>CAVRYJ010000001.1:0-13116 GCA_963725425.1 uncultured Clostridiaceae bacterium
GAACTGATATTTATCTGTATTCTTCGTTTGTGAAGATAACTCTAAAGCGTTCAAATTTATATTTTCGGTTAAGCCAGGTTAATCTTAAATAATCTGGCTTAACTATTCTTGTTTCCAACTATTATCATTGTCATAATTTATCTCAACCAGTGAGTTTATTAGATTCAACTGGAATATTAATGTTATTTTTTTTTACGCTTGTTGCAATTTTCCCATTCTTAAGCCATACGAAAAAATCTTCCTTTTTGCTGCTCAAATTACCTGAAAATAACGAATCATTTTTGCTGTGATTACATACTATCATAAATGTTGTAATTAATCCATCCCAAATAGTATCTGTTATCATTTCATTAAAAATATTGACAGCCTTTCCATAGATAAAATCAATTTCTTCTTTACTCTTATTGCAAAACGTAATAATGATTGAATTATAAACTATTTCTTCCAATCAAGAACACCTCTGTAATCGTTTATTACTTTATTAAATCATCTTAAATAAAATAAGCTAATATATTAACTCGTTATTTTTCGAAGATGCCTAACTATTAACTATATATAGAATATACCAAATTTCAGTACAATGCAACCATAAAATACATATTTAAGTTACATTCTATAATAATTTGTAAATATATGAAGAAAACTTATACTTTATTTATGAAGTTTCTACAAAATTCTTAACAAAAATGCTTTAAATAACTTAATAAATTTGTAAGAATTTTGTTAAGTTATTTGTAAGCAATGTTATGTAAAATATAACTATGCTGGGTAAAAAGTTAGGAGATGATATAATGTAAAATATATATTGTAATGAATGAAGCTAAATATGAAAGGGTTTGAGATTATATGTCTAAATATAATGTGCTTATAGTGGATGATGAAGTTGAAGGGGATCTTTTTAAGGTCACAGTTGAATTTCATAGATCAGCTCAATATTGATTTTTCACCTATCAACTAATTACACCAGTACTAAAAAAACATTAGATATTTAAATAGTACAATCTAAGAATTAATATAATAATTTAACACAAACATAAAGTGAAAAACAGATGATTTGTTATCAAATTTATGTTATAGATTACTGATGAATATGAAAATTTCAGTAGAGGATGGAAAATAATTTGATTAATGTAACTAATGTAAGCTTAAGATATGGAGACAAAAAACTTTTCCATGATGTAAATCTAAAATTCACTCCAGGCAATTGCTATGGCGTCATAGGTGTCAAACGGAGCAGGCAAAACCACTTTTTTAAGGATTTTATCGGAGAAATAGAACCCAATACGGGTGAAATAAGCATTTCCAAAGATATCAGAATGTCGGTTTTAAAGCAAAATCATTATGAATATGATGACTTTAAGGTTCTTGAAACTGTAATTATGGGAAATTCCAGGCTTTATAAAATCATGAAAGAAAAAGATGCACTTTATGCAAAACCTGACTTCACAGATGAAGATGGTATCAAAGCATCTGAGCTTGAAGGTGAATTTGCTCGAATTAAATGGTTGGGAAGCAGCAGCTGAAGCTTCCTCACTGCTTCAGGGGCTGGGCATCAAGGAAGACCTTCATGATAAAAACATGGCTAATCTTGCAGGTTCTGAAAAAGTTAGAGTTCTGTAGCACAAGCAATTTTTGGTAAACCAACAATATTGAGTACTGGATGAGCCTACCAACCACTTAGATGTTAAATCTATCAACTGGCTTGAGGAATTTTTGATTAACTTTGAAGGCACACTTATTGTAAGTATCTCATGATAGACATTTTCTTAATAAAGTTTGTACTCATATGGCAGATGTGGACTATGGGAAGATAAAACTTTACGTAGGAAACTATGATTTCTGGTCGAATCCAGCCAACTTGCTATTCAGATGATGAAAGATCAAAACAAGAAAAAAGAAGATAAAATAAAAGATTTGCAGGAGTTTATAGAACGCTTCAGCGCAAATGCTTCAAAATCCAAACAAGCCACTTCAAGGAAAAAACTTTTGGATAAGATCTCTCTTGACGATATCCAGCCATCAAATAGAAAATATCCTTTTGTAGGATTTAAGCCTGAAAGAGAAGTTGGTAATGATATACTTCAAGTAGATGGTGTTACCAAAACTATAGATGGTGAAAAAATATTGAACAATATCGGTTTTACACTTTCAAAAGGTGATAAAATAGCATTGGTAGGAGAAAATGAAATAGCTAAAACAACACTCTTTAAAATACTTTCAGGAGAAATGGAACCTGATAGCGGAGAATATAAATGGGGAATCACAATAACTAAAGCCTATTTTCCAAAAGATAACTCCGAATTTTTTAATGACACAGTGCTGACTCTTGTCGATTGGCTAAGGCAGTTTCAGAAGAAAAATCTGAAATTATTTGAGAGGCTTCCTTGGTAAAATGCTATTTTCTGGCAGTGAAGCTTAAAATCCGTAAATGTACTTTCTGGCGAAAAAGCACGCTGCATGATATCTAAAATGATGCTTCAGAAAAAATGCTAATGTATTAATTCTTGATCAACCTACAAATCATCTTGACTTAGAATCAATAACAGCACTTAATAACGGTTTAATGGACTATAAAAGCAATATTTTGTTTGCTTCCCATGACCATCAATTTATTCAAACCATAGCAAACAGAATTATTGAGATTACACCTGAAGGAATTATTGATAAAGCGGTAACCTATGACGAATACCTTGAAAGTATGAATTAAGAACTTTTTACATTTTAAAAACACTATCAATTTATTGAACTTAAATAAAACTTGATAGTGTTTTTTTAACATATAACTTATTTTATGAAAAAATTTAATACATAGCTTAAGTAATGGATTAATATTAAAATATAAAGAAGGTAGAATAAATGAATACTGACCTAGTTCTCATAGAGAAAGAAATAGATAGAATCTTCAAGCTTCAAGTGAATAATAAATGGAATCTCAGAGAAACAAGCAAACGATAGAATTCAAAAACTTAAGAAGCTAAATTCATGCATAATGAAATATAAGACAGATATTTTAAAATCCATATATATGGATTTTAAAAAGCCTGAAGAAGAAGTTCTTTTAACGGAAATATATCCGGTTACATCAGAAATTAAACATACAATAAAAAATCTGCATAAATGGATGCATGATAAAAAAGTTGCCACTCCACTTTGTCACTTTGGAGCTAAATGCAAGATAAAATATGAACCAAGAGGCATTTCACTCATAATGTCTCCTTGGAATTTCCCTTTTCAGCTAACTATAGATCCCCTTATATCAGCTATTGCAGCAGGAAATTGCGTAATACTGAAACCATCAGAGTTCAGCCCATCTACTACTGCCTGCATGAAAAAAATACTTTCTGAAGTATTTGAGCAAAACGAAATTGCAGTATTTGAAGGAGATTATCTGGTTTCTCAACTGCTTCTCCAAAAGCCTTTTGATAATATCTTTTCACAGGAAGCCCTTCAGTTGGGAAAATTGTTATCAGTGCCGCTGCAAAAAATCTCACTACCGTTACTCTTGAACTTGGAGGAAAATCCCCGGTGATAGTGGATCCATCCGCTGATTAAGACCAGGCTGCAAAAGAGTTGCATGGGGTAAATGTTTAAATGCAGGTCAGATATGTGTAGCTCCTGATTACTTACTCATTCCTGAGAATAAAAAAGATGAATTTATTAACTTAATGACTAAATATATAATTCAATACTATGGTTCTATGGAATCCTTAGCGAAATTTGAAATACTGCAGAATAATTACTGAAAACATTTTTAAGAATAAAAGGACTTGTAGATGAAGCTGTAGCTAAAGGAGCAAAAGTACAAATTTTGGTGGACATTAATAAAAAGGATAATTTTATATCCCCTACAATACTTACTAATATGCCTTTAGATTGCAAAATATTAGATGAAGAAATCTTTGGACCTGTGCTTCCTGTAATTAGCCTATAAACATATTGATGAAGCTATAAACTATATTAATTCAAAACCCAAGCCTTTGGCACTTTATATATTCAGCAGGGATAATAAAGCAGTTAGCAATATATTGGCTCATGTGGAATCCGGAGACGCAGTAATAAACGATGTAGTAGTCCATGTAGGAAATACCAATCTTCCTTTCGGAGGCTTTAATAATAGCGGTATCGGTAAATGTCACGGTTATCATGGTTTCATGGCGTTTACTCATGAACGTGCATGTTTAAAACAGGCAAAGCTATCAACAATCTCCATATTTTACCCTCCTTTTAAACCTAAAACAAAAGGTCTTATTGAGAAACTTATAAAACACTTATAGCTCCTTCTATAAGTATTACCTATTAAAGCATTATCCCACAAAAACCATCAATTTCTGTGGGATAATTATAAAATAATATTTATTTTCTCCATAAGGGACTTAATGCAACAGCCTCCCTCCTAGATCAGTACTTTTTAAATTCAGATGAACTTAAAACTCCACCTAGCAATCACTTGATACACATTGTTTTTCTATTGATCTATTTTTAATATATTGATGTGCAAATACTACTGAGCATATTATAAGCAGTGGTGAAACTGTATTGCTCATGATTGTACTAAAAGTGTAATAACTCTTGAGAGATAATATATTTAAAAGTGCAAATCTTAAAATTCCTGCAATATGTTGATAACTCCCCAAGCAAAAGTAATTGCTCTCACACGATTCTTAATTTCTTTTATTTGGAAAAGCTCTGCTTCTCTTCATTTTATTAGATTCTCCCATGGCATCTTCTACTATAGCTTCTATTAAAGTTTTAGGAGTAAGCAATGATCCAAAGAATAAAACTGCAAATATTCCATCATTTATTATTGGGGACAGCAAGTAATATCTTGGGTTTTTAAAAAGATTGTCTAGAAGCCCTATAATTGAAAGTATCAATGAAATTGCAGCAATAAAATTTATTTTACGTTTTTTTATAAATCCAACAATAACAACTGCTGCACACCATATACCTGAAGCAACTATTCCTAAAAAAGTCTTGTTTGCATAATCAAAAGCATAAAATATTATTAATGGAATAATAGCACTTAACAAAATATTCATTTAGTACAACTTTTTTTAATATGTTCATAATTATATCCATCTCCACTTTCAATACTAATTTTTTTATTTAAGGATATCTTCAATCCAGTTGAAAATATATTCACCTGAATAAGCTTTGCTCCGACCTGACAATGATATTCAGCACTTTCAGCGGTTGTAAAACGCATAAGTTCTTTCTGACATTTAAGACTATCATAAAGCTGTTTTGCCTGTCCTGGAAAGTAATTTTCCTTTTCCGAATCCACAACAAGTGTAGGACATTGTATTTTCTCTGTTATTCCTTCCATGTAATATGGTTCGCATTTTAACATATATTCTGCTCGGGCTTTCAGCTCCCATAACGTACATTCCATGCTGAACTGCCCACCTAAGCTCCGTACTCTCCTTCATATCCTCAGTCATCGATACATTAACTTATCTTCATATTCTTACTTATATATCTAAAAAAATCTTTTCTTTCCATATTTTTAGGTCTTCTAAAACCCATAAAATCAACTACTCCTCCATTAGCTACACAAGCAGCCATACGATGTTCAAAAGCTGCTGCTCTAGGTGCAGATAACCTCCAAAGCTTTCTCCCCAAAGTACTATTTTCTTTGTATCAGTTTCTTTTCTAGCGTATAAATAATCTATAACTGCTGTTATAACCTTCTCATAATCATATCTGAAAGGTATATTTTGTTTATGAATAACTTCCCCTTGCCCAGGTCCTTCAAATGTAATACAATTCATACCATGTTTTAATGCTGTCTCTGCCAATCCATAAAATTCTTCCTTGGTTCCGTCATAACCTGTCATTGCAATAAGAACAGGTTTTTTAACCGGTGAATTGTCTTTTACATAAAAATGTGCTGGAAGATAAGTATTTTCATAGGGTATTTTAATTGACTCTATAACTGGTTCATTAAATTGCATTATATAAGAAAAACATTTAAGACTGGAATCGTATAATTTCTCTATTCTTGGATCGTTTGCATTTTGATGCAGATAAAATTCTGCAGTACGATAATAGTTGCATGCTCTTAGATAAGCCTGTCTTGAGCTTACTGTATGACCTTTTATACGGCAATCATCGGCAAAAGCTTTAAGCCTATCCGCTAATTTTTGACCATTCAGAATACCAGCTTTCAAAGTCTCCTTCTTTTATCTTTTCTGCAGTAGATATTACCTCATTAGCATCCGCCGCTCCTGAAACAGTGGAACCCAGTAATCTTAAAAGCTGAAATGAAAATTGTTTATCTTTAAAAAAAATAGCCATATTTAAAACTCCTTTTTATATCTAAATTTAACGATACAGTATGGCACAAAATCAAGTACTTCTTAATTCAGATGCCTTAATCGCCCTATGAATACATAATAACCCATAAGGCGATTTGCTTAAAGTTACTTTAGTTATGAAGTTCTATATGACTTAAGTAATATATTTCTATATACAATTATCCTTCATATATATGACTAGTTCTGTCCTGCTATTTAACTCTAGCTTTTCAAGTATACTTGAAACATAGTTTTTTACGGTTCCTTCCGTTACAAAAATTTCCTTTCCTATAGATTTATTGCTTTTTCCCTCCATTACATATCTTGCTACCTCATTCTCTCTAGGAGTGAGCAAATTCAGATTGTTATCCTTTTTTTTATTTGGAATAGTTTTTTTATCTTCCGATAAATTAAGAGCCTTCACCACCTTTGCCGCAATCTTAGGATTTAAAAGCATTTCTCCGGTATATGCAGCTTTCATGGAATGGATTATTTCTTTTGAATCCGCATCTTTAAGTATATAACCGTCTGCACCATATTTAAGTCCCGTAAATATATATTCGTCCTCATTAAAAGTTGTCAAAATTATAACCTTTACCGAAGGATAAGTTTCTTTTACTTCTTTGGTGGCTTCTATGCCATCCATTACAGGCATTCTTATATCCATAAGTATTACATCCGGCACATCATGTTTTAAAAAATTCAAAAGTTCTTTTCCATTTTCCGCTTCTCCCATGATATTTATATCTTCATAAAGACTCAAGATCATTTTTAAGCCTTCTCTAACTATTGGCTGGTCATCTACTATTACAGTATTTATCATAAAAATTGTTACCTTCCTCTCCATACTTTAAAATTCTCTTGATATCTCTCTTATTCTTAGAATTTTATTACACTATATAATTTACATTTACAAATAGCTGAACAAGTCTGAAACGTCTTCTATACATCAATCGTATAACAATAGTATGCAGCTTTCTGGTTATTTAAATTATATAAAATAGTTCATATAAATAAGCACAGTTGCAGTTTGTCGCTAAATTTTGTCATATGAAGATGAAATTTCAGGAATCCTCGCTTCCACAACAAATCCATAATCTTTTTCAGAATAAAATGTTACACTGCCTGCCAGCTTCTCTATTCTCTCTTCAATTCCTTTAAGTCCGTGAGATTTAACAATATCAGTACACTCTAAGCCATTATTTTTAATAGTAATATTGATAATACCTGATTTGTTAAATATATCTATAATAAATTCAGTAGCTTTACCATGCTTGACCCCGTTAGTTACAGCCTCTCTCACAGTTTTATATATGCAGCTTTTAATATATGGTTCTAATTTTTCAATATTTTCTTCAATACCTAAATGGAATTTAATATTATCTGTGCCTTGAAAATTTTTAAAGATTTCATCCAGAGACTTATGAAGTTCCTTAGGCTCTGAATTTTCCTTAAGCAGCGAAACTGTATTCCTAAGTTCAACTATACAATTTTTTAAAATTGTATGAGATTTTTTTATAACTTCTTTCGCCTTTTCCGGTTTCACATCGAAAACAGCTTCAGTATATTCAAAATTCATATTTAGTGCTACAAGAGAATGTCCAAGAGAATCATGAAGTTCCTGGGCAATTCGTGTTCTTTCTTTTGCAATAGTTAATTTTTCTATATCCTTAGAATATTTTCCAGAGTAGCATTTGCAGTTTTCAATTCCCCATTTACTTTTCGAAGTTCATCATTTTTCAATTTATTATTTCTGAAAAGATAAACCAAACCTACGGACATAATATAAGAAATCAATATATTTCTTACAAAATAGTTAGCATCTACAAAATTTATATTGTGGTGAGCTGTAAATGTACATGCTAAAAAATAAACTATTCCATGTAAAATCAACGTATCAACAGGTATTTCTTTATGATGTACCATTATTTCAGCGATAGGAAAAATGTAATAAATATTTATTTCAAGAGTGTTTATTCTATACATAAAGAAGCCTATTACTAATATGCTTACATAGATTGATACTTTATATAATATTTTTTTATTTTTAAGTATTTGAGTTCTAAGAATATCATTTGCCTGCAGTAATACATTTATTACTGCAAATATAATTTTAGTTTTGAAGTCTATCTCTGAAAAATTGTAAATACCTATACATATAAATAGTAAAAGTACGCAGCGGAAAAAAATCATATTTATAAAATTACTATATTTATTCATAAGTTTAACCTTCCAATAGCATAATTATCTCTATCTTCATACTCTTTGCTAAGATGCCTTATCCTACAAAAATTATTAATTTCTATTTTGGATTGTATAATCAGATTATATATTAATCAATATTTTATTTATATCTTCACTTATCTTTATTCTCTCTTCATATACCCATTCTTCATCAAAACCTAATTTAAAAGACTTTGAAAGAGAATAATACAAATTTATTTTTTGATAATAGGTCTCAAGATCATAAAGTTCTTTTAAAAGGCACTGGGGTTTTGATATAACTTCACATTTTGCAATAAACAATTCATCCATATATCCCAAGAAAGCGTTCATCATTTCTGAATTAGATACATCAAAAGGGACCTTTAAAAGTTTCCACTGAATTTCTTCATCCAATTTATATGGTTTTATGCTGTCGAGTATTATCAGGTACTCTGTTACATCCATCTTTTTATAAAATCCTACTCTTTCTTTTCTTGTACTCCATAGTGCCAATTTTTCTCTGAGTGAGAGGTTTTTTACTTTTAATATTTCTTCACTTGGTCCTAAAGCCCCTTCTTCTATTATAAAATCTGATACATCTAGGCTTTCTTGAAGAAATTCTCTAGCTCCAAATGAAGCTGTTATATATCCTACATCATATATTCCTTTTCTTCCTGCCCTGCCTGCTATCTGCTTTACTTCCTGTGAATTCAGATATCTTACTTCAGTACCATCAAATTTTTTTATATCCATAAATGCTATTCTTCTTATTGGCAAATTTACTCCCATTCCTATAGCATCTGTAGCTATCAGAATTGTACTCTCCCCCTTAATAAATTGCTCATACTGCTTTTTTCTAACCTCAGGAGGCAAATCTCCATAGATCATACTTGCTTTTATTCCAGCATTGGAATAGTAAAGTGCAAGTTCCAATACTTTCTTTTTAGAAAACACAACAAGTGCATCCCCTGCTTTAACATTTTTTAAATGAAAAGCTTCCTCTTCCAATAAAAGAGGTATATCTCTTTTATATTTTATTATTTCATATTCGTCTCCGCAGTCCTCTATAATGCTTATAAGCAACTCTTCAGCATTAACAGCACCACAAATATGTATCTCTCTGCTTTTTAAACCCAAAACTGCTCTTGTCCAAGCAGCCCCTCTTCTATCATCATTTATCATTTGTATTTCATCTATAACTGCTAATTCATATTCTTCATTCACATTCAATTTTTCTATGGTGCAGGATATATGTTTAGCATCCTCTACTATTATTTCCTCTTCACCTGTTATAAGATTACATTTTATTTCTTCTTTATTAAGCCTTTCAAAGTTTTCCAAAGCCAATATTCTAAGCGGCGAGAGATAAATGCCCTTTGAAGATTTTTTTAACTTTTGCATAGCATCATAAGTTTTACCCGTATTGGTATCACCAAGATGCAAATAAATTTTTCTTTTAAATCTTCTTGCTTCCTTATATTCCTCTTTAGGGTTGCTAGGAAACACTCTATCAAATTCTTTTGATACCATTTCAGGAATGTGTTCACTTATAAGCACACTCATAATGCCAGATTTTAAATAACCTTCATAATCTTCTTCCACTATATTTTTAAATGTAAATTCCGTATTATTTTTCTTGTTATAATCTTCTATAAGTCTTTTAGATATATATTCAAGTATCTCAGCGTAAGCATCATAAACACTTTGAAATTCTTTACTATCTTCCACTTTAAGCTCATTTAATATTTTCATTTTTTTTCTCACTGCCGCTTCATGCTCCCATAAAGCATTAGTCTTACTGTGCCTTACTATTTCATCTATCTGAGTAATCTGATTTTTTATTTTTCTAAAATTTCTTTCTGCAGCTCCCTTTTTCACAAGAATCAAGCTCCTTATCAAAAATTAATTTTTATGAAATAGACCCATTTTTTTAAACTCTATTGCTTTTTTAATGCCTATAGAAAAAAAATTACCCTTTCTAATGATTAATTTAATAATTAAAAGAACAACTACATTTATATATAATATGTTCTCTTAACAAAATATACTAAGTTTACCATGTGAAAAGTAAAGATCATGAACATTCTCATCTATCATTATATTTCCTTCTCTTTGAAGCCTATTAATCATTGAAATGCCACAATCGACGTATACATATTGTTGGAATAATCCATCAGGTATTGTTGTGCTTATATCCTCCTTTTTAGATTTTTTCTTTCCATTTAAAGATAATATTACCTTTGCACCTTTTTGTTTAGCTTTAGCAATTTCGGTCCAAAGTTCTTCTATGTTAAAACTCTGAGCTCCATAAAGAATGCTTTGGCTATGAGTATAAGGAGGATCACAGTAAATAAGATCTCCTTCTGATGCAATATCCATTACATTTTTGAAGTCATCATTCCTAAACTCAACGTTTTTTAACAACTCATGCCACAATCTAACTCTCGCCTCAAATGCAGTAGGATCAATAGGTTTATGCGGTCCAATGGGAGTACTCATGTAACTATCACTTTTTCTAAAACGAATTATTCCAGAGTAGCATGTTCTTGTTAAAATCAAGAAATCTAACGATGCTCTTGTTCTATTGAATCTATCTCTAACCTCTAAATAAACATTTTCCCTGTCTTGATTGTAACGTGGAATTATCTCATTATAATAATTTATAAGACTATTGGGTTCTTCTACCAACTTGTTATATATATCAATTAACGGGACTAAAGCATCCCCTCCAATTGCATATCTGTAATGAGGACCTACCAATGTTACGTTTTGTTTTGATAGTTCAGCCAAAACCGCTCCACTGCCAAGGAATGGTTCAATGTATGTGTTAATATTTGGAGGCATATACGATACGATTTGTTCTGCATATTTTGATTTATTACCTATCCATTTTAATAATTGTGGAACAGACATTATTTTCACCTCAGCTTTTATTGGAACTTTGTAGAAAGCTATTTGAATTTACATTATAATTATTAATTAGATAACATATATGATTATATAACAAGGAAGTGGTTAAATGAAAGCAAATTTATTATTTCAAAATAAGCCAATGGAATTTTGGGGATATGTGCGTCTTTTATCCGAGAGATTAGGTTATTCTAAACGAGGTTCACAAGTACTACGAAACTATTCAATTGAAGAGTCTGAAATTGTTTTAGAGCGACTACATTGAATACCATTCAGAATTTTTAATAGAAGTTATAAATTATATGAATTATAGAACTGATGTGTTAAATAAAGATGTACAAGCGTATCTCATGAATTTAGAAGACGCACGAAATGAATATGAGAAATTAAAACAAATGTATGATGATAAAAATTTCACGTGTTATATACCTATGAATAAACAAAAATCTGAAAAACAAAATCCTGCGTACTTTACTGCAATAATAAATATTTTAGCTGAAAATGAATTAAGGGAAATTGCCTTAAAAAAAGATCTGATATATGGAAAAGAACTAAAATTTGATGATAATCCATCCAATCTAAGTTATATTCTTGATGATAAAAACAAAATTATCTTTACTCTATCAAGACGCTTTGATGGTGCATATCCTAGTACAAATAACCCAAAAGCTATTTGGGAAATAAAAGAATACTATTATACTACAACATTTGGAAGTAGAGTCTCTGACGGAGTGTATGAAACATTATTAGATGGCTTTGAAATTAACATGATTAGGAATTATTACAAACATACTTTTAATAAAGATAATCAATTAAAACATTTTTACTTTATTGATGATAAGTTCACATGGTGGACAAAGGGTAAATCTATTTATGCAGAATTATAGATATGTTGAATATGGGATTGGTTGATTCTGCAATTTTCGGTAAAGAGTTTTGAATGAGTGGCCAAATTTAATAGAAGAACTTATACAGGATAGTAACAAAACTATTAACATATCACCTAAAGATATTGATTCAATTCATACTATAAGCCATTAATATTTATTAGAATATAGAATATTTTTCCTATAAAAAAATATTCTGACTTGAATATGATACAGTTAACTGTATTATAAATAATATGGTTAAATAATTTCCATATGCGTTATTTACAAAATATGCTATACCATAATATGGTTCAAAATGTATTTATTAATACATTGGGTTGAATTAATTTTTTTTATCATATTGGGTTTAAAGCACCACAACTTATTTAAAAAGATTGAATGAATAATTAATATTAAACCATATTTTCTGCATTATATGATTACTAAGATTTTTCACATATTTTTTTACATTTTAAGCCTCAATTTTTACATTAGCAGTTTATACACTCTAATTTATGGTATTTTAAAAAGAGAATAAACATAGTTTATTATAAAAAGATATTTTATGTAAAAATTTGTAATAATAAAAAATTTACTTAATGGAGGTATTTTTTATGGGAAAGGCTATTGTAATAACGTCTGGTAAGGGCGGGGTAGGTAAAACAACTGTTACAGCTAACGTAGGTACTGCACTGGCATCTATTGGTAAAAGTGTTGTATTAGTCGATGGTGATACGGGGCTTAGAAATCTAGATGTGCTTATGGGTCTTGAAAATAGAATTGTTTTTAATCTTGTTGATGTAATAGAACGAAAATGTAGATTGAACTGACATTAA
>CAVRYJ010000002.1:0-9227 GCA_963725425.1 uncultured Clostridiaceae bacterium
TTCTAGACTTCATTGGAATGGGATACTAGAACATTCTACAGAAATTAAAACTTGTGCAGCTAAACCGGGACAGATTCCAGATTTAAAGGAACGTTTAGCACCGTATAAGGAATACTTGAAAGACTAATTTAAAGCATTTTTTAATGTAGAATATGAAGGATGTATCATGTAGATGCATCCTTTTGTGTTAATTATACACTGGAAAGCTAAATTAAAAGCATGTAATTTTGTAAAAGATTAATATTTTTAATTAAAAATTTAATCTTTTAGATTGCCTATGAAAATGGTTTCACATTAGGACAATAATATGAGTATAAGTGAATAATTTAATGAAGGCGTTTACATATGAACGAAGGTATAATGTAAATGTAAACGATACAACTCCACAAAAACTTAGTCAAATTTATAATATTTATGGAAATTTTAAAATAAAGGGGGAAATTAATATGATAAGTGAAACAAATGTTGCACTTAAAGAAAAGGTAGGTCCGAAGCTTTCCGTATTCTACAGCTTTGGAGAAGTAGCGTCTAATATGAGTTGGTACATGATTAATAGTTACCTTACATTATTTTATACTGATGTAGTAGGTCTCGCTGCTACTGCAGTTTCAGCTGTTATGCTGTTTGCACGTGTATTCGATACCGTATTTGATCCTATGATGGGTATGATTGCAGACAGAACTAGTACTCGATGGGGTAAGTTTCGTCCGTATTTAATATTTGCACCACCATTCTTAGCACTATTTAATATATTGACTTTTACGGTGTTACCAGTTACTGGCATAGCTAAAATTATACTATGTGTAGTTTGTTACACTTTTTGCGGTATATTTTACAGTGTATGTAATTTGACTTATGGTTCTTTGGTAAATGTAATTGCAAAAGATTCTCAAGTTCGTATGAATCTATCCACTGCTCGTGGTATTGCTTCATCAATTTGTTCTATTGTGTTGGCTGCTGGAGTTATGCCTGCGATTTTGTATTTTAGTCATAGCAAAACTGCTAACGCAAGAGGATATCTTATTACTAATATTATTCTTTCTATAGCAATGGTTATATTTTTCTGGTTGTGTGTTAGAAACTGTAAGGAAACTTATACCATGGAGTTTCATACTAATAAAACTGAAAAAAACGGTTTCATAGATAGCTTAAAATCTTTATTAAAAAATGATCAGCTAACATTGGTAATTTTATGTGTTTTTACAGGTGCTATTGCAGTTGCTGGTCGTATGGGACTTTTAGCATATTATATAATTTACGTTGTTGGATCTTATCAAGCAATTGCAGCTATATTTACTGCTATAACGGTTGCTCAATTAATAGGAACATTAACCATTCCTTTGGGTACTAATTATTTTGGTAAGAAAGGTTATATGATTATTTTAAATATGATCTCAGTTATTAGCTTTATAGTATTATACCTTTTCCCAACAAATAACATGTATTATTTGTTGGTAGTATTTTTTATCTCAGGTCTTCCTAACTGTAGTGGTACTATTTGTTATGGAATGGTTTGTGATTCAATCGAATACGGAGACTGGAAAAATGGTGTTCGTGAGGAAGGTCTAGCAACTTCTTACTTGAGTTTATCTGTTAAATTTGCTACTGCTATCTGCGGTTCTATAGGTGTTTTATTACTTTCAGCTTCAGGCTATGTAGCAAATGTTCAACAAACGGCAGCAGCAAAGCAGGGTATTAACTTTGTTGTCAATATAATTCCTGCTATATGTATTGTTTTATCTATATTACCGCTAATATTCTATAAACTTAATGATAAGCGTGTAAGTGAAATTCGTGCAGAACTTGATTCACGTGAAGCTAAGAATTAAAATTAATTATATGGATGCTGTTAAAATTGGCAATAGTTGAAAGGCGGTTTTATTATGATGAATGAGATGAATAAACAACAGGAGCTTATTCAAGATGAGCGTGAAAAAAAGATAGATGAACTTCTGTCTAAAATGACTTTAGAAGAGAAAGTTGGGCAATTAATTCAGATTTCACCATCACTTTTTGGAGCTTTTGGAATGACACAGGATGAAATAATTCAAAAATTGGTTAATGGTGAATTATCTCCAGAAGAATTTGAGAAGCTTGAACGAGATTTCCATGAAGATGAAATCAGAAAAGGTCTACTTGGCTCCATGGGAGGAGTAACTGGTGCAGAAAAATCAAATGAATTACAGAAAGTTGCAGTTGAGGAATCAAGATTAGGAATTCCATTGATCTTTGGACTTGATGTTATACATGGATATAGAACTGTATTTCCTATTCCACTTGCAGAGGCTTGCAGCTGGGAGCCAGAGCTTATAAAGAAATCTGCACGAATTGCAGCTAAAGAAGCTTCCGCAGCGGGCATACACTGGACGTTTGCACCAATGGCTGATATTTCTAGGGATCCACGTTGGGGAAGAGTGGCAGAAGGTGCTGGTGAAGATCCATACTTAGGAAGCGTTATTGCAGCTGCTAGGGTTGAGGGCTTCCAGGGAGATGATTTATCTAATCCAGATAGTGTTCTTGCATGTGCAAAGCATTTTGCTGCATATGGTGGGGCTGTAGGGGGAAGAGACTATAATACAGTGGATATGTCACTTCAAATGTTGCATGATGTATATCTTCCTCCTTTTAAGGCAGCAGCAAAAGCAGGATCAGGCACATTTATGAGTTCATTTAATGATCTAAATGGAGTGCCTTGTACTGCTAATAAATATCTCCTAACTGATGTTTTAAGAGGCATGTTTGGATTTAATGGATTTGTGGTAAGTGATGCAAACTCTGTAGCAGAAACTGTTATACATGGACATTCTGCTGATAGAAAAGAAGCTAGTAAGAAATCATTAGAAGCCGGACTTGATATGGATATGAGTCAAGGAACTTATAGAGAGGATTTACCTGAGCAAGTTAGTAGAGGAGATATATCTAAAGAGAAATTAGATGAAGCTGTAAGACGAGTATTAAGAATTAAGTTCGCATTAGGACTTTTTGATAATCCTTATAGAACAAGTAAGGAAAAAGAGGAAAAAATCTTACTTTGTAAGGAGCATATTGAAGCTGCAAGGGAAATGGCACGTCGTTCTATGGTACTATTAAAAAACGAGAATAATACTTTGCCATTAAAGAAAAATTTAAAAAAGATTGCGCTCATTGGTCCTCTTACAGATAATGCTGCAGACATGTTAGGATCCTGGGCGATAGTAGGGAGAGCTGAAGATGTAGTTACTGTTTATTCAGGCATAAAATCTGCAGTTGATAGTAAAACAGAAATATTATATTCAAAAGGCTGTGAAGTAACAGGAGATGAAAGTATTGGCTTTGAAGAAGCTGCTCAAGCTGCAAGTGAATCTGATGTAATTATAGCAGTAGTTGGTGAAAACTCAGATATGAGTGGAGAAGCTTCAAGTCGTATGGAACTTGGGTTACCTGGCAGACAGGAAGATTTGCTTAAAGTATTGCGTAAAACTGGCAGACCATTAATTGTGGTGTTAATTAATGGAGACAATTATCAATACGTTGGGCAGCTAAGAATGCAGATGCTATAGTAGAGGCCTGGCAGCTTGGAGTTCAAAGTGGAAATGCCATAGCAGATGTATTATTTGGAGATTATAACCCTAGTGGAAAGTTAGTAAATACATTTCCATATTCAGTAGGTCAGGTGCCTATTTATTATAATCATCCCATGACAGGTAGACCAGCAGGACAAATTAAATTTACATCAAAGTATATAGATGGACCAGTAGAACCATTATATCCTTTTGGTTTTGGACTTAGCTATACAACTTTTAACTACGAAAATTTAGCGTTATCATCTAATGAAGTTTTAAAAAATGGTAAAGTAACTGTTAGCGTTGATGTAACAAATACCGGAAGTATTCCAGGTGAAGAGATTGTCCAACTTTATATTTCAGATGTTGCAGCGAGCAGAGTAAGACCAGTTAAAGAACTGAAAGGCTTTAAAAAAATATTAATTCGGCCAGGACAATGTGAGTCTGTAAACTTAGAACTGAATGTTAGTGAACTTGGATTCTATGATGAGAATATGGATTATGTTGTTGAGCCAGGTTTATTCAAGGTATTTGTTGGACCAAATTCTAAGGAAGGTCTTGAAGGAGAATTTAACGTTGTATAGCATGATCAAATTATGATGACTTAGGATCTTCAAGAAAATAACAAGTCAATCTGCTAGTCTATTTTGTGCCATACTG
This sequence comes from uncultured Clostridiaceae bacterium, assembly GCA_963725425.1. Classification (GTDB taxonomy): domain Bacteria; phylum Bacillota; class Clostridia; order Clostridiales; family Clostridiaceae; genus Clostridium_I. Next base: position 4,203 of record CAVRYJ010000002.1, read on the forward strand.
CGCCTAACGAACCCTTAGATAGGAGCCACTATCTGCGGAACCTGTCTCCTTGTCTGGCACAAAATATCCGTCGCATCTTTGACTTGTTATTTTCTTTAAGATCCCTTTGCCTATAATTCTTAATTAATTTTGTACATTTGGCACTACACGCTTCGCCTCCATCATACATAAACAACAATTTTGATACAATAGAAAGTCCTTGATTTCAATGGCTTTCAGTGTTTTTTGGAGAAAAGTGAGTAGAAAATGAAGGATTTTAAAAGTTAATATAGAATATTATCATTTAATGGATTTAGCGAAAAATCTTGTAAATATTTCAGATGCATATTTTTTGCTGAAAATATATATTGAATAAAGGTGCCAATATGAATATAAATGATGATGAAAACATGCTCTCGAAATTTGATATAGAAAGAAACCTTCCCATAACTATTATAGTGGTGTGAGTAAATACTATTTTTGTTATCATATGAATAAAAACTTAATATATGGACAAGCTTCAAATATAGAGTGATTAAAATTAATTGGTGTGCGCTAATGTTCACTAAATATTTAAAGGAGTTGTTTATATTATGAAAATGAAACCAAGTATAGTTATTGCTGACTTAGAGGAGTACATAAAGTTGTTTAATATTTCATTATCAGAGGAAACAAAAAAACCTTAATGGATGTGGAGGAATTTGCATATAAATGTGATAATCCTGTCAACTTTAAATTGCTGTTTAGCAAATTAATAAGAAATTCAAAAGAAATTCAGAATGTACTTGCAGATAAAGATACTAATGCTAATTTAGTAGCGTTGATTTTAGAGAAGGATTATTATTGTACAATCGATGAATTATCTACATATGAAAAGGAAAATGATCTATATTCACAAATAGACAAGAGAGAATACTATGAAAAAGCAACTGTTATTGATAAAGCATTAGAGTATTGTGTTAAAGATAATAGAAATTTATTAGAAAACACAGATGTAATTTTAGCTGCTATGGATGAGTATGAGAGGATTTTAGAGCAAAATGGGAGCCATGGACAGATAAAGAATTGAATAAAGGGTGTACAACGTTATCACATGTTTATGGTTGGCATAATAAAAATTTATGGGTTAAATTCGATGATATAAGGGAAGCACTATTAATTACTAAGAAAATCGATAAACACATTAAAATTGCATAATATAAAGATTTATACATTTTACTATTACAATAGAGAAATTTGTATGATTATGCAGAATTAAGTAAACATAAGTAGATTATAGGAGGAGCAGCATGGAGCTATTTCAGATTATACCTAGTAATTTTTTTAATATATTTTTATCTTATAATAGAGAATTATATATACAGTCAATGCTGGAGATATATAAAGAAACCAAAAACAACAGTTATGATTTGACAAGAAATCAATGTGTAGGGTTTCTCAGTAATTATCATGATGATAAGATTTTTAAGTACAAACCAGAGCTTTTCGATGACGATGTATCAGATGGAAAGATAATTGAAAATTATGCTAAAAAGATAGTAAAAAACCTTATTTACTATGGTTGGCTGGAAGAAAATATTGTGTTGGAAGAAAAAGCTATATACATATCTATACCATCCTATTCTATACAATTCATGGAAGCAATTAAAAATATAATAAATCCAGCTACCTTCCAAACTGAGAAATGCATTACTAATATATATTTTAATATTAAAGCTATAGCAAAGAATAACATTGTTTCATGGATTAACTTGCAAAATTCCTATGATAGTATCTTAGAACTTGAGAGATTGTACCAAGAAATGATATTTAATTTAAAAATTTATTATAATAGACTACTTGAAAAAAGCAGTATTTCAAATCTTATAGAAGAGCATTTCGATAATTATACTTCATCATCACTTTTTAATAAATATTTTTCACTAAAAACTGATGACAATGTTTATAAATATAGATATGAGATTATCTCAATCATTAATAGTATAATTAATGATGATAAGTTGGTAAATGTAATATCAAAGCAGCTTTCAACTAAGAAACAAATAAATGAAATAGAAGCAGAAGATGAAGTCTTGTTGTGCTTTGACAAGATAAAAATTACATTAGAAGATGTTGATAGAAAGCAGAGCTTGGTTAATAAAAAACATAATCAATATGTAGTAGCTACACTAGATAGGATTAATTATTTAAAGAATAGAGATGAAGATTTTAAGGGGAATATTATTAACATACTAAAAAGTATATCAGAAGATAAAAGTGGACAAATGATAAATATTATAAATAGGCATAAACTTACTTATAGCTTTAAAATGTATTCCCATAAATCTATTTATAAGGAAAAAATTAGAAAATCACCTTTTCAGGGTCAAGCTATAGACGAAGGGTTCAATACAGGAGATGGCAATGCCAGCCCAAAAGGATTTAATTATTCTAGCGAATAAGAATAAGATGATATATAAATTTAGGGATTCGGTGATAGAGGATTTTATTGAGGTCAATATGGGTGATAAAGAGAGTATTACAACTAAAAATTTTTTAATAGAAGATAATGAAACTTTTATAGAATTTGTTATGGCTTATAAGTTAACACAAAAAAGGAGATTTAAATATAAATCTCAGATTATCAGTGAGGACATTACGGACCATGGTAGATGGAGATTACCTAACATAGAATTTAGGAGGAAATAGAATGGAAATACTTCAATTAGATAAGTTAACGGAGGAGTCAAAAGAACTATTTAAAAAGGTTATTCAAACGCTGTTAAGCAAAACTTATATTATTGAAAAAAGATATCATAAAGATAAAAACTTATATAGAGATCCTTTATATTCTTTTATTGAAGAATATGAATCTATGGTTATGGAGTATTTAAAATTTAGTGGTTTTCAACTTAAAAATGATAATAGTAATGGAGTTTATTATATAGAGAGTGAAGATTTTAGTAACAACTTAATTTTTTCAAAGCTTACTACAATTTTTTTGCTATTAATTAGGCTGATATATGATGAAAAGCAGGAATCTGTTAGTATTGGCTTGTTTACTACTTTTCAATTATCTGAATTATTAAGCAAAATTGACTCGTTTCATCTATCAACAAATTTATTATATGAAACTAAGATAGAGATGCATTAAAAACTTTGGTTAAATATAATTTTATTGAAAAAATTGATGGGGTATATACTGAACCTTATTCTATGTATGTAATATATCCTTCCGTTCTTCATTGTATAGATGGCAATATTGTTAGAAACATTCTAGAGGAGTTTAAAAGAAAGGCTGAAAATAATAACTTAGATGATATTAGTAGTGTGGGAGGTGATTCAGATGAGATATATAACTAAGTTACATCTAGTAAATTGGCATTATATAGAATATAGAACTTTAGATTTATCTAAAGGTATAAATTTTTTAACTGGAGAAACCGGAGCTGGTAAGTCTACTATACTTGATGCCATACAACTAATAATTCTGGGAGACCTAAGAGGACATTATTTTAATAAAGCGGCAAATGAAAATTCTCAAAGAAAGTTGATAGAATATTTAAAAGGGATGATTCAGGATAACACGGATGAAGGAAGAACATGTTTAAGAGATAATATAAATTTTAATAGCTATATTGTTATAGAAGTATTGAACTCAGAAACAAAGGAAATCTTTTGTCTCGGTGTAGTTTTTGAAGTAAGGAAGGATTCTAATGACTATGATCATTTGTTTTTTAAACTAAATGGTTCTTTGCCTGAAGATGGATTTATAAAAAACAATTTGCCATTATCAATTAAAGAGTTAAAGGAAAAGCATGCAGGCTTATTAAAGGCTCATACTACAGAGGAGTATAACGAACACTTTTTGTATGAATATATGGGAAACTTAAAAAAAGGTTTCTTTGATGTTTTTAAAAGATCTGTAGCATTTAAACCACCAATCAGATATAGAAGAATTTATCAAAAATTTATATGTGATGATATAAAAATAGATGTAGAAGCTATGGTTACACCTATTAGAATTTATAAAAAAATAGAAAAAGAAGCTGAAAGAGTTGAAACTGAGATAAAGGAGTTGCAAGTTATATCTAATGAGTACGAAAAGCTTGAAAAGATTAGAGAACAATATAATATTAGTAGATTTATATATGATAAAAGTGAGTTAGAACTAGAAAATATAAAGTCTATAAAACTGCAAGAAGAAATAAATGATGCAAAACAATTTATTGAAAGAGAAAGTAATAGGATAAAAAGTATAGATGAGGAATGCAAAAAACTCCAAGAAGATATAAATAATATAAGAAATAAATGGAAAAGAGAGAGAAAGTTGTTGAGGAAGGTGCCCAAAAGAGAGTTGATCAGGAAACTAAGTATGAAAGTTTAAAAAAGACATTACATGAAAACTATGAGGATGAATGGATAAGGGATCTAGGGGAAAAGAACTTTGATAATGTTGTTAGTAGGTTAAAAAATTATATTTCAATTTTAACAATGTATGAACAGGAATACGAAGCTTTTGATAAAAAGAAATCAGAACAATTTAAAAGTGTAGAGAAACTGAGACGAGAATATTTATCTAAGAAATTCATTGACTTGGGATACTCATGCAGAAGATAATGAAAAGTATATGGAACATTTAAATTTATTAGTAGAAACAAAACTGCCTGAATATATTGAAAAGATTAATATACAAAAGGAAAAGGCTTATACAGCATTTAAAACTGACTTGCTGTCTAGACTAAAGGAATGCATACAATAAATAAAACAGAGGAACAGATAACTTTTATTAATAGATCTCTTGAAAAAATGACTTTTGGAGAAAAGAAGTATAAATTTATTGTAAGACCTAAGAAAAATTATATTGATTTCTACAATATGCTTAAGAATGAGTTCTTAGGAATCGATTTGACATCAAGCTTTTTGAAGAAAAATATAAAGACCAAATAGAATTTCTTTTTAATTGATAGTAAATACTACAGAAAATTTAACTGGCAATGATATGGAACAATTAAGAAAACAAATTGATATTTACACTGATTATAAAACTTATTTGGAATTCGACAT
>CAVRYJ010000003.1:0-18755 GCA_963725425.1 uncultured Clostridiaceae bacterium
CATTATCGATTAAATCGTTCATTCTATTAAGGGTTCTCAAAAATGTAGATTTTCCACAACCTGAAGGACCTATAAGTGCAGTTACCTCGTTTTGCTGTATTGTTAAACTCACATCTTTTAGAGCATGTGAACTTCCATAAAACAAATTAAGATTTTTCGTTTCTATTATGCTATTGGTTATAACCTCCTATTTACTTCCTGTATATGATTCATATAATTTTTTTCCCAATATTCTAGCTGAAAAATTAAATACTAAAACTAAAATTATTAATACGGCAGAAGCTCCACTTGCTACCTTAGCTGCATCTGGAATAGCTCCTTCAGAGTTTACCTTCCATATATATACAGCTAAAGTTTCAGCCGGTCTGAACACACTTAATGGTGAAACTTTTCCTATCAGGCTTATCTTGTTAAAATGAAGATCTGCTCCACTCATTCCTGCAGTATATAATAATGCTGCAGCCTCACCAATATTTTCTGCAGCTAATATTATGCCTGTTAACACCTGAGGCATTGCAGATGGCAATGTAACCTTCTGAATTGTCTGCCACTGGGTAGCACCTAAGCCTAAGCTTGCTTCTTTAACTGTTTCTGCAGCAGCTCTTATAGCATTTTCGCTTACTCTTGTCACAGAAGGCAAGTTTAAAATTGCTATAGCTAAAGCACCCGCAAGTATAGTATTTCCCCATCTTGTCATCTGAACAAAAACAAGAAGACCGAATAAACCAACAACTATGGATGGAAAGTGAAGACATAGTTTCCATGCATAATCTTATTATATTTAAAAATTTGCCTTCTTTTGCATATTCCGCAAGATATATTCCTGCACCTAAACCTAATGGAATAGTAATGACAAGTGACAGAATAAGCAAATAAAATGAATTGTAAAGTTCAGGTCCTATTCCTCCACCAGCTTCTCCTATTTTGGGGAACTTGTTAAAAATGATAAATTAGAGATTCCCTTCCCTGATATAGTATATATCCTACAAACAAGACGAAAAGTAATACTATAAAAGCAGAAATTATATATAATATCACAGTTGCAATTTTGTCATATAGCTTTGAATTCATTTTATTTCACTCCCTTTTTCTATCATTCTTATAATCAATATAAATATAAATGAAATCACAAGAAGTAAAAATGCCATTGACCACAAAGCATCATTCCATTCAGTACCTGAAATGGTATTAGCCATATCCATAGTAATTATACTTGTAAGTGTAGAAGTTGTGCTTAAAAGTCCTTTTGCTATATTAATCGAATTTCCAATTACCATCTGAACCGCTAGTGCTTCTCCAAAAGCTCTTGCAAGTCCAAGAACTACTCCTGGTAACATACTGCTCTTACTGGCTGGTACGATAACTTTAACAATAGTCTGCCACCTTGTGGCTCCAAGCCCGTAAGAAGCTTCAATGTATTGTTTAGGTACATTCCTTATAGCATCTGAAGACAGACTTGTTATTGTAGGAAGTATCATTATACTGAGCACAATCATTCCTGCCAGCATGCTTACCCCTAATCCTCCAAAACTTCTTTTTATAAGTGGCACTAAAATACTTATTCCTACCCAACCATATACAACAGAAGGTATCCCAACAAACAGTTCCATTGCAGGCTGAAGAACCTTACTTCCTAATTTAGGTGATATAAAATTCATAAATATTGCCAGAGCCACACTTATAGGTGCACTTAATATTACTGCACCTAAAGAAATAAAAGTTGATCCTGTAATAAATATAAAAGCTCCAAATTTAGGACCACCCTTTTCTGCTCAACATAGGATTCCATACGGTAAAATAAAAATTAAACTATAGAATGTTTATCCCGTACAAATGTATCTAAACCTTTAGATGCTACAAAAATCATAATAGCTAAGAAAGTTAAAAAAAACAATTAATACCGCGAAAAGTAGAATAAGTTCTGCCATAAGCCAAATTTTAATCTACTCATAAAAGTACTTTTATGAGTACTTTCTACTTTCTTAACAAGAGCTTTATCAATCATAATACTATATCCAACTCCCCCAAAATTATTTAATGAATAAAATTAGGCTGACCGCCAAAGCGGACAGCCTTGATGTATTTACTATCTTTGCACCTTCATATCAGAACTAGCAATATACCCCATTGTAGTTTCCATACTTTTAACTTCATCGCTGCCCATATAATCTAAAAATACTTTTGCCAAATCCTTTGCTTCACCTTTTGTATACATATGTTCATAAGACCATATAGGGTATTTTCCAGTTGTAATATTGTCTTTAGACATTTCAACTCCATCAACTTTTAGCACATTCATTCCTGCTGAATTAGCTTTATCTATCAAAAATGATGATGCAAGGTATCCTATTGAGCCATCTGTAGCCGTAATATTTGATTTAACAGCTCCACTTGAATCTTCAGTAAGTGATTTTCCTTCAATCTCATCTTTTCCATCCAATGCATACTTTTTAAATGTGGCTCTCGTTCCTGAAAGATTTTGGTCTGTTAATTATAACTATTTTTAAATCATTTCCACCAACTTCTTTCCAGTTAGTTACCTTTCCTGTAAATATATCTATTAATTGCTGTTTTGTTAAATTATCAACTTTTACTTTTCCGTTTGTTACTGCAGCAAATCCAACTACACATACTTTATGATCTACTAAAGTTTTTGCTTCTTCAGGTTTTAATTTTTCTTCTGCAATATATCCGAATTACCTATATCTATTGCTCCCTGCAAAACCTGAGATATTCCAACTCCGCTGCCCCCTGGTTGTACATTTATTGTAGCATCAGGATTTTTGAAGAAAATTGTTTTGCTGCCTTATCAACTAAAGGTTGAAGAGCTGTAGAACCAGCTGCTGTTATTGTACCGCTTGCTTTTGCACTCTGGGTACTTGAATCTGACTTCGATGATGCTGCAGGATTATCATTTTTACCTGCACATTCCTGTAAACAGTCCTGATAACATGGTTACAGCTAATGCACCAAATAAGCTTTAAAGTTTTCTTTTTCATCATTAATTTAGGACCTCCTATTAATGTTTATATTTACTATCTCGTTCCTACAATATATATAATAGTCCGCCAACGTTAATCTAATATTATACTAATGTTAAATAAATTTAACATTGTTCAAACTTTTTAAACAAATAAAAAAGAGATAGATTATATTCTCACCCCTTCTAACGGAATTCTTATAATAAATTTACTTCCTTTTCCAATCTCACTCTCAACAGTGATAGTTCCTCCAAAGCTTAAAACTATATGTTTAACTATAGCAAGCCCCAAACCTGTTCCTCCTCTTGCCCTTGAGCGAGCTTTATCCACTCTGTAGAATCTTTCAAATAACCTTCCTATATGCTCTTTTGCAATTCCAGGTCCTGTATCCTGAACCCATATTACACAGCTATCATCTATAACCTCAGTACCTACATACACTGAATCACCTGGTTCAGAATACTTTATAGCATTGTCAACCAGATTAATGAGCATCTGTTTGAATCTATCAATATCTCCTTTGATTTCAAGAGCCTCACAGTCCTCAATATTTAAACTGATATTCTTGCTGTCAGCTGTATTTTTCATAAGCGTACATATTCCCCTAACTATTTCGCTTATTTTAATTGTTTCAGCCTTACCATCTTTATTGTTTTCAATATATGATAATGCAAGTATATCGCTTATAAGCCTGGTTAGCCTTTCTGCTTCATCATTTATTATATCCAGAAATTTTTCTTTTTTTTCAGGATCATCAACATATTTTAATGTTTCGGCAAAACCCTTTATAGAGGTCAGCTGGGGTCTTTAGTTCATGAGACACATTTGCTACAAATTGAGTTCTTATGTTCTCCAATTTCTTTATATCTGTTATATCCTGAACAACAGCCACTGTCCCTATATGCTCATTTCCATTTATAATATCCGCAGTTTTTATCCTCAATTCCTTCTCAGGCCATAATATTTTTATTTCCTTATAGCTTTCAGTATAGTTATCAAATATATCTTCAAATTCAAAATCTCTTATATTATCCATTAAATTTTGTCCTATAATATTTTTCTTTATTCCAAATATTTTTTCTGCATAAGGGTTTACAAGTATAACTTTATGATTTTTATCTACGGCTATAACACCGCTATCCATACTTTTTAAAATAGCCTCCAGCCTTTTTTCATTTTCTTTAACCTCGTTAATAGTCATTTCTAATTTTTCAGCCATATTATTAAATGTTTTCCCCAGTTGACCTATCTCATCATTTGAAGATATGTTAACTCTTCATGTAGTTCCCCCCTTGCAATTCTATCCGTAGTAAGTTCCAGATGTTCTAATGGGAAGCACTATAATATTGGAAAATTTAATTGAAAAAAGTATAGCAATAATCATTATTAAAAACACTATGGAAATATAGTAATAAAAATACTTTTTATCTATATTATTGATAAATTCAATAGGCATAGAACTTCTTATAATAGACCCATCATTAAATGCTGTAGCATAATAAATCATATTCCTTTTTAAAGTATCGCTGAATCTTATGCTATAACCATTTTTATATTTACGTGAATCTATAATTTCTTTTCTTTCATTATGATTATCCATGGTTTTTCTCCATCGCTCATGGAATCAAATAGCACCTTACCATTTTTATTAATAACTGTAATTCTCATATCCAGATTATTATAATTCTTTTTAAACAATTTAGAATAATCATTTAAGTTATATGCGTTTATCAAATTTATTATAATCTGATTATTTTCTTTTAAATAAGTTTTTATATTTTCCACATTATCATAATTTACAATGATTCCAAATAATATCGTCACAGCTATAAGACTAAAGCTTATAATGCTTACCATAGTGATAATCAATTTTTTTTTCATATCAATCACCAATATTAAATCTATAGCCTATGCCTCTGATTGTTTCAATATATTGCGGATTTTTATCATCATCCTCATTTTTTGTCTCAGATGCCTTATATGTACGTCAACAGTCCTGGTTTCCCCTATGTATTCATAGCCCCATATCTGATCAAGCAAAAAATCTCTTGTTAAAACCCTTCCCTTATTTTTTATAAGCATTTGCAAAAGTTCAAATTCTTTCAATGTAAGTTCAACTTTTTTAGATTCCTTGGAAACTTCATGTTTTTCAAAATCTACTGCTATATTTCCAAATTTAAATGATTTATCCACCGCCTGTATTGCAGTTCTTCTAAGCACAGCTTTTACTCTAGCCATCATCTCTCTTACTGAAAATGGTTTTGTTATATAGTCGTCTGCTCCAAGTTCCAAACCCAATATTTTATCTATTTCCTCTCCTTTGGCGGTTATCATGATTATAGGAGTATTAGATACACTTGTATCTTTCCTTATTTCCTTACATACATCATAGCCATCAACTCCAGGAATCATAAGATCAAGCAAAATCAAGTTTGGGAATTCTTCACGAGTAAGTTTTAAAGCGTCCAATCCATTTCCCGCACATATAACCTTATATCCACTATTTTCAAGATTAAATTTTATTAATTCCTGAATGTGTTCTTCATCGTCAACTACTAGAATCTTTTCTTCTGCCATATATTTAAGTTCCTCCTAAATATTATTTTAATATTACGAAAGAAAACAATCTTCCGAAATTTTCTTGTTGTTTCCTAAAAGAATGGAATTTATAAGTATCATTACAAAAAGTACATAAATCAGCACAAAAAATATTTGCATGATGAATACCACTTAATTCAAGCTGCTTTAAAATACATTTTTGAAGATTTAGTTTCCCATCTTTAAAAATTTCTATACCACTATACATTTCATCCTGTGTAAATAAACATGCCACATCATATCCCACTTCATAACACAATATTCCCATATTATGAGGACCTATATATGCAGAGATATTATCAGCCGTACTTCCATATTCTTTAATCATTTTATGGACGGCTTTTGAAACTATACAGGAAAGAGTTCCTCTCCATCCACTATGAACTGCAGCGCAAACATTATTTTTGTTATCATAGATTATCACAGGAACACAATCTGCATTAAATACACCTATAGCTATATTTTTTTGATGTTATCAGCCCATCACCCTTATGAAAAGCACCATCATAATCAAGAACTATATCACTGTGAATCTGATCGAGGTATCCTACTTCATTCACATCAAACCATTTTTTTAAATTATTTATATTTTCTAATCCTGAATTCTGTGCTCTTATTGAAATCTAATTCGTTTTCAGCCAGAAAAATAAATATGTGCATTTTTATTAATATATTTTATAAATTTATAATTTTCAACATTTACTATATCCATATATTCACCTCTCCCAATATATTATCATTATTTTTAAAAAAATTATAGATTCGTTAAGTATTTTTAAACTTCTTAACATAATATTAATATACACGATAATTTTATTTAAAAATAAAAAGCGGTCACTGCCGCATTTATGAGTTTAATTTATTTTCTTTAATTTAATTACTGGACATCAATTTTTTAATTTCCTCCATAAATGTATTTATGTCCGTAAATTGCCTATACACAGAAGCAAATCTCACATAAGATACTTCATCTATTTTTTTCAAACTTTCCATTATCATTTCACCTATAAAATCAGATCTTACCTCCGTAATAAGCTGGTTGCAAATTTTTTTTCAACATCATCAAGCATTGCTTCAATTTGGACCCTTGAAACAGGCCTCTTCTGACAGGCTTTAATGAGTCCATTAACTATTTTAGATTTATCAAAATATTCTCTACTTGAATCTTTTTTTATAACCAATATAGGTATATCGTCCACCTTTTCATATGTGGTATATCTTTTCTCACACTTTAAGCACTCTCTACGCCTTCTAATAGCCATTTCATCTCTGTTGATCTTGAATCTATAACTTTACTCTCTCCATAGCCACAGTACGGACATTTCAACTTAAATCACATCCTTTGCTTAGCATTCAACTCAATAACATTATACTATCTTATTGGTACAAATTTCTACTCTTTTTCATTTACAATTATATCACTTCCGTCCACCAAAATCACGTCTATACCTATCTTTTGAACCTTTTCCCATGGAATTTCAATATTATTGTCTTTACCAAACCATGCTGTCTTCTGACCTGGAATTATGATTGACAATATCTTATATTCCTCACAATCAATCACTATGTCCTTTATGTAACCAAGCCTCGAACCAGAGCTTACATCTATAATTTCCATATTACGTAAATTTATTATTGAATACATAGAGCTTTCCATATTTTCCCTCCTCAATAATATTAATTAATATCTTAAATTTAATTTATTAAAGTATGATACTACTAGTTTTTAATATCACCATATACGGTATAGCATTATATACTGTGATATAGAAATTCTACAATAATTATATTATTAATAATATAATTATATGTTTACTATATACCAAATGCTAAACAAAAAAATAAGCCTTTCAGGCTAAACATATATTTTCATATGACACTAAAAGCTGTTTTTTCTAAGCGCATACAACTGTGCTTTAGGGATTCCTATTTCATCTGCCACCTCCATTTGTGTACGACCGTCAAAGAATCTTAATGTAAGTATAAGTTTTTCTCTATCATTTAGTTTTTTCATTGCTTCTTTAATTGCAATATTTTCCAACCAACTATCATCTAAATTTTTATTATCGCTTATCTGATCCATCACATAAATCGCATCTCCGCCATCATGATAAATAGGCTCATATAGAGATACAGGATCCTGAATCGCATCCAGTGCAAATACAATTTCCTCACGAGAAATTTTTAATTCCTTTGCTATCTGGGATACAGTAGGTTCTTTATTATTATCCTTTACTAATTTATCCCTTACCTGTAAAGCCTTATATGCAATATCACGCAGAGATCTGCTTACGCGTATAGCATTATTGTCCCTTAGATATCTTCTTATCTCTCCTATAATCATAGGAACAGCATAAGTCGAAAATTTTACATTCTGAGATAAATCAAAATTATCTATTGCTTTTATTAAACCTATACAACCAACCTGGAATAAATCATCTACATTCTCACCTCTGTTGTTAAATCTTTGAATTACACTTAGCACCAGTCTTAAATTTCCTCGAATAAATTTTTCTCTTGATTCTTCATCATTGCCTTTCATTTTAGTGAGCAATTCTTTCATCTCATTTTCTTTTAAAATAGGCAATTTTGCAGTATTGACTCCACATATTTCTACCTTATTTATAATCATAACAATTCAGCCCCTTCAGAGTAATTGCATTTAAATTATCTCCGCAGGGAGTGAATTTTATACTAAGGACAATCTATAACATTTTGTTTATTTCTTTCTTTAATCTTTTTATTATTCTTTTTTCAAGTCTTGAGATGTATGATTGAGATATACCCAGCATATCTGCAACTTCTTTTTGCGTCTTTTCACTACGTCCATTAAGTCCAAATCTTAACTGAACTATTTCTTTTTCTCTGCTACTAAGCTTTGCCATAGCCACTACCAGAAGCTGCTTATCAACTTCATCTTCAATCAAATTATATACAATATCATTATCAGTACCTAATATATCAGAGAGAAGTAATTCATTACCATCCCAATCTATATTAAGAGGTTCATAAAAGGATATTTCTGCCTTAATCTTGCTGTTTCTTCTAAGATACATCAATATTTCATTTTCAATGCATCTTGATGCATAAGTTGCAAGTTTAATTTTCTTATATGGATCAAAAGTATTTACAGCTTTAATAAGCCCTATAGTTCCAACAGAAATCAAATCTTCTACATTCACACCCGTATTTTCAAATTTTCTTGCTATATAAACAACTAATCTTAAATTTCTTTCAATAAGTATAGTCCTTATACCTTCGTCACCAGACACAAGCTTATTTACTAAGCCCTCTTCTTCTTCTTTTGTAAGCGGTGGAGGAAGTGCATCATTTCCTCCTATGTAATAAATTTTATTACAAAATAATTTTATTTTTAATAAAAACCTGTTTAATAAAACATTTAGCTTTAACAACTTTATATCCCTCCATACTCAAATTGTGCCCCTTGAAAGCAACGCTTCATAGTCATTAAAATTACTCAATTTATTATCACAAAGTGCTACTATTACTTTTCTTTTGTTTATTGTTTCATCCATATGGATGTTTATATATTCAGGTTCAAAGGCTTCTAAAGCTCCACTATGGCCATTTAGTACTTGAAAAGGGATATAAAACCTTTCATACCTTTCTAAGTTTATGTCTTTAAAAAATTTTTTTTCTACAACCAATACTGGCAAATTTGTAGCAGGTTCCCTAAGTTCATTTCCGGTATCGAAAAAAGCCTTAACACTTTTTACAGAGTTCTTTGTAACTATATCTACGTCATAAATCAATGTTTTCAAATCTTTTCTATCTTTTATAAATAATACTGTTCTATGTATAATCACATAAAAAATCATAATAGAGAGCATTAAATACTTATATGAGAAATCTATCATCACACCATTTATTTCATCATATCCATTAATATTAAATTGAATGAATATACATATTCCTGCTAGCAGCATTGAATAAACTATAAATATTACTGTAGATTTTATATAAAATATAAGATTTTTTTTATAAAATGCCAATATATTAATTATAAATGCAGTTAAAATTTTAAAAGGTAATTTTAGTAAAAAACTAAGCATAGGGTAAAAAAATAAAATTATATATAAACTTCCAAGCAATGAAGCTATTAACAGTAATTTAAAACCTGGTAATATCCTCAGAGTCTGTGCAGTAATATATAATAGAAATAAATCAACTATACAATTTTCAATTATAAGTAAATCCAAATTTACAACCAAATAGCATCCTCCTTAATGAAATTATTTAAAGCTTCTAATCTATATTATATACTTATATCATTCAAAATTTTGTCATTTTTTACTTATATAACATTTTTTTATTTGATATTATATATCAAATTAATACATTACTACTCATTTTATTTCTTTGATCTCCAAATCAAAAAAACCTTGTTCGGTTATACAAAATTAATAACCAAACAAGGTTTTTGTTTTTTTTAAATTCAAAGTACATCTACTACAATTTAATATTTTCTCAGAAAAGCCTTTTTCGTAAACATTAGACACCTTTGACCTGTTAGTTGCTGGAAGATGCTTTATTTCCTTCTTCTTCGTAAAAAGGCAGGTATTTCTATATCATCTTCCATAAGATCAGCTGAACCCTCAGCTGCAACTTCATTTTTATTATTTGACAACTTAGAATTTTTTAAATCAATTTTACTTTCAATTTCTTCATTATCATCTTTAAAGCCAGTAGCAATTAAAGTGATTCTTATTTCATCCTTTAAGTTTTCATCTATTACGGCACCAAAAATAATATTTGCATCAGGATCTGCGGCCTCCTGAACAATCTTAGCTGCTTCATTTATTTCAAATAATCCTAGGCCAGTTCCCCCTGTAATGTTTAATAATACTCCTGTAGCCCCGTCTATAGATGTTTCTAATAGAGAACTCGATATAGCCTGTTTTGCTGCCTCTGAAGCCCTATCATCACCAGTCCCCTTTCCTGTTCCCATATGTGCAAGTCCCTTATCAATCATTACTGTTCTTACATCTGCAAAATCTAGGTTTACAAGTCCAGGAATTGTAATTAAATCTGATATTCCTTTAACACCTTCCTTTAACACATCATCAGCAAGTTCAAATGCTTCAGTAAAAGAAGTCTTCTTATCAACAATTCCAAATAATTTTTCATTAGGTATAGTTACCAAAGTATCAACACTTTTCTTAAGATTTTTTATTCCTTCTTCGGCATTTCTCATCCTTGCTCTTCCTTCAAACATAAATGGCTTTGTAACAACTCCAACAGTAAGAATGCCAAGATCCTTAGCAATGCTTGCTATAACAGGAGCTGCACCAGTTCCTGTTCCACCGCCCATACCTGCTGTAATAAAAACCATATCCGCACCTTTAATAGCTTGCGCAATTTCTTCTTTACTCTCTTCAGCTGCTTTTTGTCCAATTTCAGGATTCGCACCTGCACCTAAGCCCCTTGTAAGCTTATCGCCAATCTGTATTTTCTGAGATGCCTGTGAAAGCATCAATGCCTGCTTATCTGTATTAACTGCTATAAACTCCACATTTCGTAAATCTCCCTTGATCATCCTATTAACAGCATTATTTCCACCGCCGCCACATTCCAACAACTTTTATTTTTGCAAAATCCTGATCATTAAAATCAAAATCCATCATAATACATAACCCCCCTTATTAAAAAAAATCTGCAAAGAACCTTTTAATTTTTGAAAATATTCCTGTGCAATTATCATCATTATCTGCCGCCTTCTTGGCTTTATTGCCTAAATCATCATTTATTTTATCATTTTTTAAAATATCTGCTGCATCTTTTACGACACCCACTGCAGTTGAGTATAATGGGCTCGCAGCCCCAACATATTCAGGAGCTCCAATTCTCACAGGTTTTTTAAAAATACTCTTACTTATTTCACAAACACCTCTAAACAAAGAGATACCGCCACCTACTATAATAACACTTGATATTTTATCATCTACACCAGCTTCCCTTAATTTATTGTATATAATTAATAAAATTTCTTCTACTCTAGCCTCTATTATCTCAGATAACATATTCTTATCAATCGTAGTTTCATCACTGCTTAATGGCTCTGTTTTTATTTTTTCTTCGGCTTCTTTTTCATGTTTTTCTAAATTCCCATGTTTAATTTTTATTTTTTCAGCTTGAGAAAAAGGAATATTTAAACAAACTGAAATATCTTTTGTTAATATATTACCTCCTAACGGGATCATAAAAGATAAATAAAGATTCCCATTTTTAAATAAATTTACATCAGTACATTCTGAACCAATATCTATCAATAATGCTCCTGTTTCAAATTCTTCATTTTTAAAAACCACATTGGATATAGCTAAAGGCTGAAATACAATTCCTTTAATCTTAATACCGACTGTATTAAAGCTTTTAAATAGATTGTTGATTACCATACTCTGGCTTAGTATAACCTTTGCATTCACTTCAAGTTTTAATCCTGAAAAGCCAACTGGTTCTCTATTAGTTTCATAACCATCTATTATATATTTTTCAGGTATAACTCCTATTATTTCTTTATCAGACGGTATGGAAATATTTTTTACGGCATTAAGTACTCTTTCAACATCGCAAGATTTAATTTTTTTATTTCCTGACGACATTTCAACAATTCCTTTATTCCATATAAGTTCACAAATTCCACTAGGTATAGACAAATAAGCATCGGATATCTTTACATCTATCATTTTTTCTAATTCCTCAATACAACTTTTTATAGATTGAGATGTACTATCTATATCCACAACAGCTTCTTTTTTTAAGCCAGTACAAACCGAGGAAGTAATGCCTATAATTCTTAACTCTCCCTGCTTATCTAGCTTACCAACAGCGGCACATATCTTAGATGAACCTATATCTATACCAACTATGTATTCATTCATTAAGCCCTTTCCCTCCTTATCTAAGAGTACCAACAAATTATTATATTCAACAGCGGTATAATATTTCCTCTTATTTTTATTAACTTTTTTATTTTAAAATATTTACTTTATACCTAAGATTCATAAATATTTTTAATAATTTATTACAAAGTACATTATTTTTCCAATAATATTCCATCTTTTGACATAAATAAGTTGTACTCCAAATATTTATCTAATCTAAAAAATAAAAGCCAGCTGTTTGAAGTATATATATTATAAATGTACATATTTAATATATCGCAAACTTTTAAAATAAATTTACTATTTAAACATATTAATTAGATATATTATATCATCTATTTTTTTAATTCATCCATATATACAAAAAGAGGACAGCCTTAACGACCATCTTCTTTTTAAACAAGGCATCTAAAAAAAAATAACAATTCAAAGATGCAGCGGATATTTTGTACCAGACAAGGAAACAGGTTCCGCAGATAGTTGTTCCTATCTAAGGAGTCTGCCAACTCAGTATGGCACAAAATAGACTAGCATATTGACTAGTTATTTTTTGAAAATGCCTAACTATTAGTTTGCTTTTTCTAAATCTGTAATATCAACACTCCTTGTATGTACCGTATGACTCCATTCTTTACTATTCTTATATAAAATTCCTTGAACGGATATTGGCAACCATGTAATTGAATATAAAGGATAAACTATATAGTACAAAAATATCTTAAAATTAAATTTTTTCTCAAGAATCAAGATAAACGGAGTATAAACATATGTAAATATGCCTAATACTATCGTACCTATAAGTATCATATTAAGGTTAATAGAATAAACAGTAGCATTAAAATCTGTCATTAACTTTAATGCTTTCATAGAATACTGCACGCCAGTAATTACTGCTGAAATACCCATCAATATAGTAACTATAGGATTTATAGTATAAAATGCACAATCTAATGCACACACATCAAAATGAGATATACCTTTTTTTAATAATTTTAAAAAATATCTGCTTGAAACATCAGCAAAACCCTGCATCCATCTTCGTCTCTGATTCCAGGATTGCTTAAGTGTTAAAGGTTTTTCATCATACACTACTGCTTCATGTGCCCATCCTACCTTTTGACCGTTTAAAATCAATTTACAAGTAAACTCTAAATCCTCAGTCAAGCAAGTAGCGCCCCAGCCAAGATTTCTAAGTATGTTGATATCGATGCAACAGCCCGTACCACCTAACTGATTTGATAAACCCAAATTGTTTCTTGAAAGCTGGAACATTCTGTCACATGTCCAGAAAGCTATAGAGTAACTACCAGTTATCCATGTATCTTCAGGATTTTTACTATCCAAATATCCTTGAACAACAGAATAGCCTTGACACAATTTCTTATTCATTTCCTTAAGAAAATTTTTAGATACCAAATTATCAGCATCAAATATAACTACAGCATCATATTTCTTATTCATTTTAAAAATTTTATCAAACATCCATTCCAGTGCATAACCTTTTCCTTTTTTTTCTTTATTAAATCTTTCATATACAAGTGCACCTTTTCTTTTAGCTTTTACAGATGTCTTATCAGTGCAGTTATCTGCTATTACAAAAATATCATACAGTTCCTTAGGATAATCCAATCTTTTTAAACTAGCTATTATATCTTGAATTACTGATTCTTCATTATGTGCTGCTACAATCAATGCAAAATTTTTCACACAATCAAATGTTTGCGTGTCCTTCTTTTTATAAATTCCAAAGAATGATATAAGTAAATAGTACATAGAAATAAAATATACAATATGTGTCAATATATATGTACTATCATGCAATATTATTTTAAAAATTTCCAAAATGTTTCCCCCCCTGATTCACAGATATTTTAGCACAAATGTTTATTAATTACTATAGTAATTTAAATATTTATCAAAAAATTCATTTGCTTATACAATATATTATATTATATATTGTACTATATATCATGTTAAATTATAAGTATATATCTTTAATTTATAGTTTATATTTTATGTGAATATTGTTTATATTTCCATATTTTGATATAATTGATGTCATAAAGATGGTTGATTATATGATGTTCTAAATAAAAAAGGATCCTCAGATCCTTTTTGTGTTTAGAGCATCATAAGTCTTCCAAGTATTTCCTTATCAATTGCATATGTAAGTGCAGTGTCATAAGAAATTACTCCTCGTTTTTGCAATTCAGATAGTGCCATGTCCATAGTTTTCATTCCATATTTCCCGCCAGTTTGAACTGACGAATCGATCTGATGAGTCTTTCCTTCCCTTATCAAATTTTGAATTGCAGCAGTTACTACCATTATTTCAAGAGCAGCAATTCTCCCACTATTATCACTTTTAGGAAGCAATTGCTGGGATATTACGCCCTGTAATACGGCAGCTAATTGAATTTTTGTTTGCTGCTGCTGATATGGTGGAAAAATGTCCGTTATTCTGTCAATAGTTTTGGAAGCGCCTATAGTATGCAAAGTAGAAAATACTAAATGTCCTGTTTCAGCTGCAGTAAGAGCTATAGAAATAGTTTCCATGTCTCTGATTTCCCCTACAAGTATTACATCTGGATCCTCTCTTAAAGCAGCTCTTAAAGCATTTTGATAGCTTCGACTGTCCTTTCCTATCTCTCTTTGATTTATAATACATTTATTGTGTTTATGCAGATATTCCACAGGATCTTCTAGCGTTATTATATGACCAGATCTTGTAGAATTTATTTGATTAATCATAGCTGCCAGAGTAGTACTCTTACCACTTCCTGTAGGTCCTGTTACAAGTACAAGTCCTCTCTGCCTCTGTGTTAATTCTTTTAACACAGGCGGAAACCCCAATTCATCAAGAGTTGGTATTTTTAAAGTAACAACCCTTATAGCAATTGCATTACTTCCTCTCTGTTTGAAAATGTTAACTCTGAATCTTCCAAGTCCTGAAACTGAATAAGAGGTATCTATTTCTCCTTTATTAATATATTCTGTATAAAGATCATTTAATATTTCTTTAGTATACGTTTCAGTATGAGATTGGGTAAGTTTTTCTTTTGTAATTTGTACAAGTTCACCATTTATTCTCATGGTAGGAGCAATTCCTACCGTAAGATGTAAATCTGAAGCCTTTTTATT
The DNA here is from genome assembly GCA_963725425.1 of uncultured Clostridiaceae bacterium. Lineage (GTDB taxonomy): Bacteria > Bacillota > Clostridia > Clostridiales > Clostridiaceae > Clostridium_I. The sequence goes on from CAVRYJ010000003.1 coordinate 15,626, forward strand.
TACAGTAATGTCTAAAAGTTCATTCAATGATATCAATTCTGTTCTCCTCCTTAAAACCCTTAAGTTAAAAAAGTTAATGTTATGATGTATACTAAATATCTTTACATATTAAACAGATAATCTACTTTTTATTATAAGTTTCACTATTATTTTATTCTACATAATAATGATAAATCCTTTAAACATTTTGTAAAATAAATTTAAAGAATGAACGCTAATACATTTTTATTTCCAAATCTATTATTTTTGAATTTTTTCATTTATTTAGAAAACTTAACTCTTTATAGAGTTTTTTAAGCGCTCTCTTTTCTATTCGTGATACATAAGATCTTGAAATTCCCAATAATTTTGCTATTTCTCTCTGTGTCTTAGGTTTGCCATCAACTAACCCATACCGCATTTGAATAACTGATTTTTCTCTTCCCATAAGAGTACTCTCAATTTTAGAATATAATTTTTTTACCTGTATTTTACTTTCTACAATTTCTATTATAGAATCTTCATCACTACTCAGTACATCCATAAGCGAAATTTCATTGCCATCTTTATCTATTCCTATAGGGTCTTGAAGATACACTTCACTCTTGGTTTTTTGCTGTTTCTTATAAGCATCAATATTTCATTATCAATGCATCTTGCAGCATACGTTGCAAGTCTAGTTCCTTTTGAACTGTCAAAAGAATCTATTGCTTTAATTAATCCAACAGTACCTATGGATATCAGATCATCCACATCTTTACCTGGATAAGAATATTTTTTTACTATGTGTGCTACAAGTCTTAAATTTCTTTCAACAAGTATACTTTTAGCAAGTAAATCACCATCTTTAAATTTTGAAAGATAGTATTCTTCTTCTTTTTCATCTAGTGGTTGCGGAAAAGAATTTCCATTGCTAACATAAGCAACTAAAAATGTCATGCTTCCAACCATATCCAACAAACAGTTAACGAAAAACACAGTTGTTCCTCCTAATAGTGTTCATTAATATAATATGATTGACAACATAAAAAGTTAACAATTAACGAAAAATTTTAAAATATATAATTTGCAATAGCATATGGCTAATTAAATTATGATTTTTGAGGACTTATTATTGCAATAAAATAGCTATTTTGAAATGTAAATTATATACTATAAAAAACATTTACTGTAAATATTCCGAAATATCTTTTACTACTTCACCAAATATAGGTGCAGCAGTAGAGCCTGCTATTTCTGTTTGTGGATTTATGTTTTTAACAAATATTACCATAGAATAATATTTATCTTTTACTTTAAAAAATCCTGCAAACCATCCATCTGAACGTTTAACATTGCCATCACTTCTTTCAGTGGAACCGGTTTTACCCCCTATTTCCATATTTTTAATTCCAGCTGCAGTTCCTGTTCCTTTTTTTACCACATCTATCATCTGACTTTTCATTATATCTGCCGTAGCTTTTTTTATAACCTGATTAGAAACTTCTGTGGTTTTCTCAATAACCTTATTCTCATTGTCTACATAAGCCGATATTATATAAGGTTTAACATATATACCATTATTGGCAACAGTATTTGCAATACTTATAGCCTGCACAGGAGTTATTCTCATATTTTGGCCCATGGATATAAGTCTGCTTCCACCAGCATTTGCAATTGGTTCAACATAATCTCCTGAAACTTCATTATAAAAATTCAATACTTTGCTAAAAATCCCCTGGTTTTTAGCATTTTTGATAAAATTTACATATCCTGCCTTTTCGCCTATTTGCGCAAAGGCATTATTACAAGATAAAATCAGAGCAGTTTCAGGGCTTACTACGCCGTGTTCTTCCTTGCATAATGAGTCTTTACCTGTTTTGCAAATGAAATGATCATCCAAAGATATACTATTGTTTTCCAGTCCTGTTTCTTCAACAATTACCTTAAATATTGACCCTGGCTGAAATCCATTTTCCGTAGCAGCACCTATATCAACATTTGCTTCAGAATCATCTTTCTGAGTCATCGCTAATATTTTGCCACTATCAGATTCCATAAGCACAACACCTATCTGGTCAAATTTTTTATTTTCTGAATTATTTAATACTGCCTTTATAGCTTCCTCTATATTTTTATCTATGGTTAACTGAACATTAATATTATTTTTTCCTGTTGTGTAAGCTGTGTCTACAATATCTTCATTAGAATTTCTATTTAAAACTATTTTAGGATATTCATTATTTTTGTTTTGTTATAAATGTTCATTTCAATACAATCATCAGTTTTCAATTTATTATCTTCCTGATTTTTGGTCCTAGTTATCATATTTTCCAAATTCCAGGCCTCACTTCTATCTACTTGTAAAAAATTATAAATGTAAAAGCCTTTTATTCCTTTAATATCTTTTAACTTATTATAGGTATTTTCATCAATTTCATAATAAATTTTCTGGTTTAACGTCATTTTCCCTGCCCCTGGCAGTGTATATTTTTCATCATAGTTTTTTAAAGTATATTCAAGTGTAAAAATCTTTTCGTCACTACCATATATATTATACTTATTGAATATAAAAGGATCTATCACAGCATAATATTTTGTTATATAGTTGAGTAATTTTTGTCCATTTTTATCAAATAACAAATAATTTAAATCACCTGTTCTTTCAGAATATGAATATTGATTTTTAGCTATTGCAGAGAGTTCACTGCTTTTTAAATATTGATACTGATAAATTTTCCATAAAAGCAATCCTATAAAAAAGGCACTAAATATTACAAACAAAAAAATACATCTTGTTTTATAAATTCTCTTGTACATAAAAACACCTCACTATTGCCAATTCTAGCCAATAATAAGGTGTTATATACCTAATTAATTTATTATTCATTCTGTAAAAATTGTTTTATATTTGCAACAATAATATCTATTGCTACTTTATTATGTCCACCTTCTGGTATAATAATATCTGCATATCTTTTAGTCGGTTCTATAAACTGCATATGCATTGGTCTAACCACATTTAAATATTGGTTTATCACAGATTCGGTAGTCCTACCTCTTTCATCTATATCTCTGACAAGCCTTCTTATAAACCTTACATTCGCATCTGTATCCACATATATTTTTATGTTTAAAAGATCTCTGACTCTGTAATTCCTGAAAGCGTCTT
>CAVRYJ010000004.1:0-6320 GCA_963725425.1 uncultured Clostridiaceae bacterium
GGTTAAAAAAAGTGGTCTTGATATTTCTATTCATCTTACTCTTGATAGGCGTGAAGCTTTAAAAGATGCAGAATTCGTTACCACTTATTTTAGAGTTGGATTATTAGATGCCAGAATAAGAGATGAAAAGATTCCTCTAGATATGGAGTAATAGGACAGGAAACAACCGGTCCAGGAGGTTTTGCCAAAGCACTTAGAACAATTCCTGTAATACTTGATATATGCAAAGATATGTACGAACTTTGTCCAAATGCATGGTTAATCAACTTTACTAATCCATTCGGTATAATAACTCAAACAGTTCTAAAACATACACCAATTAAAGCTATAGGACTTTGTAACGTCCCAATAGGTATGTTTCACGAAGTTGCAATGCCTATAAAACAACTATTGATAAAGTTTTTGTAGATTTAGTAGGTCTCAATCATCTATTATGGGGCAGAAAAGTAGGTTGACGGAAAAGATATGACTAAAAATTATATAGACATGCTATCTGAAAAAGCTCCTGATGAATCCTTGAAAAATATTCCTGACATAAAATTTGCATCGACTTTTTCTAAATCACTTGGAATGGTTCCTATTGGTTACTTAAAGTATTACTATCTTACTTCTGAAATGTTTCAGGAGGTTAAAAAAGATGCAGAAACTGTGGGAACAAGAGGAGAAGTTGTTAAGAAAATAGAACATGAGCTTTTCCAACTATATAAAGATCCAAACTTAAATATAAAACCACCTCAGTTATCTGAAAGAGGCGGTGCACATTATTCGGATGCTGCTTGTTCTCTTATAAATTCAATCTATAATAATAAAAGAGATCTTCAGACCGTTAATATATTAAATAATGGAACTATTAAAGATCTTCCAGATAATGTTGTTATAGAAAGGAACTGCGTAATAGACAGTCAAGGTGCGCACCCGTTAAATGCAGGCTATGTATCTTTAAAGATAAGAGGACTGATCCAACTTGTAAAATCTTATGAAGAATTGACCATACAGGCTGCTGTAAATGGTGATTATTATGCAGCTTTACAAGCTCTTACAATAAATCCTTTAGTTCCTTCAGCAACTATAGCTAAGAAAATTCTAGATGATATTATTAAAGAAAATAAAAACTTCTTACCACAATTTAATTAGGGCAGTACTAAAAAATTTCTAAGTTTAAATTTAATAATTTTTCACTATTTTACAACGCATATTCCGCACAATTACTTTTAAAATTTCTATAATTATATTCTACATAAGATTCAAAAACATTTTGGGGTAATAAATATAAATTTCAATATTTAATTTTATTTTTTATTTATCGGAATATGCGTTACAAGCTCTTACAAAAAAAAAAAATTATAAAAAATAGTGAATTTAAAAATTCTTATATTAAGGCTCAACTTATATTTTATGATTCATGATTGCGAATATAAGCCGTACCACGACCAGTTCCCACTTTTATAATGTATTCTTCTTTTAATAGATCTGAAAGTGCCTTTTCAATTGTTGTTATACTTACATCAGGGCATAATGTAACAATTTCTGCTTTTGTCATCTTGCCTACTTTATTTGAAAAAATATAACGAATACGTTCAAACTTTGTAAGCTTTTTACTACGAATTGTTTCTACTCTGCTCGCAAACTCTTTATAAGCACTTAAGATAACTCCAAGATAATATTTTACAAATGGTGCATAGCTGTTTTCTTCTTCATGCCATCCAATTGAGCTCTGCTGTAAAGTATCATAGTAAGTTTCTTTGGTTTTTTCAATTATCATCTCAATACTAATATACTTTCCAACAATATATCCCTGCTGATAAAGCAATAGCAGTGTCAATAATCGGCTCATTCTACCATTTCCATCAGTAAAGGGATGGATACAAAGAAAATCTAGAATGAATTTTGAAATAAGTAATAATGGATCTGTCTCACTTCGATCTATAGCTTTTAAAAGTTCCGTGCTAATTGCTTCCATTGCATCTGCAGTAAAATAGGCTGGTAAAGGTTGGAACCGTACCTGGTGCTTTCCTTGCCTGTCTACTTCCTCAATAACGTTATCCGAATTTTTCCAGCGTCCGCCTATAGAAGATGGACTATATGCATATAAATCTCTATGCAATTGTAAAATAACATTTGAGCTTGAAGTAATATATTCATAATTTTCATGTATTGTGTTTAATACTTCACGATACCCCGCTATTTCTTGCTCATTTCGATTCCTTGGTTCAGCTTTTTCTATCACCAGCTCATTTAATCTTGATTCTGATGTATAAATTCCTTCAATTCGATTGGAAGCCCCAGTGCTTTGAATTTTTGCAACTTTAAGCATAGCTTCTAAAATATCAGGTTGCGCTTCAATAAATAACTCTTGTTTGCCTTTATATTCATGAATAGCAGAAATAAGATTAACAATATCCTGGGTATAAAGTTCTGAATTTACCTCACCGTAATTAAACACTCTCATGGCACTTCACCTGCCTCATTCATTTTTATCTGCATAAATTATACCACTATTTTATGCAGATAAATATATGAATATGCAGATTATTTTTCAAAAATAATAATTGATAAAACAGCTCTTTCCAGTGCAGACTTATATTCTGTATTATAACCGATGCCTAGCAAAGTCTTATCATAAATAAGTTCTTTGCCAAAATCAGTGTTAGGGTCTGTTATAATTTCAACTCTATCATTTTCAATTGCATAATTTTGAGGTTTAAAAAACCATTTTGCTTCTTTATCAATATCAATTTTTTCAATATTTTCTGTGATAAATAATTACAAATAAGAAATATACCACAGGCATAAAGAATAGCGTAAATATTTCGACCTTTTGTGGAGATATTTTTATTATTATTGTTAAGCATTACTAAAACAAATATATACCAATAAACTATCCATACAGCTTTTTAAATTCTCCCGGAGTAAGCTTTTCCTGTTTTTTAAATATTGAGCAGAAATAGCTAGCATCCTCATATCCACATAAAATCGCCACTTCTTTTATAGGCATGTCTTTATAATTTATAATAATTTCCTTGCTATTTTTAATTCTTACATTATTTATATATTCAAAAATTCTTATCCCCATTATTTTTTTAAAAACAGTGCAAAGATATTCAGGAGTAAATTCAACCGCTGCCGCCAATTCTTCAAGAGTAATTAATTTACTGTAATTTTCATCAATATAATCAAAAACAGGCTTAAGCTTTGAATATTGCTGAAATATGAAATCATCCTTATCCGCAGATGCATAGGTTAATATATCCATAATCAGCTCATATAAAATTTTTGAACATTCGATGCCTATAAGTGCTCCATTTGACCTGGCCATATTAAGTAATGTTTCAATTTTACGTAATATTATTTCAGCATTAGACACCATGAATACACCTGATTTATTCATACCATAATTTTCTAAAAATTTTTCTGCCGCAAAGCCTCCGAAGGATACCCAATCAACTAACCATTTATCTGAAATAGAATAGTATTCATGAGGTTCATTAGGATAGAGAAGCATTGCCTGATTTTCATTTACAATAAAACTTTCGCCTTCAATAATTAGTTTTCCCTTTCCACTCCTGCATTGTATCCATTGAAAATATTGATAGCCATCAAGTCTTGTGACATGCTCTTGAGCATGATGTGAGCCTGCTCCTGCCAGATATAATGGAAATTTCAGTTCTAAATCCGTTATTAACGGGAATATCATATTCTTCATAAAATTTCTTTCTCCTAAAAATGAAGTACTTCTTAAGTATACTGTTTTGCATCTTATAATATTAATATTTTTATATTATTCTTAATATATTGTGATTGATAGCACGATTAATACAATTTATAATATTAATATACTAGTATTATAACATATCTTAAATATTTTTCATGCCGAATAAACGGCAAAATGGAGACGTAATAATTGATAATTGTTACGCACAGTATAATAACTAAGAGAGCCATCGCAATTAATAATTATTGCACACAAAATAAGGAATACAGGAGACTGAACAGTCCAGATGACTGTTCAGCACAGTATAAGGAATACAAGGGACTAAACAGTATAAATGACTGTTTAGCACAATATAAGGAATACAAGGGGGTATTAAAAATGATTACTAAATTCTCACCAATCAATAAAAAATTTCCTCACTTTTATCATGGAGGAGATTATAATCCTGATCAATGGCTCAAATATCCTGAAGTGCTTGAAGAAGATATAAGGCTCATCAAGCTTGCACATTGCAATGTGATGACTCTTGGGATATTCTCATGGGCAACTCTTGAACCTGAAGAAGGTAAATTTAATTTTGAATGGCTTGACAAAATAATGAATAAGCTGGCTGAAAACGATATACATGTAATTCTAGCAACTCCAAGCGGAGCAAGACCTGCATGGCTTTCTTTCAAATATCCAGAAGTTTTAAGAGTGGAAGAAACTCATGTAAGAAACTTACACGGCGGACGCCATAATCATTGTTTCACTTCACCCATATACAGAGAAAAAGTTCAAATAATAAATACAAAACTAGCTGAAAGATATTCAAATCACCCTGCGCTACTTGCATGGCATATATCAAATGAATACGGTGGAGCATGTTACTGTGAGCTATGTGAAAAAGCATTTAGAGACTGGCTTAAGAAAAGATATGGAACTCTTGACAAATTAAACGATGCCTGGTGGACTACATTCTGGAGTCATACCTATACGGCTTGGGAACAAATAGAAGCACCATCAGCCATAGGCGAGCAGTCTGTTCATGGTCACAGACTAGATTGGAATAGATTTGTCACCGATCAAACAATAGATTTCATGAAAAATGAAATAAAACCTCTTAAGGAAGCTAATGCTGAAGTTCCAGTAACAACAAACCTTATGGGAACCTATGACGGACTTGATTATTGGAAGTTTGCGAAGGAGCTTGATGTAATTTCATGGGACAATTATCCTACATGGCATAATCCTAAAACTGAAGATTCTTTAGCATCAGAAATTTCAATGGTACATGATATTAATAGATGCTTAAAAGGCGGTAAACCTTTTATGCTTATGGAAAGCACTCCAAGCATGACAAACTGGCAAGAAGTATCTAAACTTAAAAGGCCTGGAATGCATCTACTTTCATCTATACAGGCTGTGGCTCATGGTTCTGACACTGTAGAATATTTTCAATGGAGAAAAAGCAGGGGATCTTCTGAAAAATTTCATGGTGCCGTAGTAGATCACTGCGGACATGAAAACACCCGTGTATTCAGAGATGTAACCAGCGTTGGAACTACACTTGAAAAGCTTGATGAGGTAATAGGTACTACCGTAGATGCGGATGCTGCAAAATATTCGACTGGGAAAATAGATGGGCTATAAACTATGCGAAAGGTCCTAGAAATATAGGAATGAAATATGAGGAAACTGTAAAGCTTCATTATAAATCTTTCTGGAAAAATGGAGTTCCTGTAGATGTAATAAACATGGACTGCACTTTTTCAAAAATATAAACTTTTAGTAACTCCAATGCTTTATATGGTAAGACCTGGTGTGGCTGAAAGAATAGAAAAATTTGTAGAAGACGGCGGTACTTTTGTTACTACCTACTGGTCAGGCATAGCTAATGAAAGTGATCTTTGCTTCCTCGGAGGTTTTCCAGGACCACTTAGAAAAGTGCTTGGAATATGGTCTAAGAAATAGATGCTCTTTATGATTACGATCAAATAGAATAGTAATGGATAAAGATAATGAATTAAATGCTAAAGGTAAATTTAGAGCAATTGAACTTTGCGAATAATCCACGCTGAGACTGCTAAAGTTATTGGTAGATATGGCAAAGATTTCTACAAAGATATGCCTGCTTTAACCGTAAATACTTTCGGAAATGGGAAAGCATACTATATAGCTGCAAGAACTGAAGAATACTTTAACGACAACTTTTATGGATACCTTATAGACAAACTTAAATTAAATCGTGCTATAGATACTGAACTGCCTAATGGGAGTAACCGCCCCAGAAGAACCGACGGAGAAAATAACTATATATTCGTAATGAACTTTACAGATGATGAAAAGGAAATTGAGCTGGAAGACCTAGAATATACAGATTTACTTTCAGAAGGGTATGTTAAAAAAGAAATTTTGCTTCCAGCTTATGGAATAAAAGTACTCAAAAAAAAGCTTAAATAAACATTTCAAACCCCTATTCAGGAACTATATTCCCGAGTAGGGGTTTACTTTGCAATGAGTTTTAGCAGTAACTTACAGGTATTATGCTCAAAAATTTGGGGAATAACTATAATTGATATATCGGATTAATTCTTGGGAAGCAATACGATGAGTCAGGCAGGCACAT
>CAVRYJ010000005.1:0-121871 GCA_963725425.1 uncultured Clostridiaceae bacterium
TCGGGTCATAGGGGTGCATTCGTTGCGCGAGGGTAGGGAGTGGTAGTGCGGAATCTTTGGGCTGGGATCCGGGGTGCGGGTAGTGGGATCTGCTCGCTCCTGGGCAGCGGGACTGCCGGTCCAGCGCAGGCTAACAACCTGCCCCACGTGAAGGAGCATTTCTGGGCAGGCGGAAGCACCCTTCCTGATGGGCCATACAACCGCTTACTCACGTGCGCGGCTCGGAACGGATGGAGTACGAGTGGCTCGCGCTAAGGCTGCCTCGCAGGCCGAGTTGCCAGTGCAGGCGGTTGACCGGCCTATTCTTTGCAATCCCTATTCGGAGCCTGACGATCACTGGGTGTACGACAAGGACAGCGGGGCCGCCGATCATGGTGGCGGGCGGCGGCCTGCCAGCTATTGGTATAGAACCGAGCATACGGGCACCGCTCAGATGGAGTTGATCGCGGAAGAGGAACGGGAGCTTCTTCCTCTGGTCAATCTGCTGCGGGACGATGTTCGGCTCTGGCGCAGGGCGCAGTGGGCTGGAGCCACTAACGTGACGAAAGATCTGTTGCGGCACTGGTGGCGTAAGGATCGGGGCCGGCGGCTCTTCTTCTGTCAGCTGGAAGCGGTCGAGACGATCACCCAGCTGGCCGCGACGGAACGGGTGCCCTCACCCAGGTTCACGGACTGGCGCAAGTTGCTGTAGTCGCTGATCACCTTGGTCTGCAGTCGGAAGATCAGGGCCACGACCACGGCCATGGCGGCCAGGACCCAGCGCCAGCGCTTGCGGAACCCGGGCTCCAAGGTCAGGCAGGCCAGCACCAGCCCGGGAAGGGCCAGCAGGGCGCCTTCGTAGTCCATCACCAGGCAGGCCGCGGCCACGCCCCACAGCAGGGCGGCCCAGCGGGCCTTGACCTTGCCGCTGAGCCAAGCCAGCAGCAGCAACTCGGCCGGCAGCCATGCAAAGGCCAGGAAGCTGCGCGCCCGCATCCAGGTGTCCGCGCAAAGGAGGTCGCAGCAAAGGGCCCAGGCCGCGGCCTCCGGACCCCACCACCGCCGCGCCACCAGGGTATATTTTCGCTAAAGAATGATAGCCATCTTTGCAAGTTTATAGAAAGTATTATACCTTAATATTGACCCTTAATAACAATATTATATACTAGTATGACATACTAATATTAAGTATTGGTATATTATAGGAAGTTTTACTTGTGACGTAACTTTTGAAAACTACGTACTATTTAATTTCTGCAAAAATTTCATGTATATTGCCATCTGGGTCGGCAAATAGTGCTGTTCTTTGATTCCAAGGCATATCTTGTGGTTCATGAACAGAAGTTGCTCCTTTAGAGATTAACTTCTTAAATGATTCATCAACATCATTAGGATTTTCACATGGAAAAGCAAGTTCAAACCCCTGGCCAAATGATTCTTTCCTATATTCGTTACTATACACATACATAACATCTCTCATACAAATAGCAAATCTTGCTCCATCGTTTTCAAATTCAACATAATTATCAAGGTCATTTTCAATTCTAAATCCGAGAACTTGATTATAGAAATTTTTCATTTTATCTCTTTCATCATTAAGCACTCGGTTACTCCTCTTTTATACAAATTTGGAATAATTCAAATCTCTGTATAGCCAATACTCTGATACAATTGTTTAGCGCGTGGATTAAACTCTGCAACTACAAGAAATAATTTTGAAGAGGTTTTACAAGTTGTTTCTTCAAAGTATTTTAATAGTTTCTTACCAATTCCTAGATTACGAAATTCTTCTTTTACAGCTATAATATGTAGATACGGAAAGCTATGGAAAGCACCATTAAGAATAACCCAAATGAACCCTAAGCATATGCCCTCTTTATTTGTGGCAATAAAAATTTCTCCTTTAGAAATTCCTTAACTTAAAGTTTTAATTGCTTTATCTTCTTCTGCAAAATATACTTTTCCTAATTCGGATTTCTGTAAAGCTACTTTGCAGTCAATCAAGTATTTGTTTTCTGCTTTAATAATATTTATATACATAAACTACTTACTCCCATCAATATATAATAAAAATTTATCTCTATTAACACATATAAATACCGTTGTGACTTAAGATACGAAATGCGATACATTAAATACTTTTTATTTTGCTCATAATCTTGGTTGGATTATGTATGAGATAATTTTGGAAACATGAATTGATTGTTTTTAAGAAATTGTAGGTCTTTTCCCATTGCAAACATAGTGTCCTCGGACATATTCAGCTTTTCAACAGAAACATCTGTACTAATTTCGTCCGCCTTTTTTATACATTGATATTGATTTAATTCTTGAAATCCAAACTTAGGATAAAAATCGAGTACGGAGTTATTGGCAAACAAATAGATTAAATCGCATTTGTCTCGATAATCCTCAATAGCTTTTTTTAACAGCACACGCAATAATCCTTGATTTCTGTAATCTGGATTGGTCATCACTGTTCCTAATTGAATATACCGCTTTTCTTCTCCAAAAACTTTAAAATCCATTATATTGACAGACACACTAGAAACAATCTTAGCTCCATCTAATAGCGAGTATGGTATAAATTGATTTTTCCAATATCCATCTTGATACCACTGTTCAAAATTAAATTCAAATATTTCTTGTGTTAAATCATTGAAGCTCTTTCTGAGTTCATTGTTTTTCCCGTATCCAAATGCAAATTGATACTCTTTCCCGTTGATTTTTATATATTCCATGTAAATACTCCTCCTGCGTCAAATATAAGTAATATTTAATGCGCGATTATACGTTTGCTTCTTAAATTCTCAATTCTTTGATTTATGTTTTTCTCGAATTCTTCATCCGTAAATTTAGGGTCTCTGGTACTTCTCCATATTGAGCAAGGCACCTCACTACAAGCAGAACAATCAGCATATTTGTGATTATTGATAGCACATTCATAAATAGCACATGCCTTTCCTTTTTCGCTATGAAAAACTATACCTTTCATCTTATTACATCCATTACACATGTTTCCATAGCAAACACAAGTACTGCAGTCAGTACCACAACAACTAAAACTATTCATTTCTAAAATCCTCCTCTTTTATTTCTTTATCTTTTTTGGTCTTGGTTTTGGTTCGGGTAATTCTTGATACATAGCTACTACCATTTGTTTTAACAACTCACTATTATCAGCAATATCTACAGGTAGCATTGGCTTTGCACCATCGTATGGACTTTCTGAAATGCTATCAGGCATATAATGTTTACTTGCTTCAGTAATTTTAACCATAAAGCCTGTCCCATAGATTCCACCAAATATTCTACCTTTATAATAGAATATGTATCCACCCATCATAGGTATAGATTTTATATCTTCTAATCCTTCTAATTGCTCCATTATGTATAAAGCTAATTCTTTGTTTGCCATATAACCCCCCTATAGATTTCGATTTATATGTGGCACAATAAATAACAATATAAAACACTCTCAGGATAATAATATCTTCTAATTTTCTTTTTGGTACATGGTGAACTTCATTTTCATCACGCCAATATTTAATATCTTTAGGATCTTTAAGTTCTTCCAAAACAACCACTTCTTTTGGTTTTCCCAGCGCTATCACAAGGATTACTTCTAATTGGTCACTAATATTGAGAGCTTCCTTCACTCCTTTTTTATTGATTGACCCGAACATACATCCGCCAAAGCCTTTTTCACATGCACCTAACAGAATGCTTTGACAAGCAATGCCGTGATCCCAAAAATAATTTGTACTAATGTTTTTGTCACCTAACATGATGATATAAGCAGAAGGTCTCTCTCCTTCCTCCGGTCCATCCCAATCTTTAAAATAACCTGCCCACTTTAAATTAGGGAAAATAAGATTGTTTTTCTCCACTGTATTTGAAAGGATATATTTCAGAGGTTGTAAATTGGCTCCTGATGAAGACAAACGAGCCAGATCAATCAATTCTTTTAAGGTATCCTGAGTTATTTTATAATTTTGTTCAAATCGCCTATAAGTTCTACTTTTTTTAATTAGTTCATAAATCATTTTATCTTCTCCTTCTATTATCTCAAATTTTTTCCACCTGTTCATTAATTGTTTTAGGAAGCTAAAGTATGAAGCTTAAGACTAAAAGGGGTCACTTTTATTTCATATATGTATCAAAGAAGTTTAAAACTATTTTTATAATAGTCAATCAATCCATCTTTTTTCATTCTGGAAAGCTCTCTGGACAGAGCACTACGCTCAACATTTAAGTATTCCGCCATAGAATTTCTATCAAGCAGTATTGTAAAAGTATGACTTTCATCTTCTCGGGCTACCCTTATTAAATATGATAGTATCTTTTCCCTTACAGTGGACTTTATCAAACAATCGTTTCTATCGTGCAAAATTAAAGCCTTTTCTGCGATGCTATCCATATAGTTGTGTAGCAAAACATTGTGTTTTAAACAAGCCTTAGTGCATGGACAAATAACTTTTTCCACTGGTATAGAAAGTACAGAGAGAAAATCTTGAGCCTGTACTGATACTGGACTCTTTCGTTCTCTACTAGCAGCCAGTAAAACTCCAATTAAGCTTCCCTTCTCAAGAAGAGTTACGATCAGCGTTTTACCAGATACGTCCTGCTTTATAGAACGACCATGACCTGATAACACTATCCCAATATCACGTACCACGCTACCCTCCTCTATAACCATTTCACCTTTTTCATATTCAATTTGCCTAGCATGGATGCACTTGAGTATCTTCTCAATGTCCTCTTTCACAATACCATTGAAAATTCTTGTTTGTTGTAAAATTTCTATATACTTTTCCATTGATCTATTATGTTGCCATTGCAACATACCTCCTGAATAAATTGTAATACAATATATGTAAAGAAACAAGGCAGTTGTTAAATCAACTTATATAATATAAGGGTTGACTATCTTAAGGGGGGCAGCATTATGGATAATGTATTTACGTATTTTCTCTATATTATTACAACTATTTTGTTGATTTTGTCTTTTATAACAAATAAGAAGAAAACAAACTTAGCATTAAAAAGAGCTTTGAAGATGTTTCTATCTGTACTACCCCAATTTCTTGCAATCTTATTTCTTGTTGGGCTTTTACTTGCAGCTGTAAGTTCCGAAATGATACAGAGTATTATTGGTACAAAATCCGGTATTTGGGGAATGGTATTAGCCTCACTAGTTGGTTCAGTTACCTTAATTCCTGTTTTAATTGCTTTTCCTATTGCCTCCAAATTACTACAAAATGGTGCAGGTCTAATGCAGATAACAGTTTTTATATCTACACTTACTACCGTAGGTTTTGTGACAATGCCTCTTGAAAATAAGTATTTAGGCACAAAAGTAACCTTGCTTCGTACTATGTTGTGCTACATATTTTCCTTTGTAATTGCTTTAACCATGGGGGTAATATTAACATGAAAAAATTTCTTTTTAAAAATAGATTTCTTATGATAGTTCTCATAGTCAATCTTTTTACACTAATGTTTTATCCCAAAGTAGGAAAAAAATCCTTGCTTTTTACAAGCAATAATTTTATTAACTTTTTATTTATGTTGACACCGATTTTTGTATGCATTGGTTTGTTGGATGTTTGGATAGATAAAGAAACAATGATAAAGATTATGGGTGAAAAATCGGGAATAGTTGGTGTTCTTGTTTCGTTTTTACTAGGTGGGATTACAGCAGTTCCTTTATATGCTTTATTACCAGTTGCAGGCATGTTGCTGAAAAAAAATAGTAAGATTTCAAATGTTTTAATTTTTATATGTTCAAGTGCAAGTATTAGAATACCTTTATTACTTTTTGAAGTTTCATCTATGGGATGGAAATTTACCATAACAATGTTTGTAATAAATATATTTGTAGTTATTATCATCGCTTTTCTAATTGAAAAAATATTAACAAACAAAGATAAAAGTGCAATTTATGATAATGCTAATAATATGTGTTCTAACTAAATTATTATCAAATTGGATGGGGAAAAATTAAACTAAATCTTCCGATCTCAAATCTTTTACTGTATTAATCATTCTTCCTCTCACATATAAAATACTATATTTCTATCCTTATTTAAAAATGATATCATTCCATATATTAGTAAAGTAAGCTCAAACATCTTTCTGAACTAAAAATGCACCATTCTAATATGCTTTTTTTTATTTGATTTATTTGTTGTAAATGATATGATTAAAATATTGTTATGCACTTTTAAGGAAAAAGGAGACAAAGTTAAAGGTAAAAATAGCTACAAAGATAATATAGAAGTCGCCTTAACAAGATTAGAAGAAATTGATTAATATATAGGAGATGGATGTAATGAATGAAAGAGAATTAAGACCAGCAATAGATTTTGTAAATGAATTTGCAAGTAAGGAAACAAAAGAAAGGTTTGAACTTGATGATGTTTTATACGACATATCAATGAAAATTTTTGATTATAGGACAAAAAACAGTTTGTCTCAGAAAGATTTAGCTAAAAGATTAGAAGTAACGCAGGCTATGGTTTCGAAGCTGGAAAGTGGTCAATATAATCCTTATATTGAGCAATTGTGGAAAATAAGTAAAAAGCTTAATTTCAAGTTCGCAGTTTCTTTAGAAACAAAAGAAGCTGATGTTAACGGTCCCCAGGGGTCATTGAGAGCGAAGCGAGCAAGGCATTTTGTGAGTATTATCTTGATCAATCTTTATTACAAACCTACATCTAGTTCCACATCTACCATCTAAGCTAACATAAGTTAAGCTCTAGTCTGTTTGTCCATTAATATAATTTAGATTTTTATTATATAATACATTAGTTGTTTTCTTATCAATAACTCTAATATTATTTATTGCTATTGGCTTTTGTTCTCGTATAAGCTTGTCATTCTGAACTGATGTAACCATTAAAGATTTACAATAAAAACTACGTCCGTTGTTAAATGTATCTAGTCCTGCATGAATTTTTCTATTTTCTAAATCTTTATATAAAATATAACTAAAATCCATCAAAGACGATTCGTTAGATAATTTATTTTTTTCATAAGTTTTTTTATCAAAATAAATCATGCTACAATTAGTTATAACATGGTATAAATTTGAAAAATTAAAAAATCTATCTGTAAAATCATTAAATACTATATTATTTCTTTTTTGTAATTCTTTAAAAGTCATTCTTCCAGAATTAATTCCATTATTAAATTTCGTAGCTTTATACTTAATTCCTAATATATGTTGAGCTCCAAGTATATGTAATAAATGTGTCTCTTGAAATGCTAATATTACTTTACTGTCATCTTCAAGACTATAAATAAATAATCTTTTACACAATATATCATCAAAAAATTTCTTATATAATAGCAAAGATATATCACTAATATTAGAGATATTATTTATGCCGAGTAAATCATTTTTAGTTAACAAAAAATTTTCCCCCTACATATACAAAAGGCTTTGGATTTTCAACCAAAGCCTTTAAAAAACAATATAATCGGATAACAGACTGTGAATAGCCCAACAGTCAAGCAATCATGGTATTATTGTCCCCCACTAGGGAAAAGAGCGTTATCCATTAGCTCCTCAAGCTATAAAAATATAGCTTCTAAATATAGTATATCACAATCATACTAAAAGTAAACTAAAAAATTAAAACTATAGTAATGACACTAAAAAATTAAAACTATAGTAATGAGTTTAGCAAAACAAATTGTTAACACACCCTGGGGTCGTTGCCATTATACCTTAAAATTGGCCCTCAATAACAATACTATATACTAGTATGACTAACTAATATTGAGTATAGGTATATGATATATATATTAAATAGTAATATGATATACAACAATATAATATTAACTTAAACCATGGTATAGACTTAACCGAGCAAATAGGATTTTGCTTTATTAAAGATGTTAGCCGCCTCACTAACAGATGTTTCTGCTAAAGCATACCTCAAGGAAAAATACATTTTTTCGTTTACAGTAAATACAGCTACTATAAAATCATTAGAAGCAAATAATGGAGGGACAAAATGTATTTCCGTAAGAGAAAAACTTTTAAATGTGCAGGTGAATTTCCCAAGATTTGAAGCACCTAAACCTTTATCGGCAGGAACACCACATAATATATCACACAGTTTTTCAGCAGCTTTATTCTTATAACCTCCAAAACCAGCGAAATTGATTGCATCTATTAGACAATCGTCCAAAGCGTCCACCCATGATAAAGCTATAAATCGCTTTTTTATATTTTTCAGTTTGGCATTTAGCTTCTTTTTCATTTGGTGTGCATTCTGCCAGAAATCAATAGAACTATCAAAGCTAGCATTTAATGCTATACCTGATACGAAGTTTCCCATGCTCTCCTTGGGATCTGGTGTTATATCTTTTCTTACATCACATGATACGCAAAGATAGTTTAAATGAACACACAAACTCTTCCTAGCAGCAAAGAAAGCAGTTGTAATAGCTTCATTTACCGTTATATTGTTTCTATGACAGCTATTAATGATTGTCTGTGTTTCTTCCTCATTGAGGGAAAACGTTATTAGTGCGGGGATTTTTCGCTGATTATAATTTTGATACATATGTATATAGTCGGAGTATAAAAACTTCTTACCGCTTTTTTTGTAATCATAGTTGAGTTTTTTGCAAATAATTTGGGAAGAAAACCAAGCTGTGATTTAATTGGTAAGGCAGATTTATTTTGAATAATTGGGGGCAGGAGTACTGTGTTATCAAGTCTGCTGTCCAAAGATAATAGCAAATCTCGCATCAAGTAGAAAAAGGATTTTCCATCCCCCAGCAGATGATGCCCAAGAATTGTAATAGTTGTTGACAAAGCTGATGCTTCAACAAGCATACGCAGTAGTGGTCCGCGCTGAAAATCAAAAGGTGTTTTATTTGAGGTTGTTATCCATTCTTGCCACTTTGAACTAGCTACATTTTCTAAAAAGCATATTTCAATTGGCTGAGAAGAATTCATCTTATAATATGCTACATGGTTTTTATCAAATATTATGGTGGAATTTAATAGTGGATGTCTGTGACAAATTGCTGTAACAGCTTTCTGAATGTCTTTCTTCTCTATAGATCTGTTAATTGTTGCAGACATAGCAACATGTATATCTGGGGAAAAAATGTGTTCCCGTTCCGTATTTATTCTAATAATATTTTCCATTGCCATCACTCCTAATACAAATAAGATATAAACTTTACTTGGTAGTTTGATAAAGATAAGACAGAACTGAATATAAAATTATGTTGCTCAGCTCTACAAATTCAAATTTGTATGTTAATCTAGTTTACATTCCATACGTCTACTTTTTACCTTTAATCCCATTTTGGTATAAAAACATTCTGCTTCTTTATTTACTTCCCATACATTTAGCTCTAAAGAGGTTGCATTCCACTCTTTAGCTTGTTGCTTAGTAGCTCCAAAAAGTTTTCTTCCAATTCCCTTAAATCTATGCTCAGAATCTACAACGAAATCTTGAATATATGCCTGTACACCATCTTTCAGCATTGGCATTCCTATGGATTCTTTTTTTATCATATGGCATAATCCAGCCACCTTATCATCATCTATCCATAATAATATAATATCATTTGGATTTTTAATCATTTCCTCATATTGCTTCTCTGTAATTACTACTCCATCTGTATATATATCTGGTCTTCTATCTAGATGTAACTTAAATATTTGATTAAATAATCTATAAACTGTTTCAAAATCATTAATATTGGCTATTCTTATTCCCATGTTCCTTTCCCTCCACTCATTTATGCTTTTTATAAATTAACCATTAACAAATCTCATTACAAATTACTATTTGACAGTTACTAAATAATTAACTTTCGTGTCCCAGTTATATATAAATGTAACGCAACATACGAAGATTATGAATTAACTATTTATTGTACTAATCATTTTAAATTAAAATTTAGAACATTAATTATACAAAGGTCTCCATCTTTAGGTAATGGATCGCCTTCTATTTCATAAAGATAATATAATCCAGTAGTTGCTCTTTTAATCCCCCGTTTAACTAATTCTGCTAAATTATTGGCATCTTCTTCATTATCACAGAAATGCCATGAAATATATTCCTTATTTGTATTAACAATATCATGCCCTATAGACATTAAATAATTTTCCCACATTTCTTTTACTGATTTATATTCTTGTAACATATTTTAACTCCCATATATTTATTTAGTTGCTAGTTAACAATTTTTTGCAATTATGTTGTAAATCTATATATGATATTATCATAATTAGCCACATTTTGTAATAAATTTTAACAAACTGGTTAATGATAGTTAGTAAATATAAATATTTTTACTGGAGATGTGGGCCTAGGAAAGATGAATTAATATTAATAAAATCGGTTAAAAGTAGCAAGATCTGAAAAAGAAAGTTTCAGGCTCACTACTTAGATATTCTATTTTTTCTTCTGCTTTTTTATATCAACATCCATATCCATCAGCTCCTTTAAGTCTTCTTTACTTATATTTTCGCTAAAGAATGATAGCCATCTTTGCAAGTTTATAAAAAAATATTATATCTTAATATTGACCCTTAATAACAATATTATATACTAGTATGTCATACTAGTATCAAGTATTGGTATATTATATATATATTAAATAGAGATATGATATTTAAGAATATAATATTAACTTAAACCATGGGATACTAAGGCATTATCATAGTTACTGAAGTTTTGCTTAAGCTAATGAATATCGTCAAAATATCTGAATTGGTCATTCTTGTATAAAACTCAATGCCTGTTTAGAATTGTGTTCAATCATACCATTAACATCATCCATATCTGAATAGCCTTTCTGCTTCAATCCTAATGCACCTGAAACACATGAGATATACAAATGCAGTTTATAGAACCTTAATCTATCTAAATCAAGATTATTTGCAGTTAGGTATTTATAGAATTCACCAAATCTTAACTCCAAAAAACTATGTTCATATTCTATGTCAAAAAACATTGCACTCTCGATGTCAATTAAATAAGTATTCAGGTGTTCATCTACAAAAACATGATTAGGTCCTAATTCCCCATGAATAAATACATAATCATTCCTGGGTTTTATGTTACTATATAATTCTTGTATTTTCTCAATTAAAATAAGTCTATTTTTATATATTCCTTCATGGAATCTTGATGAATATTGAATATCTTCTAAAGTTTTATTTAGTAATAGTTTTTCACTTCTACCATCAAATGGTTTTTGAACCTTAAGATTTCCATACAACTCGTTTTTAATAGAATGCATTTTCTTAATATTTTTATCTAAGTCAGTAAAAATTTTATATTGAGTATCTTCATCTGCATCAAAATATTTTTCTATTTCTCCACCTGATATATATTGAACTAGTGCAAAATCAAATGAATAATCCTTTTTACTTCTGTCCATATAGTATATTCTTGGTGTTCGAATTCCATTTTGAATAAGAAACTTATTGTTTAATTCAAACAAATCTGACCCATTTGATTCAAATATAATATTGTCTTTTGTATCTTTATTAAAATAATTCATTGAATTATCCCAAACATAAAGAATACAGCAAAAATTCTGGTCACATTCTATTTTATATGTTACTTTTTGTGCACCTCCATAAATCCTCATAATCTCAAGTATATTGTAGTTTAAACCTAAATTTTTTCTTATAATTTTTTGTAAATAATCTACTTTTATATGACAATTTCCAATCAATAAATTCACTCCTGACATTAATATTAAATTTGCGTATATTATACCTATTAACGATATTTATCTATAGTTTCATCACACCATATATGGGCTTCAATGTATCGTTCAGGACCATATTTGCCATCATCATTCCAATCTTGTGGCAATCCATACTTCTCAATAATTTTTAGTATTTCATCATAAGTATAAAGTTTTTTCCGATATTCCTTGCCATCATTAATTGTCGGACTAAATGTCGGCATTGAATCACCGTAAGTAAATGAAATAGTCTTTATTTCAAATTCCTCAACAGGAATTTTTATAAAGGTGCTGTTTTCAAACCAAGTGCTTAACCATGGACTATGTTCAATCACCATATAATGCGGTGATGTCCTATTTATAACGCCGCCTTTCTTGGCGAACTCTGATCGGATTATATTCTCGCAATTACGCCTATACTCCACATATTTATCGTGTCTTTGTGCACTTTGGGAATTTGGTTTTGTTACTTTTATTGAATCAAGAATAGATTTTGCTTCATCCATAGGTATATCTGATAAATTGACAAATGGTCCTATTGTTTTATCAAAATAATGATATAAATAAATTTTAATCACCGCCTTTATATAAATAATCTCCTCGGTAAATTACTATTTATTAAGTTGGCAAACGCTATTTGCTTGCTTTTCTGTAAAAACGAAATCCTGCTTAGACTGATGTTTCACTAACAGTGTTAGTGTATTACACTTTTAAAGTAATAACCTGAATAGCAAGGATTTTCAACATAATCCAGTGAATCAACTCATTATTCACATTAGGTTAATATTCTTTTCCGTGTCTTGAAAACAAAAGACAGCGGAAGCATTTGTGCTTTTTTTGATCGTTCAGTCATATCTTCAGTCATATCAAGCGTTTGCTTATCAGTCTGCTCTACCATTTGTTCTATCCAGAGCCCTGCTTCAGATAACGCATTGATGTATGTGGATATTTTTCGAATAGATAACCTCATATCGCGCCCATGAACTTGTTGAGTAAACCATTCCTCATCAAAATAGCTTTTCTTAAAAATTAGCTTATCATCTTCTCCAAAAACACAAACATGTAGTGGATGCTGCCAACTAAAAATAAACACGCCATCTTTCTTCAAATAAGAAGCAATACGCTTGAATGTTCCGACTAAATCCGTAGTCCATCCAATAGCATAAATTGGAATATACAAAATCAAAGTAATCTGTGGGGATGCCACATTCTACTTCCATAGGTGAGCAAATCAATTTAAACTTTAAATAGCCGATAGTAATGAGTAGTTTGTACTATATCAAATCCAAGACTTCGATATAAATTTAATGCCCTTCTATTCCCGTCCACTACGTTTAATTCAATATTACTATTTCCATTGTTTATAGCATTATTTATGGCGAATTGTGTTATTATCTTTCCATAACCCTTCCCTTGATATGATGGAATAACAAATAAACCATCTATAAAGCCATTATCATCAACTGCTACTGTGGCGATAAGATTTTCATTATTTAATAATAAGAAAGTATGCTCTTTATTATTAAATAATTCATCTCTTTTTGCCTTGTCTAACTCACAACATAAATGAGGTTGAAAATCATACACCTTTCTCATTTCATAATAACTTGTTCGTTGCCCTTCTGTACATATTCAAATAATCTATAGTTGACAATTTTTACAACTGCATCATAACTATCTATATAATATTATCATTATTAGCCACATTTTGTAATAAATTTTAGCAAATCAGTTAATTGAAGTTAGTAAAAACATATTCTAACTGGGGATATAAGTCTATGAAAGATTAATTAATCAAAATCAAAGCAAAAGAACCGCCTTTTAGGGCGATTCTTTACTTATATTTTAGCTAAAGAATGATAGGTATTTTTCCAGTTCATAGAAAAATATTATACCTTAATATTGACCCTAAATAACAATATTATATATTAGTATGACATACTAATATATAGATTTGGTATATGATATCTATATTAAATATTAATACTATACACAAGGATATGATATTAACTTAAAATATGGTATACTAGGGCATTATAATAGTTAATGAAGCCATGCTCTCGTTGGGATCTGGTGTTATATCTTTTCTTACATCCAAGGATAGTCAAAGATAGTTTGAATGAACACACAAACTCTTGCGACCGGTAAAAAAAGCAGTTGTGATAGCTTCATTTATAGTTAGAGCAACAGCTAGGCATAGCCAAAGGACAGGTTAACCAAGATCATATAAAACCTCCGTCCAGAATCATCATGCCGTAATCACAGAAAGTAGTGCAATTACCACCCCAACAAGCAATGCAAATACAATTCCAATCATTGAACCTTTAAAAAAAGCAATCCAGTGAATCTTAGGATTCTCATATTCCTTTACCATATCTTCGGTTCCGAAAAGACGAACCTTCTTAGAATGGCAAAAGTAAATCGTATCCAATACAAGTGCATCATAGAAATTCACAATCATCCACAGCAGATAAACATAGATGAATGCACTGATAAATGTCGTGGCACCAGAATAATAAGTCATAGCGACAAAAAGTATTAGGCACACTACAAATACCGGTAATTTCTTCTTTATATCAGAATCTTTTTTAGTTGGAATCTTTCCCTCATATTGCGAAAGGGAACGTATACGTTTCTGAACTTCCACCGGATAATCGTAAAACCATGCCAATGGATTCTTTAGTAAGTATGGAACTGTTAATAATGTGAATAGGATACAACTGATTATAGTCTCAATAATAAATGTAATAATCATTTTTACCTCTTTTCTATATGGAGAGAGAATTCTCTATCCATACTGCTTATTTTAATTTTATTGAAACATATAGTCACATAAACTCTGAACCATCAGCTGCATAGTCTCTATCAATGCTTTTTCATGCAATAATTTTCGGTTTTCGATGGCAAGAGCCATGATTTTCATCATATTAGCAACTAGCTTTGGGTTAACAGCTTCACGTAATCCTAGCATTTTACTAAATAGCAGCTTTGTAATTTCGGATTCATTCACAGAATCCGGTGCATAATACTGTGGCATTTTTTCCAGCAACCACTCCTCATCGTCCGCTGTCATGAAATATGCCATGGAATCTTCTTTCTGATACGTTGTGAAAAATTTATAGAAAGCTTCCCTGTCAATTCCACCCTTCTGCTCTACCATTTCGTTTAAATATTGAAGTATGCTCTCTTTGCTATAAACCAACACATCTCTAATAAATAATTCCTTCGATTCATAAAAATGATAAAAAGTTCCTTTGGCAATTCCTGCCTCTTTTGTAACTTGCTCAACCCGAAGCTTTCGCAGGCCGGATTCCTTAATCAGTTTGATTCCTGCCTGTAACATGGAATTATTAATTTCCTCCCGCTTTTCTAAGGTAAATATAGGTGGCATTGTCATCCTCCTCGTTAAATCATATGACTATAATCATAGCATTTGGTCATATAAATAGTAACATTGTCACACATTATTGTCAATGATAGTATGTATACATAAAAATATGGGTAGTTACAGCATACACAAGGGGCAAAGTAGAAATAAAAAAAGGCATAATTGCCTTTTTAGTTGGTTAATTAATAGAACTACATATTTCGGCTTATTTTCTTCGTATTAAAACGCCTTTCATATATTCTGAATCATTAATTCTACCTCCCAAACAAAATATTCATAAATAAAATAATACCGGAAGTGTTAATAATAATAAAGTGGTATTTACATAAAAAATAAATACCACTTGAAATTTATACATATCTTAAATTTTCATCCTAAAGTTTTAAATTAATAGATTACCAACCATCGCCGATAGCGGTTTAGTTCAAGAATATTACGAACCAATAATCATAATATTGTAGTCCTATATATACTATTAATCAATTATGATTATGATAGTACAATGCCTTTTTCTATTTTATTTCCTTTTAGAAATTCTTTTACCTCAAGAGGTTTCCCCCCTGGAAACTGTAATATTTCTATAATCAGAATACCGTTATTGGTGGCGACTGTAATTCCTTCATTATTTGCATCTATGATATAACCAGGTTGTTTAATAATATTTGCCTCTAATGACTTAGATTTGAATATTTTAATTGGAATATCTTTATAATAAGTATGAGCAGTTGGCCATGAGTTTATATTTTTATATGGCCAATAACTCAATCCTCTTATTAAATTATGTATGTTAATACTACTGTCATTCCAATTAATCTTTGCCATTTGCTTGTTTAACTTCTGTACATAAGAACTTCCATCACTCCGTTGTTTTACCCCACAAATTTTACCTGTGATAATTCCATTTATTGTTTCCTCTAACAGTTCAGCACCGTTTATTTTTAATAAATTGTACAATTCTCCTGCTGTCATAGATTCGGATATATCAAACTCACTTCTCATAAGCATATCACCCGTATCTATACCAGTATCCATTAGTATAGTCGTATTTCCAGTCGTTAGTTCCCCATTTATTAAACTCCAATTTATTGGTGATGACCCCCTATACATTGGGAGGAGAGATGCATGTAGAAGAATACATCCGAGTCTTGGTATGTCAAGTATCTGCTTAGTTATGATTTGGCCATATGCTACAACAATAATAAAATCAGGTTTTATTTCTTTTAAATTATCAATAATTACAGAGTCTGTTCTTATTTTTTCGGGCTGAAAAATTGGAATTTGATTCGATAGTCCGACCTCTTTGATTGGCGAAATTGCTACCTTTTTCCCTCTTCCACTTGGTTTATCAGGTTGTGTTACAATGGCACTTACATTATATTTCTCTATCATTTTCTTCAATGAGGGAACTGCAAAATCAGGAGTTCCCATAAAAACTATTTTCATTATTGATACCTCCTTTTGATACCACAAAATATATTTTGTAGTTATTCATTAGTTACACAATAAACTACAACTGCATCGTAACTATCTATATAATATTATCATTATTAGCCACATTTTGTAATAAATTTTAACATTATAGCTAAAAATAGATATTAAAGATGGGATAAATATGAGATGATTAAATCATGAAAAAAATAAGACTACTATAAAAGAAAAGGAGTAAAAAGGAGGAGTACTTTGGCAAAGTGGAGTGGTAGGAGTAGTGCACACATTTGGAAGAAATCTAGGATTTAATCCACATGTCCATGCATTGGTTCCAGAAATAAAAACAAGAGGGGATGTATGTAGTATGGTAGCAGAACTTAATAGAGCAAATTTTAATAAGGTTATGGATTTATTTAAAGATTTAGAATATAATTTATCAATATTTAGTGTTATAAATAAAATCAATCCAGGTAGAATTTTTATTAACAATATGGACAATCCAACAGCAGCATTGTTAATAAGTCCAGAGGGCATGTATTTCACAGGAGATGCTAAAGATAATGCCTTTAATCGTGATTTAAACAATGTCTTAAAAGATGATATTTTTAAAAAAGCATTAGAAAAAAGTAAGATAGATTATACGGCTTTTTATTCTTCAAAAGAATGGGAAAATTCGTTTAAAGTTATATTTAATTCATTATATCCAATAGAGGAAGATAGAAGATATCTAGAACTAGAAATAGTTAAATTTGATATTGTGGAAGTATCGAAAAATGTAAAAAAAATCGACAGAGAAATGCTGTTGGATAGTTATTTGAAAGAAATTGACGATGTAAGAGAAAGCATAATTGAAAACTGGTCATCTATTGATAATTTCCTACAAAATGGATTTGGGTATGTATATATAATTGATGGTGGAGTTGTAAGCAGATGTATAGCTGACTGTGTAGTTAAAGATAGATGTGAAGTAGGAGTAGAAACAGAAGAGGATTATAGGAAAAATGGATATTGCACACAAGTGATTATTGCAGCTTTAAATCATTGTAAAAATAGCAATATAAAAAGTGTAGGCTGGCACTGTTGGGATAATAATATTCCATCTTATAAATTAGCTGAGAAAGTTGGATTTAAGCAGAAAAAGAATATTAAAGTATATTTTGGGTGGTATGATTTATGCAATAATTATTTAATAAATGGTAATTATTATCTCAAGAGAAAAGTAAATTACAAGCTTTCAGCTGAATTTTACACAAGAGCATTTGAGAATAACTTTGGATTTTTCTGGCAATATTACAACGCAACATGTGCTTATTGGAAAATCAATAAGAAGGAAGAAGCTAAAAGATATTATAAAATTGCCTTAAAAAATGGATGGAAAGGCATTGAAACATTAAAATTAAGTCCAATATATGAATATCTATATGATTTAGAGGATAGCACAATGATTGAAGCTGAGTTAAAAATCTAGGAGTCTCTTCAGAATATTGCATTTGTATTACTTTACAAGGGCATGTGTGCAAGTGTAAAGATGGTGGAGTAACATTTAGCTAAACAATGATAGCCATCTTTGCAGTTTATAGAAAGGTATTATACCTTAATATTGACCCTAAATACCAATACTATATGATAGTATGACATACTAATATTGAGTATTGGAATATGATATATATATTAAATGTTGATACTATACGCAATGATATAATATTAACTTAAATCATGGTATACTAGGGCATTATCATAATTTATTAATGTCCATTATTCCTACTGTTATATAAATATTATTTCTTCGTCAAAGTTTACCCTTGTGACTCATAATAAGAAAGATAGGAACTAATTATAATTATTTTATTGAGATAACCACAAATGCTTTAATAGTGTGCTTCTTTCAAACAAATGATTTTTATTTCACCTTCCTCAACTGCACCTCCTGGCATAGACCAGTGATTAGTATCTCCATTATATACCATAAGGATTTGTTTATTTTCTTCATTGTATATTAAACAGTACACAACGTTTACTTTTTTCAAGTATTATCACTCCTTTAAAAATAAAAATGTTAGTGACTTTAATAATAACATCTTTTTAACTTTTCTCACAAGATAGATATAGTTTCCGATAAAGAAATATATTAGATGACTTATATAAAATGTGTGATATAATTTACAGTGGTTATGTGAAAATGGTAAAATATTCTGAACAATGGAGATTTGCTTGGGGTGATTAAATATGATAAATATAGGAAATAACATATTGTTGGAAATAAAAGAAACAATAGAAAGAATATTTTCAATAAGAGTTACTGAGTATGAGGAAATTAATAGGGGATTATTAAATTTAAAGTGGAAAGTTATAACGAATAATGCAACACTTTTTATTTAACATATAGTATAAACTTGGGAGTGATATTTGTGATAAAAAGAGATATATCAATTTCTACAACATTTGATTATAGTATTCCTATTGAACAACAAATTCAGTTGATAGCAAAAGCAGGATTCAACTACATATCATTAGGAGCAAAAGAAAATCATTCAAAATTTATGAGTAGAGAAAGTAGAAAGGATTTAAAGTCATTATTAAACCAATTTTCTATGTCAATTGATACTATTCACGGATGTCGTGCAGATTTGCCTAATAGTATCGATCTGTTATCATTAGCAGCAGAGGCAGCTGTTGATTTAGGTTCAAAAATAGTGGTTTTTCATCCAACTTCATTTGAAATCAAAGAAAATGAAATAAATGCTAAAATAGAGAATTTATTCAAAGTATGTGATGAATTAAAATATATTAGTAAGCATACAAGTATAATTTTTGCATTAGAAAATATCCATCCTGGTTCAGCCACCGATGTTCTTAGAAAGGCATTACCAGAGTTAGATAAAACTTATTTTGGATTTTGCTATGATTCATCACACGACCAGATTGATGGACCAAGACCATTTGATTTACTAGAGCAATTCAAAAATCGTATAGTTACAGTGCATATATCAGATAGAATTAAGGAATTTGTTGACCATGTTATTCCAGGAGAAGGATTTATAAACTGGAAAAGTGTTTGTAATATTTTGAAAGAAGTCAAATATAATAGACCATTATTGCTTGAAATAATGACATCTAATTCAAAAGAAAAAGAAGCAAAAGCATTTTTAGAATTATCATATAACTCAGGTTGTAAGCTTTATGATGATATTAGAAATTAACCTGTTTTTATTAATCAGTGTAGTAAACGTGTCTTTTTTATTTCAAGAACTTTTTCTAAGGGTAAGCCTGCTCTTTACAATTATTATGATTTAGAAACATCCATACTTTTCTGATTTTTGAAGTGGGAGTAAATAGCAGCTACGCACCTTACTCACGAGTTCTAAGCCTCTAATGGAGAAAAAACTCAACATGAAAATTAGAACTCCGTTTATGAGTACAAAATTAAGACCTAATAAGTAAGGAATTTTATATTCCTTTAGTATTTATCTTATAAAAAAAGTACTCACTTATAAATGCCAAAATATAAGCTACTACAGTTAAACCACTTAATCCTTCAAAATCGAAATATCTATAGCTTATAAATATTGCTATTAAAGCTAACGACTCCATTACCATAGTTATCATAAATATATTCCACATTAAGTTTGCGCTTTGATTTTTGTTAAAAATGTTAAATAGACTAAATTCAGTATTAATTATTAGAATTGACCCTTAGTATCAATACTACATACTAGTATATTATACTAACTTAAAACACAGGTATGTTATAATCATACTACATATTAATATGTTATGACATTAACACTATTTTTCACCTTCCATTGGATTGTATACAGATTCTTTAGTAAGCAAAGGATCTGTATAATATAAGGCAATTACGTAATATCTAATTTTTATTCTTATTGAATGTTTCAATAAATGCCTTGTATGCAAAAACTTTAGTTTTTTCTGTCTTTCCTTTCGTGAAGGTTCATTAATTCTTCGATATAACCACTCTAAATTTAATTTTTTCCAAATTTCTGGTGTGCGTTTAACTTTTCCTGTAATCACATCTAGGCTTCCTCCAACGCCAAAAACTACTTTTGAATTGAGCTGATTTTTATTTCTATATATCCATTTGTCAGCAAGTGGTGAACCTAATGCAACTATTAGAATATCTGATTTTGATTTTTTTATAGTTTCAATAATTTTCACTTCTTCTTCTTTATTAAAGTAGCCATTATGTCTGCCTACAATTTTAACATTTGGATAATTTTCTATAACATGTTCTGTGATCTTTATGTTTACTTCTTCATCTGAACCAAAAAAATAAAATGACCACCCTTTTGCATTTCCAACTTTAAGTGATTCTAAAAGCAAGTCATAACCTGTAACACGTTCAGGTAATGGATTACCCTTTAACCTTGATGCTAAAACAATGCCCACTCCATCAGGGGTTATTAAGTCGCTTCAAGTGATATTTTTTTTAATTCAGAGTCCTCCTGAATTTCTATTGCAATTTCTGGATTCACAGTAATAATGTGAAATAACTGATTTGTTGATTCAGCTATCTTAATATCTATTAAATCGATTGTTTCCTTTAGATTCAATTTTGAAAATGATATGCCTAAAATATTAACGCAATTATCCATACACATTTACCTTTCTATTAAAACTAAATTTGTTGTAATTACTATTGAAATATGCTAAGTATTTATCTTCATGATACACCGTATTATTAAATTTTCAAAGAATAATTTCAGTTCATTTACGGACATGCAAAATTCCATTAAAATATATTCAAGTAAACCAGTTATTCAATTTTTAAGTTATTAATTAAATTTTTTCCTAATGAATAAAATCTATTGCCACCAACACTTGCACCATATGTTATGTCTGCTATAGCCATCTTAACACTTACAATTTTGATCTGTAGTTGTCTCTCCATGCTATTTTCTAAACCGTATCCATCAAATAAAGCTTGTCTTAAGATAGGCCGATTTTGTGTATATCTTTCAATTACTACCCCAAAGCTATCTACATCTATGCCCCAAAGCATATTTTCAAAATCTATAAAACCAGTAAACTTACCATTATCATCTACCATCCAATTATTTTGTGAAAAATCCCAATTAGTAGGAACTGGTTTACTATTTGAAAAGACATCACTATTATTCATACACCACTCAACTAGTTCCTTATCACTATTATTGAGGAATCCTTTATCATATCCAGATTTTAAAATACTTTGAAGTTCAGAAATAATGTAATCAACTGGATTAATTTTTACGTTGTTTTCAAAAGGTAGACCATCAATTCTCGGAATACCAAAATAGTTTCCTATAAAATTGCTATGTAGCTGCTTTAGTAATTCTCCTGCCTTATAATAGACGGCTTGCAATATATTCTCATTATTAATTCCATATTCATTTATTGTCTTACCGTGGATAGGCGTAGTAATTATTCCATATGAATTATCATAACAGAAAGAATCTATAAGTTTAGGAGCATATTCTCCAAATACACAAGTCCAATTCTTATATGCGTAAACTTCAGGGTTCCATCGATTTAATCTGTTATGAATCTTAAGAAACATTCTTTTATTTTTTGCATTGATTTCTAAGACTCCTGTTCGGTCACTACTACTTCTATGGTCTTTTATAACCGTAAACTCTCCTATCAAGGAACGTACCGTACTAACAACATTTTTATTAACAAGCAACTTCCTTCCTCCTCCACTTGTGATTTTGCTTATGAAGAATGCGATTTTTAGATGTTTCATTTTTTTATAAAAAGTTTTATAAAGAATTCAGACACTTCTGAAACCAATCCTGATATAGTTGAAATAATCATACCCATTATTATTAATACAATAGTACCAACTGCAATTCCCACATACTGATTTGAAAGTGATATTGAATAAAAAACAGCTGCAAGAACTATTATTAATGCCGATAAAATAATTACTTTACTAATATTTTTCATTTATTAAACTACTCCTTTTATTAAGCATTTAGCAATTATGTTTAGCTCGCATTATTGTACTGTTCCGTCATGAGTGTATTCAATAAATTGTTTCCCCTCATTAAGAATTTCAATTCTTTCAATATCACTATGCCATTTACAATTACAGTCTTAGCCAATAGCATTCAGTATCATATCCAAAGTGGACTCAAACGCCGCAGTATCAAAATTACTCATAATCCACCTCCAGAATTTTCAAAATATCATTAATTCTACATATTCGTTTACAATTGAATGTGTCACCTAAAGCATCTAACTCGTCAAAGAGGATTGCATTTATGCCAGCATTTTCTGCACCAACAACATCTGAATAATATAGATCGCCGATATGTATTGCTTCATTTGGCTTAATACCTAGATGGTTTAAAACAACATTAAATATAACGGGATCAGGTTTTGAAACACCCTCAACGGATGAATCGGCAATATAATCAAAGAAAGATAGTATCCCTAATTTCTCTATGTCACTTTTCAGCGACCGTTTGCGCCAATTTGAAACTACTGCTAGCATATATCCTTTGTTCTTTAATGTTGTTAATACATCAAGAACGCCGTCAATCAAGTTGTATTCTTTTGTTATTTTGTCAACTTGCTCATTCATAATAGGCGACCATTTATATGCCTCAGCTTTAGTAAGGCCTGCTCCCATTAATCCTTCAGCATAGTTGTCAATCCAAAATTTCTCAGAGTGCTTGTATCCTTTGTTGCTTTGTGCTATTTGGAAATGCAATTCTGCTCGTTTTGCGCCTTCAACCATATCAAAACTTGCGAGTCGAATTTCATCAAATACAAAACTGCAAAAATGGCTAAACATTCCTAACTTACCCTTCGTATAAACATTAAAAAGAGTTAAGCCTGCATCAAAAAGATTGCCTTGATTTTCATTGTATTTTTGCTCCTTTTAATTACAGTTATATATAATTATGTTATACTATTTTGGCTGTCCCCAATTTTAATTTTATTCCTTATATATATCTGTTATTATCGTTGTAATTTCACGCATGCTTTTTACTTCTATACAATCTACATTTCTATTAATAGTCTTATTTTTTTTGTTATACCAAATTGGGAACATCCCTGCATTTTTTGAACCTTCAACATCATATTTGTAGCTATCGCCAATAAACCAAATATTCTCTGGACTTAATTCTAATTTTCTTTGCGCTAAATCAAATATAAATTTATTAGGCTTACGCAAACAATAATCACAACTAGAAATTATAAATTCAAAATTGGGATAAAGCTTATGTTCTTCGAGTTCATATTTTAAGGTGCTTTGGGTAAATGATGAGTTGCTCAACGCACCATATTTTATATTTAATGTATCTAGGGCTTTAAATAAATCTTGTATTCCTTCGCTGGGTCTACTTTGATAAGCATATTTACAAAAATCTTTTCTACCATATTGATATTAACTTTAAACTGTATGCCAAAGTATTCATATAATAATTTTTGAAAACTCTTAATGCTAATTTCAAGATTAGTCTCATCGCGCTTATCAAAAGTTTCTTTTCGTCAATTCTATTGCCAACGCTTGGATTTGTTCTGCGGTTATTCCATGTGGATTATCTGAAACTTCTAATATTTTTTTAGTCCCTTCAATTGGCATATTTTTATCATATTCTAAAACAGTATCTCCCAAATCAAATAGTATTCCTAAAGGTTTATTCATAATTACCCCCTAATATTAATAATCAATACACAATAAATTATCTATGATAAGGTCCTCTCATATCCTATGACCTTCATTGCCTCAATCTTTTCAATTACATAATCCATATCATAAATTACCGTTGTTACGCAAGATATGAAAATTCCGAACTAAGACTATCTAAATCTTTATGTGCCTATAAACATCAATTTAATTTCGAAATATATTTATTCCATTCCCCACAATTGACGAGTTTTTCACCTAAACTAAAATAATTAAATGGTGCATAAAGCACAGGGTCTAATTGTAATAAATCAATCATTTGCATATCCATATTCTTAAATTGCTCTGCAACTTGAGTATTCTTAATCTTACTAATAAATATATCACTGTCTACTAATTCAATGGTTTTGTTCATTTCACATTCAAATACCAACTTGCTGCTATCAAGCACTGGTATATTTAGAACACTCCCATTTGTATATTAGAATTTTACTTCATTTTTTATTCCATCAGAGCCATGTGTGCTTCCAAAGTAATCTGCTAACCATAACATATCAGTTGTTAAATACTTTTTATCATAATAATTATTTGTTGTATTGCTAGCATTATTACCAAACCCATTTTTCGCTGGTGAAATTAAAAATCCGAAAACTATGCCCATGGAAAATGCTAATATTTGTGTATTTTTTCTGAATTAAATTTCGCTATTAAAATATTATTTTTCGTAGTGGTATGTAGCCGAATTATGAATTAATTTATCTATGCCGTCTTTATGATATGGCATTAACTCATCTGCTTTTGCAATATCTACCCATGTTATTTCAGATATTTCTTCTGGATTCTCAATTGAAATATTACCTCCAATAATTATTGCTCTAAATGTAATAAAAATAGCATGTTCTTCCTTTTCATCAAAAAAACATTCATTAACAGCAATTATATCGCTAATCTTAACTAAAAGGCCTGTTTCTTCTTTTACTTCTCTTACAGCCGCTTGTTCTAATGTTTCACCTTCTTCAACTGCACCTCCTGGCATAGACCAGTGATTAGTATCTCCATTATATACCATAAGGATTTGTTTATTTTCTTCATTGTATATTAAACAGTACACAACGTTTACTTTTTTCAAGTATTATCACTCCCTTGACAATAAGAATGTTAGTGACTTTAATAATAACATCTTTTTAACTTTTCTCACAAGTATGAATTAATCAAAATCTACGCAAAAGGATCGTCATTTAGGGCCATTCTTTCTCTATGCTAATGACCATTCTAAGTTAATTCACTTAGCTCTCTTCTGGAGTGATCTTTCTCTTGCTTTGTAAAGCGCCAGAGTTTCGGGAGCACTACTTAGATATTCTGTTTTTTCTTCTGCTTTTTTAATATCAACATCTATAGATATAGTTTACGATAAAGAAATATATTAGATGACTTATATAAAATGTGTGCTATAATTTACAGTAGTTATGTGGAAATGGTAAAATATTCTGAACAATAGAGATTTGCTTGGAGTGATTAAATATGATAAATATAAGAAATAACATATTGTTGGAAATAAAAGAAACAATAGAAAGAATATTTTCAATAAGAGTTACTGAGTATGAGGAAATTAATAGGGGATTATTAAATTTAAAGTGGAAAGTTATAACGAATAATGGAACACTTTTTATTAAGCAGTATAGCGAGGAGAGATACCCAACTTCAAAGGAAAAACGATTAAACACAGCTCTTTTGATTCAAAAGAGCTTAAGCGAGGAAGGTATAAGGTGCCCGCATATTTTAACATTTAATGGAAAGGTAATATTGAGAACAAAGCAAAATATACGATTTATTATAACTGAATATAGAGATGGCAACCTTATTGATGCTGGAAAAATTAATTGTAACCAATTCTACGATTTAGGTATTGAACTTGGAAAAATACATAGTTTCGTCAATAACAACATTGACGAAAAAACAATTCCAAGATGGGTTGTGCCGTCTAAAGAACAATTGATAGCTGAATGGAATGAAAATTGGATGTTAACTAAGGGTGGAAATACAGCAGATATTAATGTTTTTCTTAAACTTCAAAAGAAATATTTCAAAACATAGATATAAATATTTTTGAAGGTTCAAAACCTGGCTGGGCACATTCAGATTTATGGTGTGATAATATATTGTTTTATCCTGATTCCCTTTCAGCAATTATAGACTTTGATAGATTTCAATATATTTATCCGGAACTTGACATATCAAGGGCAATACTTTCCTTTGCGTTAGATAATAACTGCTTAAGGATGGACGCAGTAAAGGCTTTTATAGATGGATACAATCAGTTTGGAAATATTACTGCTGATGATATAATTCGTTCATTAAAGCTATTGTATTGTTTAGAGAGCTTTTGGTGGCTTAATAATGATAGATTTAATAGTGAAGGTCCACCCAAAAGGTTTGCAGACGAAATGGTGTGGTTAACAATTAACTGGCTAAATCTGGAGAAATTATTTAGAGAACTAAGAAACGATAATGATATAATATTGACAAATAAAATGTGAGATTCTATACTCATAAAAAACTAAGACCGTGATATTTTGATATTTTGTCAAAATCTAGTTTTCTTATTAGGTCGCAGTTTTCTATAAATACTAAGTAAATAGTATTTATAGACTGGGAATTTGTCGTGCAGGTTAATGAATGTACAATGGTCAGGATGCAAGGATAATACTGAAATAAATCAAAGTGGGCTTACGAAATAAAATGGAAAACCAGCTTGAATTGGTTGCAAAATCTTACGATAAAGCTATTGATCTTGGGAGGAGGGGGATTAATTTATACAAAGATTTACCAGAACATATAAAAAATGATCCCGGCTATCCTATATTTCAGAAAATGATAATGGAAGGCGGGCTTTCTGATAGCGGACGTAAAGAAATCAGGGATTATTTATCGCCCAATCCGAATATGAAATTTATTGATCTTGGGTGCTGTCTGAACCTCATGTTTAATGGGTATGATCAATGGAACTCCACATATTATGGGGTTGATATAAGCAGCAAAACCATTCAGTTACTTCATGAGGTTGTTACAGCGAAGAAATTGCCTGTTGGATTATTATATTGTGGAAGTATACATGAAACACCATTTGACACTGACTATTTTGACATTGGAGCATGCATCGGAGTGTTAGAGTACTTTGAAAAAGATTTTGTTGAAAAAGCAATCATTGAAGCTCATCGAATCATAAAACCTTATGGAAAATTTGTTCTTGATATTCCTGACATTGGAAGTCCAGAGCAGCGAATTACGATGATAATTGAAGAGCATTTAGGAAGAACTGATAAATTCCATATGTCATCTCAAGAATTTAAGAATATGCTGCAAAATTACCTTGAAATAGAAAAAACAGGAAAAGCTGGGCCTATGATTCAATATTTTTTGAGTTGTAAAAAGTAATGTAATGAATTGTTATTGTTTAATTGAACTGTTGTGCTTAACCCCTGCTAATAAAGTTATATATATAGGTAATTCATCATCTGATATTGTTGGAGCAAGTAGAATTGGCATCAAAACATGTTGGATAAATAGACAGGATGAGGAATGGGGGTATATGCCAAAGCCTGATTATTGGAAATGTGTTTATATAAAAGTATTATACCTTAATATTGACCCTTAATATTAATACTATATACTAGTATGCGATACTAATTTGAAGTATTGTTATATCATATTAATATAATATTTACTTAAGCAAATATACTTGATATAATTAGTATACTTAAATTAATTTATACTGGTAAGTACGGAGAATTTTATGAATAGGTACCATTTTTTCTACCAAGGAGGTAGCAATATGAAGATCGCTTTAGCACAAATGAAAATTAGTGCAAATACTGATGAAAATTTTGAAAAAACCTTGAATTTAATCGAAGTTGCTGCAAAAAATGGAGCCCAGTTAATTTGTTTCCCAGAGTTACAATTGAACCCATTTTTTCCACAATACAAAGGGCTAGATGTATCAAAGTATGTACTTTCTATTGACGATAAAAGAGTGAAAAAAATTCAAGAAAAGTGTAAAGAATATAACATAATATCAATTCCAAATATATATTTAAAAGAAAAAGATAAATGTTTTGATACTTCTATATTAATCGCTGGAGATGGCGAAATACTAGGAACATCAAAAATGGTTCATATTATGAGTTGCCCCAAATTTTATGAGCAAGATTATTATCACCCATCTGATACTGGATTTAGAGTTTATGAAACGCCAATGGGGAAAATAGGGGTAATTATATGTTTTGACAGACATATATCAGAAAGTTTTAGATTATGCGCCCTACAAGGAGCACAGTTGATTATAATTCCTACTGCAAATACTAAGGATGAACCATTAGAAAAGTTTGAGTGGGAGTTAAGAATTCCAGCTATGCAAAATAATATTTTCATAGCAATGTGCAATAGAGTTGGCAAGGAAGGAGAAATGGACTTTGCTGGCGAATCAATAGTTGTGGATCCAAATGGTGATGTACTGATAAAGTCTAACGATAAGGAACAAATTGTCTATGCAGATGTAGATTTGACTATGGTGCAAAAATCCAGAAATCTAAGACCTTATATAAATTTAAGAAGACCTCAAGTTTATTATAAAATTTGCGATGTAAATACAGAGATTTTCAATTATAATAAGGAGTAATTGCCCTTTTACTCCTTTTAAAATTGGTAATGAATTTTAATTCTATGAGAAATGTTAAAGAACTTCTTTAAGGGCTTCTTTAATACCAATTTTCTCAATGTTAAATAAGTAATGAGATACTGCATCCGTTAGACCATTAACTTCATTTAAGTCCATTTTCCACACTTTTTTGTATGCCAGTATTGTAGTTACTAATTTTCTTATAGCTACTTCAGTTCCATTACATTTACCCCACTCAGTTTTATAAAGTTCTAAAACATCAGTATCATCTGATAATTTAATGCTTTCTTCTCCTCTTTTTCCTTTATAGAATTCAATAATGGCAGCTAAAGAGAATACTAATCTTTTTGGTAATTTACCATTTGTTTTTACAAATTGCAACAATGAAGGCAAATCTCTCGTCTCATATTTTGACATTGAATTTAAAGATATACTCATTAAATAATGTTTAACATATGGGTTCATAAATCTTTCAAGAACAACCTTTGCATAATATGTTAACTCTTCTTTCGGAAGATTAAGTGTAGGTATTATCTCGTCATATATTGTGTTTCTAATAAATTTGCCTATAACTTCATGCTCAACAGATTCAGCAACGGTATTTAAACCATAAAGGTACGATACTGGTACCAGTGAAGTATGTGAACCATTGAGTATTCTTACCTTACGAGTTCTGTATGGCGTCATATCATTAACAAATTTAACATTAAGACCTGCCTTACTTGTTGGCAGTTCATTTTCTATCCATTTTGGTCCTTCAATAATGAAAAGGTGAAAATATTCCCCGATATCAACTAAATTATCAACATATCCAAGTTCTTGGGTTATTTCTTTTATTGTGTCTCTTGGGTAACCTGGAACTATCCTATCAACAAGCGTGGAACAAAAAGTATTAGCTTCATTTATCCAAGTTGTAAAACCTGTTTCTAAATTCCAAAGCTTTGCAAACTTAAGAATTATTTCTTTGAGTTTATCACCGTTCCTGTCAATCAGTTCACAAGGTATTATTATTAAGCCCTTGTCCTTTTGTCCGTTAAAGGCTTTAAACCTATGATATAAAAGTGCCGTGAATTTACCAGGAAAACTTTTTTGAGGCTTGT
Source organism: uncultured Clostridiaceae bacterium (assembly GCA_963725425.1). Classification (GTDB taxonomy): domain Bacteria; phylum Bacillota; class Clostridia; order Clostridiales; family Clostridiaceae; genus Clostridium_I. The sequence continues at coordinate 29,952 of CAVRYJ010000005.1, forward strand.
CTTCAAGCTTATCATTTTCGTCAAAAGCAATCCCTGCTTCAGTAGTGTTTGAAAACACAAATCTTAAATCTGGGTTTTCACCAATTTTTAAATATTCATCATTTTGTATATAAGGATTTACTCCGCGACTTATACAGTTTATCACTGAATGCTCCTTTATTGCTTTTCCTTCGTCCATACCTTGTAAATAAAGAGTATATAAACCATCTTGCTCATTTAATTTATCTACGAGACCTGACTCAATAGGTTGGACTACTACAACACTACCATTAAAACCTACTTTTTTATTCATTTTATCAATTTGCCAATCTACAAATGCTCTTAGAAAATTACCTTCCCCAAATTGTAGAACCTTTTCAGGATATGTTTTATATTCTTTATATGTTTCTTTATTTAAATTCAATTTAATTCCTCCCCATCTTCCTATTGTTTTTTACTTTCAAATAAGTGATAGCAATATATTAAAAACTATTTTTAACAAAGTCACACAACTTCAACATTGGTGTAGTATTTTTGTGAAATTTAGAATTGTAATAAAACTTTCAACATATTACCAGAATTTTTACTGAAATCCTCAAATGCCTTCCCTGCTTCATAAGCACTGTAGGTGTTAGTAACAATTTTCTCTAAGTCAACATCACCATTACTTACATATTCTATCAATTGTTCAAAATCTTCTTTTAGAGCGTTACGTGAGCCATATATATTAAGTTCTTTCTTTTGAATCATAGTAAAATTAAAATCAAGATTTGATTTGCCTATTCCAATTTGTACTACTCTACCACCAAATGCTACGGCATCTATACAACTTTGGAATGTTGATGGTAATCCAACAGCTTCGATAGTTACGTCAAACCCATCGCCTTTTGTAATTTCATTAACTTTAGATTCAAAAGTTTCTACACTACTATTCAAAATTATTCCATCTGCTCCCAGCTGTGATGCATAATCAAGTTTACCTTGTGCTATATCACTTACATAAACGGTTGCACCAAACAGCTTTGCAGCAAACATTGCAAGTATTCCTATTGTTCCTGCCCCCATTATTAGTACCTTATCGCCTTTTTTAATATTAGCTCTCTTTACCCCATGATAGCCTATACAAAATGGTTCAATAAGTGCAAGGCACCTTGGTGAAATTCCTTTTCCATCGTATAGACGTTCAATAGGCATAGTTATATACTGAGAAAATGCACCTTCTCTTTGAACTCCCATAGTTTCGTTTGTAGTACAACAATTAACTAATCCACGACGGCATGAGTAACAGCTTGTACAATTAAAATAAGGATTTGCAGTAACTATCATACCTTTTTTAAATCCTTTGTCATTTTCCTCTATTTCAACAATTTCAGCAGAAAATTCATGCCCTGGTTTTCTTGGATAAGATACATAAGCAAAAGTACCTCTATACGTACCTAAGTCCGAACCACAAATACCACCATATAAAATTTTAAGTAATGCTTCACCTTTTGCTGGCACAGGCATCTTTTGTTCAACTATTTCTACTTTTCCTTTTTCCACGATTATAATACTCTTATTCATATTGACCTCCTGAAATATTTATTTAAACATACTATGCTTTAAATTATTGTTATATATCTGTTGTATACAACAGATATATAACAATAATACGTTATGCATACGATTATAAGCACAATGTAAACGTTTGTCAATATTTTAATATTATAATGCTCTATAAATTTAGGTATCATGAAAAAACAACAAATCAGTATTCTTGTTTATTTTGTTGATTGTGCCTTAAAATATATGTAAAAATAAAGATTGACTAATCTTATGAATAGTAAGATTGGTCAATCTTTATTTTTTAGAACTTACTTTTATATTTTAAATTAATAAACTATCAATAGCTGCATTTTTAGATTTAGTAAGATGTACCCTCATAGCATTGGATGCTTCTTCATATTTACCATCAAATAAATAATCTATTATAGTCAAATGTTCTTCTTGGGTCTCTTTTAATCTTCTATCTATTCTTTCTGCTGATAATATGCGCATACGAGTATTCTGATCATATATATGACTCATAGTTTGATGGAAGTATTTATTGTTACTGCTGTAAATGAAAAATCTATGAAGACAATCATCAATTTGATAGGTCTTTTTTATATCTTGTTTTGTTATATCACCAGTTACCATATCTCGCATAGATTTTAGTTCAGTTCTATCTAAATTAGAACCATTGGTTAGAATTATAAAAGGTTCAATTAACTCTCTTACTTGAAAAATCATACTTATATCATTGAGAGATAAATCATTTACCATAATACCTTTTTTAGGTAATATGGTGACAAGATTTTCTTGTTCAAGTTTACTAAGGGCTTCACGTATAGGTGTACGGCTTGTGTTTATTTCATCCATTAGAGCACTCTCATTTAAAAATGAATTGGGCATGTACTCACAATTAATAATTTTTGACTTAATGGTATCATATGCTTTTTGTTTTAAACTATCTATTTTCAACTTATAAACTCCATTCAAATTTGACTTTATAGTATAAATCCTTTTATTATTCAAAAATTTGGTAATTTTAAATTAGTTTAGTACAATTCTATTGATATTTTGTAGTAAAATAATAATAAATATCTACATTATTATATAGTAAAATAAAGGTAAGGTACAGTTAATTATATCTTTTTTGAAGGATTAATTAATCCGGTACTTTCATAATATTTGATAGCCTTTTTTGTTAAACCAGTTTTTTCTGATGTGATTTTAATATTCATCTTGTTACCTCCCCTAAATCTAAGAAATTTCATTTCCCTAATTCTATACTAATGGTGACCATAAGGTACAAGTCAATACTTTTCTCTTATAATGTTAATGGTATCAAGGAAGTATTTTGACATAATATTCAAGACAATGTATTATATCTAATGATACATTATCTTAAATAAGGGAGCGATATACAATTATGAATAAAACATCAATTTCAGTATTTCTAGCTGGTGATTCTACTGCTTCAAATTATCCTAGTAACGATACCCCAAGAGCTGGGTGGGGACAAGTCATAAATAGGTATTTCATAAACAATGTAATTGTAAAAAAAACTATAACTTTTGGGCGTGCGAAAAATATAAAACTCTAACAAATTAAAGGATTTGATAAAAATGATGAATGTTAGTGAGTATTTGGAAGAAAAATTTGGAATTAAAATAGATGAAAATATTGCTAGAATGATAAATGATGAAGTTTATTTTGTGGAGTTCCCTTGGAAACATATCGCATTGCTGGAAGGCATGAAATCTACTAACCTTTATTTTATCATCCGTGGTATAGTTAGAGGCTATTATATTGATGCACAAGGAAATGACATAACAAAATGTTTCAGTAGCGAGAATGAATTTTTTTCTTCTGAAGGATTACGCACAGCAAGTGTTTCATCATTTACCATTGAATGTCTGGAAGATTGCCAGTGTATTCAATTCCCATATAGATTGGTAAATAAAGTTATTAGAGAAGATGAAAATTTAAAGAACTTATTTGTTAGGAATTACATGAAGGAAGTTGAAAAATTGGAAAACAGGGCTAAAAATTCAGCTTTGATGAATGGGTCAGAACGATATATTGATTTTTGCAAACAATTTTCTCATCTTCATGACAGGGTTGAATTAAAATATATTGCATCCTACATAGGCATCAGGGCTGCATCTTTGAGCAGGATAAGGAAAGAAATTAAAAATACCTCTTTCAATTAACCTATGTGAATTACAGTAATATTTCTTTCTTTTATAATGATAGATGAAGAAGGGAGTGTTTACATATGAAATATGTATTAATCACCGGAGGAACAAGTGGTATAGGCTTTGAGCTTGCGAAGAATTTTGCCAGGGATGGCTACGGAGTTATCATGGTTTCCTCTAGCAGTGAAAGATTGCAAAAGGCTAGAGAAAAATTAGAAGATGAATTTGATATAACGGTATTGACTTATGAACAGGATATGGGAAAGATAGGAGCAGCGATACAATTATATAGCCGGATAAAAGAAGATGATTTTAAAATTTCCATACTTGTGAATAATGCAGGGATAGGATTGGTTGGTCCCACAGATAAAATTGATTTACAACGTGATGAAAGCATGATGATATTAAATGTCATCAATCTTGTAGAACTCTGCAAATTGTTTATTTCTGATATGTATAGCCAAGGCAGTGGTAAAATTTTAAATGTTTCTTCTACTGGTGCTTTTCAGCCAGGGCCATATACTAGCACTTATTTTGCAAGTAAAGCTTTTGTATTGAGTTATAGTAGAGCAATCCGTTATGAAGCAAAGGAAAATGGCGTACAAGTTTGTACATTATGCCCTGGTGCGACAAAGACAAATTTTTTTGCTAAGGAAGGAACAAAAACTCCAAGTCGTGCCATGACAGCCGAAGACGTTGCAAAGTATGCCTATAAACGATTTATGAAAAATAACAACATCACTGTTCCTGGTTTGGTAAACAGAATAATAAGATGGATTCCTGTGAAGTTGAAGATGAAGGTCCTTGCAAAAATGAAGAACTAAAAATGAAATAAGAAAATGTTGGGAGTAAAGAGTAGCTGCGAGCCCCACTAACCAGGGCTATGGCTATATAAAAGTATTATAACTTAATATTGACCCTTAATATCAATACTATATACTAATATGAAATATCGATTTAGTATACACATACTAAATACTAATACGATACACAAGTACATAATATTGACTTATCCAAAGACTAAGCTCTATCATTAAAAAACAATGCCAATTTTTTCGAACATTCCATTGCATTTATCAAAACCATAGTATCACCATTTTTTCTAGATGTGCCACTGAAAATAAGCGTTTTCATTAATAATTTCCCCTTTATTTATTAATGCATAATTAACTGCCAATGTTCAACAATATTCTAATATTATGTTTAGTTTTTAATATCTATTTATCTAATAGTCTTCCCATTATAACTGTATTATAATAGTTTTCTCCATTAGTATTATTAAAATAAGCAAAATCTCGGTTTTACATTGTAATTGAAATGCCAAGCAAAAACACCGTATTATTCAATTAAATTTACGGTGCCTTAATGGATTAATAACTTTCAATATTTTTCTAAGACTCTCTACATTTCAAAAACTTTATTCATCAATAAATCTCACTAACTCTTCATTGAATTTATCTTTCTGGTCATAAAATACTCCGTGCCCACTGTAATTAAACGGTATAAGTCTTGAATTTTTAATATCTTTGTTTTGCACTTCACCTAGTTCAAATGGTACAACCTTATCATGAATTCCATGAATAATTAAAGTTGGAACATTTATTTTCCGTAAGTCAGAGAACAGTACTTCATCTATCCAAGTATTTGCAATGGCTGCAGTTGCCCACCCGGCTGCCTGTAATCCCAATTGAAAGAACCAATCTGAGAAGGCTTGAGTTATATGTTGATAGAAAAAAATATCACCAAAATCATGAAGCATTTTAGGACGGTCAGTATATGTCCCGTGGATAAGTTGTAACACAGTTTCTATTTCTAAACCATAAGGGAAATTAGTTCGCTTGATAAGACTTGGTGCCACTGCAGCAAAAAGAGCCAGCTTTGATATCCCGTAACCATTATGTCTAGCCATATATCTGATGGCTATGGCGCCTCCATTTGAATGTCCTGCTAGTGTTATATCGTGTAATTTTAATGTATCAATAACACATTTAACATCGTCTGCTAGTCTATTAAAATTGTAACCTTTCCAAGGCTTATCTGAATTACCGAATCCTCTTGTATCTATCCCAATACACCTATATCCCATTTGTGGAAGCTGGTCAAATTGATATTCAAACAAGTTATGGCTTCCAGGCCAACCATGTATAAATAAAATGGTCTTACTGCCTTCAGGATTAAGATCCTCCACATAAATTTTTACGTTGGGTTCTACTCTAACATAGTATCCCATTTATAACCTCCGAAAAAAGTAACTATAACAATAGTTTATTCATTGAATCATAAATTTATGAATTACTGAACTAGCACTTAGACACCATATTATTCAATACAAAATATAAAATTTTTTTACATGACGAAATATTTTATCACTTCGACATAACTAGATTAAATTATAACACACATTTTATATAATATATTTACTTTTTGGAAATTATATCTATAATTATAACACCGTATTTTATTGAATTTTCAAAGCCATGACTCATGGGAATAATATAAAAAACATATGAAAATGACATCTGTTTATAAGCAAAGTTCATTCGCACAAAGCAAAGTTTGGGTTCTAATGAATCACTTTTATACTCTTTCAAGTGAGAGTAAAGAGTAGCCACCAGCAGCACTAGCTAGGTATATATTTATAGAAAAGTATTATGGCTTAATATTGACCCTTAATATCAATACTTTATACTAGTATGATATACTAAATTGAATATTGATATATCATGTTAATACTATACACAATGACATAACATTGACTTAAACCATGGTGTACTAGGGCATTATCTAAATTCCTATCTTCACTATATTAATACAATTATATAATAGTATCAATATAGTGAAGGTGACCAGTTATATTTAGAAAGTATAAGTATGATAATATGTATATTTCATGCAAGGCTCAATATGGCATTTGGTGAAATTGCATTTAAGACGATTATAGCAGATGTAAAAAAATACGGATTATTGATTTTCATATCATGCAGATGTTGGTTGAAATGCGACGCAAAACCACCGCAAAATTCTTCCTGAATAATACGGTGGTTTTAATAATTATTCGTTTTTTCAGTTGTTACGCTAAATTAGAACGTTATTACATATATTGTTATATTAATTGCACTTTCTGTTCTTATTCTTATTCTTATTCTTATTCTTTTTTTCTTCTTACCCTAATGTCTGAATCAGAGTCCTCAACAAGTTTGTTCATATAAGTTACTCCTAAGAAGTCCAAACAAATTTTATATATTGAATTTATGGCTTTTTTTAAATTCATATCATTACTTCCTTTGACCCTAAATATTAGTAGTAGTATAATAACATTCACTACATATAATTATATTATTATCTTTCAATAATGTCATTTAGCAAGTCCTAGTTTACCGTTGTGACGCAAGATTTGAAGAGTGTGAAGTACCCACGCTCATATATAATTTACAAAAAAATCATAAAAAGTATGAAAAACCGTTGAACCATATATATTTTTACATTGTGAAAATATATATCCAAGAAATAATGCAACTGGGAATAATGAGATTGATGAGACAAAAGCATTAATAATTTCCCCTTTATTTATTAATGCATAATTAATTACTCTTGCGTCACATGATACGAACACTCCGAATTAACCAAATTTAATTTATAAAAATTACATCAGTAATTTTTAATATGTAGTAATAAATCGATTCTAAGATAGATAGTTTATTTAATGTTAAATACCTCACTATCAAATTCGCTAATTGTAGTATTATCTATTTTAAATTTCATCATTTCATTAAAAGGAGTATTAGTTAAATAACATTGTAAACACATAATCACTGCACCATGGGTTACAATTGCAAGATCATCACAATTTTCATTAATAATTTTATTTATAACTGTTAAAATCCGTTCTAACATATCTTGATATGATTCTCCTTTTGGCGATTTGGTATATCTGCGATTATTGTACCATTCCTCATATTCTTTGGGAAACTTTTCTTGTACTTCTAACCATGACAGTCCTTCCCATTCTCCAAGATTCATCTCCTCTAATCCTTTTATTGGTACATAAACCACATTGGTAGCCTTACTCAAAATTTCTGCTGTTCTAACTGCTCTTTTTTGTTGACTTGAATAAATTTTCGAGAATTTATAATTAAATTCTAATACTTTTCTACTTAATTCTTCTGCTTGGATAATACCAGTATCATTGAGTTCACTATCATAACTACCTTGTATTTTTCCTTCCAAATTCCAGTCTGTTTGTCCATGTCTTATTAAAAATATTTTCATAAATTATCCTCCATAGCATGCTAATTTTAATAGTTCGAACTTTCATATAGTTGTTCAACACTATTCTACAGTTGTGGCGCAAGATAAGAATGTTTCGACATAACTATAAATTAAGATTAGTTACCTGTTATCCATTCGGACTTTAAAATTCCATACTCATAGGTATCTGCCCATAAAGGTTCTCCATTAATATCTTTATTAAAATATATATTTTTAATAAGAGTTCCTTCACGCCTCATACCAAGCCTTTCTAAAAGTTTCCACGAATGTTCATTCAAAGGATTACACATCGCTACGATACGTCTTGCCCCTAATTGTGAAAAAGCTATATTCATCAATGCCTTTGCACTTTCGGCCCTATCTATTGCTTCTTTCTTAGCTTCTGTTTCAGAATAAACATTATATGGCTCATAAAATATATATATTATTTATAGATTTCTAAGTTAAATACAAATAATCCTTGTGACGCTAAATCAGGAAATTATTTATTAACATTTTTGTGTTCAACATATTCAATTATAGTGCCATCTAAATGTTTCACAGTCAAATTCATTCCTGTTGGAACTTTTTTTAAGTCTCTAATAACTACAGTAAATCTAATTTTGAATCGTTTTCTGTAATTAATCTTATTGGTTTGCACGGATTACCATATGCTATATAGTTATCAGGTATATCTTTTGTAACAACGCTGCCAGCTCCGATCACTGCGTTATTTCCAATATGAACACCACCACAAATAACCACGTTGCAAGCAATCCAAACATTGTTTCCAATATAAATTTCCTTTGCGTATTCGGACATAGATACATGTCCGTCTCTATATTTCATGGCAGTTCTCTCTTCTGAAATGAGTGGATGTGATGCTGCCATGAGGGAAACGTTGGGTCAGAACATAACATTATCACCAATATAAATTTTACCATCATCTAAAATGGTGGTATTAAAGTTCGCAAAGAAATTCTCACCTATGAACGTATGGCACCCATAATTAAATTGTATAGGGCCTTGCAAATAATATTTTTCTCCGATTTTACCGATGAATTCTTTGATGATTGGCAGACGGCTTTCATCATACTCTTCAAGCAAATTGAATTTCTGACACAGAATATGTGCCTTATGCTTAACATCTCGAAGTTCTTTCGTACGGCCATCAAACAGCCTGCCTGCAAATATTTTTTCTTCTTCTGTCATAGTTTACCTCCTAGAAATAATAGATTTAATTCACTGTATATAAACGATTCTTACATGGCGTCTAATTACACGTGCTACGTAACATTTTACCCTTGTGACGTAAGATATGGACACTACCACTCAAAAATATCATAAAATCAGTTTTAAAGAATTGTTCATTTTTTTCTAGCATAGAGTACTTTAACAGGTGGAAATATTTGAAGCTGATGTTTATCAATATGTTCAATATCAAAACCTTGGGTTGACAGAATATTTGCATAGTAATTTATGTGTGCAATATCTAGAATAGCCAGCTTACAGCCTTGTTTTGCAACCCTTGCTATTTCAATTAGAGCTTTTTTTCTTTCCTCATCGTTTTTTAAATTATGAATTGCAAGACTGGAAACAATGATATCAAAATATCCATCTTCAAATGGTATTTTTCTCATGTCTGAATTTATCACTTGAATTTTTGATTCAGTACCTTCAATTTTTGCATTCAACATGACAGCATCATAATTATTTCCTGATTGATCATTTGCATTCCAGATATCAATACCATAAGCTTTTCCCGTATTAAGCTGGAATGCCACTCCATTAAGCATCAATCCTCTTCCGCAACCTACGTCTAATGCGGTTTCATTGCCTTTAATTGAAAGTCTTTGTATTATTTTTGATCTCATTTTATACTTGCCAACTTTGCTGCCATAGGTCATATATAAACCTATAAACAAAAATATAATACCTAAATTTATCATCCAGCTTGCATAATAGAATTTAGAAGAGAGAGTAATTCCTAAAATCAAAAATAGTATACCTAAAGCAATATATCCTATTACTACCGTTGGTGCATCCAAACCATATTTGCCATTTTTCACGCTAGATCCTCCTTCTATGTTCTTTGATTCTCTTTTGATATCTCGTATAAAATATTCTACAACTATAGTACAACATATGAAGGTTGTGACTTTAATCGATCATTTGAGCTGGTTTATTTAACTTAAAGAAATGTCCTGGTTCTACTACTTAATTTTAGTAATGAAAAAGCCTTATTTTAACCTCTTAGAATGTAATTACCTTCCAGCCATTTTTTAGATAATTTGTAAGAGGCTCTCCCATATATATTACATCTATATCCAGTGATTCCAACTTTTCAGTTACTTCGTACATGTCTGAACATGCTCTACATGCTTGAACCTTAACTCCTGCCTTCTGTGCTTTCTTTACATAGTCCTGTAATTCTGTGTCCATACTGAGAAGTTTGGAGGACGGTCCCCATATGATTAAAGTTACATCATGCCACCATCCTTTTACTTTCGAATTGTAAGTATACATAAAAACCATTTTAAGTGCTACTTCCCTATCCGCACTGGTCCATAAAACGGCTAATTTATCTTGTATATTTTGATTTTCCATCTTATCTCCACCTTTTTAAATATAATTTGAATTGAAACTTTCCTTTATAATTTTTCACCATTTTAGCACAACTAATGTAAATTATAACACATATATTACATGGGTTATATGATATATTTCTTTTTTGGAAAGTATATCTATAATTATAGCACCGTATTTTATTGAATTTTCAAAGAGCATAGAAAAGGGCATAGAAGTGTGAAACATAGGCACTACATCTGAGATGGTACTAGATGGAGGGTCAACTGGAAAGATAATAAAATATTCTAAATTAAGTGAGAAAGAGATTTTAAAATTAATCAATGAAATCTTCTTATAAACAGAGTTCATTCACCATTCCACTTTTTCAAGTGAGAGTAAGGAGTATCCACGAACCCTACTAACCAGGCTTATGTTTATGAAAAAGTATTATAACTTAATATTGACCCTTAATATCAATACTATATACTAATATGATATATGGTATATAATATTCATACTAAATATTAATATGATACACAAACTACACACTTACAGCAAGTTCCTACGGGTGATTTATTTATGTCATGGATTTCAATTCCGATAAGATAACAATACATTCCATTTCCTGTAGACCACATCAGTCCATAAAAGTCATTTCTATAACCAAACAAATTAAATAGTTCTTCTTTTTTAGCATCAAAATCAAGCCACAATTTAGATAGGTCTTTACTACAAGTTTCTAAACTTGTTTCTGCACAATATCCGCAAATGCTTAAAGCATCTCGCCACTTCATACCTTGGATTTGCTGCTCTGTTTTTCCTATATTGAAAAGCTCAGTTGTATCTCTATATAATAATATTATAATTATTTGCCACACTTTGTAACAAATTTCAACAAATTAATTGATGCTATTTTAAAAACATTAAAAGCAGCTTAGGTTAGTTGATTTAAATTTACATGGTAAAATATGTTACCAAATTCGTTCATTTATAGATTTACTTATAAAAAGTAAAAAATATCAAACTATTTTCCTTCAATATGAAAACTCAATTCATAAGTAAAATTTGAACGGTTTTAAAAAAATGACACTGACTTGTTATGCAGTTGAAACTCAAGTCAGTGCCATATAATTAGAGGATTTTCATTGATTTTTGAATTTGAATTTCTTCAATAGTGCTAAAATTATGTTAGAAAATTAGAATTAAAGCTAATTATAAGTTTTCACCATTACTTTCTATCACATTTTTATACCAAAAACCAGAGTCCTTTATAGTTCTTTCCTGCGTCTGGTAATTTATATGGATAAGTCCGAATCTTTCGTTATAGCCTTCTGCCCATTCAAAATTATCCATTAAGGACCAGCAGAAATAGCCTTTTGCATCTACTCCATCTTTAGCCGATCTCTTATATTCTCTTATATATCTATTCAAGAAATCAATTCGCTGAGGATCATGAACCTTACCATCAAGGCTTACCCAGTCTGTATTTGAAAGACCATTCTCAGTTATTACTATGGGCTTTTGATATCTTTCATAAAAAAATTTTGGACCCCAATATAGAGACTCTGGAGTTACTGGCCATTTTATAGCTGTTTGATCATATCCTACATTTTTATTTACCGTTTCAGGAGTACCATCATGACCCATGCGTACTCTAGTGCCCTGATAAATATTTAGACCTAAAAAATCAACTGGCTGAAAAATAGTTTTCATATCATTTGCACCAATTTTAGGGAGCCACTTTTCAAAAGCATTGAGGCCTTCCTTTGGATAACTTCCAAGGTAAGTGGGATCTATCCACCATGATGAATTCCAAAGATCAGGACCATTAAAACCAAAAGTTGCTTTTCTTGCTGCTTCAATATCTTCTTTTGACTGTGTATCTGGAAATGATACTACTCCAATTGGTGCATATCCGATCTCACAGTCTACCTTTGAATACTTTCTGATAGTTTGAACCGCTTTTCCATGTGCAAGAAGTGAATTGTGACTTGCCGTTAAAAGATCACTTAAATCAAGCTTTAAACCAGGGGCATGAATTCCAGTGCCATGTCCTAGTCCAATGTAGCATTGAGGTTCATTTAGCGTCATCCAATGTTTAACTCTATCCGATAATCTTTCAACAATGACCTTAGTATATTCAGCGAACCAATCTGAGCTGTCAGGGTTTAACCAACCACCCTTTTTATACAATGCCAGTGGGTAGTCCCAATGGAACAGTGTTATATAAGGTGTAATGCCGTTTTCCAAGAGTTCGTCAACTAGTCTATCATAAAAATCCAAACCCATCTCATTGATTTTACCAATACCATTAGGAAGAATTCTAGGCCATGAAATTGACATTCTATAGGCTTTTAATCCTATTCTTCTTCATAAGTTGAACATCTTCCTTATATCTATGATAATGATCACAAGCTATATTACCAGTAGCACCATCTTTTACAAATCCTGGTCTTTTGCAGCATGCATCCCAAACGGATAGTCCTTTACCATCCTCAAATGCAGCCCCTTCAATTTGATAAGAAGCAGTAGCCGCTCCCCATACAAAATCTTTTTTAAAAGTCATAAAAAAACCTCCATTTTTACTTAATGTTTTCAAATTATGAAAATTTGTAACTTTTTTCTTTAAGTTATTCCTATTTATATGAAATTTACTCATATTTATTCTCGCTTATAAACTTCACATTTAACTAAGGGGTACATTTCTCTTATGTTGACTATTAACCTTTTACTCCTCCAATTGTCAATCCTCCCATTATTTTCTTAGACAAGAATGCAAATGCTATCATAATTGGAATAACAGAAATCGAAATACATGTATATATTGTACCGAAATCATTCTTGTAAACTCCTTTTGAAACAACCTGCATAATTGGAAGTGTATATTTGTTCATATCTGATATTAAAATAAGAGGCATTAAATAGCTATTCCATGTTCCTATAAATGTAAAAATAGACATAGTTGCAACGGAAGGCATAATAAGAGGTAATGCTATTTTGTTGAATATATAAAATTCATTGCAACCGTCAATTCTAGCTGCTTCAATCAAGGATTGACTAACTGCACCATCTGTATACCCTTTTATAAAAAAAACAGATGAAGCATTCGCTATTGAAGGAACTATTAGAGGAATATAGCTGTTAAGCAAATGCATTTTGCCTATTAATTGATAAAAGCCTATGAATCCTAACTGTAAAGGAATCATCATGGAGCCTACTACAATTAAAAAAAGCACTTTATTTCCCTTAAATTTAAATCTTGAAAATCCATATGCAGTTAAAGCACTAAAATATCCGCTTACTATAGTAGTAGTAACTGCAATAAATAAACTGTTAAAAAATCCATTCCAAATAGGAATATTTGAGATCAACCTTTTGTAATTATCCAATAATGCTTTACCTGGTGCAAGCCACAGTTGTGACGCTATTTCACCATTATTATGGGTACAATTCATGAGCATTAGATAGAAGGGAATAAAACATATTGCAGCAAGTAAAATTAGAAAGATATACAATGGAAGTTTACCAATACTTACTGGCATCTTATTAGTTTTTTTAACCTTAACATTAGCATTAACTTTTGGTTCCATTAATATCACCTCTCCTCATAATCAACATTTCTATTAATAAATTTAAAAATTACTATAGATAATACAAGTATCAAAATAAATAAACCATACCCAATAGCAGCCCCATATCCATAGTTTGAATTTTGGAAGGCAGTATTATATAGGTACATAACTATTGTCAATGTCTTATTATCAGGTCCTCCAGCTCCACCAGTTATAACATAAGGAATATCAAATGTCTGCATACCACCTATAAATGATGTTACACAAACAAATAATACAGTTGGTCTTAGCAGTGGAAGTGTTATTCGCTTAAAGCTCTGCCAAGCATTTGCTCCATCTATGTTTGCAGCCTCATATAATTCAAATGGTATATTTTTTAGCCCAGCTCCAAAAATTATCATGCTATACCCAAACCACATCCACCATGATATAAGTGAAATTATTCCTCTAGATGCAACTGTACTCAAAAACCAGTTAATAGGCTGATTAACTATATGCATTTTTATAAGAATATTATTAACTGCACCAGTTTGCCAGTCAAATAGAAATGAAAACAGCACTGCTACTGCTGCTGGTGTAATAAGGTTAGGAAGATAAAAAATTGCTCTGAAAAATTCTTTTCCCCTAAGCTTTGAATTGTTAAACAATACTGCAAGTAGAATTGCAAACAACATTTGAGGAACTATAGAAAAACCCCATATTATAAATGTATTTGCTATAGATTGATAGAATAAAGGATCATGGATAAGATGAATGTAGTTACTTAATCCTATAAAAATGGCATTCGGTGTTATTCCATCCCACTTTTGAAAGCTTATTATTAAGGAATATATAATGGGATATATTGAAAATATTAGATATGCAACAAAGAATGGAATAATAAATAATATTCCATATATACCTTTGTTTAGTTTGCTTTTCCTCTTTGGCATCAAAACACCTCCTAAATTAAATGAATTATTGACTGTTTTAAAATAATATACATTATTTTAAAACAGTCAATAAGGTATTTACTAACTTAATTTACGGCTACATCTGGAAATGCGCTCTTAATATCTTGTTTAAACTGTTGTAAAAATTGACTTTTAGTTTTGTTTCCAGTTACATATAAGTCTAAGTCACCTTGAAATTTACTGTTGATAGTATCATCGTACTTAGTAACTAATTTACCAGTGATTGTTGGTACTGTTTTGCTATAAGACATAGCTAAATTCTGTCCGCCAGCAAAAGCACTTTTTCCATCGGCAGTAGTTGCTTCCTGTTTTTCTGCATCTAAATCAGTTGGAAAATCACTATTTGCTTTAGCATCCCAAGTTTGGAAATCTTTAGAACTCATAAACTTAACTAACTGCCATGCAAGTTCTTTATTCTGACTCTTAGTAGATATACCTATCCAACTACCACCCCAGTAGTAAGATGAAGGTGCTTGAGCAAATCCCCAATCGCCTTTTGACTTTGGAGCATTAATAGCTAATTCGTTTTGTAATCCCCAAGATGGAAGTACATAACAAAACACGTTTGTTCCATGTACTGCACCAGCCATTGATGCTGACCATGGTGCTGTCCACTGATTAAACTTAGCATCTATACCTGAAGTTCTGATTTTCTTTGCGTAGTCAACAAAGTTCATCATATTGTCATCGATAACTAACTTATTATTTTCTACCCAAGCATGTTTTCTGCTACCAAGTGCAACATTGAACATTTCACTATAATTTGCAAATAATTTAACTTTACCGCTACTTTTAGTATTTAGATCTTTACCAGCTTGAATTAATGAATCCCATGAAGAAAAAATCTTAGACATTTGATCTGGATCATCTGTTCCAAAATACTGTTTAGCTAAACCTCTCTTGTAGAATATTCCACCTGGAGCTGTTCCCCAAGCAAGAGCTCTAATGTCTTTATCTGATTGATTTCTTCCAAGATCTGTAGTATATTTAACTTGGGTTTTTACAATATTTTCTGCGTTATATGGAGCTTTAGAAAGGTCTTCATAGGCACCCTGCATATTAACAAATTTGTTTACAATTGAAACTTCTGAAACGAACAAATCCGGTGCACCTGATCCTGAAGTCAATACTGATGCAAGTTTAGTTTGATATGCATTGTTATCCAATGGTATAACTGTCAGGTTAATCTTAATGTTTGGATATACTTTATTAAATTGTTCAATAAAGTGTGATGTTTTAAATTCATCTGTAAAGGACCACAGAGAGAGTGTTCCCTTGTAATCCTTTGCATCTTTCTGCGTAAAAACGGTTACTTTGGATTGATTAGAAGCAGTTCCAGCTCCAGTTCCACTACCACAACCTGCTAAAACAGATACAACCATTGCCAGTGACATTGTTAGCATCAATACTTTTTTGAGATGATTTTTTTTCATTAATAATTCCCCCTCTTGTAATATGCTTGTCCCTTAGAAAACATTAAACCCGTTGGAATTGAATGTTTTTAAGATTTATCAAAAAGGATTTCCCCCACATATATATTTAAGGTATCCTATATGAACAAATAAATATAACAAATCTATTTTTGTGACATTTATATAAAGAAGTCGTATATTGTTTTAATGAAGATAATGATATTAAAAGGAAGTGGTTGAATTACTCAATGCATTAATTCCTCACATAAATAATAAACTCGCGTTTATTATTTACAATTTTAATTTCATGCAAGTTTCTCTTTCTATTAAAGCTACAGGGACTGTATAATTTGCTGAAAAAATTAAATCATTTTTAATTGACATAACAAGAGCATTTATGACCATTGATGCCATTTCCATTAATGCCATTCTTATCGTTGTAAGTGGTGGGTTTAAATACCTAGCCATTTCAATATCGTCAAAGCCTATTATTGAAATATCATCTGGCACTTTTAGGCCAGCTTCTTTAATAGCTTTCAAAGAACCAATGGCCATTTTATCATTACTTAAAAATATGGCTGTTGGCTTGTCCTTTAAAAGTAGTCTTTTTGTTGCACGATATCCGCCGTCTTCAATGAAATTTCCTTTCACAATCAAACTATTTATTATAGGAATGTTAGCATCTAACAATGCTTTCCTATATCCGTTAACCCTTTCAATAGTTGAAAATTTTACTGATTCACCAGTAATGTGGGCAATCTTTGTATGGTTAAGATTAATTAAATACTTCGTTGCTTTATAGGCTCCTCCAAAATTGTCTGCATTTACTATTATGGATTTACTATAAACATCTTCATCTGAATTTATAGATTGATCTATCAATGCAACCTTGTATCCATCAGTTATTATTTCTTTAATAGCTAAATCATCGTTATTTTGTCCAACAAATATTCCTGCAGCAATAGTTTTATTATAAAAAATTTCTTTAACATCGTTATAATCATTTGGTTTATGTACTATAAAAACAAGAACTTTATATCCCATTTTACTAGCATAATCAATTATGAAACTTGTAAAATTTGCAAAGTAAGGACTTACTGTAATTTGTTTTCCATCAGTTATTGATTTCATGTCAACAAGAAAAAGACCTATAATTGTACTCTTAACACCTGCAAGTATTCTGGCTGAAGCATGTGGTACATAATTATATTGCTCTATTACTTTTAAAACTTTTTTCTGGTTTCATCTGGAACATTAGGATAATTATTAATTACTCTAGAAACAGTACTTCTTGAAACTCCTACGATTCTTGCTATATCTATACTATTCACAAATACTCACCCCCTCATAACATCATAAACACGCGTTTATAGTATTACAATATACCATTTTATCTCATATATCAACCCTATTTTGGAATATTTACAAAATTTATTTATCCTATACTACAAAATGTGGATTTTGTAATAAATATACCATGATACTATAATATTGTTTGAATTATTAACAATATGCTTACATTACAATATATTGATATAAAAGGTTTGTTTGATAATATAAAACATGACATATTAATAGAAATGGTAAGGAAACATACGGTGGTGTTAGAGGTAGGTGAATAAAATAATTATTCACCTACTGCATTAATTGTAATTTGTTTTGAACCCAATTCTTTCGCAAGCTGACGGGTGAATTGTTCAACTGCACCTTTTTTATTTTCCTTCTTTCACTTTTATTTTAAACCTTTTTCAATTAAAGCCCATACATCTAAAAACTCGTTATAAATCGTTGGACCTTTCCATTCATATGCATGAGCTGGGTGATGGAATCGTATCGTAGCATAAAAAATAGCGTGTGCTAATCTAGATGGTTCCTCATCCAATCTAATTACTACTTGTTAACTATATACCTTTCGGTTTCAACCAACGTAGGAGTTTGGGCATAAAATATTTCGTATGTACCCGAAAAAATATACATGTTTGGGAAACCGGTAAAATCTCCATAAATCTGGGTGGGAATATTGTTAATTACTTCTTTTGTTTCTTTTTGTAATATATACTAAACAATCTGCTAATGTTCCTAATAACATACCTATGACCACGAAATTACCAAATGCTACTCCAAAAGATATCGCACCACCTATTCCCATTCCTATTAGCATGTAAAAAACTATATATCCACTATCATTATTTTTTTTAATCATTAATTTCCTCAATTCCTTAATTTATTACTAAACAGTAAAAATTTATTTTTTTGTCTTTTGAGCGGTAATAATTGTATAACTATAAGCATTCACTGTTATTATACAATTATCTATATCAATATACCAGTTCTTCCCCTTTCTGGTTATAGAAGCATCTGGCTTTTGTATTTTTTCGTTACACCATTTAACTACATCGTTCACGTTTAAAGAAAGATTAACTTTAATTCGTCCAATGCCTAATTCAGTTGTATGTAACTTATCTAAGTTTAAAATTAATTCACATTTATCATCATTCATTACTTAAATCTACCTCAACCTCAATAATAGAATCTTCATTTTCATCAATAATTTCAACAGAAATTTTATCTACTATTGTGGTGAAATTTTCTTTAATAAGTTCAGTATCTTTAAATGCTATATTTAAATCTTCTTTTGAAGTAAAACTACCTATTGTCATATGAGGCATAAATGTTTTTTCGCTTAACCAATCAGGTTTATGGTTTTGTAAGATTCCTGTATATAACTTTTTACTCAGTTCCTTTATTTGTTCATTACCTTGTTTTATATCTAAAAATAGATACATCCCTAAAGGGTTATCAATTTTTACCATTCCCTGTAAAGTTAATCTAAAGTGTCTTGTTCCATCAAGCACTTCCGTCAAATGTTCCTTAATTTCAATTGATGTAAGACTACTTTCAAAAGTAAACACTAAAGTAATATGTGGGCTAACGTGATTTGCAAGTGGGTCATATTTTTTTCTTATTTTATTTATAATATTAATATTCTCAAATTTAGGAAATATCATTATGGTTCTTTTCTTGATATTACAATTCATCTTAATCCTCTCATTTTATAAATAATTTTTAATTCGTTATTTTTTACCCTTCCGTCACAAGAAAATACCATTGTGACGTAGTTTTATAACATTCTGTAATAGCTAAAAAATCTCTCTTTCACCTAATAATTCTAATGCTTCATTACCCATTGTCAGAATATTATGCTGAATGTCATATGCGTTTTTCAAATCTTCTTTATTATACCATTTGAGCAATTTAGATTCCCCATATCCTGGTATTGTGTCAAAAGAATTTGCAGTTGCATAATAAACAAAGTCTATATGATAATGTTCTGGATTTATTTTACCGAAAATTGTGTACAGGGGGCTTATTAACAGTTTTTCTCCTACCAATTCGCATGAACTTTTAAGTTGTTTATTTAGTGGATTGTATAGATTTATTTTTAAACCTGATTCTTCTTGTGCTTCACGAATACATGCTTCCTCTGGTAATTCATTTAATTCTATATGCCCACCTAAAGGAAGTATTTTTTTAGCCTTTTTATGTAAATGTAATAATACTTTATCTTTATGTACTATGTATATGGAAACTGTAAAATGTCTATCCATGATTATGTTCCCCCTCCAAAATTGTATACCAAATATTTCGCCATAAAATACCAATCCGTCTTAATTTTATGTTAATAGTAATAATATTATATTACTATTTCTGCATAAAATAGTAAATCACTTTTATTTTTAACACCGCATCATTGAAGTTTTAAAGAACATTGTTTGTATTTTCATTTTTAATTATTATGTCGTCTTATTTTCAATATCTATACTAATGCAGTAAAAATCATTGAACTTTCTTAACCTATTCGTTGTTAATATATCTACATAGATAAGCTTGTACGCTATTTCTAAAGTTTAATTTAATAGTGGCAACTGTTCCCCCTATTAAATTAATAAATTATTTGGCTCTAATCATTTCCCTTATTTGCTCACAGATATCTTGTTCTGAGTACTCATAAAAATATCCATTTTCATCTATTTTAAGTTCTTTGCCAAATTTCTCTAAAATCAGTTTTTCTGTTTTTTTAGATATCTTTAGAAGTGATTTTTCTCTTAAATCTTGTATATATTTTTTAGTTACTATCATTTCATTTTCCTTTCATTAATGCAGATGCTAGAACCATATTTGTATATATAACACTATATATTTTCATAAAGCTTACCTTGCAATATCTTTAACTGTTCTTTAAGTCTCTTATTTTCTGCTTCTAATTCCTTAATCTTTTTGTTTTTAGAAGATATAACTATGTCCTTACTTGATGCTGTCATTTCTTTTTTTATATACTTAGATTTCAAAGTACCTACACTTTGATCACGTAATGTCTCAATGCGTTCTCTAATCACACTATTCTTATATAAATATGCCTTAGATACTCCTGAAACCTGAGAAACAGAATTGAAATTAATATTTCCTTTGTTCTTTATAATAGTGCGTATACACAAATCTACTTTCTCTACAGTCGCTTTCTTTTTTTCTTCTGCATACTTTATTAAGCCATTAATATTAATATTAGTTTTATTACTCATTACGCTCATCACCTACATATTCTCGCTTTTTCTTACCTGCCTTATGATATAGTTTACCTTCTTTCAGTACATTCAAAATTGAATTTAATTTATCCAATGCTATTTCATTTTTTTCAACCCAAACAGTTCTTCCAAAACGTTTGGCTCGTTCTATTTGTTTTTTAGTTTCATCTATTTCAATTTCAAACTCATGTGTAAATTCAGGACTAGTGCACATGTTACTACATGTTAGGCATGGATTTAACTGATGATTACATTGAACCTTATCAGGTTTAAAACAGTATCCAAGAGGTATTCTGACAGCATCAAGATTTTTTCTTATATATTCCCACTCAATCAAATCATTATTTTCAGTACTAGGCTCTAGTTCTTCTAATTTTCCATCACTGATGCTTACTCTGAAAAGTCCTGATTTTACAACTTGTTCCCATGATTTTCTCATTGTTGTATCTAACAATTTAGCATATTTTAATGTCATTTCTGGAGTTTCATGACCAAGCCATTTTTGAACATGTAGCAAATTCATTCCATTATTTATTAGTTCTACAGCTTTTGTATGCCTAAAAGCATGATTTCTAAAATGGAATACATTTCCTTCTTCATCTACGATTTTCCTATCAACTGCTAGTTTGTTAAATACTCTAGAAATGTTTCTGGATGAAGGAGGTCTACCCATTCGTTCAGGACTAGTGCTAACAAATAAGAATTTATTTGGATTTATTCCTGATTGAAATAAGTTTTTTGCTATTTCCACCTGTCCTTTTATTACAATTGCAACTTCTTTGGTTATAGGTATTCTATGATTGATAGTTTTGGTCTTACTTAAATCGGCTACAACATACCATCCGCCATTAACTAGTTCTAAGCACTTACTATATCTCATAGTTAATACATCTGAAATTCTCATTCCTGTAGCTCTCAATACAATTGCAATAGGGATGTATGTTTTTTTTAAAAACTCAATATTATCATCAAATTGTTGCAATACGTATTCTGGAATATATTTTTCAGTGCTAAAATTCCAAACTTGCCATTTAGGCATATCTTCTTTAAATAACAATGTGTGAACTGGCTTTACAGGTGATTCGCTATAATCAGCAGCTTGTATGTATCCTAAAAATAACTTTAGTTCAATTAAAAAACTCCATACCGCCATTTCAGTATTTTTACTTTTTTTAAATACATCGTTCATATATTCTATATATCTTTCAATATCTTCTCTGTCTAACTTGCACAAATCATTCCAGTCTGGATGTCTTTCTGAAATAAAAGTTGAGAATAGTCTCAACTGCCTTATTTTTTTCTCACAATATCCAAAACTATATCTATTTAAACATACCCTTAGATAATTTTTAGCTAACTTTTTGAATGCTTGAGGTATATCAACAAATTTAAAGTAATATTTTGTTGCGACAATTGATATTTTAGATGGGTTTATATTTCTTACATCCCAAATATCTTTCTCAAATTCGTTTCTTATGTCATATTTCTTCATATAATAATTATTTAGGTTTCTGAACAATAATAATATATACCTTATTCGTTCGTCCCCAAATTGCATTTCCTTCATGAAATTTCTTAATTTCAAAGAAATATTATCAATATTTAAATCTATAATGCTGTAACAAAATGGATAATTTGAAGATATTAATTGAATCAATTCATTCATTCTCTTAAACTTGTAATCACAACTAACGCTCCATCTATAACTTTTTATGTTTTGTTGAATAAAAAACTTAATTTCATTTTTGAAATTTTCATTTTTGAGAATGCTAAATTCTATTAATCCATTTAACTTTTTTCCATTTGGATTATATATGTCAAATGATCCTATACTTAAGTCCCAAGTATCATTCAACCATTCACCTTCAAGTTTAATTTCTCTTATAACTTCATTTTTTAATAAGCTTTGTTGCTTTGTATCCAACTCTATTCAAATCCTTTCATATCAAGATTTAATGTCATATTAGATTTTACTTTTTCCCAATCTTTTCTTAAATCTTCGTCACTGGGATGGATATACATTTGGAAAGTAGTTTGAAAACTTTTATGTCCCGCTCTCATTCTTAGATGTTCTGCTCCCCATCCACATCGTCTTAACTCTGTAAGAGATGAGTGCCTAAGCATATGAGGGTTTATACTAAAACATAATTTTTTCTTTAATCTATTAAATAGTGAAACAACATCTTGATATTCCATTGGTTCATACTTATTTTTTCCTGTAAGCTTAATAAAAACAAAATTTGTATCTACTTCATCACAATGCACTTCAGCAATATAATCCATAAACTCATCCATTAATTCCTGCGAAACGTCAATTGCTCTAGGACTGTATACATTCTTAATTTCTGCTTTGTTTGTAAGCTCTCCACGATCTCTTATAAATATTTTTGTTTCTGATATATTAAAGTCTTCTATCCACAGACTCAAGGCTTCGCCTATTCTCATAGAACTTTCCCATAAAAGTTTAACAAGAAATAAATCTCTTTTATTCGTACAACTTTCCATTAACAGTTTAATCTGCTCACGCTCTAATATTTTAGGTTTTATTTTAGGAACTTTTAATTTAATAATGTTAGTTTTAAACATCTTATTTTTGTTTATATGATATAAAAAACCTTTAAAACCCTTCTGCGAATATGGAGAAAATCTCTTAAGTTTTTCGGACATTTGATTTTTATAATTTTCATGTCTCATTATATAGTCATAAAATATTAATACTGTATTAAGAATTGCGTTTATTGTTCTAGCGCACCGTTTACTTTCTTGTACTCCAATATATATAACTTTAATACTTTCTTTTGGCATCTGTAGCCAGCCGACAAAATTGGCAATGTCATCAATACTAACATCTAAATAATCTATTTTTAATTGCTCTAGAAATTCAAAATATAGTTTCAAATGGTAACTATATGTTCTTAGAGTATTTCTAGCAGCGCCTGTATTGTCTCTATATTTTAAAAATTTGACTACAGGTGTAATAATCTTCGCTTCATTATTTACTAATATATATCTTTCTTTTCCATCTCCTTTTATGACTGGTTCTACTCTCATAACATCATCTCACTTTTCTTTTCATATACTTTAAATTCTATATTATTAAAGTATAGTTATTTAATATTCAACGATATTATGATGTGTATTTTTATAACTTTATATACTATGAATACTACTATTTTTAAAGGTATAGTTAGATTTCATATTGTTCATTGGGATAATATATAGAAAAGGGAAAGATAGCCACTGCATCTGAAATGATACTAGATGGCGAGCCAATTGAAAAGATAATAAAAAATTCTAAATTAAGCGAGTAAGAGATTCTAAAATTGGTTAATGAACTATGCCAATAAACAGAGTTCATTAACCATTCTAACCAGGTCTATGGTTATAGAAAAGTATTAACCCTTAGTATTAACCCTTAATATCAATACTATATACTAGTATGATATACTAAACTGGATATTGATATATCATGCAAGGCTCAATATGCCATTTGGTGAAATTGTATTTAAGATGTTTAAAGCAGATGTAAAAAAATAAAGGTTTTATATTTTCATATCATACAGATAGTTTTTGAAATACGAATTAAAAACACCGTAAAATCCTTGAATTAACAATATCATATCCTATATACATTAAATAATTTTCCCACATTTCTTTTACTGATTTATGTTCTTGTGACATATTTTAACCCCCATATATTTATTTAGTTGAGTACCGCAATTTTTTACAATATATCGAAGTTATTATTTGATATATTGTAAGTATAAAATAACTGGAGGTAATGAATATGAATATTGAAAATCACTTTGAAAATGGAACAATCAACACAATTTGTGACATATTAAATGCACAAGATATTAAGTTTAGTAAACATCCCAAATTTAGAGGGGTTTCACTAAAACATTTAGTAACAGGAAAATTCACAAACAATCAAATTAGTTGTCATTTAGTTAAAGTAGAACCATTTTGTATATTGGATACCCATGTCCATGAAAATAATTTAGAAATACATGAAATTATAGCTGGCGATGGGACTTGCTATATTGGAGAAAATAAAGTTAATTATAGCATAGGAACTATTGGGGTAATTCCTGCAAATGTACCACATAGAGTAGAGGCAGGTGCAAGCGGAATATATATTCTTGCAAAATTTACACCTGCTCTGCTTTAATTAATGTCTTCTTTATAACTTTTTTTAAATTGTATAGGAGTTAGACCAACGTACTTTTTAAAAGTATTACATAAATGGCTTTGGTCTGAAAATTTTAAATTATACGCTAAATCAACAGGGGTTTGATTTTTTAACAATCCCTGTTTTATTTTTTTTACCTTTTCCTGTATGTAAAATTGGTGAGGTGCAACCCCCATTTGTCTTTTAAATAATCGCAATAAATGATATTTTGATATATGTGTATAACCAGATATCTTTTGCAAGTAAAATGATTCTTCTAAATGGTCCTTTATGAAGCTTACAGCCAATAAAACTACTGTATTGTGTATTTGTTTTATAGAGCTACAAACTATTTTTGTATTTGATTCCAAAAACTGTTTTGTGTCATTTTCTAATTGTTTGTAATTATTAGTGTTCTCAAATCTTTCACATATATCTAAAATTCTCATTCCTACTTTTTCATCTTTGTTAACATACTTATCTAATAAAACGTTATTGTATCGTTCTATAAAATCATTACTCAAACATATTACTTTATACGCATATTCCATTTTATCAATAGATACAATTTTATGTTCTACAAATGGTGGGATAAAATACACATCACTTTTCTCCAGAATATACTCTTGATTTTTTAAATTCAATTGTATGTTGCCATCCGTAACTATACCAATACAAAACGTACTATGACTGTGTTTAGGAAAATTATGAGCGCTGATTCCTTGGACAATTTCTATATTTCTTTGATGATAAAACCTAATTTTATTTTTTTCTTTATCCAAAATTATAGCCACCTATTATACAAATAATCTTTGACTTAAACTACCCTTGTGACGTAAGATAAGAAAAATGCGTCGTAACTATTGGAGTGGAAACCACGAACAATGATCTTTGATAAGTGTGACTCTTATATCAAATCACCCCATTAGATTAATATAATTACAGATGGATCTAAATTATAATTGTTGCATTACCATGTGATATCGATCAAGCTTTTCATCAATTCTATTTAAAGTAATTTCCAAATTTGCAATTTGAATTTCCACATTTTTTCTGTGTTGTATAAGCATTTTTTCCCTTTCCAATATGGTTGAATTACCTTTTTCCATAAGTATAGCATAAAGTTGTAAATCTTTTAAAGGCATGCCTGTATTTTTGACTTTAATTAAAAAATTGATCCATTCTATATCAAAATCAGAATAAATTCTATAGCCATGTTCATTACGTGAAATATTTTTAATTAAGCATTGTTTTTCATAAAAACGCAATGTGTCTTTACTTAATCCTGTTAGTGTAGAAACTTCTTTGATATTAAACTGATTTTTCATATGATATACTCCTCTTTTTATAAGATAATGTAAATAATTTTATATTAACATATAAAATATAACATATAAAATAAAAAGCTTGCATTAGAGTTAACTCCAAAGTGTATACTGAAAACACCTTAGGAGGTATAGATTATGATAAATGATAAATTAATAGAACAACCCAAAAGGATTTCCGTTTATACCATACAAATAATATTTTTCTTCATAGCAAGTATTTGTGTGGGCATAGGCATTTATGAAGTCATCCCTCTTAATCATGTATTAGGCCAGAGTTTTCATGTAAATCAACAACAAGTTGTATTGATAGGCAGTACATTTTCGTTGGGTTATGCAGTAGGTTTCTTAATTTTTGGCTACCTAGCCAATTATATTGAAACGAAAAAATTGTTAACTGTTGGTCTCTTATTACTGATGGTTTCAACATTTGTAACAGGATTTGCAACTACTTATACGCTAATGATGATTTTACGAACCATTCAAGGTATTTTTGCAGCTTCATTTGCACCACTAGGTTTCTCAATTATAATTAAGATATTTCCTGACAATAAACGTGTAGCTGGTATTAGCGCTGTAACTACAGGATTTGTTATGGCAGGTATTTTAGGACAATTATATGGAAGTTTAGTCATAAGTTTATATCCATGGGCAAATGTATTCTGGTTACAATCATTAATTTATGCTGCAATAATTATTTTTATGGTATTTCTTGTACCTAAAACAGGCAAAGCTTCAACTAAAACCACTAAAACAAACTTTAGTGTACAATTAGTAAAATTATTGATAAATAAATCACTTCTACCATGTTATATAATTACAGTGACTTTGCTTTTTTCTTTTGTTGGTATGTATACTGTAATGGGGGTATTTTTTCAAAAATCTTTTGGTTTCGATAGCCAAAAAATTCTATTGATTCGTGGAATAGGTATTATTGGAATGATAGGATCAATGCTATTTGTGAAATTGTCCTCAAAATTAGGTACAGTTAATATTCTATCTTTAGGATTGATATGTGCTTCAATTAGTGTTTTGATTATTGGCATATCCAATCATGTAATACTGTCAATTGTGATGAGGTGGAAGTTACTCTTTGACGTTTATATTCTTAGCTATTGTTTTAGGTATAAGTTTTCTTGTTTCTCTAATGGCAAGGAGAACTTATAAAATAAGCTAAATAATTGCCAAGTTAGATTTATTTAATTTACAACTATACAAGGAGGTTTCTGCATGAAAGTTATAGGCATTAGTGGAAGTGCACGTAAAAATGGAAATACATCAATATTATTTCAAACAGTGTTTGAAGAATTGGAAAAGCAAGATATAAAAACGGAATTGATACAACTATTTGATAAAGAAATTAAAAGCTGTAGTGGATGTTTTGCTTGTAAAGGTAGTAAAGAATGCATCATTAAAGATGATGCATTTAATGAATGTTTTCATAAAATGCTTGAGGCAGACGGAATTATACTAGGCTCACCAGTTTATTCAGCAGATATATCATCTAAGATGAAAGCTTTTATTGAACGTTCAGGAGTTATTATTGCAACTAATCCTGAACTGCTTAAATACAAAGTATGTGCCTCTGTTGTAGCAGTTCGCCGTGGTGGTGGAATGACTGCTATAGATACATTAAACCACTTTTTTTTAAACAAAGAAGTTTTACTAGTAGGTTCTACTTATTGGAATATGGTATATGGAAAAGAAGTGGGCGATGTCTTAAAGGATGAGGAAGGTATGCAAAATATGAAAAATTTAGGTCGAAATATGGCATGGTCATTAAAGAAACTTCTATAAATTGCAACTATAAAACGAACAACTATTCATATACTCTATATTCCCAGGCTTTTTTATTGAAATGTGACATAAAAACACCGTAAAATTCATTTTTGAATAATACGGTGTTTAGCTTGGTCAATTACTAATGGTTCAAATAATCTCGGAGTGAGGTAATTGATTAAAGAATAACCTGTCATTTTCTCCACAATAACACCAACTAAATAAGCAGTGTAACTGGTATAAATAAACCGTTTTTGCTTCATATATAAGCGGAGATGATAAACAAACTTTAAACCAATTGTAATGTTTTAATTAAATTCTGAAATATTAATTTCTGCACATAATCTGATGGATGCAAACCATCATTTATACATCCCTCACCATAAATGACGTCATCAATCACTAATTGATTTTTTGCAAGATGTTCCATTATATATTTATAATTATCTACCAATAGAATTTTTCTACTATGTGAAATATCACGTAAAATTCCAACAACTTCATCGGTATGATAAATTCTATTCGGATAATACTCATTACTATGAGCCGATGGCGTTGGGGTTAACAGAATCACCATTTTCCCCATGCTAATCAATTGATCAACAACATATTTACAATTAGTCTTTAATTCTTTCATGCCATTCGTACGTTTACGGTCATTCAATCCCATTAAAACAAATACCAAGTTATCATCACTTGATATTTGTGTATCAAGGTACTTTTTTATCTGATACGAAAATGCTCCTCCACATCCTCTATTCTCAACAGTACATGTAACATAATTATCTTGCAAGTATTGCTCCAATAGTCCCCACCAACTGTTCGGTGCCACTCTTCTATAAAATTTTGTTCCATTCTCTTCAAATATCAGGTCTTCAGTCTTATAACTCATTGAACTGCCCGCACCAGCAGCAATACTATCTCCTATGATCTTAATTTTTATGCCTTTTGATAATATATCTTTATACATGATTTATCCTCCACAAATTACCATTTATCGGATATTAAACAAGTAACCTTTGTGTCACTATTAATTACTATTCTTCTTTAACTTAAATAAAAATTCAATATATAATATAAGAAAATTCTTCTGAAAAGTATGGTATTAAGAACAATATTAACACTTTAGATTTCAATAGTTACGTGGTCTTTTTTTATAACAGGAAGTCTCAAACTTTCTGTTTCTTTCCTATTAAGAAAAGCACAATTGATACAATACCCAGTATTCCGCATGATAAAATATTCCAAACATCGATTATTGGTTGGTTTATAAGTTTTGCCACAATGTAATTTATAAGCAAATTAATAGGAATTCCTAAAATAATAGAAATTGCCGCCATATTCCATTTTGCTGCCTTCTTAATTGAAAATAAAAAAAATATACCCCACATATATGCCAAAGCAATCAGTGATACGGGAATTCCAATCAGTAACAGGAATTTTGTACCTGAAATAATTTTATTTAAAATAAACAGAAAGGGAATGATAAAAACACTTAAGGAAACAAGGGATATACACACTCTATTTTTTTCAAATTGAAAAAGAGGAATTATAATAAGCCATGCAAATAGAACAGATGTAATTGGATATAATGACCATGTGAAAGTGCCCGAAATAGCTGTATCACAAAGCATACAGATAAATATACTCAGTAGGCAAGATACTGTAATTACAATTTTTTCGATAGATTTTACTGATTCTTTTTTGTTAAATGTAACTTTATCTACATATTCCAAAGTTGTTTCCACAATGGCGTTTGCATCTAAAGGCTGGGCAACGATTCTTTCTCCATTAAGCAGTTCGGTTATTGTAACTCCCAAAGCATTGGCAAGTGAGGATAATATTGATACATCTGGATACCCTAATCCTCTTTCCCATTTAGAAACTGCTTTATCTGTAATGTTCAATTTTTCTCCTAATTGTTTTTGTGTCATATTTTTTGATTTTCGTAGTTCACAAATGAAATTAGCTATGCTTTCATTATTCATATTTAGCACCATCCTTTTACATACAATTTTATAGGATAATCTATATTAAAGTAACCGACTATCTGTGGAATATGGTCAAGTAAACTATTCGTAGAGTATACAAAGACAATATAAATAGTATTTATTTCCCAATGTTCTCTTTCCTTTTTTCTTAGTAAGTTCTCAAGATCTATTTTGTACCATATGATATAAGTGTACATGGTGCTTGAATAATATAAGTATTATCTTTATTCCCCATTAAATATTCAGTTATTTTTGACTCACCCTGTACATATATTTCAGCCTCTCGTTGTTCTAGCCCCTTTTCCATCAGTACATTAATATAGTTTTCTTTCTCAAGCTCTGATAATTGTTTATCCCATCCACAGGCTTTAGTCATTGCCTTTAACTGTTTAATATAATCCTCTTTATTTTCCTTTGGATTAATAAATTTAACACCATCATTTATTCTTACTCCAATATTGTGTAATCCTAAGTCTTGCATTAATACAGGAATTTTAATCAACATTACACCAACCAGTGCGTATGGCTTTTAAAAAGTCCAGTTTTTCATTCCAGAAAGGTTTATTCACAAATTTCCCCCCATTTAATCAGATTTTCTTAATACTGCGCATTATCTTACAGCTACTGTTGTAACTCTCTATATAATATTATCATTATTTGCCACACTTTATAATATATTTTAACAAATTAGCCAATTGCTATTGACGTAAAAAAGAACCGTCATTTCTGGTGATTAGCACTATAGGTTAATCCATACTTTTCTACCGCTTTCTTAATATGGATACTACCAATGTATCATTATATCCTTAAACACGTTCAATAAATATGTTGACATGATAAAATGTAAGGCATATAATAATTTTATTGAACATGTTTAAATATTTTGAGGTGATAGCTATGGACGAGACACGACAAAAGATATTGATTAGTGCAAAAGAGCTCTTTATCAAACAAGGCTATAAGAAAACTACAATTAGACAGATTGTAAACAAATCAGGAGTTCTAATTGGAAGTATATATTATTTTTTTAAAAATAAAGAAGAAATAGTTCAATCCCTTGTTCTGGGCATATTTGACGCTTCTGATGAATTAGTTGGTAAGCATTTTGGAGAAAGGGAAAGTCCGGCCTTTCTATATGCGTTCATGTGTGCTGTTGAGCTAAAAGCAGTAGAAATGGATGAGCGAGTCAACGAGATTTACTATGAAGGATATAGTTCAAATGCTATATTAGATAAATTAGTAACCCATGCAGCAGAAAGGTCACAGGTAAGATTTCAAGCATATAATCCAAACTTTACTTATGAAGATTATTATGTTCGTACTTTGGCCATCAAGGGAGTAATGCGTAATTATATTGCAAATCGTTACTTGAAGCAACATATTCCTTTTGAAACAAGATTAAATGCTTTTTTAGATATGAGCCTGCATGCTTTTAATATTGAACAAAAAGAAATCGAAGAAATAAAAAAGCGTATAGGGAATATGGATAAGGAAATTGTGGATATGACAATATTATTAGGAGCTGAAAGCTTTTCTTAGGCATCTGAAAAGAAATAACAAGTCAAAGATTCTGAGGATATTTTGCGGTAGGCGAGGAGCCAAAACCTTGCGCATATTGATATATGTAATGGTTTTGGCGACGAAGCATACCACAAAATAGACCAGGATACTGACTTGTTATTTCTTTGATGATACCTTAATAAACACACATCTGAAACGGGATGATATCAAACCCTATGTTTCAGTTTTTTTGAAAGTACTTGAACATGTTAAACAATTTATTAAAAATTGGAGGCTTTTATTTATGAAACTTAAAAGAATAAAAATTAAAAATCAAGAAAATTATACACTATGTTTGTTATGGGGAGATCAGTGGATTGCATTTCGCTCTGTGCTGGATGCTGTGCCTGGGGATGGAACAAAGGAACGGATGGAACTTGAAAAAGCATCAGATGACATCATCGCTTTCTTAAAAAATCGAGAGTCCCTGGAACCCAAGCTGAAGAAAATCATTGAAATAGCTAAAAAGGGTAATGCTGATCTTTCAATTGCTGGTGAGGATGTGATCCCTTTCAGGCCATTAATGTATCGTGACTTTATGCTGTGTAAAGCCCATATCATTAACAGCGGCCGAGGATTTGTGAAAAATACAATGCCAAAATTTTTGCCGCTAGTAAAAGCGTATGAAGGACTTTTTCGTAAACCATTCCCTTCTTTTCTACCGAAAAAAGCATGGTATGATAATCCAGTTTATTATAAGGGAAATGTGATGTCCTTTATTGGAGACGGGGAAACGGTAAACTATCCCCAATATGCCACTTTGAAGGATTACGAACTTGAACTTGGAATGATTATTACCAAAGACATTGTAAATGCAACCGAGGACGAAGGGCTTAGGGCTATTGGAGCCTTTTGTGTGTTCAATGATTTCAGTGCCCGGAATGTACAACTTGATGAGATGAGAAAGACTGGTTTTGGTCCATGCAAAGCAAAAGATTTCGCCAGCGCGATCTCTAATGTGGTTGTTACCGCAGATGAGGTATTGCCGGTGATTGATAGCCTAAAAACTCGTGTAATCATAAACGGCAAAACTATAGCAGAAGGTCAAATGAACGGTTTTTACCATTCTTTAGGTAAAGCAGTTGCTTACGCTTCTAAAGGTGAACGTGTCTATGCAGGTGAGTTTATCCGATGACTAGCATCCGTAGGGAGATAACGGCTGCTACGTCCCTGGATAACGATTTCTAAGTTTCAGATGGATGACCTACGGCCTAAAAACTCCACCTGAAACCAAGAACTCTGTTTATGGGAACGGGCACAATTCCTAATTGCTGCGGTATGGAAAACGGTACACTTTTAGAGTGTGGTGATATCATCCGACTTGAAATTGATAAAATTGGTTCTTTGACAAACCCCATCAGTAGTGAACTGTTAATATGATAATTACTGGGTTCGTAAAAAATAGTGTGTAGAAGTGTTAATTATGAAGCAAGCTAGCTGCGCTCACAAAGAATCACTGTTTTTTTTGCCAGCGCAGCTAGCTTGCTTCCAGATGTTAACGCCTCCTGGGAATCGTTCATATTTCCAATAATTTTCCTTCTAAATAAGAATACTTCAGGTATTCTGGATTACTATAGTATACTGATGAATTAAAATCTGAAATCTCATCACTAATGAAGGACTGAAATACTTCATATAGCACATCTACTATATTATCTTGTTCTGAACTTACAGCTAATATTAATCTTTGATATTCTTTACCTATTACTTGGAAACTTGGCACATTATATTTGCATAATCCTACTGAATCAAAATCACCTTCTTGGATACTAAAATACTCTATTATCTCATCTGATACTTGTTCAAAGGATAAACAATGATTAACATCAGCAATTTCTAATTGTCGCTCTAACTCCTTCTTTCCAAGTATCTTTACAATAGTTACTCTTCTATTTTTGGTCCGTCTTCCTATAAATTCTATAAGAGAACAAAGGTAAAATAAATTATTTTTTTGCATATCATTCATTTATAATTTCACTCCTATCAAACTTAAGACAGTCTAATGCTCTTAATGTATGAAAGCTTATTTGATGAGTTGGATACTTAAACTTTGCTAACTCCCAAAAAATGTTTCTAGTAATATCTCCATCTAAAAAATCATTTACATAATTCCAAACAGTATCATCTGCCATTGGTCCTTCTACTATATCATAATCATGTATCAATCCTTTTCTACTAGCTGCAATAAAATCTAACCATTCATCAGTCATATTTTTGAATTTCAATATTTTTAAGTCTTTATTTTCTGTGTAAGTATAATAGTTAACTGTAGCGAACTCTCTATTTCTTTTGGCCCATTTTTTAGCTTGTTCAAAATTATTAGTACAGTAAAATCCCCATGAAAAATCTTTTGTATACCTACTTTTTCTTATCTCCGGAAATTCTACAACTTCTCCTGATGCATGATACAACATAGAATACTCACCATTCTTTCATATTTGCTTCTTTATTATAATAAAATCGTACATTTTACCTTTAATTAAATACTATATTTGAGTAATTATTCTCTTCTTTTCTATTGTATCATTTTTAAAATTTATCTTCTATAAATTATTTGCTATACTTAAGAAAACCATTTTCCATAATTAACTTAATTTTTTCTATTTCGTATAGATAATCCACATAAGATTTTAACATTCTTTCTATAACGTAATATTTATATATATTATTTATATGGATGTTAAATCTTTCGATGGCAGCTTTCATAATGTCTTGGATTGTCATAGATCCATCTATTACATCGTATATTCTCATTGCTCTACTTTCATAAAAATCTATATTATCATCTATTAGTTTTGTAATATCGTCATATATTCCCTTATGTGCCACCACATATTTACTGCAGTTCAAGTCATGAATTTTCGCCTTACTTTTCATGTCTTCACTTAATATATAGGAATAGGGCATTTTTGCTCCATCCATTACTTCATAACTTATGAGAGCATCCCCCATATATGCAACATCGTCAGGTGTTATACTACATATATGGGCAGGACTGTGACCTGGTGTATGAATAATCTTAAAATCAACTCCACATATTGATACCTCATCTTGATTTTCATCTATACTAATGTCTGTTTTGCAAACCATATGCCCGTAGTGTTCCTTTATCTCTTTTAAGGTTTGACTTCCGTAATAAACCTTAAGAGTGATCTCAGAACTACAAATAGCGGCTTCACAAGCAGACATAGCAATTATAGAGCTATATTTATTTTTTAAATATGTATTGTTCCCAATGTGGTCTATATGAGCATGACTATTTAAAATAGCGCTAACCTTAAAATTATTGCTTTCCAAAACTTGATTTATCCCCCCACGCTCTCCTTTTTTCCAACCTGTATCCAACATAATAATTTCTTCATCATTAATTTTATAAAATGGTATGTAAGTCATTCCAGTGTCAATGCAATAAGTATTTCCCTTAACTTTTAATATATCCAATTAAATTTCTCCTTTTTAGTAGTATTAGCAGAACTTACGCAAGCTATTTCCTAAATATATTTAAGCTGCACATCATTTTGCCATACTATTTTGAATGTCCCCAATATAAATTGGTGTTTCTTTCAAACATACTGTACATTATGAATAATATAAGGATTGCCAGTGAATGTAACATAGGAAATTCTTCCATCATAATTGAGTATGAATTTTATCCTGTCTTTCATAAAATCCTTTCCAATTAACTCTAATATATTTTCTCTATCAAACCAAGCTACTTCAAGACTTTCTTCACTGGTAGTCAACTTACCAGAAATTGATTTACCTATAAATCCAAAGTTTACAATTGAACCGATAGGACTAATTCCATCAGGTTGAACTCTATTTTCTAAATTTGAAGAAACTGTTCTTAAATTACCTACCTCAATATCTATACCTGTTTCTTCTTTTACCTCTCTCTTTAATGCTTGGGTAAGATCTTCTCCTGATTCAACTTGCCCTCCAGGAATTTCCCATCCTCTATCTGGACTTTTTATCATTAGTATTTTCCCCTCATCATTTTCTATCAATCCACTAGCAGTAACAATGTGTACTGGATAATTCATGATATCATCCCCCTTATTTTTTAGTTCGTTTGATCTTACGAATATATCCTAACTAATGGTAATTATATCATGTCTATATAGTAATATAAGATTATTTTTATAAAAAATGTATATTAAATTTACTTTTTAGCACCTTATTATTCAAGTGTATAGTAAATTAATGATAATATTATATTTGGAAATAATTAGTCAACATCAGGGTCTGAACTTGTATACTGACTGATTTCAATGCCTTCCACGTTTTCTTTTGTATTTTTTTATTCATAACTTTATATTGGTACAATATAGCAATAAATGCAGGAACAATAAAACTAATTGCTATTGACATACTAATTCCATCTATTTTAAACGCAGTTGAAGATAAGATTTTTGCCAGTGGAAGGCGTAGAATGATAAAGTAAAACGCCATGAAAATCATAGATTTTATTTGTTGTTGCAGGCCGTTTAGTTCACCTATGAAAGATTGTGTTATACAATTTAAAACATAACCAATTGCAATAATTTCAAAATATCTCTTTATAATCATTTGTGCGCCAGAACTAACACTAAACAATCTAGCCATATTTGTGGAAAAAGTTGTAACAAATGTAGTTAGTACCAAATCCAAACACACTGAAAGTATAATTCCCCATTTAAAATATTCTTTTATTTTCTCACTTTGTTTTGCACCGTAACAAGTGCCAACCGCAGTTGCAACAGACATATTAATTGTCAGTGCAGGATATAGTACGATTACCTCAAGTTTGGCTGCCACACCGTAGGCAGCTAAAGATACAACTCCAAAACTGCTGAACATTGCCTGAATAACTGCCGTACTTATTGTGGGAATACCCTGTTGAATTGCTGATGGTACGCAAGCATTAGAAATCTCTTTTAAAGATTTAATATTCATTGATTTTAAATCAAAAGTAAACATTTTTCTGCTTAATATATAAAAAATCATAATTAGCACTGAGATTATCTGAGATAATAAGGTGGCAATTGCAGCACCATTAAGTCCCATTTTGAGAATTAAAATGGGGTCCAGGATGATATTAAGTATCGTAGTTATGACGATTGTTATCATCTGCAGAGAAACATTCCCATAACTTCTTAATACCGCTGAGAGATACATGTAAATTTCAATAAAAGGAAAACTTAAAATGCAGAAGAACAGATAAGTTCGGGCAGTATCAAAAATTTCCTTAGGCGTATTTATAGCGGATAATATGCCATTTATACACAGTAGACAACCTAATGTTAATATTAAGCCAAATAGAAATAAGCTTATAAATGACATAATCAAAGTAGAACTAACCTTTTCTTTATTTTTTGCTCCTAAATATTTTGAAAGCACAATTGTTACACCATTGGTAGCTCCTACTACAATTGCAGAAAAAAACATTACCAATGGTACAGATGCTGACTGAGCGGCAAAGGCCTTTTCACCTAGCAAATTTCCAACCCATAAACCACCTATGATGTTATACAGAGTGGTGCAAAAATAAGCTATATAAGTGGTATATAAATTTTCAATAAATTACTGGGCAAATTACCTTTAGTAAAGTCTATTGCTTTAGAATTTTTCATTGACAGTCCTCCAATATGAATATTTAATGATTGAATGGTTCATTCAAATAAAGGCAAAAATTTGCATGTTGTATTACAAATTTTTGTAACTATTCAGCTACTATTTTGTATAAAATATATGTGTGCTCAAAAAACGTACTACCCTCAAATATTTTGTGTATTTGAGGGTAGTATGATGATATTAATTTTCTGCACACTAAAAAGAGGTGATTACACCTCTTTTATCGGAGCTTTTAAATCTAAAGTTGGGTCTATTGGATTTGCTGTAAATACTGATTTTATACAGTCTAAAGCATTATTACCTTGTTTTCTTACAGTAGATACATATCCCCTAATTCTAGTGAAAGCATTTGCTCCTGCTGGACTTCTAAAAGTTCCAGAAATTTTTTGTTTCACCTTAGCCATGCGTAAATCTCGTTCCGCTTGGTTATTGTCAAAGGGAATATCAAAATCATACATGAAAGCAAGAACTTGATTTTTATATCCACATAATCTATTAAGTAAATTAAGACTTACACTCCTTTTAACCTTCTTCTGAGAGTATAATTCAATATTTTTAGAATAGTCTTCATCAAAACCAGCGTTAAGTATTTTATCATACTTTGCTTCAAAATCTTGAAGTCTATTTGTCGGTAAAGCATGATAATTGTTGAAGATTAAGTCTACTTCACGCTTAATTTCAATTAACAAATCTTTCATTGGCTTTGCCCATTCTTGATTTTGTAGCTCGGTTATAGCATTAAGTTCCCTTAATATATGAGCATTGCATAGGGCATGACTACAGTTGGTGTATTTATTATATGTTTTAAAACCATCATGTACTGCCGTACCAGTGAATTTTGAGAGTATTCCAATTTCATCAGTTGCTTCTTTACCTCGTTTTTCATGACATGCATAGAAAGTAAGGTTTTCATTTGAAGCAACGTGAAGCCATTTACGCTTTTTCTCTACATACATACCAGTCTCATCAAAGTGAACAGCACCAGTAGATGAGATAATACTATTTTTAATATTATCCTCTATAGGCCGTAATTTTTCATAACAGCTTTCATTAAATGTAACTATACTTCCTTGGCTCAGATGATGGTTAAATAAATCTTCAATAAGTTCAGCACTTCTTTTATATGGAATTAGCTGATATTGTGTTAAATAAACAGCTATAGCCTTTAACTTTTCACCATATTGAACTGTATTTATAATCCCATCAGGGAACCTAGCGGTATTTTTACATTTGCATTGTGGACATATTTTTACTTCTGCTCTATGCTCTGTAGTTTTAGCTTTTATTTCAGGTATATCTATAACTTGGCGAACAATATATCTTTCAAGCGATGTATCTTTTAAAGATGCTCCGCATTCAATACATTTTTCTAGACTATGAATTTTAATTTCATCAGGATTGTCATTTATACTCAAGGTTGACCCTTCATGACCTTCCTGACCGCCAGGTCGTTTACCTGATTTAGTCCTTAAACTCTTAGTTTTCTTTTGAATCCATCTGATGATGGTGGCTTACTGCTGTTATTACTATTTTTATTTATTTGACTTTCTAATGACTTAACACGCCCGTTTAAAGCCATATTATCATTAGAAAGTGATTCTACTTGAGAATTTAGTGTATTAATTTCATTTGATAATTTGTTAATAGCACTTATAACTTGAGATATACCTTGGTTGTAAATCTCAGTAATATGGCTTTCAGTCACGATGTGTCACCACCTTATCATTAGTTTTTGCAAGATAGGATTTATATTACCAAAAATCAATGATAAATGGAAGAGTTTTTTTCAATAAATTAATAATAGCACTAAATGAAATTTATTTTAATAGCTGAATAGTTACAAATTTTTTAAAGTGTAGGTATAAAAGAATGAAACATTGACTAAAAAAATGGTAAATGTTTCATTCTCATGTCATCATGGCATTTACAGCACTGCGAATTAAATCGCATATGCATGTAAAAGAGCATCAATAGCTACCTTTTTACCTACATCCTCCGATATGGCCGTATTTGTTTCGAAAGCGTCATATTTAACATGCATACCCCACCATGACAAGGTTTCAAGAATAAGTCTTGCATGATGCTCTGGAAATTCACACTTACGAATTTCGTCTTTTTCCATAAAGCTGTAAACATATTTTTCTACATTTTCACAAAAGAGTTTTCTGAATTCTACATAATATGTGAATAATACACCTGAATCTGAACCATTGCTTTGAAAAATCAAAAATCCTACTCCATATCTTGTAATAATGTCAAAAACATCATATACCACATTATAATATAACTGTCAATATATTCTCTGCATCAAAAGATGGGGATCATAAATATTCACCTAGAAAGTTAAAAAGTCTTCCCCAATTTGTAAATATTCATTTCTTATTTAATTTAAGAAATGAGTATTCACAATGATCGCAAAGCCGGCCGCGGGCAGTTAACAAATAGTTAACACTTTATTTTGCTATAGTAAAGAAAAAATCAGAAGTGAGGTAAAATAATATGAGCCAGGTATATGAAAAATGTCCGATGCTTGAAAATGAAAACTTTATGCTTCGAATGGTATCTATTGAGGATGCGGAAAATTTATTAAAAGTATATGGAGATGAAGTGGCAATTTCATATTTTAACAGTGATAACTGTAACGGAGATGATTTCCATTATACAACACTTGCACGTATGCAAGATGCAGTTAAGTATTGGATTTGGGAGTATGATAGAAAAGGCTTTGTGAGATGGTCTATTGTTGATAAAAATAGTAATGAAGCAATAGGTACAATTGAATTATTTCACAGAGATTCTAAG
Organism: uncultured Clostridiaceae bacterium; assembly: GCA_963725425.1. Taxonomy (GTDB): domain Bacteria; phylum Bacillota; class Clostridia; order Clostridiales; family Clostridiaceae; genus Clostridium_I. The sequence continues at coordinate 70,230 of CAVRYJ010000005.1, forward strand.
GATTATTTCAATGCATGTGGGTTGCTCAGATTAGATATAAGAAGTGACTATGAAAAACAGAATTGTATTTTTGAAATATTGTCAATTTTCATATTGATAGCATATGAATTGTTTGATTGTAATATGATTGCAACAAAAATCCCACCATTTGCTACAGAGAGAATACGTGCACTAAAAGACTTTAATTTTATACAAACAGAGGAGACATTAGTTGGACATGATGGAAGAAAATATTATAATTACTCTTCCTCTAATATGGAATATCGGTAAGCATCATGGCATGATTTGGTGCAATGGAATTCAGTGATGCAGGTCAAAATAACGGAGTGCATGATATTCACATGAACATAGGATAGATTGAAGATCTATGTTAAAAGTATTATAACTTAATATTGAACCTTAATATCAATACTATATACTAGTATTACATATAAATACTAAATATTGGTATATGATATTTAAGTGTAATAGTAATATGAAATATAAGTACATAATATTGAATTAATATATTTAAACATCCCTTACTTTGTAGATTTTTTAGAATATTTAAATTGAATAAACATTCTCATTATGGATTTCAATAAAATTATTAAAATAAAACATAAAGACCTATACTCAAAAGAAAATACCTCAGCATAGGATAAAAAACCTAACGTTAATAATAAAAATCCTACTATTAAAGAACTTATTTTGTAGGATTTTACAAATCCCTTTTTATTTTCTATTTTAGTATTTGTAGTTAAAGCATATCTAAGCATATCTAAATTTGTTTCCGTTCTCGTTATTCCATACAGAATAATGCACAATCCTATTATAATCATTAACAGTATAAATATATTATTCATAATAATACCCCCTCTTAGTTTCTAATATTATAAGGATTTAATAATAATAGCAGTTGCTTTTTAACTAAACTTTGCTTGAACTTTTACTATAAGTATATCCTTATTAAATTATATACAACATTAACATAAATTAAAATATTTACCACATAAATATTAATTTTAAATTTTGTATGCCATACTTTTAATTGTTTATCCGATGACTACCATCCGTAACACTCCCATCTTCTACTAAGTGGAAAAAGCAGAGAACTCAAATCTTTGATTTGATGTGAATCGCTTTCTCTTTTCTAAGAGTATAACGGCTGCTGCGTCCCGGATAACTATTTCTAAGTTTCAGATGGATGACCTACGGCCTAAAGACTCCACCTGAAACCAAGAACTTTGTTTATAAATCTTCATCAGCTACATCATAATGCCTATCTGTATATAGCCAAGTTCGATTAAATGTACATATTACCAAAAAAGCTATATAATAGAATATACATTAAAGCAGAATATGCTATAAATTAGGGGGAACAATAATGTCAGATGAAAATTTTAAATTATCAGAACTTGTTTATGTAAGAGTGACAATTGAATCTTTTGAAAAAGAGGCTTCTGAAATAATAAGTAAATTTAAAGCAGCTAAAACCGGTGAGGAACAATTTGATGTACATAAAAAGTATTATGCTTTGATGGATAAGGTAAGTACATTAATAGCTTTAGCTGGAATGAGAAACACGATGGGGACGTTCAAAATAATTTTATGAAGCAGAGCAGGAATACTATGATCAAATTTATCCTAGAATTGATAGCTTTAAAGTAAAATATAAAAAAGTGATTTTTGAATCTCAAAATAGAGCTTATTTAGAGGATAAGTTAGGAAAAGTTCAATTTAAGGATATTGAAATTGAATTAAAATCTTTTGATGATGTACTTATTCCACTTCAGCAGGAAGAAAATGTTTTGACATCAAAATATAATAAACTCATTGCTGAAACTAAGGTTGAATTTAGAGGAGAAACCCTTAATCTTTCTCTACTAGGCAAGTATTTAAAATCAAAAGACAGAGAAACAAGAAGATAGTCCGCAAAAGTTAGAAGTGAAAAATTACTTACTATTGCAGGCCAATTAGACGAAATTTTTGATGAGCTTGTAAAAAACCGCAATGAACAGGCTAAAGCTATGAATTATGAAAATTATGTTGAACTTGGCTATTACAAAATGGGACGTAACTCATACGATAAAACCGATGTAGCTGAATTTAGAGATCAAGTTAAAAAGGTATTTGTACCATTTGCATCCAAAATGCATGAAGAGAGAAGAAAGCGCCTTGGACTTGAAAAACTTGACTATGTAGACGAAGGTGTCTACTTCCCTTACGGAAATCCTATTCCTGTAGGAAATGCCAATGACATTTTTGTAGCAGGTAAAAAAATGTACAGTGAATTATCTCCTGAGACAAATGAATTTTTTAACTTCATGTTAAAGCATGAATTATTTGATGTTATTGGAAGATCTAATAAAGTTACAGGCGGGTATATGGATATGCTTATGCTTTATAAGGCACCAATAATATTTGCTAATTTTAATGGTACTAGCGATGATGTTGATGTTATTACACATGAATGTGGCCATGCATTTCAGGGATATTTAACAAGAAACGACGAAATAGCAGAACATAACAATCTTACTAGTGAAACAGCAGAAACGCATTCAATGTCCATGGAGTTTTTCGCAGAAAAATGGATGGGGTTATTTTTCGGTGATAGAGCAGATGATTATAGGAAAATGCACCTTGAAGATGCTATTGCATTTATACCATATGGATGTATGATTGATGAATTTCAAGAAATAATCTATACAAAACCAGAGCTTACCCCAAAAGAGAGAAGAGAAGTATGGAAAAGTTTAGAAAAGGAGTACAAGCCACATCTGGCCTTTAAGGATGATGAATTTTTCGGTGATGGTCGTACATGGCAGATGCAAAAGCATGTATATAACTGGCCATTTTATTATATAGATTATTGCCTTGCACAAACATGTGCTCTTCAGTTTAAAATAAGAATGGATAAAGATCATAAGGCTGCTTGGCAAAAATATCTTGATTTCTCCTTAGAATCAGCAAAAGACTTTTTTCCTAATATGCTTCATAATGTAGGATTAAAAAGTCCTTTTGAAGATGGCTTTATGCAGGAACTTGTAGATAATATTAAATTATAATGATTCTATATTGATAACTATGACATACTGTTGTCATAGTTATTTTGCTATAATAAAGAAAAAATCAGAAGTGAGGTAAAATAATATGAGCCAAGTATATGAAAAATGTCCAGTGCTTGAAAATGAAAACTTTATGCTTCGAATGGTATCTATTGAGGATGCGGAAAATCTATTAAAAGTATATGGAGATGAAACGGCAATTCCGTATTTTAACAGTGACAATTGTAACGGAGATGATTTCCATTATACAACACTTGCACGTATGCAAGATGCAGTTAAATATTGGATTTGGGAGTATGATAGAAAAGGATTTGTGAGATGGTCTATTGTTGATAAAAGTAGTAATGAAGCAATTGGTACAATTGAATTATTTAACAGAGATTCTAAAGATTATTTCAATGAATGTGGGTTGCTCAGATTAGATATAAGAAGTGACTATGAAAAACACAATTGTATTTTTGAAATATTGTCAAATTTGATATTGCTAGCATATGAATTGTTTGATTGCAATATGATAGCAACAAAAGCGGAGCCATTTGCTACAGAGAGAATACGTGCATTAAAAGACTTTAATTTTATACAAACAGCGGAGACATTAGTTGGACATGATGGAACAAAATATGATAATTACTGGGTTCGTAGAAAATAGTGTGGGGAAGTGTTCAATATGAAGATTGATCGTCTATTAGGAATTACAATATATCTACTAAACCATGGGAACGTACATCAGCACAAATGTTGTCACAATTTCTATTCCTCTGGTGATTTTAACTCTTCTACCATCTTTCTGAGTTTTATATATTGGTAAAATGAAAAACTCGAGAGACTGGTAGCCACAAAAAGTCCTCCACCAATCCAAGGCAATGCAGCCATGCAAAAATCGTACCAAAACACACCGTCTCCGTGAAAGACGTTGGTAAAAATTGAAAACCATTCTATTACACAGGCAATAGAAAACAAAGCTACCGTAACTATAAGTTGACGACTTTGAAGCATGCTGGTATACATATCTATCTTTGAAAATCTATCACTAAAAATTGACAAATCAGCATGGTCTTCTTTTTTCCTTCGAAAGTAACACCATCTACCATACTGTAATACATATTCCCAACCACAATCCTTAAAAATTTGAATATATTCTTCCTCGGCTACACCTTTTTCCTTAAAATCAAGCTGATAGATCCATTCATCAGCATTACATCTTTCAAACTGATATTTATTCCTATTAGTTTTAATAAGGCGCCATCAATTGTTTTTTTGAAATAAGCTGGTTTTCTAAAATGTCCTTCCCTATTCATAAAAAGTCGTTCCATTAATCTCCACGATGGAGTATTTTCAGGGTTACACTTACCAATAACTCGATGAGTTCCTAATTGTTCAAAACCATACTTCAATACTCTTTTACACGCCTCAGTGGCGTAGCCTTTTCCATAATATGCAGGATTAAACACATAACCGATTTCCCATGTTGAAAATTTTTCAGGTCCCTGCTGCTGAAAATAAACATTGCCAATTAGCTTATTGTTTTGTTTTAAGCATACACCCCAAAAGGCATCATTCTGTGAACGGTAAATAGCTTCTTGCTTACTTGCATCTTCATTATAAACATCATATGGTTCATATTTAACCACGGATTTTGAGATAGGTATTCATATAAATCTTTCCAGTCATCTTTTTTAAATTTTCTAATAATAAGCCTTTCTGTTTCCATTATTATTCCTCCACTTTAGTCGAAAAGTTAATTTCCTTTATCTCAAAATCAGGTAACTTATCTGTAGATCTGTTATTAAAATATATTTGGACTCTCAGCAAAAGATTCTATATATCCACATGATGGACAAACATAAGTAATTATTTTACTCGAAGTACTATCAAAAAATTTTTTACCTTCTGGTTTAATAAGAATACCAGCATAAGTATCTTATTATTTTTCATCAGTGAATTATCTAGTTCAGCTCCATGTCCTTGAATTGTTTTATATTGTGTGAATTTAAGATTTCTTTTAATTTTTTCCTGCCACGGCTGAGCCTATTGTAAATTGAAATTGAAGATAAATTCATTTCTTCGGCTATATCTTCAATAGTCCATCCTTTTATATACCTTTTTATAAAGATATCCTTGTCCTTTATGCTTAAATCGTTCAAAAGTTCTATTACTGCCTTTTTATTTTCATCATTTAAATAGGCTTCCTCAATATTTATTGAAGAATGTATTTTAATAATATCTATATCAATATTACTCTTAAATTTTTTTAATTTTCTCTTGTAAGTTAGTGCCTTATTTTTAGAAATTACAATTATCCAGCACTTTAAATCTCCTTTCTCTTTAGAAAAACAATCCATATTCCTCCAAAGGCACATTAATATATCATCTGTGCATTCCTCTATACCATCACTTTCATGACTCTCATTTAATACAGCTGCAACCGCATTATGGATTATAATTCCATATACATTTATCAATTCCTTAAGCGCATCCATATCTCTTTTTAATATGCCATCCACTATCTTTTTATCATTATCATTCACTTCAATCCCCTCTTAATAATACAAATTTCCGTAATATTACATTTATAAATATCACTATAATTTCTACTTTTTCTGTGTAAATTGTGAATATGCCTGCATTAACCCCGCCACAACAAGTATTATGATCCCTATTATCGCTATAATTGTTTGAATTTTTTCCTTTATACCACCTTTAGTTATACGAATATCTAATTTAATATTATTCTTTTTAATATGATCTATAAATTTAATATGATTATTGCCGCTTCGTATTTCTAATTTAACCTCTTCCCCATTAATTGGTTTTATTGTAAATGCCGTAAGCCCTTTGTTCATCGATTTACTTTCTATATAATCTATATCATTAAATCTAAAGTTCTTTATTTTTAAAGCACCATAAGCCTTATTAGCAGCTATTGCAAAAACACCTTTATTGGTTAAAACAATTCCTGTTCTAGTAGGCCACACAGTCCAATTAGCACCAGCCGGTGCTGCCCAACCGCCGATAGTACCTTGTAATCCTTTTACCATATAAGTATCTTCCCAAAATATATATTTAACCTTTTCACCATCTTCAAATTGCTTTTCAACCTTTTCAAATGCTTCTTCCATATTAGCTTTTATATATACTATTTTCGCTTTTTCCATCATTTTAGAAAGTACTTCATCCTTAAGCCCTGGAGCCTCATATTTCTTTATTTCCTCTTCACTAACCGCTACATCATTGTACTCCCTAAGAGTATCTCTATTTTTCATATAAATCACTCCTCATTTAAAACTAATTTTGTTTTGTCATAACCTAATTATAAATATGATATACCATTTAATTGTATATTAATTAATACACACTATTTTACCTTCACTATATATACTCATTAATTTATTGTTTTCTGTCATAATTTGAATTATAAATGTTTTATGTTTTTTTCTAAAAATCCTCATTAAATAATCTCATTTACAAATTCAATATTACCTGAAGATAAGCAAATAGAAATCGTTATCCAGGGACTTAGCAGCCGTTACCTCCAACTTGAAGAAGATGGGAGTGTTAAGGATGGTAGTAATCGGATAAAAAATGAAAAATGACAATACTTGATATAAAAGCAGTAGATTAAAAAGGTACTTGGTACGATATAGAAATGCAGATGGCTGAGCAAGGATATTATGATAAAAGGGCATTGTACTATTGGTCAAAAGTATATACATACAAAATAGATAGTGGCAAATACTTTGAAACATTAAGAAAAACAATATAAATAAACATATTAGATTTTAATTACCTTGATGAGGAAGATTTCCACAATTCATATGGAATATATAATAGAAAAAGTAGAAAAGAACTATCGGATATATTTGATATGCATTTTATAGAATTAGAAAAATTTGATAAAAGCTATAAAGACATAAAAACTACATTAGATAGATGGATAGCATTTTTAAATAGAGCATATGATATAGATAAAGATAATATTCCAGCGGAACTGGCAGTAGATAAAGAAGTAAGTAAAGCAATAGAAACTCTAGATATAATGTACCTAGATAAAGAAGATTGGAAGGATAGACACTACATCTGAAATGCTCCTAGATGGAGAGTCAACTGAAAAGATAATAAAATATTCTAAATTAAGTGAGGAAGAGATTCTAAAATTAAAGAATGACCTCTGTTTATAAACAGAGGTCATTCACCGTCAAAACTTATAGATACTGTCTATGTTAAATTGTGCTGGGGAACCACCATTTCTAGCAATCCACATTATGCTTATTTTGTTCGTATAATATCAAAAATTTTGCAGAAGACGATTTCTTCAAGTTCTTTCAGATTTCTCCTAACCATTTTGATGCATTAAACGTTTTCAAAGGAAACGATTACAATCAACTAGTTAGAAAAGAGTTGTATTTTTGTCCCACATGTATCCGTGTTGGCTATCATTCTTTTCTACATCAACTGACTTTTGTTGGTGAATGTCCATTTCATAAGGAACCATTACTCGTGGCTTCCTATGATGGAAACACGATACCTTACTCAATACATACCAAGAAAAATGAAGCATATAGTACAATGATAGATCAGGCAAAGATTACAGCAAAAAGATACTGTTGATGTTATGGAAAGTCGCAAACTAATTGATGGCATCTGGGAGCCTATACCATCTGTATTTAGTTCAATCAGCAATAATGATTGTAGCGATATTCGTTTTTTTAATCCATGTGTAGATTCAGCTCAAAGAGCCATGACATCAGACGATACGTTACATAAATTACTTAAATCGTTATTTTTTGAAAAATATCCGTCAATAAAGCCTATAGCCAGTTTCTCTAATGTAGAATGTACAACGTTTTATAATGAATTGACTCATCGGATCGAGGATATATGTCTATCCCTAACCAGGGATTTCCACAAAGGAAGTCTTAATGAATGGTTAATACAGCTTATCGTAGAAGATATATCAAGTAATATTGCTCCTGAGCTTTTGAAAAGGGTAATTTCAAATATAAATTATATTGAAGAGCCGAATAACATTGAAGTTGATTTATTTCAGAAAATTGCGGCAACAATCATTACAGCTTATATTATCACAGATTCAACATATTTATGCGAAGCATTTGATTATTCGCTTATAAGTCACTTCTATAATCATAATAATAAGAATTCGATCTTTTCGTTTCGAGCTATGCTAAATGGAAAGGATTTTACTACGTATCATCCTTATCTTAATTATTATATATTTCATGTATTGGTAATGAAATTATACCAATATAAGCTGAAAGAAATAGAAGAGAACAATGATTTAATATATCAAAAAGATAATCCAGTCTTAATGGGTATTCCAGCGTATATTGTAGTTTCAAGAGAGTCACAGTTTGATATATATGAAGTTGATTAGGAAAAAGAGGTTATTCCTACTTTAATTATTTCAGTTTCACCATAATGTGAAAATATTCATCTGCATTATGTGCTATAATATGGGAATAATAATTTACATAATTAGTTATTGGGATTAAGTGAACTAAGAGACACATCAAGATTTAGGGAGTGAAAAATTATGTGTAATGATTCAAATTTTCTTTTGCGTATACCAGACTTAACTCTCATTAAGTTGATTACAATGTAGGATGTAGTAAAGATATACTGAGATTACATATAGTAAAAAATGATATGGAGGTGTTACATAATTTATGGAGAAATTTTCAGATTTAAAATATAAACGTCCAATTTATCAATCTCAAAATGAGAAACTATTACAATTACAAAAGATAATGTTACAATCTCGGTCTTATGAGGAGTTACGTAATGCATGGATTGAGATGAAAGATTCCATGTATCGGTTTGATTTTAATAAAGTATTTGCATATGTTAAGTATTTGTGTGGTATTGATATGGAAATTTATAGCCCTGAGGTTGAGATCTTGAATATAGAAATTCCCAAGTTGGAAGCATTACAAAATGAATGTAATCAGATTCTGTTAGATTCATCATTTTTGTCTGATTTTGAAAAAGAGTTTGGAACCCAAATTGTCAAAGTAATGCGAAGCCATCAGATTCTTTCAAAAGGGGAAGCAAAAGAATTACAGGCTGAAGAAAACCAACTGTATAATAAGTATATTCATCTGCTTGCTTTACATGGAAGAATACCGGAAATGAATGATCAATATTATGGGATTCTTGATCGCTTGATTAAAGTGCGGACAGAAATAGCTAGCCGGCTAGGATACAGCAGCTATATTGACATGGCTTATCGAAAAAATCTTCGTTTTGATTATGACGAAAATGATATTTCGGTATTTCGCAAGCAAATCAATAAACTATTTACCCCAGTATGTAATGAAATAAATCGTTCAAATGCAATCCAGGATGTAAATACATTGTTTGAATCTGAGACGGAATTAATGCATGCAATCCAAGAGATGTTTTCAGACATTTCGACGGAGAGTGGGAACTATATTAACGATATTATAGAGGGTGGATATTATGATTTAGCACACCGTCCAGACAAGCTTTCTGATTATTTTGGCTGTAGTATGCTAGCTCATATTAAAATGCCATTTATGATGGGCAATTACAGTAACCGAAGTTATGATGCTATTGAGTTTATTCATGAATTAGGGCATGGGTATGCATTTTACACAGCTGCACGAAAACAAAAACTGTATGACTATCATCGATCTACATCTTCAATTAATGAGATACATTCAAAGACAATGGAGCATTTTGCTTACCCTTATTTAAAGAGATTTGTAGGTAATCACAAGAATGATAGCATCCGTTATCATTTGTATCGAACCATGGAGAATCTCCCTTATCGATGTGCCATTGACGAATTTGAACATGCAATTTACAAGGATATCGATATGTCACGAAAGAAACGATGTGAATTATGGGCAAATATTGTTCGTAGCTATATGCCGTGGGTTGTGATAAATCAAGATGATATTAAGAATGGTACCTATTGGCCGAATCAATCACATTTATTTACACATCCTTTTTACTATATTGAATATGATGTAGCACAAATGAGTGTATTTGAATTTTATGCACATTCCAAACAGAACTACCAGGCATCTTGGAATGACTACAATCGTTTATGTCAAAATGGAGGAAGTAAAGGTTATCGTGAATTGTTAATGGAGAGTAATTTGTCAAATCCTTTTTTAGAAGATAATGTGACTAAAATATGTAAACCAGTCTTGGAAGAATTCTATTCATTATAACTTTGGAGGAATAAAAATTTCTGGAAGAAGAATAAGTTCACTATTTTGTAAAAGATTGGATATGAGAAGGGGATGTTACTATATTGCTCAAGGGTTCTTTAAATACCAGTTTATCTAGTATGGAGTATTCGAAAGCCTATCCGTATCTTATCGGGATAGGTTTTCGTTGATTAATGTATAAATTCTTTGTTATGGTAGTTCGTAAACAAAACATGATCAAATAGAAAAGTAAAAACTTCTTTGTGTAAACTTTATGTCTTTTCTACGATATTGTGTAAACTTTGTGTCTCAAAATACGTGTTTTCTCAAGTGACTGATCCAGGTAAGCAAATATTAATCACATAATTATCAGCTTTGTGCTAATTATGTGTTCATAAAATATATCATGATACCACGTATATAATGTAAGAGGGTACATTTTGTAAGTTTTCTGACCAACATTGTGTAAACTTTGTGACCACCGACATTTATCATAAAAATATACACAGGCTTTTGAATTATTTATATATTGTTTAACTCTCATAGACGAAGTATTGGTTGAAAAGTATATATATCTTATACTATCTCGCATTCTGGGTGGAAGCATGGCCTTTGTATTGGGGAAACCTTCGCCATCAACTGAACTTATAATTGAAATATTCGCCTTATCAATTAATCCTCCTATTGTTTTAACTACATCTCTCATTTTTATCAATCCTTTCAATACAGAATGATTACAAATAAAATACCATTAGTTAGGACATATTGCTAAACTATGGCCCAACTAATGGTGATTATATCATATTTATATGGTAATAAAATCTTTATTTTGTATAAAACAGACATTTGTTTTGCTTTTTAACACTGTATTGTTCAATTATGGTTTAAAATGTCTTAGTTTGCACAGGACTTGTTAAATATGCTTAACACATAGAAGTTTCATTTATAATTGGTTTACATTAAATGGAATTTAATGTAATATATAATTGAAGTATAAGATTATTTTTAACGCTAATATACAGGGGGAATGTTTATGTTTCAGCAAGCAACTCAAGGCTATTCAGTAATCAAATACAAACCAGTACAAGGGATACCGTGGAATTATGAAAAATCATTGCCATCTATAAAAGTCCGTCAAGGATATGAGCATGCATCACCTCATTACCACATCATTGGTAAAATAGATAATAATCAGCAATATACTATTGTTGTTAATATCGAATCACGCGACTCAAATTCTCCCATGTTACTATATTATATGGACGAGGATTATAACAATGATATAACGTCAAAACTTATAGATACATTCAATGATGGATATTCAATTGTACAACCTATTTGTGCTCCAGGTGGCATTGCACTTGACTATGTAAAAAGTAATCTGTTTGATCATACCAAGATGCTTACTGAACAGTATTTGCCAAATGGTGAGGACAGTCTGAATGAAGTTATAGATACCTATGTAAATAATGCAATTAAAGATGGAGCAGACATGTATGCTTTCGGAATGGAATTCAGTGATGCAGGTGAAAATAACGGAGTCCATGATATTCACATGAACCAAGGAAATGAGGCAAAGTGGGCTAATGAAGACAATTGTTATCAGGATGGAGGATTATTTATATATTATCCTTCTGAAAATAGGTGGGCTGCAATGTTCTTTGCATTTGAATCTCAGTCATTTCATACGGATGAACATGGACATAGGATGGATTGAAAAGATAATAAAATATTCTATTTAATTGATTTGTATATATTTTGCAGTAAGCGGTAGCCACCCTTTCACTACTAATATAAGAAGAGTGTGCTAGCCCATAAAATTTTCATTGTCAATTTCTGAATCTATGTCGCTAATGTTGTGCTTTCTAAACCGACAACTTAAAACAAATCCTATTGCAATCCATAGTAATATTATATATCAGTAGCGGTCAAACATTTCATGAGTACTGTGCTACTTGATCGTCGCAAAGTACTCATGATGATTATGATTGAAATGCGACGCAAAATACCGTAGAATTCATGTTTGAATAATACGGCATTTTAAGAAATTGTTCGGTTTTTATAGTTGAGTCATTAAATTTTCTTATGGTGTTATAAGCATTAGCTCATAACTGTGATTAAGTAATATTATTCTTTTCTTTCGTCTAAAACTTCTTTTAAAATGTTTGTTCCATTTATTGCTGATGGGAAACCTGAATAAACAGTCATTAAGAGCATAATTTCTTTTACATCATCAGATGTTAAACCTACATTTAGGGCTGCATTTATATGAAATTTTAATTGAGGCTGAGCATTGCCTAAAGCTGTTAATGCTGCAATTGTAGCAATTTCTCTATATTTTATACTTATATTATTTCTCGCCATAATATCTGCTTGACCATAAACTATAAATTTGACTAAGTCTGGTGAAAAATCATTATACGCTTTTTCAAGGCGTTCTAACTGCTTACTATCTAATTTTGAAAGCTCTTTTACGCCAACATCATATCTATCCATAGGTGAAATTTCATTTGTAGGTTCATCTCCTATACAATCTTCTATCCCTTGTTTTTCACGCTCATTTAAAACATCCTTTAATGCATTAATAGCATTTATACATATTGGGAAGCCAGAATATGCAGACATCTGAAGTATTATTTCTTTAATTTCATTAATTGTACAACCAACATTTAATGCTCCATTTATATGGACCTTTAATTGTGGCTCGGCATTTCCACTTGCTGTTAATGATGCAACCACAGCAATCTCTTTCGATTTCAAATCTAAACTTTCTCTTGAATATATATCTCCCCAAACATATTCAATCATATATTTTACTAAATCGGGAAATACATCTTTTAAATTATTTTCTACATCTTTACCTGCTTTTCCATCCACCTCACGTAATTTCTTATATCCTCGCTCTAATCTATTTTCCTCTCTCATTAAATTCTTCCTCCATCTCACTATAAATTTCAACTTTTTTTACAACATAGTCTCGTGCCTCTAATAGCGTCTCAATTTCATGCTCTATTAAAAGTAAATGCTCTTTCATAATATTTTTCCTCTCTGTAATGGTTTGATCTCCCATAAGTCTTAACCTTGCGTATTCTTTCATTTTATTTATGTTCATTCCTGTTGCTCTAAGTCTATTTATTACCTCAAGCCATTTTAAATCCTTTTCACTATAAATTCTTTTTCCTACTAAATTTCTTTTAATATCTTTAATTAAACCAATGCTCTCATAATATCTAAGAGTATGTGGTTTTAATTTAGTTAGTTTTGATACTTCACTTATTTCCAACTCTATCACAAAATCCCTCCCAATAACAAAAGCATAACACTTAAAGTGTACTTTAAGTCAAGTTATAATTTTTAAATAAATTGATATTCTACTGATAAAAATAGTTATTATATGTATATATCATGCAAAGTACAATATGGCATTTGGTGAAATTGCATATAAGATGGTTAAAGCAGATGTTCCTCGTATTGTGACGAAAAGAGCACCACAGAATTCAGACTTGAATAATGCGGTGCTCTAATAAATTATTTGTTTTTCAGTGGTTACATTAAATGTGAAGCTTTTATTATTAGTCTGCCTGTACTTTGTAATTCAAAAATCGCATATGCTATCACATTTAAAGTAATGAATAAAATTATCCAAGCCAAGCTTAATTTATTACTATGATATGCATTTATAACACACCAGATACTAAATAATAACCAGTATACTACAAAAAGTATTTTTGCACTATTTAATAAGATAGGTACAATTGAATGATAAAATCCTTTGCTGTCAAATCCGTACCTTACTTGCCATACAATACCGTTTGGTTCAGTGAAAGACTTAGCAAGATAAGATGTAGTATCATTTTCAATTTCTTTAACTGAAAAATTCGAAGGATAAATTTTATCAGGAGAAATAAGATTATTTTCTTTAAATATGGCAACATACCTAAATTGTTTTTTATATTTTGTAAGTAATTGATCTACTTCTTCATTAGATATAATTTTTCCTGTCTCAATTTTATGTTCTACGGCAATCTGAAGTGATTCTGGCACTGTTAATGAAAATGGAAAGTTTCCATCAGTCATTTTGTATCCAATAAAACATATTGCTGCAAGTAAAAATGATACCAAAGATACTATTAATATTGTTTTTGCAAATTTTCTTTGAATTTTGAATACCTTGGCTAATTCACTTTCTAATTGACATTGTTCACCAAATCTGCTAATTGCAATTTCAATACTTTCTTGTTCACTTTTTCCTCCTGCTTTCAATTCATCTATGGTTTGTAATAAGTGATTTTTCATTTCTTGTTTTAACTCTTACACTTCACTGGAACTTTTATCCATATGTTTATATAATGAATTTATATATAAATCAATTTCTTTCATGCTTTATACCTCCTTTAAAAGTGTATCAATTATTGCTTTGAAGAAATTCCATTCTTCTTTTTTTTTATCCAAGTATTCTTTTCCTTCAATAGTTATTTTATAGTATCTACGTCTACCACCGCCACCACTCTCTGTATCGTTCCAGTAAGGTGTGATTAAGTTATTTTTTTCCAGTCTTTTCAGAACTACATACAGAGTTCCTTCTTTAATCTCAAAGGTATTTTTACTCATATTTCTTATACGTTTTGAGATTTCATAGCCATATAGGTCATCTTGATATAATTGGTTTAAAATTATGATCTCTATGTAACCTTTTATCATTTCTTTATCTATTTCCAAAACATTACACCCCCTATTAACTTATTATACTGCAAAGTACTATATAGTGCAAAGTAGTTTATAGCAAATAGTAGGTCTTCTTTTTAATACTGTATTATTGGATTATCAAAGCGCCATCGCTTACCATTAAACCATTACAATTGAGACTGGTTATTAATCCAGCTATTAGTAAATGAGCGGTTTCCGTATTGAATGCAATATTGGCATAGATTAATAGATGTTGATTTAATTCCCTTTTTATAAATGTTTTATATTGCCTATCAAAAGTTATAGGAGCTATTAACCGCTTACCGCTATTCTCATGTCAAAATAGCAGCATGTAAGATATGTTTCGCATACCTCATCAAACAGTTCCTTTCTTTTAGATGCTGCTTCTTATAAAACTCCTGTAAACCATTAACTTTTACTCGCAATAATGTTGCGCTTGTGCATTCCATAGTTCGTAGTATTTCCCCTGTCTATCCCCAACAAGATCATTATGATCTCCTCTTTGGATAAGTCTTCCTTCATGAAGGACCAGAATATCATCACAAAATCGGCAAGATGACAAACGATGGGAAATATAAATTGCACTCTTCTTGCCTACTATTTCATCAAACTTAGAAAAAACTTCAAATTCAGATATTGGATCTAACGCGGCAGTCGGCTCATCAAGTATTATAAATGGTGCATCTTTGTATAAAGCTCTGGCAATAGCAATTTTCTGAGCTTCTCCACCTGAGATTTCTATACCATCGTCGAAGTTACTATACATGTTTGACTCGAGACCTTTTGGCATATCAGCAAGTCTTTGGGAAAAACCGGATTTGTTGACAGCATCTATAGCTTTGGCTGTATTATACTTAGCATCAGCTGCAATATTTTGGCCAAGCGAGAATGAAAACAGTTTAAAGTCCTGGAAAACTACACTGAAAATACGCATATATTCGTCATAGTCATACTCATTAATATTAATGCCATTCATAGTAATTTCACCTTCTGTTGGCTCATACATACGGCACAGCAACTTGATCAATGTAGTTTTTCCGCTGCCATTCATACCGACAACTGCAATGCGTTGTCTGGCATTGAGTTTGAGAGTTATATCTTTTAAAGCATAACTCTCGCTACCAAGGTATTTAAATGATACATTTTTAAATTCATATTCATATTCGCCATCACTGCGCATTTCTACTGGATGTGTTCCATTGCATATTTTATTAGGAACATTTAAATATTCAAGTGAGCTTTGTTGACGTTTTGCCGTTAATGCAAATCTTGAGATACAATTCAAAAGAGATGCTATGTTCTGTGAAAAATTATAAATGATTGAAGCATACACTACGACCCCACCTACTGACAATGCTCCAGCATATGCCCGCATTATAACAAGGATATAGGCTCCACCTTCTAAAATTCCGGAGGATAATCCATTAACGGCACCTCCGACAGCATTTACTTTAGTAAAGGATCTCGTCCATATCTTCTGCCATCTCTCCCAACCACTATCTAGCGATTTTTTTATTATATTTTCTGCATCATAAATTCGTATATCTTTTCCAAGCTTGTAATCAATCTGATTTAGCAAAAAGTAGTCTAAATAAGTTATATCGTTTGCTGTTTCATCCATTAATTTGTTCTTCTTTTTATTGATATATTTTGCATCAAATAATGATAGAAAGATTGTTATAGCGATTAGTACAACAAAATAAACAGGTGTTAACCAGTTTTCGAAAAAACTACTATCCACAAACAAAGGAACCAGCATAATTAATCCGATAATCAATGCAAAACAATAATACATGAATTCAGAAAACTGCGAGAATACAGTAGAAAATCCAGCTCCCCAGGTATTATCTGTTCTAATACGGCTGCGTATTTGATTGATCATGGGACTTTCAATCAGTTCATAATCCATTGTAAGCGTTTTTTTACATTTCTCCATGTTAAATTTGCGTATACAGATATCAACCTGAACAATCCGATATTTTTCCATGATACCTTCAATGATGTTGATTACAAATACCAAACTTACACCGCATATAGCAACAAGAACTATCTGTTCGAACGAAACGTCTGCTACAAAACTATTTAATATATATCCAGACAAAGCAATTGCTATATATGGCTTGACTGACCTAACAAAGGAAACCAAAATCGTAAAAACAATAGCCACCTTATCAAGTGCATATGATATTTTCAATATATCAATTACTTCTCTTAATGTTTTTTTCAAAGTGAACCTCCTTACTGGTATCATTGTAATATTGACTTTGAATGTTAAACATGTCAGCATATGATCCCTGCTTATTTATCAGTTCCTCATGAGTTCCGCTTTCAATTATTTTCCCTTCACTGAGCATAATTATTTTGTCACAAAAACGAGTGCTTGCCAAACGGTGAGAAATAAAAACGACTGTTTTTCCTTTTGCAGATGAATTAAAGCTTTCATAAACTTCATTTTCTGCAATCGGGTCAAGTGCCGCTGTCGGTTCATCTAATACAAGTATTGGTGCATCTTTGTATAACGCTCTTGCCATAAGAAGCTTTTGTTGCTGCCCGCCAGATAGCATAATACCGTTAGTATCCAGATATTTTGTCATCATTGAATCAATTCCTTTTTCGTATTTATTGATTTCATCGGTCAGCCCTACTTTATTCAAGCATTCAGCAACCCGTTCCATGTCAATTTCAGATTCTGCTTTCATCGAAATATTTTCTGCAACTGTAAACGGAAGCAGCATGATATCCTGAAATATTACGGAAAACATTTTGAAAAGGTCTTTCTTTCTAAACATTTTTATATCAATTTTATTAATCAAGATCTCACCTGAATCCGGTCTATAGAACCCGCATAAAAGCTTTACAATTGTTGTTTTCCCTGCTCCATTTACTCCAACTAGAGCTAATGTTTCTCCATGTTCTATTTTTAGATCAAAGTGATTGAGGATATCTTTTGAACCCTGATAATATGAATAGCACACATCCCTAAACTCGATTGAAACACCTGAACCGGCTTTTGGTAGCTCCTGAGGATTGTCTGATTCAGGTGCATCAGTATTCTCCAGAAATTCCCGCACATCATTCATCTTTAAATTTGCACTACTAATAGCGTTCAAGTTACCCACAACCTGACTTATCCATCCGGATAGTCCTGTAATTGCACCTAAATATAGGACGAAATAATCTATCGTAATTTGTCCATGAGTTACACACCATATCAAATAAGCATACGCAATGCCATCTCGCAGCAACAGAGTTATGGCGTTCACGGCAAAAGAAATAAAATGTCTATTTTGAATCTTTTGCTTTAGTAAAGTATAAACACCCGTCAACTGCTCATGCATAAATATAAACCAGCCTTGTAATGCATAAACACGCACATCCTTAGCAGCTTTAACATCCCCACAGGTATTTTCAATATAATCAAGTTTATTTTCTAATTTAGCCAGTTCATTTTTATTGTTTTGCTCATAATTTTTAGCATTACACAAAGCAAAATAGTTCACTGCCGAAATACCAACGACCAAAAATATAATAAATGGGTTAAGGATAGCAATAATGCTAGAAAACAGGATGAAACTCATGGTTCCCGTGAACAAGCTCAGCATGGAAGAAATCATAACAGAAGTTCCTGACGACTCTCCACCGTCAACGCTTCTCCTAGCTTTTTGATATCGAGTATGCCCTTTTTCACTTTCAATCACTAGATAATCACAGTTAAGTGTCTTAAAAAACAACTCACGCATGTAGTGCCAGCTCATATTTTGCTGATATTGATATTTTGCACTTGCAGCTATACTTTGCAACGTAACAGCGATTGTAAGTATTATTGCAAGTATAACCAACGAAAACAGTGCTTGATTTAGATTCTTCTTTGTTGTTACAAGTTCTACTGCTAACTTAGGCAGATAAATCCCTAGAAGCGATGTAACGACTCCTAAAACAGCCTCAACAATTAATAAGGCCATAAGCGGTTTATAGTACTTAAACACATCTTTCAATATGAAGATTACATTTTCAAAAACCGAAAAACGCACCTCTGGTTTATCTCTTTTTTTCTTCAAATAAATTCCCCCATTCATTAGCAATAATTCCTGCGAATCTTCATTCTTTGATTTATAAGGCTTCATACTGTCTTTTAATCCGTTTCTGGTATCTTGTTTTATCAAAAAGCTATATCTCTTATGCAAGACTGTTATTTTATTTGTGGTCTTAAACCTAGGCTTCTTTCCTGTATGCTGCATTCCTATCTATTATTAATTAAGTTAAAAATTACCTCTATTACCCACTGGGTCTGCAAGCTTAAAGAATATCCTCTTTATTCCATTATTAGTGGCTTTCCTGTGTATGATGTTCCAGAGGTATACACGATATGCTGTCGTTTCTTCATTCATTTTTCACCATAAAGGCTTACACGCCTGAATTCAGAATTGAAAAGCTGATTCTGGATTCTACCCATGATGCTTTCCCTGTTTATGACTACTGCCGTTAAAACGTAAGCGCTGGAACATATACCGTTACCTAAAAAAAGGAGCTCCACATTAATCTGTGAAGCTGTTTTTTTTAATAAAATCCTTCTTTTGCAATTTTCTTTATGTAGTTATACTGTTTTCTATTTTTTGTGATTTAGTGTATATCCCAAAGCTTTCTTCAAGCAGTCTTGATTAGTAAAGGTATTTTCTGCCCATGCAAAAAAGGCATCCAATACAGGGACACTATATATAAGTCTTTTCTTTTTTCTTTCCTCAGGCAATAACTCTTTCCATTTTCTTTCTAGTCTAAAGAGTTTATCACAATAAGCTCGTCCAATGGCTCCGCTCTCTTATGTTCTTTGATATTTATAACATTATTTTCGGTTTCATCTGAAATTTCATCAATTAGTTCACCAAAAAGGAAACATTGACCGTATATCTGAGGCGTTTTCTCACTTGATGCTCCAAACCTCTGTTTTGCTGCATGTAACACTGCTTGAGTGAGGACTTCAACATTGTGTTCTAGTAGATCCACCTTTTCCTGCAGTGTTCTATTTTGATTTTCGAGTTGTCTAATACGTTGATTTTTTTCACCTGAAGACTGCATTTTAAAGGCTCCTTTCTGGTTAATCATTTAATTATATTATACCAGAAAAACGGCTATTATACTAGCTTTTAGGTGATATTAAAAAATCATATTTTCAGTATTAATATTTTCTTTATGTACCTTTTTTGATCAATTTGCAGACCGTGCAAAAGCCATTCCATTTGACGTTTTGTTATATCTCTTATTTCGCCTTGATTCTTTGGCCACTGAAATTTCATATCATCAGCAAGAAATTTTGTAACCCAAATAAAACCTCCTATCGATTACTTTATCAAAGTATATCAAATGGGAGGTTAATTTACATTACGGTGTTTGTTCCATCGCTTACATTTAGTTGTTACTATAATACTATATTTGTACAGATATTCATTTTCTTCTTCATCAAAAACAGTTCCTAATAATTTACCATTGTTCTTTTCTATAATTTTCTTCGAGGCTGTATTGTCTATATTACAAGTTAAAATTACTTCTTCTATTCCTATATTTATAGTCTTTTCCAATGCCAGTTTTAAAATCTGAAAACCATAACCTCTATTTCTGTAATCTGGTGATATATCATAACCTATGTGTCCAGCACATTCTACCTCTTGATGTCTAATCTTCTTCTTCACTATTCATTAAAAATTCTAACACAATTTTATTAAATATATCTGGTTTATCTAAATTAGGTAAATGTCCAGTCCCATTTATTTCAACTTTTTGCACCATAGTTATATCAGATTCCAATACTCTTACAATTTCTTTGATAGGCTGGCAATCATATGAACCTATAATTAGCAATGTTCTTTTAGTTATTTCCGTAAGTCTTTCTGAAGCAGGTGGATTTAGTTTTTTCTCTATATCTTCTAATGCCCATTCTAATGATGTATCTATAAACATATTTTTTAAACATTGACGAGCCTTGGGATTACTTTGCCTCCACATAGGATTATTAAGCATAAACTCAATGGATTGATTGAGTTTAGCAAAACCATCTTCGTACACTAATTATCATCCCCCATTGATATTAAATATCAACTTTAACATTTTAAATCTTTATTACACATTTAATTACCGTAGCACCGTAAGATAAGAAAATTGTGAAGCAATTACAGATTAATCATAGAATCTTTCGAATAAACTACAAATTATTTTTCTAATTCAATAAACAGATACATCGGTACTTTCGATAACCATTTAATTCTTGATGACATATCCATCTGTTTTTCTGATGGAATTGGCTCGTTCAAATCCACTACCGTAAACTTATTCCTTACGAAGGCTTTGATATACTCTGATAGGGTTCTATGTCTATATATTACTAAGGTATCAATACCTTTAATCTCTCCAACCCATTCTGTTGGGTTAAAATAATCACTAACTAACACCTTTATTTTATCATCTTCCAATATCCATTTGCTTTCTTTTGGCTTAAAACATGGATGCAATATAGATATAAAAACTCTCCCATTAGGTTTTATAACTCGATATATCTCTTTTAATGTCCCATCAAGGTCTTCTACATCCATTAACATCATCGAGCAAATCACAACATCAAAAGTATTATCTATGATGCCTGTTAATTTATTAGCATTTCTACATAATGTATTAATGTCCAAGTTCTCTTCTCTAGCCTTATTTGTAACATAAGCTGTAAAAGTTTCAGAACAATCTACAGCAGTAACTATGCCTCCTTGTTTCGATAAGGCTCTGGAATATCCACCTTCACCACAACCCAAATCTAGAACTTGTTTCCCGTGAACCTCTCCTATTTTTTGTAAAGTATATGGCATTATATAATATAGACGAAAATCATTTGCTTGAGCTTTTTCAACCCAAGTATCCATACCAACTTGATTCCAGCATTTCTGTTGAACTATCTTGTTTCATTTTACACCTCCTGTTAATCTATACCTTACCCACTCCATTACAGAAAAACCACATATGATTGAACAGATGTCCGTTGTGAAGTAACAATTTGAAGAAATAATGTGCATAATATTTTACCGTTTTTAACAAATTAATGATAATTATACCATGATTTTATGTAAATTTACTACTATTTATGAATTAAAAGAGCCATGGCTATATACTAGTTTAAAAAGGTTCGAATCACAAAAACTTATTGAATCATATTGTGGAAATGAAAGTCAGGGTGGCGGGCGAAAGTATTATAAAATCACACAATTGGGTAAAGAAAATTATGAAAAATCACTTTCAGATTGGAAGACACAAGAGGTTTAATTGATAAACTCATTGAAAGGGAGATAATGGATATATCAATAATTGCATAAAAGCAGTGTTGAAAAAGCAATACTGGTAACAACCGCAGGGGGTCGCTGCGAGCGAAGCGAGCTTGCTCAATAATAGTGATTCCCTTTACTCACTGCAAATCTATACCTGCTAATTTTATAAGATATAAAGCATTTCTTGTAGTAGATACTCCTTTATCAATTTTATAATCAAATTTAACTTCATTATTTATGTAATACTCCTGAAAATGATAATTTTTAACTTTGGGATATTCTTGTTGCAAATCACATAATTCTAAATCATGGGTTGACACAATCCCTGCTGCTCCATAATTACCTAATTGTTTTATTAAAGCTTTAGCTCCAATATGTCTATCTGCAGAGTTAGTTGCTTTAAATAATTCATCCAAAAGGAAAAAAACTTTTTTATTACTTTTTACACTTTCAATGATCATCTTTATCCTTAATATTTCAGCATAAAATGAGGATATCCCTTTTTCAAGGTTATCAGCCACCCTCATACATGTATAAACTTCCATAATTGAACATTCAAAATTAGAGGCACACACTGGAGCACCAATATAGCATAATATTAAGTTTATACCTACAGTTCTAAGGAATGTACTTTTACCTGACATATTAGAGCCTGTTATCAATAATATGCTGTTATATTTGTCCATTATAATATTATTACATACTTTTTTTTCACCTAAAAGAGGATGCCCCAAGTTGTTAGCTTTAATTTTGAAAGATTCATTTGAAATAACAGGCATAGTCCATGTTGGATTATTGTAAACAATATTTGAAATACTATTTAATGCTTCAAATTCTCCAATAACTTCAAACCACTTTTTTATATTTGAGCCCGAATTAACTTTCCATTTTTCAAATTCTATCATACATTGATAGTCCCATAATAAAAATACATCTATTATAATAAAAAATGAATTATATCTATATGATACCCTGTCACATATTTTAAATAGTTTTTTTATTGATTTTATTGCACAGTCTTCTTTAGATATCATTAAATTATCTTTTGAATTTTTCAGATATTCGCTATTAAAGCTTTTCTCAGTTAATAATTTTATCATCCTAAAATATATATCCATATTGTTTTTAAATTTATAAATAATATTAAATGTGCTAGATCTTTGTCTTATTCCTATAAAGAAAGCTACTAGTTGGATCAATAATGTAAATATCCGTAATTTAATACTTACCCGATTTGTAAAATATGACAAAGCAAATAATATTAGTGTTACAGATGGTATTAACTTAGCTAATATATTAACCCATGATTTGATATATAAATCATTCACTTGATTTGCTAATTGATATATACTTTCAGGTTTTAAAGATTTCCCACTAATAATCATACCCTCTGATTCAAATTGTTGCCTCCAATCTAATTCCATTGCTAATTCATTTACTGCTTTTTGAGTATTGATTATATCAAAAGCAGAAATTAACGGAGTACTAAGTCTTTTTGTAATGCTTCTCTTCCCATATAAGTTTTACTACTATTAATCCATTGAAATAAAGAGTTTTCTCCAAATATATCTAAATCATTTGAATATTTGTGTAGTTTATTTTTTAATTCAACACCATGATTTTTAAAATTTCTCCATTCTCCGTTTAATCTTTTCAGTGAATTTTCGTTAATTAATTTTAATGCATTAAAATATTTTTTCTTAGTCTGCTCTTTATCATGTTGTATAACTAAGTAAAGAAAAATAAGTAGTGAAATAAAAAAAATTCCACTACTTAAGATGTAAACTTTCAATTTAAAACAGTATAGGGTTACAACTAAACCAATTAAGAAAGTACATAAGCGTAAATATACTATAGTCTTTATTGATTTATTTTGTTTTTTAATTAGTTCTTCATAAGTTCTTAACTTTTTAATATATACATCATTAACGTTCTTCAAATAATTTCCTCCTTCAATTTTATTCAACTATATATTTTATCTACTAAATGATCGTAATTGTTCTTATTTTATAAATTAACTTTGATAGCAAAACAAATTGTTAACGACACCGTGGGTCGCTGCCAGCGGAACAAGCTTGCTCTCAAATATTTACAAATATGACTTAACTAATGGTAATTATATCATAATTGCATGACAACATAACAATATTTTTGTAAAAGATGTATAATATTTTGCACTTTACTACCATAATATTCGATTTTCATTGATCAATAATCTTTCCATAGAGATATAGTTCTCAAGGCACGGTTGATGCAAAAGAGAACACCCATTTTGTCATATTGGTTGTCTGCATCCATGGGCTACATTTCCCTATGTTGCCTGTTATACTTAGATTGAACATAACACCCTATTCTAAAAGAACTATAGTCTAAGTTAAAAACATTGGGGAGGATTTACATGCTTTACGAAGAGAATTTTCAAAACAGAGAAAATCCATCAGAAATAAATGTTAGTAGCTGTACTTACTATACCGAATCAGCTCAAGGTTTTCCACAACATTGCCATTCATTCTATGAAATCGATTTCTCAATTCAAGGGCAGCGTTCAGCTTATTTAAATGGTTACAAGTTTATGCTGCCAGAAAAAGGACTGTATTTTGTACAGCCCCTAGTTGCACATTCAACATTTAATAGAAATCCGAACACAAAAAATATTATTGTTCAATTTAGCCGCGAGTTTTTGTATCGCAATTCCATGACGATGTCCAAAAAAACAATCTTAATGCCAGCCGGTAAAATGCTTGAAAATCATTATATTTCTCCAAAGATTGGAAGCAATATCGATTATATTATCAATTCTCTCATAGAAATGAGCCCTAAACATTACGTAACTAGCCAGGACGTTATTTATCGTGTTGAAGGTACCACTGCGAAAAACTCCGGAAAAGCGATGATCAAAAGGCCTGACTTGGAATTTAATGTTAAATATGATCCGAGCTTTGAACTGAAATTAAATTCATTAATATTAGCTTTACTGGCGTACATGTTGGATGAAGGATATCTAGCTATTTCCGAAAGTGTGGGAGATATAAACGATGCAAATAAAATTCAGCCGATTCTGAATCGGCTAATTTCGCATCCAGAGGAAAAGATTCACATGAATGAAGCAGCACGAATTTCCTGTATGAGTTATAGTAATTTTAGCCGCCTATTTAAGCGACTGATCGGGCAAACTTACGTAGACTACTGTAATATAGTACGTATACGGCGCACAGAAGAATTATTAATTAATACTAATTTGTCCATAACCCAGATTTCACAAATGTTAAATTTCGGAACAATCAATTACTTTAATAGAACTTTTAAAAAGTATAATGGACATTCCCCATATCAGTATCGGAATATATCATGTAAATAAAATGCCAAATTTCCACTTATCATGTATCTAATCTTTATACAACTACTCAGAGCAAATATAAGGAATAATTGCGAATAAAATTAATAATTGATTACTCAAATGCAAAAAGGATAATTAATAAACAAAATCGACAATAGCTCTTATATTACAAAATTATATAATATAAGAATAGTCATATTCCAAGTTTTTAGGTAGATATACAAAATAGGAATGGGGGGTATTGAAATGAAAAAAAAGTTATTATCCTTACTGCTTATTATTTCCATTGTGTTTTCATTTGCCGGGTGTGCTTCTTCTACTACGTCCAAAAAAAATCTTACAATTTGGGCATGGGGAGCTGATTCAGAGGCTAAAGCCCGTAAGGTTACTTTAGATCTTTTCGTCAAAGAACATCCGGAGCTTAATGTTAAATATTCTATTATTCCCACAGCCAACAATGCATGGGATCAAAAACCGGCTGCTGCACTTGCGGCAGGTAATGGTCCTGATGTTATGCAGATGAGTCCCGACTATTACGGTTTGAGAACAAAATATTTCGAAGATTTAAATCCTTATGTAAAAAAAGATAATCTTGATTTAAAAAAATTACTGGTGCCAGGTTTAATAGACGGTTATTATGATACGGATGGAAAACTGGAAGGCTCCCACTTTTGGCAAACGACTTTGTAGTGGCCTACAACAAAGATATGTTTGATAAAGCTGGAGTGCCTTATCCAAAAGACGGCTGGAATATGGAAGATCTCCTAAAATGGGGTAAACCATTTGTTGGTGGTTCCGGCGCAAAAAACTTACGCTCTTGCAAAGCACTGGTCGATGGACTTGGTTATGTTATATGCTGGCGGTGGCAAGCCTTATTCTGACAACCTCTCAACCTCGAACATGGGAAGTAAAGAAACTTTGAAAGCTCTTACGTTGTATGGTGAACTTATTAAGGGTGGTTACATACCAACTGCTGCTGCACAAAAAAGCACCAGTGCTGAAACAATGTTTATTTCAGGCTTAACTGCTATGTACACGTTGGGGGGGATGGAAAGCCAAGACGTCATTAATGATGCGGAGAAAAATGGTATCCATCTTGGCTATTGCATGATGCCTAGCGGTATGGATGGAAAAGAGATAAACCTTCAGTTTTCTACGGGTTGGGCAATTACCAAAACGAGCAAGAACAAAGATGCTGCCTGGGAATTTTTAAAAGAGTGTGCATATAAAAATAAAGACATGTGCAAAGCTACCTGTGCGTGTGGTATGACATCCAGCAAAGAAGTTGCAAATGACTACTATTCCAAGCAAACATATGGCAAAAGCAAATTCAGCAACGCAATGTATGTGAATCATATGGGCAATACTCATCTTAATCCATGGGGTGGGACTCTGTCGTCAGTCTGGAGATCTATGGAGTAAAATGATAGATGCGGTTACTCTCAATGGTAAGAGTCCGGCTGCAACTCAATCAACCTACGCTCCACAATATGCTCAATTATTTCATTCATATAACTTTAATACCAAAAAGGAGCTAACTGATCAAGCGGTGTATATTATGAATTAAATGTGATACGTTAATGCGGTGCACTGGGGACTGAATTTTATGCTCCTCTGTATCTGCATATTTTGTTGATTAATGGGGTGAATGAATTGATAACAAAACAAAAAGTTTCCGGCAAAACAAAACGCAGTACCAAAAATTTTTACATTTACATTTCGCCTTGGCTTATCGGATTTTTGGTTTTAACTGTTTATCCGATGATAAAATCCCTGTTACTGTCTTTTACTGATGCTGATCTGAGTGGAAGCGGGAATTTTATTGGTTTTCAAAACTATATTCATGCGTTTGTAACCGATGGAACGTTTATTAAAGTCTTTATCAACACGATTATATTCGTCTTGATGTTTGTGCCATCCAGTTTGATTATTTCCTTTTGCATTGCATGGTTACTAAGCCGGAAAATAAAATTCAGCGGTTTTTTTCGTACAGTTTTTTACCTTCCATATGTAACGGCCAGTGTTGCTGTTACAATGATCTGGGGTTGGATTTTCAACAGCAGCTATGGTCTGATCAACTATCTACTATCTTTGATTGGAATTAAGGGGCCGAGTTGGCTGGAAGACAGTAAATTAGCACTACTTTGCATTGTTATTATGTGTCTCTGGTCCATTGGCAATGGTATCATTATCATGTTGGCTGGAATTCAGGATATACCTGCTTCCTATTATGAAAGTGCACAGTTGGATGGCGCTTCCACACTGCGTCAGATCTTCATGATTACAATTCCGCTTTCCTCACCAACTATTTATTTCAATCTTATTGTGGGTGTTATCGGTGCGTTCCAAATCTTCAATCAGCCGTATATCCTAACTAACGGCGGACCTGTGGATGCAACACGTACGGCGGCCATGTACCTGTATTCCAATGCATTTGTATATGGGAAAATGGGATATGCCTCCTGCATTGCATGGTGTCTGTTTGTTATAATTATGGCATTTACACTGGCAATCCAGGTAACTTCCAAAAGATGGGTCTTTTATGATGATTGATTATGAGAGGAGGGATTTTTTTGAATAAATCATTATCAAAATCTTCGTCAATACATACTGGTAAGATAATTACTTATATAATTCTAATTGTATGTGCACTTATCTGTATTGTGCCGTTTCTTTGGATGGTAAGTACTTCCTTTAAAACCAATGCAGAGGCTTATACTTTTCCGCCAAGTATTATTCCTAAACATTTTGAGTTTGAGAATTTTATAAACGGGTGGGAAGAGGCGGACTTTTTAACTTATACTAAAAATACCGTTTTCGTTACTTTGCTTTGCACGCTTGGAACGGTGGTTTCTTCCGCATTTGTGGCGTATGGCTTTGCAACATTTAAGGCAAAAGGGTCTAAAGTATTATTCGTATTATTGATGTCCACAATGATGCTTCCAGCACAGGTAACGTTGATTCCACAGTATTTGATGTTCTCAAAGCTGAACATGGTGGATACCTACTTGCCAATGATCATTCCGTGTTGGCTTGGCGGCGGTGCCTTTAACATTTTTCTGTTCTACCAGTTCTTTCGTTCACTTCCTAAAGAATTAAACGAAGCAGCTATGATAGACGGTGCCAACTCATTTCAAACTTTCGTAAAAATTACATTACCGTCGGTTAAACCCGTTGCGATGGCAGTCAGTATCATGTCGCTTGTTTGGAACTGGAATGACTTTTACACACCACTTATTTATATAAATAGCAGCCAAAAATTCACACTTTCAGTGGGCCTACAATTATTTAAACAGCACTCAAGGTAACACAAAGGTTAGTTTGATGATGGCTTGCTGTTCTTACCATGATTCCGGTATTAATTATTTTCTTTGTATTTCAAAAATATTTTGTTGAAGGTATCAAAATTTCTGGCATGAAGGCTTAGGTTTAGGTTTAGGTGATTTACGTGCGTATGCTGAAATTTAACACTGATTTTCACGTGCCGAAAATGTTATTACCTCCTTTTTAGGAAATCCAGTAGGAGAAGCCGGAAATAATTTTCCGGCTTATTTCCTCTCACAGAACTGTATGTGACCCCGCATGCATCTCCTGGCAAACATTGAGCAATGGAAGAAAGCTCCACAACCGCAAGTGGATGAAAACAAATGACCATCTGACTGTTAACAATTTGTTAACGACCCCCGGGGGGTCGTTTCGAGCGAATCGAGCTTGCTATCAATCACCTGTTATTTCTTTAAAATTCAGGGCCGGTTTTTGCTTCTTTCATGGTATTATGGATATAATCAATGCTTTCATTCAATTTTCCTGTCTCCCAATCATCAAGTTTTGGAGCAATTCTTCGGATGATTCCATCTTTTCCAATTAGGCAGGGCATACTAAATGCTACATCACCGTTATGACCGTATTCACCTCGAAGAGTTGAGCATGCAGGGTAGACACTTTTCTCATCCAAAGCGATGCATTTTGCCATGGTGACTGCAGCTTGTGCAACGCCGGCATTAGTCCACCCCTTGGCATTTAAAACGTCATAAGCGGTCTTAACTACTTCCTTACTAATTTCCTCTGCAGTGAGCTGCTTTATATCGGGATAATAAGAAGCTAGTTCTTTATAGCCTATGCCGGCAACATTCAACTTACTTAGAACAGGAAATGCGGTTAGCCCATGCTCACCCATCATATAACCAGTTACGGACTTTGGATCAATGTTATAGAGATTTGCAACTGTCTTTCTAAGTCTGGCGGAATCCAGCATGGTTCCTGTTCCGAAGATTTTTCCACTTGGATATCCAAATTCATTTTCAGCTATGTATACCATGGTATCAAGTGGATTAGTAATAAAAATTTAATAGCACTTTTAGTGTATTTGGTAATACCAGTCATAACCTCACGAATTACACCAGCACTACTTGTGGTTAAGAGCGTACGATCTGGCATGGATTCAGGGATTGTCGGGGTCTCTTAGAATACTAGATCCTGCTGCACATATAATAATATCAGCATCTTCGCATTGATTGTAACCACCACTTGTCACATCGATATTAGTCATATAAGGTAATGCTGTGGCATGGCTCTGATCCAATGCTTCACCATGAGCTACCCCATTGTCCAAATCAATTACTCCGATTTCACCGAAAAGTCCAAGCTTCATGGCATCAGCAAGCACATAAGATCCAACATGTCCAACTCCAACAACTACTAATTTTAATGATTTCATTTTTTCACTAGTCCTTTCAAAATTCTTTATTTGTAATATAGTATCATATAATTTTGTCATATCTTTATCATAACTATACACTAGTGCGTCATACTAGTATATAGTACTTGTATATCATATTAATACTAAATATTAATATAATATACAATGGCATAATATTGACTTAAACCATGATATACCACTTTGATTTATTATTAACTCTTACCAATTTTCATAATGTATTATTTCTTCAAGTTTCTTTAGCGGACGAGCTTTTGGTGTTTCATCTGCATAACCAAGAGTAATAATACCAACTACATATTTATCAGTTCAATAAAGTAATTACGAACATAATGTTAATCACCATAGTCACTATTTACAATAAGTATTTAATTACTTCACAGCAATGTAACAAATGAACGTTATTATATAAATATAGAGATTACCCCTCTTAAATATATAGGCACTTGGTTAATTCCAAGCGCTATTTTTCTTATGTAGGCAAAATGAAAATTTTCCATTTTGCCACATGTAAATTTTCCGAACTTTTACAATATATTTCTAATCAAATTAACTTCAGTTTTTAAATGTATTCTTCATGAAGTTAATTAGGTTTTCTGTGAAGACGGAGGTTAATGGTAATTTAGGATTGCTATATGTGGCTGCATTTTTTTCTGGATCAATAGGTGCATCTTTTACAATATGATTCATTCCATCTACTATATTTAGTGTAGCATCAGGGCTTGAAGCTTTTAGCGTTTTCGCATCATCCACAGTAACTTGTAAATCTGTTGTTCCTTGAATAATAAGTATTGGAATGTTAAGCTTTTTAATTTCTACTGCAGGGTCATATTTAAATTCTGATATAAGGTAAGGTTGAACACTAGGTCTGAATAAGGAATAATAGTCCGTGCTTACATCAGTAACTCTGTTTCCTTTTTTTAATTGATCCATAATACTAATGCATTCATTATATACATCTTTAGGCTGTGATGATAACTGCCTTTTTAAAGTATCGTACATAGAATATCCAAGTCCTGAAACTGAAATAAATGCATCTACCTTTGTTCTTTCTGCTGCAACCATACCGATTAATGATCCCTCACTATGACCTAAAATGGCAACCTTTGAAAAACGGTTATCATTATATAGCATTTTAGTCCAATTTACAGCATCATTAATATAGTCATCAAAAACTAAATCTTCTTCGCTTTTCATAGCTTTACTACTTTCACCTATACCTCTTTTATCATATCTTACAGAAGCTATCCCATTTTCAGCAAGTTTATATGCAATCATTTTATAGGAATTACAGTTTACGCCTACAGTACTATTACCATTCCTATCAGTTGGACCTGAACCTGCAATAATTAGGACTACAGGTACTTTAACTGTAGTAGCACTCTTTGGTAAAGTAAGCGTTCCATAAATAGTTCCTGTATCTGGTGTTTAGCTCAATAGCACTTTCCTTATACTGGGTGTATTGCCATAAGTTGTATTATTAATTGGGGATGCAAAACCAAAAATCAACGTGGTGATAGATAATATGAGCGAAATTAATTTTGATTGAATAATCATGAAAATACCCCCTCTTAGTTTATTCTTGTTATATATATTGTATAACAAGAATAACTTAAGCGCAATCCCATATGTGCAATTAATAAGATATTATATGTAATTTAAGCTATAATATAGATAGTGTGGTGAACAGTGGAGAATGGACAATTGATAGTTAAGGATAATTTTTCTCCGTATTCTGCGAAAAATTTAAAAACTTAATGGCCATTTTTCATGATGATTAGTGGTATTAGACTCTAAACTATAAGTCCCGTCGCATCAAACTAAAACTCTGACCTGTAGGACCAACTAATGGTTGAGTTGCCATAAATAATGCGAGATTTGTAACATCTTCTGGTTTCTTAATCCATTCACTGTTAACTGAAAATGCTGAATTGCTATCTTTCATGCTGCTACTACCCATAGTTGTAATAACAGGGCCGGGAATTAGTTCATTAACACTAATATTGAATTCATGTAACTCCTGTGCTAATACTCTTGTTAGCATCCATAACCCTGCTTTAGAACAGCAATATGCAGAGTTATCTGCTCTCCCTTTATGCCCTAATCCTGAGCCAATTGTAATTATCTTACCGCCCCCCTGTTTCTTCATATATGGAATTGCTACTTTAGCTGTATAATAAGCTCCTGTCAAATTTACATCCATTATTGTTTTCCAATTTTTAATATTTGACTCTTCAACAGTTGAACTTTTATAATCAACACCTGCATTTATAACAACTATATCTATTCCGCCATAAGTTTTATAGATTTTTTCAAAAACTTCATGTAATTCATTATAATTACTAACGTCACAAGTTAATGCTATTGCATTCACATTGTTCTTATTTATAAGATCTGCTGTATCATGGATTTCATTGTGACTTCTTGATAAACAGCATACTTTTGCACCATTAGTAGCATAGGATATCGCTATGGCTTTACCTATTCCTCTTCCTGAACCTGTAATAACTGCAACTTTATTTTCTAAAGAACTACACATAAAAGTCTCCTTATGAATCACATAGAAATTTTTCTTAGTTTCATTAATTTTAGCACATATTATTGTATTTATTATACATCGTTAGTTGTTTAATAGGAATAAACATACTGCGAAATAATCATATATTGCTTTTTTCTTATTATTAAGTGGGAGCACCAGTGTTATGTACTGAAATTAATTTACACTACTGCTGTTTTTGTTCTGATAATAGTTTTATTTTTTCATGGATTTTCATAGCCATAATGACAGTTAGAAGTGTTGCTAATAAGTCCGCAGTTGGTTGTGAAAATATAATTCCGTCTAATTTTATAATTCTAGGAAGAATAAGTACTGATGGAATAAAAAAGATTCCCTGTCTACTTAAGGTTAAAATGCTACCTTCCTTTCCTTTCCCAAGTGCTAAAAATAAGCTACAATAAACCATTTGAAATCCAAAAGGTATGAACATCACAGACTGTGCTCTTAATGCCTTACTTCCAATCATAATCATATTTGTATCATGGCCGAAAGCTGAAATTATAGATGGTGCAAATATAAATATTGTAATGGATGTGCAAATGCAAAATATTGTTGACCACTTTAATGATAATTTTACAGACTCCTCTAGTCTGTCATATTGCTTTGCTCCATAATTGTATCCAGCAAATGGTTGAAAACCATGTGTATATCCAAATACAACATACATACCAATTGCCATTATTCGAGTTACTGCGCCCATAGCTGCAACAGCAGAATCACCATAAGTACTTGCTGCACTATTAGTAAGTCCTATAGCAGCACTTGTTAAAAGTTGATATACTAGAATTGGAATTCCAACCTTAAAAATCTCCCAATAGATTTTTTTATCAAAAGAAAAGTAATGCAACGAAAATCTTATGCAACCTTTTTTCCCTAAAATGTAATATATATAAAAGATCATTGTAATAATTAGTGAACACACTGTAGCTATTGCAGATCCTGCTATTTCAAATCCAAATCCATAAATAAAAATTGGATTTAAAATAATATTTATTATTGATCCAATTAACATTGCAGCCGCAGTAAATTTTGTTGCTCCTTCAGCTGTAATCAAATTATTCATAGTAACTGTGAATACATTAATTATAGATCCAGAAATGTAGATTCTTGCATAAATCCTTGCATAGGGCAATATGCTTTTAGTTGCACCAAAAGCAGTTAGAATGTTATCTAGAAAACATAAAGAAATAATAATTACCACTGCTCCAACTATTAAACTAGAATATAATGCTGTAGTGGCGGTCCTATTTGCTTGTTCTTTGTCTCCACTTCCCAAAAGACGGGATATATATGATGCAGCTCCACTTCCAAAAGCCATTCCTAGCCCGATAATTACTTGAGTAAGTGGAAATGCGATGGATACTGCACCCATCTCACTTGTTCCCAATCCCCCAACAAAATAGGCATCAATCACATTATAAAAAGCAGTCACTAGCATACCAATTATAGTTGGTAAACCAAGCATTATAAGTGCTTTAGGAACCTTTTCATTTTTCATAATCTCCAAGCTTTCATTTTTTATATTCATTAATTTCCAATCCTTTCTGTTTAATATTTATATCAATTCAATCTTTATAAAGTGTACAGGTGCTATACGCTTTGATAAAAAAATATTGCTCTTCAGCAATATATAAGATATATCATTTTAAAGTTCTGTTTATCATTTTTCTCTTATATCAAAAGTATCTATTTTTTCTTCAATAGAGTTCAAAAATTTCTTTAAGAATACTTTTTGATCCTCTAGATGCATCCTTTAAAACCTG
The DNA here is from genome assembly GCA_963725425.1 of uncultured Clostridiaceae bacterium. Taxonomy (GTDB): domain Bacteria; phylum Bacillota; class Clostridia; order Clostridiales; family Clostridiaceae; genus Clostridium_I. The sequence goes on from CAVRYJ010000005.1 coordinate 104,852, forward strand.
GTTAACAATATTATCAAACTCCTCATGGATCATCCCATGGTGTACATACGCAATTTCTCCTTTGGGTGTTAGTCGTAATACGAGTTTTGACAAGTTAGTAGGATCAATTTCCTTGATGATCATTCCCTTTTTTGAAGTTTCATGGTTATTTGGGAAACTGCTCCTTTGGTCACTCCCAATTTTTCTGCTATACCAGTAACATGAATGCCTTCATTTTCCTTTATAGCTTTAATCATGTGAATTTCCGCATAAAAAAGCTGCTTATCTGTACCATAATAACTAGTTTGTTTATCAATTTCTGAAAACTTTGTAGCTAACCTCAAAAGTGTGTAGCTAATTTTTAATTTATTATCAAAATTTAAATTCATCATATGATTAGTGTATAGTACCTGAACACTTTTGTCAACACAATATTTAACAGAATTTTAAATACGAAAATTTTTAAATTCGGTAAATTGTTGTATTATTGAAACATAATATATGTAAATTTGCAGAGCCGTTAACCAGCCATATCAGGTTGTGCCAATCACCCAATTCTTACTAGTTAGATCCATAATATATTGTATATAAAACTTATTTAGTCCAATATATATTGTGATTGTTAAAATCGGTTTTTCGACATATTGATACCATATCAGAATTATAGTATAATTCTATCATAATAATTAATACGGGGTGATATTATGATTATCAAGTCTTCAACTACATTAAGAAACAATTATGGAGTGATTTCTTCACTTGCTCATGAAAAGGAAGAACCTATATATATAACTAAGAATGGGGAAGGTGACCTTGTTGTTATGAGCATAGAGGCATTTGAGAAAAGGGAAGAATTATTAAAAATGAGGTGCAAAATAATGATAGCAGAACAGTCCAGAATAAATGGTGAACCAACTGTATCAATAATTGACGCACGAAAACGACTAGAGGATAAATTCAATGAACAAGTATGAACTACAGTACATCGAGGGTATTTTCATCATATAACCGATAACTTGCTTCAGTAATTTGGCTGGGTTTAAGTAAGCCTATTTCATCATAATAATGCAGTGTGCGTACAGTAACTCCCGTTAATTTTGCGACTTCATTAATCATCAATTCCAAAAATCCTCTGTTTCCCTTAAAATATCGTCAGTTGGTGTAATGGTAGCTTCAAATATGGTTTTGCCAGTCTTTTTAAGATAATGCTTAATTAGGTAGTATCCACAGCCATAATAACATCGTAACCACCTGGATGATCTGGCTTAATTGGAATGCCCACACATGACCACTTAAATTCAAATGGTTTCATAAGTTCATAGCGGTATATATCATCACGCTGGTAAGGCTTTGCTGAAATCATTTTGTTATAGATTTCATCTGATCTAATTGCTGTAATTTTCATTTTTTTACCTCTTTTCCTAATAGTATAATTTTACAATACGCTATTACGTTACGTTAGAGTCAATAGTTAAAAAATAAGGTTAATTGAAAAAACAATTAAATTTGAAGTAATATATGACTAAATTTCACTTCGAAAATATCGAAAATATAGTATATGAATCTCATGTGGCGTAAGAATCATCAGATAAATAATATTAATACGTCTTACTACACTATTAGGTTTATCAGCGTTAGGATTATTAATAAGTGGATATTCAGGGAGGAATTAAATGAGATATATACCAATTGAATACATAAAAGAAAGTATGATTCTAGGGAAAACATTATATGGTGATAATGGAGAAATTCTTTTAACAAAGGGAACACATATTAATTTATCATATATAGAAATACTTATTCGGTTAGGTTATTGTGGAATCTATATTAATGATAAACTATCGGAAGATATTACTGTAAAAGAAATTATTAGTGATGCGTTAAAGATGAGAACAATAAAGTCAATAAAAAATTTAATGAAACCAAGTATAAAAGAAAACGAAATAAAATCATCACTTAAAATTATTCAAGGTTTAATGGAAAATATTGTTGATGAAATATTATGTACTAAGAATATCATAGTTGATATGATGGATCTAAAAGTATCAAGTGAGTACACATTCTATCATTCTGTAAATGTTTGTGTAATATCAATGGTATTAGGTACAGCTCTTAAATTAAGAAAAAAGGACTTATATTTATTAGGTATTGCTTCGTTATTACATGATATAGGTAAAATATATACACCTAATGAAATATTAGATAAGCCTTCAAAATTAAATTATGAAGAGTTTGAAACAATAAAATTACATTCTGAAAACGGATATAGATATGTAAAAAAACATTTAGATATCCATACTAAAGTTTCCATGGGTATATATCAACATCATGAAAGGTATGATGGTACAGGCTATCCATTAAATATAAAAGGGGAAAAAATATCATTATTTGGGCGTATAATATCAATTGCTGATGTATATGATGCGCTTGTATCTGATAGACCCTATAGAAAAGGTGTTTTACCATCTGAAGCTGTAGAGTACATTATGGGTGGTGGTGGTAGTATGTTTGACCAACATTTAGTGAAAACTTTTTCTGATAGTATAGCCTGTTACCCAGTAGGCACTTGTGTAACCTTAAGCAATAGATTAATAGGAATAGTGGTTGAGAATTATTCCGGTTACTCTTTAAGACCATTAGTAAAAATTATACAGTATGAGGGCAAATTAGTAACGCCATATATAATGAATCTTAAAGAATCAAACTATAATGTTACTATTGTAGGGATGGCGGATTCTTTGTTATATCAATGATAAAATGTATCTCATCATTTGTAGATGTAAAAGAGATGATTTTTACACACAACAAACTAAAGACTATATAACCGAAGCTTACAAAGAATCAAAACTTGTTAGTTTATGCGGAGGTATTAGGTTTATATCCATGCCACCAAAGATTAAGTTAAATACCTCTGCCAAATTAAACGATAAAAGTTATATTTTTTTCACATTGCAAATCTCTGCCTGACTTTTACTTAGTTCAGAAATATTTTTTATTGAATCCACCATTATTAAAATATCTTGAGTTTGTTCTTCAGTGCTTGAGAGGATTTCTTCAGTTGAGGCAACATGCTCCTCTGATATTGCAGAAATAGTATCTACCTGAGCTTGAATATTTTTAAATAGCCCTGTAGTTGTGTCTATTCTATGATTTTGCTTATCCAAATAATCATTTGTTTTTTGAAAGAATCATGAATTATGTTGAATTTTTCAGAAACACCATTAACAATTTGATTTCCCTCAGTAACAGCTAAATTACCTTGTTGAACCGTACTAACAGCATCATTAGTGTTAACATTTATCACATCAATAATTCTGTTAATATCACCAACAATAGTAGTGCTTTTGTTTGCAAGCTTTTTTATCTCTTCTGCTACCACGGCAAAACCCCTACCTTCTTGACCAGCTCTAGCAGCTTCTATGGCAGCATTCAAAGATAAAAGATTTGTTTGCACAGAAATTTCAGTTATATTTCCTAAGAATGTATTTATTTCACCTATGTTTTCCTGAAGCTTTATAACAGTAGACAAAGCAATCCCTACAGCTTGGCTTACAGTGGACATCTTACTGCTCATATCAGTAATTTCAGCAGTGCCTTCAGCTACCTTTTCCTTCATCACCAAGCTGATTTCGGAAATTTTCTTTGAAAAACTTTGAGTTTCCTCCATATAAGATAAGGCATTTTGCATGTCTCCAGCAATTACATTAATACTCTTTGCCGATTCCTCTGTACTACTAGCTATTTCATGAATAGAACTTGTAATGTAATTATTTTTATGTTCAATACCATCCAGGCTATTTTTAAATATATTTATGTTTTCATCCAATGTATTAGAACTATGTGAAACTAAGTCCATAGAGCTTTGTAAATTATTTAACAATTCACTAGTTTGTGCTTGATTTTGTTTTACAGAATTCACCAGATCATTACCCCATTTGGTCATAAAAAACAAAAGTGTTACAATACCGTCTACAATAATTAGATTACTTATAAAGATTAGAAGACTCCAATTACTACCTAAAAGCTTTTCTGGAGCAATCGCATACATGGCAATCCAAGTAATATTTACCATTAAACCTTGAATCAGTATAAGTTTTTCTTTAAAATATAGAGCTACAACAATAAAACTAATAATAAAAATTGTATAAGTTGATATATCCAATTTTTCATTAAAATAAGTAATAGCTAAAGTTGAAATCAGAATCAAACCTCCGAAGCATAGAGCTTTTGCTGATTCATTGAACTTTATTTTATATATTAAGAATGCAATTATTTCTACAGGTAAGCCATCGTAAAAAGTGGAAAGTCCTCCTTGAATACCACCTATATAAAATGCGGATATTATAGAAATTAATATTATTATTGTAAAAGCTAAGAAATTAATTTTATTAACTAAGTTGAAATTAAATCCTTGTTGCTTAGGTGTTTTCATTTATTGACCCTCTTTCGAAATACTAAATTTCCTATATTTCTATTATCGTACAAAGTGATGCAAACTATAATAAAGTAACACTTTATATATTACTTAATAAATATTAGGACAACTAATAAAGTGTAAACAAATAAACTTAAAAGAAAGGCATTATTGGTCACAATACTGGGGTTATGTATAGCATGCTTGACATTTAATGTAAAGCGTACTATACTTTAAATGTAAAGCACACTATACTAATTAAAAGGTAGTGATAAGTTGCAGACAAGAATACATGATTTACGAAAAACAAGAAAGATAACTCAAAGTGAGCTTGCAGATGCAGTCAACGTCACAAGGCAAACCATAATATCCTTGGAAAATGGGAGATATAATGCTTCCTTAATATTGGCGCACAAAATTGCACAGTTCTTTGAAGTACCCATTGAGGATTTATTTATTTTTGATCAGGAGGATGAGAATTTATGAAAGGCATTTTATGTGGAACTACAGCTAAAACTAACGAAGAATATAAAAAAGTGTTAAAAACTCGTATGAAGTTTACGGTGCCTGTTATTATTATTGGAATTATTACAGCAGCACTTGGTTTTTGGGGAAATTTCATTTCAAAGTACAAATTAACGATATGATGCTAGGCGTATATTCAGGGATTGGTGTGGGTCTTTTGCAGTAGGTATAATTTTATGGATTAAAAATAGACTTTTGCTTAACAATGATGAAAAGTTGAAAGCAAGTCGCTTGAATAATACAGATGAAAGAATTCAAGAAATCCGCAATAAAGCACTTGGTGTGACAACATGTGTACTTTTGGTGGCTTTATATGCAATTGCGTTAATTGGCGGTCTATTTTATCCAATACTAGTTGGAGTCCTTTTCTTTGTCATCTGCACGTTCTTATTAACTTATATGATAGCATTTAAGTACTATAATAATAAAATGTGAGGTGGCAAAATGATGAAAAGAATAGTGAGATTCTGTCTGCCCATAGGATTATTGATTTATGGAGTATATAAATTACTGAATCATTTTATGAAAATTAGGGATGTGATTGCTATCCCTATGTGCATAGTTTCAATTATATTTATGATGATAGGAGCTGTTTATACTGGCTGGTGTATTGGGAAACGTAAGAATCCATATGATAAAGAATGAGATTATGAGTATAAACTTTAGGCTAGTACGTAAAATTTTATAAAGCTTTTTAGATGCATTTAGTTCTTGTTAATAGCCCTTGATATTAAATAATAGTATGAATATTTGATACTATCACGTGGTATTGACACTTGATATTAACACTACATACCAATATTTAATAGTAGTATGTAGTATGTACACTACGTACTACATTTAATCCTAATCAAAATAAAACAATTCTTCAAATTTCTTATCTAATGCCACGCAAAGTATCAATGCTAACTTTGCTGTGGGACAAAATTGGCCTGTTTCAATAGAACTAATTGTTTGACGCGATACACCAATAAGTTCTGCTAGATCACCTTGAGACAACTCTTTTTCAGCACGAGCAACTTTTAAGCGGTTTTTGAGCACTAATTCATTTTTCATAGCATCAACCCCTAACAAAAAACATAACAACTAATGCAATTGTTAAAATACCAGAAAAAATGCTGGTTATTAAATATCGTTTATCGTTTATATTTTTATACTTATAAAAGTCAGTAGCAGATAAATATCCAAAAACCATTGCACTAAATTCGAAAAATTGTTCTCCATGAATGGCTTTCCATATGCTAAATACTACAGCCAAAATACATACAACAATGCCACCTATACCAAATGAATGCAGAAATATATTTACTTCTCTTTCGTCTAATCCACCATATTTAGCTTTTGATAGAATATCTTCTTTTTTCACAATAACTACCTCCCGATTTTTTTTATATTAATTAATTTTTCATTGCATTAAGCACCTAAAATGAAAGCTATAGCAGCAGCAATTGCACCTAATGTAGCAAGAATTCCTCCTATAAGGAATTTATTTGATTGGAGCTTCTTAAATTTATAAAAACTTGTAGATGCTAAATATCCAGTAAAAATCGAGCCTAGTTCATAACATTTAACTCCATGTATCAACTTCCAAACACTAAAAAATAAAACCAATGCAAGCACAGTAATCAGACCATAACTGGAGGAATCTGTCTCAATTATTTCTACGCGTTCATCTAGACCTTCTCGTTTACTAATCGCTAATATCTCTTCTTTTTTCATCATAAACAACCCCTTATTATTGTATCTTTATTATATTTTATTTGAATAGTTATGTCAAGTATACTTATCAATATATCAAGTATACTTATGATAGTAATAAGTGTACTTGATATATATGAAATATTTGTTCATTTTATATATTAGAGTGGGTTTGTCAAAAAACAGATACTTTAATTATGGAAGTTAGTTAACATAATAAATATTATGACAACTAATGAAATGTAAACTAGTAGACTGATCGATTTCCCCACTGTCAAATGAATTATGTTTTAGCTACTAAATAATACTTGACAAAATGTTTTAGCAGCTATAAAATAATTTCAGGGTGGTGCTTATGAAAAAACATGTTGAAATATTTGAAAAAGTAATTAGATTGATGAATAAAATCAATCAATCAAACAAAATGCCTCGAGACTATGGAACCGGACATATATTATATCATTCTGAGATTCATACCATTGAAGCTATAAAAAGTCATGAAAATATTAATGCCAGTGAACTATCAAGTATATTGGGAATAACAAATGGTGCTTTAACACAGGTAATTAGTAAACTTAAAAAGAAAGGTCTTGTTGATCAATATAACGCAATTAATAATAAAAAAGATGTATACTATCGTCTTACGGATAATGGTGAAATAGCTAATTCGGGCCATGATAAGTATCATAATGAGTCATATAAAAATTTAAACCAATATATTGAGAGTCTTGAAGACGATAAAATAGAAATTGTAAATACATTCCTCGAAATGTTAATAAACAATTGGCCCCAGAATTAATGGGGCATTTTAACAGCAAAATGTTTTAGCTACTAAAACATTTTTGATAGATTGAAAGACTTTTGTGCAGTGAGTAAAACGAAAGGAATGGTTATAGATATAATAATTGGTTTTTTTATGACATTACTTGATACTACAATTGTTAATATTTCTTTGCCAAGAATGGCATATTATTTTAATAAGAACGTTCAAGATATCACATGGGTTACAAATGGTTTTAATATAGCTTTTGCAATAACAATTCTTACTGCATCTAGGCTTGGAGATCAGTTTGGTCGCAAAAATTATTCCTATTCGGACTGATTTCATTTACACTGACATCTTGTTTAGCAGGGTTTTCAACTTCACTAGAAATGCTCATTTTCATAAGAGTATTACAAGGATTGGCAGCTGGTATAATAATGCCCTTAACTATTCCATTATCAGTTGAACTTTTCTCGGTAAAAAAATTCGGTGCAATCATTGGTATATGGGGAGCTGTAGGAGGTTGTGCCTCAGCTGTTGGACCAGCTTTAGGTGGTATATTAACAAATGATTTTAATTGGCAAGCAATTTTCTTCGTAAACGTACCTTTTGGGATTATTTCTTTTATACTATCTGCAATACTCCTAAAAGAATCTTATGATAAATCTTCAAGTAAAAAGATAGATTTTTTAGGAATCATAACAATTTCTATCTCAATGTTAACTTTAACACTGGGGTTAGTTCAAGCTCCTGATAAGGGATGGAGTTCAATATATACTTTAACATTATTTTCAATATCAGTTATTTCACTGATCTTATTTATAATTGTTGAATCAAAAACAAAGGAACCAATGTTATCATTGCAACTTTTACGAGTTAAGTGTTTTACTGGTGCTTCTGCAACTATGGTATTTATTACTGCTGGAATGATGGCAAGTTCCTTCTTGGTTTCCTTTTTCTTAACACGCATGATGGGAATGTCAACACTAGATGCAGGATTAACTATAATTGCCATGCCAATTACTATGATGGTTTTTTCCCTCATAGCTGGACCTATTTCGCATAAAGTTGGGGCTCGCCCTTTTGCAATATTAGGAATGCTTCTAACATCATTGTCAGTATTGTTATATGGTGGTCTTAATGCTGAGTCATCACGTTTAGATGTAATTTGGATTCTGATAATTTCTGGAGCTGGTATAGGAATGTCCATATCTCCTTTAATGGCATCAGCAATAAAAAATGCACCAAAGGGAAAAATAGGTATAGCCTCTGGAGTGGCAAATGTTGCACGTATATTGGGTATGGTACTTGGTGTTGCTATACTATCAACTCTGTTAAGTAATAATACCAATACTGAAACTTTAAAAAACAAAGAAAATATTATTGTAATAGTTAATTCAAGTAAAGCATTGAGCAGTGACTTAAAGGAAAATCTAAGGTCTATTATTTCACAAGATAAGAATGGAATAAAAGTTGAACAGCTTATTGATACTATGAACAAAAAAGAGAAAACTAAATTAAATATTACCTCAAAAGCAAAAGATGAAATAAAAAATATACTAGCTAAAATGAAGGATGAATCAAAACCCTATACTTATACCAGTTTTAGTAAGACTTTTAAAATATTTAGTATCATTTTACTATTTGGAATTGTATTTGCGGCTTTTAGCGACAGATCATACAAAATTAAAAGTAGTGCTGAATAAAATAGATGAGTTGGGACTGAGGAAGCGGATAAATAGGGCGAACTCTATTTATCCGCTTCATTTTATCCATTTCCAATACAACCTTGGAAATGGAATCTTAACACCATCCGAATGCTTTTAATTTGTAGCTACATTACTAATGGGCATATGTAAGCTTAATTTTCCTCATTTTTTATGAATTTATTTAGACGTTTAGCAACGGTATCGTAAATCTCGTAATTAATACGTGGACCTATGCCTATTACTTTTGCTATATCCTTGTTTTGAGTTGAAATTTCATGTATGGATATAGTATCATTTTCTTTTACATATATAATTCTGTATTCAGCATTGTGAAAATACAATTTATAGCAATTGGACAAATTTCTGATGCCATTGTTTCCTAAATGTAATCCCAAGTGTAAGTTGTCCTGTAATTTTTTTAACATATCAAAACATTCCTGTTGCATTTCTCTAGAAAGTTTTGATAAATCGTCCTTTGCTAAGTTAGTTAGTTCAATTTTACAAAATATAGACACAAGCATTCTCCTTTCTCAGTGATTTATAAAACAGTGGAGATAAAACTATGTAATATTACCACTTTTCTTAGTATACTATAAAATTGACGAAAGTTCAAATAATTATATGTATAATTATTTGAACTATTATTCAATAAAAAAATTGAATAATTATTAGTATTATGTTATTATATAAATAATGATATTATATTTGGAGGTGTCTATATGTTAACTATGGATAAGAATGAGATTATATCTACAACGGATATTACAAAAAACTTTGCTCTCTGTCGTAAAAAAACAAAGGAGCTTAATAGAACTATTATTTTCAAAAATAATAAACCTGATTTAGTATTGTTAGATATTGATCAGTATGAAAATATGTGTAATGCATTAAAATTATTAGAAGATTTAGATATACAATGTGTATTAAAGGAAAGATTAAATGCTGATGATGGAACAAGATTTTCACTAGACGATATTGGTAAGATTTTTGATTTAAAGTAATTATCAACCACCAATGTTTATTGAAAAATTTATCAAAAGTCACAACTGAAGATTAAAAAAAGTAGAAAGAGAGAATCGCCACCTATGACGATTGTCTCTTTCTATTTTTTACTGAATATTACTGCATTAGTAAATAGGACCTAAAATGCACTAGTTGCGGTTGTTAATGCAGTAGTAGCAGCTGTTAATGTTGCTGTATCTGCATTAATAGTAGCAGCATTTGGTGAAGCTAAAGCTATATCAGCTTGCAATGTGGTACTAGCTGTAGATACAGCAGTATAAACAGCATCTGTGTTTAATCCACCTGCTGCTGTATAAGAAGCTTGTGCTCCTGCTACATTACTAATAGCTGTATTAGCGGCAACAATTGAAGCATTAAGGGTAGCAGATCCTGTTAATGTAGTGGTAGCAGTTGTTAAGTTAGTAGTTGCAGCTGTTAATGCTGCTGTATCTGTATCAACAGTAGCCTCATCTGGGGCAGCTACTCCTATATCTGCTTGTAATGTGGTGCTAGCTGTAGATACGGCAGTATAAACAGCATCTGTATTTAATCCACCTGCTGCTGTATAAGAAGCTAGTGCAGTTCCACTTGTAGTAATTGCTGTATTTGCCGCTGATAAATCTGCAGAAGTTGCGGCTACTTGTATAGCTGCTATTCTAGTAGTTAATGCTGCATTCTCAACAGTATCTTGGACAGCTGTAACAGCTGTTGTAGCTGATGCTATATCTGTAGCCAACCCTGAAGTTTCTGCTACTTGCACTGCATTTATTGCAGCTATTTCTGAAGTTTTTTCTGTTGTAGTTTTTACGAGTTCTATTCTTAAAGCTTCCATTCTAAGACCTTGCTTTTGAGTACCAGCCACTGCGGCAGTTGTTATATCTGTTCCATTTTCAGTTTGTACAGGTGTCATCCAACCTTTATTTTGTACTTGTACTTGATATGCTACTGCATATCCTGGTAAACCACTTAAAGTTATTTTAAATGCCTCAACCCTAAGCCTTTTAACAGTACCTGATAATGCTGCAGAATCAATAGCTGTATCTCCAGTTGTAGTAACAGGTGCTTGCCATCCGATATTCTGTACTTGTCCTTGATATGTAATGGTTGCTCCTGCTGGCAAATTAGTACCAGTAACCTTTAAAGCTTCAACTCTTAAACCTTTTTTAACAGTTCCGGCTATATTAAGCAGTAGAAATATCTGTTTGATCTCCAATTGTAGTAACTCGTGTCCAGCCGATATTTTGAACTTGTCCCTCGTATTCAACACCATATGTTGATGCTGTGCTGCTGTTACAGCTACTGGTGTAGTAGCCGCGAAAACACTAGCTGCTGGTAATATTGTTGTTGTAGCTAAGGCCACTGCAATAAGAATACTTAAACTTTTATTTTTCATTTTCTAATCTCCCTTTTTTTTAATATTCTATCATTTTACTTTACAATTATTACAACTGTGTGACAATTAACCAATAAGAATAAATATTAACAACCACCCATGGCTGTTAACATTTATTTTTTATACAAACAAAACGAAATAATATATTAGATTGTCTAATAGGTGAAGATCTATTACGGCTAAGGCATCATAAAAAAAATAACAAGCCAGTGTACCAGGTCTATTTTCTTTATTGTGCCTAATAATATTTTAATTTACATGGAGGTTATTTAAGGCATCATCAAAGAAATAACAAGTCAGTATTCTGGTCTATTTTGTGGTATGCTTCGTCGGCATAACCATTACATATATCAATATGCGCAGGTAATGTCTCCTCGCTTACCGCAAAATATCCTCAGAATCTTTGACTTCTTATTTATTTTCAGATGCCTAATGAATGTTGAGGACTTAGTAAATGAAGCAAAAATGGGAGATGAAAAGGCATTTTGTGAGCTTATACATATGAATAAGGATGTTCTTTATAAACAGAGTTCTTAGTTTCAGGTGGAGTTTTTTTCTCCATATGAAACTTAGAAATCGTTATCCAGGGACGTGTCAGCCGTTAACTCCCACTTAGTAGAAGATGGGAGTCTTACGGATGGTAGTCATCGGATAAAACGGCTTACACTTATACCAAAAATAAGCACGATTCACTAGAAATACTAGATGATACTGTTTATAAAGCGTACATATCTATAAAAAAATTAAAAGAAGCTCAATATTTTAACACTTGGCTTATGCGTATTCTAATAAACAAGTGTATAAATCATTTGAAAAAGAGAAAAAGAATTATTTTTTCAAATAATAATTTAGGTGTAACTGAAGATGCTGAAATTACTAGGAGTACTGAGGACAAATTGGATTTATACAATGCAATTGATAATTTAGATGGTAAATTTAAAATTATAATAATTCTTAGATACTTTCATGATTTAACTGTTCCCCAAATTGCAGACATTATGAATTACCCCATTGGTACTGTTAAAACTTACATATATAAAGCTTTAAAAAAGTTAAGAATTGAGTTGGAGGTGTAGAAAATGGATTATAATAATAATTTTCATGATATAGAAGTTCCCGAAGAAGTTGATTTAGTTATAGATAAAGCTATAAAAAGAGGTAAGAACAGACATAGGAATAATTTTATTAAAATTTCAGGAAGTTTAGTGGCTTGCTTAGCTTTAGTTCTATTTTTAAGTGTTACATCACCTGCATTTGCTGATTATATAAATAATCCATCTGGTGCAGTAAAAGATTTCTTCAGCCATTTTAAAGATAAAGGCATAGACAATGCGGTTAAAAATGGATTTGTTCAAAAAATTGATACAAATGAAAAAAACGTTTCAAAATCAGTTACGGATAAAGGACTTACAATAACTATAAATCAATTTGCTATAAGTGGAAATGAACTTCTTTTAGGATTTACAATAAAAGCCGATAGTTCTTATAAAAATTGGGATAAAATAGATTTTAATTCATTTCAAATTTTAGATGATAAAGGTCATAGATTTTATCACATGAATATAAATGATTATGATAAATATGGATATGGAAATCAATATGAGAGCTTATGGTGGCAAAATTTGGATAAGGACAGTTTTAAAAAGTCAAAAACCCAGCAGGAAATATTTGATTTTCGTGCTACTAGTAACCTATTAAAACAAATACCTAATAATATCACAATAAAGTTTCTCAGCTTTTCCAATAATGAGGCTTTGGTTTTTGACTATAATAATCTGACTTTCTTTCGAAAAATATTTCATGAGGCTCCTAAAATCACTACTGGTAATTGGACTTTTAATATAAAGGTTGCTGATAAGTTTAAGACGGCTAAACAAATTGTGTATGTTAAAAAAACTGAAACAGCTGAAAACAAAATCATTAAAATAAATCGTATTAATATCAATGCAACTAATGCTAATGCTGCACTTTGTATCCCAACAGATATGAAAATTCACAAAACATATCTTGAAGACGCAGATGGAAAGAAGTACAGAAATACAGATGCAACAACTTACATAGGGACCATAGTACAAGACAATCTTTTTTTTGAAAGCCCATATTTCAATAATATTACAAAGTTATATCTAGTAATAGAAAGTAAAGTGAATGGTGAAGAGAAAGATTTCAAAATAGAACTTAAAAGAATATAGTTCACAGTAAACATTATTTCAGCATTGAGGGAATTGCATTTTTAGTAGGTACAAATATCAAATTTGGGATTTTATATATCATTTTCATTAATTTGATATTTAACCAATAATATGATACATTAGGTAAATGCACGATAATTACATTCAATACCATTAGAAGGGTAAATAGATTCATATTCTCATATAATTGTTCTTAATGATAAAAGAATACATAATTAGAAAATATTTTTATGGAACTTATATGGCCCATTATTCAGAGTATAAGGTCTACTAAGTGGTGCATTACTAACGAGTTATAAGTTTCAGATGGAGAAAAAACTTCACCTGAAACTTATAACTCTGTTTATGGGAGATTTTTATTTTTATCTAGTATTAATATATGTATATATAAATTACACTCCATAAATTAAAATTAGAAAGGTGATTAAACAATGTCCGGTAAAAGGTTAAAGGAAATAGATATTTTAAGAGCCATTGCTTTTATTCTTGTAATAGAACAGCATACTTTAGGTAAAGGTACTGCTAAAATTGCTAAAAGTAATTTTAATTATTATTGCATAATCAAATTTTTTTATACTATGGCAGAACCAGCTGTACAAATTTTTTTGTGTGTTAGTGCAATAGCACTTTTTTATGTTTATTCAAAGAAGTTTAATTTAAAAAAATATTATAGTAAAAGATTAATATACATATATATACCATATATAATTTGGTCATTAATATATATAATTAACAAAAATAAATTCAATTATATAATTAACAAAAGAATTTCACTTATATATTTATGCAAATAATAACTGGAGATTCAGAGTATCATTTGTGGTATATGGGGATGATATTAAGATTATTTTTATATTTTCCTATAATACTTTGGATTGTAAGAATTATACATAAACAAAATAAGATTTTAAGAATATCAGTGTTTATCATATTGATGGGGTCTTATTATGAGATACAAAAATATCAGTATTTAATAACAACTAGTGTAATACATTTTGTATTTATAAATCCTTCAAGTTTACAACAAAAATTTATAAATATAACCCCTCTGATTTGGATTGGTTATTTCATAATTGGGATATACATATCTTTGTATTATGAAAAGTTTAAGTATATAACATTAAAATTTAAATCAGTAATAGTAACTATATATTTATCTCTATTTACATATGAATACTTGTCATCTATTCAAGTCATTAACTATAAAGGTGTATACGACAACATTTTATGGCTATTGTACTGTGTTTGTACAATTTTATTCATGTATATAGTCTCATGTGGTTTGTGTAATAAGGTTAGAATTTACAATATACTTAATTTTATTAGTAAATATTCTTATGGGGCTTATTTGGCTCAACTTATAGTAATAGATTATTTCTATAATAATTTAGCCTGCCATTTTAATATAAAAACTTATAATCTAACAATACACTTAATTACTTGGGTTGCAGTATCCTTATTATCTCCACTTTTAATTAAAATAATTAGCTGTATACCATATACTGGGTTTATAACTGGTGTTAAAACAAAAAGGTACAAATTATTGGAACATAATTCTATTTATAGATAAAATTATTGAGGATCTTTCATGTGAAATCTATCTATTGTTTTTCATGAGACCTAAGTTAGCTTTCCTTTCCCATTTTCCAATACCACTTTGGAAATGTAATAGAAATTGCCATAAGTAAAGGAGTAGAAATATTGCTATAAAGAGTACTCATTGTATAGTATGCACTGCATAGACACGGAATGTAATAGTATGAATCTTATAGCAGCTTCTGACTTATCTCATTATTCCAGCTGCCATTTGCATTTTTTACATAGTTTCAGGATCAATTACATTTTTATCTAGTATAATTTGTGTCTCTAGGTTTTATATATCCATGTTTCACTATTTCTTCTCCTGCATTTTCTAATGCTGAGAAGAATGGATTATACAAATTCTTTAGCATATTGCTGGGTATTAACAGCTCGAAGTATTCCGCCTTGGGCACATAAAATGGTACCTGCCAGTATTAACTTTTGTCATAACCTTGAAAGTCTCCACCAAACCTGAAAAATTAGTACTACCTGGAAATACAATTTGAAATTAAAACAGTCTTAACAGGCATTTCTCTTTCAACTCGTCTTGGATAAGAATAATTTTCACCAGCCTTAAATTATTATCACCATTATTTAATGGAAGCATACGATCCATAAAATCTTTATGATACCTGTAACTGTGAAGTAATATAATGGAGTAGCATATACAATTATATCTGCTTCTGACATTTTAATACAAATCTTCCATATCGACCTTGTGAATACATTTTCCAGGGGTTTTGGTCGCAGCAGAGGTAAAGCACCCACTGCAATGTTTTATATTTTTATCTTTAAGATAAACTGTTTCTATCTGCACCCGCTTGTTCACAGCCTTTAAGAAATGGTTTTAAAATAACTTCAGTGTTCCCCTTCTCTCCCCTAGGACTTCCATTTAAAGCTGAAAATTTTCATTTACTCTCCCCCATTCATCCCTTCTAAATTTTTCAACGTTTCGTCACACCACTTTATCTTCGCTTCTGCACCATGCTTTCCATAACTTAGAGTAGTGATCCATATAATAAACTCTTTTTAGATAATTTTTGATTTTTAGTCTTTATTAAATTTTCAACCACCAATACCGAGAAAGAATTTCTTCACTATCTTTTTTTATATGCTGAAAATTTTGATAATAGTTTCAATGGGTACATTTTCAGACCAAAAATATTTTTAATAATAATTCAGATCTAATGGATTCAGGCTCTGCAGGAATAAGCAGCCATTCGTTTAACTGATTTCTCCCCTTTTCTGTAAGAGTAAGCATTTTTGACGGCCTTCCTTCTGTTTGCTCTACCTTTTTGTTATCAATTCTTCCTCGTTCCATTTTCTGTAGTACAGGATATATATGACCGCAATTTTCATTCCAAAAATAACTTATGGAAGAATCACAAAATTTTTTTATATCGTATCCTGAACCTGACATTAAACTTAGTACTCCTAAAAGAGCATATTTAGTTTTATTTGTTTTTGCCAACTTAACTTCACCCCCTATTTTTTATATCAGAGTGATACATAAAGTCAATATGATTTTTAAAAATAAAAAATGTTTTGATAAATGTTTGAAACGTATTGACAAAGTTATTTACACTTGTAGAATAACTTTAAAGAGGTGATGATTAAGATGTTAAAAAAAATTCCCGAAGCTGAGATGGAAATTATGAAAGTTATTTGGAGCAATGAAAAAGCTGTATCGTCAAAAGAAATCATTGGAATAATGGAAGAAAGAAGAAGCAATACGCGAAAACTGAATCAGTGGTTAACATAACA
>CAVRYJ010000006.1:0-713800 GCA_963725425.1 uncultured Clostridiaceae bacterium
CATATCTTCAGCTGGTTTATAAATCATATTTTCCTTCCTACTAATATCTGTCTTATACTTTCGTGTTTTACTGATTTCATAATTTGAAGGCTTGATGAATGCTAGCTGTTGATTATTTTCCAAATACAAATAATTTTCTTCACTTTCATATCCAGAATCTGCAATAATTCTTTTGTAAATCCGGTTCTGTTTTTCCCGTAGGGCGAGTAAAAATGGAATTAGCATAGTAGTATCCGTACATTGTGGTCCAGCTGTAACACAAACGACATATTCTGCATCCGTTCCAAACTGGACATTATAGGCAGGTTTTAGCTGACCGTTCCTCATTGCATCTTCTTTCATCCGCATAAATGTAGCATCATGATCTGTTTTTGAAAAGCTATTTCTATTGCCCATGATATGAATGTACTGATTATACTGTTTCAATTTTGTAATGTATTTATCAAGCTACTCTGATGTTTTTTGAATTAAACTTTTTCGTTTACCACAACCATGTACAAAAACTATACATTCCTCTTTCTGTATCTTCTTAAGTTTTTTACGAAGTTTATTTAGGTGATAAATTTTAATTTCACTTTTATATAAAATTTTAATTCCAAAATCTTTTTCAGCTTGCAAAATAAATGCAGCAATTTTATCCATGAGTTTTTTCTGATTTTTAGTAACTGATTTTTTCCAGACGAAAGTGTACTTGTTGGCTGCCGCCTCAATCTTTGTACCGTCAATGAACAGATTTTCCAGCGAAAGCTCTCCGTTATCTGCCAGAAAGTCTGTCATTTGTGTTAAAAGTTCTTCGGCAACTGGTGCAAAATGAAGGCTACGAAATCTAGCTATAGTTGAATAAACTGGTGCTGACGCACTTTCTAAAAGGTACATGAAATTAATATCTCGCTTACATGAACTTTCAATTTTACGTGAAGCATAATAATGATTCATGTACGCATATAACATAATCTTAAGCATCTGCCTTGGGGTTGGCTGATTTTTCCTTATACGGAAATAAGTCTGGTATAATTCTCTTAAATCCATCTCCTCTACAACCTGACTTAGTAACCTCACAGAATCATCTTTAGGAATCATGTATTCAGTATTTATTGGCAGTTTTAATTGATAAAAACTGTCATAAATGGTATAATTTATTTGTGTTAAATTGTTCATTTTCATAAATATATTTTACACCTTTTTCCTAACTTTTTTAAGCTAGGGAATTGTTTTTTTTATAAAAAAACTGCTACACTAATTTCTTAGTGCAACAGCCCCTTTATATTTTTGTGTAATAAGAAAGGTGAAGACAGTATTATTCTGATGCCATTTGAAACACTTTTTCGATATTATGGTCATTAAGTGTTATACTTAACAGATGCGAAAAAAGTAACATTTTTTTTAGATATTAGTATACCATCTATTCTAAATTTGTTCTACTACAATCAAATCATATAATTGTATATAATATGAAAATACTAGCAATGAATTCTAATAAAATTATTGAGCAGATAAAATATTGTATTTGATATTAAAGATTTTGTTTAGCAATAAAGCATATGTTATAACATTTAGAATGTTTTTATGGAAGATAAAATGATTACAACCATAAGTGGAAGATAACGGCGACTACGTCCATGGATAACGACTTCTAAGCATCAAAGATGATAAAAAGTCTGTTAATAAGAATCAGGTTGGGTCAAAACCACACTTGATTCCAAGAACTCTGTTTATGTTAAGACATCTAAGAAAAGAAAACCGCATAAAATAATAACAAAATAACTTAGGCATTAAGTCTAAAGAAAAGGACATAATTTACCTAGCAAAGAGAGGAAGTACGAAATTGATAAAAAAAGATAATTATAAGTGGGTGGCACTTTCATGCACTTCACTTGGCGCGCTAAT
Organism: uncultured Clostridiaceae bacterium; assembly: GCA_963725425.1. Taxonomy (GTDB): domain Bacteria; phylum Bacillota; class Clostridia; order Clostridiales; family Clostridiaceae; genus Clostridium_I. Next base: position 1,888 of record CAVRYJ010000006.1, read on the forward strand.
GGCTGTACTAAACGGTACTTCATTACTAATAGCTCTTCCAAACATTATGAAGGATCTACATGCGAGTCTAAGTATAATAACTTGGGTGCTTATGGGATATATGTTAGCTATGACAATTCTGGTTCCTTCAATAGGAAGAATAGCTGATATGGTAGGAAGAAAAAAGCTTTATGTAAGTGGATTTGCTATATTTACTATAGCTTCTGTTTTGTGCTCAATGTCACAAACTGGATTCCAACTTCTGATTTTTAGAATATTACAATCTATTGGAGGTTCACTACTTGTGGCAAATAGTACAACAATTGTAACGGATGCTTTTCCTAAAAGGATGCTTGGAAAAGCTCTTGGAATAAATGGAATGATTATAAGTGTAGCAGCTGTTATAGGACCTATACTTGGAGGCTTTTTAGTTACATTTGGAGGATGGAGAAGCATTTTCTACATTAACGTACCAATAGGAATTTTAGGAACTATATGGGCTGGAGTGCAGCTTAAGGAAACAATGATAATACCAGAAAAACAAAAATTTGATTTTCTTGGAACTTTTGTCTTCTCATTTGGCATGCTATCACTTCTTGTTGCGCTCACGTTAGGTGCTTTTGGAAGTTGGACAAATATTATAGTTCCAGTTTTATTCATAACTGCAATAGTATTAATTATACTATTCATATATATTGAAAATAAAACTGAACAACCAATGCTAGATTTAAGATTGTTTAAGATAAAAATAATTTCATTTGCCTATGCAAGTACGCTTCTTAATGGTATAGCAAGAGGAGCTGTAACATTAATGCTTACATTTTTCTTCCAGGGGATTAAAGGTATAGATCCTCTTACAGCAGGAATACTTTTAGCTCCTCTTGCCATAGCAATGATGGTTGCCTCACCAATTAGCGGCTATTTATCGGATAAATATGGTGCAAGAATTTTAAGCACTGTAGGTCTTTTGATATCAGCAGTAGGACTTTTAGGCATGATGACTATATCAGTAAACACTTCTACTGTACAACTAGCAATATTTATGGCTATAATGGGTGCAGGCTCAGGTCTATTCTTTACACCAAATACAAGCTCTGTAATGAATAATGTTCCTGAAGATAAAAGAGGCATCGCAGCCGGTGTAAGAACTATGATGAATAATGGTGGAAATGTACTTAGTATTGCAATTTCTATGGCAATCATAGCGTCTACCATATCACCTTCTGCTATGCAGGCTTTATTTGTTGGAACTCAAGTTGGTTCACAAGGTATTGAAATAAATCAATTTATACACGGACTTAGAACTGCGTTTACAATATCCTTAATTTGCACTTTAGCAGCTGCAATTATGTCATATATGCGTGGTGCTCAACCAGTTTGGGAAGAAGAAAAAGAAAAGGGAAAAATAGCAATTTAATATAAATTTTAAGGAAGAACAGTTTTGTTTTGGCTTAAAATGTTAATAAGATGGTTCTTAAGGCATCATCAAAGAAATAACAAGTCAGTATTCTGATCTATTTCGTCCGATGACTATATCTTACTCTAAAGAGAAAGCGATTGATGAAACAACTAAGTGACTAGCACCAATCAAAGATTGGGCTATCTACTTATCACACCAAATCAAAGATTTGGGTGACCTGCTTTTATTAAGTGGAAGATGTAGCCACTGGATAACGATTTCTAAGTTTCAGATGGATGACCTACGGCCTAAAAACTCCACCTGAAACAAAGAACTCTGTTAATGGTATGCAACGCCTTGCATACCCATTACATAGCCAACGCTTGCGCAGGTAATGGCTTCTCGCCTACCGCAAAATATCCTCAGAATCTTTGACTTGTTATTTCTTTTCAGATGCCTAAATTAAAAATGTATAAGAGGCTGCCCATAAAAATAAGAAAGTTAAGAGTTGAAAATTGAGAGTTAATGAGGTTTTTCTTCATTCTTCTGGCGAAAAACTAATAATTAATTTCCACTATCAATTCGGAGCTTAAAAAATTGCTTTGCAATTTCTTATTATTTTGAGGCAGCTTATTTGTATTTTATTGTATTTTGTGATACTTTATAATCTGGAAATCTGTTTGAAAAAAACAATAGAGGTGAAAAAAATGAAATTATTAATAGAAAGAATAAATGAAAAAGCGACTATACCTTTTTATGCACATATAGGGGATGCAGGGATGGATTTGTTTTCAGTAGAAAAAATTTTAATAGCACCTGGCGAAATTAAACTCATTCATACAGGAATTAAGTTACAATTACCATTAAATACAGAAGCTCAGGTTAGACCTAGAAGCGGTCTTGCAATAAAAAACGGAATTACAGTTTTAAATACCCCTGGAACTATAGATGAGGGATATAGAGGTGAAGTTATGATTATACTAATAAATCACGGAAAAAAAGCCTTCTTAGTTGAAGAAAAGATGAAGATAGCACAGATGGTTATAAAGCCAACTATAAGTGTTCAAATAGAAGAAGTTAATGAATTAACTGAATCAGATAGGGGTCAGGGTGGTTTTGGTTCTACTGGAATGTAGAAAATATTAATAATTTGTGTATAAAAAAAATGTTTTTGTCAATACTTCCTCAATAAGAGGAGGTGAACTATTGTGGAAAATCTTATAAAATTTATATAATAAAGTTATATTTATATAGAGTTTTTACAATGGAATTGTAATGGATAAACATAAAAAAATTTTAATAGGGATTTTTTCTTTGGTTTTAGTATTTATACTTTCGTTTTGCTATGGATATAGAAATAATTTGAAAAATGATGTGGCAATGTTGTATAAAAATTATTTTAAAATGGATTATGGAAATAATGAAAAATCAAATGAAAAAATGGTGAATGCAAACAAGGTGAGTATTCTAAAAGATAGCTCAAAGGATGAAACAGTAATTAAAAATGATATGCCAGTGTTGTATGTTGACATAAAGCATTATAACCAGAATGGTAAAGATAAGATAGTACAGGACACAACCAAACATTCAAGCAGTGATGTTGAAGGCTTTACAGGAAAAAAAGTGAAGGATATATATGAAAAGTTGAAGAAAAAAGGATATGAATTAAAAGTTAATGTGGATGGAATGTTATGTATAAAAAAGTATATGCCCGGGAAATATGTAGCAAAAATAAAAGGGACGAAGTATGAAGTTTTTCAGGCAAATAATGATGGAGAACTAAAATTAGTAGAAAGTGGAGGAAATATTAATCGTAAAGGAGAAGATGAAGCAATCTTTAACAAAAACACTGCGGAATTTAACACTCTGGAAGAAGCTAGAGAAAGTCTATCTGATTTCACTTCATAAGGCATCATAAAGAAAATATAACCGTCTGAGAAACTGTCTTAAAATGAATTTATAATCATTCTGGGACAGTTTCTGATCTATATGTAAACTTGAATAAATCCATTTTAAATGGTAAAGTATATAGTAGTTCTAGTTAAGGAGTGAGTTATGTTTGTATACATATATAAAAGGAATATTCATAGGTATAAATAAGGATTATGTGACAGTAGAAAACAATGGAATAGGATATAAGGTATATGTGTCTGGAAGCACAATGGCAGCCATGCCAAAGACTGGGGAAGAAGTACTACTTTATCTAGTGCAGATTGTAAGAGATGATTTTATTGGTCTCTATGGTTTTTTTACAGAAGAGGAAAGAGAAATGTTCAACAAACTGCTTATAATAAATGGAGTAGGAGCAAAGGCATGTCTATCTCTATTATCTATATCTAAGGTTAATAATTTAAAATATGCTATTATAACTGGTGATGAGAATACTATAACTAAAGCACCTGGAATTGGGAAAAAGATAGCTCAAAGAATTATTTTGGAGCTAAAGGATAAATTGGAAGCAGATAAACTAATACTAAATGTAACTGATGATAGTGAGGAAGGACAGTATATATATGAAAGTGATAAAAAAGTTGCAGAGGTAATGGGAGCACTTATTTCACTGGGCTATTCTGAAAAAGAAGCTGAAAAAGCAATTAATACCTGTGACAAGTCAATGAGTTTGGAAAATATAATAAAAGCTTGCTTGAAATTCTTAATGAACTAACGTGTCTGAAAAAAACAGGTCATACAACTCTACGATTTGGTCTGATAAGTAGATAGCCCAATCTTTGATTGGTGCTAGTCACTTAGTAGTTTCATCAATCATTTTCTCTTTAGAGTAAGATGTGAGTGTTACGGATGGTAGTCATGTGATAACAGTGTTATGTACAATGAATACAGGAGGGTCTGATGTATGGAAGAGAGGATATTAAGTGCGATAAATTTGAATGAAGAAGGAGAAACAGGAGAGAACGAGTACAGTTTAAGACCTCAAAGGCTAAGTGAATATATTGGACAGAATAGTGTTAAGGAAAAGCTATCTATATTTGTTCAAGCTGCTAAAAATAGAAAAGAGGCTTTAGATCATGTATTGTTTTATGGGCCACCAGGTCTTGGTAAAACCACTCTTGCTAACATTATTGCAAAGGAAATGGGTGGAAACCTTAAAACAACTTCAGGACCTGCTATAGAGAGAGCTGGGGATTTGGCGGCTATTCTTACAGGTTTATCTGAATTTGATGTGCTTTTTATCGATGAAATACACAGACTTAATAGAAATGTTGAGGAAATATTGTACCCTGCTATGGAGGATTATGCACTGGACATAATAATTGGTAAAGGAGCGGCTTCAAAATCCATAAGATTAGATTTACCAAGGTTTACATTAATAGGAGCTACAACGCGAATAGGTCTTTTAACTTCTCCACTTAGAGATAGATTTGGCGTAATGTGTCCAATGGAATTTTATAATGATTCAGAGCTTAAAGAAATAGTAATAAGGTCTGCAGCTATACTTAATATAGGCATTGATGATGACGCAGCTTTTGAGATAGCAAGGAGATCTAGAGGAACTCCAAGAATTGCAAACAGACTTTTAAAAAGGGTTAGAGATTATTCAGAGGTTAAAGGAAATGGTAGAATAGAATTTGATTCCACTGAAAGTGCATTAGAGCTTTTAGAGGTTGACAAAGAAGGTTTTGACAGAATTGATAATAAAATTTTAGAGGCAATAGTTGATAATTTCAAAGGTGGTCCTGTAGGACTTGAAACTCTTGCTTATTTCATTGGTGAAGAACTTGATACCTTAGAGGACGTCTATGAACCATATCTTTTGCAAAAGGGCTTTATAGTGAGAACTCCAAGAGGAAGAATAGCAACAGAAAAGGCATATAAACATTTAAAAATAACAATGAATAAAGATGGATCATATTCTCAGGTATCTATGATAAAAGAAGAGAATTAAGTGAAGTGAATTAAAAAGGAGCAAAGTAGTATATGGAAGTTAAAAATACTATAATTTCTGTTGTAGTTCCTATGTATTTTGAAGAACTAGTTGCACAGGAATGCTATGATCAGCTTAAAAAAACACTAGAGGGAAATGAATTCGATTATGAACTTATTTTTGTGAATGATGGAAGTACAGATAAAACTGAGGATATATTACTTAAACTGTCTAAGAATGATAAAAGGGTTAAAGTAATAAACTTTTCTAGGAATTTTGGACATCAAACTGCGGTAACAGCAGGTATTTTTAGTTCTAAAGGTGATGCTATTGTTATAATAGATGCTGATTTACAGGATCCTCCATCACTTATAATAGAAATGGTGAGGCTTTGGAAAAAAGGCTATAAAGTTGTATACGGAAAAAGAAAAAAAAGAAACGGTGAAAGTTTTTTCAAAATTTTAACGGCGAAGTATTTTTATAAGTTTTTAAACCATATGTCAGATATAGACATACCAAAGGATACTGGTGATTTTAGACTAATAGATAGACAAGTTGCTGAAGTTTTCAAAACAATGCCTGAAAGAAATAGATTTATCAGAGGTATGATGAGTTGGATTGGTTTCAATCAAACATTTATAGAATATGAGAGAGATGAAAGGTTTGCTGGTGAAACAAAATACCCACTAAAGAAAATGATAAAGTTTGCAACGGATGGAATTGTATCTTTTTCAACTAAACCACTGAAGATTGTTAGCTATCTTGGTATAGTAAGCATTTGTATTGCTATAATAGTATTTATTTATAGTATAGTATCAAAATTATTTATCCATCAGACAACAATTGGATGGGCATCTATAATAGATATAATTGCTTTCTTTGGAGGTTTACAGCTAATATCATTAGGGATTGTTGGAGAATATGTGGCAAGAATCTATGAGGAATCTAAAAACAGACCTCTTTACATAATTAAGAGTACAGAGAATATTAAAGAAGTAGAAAAAGATAGTGATTGACAATGAATATAATATGGACTATATTTATTATTTGAAAGAAAACTAAAGAGGGTGAAATTTTGCAACTTAAGGATTTTGATTTTGATCTGCCTAAAGAATTAATTGCTCAACATCCGGCAGAAAAAAGAGACGAGTGCAGACTGATGCTTTTAGATAAAAGCAACGGAAAGGTTGAACATAAAGTATTTAAAGATATTATAGATTATTTAAATCCAGGTGATTGCTTGGTTATGAATGATACAAGAGTAATTCCGGCAAGATTAATTGGAACAAAAGAGGGTAGTGGCGGTAAGATGGAATTCCTTCTTTTAAAGAGAATAGACAAGGACCATTGGGAAACCCTTGTTAAACCAGGTAAAAAAGCAAAGGTTGGTGCTAGATTTGAATTCGGTGAGGGATTTCTAAAAGCAGAGGTTACTGAAATTAAAGAAGAAGGAAACAGAATAGTGAGGTTTGAGTATGAGGGTATTTTTGAAGAAATACTTGATAGACTAGGAGAAATGCCACTTCCACCTTATATAACAGAAAAACTAGTGGATAAGGAACAATATCAGACTGTATATTCAAAGCATGATGGTTCTTCTGCGGCACCTACTGCGGGATTACATTTTACAAATGAACTTCTTGAGCAAATAAGGGCAAAGGGAGTAAAGACTGTGTTTTTGACTTTACATGTTGGACTCGGTACTTTTAGACCTGTAAAGGTTGAAAATATAGAAGAACATCATATGCATTTGAATTCTATGTAATGAATAAAGAAGTAGCAGACATAATAAATGGAACAAAAGAAAAAGGTGGGAGGGTTGTTTCTGTTGGAACCACATCTACAAGAACCCTTGAAACTATAGCTGATGAACATGGAAAAGTTAGTGAGAAAACAGGTTGGACAGATATATTTATATATCCTGGATATAAGTATCGAGTGGTTGATGCTCTTATAACAAATTTTCATCTTCCAGAGTCAACTTTAATAATGCTTGTAAGTGCGCTGTCAGACAGAGAAAAAGTTATGAATGCATATGAAATAGCAGTTAAAGAAAGATATAGATTCTTCAGTTTTGGAGACGCTATGTTCATACGATGATGCGCAGAAAGGTGAGTTCTAATGTATAAATTACTTAAAAAATCGGGAAAAGCACGACGCGGAGAATTCACTACAACTCATGGGGTTATACAGACGCCGGTTTTTATGAATGTAGGTACTCTTGCTGCCATAAAGGGAGCAGTTTCGTCTATGGATTTAAAGGAAATAGGTTGTCAGGTTGAATTATCTAATACGTATCATCTTAGTTTAAGGCCAGGAGATAAGGTTGTTAGAGAATTAGGTGGATTACATAAATTTATGAATTGGGATAGACCGATTCTTACAGATTCAGGTGGCTTTCAGGTGTTTTCACTTGCAAAGATCAGAAAGATAAAAGAAGAAGGTGTATACTTCAATTCACATATAGATGGAAGAAAAATCTTTATGGGACCAGAGGAGAGTATGCAAATTCAAAGTAACTTGGGATCAACTATAGCTATGGCTTTTGATGAATGTGTTGAAAACCCGGCAACTCGCGATTATGTAGAAGATTCAGTTAATAGAACAACAAGGTGGCTTTGGCGGTGTAAAGTTGAAATAGATAGACTTAATTCGCTTCCCAATACGATAAATAAACAACAGATGCTTTTTGGCATAAATCAAGGTGGAACCTATGAGGATATAAGAATAGAGCATGCCAAAAAAATATCGCAACTCAATTTGGATGGCTACGCTATAGGTGGCCTTGCTGTTGGAGAAAGTCATGAGGAAATGTATAAAATTATTGATGCCGTAGTTCCGCATCTCCCAGAAGAAAAACCCATTTACCTTATGGGAGTTGGTTATCCAAGTAATATTTTAGAAGCCGTATCTAGAGGTGTGGATTTTTTCGATTGTGTTTTGCCTGCTAGAAACGGAAGGCATGGACATGTATTTACAAAGCATGGTAAAATAAATTTGTTAAATGCAAAATTTGAATTAGATGCATCCCCTCTTGATGAAGGTTGCCAGTGCCCTACTTGCAAGAATTATACAAGAGCTTATATAAGACACTTGTTTAAAGCAAAGGAAATGCTTGCTTTAAGGCTTTGCGTACTTCACAATCTGTATTTTTATAATAAGCTTATGGCTGATATTAGAGATGCAATTGATGGCGATTATTTTGAGGAGTTTAAAAGTCAGCAACTAGATCAATGGGGAGAGAAAGCATAGAAAGGAGGATTTTTATGAGTTCAGCAGTTGTTACAATTATCTATGTAGTTATAATTTTTGGTTTCATGTTTTTAATGATTATTTTACCAGAGAAAAAGAGAAAAAAGAAATTTTCAGAAATGATGAATACTTTAAAGGTTAATGACGATGTAGTTACAAGTGGAGGAATAGTTGGTAAAGTTACTAACATTCAAGATGATTTTGTAATTATACAATCAGGTCCAGATAAAGCTAGAATTAAAATCTTGAAAAAAGCTATAAGTGGCATTACTAATGTTAAAGTAGAATAATTGGAATAAAATGCCTCCCATCAACATAGATAATATTAGATGGGGGTGTTTTTATGGAAAATAGCAATAAAAAAATATATATAGGTATTTTTGAAGGGGTGCTTCGGGGTTTCTTTATGACGCTAGCTATATTATTAATATATTCAGTAGTTGTTCATTTTGTGCAAATTGATGAAAGCATCACTTCACTTCTTATACTTGTAGCAACATTACTTAGTGTGGTTTATGGTTCTATTTATGCATCACAAAAAGCTGGAAGAAAAGGCTGGCTAAATGGACTTATGGTTGCACTTATATATTTTGCTATATTTTATTTAGTGGCACTTGTTTCACAGAGTAGAGATGCTATGCTAACCTTAAAAGATTTAGCAAGGCTAATAATATGCGCCTTCGCTGGTACACTAGCAGGAATGCTTGGTATTAATATGGATAAATAAAGAATCTTAAACTTAATTAGTAGAAATACTTATGGATTTTAGTATACTGAGTTTCTTGCGTAAATAGGGATTTTTATGCTATAATTAAGCATAAAGGATTGAATGGAGGGATTTTCATGAAACATATAAAAACTGTTAATAAAGCTAATATAAAAGAAAGTTTAAAAAAGCCTGGATGTAAAGAATGTGCAAATTCATGCCAATCAGCATGTAAAACTTCATGCACAGTTGCAAATTTAGCTTGTGAAAATTAACTTATTTAGGCAGTAACAGATGTTACTGCTTTAAGGCATCATCAAAAAAATAACAAGTCAGTATTCTGGTCTATTTTGTGGTATGCTTCATCGCCATAACCATTACATATATCAATATGCGCAGGTAATGGCTCTTCGCCTACCGCAAAATATCCTCAGAATCCTTGACTTTTTATTTTCTTGATTGTGCCTAAATTTATTTAGGGAGGAAAAAAAATTGTCATTAATACACAAATTTATACAGAGTGATGATTATTATGTTATAGATGTAAACTCTGGGAGTGTACACGCTATAGATGAATTAGTATATGATATTTTAGATGAAGAGAGACTTGGTTCAAAAGAAGAAGTTACCTCTAGACTTAGTGAAAAATATTCAAAACAAGATATTTCTGAAGGCTATGATGAATTAAGAGAGCTTGTTGATGATGGAATATTGTACTCAGAGGATTTATATGAAGATATAGCGGCAAAATCAGTAGATGAGAAATCTTATATAAAAGCTCTCTGCTTAAATATAGCTCATGACTGCAATTTAAAGTGTAAATACTGTTTTGCAGAAGAAGGAGAATACCATGGTAAAAGAATGATTATGACTGCGGAAGTTGGTAAAAAATCTATAGATTTTGTCATAAAACGTTCAGGACCAAGAAAAAATATTGAAGTAGACTTATTTGGTGGGGAACCTCTTTTAGCCTTTGATGTTGTAAAAGAAATAGTTGAATATGCTAAGGTACAGGAAAAAATATATAATAAAGATATAAGATTTACTATGACTACCAACGCTACATTATTAACTGATGAAATAATGAAATATGCAGATGAAAATGTAGGAAATATAGTTTTAAGCATAGATGGAAGAAAAGAAGTAAATGATAAGGTAAGAGTGAGAGCAGATGGTAGTGGATCTTATGATACAATAATGCCTAAAATTAAAAAAATGGTAGCCATGAGAGATAAAACTAAACAATATTATGCCAGAGGAACTTTTACAAGGGAAAATACAGATTTTTTTGAGGATATAATACATTTGGCTAATGAAGGATTTAAGGAAATTTCAATTGAGCCTGTTGTTTTACCTGAAAGTGATCCACTTTCTTTAAGAGAAGAAGATCTTCCAGTAATATTTCAGCAATATGATAAACTATATGATGAGATGATTAAGAGACATAGAGATGCAGATGGAAGTGAGTTTAAATTTTATCACTTTAATATAGATCTTCAAGGTGGTCCTTGTGTTTACAAGAGAATATCTGGCTGCGGAGCTGGAAATGAATATGTGGCAATTACTCCAAATGGAGATATATATCCATGTCATCAATTTGTTGGTAACACAGATTTTAAGATGGGGAATATATTTAGTAGTGATGATTTAAAAGAAGATATAGCTAAAGAACTTAAAGAAGCAAATATATACAATAAGCCAAAATGCAAAGCATGTTGGGCAAGATTTTATTGTAGCGGTGGTTGTCAAGCCAACAACTATAATTTTAATCCTAGCTCCAATAAGGATTTTCACACTCCTTATGAACTTGGATGTAAGATGCAGAAAAAACGAATTGAATGTGCAATAGCATTAAAGGCAAAGATCATGGAATAATATTAAGATATTTACCTAATATTGACTAATAACCAAAATAAAATTATAATGTAAATTGTATGCAAAAGGTATTTCTACAAAGGGGGATAAAAATGAAGAAAAAAAGTACAATTTGTTTTGTACTAAGCGTTATAGTAATAGCTGCAGTAGCCTATATTGGGGCTTTTGGGTTAAACTTCGATGGCGGTTCGTACAGGATTAATTCATTTGGTGAATCCATTAACAAAGGACTTGATCTTCAGGGTGGTGTTTCTGTTATTGAACAGGTAACACAGAAAAATGTATCAAGTGACACAATGAATAGAACTGTTCAACTTTTAAATTTAAGAGTTAACAAAATGGGTGTAAGCGAAACTAATGTAGTACAACAAGGAAAGGACGAAATAAGAGTTGAAGTTCCTGGAAATTTTACTGAGGAGGAAGTTTTAAATACCATAGGAAAGACAGGAAAACTCACATTTACAGGACCAGATAAAAAAGTTATTTTAACTGGTGACGATGTTAAGAGTGCAGCAGTAGGTTATGATCAGACCAATAAACCAGTTGTTAATCTTACTATGACTGACGCTGGTACAAAAAAATTTGCAGATGCTACAACAAAATTTTTAGGTCAAAAGATAGCTATATACATGGATTCTGATCAACTTATCGATCCAACAGTTGATTCTGTTATAGCGGATGGTAACGCCCAAATATCAGAATCAACAATAGCAGAAGCTAAACAGAATGCAGATATTATCAATGCAGGAGCACTTCCTGTAACACTTAAAGCAATACAAGTTCAGCAGATAAGCGCTACACTTGGAGCTGATGCTCTTCCACTAAGTGTTAAAGCTGGTTTAATAGGAATATCAATAGTTTTAGTGCTTATGTTTATATGGTTTAGAGGCGCTGGAATCATGGCAGATATTGCTCTTGTATCATACATAGTATTAGTTTTACTTGTATTTTCAAATCTCGGAGTTACTCTTTCCCTTGCAAGCATAGCAGCATTTTTACTTATGGTTGGTATGGCAGTTGATGCCAACGTACTTGCTTTTGCAAGAATAAAAGAGGAACTGAGGAGCGGAAAATCCATAAAAACAGCAACAAATTCAGGTTTCAGAAATGCATTATCCTCAATAGTAGATTCTAATACAAACACAATCATTGCTGGTGTAGTGCTTTACTTTTTAGGAACAGGTGAAGTTAAAGGTTTTGCGTTGACACTTGTAATTGGTGTGCTTGTAAGTTTATTTACAGCGTTAGTTGTAACAAAACACTTGTTAATCTGGGCTATAAATATGGGAATGATAAGTAAACCAGAACATTTTGGGGTGAAAAGGGGGTAGACGCATAATGCTAAGAGTAGTTGAAAAAACTAAAATTTGGTTTATAATTTCATCAATTATTATAATTATAGGAATGAGTTCTATGATTTATCATAAAGGTCTTAATTTTGGAATAGATTTTAGAGGCGGTACAGTTGTAAAAATAAATATGGAGAAGGATTTCAATAAGAATGATGTTGATCCTTTAATTCAGAAATACATTAAATCCAATACCTATGATACTACGAAGGTAGGAAATAAAGAACTTGATATAAGTGTTGAAATTGATAAAATTTCTGATGCAAATGCAACAAAATTGTTTAAGGACGTTGAGACAAAATACAAACTAAAGGATTCAGACCTACTAAGTAGAGAGACAATTGGTGCAACAATTGGTAGTGAGCTAATTCAAAAGGCTATAGAAGCACTAACAGTTTCTATTATATTGATGCTTGGCTTTATCGCATGGAGATTTGAATTTAAATTTGGAATAGCTGCAGTTATAGCACTTTTCCATGATGTACTCGTTACATTAAGTGTGTATTCAATTTTGAATTTAGAGGTGAACACTCCTTTTATAGCTGCAATATTAACTATAATTGGTTACTCTATATCCGATACAATAGTAATATTTGATAGAATAAGAGAAAATCAAAAGAAAATGCGTGATAAGGAACTTGTTGAAATGACGGATACAAGTATATCACAAACAGTAGTTAGATCACTTTGTACTGTTACTACTACTATGGTTACAATAGCTTGTGTACATATTTTTGTACCTTTACCAAGCATTAGAGACTTTACTTTACCAATATTGGTTGGTATAGCTTCAGGATGTTATTCATCAATCTTTATTGCAAGTCCAATTTGGGTTTTGTTAAAGAAAAGAAGCGATAAAAAGAGAGCTTCTTTAGCGAATTAAAAAATAAAAAGAATTGAAGATCTTAAAAGCTTCAGTTCTTTTTATTTTGCAGAAGTTTCACCATATTATATGGAGATATTGAAAAAACATTTGAATTATCCACAATTATACTATATAATAAATTGTGTTTTCTACAAATTTGGAGGAACCAGAGATATGGGAATAATTCAAGGAAATACTGATTATTTTAAAGAATACAAACTACATAATCCTTTTTTAATGAAAGGAATGAAAGATGCAATTATTAGAATAATACAGGCAGTTAATAATAGAGAAAAAATAGTTGTATACGGATATGGAGATGTTGACAGTATATGTGGCATTTCTATTCTTTTGTTGCTTTTAAAATATTTAAATGCAGATGTGGAATATTTTATTCCAGATGAAATGGAAAATAAATTTGGTATAGGTAAAGTTGCCTTAAATGATTACATTAAATATTTAGGAGTAGATGTTATGATAACAGTAGGCTGTGGTAGCAACTCTGCCCAGGAAATAAAGCTTGCTAAAAACATGGGAATTACGGTTATTGTAACTGATAATCATAGGGAGATTGATTACAAAATTGAAGCATTAGTTATCAATGCAAAAAACAAAGAATGTAGATATCCTTTTAAATATTTATCGGCAGTTGGAACAGTTTTTAAACTATGTGAGGCAATTTCAATGTATTATAAAATGAAGAGAGTTTACAAATACGTCGATTTAGCCATGATAGGTACTATAGCGTCTTCTGAAACTATGGCTGGTGAGAATAAATCATTTATAGATACAGGAATTGCTAGAATAATGTCTACTAATAATTATGGAATACAGGCATTACTCAAAATAAATAAAATTACGAAAGTTAATATAACTGAAGCTACTAAACTAACATCTTCAATTATTCCAATAAAAGGTTCTATTAAAAATATGGACAATGCTAGAATCGCTGTGGAATTGTTTACTACTAGAGATAGCAATAGAGCGATACAAATAGCTAAATATTTGAAGAAGGAATGTCTTAAGGTATCTGAAACTTAGAAATCGTTATCTATTTACAAGAAGCCGTTATACTCTAAAGAGAATGTTACGGATGGTAGTCATGGGATAGATTAATTATATGCTTTTTAATAATAGCATTGATAATGTTGTAACTATTTCATATAATTAATTATGTACAAAAATCAAATAATGGTTAAAAACGTTCGGCTTTGTGATTATTAGGGGGAGTAAAAATGAATATTAAAAATAAAATCAGAGTTATTGAGGATTTTCCAAAGGTTGGTATAAGTTTTAAGGATATTACAACATTGATTCAAGATAAAGATGCGTTCAAATATACTATAGATACTTTAGTTAAGACATTGAAAGATAAAAATATAGATGTTGTTGTTGGACCAGAAGCTAGAGGTTTCATATTTGGAACTCCACTGGCCTACGCACTTGGGGCCGGATTCGTACCAGTTAGAAAAAAAGGAAAGCTTCCTAGTGAGACTATAAGTGTAGAGTATGAACTTGAATATGGAACTGATATTCTGGAAATACACAAAGACTCAATTAAGCCAGGACAAAAGGTGGTAATTGTTGATGATCTTCTAGCAACAGGAGGAACCATACAAAGTGTAGCAACACTTGTTGAAGCACTTGGTGGAGTTGTGGTATCAATGGATTTTATAATTGAATTAACTGGTTTAAAAGGTAGAGAAAAGTTAAAAAACTATAAAATAAATTCTTTAGTAAAATATGAATTCTGATTTTCATGGTCTTTATGGTCTTATGTAGTTGTGGCTAAAATAAAATTGCAAAATTAAGTCTAATAATATATAATTATAGTAAAAATAAGCTGGCTGGTTGTCAAACCAGCCTTTGATTTTAGGGAGAGAAAACTTAATGCTTGACAAATTGATGAAAAACATAGATGAGCACTGTAATAATGTTGATATAGATTTAATTTTAAAGGCATATAATTTAGCTTCTGAAGCACATAAAGATCAAAAGAGAGAGTCTGGTGAGCCATATATAATCCACCCAATAGAAGTTGCATGTATACTTGCAGAAATGGGCATGGATACGGCAACTATTGTTTCAGGGCTACTTCATGATGTGATTGAAGATACGGAATATAGTTACGAAGATATTTCTACTATATTTAGTCCTGAAATAGCAGATCTTGTTGAAGGTGTAACGAAACTTGGGAAAATAGAGTTTTTAACTAAAGAGGAACAGCAGGCAGATAACGTGAGGAAGATGCTGCTGGCTATGGCAAAGGATATAAGAGTAATACTTATAAAATTGGCAGATAGGTTACATAACCTGAGAACTCTTAGATATATGCCCATTCAAAATCAAAAAGAAAAGGCAAAGGAAACTTTAGATATTTATGCGCCACTTGCTCACAGGTTAGGTATGTCAAAAATAAAATGGGAATTAGAGGATCTAGCTTTTAGATATTTAAATCCAAATGAATATTATGAACTTGTAGATGAAATAGCAGAAAAGAGAGTTGAAAGAGAAGAATATATAAAAGGCATTGTAGAGGAACTACGTGAAAGCTTAGAAGAGTCAGGTGTTATTGCAGAAATAGACGGGAGACCAAAACATTTTTACAGTATATATAGAAAAATGGTGACACAAAATAAAACTCTAGATCAAATATTTGATTTGACGGCAATAAGAATCTTGGTAAGTGATATTAGGGAGTGCTATACGGCGCTTGGAATTGTTCACACCATGTATAAACCGATTCCTGGAAGGTTTAAGGATTATATCGCCATGCCAAAACCAAATATGTATCAATCACTTCATTCAACAGTTATAGGACCTCAAGGAAAATCCTTTGAAATACAGATTAGAACCTTAGAAATGCATAGAACGGCAGAATATGGAATTGCAGCTCATTGGAAATATAAAGAGGGAATTACTGAAAATCAAAAGATCCATGGGGAAGATATAGGAGGAGTAGATTCTGATACAAAACTTACTTGGGTAAGGGAAATGCTGGAGTGGCAGAAGGAAACAAATAATCCGGCGGAATTCATGGAAAACTTTAAAATAGACCTTTTTGCAGACGAAGTATTTGTGTTTACGCCAAAGGGAACAGTAATAAACTTACCCAATTGTTCAACTCCTGTAGATTTTGCATATAAAATTCATACGGATATTGGTAATCGATGTATTGGTGGGAAAGTTAATGGGAAAATAGTGCCTTTGGACTATAAACTCAAAACTGGAGAAATTGTTGAAATTTTGACTTCAGGAGTTGCTAAAGGTCCTAATATGGAGTGGCTAAATACTGTTAAAAGTAATCAAGCAAAGAGCAAAATAAGATCTTGGTTTAAAAAGGTTAGAAGAGAAGAAAATATAAATAAGGGTAAAGAGGTAGTTGAAAAAGAGTCAAAAAACAAGGTTATAATTTCGCTTCAATTGCAAAGGGAAAAGCACTGGAGCAATTACTTAAAAAGTATAACATGAATTACATTGAAGATCTTTTTGTGGCTGTAGCTATTGGCACTAATTCTGCATCAATAGTAGTTTCAAAGTTAAGAGAAAGCTTTGAGACTAGTAAAGGCATAAATAATAGCGATGAGAACGCATTAAAGGACATTAAAGAACAGATAAATAAAGAAGCGAGAAAAGAAAAGAAAAGCAAAACATCAGGACCTGGAGTTATGATTAAGGGAGAAAAAAACATACTTGTCAGATTTGCAAAATGTTGCAATCCTGTTCCAGGCGATGAAATAATAGGATATATTACAAAGGGTAGAGGAGTGTCATTGCATAGGATGGATTGCCAAAACGTAAATAATTTGATAAAAGAGGATGAAAGTAGAATAGTAGAAGCGTCATGGGGAGATGCAAAGAATGATGCTTATATAGCTGAAATTAAGATAAAGGCAGAGGACAGAAAGCAGTTATTGACGGATATTTTGGAAGTGATAAATTTAACTGATACTAATGTCCAATCAATGAATGCAAAAACGTTAAAAGATAATATAGCATATTTAACTTTTCAAATTAAAATAGTTGATATAAGTCATCTGGATGTTTTAATGAAGAATATTAGAAAGTTAATTGGTGTCATAGAAGTTTTTAGAACAAAAAGCTAATTTTATTAAGGCAACACTGTGAGAAGAAGCAAAAAATGCATCTGAAATTTTAGACATGTACTAATGAATAAAATGCAAGTTTGATAAATGCATTTTATGCTTAATTAAATGGAGGGAAAATAATGCAAGTTAAAATAATACCAGCTGGCATTTATGATGCCAATTGTTACATCATATTCGATGAAAATACAAAAGAGACTGCAGTAATAGATCCAGGTGGGGATGCAGATTTAATTTTAGATGAAATAAAAGCAATAGACGCTGATGTAAAGATGATTTTACTAACACATGGTCATGCTGATCACACAGGGGGAGTGGCCGAACTGAAAAAGGAATTTAATTGTAATGTGTATATAAATGAAAAAGATTCTGATATGATAAACAAAAATGTACCTATTTATGGAAAGCCACATGAAAATGGTGATAAATTTATTTCAGATGGAGATACACTTAAATTTGGTGAAATTACAATAAAATGTTTAGAAACCCCAGGACATACGCCAGGTGGAGTCTGCTATTTAACGGACAAGGCAGTATTTACAGGGGATACTTTGTTTTATAGATCTATTGGAAGAACAGATTTTGAAGGTGGAAATTACGATACTTTGATTAATAGTATTAATACAAAACTCATGGTTTTACCAGATGAGATTTTGGTATATACAGGGCACGGACCCAGAACCAGCATAGGCTTTGAAAAAAACTGTAACCCATTCTTAAAGTAAGTGGTGAAATATGATTAAAATTAAAATAAATGACGAAAAATATAAATATGATATATATAATATTTTTAAGCTTTTTTTCCATGAAATAGAATTCATAAGTGATGGAAATTATGATTACAATATTTTTGTGACAAAGAACAATTTGACGATAATAGATAAGAATATAGAAAAAAATTGTGATTCTGACGTACAATTGACTACAAAAGAAAATATAAAAAAAGCTCTGTACCAGTATATTAGCAATAAAACGGGATTAAAGATTCCCTGGGGTACTTTGGTTGGAATAAGACCAACCAAAATAGCTATTAAGCTAATAAATGAGGGTAAAACTGATGAAGAAATAGTGGAACATTTCAAATATCACAGTCTTACAAGAGATGATAAAGTTAGGCTTTGTACTGAGGTTGCTAAAGCTGAGGCCAGTATTATAAACACCAGGACAGATAATATAAGTATTTATATAGGAATGCCATTTTGTCCTACTAGATGTTTGTATTGTAGTTTTATATCAGATACAATAGATAACTGCAAAGATATTGTAGAGGATTATTTGTTAGCTTTAAATTACGAAATAGAGGCTATTTCTCGATATGTTAGAGATAAGAAACTTAATATAGAATGTGTCTATTTTGGAGGTGGAACGCCAACTTCCATAAATGATGAGCAGTTCGAAAAAACTATGAATATAATTTATAATAGTTTTGTAAAAGGAAATAACGTTAAAGAATTTACTGTGGAGTGTGGAAGGCCTGACAGTATAACAGTTCCAAAACTGTATACACTTAAAAGGTATGGAGTCCAAAGGATTAGTATAAATCCTCAGACTATGAATGATAGTACTTTAAAACTTATTGGAAGAGGTCATAATTCCAAAGATGTTATAGACAAATTTAATCTTGCTAGAAAAATGGGATTTAACAATATTAATGTGGATTTAATTGTAGGTCTTCCTGGAGAGGGTCTAAGTGAGGTTAAACACACTTGTAGTGAAGTTCTAAAGCTTGCACCTGATAACCTTACAGTTCATGGATTGTCCTTAAAAAGAGGATCTAAGCTTCATCAAAATATAATCAACAATATTCATATGAAGATAGCGCCTATAGATGAATTAAATGCAATGCATGAGGCTACTTGTAAGCTTGCAGATGATCTTAGACTAAAGCCATATTATATGTATAGACAAAAAAATACAGTGGGTAATGGCAATTTGGAAAATGTAGGTTACTCAAAAGTAACTCAGGAGTGCATTTATAATATTGAAATGATAGAAGAAAGGCAGACAATTATAGCACTTGGTGCAAATGCAGTATCAAAAATTATATTCTTAAAGGAAAACAGATTGGAACGATTTCCAAACCATAAAGATGTTAGAGAATATATAAAAAAAATTGAAGAAAAAGTTGAGAAAAAAATAAATTTTTTGGATGAGCTTTATGGGGATAAGGTACAATTAAGAAAATAACAAGTGAAATATACTAGCATACTGGCTTGATATTTTCTTTCAGAGCCTTACGTAGAAAGATTGCAGAAAAATATATATGGGTATACAATTACAAAGAAAGTTAAACATATTTAGGAGGAAAAAATATGGCAGAAACATTAAAAGGGCTCAAGAGAACAGTAATGTGTGGGGAGCTAAGAGAAAGTAATGCATCAGATACAGTTACTGCAATGGGATGGGTTCAAAGAAAGAGAAATCTTGGTGGACTCATTTTTGTTGATTTAAGAGATAGAACAGGAATACTTCAAGTTGTATTTGGAGATGAAATAAACAAGGCGGCTTTTCTTAAGGCGGATCTTGTTAAGTCTGAATATTGTATAGCTATAACTGGTGAAATAGTGATGAGGCAAGCACCTAATAAAAATATACCAACTGGTATGGTGGAGTTAAAGGGCGAAGACATAAGGATATTTTCTGAAAGTGAAACACCACCAATATACATAAAGGAAAATCTTGATGCGTCTGAAAATGTGAGACTAAAATATAGATACTTGGATCTTAGAAGACCAGATGTTCAAAATATATTTAAAATGAGACATAAAACGGCTAAAGTTATAAGAAATTTTTTAGATGATAATGGATTCATTGAAATTGAAACTCCAATGCTCACAAAGAGTACCCCTGAAGGTGCAAGAGACTATCTAGTTCCAAGTAGAAACTATAAGGGAAAGTTTTATGCATTGCCACAGTCACCACAGCTGTTTAAGCAGTTACTTATGGTTTCAGGCTATGATAAATACTATCAAATCGTAAAATGCTTTAGAGACGAAGACTTAAGAGCAAACAGACAACCCGAATTCACTCAAGTGGATATGGAATTATCCTTTGTAGAAGAGGATGATGTAATAGATATTAATGAAAAGCTCATAAAAAAAGTGTTTAAAGAAATTGCAGGTGTTGATGTTAAAACTCCAATAGAGAGGATGCCCCATAGAATTGCCATGGAGAAATATGGCAGTGATAAACCAGATTTGAGATTTGGTATGGAAATACAAGATTTAAGTGATGTATTAAAGAATACAGAATTTAAAGTATTCAATGATGCGCTTATAAATGGCGGAAGTGTAAGGGCTATAAAAGTTGAAGGCTGTGCTACTATGGGAAGAAAACAAATTGATAAACTTGGTGAATTTGTTAAAACATTTAGAGCAAAGGGGCTTGCGTGGATAGCCTTTAAGGATGAAGAAATAAAATCATCAATATTAAAATTTCTTAGTGAAGATAACATAAATAACATTAAAGAAACAATGAATGCTAAAACAGGCGATTTAATACTAATAGTTGCAGATAAAAATAGTGTTGTATTCCAATCATTAGGTGAACTTAGATTACACCTAGCTAAAGAACAAGAAATTCTAAAGGATAATCATGAATTTAGATTTGTATGGATTACAGAATTCCCTCTTTTATCCTTCAACGAAGAGGAAAAAAGATATCAAGCAGAGCATCATCCATTTACAATGCCAATGGATGAGGATTTGCAGTATTTAGAGAGTGATCCTGGCAGAGTTAGGGCAAAAGCTTATGATATAGTTCTTAATGGTGAAGAATTAGGTGGAGGAAGTATAAGAATTCACGATACTACCCTTCAAGAGCGAATGTTTAAAGTATTAGGATTTACTCGAGAAAGTGCTTGGGAGAGATTTGGATTCTTACTGGAAGCCTTTAAATATGGTCCACCACCACATGGAGGTCTTGCTTATGGTTTTGATAGAATGATAATGTTCCTTGCAGGTACAGAAAATATTAAGGATGTTATTGCATTCCCCTAAAAATCAAAATGCAGTATGCGTAATGACAGAAGCACCAAATGTTGTAGATGATAAACAACTTAAGGAACTGGGCATTGATTTGGTGGAGAAGAAATAAAAAATCTTGATATTTCTATTTTAAAAAGGTTTACATTGTAGTATAATTAGGTAAAGACAAATAAATAACCTACTATGTTCGAGCATTGGATTTATGTTGACCCAACAATTTTTTTTAGGGAACCTAACTCTTTCTGTGAAATGAAGCTTATGTTTTTAAGAACAAGAAGCAGAAAGGCGGCACCCACCTGCTGAGGCGGGTTATCATTTAAACCCAAAAGACGGCATGGTAGGCTATTATTTTTTTTATCCTGCCATGATTGTAATTGGAAAATAGAGAAAATCCACACAAAAGATTGTATTACTGATAAGTATGAAGATGATAAAATTTAGATGAATTTAATAGCCCTACTGTCAATGCTCATAAAGTAAATGAGCATTTCAGTGGGTCTTCTTTTTTTTATAAAGTATTAGTCTGCAAAGTGAAGATACCATAACCATGGCAATAGCAATAGCGCCTGCGCCTGTGAGGGTTTGAAGTCCAGCTAAAGTTGCCTTTGACACATTTCCACTTATTGTTTCATACATGGTAGAGTACATACCACTACCAGGAACTAAAGGTATTATGCCACATATGGTATAAGTGGTAACAGGAGACTTAAATACTCTAGCCATAGCTTCAGAATAAATGGAAACAATAAAAGCCGCAACAAAAAGTGAAACTGTAATTGAACCATGAGCATTTTGAATCATCAAGTAAATTAGCCAGGATAAACTTCCGCCTATTGAGGCAATGAATATGTTTTTGCCACGTATATTAAAAATAAATGCAAAACCTAAAGAAGCAAGAAAAGAATAAAAAGTAGCCAAAATCATAAGTTCATACCCCCCCATAGCCCAAACCAAATTTTAAACATCATACCAGTACCAACCGCAATTGCCACAGCTGTAAAAATGGCTTCCATGGTACGAGTAACGCTGGAAACCAAATCACCATTAATGGTGTCACGGATTGCATTGGTAATGGAGAGTCCTGGAACCAAAAGCATTATAGAGCCAATTATGACTTTATCGTAATGGGCACATAGATTTAGCTTATATAGAAAAAGAGCAATAGCTGCAGCCTCCATGCCGCCAACTAAATTTATAAAAAAACCATAAACACTGAATTTTGACAAGAATATAGTAGTGGTCTTTATAATCGCACCAATAAATAAAGCACAAAAAAAATCCTCTATATTTCCATTAAAAAGTAATGTAAAAAATCCGGCAGCCATTGCTGATGCAAAAGTGGTTAATGTATCAGAATAACCTTTTTTATGTTCAATAATATCAATTTCTTTTTCAAAATCATCAATGCTTAGGTGTTTCATTTCAATGCTTCTAGATAGATGGTTGACTTGTGAAATTTTGTCCAAATTAAAAGATATACCGTATGTTCTTTGTAAGGTGGAATGATTTCTATTATTCTGGTCTTTAGCACTTAAAATTATGACTGTAGGTGTTGCATAGACATCAATGGATTTAACACCTAGAGCTAAAGATATTCTAATCATTGTCTCTTCTACTCTATATGTTTCACCACCATTTTCAAGCATGATTTTTCCAGCTTTAGTAGCTGTATTAAGCACCCTATTGGTATCCATCAATTAGAGTTCCTCCCTCCGTATTTTCATTTCATAACAGTACTTATTATAGCACAAATATTATATTTCTAGTGATAAGGGTACAAGAGTTAAGAGTTAAAAGTTAAGAGTTAAAAGTTAAGGATATTTTGCATTAGGGCAAAATAAAAACAATATAAAAAGGACAAATTTTGTTTTTAGTTGACGTTTTTAGTTGAAATTTTTAAATTAATGCTCTATTATAGAATATATGTAATAATCGTTAATTTATAAATATTACTTCTATAAATTAGATACTCAATACTGCTTTATGTAATCAGATTACTAAATTATTAACATTAAGGACAAGAGGGTGTAGAAATGGATTTTGAGAATTTAAAACAATCAGACGAAAAAGTGTATGAAATAATTAAAAAGGAACATGAAAGACAAGAGAATAATATTGAGCTTATTGCTTCAGAAAACTTTACCAGTAAAGCAGTTATGGAAGCAATGGGATCATATCTTACAAATAAATATGCAGAAGGTTATCCTGGTAAAAGATACTACGGCGGATGCTACGTAGTAGACCAGGTTGAAGATCTTGCACGTGATAGAGTTAAAAAATTGTTTGGTGCAGAACATGCTAATGTTCAACCTCACTCAGGAGCACAGGCTAACATGGCAGTATATTATGCCATGCTTGAACCTGGAGACACAATATTAGGTATGGATTTAACTCATGGTGGTCACTTAACTCATGGAAGTCCAGTAAACTTTTCAGGTAAAATTTACAATGCTGTAAGCTATGGAGTAAACAAAGAAACTGAAACAATTGATTACGAAGAGCTTAGAAAAAAAGCAATTGAATCTAAACCAAAGATGATAGTTGCAGGTGCCAGTGCGTATGCAAGAACAATTGACTTTAAAAAATTAGCTGAAATCAGTGCTGAAGTTGGAGCCTATCTAATGGTTGATATGGCTCATATTGCAGGACTTGTAGCCGCTGGTCTTCATCCATCACCAGTGCCTTATGCAGATTTTGTTACAACCACAACTCATAAGACATTAAGGGGACCTCGCGGTGGAACAATACTTTGCAAAGAAAAATATGCCAAAGCTATTGATAAAGCAGTATTCCCAGGAATACAAGGTGGTCCATTAATGCACGTTATAGCTGGGAAAGCTGTGTGTTTTGGAGAAGCATTAAAGGATGATTTCAAGGATTATGCTGCACAAATAATTAAAAATGCTAAGGTTTTAGCAGAAGAACTTACAAAGTACGGTTTTAGGCTTGTTTCAGGAGGAACAGACAACCATCTTATTCTTGTTGATTTAACAAATAAAAACATCACAGGAAAAGATGCAGAAAAGCTTCTTGATACTGTAGGTATTACTGTTAACAAGAACACAATTCCTTTCGAGACAAAGAGCCCATTTATAACAAGTGGAATACGAATAGGAACACCAGCTGTTACAACAAGAGGTTTTAAAGAGGAAGAAATGAAGACAATAGCAGTATATATTAATGAAGCTATTGAAAATAGAGATAAGGATTTAGCTAGTCTCAGAGAAAAGGTAACAAAACTATGTAAGGAGTTCCCTATATATTAATCTAGATTTAGAAAGGCTTATCGCAAGGTGAGCCTTTTCTACATAACAGGTGGATTTTTTACTTTAATCTAATTTCAAGTATAATTTTTCTCGTTCTCAAATAAATTCTCAATCTACTCATAGTTTTTTTATTGAGTCGTTTTTTATTTCATAAAATTTCAAG
This sequence comes from uncultured Clostridiaceae bacterium, assembly GCA_963725425.1. Lineage (GTDB taxonomy): Bacteria > Bacillota > Clostridia > Clostridiales > Clostridiaceae > Clostridium_I. Next base: position 26,717 of record CAVRYJ010000006.1, read on the forward strand.
ATGAAAAAAATGAAGTTATAAAGGATATGAAAACAAAATAAAGCAATTAAATGTATTTCAAAATCTGCTCATGATTAAGCATTTATAAGGGACGAAAAACATATTTTAGACACTAATAGTATATATATATGTTGCATATAATTTAATTGTAATATATAATATTAATGTGAAATAACGTAAATAATTGGGAAAAACCGAGGAAAATAAAAAAAGGTTTTTTTCATGACTAATCAAAAATTATTTTAAAGGAAGTGCTATAGCAGGAATGAGAATTGTTAAAAAGAACCCATATAAGCGTTATGCATGTAGCTCTGAAGATATAGCAAAACAGTTGAAGCAAATAAATGAAAATTATCGTTGTTTAAATCCTGAAGCAGAAATAAATGTTGAAGTCATCCCAAATCCTGGGAATATTATATTCGATGGTAAAGAGCAGGAGTTTGAAGTCAGAACTAGCATAATTTACAAATAGAAAAATAGTTATAAAAAATATTATTTCCCATATACTTAGTACTATGGGAGATGATGTAGATGGATAACTTTCAGAAGAATTATATGGATAACAAATGGATTTTAATATTTAGCTTATTAACAATAATATTGAGTGTTTTTTGTTTATGGTTTCTTGTAACAGGGTTAAAATTGGCAGTGATAAACATGAAAATATTTTGTATTCTGAAATTATAAATTATTCTATGCCCTTGATAAAAGTAACAAATTCCGACGATGAGAGTATGGTAAATAATACCTTTTCTATAGGGGGTAGTGTTTTAACATATTTAGGGCTGGACTTAACCCATCCAGATGGAATTTTGAAGAAAGAAATTTCATATTTTAGAAATGATGATTTTTCCTTTGTTTCTTCAATGGATAGTAATTTTAAAACTAGTGATGATGGTTTTAATTTGAAGAATAAGGATATAACCAAAAATGATGATTCAGGTAATTTAACTAATGGTGCAAGTAATTTAAATTCTCAAAAAAATAATGGACAAGTATATGATCCTACGCTAAAAAAAGCTATGAATTCTTTAAAACCAGAAATTTTAATATATCATACTCATACTACAGAAAGTTATGACCCATATGGGCCGGACAATATGAATCCTACAGAAAATGTGTGCGCTGTTGGAGACGAACTTGCAAAAGATTTACAAGATGATTATGGTATTTCTGTAATACATGATAAAACAATTCATAACGCAACAGATTATGATGGTAGTTATGTAAGATCATCAAAAACTGTGGCAAAATACTTACAGCAGTATGGAGATTTTAAGATGATAATAGATATACATAGAGATTCATTAAATGATAAAGCACCAGATACAATAAACATAAATGGTGAAAATGTAGCAAGATTTGAGTTCGTAATGTCAGTGGCAAACAATCCTCATGCTGATAAAAATATGGAGCTTGTAAAAACACTAGTAAACATAGCAAATGAAGATTTCAAAGGATTAATGTGCAATGAAAATATAGACATTTACCAACATGGTAATAATAGTTTTAATCAGTCAATGAGTAACAATGCCTTTTTGCTTGAAGTTGGTTGTGATAAAAATAGTTTAGATGAAGCAAAGGGTACAGCTAAATATATTGCAAGGATTTTAGCACAACAATTAAATGGAAAAAATAAGTAAAAACAAAAAAACAAAAAAACAACTCTAAAATATAGGGCTGTTTTTTTGTTGTAAATAATTATAATTTATATCTAGTGTATGATAAAATATATATTATAAAGTATTTGGAAAATATATAAGACATCTGATGAAAAATATACTAACATATTTTTCATCAGATGTCTAAAAGAAAGGTATGGGTAACTATGAGTTTGAGATTTATATACGGAAGAGCAGGAAGTGGTAAAAGCCACTTTTGTATAGAAGATATAAAAGCAAAGGTATGGAAGAAAGCAGAAAATCCTCTTGTGTATCTTATACCTGAACAGTTTTCCTTTCAGGCTGAAAAAAATGTACTTAACACAATAGGAGAAGAGTCCAATCTGAATGTAAAGGTGCTTAGCTTTAAGAGAATGGCTTATAGAATTATGAATGAGGTAGGTGGTATAACTCATAAACACATGGATTCTGCAGGAAAGTGCATGCTTATTTCGCACGTTTTGGATGAGGTACTAGAGTATTTGACTGTTTTTAAAAGAGCTGCAACTCAAAAAGGTTTTATAAATACTATTTCAGATTCCATAAGTGAATTTAAAAGATATTCAATAACTCCGGAGCTTTTAGAGAGTACTGCGGCACATATGGAAAATGATGTAAATCTAAGGAGTAAGCTTTCGGATTTGAGTAAAATCTATGGAAACTTTGAAGAACTACTTCATAAGAATTATATTGATGCCGATGATGATTTGGTTATACTAGATGAAAAATTAGATGAATCAAAAATGTTTAATAATGCAGAAATATGGATTGACGAATTTTCAAGTTTTACGCCACAGCAGTATAAGATAATTGAAAAGCTTATGAGAAAAGCTAAAAGAGTTAACATCTCTCTTACAAGTGATTATGTGGAGGGAAGAAATTATGGCACGGATATATTTCAATTCACAAGAAATACAGAGAATAGAATCATAGATATAGCTAGGGATAACAATGTAATGCTAGATAAACCTGTGGTGTTAAACAAAAGACCGTTTTATCGCTTCAAAGACAGTAAAGCACTTGCATGTCTTGAACAAAATCTCTTTGCCTATCCTCATGAAAAGTATAAGGAGGGAACTGAGGATATAGTGCTTTTTAGGGCGCAGAATGCATATTCCGAAATAGAGAGCACAGCGAGAGACATAATAAGAATGTGCAGAGATAAAGGTTATCGTTATAGAGATATTGCTGTAATAACAAGAGATCTTAAAAACTATGAAAATGTGATTTCAGCTGTTTTTAATGAACATGGAATAGATTATTTCATTGATGAAAAGAGAGATATAGAGGGGAATTTAATAGTTGTATTAATAACTTCAGCCATAGAAATCATTAATAAAAATTGGTCTTATGGTGCAATGTTTAGATACTTAAAGACAGGTCTAACAAATATTCCTTCTGAAGACATTGATGTATTCGAAAATTATGTTTTGGCTTCAGGGATAAGAGGAAAAAAGAAGTGGCTGGATGCGGAAAAATGGGAGTATAGACCTGATGCTGCTTTTGGTAGTGACGAAATATCCGTTAAAGAACAGAAGTTATTGGATAGAATAAATTCAATAAGGCAGGCCGTAATTGAACCTTTAAGAAAATTTTATTTAAAAACTAGGGGAAAGAAAAATGCTGAAGAAATTTGTAAAATAGTGTTCGAATTCTTAATGGACATAGGAACTCAGGAAAAGGTGGAGTCGCTAGTTTATGAATTTAAAGAGAGTAAAAGACACAGACTAGCAAATGAGTATAGCCAAATATGGAATATAATAATTGATCTACTTGATCAAACTGTTGAAGTTATGGCAGATACTCAGCTTACCTTAGAAGATTTTGAAAAGACATTGACTATAGGTGTTAAGGAACATAAGATGGGGCTTATACCACCATCAGTAGATCAAGTTCTTGTAGGAAGTGTTGAGAGGCTTAAGAGCCATGATATATGTGCACTTTATCTTGTTGGGGTAAATGATGGTGTGTTTCCTTCAACAAACAATGATGAAGGGATTTTAAGTGATACGGAGAGAATACTACTTAAAGCTAAAGGGGTGGAGCTAGCCAAGGATACAAGGACTGCAGCTTTTGAAGAACAATTTTTAGTATATACAACACTTACTATACCTGGAAGGTATCTAAGAGTTAGCTATCCTATGGCAGATTATGAAGGTAAAACTCTTAGAACTTCACCCATTGTTTCAAGAATAAAAAGTATATATGTAAACATTAAAGAGGAAAGTGATTTTAATTTCAGTGAGAGCGATGAGGATAGGTTAAAGCTTATTGATGCAAAAATTCCCACGTTTAACAAACTTATTAATGTTATGAGAAGGAAAATTGATGGAGAAACAAATGCTGTGATTTGGAGAGATGTATATAAGTGGTTCAGTACTAAAGAAGAATGGAGAGAAAAGTGTCAAAGGGCTTTTAGCGGAACTAGCTACTCAAATCAGAGCAAGCTGATTAGCCATGAAAAGGCAAAAAAACTCTACGGAGATAATATGAGAATAAATGTATCCAGACTTGAAAAATATGCAGAGTGTCCTTTTGCATATTACGTTCAGTATGGACTTAGTGCTAAAGAGAGAAAGGTATTTAAACTCAGTTATCCTGATATAGGTACTTTTATGCATAAAATAATAGATGATTTTAGTGAAAAGGTAAAGTCTGATGGGCTAAGTTGGGACGAAATCGATAATCTATGGTGTGAAGATAGCATAAATAGAATTGTAGAGGACAACGTTCAAAAAAGTAACAGCTATATTTTAAGTAGTTCACCAAGATATCAATATTTAACACAGAGGCTTAAAAGAGTACTCACAAGAACTGCTAGGGTTATAACAAATCACATAAGGAGAAGTGGGTTTAAACCTGTTGGATTTGAAATTGACTTTAGCGAAACTGGAGGCTATCCTCCAATAATTGTTGAACTTGCATCAGGAGAAAAAGTTAATCTCATAGGAAGAATAGATAGAATAGATATGCTAGTTAAAGAAGGGGAGACCTATATAAGGATAATTGATTACAAATCTGGGAATAAAATTTTTAAATTATCTGATGTATACTACGGCCTTCAGGTTCAGCTTCTATTATATCTTGATGCTATACTTACAGAAGAAGGTAAAGATTCTGAAAAAGAACCTCTTCCTGGAGCAATTTTATATTTTAAAATAGACGATCCTATAATAAGGAACAATAAGGATTTAAACGATGAAGATCTTAAAATGGAGATAATTAAAAAATTTAAAATGAATGGGTTATTAATTGATGACCCGGATATAATTAAAGAGATGGATAGAGAAATGGATGGTAACTCTGTGGTTATACCTGCAAGGATAAACAAGGATGGAAGTCTTGGAAAATCTGATGTAGCTTCAAAAAAACAGTTTGAATTATTAAGAGAACATGTTAAAAATGTAATTGCTGAGAGTTGTCAAAATATGCTTAGTGGGGACATAAGCATTAATCCATGTAAAAATAAGGATTTTGTACCATGCAACTTTTGCCTTTACTCATCAATTTGCGCTTTCGATTCAACACTTGAAGATAATAATTATAGAAACATTTATGATAAAAGTGATAATGAGGTTTGGAGTATTTTGGATAAGAAATATGGAAAAGAAGAAGGTGAAAACTAGTGGGAACTACATGGACAAAAGAACAGAGGGAAGCTATTTATACAAGGGGAAGCAACTTACTTGTGGCAGCAGCAGCTGGGGCTGGTAAAACCGCAGTGCTAGTTGAAAGAATAATTCAGATGATAATAGACGAGAAAAATCCAGTTGATATAGATAGGCTTCTTGTGGTTACTTTTACAAATGCAGCATCTGCAGAAATGAGGGAGAGAGTTGGAGAGGCAATATCAAGAGAACTGTCAAAAAATCCAGAGTCAAGTGCGCTGCAAAGGCAACTTGTGCTTCTTAATAAGGCAAGGATTACCACAATCCACTCTTTTTGTTTGGATGTAATTAAAAACTATTTTCATCTTATAGACCTAGATCCTAAATTTAGAATAGCAGATGAAACTGAAATGGTTTTATTAAAAAGCGAGACTATAGAAGATCTTTTGAAAAAAGATATGAAAGTGAAGATAAAGAATTTTTAAATCTAATAGAGTGTTATTGTTCTAATAGAGATGATTCAGCACTGGTGGATATGATACTTTCTCTGTATAGCTTTGCAAAGAGTAGTCCTTTCCCAGAAAAGTGGCTTAAGGATATGAGTGAGAATTTTAATGTGCCAGAGGACTTTGATTTTGGAAATTCAATTTGGGGCAGGGCTCTGCTTTCAAATGCAAAAATAGAGTTAGAAGGAATGAAAAAATCTGCAATGAAGGCTCTAGAAGTCATTGAAAGTGAAGATACATTAGCGCCTTATGGAGCAAGTATTAATGAGGATTTAAGCATAATAAATGACTTGGCTATGAGTACAGATAAACCCTTTGAAAATTTCTCGTATTATCTGGCTTCTTCAAAATTTACTACTCTTAAAAGGTGTGGTAAAGACGTAAATAAGGAAAAAAAAGAACAGGTTCAGACTCTTAGAGATAGATATAAAAAACAGCTTAAAGATATGGCAGAGGAAATATTAAGTACTTTAAATGAAAACATGGCAGAGCATATTAAGGAGTTATATCCAATGATGAAATGTCTTGGAGAATTAGTAATAGCATTTGATAAAGACTATATCAAAGCTAAAAGAAGTAAGGGTATAATTGATTTTAATGACATTGAACATTTGACACTTAATATACTCACCACAGTTACCGAAGATGGAAATGTAGCTCCATCAAAGGCAGCAATTGAAATAAGAGAAAAATATGAAGAGGTTTTGATAGATGAATATCAAGATAGTAATACGGTACAGGAGTATATTTTAGGTGTGGTTTCAAGAAGAGATAGTGAAAATCCAAATGTGTTCATGGTTGGAGATGTAAAACAGAGTATTTATAGATTTAGGCAGGCAAAGCCAGAGTTATTTTTACAAAAATATAATTCATATTCTGAAAAAGCAGATGCAAAAAATAGGAAAATACTATTATTTAAAAACTTTAGGAGTAGAGAAAGAATTATTAATGGTGTAAACTTTATTTTTAGGGCTATCATGTCAGAAAACATAGGCGAACTAAACTATAATGACAGGGAAGAATTAAAGCTAGGAGCTAGGTTTGAGGATATAGATAAAGATGTTTTTAACTCACTTGGAGATAATGAACTTCACATAATTGAGAAGAACAGCAGTGTGGAAAAGCCAGAGGCAGGTGAAGAAGATGAAGAGGATATAGATAAAATAAGGTTAGAAGCTAAAATGGTAGCTAGAAGGATAGGCGGGCTTATAAATCCTAAGGACAAACCATACGCTGTATTTGATAAGAATACAAAGGAATATAGGGGTATTAGGTTTAAAGATATAGTAATACTTCTGCGTGCAACTAAGAACTGGGCGCCTACCTTTATGGATGAACTAAAAAAACAAGATATACCTGTTTTCGCTGATACAGGAAGTGGGTATTTTGAAACTACGGAAATCAAGACAATTTTGGCCCTACTTCAGATAATAGATAATCCATTGCAGGATATACCACTTTTAGCTGTAATGAGATCGCCTATAGCTTCCTTCAGTGATGAAGAAATTATAGACATAAGAAATATAGATAAAACAGTAGGTTTTTATCAGGTGCTGAAAAATATTTGGGAAGACTCAGGGTTAAAGTCAGAACTTACTGAAAAATGTTTGCATTTTGTTCAACTTATCCATAAATTCAGAGCACAATCAATGCATATTCCAATAGATGAATTTATATGGTATTTATATACGGAGACTGGTTATTACGGCTATGTTGGAGCAATGCAAGGTGGAATGCAAAGGCAGGCAAATCTTAGGATATTGTTCCAAAGGGCTAAAGCCTATGAAAGCACTAGTTATAAGGGATTATTTAATTTCATTAATTTCATTAATAGGCTTAAGATAAGTAGTAAGGATATGGGAAGCGCTAAGATATTAGGTGAAAATCAAGATGTAGTTAGAATAATGAGTATTCATAAAAGCAAGGGTTTAGAATTTCCTATTGTAATAATTCCTGGCTGTGGAAAAAACTTTAACTTAAGGGATATGTCAAAGTCAGTACTTTTACATTATGATCTTGGCATAGGACCTGACTATGTTAATTTTAAAAGGCGAATTTCTTATCCAACTATATTTAAAAATGCCATTAAGAAAAAAATAAAGATAGAAAGTCTCTCTGAAGAAATGAGAATATTATATGTTGCAATGACAAGGGCAAAGGAAAAGCTTATAATAACAGGAGCTGTAAATGATTTGACAAAAGCAACCGTAAAATGGGCTTCAGAAGTAGGTAGTGATGAAGAAAAGGTGCCTGAAAATGTTATACTTAATGGTAAAAATTATTTGGATTGGATTTGCCCTCCGGTAATGAAACATAAAGATGGAGAAGTACTTAGAAAGCAGACAAATATGGAATTGGACTATTTTAGCCAAGTACAGGATAATTCTAGATGGAAGGTTTTACTTTGGAAGAGGGATGAGATAGTAAAAAATGGAGAAGGTATTGAGAAAATAATAGAAAATAATGAGGGACAAGATAAGCTTGAGGACATACTTTTTGAGATCGAGAGTAAGCTGCCAAGAACAGAGTATTACAAAGAGATAGATAGAAGGCTTAGCTGGAAATATAAATATAAGGATTCAAATCTTATGCCTTCAAGTATTTCTGTTACTGAGCTAAAAAGGCAGTACAATACTGAAGAAGATTATTCAACAAATTTGTTTCCAGAAGGGTTAAAAAAACGCCCTGCTTTTATGGAGGAGAAAAAAACATTAACTCCCTCTGAGAGAGGTACGGCTATGCATAATGTAATGCAAAGAATTGATTTCCATCTTGGAGTCGACAACTTAAGTATAAAAAAGCAAATGGATAAAATGATTTTTAAGGAATTTATAACAGAAAACCAGGCAAAGGCAGTGGATATAAGTAAGATAGCTAGATTCTTCGAAAGTAAAATTGGAAAGAGAATGCTTTCATCTAAAAATATAAAGAGAGAAATTCCCTTTGTTGTAAGACTTAAGGCAAACGATATATATAAGGGTACATCAGAGGAATATATTATGCTTCAAGGTGCCATAGATTGTTATTTTGAGGAAGAAGATGGCATAATCCTTGTGGATTATAAGACTGACTATGTTACATATGAAAATGTGGATACTGTTGTAGAAAAATATAGGGAACAATTGAAATATTATAGTTTTGCATTGGAGAAGATTACGGGAAAAAGTGTTAAGGAAAAATATTTGTATTTGTTTTATGATGGACGAATTGTGAAAATGTGATTTTGTACAAGGAGGATAAAATGTTGAACTTTTTCAGAAAAAACTATGAAATAGTAGCACCAATTTCAGGTAAAGTTATAGAGCTATCCAAGGTACAGGACAGGGTATTTGCTACAAAAATGGCTGGTGACGGTGTAGCCATTTTTGCAGATGGAGATACGGTATATGCTCCTTCAGATGGGGTTGTTTCACTTATATTTGAGAGCAATCATGCTATAGGAATGACACTAGATAATGGTATAGAACTTCTTGTCCATTTAGGTATTGACACTGTTGAGCTTAAAGGTCAGGGGTTTAAAAGGATAATTAAAGAAGGCACAAGAGTTAAAGCAGGAGAGCCTATTTTAAGAATCAACAAAGATTTTATAACTGAAAAGGGATACTCATTAGTTACACCTGTTTTAATTACCAATACTGACATGTTAAAAGATATTCAATGTAATGTGGGAATAAAAGCGGTGGGTGGACAGACAATAATTATGACATATAGAATTTAAGGTATTTTCAATACAATAACTAGTCAGTATGCTATGATATTTAACTTGCTATTTTCTTCAGATTATATTTCTAGACATTACTCATTAACTACTTTATAGTTAATGAGTAATATGGTAATATAAGCTCACAATAATAATTTGGCATCCTCAAAACAATAACCAGTCAGTATGTAGTCTATTTTGTGTCATGCTACGTTTGCAGAAACTTTAGATAATACTACTCCTAGCTCTGACCAAAATAGACCTGGCATCTTTCATTTGTTATTTTTTTCAGATGCCTTAAAGGTGGAATAAATAATGTCAGATAAAAGTATAGAACTTATGAAAAAGTTAATTCAGGAAAAAAAGAATAAGGGTGTAGATAAAGGCGGTAATAACAGACCGGATAAAGTTATTGGGAATAAACGAAAAGGTTATAATAATACTAAACAAGGTGGAGTATTTGATAAATAATATTGTAGAGTAGTTTTAGCCATCTAAAAGAAAATGACTGTGCAAAAATGAATAAAACCATTTTTACACAGTCATTTTTACTTTATAATAGTAACAGTAACAGTTTGTCTCCCCCAAGCATTTGCTTGCGCGGGCGTGGGTAAATACACGTCTATTATGTTGCCTTGTATAGCGCTTCCAGTATCTTCAGCAATAGCATAACCGTAACCAGATACGTAAACTTTAGTTCCAAGTGGGATAACGGTTGGATCTACAGCTATAGTGCTATAGCCGCCAGAATCTCTATGGGTCAAGGTATTGCTTGCTGTATAACCATAATCAGAATAGGAAGTTGCAGTCATAGTATAAACAGTTGAAGAAGCACTAGGTGGACTAGGCTGACTAGGAGTTACACTGCTTGTACTACTAGGAGCTGCCAGTAATGCAGTATTTTGAGCTGCAACATTTTTTGCATTTTGCAGAGCAAGGGTTTGTGCTTTTTGTGCGGCTACTGCTTGAGCCGCTGCTAACTCTTTTTGTCTTTGAGCTTCAATCAACTTCTTTTCCTTATCATTTGCCTTGCTAAGCAAATCCTTTTCTTGAGTTATATCTGTACTTAATTTTGCTAAAGAACTTTCATTATCAGATTTAAGCGTTTGTAAGTCCTCATTAGCAACGTCTAAATTTTTCCTTTGCAATGTAATAACAGCTTGCTGCTGCTTTACATTACTTATAATATTATTGTCGTATTGTATTATTCTTGCAGTTATATCCATTTTACTTATAAAATCACTTAGACTATGTGAGCCTAGAAGCACTTCTAAATAACTAGAATTACCATCTGTGTACATAGCCTTCATTCTTTTATTTAACAGAATTTGTTCTGTGCCCAACCTTTGTTTTGTAGCATCTAGTTTAGCTTGGGTATTTTGAATGTCACTAGCAGCTTTGTTCATATCTTTTTTATTTTTGTCAACTTTTTTTAGTACATCACCAACTTGGGAATCTAGAGTTTGAACCCTTTGTTGTAACTGATTCTTAGTGTCCTGAACTTGCTTTAATTGGTTTGAATCGTCATTGGATGTGGCTGCAAAAACATCACTATTAAATGTAAACATTAATGCTAATACCATAATTATAGATAATGCTTTTATTTTCAATTAATATCCCCCTTTGACAGTTTTACTTCTAGACTATTATAACATAAGATAAAAATAATGCATGGATGATTTTCCCAATAGTCTAAAATCAGTAATTTGTTAAAGAAAAAAATGAAAATTTTTATTTAGTATTTACAAATAGAAGATGTTGTAGTATTATTGTTAATAGATAATAAATGTTAAATAATATTAAATATTAAATAAAGTGAGGTGAATAGTTTACTCATTTAGATATTCACACTGGTACAAAATATATGGGCTAATATCTATTAATGAATAAGCTGAAAAGTATGAAAGTTAAATTTCAAGGAAATGAAGTTACATTGGTAGGGGAACAATTAAAAGTTGGAGGTATATTCCCAGAATTTATAGCAGCAAATAATTCTTTAGAACCAGTTACATTGAAGGATACAAAAGGAGTTAGGATTTTCTTAACGGTACCTTCATTAGATACACCTGTATGTGACCTTGAAGTAAGAACCTTTAATGAAAAGGCTGCTAACATAGAAGGAGTTACTGTATACACATTATCTATGGATTTACCATTTGCACAAGCAAGATGGTGCGGAGCAGAAGGCGTTGAAAGGGTAATTACCCTTTCAGATTACAAGGAAAGAGAATTTGGAAAAGTTACTGGCACTTATATACAAGAGCTTGGACTTCTTGCAAGAACTGCTTTTGTTGTAGATAGTAGTAACAAAGTAATATATGTGAATTATTTAGAAGAGGTAACAAGTTATCCAAATTATGACGAAATATTAGAAGTTGCTAAAAAAGCTAAATAATATAGTTATAGTGAAAAGCTAGGATATAAAGTAGACGTTAATAATGATTTTAATCATTATTAACGTCTATTTTTTCATTTTAAATTATATACTTGAGTGTAAATTTTTAAGAAACTTATGAGTAAGAATACATTTGAATGCAATTAATATATGTATTTTGTTTTATAAGAGTTATAATTAAGGTATAATAAATGATTAATAAGAGGAGAATGTAAAATGAATATAAGTAGAAATGATGAATGTTGGTGCGGAAGTGGATTAAAATATAAAAGATGTCACTTGAGTTTTGATGAAAAATTACAATCATTAAAGCATAAAGGTTTTGAAGTGCCTACAAGAGATATTATTAAAAATAAAGAACAGATTGATGGAATAAAAAAAAGTTGTGAAATAAATGACGCAGTGCTTGATTTAGTGGCTTCAAAAATTAAGGAAGGTATGAGCACAGAAGAAATAGATGTGCTAGTACACGATTATACAGTAAAAAGGGGAGCAATACCAGCTCCACTTAATTTTCAAGGGTTCCCAAAGAGTGTGTGCACATCAATAAATGAGGAAATATGTCATGGTATACCAAGCAAGGATATTATCTTAAAAAGTGGTGATATAATAAATGTAGATGTATCTACTATATTTAATGGCTACTATTCAGACGCATCTAGAATGTTTATGATTGGTGAGGTTAGCGAGGAAGCGAAGAAGCTAGTTCAAGTATCCAAGGAATGTTTAGATAAGGGAATAGAAGCAATTAAACCTTGGGGCTTTTTAGGAGATATAGGTGCTGTAATTCAGGAACATGCAGAAAAAAATGGATTTTCTGTAGTAAGAGATTTCGGTGGACATGGAGTTGGAATTAGTTTTCATGAGGAACCCTTCGTAGCACATTATGGAAAAAGAGGAGAGGGTATGATTTTGGCTCCAGGTATGATATTCACTGTTGAACCTATGATAAATGAAGGAACTTGCGAGCTATTCGTTGATGAAGAAAATGATTGGACTGCAATAACGGAGGACGGACTACTTTCGTCTCAATGGGAACACACAGTTTTAGTAACGGAAGATGGAGTAGAAATCTTAGCTAAATAATTAAAGATAATGTCTAGATGTATTAAGGCATCTTTAAAAAAATAGCAAGCCAGTATTCTGGTCTATTTTGTGGTATGCAACGCATTCCATAACCATTACATAGCCAACGCTTGCGTAGGGAATGCCTCCTCGCCTACCGCAAAATATCCTCAGAATCTTTGACTTGATATTTTATTTAAGATGCCTAAAATGATTTTAAATCATTTTAGTACATCTTTTTTTAGCTAATATTTCTCCATGAACAGAACATGAAATTCAGGTGTTTAAAGTATTTTTTTTGTATATATTTTTTTGAAGATGCATTATAATTGGTTAGTTCAACAGATTATTAACAGAGTCACTGGGGCTATGGAGGTGAAATATGAATAAAAATGATCTCTATTTTCATATTCATTATTGTAGTCATAAGTAGACACATAATGATTGGAAATATAAAGAAAGAATCAGCAGAACTCTTAGACATCATGAGCTTTTTCTTGTAACAGGTGGAAAAGGCCACATAACAGTAGAACAAAAGAAGTACACTGTTAATGAGGCAATGCTATTTTATTTTAAGGAAGATATTCATCAGCTAATTGAAACGGATTTAGAAGTACCACTTAAATTTCTGTCAGTTCATTTTAGCTTTGTCCATGTACATCTTGAGGATGATAAGTGGAGTTTAAAAAACGAAAATAAACCATTGAAATTAAATTCTATGCAAGAATTAAAAGAGTATTATTCTATTTCTGACGACTTTAAAAAGCTAGTTGAAACTTGGAGTTTGAAATTGCCTAGTTATGAATTTTACTGTAAAATGCTACTTCAAGCATTGTTATATAAAATCTATGATAACAAAACAATGCAAAATACTAACTATTCTACCGGACTTAAAGTCGAGAAGGTCATAAAGTATATGAATGAAAATATTAATGGCAATATAAAATTGAATGATTTAGCACAGCTTGTAGCTCTTTCAAATGCCTATCTATCTAGAACCTTTAAGGAAATCACTGGATATTCCGTTATTGAATTTTCAATAAGGTGAAAATAGATAAGGCAAAAGAAATTATTAGCACAGGTGACAAAAAAGTTAGAGATGTTTCAGAAATGCTTGGATTTAAGGATGAATTTTATTTCAGCCGATTATTTAAAAAAAATTGAAGGTGTAAGTCCAAAAGAATTTAACAGCACAAATGTCTATGGATATTAGAATATTGCATGGTGCTAAGCCCTTTGCAAAATTATAATTAGTTCATAATTGTAAAACATGAAAGAAGGTTGGCACCATTGAAAATATGGAAAAGAAATTTAATCGTATGTTGGTTTGGAACATTTGTTACACTGGTAGGAATGAGTCAAATAGCTCCTATTATGCCACTTTATATAAGACAGCTAGGAGTGCAGAATACGGGTGTAATTGAGCAGATATCGGGGATTGCTTTTGGAGTCACATTTATTGTGTCAGCAATTTTTTCACCAATATGGGGTTATGCAGCAGACAAGATTGGAAGAAAACCTATGCTTTTAAGGGCAAGTCTTGGAATGGCAATTGTAGTGGGAAGTATGGGGCTGGCTCAAAATATATATCAATTGATTGCTCTCCGAATACTCCAAGGAGTTATAACTGGATATAGTACAGCATGTATAACACTTATAGCAACTCAAACAGAAAAAAAACATGCGGGTTGGGCTCTTGGAGTGCTTTCAACAGCATCTGTTTCAGGTTCGCTATTGGGGCCATTAATTGGCGGATATTTGGATGAAATTTTAGGATTGCAATTTACATTTTTCCTAACTGGTGGGTTAATGCTTGTAGCTTTTATAGCAACCCTATTATTCGTTAAAGAAGAATTTATAAAAGCAGAAAAAAAGACACTAAGCACCCGAGAGGTATGGAAACAACTACCTGATCCTAGCCTTATTGTAACTATGTTTGTAACTTCATTTGTATTACAACTTGCATATTATTCCATTGAGCCTATAATAACTATATATATAACTCAGTTATCAACTAGTACTGCTCACATTGCACTGATTTCTGGTATGGCCTTTTCAGCCTCTGGACTTGCAAGTATAATAGCAGCTCCTAGGCTTGGAAAATTGTCAGATAAGATTGGGCCTCAAAAGGTGATGCTTACAGCACTAATTGTGGCAGGAGTTTTATTTATACCTCAAGCTTTTGTACATAATCCATGGCAGCTAATGGGCTTACGTTTTTTACTGGGATTTGCAACGGCTGGACTGGCACCATCTATTAATTCACTACTTAAAAAGATAACACCTGATAATCTAACAGGCAGGGTATTTGGATTTAATATGTCTGCATTTTATCTAGGCACTTTTGGAGGATCTGTGTTTGGAGGTCAAATAGCAGCACATTTAGGTATCAAATATGTATTTTTTATTACAAGCAGTCTGCTTTTTATAAACGCAATCTGGGTTTATAAAAAAGTATTTAAAAAATTAAATTTAATTGCTAAAAATAGAGTGATGGAGGAGAAAATAGTATGAAAACTGAATTCATTGAAAGTAATAAAACAGCATTGATAGTAATTGATCTTCAACAAGGTATAGTAAATAGAAAACTTACGCCATATAGCGGACATGATGTCGTAGAAAACTCAAGAAAGCTAATAGAGGAGTTTAAGGCTAGGGGTGCATTTGTTGGACTTGTACGGGTGTCATCTTCAGATGGAAATGATATGTTAAGTCTAGATACGGATTCAGAAGTAAGTAAGGCTAACTTACCAACGGGATGGGATACTTTCGTACCAGAAATAGCAGATATGGAGAATACATATAAAATAACAAAACGGCAATGGGGAGCATTTTATGGTACTGATCTAGATTTACAACTAAGAAGACGTAACATCAAATCAATTGTGCTTTGTGGTATTTCTACAGGTATTGGGGTAGACACTACGGCAAGAGAGGCATATTCTAGAGGATTTAATCAATATTTTGTAGAAGATGCTATGACAGCTTCAACTGAAGGGGAACATGAATTTGTTTGCAAAAACATATTCCCTAGAATGGGTAAAATAAGAACTACTGAAGAAATAATATCATTACTGACAATTGAGATCTAGTGATGTTTTTATTTACTATGCTGGGAAAAACTAATAATTAATTATAGATTTTACGTAGCTTTGCTACGTAAAATGATCATTAACTTTCAATTTTCCACTCTCAATTCTAGACTTTTTAGATCTAGCTCTTTTACAGTGGCATTAAATTTTTCTATCATATTATCCTTAAGTTTTTTGGAAGCAAAGGAGGAATTTATTCCATTCTTAATTAATTGTAAAATTTCTTCTATGGAAAAATCCAATTTTGAAATCAAATTCATATATTCTTCTGTTAAAGTTATATTTGATACTGTTCGGTTATCGGTATTTAAGGTTACGTTTATCCCTTGTTTTAAATATGTTCGTATTGGATGTTCACTGTAATTGTTAATTGCTTTTGTTTGTAAATTACTAGTTGGACACATTTCTAATGCAATATTATTTTTAATTAGATACTCTAAAGTTTTTGAATCCATATAGGAATCTACTCCATGTCCAATTCTTGTGGCATGCAAATCGATTATAGATTTTAATATGTTGGCACAAATCCCTGTTTCTCCTGCATGTACAGTAATATTTATTCCATATTCATAGGCAAAATCCAAGGCCTTTTTATGAATTTTAGGTGGAAAATCATTTTCGTTTCCAGCCAAATCTACAGCGACTACCCCCTTTGCTATATACTCTTTGGCTAGATTTACAATTATAATAGATTTTTCAACAGGTTCATGTCTTAAGGCACATAAAATGAGACCAGAATCTACTCCATATTTATCCTTTCCATCTTTCATAGCTTCTAATGCAGTTTCAACTACTTCTTCCGCACTGAGACCGCCCTTCATGTGTTGAAGAGGAGCAAATCTTAGTTCTGTATATATAATTCCGTCGTTCTTTGAATCTTCAATAAGTTCCATAACTATTCTATAAATATTTGATTTTTTTTGCATAACTCTTATTGGAAAATGAAATTTATCCAAATAATCTTTTAGTGAATTACATTCTCCTGTTATTTGAAAATAGCTTATTGCTTCATCAATATTAAAAAATGGTACATCGATTCTATCTGATAATGCTAACTCTAATATGGTTTTAGGTCTTATACTTCCGTCAATATGGCAATGTAATTCTACTTTGGGTATACTTCTAATAATGTTTTCTATATTCAATAATACATCTCCCTTTTAGTCTGGATAAGGTTAAGTTTCTATTCTACAGTTTATGTTATCATGTTTAAAATTTACCCGCTGACTACCATCCGTAACACTCTCATCTTACTTTAAAGAGAAAGCGACTCACTTAGTAGTTTCATCAATCGCTTTTTCTTTAGAGTATAACGGCTGACACGTCCCTGGATAACGATTTCTAAGTTTAAGATGGAGAAAAAGACTCCAACTTAAACTTAGAGATCTGTTTATTATAGCTTTAAGTATATCAGATGTGGACTTTTTTATAAAATTAGCATGGGTCAGTATTTTTTATGAAGATATAAAAAGGATGCAACCAATTAAAATCTACAATCAAAAGGTGATATACTATATATTATCAAGGTATATTATTAGAAAACTATAAGTAATACAGGAGAGTGCTAAAATGTCAAAAGGTAAAACAAATGCCATGAGGATTCTTGACCAAAAAAGGTTGATTATGACGTTATTACTTACGATGTAATAGATGGTAAGATAGATGGCAAGTCCGTATCTTTAAAGATTAACAGAGATTCAAAAGAGGTATATAAAACTTTGGTAGCACAGGGGCAGAGCAGGGAACTATATGTTTTTGTACTGCCGGTTGAAGAAGAATTGGACTTAAAAAAAGCTGCACAGGTGGCATTAGAAAAAAATATTAATATGCTACATGTTAAAGATATACAAAAGTATACTGGCTATATTAGAGGTGGATGTTCGCCTATAGGAATGAAGAAAAGTTATAAAACATTTATTAATGAAACTGCAGAAAAATTGGACAAAATTATTATAAGTGGAGGAAGAATAGGTACACAGATTGAAATTGAGCCACATGTGCTTATAGATGTTATAGGAGCTGAATTTAAAGAAATAATAAGATCCTAGTGTTAGAAACCTACGTGTATTGGTCATAATATGAATATGGTCATAAAAAATAGTAGGAGTGTGGGTATGAACAAGAAAATTGTGAGTTTAATATTATGTTCAGCATTATTTTTATCAGGATGCTCAAGCAGTAAGCAGACAGCAGTGGTTTATAATGGTGGAAGTATGGTTCAGTATTATTTCACCAAAGCTAACGAACATCCAGAGAAGGCACTGATTAATGTGATAAATGAAACAAGAAATAATTTGGATTTAGCCATATATGATATAACACAGGAGAATATTGTTAAGGCAGTATTGAGCGCTGAAAAAAGAGGCGTAAAAGTAAGACTAATAACGGATAAGGTTGAATCCAATAGTAAATCTGAAAGTGGAGTGCTTCAGATATTTAAGGAAAACGGCATACCCGTGAAAGTAAATTCACATAGTGGACTCATGCATCTAAAGGTAACTATAGCAGACGAAAAAATAGTTACAACGGGTTCCTATAATTATACAGCACAGGCAAGCACAAAAAATGATGAGGTTCTTGTGCTAATAAGTGATTCAAATTCGGCAATGGATTTTGAAGATCAATTTGAAAAAATGTGGGATAACAACAGCGATTTCCAAGAGTATTAATTCAATGAGAAAAATGTTCTGATTACCAGATATAAGGCATATTCGATAAATATATGTACCATAGGTTTGATATTTTTTTCAGATGCCTAATATTGAAATATATGATATGATTACTAAAGAAGTAGAGGTGACTAAATGACAAATGATGAGATATATAAACGTATAATGGTTATGACTAGTGTAAAAAGTGCACTTTCTTTCATTAAGACTTGTGATATAAATAAATCTGACTTTAATAAGTTATGCAAAAAATATAATATATTTATAGAACCGAAGGCTACAAAGGAAGAAATGATTGAAAGGTTCATTGATTCAACACTCAGGGCAAAATTAATAAAAAAATCAGCTAATAGACATAATACTAGATAAGGCATAATTGTAGGAGGACATATTTTGGATGCGAAAACAAGATTACAAGTAGTAATAGCCTTAGTATTTTTGATGGTGATTTTGGGTATAAAAAAAATCTGGCTAGATAAAAAGTATGGTATAAAGAAAAGTGAAGTTATCTTTAATACTATAAGTGCACTTCTAATACCGTATTTTTTAGTATTAAATCAAATTGTACTAGCTGTAATAGTTTTAATTATGCTTGGTTGGCAGAATTTTCTACATGGACATAAAAAAGGGTAAATGTAAAGAAGAAACATTACTAAAGTAAAGGGCGGAGCTAAATAAATTTATGAAAAAATTAAATGGAACACGCAAATATATTTTACAAATAAAACAAAAGTATGGAATTGATATTAATGAAGAAAACTATAAAAAATTACTTTTGGATGAAATGCTTAGAAACTAAAAATCTTGCTCAATACTCAAAACAATATATGGAAGATAATAGCAACAATATTTCTCTAGAATGGGGATGCCTAATGTATATTTTTGTAAAAAGTTTAGAGGAAGAAGATGTATATTTTATTGAAAAAACATACAAAAAATTATTAGTGTACCCTTTACATTTTCTCCTTGAGTCTTGCATGGCTGATATATACTATAGATATTATGCTGACTTTTTTAAAGCAAGGGATAAATATTTGACAGCGTTAGAATTAAAGCCAATGGATGCTGAATGTCATCACAATTTAGCATTGGTATACTTTTATTTAGGAATACCGAATAAAATAATTGAACATAATGAAAAAGCAATAATGTATTGTGAAAATTCAGATATTCCTTCTGAAGTTAAAGCTAAATCATTATTCAATATTGCAACATTATATATTAATGCATATGATAATGTTTCGGAAGGCAAAAAATTAATAAAGCAGGCGTTGAGAGAAATGCCTAATTATTCACAAGCCAAGCAGACTTTAAAACAAATAGAAAGGAATTTTTAATGAAAGACAAAATAGCGGAATATTCATTATCGGGACCTACTAAAGAAAGTGTATTAAAAATGACGTACATACAATGTGAAAATGCTCTAAACGTACCTATTAAGGAATTAAACGGAAGAACTTTTTTGAGGACACAGTTATAAATGGTAAACCAGAAGGTTTTATAAAAATAATAGCAGGTATAAACAAAAACCCTATTTACAGTGTTTATTTGAAATTTTTGCCTATAAGAAAAAAAGATTTTTGTATCAATCAGTATATTTAAAAACTGGTGGAGTTTTAAATGTATTAAATCCTCGTGTAAATGAGATGATGGATATAAATTTAAATGAAATTCATAAGACGTATTCTGATAAAATTTTAGCTATAGATAAATGGAAGAATAAAAGTTCGGAGTTGTGGAGTAATATTCCACCAAAGCTTGTCTGGGCAGGTGGTGGTAAGCTGGAAACTAAACTTTTGATGGATTTTTGTGAAAAGTTAAATGAAAAATTTGGCAAGGATGAGTATGATTTTCAGGGTCAAGGAATTATTAGGGCTGTAAGTTATTTAAGAGAATGGGAATACGGAAGAAATACTTTGTGCAATTTTGAAAAACCTGTGGATGCCATAATGAAAGAAAGACAGGAAATTTACGATAGAAAGATCAACTTTTTAACAGATAGAGGAATACAGTGTGATTTCATATAAGGCACAATCAATGAAATATAGACACTAGCATAGAAATTGTATAAAATAATGTGTGGAAAGAGGTGCAGTAATGAATAAATCTTATTTAGAAAAATATGCTAGACTTATTGTAAAAACAGGAGTAAATATTCAAGATAATCAAATTTTAGTTATAAATTCACCAGTGGAATGTGCTGAATTTACACGACTTATTTCAGAAATTGCATATAAAGAAGGTGCAAGAGATGTCGTTGTCAGCTGGAATGATGAAAAACTTTCAAAGATAAAATATATAAATGGCAAAGAGGATATCTTCGATGAGTTTCCAGAATGGAGAAAGAAATTATACACATCTTATGCAGAAGATGGAGCCGCCTTTTTAAGCATTTCTGCATCTGATCCGGAGCTTATGAAGGATGTAGATCAAACGAGAATTGCTAGGTCCAATAAAGCATCAAGCCTAGCTTTGGCAGAATATAGGTCAAGAAGGATGAGTGATAAGAATGTATGGTGTGTAGTGTCAATACCTACAAAATCTTGGGCGAAAAAAGTTTTTCCAGAACTAGCAGAGCAGGAAGCAGTAGAAAAATTATGGTCTTCCATATTTCTGGCAGTAAGAGCAGACAGAGAAGATCCAATAAAAGCGTGGGAAGAGCATAGAAATTACTTTAAAATTAGTATGAAATTTTTAAATGAAAACAATTTTAAATACCTAAAATACAAAAATGAATTAGGAACAGACTTAAGTATAGAGTTACCTAAAGGTCATATTTGGCTTGGAGGTTCATCCATGAGCCCTGAAGGAACAGAATTCACACCTAATATTCCAACGGAAGAGGTATTTACATTGCCTTTAAAGACTGGAGTAAATGGAAAAGTGTTCAGTTCAAAACCCTTAAATTACAATGGTAATTTAATTGATAACTTCGCTATAACCTTTAAAGAAGGCAGAATTGTAGATTTTACAGCAGAAAAGGGTTATGAAACCTTAAAAAGCCTTATTGAAACAGATGAAGGCTCGCATTATCTTGGTGAAGTAGCACTAGTACCCTTTGATTCACCAATTTCAAATTCAAACATATTATATTATAATACATTGTTTGATGAGGATGCATCTTGTCATCTAGCTATTGGAGAGGCGTACCCAGTATGTATAAAGGGCAATGAAAACATGTCAAAGGAAGATTTGAAGAATGCAGGGGTAAATGATTCTTTTGAACATGCAGATTTTATGGTAGGAACTAAAGATTTAAGCATAGTGGGAATAACTGAAGACGGTAAAGAAGTTAAGGTCTTTAAAAATGGGAATTTTGTATTTTAATATATAAATAAAGTAATGGTGAATTTTATGCAAGGCATCTGAAAGAAAACAGACTAGCATACTGGAGTGTTAATTTTTGAAGATACCCGAAATTAAAAAAGCGTAATTATAACGCTTTTTTTAATTTGCTAAAAATAACAGACAGTAAACATATTAAATTTTTAAATGTGTAAACTACGGCAAATATAAATATTGGCCATAACGGGAACAGATAGCGCGGTTGACCTTCAAACACGAAAGTTATAGTTAAGAAGAACAATACATTTAGAATTATTATAATATGTATGGCTGAGTTCTCAATTTTTTTACAAAACGATTTAACTAACACTAAGGTAAAATATGCAAACATAGTTATAAGAGTAAAAAAGTGAAGTCTTTTATTTATTAATTGTAAGGCATTTTTATACTTTGATTTACCTCCTGAGCTTAAATAATCCGTTGACCAAAACCCTGAGTCTGAGGTTAGAAAAGTATTTTTAATTTTTTTAAAACCTAATGTTATAAAATCGTAGGGATTATTTTTTATCCAATTTAATGCAGCTTTCTTACCTTCATCATCAACTTTAACTTCATCCCAAAAATTATCATTTTTATTTTTGTATTTCAAAACTATGCTTCCATGTATTTTCAAGGGATTTCTCCAAGAACCTATGGCATCTGGGTTGTTGTTTACATAAAGATTATAGCCACCATTGGTAGATACAGGTATGAATTTATGAAATACAATGTAATTTCTTATAGTCCATGGGGAAATTGTAATGAATAAAATGCCGGTTATGATTATAAAATTAACAGCAGGCTTTTTGAAACTTCGCAAACTTATAACATCAAATAAAAATATTACACTTTGGAATATCATCATATATGGTTTTATTAAGGTTAAAATACCCAAAAGTATGCCTAAAATAATGTTATTATATTTAATACTATCTCTTTTAAGTATTAAATATAATAACATTACATATAAAGTTGTAAATATAATTTCAGTACTAATAACGCTAGTATATATAATTTCCAGTGGTAAAATTCCATAGATTAAAGCACATACATAAGCTGTTTTTATATTAAAGCTTTTTTTAGCAATTAGATATATAAAAATTAAACAGGTACAGCTGAGAATTACATTGGCTATTTTAGCAACTAAAAAAATAGAACCGAATATTGAGTAAATCAAGGCTAAAAATAGGGAATATCCAACAGGTTCATAGGCGGATATATGTCCATAAATTCGGTATCCCATACCATTAATTAATGAGATGGCTCCTTTATTATATTGCAAGAAATCAGAAATAGGAACAGTTGGTACATTTGAAATCCAAAATAATCTTAAAATTAATGCTAGAAGCGTAATTATAGCAATAATGCAAAAACTTATATTATCTTTTAGTTTTGTTATCATATACATGTCTCCAATACTTTTTTAGCTAACACCCAGAAGTTACCAAAACATAAAACACTATATGAGTGAAAGTTTGACTATTAATAAGTGCAATCTAATAATACCATATTTAATACAAATATTAAAAACAAGCGATTTTTACAAATGATTAACAGTGATTATACCTATGTTTTAAAAATAAGGTGGAATTATTGACAATAATATTTTATAATTAAATGTACTTTAATAAAAGTAAGTATCCTAAATAATCTAAATGATTATGTAGGGTGCTATATTAGAAAGAGGGCGTAAGAAAAATGATCCTTTCAGGAAAAGAAATAGTAAAAAAACTGGGAAAAGACATAGTGATTGAACCATTTAATGAAAAACAAGTAAATCCTAATAGTTATAATTTAAGATTGCATAATGAGCTTCTTGTTTATGATGATAAAGTTCTAGATATGAAAAAGGAAAATAAGGCTAGCAAACTGATTATTCCTGAGGAAGGATTGACTTTAGAGAGAAACAAATTATATTTAGGTAGAACTGTTGAATACACAGCCACTGAAAATTATGTACCAATGTTAGAGGGAAGATCTTCCGTTGGAAGACTCGGATTATTTATTCATGTAACGGCAGGGTTTGGGGACGTGGGTTTTCATGGATATTGGACTTTGGAAATATTTTGTGTACAACCTATAGTAATATATCCTAATGTTGAACTATGCCAGATATATTATCATAGTGTTGAAGGAGAGTACGATAAATATAATAGTGGCAAATATCAAAATAATACAGGAGTGCAGCCAAGCTTGCTATATAAGGATTTTAAATAGAAGAGAAAATTTGAGGTGGGACAATGAAGTATAAATTATTAGCAATTGATATGGATGGCACTTTTTTAAAGGACGATAGGAGCATATCAGAAACAAATCTTAATGCAGTTAATAAAATAGCACAGCTAGGAACAAAAGTTGTTGTATGCTCGGGAAGGGTTCCACTACATCTGCGACATATTTTAAAGAAAATGCCTGAAAAGCAGCCATTTATAGCGTTAAATGGTGGTGTTATATATGATGATAATAGCAAAGTAATATACTCTGCAAAAATAGATGCAAGCACTGTGTTTAATATAATTGATATATTGAGAAAAGATTTTGATGATGTTTATTATCATTTTTTTCATGGAAATATAGCGTGCGCGGAAAGATTTGAGAATATAATAAAAAGATATTATGAAAGAAATTTTTTACTCCCAAGGGCTAATAGAACGGAATTTAGAATTCTTTCAGATTCAAAAAAATATATAGAAGAAAACAAATGTGAAATTAGAAAATTTGAAATCTATTACGAAGATGAAGGTTTACTGCAAGAAATTAAGGACAAACTTCGTAATGTACAAGGGATAGAAGTAGTAGAATCAGGAGATTTCGGGTTGGAAATAACAAAAAAAGGTGTAAATAAGGGAAGTTCCTTAGAAATTTTGGCTAAACATTATGGATATTCCATAGATGAGTGTATTGCTATTGGAAATGATGGTAATGATTTAGAAATGATAAAAAAAGCTGGACTTGGCGTAGCGGTTAGCAATGCCAAAGATTATATTAAGACAGCAGCAAACTATATAACTAAAAGGGACAATAATAATGATGCTGTGGCTGAGGTGATTAAAAAGTTCATTGATATTTCAATGTAAAAAATAATTCATGCCGTTTTACAAGATTATTATTTGAAAGTTGATTTTACGGATAATTGACTTTAATTGCAAATAATACTATAATATAATTAATTCCAAGCATATATATAGGACAAATAGGAAATATCAGAAAATGATTAATATTATAGTATACAATAAGTAAATAGTCATTAGTATTATTTAGTTGAGTATAAGGAATACAGGAGGTGACTTTAAAAATTGTCAGAAGTTATATTAGAAATGGATAACATAATTAAAAAGTTTGAAGATCAAGAAGTAATTAAAAATATATCCTTAAAAATAAATAAGGGTGAGTTCTTAACACTACTGGGGCCAAGTGGATGTGGAAAAACAACAACACTACGAATAATAGCAGGTTTTGAAAATCCAACTAGTGGCAGTGTTTTACTTGAGGGGGAGCATGTTGAGAATAAACAGCCACATGAGAGAAATGTAAATACAGTATTTCAGAATTATGCATTATTTCCACATATGAATGTATTTGAAAATATAGCCTATGGTTTAAAAATCAAAAGGGTGAACTTCGTGGAAATAAAAAAAAGAGTCAGTGATATGTTAAGTTTAGTTCAATTAGTGGGCTACGAAAAAAGACGAATAGATCAGCTAAGTGGCGGACAAAAACAAAGAGTTGCAATAGGTAGGGCACTGATAAATAATCCTAAAATATTACTTTTAGACGAACCTTTAGGAGCACTTGATTTACAACTTAGGAAGCAAATGCAAGTTGAACTTAAAAGACTACAGAAAAAATTGCAGATTACTTTCGTATATGTTACTCATGACCAAGAGGAAGCCCTTAATATGTCTGACAGAATAGCAGTAATGAACGAAGGTATTATAGAGCAAATAGGGAGCCCTGAGGATATATATGAAAGACCAAAGACAAAATTTGTTGCAGGCTTTATAGGAGAATCCAATTTAATTAAGACCAAAATAGAAAAAATTGATGAAGAAAAGATATCAGTTAAATTTGGAGAAAGCCAAATGAGTGTGAATTATAAAAATTATGATATTTCAAATAAGAAAGTAAGTTATATTTTAATAAGACCGGAAAATATAAAATACACTAAGGTAAAACCAAAATGTGGACTTAAAGCAATAATAAAAGAACATAGTTATGTTGGGTCTATTATTAAAACTACCATGCAACTTGAAAGCAAACAAGAAATCATAGTATGTGATTATGATAAGAAAAAAACTTAATCGGTATAGGTGGTGAGGTTTGGATGTACTTTGAACCTGAAGACGTAGTTATAGTTGAAGAAGGTTAGGTGAAGGAAATGAAAAAGAAAATCAAAATTAAGAAGAAAAGGATTGATATTTCAAAAATTTTAACTATAGTGCCAATATCATTCTGGATGCTTTTCTTCGTTGCAATACCTCTTTTGTATATTGTGTTTATTAGTTTTATGCAAAGAGGAAACGACGGTGGTATTGTCTATACGCCAACAATTTCGAATTATACACGAATGGGTAGTGTATTATATGTTAAGGTGTTTTGGGACTCTATAGTGATAGCTTTTGTTACAACGGCATTTACTTTGGGCTTTGGATATCCTTTTGCATATTTTGCTGCTAAAATAAAGAGATTTAAGATTGTAATTATGTTGTTATTAATGGCACCATTTTGGACAAATTCATTAATACGTACTTACGGATGGATTGTGATATTAAACACTGATGGAGTATTAAATAAATTTTTACTTATAACTGGCATTATAAAAGAACCATTAAAAATGTTATATACTTATGGTGCGGTAATGATCGGAATGATATATACAATGTTTCCATTTATGGTACTTCCTCTATATAATTCTATAGACAAGATGGATAGGTCATTTGTAGAAGCAGCAAAAGATCTTGGCGCTAGCAGATGGAAAACATTTAGAACTGTTACTGTGCCTCTTACTATGCCAGGAATAGTGGCCGGATGTATTTTAGTATTTATCCCATCTGTGGGGTTGTTTTTCATTCCAGATTTAATGGGTGGAAGTAATGTAATGCTCATTGGGAATCTGATTAGAAATCAATTTTTGGAAGCAAGAGATTGGCCATTTGGAGCAGCACTTTCCATAGTGATGATATTTGTATCATTAATTTTAATTATATTTTATGTGAAAATTATTGGTAAAAAATCAGACTCGGGGGTGTTTTAATGGAGTCAAAATTATTAAGAAGACTTGAACGAGCGTACGTGTTGTTAGTATTTGCATTTTTATATGTTCCCATAGCAATAATTGTTGTCTATTCTTTTAATGCTACTAAATCAAATGTAGTTTTCAGTGGAGTTACTCTTGATTGGTATACAAAGTTATTTAATGATGAGGATGTAATAACTGCATTTGTAAATAGTTTAACTGTTGCCGTTATTAGTACAGCTATTTCAGCTATAATTGGAACAGTGGGAGCAATTGGACTTCAAAGGCAAAAGTTTAAAGGGAAAAGTGCAATAAATCTGCTCACATTTATTCCAATTGTAATACCAGAGATAATTATGGGAATATCCTTGTTAGTATTTTTCTCAGCTCTTCAAATGGATTTCGGTATATTTACATTAGTACTAGCACATACAACTTTTTGTATTCCCTTTGTACTTATAAATGTTAAATCAAGACTTGCTGGGTTTGATATGTCTCTTGAAGAAGCCGCAATGGATTTAGGAGCATCAAAATTTACTGTATTTAGAACCATAACACTTCCATTAATTTTTCCAGCAGTAGTTTCAGGTGCTATGCTAGCTTTTGCACTTTCATTAGACGATGTAATAATAAATTTTTTTGTAAGTGGACCGGAGAGTACAACTCTTCCAATTAAGATATTTTCAATGTTAAAGTTTGGTCTGTCACCTGAAATTAATGCGTTGTGTACAATAATGCTATTAGCAACTTTTGTTGTTTTAATATTATCACAAGTTACGAAACTCAAAAAGAAAAATAAGGTTTTATAATTAGGCATCATCAAAAAAATTAGGGGTGATTTTTATGTTAAAAAAAAGATTTAAAGTTTTAAGTATTGTGGTTGCAGTTTCCGTTGTAGCATTTTCTCTTGCAGGTTGCGGAAAATCAAATGAAGCAAAAAAAGTACAGAAAAAGTGGTTAATATTTATACTTGGGCAAATTATGTTCCAGATAGTGTCGTTAAGGGTTTTGAAAAAAAGACAGGGATTAAGGTGAATTATAGTAACTTTTCTACTAATGAAGAGATGCTTTCGAAGTTGCAGGCTGATAAGGGCGGAGATTATGATGTAATAATTTGTGCGGACTATATGGTCCAGATTATGGGTAAGCAGAAAAATGTATTAATGCAACCTATTAATAAGTCAGGAATACCAAATTATAAAAATATTGATAAGGCTTATTTAGGTCAATATTTTGATAAGACTAATAAGTATTCAGTACCTTATTCATTTGGAAGTGAAATGATAGTTTATAATCCGGATAAAATTAAAAAAGATATCAAAGGAATAAATGATTTATGGGATCCTTCTTTAAAAGGTTCTGAAGTTCTATTAGAAGATCCAAGATCTGTTATCGGTATGGCTTTAACAAAACTTGGTTATAGCATTAACGAGACAGATCCAGCAAAACTAGCACAAGCAAAAGCAGAACTTACAAAGCTTAGACCTAATGTTAAAGTATTTGATGCAGATACACCACATACTAGTCTTATTAATGGAGATACATCAATTGGAGTTATGTGGGGATCACAGGCGTCAGCTGCCATTAAAGGTAATCCAAAGCTTAAGATTGTCTATCCTGAAGAAGGAATGCAGGTTGAAGAGGATAATTTAATAATACCTGTAAATGCACCTCATGAAAAAAATGCTGAGACATTTATAAACTATGTATTAGATGGTAAAGTAAGTAGCGATATTACAACTAGTACAGAATACATTAATGTTGATACTGCAGCTAAAAAATATATGTCACAGAAAGTTCTTGATAACAAAGCTATTTATGTACCTCAAGATGAGTTTAAAAAAGCTAAACATTTACAGGATGCTGGTAGTGCAACCAAAGAATATGATTCAATTTGGACAGAATTCAAACAACAATAAGGTAAGAAAATGAAAATAGATTAGAATGCTTATTAGGCGTTTTTGTAATATGCCAAACTAGGAAGTGGGGATATGGATAATTATGATGTAGCTATTAAAAATGGAACAGTTGTAGACCCTGAAAATGGAAAAATTATTTACGAAAATATTGGTATTATAGGAAGTAAGATAGCTAAAATAACCCGTGAAAACATTGTTGGAAAAATAGAAATAGAGGCTAGAGGACTCATTGTGAGTCCTGGCTTTATAGATATCCATGCTCACATAGATGGTCACAGTGAATGCAGTCGGCTTTCAGCAATGCAAGGTATAACCACAACAGTAGGGGGAAACTGCGGTGGAGGTCCTCTTGATTTAAAAGGTTTTTTTATAGATCAAGAGAAAAAAGGATTTTTGATAAATCAAGCTCAACTAATAGGTCATTCTTTTACATTAAGGGCGGCTGTAGGTATAAATAATCCATATATTGCAGCTAATAAAGAAGAAATTTGCAGGATGTGCGATATTGTTAAAAAATCTTTTCAAAATGGTGCTATTGGGCTATCATTCGGAATTGAATATGCACCAGGGTCATCAAAGGAAGAAGTAATGACATTAAGTAAGATAGCTAAAGAATACAATAAGGTTGTGCCTATACACACAAATGTGAATTTACCAAGAGATTTAACTTCACTTAGAAATGCCATAGAAATATCTGAATATACAGGCGCACATGTTTTAATATCACATTTTGTGTATCAATATGGAACGGGTATAATGACTGAAGCACTTGATATGGTTGATGATGCAAGAAAAAGAGGCTTAAAAGTGTCCGTAGATAGTGGCATGTACAGTGCATTCGCCACTTTTATTGGTTCTACCATATATGATGAGGATTATATTAAAAAACTTGGCTGGAAATATGAAAATATGCTAGTTGCCACTGGAAAGTATAAGGGTAAAAGATTAACATCCCAAATATATAATGAGCTTAGAAATTATAGCAAGGATGAAAGTGTTATATGTTTTGCTGGAGTAGAGGAAGAGGTATATGAAGCGCTTAAGAAGGAGTATGTAATGTTATCTTCAGACACAGGACCTAGTCCTACGGGAAAAACTAGTGAAGGTCATCCACAGAATGCAGGAACTTTTCCTAGGTTTTTCAGAAAAATGGTTAGAGAAAGAAAGGATTTAACATTATTAGAGGCTGTAAAAAAATGTACTATTCTTCCAGCTAAAACTCTTGGTTTATTAAATAAAGGTAGAATGAGAGAAGGAGCAGATGCAGATATTGTTATTTTTGATATTAACAAAATATGTGATAAATCAAATTTTCCTGATCAAGGAACACCGGATGCTAAACCTGAAGGTATACCATACGTTATTGTCAGTGGTAAAATTATTTTAAATAATAATGAAATTGTGGAAAATGTAATGCCTGGAAAATGTATATGTGATTTATCAGATGGGGTCAAAAACAAAACCCCATCTGATTCCAAGAATTCTGTATATAATATGAACAAAAAGTAAACTTTAATAAAAAATTATGATTTTTATGCGTTTATATATAAAAATAACGTCAAATGTTGTAAAATTATAAGGAAACATTATTCTTTAGGAGGTAATTTTATGCAAGTAGATCCAACTTCTCAGTTAAGTCAGCTTCAGGCACTACAACAAACACTTTCAAGTAGTGGTAGTAACTCTGATTCAAGTAGCAGTGACAGTAGTACTAGTGCACTGTTTTCATCACTATTAAATGAATTAGTGAACACTTCAAATAGTAGTACTGCGAATACTTCGGCAAAAACTGCAGCAAGCGCTGTTAATGCTACTACAGGTAGTAGTTCAAGTGGATTAGACTCTTTGACTCAGAACTCGAAAAGTTTACAACAAATGATCCAATTACAGGCATTACAAAGCTTGTCTTCAGCTTCAGGGAGTAGTGATAGTAGTGATGGTAGCGATAGTAGCGATAGTAGTGATGATAGTAGCGGTATTGGTAGTATCGGCGGAAACAGCAGTGATACATCAGACCTATTAAATACAATTGTTCAAGCTCTAGCTCAGAAACAGAATACTAGTACTACCAATGCAAGTATTGCTAGTGCCGTAAGCAATGCAGGCATAGCAAGTAAATAATTTAGCTAAGTATCATCAAAGAAATAACAAGTCAGTATTCTGGTCTATTTTGTTAATGGTATGCAACGCCTTCCATAACCATTACATATATCAATATGCGCAAGGTTTTGGCTTCTCGCCTACCGCAAAATATCCTCAGAATCTTTGATTTGTTATTTTTTTTCAGATACCTAAATAAAAAAAGTAGAGATTTAATTAAAAAAGATGCCATGATTTGGTGGTATCTTTTTTGTATTTAATTAAAATAGGATTAGACCATATTTATATTTTGTGGTATTCTAATAATATATTACGTGCATGAATGGAGGCAACATATTGATTTTTAAGAGAATAAATGAATTACAAGCTGGAGCAAAGGTAGATAGTTTTTATATAATAAAATCTGTCGCCAGTAGAGTGTCATCAAATAACAAGAAGTACCTTGATTTTACTATGGGCGATAAAACCGGTGAGATCAGCGCCAAACTTTGGGATGCATCTGATGAAGATAAAGATTCATATAAGGAAAATGTCCTAGTTAAAATTAGAGCTTCCGTAGTAGAGTGGCAGAACAACTTACAACTAAAAATAGATAAAATTAGAGTTTCTAATGAAGATGATAAAGTGAATGTAGCAGACTTTGTGGCTTCAGCACCTGATTCTGCAGAGGACATGTATTTGAATGTGCTAGAATTTATAGAAAAAATAAAAAATGAAGATATAAAAAAAGTTGTAAACTATATTTTAGATGCATCTGGAGAAAAAATAATGAATTTTCCAGCTGCGAAAAAAAACCATCATTCTATTAGGTCGGGTTTATTATATCATGTAACCACCATGTTAAAAGCTGGAGAGGGGTTATGTAAGGTTTATAATTTCTTAAATACAGATTTAGTATATGCAGGAGTAATACTACATGATATGGCTAAACTTGAAGAAATGGATGCTTCAGAGCTTGGAATAGTGACAGATTATACAATTCAAGGACAGTTACTAGGGCATATTGTCATGGGTGCAGAGAAAATAAGGGCAGCTGCAGATGTTCTTGGCACAGATAAAGAAATTTCAATGATTTTACAGCATATGGTTTTGGCTCACCATTATGAGCCAGAATATGGTAGTCCAAAGAAGCCTATGCTTCCAGAAGCTGAAATGCTTCATTATTTGGATGATATGGATGCCACCATGTTTGATATGAAAAAAGCTGTGGAATCAGTAAAACCTGGAGAAATGTCTGATCAGGTATGGTCTCTAGAAAGAAGAAAAATATATAATTCACAATTTGATAAAATGGTGTAAGATAGGCAATAATGATGATTTCGGAGGATAAAATGAGCGCAAAAAAGATTATTAGTGATTATATAGTACCTATAGCTATTGCAGTTATATTAGCTATGGCTATTCGTCAGTTTTTATTTTATAAAGTTGTAGTTCCAACTGCATCCATGTCACCCACAATACAAATAAATGATCAATTAATAGTTACTAAAGTTTACAATAAAAGTAGCCTAAAAAGAGGAGATATTGTGGTATTCAATTCAAAGGAACTGAAGGAAGAAGCTCATTAAAAGGCTTATTGGATTACCTAATGATACTATTAAAATTACCGAGGATGGTAAAGTATACGTTAATGGCAAGATATCAAAAGAGCCATATGTGGTAAATAATGGGGGAAAAGGTGGTACTTACAAAGTACCAGAAGGTAAGTACTTTTTCATGGGTGATAATAGAATTAACTCCTTTGATTCAAGATATTGGGAAAATCCTTATATAGATTGGTCTGATATAAAGGGGAAGGCTAGATTCATTGTTTTTCCATTCAAAAGATTTGGAATACTAAAGTAAAACCACTTACATAAGTAAATAGTTAAAAGGTAAGAGTTAAGAGTTAAGAGTTAAGAGTTAAGAGTTAAGAGTTAAGAGTTAAGAGTTAAGAGTTAAGAGTTAAAGAAGATTTTTTCTGCTAAGGCAGAAAAAATCAATAAAATAGGGACAAAAGTGGATTTATTTACAAAATTTACATTTATCCCTATTTTCATTTTTTTTGATGATGCCTAAGATAAGTATGAGTATAACTCTGCATATTTATGTGCGGATTTTGTCCAAGAATTATCTTCTTTCATGGCATTGCTCACAAGTTTTCGCCATATATCTTTTCGGTTATAATAGAAATGTTCTGCTCTCCTAATTGTATATAACATATCATAAGCATTATAGTTTTCAAAAGTAAAACCATTACCTTGTCCATTAGTTTCATCGAAGGAGTGAACAGTATCACGAAGGCCCCCTGTCTCGCGTACAACAGGGATGCTTCCATATCTTAAGGCAATTAATTGTCCTATGCCACAGGGTTCAAATAGCGAAGGCATTAGGAACATATCTGAACTCGCATATATTTTTTGAGCAAGTGAATTATCAAATTGTAAATTTGCTGAAAGTTTGGTTGGATATTTTTCTGCAAAATATCTGAACATATTTTCATATTCAGCGTCCCCAGTGCCAAGTATTACGAATTGAATATTATCTTGAAGCAAATCATCTAAAATGTAAGAAATTAAATCGAAGCCCTTTTGTGGTACAAGTCTAGATACAATACCTATTAGTGGGATTTCTTGATTTACTGGTATATTTAGGAACTTCTGAAGTTGAAGCTTGTTTTGAACCTTATTATAAAACTTTTCTGAATCATAATGAGTGTCAATATTAATATCAGTTGCAGGGTTATATACATCATAGTCAATACCGTTAACTATACCGCATAAATCATGACATCTGCTTCTTAAAAGACCATCTAGATCTTCTCCAAAAAAGGGGATTGAATTTCAGAAGCATAACTATTACTAACTGTTGATATTTTATCTGAAAATATTATGCCACCCTTTAGGTAAGAAATACCGTCATAAAATTTCAGAGCATCTTCATTAAAATAACCGTCATTAAGGCAGAGAAGTTCACTTAGAATATTTTTATCAAATACCCCTTGGTACTTTAAATTGTGTATTGTAAATACTGTTTTTATATTGTTGTGACGGTTACTGAATCTGAATATATCTTTTAAAATCACAGGAATCATTCCAGTCTGCCAATCGTTACAATGGATAATATGTGGGGGAAAAATTCCACATGTGATGTATTGCTTCAAGCACCGCTCTAGAGAAATATCCAAATCTTTCAGCCTCGTCGTAATATCCATAAGGGATGCTATCCCTATAAAAATAATATTCATTATCGATAAAATAAAAGGGAATGTCATCATGCTCTAAATATTCAAGCCCACAATACATTTTCCTCCAACCAACAGGTACTTCAAAACTTTCGATATGATGCATCTTAGATTTGAAGTAAGGAGATATAGAACCATATTTAGGGAGTATAACTCTGGCGTCAATGCCTATTTTTCTAAGTGCTTTTGGAAGAGCGAAAGCTACGTCAGCAAGTCCACCAGTTTTTATAAATGGAAAACACTCAGATGCTACAAATAAAACGTTCATATAATCTACTCCTTCTAATATAACGACCTTTTCTCTAATACTAGTGGAAAATTTACATCACCTTTTAATTCAGTATTTTCTTCTACAATATTATTTTTATCTATAATAATATTGCATAACCTTGAATTTGATTTGATTTTACATCCTTGCATTATGATGCAGTTATTAATTACTGCTCCTTCTTCAACATAGACTCTTCTTGAAAGTATACTGCTATTTACTGTGCCTTTGATAAGGCATCCATTTGCAATAAGTGAATTTGATACCTTTGATGTACTAAAGTGTTTAGTAGGGGCTTCATCCATAACTTTTGTGTAAATAACTCCATTAGCAAAAAATAAATCATTGCTTATTTCAAGATTTAAAATATCCATATTAGCTTTAAAATAGGATTGAATTGAATTAATATATGATAAATACCCTTTAAATTCATAGGCATTAACATCCAAATTCATAATATTATTGTATATGCAATTTCTAAGGTCAGTCCAATATCCCGTTTTTATGCAGTTGTTAATTAAGTTTATTAATGTATTCTTATTTAGGATAAACATATCCAGAGACATGTTTACTGTTCCCTCACTGGTCAAGTCATCATTAGCATTTGCCTGAGAAACAGTAATATTTTTTCCTACGCTTACTACTGAATTGTCCTTATTAATGTTCAAAACATTACAATCTCTAAAATATTTATTATTTGCTTTATCTTTTTTATAAATAATTGTAACATCTTTGCCGGATTTTTCGTGGAATCTAGCAGCCGCTTCGTAATCAATATTGCAAATCATAGATGAACGTGATATTACAACCATATTTTTTTTGCTTCTATAGAGATATTCCATATTATTTTTAATCATTTCAATATCACTTAGGTTAGTATTACTTTCTCCATAATTAAATATAAAAAGTCCATCAATTTTTCTATCGAGATCCCAAGGTTTTCCAGAACCAATATGGTCAATTAAGGATCGGGATTTACTTTGCGTAAATACACCTATGTTTTTTATGCCTGAATTTACCATATTAGATAATACAAAATCTATTATCCTATATCTGCCTGCAATTGGAATTGAAGCAATTAATCTATTCTTTGTTAAATTTTTAATGTTGTCCTCTTTTTCGTTTAAACACAATATACCCATGTAATCTGAAAGCATATTCACTACCTCACTTTCTTACTAAACTGCTGCACTTTCCTTTATTTGATTACCTTCTGAAATCACAGTTATTTCATTACTATTTCCTACTATACAATTGCTATCAATGACAGCATTGCTATCTATAATAGATTTTCTTATTGTTACATTATCGCCAATATATACATTTGGCATAACTACTGAGTCATATACTTTTGAATTTATACCTATGTGAACTCCTGAAAATAGAACTGAATTATTAACTTCACCTAAAATTATGCAACCTTCAACAACTAACGAACTTTTAACGACTGAGTCATAGGCTATATACTGGGGAGGAGTTACTGGATTTACAGAAAAAATTTTCCAATTAGGATTGTGAATATCAAGTTCATTATCATCATCTAGCATATCCATATTTGCCTGCCAAAGGCTTTCTACTGTACCAACGTCTTTCCAATAGCCATTGAAGTGGTAGGCAAATAGCTTTTTTCCTTCAGATAACATTTTAGGTATTATATTTTTACCAAAATCATTTTTTGAATTTTCGTCTTTTTCATCTTCAATTAAGAGGTTTTTTAAAACCCTCCAATTGAAAATATATATCCCCATGGAAGCCATATTGTTTTTGGGTACTTTGGGTTTTTCTTCAAACTCATAAATTTCATCATTTTCGTTAGTGTTCATTATTCCAAAACGGCTAGCATCCTCAAGAGGGACTTCTATTACAGCAATGGTTGCATCGGCTCCTGATTTTTTATGCTTTTCTAGCATTTTCAAATAATCCATTTTATAAATATGATCTCCAGATAATACAAGAACATATTCAGGATCATAAGAATCTATAAAGTGTGTATTTTGGTATATGGAATTAGAGGTTCCTTTATACCAACTGCCACCATCTTCTTCCATATAAGGTGGGAGAACGAAAACTCCACCATTTGTTCTGTCTAAATCCCAAGGGCTACCAAGACCAATATGACGATTTAATACGAATGGTTTATACTGAGTTAAAACTCCAACTGTGTCAATTCCAGAATTTGAACAATTACTTAGAGTAAAGTCAATAATTCTGTACTTTCCTCCAAAAGGGACTGCGGGTTTTGCAATATTTTTAGTAAGAAGACCCAACCTGCTTCCTTGACCACCTGCCAAAATCATTGCAATCATTTCTTTCTTTTGCATTTAAAAGACCTCCCTTGTTTTAAACTTCAAAGTATGAATTTTTATTTTGTGTATATTTATATATTAACCTATTTTATGGAAAAACACACTAGAAAAACTATATAATTTTAATAATTATGCCTAAATAGGTATATAATGTATTCTATATAAAAATATAAGATAAGCACTAATGAAATATATATTAAACAATTTTTAAATTTATGCCATGTATAAAAAATAAGTCCATACACAAAATAAACTATGGAGGTGTTATAATGGCAAAACGTTCAATGGCAAAAACTTCACCAGAGAAGATAAAAATTTATGACGATAGAAATCCTGAAAATAAAATGCCACAGTCTGTGGAGACAAATGAATTAAATGAGTCAGCTTATGCATATAGCAGAAATAAACATTCAAAGAGTTAGTTTAGCAATAATCTTGGAAACTTAATATTAAATAAAAAAATCAACCCAGTAATTTATTTATTACCGAGTTGATCTTTTTTATTTAGTATTCATCATATTCATCTAATTGATAAAGAAAAGGCATAAAATATTGGTATGGTGAATTATAGTATTGGGGATAATTTTCGTAGTAATTATATGGGGATTCTATAGGATAAAATGGGTGTTGACTTTCAATATAATTGCTATAGGGCGTAGTTGCATGATAATTACTATTAGGTCGCTTCCTTTGAAGTGTAGACTCATCATATAAATTGTTTGATGAATAACATCTTTCCATAAGTGGACAGGATTGAGCATCATAATAAGGATCAATTATGGTACTTTGAAAATTTGGATTTTCATTCATTGAATATAGTGAGGATGAATCTACAGTATCTATGTTTTCATACAGTGCGTTATATTCCACAGATTGCTCTTTTTTATCAAGTTTATTTTTCAATTAGGTACCTCCTCGTATTAAAACATCTTCAATACTATGTTATGAAATATAAGTGATATTGTGATAAAACAGCATATAAAAGTTAAGAGTTAAGAGTTAATGAAGATTTTTGTGCTTAGGCAGAAAAGTCAATTATAATAATTATTTTGCTACAAGCAAAATTTCTATAATTGACAACTCTTAACTGATGCAGTCTTTTTTCTAGATAGATTTTTTTATGAAGTATGCTACACTGCTAATGAGAAATGAAATGGCAGAAAACATAAGGGACATAAATAATAAGGACGAAAGATAAGCATTGTATTTTGTTATTTTTATAACATAGTTAAATGTATTAATATTAAAGCCTTTTGCTATTAGATTAGAAAATATCAATAATATATAAAGTGTTAGAAGACCATCTTGGGCGCCTTTAATATCAGGTTTACTTAAAGCAATATGAGATGAAATATCAAAAGCTACTAAGATGAAAATCCAAAATCCCAATTTAGTTAAGTTGTTTGTTGTAAATATAAATTTAATAAGAGATACTGAATTTAATAGACTCCATTTAATAAGACTAAAATCCATTGTATTATAATTGAAATCGCTTTTTAGACTATGTTCAAAAACATTAATGGAATTTGGTAACAATAGATACAAAGCTACTAATAATGCAAACATTCCACTAAGAATAGGTCCAATACCTATAAAAAAATTGCCGATTCTTTGATAAATATTCTTATTATTATATGAATGTTCTACAAAACCCAAAGTACCATCAGAACTATTAAGTTGTAACAGTTTTATTCTTTCTATTTTATGACCAAATATGACACACATAGCTGCATGACCAAGCTCGTGAATTGGGGTTCCAAGCCATGCAGTTGCCAAAATCCCCTTGTAGCCAAAGGCTTTTTGCATATTTGTATTTATCATTTTTTCTAAAATGCCTAACAAAAAACCAACTAATATTATTATTCCTGTGATATAAAATATCTCTAGAGTACTGACTTTAAAGATATCTAAAATAAAGTTTATCATAATTCACCTCTATATAAAATTTTTACATTGACCATTATATCATAATAGGAGTTTCCATATCATAAGGTTATTAATTATAATGCAAGCAATTTGTGATATAATTGACAAGAGCCAATACAAGTTACAAGTTACAAGTGAGAAGTGAGAAGCTAATAGACCCCCTCAAGAAGCTGGACTACACACTCGAATGAAGGTAGAATAAAAAAGTAGTGTTTAGGGGGTAAATTATGACTACTAGATTTACAAGAAAGTTCACAGAAGAAGAGAGAGTTGCAATTGTTGAAGAAGCTTTGGAATACGGGAGTAATGCTTTAGTTGCAGCAAAGCATGAGCTTAATCCTGGTCAAGTTGCAAATTGGAAAGGTAATTATAGAAGATATCAACAGACACTGAAGCCGAAGGAACCAAAAGAAGAGAACATCATTGTAAATTACAAAACTGAGTACAAGAAATTAATTGATGAAAATAAGGAAAAAGATTTAGAAATAGCAATATTAAGAGATCTACTAAAAAAAAAGAAGACGATATAGACTACTACGAATATGCTGAACAATGTATTTCTTGTGGAGCGCCAGTGATTGCTATTATTAGAATACTAGGGCTAAAAAAGTCAACGTATTATCGAAGACAAAAGGTTATAGCAGAAGGCGATAAGCCGGTTAGAAGGGAAAATGGTATTATACCAGGATTTAGTTATAATCTTAATAATGTAAAAATAAATGACTTAGAAATACAGAAATATATAAGTAAAATAAAATCTGAAGAGTTTGGTAGACATTATGGATACAAGAAAGTATCATCTGTACTTAAGCGAAAATATTGTTTAAAGATAAATAAGAAAAAGGTTTATAGATTAATGAATTCAATGGGAATGTTAAGAGATAAAATGGAGCGTGTTAGCAAATATAAACGTATTTGTAAAAACCATTTAATTAATCATTCCAATGGATTATGGGAGATGGATACAAAATATATTTATATTGCAGGCACACGTCAGGTGGCTTATTTGACCTCAATAATAGATGTGTTTGACCGAAACATTGTATCTTGTAAAATGTCGCTCTCTGCCAATACTGAGACAGCTCAGGAAGTGATGCTTGCCGCATTATATAATAGGGACATTAAAAATAGTGTGACAGGACTTACAATGCGGACAGATAATGGGTCACAGTTTATCGCACATAAATTCGAAAAAATGTGTATAAAGGAAAACTTAATACACGAAAGAATCCCTGTGCATAGCCCCAATTATGATGCACATATAGAGTCATATCATAGATACCTTCAAGACGAATGCCTTGCAGGTAGGATATTCAACACTTTAGAAGAAGCA
This sequence comes from uncultured Clostridiaceae bacterium, assembly GCA_963725425.1. GTDB lineage: Bacteria > Bacillota > Clostridia > Clostridiales > Clostridiaceae > Clostridium_I. The sequence goes on from CAVRYJ010000006.1 coordinate 67,048, forward strand.
AGGGCTGTTGTCTTTAATTATGTTAATGGTTACAATACTATACGAGTTCATTCATCGATAGATTACAGAACTCCATTTGAGTTCTATAATTTGAAAAATTCAAATTTTAAGAATGAGCTAGTAATTAGATTATAAAGTCCCATCTGAGGGGGCCAATCCGGAAGTGAGAAGTGAGAAGTGAGAAGTGAGAAGTGACAAGTGACAAGTGACAAGTGACAAGTAAGAGGCAAGTTAAAAGCTATGGAGGAATATAATTGGAAAATTTAGATTTAAAATATTTTTATGACTGGTTCAATAATTATGTAAAAGGTTTTTATAGTAATGATGAATATATTCAACAAAATATAGTATTAAAGGAAGAGCATACTAGGAGAGTGTGTTGCAATGCAGTTATGATTTCCAAAGATATAAAATTGAATGGCGAGAATAGAAATATTACAGAGCTTTCAGCACTTTTTCATGATATAGGAAGATTTGAGCAGTTTAAAACTTATAGGACATATAATGATAAGATATCTGAGAATCACGCATTGCTGGGTATAAGGATTTTAAAGACAGCAGGAGTATTAGGAAAACTAAATTTAAAAGTTCAAAATTATATTTTTAAAGCTATAGAATATCACAATATGTTTAAAATACCCAAGGAGGAGAAGGATGAAAAGATAATATTATTCTCTAAAATAATAAGAGATGCGGATAAATTAGATATTTACAAGGTAGTAACAGATTACTATAAGGAAACTGGAGATAAAAAAAATACTGCTATCGAGCATGAATTGCCGAATACCAATGGGTATTCAAAAGAACTTATAAATGACATATTAAATTGCAGAAATTCAGCTTCCAAATATATTATAAATCGTAACGATATAAGGTTGATTAAACTTTCATGGATATTTGATATAAATTTTAATGTTACTTTGAAGAATATTGTGGAAAAAGGATATATAGAAAAAACCTTGGATTCCATTCCTAAAAATGAAGAGATGAGAAATATAAAAGAAAGTTTATATAAATATATTAACAATAGGATGATGCCTTATATGAATAATACAATCAATGATTGTTTATAATAAACTTGATTTATAAAAGTGAGGTGATAAATAATGGATATACAAGGAAACTGTTCATGCCATGACGGTTACAATGTAAGCATTGCATGTACAGTAGCTGAATGCAAATTTAATGCAAAAACTGATAAATATTGTACCCTTAATAAGATTCAAGTTGTTAAACATGAGGCACAGGCTAAAGAGGCACAATGTACTGATTGTGGAAGTTTCATGAAACTACAATAATAAAAGCAGTTTTATTAGCTAAGTTTTGTTAAAAAATAATATGATAGTATACTATTTTTTTCAGTGATATGCTTAAAAGGGGTGACATAAAAATAAGAAAGTTAAGAACTGAAAATTGAAAATTGAGAGTTAATGATGTTTTTCTTCGCTCTGCTGCGAAAAACTAATAATTAGTTTTATATTTTACGTAGCTTTGCTACATAAAATCAACATTAACTTTCAACTTTCCACTATCAATTCTCAACTTATTAAATTGCTTTGCAATTTCTTATGATTTTTAGGGCAACCCCTTTTATTTTGGCTTTTTTTCAATCTGTTTATAAATTCCATTTTTTAAGCCCATTATTTGATTTTTATTTTCTTACCTAGAGTAATCATGTTATAATAACTAGTATGTTATATTAGGCATCATCAAAGAAACAACAAGTCAGTATTCTGGTCTATTTTGTCCGATGACTACATCTAAGTGACTAGCACCAATCAAAGATTGGGCTATCTACTTATCACTCCAAATCAAAGATTTGGGTGACCTGCTTTTATTAAGTGGAAGATGTAGTCACTGGATAACGATTTCTAAGTTTCAGATGCCTTAGAACATGCAAATCAGCTGAATGATTCTATGTATAAGAAATATAGTGCATTGGAAAGAAGGAAAAGAGATGGAAATTTATTCGTGGAACGTTAATGGATTAAGGGCGGTTAGTACAAAAGGGTTTTTTGATTTTTTTTCAGAAGAATCTCCTGATATTTTATGCATTTCAGGAAACTAAATTACAAGAGGATAAGCTAACAGATCAGCTTAAAAATATAGAAGGCTATTATTCTAATTTTTCTCATGCAGAAAAAAAAGGGTACAGTGGAGTAGCAATATATTCAAGGGAAAAGCCATTAAAGGTTGAACATGGCATTGGTATAGATAAATTTGATTCTGAAGGTAGAATACTTATTGCTGAGTTTGAAAAATTTATTTTATTTAACATATATTTTCCCAATGGGCAAAAGGATGAGGATAGGTTAAACTATAAAATGGAATTTTATGATGCACTATTGGATTACCTAAATAAGCTAAAAGACCAAGGCAAGAGACTTATTATATGTGGAGATTATAATACTGCTCATAAGGAAATAGATATTAAAAATCCCAAATCAAATGAAAAATATTCAGGCTTTTTACCAATTGAGAGGAATTGGATGGACAAATTTATTTCAGCGGGGTATGTAGATACATTTAGAAATATGCATCCCGAAGAAGTTAGTTATTCTTGGTGGAGCTATAGATTTAAGGCAAGAGAAAAAAATGTAGGGTGGAGGATAGATTATTTTTTTATTTCTGACAATATGATAGATGATGTTGAGTCAGCTGAAATACTAAGTGGAGTTATGGGATCTGACCATTGCCCTATAAAAATTAAAGTTAAGCTATAAAAAAACAATGTTGCTATTAAGTAGCGGCATTGTTTTTAGGTTTTTATTTCAATTTTGTTCCATTTTCATCTTGAGTGATAAGATCATTTCTCATAAGACCACCAAGTGCATTTTTAAAATAGTTTTTACTTTGATGAAATTCTGCTTTTATTTCTTCTGGTGAACTTTTATCATTATAAGGCATAATACCATCGTGTTCTTTTAAATACTTCAAAATTGTGTCTTCAAGTGCCAGTCTTTCATCCACAGCAACTTTTCTAGGAGTTAAGGACATTTTGCCATCTTCAAAATGTTTTTTTACTCTTAGTTTTATAGTTTCACCAGGAATAATTCTATTGTAATACTCATTTTTTAAAATTACGCCCCTGTATTTGCTATCAATAGCTACCATTACACTACCATTGGTTTGGAAGCCATATACAATTCCTTCAACGTCGTTTCCTACCAAGTAGTCTTCAGTGTTGTCAAGATAATCATCAATAAAAGTTGAAGCAGCAAGTCTATTAGTTTTATCAACATAAATATATAATAAATAGCTATTGCCTTCCACCAATATGTAATTTTGTTCTTTTATTGGAACAAACAAATCTCGTTCTAAACCAAAATCAACAAATGCACCTATATCTGTAACGGAAACAACTTTTAAATATGCTAACTGATAAACCTCAGCCAAAGGTTTTGCAAAGGTAGCAGTTAATCTATCCTTTGAATCCTTGTATATAAAAACATCTACCTCATCATTAATAGTAACAGTTTTACCTAATGTACTCCTATTTGGCAGTAGTATATCATCGTCTGTTTCCCCAGTTTCGGCATCTAAAAAGTATCCAAAATCTGCTTGTCTTAGAACTTTTAATTTGTTGAATTTACCTATTTCAATCATAAAATTTGGTCCCTCCTTTAAAACTCACTGCAGTGAAGTTTTACTTTATTAAGTCTATACATTGTAACATACATTTATATGTAGCGAAAGGTTTAGGAAAATTGGAAATTAATTTTATGTTCCCATAGTATTATAGGATATGTTATAATGACTTGTAGTTTTAAAGGTACTAAGGTTAGGCATCATCAAAGAAATAACAAGTCAGTATTCTGGTCTATTTTGTGGTATGATTCGTCGCCATAACCATTACATAGCCCACTATGCGCAGGTAATGGCTCCTCGCCTACCGCAAAATATCCTCAGAATCTTTGACTTGTTATTTCTTTTAAGATGCCTTAATTAATTTTGATTCGTAATTATTAAAATTAAAAAAGGATGGTAATTTAATGATAAGTACAACTAATGTAAGTTTAAGTTATGGTGGAAGAAAATTATTTGAGGATGTAAGTATACAATTTAACTCAGGTAATTGCTATGGTGTTATTGGGGCTAATGGTGCAGGAAAATCTACCTTTTTAAAGATATTATCAGGAGAAATAGAAACTAATTCAGGAGACGTAAGTTTGCATCCAGGAGCTAGACTTGCGGTGTTAAACCAAGACCATTTCCAGTTTGATGAATTTGAAGTTTTGCAAACTGTAATTATGGGGCATCAAAAACTTTATGGAATTATGGTAGAAAAAGATGCAATTTATGCAAAAGAAAATTTTTCTGATGAAGATGGCATGAAAACTGCAGAACTGGAAGGGGAATTTGCTGAACTAAATGGATGGGAAGCAGAATCAGAGGCAGCGACACTTTTAATGGGACTTGGAATACCAGTGCCAGAACACAATAAAAAGATGAGTGAACTAAGTGGATCTCAAAAAGTAAGAGTTCTTCTTGCTCAAGCATTATTTGGTAATCCCGATGTACTTCTTTTGGATGAGCCTACAAATTACTTGGATATGGAATCAATAAATTGGCTTGAAGAATTTTTAATAAATTTTGCAGGTACAGTTATTGTTGTATCCCATGACAGACATTTCCTAAACAGTGTATGCACTCACATGGCTGATGTGGATTTTGGAAAAATTCAACTATATGTTGGAAATTATGATTTCTGGTATGAATCTAGCCAATTAGCACTTAGAATGGCTAAGGATCAAAACAAGAAAAAAGAAGAAAAAATGGGAGAATTGCAAGCATTTATAGCTAGATTTAGTTCAAATGCATCTAAAGCAAAACAAGCAACTTCAAGAAAAAAACTTTTAGATAAAATAAACTTAGATGACATTAAACCATCAACTAGACGTTATCCATTTGTTGGCTTTAAGGCAGAGAGAGAAGCAGGAAATGATATTTTAAATGTAGAAGGTATAAGTGCAACTGTAGATGGTATTAAGGTATTAAATGACGTTAGTTTTATTGTAAACAAAGGAGATAAAATAGTACTTGTAGGTGATAGTGAAATAGCAAAGACTACTTTATTTAGAATTCTAATGGGTGAAATTCAGCCAGATAGCGGAACATTTAAGTTTGGGGTTACAATTACAAAATCATACTTCCCACTAGATAATGCAGAATATTTTAAAGATGGGAGTCTAAGTCTTGTAGATTGGCTAAGACAGTTTTCAGAAGATAAAACAGAGAGTTTTATAAGAGGATTTCTAGGGAGAATGTTGTTTTCTGGCGAAGAAGCACTTAAAAAAGCAGATGTTCTATCAGGAGGAGAGAAGGTTAGATGTATGCTTTCAAAGATGATGCTTAGTTCTGCTAATTTTCTTATGCTGGATGAGCCTACAAACCATCTTGATCTTGAGTCAATTACGGCTTTGAACAATGGACTTATTGATTTTGCTGGAAATATGATATTTGTATCCCACGATCATCAGTTTATAGATACAATTGCTAATAGAGTAATTGAAATAACTCCAAACGGAATAATAGATAAAAAAATGAAATTTGAAGAGTACTTAGAAAATGATTAAACTCATTTTCTAAGTACTTTTTTGTGTTTTGAATACCACAGGTTTTACCTGTGGTTCTAAAAAGCTTATAGCTATGAGTGGAAAAAAAGAACCCCCTTTGCTAATATAAAATTAGGTTCGCCAACCAATTTTAAAGGCAAAGGAGGTTATCCAAATGGACATTCAGAGTTTAGCACACAGTAAATGGAATTGCAAATACCATATTGTGTTTGCACCCAAGTATCGAAGGCAGATAATATATGGGAAAATAAAGGTTGATATAGGGCAAATACTAAGGAAATTATGTGAGTATAAAGGCGTAGAAATAATAGAAGCAAATGCATGTCCAGATCACATACATATGCTAGTGAGTATACCACCGAAGTTAAGTGTTGCACAATTTATGGGATATCTGAAAGGTAAGAGTTCGCTAATGATATTTGATAGACATGCAAACTTGAAGTATAAGTATGGAAATAGACAATTTTGGTGTAGAGGTTATTATGTGGATGTGCGACCTTAGAGGGGTTGTCTGAATTATGCTAAAAGTATTTCCCGATCATCTTCGGGTATTCCTACCAGTTGGTGCGTTCAAAGTAATTTGGAGGTTCTAAGCAAACTGGGACAACGGGGCAAGTATGGTATCTACAACCATTACTGCAACTAGGAAAAGATTCATATGGATAACGCAAGTGAAGTATTGTAGAATCGTCAAGTAGAAAAGGTGAAAGGTAGATGATACGCCTTACCCAAAAGGGAATATAGGATGATTACCGTAATTGTTCACGTACGGTAATAAGATGACAGAGGTAAAGCTCGATCCTATCGGTTTATTGGTACATCCTAAGTGAATCATAACTATTCAGATAGCTAGACAAGGTTAAGCCCTATGGTCTCCTGTAAAATGGTAGGCAAATCGTGAGAAATGTACAATGACTAGAGGGTAAAGGATGCCGAAAAAGCGAAGGGCTCTATGTAATATAGAGTATAGGAATTCAAGATTTGTTCCAATTGAAAGATAGCTGACTTCGGCACGTATTCTATTACAGGAAAGGGATGAATTACTATGGATGAACAAGGATTCAATTGCACGAAATGTGAGAATCGTTCAAACAGTTCTGATGAGATGAAATGGCAGTCAATCGACTGGAAAATAGCTGAAGAATATGTTAATAGACTTCAACTCCGGATAGTAAAGGCAGTAGAAATGAGAAAATGGAATCTTGTAAAAAGGCTTCAGCATCTCATAACACATTCCTTTTATGCAAAAGCTTTGTCGGTGAAAAAAGTGACTAGAAACAAAGGTGGGAAAACCGCTGGAGTGGATAAGGTACTTTGGACAACAAATAAGCAAAAATATCAGGCGGTTATCGACTTGAAGGTAAAAAAAGGCTATAAGCCAATGCCGACAAGGCGGGTTCATATCAAGAAGGAAAATGGAAAACTGAGACCACTGAGTATTCCTACTATGAATGATAGAGCAATGCAGACACTATTTTTGTATGCTCTGCAACCAATAGCAGAGACTATTGGTGATAAGCGTAGCTTTGGTTTTAGAAAATATAGGAGCTGTGCGGATGCAATGGAGCAAATTTTTACAATGCTATCATCAAGAAGGAGTGGTCAGTGGATTCTAGAGGGAGACATCAAGGGTTGTTTTGATAATATAAACCATCAATGGATGTTGGATAATATTCCAATTAATAAGATGATACTCAATAAGTTTCTTAAGGCTGGTTTTGTTTATAGAAAACAACTTTTCCCAACTACAAAGGGAGCAATTCAAGGTGGAACAATTAGTCCAACTCTTGCAAATTTGACACTAGATGGACTTGAATATGAAATAGCCAGGAATTATTTCTTGACAAAGAAGGGAAAAGTCAGTTACCACAATAGAAACAATCCAAATCAGCTGAATATCGTAAGATATGCAGATGATTTTGTAGTAACAGCAAATAACAAAGATGTTCTTGAGCAAATTGTGGTCATAATTAGTGAATTTTTGAAAAAAAGAGGACTTGAACTATCCAAGGAAAAGACAGTCATAACTAATATAAATGATGGATTTGATTTTCTTGGGTGGAACTTTAGAAAGTACAGTAGTAAGTTGATAATCAAGCCATCTGTAAAATCTCTGAATAAAGTCACAAAGAAGATAAGTGAAATTATACATGCGAATAAGACAGTAAAGCAAGAATTCCTAATTTACAAATTGAATCAAGTTTTGAAAGGTTGGTGTAATTATCATCAGCCAGTTTGTGCAAAGCAGACATTTGAAATTTTGAATTGTCGTATATTCACTATGGTTTGGAAATGGGCAAAAAGAAGACATCCAAACAAGGGAGCAAAATGGCTAAAAGAGAGATACTGGAAAAGTAAAGGTTCAAGGGACTGGATTTTCTCGGATGGAAAAAAAGCAACTTTAATCCTACCATCTGACATACCAATTGTTAGGCACGAAAGAATTAAACTCGACATGAACCCGTACACAGAAAAAGAATATTTCTTGATAAAGAGAGAACGAAGAAGAGCCGCAAAAAGAATGGCATATAAGGGAACAGCCGCTTTCAAGTTTAGACTAACAAAAATGAAAGATTTGAAAGTTTAGGATGCGTGAGCCGTGTGAAGGGAAACCTTCAAGCACGGTTCTTAGGAGAGAAAGAACTCGAAAGGGTTCGGACTTATCCGACACAGTTGGAAGAAATAAAAAGGCGATACAAGAGTATATAAAAAATCAATTACAAGAAGATATAGGAAGTGATCAAATAAGTATGAAAGAGTTTATTGACCCGTTCACGGGTGAGCCTGTAAATATAGGCAAAAAGAAATAACCCCTTTAGGGGTAGTCTGTAAAAATTATGCGGTTGGCGAACTTATTCAACGTGTCTTGAGACACAGCCAGTATCAGGCCCTTATAGGGCTAGTGCATGCCACCCGTTTAACGGGTGGTCATGACTTATAAGTCTTCTTCTAATTCAAATTTAGCAGCAGGAAATGGAGCAAGAGTTCTTTCAAGTATTCCTTGAACATAGGCAATGAGAATGCCATAGTTTACTATTGGAATACCAGCGTCTACTGCTGCGTTAATTCTATGTAGCATTGCACGTCTATTTAACATGCAACCTGCACAATGTACAATTAGAGCATAGTCCTTTATGTTTTCAGGGAAGGTAAAACCGCTGGAAAACTCAAATTGTAGATCAACTCCAGTCATTTGCCTAAGCCATCTTGGTATTTTCACTTTTCCAATATCATCTGATTGTCTGTGATGAGTACATGCTTCAGCAATGAGGACTTTATCCCCATCTTTAAGCTTCTTCATAGCAGAAGCACCACGCACTAGTTCATTTAAATCACCTTTGTATCTTGCTAAAAGGATGGAAAAGGAAGTTAGGGGTACATCTTTTGGTGTATCAGCAGCTACCTTTAAAAAAGCCTGTGAATCTGTTATAACAAGACTTGGCTTTTTATTTAAATTTTCAAGGGTTTCTCGGAGTTCAAATTCTTTTGTAACAATGGCTATAGCATCACTTTCTAGAATATCTCGTATAACTTGCTGCTGTGGAAGAATAAGCCTTCCCTTTGGAGCTGCCTTGTCAATAGGGGTTACAAGAACTACAAAATCACCAGGTGAAATTAAATCCCCAACAATTTTAAACTTATCTTCTTCATGGGGAACACTTTTAATTAAACTGTTTTTAATATCTATGATTCCCATCCCATTAGTTGCAGAAACTTTAATAAGTTTAATTCCCAGCTCTTTTTCAAAAATTAGAAGTTCATCTTGACTAAAGTCTTTTAGATCAATTTTATTTAAGATACCAACTATAGGTATATTTTTTTCATTTATTCTATTAACTGTATCAATATCAAAACTGGTAACACCTGATACTGAGTCAATAATTATTATAGCTATATCCGTTTTGTTTAACACTTCAACGGTTTTTTTCTCTCTTAGTTTTCCAAGTTCTGTATCATCATAAAGACCTGCAGTATCTATGAATACAACAGGACCTAATGGCAGTAGCTCCATTGCTTTGTAAACTGGGTCAGTTGTAGTTCCTTTCACAGGTGATACAAGTGATATATCTTGATCTGTTAGGGCATTGATTATGCTTGATTTACCTACGTTTGTTTTACCAAATAAGGATATATGTATCCTATTAGCCATAGGAGTTTGGTTTAAATTACTCATGATTTCACCATCCCATTTTGTTCAATTTTTTCCTGGTATACCTGGGCTTGTTAATGAAAAAGGGTTAAATATTTTGTCTAACAAATCCTTCTCAATTATGTTTTCAGTTTCTATTATATCTCTAATAGACCTGTTTTCCAAAATAGATTTTTTATATATGTCGGAAGCTTTATCATAGCCAATATAAGGGACAAGTGCCGTAACTAATACACTTGAACTTTCTAAATTTATTTTACAATTTTTCACGTTCACATCAATATTTATAATACATTTATTTGTAAGTGTATTAACGGAATTTCTAAGAATTTCAAGGGAATCCAAAAGACTATCTGCAATTAGTGGTGCAAAGGCATTAAGCTCTAACTGCCCATTAGAGGCTGCTAGGGTAATTGATGCATCATTGGCAATAACCTTCATAGAAACCTGTGCAACCATTTCTAGTATCACAGGATTTATTTTACCTGCCATTATGGAAGAACCAGCCTGTACAGGTGGAACAATAAGTTCTCCAATACCTCCACTAGGTCCACTACCTAAAAGTCTAATATCATTTGAAATCTTAATTAGATTTACAGCAGCAGCTTTCAATAGCCCAGATACTTCCACAAATACATCCATATTTTGAGTAGTATCAATGGGAAAATCGCTTCTAGAAAGGCCAAGCCCTGTAAGATCTTGAAGTATATCTGTAACTAGAAAAATATATTTTTGAGAAGCATTCATACCTGTGCCAATTGCAGTGCCACCTAGATTTGTTTCTCTAAGTCTTTCTTCTACCTTATAAAGTCTCCACCTGTCTCTTGCTATAGCTCTTGCATAGGCACCAAACTGTTGACCTGCCATTATAGGAAGAGCATCCATTAGTTCCGTTCTTCCAAGTTTTAAAATATTTGCAAATTCATTCTCCTTAGTTTGAAGGGCATCCTGAAGTTTACTAAAGGCATCAGCTGTATTTCTTAGTAATCCTATAGACGCTATCCTCATAGCCGTAGGATAAACATCATTTGTAGATTGAGACATATTAACATCATCTATTGGGTTTATTATAGAATAATCGCCTTTCTTGCCACCTAGAAGTTCTATAGCGATATTGCTTATAACTTCATTAACATTCATATTAGTTGAAGTACCAGCACCACCTTGAAGCGAATCTGTAACAAACTGGTTATAAAAGTCACCTTTAAGTAATTTATTGCAGGCCTCTATAATAGCATCTGCTTTTTTGCTTGAAAGATAATTAAGCTTTTTATTGGCAAGAGCACAAGCCATTTTTATGGTTATAATAGCAGTAATAAGTTTATAATTTACTCGCCTATTGCTAATATTAAAGTTATTAACGGATCTTAATGTATTTATTCCATAATATGTATTACTAGGTATTTTCATTTCACCTAAAATATCCTTTTCAATTCGGAAATCATCCATGAAATCACTCCTAAAACTTTTTTATTTATACAAATCATATTTTAGCAAAGTGGAGATATAAATTCAAATTATTGCATAAATAATCATATAATTTAGAAGAATAAATCTGTAAAGCTAATCAATATATTGTTATTTGTAAATTTAAGAATTATAATACATCTATCTACTTATTTGATTTAGGCATCATCAAAAAAATAACAAGTCAGTATTCTGGGCTATTTTGTGGTATGCTTCGTCGCCATAACCATTACATAGCCCAACTATGCGCAGGTAATGGCTCCTCTCCTACCGCAAAATATCCTCAGAATCTTTGACTTGTTATTTTCTTGATTGTGCCTTACTGAAAGCGAGGGTCAAAATATATGAAATTTGAAAAAGATAAGGTTTACAATGGATTTAAGTTAATTGAAGAGAAGAAAATTGAGGATATAAGTTCTACTGGGCGTGTTTTTTTACATGAAAAAAGCGGGGCAAAACTTATATATATAGAAAACTCAGACGATAATAAAGTTTTTTCAATAAGTTTCAGGACACTTCCAGATAATAGCACAGGAGTTTTCCACATACTGGAACATTCAGTTTTGTGTGGCTCAAGAAAGTTTCCTTCCAAGGAGCCTTTTGTAGAACTTGCTAAAGGGTCTCTTAACACATATCTTAATGCGGCAACTTATCCAGATAAAACAATGTATCCTATAGCAAGTAAAAATGACAAGGATTTTAAAAATCTTATGGATGTGTATTTGGATGCGGTGTTTTATCCTAATATATATAAATACCCTGAAATACTAAAACAAGAGGGATGGCATTATGAACTTAATGATAAGGATGGAGACCTGTCATATAAGGGCGTAGTTTACAATGAAATGCAAGGGGTGTATTCTTCACCAGAATCACTGCTATTTAAAGGAATTAGTTCAAATTTGTTTCCTGATTCTCCATATAGTTATGATTCAGGCGGTGATCCACAAGATATACCTAATCTTACTTACAAGGAATTTTTAGAATATCATAAAAAATATTATCACCCATCAAATAGTTACATCTATTTGTATGGAGATCTTGACATAATGCAGGAACTTAAATTTATAGATGAATCTTATTTAAAGGATTTTGAGAATAATAATGTAAAGATTCAAATTAAAAAAACAGAACTTTTTAGTGGTATGAAAACAAAGTCCACTTATTATCCAGTGGCAAAGGATGAGGATACAAAGGATAAGACATATATAAGCCTTAATTTTGTGCTTACTGATGTGGCAGATAGAGAACTTAACCTAGCTTTTGATTTGCTAGAGGATATTCTACTGGAAACTGCGGCTTCACCACTTAAGACTGCAATTGTAAAAGCTAATATTTGCAAAGATGCATTCGGACTATATAATAACAGCATGCCTCAGAGTTCCATGAGCATTGTAATAAAGAACTCTAATGAAGAAGACAAGGAAAGGTTCAAAGACGTTGTTCTTGAGGCCCTTAAGGCTATTGTAACAGATGGTATTGACAAGGATTTAATTGAAGCAGTTATAAATTCCAAAGAATTTGACTTAAGAGAAGGAGATTACAATACTTATCCAAAGGGACTAGTATATTGTGATAGAATAATGGGAAGTATTCTGCACGATGGGCTACCTTTTGAAAACTTGGAATTTAATGAAGTAATGGCTAATATCAAGGAAGGCACTAAGAATAATTATTTTGAAAATTTAATAGAAAAATATTTGCTCAATAGTAATCATACTCTATTGTTTTCTGTAATACCTAAAAATGGTTTAGGAGAGGAAAAAGCAGAGAAGGAGAGGGTTAAACTAAAGGCATATAAAAATTCTATAGATGATAAGGAAATAGAGAGAATTATTAATGAAACAAAAGCATTAATTAAGAGACAGTCTTCTCCAGACAAAAAAGAAGATTTATTAAAAATTCCATTATTATCAATTGACGATGTAGATAGAGAGGGCGAAGTATATGAATCAACTTTAGAGGAGGCAAAGGACTATAAGATTTTGTATACTGAACTTGACACAAACGGTATAGATTATGTGGATATGTATTTTGATTCAAGGAACCTAAAGCAAGAACTTCTACCATATAGTACATTGCTATCATATTTTTTAAGCAAAGTAGCAACTGAAAATTATTCCTATGAGGAGCTTTCCAATGAAATAAATATAAATACTGGTGGGGTTGATTTTGATGTGGATATATATTCAGATGCAACTGACATAAAAAAATACTATCCTAAATTTGTGGTTAAAGGTAAATGTATTCATGAAAAGTTAGATATGCTTATAAAGTTGTTTAATGAAACAATAAACTTAACTAAATTTGAAAATAAAGTGAGAATTAAAGAACTTTTTTATGAATTAAAATCTAGGATGGAAATGGTGATTGTAAGTGGTAGCATTAGAATCGTAGGTACAAGGTTAAATTCATATTATTCCAATATAGCACAATATAATGAAGTTACAACTGGACTTACATTTTATGAGTTTTTAGTGGAGCTTGAGAAAAATTTGGATGACAACATGGATGAAATTTTAGACAAATTACGTGAAGTTTCAAAATGTATATTTAACAGACAAAATTTAATTATAGGTTTATGTACATCAAAAAGGAATATGGAAACCTATTATCAAAAATCAAATTCATGACTGAAAATGACCTAAGAGATGAACATTTTGAAAAACAACAATATAAATTTGAATTAAAAAAAGGCAATGAGGCTTTGGTAACTTCATCAAATGTACAGTATGTAGGTAAAGGAAATGATTATTCTAAATTCGGATTTACGTACACTGGTAAATTTTTAGTACTTAAAACTATAGCAAATTATGATTATCTATGGAATAATGTAAGAGTTAAGGGTGGAGCTTATGGAGTATTTATCAATTTTGGAAGAAGCGGGAGTATGTCTATATGTTCATATAGAGATCCTAATATAAATGAGACCTTAAAGGCATATGATGAGTTTGCGAAATATCTAGAGAACTTTAACACGGATGAAAGAGAAATGACAAAATACATTTTAGGAACAATAAATTCATTGGATACACCTCTCTCAAATTCAATGATTTGTGAAAGGGAAGCAGCAATTTATATTAGCAAATTGGATAAAAAACTTCTTCAGAAAGAGAGAGAAGAGGTTTTAGATACAAAAGCTCTCCATATTCGTGAGTTAAGTACTATAATAGATAAATGTATGAAGGAAAATTATATTTGTGTACTTGGGGGAAAAGAAAAGATAGAACAGAACAAAGAAATTTTCTCAAAGGTTATAAATATATTTTAATACAATCAATTGATAGGAGAAAATATATATGGATTATAATTTAATCGCAACAACAACTTTTGGAATAGAGGCAATTACTGCAAAAGAACTAAAAAACTTAGGATACGAAGATCTTACTGTTGAGGATGGTAAGGTGATGTTTTCCGGGGATGAAATGGATATTGCAATCGCAAATACATGGCTTAGAACAGCAGAAAGAGTTTTAATAAAGGTAGCTAGTTTTAAGGCAGAAAGCTTTGAAGAACTCTTTCAAGGCACAAAAAAGTGCCTTGGGGAGATATTATACCTATAAACGGTAATATGCATATAGTTGGAAAGTCCATTAAATCAAAACTATTTAGTGTCCCAGATTGTCAGTCCATTGTAAAAAAAGCTGTAGTTGAGTCTATGAAACTTAAATACAAAAAAGATTGGTTTACAGAAGATGGTCCAGAGTACAAAATAGAAGTTGCACTATTAAAGGATATAGTTACACTTACGATAGACACAACGGGACCAGGACTTCATAAAAGGGGATATAGAGAAAACTCAGGTGGGGCACCATTAAAAGAAACTCTTGCAGCAGCTTTAGTACTAATAAGTAAATGGGAATCTTCAAAGTCACTAGCTGATGTTTGTTGTGGTTCAGGCACAATTCTTATTGAAGCAGCTATGATAGGTAAAAATATGGCACCAGGGCTGAACAGAACCTTTATATGTGAAGAATGGCCAGGAGCTGATAAAGAAATGTGGCAGCAGGTAAGAGATGGCGCTAGAAAAGCTATAAATAAAGAAGAGTTTAGACTTCTAGGGTCTGATATTGATACTTGGGTTCTAAAGACTGCAACTGATAATGCAATAAAGGCTGGAGTAAATGACTATATTGCTTTCCAAAAACTTCCAATGAATGAGTTTTCTTCAAAACAAAAATATGGATATATTATATCGAATCCTCCATATGGAGAAAGAATTGGAGAAGAAAAGGACGTAGATCAGATTTGTAGAGATTTTGGTAAAATACATTCACAGCTTAATTGTTGGTCTGTGTTTGTGATAACACCACATAAGGATTTTGAAAAGTTATTTGGTGAGAAGTCAAATAAAAATAGAAAACTTTATAATGGAAGAATTCAGTGCTATTACTATCAGTATATAAGTTCTTAAAATAAAGTGTAAACTATTGATTAATATTTTTTGGCTTGGGTCGAAAAATTGATAAATTAGGGGAATAAATAGATTTGTGTAAATAAATCTATTTATTCCCCTAAACATTTTTTAATGCAAGTTAGTCAATCGTGCATATTTATATTTATTCTTTCGGTTTTCCATATATCTTTGGAATATTGTTCAATTGTATTATCGCTAGAGAAAATTCCTGAATGAGCAATATTGCAAATTGACATTTCAAGCCACTTTCCTCTGTTTCTATATAATTCATCTATTTTATTCTCAGCTTTTACATATGAATCAAAATCCTTTAGAACAAAATATTCATCGTTGTTAGCTATCAAATATTTGTGTATATCCGCAAACTCTGAAGGTGGTACATCTAGTGAACCATTAACCAAGTTATCAATTATAAGTTTTATTCTAGGATCAGAATTATAATAATCCAAGGAATTATAACCTCCACTTTTTTCCAAATCAATTATCTCGTGTTTTTTCATTCCAAATATTATTATGTTGTCGTCACCAACGGCCTCACTAATCTCAACATTTGCACCATCAAGGGTTGCCACAGTAATGGCACCGTTCATCATAAACTTCATATTTCCAGTACCTGATGCTTCCTTAGTTGTAGTAGAGATTTGCTCACTAACGTCAGCGCAGGGAATAATCCTTTCTGCTAGTGACACAGAGTAGTTTTCTAGAAATATTATTTTAATTTTTCCATTTATAGTTGGATCATTATTTATTTTAGTAGCAACTGTATTAATGAGCTTTATGGTATGCTTTGCCAAATAATATCCCGGTGCAGCCTTAGCACCAAAAAAATAAGTTCTTGGTATTATATCTAAATTAGCATTAGCTTTTAATCTATAATATAAATCTAAAATCCCAAAAACATTAAGCAATTGTCTTTTATATGCATGCAGTCTCTTAACTTGAACATCATAAATTGAATTAGTATCTATAATTATCCCATAATTATCTTTAATATGCTTAGCAAATTCAATTTTATTGTTCTGCTTGATTTCATATATTTTGTTTTGAAAACTAGCATTTTTAGAAAAGGCAAGAATATTTATTAACCGCTTTGGCTCACGTATCCATTTATCACTTATTGTTGTTGTAATAAGACTAGATAATTTTGGATTGGATTCTAGTAACCATCTTCTATGGGTTATTCCATTTGTCTTATTGTTAAATTTATAAGGATAGAAATTACAAAAATTACTAAGTTCTCTGCTTTTTAATATTTCAGTATGAAGTTTTGCTACACCATTTACTGAATGACTACCTACAATTGCAAGATAAGCCATTTTAATATTTCCATCAGAGATAATAGCCATGTCATGTACTTTTTGTGAGTCATTGTATTTTTCATTTATGGACTCACAAAATCTTTTATTTATTTCTTCAATAATCATGAAAATTCTGGGTAAAAGTTTTTTGAACATTTCAACGGGCCATTTTTCAAGAGCTTCATTCATAATGGTGTGATTTGTATATGCAAAGGTATTTGTTGTTATTTTAAAGGCATCATCCCATGAAAGGCTTTCTTCATCTACAAGGAGTCTCATGAGTTCAGCTATTGCTATAGATGGATGAGTATCATTGATGTGAATAGCTATAAATTCATCAAATCTATTCATGGGAAGACACATTTTTTTGTATCTTCGTATAATGCTTTGGACACCAGCACTAACAAAAAAATACTGCTGTTTTAATCTTAAAATTTTACCCTCTGCACGTGTATCGTCTGGATAGAGAACCTGGGATATTGATTGAACTGAATATTTATGTTCAACAGCCTTAGTATATTCACCTCGACTAAAAGAATCCAAATCAAAATCTTTGTCAACAGTTTCAGCACTCCAAAGTCTTAAGGTATTAACAGTATTATTTTCATAACCAATAATAGGAGTGTCGTAAGGTATTGCAAGTACAGCTTCATAATCTTCATGTATAAAGTAAAGTTTGTTATTGTCAAAAACAGTGGATACTTTGCCACCAAATTTTACAACCACTGCTTTGTCTTCTTTCCTAACTTCCCATACATCACCATGCCTTAGCCAGTTGTCAGGAATTTCAACTTGATAACCATTTATTATTTTTTGTTCAAAAAGTCCATAATCATACCTTATGCCGCAACCATGGCCAGCAATACCAATTGAAGCCATAGAATCAAGGAAACAGGCTGCGAGTCTTCCAAGTCCACCATTTCCAAGCCCTGCATCGTTTTCCACTTCTTCAATTTCAGAAAGATCTATTCCAAAATCATGAAGGGCATCTATGCATAAATCAGTTATGCCAAGATTCAGTAGGTTGCTTCCTAACAGTCTTCCTATAAGAAATTCCAATGAGAAGTAATAGACTTGCTTTACATGCCGTTTTGTATATTGAATGTTTGTATTCATCCATTTTTCAGAAGCATATTCTTTTACTAAGCTACCTAAAGCGAGATATTGATGTAGTTTTGATGATTCAGAAACGCTTTCTGCATAGAGGTTCATAAGTTTTTTTCTGAAATCGGTTTTTAATCTTTCCTTAGTCAATTTCATAGTGATACCTCCTCGTCATGAGACTCATATTATTTTACTTACAATTCAGTATTAATTACAAATAGTTTAAATTAGTAAGACATTTATAAATAAATTTTACAACTTATGGGTAATTTAGTCAATTAACTATAAAATATTAGCTATTTAATTAATAAAACAAAATAATATTTATATTATAAGAATTATGAATTATTCGTAGAATTTTTCAAATAATATAAAGAGATGTTTAAAAAAAGCATCTTCAAAGATAACTAGTAATTATGCTAGACTATTTATATAATTATGGAGGATTAAAAAAATGAAACTTGGAACAGTAAAATGGTTTAATGATGAGAAGGGTTTTGGCTTTATTTCTATTGAAGGGGAAGATGACGTTTTTGTGCACTATTCAGCTATTAAAGAGGAAGGAACCAGGAAAAATTTAGATGAAGGGCAATCAGTAAAATTTGATATAGTTGATGGCCCAAAGGGGCTTCAGGCCTCAAATGTACAGAAGGTATAGCTTATTTTTTAGTTGAATACCATGTAAAATACAGAAAATTGCGAAAAAACAAAAATGCATATCAATTTTAAAATAAGCGTGGTAAAATAAAAATGTCAATATTCATATATTGGCATTTAAAAAAATAAAATTCGACTTGTATCCTAATGGAATGAGAACGGAGGAATTAAAATTGAAAAATGAAATTATATCACGTAAAAAAATTGGTGTGAGGCAATTAACTGTTATTGGTATGCTTTCAGGCATATCTATTATGCTTGGAATTACGGGATGGGGGTATATTAAACTCCCAATGCTTTCGTTAACAGTAATGCATGTGCCTGTAATAATCGGTGCCATTATAGAGGGACCAATTGTTGGAATATGTATAGGATTAATTTTTGGTATTTCAAGTATAATTCAAAATATTTCTACTCCTACGCTACTATCTTTTGCGATGATAAATCCTTTAGTATCAGTTTTGCCAAGAATCTTAATAGGAATAACATCATATTACAGCTACAAAATTATTCCCATTAAGAATAAGGGTATAAAGATTGCTATAGGAGCAGCTGTAGGATCAATTACTAATACTGTAGGTGTACTTGGAATGATATACATATTGTATTTGAAGCAATATGCAACCAGCATGAAAATAAATCATGGGGCAGCTAGAAATGCACTTTTAGCAGTTGCTACTTTTAATGGATTACCAGAGGCAACAGCAGCGGTGATTATAACGGTACCAATAGTGCTTGCGGTTAAAAGAGTAAGAAAAAAATAAATGAATAAATAAGAGGCTGCAATAAAAATAATAAGAAAATTTAAAGCTATTGCTATTATTATTAAGTTGAGAATTTAGAGTGGGAAATTGAAAGTTAATGTTGATTTTATTATTAGTTTTTCTGAGAAGAGTGAAGAAAAGCATCATTAACTCTCAATTTTCAATTTTCAATTCTTAACTTTTTTATTTTTAGTTCAGCCCATTTATATAATGTAATATATTTAGATATTTTAATGTATAGGAGGTAGGTATTTTGGATCTATTTACAATGGCTATGGATAAAAATTTAGCCAATAAACCTCTAGCGGAACGAATGAGACCAAGAAATTTAGATGAATTTTTTGGTCAGAAAAATATTGTAGGTAAAGGAAAATTATTAAGACGATTAATAGAATCTGACAACTTGACTTCTATAATACTATATGGTCCACCAGGTGTGGGGAAAACAACATTAACAACTATAATCTCCAAGGAAACAAAATGTGAATTTATGAAATTAAATGCAACAACAATAGGTGTAAAAGAAATAAAAGAATATATAAATAAGGCAGAAGATTTGATGAAAATGTATGGAAAAAAGAGCATTTTTTTTATTGATGAGATTCATGCCTTAAAAAGAGGAGCTCAACAGGATGTGCTTTTAGATGCAGTGGAAAAGGGAATTGTTGTATTAATTGGTGCCACTACAGAAAACCCATATTTTGGAATAAATGGTGCACTTCTTAGTAGATCTAAAATTTTTCAACTAGAATCTCTTTCTGAGGAAGAAATCCAAGGAATTTTAAAAAATATTCTTAAAGATGGAGAAAGAGGATATGGTTTCATGAAGATTCAAATGGAAGATGATGCCTTTTCATATATAGCTAATTTATCTAATGGTGATGCTAGAAGTGCTATCAATGCCCTTGAACTGGCGGTTTTGTCAACTCCTAAAAATACAGAAGGAGTAATAAAAATAAATGCGATAATAGCCCAAGAATGTATGCAAAAGAGAATAATAAATTATGATAAAACTGGTGATAATCATTATGATATGGTGTCAGCTTTTATTAAGAGTATGAGAGGTTCAGACCCCGATGCTGCGCTATATTGGTTTGCCAGGATGATTTTGGGTGGAGAGGATCCTAAATTTATTGTTAGAAGAATTATAGTTCATGCATCGGAAGATGTAGGAATGGCAGATCCTAGAGCTATGATTATAGCTCATTCAGCTTGGAATGCTCTTAATACAATAGGAATGCCTGAAGCTAGAATTCCTATTGCAGAAGCTATTATATACATTAGTAAGGCGAAAAAAAGTAATGCGGTTATATGTGCCATTGATGCTGCATTTGAAGATGCTAAAAAACAACAATATAGAGTTCCAACATATTTAAGGGATGCTCATTATAAAGGTGCCTCAAATTTAGATAACGGAAAGGGATACAAATATCCTCACGATTATCCCGGACATTATGTTCAGCAAGACTATTTCCCAAGTGAAATGAAAAACATAAAATATTATAAAGAAGAACAGGAATTATAAAGATGGAAAACCCTAAAACAATAAAAATATCAGTAAGGGATTTAATAGAGCTTGTTTTAAGAGGTGGGGATTTAGTTTCAAGTTTTGCTGGTAGCAGTAGAAATGTAGATGCCATTAAAGCACATCAGAAACTGCAGAAAAATTCAGGTGATGAGTACAAAAGTGAAGTTACTATAGCCCATACATTCGTAAGAGAAAATATGAAAATAGAAGTAAAAGGTAGAATTGATGGAGTAATAACCAATGGTGCAGATATAATAATAGACGAAATTAAAACTACTACTAATAGCTTAGATAATATCCAGGAAGATTATAACCTTCTTCACTGGGCTCAGGTTAATTGTTATGCTTATTTTTACTGCCTAGAGAAGAAAATAAATAGAATTTTCACAAGGCTATCATATTACCAAATGGATAGTGGTGAAATAAAATACTTTACAAAAGAGTTAGAGATAGGTAAGCTTGAGCAATTTTTTAATGAGATTATAAATAAGTTTATCTATCTAGCAAAGGTTCAAAGTGAATTCAGAAACATTAGGGACTTATCCATTGATAAACTAAATTTTCCTTATGATAGTTTTAGGGCAGGGCAGCGAGAATTTTCTATCTCAGTATATAGAACAATTATGGAGAGTAAAATATTGTTTGCAAAGGCACCTACTGGCATAGGTAAAACTATGGCTGCAATTTTTCCATCTATAAAAGCTTTAAGAAAAGGACTTGCATCCAAAATATTTTATACAACAGCTAAGACAACCACGGCAAATGAGGCAAAAAAAGCTTTGGAAATTTTGCAAAGTCGAGGTCTTAATTTAAAAACTGCATTTATAACTGCAAAGGATAAAATATGTTTTCAGGATCAAACAAATTGTGATCCAGAAGTTTGTAAATACGCAAAAGGTCATTATAACAGAATAAATGATGCAATACTTGATATTTTAAACAATGAACTTATGACTAAAGAAGTTATTGAAGAGTATGCAAAAAAACACACAGTATGTCCTTTTGAATTCTCATTAGACCTCACTAATTGGTGTGATTGTGTTGTATGTGATTATAATTATGTATTTGATCCTAGAGTGTATTTAAGAAGATTTTTTATGGATGATGGGGGAGATTTTGTCCTACTTGTGGATGAAGCTCACAATTTGCTTAATAGATCTCGTGAAATGTATTCAGCAGAACTTTGCAAAAAAGAGATTTTAAATCTTAAAAATAGCACAAAGGGAAAACTAAAAAGCATACATAAGGCGTTAAGTAGCACAAATTCAGTAATGGTAAAAATGAAAAAGCAATGTGAAGACAGTCCGAATAAAGTGATTATTGAAAAAAATCCGCCTAAAGAAATATTAGCTCCATTAAAAAAGTTTATTCAAGAGGTAGAAAAATATTTTGCCACAGGTGAAGAATCCGAAATGAATGAGAATATATTAGATTTGTATTTTAAAGTCAATGCATTTACTAGAACCTTTGAGTACTTTGATGAAAAATACATAACTTATTTGGAAAAAGATTATGAGGATATTAAAGTTAAAATTTTTTGCGTAGATCCTTCAACTAGACTTCATGAATGTTTTAAAAAGGTAAAAGCAACGGTGCTGTTTTCAGCAACATTAACACCAATGGATTATTTTATGAGGCTACTGGGAGGAGAAGAAGATTCCTACAGAATAAATTTCAAATCTCCTTTTAGTAGAGAGAATTTATGCTTACTACTAGATGATACAATATCAACAAGATACCATGAAAGAAAGTACTCTTATGAAAAAATTGGGGATATAATAAAAAAGTCTATTAGTGAAAAAATAGGAAATTATATTGCTTTTTTCCCTTCTTATGATTACATGGAAAAGGTTCTAGGATTGTTTAACTGTGATAATGCAAATGTTATAAGTCAACAAAGGAATATGAATGATGAAGAAAAAGGTGAATTTATAAAGAACTTTTCAGAAGATAATAGCGAAACACTTATAGGGTTTGCTGTTATTGGTGGTGCTTTTAGCGAGGGGTTAGATTTACCAGGAGAAAAACTTAGTGGAGTAATTATTATAGGTGTTGGACTTCCTAGAATATGCCTAGAAAATAACATTATAAAGGAACATTTCGGTGAAAATAATGAGGATGGTTTCCTCTATGCTTATGTATATCCAGGAATAAATAAAGTATTGCAAGCTTCAGGCAGAGTCATCCGAACAGAAAATGATAGGGGTTTTGTTCTGTTAATTGATAGTAGATTTAGTAATAAGGTTTACATACAATTAAGGCCTGAGGAATGGAAGACGCTAAAAAGAATAAATATTCCACAAAAAAACTTAAGTACCACTATCGCTGAATTTTGGGGAAGTAGTAGTAGAATGAATAATTTGTAATACTACATTGCATAAATTATAAATTATTTATACGTATATTTTAATATATATATCCTGTAAAACAAATAGTATTAATAATTTGCCTAAATAATTATTAATATAGAAAATTGCAAGTTTTATGTTGAAAAGCGTCAAAAATACAATTATAATATATAATAATAATATTTTATTATAGCATATTGTAATATATTGATTTATATATATGCGCTAAAATTTATATTTATGAATTAATAATAGGTATAACGCTATATGGACGTAAGTTAATATAAGGCATCGTCAAAAAAATAACAAGTCAATATTCTGGTCTATTTTGTCCGATTACTACCATCTTCTATTAACTGGAAGATGGTAGTCACTGGATAACGATTTCTAAGCATCAAAGATGCTAAGAACTCTGTTAATGGTATGCTTCGTCGCCATAACCATTACATAGCCCACTATGCGCAAGGTTTTGGTTCCTCGCCTACCGCAAAATATCCTCAGAATCTTTGACTTGTTATTTCTTTTCATATGCCTAACTTATTGTTAGTTTAAATATTAGGGGGGCCAAAACATGAACATGAGTAAGGGTTATGCAAAACTTCAAGGCTTATATGACCCACAATTTGAAAAAGATAATTGTGGTATTGGAATTATAGCAAATATTAAGGGTGAAAAGTCACATGACATTGTTAAAAAAGGTATAGAAATATTGATAAACTTGACACATAGAGGTGGAGTTGGTTCAGATACTAAAACAGGCGATGGTGCAGGAATTATGCTTCAAATCCCACATGAATTCTTCAGTATAGCCTGTGACAACTTAGGAATAGATTTGCCTAATACCGGGCAATATGGGGTTGGCATGGTGTTCTTGCCAAGAGAAACTACTTTCACTAGTCAATGCGAAGGTATAGTTGAAAGAGTTGTACAAGAAGAAAAGCAAAAATTATTAGGCTGGAGAGATGTACCAAGAGATAGCAGACTTATAGGTGAAACAGCTAAGGGTACAGAACCAGTTATAAAGCAAATATTTATCGGTAGTAATTGTAAAACACAAGAGGAATTTGAAAAAAAATTATACATTATTAGAAAACGAGCTGAAAGTGAAATAAGTAGATTACTTGATAAAGATGCTGATTGTTTTTACATCTGTAGTCTTTCAAGCAAAAAAATAGTATATAAAGGTTTATTATTACCAGATCAAATAAAAAGTTACTATATTGATCTAAACGATATTAATTTTAAAAGTGCCATAGCACTCGTACATCAAAGGTATAGTACGAATACATTCCCAACTTGGGATTTAGCACAACCATTTAGATATTTAGCCCATAATGGTGAAATAAACACCATAAGGGGAAATAGAAATTGGATGAATGCAAGGGAAGGAAGTCTTGAATCAAAGGTGTTCGGTGATGCAATTGATAAGTTGTTCCCAATTGTAAATCCAACTGGGAGTGATTCTGCTTCTCTTGATAATATGTTTGAACTGCTAGTTATGGATGGAAGAAGTCCAGCTCATGCAATGATGATGCTTATACCAGAAGCTTGGGAAGCGAATGAGGAAATGGAAAAAGAAAAACGAGCATTTTATGAATACCATGCTTCACTAATTGAACCTTGGGATGGACCAGCAGCAGTTACATTTACAGATGGAACACAAGTTGGTGCTGTTTTGGATAGAAATGGTTTAAGGCCTGCAAGATATGTTATAACAAAAAAAGGAATGGTAGTTCTTTCTTCGGAAGCTGGAGTATTAGATTTTGCTCCTGAGGAAATAGAGAAAAAAGGAAAATTAGAACCAGGAAAAATATTTCTCATAGATACTAAACAAGGAAGAATAATTAGTGATGAGGAAGTTAAAAAAGCGATATGTGATAGTCATAACTATAAAGAAGCAATTGATAGAAATAAATTTATTTTAGAGGATTTTGAAGGCGCGGAAGAAAATAACGCTATAGTTCCAGAAGTACTTAAGGAGAGACAGCAAGCATTTGGATACACACTTGAAGATTTAAAAATAATATTAAAATCTATGGCAAGTACTGGTAAAGAACCACTTGGATCAATGGGAAATGATACACCACTAGCAGTTTTATCAAATAGGCCACAAAATTTGTTTGCATATTTTAAACAACTGTTTGCCCAAGTAACCAATCCACCTATAGATCCTATAAGAGAAGAGTTAGTAACATCACTAATTAACTATATAGGAACTCAGGGTAATATATTGGATGGAGAAATCAAAAATAATCCATTTATAGAGATAGCTTCTCCAATTTTGACGAATTTAGATATGTCAAAGATAAAAAGGTTAAGCAATAAGGATTTTAAAACTACAACGATACCAATAACTTTCAAATATGATACAGGTATTGATGGATTTAAAGAGGTACTGGAGAAAATATGTGAAAGGGCCTCAGAACGAGTAAGTGAAGGTTATAATATAATTGTTTTAAGTGATAGATTTGGGGATTCTTATGAGGCGGCTATCCCAAGCCTTTTAGCAGTAGCAGCAGTACATCATCATCTTATAAGGGAAAAAACTCGTACAAAAGTTTCCATAATAGTTGAAACTGGAGAGGCAAGAGAAACAATGCATATGGCATTGTTACTTGGTTATGGTGCTACAGCGGTAAATCCATATTTAGCCTATAAGTCAATTAGGGAATTAGTTAACCAGGGCGAAATAGAAAATCTATCCTATGAAGAAGCCATTTATAATTACAATGATGCAATAAATCATGGATTATTAAAGATACTTTCAAAGATGGGAATATGTACCCTAAGAAGTTACCATGGTGCT
Organism: uncultured Clostridiaceae bacterium; assembly: GCA_963725425.1. Lineage (GTDB taxonomy): Bacteria > Bacillota > Clostridia > Clostridiales > Clostridiaceae > Clostridium_I. The sequence goes on from CAVRYJ010000006.1 coordinate 93,163, forward strand.
CAGATATTCGAAGCTATTGGTTTGAAAAGTGAATTTGTAGATAAACATTTTACTGGAACGCCATCAAGAATTGAAGGAATAGGAATTGAAACTGTAGCAGAGGAAGTTCTCATAAGGCACAAAAATGCTTTTAACAAAATAAGAAAGCCAATTTCAGAGTTAGATGTTGGTGGAAATTACGCTTGGAGACCTGATGGCGAATTCCATCTATTTAACCCAGAAACTATATATAAACTGCAAGTATCTGCTAGAAACAATAATTATGAATTATTTAAGGAGTATTCAGGGTTAATAAACAAGCAAGATAAGCATCTTTGTACAATAAGAAGTATGTTTAGTTTGAAGACTAACAATGAAATTCCAATAGATGAAGTGGAACCAGTAAGTGAGATACTAAAAAGATTTTGTGCAGGAGCAATGTCTTTTGGATCTATTAGTAAAGAGGCTCACGAAACTATTGCTATAGCTATGAATAGAATTGGTGGCAAAAGCAATAGTGGAGAAGGTGGAGAAGATCCAACGCGATACAAAAAATCTGCTAATGGAGACTGGAAAAGAAGTGCTATTAAGCAGGTTGCTTCTGGAAGATTTGGAGTAAATGCTGAATACTTAGTAAATGCTGATGAGATTCAGATAAAGATGGCTCAGGGCGCCAAACCTGGTGAAGGCGGACAACTACCTGGTAAAAAAGTTGATGCTGCCATTGCTAAGGTTAGACATTCTACTCCGGGAATTGATTTGATCTCACCACCACCACATCATGATATTTACTCCATTGAAGATTTGGCACAACTTATTTATGATTTAAAGTGTACAAATCCAGATGCAAGAATAAATGTTAAATTAGTATCAGAGGTTGGAGTTGGAACTATTGCAGCGGGTGTTTCAAAGGCACATGCTGATGCGATTTTAATCAGCGGACATGATGGGGGTACTGGAGCTTCACCTATTTCATCAATAAAGAATGCAGGGATACCTTGGGAACTTGGATTATCAGAAGCTCAACAGGTTCTTCTACTAAATGATTTAAGAAGTAGGGTAGTATTGCAAACTGATGGACAGCTTAAAACAGGAAGAGATATTGTAGTTGCAGCTCTTTTAGGTGCTGAAGAATATGTATTTGCTACAACACTTTTAGTAGTGCAAGGATGCACAATGCTTAGAAATTGTCAAAAAAATACTTGTGAAATGGGTATAGCTACACAAGATCCAGAACTTAGAAAAAATTTTAAAGGAAAGCCTGAGTATATTGTAAACTTTTTAACCTTTTTAGCAATGGAAGTCAGAGAATATATGGCGGAATTAGGGTTTAGAACAATAAATGAAATGATTGGAAGAGTAGATAAAATTGATATTAAAGATAAAAGTGATCATTGGAAAGCAAAGGGAATTGATCTTTCAAAAATATTGTATAAGCCAGATATGCCAAGTAGAATAAAACCATATTGTACTAAAAAACAGGATCATGGAATCAAAAATGCTATGGATTATAAACTAATTAAAATAGCACAAAATGCTTTATATGAAGGTGCAAATGTTGCATCTGATTTTGAAATTAAAAATACTGATAGAGCAGTTGGAGCCATGATTAGTGGAAAAATTGCTAAAATATATGGAAATGTCGGTCTTTCAGAAGATAGCATTTGTTTTAATTTTAAAGGTTCAGCAGGACAGAGCTTCGGAGCTTTCGGAGCTCATGGACTGACCATGACACTTGAGGGAGAAGCAAATGATTATGTTGGAAAGGGCTTGTCAGGAGCAAAACTTATAATAAAAACGCCTAAAGAATCAACATTTAAGCAAGATGAAAATGTAATAGCGGGAAATACTATTTTATACGGAGCAACAGAAGGAAGTCTTTACGTTAACGGTGTTGTTGGAGAAAGATTTGCAGTAAGAAATAGTGGAGCTATAGCTGTAGTTGAAGGTGTAGGTGACCATTGCTGTGAATACATGACAGGTGGAACCGTTGTTGTTATAGGAAAACGTGGGAGAAATTTCGCTGCAGGTATGAGCGGTGGAATTGCATACGTAATAGATGAAGATGATTCTATAGAAAATACAATTAAAAACAGTGAACTCTATATTGGAGAATTAAGCGAAGAGGATTCAAAAGTTGCATTCAACATGATAAGTGATCATTATAAATATACTGGAAGCAAAAAAGCAGCAAAATTACTTAAAAATTGGGATGAATCCTTAAAACTTTTTAAGAAGATAATACCAATTGCATATAAGTTGATTTTAGAAAAAAATAAAAACGTAGCTTCCAAGCTAAGAGCGTAGGAGGTAATATAAATGGGTAAAATAACTGGTTTTAAAGAATATAAAAGAGAAGTAGCTACTGATAGACCTGTAAAGGAAAGAATAAAAGATTATAAAGAAATTCACATTCCTATGAAAGATGAAAAAATCAAAATTCAAGGTGCTAGATGTATGGATTGTGGCATTCCATTTTGTTCATGGGGTTGTCCAATTGGAAATTTAATGCCGGATTTTAATGACATGACTTATAGAGGAGAATTTGAAAAAGCATATAAGAGGCTATCTCTGACAAGTAGTTTCCCTGAATTTACAGGAAGACTTTGTCCTGCACTTTGTGAAGGTTCATGTACTTTAGGATCAAATTCAGATCCAGTTTCAATAAAAGAGGTTGAACTAGGAATTATTGAAAAGGCTTTTCAAGAGAACTTAGTAAAACCAAATATTCCAAAGGTTAGGACTGGCAAAAATATAGCAGTTGTTGGTTCAGGTCCTTCAGGACTTGCGGTGGCAACTGAACTAAATTCTGTTGGACATAATGTTACCGTTTTTGAAAGACATGATAAAATAGGTGGATTATTAAGATATGGAATACCAGATTTCAAACTAGATAAATCTGTAATAGATAGAAGAATAGATATTATGGAAAAAGAAGGCATTGAATTTAGAGTAAATACAAATATTGGCTTTGATTATTCTTCAAAGGAGCTTCTTAGGGATTTTGAAGCAGTAGTTTTATGTGGAGGATCAACAGTTCCTAGAGATTTACCAATCGAAGGAAGAAACCTTAAGGGTATATACTTTGCTGTGGATTTTTTAAGATACATTAATAAGAAAGTAGCAGGTATAGACGTTTCAAAGGAAAGCATTGATTTAAAAGGAAAGAATGTTCTTGTAATTGGTGGAGGAGATACAGGTTCTGATTGTATTGGAACATCTATTCGTGAAGGTGCAGAAAATGTATACCAGTATGAAATTATGCCAAAACCTCCAACTAAAAGAGACGAAACAATGCCATGGCCATTGTTTCCAAGGACGTTAAAGACAACAACTTCTCATGAAGAGGGAGCTATTCGTGAATGGTGTATTGAAACAATAAAATTCCTTGGTCAAGATGATAGGATTACCTCCATCGAGGCGGTAAAAGTGAAATGGGAGAAAGATGATTCTGGTAGACCTTTAAAAATTGTAGTGCCAAAATCAAAGACAACCGAAAAAATAGATTTAGTTTTAATTGCTATGGGTTTTGTTCATCCGGAACATAATGGCATTGTAGAAGATTTGAATTTAAAACTTGATAATCGTGGTAATGTATCTGCTGATGATAACTATATGACAAATATAGAAGGCGTATTCTCAGCAGGTGATATGAGACGAGGTCAATCACTAGTTGTTTGGGCAATGCATGAAGGACGAAGAGCAGCTAAATCTGTAGATAAATACTTAATGGGTGAAACATCACTAAGAGGATGATGTAATCAGTTAACAGTTAAGAGTTAAAAGTTAAGAGTTGCAATATTCATGGTAGGCTAAAATATTTTTTAGTGGGAGTGGATTTGTTTAGACAAATCTGCTTTCATTTTTTGCTTTTTTTGATTTTTCTTGGCTAACAGAAAAATCTTCCACAACTTTTAACTCTTAACTGAAGGAAATGATATAAGTCATTATCAAAGGAATAACAAGTCAATATTCTGGTCTATTTCGTGCTATGCAACGCCTTACATAACCATTACATAGCCAACACTTACGTAGGTAATGCCTCCTCGCCTACCGCAAAATATCCTCAGAATCTTTGACTTTTTATTTCTTTTCAGATGCCTAATAGAATACACATAATCTATAAATTATTATTGATCTAAAAAGTTTTACGGCATTTATTTAGTGGACATTTTTATTGTTGACAAATATACTCGGATTTGATATCATTTTGTTATAATCTAATAGATGTTATGCACTGAATTAATAAATTATCACAGGTGAGGGCTTTATAAAAACCCTTATGTGTGCAAAGTAAGTTTCACTTTATAAAGGAAGTGGGTCAATGAAGCTTTCAACAAAAGGAAAATATGGTGTTAAGGCTATGGTTGATTTAGCTATAAATTTTGGAAAATCACCAATATCTATAAAAAACATTTCAATGAGACAGCATATTTCTGAGTATTATTTAGAACAGTTATTTTCGCAACTTAGAAAGGCAAAACTCATAAAGAGTGTAAGGGGTGCACAAGGTGGCTATATTTTAAATAAAGAACCTAAAGAGATAACTGTCTCTGATATCTTTGATGTACTTGAGGGGCCTATTGAAATATCAGATTGTATAGAAGGAGAAGTGTGTAGCAATAGTAGCTGTTGTGCTTCAAGGCTCCTTTGGGAAAAGCTTAAAGAAAGTATAGACAATGTAACAAAAACAATGACATTACAGGATATGATAGATGATTATAATAATATGAAGCACTAGGGAATATAAAATAAATAATAAGGGTATGTATCAAAATAATAAGAAATTGCAAAGCAATTTGCTAAGTTGAGAATTGATAGTGGAAAGTTGAAAGTTAATGTTGATTTTATGTAGCAAAGCTACGTAAAATCTAAAACTAATTATTAGTTTTTCGTATCAGAGTGAAGAAAAACTTCATTAACTCTCAAATTTCAATTCTTAACTTTGTTATTTTTATGGCAGCCCTTTATTTGTGGAAGATGTTATATGAGGGGAGTGAATTTAATGAACAATAAAAGGGTTTATATGGATTATGCAGCTACTACCTATGTAAAACCTGATGTTTTAAAGGAGATGCTTCCATATTTCACTGAAAAGTTTGGAAATGCATCTTCTTTGTATTCTTTTTCTGATGAAACCAAAGAAGCAATAATCTTAGCTAGAGTAAAAGTGGCAACGGCAATAAATGCTGACAAATCTGAAATATATTTTACAAGTGGTGGGTCGGAATCAGATAATTGGGCTATAAAAGGAATTGCAGAGGCTCATAAAAGTAAAGGAAACCATATTATAACTACAAAGATTGAGCATCATGCAGTAATAAATACATGTAAGTATTTAGAAAAAAATGGATTTGAAGTAACGTATTTGCCTGTGAATGACAAAGGATTCATAAATATTGAAGATTTAATATCTGCAATCACTGGCAAAACCATTTTAGTATCTATTATGTTTGCAAATAATGAAATTGGTACAATTCAGCCAATTAAAGAAATTGGAAAATTGTGCAGAGATAAGGGAATAATTTTTCACACAGATGCGGTTCAGGCAGCAGGACATGTTAAGATAGATGTGGAAGACATGAATATTGACTTATTATCCATGGCTGCACATAAATTTTATGGACCTAAGGGCATTGGTGTATTATACGTAAGAAGAGGAGTCAAATTAGAAAATTTAATCCATGGTGGTGCACAGGAGAGAGGCAAAAGAGCTAGTACAGAAAATATTGCTAGCATTGTCGGTATAGGTAAAGCAATAGAAATTGCCACAGGAGAGATGAATACAGAATCACAAAGGCTTGAAGAATTAAATGAGAAGTTGACTAAAGGCATTATGGAGAAAATACCCTATGCTAAAATAAATGGATCAGCAGGCAATAAAAGATTACCTGGAAATGTAAATGTAAGTTTTAGTGGTGTAGAGGGAGAGGCTTTGCTTTTAGATCTAGATTCTTGTGGGATTTATGCATCTACAGGTAGTGCGTGTGCATCAGGATCAATGGAACCATCGCATGTACTTATGGCAATAGGATTATCACCTGAACTAGCTCATGGATCATTAAGGCTTACTATAGGGGCAGGTACAACAGAAACCGACGTAGATTATGTTATGGAAAAATTGCCGGCTATAGTCAAAAGAATAAGAGGAATATTACCTCAATTCAAAATACAATATTGACAGAAGTATAATTTTTAAATATAATTTTCAGTAAGTTAATATTTTGGTAATGATGGGAAGTAGTAAATATTTTGATATATTCAGAGAGGAAGTGGTTGGTGAAAACTTCTTAATCAATTTATTGAAGCAGTCCTTGAACTGTATTTTTTAAGTGACACAATATATGTGTAATTAGGGTGGTACCGCGGAATTAAGCTTTCGTCCCTTGCAGAGTGCAAGGGACGAGGGTTTTTTATTTTTTTAAGAGTAGCTATAATTTAGGAGGAAATATAAATGGATACAATGGGTTTAAATGAAGTAAGAGAAGCATATCTTAGTTTTTTGAAAGTAAAGGTCATTTGAGGCTACCAAGCTTTTCTTTAGTACCTAAAAATGATAAAGGATTACTTATAATAAATGCAGGGATGGCACCAATGAAACCATATTTTACAGGGCTTCAAGTACCTCCAAGCACGCGGGTTACAACTTGTCAAAAATGTGTTAGGACTGGGGATATAGAGAACGTTGGTAAAACATCTAGGCATTTTACATTTTTTGAAATGCTAGGTAATTTTTCCTTTGGAGATTATTTTAAGGAAGAAGTAATTCCATGGGCGTGGGAATTTTTAACTGAAAATTTAAAACTTCCAAAGGAAAAATTATATGTGACAATATATCTAGATGATGATGAAGCTTTCAAAATATGGACTGAGAAGGTAGGACTCGCTCCAAATCGTATATTTAGATTAGGGAAAGAAGATAATTTCTGGGAACATGGCGCTGGACCTTGTGGGCCAAGTTCTGAAATTCACTACTATAGAGGCAAAGGGGTAATTCAAAATGCAGAGGATTTTATTAAAGCCTCAGATGAAGATATTGCGGTGGAGCTATGGAATCTTGTATTTACTCAATTTGATAAAGACATAGATGGAAATTACAATAAACTTTCAAAGCCAAACATAGATACAGGTATGGGACTTGAAAGAATTGCGGGTGTAATGCAAAATACAACAAGTGTATTTGAAGTTGATACTATAAAAAAGATCATGGATCAGGTATGTAAAATCGCTAATGTACAATATGGAAAAGATAAAAACACAGACATTTCAGTAAGAATAATAACAGACCATGTAAGGAGTACTACCTTTATGATAAGTGATGACATAGTACCTTCAAATGAAGGCAGAGGTTATGTACTTAGAAGGCTATTAAGGCGTGCAGCAAGACATGGGAAATTGCTTGGCGCTAAGGGAACATTCTTGTCTGAATTGTGTGATGTTGTAATTGATAATTCCTTTGGGGCTTATTCTGAACTAAGAGAAAAAAGAGCTTACATAAAGAAGGTCATAAAGCTAGAAGAAGAACGATTTATTGAAACATTAGACAGTGGTATAGAAATTTTAAATGAATACATTGCTGAAATGAATAGTAATTCTCCGAAGGTTTTATCTGGAAAAAAGGCTTTTAAGTTGTATGATACTTTTGGTTTTCCAATAGAATTAACTCAGGAAATATTAGAAGATAAAAACATTTTAGTGGATATAAAAAGTTTTAATGCTGAAATGAAACTTCAAAGAGAAAGAGCAAGAAATGCCAGAACTGAATACACTTATATGGGCAGTGATATAAGCGTTTTTGATAAAATTCCGGAAAACTTAAATACAAAGTTTCTTGGTTATGACAAATTACAAGTTGAAACTAAAATAAGTTTTTTAATTTCACATGACGAATTTTCTCAGAAACTAGGTAAAGGTGAAACAGGAATTCTAATTACAGAAGAAACTCCTTTTTACAGTGAAATGGGTGGACAAATAGGAGATACTGGCATATTTATAAGTGATACAAGTAAAGGTACAATAACTAACTGCAAGAAAAATATATCAGGGAAAATAATGCATTTCATCCAATTAACAAGTGGTGAGCTTAAAATTAATGATAAAGTAAATTTGAGTGTAGATAAAGAAAGAAGAAACAGTATTGCAAAAAATCATACTGCAACTCATATGTTACATGAAGCTTTAAGAGAAGTTCTAGGAGAACACGTTCATCAATCTGGGTCATTTGTGGATGACTTTAAACTAAGATTTGACTTCACTCATTTCTCATCAATTAGTGAAGAGGACCTAAAGAAGGTGGAATTAATTGTAAATAAAAAAATAATGGAAACTATAGGTGTAGAGACACAAGTGATGACATTAGATGAGGCAAAAAAATCAGGAGCAATGGCTTTGTTTGATGATAAATATGGTGATGCAGTGAGAGTTGTTTCTGTTGGTGATTTCAGTAAGGAACTTTGCGGAGGAACTCATATTAAGAATACAGGTGAAATAGGTCAATTTAAGATAATTTCAGAAACTGGAGTAGCAGCAGGTATAAGAAGAATAGAAGGAATTACAGGGTTCATTGCATTGGAGGAAGTAGAAGAAAAAAATGAATTATTAAAATTAATTGAAAAAGAATTAAAATGCAATGAAAAAGATGTTTTAAGTAAAATTTCTATAATTCTTAGCGACCTTAAAGAAAAAGAAAAACAAATTGTAGAACTTAAATCAAAACTAGCATTTAATTTTGAAGATGATATAATAAAAGCAATGGTTGAAGTTAAAGGCGTTAAACTTGCTACTGGTGTTTTGAAAGATTTAGATAGCAATTCACTTAGGGATTTAGCCGATAAAATCAAAACTAAAATAGGTGCTAACACTGTAGTAGTACTTGGAAGCAATAATGATGGAAAAGTACAGTTTATAGCAATGGCAACAAAAGATGCTATTAAAAGAGGCGTTCACTGTGGTACTATAGTTAGAGAGGTAGCTAAAATTTGTGGTGGCGGTGGTGGCGGACGTCCTGATATGGCAGAAGCTGGCGGAAAAAATGCAGAAAAAATAGTTGAAGCTTTAGCGAATGTAGAAAACATTATGGAAAATTTAGTTAAATAGTATACTTTTATTGTTTAATGGGATATAATATACTTAACTAGTTTATACCATTAGGTAAAGGGGTGAAACTAAAATGGGGAACAATATTGATAATACCATTCAGTTTGATGTTTTAAATAATAAAAAGGATCTTACAAAATCCATATTAGGTGAAGTATACAACGCCTTGAAGGAAAAGGGCTATAATCCTATTAACCAGTTAGTAGGTTATATAATTTCAGGTGATCCTACATATATAACAAATTATAACGGCGCGCGTGCTTTAGTTAGGAAACTAGAGAGAGATGAAATACTTGAGGAAGTGTTTAAATCATATTTAGATGTTAAATAAAAGTGCCCTATAGGGCATTTTTATTTTAATTTTTACATAAAAGGAGATATAATGCGAGTTTTAGGCTTGGATATAGGTGACAAGACAATTGGAGTAGCTATAAGTGATCCACTTGGTTTTACAGCACAGGGAATAACAACAATAAGAAGAAAGAATGAAAGCATAGATATTTCTGAATTGCTAAATATATGTAATGAATATTCTGTTGATACAATAGTTGCGGGTTTACCAAAAAATATGAATGGAACTATAGGACCACAGAGTGAAAAAGTATTAGCATTATGTGAAATTATAAAGGAAAAAATAGATATTCCACTAAAAATGTGGGATGAGAGGCTTACAACTGTAGCGGCCAATAGAGCTATGCTTGAAGCTAATTTATCACGAGCAAAACGTAAAAAACTAGTTGATAAAGTTGCAGCTACATACATTTTACAAGGTTATTTAGATAGTTTGTAGAAGTATAGTTTGACAAAGACTACTGTAATATTTAAAATGGAGGTAAGAATAAAACATGGAAAATGATATAACGAATATCACTTTGCTAGATGAAGATGGAAAAGAAGTTCAATTTGAGGTAATAACAAAAATTGATATAAAGGATAATGAGTATGTAATTGTCTCACCAAAAGAGGCTGGGCCAGAGGTGGAAGCTATAATACTTAAAATCGATATTGATGAAGATGGGAATGACATTTTATATACAATAGAAGATGATGAAGAATTTGAGATGGTAAGTGAAGCATATGAAGCCTTATTTTCAGAAGGAAATTTAAATTAACTGGTTAATACTGTAAAATAAGCTTTGTATAACTTATGAAATGGGGGATTTTTTGTGCATAAGTTATCAACAGTAGAAATTGAAAAGTTAAAAAGTAATTTAAAAGAAAAAGGATATAAGTTAACGCCTCAGAGAAGAGGAATTTTAGACACAATCATAAAGAGCGAAGGGGAACATCTTACGGCAGAAGAACTTTATGAATTGGTAAAATTAGATTGCCCTGAAATAGGTCTAGCCACAGTGTACAGAACAGTATTATTATTAGATGAACTGGGAGTAATATGCAAATTGGATTTAAATGATGGCTGTAGCAGGTATGAGCTTGTACATCAGGATGAAAATCATCAGCATCATCATCTTATTTGCACAAGTTGTGGAAAAGTACTAGAAGTTCAAGGGGATTTGCTTGAAAATCTTGAAAAGACCATTGAAGAAAAATACGACTTTGAAATAAAAAATCATAGTGTTAAATTTTATGGCTTATGTAGTGATTGCAAAAATAGATAAAGTTAGATTTTACTCAAAAGTATTTAATGCATCATGAAAAAAATAACAAGTCAGTATTCTGGTCCATTTTGTCCGATGATTACCTCAGAATCTTTGACTTGTTGTTTTTTAGATGCCTAAAGTTAATTGAGTGTTAATATAATATAGTAAAAATTTGATATTGGTAATATTACTGGATTATTAAGGGTATGGTTACGAATATTAATGAATATTTACAATCACTGAGAATTATTTTAGTGATTGTAAAGGATATCTATTGTACGATAATCAATAACTCAGTTGAGGTTAATAAAGTACAGTATGGTAACTTATTTGAAAATATTTATAGTTGAAATATAAATATTAAAAAGGAGGGTAGGGTTATGCGAAAAGAGAAGGATAAAATTAAAATTATAGCTTTAGGTGGACTAAATGAAATAGGAAAAAACATAACGGCTATAGAATTCAAAGATGAAATAATAGTGATTGATTGTGGACTAAAGTTTCCTGACGAAGAGATGTTTGGAATAGACATAGTGATTCCGGATGTGAGTTATTTAGTAAAAAACATTGAAAAAGTCAAGGGAATATTTTTAACACATGGTCATGAAGATCATATTGGTGCACTTCCCTATGTGCTAAAAGAATTAAATGTACCAGTATATGGAACAAAACTTACATTAGGAATACTTGAATCTAAACTAAAGGAACATGGACTTTTAGATAAAGTTACATTGAATTGCGTAAAGCCTAAGGACATAATAAAACTGGATATCATGTCAGTAGAATTTATAAGAACAAGTCATAGTATAGCTGATTCAACGGCTATAGCTGTGCATACTTCATTAGGTGTGATTTTGCATACTGGTGATTTTAAAATTGATTATACTCCTATAGATGGCTGTGTTGCAGATTTTGCAAGATTTGCCGAACTCGGAAAAAGAGGAGTACTACTTATGCTTTGTGATAGTACTAATGTCGAAAGGCCAGGCTATACAATGTCAGAAAGTACTGTTGGGGTTACATTTCAAAATCTCTTTGGTAAAGCTGAGGGTAGGATAATCGTAGCAACTTTTGCGTCGAATGTCCACAGAATACAACAAATTATAACAGCGTCAGAAAAATATGGTAGAAAAGTAGCTGTTTCTGGGAGAAGTATGGAGAACATTGTGGCTGTAGCTACTGAATATGGTTATCTGAAATCAGCTGAAGGTACTATGATTGGTATAGATGCTATAAATAGATATCCAAATGATAAGGTTACCATCATAACTACAGGAACTCAAGGTGAACCAATGTCTGCGCTGACTAGGATGGCGGCTTCAGAACACAAAAAGGTAAATATAATTGAAGGTGACATGGTTGTAATATCAGCATCTCCAATTCCAGGTAATGAAAAGCTTGTTTCTAGGGTTATAAATCAATTGTTTAAAAAAGGTGCGGAAGTTATTTATGAAGCATTGGCAGACGTACATGTATCAGGTCATGCTTGTCAGGAAGAATTAAAGCTTATGCATACCTTAATTAATCCAAGATTTTTTATGCCAGTGCATGGAGAATATAGACATTTAAAACAGCATAGTGAACTTGCGGAAGGACTTGGAATGCCAAAAAGTAATATATTGATTGCGGACAATGGTGATGTAATAGAACTTACAAGAAGTTCTATTAGTAAGAATGGAACTGTTGCATCGGGACAGGTATTTGTAGATGGATTGGGTGTAGGCGATGTTGGAAATATTGTATTAAGAGATAGAAAACACCTATCACAGGACGGTATATTAACTGTGGTTGTTACTATTGAAAAACAGAGTGGTACTGTAATTGCTGGACCTGATATAATATCAAGAGGTTTTGTTTACGTAAGAGAATCAGAGGACCTTATGGATGAAGCGCGAGAAATAGTAAAAAAAGCACTTAAAGAATGCGAGGAAAAGCACATAATAGAATGGGCCACTATAAAATCTAATATTAAAGACGTTTTAAGAATGTTTTTATATGAAAAAACCAAGAGAAAACCAATGATTTTACCAATTATTATGGAAGTATAGCTTAAACTAATTTTAATATTAACGTATAAATTTATTGCGGTTTGGAAAATATAATGTTAATATAATGACTTTTTAAGCTTAATTCTTACTTTTAATATGAAATAAATTAACTATAAGTTGACTTTTGTCAAACATAATATTAAAATAAGAGTGATAATAAATTGGGTACGGTGTAGTATCCAATTTTTGTTTGTAGTATTTATACGTTACTACAAAGGATTAGTAATTTTAATTAAGGTTTAGAAACATGCCTTATAATTTAGTTTGGAGGATAAAACATGGAATTATTTACTAGAAATGACATTAGGAATGTAGCTATTATCGCGCACGTTGACCATGGTAAGACTACTCTTGTGGATTCACTATTAAGACAGAGTAATGTATTTAGAAGCAATGAAAAAGTTGAGGAAAGAGTTATGGACTCTAATGATCTTGAAAAAGAAAGAGGAATAACTATACTATCAAAAAATACATCTGTAATACACAAAGGTATTAAGATTAATATAGTTGATACGCCAGGACATGCTGACTTCGGTGGAGAAGTTGAACGTGTACTTAAAATGGTAGATAGTGTTCTTTTACTTGTAGATGCATATGAAGGACCAATGCCACAGACAAAATTTGTTTTAAAGAAAGCATTAGAACTTGGACTTAGACCAATAGTTGTAATAAATAAAATCGATAAACCGGATTCTAGACCTACAGAAGTAGTTAATGAAGTCTTCGATTTATTTGCAGAACTTGGTGCTAATGATGAGCAACTTGAATTCCCAATCGTATATGCTTCTGCAAGAGAAGGAATAGCAAAATTAGAAGTTGAAGATGAAAGTACAGACATGGAACCATTATTTGCAACAATAATTAAGCACGTTAAAGCACCTAGTGGTTACATAGATGAACCTTTCCAAATGCTTGTATCAACAATTGATGCCAATGAATATGTTGGAAGAATTGCTATTGGTAAAGTAGAAAGAGGAAGATTAAAGAGAAACCAACAGGTTATGTTAATAAGAAGAGATGGAACTAAAGAAAATGTTAAAATATCAGCACTTTATCTTTACGAAGGTTTAAAGAGAGTTGAAGTTGAAGAAGTTATGCTTGGTGATATAGCAGTTGTTGCAGGAATATCTGATGTTAGTATCGGTGAAACTATAGCAGATGCAAGTAAACCAGAAGCTCTTCCTTTTGTAGATATAGATGAGCCAACTTTAACCATGAACTTTATGGTTAATAATTCTCCTTTTGCAGGTAGAGAAGGCGATTATGTAACATCAAGACATTTAAGAGATAGATTGATGAAAGAACTAGAAACTAATGTTAGCCTACGAGTTGAAGATACAGACTCAGCTGATTCATTCAAAGTTAGTGGAAGAGGCGAGTTACATCTTTCAATATTGATTGAAACAATGAGAAGAGAAGGTTATGAATTACAAGTTTCAAAACCATCAGTTATATTCAAAGAAGTAAATGGTAAGAAGTTAGAGCCAATAGAGAACCTTACTATTGACGTTCCTGAAGAGTTTATGGGAGTTGTAATGGAGAAACTAGGACCAAGAAAGGCTGAACTTAAGAATATGACTTCAGCTATAAATGGTTATACTAGACTTGAATTCAGAGTACCTTCTAGAGGTATTATAGGCTTTAGAAATGAATTTATGACTGATACTAAGGGTAATGGTATAATGAACCATGTACTTGATGACTATGAAGAGTATAAAGGACCTATAGCTGAAAGAAGCAGAGGATCTTTAGTTGTGTATGAAGCTGGAGTATCTGTTATTTATGGTCTTTTCAATGCACAAGAAAGAGGTAAGTTATTTATTCCTGCAGGTATGGAAGTTTATGAAGGAATGATTGCTGGTGAATGTGCAAAATCTCAGGATATCGATGTTAATGTATGTAAGAAAAAACACCTAACTAATACTAGATCTTCAGGAGCAGATGAATCACTTAAATTGGTTCCACTTGGTGAGATGACATTAGAGCAATGTATTGAATTTGTTTCTTCAGATGAATTAGTTGAGATTACTCCAAAAAGTATCAGAATGAGAAAAAAAATATTAGATTCTAGTTTAAGAAAGAAATCAGCTAGAAAATAAAAATAAATAATATTTATAATTGGATGGGTTTGAAATGTATAAAATGAAAAAGAAAATTAAAGTTTTATCACTAATGATTATTGTGATTGCTATGATTGTTTTAATTTCAACAGTTTACGTTGGACATTCATTAAAGCATCCATTTAAGGTAACTAACAATAAAGAATTTGAGGTAAAAAAAGGTGACACATTTTATAGTATAATCACCAGGTTAAATTCACAAGGTGTAATGACAAACTCATTGATTGTAAAAGCATATATTAAATACTATAAGATTCCCGGCATAATAAAGCCGGGAATCTATATGCTTTCCAGTGATATAAGTTTAAAAGAATTTATTCACAATGTGGGTGTTGGTGATTTTGATGAGAACTATGTTAAAGTTACTATTCCAGAAGGTTATAATTTATCTCAAATTGCTGACAAGTTACAAAGCCAGGGAGTAATAAGTCGAGATGTTTTTATTAAGGCATGTGAATCTTATAAATTGCCGATCTATGTTAAAAATGACAATAAAAGAAAATATAAATTGGAAGGTTACCTTTTCCCTGATACTTATGAGCTTAAAAAGGGCATGTCAGGTAATGAAATTATAAAGTTAATGCTCACTAGTTTTCAGCAGCAGATGAATCTTCTAGAAAAAGAGGACAAAATCAATATTAGTCAAGATAAATATGACTCAATAATTGACATGGCTTCAATTATTGAAATGGAAGCTTATAAAGATGCAGACAGAAGTACCATTGCATCAGTATTTTATAATAGAATAGCTAAAAATATGAAGTTACAATCAAATGTAACAGTAGAATACGCACTTGGATACCATAAGGAAAAATTATACAACAAAGATATTGCAATTGCATCACCATATAATACATATTATGTGACTGGATTACCAGAAGGTCCGATTTGTAGCCCAGGAATTAAATCTATAAGGGCTGCAGCTGAGCCAAGTAACACAAATTATATTTACTTCTTATCCTATAATAATGGTGTGAGCTATTTTACAGCTGATTATAACAAATTTTTAGCGGAGAAGAAAAAACTACAGGGGAATTAGTTTGGAGGATTTTAATGAGCGGAATTACCTATGATTATATGGAACAATATATAAAAGGGCTTATAACTGAAGAATCAGACATCTTAGAAGAAATGGAAATTTATGCGAAAGAAAATTTTGTCCCTATAGTTCAAAAAGAAACTGGAAGGTTTCTAGAATTCATGGTTACGGTGAAAAAACCTCTTAAAATATTAGAACTGGGTACAGCTATCGGATACTCTTCTATTTTGATGAGCATGTATTCTGGCAAAACTACTAAAATAACAACAATTGAACGTGACGATAAAATGATTGAAATTGCCAGGAGTAATATAATTAAATATGGTTATGAAAATAGAATTCAAATTCTACAGGGTGAATGCCTCGAAGTGTTAAAGTCATTAGATGGTAAATATGATATGATATTTATGGATGCGGGCAAAGGGCACTACAATCATTTTTTACCAGAATGTTTAAGACTTTTACAGGAAGGCGGAATCATTGTTGCTGATAATGTTTTGTTTAGAGGAATGGTTCCAAACAATGAGTTATTAGAGAGAAGAAAAATCACCATAGTAAAGAGAATGAGAAAATACTTGGAGCTTGTTTCAGATGATAAGTTATTTATTACATCTGTGATACCTATGGGTGATGGAATAGCAGTAACTACGAGGAGGGATATGAACAATGAACAAGCCTGAGATACTTGCACCGGCGGGAAATCTTGAAAAGTTAAAAGCTGCAATAGACTTTGGAGCAGATGCTGTTTATCTTGGTGGTAGTAAATTAAATCTAAGAGCATTCGCTGACAATTTTGATATAGAAGAACTAAAAAACGGCATAAGTTATGCTCATGAAAAAGGAAAGAAAGTTTATGTTACAGTAAATGTATTCCCTCATAATGATGATTTAATTGGTCTTGAGGAATATCTAAAGGAATTGTATGATTTACACGTAGACGCATTACTAGTGGCAGATCCTGGAATAATTATGACGGCTAAAGAAGTAGTTCCTAATTTAGAATTACATTTGAGTACTCAAGCAAATAATGTAAATTGGAAGTCAGCCCTGTTTTGGTACAAACAAGGGGTAAGGAGAATTGTTGTTGCAAGGGAGTTGTCATTGATTCAAATAGGTGAAATCAGAAGAAATTTACCAGAGGATTGTGAAATTGAAGCTTTTGTTCATGGATCAATGTGTATGGCTTATTCAGGAAGATGTTTGCTTTCTAACTATATGACAGGCAGGGATTCAAATAGAGGGCAATGTGCACAACCTTGCAGGTATAAATATAATTTAGTTGAAGAAAAACGACCTGGTGAATATTTTCCTGTATATGAAGATGATAAGGGAACTTACATTATGAATTCAAAGGATTTATGTATGATTGAACATATTCCAGAACTTATTGAGTCGGGGATAAATTCTCTTAAAATAGAAGGAAGAATGAAGAGCTCATATTACGTTGCATCAGTAGTAAAAGCCTATAGAGAAGCTGTTGACTCTTACTTTAGTGATCCTGAAAACTATGTTTTCAACATTAAATGGATGGATTACCTTCTTAAACCAAGTCACAGGAGATATTCTACCGGTTTTTACTTTGGAGAAGATAAAAAGCAATATTATGATTCATCTTCATATATTAGAAATTATGACATTATAGGAATTGTTCAAGGATATAATGAAGAAAATGGAAGAGCAATTATCATGCAGAAAAATAAAATCTTTGAAGGCGATAAAGTAGAAATATTAAAGCCAAAGGGTGATAATATAATAATTGCACTGTGTGATTTAAAAAACAATAATAATGATAAAATTGAATCTACACCTGTTGCTCAAATGATATATTCAATTTCAACAAACGTTGTACTCCAAAAAGGTGAAATGTTAATAAAAGGTAAGGAGGCTAAGTAATGAAGCGTCCTATTCTAATTGGTATAACAGGTGGTACAGGTTCCGGAAAAACTACAATAGCAAATGAGATATTTAGAAAATTTGACAAGAAATGCATTACTGTGATTGAGCAGGACTCTTATTATAAGGATCAAAGCAGTCTACCAATTGAGGAAAGAATCAAAACTAACTATGATCATCCAGACGCTTTCGATACGGAGCTTTTAGTCTCTAATTTAAAACAGCTTATTATGGGAAAATCCATAGACAAACCAATATATGATTTTTCTATTCATAATAGAAAAAAAGAAAAAATAATTATTCAGCCCTGTGAAATAATTATACTTGAAGGGATAATGATTTTGGATTCCCCGAAAATTAGAGAGTTATTAGATATAAAAATATATGTTGATACGGATGCTGATCTTAGAATTATAAGAAGGCTTATAAGGGATATGAATGAAAGAGGGAGAACCATGGACTCTGTAATTGATCAATACCTTAATGTTGTAAAGCCAATGCATATGCAATTTATTGAACCATCAAAGCGGTACGCAGATATAATTATACCTGAAGGTGGAAAGAATATTGTAGCTATTGATTTACTTACTGCTAATATAAGGCAGATACTTTCCAGAGAAGATAAATAAATAATGATTATATTGAATAAAACATCTCACCTTGGTCTAGAATTAAGACTATGGTGAGGTGTTTTTTTATGGATATAAGAAAAAAAAGATGTTATATAATTTTATTTGCATGGGTAATGATATTTTCTTTACTAATTTTAAAAATATATTTAATTGATTTTAAAGATAATGAGCAAATTCTAAGCACTTATAATTCTGAAAATACATCAGTGGAAAAGACTTCTGATATAAATTTTGATATAATTGATTTTAGCGGTAAACAGCTTTTAAAATATGATTTTGATTACTATGTTGTAGTTAATCCATATATATTTCTTAAAAATAACAGTGACACTAATATGTATGATCTGAGAGCACTTACCTATACCTTGAAAAATTATAACAGTAATTATGATTTATTTAATAATAAAATAACAAGTAAAAGTGTAAAGATATATTGGAAAGTTGATGAGCAAACTTATGATAAAATCAACAAAATCAAAGGAGTTAATGGAATTTACACTTATATATATTACAAAGTAGATAGAAGTGAAGCTTCAGATATATGTAATACATTAACTAATGTTAAAGATAACAATGATAAGAATAAGCAGAGTAATTCTTTAGAAATGCAAATTTACAATAAAGTGTTAAAAAATGATTATCCACAAAAATACTTCCAAAGTGATAATAATGGCAATTTGACGAATATCCGCGATAAAAAGCTTAATAAAACAGTAAATGTTAAGCTTACAATTAATCAAGATATGAATGATAAGGTGGACGAAGTTCTAGACAATGATGAGTTTAAGAATTTTAAGCAGATTGGTGTAGTCATTATGGAAAGCAATACTGGAAAGATAAGGTCATTAACTCAAAAGGATAAGTATGAAGGCAACATAAACGCAGGAATACAAGATGGCTACCTTTTTCCAGGTTCGATTTTTAAAATCATTGTTGAAGAAGCTGGATTACAAAGTAAAAGTATAAATACTTCAGAAATATTTCAAGATGATGGGAGATATAGTGAAAGCGGAGAAAAAGGAAGCTATAATCTCCAGCAAGCATTTATTGTGTCTTCAAATGAAGTATTTATGAAAATTGGCAATAAAATCGGATATGATAATATTTATAAGTATGCTAAAGAACAAGGGTTATTTGATAAAGTTTTGGGGCTTAATTATGAGCAATACGGTACGCTAACCATGGATCCACTGTCAACTGGTGATTTAAGCCTTTTGTCAATAGGTCAAAAATTCAGGATAACGCCACTTGAAGCTTTGAGCTTACCTAACACTGTTATAAATAATGGGGTATATGTAAAACCAACTATTATCGAAGGCTATGTGGATAGTAATGATAATTTAATATCTAACCCTGAAACCATTTCAAAAAAAATATTGGATACGGATAATGCAAAGTTCATAAAAGGAGAAATGGAACAGGTAGTTTCAAATGAAAATGGAACAGGAAGATTAGCATATGTCCCCAATAATGATGTGGGAGGAAAGACAGGTACAGCTACGAGACTTGAAAATAAAGATGAAAACCATGTAGATGCATGGTTTGCTGGATTTTTCAAAATCAAAAATAAATATTATTCTACTGTAATACTTGTACCAGATATACAAAATAGTCAAGAAGCAGGAACAACTGCAGCACCAATATTTAAGAAGATAGTAGAAGAACTTAATAAATAGTTAATAGTACATGCACATTTTAGGATTACACACATAGTATATTATTGAACGTTGAGGGAGGGAGCATCTTTGTGTTTATAATATATTGTTTATTAAATATGTTTGGGAATATTACTTTTTTAACTGCTTATGTTGGAAATGGTGCTTCATTTCCGAAACCATTAACTGAAAGTGAAGAAAAAGACTACTTAGAAAAATTAAGCACTGGTGATAAACTAGCAAAAAGTATACTTGTAGAGAGAAATTTAAGGCTAGTAGCACATATTGTGAAAAAATATTCATTTTCAGGTAAGGATTCTGATGATCTTATATCCATAGGCACTGTGGGGCTAATAAAAGCTATCGATTCCTATAATTTTAAAAAAGGAACAAGACTTGCAACTTATGCAGCAAGATGCATAGAAAATGAGATTCTAATGCTTATAAGAAATAACAAAAAATCAAAAGGTGAAGTATATCTTAATGATCCAATAGGTATAGATAAAGAGGGCAATGAATAGCATCCCACATGTTGGACATAGGCTAGAACTTTGTAAATAAACGGATTTGAAAGTCATTACCGTTCTGAAGTTTAGATTTTTTATATTCTATTTTTTCTAATATGCTTTTTAAAAGTTGGTTTTTTGTGATAACATTATTAGAATTTTTATAATTATCAATTACGCTTTTTACTTTTAAGTTTAAATTTTGCTCTGATTTTATATTATAGCTTCCAATTATAACTTTTAATTTTTTTATCTCTTCTTCTATTTTATCAGAACGTTTTGAAATGTTAATTGAACGTTGTATAAAAGTTTCGTTATCATATAAACCTTGCTCTAGTAAATCAAATATTTTGAATTTTTGGGAAGCTAAAGTAGACAACTTTTTATTTAAAATCTCAATTTGTTTTTTATAAATTATGGTATCGTCATTAATACTAACTTCTTCAGTGTTAGATTCAAGTTCAAGTAAATGATTTTCTAACGCTTCAATTATGGCCTTTTCAATAAGATCAAATCTACTGCTCTTGTTACCACATTTTTTAGTACATATTATATGAGGTGATTTATCCCCATATTTTCTTAACAACATTTTATTCCCACAAATTCCACAAGTGACAATTCCAGCTAAAGGATTTGCAGGGCCGTTAGCCATTTTATATGGTACATGATATTTTTCTTTTAATATCTCCTGAACTTTTTCAAATACTTTAGTGTCTATTATTGGCTTGTGCTTCCCATTAGCTATGATCCACTCTGAAACATCTCTAGTTCTAGTATCTTTAAATTTATTTGGAGTAGTAGATTTCTTTATCTCTTTCTTCTTCCAAGTTACCTTCCCAATATAAACTGGATTTTTTAATATAAAAAGAAATACTACTTGATTCAAAATTTTTTCCATTCTTAGATTTATAACCTAAATCATTAAGCTTTTTTGCTATACTTCCGGCTCCAGAGCCTTCTACATACATTTTAAAAATAAGGCCTATTATTTCAGTTTCATGTTCATTAAGTTTTAAAGTTCTGCTTTTACCGATAAAATTTATATCATAACCAAATGGAGGATTAGGAGATATATAATTACCATCTTCAATACTCCTTACCCTTCCACCTTGCATACGTCTATTTATCATTTTTAATTCTTTACGGCTCATAAAGGCTTCAAATTCGCTATATTCTTCATCAAAATCATTATTAAGGTCATAAGTCTTTTGTGGTGTGATAATTGCTGTATGTGCGTCCTTAAATGTTTTTAATATTATTCCTTGGTCTTGCATGTCACCACGCCCTAAACGTTGCATATCCATAACTAAAACACCATTGTATTGCTTACTTTTTATTTCTTTTAACAGTTCCAGCATTTTAGGTCTAAAAAACAAACTTTCTCCAGAAACTATTTCTTCTTTAATTTCTATAATGTTTAATTTTTTTGCTTTAGCAAATCGTAATAATGCCTTTCTATGTTTAGATAAAGTTTCCCCTTTACCTAAAGTTTTCTCAAGTTCTTCATCTGCTCTTGATTTTCTTAAATATATACAGATTCTATCCAAGCTTTTCATCTCCATTTGAACATATGTTATTTTCTCTAAAAAAATAAGAAACCATATTCTATCCTTTAATTGTTACATATTCTACTATATTCTATTTTATGCTTTGAACATTATTAAAATCGAAAAATAAGGCCGAAAGTAAATAGCATAGTGGATATTATTGGATTAATAAATAGAATAGGACAATCTACTTATTAAATAAAATGAAATGAGGTGATAAATATGCCACCAAAAATAATAATAGTTAGACCTAATAATACCCCGGAACAAGAAAAAAAAGCATTAGAAAGAGTAGCAGATGTTTTGAGTAAAATCGCAAAAGAAGAATATGGAATTAAGGTCAAGTACACACTACGATTTAAAAGAAAATCTAGAGCATTCTTCTTAGTGTAATAACTTAAGATTAGAAATTGAGATACAGAAGCCTATAAACTTATTGATAAATATGGACATTTATATCACTGCATCAATGGCTTGTTCATAAAGCTGTAACACAATTGTAACAATTACATAGTAAGCTATCAAATGTAGGATACACTATAGGAGATGGAAAAAAATGAAAAATGCAAAAAAATTACTTCAATATTAATTATAGCTAGTATGTCTATGGTTATGTTTGCTGGTTGCAGTGCTACAAAAGCAGCAACTACTACAAATACCACTACTACAAAGACGCAAACAAGTAAAGTTAATCCAACAGCTATAAAAACACTTTATACTGATACGCTTAAAAATCTTGTTACAGCTAAAACAATAACACAGGCACAGTCAGATAAGGTTCTTGCAGCAGTAATAAAAAATGTGCCAAAAGGTACAGGATCAGGTAAAACAAACGGAACTACTAACAAAAGTTCAGGAAATAAGAAAAGTGGTACAAGATTTAAGAATAATCAAATAGCTACATTAGTAACAAGTGGTGTAATCACTCAAGCTCAAGCTGATACAATAAACACAAAAATATCAGAAGCTATGAAAAACAAACAAAGTAAATAAAATAGTGACTACTCAGGCATTCCATATATGGGATGCCTGAACTAATATAAAAACATTGGAAGAGTACCTAATTAAAATAATAATAAATGAAAACAAAGATTTAATCATAATTCAGTACGAGAATACAAATACATCATTTGGACAAAAGGCTTCTGACAATATCGCTTCTTTTCGTATATTCCTTTTATAATTCACATTATCATATTTATGTAATTTTAAATAGTATACTCTACATATGTATATATAATTAGTATATATAATAATGGGAGGCGATTTAAAAATTAAAGTTATAATTAAGTTTATTAAAATCACAATAAATATGTTTATAGTTTTAATATTATTAATTTTTATTGCAATTTTTATAATACTTAACCCTATACAAAATACTTCATATAATAATCAAAACACAATTCCTTTTAAATTAAATGGCAATAGTATTACATATGACAAAAATAATATTACTCCAACCTTAAATTCAGCAAATGCATCAAAAGCATTAAGTACATCAACTATCAATAATTCCAATCTTACTTGTCAGGAAATACTTAATAAAGCGAAAGCAATGGTTGAAGTTAAGTGGTCTCCAAAATATAACGTAATAGATAAATATGGTCCATATGTGTTCATTAAGGGAAGGTCTTATTATGGAATACCATATAGTATGAATTTATATCAGATATCTTCAGTTAATGATTTTTTATCAAAGGTTAGTAGTAGTAAGATATTATATGGAAATGATTGTTCTGGTTTTGTTAGTGTAGCATGGGGAGTTAGTAGACAAACTACATTGACCTTATTTAATGCAGTTAAGAATGGCAGTAAAATTGATGGGAAAACTGTAAGCCAGATTTCATGGAATGATTTAGAGGCAGGAGATGCATTACTCTTTGATAATGGAAAAGGTGATGGACATATTATGTTATATATTAATTCAGATAGTAAAAATAACGATAAATTAAATGTATACGAACAAGACGTACAAACTATAATTCCTTTCGAGCCGCTACCATTAGCAAGAAAAGATGTTAGATACAAAAGTACATTAATGAAGGAAGGATATATTCCTATTAGATTATTGATACCACCATCTATTTAGGAGTAGAGATGATAGTAATATCCAAAGTTAAGAAAAGCAAATGTAATTCTGCATTTGTATAAGGCATCACAAAAGAAATAACAAGTCAAAGATTCTTAGGATATTTTGCGGTAGGCGAGAAGGCATAAGCATTAACAGAGTCCTTTGTTTCAGGTGGAGTTTTTAGGCCGTAGGTCATCCATCTGAAACTTAGAAATCGTTATCCAGTGACCACCATTTTCCACTTAATAAAAGCAGGTCACCCAAATCTTTGATTTGGTGTGATAAGTAGATAGCACAATCTTTGATTGGTGCTAGTCACTTAGTTGTTTCATCAATCGCTTTCTCTTTTAGAGTAAGATGTAGTCATCGGACAAAATAGACCAGAATACTGACTTGTTATTTCTTTGATTATGCCTTAAGTTCTTATGCATGTGTCAACCTACACATTAATTTCAATTATAATGAAAATAATGGATTCATTTGAAAATTTAATGTATAATTAAGTCATGTAAATTCGATTCAAGATAGGGTGAGATATGCTGAAGTTAATTTGTAGATGTGGAAACATAGAGGAATAAAAACAGATAAATACATATATTGGAGTGGTGAAGTGGAAAATGAAATGAAATTTAACAAAAATAAACTTATATTTGCACTTATATTATTACTATCTGGAGTTTTAAACTTTTATAATTTAAAGCTAGAAGGTTTTGCTAACAAGTATTATGCAGCTGGTGTAAGAAGTATGATGTTTAATATTAAAAATTCGTTTTTTGTAGCATTTGATCCCAATGGATTTGTATCCATTGATAAGCCACCTGTGGGTTTTTGGATTCAAACAATAGCTTCAAAACTTTTTGGATATAGTGGCTTTAGTTTGATATTACCTCAAGCACTAGCAGGGGTAATATCAGTGGCTCTATTATATGCCCTTATGAGAAGGTATTTTGGAAGTTTTCCAGCTCAGATTTCAGCACTATGTCTTTCTATAACGCCAATATTTGTGGCAGCAAGTAGAAACAATACTATAGATAATATATTAGTACTTTCCATGCTCGCAGCTTTTTATTCTGTGCACATGGCTATAGAAAAGAATAAATGGAGTTATTTTATATTGAGTACGGCCATAGTTGGTATTGGTTTTAATATTAAAATGTCAGAAGTACTACTTGTGCTTCCATCAATATATCTGGGATATATGTTTTGTACTAAGTTCACCAAAAAACAGAAAGTAAAACATTTTATTATAGCTACAATTGTGCTTTTAACCGTTTCTCTATCTTGGGCGTTTGTGGTTGACTTAGTGCCATCAAAAGATAGACCTTACGTGGGAAGTAGTACCAATAATTCCGTTATGGAGCTGATTTTAGGTCACAATGGATTAGAGAGAGTTGGAGTTAGTATAAATTATCCTAGAAGACTATTGAATGCATTTAAAGTTAGAAAGGTATCGGTGAAAAAAAACAAAACAAATGAGCAAAAAAATGGTGATATAAGAGTGAATTCTAATAAGCTTTTTACTAAAGGAGATGTTTCTGACCAGATATCTTGGCTTTTACCATTTGCAATAATAGGTCTTATATCAGCTGTTTTTTTAGAGAAAATCAAATTGACTTTTGATAAGGTCAGAAAGGCATCTATAGTTTTATGGGGATGCTGGCTATTGCCAGAAATTATATATTTCAATTTTAACAAAATTAATTTTCATACATATTATATGACAACTATGGCACCAGCAATTGCAGCCATGGTTGGAATCGGAATATATTACATGAAAATGAATTATAAAAATGGAAAAGTGGGAAGGTGGCTATTGCCAACTGCTTTTATAATAAATGGAGCTTTTGAAATATACCTTTTATCCTATTATTACACTTCAATTAAAAGTGTAAGGCCTATTATGCTTTGTACTTTTATTTTCAGTATTGTCACTTCTATTATTATCTTGGTATTGAATTTTAGAAATCATGCTAGTGAAAAATTAAAAAAATTATTATTAACATTAGGATTCTTAGGGATTTTGATACCACCTTTAGTGTGGTCTGTTAGCACACTTATCTACCCAATGAATGGAAGCTCTCCAGCAGCTGGATTGGAATTATCGAAAAACAAGGAGAATAATTCACTTAGATATAACAATAATAGAAAATTAATAAACTATTTGGAAAGTAATAGTCATAAGGGTGAAAAATATATATTGGCCACACCGACAGCTAGTGGTTATGCTTCGGAAATTATAATTCAAACTGGAAAACCTGTGCTTGCCATTGGCGGTTTTAGTGGAAATGATAAGATATTAACAGTGAATAAATTTAAAAGGTTAGTTGATAAAGGTGAAGTAAAATTCGCACTAATCAGTGGTGACAATAAGGGTAACAAAGAAATAATTAATTGGATTAAAGAAAATGGAAAAGTAGTTCCACAAAAGATTGGACTGATACTAGTAAATTAAAGAATAATAAAAAATTACAAAAAAATATAAATAATGTTAAAAATTCCATTGCACTATATAAATTAGGTGCATAAAAAATAGTTTACTAATATAACAACAATAAGAGAATCCAATGAATTTTATTGGCAATAGAAAAATTAACTTAAAAAATATAAGACATCTCAAATTATAACAAGAAATAAGAACTGCCATAAATTAAAGTTAATGAATAAAATATGGACGTAAGTGGATTTGTTTGCACAAATCCACTTACGTCCATAAAATTAATTACTATTAAATACATATTGTTCATGAATTTAACACCTAAATGACACTTTCATTTGTTATTGTTATCATAAGATTCAATTGCTATAACACCAGTTTTATATTTAACTTATCTTCTTTTTACTGCTGTCCCCATGAAAAAATGAATAACACGTATTATTTATGCAAAAATCACATAACTTTAACATAATTATTCTACATTTTTTTGTTACAATTTAGTTAGAGTAATTTATAAGGAGTGGAGGAAATGAGTATTATTAAAGAGATTTACAACACTTTTATAAATAATAAAAAATATAAACGTATTACAAGATTTGCATGTGTAGGTTGCTTAAATACTATGTTTGACTTTGGAATATTTTCTATATTAAATAGTGTATTTGGTATTAACTATATTATAAGTCAGATAGTATCCTATTCCAGTGGTACTTTAAATAGTTACCTTTTTAATAAATTTTGGACTTTTGATGATGCAAAAACTGGTAAAAAAACCACCATGGAAATGGTTCAGTTTATTGTTGTGAATTCAGCGTCCTTAGGCGTAAGCTTAATAGGTTTACGAATACTAATGAAAGATAATTCTATGAATCCTTTTTTTGCAAAAATTATTTCCATGGTATTAGCTCAAGTAGTTAATTTTGTAGGATATAGATTTTGGGTTTTTGGTGGAGCTAAAGAATCATCGCATCTTACTAAAAAGATAGTGTGATTTTCTAAAATAATAAGAAAAAGAGGCTGTGGCACAATAAAAATCCTATTGTGCCACAGCCTTTTTTATAACACTTATGCCATGTCTACTCGACTTACTGACGATTTCTAAGAATATAAGATGGGGCCAAAAACGAAACCACACCTGATTTCAAAAACCCTGTTTATTTGTTGCACCACATAATGAAGTATTGTGGCTATACAGTGTAATGCAGACTTATATCACAACATATTTAGCTAACCTTCACATACAAGCTAAAACACTAGAAAATATGGGAAAATAGCTGAAGTTTAAACTTCGGTATATATACCTAAAATTATACAATTTGTCTTGCTAGAGTGAATATATTATGAATGATATTAGTATTATTACAACAGATGATAGAAGGTTATTAGGTTTTCAATTGATGTTTTATTAAATTCTAAATTAAGGAGATCTTAATATGGGGATATATAAATTTTCAGCATAGTGCACTGTATCTACTATCTATAGTTTTGTCCACAACTATTATGGTCAATCTTTTGAATATAATAACTAATAGCGATTTCATTTTAGCTAAAGGCAAAGAAGGCCATATAGCAGCTGCTAATATACCATCTGATGTTATTATTTCAAAATGCTATTATTGAAATAATAGGTGGCGCCATTGGAATATTGATTGCCATACTATTTGTCCCGGCTTTCCTTTCACCTATGTATATTACACTTGGAACAAGTGGAAATATATTGGCACTATCAATGCCAGTCATATTGATTTTATAAAGGGATTCGCATGTATACTTACGATTTTTATACATTCCATAACCATTGCAAAGCAATTTATTAAGCTCCGAATTGAGAGTGCAAAATTGAAAGTTACTATTGATTTTATGAACAAAGCCCATAGAATTGAAAATTAACTCTCAATTTTCAATTCTTAACTTTATTATTTTGAGACAACCTTTAAGAGTTATAAAGTAAGGTAACTTTTCTCTTGAAAATTAAATATTATTATTTTATACATCTAACATGCAGAGGGTAATGAAATTTCTTTAATGGATGTTTTAAGTTGTGAAGGGGACTCTGTAATGGAAATTGTGGAGAATAAAATCCAAGTTAAAAAATTATATGAAGAAATAGAGAACTGCCTAAAAGGAAGAGAAAAATTAATTATCTTAATGAGATATGGGTTAAATGACGGAAATCCTAAAACTCAAAGAGAAATTGCAGTACAGCTTGGAATCTCAAGATCTTATGTATCAAGAATAGAAAAGCGAGCTTTAAAAAAGCTATTTAACCAATTAAATGTATCAAGTAAATAAAATCATCACTGACATTTAAGGCACAATCAAGAAAATAACAAGTCAAAGATTCTGAGGATATTTTGCGGTAGGCAAGGAGGTATTACCAGCGCAAGCGTTAGCTATGTAATAGTTATGCAAGGCGTTGCATAACACAAAATAGACCAGAATACTGACTTGCTATTTCTTTGAATATACCTAAGTTGAGTATTAAACTATAAATCAGGTATTAGCTGAACCAATCCATTTGCGTAGCAGGCGTGAATTCTCCGTTTTTAG
This sequence comes from uncultured Clostridiaceae bacterium, assembly GCA_963725425.1. Taxonomy (GTDB): domain Bacteria; phylum Bacillota; class Clostridia; order Clostridiales; family Clostridiaceae; genus Clostridium_I. The sequence continues at coordinate 122,334 of CAVRYJ010000006.1, forward strand.
AAGCGGGAGTCTTACACCTGCTACGTGAATGGATAAATCTTTATTCAATGTTCATTATATTTCTGGAATACTCTTTTAAATTCTTCACCCTGTCCTATTGATACGTATTCTGTTTCACCATTATTTACAACTGACTTATAAACATATGCCTCATCAGATTCCTTAGGACCAACTATCACATATTCATTTACATCCATTTTAATAGTATCAATCAATTCTAAATCTATTTTTTTACCATTTTCATTTAAGATAGTAATTGTTTTGTTGCTTTTCATATACATAGCTCCTTATTTATTAATTTTATCCTATGACCACCCACTCTAATACTCCCATCTTACTCTAAAGAAATCTGTTTATCTTTATTTTGTCTAGATTCTACTTAAACTATGATAGGTAAGTAAAGGTTATATATGAAATAATAAGCATAAAGATTAAGGCATCTTCAAAAAAATAACAAGTCAGTATTCTGGTCTATTTTGTCAGATGACTAACATTCGTAACACTTCCATTTTATAATGCAATATATTTTTAGTACATAATCTTTTACTAAAATTAAAACTTGATTCTAGTGCAAAAACTAATTTTATGATTTAAAAATGTGGTTTTTTGCTTAAAAAGTACCTAAAAACAATCGATATGGGCTTAAAACTAAGCAAGAATCCATTAAAGTGGGTAGGATTTTTGTGAAAAAGAGTTTTTGCACCATAATGAAATTTAGTATATAATTAGTAATATTATGATATATAAATCATATAGTATTTTGTTATTATATGTTTTAAATTTGATTCTGGAGAAATGATTATATAAGGATCATCAAAAAAATAACAAGTCAGTATTCTAGTTTATTTTATCCGATGACTATCATTTTACTCTAAATAGAAAGCCATAGATGAAACAACTAAGTGGCTAGCACCAATCAAAGATTGGGCTATCTACTTATCACACCAAATCAAAGATTTGGGTGAACTGCTTTTATTAAGTGGAAGATGGTAGTCACTGGATAACGATTTCTAAGCATCAAAGATGCTAAGAAATCTGTTTATGGTATGCAACGCCTGGCATAACCATTACATAGCTAGTGGTTGAGCAAGGTTTTGCCTCTTCGCTACCGCAAAATATTCTCAGAATCTTATAGTTGTTATTTCCATGAAGATGCCTAAGTACTTGATTAGACTAGGAGGATTATATATTGAAAACATTAAATGAATTATTAAAGTTAACATTGGAACAAAAAGCTTCGGATCTACACATAACCGTGGGTGTACCACCAGTTCTAAGAATAAATGGAACATTGGATACTGTTGGACAAGAAAAAATGTTACCAATACATACAAAAAATTATGCAAAAGAATTACTAGAAGATAGATTTGAAGATTATGAGGCAAAAGGTGAGATTGATTCATCATTTTCAGTTTCTGGTGTTGGAAGATTTAGAGTAAATATTTATAAGCAAAGAGGCAGTGACGCTATTGCGATAAGAAATGTTGGGTTAAAAGTACCAGCATTAAAAGATCTTAATTTTCCTAAAATAATAAATGGATTAATTGATTCACAAAGAGGGCTTGTTTTGGTAACTGGACCAACAGGTAGTGGAAAAAGCACTTCTCTTGCAGCAATGATTAATGAAATAAATTTAACACGAAAAGCTAATATAATTACATTAGAAGATCCAATAGAGTATTTGCATAAGCATAATAAATCTATTATTAATCAAAGAGAAATAGGTAGAGACAGTGCCAGTTATACATCAGCACTTCGAGCAATATTAAGAGAAGATCCGGATGTTATTTTGATTGGTGAGATGAGAGATCTTGAAACAATATCAATTGCGATTACGGCTGCGGAAACGGGGCACCTAGTATTTTCAACATTACATACTATTGGAGCCGCAAAGACAATAGATAGAATTATAGATGTATTTCCACCATTTCAACAGCAACAGATAAAAATACAGCTTGCGGCAGTAATAAGAGGTATAGTATCTCAACAACTTATACCTACAGAAGATGGAAATGGAAGAGTTGCTGCACTTGAAATAATGATGAGTACCCCTGCAATTCAAAATTTAATTAGAGAAGGTAAAACTCATCAGCTTCAATCTCAAATACAAACGGGAAATAAATATGGGATGAAGACTATGGATATGGCATTGGCAGAATTGTACAAGACTGGCACTATTTCACATGAATCCGTGATGACTTATTGTATTGATAAAGAGCTGATTTCAAAATTAATATCTTTATAATCCACAAAATGCGATTAATCTATTTTAAATAAATTAAAATGTGGGTATAATAGTTATTGATGATATTTATGTTAACTCACTTAAAATTTTTTGTTATTGTATAGCATTTAATATATTTTTATGCTAAAATAACTTTGTTCAGGGGGGATTGTAGTGAATGAACTAGTACATATTTTAAAAGTTATTTCGCATGTATTTGTGGGTTTTGCGTTTATTTATTCTTTATATAATGTAATTATTTCGTTGTTTGGTATTTATAAAAAGAAAAGTTCGGATACTGTAAAACCTAAAAATAGTTTTGCTTTATTGGTTGCTGCCCATAATGAAGAGGCCGTTGTTGGTGATATCATTTTGAGCTTAAATAGACTTGATTATCCTAAAGAACTGTATGATATATTTGTTATTGCAGATAATTGCACTGATAATACTGCAAAAAATGCAAGAGCTAAGGGTGCCATTGTTTATGAAAGGTTCAATAAAGATAAAAGGGGAAAAGGCTTTGCTATGGAATGGATGTTTAATAAAATATTTAAAATGGAAAAAAAGTATGATACTGTAGCCATTTTTGATGCAGACAATATAGCGGCTAAAGATTTTTTAAAACAAATGAACAAAAAACTTTCAGAGGGTTACAAGGTGGTTCAAGGATATTTAGACAGTAAAAATCCAAAGGATACTTGGATTACTACTTGCTATTCAATAACATTTTGGCAAACTAATAGAATGTTCCAGCTTGCAAGAAATAACATGGGATTATCAAGCCAATTAGGCGGTACAGGTCTTTGTATTGATATTGAAGTTTTGAAAAAATTAGGCTGGGGCGTTACGTGCCTTACAGAAGATTTGGAATTTACATGTAAGCTAGTATCCAATGGTTACAAAGTGGGATTTGCCTATGATGCAGTTGTTTATGATGAAAAACCACTTACACTGTCTCAATCTTGGAGTCAGAGAAGAAGATGGATGCAAGGTTATGCGGATGTGTCAGGAAGGTATTTCTTAAAATTAATGAAAAAGGGTATTGTGGAAAGAAGCTTAACAGCCATTGACTGCGCAATATACACAGTGCAACCTGTAATGTATATTATAATGGGTATTGTAATTTTTACGGGTTTGATACAAGGTGGAATTAATACATATTCCTATTTAAGTGGTGCCACTGGCATTATGGGTGCTAGAAATATAGATACTCTTACAATATTGACTATGGTATTTGGAATATTTTTGTATGTATATACTCCATTCTTATTGAATTTGGATAAAAAACTTGATTTCAAAATATTATTATATTATATAATATTATTACCCATATATACTATTACATGGTTTCCAATAGCTATACAGGGAATATTGAAAAAGAATGATAAGGAGTGGAGTCATACAAAGCACACTAGAAGTGTTGATATTGATGAACTAGAAAAAGCAAATTAAAGTTTAGATAATATGGGGTCGGCTCATTGCTACGTACCCCTTTTTATTTTATCCGATTACTACCCGTTTTAATACTCCCATCTTACTTTAAAGAGAAAGCGATTGATGAAACTACTAAGTGACTAGCAACAATCGAAGATTGGGCTATCTACTTATCACACAAAGCAAGCTTTGGTTTTCTATTTTTTTGCTTTTTCAAGTGGGAGTAAAGGGCGAATAGGCGCCTTACTAACGATTTACCCTAAAGGATAACGGCTTCTAAGCATCAAAGATGCTAAGAAGTCTATTAATAACAATCAGATGGAGAAAAAAATCCACCTGAAACAAAGGACTCTGTTTATCTCAGCTTTTAAAACCAAAATTGATATATAAATTATATTAATTCTTTAAAAATAAATCCTTAAAATAGAGGGAATTTAGATTTTATGTTGAATATATTAAGTTGTGTTCTCTTATAGGGGGGAAAACTGTATGAATGAATATTTTGTTGGAATAGATGTTGGATCTTCGAAAGTTTGTGCAGCTATAGGAAGACTGGATAAAAACGCTGAACTTTCTATTCTTGGAATAACATCTGTAAATTGTCGAGGACTTAAGAAAGCCATTGTAGTGGACATAGATAGTTCTGCAGAATCTATAAAAGAATGTATAGAAAAACTGGAGAGAATGGTTGACATTGAAATTAAGGATGCCTATATATCGCTTCCCGGTGGAATAAGTGATCTTGTACATAATACTGGAATGGTAGCTATATCTTCTGAAGACAGAGAAATTAGAAAAAATGATGTTGAAAGAGTATTGGAAGCTACTAAACTTGTATCGATTTCATCCGATAAAGAGATTATAGGTATTGAACCTAAACAGTTTATAATTGATGGTTATGACAATATTAAAGATCCTATTGGGATGAGTGGACTAAGATTGGAAGTAGAAGCGGAGGTTTTGATAGCAAAGACTACAGTTGTAAATAACCTTATAAAAAGTGTTAATAAAGTTGGGATTGAGGTTAAAGGAATCTGTTTACAACCGAGAGCTACGTCTAAAGTTGTGTTAACAGGTGAAGAAAAAGAAATGGGAGTTGCTTTGGTAAATGTTGGGGCTGAAACAATTGATATAACTATAATAAAAAATGATAACATTTGTTTTACTTCAATAATACCCCTTGGTGGCAATAGCATAACTAATGATATATCATTAGGTCTTAAACTTCCATTTAACGAGGCTGAAAAACTTAAAATTAAATATTCTAATTTGTTAGATGTTGAAGATACAAAAGGGGATAATAATTCTATTAAATCTTCGTATAATGGGGATTATTCAATAGACTATAAATTTTTCAAGGAAATTTTAGAGGCTAGAGTTGAGGAATTAATTACCCTTGCTAAAAATGAGCTTGAGAAAAGTGGCTTTTATGAGCAGATTTCAAACGTCGTTTTTGTGGGTGGAGGAATTTCATTAATTAAAGGTGTAACATCATTTGCAAAACATATACTCAAAAAAACCGTTAAGATAGGATCTCCTGAATACGTTGGTGCTGCAAATCCAATATACGCTGTGGCAGTTGGTATTGTGAAGGATGCATCAGATACATTTAAACAGAGAGAGATAGCTGATGAGTTTTATGAGGATGAAGGGAATACCAGCATTTGGGAACAAAAGAATAAAAAACATTTTGAAAATGCAGGCGTTTTAACTAGAGTAAAAAAATTTCTTGCGGATTTTTTCTAAAGAGGAGGTATTAATGTGCTAGATTTTGATGTTGATGTTCAAGAATTTGCACAAATAAAAGTAATTGGTTGTGGTGGTGGTGGAAACAATGCTGTCAATAGAATGATAATTGACGGACTCAAAAATGTTGAGTTTATCGCAATAAATACTGATAAGCAGGCATTAGCACTTTCACAAGCATCACAAAAGATACAAATAGGAGATAAGTTAACAAAAGGACTGGGTGCTGGAGCAAATCCTGAAATAGGGCAAAAAGCTGCAGAGGAGAGCAAAGAGGAAATATCAGAGGCTATTAAAGGTGCGGATATGGTATTTATTACTGCAGGAATGGGTGGAGGTACTGGAACAGGAGCTGCACCAGTAGTTGCTGAGATTGCCAAATCTATGGGGATTTTGACAGTAGGAGTTGTTACGAAGCCTTTCCCTTTTGAAGGTAGAAAAAGAATGATTCATGCCGAAGTTGGTATTAAAAATTTAAAAGAAAGAGTGGATACATTAGTTACAATTCCAAATGAGAGATTACTTGCTATTGTCGACAAAAAAACAACTCTTGTAGAGTCATTTAAGTTTGCAGATGACGTATTAAGACAAGGAGTTCAAGGTATTTCGGATTTAATAACAATACCAGGACTAGTGAATCTGGATTTTGCAGATGTAAGGACAGTTATGCTGGACAAAGGACTTGCACATATGGGAGTTGGTACAGGAACAGGGGATAATAGAGCAGCAGATGCAGCTAAAGAAGCCATATCAAGCCCATTATTAGAAACTTCAATTGTAGGGGCCACTGGAGTATTATTAAATGTAACTGGTGGTGAAGATTTGGGATTATTAGAAATAAATGAGGCGGCTCAAATTGTTCAAGAGGCGGCAGATCCTGATGCAAATATCATATTTGGAGCGGTTATAGATGAAAACTTAAAGGATGAATTAAGGATAACAGTAATAGCTACAGGATTTGAAAATGATAAAGTTGAAATAGATGTTAGAAATAAAAAGGTTGAGGATGAAGCAAAAAAATCAGACCTTGAGGTTGCAAGTACTGTAGATTATTCATCTAAAATAAATGATAGCGATTTAGATGTGCCTGCTTTTTTAAGGAGACAAAACAAAGGCAAATAGTGAAAAAAAGGAACTACCTCAAAATAGAAATTGATTTCTATTTTGAGGTAGTTCCTTTTTTTTCGCTTTTTTAGAAAATAATTTGTATTAGATTGATAGTATTTACTAAATGGTAGCAAATTTAAGAAAAGAAAAATTTTAGTTATGGATTATAATATGACAAAATTTTATTATGCATAGAGATATAATAGTCTGAGTGAGGAGGAATAATATGGTAATTTATTTAGACGTGCTTATCATTGAAAATATGTTTGTTAATTTTTTTTTTGTTGTACATAACTGCACAAACGTTAAAAATTTATGTAAAACTTAAAATGTTTTTGCTATCGGCGTTTTTGGGTAGTTTATATGTTTTAACTGTTGTATATTCTGTACCCCAAATATTATTATCATTACCAGTTAAGATTTTTGTAGCATTTTTTATGCTATTTATATGTTTTAAAATTATGAATATATTTTTTTATATAAAAGCACTGGCTACATTTATCATATATTCAATGGTACTCGCAGGATTTTGTGTTTTTATTGAATTTAGTAACAGTGGAAATTTAACATTTAATTATAAAATGTTGGATTTCTCATATACAGGTATATTAACTGCAGTATTGATGGTGTATGTGATAATACACAGGCTAGTAGTATATATAAAAGATCGCAGGGACATAACAAAATTAATCTATGATGTAGATATAATATTTGACAATAAAGTTAGAAGAGTAAAAGCATTTTTAGATACGGGTAATGAGCTAAGGGAACCTGCTACAAACTTACCGGTTATGATTGTTGAACAATATATATTAAACGATCTAGATATAAAAAAAAATAAAATGTTCTACATACCATATAAGGTTGTAGATGGTTCAAAGGGTATTCTTATGGGATTTAAACCTTCTTCAGTTAATATTTATTGTGAAGATAGTTTTAGTAGCAAGGAATTGATAGTGGCTCTTTCTGATACGAAATTAAGTGATTTAAATGATTTTAATGCCTTATTATCTAGAGGGATTATATAAAATGGGGGGCTGTGTATGTGGTTTAGTGTAATTTGTAATAGAATATTAACAAAATTCAAGTTTTTTATTAAAAATGTAATGTACATAGGAGGTAATGACGCATTACCTCCTCCTTTAACAAAGGAGGAAGAAGGTGAACTTGTAAAAAACCTAATGCATGGGGATGAAAGCGTAAGATCTATTCTTATTGAAAGAAATTTGAGGCTAGTTATATATATTGCTAGGAAATTTGAAAATACTGGAGTAGGGGTAGAAGATCTAATATCAGTTGGAACAATAGGACTTATAAAAGCTGTAAATACCTTTGATCCTGAGAAAAATATTAAACTCGCAACCTATGCTTCTAGGTGTATTGAAAATGAAATTTTAATGTATTTAAGAAGGAATAATAAAATACGAGCTGAAATTTCTTTCTATGAGCCTCTTAATATTGATTGGGATGGAAATGAATTACTATTGTCAGATATATTGGGCACAGAAAATGATTCTGTTTATAATCTCATAGAGGATGAAGTGGATAAACAACTACTAAATATAGCTATGATGAAGCTTTCAATTCGAGAAAAAGAAATAGTGCAACTTAGATATGGACTTAATGGATGCAACGAAAAGACACAAAAAGAGGTTGCGGACATGCTTGGCATTTCTCAATCATATATTTCAAGACTTGAAAAGAGAATCGTAAAAAGATTAAAAAAAGAAATCAATAAAATGCTATAGGTATGTCTCTAGTATAAAATCAGTTTCCAGAGGGAATAATTTAAATGCTATTATTCTTAAGGGGCTGATGAGATTGATGATTAATAAAGTAGAAATATGTGGAGTTAACACATCAAAACTTCCAGTGTTGAAAGAAAAAGAAAAGAGAGAGCTTTTGCTATCATTAAAAAATGGAAACTCTTATGCAAGAGAAACCTTTATAAGAGGAAATCTAAGATTGGTTTTAAGCGTAATACAGAGATTTAACAACCGAGGAGAAAATGCTGATGATTTATTTCAAGTTGGTTGTATTGGGCTTATCAAAGCAATAGACAATTTTGATTTGAGTCAAAATGTCAAATTCTCAACGTATGCTGTTCCAATGATAATAGGAGAAATAAGGAGGTATTTAAGAGACAATAACTCAATTAGGGTTAGTAGATCGCTTAGAGATATAGCTTATAGGGCTCTTCAAGCAAGAGATAAACTTATTAGAGAAGATAATAAGGAGCCATCTGTTTCTCAGATTGCAAAGGAATTAGAATTGCCAAGAGAGGAAGTTGTTTTTGCACTGGATGCTATACAAGATCCAATATCATTATTTGATCCAATTTATCATGATGGAGGAGATGCAATTTATGTAATGGATCAAATTAGTGACAATAAAAATTTAGACGACAGTTGGCTTCAAAACATTTCAATTAAAGAAGCAATGAAAAAATTAAGTGGTAGAGAAAAAATGATTTTAAATATGAGATTTTTTGATGGAAGGACACAGATGGAAGTGGCTGATGAGATAGGTATATCTCAAGCACAGGTTTCTAGGTTAGAAAAAACAGCTTTGAAACATATGAGAAAATATGTATAACGCTAGTAAGATAAAAGAGAATGTCTCAAAATACGAAAGTTAAAAATTGAAAATTAAGAGTTAAAGCACAATCAAGAAAATAACAAGTCAAAGATACTGAGGATATTTTGCAGTAGGCGATGAGCCAAAACCTTGCGCAAGCGTTAGCTATGTAATGGGTATGGTGATGAAGCATACCATTAAAATAGACCAGAATATTGACTTGTTATTTCTTTGTTGACGTCTTATACGCTGAGAATTAGGTTTCAGTGTAATAATATATCAATTATTATAATATATTTTACTACGAAGGGGGCGATGTTATGGAAGAAATTTTACATTCCTTAAATAGCTTGAAATCTATGGAAGTGATAGATGTTACAACTGGTTCAAAACTTGGATTTATAAAGGATTTAGTTGTGGATTGTGATAATTATAAGATTATTTCTATTTTGATACCCAATCAAAAACTTGGTTGGTTTTCCAAAAATAACGATATAGAAATTCCTTGGGAGCAAATAAATAAAATTGGTGTGGATGTGATTTTAGTAAATTGTAAGGATGTATCCTATAATAAGGATTGATGATATAAGCAATTTGAGTGTATAATATATTTAAAAATATTATGCAAAGGACGTGAAAACATTGAAATGCCCATTTTGTGGATTTGAAGACAGTAAAGTAATTGATTCTAGGGCTACTGAAGATAATATGGCTATTAGAAGAAGAAGAGAATGTTTAAAATGCACTAAAAGATACACCACATATGAAAAGGTGGAGGATATTCCTATACTTGTAATCAAAAAAGATTCCAGTAGAGAGTATTTCGATAAATCTAAGATAATAAATGGTCTAATAAAAGCATGTCAGAAAAGACCAGTTTCAAGGCAACAAATTGAAAATATAGCTTTTGAAATAGAAAAGAGTTTAAGTAATGAAATGGTAACAGAGGTTAAGTCAGAAGAAGTTGGAGAAATGATAATGGAAAAACTGAAAGAGTTAGATGAAGTATCATATGTCAGGTTTGCATCTGTATATAGGCAGTTTAAAGACATAAATACTTTTATGCAAGAGATAAACAATCTATTGGATAAGAAATGATAAACATTTGTTAAATAATTGTTAAATGGTGTTAAGATTTAAATAGATTAGAAACAATCTGAGTTATGAGGTGTAAAATGAAAAGTATAGTAGAGAATTTTGAGTTTATTTCATTTAAGGATGATTGTATTGAGCTGGAATTTTCAACGGCTAAAAATGGTCTTGATTTCAATATGAATACTCAAAATGGCTTGGAAAATTTAGAAAATATAAAAAAATGGTTTAATTTAAAAGCTGTTGGCTATTTGAGGCAAAAACATAGTGATGAAGTATTATTTTATGATAGTGCTGTAAAAGATGGAGATGCAATTATTACAGACAAGCATAATGTAGGAATTGGTGTTTTTACAGCAGACTGTGTACCAGTTTTAATTTACAATAAGGAAAAGAAAATTATTGCAGCAGTACACAGCGGCTGGAAAGGGACATTGCTACAAATTGTAGCTAAAACCATAATTAGCATGCTGAATGCATATAATGCCAGTATAGACGATATCATTGTCTATATAGGGCCACATAATAGGGAGTGTTGTTATGAATTTGGACAGGATGAACTTAAACAGTTTTATGAAGTGGATATATACAAGAATTTAAACATTTATACAAATGGAAAACTTGATTTGAATAAATGTATAAGGAGTCAATTAATAAATATAGGGATAAACAAAAATAATATACAAGATGTAAATATATGTACATCTTGTAATGACGAATATTCCATGTTTTCTTATAGGAAACAAAAAGAAAATTATGGTAGGATGTTTTCTTTTATTTCTATTAAAGAATAAATTTTGGATACTAGATAGATAAATGATTATTTAGTTCATCGGTGGAACACAGGGAGGTATTTTTTTATGTCTGGAGAAAAAATTTTAGTTGTTGATGATGAGGAACACATAGTAGAACTTATTAAATTCAATTTAGAGACAAATGGTTTCAAAGTTGTTTTTGCAAATAATGGAATAGATGCATTAAAACTCGCAAAACATGAAGTACCTCAACTTGTTTTATTAGATCTAATGCTTCCAGGTATGGATGGTTATGATGTGTGTAGAGAAATAAGAAGAGATCAGTCAATTTCAACTATGCCAGTAATTATGATAACAGCAAAAGGAGAAGAACTTGACAAAATACTTGGACTTGAACTTGGAGCTGATGATTATATAACTAAACCATTTTCAGTTAGAGAACTTGTAGCAAGAGTAAAGGCAGTGTTACGTAGAACTAGGGTTCAATATATTGATAAAACATTTACTTTTGATAATGTGAATATTGATTTTCAGAGGCATAATATTATTAAAAATGATAAAAAAGTTGAATTAACTTTAAAGGAATTCGAACTGCTACAAATATTAGTAACTAATAAAGGTAGAGTTATGACTAGAGACTTTCTATTAGATAAAGTGTGGGGATATGAATACGTTGGTGAAACAAGGACTGTAGATGTTCATATAAGACATTTGAGACAAAAAATCGAAAATGATGACAAAAATCCTAAATACATAGAAACTATTCGTGGAATAGGATATAGATTTAATTACGACGGTGAATGATATGAAAAAAAAGCTACTAGTTAACATTTTAGGTACATTTTTTTTCACATTGATATTAGTAACTTTACTTTTTATTTCAATAGTGAATTACCAGTATGAGGAAAATGTAAAATCTGAATTGAGTAATAATAATAAATATGTTGAAAGAATCATTGGTTCAAAAGATGTGAAAAACACTAACTCTCTATTAAATACTATATATTTAGATAATGACAAGAACATCATGGTTTTGAATAAAAAAAATCAAATACTCTTCAGCAACATCCAAACTTTAAACAATGTAGATGTTACTAAAATGCAGGAAATAGATGATGCTAAAAAAAATGGGGAAGCATATACTATAAGGTTTAATAATTCAATTAATAAGAATATTGTTTACTATGCAACAAACATTAAAGATTCTTTTACTGTAATTAGCTTAGAACCTCTTTCTCTATCAAAGGTTATTCAAATAAAGTACATAAAATATTATTTATTCATGGTTTTGATTTCAGTTTTGCTTTCAGTTTGTTTTGGAATTAGAGTTTCCAATTCAATTTTAAGACCAATAAAAAATCTAGAATTTATCAGTTCCTTAGTTGCTAAAGGGGAATTAAAGAGGCGAGTCTTAATAGAATCTGATGATGAACTTGGGCATCTCAGTAAAACATTTAACAAAATGGCTGAGCAACTTCAAGCCACCATGAAAGAATCCCTAGATAAGCAAATGAAAATGGAAGCTATACTCAAAAGTATGGAAAGTGGAGTTATAGCTGTTGACAGAAATAATAAGGTAATAATGATTAATCCATATGCAGAAGTACTATTTGGCATAGAAAAAGATATAATCGGTGAAAATTTTATTGAACATATAAGGGACTTTGAGCTTGAAGAGGTATTTAAATCAAAAAGTAGTGAATTTAAAGAATTAAAAATACTTTGGCCAAAAGAGAGAATTTTAAGAGTGAAAACCGCCGATATAGTAACGGATAAAAATCATATAGGTACAGTGGCAGTAGTTCAGGACATTACGGATATAAAGAAACTTGAAAATATGAGATCGCAGTTTGTTGCAAATGTTTCTCACGAGTTAAAGACACCATTAACATCCATAAAAGGATTTGCAGAGACTTTAAAGTATGTGAAGGATGAGGGGAAGAGAAATCAATTTCTGGATATAATCGATGATGAAGTTGAAAGGCTTACTAGACTTATAAATGATATTTTGACACTTTCTGATATAGAAGGTCATAATCATATAATAATTGATGATTTTTATGTAGATGATTTAATAAATAATGTGTTTCACCTTATGAAGAATACTGCAGACAATAAGAATATAAATCTAACTATATTAGAAAATGCTCATGTAAGTCTGATAGGTGAAAAGGACAAATTCAAACAGATGTTAATAAACTTAGTTGACAACGCAATAAAATACTCTGAAGATCGTGATAGCGTATTTATAGGAGCAAAAGCACAAGACAACTTTTGTGTTATTTGGGTGGAAGATACAGGAATCGGTATTTCAAAAGAACACATAGCTAGATTATTCGAAAGATTCTACAGGGTAGATAAAGCAAGATCCAGATCTAAAGGAGGCACAGGACTGGGGCTTGCAATTGTAAAACACATAGTTATAAATTTTAAAGGAACAATAGATGTGGCCAGTGAAGTAGGAAAAGGAAGTAAATTTATTATAAAAATTCCTTTAAAAAAGGTCGAGTAAGGTGTTTTCTTGAAGATGCTTTAGCTTCACCTTTTTTATTTAACTCAAAATTAACATATAGCCAAAGTGGTATTAACTTAGGTAGTATACACTTAACTTACTTTTGAGTTAAAGGAGTAGTTGATGATGAATAAAAAGATGAAGAATTTAGTTACTATTTATAAAATTAAAGATTTTATTTGGGAGAAAAGCGTTTTACTGAAAAAAAAGATGAAGCATTTAGGTATAGTTTCTAGATTCAAAGATTCTATTTCACTGAAAATAGTTTCAAGTGTATCTATACTAGTAATATTAGGTATGATTTCTATAGGTGCTTTCATATATATAATAACCTATAATAGCATGTTTAACATGAGTAAGGATAATATGAAAACTGTTTCCATGCAAATTTATAATAACTTTAATACATTGATTGATGGTGAAAAAAATGATGCAAAACAAATTTCTGTAGATAATGATGTAAACAAAGTTCTTGTTGAAATGTCCAATAGTTCAGAGGAGTCTGCTGAAAACAATTATTCTAGTGATATTAGTAATCTTAGTAACAAATTAAAAAAAATGGCTATTTTAAATAAATATGATGAAAATATATTTGTTACGAATAAAAAAGGTTTTATAATTGCTTGTAGTAACGATAATTTCCAAAGGTTTGATCTCAGTACTCATGATTATATGGAGCAGGCATTATTAAGTGGTAATCCTGTGATGAGCAATGTATACACATCAGTAGTATCTATTAAACCAGTAGTAACATTCTTGCAACCTATTAAAGACGCGGGTGGGAATATAATTGGTACTGTAGGGAAAAATGTATTTACAGATTATTTTTCTAATACTTTTGATAAGTTTAAATTTTTAAATAGTGGATATATATTTATAGTGGATGATTCTCAAAGTGTTATATACAGTCCAGATAAAATGGATATTAATAAAAAGGATAATTTGAAAGAAATAGATAAATTATCAAAAAATAATAAATTTATGAACTCTGGGAGCTCTAATATAATTAAGTATACTAAAGATAACACAAGATACTATGCAAATTGTACAAGCGTACCACAGCTAAAGGCACTCATAGTACTTACAGTAAAACAAAGTGAAATAGAAAGTTCACCTAAGATTATAGGCTTATGCATTTTAGGAACAGGTATATTACTAATAATTTTAATAATTATAATACTAAATTTAATAATTAAAAGAATATTTGAACCTATGAACCTATTAATAAAAAATACTAAAGAAATATCAAAGGGAAATCTCAGGGTTACAAACCCAATACATAATATGGATGAAATTGGGACACTAAGCTATAATTTTAACAATATGACATATAGTCTAAAAAATCTTTTGTCTGATATTAAAGAATATAGCGATGATTTTTTAATGATTAATGTAGGAATTAAAGATTCATATAGCAGTATTGTATTAGGTATGAAATCAGTTGATGAGAATACTGAGATTATAGAGAAGGATACAGTTAAAATTTTTAGCGCTGTGGCGAGTAGCTTTAATTCTTTTGATACAGTAAAAGACAAATCGGAAAATATTAAATCTCAATCGGAGAAAGTTTTAAATGAAGCTGTTTTTATTAAGGATATAAATAATGAGGGATTAAAAACTGTTAATGAATTAAAAAATATAAACGTAGAAACAAATGAAAGATTAGGCGAGGCTAACCTTTCATTTGATAAACTAAAACTCAATCTTTTAAATATTGCACAAGTAGGGAAAACAGTAAAGCAAATATCAAAGCAGACACATATCCTTTCTTTAAACGCAGCAATTGAAGCAGGCAGATATGGAGAAATAGGAAAGGGGTTTGGGGTTGTAGCAGGTGAGATTAAAAAATTATCTAAAAATGTTGCTTATCAAATGGAAAAAATTGATGAAATTTTATTAGCATTAAATTCTGATATGTTTAATGTTCAAGATAAAATAATTGAAGTAAATAGCACAACTAACCGTCAGTTTAAAATTGTAGATAATACTATAGACAACTATGCAAGGATGTTACATTCATCTGAAGCCATTGTTAATTATATGAATGAAACATATAATAGTGTTGAAATGCTAAACGAGGAAAATTATCTTGTATCAGAAAAATTAACAAAAATCAAAAATTCCTATGAAAAATTTAACAATACTATAGCTACTGTAAGTAAAATTGCATCAGAAAAATATGAAAACACAAAAGATATGTATGATATGCTAGAAAATATGCATACTAATAGTGAAAAGATGGCTGATAGTATCAACAAATTTACTGTGTAAAAGACCAATGTTAAGATATGTTAACATTCGTATAATATTTGATTAACTTTGTACTGCTACAATGTAATTGTTGATAAAACAAATATATCAGTTCCGTATTTTGAATGGAGGGTAACTTTATTATGAAAAGTAAAAAAATAAAATTTGCTGTGTTAGCAGCATCAATTGCCGTAATGGCAGTACTATTTGCAGGATGTGGAAGTTCAGCTTCATCTAACAATACTAATGAAACAAAAAAAACAGCTGAGGTTTCAGGTTCAATTACAGCCTCAGGATCTACGGCACTTCAACCATTAGTAGATGCTGCTCAAAAATCATTTACAATAAAAAACCCAAATGCTACAGTATCAGTACAAGGTGGCGGCAGCGGTACTGGTCTTACACAAGTAAGTCAAGGTGCTGTACAAATTGGAGATTCAGATATTTTTGCAAAAGAAAAATTAACAACTGATAAAGCTGCAGAGCTAGTGGATCATCAGGTTTGTGCTACTGGATTTGCTGTAGTAACAACAAAAGATACTGGAGTCACTAATTTAACAAAAGCTCAAATTCAAGATATTTTCACAGGCGTAGTTACAAATTGGAAAGCTGTTGGCGGTAAGGATTTACCAATAAATGTAATCCATAGAACTAGTGGTTCAGGTACAAGAGTTACATTTAACAATACTATAATGGATGGCAAAGCAGAAAAAGATAGTTTAGGAATGACTCAAGATTCAAGTGGTGCAGTTGCAACTTCTATGAAACAAACACCTGGAAGTGTAAGTTATTTAGCACTATCATATTTAGTTGGTGATGTTAAAAATGATATAAGTGCAGTTGAAATTGATGGAGTTGAGGCTACTACTGCAAATATAATTACTAGTAAAACACCAACAAGTAGTAAATATGTATTCTGGTCATATGAACATATGTATACAAAGGGAGCTGCTAGTGGAGTATCAAAAGCATTGATCGATTATATGATGAGTGATAGTTTTAATAAACAAGTTGTAACACTAGGGTATATACCAATAAGTGATTTTAAATAAAACTGACTAATAGACTGGCTGCTTGCGGCTGGTCTAGTGTCTTAATAAAAAGTTTGAGGTTGATTATATGGAAAAAAGAAGTTTTTGGAGAAAATTTAAAACTGAGTACATAGGAAAAGGCTATGCTACGTTTTGTGGGTTATTATTAGTGGTTTTGACACTAACAATAATTTTTTTTGTGGCTTCCAAAGGAATTAGAACATTTACCACTGATCACTATTCAGTACTGAATTTCTTGTTTAATTCCAAATGGCAACCAGATGCTGCAAATCCACAATTTGGCACAGCAATTTTTATAGCTGGGTCAGTAGCAGTTTCACTTGGAGCGGTTATAATCAGTGCGCCTATAAGCATAGGTCTTGCAATTTTCATGAATTTGATATCGCCCAAATTAGGAAGAAAAGTATTACAGCCAGCACTAGAATTATTTGTGGGAATTCCATCAGTTGTATATGGCTG
This sequence comes from uncultured Clostridiaceae bacterium, assembly GCA_963725425.1. Classification (GTDB taxonomy): domain Bacteria; phylum Bacillota; class Clostridia; order Clostridiales; family Clostridiaceae; genus Clostridium_I. The sequence continues at coordinate 139,542 of CAVRYJ010000006.1, forward strand.
GGTTGGCGTAATAGTGCTAGTACCTTTTATTAAAAAATCATTTGGTGGAATGGGCTTTAGTTTACTGTCAGGTATGATTGTGTTAAGTATAATGATATTGCCAACCATTGCAAGCTTAGCCTCCGATGCGATTAAAACTATACCATCTGATTATATTGAAGCTTCCTATGGTCTTGGTGCTACAAGGTGGCAAACTATATATAAGGTTGTTGTCCCTGCATGCAAAAATGGAATATTAACGGCTATTGTACTTGGACTTGCTAGGGCTATGGGTGAAGCACTTGCAGTTCAGATGGTTATTGGTAATAGTTTCAAATTTGCGAATAGTTTAATCACACCAACTATTACATTGACTAGTATCTTAACTATGAGTATGGCAAATACAGCTGATGGGACACCTGTAAATGATGCATTATGGTCATTGGCACTTTTACTCTTATTGATATCCTTTATGTTTATTATTATAATAAGATTAATTGGTAGACGAGGTGAAAAATAATGAAATCAAAAACTTGGGACAAAGTAGCAACAGTTATACTCTACATAATTTCAGCACTAATAGTAATGTTATTAGTTGGATTTATTGGGTACATTGTTTATAATGGTAGAAGTTCACTAAATCTACATTTCTTGACTAGCGATTCATTACTGGATCAGGCAGGTGGAGGTATAGGACCACAACTATTCAATTCATTTTATATGTTATTTATTTCTCTAATAATAACTGTACCTATTGGAGTAGGTGCTGGAATTTATATGTCACAATATGCAAAACAGGGTAAAATACTTAATTTTATTCGCTTGTGTGTTGAAACTATGGCATCCTTACCCTCAATTGTAGTAGGATTATTTGGACTTTTGGTATTTGTTAATATGACACATTGGCAATATACAATCCTAGCAGGAGCACTTGCAATAGCAGTTATAAACTTGCCTTCCATGGCAAGGGTAAGTGAAAATGCAATAACAGCAGCAGCTTCAAAAGTCAAGGAAGCTAGTTTAGGTTTAGGGTCAACTGAATGGCAAACAATTAAAAATGTAACATTGCCATCTGCCATGCCACAAATATTAACAGGTATAATTTTGGCATCAGGAAGAGTATTTGGAGAAGCAGCAGCGCTTCTATATACAGCAGGTATGAGTACACCAACTTTAAATTATAATAACATAAGTCTAACAAACAAGATTTCACCGTTTAGTCTATTTAGACCAGCAGAAACCCTTGCAGTACACATTTGGAAGTTGAATTCTGAAGGAATGGTACCAGATGCATCAAAAATAGCAACGGGTTCTTCAGCGGTACTTGTAATAATGGTATTATTATTTAACTTTTTAGCAAGATTTATTGGAAATAAATTATATAAAGCATACAGTGGAAAGTAAGGGGGAGCTTAAGTGGGAATAGTCAGAACAAATAAATTGAATTTATATTATGGAAGCGCTCAAGCACTAAAAAATATTAGTCTTGATATAGAAAAAAATTCTGTAACTTCATTGATTGGTCCATCTGGGTGTGGGAAATCCACATTTATAAGGACAATCAATAGAATGAACGATTTAATTGAAACAGTAAAAATTGATGGAGAAGTATTCTTTGAAGAAAAAAACATATATAAAGATTATGATGTTATAGATCTTAGAAAACGAATAGGAATGGTATTTCAAAAGGCTAATCCCTTTCCCATGTCTATTTACGATAATATCGCGTATGGTCCTAGAATACACGGCATAAAAAATAAGTTGCAGCTTGATGAAATAGTTGAGAGAAGTCTAAGGGATGCAGCTCTTTGGGAAGAAGTAAAAGATAGACTTAAAAAGAGCGCACTAGGTTTATCAGGAGGGCAACAGCAAAGACTATGTATAGCAAGAACGCTTGCTGTTGAGCCAGAAGTAATTCTTATGGATGAACCTACTTCAGCACTTGATCCCATATCAACCTTGAAAGTCGAGGAATTAATGGATGAATTCAAGAAGAAATATACTGTAATAATTGTAACTCATAATATGCAACAGGCTGGAAGAATTTCTGATTATACCGCTTTTTTCTTAAATGGTGAAGTAGTTGAAAGTGGGAAGACAGAAAATATTTTTTATAAACCATTGGATAAAAGAACAGAAGATTATATAACAGGAAGATTTGGTTGAAAATAGATTTACCGGAGGTGACGATTATGCCAAGAAAAATTTTTGACTCACATTTAGAAGAACTTCATGTTGATTTACTTAGAATGGGAAGTATGGCTGAGAAACAATTGTTTCAGTCTATTGAAGCATTAATTAATCAAGATGAAGATTTAGCTAAAAAAGTCATAGACAATGATGATATTGTTGATGATATGCAAAAGGACATTGAAAACAAGGCTATAAGACTAATAGCGCTGCAACATCCTTTAGCTATTGATCTTAGAAATATATTTACAACTACAAAAATAGTAACAGATTTAGAAAGAATGGCAGATCATGCAGTAGATATAGCAAAGGTTACTAAGCGCATAAAAAATGAAAAACCCATTAAACCACTTTTGGATATTCCCAAAATGGCGAATATTGTGAGAGAAATGATAAGAGAGTCCCTGGATGCTTACGTAAATGCTGATGTAGATAAAGCTTATGAAATATGTAAAAAAGACGATGATGTTGATTATATTTACAAACAGGTTTTCAGCGATTTATTACTGATGATGATGGAAGACCATAAGACAATAAATCAGGCAACTCAATATATACTTATATGCAAATACTTAGAGAGAATAGCTGATCATACTACCAACATATGTGAATCTACTATTTATCTTGTAACTGGTGAGCAAATCGATTTAAATGAATAGTAAGACATCATCAAAAAAATCTTCTTTTACTTCAGAAAAACTCCTTTTTGCAAAAAATAAAAGGGAGTTTTATTTTTTTGTATTCTTGACTAAACTTTTGTATTAATGTATATTACATAATGGTAGGTAAAAAAACAGTTACATGGCTTATTTAGGAGAGTAAGTATGAAAAATGAAATTTCAAAGGTTGACAAAGAAAGTATTGCAGAGGAACTTGGCATTGAAATAGGCGATAGAATAATAAGTATTAATGGTACAGAAGTTAATGATATACTTGATTATAGATTTTTAATGTCAGATGATTATGTAGTGATCGAACTAGACAAAGTTAATATTAATGAAATTTGGGAGCTAGAGGTTGAAAAAGATTTTGACGAAAACTTTGGTGTAGAGTTTACGGACCAAATCATGGATGAAGCAAAAAGTTGTAAAAATAATTGTATATTCTGTTTTATTGATCAATTGCCAATGGGCATGAGAAAACCTTTATATTTTAAGGACGATGATTCCAGGCTTTCATTTTTACAGGGTAATTTTGTTACTTTAACTAATTTAAAAGATGAGGATATAGATAGAATCATTAAATATAAAATAAGTCCAATTAATGTTTCTGTACATACTACAAATTCTAAACTTAGGATGAAAATGTTAAATAACAGATTTGCTGGAAACATTATCGAAAGACTACAAAAACTGGCTAATGGCAAAATTAATATGAATTGTCAAATTGTAATGTGTCCAGGAATCAACGATGGAATTGAATTAAAGAATACAGTGATGGATTTATATAAATTTTACCCATACATTAAAAATGTAGCAGCAGTACCTGTAGGTATAACAAAATACAGGAAAGGTTTGTTCCCTATGAAAATGTATGATGAGAAATCTGCAAATGAGCAACTTGCACTAGTAAGTGAAATGCAAGATGATTTTATAAAAGAAACAGGTTCACCTTTTATAAGACTTTCTGATGAATTTTATGTTGTAGCTAGAAAGGATGTACCTGAAAAAAATTTCTATAATGACTTTGAACAACTTGAAGACGGAATAGGAATGATAAGGATATTTAGAGAAAATATCAAGAAGTCAATTGGCAACCTGAGTGTCAAAAGAAAAGGCAAATTCACATTAGTTACAGGTTCATCAGCATATGAAGAAATTAAAAATGCGGCAGAAAAAATAGCTCTAAAGAATAATAAAATCGACATAGAAGTTAGTATGATTTTAAATTTGTATTTCGGAGAAACTATAACTGTGGCAGGGCTATTGACGGCTACTGATATTATAGAACAGCTTAAAGGTAAAAATATTGGTAAACATCTTATTTTACCAAACAATATGCTGAAATCTGGAACTGATATATTTTTAGATGATTTAACTATTAAAGATGTAGAAAAAACATTAAATACAAAAGTTATAGTTTGTGATTATACTGGTGACAATCTAGTGCAAATCATAAACGAGCATTCTGAGGAGGATAATTAAATGTCAAAACCCATAGTTGCAATAGTTGGTAGACCAAATGTTGGCAAGTCAACTTTGTTTAATAAGTTAGCAGGAAAGAGGATTTCTATCGTTCAAGATACACCAGGGGTTACAAGAGATAGGGTCTATGCAGAAGCAGAATGGTTAAATAATGTTTTTACAATAATAGATACAGGTGGTATAGAACCTGAAAGCCAGGATGCAATTGTAGTTCAAATGAGGAAACAGGCACAAATAGCAATAGAAACTGCAGGGGTAATAATATTTATTGTAGATGGCAAACAAGGTCTTACTGATGCGGACAATGAAGTGGCAATTATGCTAAGAAAATCAGGAAAGCCAGTGGTACTCGTTGTAAATAAAATAGATAACCTTTCAGATGAACAAAATGCATATGAATTTTATAATTTAGGAATTGGGGATCCGATTACAATATCTTCAACACAAGGGTTAGGCCTAGGTGATATGTTGGATTTGGTAGTTGATCATTTTAGTGAATTGCATAGTTCTGATGAAGATGAAGATAATATTAATATCGCTTTCGTTGGAAAACCAAACGTTGGAAAGTCATCACTTATCAACAAGCTACTAGGTGAAGATAGGGTTATTGTTAGTGATGTTCCAGGCACAACAAGAGATGCAATTGATAGCCATTTAGAAACAAGTATTGGTAAATTCACACTAATTGATACTGCTGGGATTAGAAGAAAAAGTAAGGTCAAAGAAGAAATTGAAAGATATAGTGTTATTAGAACTCTTGCGGCTATAGAAAGAGCGGATGTGTGTATACTAATGGTAGATGCCACAGACGAACTTAGTGATCAAGATGAAAAGATTATAGGATATGCTCATGAGTTAAACAAAGCTATTATGGTTATTGTTAACAAGTGGGATCTTATTGAAAAAGATGATAAAACAATGATAAACACAAAACGAATACTTCAATACAAATTATCGTTTATGTCATATGCGCCATATATATTTATTTCGGCTTTAACAGGACAAAGAATAGGCAAAGTGCTAGATATGGCAAAGGAATGTTATACTAACTATTCAAGAAGAATATCTACTGGTGTTCTAAATGACGTAATAAGTAAAGCTGTACTTATGAAAGAGCCACCAGTAATTGCACTTAAAAGATTGAAGATATTTTATCTTACCCAGGTTGGAGCAAAGCCACCAACATTTGTTTTCTTTGTTAAAAATGCAGGTTCTCTTCATTTTTCATATGAGCGATATCTTGCAAATAAATTAAGAGAGAGTTTCGATTTTAGTGGAACGGGTATAAAACTTATATTTAGAGAGAGGAAGGAGTAGAATGAAACGAGTAACTTTCCTTGGTATGGGAAGCTTCGGAACTTCCCTTGGAATATTACTGGCGAGTTGCGGACAAAATGTAACAATATGGGGTAGAAATAAGGCTGAAGTAGAAAAAACAAAAAAGACAGAATAAATAAAAAATATTTACCTGATATTGCTATTCCACATAATGTTATTATTACTAGTGATATAGATGAGGCAATTAAAGGCAGTGAGTATATAGTTCTAGCAGTTCCTTCTTATTCAATAAGGAGCTGTTGTAAGCTTATAAGTGGCAAGTTAAATAAAAATCAGATTTTAATTTCAATAGCCAAGGGTATAGAAGAAGAGACAAAACTTAGATTATCAGAGGTTATAAAGGAGGAAGCTCCTTTAAATCCAGTGGTGGTATTATCAGGACCAAGCCATGCAGAGGAAGTTTCTCGTAATATTCCTACCACGGTTGTAGTTAGTTCTAAAGATATGAATTATGCACATAAAGTTCAAGACCTTTTTATGTCAAAACATTTTAGAGTATACACTAATGATGACTTAATTGGTGTAGAAATAGGTGGAGCTGTAAAAAACATAATTGCACTCACCTGTGGAATTTGTGATGGACTTGGATATGGCGATAATACAAGGGCTGCACTTATGACCCGTGGTATGAGTGAAATAATTAAAATTGGTACGCTTCTTGGTGGTAAGAAGGAAACATTTTATGGACTTACTGGAATGGGAGATTTAATAGTAACATGCACCAGTTTGCATAGCAGAAACAGGAGAGCTGGAATTCAAATTGGTAAAGGAGTATCAGCTAAAGAAGCTTGTGAAAACATAGGTATGGTAGTTGAAGGAGTATCAGCTTGTGAGGCATCTTACGAATTAAAAGAAAAGCTTGGTGTCTGTATGCCGATAACTGATGAACTGTATCAAATTTTATTTAAAAATAAAGATATAACAGAGGCAGCTCATTCACTTATGAGTAGAGACAAGAAAAATGAGATGCATTAGACTGTTTAGAAACACACACACCTTATTTACTAATGACTAAATAGTAAATAAGGTGTGTTTTATAAGTTAGATTATTAGGCATTATCAAAAAGATCAAGCTCAAAAAAATAACAAGTCAGTATGCTAGTCTATATTTTATAGTAATAATGATACTATTTATTTAATATATATATATCGTCAAATAATATATGGGAGGATATATTTTGGAAAATTTTGATATATACAAAGACATTGCTGAAAGAACTCAAGGCGATATTTACGTTGGCGTTGTAGGACCTGTTAGAACCGGAAAATCAACATTTATAAAAAGATTTATGGATCTTATGGTTATTCCAAACATAGAAAATTCCTATAAAAAGGAAAGGGCAAAAGATGAATTGCCTCAAAGTGGATCCGGAAAATCTATTCATACCACAGAACCTAAATTTGTACCAAATGAAGCTGTAGAAATAAAATTTGGGGAAGGAGTAAAATTTAAAGTAAGAATGGTTGATTGCGTTGGATATATAGTAAAGGGTGCACTTGGGTATAAAGAAGGAGAAAGGGATAAAATGGTAAGTACTCCTTGGTATGATCATGAAATACCTTTTGAAGAAGCGGCTGAAATAGGAACAAAGAAAGTAATTAATGAGCATTCCACCATTGGGTTAATGGTAACTACAGATGGATCAATTACTGATATACCAAGAGAAGAATATGTAGACGCTGAGGAGAGGGTTATTAATGAACTAAAATCTATTAATAAACCATTTGTGATTTTACTAAATTCTTCTAATACTAATGCTCCAGATACAATAGAACTAGCAAGGGATATGGAAACAAAATATGATGTTCCTGTTCAAATAATGGATGTACTTAATATGGAACAAAGGGATATAACTGATACTTTTAATAGAGTATTAAAAGAGTTCCCAATAAAGGAGATAAACATAGATGTTCCAGAATGGATCGAAAAGTTAGAATCAAAGCATTGGCTTAAAAATAGCTATTGGGAACTTGTAAAAAACATGTGTAAAAGTATAAATAAAGCAAGGGACATAAAAAAAACCTTAGACAGTCTTGCTAATGAGGAATTTATTGATTCTTTAAAAATAAATGAGATGAATATGGGAGATGGAACTGCAAGAATTACATTATTACCTCATAAAGGAATATTTTATAAAGTGCTAAGTGAGTATTGTGATACTGATATTTCCGGAGAAAGCCAGCTTTTAAATACAATGAGAGAGTATCACGGTGCAAAGGTCGAATATGATAGGGTATCTGATGCATTAAGAGATGTAAAAGAAACTGGATATGGTCTTGTGGCACCACAGCTTTCTGAAATGAAACTGGAAGAACCCAAAATAGTAAAAAATGGTTCTAGATATGAACTTAAGTTACGAGCAAGCGCACCATCTTTTCATTTTATTAGAGCCGATATAGAAACAGAAATATCACCGATTATGGGAAATGAAAGAGAAAGTGAGGAGCTAGTCAAATCTCTCCTGGAAGAGTTTGAAAGTGATCCATCTAAAATTTGGGAAAGCAATATGTTTGGTAAATCCTTTGATATCGTAGTTAAAGAGGGGCTGCAAAAAAATTATTTAAGATGCCAGATGACGTACAAGTTAAAATTCAGAAAACCTTAGAGAAAATTATTAATGAAGGTAACGGCGGATTAATATGCATTATACTTTAGCATAAGACCCTTCACAAATTAAATGGTTCTCCAAGTTAAGAGTTAAAAGTTAAGAGTTAATGAAAAATTTAACTTGTGACTTTTAACTCTTAACTTTTAACTAGAATTGTAGCTCAGGCTGTAACTCTTAACTTGTAACTATTAACTAATAAAGATATTGTATAAATTGCCTAAAATCATAGATAAGGAATAAACGCTAAAGAAATATAAAGAAAATCCCTATAAAATGTTCGAAAATATGATATAATCAGTAATGGCGAAACATTGTACTTGAAATTTCACTTCTAAAGTATGTATAATAAAAAGTATAAATTTATTGGATTCATTTATGGAAGGATGATTTACTATGGTCAACAGTATGACAGGATATGGCAGAGATTCTTGTGAATCAAAAGTAAGAAACTTTACAGTAGAGATAAAGAGTGTAAACCATAGGTATCTGGATTTGAGTATTAAAATGCCAAGAAGCTTGCTCGCCCTTGAAGACAGAATAAGGAAAATGGTTCAAGAGAAAATAAGCAGAGGAAAGGTAGATATTTATATAACTCAAACAGTTTTGGAAACGAAAAATGCAAAGGTGTTATTGAACAAGAACTTGTGTGATAGTTATGTGAAATGTCTAAATGAAATAAGGCAAATGTACGATATAAATGATAATATATCTCTATCATTGATTTCTAGATTTCCTGATATTATAACTGTGGAAGAGCAGGATGAAGATGTTGAAAGAATTTGGGGTATTTTAAAAAAATCATTGGAAGGTGCCCTAGAAATGTTGATTTCAATGAGACAAAAAGAGGGAGCAGCTTTAAAAAAGGACATTGAAACTAAATGCAGTGAAATAAAAAAATTAGTTGATTTAATTGAAGAAAAATCAATACATTCTGTTGAGCAATATAGGGAGAAACTAGCTAATAGGATTAATGACCTTATTTCAGGTAAAAGTATAATTGATGAAAATAGGCTTGCAATGGAAGTTGCTATCTTCAGTGATAGGGCTTGTATTGATGAAGAAATTGTAAGACTTAAAAGTCACTTATCACAGATAAGTGAAAGCATAAACATTTCAAAACCAATTGGTAGAAAATTGGATTTTATTGTCCAAGAAATGAATAGAGAAGCGAACACTATCGCATCTAAGGCAAATGATGTAAATGTAATTCATTTTGTCTTGGATATTAAAAATGAAATTGAAAAGATTAGAGAACAAATACAAAATATAGAGTAATTTTAGGAGGGAAAAAAGTGGGTATAAGATTAATAAATATAGGATTTGGAAATATAGTTTCAGCAAATAGATTGGTTGCAATAGTTAGTCCAGAATCTGCACCTATTAAAAGAATAATACAAGAAGCAAGAGATAGAGGGATGCTAGTAGATGCAACTTATGGAAGGAGAACGAGAGCTGTTATAATTACTGACAGTGATCATGTAATACTTTCAGCAGTTCAACCTGAAACAGTAGCAAATAGATTATCTTCTAAGGAAGAAGATGCTATAGATGAGGTTGAAGAATAATGGAGGATAAGGGACTTTTGATAGTATTATCAGGCCCATCTGGAGCAGGGAAAGGTACTATTTGTAAGGCTTTGTTAAATAGACAAAGATTTTGGCTATCAGTATCAGCAACAACAAGATCCCCAAGAAAAGGTGAAATTCCTGAACAAAGCTATCATTACATAACTCAAGAACAATTTAAATTAAAAATTGTTAATGATGATTTCTTGGAATATGCAGAAGTTTACGGTAACTTTTATGGAACGCCAAAATCCAGTGCTATTGAGAAAATTGAAAGTGGTGAGGACGTAATTTTGGAAATAGATATTCAGGGTGCATTAAAGGTTAAAGAAAACTACCCTGAAGGTGTGTTTATATTTATTTTACCACCATCTATGGAAGAGCTCAAAAGAGAATTATCGGTAGAGGAACTGAAACAGCTGAATCTTTAGTTACAAGATTTAAGGCTGCTTACAAAGAAGTTAATTATGTGTCAAAATATAATTATGCTGTAATAAATGATACTGTTGAAGAAGCAGTTAGTAAAATAGAAAGTATTATAGTTGCAGAAAGATGTAGAGTAGATAGGATGAAAGACAAGATTTTAGATTCAAAGGAGGGTATAATACATGAAAGATTCTATGATTAATCCGTCAATAACAGACTTAGTAAGAATAGCAGGTGACAAATATTCCGTTGTGGTTATAACAGCAATGAGGGCTAGACAAATAATTTCAGGATCAAGACCACTTATAGATAGCGATATAACTAAACCACTTTCAATAGCAATTAATGAATTTTATGAAGGAAAATTTCAATTTGAAGATCCTACACCTGTAGAAGAAGGAATAAAATAAAATGTCTTCGAAAACAGTAGTTATAGGTGTCTGTGGTGGAATAGCTGCTTATAAAGCATTAGATATTGTGAGTGGTCTTAAAAAGAACAATTTTGATGTGCATGTAATAATGACTAAATCTGCAACTGAATTTGTTACTCCACTGAGCTTTCAAAGCCTGAGCCAAAATATGGTAATTTATGATATGTTTGAGGAACCAAGAGCATTTGAAATACAACATATTGCTCTTGCCAAAAGGCGGATTTAATGCTAATTGTACCAGCTACAGCTAACATTATTGGAAAAATTGCAAATGGTATTGCGGATGATATGCTTTCAACTACGGTTATGGCAACGAAATCACCAGTTATGTTTGCTCCTGCTATGAATACAAACATGTATAAAAATCCTATTGTTCAGGATAATATTAGAAAATTAAAAGAATATGGATATAATTTCATAGAACCTACTATTGGAAGACTTGCCTGTGGAGACGAAGGTGTAGGAAAATTACAAGATACTACGTATATTTCAGAGGTGGCATGCAGCTTACTTTATGACATCAAGGATATGACAGGTAAAAAAATATTAGTAACTGCGGGACCCACGGTGTCACCTATTGATCCAGTTAGGTACATAAGCAATAGATCTTCAGGAAAAATGGGCTATGCAATAGCAGCGGAAGCAAGAGATAGAGGCGCAGAAGTAACACTAATATCAGGTCCTTGCAATTTAAATACTCCTTTTGGCATTAAACTAGTAAAAGTAAATACAAATGAGGAAATGTACAGTGCAATTTTACAAGGATTTGATGATAGTGATATTGTAATTAAGGCAGCCGCTGTGGCCGATTATAGAGCTAAGGTTTATTCTGAAAAAAAAATAAAAAAGTCAGATAATGATTTATTATTAGAATTTGAGAGAGACACAGATATTCTTAAAACCTTAGGGATGAAAAAGAAAAATCAAGTGTTAGTAGGTTTTGCTGCAGAAAGCAATGATTTATTACAAAATGCTAGAAAAAAAATGGCGAATAAAAATTTAGATTATATAGTTGCAAATGATATTACAGAAAAAGACACTGGCTTTTCAAGTAATGATAATTTAGTCACCATTTTGAGTAATAGTGGTGAAATTTTCAAATTAGAAAAGATGCCTAAAAAGGCAGTTGCCAGAGAATTATTCAACTTATTAAGCAGAAAGCGCTAAATGCGCTTTTTGTTTCTGTAATGCCTATATTTTCATGGGTAAAAGGGTGATTTAGTGTTTGGATTTGCTGGAGTAGTTATTAACAATGAATCTTCAAAAGTTGATAGAGTATTTACTTATAAAATTACTGATGTTATGATAAGTTCTATAAAACTAGGACTTAGAGTAAAAGTTCCATTTGGCAGAGGAAACAGAATCGTTGATGGGTTTATAATTGAACTTTTTGAAAACTGTGATAATATAAACAACATTAAGGAAATTATGTCGATTTGCGATGATTTTACAGTGATTAGTGAAAATGACATTAAACTTATAAGAATAATGCGTGAAAGATATATGTGCACATATCTAGACTGTATTAAATTAATAATGCCAACAGGAATTACACGAGGCATGAATCAGAAGGTTAAAAATGTTGTTTCAGTAAAGTGTGGTCTTTCTGATAAATATAATAAAGAACCATATAAAAACATATATACTATTGTAAGTGATAATAACGGTGTATATACTAAAAGTGAGCTTAGTAGAGACTTTAACGTATCCTTGTCTTCTATTAATACTTTGGTAAAATATGGGTTTTTAACCTACGATGTTAAAATAGTAGACAGATTTAATGAAAGAGTCTATGAAAATTATGGTAAAAAAGAACTGAATATTAGTCAAAAAGCTGCAACACAAAAAATAATGGGAAATGAAAATAATAAGTTTCTAATACATGGTATTACTGGTAGTGGTAAAACTGAAATTTATATGCAATTAGTTAGTATGTTTATAGATAAAGGCAAAGAGGCAATAGTTTTAGTTCCAGAAATAGCACTAACACCACAAATGATTGAAAGATTTAAAGGAAGATTTGGTAAAGATATAGCTGTATTTCATAGTAGACTTTCTCAAGGTGAGAGGTACGATGAGTGGTTAAGAGTAAAAAGTGGCAAGGTTAAAGTTGCTGTTGGTGCAAGATCAGCGCTATTTTTACCATTTTCAAATTTAGGAATAATTATCATAGATGAAGAGCATGAATTAAGCTACAAATCAGATGTAACTCCTAAATACAATGCCATAGATGTAGCAATGATGAAATCTGACATTGAAAATTGTAAATTAGTTTTAGGTTCTGCGACTCCATCAATAGAAACCTATTATAAATGTGAAAATAAAGATATTGAGTTAATAGAATTAAATGAAAGAGCTGATGGAGCAAAATTACCTAGTGCAACAATTGTAGACATGAGAGAGGAACTACTAAACAATAATAGATCTATGTTTAGTAATCTTTTGAAAGAACAAATGGTAACAGTACTACAAAAAGAACAGGTAATATTGTTTATAAATAGAAGAGGACATTCCACTTTTGTATCCTGCAGAAAATGCGGTTATGTATTTAAGTGTGAGCATTGTGACATAGCAATGACGTATCACAGTGACAGCAAAAAACTTATATGTCATTATTGCGGTAGTGTTAAAAGTTTGAGTTCAACTTGCCCAAAATGTGGCAGCAAATATGTAAAATATTTTGGTGTAGGAACTGAAAAAATTGAACATGAAGTATGGAACACATTTCCAAATGCAAAAACAATAAGAATGGATTATGATACAACGAGAGGGAAGAATTCCTTTGAGCATATATATAATATATTTAAAAACGGTGATGCGGATATATTGATTGGTACACAAATGGTTGCAAAAGGGTTAGATGTTAAGAATGTAACCTTAGTTGGAGTTATAGCAGCTGATTTATCCTTAAACTTGCCAGATTACAGAGCAAATGAAAGAACGTTCCAATTAATCAATCAAGTTTCTGGTAGGGCTGGTAGGGGATCAAAACCAGGCAAAGTAATAATACAGACATATGACCCAAGCAGTAGTGCTATAATCGCGGCCTCAGAAAATGATTATCTTGGGTTTTATAAAGAAGAAATACAAATGAGAAAATTAATGGATTATCCTCCATTTAAAAATATATTGTTAATAAATTTAAGTAGTCAGTATGAAAGTTTATTAATTAAAAATATACAGAATATTGGCATATTGTTAAGAGATATTTTACAAAAGTATAGTAACATTAAAATGCTTGGACCATGCCCATGTTCTATTTCCAAAATAAAGGAAATGTATAGGTGGCAAATTATTTTAAAAGGTAGCTTTGATAGTAAATTTGCAAATGATATAAAGAAAATTGTTTGTGATGGAGTAAAAAATGATTATAATAATATTAGAATAAATATGGATATAAATCCAACTAGTTTGATGTAGATGGAAAGTTATTAGGAGGTAATTAATATGGCATTAAGACAAATAAGAACTCTAGGTGATGATTTACTCAGAAAAAAGAGTAGAAAGATTGAGGTAATAAACAAAAGAATTTTAACTTTAATTGAGGATATGGAAGAAACAATGTATGAAGCTAATGGCGTGGGGCTTGCAGCGCCTCAAGTTGGAATATTAAAGAGATTAGTAGTCATAGATGTAGGCGAAGGTCCTATAGTTTTAATAAACCCAGAAATGCTTGAATCAAATGGGTCCCAAATAGATGAGGAAGGTTGTCTAAGTATTCCTAATCGAGAAGAAAACGTTGAAAGACCGAATTATGTAAAAGTAAAAGCATTAAATGAAAAAGGTGAAGAAATAATAATTGAAGGTGAAGAATTACTTGCTAGAGCTATATGTCATGAAATAGATCATCTTTATGGGGTATTATTCATCGATAAGGCAATAAAAGGAGATGAATAGAGATTTGGATATAGTATTTATGGGCACTCCGGATTTTTCCGTGCCATCTCTAAAAAAAATCATAGAAAAGTATAATGTTAGGGCTGTCTTTACTCAGCCTGATAGACCTAAGGGAAGAGGAAAAAAAATGTGTTTCTCTTCAGTAAAGGAAGTTGCTATTCTTAATAACATACCTGTTTATCAACCCATAAAAATCAAAAGGAACTTGAAATAATAAATAAGATTAAAGAAATAAAACCTGATTATATTATTGTGGTTGCTTATGGACAGATATTATCAAAAGAAATATTAGATATTCCTAAATATGCTTGTATAAATCTACATGCGTCATTACTTCCCAAACTAAGAGGTGCGGCACCTATAAATTGGGCAATTATAAATGGAGAAAAGGTTTCTGGTAATACCACTATGTTAATGGATGTAGGTCTTGATACTGGTGATATTTTATTGCAACAACAAATGGGAATAACTGAGGATATGACAGCAGGGAATTTATATGATATTCTTATGGATAAGGGTGCAAATCTTCTTATAGAGACCATAGATGAATATTCTAAAGGTCACATAAATTCGGAAAAGCAGAAGGATGAGCTTTCAAATTATGCTCCGCCGTTAACAAAGGACACCGGAAAAATAATTTGGAATGTAGAAAATAAACAAATTGGAAATTTAGTAAAGGGTTTAAATCCACATCCATTAGCTTTTACTAGCTATAAAAACAAGATAATGAAAATTCACGCAGCTAAAGCTATTGACATGGATTCTAAAAAAATTCCAGGTACGATTCTAAAAGTAGATAAAGAGGGCATACTAGTGGCATGTAAAGGCGGAAGTTTGCTAATAAAAGTAATCCAATTTCCTGGGAAAAAATCTATGAATGTGGAAGAATATATAAGAGGTAATACTATAGAACAAGGAGTAGTATTGGTTTAAAGTATACTTACTATAGGTATAGTTGAAAGCAGAAGAAATCAAAATTAAAATTGAGGTAATTGAATGGATAAATGTAGAGTTGTAGCTTTGAATGTTTTAAATGGTGTTACAGGTGAAGGTGCTTATTCTAATATATTATTAAGTAAGAGTATCAATGAATCTGATTTAATTGAAAAAGATAGGGCACTAGTCACTGAAATAGTGTACGGTACATTAAAGTATAAATATACTATTGACAAGATACTTATGTTTTTTATCAATCGGGACTTAAATAAACTGGATATTTCCGTGCTTAATATATTAAGAGCATCTATATACCAAATTAAATATTTGACTAAAGTTCCCGAATTTGCTGTAGTAAATGAAGCTGTAGATATAATAAAAAAAATAAATGGTATAGGTGCTTCTAAATTTATAAATGGTGTTCTTAGAAATTATCTTAGACAAAAGGATGCAAATTTTGCAGGAAAAAGTGAAATAGAAAAAATTTGTTTCGATTACTCTTTTTTGCCATGGATGGCGGAGCTTTTTATAAAGCAGTACGGCAGAGAAAAAGCCATGGAAATTATGCAAGGTAGCAATGAAGTTCCAACAGTATCAGCCAGAGTCAATGTGCTTAAAGCCAGCTATGATAAGGCAATTGAAAGACTAAGAGAAGATGGCTTTTCTGTAGAAGAAGGGTATGCAAGTCCAGAAGCTATAACAATAATTAAAGGGAAAAATATTGAAAATAATAAGTCCTTCGTCAGTGGCTATATAACTGTTCAAGATGAGAGTGCTATGCTTGTGGCTCCATCCATGGAACTTACTGATGATATGATTGTTTTTGATATGTGCAGTGCTCCAGGTGGGAAAACTACACATATTTCAGAGATAATGAATAATACAGGTAAAGTTACTGCTTTTGATATTCATAAAAATAAATTGAGGTTAATTGGATCAAATGCGGGGCGACTTGGCATAACCAATATAAAATTAGCAGAGATGGACAGTAGTAAATATGATGAAAAGTTTTATGAAGCAGCACATAGAGTTCTCATTGATGTTCCATGTTCAGGACTTGGATTAATTCGAAAGAAGCCTGAAATAAAATGGACTAAGAGTGAAAGAAACTTGCAAGATATATTAAAGCTTCAAAGAGACATCATGGAAACATCGGCGAAATATGTTAAAATAAATGGTATTCTTATGTATTCAACTTGTACCCTTAATAAAGAAGAAAATGAAGATAATATAAATTGGTTCTTAAATAGATATAAGGACTTCGAAATAGAACCTTTGTATTTTGGAAAAGCACCGAATATAATGTATAATGAAAGTGGCTGGGTAACTATAATGCCAAATAAATATATGGATGGTTTTTTTATATGTAAATTAAAAAAACATGGTAGGTGTTAGAGTGATTAATATATTGGATTACAATTTATCAGAGCTTAAGCTTTGGATGAAGGAAAATGGAGAGAAAGAATTTAGAGCAAAACAAGTATTTGACTGGATATATAATGAAGTATTTGAGTTTGAGGAAATGAATAATATTTCAAAGGTCACGAAAATAAAATTAGAAAAGGCTTTTTTTATAGGTATGCCGAAGGTAAGAAGAATATATGATTCTATTGATAGTGCCGCAAAAAAATTTTTATTTGAATATATAGACGGAAATGTAATAGAATGTGTAGAAATGGAGTATAGTTATGGCAATTCAATTTGTGTTTCAACTCAAATTGGCTGCAGAATGGGATGTAAATTTTGTGCATCCACAATTGGTGGCATGACTCGGAATTTAACTTCTGGGGAAATTTTGGCGCAGATATTAAAGGTTCAAAGTATTGTTAAAAAGAGAATTTCAAATGTAGTGCTTATGGGAAGTGGAGAACCACTAGATAATTACGAAAATGTTCTAAAATTTCTGGAAATTTCTAACGCTGAGTATGGATTAAATATTGGACAAAGGCATATCACATTATCCACTTGTGGTATTGTTCCTAAAATATATGAACTTGCAGACTTAAATTTGCAGATAACATTAGCAATTTCACTACACGCACCTACAGATGAAGAACGAAAGAGTTTGATGCCAATTGCTAATAAATACAGTATAGACGAACTAATAAGTGCATGTAGCTATTATATAGAAAAAACAGGAAAGAGAATTACTTTTGAGTATTCACTTGTAAGAGATATAAATGACAACGAAAATAACGCAATAAAATTAGGACATTTACTTGAAGGCTTATTGTGTCATGTTAATCTAATACCTGTTAATAGTGTTACTGAAAGCGAATTTCAAAAACCTTCAAATAAAACATTAAATGATTTTAGTAATACTTTGAGTTCATTAGGTATAAATAATACTATAAGAAAAGAAATGGGAAGCGATATTAATGCAGCTTGCGGTCAACTCAGAAAAAGTTATATTAATAGTATAGAAGAGGGGTGCTAACATGGTGGGAATGTTATCTGACATTGGGCTTGTTAGAAAATTAAATGAAGATTACCTAGGATTAATTGAGGATGATAAAAAAAGACTATATGTTGTAGCAGATGGAATGGGCGGACATAATGCTGGAGAAATAGCTAGCAAACTCGCAGTAGAATCAACCATTGAATATGTAAGTGGTGAAACTGAATTTAATGATATTGGAAAAGTTTTAAGTAGCGCAATTAAGTTTGCAAACAAGAAAATTTATGAGCATGCTTTAAGTGATTCAAATACAGCAGGTATGGGTACTACAATTACCTGCTGCTTAATTTATAACGAAAAGACTATAATAGCAAATGTTGGAGACAGCAGCTGCTTTATTATTAACAAAATAGGTATAAAAAAAGTGACAAAGGATCATTCGCTTGTTCAGCAACTAGTGGACTCAGGATCAATAACTGAAGAACAGGCAATTAACCATCCAAATAAGAATATTATAACAAGGGCTTTGGGAACTAATAATTCAGTAGAAGTGGATTTGTTCCAGGTTGAGTTAGCAGAAAATGATAAAGTAATTTTATGTACAGATGGACTTACAAATTCAGTAAGTAAAAACGAGATATACGATATAGCAATTAAAAGTGATGATGTTGATGCCGCACGTCAACTTATCGAGCTTAGTAAGTTGAAAGGCAGTACTGATAACATATCCGTTATAATTTTTGAAGGGAAGTGCTAAGATGGTTGAAGTTGGGATGCTATTAAATGATAGATATGAAATTCTTGAGAAAATTGGCGAGGGTGGTAGTGCTGTAGTTTTTAAAGCAAAGTGCCATATTCTTAATCGACTAGTAGCAGTGAAAGTATTAAAGGATGATTTATCAGCTGATTCTGAATTTGTAGAAAAATTCAAGCGAGAAGCTTATGCCGTGGCAAGCTTGTCAAATAACAATATTGTGAATATATATGATATAGAAACGGAAGAAAATATAAATTATATTATTCAGGAGTATATTGATGGTAAAACACTTAAACAGGTAATCACTGAAAGCGGGAAACTTACTTACAAGGATGCAATAAATAAATGTAGACAAATAGCTTCAGCACTTGAGTGCGCTCATAAAAATAAGATTATACATAGAGATATAAAACCTCATAATGTTTTGGTTACAAAAGAAGGTGTGCTGAAGGTTGCGGACTTTGGTATAGCAAAGGCAGCAGATTCTGCCACAATTATTAGAACTGAAAAGGTTATGGGTTCAGCACAATACCTTTCTCCTGAGCAGGCAAAGGGAATTAATGTTGATGTGCGGACTGACATATATTCTCTTGGAATAGTATTATATGAAATGTTAACAGGTAAAGTACCTTTCGATGGAGAAACAGCGGTTTCCATAGCATTAAAACAGATTCAAGAGAAGCCAGTACCTCCAATGGAGCTTAATACTGAAATACCAATAGCATTGAACAATATAGTTCTCAAAGCTATGGAGAAAGATCCAATTAATAGATATCAGAGTGCTAAAGAACTAATTGATAGCCTGGATAATTTTAGTAACAATTCAAATATCAATTTTACAAATAATTCTTTGAAAAATGAGTTTACAAGAATAATGGATCCAATAAGTGATACTACTTTTTTTAATCCATCTGATATTGAAAATATAAAAAAGAATGAACATCCTTCAAACTCAGAAAACAAAAAAAATGATGAATCTGAAATTGATGATGTAGATGAACCTAAAGCAAAAAAAACCCCTATTTCTAAGAGGACAAAAACAATAATTGCTGCACTACTTGCAATAATTATTTTGTGCGCAATAGCTGGTATAGGTTATACACTTGGAATGGGTCCTACAACTTCAAGTACGAAAGTAGCTCAGACAATTAAGGTTCCTAATGTAATTGGAATGCAACAGGCAGATGCAACAAAACTTCTGGGAGATAAAGGACTTAAATTGATTGCAGCAGATACAAAGAACAATGCTAAGCCTAAGGGAGAAGTAATTGACTGTTATCCAACTGTGGGGAGTAAAGTCAGTACAGGTGATGAAATAAGAGTAAGTATAAGTGCAGGACCAAATCAGGTTATAGTGCCAGTGATTATTGGAACAGATTTAGCAAGTGCAAAACAATCAATTATATCTTCAGGTTTTACTGTTGGGAATGTTACGTATGGCAATAGTGACACCGTTCAGGTTGGTTACATAATAAGGGATAATCCACCAGATGGATCAAATGCAAATAAAGGTGATGCAATTGACTTAGTTGTAAGTACAGGGCCAACGATTAAAATGTCAACTGTACCAGACGTTAGAAATGGGTCAAAGGATGCGGCGGTTACTGCTATAAATAAAGCAGGTCTTACCTACAGCATAAATTTGATTCAAACTACAGATAGTACTCTTGACAATATGGTTAAGTCTCAAGATTTAACTCCGGGAAGCAGTGTAAAGCAGCAATCAGTAGTTACAATTATTGTTTATCAGTATGTTGATAATACAGTAGCTGTACCAGATGTTACAGGTCAAACCCAGGATGATGCTAATACGGCACTTACTAAACTGGGCTTTGCTGTAAACAGTATAACAACACAGACAAATGATACCACAAAAGATGGTACAGTTGCCTTACAGGATAAAAATGGAAAGCAACCAAAAGGAGCAACAGTTACAATAACAATATATAAATATGTAGCGGATAATAGCAACACCACCAACGCTACCAACGCTACCAACACTGCACCAACATCAGGTAAATAAAAATATACATTCTTAAGGAGAGCCTATGCAAGGAATAATAATAAAAGGTATTGCAGGTTTTTATTATGTTAAAATAGATGAAAAAGTATATGAATGTAAGGCAAGAGGAAAGTTCAGACATGATGAACTTTCCCCATTAGTTGGAGATCACGTAGAAGTAGATATTCAAAATGGAAAGGGATATATTATAGAAATATTCCCAAGAAGCTCTGAACTTGTAAGACCAGCTATATCCAATGTAACTCAAGCAATTATTGTTTCAGCGGTTAAAAATCCTGATTTCAATACTGATTTACTTAATAAGTTTCTAATACTCTGTGAGGCAAATGCACTTAAGGCAATAATATGTTTTAATAAAATTGATTTAATTTCTAAGGAAGAACTGGAAAATAAAATTTCTTTTGTTAAAAGTATAGGATATGAAGTGTTATGCACAAAAGCAAAGGAAGGGGAAGGGATTGATGAAATAAAACGACATCTTCTTGGAAATGTAACTGTGTTATGTGGCCCTTCTGGAGTAGGGAAATCAACGATTCTAAATAGTATTTTAGGACGAAACGCAATGAAAACTGGGGATATAAGTGAAAAAGCAAAACGAGGAAAGCATACAACTAGGCATTGTGAACTTTTGGAAATTCAAGGTGGATATATTGCTGATTCTCCAGGATTTTCTTCACTAGATGTAGGTGCACTTAAAAAAGAGGATTTGCAGTACTGTTTTCCAGAGTTCAAAAATTATCAAAATAATTGTAAATTCTCAACATGTATGCATTATAAGGAACCAGATTGCGCGGTGAAAAAGGCATTAGAAGACAATATGATAAACAAGAACAGATACGATTTTTATATAAAAACCTTAGAAGAAATATTGAGTAGGAGGGAATGGAAATGATAAAATTATCTCCATCTATATTATCAGCAGACTTTACAAAACTTGGGGAAGATGTTTTAGCAATTGAAAAATATGGAGCAGATATGATTCATGTGGACGTTATGGACGGACGTTTCGTTCCTAACATATCCTTCGGCTTCCCTGTAATTAAAGCATTAAAGAGGGTATCAGGGCTTTCTATGGACGTACACTTAATGATTGAAGAACCATCAAAATATATTGATGCATTTGCAGAGGCAGGAGCTGATATTATAACTGTTCACTATGAAAGCGATATTCATTTAGATAGAACAGTAAAATACATAAAGTCTTTAGGGAAAAAGGCAGGAGTTGCTGTAAATCCTGCTACTCCTATTAGCGTTCTAGAATATGTAATAAGAAATTCAGATATGATTCTTATAATGTCAGTTAATCCTGGATTCGGTGGACAGAGTTTTATTGATTATACTTTAGATAAGATTCAGCAAGTGAAAAAATTAGCTGATAAATACAACCCTGGTCTTATGATTGAAGTGGATGGGGGAATTGATTCAAATAACATTAAAGACATAGTGAATGCAGGGGCAAATGTAATAGTGGCAGGCTCGGCTGTGTTTAAAAACAATGATATTAAAGAAAATATAAAAAGATTAAAAGAAGGATTTTGACATGAGAGTTCTTATAATTTCAGGAGGAAAAGCACCTAGAGAAGCTACAATTAGAAATTATATAACTGATGATACATATATAATAAGTGCTGATAGTGGAGCAAATGTTTTATATAAATACAAAATACTCCCTGATGTATTATTGGGGGATTTTGATTCCATTGACAAAAATGTTCTAAAATATTATGAGACTATTGGTTGTACAATAAATAGATATAAAGCTGAAAAAAATTTTACAGACACTGAAGCTGCAGTAGTCGAAGCAATAAAATTAAACCCCGAAAAAATATTTTTTCTTGGAAGCACAGGTACAAGAATTGATCATACCATTGCAAATTTAGGTCTTCTCTATAGATGTTATTTAAAGAATATAGATTCATATATAGTTGATGAGAATAATGAGATATCAATTTATGGTAGCAATTTTAAATTTAAAGAAGTCAACGGTCAAACTTTTTCTTTGCAGGCATTTGGAGGTGTGGTAAAAAAATTATCCATTAAAGGTGCAAAATATGAATTGATTGATTATGATTTATACTTTGGAGATCCAAGAACTGTATCCAATGAGTGCACTGATGCGTCTGTTAATATAACCTTTGAAAGTGGAATTCTACTGCTTATTAAATCAAATGATTAAGGTATTTTCAAAAAATAACTTACCAATATGCTAGATTATTCCTTTGATGATGCCTAAATTAAAAATATCTATGTTAGAATCCATTTTATAATGTATTTTAACATAGATATTTTTTAAAAAATGTAACTTTTAACATTTTGCCGCATATAATATTATTGGAATAATAATGGGGGTAACTAAATGACAAGGAAAATAAGAAGGGGTTCGAAATTATTTTGGGGAATAACAATTGCCTCTATAGGTATGGGTATAGTACTTACATTCATTATTCCAATTTGGGGATGGATTATGGCAGTAGGAGCAGGACTTATATTTTGTGGATGGCATTTGATTGAACACTCAAAAGACCACTAGGGGGGATTTTATGAAGATTGTTGCCTTTAAACTTCCAAAATTTTTATCTTCAATAATTAGATTTTTTACTAGAAAATGAGTAAAATAAAAAATGCAATTGTTTAAACAACTGCATTTTTTATTTTATATAGCACGCTGAACCTTACCTGAACGTAAGCATCTTGTACATACATGTATTGTTTTTGGAGTTCCAGCAATCACTGCCTTAATTTTTTTTATATTAGGAAGCCAAGTCCTTTTTGACTGACGGTGTGAATGACTATATTGAACTCCTGCAACCAAACTTTTATCACAAATATCGCATTTTCTTGACATTGAAAACACCTCCTTAATTCGAAGTATTAACTTCAAAATTATCACAAGTAGTATTTTATCATAAAATACAGCAGGTTTGCAAGTAAAAGATTAAAATGCCATCATAGAAAGGTGCAAATAATTAAAATTCTTGAATTCTTTATGAATATAATATAAAATATTCTTATGGTAAGAATTAAGGAGGCGTTCTAATAATGGGTATATCAAATGAAAATGGGTCCATTAACTATTCTGTTGATGTGCTTGGTAATATAGTGGGTATTTCAACCATGGAGTGCTATGGTGTTGTGGGTATGGCATGGAAAAATGCTAGCGACGGTTTTTGGGAATTAATAAAAGGAGAAAGCTTAAGTCGCGGTGTAAAAATAGTTTGGAAAAATGACAATCTTAATATTGAATTATATATTATAGTAGAATATGGTACAAAGATTTCTGTTATAGCAAATAATATAATACAAAAGATTAAATATAACGTAGAAAACTATACAGGACTCAAAGTTAGTAGCATTACAGTTAATGTTCAGGGTGTGAGAGTCTAGGGAGGTAAAAAATTGGAACACTTAAAAATAGATGGTCATAGATTTTATAATATGATAGTAAATGCATGCAATGAATTAGAGACAAAAAAAAATTTTGTTAATTCACTAAATGTCTTTCCAGTTCCAGATGGAGATACCGGCACTAATATGTCTATGACCTTTAGAGGTGCAATATCTGAAATATCAGGTATGCAGGATGAAACCCTGGGGAAAATCTCAAAAAAACTTTCAAAGGGAGCACTAATGAGTGCTAGAGGAAACTCAGGAGTTATACTTTCTCAGATACTTCGCGGTATAGCAAAAGGAATGGAAAATTTACAAACTGCTGATGCTAGTCAAATTGCGAGTAGTCTTTTAGAAGGCAGTAAAGCAGCGTATAAAGCTGTAATGAGACCTACAGAGGGAACTATACTTACAATAATAAAAGCCGCAGGAGAAAGCGCATCAAAATCAACTGAAAAAGATATAGTTAAACTTATGGAACAAGTTTGTTCTTATAGTGAGGAAGTTTTAGAAAAAACACCTGAAATGCTTCCAGTACTCAAAAAGGCTAAAGTAGTTGATGCTGGTGGAACGGGACTACTTATAATTCTTAAAGGAATGACTGAGGCCCTTAAAAACAATTTGGAAGTAACTTTAAAAACCAAATCAGAACAAAAGGTTATCAATGTTTCAGCCAGAGCAATGGAGACTACTGACATAAAATTTGGATATTGCACTGAATTTTTCATAAAGGCAAAGATTGATGATATATCTGGATTTAAAAACGAGCTAGCACAGCTTGGGGATTCATTGATAGTTGTAAATGTAGATGATATAGTGAAGGTTCATGTTCATACAAATGATCCAGGACTCATTTTATCAAAAGCATTAAAATTAGGTGAACTTTCTAAAATTAAAATTGACAATATGAGAGAACAGCATAGGCATATTTTAGAAGATGAGGATTTATTGAAAGAGGAAACTGTTATTAACAAAGTAACTAGTTCTGAGGGAAATATACATAAAAAATACGCATTTATAGCAGTAGCTGCAGGGCAAGGTCTTGTACAAATATTTAAAGATTTAGGAGTTGACTACGTAATTGAAGGTGGTCAGACAATGAACCCTAGCACACAAGACATTTTAAGCAGTATAAATAAATTAGATGCAGAAAATGTATATGTATTTCCAAATAACAAAAATATAATTATGGCCGCAACTCAAGCTTCGGAGTTGTCAACAAAAAATGTAATTGTTATACCTACAAAAACAGTACCCCAGGGAATTACTTGTCTTACAGAATTCAATAGTAATGTTGATGTTGAGGAAAATACTAAAAACATCACAAAAGCCTTTGCTAAAGTGGTCACGGGCTCAGTAACGTATGCAGTTAGAGACACTGAAGTGGATGGCAAAAAAATAATTTCAGGTGACATTCTAGGATTAGTTGAAAATAAAATACGTATAGTAGACAAAAATGCATATAATGTATGCGAAGGTATAATTAAAGACATGGTTAAGGATGAAAGTGAACTTATATCAATATACTATGGTGAAGGTTCAAGTGAAGAAGAGGTTAACTCTTTGGTTTTAAAAATAGAAAGTGAATATCCGGATTTAGATATTCAATGTAGCAACGGACAGCAACCATTATATTATTTTATTGTTTCAGTTGAATAAGAAAGCCTTAGGGCTTTTTTTATTCTTTGTAGAGATTAGGCATTATCAGAACCTTTGACTTGTTATTTCTTTTCAGATGCCTAAATAAGATTATGGAGTGATTTAATGGACATATATAGTGATGTTAGTATTATTAAAGGGGTTGGCGAAAAATCAAGAGAACTTTTAAGAAAATGTGGTATATTTTCAGTTATTGATTTACTACTATATTTTCCAAGAGATTATGAGTCAATAATGTTATCTGAAAATATAAATCAGGTTAATAAAGGTGAAAAGACAATAATCCAATGTAGATTTATAAAAAATGAGGGGAGTTTTAAAACAAAAAGTGGAAAAGTTATAACAAAATTGATGTTTACTGATGGTAACAATATATTCAGGGGAACTTGGTTCAATATGCCATATATATTTAAAAACTTTAAGTTAGATAATCAATACGTGATTATGGGCAAGGTAAATATAATAAATGGCGAAATATGTATAGAGTCTCCAATATTAATAAATGATAAAAAAATCCTAGGCGATAAGCTTATTCCTATATATAATTTAAAGGAAACTTTGAGAAATACATATTTAATCAAACTTATAGGTAATGTGCTTAATCAAATTGACATAGAAGAAAATTTACCTGAATGGGTCATAGATAAAAATAAGTTCTATGATTTAGATAAAGCTATAAGATGTATTCACAATCCAAAAGGTATGGATGAACTTAATGAAGCTAGAAGGCGTCTTAAATTTCAAGAGCTATTCACTTATTCTTTAAAGGTTCTTATGCTTAGAGATTATATAAATAAAGGGAAAATAGGCATAGCATATAAAATTGCACCAGAACTTACTGCTTTAAAAGATAAGATACCTTATAAACTTACAGAGGCTCAAAATAGATCAATCAGAGAAATTCTAATTGATGAAAAAAAACCTTTTGCTATGAATAGGCTTTTGCAAGGAGATGTAGGCTCTGGTAAAACTATAGTTGCGTTTATAGCTATGTTTAATGTAGTTAAAAATGGTTATCAAGCAGTACTCCTTGCACCTACAGAAATACTTGCAAATCAGCACTTGGATGAGGCAAAAAAAATATTGGATGAATTTAATATTAATATAGGACTTCTAACTGGGAGCATTAGCGCAAAGAAAAAGGAAAAGATAAAAAATGATTTAAAAGATGGAAATATAGATATTATTATTGGAACTCATGCCCTTTTAGAAGATGATGTGGAATTTAAAAAATTAGGTATGGTAATAACGGATGAGCAACATAGATTTGGAGTAATGCAAAGAAGTAAAATTTTCAATAAGGGAAATAATGTAGATATTCTAGTTATGACTGCTACTCCAATTCCAAGGACCTTGGGGCTATATCTGTATGGAGATCTTGATATATCTGTTATAGATGAACTTCCACCAACAAGAAAAAAGGTAGATACACGTTTTGTAAATGCTAAAGCTAGTGATAAAGTATTTAATTTTACACTTACGGAAATAAAAAATGGTAGGCAGGCATATGTAGTTTGTCCACTTGTAGAAGAAAACGAAAAATTGCAGCTGAATTCAGTGAGTAAACTTGTTGAGGAATTAAGCTTAAATTATTTTAGTAATTTTAAAGTTGAAATGATATACGGTAAAATGAAGGGTAAAGAAAAAAATGATATTATGACTAGATTTAAAAAAGGTGAAATAGATGTGCTAGTTTCAACAACAGTAGTTGAGGTTGGAGTAAATGTACCTAACGCAACAGTGATGATAATAGAGAATGCTGAGAGGTTTGGGCTATCACAATTGCATCAACTTAGGGGACGAGTGGGTAGAGGGGAGCACAAATCCTATTGCTTTTTAATATCAGAGGCAAAAAGCAACAATGTGAAACATAGGTTAGAAGTAATGGAGAAGAGTAATGACGGCTTTTATATTGCAGAAGAGGATTTGAAAATTCGTGGTAGCGGAGAAATATTTGGTTTTATGCAACATGGAGATAACGGTCTTATTTTATCAGATGTGATAGAAGACTCAGCTATATTAAAAGAGGCAAACAGGGAGGCAAGAATCTTAATAGCTAGCACTGCCCATAAGGATACTACCATTAAGAATAATATTCTAACCAAAATAGAAATTAGTTCAAAATATATATGTTTTAACTAGTGTTAATGCAAAATGATAAGAAATTAAAAAATTTTGTATAAATTATAAGTCTATGCTACAATATTAGGGAAGTATTAGGGAAGTATTAGGCATAAGGAGGAAAAACATGAGGATAATTGCAGGTATTGCCAGGGGTAAAAAATTGTTATCACCAGATGATGGAATAGCAACTACAAGACCTACTTTAGATAGGGTAAAAGAAGCGATGTTCAGTATAATACAAGCAAGTGTACCATATTCAACTGTACTAGATGTATTTGCAGGTACTGGAAGTCTAGGACTAGAAGCTGTAAGTCGGGGTGCAAAAAAGTGTTACCTTGTTGACAAAAGCCCAGAAACGTTTCCATTACTAAAAAAAAATGTTGAAAATTTAGATTTTAATGAAAAATGTGAGTGCCTTAATATGGATTCATATAAGGCATTAGAAGACCTTAAGAAAAAAGAAATAGTATTTAACTTGATATTTATAGATCCACCATATAGAAAGAATATGATTCCGTCAGCTATTGAATTTATAGCAAATAATAATTTGCTACAAAGAGATGGAGTGATTGTAACAAAAATCGATTCCGTAGAAGATATTTTTCAAGGTAATGAAAAAATAATACTAACTAAAAACAGAAGATATGGAAATACCACGGTTTGTCTTTATCGTTGCAAGGAGGATTAAAATGCGGACAGCTATATATCCGGGAAGTTTTGATCCAATCACAAATGGTCATTTAGATATAATAACTAGGGGAGCTAAGGCATTCGATGAAGTTATTGTAGTGGTCCTGGTGAACCCTGATAAGAAAGGTATGTTTTCCATAGAAGAAAGGGTAGAGTTAATAAAAAGGGTAGTAAAAGGTCTTAATAACGTAAAGGTTAAAAGTTATAATGGGTTACTAGTAGATTTTATGAAAAATCAAAATGTACAAATAATAATAAAAGGGTTAAGGGCAATATCAGATTTTGAATATGAATTTCAAATGGCTCTTATGAATAATAAGTTAGATCCAAATGTCGAAACATTTTTCATGATGACAAGAGCAGAATATTCATATTTAAGCTCATCTGCTGTAAAACAGGTAGCTATTTTGGGAGGATGTATTAAAGGTTTAGTACCAGAAAAAATCATTAAAGATGTAATTAAAAGATCAAAAACCTTTAAATAAGGAGAGGTTAGAATGAATGTTATTAAGCTTTTGGAATATTTGGAGGAAATTGTTGATACTTCTTCTAAGGTACCTATTACGGGAAAAGTACTTGTAAATAAAAAGGAACTTACTAAAACATTAGATGAAATAATGGCTCAGCTTCCTGATGAATTAAAAAAGG
The DNA here is from genome assembly GCA_963725425.1 of uncultured Clostridiaceae bacterium. Classification (GTDB taxonomy): domain Bacteria; phylum Bacillota; class Clostridia; order Clostridiales; family Clostridiaceae; genus Clostridium_I. The sequence goes on from CAVRYJ010000006.1 coordinate 168,743, forward strand.
CGCAATGGGTACTTAACGAGAAAGACAAAATAATAAGTGATGCTTTAAAAGAAGCTGAAAAGACAAGACAAAATAATGCTCAGCAAATTATGAAGGATATACAAAGTCATGATATAACTAAAGAGGCAAAAAAACAGGCAGATAAAATAATTTCAGATGCACAAAAAGCTTCCAGAGAAATTCAAATCGGTTCTAGAGAATATGCATCTGATGTACTTGCAGATTTAGACAGAGAAGTAAAAGAGAGTAGTCAGATTATGCTTGCTAACATTAAAAATGAAATGGAAAAATTTTTACAAGGTTATCAGAAAAAAGTTTGTGATGTGGGAATTGCAATTAAAGAAAATACTAAAGAGCTTAAAAAGATTTAATAAGTTTCATAATTTTATATATTATGAATGGACAGATGAATAGTAGTAAAAACAAATTTGAATTAAATTCTGAGTTTGCCAAATATTTATGGCTTATAGTTAGAATACTATAATGATTGCAAAACACATACAGAACAAAGGTAGAAAAAGCTGAAATTGTTCCTTGAATTAATTTTCTACTTAAATATTTCAACATATTAAACTTATATTTGTATGCAAAGGCGTAAACTTGGGACATAACGCATAAGCCACCAAAGGATGTAAAAAAGCTAAACAACATTAGTTTTAGTAATATATCAATCTTTGAAAGATTAATTATACTACAACCATTTGTCATTTCTACCATTCCAAGGATTATAGATCCTAATATTTTATTTTGATTTATCGCAGAGAATAATAAAGTATTTTTTATCTGACCTAATAAAACTGAAAACATTACAATAAAGCCTGCAACTAATGAACAGGAGTAAATGGAATTTTCAGTGCTTCTTTTTAGAGACTCGCCTAAATTACTATTTTTACAATCATAGTTATTATAATAAACTGCTTTTTCTGCTATCTCTTTTGACGGTAGCAAAATACTCATAATAAAACAGGATAGATAGCTGGAAATAAGTAATAAGTATCCATACAATTTAGAATTAAGCATTGAGCTGCCTATTGTGCCTACAATAAATAGAGGACTACAATTTGTAGCTATATTAAGTAACCTCTCTGCGGTATTAAAATCAATGTCTTTTTTTTCATATAGATCACAACAATATTTTGCACCAAGTGGGTATCCGCACAAAATGCTTATGACTAGTACGATACTGGACTTATGTGGTAATCTCATCATTTTGCATAATATCTTTCCAAATGTTTTTGCGTAAATATACACTCCATCATAATCTATGATTATATTTGTTAGGATAACAAAGGGAAACATGGTTGGAAAAACCTTGTACACAAAAAGTTGTGCTCCTTCAAGTGAACTGTTAATGCAGTTTTCTGGATTTAAAATTAGAGCTACAATAATTATGGAACACATTACTGTAATAAACAAATTTAGTTTGTTCCCATTAAAGAAACTACGTACCCAAAATACTATACCAACCAATATAATAAAAAGAATTATATAATAAATGATATTCAAAAGTCTGACATCTCCTTTCAGCGTATAATAAATTTATATTTTTAAGATTTACAAATATACTAAAAACTAAAAGTTATTTATTTCGGCAAGCAAAATACACTAAATGCATCTGCTAGTTCTGTATAAGCCGCTCAGTTTCATATTATTAAGTAATCGGGTATTATCATAGGAAGATTGAACTGGAGCTATATGAGCGCATAAGAGTTATAGAAACAAGTTAAGAGTTAAGAGTTAAAAGTTAAAAGAATTTATAGTTGTTGAAAATATTTGAGAATTGAGAGTGAAAATTGAAAGTTAATTTAGATTATACGTAGCAAAGCTACGTATAATCTAAAACTAATTGTTAGTTTTTCTGAACAAAGTGAAGAAAAACATCATTAACTCTTAACTTTTAACTCTTAACTCTTAACTGTTTTTGAAGTAGGCTGGGCTTATTAAATAATCTGACATAGGTTTTACACTTTTATTTATCATACTATATGCATTAGTAGCCTGAATATCCAGTTTAAGGCAATCATCCAGCAGACCTTTTTTAGGGAGTTTTGAGTAAATAGGTATAGATGAGTTGTTTTTTATTAATTTCAACATTTCTCTGCCTTTATCATTAAATCCTAGAATTCTTCCATAGGGACATGGTCTACGTCTTAGTACATCGGTGTTATAATCTTCAAAACCAATAAAATATTGGCATAAAATTCTACTAATCCTAGTATATGAATATCGTTTGCTTTTAATTTTATGAATAAGTTCATTGAGATTATCAGAAGAAATTATTGAACTATATATTTTATTATTCAGTCCTTCACTTGCATCTGGTATGTTTTGAATATTGTTTTTAGAAGAAAGGCTTTTATATTTCAAATATTGAAATGTTTTTTCTTTAAAAGCAAAATCATAATTATTATTAGCCATTTTAAGTAATGTGGTATAAGCTGTTTCAGGCATAAACTCTTTTAGTCCATCCAAATCTGTATTTTCCATGAGACGTTTTCTTATTGCTGTAGCACTGGGAAACTTTGATTTTATATTTTGTTCATTGTAATTATCACCGTTTCTTTTAATTGTGACAGGTTTAATAGAACTATTTAAGTATATAATACTTTTACAATATTCAATTCCTAAAATATTATTTGATTCTTTTAGTAAATCATCAACATTATCATCCAATAATTCACATAAAGCTTTGTTTCTGGCTATATGATAGGGTAACCCTAAATTCATATAAGACTTTAAAATCACTTTAAAATTATCAGTTTCGTTTGTTAAAACTTCTGCTAACCTATATAAAATTTCCAGGTTTCCATCTTCACTGCCAAAACTTAAATTATTAACTACATTCAAACTATCTAAAAGACTAACAGCACCAAAGGCAAAAAATTCTGCTGAAGAAACAGCGTAAATTGTGGGTAGTTCAAGTACTAAATCTATACCATTTAAAAGCGATATTTTAGCACGTTCCCATTTGTCAATTATACTAGGTTCGCCTCTTTGAACAAAATTTCCACTCATAACGCAAATAACTCCATGGGAATTAACTTTTTCTTTCGTGCTGTTTATATGATAAACATGTCCATTATGTAGAGGGTTGTATTCTGCTATTATTGCTGAAATATTTATACTATCACCTTCTTAGTTATAAGTTCGCTACAACAAAAACTTGGAATAAAAAACCTATATAATGTAGATTTCACCTTATATTATGACCTTGAATTTCACAAAATACAATAGAAAATACAGTGCAGAAAAGTAAACTGTTTGAAATATTAGAATATAAAGAATTAATGTTTACTTTCTTTTTTAAGTGAAAAGCAGTAAAATAAATATGTATATTTTTAGAGTAAATATATTATGGCTACTTATATTATATTTATATCTATTTTTGCATTTGGGAAGGGAGAAAATTAAAAATGGATTTGATGAAAAACTTTTGGGAAATGGCTAAGAACGACAAGAAAAAAGTAGTATTAGCTGAAGGGGAAGAAAGAAGAAATTTAATTGCATGTGACAAAATATTAAAAAATGGATTAGCAGATATTCTTCTTATAGGAAATAAGAAAAGAATTGCTGACAACGCTAAGTATCTTTGTGTAAATGTTGAGGGTGCACAAATACTTGATCCTGAAGATTCAAAATTAACAGAAGGCTTCGCAAAAGAATTTTATGAACTTAGAAAGCATAAAGGAATGACATTGGAAAAAGCTGATAAAATGGTTAGAGATCCTATATACTTTGGAACAATGTGCGTAAAAATGGGATATGCAGATGGAATGGTTTCAGGTGCTATCCATACAACTGGAGATTTATTAAGACCAGGTCTACAAATAATTAAAACTGCACCAGGAGTTAGCAATGTATCAGGTTTCTTTGTTATGATGGTACCTGATTGTGAATATGGTGAGAGTGGGTTATTGTTATTTGCAGATTGTGCAGTAAATCCAAATCCAACAGCAGAAGAACTTGCAGGAATTGCTATTACAACTGCTGAAACGGCTAAAAAATTATGTAATCTAGATCCTAAAGTTGCAATGTTATCATTTTCAACAATGGGAAGCGCTAAAGGTGAACTTGTTGATAAAGTTAAAAAAGCCACTGAAATTGCTAAGGCGCTAAGAAGTGATTTAGCTATAGATGGAGAACTTCAATTAGATGCTGCAATTGAAGAAGAAGTTGCAAAACTAAAGGCTCCTGGAAGTAATGTTGCTGGGAGAGCTAATGTATTAGTGTTCCCAGATTTACAAACAGGAAACATAGGATATAAGCTGGTTCAAAGATTTGCAAAGGCAGAAGCTATTGGACCTATATGCCAAGGATTTGCTAAACCAATTAATGATTTATCAAGAGGTTGTAAACCAGATGATATAGTAAATGTGGTTGCCATGACTGTAGTTCAAGCACAAAAAGGAATATAATTATATGGTGGCTAAAACAATTAATAATTGTTTTAGCCACCATATAAATTACCAGGAGGTTAGAAAATGAAAATTTTAGTTATTAATTGTGGAAGTTCTTCAGTAAAATATCAACTTATGGATATGGAAAACGAAAAAGTTCTTGCTAAAGGTCTAGTTGATAGAATAGGAATAGAAGGTTCAATGTTAACTCATAAAGTTAACGGTAAAAAATACATAATAGAAGAACCAATGAAAGACCACACAAAAGCAATAAAATTGGTTCTAGATGCTTTAGTAGATAAAGAGCATGGTGTTATAAAATCAATGGCAGAAATATCAGCTGTAGGACACAGAGTTGTTCATGGTGGAGAAAAATATGCTGAGTCCGTATTAATAGATAAAAATGTTATGAAGTCTATTGAGGATTGCATTAAATTAGCACCTCTACACAATCCGCCTAATATCACAGGAATTAATGCATGTAAGGAGTTAATGCCAAGTATCCCAATGGTAGCAGTATTTGATACGGCTTTCCATCAGACGTTGCCTGATTATGCGTATATGTATCCACTACCATATGATTTATACAAAAAACATGGGATTAGAAAATATGGTTTCCATGGTACATCACATAAATATGTTTCAAAAGCTGCAGCAGAATTCTTGAATAAGGACTTGAGTTCTCTAAAGATAATTACTTGCCACCTTGGAAATGGAGCAAGTCTTGCAGCAATTAAATATGGAGTATCCATTGATACAAGCATGGGATTTACACCTCTTGCAGGTATTGCTATGGGCACACGAAGTGGAGATATTGATCCAGCAATAGTAACTTTTTTAATAAAGGATTTAAAAATGAGCACTGATGAAGTTGACACATTATTAAATAAAAAATCTGGAATTTATGGACTGTATGGCAAGAGTAGCGATATGAGAGATGTTAAAAAAGCAGGATTTTATGAAAAAGACAAAAGGGCAATGCTCGCACTTAATGTGTTCCATTACAGAATAAAACAATATATTGGTTCTTATATTGCATCTATGAATGGACTTGATGCTATTGTTTTCACAGGAGGTATAGGCGAAAATTCATTTGAAAATAGAAATGGGATTTGTCAAGATATGGATTACTTAGGAATAAAAATAGATCAGGAAAAGAACAATAATGCGGTGGGTATAGCGGCAGATATAAGTGCAACGGATTCTAAGATAAAAGTTCTAGTAATTCCAACAGATGAAGAACTTATGATTGCACGTGATACTAATAATATTGTAAGTGCATTAAATTAAACTTGACAATTTAGCTGTGAGTTTATATAATTAGTGTGTTATTTTCATACAGGAATTAATTAGTAAGTAGATCTATGTTGAGGAGGGAATAGTAGGCTCTGGCTCGAGCTATGCGCTTTTAGCATAATGTGCGAACTTTGTTCGTATGAGGAAAATTTTCGGAGCTTTTAATTATGGTTATAAATATTTCTGATTTAATACGTAAAAACATATCAAAAAGGAAATTAATGTTTTGTTGGATTCTAAAAATATTATTGATAGTTATGAAACTATTGATATAATGGAGCCAATAAAGGTTGAAGGAATCATAAGTAAGATTGAGGAAACAATATCTCTTGATGGCGTTATTACAGGTAAGATAGTGCTTTCATGTTCTAGATGTCTTCAGAACTTTAACTATGATTTAGATATTGAATTTCATGAAAAGCTAACTAATAACCCTGATAGTAAGGATGATGACCTCATTCTTATAAATAATGATAAGATTAATCTAACAAAAATTGTTGAAAACAATGTGGTGATGTCACTTCCTATTCAAAGGTTGTGTAAAGATGATTGTAAAGGCTTATGCACTGTTTGTGGTGAAAATTTGAATCTTAACAGTTGTGACTGTGAAAATTCAAATTATGATCCTCGATTTGCTAAGCTTAAGAGCCTGTTTTCAAACAACTAAGGAGGTGTTATTGTGGGAAATCCAGCAAGAAAGTTTTCAAAGGGTAGAAGAGATTCAAGAAGAGCACAAACTTTCAAATTAAGCTTACCAGGAATGGTTGAGTGTCCAAATTGTCACGAGATGAAACTTTCACACAGAGTTTGCAAAATCTGTGGGTATTACAAAGGTAAAGAAGTAATTGCTATAGCAGCAAAATAAAAAAGAAGAAAGTCTTAAGACTTTCTTCTTTTTTACAAATTGTTAATAATTGTTTACTGTTCTTATTTATTAATGTAAAATGGTTTTATCCAAGGACAGTAGTTGTAAGACTCACGCTTCAATTAGTGGAATCGCCTCAGAATTGCTACTACACACTGGATTAGTTTAACTAGCGCTGAGATGTGGTGTTATCAATGGCATATCTCAGTATAAGTTTCACTTTATTGAAAGGGTGTGATAAAATGATTATTGCAGTAGATGGAATGGGTGGAGATAATGCTCCAAGTGCTGTAGTAGAGGCCTGCACTGAGGCCGTTAATGACTTTAATGTGGACATAATAATTACAGGACCAGAGGAACTTATAAAAACTGAACTTGAAAAATACAGTTATGATAAGAGTAAAATACAAATTGAAAATGCCACAGAAGTAATAGAAAATAGTGAACATCCAACGGCAATTAAAAGGAAAAAGGAATCAAGCCTTAGTAAAGCTTTGGGACTGGTTAAAGATAATAAGGCCCAGGGTATAATTTCTGCAGGAAGCACTGGTGCACTTATGGTAGGTGCAACTTTAATAGTAGGAAGAATTAAGGGTATAGAAAGAGTAGCTTTAGCTCCTATAATGCCAGGTAAAAATTCATCATTCATGATTGTAGATGCGGGAGCAAATGTAGATTGTAAACCACAATACCTACTACAGTTTGCACTTATGGGTAAAATTTATTTTGAAAACATTTTAGGAGTAAAAAATCCAAGTATTGGTGTGGTAAATATTGGAGAAGAAGAAGAAAAAGGTAATGATTTAACTAAAAAAGCATATAAATTACTTAAAGAATCTGATTTTAATTTTGTAGGAAATGTTGAAGCTAGGACTGTTTCTGATGGAGACGTAAACATACTTGTGTGTGATGGATTTGTTGGAAACACTATATTAAAAATGTATGAGGGTGTGGCTACAAATATTTTTAGTATGCTGAAAAATGAGATAATGTCTTCTACAAGAGGAAAAATTGCAGGGATACTTTTAAAACCAACTTTGAGAGGTCTCGTTAAAAGATTTGATTATACAGAAATAGGTGGTTCTGCTTTTTTAGGAACAAAGGGAATAGTTATTAAAGCACATGGCAGTTCAAATGCAAAGGCTTTTAAAAATGCTATAAAGCAAGCAATTGATTGTTATGATTCTAAAATTATTGATAAAATTTCTTCTGAACTTTTAAAAGTAAATGAATTAATCAAGTTATCAGATAATATAGAATAGTTAATTTCAATTTTTATTTAAACCAGTGTGAAAATGATAAATAACGTCGTTGCATATTAATATAATAACAAAAAATATAATATTAATATTGACGATAGAGTTTATATGTAATATTATCAATATAGAGTTTAGGAGGTGAATTTACATGTTTGATAAAATCAAAGGCATAATTGCAGAACAGCTAGGTTTAGATGCTAGTGAAATAGCAATGGAATCCTCATTCGTTGACGATTTAGGTGCTGATTCACTTGATATAGTGGAACTAATAATGGCTTTAGAAGAGGAATTCGATATAGAATTTCCGGATGAAGATGCTGAAAAAGTAGCAACTGTAGGAGATGTAGTAAATTACATAAAGGCTCATACAGAAGAATAACAATAAGTCCCGTTTATACGGGACTTTGTATTTGAGAAAAATTATAAAAAGTTTATTTCTGAATTTGTACCATATGCAAGTTGAAAAATAAGCTTTTAAGGAGATGCACAGCAAACTATGAACAATGATTGTTTAAATGAATTACAAAAGAAACTAACAGTAAATTTTGAAAATAACCAACTGCTTATAACAGCTATTACCCATAGTTCATATGCAAATCAAAAGAAAAATGTAAAATACAATGAAAGATTAGAATTTTTGGGCGATGCAGTTCTACAAATTGTTATTTCAGAATATTTATTTTTAAATTATAAGGATAAGTCAGAAGGAGAACTTTCAAAAAAAGATCCCTTATAGTGTGCGAAAATTCATTGTTTAAAGTGGCAAAAGGGTGGGACCTTGGTAATTATATTTTAATGAGCAATGGTGAAGAGATTACAGGAGGAAGAACTAGAATTTCCATATTGTCAGATTGCGTTGAAGCAATTATAGCTGCAATATATCTTGATAAAGGAATTAACACTTCGAAAAATTTCATACTGAAAAATTTCAGTAGAATAATAGAAAGTGCAATGAAGGATCAAATTATTTTGGATTATAAAACTAAACTCCAAGAGGTTCTCCAGAAAAAAGGAGAAGTTGATATACAGTATAATCTAATTAAATTTGAAGGACCACCTCACAGAAGAAAATTTTATATTTCAGTGATTTATCATGGAGAGACTCATGGAACTGGTAGTGGATATAGTAAAAAAGAGGCAGAACAGGATGCAGCTCAAACTTCACTTATGAAAATGGATGATATTTATGAGTAAAGAACATTATATTATACCAATATTTGTACCTCACGAAGGCTGTCCACACAATTGTGTATTTTGTAATCAAAATGCCATCACTGGCAGTGAAAATAAAGTGGATGGTGATTTTGTAAAAAAAACAGTAGATAATTATTTAAAAACTATAGGAAATACGAGGGCTACAATCGAAGTTTCATTTTTCGGAGGAACTTTTACTGCTATAGATATAAAAAAGCAAAATGAATTGCTTACCGTTGCTAAAGAATATAAGAATTTAGGTAAAATCAAATTTATAAGATTGTCTACAAGACCAGATTATATAGATGATAATATATTGAACAATTTAAAGAAGTTTGGTGTAGACATAATAGAACTTGGTGTTCAATCATTAAGCAGTCATGTGTTAATTATGTCAGGCAGGGGGCACACAGTGCAAGATGTCTATGATGCGTCAGAAAAGATAAAACAATATGGATTTATCCTGGGGCATCAAATCATGCCTGGTCTTCCAGGAGATGACTATAAAAAGGATATAATCACTGTTAATAAGGTTATTGAGATTAGACCTGATATATGCCGAATCTATCCTTCACTGGTGATAAAAAATACTCCTATGGAGCAAATGTATCTAAAGGGCATGTATAAGCCTTATAGCTTAGATAAGGCAGTAAATATTAGTAAAGAATTGGTGGGAAGACTTCAAGCTGAGAATATAAAGGTTATACGAGTAGGACTTCAACCTACAGAGGAAATAAATATAGGGAAAGAATTGGTTGCAGGTCCTTTTCATCCAGCTTTTAATGAACTAGTTATGGGAAGTATGTATAGGGATATTGTGGGTGAAAATATACCAAGTGATTATAAAGGACATGTTGTACTAGAAATTAATAGCAAAGAAATATCAAAGTTGTATGCTAATAAAAAATACTTTTTTAATAAATTGAAAGACAATTATAAAAAATGTGATTTTAAGGTTGTCCAGAACAATTCCATTGATCGAGGTCATTTAGTAATTAATTTAGATAATGATAGAAAATTTTTGTCATTGCAAAAGTATTTACAATCAAGGTACAAAAGAAGAAATAAATAAGAAAAATAGAATTATTTAAGAAACGATTCAGGAGGGTAAGATGAAAAATGATAGTAGAAAAAAATTCTTGAGAATTGTTATAATTATTATATCATTCATATTTATTATGACTACGATTATGCAGTTTATAAACATTTAAATTAATCTAGAATTATCTCACTACTTGCATAGGTGAGAGTATTACAGATGCTAGCGAATATATAAGTGGGAGAGTGTTCTTATGTTTTTAAAGGCAATAGAAATCAGAGGATTTAAATCTTTTGCAGATAAAACAAAATTGGATTTTAAAAAGGGAATTACGGCTGTGGTAGGTCCTAATGGAAGTGGTAAAAGTAATATTTCTGATGCTGTAAAATGGGTGCTTGGTGAGCAAAGCGTAAAAAGCCTTAGAGGCGGTAAAATGGAAGACATTATTTTTGCAGGTACTCAATTTAGAAAGCCAGTTGGACTTGCCCAAGTAATGCTTACATTGGACAATTATGATGGTTCTATCCCAGTGGATTATAATGATGTAACCATAGGAAGAAGACTATATCGTTCAGGGGAAAGTGAATATTATATTAACAATACTAGATGCAGATTGAAGGATGTACAAGAAATGTTCATGGATACCGGTATAGGTAAAGAAGGTTACTCAATTATCGGTCAAGGTAAAATTGAGGCTGTGCTTAGTGGTAAACCAGAAGAAAGAAGAGGACTTTTAGAAGAAGCAGCGGGAATAGTTAAATTCAAGACAAGAAAAGAAGATGCAGAAAAAAAATTACAAAATACTGATGAAAATCTTACTAGAATAAATGATATCATAGGTACTTATGAAGATCGTCTTGAACCCTTAAAAAATGAAAGTGAAAAGGCAAAATTATTTATAGAACTCTCTTCCAAACTAAAAGAAAATGAAATAACTCTTATTGTTAACTCATCTGAAAACTATAAAATAAAAATTAATAGCATTTTGAAGGTTATCGAAAATTTAAATATTGAAATAGATGGACTTCTTAATCAAAAGGATAAAGATGTTGAAAATCTAAAGAGTTTTAATGAATCCTTAAACAAGCTAGAAAAACACTATGAAGAACAGAAGAAAAAATACTATGAAAACAAATCTCAGCATCAGAATATTACAGCTGATAATGGGTTAATGAAAGAAAAAATACAAAATTCCGCTAGATTAATTGCTAAGGCTAAGAGAGAACTGGAAGAAATTAATGAAAAACGAATTAGATTTTCACAGGACAAGCAAGACAATGTACTTAAGCTTGAAAAGTTAGAGTGGAAATTAAAAGAAATCAATGAATATATTGACGATATTGTTAGTAGTATAAATATTTCAGAAACTGAAAAAGCAAAAAATCAGTCATTTATAAATAATTATAAAAATGATCAATTTGATGCATTAGGTGCAATCTCAGATGCTAAAAATTTTATAATTCTTGTTAAAAAAGATATTGAAAATCATGAATTAAATATTACACAAATTAAAGAAGCATGTGATAGTTATTTAAATGCCATTAAAATAAACGAAAATACAAAAATTGCTTTGGAAAAAGACATAGATAGCATAAAAGAAAAAATTAATACATACCAAAGTAGCATTATGGAAAATAAAAGAGAAATTATTAAAATTAATAAAACTTTTAGTACTAATGGGGAACATCTAAAAATTAAAAATGCTGAGCTAAATAAGTTTGAGGCCAATAGAAATATGCTAGTAAATTTAGATGCTCAATACGAGGGATACAATAAATCTGTTAAAAACCTAATGATTAACATAAAAAATGGGCAAATAGCCAGCGCTGAGGGAAATTGTCACGTGTTAGGGGAAATAATAAGTGTAAATCAAGGACTAGAGCTTGCCATAGAAACAGCTCTTGGGGGAGCTATTTCAAATATAATTACTGAGGATGAAATTTTAGCGAAAAAACTTATAAGTTTTTTAAAACAAAAAAAATTAGGTAGAGCTACTTTTTTGCCATTAAATATTTTGAAAAATAGAAAGCTTGGACTGAATAGTAATATAATTAATACACCTGGTTTCATTGGAATAGCCAGCGAACTTTTATCCTATGATAAGCATTTTACATCTGCAATAGAACATATTCTGGGAAGAACGGTTATTGCAAAAGATATGGATAGTGCTCTTGTAATTGCAAGGCAATCTAATTTTAGTTTTAAAATTGTAACAACAGGGGCAGATGTTGTTAATGCTGGAGGCGCTTTGAGTGGAGGAAGTGTATACAGTAAAAATTTGAACATAATAGGAAGGAAAAGAGAGATTGGTGAGCTGAAAAGCAAAATTCAAGGATTAGAAATTGAGATAGATAAGCTTATGATTGCAAATAGACAATACATGTCAAAGTTAAAGACTATTGATGGCAAAAATTTAAACTTAGTGGATTCAGTCCATTCAGAAAATATTGAAATAACTAAAATTGAAGGTAAAATTGTTGCAATCAAATCAGAAAGTGTAAAACTTAGCAATAATTATAAAGTATCAATGAATGAAATCTCTGTTATTAACAACAAATTCAATGAAGCATCAAAGAATTTGACTGAAGAAGAAAAAAAAATAGAAGAATTAACTGAAAAAGAAGTGAAATTATCCAATCATATTGAGCAGCTAGATAAAAATTTGAGTGACAATGATAGCAGTATGGTTGACTTAAATACTAAATTAACTTCAGCGAAAATTGAAAAAGCAAAATTTGATGAGATATTAACAGGCAAAATTAGAGATGTGGGAAGAATTTCTAAGGAGCTAGAAGATATAAGTAATAAAACTAATCAGTTAACCATAGAAATTGAAACTGAAAAAAATAATACAAATAGTTATATAGAAAAGATAAATTTAAATGCAAATAAAATAAATGAAATTAAGCAAATTTTGGGCAGTATGGATAAAATATTTGAAAGCAGTGACATTGAAAAAATTGAACTTAAAAATAAACATTTAGCTACAAATGACAAACTTGAGGAACTTAGCCTAATTGTTAATAGTAAAGAGGAAGAAAAACATAGGCAAGAGCTAAGTTTAACTAAAATTGAGACAGAAAATGAAGTATTAATTGATAAGCTTAACATGGAATACAAACTAACCCTTGCAGAAGCACTAGATTATAAGAATAAAGTTATTGATTCAGCTATAATAAAGAGTATAATTGAAGATTGTAAAAGAGATATTTCAGGATTAGGTAATGTAAATGTATCCGCAGTAGAGGAATATAAAGAGGTAAGTGAAAAGTATGAATTTATGAGTAGTCAAAGGGACGATTTAGTAAATTCCAAGGAAGAAATCATTAGTGTGATAAATGATATGACTATAGAAATGAGAAGAGTGTTCACTACTAATTTTGAAAAGATAAGGGAAAATTTTAACCAAACTTTTAGAGAACTTTTTAAAGGTGGATATGCTGATTTAATACTTTCAGGAGATGACGTGCTATCTGCTAACATAGAAATCAATGTAGAACCACCAGGGAAAAAATTGCAAAACATAAGCCTTATGTCAGGTGGAGAGAAGGGACTTTCTGCTATTGCATTACTATTTGCAATATTAAAGATGAAACCTACGCCATTTTGCATATTAGACGAAATAGAGGCAGCACTTGATGATGCTAATGTAACTAGATATGCAGAATTTCTTAAAAAGTTTTCAGAAAATATACAATTCATAGTAATAACTCATAGAAAGGGAACAATGGAAGCAAGTGACGTTCTATATGGAGTAACAATGGAAGAAAAAGGTATATCAAAAATTGTATCTGTAGATTTAACAAGTGAAGTAGTTTAATAATTATATGCTAGGGGGAAAAATATGTTTGGTGGTTTTTTGACAAATTAAAAACTGGTCTTTCAAAAACAAAAACTAATTTTACAGACAGGATCACAGAAATTCTAAATGGTACCGTATCAATTGATGAGGACATGTATGAAGAATTAGAGGAAATACTTATTACAGCTGACATTGGAGTTGAAACATCCATCTACATAATCGATGAACTAAGAGTTAAAATAAGAGAAGAAAAAGTTAAAGACCCAGGTGAGGTAATGGACTGTTTAAAAAAGGTGATTATAGATATTTTAGGTGACTATAAAGGTACAGTAACACCTTCGTCTATTCCTGAAACTATATTGGTTATTGGGGTGAATGGGGTTGGAAAAACCACATCTATAGGTAAAATTGCTGCAAAATTAAAAAGCGAAGACTACAATGTTATTATAGCTGCTGCAGATACCTTTAGAGCCGCGGCTATAGATCAATTAGAAGTTTGGACCAATAGGGCTGGGGTTAAGCTTATAAAACACCAAGAAGGATCAGATCCAGCTGCAGTAGTATTCGATGCTATTCAAGCTTCTAAAGCAAGAAAAGCCGATGTGCTTATTTGTGATACAGCAGGAAGACTTCATAATAAAAAGAATCTAATGAATGAATTAGAAAAAATTAATAGGGTAATTAATAGGGAGTTCTCTGAATCCTCTAGAAAAACTTTTTTAGTTTTAGATGCAACTACTGGTCAAAATGCAGTTATCCAAGCAAAACAGTTTATGGAAGTATGCAAAGTAGATGGAATTATACTCACTAAATTAGATGGTACAGCTAAAGGTGGAGTTGTTATTTCCATAAAGCATTTACTAAATATACCTGTAGAACTTATTGGTGTTGGAGAGCAAATCGATGATCTTCAAGAATTCGATGCCCATGAATTTGTAGAAGCATTGTTTTAGAAAATATACGTTGCATTTTGCTTTTTTACATATATAAAATAAAGGTGTTAAGTAAAAGTACTTGACACCTTTATCTTTTTTGATATTATAGGTTTGTGAGTTGGTGATGGAAGTGGATAATAGAGTTCAAATTTCTTTACTTTTAGATTTATATGGTAAATTATTAACTGACAAGCAGCAAAATACTATGAACCTATATTTTAATGAGGACTTATCCTTAGCTGAAATATCAGAAATTCATAATATAAGTAGGCAGGCAACTTATGATATAATAAATAAATGTCAAAAAACATTATTGCAATATGATAGTAAACTTAAATTAATGGATAAAGAAAGCTTTACTTTAAAAATTAAAATAAGTATTAAAGATAAACTAATGGATTTAAAAAAAGGAATATCCTCACAACGGGAATTAAATATTATAGACAATGTAATGGAAGATATAGAAAAAATCTAATATTACTTAGTTGTATAGGAGGTTTGTCATGGCTTTTGAAGGATTAACATCTAAGCTTCAAGAAACTTTAAAAAAGCTTAGAGGCAAAGGGAAACTCTCGGAAAATGACATAAAAGATGCTATGAGGGAAGTAAAAAGAGCCCTTTTGGAGGCAGATGTAAATTTCAAAATAGTTAAGGATTTTATTAAAAAGACAAGTGAAAAATGTCTTGGTGAAGGAGTTATGAAAAGCTTAACTCCAGGGCAGATGGTTGTAAAGATAGTTAATGAACAGCTTACAGAATTAATGGGTACTTCTGAAAGTAAGTTGAATTATAGTGATACTGGCACTACTGTTATAATGCTTGCTGGACTTCAAGGTGCCGGTAAGACAACAATGTGTGGAAAACTTGCTTTAGCACTTAAAAAGAAAAACAAAAAACCACTACTTGTAGCCTGTGATGTTTACAGACCAGCAGCTATAAAGCAATTGACAGTTGTAGGTAAGTCTATAGATGTACCTGTATTTTCAATGGGTGACAAGGTAAATCCAGTAGATATTTCAAAAGCTGCTGTTGAATATGCTAAGAATAATGATTGTAATGTAGTTATAATCGATACTGCAGGAAGACTTCACATAGATGAAGAACTTATGGGTGAACTTAAAAACATAAAGGAAGAGTTAAATCCAAATGAAATTTTGTTAGTGGTTGACTCCATGACGGGACAGGATGCTGTAAATGTGGCAGAAACCTTTAATGCCGCACTTGATATAACCGGTGTTATACTTACCAAACTTGATGGTGATACAAGAGGTGGTGCTGCACTTTCAATAAGGGCAATGACTGGAAAATCAATAAAATTTGCCGGTATGGGTGAAAAGATGAATGAACTTGAAGTTTTTCATCCAGATAGAATGGCATCAAGAATTCTTGGTATGGGCGATGTTTTAAGTTTAATTGAGAAAGCTCAAGGCGCAATCAATGAAGATGAAGCAAAAGAACTCGGCGAAAAAATGATGAGTCAAGGCATGAATTTTGAAGATTATTTAAACATGATGAAACAAATGAAAAAGCTAGGACCAATCGGGAAGCTTTTAGAGATGGTTCCAGGTATGAACAATAAAATGCTTGAAGGCGCAGATTTAGGTCAAGTTGAGAAGGAAAGTAAAAAAACTGAATCTATGATTTATTCTATGACGTTAAAAGAACGAAGAAATCCTCAGCTTATAACTGCTTCTTCTTCTAGGAAAAAGAGAATTGCTTTGGGTTCTGGTACTTCAATACAAGATATTAACAAACTTATTAAAATGATGGATATGATGAAGAAACAGATGAAAAACATGAAAAATATGTCTAAAAAAGGCATGATGGGCAAATTTCCATTTTAATTTTGAAATATAATATCCTTTGAAGGAGGTGATTTACATGGCAGTTAAGATAAGACTAAAAAGAATGGGTGCTAAGAAAGCCCCATTTTATAGAATCGTTGTTGCAGATTCAAGAAGTCCAAGAGACGGAAGATTTATCGAAGAAATTGGTTATTACAATCCACTTACAAATCCTTTAACAGTAAAAGTTGATACTGAAAAAGCAGAGAAATGGATGAAAAATGGTGCTCAACCAACAGATACAGTTAAAAAGCTTTTCCTTAAAAGTGGAATGGTTAAATAATTACTGGGGGTGTTTATCATAAAACAACTATTGGAGACAATTGTAAAGGCGTTAGTTGATAACCCAGAGATGGTAAAAGTAAATGAAATTCCTGGTGAGGCTTCTATAATTCTTGAATTAAGGGTTGCATCAGAGGATATGGGCAAAGTTATTGGTAAACAGGGAAGGATAGCTAAGGCTATTAGAACTGTTGTTAAGGCAGCAGCTGTTAAAGAAAATAAAAGAGTTGTTGTAGAGATTATATAAGAGTTAGGCTAGCCTAGCTCTTTATTTTATAACGAGGTGAAATAATATGAGAGAATTTCTTGCAGTTGGTCAGATTATAAATACACATGGAATTAAAGGGGAAGTTAAAGTTTATCCTTTAACGGATGATACAAGACGATTTAGAAAACTAGATATAATTTATATAGATGGAATTGAAAGAAAAGTATCCTGGTGTAAACTTCAACCAGATAAGATTATTTTAAAAATAGAAGGTATTGAAACACCAGAAGAGGCTTATAAGTTCAGAGATAAATACATTGAAATTAAGAGAGATAATGCAGTGAAGCTAGAAAATGGAAGATATTTTGTTGCAGATATTATTGGTTCTAAAGTAATAGATGAGAACAATAAAGAAATAGGAAATGTATTTGACGTAATATTTACAGGAAGCAATGAAGTATATTGGGTAAAAGGAAAAGAAGAACTTCTTGTTCCAGCACTAAAATCTGTTATAGTAAAAATGGATATGGAAAACAAATTAATTACAATAAAACCGGTAGATGTATGGAACTAAACATAGATATATTAACCTTGTTTCCTGAAATGTTTGATATACTTGAATATAGCATTATCGGAAGAGCAAGACGTAATAAAATATTAAGTATAAATACACATAATATTAGGGAACACAGCAAAAATAAGCACAACAAGACTGACGATTATACTTATGGTGGTGGGCAAGGAATGCTTATGACTGTAGAACCATTATTTGAGGCAATAAGTTATGTTAAAAAAATAAACCCTGGACCAGTAATTTTTTTAGGACCACGTGGTAAAAAATTTGATCAGAAAATGGCTAAAGAATTATCTAAAGAAAAAAATCTGATATTTGTATGTGGTCACTATGAGGGGATTGATGAACGGGTTTATGAGTATATAGATCTTGAAGTATCATTAGGAGACTTTGTGCTTACTGGTGGGGAAATGGCATGTATACCTATTGTTGATAGTGTCTCAAGATTAATTCCTGGAGTACTAGCTGAAGCGGAAAGCTATGAAGAAGAATCATTCTATCATGGTACATTAGAGTATCCTCAATACACTAGACCTGAATGTTTTAGAGGAAAAAGTGTACCTGAAGTCTTGCTTTCAGGGCATCATGAGAATATAAGGAAATGGAGAAGAGAGCAATCTCTTATTCTTACTAAAAATATAAGACCTGATATGTTCAAAAAATTGAATTGTCTAAAGAAGACAAAAGATTTTTACGTTTAAACAATCATGAATAATTATTTTGTTGAAAATAACACTTGCATATGTTATTATGTAAGTTGTGCTAGTACGGGCGGTCCTCTGATTGCAGTCAGTAGTTATGAACGTCAATTAAATATATAAGGAGGGAATGCACAATGTTAGATGTTATAAGAGCAATAGAAGCAGAACAAATCAGAAATGATTTACCAGAGTTTCATGTAGGAGATACTATTAAAGTTGATGTAAGAATCAAAGAGGGCGAAAAGGAAAGACTTCAAGCCTTTGAAGGAACAGTTATAAAAAAACAAAATGGTGGATTAAGAGAGACCTTTACTATGAGAAGAGTTGCTTATGGTGTTGGTGTTGAAAGGACTTTTCCTATCAACGCTCCAATATTAGCTGGTATTAAAGTAGTACGAAGAGGTAAAGTAAGAAGAGCCAAATTGTTCTACTTAAGAGATAGAGTTGGTAAATCAGCAAAGGTTAAAGAATTAAAGTAAAAGATGGGGCTGTGAGGTCCCTTTTTTTATTATATAAAAATACATTTAGAAAGGTAGATATATATGATAGAATCAATAAACTGGTTTCCCGGTCATATGGCTAAAACTAGAAGAGAAATACAAGAAAGTTTAAAGCTAGTTGATGCTGTTATAGAAATAAGAGATTCAAGAATAGTAAGATCTAGCGCAAATCCACAAATTATTGATATATGTAAAAATAAGCCAAGAATAATACTCTTAAACAAATGCGACTTAAGTGAAGGAAAGATAACAAAGGCTTGGGCTGATTTTTTATCTAAGGATAATGTAAGAGCTATAGCTGTTAATTCTATGAATGGACTTGGACTTAATAGTATAAAAGGAGAAATTGATAAGTTATTAAAAGAAAAAATGGATAGAATGAGATCAAAAGGTGTTACTAATGTAATAACAAGAGTAATGGTTGTTGGAATACCTAACGTTGGGAAATCTTCTTTCATAAATAAAATGGCTGGGACTAAAATTGCTAGAATTGGTGATAGACCTGGTGTAACAAAAAGCAAACAATGGATTAAAACTAAAATTGGTATTGAGCTTATGGATACTCCGGGAGTTCTCTGGCCTAAATTTGAAGAAAAAACTGTAGGCCTTAACTTAGCATTTACTGGTGCTATAAAAGACGAAATAATGGATATAGAGGAACTTGCCATAAAACTAATAGAAAAACTTCAAAAATATAATCCGGATAACTTAATGAAAAGATATAAATTAGATGCCATTGAAGAAGATGCTCTAGCTAATATTGAAATGATAGCTAGAAAAAGAGGCGCCGTAATGTCAAAAGGTAATATAGACTATAATAGAGTATCGGTGATGCTACTTGACGAGTTCAGAGGGGGCAAGTTAGGGCAGATTTCTTTAGAGCGCCCTACTGAGTAATTATGGATATTTCAAAAATGAGTTTTTCATCAATAAAAGAGTATGTTAATAGTATTTCTCAAGAAAATTACCACAAAATTATCCCTGTGCTTAGTACTGATGGTAGAAAAAATGTTCAGAATCTTTCTAGAAGATTAATTACTTATTTAGATAAAAAATCAAAGGAGTTAATTAGAGTACGAAAGTTGTATGACTTTGATAGAAATTTTAATATTAATGGCTATTTGGCTGGGACTGATGAAGTTGGCAGGGGACCACTGGCAGGTCCCATTGTGGCAGCTTCAGTAATATTAGATCTAAATGTTTTGGATGAGAATTTAATACTTGGAATAAACGATTCTAAGAAATTAACTGCAAAAAAAAGAGATGAACTTTCTAAAATTATAATTAAAAAGGCTACATGTTATAGCATAGAACTTATAGAAAAAGATGAAATTGACAGGATTGGAATTGGGGCTTGTAACCAGGCAGTATTAAAAAATGCCGCTCTAAATCTTAGAGTTAAACCTGATTTTGTAGTTTCGGATGGATATGCAATAAAGAATATTGGAATAAAAAATACCTTTGTTATAAAGGGCGATTCAAAAAGCGCTAGTATAGCATGTGCATCTATAGTTGCAAAAGTTTATAGAGACAATTTAATGAAAAAATATGCTGAAGAGTACCCATACTACCATTTCGAGAATAATAGTGGCTATGGAAGTAAAGAGCATATTGAGGCTATAAAAAAATTTGGACCTTGTTCTATACATAGAATGAGTTTCCTGAAAAATATATTATAATATCTGTTACAACATGGATATATTACCTTAAACATGTCAATATTTAAATTATGCTTTAAATTTTGTAAGGAGAAAAAATGAAGCGTTTAAATAAAGATATTGGAAATTATGGTGAAAATATTGCTGCAAAATATTTGGTTGATAACAATTATCTTATTGTGAAAAGAAATTTTAGGTGCAAATCAGGAGAAATAGATATAATAGCGTCTAATATAGACTATCTTTGCTTTATTGAAGTTAAAACAAGGTATGAAACAAAGTTTGGGTTTCCAGCAGAGGCAGTAGACAGGAGGAAACAATATAAAATTCAAAAAACTGCAGAATTATATATATATCAGAAAAATTGCTACAATTTAAATTTTAGATTTGATGTAGTTGAAGTACTATTAAATACTAAAAATAATGATTATAACATTAAATTTATTAAAAATGCATTTATGACGTGAATTTAGTAGCACCCAAATGTAATAATAGTCTATTACTTATTCCTAGGCATTTCCCATAGGAGTAACTTTCAAATTCTTTTCTAATATTATCAACTCAAATAATCTTTCTAAATTAGGCATCATCAAAAAATAATAAGCCAGTATGCTAGTATATTTTCTTGATTGTGCCTTAATAATTATTTCTAAATAAAACTTTGTATAAAAAATAAATCATCTGTATATAATTCCAAGTAAAGATAAAGTGAAATTTAAATCGATACAAGGAGAATTTAATACATGAATGAATATGATTTATGGTTTGTTTTGTTAAAAGCTAATAATAAAATTAAAAATAATTTGATAAAAAGATTTAAAAGCACTAAAGAAATATGGTACTATACTGTAAATGAATATAACAAAGAAAATAACTTCACATTAGATAGCAGAAAAATAAATTCTTTGAAAAATGATATAATAAAAAACAATATAAGTTTAGTTACATATTTTGATAAAGAATACCCTAGTGTACTTAGAAAATATGATGATTCGCCCTATGCACTTTTTTACAAGGGAAATATAACAAGTTTAAATGATTTTAGAAATGTATCCATAGTTGGTTCTCGAGAATGCTCAAGTTATGGAAGCAATGTTACAAAAATAATTACCAAGGAACTTTGTGATTATGGTATAAATATAATAAGTGGTTTTGCAAGAGGTATAGATTCTAATGCTCATTCAACATGTATAGATAATAATAGCTACACTTGTGCAGTTTTAGGATGCGGATTAGATACTATCTATCCCAAAGAAAACTCCATATTATTTAAAAATATATTGAATAAAAATGGTTGCATTATTTCGGAGTTTGTACCTGGTACAAAACCGCTTAGTTACAACTTCCCAATTAGAAATCGAATTATAAGTGCACTTAGCTGTCTTACAATTGTTGTTGAAGCAGGGTTTAAAAGTGGATCTTTAATAACAGCTAGTTTTGCGTTAGAGCAAGGAAAAGATGTGATGGCAGTTCCTGGATCTATTTTTTCTAAAAATAG
Organism: uncultured Clostridiaceae bacterium; assembly: GCA_963725425.1. Taxonomy (GTDB): domain Bacteria; phylum Bacillota; class Clostridia; order Clostridiales; family Clostridiaceae; genus Clostridium_I. The sequence continues at coordinate 190,795 of CAVRYJ010000006.1, forward strand.
TATAGGTACTAACAAACTTATAAAAGATGGTGCTTTTCCACTTACTAGTTGTGAAGATATATTTGAATTATTAGGAATAGATTATAATAAAAAACATAATAAACAGAGGAAAGTATCTGTTGTAGAAAAAAAAGTATATAGTGTAATTTCAGATAATCCAATGCATATAGATGATATTATAAAAGCAACTGGTGTTGACATAACACAAATTTATGAGTTATTATTTGAAATGCAGTTGAAAAAAGAAATTATGTGTTTAAATGGTAATTATTACGTAAAAGTAAATGATTACGTTTAAAGCTTAAATAATACAGACAGATTTTGGAGGGGATTAGATGGGACAAAATTTAGTTATTGTAGAATCACCAGCTAAAGCGAAAACTATTGCAAAATATTTAGGAAAAAATTATATAGTAGAAGCATCAATGGGACACGTAAGAGATTTACCTAAAAGTTCATTAGGAGTTGAGGTGGATGATAATTATACACCTAAATATATAACTATAAGGGGAAAAGGTGAATTATTAGATAACCTTAGAAAGAAAGCAAAAAAAGTGATAAAGTATTTCTTGCTACAGATAATGATAGAGAGGGAGAAGCTATATCATGGCATTTGGCCAAAGCATTAAAGATAGATGAAGGATCAAAATGTAGAATTGTTTTTAATGAAATAACAAAAAATGCAATTAAAGCTGCAATTAAGATTCCTAGAAAAGTAGATTTAGATCTTGTTAATGCTCAACAAGCCCGTAGAGTACTTGATAGATTAGTTGGTTATAAAATCAGTCCAATTCTTTGGAGAAAAGTAAAATGGGGGTTAAGTGCTGGAAGAGTGCAGTCAGTCTCTTTAAAAATAATTTGCGATCGTGAAAAAGAAATTAATGACTTTAAACAAGAAGAGTATTGGTCAGTGGAATGCTTGTTAATCAAAGACAAAAAAACAAAACCATTTTTAGTGAAACTATTTTCGAAAAATGGTAAAAAATTAATGCTATCTGATAAAGAAGAAACGGATAAGGTAATTGATGAACTAAAAAAAGAAGATTTTATAGTAAATAGCATAAAGGAATCTACTAAAAACAAAAATCCACTTCCACCCTTTACCACAAGTACATTACAGCAGGATGCTTACAAAAGATTGAATTTTTCAACCAAAAGAACTATGTCCGTAGCCCAAGCGCTCTATGAGGGTATTGAAGCAAAAGGTCATGGTACAATTGGTTTAATAACATATATGAGAACAGATTCAATAAGAATTTCAGAAGAAGCAAAAGATATAGCAAAGGAATTTATAACAACTACCTATGGTAGCGAGTATGTTCCAGAAAAACCTCGTATATTTAAAAGTAAGAAAAATATACAAGATGCTCATGAAGGAATTAGACCTTCACACATGGAAATTACCCCTGCAGAAATAAAAGGAAATGTGAAAGATGAACAATATAAACTTTATAGTTTAATCTGGAATAGATTTATGGCAAGTCAAATGGCTTCATGTATTATGGATACCATAACAGTAGAAATAAAAAATGGAGTTTACACATTTAAAGCTAGCGGTTCTTTCACAAAATTTGATGGTTTCATGAAAGTTTATAATTATAAATTAGATGAAGAAGATAGCGATATTAAAATTCCTTTATTAAATGAGAAGGATTTACTGCAAAGTGATGATGTGTGTGGTAAACAACATTTCACACAACCACCAGCAAAGTTCTCAGAGGCATCACTTGTAAAAACGCTTGAAGAAAATGGTATTGGAAGACCTAGTACGTATGCACCAATAATATCTACCCTTTTAGGAAGAAAATATATTGAAAGAGAAAAGAAAACATTATATCCAACAGAGCTGGGGAACATAGTTAACAATATAGTAAGTGAATATTTCAAACAAATTGTTGATATAGAATTTACAGCAGAAATGGAAAATAAATTAGATAATATTGAAGAGGGTAAAGTTATTTGGAATAGTGTTGTAAATGAATTCTATAAACCCTTAGAAACTGCAATCGACATTGCAGAAAAAGAAGTAGCTAAAATTACTATTGAAGATGTAGTTACAGAGATAAAATGTGATAAATGCGGTAAGTTTATGGTAATAAAGCATGGCAGATTTGGGGACTTTTTAGCATGTCCAGGATACCCTGAATGTAAAAATACTAAACCAATAGTAGAACAATTAGATGTTAAATGTCCTAAATGTGATGGAAATGTTCTTGTAAGAAAGAGCAAGAAAGGCAAAAAATTCTTCGGGTGTAGTAATTATCCTAACTGTGATTTTGTAAGTTGGTTTGAACCAACTAATGAAAAGTGTGAAAAATGTGGAAACTACTATGTAAAAAAATACAATAAGACAAAAGGTGAATACGTTGAATGCTCAAATCCGGAATGTAAAAATAAGAAATTTAAAGAACAATAAGAGCCTCCTATATTGCATCCACTATTTTAATAAATAATTAATGTAATATTAGTTTAAATTGAAAATGCAAATAATTGTACAAAAAATATGTCGAATAAATCAACATACGGTTGAAAATCCTATATTGGTGTGTTATCATAAAAGTTAGATTGTAAAACAATTCGGAATATTATAAATTATTAATAAATTTATAATACTATATATATTGTTTTAAACCTATAATAATTAAGTAACTGATTTAGGAGGAATTGTAATGTCCACTCTATTAAATAAAACAAGAATGTTAAATAAAATATTGCAGAAATTCGGAGCAGAACCAGTAGTATTTGATGATATTTGCAATCTTTTGAGCGAAATATTAAAGAGTAATGTTTATATAATAAGTAGGAGGGGAAAAATATTAGGATATAATTTATTCACTGGTTTTGAGTGTAGTAACCTTAAAACTAAAGTTATAGATAATATGAAGTTCCCTGATGAATACAACAGTAAACTGATGAGTATACACCAAACAAGAGATAATTTAAAAAACATTGATAAATGTGTATTTGATGATACGTCTGCATGCGGTATAAACAATAAGATAACTACAGTAGTACCTATCATTGGAACTAAAGAAAGACTTGGAACCATGCTACTTGGAAGGTTTAATGAAAACTTTGATGATGATGATATTGTTCTTGCCGAGTATAGTGCAACTATAGTTGGCCTTGAAATATTAAGATCTAAGCAAGATATAATTGAAGAAGAAGCAAGAAAAAAAGCAGTAGTACAGTTAGCTATAGGAACATTGTCCTACTCTGAACTAGAAGCTGTTGAAAGCATATTTAATGAATTAGATGGAGAGGAAGGACTTTTGGTAGCTTCTAAAATTGCGGACAAGGTCGGAATAACAAGAAGTGTTATTGTAAATGCACTTAGAAAGCTTGAAAGCGCAGGAGTAATTGAGTCCAGATCTTTAGGAATGAAAGGCACGCATATAAAAATATTGAATAATAAATTAATGGATGAATTAAAAAAGATTAAATAAACAGAATTACGGATGAGATGGATTTTTGAATCCATCTCATCCGTATAGATTGATTGTGTGACTTTATTTTGTTTTAATAATAGTATAAAAACATCTTGAATATTTGATATAAATATGTTATACTGTTTAAGTAAAAATACACACATTATCCAACATGTAATTTGGTGCCGAAAGGTGATTTACAGGTATGAAGATGATGGAGGAAGAAACCAGGGAGGTTTATTAATTATGTCAGTTATATCAATGAAACAATTATTAGAAGCTGGTGTTCATTTTGGACATCAAACAAGAAGATGGAACCCTAAGATGGCTCGATACATTTTCACAGAAAGAAATGGTATTTATATTATTGATTTGCAGAAGACTGTTAAAAAAGTTGATGAAGCTTATGATTTTATAAAGAGCGTTTCAGAAGAAGGAAAAGATGTATTATTTGTAGGTACAAAAAAACAAGCTCAAGAAGCTATTGCAGAAGAGGCAACAAGATCAGGAAATGCATTTTGTTAATAACAGATGGCTTGGTGGTATGTTAACAAACTTTAAAACAATAAAGACTAGAATAAATAGACTTGAAGAATTACAAAAAATGGAAGAAGATGGAGTATTTGAAGTCCTTCCTAAAAAAGAAGTTATAAAACTTAAAAATCAAGAAGAAAAACTAGTTAAAAATCTTGGTGGTATTAGAAATATGGTTCAAGATAAAGTTGGTGCTCTATTTATAGTGGATCCAAGAAAAGAAAAAAATGCTATTTCTGAAGCAAAGATTTTGGGAATACCAGTAGTAGCTATAGTTGATACTAACTGTGATCCAGATGAAATTGATTATGTTATACCAGGTAATGATGATGCTATAAGAGCTGTAAGGTTAATTACTGCTAAAATGGCTGATGCTGTTATAGAAGGAAGACAAGGCGAACAATTAGCAGAATAATTTTAAAAATAAAATGAAGAAGTTTACTTCTTCATTTTCTATAGCTAAGAAAATGAACGGAGGAATAATTATGATTTCCGCAAGTATGGTTAAAGAATTAAGAGATAGAACAGGTTCAGCAATGATGGCTTGTAAGAAAGCTTTAACAGAATCAAATGGTGACATTGAAAAGGCAATTGAAATATTAAGAGAAAAAGGGTTAGCAGCAGCAGCCAAAAAGGCTAGTAGAGTAGCAGCAGAAGGTTTAGTTGCTACATATGTTAGTGAAGATGGTAAAATAGGAGCAATCGCAGAGGTTAACTGTGAAACGGATTTCGTTTCAGCAAATCAATCTTTTGTGATTTGTCAAATAATATAGCAAAAATGGTTGCTTTAAGTAAAGTTACCACTGTTGAAGAATTGATGGATGAAAAATATTTAGCAGATGGAAATATTACGCTTACTGAAGCTATTAGTGGATTAATATCTAAACTTGGAGAAAATATGAAGGTTAGAAGATTTACAAGATACAGTGCAGTGAATGGAGTAGTCCAAAGCTATATTCACGGTGGTGGAAGAATCGGAGTTCTTGTAGAACTTGCTTCAGCAGCTCAGGGTCCAGTAGTTAATGAACTTGCTAAAGATATCTGTATGCAAATTACTGCAGCAAATCCTTTGTTCTTAAACGAAGATAAAGTTGATCATGATGCTTTAGATAAAGAAAGAGAGATTTATAGAGTTCAGGCATTAAACGAAGGAAAACCAGAAAAAATCGTTGAGAAAATGGTTGAAGGAAGAATAAAAAAATACCTTAAAGAAGTTTGTCTTGTAGATCAGGTTTGGGTAAAAAATTCTGATTTAACTATCTCAAAATTACTTGAAGAAAAAGCAAAAGAAGTAGGCTCACCAATAACTATAGTTTCTTACTCTAGATTTGAAAGAGGAGAAGGCATAGAAAAAGTAGAGGAAAATTTTGCTGAAGAGGTTCAAAAGACAGATGCAACAGGGGAAATAGTAAAAAAAGGAGAACACTGGGTGTTCTCTTTTTTTAAAGTAATATAATTACATAAAACATGATTTTTTTAAAACTACTTATTTGGAGGTAGAGTTTAATATGAAAGCTATGAAATATAAGAGAATAATGTTAAAATTATCTGGTGAAGCATTAGCTGGTGAAAATGGATATGGTATTGACTTTGATGTTGCAAAAAAAATAGCAGAACAAATAAAACAAATAGTTGATATGGGCATAGAAGTTGGTGCTGTAGTTGGTGGTGGAAACATTTGGAGAGGCAGACAAGGTCAAGGAATGGATAGGACTACTGCTGATTATATGGGTATGCTTGCTACTTGTATAAATGCTATGGCACTTCAAGATTCATTAGAGAGTATTGGTGTATATACAAGAGTACAGACTGCTATAGAAATGAAACAAATTGCGGAACCATTTATTAGAAGGAGAGCAATGCGACATTTAGAAAAAGGTAGAGTTGTTATATTTGGTGCAGGTACTGGTAATCCATACTTTTCAACAGATACTACAGCTGCTCTAAGGGCTGCAGAAATAGAAGCAGATGTTATATTACTAGCAAAAAAAGTTGATGGAGTTTATGATAAGGATCCACATAAGTATAGCGATGCGGTTAAATTCGATAAACTTACTTATATGGATGTACTTGAAAAAGGTTTACAGGTTATGGATTCAACAGCAACTTCACTTTGTATGGACAATGAAATACCAATTTTAGTATTTGGACTTGATAATCCAGAAAATATACTAAAAGCTGTTTCAGGTGAAAAAATAGGTACGTTAGTATCAAAATAATTTTAGGAGGATTTCTATGATAAAAGATATTATCAGTAATGCTGAAGAAAAAATGACTAAAACTGTTTCTGTTTTAAAAAAGGACCTTTTAACTATGAAGGCAGGCAAAGCTAATCCTGCTATGCTTGACAAAATTCAGGCAGAATATTATGGTAGCTTAGCTCCGTTAAATCAGCTTGCAAATATATCTAGCCCAGAGCCAAGAGTTCTATTAATTCAACCCTATGATAGGACTTCAATTAAAAATATAGAAAGAGCTATACTTGTATCGGATTTAGGTTTAAATCCTTCAAATGATGGTATAGTTATAAGATTGTCTATTCCAGAACTTACGGAAGAAACTAGAAAAAAGTTAGTGAAAAATGTTAAAAAAAATGGTGAGGAAGCTAAAGTTGCAGTGAGAGCCATAAGAAGAGATGCAAATGATAAAATCAAACTATTAAAAAAAGATAATGATATTTCTGAAGATGAAGTAAAAAAAAGTGAAGATGATATCCAAAAGAAAACGGATAATTATATAAAAGAAATAGATAAAATACTTGAAATAAAAGAACAGGAAGTAATGTCTATATAAGGTATCTTTAAAAGATAACAAGTAAGTATAATTTTTTTTATTTCGGATGTCTCAGCATAACAAAACCTGCGCTAGCGCAGGTTTTGTTATACTGCATAAACATTAAAAATGGGATATTTAATGATGGGAGTGTTTTAAATGTGGAAATTTACAACTTCAAAAAATTCGAAACTTAACTCAGATGAAATGGTTTTAGATACTGAGAATATTCCATGTCATGTAGCAATTATAATGGATGGTAATGGACGTTGGGCAGAAAAAAGAAAACTACCTAGATCAATGGGACACAAGGCTGGTGTAGAAAACATCAATAAAATAGTCAAGAGTGCAAGTGATATAGGAGTAAAATATTTAACTTTGTATGCATTTTCTACAGAAAATTGGCAAAGATCTAATGATGAGGTTAGTACAATAATGAGATTATTAGTTGAATATCTCAGAAAAGAACTTAATAATCTTTTTAAAAACAATGTAAAAGTAAGAACTATTGGTGATATATCTAAACTGCCTCAGCCTTGTATAGAAGTTTTAGAAGAGTCAAAATTAAAAACAGAAAAAAATACTGGATTAGTATTAAACCTTGCTTTAAATTATGGTGGAAGAGCAGAAATTTTATATGCAATTAAAAACGTGTTTTCAGATTATGAAAACGGAAGATTGAAAAAAGAAGATGTTGAAAACTTAACTGAAAAAGATTTTAGTGATTATACATATACTGCTGGAATGCCTGATCCAGATATAATAATAAGGCCAAGTGGTGAACAAAGGCTAAGTAATTTTCTTCTATGGCAGTGTGCATATTCAGAATTTTGGTATAGCAATATAATGTGGCCTGACTTTACAGTGGAGTATCTATATAAAGCTATATACGACTATCAAAATAGAGATAGACGTTTTGGCAAAGTAAAGTAAAGTAGAGGTGATGATTATGAATAAAAGATATATTGGCGCAGTTATCTTAACGCCATTAGCATTATTTTTATTATTGGGTGGAACATATTTAAGGGTATTAATCTTTATTTTATCTCTTCTAGGAATGTACGAATTTTACAAAGTAATTAAATCTAAAGGAATTAATCCAATAAGTATAGTTGGGTACATAATGTGTATTATATATTATATAATTCTTAACAATAATATGGATTTTAAATATACGATATTGATATTTACATTTGCAGTATTTATAATGTTTTGTATACCAACGCTAAATACCAAATATAATTTTCTGGACATTTCAGTAACTATGTTAGGATTTATATATGTTGCAGTATTTTTTAGTTTTATTGTTTTAGTAAATCTAAAAAAAATAACTGTTCTTAACACAAATGTAGATATTGGAAAATTTTTTGTTTGGATTATTTTTATAGCCTCATGGATGTGTGATACAGCTGCATATTACTCAGGAAGATATTTAGGTGGTAAAGGTAAACATAAGCTTTGCCCTAATGTAAGCCCTAATAAAACAGTGGAAGGTTCAATAGGTGGACTGTTAGGGAGTACTATATCATGTATAATATTTGGACAATTAATTAACACCTATGGAACTAATATGTATTTGCTTCATATAAATTTATTTCATTATGCTTTGATAGGATTATTATGTGGTATATTTTCTCAGTTTGGAGACTTGGCAGCATCATCAATAAAACGACATGTTAAAGTTAAGGATTTTAGCAATCTAATACCAGGTCATGGTGGTATATTAGATAGATTTGATAGTATTTTATTTTCTTCTGTGGTAGTTTATTACTATGTAAGCTTTATTTTAAATATGTAACACAACAGGGAAAAATTAAAGTTAAGAGTTAAAAGTTAAGAGTTAAGAGTTAAAAGTTAAGAGTTAAGAGTTAAGAGTTAAGAGTTAAGGTGATTTTGCCTTAGGGCAAAATAAAAACAATATAAAAGAATATAAAAAATGGAATTTTGGAGATGCTACGGTAACGTAGCGTCTTAATCGTAGTAGTCGTAGACAGAAAGTTAGCATCTTCTATTATTGATTTTAGACTTCAGCCAAAAATCTTTCGTAATTTTTAAATCTTAACTTGAAAAATTACTGCTATTGATCATTTTTGTTGAATATAATATTCTATAATAGTAATTGCAAGAGGAAATATATTGTACAAAAAATTAGTTAAATGTATTTTATTATTGTTTTTTTTCATAGTTGCTGATTTACTTATAAAAAGATATTTCACTCCATTTTTTGCTATAATAATATTACTTTTATTATCAGCACCAATATACAAATTATTTAATAGGCATTCTTTATTTAACAATAAGGTAAATGCAATAATGACAATTATAATCGTGAATATAATTGTGTTTTTTGCAATTATATATAGCGGTAGCATATTGATAATTAAGATTAAATATTTTATTTCTGCTTTTTTTAGTAATGTTACTATAGAACAAATAGACAAGCATTTGCCAATGGTACAATATTTAAAAATAGAGGATATCGTTCTAAAGTTTAAAAATTATATTTTTCAATCTTTGAATTTTAATATCATGCAAAAGGGTGCTTTTTTTACTACTGATTTTCTTATATCCTATTTTGTAGGCAACATATCCGTGTACTTTATTTTAGTTGATTATTGTGATATAGTGAAACGTATCAAAAGTTATATATCTGATAAAAAGCTGAGATTAATAAAGAAAAAATCTAAAGAAGTAAAAAATATAGTAGTTATTGAAATTCTATTAGTATTGATCACAACACTGGAAACAATTTGTGGATTTGTTATTTTGGAAGTGGATAGTGCTGTATTTTTGGGAATATCATGTGGTATTTTGGATATATTGCCTTATGTAGGAACATTACTAATATTTTTACCACTAGTAATTTATAAAATATATATAAAAAAATACATAATATCAATTGGTTTAATATTTTTATATATTTTGCTTCAATTCAACAGACAGATAATGGAAACTAAATATATGAGTATGAATTTACAAATTCATCCACTACTATTTCTTATATCAATATATATAGGTAGCAAAGTTTTTGGAATGATTGGATTAATTGTTGGACCAATATACCTCCTTATAGCCAAGGAAATTATAAGATCATAAGTTAGGAGCGATAATAATGAAAAATATTTCTATTTTAGGTGCTACCGGTTCTATAGGTATGCAAGCATTAGATATTCTAAGGGAAGACAAAGAAAATTTTAAATTAATTGCGGCCAGCGCAAATAAAAATTATTTAAAGATGATAGACATAATAAACGAATTTAAACCAAGAATTGTGGGAATGACAGATAAAAGTGCATATGAAAAAGTAAAAACCTACTGCTATGAAAACAAAATGGGAATAGAAGTACTATATGGAATGGAAGGATTAAATGAAGTCGCAACTGCCACTGAAGTCCACATTGTTCTTACTTCAGTAGTTGGTATGATAGGTCTTATTCCAACTATTAATGCAATTAGAGCTAAAAAAGATATTGCTCTTGCAAATAAGGAAACACTTGTAGTTGGGGGAGAGATAGTTATGAGGGAGGCAAAACTAGCCGGGGTAAAAATACTTCCTGTGGATTCAGAACATAGTGCAATATTTCAATGCCTTCAAGGAAATAAAAATGATGAAGTATCAAAAATATTACTTACTGCATCAGGTGGACCTTTTAGAGGTAAATCAAGAGAAGAAATCATAAGTGTAAGTCCAGAAAAAGCTCTGAATCATCCCAAATGGAGTATGGGTAAAAAAAATTCTATAGATTCTGCAACATTAATGAACAAGGGACTCGAAGTTATTGAAGCTAATTTTCTATTCAATGTTCCTTACGAAAATATTAAAGTGATAGTTCATCCAGAGAGTATAATCCATTCAATGGTAGAATACTGCGATGGTAGTATAATTTCCCAAATGGCAAGTACAGATATGAGACTACCCATACAGTATGCTTTTAATTTCCCTAAAAGAGGGAAAAGAGTCATTGACGCATTAGATTTTTATACAATAGGGGAATTAACCTTTGAAAAACCTGATATAGATACTTTTGGATGTCTAAAGCTGGCATATGAAGTGGGTAAAGCTGGAGGAAATTTGCCAACAATTTTAAATGCCTCAAATGAAGTTGCTGTAGAATTATTTTTGAAAAATAAGATTACTTTTTTACAGATTGAAGATATAATTAAAGAATCTCTAGATAAATTTGAATATGTAAAAAATATAGATGTAGATATGATTCTTAATTGGGATAAAAATGTAAGGGAATATGTTAAAAATAAATATGATTTATAGGAGGGTTGTTTCTTGTATATTTTAGCTGCAATAATTGCTTTCGGGATTTTAATTATAATACATGAACTTGGACATTTTGTATTAGCAAAACTTAACGATGTAAAAGTCGAGGAATTTTCCATAGGGATGGGCCCAAAACTTGCATCTATTAGTGGTAAAGAAACTCAATATTCTATAAGGATACTTCCAATTGGGGGATATGTTAAAATGCTAGGTGATGAAGATAAAAGTGCAGATCCAAGAGCTTTTAACAATAAATCACCATTTAGAAGATTGAGCATAGTAATAGCAGGTCCCCTTATGAATATTTTGCTAGCCGTTATGATATATATTGCTATTGGTTCAATTTCTGGGTTTGAACTTCCTATAGTAAATTCATTGGTACCAAACAGTCCAGCAGCCAGTGCAGGAATACAAAAGGGTGCCACTATATATAAGGTTAATGGTTCTAGAATCTTAACATGGGATGATTTTGCTGTGTTTATTGGTCTTGCCAAAAATAATAAATTAAATCTAGAGGTAAAGGAAAATGGTGTTGTCAAAAGCTATAACATGACGCCAATGAAAGAAAAAACTACTGGAAGATATATGGTTGGTATAGCAGGTGCAGTGGTTTCTAAACCTAATATATTACAATCAATTAGCTATGGATTTAAACAAACTATATCTATGATCCGGGAAGCATTTCTTGGTTTTAAGTTATTATTTACACATCAAGCATCTATGAATGATGTAGGAGGTCCTGTTACAATAATAAAAATAACCAGAGAAGCGGCTATAGCTGGGCTCGTACCGTATTTGTCAATAGTGGCATTTTTAAGTTCTCAAATTGGTATACTGAATCTTGTGCCTTTTCCAGCTCTTGATGGTAGCTATGTTCTTGTGTGTTTGTACGAAATAGTATCAGGCAAGAAGGCAAATGAAAATAAAATTGGAATAATAAATACAATTGGATTTACTGTACTAATGGTAGTTATGGTGTTAGTAATCTTTAAAGATATAGTATATCCTGTTAATTTTTAGGAGGGACGGAGTATGGAGAGAGTAAAAACTAGCAGTGTAAAAGTTGGCAATATATATATAGGGGATAACAATAAGATTGCTGTCCAATCTATGACAAATACGGATACTCGAGATGTGGCCTCCACTGTAAAGCAAATTCTAAAATTGGAAGAAATAGGCTGCGATATTGTAAGATGTGCGGTTATAGATGAAGCAGCAGGGAACGCTATAAAGGAAATCGTTAAGCAAATACATATACCTCTAGTTGCTGATATACACTTTGATTATAGGCTAGCATTAAATTCCATAGAAAATGGTGTTTCAGCTCTTAGAATTAATCCTGGTAATATTGGAAGTTATGAAAAAGTTAGAACAGTAGCGAGTGCTGCTAAAGAAAAAAATATTCCTATAAGAATAGGTGTTAATTCAGGCTCACTTCAAAAGGATATATTAAAAAAATATGGGAAAGTATGTGCTGATGCACTAGTTGAAAGTGCCTTGGAGCATATAAAAATATTAGAAGACGCAGATTTTCATAATATAGTAATATCTATAAAGTCTTCTGATGTAATGATGATGATTGAAAGTTATAGAAAAATTTCAAAACTTGTAAATTATCCACTACATCTAGGAGTAACGGAGGCTGGAACTGTCTGGAGAGGAACAATAAAGTCTAGTGTTGGTATTGGTACACTTTTGTGTGAAGGCATTGGTGATACTATTAGAGTTTCACTTACAGGAGATCCTGAAGATGAAATTAAAGTCGGAAGGGAAATATTAAAATCCATTGATCTTTTGTCAGATGGTATTCAGTTTGTTTCTTGCCCAACTTGTGGAAGGACACAAATTGATCTTATTAATATTGCAAAAGAAGTTGAGATGAGACTTACTGGTTGTAAAAAGAATATTAAAGTGGCTATTATGGGTTGTGTTGTAAATGGGCCTGGTGAAGCAAGGGAAGCAGACATTGGAATTGCTGGTGGAAAAGGTGAAGGGCTAATTTTTAAAAAAGGTGAAATAGTAAAAAAAGTTAAGGAAGAAGATTTAGTTGAAGCGCTTATTGATGAAATAAACAATATTTAAAATTCAAGGCACAGCATTGGAGGAATATTAATTTGAGTACAAACTTAGTCCAATTAATTAATAATGATATTAATTCCAATGACATATTAATGGATGAGAATATAAGAGTTTTAAGAGTTCAATTTCTTAAAAAAAGCAATATACTGAAAGTTTTTATAAAATCTATAAATGAATTGGATAAAGATTGTTTGGATAATTTAAAAATTACTGTTGGAAAAAAATTCAACTTTCTTGCTAAAGTGGAATTAATTTATTATAAGGATGTTACTAACATAACTGTTGAAAAAATATGTAACAAACATTGGATAGATGTAGTAGGAAATATTTCGGCTACAATACCTATTGCCAAAAGCTATCTATCTAAGTCGAATATTCTATCTGATGGAAATAATATAAATATAATTAGTGGCAATAAATTCGTAACTTGTTTGTTAAGGAGTAAGGGAATGGAAAAGCTATTAGAGCATACAATAGATGATATGTTTTCTGTGAAATGCACTATTAAAATGGAGTATGACGAAAAAATAGAATCAGTTGATTACTTTAAAGAAAGAGAAAATGTAGAAAATTCTATAATAAAAGGGATTATTTCTGATAACTTAAACCATACTAGTACTGAAAAGCAATCTGTTTCTCAGCCAAATGGTGAGAAAAATAAATTTGCTAAAAATACTTATTATGAGCCAAAAGAAAAAAACAGTTCTGTAATTTATGGAAAATCCATAAATAATGAAACTGTCCCAATAAGTACAATAGATGAGGCATCAGGTGTAATAACAATTATTGGTGACATATTTAAAGTCAACATCATCGAAACTAAATCTGGAAGAAAAATATTAACAATTTTCATAACTGATTACACTAGTTCAATAACGGTAAAATGTTTTCCTAGACCCAAGGATACTGAAAAACTCTTAGAAGAGGTTAAAGAAGGTCTATATTGTAAAGTTAGAGGAGAAGCAACTTATGACACCTTTGCTAAAGATGTAGTGATTATGGGTAGGGATATAGTAAAGTGTAACAAAATAGAACGAATGGATACATCTCTTGATAAAAGGGTTGAGCTTCATCTACATACTACCATGAGCGCCATGGATGGTATGACATCAGTTTCAAAACTTATTAAGCGTGCTGCAGACTGGGGACATAAGGCAATAGCCGTAACTGATCACGGGGTAGTTCAGGCTTATCCAGAGGCAATGACGGCTGGAAAAATCAATAATATAAAGGTTCTATATGGGGTAGAAACATATTTAGTTAATGATGGTGAGCCAATTATAGTAGATGCTAAAGAAAAAACCATCAATGATACTTTTGTTGTATTTGACCTTGAAACCACTGGTCTTTCAAGTAAAAATGATAAAATAATTGAGATAGGTGCAATTAAAATAAAAGAGGGAAGTGTAATTGATTCATTTTCAACCTTTGTAAATCCCGGTATTAGAATTTCAGATAAAATAATTGAGCTTACTAGTATTAACAATGAAACTGTAATAGAAGCGAGAAGTATAGATAAAGTTTTACCTGAGTTTATGGAGTTTATAGGTGATGATATTTTAGTTGCACACAATGCTAATTTTGACGTTTCTTTTATAAAAAAGAATTGTAGAGATATGAATCTCAAATGTAAAAACCCAGTTATGGATACGGTTTTGCTTTCAAAATTTTTAATTCCAGAATTAAAAAGATATAAGCTTAATACTATATGCAAACATCTTGATATATCACTAGAAAATCATCATAGAGCAGTAGACGATGCTAAAGCTACCTCTGAGATTATGTTATGGTGTTTTACTAAATTAAAGGAAAATGATCTTTACAAATTAAAGGATATTAATTCTGAATTTTTAAAAAAGCAGGATATTAAAAAACTTCCAACTTACCATTTAATAATTTTAGTTAAAAATATGGTTGGACTTAAAAATTTGTATAAATTAATTTCTAAAGCTAATTTGGACTATTTTTACAGAAGACCAAGAATGCCTAGAAGTTTAATTAATAGTCATAAAGAGGGGTTAATTATAGGTTCTGCTTGTGAGGCTGGAGAACTTTTTAGGGCTTTATTAAATGGAAAAACTGATGATGAATTAAAGGAAATGATAAAATTTTATGACTACTTAGAGATACAACCTTTGGGTAATAATAATTTTATGATTAGGAATGGTATTGTGAAAGATGCTACGGAAATAAAGGATTTAAATAAGCGAATATGTGAACTTGGAGAAAAATACGATAAACCTGTTGTAGCCACTGGTGATGTGCACTTTCTAGATTCAACAGATGCGACATTTAGAAAGATACTTATGTCAGGACGAGGGTTTGATGATGCGGATAATCAACCTCCTCTTTATTTAAAAACTACAGAAGAAATGCTTGAAGAGTTTTCATATTTAGGAAATGCAAAAGCTAGAGAGGTTGTTATTACAAATTCGCAAAGAATTGCTGATATGATAGGGGACGTAAAGCCCATACCGGATGAGACATTCCCGCCAAAGATACCTGGTGCTGAAGATGACATTAAGGCTATGACATTGAAAAAAGTGCATTCTATATATGGAGAAGTTCTTCCTGAGGTTGTGCAGAAAAGACTTGATAAGGAACTTAGTTCCATAATTAATAATGGGTATGCTGTACTGTACCTTATAGCACAAAAGCTAGTGGCTAAGTCTGCAAAGGATGGTTATTTAGTAGGTTCTAGAGGATCAGTTGGGTCATCTTTTGTTGCCACAATGTCAAGTATAACAGAAGTAAATGGTCTGCCACCTCATTATGTATGTCCAAAATGTAAGCATAGTGAATTTTTTACTGATGGATCAATAAGTTCAGGGGCAGATTTGCCAGATAAAAATTGTCCTATTTGTAACTCAAAATATATAAAAGATGGGCATGACATACCATTTGAGACTTTTCTTGGTTTCAATGGTGATAAAGAACCTGATATAGATCTTAATTTTTCGGGAGAATATCAATCTGTTGTTCATAAATATACAGAAGTACTATTTGGTAAGGGGCATGTTTTTAAAGCGGGAACTATAGGTACAGTTGCGGAAAAAACAGCTTATGGTTATGTGAAAAAATATTTAGCTGAAAGAAATTTAAATGTACCGCAAGCTGAAATAGAAAGGCTTACTCTTGGGTGCACAGGTATAAAGAAAACTTCAGGGCAGCATCCGGGTGGAGTTATGGTTGTGCCAAGTGATAACGAAATATATAATTTTACGCCTATACAACACCCAGCTGATGATAGCACATCTGATGTAATAACCACACATTTTGATTATCATTCCATAAGTGGTAGACTCCTTAAGCTAGATATTCTTGGGCATGATGATCCTACAGTGCTTAGAATGCTTCAAGATTTAACAGGTGTTGATCCCAAAAGCATTCCACTAGGTGATAAGAAAGTAATGAGTTTATTTAATTCACCTGAGGCACTTGGGGTGACAAAAGAAGAATTGGATTGTGAAGTTGGAACTTATGGATTGCCAGAATTTGGAACTAAATTTGTAAGACAAATGCTTCTTGATACTAAACCTAAAAGTTTTGCGGATTTAGTAAGAATATCAGGGTTATCACATGGGACTGATGTTTGGATAAATAATGCTCAGTATTACATCAAGGAAGGTTTTACTACATTGAAAGATTGTATAGCAACAAGGGATGATATAATGATTTACCTTATGCATATGAACCTAGAACCTAAAACCGCTTTTTCTATTATGGAGAAGGTAAGAAAAGGAAAAGGGCTATCAGAAGAACATGAATCAGCAATGAGGGAAAAGGATGTTCCAGATTGGTATATTGATTCTTGTAAAAAGATAAAATATATGTTTCCTAAAGGCCATGCAGTTGCTTATGTAATGATGGCAGTTAGAATAGCTTATTTTAAAGTATATTACCCAAAGGCATATTATACTACGTATTTTACTGTAAGAGCAGATGACTTTGATGCAAATCTTATAATTCAAGGTGAAGAGGCGATAAAGCGAAAAATGAAAGAACTATATGAGCTTGGCAATAATCTGACTCAAAAGGATAAAGGGTTACTTACAATTTTAGAGATATCCTATGAGATGAACAAGAGAGGTATACACTTTTTAAAGGTTGATCTATATAAATCTAATGCTACTAAATTTTTAATTGAAGGTGATTCAATTAGACTACCAATCAGTTCACTTACAGGGGTTGGAGAAAATGCGGCCAAAGGAATAGTCGAGGCAAGAAAACTAGGAGAATTTATTTCTAAAGAAGATTTAAGGCTTAGAGCTAAGGTGTCTAAAAGTGCTGTGATAACTTTAGCAGAGCACGGTTGTTTACATGGTCTTCCTGAGAGTAATCAATTATCACTTTTCACCATGTAAGGCATACCACAAAATAGATCAGAATACAGAATTGTTATTTCTTTTGGTGATGTCTAATATTAACTTTTCCTTGAAATAATTTATTTGTTGTGGTAAAATGAAATTAGATATAAATTTACCGGTAAATTTTGCAAAAGAGTGGGTTAAAGCCCGCTCTTTCTGTTTGTTAAACGCAACTGTAGTTGCGTTTTTATGTTAGCATAAACTTAGAACTCGTTAGTAAGGCTCTGCGTAGCAGACCTTATACTCTAAATAGAAAACGATTGATGAAACTACTAAGTGACTAGCACCAATCAAAGATTGGGCTATCTACTTATCAGATCAGATTAAAGATTTGAGTTCTGATGGAACCACAAAGTGATTCACACCAAGCAAGCTTGGGTTCTCTACTTTTCTGCTTTTCCCACTTAATTTAAGATGGGAGTTATCGGATAAATATATTAATGAAAATTGTAAAAACTATTTAGTAAGGAGGGATTTAAAGTGGATGAGACAGCTTTGATTAAAGAATTAATAGGACTGTTAAAGCCTATAGTACTAGAATTAAATTATAAATTTTACTATTTAGAATTTACTCATGAAGACGATGAAGATTATCTTAGAATTTATATAGATAGTGAAAAAGGAATAGGGCTTGACGATTGTGCCATAGTTAGTAAAAAGATTAGTGAAACTTTAGATAAAGCTGATCCAATTGATGTTGGTTATTATTTGGAGGTTTCGTCTCCAGGTATTTTTAGACAGCTTTTTACAGAAGAACACTTGAGCAAAAGTATTGATGCTAAAGTTAGTCTGGAATTGGTTGAACCATATAATGGGAAAAAAAAATATATTGGAAAACTTCTGAGTTTTACTTTATCAGATATCCATATTGATTATAAAAATAAAGAATTATCTATTCCTAGAAGCAATATAGATAGAATAATTTTAGAAGGGAATGTATAGGGGTGTTGAAAAATGAATGAGGAATTTATTGGTGCTTTAAGAGAAATTGTTAAAGAAAAAGGTATAAGCGAAGAAATGCTGTTTTCAACCATAGAAGATGCTCTTGTAGCTGCATATAAAAAAAATTATGCGAAAATAGCTGATAATGCTCATAACGTAAAGGTTACAATGAACAGGGAGAATGGAGATATTCATGTTTATGCTCAAAAAACTATTGTGGAGGATACCTACGATAATTTAAATGAAATTTGTTTAGAGGATGCTAAGGCAATAAACCCAAAATATCAGATTGGAGATTTGATTGATATAGAAGTTACTCCAAAGAGTTTTGGTAGAGTTGCAGCTCAATCAGCAAAACAAGTAGTTGTTCAAAGAATCAAGGAAGCTGAGAGAAGTATCATATATAATGAATTTTCAGAAAAAGAATTTGATATTGTTACAGGAACCGTAATTAGAAAAGATAAAGGCAATGTGCTTATAGATCTTGGAAAAACAGAAGCAGTGCTTGGAGCAAATGAACAAATACCTGGAGAAGACTATATATATAATACAAAAATAAAATTATATATCGTAGAAGTAAAAAATACAACTAAGGGAGCTCAAGTTCTAGTTTCAAGAACTCATCCTGGTCTTGTTAAAAGACTTTTTGAACTTGAAGTTCCTGAGATATATGAAGGTGTTGTAGAAATTAAGTCAATATCTAGGGAAGCAGGTTCTAGAACTAAAATTGCTGTATATTCATCTGATGAAAATGTGGATCCTATGGGTGCTTGTGTAGGTCCAAGAGGTGTTAGAGTTCAAAGTATAGTCAATGAACTTAAAAATGAAAAGATTGATATAATTAAATGGAGTAAGCTACCTGAAGAATATATTGCAAATTCATTAAGTCCAGCAAAAGTTATAGATGTTTCCATTGATGAGAAAAATAAGAGTGCCACAGTCATAGTTGATGAAGGTCAACTTTCCCTTGCAATAGGAAAAGAAGGTCAGAATGTAAGACTTGCTGCAAAACTATCTGGCTGGAGAATCGACATTAAAAGTAAAGACCAAGCTGAAAATTTAGCAAAATCTATTGAAGAATAGGGGCGCTTTATCATGGTAGTTAAAAAAATACCTCAAAGAATGTGCACTGGTTGCATGGAAATGAAAGTAAAAAAAGAGCTTATTCGCATTGTTAAGAATAAAGAAGAAGTAGTATCCATTGATTTTACTGGTAAAAAACCAGGAAGAGGTGCATATATTTGCAAGGATATAGCATGCCTAGAAAAAGCAATAAAAACAAGGCGGCTTTCAAAAAACTTAGAAACAACTATAGGTGAGGAAATCTATGAGAAACTAAAGGATGAAATTTTAAATGAATAATAAATTTTTGCAGTTTCTTGGTTTAACAAAACGAGCAGGAAACCTAAAAGAAGGATATAATAAGTGTGAAGAATCACTAAAGTTTGGTTATGCAAAACTCATTATAATGTCTATGGATACATCAATGAATACAAAAGATAAATTTAATACATACTGTGATAGATATAACACAACTATGATAAATTATTTTTCAAAAGAAGAACTTGGTAGTGCCTTAGGGCGACAAGAAATAAATGTTGTTTGTGTTACAGAAGCACGGATGAGTAAGAGACTTTTAGAGTTATGGAATGAAGAAAAAATTAATCGGGGGTGAACGATTTGTCAAAAATACGTGTGCATGAATTGGCAAAAGAATTAGATATTTCAAGTAAAGATCTAATTGATTTACTATTAAAAGAATTCGATATAACAGTAAAAAATCACATGAGTACTATTGAAGACGAAGACGCAGCACTTATAAAAGAGTTTTTTGCGGATAATGACAAAAATGATTTTATAACAAGTGGTGAAGATAAAAAAGAAGACATAGTAGAAGTGTATGAAGAAATACTAAATGATAGTGTTAAAGAGAAAAAGGGTAGAAAAATTAGAAATAAAGTTGTAAGTGAAGAGGAAGACAATTCAGTTCCTGTAGTACCAGAAATTCCAACTGAAACCATAGAGATGAATGATACTATAACTGTTAAAGATCTTTCAGAAAAATTAACAAAGTCCACAGTTGAAGTTATTAGACAATTGATGTTTATGGGAGTTATGGCAGGAATAAATCAGGAACTAGACTATGAAACAGCAAGAAAATTGGCAGAAAAGTTTGAGGTTACGTTAATTCGTATAAAAGAAAATAACGAAAGCGAATTTGCAGAAATAGATAATGAGGTAGTAAATGAAGCACTACTTAAAAAGAGATCACCAGTTGTTACTGTAATGGGTCATGTCGATCACGGTAAGACATCATTACTTGATGCAATAAGAAAGGCAAGTGTTACAGAAACAGAGGCAGGCGGAATTACTCAACACATTGGTGCTTATGTAGTAAATATTAATGGTGAAAGTATTACATTTTTAGATACACCAGGACATGAAGCTTTCACCGCTATGAGAGCAAGAGGAGCACAAATAACAGATGTAGTTGTTTTAGTGGTGGCTGCTGATGATGGTATAATGCCACAAACTGAAGAGGCTATTAATCATTGTAAAGCCGCTAATGTACCAATAATCGTAGCAATAAATAAAATTGATAAGCCAGGTGCTAATCTAGATCGAGTTAAACAAGAACTTACGGAACATGGTCTTGTTGCAGAAGATTGGGGTGGAGAAACAGTTTGTGTTCCAGTTTCAGCAAAGACTAAAGAAGGAATTGATAGTCTTCTTGAAATGATAGTGTTAACTTCTGAAATCCAGGAATTAAAAGCAGATGCTACTAGAAAGGCAAAGGGTGCTGTAATTGAATCTAAGCTTGATAAGGGCAGAGGTCCTGTAGCATCACTACTAGTTCAAAATGGTACACTTCATACAGGAGATTCAATTCTAGTTGGATCAACTTATGGTAGAATAAGGGCTATGTTTGATGATAAAGGAAAGAAGATAAAGTCTGCTGGACCATCGGTTCCAGTGGAAGTATTGGGTCTTTCAGAAGTACCAGCAGCTGGAGATAAATTCAATGTAATTAAAGATGAAAAAACAGCAAGAGAGATGGCTAATAAGAGAAAAGATAAGTTAAGAACTAGTTATTTAAATGCTAATCATAAAGTATCTTTAGAAGACTTATACAAGCAAATTCAAGAGGGCATAGTTAAAGAGCTTAACATTATTATTAAAGCGGATGTTCAAGGATCTATTGAAGCATTAAAACAGTCACTTGAAAAACTTTCAATTGAGTCAGTTAAAGTTAGGGTTATACATGGTGCCGTTGGTGCTATTACTGAAACTGATGTGACTCTTGCCAGTGCTTCAAATGCGATTATTATTGGATTTAACGTAAGGCCTAATGATAATGCTATAGCTACTGCTGAAAAAGAAGCAGTTGAGATGAAGACTTACAGAATAATATATAATGCCATTGATGATGTTAAAGCAGCTATGATAGGAATGCTTGAGCCTGAATTTAAGGAAGTAATAGTTGGAAAAGTAGAGATTAGGCAGGTTTATAAGATATCAAGTATTGGAACAGTAGCTGGTTCATATGTGCTTGAAGGTAAAATAACAAGAAATAGTAGTATAAGAATTATAAGAGATGGTATTGTTATTTTAGAAGGAAATCTTGCATCATTAAAGAGATTTAAAGACGATGCAAAAGAAGTTTTAGCTGGTTTTGAATGTGGTCTTACTATAGAAAAATTTAATGATATAAAAGAGGGCGACATTTTAGAAGTTTTCGCTATGGAAGAGATAAAGCCTAAAGAACTATAAAGCAAAGAGGAGTGAGTTCTATGGTTAAATACAGAGCCGGTAGAATTAATGAAGAAGTAAAAAAGGTAGTTAGTAGCATTATTCAAAATGATATAAAAGATCCTAGACTTAGTAGTAATATTCTAATAAGTGTTACTAGAGTTGAAGTTACCAAGGACTTAGGATATGCTACTGTATTTGTAAGCATATTAGGGAATGACGAAGATAAAGAACTAAGTCTTAAAATTTTGAAGAAAAGTGCAGGGTTTATAAGACGTGGAGTTGGAAAAGAAGTTAGGTTAAGGGTCACTCCAGAAATAATTATTGAACTTGACAACTCCATAGAGCATGGTATGCACATTAATGATATACTTCAAAAGATAAAGAAAACAGGTGAAAACAATGATTAAAGAAATAATTAAGATGATTATGGAAAGTAATAAAATTGGGATTACTTTTCATGAATCACCAGATGGAGACTCCATAGGGAGTTCTTTAGCATTACTTAATGCATTGCGTTCAATTAATAAATGTGCATATATAATTTGTAAAGAGAATATCCCAGAAACATTTTCATACCTACCTTTAAGCCAAGAGATTGATGGTAGTTGTTCTAAGCTTTTAGATGGTACGGACTGTTTAATAACACTAGACTGTGGAAGCATTGCAAGGCTGAATTGTAGTGTTAATTTTGAAAATAGAAAGTTTAACCTTATTAATATAGATCACCATATATCAAATGATAAATTTGGAGATATTAATTATGTTGATCCTGTGGCAGCTTCAGTTGGAGAGATTATATACAAACTTATTAAAACCATGGAAATTGATATAAATACTGATATAGCAACGTGTATTTATACGTCGATTTTAACTGATACTGGTTCATTTAGGCATTCAAATACAACATATACAACTCATGATATTGTAAGTGATTTAATGAAAAAAACCGAATTTGATTTTAGTTCAATTCACAGAAACATATTTGACAATAAGAAGTTACCTATAATTAAACTTCAGGGATTAGTTATAAATAATCTTTATTTAGCTAATGATGGCAAACTATGTGTTATGAAGCTTACCCAAGAAATGTTAAGAGAAGTGGGACTTCAGCAATGTGATAGTGCAGAGTTTATGTCTTTAGGTCTTAAAATTTCATCTGTCGAAGCAGCGGTTTTAATTAAGGAAAAAGATAAGGGAATAAAGGCAAGTTTACGATCAAAGCAATATGCAGATGTACGAAAAATAGCGGAAAATTACGGCGGTGGTGGACACATAAGGGCTGCTGGGCTAAGTATGGATGTTTCAGTTAATGAGGCTGAAAGATTATTAATAAAAGATTTTCAAAAAGAGTTAAAGTAATGGATGGAATAATTAACGTATATAAACCTGAGGGTATAACATCATTTGATGTAGTAAGAAAAGTAAAAAAATTATCAGGAATAAAAAAAGTAGGTCATACTGGTACTCTTGATCCTATGGCAACTGGAGTACTTCCCATATGCCTTGGCAAGTCAACTAAAATAGTTGATTACATTATGAAAGACTTTAAAATATATAAAACAGTTTTAAAATTAGGTGAAACCAGTGATACCTATGATAGAGAAGGTAAAATAACTATAAATAATGTGGATTTGCCTGATGTGGCAAAGGTAATAAATGCAATTGCGTCATTTGTTGGAGATATAGATCAAGTTCCTCCAATGTATTCTGCGCTTAAAGTAAATGGAGTACGTTTATATGATTTAGCAAGGCAAGGCATAGAAATTCATAGGGACAGCAGAAAAATTAAAATATATAGCATTGATGTAGACAAAATAGATATACCATATATACACTTTACTGTGAAATGTTCAAAGGGTACATATATTAGAAGCCTTTGTTATGATCTAGGCGAGAAACTTAAATGTGGAGCTTTAATGTGGAAGTTAGAAAGAGTGGCTTCAGGTATGTTTACAAAAGAGAATACTATTGCTTTAGATGCTTTAACAAAAGAAAATATTGAAGAGCATTTAATGCCTATGGATGATGCTTTACATATGTATGACAAAATATATTTTGATGATTCTACAGAAATACTGTTAATAAATGGTGTTACTATTAAAGATGACTCATTAACTGAAGATATTGAAAAAAATATTATTTATAGGGTATATCTTAAAAATAATACATTCATAGGCTTAGGCAAAAAAAATGAATGTGGATTTAAGATAATTAAATTATTATTAACTTAGGAGTAAAATATGATGGTTATTAATGATAATTTTAATATTAAATTAAAAGATAAAACTTTTATTGCCTTAGGAAGTTTTGATGGACTACATTTAGGTCATTTGGCATTAATCAATAAAGTAGTGGAACTAGCTAAGGCGAATAATGCAATGAGCATGGTTAATACATTTATAAACCATCCCTTATCAATTATTGATAAGAGTAAAGTTCCCAAGCTAATAATGTCTAATGAAACTAAGGCAAAGATTTTAAACAATTTAGGTATTGATATTGTTAATTTTGCAAATTTTGACAAAGAATTTATGAATATATCTCCTGAAGATTACATTTTAAATCTTATTAAATATTATAATGCAATTGGCTTTGTAGTTGGTTTTAATCATAAATTTGGTCACAATAATATAGGCAACGTAGAATTACTTAAAAAACTTAGTTTAGAATATAATTTTAAACTTTACATCGTTAGCCCAATAAAATATGATGAAGAAGTCATAAGTAGTACTGGAATAAGAAAAAAAATATTATCAGGAAATATTGAAGATGTAAATAGAATGCTATTAAAACCTTTTATGTTAGAGGGAAAAATAAAGGAAGGGAAAAAGGTAGGAAGAACTATCGGGTTTCCAACAGCAAATTTAGCATACCATAAAAACTTTGCCTTGCCTAAAATGGGCGTATATTATACCATTGTAGAATATAACAATAAATTTTATAAGGGTATAACTAGTATTGGAACTAATCCAACCATTACCGGTATTAATGAATTAACTATAGAAACTTTTTTATTGGATTTTAGCAGTGATATTTATAATGAAAATATAAAATTATATTTTATAAAGAGAATAAGAGACATGATTAAATTTAATAATTTAGAAGAATTAAAGTCTCAGATGGAAAGTGACAAGAACTTTGCAAAAAAGCAAAATATAGAAATGTAGCTTAATTTTTGAAAAAAACAATTTACAATCAAAATTTGTTTTGTTATAATATAACGTAGAATCCTTATTCTAAGATTATCGAACGACCGACGTTATTCTTGGAACAAGGGGCTAATTATTTGGAGGTGTCAAAATGGACAAAGAAACTAAAGAAACTATAATCAAAGAAAATGCTAGACATGAGGGAGATACAGGTTCACCTGAAGTCCAAATAGCATTATTAACACAAAGAATAAATCATTTAAATCAAGATCATTTAAATATCCATAAAAAAGATCATCACTCAAGAAGAGGTCTTCTTATGATGGTAGGTAGAAGAAGAGGTCTTTTGAATTACTTAATGAGAGAAGATATTGAAAGATATCGTGCTATTGTTAAGAAACTTGAATTAAGAAAGTAATTAATAGAGCGGTTTATAGCCGCTCTATTATTTTAATGAATGTTAGTTACATAGAAAATCTTTTTTTTTACAATAATATTAATGATTAAATTATTTAAGGAGGTAAGATATATGAACCATGTACTTGAAACTGAGATTGCTGGAAGGAAACTTAAAGTTGAATTTGGCGAAGATTTAGGTATGCTTTCAAATTGTGCTATGTTTATCAGTTATGGCGAAACAGTCATTTTGGTTAATGTAAATGCTTCAGGACAGCCTAGAGAGGGTATGAGCTTCTTCCCTTTAAGTGTTGAATACGAGGAAAAATTATATGCAGTAGGTAAAATACCAGGTGGGTTTATAAAACGAGAGGGCAGACCATCAGAAAAGTCTATACTACATGCTAGAGCAATTGATAGACCGCTAAGACCGCTTTTCCCAAAGGGTTATAGAAATGATGTTCAAATTGTATGTACTGTAGTATCTGTAGATCAAGACAATGAACCAGACATACTTGCTATGAATGGAGCATCAATGGCTTTATGCTTATCAAGCATACCATTCGATATACCAGTTGCAACAGTATCAGTTGGATTAATTGATGAAAAATTCATTATAAATCCTACTGTAGCAGAAGCTGAGAAGAGCACTTTGCATTTAACAGTTTGTGCTACTAAAGAAAAAGTGATGATGATTGAAGCAGGTGGAGACGAAATACCAGAACAAGTTATGCTTGACGCTATTGATTTTGGGTTTGATGCTTGCCAAAAAATAATTGAGTTCCAAGAAGATGCTGTTAAAAAGTTCGGTAAGGAAAAATTGAAGCCGGTTTTACATAAAGTAGCTGAAGATTTAGACGCAGCAATTAGAAGTTATGCTTTTGACATGTTAAAAGAAGCAATGTATATCACTGACAGAGATGAACGAGGAGTAGTACTTAGGGCTTTATCTGAAAAGATAAACGGACATTTCATTGAAGAATTTCCTGGTAAACTTTCTGACATAAGTGATACGGTTTATGCTATTCAAAAAGAAGTTGTAAGAAATATGCTTTTGAATGAAGATAGAAGGCCAGATGGACGTGGGTTTGATGAAGTAAGAAAAATCAGCTGTAGAGTTGGAATATTACCTAGAACTCACGGAACTGGTTTGTTTACAAGGGGATTAACTCAGGTTATGACAGTAGCTACCATAGGAGCACTTGGAGATGTACAAATTCTTGATGGTCTTGGTACTGAAGAAACTAAGAGATATATGCATCATTATAATTTTCCAGGATATTCAACAGGTGAAGTTAAACCACTTAGAGGTCCAGGGAGAAGAGAAATAGGTCATGGAGCATTAGCAGAAAGAGCTCTTGAACCATTAATACCTTCTGAAGAAGAGTTCCCTTACACTATAAGACTTGTTTCAGAGGTTTTAAGTTCTAATGGATCAACTTCACAGGCTAGTATTTGTGGAAGTACTTTGGCATTACTTGATGCTGGTGTTCCAATCAAAAGACCGGCTGCAGGAATAGCTATGGGACTTATAACAAGTCCAGATATGTCAAGAGAACAAATTTTGACTGATATTCAAGGGCTTGAAGATTCTTGTGGTGATATGGATTTTAAGGTTGGAGGAACTGTAGTTGGAATAACATCTATTCAAGTTGATACTAAAATACATGGACTTTCAAAAGAATGTATTAAGACGGCAATATATGGTGCTAGAAGAGCTAGACTTCATATAATTGATAAAATCAATGAATGCATTCCGGCTCCCAAACAAGAAATGTCAGAATATGCTCCTAGGGCTTATACAATGAACATTGATCCAGAAAAGATTAGAACTGTAATTGGCTCTGGTGGTAAGACAATTAATAAAATAATAGCAGAGACTGGAGTTAAAATTGATATTAAAGAAGATGGAAAAGTTTTTATAATGTCAAATGATAACGCCGGTGCACAAAAAGCACTAAAAATAATTGCTGATTTAACAAGAGATGTTAAACCAGGAGAAATATATCTTGGGAAGGTAACAAAGATAACTAACTTTGGAGCATTTGTAGAAATATTTCCAGGGAAAGAAGGACTAGTGCATATCTCAAAACTTGATGTAAAAAGAGTAGAAAAAGTTGAAGATATTGTATCTGTTGGTGATGAAATTTTAGTAAAAGTTACTGAGGTTGATAATCAAGGCAGAATTAATCTTTCAAGAAAAGATGCAATGCAAGAATCGCAGACTGAAAAAGAAGAAACAAAAGAAAAAATAAAAGATTAAGAAAATAGAAGGGCAATTGCCTTTTTATTTTTTTTATTAAGATATTGTAATTACTCACTTAAAATAATCATAGACTTAGATATAATGCATCATCAAATAATTAGGGGTGAGTAATTTGAGTGATAATCTAAAATTATATAGTGAAATTGAGAAATATGAAATTATTAATATAAATGATGGAGAAAAGTATTCAATGGTTTCAAATAATGATATAATAATAGATGATGGAGGAAGAATGAAAGTACTTATTTTAAACAATAATTCTTCTGGAATAAGCTTTTTTAATAAAAATGAATTTTCAGAAGTACCTTGGGAATACATAAAAAAGATAGGTACAAAAACTATAATCATAGATGTAGATGAGAGCCTTTTGAAAAAATCTCATTTATAGAATGTATAAAATTATGCCTAGGTGCACATAATAGTGTAACTAGGAGGGATAATCATGGCTAAATCAAAGGTAAAAAAAGAAGATTCAAAAATAATGATACTGATGAAAAAATAAGAGATTTTGGAGTAGATAAATTACCTCCTGAAGATAGTGAGGATGAGAGAATATATGTATTACCTATTATAGGTCAAATTGAAGGACACATGAGTCTTCCTGTGCAAACTAAAACCACTAAATATGAGCATGTAATACCTCAATTAGTGGCCATAGAAAAAAGTAACATAGTAGAAGGAATACTTATAATTTTGAATACTATTGGAGGAGATGTGGAAGCTGGGCTTGCAATATCTGAAATGATAAGAAGCGTCAGTAAGCCTACAGTTTCACTAGTTATTGGTGGAGGTCATTCAATAGGAGTACCTCTAGCAACAGCTGCAGATTATTCTTTTATTTCGCCAAGTGCCACCATGATTGTTCATCCAATAAGAATGAATGGTATGATAATCGGTGTTCCTCAAACCTTTGATTATTTCAATAAAATGCAACAGAGAATAGTTGAGTTCATAACTAGAACTTCAAATATTGATGAAAAAACATTTACAAAACTTATGTTGCAAACAGATGAATTATTAAATGATATGGGAACTATACTAATTGGAAAGCAAGCTGTTGACTATGGGCTAATAGATGAAGTAGGCGGAATAAGTGAAGCATTAAATAAACTTGAGCAGCTGATTGAAAAAAAGCCATAGGGATTCCCTATGGTTAATTACATTTATCCGATGACTACTCGATCTAATACTCCTATCTTGTTCAAATGTGAGTAAAGAGCGGCTACGCGCCTTACTCACGATTTGTAAGTTTCAGATGGAGAAAAAACTCCACTTGAAACCAAGAACTCTGTTTATAATATGAAACAAAAAATGGAGGTGTTATATTTTGGCAAAAAACAAGTGAACAAAAGAAATTATGGGATAATAAAATCAACGCTGTATCGTGATATAGTTGGCGTATTTATGTTGTGCTTAGGCATCTTTATGATTTTTAGTCTCTTCTTTACAAATACTACTGGGATTTTAGGCAAAGGCATTAGAAAATTATTATTTTCAGCAGTAGGTTTAGGTGCATACATTTTTCCATTTATAATAATTATTGTTGGAGGATCATATATTTTAAAAAAAGGAAAAGTGAATTTCAGTAAAAAATTTTATGGTATAATACTTTTTATATTAAATACTCTTTTGCTAATTACTTTTATTAATCTGAATAAATATTTTACGAGTGGACAAGTATTGGATGGAATAAAAAAAATATATGACACCGATGATATATGGCATGGTGGCATAGTTTCATATTTGATAGATATTCCGCTTTTGAAATTATTGGGAAATGGAAGCTTTGTACTATTTCTTTGTATTTATATAGTCAGCTTTGTACTTATATCCAGAAGTTCCCTAGGTGATATTTTTATAAAGCTCTTTCATAAAAATAAATCTGAAAATAAAAGAAATATTATGGATACAACTGAGATTAAGGAGGAGAAAGAGGATAAAAAAGGTTTTATAGAGGACACTGTAAGTAAAATTAAAGTTTTGGATTTTATGAAAAATGATGGGTCAATGGATGATAGTAGCGCAGCAGAAATACAAATAAAAGATAGCAATGACAACGATGGAATAAAGGACAATATAAGTAAGCAGCTTGAAGAGGAAATAAAAAATAATACTAATTGTAATTCTTTTGGTGAGTACGTTTTCCCAAGCATCGAGCTTTTAAATGAGAACAATTTAAATAAATTAAAAAAAAGCGATAAAAAAGATTTACTTACTAGTGCTACAAAACTTACAGATACCCTGAATAGCTTTGGCGTTGATGCAAAGGTGGTTCAAGTTACTAAGGGGCCATCTGTAACAAGATTTGAACTTCAACCCAGTGCAGGTGTAAAGGTAAGTAAAATTGTAAATCTAGCAGATGATATTGCTCTAAATTTAGCTGCATCTAGTGTTCGTATAGAAGCCCCTATTCCTGGTAAATCTGCTGTTGGAATAGAGGTACCAAATAAAGATTTAACACCTGTTTTTTTGCGTGAAGTTATAGACTCAGATATGTTTTTTAATTCAAAATCTAGACTTTCCTTTTGTCTAGGTAAAGATATAGGTGGGAATTGTGTTATAGCAGACTTAAGCAAGATGCCGCACATTCTTATTGCTGGAGCAACTGGTTCTGGTAAAAGTGTATGTATTAATAGCTTAATTGTAAGTTTGATATACAAATATCAACCTGAAGATGTGAAACTTTTAATGGTAGATCCAAAGGTTGTTGAGTTAAATATGTATAATGGTATACCACACTTATTAATACCTGTTGTAACTGATCCTAAAAAAGCAGCAGGTGCTCTAAGTTGGGCTGTAAATGAAATGACCAAAAGGTATAAAACATTTGCAGATAACAACGTAAGAAACATTGAAGGGTATAATGAACTATATAGCAAAGGAAAGGTAGATAATAAATTACCTTGGATTGTTATAATAATAGATGAGTTAGCTGATCTTATGATAGTGTGTCCTAGTGATGTAGAAAATTATATTGGGAGATTGGCACAAATGGCTAGAGCTGCTGGAATGCATCTAGTTATAGCAACTCAAAGACCATCTGTTGATGTTATCACGGGTGTAATTAAGGCAAATATACCCTCTAGAATCTCATTCGCTGTTTCAAGCCAAATAGATTCTAGAACAATCCTTGATTCTTCCGGGGCTGAAAAATTGTTAGGGAAAGGTGATATGCTTTTTTATCCTGTAGGAGAAGCAAAACCACTGAGAATACAAGGTGCTTTTGTATCAGAAGAAGAAGTTGAGAGAGTAGTAACCTTTATTAAAACTCAAAGTTCAAATACTAACTATAAAGAAGAAATAATTCAGGCTATTAACAATAATTCCTTAGACAAAAAAAGCGAAAATGAAGATGAACTTTTAAGTGAAGCCATAAAAATCGTAGTTGATTCTGGTCAGGCATCCACATCACTAATACAAAGAAGGCTTAGAATTGGGTACAATAGAGCTGCTAGAATTATGGAAGAACTTGAGAACCAGGGAATCATATCAAAACGTGATGGAAGCAAACCAAGAAATATTTTAGTTGATAAAAATGAAATGGAAACATAGATATATTTTTTGAGGCTTGTTGTTAACAAAAAATTATCTTGTTAAATTCATATTTTAGTTATAAAATTAATAATAATATACTTAAAATCTAATGATATTAAATAGTATTAGGTTAGCATTATAAATCTAGGAGGTAAGACGTGAGAAAAAAGAAATTTGGAGTGGTAAGTTTAGGTTGCGATAAAAACAGAATTGATACCGAAACTTTACTGGGAAAAATGAAAAATAACTTTGAAATTGTAAATGACCCCAAATTAGCAGATATAATTTTGGTTAATACATGTGGATTTATAGAGGCCTCAAAGCAAGAATCAATTGATACTATTTTAGAAATGGCAGGGTATAAAAAAAATTACAACTGTAAAATGCTTATTGGAACTGGATGCTTAACACAAAGGTATGGTGATGAACTCTTTAAGTTGATGCCGGAACTTGATGCCATACTAGGAGTAAATGATTATGAAAAATTAGATATAGTTATTAATAATTTTTTTGATAAAGGTGATAAGCAAATTTTATGCAATTTCAGTGATGAAAATATAAATCAGGGGGAGCGAGTTATAACCACAGGAAGTTATAGTGCCTATGTAAGAATTTCAGAAGGCTGTAATAATTTTTGTACTTATTGTATAATTCCTAAAATAAGAGGAAAGTACAGAAGTAGACATATTGAAGATATAGTTAATGAATGTACTTCACTGGCAGAGCAAGGTATCAAAGAAATAATCTTAGTGGCTCAAGATACAACTAAATATGGTGTAGACGTATATGATAAAAAAATGCTACCTAAACTCCTTAGAGAAATTTCAAAAATTAACGATGTTAAATGGATACGTCTTCTTTACTGTTATCCTGAGGAAATTACTGATGAATTAATTGGCGAGATAGAAAGTAATGATAAGGTATGCAAGTACATAGATATGCCGGTACAACACATAAGTAATATTATATTGAAAAGGATGAAGAGGCGAACTCAAAAAGAAGAAATAGTAAAAAATATATCTAAGATAAAGGATCAAATCAAAGGTATATCACTAAGGACTTCATTAATTGTTGGATTTCCAGGTGAAACTAATGAGGATTTTAATGAGCTTAAAGAATTCATAAAACTCATTAAATTTGATAAATTAGGTGTATTCAAATATTCTAGAGAAGAAGGAACTGAAGCCTATGAAATGCCAGATCAAATTGAAGATAAAGTAAAAGAAGAAAGATTTGATGAGCTAATGTCACTTCAGCAACAAATATCTAAAACAATAAATGGCAAGAAAATTGGGAATATATATAGTGTAATTATTGAAGGAAAAAATGATGAATACTGGTTCGGAAGAAATTATGAAATGGCTCCAGAAATAGATGGTGAAATATTTTTCAAATGTGATAAAATATTCAACATAGGCGATTACGTCAATGTTGAAATTGTAGATAGTCTAGAATATGATTTAATAGGGGTTGTATGTGATGAATCTTGCTAATAAACTAACATTAATAAGGATAGTACTTATTCCAGTTTTTCTAGTTTTTATTGCAGTAAGGAGTATACCATATGGTCGTAGTATAGCTACTGCCGTATTTATAATAGCCGCTCTTACAGATAAGTTGGACGGATATATTGCAAGAAGTAGGAATCAAATAACGCGGTTAGGTAAACTCATGGATCCATTAGCAGATAAACTTTTAGTTTCTGCCGCTCTAGTATCATTAGTTGAGTATCATGTACTAATGAGTTGGATTGCTATTGTAATAATAGCACGGGAATTTGCAGTAACAGGACTTAGATCAGTGGCTGCTGCAGAGGGTGTTATTCTTGCAGCCAGTAAGTGGGGAAAAGCTAAAACATTCATTCAAATAGTTGCTATATCAATGGCATTGATAAACCTGAATTTACGTAATTATAAATTTTTACATAATTCCATAAATGCCCAAATGATGAATAACTTTAAACAGGCATCTAGTATAGCCATGTATATAGCAGTAATAGTTACTATAATATCTGGCGTTGACTATTTTATTAAGAACAAAGATATAATAAAATTAGATAAATGAATAAATTATAATTATATGAACATAATTTATTAAGAGTAAGGGCTTATCAAAGAAAAATAGACTAGCATATTGCCTAGTCTATTTTTCTGAAGATGCGGAAGTAACTGTTTTTGGAAGGAACTCTGTTTATTGTATGTCAACTGAATTTGAAAATGTCCCAAAAAGTTTTAATTATTAGCACCAGCAATAGCTGGTGCTTTGTTACGCTTTTAACCTTATTTTTGGGTATAGCAAACACATCTTACAACTTAATTTTTTTAAGTAAAAAGATTTTTTTAGTTTTTTTATGCTATGCTTCCTTTTGGCGATGAGCCTGTTTGTTACAGTACCCTTCAAATGATGCTTTCCTCCATGGGTGATTCATCGGTGGTATGTAGCGTTTTTTAGGAGTCTTAGGGATCACCGCAAGGTCAAAGTTCCTTGATGAGGGAACATGCTCTGGAAGCAATTCAAGAGCATAAACTTTTTCATTTACACAAAAATATAGCTCATTGTTAAACGCCTTTATTACTATACCGCAGGTACCTTTATGATAATACACAGGGTGAGCCTTAGCATCCACAGGAAGATAATATCCTTTATTGTATTTTACACAACTCCCATTGTCTACTTTCCTACCAGCAAGTACACCAAGAGTTAAATTGATTTTTTCAATACTAGGTTGTGTTTCAAATACAGATTTGATATTATCTAATGGTAGCGCAAACTGAGCATTGAATTTTTTTATGTAGGAGTTTAAAAATTCATTTGCTTGCTCAAGTGTGCCTACTCCGGCTAAGCGCAATTCAATTGGGAGTCTTGATTGCAGTGTTTGGAACATTCGTTCCACTCGTCCCTTAGCTTGTGGAATACTGGTGGTTTTAATATCGATTCCAAGTTGTTTGCATGCATAGCCAAATTGAGTGAAAGTGTCCTCTTCGATAGAAGGGGATCTTTTCTGTTTATACTCAAAAACTGTACGCCTATCGGTGTAAAACATATATGGAATACCGTAGGTTTTCAATATTTGCTCAAGTACATGATAATATCCATTTAGCGTTTCTTGGGCATCAAAATAAGCGCCTACAATAGCTCCGGTAGAATCGTCTACAGCGATATGGAGTTGACTCTTGGACTCACCAAACCAAAGATGAACAGATGCATCCATCTGTAGCATTTCTCCAAAGTATGCACATCTCGGGCGTCTAGGATGTGCTTCTTCAATAGCAAGAATGGAGCTCTGAATAATACTAGCTTTTTCCTTCGATTTTGTAGATTTTCCCATATCTATTAGTTTTGCTTGTAAAGCTTTTTTAGTAACACGATTTGCCTTTGGTGACAGGATGAATTCCTGTAAAAGGATAGAACGTACAGTGTTTGATGAAACTGTAATTCCTTCAAAATCTTTTAATAGCTCTGAAAAATGAATCAGATTGCTGTCTTCATACTTTGTGCGATATAAATCAACAATAGTTTGTCTTGTAGCATCTGGTAAAGCGTGTGCAGGTTTTACGCCACGGTTTCCATGGATAAAAAAGTTCTTTCCTTTTTCTTTATAGCCAATAATCATTCTATTAATATGTCTAACAGTGCAATTAAGTTCTATAGCTGCTCTTCGCTTATTGCCATTAATATCTACTAATTTTTTTATTATTTTATATTTTGCATTTTCATTCATCCTTAAATCTACCTTTCTGATTTTGTCCACCTCATTTCTTAGTCATGAGGTTTTATTATACTACATTCTTTTTGGGACATAATCAAATTCGGTATAATAAGACATTATCACAATTCGATCAGATTTTTGGAAGGAACTCTGTTTATTGTATTGACCTATAGAAAATTTTAATATATAATTAATTAAGAACAAATGTTCGTTAAATTGAAAGGCTGGTGAACCCAAAAGGGATATAATATGGATAATGAAAAAATAAAAGCTTTAGAAGCTGCCATGACTCAAATTGAAAAACAATTTGGAAAAGGCGCTGTAATGAGACTAGGGGATAGCACTTCTTTAGATGTAGAATCAATTTCAACTGGCTGCTTAGCTTTAGATATAGCTTTAGGAATAGGTGGAGTACCAAGAGGAAGAATTATTGAAATTTATGGACCTGAATCTTCTGGTAAAACTACCCTTGCGCTTCATATTATAGCTGAGGCACAAAAAAATGCAGGGGCTGCGGCTTTCGTTGATGCAGAACATGCATTAGACCCATCCTATGCAAAAGTACTAGGTGTGGATACAGAAAATTTAATAATTTCACAGCCTGATACAGGAGAACAAGCACTAGAAATAGTAGAAGCCCTAGTTAGATCAAATGCAATAGATGTAATAGTTATAGATTCTGTTGCGGCACTTGTACCTAGAGCAGAAATTGAAGGGGAAATGGGTGATTCTCACGTAGGACTTCAAGCAAGACTTATGTCTCAAGCTCTTCGAAAACTTACTGGTTCAATTAATAAATCTCAATGTGTAGTTATATTTATAAATCAATTGAGAGAAAAAATCGGAGTAATGTTTGGTAATCCAGAAACAACTTCAGGTGGAAGGGCATTAAAATTTTATGCCTCAGTGAGAATGGACATAAGAAGAATAGATTC
This sequence comes from uncultured Clostridiaceae bacterium, assembly GCA_963725425.1. Classification (GTDB taxonomy): domain Bacteria; phylum Bacillota; class Clostridia; order Clostridiales; family Clostridiaceae; genus Clostridium_I. The sequence goes on from CAVRYJ010000006.1 coordinate 226,932, forward strand.
CATAAAACAAGGTGATGAAATACTTGGAAATAGAACAAGAGTAAAAGTAGTTAAAAATAAAATAGCTCCTCCTTTTAAAAAGGCTGAATTTGATATAATGTACAACGGTGGAATTTCAAGAGAAGGAAATATTGTTGATGTAGGTGTACAAGAGGAAATAGTTCAAAAAAGTGGAGCATGGTTTGCTTATGGTGATGTTAGACTAGGACAAGGGCGTGAAAATGCCAAACAGTATTTAAAAGATAATGCTGAACTTAGCGTTGAAATCGAAAATAAAATAAGAATAAAGCATGATCTTCCTATTAATGCTGTTAAAATAGATAAAAAAAATACAAAAAATGATATAAAAAATGATATAAAAAATAAAGCAGATGAAGCAGAAATTAAAGTTAAGTAGTATTATAAAGCTCGCATTGATTATCATGAATGTGAGCTTTATTTTGTATTGAATGAATTTACTTGCTTGACATCAATCCTAAATTAATATACAATTAATTTACATACAAATACTGGTTTAACATATTCAAATATATACCAAATGAATATATATGACACCTTTTCAAGGCTTTCATTTTTACGATTTATACATGCTATAATAAGCAAAGGAGGTGTTTTAAGGCAATGGGAAGTAACTATTGGATTGTAATTGTAATTTTAATTATTGTCGTTGTTTTAGTGGCAACTGGGATTGAACTTTATGTTAGAAAAAAATATTCTTGGGCTAAATTATCAAAAGCTGAAGAAATTGCTAAAAATATAAAGACAGAAGCTATCAGAGAAGCTGAATCAATGAAAAAAGAATCCATACTAGAAGCAAAAGAAGAAGTTCATAGGCTCAGAAATGATTTTGAAAAGGAGACTAGAGAGCGTAGATCTGAGGTTCAGAGGGTAGAAAGACGCAATATTCAAAGAGAAGAATCTCTAGATAAAAAAAGCGAATTCATTGAAAAGAGAGAAGAAAGTTTAAATTCTCGTGATGGTGAATTACAACAAAAAGAAGAAAAAATTGAAACCTTATATCAAAGCCAACGTAAAGAGCTTGAAAGACTTGCAAACTTAAGTTCAGAGGAAGCAAAACAAATGCTTCTTGATAAAGTAAGAAAAGAAATCAAACATGACTCAGCTATAATGATAAAGGAAGTTGAAGCAAAAGCAAAAGAAGATGCCGATAAAAAGGCAAGAGAAATCATTACCTGTGCAATACAAAGATGCGCAGCTGATCATGTTGCTGAATCTACAGTATATGTTGTATCTTTACCTAATGATGAAATGAAGGGGAGAATAATTGGTAGAGAAGGTCGAAACATAAGAGCACTAGAAACTCTTACTGGAATTGATCTGATTATCGACGATACCCCTGAGGCTGTTATACTTTCAGGATTTGATCCTATTAGAAGAGAAGTTGCTAGAATAGCACTTGAAAAATTAATTTTGGATGGTAGAATTCATCCTGCTAGGATTGAAGAAATGGTAGAAAAAGCCAAAAAAGAGGTAGAAAACGACATTAAAGAAGAAGGGGAGCAAGCAACTTTCGAAACAGGCGTTCACGGTTTACATGCTGAAATTATAAGATTGCTGGGAAGACTAAAATATAGAACGAGTTATGGTCAAAATGTTTTAAAACATTCCATAGAAGTTTCATATTTAGCAGGATTTATGGCATCCGAGCTTGGCATGGATCCAACGCTTGCAAAAAGAGCAGGTTTACTACACGATATAGGTAAAGCTGTAGACCATGAAGTTGAAGGTCCACATGCTTTAATTGGTTCTGAAACGGCGAAAAAATATCATGAATCTGCAGTTATTGTTAATGCAATAGGTGCGCATCATGGTGATGTTGAGCCACAGTCTCTAGAAGCTATCCTTGTTCAAGCAGCAGATGCAGTGTCAGCGGCAAGACCTGGTGCAAGAAGAGAAACTTTGGAAGCATATATTAAACGTTTAGAAAAACTTGAAGAAATTTCAAACTCATACGAAGGTGTAGAAAAGTCATATGCCATTCAGGCTGGAAGAGAAATTAGAATAATAGTTAAACCAGAAATTGTTGATGATGCGGGTTCAGCAGAAATGGCTAGGAATATTGTTAAGAGAATTGAAAGCGAATTAGAATATCCTGGTCAAATCAAAATTAATGTAATAAGAGAAACCCGTGCAATTGAATATGCAAAATAAAAATTATGGATTATTAGATCCCCTTTAGAATACTAGAGGGGATTTTAATTTTTTGAAAAAAGTTCACAAAAAAAAGGAATAATTTATTATATGTAGAATAATATACCTATAGTATGCTTTACTTAGTTTTACTAATATATATTACTTATAGGAGGGTGTTAACATGGAAATATTAAAAGTTTCTGCAAAATCAAATCCAAATTCAGTTGCAGGTGCCTTAGCAGGAGTGTTAAGAGAAAGAGGTTCTGCTGAAATACAAGCTATAGGCGCTGGAGCAATAAATCAAGCAATTAAAGCAATAGCAATTTCAAGAGGCTTCGTAGCACCTAGTGGCATGGATTTAATTTGTATACCTGCATTTACGGACATTGAAATAGATGGTGAGGAGAGGACAGCAATAAAACTAATTGTGCAACCAAGGTAAACAGAAATAATCATTTTTTATATTTTTCTGCCTTAAAAGGACTTGATATTCAACTCAAGCCCTTTTAATTATTCTAAAAATGTGTTAAATTAGAGAATAGCATATATATTTTACTTTCGGAGGGAAAAATGAGGAATCTAAACATCAAATATATACTTAAACTTATGAGACCCAAACAATGGCTAAAAAACCTATTTGTATTAGCAGCATTAATATTCTCTGGTAAATTTCAAAATGGACATATTCTTTTATTAAACCTATATGTTTTTATACTGTTTAGCTTAATATCTTCAGCAGTGTACATATTAAATGATTTAGTGGATGTAGAGAAAGACAAGAATCACCCACAGAAACAGTATAGACCTATAGCTAGTGGTAAGGTTTCTAAGTCACAAGCATTAGTTTTAGAATTAATTTTAGTATGTGTAGTATTATTCACATCATATTCAATTAATTCAAAGTTGTTGTTTGTATTATTAGCATACTATATTATGAATATACTATATTCATTTATACTTAAAAATATTGTTATTGTTGATGTAATGATAATAACAATGGGGTTTGTTTTAAGAGTTATAAGTGGAAGTATTGTAACCAATGTACAATTATCACCTTGGCTTATATTATGTACTATATTAATTTCACTTTTTTTAGCGCTTAACAAAAGGAGAAGTGAGATTGTAACATTAAAAGATAAAAGAGGTTCACATAGAAAAATATTAGAGGAATATTCAGTTGAATTAATAGACAACATGCTTACAATTGTTACTCCTAGTATTTTAATAACCTACTGTCTATATACATTCAGTTCAATCCAAAGCAGGACAATGATGATAACTATCCCATTTGTTTTATATGGAATATTTAGATATCAATATTTAGTTGCAAAGAAAAATGTAGGTGGAAAACCTGAAGATGTTTTTCAAAATGATTTGCCATTTCTAATAGACATAGTGTTATGGGGAATTTCAATCATAGTTATAATATATTTCAAATTGTAAATTTTAAATAAAAGCTACTAGGGGGTTAATTTTATGATTTTTTCAAAAAACGCAGAAAACATTTCACAATCAGTAACTTTATCAATTACAGCCAAGGTGACAGAGATGAAGAAGGCTGGTATTGATGTTATCGGGTTCGGTGTAGGAGAGCCGGATTTTAATACTCCTCAAAATATCCAAGATGCAGCAACACGAGCAATGAAGGGTGGATACACTAAATACACTTCTGCATCTGGTATTATAGAACTTAAAGAAGCACTAGTAAGAAAGTTTAATAAGGACAACAACTTAAACTATGATGTATCACAAATAATGGTTTCTGCTGGGGGAAAGCAGTGCCTTTCAAACCTTTTTCAATCAATACTTAACAAAGACGATGAAATTATTTTAGCTAGTCCATATTGGGTTACTTATCCTGAACTTATAAAATTGTATAATGGTAAACCAGTAATAATTCAAACCGAAGAGAGCAAAGGATTTAAATTCACATTAGCTGATTTAAAAGATGCTCTAACAGATAAAACTAAAGCAATTTTGTTGAATAGTCCCAATAATCCTACAGGAGTTGTTTACGCTAAAAGAGAGCTTGAACAAATAGCTGAATTTGCAAAAGAACATGACCTTTTGCTTATTTCTGATGAGATGTATGAAAAACTAATTTATGGAGAGTCAAAACATATAAGCATAGCAAGCATCAGTGAAGATGCATTTAATAGAACTGTTACAATAAATGGTATGTCCAAAACCTATGCAATGACAGGCTGGAGAATTGGATATGCAGCAAGTGCAAACACTCATATTATTAAACTTATGTCAAATATACAAAGCCAAACAACTGCTAATCCTAACTCTATTGCGCAATATGCATCTGTAGAGGCAATAAATGGTGATCAAACTTCCGTAGAACTTATGAGGGAGCAGTTCAAGAAAAGAAGAGATTATATGGTTGATAAAATAAACAGCATAGATAATATATCTTGCTTAAAACCTGAAGGTGCTTTTTATGTAATGCTTAATATAAGTAAGCTTGTTGGTAAAAAAATCAATGGTAGCACAATAAGAGGTTCATTTGATTTTACTGAAAAACTATTAAATGAAAGTAAAGTTGCAGTTGTACCAGGTGACGCTTTTGGAGTTTCCAACTATGTGAGACTTTCTTATGCTACATCTCTTGAAAACATTACAGAAGGACTAAAACGAATATCTGACTTTGTAGAAAAGGCAGATAGATCAGAATAAGAATAAATATAAAACAACTTCTATATTTAGATAGATAAATCTATACAAAGATACAAAAATTTCAAAATCTATATCAATATACATATAAAAATAGTATATTAAATGTATAATATTTTTATGGGGTGATATTGTGGGTGAAACGTTAGAATTGTTACTACCAATTAGTGGCACAGTGGTTCCTTTATCAGAAGTAAATGATTATCTTTTTAGTAAAAAGATGATGGGTGAAGGAGCTGCAATTATACCAAATGATAATTGCATATATTCACCAATTGATGGAGAAGTGGTTGTGTTATATGAATCTAAACATGCGATAATAATTAAAGGAAAATCAGGAATTAAGCTTCTTATACATATAGGCATGGATACAGCAAAATTAGAAGGAAGAGGTTTCGGAAGCTTCGTAAAGTTAGGAGATAAGGTTTTATCTGGAGATAAGTTAATATTTTTCGATACAGAATATGTGGAGGATAAATCTTCTTTAGAAACTCCTATAGTAATAACAAATCCTGAAATTATAGAAAATATTCAAATTGATTTTGGCGCTAAAAAAGCAAAAATGAAATTTGCAACAATTACATTTAAATAGACGTTTTATTAAATTCTATTGAATTTAATGCTATATAGTGATAAAATGTTAAAGTAATTAAGTTTATTAGTTAGTAGAGGTGGATGATATAATGGTAACTAAAGAAGCAACAGTAAAAAGTGCTACTGGCTTACACGCAAGACCAGCTACTTTATTAGTAAAGAAAGCGTCTTCATTTAAATCAGATATAAGCATAGAAAACAAGGGTAAAAAAGCAAATATTAAAAGTTTAATAGGTGTTTTATCATTAGGAGTAACAAAAGGTTCAGTTGTTAAAGTTATTGCTTCCGGTGATGACGAAACATTAGCAGCAGAAGAAATTGTAAAGTTAATTGAATCAATAGAAGAATAGTTTAATTACATAATAAAAGGATAGCATATGCTATCCTTTTATTTTTAGCGCAAACAGTATAAATACGAACAAATTCCTATAATAATTCATTAACGTATGGTATAATGTAAATAATGTACTTGATTTTATATACACTAGGAGGGAACATTTTATGCGAAATCTATATGAATCACCTTTAAATAAGAGATATGCATCAAAAGAAATGTCATATCTTTTTTCTGATGAAAAAAAGTTCAAAACATGGAGAAAATTATGGGTGGCTTTGGCAGAAAGCGAAAGGGAACTCGGACTAAATATAACTGAAGAACAAGTGGATGAATTGAAAGCTCATGTTGAAGATATAAATTATGAAGTTGCAGAGGAGAGAGAAAAAGAAGTCAGACATGATGTAATGAGCCATGTATATGCCTATGGAGTTCAATGTCCTAAAGCAAAGGGAATAATACATCTTGGTGCTACAAGCTGTTACGTAGGAGATAATACAGATATAATTGTGATGAAAGAAGCACTACTTTTAATAAAAGGTAAAATAATAAGTGCAATGGCTAGTCTTTCAAATTTTGCTGACAAATATAAAGAATTACCAACACTAGGATTTACTCACCTTCAACCGGCGCAACTAACAACTGTTGGTAAAAGAGCAACGCTGTGGCTACAAGATTTACTTTTAGATTTAGAAAATCTAGAATTTGTAATTGATACCATAAAACTTAGAGGAGTTAAAGGAACCACAGGTACTCAAGCAAGTTTTATAGAACTTTTCAATGGAGACGAAGATAAAGTAAAAACCTTAGAAAAAAAAGTTACAGAAAAAATGGGATTTAAAGGTGCATACGAGGTAACTGGTCAAACATATCCAAGGAAAGTAGATTCAATAATACTTAATACGCTTTCTGAAATAGCTCAGAGTGCATATAAGTTCAGCAATGACCTTAGATTACTACAAAGTTTAAAAGAGATTGAAGAGCCTTTTGAAGCTCATCAAATTGGATCTTCTGCTATGGCATATAAAAGGAATCCAATGAGATCAGAAAGAATAAGTTCACTGTCAAGATATATAATTATTAATTCACTTAATCCAGCCATTACAGCGGCAACTCAATGGTTCGAAAGAACTTTAGATGATTCCGCAAATAAAAGAATTGCTATTCCAGAAGCTTTTCTTGCTTTAGATGGAGTTTTAAATTTATACATAAATATTTCTAGTGGTTTAGTTGTTTATCCTAAAGTAATTGCAGCTAGAGTAAGTAGTGAATTACCATTTATGGCTACAGAAAATATACTAATGGAAGCTGTAAAAAGAGGCGGAGATAGACAGGATTTACATGAAAAAATAAGAGGTTATTCTATGGAGACTGGTAAGAGAGTGAAGGAAGAGGGATTAGATAATGATTTGATGGTCAGAATTGCAAAAGATCCTGCTTTCAAATTAAAAGAAGATGATGTGCTTACTATCCTTGATTCTAAAAATTTCATAGGTAGGGCTCCAGGGCAAGTAGATGATTTTCTGAATAACTGTATAAATCCAATTTTGGAGGCAAATAAAGAAGATCTAGGCATCAAAGTAGATATTAATGTTTAATAGTAAGGCATCAGAAAGAAAAAATAATAGAACACTTACTATTATTTCTTTGATGATGCCTTATGCCTAAAACATATCAGATTAGCTATTAGTTAAATTAATGCAAAAAGATGTAGCAAAATGATTTAATCATTTTGCTACATCTTTTTTATATAAAATTTGTGGGGTAAATATAGACTAATCATTATTAAGTTAACATATTAAATATTATGTTAACTTAATAAATGTAAACCAAAACAACTTAATTCTATTAATTATTACAAAATGTGATACAATAAACTATATTAAGCATTGTAACAAGGGGGATTTTATTTATATGGAAAAAAAGTCGTTTTACTCTAAGCTTGATGATAACAAAAAATATATCTTAAATTGTTGCTTTTTTGTTTTTGCAGTCAATGGCATATATAGTATGATATTAGGTTCTTTGTTACCACTAATCAGTAATGAATATGGGTTAAACAATACAATGAGTGGGGCATTACTCTCTGCACATCAAGTAGGTAACTTAATAGCAGGATTTATAGCAGGTGTGTTGCCTCTTTATTTAGGAAGAAAAAAAGCAATAATGTTTTTATGTAGTTTTGTAGTTATGGGATTTTTAATGATGATTTTATCAGGCAATCCTGTTTTATTAATTTTAGGATTCTTATTTACAGGGTTAAGCCGAGGAAGCATTTCTAATTTTAACAACACTACTGTAAATGAAGTGTCTAACAGTAGTCCAGCAGCTCTTAATTTTTTACATAGTATTTTTGCAGTTGGAGCTTTAATTGCTCCATTTTTAGTTATGATATGCACAAATATGGCTGGGAATATAGGCTGGAAAATAGCTGCTGGAGTTATTATCATTCTTGCAATTATTTCTATTTTTCTATTTTCAAGGATGAAAATAGATGAGGTTAAAAAAAACACAGTAAAGGTAAAGATATCTTATCAATTTTTGAAAAATAAATATTTTTGGAATAGCGCAGGAATCTTGTTCTTTTATTTATGTGCAGAAGCATCTATTAATGGATGGTTGGTTAAATATTTTATAGATTCAAGAATCATGACTATACAATATGCACAAATACTTGCCTCTTTATTATGGGCAGTTATTCTTGCTGGTAGATTGACCTGTGCTTTTTTGGAGATAAAGTATCAAAAAAAGCATTGCTTTTGGTAACAAGTCTTGGAACCATTGCTTTTTACTTATTATTACTTTCAACAAAAAACGTAACTGTCATTACCATTGCTATAATGGGACTAGGGTTCTCTATGGCAGGTATTTATCCTACAACAGTTTCTACTGTTGGTAGCACTATTAAGGCTTATCCTATGTCTATGGGAGTACTACTTATGCTAGGTGGCATTGGTGCCATTATAATGCCAATTATAACCGGCATATTAGCTGATGCTTTTGGAATTTTGGCAGGTATGAGTGCTATTGTAGTGGCTATTATTTTGATGATATTTTTCGTGGTTTTAAATGTGCTAAGTAAAAAAGAAAATGCATAGATGGATTTTTAAGGTATGATGATGAAACACTAAAGATAATAATATTAAGCAATCAAGTAAAGGAGTTTGTTATCTTAGCAAAACCATAAATTCATGGGGATTGACAAACAATATTACAAAATGATAAAATGTTAAAATATTCAAAGTATAAGAAAAATAATTAGTCACCAGAAATTATTGTGTGCATAATAGAAAATCAGGCCTTGTTATCAAAAAAATATTTGATAACAAGGCTTTTTTATTATAGTTTTATAGTGCTCGAGTTTAATTTGTAACTGTTTCTGAGCTTTGAATAGGATTAAATTAATGTTAAAATTTCATTGTTTTAGCTTTGTTTGGATTGAGTATTGTAGATAAATTAAGGCTAGTTTATATTTATGGAACAACATTATTATTGTCTATATGTAGTACATTTTTCGAAACTACTCTTTTGGTAGCGATGCCTAACCTAGTAGACCATAAGAATCTTACTAGGGTTAATTCACTAAGTGAGTCAATCTCAGCCAGTGCATCTATTTTAGGACCGTTTCTTGGAAGTGCTGTATATGCAATTATGAATATCAAACTGTTCTTGTTAATAAATGGACTATCATTTGTATTTTCAGGAATATCAGAAATATTCATAGATTTCAAAGTTAGGCAAAAAAATGATGGGAGTATTGATGAAAAGGAAGGTAATGAGAAAGAAGCAAGTATGTTCAAAGATTTTATAGATGGTATAAAATATATATGTACTCAAAAATGGTTAGTTGCGCTGGGTGCTATAGCAGTATTATTTAATATGTTTATAATTATGGGATTAACGGTTCCCGTTGCATACATAACAAGAAAAATATGGGGATTCACTGATTTACAATATGGATTGTTAAATATTATGTTTTCGGTAGGCATGTCAATATCCTCAACACTTGTTGATATCCCGATTGGGGTTACTATACAGAAACGTGTACCTAATGAGAAGCTGGGACGAGTATACCATTAGCACAAGGGTTAACGCCAGTTGACGCTATTATAGCAGGAGTATTGGTTGATCACATTTACCCGTGGATTTTACCACTATCTTGTGGAGTTATAATTATGATATTAACAATTTTTATGGCTCGTGTTGATGGGCTTAAGGACATTTAAAGCATATAAAGGAGGAGATAATAACACAAAATGCGTTACAAAGCAAAAGCTAAGTGGCGCATTTTTGTTTTACAAAAATAATAAGGCATCTGAAAAGAAATAACAAGAAAGAAATTATATTTGAAATAAACAGATTGAAGAAATGCTAAACTTATGTATAATGAGAGTAGACTTAAATATAAATATGAAAAAAATATAAATGTAAAGATGTTTTAATATGCGTAAAGATGTAGTTTTTAATTTAACTAAATGATTATTTTATAAGTGATATTTAAAAATCTTGGCATGTTACACCTTATTTGTATAATAGGAGAACCGTGTTTTAAACACGGTATTTTTGTGGGGATTTTTACTGTATTTATAGATATAATATAAAAATTGTATATTACTAAATATAGTTTGTTTTTGGGTTATAGTGAATATTTTTAGATAGGAGTATATTGATGGAAAAAATAAGTATTGAGAAGTGTGGAGAGAAAGAAGTATTATCTTTAAAAAAGAAATATAAATTGAGATTATGGTGGGCAGGAAACAGATGTTTTAAGGTGAAAAAGGATAACGAAGTTGTTGCATTGCTAGAAGCTGAATTGAGTGAAGATGAAAGTATTATTGATATAGATAATTTTGAAGTATTTAAAAAGAGTAAAAAAGTTGGCAGTGAAATAGTTAAGGCACTAAAAAGCACAGGTTTTGATATGTGCTTATATGCTAATGATAAAAATAGTAAGCGATTTTGGGAGAAACATGGGTTCAAAGCACAGGATGATGGTACAGGAATAGCTAAACATTACTATTTTAAGGATAACAAAGATAATTTTATGCATAAAAATACTAAAGATACCTCAGCAAATCTGTAAATCATTGATCAATAGTTATAAACAAAAATAAAAAGTATTAATCTTATAGCTAAAATATTGATGGCTAAGAAAACAAAATCAATTAATCCCGGATTATTCATGAGTTCAAATTTTATGGGAATTTGTGTTAAAAATCTCGTAGAATTTGAATTTGTTCATTTCTTAGGATGAAAATTTTCAGCGATTGGTAGGAATATATCAGAAAATCATCAATTACATATATTGTCATCAATAAAAGGGCAGACTACTCCCTCGAGTTCTTAAAAATATATTATTACCATATTTTACAAGTAAAAAAACAAATTATGTAATCACGTAGCTAAAGGAATTTCTTGGATTTTATTTAAGATATTCCAAAACACCTTTTTATATGGGCAACTACTGCATAGCTTAAACTTTAAGTATCGTCCGCCTTTAATTATTTTGGCAGCAACCTTAATCAACCTTGTACGAATAGTTTGAATTGTCATAGATTTCATCGGTGTTTTATCTAAACAAAGATTTCTGAACCAGTTATTGAAATTATACGCTAGTACCATTTCTTGAAGTTTATTTGCATTAGCTATAAATTCAGTGCTGCTCATCTTATCAAAAGACAAACCGAGCTTTCCTTCCTTTATAAAGTTTTCCATCACACCTCTGTTACAATAGAATTTAATAACTAATTCCGGAAATAATGTCATGTTTGTAACAATAAAAGTATAGTTATAACACATTTGCCCTTCGGGCTTTTCTATTTTGACAACAACTCTGCGTTCTTTTTTCCAACTTGAGGCTTTATATTTAAATTCACCATAAATAACATGAGATGAAATCATGTCCCTTTTACAAAGTGAGGACATTCTTTTAGCAAATTCAGAAGCTAACTTATAAAGTTGAGAGCTGACTTTTAATCTTATAGCATAAAAAGTATCTAGCTGTTCTGCAATCTCATATAATTCTGGAATAGCAAAGCCACTATCTCCTCTTATAAATCTTGTCATAGAGGGGTACTTACTTATATATCTTTTAAGAACAGGACCAATAAATCTTACAGCTTGTCTTGACGTATATACGTTTCCAGAGCGAAGCTCCGCTTTAATTAAATCTCCAGTTAATCCATCAAACATAAGTAACGGATGATATCCATTGGTCCCATAGTGAGAATTATAATCTGAACCATACTGCTCACCATAAGTCTTCAAATTTGTAGAATCTATATCAAAGAGAATATGTTCAGGCATTGATAAAGAATATGTCTTATCTTGTAATATCTCATTAATTTGTTCATAACTTTTTAGTGTCTTGATATTAACTCTGCTATTAAATCTTGATAAGGTTGGTTGAGAAGCGAGAGCTTCCTTATTTAGAATATTAGTGAAAGTTGGATCATACCTTAGTTCATCAGCATCATTATCCGCATTATAGCCTGCAATGTACTGATATATTTTTTGAATAGAAATATCTTCATTCTTATGAGTTCTTGATTCTGCAGATGGATCATTTACATAAAGATTATTTTTGATGGTCTTACTAAATCCAATTTTTTCATCAAATTCTTTGTATAATAAAAGACCAGCATCTGATGTCAAATTTCCACCTTTAAAATTTATTTTTATTTTGCTATTGAAATTTAGTGATTTTTCTATTAAACTGCACATATGAGTCTCTCCTTTGTTATTAGTTTTTCTGCAAATTAACCATAACAAATTTGAGGCTTTTTTTCTATACTTTTCATCACTTTTTAGGTGAAAAGTTAAATATTTATGAAAATCAGTATTTAAGCCATGCAAAGCATGGTTTTTTATACGTCATGAATAATCCGGGTTAATTTACAAGAATAGTAGGAAAGAAGTCACTTGCCATATGGAAGTGACTTCTTTATTTGGCGTCTATGATAATGGACAAGTGCTATAAGAGTAAAACCACAGGCTTTTAAAGAAATCTGTGGTTTCGTCAAACACCATGTTAATAAAATTCACTATATATTACACAAATTATTATTATTTTGTGATATATTGTATATAGGTAAACATTTTTGAAAATGATATTCTTGTATTTATACATATTTAAATTTTCAAAGACATGATGATTATTGCAAAAGAGGTGGCATATATGAATTCAGCTAAGGTAATTGGAATGTAATGTGATGAAAGAAATTTTCCAAATCAAAGTGGTGTAAAATTTTGGATTTCGTTAAAAAATAGCAATAAAATCATTGGAATGGTTGCTTTTAATGGAATTGTAATGGGGGCATTTCAATCTTGTTATATTTCATATCGATTAGATAAAGAAGAAGTAAATAAAGGGCTTATGACAGAAGCTATTGCAAAAGGAAGTGATACCATAGTGAATAATAGTAATAGAAGATCTAATTTATATAACTTATGTATAGTGTTCATAGATATTTTCATAGTATTATTTTCAATATATATATCTTATTTATTAAGATTTGATTTCACTCCGCCGCTGTTTAATTTTCAACCATTTATTGATAATGCTATTTATATTATTATATTGTATTTGATATTCATGTATATGTTTGGATTATTTGATGAGTTAAATCAATCGTTTAATGAAATAATTTATTCGATATTTTTGACGGTTAGTTTACTTTTCATATCTACAATGGCTATAACATTTTTTATGAGAGGTTTTTCCTATCCTAGGACTGTACTTTTTATTAGCTCAGTAGTTCAATTTTTATTGTTAAGTATCTGGAGAATTGGGGTATTGAAATTCAAACATAAAATTTACGGAAAGAAATCTGTATTGATTATCAGCGATTCTAACAGTGATTCTATAGCAAGAAAAATGTTAGTAAAACATAATGATATATATTCAATAAAATATATATGTGACTCTTTTAGTAAAAATATAGAAATTTATATTGATACTGTCGATATAATTGTGTTATGTGATGATTTAACCTCAGATTTTAAAAATTTTATCATTGATAAATGTTTAATAAATCAAAAAAACATATTTGTTGTACCTGTAATGAGTGATATGGCTTTTTTAGGCTCAAAATTAAATAAAATAGATGACGTACCAATATTAGAATTGAAACCACTTATGTTTTCAGTTGAACAAAAACTTGTTAAAAGAGTATTGGATATAATTGTGGCTGGTATTATGTTTATAATTGCATCCCCTATTATGCTGATAGTTGCTATTTGTATTAAAATAACTGATATGGGACCTGTATTTTATAAACAAGAAAGAGTTACAGAAGGCGGGAAGTTATTTAAAATACTGAAATTTAGATCTATGATACATAATGCAGAAAATAATACTGGACCAGTTCTTGCAAGTGAAAATGATGAAAGAATTACAAAGGTAGGTAAGGTTATAAGAGCAATGAGAATAGATGAGCTTCCTCAACTGATAAATATCATAAAAGGTGAAATGAGCATTGTTGGACCAAGACCTGAAAGACCTTTTTACGTAGATAAGTTTGAAAAGCAAATTTCGGATTATAAATACAGAACGCTGGTGAAAGCTGGTTTAACAGGACTTGCACAAATTTTTGGCAAGTATAATACAAAACCTGAAGATAAAACAAAATATGATATTTTTTATATCAAAAACTATTCTATATTGTTAGATTTTAAATTAATACTTCAAACAATAAGGATAATATTCATAAAAGAAAGCACAGAAGGTTTAAAAAATGAAATTGGTTTAGATATAATTTCGGAAGATAAAGAAACTAAGATAATAATTGATAAAAAAATTGATAAAATATAAAAATGCACTTAAGAGTAATTTATTTATATAAATAGTTTTATTCTCCATCTGAAACTTAGAAATCGTTATCCAGTGAGTACCATCTTCCACTTAATAAAAGCAGGTCACCCAAATTTTTGATTTGGTAAGAATATAATAATGTAAGTAGATGTTACAGTATTATATTGTTTCATTTGATAAACCACAACCAATGGGTTAAAATATAAAAAGAATCAGGAGGATGTGGCTTATGAATTTACATATATTCTTTCAGTGGCATAAACTATTGCATTATATATTGCCAATAATCATTATTTTTCTATTTCAAAAACGATTTGGATTATTAAAGGTCTGCATAGTTGTATTTATGCTTGGTTTTCTTAAAGAGATTCGGGACATTGTAATTATAAGAGATCCTTTATGGGAGTCAATAGGAGATACAGTTTCAAATATAGTGGGTATAGCATTAGGAATTGTTGTAGTTAATATAAAAAATCAAAACAAAAATACCAATAATCAAAGTAGGTAGATGTGATGTCTCAAATTTGGCATATCATACCCAAATAGACTAGAATGCTGACTTGCTATTTTTTTGATAATGCCTTATAAGTAGTACGATTTTCAAATTACGTGTATTTAATGTCTAATTACTAAAGTCATTATTGTTGATTTTAGTAATTAGACTTTTTTATTTCAACTAGTTACTAATAGATTTTGGGTACTGAGTGTTGTTATATTTGTTGAAAAATGTTTATACTGTTGCATCTACATTAGTACCAGTTTGATTAGTACCTAGAGCACCACTTAGATTACTCGACAATATTGAAGAAAGACTAGTTTGATAAGTTCCATCTTCAATAGAATCATATTCGGATATTATGTTTGATAAGGAATTACCTTTGGAATAGTTCATACTATCAAGTAATGATACTGTACTTGATTCTTGTGAAGTCATGCCATCTGTCGGTAATGTAGTAGTTGTAGGTGTAGGTGTAGAAAAAGTACCATTTTGATTGTAGGTTCCAGAAATACCATAAGTAGGTTCTACTTGCTGATAAATATCCTGTAACTCAGTTGATGTAGTTTGACCTGAATAATTCATTGCAGTATAGTTTTCCTTAACTGAAGAATCAATATTATCAATAAGTGGAGCAGTAGCTGTAGAGGTATTGTCTGGATTTATATTATTCCAAAGAGAGCTCATATTATAGATACTCATAACACTATTAACATTCATTTGTACATCACCTCAATCTTATTATAATACTTATAGATTTTATTTAAAAGATGGTGGGAAATAAATATTTTACCATGCTGTTTATATTAGCATTGATATTTTAATTGTTATTAGTAAGTATAGTTTTAATTTGAGTTACTAGTTCATTCTGGGGTTAATAGATTTAGTACTCAGTGGACCAAAGCTAATTCATTAGTATATTTAATGGCATTCAAACTTTAGGTATCTTTTTTGTCGCTTTTTCAGGAGTATTTTTTTCAAGCCTTTTACATGTAGTTCACCATTTATCGGTGTGGGGTTATCATTGCTAATTTTTAGATAAATACCAACATTCTCATTTGTTATCGCTTTAGTCATCATGATTATATTTTATATAGGTAATGTTTAAGTTGTTGACATCATTTATATGAGCTATTATAATATTATATATGAACGTATGAGCACATATTCACATATAATATTATCAAGGAGGTATCTGATGGAAAAAAACAGTTTAGACATTGAGCTATGTCACTGCACTACCGTACATGAGGATGTAATAAATAATGTAAAAGAAATTATGCCTGAAGAGGAAAATTTATATGAGCTTGCTGACCTATTTAAGATATTCGGAGATACAACAAGAGTAAAAATACTTTGTGCTCTTTTTGAAGCGGAGATGTGTGTATGTGATATATCTGCTCTTCTTGGAATGACTCAATCATCAATTTCTCACCAACTACGAGTTCTCAAACAAGCAAGGCTAGTAAAATATCGTAAAGATGGGAAGATAGTCTACTATTCTTTGTGCGATGAACATGTAAGAAAGATATTTGACCAAGGTTTAATCCACATTCAAGAAAAAATTTGTACAAAAATTTAACTAAATTATTGATATCAAGAGTCTATAACAAAATTTCAGTTTATAAGTAAAGGGGTGGTAAGGTGGAAAACAGCAATAAACGTGAATTTATCTTGGAAGGGTTGTGCTGTGCAAACTGTGCGTCAAAGATAGAGACTAAAGTCAATAATTTAGAGGGTGTGTCTAATGTTTCAGTAAATTTTATAACCACCACATTGGCTATGGATATAGATAATTTAAATAAAACTAATGAGATAATTGATGCCACTAGGGCCATAGTTTCAAATATAGAACCTGATGTAATATTTAAAGAAAAAGAAATAGAAAAATTTGTAAAAAAGGTTGGGCCTAAAATAGATACAATGGATAAATCTGATAATAATTCAGCAGAGCATAATAATAACAAGAAAAAAATCATAAACTTTGGGATTAGTGCATTAATATTTGCAACTGCGCTTATTTTTAATTTTCCAGAGTATGTAGAGCTTATTTTATACCTTACAAGCTATTTGCTAGTTGGAGGAGAAGTAATACTAAAAGCTATAAGGAACATTTTAAAAGGACAGATTTTTGATGAAAATTTCCTAATGAGTGTAGCGACCATAGGTGCATTTTCAATAAAACAATTTCCAGAAGGCGTTGGAGTAATGCTATTCTATCAAATAGGTGAATTTTTTCAGGGCATAGCAGTAAATAATTCAAGAAAATCTATTTCTTCTCTTTTAAATATAAGACCAGATTCTGCCAATCTTAAGATTGGAGATGATATTAAGAGGGTATCACCTGAAGAAGTTGAAATTGGAGATATTATCATTATTAAACCTGGAGAGAAAGTTCCTCTTGATAGCATTGTAATTGAAGGTACAGCTATGCTTGATACTTCAGCGTTAACTGGAGAGTCGGTACCTAGACGTGCAAGTGTTGGGGATGCGATTCTCGGAGGATCAATTAATGAAAATGGACTAATAACTGCAAGAGTTTCTAAGGAGTTTGGAGAATCCACTGTAGCAAAAATTTTAAATTTGGTACAAAATGCCAACAGTAAGAAAGCACCAATAGAGAACTTCATTACTAAATTTGCAAGGTATTATACTCCTGTAGTTGTGTTTTCAGCATTAGCATTAGGGTTAATACCACCTATTCTTATTAGTGGTGCAACTTTTTCACCGTGGATCTATAGAGCTTTAGTATTTTTAGTTGTTTCATGTCCTTGTGCTTTAGTTATATCTATTCCCTTAGGTTTCTTTGGTGGAATAGGTGGAGCCTCTAGACAAGGCATTCTTGTGAAAGGTGGAGACTACATGGAGGCATTGAGTAATGCCCAAATTGTGGTGTTTGATAAGACCGGTACTTTGACTAAGGGTGTATTTAAAGTAAATGAAGTATATTCTACTGGAGTTATTAGTAAAGAAGAATTACTTGAATACGCAGCTTATGCGGAAAATTATTCAAGCCATCCTATAGCTACTTCTATACAAAGAGATTATGAACAAGAGATAGATGAAAG
This sequence comes from uncultured Clostridiaceae bacterium, assembly GCA_963725425.1. GTDB lineage: Bacteria > Bacillota > Clostridia > Clostridiales > Clostridiaceae > Clostridium_I. The sequence continues at coordinate 245,069 of CAVRYJ010000006.1, forward strand.
TTTAATTAAAAATTACAATGAAATTTCAGGACATGGGATTAAAGCAGAGGTAAAGGGAAACCAAGTACTTGCAGGTAATACTAAGTTAATGGAAGGAGAAGGCATTATTTATTCTAATGTAAATACTTTTGGTACAGTTGTACACTTAGCAGTTAATAAACAGTACGTTGGATATTTGGTAATATCAGATGTAGTTAAGGAAGATTCTGCAATAGCTATTAAAGCTTTGAAATCTATTGGTGTTAGGAAAACCGTAATGCTTACAGGTGATAATGAATTAGTTGGCACAGCTATAGGGAAACAATTAGGATTAGACGAAATATATTCAGAATTGCTACCGGATCAAAAAGTAGCAAAACTCGAAGTTTTAGAAAAACAGAAATCATCTAAAGGCAAGTTAATATTTGTGGGAGATGGCATCAATGATGCTCCGGTATTAGCTCGAGCAGATATCGGAATAGCCATGGGTGGAGTAGGTTCTGATGCTGCTATTGAAGCTGCAGATGTAGTAATAATGACAGATGAACCATATAAGATTTATACCGCAATAAAAATTGCGAAAAAGACTAAAAATATAGTTTTACAAAATATTATATTCGCTTTAGGCGTTAAAGTTGTGATAATGATATTAGGTGCTTTAGGCATTGCTAATATGTGGCAAGCAGTATTTGGTGATGTTGGTGTCACAATTATAGCAGTTATAAACTCAATGAGAGCTATGATAGTAGATGATATTTAAAAGAAAGCAGTTGGTATTGACGGATTTCTTGTGTTATTTGAAAAGCACTCTTCTAATTAATTAAATGTTTAGAAGAGTGCTTTTGAATTTTTTAATCTAGTATAAGTATTGTTAGCGAAGTTGGTCAAAAATCTTCTAAAAAGACGACATAACTAATATGGGTTATACGCCTTTTTTATTTTTGATGTTTATTTTTATAACAATACCTCAATTTAATGTTTGATACTTTTTTAACCTGTAGCAACAATGGTGGATACTTCAGAAGATTCATGACTTAGAACGGTTACATGATTTGAACTTACAATTCAAGCATCACTGAGATTCACTCTAGTTGTAAGTTTAAGAAGAAGTCCATGTAAGATTTGAGATTTGCTTAAAGTTACAAAGTTTGAAGGAAAAAAACATTTTATGTAGAATTAAGGTTTAGATATGGAATTAAGTTTTAATCTCATGAATAAGATGAAGGAGGTATAACATGGGCTTATTTGGACCAAGTAAAAAAGAAGTTTGGGAACAGTTGTCTAAAGAAATTCAAGGGGGCTATATTGACGGAGGCTTTTGGACAGGTAGTAAAGTACAAGCACACGTTGGCAACTGGATTGTTTTATTTGATACATATACTGTGTCTACTGGAAAAACTTCAACGACATATACAAGGATTAGAGCACCTTTTAAAAATCTAGAGAACTTTTATTTTAAGATATACAGGAAAGGTGTTTTTAGTGATTTAGGTAAACTTTTAGGCATGGAAGATATTATTGTGGGGTGCAGTGAGTTTGACGATGATTTTATAATAAAGGGAAATAACGAAGAAAAGATAGTACAATTATTTTCAAATGAAAAAATAAGAGAAGTATTAGAGCTACAAGCATCAATAAGTCTAGAAATTAAGGATGATGAAGGTTTCTTTTCAAATCACTTTCCAAGTAATGTGGATGAGTTGTATTTTACTGTAGTTGGGGTAATAAAGGACATTGAAAGACTAAAAGAGCTATACGAACTTTTTGCAGAAGTACTGAAAGAGCTGTGTGCAATAGGAATAGCAAGTAATGAAAAGGTAGAGGTTAATTTGAAATAAGTAATTAGACTATTTCTAGTAGTGATCTGGGGTAATGAACATTTGTAGAAAAATGTAATCTAAAGATAATTTAAATGCTTAGGAGTTGGTAGCGTATGAATGAAGGTGACATTTGTGACATTACAGATATTTTATTATTAAATTTTAAAAGGAGATGTTTTCATGAGTTATAACCCCGAAATAACCAGAAATCGTTATGATAATTATGGTGATAGAGAGTGGACTAGACTTGCAAAGGATGCACACGGAGAACTTTTATATCGTGTTCATTTAGATATTTTAAAGAGGTATATAAAACCATCGGATTGCGTATTTGAGATTGGAGCAGGGTCTGGCAGATATACGAAAGATATTGTTAATATGTGCAAAGAACTTACTGTTGCCGATATATCATCTCATCAAATTGAATTTAATAAAGAAAAGATGAAAGAATTATCATTGTACAATCGTATTAAAGATTTTCTCATATTGGATGTAGTTAATATGCCAACTATGAAAAATGAATCATTTGATTGCGTAGTTTGTATAGGGGGTGTTATTAACTATTTGCTTGAAAAGGAACTAATCGGAATAGAACAAATGCTTAGAGTGTTAAGACCAGGAGGCAAACTGATTATTGGAGCCATGAGTTTCATAGGTGCATCATTATTTTATTTAGATGGTATCAGGGAGGAAAAAAACTTATTTGGAATTGAAGCAACTAAATGGTTATTTGATACAGGGGTTCAAGATGAAGAACATTATCCTGTCCCAAGTAAGCACTATGTGCATATGATGAGAAGTTCTGAAATGGATACTCTTTTTTCAAATTTTCCAGTAAAAGTTGTAGAAAAAAGTTCAGCAGGTTTGTTTTCTCAATCAAGAAGTGATGCATTAGAAAATGCAAGACAAGATAAAGATCTTTGGGAGCTTATTGTAAAGCAAGAGATTGAATTTACAAAACTACAAGGAACTCTTGACTGCGGAATGAATATCATTTATGTAGTAGAAAAATCCCACTAAATTACGTCTTTAACAACCACTAATAGGCATAACATGTAGTTAAGTTGGTTTGTTATCTTCATATTATGAGTCGTAATAAAAGAAAGAGTGAATACAAAAGTGGAAAAGGTAACTATTGGAATTGCATTTGCTATTCTATTATGTATTATAAGAGCTTGCGGGTATATAAGAAGTATTGCCAAAAATAATTTTAAAATAAGAGACTTGGTGGGAACTGGTTGGAGTGAGGAACTTATGTGTTAAACGTCAAATTATAGCTAACTGAAACATCATTTTATTTCCATTATTAGTAGTTGATTTACGTCAGATTATTCCGAGAAAATCACTTTATAACTATACAAAAATTATTATATTCATAAGCAAAAGAGAGCAATAAATTATTATAGTAATTGTTCATGGGTAAATGTAACTATGCAAAAGTTTGCTCATAGAATATCAACTGTTGCTAGCAGGCGATTAAGAAAGTATAAAGGAATGTGGATACCTGCTAATGAAACCCAAAATCTCAGTAATGTTCACATGCAAAAATAACTGAATAAATGGAACGCCGAATGATGGGAAACTATCACGTACGGTGTGAACCGGGGGAAAGGCTACTCTGACTGTCACCTTTGGTGGTAAAAGCAGTTTTTTTCTATAATTTTTATTCGTCAGTACTTAAACTCAAGCCTTGTAAATTTCAATATAGATTGGAAAAAAAAACGACTCATCGAATTGCCGTCAATTACAGCATAGATATTTTGAACTGTTTATAGGATGTTAGTAGGAGTTAGTTAGTATCTTTCAAGTTTTATGGCGCAAGAGTAAAAAAAAGCGTGATATATATAGGAGGCACTGTATGGGCAATGGAAATGTTAGATTATATGATTATATAAGTATAGACATAAAGACCGTACAAAAACTATTTTCACAATATGACCGTAAAATTGAAGTGGTACATTTAAAATTAATACCAGAAGGGTTAAGTACAAGTAATTACATTGTAAGTATTAATAATTCCTCAAAGAAATTTTTATTGAAGATTTATCCTGAAAATGGAGGTAATAGTGCAATAGAAGTATCATCATACTCATATGTAAAACAATATGTAAATGTGCCTAATATTTATTTGTTTGATGACAGTAAGAAAATTTACAATAGACCATATGTAATAATGGATTATATTGATGGTATTAATCTAAAAGAATATGTTATTAGTAATAAAAAGTTCCCAGAAGAAATAGCCTATAACATAGGGAGCAAGTTAGCACTTATTCACAGACGTGAATATAAAAATATGGGATTATTAAATAAAGATTTAGATATAGAAAAGATTTTACTTCCTGTTACAGACTTACATGAACACTATCTAAATGGGATTGCAGGTATACATATTAATAGCAAAATAAAATATGAACTACTTGAATTTATAACAGTAAATAGCGAACTCTTAAAGAAATTAGAAAAGACATTTGTTTTTTCACATGGAGACTTTAGTCCATCTAATATTTTAATAGATAATAAAGATACTAATGTTTGGTTTATTGATTTTGAGTATAGTTTATCAGCACCCATATACTATGATATTGGGAAATTCTTTAGAGACAGTGTTAATATGGATAAATATAGGGACAGAAGCACATATGATAATTTTATAAGTGGATATAACGCACATTCAAAAAATAAATTATCTGATGACTGGATAAAACTTGCCAAACTTATGGATATAACGGGGATGTTAGGATTAATAAATAAAGAAAATCCTCCCAATGAGTGGATAAAAGATATTGAAAATTCAATAGCATATTCAATGAAAATATTAAAAGATGAGGTATTGTTTTAATATCATATTAATAAAGTGAAATTTATGTAATTTAAGAATATTCTTTTTTATGTCGCAAGTGTAATATATATAACGAATTAGGTTGGTATCAAATTTAATTGCCTAATAGAAAGAAGGAATTACAATAAAAGTAATTGAATTAAATGAAAATCATCTGAATCATGCATTGGGCAAATAAAAGTAGAAACATTGAGACGATATTATAGTTTTAATAGTATACAATTTTCGTAAGCTACGTCACAATGGTAAAAATATGAGTGTTTTCTGTAAAAGACCAAATATGTGAATTGAAAAGGTGGATTTATATGGGTAATCATAGAAATATGATAATATGTGATGTTTTTATATTAATAATATGCCTAAGTTTCATGACAGGTTGTGTGGAAAGAAGTGACTCTTCAAAGATGGTCGAAACTGGGGTAATTTCTACAACTGAGCTAAAAAGCATTGAGAAGAGTAGCATTGTTAGTTTAACAGATGATTCTCCTGCATCTATTTGGTGGATACCTAAAGTTCAAGAAACTACTTTATCTGAAGTTATATCTTGGCTACAGCAAGCCAAGGAATATAGAGGCAAAATACCCCAGTCACAGATATCTGGAGTGTTTAAAGCAAACATTGGACCTTCAAAACTATATATAGCAACTTCAGATAAGCATGAAATAACAATACAACCTGCATTTTACTCTGTAGCAAATGATGGTAAGGGTTCTGAAGTCTGTTATGTTACTGATGTACTTGAACTTAGTAATGACAAACAAAAAGTTTATATCCAATCCAGTGAGTTATTCAATTGGTTGAAAAATGACAAGTGGAAAACGGAATTTGAAATGAGACAATAAGATAAGTTGATTTTGGGGAATAGTTAAAATTTAATATTAAAGATTAAAGCAGATGGAAAGGTTAGTAGTGAGTTTGAAGTAGTACCGTTTGTTAGAGTTAATTTTCATGCGGAAAGCCAGTTAGGAAATGTATAGGTAGTTAATGTGAAGCAGAATTTCAAAGTAAGGGTGGTCCAAGGGTAGCCTAATCATCACTACTAGATATAGATTAAGGCATATGAAAAGAAATGACAAGTCAAAGATTCTGAGGATATTTTGCGGTAGGCGAGGAGGCAAAACCTTGCGCATATTGATATATGTAATGGTTATGCAAGGCGTTGCATACCACGAAATAGACCAGAATATTGAATTGTTATTTCTTTGATGATGCCTAATTAAGTTGAAACTTATTTTTATAAGGTTTAAGAAGAAGGCCATGTAAAATTTGAGGTTTATTACTAAAGTTACAAAGTTTGAATGAAAAAAACATTTTATGTAGGATTAAGGCTGGATATGGATTCAAGTTTCAATTTCATGAATAAAATGAAGGAGGTACAGCATGGGGTTATTTGGACCAAGTAAAAAAGAAGTTTGGGAACAGTTGTCTAAAGAAATTCAAGTGGACTATATTGACGGAGGCATATGGACAGGTAGTAAAGTTAAAGCACACGTTGGCTTTGGTACATATACTGTGTCTACTGAAAAAACTTCAACGACATATACAAGGATTAGAGCTACAACCAGCAATAAGTTTAGAAATTAAGGATGATGAAGGTTTCTTTTCAAATCACTTTCCAAGTAATGTATATTAGCTGTATTTTTTAATACCTTTAATAACGCTTACAGTTAGATATAAAATGGTAACTATACAATCTTATCAAGTAAAAAGGGTATTAATAATGAAAGAAGCAATAAGTCATAAAGGATACGCTTTAGTGGATATACTTAGAAATTTTATACCGAGAAGAAAAACCGGATTTCCATGATAGAACTACTTTTTTAAAGTATGGTAAAGCACTAGTAGATAGCTAATTTGATTTGAATAAAATTAGTGGTTTTATGAAAGACCTCCAATAAAAACAAAAATAAACTATGTATATTAATTTGCATAGTTTATTTTTGTTTAAAGGCATAAATCTAATTTAATATTATTTATGAGCCCATAAAAGATCCACCATTTACATGTAGTATCTGTCCGGTTACATAGCTTGAATCTTCAGAGGCCAGATATACATATGTTGGTGCTAATTCAAAAGGTTGACCAGCTCTTTTCATAGGTGTATTTGCACCAAGAGTTGTAATTACTTCTGCTGAATAGCTGGCGGGTTGAAGTGGAGACCAAATGGGACCAGGGGCAACACCATTAACTCGTATTCCTTTAGACACAAGAGAAAGAGCTAACGATCGTGTAAAACTTACAATAGCACCCTTTGTGCTGGAATAATCTATAAGAATTTTATTTCCTAGATAAGCGGTAACAGAGGTTGTATTTATGATTGTACTACCCCATTTCAAATGGGGTAGAGATGCTTTAGTAATATGAAACATTGGATACATATTTGTTCTAAAAGTATCATCTAGTTGCGGAGCTGATATGTCTTCAAGTTTACTTTGTGGAAACTGTACTCCTGAATTATTAACTAATATATCAATATGATTAAAAACGGATAGAGTGCTTTTAACGGTTTCTATGCAGAATGATTCATCTCTAATATCACCAGAAATTAAAATGCACTCTCTACCCTGCTTTTCTATTAAAGCTTTTGTTTCTCTAGCATCTTCGTGTTCATTAAGGTATGCAATAGCTATATTAGCTCCCTCTTTTGCAAAGGCTAGGGATACAGCCCTTCCAATTCCACTGTCGCCTCCAGTAATTAACGCAACTTTATTTTTTAATTTATTTGTACCAATATAGTTTGGATTATCAAAAATCGGTCTTGGCACCATTAGAGTTTCGAGGCCAGGTTGCACTGGTTGATGTTGAGCAGGAAAAGTTATTGGTATTTTTTTGCATTCTGTTTTGTAACCTAAATATTTATAATATAAAGTCAATTTAAATTCTCCTGAGAATGTTATCTACATAATAATATTATAAAAAATCAGATTATAGTACTGGATACTGCACAAAAATCCAACCGCCGTATAATATATATACATGCGGCGGATTAAGAATTTGACTAAGATTCATTACATCATGATATCCTATATAGCTCTATGCAATTTGAGTGATAACAAGATGTGCTGAAACTGGTCTTGCTCCTCCAGCTAGCTGAGTGATGGTAAGTGCAGTGGAATTGCCAGCAGGATTTCTCACAGTGAGTAATGAATTTATTACTGTGGTTGTAACAATAGCGGTTTCTACTATCTGGCTTGTAACTGCTGATCTTCCAACAACAGTATAAGCTAGGTCAGTACCATTAAGAGTTAAAATTAGTTGGCCAGTTTCGCTTACACTCACCTGAAATAAGATTTGATAAGTTCCAATCTCAGATAAGTTAAAAGTACTTGAATCAGTACGTGAAATTATAGAACCACCAGTAGGTCCGTCTTGTGGAAAACTTACATCAGTGCCGGGAGCAACTGGTGTTGTATTATCGGGAGGCATTAGTGCAAAAAAGTCTGCAAAGCTCAACACTCCACCTGCAGGACCTTGAGGGCCTTGAGGACCTGCAGGACCTTGAGGGCCTTGGGGACCAGCAACACCAGCAGAACCTTGAGGACCGGCGGGACCAGCAACACCTTGAGGACCAGCAGGGCCAGCAGCACCCTCAGAACCTTGAGGACCTTGAGCACCATCAGGACCGGTAGGGCCAGTAGGACCATCAGCACCAGTAGGACCAGTAGGACCATCAGCACCAGTAGGACCATTGGGGCCAGTATCACCGCTCGGACCAGTAGGACCAGTAGGGCCGGCGGTACCTTCAGGGCCTTGAGGACCAGCAGCACCTTCAGGACCTTGAGGACCAGCACCACCAGCGGGACCTTGGGCACCGGCAGGCCCAGCAGGACCATCAGCACCAGTAGGACCAATAGCACCATTGGAGCCATCATCACCAGTGGTACCAGTAGGACCAATAGCACCAGTGGTACCAGTAGGACCAATAGCACCAGTAGGACCAGTGGTACCGGTAGAGCCAATAGGACCAGTAGGCCCAGCAGGACCTGTAACCCCATCAGAGCCGGCGGCACCCTCAGGACCAGCAGGACCAGCGGCACCTTCAGGACCTTGAGGACCAGCAACACCGGCGACACCTTGAGGGCCAGCAGGGCCAGCAGCACCTTCAGGACCAGCAGGACCTGCGGCACCTTCGGGACCTTGAGGACCAGGGACACCAACACCAGAACCAGCAGGACCTTGAGGGCCTGGAGGTCCTTGAATACCAGCGGGACCTTGAGGCCCTGGAGGACAGATATCGCAAAATCTACAGTTGTTTGGGCTATATCGGACACATTCTTTAGATAAATCATCCTTACCATAATTTGAACTATATTTGTCATATATATCAAACGAACCATTTTTTTCACAATTATAGCTATGGTTGTCAGCTAAATTAGATGAACAATCTTTATGCCAGTAGGAAAAGATTTTTACACCATTAAAGTAATAATCTCCATTATTCATAAATTTCCTCCAAATGTACTAAAATAAAGTTCAAAGTTAAATCTAACATTAATATATTAGATTATTTATACTCCATTATATGAATTTTATGGATATAAAGTTACAGCGAAAAATGCGCCATTTGGCACATTATAATGAGAAAATCATCTAGACTCCCATAGATGTAAAAAATAATGCGGTATGATTTGGTGTGATAACTAGATAGCCCAATCTTTGATTGGTGCTAGCCATTTGTTTCATCAATCGCTTTCTCTTTAGAGTAAGATTGGAGTGTTACGGATGATAGTCATGGGATAAAATAAATACTCACTTATTTAAATATTTAGAATATAATGAACTACAACATTGTTTTGACTTATATCTAAGATAAAAAATTGAGGAGATTTGATTATATGAATGTCAATAATTCGGGATATAACCAAGCAGAACTTGAAACTGCTATAGATGCAGCAACAGGTCCAACAGGTCCAACAGGTCCAACAGGAACAACTGGAACTACAGGAGCAACTGGAACTACAGGAGCTACCGGAGCCACCGGAGCAACAGGAGCAACAGGAGCTACAGGTCCAACAGGTCCAACAGGGTCAACTGGAAGAACTGGAGCAACTGGAACAACTGGTCCAATAGGAATAACAGGAGCTACAGGAAGTGCTGGTATTTCTGGAGCTACAGGAGCAACTGGAGCTACAGGTACTACAGGAGCTACAGGTACTACAGGTGATGATGGAGCAACTGGACCAGTAGGAGCAACAGGAGCAACAGGAGCTACAGGAGCTACTGGAGCTAGTGGAATCACAGGAGCAACTGGAACTACTGGAGCTACTGGTCCAACTGGAACTACTGGAGTTATTGGAGCTACTGGAGCAATAGGCCCAACAGGATCTACAGGGCGTACTGGAGCTACTGGAGCAATAGGTTCAACAGGTCCAACGGGAACAACAGGAGCTACAGGAATTACAGGAGCAACTGGAGTAACCGGAGCAATTGGAGCAACCGGTGTAGGAGTAACAGGAGCTACTGGAGCAACCGGTGTAGGAGCTACAGGGCCAACTGGTGCAGATGGCTCTGTAGGAGCAACAGGACCAACTGGTGCTATAGGGTCAACAGGACCAACTGGTAGCACCGGCGTAGGAATCACAGGACCAACTGGTGCAGTAGGAGATACAGGAGCAACAGGAGCAACAGGAACTACGGGGGCAACAGGTCCAACAGGTCCAACAGGAATAACTGGGATAACTGGAGATACTGGAGCTACTGGAACCACGGGAGCAACAGGTGCTACTGGAATAGCTGGAGCTACAGGAGTAACAGGAGCAATAGGGCCAACTGGAAATACAGGGGCAACAGGAGCAACAGGACAAGTTGGAGCAACAGGAGCAACAGGAACAACTGGAGCAACTGGAACTACAGGAACTACTGGTGTAGGTATAGGCATAACAGGACCAACTGGTGCAGTAGGAGATACAGGAGCAACAGGAGCAACTGGAACAACTGGAGCAACAGGACCAACCGGAACCACAGGGATAACTGGAGATACAGGACCTATTGGAGCAACAGGTGCAATTGGTGCAACAGGACCAGTAGGAGCAACAGGAGCTACTGGAGTCGATGGGGCTACTGGAGCAACAGGAGCAACTGGAGATACCGGAGCTACTGGACCAACTGGTGCAATTGGTGCAACAGGACCAACTGGAAGTACAGGAATAGCTGGAGATACCGGAGCTACTGGAGATATAGGTGATACAGGAGCGACAGGTCCAACAGGTCCAACAGGAGCAACGGGAATCACGGGAGCAACAGGAGCTACTGGAGTTGGAATCACAGGACCAACTGGTGCAATTGGAGCAACAGGAGCAACAGGAATCACAGGAGCTACTGGAGCTACTGGGGTTGGAGTAACAGGAGCTACAGGAACTACAGGAGATGCAGGAGCTACTGGAGCAACTGGTCCAACAGGAACTACAGGGGCAACTGGAGCAACAGGAGCTACGGGACCAACAGGAGATACAGGAGCTACAGGAGATATAGGAGATACCGGAGCAACTGGAGCAACTGGAGCTACTGGTGCAACTGGAGCTACTGGTGCGGGGAGTACTCTAGCATCAACTGAACTAAGTAGCTCAATAGTGCTTCCCCTTGGTACAGAAGTATCTGTTTTATCTATTCCAATAACAACTGTTGCGGGTCAGAGTTTAAAATTAGATTCAATGTCAGAAGTTGATGTGACAACAGGGATTTTATCGCCTAATCAATACACCATAACCTATAGTCTATTCCTTGATGGAACATCAATTAGTTCAATAACAGTGGAAAAAGAGCAAGATAATGTACCTTTAGTTGCACGTACTCTTTCTGAAATTCCAAATTTAACGTGGGTTGATAGTCCTTCAGCTGCTGCTCACACTTATGAAATTCGTATAACAGTTACAGGAACTAATATTTCAAGTGCGGTGGCGGTTACTAGAGCTTTAAATATTATACAATTCTAATTAATTTCTAATCAAAGATATATTGAAGTATAAGTTGTTAAAATATTAAAGAAATAAAGCATTATAAGATGCATCGACAGTGTAAAAAATTACGCTGTCGATGTTTACTTTTGAAACGTATATATGTCAGAACTTAAGAATTTAGCATAGTATATACTATGTTGAATTTTGGAGTGATTGTGATATGATAACTATTAGCTTGTGTATGATTGTAAAAAATGAAGATGATGTCATAGGAAGATGCCTTGATTGTGTTAAAGATATTGCTGATGAAATAATCGTTGTAGACACAGGATCAAGGGATAGTACAAAAGAGATTGTTAAAACTTTTACTGATAAGGTATATGATTTTAAGTGGGTTGATGATTTTTCAGCTGCAAGAAATTATTCATATTCAATGGCAAAAATGGATTATATTCTTTGGCTGGATGCAGACGATATTATACTTGAAGAAGATAAAAAGAATTTAATAAAACTTAAAGAGAGTTTAAGTAAAAATGTGGATATTGTAATGATGAAATACAATGTGGGTTTTGACCAAAATGGAAATATTACTTTATCTTATTTTAGAGAACGATTGTCAAAAAGAATAAATAACTATAAATGGATAGAACCAATACATGAATATTTACAAATCAGTGGAAATATTATTAATTCAAATATTTGCATAACTCATAAAAAAGAGCATGCAACAATAAAAGGTAGAAATTTATCTATTTATGAGAAATTAATATCTAATGGCAAGGAACTTTCAATTAGAGGTCTTAATTATTATGCTAGAGAGTTGTATTATAATGGAGAGTATGAAAGAGCAATAGAATACTTTAATAAATTTTTAGATACAGAAAAAGGATGGATAGAGGATAATATAAGCGCTTGTTTTAATCTTTCAAAATGTTATAGATATAAAAATGATAATAAAAGTATGTTAAAATCATTATTGAGAAGTTTTGAATATGATACCCCTAGAGCTGAAGTTTGTTGTGAGATTGGGCACTATTATTTTGAAAACAAAAATTATAAAAAAGCTATTTTTTGGTATAAGTTAGTTTCAGAGTTAGAAGAGCCAAAAGATAGTTGGGGATTTATATCTCATGATTACTGGGGATATATACCTAATATACAGTTGTGTGTATGCTATGATAGGCTTGGTAACAGAGCTTCTGCTATAGAATATAATAATAAGGCCGCGGAGTATAAATCAAATGATTATTCAGTAAATTACAATAAGAAGTATTTTGAAAATACAAATAAATAATATTGAAGTAGAAATAAAGTTAATGTAAAGGAAAAAGCTATGGAATGATATTCGGTAGCTTTTTTTGTTACAATAATATCATCAAAATATCACCATTATTTGGTTTACATATAAAATATTATGTAAACCATAAAAATGTAAACCGTTATTCTTCTTAACTTTTATAATTTAGAGACTTAAATACGCTGACTTGGGTATACTAAATTAAAAATATTGAAAGGATGATTTGAATGTCAAATACAATCACATATCCTAAAACTGTTCCCGCTCAAAAGCAAGATAAACAACCAGGATTAGAAAAACTTATGAATCCTAAGCCAATATATGAAGATGTCGAATATATTGGCTTAGGAAAACTTAAAGATAAAGTAGCTGTCATAACAGGAGGTGACAGTGGCATAGGAAAAGCAGTAGCAATAGCTTATGCAAAAGAAGGGGCTAAGATCGCTATAATATATTTAGATGAACATGAAGATGCAAATGAAACGAAAAAAATTATAGAAGAAAAAGGTTCGTCCTGTTTACTTATTGATGGAGATATAGGCGATGAAAAATTCTGCAAAGAGGCAGTGAACAAAATAATAAAACAATATAATAAAATAGACATACTAGTTAATAATGCAGGTGAACAGCATCCTCAAAACAGTATAGAAGATATAACAAAAGAACAATTAGAAAGAACATTTAAAACGAATATATTTTCAATGTTTTATTTAACAAAGCAAGTTATCCCACACTTAAAAGATGGAAGCACTATTATAAACACAACTTCTGTTACAGCTTACAAAGGAAGCAAAAACTTAATTGATTATTCCTCCACTAAAGGCGCCATAGTTTCATTTACTAGGTCAATGGCATTATCACTGGTAAGCAGAAACATAAGAGTAAATGCAGTTGCACCAGGACCAATTTGGACACCCCTAATACCTTCATCGTTCAGTGCTGAGGATGTTGGTAAATTTGGTACGACTACATCACTTGGAAGACCAGGGCAACCATATGAATTAGCTCCTTGTTATGTTTTTTTAGCTGAAAAAGGCTCTTCATACATTTCAGGGGAAACAATTCACGTGAATGGTGGAGAAATTATAAATAGTTAACCTACTCATATATAAGAGCTGATTGAGAAAAACCTAGGCTCTTTTTTTTATTTTTAACATTTGAAAGAGAATATAATATCAAGTTATTTATTAACATGGTTTATATAAAAAAATAAATAATTTAACGAAATATTATTTGAAAACTTGTCGATACTGTATAATAATAAGAGAATATATTATTATAAATTTCAAATGAGGTGTCAAGTTTGGTTAATAAAGCATTAAATGCATTACAAGAGTACTTTGGATATAAAGAATTCAGAAGTTCTCAAAGTTCTATAATAAACAGCATACTATCTGGAAAAGACACTTTAGCTGTTATGCCTACTGGTGGCGGTAAATCAATTTGTTATCAGATTCCAGCACTTTTATTTGATGGAATTACTATTGTTATATCTCCACTTATATCTCTTATGAAGGATCAGGTAGACAATATAAAATCTTTAGGCATAAGTGCAGATTATATAAATAGCTCACTTACCTATAAACAAACACAGGAAGTTATTGAAAATTTAAATACAAATCAGATAAAACTGCTTTACTTAGCGCCAGAAAGACTGCAGTCACCTGAGTTTTGTAATCTTATAAAAAAATTAAATATATCTCAAATAGCTGTGGATGAAGCTCATTGTGTATCACAATGGGGACATGATTTTAGAACAAGCTATAGGTATATAAGTCAATTTATAAGAGAACTTCCCAAAAGACCAATTATTACTGGTTTTACTGCAACTGCTACTGAGGAAGTAAGAAATGATATTGTAAAATCAATAGAACTTAAAAATCCTGAAATTTATATATCTAGTTTTGATAGGGAAAATTTAAAAATCAACGTATTGAAAATAGGGGATAGACTCGGGTATACGTTAAACTATATAAATGAAAATAAAGATCAATCAGGTATAATATATGTTTCCACTAGAAAAGAAGTTGACAATATCTACGAAAAATTAACCGAAAACAATATATCAGTAACTAGGTATCACGCAGGGTTATCAGATAAGGAAAGAAAAAAGAATCAAGAGGATTTTGTATATGATAGAGTTAGTGTAATGGTAGCTACAAATGCATTTGGAATGGGAATTGACAAATCAAATGTACGTTTTGTAATTCACTATAACATGCCAAAAAACATTGAAGGTTACTATCAAGAAATAGGAAGAGCTGGTCGTGATGGAGAAAAAAGTGAATGCATTTTATTGTTTGCACCACAGGATATTATAACCCAAAAGTATTTAATAGAAGTTGGGACTCAGAAGCCAGAAAGAAGAATAAACGATTATAAAAAACTTCAAACCATGATAGATTTTGTGCATCATAATGGCTGTCTTAGAAAATATATATTAAACTATTTTGGAGAAGAAACTGATTATGATGATTGTGCAAATTGTAGTAGTTGCTTAAGTGAGGGAGAATTGACTGATAAAACTGTAGATGCACAAAAGGTTTTATCATGCATCTATAGAATGAAACGAGATTTTGGAGTCAATACCATTGTAGACGTATTAAGAGGCTCTGCTCAAAAGAAAATATTGCAGTATAAATTTAATGAACTATCTACTTACGGAATAATGAAAAATTATGCAAAAAAGATCTAGCGGATTTTATAAACACATTGATATCTCATAACTTTATAGCATTAAAAGAAGGGGAATATCCAACGGTTATCCTCAGTAATGATTCTATGAAGGTTTTAAAGGGACAGGAAAAGGTGGTTTTCAAAGAATTTATTAAGGTTAATAAGATTTCTGAGAACAATGAAATGTTTGAAACACTAAGAACTTTACGTAAAGAAATGGCAACTGATGCAGGGGTACCACCCTATTTTATTTTCCCTGATAGTACTTTAAAAGAAATGAGTTTGAGATATCCATTAAATAAAGAACAAATATTTGAGATATCCGGTGTAGGTCAAGTAAAATATGAAAGATATGGAGAAAAGTTTTTAGGAGTAATAAATGATTATGTGATAAAAAACAATATTGAAGTTAATTGGACTGAAAAAACTGAAGCTAAAGTAACTCGTACAACAAAAACTTCAAGCAATAAAGAGAAAACTCATGATATAACTATGAATATGTTAAAGGAAGGTCAAGGCATAAAAGAAATTGCAAAGACCAGAGGCCTTACAATAAACACAATATTATCACATATAGAAAAATATTTTAAAGAAGGTAACATAGAAAAATTAGAAATTAATTTTGATGAATTCTTTACAGAGGAGGAGGAAAAAGAAATTATTTTAGTGGCTGATGAGTTTGGCATAGATAGCATTGGTCTAATAAAGGCTAAGGTGTCCCCAAAAATAGGTTATGATGCAATAAGGTCAGTTATAATAAAAAATTATGTATTAGATAGAAATTAATACATAATTTTACATTGCTATTTTGAAAAACAGTTATTCAAAGTAGCTTAATTTACTTTTTTGATATATAATGGAAACATGTATTACTTATCACATGGGATATGATATTCATAATATTGAAATGGTTTACCATAGTATTAAAGAATAACTGATTATACTTCATTTTGCTTTCAGGTTATATTCCAATATTAAAATCAAGAAGTTGGAAACTTAAAAAATTATTGTTTTAAAGAAAGGTGGAGTTAACTTATGAATATAGATTTAAGTAAATCAATTATGGATGTTATTAAATATAGAACTTCAATAAGAACTTATGATAATAAACCCCTTTCACAAGAACTTAAAAATAAATTACAATATCGTATGGATAATGTAAAGGGTCCATTTGATGAAAAGGTAAGATTTAAAATAATTGATAAATTTGATAAGAGTAATGAGGAGCTTAAACTTGGTACTTATGGGTTAATAAAGGGAGCTAGATCTTTCATTGCAGCTTCAGTAGAAAAAAATGATGAAGCTCTAGAACAGTTAGGGTATACCTTTGAAGATATAATTTTATATGCAACGACTTTAGGAATAGGTACCGTGTGGCTTGGAGGAACATTTAACAAAGGAGAATTTGGTAAAGTTATGGGCAATAAGGATAATGAAATATTACCTATTGTTTCACCTATTGGTATTCCTGCAGAGAAAAGAAGTTTGACTGAAAAAATGATGCGGCTTATTTCTGGTGGAAAAAACAGAAAAAGTTTCAATGAAATATTTTTCAGTGAAACTTTCACCACACAACTGAATGAATCAAAAGCTGGAGAGTATGCTGACCCTCTAGAAATGGTAAGATTAGCTCCATCAGCTTCAAATAAGCAGCCTTGGAGAATAATAGCTGATAATGAAGGCTATCACTTTTTTTTAAGCCATGCTAAAGGATACAAGTCTATGGGCTTTGATATGCAAAAAATTGATATGGGCATCGCAATGTATCATTTTGAAACTTCAGCAAAAGAATTAAATTTAAGTGGACATTGGTCAAAAGAGTTTAAGCACATTAAAAATGCCCCAAAAGGTACAGAATTCATAATCAGCTGGATTAAAGAATAACTTGCACCTTGCGGAACATACTGGTTAAATAAAATTATGATGAAATCTTGTGCCACCTTTAAAAATTACAGTATAAAAATTCATGCTATAAAAATATTTTCATAAAATGCATTTTAGTTGCCCATTTTTTTTCATAGGGGGTATTGAAAACATTCGGAGTATGCTGTGATACTAGAGGATAAGAATAATAAAAAGCGGTAATAGTTGCAGAGTGAGCTATCTTTCCATCAATATTTTCATAGAATATAACATCTCCAGCCTCCAACATTGTAACTGAGGCTACTTCCTCCGCTTTAACACCATATAAATTATCATGTGAATTAGTCTTTAGATACCAATAAAGCGCACCAGCTACAGCCCAGGAAATGGACCAACCTTTGTTATTATACCACCATGGATTTTTGCCTGAAAAAACCATAGGTGCACCTCCAGCTAATAGGCATTGAGAAGTAAAATTTGTACAATCCCCTCCATTATTCTCATAGACAGGTATGTACTTAAAGGCTGAATTAGGGATTTTCCCAAAATTTTTTGCATAATTCACGGCTTTTATTTTAGAATATGATGATGTTCTATAATTCATAATTTCCTCGTAAAATTAATCACAGTATATTTTATGTTGGATAGGTTAAAAAGTTTTAATCTAATTTTAATATATTTTGTTTATAATACTAAAATATAGACGAAATGAATTATGTAATTATGTCAATATACCAGCAAAGGAGATTTTCATGTATTCTAACATTATAAAAAAAATAAATATATTTGATGATTTTGTTTTGTATTTAATTTGGAGATATATGAGAAATAAGTATTTAGACAAATTAATGCCTATTATAACTAGTATGGGAAATTTAGGCATTATTTGGATTACTATTGCTACAATTTTATTATTTAACCAAAGTGATAAATACATTGGTACTTCAGTTATGTTAACACTAATTATTAGCACTTTTATTGGGGAAGGACTAATAAAGCATGTAGTTAGAAGGATTAGACCTTGTAATAAAGAAAATGATATTTCACTTTTGATTTCAAGGCCTATATCTTATTCGTTTCCTTCTGGACATACATTATCTTCTTTTGCCGCTGCTGGCGTTTTGTCAATGTATTTTACAAATTATATAATAGTTTTTATGACAATAGCTTTTTTAATTGCAGTATCAAGAATATATTTATATGTACATTACCCAACTGATGTAATAGCCGGAATGATAATTGGAATTATATGTTCTAAATTGATATTTATAATTTTGCAAAAAACTTTTTTGAGTGGCATTTATATTTCCTAAAAATGAAAATTAATATGATGATACATAATCGCTATCTTTTATATAGAATCTCCAAAGGAAATCCTTATATTCCTCTGCATAATCAATGCCAATTCTCTTAGTAGATACTATTTTAAAATCTCTAAAATTATAATCTGCTATGTAAAAATTATTATTACCATTACACATATCTTGTTTATTTAATGTTTTATCTATGACAAGTGCATTACAAAGTTTTCCTGGTCCATTGGTCAGGTTTTTTACTTGAATTTTTGTAAGTTTATCATATGGATTTTTAAATCTATTAACTGACATTTTATCAAACCCTTCTAAAGGCTCCAGTGCCCTTATTAATACCCCTTGAGGTATATCTTCTTCACGGGTAATAATGTTAAAACAATAATATATACCATAAATAAGATAAATATAGGAAACACCAGCCTTACCATACATAACGTCTACTCTATTGGTTCTTTTACCACCATATGAGTGAGCAGCTTTATCTTCAATACCTAAATATGCTTCTGTTTCAACTATTTTACCAGTAAGCTTTAATCCATCTACTTCATGGACTAAAACTTTTCCAAGCAGTTCTTTAGCTACTATTATTGTATCTCTTTGAAAAAAAATTCTGTCAAGTTTATCCATTTATAGTACCTTCTTTTTAATGTTTTAAATGTATAGTACCGTTGGTAACTACCACTGTTTATTGTGTTATCTTATAAACAGATGGGGCTGTTGCATTAGCGATTTTTAAAATCGCTATGAACAGCCCTTTTTCTATACTATATTTTTGATTTTAGGATTGATTTTATATTTTTATTAATTGATATGGAAAAAAGGGTATACAAAATAGAAGGTATTTTTTACCCATTTTTTTGATTTTTGAAATTATAAAGTTTACGCTGTTTTTAATGGAAAAACATAAGAACCACAACGTCCATTTTGTATTTTATTGTGTAGCTTATTTACGTTATGTGAAATCCCTAACAAGATGCATTCCGCCAGTATGTTTTGCTTTCCACGACACAAGAAACGCCTGAATCCCATGTCTTGTTTTACTTCACCAAAAGCACCTTCAGACTGAATACTTCGATTCATTCTTAGTTCAGTTCCTTCATCACTAATAATTCTTTCTAATGATTTCTGCCGTTTTTCCTGAAACAACTTAGAGATTTCCAAATGCTTTGTGCGTTCTTCTAATGGAGTTTTACAATTTTTGCCTTTAATGCATTTTGATTTCAATTGACAGTTGCTACAGTCTTCACAGGTGTAACATGTTTTTTCACTTACATATCCTGTTTTGCTTTTTGTGTTTTTAATACCTGATACTTTTAACTTTTTCCCATTGCTACAAACATACATATCTTCAGCTGGTTTATAAATCATATTTTCCTTCCTACTAATATCTGTCTTATACTTTCGTGTTTTACTGATTTCATAATTTGAAGGCTTGATGAATGCTAGCTGTTGATTATTTTCCAAATACAAATAATTTTCTTCACTTTCATATCCAGAATCTGCAATGATTCTTTTGTAAATCCGGTTCTGTTTTTCCCGTAGGGTGTCTAAAAATGGAATTAGCATAGTAGTATCTGTACACTGTGGTCCAGCTGTAACACAAACAACATATTCTGCATCCGTTCCAAACTGGACATTATAGGCAGGTTTTAGCTGGCCATTTTTCATAGCATCTTCTTTCATCCTCATAAATGTAGCATCATGATCTGTTTTTGAAAAGCTATTTCTATTGCCCATGATATGAATGTACTGATTATACTGTTTCAATTTTGTAATGTACTTATCAAGCTGCTCTAATGTTTTTTGAATTAAACTTTTTCGTTTACCACAACCATGGACAAAAACTATACATTCTTCTTTCTGTATCTTCTTAAGTTTTTTACGAAGTTTATTTAGGTGATAAATTTTAATTTCACTTTTATATAAAATTTTAATTCCAAAATCTTTTTCAGCTTGCAAAATAAATGCAGGAATTTTATCCATGAGTTTTTTCTGATTTTTAGTAACTGATTTTTTCCAAACGAAGGTGTACTTGTTGGCTGCCGCCTCAATCTTTGTACCGTCAATGAACAGATTTTCTAGAGAAAGCTCTCCGTTATCTGCCAGAAAGTCTGTCATTTGTGTTAAAAGTTCTTCAGCAACTGGTGCAAAATGAAGGCTACGAAATCTAGCTATAGTTGAATAAACTGGCGCTGACGCACTTTCTAAAAGATACATGAAATTAATATCTCGCTTGCATGCACTTGCAATTTTACGTGAAGCATAATAATGGTTCATGTACGCATATAACATTGCCTTGGGGTTGGCTGATTTTTCCTTATACGGAAATAAGTCTGGTATAATTCTCTTAAATCCATCTCCTCTACAACCTGACTTAGTAACCTCACAGAATCATCTTTAGGAATCATGTATTCAGTATTTATTGGCAGTTTTAATTGATAAAAACTGTCATGAATGGTATAATTTTTGTGTGTTAAATTGTTCATTTTCATAAATATATTTTACACCTTTTCCCTAACTTTTTTAAGCTAGGGAATTGTTTTTTTTTATAAAAAAAACTGCTACACTAATTTCTTAGTGCAACAGCCCCATAATTATCCTTTAGGGTAAATCGTAGTAAGGCGAGTGTAAGCCGTTATACTCTAAAGAGAAAGCGATTCACACTTAGTAGAACATGAGATTGTTACGGATGGTAGTCATCGGACAAATGTCTATTGATTTTTATGCAATTAAACAAAAATTTTAAGCATTCATCATTTTGAATATTACTTGTTAGTATATCATATTATAGCTTTTCCTTATATTTATTTATTATAACTAAATTTAATATCACTTAACAAAAATATAATCTTAATTTAACCCCACCAAATTACAAATCCTATTTCTTTAGAATATTATAAAAGTATAAGGGAGGTGTAGGATTTTGATAACCAATACTCATTTTATTATGGCTAATATTCTATATAAACAGAGTTATCAAATCATATGAATTTCAAATTAAACAGACTAGCTTTTTCATATATTAAGTTAAGTAAATGGGGGAAATTTATGAGAGTTGCTTTGTTTACCGATACCTTTTTACCACAAGTAAATGGTGTTACAAACACTTTAAACAAACTTATAGAGTATTATAAAACACAAAATATACAGTATCTCGTTTTTGCACCAGACAGCTACTGTGATCTAAAGCAAAATTACAATGTTGAGAAATTTACAAGCATTAAATTTTTTCTCTATCCTGAATGCAGATTGTCATTTCCTAATATTTTCAGATTAAGAAATTCGCTTATAAGGTTTAATCCAGATATTATTCATAATATGACTGAACTAAATATGGGTATAGCAGGTCTTACTTACGGAAAAAAATTACGGATACCAACTATATCAAGTTTTACTACAAATTTTTCACAATATTTGAAGTATTATAATTTAGATATATTTGAAAACACTTCATGGAATTATATGCGCTGGTTTCATAATCAAAATGAAATCACCTTATGTCCATCTATGGAAACTAATAAGTTGCTTAAGAAACATGGAATACTGAATACAGGTATTTTTTCAAGAGGTGTTGATTTAGATAATTTCAATGAAAAATTAAGAAGCATTGATTTAAGAAAACAATTTGGAATTAATGATAAAATTGTTTTACTTTATGTTGGAAGAGTATCAAAGGAAAAGGACATTTATGTCCTGCAAGAGAGTTATGAAAAAATAGTAAATAAGTTTAAAGATAGAGTAGCACTTATTATTACGGGGGGTGGTCCTGAACTTAAAACATATAAGAAAAGTTTTCCAAGAGGCACGATATTTACAGGCTATAAAAGTGGGATAGAATTGGCACAAATTTATGCTTCCAGTGATATTTTTATTTTTCCTTCGTCTACAGAAACATTTGGTAATGTAGTGCTAGAGGCTATGGCTTCTGGACTGCCGGTAATAGCAGCAGATGCTGGCGGTGTAAAAGATACTGTAAAAAATAAAATTAATGGAGTGTTATTTAAGCCTGGAGATGCAAGTGAGTTAACAGACTTAATTATTGAGATTATTGAGAATGAAAGTATAAAGAATAGTATAAAGTGCAACGCTAGAAAAACTGTTTTAGAAAAATCGTGGACTTGTATATTTCAAAAACTTATTGAAACCTATGAACACGTCATATTCAATAAAAAACATAATATCAGCATAATTTCTTAAATATATTTAAATTAGTAATCAAATAAAAAAACAATGGTGAATTGAAAAAGTAACTTCCACTTTGTAGAGTTAACTTCCACCGTAAAAAAGTTCAAAAATATTTTTACATGAAAAAATGTTTATAATTACAGTTTTTATAGTAACATCGTAAAAATTGACTTATCTATAGCAAATTATTATTGTTTTAGGGTACAAAAAATAAAAGGTGAAAAATAACTTTTTTTTCGCGTATGTAAAATCCACCCCTGATAATGTGGTAAATTAATACAAGATATTCAACAATAATATTTGTCTGATAAATGAAGCAAGCTGAATATCGAGTATAAGCATACTCTCTGGGTATACCTAATCTTAGTATACTAATTAGTGAGAGTAAAATCCACCCATTACTTTGTAAGACTAACTTCCACTGATGAACGTGTTTGGGGTGGAAATTACTTTTTCAATTGAGCATAAAAAAACAATTGATTTTTTTATTTGATTTTTTATTGACAAGTTAGCTAATGTGATTTATTATGTTGTTAGGGAAAACCTAACAAACTAATGAGGTGATCTTTTGGATGTAAATAAAAAGCTTTATGAAACTTATAGTGTATTTATGGAAATAAAGGGTGAGTGTTCATGTAAGTTAATTGATGAACTGAATATGTCAGAATTAACTCTTCGTCAAATTGAATATATAAAGAAATTTGATCAATATGATTGTGTTACTACGAGTAGATTGGCTAGGGATTTAGATTTATCTAAACCATCTGTTACAGAAATGATAAAGAAGTTTATCAAACTAGAATGTATCTACAAGCAAAAATGTAATGAAGATGGCAGGGTGTATTATCTTCATCTTACAGATAAGGGGAAATGCATTGCACGATTTGATGAAATAGCTATTAAAAGAGTAGTTGATAGAATCATAGAAAGTCTTGAAGAAGAAGAATTAATGCCCTAATAACACTTTTATCAAAAGTTAAATAAAAAAATTTTTTTAAAAATATAGTTAGTTTTATATTAACTAACTATATTCAATGTAAAATAATTTGGAGATGATTATAGTGAAAGAATTAAATGTAAATAGAGAATTATCCTTAGTGGTTATACCAGATACAGTACTACTACCTGGAAAAAATACAACAATAAAAATCAGCAAAGAAATTGGGAATCAATTTTACAAGAGGATTGTACAAGATGATTTTTATGGAGTTGCATTAGCTCTTAAACAAGGACATGATGGTAAATTATATGGAGAGGATGATTTCTACCATGTTGGAACATTAGTCAAAATAGAGGACACAAAAGTATTAAGCGATGGTTATGAATTTGTTATAGATGTACTAGAACGAGTTGAAGTTAAGAAGTTTATTCCGGATGGTACAGATTACAGAATAGCTTACAATTTTATATCTGATATCACAGATTTAGATGAAGTAAATCAAAAAGAAATGATTAAGTATATTAAAACTTTGGTATCTGAAATCAGCCAGAACTTTAGAGGTTCAGAAACTTATGTAGAATATATAAACCAAGTAGATGATATTACAGATATTATTTCTTACTTATTTCCATTTATGAACTTATCTTTTGAAGATAGACAAGCGTTTTTAGAAATTCGTTCATTGAGAAGGAAAAGCTTGAGATTTTTAGATATATTAATTGAACAAAAAGAATCAATTAAATTCCAAATGGAAATAGCAACGAAATTTAATGAGAAGGTTAATAAAAATTACAGAGAAAATATGCTAAGGCAACAGCTTAAATCTATTCAAGAAGAGCTAGACGAAACAGAAGGAGGAAGCACAACTAAAAAGAAAAAAGATTATAGAGAATTAATTGAATCAGCTAATATGCCAGAGGATGTTAAAGAAGTAGCAATGGATGAACTTGGTAAATTAGAAAGACAAGGGGATAACAGCTCAGAAGGAAATGTTATTGAAAATTATCTAGAACTCCTGACAAGTTTACCTTGGGGACAAAGTAAGGTTAAAGATATAGATATAGAATCTTCAAGAAAGTTATTAGATAAACAACACTATGGACTTGAAAAAGTTAAAGATCGTATAATTCAGCATTTAACAGTAATGAAATTAAAACAGAATAAGCAAGGTTCAATTTTATTATTAGTCGGACCTCCAGGAACTGGTAAAACAAGTTTAGGTAAGAGTATCGCTGAAGCTTTAGGACGTAAATATGTGAGAATTAGTCTCGGTGGAGTTAGAGATGAAGCGGAAATAAGAGGACACAGAAGAACTTATATTGGGGCATTACCAGGAAGGATAATCCAAGGAATTAAACGTGCAGGTGAAAAAAATCCCGTATTTATTTTGGATGAAATTGATAAATTGATGACATCTGGGAATGGAGATCCTGCCAGTGCATTGCTGGAAGTTTTAGATTCTGAACAAAATAATACTTTCTCAGATCACTACTTAGACGTGCCTTATGATTTGTCTGAGGTGTTCTTTATTGCAACAGCAAACTCACTAGGTGATATTCCAGGACCATTAAGAGACCGTATGGAAATTATCGACATAAACAGTTATACAAGCTATGAAAAGTTTCATATAACAAAAGATCATCTAGTAGCTTCTGTATTTGAAGAAAATGGTTTAAATAATGATCAACTTCAAATTGAAGATGAAGCATTAAAAACAATTATTGATAAGTATACTAGAGAAGCAGGTGTAAGAGGAATTAAACGTCAATTAGCAGCAGTGGCACGAGTATCAGCAGAAAAGATTGTACTTGGTAAAGTAGATTTACCTTATATAGTTAAAGATAGTATGCTATTAGACATATTAGGGCAAGAACTTGCTATCCACGATATGGTAGGTAAAAACAATGCGCCAGGGGTTGTTACTGGGCTTGCATGGACACCAGTTGGTGGAGAAATATTATTCATTGAAGGTGCACTTATGCCAGGAACAGGTCAATTGATACTTACAGGGCAACTAGGAGATGTAATGAAGGAATCAGCTAAAATTGCTCAAAGTTTGATTCGGTCAAGACTAGCTTTAAATTTGAAATATATTGAACTTAATAAAAATGATTTACACATTCATGTACCAGCAGGAGCTATTCCAAAGGATGGGCCATCTGCAGGAGTATCATTGTTTACAACTATTGCCTCTTTAGTAACAGGACGTAAAGTTGATCCTAAAATGGCAATGACAGGTGAAATTTCATTAAGAGGAGCAGTGCTTCCTGTAGGCGGAATTAAAGAAAAAGTACTTGCAGCTCATCGCTCAGGAATAAAACGTATAATTTTACCAAAAGATAATGAAAAAGATATAATGGATATCCCAAAAGATGTTCGAAATGAATTACAATTTATACTTGTGACCACTATTGAAGATGTAATAAAAGAAACTATTGGAATAAAATTGCCCAAACCAGCTATACTAGAAATGGCAACAAAAACTGTAAGTGGCGCTAGTGTTTAGAGTTTCACGATTGGTTAGTAGTAGCTTATTTTAAAAATACTAAATGAAAGATTGAAGCCTTGTATATAAGGACTTCAATCTTTTTAATTTATCACATGACTACCATATTAAAAAACTTTAGCAAAAGTGCAGGAAATTGGATGAAAAATAATTTTGAAGAATGGAAATTAGAAACTATGGAAATTATATTAATATGAGAAATGCTATGCATGATTTTAATTTAAATCATTTATAACCATTTATAACTTGAACGTGTTTAAAGTAATAAAGCATAACTTATTGATTTTAATTATAATAAAGCTTGATTAATTATAATCTATTGTATATAATGGCTATAGGATATAAATACTTAATTTTTACACTAACAGAACATAACAAAACTTATTCGAAATAATTTAATTAAAAGAAAGGAAAACAACTATGACAGATATTGACCTTAACGAAACTGAAATTATGACAGTCAGTGAAGTGGCTGCGTATTTAAAGATTAGTGAAGTAACTACATATAAACTAGTTCAGCAAGGTAAAATCCCAGCTTTTAAAATTGGACGACATTGGAGAGTAAAGAGGACTGATCTTGGAGAGTTTATAGAAAAGTTGAAACATGGTGAGAGATTATAGTAATTTAACCTTTTGACCTGCGGTCTAAATTAGTTTTTATAGTAGTAAAGGATAACTATGAAAAAAGATGAATGAATATAAATTTAGTTGCCCAATTATTCCAAGTATGGATGCTATATTTATTCAAGTTTTTTCACATGTAGTCAACTATAAAAAACGGATTAATCTATTGAACTATACTGATAATTATAAATATATTACTTAGCATAATTTATTTATGGCAAAAGTTATATTTTAATTACTTATGGCAAACACTTTAATTTTAGTTATATAGTTTATCTGATTTGATTGAAAATATTAATACTCAAAATTAAACATAAATACCATTAAATAAATGTTGTTCACCCCTTTGATGAGTGGGCTTGATTTTTATGGCGTTTTATATGAATAATATTAAAAAACAAAAAATATATATAATGTTAAAGTATCTTTAACAGACAGGAGATAAGATGAAAGCAAAAACTAGAAACAAAGTTAAAGTTATTCCACTAGGAGGACTAGGGGAAATTGGAAAAAATATTACAGCTATAGAATACGGTGAAGAAATAATTGTTATTGATTGTGGCTTAGCTTTTCCGGGTGTAGAACTATATGGTGTTGATTTAGTAATACCTGATATAACATATTTGCTAAATAATAGGGAAAAAGTAAAAGGTATATTTTTGACACATGGACATGAAGATCACATAGGGGCGCTACCATATGTTTTAAAGCAACTTAATGTGCCGGTTTATGGAACAAAGCTGACTTTAGGCCTTGTGAAAAGCAAGCTTGAGGAGCATAAGATACTTTCTGACTGCACACTTGTTGAGGTTAACCCAGGAGAAGAAATTAAGACTGATAGATTCAAAATTGAATTTATCAGAACATGCCACAGTATAGCAGATGCATGCGCCATAGCTATACATACTCCAGAAGGTGTAATAGTTCATACAGGAGATTTTAAAATAGATTATACTCCTATAGATGGAGAGACAATAGATCTTCACCGTTTTGCAAAATTAGGAAAACAGGGAGTACTACTGTTAATGGCAGATAGTACTAATGTTGAACGTACTGGGTATACAATTTCAGAGAAGGTTATAGGTGAGAATTTAACAAGGATTTTCGGAAATGCGAAGGGTCGAGTAATTGTAGCTTCCTTTGCATCAAATATTAATAGAGTTCAAGAAATTATTAATTCATCTCTATTTTATGGAAGGAAGATTGCCTTTAGTGGAAGAAGTATGGAGAAAATCTCTAGTATAGCTATGGAACTAGGATATATGAATTTACCTGAAGACCAACTTATAAGTGTAGATGATATACACAAATATCCTGCTGAGAAAATAACAATTATAACTACAGGAAGTCAAGGAGAACCAATGGCTGCTCTTTCAAGAATTGCTTCTTCAACTCATAAAAAAATTACAATTGAAAAGGGCGATATGGTAATTATTTCAGCTTCACCTATTCCGGGAAATGAAAAATTAATATCTAAACTCATAGATGCGCTGTTTAAGAAGGGTGCAGAGGTAATTTACAATGCTATAGAAGAAGTCCATGTTTCAGGTCATGCTTGTCAAGAAGAACTGAAATTAATTCATACTTTAGTAAAACCTAGGTTTTTTATGCCTGTACATGGTGAATATAGACATCTTAGGCAACATGGATTACTAGCTGAGGGTCTTGGCATGGACTCTAAAAATATATTTATTTTAGAAACAGGTCAAGTACTTGAACTTAGCAGAAATGGAGCTAGGGTATCTGGAATAGTACCATCAGGTGCGGTTATGATAGATGGACTTGGTATAGGTGATGTTGGTAATATGGTACTTAGAGATAGAAAACATCTGTCAGAAGATGGAATAATAACAGTAGTAGTAACCCTAAGTAAAGAATCAATTACTGTACTTTCAGGACCTGATATTATTACAAGAGGATTTGTTTATGAAAGAGAATCTAAAGATTTATTAAGCGAAGTAAGAGACGTAGTAAAAGTAGAGTTAGATAAATGTATAGATAAAAAAATTACAGATTCATATATAATAAAATCTAAAATAAAATATTCTTTAGGAGAATTTATATATATCAAAACAAGAAGAAAACCTATTGTTATACCAATAATTATGGAAATTTAATTTAAATAAAAACGCTCTAAAATCTTAATTAAGATTAGAGCGTTTTTATTTTTATCGAATTTTTATTTTTTGAATATTTTATTTTAATTTTGGGAAATTCATTAAAGCATTCAAAAGAAATCTTAGTAATGAAATTTAAAGTTGAAATAACTTTATAAAATGGCTTTAAAGATTTTTTCTACTATGGTAATATAATCTTGTATAGAGAAATAATGTATGCTATATAGAAAGATACAGCCCATGGCAAGGTTAATTTTACTCAGAAGTTAATAAAATAGTAAACGTTGTCAAAAAACAAACAAAAGGAGAAGAGACATTATGTTAAGTGAATTTCCTAATGATTTTCTATGGGGCTCTGCTTCAGCCGCATATCAAGTTGAAGGGGCATGGAATGAAGATGGCAAAGGACCGTCAGTTTGGGATGGTTATTCAAAAGTCCAAGGCAAAACTTTTGAAAACACAAATGGTGATGTGGCCATAGATCATTACCATAGATATAAAGAAGATGTTGCTTTAATGGCTGAAATGGGACTTAAGGCCTACAGATTTTCTGTATCTTGGTCAAGAATATATCCAAAAGGAAGAGGAAAATTAAATGTAAAAGGTCTGGAATTTTATAAAAAACTTGTAGATGAGTTATTAAAATATAATATTGAGCCTGTTTTAACTTTGTATCATTGGGATTTACCTCAAGGATTACAAGATTTATATGGAGGTTTTGAGTCCAGAGATATAATAGATGATTTCGAAAATTATTGCATAACCCTATTTAAAGTATTTAAGGATAAGGTTAAGTACTGGGTAACCTTTAATGAACAAAATGTATTTACGAGTCTTGGGTATAGATACGCCGCTCATCCACCAGGAGATACAGATATAAAAAAATACTATAAGGTAAATCATATTGTAAATCTAGCAAATGCAAGGGCAATAATAGCATTTAGAAAATATGTTCCAAAAGGTAAAATAGGTCCAAGTTTTGGAATGGGACCAACTTATCCATTAGATTGTAACCCTAAGAATGTGCTGGCAGGAGACGATGCTGAGGAATATTTTAATCATTGGTGGCTTGACGTATATTGTTTTGGAAAATATCCAGCTATTGCTTTAAATCACTTAAAGAAGCTGAAAATCGCCCCAGAAATAACAGAGGATGATGTTAAACTATTGAAAGCTGCGAGTCCTGACTTCATAGGTTTAAATTACTATCATGGTGGAACAGTTATGGCAAAAAATAATACTGAGCTTACATCTGCAACCGTAAGCAAAACAGACCCTTATTTAATTAAAGGAGAAGATATAGAAGATAAATTATTTGAATCTATTTCAAATCCATTTTTAAAGAAAACTGAATGGAATTGGGAGATAGATCCTGAAGGTTTAAGAATAGCATTAAGAAGATTGACAAGTAGATATGACATTCCTATTATGGTAACAGAAAATGGAATAGGAGCAATTGATAAGCTTTGTGAGGATAATACAGTAAATGATGATTATAGAATAGAATATTTAAAAACGCATATTATGGCATGCAGGGAAGCTATTGACGACGGAGTAAATCTAATAGGTTATTTAACTTGGTCATTTACAGACTTACTAAGCTGGTTAAATGGTTATAAAAAAAGGTACGGATTTGTTTATGTAAATAGAGACGAGCATTCACAAAAGGATTTAAGAAGGATAAAGAAAAAAAGCTTTTATTGGTATAAAAATCTAATAAAAACCAATGGTAATAATTTATGAGGGGGCTAGAATATGAAATTTACTAATGGACATTGGCTTATTAAAGAAGGTTATAAAATAATAAATCCGCAGGTGGCTTATGACTCTGATGTTAAAAAAAACCGGGTTACTGTTTTTGCACCATGTACTACTATTGAAAATAGAGGTAAAACTTTAGATGGGGGAATGATAACAATAGAGTTCTCATCTCCGTTAAAAGAT
The DNA here is from genome assembly GCA_963725425.1 of uncultured Clostridiaceae bacterium. Lineage (GTDB taxonomy): Bacteria > Bacillota > Clostridia > Clostridiales > Clostridiaceae > Clostridium_I. The sequence continues at coordinate 276,071 of CAVRYJ010000006.1, forward strand.
GTTATAAAAGTTCGAATTTACCATCATGATGGTTATGCAAGAAGGGGACCTTTCTTTGAAATAGAGGATAAAAATTTAGATTTAAACTATGAAAACGTGCAAGAAAGCATAAAGATTTATTCGGGGAATTTATGTGCAAAAGTAGATAAACTTAATTGGAAAATAAGCTTTTATAATGGTGAAAACCTTATCACTGAAAGTTTGCCAAGTGGTATAGGATATATAACTTCTGATAAAAAAGAAAGCTATGTTAAAGAGGAATTAAGCTTAGACATTGGGGAACTTATTTATGGGCTTGGAGAAAGATTCACTCCATTTATAAAAAATGGACAGTCTTTTGACATATGGAATGAAGATGGAGGAACCGGTAGTGAAAAATCCTACAAAAATATTCCATTTTACATTAGTAACAAGGGATATGGAATATTTGTTAATCATCCGGAAAAAGTTTCTTTTGAAGTTGCTTCGGAAAAAGTATCTAGGGTGCAGTTTGCGGTGGAAGGTGAGTATTTAGAGTATTTTGTAATAAACGGTCCTTCTTTAAAAGATGTACTATCAAGGTATACGAGTTTAACAGGTAAGCCAGCACTTCCACCGGCATGGAGTTTCGGGTTATGGCTTTCTACATCATTTTTAACAAACTATGATGTAGAAACAGTAAATAACTTTATTGATGGAATGATAGAAAGAGATATTCCACTGGATGTATTTCATTTTGATTGTTTTTGGATGAAAGAATTTGAATGGTGTAATTTTAAATGGGATGAGCGCATGTTCAAAAACCCTGTAAATATGATTAATGCAATAAAAAGTAAAGGAGTAAAGACTTGTGTTTGGATAAATCCTTATATTGCACAAAAATCACCTCTATTTAAGGAGTCAGTAGAAAAAGGATATTTATTGAGACGTGAAAATGGAGATGTGTGGCAGTGGGATTTGTGGCAAGCAGGAATGGGTATAGTAGATTTTACCAATCCCAGTGCTGTAATTTGGTATCAAAATGAATTAGAAAAATTAGTGGATATGGGTATAGATGCATTTAAAACAGATTTTGGTGAAAGAATTCCAACTGACGTAGTTTATTATGATGGATCTGATCCTAAAAAAATGCACAATTACTATACTTATATTTATAATAAGACTGTTTTTGACTTGCTTAAGAGAAAGAAGGGAGAGGACAAAGCAGTATTATTTGCAAGGTCTGCTACTGTAGGTGGACAAAAATTTCCAGTACATTGGGGTGGCGATTGTACATCGAGTTATACTTCAATGGCAGAATCTTTAAGAGGAGGACTATCCTTAACTTTATGTGGTTTTGGTTTTTGGAGTCATGACATAGGCGGATTTGAAAATGGAACTACTGCAGACTTATATAAGAGATGGACACAATTTGGACTACTATCAACTCATAGTAGATATCATGGAAGTGGTGAGTATAAGGTCCCTTGGATACATGATGAAGAGGCAGTAGAAGTTACAAGAAAATTCACAAAATTAAAATGCAGTTTAATGCCATATTTATATAAAAATGCCTGCGAAACTGCAGCCACTGGAGTACCAATGCTGAGAGCTATGGTATTAGAATTTACGGAAGATGAGACCTGTAGCTATCTGGACAGGCAATATATGCTTGGAGAAAGCCTACTTGTAGCTCCTATATTTAATGAAAGAGGAGAAGTGAAATATTATCTTCCTAAGGGAAAATGGACAAATATCTTGACGAATAAGGTATTAGAGGGGGAAAAATGGCATTCAGAAAAACATGGTTATATGACTTTACCACTACTTGCTAGGGGAAATTCTATAGTTACTTTTGGTAATACAGCTAATAAAGCTGAGTATGATTATACTGAAAATCCAACTTTTAATATATTTGAATTAAAGGAAGGAGAAGAAGCTAAAACTTATATATATGATAGTCAAGGTGTTAAGAAGGTATCAATAGTGGCAGTTAAAGAAGATCACAAAATAAGTATTAAAACAAGGGGTATTGAAGGAAAATACAGCATACTTCTAAGAAACACTAAGAAAATAGAAGATATATCTTCAGGAGAATATTTCTATGAAACGGATGGAGTAAAGATAAATTTAAGCAGTAATACACTTACAATAAAATTATAACATTTAGAGCAATTTTAACTTATTATATTGGGGGATTAACTATGAAAAAATATATAAGCTTTGATATTGGTGGAACTAAAGTTAAGCACGCTGTAATAGACAAAGATGGCGAAATATTAGCTAAAAACTCCTATGATACTAACTCAAAAGATTTGGATATATTTGTAAATGATATACTAAGAGTCATTAATGATTACAAATCAAAATATGATATTGAAGGGATAGGCATAAGTCTACCAGGATTTATAAATCCCAAAACGGGATATTCAGAAAAAGCTGGTGCCATTGAGGCTTTACACTATAAAAACTTAAAAGAAATTTTACAAGAAAAAGTAAATGTCCAAGTAGAAATAGATAATGATGCAAATTGCGTTGCTCTTGCTGAAAAATATAGTGGTAACGCTGTAAATTGCAAGAATTACGTATGTATGACTATTGGAACAGGAGTAGGTGGAGCTATTGTTATTGATGGGAATTTATTATATGGTCATAGCTTTAGAGGTGGAGAGATAGGATTTATGACTATTCGAGATGATAAAGACGGATTAGGTACAATAAATCAAAATGCTTCTACAAGAGGATTAATCGAAGAATTTAAAAAATATAAGGGGATAGATAAAAGTGCTGTAGTGGAGGGAAATGTGGTTTTTCATGAGGCTGAAATAGATAAAAACCTAGCTGAAATAGTAGATAATTGGTTTGAAAGATTAAGTTGTGCTGTATTTAACCTAGCGGCTATTTTAAATCCAGAAAAAATTTTAATTGGAGGTGGAATAAGTGATAGAGAAGACTTCATTGAAAATGTATTAGCTCATTTAAACAAAAACAAATATTGGGATGATATAAAAGTAGAGATATGTGCCTGCAAACACAAAAATGACGCGGGAATGCTAGGTGCTGTTTATAACTTTATACAAAGCTAGAGTTACTATTACAAGTAGCGGTTGCATTTTGGGAGAGGTATTAGCTTTAGACATCATTAAAGAAATAACAAGTAAGTATTCTGGTCTATTTTGGTATGGCTTAATAGGAGTGAAAACAGTGAAAAAAACTTTGGATTTCTTCAAAAACCTTAGTGTGAAATGGAAATTTGTTTCTACATATTTTATGATTTTGCTGCTACAGATTATCCTAGCAGGATTCTATTTATATGTTCAAGCATCTAATTCAACTATTGATGAGGCAAAGTTAGTTATGGAGCAGAATTTGATGCAGACAAAAGCCAGTATCTTGCAAAAAGAAAAGTTAGTAGAAAATATATCATCAATAATTAGATATGATAAGAATATGCAGAATTTCTTAGAACTTAAATATAAAAATGGGCTATTTCAAATAGAGGATTATCAATTTAATTTCACCCCTATACTGCAGAACTTTGTAATGCAAAATAACATTATCAATTCAATTAAAATATATATGTCAAACGCTGTATTCACTGAAATGCAAAATGGCTTTTATGGTGCAAGCCTTCAAATAAGCCCTGAATTGTATAAAAAAATTCTAGATGTCAAACCATTAAAGGATGGGTGGATAACCACTCATAAAGCGTTTAATTATAGCTATAATCCTGGTGAAGAGGTTTTTTCACTTAGTAGCGAAATCATGTCACCTAGTTCTTTAAAAAATATTGGGGTAGTTGAAATCGAAATTAAAGAAAATATGTTATTTGATATGTTGGCAGATCCAGTTATAAGTAAATTAGGAAAAGTTTTTATAGTGGATAATAAGGAAACTATAGTGTCTGATAATATACCAAAATTGTTTAATAAAAATATAACAAATAGCGGAATTATGGATTGCATAAAAGATAAAAAGATAAGCAGAATAGAAACTGTAAATAGTGTAAAATCAATTGTTATTGCAATACCAGTTGAAGAGATAGGATGCAGTGTAGTTGGCATCTTTCCCGTTAGTAACTATAATAGTAAAGTAAAGGCATCCATTGCTAAGATAATCGTTGTTTTGCTAATAGCATCTTTATTGTCTGGAATAATAATATATTTAATAACAAATTTACTTTTGGATAGAGTAAAAATATTAGTAAAGGCCATGAAACAGGTAAAGGCGGGCAATATAGATGTTTCTGTTGAAGTAAAATCAAAGGATGAGTTTGGGGAATTAGGTTTAAATTTTAATCATATGACTTCAAGAATGCATGATTTAGTAGAAATAGTTTATAAAATTCAAATAATGGAAAAGGAAGCACAGTTAAAAGCCTTAGAATCACAAATTAATCCTCACTTTTTATACAATACCTTGGCTACAATTTCTTGGGTAGCTAGAAAGGAGAAACCAAAAGAAGTTGTAAAAATAACAAACTCATTAGCCAAGTTTTATAGATTGGTTTTAAGTAATGGCCAAACTCTAATCTCTGTAAAAGAAGAAGTAGATATTGTAGTGTCTTATTTATATATACAAAAGATAAGGTTTCAAGATACTTTGGACATAATATATGATTTAGATGAGAGTATTTATGATTATAAAATTATAAAAAATATTCTCCAGCCTATTGTAGAAAATGCTCTAATTCATGGAATAGCAGATAAAAGAGGTAATAGCACAATTATAATTAAAACAAAACAGTATGAAAATCAACTTTATTTTAAAATTACTGATGATGGAATAGGGATGAGTAAGCATAAATTAGAAGAAGTTTTATCTGGAACAATAAAAACTACCACTGTGGGTGGATATGCAATAAAAAATATAATGGAAAGACTTAGAGTATATTATGGAGAGGAATATTCTTTTAAAATTTTTAGTAGACCAGGTATAGGAACGGTAGTCACAATAGGGGTGGGCAAGCATTTAGATGATAAGTTTAGAGGTGAGTATACATATCTAAAAAGGTGATGGTGTTACTATGTTAAAAATGATAATTATTGAAGATGAGAAACTTGCAAGAGAAGGATTGCTAGATTTTCTTGATTGGAATAGCATGGAAGTTGAAATTATAGGAACTGCTTGTGATGGAATAGAAGGTATGGAACTAGCTGAAAAAACTAAACCAGATATTATAATAACTGATATTAAAATGCCTGGTATGAATGGACTTGAGATGTCAAAAAAAATAAAAGAAATATTGCCATTGGCGAAAATAATAATTTTAACAGGATATGATGATTTTAAATTTGCGAAATATGCCATAGGACTAAGTGCATCTGCTTATATCTTGAAACCAATAGAGGAAGAAGAACTGATTAGTAGCATAAAAAAGATTGTACTTGAATGTAAAAAAAATAAAAATATGGAACTTATCTTAAATGAAGAGTATTATAGCAAAAAAACAAAATTTTTTATTGATTTGCTTCAAGGAAAATCAGAAGTGGAAAAATTAAAGAAAAAAGCATTGAATTTCGGAATTAATTTAAGTACTGAAGCTAAAATTGTTATTATAGCAATTAAACCTATAAAGACTGAGGATGAATTATTTAAAAAACTAATTTTTGGGATAAAAAGTATAATTAATACAAGCATTTATTTTTTAGTAAATGATGATAAAGAAAAGATGATATTCCTATGCGTAAGTGTGGCTAGCAATGAGAATATAGAGTTAGGTGATATTTGTGAAAGTATTACAAAGTATATCGAGCAAAAAAAATTTTCCTGTTTTATGGGTATTGGAACAACAGTGGCGTGTCTTTATAATATTAAGGAATCCTTTTGGCAGCAAAAAAAGCATTGGATTATGGTTTATTTTGGTACAATTCGGGAATATTTTATTATAAAGATATAGTTAATAACATCAAAAACAGCCATGACCAAGTAGGTCAATTTATTACACTTGGAAATAAATTTCTAAAGCAGTTAATGCATGCATTGGGGGGGACAGAAGAGATTATTGTACAAGAAACATTAAGAGGGATATTTGAATTCATTAATGAGAATAAAAGTGTAGATAAGAAATATATATGCACGTATTTATACAATGTTATTTATGAGACATCATTGATGATTTACAGTGTTGGTAAAAACAATGAAAATGGTCTGATTGTAGAAAATGACTTTTGTATACCCATACTAGAACTAAAAAGTCTAAAATTAATTAGCGAGTATACCTATGATTCTTTTGAAAAGATGGTACGAGTTATAAGCAAAAAAAGAAATAATAAAGATGAACATATAATAAAGGCAGTTATAAAAATTACGGAAGAAAGATATATGTATGGAATAAGCCTGAAAACCATAGCATCAGAAGTGTATTTATCTCCTAATTATCTTGGAAATTTATTCAAAAAATACATGGGTAAATCTTTCAATGATTATCTTTGTGGAATTCGTATGGAAAAAGCCAAGGAGCTATTGAAGGATTCAAACAAAAGAATTTCTAGCGTGGCTAAGGAAATAGGAATAACCAACACCTCTTATTTTTGTATATTATTTAAAAATATTTATGGCATGACAGCTAACGAATATCAAGAGATGCTACTTAGAAATTAAAAATAATAACAAGTGTGTTGATTATTAAAATCAGAATTGATTTTTAATATATACAGCACTTTTTTTATGATTTAAAATAAAGGTATAAACAAATGAATACGTTTACTATTAACGGTTTCAAGTAAAATATAAATATATGATGGGGGAAATTATATGAATTTATCTTTAGCTAATAATAAAGTAGTTAAGCCTAAAAAAAGAAATAAGCCTGGTAAGTACAAACTATTTTTTATAGCAGTACCTTTTCTCATATTAACATTTCTTTTCTCTTACTTACCACTTTATGGTTGGAGGTACGCTTTTTACGATTTTAAACCAGGAATTCCATTGTCGCAAACTACCTTTGTTGGTCTTCAATGGTTTAAATCAATGGTTTCAAATGCTATTCAAAGGGCTGAAATTATAAGAATTATGCGTAATACGTTAGCTATGAGTGGTATTAATATATTAGCATCTTTTTTGCCACTTGCTTTTGCCATGTTTCTTGTTGAGGTTAAAACAAACTGGTTTAAAAAAATGGTTCAGATTTTGACTACAATTCCTAATTTTATAAGTTGGGTACTGGTTTTCTCAATTGCTTTCGTTATTTTTTCAACAGATGGCGGTTTGGTAAACAAACTACTTATTAATATGGGGCTAATAAAAACCCCAATACAATTTTTAGGCTCTGACAGCCATACATGGTTAACTATGTGGTTATGGAGCACTTGGAAAGGTTTGGGTTGGGGCGCTATAATGTATCTTGCAGCACTAACAGGTGTAGATCAGGAGCTTTATGAAGCGGCAAAAGTAGATGGAGCTGGTCGTTTCAGAATGATGTGGAGTATTACATTGCCTAGCCTTTTACCTACATACTTTGTACTCTTGATGCTTAGTATTGCTGGTTTTTTGAATAATGGAATGGATCAGTATTTTATGTTTCAAAATCCTATAAATCAAAATCATATAGAGGTACTTGACCTTTATGTTTATAATATCGGAATAACTGGTGGAAGTTTCTCTCTTGCCACTGCGGTAAGCATGCTAAAATCAGTAGTCAGTGTGTTTTTATTGCTTATAGCAAATACTATGTCTAAGGTTTTTCGCGGTGAAAGCATAATGTAGTAATAAAATTTACGATTTTTATTGGGGGAATAATTAATGAATAAAAAAGTAAAATTAAGTTTTTCAGATATAGTTTTTAATATATTTAATTATAGTTTTTTGGTATATTTACTTTAATTTGTATATTTCCTTTCTATTACTTATTTATTAATACTATAAGCAATAATGATTTAAGTGCGAGGGGACTTATTACATTCATACCTAAGGGAATACATTTTTCTAATTATATTCAAATTTTAAAGATACAAGGATTAGGCCAAGCTGCCATGATTTCTGTGGGAAGAACAGTTTTAGGAACACTAGCCACAGTGTTTGCGTCTGCGCTGCTTGGCTTCTTATTTACAAAGGATCAGATGTGGGGAAGAAAATTTTGGTATAGATTTGTTGTTATAACTATGTATTTACAAGCAGGTAGTATTCCTTGGTATATTACAATGATGAATCTACATCTTACTAATAATTTTCTTGCATACATATTTCCTGCTATTGTAACTCCATTTAATATAATTATGGTTAAGACTTTCGTGGAGTCTATTCCGGCTTCAATGCAAGAATCAGCTGAAATTGATGGAGCAGGGTATTTTACGATTTTTACAAAAATTGTATTGCCACTTATTAAGCCTATATTAGCAACTGTAGCTATATGGTCAGCAGTAGGACAATGGAGCTCGTTTTATGATACTCTTTTTCTTATGACGGACTCCAAGCTATTTACTTTACAGTATATGCTTTATAAATACTTAAATGAAGCAACAGCTTTAGCGGCCTTGGTTAAAAGTGGCGCAGGAACAAGTAATATGAATCTTGCAAATATGCAGACTGCTACCTCCGTTAGGATGACAGTATCTATGGTGGTGGTTATTCCCATATTGCTTGTATATCCTTACTTTCAAAAGTTTTTTGTTAAGGGAGTAATGATTGGTGCAGTAAAAGGTTAGTATTCTCCGAATAAAAATTGGAGTTTATTATATAAAGTATAAAAATATAGGGGGAAAATCTATGAAAAGGTCAATAAGTAAAATCCTAACTATTGTAATTACTGCTTCTATGGTGTTTAGTGCTGTTGGGTGTTCACCAAGCACTACAAGTTCTACTACAAATTCTGACCCGCTTTCTAAAAAAGACACATTGAAATTAGATGTATTTTCTTCAGTTGCCAATACCGCAGGTCCACAAATTGGTTGGTTTGGAAAGTATATTAAAGACAAGTTTAATATCGAATTAAACATAATAGCGCCAAATGTTCAAGGGGGAGATGCTAAATTTGCAACTCAAATGGCATCAGGAAATCTTGGCGATATTGTAATATTGGGTTATGATAATAAGTATCAAAATGCTGTGAAAGCAGGACTTCTTCTAGATTTGACAAAAGATAATTTGTTAAATAAATATGGGAAAGAGATTGTTTCTAAATATTCTAAAACACTTGAGAAAAACAAGTCTCAAAACAAAAGCTTTGGTCTTGATCCTACAAAGATATACGGTATAGGAAATTCAGTTTCAACAATGCCAGCAACTACCTCATCAGATGGTGCATATTTGACTTGGGGTCCAGATTTACGTTGGGATCTTTACACTAAACTTGGTAGTCCTACTGTAAACACCATGGAAGATTACTTACCATTACTTAAAAAGATGCAGCAATTAGACCCCAAAAGTGATTCGGGAAAGCCAACTTACGCGTTTTCTATGTGGGCTGACTGGGATGGAAATATGATGATGCAAGCAAAACAATTTGCATGCATGCAGGGATATGATGAGCTTGGATTTCTTTTAATAAGTGCTAATCAAGATAAATATCAAGATATCCTTGATCCAAGTGGATACTATTTAAGAACCCTTAAATTATACTATGATGCAAATAAGATGGGGCTGGTAGATCCAGATTCAATTTCACAAAAAAGTGATAATGCCATTTCCAAGATGCTAGATGGACAGTCACTGTTTTCCTGGTTCCCATGGCAGGATAATTCATACAATACCCAAGCAAGAGTAAGCCAAGGTAAGGGGTTTGCGATGGTTCCATTTAAAGATGAAAAGGTGCAGTCCTATGGGTTTTCTAATTATGGTGACAAACTTATAGTAAGTATCGGTTCCAAAACAAAAGAGCCTGCAAGGGTTATGGAATTTATCAACTGGTTATATACAACAGAAGGAACGATGGTATTAAATTATGGACCAAAGGGATTAGGTTGGGATGTTAAAAATGGTAAGCCTTATCTAACAGCGTTTGGTAAAAGAAATCTTCCAAGTACTGGGACTGAAACAGTGCCAGCTAAGTATGGTACTGGGTCATGGAAAGATGGCATTAATGCTTTGAATATTACTGGTGGTGCTGTTGCTATGAATGCTATAAATCCTGACTTTGGTGAACCATATAACTTTGCTCTATGGAATTCAACACTTAATGATAATGTTTCAAAGTTAGATACGGATTGGAGAACAGCTATGCATGCAACTACTCAAAAGGAATATCTAATTAAAAACAAGATGATAGCGGTATCACCAGTTACATTGTTTGCTCCTGCAACACCAGACAGTACTCTTCAACAGAAACAGGATCAAATTAAAGCAATTATTAAGGAAGACTCATGGAAGATGATATTTGCTAAGAATGATGCTGAGTATAATTCTCTGCTTAACGAAATGACAACTAAGGCTAAGGGACTTGGATACGATGAGGTAAACAAATTCTATATAACTCAGGCTAAAAAGACATTTGCAGCAAGAAAAGCAGCAAAATAATTTATAATAGTCTGACATATGTTGATTTTATCTGCATATGTCAGACTATTAATTATGAAACTAGTGAGTTTGAAGTTCTAGTAGGTTAGTCTTAAAGAGATATAAGGTTAATACTAGCATTTTATAAATGCGATTGGAGGAAGGTAAAAATGGCTAAATTAAAAAGAGAATTGGGTGAAGGTCCAATTTACACTATAATGAATTATACATTTTGGCTTTTTTTAGGCAATTTGTATTTTCTACTCCTCAATATTCCACTACTTTTCATATTATTTGTATTTTTAGCTAATGGTGAAAAACCACTTCCAGCGGGGTTTAATTATATTTTTATTATATGTTGTATCCCAATAGCGCCTGCTGCAACGGCTCTCTTTAGTGTAATGGGAAAACTTACTCGAGAAAAAGATCTAAATATCACAAAAGACTTTTTCAAAGCTTATAAAACTAATTTTTTTCAATCATTGTTTTTGGGTGCTCTAGAAATAATTGTAATATTTATACTATCTATTGATATTAGATTATCTATTTCAAATGGTTATCCACAGGCTTTACCTGTTTTTCTTTTAATGCTTATAGCTTTTATTTTTTTAATGAGCCTGTATGTATTCCCAATAATTTCAAGATTTTATTTAAGTACAAAAGATATTCTTAAAACCGCTACATATTATACCATTAGAAAATTTCATATTACAGCTTTAAATTTCGCTAGTTTTCTAGTTGTAGGTTTTATATTTTTTAAAGTTACTACATGTATATTATTATTTATATCAAGTATTATCTGTTATCAAATAATGTTTTGTCAGCAGAAAATATTGTTGGAAATTGAAGAAAAACTAAAAAAAGACTCTGAAGCGGTCTAATAATTAGGATGGCTTTTGTTTGTACTTATATGGAGTGTATCCTGTCATTTGTTTGAACTGCCGGTAGAAGTGTTCTACATTATTATATCCACAGAGAAATGCCACTTCAGCAATTGTATGGGTGCCATGTACCAGATATTCTTTGGCGAGGCGAATCCTGATATTGATTACGTCATCCATGCAGGAGATGCCAAAGGTATTTTTATAGATTGTCTGTAGATAGCCTGGACTGATGTGGAGAAAATCAGCCATACGGGACACAGTCCAATGGTTACCAGGTTTATTATGTATTTCTTTGCGAAGGGTTAAGAGTTTATAATATTGGGTAGAAACACCAGCATGGTAGTAGGATTCCAAAAATTTGTTAAACATGGTTCTTAGCAGATAGTCTATTGATGATTCTTTATAATCTTTATTAAAAAAGTTCTCAGTGGCAAGTAATTCAAACAGCATGTGGCAATATTTAGGATCATCTAAAGAAAAAGGAACACCCAGAGGAAGTATTGTTTCAGTAATATAGGATTCATTAGAATCAAAACGTATCCAGTCATTGATGTATTTGTCATCACACGCCCGATAGTATATTTTCTGGTGGGGGCAATATAGTACGGCACTATAAGCAGGATATTGCTTTATTTCGCCATTGACCCAAAAAAAGCGGGAGTATGAGTAAGGAGAAGAAGCCAACAGTCATGCCCATCAGGAATATCAAAAACAAAACTGTTAGCATGGTAAGCATCACAGCCGACATAGTGAATATTTATCATAGTTATTCTCCTAATCTTAGAATATATCAATTTTTGATTAGTATATATCATTGTTTCAAAGGAGTCAATACTTTATAATTTTCATTATAAATCAAGAGAAACTATATGGTAGTAGTGTATTATAATTTATGGAGGATAAGGTAAATGATAGAAGATAAAACAGCAACTAAAGGAAGCATTTCTAATCTATACTCGAACACCAGTCCAAGATTTGTATTCATCACATCTTGCTTATAGTGCGCATTTGGCATATAGCAGCGATGGTATATCCTATGAAACATTAAACCAAAACTACGGGATTTTGTTTGCATCATCAACGGTAGCTTACAATAATACAATATGCGAAAAAGGATTGAAAAGCCCATATCTGTTCTATACAGCTAATGGAGGTTTTGGTATAGTTGCTGTCAGAATCAATGCTGATGGCAGTGATGATGGGGAGAGTAAAGGAAAAGTAATGATGTGGACTTCTGAAGATCTTTTCCATTTTAAGGAGATTGGTCTAATGGATTTGCACAAAGATGCTTATGTGGAGGAAGTTATCTGCGAATATAATTTTCTTACAGGCATGTATGTAATTAGCTGGAAAGATGGAGATGGTAATTTATACAAAAATACATTATATGATATAAATGATCTGGGCAGTGTATCATGCGCAGAAACTGGCATTACTATTTCATATACTACTGCAGTAACAGCGCCAGAAGGAGCTGTTAAAGGAAATGTGCTGAAGGTAGATGCACAGTTTGGTGTGGAGCTTCTCATGAAATGGTCACCTCTTCAGAATATAGATGTAAAAGTCCCTGATTTAATAAAGGCGGTTTCTGTGAATGAAGTAAATGCAGTTACAGCAACAGCAGTCTATAGCGATGGCTCCACAGCAAATAAACAGATTATATGGGATACGGACAAAATTGACTTTTCAAAATCAGGTACATATGACATTACAGGCACTGTCACTCAGGATGTATATCCGTTCCCATTAGCTATTGGATATGCCGACCCAGATGTTATTCAGTGGAATGGTAAATATTATTTTATTGCAACCAATGATAATATCAATGATATTGGATTATATGTACGTGAAGCAGATACAGTATTAGGATTGTTTGAAGAAGGAGTAAAGGAATATTTAATATTAGGTGTAAATGAATCTAAAGGACTGGTCCAGACTTTCTGGGCACCAGAATTTCATGAAATTGGGAATGAATTGTATATTTTATTTGCTGTCAGTGGAAATATATGGGGACCTCAATCCCATGTTATGAAGTTAAAAAGGAATGGCAATATTATAGATCTTGCTTGCTGGGAAGATCCGATTCGCATCATGAAAATAGACGGAACATATTTGGCAACGACGGGTATTACGCTAGATATGACTTATTTTGAAGCATATGGAGTATCATATTTGGTGTGGTCATATCGTAATCGTATATTTGACCCTGAGGATACTGGTTCCATACTTTACATTGCAACTATTAATCCGGCTAGACCTTGGGAGCTGACAAGCAAACCTGTATTGCTGTCAAGGCCATTATATGGCTGGGAGAATAATGAGCATACTATTAATAACGAAGGACCTTTTGCTATCGTAACAGAAGAATACGTATACATTACATATTCAGGGGGTGCAGCAGGTGGGTATACCTATGTGCTTGGTCTGCTAACAATCAAGAAAGGTGATAATTTACTGGATTCTAATAACTGGATTAAAAACAATGCACCTGTTTTATCCTACTACTCTGTAAAAGATGAGTATGGTCCAGGCCATAATTCATTTTTCAAAGATAAATATGGGAATCTGATGATTGCTTATCATGCACAGGAATCCTTAAAAGGAAGTCCGAGATGTACAGCAATTCGCCGAGTACATTTTAATAGCACTGGTATTCCGGTATTTGATATGTCGGTTGAACGTGATTTAAATGCAGAACTTGCTCATGTAAGCATGAAGGTTGTAGTTGAAGTTTGATATCTATAAAAAACTGCCAAGGGCAGTGGTCCGTAACTATGAAAGGAATGGTAATAATTATGAAAAAGCAAGGATTTAATCCATATCTTCCATCTTGGGAGTATATCCCTGATGGAGAACCCTATGTATTTGGTAACAGAGTATATGTGTATGGCTCCCATGACAGATTTAACGGCCATTCATATTGCCTGAATGATTATGCATGCTGGTCAGCACCTGAAGATGACTTATCTGATTGGAGGTACGAAGGGGTTATTTATAAAAAGACTGATGACCCTAAAAATCAGGATGGAGAAGCATGCCTATATGCTCCGGATGTTACAGTAGGACCAGATGGACGATATTATTTGTATTATTGTTTAGATCATCTACCTATCGTGTCTGTGGCAGTTTGTAGTACACCGACTGGCAAATATGAATTTTATGGATATGTGCATTATCAGGATGGTACAATACTAGGTTATAAAGATGTTGATGAGCCTCAGTTTGATCCCGGTGTTCTGACAGAAGAAAATAATGTATATCTTTATACCGGTTTTTGCTGGAGAGGTGATGCATCAAGAAAGGGTCCAATGGTAACATTGCTCGATACAGATATGATTACTATAAAAGAAGCTCCGATAACTTTAGTACCAAGTGCACCCTATAGTAAGGAATCCGGATTTGAAGGACATGAATTCTTTGAAGCATCTTCCATTAGAAAGGTAGGGGAAACATATTACTTCATCTATTCATCTATTAATATGTATGAACTTTGCTATGCAACTAGTAAATATCCTAACAAAGGTTTTGTATATGGGGGAACTATTGTAAGCAATAATGATTTATATATAGATTCCTACAAACCTGCGCAGCAGCCAATGTTCTACGGCTATAATAACCACGGAAGCATTGTTGAAATCAAGGGTAAATGGTATATTTTCTATCATAGACACACCAATGGTACTAATTTTAGTAGACAAGGATGCATAGAGCCTATTGAGATACTTGAGAACGGCAGTATTCCTCAGGTGGAGATGACATCCTGTGGACCTAATGGCGGACCGCTAGTTGGTAGAGGTGAATACCCTACATATATTGCATGTAATTTGTTTTGCAAGGAGGTCGCTACATATACAGCAGGACCAGGAGAATGGATGGACTGCCGATTTCCTAAGATTACGCAGGATGGCAAGGATGGAGACAAAGAAACCGGATATATTGCAAATATGAGAGATGGAGCTACAGCAGGTTTCAAGTATTTTGATTGTAAAGGAATAACAAAGATTACAATCAAAGCTCGTGGAGGATTGGGATTTGGAGGAGCCTTTGAAATAATGACAGAATGGAATGGCACTCCAATTGCTAGAATTCAGACAGAAACAACTAATGAATGGAAGGAGTACTCCTCAAATATTTCAATATCAGATGGCGTACATTCTCTGTATTTTAGGTATGTTGGTAGAACTCAGCAGAGTCTTGCTTCCTTTACATTAGAATAATTAATTCAGTATATATTATTATACATTTTTGTGTTTATTTTAAAAAATCAGTCAGGAGGTTAAGAATAAACATGTGACTATATCAGAAATGAAAAAAAGTTAAAATGCAAATAATTAATGCATTTCTTTTGGAGGAATGCATTTTTAATATATGCTCCTAAACAAAAAAATCGGTTTATATGAATCTTAAAAATGGACAATTTAATCTTAAAAATTAACAATTTATTTAAACTCAGACATTTATTACAATATATATATGGGGATAGTTTATACACGAATTACTTATTAACGCATGTTTACAGGTTTGTAAACGTTTTTTCGTTGCATTTGTTTATATTGATAATTGAACCTGTAGAATTTCATGAAGTACAATATATTAACTAAGAAGTATAAATGAATCCTGTTTTATATAAAAATAAATAAAATAGTGAGGTGACATGATGGAATTATTAAAAAATAAAAAAAAGATTGAATCCATAAAAAAGTTCTTGTATATTCTACCATTCATGGTTTTACTCGCAGTATTTTCTTATTATCCATTATATGGTTGGATTTATGCATTCTATGATTATCGGCCACCAATTCCATTGGCTCACTCACAATTTGTCGGTTTAATGTGGTTCCATTCTATGATTGCAAACCAAGTAAAGGTTAATCAGTTGTTACAAGTAATCATGAATACTTTTGGAATCAGCGGGTTAACCATTCTATTTTCCTGGCTTCCTATGATATTCGCCATATTTTTGAATGAAATTAAAAGAATACGGTTTCGTAAGTTTGTTCAGACCGTAACAACTCTGCCAAATTTCATTAGTTGGGTTTTGGTATTCTCGATAGCATTTTCTATGTTTTCCAGCACAGGTATGGTTAACAACTTACTTAAGCATTTAGGACTTATCTCTTCACCAATATTATTCCTTCAATCGTCTAGCCACATGTGGCTGAAAATGTGGGTGTGGACTACCTGGAAAGTATTAGGTTGGTCGGCTATCATGTATATTGCTGCACTATCAGGTGTCGATGAATCTTTATATGAAGCTGCACAAGTGGATGGAGCAACAAGAATGCAGGTTATTCGTCATATTACTATACCAAGTTTGCTACCTACATATTTTGTTTTACTTATGCTTAGCATAGCTAGTTTTCTTAACAATGGAATGGAGCAATATTATGTATTCCAAAATGCATTTAATAAAAATTCCATACAGGTTTTGGATTTATACGTATACAATTTGGCAATGGGTGGTGGTAGCTATTCCATTTCCGTAGCTATAAGTATGCTAAAAAGTTTAATAAGCGTTGTGCTTCTTTTAATGGTAAACGTTCTTTCAAAGTTGCTGAGAGGAGAGTCTATTGTATGAGTAACGTTGTTGTAAATTCTAAAAGTAATAAAAAAGTACAAGATAGCGCTTCAGATAGACTGATTACTGCAATAAGTTATGTTATATTTGCACTGTTTTCCTTTATTTGTTTATATCCATTCTACTATATCTTTATAAATTCAATAAGTGCGAATGATTTAAGCGCTAATGGAAATATTATATTTTTTCCACGGGGTATACAATTTAAGAACTACATAGATGTATTTAAAATACCAGGACTTTGGGACGCTGTAAAAATTTCTGTGGGAAGAACAGTGATTGGGGCAGCGTTAACCGTTGGAACATCCGCT
This sequence comes from uncultured Clostridiaceae bacterium, assembly GCA_963725425.1. Lineage (GTDB taxonomy): Bacteria > Bacillota > Clostridia > Clostridiales > Clostridiaceae > Clostridium_I. The sequence goes on from CAVRYJ010000006.1 coordinate 293,233, forward strand.
TTTCTAGGTTTTATGTTTTCTCAGCAAGATATGTGGTTAAGAAAATTCTGGTATCGATTCACTATTATTACAATGTATTTTAATGCCGGTATTATTCCTTGGTATCTAACAATGAAAAGTTTGCATTTAACTAATAACTTTTGGGGATATATATTGCCGGGAATTGTAACTCCTTTTTTCATCATTCTGGTAAAGACTTTTGTTGAATCAGTACCTGCGGAATTGCAGCAGGCTGCTGCAATTGACGGGGCGGGTATAATGACTTTCTTTTTTAAGATATTGCTACCTGTTATTCAGCCAATATTAGCTACGATAGCCATATTTGCAGCAGTAGGGCAATGGAATTCGTTCCAAGATACATTGCTACTAGTTACTGACAGCAAGTTGAATACTTTGCAGTATATCTTATACCAATATATCAACCAAGCAAGTTCTTTATCAAGCATGATGAATTTGCAAAATAGTAGCTCTACTACGATAATGAATTCGCTGGCATCGAAGCAGACGCCTACCTCTGTACGTATGACCGTTACTGTTGTTGTTGTTGCTCCTATTATATTAGTTTACCCAATTTTTCAAAGATTTTTCGTGAAAGGGATTATGATTGGTTCCGTAAAAGGTTAACACGGTACTTTTATAAGGAATCATCAAAAAAATTTAAGGGGGATTTCAAATGGAACACAAAAAAGTAAAAATGCAGATATTGACATTAATTACTAGTTCACTTCTGGTATTGGGATTATTCACAGGATGTAACAGTACAACCCCAAAAAAAGACACTGCAAACTCCAGCACTAATAATGAACCGTTGACACTGACCGTCTTTGATGACGCAGCAAACTACCAGGGAGAACAAAAAGGATGGTTTGCACAAGTTATCAAGAAAAAGTTTAATATTACGCTGAATTTTCTTGCTCCAAATGTATCAGGTGCAAGTTTGTATCAGACGAGAGCAGCAGCCGGTGATCTGGGAGATATACTGATTATTGACAACAATCAGTTGTCAGATTGTATAAAATCAGGTTTGGTAATGGATTTATCTAGTAGTATCAAAAATTATCCGAATTTGAATAAATACTTTAGCGAATTCCAGTATTTCAATAAGACATTTGATAAGGTTGCAAACCCAAATGGTCTTATTTATGGATTGCCAACAAACACGACACCTACTTCACCAACCTCATATACAGCACAAATTCCATACTCAAGTCCAATACTACCATATGACTATTATACAAAGATGGGATCTCCTAAAATGAATAGTCTGGATGATCTTCTAAATGTATTGAAAGCCATGCAAAAAGCAAATCCAAAGGCTCCAAACGGCAAGCCGACTTATGGTATTACCTTATGGAAAGACTGGGACAATAACATCATGGAGAATGTACACTGGTTATGCAACTGGTATGGCTATGAGATACCTTCAGATACAAGTTCAGTAATGGTTAATGCAGCTGGTCAGGCACAGTCTATTACAGATGAAAATAGCATGTATTACCAAATTTTAAAATTTTACTATGGTGCAAATCAGATGGGTTTAGTGGATCCTGACTCCGCTTCACAGGATTGGAATACTGTGTCGCAGAAATTGACCAATAAGCAGGTTCTTCTCTTATGGTACAATTGGGAAACAGGTTTCTACAACACTATTGCAAGAGGTAAAAACAATGATGGATATGCATCTGTTCCAATAAGTAATTTGAAAATCATCCAGGATGGTGATGCTTATTATGGCGATGGCAGAACGTTTGCTATCGGTTCAAAAGCTAAGGACCCTAAGAGGATAATGCAATTTTTGGATTGGTATTCATCTCCTGAAGGCTTGAATTATCTGGCAAGTGGCATTGAAGGCTTTAATTATATAAAGCAATCTAATGGAAAACTTGCATTAACTGAGACAGGACAAACTGCATTTCAAAATAATACACCAGTACCTAAAGAATATGGCAGTGGTGGATATCAAGACGGTCAGAGTAAAGTAAATATTGAGCTTATAAATGATTTGGCTAAAGATACTGGTACCAGTGAAACTTTTAATAATAATTTCTGGAGTTCAACAATTGAAACGAATAAAACAACGTTGACTAATAATTGGATGAAAGCGTATAATGCGGAAAACGCTGTAGATTATTATAAGAAAAACAAAATGATTGATGTTGTGCCAAATATCAACGTAAATTTCGGAACCGATTCTTCCGAAATTACGAATGCTCGTAACCAATGTAAGCAAGTACTTTTGGATACATCCTGGAAAATGGTATTCGCAAAAAACGAAAATGAATTCAACCAACTGTGGAAAAACATGAAGACCCAATTGGAAGGTCTCGGATGGAATAATCTATTATCTACTGATAAGGTAAGAGTTAAAAATTTAATTGATTTACGTAAGCAAGTAACTTCTAAGAGGAAGTAATCAGTGTGGGGAAACAAGTTCAACCTTAAAAATATTTATAAAAAATTTGTTTCTCTCAAAGAGATATGCAAGTTGTGGCTGGAAGGCTGTTTTACAACTTGCATATTTATATCAAGTTTTGTTTCTTACTTACAATGGGTAAGTATTAGTTATATTACTTATCCTTTTTTTATATAAAAAAAGAGGGGCGAATAAAATGATAAAAAAAGATCCTATTTCACAGCTTCCCAACGGTGAGATGTTTGATTCATGGGAAGTACCTCAGAGATATGAATGTGAAATCCACGTGGATAATAAAAAATCACAGGCATCTGATGAAAATGATGGCACTTTTTTGAAACCATTAAAAACAATCAACGCTGCAGCTCAGATAGCAACTCCCGGGACGAGGGTGATGATTCACGGGGGGACATATCGTGAAACGGTACAGCCTGTCATGGGAGGGCTTAATCCTGAAAAGATGATCACTTATGAAGCCTGTGAAGGAGAAGAAGTGATTATTAAGGCTTCAGTGGAGATAAACGACTTTAAACAAAGTGTTGGATGGAGGATTAACAGAGGATATGAGGATAACATGGCAAAATATGAAGGGATTAAAGTATGGGAAATTCAACTGGATCCTGATGATTTTAAAGGCTATAATCCGTTTTGTGCCGTGAACATCCTTCATGATAGGTTATTTATGGAATATGGTAAAACCGACATGACAACCTATTTAAACAGAAGAGGAATGGTATTTGTTGATGGTAAACCAATGAAGCAAGTTTCGTTGTACTACATGTTAGGTGAAGGTGAAAATACTTACTGGGTGGAAGCAAATGGACAGAAGGTGCATATTCGATTGGCAGGAGACGACGATCCGAAGAATCACATTATCGAACTCAGCAGCCGTGAACAGTGTTTTGCACCAAAGGTCCCATTCTTGTCATATATCAAGGTAAAAGGTCTGAAACTGGCTCATGCAGCCACAGGTGCTCCGGTACCACAGCGTGGCTCACTTTCATGTTATCGTGGAAATCACTGGATTATTGAGGATTGCACCATTGATTGGTCAAATGCAACTGGAATAGACTGTGGAAACGAATGTTGGCACCATACGTTGATTGAAGGTCAAGTTATCGGAGATACCATCATTAGGCGAAATACGATTAAAGATGCTGGAGTATGTGGTATTGCCGGAATGTTTGTGAAAAATATGCTTATCGAGGACAACCTAATCATTGGAACGGGATGGCAGCGGATGGAGCTTTCCTGGGAGGCAGGAGGAATTAAGGTGCATGGATGCGTTAATTCACTCATTCGCCGAAATATCATCAAGGAATGCCACGGTTGCGATGCGTTATGGATGGATGTTGGCAATGATAATAACCGCATTACATCGAATCTCTTTCTTGATGGAATTAATTCAAGGGAGCATTTGTTCATTGAGTGTACACGTGATTCAGAGAACATCATCGATAATAATATAATTTGGAATGTGGAAGGAAGGTACGATGAAAATGAAGTGATGACCGAGCAAGGATCTTCTGGTTGGTACAAAACAACAGAACAGGATGTAAGAAATGGTTATGGAATTTATCTTGAGGGAACCGACAGGCTTCGGATAGTGAATAATCTGATTGGTAGATGCAACAAGGCAGGTTTTTTTGCAAAGGTAGTTGCATTCCGTTTGCAGCCGAAACGTGGGGGTACTTCGAGAGAAAATAAACTTTTAAACAATATATTTTACCAATGTGGGGAAGCTGCGATTATTCTGCCCAATGAAAACAATATGGTTGACGGAAACGTGTATTCTAAGATGCCTAGTGGATATGTTCGTATCATGTATCCAGAGCCCGAAATGTGTTTAGATCTGGATACATGGCAGGAATTTTGCGGATTTGACATGAGTGGATGTACCAGTGATATGGAAATTAATATTAATAGTGAAGACTTAATCATGGATATTACACTAAAAAAAGAGCTACCTTTTTTAAATTCCAATGAAAAAACATGTGCTGATTATTTTGGTATTATAGCTAGTGAGACTAGAATTGCTGGTCCGTTTACAGGATTGACAAGCGGTAATGTGAGATTTAGTATAGATCCAAGAAAAAAGAACGTATAATTCAAGTGACTATTATGAACACTGGTCCAATTCAAAATATAGAGAAGTACAGGCCATATTAAAATAAATAAGACTAATGGGTGTGAAAAGGTGGGATATGATAAAACTTGATGGCAGGGAAAGAATAGGGAACTACGTGTACTTTATAATTATATAGGTATAAAGGAGATGTCAAAGATGAAAGTAATGATTGTCGATGATGAACCACTTATTTTAGCTGAAATTGAAAACATTATTATCAATGAATTCAGTGGATGTATGGAAATAGTTAAAGCCTTTGATGGTATAGATGCCCTTGATAAATTAAAATATTTTATACCGGACTTAATTATTACTGATATCTGTATGCCTAAAATGAGTGGATTGGAATTGATTGAATGGGTTTTAAAAATAGGGATATGTAGTCAGTTTATAATAATTACAGGCTATGCAGATTTTGAATATGCAAGACGGGCCATACAATATAAAGCATTGGATTATATTTTAAAACCAATAGATAAGGTGAAATTAGTTGGAATTTTAGAGAATGTTTCTAAAAAAATTGATCAAGAGCAAGATGAGTTAGTAAAACAAGAACTAAATAAAATAAGAGAAATCATGTTTTATGATAATCAATATGAAGAATTTTTCCTTGAAAAGAAAATAATTAGTACGATTTTTCCCTTCTCCCTGTTTATAGTTATTTTAATACAAATAGAGGACAATTTCAGTGAATTAAATGTAACAAGCTTTGATACTCAATTACCACATTTTTTTAATAAATATCAGATCTTTTTACTACCACATAAAAAGCAGATTGTTATTCTATCAAATTTTGAGCAAATAATTAGTGATAGAGATTTATATAAAGAATTATCATGTCTCAAAATAAAAAATAACATTAAAATAAAGAATATTGGTATAAGTACAATTTCTGATAGAATAGATTCGATACACACTTTGTATAATGATGCATTGAGACATTTATTAAGAGAAAAAGACTCAATAGGCAGATATTCTGAAAGTGTATCAAAGATGCTTGACTATATTAATAAAAATTATATGCAAGATATTTCTCTTGATGATATAGCAGAAATTGTAAATTTACATCCTAATTATGCAAGTTCCTTATTTAAAAAGGAAAATGGTACATCCTTTATACAGTATTTAAACTCGTACAGAATTATGAAGGCTAAAGATTTTATCAAAATGAATGCTGAACTTCCTCTAGAAAAGATTGCAGAAAGGGTTGGTTATGAAAATTCATGCCATTTTATAAAGGTATTTAAAAAGTATTGCAATGTTACTCCTGGTGAATACCGTAACAAAATGAACTCTTTTATATAGTTTAATTTATTTAACACCTCATCAACATAGTAGTTAGCCTCAGTTATATTGGCAAATGCTTTCCTTCTTATAAATTCAACGCTTCGCTCTACATGGTCCTTTTCATTTATATCCCTATGTTTTAGTTATCCCGAAGTTTTCAATTATCACTACAACAAATATTCTATAATAGAATAAATAAAGCATTCACATATTAAAACTTCGGGATAATAAAATTTCAAATTCTACTTCAATCCACACAGATGAAGCAACATTTTACATATAAATTACGACACCAAAACTATTTTCGGCGTTAGCCTGCTGAATTTTATGATATCAAAATTAAAGCATTATCATAAGAAACAATGAAAACTCAAGATTTCTTTGTTTTTATCCGTTTGTCTTCCGGAAAAAGTGAAGGCCATTTTATTAAGTTTAAATGTTATAATCCCATCCACTGAATAACCTTTTTTATCCATAAATCCCAAAACTCCCAGATGTGTGCTCCAGGCCCTTCTTCGAAAACAAGAGGAAGTCCAATTTCATTGGCATAATCTCTAAATTTTATGCATCCTTCATATGTAAAATCTTCTGTTCCGCAACAGCTGTAGAGTTTTGGTATATAATTGTTGTTGTCAACTAGCTTTTTTGCTAAATATTTCAGATCATTTTTACTATTAAAATAATGATCTGCTATTCCAAATGCATTTCTTATTGGATTTGCTCCTTCTATATCCAACTTTTTCAAAAATCCTAAATCATCCAGGCCACCGACTCCCGACATACCGGCTGCCGCACCAAAAAATTCGGGACATCTCAGCGCCCATTTCAGAGAACCATGAGATCCCATAGAGTTTCCTACAACATTGGTGTGATATCCAAGTATCTTTGAAATAAAACTAAATTTCATGAATCCCATAACAAACACCCCTTTAATATTTAACTATTTTAAGATTTTCATAAACCGTATTTCTAGATATTACCTTCACTATTTTTCATATAATATCTCTGATGCAAAATGTAACTTTAGTTGCCGAGGTTTAAAAAATGGAAAAGAAAAACTTTTTCTTTGTTTTAAAGGATTGAATATTTTATAATTCTATTATCTATAGCAATGAAATTCTATTTATTACATGCAATGGTTAAATGCAGTCCTAATATAGTTTATGCTGTAAATACATTGACTCAGCGTGCTATGGGATCTGCCTGTGAAGCTATTATCTTTAGATTACAGAGAACTTATAACATATTATGTAATATAAATTTCTGCTTTTCTTATGAAGAGAGAAATATACTAATTTTTATAATCTATAATTATTGATGTTTTTTCTATAATTTGTTGGGTTGATGGCAATATATAACAATGGTAAACTTTACACTGTAAATAAAAACGTTTACATGAACAAATATAAATACACTATAAAAAAAGAATTAAGAGGGGGAGAAGTTAATGAGAAAGACTAACACATTTTTAAGCATTTCTTTTAACAGGGGTAATGGCTTTAAGTCTTTTTACAGGATGTGGTAGTAATACTAATCAAACAAGCAGTGATTCAAGCGGTGGTAAAATCAAGGAGTTCTCAGTATTTTATGCAAATTCAGGAAAAGAAATTCCAAATAACAACAGATTAAAAAACGCAATCGCAAAAAAAATAGGAGCTACACTAAATGAATCATTTCTTACAGGTCAAACTGGTAAAGAAAGAGTAGGAGTAATGATTGCTGGTGGTGAATATCCGGATTTTATAGATGGAGGTGAAGCAACACAAGCGTTATTAGATGCTCATGCACTTGTCCCAATAGATAAATATTTGGATAAATATCCTAATATTAAAAACTTTTATTCAAAGAATGATTGGAATAAGTTAAGAGAACCTGATGGACATATTTACTTTATAAATCAATTTGGAGCTAATCAAGGAAAAGATATGACAACAGATTATGGTGATGAAGCTTTTTGGCTTCAAAAAGCAGTTGTAGTGTGGGGCAATTATCCTAAACTTAAAACTCTAGATCAATATTTTGATTTAATTGAAAAATATAAGAAAGCTCATCCAACCATAAATGGACAACCAACCATAGGATTTGATATACTATCCGATGGTGGTAGCAGTTGCGGTTTCTGTTTGGAAAATCCACCTCAATTCCTAGCAGGATATCCTAATGATGGAAAGGCAATTGTGGATAAAAAAACATTAACAGCTAAAAGCTACAATTCGATTCCAGAAGCAAAAGAGTATTTCAAAAAGTTAAATGAAGAATATAATAAAGGAATTATAGACCCAGAAACATTTACAGCATCTCACGATCAATATATTTCTAAGATTTCAACAGGCAGAGTTCTTGGGATGATTGACCAGCATTGGCAATTTCAAGATGCAGAATCCGCACTAAAACAAAGAAACCTAGATGAAAGAACTTATGTACCATTTGAATTAACTATTGATGCTAATGTAAAACCACATTATAGATCAATGCCAGCATTAAATGCAGGCGATGGTATTGGAATTACAACTAGTTGTAAAGATCTACAGGGTGCTTTAAAAGCACTGAACGATTTATTATCTCCGGAAGTATTGACATTAAGAAATTGGGGCCAAAAGAACATTGATTATCAAGTTGATAGTAAAGGCGTATATTCTAGAAATGAAAAACAAAGGCAAGAAAGCAGAAATCAAGATTGGGTTAATGCTAATATGTGTCCTTATTCAGGATTTCCTAATTATGGTGGTACGCAATCAGATGGGATTAATGCTATGGCATCAGCACAACAACCAGGTGAATTCACTGCAACCTTAACTGATGTAGATAAGAAGGTCCTTAATGGATATGGATATAAGAAATGGACAGATTTTGGACCAATACCAGATCCAAAGAATGAACCTTGGTTCCCTATTTACTCATATGTTAATGCATTGACAGCAACCAGTCCAGCAGCAATAGCAAGTCAAAAAATGGATGACGTTAAAAAACAATGGCTTCCAAAAGTTGTTATGGTAAGTCCTAGTGAATTTGATTCTAGTTGGAATCAATATCAAACATCACTAACAACTGGGGCTGATGTGAAGGCATATGAAGATGCACTTACAAAAGAGGTAAGAAGAAGGGTAAAAGCATTTAGTGATAAATAAGTACTAGATAATAATGGGGCATCTTTTGAGGTGCCCCTATTATTAAAAGATTACAAGGAAAAGGAGAATGAAAATGGAAATAAAAGCAGAATATAAGAAATCAAATCTAGGAACGCCTCCTAAAAAAAGTATATTTAAAAAAATGAAGAAGCAAAAGTCACTAATTATTATGTGTATCCCATTTGTTATATATATAGGTATATTTGGTTATATACCTCTTGTTGGTTGGCTCATGGCATTTCAAAATTTTAGCCCATCAAAAGGACTATTTAATCAAACATGGTGCGGACTTAGTCAATTTAAATTTTTATTTTCTGATCCGACTTTTTTATTAGTAATAAGAAATACTTTATGTATGAGCATAATTAATTTAGTATTAGGTTTCGTTTGTTCTATAGGTTTTGCATTATTACTCAATGAGATGAGGATAGTTATCGCTAAGAGATTTGTACAAACAGTTTCTTATTTACCTCACTTTCTTTCATGGATAATTGTAACAGGTATTGTAGCAGATGTTCTTTCACCAGAAACAGGTATCATTAATCATATTTTACTTGGATTACACTTAATTAAGATGCCAATCAATTTTTTTGCACACACTCAATACTTTTGGGGCATTGTAGGTATTTCTAATGTTTGGAAAGAAGTAGGATGGGAAAGTATTATTTACCTTGCAGCTATTACAGCTATCAACCCTGAACTATATGAAGCAGCAGATATTGATGGCGCAGGTAGATTTCAAAAAATGTTACATGTTACATTGCCGGGAATCAAATCTACAATATTTATATTATTAATAATGAATGTTGGCAACATTGTAAATGCAGGCTTCGAGATTCAATATTTATTAGGAAATGGTCTTGTTCAAAGTGTATCTCAAACAATAGATATCTTTGTATTGAAATATGGTATCGGTTTAGGAAACTATTCGTTAGCTACTGCGGCGGGTATTTTTAAAAGTGTAATTAGTATAACATTAGTAGTTATAGCAAATAATTTTGCAAAATCAGTTGGAGAAGAAAGACTATTCTAAAGGAGGTTAACTTATGAAAAGAGTGCGGAAAAGAAGTAAGTCAGATATAATATATGGTACTTTTATAGGTATATTTATGACACTGTTTGTAATTGTAACACTATATCCTATATTGAATACATTGGCTGTTTCGTTTAATGATGGTATTGACTCTGTAAGAGGTGGCATTTATTTGTTACCAAGAGTGTTTACTCTTAAAAATTATCAAACAGTATTGAGTAATCAAAACTTAAAGCAGGCGGCGTTTATATCAGTTTCAAGAACTGTAATTGGCACAATATTACAAGTGTTTTTGACAGCAATGCTAGCATATGTTCTAAGTAGAAAGGAATTTATGTTCAAAAAGCAACTTTCAATTCTATATGTAATTACAATGTATGTTGGCGGTGGATTGATTCCAACATATATATTAATAAAAGACTTACATTTATTTAATAACTTTTTGGTTTATATTATACCGGGACTAGTAAGTGCATTTAATATGATTGTTATTAGAACCTATATTTGTGGATTACCAGATAGTTTGGTGGAATCAGCTAAAATTGATGGTGCAGGAGAGTTTAGAATCTTTATTCAAATTATATTGCCTTTGTGTAAACCAGTACTAGCTACAATTGCATTATTTATAGCAGTTGGACAATGGAATTCATGGTTTGATTCAATGATTTATTGTTCAGGAAGTCCATCTCTCACGACACTTCAATATGAACTTATGAAATTGTTATCATCTACGACAACTTTAACTTCTAGCTCGGCTTCAACAGATGTGTTGCAACAACAAACTAATGTGGTAACACCAATGTCTATTCGTGCAGCTATTACAATTGTGACAGCATTACCAATTGTTTGTCTATATCCTTTCTTACAAAAATACTTTGTAACAGGTCTTACTATAGGAGGAGTGAAGGAATAATGAGTGCTTATAAGACGAATGTTTATCATAATGTGTTTGGGGAATATGGATATTCTATTGAAGACATAATTAATAAAATTTATTGTACTTGTGTTTGTAATAACCTAAAAGTAGCTGATAATCTACAGGTTCAGGATTAAAGATTTTCGGAAGTTTATCAACCTTGAACTTTTGATATTCGTGGTTATGTGAATCATCAAAACCCCATTGTTTAAGAGGAATATATTTGGAAATTAACAAAAGTAATTTAGAAATTTCTTTCAAAAGGTATTGATTATATAAAAATAAATAAGTTATAATTGGATTCAAGACAATGAAACCCTTTCATGTGTATTTTTTTGTTTTTGAGATTCAATTATAACATGAAATTAGGGAGTCATTGTTTTTTTCGTGTAAAAAACTCTGTAAACCCTGATATGTAAAGAGAAAATTAAAGAAGTAGTGTAAATAAATTTACACTACCACAAGTTTAAGGGGGAAACAATAATGAAAGCGAAAAGTAAATTTTTTAAAATTTTCAGTTTTACAATGACATTACTTATGGTTACTGGAATGGGAGGCATAAGTTTACCAAAGGTTTTTGCAGATTCAATGCAATATCCTAATATAGTTAATAATGGCAATCCTGAAAACGTTACCACTGGTGTTTTGGCTAAAAATGAAACAGCAGCTCAATTAAACATTCAAAATAATATACCAAGTCTTTGCAATGTGTTAAAAGATTATTTTCCAATAGGAACAGAGGTGTATCCAGCAAGTATATTAGGTAGTAATAGTCCGACTGAACAGCTGATAAAAAAGCACTTTAATACTCTTGTGGCTGGAAATGAGATGAAGCCAGATGCACTTCAGCCAACAGAAGGGAACTTTAATTTTACTGCTGCAGATAAAATTGTAGACTATGCAATACAAAACAAAATGTCTATGAGGGGACATACACTGGTTTGGCATAGTCAAATACCAGATTGGTTTTTCCAGGATCCAACGGATCCAACCAAACTTTGCTCAAAAGATTTATTGCTTAAAAGGCTAGAGACACATATAACAACGGTGCTAACTCATTTTAAAAACAAGTATGGAGCACGTAATCCTATAAAGTATTGGGATGTAGTTAATGAAGTTATTGGTGATTCTGGTGATTCTAATGGTTATAGAAATTCAAAATGGTATCAGATAGCTGGCCCTGATTATATTGAAAAAGCGTTTGAGTATGCGCATAAAGCTGATCCAACAATGAAGTTATATATAAATGATTATGGTATAGAAGGAAATAATGCAAAAACGCAGAAGATGTATGATGTAGTAAAAGCCTTAAAAGCTAAAGGTGTTCCTATTGATGGTATTGGTATGCAAATGCATATTTCTACTGATACTTCTGTAGACGATATAAAGGCTTCCATAGAGAAGTTCGCATCATTAGGCGTTGATATTCAAGTTACAGAGCTTGATTTAAAAATTGTGGGAACCGTAAATCAAGATAGTTACTTAAGACAAGCAAGGTTATACAAACAGGTATTTGACTTATTAAAGAGTAAAAAGAATAACATTAGTACAGTGATGTTATGGGGTATAACGGATGCAGATTCATGGCTTGCACAGTATGATCCATTACTATTCGATAGGAATTTTCAGGCTAAACCTGCTTACTGGGCAATAGTGGATCCAAGTAAAGCAACTCCTGATAGGCAAGCTTTATCAAGTGCTGAAGGAACTCCATCAATTGGACCCAATGTTGATAAATTATGGACTATGATACAACCATGTTCTGCTAACACTTTTTATAAAGGGGTGGAAGGAGCTACCGCAAAGGTTAAAACTTTATGGGATAAAAATAATCTGTATATATATGCACGAGTTACAGATGCAACTCAAGAATCAAAAGACAATATAGAGTTGTTTGTAGATAAAAATGATGGTAAAACTACAACTTATAACACAGATGTTAGCCACTACAAAATATATCGTAATAACTCTGGAAGTACGGACATAACACATTATGTTGAAAGTGATGCTAATGGATATACTGTACAGGCTGTTATTCCATTAAGTGATATAAATCCTAAGATTGGAAGTACAATAGGTTACGATATTAGAGTTAATGATGATAAAGGAACAGGAAACGTAGATTCAACAGCTGTGCTTAATGACTACTCTAACAGTGAAGATAAAAATACTGCATATTACAGTAATCTCGCTTTGCAAAAAACTCCAATATATTCAAATACTGTATACGGTACACCTGTACTAGATGGAAAAATAGACGATATTTGGAACCAAGCTAATAGTATAAACACTAATATTTGGGTACAAGGAACTTCAGGAGCGACAGCAAAGGTACGAACTATGTGGGATAATAATAATCTCTATGTGCTTTCAGAGGTTACTGATAATTGTTTAAATAAATCTAGTGCTAATGCGTATGAACAAGACTCAGTAGAAGTTTTCTTAGATCAAAATGATCATAAGACAACATCTTATGAAAGTGACGATTCTCAAATCAGAGTTAATTTTGATAATGAACAAAGTTTTGGAGGTACAAAACCTGATGGTTTTAAGTCTGCAACAAGCATAACTCCTACGGGATATATAGTAGAAGAAGCCATACCACTTACTGCTATTAAACCAGAAGATGGTTCAATACTTGGCTTTGATGTTCAAGTAAATAATGCTGATTCTACAGGAAAAAGAGTTAGTGTAGCATCTTGGTGTGATGGTTCAGGCAATTCATTCCAGGATACTTCTGGGTTTGGTAACTTAGTCCTTAATGATACAAGGACTATACCAAAAGTATCTGCCAATGTAAAAGTAAATTAAAGTAAGCTCCATGGGCTTGGGGTTATAACTCAAATTGGAAAAGTACATAGATTTGTGTAACTTAAATTTATGTACTTTCTCTGTAGAGATTGTTTTCAGTAAAAAAGAAAATATTATTTTGTTAGAGCTGACAATGACACTAATTCATTGATTAAATGTAAATAATGATGTATCATAAAATATATTAAAATTTGTAAAAAAGGAATATATATATGAAAGATATTGATACATTGAATAATTGTAGCATTAAATCAAAATTATTAATAATATATGTATTTTGTGTTCTAATTCCCATGATGATTACTAATTCCATTGTTTATGTAACTGTAAAAAACAATGCAATGAAAGAACAAAAAATAAATATGGAGTATGCTATAGATAGAGTTAAATATAATTTGGAAGCTGTATTAAATGACTGTGTATTAGTATCAAATCATTTGTATAGTGATGCAGGATTAAATGGTTTTATTAATGAAAGGTATGATAATCTTCTTGAGTATTATGAAAACTATAATGTCTTATTAAAAAACAACGAAATCAATTACTATTATAATTCACAACATATATATAAGGTTACAATATATACAAATAATGATACTATAAGCAATAGCGATAATTTTAGAAAGTTAACACCAGAAATTCGAGAAAGTAATTGGTACAAGAATTTTTATGATAATAACCAACAAATGACTATTTCGGTTTATTATGATAATGACAAAAAGTATTTTCCAACTAATGATACTGGTAGAACTATTAGTATTATTAGAAAATTGAATGATTTTGGAAATGAAAATGGAAATATTTTAAAAATAGATGTAGATTATAATGTAATATTAAATGATATTTTAAATGAAAAAATGGATGGCAATTTATATATTTGTAATAAAAAATATGTTTTATTTTCTAATAAAACATCAAATGTTGCATTGAATCAATTTAACACAATAGATTGCATAGAAGAAAAACCTGTTAAGTCAAATGGCTTTTTTAAATTTAAGATAGCGAATGAAGTGTGGAATATCATTGTTACAGAAGATGAAGTCAACCCGTTATCAAAAATTTTTCAGGGAAAACAAATATTGTTTGGCTTAATAATCTTTAATCTGTTATTACCTACTATTATTATTACTTTAGTGTCACACTCTATTAGATATCGAGTGACATTACTTGGTATATATTTAGGTAAAGTAGAAAATGAGGAATTTTGTACAATTGAATGTAGTTCAGGAAAGGATGAAATAGGAAAATTAATTCGAAGTTATAATATAATGGTTTTAAGGATTAAGGAGCTAATAGAAGTAGTATTTAAGAGAGATGCAGAAAAGCAACGATTAGAACTAGCTAAAAAACAAGCTGAATTAAAAGCGTTGCAAAGTCAAGTAAATCCTCATTTTATGTTTAATACTCTTGAAAGCATTTCGTATGAGAAGTTTGATAAAAGGTGAAAATGAAACTGCAGATATAATTGAGAATTTATCAATATTGCTACGAAAGACAATAAATTGGGGAGAAGATTATATTATGATTGAAGATGAGATGCTGTTTGTAGAAAATTATCTTCAAATTCAAAAGTATCGTTTTGGAGATAAATTATCTTTTAGTTATTATGTTATGGAAGAATGTAAAATTATAAGAATCCCAAAGTTATCCATTTTAGGCTTTGTTGAAAATGCATGTGTTCATGGTATTGAAGAGGTATCCCATAATGCAAGTATTAATATTACTGTATTTAAAGATGAAAACGATTTATTCATAGAAATTTCAGATACAGGAGGTGGAATGGATAAGAAGAAATTAAGTTTAATTAGAGATAATTTAAGAAATGCAAAAATGGACATGCTCAATAACAGTAAAAGCACTGGGGTTCTTAATACTTACATGCGTATACAAATGTATTGCAATAATAACATGAAATTTGAAATCGATAGTGAATTAAAGGAGGGCACAAAAGTTACAATACAAATTTATCTTGATAAATTAAGGCATAACAATGATGTTTTCGACGAGAATAACAGTTATTAAGGTGGGCGATCATTATGATTAAAATAATAATAGTGGATGATGAACCGTTTATTAGACAAGGATTAAACATTCTAATTGATTGGGAACAATATGGTTACGAAATTGTAGGCGAAGCTGCAAATGGACTTGAAGCCATAAAAGAATTAGAGAAAAAGGAAATTGATTTAATTATTGTGGATATAAAGATGCCTGAAATGAATGGTATTCAATTAATTGAGTATGTACGCATTAACATATCAACTAGAGTAAAATTTATAGTATTAAGCGGTTATTACGAGTTTGAATATGCGAAGAAAGCAATAAAATATAATGTAACCGATTATATTTTAAAACCAATTCAAAAAGAGGAGTTAATTAAGGTATTAAACAGCTTTAAAGAAGAATATCTTAAACAAGAAAATCATAAGACAATACAAAAAATAAAAGATAAAGTTATATATGATAGTTATTTAAATGAAATTATAAATGGAAAATGTAATAATGTTAATTTGGAATATGTTAATAAATATCAAAAGTTTTGCGAACAATTACGATATATAATTATTGAAATTAGTTATTACAATGAAAATTGTAATAACATTTCTGAAGAGGAAAAAATAAAGGGACAACAAATACTATACCAAAACATGGTTGGATGGTTAGGAGAAAATTATTATAATGTAATTATTGATCCTAGTAAGTATAAAGAGTGTTATGACATTGGTTTTATTTATGATAAGAGATTAGCAAAAGAGCAAGGGATAAGTGAAAAAGAATATATTAAAAAATTGCAAATTAGGATAAAGCAAAATCAAAAATATGATTTTTATATTTATATTGGACAGAAAGTAAGTAGTATTAAAGAATTATCAATATCATATAAGAGTGCAACTGTAGCTAAATTATTTTCGAATTTTTCAAATGAAAACAATATTGAATATTATGATGAAATTACAGAGAAAAAAGAATTTAATTACAATATGGAAAAACTATATATGGATAATTTAATCCATGAAATTCAACAAAATAATAAAGAAGAAATTATAAAGTGTGTTGATAAAATATATAATAGTTTTAAAGAATACAAGATAGATTTGGAAATTATAAAAATAAACATTAATTATTTATTATTTAATATTATTAATATTGCAAAAGAATTAGATTCGGAAGTTAACCAAGCAGAAGTAATGAAATATATTAGCTCAATCTCTTTTGAACAAATGATAAGTAGAGGAAGCGCACAGCATTTGAAAAGCTTTTCTTTACAATTTTCAAAATATTTAAATCAATTGCGGCAACATTCAATTCAAGGAATTTTAAATCAAATTGATAAGGAAATCTCAGAACATTATATGGAGAAGCTAAGTTTAAAATATTTAAGTGAAAAATATTTTATTAATAGCGCATATTTAGGACAAATCTTTAAAAAGCAATATAATGCGTTATTTAATGACTACTTAAATGCATACAGAATTGAAAAAGCCTCAGAGCTACTTAAACGAAGTGATGATAAAATTTATAAAATAGCAGAGAAAGTTGGCTACAATAATACTGATTATTTTATAAATAAGTTTGTGAAATTAAAAGAAAAAACACCGTTACAATACCGAAAACAGTTTTTTGCAGGTGACTTTATAAGTACATAAACAATAATCATATATCATAGGAATTTTACCTATACAAATTGGAGTTCCATTGTCATCTACTTTAATTGGTGGTTTATATTAGAAATTACCTGTACTTTTTTTGTTTAAAGGTATCACAGCTTTTATATTCAAAGCGAGAAGCAAATCATATGTAGGGTAGTTATCATGAGCACCATCACCAAGAAATTTATAAAAACTAAAATGTGGATAAAGTTTTTTTACTTCGGATAAAGCAACAATTGCAGTAACACCATCATGGCGTTGTGCTTGAAATAATCTAAGATATATGGGCAAATCTAATTTTAAATCAGAATTATAAACAACTAAGAAATATCCACAATGGATGTAAAACTAAACTTTATGATAACTACCCAAACCATGTCGAGCATCGGGATCAGAAAATGTTCGATGTAACTCAAACTTCGATGCGGATGGACAAGGTCATGTGATTCAATTTGTCGTTGTAAGATAGCTAAGGATTTTTAGTTGTTAAAAATCCTTAGCTATTATTTTTGTGCAATAATATTGTTATAGTTAAATATCACCAAAAACTTTTTGATAATAAACAAACAGTTCCTTCGTATTTAATATATGGGAGCTCTTAATATATATAAAACTTATAAGTAATACAATCGCTGCAAACTGAGGGGGTGCTAATATTGAAAATAGATGAAAATAACTTTATAAATGAACTCAAGAAGAAAAACTATAAATCTATGGATTACATAGTTGATATTTATGGAAATCTTATTTATAAAATAGCCTACAGTGTATTATACAGAAATAACACTAGTTCAGTTGAGGAGTGCACAAATGATGTTTTTATGAAAATATGGGATAACATAGACTGCTTTGATATTGAAAAAGGGACCTTTAAAACATGGATTATGACAATTTCAAAATTTAAAGCTATTGATTATAAAAGAAAGCTTGCGAAAGACTCGGATTATGGGGACATAGATAATTTACCACTTTCATCAGAGGAGAATATTGAAAATGCCATTATATTAAAAGAAAGAAGAAATGAGATATTAACTGCTATAAGCAAGATGAAGGAACCAGATAAATATATATTTATGAAAAGATACTTTCTTAATGAAGACATTGACAAAATAGCAAAGAGTTTAAGTTTAACTAAAGCTGCAGTAGATAATAGACTTTCAAGAGGTAGAAAATTTTTAAGAGGAAAGCTTATAAACTTTAAAGAGGAGGTAATTTAAATGAATGAAAAAGAGATATATAAAGATTTTAACAATATTAATATTGATGAACATGAATTCGACGATATTGATGTAGAAATGACAGACATTCAGAAACATAATTTAAAATCCCGCTTAAAAAACAATATAAAAACAAGGAAATTTATAAAAACAAAAATAGGTGCTGCAACTGCTGCCTCTTTACTATTATTTATCGGTATAGGTTACGCAAATCCATCTTTTGCATCTCAAATTCCTATATTAAATCCTATTGTAGAAATGCTGGGTCAAACTGGTGATTATGCTAATTATTCTGATATAGTGAATAAAAAAGTTACTTATAATGGAAAATCCTTCACAATAAACAGTGTTGTTTGCTACGATAATAATGTAATTATAGGGTACACTGCAGAAAGTAATACAAAAATAGATTCAACAGGTCCTTTATTTTTTCCAACATTTAAGGTCAATGGTAAATGGTTAAATGTTGGATCAGGGGGTGTAGCAAAAAATGTAAATGATAAAACCATTATGGGAACTCTTGAACTTATGACTGGTAATGATTTAACTTTACCTGAGAATTTTCAATTTGACATGTCCTTTCAAAAGTTTGATAGCACAGCGGGAAATTGGGACTTTAATTTTAATATTTCAAAGTCAGAGTTAAGCAAAAATACTAAAGTTTATAAACCAAATCAAGATATGACGTTTAACAATAAAAAAGGAACTATTACTGAAATTACATTATCTCCTCTAGATACTGCAATTTCCATTCATAGCAACATAGAGTATGATAAAAGTATTGTAGGTTCTGAAGAAGCACATAAGACAGAGTTTGAAGTAAATAGGACGGATTTTATAGTTTTAGACGATAAAGGGAATGAACTTTCTGAGGAAAGTGGGCAGGCGACGCCAGGCCCCGGCGGCTTCTACAGCTTTAACAAACATTATTCAAAGATAAATATGGACACAAAATATTTAACACTTATTCCTGTAATTGGACATGGTGGAGGCTATGCATATGGAGATCAAAATGGAAAAACGGTTGAAGTAGAAAACCCTGATCCATATGATGCTAAAGACGTTTCAGTTCCTATTAACACATCGCTTCCAATTGATATTTCTGAAGGGAATATAGGGAAAGTAACTTTGACGAAAATTAGTGTTTTAAATGATAAAGCCACTATCTGTGGCGTTATATATGGAAAGTTACCAAATGAGCAATATGTTGTTTTACAAGGTGACAATCCCAAAGCGGACATCCGCCTTTTAAATACTACTATTAAAAAAATAGGTGATGATAAATATGAATTAACAGAAGAATTCAGTGGGTTAAACAATGATAAGAATTTTAAAATTATAGCTCCCAACTTAGATTATGATGAATATGATTCAAGGATTACAGTACCACTTAAATAATTAAATGTTATGTATCTGAAAGAAAATGGATCAGAATGTTGAGTCGTTATTTTCTTTCAGGTGTTTTTTACAAATTTGCACCAATTTTCATAAGCAGTAGCTACAAATTGCTTCATAGTCTAATATCACCTCACACCATTTAATTTGGAAACCTAAAATGTGCAACTATCCTATTTTGCTTGTACCAATATAAAAGTGAATCACTTTCTCTTGCACCTGGGTATGAATTATGTATAACGTAGGGAACACCATCACTTCTTCGATTGTCTGATATAATCCCTATATGTTCTTGATTCTCTAAAATTACGATATCACCTCGTTGCCACTGGACAAGGTTATTTTTATCCTTAGGGATCACTTGAGTAGTTAAGCTTAATGCATGCTTTTTAAAAAAGATTTTAAGATTTTTTACTCGTCTAAAGTCTATGTTTGGGTCTGGAGTTTTTACTGAGTCTGAGTAATCCTTTGGATTTTGTTTAATATCATTATCAACAGCAGTTTTTAAATCATAACCGGCATGTTTTAAAGCTCGCCATATAACATCAGTACAAACACCTTCATTATTTGGTGGATAACCACCAATATAGTAACCATCTCTATATTTTGTTTTGTTAAGAACTTCTTGTCGCGCACCAATAACTATATCATCAAGATCATCAATACCATTTTTATTTTTATCACTGCTACATTTAATATTATCAATTATGATTTTTGGTTTAATAAAAGAAAGTGGGTCTTTATAAAATATTTTTTCACAGCAAAATAATCCTATTATAGTGATTACTAATACACAACATATAAGAATAAAAAGTTTTTTCATTTATTTTCTCCTTTAAAAAATAATTTTCAAATGATGTATCAATTTTATAGTATTATTACTGTATAAGATATTAAGTAAATAATATCATTATTGGATTGATTTTTCAATTATTGGATAACACCATGATAAGAATGGAATGACTAAGGCACAATCAAGAAAATAACAAGTCAAAGATTCTGATGATATTTTGCCATAGACAATGAGACAGGTTCCGTGTGGCTATCTAAGAAGTCTGCAGGCGTTGCATGACGCAAACTAGATTAGCATATTGAATTGTTATTTTTTTGATGATGCCTGAATTTACTTGCTTTTAATATCGACTTAACAATTATATACTAAAATAATATAATAGAGAGGTGTTAAAAATGAAAAATCTTAATATATGCATTGATATTGATGGAACAATTACTGATCCATACTTTTGGTTAGATATTACAAATAAATACTTTGACAAAAACATAACCATTGATGAAGTAACAGAGTATGAAATTGCTAAAGTTATGGGAATAACCAGGGAAGAATATGATGATTTTTACAACAAAAATAAGTTAGAAATGCACAATGGAAAAATAAGTTTAAGAGAAAATGCTAGAGAAATAATAGAAGCGTTAATAAAGCTAAATAATATATATTTTGTGACTGCAAGAGATAAAGATTTGAAACTTATTACGTACTCTTATTTAAAGAAAAACAATATTCCTTACGATGATGTTTTTGTTTTAGGAACTAGTTATAAGGTAGATACAGCTAAAAAATTAAAATGTGATGTATTTATAGAAGATTGCTATGTAAACGCTATGCAGCTATCAGAAAATGGGTTTAAAGTGTTACTTATAGATACAAATTATAATAGGAAACCTTTAAATAAAAATATAATTCGAGTATATAATTGGAATGAAATATATGAAATAGTAAACAATATAGCGCTACATGAAAAAGCTTTGTAGCTATATTATTAAAATCAATAGATTACTCAACTGTAATAAAACTTTGCATCATTTCATAAAATCTTCGCTCAACTGTGAAGCATGTCAAAAATATAATAATATACCGTGTTTTGATAATTGCTTTTTTAATACTGGGGAATTTTCTTTTTATAAATCCTAGTATATATTTTATTGTGGTTATGCTTTATTTTATAATGAGTAAGGATAAGAGTATACGCCTTTTGATGTTGATATTTGTTTTAGCTTCTGGAAGTTCTCAATTTGTACTAAAAGTTGTAAAAATATAAATAAGGGTGTTTCAAATATATTGCTATAATAATTATAAGCAGATATATAATACAAATTAGTAGAGGCGGGATTAAAATGAATATTAATAATAAATATGCAGTAGTTATTAAAAGTGTTGTACCACTTAGAAAGCACCCTTCACAGGATAGTGAAAGGATGGATGAAGTTCTATTTGGCATGGGTATTAATATAATTTCCTCTGAAAATAATGGCTGGTATTATGTAAAAACTTCTTATGATTATGAAGGATATGTTAATGGAAAGGATATAATTTTTATGACAAAGGATGCGTTTGACAAATGGACTAACGATGCTAACTTTTATGTAATACAGTCAGTGACAGATATTCTTAAAAATCCTATGTATAATTCGCCAATAATAAATACAGTCACCAGAGGTGCCTTTGTAGTCTATTCGGGAGATGATAAAGATGTTTGGAGTAGAGTACTTTTACCAGATGGAGAAAGCGGATGGATAAAGAAAACATTTATAAGAAAATATAAGAAATATTCTTTAAAAGAAGAACTAAAATTAGAAGAAGAACTAATAAGAAACAATCTGATAAAAACAGCAAAACTTTATTTGAATACTCAGTATAGATGGGGAGGTAAAAGTACCCTAGGAATAGATTGCTCTGGATTATGTTCTATAGTATATCTTATAAATGGATTCACCATATATAGAGATGCCGTTTTTACAGAAAAATATATGAAAAAAATAAATATTAACAAAATTAAACCTGGTGATCTTTTATTTTTTCCAGGACATGTAGCCATGTATATTGGAAATAATAAATATATTCACGCTAATTCAAAATCACAGGTAGTTTCAATAAATAGCCTTACTGAAAATGATGATGATTATAGAGATGATCTTGCTAAATCAATTATTGCCGTGGGAAGTATATTTGAGTTAGCCTAAAGTAAGTAATAAGATGATAATAATAATAATAATAATAATACATACACTATAAAGGGTCTAATTATACAAAGTGATAATATTATTTTATGAATAATTTATATGAGTGAAAAATATGATTATAATCATAAAACAAGGCATCTATTTATTGCGAACCTTAAATATCGTTCTTTTTTATTTTCATAATATTTCGTTATGTATTAGCACAATTATTTTTTTAAGCGAAAAATCTAATATTTAAATTATGGGCATACTTGCTCTAAAATACAATATACGGTAAAATTATTTTAAATAAAATTGCTCCCAATATTACAAATTTATGATTCACTTATCATATTTTAGATGTGCTTTATAAAATATTAGGAAATAAGAAAGGATATAATATGGCAAACTTTGAGCAAAGTATTAAAAATACATCCCAGACAACATTTCCTATAGGTTCAATGACAAAGCAATTTACAGCAATGGCAATAATGCAGTTAGTTGAAAAAGGTATGATTAATGAACAAGATAAGATTTCTAAATACATACCTGATTTTCCAAATGGGAATGATATAACAATATATAATTTACTTACTCATACATCTGGTCTTGTAATATTTAATGAATTACCTGGATTTTTCACTATGAAACCTGAGGATTTACAAAATATTGATAATGTAATTAATCTATTTAAAAATAAACCACTGAATTTTAAACCTGGAACTAAATTTGAATATTGTAATTCAGACTATCTTTTATTGGGATATATAGTTGAAAAAGTAATTAAAATGAGTTATGAAGATTATTTACAAAAGAATATTTTTAAACCTCTTAATATGAATGACACAGGAGTATCTTATAAAGGAAAAGAAAAAATGTATAATTCTAATGGTTATAGCGGATATTTAGATGTCTTCCCTGTCAGTGATGAAATAGTACTTGATGGTGTTCATGGTGCTGGGGAATTATATTCTACCACAGAAGACATATATAGATGGAATAGGGCGTTAAATACGGATAAGTTAGTAAATAAAGCAACTATGGGAAAATATTTTCAAAACATGTAAAAATGCCTGAATATAAAACAGCATATTATGGTTATGGCTGGATGATAGATGATGGGATATATGGACATAAAATTTATCATGGTGGCAAAGTTTTAGGCTTCACAAGTAACATAGAAAGATGTACGGATAAGGATTTAACTATAATAATACTAACAAATTCAGGATATTATGATGTAAATTCACTTA
Source organism: uncultured Clostridiaceae bacterium (assembly GCA_963725425.1). Taxonomy (GTDB): domain Bacteria; phylum Bacillota; class Clostridia; order Clostridiales; family Clostridiaceae; genus Clostridium_I. The sequence continues at coordinate 317,422 of CAVRYJ010000006.1, forward strand.
CAGATGTTTTAGCTGATATATCTTTGGAAAATAAGTTTAAAATGCCAAATGAAAAGAAAGAAATCAAGGTTGGCAGTAAAATTTTAAGTAAGTATGCAGGAAAATATTATATTGATAAGGTTGGTACTATTAATATAATAAATGAAGGAGATCACCTTTACTATCAAACTGACGGTCAGCCCAAATTTGAACTTTTCCCTGAAGCACAGAACAAAGTTTTCTTCAGAGTAGTTGATGCAGAAATAGAATTTAACACAGATACAAAAGGAAATGTTACTAACATTGAACTGTATCAATATGGTGCAAAATTTGAGGGAACTAAATCAGATTGAAATATTAGTATATTGACATAAATATAAGATAAGTATAACATAGGTAACTAAGTTCAATGATTACTAACAAAAAAGTTATGCTTACAATAAACTATAGAAAAAGCTTTCGGGTCAGGGATAAATAATATATAATATTATTAAGGTGGTGTGATTAATGGATAAAAATGATTTAAAAGCTATAGGAGAATTGCTAAGGGAAGAACTTAAACCTTTAAAAAACGATATTAAAGACATGAAAACCAATATCAAGGACATGAAAATTGATATTAATGACCTTAAAATTGATATTAAAACCATAAAATCACAACAAGAGGAAGATCATTTGATTTTAAAGGCCCTTGAACATTCTGCAGAAGTTAATAAGGCTGAACAAGATAAAATGTCAAATGATATTGCTTATATAAAAGGTAATATAGAAGGTTTAAGAAAAGACCTATCGACTGTTGAAATAGTAACCGCTACTAATTATGCAGATATAGCAAAGCTTAAAGCAGTTAGATAGTACATAAACAAATTTAAATTGTGAAGATATATAATACATCAATATGGCAAATTATACCTTATAAGTATATTTAAAACAATGAAGAAAGTATTGACAGCAAAACAAAATAGGTATATCATATAATAAATATTAAAATTCGTTGAAGGGAAAATTAGATATTATCTTAGTATCCTAAGCGAGTGGAGGAAAGTGTAAGCTCCATGAGAACAGTAATATTGAAGGACATCCCGAAGAAGCTTATCTGAAAAAAGCAGTAAGATAAGTCGGTCTCCACCGTTAAAAGGATTAGAGATGACTTTAGCTTTTTATGTTAAAGTAGGATGGTACCGTGAAATTATAGCTTTCACTCCTAGGTTGGAGTGGAGGCTTTTTATTTTATAAATAGAATTCAGCCGATTTTATTTGTTATACCATTTTATATTTTCAAAGAAGAGATTAGATGTTTGTAAAGGGTGGCAACGCGATAAAACGCCCCTTGAGTTTATTACTCAAGGGGCGTTTTTTAGCGTTCATATAAAATATTTATAAGAGGAGAGATATATTATGGAAAGAGTAATCATAAGTCAACTTGATAATTATATTGGAAAAGAAGTGAAAATAATGGGGTGGGTATACCGCATAAGGAAACTTAAAGCTATAACTTTTGTCATAATAAGAGATAGAAGTGGTTTAGTACAATGCATAGCAAATAATAATGCTATGGACTTTAGTGCCATAAATCTTGAGTCTGTAGTATCAATAAGGGGTGACGTACAGGAAAGTAATAATAATCTTAATGCTTTTGAAATTTCAATAGAAAGCTTTGAATTGATAAATGCTGCAGAGGCGGAATTATCAATCCAAATTAATAAAAGGAATTTAGAAATAAACTTAGATACTATGCTAAATAATAGGGTATTAAGTCTTAGACATGAAAAAACGAACGCCATATTTAAAATACAAAATCTTATAGTGCAAGGATTTAGAGAATTTCTCATCAGCCAGGAGTACACAGAAATCTTTACACCAAAGATTATTGCAGAAGGCATTGAGGGTGGAACAGATGTCTTTGAGGTGAAATATTTTGAGAATAAAGCGTATCTTGCTCAAAGTCCACAATTTCATAAACAAATGATGGTTGGAGCTGGTTTTGAGAGAGTTTTTGAAATTGCTCATGTTTATAGAGCTGAAATGCATAACACTACTAGACATTTAAATGAGTATGTAAGTATGGATCTTGAAATTGGATTTATAAAAGATGAAGAGGATATCATGGAAGTAGAGGAAGAACTACTCAGATATATACTAAGTAAGGTAAATAAAGAGGGAGGTAGATATTTGCAAATTCTAAATGCTGATGTACCACTGATTCATAATAAAATTCCTACAATGAAATTCAATGAAGCATTAGAAATATTAAAAAATAAATTCAATAAAACTGATTTAGAAGTGGACTTAGACCCTGAGGGAGAAAAGCTAATCTGTAAATATGCAAAAGAAAAATTAGGTTGTGATTTTTTATTTTTAACTCATTATCCTAGGAGAAAAAGACCAATGTATACAATGCCTTTTGGAGCCGAAGAAACTCATAGTTTTGATTTGCTATTTAGAGGTGTTGAAATTACTACAGGTGGTCAAAGAATTCATGAATATAAACAGCTTATTGAAAATATAAAATATAAAGGGTTAAACCCTGAAAAATATGAAAGCTATACTTCTGTATTTAAACTAGGGATGCCTCCACATGGTGGTCTTGCTATTGGATTAGAACGAATAACTATGCAGCTACTAGGACTGGAAAACATTAGAGAAGCATCATTGTTTCCTAGAGATAGAACTAGATTAGTACCATGATGTATAACTATTATAAAAAAAGCTGTTCATAGCGATTTTAAAAATCGCTAATGCAACAGCCACTTTATCATGTAGTAAAAGCTTAATTAGTTGTTACAGCTACAATGAAAGATCTTAAAATTCATTTTTTATCCAAGTATTTGTTTCAAATCATCTTCTGGTGTGCTTATAGGTTTAATATCAAAATTTTCAACTAGATATTGTAATACATTAGGGCTTAAGAAAGCTGGTAAAGTTGGTCCAAGGTATATTCCTTTTACACCAAGGGATAATAATGCCAATAAGTCAGCAACAGCTTTTTGTTCATACCAAGTTATAATCAATGATAAAGGTAGATCATTAATAGTGCATTTAAAGGCATCAGCTAGTGCTAGTGCTATTTTAACAGCAGAATATGCATCGTTACATTGACCTACATCTAGTAATCTTGGAAGTCCCGCTACTTCACCAAACTCTAATTTATTAAAACGGTATTTTCCACAAGCTAAAGTAAGAATAATACAATCTTTAGGAACATTTTGGGCAAACTCAGTGTAATAGTTTCTTCCTGGTCTTGCACCGTCACATCCACCGATTAAGAAAAAACGTCTAATTTTACCTTCTTTAACTGCATTCACTATTGTTCCAGCATGACTTAATGTGGCCTTATGGCCAAACCCTACTAAAATTTCTTTAACCGCTTCATCTTCTTCAAAACCACCTAATTCTAGAGCTTTATTTATTATTTCAGAGAAGTCTTTATGGCTATTCTCATCTCTCTCTATATGTTTAATCCCTTCCCAGCCAACAACACTTGTGGAAAAGATTCTATCTTTATAAGAATCTCTTGGCTTCATTAAGCAGTTTGTTGTCATTAAAATACAACCGGGCAAACCATCAAATTCTTTTTGTTGGTTTTGCCATGCCCCTCCAAAGTTACCTACTAAATGAGAATATTTATTTAACTTAGGATAACCATGAGAAGGTAACATTTCACCATGGGTATAAATATTTATCCCTTTGCCTTCTGTTTGTTCAAGGAGCATTTCTAAGTCTCTTAAATCATGACCAGAAACTACGATAAATGGTCCTTTTTTAATGTTTACATTAACTTTTTGTGGTGAAGGAGGACTATATTTTTCATTATTAGCTTTATCTAATACTTCCATAACCTTTACGCTGATCTCTCCAGTTTTAATTATATACTTGATAAGATCCTGAAGGTTTAAACTATCGTCGGTTATCGCTGCTAGAGCTTTAACATAATATTCATCTATTTCCTCGCTGTTATATTCGATAAATCTAGCTTGGTGTGCATAAGCAGAAATTCCTTTTAATCCATATTTTATTGTTTCTCTAGCGGAACGAATATCAATATCTAAATCCTCATCATACATAATCCCTGCTTTTTTAGCATCTTGAAGCATCTGTTCCTTAGAATCACTTAAATTATATAGAGCCTCTTCACCAGTAACATTTTCTTCACTAGCTTTTTTCCTAACTTCTTCTTTGATTATTTGAGATTTTTTAAGCATATTGATATGCGACTCAGGATCAAAGTTTACATTAGTTAATGTCATAAATAATGAATTCTCAATCAATGAAATCCATGATTTATCAAGTTTTTCGCCTTTATCTAAAAGTTTATTAGCATAACAACTTATTCCTTTTATCTGATATATGAGCAAATCCTGCAGTGCTGCGATTTCTGCAGTTTTCCCACACACTCCTACTTTGGTGCAACCTTTTCCAAATGCAGTTTGTTCACATTGAAAACAAAACATTTCTCCTTGCATAGTCACCACTCCTAATTTTTAATAATGTCTATATCTTTAGCTTTCTTTATGCAAATATACAATACAATAATTAACACCTAAACACCTAAACACCATGATTTTCTAAAGAAGTATAGTAGTTGCATTAATAAATTGGTATAATCCAGATATACTAATTTTATTAGGAGATGATAATAATGAATGCTAGTGAATTTTTAGATTATAAAAACTGGGTTGTGGCTGGAGATGTATTAACCTCTTCAAAATATGCTTATAAAATATTGAGCGCATTAAAAAGAGATGGATTTAATGTAGTTGGTGTAAATCCATCTGTTACAAATGTGGATGTTTATAAAAGTCTACATGATGTACCATATAAGATAGAAATTTTGGATTTATGTATTAATCCATATAAGGGTATAAAAATTGTTAAGGAAGCTCATGAATTAAAAGTAGATAAAATACTTATTCAACCAGGGGCCGAAAGTTATGAGATACTTAACTTTTGTAAGGCAAATGGAATTGAAGCCATAGAGGGATGTGCATTAGTAGAATTATCAAAAAACTAAGGTTTTAGTTACTACCTAAGGATTCTATTTATTATTAACCTATATGATAGCATTTACAGGACTTTGATTTTAAAGTATTTGCATTTTGATTAGAAAAAATCGGAGAACTAGCAAATTATATTATATAAAGTTAATATGTAATAGAAAGGAAACGTTGGAATGAAAGGTGTATTTAGTGAGGCTAAAAAGAGAAGGAATGACTGAATATTTAATGATGAAAATAAGAGTTAGGATGTGATACTATGAAAATTGAACATGTAGCTATATGGACTAAAGATATAGAAAGATTAAAGAATTTTTATGTTGATTACTTTAATGGCACTGCTGGAGATAAATATACAAACACAAAGAAACAGTTTCAGTCATATTTTATTAAATTTGACTCAGGGTCAAGGCTAGAAATCATGGAGATGCAAACAATTCCGTCAAATTTAAATGATGCTATTAACCAATATATTGGATTAATTCATATAGCTGTTTCTGTAGGAGATGTAGAGCAGGTTAATATTCTTACGAGTAAATTGAGAGAAGTAGGTTATATAATAGTAAGTGATCCTCGTTATACTGGGGATGGGTATTATGAGAGTTGTATATTAGATCCTGATGGAAATAGAATAGAGATAACAGAATAGAGATAACAGAATAAAATAGAATAAAAGCAGTATTTAAAAAGAGGTGATTTTCAACTAATGTTAAAACAAATAAAGTACTTTGTGGCAGTAGTTAAGTGCAATAGTTTTACAGAAATAGCAGAAGAATGTTATATTTCTCAGTCAGCTATTTCATAACAAATCTGTAGTTAATTGGAAGAGAAATTTAAATATATTCAAAAAACACTTGACTTGGAGCTAACTCAAAGTGATAGAATAAAGGGTGTATTCAGTGAAGAAGTAAGAATGATAAAAATCATTTTAAGCGACTAACTAATATGTAATAATTATTTTATTTAGGAGGAGTTAATATGTTATATAGAACACTTGGAAAGACAAATGAAAAGGTCTCTGCTTTAGGTTATGGATGTATGAGACTACCTATTATTGATGGAGATGTTACTAAGATTAATGAGGAAAAGGCCATAGAAATGATTCATCATGCAATTGATGAAGGCGTTAATTATGTAGATACTGCATATCCGTATCATGGAACTGGAATGGCAAATGGCGGACAAAGTGAACCATTTGTAGGCAGAGCTTTGAAAGATGGGTATAGAGAAAAAGTTAATTTAGCTACAAAGCTTCCTAGTTGGCTCATTAAAACTAGAGAAGATATGGATAAGTATTTGAATGAACAATTAGAACGTCTACAAACAGATAAAATAGATTTTTATTTGGTACATGCTTTAAATAAAGATGTTTGGGAAAATTTAAAAAAATTGGGTATAGATGGCTTTTTAAATTCAGCAATTAAAGATGGAAGAATAAGATATGCGGGATTTTCATTTCACGATGATTTAGATGTATTTAAAGAAATAGTTGATTATTATGATTGGTCGTTCTGCCAAATTCAATATAATTATTTAGATGAAAATTTTCAAGCTGGAACAGAAGGGTTAAAATATGCAGCAGATAAAGGCCTTGGAGTTGTTATTATGGAACCACTGAGAGGGGAAAACTAGTTAGAGATCTTCCAGAAGTGGTTACTAATGCTTTTGAACAAGGGGAAATCAAAAAATCACCAGCTGAATGGGCACTAAGATGGGTATGGAATCATCCAGAAGTATCTGTGGTACTTAGTGGCATGAACGTAATGGAACATATCGATGAAAACATAAGAATTGCCAGTGCTACATTACCTAATTCACTAACAGAAAAAGAATTAGAAATAATGGATGCTGTTCAAAAAGCATATAAAGTAAGAACAAAAGTTAACTGTACTGGTTGTCAGTATTGCATGCCTTGTCCAGCAGGAGTAAACATTCCTAAGAACTTTACTCAGTACAATCAATATTATATGCTTGCTACCCCAGAAACAAAAGGAGAACTTAAGGCTCACTATAATATGTTTTTAGATGTTTCAGAAAAAGCAGATAAATGCCTAGAGTGTGGTAAATGTGAAAGCCATTGTCCACAAGGAATTAAAATCCGTCAAGAATTAAAAAATGTTAAGGCATTATTTGCATAATGGGAGAATAACTTTATGCATATACCAGATAATTATTTAAGCCCTTCAACTTGTGCCGCTTTTGGTGTAGTTATGCTCCCCATATAGAGAAAAGCAAGTTTAAAGGTAAAAATTTAAATGACTAGGCAGAATAGCATTTAAAATTCAAAGGATGATAAGGAGTTATAAAACATGAAGATTTTATATTATGATTGTTTCTGTGGAATAAGCGGTGATATGAATTTAGCAGCACTTGTAGATTTAGGGGTTCCTAAAGAATATTTAATACAAGAACTTTCCAGGCTTAACTTAAATTCTGAAATAGAATTAAAAATTGAAAGATCGGCAAAACTTGGAATAACAGGAACTAGAGTAGATGTTATATTAAAAGATGAATTGAATGAAAAGATAAATATTTCAGAGCAAGTTCTACATGAGCATAACCATGAACACTTAGACCATCATAGTGATCAAGAAGGGCACCATCGTTGTGAACATAGTCATGAACATGAGCATCATCACAGAAACTTGAAGGATATAGAGGAAATTATAAATTTAAGTGACTTAAGTGATAAAGTTAAAAAGCTTAGTTTAAATATGTTTATGAAGGTTGCAGAAGCAGAAGCAAAGATTCATGGAAAAGATTTATACGAAGTACATTTTCATGAGGTAGGCGCTACTGATTCCATTGTAGATATGGTAGGAGCAGCTATTTGTTTAGAATATTTAAAAGTTGATAAAATTATTGCATCCACCGTTCAAGTTGGAGGAGGATTTGTTAAATGTGCTCATGGACTTATGCCAGTACCAGCTCCTGCAACAGTAGAAATCTTAAAGGATATTCCTATAAATTCGGGAATAGTACAATTTGAAACAACAACTCCTACTGGGGCAGCAATACTGGCAGCAAATGCTACGGAGTTCACTCAAAAGGTTGATTTTTCAATTAAAAAGATAGGCTATGGAATAGGTCATAGAGATTTAGAAATTCCAAATGTCTTAAGAGTATATTTGGGGGAGAAGGAGACTTCTGCAAAACAAGAAGAACAGTATATACTTGAAACTAATATAGATGATATGAATCCAGAACTTTATGGATATGTAGAAGAAAAACTTTTTGAAGCTAAGGCTTTAGATGTATTTAAAACAGCTATATTTATGAAAAAAGGAAGACCAGGAATAAAATTAAGTGTGCTAACTAATGAAAAATGCGAAAAAGATGTTTTAGATGTTATTTTTGAAGAAACGACTTCAATTGGTGTTAGAAAATTTAAAGTTGAAAAAATAATGCTAAATAGAGAATTTTCAAAAGTAAAAACAGAATTTGGAGATATCACAATAAAGAAATCTTATTATAAAGGCAAGCTAGTAAAATATAAACCTGAATATGAAGAATGCAAGACTATAGCAAAAGAAAAAAATGTATCTATAGATAAAATATATAAAGCGGTTTATAAACAAGATATAGAATAATGTTATAAATGAAAAATAAAAGATGATTTTGGGGGAAAAATAAAAATGTTAGTGCAGGAAAAATTTGATTTATTAAAAGACAACATCAGAAAAAGTGGCAGTGCGGCAATCGCATTTTCGGGTGGAGTGGATAGTACATTTTTAGTAAGGGTTGCACATGATGTATTAGGGGATAAAATGATAGCAGTTACAGCTACATCATCAACTTATCCTGAAAGAGAATTAAATGAAGCAATTAAATACGCCAAGAGTATGGGAGCAAAGCATTTAGTTATATCTTCAGAAGAGTTAGATATTGATGGGTTTGCTAGCAATCCTAAAAATAGATGTTACTTTTGCAAAAAAGAGCTTTTTACAAAAATAGGTAAAGTAGCTAAAGAAAATGGTATGAAATATATTTTTGATGGTTCAAACCTTGATGATAACGGTGATTATAGACCAGGAATGCAAGCAGCTAGGGAATTAAAAGTAATAAGTCCACTAAAGGAAGCAAATCTAACTAAGGCAGATATAAGAGAACTTTCAAAAGAGCTAGGACTTCCAACTTGGAACAAGCCTTCCTTTGCATGTTTATCTTCTAGATTCCCTTATGGAAAGAAAATTACTATTCCTAAGCTTAAAATGGTAGATGAAGCAGAACAGTTTTTAATGGATATGGGTATAAAACAAGTAAGAGTAAGACATCATGGAGAAATAGCTAGAATTGAAGTTTCTCCTGAAGAAAGAGTTAAATTTTTTAATACTAAAGTAATGGATAAGATAGGAGATAAGTTCAAAAATATTGGATTTACTTATGTTACTTTAGATATTCTAGGATACAGAACTGGTAGTATGAATGAAGTGCTTTCAGTAGAAGAAAAGACAGGATCAAGTAAAATATAAACAATGAAGAAATAAGGTATCATAAAAAAATAACGAGATGCAAGTAATTGTAGTAAAAATCTTAGGAGGAAAAACTAGTGGATAAAGAAGAAATTAAAGTTTTACTCAAAGGTGTTAAAGACAATAAAATAAATATAGAAGAAGCTCTTGAAAAATTAGGAGATTTACCTTTTAAAGATTTAGGGTTTGCTAAAATCGATAATCAGAGAGAACTTAGAGTTGGTTATCCAGAAGTAATATATTGTGCAGGAAAGACAGTAGATCAAGTTAAAGATATTGTTAAATATATGATTACAAAAAATAATAATATATTAGGAACTAGAGCTACAGAAGAAATGTATAATGCAGTAAAAGAAATATGCGTAGAGGCAGAATATAATAAACTTGGAAAAACAATAACTATCAAAAAAAAAGAACAAGCTATCACAGATAGTTATATTGTTATTGTTGCGGCTGGTACCTCTGATTTACCAGTAGTAGAAGAAGCCTATGAAACTGCAAAAATACTAGGAAATAGAGCTGTAAAAGTGATTGATGTAGGGGTTGCTGGTATACACAGACTTTTTGCAAGGTTAGATGTTATTAGAGGAGCGAAAGTTGTTATAGTGATTGCTGGAATGGAAGGAGCTTTAGCTAGCGTTGTTGGAGGACTCGTAGATAAACCTGTAATTGCAGTTCCAACTAGCGTTGGCTATGGTGCGAACTTTGGAGGGATTTCAGCTTTACTGTCAATGTTAAATAGTTGTGCTAGTGGTGTAAGTGTAGTAAATATAGATAATGGATTTGGTGCAGCGTATAATGCTAGCATAATTAATAAGCTATGAGATAAATTATTATGCATTATATGTTGAAAAATTTCATTCGGTAAAGGAGATACTTTTTCTATGATGATTTCAGAAGTAAGTAAAAAACATGATATAACAGCTGATACGCTGCGTTATTACGAACGAATTGGTTTGATTCCACCAGTTAATCGAAATGCGAGCGGAATCAGGAACTATACAGAAGAAGATTGTAGTTGGGTTCATTTTATAAAATGTATGCGTGGTGCAGGACTTTCAATTGAAGTATTAGTAGAGTACGTAACCATGGTCCAACAAGGGAATTCAACAATAAAGGCTAGAAAAGAACTTTTGATAGAACAACGTATTCAGCTTTCTGAAAAAATCAAAGATATGCAGCAAACGGTAGAACGTCTGGATAAAAAAATTGATGGATATGAAAAAAGAGTATTGGTATAGAAAAATGTAAATAATATTTAACAAACCTATTATGTGCATCAACTATTTAAATATGATAATCACTAAAAACACTGTATTATTCAATTGAATTTTATAGTGTTTTTACGTTGAAAAATAGACTAATTAAAAGTATTTAATGTAGTAAAACAAAGCAATAAACATTAACGGATGTCATACATATCATATACGTAAGATTTGTGAAAACAAATCTTACTGTACTCGTAACTTTTAACTATTCTAATGGTGTTTTTCCTCTTTCTTTTAAAAAGTTAAACAATTTAGTTTTGCTTGTGTTTATAATTAATTCTTCAGGCATATTTATGTCTTTAAGAATTTTAATTGCAGCATCAAAATTACCTATATGAAAGCACGAATGAGCATCACTATTCAATATTATTTTTACACCATTATCTTTACATAAACTAGCAAGTTTAATGCAAGTTTTTTCACTTCCAATTCTTGATCTAACTAAAGAACTATTATTAATTTCAATTAGAATGTTTTTATCCTTTGCCTTTTTAACTAAAGCTTCTTCATGAATAGGAAAACTGGGGTTACCGGGATGACCAATTATGTGAACATTTTTATTATCCATAGCATTTAGGTAAGCTCTAGTATTTTTATCTGGATCTTTATTTGGTTTCATAACAGGATCGTGCATACTTGCTATCATTATATCTAAATTTTCTTGTAATTCTAAAGGTAAATCTATATTTCCATCATAGTCAATAATATTAGCCTCGCAGCCATAAAGCATTGTAACTCCATAAATTTCTCTAGGCAGTGCTCTAAAATTTCCAAAATACCATAGTGCAGGTGCTCCAGGCATACTAGGTGCATGATCTGTAGTACCTAAAACCTTAAGACCTATTTCACTAGCATATTTTGCATTTTCTAATAGTGTGGTATATGCATGACCACTTGCTATAGTATGTGTGTGTAAATCTATAGGATATTTCATAAAATCACTCCTTTGAATTTTTAAAAATTTTTTTATTTTGAAGTTTGAAGCCTTTTCTTCAGTTTTAATCTTATATTTTTAATTATAGCTCAAAAATAGCCCATTTGCATGTGCATAGTATGTATATTAAGGTTATTTCCTTGTAAAATATTATTTTACCCTTAGTTTTTGCAATTAAAATAGCAGATTTGAAATGTTATATAAAAATTTCGAATAACAATATTAACTTGTAAAAACATTGACTAGCGATTTGTGTTATAATAGGATTAGGTATTTAGTCACTATGGTTATCAGATGGGTAATTAACTTAAATTAAATTTAAAAGTTTGAGCGAATAATTTTATCTTCTAATAATAAGGCAAGAGATTAGGCAATGGAAAGAAAATATCAAGTCAAAGATACAAGGTCTATTTTTTTGAAGATGCCTTAAAGAAACTCTTACCTACACTAGCGATTGAAACAATATACAAGTCAGAAGGAGTGAATTATATTGGAACAAGTAATATTAAATGTTGAACCAAGAGAAAAAACATCCAAGAAATTTAAAGAAGAAGGTTTTATACCAGCAGTAATTTATGGCAATGGTTCAAAAGAGGCAACATCTGTTAAAATTCAAGAAATAGCACTTAAAAAGATTCTTTCTAAACATGGATCAAACGTAAAGTTATGGGTGGCATGTGGAGAGGATAAAAAATTTGGATTTATTAAAGAAATTCAGAGACAGCCTGTTACTAATAAAATCAGACATATTGATGTACAATTAGTATCTAGAGATAAAGATGTTAAAATACAAATCCCAATTATATTTGATGGCGAAGAAGCTTTGAAAAAAGTACAATTACAACTACAAATTCGTAAAGCATTTGTAGAAGTTTTTGGTAAGATAGACTTAATGCCAGATGTAATACGTGTTGATGTATCTGCAAAAGAAAGAAATGACACAATTACTTTTGAACAATTTAAATTAGATGAAAATCTAAAATCAGCTGATAAAGATGATGAAGTCTACGGAACAATAACAAGCTTTATAATTGAAGAAGAAGTTGAAGAAGTAAAACCAGCAGCAGATGCAGTTGCACCTGTAGCAGATGCTAAATAATTCAAAATATTATTTTAGACTATTCATATAAAGTTCAATCTAAAAGATTGAACTTTTAGATTGTTTATGATATACTATGTACAAATAAATTTGAATTCTTACCTAGGGTAGAGGAGCTATAATTATAAGTATTTTTTCCTAGCTTGCAAGCATTGAGGAATAAAGAAAGGAATTGTAGCCGAAGAAAACATTTCGGTAGAAGTATTTTCTGGTTTTGCATAAAACATATGCAAAGCTGTCACTAAAGTTTTTATAGTGGAGAGCTACAAGGTACACGTGCATTGTTACTATTAGGTTTGATAATAACAGCAAAGGTGTTCCTTTGCTGTTATTTTTGTTTTCCCGATATTATGATTTTGCCCGGGTAAGAGAAAGGTAGGAATATTATGAAAATCAAGGGTGTTTTAGTTCCAATTATTACTCCATTTGTTGGAGGAAAAGTAGATTTTGAATCATATAAGAAAATAATAAAATATTACTCAAATAAGGGAGTAACAGGGTTTGCTCCACTTGCAACGACAGGGGAAACTCCAACCTTATCTGATTATGAATATGAAAGTATACTAGAAAAAACTATTGAGTATAATGAGGACAATTTGCCCATATATGTTGGCTTTGGCGGCAATAACACAGAAAAAATGGCTAAAGACATAAAAAAATTAGAAAAATATAAAATTCAAGGTGTACTTTCAGTATGCCCATATTATAATAGACCAGATCAGAGAGGAATATATCAGCATTTTAAAAGAATATCAGAGTCTACACCTCTTGATATTGTTTTATATAATATACCTTATAGGACTGGTAGAAATATTGAAAATGATACAACGAGAAGATTGGCTGAGCTTAAAAATATTGTTGGAATAAAGGATGCATGCGGTGATTTTAGTCAAAGTAGCGAACTTTTATTAAATCGTCCTAAAGATTTTTCTATATTAACGGGAGAAGATGCTTTTTTTTATAGTACATTAATGCTTGGTGGAGATGGGGGAATTCTCGCTTCAGCACATCTCAATACAGAAAAATTCATTGAAATATACAAAAAGGTGCAAGATAATGATCATATTAAAGCTTTAGAAATTTGGAAGACTGTAGCTAGTCTTATTCCACTATTATTTGAGGAACCTAATCCTGCTCCAATTAAATATTGTTTATACAAATTGGGATTAATTAAATCTCAAGAACTAAGATTACCTTTAGTACAAATATCACAAGCTTTAACTGAAAAAATTGATAAAATTTTATAACCTTATTCCAAATTTATGCTAGAATGAATAGTGTAGATTTGGATTTTTTTAATCATAAAATTGAAGGTGGCTAGAACTATGAATACAAATAGAATAAAAAAACTTACTCCTTTGGCAGAAACAAAATTCCTAAGTCTTTATGACGCTGAATATAAGAATAAATTAGGAGATTTTAAACATTGGACTATTGCTTCTCGAAAAGATCTTAAAACCCTTTCTTCACAATATTTTCAAGGAGCAGAAGAAAAGATGGATGCAACTATAATTGCTGCGTTACATAATGAAAATAAAAAAATCGTCTGTATAAGACAATTTAGAATACCACTTAATGATTATGTATATGAACTACCTGCTGGCCTTATTGATGCTGGCGAGGACTTTGAAGAGGCTAGTGCACGAGAACTTAAAGAAGAAACTGGGCTAGACCTTATAAAAATAAATCATGAAAGATCTAGAAAAGGAGTTTATGCTTCTGCTGGAATGACGGATGAATCAGCAGCTATTGTATTTTGCACTTGTAGCGGTAACATTTCTTATGAGGCTCTAGAAGATGATGAAGATATAGAAGTAATACTTCTTTCTACGGAAGAAGTAAAAGAATTACTTGAAAAAGATGTTAAAATAGATATGAGGGCTTTTATAACTTTACAAGCTTTTGTTCTACTTGGAGAAAAGCTTTTCCAATAATATATCCTAGCACTTGAAAAATAAATGTTTGACTTAAGATACCTAAAACAATTTCCAAATTAATTACAAAGGAAATAATAACCTCCCCATTATAATTGATAAACCATATCAAATGATTATCAATGAACAAAATAGGGTAGGACAAAAGTCATAAATCGGTCTAATATTAGTCAAACAATTAGACTGATTTATACAAAATATAAGAAAATAGAATTTTGATTAGCTAGTATCTGTACATTTAAGAAGACATATTTTCTTAAATTATATTACAGAGGGATTTCAAAAAATGAATTTCTTGATATAAATTACTACATAAGTTTGATATAAACTACTACATATGGAAGAAGAATTTCATACCTATTATATAGATATACTATTGCGTTAAATAGGAATTTGACGCAGTAAGCAGTAAAATTGGAGGTTTTTTATGAAATATGATCTAAAAAAGCTAATTGACAAGGAGATTCCTGAGCATGTTACTAATTTTTTAAACTATTTAAGAACTATACGTGGAACATCAGAAAACACAATTTATAATTATAAAATCGAGCTTTGTCTGTTTTTTAGGTTTATGAAACTCTATTATGGTCTTTCAAAAAAAGATGATGATTTTAATGATATTTATATTGGAGATATAGATATTCCATTTATAGAAAAAATAAAATTAGAGGATCTGTTCGCATTTTTATCTTTTGCAGAAAATTATAGAGGAAATGGAAATTATGCAAGAGCCAGAAAAGTGGCTACTCTAAAATCTTTTTTCAAATACTTAAGTGTCAAAACCAAAGTATTAACTACAAATCCAGCGCTTGAACTAGAATCACCTAAAATTCATGGCAGAAACCCTGTATATCTGAGTTTGTCAGAAAGTAAGTCCCTATTAAATGTTGTGGATGGCGAAAACAAAGATCGAGACTATTGCATAATAATGTTGTTTTTGAATTGTGGACTTAGACTTTCAGAACTTATAGGCATAAATATCTCAAAAATTAAAGATGATACACTGTCTATAATAGGTAAAGGCGATAAAGAAAGGACCGTTTATCTAAACGATGCCTGCCTTTCAGCCATTGACCTTTATATTCCGACTAGAGAATTAAAAATTAAGAACATACGTTCGGATGAGGACAAAGACGCATTATTTTTAAGCAGAAAGAATAAAAGAATAAGTAAAAGAACTGTTGAAGTATTAGTAAAAAAGTATATAAAGCTAGCAAATTTAGATAGCACTAAGTATACTCCTCATAAACTAAGACATACAGCAGCCACTCTTATGTATAAATACGGGAATGTTGACATACTAAGTTTACAACGTATTCTTGGCCATGAGAGTGTATCTACAACTCAAATTTACACTCATATAGATGATGATAAGCTACGACAAGCTGTAAAATCGAATCCCTTAAATGATAAGGATACTCCGGTGACACCTTCCAATTCATCTACTGAAGAATAAACCATAGTAAAAAAACCTTATCTAAGTTATATAGATGAGGCTCTTTTACTAATTATTTAGGCTTTTTTATTACAAAGAAACCTGGTGATTTTTCTTCTAATAGTTGTTTTGCTTTTCTGTCTTCATCAATCATTTCTGACAATCCATCAATATCGTCTATTAGTTCTATATCGTAAGGTAGATCATCTTTTTCATCTCTTACATAATCGTCATCATAGTCATCAAGTAAGCTTTCATCCAGTTCACTTGAATCACCTTCTGAAAATTCTTCTTCGTACGCTCTTATTTCATCAGGATCCTCTATTATCTTATCAATTAGTATTTCTTTTTTTCCTTTTAGCTCCATATTAATGCATTCTCCACAACTATCACAAATCTTTTCTGGATTTAAATCGCATTTATCACAAGTTCCACAGTCGTTGCATATTTTTTTTGAATCTAGTACACATATTTTTTCCATAAATTTAACCTTCTTTGTTTTAAGCAGTAACATGTATTATATCAGATATTAAAATAAATATCAATAGTTTGCCAAATTGACTTAATTAGGCATTTTCAATTTTAATAGTTAACATAATAATCATTACGTTAACTATTGTACCATAATTAGAACATAGGTTTGCATGAATTATTGTTATATGATATAATTTCATTAAATAATGAAAAAGATATAGTTAGAGGTGTAACCTATGGTAAAAGATAAAAAAAGAGACGTTCAAACAGAAATTTATGACTTCATTCAGTCTGAAGTAATTAATAAAGGGTATCCACCTTCCGTTAGAGAAATATGTGCCCAGGTTGGTCTTAGCTCAACTTCCACTGTTCATGGGCACCTCTCGCGAATGGAGAAAAAAGGTCTTATTAAAAGGGATCCTTCTAAACCAAGAGCTATTGAATTGTTAAAGGATTCGGTTGCAAAACAAGAACTAATAACTATCCCTATAGTAGGTAAAGTTCAAGCTGGCCTTCCAATTTTGGCAGTAGAAAATATAGAAGATTACTTTACTTTACCTCTCCAATACACTAAGAGTAATAAAGAACTATTTATGCTTAAAATTTCCGGTGATAGTATGATTGATGCTGGAATATGTGACGGAGATTTAGCTATTGTTGAAAAGTCAAATTCTGCTGAAAATGGAAATATAGTAGTTGCTTTAATTAATGACGACGCTACAATCAAAAGATTTTTTAAGGAAAAAGACCACATTAGATTACAACCTGCCAATTCTTCAATGGAACCAATTATAGTTGATGATTGTCAAATAATAGGTCAACTTGTTGGATTGTACAGGCGTTATTAAATTTTTGATGATGCCTAAAATAGCTCTCACTAAATATATTTTAGTGAGAGCTATTTTTTACATTAAACCCGACAACGCTATCATTATTCCGATTTTAGCATGATCAAAAGTTAAACCGCCCTGTAGATAACCAATAAAAGGTTCTCTTATTGGCGCGTCTGCTGAAAGTTCTATGGATGCACCTTGAATAAATGCTCCAGCTGCCATTATAACTTTATCTTCATACCCAGGCATATCCCATGGTTCGCATTTCCAAAAAGAATCTATCGGTGATCCCTTCTGAATTCCCTTACAAAAGTTAATCAATTTTTCCTTGTCATTAAATTTTATAGCTTGAATTATATCACTTCTCTTATCCGTATACCTTGGCAGTACCTCAAATCCAGCTAGCTCCATAATTCTAGAACAAAATACTGCGCCTTTTAATGCCTCCATAGAAACGTGTGGAGCTAAAAATAAACCTTGAAAAAGCGATCTCATTACCCCAAATGTGGAACCGCACTCTCCCCCTATTCCAGGTATGGTAAGTCTATAAGAAGCTTGAGTTACATAGTCTTTCTTGCCGGCTATATACCCTCCTGTTGGCGCTATTCCACCACCTATGTTTTTTATTAATGAACCGGCTACAAGATCAGCACCAACTTCTGTTGGTTCCTTAGTATCAATAAATTCACCATAACAGTTATCTACAAAACATATTACATCTTTTCTTATATTCTTAACAAAGCTAATAATTTCTTCAAGTTTGTCTATTGTTAAAGATTTTCTCCATCCATATCCAGTAGATCTCTGAATATGCACTAATTTTATACTCTTGTCATTCTCCAGTTCTCTTTTAACGCTGTTAAAATCAATTTCTCCATCATTCTGAAAATCCACCATTTTGTACTTGACGCCGTATTCCATTAAAGAACCTATGTGCTTTTCACTGCTTATACCAATAATGCTGTGAAGTGTATCATAAGGTGTTCCACATATTGAAATAAGAGTATCATTAGGTCTTAAATTACCAAAAAGTGCAGCACCAATAGCATGTGTACCATTAACAAAATGTGGTCTTACCAGTGCCATCTCTGTTTTAAATATTCTAGCATATACCTTATCCAAACTATCTCTGCCTATATCACCATAGCCATATCCTGTACTATTTGTAAAATGCGAGTCACTTATTCTCTCTTCTTGAAAAGCCTCTAAAACCTTTAATTGATTAAATTCCCTTATTCCATCATATGTTTCAAATTGGCTTTTTATATCTTCTAGAGATTTTTCTGCTAGTTCTAATACGTTTTCCTTAATATTATATTTATCTTTTAGTATTTTCTTAGTGTCTAAAATCATTAAATTTCCTCTTCCCCTGTTTGGTTAAATAATATTGGCTTTAATGGAGTAATTGTTGAAATCGCATGTTTATACACCATCATTTGTTTGCCATCGCTGTCTAGTATTACTGTGAAACTATCAAACCCTTTTACATTTCCTCTTAATTGAAAACCATTAGTTAAATGGATAATAACCATTATTTTTTCTTTCCTCGCATTGTTCAAAAAAATGTCCTGCAAATTATTTGTAGTTTTATTCATAGCATTCACCCTCCGTTTATTTTATATATTAATTCTATAAAAAAAATTAAAATCCTCTTAATGCTTCTCACTTTTTTAATTTTATATTTTCTTTATATCTTCTAAAACAGAAGTTATTATGTCCTCATCTTTCATCTTATCCTTATTTAGCCATTTAATGCGATTATCTTTTCTAAACCAGGTCAATTGTCTCTTGGCGTAATTTCGGCTCCCCTGCTTTATCATTTCAATTGCTTCTTCTAAACTAATCTTGTTATCAAGATAGTACAATATTTCTTTATAGCCAATACCCTTCATTGCCTGCATATTAGAATTATATCCTTTTTCTTTTAAATTTACAACTTCATCAATAAGACCATTATCTAACATTTGATCAACTCTTTTATTTATTCTATCATATAATTCTTCACGATTCATATTTAAAACATAATAATTTATATTATATGGAATGTTATAAATATCCTGATTTTCATTAAGCTGACCTATGGTTTTACCAGTTAACTTATGCACTTCCAAAGCTCTAATAACTCTTTTAAGATCATTAGGATATAATCCTTTATATGAATCATTATCAACTTCTTTTAAAAGCTCATGAACAAAATCATTTCCGTTTTCCTCTGCTAGATTCTCAAGATACTTCCTATAATCACTATCCTTATAAGTACCTGTAAAACCATAGTTAAATATAAGAGAGCTTATATATAACCCTGTTCCACCAACTAAAATTGGATATTTTCTTCTGGAAGTTATATCTTCTAAAGCCTTTTCAGCTAAAATTTTAAATTTCGCTACACTAAATTCCTCATTTGGATTTACAACATCAATTAGATGATGTTTAATTCCATTCATATCTTCTGGTCGTATTTTTCCGGAACCTATATTCATATCTTTATATATCTGCATTGAATCAGCAGAAATTATCTCTCCATTTAAAGCTTTTGCAAGTTTAAGAGAAATATCCGTCTTCCCTATTCCTGTTGGTCCGCTTAAAATTAATATGTCTTTCATTTTTCCTCCATTACTGTACTCTTTTAAATTTCTTTTCCATTTCATAAAGTGTGGTTTTAATAATAGTTGGTCTTCCATGTGGACAATTAAATGGATCATCTATCATTCTTAAGTTTTCGATAAGTACTTTCATTTCTTCTATATTCAAGTTGTCATTTGCTTTAATAGCAGCTTTACATGCCAAAGTAGCAATTTTCTTATACTTGACCTCATAGGTTTCACCAGAACCCAATTTTTTTAAATTGTCTAATATTTCAGAAAAAATATTTCTTAGTTCCGGCTTTCCTAAAAAATTAGGTACTTCTCTTATATTTATAGTATTGTCCCCAAACTCTTCAATACTAAAACCAGCACCTTGAAATACATCTTTATTCTCCACATAATAAATAAAATCCTCTGGAGTTAATTCAATCACTTCAGGCATCAAAAGTATCTGCGCTGTTACATGGCTATGCTTTATATCCTTTGTATACTTTTCAAACAATATTTTTTCATGTGCCGCATGTTGGTCTATAATATAAAAATCTTCTGCACTCTCTGCAAGTATATAGGTATTATGAAATTGGCCTATAATACGCAGTGCAGGAAATTTAGGTGTATTCGCCAGATCTGTATTTATAGGTTTAGTTATATACTCTTCATTAACCTTTTGCCTAATAAACTTAGAGTAGCCTTTTTCTGAATCATCTTTTTCTTTAATCAAAAGATTTGAATCAGATATTTTATTCCTATGAAAATCATCTAGTGAAATAGTAGTTTCATTATCAGTTTTTAAATCCAATGGAAGTTGAACTGTTTCTCTCTGTGAAGTAATTTCTTTTATTTCCTGCTGAAGTGGTGCCTCTAGTTCTAACTCAAAGTTATTTTTGAGACTATCTCTAATAGCTTCATGCACCGTATCAAAAACCAATTTAAAGAGTTCTCTATCATTTTGAAATTTGACTTCAGCTTTAGTTGGATGCACATTAACATCTATGTATTCAGGAAATATATCTAAAAACAATGCGAAAAAAGGGTATTTATTAATCATCATAAATGATTTAACTGCTGTCTCTACTGCTGTGGCAATAAGTTTGTTTTTAATATATCGATTATTTACAAAAACGCTCTGATTGTTTCTACTACCACGACTAATTTCTGCATTTCCGACATATCCATATACTGAAGCTATATCTGTATGTTTTTCAAATTTTATAATATTATCCCCTATGCTTTTACCATATATAGTTCTTATAGTATTAAACAAACTTTCTGTTGAATAAGTATTTACTACCTTTTTTCCGTTATTAATAAGCCTAAAAGATATTTTAGGGTTTGAAAGTGCAAGTCTGTTTACTATATCAGTAATAATTGAAGCTTCTCTTTGAGTGGATTTTAAAAACTTTTGTCTTGCTGGAACGTTAAAAAATATATTTTTTACCTCAGTTGTTGTCCCAATACTACAACCTACATCCTTAATATACTCTTTAATCCCTCCATTAATAGAAATTTCTTTTCCAACCTCATTACCTTCTATTTTACTTCTAAGCACTACATTTGATACTGCTGCTATGCTTGGGAGTGCCTCTCCTCTAAAACCAAGTGTGCTTATTGCATATATATCCTCTATTGAACTTATCTTACTCGTGGCATGTGGCATAAAGGCAAGTTCTATATCTTCAGGATTTATTCCAAGACCATCATCAGTTACTTTAATAAGCTTTTGACCACCTTCTTCAATCTCAATGTTAATTACAGTGGCCTTTGCATCAATAGAATTTTCTACTAATTCTTTAACTACAGAGGAAGGTCTTTCCACAACCTCTCCAGCCGCTATTTTATTTGAAGTATCTTCGTTTAATAAATTGATTCTCCCCAAATTCCATCACCTTTTTTCACTAAAAGTTTTTTGCATTTTTGATTAGTTCAAAAATTTTATTCATAGATTCTAGTGGTGTCATGTTCATAACATCAATTTCACATATTTCTTTAATGAATTTTTCTTTACCTATATCATTAAATCCAATTTGAACTGAATCACTGGTAACTTGTTTTTTTATCCTTTTTGATTCTTTTGTCTTCTCACCAGTTATTTTTTCAGTCGCAATTTCATTATTGTTTTCATTTTCAAGATGTTCTAATATTTCTTTCGCCCTCTTAGTAACCTTTATAGGAAGTCCAGCAAGTTTTGCAACGTCAATACCATAGGATTGATCTGCGCCACCTTTAACTATTTTCCTTAAGAATACAATATCATCTTTTATATGTTTAACAGCTACTGAATAGTTTTTAAGGCCTTCTATAACCCCTTCAAGGCTTGTGAGTTCATGATAATGTGTAGCAAATAATGTTTTACACTTTATATTTTTGTTTGTACATATATATTCTACTACTGCCCAAGCAATACTAAGTCCATCATAAGTACTTGTTCCTCTACCTACCTCATCAAGTATTATAAGACTGCTAGGAGTTGCGTTTTTAAGTATGTTTGATACTTCTGACATTTCAACCATAAAAGTACTTTTTCCAGCGGCTAAATCATCTGATGCACCTATCCTTGTAAATATCTTATCACAAATTGAAATATTTGCACTTTTTGCTGGGACGAAACATCCTATTTGAGCCATTACTACTATTAAAGCCACTTGCCTCATATATGTAGATTTACCTGCCATATTAGGTCCTGTAATAAGTATAAGTTGCTGATCTGTTGTATTTAATTTTGTATCATTGGCTACAAACGCACCAAATGAAAGTGTATTTTCAACAACTGGATGCCTTCCATCTTTAATGTCTATTGGACCACTCACAGAAATTTCTGGCTTGCAATAATTATTTTCTAATGAAACAGTTGCAAAGGAGGACAAACAATCAAGCTCTGAAAGTAGTTTAGCACTTCTTTTCATCCTATCTATATGCAGGGAAATATCATCTCTTAACTTAACAAAAAGATTATATTCTAAATTTACAAGTTTTTCATCAGCACCTAATATCTTTTCTTCCATGTTTTTAAGGTCTTCAGTTATGTATCTTTCACAATTGGCAAGAGTTTGTTTTCGTATATATCTGCCTTCTGGGATCATACCTATATTTGACTTGGTTATTTCTATATAATAACCAAAAATTCTATTATATCCAATTTTCAAGGATTTTATATTAGTTACTTCCCTTTCTTGATTCTCAAGGCTTGCTATCCACTCCTTGCCATGGACCTTTGCTTTTCTAAGTTCATCTATTTCCTCATTATATCCGTCTTTAATTATATTTCCTTCTTTAATTGATAGTGAAGGTGCTTCCAGTAATGCGTTATCTAACATCTCATATATATCTTTTAAATCATCTAACTGTAAATGAATCTTACTGAGAAGTTCACAATTAAACTTCTCAAGTATAGCCTTAACATTTGGTAACTTTTCTATTGAATTTTTTAGAAATATAAATTCCTTAGCGTTTACACTTTGAGTAGATATCTTTCCAACAAGTCTTTCAATATCGTATATCTGCTTCAATGATGCTTTAAGATCCTCGTGGAGAGGAATATTAGTTGTAAGCTCTTGTACTGCATCTAATCTTTCATTGATTGAATTCTTGGCAATTAGTGGTTCTTCTATCCATCTTCTAAGTTGTCTTGCACCCATAGCTGTACTTGTTTTATCTAATACCCATAAAAGAGAACCTTTTTTGCTCTTTTCTCTAAGAGTTTCGGTGAGTTCTAAATTTCGCCTTGAATTAATGTCAATACTCATATAATCTATTACTGAATAACGCTTAATTACATTTATATGACTTAGAGAAACTTTTTGAGTATCTATTAAATATTTCATCAACGCATTTCCTGCATTTAAAATAAAATCATCATTTTTTATGGTTTCAAAATTAGAAAATTGTTTATCTAAATTTACTTCCTTATCTTGCATAAAAAACTCGTCATCAAAACGAGTAAAAGCACATTTAAATCTTTCTTTAATTTCCTTAAGTAACTTTTCGTCAATTGTTTTTTGAACAAGTATCTCCTTAGGATTATATTTAGATATTTCATTTATTATTATTTCTATGTCCTTACGCTCTGAAGTACAATCAAACTCTCCTGTGGATACATCTGATATAGCAACTCCAAATCTCCCATCAGCTATAAAAATACTCATAATATAATTATTTTTTGTGTCATCTAAAAATGTAGAGTCTGTATAAGTTCCTGGGGTTATTATCTTTACAATTCCCCTCTTAACTATACCTTTAGCAGCTGAAGGATCTTCTAATTGTTCTCCAATTGCTACTTTATAGCCTTTGTTTATAAGTTTTGTAATATACATGTTAGCAGCATGGTGAGGAATTCCGCACATAGGTGCTCTTTCACTAAGCCCACAAGCCTTTCCTGTAAGAACCAGTTCTAGTTCCACTGCTGCTGTTTTAGCATCTTCGAAAAACATTTCATAAAAATCGCCTACTCTAAAGAAAAGTATACAATCCTTACATTTTTCTTTTACATTTAGATATTGTTGCATCATTGGTGCTAATGCCATATTAAACTCCCCTTTTTTAAGATGCGGATACTTCTTCTCCATAAAGTGTAAATGAATTACCCTTGGTAATTTTCACTTTAACAAGTTTTCCTATATTATTTTTATCTGAAGTAAAATTCACTAATTTAGAGGTTCTTGTTCTGCCCGTAAGTTTTGTATCATCGTTTTTACTAGTGCCTTCTACAAGTACTTCAACTATTCGTCCCTCATATTTTTTGTTCTTTTTGCGCATATCTCATTTACTGCCTCTACCAATCTATTAAACCTTTCATGTTTTATTTTCTCACTTATCTGGTCTTCCATTTCTGCTGCTGGAGTACCTTTTCGTATTGAATATAGAAACATAAAAACAGCATCATACTGAACTTTTTCTATTAAATCCAAAGTCTCATTAAAGTCATCCTCAGTTTCCCCAGGAAAACCAACTATTATATCTGTAGTCAAAGCAAGGTCTGGTATCTCTTTTTTCATAGTACCAATTAGATCAATATAATATTCCTTAGTATAATGTCTATTCATCTTTTTAATTATATCAGAAGAACCTGATTGAACTGGTAAATGTATATGTTCACACACTTTATCACAATCCCTTATGGCTTCAATAACTTTAAAAGTTAAGTCCTTAGGATGTGATGTCATAAATCTTATTCTTTCTATGCCTTCTATTTTGTTTACCCTTCTAAGTAAATCAGCAAAATCTATATCTGGCTTAAGTTCTTTGCCATATGAATTAACGTTTTGACCAAGAAGGGTTATTTCCTTATAACCTTTACTAACCAATTCCTTTATTTCATTTTCAATATCTTCTGGATTTCTGCTTCTCTCTCGTCCTCTAACGTATGGGACTATGCAATAGGTGCAGAAATTATTACAACCATACATTATAGTCACAAATCCTTTTATGCCACTTGCTCTATCAATTGGTAGCCCTTCTACGATGTCTTTTTCCTTGTCCCATATTTCAACAACAGATTTTCCCTGTTGTTTTACCATGTTAAGGTATTCAGGAAGCATATAAGAATTATGTGTTCCAAAAATTATATCTACAAAAGGAAATGTTTTTATTATATTTTGAGCCATACCCTTTTGTTGCATCATACAGCCACAAACAGCAATAATTAAATCTGGATTTTTTTCCTTAGCTTTTTTTAGAATCCATAGATTTCCAAACACCTTAAGTTCAGCATTTTCTCTTACACAACAAGTATTGAATATGATTAAGTCGGCGGATTCTTTTTTCTCTGTTTTCTGGTAATCCATTAACTTTAACATTCCAGAAATTTTTTCAGAGTCCTCTTCGTTCATCTGACAACCGTAAGTCTGAATAAAGAAGAGTTTGCCTTTATTATTTTCCATCTATATTAACCCTCCATTTTTATCTTTCTAATACAACTAATTGTAACAAAACATATTTAATTTAGCAATAAAACCACTCCAAAATAAATTTTTCCATGAACTTTGAAGGAGTTGCATAAAAATGATTATAAATCATTCTATGCAACTCCTTTTTTATGAATGTATTGTTTCAACCATTTGGCATTTCCATATCAACATGTACAACATGAGAATTTGTATTCGTAGTATTATGGTTCAATACCCCAGTAGATATTGTTAGGGTCAGCATTAAACATCCTAATGCAATTGTCAAATTTTTTATTATTTTGTTTTTCATAGTAAAAACCTCCAATTAATCTAATTTTTTGATAGTGATAAATATTTTTTGCACATGTCTACATTATTTTGATTTAAATATATAATGGCTAACTCATTGTAAATTGCTTTGAGCTTGTCATTGTTTTCAGTATTATCTAATAATTCAATAATTTCAAGATAAACCTCCTCTAACTTAGCAGTATCCTTTATTTTATCGTAGATTCTTCCTAATAAATAATTGCCTTTTAATAAATATTCCAAATCTTTATATTCTTTTGCATAATTAACACCTAGTTCAATAGTCTTAATTGTTTCATCTATTAAGTTTTGCTTTAACAAAACCTCTGCCTTTTCTATAATTGTATGTGATAACAATGATTTATCCATATCAATTATAATCTTCTCGGCCATTTCAAAATATTTTATACTCTCTTTAAAATCATTTTTAGCACAATATGCCCTTGCTAAATTGTTATATGCATAACCTAAAAAAATATTTTTATTATCTGTAATTTTTAGAATTGCTGATTTGTATATCTCTATTTCCTTATCATAATCCTTTTTTGATTCATAACAGTTAGCTTTTATACCTTGAGCAAAGATGTATAATCTAAAATCTTCTTGCTCATCACAAATAGATAAGAACTTTTCAATGGTTTCTAATGCCAAGTCAATTTGATTTGTATACTTATAACTGTTTGCTAAAGAATATAAACATTTTTTCTTTGTTTCTATATTATTATGCTCTAAGCAGTAATACAGGCTTAATTGATAATATTCAATGGCTGCATCATATTTTAGCGCCTCTGCCTTACAAAATCCCAACTTCCAATAAAACATAACCTAGTTTTTCATTTTCCCCAATATTTATGTATATCTCCCTAGCCTTTTTATAAATATCGCAAGCAACTTCAAAATTTTTTTCGTTAAAATAAATATCACCAAGACTACAGTATGCTTTTGCCTTGACTTCTATTAATTTATATTCTTTGGATATCTTGAAAATTTCATCTATTCTACTCTTCTCTATTTTATCATCTTTAAGCTTATTAAAACAATATACTTCTGCATCTTCCTTAGGTGAACGCATTAAATATGCATCATCAATATTTATTATAATGTTAAGTTCATCTGCTTTTGTATTAAACTTTTCAGCAATTTTTATAGCCGTCTTATAAGTAACTTCTCGTTTACTAGTTTCAATCATACTTATAAGACCTCTAGTGAGGTTTTCAGTTTGCAAATCTTCTTGAGTTAAATTCAATTGGATTCTTAGTCTTTTAATCTTTTCACCAGGTGTAAGAAAATTCATAATATCGCCTCATTTCTTATTAATATACTTTACATACATTATATTACATTCAATTTGTAACCGCAACTATTTTTATTTCTTTAAGTTATCATGTAATTTGTAAAAATTGTTTTTATATTTAGATAGAGTTTTCATGATTTTATTATCATTCCACATACTCTCAAATTCGCTATCAAAGCCTTGGGATATGATGATCCAATTGATCAATAAATCATAAGTTTTGATAAGAATAGTTCAACATAGGCTGATATGATGTTTAATTGCTGCTAGTGATTCCCTACTACCCCAAAAATGAAAGTAGCACCTGGAATCATCCATATGCTACTTTACGTATTATAATAGAATTTTATGGTTCCACTCCGCTAATCAACTTGCCACCAATATATGCAGTTATTTTATTTGTAGCTGAATAACTTGATGAAGCAGAGTCAAAAGAGTAATCATTACTTTGATTGAAGTTTGACCAATCATTTTTAGCAAATCTTGAAGCTAATTCAAAACTAGCACCTGATGCTAAAGTACCTGCTGAGGTTAAGAAACCAATCTCTAAGTAATAGTCAGCATTGGTAGCCGCTGGCGAAAGTTTTACAAAATTACCTGTTACACTGCCTGAACCTGCCGTTGACCAATCACACCAAAAACTTTGTGCTTCGTCACCATCAACAGTGTAGTAATATCTTAAAGTGATATCTGACAGATTAATTGAATTTGTTCCGTTATTAACTATCTTTATCTTTGGATTGATAGAATTAACAGCGGATTGAGTCGTGCCATTATATGCTCCAACCTGCAAATTTCCTATAGGTACTGGTTTGATTGGAAGTTTAACCTTAATAGTTACCGCACTTGAAGTACCTACAACTCCGGAACTATCAGTAGCCTTTGAAGTGATAGCAAAGCTATCTATTCCACTGGAACTAACGGCATAATCAGATGGTGTCCATGACAAGCTATAAGGTGCCACTGTACTCTCCCCAACCATAGTGCCATTCACAAAGAAGTCAACTTTTGTTATACTTCCACCTGTTTCTGATGCTGTAGCATTTAAAACTATTGGACTATAGATTGTACTATCATCAAAGGACTGTCCATCCAGTGGTGCCGTTATACTTACAGCTATTTCATTACCTGGCAGTGGCGAATTATCAAATAATATGGCATAAGTTCCATTAGCTATAGCAATTTCGCATTGAGCCCAAAATCTGTGATAATTAAACGTTGGACTAGTACCTGCATTATATGCAATTAGGAGTTTCTCATAATCTGGATCTTTCTTATATTGACTTCTTATATCCATAAATTTTATTCCTGGTATAATTGCATCACCATCTGGCATTTTTCCAGAGAAAGTACTTGGAACATAGACTTCTTGGTCAATCATACGATGATAATCTGCTCTTGACTCTGTAGCAGATAAACCTTTATCATCCACAAAAGATGTCCACATACTATCTAATAATTTTTGTGCCAAAGCTCTTAATGCATCGTCATATTTTGCTGGAGTCCATTTCTTTGTTGCTGCACTATAATAAGATAATGCATTTGCCAGTGAAGCTGCTGGTCCAAGGTCTGTACTGTATACGGTTACCTGTACATGCAAATTTGAGTTTCCGGTGTAGGTACCAGTCCATGTATCCGGTTGTCCTGTCCAAGCTAGCGTTGATGGTATTTGGAATGTTCCATCGCTATTAAATGTAACTTGAGTTTTTATCCAGGCACTCCATTTATCTAAAATATTTTTAGCCTTTACATCACCTGAATTATAGTAATATTCAGCTACACGCTGCATAGACCAAGCTTGAAAACCAAACCAAGTATTGCTACCCGGATCAGCATACACTGGATTTTCTTGATAAGCCATTCCATAGAAAGTAGCTGTTCCACTAGGATATGTTTCATATCTTCCATTGTATGAATTTGTAGCTCCACCAGCAATAGCACCTTCACTGGATTGAAGCCATTGATAG
Organism: uncultured Clostridiaceae bacterium; assembly: GCA_963725425.1. Lineage (GTDB taxonomy): Bacteria > Bacillota > Clostridia > Clostridiales > Clostridiaceae > Clostridium_I. The sequence continues at coordinate 346,881 of CAVRYJ010000006.1, forward strand.
AACTCAAGCTGACGAGTAAGGCTCTTAGCCCAGTCTGTTGCTCCATTTTGTGATTTCGGTTTAAAATCTGAATTATTTGAAAGTATCCATGCTGCCATAGGATTTTGATATCCAAAGTGACTATGACTACATCCTATTCTCCATGCCCAATTGGAACCAACTCCACCGCCCCAAGCATAATACCAGGATAATAAATAATGTGAAGCATCATAGCCTGTACCAGCACTGTTAACATCTTGGCAACCAATTTTTTTAAAGTATTTATCAAAGAAAGAATATCTCAAATAATCTCCCATTTTTGAAGCTTTTTGAACATAAGTTGATACATCACTACCTTGCTCTTTAGCCCAGGTATCAGCCCAATACATAGCTTGCACACAACGAGAATCTGCATCTGGTGCATTTGTATACTTCCACTGTTTAGAATAACCATTCTCCTTGGTAAACAAGTCTAAATACCCATTAGGGCCTCCCCATTTAAAAGCTTCCCACGATGGTTGTGGAACAGTTTCAAACACAGATTCCTGTTTTCCTCTTTGAAATGTATTAAAATAGGATGGTGAAGTTGTACCATCTCCCCTACTTCCAAAACCATACCAGTTGTCCACATCTAAAAGCCAATGCATTCCATACAAATCACTAGTATTATATGCAGTATTAAGTTCCTGACTAATTGGATCTGTTCCAACTGGAACAGAAGTCATAAGCTGGCTTGGATAGTCGTCTGGTATTTCGTATTCACCAGCATAAGTAGCTGGTTTACTTGGGTTATACCCTGCATTGGTTGGTTGATCCTCAGTAGTTGGAATCATATATTGCTCCATTGTATTCCATACTGTTCCAATAGTTGAAAAGTCCCCTGTAAATCTGCCATGCATAGCTTCAAGCCATAGATAATAACTTAAAGCTTCACTAGTTGTTTCATGTCCATAATCTGGAGCCTCACACATAAGTGTTTCTACTGAATGGTAAGGTATCCCTTTTGAACTAAAGTAACCATTTTTTGTATCATGCAGTTTGCTATAAAGTTCATTGAATCTCCCTTGATAAACACCTGTAACCGAGTTAGTAACTGATTTTTCCATAATAATATTTCCTTTCATTTTTTTTTATGATAAAAGAACTTTAAGTTCTAAATCATATTCATATTAATAATGAATATATATGCCATTAATGCTGGCAACTCTTTATGATGCTCTGAATAATTGTAATTTCCTGTACTCATAATCCTCACCCCTCTTATAATTTCTGTTAAAAATTTTAATTAGCTAATTTTGATTCTTACACCTATAAAGAAGAAAAAAGATTTGAAATTGTAACCCTGCCATATAAAAAAATATTAATTCTTGTAGATGTTCATGTTACCTAATATTTCCTGATAATTTACATTTATTAACTTCACCTGCAACAGTTTGTCTCAAAAATCTAGTTCTTCTTGAGTTATATATGGACATTTCTTCTTTAACTCATCATTAAACATCCTAACTTTATTTTCAATAGCATTATCAATTGATTGGTGTATTCTAAAATACTCATCAACTAAAGTCCATATATCTAAAGCTAATGCCTTATCTGAATTATATTTTGATATACCCATATTTTTGATTAACTCGGCATTTTTTAATTTAATAAAATTAATTATATGTGTTCCTACAATAGTTATAATAATCCCCAATATAGAAACAATACAATTTACTATTACAGGCAATACTTGATTTGAAATTTCTTTTAACATAAAAACCACCCTTTCATGTATATTATTTTATATAGTGATTATCTATAGTTTCCATTTTCTTTCACCCCACTATTCACCAGCATATTTTTTCAAGTTAGATAAAGCTCTATTTTTAGCTCTATTCACAGATTGTCTTGATACATGTAAACGTTTACTTAAATAGATTTCTGGTATATTATTTATAAAAATATTTTCAATGATTTGTTTTTGATAATGTGGTAGCTTGTCCAATAAAAAGGTTATAAATATATGATTATCTATTGATTCTTGTTTATCCTGTAATGTATAATCTAAAAAAATGTTAACATCCAATTTAGTTTCTTGACTGACTATACTTATATATTTCTTAGAAAGACTTATATACCTATTTTTTATTGAGGTGTTAATATATCCAACTATACATTCATCTTTATTTAAATTAATATTATTGAATATAGGTATCTTCTTTATAGTTTCTATTAGAAATATTATAATATCAGCTTCTGCATCATCGTAGTTTAATTTTCTACTGTATTTCCTTATTAAAGGGCTAAACTTTTGTATAAGTTCGATCATAGATTTTTCATTACCTTCCTGTGCCTTTTTTACCATATGGTTTAAATTGTCCATAATATTCCTCCCTTTACAATCTAATATATAAAAAGAGATTTTCACTATAATTGTAACTCTGTGATTATAAAATTGTTACTTTTTATTATTTTGATCAATTTTGTGAAGTACCGTTACTGATTTTAGGCTATAATTACTTGGATTAGCATGACCTTTATGGACTTGATTGACTACACCCCATGTATGTAGGGCTAATACCAGCATCCGTATAACCAGGGGCAAAGTAGAAAATATGTTACATAATACTATCAATTATCATCATTAAGTAACATTCAAATTAGCCCTTTCATGTAAAGCACTGAAAATCGTTGCTAAATAAGGAAAGTGAATGTTACACAAATGGTTTGTGTAACATTCAGAATCACTAAAATGCACATTAATAATCTACCTTGCCCCTGGTTACACGTTGGCTGGGACTACCCCAATAATTGAAATCAAAAACCTTTTTTCTAGAAATTGTTTTTTCATAATTTTTATCATTCCTTTCGCTTCGCTCAGGCACAAACAAGTTATAAAAAATCATTGCACCTATCCTCACTTTGATATAATATTTTTTTATGGGATAGCAATACACTACAGAGCACGGGAGGAGGAGTGGCGAATTTATTTCGACCCCGCATAATTATATGTGCCGTCATCCTTTCAAGTACAAACAAGTGGGACATTGAGCCCGGACTCTTATCATTGGTAATAAGCCATGTTTATTTAGTCGTTGGATGACAGTCAATGTTGCTATCCCTTTTTTATTCTAGGTGGTGATACTTATGATGAGGCTTACTTACCCCATCTGTTGCGGGCTTGACGTCCACAAAAATGTTATCGTTGCAACCATCGTTACTACTGATAAAACTGGAATATCTAAGTATAATCAAAAATCTTTTTCTACAATCAACTCTGATATTCAAAAGTTTCACAATTGGCTAATTGAAAATGACTGCAAACATGTCTGTATGGAGTCCACTGGTAAGTACTGGATTCCTATTTTTAATTACCTTGAAAGGGATATTGATGTATGTCTTACACACCCTAAATATGTCAAAGCCATTAAAGGTAAGAAAACAGATAAAAAAGATTCTAAATGGATTGCTGATCTCTATAAGTTTGATTTGGTAAGAAGCTCCTTCATTCCACCAAAAGACTTTCGTCAACTTCGGGAATTAGCTCGTTATCGTTTCAAATTGGTTTGTATGAAGTCATCTGAAAAGAACCGCATCCAAAACTGTATGACTGTTTCAAATATTGGAATTGCCAATGTTCTGTCTGATCCCTTTGGCAAAACCGCTACTGAAATCATGACGTATCTTCTTACTAATACGTCTACGACTATTGACGACAAAGCTTTGCGTAAGCTTATTAAAAAAAGAGCTACTGCTAAATCTGATGAAATCATTGAAGCTATTAAAGGCTACAATATTGAAAGCGACCAAGCTAAAAAGTTAGATTTGGCCAGAAAACATCTAGAATATCTAGATAATATGATTACACAAACCGAAGTGGAACTTTATGTTCGTATCAAACCATACTATAAATTTGTGGAATATATTTCCTCAATCCCTGGTATAACAGAACTTAGTGCCACAATTATTCTTGCAGAAATCGGTGTGAACATGAACATCTTTGATGATGCAAAACATCTTTGTTCTTGGTGTGGACTTTCACCTAGTAATAATGAATCCGCTGGCAAGAAAAAATCTGTCCGAATAGCAAAAGCAGGTGCTTATTTAAAACCAATGATGGTTCAATGTGCGCTTGCTGCAATTAAGAGCAAAAAACAACCTTATTTTTCAATAAAATATGGACGAATTAAAAAGCGCCGTGGACACAAAAAAGCAATTATTGCTATTGCCAGAATGATGATGGTATCTATTTACCACATAATTTGTGAGAAACAATCCTTTAATCCAAGAGATTATATTGAATTAATGAATCCAAATTTCAATCGGCCAAAAGTAACTTTAAATGATACTAATGTTTTTGCTTACCTTGAATCTCAAGGTTATGATACTTCTTTATTAGTTAAATGCAACGATAACTAATACTAACTTGTTAATACTTCAAAAAAAAGGTTCTTACGAACCTTTAATTAAGGTCGCCTCAAATTCCACTTTATTTTTCACTCTTCCCTCCTTTTATAAAGTTACGGTTTTATGTTTTTTTGAAAATTTGGACTAGTTATTTCTTTGTTAGTGCCTTACCTTTCTTTCAATTTTATGAATATTTATTTTATATTAACTTGAGTATCTCTATATAGTCCTAAAATAATCCATATATTTCACAAATAAATTAAAGAGAAAATTTATATTAACATATATAATTATTTCTCTGATTTTCTTTTAAAATCTCCGTTTTATAGATTTTGACTTTCTTTGTCCTTGGTTATATAATTCAAATGTAGTTAAGGAAAGCCAATGAAAACTTTCCTTAACAAATTTAAAATATAAACATATTAAGGAGGTTTTCTTATGTTTGATATCGTTCCATTTAGAAAAAACAATGTTATGACAAAAAAAGGATTTGGTTTAGATGATTTCTTTAGCGATTTTTTAAGAGATGATTTTTTTTCACCAATGCTTGCAGGTAGCAACAGCTTTAAAGTAGATCTTAAGGAAGATGAAAACAATTATACAATAGACGCTGATTTACCTGGAATTAAAAAGGAAGATATTTCACTAGAATACGACAATAATTATTTGACTATTTCTGCAAAGAGAGATGAAACAGTTGAAAATAAAGATGATGATTTTGTAAGACGTGAGAGAACTTACGGAGAATTTAAGAGAAGTTTTTATATAGATAATATTGATGAAAATACTGTTGATGCTTCATTTACAGATGGTGTTCTTAAAGTAACTCTTCCAAAAAAGGAAAAAGGAATTCAAAGAAAAAAAATTGATATTAAATAATTATAAGGTTTATCAAAGTTCCTGTGGAGACGGGAACTTTGATACCTGAAGATGATTCAGTAAGACTATTAAGCCAAATAATGGAGGAAAGAGAATGAAGAGTTAAAAGGGTTATTAGCAGACGAAAAGAATAAAGCAATTTATTAGGAATTAATAAACAAAACAAATAAAAATGAGCTACATCATACGTGATGTGGCTCATTTTTTTGTGTTTTGAATACCACAGGTTTTACCTGTGGTTCTAAAAAGCTTATAGCTATGAGTGGAAAAAAAGAACCCCCTTTGCTAATATAAAATTAGGTTCGCCAACCAATTTTAAAGGCAAAGGAGGTTATCCAAATGGACATTCAGAGTTTAGCACGCAGTAAATGGAATTGCAAATACCATATTGTGTTTGCACCCAAGTATCGAAGGCAGATAATATATGGGAAAATAAAGGTTGATATAGGGCAAATACTAAGGAAATTATGTGAGTATAAAGGCGTAGAAATAATAGAAGCAAATGCATGTCCAGATCACATACATATGCTAGTGAGTATACCACCGAAGTTAAGTGTTGCACAATTTATGGGATATCTGAAAGGTAAGAGTTCGCTAATGATATTTGATAGACATGCAAACTTGAAGTATAAGTATGGAAATAGACAATTTTGGTGTAGAGGTTATTATGTGGATGTGCGACCTTAGAGGGGTTGTCTGAATTATGCTAAAAGTATTTCCCGATCATCTTCGGGTATTCCTACCAGTTGGTGCGTTCAAAGTAATTTGGAGGTTCTAAGCAAACTGGGACAACGGGGCAAGTATGGTATCTACAACCATTACTGCAACTAGGAAAAGATTCATATGGATAACGCAAGTGAAGTATTGTAGAATCGTCAAGTAGAAAAGGTGAAAGGTAGATGATACGCCTTACCCAAAAGGGAATATAGGATGATTACCGTAATTGTTCACGTACGGTAATAAGATGACAGAGGTAAAGCTCGATCCTATCGGTTTATTGGTACATCCTAAGTGAATCATAACTATTCAGATAGCTAGACAAGGTTAAGCCCTATGGTCTCCTGTAAAATGGTAGGCAAATCGTGAGAAATGTACAATGACTAGAGGGTAAAGGATGCCGAAAAAGCGAAGGGCTCTATGTAATATAGAGTATAGGAATTCAAGATTTGTTCCAATTGAAAGATAGCTGACTTCGGCACGTATTCTATTACAGGAAAGGGATGAATTACTATGGATGAACAAGGATTCAATTGCACGAAATGTGAGAATCGTTCAAACAGTTCTGATGAGATGAAATGGCAGTCAATCGACTGGAAAATAGCTGAAGAATATGTTAATAGACTTCAACTCCGGATAGTAAAGGCAGTAGAAATGAGAAAATGGAATCTTGTAAAAAGGCTTCAGCATCTCATAACACATTCCTTTTATGCAAAAGCTTTGTCGGTGAAAAAAGTGACTAGAAACAAAGGTGGGAAAACCGCTGGAGTGGATAAGGTACTTTGGACAACAAATAAGCAAAAATATCAGGCGGTTATCGACTTGAAGGTAAAAAAAGGCTATAAGCCAATGCCGACAAGGCGGGTTCATATCAAGAAGGAAAATGGAAAACTGAGACCACTGAGTATTCCTACTATGAATGATAGAGCAATGCAGACACTATTTTTGTATGCTCTGCAACCAATAGCAGAGACTATTGGTGATAAGCGTAGCTTTGGTTTTAGAAAATATAGGAGCTGTGCGGATGCAATGGAGCAAATTTTTACAATGCTATCATCAAGAAGGAGTGGTCAGTGGATTCTAGAGGGAGACATCAAGGGTTGTTTTGATAATATAAACCATCAATGGATGTTGGATAATATTCCAATTAATAAGATGATACTCAATAAGTTTCTTAAGGCTGGTTTTGTTTATAGAAAACAACTTTTCCCAACTACAAAGGGAGCAATTCAAGGTGGAACAATTAGTCCAACTCTTGCAAATTTGACACTAGATGGACTTGAATATGAAATAGCCAGGAATTATTTCTTGACAAAGAAGGGAAAAGTCAGTTACCACAATAGAAACAATCCAAATCAGCTGAATATCGTAAGATATGCAGATGATTTTGTAGTAACAGCAAATAACAAAGATGTTCTTGAGCAAATTGTGGTCATAATTAGTGAATTTTTGAAAAAAAGAGGACTTGAACTATCCAAGGAAAAGACAGTCATAACTAATATAAATGATGGATTTGATTTTCTTGGGTGGAACTTTAGAAAGTACAGTAGTAAGTTGATAATCAAGCCATCTGTAAAATCTCTGAATAAAGTCACAAAGAAGATAAGTGAAATTATACATGCGAATAAGACAGTAAAGCAAGAATTCCTAATTTACAAATTGAATCAAGTTTTGAAAGGTTGGTGTAATTATCATCAGCCAGTTTGTGCAAAGCAGACATTTGAAATTTTGAATTGTCGTATATTCACTATGGTTTGGAAATGGGCAAAAAGAAGACATCCAAACAAGGGAGCAAAATGGCTAAAAGAGAGATACTGGAAAAGTAAAGGTTCAAGGGACTGGATTTTCTCGGATGGAAAAAAAGCAACTTTAATCCTACCATCTGACATACCAATTGTTAGGCACGAAAGAATTAAACTCGACATGAACCCGTACACAGAAAAAGAATATTTCTTGATAAAGAGAGAACGAAGAAGAGCCGCAAAAAGAATGGCATATAAGGGAACAGCCGCTTTCAAGTTTAGACTAACAAAAATGAAAGATTTGAAAGTTTAGGATGCGTGAGCCGTGTGAAGGGAAACCTTCAAGCACGGTTCTTAGGAGAGAAAGAACTCGAAAGGGTTCGGACTTATCCGACACAGTTGGAAGAAATAAAAAGGCGATACAAGAGTATATAAAAAATCAATTACAAGAAGATATAGCAAGTGATCAAATAAGTATGAAAGAGTTTATTGACCCGTTCACGGGTGAGCCTGTAAATATAGGCAAAAAGAAATAACCCCTTTAGGGGTAGTCTGTAAAAATTATGCGGTTGGCGAACTTATTCAACGTGTCTTGAGACACAGCCAGTATCAGGCCCTTATAGGGCTAGTGCATGCCACCCGTTTAACGGGTGGTCATGACTATACGTAATTCGTCTGTCACCCGTTATACGTATAGGTAATGCTATATTTATATACTAATCTTTATTTATGAAAACGATGTGTAAAAATTGAATACTAATTGTAAATAGTTAAAATAACCATATAGCCTGACATTTACGAAAAAAGCCATGTCAATCCAATTAATGGTATTTTATAGTAAACTAAAGCAATCTAAAGAAAATGAAAGTTTGATTTCTTTAAATTTGAAGCATTTTATCATGGTTAAAAAAACAAGTAATCAACTGAGAAGGTCAATTATAACCTGAAATCAGTGACGGTATTTTACATAACTGGTCAAAATAAATGTTATGTATTATTTTCTTAGGGTGGGCTTTGTAGATTCAGAGAAATATTGGATGTATCGATATTTCTCTGAATAAAACGAATAGATAAATATGTACATTAGCACGAAACATATTTTTGAAACATTTGTGTATAGTATTGTTGACTTGATACTATAAATGAGCGAATTTGGTAACATATTTTACCATGCAAATTTAAATCAACTATCCTAAGCTACTTTTAATGTTTTTAAAATAGCATCAATAGATATTCCTTGGTTAGCTTGATTAAAGACCCAAGATATTCGTTCTTTTTTGACTTGGTTTCTTGCAGTTCTAATTCCAGTACTGAAATTTAGTTTACTGTTATAGGTCAAGAATGATTTCAGTAAATACTGATTTTTAGTCATTAAAAATCACAGGAATAAAAAAAGCAAAAAGCACATTTGGTAGTGTATACCATTTGTGCTTTTTGTCTAGGCTTTAAGTACGTGTAAAAAACCTATAAACATCATAATACAAATCAATAAGGAAATCAATACCAATATTAATGATTATTGTAATTATGTTGATAAGGTTTTTGTTCGGAAGAACCTTGGTATTCCTAAGTCAGATAAATTGAAGAAGAATGGTACTTTTAAAAGAGGATTATTCTTTCTGTTGGACGGTGTCATAAGATACAAGAAAATAAAAATCCAGACAATGCTTTGGAGAAAAAGCAATGGAGAAAGGTTTTATATCAGCTTATTTCCTTCAAATATTATTAAATATAACAAAGTTGATACCGGACTAATTGAATTTATCAGTAATAACGTGAAAGAAGGTGAGTATGTTTTTCAATACGCAGATGACTCAGCAGATACTATTGATTGTGAAGATATTCTAATACGTTCTTGTTCTAATGTAGAAAGAAGTTGCATGAGTAGGAGCCTATCGGCTTTACTGAACAGTAGGTTCACAGAAATCCTAAATAATAATATTGAAGTTATTAGCTTTTCAGATTATTTAAAAATAAAACTAAAGTTTAAACAAATCTATCTACTAATTAAGACAGCTTCAATTTGTTTTGAGTACGGAGTGCTCCTAGATGCGAGTCTATCTTCACTAAACCTAATTTTCAAATTTTTACGATAATTTCCACGAGATATATATTGTCCACTTTTTTATTTTAGTGCGAATTACCCATAATTCGAATTTATCATACAATATTCGTTTTATTTTTTTCCTTCCTTTGTCATTCTAATTTTATCAAATATTATCCAACTGTTTCTTAGTTTGATATTCCTAAAAAAAGCAAGAAATTCTGAATTTACAGGACAAGCTCCCATATTTTATGATTGATGCATCAAAGTTAATAGGAGGTGCTTTTTATAATGGTTGGAAATATTAAAGACGAGGATGCAATTGCTTTTTTTAAGTTACAAGTAATTACACCCATGCTTGAAGCAAACAAAGGTTTTGTAGACAAAACAGCTAAAAAACTTTCGCATCAACAGTTTAATGATGTAGTAAACAAAAAAATAATAACTTACTCATACAGAACTCTATACAAATTTTACTCATCCTACAAAAAATTTGGATTCGATGGATTAAAACCTAAAATTAAATCAAGTAAAGGTACACATCCAGCTATACCACAGGAGCTTATTGATGAAATAATGAAACTTAAAGAAGAACTTCCAACAAGGTCTGCATTAAAAATTATTGTAATGCTGGAACTTGCTAAGAAAATTGAAAAAGGCTTTTTGAAACTCCGTACAGTAAATAGACTATTAAACAATTATGGTTATACCAGAAAAAATCTCACTAAGGATCATAGAGTATATATAAAACATGAAAAAGAGTGTATCAATAAAATGTGGCAAAGTGATATTATGGAAGCCTGCTATTTAACGGATAAGAACGGCGAAAGCCGGCTAGTTTATCTCATAGGCTTTATTGATGATCACAGTAGGCGTATATTACACTGTCAATTCTATTTTGACGCTACGCTAACAAGACTTGAAGATTGTCTCCAAAAGGCCGTTATTAAATTTGGTTCTCCAAAAAGTTTGTATGTCGATAATGGAAAAGTATATATCTCAGCACAATTTAAAATAATATGTGCAAAGCTAGGTATAACTTTAAAATATGCAACTCCATACCATCCATCTGGGAAAGGGAAAATAGAAAAATATTGGAGATATGTTCAAAGTTCTTTTATGTCTGAGATTAGAAAAAATAAAATTTCAAATATAATAGAATTAAATGACATGCTACAAGCGTGGCTTAAATATGAGTATCACGAAAAGCTTCATAACGGTATTGGGATGACACCTATTGAAAAATGGAATAAATCTTTGACTGAAGGTACCAAATTGAGATACTTATCGCCTGTTCAACTTAATGAAATTTTCATGCATTGTTCTGAAAGAAGTGTATCTAAATATGGTGTAATATCCTTTAATGGTAATACCTATGAAGCCGACGCATCCTTAGTTATGAAGAAAATCGAAATACGATATAATCCATTCCATCTTGAAATTCTTCATACCTATTATAATGACAAGTATTATGGCGTTGCTAAAATAATTGACCTCAATAATACAAAACATAAAAGTGTCAGACCTTTAGAAGAAGATCCACAAGTGGAATCAGATATAGCTAAAGAATATCTTGAGAATATAAAAAGTAACTATCAAGAATATCTTAAAAGTCAGGTTGCACAGCACATCTCTAAATATAATACCCAAGATGCTTCGCATATAAGCCAAGGAAAAGCTCCTAAAAATAAAGATACAGGAATATTTAGAGCGCCAAAAGATAAAGAAATTGTAATTGATAAAGGTGAGTTTATTTCCATAGTTGTTGATAAACTTTCAATAGACAATATAACATTTACGGAAAAAAGCAAACTTTATGATCTTTGGAAAACATTCAAAGAATTTAACAAGGATATTTTAATATCAATACTTGATGATATTAAAGAGAAATCCCCAGACTTTAATCGCAATTTCCTATACTATCTCTCCGAGATAAAAAAGCAATATGAACAACAAATCAATTCTATAACTGAAGCCGGAGGCGCTAAATATGAGTGCAATAAATAGTTCTATATGTCAAAATTTCAAATTAAGCTATATTCCTTTTTTAGAACGTTCAAAATCATATTTTAAATACGAACGGTTCAATGATAATATAGACCTTTTGTCTTCAGCTTTTATGTCAAGGCAAATTGTATGTATTACTGGTGCAGCTGGAACAGGAAAGAGCTCACTTATATTTTATGCAGTAAATGGTTTAGATCCATCACAGTTCAGAGTTGCAGGCATAGAATTATCTAATCCAAATAAAAAAGCACTGTATAAAACTCTTGCAATAAAGGTTGGTTTAAATCCGCCATATAATGCTGATGATATAAAACTTCAACTTATAAATTTCTTTGACGAACAAAATGCGCTGGGCAAATTCAATACTATTATAATCGATGAAGCACACACACTTTCTATGCCAATTTTTGATGAATTAAGAAGTTTTTATGATGAGGGGAACAATTTTTCTCTTATTTTATCAGGTATGCCCTCTTTAAGAAATCAACTAAATATTGGTGTTAATCAACCTTTAAAACAGAGAATATTTCTTTTCCTCGATTGTGCGGGATTAAGTTTGAACGAAACAAAAGAATATATAAACAACCAGCTAACTCTTGCTGGGGCGAAAGTCCCAATAATTGATGAGAAATGTTTCAATTTTATCCATAGTGTAACTTCTGGTGTACCAAGACGTATAAATCAACTCTGTTATGGTGGATTACTGTCCACTTTTAAAATTAGAGAAACAATAATTTCAGAAGAAACTTTAAAAAAAGTACATGAAAAACTTAATTATCAAATTTCGTAGGAGGCTGAATAGAAATGAATTTTGAATGTAGCATGAAAACTGATAATGGCATAGAAGAGTGGTCTGGTTTGATTGTTAACTTAATAAATCATGGAAGTCATTATGAGATGAGAATAGAAAGTAGATCGGGGATAATGGTTATATTCGGAGAATCACGCCTTGGATATTTTGCTTGTATCCCTGATTTTGGAGCAGGATGTCATATTGTACACCCATCAGATCTTTTTTGGAATACTGAAAAATTAGTTAGTGTGCTTGGTGAAGTAGATGGAATAACTGTTGCTTGTGCGCTGAAAGCTATCGCACCTAAACTTAAAATGAGAAAAAAGATACCTCATCCTTACTAAAACAGTAAAAATAATTATCACCATGATGCTTGTCTTCATGGTGATAATTATTTTTCTGCACACTGTCGTGTTTCTTGGCTAAACCCCTGTAATTTTGAATGACTCATAACAGTTTACCATTACTTACTTCTAATTCGCAGTATACATAAGTTATCATCATCAGCAAATTTGACGAGGTCGACATCATCTTTAGTTAATATCTCACACATATGGTTAAGCTTAATTCCAAGTTTTTCATGACCTTTAGGATATATTACTCTATTTGTTCTTAAGCCTCCAATATAGGCGTAGCCTGAATCTTTTGAAACATCAAATAATTTTTTGTTGCTGTACCAACTATCACATAAAACATAACCTTTGTTTACTGGGATTGGTAAGGATTTTATAAACTCAATTGCCATTTGGATTTTACTCATATTTTCTTTATCGTAGATTGTCATAGTATATGGTAAAACAAGAGTATCACACAATAACATTACGGTAACTATTTGATGACCATAAACTACTTTACCTTTTAAATGAGAATGATGGAATCTACATTTTTCAGTAGGTTTCTTAGCCTTTGACGAGGGCACTGTCTTCTCTGAAATAGTATCATCTATCACAACATAGATAGGTTTTTTAGTTAATCTAGACGTTTCCCATATTCTCGCAATTACACGTTTTTTAAGGGCTCTTTCAACAGAATCCTCATTCCATGGGCTATCAGATAAGAACTTTCCGATATTCGTCCTATGCCTAACCGGCATAAAGTCAGAAACGTCAGTTATTTTTCCACAATAGCCTTTGGTCACCATAGAATTTATAAATAGAATTAGATGGTGAAGTTGAGGTGTTGTAAGATATAAAGTTATCCTTAATTCGATTAAGAATTTGTATATTGGTGATGATTTTGTTACAATTGAGTTGTTAAACATTTATGTTTATCTCCTTAGTTATGTTTTTGTGTTGTAACTTAATTATAACAGGAGATTACATAGATGTTTTTCTTTTTTTAACATTGGAAAATTATTCAAGCATTTTCGCTCATTTATAGTTGATATAATAAAAAGCATACAATATAGATATTAAAGTAAATATATGAAAATTTATGATTATTAGGAAAATTTTCAAAAAGTGAACTTAAACTAAATATTTAGCGTACTTATATAATTTTATTCCTTGATGGGGACTGTTTTTTACATGTATGTTGGCTCAATGTGATATTATAATTCCACATAATAATTATGTAAATGTTATATTTGGAATTATATTATATAAATATTATTTTATAAGGAGTGAACTTTTATGAATTCTAAGAAAATTTCTAGATTACTAATTACTCTTTCTATTACATTATTACCGACTTCTTTAATAGGTACATATGTACAAGCTTCACCTAACCCTAACAAATTAGCTCTTGCTACAAGTGTTTCTAGTAATTCTTTATCCAATAAATCAGAAACGAGTTATAGAGCTAAAACTTATGTTGCTGCTAATGGACATATAGCACCTCTTAAACTTACATTTAGTCATATAGTTAGTCCTGGTACAATAACAATACCGAATAACTCAATTAATGAAAAAGTACAATCTAATGTAGGACTATCATATACTATGCCTTATTCCATAATAAATACTCCTTTGGGTCAAGCTGAATACCTCGAACAAGGGTGTTCTGATAGTGCTGATCCAGCACATCAATGGGTTTCGGCATTACAAAGTGATTTAGATGCTATTTCTAGTCAATACCCTAACTCTAATATCGGTAGTCTTAAAGTTGATGGAGTTTATGGTAAAGACACTGCTAGTGCCGTGGATAAATTTCAAATATATGTGAAAAACGGTTTTAGCTGTTCAAGTATGTCGCTTGATGGAATTGCTGGTTATCAAACCTGGACTGCTATATATGCTTTATCCAATGGCGATAACCCTCACCAGTATATAAATTAGATAAAAAATAGATAGCAGATTAAATAATCTGCTATCTATTTTTTATTATTTTATTTGTATTTTAACAGGAGTAATATCTGTAGATGGTGGTCCTGGTGAATAATTAATTTGACTTATTATTAAATACAAATGTTTTGGATGTATATAATAAGAACTTTGAAATGTTACATCTATTGATTTATTTGCATAATCATATACAAATGAACTAGGAGAAACCATATACTTGTTTCCATTTTCATCAATTAAATAAGGCAACTTACTATAATTGTCTTTGTATGTGGTAGCATTTGTACCAATTGACCAACTCTGTTCATTATTGATTTTATTTATTCCTAATGTAATATTTGTCTCTATATGGGTTGGATAAATTTTCAAATAGTTTATTTGAAAATCTGTATTATTTGCAGAAAATTTAATATTATTATATTCTTCTAGCTTTCCAGCATTTGCGGTAGCATTTAGGTTTAAAACCCAATTACCGTTAATATCTGTTGGTTTTCTATTAAATTTAGATATAAAATCATTGTATTTTTTTTGAGAATAGCTCATATTATATGATTCTGTAAAACTTGAAACTTTTAAATTCAAATTATCAGGTATTGGATTGTTATCCAGAGCTATTATTTCTATAGAACCATAAGTTTCACCGTTTTCAGCATAATTTTTCATTGAATCTCCCAAAGATGAAACCATAACTTTATAATCCTTTGAACTGTTCAGTGCCAAGAAGTCACCTTGTTGATTGACTAGAGTAGCTGGTAGTATCTGTGATCTAAATACATTGCTATCTACAATAACATTATTATCACTAGTTATTGTAAAATTGTCTAATAGTAAGTTTTCAATTTTTTTATCGCTACTTTTTAACGTGTACAATATAAATTTGTCCTTATTATCTCCAACAATACTATTAATAGTTAAACTTACATTATTATTTGAAACTGTTTGGTTTACTTTTTGAGAATCACTTTGATTTACAGCACTGACTATATTTTTATCATAATGGAATTGCAATGCTTGTGCTATAGATGAAATTATAGGTACATTATTAATTGTACTTGCAAATGATAAACTGCAATTAATACCAACTGTGAAAAATATCATTATTGAGGCAACTATTGTGATAATATTAAGTGAAACTCTTTTTATGAAACCTTTTTTCTTTTCCATTTTAGCATTAACTATGCTATCTTTAATAACATTATCCAATTTATCAGAAACAGGTATGTTGTCAAAAATTTCTTTAAAATTATTACTCATTTAAATAAAGTCCTCCTCTAATTCAATTTTTAATTTTTTAAGTGCCCTAAATAAATAGGCTTTTATCGTTCCTTCTGGATGATTTAATGTCTTTGAAATTTGAGAAATAGTCATATCCTGAAAATATTTGAGAATCACTATATCTTTATATTTTGTATCAAGTTTATCTATAGCGTTATATAAATCAATATTAGCTGGTATATCAAAATCTGATTCACACATCTTATCTATTAATTCAGATTTTATTTGCGCATAGTCATCAATATATATTGTTTTTTTATTTTTTTTCGATTGTTCTGAAGCAATATTTATAAGTATCCTGACTATCCAAGTATTAAAAAATCTAGGATTTTTAAGTTTATTTATGTTCACATAGGACTTATAGATCGTATCACTTAAAATATCTAGAGCATTCTGTTCATTCTTGACATAAATATAAGCTATTTTGTAAAGTTTATCCTTATCAATATCAATCAGCTTAGTAAAAGCCTTATCATCTCCCTTTTTAGCTTTTTTTACAAGAACTTCGATGTCATCCATTTCATCACCTCTAGTGTGTTTAATATTTGGCTTATACTAATTAGACTGAAATAACAATAGAAAGGTTACAATTATTTCTAATTTATTAATATTGGGGGTATACTTGATGAAATACATTATAGTTTTCCAATAAAACGCTTAAAAAAACACACTGTGGGAATATTATCCACGATGTGGCTCATTTTTGAATGTATGTCGGCTGTACCTGATGTATCTTAAATCATCTTCTATATCACAATTAAATTGTAACATAAATGTATAACAATGGTGATAAAAAAGATTTGTGGTGTGTATTGACAAACATTATGAATTATAAATTTAATCAAGATTAAAATGAACGTTTAAAAGCACGACCTTGACAAAATTTATAATTCAGCAAAAGAGTTATTAAGGTCAAATAGCTAAGTATGTAACTACTTAGTTTACTATGAATACTACATATTTTTATAGTATAGTTAATCCGACAAAACCCACGCTAAGGATATAAATGTCAATGAATCAAGACTTTTTTCCACGTTAAGCTAATAATATTTTAAAATAAGTACTATAAGAGGAAGATTAATAATAACGGCAACAGGGAATTTGTATATTTTCTATTGCTGTTTTTGCTTTATTACTACATAGACCATATTATAAACTTTATTCACTTTGGATATTGACAAATATTTAAAATAGCTATACATTACAATTAGATGAGTTTCTAATTGTAATGTATAAGGAGGAATTTGTATTTTGGAAATAAATCAAACATTTAAGGCTATATTGGATGAAAACAGAAGAAAAATATTAGATATGTTAAAAAACGGTAAAATGACTGCAGGAGACATTTGTTCTAATTTTGCTATGACCCCAGCAACAGTCTCATATCATCTTTCTATATTAAAAAGCGCTGATTTGGTTCGTATTGAGCGTGAAGGAAAGTACATTTATTACCAGCTAAATACAACAGTATTTGATGATGTATTAAAATGGATTTTATCTTTTAAGGAGGGTAACCATGAAAAAGAAAATTAGCTTAATAACAGTAGTATCACTTTTTATATCAATTATTCCATTTGTTATTTATTTTTATGTTTACGATTATATGCCTAAAGAAATAGCTATACATTATGATATTAATGGTATAGCTACACGCTTTATCGAAAAAAATAATATTGAAGTTATGTTATTCTGTACATTTCCACTGATTATTCTTATTATTATAAGATTATCAACATGGATTTTGGTAAGATCATTTGAAAAATCAGATAATCCTAATATAAAAATCACAAGATTTATACTAGATTTTATTACGATTTTATTAGTAATTGTATTTACTATTTTAATCACCTACTATTTATTTACTGCTGCTAATATAACTAATTTCAATATGTTATATTTACTTATGATAATCAATATAGGATCTGGTATACTATTCATTACATTTGGAAATTATCTATCAAAATTTCTAAAGAATAACATTTCAGGTTTCAGAACCAAGGCATCATTATCAGATGATGATATTTGGTTTAAAACACAACGTTTTGGTGGAAGATTATTAACTATAGGCGGGATTGTTATGATACTCTTATCTATAACAATAGGTATGATTTCATTAATTGTTTCCCTATGTATTAATCCAGCTATTATAACTATAATTATCATTATAATCGTTATATATAGTAATAATAAATCTTCGGATTGTGGTAGTACCACATAGCCATCAAGCTAAGAAAATTCTATAAAAATAAAGCCCTCATTTGTAAAAAAAGTTACCATTAGAGAGATAACAAAAACACTTCGATGGGGGCACATGTAAATGACAGAAGAAAAAATAACATTATATGAAAATATAATGTTGGTATAAATTTAATTTAAATGAACGTTAGTGGGATTTTTCTTGGATTATGAGGTATTTATAATTTCCAAACTATAATATATAAAGTCATAATAATCATTTTGTACATGCTTATACTAAATATTTGAAATCATCATTAATATTCTGTATAAGTTGATTATTGCAAATTTTTAGTTTAATTAAATTATTTTGAAATAATGGAGGTATATTGTATATGAATAAAGATAATGTTTCAAATCATTGGAAATTAAATGTTTTCTACTACAATCCTGAGAACACCTCTACCTTTGTTAAGAAGAGGACGGGTATAGGAACTACTATTAATTTCGGTAGTAAAACAGGTAAACTAATAGGAACAATAATATTTGTGCCTCTCCTTTTAATAATCATAGTACTTATTGCAATTTCATTTTAAACTCAACTCCCACCTACTGAAGTAGGTGGGTTGCTAAAAGACTGAGAGTCCTATTGAAGCTAAGCCCCATATAAGTGGTCTTACCAACATTTCCGACAAAACACACGCTAATGAATATAGTACCAACATAATTCTAATATACCCTTTATGGTACTAGTTCAATGTATAAGATAAAATACACATGAAGCCTTATATATAAGACTTTTACTTGCTTTTATGGCAATTGTTATTCATAATGTTTGTCAAACACACATCATAAACATTCTATTATCTTGATTTTTTATAGTTTAGTCGGTATGTAAACAATTTGTAATCAATGACTGTAAAAATATTATTCCAAAGTATGGAATAATATGATAATATTATATGGTAATTCAATACAGATGTAGATGAGAGGTATCCTAATATGAAAAACAAACAACTAAAAATAATATTGCTAATTCTATTATTTATTTTCGTTAATCTATTCTCACTATCCTCATTATTTCAGTCCCATACAAAGAATTTTAATGATATGTTGGGGACTAATGAAACAAATATAACAAGAATTTTAACGAGAAATGAAAATACTGGACAATATTTCTCTACTACCAATAAAGATAAGATCAAAGAACTCATTAATTTGCTAAACAATAGAAATTATAGCAAATCGTTTAATCGATTAACAGTAACGGGCATTAGTTACTATTATGAATTTTTTGCAGGAGACAAAGAAATTCTTAGAATAACTGGCGATTCAGATAATGTAAATATAAATGGCACTTGTTATAACATAACTAAAGAAATGTCTGTTAAGTTACTTCATAATTGGTCTAATTCACTTCCAAATAAAAAATGATGTAGCACCGCTGATTAGGTGGATTACCAAGCCAATACGTCTTTTTATTTTTTTCTTTATTGCGTCAAATTTAGGTTTTAGACAGATAGAATTTATTAAGTTAAGTATTATCCAACATTACCTTTTTCCTTAAATCAGGTTTTATAAGTTTGATTTGGTATACCCATTACGATATTAATGAATGATTCCTTTAATTCAAATATATGATAATATAAACATATTAAAGTTATCATGTAAGGAAGTGCCAATGTGTTAAAAGAGGAGTTTAATAAATTAGAAATAGAAAAGCAAGTGTTGTACATCAACGCTATGTTATATCTAAAACCACTCACAAAGATCTGTGATGAGCTTCAAGTTGTAAAGAATACAATTACAGGTGATTTTAAAAAAATCGGTTATACATTGAATTTAGAGCAAAATAACTACATACTAGATTTTTGTGAGAATAAAACTTTATCCGAATATAATTCTAGTGATATAAAAAAGCTTAAAGGCTACTGAAGGAAGTGTACTTTGGCATAAGTAGATATAATAATTATTTTGCTATTTGTAAACTACTTTGCCGTATACAACGTACGTGTTGACCTTATATATGAACGGTTTACATATACTTTATCATAATAATATCATTACGTTGTACTTGATAGTTTTTATGTTTAATTAATGATTTAAAATTATTAAAAAAGTAGGTCGCTCATGGGGGAAAAACGTAGTAGCAAAGACCACGCAGTGGCATGTATTTATATTTGCCAATAAAAAAAAAGCAATTTAGATAATAATAGACGCAATAAATGGCAAAAAAGGCGTATTGTCCTGGTACTTCGCCTTTTTCGAATATTATGAAGTTAATTAGAAAATAATTCTTTATCAATAATAAATTGAAGATTGCGTTGGTGGAAAATCCTTTCTGGCTCAGTAATACTAACTTTAGGTTTAACACAGTCTTCAATCTTAATATTTAAAATTGATTCCTTAGAATTTTGGGCGCGAGACTCCTTTACGTACCTTTCCAATCTCATCAAGTATTCTAAACCATCATTTATCTTATCCATGGATGCTATACCATTATGACCTGTTATAACAATGCTTCGATTTGTCATACGAATTTTATTTAATGCTTCTCTTATCATCTCTGGCGTAGAATAGCACAAATAGGCAACATTACAAAAGACATGATCACCAGTAATAATTAAATCAGCAGCTTCTATATCTACAGCTATTGTGCTTAGTGTATGGCCTGGATTATGGAAAATATTAAGTATATACATTCCCCATTCAAGTTGTAAACAACTATCAAAAACTATACCTGGTTTTACAAAACGTTCTTTTTCTTCTTGACTTCTATAAAGTTCAGAAGTAAACGTATGTAAATAATCTTTATGGGCTATTATCTTACTTTCTGGAAAGAGTGAAAAAGCTGCCATATGATCACTGAAATAGTGTGTACTTATAATATATTTCACTTTTGTCTTGAAAATTTTTGAAATCATTTCTTTAAGTTCAATAGCATCTGCATGACTTGCTAATCCATCAACCAGCACAGCTTCATCGTTATTTAAAATTAAAATAGCGTTTGAACTGAATTCCGACCCTATTAAAATAAATATATTCTTCTTAACCATTTTAAATTTCATAAAAGCAATACCGCCTTTCCATTATGTTTCGTAATAAAAAACTTTTCTCCATTAACATTACGAAAAGTTTTTAATGTAAATTCTTAATGCTTTAATAATCATATATACCTACTCCAGCGAAAGCAAAATTTATTATCAAAACCAAAATACATGTGCTTCTCACAATTTCCACGTCCTTCATATTGGGGTATGGCAACGATTCGTACAAAAAACTATCGTATGAGCAAAATATTTACATTTAAGTTATCTATATATCCTAAACTGTCTATATAACATACTTTATATAGACAGTTTGTATTAAAAAAGAGACTTAATAAATAAGATTTACAGGCTTATCCTACTTAAAACTATCTATATAAGTATTCAAGGTGACTAAAAAACTTAATCATAAACTAATGTATCTAGGTTTTTCAATGGATAAACGATATAATTTACATTTTTTGCTCATGCGATAATTTCTTTCATGAATCGTTGCCATACCCCTATTAACGGTACTTAGCTTCTTTATGTTTGTTTGATAATTTAATTAACATTTACTATTTTCTTTAATGTTTTAGAACTTTAAGAACTTTAAGAACTTTATAGAAACCATATCCAATTAGGCACCCTAATAAATGAATTATCGCATAGTCTATGTTTCCTCTTCCAATACCAATTACAAACTTAATAATTTGTATTGATAAAACAGTTATAATATATATTTTTAGATTAGCTTTAAATGAATTTGTTTTTTTAGAACTTATTAATGGGATTAATACTCCGACTGGTATAAACCATAAACATTCACACGGTATAATAAGTGTGTTTACATTTGGTCCATTGTATAATAAATATTTTACTAATGGAATTAGTGTTGCAAATGGTATTATATTAAGAATACTAAACCTTAACCTTGGCAATTCAAAGGCTGATACACGATTTAAAAATGCAAATAGTATAAATAAATATGCACAGAATATGGAAACTATCACTTTTTTAGGATTATCAAAAAATGCTATTTTTTCATTATTAAACATTTCCGAAATATTATGTTCATTTCCAAAATTTTTCAATGCTAAGTCAGTTGCCTCATCAATAGAGTAACCTTTTTCTAGATATTCATCTTTCAATGAAATTATATGGTCTTTAAATTGAAATTTTAACTCATTAGCTTCTTTCTTATCTAAATCTAATGGATTTATTACTTTGCTTATATATGTATCAATTTTGCTCATGTGAAACCTCCTCATTTTAAAAATCTTGTTTGTTAAATTAAAATAAGTCCTTGAATTAAGTCATTAATAGTATTCCAACTCTCTAGTTTTTTTCCCAATTCAGTCTTTCCATTCTCTGTGGTTTTGTAATATTTTCTATTATTTCCACATCCACTTGAATCCCAATAAGCTTCTAAATATTTTTTTTCTTCAAGGCGTTTAAGTGCTGGATACAAAGTTCCCTCTCCTATTTCTAGAGAATTATTAGCCATTTTTTTTATTCGTTTTGCAATTTTATATCCATACATTTCATCTTCAGTTAGTAGCTGTAATAGTATCACATCTAATGAGCCTTTTAGTATTTCTTTGTCCATAACATATATTACCTCTTTTAGTTTAATATTACTTATATTATAACACAGCTACCTCGATATACAAGGTACTTTTAAAATTCAATTAATTTAAAAAATAAACATAAGAATTATTTTGACTAATTAGATAAATTACTAAATAGTGCATTGTATAAACTATAAACGTACCAAATAATAATTAAAATCCTGTCCACTAGTATTTTCCAAACCTTTTATACAAACAATAATTTGGTAATAATATTGTTTATAGAAGGAAGTGCAGAGGTGATAATCTTGAACCAAAAACAGGATATTATATTAAAACACATTAGAGAAGGTAAATCTCAAAGACAGATAAGTAGAGAAACAGGGATATGCAGAGAAACCATAAGAAAATATATTAGGGACTATGAAAATAAGCTGATTGAAGTTAATGATGACTTGGATGAAATAGGTAAAATCAATGTTATTAATGATATTACAGCCAAACCTAAGTATATTTCATCCCCAAGAATAAAAAAGGTTTTAACCGATGAGGTGGTTGAGATACTCGAGGAATTTTTAAAAGAAAACAAACAAAAGCGTCTAACTGGACTATCTAAACAACAGAAGAAAAAAATAGATATGTATGAGATTTTGCTTGAAGAAGGATATAGCGTTAGCTATCCATCTGTAGTGAATGCTGTAAACAACATAGAAAGAAAAAAACGCGAAGCTTATATACGCCAAGAATATGCGCCAGGTGATATCGTAGAATTTGATTTTGGAGTAGTTAAGTTAAAGATGAATAATGGTAATATTAAGGATTTCCAATTAGGGGTAGTGGTAGCATCCGTGTAACCAGGGGCAAAGTAAAAGACCACTCTAATAGCACGTACAGATTAGAGTAATCTTTTATATTTTATAAAAAGCATTTATGCTTGTCCTGAAATATACATATCAATAGGAATTCTTTGAGCCATATCTAAATCAAAATTTCCATATGGATTTACATGATTATAGATTAAAGGTGTTAATGCCCTGAAATCCTCAACAGCCATCATATCATACCATTTTTTTTCTGAAAGAACCTGCTGTATCATTAATGTATTTATATATACCAGGCAATTTTGTAATAGGTGAAGACTTAATACAGAGAGTTCTTGATCTTCAATTCTATTAGTTGATATTTCGCCACTCTTACCATAAAAAATAAAAGAATTAGCACTATTCCAATTTTCGACTACATTAAGACCGGCATGTATTTCCATTCTCAATTCTTCAGAGTTAAGGTATTCACAAAGGAATATAGTTTTTATTGCTTTGCCAAGTTCTGCAAGTGCAAGATATGTAGGATGTTTTAAATTATTTCTAGTAAATCTTTTTAATATGGATTCTGTTTCTGCTGTGCCTAGTCTTAAAGCAGTTGCATATTTCACCATTTCATCATATTGCTGTCTTATAAGCTCCCAATTTATTGGCCTTGTTAATACCTGTTGCAAATTGGGGAATGCATCACTTACTCCAGTATCCGGTCTATATAATTTTTGTGAATGAATAGCTTTAATTCTAGGCATAAGGTTAAATCCTAATAGGTGACAGAAAGCAAATGCAATTTCACTTTGGCCATGAGAATCTACAAAGTTCTTTTCTATCTCCATATCAGTGCAATGTTTTAATAATCATTCTATCATTGCTGATACTTCTGATGATGAGCATTGCTTTAATTGTGAATATATACAGGTGGAATTTTTTTCAACATGCCAATATATCATTACACCACGCCCACGATATCTAATATGCCATTCTGTCATTAGATTCTGATCCCAGGCTCCAAACTTTTTGCTATCTGATGCACAGGTTGTAGTACCTTCACCCCAAACTTCATGAACACGGCTTTTAAGTATTGCATTAACTACAGCTGATATTGCATTATGAAGGTTATCTTTGTTTATAAACTTTCGTTTAATATAAAGTAAGTCTTGATAGTTTTCTCCATGGCTACCAGCTGAAACACGCTTTAAACCTGTATTTGTACCTAATCCATATAACGTTAGAATAAGTCGCTTTTGAATTATATCTCTGTCTAATCTTTCATATGCAGCTACAGTTTTAAAATGTTCAGTGAAATTTATTCTTAAATCTGCTTCTTTAAGAACATCAAGCAAATTTGTCATAGGCCAATGCCTCATGAGTTCAGCTTTGATTTTTGATAAATTAATAGGCTCATCTTGTGCTTCACTGGGTGATAAAGTAATCCATCCATTGCTTTTATTAGATAAACTTACTTTAGAATTCTTAGGCATACCGTTATCTAACTTGGCTAACCCATCATACATATCCTTTTTAATCCTATTTATAAAATCCTCCGAGTCTAATGGCTGCTTTAAAGCTCTGTAGTTTTCTTCCCTTCGTTCCTCAAAGTCGGTTGGCAAATCTTCATCTGGATTTCGATACCTATTTGCACCCACTACCCATATTTCTTTACAACGCAGTTTATCACGCAGTGATTGTAATGTGACAATTTCATAGTTAATCCTATTAATTCGATCTTTTCCCTTTTCGTCTTTTTCAATTACAGCGTCTTTTAATATAGGTTTCACAACACCCTCAATGGGTACCTCATCTGACAATAAAAAAAATCTATTAGTTGTCTTTGATGATTTCTTTATTAGTTCTAAAGCACTTATAACAGGTTTATGTACTTCATTATTAGAACAAAATTTTAAGATATTAAGTATTTCTGGAACCATACGCCTATAATGGTTACCATATGACGCTCTCATAACCGTATAAACTTTTTGTTTATAGGAAGAGCCTGTATTCTTAAATTCTTTTACTATATTAGTAAGAGTATTTTCACTTACTATAGGGAATAATACTTGTTTTACTATACCATCGGGGTTATTTAAAGCAGCATCAGCCATTTGAAAAAGAATATTTGTTTTCCCATTAACACGTCTAAAATCATTTATAAATTCTTTTTCAACTTTTCTTTCAGCTCTTACACCTATTCTATGAATAATCTGTATAAGAAGCTCAATGAGGTTATCTGTTACTTCTCGACACCTAATCCAAAAGAAAACAGCTAATATAGTGTAACGCATATTTTCAGGATGGCGACGAAGCTCTCTTAGTTTTTCTGACACTGCCCTTAATTTATATTTATTAAGTATTTTTGGGGGAATGTTATTGAAAAGATTGTCGGGTAATTCTAATTGTTGAATTGTTTTAAGCTTAGTTACTTCTCTAAATACACTTTCAAGTCCGATACGCCCAGGATCTGCTCTTAAATCGCTAAATGAAATGTAATTTCCGTCAGTACTGTAATCAGATTCTGTTTCATCATATGAAGTAAGGTCATTAATAAGAATGTCCATTTTTACTATAGAACCTTTAGTTAATTTTTCAAAACTATCTTGAAAAAAAAGATTTTCATAATTGAATATAGCTGATTTGATTAAACGTTCGACTTGATCAGTGGAAGGAGGTTCAATATGTAATTCACGTAAATGCTTATAAGTTTCGGCCTTTAGATGTTCTAAATCTAAATCATAATACAGAACATTTTTACAAAGCCATTCTGAAATGGTAGTTGTATCTTCTAATGTAGGTTCACGAAAATCAAAATATTCCCTTATTTGTGCCCTATGATATTTTATTACTCTTCCAGTCCAATCATAATTATCAAAAGTAATTGCTTCAATACCAAGTTGCTTTGATATATACAATATAACTTCTTTAGGTATCTCATTTTTATAATTTGGAAACCTTGCTTCATACTGAAAAAATTTAAAAACAACAGCAAAACCCAATCTGGTGGTTCCAGTCTTATTACCTAGTTGCTCAAGTTCATTTGGTAGCATAGTAAAATGATCTATAAGTTCATCAAGTTCCCAATGTCTTTTCAATACAATAATTCCCCTTATAATTGTAATTATTACAATTATAACATATAAAATTAGAACTGTGAATGTTACATAAGTACGTTGTGTAACATTCACAATCGTTATTTCATGGGCTTTTAAAGACATATGTTATTTTAGTATATATTGAATGTTACACAACTATAGTATATTGTTATAATATGTAACTTATATGATATTCTAAGGAGGCTTTAGTTTTATGAATACAGTTGAACCAATTAGAGATATAAAAATCATAAAAAATATGAGAGCTGTTTTGAAAGGACAATCAATCAGGAATGAATTACTTTTCATATTTGGAATTAATGTAGGTCTGAGAATTAGTGATATATTAAAATTGAAGATAGAAGATTTAGTAAAATCAAACCTTAAAACTGTAAAAGACTACGTAATTATTACAGAAAAGAAAACAGGTAAAACAAAAAAGTTTTATATCGGTGATATAGTAAAAAAGGTTATTGAAAATTATATTAGGGAGTTACCTAACTTGGATATGAGTAATTATGTATTTGAAAGTAGAAAAGGTGAAAATATGCCAATAACAAGACAGCAAGCTTATAGGATTCTTAATAATGCTGCAGAAATGATTGGCCTTGTAGAAAAAGATCAAAAGGGAACTATTATTTGTGGAGAAATAGGCACACACACACTTCGTAAAACTTTTGGCTACCATGCATATGAAAATGGATCTTCATTAGAATTACTTATGGATATATTTAATCATTCTTCAAAATCACAGACTTTAAGATATATTGGCATTACTGAAGAACAGAAGAAAGAAGTTTATTTACAGTCTAATTTAGGATAAATTGGTGTAAATATAAACATATTTATAAAACTCTATTATAGAATGTGGTAAATAATGATAATATTATATTTAGGGTTACGACGTAATGGTTAGTTAAAGCGAACTAAGAGGTGATGGTGAAAACAAATAGTATACTGTCTATCCGTTTTTTAACTTCTATTTCTAAACAATATAAATTTTTAACGTGAATATATACATAGAGACTCACTTTCAGAAGCCTCCATGCATATTGCATTGTATAAAATTTTCTTATTATTAATGAATCTTTAAACCTTTCAACATTTTCGTAATTTCAGGATTACTATAGTCTACAATTTCACTATGACCAAGATCCATCTTGGCAATTTTATTCATGTGTTCCTCAGATAATTCGAAGTCCCAAATGTTTATATTTTCTATGATGCGGTTCTGATTCACTGATTTGGGAATAATTACAACACCTCTTTGTATATTCCATCGCAATACCACCTGTGCTGTAGATTTCCCATATTTTCCTGCAATTTCTGTAAGTATTGTATCAGTAAAAATTTTGTGTTTTCCTTCTGCAAGTGGGCCCCAAGCTTCTGGTTGAACATTAAATTGTTTCATAACTGCTAACGCATTTTCCTGCTGGAAGAAAGGATGAAGTTCCACCTGGTTTACTGCAGGAACTACTTCTACATTCAGACATAAATCCACAAGACGCTCAGGATAAAAGTTACATACACCAATTGCTTTTACTTTACCTTCTTTGTAAAGCTCTTCCATTGCATGGTATGAGGCATAATAATCTCCCATGGGCTGGTGAATCAGATATAAATCAAGATAATCTAATCCAAGCTTATCCAGTGATGTCTGGAATGCTTTCTTTGTCTCTTTATATCCAGCATCCTGTACCCACAACTTTGTAGTAATGAAAAGATCTTCTCTAGCTACACCACTTTTCTTAATTGCTGCTCCTACTGCTTTTTCATTCATATAAGCTGCAGCTGTATCAATCAGTCTGTATCCCGCCTGAATTGCATTTAAAACCACCTGTTCACATTGTGCCGGATCTGCCACCTGATATACGCCAAAACCTTCCATTGGCATCTTAATTCCATTATTCAATGTTGTAATTTTCATTGTATTACCTTGTATAATGAACTCATAGGGAAATTCATTATACATTTTCCTTTCTAGATTATTTTTTATAGAGATTTACCAACCCTACAGCTTTCTCAGTGTCACTATCAGTTAATGAATTGGGAATTGACACCACTTTCTAACGACTTTTCATCTGTCACATCCATAGCTATAAATTTGCACCTTTGGATTCAATATCCTTCATTTTTCCTATGTGTCTCGTAGCCCCATATACAATGTATCCTTCTTTAAGTAAAAGCTCTGCAGTTGCTTTCCACATTCCTAAAGATGCGCCTATAATTAATATAGCACTTTTCTTTTTAGCAGTCCTAAAATATTCCTCCTTCAATATTAGGTTTTTCATAAGATCATAAAGCAGGGAAAAATCCTTCTTCAACTTATTGTTTTAGTGACGTTTCACCATCTATATTCGGACTATAAGTGACACTACGTCATCTATACTTGTATTATAAGTGACGTTACGTCTCTTGTCAAGAGTATTTATTTATAGTATACTAATTTTATTGTAAAAATAGGAGGAATCAACAATGTCAGAATTTATCAGAGCCAGAAGTATAGAACAAAAACAACTACGTATGAATGAAATTATGGAAATTACTGATTACCTTTTTTCCGAACATACCTACCATGAAATTACGCTTACCACAATAGCAGAATCACTAAACTGGTCTCGTGGAAACTTATACAAATATGTAACTACAAAAGAAGAAATTTTTCTGGAGTTGTATCTTCAAAAGCAGCGTAAATACTTTAATGATGTAAAAGAAGCCTTTTTTGATAAAATGAATTTAACAGAAGAAGCATTTGCAGATTTATGGACAAAGACATTGGATAGCGACAGTGATTTTTTGAAATATTATAGCATTCTTGCAACGATTATCGAAACAAATGTATCTATAGAGCGATTGGTTGAATTTAAAAAAAATGTTACGATAGGTGTAGATGAAATTATAAATATTTTACAAATATATTGCGCTATATCATATGATAAAGCTACTAATTTATTATTGACACTTCTCTTTCATGCATGCGGTTTATACAATAGTTGCAATGTGAATCCATTCGTTAGAGACGCTATAAAGATAGCTGGAATACCAGAGTTTAGATATGATTTTACACAAAACTTCTGTGAATTTATGCTTATGTGTTTAAAAAGCAATAAATAGACCAATGCGTTCGAAATTCCATCAATAAGCACACGTTTATCCCATATATGGCTTACAGAACTCTCAAATAGTTCCGCAAACCACATCCTCTTATTTCCGAGACCTTTTACATGCGTTTGTAAATATTTGAATTAACCAAGAAGTGTCTTTTAATAGATTTTTCCTAATACAGATAAGAAATGCATTGGATTAAAATTTTATACTATTGGTCATTACGACGATATGGATGAAATGTATAACAACCTTGAACGAAACAATAACAGAGCAAATATTAATGGGACAATTCAACATAAAAATAAAACATGGAAAATTGATATTTTGAACAAATGACCTAAAAAGTTTAATTCACAATGTTCTAATATTACTCAGTAACCCTGGTGATAATACATCTAGTGGATTAAAAAGTTCTAAAAATCACTCTTCTAAATATTTAATTAGAAGAGTGATTTTATTACTTTGCCCCTGGTTACACGGATGCTACCTCCACCCCATGTAGGCTCAACCCATGTATGTAGGCTCAACCCATTTAAATTTAAATAGAAAAAATCACTATTTATACTTTAAATATAAATAGTGATTTTTTATTGTATTAAGCTAGATGTATATTTTAATTAGTAATTAATACCAGGCAATGAATAATTATGTTTTCATAGGTTTTCGAATTGTTATATTGTTTTTTGTGTAAGTGTACTTGAATTTAGAATGTTAGTATTTTATAAATTGGTATCATATTCATTACATGGATTATATTTTATATATAAAATATTCAACGTATTAAGTATAATATAATAAAATAAAATAGATTTTGGGGGGATTGCTTTTTATATGAATATTGAGGAAGAGAAAATGTTAAAGAAGATTTTAATGGAAATTAAAAACATTAAGGCTATAGTTCAGGATATTGGGGTTATAGTTCAAGAAAATTCTGATGATATTGATTACCTAGTAGAAGAGAACAACAAAAATAATGCTATTGTAGGTTTGTAATAAAGTTTGATTAAAATATCTTTAATAAATGGCTTAAAACCGTGCCTGCTGTAGAGACAGTACGTCGCGCTCATGCAGTATGTCCTGTCGCAGCTATACAGAGTGAATATTCTATGTTTTACAGAAAAGTAGAGCTAAAAATGCTTTCAGCTCTAGAAGAATTGGGAATCGCTTCTAGCTCAGAAAGCATCCATTATTCCGATTTATGGAAGTAAAAAGTGAGTAGAATCGAAGAAAATATAAGCAGTGTAGAAGTTACATTTACCACTGATGAGCTTAGCAGTATTCGAAAGACTCTGGAAAACATTGAAATTGTAGGTGAACGTTATCCAGCAAATCAAGAAAAACTGACTGGAAAATAGAAATCTACTCCCCTTATAAAAGAGACAGCACAACATTGATGCCTGTCTCTTTTACATTATCTATTCACAGTTTTAATAATCTTCTCCAATGGAATTGAAATATCTATCAAGTTGATTACTTAAAACCAAATTTTCTGTACCCATAATCGACTTTTTAAATAACGAATCAATATTCTCTATTTCAGATAATTGTATAAATACTTTTCCATTACTGGTGTCCACCATTCCAAATAGCCAGCCTTTGTTGGATGGATTGAATTTGCCATATAAATTTTAAAATGGTTTTTATAAGTTGCTCTCATATCTTTATTATTTAATAAATCAATAACACCGATATGCCATTTTTTCTGTAGTTTTAATAGTATGTCTGCCATTGTTTTGTACTTATCACTGCCGTAATATGTATCTGTGTAAACGATTACCGGGCATTTCCATGTCTGTTTCGTATATGCAATAACATATTCCATCGCTCCTGTAATTGTTGTCGTATCAAAATCTTTCAGATTGGTAGAACTACTGATTTTACCTAATGGCTTCATAAATGTAACATCATTCGTAGAAAGTTGGCATATAAAAGCATCAATATGTGCATTCTTATTAAGATTTTTTTTCATTCTGTATATATAACTGTTTTTATTCGATGTAACTAATGTTGTCCCAGATACTGCTTCTTCTATAGGTTTAATGGAATCTCTCTTTTCCATGTATTGTACAAAAGAAACATCGTATGAACATGCACCCACTGTTACTGAAGAACCTAAAAACATAATTGTCTTGCCTGCTAACGGACTATTTTTTATAGCTGCAACATTTTTGACATCATATTTATTATTGTTTCCTTCATTCCCATATCCCATATAATTGTACAAAAATACTGCTCCACCTGCTATCAGAATTACAATCGCCACTACAATTATTATTATCACTTTTAACAACTTTTTTTTCTTTCCCTTTACTTTTTTCATTAATATTTCCCCCTCTACTCTATCTTCTTCATGGCTGGCATAACTGTTGCTAGGCCATTATATTGATCAGATATAATACCTTCAATTATTGGTATAGTTGTAAACTTTGATGGTTTTAATTTTTTAGTTGCAACCTGAGAATAACAAACATACACCACTATTGCTATAATCATTAATATATTACTTGGCATCTATAAATGAGCGAATTTGGTAACATATTTTACCATGCAAATTTAAATCAACTATCCTAAGCTACTTTTAATGTTTTTAAAATAGCATCAATAGATATTCCTCGGTTAGCTTGATTAAAGACCCAAGATATTCGTTCTTTTTGACTTGGTTTCTTGCAGTTCTAATTCCAGTACTGAAATTTAGTTTACCATTACTTACTTCTAATTCGCAGTATACATAAGTTATCATCATCAGCAAAAAATATCTGTTTATGCTACGATTGCTTCTTACTTGATAATGATTTAACCCAAGATGTTTTTTTGTTTCTCTAAAAAATGTTTCAATTGGCCATCTGTTTTTATAGTGATTTAAGAGTTCTTCAGTTGATAGAGCAGTATCTAAACTTATAAATGCTCTTAAGCAACCAGGTTTAAATAAAGCTTCTTTAGTCCAACAAAGTGCGATTAACGAATCCTTGACATCATTAAGCTTGCCTCTATATGTGTAGACATAATATTCATTTTTGTAAGCTTTGACGAGGTCGACATCATCTTTAGTTAATATCTCACACATATGGTTAAGCTTAATTCCAAGTTTTTCATGACCTTTAGGATATATTACCCTATTTGTTCTTAAGCCTCCAATATAGGCGTAGCCTGAATCTTTTGAAACATCAAATAATTTTTTGTTGCTGTACCAACTATCACATAAAACATAACCTTTGTTTACTGGGATTGGTAAGGATTTTATAAACTCAATTGCCATTTGGATTTTACTCATATTTTCTTTATCGTAGATTGTCATAGTATATGGTAAAACAAGAGTATCACACAATAACATTACGGTAACTATTTGATGACCATAAACTACTTTACCTTTTAAATGAGAATGATGGAATCTACATTTTTCAGTAGGTTTCTTAGCCTTTGACGAGGGCACTGTCTTCTCTGAAATAGTATCATCTATCACAACATAGATAGGTTTTTTAGTTAATCTAGACGTTTCCCATATTCTCGCAATTACACGTTTTTTAAGGGCTCTTTCAACAGAATCCTCATTCCATGGGCTATCAGATAAGAACTTTCCGATATTCGTCCTATGCCTAACCGGCATAAAGTCAGAAACGTCAGTTATTTTTCCACAATAGCCTTTGGTCACCATAGAATTTATAAATAGAATTAGATGGTGAAGTTGAGGTGTTGTAAGATATAAAGTTATCCTTAATTCGATTAAGAATTTGTATATTGGTGATGATTTTGTTACAATTGAGTTGTTAAACATTTATGTTTATCTCCTTAGTTATGTTTTTGTGTTGTAACTTAATTATAACAGGAGATTACATAGATGTTTTTCTTTTTTTAACATTGGAAAATTATTCAAGCATTTTCGCTCATTTATAGTATAAATTGTTTTCCTGATTTTAAAATCCTTTAACTTTGTATCACTAAAAGATGAATTTGTCTGAACTAACAAATTCTTGGTTTTCACAGTGTCTTTCTCTGTCTTAAATAACTCTAACCTTTTAAACCAGTACATATAAATTACATCTTAATTTCATATACAATAATATAATGATATGCCATATTTAGGGATTGAGTTTTTAGTACAGTACAGCTATGTTCTTCATACCTCTTATAATGGAGATGCTTGTATAATAAAATCACCAACCGAACTTTGACACAAACTACTAAAAAAAATAGTTGCTATGTGCGCAATTTATGGTAATATAGGTATATATATGATAATTAATTCAATATTTAACCTTATTGTATAATTTCAATAAAAATGGTGATGTTACAAAAAGTAAATGCTATTCTAATAAAGCAATTGGATTTGGTTAATCAGTTACTGTAAGGTCTATAAGCAACAATGTTAACGTTACCATGAGACGCTACAACTGGTCAAATTGTTTAAAAGGAGGTGGTTTATAAAATTTTTGAGATTGAAACAGATAGAATAATTATATAAGATTAATTTAATATTTAGAAAACATGTAATAAATAGTCTACAACCAATTAATAAAAACTTTTATGGGGGGGAACAATTCAAATGATTAAATTTAAAACAAAAACAAGATTACTTACTGTAGCAGCGTCTATTCTTATGTGCTCTTATGGCATGGGATCATATAATGTAAGTGCATTAGCAGTTACTTCAGGAATATCATCAATTGCTTCATCAGCAGTAACTGACGCAACAACGACAGCTAATAATTTAGTTGTATCTGTGATTGCTTGCGATAACAATAATATTACCTTAGCATGGGAAAAGCCAGCAGATTACAGTACTATCGCAAACTACAATGTATATATGAATGGAACACTTATAGGTAATGCAAATAATAACATAGCTTCTCAGTCTAAACAGTACACAGATAGCTTTTATAATGATACTAGCAATGGTTCAGCTGTAAAAACAAGTATGCATAATTATATAGCTACAGGACTTACTCCTAATACATCTTATAGCTTTGTAATTAAGGCTGTAGATACTACAGGAAATGTACTGAGCCAAAGTAGTCCAATAGTTCAAAGTACAGATCAAACACCAACTGTTTTTAATGTTACGAGTTACGGTGCAGTTGGAAATGGTACAACTATTGATACCAGTGCCATTCAAGTAGCTATTAATGCTTGTACTTCAGGTGGAGAAGTTTTAATTCCAGCAGGCAAAACTTTCAAATCGGGTTCTCTTTGGTTAAAGGATAATATGATTTTAAGAGTAGATGGAGAATTGCTTGGTTCCGATAATTCACAGGATTATATAAGTAGCGCCCATCCTGTAGCAAAAGGCAGCAAAAATAATGCGCTTATTAATGCCGCTAGTACTAGTTCAGTTCAAAGTCTTAAAATTGTAGGAACTGGTATAATTGACGGAAGTGGCTGGAAGCAAGGTAATCCACAAGCAGGAACGGGGTTTCCAGTTGCATTATCAAGTTCTATATCAACAGTTAAACAAAATGGTGATCTTGCAGCTAGTCAATACAATTTAGGAATAAGTCAAGGTCTTTCTAGTGTACAAGCTTATTCAACAAGATCAAATTTACTTTCCATAAGCAATATAAGTAATGTATATTTAGGTGATGGGCTTTCATTTGAAAATCCGGCGCAGCAAACTATAGGAACAAACAAATGTACTAATATGGTTTTAAATGGTGTTTTAGTTAAAACATATGGTTGCAATAATGCAGATGGAATAGATTTCAACTCACAGGGTTTAATTGTTATGAATAGCGTTTTTGACACTGGTGATGATGATGTGAACTTTGCTGCTGGAAGAGGTGTACAAGGTGAAGCTCTTCCAGCTGTAGATAACATTTGGATATTCAATAATTACTATGGACATGGACATGGCGCTGTAGTTGCTGGTAGTTATACGGCTGCTGGAATAAATGACATATTAGCAGAAGATAATGTTATGAATGGAACAGGTTCTGGTCTTCGTTGTAAATCAGCGCAAGGAATAGGTGGAGGAGCACAAAACATTTATTTCCGTGATTCTGCATTAAAAAACATTACTGATGGTGAAGGACAACCATTTATATTTACATCTGCATATACTAATTCAAGTGCAACTGGTTCTTATACACCTGCTGCAGATTTACCTATATTCAAACACATTTTTGTTAGTAATTGTAGCGTTAATGGATCTAAGAGTTATGGAATATTTGTAGATGGCTTAAATGGTGGAGCACACACTGACATACACTTTAATAATATATCATTTGCAAATACTTTGGGCGCTAGCTTAAATTATATGACTAACAGCACATTTACAAATGTAACTTTCCCAAGAATGACAAATCCTTGGACTTTAACAAATTGCACAAATGTAACACATTAGTAATTGCTCTAGTATCAGCATCCGTGTCATAAAGTGCAAGGTAGAGTTTAAAATGCAGTACTATCAATGGTTGAGCACAATTGTATTTTTCAGAATTGTATTGAAAATATATTAACAAAATTTTAAGGGGGCATTTTTATGAGATTAAAACATCTATCAATTACCATTATAATAGCTTTTGCGCTATTGTTCACGTGTGCGCCAGGTCCATTTGGACCGACAAAAGCAGAAGCTGCAACAACAGGTGGATACTCTACTGCCACAGGTTCTAATGCAACCGCAGTCACAGTTTCTACATTATCACAACTACAAAACGCAGTTGCCCAAGGTAACCATCATATTATTATTTCAGGTACTATCTATGGAGGATCAACATTAACAACAATAAAATTTACCGACACAAGCTGGAATGATGTAACAATAGAGGGTGCTGGTGGTGGTAAAGCTGCATTGGAAAATATTCAACTAAAATTTGATGGGGAACTGCTTTCTTCTGGAACTAACATTAGCAATATTGTTGTCAAAAACATTAATTTTTATGGCAATATACCTGATCTTCAAACATTTACAGGGACGCAGATACATTCAGGTGGACTTGGCACTAATTATGAAGGACTTTCATTTAGACGTTGTACTAATGTATTCGTAAATCACTGTACACTCTATGATATGAGTGATGACCTCATGAGTGTTGCACTAGCTTCTGATAACATAACTATATCATATTGCCATTTATACTTTACAAGTAACTGGATAAACATGAATCCAAATCCTATATGGAACTGGTTTGGTACTAATAACCAAGATTTAGCCTCTGAACGTCTTGCTATGGTTATTGGTGCAAATAAGAGTGATTCTTATACTTATGGGGAAAATAAACTTCATATAACAATGCATCACAACTGGTTTGGACCATATATTAAGGGTCGCCCTCTTATGCGTGGATTTGTACATTTATATAATAATTACTTCGATAACAGTACTACTCCAACTGGTAATAACTCAGCTGGCTATTCACAACAACAATTTAATGCAAACCAAGTTGGAAGTGGTAGTGTAGTTTATTCTGAAAGCAATTATTTTTATAAAACTAACCAAAGTAATCTGATACTTCTTGATAACCCTGGTGATTCATACTCATTCTATGAACGCAACAACTACTATAATTCAACTACAGGTACATCAGCAACTGGTTCAGCTTATCCAAGTGATTTACCTTTTGGCTATAGCGATTCCCCAGAGAATGTAGCTAGTGTTCCTAGCGATGTTCAAACTAATGCAGGAGCAAAGTAAGCTGTATCTATATACTAAATAAATTTCTTGAATGTAATGGGCTGTCGCAGAATGATTTTGAAAAATCATTCTGCGACAGCCCTTAGTGTTCATAGTGAAGGTACATCTTGAATAATTAAAAAATAAATTTAATAATCTTGAAACTGATGTTTCTGAAATTAAGAAAACTGTCATAAAGTATTATTTTTTTATGAATTTTTTTTTAATTTATGGTAACAATAATATTAGTTCTTAATTATGAAGAACAGGAGGTAATCAAATATGTATGATGCAAAAAACAATCCAAAGACGAAAAACTAAAATACAATACTATTGCTGACACAAGCTATTTTGGCAGAATTTCTTACAGTAATATTGTGAGTACCCCTACTTCATATGTTCCATTTAATTTTGTTTTCAAAAAATAATAAAGCGGTTTTCACCGCTTTATTATTTTTTTGAATCTGGCTTAAATTTTTAATTTCCATGTATAAGTCTCTTTATATATTTTAAAACCAACTGAACCATAAAGATTAAAAGCAATTTTATTAGAATAATCAACTTTTATAAATACTCTATCAAATCCACTATCAGAAGCAATTTTCAGAAAAAAATTTATGAATAATTTACCGTATCCTTTCCCTCTAAATTCATCTAGTATTCCAAAGTTCACAATTGTAGGTACATAGTTATTCATAATTAATTGCCCATAACCTATAAGCCTATCTTCTAGTAGTATAAAAAAACTCCCATCTGCAAAATAATATTCTTGACATTCATCAAAATATATATCCTGAACTGATAGTGGTATTCTATCATCTTTTTTAAAAATTCTATTTTGCATGTCACATCGTATTTTCTCATCCTTGTCAGGTATAAATTTTCTAATAGTTATTGTTTCAGGCATTTTGTAATTAAAAGTATTTTCTAATTCACAGCACATTTCAACAGTACCTTGCTTTTCCATAAATCCTAAATTTTTAAGAATTTTATAATTGAAATTATTTTTTTCACATTCATAGAAAAAGGCTCTTTTTTTGAAAATGCTTTTAGTAAAGTCATAATGCTTTGTGATATATTTGCATCCTGATTTGCATTAATGGATTCTATTTTATAATATTTTTTAGAATCATTATTTATCCAAATGTATCCGGTGTAAGTGCCTTTATTTTTTAACAATTTTACATTTTTTCTTATGAAATGTTTCTGCATAACGTTCAACCCATTATAGAATTCAAAAAATCCTTATTAAGGTTATTAAATTCATTTCTTTGCTCATTAAGTTTTTTTAATATTTCCATCTTATTTTTATCCAGATTTACACAAGTATGCATATTAAACCTCTTAACTTTTAAATACTTATCATTAATAATAAGTATATTATGACATATGACTTCATTTTTGTATATACTAGGAAGATCAATTATTTAAATATATTATTCTAAATACTACATTATTTAATTGTATACATTCCAAATAGAACGGACTAGCATCTTAATTGTTCTTTAATTATACCTAATTTAAAAATGTGTAACATATTTTTCTATGTCACACATTTTAAGATTTATTACTCTACTGTATCTTCCACTTCTTTTATGCTTAAACCTATTTTTTTATGTTCCTTACTTACATCTATAATTTTAGCCTTTATTTCTTCACCTATAGTAAGAACATCTGATGGTTTAACAATTCTTTTATGACTTATTTCTGAAATATGAGTAAGAGCATCAACACCTGATTCCAGTTCAATAAATGCACCAAAGTTTGAAAAACGCACAACTTTACCTAAAACTACAGAGCCTACAGGGTATTTTTCTTCAACAGTTATCCATGGATCTTCAACAAGTTTCTTCGCACTTAATGATAATTTCTTATTTTCCTTGTCAACATCTAAAATATAAACTTTGATTTTTTCACCAACTTTAAGCACATCTGAAGCCTTACTAACACGTCCCCAAGATATTTCTGATACATGTAATAATCCGTCCACTCCATTTACTTCTACGAAAGCTCCAAAATCTGTTAATCTCTTTACTTCACCTTCAATTATTTGACCAACTTCTAGAGATTCCCAAGTTTTTTCTTCTTCTTTTTCTTTAATTTGCTTCAAAATGCTTCTTCTAGAACCTACAATTCTCACTGTGTTTCTCTTCTTAGAAAATTCAATTATATTTAACTCAAACTCTTTACCTATAAATTGAGTTAAATCATCTACATGAAAAAGTTCGATATGTGATGCTGGAATAAACACTCTTATACCTTTATAAGCTGAAACAAGACCACCATTTACTGCTTCTTTAACTACGGCTTTTATTATAGTTTTTTCTTCAAAAGCCTTTTGTATAACATTAAATCCTTCATCCCTTTGAAGTTCGCTCTTAGACAATACAACATAATTGTCCTCATTTTTTAATTTTATGATCTTCGCATCTATTTCTTGTCCTAAAGTAAATAAATCCGTAAGCTTTACATTAGGGTCATTAGTGACTTCATTTTTAGGCAATACACCATCATTTTTATAACCAATATTTAAAAAAACTTCTTTATCATTTAATTGTATTATTTCACCTTTAACTAATGCACCTACATAAATTTTTTTTTCATTTTCGTCCATCATTTTAATTACTTCACTCATACCTTCAACATTTTGTTCATCATTCATTTTATTTATTGCCTCCTTTATAATCCAATTTGGTGTCGAAGCTCCTGCCGTAACACCAATCTTTATACTATTTTTTCCTCTATAAAAATCTTCAGGTATTTCTCCTGAATTTTCAACGTGAATTGTTTTGGCGCAATTATTTTTGCAAATTTCATAAAGCTTGGTTGTATTTGAACTATGATGGGCCCCAATAACAACTATAGCATCAGATTCTTTTGATAATTTTTCTGCTGTTTTTTGCCTTATCTCTGTAGCATTGCATATTGTATTAAATGCTACAAAA
Source organism: uncultured Clostridiaceae bacterium (assembly GCA_963725425.1). Taxonomy (GTDB): domain Bacteria; phylum Bacillota; class Clostridia; order Clostridiales; family Clostridiaceae; genus Clostridium_I. Next base: position 387,323 of record CAVRYJ010000006.1, read on the forward strand.
TCTTTTGATTTTTCAACTATTATTCCCAATACTCTTTTCCAATTTTCTTGTTTTTCAGTTGTTTGAGATACAACACATACTTTTGGTGATAAATTATCTAAGTTTTCTCCATTCTTAGAAATGATAGCAGTTCCATTACACCATCCATTGATTCCCACTACTTCAGGATGATTTTTGTCTCCAACTATTACAATCTGATAGCTTTTTTCACTATATTGTTTTACCTTTTCATGTATATTTTTTACATAGGGACAAGTAGCATCAATTATATTTAATCCTTTTTCTTTTAATACTTTTATTACATCAGGAGTAACACCATGAGATCTTATTATCACAGTGTCATCAACACCTAATAAGTCTATGTTTTCAATATCAATAGGATATACACCATTATTTTCTAAATATTTTACAACATCATTATTATGAATCAATTGACCAAGGGTATATATATTGTTTGGATTGTCTTCTTTTGAACCAAGTGTCAAGTCCACAGCTCTTTTTACACCAAAACAAAATCCTGCACTTTCCGCTAATACTACGTGTCTCAAATATCATCACCTCAAAACTATCAATTGTGTATGTTAATCTCTATTTATATACTCAGATATTAAGTCCACTACTTCTTTTATATCCATAGTTGATGAGTCAATTTCAATTGCATCATTAGCCTTTGTTAAAGGATCTATTTTTCTATGGGAATCTGTATAATCTCTTTTTATAATATCACTTAATATCTTTTTATACTCTGCTTTAATACCTTTATCAATAAGTTCTTTATATCTTCTCTCAGCCCTTTTCTCTGGCAAAGCAGTAAGATAAAATTTAAAATCTGCATTCTTTAATACTACAGTGCCAATATCCCGACCATCCATTACAACATTGTATTTTCTAGCAATTTTCTGTTGCAAATATACAAGTCTTTCTCTCACTTCTAAAACCGCTGCATAACTTGAAACCTGCCTGCTTATTTCAGGTGTGATTATTTCATTACTTAAATCTTCACCGTCTACTATTATTCTATCTTGTTCAAAATGCATTTCTAAATTATCTATCATATTGCATAATTTAGAAATATTATCAGTTCCTATACCATTTCTTAAGGCTACTATAGTAACTGCCCTGTACATAGCCCCAGTATTTATATACACTAAGTCAAATTTTTTTCCAACTAATTTAGCAATGGTACTTTTTCCTGCACCTGCTGGTCCATCTATAGCTATAGCTAATTTCAATTGCAATCCGCCTTTCTAGAACAAAACTTAACTATTATTATATATTCTATATTAATTGTTAAAATCCTTTAAACTACTGAAAATTTTGTTATATAAATTATTTTCTAGTTTGTTTATTCAAATATAAGCCTAAGATTCCGCTCCTATGTTTTTTCCAGCAAGATGTCCAGTGGACAATGCTATTTGCACGTTAAAACCACCTGTAAATGCATCTATATCTATTACTTCTCCTGCAAATGACAAGTTACTTACAATTTTAGATTTTAATGTAGATGGATCAATTTTTTTTACATCAATACCACCTGAAGTCACAATAGCTTCTGCTATAGGTCTTAGTCCTTTAATACTCATATTTAAATTTTGCATTAAATTAACAAGTTCCTTTCTTTCCTCTTTCGTAATTGAATTAACCTTTTTTTCTCCATCTATATTAGAAAGTTTAATAATAGTTTCAATTAATTTTTGTGGTAATAATTCATTTAAGGAATTTTTAAAATCCTTATTATTAAATTTCAAAAATCTCTTTGAATTCTCCTATCAAGTTCTTCTGGAGATAAAGCAGGCTTAAGATTAATACTTGCTTTAATGCTTATATTTTTGTTTTCCTTTACAAACCTACTAGCACTTAAAACTATGGGACCGGATATTCCATAATGGGTAAATATCATTTCTCCAAATTCACTATAAATAATTTTATTATCTTGAAGTAGCGTTAACTCAATATTTTTTAAGGACAAACCTTGTAGCTCTTTTATCCATTCATCCTTAATTTCTATAGGAACAAGGGAAGGCTTAGTTTTAATAATATTATGACCAGCCTCTCTGGCGAATTCATATCCATCACCAGTTGATCCTGTTTGTGGATATGAAAGTCCACCAGTACAAACAATGAAATGATCACCACTTATTACATGGCCTTTTTCTGTAGTTACACTGATTGCTATACCATCTTCAATGTTAACTTTTGTAACCCTGGTATTTAAAAGTATAGTTACATTTTTATTTTCTAGTTCCCTCCTAAGGGCATTAATTATATCTGATGACTTATTGGAAACAGGGAAAACTCTTGTCTCCTCTTTCTACTTTTAAATTCACACCTAATCCTTCAAAAAAATCCATGGTATTAGTATTAGTAAATGTATAAAGTGCACTATATAAAAAATGTGCATTACCAGGTATATAATCAAAAAATTCACTAATATCCTTTGAGTTCGTAAGGTTACATCTGCCTTTACCGGTAATATATAATTTTTTGCCTATCTTCTCATTTCTATCAATGAGCACTACTTTGTATTTATCCGCAGCTGCTATTGCCGCCATCATACCTGCTGGTCCTGCACCAACAATTACAACTTTCTTCAAAAAATCACTTCCCTTTCAATATGTAATTTATTCATCAAATTGCAAAATAAAAAAGTAGGCAAATTCCTACTTTTCATCATTGCTTTTGAATGAATAAACTTGATATTCTTTCCATATGTTCTCCAAATTTTCAAAAGTAGTAGAAATCTTTTCCTTTTCTCTTAAACCTACTGCAACTATTAATGCATTAATAACACTTAAAGGCGCTACAAGTGAATCTACAAATGATGCCATATTGCTCTGAGCTATTAATGTATAATCTGCTTTTGTTGCCAGTGGTGAAAGTAAACTATCAGTTATGGCCACAACCTTAGTTCCTTTGCTCTGTGCATAGTTAAGTGCTTCAATTGTTCTAGTGGCGTACCTTGGAAATCCAATCCCTATTACAAGATCTTGATCCGATATATTTATTAATTGTTCAAATATATCACTCATACCATAGGCAACTATATTTACGTTATCTAATATTAAATTTAGATAAAATCCTAAAAATTCAGAAAGAGCTGTTGAACTTCTAAGCCCAATTATATATATTTTCTTTGCAGCAAATATAGAATCTACAACTTCTTCAAAAGCTTTATGATCTATTTTTTCAAGAGTTGTCCTTATATTCTCCATATCTGATTTTAGAACGCCTTTTAAAGCATTCTCTTCAGATATAAGATTATTAGAAATTTCTAATCTTTGAACTGTGGTCAATTTATTTTTTATTAACTCCTGTAGAGCTTTTGCAATTTCGGATAACCGCTAAAGCCAAGTTCACTAGCAAACCTAACTACTGTTGACTCACTCACCTCTACACTTACACCTAGTTTTGCAGCAGTCATAAATGCAGCTTTGTCATAATGTTTTAAAATGTATTCAGCTATTAATTTTTGACCTTTACTAAGTCTTGAAAATTTTTGTTGAATTGTTCTCATCAAATCTTGTTTTTCATTTTCTAAGACACTATCCATATATGTATATCAGTCCTTTCCGGAACATACAAGCTGATGTAAAATCTCATTTAATTTTATCATCAAATTGGAAACATATCAATGTATTATTGTTAAACGGTATTATTAAATTTATCTTCTACAAGTTTTTTAAGTAATTTACCTCTTTTTCTTCTAAATATCTCCACTCACCCTTTTTTAAATTAGATAAACCTATATTCCCTATGGACACCCTTTTTAAAGTTATTACTGGATGAGCTATAATTTTACACATTTTTCTTATTTGTCTCTTCTTTCCTTCATGAATAGTTACCTTTACCTTAGAAACTTCAGCATCACTACTAATTATAGATATATCAGCATTGGCTGTTATATAACCTCCAATATCCACTCCGGTGCAGAATTCATACATTTCATCAATTGTAGGGGTACCTTTAAGGGTAGCTTCATATATTTTGTCAATTTTTTTTCTAGGATGAATAACATTATTATAAATATCTCCATCATTGGTCATAATTATAAGCCCTGAAGTATCATAATCCAGTCTTCCAATAGGAAATATTCTTTCATCTATATCTTTTACTAAATCAAGTACTGTCTTTCTACCCCTTTCATCTTTTAACGTACAGAGATATCCTTCTGGTTTATTTAATATAATATAAATACTCTTTTTCTCAACTTCTATCAATACTTGGTTAACGTAAACCTTATCTATATCTCCATCTACTTTTTTGCCAAGTTCCGTTATAAGAGTATCATTAACTATAACTTTACCTGCTTCTATCATCTTTTCACAGTTTCGTCTTGAAGCAACTCCACATCTTGCCATAAATTTTTGTAGTCGTTCTTCCATATAATCACCTGATTTTATTAATAAATTTCACATAAAAATTATATATATATAACACAATAAAAGCAAATAAATTTTTATAATAATAAGTATAAAAAGCAAATTAAGGTTAATAATACTATGTATATAACAAAGGAGGTGCTAAAAAGTGGGTAAAAAGAATACAGAAAATAATTCTAATGGATCAAAATCTGGAAATGACAGAAAATCAGAAGGCGGAAAATCTAAAAAGAAAAGTTAGTTAAACTAATATAAGGCATCTGAAAAAAATAACAAGTCAAAGATTCTGAGGATATTTTGCGGTAGGCGAGGAGTCATTACCAGCGCATATTGATATATGTAATGGTGATGGCGACGAAGCATACCATTAACAGAGTTCTTTGTTTCAGGTGGAGTTTTTTCTCCATCTGAAACTTAGAAATCGTTATCCAGTGATTACCATATTCCACATAATAGAAGATGGTAGTCATCGTACAAAATATACCAGAATACTGACTTGTTATTTCTTTGATGATGCCTAAGAAAAAAGAGAGGAATTTCCCCTCTTTTTTGTCTTTTTTTAAATTGAAATTTTATTTAAATGCTAATTTTAAGATAGCCATATTATATGATGTATTGTAATTATTTTCTATAAATGTTAAAATAAAATCATAAATATTTTGGGGGGCTTTTAATGAATAAAAAAACAAAAACAGAGGAATCAGAAGAAACCACGAATTCTAAACCAATTGAACCTGTGACTAAAAGTACAGTAAAAAAAGCAACTAGAGTTACTAAATCTTCTAAACCTATTAAAGAAGTTGTGGATTCTTCTTTAAACATTTCTAAGGAAAATATCAAAAAAATATCAAGTGAGATAAAGGATGTAGCAACAGATGTTTCTAAAACTACTGCTAAAAGGGTAAAAAAGGCATCAGAAAATGCAAAAAAAACAATAACTAAAACCTCAGACGATTTAGCGAAAGTAGTAAAAACTAACATTGCTAATATAAGAGGTTTTGACAAGAAATTTTACATTGAATATTCCGGAAAACAAGTCAGCGAAGATGAGTTAATCGATAAATTTAAATTTCATTGGACTGAAACTCATGACTTATCAGAAATTAAGGATTTGAAAGTATATTACAAAGTGGAAGAGGACACAGCTTATTACATTATAAATAATAAAATATATTTGTCTATTAAGATAATATAAATGTCTTAAAGAAAAAGTACCATGATATATGGAGTATTTTATACTCTGTAAATCATGGTATTTTTTATTCGATGTTTATATTTTTTTCATTAGAAAATATATTAATCTTTAGCATACCAATCAATAGCACCATAAAAATCAAGGCCATAAAACCACAACCCAAAAATCCAAAGTTAGGTCCAAATTTTTCTGTAATGTCACCTGCAAAAATATTTCCAACAGGTGTTGTTCCATTAAAAGCCAAAGTATAAACACTCATTACTCTTCCCCTGTATGCATTACTTGTATTTAACTGAATTGTTGAGTTTACTGAAGCTGTAAATGCTACTGTGCAGAATCCAACCAATGCTAGCATTATTGAAGAAATAGCGTAAGAATGTGTAAAGAACAGAGCTATTTGAAACAAACACACTAATATTGAACTACCATAAAGCAGCTTTTTACTAGGGCCTCTTCTAGCTCTAGTTGCAACCGTTAAAGCTGCGATAAAAGAACCTATAGCCATTACGGATAAAAGAATACTATAGCCTGCTGCTTGCTGATGAAGTACTAAAGTAGCAAATGATGGTATAATAACATCTGAATTCATTGAGAAAGTTCCTACTGCAAACAAAGATAAAACTGCTGCTAGAATTATTTTATTCGACTTAATATACTTTAATCCTTCCTTTACATCTATAAGAACATTTTTACTTTGTTTCCGTATATAAGAATGAGTTGGTTTAATTAAAGATATTCCTATAATTACAGCAATAAAACTTATCCCGTTAAAGAAGAAACACAATGTAGCTCCAAAATGCACCATTACATACCCAGCCATTGCAGGGCCTACAATTCTTGCCACATTAACAACTGTAGAATTTAAACCAATAGCATTTACCATGCTTTTCTTTTCTACGAGTTCTGGTATAAAAGATTGTCTTGTAGGCATATCCACGGTATTTACAAAACCCATTATTCCTGCAATAACAAGTATGTGCCAATATCGCACTGTACCACTCCATACTAGGAAAGCTAGTGTAAAAGCTAGCAGCATCAAAATGCTTTGGGTAACTATAAGTACTTTTTTCTTATTAAATTTATCTATAAAAACCCCCGCAAAAAGAGAAAACAATAGCATTGGAGTGAATTGTACCACACCTAAAAGCCCTAGCAATAATGGAGATTTTGTAAGACTATACACTAACCATTGTTGCGCTGTTCTCTGCATCCAAGTTCCAAGCAAAGATACACATTGTCCTGTCCAAAAATACCTAAAGTTTTTTTCTTTAAGTGACGGAAAATTATTTCCTAAATTTCTTTTTACTACAGATAAACTACTCATTAATATTTTCCTCTCCAGATAAAAGGTTTTTTAATAAATTCTCTTCAAGTTTGTAATGTGAAAGGAGATATTCTCTTATTATCAACCTTTTTGTAGGATATAATTCCTTTGATTTTTCAAATCTTTCATTAAAACTCTTTAAAAAAAGTTCTAACTTATTAAGCCGAACTTTTATAAGTTCATCAAACTCTTCTTTTTCAAGGAATTTTCTACAAGATAGACCTATACTAAGGTCAAAATAATATGGTTCTATATTTTGAAGAATTTTTCTTGTGGAATCAATAAACATTTCCTCACCCTTACTGGTTATATTATATCTTTTCCTCTGAGGCATATTCCCTTCTTTCTCAAAGTTAAACTCTAAAAGCCCATTTTTACAAAGCCTATCCAGTACTTGATATATGGTTGTTCCTCCAATTTTAACCCACTGCCTTAATTGTCTATCTTCTATTAAACTTTCAATTTCATAGGCATAATAGGGTTTTGTTTTTATAAATTTAATTAAAATCAATTCTACATTTGATAACATACTGACACCTCCCATAGTATTATTAACAATACTACTATGAGTAATAGTAGTCAAATTTATTTCATGTACCTACAACATAATAAACTACTGAATAAATAGGTTTACTTTAAAATTAAGTTACATAATATTTATTATGTAACTTAATTTTAAAATTTATTACTTCTTAACTGAAAAACAGATATAAACAAATTACCTTCAAGTAATGCATTATGAAACTTTTCATAAATTAAATCAGTGCTTTCTTTTATATTTTAATTTGCGAAAATATTATCCATATATTCAATAGAAAAAATATTGATTCTAGCGCGAATGCTTTAAACTTAGATCTATATTCACAAGCATACAAATACAGAGATACTACAATTAGTATTAAAGGAGTACTTATAAGATATATTATTTTAGGTGCGTAACTATCAGCAATTCCATTGTTATTTATGTGTATAGCAACATTTGTAGGTAAAAAAATATAGGTAGTTATGTTTATTACTATAGATAAAACTATAAAAATTATACTTATTTTCTTGAATAAATTTTCTGTCATCTAAAATCACTCTTTCATAGCAAATTTTGATTTTTCATCCCATAATTTCCGAGAATATTTTTTCTCCATTAGTTTTAATTACTCGCCATAGAAAAACATTTGCTATGAAGAGTATAATAATAACTCCTATTAAAAATATAGCAAAATTCGTTGGTTTTAATAAATAGTAAACACATCCAGCTATACAAATATATATAAATGCAATTAATGTTGAAATTAAAACACTTGCACTTTGTTTTACAACCACTGTCTGAGACTGCCATTCCAATTTGGGAAAGAATAAATTGGAAATTATTCCTGTAAGTGAAGACAAAACTCCATATAAAACACATACTAAAACAATTGTTACATATTCAATAAAATTGATTTTAAGTGCAAATTTTAGAACTGTTATATCCACAAGGAAAATGGGAATAGTTATAGTTAGATTGAGAAGTATTTTACTCACTATAATATCAATATATCGTATTGGTAATGATTTTATTATCCAAAGATTTTTTCCTTCAAGAGAGATAGATGGAGCTGTTATATAAGTGAAACCTATACAAAATGCCATTATAATTGTAATCATAGGTGTTAATAAATTTTTTAAAGTTGGAACATTCATAATTGTAAGAACTGCCTTTTCACCAAATATAGCTGTGGCAAAAGTAAAAAAAGTCATCATCACTACGCAAAAGCCCGTATTTAAAAGATATCCAAATGAGGAAAAATAAAAGCTTATTTCTTTTTGTATAGTGCCACTAGTGTTGATGATTCCTTAAGCCTTGAAATCTTATATTTCGATGCGGTATAACTTTCATTCATAGTTGCATTAATAGTTCTAAAGCTCTTAGCGAACAATATCACAAACAATGTGAATATAAACGTGTTAATTGCTATAAACACTAAAAATGATACTAAATTCATTTCCTCTACTGCATTTAAAAAAATACTAGTTATAAAATATATATTTGTTATATGATTAAATATTGGTGCTACATTTTGAATCTTATCTATAGATATGTTCCCTAAATTATTCATTAAAACAAAGGCAACTATAATTACTGCAAAACTCCCTAATACCAGTACTAGATTTCCTCTCTTTATTTTTGATGATATTTTACCTAATATAAGGGCAAACATACTTCCTATTACCATAGGAATAATTTGAATGAAAATCAAAAGTACAATTATGAGTATATAGTATAAAAACGTACTTTATGATACAATTCCATATACAATAAAGGGAGGTATTGCAAACATTATTGTACCAATGAAATTACCTAGATATAGAAAGAAAATTTTACTTATAAGTATTGAAGAAGTCTTTATTGGTAAGGATATAAGCATGTCATAATCCTTAAATTGAAAAAGATATCCTGAGGCAGTAAATGTTGTAATAATGATTGAACTTATATTTGCAATTAAAAATCCCAAAACTATAAGCATATTTAGCTGGCCAAGCATAATTAAAGAATCAGACAACATAAAAAAGAATGCAAAAATCCCCACTAATACTACAATAAAACCATATACCATAGCAATGACCATTATTACTTTTTTAGCCTTTTCACCCTTGGATTTTGTGTTCTTAAACTCATTTAATCCAAGCGAATTTATCAAATTTATCTTTATGAGTAATAAAGCATTATTCATTATCAACCAACTCCAAAAACAAATTTTCCAGGGATTCATCGCCAGTAATATCTTTAGTATTTCCTGATTTTATAAGTTTACCGTCACTTATTATTGCTATCTTGTTACATATTTTTTCAGCTACTTCTAACACATGGGTAGATAAGAATATGGCAGAACCTTTTTCACATAATTCTTTCATATGTCCCCTTAATATGTGAGTGGCTTTAGGATCTAGTCCAGTAAATGGTTCATCTAATATCAATATTTTAGGTTCATGAATAAGAGCAGATATTATAGCTAATTTTTGTTTCATCCCATGTGAATATGAAGAAATTAAATCTCCAAGATTTTTCGTCATCTCATAAACATCCGAATATTGTTTTATTCTTATTTCGCGGTTTTCCTCACCTATACCAAATATATCTGACACAAAATTAAGATATTGTATACCAGTCATATTCTCATAGAGGTCTGGATTATCTGGAATATATGCAATCTTTTTTTTACATTCTAATGCTTGCTTTTTTATGGATTTTCCATGAATAAAAATATTTCCTTCTGAAAAATCGAGTATTCCTGTAATACATTTTATAGTAGTTGTTTTTCCGGCTCCATTAGGTCCAATAAATCCGTAAACATCTCCGTTGTTAACTTCAAGGCTTAAGTTGTCTAGCGCTTTTTTACCATTCTTATAAGTTTTAGATAAATTTTCTATTTTAATCATTAAAACCCCTCCAATACTACTTTCCCATAAGTTTTGGTGAACTTATGATAAAACCCTCTACTTCATGTTTGTTATCATCATCAAAAGTAGCGGTAACTGTTGTCTCTCCTTTTTCATTTTTAAATTTTACGTCATATATAACAACTATGAATTCTCTGTTTTTTGAGATACGCTTACTGCTTGTTTGAACTTTTTGGAATTAGGTATATAGTCACCTATTTTCCCTTTTATAATTTTCTCTTGCTTATTCATCTCCTCCTTGGAATAAGCTTTTTTCAAGCTACTACTTAAGTTTTCTGTAAACTCAGTATGGTCATCATTATTTTCTGCTATAAGCATATTCTCAACCATGTTATTGGCAAATTTCACATCATTTTGACTTACTTTCTGTGAGCATCCAGCTATAATAGCAATTAACAAAGTAACAATTACAACTACCCCTATTTTTTTTATTTTCATACATAATCCCTCCTTTTCAACTTAAGCATTGCAATTCTAATAGATTTCATCTTCTCAAATACTATAATAATCAGTAAAAGGTAACAAAGCACATATGATAAAATAATAGAAGCCATTACTGTTATTATTAATAGATAAGCTCTCTTTTTACCATAATTCATTCCAAAAGCTATTCCAAACCTTTTTTCAACAAATAGGGCTGGATCCTTTGGATTAAAATAAATCAGTCCTAGTTTCCAGTATCTGTCATCGTCTATATTATCATAGTTACTTATGTCAGAAGAATTATATTCAATATTAACTCGACTTCCGCCTTGCCCTGTCCATAAAGATATAATTAAAATATCTAAAAAAGCAAAAATTATAGTTATGGGATTTAGCAGAGCTAACAATCTAAAATTTATATTAATGACTTGAAGCATGTATAAGTTTTGAACAGAGCTACCTATCAAAATAATCGTATTAATAAATATTATATTGGCTGCCCATCTATATCTAAATACTCTATTTATCTCTCTTGAATGCTCTGGTCTAAAACTGTTTATTTGCTGCTTAGATCTCTCAATAACCTTATAAATCAAAAACATATATATTGTTATAAAAATCTGTTGCAATGGAAATTCAAATATTAACCCATATGATTTAATTGTAGAACCATCAATTATTCCACTGCCATTCCAATGTATTGGGAGAAATATAGGCAAGTTGTCAAAACCTAAATAGCCTATTATTATATTCATCAAAATTATAGCTATGGGAATTAGAAACCATTTTTTGCAAGGTAGAAGTCTATTTTTTCTGTCGTTCCTAAAGCTGGTATCTATGACAACTACTCCATTTTTATGAACTTTTTCTTCATTGAATTTTTTAAATTCCTTTACCCTTTTATAAGAGAAATAGTATATTACAGTAGATAGGATAAAAAATGCAACAATGCCAATTAATAATACAATGTTACTGGGGTGGGTTAAAAATATATAGCAAAAGCCCAGCACATATATACCGCATACAAATATATTGTTTCTTAAATAAACCTTTTCGAATTCTACTAGTTTTGGATGATTAATAATTTTTTTTGGTAATCTCACTCCAAAAAATATTTCGCTGCGCATTATGAATGGCATAGAAAGTTTTAAAAAAAGAAGCATTAATATAAAAACAATACATAGTATCAATATCCACTGCTCATAATCCATAATTATAACTCCTTCATGGTTCTATAAATTTTATGTATACTTCTTGTATCTTCCTAATTATTTCTTCTTCTTTCATACCTCTGCAGAAAGCTTCAGCAACAATTGGTTTTATGTCCTCCTTAAACTTGTCATCATATGTCTCAAGCTTCATATTTTGTTTTGAATTTATAACAGCACCAATCCTTCTATCCATAAGAATAAAATTATCATCTCTTAAAAGAGCATATGCCTTATTTACGGTATGTAAATTTATTCCTATGTCTTCCGCCATCTGCCTTACAGATGGTAAACTTTCACCTTCCTTAAGACTTCCCTCTGCTATGCCTTCAATAATTTGTTGCTTTAATTGTGTGTATATTGGTAAATCGGAATTGAAATCTATTTTTACAAACATAAGCACCTCTATTAAATAATATGTTATAGTTGTTCTATATATAATATAACAATAGCAGTTACAAATCAAATTTAATAATTACGTTAAATCTTCTTAAATATGACTTGTATACCCTTTTATGTTATATAAGTATTAAACACTTTGATTTAACTTGAAATTGCTAAATTATTCATGCTTTTGAGTTTTAAAATGTAGTTTTCAACTAATTACTTTTTAAATTTTTTACTATATCCTATAACTCATTTAAAGGTGATGTATGAAAATGATATTTCAATCATTTTCATACATCACCTTTAGTTTGATTTTCATACCCCGTTACAAGTATTTATAAAATTGCTTTAAAGCAGTATTATAAATGCATTCAAACTCTTCACCAGCTTTATTTCTACCCGTTAATTTATATTTGTAAACAATAATTGGAACTGCATAAACCACAGCATTTTCAAGAAATATATAAGATTTTACCCTATACTTTTCTGTAATTTCACTTATTTGTCTTTGCTTTTCATTATTATAAATTTCTATTTTGTGTCCATATTCATTAATCTTTTCTTCACTTAGATTTTTTCTATGCATTTCTCTTTTCAGCTTCAAGTTTTAATGAGTCGTAATACAGGATAATTCGTTTTGTTTCTCTATTCACAGCTAATTTGCTGCTAAATTCATCTATTTTAAATTTCTTAATGCCTTTTATCTCTTTTAATGCTTCCCGAAACCCTTCTAAAAAATCCATACTACAATTTAATGGATAATTATATTGTTGATTTGATTCATAAAATACAAAGTCTACATTGCTACAAAACTCATCTGAAATACTGAGAGACTTCATATCTATTACCACATCTTCAAATTCTTCAATGGTGTTATCAGAAACATAGCTCACCTTAAAACTGTATTTTACAAAATAATCCATCATTTTGTTTTCTTCTAGTATTTCCACATTAGTTCTATCTAGATTTAAAAACTTTTTTATTTTCTTTTCAGGTTCTGCTACGTTTAAGTTATCAACCGTGGCGTATCTTATACAATTATTTGAAAATTTCAAACTCAAATCAATAATTTTATCTAAAATAAAGCTACCAAAAGTGACAAGTTCATACTTGGGATTTTCAAGGTAAACTTCATAGTCAAAACATAACCTAAGTTCAGTGGTTCCAAAAATATTTCTGAATTCATCATCTACGAGAACATAAATAAGTGCATAGTCAACTTCCTCAATTATAGCTCCTAATGTATCAAAAAATTTAATAACGAATCTTTCCAAATCTGACATCACTCTTCCCTCGCTTCAAATAAATTACCAAATATTTCTTCATCAACATTTTTGATTTTTACATATTTATTCTTCATATCTAACAACTTGTTTCCAAGTTCATCAATTTTATTTTTTAATTCATTTTCATTTTCAGAATTAGTCCATATATTCATTATTAAATCGTCAAAATTTTGTTCCTCTTCATTCAAATCCCCAAGTATCATATCTACTTCCCCTACTACAAGCTCAAACATATTTATCTTCTTATCAAGAAGTTCTAACATATAGGATTCTATAGTATCCTTAGCCTCTAAGTTAAAAATATGAACATCTCTTTCCTGTCCAATTCTATGTATTCTTCCTATTCTCTGTTCAATAGCCATAGGATTCCACGGCAAATCATAATTTATCATTCCATTACAAAATTGAAGATTTCTTCCTTCTCCTCCGGCTTCAGTACTTATTAGCACTTGTGCTTCCTGTTTAAAATAATTAATTTGAGTTTCTTTTTCTTTTCTTGACATCCCACCATGAAAAACTGCAACTTTATAATTATTTTTCTTTAACAATTTTTCTAGAAATTCAATTGTAGGTTTGTACTTTGTGAATACTATAATCTTATCATGAAAATCATTTATTATCTTTAGAAGAGTTTTACCCTTAGTATTTTCCTCATACCTTTTATTACTAATTTCTATTGCTATCTCCAAAAAACTTTCTATATTTTTTCTATTTTCAGCTGAAATAGACTCACTTGAACTCAATTTTTTCAGGGTAGGAATAACCGCATATACGCTACTTCCCAGTTCGGCCTGCATTATTTTAAGTGTAAATTGTGATATTTCTTTTTTACCATCATTATAGTTATCCTTTACAAACTTGCTTATTAAATCGTAAAACTGCTTTTCTATTGGCAATAGTTTTACTTCTAGAGTTTTAGCATGTCTTTTAGTGAATTTTATATCAACATCACTTCTTTTATTTCTAATCATCACATCAGCTATAAGAGTTCTTAGCTTTTCAACATTTTTAGGCTCCATTAATTCTCCTGATTTTACAAAATTCTTTTTAAATTCGGAATATGTATTTAATTGTCCTGGTTTTAGTAAAGTTATTAAATTGTATAATTCTTCAAGGTTATTTTGAATAGGAGTAGCTGTTAAAAGGAGTATCGAGTTTTTGTTTAATCTATTTACAAAATCCCAAGTAACAGTTTTTCTATTTTTTAAGTGATGGGCTTCGTCAACAATTACCATATCATAATGTATCTTTAAAATATTATCTCTGTTTTGCTTTCCTTTAGCTAAATTTATAGAAGAAATAACTTTGGGATAGTAGTCCCAAGCTTTGTCTCCCATTTGTTTAAATTTAGGGTCATCACTTGTTATAAAATCTTGATTAAATTTCCTTTTAAGCTCATCACTCCATTGTTCAACTAGTGATGGAGGAACAAGTATAAGTATTTTTCTTGCCAACCCTCTAATTATGTATTCCATCATAACAGTACAGGCTTCTATGGTTTTTCCAAGTCCAACTTCATCACAAAGAAGTGCTCTTCCTCTGAAATTTTTGAGTACTTCTTTAACTGTTCTTATTTGGTAATCAAATAAAGTCATTTCTCTTAAATGATTTTGTGATAAGAGCTTATCAAAATCAGGCATAGTAGCAAAATCTTTTGTAAGCTCATACATTTGAATCCATTTTTCTTTTCCAAACTTAAACTCTGTTAAATCCTTTATTATCTCATATGCTTTTGAAGAATTTTTTACTGAATCAAAAACTTCATGCTTTGAACTAATTTTCACAAGATTTTTTAATAAGAGTTCATTTTTCCCTTCGTTATATGTAACTATAGCTTTTGAGCTTTTTATGTTTTTAAAAAAGCCTTTGATTCCTCTACCAGTTATCATGTTTTGACTTTTATCAATTTTAAAAATCCTTAAATCATTATTATCAATATTTATATTAATTTCAGATATATTACTGGGAATTATTTTTTTTAACACTTCATCCATTTCAATGGCTCCCAAATCAATAAGTGTTTTATCAATTTCACATATATATCCCTCTATGAGTTCCATATTAATCCACCTTTTTCCTATATCTCACTGTCCACTAAGCAACTTAGTAAAATGGGTAATGTATGAGTAGGTAACTCTTCGCAATTTCACATCAGTAATCCATTTTTATAATAAGAATTGTAGCATATTTTCTAATTATTTTATATAAGAATTGTTAATTTTATCTTAAAACACAAATCTTTATAAGGATTAAGAAATTATCAAAAAATACAACGTACCAAATACCTCTTTGCCAATACTAATTGTGAATAATTCAGCATTGGCATGCGGTATCTGGTACTGTTATTAGTATTGACAAAAATTCAATAGTTAAAACATTTTATTAATTTTTCTCTAGCTTTTTTCTATACTCCTCTAATAATTTACTCTGATCCTCACTCAAAGTTGGATATTCTAAATTCAATTCTTTTAAAGTTTTTTCAAGTATTTGTGAGATTATAAGTCTAGCAAGCTTCTTGTTATCAGCAGGAACTACATACCATGGTACATCTTTAGAATTAGTATTTTCTATAACTTCCTCATAGCATTTTTGATAATCATCCCAAAATTCTCTTTCTTTTATATCTGCTGCGGAAAATTTCCAGTTTTTTGCTTTATCTTCTATTCTTTCTAGAAGTCTTTTCCTCTGCTCGTCTTTTGACACATTTAAAAATATTTTTATAGGTATTATTCCATTTTCGTACAAATACTTTTCAAAATTTTTTACTTGATTATATCTTTTGTCCCATATATCATCACCAATAAGTTTTTCAGGGATTCCTTCATTTGATAATAGATTATGTACCCTTACTACTAGTAATTCTTCGTAATAAGATCTATTGAAAATTCCTATCTGTCCTCTTTCAGGTGTATTCTTATGTGCTTTCCATAAATAATCGTGACTTAGTTCTTCTGTAGAAGGCTGTTTAAAGCTTGTTACGTGTACTCCTTGTGGATTTAATCCTGTCATTACATGTTTTATAGCTCCATCTTTTCCTGCTGCATCCATGGCTTGAATAATAATTAATACACCATATTCTCCTTGTGCATATAATTTACTTTGAAGTTCACTAATCTTTTCAATGTTTTTATCTAATAAATTTTGTAGCTCATCTTTATCATAAGACTTATCACTATAATTTGTTTTTGCTTTGGATATTTTAAATTTTTCGGAATTGTCAACTTTAAAATCATTTATTTCCATTTTTTTAGCCTCCGTATTAATTTAGTATTTAAATTTTGAATCTATGTAATTATATTTTACCACATCCCAATCATTGATTAAATTCATTATATGTATTTAATTTTTACACATACTACTTTTAAGAGGTGATTTTAATGATTTTAATTAAAAATATTGATACATATAGTCCAGAGCATGTTGGTAGGAAGGACATTTTAACAAGTTTTGATAAAATTGTATATATCTCAGAAAAAGTTGATTTGCCCTCTAGTAATTTTCCTGAAGTTCAGATTATAGATGGATCAGATCTGAGAGCTATTCCAGGAATTATCGATTTACATGTTCATATAATTGGCGGAGGAGGAGAAGCAGGCTTCACTAGTAGAGCACCAGAACTTATGCTTACACAACTTACTACAAATGGTGTTACAACTTGTATCGGCTTACTTGGCACTGATGGTACTACAAGAAGTATGGGAAATCTTATTGCCAAAGCCAGAAGTTTAGAAATTGAGGGATTAAACACTTATGTTTGGACTGGTTCTTATAAGGTGCCCACAAGAACAATTACTGATAGTGCTAGAGGTGATATTATTCTTGTAGATAAAATAATAGGTATAGGAGAAATTGCAATTTCAGATCACAGATCAAGTCATCCTTCTAATGAAGATCTAATTCATTTGGCTACAGAGGCTCGACTAGGCGGTATGCTATCTGGTAAATGTGGAATACTTCATGTGCATGTTGGTGATGGTAAAAATGGAATAAATCCATTATTTTATATGAGGAAGAATTCTGAAATACCTTTTAGTAATATCTTACCTACCCACATAAATAGAAATGCTTTACTTTTTAATCAAGCAACTGAGTATGCAATGGAGGGAGGATTTGTAGACATTACTACAAGTATACGACCTGAAGGGAATGACGATGTGGTTCACCCTGTAGTTGCCTTCCAAGAACTTTTAAAGCATAATATTTCACCTTATCAAATTACCATGAGTTCAGATTCTGGCGGTAGTTCTCCTATCTTTGATACGAAAGGGAACCTAATAAAATTTGGAATTGGATCACCAAGTTCAAATATTGAAATTTTGCAAAGCTCTATTAAAGCTGGAATACCTATTGAGTTAGCTCTTATTCCATTTACTTCTTCACCGGCTAAATTGCTTAAATTGAATGGAAAGGGCATCCTAAGTGAAGGGGCTAGTTCAGATATAGTTCTTTTAGATAAAGATTTAAAAATTCATTCTGTTATATGTAAAGGTAAACTTATGGTTTATAATTATAAACCTATTGTATTTGGTTATTTCGAGAATCATGATATATAAGGCATCATCAAAGATAAAAACAAATGTTTTTTTGTATATGAAATAAATATGCATATATTAACCTTGATTCCTATAAAATCTGTAGCAATCAAGGTTCTTTTTTATGAAATTCAACTTTCCTTTGGCCTTTTAATCAAATTGAAAGAAGTTACATATTCATTTAATATTTTATTTAGCACTTCCCCAATTTTTGAATAAGACTCGTCATTTAAGTTTGCTAGTGATATTCGAACAGCCCATTCCGGTCCATGAAATCCACCCACACCTAATAACACTATGGATGATTCTTCTGCCAAACGGAAAAGAATATCTACTGGTTTGTAATTTTTTTGCAAGTATTCTCCAAATTCATTACCGTAGTGATAATTGGCCCACTCTAACATATCGAATTGTGTATAGTAAGCAGCATCATAAGAATTTTCTGTTACTTTAATTCCAAGACCATTAAACAAGAGCTTTTGGCGACGGTGGCAAATATCTTTTGTTAATTGTTTATAATTATTTTCCTTATCAAGCAAGCCAAACAATGCAAAAAATGCCATTTGAACTTGCTGCGGTGTTGATAAACCAGCAGTATGATTAAGGGCTACTTGACGACTATCGGCCACAATCCTATCAATAAAGGAAATATCTTCTGGATCAGTAGCAAGAGCTTCATACCGCTGTTTCAATTCTTGTTTTTTATCAAATGGTAGCTCTCTTATCAACTTATCAAAGACATTTTTTTCATGAATAGCAATTGTTCCTAGTCTCCAACCAGTTACACCAAAATATTTTGAGAAAGAATATACTCCAATGGAGTTAAATGGTAAGTATGCTAATAATGAATGAAAATTGTCTACAAAGGTACCATATACATCATCAGAAATGATCATTAAATTAGGATTGTGCTTATTTACAATCTGAGCTAACTGATTTATACATTCTGGTTCCATTGCCACAGATGGTGGGTTACTTGGATTCACAAGAAATAAAGCCTTAATGGTGACATCTCTAAGCTTATCCAATTCTGCTTTAGGATATTGCCATGTGTGCCCACCATCTGGCCATATTTCCGTAGCATTTATTGCAACAACTTTAAAATTATAACGAGGTAGAATTGGAATTTCAAGATAAGGTGTAAAAACAGGTGTCATTATGGCAATCTTATCTCCAATAGATAATAATTCATTGGCAACCAATGAATCAAATATATAGCACATTGCGGCCGTTGCACCTTCAACAGCAAATAAATTAAATTTGCCCACAGATGGCTTATTGTAACACATTTCTTGAATAAGATAATCATGGACAACTTTTTCAATATGGGTTAGCATTCGATCGGGTGAGGGATAGTTATCTCCTATTATTCCATCTGTTAGTTCATATACCCATTCATCTGGAGAAAATCCTTGCACTGTTATCCCATACTCAAAAATTTTCCTTATAAGATCTATTCCTGGCACATCATAATGCTTATCAATATAATCAGATAAACGCTCTGAAATTCCTTTTTTCTCAGGCATTCCAGCTAAATCATTTTCCTTCCATACTCTACGGGTTTCCGAAACCGCAAATTGTCCAAAAGTGAAGAAGGCTTCACGAGGTGTTGCTGCTGTCCAGTTTGGATTGCCTCTTCCAGCATCAAGCAATGTGCGTGCACTTTTTTTGTCTGCTCTTTTGCAAGGCTGATTAACTTGTTCTTAAACTCAAAAGGGCTAATTTTCCCATAAACGCTTTCCATTTCTTGCTTTTTAACATTATGTGTATCCATCTCTAGAGCTCACTCCTTTTTAATTTCAACATCTCGAATCCCTTGAAATATTACTTTTTCGAACTTTCTTGCCTTCTAATAATTATTTTCTAATTTTTAAATAAGAGGTCTTTTAGTTTTTAAATCATATTTATCTCCAGTTTTTAATACATGCATTTTAACATCAAAAATTGACAATATATTATCTTGGTATTGTTCTGAAACATTTGTATCACTTATATTACTCCCATCTATAATATAAACTGCTCCGGAGCCTAGTACTCTAAGAATATTTTCTTTATTTACAATAATTGAAGTATCCTCATCAATTCCAATTCCTAAAACCTGTGGGTTTTCCGCTACCCCAACTAATAACCTTCCAATTCTGCCTCTTTGAGCAAAATGCTGATCTATTATAACCCCATTAATCAATCCCAGCCCTGGTGCCATTTTAAGAGTACATTTTCTTGGTGACTCATCATCCATTCCTTTTACTATCATGGTATCGCTCATTACTGATGCCCCAGCTGAAGTTCCAACAAACACACATCCTTCCGTATATTTCCGCTTCATACTGGTATACAAAGGAGTACCTCCAAGAATACTGGTTATTCTAAGTTGGTCACCTCCAGTAAAAAAAATCAATGAAGCTTTTTCAATCAATTCTATATTTTCAGTTTTTAATGCATCTTTTCTATTTTCTACATCAAGAACAGTAATATTTTCAATACCCATATTATGAAAAATATTACTGTATTCATTACCAACTTCTATTGGCTTTTCCGTTGCTACCGTTGCTATAACTAGTAGTTGACTTTCCTTTTCAATATGTTCGCATACCGCTTGAAGTATCTTCTTGTCTCCCTTCTTATCTTCTGCTCCACCTATTATAATTAAACCTTCTTGCATCGTAATCACAAACACATTCACCACCCTATACAAATTTCTTTATTTATTTTTAGTTTTTTACCAATAATTCACTTTCCAAATTGATCACATTAATTTTGTTTCTCATTATATCTAAAAGAGGTTCATATTTATCAAAAAATATAATAACGGTATCTTTAGGTTCTGCTAAATCTAATGCCATTTTAAAAGCTTCCGTCTCCTCTAAAACTTTTTGTAAATTCATGCTATTAAATTTAGATTTCAGAACACCTTTTTCTAAAAGGTCCGCTACTTCACCTTTATCCCTTCCTCTTCTATCTTCGTCTTCTTTTATGAAAATATAATCGAAATTTTCTCCTGCACATTTACCCACTCTCAATATATCACTGTCTAGTCTATCTCCTGGTACTCCGATAACACCAATTAATTTATTTTTTGCTATATGCTTAACTCCCTCAAGTACACGCCTATATCCTTCTATGTTATGTCCGTAGTCTAATATTACCCTTACATTATTCACAAAATATATGTTGAATCTTCCGGGATTCTGATCTTGATTACAGTAAAATGACATTAAACCATGTCTAATAGTATCATAATCTACACCTAATCCTACTGCGGCCGCACAGGCTGCCATAGCATTTTCTATGTTGTATTTTAGAATACCCTTCATTGTTATGCCTATACTTTTTATTTCTATTAACTTTTCAAAATTAGTGCTATTTTGTATTATTATATTGTCATCATCTACATAAACTCCATATCCACCATTTTTAATGTTAGTTTGCATAATTGCATTTTCCTTATCATTAGAAAAAATAATAAGATTACTATTTAACCGGTGTAAGATACTTAAACTCATTTTATCATCACCGTTAATAACAACATAGCCATTCTTTTTAACCGCTTCTCCTACTAAAGCTTTAACTTTTGCCAAGTCTTCTATAGTTTCCACTTCATCTATTCCAATGTGATCCTCAGTTATGTTTGTAATTACCCCAACATCCGCAAGGTCATAGGCCAATCCTTCTCTTATTATTCCCCCTCTAGCGGTCTCTAGTACCGCTGCATCTACATTCCTGTTTGTAAGTACAGCTAGAGCACTTTTAGGACCTGTGGTATCACCTTTAAATATCAATTTGCCATCAATATAAATTCCACCAGTTGTGGTCATTCCAACGGTGTATCCTGCAATTGAAAGTATGTGCGTTATAAGTCTTGTAGTGGTGGTTTTCCCATTAGTGCCTGTTACGGCTACAAGTGGAATATTTTTGGGTATATCCTTAAACAATTTATCAACTATGTACCCCGCCACATTACGTTTTGCTCCAATATACGGATTATGATGCATTTTAATACCAGGTGCAGCATTTATTTCTATAATTGCTCCTCCCTCATTTAGAGGTTTACTTATATCTTCACATATTAAATCTATGCCACAAATATCTAGTCCAATAGCACTTGCCGCCCTTTTGCATATTTCTATATTTTCCTCACATATTAATTCAGTACAATCTATTGCGAACCCACCTGTAGATAAATTTGCGTTATCTTTTAAATTTATCTTTTCTTTTTGGGAAGAATAGAATTTAATGAATATTTCTTTTGTTTTAAGTATGCTATAAGTGTATCGTCTATTTTAATCTTAGTTAATTCCTTTTCATGTCCCTCTCCTCTTCTAGAATCTTCGTTAATATTGTTTATTAGCATTTGGATAGAACTTATACCATCTCCTAAAACATACGGAGCTATTCTTTGTGAAACTGCAACAATATCTCCATAAACACAACATACTCTATAGTCCCTTCCTTTTATATACTCTTCTATTATTATATTTTTATAATCCTTAACTAAAAGTTCATATGCATTTGATAACTCTTTATCATCTTTTATGTTGGCAATAACTCCTTTGCCTTGATTTCCAAACTGTGGTTTAAGTACCACTGGATACTCAATATCCCTTGCACCTAAAATTGCATTTCTCTTACTTGCAACCTTCATTCCACTTGCTACAGGTATACAATGAAGACTTAGTAGTTCTTTAGTGAGCAATTTATCCTGTGCAATGTCTACTGCTATTGCCCTTGTATCACTACCCAAAGTTGCTTGTATAATCCTAGAATATTTCCCATATCCTAATTGAAACATGCTATTTTCACCTATTCTTAGTATAGGGATTCCTCTCTTTTTTGCCTCATTACAAATATTGAGTGTACTTACTCCTAGTTGTTCACTCATTAATGTTTCCTTTAACCTATTTAATCTTAAATCCAAATCAAATAATTCCTTATTAATTAATGAATTAATGATATCAACTGCTATATTTCCAGCTTCTAAGCCTGTATTTCTATATTCGTATTGATAAATAATATAATAATTTTCCTTGGATATTTCTCTAGCTTTTCCATAGCTTATCTCCACACCAACCATATTTTGAAGTGCTATTATTATATGTTCACATATATGTGCCAAATAAGTACCCTCTGTAAGTCTCTTAATAAAACCCCTATCCTCATCTATGCCACATCTATGCTTAGTAAGCTCTGGTAGCATCTCAACTAAATTTTCATTAAAATTATTAATTTCTTTACTAGGTATTTCACTATACCCCTCTAAGTCTAGGTTAAGTCTTATACACTTCTTGTGAGAATATACATTCCTTCCCTGAAAGACCTTAGAACTAACAATTTTCATGCAGTTTTCCTCCCTTATGGGATTTTGACAATCCCAATTGTGTTTATTATAAAATTTTAAGTCATCTCATGTTAAGGCATCATCAAAAAACTAACAAGTCAATATTCTGGTCTATTTTGTGGTATGCTTCATCGGCATAACCATTACATAGCCCGCTATGCGCAGGTAATGTCTCTTCGCCTACCGCAAAATATCCTCAGAATCTTTGACTTGTTATTTTCCTGAAGATGCCTTAACTGCTATTGGTTAATAAGAATCATATGGAGGCAAAAACAAAACCCCACTTTGATTCCAATAACTCTGTTTATATTTTTATCCATTATTCTTTATTTATTCATATTTATTTTGCAAAGATTGCCTTAACTTTCCTATGAAAGTTAAGGTACATTTGCAAAAAATAATAAAGCAGTTCACCCAAATCATTGATTTGATGTGAATCGCTTTCTCTTTAGAGTAAGATGGTGGTATTATGTATAAATGATTGTAATGGTCCTGGTGCAACTCTTATGTATTTATATTGAAGGATACTATGGTAGCCATCAATTTCTTTTTATTATTCCTACACCACTGCAGCCATTGCATTCAAATTGAATTGTTACGTGAGTTATTGCAAAATCCTCGTAAAGTTCTCCTTCAATTTTTTCATGGATTTCTCTTGTTTCACTTACCATCATATCCTCCACATTAACATGAGCTTCAAAATTAATATTTTTTTCATCTAAACTCCAGAGGTGAACATGATGGACATCGTGAACTCCATGAATACTTGTTATCACATCTACAACCTTATCTATTTCAATATTTTCAGGTACTCCTTGCATTAATATATTAACTGCATCTTTCAATATTTCAAAGCTTTCTTTTAGTACATATAATCCTATAAGTACGGTTAAAATTGAATCTACCCAATATATCTTAAAAAAATAGATTAAAATTCCTCCAATTACTACACCAAGTGAAGATAAAGCATCACTGAATAAATGTAGGTAAGTTGCTTTAACATTCATATCTTCATGAGACCCAGCATGAAGTAAATAAGCTCCTAATGTATTTGCAACTATTCCAATTAAAGCAACCCAAATAACAATAATCCCATTTATTGGTGTTGTGTTCATGAATTTGATATATGCTTCTTTAAATAAGAAAATAGATATTATAATTAACACAGAAGAATTAATTACTGCCGCTAATATTCCAGATCGTTTATATCCAAAAGTCCTATTTTTATCATTTTCTTTCTTAGAAATTTTAATTGCGACATAACTTATAATAATTCCTATTGCATCACTGAGATTGTGTAGTGCATCTGAAATTAAAGATAAACTTCCAGAATATATTCCCCCAATAATTTCAACCGCTGTAATTGAAAAATTCAATAGTACCGTTATAATAAAATTTGCTCCTTTAATGTTTGAATCATCATGACTATGCTCGTGATTATGGTCATGATGATTTTTCTTTATGTCCATTTTTACACCTACCCTTATTCAATAGTTTAAACTATTTTTATATCCTATTTATCTTCCATTTATCTATTATACCATTATTTTTAATGAAGAACTTATTACATTATAAACTCCATCTTCATTATTGCTCCCTGCAATAAAGTTAGCATGTTTTTTCACATCTTCTGGAGCATTTCTTCATGGCATAACTGTAGTGAGCTGCATTAAACATAGTTAAATCATTGTAATAATCCCCAAAAACCATTGTGTTCCTTTGATTTATTGTGAATTTTTCT
Source organism: uncultured Clostridiaceae bacterium (assembly GCA_963725425.1). Lineage (GTDB taxonomy): Bacteria > Bacillota > Clostridia > Clostridiales > Clostridiaceae > Clostridium_I. The sequence continues at coordinate 412,568 of CAVRYJ010000006.1, forward strand.
TGAAGTATTTTTATAGCATTTCCTTTACTTACGCCCTTGTTCATAATATCTATCCACTTGTCCCCTGATACAACAAACTCTAATGCAGCATCTAAATTATTCTCTAAATGCTTCAATATATGTGGATTTATGCCCTGAGACATATAATAAGTAATCTTGTATATAGGATTTTTTATTTCACTGAAAGACTTTAATATAACTATGGGTACATGAACGGCTGTAAATTCATTCAACATTTCCTCTGTTGGATTTACTATATATGCTTCATTTTCTCCAGCTAAAAACATCTCTTCACCTAGTTGTGGTGCTAAATTTATTACATGCTCTATTTCTTTTTTATCAATACTATTTGAATACAAGATTTTACCCTTGTTATTATACTTAATAAGAGCTCCATTATGAGCAATGAATATCATATCCGTATTGACTTTTTCAAAATTTTTGCTTAGTTGAGAATAAAACCTACCACTGGCAGCTGCAAATTTTATATCCTTTTCGTTAAGATCATGAATTAAATCAAATATTTTTTCATTTATACTTCCATTATCATTTAATAATGTACCATCCATATCAGTTGCAATGAGTTTTATCATATGTAGTTCCTCCAATATACTTATTTTGTTTTTCTAGTAAGCCCATATCCACCGTGAACATCTCTGGATTCATTTATGGAAATAAAATATTTTACATCTAAATTGTTTAGTTCTATTAGTAATTCGTTCTTACGTTTCCTTGCCATATATGCAACTATGAACTTGTTTTCGTCATTTTGACCTTGAGATTCTAATACCGTATATCCTATTTCAAGTTCTTTTAATTTGTCTGTTATAGCTTCAAAATTTTCTGAGCTTGTAATTATCGTGGCTGTTATAATTCCCAATGCTATTTTTTCTTCTACTAAACTACCCATATAATTTCCAACTACATATCCTAGTGCATACATAACACCTTTCATTGGGTCAGTTGCTAAATTTGATAAAACATTTGCAGACACTACAAGCCATATTGTTATTTCAAATAAAGCCATAAATGCTCCTTTTAATTTTTCACCTTTTGTTATAAACACCATTCTAAGCGTAGCAAAAGACACTTCTATAATCTTACATAAAAATATTACTATGTATATCCATATTCCACTTGTCACTTTTTCACCAACCTTTATATTCATTTATATATTTAGTTTCTAATACTTTGCTACTGACGGTATAATATATCATTGATATTAAATTGTCAAAATCTTATTATTTTAGGTATGCTATCAAAAATAATAAAAGCTATCTATCCAAACCTATGGAGATTAGAAAAAATTATTTCTATTAAAAATATGAAAAATCGAAAAAATATATTCTTGAATTAGGCATCTGATTAATAGAAGATGGTAGGCATCAAAAAAACAGACCAGAATACTGACTTGTTATTTCTTTGATGATGCCTTATAAAGTATGCTTTTATTTCTTTATAGTATACTATTAAAATCTGTTAAACTGTAGTATACTTGGTATAATACTATATACTATTTATTATATTGGAGGGATTTTATATGAATAATTCTAATAATCGCACTGATACAAATGACAGTTTAGAACAAAAAAAGAAACAAAAAGCAGGGCTTAATGCGGTTAGACCAGATGATTTTGTTGAAAATAAATTTAAGCAACTGGCAAAAGATGCTAAAATAAGTCAAACAGAAATGTTTAATCATATATTTTGGAATTATATAGGTGTGAAAAACAATGGGCGTAAGCAATCAGCACTTAATTTGGAATCAGAAATTGATTTAATATCTAAGGATTTGAGTAGTATGTTGGAACATTTTAAAGCAGTTTCGGATAAAGCCCAGAACACTGTTATTAGTTTAAAAACAAATGCAGAACAGACAGAAAAGAACCTTACTCTTGACATAGATACGCATATGAAAAAAATAGAAGAACTCACCAAACGTAATGATGAGCTAGCGCAATCTAATGGAGCCTTTAATGAAATAAAGATGGGACTTGCGTATAAAGTAGAAGGACTTACAGATGATCTACAAAGAATGAACAATGAGGCAAAAGAAGTTGCTACATTAATTGTGGACAAAAATAAAACTATTAAAGATATTGAAAAACAAGTTGATACCTTAGAAAGAGCTAATTCAAGACTTGAAAAAGAAGTAACTAGAATTCAAGAAAATATCAACTTCAGAGAATCTAAAATAAAGAACTTAGAACAATCTAATGCTAGTTTAAATGATACTCTACAAACTTTAGATGCATTAAAAAAGGCAGAGATTGCTTCTATTAAATCTAAATATGATGTATATATTGCTGAATTAGAATCTAAAATAAAGTCATCTGAGGAAACAAAAGAAAAAGAGAAAGAGCAAATGAAATATAACCTAATGACTGAATATGAGGCTGATAAGAAAATGGTTTTAGCTGATATGAAGTTGGAAATGGCTGATTTTAAAAGTAAATATGCAGAGGCTGTAAACGAATTAAACATATTAAAGCAAAGAAAGCACTAGAGTATACTTCTTGATTGTTTCATCGTTAACATTTGTGTATATTATATATACACAACCATGTGAGTGAATTTCTTTCTCTTTAGAGTAAGATGGAAGTATTAGGGATTGTAGCAATCTGATAAAAAATTTAGGGTGTATATTTATCCATAACAAACACCACCCAGTATTTTATTTAACTATTAAACCTAATATGGTTGAAAGAGAAACTGCTTGCATAGTTGTAACAATAGCCCCATTAACGTCAGCAATATTTACTCCCATACCTTCAATATCACAACTAGTAAAATCTATTCCCTTAAGATTTGTGAAGTTCATTTGAATCAGAAGTAGATTAGATTCTTGAAATTCAACTTTTGAAAATATTGAATTTTGAAAATCTGAAGAACGTAATTGACATTGATGGAATAAAACTTGCTTACAATTAGAATTGCTAAAAAAAGCATATTGACCATTACAATTTTCAAAAATCACATTTCTTAAAGTGGATTCACTTAAATTAATACCAATAATTTTACAATTTATAAATTCCACCCTATATACTGACGACTCATTAAAATCTACATTTGATAAATCACAATTCTCAAATCTCACATCCATAAGATCTATATTTCTAAATTTTATTTTATTAAAAACAACGTTTTTAAATATTACTTGCTTGAATTCTAATCTCTTTGCTTCAAGGTTTTCTAAAGAGCAATCACTAACTATCCCTAAAGAAAATATAGTTTCATCCAATATATTTTTACTAGATAACTCAATACTCTCTAGATCATCATTAATTTTAGGTCTTAAAACCTTTGTTTTTATTTTCTTTTCTTCCATAGATGCATACCTCCAGAGTAAAATCTTTTCATTTATAGTGCTGTATAACTTTTCTATTTAACTTTTATTAGATATATTATACTTGCATCTTAGATTATATCATAATATTAATGTATATTTTCTTTTTATAATCAGTTAATCACTCCTCTTTGATTGCCGGTAAACTGCTACAAAATAAATATTTAACATAAATCAGCCTTTGAACTAAAACTAATTTCAGACATTTTTATCACTTTATTTTGTACATTCAGATTTCAGAATAGAATACACACATTGGTCATATCTCCTTTCATTAATCCAATAATGTTCTCTTAACCTTCCGTCTAATCTAAATCCATACTTTTCCAAGAGCCTTATAGACGAAATATTATTTGAAGCAGTAGTCGCATATAATTTTTTTAAATTTTATGCATTATCCTGAAATGCTATATTAGCAAATTCTACTGCGGAAATGGCATGTATTGTAGTGGTATCAAAAACTGGTATCCTTACATCTTCTTACTTTATCAATAAAGGTATTTCTGTACACCCTAGCACTACCCCTTCTGCACCACTTAATGCTAAATTATTTATTATTTTTATATATTTTTTCTTTGAATCTTCATTTATTATACCTTTGCATAATTCGTTATAAATAATCTCATGGATAATTTTCCTCCCATTTTCATCTGGAATAATTACATCAATCTAATTTTAATTTTACAGTTTCGTTTATAATTCTATAATATTGAAGTGAAGATTCCCAACTCATACCACCGATTAATGTTCATTTTATATGCATTTTTCATAAAAATATCTGAATAACCTAGATCGAACAATATATTAATATCCTCATCCTGAATATAATAAGATACTCCTGGTTCGCCATAAAAATAACGGTCTATAAATGTATTATTATCCACAAGAACTGTTAACTTCATATTCACCACTCCTCTTTTTAAACAAATTTATCACTCTTGCCATACTCTTTCTTTTTTCGTTATCCAGGTTATAGCTTTAATATCAAAACTCATAGCATTTGCTCCTTTAGATTTAAGATTTATTTTTAGCTTTAAAAGGCTTTCATAGAATTATTCTCTTCTCAGTTTCTTACTGTTGTATCATAACTATATATAATATTACCATTATCAACCACACTTTGTAATGACTTTTACCAAATAAGTCAATTGGAGGCACTAAGTATAGATAGTCTAAAATAATCACACCGTATATTAATATGTGTAGAAATTATACTCCCTTAAAATCGTCGATACCACTTTGGTTAAGCTTTTTGTGATGTGGTATAGTGGTACAATTACATTGTATACTTTCTTTTGTAATTATTGTCTAATAAAAATTAGAGGAGGATCTTATTTATGAAAAAAACTTTTGAAAAATTAGTGGTTAATAGAATTAGCTGGGTGGATGACCTTCCAGATCACGAAGGTTCAATTGATGGCAAGGGTTTTCCTGTACTTATGAGTTCTAGCATAGTACCAGAAGCTAAAGCTTGGGTTTGTCCCGCATTGATGCCAATTACCGAAGATGTAATTAAAGCTATTAAAAGTGGCACTATGGGGAAAGCTAAACCTCACATTCATGATGGTGATGAAATGTATTTGATTTTGGGCGATGAAGGTGCAGCTACTATAGCAGTAACTTTAGGCGATGATTACTATGAAATCAAGACTCCAGGGGCTGTATACATACCAGCAGGTCTTCCTCATTCAATTAAGATGATTGATGGCCAAATCGGAAAATTTGGTGGTGCTTGTCCCGTTTATTTGGGAACTGAATACATAACTAAAGCTATTCCAAAAAATCATCTGAAATTAAAAGACACTAAACATCTTGTTGTAAACGGAATATACTGGGAAAAGAATTTATCGGATCATGAAGGGTCAGTTGGTGGCAAAGGATTTCCTATACAAATGAGTTCAGGACTTGTTGAGGAAGCTAAGGCTTGGGTTTGTCCAGTTCTTATGCGAGTAACTGAAGATATATTAAAATCCATTAAGAATGACACCATGGGAAAAGCAAATCCACATGTTCATGATGGAGATGAAATATATTTAGTTATAGGAGAAGAAAATGCAGCTACTATAGCAGTAACTTTAGGAGATGACTACTATGAAATTAAGACTCCAGGGGCTGTATACATTCCAGCAGGAATTCCTCATTCAATTAAGATGATTGATGGTGAAATTGGTAAATTTGGTGGGGCTTGTCCTGTTTATTTAGGGAATGAATACATAACCAAACCTGTTCCAAAAAACTGGGACAAATAAAATAATTATTTAATAAAAATACAAAGCATCTAATATACTTCAAAAATTACTCGATAATAATAATAATAATAATAATAATAATAACAATTGAACTTATAATATGGAAAATAGCATAGGAACTAAAGAATTATTTAAATTGCTTACATAGTGTTCAAGAAATATACTAGAATATATAATGGAGATGACAATCATGAATTTATCAGACGAAGAATATTTTGAGTCGATAAAAAATTTATTTGACGTTTTACCAAATCTTTTTACTGCTGATACAGCTGTAGGGTTGACAAATACAGAAGAATTTGTATTTGTTAAGCAATCAGATTCTTTTAATCTTAATTTAGAAGTAGGCTCACCTATTACTGAAGAGGGTGCATCTAAAAAAGCAATAAGAACCAAATCTATTGATAAAAGAACTTCTCCTAAAGAAATCTTTGGGTTCTCTATAAAGACTATAACTGTCCCTGTAATTAATAAAAGCACAGGTAATGCTTTGGGAAGTATAGTATGTGCTATATCACAAGAACAGGTTGAAAGCATTATTGGAATGGCAAATGATTTAAAATTATTTGCGGAACAGTTAAACTTATCAGCTGAGCAAATGGCAGGTTCCGCAGAGGAATTATCTAAAAGTAGCCATAATATAGAAGAATCAGCAAGCAAATCCTCAGAGGGAATTAATAAAATGGATGACATTGTAAATTATATAACTGAAATTTCTAATACTACAAATATGTTGGGGTTAAATGCTGCCATAGAGGCTGCAAGGGCAGGTGAACACGGTCTAGGATTTACTGTTGTTTCACAGGAAATACGAAAGCTTGCAACTCAAAGTAAAGCTTCAGTAATAGATATTGGTGATAATTTAAAAACAATTAAAAATGATATAAATAATATATTGGAGTTTATAAATACATTTACAAGTACAAGTGAGAACCAATCAGCTCAAGCAGAAGAATTATTATCAAGCAGTGAAAGTATTAATGAATCTGCCACAAATTTGTTGGAATTTGCGCAGAAATTATAAGTTCGAGAATCAATATAAGTATTTTTTAGTAGTTAAAATATTTTAGTAATAAGTTATTAAGGATGATTTATTACTAAAAACATACATGTTATAATATAATCAAAGTATTAGACATGCTATCGGTAACTATAGCATGTCTTTTCATCCTATTTATACTATATACTTATCTATAATTTTATTACATTCATCTTGATTTTCATCCATCCAACTAGTAAAGTCTTTGTTACAATTATGTGCAGCACTTGCAAGTTCAAATAAAAATTTTGCTACTCCTTCTTCTTTTATATCGCCATAATTTTTAGCAAGCTTTGTTTTACCTATGCCAAGTTCCCCACCAAAATGCAGTTCGAATACGTTGATAATTTTTTCTTCAACTTTTTTCTTTTTGCCACAAAAACCAATTGTTCCTATTTCGTGTACAGTGCAAGAATTGGGACATCCTGATATATGAACTTGTGGCAGTATATCCTCCGTTAAATTATTCTCTTTAAAATAGCTTAATATCTCCTTTAAAGTACGCTGACTTTCTAAAATTCCCATCTGACAAGTAGGAACTCCAATACATGCAATAGAACACTCCAATGCAGTATTGCCACCCATTCCTTCTGTAAGCTCAAGGAATATTTCAGCTTCTTTGCCATTAAGATTTCTAATGTATAATCCTTCGGTCATTGTAAGTCTTATTTCTATGTCTTCCATAGTTTCTGATTTATCCATTATTTGTTTTAAATGCTCAAGTTTTATTATACCTCCTGTTGGATGAACATATACACTGTATAGCCCCTTTTGTTTTTGTGAAAATAGTCTTAGATTCTTTGCAGAAGTTTTTATGCCAATTTTATCATAAACCTTACTTTTAACTTTGATTTTTAAATTTTCTCCATCTACCACTTTTTCCAAATAACTATTGTAACAGTTTCTAAATTGCTCCTCACCCATTCTTTCCATAATATATCTTATACGAGCTCTTCCTTTATTTTTATAATCGCCTTCATTAATAAAAAGTTGTGTCATTGCTTCAACATGATATAAAACATCTTCTGGCTTAATTAACTCATCTCTTAGAGCAGATAATTTTGAATTTCTTCCAATCCCACCACCTATATATGCTTTGAAATATTCCTTACCATTTTCTTTAACCGCCAAAAATCCTAGATCAACAGCAGTTACATGTGAAGCATCTCTTTCACTACTGGAAAAAGCAACTTTCAATTTTCTTGGAAGTTTATATGTATATACCTTATTCAAAAAATGTTGTCCTACTGCTAATGCATAAGGTGATACATCAAAAGCATCTTCCCCATCTACACCTGATAAAGGTGAAAGAGCAACATTTCTAGGAAAATTACCACCTGATCCCCTTGAATATAGACCTTTATTTATACCTTCCTCCATAGCATCACAGGCTTCGTCAATAGTAATTCCGTGTAATTGTATTGCTTGACGAGTAGTTAGATGTAAATTTTCTAGTTTATATCTCTTTGCAAAACTATAAATTAATTTAAAATCATCTATAGACGCTACTCCTGATGGTGTCCTAAATCTTATGGCAAACTCCTTTCCACTCCTATGAGCATATACACCCATGCCACCTGAAATCCCTTTAAACTCCATTTTACTCATTTCACCATTTAAAAATTTATGTCCATCAGCCCTAAAACCTTCAACTTCACTAAGAAGAATATCATTTAATTTTTTCATGTATATCAATCCTTTCCTACAGCAATATTTTTTATTTTAAAATTAAATAAGTGCAACAAAAATTAATAAATAGTAGCTGTACTTATTCTAATTCCTTTTACCTTTGATCAACTCCTAAAAATTATTACAAGTTAATGATAGTATTAAAGTTGTTATAAAACAAATTAGAATTTGTTATGTAAACATAAGAATTCGTTATAATAGATATAAGGATAAATTAAACAATATATTACCATTATAATAATTACAGATATCAGTTGAACTTAAAAAGGATGACTCCTGTTGAATACAGAAATCACCTTCTTAATATTTGTATGGTATATTCTAAACAGTTCCGAAATCTATTGAACAGTATACATACCTTTACTTTCCATATACTTAAATATAGCCTCTCCGTGTTTCTGCTCTTCTTTTGTATATGATTTAATACATCACGTGCACCGGTATCTCTAAATTCAAAAATAGTAGTATCATATGCACCAGAAACATACTTTTCTGTCATCAATAAATCTGAACACATATCCTTATCAGATAACCCACTTCCAGCTGATTGTGTACTACTAACATTTTGGTCTAAATTTTGACTTTGCTGCTGATTCATTTCAGGTATCTTACCACTTAATAATTGATTAATACTATCAAGGTGACTTCTTTCCACTAACTCGTTAGCTTTACATATTTGTTTTAATTGAGTATCTTTAGCTTGACTCCCATAGTTTGTATATTTCTCAATACAAAGCTGCTCATGACTTTTTTGATCCTCGAGTAGCATTTCTTTCCTTTTGTGATAAAGTTATTTCCATAATGATGCACCTCCCGCCTTATTATGTGCTACCATTATTGTTTTATACAATGAATATTTCATTAACAAAGCAATGAAAATAGATATTGATAGAATCAACTTTATGTTTATAATTATTGCATTCAATAATAATTTGTTGTTATTCAACTTTTCCTAAAACAAAACTTATTAAAAGTATGATAAATACTAATGAAGTAATCTTTACATATAAAAAATCCTTTTCCTGAAAAAAAACGATTATTGATACTCCTACACGAAAAACTGGTGTAAGAATAAGTATTAATAATCCAGTCAATATTATTGAATAGGATTTAAATGATGTTATTCCTTTTAGTATTTCCAAAGGACTTGTAGGGTAATAATTTCCAGTATAGCCACTTTTACCTGTTATTAAGAACATGCTAAGTCCAATAAATATAATGGCTGCACTCAATATGACACCAAATCTAAGAACGTTGCTTATGATTATCTCTATTTCTTCTGCTTTATTAGATTTTATCATTAGAATTTAACCCCCAATCCTTTTACAATCATCTGAATGGATACAAACGCTAGTACAGGAATAAAAATCATCCTTATAGTCTTACTTCTTAAATTTTCCATTATTTTTGCTCCAATTGTGGCACCTATTAATACACCTAATGCAACTGGAGCAGCTATTTTAGGATCAATATCCCCTCTTAATAAATATACTCCAGCACTTGCAGCTGCAGTAACTCCAATCATAAAATTACTTGTAGCGCTAGAAACCTTTAATGGAAGTTTCATAAATAAATCCATAGCCATAACTTTAAATATTCCACTTCCTATTCCAAGAAGCCCTGATATTACTCCGGCCACATACATCATTCCTAACCCGCCATATACGCCAGTGACATTATAAGCTATATCTTTATTTAATACTTTATCGTGATATTCACCATTTAGTCTTAATTTATTAGCAATTGGATGTGCTATAACTACTTCTGGCAATTCTTCATTTTTCTTTTTCACCATTGCAATGGCTGAATAGAACAAAAGTATACCAAAAATAACATAAAGGTATTTTGGATCAATTAACCCGCTGATAAATGCCCCTGTTATTGCCCCAATAGTCGTTGCTATCTCAAGAAACATACCTATTCTCATATTTGTTATTTTGTCTCTTACATATGCAACAGCAGCACCACTAGACGTAGCAATTACAGAAACAATACTTGCACCAATAGCATACCTTATATCGATGCCAAATAATAATGTTAATGCAGGTGTTATTATTATCCCACCTCCAAGCCCAAGAATAGAACCAAATATGCCTGCTATCACTGATAAAATAAGGATTTGGAAAGCGATTAATACCATTAGATCATCCCTTTGTACTTATTTTTAAAATTATCCACCTTGTTTAAATTTCCCACTTTTACTGAAAGTTATTCTATTATTCATTGCCAATGTACACAAATCCGCTTTCATAATTAATTATAAACACTTTTGACCATTTTGGCAATAAGTCAATAGTGCAGATATCTTTGTTTAAAAATCAAAGAAGTGCAACAATATTAAATAAATACTAGTTGTACTTCTTCTAACTCTTTTTACCTTTTTATTGATTATGATGTTCGCCATGATGATTGCAAACTACGTTTTTATCTTCTAAGTTTCCATTAATGTATTCTTCAATAACTTTTATGTACTCACCTGATGCTCCTTTTATTACTTTAAGCCCATTTTGCTTTAAACCTTGAATTGCGCCTTCCCCAATGCCTCCAGTGATAACTACATTTGCTCCGGCTTTTACAAGTAAATCTGCCAAACCTTGATGCTCATGTGAAAGTTCCGCAGAAGATACTTCTTCAGTTTTAATAATTTTTTTATCTTCTATTGTTGCAATAACGAAGCTCTTACTCATTCCAAAATGTTGATTTACCATATTTTCATTATTAGGTATTGCTATTTTCATATTATTATTCCTCCATTTATTATTGTCATATGCTATTTATATTATATGTTATCAATTATTTATTGTCAAATGCCAATTATTCAATTTGTAACAATAGCATGTTTGCCTACTCCAAATCTTTAATTATACTATTAGCTATAGGTTTAAAAAATAATTCAACACTTTCATCTCTACTATCATATCCATTCTTTGCTAAACTACTTATACTATTTAGCATAGGAAGTTCTCCCAAAAGTTTTAAATCCATTTCTTTTAGAAACTTATCTGTGTTATCCCCACTAAAGAGCTTTATTTTTTTACCACAATCTGGGCAAGCTATGTAACTCATATTTTCAATAACGCCAAGAACATTAATATTTAACTTTTTTGCCATGTTTACTGCTTTTGACACTATCATAGAAACGAAATCCTGAGGAATTGATACCATAACTATGCCGTCTATTGGAATAGTCTGCAAAACTGTTAATGCAACATCACCTGTTCCTGGTGGCATATCAATCACTAGAAAATCAAGCTCTCCCCATAATACCCCTGTCCAAAACTGTTTTACCATATTTGAAATTATAGGTCCTCTACAAATAACAGGATCCTCTTCATTTTCTGTTACAAGATTTAATGACATTACCTTCATTCCGTTGCTTGTTTCAACTGGTAAAATCATATCATTATTGCCATAAGCTTTTCTATCTTTTAAATCAAGAAGTCTTGGAATACTAGGTCCTGTTATATCTGCATCTAAAACACCTACACTATATCCTAATTGTTTTAATTGTTTTGCTATAAGAACAGAAATAGAAGATTTCCCAACTCCACCTTTACCACTCATAACAGAAATTATCTTTTTTACATTATTTAAAGGATTATTTTCAATCATACAACCTTTTTTATCCTTAGAACACCCGTCATTTGACGGACATGAATCACACTCTGCCATAAAATCATCTCCAGTATTTATATTAGATTTAACGAATTTATACTACTACCATTTGTCATTATTGTCAAATGCCAATTACGAAGTTAATGATGCCTTATCTTTCTAGTGGAAAAATGTAAGATCCCGTTCCCCCTGAAACATTAACAACTTTATATCCTTCATCTGATAATTGTACACAAGTCCTTTCACTCCTTGAACCAGATTGACAAATTATATGGTATTCATTTGATTTATCAATGTATTTTTCTGGATCAGCTAAAATCGTACCCATTTGTATATTTTTTGCTGTTGGTACATGTCCACCTTCATATTCATAACTTTCTCTAACATCTATTAACTTAATCTTTCCTAGTTTACCATCCAAATCATGAACGCTTATTGTGCTAAAATCATTCTTGTCAAAAATCGAAAACATATTAACCCTCCTAAATTTTTATCTTTCAGTATATCCTATTATTTAAGGCAAAAAACAATAAAATTCTTAACAAATTCTTCATCGCTATCTTTTAGATATACGAAGTTAAATTCTCTGAATATCTTAAGTCCCTCAATATGTACTGTTTTTATTTTACCAGATGCTATTTCTTTTTTAATTGTTTCTTTTGATATTATAGAATATCCTAAATTGGCTTCCACAAGAGACTTTATAGCCGTTATGCTTCCCAGTTCCATATATGGCTTAAAATCTTTTAATTCATATCCCCTTTCTAAAAGTTTGTTTTCAAAAATTTCTCTAGTCCCTGAACCCTTTTCTCTTAATATTAAGTTTCCTTTTAAAACTTCATCTATATTTACACTTTTGCGTTCAGAAAATGCATGCAAATGTGATACTGCAAGCACCAATTCATCATCTTTATATTTTGTATATTCAAACTTTTTTTTATGAAAATTTCCCTCTATTAATGCTAGATCGATTTTTCTATTTAACAACTTTTGAATTATTTCTTCTGTATTGTTAACCTGTAAAAGTATATCTATATTTTTATAGCAATTTTTATATTCAGCTAATATATAAGGAAGTATATACCCACCAATTGTCATAGATGCACCTAAACAATAAGTTTTATTAATATTACCTTTATTTCTAAATTTAGATTCTATATTTTTATAGATCCTATCCAATTCAACCGCATGCTTATAAAGAATTTTTCCTTCTTCCGTTAATTTCATTGTTTTTCCACTCTTTTTCATAAAAATCACACCGTAATACTCCTCAAGAAATTTTATATGCTGAGATACAGCTGGTTGAGTTATATTTAATATTTCACTGGCTTTTGTGAAATTTTTTATTTTTGCAACAGTTATGAACGTTTCTAACCTTATATCCATCAAAGTTATCGTCTCCTGATAAACTCTATTTATCGTCAAAAGTCTGCTTATTACATTTCTTGTGACAAAAATTATTGTTTTTGTTACATACTACTTCTTTACTGCCACATAATGGACAAACACTTCTATCAGCCTCGTATTTTATTTCATAAACATTTCCACAAGAACTACATCTAAATTTGCATATGTTTCTTGAATAATTTCCACCACTTATATTTATAGATTTACCTTCTAATAAAGCTATAGCAATTTTTTTTCTTGCACTATCTATAATATTTTGAAATGTCTGCCTTGAAACTTGCATTCTTTCAGCACATTGTTCCTGGTTAAGGTCCTCTATATCTTTAAGCCTCATAGCTTCAAACTCTTCAACTTTTATTAGTATTTCTTCTGTTTCACATTTTCTTCTACCCGCTGGTACAAAGTAAGTGAATTTTGGTAAGTTTTCTATTCTTCTACACTTTATTGGTCTTGGCATTTTTCCACTCCTTGCATATATTGAATAAGCTAATAATACGTTTAAAGGTTGTTATTGTCAAATGCCAATATTAATTTAAACTTTTATAAGTGTAAATATAACACATGTTAATGTGGTGTCAATAGAAATATTGACTGAAGTACAATATATATGTATAATTTATTTGTACCCTTATAGGGTACAGGAGGGTGCTACCAATGAATACTGAAATTAATAGTTTAGAAAATAAAAAAGATATCCTTAGACGTTTAAATAAAATTGAAGGTCAGATAAAGGGAATTCAGAAGATGGTTGAGTCTGAAAAACAATGTGGCGAAGTATTAACTCAGATATCAGCTGTTCGTGCAGCAACAACTAAAGTTGGCATGATAATGTTAGAAAAATACTCCAAAGATTGTATGTTAAATTCTATTAATTCTGAGGATAAAGAAAAGGCTATAGAAAATCTTTTAGATACTGTTCAAAAATTTCTAAAATTCACTAATTAGCTCCTTCTAGATAAAAATAGAGTACAAATCGGGACTCTATTTTTATTTGAAGTAAGGCATAAAGTAGGAATTTTCTCTATATATTTTCTTATAATAATGATGAATATATAAGTAACAAAAAAAATATCATAAATATATTATAATACTCCATAAACTACCTCACCAAAAAATATATATACGCTTCAATAAAGATGATATAACATCTATAATATGATATAATATAATATCAAACATATATATGTTTATTTATGTACCTTATACTTTTATTTTGGGGAGATTGATATGACTAAGTACACGCAAATTGCAAACGATATAAGAAATCAAATAGTTAAACAGATTGTTCAAGCAAATGAACAGTTACCTTTTGAAAAAGATCTTTGTATTAAATACAAGACTAGTAAAATGACGGTAAAAAAAGCTTTGGACATATTAGTAGCTGAGGGCCTTATTGTAAAAAGACGTGGTTCAGGAACTTTTGTTAAAAATATAAGCAATTCTGATATGACAAGACTTTTAGTTTCAAATCAATTTAGAGGGCTAACTGCTTTGTATTCTGACCATAAGGTAACTAGTAAACTTCTTAAATTCGTCGTAGTGAGTAGTAGTGAAAATGTAAAACATAAACTTAACCTTGAAAATGAAGAGTTTTTATATAACATTCTTAGAATTAGATATCTAGACGATTGTCCATTTGTAATTGAGAATACATATATGCCGATAAATTTGATATCAGGGCTAAAAAAACAGCATGCAGAAGAATCTATTTATGCATATATTGAAGACAAATTGGGTCTTAAAATACAGAGTTCACACAGAACTATTACTGTTAGAAAATCAAATGAACTTGAGCAAAAGTATCTTAATCTTGAACCTAATGATCCTGTTGCCGTTGTAGAACAAGTGGCATATCTTGATAGAGGAGCGGCCTTTGAATATTCAATATCAGTCCATAGATATGATAGTTTTTCATTTGAAACAGTTATAGTAAGATAAAATAGAGCTAACACAGTAGATTTCTTTACCTCTCCACTGTGTTAGCTCTATTTATCATATAAATATACGATAATGACTTCAATCATACGCACATATTATTTTGCCTTAACATAATATTTAAATATCACTTTTTCAGCAGGTTTTCCAAAAACCTCATAGCCATCGTCTTTTATGGCTTGGCTTTCATCATATAGTTTTGCCTTCCAATACCACAATCCAAAGCCCCTAATCCACTCAGGGCTAACGCATGAGTAAACAAATTGTTAAATCAGCTAAAATAGTATAGTTATAGCTGTTTTAAGGCTTGTTATTATGGTATTATAACCTCATATAAATTTATATATGAGGTAAATTAACTATGATAAAACGTAAAATGCTATTGTATTATTTTGGAAGTATAACAGACCAAAGACAAAGCACAAAAATTATACATAAACTAACATCAATATTGTTCATAGCTGTAGTTGGAACATTAGCAAACTGTGATAGTTGGGTTGCTATAGAAGATTTTGCAAATACCAGAATTGATTTCTTCAAAAAATATCTGACTTTGCCATATGGGATACCTTCTCATGATACGATGCAAAGAGTTTTTGAATGGATTGATCCAAAGGAATTTGGTAGTAGCTTCATGAAATGGATAGAAGAAATTTCATCTAGTTTAGATGGTTCAATTATAGCAATTGATGGCAAAACTATGTGCGGAGCACGCCGTACAACAGAAGATAAATCAGCCATACATATAGTAAGTGCATGGGCGAGCAAATACAGAATAGTTATAGGTCAGGTAAAAACTGCTGAAAAGAGTAATGAAATCACCGCTATTCCAGAATTGCTGAAATTATTAGATATAAATGGATGCATTGTCACAACTGACGCCATGGGCTGTCAAAAAAATATAGTGAAAATTATAGTAGATAAGAAATCTGATTATGTGCTTGCATTAAAAGGAAATCAGAAGCTTTTCTATGAAGAAGTTAAAGAATATTTAGATGATTCAATAGAAACAGGATTTAATGATAGTCCATATACATATACAAAGACATTTGATAAAGGACATGGACGAATTGAAACTAGAGAATACTATATTACTGAAAATATAAATTGGCTAAGTACACGTAGTGAATGGGAAAATCTAAAGAGTATAGGCGTTGCTATACGAAAGAGCGAGGAAAAAGGCAAAATAACAATAGAGAAAAGGTATTATATAAGTTCCCTGCCAGCTGACGCTGTAAAATTTTCAAATGCTGTGCGCAAGCACTGGGGTATAGAAAGTATGCATTGGGTACTAGATGTAGTCTTTAATGAAGACTCTAATAGGACAAGAAAAGAACACAGTCCTGAGAATTTATCATTACTTAGAAAATTTGCACTTAATATACTTAGAAATATAGAAACAGAAAAACCGATGAGTTCTCCAAGGAAAAGGGCAAAAGCTATGACAGATGAAAGTTTTCTTACTTTAGTTGTGAATAATACATTTTTGGCCTAATGAAAAATAGGTCCTATTTTTGATGCCACTGGATATATCCAACAATAAGGAATATCCTCTTAGTCATAAAAAAACCGTTCGACCTATAGCTGAATTGTGTAAATTCATAATAGCTGGACTTATTTTCAGAATTTTTCTGGAAAATAAGAAATCATAAACTTTCATGCGTTTGCCCTGCTAATCCACTGCCTTTTACTTGTTTCTCTGAACATAGTCTCATAATACAACTCTTGTTCTTCAAAATTAACTTTTCCTTTTATTGACCAATTATTTGGTTCCATTGAAGCACCAGTTGTACTAGCACATCCAGCTTCAGCGAAAAAAAATAGTTTTTCATAAGGCTTAATAATATTTTCAATTCTATCTAATTGGTTGTTCCAATCATTAATTGGATAGTATCCACTTGAAGATATTACATCTACTGCATCCCACCATTTAACATTACCTTCCTGATATTTATCAGTATTATAGGATACCAACCCATTGTATACTAATTTAACATTTTTAATAAGTTCTCTCCAATAGTTTTCTTTTCTTTCGGTCTGAACCATTTCACATCCAATAATGAGCATTTCGCACTTATTGTCTTGTGCTATTTTCCCATAATGAAGTATAAATTTGTTATAACTTTTAAACCAATCAGACCATTTCGGTTCACATTTTGCCTCTATATCAAAAAAGTTTATGTACGCTCTCCACGTTCCATCCTTACAATTAAGTAATGGTTTTATAATGACTTTAAGTTGCAATTTTCTTGCATAATTTATAATATTCACTAAATTTTTGTCTTCTACTGAATCCTTAGTATTATAAAATATATCAGTTGACTGTGGTGTATCCTGCCATGCAGCTACAGATAATACAACATAGCTACTATTTGTTCTAAGTTTTAAAAGCCTTAATGATTCTTTTGCCCTATCTAAAGAAAAATTATGACTCCGACTCCTATCTGTAAAGCTGTAAGTAAAACCATTAATAAATTCCATAACATCCCCCTTTGAATAACTATACTGAATTTATTTTACTGAACCTTGAATACCATTGTATATATGTTTTTGTAGTGCTAAAAAAACAACAAGTGTTGGTATTATAATTATCATTACGCCTGCAGCAATAATCTGCCAATCTGATCCATTGGGACCTTTAAAACGATAGAGCGCAGTGGCAATTGTACTTAAGTTTGGATCTGGCATATAAAGATATGGTGTATAAAAATCATTATATAAACCAACACCCTGAAGTATACCAACAGTTGCAATTGCCGGTTTTAAAAGTGGAAAAATTATTGTCCTAAAAATCGTAAAATAAGATGCCCCATCTAGCATAGCAGACTCATCTAAAGATACTGGAATACTATCAAGAAATTGAAGAAAAATATACATTGAAATTACATCAGTTCCTATTCCTAAAAGCATTACTGCGCCTAATGTATTAAACAAACCAATATCGCTTATTAATTTGTATATTATTACATTATTCACTATACCAGGGATGAATGTAGCAACAAGAAATGCCGCCATTATAATTTTTTTACCCTTAAATTTAAACCTATGAAGAACATATGCAGCCGCCGTTCCAAAAATTATTTTAGCTGTAACAACTACTATAAGTATGAAAAAAGTATTTTTAAAACCTGAAAGCATATCTCCTTTTGTAAAAGCATCTATATAATGTTGAAAAGTTATACTAGTTGGAAGTGAAAGTACACCCCCATTATTATAATCATATTTTGTTTTTATAGATGACAAGAAAATTACCAATATTGGGACAATAGCTATAGCAACTCCAAGTATTAAAGTAAAATATTTAATTATGCTTGATATTCCATATTTTATTTTATATTGAAGCAATGATTTTTGTCCAAATTTATTTTTCATATCTTATTTCTCCCTTCAAATTAATCTTCACTAACTAGCAATCCCTTTTGAATCACTGTTACCAAAATACAAATTAATAATAAAATTATTCCCATGGCGCAGGCAAGTCCCACCTGTTGATATTGAAAAGCAACTTCTAGAGCCTTCATTATAAAGGTTTCACTTCCATTTGCACCATTTGTCATAATAAATGGAATTTCAAATGCGCTGAATGCACCACTTAATGCAAGAATTAAATTAAGTGAAATAATCCTCTTTAGATTTGGAATTATTATATTAATAAATTGTTGGAATCTATTTGCGCCATCAATTTCAGCCGCTTCGTATATTTGTGGATCTATTGCTTGTATTGTTCCTAAAAAGATTATAAAGTTTCCTCCCATATATCTCCAAACAGATACTGCTGCAAGTGAAATATTAATAATTTTAGGATTACCAAGCCACAATTGAGTATGTGCTCCAAGCCCTACAAACTTTAATACTGTATCAAAAGTACCATTTACTTGAAAAAAATATTGAAATATAAATGCAATTGCAACACCATTTAAAAGGTATGGGAAAAACAATACCCCTTTAAAAAAATTTTTAAATTTAACATTAAAACTAAGGATTGTAGCAAAATATAGTGCAAGGCCTAGTTGTACAAAAGTGGCAACTAAATAGTATACACTTACTCCAAACACTTTAAAATAATCCGAGTTAGTAAATATAGTTATATAATTTTTTATTCCTACAAATTTAATGCTTGTTGATAAACCATCCCAATTTGTAAAGCTATACTCTATCATCCTAACAAGTGGATAATAGGTAAATGTAACTAACATTAATATTGGTATAATAGTAAATAATACAATAATCACTTTTTTCTGAGTTTCATAGCTCAATTTTCTAAACATAAAAATCACCCACCATAAATATATTTTAAATATTTTTTTAAAGTAAGAACCTTGCTTTTATTCCAAAAGAACAAAGACAAAGTTCTTAAATTTCAAATATACTTGAACTTAGTTTCCAGACTTAACTGCGTCTCTTCCAGTTTTCCATTTTACGTTTTCCTCATTCATTATTTGATCATAAGTTTCACTAGTACTTCCTAAAGCTGATTCTATAATTTTTCGTCTAAAATCTGCTGTTGCTAATCCAACTTGTCCGGCTTTATCAATTTTATTACTCCAATCTGCTTGGCCACTCTTGGAAGCAGTTGGAATTAGGTATGTAACACCTAATGTTTTGAAACTTGATAATACTTGTGGTATTGGAGCTGATTTTAATGTATTAATAGTACCATTGTAAGTTGAATATCCGGATTTTTCTACATACCATGTAACAAACTCTTTAGATGCTTCTATGTTTTTACTATATTTACTTATAGCAAGCATATAATCTGCAGACATGTTAGTATAACTTTTCCCATTTACTTGATTTGGGAAGGGCATATAACCTATGTCATCTTTATTGGTTGCTTGAGATTGAATTTGACCAATTGCCCAACATCCGAGCTCCATAGCGCCAATTTTCCCTTGAGCCATCATTGTTTTTGATTTATCCCAATCAGAGGTAGTTGGATCTGGTTCAACAAGTTTATTTTTTACTAGGTTGTACATTAAATTGTATGTGATATATTCAGGTTTTCCTGCTGAGAATGGAGAATCATCATTTACCATATCAACATTATAATATGATTCACTTCCTGCTACAGATGTTACATCTGGCTCCCATTGAGTTAATGGCCATCCATCTTTATAATTTGTATAATAAGGTATTGCAGTGGTTTTAGTTTTAATTAACTGCATATCTTTTATAAATTCGTCTTCAGTTGTTGGCGTTGTAGTTATTCCAGCATCTTTAAATACTTTTTTATTATATACCATACCGCTGACATTCATTTCTGTTGGTATTCCATAAACTGTTCCACCAAATTGGTCTCCTGTACCTGTTAAACCATAATACTTCTTGCTTAGATCCTTTTCTTTTCCAAGTGGTACAAAAAAATTTGGTTCTTCTGATTTATTGATAATACCAGGAATTAGTAGAACATCTCCAGAGTTTTTTGAAGTCAATCTAGTCTCAGTATCCTTGTCATAAGCAACATCAGATTCAAATTTTAGAGTTACATTTGGATGAATCTTTAAGTATGCAGCCCTATAAGTTTTATTTAATAGAGTAGCTGCTACATCTGTTCTGTTTGTAAGAATAGTAAGTGTTATTTTATCTGAGCTTGCACTTGAACTGCTTGATCCACAACCAACAAAAACACTTGCCACTAATGCACATGTTAGTATTGCTGCTAATGCCTTTTTTTTCATTATAAAATTCCCCCTAGTTTTACTATATTGTTAACTTAAGTTGTTAATATAAAGAAAGGCTAATGCCATTTCTACAATAATAAAAAAGTTTTAGTGTTAATATATCGTTTACATTTCTATATCCTTATTATATACCTCTTAATTTTAAATGTATATACTTTTATTAAGAAATATATACATTTAGTTGATTTATGTAATTTTCTTGCTTTTAACTGATGTAATTATACACTGCACCAATAAGGTTTGAATCATTCCTAAATTTGCATTTTCTTATTATGGGCCTA
This sequence comes from uncultured Clostridiaceae bacterium, assembly GCA_963725425.1. Classification (GTDB taxonomy): domain Bacteria; phylum Bacillota; class Clostridia; order Clostridiales; family Clostridiaceae; genus Clostridium_I. The sequence continues at coordinate 433,810 of CAVRYJ010000006.1, forward strand.
ATTTTGGCCATTTCTTTTATTTTTACTTTAGCCAAAACTTTGTCCATGCCCTTTTCTATATTTTCTAGAATATCTATTCTTGAACTTATCCCTCCACCAATTACAATAACCTCTGGATCAAATATATATTGAATATTGTATATCCCTATAGCTATGTTATAATAAAATCTCTCTATTTCCTCTATAGCAATAATATCTCCCTCTTCAGAGAGCTTAAATACTTCTTCACCGCTTAAAAGCTCTAACCCTTTTCTTTTAGCAACCCTTTTCGCCATATTTACAGGTGAAGCTAAATCGCTTAGAACATCACAATCTGGTGAAACAATCATATATCCGAATTCTCCACCTTGTAGGTGACTTCCTTTATGGATTTTCTTGTCCTTTATTATGGCTCCTCCAACCCCTGAACCAAATATAAGAAAAAGAACATCATTATTCTCCTTTGCAGCACCTTTCCACACTTCTGCAAGTCCTGCGCAATTACCATCATTTTCTATTCTAACATTTTCAATCCCTGTGTTTTCCCTTATCTTTGCCTTGAAATCAAAACCATGTATACATGGTACTGCACTTGCACCACCTATAAATCCAGTTTTATCATCTACTGCTCCAGGACAACTTATTGCTATACCTTCAATTTCATACTTTTTTTCAAACCCCACTAATAACCTTACAATTTCAGCTATTAGTTCATCGATATCATTCTGAGGTGTCGTGAACTTGCCCTTTTCATAAATATCTCCATTTCGGTCTAAAACCCCATACTTTATGCTAGTTCCCCCTATATCAAATGTTAGTATATACACTTGCAACCTCCCCTCTAATCCACTTCGTACCTTGTCACTTGTTAAAATCCATTATTATCTGAAACTCCCTTAAACCAATATCCAGATTTTTTAACTGTTTTAGTCTGGGTTGGTAAATCCAATGAAATAAGTCCATATCTATTTCTATAAGCATTTTTCCAGGACCAACAATCTATTGGTGTCCAAAGATGATAACCAAAACAATTTGACCCTTCTTCTATGCCTTTATGAAGAAACTTAAGGTGTTCAGTAATAAACTGTATTCTATAATCGTCTACTACCATCCCATTTTCATCCATGAACTTTTCTTCCCCATGCACGCCCATTCCATTTTCAGAAACATACCAGGGAATATTACCATAATTATCTCTTATGTTTATTGCAATATCATACACCGCTTCAGGATATATTTCCCAATCTTTATCTGGATTAATCCTTCTACCTGGTTTTTCATAACCCTCATAATACTTATCTGGAAGCCACCCTCTAGAATCATCAAATTTATTTTCTCTTTTTTTTACTCTAAGCGGTTGATAGAAATTAACACCTAAGAAATCAGCTTTGTTATTTTCCAGTAACTTAAGCTCATCCTCTGTATAGTCCCAAATTACTCCATCTTGTTCAAGTATTTCCGTTAACCCATCTGGATATTTACCGAGAACCGCAGTATCTAGGAACATTCTATTATCAATCATATTTGCAATATCTGCTGCTTTTAAGTCTTCTTTTGAATTTGACCTTGGATACGCAGGGGTAAGATTTAACACTATTCCTATCTTTCCATCTTTATTATGTTTGCCTTTTTTAAATTCAACTACAGCTTTAGCTGATGCAAGATTTAGGTTGTAAGCTACTTGCATTGCTTTTTTTCCATCCACTAAATTAGGATAATGAAACTGATTTAGATATTCTCCCTGAACTATCACTATTGGTTCATTAAAAGTGGTCCAAAACTTAACTCTATCTGCATATAGTTCAAAACACTTTTTAGCGAATTTTGCAAAAAGATCTACAACATGCTTAGATTCCCATCCGCCATATTTTTCATATAGTTCTATTGGCAAGTCAAAATGATGAAGATTTATTACTGGTATCATGCCAAGCTCTAAACACTGATCAATTACATTATTATAAAAATTAGCTCCATCTTCATCTACTTCTGCTGTTTCAAAGTTTTTAATAAGTCTCGTCCACTGAATAGATGTTCTAAATGAGTTAAGACCTATACTCTTCATCATCCTTAAATCTTCTTTATAGCTATTGTAAAAATTTGAAGCTATATTGGGTCCAACCTCATCAAAAAATGCCTTTGGCTCAATATCATACCAATAATCAAAAATGCTGCTATGTTTTTTATTAAATCTTCCTTCTGCCTGAGGTCCAGACGTTGCAGCTCCCCACCAAAAGTTTTCAGGAAATTTATATTTCAATTTTACCACCCCAATGTTATAATTTTAGTATTTGCTTTCAGTATTGAATGGTGATGCTGGTAATCCGTATTTATTAAACAGATTAATTTCGGCATAATTTTTCCAACCATATCTCACCGATGTTGGTTCTTTAACCTTTTCACTATAAACAAGCACCTTAGCCCCTACTATTTCAGCATTGGCTTCATAATATTTCCCTTGTTTACTACCTATTTCAAAGCCCTCTAATGCTCCACCTCCTTGCACTATAAGCTCTCCAGCCCCAGCATAATCGAAAGATATAGCTATTTTATCTCCTTGTTTTTCATATCCACTATATATAGGCGAATGTCCCTTGATATTTTCTTTATATATATCTTCACGTACAACTAGTGCCAGTCTTTCTCCTACAAGTTTTTTATCCTTTGGATGAACGTTTTCTTTTTCACCACAGTCCACAGTTACAACCATGGAAGTATTTTTTATTGTTTTTAAAATGTAAAGCTGGGCATCCCTTATTATCTGCCAAGTATCTATGTTTCCATCATTAAACATTGGAAGTTGCACAAATACAAATGGCAAATTTTCATTTTCAAAATCACTTCTCCAATTTTCTATTACACTTTTAAAAAGACTCTTATAAAGCTTAGACTTTGGTGAATCCTGTTCTCCTTGGTACCAAATCACGCCCTTCACCGTGTAAGGAGTAATTTTACACAGCATGGTTTTATATACTCCACAAGGACGAAGATATGATTTCCTTCCAATTGGAGGTTCCCATGGCGCATATCCAATATCATGTTGAAGCTCATCTAAAGTCTTTTCGGGATATTTTTTCTTATACTCCTGCTCTTTTTCAGCGTAAACTTTTTGAGATTCATGTAGCTCCTTGATTTGTTCATCTTCTTTTTCTTGAGTAAGATTTTTAATAGATTTTTTATACTCATCTAAGTATGCAATCTTAACATTTTCATTTTTAACCAAATATTCTTCAGATATCCAGCATGATGCAGATGTAGCACCCTTATTACAATCAATGATTCCTATAGGAATCTTTAAATTCTTATATAAATTTTTTGCAAAATGATATGCTACCGCTGAAAAGTTCTCTGAAGTATCCTTAGATGAAGCTTGCCAGCCTTTATCCACTAGGTTTGGAATTCGTATTTTATCATCTTCATATTCTATTTCTGGAACTTCATAATATCTAATTTCAGGGTAGTTGGATTCCTTAATATATTCTTGTCCATTAGCTGAATCCTTAAGTCTAAGTTGCATATTGGATTGACCGCCAGCAACCCACACATCTCCAACAAGAATATTTTTTAAAATAATACTTTGATTTTCGGATGAAACCTCTAGTTGAAAAGGTCCTCCAACTTGAAGTCCACAAAAAGTTAATCTAAACTTGCCATTTATCACTTCACATTCTGAAGTTTTTCCGCATAATCTACCTTTAACAGTACTATTTTTTTCTGCCTCTCCCCAAATGACTACCTCTGCCTCTCTCTGAAACACCATGTTATCTGAAAACACATTTGCTAACTTTAACCCCAAAATAGCCACCCCAATACTCATTTATAATTTATTAATTAATTCTAAATTTTTTCTTATTAATTTAGTTCTTTGTTTTACACAATCTACAGATCTTAATGGATCTTCTGGTGTATTAAAAGTATAATCTATCAATTTATTAATTGTAGTAGTAGCTACATGCTCTCGTGTATCTGAAGATGCATAATATATGTAAACATCCCCATTATCTTTAACAATTGCTCCATTTGTAAATACAACGTTTGATACATCCCCAATTCTCTCTATCCCTTGAGGAGCTATGAAAAATCCATTTGGTGAAGCTATTAATTTACTTGGATCTTTTAGATCAGTAGCAAATACATAAATTACATATCTCAATCCTGCTGCTGTATTTCTAACTCCGTGGGCAATATGTATCCAACCTTTTTCAGTTTTAATTGGAACACAACCAGCACCATTTTTTGTTTCAGTAATTGTATGATATTGTCTTCCACTTATTACTGTTTCCTTTTCTATTACTGCATGTTCTATATCATCGCATACTCCAAAACATACTCCACCACCACTTCCAGTGTTTATGAATCCGTCTTGTGGTCTAGTATAAAATGCATACTTATCATTTACAAATTCTGGATGAAGTACAACATTTCTTTGTTGAGGAGAAACAGTTTTTAAGTCAGGCAGTCTTTCCCAAGTCTTTAAATCTTTAGTCCTAACTATTCCTGCTTTTGCAATTGCAGAAGATAAATCTCCAGGTTCTGAATTAGGATCCTTGCTTTCTGAACAAAACACACCATAAATATAACCATCTTCATGTTTTGTAAGTCTCATATCGTATACATTAGTTTCTTCTGGCACTGCATCTGGCAGTAATATTGGATAATCCCAAAACTTAAAGTTATCAATACCGTTTTCACTTTCTGCTACAGCGAAAAAAGATTTACGATCATTACCTTCTACTCTTACAACTAAACAATATTTCCCGTTGAATTCTATGGCACCAGCATTAAATGCAGCATTAACCCCTATTCTTTCCATTAAGAAAGGGTTAGTCTCTTTATTTAAATCATACTTCCAAAATAAAGGCGCGTGCTCTGCTGTTATTACTGGGCTTTTATATCTATCGTAAACACCATTGCCACCTTCAACCTTTTCGTTTTTTCTTTCAATTAATTCTTTATGCTGCTTTGTCAAACATTCTAATCTCTCTTCAAAAATTCCCATTTTAACTTTTACCCCCTATTTTATTAAATAATTATTTACATGCCCTAAGTCTTCTTATTACTTCGTAGCATGTTCTGCTATTATGATAAGGGCATTTCCACATATCAACTTTAGGTAATTTGTCATGATCATTGCCTTCACCTTTTGCCATCCAAAACCACTCGCCATTAACTTTATCTATTATATTTTCCTCGATATAGTTCCACATCTTATATGAAGCTTCAAGATATTTTTCATCACTGGATAACTGATATGCATTTAAAAATCCGACAACTGCTTCTCCTTGTGGCCACCAGTGTTTATCCCTATCCAGTTCTCCATTCTCATGTAGTTCATTTATAAGGCCTCCATCTGTATCTATTCCTTCCTCTAAAACAGCCTTTGCCATATCCAATGCAATAACCTTAATCTCGCCTAACAATTTTTTATCTCCAAGCACCCGGGCTGCTTCAACAAGTAGCCAACTTCCTTCAATGTCATGTCCATAAGATACTGTTTTTATTTTACTATTCCAAACTTCATCAAAAAACAATTTAAAATGATGTGTATTTTTATCTATAATATGTTCCACAGTAATATGAATAATTTCTTTTAATTTTTCTTCTAGTTCTTTAGATTTATAGATTCTAAACAGATTTGTATAACCTTCTATGATATGCAAATGAGTATTCATTGACTTCTTTTCATTCATATCCTTGTCGCTTAAGCGTAAATCTTCAAGTAGTCTCCATTCCTTAGAATATGCTTCAAAATATCCTTTATTCTGAAAATCATAGCTATGCTTCTCAACGGCATTAAATAGTTCTATTGCTCTATCTAAGCTTTCCTTTTCTCCTGTAGCCATATAATATTCACTTAATGCATATATAGTAAATGCTTGTCCGTATATTTGTTTCTTTGTGTCATATGGCTTTCCTTCATAGTCTACTAACCAATAGACTCCTAAATTTTCATAATCCCAAAAATATTTAATTATATAGTCATAGGCCCTCTTAGCCATGAACAAATATTCATCCTTTTTATATAATTTATAGGCTGCTGAATATGCCCATAAAATCCTAGCATATAATACTGATCCTTTAGGTGCCTTTTTATCAACATTAAGCTCATTATCTATTTCTCCATAAAACCCGCCAAAATCCTTATCTACAGTATTTTCTATCCAAAATTTTAATATGTCATCCGTAACTTCACTTTGTAAACTGGATATAAATTTATCTGTATTAACATTACTGTTTGACATTTTAATCATCACCCTTATTAAATATAATTTATAAAACCAAATATAGTATGTTCATCGTTTACAAGCCATACTTTTTTAAAATATATATACTCTTATAAATATATTGTCTAAATACAAATTTCCACCTATCTATATTCTTCACCATCTCCAGGTAATAATTGTGAATTAGCTTTAATATAATTTACTAATTCATCTACCTCTGCAAATGCTACTGCCAAATAAGTATCAGCTGCTCCATAATATATAGCTATTCTTCCAGTTTCAGCATCATGTAATGTTGCACATGGGAAAATTACATTTGGAACAAAACCAGTAGTTTCATATTCTTTTTCTGGAGTTAATAAATAGTCTCTTGTCCTATACAAAACTTTAGATGGATTTTCTAAATCTAATATTGCTGCTCCAAAACTGTAAACAAAACCATTACAAGTTCCAGAAACACCATGATATAACATTAGCCACCCCTCGGTAGTTTCAATTGGTACTGCACCAGCCCCAATTTTAGTACCCTGCCACCAACCAAAACCTCCACTAGTCATTACTCTTCTATGTTTTCCCCAGTATTTTAAATCTGGACTTTCACTAAGAAATATATCTCCAAATGGAGTATGTCCACTATCACTTGGTCTGCTAAGCAATAGATAATTTCCATTTACCTTTCTTGGAAACAATACACCATTTCTGTTAAATGGAATAAAAGGATTCTCAAGTCTAGTAAATTCTTTAAAATCTGTAGTTTTTCCTAAAGCTAAAGAAGCACCACCAAAATCTGTACACCAAACAATATAATAAGTATTTTCTAATTTTACTAAACGTGGATCATAAGAGTACCCTGGCTGAAAAGGAAGTCCTTGTTCATCTTTCCATTGTATCTCTTCATTATTTATATTCCACTTTAATCCATCTTTACTAAAACCCAAGTGTATTTGGGCCCTACCATTTTTATGGTCCGCTCTAAATATACCTGCAAACCCTCCTTCAAAAGGAACTACTGAACTATTGTAGATACGTCCTGCCTTTGGAATTGGATTCCAACCTATGATTGGATTAGCATCATGTCTCCATACTACACCTTCATAACCTTCTGGTTTGTCTTGCCAAGGCATATTTTTCATTGCTTCCCCTATAATTTCAACTCTACTCACAACTATCACTCCTATTTTTATGATTTTCATGAAATAATATAATTTCAATGATAGATTTAAAAAAACCTTTTAATAACTTAATCAATATTTAAATGACATTACTTTTATTTATAAAAGTATATACTTTATATAGTTAAATTATATTCCATTTTGATTTTTTTTAAAACTACATATATTCAGTTTTATTAACATAAATTCAGTTGTTTATATTTTATAGAGGTTATTACATATAAAAACAGGAATGATTAAAGTTTTACTGATGATTGTTAATAGGCGAATTTACATACTCTCTAGGTGTTACTCCTACATTTTTCTTAAATACTCTATTGAATGAAGCACTCTCCTCATAACCAACTGCCCTAGCGACCTCATAGATCTTGACCCCTGGCTGATTAAGTAATTTTTTAGCAACACCAATTCTAGTATGAATTAAATATTCAATAAAACCTTCACCAACTTCCTCTTTAAAAAGTGTACTAAAATAATTTGCATTTAGGAATACGTGGTCAGCTACCAATTTTAATGATATATCACGATTATAATGCTCGTTTATATATAGTTCTGCTCTCTCTATTACTTTATTTGCTTTCCTATATTTTATACTTTTCATTTTTTTAGTTTCAATGTTTTCTTTGACTTTATTTAAAGTTCCATAGAGTTCCTCTTCATTAACAGGTTTTAATAGATAATCAACTGCACCCCCTGTTAATGCCCCCCTAACATATTTATAATTGTCCAATTCACTTATTACAATAACTTTCATCCCCATGTAACTTTCTTTAACCTTCCTAATTAATTCCATTCCATTGATAACAGGTATTGATAGATCTGTTATCAAAATATCTGATTCTAGCTTTTTTATTATTTCTAGTGCTTCTTCACCATTTGTAGCCTCTCCAACAATTTTAAATTCCTCATGCCTTCCTTCAATTATTCTTATTAATTCACTCCTAATATTTTTATCATTATCTGCAATAACAATATTAATGATAGAGTACACCTCCCACTAACTTATATTTATTAATAACTTTATTAACCTTACTTTTTATATACTTGCTGATTTTGCTATCTTTGAACTATTAATCTTGCCATTAGTGTCACTCAAGGTATTTTCCCTTTACGAAATCATGTTCGTATACAGATTAATTTAATTTTTTATTCATGTCAATGCACAAATTAAACATATTAAATGAAATCATGAGTAACAAAAAAAAGCATTCTAAATATATTAATAATAGTCCATAAATTATCTCACCAAAAAACTAAAAATCTAAATGAATATTTAGGGCATAAACTAAACTGCTAACTAAGGAATTGATAATTATTTGGTACCATATAAGGTTACAGGAGGTCTATTTATGAATTATGAAATAAAGGATTGCATTGATGCGGGAACTGAATATTGCCCATGCAGTCTTGCAGAAACTGGTGATTGTATTTTATGTTCGCAACTTCAAGGTAAAAATTTTTGTGACTGCACTAATTGGAAAGGTGTGTGTATTTTTCAAGAATATGATTGGAACAACAATAAGGCGAAAACATTGAGAAAAGTCTCATTAGCAAAAATCATTAACAAGGAAATTCTTAATGAGGACCTAGTTTGTTTTACCTTATTGTGCAAGCATAAACTAGTTCAGGAGTTGTCTACCCCTGGTAGTTTTATTTTTGTCAGAGATCCTAAGACTAACACATATTTCGATTCACCTATTTCCATCATGGAAACGATACTAGAAGATAATTTAGTTAAAATAGTAATTGAACTGAAGGGAATAAAAACAAAAAAGCTTAATTTACTAGCGGAAAATGAGAGCATGGCCATAAAAGGTCCCTATTGGAACGGCGTATTAGGACTTAAAAATTTAGATAAATGTAAAGACGGCATTTCTTTGTTAATTTCTCGTGGAATTGGAATGGCACCTATGATTTCTGTTATGAGAAAGCTATATGCTAGCGGTAATAAAATTGTTGTGCTTTTAGATAAAGCAAATTATAAGGATATATTTATAAAAAAGTATTTAGAAATGTATAATGCTGATATAATTGAATGCAATATACTCTCAAATGGAAACTTGTCTAACGATGCGAAGAATATTATAAAACAATATGAAAATAAGGTAAATTTGATATACTGCTCAGTTACAGACATATTAATCAGTAAAATTCTTGAATTCGCAAATGATGATGCAAATTTTGCATGTTGTAATAATGCTAAAATGTGCTGTGGTGAAGGAGTTTGTGGTGCTTGCAGCGTACGTTATGCAGGTCATAATGTAAAAAAAATGTGTAAAGTCCAAATTGATCCTAGATACATTTTTAAAGGTAGAAGGCTTTTATAGTTAATAATTTTTTTGGAGGGTTTTTTATATGAAAGTTGTAGTTATTGGTGGAGGATGGGCAGGATGTGCTGCTAGTATTTGCGCCCATAATGCTGGAGCAGAAGTTGAACTTTATGAAAAGACCGACATGCTGCTCGGACTTGGAAATGTTGGTGGGATAATGAGAAATAATGGTAGATATACAGCAACAGAAGAAATTTCTGCATTAGGTGTAGATGAGCTTATAAAAATCATAGATAAAAATATGCGACATAAAAATGTTGATTTTCCTGGTCATAAACATGCCTCATTGTATGATGTCAATAAAATTGAACCAGATATTCATAATTATATTAAAAACTTAGGTATATCAATTAATTTAATTAAAAGAGTAATTGATGTAAAAAAGCATGAAAATAAAATAGATGGGATATACCTTTCAGATGGTACTTATGTCAGTGGCGATGTTTTTATTGAAACTACGGGTTCCACTGGACCAATGGGCAATTGTTTGCGATATGGAAATGGTTGTTCCATGTGCATATTACGCTGTCCGTCCTTTGGCCCAAGAGTGAGCATTAGTAGTCGTGCTGGAGTAGATGACTTACAAGGAGAACGAGAGGATGGAGAACTTGGTGCTTTTAGTGGTTCCTGCAAACTTTCAAAAGATTCTTTAAGTGATGATATAATAAGAGAATTAGATGAAAAAGGTGTGGTAGTACTAAAGATACCTGAGGAAGACATAAATATGGATAAACTTAAATTAAAGGTTTGTCAACAATATGCATTGAAGGAATTTGCTGAAAACGTCGTCCTCCTTGACACTGGTCATGCAAGGTGAACAAAAATGCAACCTATAAAAAAATATTCGCAACCATTGAAAATAGCGATTCTTTAACATATTCTACTCTTCCTGAAAGGACTATATCTGAAAAACTTTATAAACTTAGAAAGCTGAAAGGATACTCTAGACATAATTTTGCAAATATTTGTAAAATTGGTTATTCATCTGTTGTTAAGTATGAAACTAATTTATCTACTCCAAATGAAATAAATATACATAAAATTTGTACAGCCTTCAATATACCTAATACTTATTTTAATAGATAGGAGTTTATGTGACTCCTAGTTTTTCCTTTTGATTATTAAGTGTATTCCCAAGTTTTATATTAAGCTAACAGTTTGTACTATCAACCCCGGTATAGGGCTTTCACCGCCAAGATTGTACCTATATTTGGCACACTAAAGATGGCCGCCTCAATATTTTGAGACAGCCACTCATTATTTCAAGTATTTATCAAGAAATTCAAATGTTTTATTCATATTCCCTGCCGTTTTAAATTGGCTACCGCCATGTCCTGCACCTTGAAATATTGTTAATGTTACATTTTTAATTCCTATAACTTTTTCTAAATCAGCGGCGAAGTTTACAGATTGTTGTACAGGTACTTTTGAATCTAATGTACCGTGCTCAATAAAAAATGGTGAATCATCTTTGGTAATATAGGTTTCTGGATTTGCGAATTTCACCAAATTAGGAATCATAGTTATATTTGTACCCATCACCTTCGATTCTGGGGAATCGGCTGTACCGTGCTTTAATACGGTTTTCACTTTGGATTTTATTCCACTTGCTTTATTTTCAGCGTCCATTGTTGAAAAATTAATTGGCCCAAACCAATCGACCACTGCCTCTACACGACTTGATTGATTTGCATTTCCCAAAGTTAGATCTTCAGTTGACCCTACACCTCCTGTTGTTCCCAGTAATGATGCAATATTACCTCCTGTAGAATCTCCCCATGCAGCTATCTTTTTAGGATTTAAATTATATTTAGTCGCATTAGCTCTTATAAATCGAATGGCTGCCTTTGCGTCATAGATTTGTGCTGGCCATTTACCTTGTTTGCTTAATCGGTAGTTAATACAAACAACAGCATACCCTCTATTAAGCCCTTCAAGTTCTGGATTCACTTCACCCGTATGTTTATCCCCAGTGACAAAACCACCACCGTGGATAGCTACAATTACAGGGAAAGGTCCTTTGCCAGTGTTTGGTAAATAAATATCTAGCTTTTCTGCTGAGGATTTATATGCATATGGAATATTTAACCATTCTTTTGTTACTCCTTGTGTATTTATCTTTTTACTTGAATCTGGCCCTTCCACGCTACTAGTAGTACTAGCAGTGCTACCAGTTTTTGATGCGGATGCTCCACATCCAGTAATCATACCAGGTGTTAGCATAATTGCACACAAAATGGAACATAATTTTGTTAAACCTTTTTTCATACTTGTTGCCTCCTTTTTTAAATCTAAGATTCCCTTTATTTCTTCATTTTAACAATTACTATCTAAAAACATGTTGAATTACAAGTTTAATATTATTATGTTTATTTTAATTTTTTTTATACTAAATCCTAATCTCATATTTGATTATTTCCTTTATAAATTATTGACAATTAATTTATATCGAAATGTGCAAAAAGTGTTGTAGTGGGAATAGTTCCCATTGCAACACTTTTTTATTCTTTAGTTATTGAAAATGCCTTATAAAAAAATATATAAAAATCCTATGTATATTAAACTTCGAATTAACATACCCAATTTTTTAAAACTCTACAGACTTTACAATCGGATTTTCTTGTAATATACATATCAATTCCATATTATTAAATGATTCATTTTATCCTATTACAATTTTCAAATCAAGTAGTGCACTAGCATCTTTACTACTTTTGGTCATAAAACTGATAATTGTGATTTTTTGCTCTTCAAAAATTTTTTTTATATTTTGATCAGCTCCTGGTTCATCTACTATTTGCAATGTTAGTATAACCGTTATTGTAGAGACTAAACATTTGATCTTTCCGTGTAATAGGATTTGTGCAAGGATAATGATAATTATAGCTTCTAATCCTACAGCATAAAGTCCTGCACCTATAGCGAGTCCTATTCCTGATGCTGTTGTTAGTCCTCTTATACTTTGTTTTTTCATGAAAATTATTCCTGCTCCAAGAAATCCAATACCGCTTACAACCTGAGCCGCAATACGTGATGGGTCAAGCGATATGTTTTGCCGTCCAATTTGATATTGAAAGCCATATTTTGATACAATCATTATAATTGTTGCTCCTATAGCCACAATTAAATGTGTACGAATACCAGCTTCTTTCATTCAATTTTTTCGTTCATAACCGATAGCTGCCCCACATGCTGCAAACCAATCAGCAGATGTTTTAGTTTTTACGCTGAGCAAAGTTGATACTAGGAGACATGGTATTCAGTATAGAAACTGAATTTATAGAAAATGAAAAGGAAGTTTATGATAAACAAGATTGTGAGATAAAAACATTTAAAAGGCTGGCAACAAAATTAAAGAAAAAATATCCTCGTCTTCCTATTTGTATTTTAGGCGATAGCCTGTACGCTTGCGAACCAATATTTAAAATATGTAATAACTATAACTGGAAATACTTATTAAGATTCAAAGAAGGTAGAATCAAAACTCTTTGGAAAGACTATTTAGAATTAAAAGATATTGAAGTAAATATGTTTAAAGATCAATGCTGGATAAATGATATCCCATATTCTGAAAGTAAAGTTAATCTCATAGAAGCTTCAATAGTAGAAGATGATCTAATTAAAAATTTTGTATTTGTTACAGATTTAAAAATTGTCGAAAAAAAAGTAGAAAGATTAGTTGCCGCAGGCAGAAGTAGATGGAAGATACAAAATAAGGGCTTTAACAACCAAAAGAATGTAAGATATAACATAGAACATGCTTGCTCATTAAATTATAATGTTATGAAAAATCATTATCTTTTAGTGCAGATATCTGATATTATAATTCAACTTTTCGAAAACGGTAATGAATTAATAAGAAGTTTAAACTCAGGAATAGAAGAAATATCTTCAAGGTTACTTGATTCTTTTCGACGAGACATCATAAGCCTTGAAGACATTCTTAATTTAGCTAAACGCATACAGATACGTTCGTTATAACGTACTTATGATAGCATGGGTGGTGATAATTTTAAAGAGTTTTTTATAAAATTAAAAATTTAGTTGAACAGCAACTTAATTGGTTTTTTTCTAAAAACTAAAAGGTTAAAATTGAAAGAATATTCAGAATTTAATTTTCCGTAAATTTCAGCTCATAGATATATACTAAAGTTTAATCTTTAAAACTGCCCGGCATTCCAAAATCTTGATCTGATTTGGTATGATGTATAATGGTTACTTTTTGTGGATTCAAGATAAATCTTCCTTTCTGCCGATAGTTTCTGTACTGGTATGTTCGCTCTTAATCGTACAAATAGCAAGTCTTTTCAAGCCTCCAGACAGGTTATTTTTAAATAAAAACTGAAAAAGTATTTCTGCTAAATTGTGCACCCACTTCATAAAAAATGCACCCACCGGTGGATTTTGACTATATTGAGCATTCCTTTTAATAAAATAATTTATCCTAACCAATATCTATTTACTCCAAAACACTCTGAAAGCCACTGAAATCAGTGACTTTCAATTGTATCAATATTTTAGTTTATATGTGCCTTTAGTAGACAAAAATTATGTCATAAATAGTCACTTATTCCATTTTGTAGTTTACTGAAACTTTTAACCACAAAATTCCATTTCTAGTTATGTAAATATCAATCCGTATTGCATGTCCCTATGTTAGTTATATACAGTATTTTAAACCTCACAAAAAGGATTAGAAATCAGCTTTCCAGAAGTCCACTCTATCTTACCGTTATTTCGTAAGTAGGGCTTAAGCTTTTGTTGCAAGGAAGTATCCTCTGGCAGTTCCTCTATGGGAATATCTTTGCTTCCATATATCCAATCCATAAAACCTAAACTATCCACTTCCATATTTCCAATATCAAACGCTTTTTGGAATTGCAAAATTCTGGAGTTTTCAGGTAAAACATTCTTTAATGATGGTGCAAGTAACCATGAATTACAAACCATATCAGCTCCCATAAAATCCGGATAATACTTCTTAAAAAAATCTAATGCTTCTAGATAGGAATTGCGTAGCTTGCTTATTGTCATATCAGCATCCGCCGGAATATGTATATCAATCAAATGCTTATCATTTTCCATTCTCATTTCATATTCAAGCTCTCCAATTCGATATTCCACCATAGAAATCTGACGAACTGCCCACCATGCCCAGACATAACGATAGCTTCCATGTCTATCCTTATGTTCCTGCAGAAATCTTGAAAAAAATTTCATGGTATCAATAAATATTTCTTTCGATATACCAAATTTCTCGTATTTAGCATAAGTATCACATGCACACTTCAACTGACAGGTTAAAATTTTCATTCCATCCTCATCAGATTCTAGCAAACATTTTAAGTGCTCGAGCGCACCCTCCCAACATTCTGGGTGCTTCATTTGTTCTATTTCCTGCTTCATACCTTTAAAATCTATATGTTTTTCGCACTCAATTAACTTCTCCTTCACTTCATTTTGTATCTCTATCATGTTACAAAGCTCAATTAACTTCATTCACTTTTCCTCCCTATTGAAATAATAAATTTTTATAATCTCTAAGTATCATACATTAAAAATTTCCTGTTTATCTGATTAAATTATTCAAATTTACTTTTTAGTACTGAAATAAACATGTTAACATCAAATACCTGTTGAAAATCAGCTTCATTTTTTTGTATATATTCTTTTAATGAAAACCATTGATTTCTCATTTTTTCATTATCACCACTAGCCTTATTGGTAAGAATTAAAGCAAGCCTGCAACAGATTTTCGAATGGTATTCTAGATACATCCAAGACTGATCAATATTTTTATCCTCGTGATGCATATTTGACTTTATTATCTTAGAAAATGCTTTAATAATATCTGGTATTTTTGCAAATTCAGTAGCAGCTTCTTTACTTATTTGTTCTGTTTCATTCCTCAAGTAAGGTGGTTTAAATGCTACTGATAGCTGAGAAAGATAATCTTTACAGAGCAATCCGTCTTCTCCGAAAGAGTGCTTGAAATAGTCATCTTCTAACTTCTCAAATTGCAGAGTATCGTCCCATAAGGTCTTACCCATGACATACATTGGAAAAGCTGTAGGCAGAAAAGCCCGTTGTACCTGACAACTGATAAGTCCGTTTAATCCCAGTGCTTTTAAATTTTTAATATCACTATATATGATTTTGCTAATTGAATAATACCCCGGATCATTGTAGTGGTCAACATATAAATGATAATCAAAGTCAAAACTATCACCAATAAACTGTTTTTTCCAGGCAGAAAGAAAAGCTAAATTTTCATCAACACTTTTGGGAAGTGTTATTTTATTTCGTATAAATTCTGGTATTGATTCTATAACTGCTTTGCCTGAAAACACCTGACTGTAGGTTCGTGTAATTGGAGCAAACATAAGTATAAATCTTTCATTGTTTATTAACCTTTCAATCTTTGGTGGCCATAAAAGTTCAAAATAAATCAGGAAAACAATTTTTGTGTTTATACCTTTTTTACTTAAGTAATTATCCAATTCATTAAGCATTTTTATGTAAATATCTGAGGGAGTAATTTTCGCACTCACAATGGTTATTAAATCCGTCTGCAAGCCAGAAGTGTAGAAAATCAACTTCCTTATGCTTATCTAAATAATCGGCAATTTCGCGAATAATTATTTCTCTTACTGAACTGTCAGAGTAACAAAGATTTGTATTTATAGGTATTCCCTGCCAAACCTCCCTTTTACCATTTACGAGGGCAAAATTTTTAGAGATTTCAGGACTTAGGCTATATTCTTTGGGTTCCCAGCCAGTTCCTTCTAATCCAAAAGGCTCACAGGTCCAGCCATGACCTACTGCATGATATGCAAGCCCTCTTTTACTGATTTGTTTTTTTATTATCTCCACTAGATTCCTTGCCTTTTCAATTGAGAAATTATCTGGTTCCATAAAAGGATTATCCCTGTGGGTATACCATCTTTCAAAAATGTAAAGGATTCTCTGAATTGAATGAAGTATGAATTAAAGCCCATTTTGGGTAGAAAATCTACCATATCAAGTACATTTTCTAGGCTATTCGCACCTTCAATACAAACTCATCTATGTTTATAGGAAGCTTCTTTAGAGATATGAATTTCCATGTCCCTAAAGCATTTTTTAGGAATAATTTCTCCACATTCTCCAGGTCGTATCCATCTACATCCGGCTTTTGTAAGAAACTGATATACACCCAATAAAACACTTCTTGGGTTTACTCCAGAAATGATTCCAGAAGCGTGACTTATATCAACTTGTATGCAATCTTTCATATCATCTTTGATTTCAATGTTAACTCCATGAATATTAAACTGTTCATGGAGTCCCAGCCATATAGTATTTTCTTCTTTCTTATATTCATATGCTTGTGAAATATCTACCGAAACTGTATCACTTGGATCCATTTTTTTAATATACTTTGACAACTCATATCCAGCAAATATTATTGTTTCATTATATCCTATACATCTAATAAATACCCTATTTTGTTTATCCTTTTCCATGGTGTACCTCCTCGTAAAAATATATCTATTTTGTTTTATAGATTAACAATATCATTATTTAAATTTGTTTACTCGCAACTTATTTTTTTAAGTAGACATATTTTACGATAATCTATATAATTATCTTAATAATATTATAGGCATTTGCGAAATAACTTTATTAAAAAGAATGATTAACTTTTCGGAAATAACCTAAATATCAAAGGTTCTAAGTCAATGTGTTCGGGTGACCATTAATATTATTAATGTAGGAGATATTATGAGAGCTTTTCATGAAAAAAACGTATATCCTGACGGGTTTCCTGTAGATATAATAAAATTTAATCAATTTAGCTTTTTGGCTCATTGGCATAATGATGTAGAAATCGTACACGTTTATGAAGGCAATTTGAGAATGATAGTAAATTCTAAGACTAGAATTCTTTCTGCAGGCGAGTCTTGTATTTGCTGTAGCGGTGATATTCATTCCTATGACAGTACAGACTTACATTGTACTGCTATTTTGGTTTTTTTCGGTACAGAAATCATAGGTAACCAAATTCAATGGCCTCAGGATTCCATGTTTATCACCTCTTTCATTGATGAGGCTATTTTAAAAAAATATAATATAAGTTCTGATTTTTCAAAAGAATAGGTGACTTACTAATAGATGTCTATCATGAATTGGAAGAAAAAAGAGAATATTATCAAGTGTTTGTTCGCAGTAAGCTTCTTGAACTACATGGACTCATATTGAGAAATGTCCCCAAAAGGCTAAACAAAGCAAGCCATTTGAAAAGCTATACCATGGTTAATAAAATACAAAATGCATTGGATTATATTAACTCTAACTATACAGACGATATTACACTTTCCGAAGCGGCTGTCCATGCAGAACTTCGGATATCCCAATTCTCAAAGCTTTTTAAACATATGTGCGGAATGAGCTTTATAACCTATCTAAATAATGTAAGAGTTTCAAAAGCTGAAGAAAAGATTATTAATACAATGGAGCCTATAACTAATATTGCTTTGGAATGTGGGTTTAATAGTATTCGTAATTTCAACCGTACTTTTAAGAAACTGAAAAGTACCACCCCGTCAGATTTAAGGAAATTAACTGCATCAAGTAAAACTTCTTTTTGAAATATAATTTAGTCTGGATTATTCATTGTATTAAGTTGATGACACCGATTTCAAGCCACAACATCTTGTGGTCAAAACCTATTTTTTGTCCTTCAAACCACAATGTGTCATCAGAACTATCGTTTCTACGTGACTTGTAGTAGGGAACATATAATTCCATCTAAAATACTTCTGCTAAAAATGCACCCATCCAATCAAAAAAACATAGGTGGGTGCATTCAAACAATAAAATTCCATAACTCCAAGCTTAAAGCCTTAGAAAATCCTACTCTATTTACTCCAAAAAACTCTGAAAGCCACTGAAATCAGTGGCTTTCAATTGTATCAATATTGTTGTTTATGTATGGTGAAGGCGAACCGTACCGTATGGAATGTACAATCTCCCTTGTTGAGTATAGGCATAAAGAATAGATAGGATGGGAATCATCCTATCTATTCTGCTGAAACATGAATGAAATATTAGCACTTAACATGGAAACGTACTTTGATGGAAAAATGAACTTAATGGTAGGTCTTTGTGAACAAATGGGATTACCAGCAGTGTTTAATAAAAATTTAGAAAAATCCTTAGACAGAAAAACAGATATTCCTTACGGAATAATGGCTGAAATAGTAATAGAACTTCATAATTATAAGAACTAAAAACTTCATTAAGTTCTTTTATTCCTTCTTTTACGTGCTCAAAACTCTTATTACCTTTTTCATCATATTCAAATATCTTATACCATACTGGAATTGCTCTTTTTCCTACTTTTAACGAGAATTTTAATATTACAAATCTATCATCAAGTGTGTATGATCAAATATTATAATTACTTTGCTCTGATTACTACGTTTAACATACTTTTTTATAATTTCTTCAATAAAAAAGCTGTAGATATATTCTGGATTTATTGTTGATGTCTTAAAAAATCTATATATTCTTTTTATTTTGCTTTCTTCATTTGCATCTGTAAAATCATCGTTAAGCTTTTCAGCAATATCCGATAATTCAACTGATCTTGATAATATTATTCTTATTATAATATAAACAAGATTTTTCAATCTTTTGCTTGTTATGGGCAGAATCTCATATAGTATTTTTTCTAATTCCGTAGTAATATATTCTTGATTATTTAACATAGCCTTTGCTCCCCTCATATAAGTGTTTTTTAGCGGATTCACTTATATTTTAGAGCTTGGCTGTGTTTTTTTCTAACCTTTTTTATTGGTAATTTATACCTTGGTTATCCCAACCTGTTTACTGTCCGTAGGTCAGGTTATAAACCATAATTGCTCATAGGATAAATCTTTTCTGCACTCATTTCAATCATTTCTTTTATACTAACATGAGGATGATTTTTTTTGAAGTTTTCAATAATTTTATATCCAAAGTAATATCCCGCACACCAAGGTATTTCAGCTTCATCATCACCAAACATATATTTACTATAATCTACATCTGTCTCATTTAATAAATCATAATAATGTTTATTCCATAATTCCATTTCTTTTTCTTCAGATATTTGAGAAATCCACTTAGGATTTAGTGATAGGTTAAAACTTCTTGCAAAGGCATCAGCTTGTCCATCAATTAACATAAATTCTATTAATGATTTTGTTGTACATCCCCCTTTGATAACATGCCAGTAGTTTCCCCAAACACAATGATGATATTCATGAGCAAATACATAAGGAACCCAATCCAAATAATTCTCAGCAAGTAGATTAATATTTAATATCATATTACCAAATTTACATCCCCCCCAAACACCGTTCTGTTGCTCCTTAACAATCAAATTATCATCATCAACTGGATAAAGTGCAATTACTATAGGATCATCATCATAATTAGGAAGTGTATTGACTATTTCCATAAATTTTTCTTGAATTTCATTAAAATTTCATTATATATCATTTGTCAAAGTTTCTCTTTTTTCTATAAGGTCTTCAACCTCTGTATCGATTGTGATTTCTTTGTAGAAATCTTCAAACTGCTTTTTTAATTTCATAATGTAACTCCTCCTAATTTCATTGCCTATATTATACCATAATTGGACTAAATGATATATTTTTTAACTGTTTATTACGGATTTTATCACCCTCACTTGTAAAAACAAAATGGTTAAAGAAGTGCCTAAAATTAAGGATTTCTATATAATTTTTCGTTGTAGCAACACTATAGTCTCCACATGAGGCGTTTGTTTAATTGAAACTGATTTGTATGTTTGCGTTTGTTTTTATTTGTTGTAATTTGCCTACTCAATTGGTTTAACTTGTGATATCTAGTAACTTAAATATATGTATCTTTGTTTTGTTATGTATTAGTATATTTCTATTACTGGTGGCAAATGGGTGGCATTTTTATTCTTGCCACCCATCTTTATATATTTCTTTAAATATATCACTTGCTACTTCTTTGATTGAAAAAGTATCACATTGACGAGACTGCCCATGCCCCGTACAACAATTAATATTCACCTTCACCCAAAATTAATTTTTGCTTACTTCTATAGATTTAGCTATTTCCAATTGAATATTTTGAATATCCAAGTCGCACTAACTGCTCATAAGCCTGCCATACTATATTAGGTATCTCTTGATAAATTTGAAATCCTTTTTCAGGATAATACTTAACCCTTTCAAGATTACCTACCATAAGATTTATCACTTCGTCAGTATTAATGTCATCAGATACCTCGCTGTGACAATATTTTTCAAAATCCATCTGCGGTGATGTAACAATAACTTCCTTGCCAGGCAATTGTTTTTGAAACGTAGCATACGCTCTTCTCTCCATATGTGGCTTTTGTACGAGTATAAATTTATTAAAATTTAATCCTCTTTCATCTAGGATTTTCTTTGTAAACAAAATGTTTTCTCCTGAATTAGTAGATTGGTTTTCTATAATGATCTTATCCTCTGATACACCCATTTTTAATGCAACTTCAGTAAATATATTTGCTTCTGGTCTTTCCCATACTCCCTTAGTTAATCGCCCCAGACCCCCAGAGAAAATTAACACATCTGCCCAACCATCTAATAGTAATTGTGCGCCCCTTTCTGCAACTCGGATGTCATTACTTCCAAGTACTAAAATACAATCTGCTTTATATAGTTTATGGTTCATATGGTGATAGTTCCATAGTATTTTTACTGCTTTATTATTGCCCAAATTATTTTCTCCTTATATTTTCTATGTGTCTATACTCCTATTTGTATTCTTTGACTAATAGAAAGGTATAATAACAGCCAGTCTTATAAGTAAACTACTATTTCATCTAAAGTCTTTCTGATTTTTTTAAAATCTTTTGGTTCAGCATAACCAATAGGCGTAAATACAATCGGCTCAAAGCCTTCACCAAGACCAATAATTTTACTAGCTGCAATTGGATCAAAGTTGGCAATCCAACATGTTCCGAGTCCCAAAGCTGTAGCCTCCATCACAATATGATCCATTACAATTGCTGCGTCTACGTCAGCATAATTTTTACCATCTTTTCTTACCCAACTTTCTCCAGGAATTGAGAAAATACCAAGTACAATTGGAGCTTGAGTAAAATAAGGACTAGGGTATATCTTTTTTAATTCATCTTGGTGTTCTTTAGTATTAATTACAACTATTTTAAAAGCTTGTTTGTTATGAGCAGTTGGAGCAAGTAATGCCGCTTTAAGTATTTTATTAAGCTTTTCCTCCTCTACACTCTCACCCTTGTACGCTCCTCTTACACTATATCTTTTTTCAATTAAATCTAAATATTCCATTTATAATCCTCCTTGATATTTTTTAGTAAAATAAAAAAATGTTTCGTACACAACTGTGTTGTGTAACATTTGGAATGTTTAAAATCCACGTTAATAATCCACTCTACCCTTGGTTATACGCTGGCTGGACTCACCCCAATTCAAAATTAAAAGTTTAAGGGATTCAGTTATGTTCCCCATTATTATTTCAATAATCTATTTTTTCATTTTTAAATATATAATTATAAAGAGTATAGGCGTTATTGCTATGTATATATAAATTAGCCAATCAAATATCTTCTTTCTGTCATAGTAACTCTCAAACCTAGTCTTACTGTTTTCTTTTAGATCATTTAAGTCCTCTATAGTTTCTTTTGTTTCATTCTTTAAATCTTTTAGGTTAGATCTATATGTTTCTATTATAGATTCATTCAAATTATGAAGAACTTGTTGGGAATTAACGCTCAAATTCTTGATTTCTTCGTTTATCTGATTTTTTAATATATTGTTGCTTATCTTTAATCCTGCTATATTCTGATTTACCGATTCCAATAGCTCTATCTGTTCTTTCTTTAGTAGCTCATATTTTGCATTATATCGTTCCAGTGATAACATCACCAAGCTGTTTTGGTATTCTACTTCCTTTACCTTCGATATTACTTCTAATTGCTTACCAATTGATATTTTCGGTGTTTCTTGGATATTGATTTTTTTCACATCTAATTCCTTTTTTATATCGAATGGGTCCATCTAATAAGCCCCCTTATTCTTTTTCAATTTCAGACAATCCACCTGATAAAGTTGTGTTGATAAACGTTTATACAGTATATATACCAATAAGTCCACCACAAGTCAATAGAATAAATCACTAATTCACTATTACTTAAAACATTGATAATACAAGCTTCACACTTTTTCTTTGTGTTGAGCTCAGTACCACATAGACATTAAAGTTAAGTTAATTCTAGAAAAAAATAACCATTGTAAAAAGGTTGCCATACACAATTTAACGCAGGAATGTGATTATGAATGAAACACGAATAAGCTACTGTATAATAATATAAAGTTGAAGCTAGTTTTTTCTAGCTTTAAATTTATTCACATTAAAAAGCGAAGGGAATAATCTTGTCCAAATCATTACAACAGCAATGGTACCAATGCCCCCAATAAGTGTTGCAGGTATGGTCCCAAATAGATAAGCTGTGAAACCTGATTCAAATTCACCCAGTTGATTAGAGGTACCTATAAAAAGCATGTTAACAGCGCTAACCCTTCCTCTCATATAATCCGGAGTTTCAAGTTGTACAAGAGTAGATCGAATAACAACACTTATTACATCCGATGCACCCAGTACAAACAGTGCTAGGAAAGAAATAACAACAGATTTTGATATTGAGAATACAATTGTTGCTAGTCCGAAACATATTACTGCTATAAACATTGTTCTACCAACATTTTGTTTTAAAGGCTTCCTTGCTAGAAGTGCAGACATTAATAATGCACCAACTGCTGGAGCTGATCTAAGTATACCCAGTCCCCAAGCACCTATCATAAGAATTTTACTTGCATAAATTGGTAGTAGTGCCGTGGCACCACCAAATAATACCGCAAATAAATCAAGGGATATAGCTCCTAGTATAATAGGTTTACTTTTAATAAATGTTATTCCTGCGAATAGTGATTTTATGTTAGCAGGTTCTAATTTTATGGCCTCAGCTCTCATTGAGATTTGAGATATAAATATACTTGATATTAATAATAAAATTCCGGATAAAGCATAAACCAATGTTGATACAAATGAATAGAGTATTCCACCAACAGCAGGACCTATAATAACAGCAAACTGAGAAGCTGAGGACATTAGAGCTGAAGCCCTTGGAAAAATATCACTGCTTACAATATTCGGCAATAAAGCTTGCATCGGTGGGCCCTCAAATGAATGAGCAACAGCAATAAAGAAAATCAATACAAGAAATCTTTCTTTAGTAATCAAGTTTCTGTAGCATCCAAAAGCCAAAACTAAAATAAATATACTTTCAACTATCTGACTTATGGTAATTATTTTCCTGCGATCATACCGATCTGATAAATGTCCAACAAGGAGTGATAGAACAAGCATTGGTAAAAATTGCGCTAGCCCTACTACTCCAAGATAAAAAGCCGAATGAGTTAAGGAGTACATCTGCCAGCCAATGGCAACTGCAAACATTTGATAGGCAAGGTTAGTTAATATACGTGCCACTATTAACAATTTCAAAGGTTTATTTTGTAATAAATTGCGGGTTTTAATTTGAGTCATTATTGTTGGCCCCTTTATGTAAACATCATTGTACTTTCTAATATATTTGATCATTTATGTATTAATAAAACACTATCGATAGTATATACCATATATTATTATGTATCAACCAAGATTAACTAATAGGAGTAACGATAGTATCACTGTAATTAAATACAAAGTAGGTAGTAAGTCATTTTTGGTATTGCGAATACTACGCAACCTGGCTGTGTAATATTCACAATACCTACTTTGCACCTGCATGAGATACTACATCCACACCTATAAACAGTTTTAATATGTTTATACATGTTGTCTTAGATCATGGTCACAAAAAATATGCTTTCTTGTTTTATATACTGAATGTTAATTATTTGCATATTATTCCGTGGACTCTGGTCCTATGTCGAACTCGCAAGAGCGACCTATTCTTTTGGTTATTGGTGGCATTCGATGTTTAGAACCTAAATTTGACGCAATAAATCTTCGTAAAATTAAAAATATTAAAATCGCTCAAAAATAATTCCAATCCTAGAACTTCTCCACTAGACCATATTTTTTAATATTAAAAGAGGGGAAAAAATATATATCTAGAAATATATACACGAATGTTATTTAATAGGGCGTAATTACGAAAACAATATAATACCTAATTCAGTATATCCTAAAACAGGATTATATAAGGGGTAATGTTAGTACCCTTGTATTAAGGCAAAAGATACTCATACATGGTATGGAGTGAATTAGTAAAAATCCAATGAAATTACATACCTAATGTACTGTCGTCTAATTGGAGCCAATGGCGAAACTAAAGTTAATATGGATATCCAGTACCATAAAGAATATAAAGGTGGTTTAGATATGGAAAGAAATTTAATTAATATAATTAAAGAATTGCGCCTAAAAGGTGATTATGGATATATTTTGGCAAACTATGTTGATAGGCACTCATGGATTGACAAAGTAGAAAAAATTTTTCCTAAGAATTTTATTGAAAATTCTACAGATTTTAATTATTCAGTATGTTTTACTGTTAACATTAACATTTCCAATACTGACGAAGTACCTTGGAAAAAAAGTTTTGGTAAATATTTAGAAATAAATAAATATCTTTATAGAATTCAAATTCAAATTTCAGCAATAGCTCCATATGCAGTTATTAGATATGTTAAGTATAGCTACAATAATGGAAATATCCGAATGGAATTTAATTCCAACTATTTTATTAAAGAACATGCTATTCATGGTAGGCTAGTTGAAAAGTTATTAATAGAATCAAAATTAAGTATATTGCCTGAAAATCTCCTTTCAATTATAATACCTGGTGTTTCATTAGAAATGAAAGAAGTTAATGCGACTGTATATAATTGTTTATTTGATGATGAATATTGATTTGACAATATTCATATGGCTAAGTGTAAAGATAATAATGAATTATTTACTTTTCAGTACATAACACGTATGCTACCATTACCCCAATAAAAGGCAAAAATAAAAAAGGCGTATTGATAAGTTGCCTTTTACGAAGAATGTATATCAATATTATTGCTTATTATTCCAGTATGTTTTACCAATTTCATACAATTTATCAAATATGACCTCCTGATCATTTTCATCAAAAATAAGTATATTTTGTGTGACAACAACTAAATCTCCCCCACAAGTTTCATCGCTGGAAAAACAAAAACATGTCACACTTATATAATTATCTATGACTTCTGCCCCGTTAATATCTAAATACAATGCTCCTAAAATATTCAAATCATCTATAATACTATGTTCTTTACCCCATTCATGATATTCAAGTTTTGTGCAATTCTTTAATTGGACTTTAAATAACGAAAAATTTGGATTTATTAATTCCGCCAAATACTGTATTTCAATTATGAGTTCAACATCATCTTGGTTTCTTATAACCTTTGCAAAACTACCATCATGAAATATACGGAATACATCCGCTTGATTTTCTAAAACCATAATTATATTACTCCTTTATCTTGTATGAATTTAATTTTAGTATACAATATTTTACAATTCCCAAGTAACTTCAAATACCCAATCTTAAATCACTTTGTATATCACAATTAAATTATAACATAAATGTATTGCTATGTCAGCAAAAGGGATTTGAGGTGTGTGTTGACAAACATTATGAATAACAATTGCCTAAAACATAATAATCATGTACGTATATTATGTTGAACTAATTTTTGAAATTTTAACTTTTATATAGAAAAAAATAAGCGTAAAGCCTTATAAATTAAAACTTTACGCTTATTTATCCAATTCCACACAATTCATATCGTGTGGAATTCATACTCTATAATCTCAATAATTATAATTTACCATTTGATTAATATTATGGTATCATATTGTATATATTTAAGTCACATTTGTAAGGAATTACGGCATAACAGGGGTCTTGCCACATAGCCATCAAGCTAAGAAAACTCTATAAAAATAAAGCCCCCCATTTGTAAAAAATCTTACCATTAAAGAGATAACAAATATACTTCTATGGGGGCACATATAAATGACAGAAGAAAAATTAACATTGGATGAAGATATAAATCTTTTTTCAGATGAACTTAAAAAATGTTTTTCAAAAGGAGACATTGAAGAAATAGCAAGAGAAACAGGTTTTGTGAGAAGAAAAGGCAAAATTAATGCATGTGACTTCATTTGCTTGTGCAGTTTTATGGATGTAGAAGTAGCAAAAAATACACTGGTTACCTTATGTACAAAACTTAGTGCAAAAATAGGTATAGTTATTTCTAGTCAAGCATTAGATCAGCGTTTCAATGACAGGTGTGTGAAGTTTTTAAAAAAGATTTTTCAGAAATTATTGCGCCAAACCATAACAAATAACACTTCTATACCAAGTATATGGGATGAATATTTCAAACGAATAAGAATACTTGACTCTACTTCTTTTCAAGTACCACAAAACTATAAAAATACCTATCCCGGATCGGGCGGATGTTCTCAACCTTCAGGTGTGAAAATACAACTGGAATATGAATTAAAGTCAGGTAATTTCCTTAATGTAGCCGTAGGCGCTGGATCAGCAAATGACAATACCTTTGGAAGCAAGATAAGAGAGACAATCAAATCAGACGACCTTATTCTAAGGGATCTTGGGTATTTTAGCTTTGAAGATTTCTTAGACGTAGAAAAAAGAAAAGCCTTTTATATATCTAGACTCAAACCTAATATAGCAGTATATATTCAAAGCAATGATATAGAGTATTACAAGAATGGTACCATTAAAAAATCAAGCCTTTTTAAAAGAATCTATATTTCTGAAATCATGAAACAGATGAGAGATGGAGAACATTATTAGGTACATGGTGTAAAGCCAGTTAAAATAGAACGGTTTCAATGCCAGCTTTATGGAAAACTTATTTTACTACTATTGAGTTCCACTGTAATGTTTAAAATGAGAGCGTTAGTTATACAAAATAAAAAGCTAGAAACTAGTGAAATGAAAACTTCTGAGATAGTCCATGAATATATTGATAGTCTATATTTTGAGCTTATAAAATTCCCTAGTGAATCTTTCAATACCTTAAAGTTAATGTTTAAAAACGTAGTTAGGAATGGGCTTAAATCACATAAGAAACATAAGAAAACTGTTTTTGATATTCTAGGAGTTTGCTATAAACGAACATTAGCTAACGTTAAAATTGCAGCATAAAACAAATTAATAACACTGTAAAATTTCCACTGTATAAGTGCTTCTTTTGTGTACACTAAAATTAGCTTTATACATATAATTTCCATTAAAACTTATGATAAAAAATACCAATTGTAAAAATATAGCATTTAGTGATAACCTAAACTCATTCAATATTTCTTAGCTTGATGGCTATGTGAACTTACCCCAATTATATCACATATTTCTCTTATTGTTGGTGAACAATTATGTTCTTCAGTATATGATTCTATAGCTTTGAAAACTCCTTTTTGTCTTTTAGTTAAATTATATAGTATTATGTAATTTATCTCTAAATATGATATAATTATTTAAAAATATGCAGGTATTGGGTTTGGTACAGGCTTTATATTATTTATATTTGGATTTGTGCCATTAATTATGTCTATAGTAAAAAAATAAAATTATGATTATATTATCAGTCGGCATTGTTAATGGCGCGCTTGTTGTCTGGTTGTTATGCATGGAGATAGGATTCTTATTTATTTTGTATTCATTACTTTGGTTTTAGTTGATTTAATTCAAAAGATAATTAAATTTAATAAGCACTTGAAAGAAATCACTAAAAATAGACCCCAGAGATTTTACTTATTCCCTGAGGTCTATTTTAATAATTAGCATAATTTGCATTATCATTCCACATATTATTTAATTCAGTTTGACATGTTTTGGCGATAGCACTGTCTTTAATTATAACTAATGCCTCATCATTTTTGGTTGTAGCCCCTTGTGTATAATTATATGAGCCTGTTGTTACCATATCGTCCGTAGCTATCATTTTAAGATGCATTAATCCAGCTTTGTCACTCTTACTTTTCGATTGAACCTTATCTGTAATAAGTTCCACGTTAGTACCCTATTTTTAGCTGCAATAATAGCATCAACTATAGATTTTTTAGTTAACGAATAAATTGCTATATCTAATGTATTTTTAATTTAATTTATAACATCAATTAAATGTGTGTCCACGTTTGGTGTTGCTTTTGCAAAATAATAACTAAAGGTATAACATTATCCATGTTTAGCATTCTGAAAAGTGCGCCTTTTTATGCAAAAAAATAAAGAGCAGCACAAACCACTCTTTAAAATAAATTTTATTAATCCTTTTGCAGAAATTTTTAACTCAGCAATATGATTTCACTAATAGTTTTGATATTTCCAGTATCTCTTCTATGACTACTATCAAATTTGTTACTTATAAATTCATACTCTCATTTATAAGTGTACTTTCTGATAATTTTGATATATGAGGTTCATATCCATATTTTGACCCTTTATATGTTTCCAACCAGCACATATCCCCTGAAAGAATTCCTTTCCAATGGTTCTCAAGACCTTTAACAATAATCTTTAAATCAGCAATTACATATTCAAACAAACCATCTTTTCTTTCAATCCCTATTCTATCCTCTTTAGTAATAGAACTTCCAATAAAATTATTAAATGGATACTCCACTAATTCTTTATTCTTTAAATATAAATATGTTATATTCGTTTCTCCACGTCCAAATTGGAACAATATAGCATAATCATTTCCTACTAATGCAACGTTATTTTTCACATTAAGATATTTTAAGCTATATCTAGTTGCTAAAGGCTGAATAACCCCTATCTTCACTTTTTCAAATTCTTCCGTTGTCACAATACTTCCTCCTCTATTTAGCGAACTTCATCTCTTTAAGAACCGTGTCATATATATAACCGTGCTCCTGTAAATATGTGAATTCTTTTCCAAAACCAGTTAACTTATCTAGTCCTGTATCCAAATTAATTCTATACAAATTCTCACGTATTGGATCTGTTGCTATTTTTATTGTATCTCTTCTTTCTATAACATTATCCAGCCAGGGTCCATTATATTCATTCCAAAATTGTATGGGAGTCTTATATAATTCATCTTGTGTATTGAGCAAATTAAAATCACCTATTCTTGGTCCTAAATCTATTGATTTTGTATTTCCCAATTCATTTATTATATTTCCGGTATCATTTGCATACGTGCCTAAAATAGTTGTCGTCTTATCTAGGTTAGCTCTTAATTTCACACCTGAACTTGGCATATAATCTAGCTCAGGAGTTCTTAACCAATCTACTGCTTTACCCTCGCCACCAACAGCTAGTCCTCCTACATCCGCCACCTCTTCAACAAATGCATCTTGCCTGCCAAGATCTGTTTTAACTTCATTATCTAAATCTTCACCTCTAAATAATGTACTTCCATTATTAACTACTCCATATACAAAGTTGTTGGCAAATAACAATCCTGGTGATATTATTGCTACTTTTTCCAATACATCTTTTACCTTATTCTCACCATTTGCTATACCCGTATACTCAGTTTCTTTTATTTTTGCATTAGGATTATCTGGTAATGGCGCCTTTGGACCAAACACATTACTTCCATCTGGTGCTATATTTACATTTACTCCTTTATAATCAGCATCATAAAACTTTTGCACTACTCTTTTTAAATTCATTTCTAATTCTTTCAATTTTTCTGGTGTATTTCTACCTTTATGTAATAATAAATTCATATTTTCTTCTAATTTATTTATCTCTGGATGTTCAAGTCTATCTAATCCATCGAATTGCCACTGATATCCTAACTTTCTTATCTGTGTTATTGCATTTCCTATTGTATTATTTAAACTATTTATATTATCTCCGATATCCTCTAATACTTTATATTTTACTAAAATTTTATCGCTCAATAAACTTTCTCCTCTTAGATTAGTTTTCTTTACTTAACTGTCATATCTATACTAGTAGCTACTTCTATTACGTTTTTTGATAACTCGTCTATTAATCGAATTATTGCATTTATTTCACTCTTCACTTCGACATATTTTGCTTTAAATTCCTTCTTTGACTCACCTTGCCAATCAATATCTATACTATTCATTTTATTATCAATAATATTGTATTCACTGTATATAGAATCCCTATAATTTACTAATAATTGTGATGAATTTTTTAAGTTCCCTGCCATTTCTGGATACAAGCTTAGCATATTAACCCTCTTTTACAATTAAAAATTTGTTGTTAACAGACTGTCATTTATTATTTTAATCTTATCATATTTACCATACTACCATAGCATACACTTATTCTCAATTTAAATCATCTACATATAATTGTTATTATGCTAGCGTCATGCAGAACTGTGTAATGCTTTGTGTAAAAAACAAAGAGTTTATACGCCACTCTCTAAAATAATCTCTATTAATTTGGTTTTATTATGCCTGCAAAATGGCAACTTCTTATTTATCTTGGTCAACAGACTATATTGAAGATGCAAAAAACTTAATCTTGTTAATAACTGAATATAGAAAACTTAATTACATTTTTTGTATTATAAAAAATGTCCTTTTGCGATGTTCAAAAGTAAAATTTTACTGATATGTGATGCTATTTTTTGATATAATAACATAATTTTATCCGAGCTTTATTTTTTACCCTTTTTTCATAGCTCACTTTACACTATCCTTCTGTGTGCTTCCCATAAGTATCCTTACGCTACCTTCTCTAACTTTATCAAATAAATCTTCCTTTTGCTTTTCAGTGTTAGCATCATGGATAAAGACTATTTCTTCTTTAGGTATCCCTTTAGATATAAGCTTAGTTTTTATATCATCATAAACATTAAAACCGCTGTTAGGCGTTGATAAATCACAGAATATTAATTGAGTACCTTTAACTTCTACTGTTTTATCCCAGATATTATATACATTCTCAACTATTTTATCTGCCTTATTAAAATTACCAAGCAGTTCATCTGTTAGATCTGGATAAATACATCTCATATCCAGTGCAGCCTTTCTTCCATCATTCGTTATTTTAAGCATATTATCTATAGTTGGCTCCACTGATCCATTTCTTACTTTTTCTGCTCTCTCTCCAAGTGACGTTATATATTCTTTCAAAACTTCTGTTGGTTTTGAAACTACATTAATAAATTTAGCTTTAGGTACAGGTAATTTCAGCATATCTGCCGTTTGTATATCCGCAACTTGACCGAATATATTCATAAGCTCAGGAATATTGTGAAACTTAGAGAACCTACTTTTCATTATATATCCTGTACCTTCAGGCGAAAGTTCTAGTGCTGTAACTATTTCTCCAAAGGTAGAAGCCCATGCATCAAAATGGTTCAATCCTCTTTGTCTAAGCACATCATTTTGTAAATATTTTTGCATAGTATATAATTCACTCATTGAATTTGAAATAGGAGTTCCCGTTACAAATATAACACCTCGACCATTGTTTTTCTCCTGAATATATTGAGTTTTTAAAAGCATATCACTTGCTCTGTTTGAATTTGAAGTATTAACTCCAGCCACATTACTCATTTTTGTGTTGGTGTATAAATTTTTATATCCATGTGCTTCATCAATAAATAGATAATCAATTCCAAGCTGTTCAAAATCCAGGACATTATCTTTCTTTGTATCATCTAAAAGCTTTTTTAATTTCTCTTGAAGGCTTTTAGATGTTCTCTCCATTTGCTTGATGCTCCAATTTTGTCCATCATCTTTTTTGGTTCCTCTGATATAATCGGATATTTCTTCAATTTCCTTATTTATTGATGCTTCTTGTCTCTCTTTAGAAATTGCTATCTTCTCAAAGGATGAATGAGCAATAATTACCGCATCATAGTCACCTGTAGCAATTCTACTTACAAATTTTCTTGTATTTTGCTTTTCAAAGTCCTTTTTAGTGGCAACAAGAATATTGGACGAAGGATATAAAAATATAAAGTCCTGTCCCCATTGCTGAACAAGATGATTAGGGACTACATACATACTCTTGTTTGAAATTCCAAGCCTCTTAAGTTCCATTCCTGCTGCAATCATAGTATAAGTTTTTCCTGCACCAACCACGTGGCCGATTAAAGCATTTCCACTATTAATAACTCTACTAACAGAGTTTAATTGATGTAGTCGCAGTTTAATTAATGGACTAATACCAGGTAATTTTAAGTTGCTACCATCATAGGTTCTAAGCCTTATATTATTAAATCTATCGTTGTATATTCTAACAAGATATTTTCTTCTTTCTGGATCTTTAAACCCGGATTATTCATGAGTTCAAATTTTATAGGAATTTGTGTTAAAAATCTCGTAGAATTTGAATTTGGTCATTTCTTAGGATGAAAATTTTCAGCGATTGGTAGGAATATATCAGAAAATGATCAATTACATATATTGTCATCAATAAAAGGGCAGACTACTCCCTCGAGTTCTTTAAATTTACTTTATATATCTAAAAAGCTTGTCCAACTCAATAGTATTTCCCTTACGATGAAATACATTTCATCGAAATTATCAATATTTAAATATGAGTTACATAAATAGTTACTAAATGTTCAGCAAAAATAATCTTTTAAACTTAATTGTTAGTAAGTTACTCAATTTTTAATCATTGTTTTCTTTTAATGTATTATTGTAATATTTTGTTTCTGTCCTGTTTTTCAAGTTCCGCTATTAAATACCCAAGTTCATCATGTGTCAATTGTTCACATACAATATCCGCTAAAACTTCCGCATATTTCTTTTCTATCATTGCTTTGTTTTTAGGAAGTATTAAAGTTACTTCATACATGCCAATCCCTCCTATGATCAATCGTTATATTCTATGTTAAGTAGCCTGTACACATTGCTTCTTTTTTTTATTAGTTCCCTTTTTAACCTTTGTAATTTTTAGAATCACTCTCTTCATTTTCATCAACTCCTATCAATTTTTGTAAAGGCTTGTCCAATGCTTTTGCGATTTTTATCAGAGTCCCGATACGTGGACTTTCTGACTTACCCGAGATTATATTATGCACTGTTGCATAAGCTACTTTGCTTTTTCTAGATAATTCGTAAATAGAGATATTACAACTTGTTAATTTTTGTTTTATTACCTTATTAACCAACTTTTATCCTCTTTCTACTTATTACTTATTACTTAGATTTTAAGATAGCTTTTATAAAGTTAGTTGGAATTATTTCACATTTTTTCTTTGTTTTGTATCGGAAAGGTGATACAATTTATTTGAAATTCATTTTTATTGGAGGAAATTATGGAAATATCACAACTTGGTTTAAATATTAAAAAATCTCCTGAAGAAAAGGGCTGGTCATTAAATAAGTTAAAACAGGAAAGTGGTGTAGGCTATGCAACTTTACATGATATAGAAAGTGTCAAAAGTAAGAATTTAAATACGAACAGCATTGAAAAAATTGCAACTGCATTAAACAAAGCAATTGACGAATTACTAGGATTTAAAATTGAAGTTCTTGAAGTTCTTGTTGATGATTTAGAAGAGACATTTATTAAACTATTAGAATCAGATGAGGTAAAAATTGATGGTAAGATTATGTCTCCAGAAGAGAAAAGTGAAATTGTAGATTTCATGGAACTCGGTATAGAGAAAATTAGTAGGAATAGAGAAAAATGCAACAAATAGCTATATACAGCCGCAAATCTAAATTTACAGGTAAAGGTGATTCTATAGAAAATCAAATTGAGATGTGCAAATACTATATCTATAATTATTTAGGTAAGAATGTTGAATTTATCATATATGAAGATGAGGGTTTCAGTGGTGGAACAACAAACAGACCACAATTTAAAAAACTTATGAGGGACGTAACTCAAAAGAAATTAGATTACTTAGTATGTTATAGATTAGATCGTATTAGCAGAAATGTAGCTGATTTTTCTGCAACACTAGAATCACTACAAAATTATAATGTTAACTTTATAAGCATAAGTGAACAATTTGATACGTCTACTCCAATGGGCAGAGCAATGATTTATATAGCTTCTGTGTTTGCACAATTAGAAAGGGAGACTATTGCCGAACGTGTTAAAGATAACATGATTGAACTTGCTAAAAATGGCAGATGGACTGGTGGAAAAATACCTTTAGGATTTACTTCCAAAAGAATAAAACATATAGATGAAAATGGCTTAGTAAGAGAGGTACCAACACTAGGAATTAACAAAGTTGAAATGGATTTTGTTCATTTTCTATATACTAAATACTTAGAACTCGGAAGTCTCCATAAGTTAGAGGTATATATTACAATGAATGGATTAAAATCAAGGAATGATGTTTTATTTGAAAAATCAAGTTTAAAAATTATTCTTCAAAACCCAATATATGTAAGAGCAACAAATGAAATAAAACAATACTTAGAAGAAAATAATTGTACTGTTTATGGTAATACAGATAGTGAGCATTCTTTGTTGACCTATAATAAAACTGAACAAACAATGAAAAATGGTAAATATACTAAAATTAACAGAGAACCAGGCGCAATGTTTGCTGCTGTTAGTAATATACAAGGTGCCCTTGATTCAGAGTTATGGCTAAAAGTTCAAAAACAATTTGAGGAAAATAGAAACAAATTTCCACGCCTTGGTAAAACACATAATGCATTATTGGTTGGTAAACTTAAATGTGGCTATTGTAAAGAATATATGTTAATACAACATGGTAAAATCTCTAAAACAACTGGAGAGAAACTGTTTTATTATACATGTTCTTTGAAAAGAAAATCTCACAGATTGCTTTGTGATAATAAAAACGCAAAACTTGCTGATATTGAGAATCTTGTGTTTTTAAGTTTAAAGCAACTTGCAAAAGCTAAAAATGAATTTATAAACAGCTTAAAGGAGAAATATAAATCCCTTTTAAAAAACAATACTAATAATGAAAAGTTATCATTAACTAAATTACTTACTGAAATAAAAAAGCAAATCAATAATCTTTTGACTGAACTCTCAAAAGAAGAAGATGAGTATATGAAATCACTTATCCGAGAAAAAATCGCCCCATTAAAAAATCATTGTATTAAAATAGAAAACAGACTATTATTAATGGAAAATGAGAAAGAAAGATCTAAAATTGATAAGCTTAATTTAGAATTAATAGAATCACTTCTAAATGAATGTGAATCAATAGATAAACTCCCTAGAAATAGACAAAAGCAACTTATTGATACATTAATTGATGTGGTCTATTGGAAGGGAGATAAAGACGGTACGAATAAAATTATTATTAAATTTATTGGTACAGATGAAGAATCAGAAGAATTCCAATACTGTGTAAATGATTCTAGTGAATCTCGGTTGCAGTTTAGTTCACCTAGCACATGCAAAACTTATGACCACTTTTTACCCATTACAAAAACTCAGGAAAATACCAGGACTTGAAAAAGCTAAATTTATTGACCCTTATGCCGGGGGTAAAGGTAATTCAATACGATACCTATCCGTTGCCCCAAGAACTGATGACATGAAAGTACAAGGTATAGATAACCTATTTTGTGCTGGTGAAAAAGGTGGACTTTTTGTAGGTCATACAGAAGCAATAGTTACTGGATCTCTTGCGGGACACAATGCAGCACGATATGCTCTTGGAATACCACCGTTAATTTTGCCTAGATCTCTTTGCATAGGTGACATTATATCCTACGCAAATTATAAAATGATGACAACAGAAGGAAGGCGGAATAGATATACCTTTGCTGGTGCTGAATATTTTAAACGTATGCAAAACCTTGGTCTATACACTACTGACATCGATGAAATAAAGATAAAGGTTGAAAGATTGAATTTAACCAATATTTTACGTGAAAAGCTAATATAGTGCTTTAATACTATTCTAAAAATAATAAGTGAATATGCTAGTGGCTTTTTTATCAGATGCCATATCTGCAAACTATTATTGCAATGAGGAGTGGTAGCTTTACCACTCCTCATTGCCAATTTAATCAAGTTTTTTGTTTTTAAAACCATTAAATAATATAGCTACTCCAGTTAATATAAATAAAGCTGCTACTATTATACTTCCATTAACCCACAAAAAATTCCACCCATTATAATAATAACAAAAGAAATTAAAGAAACGCATCCTAAAATGAATACAGGAATCAGTAGAGCTTTTTGTCTATACCCAAATAAGTACAATTGAAATAAACCAATAGCCACTGACAATGGATATATAGGCCAAGTATCTCGTGCAAATTGCCAACCAGTAAAAGTTTCAAAGAAAAATAATAAACCTATAGTTGTCAGTATCCCCCCAGGAACTAAAATTCCTGGATCTCTTCTTGTTACGAAATAACTAACTTCAAAAAGTAAACCGGGTATTAATACAAATAATGGCCAGAAGTTGCTCATGCTTAAAAATTTCAGATTAAATATCCTGTCTACTAATACTATAGCCCCAATAATTATTAAAATTATACCTACTGTAGATTCTTTTTTCTCCATTTCTTACCCCCAAAAAATAATTTCATTTATTACCTTAATTTGTTTAATATCTATTTATTCTCTATCAATCCATTATATAAAAATGTTATATATTTCATTATACATCAGTTTTTTTTTTTAACACCAGTAAAACTGATGTTAACTAAAAAAATTAAAGGGGTACTCCATGTGATTCATGTTACTCTACCAACGTTATGTATATATTTAATCCATATAAATTATTGTTAATCTCTTATTAGTAATGCATGATTATCTTTTCCAACTTTATATAAATAACATGGATTTAGTGTACAAAAAACATATGCTGTTCCATCTTTCATGTACTTAACTACTCCATAAAAACCATTCCATTCATTGTTATCTTGTAATTGAACTATACTTCCTATTTTCATCAGATTTGTACCTCAAAATTTTATTATCTATTATTTATTATTTATTATATATATTCCCAATTTGTTATTTATTTATACGTACTGCTAATCTGATTTTACACTATTGATTATGAGTTCCAATCTTGTACTATTAGAAAGTTATACGCAAATATAACTTTCTCTTTTATTTCAGAAAGTTAATTTATTACATTTTTTTAATTATATCAACTTGTTAACCTTGTATTTTATGTTATAATAAAGTGTTGTTATATGATAAATTGGGGTTTTATTATAATTTAATTCGGTACAATGCGTTACTAAATTTTTTAATTTTGACAGGAGGACAGCATGAACAAAAATTTCAAAAACATGATAATTATTTTTTTAGGCTTCTTTTTTTTATCACTATTTTCAAACACATTGTCACCGTTTATCACAACAATCAAAAATACTTATAACGTATCAAACAGTATCATTGCTATGCTTCCATCAGTAGTTTATTGTGCTTCATTTATAATGAGTATAATAGGTGCTAGACTTATGCCTGCCATTGGACTTAAGAGAGGTTTATACCTTGGTTTTTCTTTCGCAATTTTGGCAAGTGTTGTTATCTTATTTTCACATTCATTTTGTATTCTTCTAGTTGGTTATTTTATATCAGGCCTTGCCGTAGGAATGACAGCATTAATTTTAAGCACTCTGTTATCCCTACTTCCAAAAAATCTCAAAAATTCAGTCTTGCTAATGCATGTTTCGGTCTAGGAGGAATTGTAATTCTACCTATAGACAGGTTTGTATTAGGAAATGGTATAAATTTTAATTATACTTACTCGATTCATATAGTATTTATAGTTTTATTTTTACTTCTTGCAACTAGGATCAAAGATATTGCTCCTGTTGAAAATAATTCTGAAAATAAGAATGCATTTTCAATGCTTAAAAATCCTATGGTTTTACTACTTTCAGTTGCAGTATTTTTCTACGTTGGAGCTGAAATCTCAACTACCAACTGGACAGGAACTTTCCTTGAAAAGGCTTATGGTCTTAGTAAAACTGAAGTTCCAAATATTCTTTTAGGTTTTTGGATTTTATTTACCATAGGAAGAGCATTTGGAGATAAATTCTTGGAAAAGGTAGGTCAATTGAGATTTCTTGCTATTGCACCTATAATAACCATATGTGGAATTTTTGTTATCTTAAGCGGTACAAATAAAATCCAAGCATTAGTTGGTATTGCTATTATTGGTATAACTATATCTTTAATATATCCAGCACTTCAGGGATATATTATTCAACATGTAGACACTCAATATATACCTGCTACTAATTCTATTATAACTATTTTTAATAATCTTGGAGCTACCTTTTTAACTTACGTAATCGGGTTTGCAGGTGAAATTAATGTTACTTTTGTATTTATAATACAAATTGTATTTTATTTATATATAATAATAGTTTCTGCTCTTTACCTATTTGCTAAATTTAAAGGACAACCAGCACAAAATCTTTCATAATTGCAAATAATCTTTTGGGAGGTAAGTATATTTTCTACTTACCTCCCAATTTATAGATTTTTAACTTTTAACTTTTTTTGTGGTTGCTTTTTATTCTTTGTCTTTAATAAAAAGCCATTTTTTATTATTACTTTTGTTCTGAGCTGTTAAAGATGTATTATAAATAAGTTTATTTTCATTAAATAGCTCTAATTTACCAAGCATTTCATGTTCGCTAACAGATTTTTGTACTTCTTTTGGTATTACCATTTTTACATTATACTCCTTACCATTTTCAAATGGTAAAACTATATCTTTACCTGTAACCAATTTCAGTTTTTCCCTTGGGGTTGGCAATTCAGCAACAATTTGATTTTTAGAGTAAATCTGTTTATATGAGAAATTTTCAGATATATATTTGTACAATTTAGCTGTTTCCTTCCATCTTGGTGTACAGTTCAACACTATAAATATAACATCATGTCCATTAATGTCTACTGACGTAACAAGACATTTTCCTGCCTTTCCTGTAAAACCAGTTTTAACACCATTTGCTCCTGGTATCTCATTTAGTATTTTATTTATATTATGATAACTCCTTGAAAATCCCATAGAATTACCATCTACGTCCTTACATCCCACTATTTCATTGAACAGCTTATTTTCTTTAGCTTTTGCAGTTATTAATGCCAGATCATAAGCAGTACAATAATGATTTTCACTATCCAGTCCATGTGGGGTTTCAAAATGAGAGTTAACTGCACCTATGGCTATAGCCTCTTCATTCATAAGTTTTGCAAAACCTGGAACACTACCGCCTAACTCTTCTGCAATTGCAATTGCAGCATCGTTACCTGATCTAAACATCAATCCATATAAAAGTTCCTTCATAATGATAACCTCACCGGCTTTATAACCAACTTTTGAGCCTCGAATAGATACAGCATTTTTAGATATCCTAACCTCTTTATCAAGATTCCCATATTTTAATGCAACAAGTGCAGTCATAATTTTTGTCGTGCTTGCCATTGGTATTATCATTTCTGAATTTTTTTCAAATAAGACGATTTTGCTTTTACTATCCATAACTATGGCAGCTTTTGCATCTACATCTAAATTTTTCGCATAAGCTACTTTTGTTAATAAATTAATTGTGAATAATACAAGTACTGTGATACTTATTATCTTTTTATTAATCATAATTTCACCTCACTTTTGTCTAAGGCATCATCAAAGAAATAACAGGTCAGTATTCTCAGGATATTTCTTTGATGATGCCTAAATTATTATTTGTAATAAAAAAAATTATATTCTAAAGGTTTACATTTAAGTTAGTTTACATAATATTTTATATGTATACCAATTGAGAAAATATGATTTTAAATTATATTTTTGGTTACAATATGTAATAGTTCATATAATTGGAGGGCTTTATATGTTTTTTCCCTTGATTTTACTTACAATAATATTAGTGTTTTTTTTGCCTATACCCCTATATTTTCAAATACATTATTATGAAAACAGTGTACATTTGCTCCTTTATGGAAGAAAGCTTTCCTTTAAGAAAAGATTAAACAAAAAAGTCAAGCATGAAATAAAAAGTCAGGATTATATAGGTAAAATAAATTATTACTCTACTTTTTTTAAAAATACCATGATTAGATTAGAGCATTACCCAATAAAGCCAAAATTAAATTTAACATACATTCTTCAGTTTGGCTTTGAAGACGCAGAAGAAACCGCTATAGTCTTTGGATTACTAAACAATTTACCATCTTTAATTTATTCCATGTTAAAAAAATTCTTTAATATAAAAGATTATCATTTCTCTATAACTCCTGATTTTAAAAAAAAGTGTATGGATTTGAATATTAAAAGTATATTAAAAATAAGTATAGCAAATACTATATATATAGTTATTTTAATCCTTTTCAGATTACTTAAAGATACAAAAATCATAACCAAATTTAACTTAACAAGGAGGAACAATTATGGAAAATCATCCAATTGAGACATTAATGGATAGTACTATGAAAAATATTCGCGATATGATAGATGTAAATACTATTATTGGAGATCCTATTGAATCTAAGGATGGTACACTCATACTACCTATTTCAAAGGTTTCCTTTGGATTTGCTTCAGGTGGAACTGAATTTTCGAATATGAAATCTAACGATAATAAAGAAAGCAAAGAAAATAAGGAGGATAAATTTCCTTTTGGAGGAGGTTCTGGCGCTGGAGTATCAGTTAAACCTGTGGCATTTTTGGTTATAAGAGCCGATTCTGTAAAGCTTCTATCTGTAGACTCTCATAACAGTTATGACAAAATGATTGATACTTTTCCACAAATAATGGAGCTTATTAAAGATTCCATAGAAAAACATAATAATAAACCGGATACTAAAAACAAAGAAGAAGTCAAAAATGCTGCTGAAAAATTTAAAACTGATTAATTATCTAAATGAAAATGCCATACAAAGATGCAACTTACATTTTTTAGGTATGTATAATTCAAAAAAGCAAATCTTGAACTTCGTAGTTTTCAGCATTAAACTACAAAGTTCAAGATTTTAATAACTAGCAGAATGTTATACTTTTTTTATTGATTTTCAGTATCTTGCTGTAAATTGTCTTCCATATCATCTAAAATACTATCTAATTGCGGTAAGTCATTTAAATTTCTTAAATCAAAATACCTTAAAAATTCTTCAGTAGTACTATATAATATTGGTCTTCCAGGTGCCTCTAACCTACCACTCTCCTTTATCAAATTTTTTTCTTGCAGTGTAAGAATAGCTCTATCAGATTTAACCCCCCTTATTTCATCAATTTGAATCCTTGTAACTGGCTGTTTATATGTTATTATAGCTAAAGCCTCCAATGCTGCTTGTGATAAAGATTGTCTATTGCTTGTCCTTAATATTTTTTGTATGTAGCTACTATTTTCAGATTTTGTAACAAACTGATATTCATCATTAATACAAATAAGTTTAATCCCTCTAGCATCATTTACATATGTCAGTGTCATTTCATCTAGCAAATCACTTGTATAATCAAGTTCCAAGTTTATTATTGATGCAATATTTTTAATCTTTAATGGCTCGCCACTTACATATAATAATGATTCAATTATTGAAAAATATTTTAACCTATTTGTAACCTCATGGGTTTCTGAGTGTGTTGCATTATTTTTCGGCATCTTTAAAAATCCTCTCTATAAAAATTTCTCTAAAGCTCCATTGTTGAATTACTTTAACATCCCTTAATTTTATTAATTCTAATAGAGCTAAAAACGTAACCACTACTTCTATCTTATTTTCACATTGATTTTTTATTTTTGAGAAATACATTCTGTCATTTGCATTAAAATATAATAACAGTTCTTCCATTTTATCTTCAACTCTAAATTTATCAATAGATATTTGTTTTGATATAACATTTTCAGTATTTGTTTTACTTAAAAATCTATTCATAATTTTATCGTATAAATTAAATAAGTCAAGTAATGTAATGCCTTTTATCAAATCTATTGCAAAATTTTTATTGTCATTTGAATCATCTATAATTTCAGGTTTTTTTGTATATACAACCCCTGTATTTATTTCTCTTCCCTTTAGAACACCGGCTACCCGCTTATATTTTTTATATTCTAAAAGTTTAGATACAAGTTCCAGTCTTGGATCCTTTTCCTCCTCCTCCTCACTGTCACTTTTACTTTTCGGAAGCAAAAGTTTCGACTTAATTTCTAATAAATTTGCTGCTATTACAATAAATTCAGAAGCTACTTCTAAATCAAATTTTTCCATAACCTTAATATGCTCTAAATACTGTGAGGTAATATCATATATCTTTATGTCATATATATCCATTTTGTTTTTTTTAATTAAATGTAGTAATAAATCGAATGGTCCCTCAAAGTTTTCTATTTTAATATTTAACGGCATAAAATCTCTCCTAAAACTACTTATAGTAAAAGCCTATATATATTTTAACATATATATAGGCTCAAAAACATAATATTATATTGCATTATCAAACACACGTTCAATATTATATTTAAAATACTCAAAAATCCCTTCTTTTTTTACATCCCTATCGCAGTACAATTGAACCTTACCACACAATTTACCATCTTGATAAAACTCGCAAAAACCTATTTTACTATTCTTTTTAAACCCATGTTTATTTTCGAAATAGGTACACTTACGATCCACTTTTATATTATTTCCCTTTTCAACAATCAAGTTTAAATCTTCATTTGATTTTGCCAAAAAACTTATCGCCCTTTTTATTTAAGTTCACCTTTTCAATTGGGCTATCTTTTTCAACTACTTTTTTACTTTCGAACTTTGAAAAACCATAGGTCATAAGTGCCCCTGCATCTCTATTTCTAACTTTAAAAGTAGGTGCCCCCATAATAACTGCTATTATTCTAACTCCATCCTTTAACGCAGTTGCTGAGATGCAATATTTAGCTTCATCAGTAAATCCGGTTTTTAATCCATCGCACCCTTTATAAAACCTAACTAGCTTATTATGATTTACAAGGCCAATAGGTGTCTTTCTGCCTTCACTTATAGTTTCCATATAGGTTCCAGAATATTTTAAAATTTGTGGGTGTTTTAATAGCTCCTGTGACATAATAGCAATATCATAGGCACTTGAATAATGATCTTTTGCGCTAAGCCCAGTACAGTTTACAAAATGTGTATCCTTCATACCAAGTTCTTTTGCTTTTTCATTCATCATTTTAGCAAAATTTTCCTCACTTCCACCCAAATATTCAGAAACAGCCACTGCTGCGTCATTTCCTGATGCAATTGCTATACCCTTCAAAAGTTCTTCTACAGTTCTTACTTCTCCAGTTTCAAGTATCATGGAGCTCCCACCCATCTTTTTAGCATTTTCACTAATTGTAACTTTATCACCTAATTTTATCTTTTTGGCATCAATACTTTCCATAGTAATTAGCATTGTCATTATTTTAGTAACCGATGCTGGCGCAAATTTTTCGTGAGAATTTTTATCGTATAGTATTTTACCTGAAGTAGGTTCAATTAATAATGCAGATTTAGCATCTACATTAATGCCAGCTGTTTCTTCACTCTTTATATTATTTTCTCCAAACTCTGCTGCTTTTGGATAATTATTAATAAAAAGACTAGCTATTAAAAATGAACATATTATATTACATAATATTTTGCTTTTACTAATCATATGTGAATCACCTTCTCTTATATATTTTACAAGTTTATTTTTACCCAGCTTGCAAAATATTATCACTTAATTAAGTAAAAACAATCTTATAATTTGCTATTAATATTTAGCAAATATATAAATATAACGTAAAAAAAGTACTATTAATTAGCACTTTTTTTTTCACTTTTCCTTATACAATAGTCCTATATACATATTTTATTTTTCAAGTTTGTCCCAATTGATTTTAGAAACAGTATAAACAGAGTTCTATTAATCTATTAATCTATGCTCTAGGATGATATTTTTTATAAATTTCTGCTACTTTGCTTTTTTTTGATATTCCCGCATATATTTGAGTAGTTGTTAAATTAGTATGCCCTAGCAGTTCTTGAATTGTCTTAATATCTGCACCATTTT
This sequence comes from uncultured Clostridiaceae bacterium, assembly GCA_963725425.1. Lineage (GTDB taxonomy): Bacteria > Bacillota > Clostridia > Clostridiales > Clostridiaceae > Clostridium_I. The sequence continues at coordinate 478,608 of CAVRYJ010000006.1, forward strand.
GCAAAAGATGAACAGCAAATGAATGTCTTAATGTATAGGAATTAATAGTTTTATCAATATTTGATTCTTCTGCATATTTTTTTACAATTTTCCAAAATCCCTGTCTTGTCATTTTATCTCCTTGAAGATTTACATATAAATAATCTAAGTTATTTACATTAATTTCAGATCTAATTTTTATATATTCATTTAACCACTTTAGCGAGAAAGACCCAAATGGAATAATTCTTTCCTTATCTTTGCTTCCTTTACATTTTATATATGAAAGTTTTAAATTTACATCATAAATTACTAAATTCATAAGTTCTGTTACTTTCATACCTGTAGCATACATTAGTTCTAGCATTGATTTATCTCGTATTCCCTTGTTTGTTGTAATATCAGGCATATCTAATAATTCATCAACCTCATCAATCTTTAAAATAGTTGGTAAACTTCTTTTTATTCTAGGTAATTTATAATTTTCAACTGGGTTTCTATCGATTTCCCCTGAATTTACTAAATATTTGTAAAAATTACGAATAGACACTATATTCCGTATAATAGAAGAACTAGCTTTACCATTTTTAATCATTCCTTGTGTATATGCCATTATTGTTACAGAATCAATTTGTTCAATATCCTCATGCCTATCCTTAACAAACTTTTCAAATCTCTCAATATCTCTCTTATACGCATCTAATGTGTTTTTACTTAAATTTTTTTTCTTAATGTTCCCAAAATAATTTTCCAATAAACCATCCATTAAACTCTCCTAGCTATCTATTGACAAATTGTCAATTTAAATAAATAAATAAAATTATAAATAATATGTTTATTACTCCTATATATATTATACACTAATATACTATTGTTATGAAATTTTGACTTACTACCCATAGACATATCAATAGTATAATCTATTAGCTTGGGAAATATTATGCCAAAGAAAGTAAGAATTAAAATACACTTCATGAATAATATTAAAACTCTATATGTATCAGTGCCTTTAATCAATATTAATTCTGAACCTCCTATGCCATTGCTCTAATTATACTAGGTGTAATATAAGTTTCAAAGATAAATCCAGTAAACATGAAAATACTTAATGTAACAAATACGAAAGTATATGAAAATATTTTTGACGATATATTTTTAGTCCAGTTCTTTTTTACATTATCCTTAATTAGCATAAAAGAAAATTCCATGGCAAAAACTGAGGTAATCATAATACAAGGAATATAAATAATATTCTGTGGGATTATAGAAAAAAGAGCTATCCATATTCCTTTAATCCCTAAACCATTTACAAAAAAAGTAACAGTAAATCCCACAGTAAAACCTTTAAGCACATCTAAAAGTAAGATTATAGGTATACCAATCATAGTTAGTCCCAAAAACCAAACTACAGCTATAAATGGTATATTATTTTTTATTGCCTCTATTAATACTTGATGGTAGTTGATGCTTTTTAAGCTATCAGCTTTTGCAAACGAAGTTAAATAGCTTAATAGATCACTTTTTTCAAAACTACTCATGTACTTTACAGTATAAACTCCTAGAACTACGCCTGTACACATACAAACAGAACTTAGAATATATAACCATAAATTATTCTGGAAGTGCTTAACTGTGGCGTTTTTAAATACTTCAAATTTCATTCCTACCATTCCTCCCGTGTTAATCAAGTTTTATAAATATTTATGATTACTAAGGGAGGATTATTACAAATTATAAATACATAAAGCAACAAATAGTTTTTGCATCAATTATCTTTCCTGTTCTTATCATTTCTTTAACATTGTTAATTTTCACTTCCCGAACATTCAAAAATTCATCATCATCTCCACCAATTTTACCATCATAAAGCATCTCAGCCTTGTATAAATATATATACTCATTACAAAAGCCTGGTGAAGTTACTATTTTACCTAAATATTTAAAAGACTTAGATTTATATCCAGTTTCCTCTTCCAATTCTCGCTTACCACACTCTGAGGTTTCTTCATTTTTTTCTAATTTTCCAGCAGGAAGCTCCAATAAAACTTTTTCGACAGGTTTTCTATATTGTTCCACCATCAAGATTGTTTCACTATCCTTATACGCTAAAATTGCAACTCCACCAGGATGAGTTATAACTTCCCTATCAGCAAAATTACCATTTGGAAGCTTAACCTTATGTAAATATAACTCTATAATTTTTCCTTCGTATATCTTTTTTTTAGCCACTGTTTCTTCTTCAAAGTTCACAATAAATTCCTCCCAAACATTAACAATAATTATTCGTATTAAGTTTATATATATTGCAATATAATTTTAATCTGTAGTAATATAATTGTCAAATAAAACAAAAGAAGAGGCTGTCTCAAAATCATAAAAAAATTGTGGAACATTTTCTTATGCTCCGAATTGAAAGCAAAAGTTGAAAGTTAATGTTGATTTTATGTAGCAAAGCTACGTAAAATCTAAAATCAATTCTTAGTTTTTACGTAGCTTTTGTGAAAAAAACATCATTAACTCTCAATTTTCAATTTTCAATTCTTAACTTGTTTATTTTGAGACGTACTCTTCTTTTGTAATTTATATTATAATTTAATTCACTCTTCTTGCTCCACAAGAAGCTGGCATATCTGAAAGTGGACAAACAAATACGCTTGCTCCAGTATGAGGTGCCTGAATCATGAGCCCATTTCCTATATACATTCCTACATGTCCAGGTCCATCTGATGCCATTTCAAAAAACACTAAATCTCCTGGTTGAAGATTTGATAAACTTACTGGTGTTCCAGAGTTAAATTGTGCCTCGCTTGTCCTAGGTATACTAACACCAATATGCGCATACACATACTGCATCAAACCTGAACAATCAAACCCACTTGGAGATTCTCCTCCCCAAACATAAGGTACACCAACAAAACTCTCTGCAAAACTTATGACATCCCCTCCCTGTACTACTGGAGCTGGAGTTGACGCTGGAGTTGGTGAAATATTATTGTTAGATGCTTGTGCATTATTTACTGAACTCTTCTGTGCTACTTTAATTGATGCCGCATTAGCTGCAGCAGCATTGGCCGCAGCCGTATTAGCCGCATTAGTAGCCGCTTGTGCAGTACTTATTTTATTATTTATTGCATCGATCTGAGCTTTTTGACTTGCAGTTGCTGTGGCGTATTGTGAAACTTCACTTTTAGCCTCTGCAATCAGTGGAGTTTCAGTAGCCTTCTTTTGATTTGAATCTGCAAGTTCTTTACTGCTTTGTTCCTGCAAAGTTGTAAGATTTTTTTTATCTTCAGAAAGCTTGTCTTTCTTAGTTTGAAGATTCTGTTCTTCTTGTGTTAGGTCATTTACCATTACATTGTCAGCTTCGGTTACTTTTTCTACTATTTCTGTTTTTGACAAAAAATCGCTTAAATTTTTCGAATCAAACAACACATCTATGTATCCTTCTGCTCCATTTACATACATAACCTTAACTCTTTTATCATACAGTTCTTTCTCTGCTTTTATTTCAGCTTCAGAATCTTGAATATTACTTTGAGTTTCAGCCATATTCCCTTCTGTAGTACCTATTTTACTATTTAAACTATCAACTTGAGACATATTTTTTGAATTTGGTCATCTATTTTCTGAATATCTCCCTCTACTTGACTTGCTTTTTTTGTGCAGCACTAAGATTACTTTGGTTTTCATTGTACTGACTTTTTGCTGAATTTAATTGATCATTTAAAGGATCAGCAAACACCTGTGAACTCATTGTAAGTACCATTCCAAGCACCAAAGCACTAGCTAATATGTTTTTATGCAACCTGCACTCCCCCTGTCTATATTTTTAGATTGCAATTTCTCATTACGTACAATCTAAAATATATTATACCACTAATTGATTATAAACTAAACTTTACCTTGTAAAGCCCATGTAAAACCTGATCTATAATCCTTCATTTATTTTATTGTTCCATTGATTTTTCATACTGATTATAAAAGTTAAAAAGGATTTAAAAATTAATCTAAATCCTTTTTAACCTAAAACTTTTTGCAATTTTTTTGTTTAAGGCACAATCAAGAAAATAACAAGTCAAAGATTCTGAGGATATTTTGCGGTAGGCAAGGATCCAAAACCTTGCGCAAGCGTTGGCTATGTAAGGGTTATGTAAGGCGTTGCATACCGCAAAATGGACCAGAATACTGACTTGTTACTCCTTTCATGATGCCTAATTATTAGCAAAGAAAAAAGGTTTAGATTTCTCTAAACTCTACGTCATATAGTAAGCACAAATTCTGCTAAAACGGATTTGTACTCTTCGTCATCTTTATCTAAAAAGATACAATTATCTGGTTCATCTCTCATTATAATTGTTTCACTCATATTTACTTTAAATACACAATAAGATTGACCTTGGTTCTTAAGTTTAACACTTCCACAATTTTTACACTTCTCACTAATTTTCATAAACTCTCACCTCATAAATTATATTCTATATGAGAGATGAAATATCCTCTATTCTGCTATAATATTTTATAAAACCCCATATAATTATTATTCACATTAACATTCCCCTGTCACATTTTCAAGAATTGTGTTTTTATAAATTAAAATAAGAACTAATGAATATTCCTATTATATATTGTCAATAATCTAAATATCAGATTCAATATTCCAATTTTCCTTTTAGAGCGTGCTTACTGCGAAAGGTGCGCTCTTTTATGTAAAAAATAGAATTATTAATTGCATAAGGTGCTTGATGAAACCGCAAAGTGATTCACACCAAGCAAAGTTTTGGTTCTTTACTTTTCTACTTTTCTGATTTTCACACTTAATTGAAGATTGGAGTATTAGGGATGCTAGTCATCGGATAAAAATAAACCTCTAATATTCATACCAATGAATATTGGAGGTTTACATTATTGTTAAATAAGACATCTGAAAAGAAACATCAATTCAAAGATTCTGAGGATATTTTGTGGTAGACGAAAAGCCATTGCCTTTTGCTATTGGGATAGCAAATCCATTTAGCTAACTTTATTTTTAAGCCTAAGTTTATCCGCAATCATAGCTATGAACTCGGAATTAGTAGGTTTCCCTTTACCATTATGGATTGTATAACCAAATAGCTTATTTATTGTATCTACTTCACCTCTTGCCCATGCTACTTCTATGGCATGTCTTATAGCTCTTTCAACGCGGCTGGCTGTAGTATTATATTTCTTAGCAATTGAAGGATATAGTTCTTTAGTAACAGCTGACAGCAATTCTATGTTGTTTACAACCATACTTATGGCCTCTCTTAAGTACATGTATCCCTTTATATGTGCAGGAACACCAATCTCATGAATTATACCTGTAATTTCTGTTTCCAGGTCTATATGTTTAGGTTTTGCAAAATTATCCTCTTTTTCTTCTTGAAATGTGCCTACCCTTCTACTATTTACATTTGAAATTGTGTTATTAAACATCTGCCTTATTCTCTTTGTAAATACGTCCATATCGAATGGTTTAACCACATAATAGTCGGCTCCTAATGTTATTGCCCTTTGAGTTATTTTATCCTGTCCTACGGCTGATAGGACGATTACGTTTGGTATAGGATCTATATTCATATTATTAAGTCTTTCTAATACCCCCAAACCATCAAGATGAGGCATTATTATATCAAGTATTACTAGATCTGGTTTTTTCTCCTCAATAAGTTTCAATGCTTCAATTCCATCCTTGGCTATGCCAACCACAACAATATCACTTTGGTTTAATAAATAATCGTTTAAGATATTACAGAATTCTTTGTTATCATCTGCGATTAATACATTAATTTTTGAATATTCCATTTTTATTCTCCTCTCCACTTTTAATTACCATATGTTTACAAATTATATATTCGACAAATCCCTGATTAATCCTTCTATATTATTTAATATATTTTAGAATTTAACTAATTTTTTATTAATAAAATCCATCAATTATATAATATACCATTTTATGTATTGATTAACTCATAATAACTTTTCATACATTAAAATCTTCCAATAGTAAAACTTAGTTTTACTATTCAATTTTATTACTTATACTATCAAAAATCAACGTATTTCATTGAACATTATTTTATTTACAGTGAAACTATATAAAATTGTAACAAATAAGTATATAAAAAAGAAGCCAGTTTATACAAAAGGCTTCTTTTTTTATACATTCAAGTTAGCAGCCCAGACTCCCTTAGCATCCACTCAACGTATATACCATAGCCTGTATCAGGATTATTTATCAAAACATGAGTAACTGCACCAACAATTTTATTATCTTGTATAATAGGACTTCCACTCATACCTTGAACTATTCCACCTGTCTTTTTTAAGAGTTCTGGATCTGTAATTTTTATTACCATACTTTTAGGTCCAGGTGAATCCTGCACAAGAAGTTTTTCAATTTTAATATTGTAATATTTAGGTTCCTCTTGGTTTATAGTAGTAAGTATTTGCGCATCTCCTTCTCTTACTTCATTTCTAAATGCAATTTCCATTGGCTTGATTTTTTTATTGATTTTAATTTTAAATTTATCACCATAAATACCACACATTGTATTGCTTAGAATATTACCTATGGGATTTTCTTCATCAATAAACATCCCTCTTACTTCCCCAGGACTCCCTTTTATTCCTTTCTTTATTGAAATTATTTTAGAATTTATTATAGTACCATCTTTAACTTTTAATAGAGTACCTGTATCTATATCAGTTATTGGGTGGCCAAGGGCGGCAAATTTGCCTGTTTTTTCATCATAGAATGTAAGCGTTCCAACACCTGCCGTGGAATCTCTTACCCAAATACCAAGTTTATAACTTCCATCACTACTGCTTTTAGATGGAAATACGGTTTTGATATAAGTTTTACCATTTCTTAAAATGTTTATGCTCAATTTTTGATTTTTATTTACCTTATCAATTAAGCTTTTAGAATCACTAATTGGTTCATTATTTATTTTTATTATGCTATCTCCAATCTGTAGTCCGCCTTCTACTGCAGGACTTGTTTTACTGCCATTTTCTGATTGTACATCTGATAAACCAACAACTAGTACTCCATCAGTATTTAACTTAATTCCAACAGGCTGACCTCCTGGATAAACCTTGATTTTAGGAAAAACGTATACATTTGCAGGTTTCTCGGGCAAAAAACCAAATAAATTATTATTTATTAGTTTCTTTTTCAAATCATCATTATTAATGAAATTTGTATTTATTGTTGTTTTAATTTGGTTTTTGAGTTTTAATCTAGAGTTATACTCAATATTATCGATTTTATTTATATAAGTATTTTCATGTAGTTCTCTTAAGTTCATAAAGGTAACTAGTGTTAGAATGAAAATCGGAGTAAAAATATAGCACAATCTGTAAATCTTTTTATTTTTCATACTTTTGACCTCCTGTGTACCTAAGATTATAATTCTAACTTTCCCTTATGAAATCTTATTATGCTATTGTATAAATGTATTTAAAGTCAATTCTTTGCTTTCAATGTTTATTCCATGATTTTAAACAAAAAAAAGCCATAACATTATTATGGCTTTTTTTTATGATTTTTATTATATTTTTCTTATGATTTTCTTTTTTTTATCTGCAAGGCTTATCATTTCTTTTGCATTTTCTAATGTTAATTTTGTAAGTTCACTTCCACCAATCATCCTTGCTATTGATTTTTCTTTTTCTTCTAAAGAAAGTCTATTAACATATGTATACGTCTTATCATTTTGAACCTTTTTTTCCACTAAATAATGTATATCAGACATACACGCAATCTGTGGCAAATGAGTTACACAAAAAACTTGATGTTTGTTAGAAATATTATACAATTTTTCAGCTACACTTTGTGCAACTCTTCCACTAATACCTGTATCAATTTCATCAAAGATAACAGAAGGTATTTTGTCTTTATCAACAAATACAGTTTTTAATGCTAACATTATTCTTGACAATTCACCCCCAGAAACTATTTTTTCCAGTGGGTTTAATGGTTCTCCAGGATTTGTAGATATATAAAATTGTACTTTATCAGCACCACTTTCATTTGCGTATTCTTCAGAAAAAGTTACATTTACTTTGAATGTACTTTTTTCTAGCCCAATGTATTTTAATTCGTTCAAAACTTTGGCTTCTAAAGATTTTGCTATTTTTTCTCTTATTCCATGAAGTTCTTTGGCATAAAACATAACTTTTTTGAAAGAATTTTTTCTTTTTTCTTCTAAGGCTTCTATAATTTCTGCACAATGTGTTAATTCGTCATATTCTTTTATGATTTTTTCTTTGTAATTTAATATTTCTTCTATAGATTTTCCATATTTTTTCTTTAAAATATCTATTATGTATAATCTATTATTTATATATTCAAGCTCCTTATCATCAAATTCAATATTGTCCTTAATATTTCTTATTTCTGATATGTTTTGTTCCAAGTTATAATAAATTTCTTCAAGTGAATCTTTGATATTTTTTATTTCCTTTGAATTCAACTCTATGGTTCCTAATTCTTTAATAATTATTCCAATTCCATCAAATATTGAGTCCACATTTTCGCTTCCATTGTAAAGTCTTTCATAAGAATTAGATAGAATTTTTTTTATAGATTCACTATTGGATACAATTAAATATTTTTCTTCAAGTCCTTCATCTTCACCTATATTAAGTTTTGCTTCATTAATTTCGTCAACTTGATATTTAAGAAAATCTAAAATCTTATCATTCTTACCAGTTTTATCTTTTAATTCATTTATTTTAGAATTAATTTCTTTTAACTCATTATAATATATTTTATATTCAACTTTAGTTTTTTTTAAGGCCTCATATCCATAGTTATCAACATATGTAATATGTTTTTCCACATTCATTAAATTTTGATTCTCATGCTGTCCATGAATATCCATCAGTGTTTCACTTACTTCTTTTATCTGATTTAATATTACAGTTTTACCATTTATTTTAGCTATATTTTTCCCTGATTGAAACGCTTCTCGACTTATTATTAAAATATCATCAAATTCAATTTCTAGTTTTTCTAATACATTTTTTGTTTTACCATTTTCAATTGTGAACACAGCTTCAACAAATGTCTTTTTTTCTCCTGTTCTTATAGAGCTTTTAGTAAATTTCACCCCAAGAACATAATTTATAGCATCGATTAATATAGATTTGCCTGCACCTGTTTCACCAGATAAAATATTAAATCCATTCTCAAAAGAAATACTTAAATTTTCGATTAATGCAAAATTACTTATATTTAATTGAAGGAGCATACTTAACCCTACCTCCTATTCATTTAGCAATTTTTTTAATTTTTGAACTATTTCCAATGCTTTCTCCTCACTTCTCATCAGCATAAAAATCGTATTATCACCTGCAACTGTTCCAACTATTCCATCAAACTTAAATGAATCAATGGCCTCAGCTGCACCGGATCCTGACCCTGATATTGTTTTTACTACTATAAAGTTTTGAATGTTTTCTACACTTAAAACAGTTTGTGTATAAATCGTTACCAATTTGTTTGATAGAAAATTTTCTGTTGGAGATATTGATGCATATTTATAGTTTCCGTCATCAGATGAAACCTTTATTAATTTTAGTTCTTTGATATCCCTAGAAACTGTGGCTTGAGTCACCACCATATTTTGCTTTCTTAATTCTTCTGCCAGTTCTTCCTGTGTTTCTATATTTTTAGAGTTTATTATTTCTAATATTTTAGCATGCCTAGATATTTTCATTGTTTTTAAACCTCACACTCTTTCGTCCTAGATATTATCTTTTTCCTTAGAACTTTAAAATAATCGTACCCTTCAATTCTTACTAATTTACATTTAAAAGGAGCTTCTTTTATAATTATATGATGCGAATTACTAACTTGAAAAGAACTTTGTCCATCTAATGATAAATATGCAACTTTATTTTTTTCCTTTAGGTTCACACTTATATTACTACTACTTGGCAATATCATTGTTCTTATTCCAATGGATAATGGACAAATAGGAGTAATTTGTATCAAATTCATTGTTGGATAGACCATAGGACCACCTGCTGAAAGTGAATAAGCAGTAGATCCCGTTGGAGTTGAGATAATTATACCATCTGCAGTGATGTTTGTGTAAAATTTTTCATCAATATATATGCTATATTCTAATATTCTTGCCAAAGTTTTTTTAGATATTACAACTTCATTTAATGCATAATAAGATTTCAATTGATTTTTATACTCTACATTACACTGGAGCATTGTTCTATCTTCTATATAAAACTTTTCGCTTAACAATTTATCCATACATTCTGAAATCTCAGATATTTCTGCACTAGTTAAAAAACCAAGATGTCCTAAGTTAATCCCTAAGATTGGTATTCCATATTTCGAGATAATTCTTGAAGTGCTTAATATTGTACCATCTCCACCTAAAGATATCATCATTTCTGTTTTTTTTGCATCCTCATCAGTAAAGTTTTCAAGATTATTATATATCTTTACGTCGAGTTTTTTTATATTTTCTGTTATAAACTCACTTACTTTTTTAGTCAGTTTTTTATCCTTACTGCTATTTACGTGTATACCTATATTTTTCATAAAACATATTCTCCTAATCTAAGTGTCCATGTGCTTTATTTACTACTTCGTTAATTCTTTCTTTTGAAAATGTATCTTTATTATTGTCTTTACTAAAATACACCAGATATTCAATATTACCTTCTGGTCCTTTTATTGGTGAATAGTCAATATCTATTACATTTAAATTTTTTAGAATTAGAAAATCTACTATCATTTCTATTACCTCTACATGTACTTTAGGATCTTTTATTACTCCTTTTTTGCCAACTTTTTCTCTTCCTGCTTCAAACTGTGGTTTTATTAATGCCACTATTTCACTAGCACTAGTTAGCAAATCAATTACGGCCGGAATAACTGTCCTAAGGGATATAAATGAAACATCTATACTTGCAAAATCACCTTGCTCACCTATCTCCTCTGGCTTTACATATCTAATATTTCTTCGTTCCATACATACAACTCTTGGATCGACTCTAAGCTTCCAAGCAAATTGTCCGTAACCAACATCAACAGCAAATACCTTCCTAGCGCCATTTTGAAGCATACAATCCGTGAACCCACCAGTGGATGCTCCTATGTCAAAACATACTTTATTTTCAAGCTTAATATTAAATGATGCCATTGCTTTGGCAAGTTTGTACCCTCCACGACTTACATATGGCATTTTTTCACCTTTAAAAACTATGTTAGAATTTTCTTTTACTTTTTCACCGCACTTGTCATATCTTTTGTCATCAATAAATATTTCTCCTGCCATTATACAAGCTCTTGCCTTTTCTCTTGACTCAAATAAACCTTTTTTAACTAATAAAACATCTAATCTTTCTTTTGTGTCAGACATACTTAACTCCTTAATTATATTAATTTTAAAATACTATAGTAAATGCCATCAACATCAAGTCCATGTAATTTGTATAATGTATCTACGCTGCCATGTGTTACAAATTCATCATTATATCCTAATGTTAGAATATTTGAATTCTCACTAATGGTATTTACATACTCCAATATAGAAGATCCTAACCCTCCATGTATAACATTATCTTCCACTGTAATAATTTTGTACTTGTTCATAATTAGTTTTTTTATTAAAATTTTGTCAATGGGTTTAATAAATTCTGCATTTATTATTGTGGCCTTTATACCAGCCTTAAGTAATTTTTCTCTTACAAGTATAGCTGTTTGAACCATCTTTCCAGTTGCAATTATAGCTATATTTCCTTCTTCAGATATTATTTCCCATTTTCCTCTAATAAATTCTTTAAGCTCACTTGTTTTTACATTAGGATTATCTGTTCCTCTTGGATATCTTATTGCTACAGGTCCATTTTGCTTTAATGCCCAATTTAGCATGAAAGATAATTCCTCTAAACATTTAGGACTCATAACAGTAATATTAGGTATATGTGTTAAATATGATAAGTCAAAAATACCTTGATGAGTTTCTCCATCTTCCCCTACTATTCCTGCTCTATCTATTGCAAAAACTACAGGTAAATTTTGCAAACATACATCATGAAGTAGCTGGTCGTATGCCCGTTGCAAAAATGTAGAATAAACTGCAAATACAGGTCTTATTCCTTGGGTTGCCATTCCTGCTGCAAGGGTCACCGCATGTTGTTCTGCTATTCCTACATCAAAAAATCTTTTGGGAAATTCTTTTGCAAAGTCACATAGTCCAGTTCCGTCTGGCATTGCAGCTGTAATTGCAACAACATTTTTATTTTTTCTAGCCTGGTTTATCATTTCATTTCCAAAAACCTTGGAATAGGTTAAATTGTTGGCCTTAACGGACTCTCCGGTGTCACAATCAAAAGGCCCTATGCTATGAAATTTATTGGGATTTTTTTCAGCAAATTCATATCCTTTTCCTTTTTTAGTTAACGCATGAATAATTATTGGACCCTTCATTCGTTTTGCAAGTTCCATAATCTCAGTTAATTCTTTTATATTATGTCCATCTATTGGCCCTAAATACTTTATTCCCATATCTTCAAATAGCATTCCTGGCACAAATAGCTGTTTTACCCCATCCTTTAATTTTTGAAGAGAACTAGCAAACCCAGCCCCTAAATTAGTCTTATTAAGTTTGTCCTTTACTTCTTCTTTAAATTTATTATAAACAGGATCAAGCCTTATCTTATTCAAATATTTAGACATACCACCAACATTTTTTGATATTGACATTTGATTATCATTTAAAATAATAATCATTTTAGTCTTGCTATAACCAAGATCATTCAATGCTTCGTATGCCATGCCTCCAGTTAATGCACCATCACCTATTACAGAAATTACCTCATACTTTTTTTCTGATACGTCTCTAGCCCTTGCAACGCCAAGTCCTGCAGAGATTGATGTACTACTGTGTCCTGAATTAAAAACATCATACCTACTTTCATCACGTTTGGGAAAACCACTTATTCCACCATATTTTCTAAGAGTAGCAAATTCATCTTTTCTCCCAGTTAATATTTTATGGACATAAGCTTGATGACCAACATCCCAAATAAGTTTATCTTCGTCAAAATCAAATGCTTTATAAAGACTTATAGTAAGTTCTACAACACCTAAATTTGAAGCTAAATGCCCACCTGTCTTTGATACCGTGTTAATTAAAAAGCTTCTAATTTCTACTGCTAATTTTTCTAATTCCTGAAAATTCATTTTTTTTATATCATCAATACCTTTATAATTATCTAGTATATTTTTCATTTTCATCTATCCTTTACGATTAAATACAAACCTTTGGATACTTTACCAACAATTTCACTGCTATTCTCCATTGCAAAGCTTTTACCAATTGATTTACCACATATTGTAGCAGAAGCAACAAGTGCTCCTATAGCTACACTGATGAAAGTAGAGTTTGTATTATTAAATGCAACTAAAATCTTTTGTGCTATGAACATCCCAACTGATCCACTTATTATTCCACAAATATCACCAATGACATCATTACAAAAGCTAGATACTTTGTCCGCATTTCTTATAAGGTTTATAGCAATTTTAGCTCCTTTAATCTTTTTTGATGCCATAGCATGAAAAGGTGTTTCATCAGCAGCTGTAACCGCAACTCCTATTATATCAAACACAACTCCTAAAATTATTATAATAGCTAATATGACAAAAGCTACTAACAAATTAACATTCTTTAGTAGCAACTCAGAGAGAAAAGAAAAACTACCACTTATAAAAATCGACCAAAATGTTATGGTTAATATCCATTTCCGTCTGCTTTTTACATTGCTCTTCCTATTATTATTCTTTTTTGACACCGTTATTCCTCCATTTATACATATTCAAAAAAATAATAAGCCGCAATTATAACTACACTAGCTTATCATTTTTTTAAATATTGCTTGTTTAAAAAGTGGCAGTATATTAAGTAAATCTTGCGGCATAGGTCCAGTAGGATTTCCCGTAAATTAGCCATTATGTCACCATATTTGGCGGTTTCCCTTTAATAATTTATCTAATATGTCGCCATTATTAGGACTAGATTACCACTAAGTCCGCACTGCAATCCTTAATATACTTCTTCCGAACAGCCTAGGGGTTTTCCCCGACATTTATTCTTATTCCTAGCCTCTTTTGCAAAAAAGGTTTCAGAAGGCATCGAATAAAATACTTCCGCCGAAGCATTTTATTTTTCCTGTCCTCTCCCATTCTCACGCAAGGCAGGCTACACTGCACATAGCTTTTGTACCACAATACAGGTTTAACCCATTATCGTAGATTAGATATCTCATCTAATCTACGAATAATGGTCTCCACGGGGGTAGGGTCAGATCCGCATGCCATTGCGGTTGCCCCAGCCCCCTTACTCCCAGCACAAGCCCATGACTGGGCGTTATAAGCAAGCACAAGGAACTTCATCGATATGCCCTTTAACGGATTTTTAGCCCCGTCCTCGAAAAAAGCTTACCTGACTAGAATACTGTGCCACCATTCTTAAACATAACAAATGCAATTATATCACAGCTTGATAAAATATTCAAAAACTTTCATTAATGTGGCATTTTAAACTTCTCTATGTAATAAAAATTTAGTCATATCTTCTAGGCTTGTTGTATCTTTTTTTATGCTACCTAAAATATCAAGGCAATTTTTTGTAAGAATTTTGCATTTATTTTTACATTCGTCTAATCCAAATGTAGTAATAAACGTTGTCTTATTGTTGTCAATATCACTATTAATATTCTTACCTAAAACAATTTCATCACCAGTTACATCTAAAATATCATCTTTTATTTGAAATGCAAGACCTAATTTTTCTCCAAAATCAGATAATTTTTCAATTTCGTCTTTCTCAGCATTTCCTAAAATTGCACCAGACAAAATTGAAGCTTTAATAAGCGCTCCAGTTTTTTTCTTATGCATATAGAAAAGCGTATCATATGAGATTTTTTTTCCTTCGCTCAAGATATCTACTATCTGCCCACCTATCATTCCTTCCGGCCCTGCGCTATCTGCTATTATTTTACAAGCCATAATTTCAGTTTGTGTTTTGTCCTTGCAATAATTGAACATAATACTCATAGCTTCATTTAAAAGTCCATCTCCTGCTAATAATGCCACTGCCTCACCAAATACCTTATGATTAGTTGGATGACCTCTTCTTAAATCATCATTATCCATACAAGGCAAATCATCATGGATTAGTGAGTATGTATGGATCATCTCAATTGCACAGGCTATGGGAATTACATTCTTGTAATTTTCGTTGTACATATTATATGTAAGACAATGCAGTATTGGCCTTATTCGCTTACCGCCAACCTCTAAGCTATAGTTCATGGCATCATATATTTTTTTGTTATAAGTTCCTTTTTTACTGGAATATTGTACTAACCATAAATCAATTTCACTTTTCAATGCTGATTGATCCATATCTACTCCTCATTCCCTGGAAAATTTTCTTCTTTGTCACCAGATAGTATTTTTATTTTACCCTCTGCTTCATTTAAATATTTATATAATTTATTACAAAGAGCTACACCGGCTTCATAATTTTCCATTGTTTTTTCTAAAGTCATTTCACCATTTTCCATAGATGACACAGTATCTTCTAGTTTGCTAATCATACCTTCATAAGATTCACGTTTACTTACCATAATTCCTCCCAAAGCACTTTAGATATTTTTAATATTAAACCTTTTGTTCCCATCCTTTAATGTAATTTTAATGTTCTCTTCCTTTGAAAGACTATCAATTTTTGAAATCAAATTGCCATTTTCGCCTTCTATTATAGCGTATCCTCTGTTCAAAACATTAAGTGGATTATGTGCATTTAAAAGCGAATTTAACTTACTTAGTTTTTGTTTTTCCATTCTGATCTTATTTTTTGTCCTATCATTTAGTGTTCCCTTTATCTTATCTAAATTATTATAAGCATTTGCAATAAATATTATAGGACTATTATATTCCAAACTTTTTCTATATGAATTAATCTTATTAGTTTCACATATAAGATAATCTCCCATATATTTTTTGAGTAGTTCACTATACTTTTTAATTTTATTATTGGTGGCCTTTAGATCCAAAGTTATTAGTTCTGCTCCAGCAGATGGTGTAGGTGCCCTTAAGTCACTTACGAAATCCACAATGGTAAAATCAGTTTCATGTCCCACAGCTGTAACTATTGGCTTTTGGGAGGCAAACACAGCTTCAGCTAAAGATTCATCATTGAAAGACCAGAGTTCTTCAACTGATCCACCTCCACGAGCAATCAATATTACATCTACATCCTTTACACTATTGAGGTAATTTATTCCCTTTATAACATCAGTTGCTGCGTTTGGTCCTTGAACTAAAGAAGGGTAAATTAAAATATTCACTCCACTATTTCTTCTCTTTGTAACATTAATTATATCCCTAACTGCAGCCCCTGTGGGTGATGTAATTACCCCGATTTTCTTAGAATACTCAGGTATTTTTCTTTTATGAGCTAAGTCGAATAGCCCTTTTGTTTCTAGCTTTTTCTTGAGTTTTTCAAATGCTATGCTGAGTTCCCCTATGCCTTCTAGCTTTATGTCATTACAATAGAGCTGATACGCACCATCCTTTTGATATACAGATACCTTTCCCTTAATCACAACTGACATTCCATTTTCAGGAAGGAATTTGATGTTTTCAAATTTACTTTTAAACATTATACAGTTTATTTTTCCAAAATCATCTTTAAGTGAAAAATAAACATGACCGCTACTGTGAATTTTAAAATTAGAAACCTCTCCCTTTACAAGAGTGTTACTTAAAATAAAATCACTATCTATTATTTTTTTTATATAATTGCCAAGTTCTGTAACTGTTAGAGTTTTAACGTACATTTTCTTCAAACGCCTCACATGTATTTTTTAAAAGCATAGTAGTAGTAACAGCACCAACGCCACCAGGAACAGGTGTCACAAAATCTGCTTTTTCAATAGCTTCGATAAATATAACATCTCCCTTTAGCTTTCCACCAACCATTGTAGTTCCTACATCAATAACAATAGCGTGAGCTTTAACAAAGTCCCCAGTTATAAAATCTGGTTTTCCAACAGCAGATACTAAAATATCCGCCTTAGCACAAATATTCTTAAGCCCTTCAGTTTTTGAATGACAAATTGTAACCGTAGCATTCTGGTCTAAAAGTAGTTGCGCAATTGGTTTCCCAACTATGTTACTTCTTCCAACAACTACTGCATTTTTACCCTTGATATTTACACCTGTACTTTTTATAAGTTCCATAATTCCCCTTGGTGTACAAGGTATAAAGCATTTTTCTCCACTATAAAACTTTCCAACGTTTTTATATGTAAGTCCATCTATATCTTTATTGCAGTTTATTTTTGAAATAACATATTTTTCATTAAAATTATCTGGTAAAGGTAGTTGTAGCATTATGCCATCTACATCTTCTTTAAGATTTAAATCCTCTATTGTATCTATTACACTTTCCTCTGATGTATCATCCTCAAAGTGAAACACTTCACAATTCAAGCCTAAATTTTCCGCAAGTTTTTTGCATTTCTTACATAAAAGCTAGAACCTCCATCTAATCCAACCATAATGATGGCTAGTTTGGGAACTCTCAGAGATTTTGCTTGGTTATCACTGACAAATTCCCTAATCTCATTTCTAAAAGCCTCTGCGATTAATTTTCCTTCTATTCTTTTTCCCATTACTCCACCCCAACTGTCAAGTATCTAAAATAGACTAACATAATAACTAGTTTTTTGAAGACACCATATATATTATAATGTTTTTGTATTGATTATATTTCCTATTGCTCCATTGATAAATGCTGGTGATTTTTCATCTGAGTACACCTTTGCAAGTTCTATAGCCTCATTTACTGAAACTTTATCTGGTATTTCCTCTATAAAAAATATCTCAAAAACTGCGATTTTAAGTATTGCCATATTTATCTTGGATATCCTGTTTAGTTTCCAATTTGTAAGACTAGCTTCGATTTTTTCATTTAAAAATTCTTCTTTTTCCTGTATACCATTTAGTAGACTTTTTATATAATCAAAGTCCATATCTTTATAACCTTCATTTTCTTCTTTATAATCCTCTATTATTTCCTCTGCATTTCTTCTTGTTGATAGATGATTCAAATACCAACTTCATAGCTAGTTCTCTACTTTTCCTTCTATTCATTTAATTGTCCTCCCAGAATACTATAATGTTGAACTTATATTACTATATATTAATTAAAACTTCCATAGTTATTCATTAAAAACTTTTACACATAGAAACACCCTCAACTTAGAGGGTGTTTACTACTTATTCTTCTTCGCCTTCGGTTATCGTTTCTTCCTTAGCTATAATTACATTTTGCACATATATGTTCACACCAGATACATTAAGTCCAGTCATTGATTCAACTGCTCGCTTTACATTTTCCTGAACAGAAGCCGCTATTTCTGGAATTCTTACTCCATACTGAACTACTAAGTTTAAATCTATAGAAGCACTGTCTTCTCCTACATTTACTTTAACACCTTTAGCAAGATTCTTTTTTCCACTTAGTACATGTGAAATTCCACCAACTAGACTGTTACTCATATTAGCAACACCTTTTATATCAGCAGCTGCAAGTCCAGCAATGACTTCTACTACTTCATCAGATATCTTCACTATACCCATGTTAACGGTATCTTTTATTTCATTTTCCATATTCACTTTACCCCCTTAGGCTTATTATCTTAGGAAAGTATATCATCTTATGATTATTATATCAAAACAAATCTAATTTTACAAATACTAATGAACTGGTGCCTGTATTTCTATATTTCTAATTTTAGTAACACTTAATATTACGTCCTTTATTTCTCTTTGTTGTTGGTCGGACAATTTTTCATTATCAGCCCTTACTACAACATTTACCTTGTCAGTGTTAATAGTACAAAGTGCATCTTTATACCCTTTACCCTTTAGCATATTCTCAACTTTCATTTCGTTCTGCTGTTCCAAAACGATAGCCATTGATTCTTGCTGCGCACTCTGCTTGTTTTGAGAAGTTTCATTTTTGTCATCAATGATTTCCTTTAAGTTTGATACAGTTTCCTGACTTGTTTTCTCTCTAGTAAGTCTGGCTTCTGCAAAATAATCCTGCTTAACGCTTGTCTTATTTGTGCTATTGTCAGAAGTAGATGAATTTGTATTATTACCACTAACCAGGTCCGTATCGCTCACATATAGTGGACTTTGTACTTTCGTAGCTAGGACACCAGCACATACTATTAGTACTAGTAAAGCTACAATAATGACTGCTTGTTTCCTATTCATTTTTTTCCCTCCAATTTACTTTATATCAAATTTATATGCTTGTTCAAATAGTTATATGTTATTTTTTCATAGCATTGACGGTTACTTTATCCACTGAAATATTAAAAAATTCTGATACAGAATTTGTAATATTCAGTTCTATATTTGAATCGTCTGCGCCTTCAGCAACAATATATACCCCGCTTACCTTAGGTTCATATTTGCTAACTATAAAAGGTTTTGTACTATCTCCATTATTAGTTAAAACCACATTTGTGCCAGTACTATTTTGCATGGTTGTTCTTTTTCCACCAGAACTATCATTTTCATTTATTACAGATGAAGAATTACTTTCGTTGTATGCTGGAATCTCTTCTTCACCTTTTTCATAGTTAATCATTACAACTACCTTTCCCACACCCTGTATATTTTCAAGTAAGCTTTTAAGTTTTGCTTCCTGTTGATTTTCATAGATGCTATCATCATTAGTCGATTCACTTTCACTGCTATTCTCATCACTAGCTGTTGTGTTTGTTGTTTTATTCTGCTGATTTCCTGAAGTAGTTACATTTGTAGTATCTTTAAAAGCGCTAGCTGCTATTATAATTAGTATTCCTACTAAAATAACAATAACTATATTAGTCAATTGCTTATTCAGCCCCAGTTCTTTGAACTTTTGGATTAGTTTTTTAAAATCCACGCCATCACCTCCCCCCTAAGTTAAGCCCCAATCAATAAAATAAACATCGCATACCAACTTGTTATTTTTTTGAAGATGCCTGATTAATTATTATGCTCATTAACATAGATATTGCCTTTATCAATTTTTAATTGTTCATTTAAATAATTTTTAATTTCAATAGCAATTTTATCATTCGATTCACTTGCAGCGCTGTTGCTAATAGTTTGTGTATTAATATCTATTTTCTGTATTTTTTCTATGCCTTTACTTGTTACATCTACTTTCAAATCATTTATAATTACATCACCACTTTCGGTACTATAGCTAGCATCCACCTTAACAGAATAATCATTGTCAGGGAATTTGACTTTAAGCATTTTAATTGATGTATTCGCCAAATTTGTTTCAAATGTATTTAGGGTATTTTTTTTATCCTCCTGTTCATACTTTGTAATGTTATTATCTAGTGACTTACTGTCCATATAATTATTTGCCTTATTAATATAAGTTGCCATATCCCATTTATTGCTAAAAAGTTTTATAATAGGGTTCATTATAACAGCTATAAGTATCAAGCCCATTGCAAATTTTACGTATTTTTCCATCTTATTATCTGGGATTATTAGTTCTACTGCTGTAATAAAAATAACAGCTGAGCATATACTAATCACCCAATTTTTAATCCACTCCACTAAGTTTTCACCTACCTAAGATACATTGTTTCCGCAAGATGCTATTATTGCTACTATTATAAAGAACATAACAGAAATGCTTATAAGTGATGCCGCTAGTAAAATCAAAGCATCCCCGGCTTCATTTATAGCATTTACTACTCTTTTATCGCTTATAGGTTGAACTACCGCTGCAGTAAGTTTATAGATAAATGCTAATATAAACACCTTTATTATTGGGAACGCAACTATAGCTATCAATATAATTAGCCCCACACTGCTTATAGCACCCTTTAGTAATGAAGAATACCCTGCTACAGTTGAAATAGCATCAGATAATGCTTTACCAACTACTGGCACAAAATTATCCACTGCAAATTTTGCTGTTTTAGCAGTTACCTCATCTATTGCCTTTGAGCTTATTCCCCTAATAGTAACTATTCCGATAAATATGGTCATGCAAAGACCTTGAATCCAGAGTACGGACTGTTTTAAAAGTTTAGCTAATTTATCTATTTTATAGTCTTCTGAAATATTGTTCACAAATTGCAGTACGAAGCTCATAATTATTAAAGGCAAGATTACATCTATAAATATGGTAGATGTAATGGTAATAGTTGCCATTATAATTGGATCCATAACCACCGCTTGAGCTGCTCCACCACTAGTTGTTAAAAGTACAAGCATTATAGGCATAAGCGCCATCATAAAATCCTGAATTCCTTTTACTGCATCTTTAACTTCACTCACTCCAATATAAAAACTCTTGGCTATTATAATAATTATTAGCGAGTAACATGCAAAATATGCTATGTTTGATAACTTTTCACTGCTAAAAGCTCTCTGTAAATTTGTTAAAAGAGCACACATTACGCATATAATTAAAAGCATAGTCATCAATTTAATATCAGCTATTACATCGCGAAATGCATATTCCATTATAGCTCCAGTTAATTTTTTAAAAGAAAATTTTCCGTCTCCACTTTTCATGACATCTTCAACATATTCTTTTATATCTAAATCTTTTAATAATTCATATTTGGTTTTCATATTTGTAATATAGTTATATAGTTGCTCCACCTGTTGACTATCTGTATTTACATTATTTTGTGATGCTTGTACTACTCTAGGACATAAAATTATTGTAAATAGTATAATTAACACAATTACTTTCTTCATAGTTTACCTCTACATAATATTTAGAATAGCATTTAAAACCCCCATAAGAATGGGAACAGCTAATACTAAAATAAGTATCTTACCCGCAAATTCAACCTTTGATGCAATATTGCTTTCACCTGCATCTCTACATATTTCACTACAAAAGGACGCTAAGTAAGCAATCCCTAGTATTTTAAGTACAGTACTTAAATATACAAAATCAATATTAGCTTTTAAAGCTAGCTGCTGTAATAATTCTACTATTGCCGTGATTTTACTAGCAGTAAACATAAAAATCATTATACCTACTACAATGCTTACTTGTACTGCTATTTCTTCTCTTTCATTTCTCAAAATTAGCACTATAAAGAGACTTATGAATGCAAATCCTACAACTTTAATTATTTCCATAATGCCACCTATAGTTGAAACATGGTTTTTACTGTATCAAACAACTTACTTATAAGACTTATCACCATCATTAAAACAATCACTATTCCGGCTAGGTTTACAATTACCGCATATTCATCTTTACCACTTGATTTTAAGATTTTATCTATTACAATCATTAGAACTCCAATTGCAGCTATTTTAAATATCAAACTCACGTCTAACAATAAAATGCACCTCCTAAATGAGCATGATAACAATCATAGCTCCAACACCAAACCCAAGATATCTATACATTTTTACATTCTTTTTCATAGCGATATCTGCATCATCAATTATCCTTTTCAAGTTGTTTACAGTAAATGAAAATATATTAACTTGTCCATCTATGTCTGATTCTCCCAAAGATTTAGCTAAATCCAAAATTATGTTTACATCTTCAACTTTCAAATATAAATTTTTATTACTATTATCAAATGTTTTCCTAAATGCATCATAAACGCTATCATGTACATTACTTGTAAGTTCTATGGATATTTTTTTGAATATATCTCCTATTGGTTTTTTGCTCGTGCGAGATATGTTTAGAAGCGCCTCTGGGAGCGGTGTATGAGTATATACAATTTCATTTTGAAGTTGACATATACACCTTGCCATTTCATTCAATTCTCTAACTCTATATACATATGACTGAGCATATATAATTCCACCAAAAGTAGAGGATAATATAACAATGGAACTTCCTAAAAATTCAAGCATATATATATCACCTCCCCATGAATGTTTCACTATTAAAATCATATACGTATTCTACAGTTCCAACTCCAGACTTTCCACTTAATACAATTGCTCTTTGAAATATGTGATTATCTAAAACATCTTTAAATACATATCTGTTTTTTAAATCTTCTATTCCAAAGCCGTGAATAGTTGTTATCAAATTTATGCCACAATTTAATGCCGCAAGTATGCCTTTCACATCATCGTAGGTACCAATTTCATCACACACAATGATATCTGGTGACATACTTCTAATAGCCATCATTATACCTTGGCTTTTAGGACAATTATCAAGTACATCTGTTCTTAAACCAACATCCAATTGAGGAATACCATCTGAAGAAGCACATATTTCACTTCTTTCATCAATTACACAGATTTTTTTTCCTATTATTTCAGGATTTTTCATCCCATTTGATAAATTCCTTGTAATATCTCTGATTAAAGTTGTTTTGCCGCATTTGGGCGGGGATATAATTATAGTGTTTAAAACAGATTTGCCTTTCACAATTATTGGCATTAGCTTATTTGAACATCCAATCACTTCTTTACATACTCTAATGTTTACTGAAGAAACATTTTTTATTGTCTTTACTACATTATTTTCTATGATACAATTACCACAAATTCCGACCCTATGACCTCCCTTTATTGTTATATATCCTTGCTTAAGTTCAGCTTCTATAGAGTATATTGAGTAATTACTCATCTTTTTTAAGATAGTTTTTATATCTTCGCTGGATATATAATAGTTGGTTATAACTTCTTTATCGCCAATTTGTAAAATCATAGGCTTGTTTACCTTTAAACGTATCTCTTGAATTTTTTCTATACCTTCATATTTTGCCAGCAAATCCCTTGTATTTTGTGGCATCACATTTGTTATATCATCTAAGTTAACCATTCTTTCATCCTCCCTTCTTATATAAATCTTATTTATATTTTTATAAATTTATTCCAAAAATAAAAAGAAACTCCTAGACTATAGGAATTTCTTTGATGATGCCTAATATGTTTTATTTCACTCTCTCCATGTACTCTCCGTTTCTAGTGTCAATTCTTATTACTTCGCCTTCATTTACAAAAAGAGGAACCTGAATAACTGCACCAGTCTCTACAGTTGCTGGTTTTAAAGTATTTGTTGCAGTATTTCCTTTAAATCCTGGATCTGTCTCTGTAATTTGTAATTCTACAAAGTTTGGTGCTTCAACTGAAAAAGCAGCATCCTTATAAAATTTAATAACTGCAAACATATTTTCCTTTAAATATTTTATTGCTCCCTCAACTTGATCAAATGCTAATGGGATCTGCTCAAATGTTTCTTGATCCATGAAGTAATATAATTCACCATCTGAATATAAATATTGCATTTCTCTTCTGTCTATTACAACATCCTGCAATTTAACAGTTGGATTAAAGGTTATGTCTGTAACCCCTCCGGATATTACATTTCTTACTTTTGTTCTTACGAATGCTGCACCCTTTCCTGGCTTAACGTGTAGAAAATCAATAACTGTAAATACTTGTCCATCATGTTCGAAAGTGACTCCTTTTCTTAGTTCTCCTGCTGATATCATTTAGTATCCCTCCAAAATCTATAAATTCATAATATATTCTAACCTTTTCAGTTAAAAAAATACCTTAACTAACCATTAAAAATACTTTTTTTATTTAAGACAGATCAAACCTTTAGGTGACTTAGACAAAACTTCAGATCCTGAATCAGTTACAAGAATCAAATCTTCAATTCTAACTCCTCCGAAATCAGGAATATATATTCCTGGTTCATCTGTAATAATCATACCTTGTTTTAATACTGTTTCACTCTTTGGACCCACTCTTGGTGCTTCATGAATCTCTCTTCCAACACCATGACCTACGCTATGTCCAAAGTATTTTCCGTATCCTTTTTCTGTTATGTAACTCCTTGCTGCATCATCCACTATACCTGCTTTAATACCTGCTTTGATAGTTTTAAGTGCCCTTTTTTGTGCTTCAAGCACTGTTGTGTAAACTTCAATCATTTTGTCATTTGGCTCTCCAATAACTACTGTTCTCGTCATATCCGAACAATAATCTTCGAATATACAACCAAAATCAAGGGTTAAGAAATCACCATTGTGAAGAATTTTATTTGTTGCTTGACCATGTGGTAAACTTGACCTTACACCACTGGCAACTATTGATGGAAACGATAAATCTTTAGCTCCAAGCTTTTTCATAGTAAATTCAAGTTCAAGTCCAACTTTTCTTTCACTCATCTTAGGCTTAATAAACTTAAGCATATAATCAAAAGCCTTATCTGCAATGCCAGCGGCTTTCCTTATAACCTCAACCTCATTTTCATCTTTTATAAGTCTTATTTCCTCTATAATGCCTTCCATAGGCACAAGTTTAGCCACCAAATTTTTAGAAAGCTTTTTGTAATAGTCATAAGAAACTATGTCTTCTTCAAAACCAACATTTTTAACCGCAAGTTTTTTGATAATGTCAGTAAAGAAGCCAGGGAAATCCCCCCCATATTCTACTACTTCGTATTCTTTAACTTGTTCCTTAGCTTGCTGCGTAAATCTTGAGTCTGTTATAAAAAACGCTTTATCCATGGTTATTATAGAAAAACTTTCATCGCCCGTAAAACCACTCAAATAGTTTCTATTTGGGTCCCCCATAATAAAAACACAATCAAGTTTCTTAGAAATCATTGAGTTTCTTAATTTTTCAATTCTTTCTTTAAACATTGAACATCACCCTTTTCAAAATATATGAGATTTTATCCATTTAAAAATGCCGAACACATTTATTTTATCAAAAGTTTTTGCTATTTGCAAACTTATTGTTAATTTTCGTTAATTTTAATGTTATTTGTGTATTTATATCCATATATCACCATTAAAATATGTGTTTCATTATTATTTGTCTGTTTTAAATTCTGCATTAACTTCTAGAGAATATTTTTCTGTATCACTGCTGCTATTGTCAAATGTTATGGAATTTAAATTATTTAAATCTTTATATTGCTTTAATTCTCCTAAAAAATCTGACAGCATTCTTTCATCTCCTACTACTAGTATATCTGCATCTATTAACCTACTATTATCGTTTTTAGTATTTAATTCTTTTATTTCTCCATTGTATTTATCCACCATATGAATAACATCACTATATTGATTATTGTATTTGCTAACATTACCATTTTTCATCTTCACTTTTGGTAACACTTGTTTGCTTTTATAATTGTTTAGTTCACTATTCTTTGTTACTGATACTTTTAGTAAATAAGCCGTCATAAATAACATTATGATTAAAGCAATATTTATGATTTTTCTTTTCACTTATTACATCACCTCAATATCTACTTGAAAAAACTTATCACCATCAGAACTATTCTTAGGGGCTTCTAGATTTAAAATCCTGTATTTAGAGTCACTTTCTATTTTTTTTACTAAATTTTCATATTGTATCATATCTTTTACCTTAAATCTAACACTTAACCTTTTACTATCAACCTTAATATTACATATGTTTTCATAGTCGCTCTTGAATTTCAAAAATGTTTCAAAATTTTTATATGTTAATGGTTCTTTATTTCTTATTTTCTTATGCGAAAACTCTTTATTCATACAAATAATATTAATTTCAGAAGCCTTAATGTTTGCGATATTTTTACAAATATCGCAAACATTATATAGCAAACATATATTAACTATTGTTAATATTATGATTATAGTTAAACCAAATAAATTCTTTTTTCTTTTCTCATTTTGCTTATACCAATATGGTAAAAAATTATATTGCATATTAACTCCTCTACTTTAAAGCTTCATATATCTGTGTTTTCTTTACAAATCCAAGATTTTTTGTTCCACACGCTATATCCAATCTATTGATTAAATCTACATTAAGTCCAGATATAATTAATCTTTCTACTGAATTATTTGAAATGTTATTTAACCTACAAAAATTTATAATATATTTTTCAAATTCAATTTCATCTATTTTAAAGTATTTCTGCACATCATTTACTCGTAAAACTCTATTTTCGCAATAAATTAAGTAAAAGTATTTGTCATGTAAAAATGCAAGCAGGTAATTTTTATAATGGAGTATTTTATTTACATATTCTATATATATAAATTGAACCATATATATGGCTTTAATATTATATAACGTTTTAATGTTTAATTTTTCTAATCTCTCACTATTTATATAAAAAACCAATAGATCTAAATTATTTTTATTTTTATTTAATATATTATAGGAAAATACTATTTCCCCATTAGCCCTGTAATAAAATTTCAATTCATCCTTTATTACTTTTTCTAGAACATTCCCATTTAAATTTGGTACAGTTAATTTTTTTATATATATTTGCTCTCCACACATAATAAAAATCTTCTTTATTAGCCGTTTATTTTTTATGTAGCTATCTGAAACAGTTTTTTCTCCCATTCTTTTTTTCATTACATTTTTTTTAGAGTTACGGTTGATTTTTAAAATCTTAATATCATTTCCTATTTCTAATATATCTGCTGGACTAAATACCATAAAACACCTCTTCTAATTATATTTTGAATACAGATAGATGAATTTTATCTTATTTTCTTCAAAATCATAGTCATACAAATCAATTTTAATTTTATTATTCCAATATGGCTCATATATTAAAAACTCATTTAAATTCTGACTATAATAAATATAATATCTATCATTGCCTATTTTGTTAGCAGCAGGATTTGACATAAACAAATTATGTACTGATATTTTATCCAATTCATTTACATTTTTCAGTATGTAATCATTCATTTTTGAAAATAAAAATTCAGTAGTTTCATTATTATAGACTTTCTCAGTTACTTCTTTTTGGTTTTCTAAAATACACAGTTTTCTTTTAGATTCAAGTGTAAATATATAACCCACAGTAACTATAATTATTAAACTTAAAATCATTGTATATACCATTACATATCCTTTATTTAATAAATTTTTTTTATCCCGAAGCATCTACTAACACTTTTCCCTTCGTTATCTGTAATTAATACATACAACAAGTTACCATTTTTAACTACTTTCATATTTGATATATTCTCCATAATCACATTAGCTGCTTTGAACTCATATCCATAAGCATCATAATATTCCACAATTACTTTTCCACTGCTTTTTACAAGATAAATTTTATTTAACTGGTTATCTGAAGTTTTTATATTTATTTCATCATTTTCTGTATTTGCTTCTACCACATTTCCATAGATAAAGTTTTTCATTATAATTAAACCCTCATCAGAGTAAGCTTCATCTCTAAGTGTGGTAATATTTTTATTATACGCATTAACAAATTTAACAAATACACAGCATTCAAATGAAAGTAAAATTGCTCCAATAGCCGTTGCAATTAAAACTTCTAAAAGCATAAAACCTTTTTTCATGAATAATTCCCCTTATAGAAGTCAGTTGATATATTTTCTTGCTTTCCCACTACATCTGCATAAATAACAATTTTTATTTCTTCTAAATCACCATCGGTTGCGGATATTTTCAGGTACGGTTCCCTATCAGGCACTGATGATGTGAACAAAATATTTATATTACCACTTGTTAAACATCCTTCATTTAATTGATCTTTATCTATATATATTTTTCCATCATCTATTAGTTTATTTAATTGTTCATTGGATGTGTTGGACAATATTTCTGTTCTAGCATCTTGAATATACTCTGTGTACAATTCAATCTGATCATCATAATATTGCATTTTAATGGTACATAATCTAATGGACATGGCTGTTAAAAACAGAATTGTAAAAACTGTGAAACTACACATCACCTCTATAATTGTAAATCCAGGTTTTTTACTATTTAATTTCCACATTTGCTGTACCCACTCCTATAGTAACAATATGAAGATTTTCATTTCGATCTGTATACATTAAACTACAAGGCGTGGTTACTACACCTGTATTGTTTATATAAATCAGATTATCACCTGTGGTAACATCGTTAGATGTTATACTAAAGCCTACTGGTATATCTATTTTATCCTTTAATTCGGAATTTTCATAAAATTCAACCATATTATTATTCCTCTGAAAGATAATATGTCCATCACATTCATTTATAATACAATCATGCCTCCCATAGTTAATAAAATCGACTATTTCATTATTAAAATATTCTGCATCTATGTGATTTTTTAATGACCTATAGCTTTTTATCTCCAAAAACACAATTGTGGAGATTATAGATACAATAGCCATTACTACTATAATTTCTATTAAGGTAAATCCTTTATTTTTTTCTCTTAAATATTTCATTATCTCTACCTAAATATTCACTGCTTTTTAGT
The DNA here is from genome assembly GCA_963725425.1 of uncultured Clostridiaceae bacterium. GTDB lineage: Bacteria > Bacillota > Clostridia > Clostridiales > Clostridiaceae > Clostridium_I. The sequence continues at coordinate 507,947 of CAVRYJ010000006.1, forward strand.
TAGCACATAAGTATTACTCTGTCCATAAACTACAATTTTATATTCAAGACCTTCAGCACAAAAATCTTCTGATATACTTTTATCATCAGGTGAAGCATCATTTACAACTATTTGAACCCTATCCATGTTTATATCTTCATTAATTGCATTATTTACATCATCCTTATCAAAACTATCACTGATCATATAACTTCTCATAGATGATATGAAAATCATCCTTCCAATTTGTTCTGCTTTAGTCTCTTTAGCTTTTGTAATGTATGTAGTGTAATTAGGTAATAATATTGCTGCTAAAATAGCTAATATTGATATCACAACAATCAGTTCTATAAGTGTGAAACCTTTTTTTATCATATAATCCACCTAAATCGTTTGCATCATTTTTAACATCGGCACCATAATAGAAATAACAATACCTCCAATTACAATTCCTAAAATTATTATTAGTGCTGGTTCGACAAAACTTACTGCCTTTTCCATGATATCCTCCACATCTTGCTCATACATATCAGCTGATAGGTCCATCATTTCTTCTAGGTTACCTCCTTGTTCCCCTATAGAAATCATCGATACAGCAAAATCTGGTAATATATTAATATCATTTAATGCATCTGCTATGCTGTTTCCATTTTCCACTTCAATTATTACTTTTTCTAATTTTTCTTTTATATAAACATTATCTAAAACTAATCCTATGAGCTCTATGGAATTTATTAAATTTACTCCACTTTGCTGTAAAATGCCTAGGCATCTAGTAAATCTGGCTCCTACCAATTTTTTATATATTATATTTAATAGAGGTATTGAAATCTTAGTCCTATCAATTAAACATTTTATTTTTCTATATTTAGATATTTTTAAAATGGCAACAATTATCATTGCTACAAATATTAAAATTATTGGCCAATTAACAACAATAAATTTACTGAAATTCATAATTAGTTTTGAGTATATTGGAATATCCTGACCTAACCCTTTGAAAGTATCCATAAACATTGGAACAATAGATACTTCAATATAAAAAAACATTACAACTGAGCTTATGAATATTATGGCTGGATAAACTAAGGAGGACTTTATTTTCTTTACTATTAAAAATTCTTTTAAATAATAATTTGATAAATCACTTAATATTACATCTAAATTTCCACTTTGTTCTCCTATATTTATCATTTCTAAGTAAAACTTTGGATAGTATTTTTTATGTTTTACTATGCAATCATAAAAACTATTGCCTTTTGCTATATCCAGCTTGATTGCCTTTACATTTTTCTTCAAAATTTTACTATAGGTCTCCTTTTCAAGAATATCCAATGCTTGAGAAATATTAAAACCAGCTGAAATCATTGATGCAAATTGCCTTGAAAATACAGATATGTCTTTTAAATTTATTTTTCTAACAATGTTCAAGTTTTTTTTATTACTAACTAATTTGCTTTTTATTAGATAATATCCTTTTTCCCTAAGCGAAAATGACAATTCATCAATGCTTTTACAATACTCAAGTCCATCAAAATGTTTTCCATGTGCATTTACTGCTTTATATTTATAAAGCTTCAATGTGAATCATCCTCACTATTAATAATTTTCATGTACTCTTCAACAGTTGTAATCCCCTGTTTTATAAGATTTATTGCGCTCCCTTTTAGAGTTAACATTCCGTTTTCAAAATTATTTTTTCTAAGTTCATCTATACTTCTATTTTGATAAATAAGGCTCCTACTCCTCTCATCAATTTTCATTATTTCAAAAACTGCTATTCTCCCAATGTATCCTGTATTATTACATTTGTTACAGCCTAGACCTTTGAATAAATTTTGTTTTTCATTAAGATTACACATCATTCTTTCAAACTCACTTGGTGAGTAACTTTTCTTACAATATGGGCAAATTGTCCTAACCAATCTCTGTGAAATCACTGCTAGCATTGCATCACATAATAAATAGGGTTCTACGCCCATATCTCTCAGTCTTACAACAGCACTTGGAGAATCATTTGTGTGAAGAGTGCTAATTACTAAATGTCCTGTAATAGCTGCTCTTATAGCAACTTTTGCGGTTTCTTCGTCCCTTATTTCTCCAAGCAAAATAATATCGGGGTCTTGTCGTAGTATACTCCTAAGTCCTGCTGCAAAGGTTACTCCTGATTTTTTATTTATATTGATTTGATTTATATTGTTCATAGTAAATTCAACTGGATCTTCTAGGGTAACTATGTTTTTTTCCTTAGTGTTAAGCTCTTGTAATATAGCATAAGAAGTTGTAGATTTGCCACTTCCAGTTGGACCCGTAATTAAAATTATGCCACTTGGTTTATTGATGATTTTTCTTATAATGCCAGCATTACTGTATGTCAATTTATCCAAATTAATTGTTTTATTCGATTTATATAAAATTCTTATAACAAACTTTTCACCGTATATAGTTGGAATTGAGGAAACTCTGAAATTATAGTCTATCCCATTATTTTTCAGATTAAATTTCCCATCTTGAGGGACCATTTTTAAAGTTATATTCATTAGAGCCATAATTTTTACTCTTATGGTAATGCTTTTATAAGTTGCCTTGGGTAATTGCATTATTCTGTGCAAAACTCCATCAATTCTAAGTCTTATATTAACATAGGTTTCAAATGGTTCCACGTGTATATCACTAGCCTGATGAGAAATAGCCTGATTTATTATAGAATTTACAAGCCTTACAGATGGAGAATCACTTGAATTTTCATCTTGCTTTGTCTGTGATTTTATGTTTATGTTGCCATGATTTTCGTTTATTTCTTCCATAGCCTGCTCGCCTTCGTTCATTTCATAATACAATTTTATATATGATAATATTTGTTCTCTCCTAGCCTTGGCCGGTATTATCTTTTTTTGTGTTATGAATTTCAAATCATTTAAGGCTATTAAATCTGTTGGATTGTCCATTGCAACATATAACTCTCTATCATTTTCTTTATATGGTAACATAGAGTGTCTAAACGCTACTTCTTTATTTATATTCCTGAGCAAATCCATTGATATGATATAGTTATCTAAATCCACAAGACTTTGTTCCATATTCATCCTTCCTACCATAAAATTTGTATACCTGTTTGTAAATGTCATTCTATTAATATTATTTGCTAATATTGTTTTTTTATTCAATAATATAAAAAAACCAAGTAAAATAAACTTGGTTTTCTTTAAAAATACTTATTTACCGCTACTGATAATGTGATAATTTTCTTCAGTCCTTGTTATTAAATTAACTGAGTTATTACTTGTATCATACATATATATGTCATTGGTTATTGATTTTTCATCAGACATCCCACAAAAATATACATTTCCCAAATTATCCGCTGCAATTCCAGCATTTTTATCAATGATATTTGGAAAATCATATGTTAATCTATCTAATTTTCTAGTTATGAGATTATATCTATAGATGGCAACATCACTAGTATTGCCATCTTTTCCAAGCATATATATATTATCATTCTTACTATCCAAAACGTAGTCATAGACCTGTTCAATATTGTTTCCGATAATATTTACTTTATCATTTTTTTCATCATAGTAATGCATATTGTATACATTTGAATCATTTTCAACATATAAAATATCACCATTAGCTAATGCTAAAAAGAAAGTACAATACCCGTTAAATTTATCAAAGACTATCTTCCGAGTTGAGCTTTGAAAATCGTACCCATATATTTTACCATATCCACTCTGTGAAGCTTCCACTCCATAATAAAGTAGAGTATCCTTGCTAACCCATCTATAAAGGGCACCTGAAACTAACACACTTTTATCAAAATTTATTTTTTCACCCCCATTAGTACTGAAAACTCTGAGGCCTTCTGCGGATCCAATGTCGTCACTTTTAAAACTTCTAAGTGCTATATATTTACTACTACTAGATAATCTAACATCGGAGTAAGAAAAAGATTTATTTATGTTATAGATTTTACCTCCATTATAAATGATTACATAGTTATTTGATAAATTAATACCATTATTAATATTTTTAGTGTATACCCATGTTTTGTTTTGTATATTATAGCTTATATTTTCCACCCTTGATAAAGTTCCACTGCTAGAGGTATCTCCATCTTTTAAACTATAGACTTTTTCACCGTTTTCTTCCATAGAAAGTGCCATTATTTCAGAAAATTTTACATTGACTTTTTGTAAATTGACCTTAGGTTTTGTGCTATGCCCATAATAACAACCAGTAAATTGGATAGAAATCATAATTATAAAAATATATAATATTGTCTTTTTTAGACGGTTCATACCAAATCTGTTTCTCCTATAAAAGATATTACTGAATCACCTGTCATAAATACACCATTTTCTTTTATCTCAACTTCAACAATCCCGCCTGGTACAGAAACTTCAACCTTATTTCCAGTAAGTCTTAGCCTATTACATGCAATAGCTGAGGCACAACATCCAGTTCCACATGAAAGCGTTGCACCAGCTCCTCTTTCCCATGTTTTAACCCTTATGTGACTTTTATCTGTTACTTCGCAGAAATTAACATTGGTGCCTTCTGGGAATATGGCTTTGCATTTTTCTATATATTTTCCTTCATTTACATCAAAGTCATTAAGTTCTCCAATTATAACAGTATGAGGAACTCCCATAAGCATTGAATTAAGTTTGTATTCTTTATCGTTAATATTTACATTATAGTTTAATATTTCCTCATCTAAAAGAGCTGGGATTTTCTCTGTTTCAAAGCTTGGGATGCCCATGTCAATCCTAACTTTTTGTGCAATACCCTTCTCATCCTTAATTTTAGCTATCTTAATTCCATCACCTGTCATAATACTTATTTCATCCTCATTTATTATATTCTCATCATAGGCATATTTAGCAAAACATCTTATCCCATTTCCACACATAGCTGCATATGAACCATCAGCATTTATTATAACCATCTCTACATCTGCTTTATCAGAGTTTCTAATAACCAATATGCCATCAGCTCCAACCCCAAAATGTCTATCACATAAAATTTTAGCTATTTCACTTTCTCTATTTAAAAAATCTTCATTTCTATCATCTATAATAACAAAATCATTACCTGTTCCCTGCATTTTAGTAAACTTCATTTTATACCAACTCCTCAGCTTTATTTTATCAAGTAGAAATGATATACTTATATGGTTAAATAGCAATTAATTTAATCATATTAATTTCAACTCTATATATTAATAATAATAAATTTTCATGTTAATGTACACCGTTTTTAACAAAAATTAATAAAGAATATGTTTTACTTTGGCATCTTCAAAAAAATAACTATTCGGTATGATAGTCTATTTTCTTTAAGATGCCTTATGAAAGGGATGATACTTATGGCATTAGATGGTATTTATATATATAGTATTTTATGTGAGCTAAAAGAAAAACTGCTTCATGGGAAAATAAGTAAAATTACTCAACCTGAAAAAGATGAAGTAAGTTTTTTGGTTAGGGGTTCTGACAACAAAAGTTATAGGCTACTAATAAGTGCAAGTTCCAGCTATCCCAAAATACACATTACAGAGAATAGCAAACCTAATCCACTTACTGCTCCAATGTTTTGTATGGTACTTAGAAAATACCTTATAAATGCTAGAATAATTGATATAAAACAAATCACCACAGACAGAATCGTAATTTTAGATTTTGAAAATACAGATGAATTTGGTTTTAATAGTGTGTATTCTTTGATTGTTGAGATAATGGGAAGGCATAGCAACATCACTCTAATTAGGCAAAAAGATAACTCTGTTATGGATTGTATAAAACACATAACGCCTGCTATAAATAGGTACAGATCTCTATATCCAGGATTAAATTATATATATCCGCCAAAAAGCGAAAAACTAAATCCTTTTAATTTTTCAATAGATGACTTTAAAACTATTATTAAAGATAATAGTTTTGAATTTGATACGAAATTAGGGTCCAAAATTTTTACAGGTGTTAGCAAAACTATCTCAAATGAAATATATTTTAGATTTAACAGTGACCTAGCTATAGATAATTTAGACAGTATTTATTTAAATATAGTAAAATTCTTTGATGCCATTAATAATGGTAATTTTTCATTTAATTCATATTCAGAAAATGGAATTATAAAAGATTTTGCCTGTATTCCACTTACTTTTTTAAATGAGTGTGAAAGAACTGAATACAAAGATCCTTCTTATTTACTTGAAAACTTTTATTTTGAAAGAGATAAATTTCAAAGACTAAGCAATTATGGTGCAGACCTTTCAAAAATTGTTCATACAAATTTAGACAGATGTATTAAAAAAAATAAAATATTAAATGATAATTTAATAGAATGTGAAACCAAAAACATTTATAAACTATCTGGAGAATTTTTAACTGCTAATATGTATACTCTCAAAAAAGGTCAAAAAGAAATTACAGTACAAAACTATTACAGCGATAATTTAGATAATGTAACAATTAAATTAAATGCCAATAAAACTCCCTCTCAAAACATACAAACTTACTACAAAAAATATACTAAATTAAAAAAGACGGAAGAAATGTCACTGTTACAGCTTAAGTCAAATTCTGAAGAAATAGATTACCTTCAATCAGTGTTAACTAATATACAAAATTCCGAAGCATACACTGAGATTGAAGAAATAAAAAAAGAACTAATTGAAACTGGTTATATAAAATTTAGCAAAAAAAATAAAAAGGGTAAAAGTAAAACCCCAAAACTATCTAAACCACTTCATTTGGTTTCCAGTGATGGAATTGATATATATATCGGTAAAAACAATTTTCAAAATGATTACCTTACATTGAAATTTGCAGATAAAAGAGATATATGGATGCACACTAAAAACATTCCTGGATCTCATGTTATTGTGAAAAATAATGGTAATATACCGGATAAAACTTTAGAAGAAGCCGCGGCCTTAGCCGCATATTACAGTAAAGCAAAAGAATCTGTTCTTGCAGCCGTTGATTACACTGAAGTTAAAAACGTAAAAAAACCTTCTGGTGCAAAACCTGGAATGGTTATATATCTAACTAATAAAACCATTAATATTATTCCTAAGAAACTGGAACAAACAAACACAGATTCAATGGACAAATGACAAATGACAATGGACAATTGTCATTTGTCCATTGTCATTCTATTCGTTTCTACTTTTTTCCGGCAAAATTAAATTTAAAATAACTCCAACTAAAGTTGCTAAGGCAACACCTGATATTGGAATAGTATTTCCTGCTATCGGAACATTTAATGTTGCGCCACCAACACCTAGAACTATAATCACGGAAGCTATTATAAGGTTTCTCTTCTTTCCAAAATCAATTTTATCGTCTACAAAAATTCTAAATCCTGAGGAAGCTATTATTCCGAAAAGTAATATGCTTACCCCGCCAATAACAGGCAGTGGTATATTTTCTATAAAAACTGATACAGGTCCAATAACTGATAAGACTATTGCTATTATAGCAGCCCACCCAATGACCCATACACTATATACTTTTGTTATAGCCATAACTCCGATGTTTTCTCCATAAGTTGTATTAGGCGGACCACCTAATAGTCCAGCTGTAATTGTAGCAACTCCATCACCTAAAATAGATCTATGAAGTCCTGGATCTTTTGTAAAATCTCTTCCTACTACATTACCAGTAACATATACATGGCCAATGTGCTCCGCTAGAGTTACAAATGATACAGGTGCCATTAACAAAATTATGTCAAGGTTAAACTTTGGCATTACCTTTCCTATAGCTATATCAGGTAATTTAAAAAATGACGTAGTCACTATTTGATGTAATATTGATTTAGGTACAACTCCGAGAACAAGTGCCGCAACATATCCTGCAAGCATTGCTATTAGAATTGGTATTACTCCTAAAAAGCCCTTAAAATACATACTACCAATTATTCCTACTAATAATGTTATCATTGCTACTAATATCCATGCCCACCTTGCCACATTAAGAAGTGATGGATCAGTATAACTAGCATTAAGTCCTGCCCAATTAATAGCAGTAGATGCAAGTCCAAGTCCTATGACAATAACAACTGATCCAACAACTATTGGTGAAAGTGCTTTATTAAGCCATCCTACTCCAAAAATACCTATCAAAAGTGCCACTATTAGATAAACAATTCCTGCTGAAATTACTCCCCCGGATACTGCTCCAATAGATGCCACCCCTGTTTTATCAATGGCATTATATTTTGTTGTTACAGCAATAATAGGTGCAATAAATGCAAAAGATGAACCAATATATGCTGGTAATTTTGCTTTTGTACATACTATATATAATAAAGTACCTATTCCACTACATAATAGTGCAATAGACGGGTTCATCTTTGTTAATATTGGCACAAGGATGGTGGATCCAACCATTGCAAATAGATGTTGAAAACTAAGTGGCAAGGTCTTTATTATTGGCATTTTTTCTTCTACATTGATTAGTTTACTCATGAATTTTCTCCTTTGTGTATAATAATATACTATAGTTCATAAATGCTTACAGAGTCTTTATCGTCAATTTCCTTAACCTTAACAGATATCATTTCACTTTTTGAGGTTGGCACATTTTTACCAACATAATCAGCCCTTATTGGTATTTCTCTATGCCCTCTATCAATTAGTACAGCAAGCTGTATAACCCTAGGTCTTCCACAATCTATAACCGCTTCAATGGCTGCTCTTGCAGTTCTTCCAGTATATAAAACATCATCCACTAATATAACTTTTTTATTGGTTATATCAATTTCTATTTCATTGCTGTTTACTATAGGTTCGCTTTGAATTAAACTCAAATCATCTCTATATAATGCTATATCCACACTGGCAACTGTTATTGCACGCCCTTCAATATTACATATCATTTCTGCTATTCGCTTTGCTAATGGTACCCCTCTCCTTTTAATACCAATTAAAATAAGATCTTCAGTACCCTTGTTTTTTTCTATAATTTCGTGAGAGATTCTTGTAAAAGTTCTCTCCATTGCCTTTTCGTCTAATAATAAAGCCTTAAGCTCCATTAATTAACCCCCTTGTTTGATTATTTAAAATTAAACATGTCTTACTTCAAAAAAAAAGCCTTAACACAAAGGCTAAGGCTTAAATAGCAACATATATAATAAATTTTAAGCCTTATGAACTCTCTGATTCATTTAAAGGTTATTCTTACAATAAACAATGTTATCACACTATTTCTGCTGTTTCAACTCATTTCTTAATACTTGAATAACTTTCTTAAAATGGCTTGGAATTTCACTTTCAAATTCTATGTATTCCCCAGTAGATGGATGAATAAATCCCAATTTTTTTGCGTGTAGCATTTGCCCTTCCAGTCTAAATCTTTGTTTTTCGTACCCATATACAGGATCTCCCACAAGTGGATGACCTATATAGCTCATATGAACTCTAATTTGATGTGTCCTACCTGTCTCTAATATACACTTTACTAGAGTATTGGATTTTAACCTTTCAAGTACTTCAAAATGAGTAACAGCGTTTCTACCATTTATATTAACACACATTTTAACTCTATCTGTTGGATTTCTTCCCAGTGGCTGGTCTATAATTCCACTATCTTCATGAATAATTCCCTCAGTCAAAGCAATATATTCCCTAGTCATGGAGTGATCCATTAGCTGCTCTGCTAATTTTTTATGAGCATTATCATTTTTGGCAACAACTAAGATACCTGATGTACCTTTATCTATTCTATGAACAATTCCTGGTCTATTAACACCATTAATACCAGATAAGTCCTTACAATAATATAAAAGTGCATTAACTAAAGTACCTGTATAATTTCCAGGTGCAGGATGCACCACCATTCCTTGTGCTTTATTTACTACTATTACATCTGAATCTTCATATAAAATATCAAGAGGTATATTTTCTTTTTCTACCTTTAGGTCTGTATTGTCAGGAATCTCTATCTCTACAATTTCATTACATTTAAGTTTGTAATTACTCTTTTTAATTTTTCCATCTACTTTAGTATTCCCTAGTTCTATTACTCCTTGAATATAACTTCTAGACTTGTCTTCAAAATTCTTACTAATAAATACATCTAGTCTAGAATTTTCATCACTTTCACAAACTTCAAACTTAAAATAATTCAATTTTTATCATCCTTTATCATCTTGTCATCCTTTATGTCATCCTTTATTAAGCATAAGACAAGTAGCAGAGTACCAACAACTACGCACATATCTGCAAAATTAAACGTAGGAAAACTGTATACGTCTTTGTAATGAAAATAAAAGAAATCCACTACAAACTTATAAATTGCCCTATCATACATGTTTCCAAGAGCTCCACCTATTATTAAACTTAGCCCTATCCGCATAACTTTGCTTTTAGGCCTATATTTCACTAAATAAAAAATTATTCCAATGACAACAACTATAGTCATTATCAATAAAAAGTTTACTTTACCCTGAAATATTCCCCATGCAGCACCTCTATTCTCTAAGTATGATAAACTAAATATATTTTTAACTATAACAAAATCATTCCCACCCATCAAATTTTTTGTTGCCCATATTTTAGTAAGTCTATCAATAATATTTACAAATAAAATTATTAGTATTTCCATTAATACCCCCTATTTCCATGGAATCATAACCAGAGTTCTAATTGTCAAATCTCAATATATGAATGTTAAGAATTGAAAATTGAGAATTGAGAGTTAGTGATGTTTTTCTTCACAAAAGCTACATAAAATCAACATTAACTTTCACCTTTCAATTTTCCACTCTCAATTCTTAACTTTTTAATATATCTTAGTCTGGAAGTTGATTTTTATACTGCTGGTTACTTATTTTTTCTATTGGTTCTACATAGTCAACATCAGGCTCATAATTTTCATCTACATTATGGATTTTATTATAGGCATCAACTGCTCTATAACAATCTTCTGAATCAAATCCTGTTTCATATTTATTAACACCTTGACTTCTACCAAATGGATATCCCATTACCGCTTCCTCAACTGGTCTATCATATATATCTCTTTGTCTCAAACTATTAATATTATTTTGACAGGGCACACAGTACTCAGCGTAGGGCAGAAATTCTAATCGTTCTTCTGGTATCTCTGCCCCGCAAGACTTGCATACTCCATAAGTATTATTTTCAATATTATCTATTGCAATATCTATTTTTTTAAGCATAGATTTTTCGTTTTCACTAAAAGCCATTCCTCTTTCTATATCACTAAGTTCAGTAGCCGTATCTGATGGATGATTATCATAAAATGAAAGTTCTGATGCTATTTCACTTTTTGAGTTTATAGTTTCATTTTTTATCATAAGTTTTAAAAGCTGGTCTACTCGTTCTTTTTCACAATTTAGTTTTTTCTTAAAATAATCAAGCCTTGATCTCTCCATAATAACCTATCACTCCTTTTAAAAGATAAATCTTTCTATAGGTTATTTTGCCAAATGGAAGAAAAATTATTACATCAGCCTAAGCATATTCTCAATTATATTTGTTGAATTTTTTACAGCTATTGGTTTAAACTTTTCATAATCCATATGTGCTCCATTATTTGCATTATCTGAAATGGATCTTATTACCACAAAAGGTATGCTATTTAAATAACAAACCTGAGCAATACTAGCTCCTTCCATTTCACAAGCTATAGCCTTAAAATTTTCCTTAAGCCATGTGATTTTATCTATATCTGCTATGAATTGATCTCCTGAAACTATTCTTCCTATATAATAATTATTAACCTGAAAGCTCTCACAAGCTTTTTTAGCAAACTCAATAAGTTTAGTATTACATTTAAAATCATATGTATCAACTCTTGGTATTTGACCTATTATATCACCAAAAGCTGTTGTATCCATATCATGTTGAACAAGGTTTTCTGCAATAACAATATCTCCAGGAAGTACATCTTTTCCTATGCCCCCAGCTATCCCTACATTTATTACCTTGCTTACAGAGAAATCATCAATCAATATTTGAGTACATATTGCAGCATTAACTTTTCCTATGCCACATCTTACTATTACAACTTCTTTTCCCAATATAATTCCAAAATTAAATTCCATATTAGCTTTATTTTCTTTTTTTGATATTTTAGTCTCTTTTAATAAGATTTCTAGTTCCTCATCCATTGCACCAATTATTCCAATACTCATATATATATATACTCCTTAATTAATAAAAATCCCACTCTTTGAGTGAGATTCTACTTAGTCATCTTCAAAAAAATAATAAGTCAGTATGCGACGGATATTTTCTTTCAGATGCCATAGCCATCTTCAAAAAACTCGCTAGTATCATAATTTATTTTATTTAATACATATTATGATTCTTTTACAAAAAAGCTTTTTATTTCATTTAAATCATTATTAAAACTTTCTTCCTTGTCATCAGTATCTTTTAAATCCCTTGATATAATTTCATCACTGGGAAGTTCTATACTTTTTTCTTGTAATTCTTTAGTAGTGGCTAAATTGTAGTTCTTCTCAAAGTCTAATTCCAAATCATTAAACATGTCCAATTGTGTATTCATAAAGTTTCTATACTTAGATCTAAATTTAACAAATTCCTTTTTAATGTTATCATAATCACTAGTTATTTTCAATACTTCAGCGCTAGATTTATCAATAATCCTTTGAGAAGTGTCATTTGCATTTCTTAAAACAAGTTCTGCTTCTTTTTTAGCAGAAGCTTTCGCCTGATCAGCAGCATTTTGAGCTAAAATTAATGTGTTCTGAATAGTGTCTTCTATTTTAGAATAATGATCTATTTTTTCGTTTAAAGCTGCAATTTTTTCTTTAAAAGTTGAGTTTTCTTTGTATACAAGTTCATAACTTTCAGAAATTTGGTCCAAAAATTCATCTACTTCACCTTGATCATAACCTCTTAACACCTTTTTAAATTCCTTATTGCCAATATCCATTGAAGTTAATTTCATATATACCACCCCGATTAAACAAATTTTTTTATAAGGAGCCTTATTCTTTCCCTACCTGTATTGCCATTAGTAGTTACTATTTTAAACTTACCATATCCTCTTAGCGTTATTACGTCACCATACTTTACAGAATAATTTTTTTCTCTAATGGTTACATAATCTACTAGAACACTCCCATTACTTATGAGAGCTAAGGATTTGCTTCTTGTTACATTACATATTCCACTTACCAAACAATCCAATCTCAGTGAAGTAACAATAATGTTAAGTTCATCAAACTTTATATCCGGAACTGCTCCCATAGAAAGCTCATATTCACTTATCTTACATGGATACCTTCCTATTTTTGTTAGATTATTTGCTAGAAATCCAAATATATCCTCACAAGATGCAACATAACATTCATTGTCAATAGTGACAAAATCGCCTAGCTTATTTCTAGAAATCCCCAGTGACAATATTGCGCCCATATAATCCTTATGCTCCACTTTATTAAACTTAGAAGAATTATCTATTCTTATAAGTTTGGTAGGAAAATAATACAATGTCTCACTTGAAAAAGCAAGAACTCTTCTTTCACTATTTTCAAAAATACCATTGCTTCTTATATTAATACCAAAATGATCTTGCAGTTTTACAACCGCTTTCCAAATATTTGGAGTGTAAAATTCATTAGTATATATTGTAGAGCCTGTACGCTCTGCAAGAATTATCTTTTCAAAAATATTTGATAATGCTGATTCATCTTCGCTACGAATATTATTTAAAAATTCTTTTTTATTCAATTTTACCTCTTCCTAATGTCTAAACTATTTTGTCCAAGCAAACATACTCTTACCTGAAATTTCCGTTTTTAAATCGTTTGTAACTTCTACGTTTGAAGGAGACAATATGTATACATTTTTTTCAACTTCTTGTAATTCTCCATTAAGTACATAACTTGCTCCACCCATGAAGTCTAAAAGTCTTTGGGCAGTTTTCGGTTCAAGATCACTCACATTTACAACAACTAATTTTCTGTTTTTTAACTCATCACATATTGAAGTTGCTTCATCATAGTCCTTAGGTCGTGAAATAACTACTCTCATTGTTGAATTTGTGTGGATATTTACAACTTTATTATTTTTCCTATTTACTATAGGTTCATCTATTTCTTCCTCATAATCATCCTCATAAGATTTTTCTTTAATTTCCTCATCATAATCATCAATATTTCCATCATCAAGTCCCAATATTCCCATTACTTTATTAAACATTTTAGCCATTTTATTTTCCCCCTATTTAGTAATATAATTTCTTTTTCCAAATATACCTTCACCAATTCTAATCATATTTGATCCTTCACATAATGCTGCCATATAGTCATGAGTCATTCCCATAGACAAATACTTCATAGAAATGTTTGTGTATGATTTTTCCTTCAAAGTTTCCCAAATATCTTTTGTTTTTTTGTAATATGTACAATTTTCTTCAAAAGTACCTTTAGGTATTACAGCCATGATACCCATTACCTTCACATTCTTACATTTTTCTATTTCCTCTAAAAGCTCTGGTAAATTTTCTTCATATATCCCAGTTTTAGAATCTTCCCTACCAATATTTATTTGAATTAGAACATTTGCAACTAAATTATTCCCAGCATATCTTTTTTCTATTTCATTAAGTAGCTTTACACTATCCAGTGATTGAATTAAATGAACTTTACCTACAATATACTTAACTTTATTGGTCTGTAAATGACCTATAAGATGCCACCTCACTGAAGAATCAAAACTATCTATTTTGTCCAGTAATTCCTGCACTTTGTTTTCTCCAAAATCCCTAATACCATAGTCTACTGCTTCTTTAATTTCTTCTATATTTCTTGTCTTAGATACGGCTATTAAATTAGTCTCCTTAGGTATTTTGCTCTTTATCAAAGTAATATTTTCTGCTATTGACAACTTAACCGTCTCCTTACATAATAATAAACAGCTTCTATTTAAAATTTAATTTACCCATATAGGTATATATTCTTCACAAATAAAAAAAATCCTGCATAATAACATAAATAAGTTTAATTTTTTACTATAATTTTATTAAAATAAAACTCTTAGCTCTTAGCCTTCAGATATTTATGATTAATGTCCCCATTATAAGAACCAATTTTAACATTGTCATTTTTAACAACAGTACCCTTTATACCTCTATTATGTATTAACAAATATAAATAATTAGTTTCTGCCATCATATAATCATTTAATTTATCTTTATTTCCAATTGCTTTAATATAAAATGGTGATGCTACTGTCACTCCATTTATTCTAATAAATGGTCCTACACAATAAATTTCTGTAGTATTTACTATCCTTTGGTCGTTAACTGAAATTGCTTCTGCTCCTGCAGATTTCAAATCATTAACTAAATATCCAATATCAAAATTGTGAATTATGCTATCAAGATCCGAATTTGATTTTATAACCCTTCCATCAAACTTATCTGTATCATCATCAATGGTAATCAAAATTCCTTGTCCAACTACATCAGTCTCTCCAGCAAAAACTTTTTCATCACTTAGTTCATTTTGTATTGCATTAGTTTGATTTTTTTCATCTTTATTATTATTTAACCCCTGAAATTTATTTGCTAAATCGATATATTTGTTTCTTAATTCATCCACCTGAGTAGTTAAATTATTTCTATAATTATATTGTTCTTGATAATCTTTTGAGTTTAAAACCACCGTTTTTGTTCCTCCATTTAAATTAAAATTTGAGGTAATCAAAATTCCCAGTATAATGCAAGCTATGAATACAAATAGAGTCGCCTCATTATTTTTCATTTAATCACCTCATATTTGCGGTCTAGTTTTATCTAAAAGCATTCTTCTTATCATAGCAAAATTATTAAATATTCTACTACCAAAAACTATTACTGCAGCAAGGTAGATTGGTATTCCAAGTTTATCACCTAAATATACTAATGCCACTGCAAGAAAAGCATTACCAAAAAATCCAGAAATAAAAACATCTGCCCTAAATTGTTTAGCCAGTGAGGCCCTCATTGCTCCAAAAACCGAATCTAAACATGCAAAAATAGCTACTGACATGTACGGTGAAAACTGATCTGGAATTGGAACATTCCATAGTACGCCTATAATTATGCCTATAAACAAACCTAAAAATGCTATCATAATATCGCTCCTTACTTACTTTGCTTGCTTAGCGTATTCAAAATTTGTAACTGTGTTTGACTTGGAAATAATAATCATATTACTTTTTACTGGTGCTGCCACACTATAACTTGATGAGGGGATCACATCTAATACTCCAGGAAATACCATTGCTGAATTTAGTTTATCCTTATCTCCAATAGCTTTAATTGTAATTTTTTCATAGGGTGAAATTCTATCATTTGTGCCTAAAAATATATTTGAAACACCACTTGATGTTTTTATTCCAGTACTACTGAGTATCCTTATATCATTTATTGATATTGCTTCAGCCCCAGCAAATCTGAGTTCATTTAATAAATCTATCAAATCGTTATCTGTAATTACATCTCCTTGAGTAGTGATATCAGAAGAAAACATATTGGTTTTAGGAGTAATTGTTATTATAAGTCCTTGCCCTTCCACATCTGTATTTCCTGTTATAAGATTTAAATTGTTTAAATCACTTACAATTTGTTTATTTACATCGCTTTTATTTGCTGCAGATTGTTGATAATCTTTTATTTTATTTTGAAGTTCATTAATTTGTTTATTCAAATCGTCCTTTTGATTTTTAAGTTGTTCAACTTCAGCTGTTATTTGTGAACTATCTCCCTGCAAATTAAGCTTTGTATCTTGAATACTAATTATCCTAAATTGATAAGTTAACATAAATCCTAATATGCAACATACAACTGCCACCGCCACCTGTGAGCGTATTTTTTTCATTTCTATCCTCCTACTTACCGATATGGTACACTGGATTTCCTGTAAAACTCACATCAACATAGCCCGTTAAAGCAGTGAGTTTTTCCCCATTTATTATATTTATTGCTCTATTTAATTTCTTAAGTAAATTTTCATTTGTGCCAAGTTTTATTTGCATATTATTGTAATATACTATTATATTAACATTACTTGTTATATCTAGTATATTGATATTTTTACATGCCGCATTACTTGTTACTATATCAGTTATAGTACTTATAGTATTTAATTTTCCTTTATCATCTACCGGTAGCAAGGTACCAATTTTTATTTTTGAAGTATCTATTCCAACAAGTTTTATAAGCTTCATATTATTGATATTGTCCCTTACTTCTAAGACAATACCATTTTTATCAATTACAGCATATTTACTACCTTTTTCCGCATAAAATACTGATTTTCTCTCATTTACATATATATTTATGGAATTTGGTAATTTCCTATGAATTTCTGTGCTTAAAATATAAGGGTCATTTAATATATTAGCTTTTATATTGGATGTATTGATATAAAAGATATTGGAATTCTTTTGAACTCCAGATTCCTTAACAATCTCTGCATTTGAAATTGTTTTATTGTTGTATACATTTATATTTTGTATTTTAAAATATGGTAGCTTAATGCTTAATGTAACCAATGTAGCTATCAAAAGTACCATTGTACAAATAATTCTTTTTCTTCTTCTTTTTCTTCTTCTTTCTCTTATAAATTCATTTTTACTATTTTTCATACGATCACCTTTTAAATGAATAATTAAACTAGCTTTAATAATATCATATAATTTCTCATATTTAAACTAGTAATAGTTAATATTTATTTTTTTGACGTCTGAGAAGATATATTCAACAGGATTCCCATAGCCGCTAAATTAATAACTAAGGCAGACCCACCACTACTTATAAATGGCAAAGGAACACCGGTTACAGGTATAGCACCCGTAACAACTGCAATATTTATCATAGCTTGGATTGCTATAACAGCTGTTATGCCTACAGCCAATAATGTACCATAAACGTCTTTAGCATTGATTGCTATTTTAATACCTCTTTGTATTAAGATTAAAAAAAGTATTATAATTATTACACATCCAACAAACCCCAATTCTTCACCTATAATTGAAAATATAAAATCATTATACGGTTCAGGAATATAGTAACATTTTTGTCTTGACTGTCCAAGTCCCACCCCAATTATTCCACCAGATCCTAGTGCATATAAGGACTGAATAGCTTGGTATCCTGTATTTTTAGGGTCTAACCATGGATTCATAAAGTTCTTCAATCTTAGGAGTCTATATGGTTCAGCAATTATAAAAATAAAACCTACTGGTATGAGGGACGATATTATGGCTCCAAGTTGCCACCCCTTTGCCCCTCCAACATAAATAACAATTAAACTTACAACCATTATAACTGTTGCAATACTAAGATTTTTTTCTAAATACACAAATCCAGCAAAAAAGCCGCTACTAGGAGATAAACAAATACTGTAGGAAAAAATTTTTTTATCCTTTCGCCATTCTTTTCTATCCCTCTTGCAAGTAAAAGCACTACCGCATACTTTGCAATTTCAGATGGTTGAAGTGATAAAGGACCTACTTGTATCCACCTACTTGCACCATTTATTGATGGGAAAAGAAAAACCACCCCTAGTAGAACTATGGTAATTAAAATTATAACGTTAGTCATCTTCTTTAATTTATGATAATCCACCTTTTCAATAAAAAACAATATTAGTATTCCTAAAATAGCAAACATCCCCTGCTTTTTAAAGTTATACATGTCATCATGAATCTTAGGATCATTTAAATCAACATAGGAACTGGCACTATATACCATCACAACACCAATAGCTAAAATTAAAAGCACCGTTGTTAGCAAAACAAAGTCAACCTCTACCTTTTGGAAGAGTTTGGGTTTTTCCATAATATTGGTCACCTCCTGTATTCCTCTGCACACTGATTAGTGTTTTATACTGTTTAGTGTGCTAAATAACTATCTAAAATGCTAAAAATGAAATAAGACATAATATAACTGTGGCAATAGAAAACACTGAAACTACCTTTGTTTCATGCCATCCAAGTTGTTCAAAATGATGATGTATAGGTGCCATTTTGAAGAATCTTTTTCCTGTAAGTTTAAAATAAGTAACTTGTATAATTACTGAGACAACCTCTAACACGTATATCCCACCTACTATTATAACCAATAATGGTAATTTTAGTATTAAAGCAACACTTGCAACTGCTCCACCTAGAGCTAAAGAACCTGTATCTCCCATAAATATTTGTGCTGGAAATGCATTATATTTAAGAAATCCTAAAAGAGATCCAGCTAATATAGAACAAAAAATTGCTAGTTCATAATTATGCCAAGCAAAACATACCATTGCAAAAAACGTCATTACAAGAAGCGTAATTGATGTTGCAAGACCATCTAGCCCATCTGTTAAATTTACCCCATTTGTTACTGCTACAAAATAAAAAACCACAAATAGAATATAAACCACAGGATTAAGTCTACAAGATATCTTTAAAAAAGGTATGTATATGTCAGTTCCAATGTTAAAATAAGCATAAATTGCAATAACAAAAGAAACTATAAGCTGCAAAAACGCTTTTTGTTTTGTAGTTAAACCTTCATTTTTCTTATGTATAATTTTAAGAGCATCGTCTAAAAATCCAATAACCCCAAAAGAAAAAAAACATACAAAAGCAAATACCACGTTTTTATCCTTTAAGATATTATTACTATTCATTATTACCATAGTTATAGCTGTAGTAACTATAAATATTAGTCCGCCCATGGTTGGCGTTCCAGCTTTAATTCTGTGGCTTTTAGGTCCGTCTTCTCTAATGTTCTGTCCAAACTTCAATTTATGAAGTATTGGAATTAAAATTGGTCCTTGAAGCATAGAAATTAAAAATGCTACTAGAACAGAATATATCATTGCACTCATAACTGAATTCTCCCCTCTAATTGTTGCCTTCTTTGATGTCATTAACTATTTTTTCAAATTTCATGGCTCTTGAAGCTTTAACTAAAATCACATCATCTTGAGTTAAGAAATTTTTTAGGAATTTAATTGCATTTTCATTTGAATCAAAATTTTTAAATTTATTACTGTCTGAAAATCCTTTCTCATAAGCTAGAGAAAATTCTCCTAAAACAATTAGAAAATCCACGTGATTTTCTTTTGCATAAACACCCACTTCTCTATGAGCGTTATATGCCTCTTCACCCAGTTCTCTCATACTTCCAAGTATAGCTATTTTTCGCATGCCTTTAACATTATGTAGCACATCGATGGCTGCCTTCATGGAATCTGGACTTGCATTGTAGCAATCATCAATAATTGTGTATTTTTTTTCTCTAAGTATATCCAGTCTCATAGAAGTCATTTTCAGTTTTTCAATACCACTATTCATTTCACTAAATGTCATTCGAAATTTTCTTCCTGTTCCTATTGCTAGTAGTGCGTTAAGTACATTATGTTTTCCTGGCGAATTTACTTTGAAATTTCTAAATGCTAGTTTTTCTCCTTCAAATATATCAAAAATCACATAAGTTTCACCTAATCGAATATTATCAGCTCTTAGATCAGACTTATTATTTGTACCACATCTAACAATTTCATAATTTATATTTTCAATGCATAAATTATTTAATAATTCATTGTCAGTATTTATAATAAGCTTAGCAGATTCAGCAAAATAATCTGTAATCTCAAGCTTTGCCTTTAAAATATTTTCCTGTGTTTTTAAATTTTCTATGTGTGATATTCCGATGTTTGTTATAATTGCTATATCAGGCTTTGCAGCTTTAGCCATATTGTGAATCTCAAAAAAATGACTCATTCCCATTTCTAGTACCGCAATATCATAAGTATGGTCTAAGTTAAATATAGTAAGTGGTAATCCAATTTCATTATTAAAATTACCTTGTGTCT
The DNA here is from genome assembly GCA_963725425.1 of uncultured Clostridiaceae bacterium. GTDB lineage: Bacteria > Bacillota > Clostridia > Clostridiales > Clostridiaceae > Clostridium_I. Next base: position 528,788 of record CAVRYJ010000006.1, read on the forward strand.
TATATACCTTATATTTTTCACTTAAAATAGCATATGTCATATCCTTAGTAGATGTCTTTCCCGTTGATCCTGTGATTCCAATTACCTTAACATTCAAAGTACTTTTATAAAATTCAGCAAGATTTAGCAATGCCCTTCTAGTGTTTTCAACAATTACTACAGATATATCTTTAGTCAACTCTGCCTCATTATACTTTAGTTCATCTATAATGCATAAAGATGCCCCATTTTCTATTGCCTGAATTATAAATTCATTTGCATTATATTTTTCACCCTTTATAGCAATAAAAACGCTATCTTTTTTTACTTCTCTTGTATCTATGGTTATATGATTAAACTTTTCAGCACATCCCTTTTGCAGCAATTTTCCATCTACCGCATTTAGTATATCCTTCAGTGATATATATTCCAATTAAAACAGCTCCTTTAATATCTCAGCTATTACTTCTCTTTCATCAAAATGAATTTTGCCTTCTTTTAATATCTGATAATCTTCATGTCCCTTACCTGCAAGGACAATTACATCACCTTTTTTCGCTATTATTATTGCCCTCTTTATTGCCTCTTTTCTGTTTTCAATAGTAATATAATTTTCTTTTTTAGCTCCTTGCAATATCTCCTGAATTATGCGCATAGGCTCTTCATTTCTAGGATTATCTGAGGTGATTATTGCTATATCACTCATTTTTGTTCCGATATCACCCATAATAGACCTTTTGGTATTATCTCTGTCCCCGCCACAACCAAATACGCAAATCAGCTTATTTTTAGTAAATTCTCTTGCTGTTTTTAATATATTCATAAGTCCATCAGGAGTATGTGCATAATCAATAATTATATCAAAGCCCAAATCTATACTAGACTCATATGGTTCACATCTTCCCGGTATCGACTTCAGTGCTTCAAGTCCACTCTTAACTTGTTGAAGAGTAAGACCTTCTAACAAGCATGCGCCAGCGCTTCCTAGGGCATTGTAAATGTTATATCTTCCTGGGATATTTAAATTAATATGAATATTTTCATTTAAATAGTTCATTTGAAACTCAATACCTCTTGAGTGTATTCTTATTTTTTCAGCTTTTAGATCTACATCTTCATTAATTCCATAGGTTATTTTATTATTGTCCAAATCTCCATATACCCTATTTCCATATTCATCATCCATATTGATTACGGAATTTTTGCTGGTTTTAAATAACATAAGCTTTGCCCTGTAATAATTTTCAAAAGTTTTATGAAAATCAAGATGGTCTTGAGTCAAATTTGTAAAAATGCCTTCACCAAATTCAATTCCATAAACTCTGTTTAGATATAAAGAATGAGATGAAACTTCCATAACACAATATTTAACATTGCACTCCACCATTTTATTAAACAACTGAAAAAGTTCAAGAGACTCTGGCGTAGTTCTACTAGACTCATATTTTTTGTCACCAATATAATTAGCTATAGTACCTATGAGTCCTACTTTTTCACCAGTAGTCTCCAAAATAGACTTCATCATGAATGTTGCTGTAGTTTTGCCATTAGTCCCTGTTATTCCAATCATTTTCAGTTTCTTTTCTGGATGTTCATAGTAATTGGCTGACATAAGTGCAAGTGCTTTTCTACTATCCTCTACTTTTATAAAAGTACAATTTGATAAAACTAGGGGAATTTTTGTACAGATTATTGCTAATGCCCCACTTCGTGCAGCGTTATTAATATATTTGTGCCCATCTGTATTATAGCCTTCAATGCATACAAATAAATCATTGCTTTTTAATTTTCTTGAATCATATTGAATTTCATTTATCTCTAAATCAGTATTTCCACTAATAATTTCATATGATATTCCTTTAAGTATATTTACTAAATTCATATTATCACTCCTCTTTAAATAAGCACAATACTTTTAAGTATTGTGCTTTAATCTCCTGTAATTTCTAAGTCCAAATTCACGGTAGTACCCTTTTGAACTTTAGAACCTTCTACAATATCCTGATCAGATACGATTCCATTTCCAGTAAACTTATAATTTAAGCCCAAATTTTGAAGAAGTTGTATTGCCTTATCTTTGCTCATACCAGATAAATCTGGCACTTCTACATTACTATTATAATTAGGTGTGGTTCCAGTGTAAAGTATTACTTTTGTACCTTCCTTCACCGTTGCACCTGGAAGAGGTGTAATATCTGTTATATTTTCACCATTTGGAACTTGATCAAATGCTAAATTATTATCTTTTAAAATCTTGTATGCATCCTGGCTTTTCATTCCCCTTATATTTGGCACAACTACATCATTGAGCATACTATTTTCAATATCATCCTTAGATGCATCAGCCTTTATGTTAAAATAATTAAAAATATCGCTAAACATTTGTTTTGCCACTGGTGTTGCTATTTGTCCTGCGTAATAATTTGAAGGATCAGGCTCATCTATAGAAATAAGTACAGTAACCTGTGGGTTATTTGCTGGTGCCATTCCAGCAAAAGAAGCAATATACTTTCCAGCTTCGTACCCTCCACCATTTGGATTAGGTTTTTGAGCTGTACCAGTTTTACCTGCTATATGATATCCATCTATATATGCTTTTTTACCTCCGCCTTCAGATATTACTTTTTCCAAATATCCGCGAAGCTGCTCCGCTACGCTTTTATCTACAATCTGTTTTTCACCATAATTGTCATAAGTTTTATCTGTAATTTCATTATTATTTGAATCATAATGAACAATTTTTTTCATTACATGTGGTGTAATCTGCACTCCATTATTTGCTACAGCATCAAAAGCACTTAAATACTGAACCATAGACACCGTATTAGCTTGACCAAAAGCAATAGTTGCCAAATCTACAGGTCCTATTTTGTTTGTGGGCTTAATTATTCCATTGGTTTCTCCTGGCAAATCTATGCCTGTTTTTTGACCAAAACCAAACAACTTAATCCATTTGTTTAAGTTAACAGCTCCAAGTCTTTGCCCGAGTATTGCAAAACCAACATTGCAGGAGTTCTTAATTATATCTACAAACGTTTCTACGCCATGACCTGTTCTTTTCCAACAATGAATAATTTTTTTAGCGATTGTTATGCTTCCACTACAGTTAAATTGATCATTTTCCTTTACAACCTTTTCTTCCATTGCAGCAGTAGCCGTTACAACTTTAAATATTGAGCCTGGCTCAAAAGCATCACTAACAGCTCTATTCCTCCATTCTTTTTGAAGTTCATCGAAACTTTTACCCTTCTGCCATGGATCATTGGGATTGTAATCTGGCTTATTTACCATTGCTAATATTTCTCCATTTTTAGGATTAGCAACAATAATGGAAACTGCTTTAGCCTTATTGTCTTTAAGAGCCTCATCTGCACTTTTCTCAGCAAACTCTTGAATTCCTTCGTCTATCGTAAGTACCAAATCGTCTCCGTTTTTTGGTTTTGAAAATTCAGATACCGTGTAATCTAAATTAGAACTATTTTTATCTATTTCTGCTATTCTTCTGCCTGGAGTTCCAGCTAAATATTTATCATATTGGAGTTCCACTCCTGTTAGTCCTTTTCCATCTGAGTTGGTATGTCCAATTACTTGAGACATAAAATTATCATTTACATAATATCTTTGGGTGTCAGGTGAAACAATAATTCCATTAACTTTAAGGCTAGCGACTTTATCAGCTGCTTCCTTTGATATACGCCTCACTAAATTAGCTGAACCTGCTAGTGCCCCACTAGGAAGTTTATAATTCAAAACTTTATTTATTTCTTCTTTAGTCTTACCTAAATCACTAGCTAACTTGTCTGAAAGTGTGTCCATGCTCATTGTTTTATTATTATTATTATGTAAATAACCTCTTAGTGAATTTAAATCTAAATCTATTCTATATACATTCCCACTTATAGCCAATTCCTTTTCATTTCTATCCAGTATTCTTCCTCTTTTAGCAGATATTTTCACTTCACTTGTCCACTGTTCAATAGCCATTTTTTTGTACTTAGGCGACAAGATAACCTGAACCTTAAATAATCGCATAATTAGCAAAGAAAAAACTATTATAAAGAAGAGTAGTACAAATACCAATCTGCTCCTAATAATTACCTTATCTCTATAGTTTCTTGTGATCAACTAAGATACCTCCTACAATTAATTAATTACTAATTAATATTAATTGTAGAAGTATAATATTCCCATTTATTTTATAATCGCATCTATAATTTTATTAAAAAAGGGCTGTTTGTTTTGTGTATCATCTGAACTTTTGCCTGCATTTAACGTGTTTTTATCATAATTCAAAGAAACTTCCTGGTTTTTATCTATTGGACCCATATTAAGCTTTGTAGCATTATCTTCAATAACTGATACCCTATTATATTGAACTAACTGAAAGCGCAAATTTTCATTATCTTTTTCAAGGTTTGCAGAATTAGCATTACTGCTTATCAAAGCATTTTGCATGGCGTATATTTTTGAATACCTGTAAATCACTGTAGTTCCTAGCGCGAATACCAATGCTATACTGAGCATGACCAAAGCTTGATTCTTTAACTTTATTTGTTTTTGATCTCTTAGCTTTTGATTTTCAGCTTTTTTTAATTTTCTATTGTTATCCCCTATTGTTTTCTTTTTAGGATTTAATGCGGTATTACCGCTGTTTATGTAGTTTTTCTCCACAGCCAACAATTATTTCACCCCTCAAATTTTTTCTGCAACTCTAAGTTTTGCACTTCTGCTTCTTGGATTTGCTTCTAATTCATCTTCACCTGCTTCAATAGGTTTCTTTGTTATTATTCTAATTTCAGATTTTTTACCACAAATGCATATTGGAAAGTCTTTTGGACAATCGCACGGGTCTTGTAATTTTTTAAATTTAGTTTTTACAATTCTATCTTCTAAAGAATGAAATGTGATTATATCAATTCTTCCACCCTTTTTAAGTTTTCTAATTCCATCTTCAATAGTCTTATTCAAAATTCCCAGCTCGTTATTTACTTCTATACGAATAGCCTGAAAAGTTCTTTTAGCTGGATGTGGTCCATCCCTTCTAAATCTTGCGGGTATTGCTGCTTTTATTATTTCCACTAACTCAAAAGTTGTGTTTATAGGTCCTATTTCCCTTTGCCTCACAATAAAACCAGCTATTCTTTTGCAAACTTTTCCTCTCCATATTCCCTTATTACTCTATATATCTGATTTTCTTCATACTTATTTACCACATCATATGCAGATTTGCTGTCATCTCTATTCATTCTCATGTCCAGTGGTGCATCATGCATATAACTAAAGCCTCTTTCTGCCTGATCCAATTGATAACTGGACACTCCAAGATCCATAAGGATACCATCAACCTCATCAATCCCAAGTTGTTCAAGAATATTCTCTATATTGTAGAAGTTATCATGCACATAGCTAACATTTTTATAATCATGTAGTTTTTCTTTTGCTGCATTTATGGCATCCATGTCTTGATCTATGCCAATTAGTCTTCCATTGTGACTTAATCTTTTTAATATTTCATAAGAATGACCTGCACCACCTAAAGTACAGTCTACGTAAATACCGTCCTTTTTTATATCTAAATTCTCCAAACATTCATTTAATAAAACAGATACATGTTTAAATTCCATATATTCACCTCTATATTAATAGTTCGCTCATTTTTTCTGCGATTTCATCCATATTTATTTCTGATTCATTATATTCTTTCCATTTTTCCTTGCTCCAAATCTCAATTCTACTCGAAACTCCTATACTTATTATTTCCTTTGTAATAGATGCATATTCTAATAAATTTTGAGGAACAAGTGCTCTGCCCTGCTTGTCTACATTGATTTCGTTTGCACCTGAAAAGAAAAATCTAACAAAAGCTCTAGCATCCCTATTGGTAAGTGGCAATTTTCCAAGTTTTGCTTCAAGGTTTTTCCATTCGTTTAAAGTGTATATATAGAGGCATCCATCCAAGCCTTTAGTTAAAATAAAAGCATCGCCTAGTTCATCTCTAAATTTTGATGGAACTATAATTCTATTTTTATTATCAATGGCATGCTGATATTCTCCAATAAACACTTGCTCCACCTCTTTAACATTTAACTCCATTGTACTCCACTTTCAACCACTTTACTCTACTTATTCTATAAAAATTCAATAAATCCTCCTTTTTAATTAAATCTTTGAATGTTTTTTTGAATATGCCTAAATACTTTGATGGAAAGATTAAGCTTTTAATCATGACTACTATAATGATTGAAATACATATTATTGTAATGTATAATTAAAAAGAATTATCATTTATAAATAAATCATATAAAAAAAACAACTAGTAACTCTACTAGTCTATTTTCTTTCATATGACTAAGAAGGGACTGTACATAATGAGATTAGGTATCGTAGGTCTACCAAACGTAGGAAAAAGTACATTGTTTAATGCAATTACAAAAGCTGGTGCTGAATCAGCTAACTATCCATTTTGCACCATTGAACCAAATATAGGCGTAGTTGACGTCCCTGACACTAGACTTGATGTTTTAGAAAAAATATATAATCCAAAACGTAAAACACATGCTAGTATCGAATTTTATGATATAGCTGGTCTTGTAAAAGGCGCAAGTAAGGGTGAAGGTCTTGGAAATAAATTTTTATCTCATATTCGGGAGTCTTCAGCAATTATTCACGTTGTAAGATGTTTTGAGGATGATAATATTATTCATGTAGAAGGTTCTGTTGACCCAATACGTGATATTGAGATAATTAGCTTGGAACTTATTTTTTCAGATTTAGAAATTCTTGAGAGAAGAATGGAAAAAAGTATAAAACTATCTCACTCTGGTGACAAAAAGGCTATATTTGAACTTGGAGTAATGGAAAAAATCAAAACACATTTAGAAACAGGTAAGCCTGCTCGAACTCTTGATTTTACTGAAGACGAAGCAGAATTTGTAAAGGATTTATTCCTAATTACCTTAAAACCAGTTCTTTACGCTGCTAATATTTCAGAAGATGATCTTATTTCAGGTAATGGAGATAATAACTTAGTAGCAAAAGTAAAAGAACTTGCCATTTCAGAGAATTCAGAAGTCATCACTGTATGTGCTAGTCTTGAAGAACAACTAGCTGCATTAAGCGAAGAAGAACAAACTGAAATGCTAGGTGAATATGGGTTAGCTGAATCTGGCCTCAATAAATTAGTCCATTCCAGTTATAAACTACTTGGTCTTATGAGCTTTTTAACCGCTGGCAAGGACGAAGTAAGAGCTTGGACAATCAAAAATGGAACAAAAGCACAAAAGGCAGCAGGTAAAATACACAGCGATATTGAAAGAGGTTTCATTAGAGCTGAAATTGTTTCCTTTGATGACTTGGTTAAATGTGGCTCTGAAGCTAGCGCAAAGGAAAAAGGGCTTTACAGACTTGAAGGAAAAGAATACTTAATGCAAGATGGTGACATAGTAAACTTTAGATTTAACGTTTAAAAAACAATTGAAAATTGAGAATTGACAATTTACAATTAAAAACAGACGGGGCTGTCCTAAAATCATAAGAATTGAGAGTGGAGAGTTAATGTTGATTTATGTAGCAAAGCTACGTAAAATCTAATTATTGGTTTTTCTGAGCAAAGAGATGAAAAACATCATTAACTTTCAATTTTCAATTCTTAACTTTCTTATTTTTATGTCAGCCCCTTTTTATTGATTTTTCGGCATAGCCGAAAATCTTCATTAACTCTTAACTCTCAACTCTCAATTCTTTACTCTTTACTCTTTACTCTTTTTTATAGCTTTTTGTATATTTAAAAAACATATGTAGTATGTTATAATTAAGCTACGAATTCATATGGCATCAATATAAAATTTCACATAAATCTAATAGAAAAGAGGAATTATAAGCATGGGTTTTAAAGATAAAATACAAAATTATTACGCAAAAACTTACATGGAAAAATATGGTGACAGGCTTACACAAATTCAAGGTAATGTAGTGTCAATCAAAGTAGAGAAAAAATCAATTTTATGGTTATTTCATAAACTATTGGTCACAATAATAATAAAGCCAGATAGAAGCAAAAATGTTATCAAATGCACTTATAAAAAACATAAATGGTTCAAAAAGCCTGATTTCATGTCTATAAGTCAAGGACATCTTTTACTAATTCAAGGTTTGAAGGGTAAAAAAGGCAAAGAGAATAGTGAGCTTATAGAAATCGTAAACATACGAAATATGACTACTAAAAAAGATTTAGTATTTGTTGAAGGAAATCCAACAAAACCAGTTAAACAAATTAGAAAATACAGATAACCCTTCAAAAAAAGTGACAAGGTATAAGTGACAAGTGGCAAGTTAAACAACTAAAAGTAGTAAAGGATTTTCTTTTCCTTTACTACTTTTTAATTTTATAGATAAATAATAAAGCTACAGAATGTATTAATTACTCTCATTAGACCCTAATGCTGTAGATTTGATTTAATTTAATTTAGTTACTGATAAATGTCCTGCTCCCTTTATTGATTTTCTGCCCAAGCGGAAAATCTTCCTTAACTTGTCACTTGTCACTTGTCACTTGCTATTCTTTGTTAAAGTATAAATAAAAGCTATTAATGCCAGCTATAAAGCATGAAAAGAACATTATGATTGCCCATTGAAATAAATTTAATGGATCTGTGTGAAATACATTTCTTAAAAATGGTATGTATATTACACTAACTAACATAGTTACAGAAATAGCTACAGCCCAAACAAGATACATGTTTGAAAAAAACTTTATTTGGAAAATAGAATGTTTCTCTGACCTACATTCAAATACATGTATAAGCTGAGACATAATTAGCGTGCCAAGTGCTAAAGTTCTACAAGTTCTCAGTGACATATTTAAAACTCCGCCTACTAAAAAGGAAAGCACTGTACATATTCCAATTAAACTTCCTCTTATAATTATCTTTTCCTTTAGACCTCTTGCAAAAATACTTTCATTCTTATCTCTAGGCATGTCACACATTACATCTTCATCCTTTGGATCCACGCCAAGAGCAATAGCTGGAAGCCCATCCGTTGCCAGATTCACAAGTAATATTTGAATTGGTAGTAGTGGTGTATTCAAATATAGTAGTGATGATAAAAACATAGTAAGTACTTCTCCAAGGTTGCAGGATAGCAAATATCTTATAAATTTTCTAATATTATTATAGATTACTCTTCCCTCTTCCACCGCAGCTACTATTGTTGTAAAATTATCATCAAGTAATATCATAGCACTTGCTTCTTTAGTAACATCTGTTCCAGATAAACCCATGGCGATTCCTATATCCGCATTTTTTACGGCTGGTGCATCATTAACGCCGTCACCTGTCATTGCCACGATTTTATTCTTCTTTTTAAAAGCACCAACTATTCTAAGCTTATGCTCTGGTGTTACCCTTGCAAATATCTTTATTCCATTTATTTTTGCCATAAGTTTTCTATCATCCATTTTATCCAATTCTTCTCCTGTAATCACTTCTTTCCAATCACTTGCAATCCCTAATTCTTTTCCTATTGCAAAAGCAGTATTTTTATGATCTCCAGTTATCATTACAACATTGATACCAGCCTCTTTACATTTTAAAACAGATGCTTTAACTTCTTTTCTTGGTGGATCTATCATTCCTGCAAAACCTAAAAATACAAGTTCCCTCTCTTGATTACCATTTATGACTCCACTATCTTTATATGCGGCTGCTATGCATCTTAGTGCCCTGCTTGACATGTCATTTAAAGATGCTTGCACCTTATTTCTATATTCTAAGGTAAATAACCTTTTTTCCCCATCTATATATATATATTTGCACCTTTCTATTACTCTTTCAGGTGCTCCTTTTACATAAGAAGTTTTATTTCCACGTTCATTTACTACAACAGACATCATTTTCCTATTTGAGTCGAAAGGTATTTCACTAATTCGTTTGCCATTTTTTAGAAATTCTTTTGCTTCATAGCTGCTACTAAAAAATGCTTTAATTAGAGCTGTCTCCGTTGGCTCTCCTATAAACCCTTTATCAAAGTTTTTCTCTCTATAATTAATATCACAATCATTGCAAAAGGTAAAAGTTTTTTTTATCATATTCAATTTATTATCTTTAAAGCTATGCTCATTATATAATCTATTATTATAATAGATAGACTTAACCGTCATCATATTTTTAGTAAGTGTGCCAGTCTTATCACTACAAATCACCGAAGTACAACCAAGTGTTTCAACTGCTGGTAATTTTCTCACTAATGCATTGCGCTTTAACATTCTAGATACTCCTAGTGCCAAAGCCACAGTTACAATAGCAGGCAGTCCTTCAGGAATTGCAGCTACTGCAAGGCTTACTCCAAGTAAAAACATTTCATATTTATCTTGGCCCCTTATTATCCCTAAAGCCGTTACTATTATACATATTAAAATACATAAAAAAACCAATATTTTACCAAGAGTAGCTAGTTTTTCTTTTAAAGGTGATTTTTCTTGTTCTATATTCTGAAGTAAGTTAGCAATCTTGCCCATTTCCGTATGCATACCTGTTTGAACAACCCTTGCCTCACCTTTACCCCTAAGAACAATTGTACCCATGTATATAGAGTTATTTCTATTGCTGGAGTCTTTACTAACTCCTAATGATTCGCCTGTCAAAATTGATTCATCTACAGATAGGTTTGATGATTGAACAATTATAGCATCTGCAGGTATCTTATCTCCACTGTCAATTACAATTAAATCTCCTGGAACTAAAATTTCAGCATTAATTACCTGAATATTATCATCTCTAATTACTTTTGTAGTTGGTGATGACATTTTTTTTAACGCCTCTAATGATTTTTCCGTCTTGTACTCTTGTATAAATCCCATGACAGCATTCATAATAACAATTATTATTATTGTTATAGCATCTGCCTTCTCACCCATAAAACCAGATATAATTGTAGCCGCAATCAAAACCCATATTATAAAATCATTAAATTGTGAAATAAATATTTTTACAGGTGATATTTTTTTATTCGCCTTTAGTATATTTAATCCATATTTTTTTAGCCGGTTACTTGCTTCTAGACTGCTAAGTCCATTGTAAATTTCTTTTTCATTAATCATCTTTCTTTCACCCCGCATTGGTAGTTAAAATATACTTGTCCTTCTTCTTTTTTACTAATATATGTTAACATGTGTACCCATTATGAAAAAAATTTAACTCTTTCCTTTACTTTTAGAGGTATAGATTATAAAATATAATAAGACAAATTCTACTTAAACATGACAAATTTAATGAAAATAGAATTATAAAGTTGTAAATATAATAATAATTGCAATTTTGATCTACACAAAGGAGGACATTTTATGAAAGACATAATTTATGTGACAGGACACAAGAACCCAGATTCTGATTCAATATGCGCTTCTATAGCATATGCTGAATTCAAAAATATAACAGGTACTTCAAAAGTAGTGCCTTTAAGACAGGGTGAACTAAGCCGTGAAACACAGTTTATACTTGACTTTTGGGGCGTAAAAAAGCCATTACTATTAACAACAATGAAACTTCAAGTTTCAGATTTGGAATTTGACAGAATTGCCTCTGTACAACCAGAAATATCCCTTAAAATGGCATGGTCAATAATGAAAAAAAACAATGTAAAAACATTGTCAGTAGTTGATGATAATTCTAAATTAAAAGGTATAGTATCCGTTTCAAACTTAACATCAACTTACATGGATATTTGGGATAACACAATTCTCGCAAAATCAAATACTAAGATAGAAAATATATTAGACACACTATCAGCAAAATCAATATTTTTAAATGAACCTAATCCTAGTTTTCCAGGAAAAATCGTCATTGCAGCAATGCTTCCCAGCAGTGCTGAAGAACATATTGATGCTGGTGATGTAGTTATATGTGGGGATAGGCAAGACACTCAAGCTATGATTATAAGTTCAAAAGCTTCCTTGATGATTGTTACTGGAAATCATGCTGTGAGTGATAAAATAGTAGAAATGTCAAAGACTTCTGGCTGTTCCATTATTTCCTCTCCACATGATTCCTTCACTGCATCAAGACTTATTGTTCAAAGCATTCCCATTAGCTACGTTATGGTATCTTCAGATATAGTAAAGTTTAACATTGCTGACTATGTTGAAGAAATAAAAGATATTATGCTAAAGACAAGGTACAGAAGTTATCCAGTAGTTGATAATAATAACAAAGTAGTTGGAGGAGTTTCTAGATATCATTTGATTTCACAAAAAAAGAAAAAAGTTATATTAGTTGATCATAATGAGAGATCTCAGTCAGTTGACGGTCTTGAAGATGCAGAGCTTTTAGAAATCATAGATCATCATAGACTTGGCGATATTCAAACAGGCTACCCAATTTATTTTAGAAACCAACCTGTTGGAAGTTCCAGTACAATAGTTGCTTCTATTTTCTTTGAAAATGGAATTAGACCATCTAAAAAGGTTGCAGGTCTTTTAAGTGCTGCACTAATTTCTGATACACTTATGTTTAGATCACCAACTACTACTCAAACCGACCGAGAAATATTAAAGAAATTAACTGAGATAACTTGCACTGATCCAGAAGATTTCGCAACTAAAATGTTTAAAGCAGGAACTTCACTTGAAGGCAAAACCGTAAGTGAAATATTCAATCAAGATTACAAAATTTTTGCGCTTTCAAATTTTAAGATTGGCGTTTCTCAAATAACTACAATGGACATAGATGGTTTTGATCCTATGAAGTCTGAAATGCTAGACTTTATGAACAAAAAGGTACAAGATGAAGGTTTCAACTTGCTCCTATTACTTCTAACAGATATATTAAAGGGTGGTTCTCAGCTATTTGCAGCAGGTCCAAGCAAAGAACTAGTGTCAAAAGCCTTTGATGTAACTCTTGTTAATGACTCAGCCTATGCTCCTGGAATACTTTCCAGAAAGAAACAGGTTATTCCACCATTAACTTCAGCCATTGAAGAAACTAACTAATTAATTAATTTTAAAAAAGTTACTGTAAAACCCTCTTATTAACTAGTTAAAAGTTATTGAAGATTTTTGGCCTTTTGGCCGAAGAATCGTAAATGTAGTTAGATTTGTTTTAACAAATCTAACTACATTCTTTTTTTATATAATAATAGGCATTCCATAAAGGGAATGCCTGCGAATTAAAATTGTTTTGTTTGTTTCTGTTTTGTTTTATTTGTTCTATTTTGCCCCAAGGCAAAATTTCCTTAACTCTTAACTTTTAACTTTTAACTTTTAACTCTTAACTGCCTTTATTGTGGTGCTAATTGGTTAACCATAGATGCCATTTGATCAGCTGTACTTAATCCTTTTGAACTAAGTTCAAAAGCTCTTTGTGCAGCTATCATATCTGTCATTTGTGAAGACAAATCTACGTTTGATCCTTCAGAATATCCTTGGGATATAGTTGCCCCGTTTGTAACAAACATCTGAGCCCCGCTTTTAGGGACATATAGATTATTACCTACTTGGGTTAATGAATCTTGACCAATTGTATCATAAACATCTATTTTCCCTACATTTTTTCCAGCTACACTTATAGTTCCGTCAGTTGAAACATTAAAATTCCCATTAGTAAAAGTATTCTGACCTACTACTGAAAGTATATCCCCATTACTATCAGTCAGTCTACCAGAACCGTCCTGGATAAAATCGCCGCTTCGTACATATGCACTACTACCATCTGACCGTGTCACCTTAAAATATCCATCCCCTTGAAGTGCTAAGTCAGTTTTTATACCTGTTGGCAATAAACCACCGGAAGCATTATTTGTTGTTGTTTCTGAAGTCTTAACCCCTGTTCCATTTTCAGGATCTACAGTTCTATTAGGATCATTTGAAACAGGCATATCACTTTTATTAATAGTTTCATATACTAAATCTCCGAACCCTACGCTAGTGCTTTTAAATCCATCTGTATCTATATTAGCAATATTATTAGCAATAACATCCAATTTATTCTGCTGTGCATTCATTGCTGTACAGCTAGTCCACATTAGCCTATCCATTTTTCATCACACCTTTCCTACAGTATTTACTGCTTCACCTAAAGTTTGATCTAGTGCAGAAACAACTTTTTGATCTGTTTCAAAGTTTCTCATAGTAGTCATCATATCTGTCATGGCATTTACAGAATTCACGTTAGAAGTTTCTAATGCGTTTTGCTTAACTGAAACATTTGCATTTAGTATTGGATTTGTTCCTGAATACAAATTGTTTCCAACCTTTTTAAGGGAATTATAATTATTAAAATCAACTAATGATAAGGAGTAAGTTGGTTTTCCATTCACACTTAAATTACCATAAGAATCGCTTGTAAGTTTGCCATTACCAACATTAACATTTTCAATATTACCTGTAGCAAGATTTTTACCCATTACAGCATCCCCATTTTCATCCATTAAACCACCTTGCATATTAACATGGAAATGACCGTCTCTTGTATAATAATTTTGTGCTGAAGCTCCAGACCCTTGGCTTACTGTAAAAAAGCCTCTGCCATCAATTGCAAAATCATCAGCACTATCAGAACTTGCTATATCACCTTGGGTAAAGTCCGTATCTGTAGCATCTACATCACTACCTAAGCTAATTGATCCAATATTTTGGCTTACATTTTTTCCATTCACGATGTCCGAACTATTAGAAAGCATAACATTTTTAAAGCTTTTAATCATTAAATTGTCGCCTTTAAAACCATTGGTATCAGAATTAGCCATATTATTTGTTATTACGTCCTCTTTAGCCTGCTGAACATCCATTCCTGAAATTGCTGCGTACAAACTTCTTATCATTTTCCCACACCCTCACTGTTTATTACTTTCATATCTTCTGGATATCTCATGCCATAACTATATGCTTTTGTTTCAATTTCCGTTTTACTTAAACTAACAATTGACTTTTCCGAAATCATAAAACAGGTTGCAAGTAAAATTCCAATTCCAATTCCAAGTAAAACTTTCCTATCACAGGTAATATTAATAAAATACTTTATTTTAGATATAATTTTTTTATTAATAGTATCTCCCCCTTACCCATTCCTAACTTTTCAGATATACTATCAATAGATAAACCTTCACCAATCATTTCTTTTATATCATTTACTTTAATATTGTTTATTTCCACATCATTTTGAGCATTAGGTTTTTTCTCATCCACAGCTTCTTCTTTATTTTTTAAAACCATAGTATTTATGTTATCGTCCTTTAACTTTAAAACTTCAACCTGTTTTTCTTCTATATTGTTCTTATTATATTTTAAATTCTCAATTTCTTCCTGAAGTTCAAGTAATGTTTCAGCAAATTCTCTCCTTAATTTTCCAATTTCAAAGTCATAATCTTTCAAATTATTTGAAACATCATTAAATGTATCCTTAAAGTTGTTTTTCTCATTTTTAATAGCTTTAAAATTAAAAACTATAAGCACAATTCCTATTAGAAGTAATAAAAATGTAATCATATTATCAGAGCTCCAGACTATTCATATTTTAACTTTTTCATTGCATTTTTTAAGTGCAAAATAGATCTAGTGTGAAGTTGACATACTCTCGACTCAGAAACACTAAGCACACTACCTATTTGTTTTAAAGTAAATCTCTCAAAGTAATACAGAGTTAATACAGTTTTATCTTTTTCATTCAATAAATCCAATGCTTTGCTTAAATACTCAATTTCTTCTTTTCCTTCTAGTGACTTTTCTGGGCTTGGACTATTTTTATCTTCAATTGTACCCATTAGAGGCATATCATCATCATCTGAAAAGATTAAATTTTCCAGGGACACCACTGCTATGTAATTTATATAATTTTCCACTTCACTAATAGCTGCCATTGTTACTTCAAGTTCATTGGCTATCTCAACGGTTGAAGGTTCTCTAAGTAGTTCTTTTTGCAATTTATCTATAGCTTTGTTATATCTACTGAGCTTATCCATTGCACCTTTTGATATTGGGCTATTCTTCCTAAGTTCATCAATCATTGCTCCTTTTATCCGAATAGATGCATAAGTAGAAAATTTCATTCCTCTTTCTTCATCAAATTTATTAAGAGCATCCATCAGTCCTACCATCCCGTAACTTACTAGATCTTCATATTCTATATATTTCGACTTTCCAATTATAACTCTTGAAGCTATATATTTCACTAATGGAATGCATTTTTTTACAATTTCTTCTCTACTATCAAAAGTTCCTGCAATAGCCATAACTCTCCCCCCCTTTTAGCTTTTCTTCCTAAGTTCTCTCATTAACTGAAATATATAAGATATTATTTTATCTCTTATTATGTCTTCAACATGATAAAATGAAAATCCACATATATTTGACTTTGTTAATGTATCTTTTATTACTCTAATGCAATAACATGTTATACAAACCTTTTCGGCATTTATGGGAATTTTTACAATATACAAGTCATCTTTAGCAATATCACTTTTAGTTCTTAATCTAATGCCACCACCACTGAGATCCACCATTATAGCTTTAATAAAATCTTTGTCTTCCTCAATAATTTTACTTAACTCACTCTTAGTTAGGTTGGAGGGGATTTTTTTGTATTCCACAGACACTGACATATCAATTCTAAAAAAGTTTCTTCTTTGAACTTTTTTTATTTCATTTGGCATTTCTATAACTAGCATTGAAATATTTTCATTTTTTCTACCTGCAACTTTTGATTTAAAACCATACACATTATTTTCGTCATAATATATAACTTCAATTTTTTCATTTTCAGGTAAGTCTGCATAATTTCCGTTAAAAACCGGGATACTTATAAATATAAATTTTTCATTTATATCCTGTATATTACTTTTAAATGGTCTTCCTTTAATTAAAATTTCACATTTTGTATTAACATTAAGTTTTATATTACCTATATCCATCTTCACATAACCCCTTACGAAAATATATTGAATATTTTTTTAAACAAACCCTGTACACTACTTCCTGTATTTTCTGTTTTTATTCCAATTAGTTTATTGGCAATTTTTAATATATCCTGTGCTGCTTCACAATTCGGGCTACTAACTACAAATGGTTTTTGACTTCTAACTGCTTCAATTAACTTTCTATCCTCTGAAATACTTCCTAAATAATCTATATCAATTTTTAGAAATGTTTTAACTGCACTTCTAAACTTATCAAAAGTTGCCTCTCCTTCTTTTTTATCTAAGGTTCTGTTTATAACAACTTTAGCTTTTGATTTAATTTTAAAATGCACTACCGCTTTTATAAGACTATACGCATCCATAATTGATGTTGGTTCAGGTGTTATAATTATTATAAGTTCATCTGAGCAAGCAATGAAACCTAACACACTCCTATTTATACCTGCCCCTGTATCCATTAAAATATAGTCCAAACCTTCAAGTTGTGACAACTTTTTTAGAAAATCATTTCTTTGGATATTTGTAATTTCATTAACCCTAGTAATACCAGATCCTCCAGGCAAAAGTTTAACACCATAGGGCCCAGTTACAATTACATCTTCAATATCTTTATTGTTGAAAATAATATCAAAAACATTATATCTCGGCAAGAATCCTAATAAAACATCATCATTACCCATTCCTACATCAGCATCAAAAATAAGCACTTTTTTACCGCTTTTCTGAAGAGTTAAAGCTAAATTTACTACAAAATTGCTTTTTCCAACTCCTCCCTTTCCTGATGTAACCGTAATTATTTTAGGTGAACTTATTTTATCATTATCTTTTTCACTTCCAGATGCCATTTGCCTGAGCCTTTGTGCTTGGTCTAGCATATAGCTTCAACTCCTATAATAAGATTGATTACTTCATCAGAGTTTAAACACTTAATGTCATCTGGGACATTCTGACCCGTTGTGACATAACTTAGTGGCTTTTTAGCATAATTTAATATGTTGAGTATGGAACCATAGTTTGATGTCTCATCTAATTTAGTTATTATAACATTATTATAATTCAAAACTTTGTATCCCTGAACAATTGTCTTAATATCACTATTTTTTGTAGTTGAACTCATAACAAGATGTATATTGGTGGAATTTGTCTTACGAATAAATGCACCTAGCTCAGAAATTTGCATAATATTTTTGCTACTTCTTCCTGTGGTGTCAATTAAAATCATGTCACATTCACTCATATCTTCTATTGACTTCTCCATATCCTTTATTGAAAAAACAACATTGAAAGGAATATTCATTATATCAGCATAGGTTTTTAACTGTTCTATAGCTCCGATCCTATATGTATCCACCGTTATAAGTCCAACTTTCTTTTTTTCAATCAATGAAAGTCTGCCTGCAAGTTTTGCAATTGTCGTGGTTTTTCCAACACCAGTAGGTCCAACTAAAACTATTATATGTTCATCATTGGGCTTATTTATATTTATCATCTGACGCATTGCATCTTTAACTTTTTCTATTTCATCTGAATCAGACTTATCTAATCTTATTCTACTTATTACTTCTTCTATTATCTCTGAATTTAAGTCGAAGTTTTCAAGTTTTTCTTGCAATTCACTTTTACCATTTGTGCCTGTTAGCATCATTGTATTTAAGATACTCTTCATCTCTGCCATTTCATTCATAAGATTACTTTCGCTACTCTCACTTTTATCATATTTATTATTACTAACGTTTTCAATACTCGTATCCAAAAGTGTCTTTTCTGATGCATTAGCTTCTACAGTCATAGCTTTTTTAATGGCCTTCAAGCTATCATTTACATCTAACTTTTTCCCTCTATCCTGTTTTGAAAAACTTTTATTATCCTTGCTTTCATTGTCAACAGCTGCTGTAACTTCAATAACTCTTTTTGAAAAGAAACCCATGATACCTTTTTTTCTAATCCTTCTTTGGCTTATAATAATAGCTTCATTGCCAAGTTCATACCTAATCCTTGTCATAGCCTCATTCATGCTATTAACTACATATTTTTTTATTATCATTGTATGTTAACAACTCCTTCAGCTTTTATTTCAACATCATTAGGTATTTCATTAAGTGATAATACTGAAACATTAGGAAAAACCATTTCCAAAAGTTTTCTAACCGCGGGTCTTATTTTAGGCGAAACTAAAATTGTTGGTTGATTTTCCGGAAAATATATTGAACCTAAAACATTTTTTATTCCGTCCAAAATCTTTTTTGTGGTTTCCGGATCCACTGCGGGAAAAGATCCTTGCATTGATTTTTGTATATTATTTGCAATAACATTCTCCACCGATGGTGCAAGAGTTGCTACTATTAACTTATTATCTTCACTTACAAGTGGGTTACATATAGTCCTTCCAAGTGCTATCCTAACATATTCAGTTAAAAGTTCTAAATCCTTAGTGTTTCTAGAATTATCTGCAAGTGTCTCAAGTATAGTTACCATATCTTTAATTGGGACCTTCTCTTTTAATAAATTCTGCAATATCTTTTGTACCTCACCAATTGTCATAAGATCTGGTATTAATTCTTCTACAACAGCACTATATTTTTCTTTCATTGATTCTATTATTCCCTTTACTTCCTGTCTTCCTAAAAGCTCATAAGAATGTGATTTTATTGTTTCTGTTAAATGTGTAACCATAACAGTAGTTGGATCAACTACTGTGAATCCTTTAATTTCTGCTTCTTCTCTTTGATCTTTATTTATCCAAACAGCAGGAAGTCCAAAGGTTGGTTCTATAGTTTTAATTCCTTGTATTTCTTCATTTTCACCAGTTGAATCCATGGATAATAACATACTAGGCATAAGTTCACCTCTTTGTACCACTGTACCCCTTATCTTAACAACATACTCATTTGTCTTTAACTGAAGATTATCCCTTATTCTTATTGGCTGCACTACTATTCCCATCTCAATAGCACATTGCCTTCTAACTGATGCTATTCTTTGAAGGAGGTCTCCTCCAGAGGATTCGTCTGCAAGGGGAATTAATCCATACCCTATTTCAATTTCCATTGGCTCTACAGAAACAAGACTCATAACGTTCTCCGGTTCTTTATTCTCCAGCTCTGCTATTTCACTATTTTCACTCTCTTGTTTTTGTACGATTTTATTTTTTTCCTCTTTCATTAGCAAAAATGCACCTACTGCACAAGCAAAAGCTAAAATTAGAAATACCAATGTAGGAAATCCTGGTATAACTCCCATTATAAAAAGCACACCAGAAGCTATACCTAAAGCTTTTGGAAAATTCGTAAGTTGCCCAACAACTTGAGTACCAAAATCCTGATTATTTCCTGATCTTGTTACTATAATACCTGTTGATACGGATATTAAAAGAGCTGGAATCTGACTTACAAGCCCATCACCAACTGAAAGTTTAATATATGTTTGTGCTGCAACCGTAGCAGTCATATTAAGCTGAACAACTCCTATTATCATACCACCAATCATATTTATCACAACTATTATAATACTAGATATTGCATCTCCCTTAACAAACTTTGAAGCACCATCCATTGATCCATAAAAATCCGATTCTTCTTGGAGTTTTTTTCTTCTATCCTTAGCCTGCATATCATCAATTAGCCCTGCATTAAGATCTGCATCGATACTCATCTGCTTACCAGGCATAGCGTCTAGAGTAAACCTTGCTGCAACTTCTGCAACTCTGCCAGAACCACTTGTAATTACTACAAATTGCACTATTACTATAATTAAAAAGATTATTATCCCAACTACATAATTCCCACCTATAACAAAGTTACCAAACGCACTAATTACTTCTCCTGCATTGGCCTGAGTTAAGATCAATCTAGTAGAAGATATATTTATTCCTACCCTGAATAACGTAGTGATAAGAAGCAATGTTGGAAATACTGACATCTGTAATACTTCCGTGGTAAATAAGGAAGTTAATATAATAACCATGGCAATAGTCAAATTTACAACTATGAGAAAATCTACCATTGGTGTTGGTAGTGGTATTATTATCATTAATACTATTGCCATTACACCAAATGCTACAATTACGTCTAAATTGTCTGTTATCTTAAAACTTCTTTTCTTCTCATTATTCATCTGCATTCATCCTTTACTTCTTTTTCATCTTTAATACTACTGCTAAAACCTCAGCAACAGCTTGATACATTTCCATTGGTATTTCTTCATCTATTTCAACTTCCTTATAGATAAGCCTTGCCAATGGTTTATCTTCAATTATTGGGATATCATTTTCCTTAGCAACTTCTTTTATTTTAAGCGCCATTATGTCAGCACCTTTTGCCACAACTACTGGCGCAGTATTTTCTCCTTCACTGTATTTTAGTGCTACAGAAATATGGGTTGGATTTGTCACAACTACTGTAGCATCTGGAACACTTGCCATCATCCTTCTTGTGGACATTTCTCTCATCTTTTGCTTTCTCTTGGCTTTTACTTGTGGATCGCCTTCATCTTGTTTAAACTCATCTTTGATTTCCTGTTTAGTCATCTTTAAATCTTTATTAAACATATATCTTTGATATATATAGTCAGATAGAGCTATAATCACCATAATAAATGCTATTTTAAATAAAATTGTCATAAATAACCCTTTTACTACCCCAGGGATTGAGCTAAAGCTTAATGTATTAATTCCTAAAAATGCATTGAAATTGTCAATTATAAACCTATATCCTACATAACCTACAACTGATACAACTGCTATATCTTTTACAAGATCCACCGCGGTCCTTGACGAAAATATCTTTTTAAATCCTGAAATTGGGTTTAATTTTTTAAAATCCGGTATAAGTGGCTGACCAGTTAGCATAAAACCTGATTGTAATACATTGGCTGCTATACCCATAACCATAATAGGTACTGCAAATATTAAAAATACAATTCCTATATTTTCTCCTGCAAATATCAATATTTTTCCAGCTGTGTAAGCATTAAAATCTTTAGGATTCGACATATATCCTGTAAAATATATAATCATCATATTTTTTATTTTTGTATATGCAAAACTCCCTAAAGTTAAGAAAATAAAAGCCGATGTAATAAGAGTGATGGCTAATGGTACTTCTTTACTTTTTGAGGTTTGTCCCTTTTTCCTTGCCTCCCCTTTTTTCTTTGGAGTAGCACTTTCTGTTTTATCCGCATCTGCAAATATAATTATAGCTGGAATTATATTATAAAATCCCTTCCATAAATCCGGTATCATCCCGAAGGCATAAACCATTAGACTTATTATCACTGGAAGAGTAAGCATAAATACAAACATTCCAAGTAGCATTTTAATTGGCATTCCTAAAATCATAACATTTAGTTGTGGAACAGTTCTAGAAACAAGCCCTAGCACTATATCCGTAATTATTAGCACAACTACTACAGGTATTGCCATTCGGAGAGCTATTTGAAAAAATTGGATAAATGCATTTAAAGCATAAGCTGCTGAGCCACTTCCAAGTACAAAATCACCTAAGTGAATAACATTAAAGCTGTCAATAAGTGCTTTTATAAGTACTAGATGTCCGTCAATCAAAAAAATCTTATAACAGTGAGCATTTCTAAAAGATTTTCAATTAAAGTATTATTAGTACCTGTAGCTGGGTCATATAAGGTCATCATTGAAAGGCCTAATTGCATATCGATAAACTGGCCAGCAATTTTAGCACAAATAAATACCAAGTTTGTTAGGTATCCTAGTACAAGGCCTGTTATTACTTCAAAAGCACATTTTTCCATGTAAAGTAATCCATTACTAATACCTACAACACTTGAGTAATCAATACTAGATACAACAAAAAACGCAATTGCAGCACAAATGCTAACTTTAACAGTATTGGGAAGTGATGCTGGAAATAATACTTGCAATGCAGCAAAAAAGTTGCTACTCTCAAAAATACTAGAAAAAATGCAGAAAAATATGACACACTGATCATTGTACTAATCACACCTATCTAGTTATATTTGTTATCATATCAAATATTCTGTCGGTAAATCCTATCATAGTATTAAGTATCCAAGAACCTAAGAAAACTCCAACCGCAGCAATTGCCAAAAGTTTTGGAACGAAGGTAAGGGTTTGTTCCTGTATTTGAGTTGTAGCTTGAATTATACTTACAAAAAGTCCTAGCACAACAGAAACAATTAAAAATGGAGCAGCTACCATAAGCCCAGTTGTAATAGCATCTTTTAATACGGATATAAGCATGTTTTCTGTCATAAACTTTCACCTCACGAAAAACTTAGAATTAGTGATTTTACTATCATATACCAACCATCTACCATAACGAATAAAAGCAGCTTAAATGGTAGTGAGATCATAGAAGGTGGTACCATAAACATACCCATGGACATCAAAACACTGGCCACTACAAAATCAATTATAACAAAAGGTATATATATTAAAAAACCTATTATAAATGCTGTTTTAAGCTCACTTATCATGAAAGCTGGAATTACTACATGCATAGGTATTTTATCAGTTGGTGTTTTTGGATCATCCTTTGCTTCAGTCATAAACAATATTAAATCCTTTTGACGAGTCTGTTTTAGCATAAAATTCTTTAATGGTTTCTCTCCTGCTGTAATAGCCTGATCTTGAGTTATAGTATTATTAATATATGGCTGAACAGCATTATTGTTAATAGTAGTAACCGTTGGTGTCATAATAAAAAATGTTAAAAATAAAGCGAGGCCGATTATAACTTGACTAGGTGGAGCGTTTTGTGTTCCCATGGCACTTTTTAAAAACCCCAAAACTACTACTATTCTAACAAAGCTTGTTGTCATAATTACTATTGATGGAAGTAAAGTTAAAACTGTCATCATTATAATAATCTTTATGTTATTTACGTAGTCTGTAGGAGTAGATGCATTGTCCACAGACAAGCTTATCTTTGGTATAGGTAAACTATTTGCTGTTGCTGCCTGTACACTATGTCCCATAAAAATTATACATAATACTACTAAAGCAGATATTATATAGGCCTTCTTTTTCATACTAATCTTCCTTTTTAATCCTAAGTTTATTTTTAATTGATTTTAATAAATTCTTTTTATCTTGAAACTTCACTCGACTCTTAAAGTCACTTAAAAACTCATTCATATTTTTGTATTGAGTTATCTTCTTAGATTCCTCTATTTTTGAGATTTGTTCCCCAGTCAATTTCATAATAATTTCCATCTTATCACCAGTACTTGAAAATACATAACCTTGTTCACCTATTTTTATGACTAAAAGACTATTTTCCTTTGAAACTGAAATTTTTTCAAGTACCTTCATATAATTTCCATTTTGCACATTTTGGAGTTTATTACCACCAAATTTCAAACTTAAATATATTAAAGGTAAAATAATTAAAAGTGCAACTATAAGTCTTACCACTTCGGACAGCGTATTAATCATGTGTTTACCACCCTCGACCCATTTTATTGAATAACTAGTTCATCAAAATATACATTGATAAATTGTCCTTTTTGCATATATGTATTAGCAGCATCTAGAATCTGTTTTTTCACTTTATCTAGTCCTGTGCCAGATAAATCTGCGGCCTTTTTACTTCTAAGTATACTTATAACAGTATCCTCCAATACAGGGGATATAACAGCAGTTGTACTTGTGACCTCAGCGGATAACTTAGAATTTGTAGAATCATATCCAAAACACGCCTTTACTTTTACGTATTTTTGTGAATCTGTATCTGCTAAGTTAATAATGGTTTCATCCAGTGAAAGTGTTGCTAATGTCACATTTGAGGTTGAAACTGTAGTGTTTGTAGTGTTTGCAGTTTTCTTGCCGGTGTTTTTACTAAAAAATAAAATATAAGCTGCAAATGCAGCGCCCATTAGAATAATTACAACAACTAAAATAATAGCTACTTTAGGTACTCCACCTTTTTTTTCCTTCTTTTTCTTTTCACTCATTAGTTAATCTCTCCCTATTTAAAGCTACAGAATTATGTCATCTATAATTCGCATTATTTATTTTCTTTTTAAACTGTATTATTTTATCTATAACCTCATCCACGGATTCTTCAACTAAATACTTGTTTCCGTTTAGAAGGGTTATAACGGTTTCTGGAACTTCCTCTATTTTTTCGATAATTGAAGAATTAATTATCACTTCTTTATGGTTTAAACCAGTTAGTTTTATCAATTATGGATTCCCCTCTCAAGGCATAATATATATTCTTTTTACAAGTAAAGTGCAGAGTTGATTTTTAACAATCAATCCACACTTTAGCATATAAGCCATAGATTACTGTTTAAGTCCTATAATAGTTTGAAGTATAGTATCACCTGTGGTAATTATCTTACCATTGGCTTCAAAAGCTCTACTTGCCTCTATCATATGAGTGAACTCTGTTGCTAAATCAACATTGGATGCCTGAAGGGTATCTGAAAGAATAGTACCATAGGCACCTGAATTATCCGCACCAGTTGTATTAATTCCTGTATTCAAAGTAGCAGTTCCTGAGTTTGTTGATTCATCATACATATTGCTACCTGTAGCGTTTAAACCTGCATCGTTACTAAATGATGCCAATGCTATTTGCCCTATTGCTGCCTTCTTACCATCAGCAAGGGTGGCTGTAATTATACCAGTTGAAGCAATAGAATAGCTAGATACTTTTTCTGCTGTAGTGCCTTCCATAACAGTACTAGGTATTTCTAGTGCCACAAGGCTTGAATCATCAGCATATAAAGTACTACTAGTTGAATCAACAAAATTAACTGTATTTGGAGTACCATCAGTAGTACTAACAACTATACTATCACCAGTAGCTTGAGTAGTTGAATCTGCAGTAGGAGCAGTATTAGTTAATGCATACCCCATAAGTTTATCTCCGCTTGAATTTACAATATTACCATTAGAATCTAAAGAAAAAGAACCATCTCTTGAATAATTAAGTTGAATATTTGATGGTGTGCTTACCCCATGGGCTGAAGTTACACCATTTACTGCTGCAGCAGCAGTAGCAGTACCTGCACTATCTACTGATATTGTTCCAGCTGTTGAACCAGTTGTTGTCCCTTGAGCTAAAACGAAAAATCCATTTCCACTTATACAATTATCAAGGGCACTATTCGTAGTCATGTTACTACCAGCACTCATATCTCTATTAATGGATTCAACTTTCGTTCCAGTTCCAACTTGACTTGCATTTGTACCACCAACATTCGAAGTTGGTGAACTAGCAGCTTGTACAGTTTGATTATACATATCTTCAAAGGTTACATCTGAAGAGTTAAACGCAGTTGTTTGTGAGTTTGCTATGTTATTACTTATTACATTAAGCTGTTCGTTACTTGCTTTCATTCCAGCTATTCCAGAGTACATTGATTCTAACATTTATTTTCCCCCATTTACTTTTAATTTATTTTTACCTTGCAATTAACATCCATCTTTCAGTTAGACTCAGCTTCCTAAAATCAGGTCTAGGCTAAAGTATTACAATACTGTGGGTATTAGAAAATACATTTTGTTTACAATTTTCCTTATCCACTGCTATTGGAACTATTTTTCCATTTATTACTCTATAGCCCATATTCCTTACTCACACTTATGAAGTTGATGTAGTTGACGCTGGACTGATAGTTATAAGGTCACTGTAGTTATACTGTTGAGTTGCTGTACTTCCAGCTACTTGTACATTTAAAGATACAGTGTCTCCACTTTGAGATACTGACTTAACTGTACCTTCAATATTTTTACCGCTGGCATCTGTATCACTTACTTCAACGTTTTGACCAATAAGGCTTGCTGCTCCGTTTAAAGTCATAGTGTCATTTAAATTAGTCATTTGCTCTAAGGATGAAAATTGTGCTAACTGACTAACATATTCAGTAGGATCACTATTTTGTGCAGTAGGATCTTGATTTGAAACCTCAGCTATTAATATTTTCATAAAAGCGTTTTTATCAAGAGAATTGCTTCCAGTAGTAGTTGTTGTTGCTGCTGCCGTTGTTGCTGTTGCACTTGTTGCAGGATTCACATATACACTTGAACTTCCTGATGTACTCATATTTTTCCCCCTTATACTAAAGCATTTACGTTATCATTTTCATATTTACTGTTTGTTTCTTCTGGTTCTTCATTTGAAATGCTACTTACAGAATTTGAGGTTTTGCTCTTTTTTGATCCTGTTGTGTTGAGTTCTGAGAGTTTGAACTATCTTTAAAATAGGTGGTATCTCCGTTGTAAATATTGATATTCACATTACTTACTTTTATTTCTTGTGAATTTAAACTGCTATTTATTTGATCAGCATTGGCGTTTAAAAGATTGTACGCCTCCTTGTTTGTTGCAGTAATAGAAGCCTTCATAACCCCGTTTTCGGAAGTTATGTTTATCATTACTGTACCAAGTTCTTTTGGTGCTATTGTAACTGTCATGTCTTTTATGTTATTGCTGTCCATATACTTTAAGCTGGTTATTAAATCCTCAGAAAAATTCGAACTTCTAACTACAGGTGTTTCACTTTTTATCTCAGAAGTACTTGAAACATTGTTAGTATTTAGTAGCTGATTCATTATACTAGTAACCTTTGAATATTTATCACTGCTACTACCTTTATTATCAATCAACGTGTTTAAAAAATCAGTGTCCTTGCTTGAATTATTACTAAAGGTATTACCTGACCCACTACTAGTATCATTACTTGAGTAATTGCTAGAATAACTACTGGAACCACTACTATCTGAACTTAAAGAACTTGAATCTGGTGTATTAAAATCTACCTGTGTTACATTATTCAGCTTATTGGTATCTGTTAATGAACCAGTACCCAATGAACTTGCAGTGTTTAAAGCTTTGCTTGTCACCTTTAATAAGTCTTGAACATAATTTAATTTAGAACTTACCACAGTTAAATTAGAGCTGCTTTCACTGGACTTCGCATCTTTCATTAAATCAGTGAGCTCATTTTTAATGTCACTAAGCAGTTTATTGGCATCTGTGCTTATTGGCGTACTTGTCTGTATGATTTGGGCTGCCTGTGTGCTTGATGTCTGTATATTTGGTATCTGTACATTCGATGCTTGTGTATTTGGTATCTGTACACTTGCTGTCTGTGTACTTGGTATCTGTACATTCGATGCTTGTGTACTTGGTATCTGTATACTTGCTGTCTGTGTACTACTTATATCATTGGTTGAATCTGTTTTCCCTAAACCTAATTTTGAAATGGACTCTGATAATGCCTGAGTATCATTGCCATTTTCATCAGTTGATAACAAGCTAACATAATTTGTTAAATCATTTTTTAAATCAGTTAATTTTGAAGTTAAATTTGCATCTAAAGTACCGCTGGTACTTTGAGTACCCAATGTGCTTTGAGTAGCACTGTTATTATTTAAAAGAGAAGTTAACATTTGTTGTAGACTTGCAATCATTGAAGCCACATCATCATTATTTGGAATTTTAGTGCCATTTTGGATGTCATCCACTTCTTTTTCTATATCCTGAAGTTTTTCTTCATCAGTTTTGTCACTAACATCATTTATTGATGTAGTAGCTTGCTGTTTAATGACAACTGGCTGCTTATCACTCGTGCCCTCACTTGCAGCAGTTGAACTTTCAGTACTTTTATTTGTATTAGCTGGACTCCCACTATTTTCAGTTTTTGTCTGTAAAATATTCTTAAAGTTTGTGCTATTATCCGAGCCTGAAACACTACTGTTACTGCTGCTGGCAATATTAGTGTCTGAAGCTACACTTGTAAGAAACTTCACATTGCTAGCTACACTAATTCCACTCAATATCTCACCCCCTTTCAATAACTTTTCTCATGTGCCCATATAGAGCAAACTCATCATTATTTCTTTGTTCTATGTCATTTACTTCTTTTACATATTTGCTCTTTTGCTTGTCTTTAAGAATATCAACAGTTTTTCTATCAATCTGTTTTTGCTTTAAATCCTGCCTTTTTTCCTCTAATATGATTTTTTTCTTTTCAAGTTCTGAATTAGCCTCATCAATACAAGTGGAAAGGGAATTCAAGTAAAATTGAGTAATTTTCTGTTCAACCACATTTCCATACTTTCTAGTTTCACTATATTTACTATAACTTTCGTTTAACTTACCCAGATTTTCTTCTGCAATAACTTTGTCATCTTGTGCTTTACCAAACTTAAGTTTGCTCTCTTCCTCTTTGCTATTTCTTATATCTAAAAGTTTTTGAAGTTTAAAATCAAACTTTTTCATAAGTTAACCCCTTTTCAAAATGTTAATTAAACATTTTTTCTAAAGCATCCACACTTGTCTCAAAATCCGACTTTTCATCGATTCCCTGCTTTAAATAGTTAACAATGTTTTCATGATAATTTATAGCTATATCAATTTTTTTATTGCTTCCTCTTGCATAGGCACCTAAATTTATCAGATCCTCAGAATTTTTATAAGTTGCTAAAAGTTCTCTTGCTTCTCCTGCAGCTTTTTTGTGCTTATCATCAGCAACTTCGGACATAAGCCTACTTATACTTGCCAAAACGTCAATGGCCGGATAATGGTTTTTTGAAGCAAGATCTCTGGAGAGAACTATATGACCATCTAGAATACCTCTCACAGCATCTGCAATTGGTTCATTGAAATCATCACCATCAACAAGTACAGTATAAAAGGCTGTAATTGATCCTCTATCGGACATACCCGATCTTTCCATGAGTTTAGGTAGCATTGCAAAAACAGATGGAGTATATCCTTTAGTGGCTGGTGGCTCTCCTATAGCAAGCCCTACTTCTCTTTGTGCCATAGCAAATCTAGTAACAGAGTCCATCATTAAAATGACTTTTTTGCCTTTATCTCTAAAATACTCTGCTATAGCAGTCGCCGTAAATGCGCCTTTAATTCTAACTAAAGCTGGTTTATCTGAAGTAGCACAAACTACTATGGATTTTTTCATACCTTCTTCTCCAAGATCTTTTTCAATAAAATCTCGTACTTCTCGTCCTCTTTCTCCAATAAGCCCTATAACAATAACATCTGCCTTAGCTTCTCTTGCAATCATACCAAGTGTAGTACTTTTTCCAACACCACTGCCTGCAAAAATACCAATTCTTTGACCTTCTCCACAAGTTAAAAAGCCATCAATTGCTCTTACTCCTGTTGGCATTACACTATCAATCCTTCTCCTCTTTAAAGGATCCGGTGGACTACTATCCATATTGTACATAGTTCCTTGGAAATTTTTGCGTCACCTAGAGGCTTTCCAAGACCATCTAGGACTTTTCCAAACAAATTTTCTGAGCATGCAACGCTAAGTTGTTTTCCAGTAGGAAGTACTTTACAGCCTGGTGATATTCCTACTAGTTCTCCAAGCGGCATAAGAATAACATTTTTTTCCTTAAAACCAACAACTTCACATTCTATAACTAGATTCTTCTCATTATAAATTTTGCACACTTCACCAACAAAAGCTTTTATTCCTTCAGCTTCTATAGTAAGCCCAATTACTTTACTAACCATACCTTCATTGTACATTGTATTACACTCTTCTACTCTTTCAGTTAAAGTATCAAAATTTAATGAAATCATAATAATAACTCCTATAAATCATTTTCTCAAAAGTTCTTCTTTAATCTTATCCATGCCTATGTCGATTCCAACTTGTGTTTTTCCATTGTTTTTCTCAATAGTTGCTTTATCATCGTCCAAACAATTGTCTTCAATAATAATTATTTCCCCTGCTACAGGAAGCTTTTTCTTCCATAGTTGTGCTGCTTCAGTAACTGAATTATAATGTAGCCTATTGCATTTAATAATTATAAGTTCACTATTTTTTGATTTTTCAACGGCGGAATAAATCATATCATTAATTCCATCTTCATCTTTAACTATCTTATTTAAAATGTGACCAGCTATGGAAAATGCTAATTTTTTAATTTGTTCTTCTTGATCAATAATATATTTCTCATATTGAGATTTAGCACTACTCATTAAATTGGAAGCGTTTAATTCAGCTAAAGATTTAAAGTTTTCAACTTCAATTTTACCTTTTGTTACTGTTTCCTCGTAGGCTTTGTTAAATCCCTCTTGTTTTCCTTCTTCAAAACCTTTTTCAAATGCTTTTTTTTCAATATCCTGTGATTCTTCTATTGCTTGGTTCCTTAAATTTTCTGCAGTGCTTTTAGCGTTTTCAATAAATGTATTTGCGATTCTATCTACGCCCTGAAACATTTCACTACCACTTTGCTTCAATATATCCTCTATATCTGAAATAGACTGCTCTTTTATTTCCATATTCCCAGCTGTAATTATTTCTTTATTACCATTTTGAATTATTTTTGTATTTTTAATTACACTAGAGGATAATAGCATCTTCTCCACCTCTTGAAAGTACTATTTCACCTGATTCGTCAAGCCTTCTAATTACACCAACAATTTTTTGCTGTGCTTTTTCCACATCCATAAGTCTTACAGGTCCAAGGAATTCTATATCCTCTTTTAATGAGGCTGAAGCTCTCTTTGATTGATTCCTGTAAATAGCATCTCCAACCTCATCAGAACAGCCTTTAAGTGCCAATGCCAATTCCTTACTTTCGACTTCTCTAAGAACTCTTTGAATTGCAACATCATCCAAGGTAATAATATCCTCAAATACAAACATAGATTCCTTAACCTGTTCAGCAATCTCAGGATCCTGTTTTTCAAGTCCCTCAGTGATGTTTTTCTCAGTTGTTCTGTCAACTTGGTTTAGTATATCTACTATCCTTTCAACACCACCAAGCACAGTTACATCAGCTCTTACCACAGATGATAATTTACTATTTAAAACTTTTTCAATTTCCTTTATTACCATAGGTGATGTATTACTCATTGTTGCAATTCTATAAGCCACATCACTTTGTAAATCTTCTGGCAATGATGACATGATTTGTCCAGCCCTATCTGCTTGTAAATAGCATAATATTAGTGCTATAGTTTGAGGATGTTCATTTCCTATTACGTTTAAAAGTTGATGTGCATCTGCCTTCCTTGCAATAGCAAATGGTCTGTATTGTTCTGTTGCTTCTACTACTTTATCTAATATTTCTTTTGCTCTTTGACTGCCAAGTGCTTTTGAAAGCAAATCCTTTGCGTAGTCAAGTCCTCCTTCGCTTAAATATTCCTTTGCCTTGTTCATTTCTATAAATTCCTTGAAAATTTCATTTTTCTGCTCAGGTTTTACAGAAGTAATATTGGCTATTTCATAAGTTATCTTCTGTATCTCCTTCTCTGGAAGTTTTTTTATAATTCCTGCTGATGCCTCTGGCCCCAAAGTGATGAACAGTATAGCAGCTTTTTGAACTCCACTCAATTTTCCTTCTTTAGGCATTGCACTATCACCTCTCATCCTCTGAAATCCATGATTTAACTACATCAGCAACCTGTTCTGGCTTACTAGTAGCATAGTTTCTTATTTCTTTTTCCATATGTGACTTTTCATTATTGCCTTCAAATTCAATAGGCGCATACTTTATCTGCTTAGTCCTATCTATATCGTCCCCAATTAGTTCATCAAGACCATCTTCGTCTTCTTCATATTCATCTTCTTCTTTATTTTTTCTTCTCTTTACTAAGAAAACTATAAGTCCGATAATAGCTATAAGTCCAATCACTGATCCAATTATAATATTTCTAATAAGAGCATTCTTTTGCTGCTGTTGCTGTGCTGTATTCATGGCAGTTTGTGCCTTTTGTGCAGCCTGTTGCAAACTTGTATCAAATGCTAATCCTTCTATACTTACGGTATCTCCTCTTTGTGGGTTTATGCCTACTGCTTGGCTAACAATATTATTAATGGAAGTTTGTGTTGTATTACTCACTTTTCCATCCACCACCACTGATACCGTCAGCCTGTTTATGTCACCTGGAGAAGTTACAGTTTTAGTTTCTGTTTTTGAAGTATCATAATTTTTAGTTACGTCTGTACTTGTTGCCGCTCCACTAGCTGAAGTAGAGTTTGAATTAACTATCTGATTTGATGAATTATTATTACTAACTGGGCTTCCACCTGTGGCAGCATTTCCATTAGGAGTTACAGTGTTTGTCTCATGTTCACTTACCACAACTGGATTTTGTTCCGTGGTTGAATCTTGCTGCACCGCATTGAAGTTCATATCTGCATGTACCTGAACTTTGACCTTATCCGTACCGTATATTGGTTCCAATTGATTTAATACCTTTTCCTGAAGTTCTGTTTCCTCTTTTTCTTCAATTGCGCTTCTAGCTGCTGTAGTATCAGAAATATCTGTACTGTCACCAGTGCTATCACTAAGTCCAGCACTTAGAAGTTTCATATTATCATCAACAACTTGGATATTTTTAGTAGGCAAGTTCTTAACTGCACCAGATATCAAAGCAACAATTGCCTTAACTTGACTAGTGGATAAACTTTGACCAGAATTTAACTTTAAAAAAACAGATGCCGTAGCAGGTGATGAATCTGTTACAAAAACAGAATCATCTGGCATTACAAGTTCTACTCTTGCATCAGCCACCTGAGGGAAACTTTTTATAGTTCTCTCGATTTCCCCTTCTAGTGCCCTTTGATATTGCACATTAAACTGTTGATCCGTCATTCCAAGCTGATTACTAGTACTATCAAATAATTCAAAACCAGTGCTACCATCCTTAATTAATGGAGCATATTCAAGTCTAAGATCATCCACATTGGCTTCAGGCACCGAAATTGTGTTTGTAGTAGAATCCACCGTATATGCAATTTTATCTGATTTCAATTTAGCTATAACCGTTGATGCATCAGTTGAATCCATTTTTGAAAACAATATTCCATATTTCGTACTTGTTAAAGAAGTAGTAGCCACTGCTGCCGCTGCTATAACTGCTATAACTAATATTGTTAAAACTATTTTTTTCGTATTACTGAGCCCAAGCCATTTATCCTTTAGGTTCTTAATACCCTCTAAGAGCTTATTCATCTTTTGCACTCCCTACTATACTTGGATTTTATTTAATTCCTGATATGCATCAAGCAATTTATTTCTAACTTGAACAGCCATATCAAGTGACATTCCAGCTTCTGAAGTAGAGAGCATTACCTGCTGGATGTCTACGTCTTTGCCTTGAATAAACTGTGTTGTAGTATTATCAGCACTTACTTGCTGATCATTAACATTTCCAAGCTGTTGTTTTAATATAGATGCAAAATCAACGCTTCCCGCTGCAGGTGTTTGGCTACTGCTTCCATCATCTGCTGATACACTGCTTGTACTTGGTAATATACTACTAGTTGGTATAAATTGATTTATATTCACTAACTTCACTCCTATTTTCCAATTTGTAATGCTGAGCCAAACATAGTTTTCTCTGCACCCATTACACTTACATCTGCCTGATATGCCCTAGTAGATGATATCAAGTCCGCCATTTCATTTAGTATATTTACATTTGGCATGGTAACATATCCAGCAGCATTTGCATCCGGATTCGAAGGATCGTACTCTTGGGGTAGGGGTGACTTATCATCTACAATTCCCACTGCCTTCACACCTTTTAATTCATCTTGAACTTGTCCAGTATCAGGATTCAAACTTTTATCTAAGTTCTCTTGAAATACTGCAATTTTTCTTATGTATGGCTGACCAGGTACGTCACTTCTAGTTGTATCCACATTGGCTATATTAGAAGAAATAGTATCCATTCTTAGACTTTCAGCAGAAAGACCACTAGCACTAATGTTTAATGAATCAAATGCGTTCATTTATCAATTACCTCCTCCAGTTATAGCGTATTTTTCCATGGTTATTCTACTACTTGCTTGATTTGCTAATGCTTCATACATAAGAGTATTTTTTGCTTGATTGGACATTTCCGAGTTGATGTCTACATTATTGCCATCACTATTCATGCTTGTGCTATTATCTTGTACAACATTAATAGAACCATACGCATTTCCAGCATCTAAATGTTTGGGATTGTCTTTTTTCATGGTTATATTATCCGCGGTATTATTCAGAGTATCTTCAAATGTAACATAACTGCCTTTAAAATCATCTGTGTTCACATTAGCTATATTGTTTGCTATAACTTCTCCTCTTGTACTGCTTGCATTTAATGCCTGTTTTATCAAATCATAAGTAGATCCATTTTGAGATATACCACTTGTCGACATAGAATCAGCTCCTATTTTATTAATTAGACAATTATAATTGTATTTTTCTTTTTCGTATAAATGTTTAATTTAGTATTTTAATTAAATTCAAATGTTCATCCAATAAATATTATATAATATGGATTGCAATTATACAATATTTTCTTTTATTTAATGTCAAATTTTAAAAAAACTAAAACACAGTAATTGTTCTCATTAATATTTGCTATTTTATTGAGATATTTTACATTTTATTACATTTGAACAAATAATCAATGAAATGTTCAATTCATCATAGTGTTAAAAATAAACACCTTTGTTTAATTTTTTGTTATTCATATATAATTATAATTCATTTCTCCATAAAATAAAGCTTTTTTGTTTTTTTTTAAATTTCACACAATTATCTAATTAAAACACTATATTTAGCAAAATTTTTACATTATTTTCTATATAGTTTTACAAATGTTGTGTGTTACCGCTAACTTATAAAATATTATATGTTATTTTAGACAAAAAAAAGAAGACGTCTCAAAATTATAAGAAATTAATTAAATTGAGAGTGAAAATTTGAAAGTTAATGTTGATTTTTTGCGAGAAGAGTGAAGAAAAACATCATTAACTCTCAATTTTCAATTCTTAACTTTCTTATTTTTATGGTAGCCCATCTAAATATTTTACATTAAAATCTTTAGTATTCCACTAACTAACAGTAAACTTCCCAAACCCTTTTATTCCTCTCACCTACACTAATATATTTTTCATTTACAGTTCCTGCTAAACTCTTCTTATTTCTAAAATCAAAAGTCAGGAGATACCCTTCATCTAAGCCATATTGTTCTAAGTACTCTCCAAGTTGTAGTAATCCTTTATTATTGTATTCTTCTCCATACCATATTTTAAGCTCTAATATGTACATTTTTTTCTCGTAAGTTATTACTATATCAAATCTTTTTTCTTCTCCACCTTGCGCTTCTTTAAATGCAAAACCTATACCGTTTATTATTGGACTTAAAAATGCTAGAAAGATAAGTCTACCATCTGCTTCAAGAAAAGTTTCTCTTTTTTGAGTACTCATGCTTCATAAACTCTTGAAATTTTATAAGTACTTTTTTTATGTCTAAAGTTCCATCTATATTTATAAAATTTGCTCTATAATTATACTTTGACATTAATGAAGAATTATCGTCTCTTATAGTTTTAAGTGAATTCGCTACGCTCAGGGTTTCAGATGGGGGTATCAACCTCCCCCACTGAAAGTAGTTAATAACCCCCACCTACGTTCGTCCCTCTCTTAGAGGCAGGGGAAATCTTTTAAATAGTTATAAGATGGTTGTAAACAAGTTGCTCATATATTCTATTATTTATTCTGCAATTTCCATTTTCTTCTTTTAAAATACCATACATAGTTCCCAGATTAACTATTTCATCTGTTCTTACATATATAATGTCCTCACCATTTAATACTATTCGTTTTATAAAATCATACAGTTCCCTGTTATTTTCTATGTTTTTAATCAAAATATCAAAGTTGGTATTACTGTCCATTAAAAGTTTCTTTACAGCTCTATCCATATATTCTTTATGCCATTTTCGTTCATTTTGAGTCATTATTTTTTCGCCAATAATTTTACATATCTTACTCACTAGAAATGGATAACCTGAGGTGTAAAAATAAAGTCTTAGTGAAAAATACTCTTTGTCTAAAACTACTCCTTTATCATCCACGTAATCATCTAGCATTGTTCCTATGTCATCTTTTGAAAAACTCATATCCACATCAAAATCCGAGGCAATATTCCAAGGACTGTTGTATTTCTGTTCGTCCTCTGGGCGTATTTTTGCTTTTAGACTTTTTACATCATGTACTCCCGCTAGTATTACACTTTGAAATGTTTTATCTTTTTCCTGCATTTCTCAATAAGTACTTATTCCTCAAAAATCCTAAAAAGCTTAAAAACAATTGATTATTACTACTTTTATCCACTTCATCTATCATTAAAATTACTCTTTTATTCCATTTCACTATAAATTTAGTTATAAATCTGGACAATTCAGCAAAAGATTTTATTTTCCCCTTTTCTGAATCTACATATTCAGCTAAATCTTCATGCTTAAAAAATAAGCTATCTACTACTATTTCCATAAATGACGTTATAAAACTGTGCTCATTTTCAAAAACTAAATCTCCAATACCTTCAAAACTTATGGATATTACTACATATTCATAAGTTTATATTCCTATTTACTTTATCTATAGCAATAAACTTGTGAAACAATTTTATTCTTATCAACCTATATACCATTATATATCATGCCAAATTAATAGTAGCTTTCTTTTTTATTGTAAGTATCTATTTTTTTCTAGTATAACAATGGCTTTTTTAGAATCATGTGTATTTACTAAAAATGCCTCTTTTACCATATCATGTTTTGCTTGTTCAACAAAAAAAATGTTTTCACCATAATCTGGAATATACTGCTTTATTTCTTTATCTATTACCTGTAGAGAATTTGTTTCAATTTTATAACTTTTAGTCACATATGTCTTAAACATATCAAACCAGATTCCCATAATTACGTATTCAATAACGGGTTTTAATATATTGTAAATTTTTTCTTTTTTCATGTTATTTAAATATTTTCTACAAAACGTATTGTTTATGTTAAAATAGTCCAGTTTATTTCCTTTATTAGAAAATGACTCTGGATTATCACGATAATAGTATAGCGTTTTATCTACTATCCCAACTCTCTGTATTCGACAATATAATCTATTTAAAAAATCAACATCTTCATACTGTATTTTATCAATAAACTCTATTTGAGAATTAATAATAGTGTTTCGCTTATATAATTTGGTCACTATAAAGCCACATACTATAAACATTCTAACTCTATTATCAAAGGATACTTCTCCCTCCATTCTTTTATCCCAAAGCATCATGTCCTTATTTTTCCGTTCACTGAAATATCCACATTCAACTAGATCATAATCGTCTTCCATTGCTTTTTTATACAACAACTCATACATTTCTGGTTTAATGTAATCATCGCTATCAGCAAATGCTATATATTCTCCTGATGCATATTGCAAACCAATATTTCTTGCTCCTCCAGGACCATGGTTTTCATCTGATTTAATAATAATTACTCTATCTGTATCCTTTTTCTCAAACTTATATAATATTTCTAAGCTATTGTCAGTTGAACAATCGTCAACAAAAATAAACTCTATTTCTTTCAATGTTTGTACATATAATGAAGCTATCATTTCTTCTAAATATTTTGCTGCATTATAAACTGGAACAATTACAGATACCTTACATTTCATATTTATTTCTCCCCTACCACATTTGGTAGTGTAAATTTATTTACACTACTTCTTTGATTTTTTCTTTATATATCAAGGGTTGCAGAGTTTTTTCAACGCAAAAAACAATGACCCCCTAATTTCATGTTATAATTGAATATCTCACCAAACAAAAATGAACATGAAAGGATGTCATTGTCTTGGATTCAATTATAACTTATTTATTTTTATATAATCAATACCTTTTGAAAGAAATTTCTAAATTACTTTTGTTAATTGCCAAATATATTCCTCTTAAACAATGGGGTTTTGATGATTCACATAGCCCCGAATATCAAAAGTTCAAGGTTGATAAGCTTCCAAAAATCTTTAATCCAGAACCTGTAGATTACCAGCTACTTTTAGGTTATTATAAGCACCGATACGGTAAAAGCATTAAGCCTGTCAACCGAAGATCTAAAAAATCTGTTGTATCTGAAACTACTGTGTGTCCTCGTTGTGGCGCTACGCACCAATATCTTTATAAAAACAACGGTTCCAAAGGTCAATGTTTATGCAAGGTTTGTGGTGAACGTTTTAGTGATATTAACATCTATAACCGACCTATAGCTTTACGTTGTCCTTACTGCGGAAATATCCTTGTTCCTACAAAAGATCGTAAGCATTTTAGAATACACAAATGTATAAACGCGAAGTGTTCGTACTATCTCAGCAATCTCCGTAAACTTCCTAAAGGATTAAATCTTGCTGATAAACATAAGTACAAGCTTCATTACATCTATCGTGAATTCACCATAGATTTTTTTAAGATGGACTTACATGAACTTCCCAAAAATGCTGTTAATTTCAAGTACAAGAGGTTCAATGCCCACATCATGGGTTTATGCCTTACTTATCACGTTAATCTTAAACTATCAACTAGACAAACGGCTCACGCCTTAAAAGAAATACACGGTATTAAGATCTCACATACAATGGTTGCTAACTATGCTATGACTGCCGCAGCAGTTATCAAACCTTTTACAGATACCTTTGACTATAAACCTGCAAATATACTTTCTGCTGATGAAACTTATATCAAGATGAAAGGCATAAAACATTACGTTTGGATTATCATGGACACATGTAAAAAATCCATTCTAGGTTACCAGGTATCAGATACTCGTGCCGTAGGCCCTTGTATCCTCACAATGCGTATGGCTTTTGAAAAGTTTAAAGTATTCCCTGGCAAAGCTCTTAAATTCATCGCAGATGGTTATAGTGCATATCCACTTGCCAGCCAACAATGTAAACTAGAAAAAGGCTGGGACTTTGATGTTACTCAGGTCATAGGACTAAGCAATGATGATGCTGTTACAACTAAATATCGCTGGGTAAAGCAGATAGTTGAAAGGCTTAACCGCACATTCAAATCATCTTACCGAGTTACTTGTGGCTATGGAAGTGAAAATGGTGCTCTATACGGCGTATCCCTTTGGGTCGCATATTACAATTTTTTACGACCACATCCTTATAACTACTGGAAACCATTGAATGAGTTAGACGCTTTAAAAAACGCAGATAATATGCCTGCAAAATGGCAACTTCTTATTTATCTTGGTCAGCAGACTATATTGAATATGCAAAAAACTTAATTTTGGTAAAAACTCAATATAGAAACCTCAATTACATTTTTTTATATTATAAAAAATGTCTTTTCGTCATGTTCAAAACTAAAATTTTACTGATATATGATGCTGTTTTATGATTTAATAACATAATTTTATCTGCATTTTATTTTTACTCTTTTTTCATAGCTCACTTTACACTATCCCACATTTTAGCAATAAACTTCTATACTTGAAGAATGCAAATAAAAGCGAGACTTCCGTCTCGCTACATATTCTTATGACCTTATTTTATGACCCTAAGCCTATTTAAGGCTAATTCATAGTTTCCACATTTTCTATAATACTTTTCTGCTTCATTAGTCATACCTAAGCATTCATAAATTACACCAATGTTATAATTAGCAAGATATGAATTTACCCCTTCTACATTGCACTGTCTATTGTTTTGACACTGAAGAAACTTTGATACAGCATCTTGAAACATTGCATTATTCATATAGATAAGTCCCATAACAAAATTAAAGTCAGGTCTATTCTTATATGCTTCTTCATATTTTTTCAATACCAAAGCTTTATCATATTTTTTTAAGTTAATTAAAGTATATCCATAGCTTTCGATTAAGTCTTGAACAAATTCATATTTTGTTTGAACTCCAAGCTTTATTGCAGTTTCAAAATTCACTTTTGCTTCTACATAATTTTTTTCCATAAAAAAAGTTTTACCGAGCTGAAAATATAAATATGAATCATTATTTTTTGCTAAAATAGCTTTTTGTAATAAATTTTTGTTCCTATCAATTTTATTTGTTCTATTTAGCACTTCATTTTCATAGCCTATATGATCAGCTACTATTTCTAAATCTAAAGTATCATATGGCTCCCCTTTTATTCCAACAATTTGCTCATGGATTATACCTTCATATTTAAAATATTTTCTATTGAAAAATCTTCTCACTCTTTCAGGAAGTCTTTTTTTACCATCTTTATTTTCAAAAGTATTAATTATTTTTATTCTTCCTACTACTTTCTCATTTGTAGCTATTAATTTATTCACAGTTTTTTTATTAAAAAAATTGACTACCTCATCTGCGTCAAGTACTAGAATCCAATCGTTTTCTGCCATACTTATAGAAAAATTTCTCGCCATTGCAAAATCATCACACCATGCAAAATCAAAAACTCTATTAGTGTAGTTTTTTGCTATTTCTTTTGTTTTGTCCGTAGAACCAGTATCAACTATTATTATTTCATCTATCTTATCCTTAATGATAGCTAAGCACTTTGATAAATTGATTTCTTCATTTTTTACTATCATACATAATGAAATCATAATCATTTTATATTACTTAATATACTTAATGTATTTTGTGGAATTTTATTAGTTTGTGCCATCATTGCAATTCCTGCTTGAACAATAATGCTAGATTTAGAATAGTTTAGCATTTCACCTGCAACGTCAGCATCTACGGCATCACTATCTCCTTGTTCTGCTGCACTATTTAAAACTCCTATGTTACTAATAGTTGAAGTAAATCTATTCTCAATTGCGCCATAACTGCTAAGTGCCGAATCTAATGTACTCATTCCTGCACTAACAGTGGTTAGTGCAGCCGCAGCACCGCCTGCAGTTGTAACATTGATAGTACTTAAATCACCTAAAGCACTTCCTGATTTGCCCGTAAAATTATATGTTGGTATACTAATACTCTCACCATTTGCACCTATCGTAGTACTAAGGCTAGCACCTGAAGTAGATGCAATGAGATTTACTCCGTTTATATTGGTACTACTAGCCAAATTGCTTATTCCTTTAACAAGAGTATTTACCTCAAGTTGAATATTATTTTTATCATCAGTAGATTCTGAGCCATTGTTAGCTTCAGTGGCCAAAGTTTGAATTCTTCCTAGCATTGTATTGATTCCATTTATACCACTTTCACCAGTTTGTAATAAATTTACACCATCTTGTGCATTTGAATTTGCCATTTGAAGCCCTTTAGTCTGCATAGTGAAAGTAGTATCCTCGGCATCCCCATAAGGATCATCTGAAGCTTGATTAACTTTACGCCCAGAAGATATTCTAGACATTGCCTTACTTTGTGCAGCTAAAGCCGCTTTATAAGTAGTATATATATTTAGTGACGGTATATTTGCACCTATTTTCATTCCAATACCTCCATAATAACATGTTATTTTTATCATCGTACTGAAATAATTTATCTTTAGTGCTTTGAAAAAAATACGTCAAAAATACTAATAATATAATCTCTTTTTTCTTCATCAATTCCAGGATACACGCCAATAAAAAATGTATTATTCATAATAATATCAGTATTCTTAAGTTCACCTACAACTCGTTTTTGAATATTCGCATATGCTGGTTGCCTTAAAAGATTACCACCAAATAGCATTCTAGTCATTATTTTATTTCCCTCTAAAAATGCTACAATGTCACTTCTAGTAAAACCAGCATCTTCTCTAACTGTAAGTGGAAATCCAAACCATGATGGAGTTGAGTTTTCTGTGGCTTCTGGAATTATTAAAGCTTTGTTGTATTTTTTTAATGCTACTTGTAAAAGGCTGAAGTTATTATTTCTAGCATCTATAAACTCAGGAAGTTTTTTCAGTTGCTCAATGCCTATTGCAGGTTGCAAATCTAAAACCTTAAGATTATAACCAATATGACTATATGTATATTTATGATCATAACCATAGGGCAAATCCCCAATTTGACGTTTGAATCTCATACCGCATGTATCATCAATTCCAGGTTCACAATAGCAATCTCTTCCCCAGTCTCTAAAAGACCTAACTATTTTTTCCAGTTCAAGATTATTAGTAAGTACTGCTCCACCTTCACCCATAGTCATATGATGAGCAGGATAAAAACTCACAGTGGCTAAATCCCCAAAAGTTCCGACTTTTTTCCCTCTGTATTCTGCACCCACTGCATCACAACAGTCTTCAATTAGATATAAATCATATTTATGTACAAGTTCCATGATAGCATCTAAATTAAAGGAATTTCCCAAAGTATGAGCTAACA
Source organism: uncultured Clostridiaceae bacterium (assembly GCA_963725425.1). Classification (GTDB taxonomy): domain Bacteria; phylum Bacillota; class Clostridia; order Clostridiales; family Clostridiaceae; genus Clostridium_I. The sequence goes on from CAVRYJ010000006.1 coordinate 571,757, forward strand.
TTATAGCTCTAGTTTTTGTAGATACTGCTTTTACTAAATTTTTGTATCTATATTATATGTACCTAATTCTACATCAACAAATACTGGTACAAGACCATTTTGAATTATAGGATTTATTGTAGTTGGAAAACCTGCTGCAACGGTTATTACCTCATCACCCTTTTTAAGCCTTTTATCTCCTAGCTTTGGCGAAGTTAACGCAGTTAAGGCTAAAAGGTTAGCTGAAGAACCTGAGTTTACAAGAGAACAATGCTTAATTCCCCAAAACTCTGCAAAGGCCTTTTCAAACTTATTAGCATATTCTCCTGCTGTGAGCCAAAAGTCTAGGGACGAATCCACTAGAGATGTTATCTCCTTTTCATCATAAATTCTTCCAGCGAAAGGTATTACTGTTTCACCAGGTATAAAGTTTTCCTTTTCTTTTCTAATCTTATAAATTTCAAAAACATATTTTCTAATTTGCTCTCTGTAATAACTTTCGTCTTTCATTTATTTATTCCTCCAATGCCATAGCTTTTTGCTTTTTAGTATATTCATTAATCTGATCCAAACAAAATTCGTACATGCTGATTTTTTGGTAATTCTTATACCAACTAACAGTCATATCTATAGTTTGCTGTAAATTCAGTGCTTGCTCCCAATTTAATTTTTCCTTTGCCTTTGTACAATCCAGCATTAAAAAATTAGCTTCATGTGGTTGATCTTCATCGGAATCATCTATCCATTGACCTTTGTCATAGCATTTAATAAGCATATTTACAATGTCTTTTACTTCAGCATTCAAAGACATATTAGGTCCAAAGTTCCAAGCACCAGAGTATTTTTCAGCTTCAAAATATAATTTTGAAGCAAGTTTAATATATCCACTAAGTGGCTCTAAAACAAATTGCCATGGTCTAACTGCATGAGGATTTCTAAGCTTTATTTTACTTGAATTTTCAATTGCTCTAATGCAATCAGGTATTATCCTATCGCTAGACCAATCTCCTCCTCCAATTACATTGCCTGCTCTAACAGATGCTATGACTTTGCCATGCTTTGAATAATCATTTATACTAAAGAAAGAGTTTCTATAAGATGCAATTAAAAGCTCCGCACAACCTTTACTAGAACTATATGGATCATACCCACCCATAGGGTCTGTTTCCTTATATCCAATAAGCTGTTCTTTATTTTCATAACATTTATCAGTAGTGACCATTATTCCTACTTTAGTGGCTTCACAATTTCTAATAGCTTCAAGCACATTAAGAGTCCCCATTACATTTGTCTCATAGGTTTCTTTGGGGTTTTCATAGGACTTTCTTACAATTGGCTGTGCTGCAAGATGAAACACAAATTCTGGCTTGTACTTTTTAAATACAAGCTGTAAATTTTCTGAATCCCTTATGTCTCCACGAATATCTATAAGCTTATCTGAAAGTTTACAAGCATTAAAATTGTCATTTTCAGTATAGGGATCATGTGAATAACCTATTACATTAGCTCCAAGTTGTTTTAGCCAAATGGAAAGCCAAGAACCTTTGAAACCAGTATGACCTGTAATTAGGACTGTTTTTCCTTTGTATATGTTATTAATAATACTACTCATAGTATTAGTCTCCCGCATTTCATGATTTTACTCTACTAGCCGTTCCACTCTCCGCTATAAAAACTTTCCTCAACCCATTATATAGATCAATAGTATCAACATGTGAAAGAACATTTTCATCAGTGCAACAAATATTCATAACTTCCCTATCTCTATACGGTTGTTTACCGAAGTCGATATTCAACTTGCACTCAAAAGCCTTTTCAAAAATTGTAGATGTTTCTTTAAGGCTATATATTTCCTTTGGAGAAGCCATAAAATTTTTTTCAGTATGTGGAGGCATTTTATGGGCATATTGTGCAGCACGTAAAAAAGCTTTTATTACATCATCAATATACAAAAAACCGAGTTGTTGCTTACCACCAGACATTTTGATTTCTTCACCACTTATAGCTGCACTCTTTAAAATAGATATAACCTTTTTTCGTGGATCGAATGGACCATAAGTATCTAAAAGCTTTAATGTAACAAACCTGATATCAAAAGCCGAGGTGTAGTAACTTGCTATGCTTTCAAATGCCTCTTTTGTTGCCGCATATAAATTTGCTGGACAAAACTCTGGACTGTCATAATTTTGCCAATGTGTTCCCGTGTTAATAAAATATTTTACACCGGCTTTACATGCAGCTTCTAAAAGTTGTGCTCCAAAAATATATTACTTTCAACTAGTGATTTTATGTCATCAGATTTATGTTCTGAAATAAACAATGCCGCCAGATGAAATATGGTGTCAGGGTTTATTTGACTAATTAAATCTACTAATTGAATTGTGTCACCACTGAACACATGAATGTTTATATTATCCATTATATCTTCCAGTAAATTCAAATTAGAATTAACTCTAACAATTATATGTACTTCAATATTTCTTGATACAAAATATTCTGTAAGCTTTGAACCTAAGTAACCACTAGCACCTGTTATTAATACACTTTTAATATTAAATCACCCCTTTTGAGAATCAGTCATATTAAATTCATTGAACCCTATAAAGTTACTATCTCTTTCTGATACTATAACCTTATCTGAATCCCAACGTATACCAACAGAATCCCATCTTATACCACTCTCAGACTCTGGCTTATATTCACTTGACATCTTATACATTAGAATTGATTGATCCTCTAAGGTCAAATATCCATGAGCAAACCCTTTCGGAATATATAATGCATTTCATCTTTTGTGATGAAAGTTCTATTATCTGAAATTTACCATAAGTCGGAGATGATTTTCGTATGTCTAATACTATATCTTGTACTTTTCCCTTTATGCAATATACTAATTTAGATTGTTCAAATGGTGCATTCTGAAAATGCAAACCCCTTATAACTCCTTTTTTAGATGTAACCATCAAATCCTCTCGAAATTGTTCATGTATTCCTAGTTTTTCAAATGAGGATTTATGATAAGGTTTTACAGAGATACCTCTTTTATCTTCAAATATTTTGGGAATAAGTTCTATGCATCCTTCTACTTTGGTTTTTACTACTTTATACACATACTCACAACCTTGTCCGTTCGTAGATTTTTTTCTGATTTGCTATTGTTTATATAACTGGAACCAATATTTTACTACTTACTAAACAAATTTGAAATTGAAACTTACCTACAACTAAAATAACTTTAACAATCTTTCTGCATAATTATCTAAAATTTCTTCTGCAAACATAGTATACTTGTATCGTTGACATTTTGCACATATTATGTTATTAATTTTCTTTTTTGAAAGATGAAGTTTTCTAAATGAGTTTAATTCTTTGCTATTCCAAATTTCCAAAACTGATTTATTGGTACAATCTCCAACCACTATAGGCTCTTCAGCAGTACAACACGGTATGTACTTTCCATCAGGATAAATTTGCATGGAATAAAATGGTTGAGGGCAAACCTCTGAATCTGTTGCATTGTTTCCATTCATTGTAAGTTTAAATTCTTTGTCATCATTGATGTTTTTATAATCTATATCTCCTACAAGCGGACATAAATGTTCTATTGCTATACTATCGCAAATATCTCCAAATGTATTAAAAAATTTTTCTTCTTCGCCTTTATCCAGGGCAATATCAATTATTTTAATGTACATATGCGTATTTCCTCTGTTTTTGTAAAAATACTCTATGTTTTTTATAAATTCTTGAAAATCAATATCGGCATCTGATATTTGTTTGTACTTTTGAGCATCTGTCCCTTGGGTAGAGATTCTAAGAGTTGATAACCCTGCATTTATTAACTCTCCTGAAAGCTGTGGTGTAAGCAATGCTCCATTTGTTACTATGTCCACAACGTTTGCTACTTCTTTTTCAACAGCATAGGCAACCATCTTTGCAATGTCCTTGTGAAGCAAAGGTTCACCTAGTCCGGCAAAATGAATAGCCTTTACTTTTCTTGGAAAAGTTGCTATATCATCTATACATTTTTTATAAAGTTCAAAATTCATAGAAACAACATCTGAAATATGGCCTCTATCTTCTTTATTCAATGCGTGCAAACAATAATTACACTTAAAATTGCATGCATATATTGGGAAAAAAGTTATGGAATACGGTGTGTCTAATGGTAGTACTTCTGCTAAAATGGTCCTATTTCCATTAACTGCTTGGCCATCAATTCTTGTAGCTTTCATAAATATCATCCTTCCTTATTTGAAAAATTTTAAAAGTCTTTTAGCATCATTATCTAGTATATCCTCAGTGAACATAGCATATTTATATTGCTTACAATCCCTACAAACAGAATAGACTTCTTTTTGTTTAAGAAGATGTGTCTTTCTAAAGTTTAAATATTTTTTTCCCTTCCAAATATCAACTAAACTTTCCGAATTACAATTACCCAAAACATATGTTGTTTCCATTGCACAGCAAGGAACAACATTTCCTTCTGGGTTTATTTGCATAAGATAAAAAGGTTGGGGACAAACCTCAACATTATTAATCGCTAATCCATTTTGTGTCAGATCATTTTTATTACCTTTTGAAATAAGTGAATAATCAATTTGTGTAACAGCTGGCAATAAATGTTCTATAGCTATCTCATCACAAATATCACCGAAAATATTCAAGAATTTTTGTTCTTCATTTTTTTCTAATGCACAATCAATAATCTTAATATATATTTTGGTTTTATTTTTAATTTTATAAAAATACGTTAGATTTTCTATAAATTTATCAAAATCAAGTTTTACATCTGAAACACCCTTATATTTTTTAGCACTAATTCCTTGTATAGAAACTCTAAGTTTTGATAGTCCAGCATCTATAAGTTCTTTTGAAAGTTCGTGTGTCAGCAATGATCCATTTGTGACAATATCTATAGAATCAGTAACTTGTTTTTTTGCCGCGTATTTCACCATTTTTGCTATATCCTTATGAAGCAAAGGTTCCCCTGTCCCCGCAAACCTTAACATTTTTAATTTTTCTGGAAACTCACATAAATCATCAATACATTTTTTATACAGTTCATAATCCATAAATGACTGTTCTGAAATATACCCTCTTTTATTAGCAGGTACAGAATGTATACAATAATTACATTTAAAATTGCAAGCATATACTGGAAATATCTGTACTATATATGGTGTGGATAATGGAATAACCTGTGAAAGCCTAGTTCTAGTACCCCCTGTGGTTTTTCCATCAATTCTAATCGCCTTCAATTTCTTCACCACCTCTAATAAATTTTAAAATTAGAATCTAAAACAAATTTAATAGATTATCAACATCACCATCTAAAACATCTTCTGGGTGAGATACATCATCTGGTGCACAACATGCTGCACATCTTATATTACAAGATCTTTCTCCCTTTAATTGCATTTTCCAAAATTCTCTTAACCTATCTCCATTCCACATATTAACAAGACTATCTTCATTAACGTTTCCAATCACTGTGGGTTTATAAATTGTATCACATGGTTCTACATCACCATTTGGGAATATGCCAAGCATATAAAATGGTAATGGGCAAACTTTTCTTTTTTTATGTTCTCTGCCATAACGGTCATAATCCACATTCATATCTTTTGTAAGATCAACCCCTTCATAAGCAGGGAGCATTTTCTCAATGTACATTCTATCAGTACAATCACCAAATAACTCGTAAAACTTATCTTCATCATTTACTTCTAGAGAAACATCCATAATCTTCACATAAAGATTAGTTGATTTTTTATGTGCATAAAAATACTTTATATTTTTCATAAACTGCTGAAAGTCCACATCTGCCCCACAGATTTCTTTGTATTTTTCTGATGACAACCCTTGCAAAGATACTCTCAATGTGTCGAGACCTGCCTCTATTAAAGCATCAGACATCTCTTTAGTTAGAAGGGATGCGTTCGTTATTATTTCAATTCTCTCTGCTATATTGGCTTCCTTTGCTAATTTTACCATGAAAGGTATTTCTTTATTTATAAGTGGTTCACCTTGACCAGTAAGAGATAACATTTTTAATTTATTTGGAAATTTTTTAATTTGCTCTATAATTTTTTTATATGTTTCAATATCCATATTTTCTGGTACAAAATCATATTTTGCTTTCATTGCATCATCATCTAAAGAATGACCACAATAAATGCATTTAAAGTTACAATAGGTCGTAGGAAAAACAAACATACTAAATGGAGTAGAAAGAGGAATAGACTCAGATAATTTTATCCTGTCGGTACCATATATGGGTTTTATTTGTGATGTCATAATTAAACACTCCTATTCAATAATTATTTAAACAAATGGATCAAATTTTGTGCATCTTTATCTAAGTCCTCAAGTGGGTTATTAATAGCATTAAAGGTTTTACAATTATTACACTCGGGTATGCTATCTTTTTTTAATTCCAACATAGTGCTAAGAAATTTTTTACGTTTGCTACCATTCCAGATTTCAAGTAACGTACTATCTTTCATGTTACCCATAGATAAACTTCTAGCAAGTCCCGGATTTGGACATGGAAAAGTATCATAATCACATCCTATTTGTAAAAAATAGAATGACTGAGCACAAACTTTTCTATTCACATCAAGCTCTTCATTATAAAAATTTTTAGTTCCATCAACTATACCCTTTAGATCATCCATTTGCTGCTGCATTACAATTAAATGCTCTATGTATATTTTGTCTGCTATATTACCAAAAATTTCAAAGAAAAGTTTTTCATCTTCTTTATTTTTTAAGGTTGCATCAATAATTTTTATATATATTTTTATATTTTTTTTGTTGTTATACAAATATGTAAGATTGTTTACCAAACATTCAAAATCTATTTTTGTTCCACATGTATCTTTATATTGCTCAGCATTAATTCCTTGTATTGATATATTTATATTCGTAATACCGGCATCAATTAGTTTATCAGCCATTTTCGGTGTAAGTAAGACTGCGTTTGTAATTACTTCTACTCTATCTGCAATTTTTGCATCTACTGCAAGTTTCACCATTTCTGGTAATCTTGGATTCATTAACGGTTCGCCTAAACCAGAGAAAACAATTTTCTTTATACCTTTCGGAAATTGTTTTAGTTGCTTTATAATTTCTTGGAACTTATCAAATTCCATATGTTTTATTGAATGTCCTAATTTTTCAAGTTCTCCTCCTGGTATGTCCCTTGTGGAATGTATACAATAAAAACATTTAAAATTACAATATCTTGTTTGTTCTATATATACAGTAAATGGATGTGAAAGTGGAATTATATCTGCTAGTTTTTTTCTATTGGAATCATAATTTGGCTTTAATTCTGCTTTCATTTTTTTCAACAACCTCTCTTAATTTTTTATCTTCTTTAAAATATTTGAAATAATGTTTTGCGGAACCTTTAGTTTCAGCAAAAGCATTACCAGTTATGTGATTTTCATCACCTACATAACAAGATGAAAACCAATCATATGCAGTTGCTCCTAAAAAAGGATTAGGATTATGAATTTTTTTATCAACTTTCAAAACTCTTTCATATACTACATTTAATTTCTTAATGGTAGATTTTATATAATACTCTTTGATAACATAGTTAGACGCATTGTTCCCAAGTTTACCACGCAGAATAGGATTCTGATACAACCATCTTAAGGCATCTCCATATTCAGAAATACTATTCACCACTAGCCCGGTTTGCATGTTTTGTACAAGATATTTTTCTGTACATTGATTTAACACAATAGGAACAACGCCTGCTCCCATTGCTTCCAATAAAACATTCTCAGCTGTCCCATAATGATTTGGGTTTAGAGGATACCCAAACACATCAAACTCTGATAAATTTTCTAAAACATTCAAGGAATAACCTGAAAACAAAAGTTTATCTCTAATCAATTTTGAGTTATTTACATCTTTAATAAGCTGTTCTCCATAAGATAAATCCCCTACAACATCAAACTTTATATTGGTTATATCACTTGCACTTTCGCAGTATTGAACAAATTTCGGATTAGTTTTATTGTAGCTCAAGAAACCGATATACCCAACGTTAAAACCCGTATGGATTTTTTTTTCTATAATCTCATGAAAATCTAATCCAGAACTTACTACTACATCACTCTTATTAATTATCTGCTCACGCTGCTGATCAGTCCAAAAAGTATTTTCATAGGAATAAGGTGTAGTAAACACGAAAGCATCTGGAAATGATACAAATTCGTAAGGTATATTTGGATAAGAGCAACCAGAAACATGACTCCACACTAATAGTCTACATGATATTTTTCCTAAATATTTCATCATGAACTGGGACATTAATGGGTGATGCCACCAATCAACTTGAACTATATCAGCATTTACTAAAATATTATTCACATCACATTCTTTAGCTAAAAAAACTTTAATCCAATTTTTCTTACACATTTCTTCAAATTGAATAGTCTTCGTAGCCTCTAAAGTTATAATTATATGTTCATACTCATAATCACCTTTTGAATGAATTGCTACGCTTGATAAAATTTTACCTACTCCACCACCTAGATGAGCTGTAATATGAACTACTTTTATCATATGAACCCTTCCTATCTCTCAGGGAAAGCATATAGTACTGTTTCTAATCCCATAAAATTATAGTTTCTTAAATAAAATTTATATCCTTTATAAAAACTTTTTATTAATAGAGGTATTTCCCATATATCTGAAAGAGAATGATACACACATATAGCTAATTGTGGATGGTTTTCCTCAATTGTTTTCTTAGCACCTTTTAATGCTTCAACTTCCGCTCCTTCTATATCCATTTTAATAAAAGTCGGGTTAAATCCATGTAATACATCGTCAATTGCTACGCATTGGATAATATCGGATCCTTTATTATCAATTTTTGATGCCGATGGTCCATCACTTGATACAGAAAATCTAAATTTTTCTGTTTTCGAATTTACACCACAAGGAAATATTGTTACCGAATTGAATCTATCACTATTCTCACGACTGTACTCAGCTATTTTTTCACATAAATCATTTTGTGGTTCAAATACTGCTATATTTTTCATTTGAATTCCATTTGATACAAAGTTTCTTATTGTGTCACCATCGTAGCCACCACAATCAATAAAATTACTGTAATCTATTTTTAAAGGTATATCATTGGCTAAGTACTGCATACTAACATCATTAGGCTCTTTAAATCTAGTGAAATCCATAGTTAAATGGGCTTTGATATATTCAATGTATAACTCTTCATCTTGTTCGGTTTCTAAGAGTGAAAAAGCCTCTATTATTTTAGATTTATTTTTACCAACAACATCAATTTTATTATATGAACCATCAAATAGATTCTCATAAAATGCTCCACTATTAACTGTACTTAAATTAACTTCATGTAAAGCAAAAACATTATTAAACCCAAACTTTAAGAGTTGCTCTTTGATTTCATTACATATATTAAATGAAAATAGACCTGATAAAATTACATATCCACTTTTTTTATATTTCTTTAACATTTCACTTTCAGGATGATATACAGGAATTTCATACTTAGAATAATCAATACTTATATTTCTGTCAATAAAACAAACTACATTTATTTTATTCTCTTTTAAATTTTTATAAAGTCTTTTACCAATATTACCTGCACCATAAAGCATTATTTGTTTAGATGTTAGATTTCCTAATTTATCTTCACTTACTTCCAATGTTCCTTTTTTAAATTTTTCCAACAATTCCTCTATTGTTTTTTTATTACTCATTTTAGAACTTCCTCTTTTCTATTTATTATTTTCTATATTTTACCTACCCTTATTATGTAATCTTTGATTAATAATGAATTAAATATTTGTTGAGCATTGCTATCACCATTCATCTTAATTAACTTGTCCATTATAAATTTCTTATTAATATCATTCATCTCATGTGGCTCCCCTATTATTTTTTCCATATACCAACCTTTATTTTCTAAGTAAACATTCAGCTTATTTATATCAACATAACTTATTATGTCTTCATCTAGGTTGACATATTGACCTATAGAATACAAAAATTTCTAAAACCATAATTGTTTCTAACTTTCATTAATAAGCTTCCATCATCTATCAATAAATCAAGCATATTATCCAAAACTTTGTATGGACCCTCGTATAAATTTATTGGTGTGCCTAAAATAATATAATCAAAAACTTTTGGTTCAAAATGTTCCGCTATGAATTCAATACGGTCACATTTAACTTCATTATTACATATAGTACTTAAATCCAACCAATACTTAGCCTGCGTGGTGAAAGCTGATAAGTTTGTATTAAAAATGCCCTTGCTTCTAAGCCTATTCTTAGCTTGCAATAACGGTGTTCCACACAATACATCTATTCCCAAAACATTATATTTCTTTTTATCTGATTCAATTTTTATAAGACCCATCATGTTAGACTCAAAATTATTAACATCATCCCAAGCATCGATACCATAATATTTATCCGCAAATACCTTTTTTCCTTTTTCTATTGATTTTCGCGACAAATCTGCCCCCTTATCTGTGATTTTTCCAGCATGAGAAACAAATACATCCTTACACAGAATTGCTTTATACCCTGCGTGTCTTATTCTAAATGTTATATCATCATCACCAAAATCGTGAAAAAAACCATAATCAATAAATCCTATTGTGTCTAAGCACTCTCTTTTATACATAGTTCCTAAGGTAATTAACCTTAATCTTTCTTCCCATTTTTTTGGATTTGATACATTGAATTTAGAAGCTTTTAACTGCATATCATCAAAATTTTGGTATCCTAGATCAACTGATTGTAAATTAGTTACATAATCACATACAGGGTTTACCATTCCTATTTTTTCATCTGAATTTATACATTTCAGCATGTTAAAGAGCCAATTTTCCGTAACGTATACATCATTTGGTATAGTAACTATATATTTCCCACGACTTTCATGAATAGCTTGCTCTGATGCAAAAACTGCGCCAATATTGTTAGTTACTTTTATAATTTTCTTTTTTTCATAAGGTACAGTTTTAAAATATTCGAAGGTTCCATCTGATGAACCATTATCTACTAAAATAAGTTCATAGTCTATACCTTTAGTATATTTCAGAATACATTGAACACATGTTTTAGTATATTTTTCTAAATTATTATAAGCCAGTACAAATATACTTACTAAAGGTGCATCATCTTCCAAAATAGACTCCAAAATATTACTTCTACCTAAAAAGATATTAACATTAGGTTCAGGCGCATTTTTTTTATCTGTATTTTTTATTATAATGTCACAACTAAATGATTCTAATATCAAATATATTTTGTCTATACATGAATATATTTCTTTCTTGAAATCGTCATCTTTTACACTATTTAAAATTTTATTATAAATTTGTAATGCATTATAATAGTTCTTTGTCATCTCATATGCATAAGCAAGATTATATTCAGCGTCAACATTGTATTTATCGATTTCCATGGCCTTTTTCAAACAATTTATTGCTATTTCAAAATTTTTAGTTTTCAAACAAATTATCCCTTTCATATTCCAAAATTCAGAATACTCATCAAGATTAACAGCATTTGCTTCAACAAGGTTAAGAGCTTCCGCGATCCTATTATCACTAATTTCTTCTGCTATTTTTTTTAATATTTCCAAATCAAAATCACCTCCGCTCAATTATATAATTAAATATAAATATGGATATAAATAGCTTGCCTTATTTCCAAACCTTCCATGGGGCTTTATTATTTTGCCACATATCTTCAAGTACACCTTTATCTCTCTGTGTATCCATACACTGCCAGAAGCCATAATGTTTATATGAAATAAGTTGACCTTCTCTAGCTACTCGACTTAATGGTTCTAGTTCAAATACGGTACTATCATTTTCAATGAAATCAAATATTTCAGGCTCTAGTACCATAAATCCGCCATTTATCCAACCACCATTTTCTTTTGACTTTTCTGTGAATCTTTTTACATTGTCTTTATCATCTATATCAAGCACACCAAAACGCCCTCCTGGCTGAATGGCAGATATAGTAGCTATTTTTTTGCTAGAATTATGAAGTTTAACTAGATTATCAATATTTATATCTGAAACACCATCACCATAAGTTAACATAAATGTCTCATTTCCTATATATTGCTGTATCCTTTTTATCCTTCCACCTGTCATTGTGTTCAATCCTGTATCTACAAGTGTTACCTTCCATGGCTCTGATACATTATTATGTATAATCATTTTATTATTATCAGAAAAATCAAATGTTACATCAGAAGCATAGAGATAATAATCCATAAAATATTCTTTGACCATATGAGATTTATATCCTAAACAAATTATGAATTCATTATAACCATAATAAGAATAATATTTCATTATGTGCCATAAAATTGGTCTGTCTCCTATTTCAATCATTGGCTTTGGACGTAAGTGAGACTCCTCACTTATTCTTGTACCATATCCTCCTGCAAGGATTACAACTTTCATGTTAACACCACCTAATCAAGTCATTTGTACAATTTAATCGTACAAGAAACATTAAATTTCTTTATTTTAACTTCTACCCTTATTATCGACAAAAGAGTATATAAATTTATATTTATAAGCAATTTTATGTGTTTTTTCTTAATATTGAAAACCTATAGAATCTTTACAGATGCTTTAAACCAACCAATTTAATGAGTTCATCTAATATTTCGATTCTATTGTTAGTTTTTAAATATACAGCAAAATCTTTTGTACCCTCATGTAAAAAATTATTTTTATCAAATACACTTTCCATAAATGAATTTATTGCATTTTCTTCATCTTTTAATTCAATATAGCACTTTGCCATCACAAATTTTGCCTTAAAGCTTCCCATACCTAACACTGAAATAAACTTTTTTGTTTCTCCCATTTCAATACATTTTTCGAAACATAAAATCGCCGTTTTATAATCTTTTTCTAAGTAATAACAAAACCCTTGTATATATTCCAGGTCAACAAACCCCTCATATGCAGTGTCACTTAACAGATTATCAATCATTTCTATACATTCAGAATACTTCCCAAGTTTCACAAGGCATTCAGCTATTCTTTTAGACATATCAATTTCATATAATGTTATTCTTGTAAGGCTTTTTTTACTTGCAACCTTATTACATTCAAAATAATATTCAAGTGCTTTTTCATTATCCCCAGCAGCTTCATAACATGCACCTATATTATAATAAATATACGGGTCATTTTGGTTTTCTTTTAATTGTTTTTTTAATATTTTTAAATTTCTATCAGACTTACCTCTTTCCTTTACTACAGAATATAAATATCCATAATGAATAACTTTACAAATTTTTTCTTCTATAATGTAATTGTCTTTTTCCATATTTGGAACGTTTATATTTTCATGAATGCTTCCTTTATATTTATACCCTTTATTATTTCTAAATAATTTACAATATACTGCCGAATATATTACCGTACTTGCACTTGAAATATTATACAGCGGTATTTTGTAACCATCTGAATCTGCATTTTCAAGTTTTTCTCTAACTTTCTTTGGGTCACACAATAATTTTTCATCTGCGTCAATAATAAGTAACCAATCTCCAGTGGCATGTTCAATGGATATATTTCTTGCCTTTGAAAAATCATCTTCCCATTTAGAATCTATAATTTTTATATTACTATCAAATTCTTCAATTATTACTTTTGTTCTATCTGTTGAACCAGTGTCTACAACTATTGCCTCATCTGCCAGTTTCATTGCGTTTTCAAGGCACATTTTTATATATTTTTCTTCATTTTTAACAATCATGCATAAACTAATTTTCATAGTGTTCCTCCATGTTGGTCTTTACTTTATTTATCGACAAAATATCATTTTTCTTTAGTTTATATATTAAAAAAGTCTTTCGCATAAAGCGAAAGACTTTTTTGTTCTAATTTTATTGTAATAATTTAAGAACCTGTTGTGGATTTTGATTAGCCTGTGATAACATTGATTGAGCAGCTTGTGCAAGAACGCTCTCTTTAGAGTAATTCATCATTTCAGAAGCCATATCAACATCAGTAATATTTGCACTTGCTGTTGTCAAGTTCTGGTTTTCTGTTGCAATATTACTTGATGTATATGTCAATTGATTTTGTACAGCTCCAATATATGATCTTGAAGCTGACACTGTGTCTATTGCAGCTTGTATAGAAGCCATTGCAGCAGTAGCAAAACTATTACTACTAACAGATATACCAGAAATAGATAAAGTTGTTGAATTAGCTTCAATGCTTCCTAAATTAATACCAAGTGTATCATAAGCATTACTAGTTGACCCTACTTGAAAGCTTAAAGTATTAGTAGATGCCAATAGATTAACTCCATTAAAATTTGTTTCCTTTGAAATATTATCTATTTGATTTGTAAGTGTTGTAAGTTCTGATGATATTGAACTTCTATCAAGTGTTACATTAGTATCATTTGCTGCTTCAGTTGCAAGTGTGTTCATTCTTTGAAGTATTGTTTGAGTTGTACTCAATCCACCTTCAGCTGTTTGCAGTAATGATACACCATCTTGTGAATTACTAGTAGCTTGAGTAAGACCATTGATTTGTGCTTGCATTTGTTGTGATATTGAAAGACCAGCTGCATCATCTGCTGCCTTATTGATCTTTGAACCTGAGCTTAATTTTTCCATTGAAGCACTTTCGCTAGCTGAATTTGTGTTTAAAGAACTAAGAGCGTTCATTCCTGGTAAATTGTGATTGATTATCATAATAAATTCCTCCTTGAATTTTGCTTGGGAATCCTTTCCCAAGAATTAATAATATAAACTGTAAGACCTCATGGCCACTCAGCCTTACAATCTTATATTATATATATCGTTCCTAATACTTTATACTTTACACTTTTAATAAACTTTTTGTTGAAAAAAAGTGAATTCCCTGAAAACCCTGGATTATACTTATTCTTAATCCTCATAATTGAATTTATCCACTGTAATTTTTCTTTTACAAATAGAAATTTTTCCTTAGTTAATTTAATAACCTCTTTATTTAGTTCAAAAATATCTTTAACTTTAAACTCTTCCTTAATTTTGTTTCTATCATAGTAATCAGGATTTTCTTTAAATATATCTATAATTTTATGTCTTTCGTCTATCAATTGGTTTAGTTTATCATAATCTTCCTGTTTTATGGACTCCAACATTTTTTCTGTCTTTTCTCTAAATTCAGAAACTAAAATTTCAGTCTCCTTCACCTAAACACCACCTCCATTTCAAGTATTTTCATCGCCTAAATAAAAAACATAATTCAAAAATATTTAACTAGAAGAACTACTCCCTAACATTGATGTAATTTCACTGCCCTCAGTGCTCATTTTAGAAAGTGCTGCCTGCAGTGCAGTATACTGTGTAGTATAATTTGTTTTGTCAGTAGTAATTTGAGTTTTAAAATTAGTTACTGCAGTTGCCTCATCTGTTAGTGATTGGCCAATAGTACTAGTATCAGTTGGATCAGTTGCAAGCCCAGCTTCATTTACAAGTAATCCCCTGCTGCTACCACTTGTTCCCACAGGAATGACACTTGCATATTGAGTAACTATGTCACTTAATCTTTGAAAAATTCCTTCTTCATTATATTTTGTTTGAGCCTGAGTACTATAGTCAGCAGTACCAAGTGTGGCTGTAGGCCCATTGGGATAACTAGCAGATGCTTGAGTAAACTGATTGATTACAGCGTTTGGATTACTCTTTAACGCCGCTGTTAATGTGGAAACATTAAGGGTAAGTACTCCAGCTTGAGTTGCATCAGTAGTATTTGATGTTGATAATCCAAGATCTGCCATAGTAAGCCCACTTCCAGAAACCATATCTGAAAAAGCTGACCTCATAGAATTTTGCAAATTCATTATATTACTATTATTTGAAAGGTCGCCTTGCTGACTTTCATTATTCCATGATGTTATTTGTGCCGCAGTCATTTTTGATTCTTGAGCATATGTCAGTGTTGGATAAGTAGATTTAATTGTTTCACTTGTTGCACTATCTATCCCTGTAGTTAAATTATTATAAGCTGTTACGAAACTCTGAATCTGGCTAACAACACCAGATACATTTGAAGCTACATTTATTGTAACTGGTAATGTTGAAGCTATAGCACCAGTTACATTATAATTCAAACCATCAATTGTAAAACTATTTGAACTTTCACTTACCGTAGTAGCTGTTGTTCCATTTGGTTCTGTGATGTTAAAGCTCCCATTTTTCCCTGCTGTAGCTACAGCTGAGGTAGTAGTACCACTAGTATCGTATCCATATGCATCAGTCAAGAACTCATTTGTAGCACTTCCTGCAGTATCTGCCGAAGCTATGGTTAATGTTGACGCACTCCCTGTTGTTGTTGACGTTGCACTAAATGAATTCGTAAGTTCACTATAACTAAAGTTTTCACCTGATGCAGCACTTAAGCCACTCATTACAGTTCCAATTGTGGAATTACTATTATAAGCATAATTTACACTTGTCCCATTAACAGTAAGTGCAATTGTTCCTGAAGTTGATCCTCCATTTATGGTTGAAAACAATGATGAATTTGCAATTCCAGTTGTTACGGGTGTGTTAGTAATACTTGAAGCCGTTGCCAAATTGTTTGTACTTATAGTATAATTACCAGCTTGTGCTGTATTTAAAGCAGTAGAAGTAATATCCGTGGTGCTGGATGGCGTTGCAGTATATGCCAAAAATGAATTAGAGGAGAGCACATAATTACTACCATCTGGCTCAAAATAAGTACTACCAAAATTATTTAAATTTGTTATTACTCCTCTTTCCCTGTCTTCTGTCCATTGATTCGTTTGTTCTGTTCCTAAAAGCTGATTAAGTTTTGTGTAATCAGATGTCATCATCTCGTTAACCATACTATTTACATCAAATCCAGACATAGTTGATAAAACACTATCTGAATATGAATCCGTTGATGTACTTGTGGAACTTGATGTACTAGAAGTAGTAGCAGCGTTTTGCAAGACAGTATCAGTTCCTATTATGTCACTAGTACTATAGCCAACTAGATATGGATTTGTCGTCGTTGAACTTATTGTACTCATAAAAAACTCACTCCTTTATTTTTTACTTTTTAGAAGCAACATATGCTTCATTCCATGTAGTTTTGACCTCCTCAATAAGAGGGATCACTTCGTCCATTATTGTTACACTTTTTTTTATATTAGCTTGTACTAATCTGTCAACTATAAATTTATAAACTGAGGCTAAACTTTTTCCCCATTCTCCAGCTCTAGTTAAATCGAGACTATAAATTAATTCATAAAATATATCTTGAGTCTTTTTAATATTTACATTGGCTAGTTCTATGTTTCTGTCAAGTATAGCTTTTCTGCCAATTTTAGAAAATTTAACGGCACCGTCCAGTATCATTAATAATAATTGCTCCTTAGAAGCAAAATTTATACTGTTTGATTTATATTGACTATATGGATTGTTTTGATTCATTATATAAGCACCTACTTTCTAACATCTAAAAAACTCCCCCTGCCAGAATCTGATATATCACAATTATCTCTAAAAGCATCCAAATCAATAGATATTTTTTGCTCTTTACAGCTGTTATTACTATTTTACCATTTTGTAGGTCTTTGCTCTTGAGAGTAAACTCTTTCTCTTCACCATGACTAGGGTTGTTTTTGCTTTTATCATTATTCTTATTATCAAGTCTATTATTTATACCCTGAACTGCAGCCGTGCGGTGCACTTTTTTTTCTGATGTGGATTCATTTATTTTATCTCTTAATTCCATATCAATTTTATTAAGTCTATATTCCATAATCCTCCCACCTTATTTTGTTAGGCTTTTTTATCCAAAACAAGTCCTGCCATTTCAGCAAATTGAGCAATTAGATCCATAATCTGCTTTGACGGTATTTCACTTAACACCTCATGAGTATTATTATCTACAACCTTCATTATCAAAACACTTTTAAAATTTTTATCTTCTTCGTATTCCAAATGTGTTGTTTTATCCTCTAAAAGTTTATTCACCTTGTCAACTGCCTTTTTAGCATCTGCTGAAGTTACTGATTCGGATTCGGATTTGGATTTTTTCGTATCACTTACATTTTTAGTTTCAACATTTATTGCAGTTCCTTGTGTAATACCACTTTTGATGTCATTTGTGTTGCCTAAATTCTGTCTTCCTTGACTTGAACCTTTAATCTCCATATTATAGACACCTCTAATGTTTATTTTAGCTTTTTTAATATTGAACTATCTGCTACTACAGATTTTTTATTTTCTTCCGTTATTTCCTTATATAATTCTTTCCTTAATATTGTAACTTCTCTAGGTGCTTTTATGGCTAATTTCACAGAACCATCATCAATCTTTACAACAATTATTTCTATATTATCACCTATAAGCAATGTTTCATCTTTTTTTCTTGTAATAACTAGCATTATTACTCCTCCTTAAAGAGAGGCTGTCTTATCAGGTATTTTTCATCGTCTAATATTAATTGTTCCCCTAAGTGCTTCTTAATATTTACTACAATAGGTGCTTTTAGATTTGTTGTTATTTTTTCTACGTCGTTATTCACACTTACAGTACTAAAAATAACTACGTCAGCTTCATTTTCAATCTCTAAAGCCAACTTTTCATTGTCTTCAAGATTGAATTCATAATTTTTCATAACATAAAAAGGAGAAACTACAACTAAGCCAATTTCTGTATTTTCAATGGAATGTAGCATACTGAATATATTGTTCGCCTCTATTGGAAATAATATAAATTTTTTCAAGTCTTTAAAACCTGGTAAACCTTTTTTAAAGTTTATTATATCATTTTCTGAATATTCCTTGACTCCGTGGTATTTAGAATATAATTTCATATTTGCACCTCTAAGATATATAGTCTAATAAAGTATTTTGAAGTACCTTGGCACTAGTTTGTAATGCTGCTTGATACACTGTTTGCGCCTGTGAGTAATTCATAGATGCATCTGCATAATCAATATCATCAACTGCAGACAAAGCCGTTGTCAACGCTGTGCTTTGTGATTCATTCTCAGTTGAAGCACTTGACATTCTGTTTTCCAGCGCTCCTATTTTTGTTGTAACATTTGATACACCTTTTATAGCATCTTGAATATTAGTTAAATCTGCTCCTACGAGATTAGCTCGACTTGTAGCTACAGCAGTAGCTGAGGCCGTAGAAGAAGAGGCAGTACTCAAATCAGTAGTAATCTGCTTAAATAAATCCATAAGATTTGATGTTCCACCAGTAGTTGCACTATTGGTAAAATTCATAACCTGACCTGCAGTAACATTATAATTTATTGTTACTCCTGCAGAAATTTCTATTGGCAAATCTGAATTTATATTTGTTATTGCTATGTCAGCAGATGTTACTGGTGGCGTTGGTATTGGTGTTGCTGATGCTGTAATAGCTGTAGTACCATCACTACCAACATAATTTAAAGTTGTATTCCCATATGTTGGACTTGTAGTTGTTGTATCAGTTGTAGTTCCAGTTGGTTTAGTATCATAACTAGTTCCTGCAAATATATATTTACCATCATAACTTGTATTTAGAAGTTGTGATGTTTGTGATACTTCTTGGTTTATTTCATCCTTAACACTTGTTAACTCAGAGGCTCCATAAGCTGCAGATCCAGTGGATACTAACAGTTCATTCACTCTTTGTAGAACACTTGTAACTTGACTTAGTGTGGAGTCAGTAGTATTTAGAGAATTTGTAGCATCCTTTATGTTTGTACTGTATTGCGTATTTTGGGCAATTTCTGAATTAATATTCATTACTTTAGATGTTCCTAGTGGATCATCAGATGGTTCACTTATTTTGGTTCCTGTTGCCATTTGCTTTTGGTCAGTTGACATATTAGTAAGATTGTTATTCAAATCATATAAAAAATTACTTGAAAGCATTTCACTTGTTATCCTCATTTTATCACCTCACTTCAATTAATTATTGTATCATAGCTATTACTGCGTCCAATAAGGTACTGACAGTAGAAATTACTTTAGCATTTGCTTCATAGGCATGGTCATATTGTATTAAATTAGTCATTTCCTCGTCAGTAGATACCCCTGATTCTGAGGTCCTTGTCTGGGTAAGTGAATTCAGCACTGACGTTTGGGCCGTAAGCTGTGAACTTGCCTCACTTGCATCTGTTCCCATTGCAGTGATTTTATTTGTATAATATCCGCTTACTGTAGTTCCATTGCTATCACTACTATATGTTTGAATTCCATTTGAATCAGTTGTAGATGAATTATTGGTTAGAGGAGTTGCAGACATATCTTGCATATCAAATTTTACATTTCCAAGTTGTGATATTGCTAGTGCTCTTGTTCCATCACCTGATGCAGAATCAGTGTATTTCCCAGTTACTACTTGGGTAGGATCATTCAGTAGAGTTGAATTAATTGTTATATTTCCTGCAGTGATGCCTGTAGTATCATCCGTACTTGAATTAACAAAATAATCAGCAGATAGAGTACCCGTTCCAGCAGTATTATTTACGCCACCTTCTACAGTGTTTACAGTAAGTGCCATTGCCTGTGCAACATTATCCAAATTACTACTGTATTTATCTATGTTTTGCTGCGACGTTGTAAGTCCTGCAAAAACTCCATCTGTGGAGGTTAATGTTGTTAAATCAGATACATTAATAGTGCTGCCACTAACAATTGATGCACCACCATTACTATTTGCTGCAAGACCATCTGCTTTATTCGTTACTATTACTCTACTTTCATTAAGTCCACTAATTTGTGCATCGGTTCCCTTAACAGTCAGTGTAACTGGCATTCCTGTAGTTGCATTCTGATAAGTTACTGTGCACGATGAATCCGTGCCACCAGTCGTAGTAGCTGGTGTTATATTACTTACCGCTGCATAAGCAATCCTATTTTCATTACTTGGTGTTGTAGTTATTGGTTGAAGAAACGTTGCATTAGATGTAGACGCCGACCCAGACCCATTTGTCAAATTTGAAGGCGTTGATAGTGTAATTCCATCCAAGCTTCCAGTAGTTGTACTAACATTAAAGCTTTGACTTAATTGATCAACTAGCAAATCTCTTTGGTCCAAAAGATCATTTGGCTCAGAACCTGAACTGTCAAGAGACATTATATTCTGATTTAAAGTATCAGCTTCATCTAGTTTAGTATTAACATCAGCTACTTGGGCTTGTATTGCCGTTTGAGCATCAGTTTTCAAATTTTGAAGTTGAGTAGATGTACCATTCAAAGTATCTGTAAGAGTTTTTGTATCCTGCACTAATGTAGTTCTCGCTGCAGAATCTGAAGATGAATTAGTTGCTACACTTGACCAGTCAGAATAAAATGCGCCTATAAGTGATGAAAGTCCTGTACCTGATGGTTCATTCATTACACTTTGAATTTGCGTTAAATAACCACTTGTAGTTGTATAGGTTGAATTCGTAGTTGTAGCAGCTCTTACTTGATAATCCTGTAGAACATCTCTTACTCTAGAAATATCTGTTACTTGTACACCTGTTCCAATTTGAATTGTAGAAGAATTATCCATTGAAACATTAGCACTACTGATTGCCGCCATGTTAGCTACTTCTCTTGTATAACCAGCCGTATTTGCATTTGCCACATTATGCGATGTTACATTTAAAGCATCTTGTTGTGCCGTAAGACCCAAACTTGCTGTATTTAGCGTTGAAAATAATCCAGCCATGAGCGATTGACCTCCTTATATTTTTACTTTCCCAAAATTATTGTAAGTTTTTGCAACCTTATTAGGTCTAAATATATTCAACATTTTATTTGTAAACATAAGCCCTTGTTTAATTAGAAATTGATTAGTATCTTTTTGAGATTGTATTTTTTTGAGTACAACACTTATCTTATTGAAATTATCACTTAATTCTTCATCATTAAGTTCTTTTACTAATGCTTTCATTGACTTGTCACCCACAATTTTTCTTCTCTCAACTTCCATGGTTGCAACAGCCACATTGCTATTTTGAATTTTTTTAACTATGCCTTCTAGTGCAAACAAATTTTTATTTACATAGGCACTACACTGCTCATCTAGCATTTTTTGCAAATCTTCTAAAGCCGCAAGCTCTTTTTTCATTACTTCTTTTAACTCATTTTCCATTGCTATACTCCCTTTCCTTTCATTTGATCATACATCTTTTGAGCTACTAGCTTTGAGTCTATGTTGTACGTTCCATTTTCAACACTATTTTTAACAGTGGCAATTTTATCTGCCGATGCATTAAAGTTATCGTCAATTGAATATGCACTCAATTTTTTTCCTAAGGTTGATATTTCTAGGGAGTCATTAGCTGCAACCGTTGTGGGTGTTTCTTTAGCAGCTTTACTGCTGTTATTTTTATAGAGTTGTAGTGGTTTCATTGAACTTACTCCATTTATATCCATATTTTTCACTCCTTACATTAAACTTTCATTGATTTTCTTTCCCATTGCTTATATTATCGTTATTTTATATTTAAAGTTTATACTAATATATTTAAAATTTATATTGTTCATCATAATTTCATATATAAAAAAACAGCCGAGTACAACCCCGACTGTGATTATCTTCCTATGCTTTTAACTCTTTCTGCGCTACTCACAATGCTTGTTATTCTTACTCCAAAATTTTCATCAACTACTACAACTTCACCATAAGCTACTTTTTTACCATTTACAAGTATTTCTACTGGTTCCTCTGCTAGCTTATCTAGCTCTATTAGTGAACCTGTTCCTAAGCTCAATATATCTCTTATATTCTTTTTTGTCCTTCCAAGGACTACTGAAATTTCAAGAGGTACATCCATTATAAGATCTATATTTCTAGGTGCAGAATAACTTTGACCTTCCTGTAATGGCTGGAAGGCTGCTTTTTGAACTTCCACTTGTGGTTGATTTCTTTCTATTGGTTTTTCTTGTATGTACTGTGGCTCCTGAGCCTCATTATTACTTTGCTGACCTTGTCCACTTTGATTAGAGTCAGGTGTATTTTCAGATTGCTTAGATGGTTTTTCTTCATCAGTGGTATCTGATTCTCCTGACTGAACTCCCATCATTATGGCACTAATTTTTTTTGCTGTTTCTATGGGTAATACTTGCATTATAGTACTATCTACCAAGTCCCCAATAGTCAGCCTAAATGCAACCTCAACAATGGTTTCATCGTCTGTAATTGCTGTGTTTAACTCTTTAGTATTACTATCGAGTATTTCTGAAGTTGGTGGGGATATGTTAACTTCTCTTAATAACATTGTTGCCATAGAGGTTGCAGCAGAACCTATCATCTGATTCATTGCCTCAGAAACAGCACTTAATTCTATTTCCGATAAGGTTTCAAGTTTAGCTTTTCCATCTCCACCCATCATTAGATTTGCTATTACTCCTGCATCTGAAACTTTCATTACAAGAAGATTTTCTCCAACTATACCACTAGTATATTTTACATCAAGTGCAATATTCGGAACTTCAAAAGTACTTCTTAATTCCTTAAGTGTTGTTATACTAACTATTGGTGTAGTAATATTTACTTGTTGACTTATTACTGTAGATAATGCAGTTGAAGCTGATCCCATAGATATATTACCGATTTCACCTAATAAATCTTTTTCTATATCTGAAAGAAGATCATCTTTGTTTACCGCTTCATTCGCCTCTTTTTTTTCGCCATCATCAGCTCCACCATTTAGTAGCGAATCTATCTCCTCCTGTGAAAGAAATCCATCACTCATAATTTTCCACATCCTTATCGATTATATCTAGTATTTGAACAGCCATATTTTTTCCAATAACACCTGGTTTTCCAACATAGTGAACATTACCATCAATATTTATAGAAACAGGGTCACTACATTTATTATCTAGAGAGATAACATCTCCAATAGATAGTCTCAGAAAATCATCTACAGTAACATCGGTACTACCTAGTGTTGCTTCCAGTGTCACTTCCACAATATTAAGCCTCTGCTTTAGTTTTTCTCTTGAATCACTAACAATATCTTCGTCATTCTCCTGATACCAATATTGAACTACTAGTTTATCCAATACTTTTTCAATGCTTAAATAGGGTATACATATATTTATATATGAACTACTATCCCCAAGTTCTACAGAAAAAGTAATAAGTGCAACTGGCTCATGAGGTGCTAGTGTCTGATTCAATGCTGGATTTGTTTCAAGAGCTTCAATTTCAGGTTCAACATCTATAACATCGCTCCAGGCTAGTTTTAAGTTATCAATTAACCCTTGATTTATTTTCATAATTATGTTTTTGTCAATATCTGTGAATTCCCGTGTTGAGTATTTACCCTTACCGCTTCCACCAAGTAGAATATCTATAACCTTATAAACGAATTCAGGATTTGTTTCAAACAATATTGAACCACTTAACGGTGGCATTTTGAAAATTGTCAAAATCGTGGGATTGGAAATTGAGTGAATAAATTCTTCATAAGTTACTTGCTCAATGGATTCTATTTTCACTTTTACATTAGTTCTAACTTGAGCTGTGAGATAATTTGAAATTATTCTTCCATAATTATCATGTATTAGTTCCAGTGTTCTAATATGATCCTTTGAAAACTTCTGAGGACTCTTGAAATCGTATAATTTAACTTTTTGTTTTTCCTCTTCTTTTAAAAGCTCATCTGGCTTAAGTTCGCCAGATGATAAAGCTGATAATAGCGCATCGATTTCACTTTGTGATAAAACGTCTGGCATTATTCTACCTCATTTCTTTAACCTGTAGTTATGAGTTTATCTATATCGACGAATGTAACTATTCTATCTTTGAAATTGATGATACCTTTTTCATATGATTTTTTATTATCATCGTCAATGCTTTCAATAATATTTTCATCAATATCTAAAACTTCATCTACTTGATCTACTGAGACCCCTACAAGTTCATCTTCTAATTTTAATATTAAAGTACTCTGTTGCTCAGTATTACCTTCACCAATTTCCAAAAGCAAATTTAAGTCTAGCATTGATAATACGCTTCCTCTTAAATTTATAAGTCCTTTTACAAATTTAGGTGCATTGGGTACCTTTGTTATTGTCATTAATTCACTTATTGTCTGTACTCTAGATGTTTCCACTGCAAATTGTTCGTTTTTGAGTTTAAAAATAACTACCTGCATGTTTTTCACCCCCATATAAGCTTTATTGATTAAAGCTCTACTCTTTATGCTCCTATAACTTTTCTTAAAGCTTCTAAAACTCTATCAGCTTGAAAAGGCTTAACAATAAAGTCTTTAGCCCCTGCCCTAATTGCATCCATTACCATTGTCTGTTGTCCCATTGCACTGCACATAACAACCTTTGCTGCTGGATCAAATTCTCTTATAGCCTTAACAGCCTCAATACCATCCATATCTGGCATTGTTATATCCATTGTAACCACATCTGGTTTTTCTTTTTTAAACATTTCAACAGCTTTAATTCCATTACTGGCTTCACCTACAATTTCGAAACCATTTTTCTCAAGTATATCCTTTATCATCATTCTCATAAATGCTGCATCATCAACTATTAATACTCTTGCCATTTTTTCAACCTCCAAACTAATTTACGCCTAGTATATTTAATATCTTTTCAAGTGAACCGGGCATTGGTATATAATAAAAATGCCCACTAAGTTTTGTAGAATCTTCCTGTAAAAATTCTGTTTCAAAATCCAAAACATTGTCATCAAATTGACCTGATTCAATAAACGATGTGGATAATATGGCACCAACCATATCAAGAGAAACTGCTGGTACAGATGGTGTTAACAATAGACCTGTAAATTTACTTATTGCATTCATATATGAACTTGATATTATATTGCCTATTTCACATAACACCGATGCACCAAATTCATTAAGTTCATTATCTCTTGAGCCAGTAAGAGCTTCTATAATATTAAATGCTGTTTCCTGATCAAATACAAACAAAATATTGCCAGGAGCATCTCCTAGTACCCTTACCATAACACCTGCAACAACTTCCTCACTGCCAATTCCAGTAAAAATCGAGTCAAATGTTATCACATTAACTTGTGGAGCGGTCATATCAATTTTTCTATTCAAAAGTTGAGATAATGCTGTTGCAGCATTTCCTGCACCTATATTACTTACCTCACTTAATGCATCAAGTTGCATAGGAGTAAGCTTTGAATAATCCATAAAAAATCCTCCTGTCTTTCTTTGTTATAACAAACACCGTTTAACTGTTTATTATCCTATACAAAGGCAGCGACATCTAAAATTAATGTGACAAAACCATCTCCAAGTATTGTTGCTCCAATGTATTCTTTTAATCCTTTTAGGGTTTTACCAAGTGGTTTTATTACTATATCCTGTTGCCCCTGAAGTGAATCAACAATTAATCCTGCTGTTTTTTCTCCTACATTAACAACTACGATATAAACTTTTCCACTAGTAGTTTTATCAAGTCCTAGTTTTTTATTTATTCTTACAATAGGGAGAACATTTCCTCTGTATATTATAACTTCTTTGTTATTTGTCTTTTTAATGTCTTCTTCTTTGTAGTCAATAACACTATCAATATAATTTAGAGAAATTGCTAAACTTTCATCTCCTACTTTTACAAGTAAAGCAGTTATTATTTGTAATGTAAGTGGTAATTTTATTATAAAAGTTGATCCTTTACCCTCTTCACTAATTAAATCTACAGTACCTCCAAGTGCAGAAATTTTTGTCTTTACAACATCCATTCCCACTCCTCTTCCTGAGATGTCTGTTACTACTTCATTAGTACTAAAACCTTGAGCAAAAATCAAATTTTTAATATCATTGTCATTCATTCCAGCCGTACTAATACCACTTTTTTCAGCTTTTGCTTTAACTCTTTCTAAATTTATACCAGCGCCATCATCTTGAACTTTAATTACTGCCTTTGTCCCTTCTTGATAGGCAATTAATTTTATTTTTCCTACGGTGGACTTACCACTTGCCGCTCTTTTCTCTTTGCTCTCAACTCCATGATCCGCAGCATTTCTTAAAAGATGGATTAATGGTTCTCCAATTTCATCTATAACCGTTCTATCAAGTTCTGTATCTTGACCTTCTATTATAAGTTCCATATCCTTGTCTAGTTCAACGGACAAATCTCTTATAAGTCTTGGAAATCTGTTGAATACACTATCAAGTGGTAGCATTCTGATTTTCATAACCAAGTCTTGCAGATCATTGGTTGTCCTAGCTACTTGTTCAATAGTCTCGTTTAGTTCTGTTAATTTATATATGCTACTAATCTGTTCTAGTCTTGTCCTATTAATAACAAGCTCAGAAACCATATTTAAAAATTTATCTAATCTTTCAAGTTCAACTCTTACAGACTGATGAACTTTTTTCTTTGGTTCACTATTTTTCTTTGGCAGAGTAGCAATCTTTGCCTTTACTTCTTCAACCTTTGCTACTTGCTTTACTTCTCCTACTTCTGTTTTTTCTTGGGCTTTTTTATAAGATTGCTTTGCACCACTTACTATATCTGCTTCCTTTACATCAACTTTATCAACTTCAGATATATCTAGAAGCAAAGTTTTGACTTCCTCATTGTCTTTATGCGTAACATATACAAGACTTATTTCAAATTCAAAATTTTCGTTTTCTAGGTCTTCCGTTGCAGGAATTGATTTTATAATCTCTCCGAATTCTTCTAAGCTCTTAAATATTAAAAATGCTCTTGCAGCTTTTAAAAGTGTGCCTTTGCTTATCTGAATATCAATACTAAAAGCATTAAATCCTTTTTCTATAGCTTGCTTTATTACGTTTATATCATACTCATTTAATTCTATGCTAGCTATCCCAGATTTTTCACCTTCGGTAGTTTCAGCTTCTTTAGGCTTAATACTATCTGTTTTGCTAGTAGTAACTTCTTCTGCTGCTCCTGATTTTCCATCATGAGCATCTCTTTGATATAGTTTCTAAACTTTGAATTAACTCATCTACGGGTAATTCTTTTTCTTCTCCATTGGATATAATGTCCACCATTTGTTCTAATGTATCTAAACATTTAAATAAAACTGTTACTACTTCTTGAGTGGCTTTAAGCTCCCCGTTTCTAAATTCTGATAGAACATCTTCCATCTTGTGAGTTAACTGTGCCATTCCATTAAATCCCATAGTTGCAGCCATACCTTTAATTGTATGTGCAACCCTAAATATTTCATTTAACTTTTCTACATTATCTGGTTCCTGCTCAAGTTGAAGTAGTGCCTGATTTAATGTTTGTAAGTTATCCATTGATTCTTCTAAAAACATAGATAAATATTGAGAAGTATCCATATATTACCCTCCTTACAATTTTCTGTATATAAATGTAGAAGCTTTTTCAAAACCATAGTCTTTATAATTATATATGCTCTCTGTTGCTCCTACAAATAGTAAGCCGCCTTTTTTTAGCGAATCGCTAAATTTTTCATAAATCTTATCTTTTACGTCTTGATTAAAATATATTACCACATTTCTACATACGATTAAATCAAAATTCTTTTCAAAGTCATCTAAAATCAAATCATGCTTTTTAAATGTTACCATATTCTTAATTACTGTGTCTATAGTATATTTATCATCAATTTTTTTAAAATATTTGTCTAAATATATTTTGTCCACATTTTTAAGTTCAGATATAACATATTCTGCCTTTTTTGCTCTTTCCAAAATTGTGCTGTCTATATCTGTAGCTAATATGGAATGTTTGCTTTTATTCCTTAAATTATCTAATATCATGGCTAAAGAATAAGGTTCAGCTCCAATGGAACATGCTGCACTCCATATTTTTAGATTTGTATTTCTCTCCTTAGAGTATATTTCGATTTCTTTTTGAAGTTCTTTAAACAATTCTGGATTTCTGAAAAATTCTGTTACGTTTATTGTTATAAAATCCAAGAATTTTTGTCTTTGCCCATAGTCTGATTTCAATAATTTTACATAATCATCTATATCTTTAGCTCCAACTCTTGACATCAAACTCAAAATTCTTCTATGAAGTTGATTGGATTTGTATGCGAATAAATCAATTCCAAATTCTTTATGTACCCAAGTTTTAAATTGCTCTAAATCCAAAATTAGCCCTCCAGTATTTTCAATGGACAATTTACAATTGACAGTTAACAATAAAAATTTTACAGTTGTAACTTGCAGTTTGGTCTTGTCAATTGTCAATTGCCTTTATGATTGCTTCTGCCACTTTATCCAGTGGTATCACAAAATCAACAGCGCCGGTTTCAAATGCCATCTTAGGCATACCGTAAATAACGCAAGTTGATTCATCTTCTGATATTGTTAATCCACCATTTTGCTTAATTATTTGCGTACCATCGGCACCATCTCTACCCATACCTGTAAGCACAGCACTAACAATGTTTGCTCCATATACCTTGGAAGCTGATATGAAAAGCTTATCCACAGCTGGCCTAACTCCCCAAATTGCAGGTTCTTTATTAAGATGAATTTTTCTATCATTCCATATTTCCATATGATATCCACCTGGGGCTATATATACTACATTGTTTTGGTAGTTCTCTCCATCTGTTGCTTCTACCACCTTTATCTCACTGTTTGCATCTAGTCTGTCTGCAAAGGCTTTGGTAAACCCAACAGGCATATGTTGAACAACAAATACTGGAACACCTAAAAACTTTGGAAACTTAGTAATAACATTATATAAAGCTTTTGGTCCACCAGTTGAAGCACCAATTACTACCGCTTTAATAGTTCCAAAGGTAGTTTTTCTCATTTTACTTATGTAATCACCCTCCCCGATTTTCTTTTTTGATATTATTTTAGTCTCCTGGATTTTAGAAGAACAACTATTGTACGCTGCTTTAACTTTTAAAATCAATTCATCAGCAACTTTATTAATATCAATAGAAATCACACCAGAAGGTTTTGCAACAAAATCGAAAGCTCCGTAAGCCAATGATTCCATTGTCTGAGTTGTACCATCTTTTGTTGAACTACTTAACATAATAACAGGTATATTACTTCCATTGTTTTTTAATTTTTTTAATGTTGAAATGCCATTCATCATTGGCATTTCAACATCTAATGTAATTACATTTGGTTTTTGTTTTTCTAATTTCCCTAGCTTGTCTATCAAGTCAATACCATTTCTAGCTGTATCAATAACTTCTATGTCAGCATCTTCATTTAGCATGTCTGATACTATTCTTCGCATTAACGCTGAATCATCAACAACTATAACCTTTATTCTTTTCATTGTACCATCACTCCATTATAATTCTTTTGCTTCAAGACCTACCGTTCTAATTTGGACAATGTAACCGTCAGTATCAAGAATCATAGTTCGCCCTTTGTTTCCTCCTACATCTTCATTCAATAAAGGTATATTCATGTTTTTGAGTACTTGTCTAACCGATATACTATTTCTATTGCCTATATCCATATTCATACTTTTATCAGAAAAGTTGAACATAGATGCACCCCCAGCAATTTTTGCTTTTATGTTTCTTAAATTAGCTCCATTTTTTATCATCCTATCAACTAAAATAGGAATTGCAAGATCCGCAAATTTATGTGGGTTTGTAACATTATTAAATTGTTTGCTTTCAGGAAGCATAATATGTGCTAGGCCTGCAATTTTATTTGTTTTATCATATAGTGCTATTCCGATGCATGAACCAAGCCCTACAGTAATAAGTTTTTCTGGAGGAAATGCTATATTTAAATCAGCTATTCCTATTCTTATCTCTTTAATATTTTCCATACTTTCACCCTACCAATTCTATAATAATGCTTTTTCTTCCTCGGTTAGTATATTCGCAAGATTAAGAAATATTATTATTCTATTGTCTGATTTTATCAGGCCTTTTATATACCTTCTAGAGATTCCACTAACTACTTTTGGTGTATCCTCTATTTCATCTGCCTTAATATCTTTTACTTCTGATACAACATCAACAATTATTCCATAGGTTTCTTCTCCATGCTTTGTAACTATAATTTTCGAGTCCTTTTTCCGCTTACTATTATTTAAAGCAAACCTTTTAGCCAAAGAAATAATCGGTAAGATTTTATCTTCATAATTAATAAGTCCCTCTACAAAATCAGGTGAATCAGGAAGTCTCGTTGCTTCTTCATAGCCAAGTATTCTCTCAACTTCTTTAATATCCGTAGCATAGTATTCACCATTTACATCAAAAATCAGTACTTTTAATTCGGAATTACTCATTGCATCCTCCTCCATTTTTATTAAGGCACTTAGAGTGTTAATTTTTCTACTATAATTTCTCCATTTTCATCAAAGAAGGCATGAACCTGCCTACATGGATTTTCAAAAGTGTATTCTCTACTCCCAATATAAAACACGGTGTTTTGATAAACCTTTTCCGCATAAATATGACCTTTTGGGGCAACAATTATTTTAGTAGAAACCCCACCTGCACTTCCAATTGTTCCACAGCGTACTTCATTTGTTGCTTTTACAAGTCCACCTCTTGATATACTTGCGGGATTCAAAAATCTCACAAAATCATTAGCAATAATTTTAGAAACATACTGTCCTTTACCGTTTATTATTATGCTACCAGAACTTTGAACCGTTGAGTCCTGTATATATCCAATAGTAACACTTACTGGTACCGCTAAGGACCCTCTTATTTGTGTTATGCTCTCTTGGATTACTAAATTTATATCAGTTAATTCACTTAGGTCTTTTATTTTAAAAGGTCCTAGCCCCAAAAGTTTATCTCTAAGCATATTTCCAATATTCTTTACATCAATGTCCTCATTGTCCTTGTCTGCTAACACATCACCGCATAGCTTAGATATATTTTTAAACTTGCTTTCAATTAAAACTTTTATTATTTCTCCATAAGGAGTATCTTCTCCTAGTAGATTATAGCTTTTCACTTGTTTTACAGCATCTATGAGGCTACTAATATTATCATTTAGGTCGGAATATATATCCAGTTCTTTAAGTCTTGTTACATCTTCTCCTCCTGCCAAAATAGTAGAATATATAACATTTTGAGCTATTGAAACATCTCCTTTAGAAACAATTTTAGAATTCTGCATATTTTTAAGCACATTTACATTATGACCTGATTCGATAATCATTCCTTCTTGGATATTCCCATAGATTACTATATCTCCACTGAATTTTATGTTTCCGGTTTTAATATCAACATCTGAGTTTATTTCATGAACATCAAACACTGAAAACTTATTACTAGAAACACTAGG
This sequence comes from uncultured Clostridiaceae bacterium, assembly GCA_963725425.1. Taxonomy (GTDB): domain Bacteria; phylum Bacillota; class Clostridia; order Clostridiales; family Clostridiaceae; genus Clostridium_I. The sequence goes on from CAVRYJ010000006.1 coordinate 603,990, forward strand.
CTTTCCACTTTTAGATGCAACTACAGTGTTTTCATCTTTTAGTTCACAACCATCTCCAACCTTTATATTTATCTTTTTGCCTGCCTTTTTCTTTATAGGCTGTCCAAAAATATTTGTGCCATCAGTACCTACAATTCCTTCTTTTTTAATGGCAACTATACTTCCTTTTTCAACTGATTCCACAAATCCTATACTTTTAAAATCCACAGTTCCTTTACTATCCTCATCCAATTGTTTTAAATTTTTAGCCTTAAATTTCACATCTAAAGTATCCTCAGAATCATCAACAACTTCTAGCCCCTTGGCAATTAAAAGGTAGTCAACATCTTTTCCTTCCAAACATCTTGCCAAATTATCCTCTAGTATACCATAAACTATATTATTTTCCTTTAAGGCATCCAAAATTTCATCCTTAGTGTAAGTAGGCGGATACTCTTCATCTACTTTTTCAGCTCTAAGCGTAATAGCTCTACTCTCAGGAACGTCTTTCAATTTTTTGATTATTTTGCTAATATACTTTATTGTGATATAAGCTTCCATATTGGTTGAATTTATTGAAATATCAAGTTTTCTCTGTGCTACTGGTCCTTCTTCCACTATTATCTGTATTTTATTTTCATTCTTTATGTATGCCTTTGACTTTTTTTCTTCACCATCTACAATTAGTTTAACAAGCGCCGAAGGAATCAAAATTGCCATTTTTCCATCATTCTCTGGATCTTTCACTATTATTTTACCATTTTCTATCTTTAAAGTCCCATCTTTTTTGCTATATTCCCCTTGATTTTTTGATGTATCATTCTCTTCTAAATCTTGTTCCTTGCTAATCTCTACATTTTTCTCATTGTTAGATTCTAAAATCGTTACTAAAATTGTTACTTTCTTTTTAAAAAAGCTCCTTTTTTCTTCAATGATTTCATAGTTCAGCTCGTCTTTTTTTATTCCTAAAGCCTTCGATGCTTCTTCAATGCATTCATTGAGAGATGATTTTGTATATTTTATTTCACCCATCAAAATACCCCCATAAATATAATAATTATCTAAAAAGAACAGGACTATATAATTTGTTATACTATATGATTTATCGTAATTTAACGATGAAACTTTATTAAATATTAGATATTTTTTTGTAAACTTAAAAAATTAATTTCATTTCCATGTTATTTTTTTAAATATGGACATAATATATTGTGTTTATGTTAGCCTTAGGCATCATCTGCCTTAACATAAATCCATAAATTTTATTGATAATTATTATTATTAAATATATAATAGTAATAAGCATATATTTAGTATTATATACTATTCATATTAACGATACCTATCAAAACACATAATTTATGAATGGAGATGTTTATAATGAGATCAAAAACTAAAATATCAATCATTGGAGCAGGTTTTGTTGGATCATCTACTGCTTTTGCACTTATGATTGGAGGCTATGCTGCAGAAATCGTCATAGTAGACATTAACAAGGATAAGGCAGAAGGAGAGGCAATGGACTTAGCACATGGTGCTTCCTTTGTAAAACCACTAGAAATAAAAGCAGGTGATTATAAGGATACAATTAATTCAGATATAGTAATTATAACCGCAGGAGCTGCTCAAAAGCCTGGAGAAACTAGATTGGATTTAATAAATAAAAACTATAAAATAATGGGTTCAATTGTACCTGAAGTAGTAAAATACAGTCCAAATTCAATACTATTAGTTGTTTCAAATCCTGTGGATATACTAACATTTATTGTTTATAAACTTTCTGGATTTCCTAAAGAAAGAGTTATTGGATCTGGTACAGTACTAGACACCTCAAGACTTAAATATATTTTAAGTAAACATTTCGATATAGATACAAGAAATATTCATACCTATATTATGGGAGAACATGGTGACTCTGAAATAGCAACATGGAGCATTACAAGCATTGCAGGTATGGATGTAAATGATTATTGTAAAATTTCTTGCAACAAATGTGAGGGAATAAAAAGTCTCCACATTGAAGATGAAGTAAAAAATGCAGCTTATGAAATAATAAAGAGGAAGGGTGCCACTTATTATGCAGTAGCACTTGCAATAACACGAATAGTTGAAGCAATCCTTGGTGATGAACACTCAATTTTAACTGTTTCTTCATTACTAGACGGGGAATATGGAATAAAAGATATATATCTAGGCGTTCCAAGTATAGTATGTAGTTCTGGCATTAAAAACATTATAGAAGTTCCCCTTTCACAATCAGAACTGTCAGCCCTTAGTTCATCCGCAGACAAATTAAAAGAATCTTTAGCAACAATAAAATAGCATGACACTGCCCTCAAGTATGTTTGCATAAATATACTTGAGGGCAGTATTGATATGCACGTTCAGAGGCTACTCGCTACATTCTAGAAAGACTAAGGGTCTCTTATTGTTAAATTACTAAAACTTTTAAACTCGCTGCGCTCAAACTAAAATGTACCCTATAGAGTAGACATGTAAAAAAGCCTACTCTGTAGGATATTTTTATTTGTAGTATAATAAAAGGTAAAGGGTTAGAGGTGGAGAAAATGAGTACTAAAGATTTCACAGAAAAAGAAATAGAGATGTTATCAAAAAACAAATATGTACGAAAAGTTAGTGATAGAGTGATAACTTATACTGATGAATTTAAACGTGTTTTTGTACTAGCGATTGAAAGTGGCAAATTTCCAATAGAAATCTTTGAAAACCATAATTTTGATATAGATGTTCTTGGAAAGAACCGTATTAATTCTGCTAGTAAAAGATGGCGTGTATTATATAGAGATAAAGGAATATGTGGACTATCTGATTTAAGAAAAATACGTTCAGGGCGACCCAAAAATAAAAAGCAGACAGTAGAACGTCTTAAGGCAGAAATAAATCTATTGAAAGCAGAAAATGAAATGCTAAAAAAAATCAATTTGCTAGAAAGAGGGTCGGTAAAAAAATAATATTATTTTCAAGAGAAAAATTTAGTATCATTAATTCAGTAATTCGAAAATATAATTTAAAAAATATGCTTAGTTACTTATGTAAAATAGCTGGTGTGTCCAAATCAGGCTATTACAACTACTTGTCGTCTAATTCACAGACCGTAAGAAAACAACGTGATACTCAGGATGAGGCAGTTAGAGATAATATCCTAAATGCGTATAACTTTAAACACCATAAAAAAGGAGCTAGACAAATAAAAATGACTTTAAAAAATACATATGGCATTGTATACAATTTGAAACGCATTAGAAGAATAATGAAAAAATATGGAATTGTGTGTCCTTTTAGAAAAGCTAATCCTTATAGACGAATGATGAAAGCTAATAAAGAAGATGCTATTTTACCAAATCTACTAAATAGAAATTTCAAGCAAAATATACCCGGTAAAGTGCTGCTCACAGACATAACTTACTTGCTATATGGACGTAGCAAGAAGGCATATTTATCAACAATTAAGGATAGCTCTACAAATGAAATATTGGCTTACAATGTATCTGATAGTTTGAAGCTAAAATTAGCCACAGATACTATCCGCAAATTAAAAAAGAATAGAAAAATTAAATTAACCGAGGATGCATATATTCACTCAGATCAAGGAGTACATTATACAAGTGTGATTTTCCAAAACTTAGTTAAAAAATATGGATTAGGGCAGTCCATGTCAAGACGTGGAAACTGTTGGGATAATGCTCCACAGGAATCTTTTTTGGACACTTTAAAGATGAAGTAGATATAAAATCATGTAAAACTTTGGATAGATTAACAGAAGTAATTAAAGAATATATGACTTATTATAATAAATACAGATGTCAGTGGAACTTAGAAAAGATGACTCCTGTTCAATACAGAAATCACCTTCTTAATGCTTCATAGCTTTTTTTAATTGTCCTTGACAAAGGGTACACTTTAAACAGTAAAAGTTTCTTAACGTAATTTAACAAACGGGACCCTAAGTCTTTCTAAAGTGCGCTCGAATAGCTTCTTTCACGTGCATATCAATACTACTTCTCAATGTTTATTTATATAGACAAATTTGAACGTATTTTTAACTGATGACCTTTCATGAAACATGTTTTCTGTATAACTTGATAGTCTCCAGTCATTGATTCATCTTGAAAAGATCTCATTCATTCTTATGTTTAATTATTATTTTTGTATATTATTTTCAATGTATTTCTCGATTTTGTTATTGTATCCTTCTGCTATATCTTGAATTACAGCGTTTTTAGATGAGGTGAATTCTAAGTTTCCTACTTTTTTCACAGGTAATACTTTTGGAGATGTACCTGAAATGAATAGTCCATCCATGTTTTCTATATCTTTAAATTTTATGTTTTTTTCAAACAAGTTGTATCCTTTATCTTTTATAATTGATATAATCATTTCTCTTGTTATTCCAGGTAGTACTGCCTCAAGAGGCGCAGTGTAGACTTCTTTACCTTTTACAATAAAAATATTAGATTTACTACCCTCGGTAATATTTCCATTCCTATCTACTAAAATAGCTTCATATACATTGGCTTCCTTTATTTTTTCATCCACAGAGTTCCTAAAACTTACATTCATAACTTTTGCATTAGGAATTTCTCTTTCTCCATGAAAAAAAATTGTATCAACTCCATTTTCATATTCAGATTTATCAGGATAATTGTGTTTTAAAAAATATGCATAAAATTTTATTGTATCCTCACAAAAATTAAAAACAATTTTTATATTGCCACAAGCACAATTATTAACTTGAATTAATTTATATATTTGCTTTTTTATTTTTTCAATGTTGTATGGTAATGATAATTTCATTAATTTTGAGGAATTAAGAAGCCTTTCCATATGGTTTTCCAAAAATATTGGCACTCCACTGGATACTCTAAAAACTTCATAGAGAGATTTTCCCTTAGACAAAAAATCATCACTAAAATTGTCACTGTCTTTAACTTCTTCATTATATAAATAATATTTTCTATAACTTAAATCCATTAACTACATCTCCTAATTATTTTAGGCATCTAAAAAAATAGACAATAATCTGGTTTGCTATTTTTTTAAGATACCCTACTTCCAATTCAGAACTTCAATGTTATTATCTTTTTTTCTAGAATTTATAAGATATGGATGACCTACAAGATTAAACAGAGGTGAATCAGAAAGTGAATCAGAATACATATAGGAATTTTTAAAATCAACATTTAAATTTTCCTCTTTTAAAACCTGAAGAAGCCTTTTCACCTTTTCTTCACCTTTATTATTCTCCCCAATAATTTTCCCATTGTAATACCCATTTACAAATTTGAATCTAGTTCCAATAACCTTATCCACTTCTTTTATATTATAAAGCTCATCTAAATAAAATTCAGCTGATGCAGAAATCAAGTATATTTTATAGCCTTGATTTTTTAGTTTTTTCATTGTGTCTATAGCATCAGTATAAAATATTTTGCTTAACCGTTTTTCATAAAACTCCTTTACTATTTCCTTTAATTCATCTTCATGTATTTTACCTATAAAAGACAAAAATACTCTTTAGCCCTACTTGCACTAATTAATTTTCCAGCATATAGTAATGAAGCGCCAAAACTTTTGGGCATATAAAATATCAATTTAGGTTTTTTTGATATCATAAATATAAAAAATTCAAAAAGCGTTTCTCGTTTTGTTATTGTATAGTCCACATCAAATATTGCTAGTTTTTCCATATATACACCCCTGATATTTCTTTGCTTTTTAGCAATTCAAAGAAGGTCGCTATATGAATTCTAGCGACCTTCTGAGTTAAAGTTTTACTTTACTTTTCTAGTGTTGACTCATAATAAGCAGTAGCGGCATCAAATTCTTCGTCTTCAGGAACAACAAGTTCTCCCTCTTCACCTTCACCAACTACTTTAAACAAATATACTGAATCATCCTTTGGGTTTTGTACTAATGCATATTCTGCATCATTGTACGTAAAACCGTCTATAACTTCACATGAAACTGTATCTCCATGTTCATCTTCTAATTCAACTACAAGTGCTTCATGATCGTTACAACCGCAACCACATTTTTCTCCGTCACCATGTGCATGTTCCTCGCCACAACCACATTCTTCACCGTGATTATGTGAGTGTTCTTCATTGCAACCGCATTGTTTTTCTTTAGCATTTTCTTCTGCGCAGCCACAACCACATTCTGTTTCTTTTTTATTTTCGCTCATATAATTTTTGCACCTCCATTTATGTTATCTTATAATTCTAACCTTAAACTCCAAATATTAAAAGCTTTTTTTAACATTTTTTTATTTTTTTATTTTAATGCTCACAAATCATGTAAACTCATCTACGTTTTTAGGTAAAATTGTAAAATTATAAGTTTAAATAATCAGGAATCTGAAGTCATGACCACCCGTTAAACGGGTGGCATGCACTAGCCCTATAAGGGCATGATACTGGCTGTGTCTCAAGACACGTTGAATAAGTCCGCCAACCGCATAATTTTTACAGACTACCCCTAAAGGGGTTATTTCTTTTTGCCTATATTTACAGGCTCACCCGTGAACGGGTCAATAAACTCTTTCATACTTATTTGATCACTTGCTATATCTTCTTGTAATTGATTTTTTATATACTCTTGTATTGCCTTTTTATTTCTTCCAACTGTGTCGGATAAGTCAGGACCCTTTCGAGTTCTTTCTCTCCTAAGAACCGTGCTTGAAGGTTTCCCTTCACACGGCTCACGCATCCTAAACTTTCAAATCTTTCATTTTTGTTAGTCTAAACTTGAAAGCGGCTGTTCCCTTATATGCCATTCTTTTGGCGGCTCTTCTTCGTTCTCTCTTTATCAAGAAATATTCTTTTTCTGTGTACGGGTTCATGTCAAGTTTAATTCTTTCGTGCCTAACAATTGGTATGTCAGATGGTAGGATTAAAGTTGCTTTTTTCCCATCCGAGAAAATCCAGTCCCTTGAACCTTTACTTTTCCAGTATCTCTCTTTTAGCCATTTTGCTCCCTTGTTTGGATGTCTTCTTTGCGCCCATTTCCAAACCATAGTGAATAGACGACAGTTCAAAATTTCAAATGTCTGCTTTGCACAAACTGGCTGATGATAATTACACCAACCTTTCAAAACTTGATTCAATTTGTAAATTAGAAATTCTTGCTTTACTGTCTTATTCTCATGTATAATTTCACTTATCTTCTTTGTGACTTTATTCAGAGATTTTACAGATGGCTTGATTATCAACTTACTACTGTACTTTCTAAAGTTCCATCCAAGAAAATCGAATCCATCATTTATATTAGTTATGACTGTCTTTTCCTTGGATAGTTCAAGTCCTCTTTTTTTCAAAAATTCACTAATTATGACCACAATTTGCTCAAGAACATCTTTGTTATTTGCTGTTACTACAAAATCATCTGCATATCTTACGATATTAAGCTGATTTGGATTGTTTCTAGAGTGGTAGCTGACTTTTCCCTTCTTTGTCAAGAAATAATGTCTAGCTATTTCGTACTCAAGTCCATCTAATGTCAAATTTGCAAGAGTTGGACTAATTGTTCCTCCTTGAATTGCTCCCTTTGTAGTTGGGAAAAGTTGTTTTCTGTAAACAAAACCAGCCTTAAGAAACTTATTGAGTATCATCTTATTAATTGGAATATTATCCAACATCCATTGATGGTTTATATTATCAAAACAACCCTTGATGTCTCCCTCTAGAATCCACTGACCACTCCTTCTTGATGATAGAATTATAAAAATTTGCTCCATTGCATCCGCACAGCTCCTATATTTTCTAAACCCAAAGCTACGCTTATCACCAATAGTCTCTGCTATTGGTTGCAGTGCATACAAAAATAGTGTCTGCATTGCTCTATCATTCATAGTGGGAATACTCAGTGGTCTGAGTTTTCCATTTTCCTTCTTGATATGAACTCGCCTTGTCGGCATTGGCTTATAGCCTTTTTTTACCTTCAAGTCGATAACTGCCTGATATTTTTGCTTATTTGTTGTCCAAAGTACCTTATCCACTCCAGCAGTTTTCCCACCTTTGTTTCTAGTCACTTTTTTCACCGCCAAAACCTTTGCATAAAAGGAATGTGTTATGAGATACTGAAGCCTTTTTACAAGATTCCATTTTCTCATTTCTACTGCCTTTACTATCCGGAGTTGAAGTCTATTAACATATTCTTCAGCTATTTTCCAGTCGATTGACTGCCAATTCATCGCATCAGAACTGTCTGAACGATTCTCACATTTCGTGCCATTGAATCCTTGTTCATCCATAGTAATTCATCCCTTTCCTGTAATAGAATACGTGCCGAAGTCAGCTATCTTTCAATTGGAACAAATCTTGAATTCCTATACTCTATATTACATAGAGCCCTTCGCTTTTTCGGCATCCTTTACCCTCTAGTCATTGTACATTTCTCACGATTTGCCTACCATTTTACAGGAGACCATAGGGCTTAACCTTGTTCAATTGTCTGAATAATTATGACTCACTTAGGATGTACCCATAAACCGATAGGATCGAGCTTTACCTCTGTCATCTTATTACCGTACGTGAACAATTACGGCAATCATCCTACATTCCCTTTTGGGTAAGGCGTATCATCTACTTTTCGCCTTTTTATATTTGACGATTCTGCAATACTTCACTTGCGTTATCCATATGAATCTTTTCCTAGTTGCAGTAATGGTTGTAGATACCATACTTGCCCCGTTGTCCCAGTTTGCTTAGAACCTCCAAATTACTTTGAACGCACCAACTGGTAGGAATACCCGAAGATGATCGAGAAATACTCTTAGCATAATTCAGACAACCCCTTTAAGGTCGCACATCCACATAGTATCCCCTACACCAAAATTGTCTGTTTCCATACTTATACTTCAAGTTTGCATGTCTATCAAATATCATTAACGAACTCTTACCCTTCAGATATCCCATAAATTGTGCAACGCTGAGCTTTGGTGGTATACTCACCAGCATATGTATGTGATCTGGACATGCATTTGCTTCTATTATTTCTACACCTTTATACTCACATAATTTCCTGAGTATTTGCCCTATATCTACCTTTATTTTCCCATATATTATCTGCCTTCGATACTTGGGCGCAAACACAATATGGTATTTGCAATTCCATTTACTGTGTGCTAAACTCTGAATGTCCATTTGGATAACCTCCTTTGCCTTTAAAATTGGTTGGCGAACCTAATTTTATATTAGCAAAGGGGGTTCCTTTTTTCCACTCATAGCTATAAGCTTTTCAGAACCACAGGTAAAACCTGTGGTATTCAAAACACAAATAAAAATAAATAGAGGAGATAAACCCCTCTATTTATTCTTTATTATTTACTCTTTATTACTTACCTGCTAAAGCTTTGTATCCTGCTAATCTTTCCTTAGCATCTCTTTCTGTTTTAGCATATAATTCTTCTGCTTGATCTGGGAATGCCTTCTTAAGTGAAGCGTATCTTACTTCGCCTAATAAGAATTCTTTAAAGTCAGTTGTTGGTTCTTTAGAATCTAAGCTAAATGGATTTGTTCCTGTACCCTTAAGTTCAGGATTAAATCTGTATAGACCCCAATATCCACAATCGACAGCTTTTTTAGCTTCAAGTTGACTACAACCCATACCAGCTTTTAAACCATGATTAATACATGGAGCATAAGCAATTATAAGTGATGGACCGTGATATGCTTCTGCTTCTGCTATTGCTTTCATAGTTTGGTTCTTATCAGCTCCCATAGCTATTTGAGCAACATAAACATAGCCATAAGTCATTGCCATCATACCAAGATCTTTTTTCTTAGTCTTTTTACCACTTGCAGCAAATAGTGCAATTGCAGCAGTTGGAGTTGATTTTGATGATTGACCACCAGTGTTTGAGTAAACTTCTGTATCAAATACAAATATGTTTATATCTTCTCCTGATGCTAGTACGTGATCAACACCACCGAAACCTATATCATAAGCCCAGCCATCTCCACCAAATATCCATTGAGACTTCTTAACTAAATGATCTTTTCCTTCTAATAATTCCTTTGCAAATTCATTTTTCTTTTCTGCTTCAAGTAATGGTACGATTTTAGCAGTAGCTGTCTTTGAACCATCTGCTTCATACATATTATCTACCCAATCTTTAGCAGCAGTTTTTAATTCTGCACTTGCATTAGATTCAACTAATTTGTTAGCTACATCTGCAAGTCTTTCTCTAGTTTGTTTAACTCCAAGATACATACCCATTCCGAATTCAGCGTTGTCTTCGAATAGTGAGTTAGCCCATGAAGGACCTTGACCTTTATAGTTAACAGTGTAAGGCGTTGCTGGTGCACTACCGCCCCAAATTGATGTACATCCTGTAGCGTTAGCTATCATCATTCTGTCACCAAATAATTGAGTTATAAGTCTTGCATATGGAGATTCTCCACAACCTGCACAAGCACCACTGAACTCTAGTAGGGGCTGCTCAAATTGGCTACCTTTTACTGTTTCTTTGTTCATTGGATTTTCTTTATGTGCAAGGTTTAATGCATATTCAAAGTTAACTTCTTCCTTAAGTTGAGTTGCAGCTGGCTTCATAACCAATGCTTTTTCTTTAGCTGGGCAAACTTGAGCACAGTTTCCACAACCAGTACAATCTAAAGCAGAAATCTTTATTGCAAAGTTTAATTTTTCAGTTGTTTTTAATCCTTGAGCTGGTTTACTTGTAAATCCTTCTGGAGCATTCTTAACTTCTTCATCAGTCAATAAGAATGGTCTTATAACAGCATGAGGACAAACAAATGCGCATTGATTACATTGTATACATTTATCTACTTGCCATTCTGGTGTATTTATAGCTACTCCTCTTTTTTCAAAAGCAGCAGTACCATTAGGATAAGTACCATCTTCCATACCGTTGAATATACTTACAGGAAGATCGTCTCCTTCTTGTCTATTCATAGGTTCAAGCATTTCTGTAATAAATTTAGGTTTAGCCTTTGTTTCTACTTTTTCATCTTTAGCATCTTTCCAGCTAGCTGGAACATCTATTTTAACAATAGCATTTACTCCTAGGTCTATTGCATCGCAATTCATTTTAACAACTTTTTCGCCTTTTTTACCATAAGAAGTTACAACAGCTTCTTTAAGGTATTTAACTGCGTCTGCTACTGGTATGATTTTAGCAATTTTAAAGAATGCTGATTGCATAATCATGTTAATTCTTCCACCAAGACCAATACTTTGTGCAATTTTAACAGCGTCTAATGTGTAGAAGTTGATATTATGCTGAGCAATATATCTCTTTGTTACTGCTGGTAAAAATTCTTCAATTTGATCTTTATCCCATATACAGTTTAAAAGGAAGCTTCCATTATCCTTAATTCCTGCAAGAAGATTATATTTGAAAACATAAGATTGATTATGACACGCTATAAAATCTGCTTTATTTATTAGATAAGGAGATTTTATTGGTGACTTACCAAATCTTAAATGTGACATTGTTATACCACCTGATTTTTTTGAATCATATGCAAAATATCCTTGTGCATACATATCAGTGTGATCTCCAATAATTTTTATAGCACTCTTGTTAGCTCCTACAGTACCATCTGATCCAAGTCCCCAGAACTTACAAGCTGTAGTTCCTTCTGGAGTAGTATCAACTACTGCTCCTCTTTTTAATGATAAGAATGTAACATCATCATCAATGGCTATTGTGAAACTGTTTTTAGGTGTCTTAGAGTTTAAGTTATCATAAACAGCTACTATATCACTTGGTAATGTATCTTTTGAACCTAATCCATATCTTCCACCAACTATAAGTGGTGTTTTATCACTGTTGTAGAATGAAGTAACAACATCTTGATAAAGTGGTTCTCCGTTACTTCCTGGTTCCTTTGTTCTATCAAGAACAGCAATCTTCTTTACAGTCTTTGGTATATATTTTAAGAAATGACTAACTGAGAAAGGTCTGAATAAATGTACTTTAAGTAAACCTACTTTTTCTCCCTTAGCATTTAAATAATCTATAGTTTCTTCAGTTACATCACAAATTGAACCCATAGCTATTATAATTCTATCGGCGTCTTCTGCACCATAGTAGTTAAATAAATGATATTCTCTACCAGTTATTTTGCTTATGTCTCCCATGTAGTTTTCAACTATTTCTGGAAGTGCATTATAAAATTTGTTTGATGATTCTCTTCCTTGGAAGTATACATCAGGGTTTTCTGCAGTACCTCTAGTTACTGGGTGTTCTGGGTTTAAAGCATGTTTTCTAAATGCTTTAACTGCATCCATATCTAATAATGGTCTTAAATCTTCATAATCCATAACTTCAACTTTTTGTATTTCATGTGAAGTTCTAAATCCGTCGAAGAAGTTTACGAATGGTACTCTACCTTTTATTGCAGCTAAATGTGCAATAGCTGATAAATCCATAACTTCTTGAACACTACCTTCTGCAAGCATAGCAAAACCAGTTTGTCTTGCAGCCATTATATCTTGATGATCTCCAAATATATTTAATGCATTAGTTGCTATACTTCTAGCTGCTACATGCAAAACTGCTGGTAAAAGTTCTCCTGCCATTTTATACATATCTGGTATCATAAGAAGTAATCCTTGTGAAGCTGTATATGTAGTTGTTAATGCTCCTGCTTGAAGTGAACCATGAACTGCTCCTGCTGCTCCACCTTCAGATTGCATTTCCATTACTTTAACTGTTTGACCAAATAAATTTTTTCTTCCTTGTACTGACCAATCATCAATATGTTCTGGCATTGGTGATGATGGTGTAATAGGATATATTGCTGTAACTTCAGTAAATGCGTAAGATATATGAGCTGCTGCGGTGTTTCCATCCATTGTTTTGGTTTTTTTCATGTAAAACCCTTCTTTCTTATAATTTAATAAATCATAATTACCAGCTAGACAAAAAAATTATTGCTCTAGATAGTTTAACCATTTTGCAAATAATTATTGATATTTTGTGTTTGATTAAATAATCATCATTTCAATATTAAATGATTATTTAGTTATATTATATATTAATTAAGAGTTATTATCAATACATAAAGATAATTAAAGTTTTCGGATTTTTGAAACGTTTTTTTTGTTGACGAATAAAATCAACATTAGAATGCAAAATTGGAGCCACATAATGTGGCCCCTATTTTTGCAAATATTATTTATAAAGTTCTACTAACTTTAACAAATGTTCATAACGCTTTGCTGCAGCCTTTTCAGACTTACTGAATAATTCTTGTGCACGTTCAGGGAACGAACGAGCCAAACGGCTGTAACGTGTTTCATTGTTTAAGAATGCTTGATATGTTCCATCACCTGGTTTAGATGTTAGAGTGAATGGATTCTTGCCTTCAGCCTTAAGTTCAGGATTAAAGGAGAATAGATTCCAGTATCCAGCTTTTACAGCTAATTTCATTTCATCCTGGCAGTGATTCATACCGCCTTTAACTCCATGAAGTTCACAAGGTGCATATCCAATAATTAATGATGGTCCTTGATAAGCTTCAGCTTCAGCAATAGTTTTAAGAGTCTGAGCTGGGTTAGCACCAAGAGCGATTTGCGCTACATATACGTAACCATAGCTCATAGCGATTTCACCAAGATTCTTCTTTCCAACTTCTTTACCACCAGCAGCAAACTGACAAACTTCACCGATATTAGAAGCCTTAGAAGCTTGACCACCTGTATTAGAATACATTTCTGTATCAAATACCATAACATTTACGTTTTCTCCAGAAGCTAATACATGGTCAAGTCCACCAAATCCGATATCATATGCCCATCCATCTCCACCAAGAATCCATACTGATTTCTTAGCAAGATACTGTTTTTTATCAACAACTTCTTTAGAAAGTTCACTCCCTGCAGCTGCAGATTTTTCAAGTTCAACTAATAATGCATTAGTTGCTGCAGTATTTTCATTTGTGCTTTCTTTTGTTTCTACAAATTTACTAATAGCATCTTTCATTGTCTTAGATGCATCGCCTGAAGCAGCAATCTTCTCAACCTTAGCGATAACCTGGTCACGAAGTGTCTTCTGTCCAAGATACATACCAAATCCATGTTCAGCATTATCTTCAAATAATGAGTTAGCCCATGCTGGACCTCTCTTTGAATCTTTGTTCACTGTATATGGGCAAGTTGCAGCTGGACCACCCCAGATTGAAGAACATCCTGTAGCATTTGAAATATACATGTGTTCACCAAATAGTTGTGTAAGTAAACGAGCATAAGATGTTTCTGCACATCCTGCACAACTTCCTGAGAACTCAAGTAGTGGTTGATTAAACTGAGATCCCTTAACTGTAGTATTAGCAGGCATTCCAGGTTTCTTACTTACATTTTCAACTAAGTAATTAAATACTGGTTGCTCATCTAATTGAGTTGTCTGAGGTACCATTGCGATAGCCTTTGTAGGACATACTGAAACACATTCTGAACATCCCATACAATCAAGAGGAGATATGCTCATTGTATATTTGTATTCTCCAGCTTTTGGCTTTGTATCAGCAACTTTTATATTAGAAGGAGCTGCTTTTACTTCGTCTTCACTAAGCATGAAAGGACGAATTGTTGCATGAGAACATACAAATGCACAGTTATTACACTGAATACATTTTTCTGAATTCCATTCTGGAACAGATATAGCAGTACCACGTTTTTCATATGCTGTAGCACCTAATTCAAACTGTCCGTCTGGATTATCAGAGAAATGCAGATACCGGAAGACTATCACCATCCATAAGTCCGATAGGATTCATAAGATTATTAACCATCTTAACTGTTTCTGGAATACCTGTAAGTTTTGGAGCTTGAGCATCTGCTTCTGGATTTAACCAAGAAGTTGGAACTTCTACTTTATGAAGAGCATCTACACCGGCATCAATTGATTTGTAGTTCATTGCTACAACTGCATCACCCTTTTTACCGTATGATTTCTTAGCAGCAGCTTTCATAAAGTCAATAGCATCATCAATTGGCATAATCTTTGCTAATTTGAAGAATGCAGATTGAAGAATTGTGTTATTACGTTTACCCATACCAATTTCAATTGCTTTATCAATGGCATTGATTGTATATAACTGAATTTTGTTTTCTGCAATATATTTCTTAGCTGCAGCATTAAGCTTTGAATCAAGTTCTTTGTCTGACCACTGGCAGTTAATCATGAAAATTCCGCCTGGCTTAACATCCTGAACCATCTTGTATCCTTTAACAACATAAGACGGATTATGACACGCAACAAAATCAGCCTGATTTATGTAATATGGGCTTTTAATTTGCTTATCACCAAAACGAAGATGAGATATTGTTATACCACCAGTCTTCTTAGAGTCATATTGAAAATATGCTTGAATAAATTTCTCTGTGTGATCACCAATTATCTTTGTAGAGTTCTTGTTAGCACCTACAGTACCATCACCACCAAGGCCCCAGAATTTACACTCTACTGTACCAAGTGCTGATGTAATAGGAGCTGGCTTAACTTCTGGTAAACTTAAGTTAGTAACATCATCTATAATACCGATTGTGAAACGAGTCTTAGGTGTTTCTTTAGAAAGCTCAGTATATATAGCAAATACAGATGAAGGTGGAGTATCCTTAGATCCAAGTCCATAACGTCCTGCTGCTAATTTAATATCATTAAGTCCTGCTTCACGAAGAGTTGTAGCAACATCAAGGTATAGTGGATCACCTAATGCTCCTGACTCTTTTGTTCTGTCAAGAACAGCTATCTTCTTAGTAGTCTTAGGAATAACCTTAAGAATACTCTCAGATACCCATGGACGATATAAACGAACTTTTATAAGTCCAACTTTTTCTCCTGCAGCTGTTAAGTAATCAATAACTTCTTCAGCTACATCACAAATAGATCCCATTGCAATAATGACACGTTCTGCATCTGGAGCTCCATAGTAATTGAATAAGTCATAACTTGTACCAAGTTTTTCATTTACCTTAGTCATGTATTTTTCAACTATAGATGGTAATTTATTATAAGCTGTGTTAGATGCTTCACGATGTTGGAAGAAAACATCTCCATTTTCATGAGAACCACGCATAGCTGGATGTTCTGGATTTAATGCATGTTCACGGAAAGCTTTAACAGCATCCATATTGCACATTTCTTTAAGATCTGAATAATCCCATTTTTCTATTTTTTGAATTTCATGTGATGTACGGAATCCGTCAAAGAAATTAATAAAAGGAACTTTTCCTTCAAGTGCAGCAAGATGTGCAACGGGGCTTAAATCCATAATTTCTTGTGGATTTGTCTCAGCAAGCATTGCGAAACCTGTTTGACGACATGCATACACGTCACTATGGTCACCAAAAATGTTAAGTGATTGTGATGCAACTGTACGTGCAGATACATCGAATACACAAGGAAGTTGCTCACCAGCAATCTTGTACATATTTGGAATCATTAAAAGAAGACCTTGTGAAGCTGTAAATGTAGAAGTAAGTGCACCTGCAGCAAGTGAACCATGAACAGTTCCTGCAGCACCTGCTTCAGACTGTAGTTCAACAACTTTCACCTGGTTACCAAAAATATTTTCCTTACCTGCAACAGACCACATATCAACACTATCTGCCATTGGGCTTGATGGTGTGATTGGATATATAGCCGCTACATCTGTATAGGCATACGCTACATGTGCTGCAGCTGTATTACCATCCATTGATTGTTTAACTCTTGACATATTATATTTCCTCCCTCGAAGCAATTCTTTACTGATGTTATGAACATCTTTAGAATTTTAACTTTTAGTTACTTTTATATATATTATAAGTTGAAAGTCTTTTAATTTAATTTTTAAAAACTTCCAACATTTAATATACTCTTTTGAGTTGATTTTGCAAAATCTGATAATAAAATTAAAAGCATTTTATTGAGCTATATCTATTTAATACTTGCCTTTATAATTTTTTCCTTCAATTTTGCATTTAAAACATTATTCAGCTAATAATTTACCTAAATCTTCTGCTTTTTTAATTTGTTCTTCTGTTGGTGATTCTTTAACTGCTAAACTTCCCTTTACATCAAACTTTTCTTCTTTCATTCTTTCAATCCAATCAACCATAAACTTTCCATTGTCCCAACCATATGAACCAAATAAAACTACTGGCATATTATTTGGTGCAAGTAATCTTATTTCTTTGATGAAAGGATCCATTTCCTGCTGTTCTATTCTATTATTATCCATAGATGGACTACCAAGTGCAAGTGCATCATATTTTGTGATTTCATTTGGATTTATTTCATTAACTAACTTTATGTCTACTTCTGCACCAGCATTTTTTGCACCATCTGCAATATGATTAGCTAGTACCTCAACATTTCCCATGTTGCTCCAATATATAACGCCTATTTTTTTCATACTTACCACTTCCTTTTATATCATCTGATAATAATTTAACAACATAATTATAATACTACATACTGCATTTTACAAGGTTTAAATTGCAATAAAAGCGCACCTTTTTACCTGTTGTTATACATCATAATTACTTTACTTTTTGTGATATATAACAACAAATGGCGATGAAATTTCATCCATTAGTTGTCCCTACTGTATTTGACTATTATATCTATAATGTTATCTACTCCATTTTTTATTGGACTCTCACTCATAGCTGTAATATATTTTTTCTTATCAGCATTTAATTGTCCAATACTTTTGTAAGTAATTCATCATTTAGATCTTCTTCTTCAATAACTAAACTGTATCCATGTTTTTTAAATGATTCTGCATTTAATATTTGATCTCCTCTGCTAGATTTTTTGGTAGTGGAATCAAAATATTAGGTTTTCTAAGAGTTAATAACTCAAAAATGACATTTGCTCCCGCTCTAGAAATCACTAAATCTGCTGCGTTCATAAGATGTGGAAGCTCCTGGTTTACGTATTCAAATTGAGCATAACCTTCTTTTTTATTTAAAGCTACATCTAAATTTCCCTTACCACAGATGTGAATAACATTGTAACGAGCTAAAAGAGCACCCAAACAATTTCTAACTGTATCATTTATTACTTTTGCACCAAGGCTTCCTCCAATTACAAAAAGTATAGGTTTAGACAAATCATTAAACTTACACAACTTAATCCCTATTATTTTTTTACCATTCAGAAGTTCTCTTCTAATTGGTGTTCCTGTAAGAACCGCCTTATTTCCTTTTATATTCTGAATCGACTCTGGGAAGGTAACGCAAACCTTTATACAATATGGTGCTGCTAACCTATTTGCAAGTCCAGGTGTCATATCTGATTCATGGGCTATGGCTGGAACTTTGCAAAAATGAGCTGCTATAACAACTGGCACACTGACAAATCCGCCTTTTGAAAAAACCACATTTGGTTTTTCTTTTCTAATAATACTAATAGCTTGAAATACTCCTTTTAATACTTTAAATGGATCTGTAAAATTTTTTATATCAAAATATCTTCTTAATTTTCCACTTGAAATAGCATGATATTTAATATTTGCATTTTTAATTATATTATTTTCTATACCTTCCTTAGTTCCTATATACTGAATTTCGTATCCAAGTTCTAAAAGTTTTGGTACTAATGCCAGATTAGGAGTAACATGCCCTGCCGAGCCTCCACCTGTCATAATAATTTTACGTCTTTTCAAAAAAAAGCACCTCCAAAAACTAGTTTCTATTTAAAGTTTTTCTATCTAAAGTTCTCAATAACAACTTGTATGCTTACATTGCCGTTGTATTCATTAATGCTAGGATAAAATACCATATCCAACTTCATCTTACAGTTGCCACGGTATAATCTATCAAGTTCTTCAGCGCCATATTTATCTATGATAATTTCCTCAAATTCTTCAATATTCCTAAAGTATATTCCCTCAACATATTTTCCGTTTCTCATGATTATTTTAAACTTAAGTACATTTCTGTTTTTACCGAGTATAGATGCTTTTACTACTGTAACTTGTTTCTCACCAAATACTGGTTTAGGATTAGCTTTTCCAAAGGGTTCTAATATGCTCAAATCATTAATTAGACTAAAATCTATTTTCTCTAAGGGAAGTTGCATGTCAATACATATTTTGGCAATTATATCTTCATCAGTTAAAGTTGATATAGCATTAAGTTTTTTTCTTAATGGTTCTATATTGCTTTCTTCTAAAGATAATCCAGCTGCCATTGGATGCCCACCAAATAGTCCTAAGAGTTCTTTACACTTGTTTAACTCTTCAAACATATTGTAACCCTCAATTGATCTTCCTGATCCTTTAACTCCATGTTTAGCTCTTGTAATTACTATAACCGGAACATTGTAACGCTCTCTTATCCTTCCAGCTACTATTCCTACTATACTCTCATGAGTTTCTGGAGTATATATTACTAATACTTTGTCATTAGACATTTTGTTGTTTTCAATATATTCTATTGCTGCATCTATGCCTTCATGAGTCATATCTTTTCTTTGTGTATTAAGTTCATGTAACTCTGTAGCTAATTTACTTGCGTCAGTGGCGTTGTCAGACAGTAGTAGCTTTACTCCTTCTTTAGCATTATCAAGTCTGCCTGAAGCATTTATACAAGGTCCTATAACAAAACCTAAATGATAGGTAGTTATTTCCTTATCCGCAATTCCAGTTACTTTAATTAACTCAATTAAACCAAGATTAGTAGTTTGATTTATTAGTTTTAATCCATTTTTAACAAATATTCTATTCTCATCTACTAAATCCACTACATCACATACTGTTGCAATAGCCGTAAATCCAATAAATTTATAGGCTTCACTTTTTTCTATGCCCATCTCTTCATATAAAACTTCAATAAATTTAAATGCCACACCTGCACCACAAAGTGATTTAAATTTATATTTACAGTCTTTTTGTTTTGGATTTATTATAGCATCAGCCTGAGATTTAATGAATTCTCTTTTCCCGTCTTCCTTTTCTATAAATGGGATATCATGATGATCAGTTACAATAATGGTCATTCCTAATTCTTTCCCATATTTTATACTTTCAATAGCAGCTATGCCATTGTCACAGGTAATTATAGTATCTACATCCAAATCTTTAGCCTTATCAATAATATTCTTGTTTATTCCATAGCCATCTTTTATTCTGTCGGGAATATCATAAACTACATCAGCATTACATCTTTTAAGTGCTGAATATAATAGAAATAGACTGATAACTCCATCTACATCATAATCGCCTACGACCATTATTTTTTTCCCTTGCTCTATTTTTTGCTTCATAATCATGACACCATTTACTAAGTCTTTCATTTCACGAGGATTATGAAGATTTTCATAACAAGGGTTTAAAAAGCTTTTTATATCATCTTCTTCAATAACATCTCTGTTTACAATAAGCTTGGCCACTGTTTCACTTATACCATATTTTTGGGCCATGGCCCTGTAATCAGTTTTTATATTTTTTACAAACCATTTTTTCAATACAATTTCCCCTTTGTTTATGCAAGTACATTTTTTCTTTTGTCTCGGTATCCTTTAGTTTTAGATACAAACCTACCTATACTTGTAATTTTACCAGTAATACATCCTCTGCAATGACCTGGCGTATCGTTAACACAAATTTTACCTGGATAAAGTGCATATAATTTTCTATTCTCACCTTCTGTTATATTAGGCATAACTACATTTGCCCCAGATTGCAATGCTATAATTCTTCCGTTTTTATCCAATGTTTCCATGGCAGTAGTGGCTGGTATATTTATATCCTTCAATAAGATTCTTGTAAGTGCCATTACTTTAAGGCTTAAATGAAATTCTGCACCCTTGGCATTTTTTAATGGAGTATCACCATTTGGAATAAACGGTCCAATACCTATCATATCTGCACCTATCTCTTTAAAGAAGAGTATATCATCAGCTATAGACTCAATAGTTTGATTTGGCAGACCAACAAGTGAACCGCTCCCCACTTCATAACCTAGGGTTTTCAAATCTTTTAAACATCTCTTTCTATTTTCATGACTCATCTGTGGATCCATAGCATCATATAAGTTTTTGTCTGTAGTCTCAATCCTTATTAGATATCTATCTGCCCCAACTTCTCTATATGCTTTATACTCTTCAAATGTTTTTTCACCAACACTTATAGTAACCGCCACATCCATCTTCTTAATATTACTTATAATATATTTCATTTTATCAACTGTGTAAAAATCATCTTCTCCTGATTGCAATACAAAGGTTTTGTACCCGTATTCTACTCCCTTTCGTGCAAGTTCTATCATTTCATCTGGCATCAATCTATATCTTTTAATATTTTTATTTTCACGACGAAGTCCACAATACATACAATTTCTTTTGCATATATTAGAGAATTCCATTAACCCTCTTAAATGAACTTCATCTCCCATGTATTTTTTTCTAACCCTGTCTGCTACCTTGTATAAAACTTCATTGCAGGTGTTATCCTCTAAAATATCTATTAACTCCTCACGAGTCAGACTATTTGTAAATTCCGATTTTTCTATAACTTCAATGTTTTTATTCATATAAACCTCCTGCATTCCTATTGGCATAAAACTTGAATTGTAGGGGAAACTAGCACTTTTTTTATTGTTTTAAATATATCCTCTGGACTTATATCTTCTAAAATTTTCTGCTGATCATAAATTTTCTGCTCTCCAAACATAATTTCACTTGTTGTGATTTCTTTACATAGTTCTATAGACTTCTCAAGTCTGAGTTCTTGCTTTAGCTTTATTGCATTAATCGCTTTAATTATATCATCTTTTGAAAATACGTGTTCAAAATCATTACAACTTGAGAGTATACTATTAATTATAGCTATGGCTTTCTCTTTATTTTCATTTTGTGTTCCTAAGCATATTATAAAGAGTTTAATTCCAGCTTCATTTTTAATATAGCTATAAACATCATAGGCAAGACCATTTTCAGTTCTTATTTTATCATACAATATACTACTTGTTCCTTCACCAAATTTTAAGTTGAATATTTTTAAAGCAACAAGTTCTTTGTCATTCAAATCATCAATTGGAAAACAATATTGAATCTTGGCACCTTGAATACCCACCTTATTTTTAATGAATTTACCTTCGTTATTTTTTTCATAAAAATCTTGTTTTAATTGTATATTGTCACCCTGCCAATTTTCAAAATATTTAGCCACAATATTTTTTACTGATTTAAAATCCAAGGATGAAACAACACTTATAACACAATTAAAAGGCACATAGAATCTTTCATAAAATTTTTTTATTTGATTTATAGTAAACTTTTTTATGTTTTCTTCTTTCCCAATTATACATGTATTTATTCGCCTGTTTTCAAATGCGTTTTTTAGCAATTCATCTTCACACAATTGAAAATTATCATCTTTCCATTCTCTTAGTTCTTCACATATAATATTTATTTCTTCATTAAACCCCTCTTTAGGAAAGGTTGGATTTAATATTATATCTGAGTAGATTTCAAATCCATTTTCAAAATTTTCACTTAACGTAGTTCCATAATATATTGAATAGGGAAAATTAGTCATAGCATTGTTAAAACCAAAGATTTCATCTAACGCTCTATTTATTTGTATTTCATTTCGAGTTTTAGTACCTTTAAAAATCATATGTTCAACCACATGTGCAAGACCTAACTCATCTTTATTTTCCATCAATGCCCCAGCTTTAAATCCAATACAAAATGAAGTAATATTATTTTTTCTATATTCATATACAAGTTTTATTCCATTATTCATATTTAATATTTTCATAATCTATCACCATACAAAATAATATCATAAATATGAAGTATATTTCTATAATTTATAAAAAAAAATAGGCTGTACTAAATAAAAATAAGAAAGTTAAAAATTGAGAGTCAATTTTCCACTCTCAATTCTCAACTTAACAAATTGCTTTGCAATTTCTTATTATTTTTAGGGCAACCCATTTTAATGTAATTTTATTCATTTATAATATATGGAAGAGTGGTTAATGCAATGTTTCTTCTCTTCAATAAAGTGCTCTGTATAAATAAAGAAGTCTGATTATGCAGTATATTCTGCCACCATTTCTTTACAACGAATTGCGGCATAACAACTGTTATTGTATCCCCAGGCATTACAACAAACTCTTCAGATTCAATAAACTTAACTAGTGGTCCAATTAAATTTCTGTATGGAGATTTTTTTACGACTATTGGGGTACCGTCTCCACATTGTTCCCATTTTTCCAAAAGTTTCTCTGTCATTTCCTCGTCCACAGAGACATGGAAAATTATTACATCATCAGTAAAACTTCTAGCATAATTATATGATTTTAAAAATGATTTATTCAATGAATCAATAGGTATAATCATATAATTCCTCTGTTTTTCATGATTAATAATTTTGGGTTTCTGATCAATATTAAGCTTTAACTCATCTGCAACTATGTTGTAGTGTTTTTTTACTTTTGACATAAAAAACACTATAAGTGGTATTAATATACATACAATCCAAGCGCCCTCTTTAAATTTTGTAGCGGCAATTACTATTGTTGCTACAAGAGACAATATAGCACCTATTCCATTAATTAATGCTTTATGTCTCCATGATCCTTTTTTATGTCTAAACCATTTTAATACCATACCAGTTTGAGCTAAAGTAAAGGATACAAACACACCAACCGCATAAAGTGGTAACAAATTATGATTATCACCTTTAAAATATACAAGAAGTAAAATTGCGGCTATAGATAAAAATATTATACCATTGGAATAACCAAGCCTTGATCCTCTTTTGAAAATTGTCTTGGAACATATCCATCTTTTGCAATAATTGAGAGTAAAAGTGGAAATCCATTATATGAAGTATTTGCAGCCATAATCAATATTAAAGCTGTAGCTGCTTGAATAATATAGAACATAAAGCTATTTTGTCCAAATATTTGTATAGCAAGCTGTGCTATTACAGTTACATCTGCATTATATACAGGCTTATATATTGTAGAAAGATATGAAATACCTCCAAATAAAATAAATGCAACACAACCTAATAACAATAGTACAATTTTTGCATTTTTTTGAGATGGTTCTTTAAAACTAGGTATTCCGTTACTTACTGCTTCAACTCCAGTAAGTGCAGTACATCCAGCTGCAAAGGCCTTTAAAAATATAAATAAAGTAAGTGCATTTGTAAAGCCCGGTAATGCATAAATAGGCTTCGGATGGATTCCCAGTATAACATATTTTACAAATCCAACTACAATCATTATAACCATAATGGAAATAAACAAATAAGGTGGTATAGCAAACGCTTTAGCCGATTCGCTAATACCTCTTAAATTTCCTATAGTCATAAAGATTATCAGTACAATACATATAGCTACACTAAATGGCAGTAGACTTGGAAATGCTGAAGTAATAGCAGCAGCTCCTGCTGCTATACTAACTGCAACAGTCAAAATATAATCAATACACAAAGCTGCTGCTGCTACTAAACTTGGAGTTACTCCTAAATTGTCTTGTGCAACTATATAGGCTCCTCCTCCGTTTGGATAGCAATCAATAACTTGCCTGTATGAAAATACAAGTATAAACAATAAAAATATAATCATTAGTGCTGCATGAATTAAATCAGTGAATGCCATAAAACCCACTGCTGGTATTAGTACAAAAAGAATTTCTTGTACCGCATATGCTACTGATGAAATAGCATCACTGGAGAGGATTGGAAGTCCCCAGAAAACGCTCAATTTTTCTCCTTTTAATTGCTCTGTTTTAAGAGCTTTTCCTATTAAAATCTTTTTAACACTGTCAATCATAAGTACACCTCTAATTAAACATTTTGCTTTTGGACATCCATTGATTATATATTACAGAAATTTATATTACAATTGCATAAATGTCTAAATTTTGACTGCATATGGTAATATACCTCATTAGTTCACGTTACTTGTCATTTTCATAGTCATATCTTAGTTTATCACCATTATATGCTGTTTTCCAAAAAAATAAGCATCATTTCAACTTAATTTCTTTAATAAAATCATCAAGAGCTGTAATCATTATGTTTTTTCCTCTTCCCGCTCTATTTTGTTGTTTAATTTCATCAATTGTAACTACTTTAGCTTCTTTGTCTTTGGTCTTTAGTGTAATTTCCTGATATTGACCCTTGTATAAAAACCCATGGACCACATCATCTTCCTCACCTAAACTAATTCCTGTAACACCTGAAGCAACTTTTCCCATATAATTTATAAGACTAGAATTAAATCTTATGCTCATTCCTTTTTTTGTGATGAGTATTACGTCACTTTCATCCTCATTACTTGAAAATTCTAGGTTTATAATCTCATCATTTTCACTTCTGAATTTATACACAAGACAACTAGAGTAATCCCCTTTAAATTCATCCATTTTCATTTTTTTTACAAACCCACTTTTAGTAAAAAAGAATATATCATTATTATAGTCTTTTATTGAAATTATATTTATTATTTTTTCTTTATCTTTGTCAAAATCATCATTAATATTATCTACACTAATTTCCTCTTCAGTAATACTATCAAGAAAGCAAGCATCTAAACTAATGATTTTGCCGGTATTTGTGAATAATAATATTGTATCTTCAGAATCTGTTTTACACTCTTTAAAATGAATACCTAATTTTGACTTATTGCTTGCTTTATTACTGGATTTCAGTAAACCTTTTTCATTAACAGAAACATAATATATATTATTATTATATTCACCTATTAATTCAGCATCTTTTATTCTATCATTTTTCGAAAAATTCAAAAGCTTTGTTCCAATAATATTTCTATCTACTTCCTGCAAGCAAGGTTTTTTTACTACAAGACTAAGTCCATTAACAGTTTGGATCTTAATGGACTTAAAATCCTCATCTTTTTCAAGTAGTTTTACGAAATTCAATTCTTCATTTCCCTTAAGTTTTAATGCCATCATTCTGGAGTAACTTGATTTAAATTTAGGCACACTTGTCTTTTTTATAAACCCTCTATCCGTAATGAGCAAAAATTCACTGCTACAATTTATGTCTTCCACAGAAAAAACACCAACTATATGCTCCTTATTTAGGTCCAAACCTTTTATTATAGCATCTAGTCTTTGACCTTTATCTTTCCATTTGTACTCAGGAATAGCATCTCCTCTAAGTTGATACATGTTTCCAGCACTTGTAAAAAGCATCACCATATCCTTTGTATTTGAATTAAATAAATATTTGTTTGCATCTCCGTCTCTATACTCTATATCCTCCACATTTGTATTTGATCTCAAATAAGTTTTCTGAGCTATTCTCTTTATAAAACCTTCATTTGACATTGTTACAACGGTGTCCTCAACTACTATAAATTCTTCAATATCAATTTTTGCTTCTGCCTCATCTTCTACTATTTCAGTTCTTCTACTATCTCCATATTTTTCTTTTACCTCAGTTAATTCACTTTTTACTACAGATAAAAGCACGCTTTCATTTTCCAAAATATTTTTAAGCTTTTTTATTACCTTAGCTAGCTCTCTATGCTCTTTTGAAAAATCTTTATCTCAAGCCCTGTTAGTCTGTAAAGCATAAGTTCAACTATAGCTTCAGCTTGAATTTCTGTGAATTTAAACTTTAGTACCAAATTATTTATAGAGTCTTTTTTAGATTTAGAACTTCTTATTGTAGTTATTATTTCATCAAGTATATCTATTGCCTTAATGAGACCTTCAACAATATGGAACCTCTTCTCAGCAATTTCAAGTTCCCTTTGTGCTTTTCTCTTAACTACTTCCTTTTGATGCTCAACATAGAACTTAATTATTGTCTTTAACCCCATAGTAAGTGGTTTTCCGTCTGAAAGTGCCACCATATTAAAACTTATATTTGATTGAAGTTCAGTCTTTTTAAAAAGATATTTTTCTACCTTTGCTACCTCATCCTTAGTTGCCGCTTTCCTGAATTCTATTACAGACCTTATTCCCGTTCTGTCAGTTTCATCTCTAATGTCAGTTATACTTTCTAAAGCTTTCTGATACCTTTTATCACCTGTCATTTCAGATATACTTTCTAGTAACTTTGCCTTATTTTTTCTATAAGGAAACTCAGTTATAACTATTCCTATTCGACCATTTTCAAGCATTTCTATATTTGTTTTAGCTCTTAAAGTTACCTTACCTTCACCTTTTTCATAAGCAGCAAGGAGCGATTCCTTGCCAATTAAGATACCTCCAGTAGGTAAATCTGGTCCCTTTATATAATTCATGAGTTCTGCTGTAGTTATTTCATTATTATCTATGTACTTTAATGTCCCATCTATAACCTCATTAAGATTATGAGGTGGTATGTTAGTTGCAAGTCCAACTGCTATGCCAAAGGCTCCATTTACTAAAAGATTTGGATATCTTGCAGGAAGAACTCTAGGTTCGAGCTCTGAGGATGAATAATTATCCATCATGTCAACTACATTTTTATCCATATCCTTTAACATTTCCATTGCCATAGGTGTTAATTTTGCTTCAGTATAACGCATTGCAGCTGCTCCATCACCATCCTGACTTCCCCAGTTACCGTGTCCATCAATAAGTGGATATCTAGTTGAAAAGTTTTGAGCAAGTATAACCATTGCCTCATATACAGAAGAGTCTCCGTGTGGATGATATTTACCCAATATATCTCCTACAATTCTAGCTGATTTGTAATAAGGCTTATCAGGGAAAGCCTTAAGCATATATGCACCATATAATATTCTTCTATGAACTGGTTTAAGCCCATCTCTAACATCTGGTAATGCTCTTTCCTTTGCTACTTCCACCGCATAGGGCAAATAATTATCAGGCATAGCCTCTTCCAGTGGGATATCAATAATATTATTATCCTTGGGTATATCTATTTTCTTAACCATTCTTAACCTCCATTAAAACTCTGCATATTTGTACAAATATTTTTTTCTAGGTTCTACCACATCTCCCATTAAAAGGGATACCATTTTTTCGGCTTTTGCAGCATCTTCTATAGTAACCCTCTGTAGAGTTCTAGTAGTAGGATTTAATGTTGTTTCCCAAAGCTGGTCTGGGTTCATCTCACCAAGACCCTTATATCTCTGTATAAGGTACCCCTTCCCAACTTCCCTCTTAGCAGCCTCTAACTGTTCATCAGAATATGCATACTTTACAATTTCACCATTTTTACTAGCTTTATAAACCTTATACAGAGGTGGTAAAGCAATATATAAATGTCCATTTGCTATAAGTTGTCTCATGTACCTGTAAATATAGGTCATCCACAGCGTTCTAATGTGATAACCATCCACATCTGCATCGCTCATGACTATTATTTTATGGTATTTAAGTTCCTGTTCCTTATAGTTAGCTAGGACTCCTGTTCCAATAGCCACTGCAAATATTTTAAGTTCTTCACTAGCAAGGACATTTTCAAGCTTTTGCTTTTCAGTGTTCATTATTTTTCCCTTTGATGGCATAATTGTTTGAAATCTTCTGTCTCTTGCCTGTTTAGCACTTCCACCAGCTGAATCTCCTTCTACTATTATAAATTCAGTTAAGCTTGAGTCCTTTAATGTACATGCGGCTACTTTTCCCGCAAGAGGTGCTGTACCTCTTCCTACTTTTCGCTTTTCCGCTTCATTTATCTTCTTAATCTTTTCTCTCCTTGAACATGCTTCAATGGCATTATTCATAAAAGATGCTGCCAATTCTTTATTATCTTCTATCCATTCACAAAATCTAGTGTATGCTAAATCATTCATAATAGTATATGCTTCAGCATTTCCAAGTTTTGTTTTTGTTTGCCCCTCAAAAATTGGACTAGACAGCCTAATCTTAATTATTGCTGTCATACCTTCTCTTAAGTCGTCTCCTTCAAACTCCTTGTCCTTTTCCTTTATTAAGTTCAGTTTTTTAGCCCATTCCTTAAAGGCACGGGTCATTCCTGTTTTAAATCCAGTTTCATGTGTTCCAGCTTCAGACGTAGGAATATTATTTACATAGCTAGCTATGTACTCTGTAGTTGAATCTGTAAACTGTATACAGACTTCTGCCCCTAAAAATATTCCATTAACTTCTCTCTCTCCACTAAAAAAAATGGGTTCCTTATGAATAGGATTTTTACTTTCATTAAGATAATCTATAAAATCCAAAAGTCCTCTTTCTGAGTGATATAACTTTTGTACTTCTTGATCTTTTCTTTTATCAATAAACTCCAAGGTTATTCCTTTGTTTTGAAAAGAAAGCTCCTGAAGCCGCTCATCTATTATTTCAAATTTAAAATCTGTAGACCCAAATATTCTATTATCTGGTTTAAAGGTTACAGTTGTACCCGTATCTCCAGTTTTCTTATCTAACTTAATGAGTTTTGTAACAGGTGTTCCTGGCATAAGTCTCTTAAGCGACTTATCCATTGCATATTCAAATCTCTGTTTATATGTATAGCCACCCTGCTTTACTTCAACTTCAAGCCATTCTGAAAGAGCATTTACTACGGCGGCTCCAACTCCATGTAACCCACCGGACGTCTTATAACTCTTGTTATCAAATTTTCCTCCAGTATGAAGCTCAGTATAAACCATTTCCACCCCAGATTTTTTCTTAATTGGATGAATTCCTGTAGGTATACCTCTGCCATTGTCTGAAATTGTTACACTTTTGTCTTCATTCAATATTATAGTCGCTTTATCTCCATAACCATTTGATATTTCATCTATGGCGTTATCTAATATTTCCCATATGCAATGATGCAGTCCCTTGCTTCCTGTAGAACCTATGTACATACCAGGTCTTATTCTTACTGGTTCTAATTTTTCTAGGGAAGTTAGCGATAATACATCATAAACTTGTTCTTTATTATTATCCAAAGTCATTGTTTCCTCCATTATCCATTATATCTATAATTTCTATAAGTCATCTTAATTAAAAATATACTAGCATAGCTAGTTATTTTTTTTAAATGATCAAGTAATTAAACTTACATTTTAAAATTATAAATCTATTTTGTCTATATGTAAATTAATTATTATAAATAAATTAATTTTTGTGCAAAATCAGCCGCTAGTTTTTACACTAGCGGCCTTGAATATTATTTGATTAACCAGCCCATTTATATTTCACTAGTCCGTTTCTTAATAACAGCATGATTTTTCCACTTGCCATTTTTGAATCTAATTACATATAAAATACCACGTACTGCCCAATCCACATACATACCAAGGAAAATTCCAACTAATCCAAACTTTAAAGTTATACCAAGTACATAACCTAGTGTTATTCTAAAAATCCACATACCAATTATGGAAGTTACCATTGTATACTTTGCGTCACCTGCCCCCTTGAGCCCAGCTGGCAATACAAAAGATAAAGGCCAATATATCATAGCCGCTGCATTTATTTTTAAAACATTTGCTGTAATATTTATAATTTCAGTGTTTGTTGTATACAAAGAAGCCAACTCTCTTGAAAATAAAAGCGAAGCTACCCCAATTACTGTTAAAAGTGCTATTGCCATTTTTGTTATATAGGATAAACACTTTTCTGCTTCTTTATCATTTCCTTTGCCCATATATCTTCCCACTAATGCAGTAGCAGCTATTCCTAACGCATTTCCTGGAATATTAAAAATATTTGCAATGGAATTAGTTATAGTATTTGCAGCCATAACTATAGTTCCCATGTCAACAATAAACACTTGCATAATTAATTTTCCTCCATTAAATAATAAGGATTCTATACTAGCAGGTATTCCAATTCCAAATATAGAACTCAAAAGCTCTTTATCCACTTTGTAGCTCGTTATTTTTTTCAGTTGTATTATTCTTGAACCCCTAAGAAGTACTATGATTATAACAATAGCACCTATGGTTCTTGCTGTAGCTATTCCTAGTGCTGCTCCAGTAACTCCCATACTATTTAAGTGAATTATATTTCCTATACTAATGCCGTTTATAAATATCCATGAAAAAAATACATTCAAAATATTCATGAATATTGATATTTTCATGGGGGTCTTTGAATCACCTGCCCCCCTAATTATTCCATTAGAAACCAGGTCTATTGTTATTAAAGGATATGTTATTAAAGTTATTCCAAGATAATTATACCCATTTATAATTACCGAACTTTCTGCTGAACCAAATAAAAGTCCAATTAATGGCTTTCTAAATACTGCCATTAGAATAGTAATTACTAATGATATTGCGATACTTGAATATAATGCCTGTTTTGTGGCATCATTTGCTTTTTTTATATTGCCTTGTCCAATATATTGTGCAACTACAACTGTACCACCTACAGCTAAAGCAGAAAAAAAAGCTATAAATATATTATTTATGGAATCTATCATTCCTATAGCAGACACAGCTTCTTTTCCAATATGCCCCGCCATCATTGTATTGATCATCCCCATTAATGCTACAAACAGTTGTTCAGTTATTATCGGTAGTGATAACTTAACAACATCTTTTCTATATAAAATCATCTACTAAACCCCTCAGTTGTCTTAATTATTGACAATACTTATACTAGCACAATTTGCTTTTATTCTCAATAAAAAACAACTACTGATTCATAAAGTTAAGATATGATGCCTTAATATATTGTTACATTTTTAGTAGGTGGATGTTGAGTTGGTTTTTGAAATTAATTTCCGAATTCACTCATTTTTCGAATTATTCCTAATGCAATAAAAATTATAATCATAGAACTTCCACCATAACTTACAAGAGGAAGTGTTATTCCTGTGAGTGGAATCATACCTGTGACACCACCAACTATAACTAAAACCTGAGAACCTATCATTGCACTAATACCTACAGCTAAAAGTTTCGAAAAATTATCTTCAGCAAATACTGCCGCTCTCATACATCTATAGAAAATCAAAAAATATAAAATCATTATAGCAAAACCCATCAAAACGCCCATCTCCTCGCATATTGCAGAAAAAATGAAGTCAGTAGAGTTAACTGGTACAAAGCTTGGAAATCCAAGTCCTAACCCTGTACCAAATAATCCACCCCAAGCTATAGAATACATTGACTGGACAACTTGATAACTTTGATTGGCCTTATACGGCCAAGGATTTTGCCATATCATAAATCTAAGCCTTACATATGCAAAAAGTTTGTAACTAATGAATCCACCTGCTAATAATGATATAAAAGCTACTACAATATACTTAAGTTTTGACGTTGAAATATACATCATAGTTACAGCTATAACAAAAAATATAATTGCTGTCCCAAGAGCCTTTTCTATCACCATGAAACCTAGCGTTGCCGTAACAACACAAGCAGGTTCAATGAGTTGTCTGAAATTTTTATAGTCCTTCAAAGCCGAAGCTAAATATGCAATTAAGAATAATTTTGCAAACTCTGAAGGCTGAAAGCTCATTCCGCCAAGCTTAACCCAGCTTCTAGAACCATTAATCTCTGTACCAATAAAAGTAGCCATTGAAGCAAAAATGAGAGTTCCTGTAAGATACACATATCTATATTTTTCGTATTTTTTTAAAGCTGGAAGCAATACAACGATTAATATAAAAGCTGCAATTCCCGCAATAAACCAAATTATTTGTTTTATTGCCTCAGATGTATTAAGCCTATATAGCATTACCAGCCCTATACAAGAAAGTATGCAAGCAAAAATCAGTATATATTTATCTCCATAAGGAAAAAATCTTCTTACTATAAAATGGGAAACACCCAAAAGTACACATAGTACTCCACCCATAATTAGTGCACTTTTATCCATAGGCTGCTTGATTAAAAATAAATTTAGAAAACTTACCATACAAAAAATATAGGTTACCTTTAAAAGTTTTTTTTCTTCTTTTACACTATCCATATATACTTCACCTATCCTACAACCTTAAACATAGTATTTCCTATTTTCATCACATTATCACGTCTTTTATACGTTTTAAAATTTAACTATTTATATTATTATATCATACTCATAGTTAATCTCGGATTACTTATAATATTTAGAACACGTTTTCCCATGGTTATGATTTTATGAATCTTGAAAAAAATAGCAAGTCTGTATTCTGATCTATTTTGTTGATTGTGCCTTAATGTTTCTAAGTTGATTCATAATCTAACAATAAAAATGGTGTTTCAAAATGTTTAATCATTTTGAAACACCATTTTTTTCATTAGCTAGCACTTTTACTATATGCATAATTTTTTTGCTGAGTTTGAATGCTGGAACTTTTGAATCTTTCTGAGCCATATCTTTTTTAATAAAATATACAGATGTTACAAATGATATTATATCTGAAACTGGATATGCAATCCATGCTCCCACTGTTCCAAACATATGAACGAAGAGTATAGCTAAAGGTATAAATAATACCAGTTGCCTATAAATCGAAAATAGGAAAGATTTTTTTGACTCCTCTATTGCCTGATAGTAATATATACATATATAATATATTCCTATTACAGGGTGTACTGCTATACTTATTCTAAAAGCTATTACAGCACTGTGAAGTATGGAAGCATCCTTAACGAAAAATCCAATTATTGGTGTAGCGAAAATCATAAGCAAACTTCCAAATCCAAGTGAGGTAATTGTTACAGCTTTTATAGTGACTTTTAATGTTTCCCTCACCTTTTTATAATTTCCAGCTCCATAATTATATGCTACAATAGGCTGCATTGCTGCACTTATTCCAATTATCGTTACAAAAATAAACATGGATACCTTAGTGATTACACCCACTATAATTATTGCTGTATCTCCACCACTGGCGACTAACAATTTGTTCAATATTACTGACACCACTGCATCGGAAATTTCAATGACAAAAGTTGAAAAACCAATGGCTATTATTTCTGCAAGTAAGTTTTTATTAAAGGATTTAAATATATTCTTCATAGTAAATTTAATACTAAATTTAGTCCTAATTTTGTTAAAATGATATAATGTATAAGCAAAAGCTATAACCTGAGAAATAGTAGTAGCTATTGCTGCACCTTCAACACCAAATCCAAGTACAGCTACCAATAAATAATCTATTATTATATTAAATATAGCTCCTATAAAATTAGAGTAAAGAGCAATTTTAGTGTCTCCAATTGATGTCATTGTATAACAGGCTACCATTGAAAGACATTGAAAGAAACTTCCTATCAAAATAATACTTATATATTTATCTGCAAGAGGGTATACAACGCTACTAGCTCCAAGTGCAGTTATTAACGAATTTTTAAATATAAAAATGCCCAAACACACACATAAAAACGTAACTACTGTTAAAACAAACGCATTTACTATTATATCTTTTACTTCTTTCATATTTCCACTTCCAAGACTTCTTGCAACAAATGTAGAAGCTCCTATGGATATAAGCATTCCCTAAGGATGTTAAAAATCTTTGCACTGGAAATGAAACAGTTAATGCAGCTATTGCATCTACTCCCACATAACGCCCTACAAATACTGTATCAACCATGTTGTACAACTCTACAACTAGAAGTGATATTATTGACGGTATTGCGAACCTTAAAAGTATTTTGCTAACTTTTTTTTCTTTAAATATTGAATTATCTATTCCCATGAAATCTCACCACCTTTGCTTTACTTCATGAGTTTTTTTATTCTATAGTCTTATTATATTTTAAATATGTATTGCTTTAAACTCCCTAAACTGTTGACTAAAAGGTACTAATGAGGTAATAGTATACTTTCCCAATTCTATGCAAAAAGTACAAAAACACCTTATCTAAGGTGTCTTTGTACTTCTTTGATTGTTATTAGTACCGCTCCATAGCCAGTAAGCTGCGTTTGCAGATTAAGCACAGCACTTTTTTTGCAAATTTAAAATTTATTTCAGGAAATGATGCCTTGTGAATTATTTCTTTTTCCTCTTTGTTAAGTCTCCCAGGTCTTCCCATATCAAGCCAATAATTATAAGATGAGCCCACTTCTTCATCTATTACATAGGTTGTAATCCTAACTGAAGATGTGATTTGTACTATATTTAAAGAGAACTTTTTCTCTTTTGAATTTTTAAGTCCCCTAAGTTTTGAGTAGCTCTTTAACTCAATAAGATTGTCTATTTCCTCATTGTAACTATATAAAAGTATTTGATATTCTCCCTGTTTTTTTGTAACGATATAACCATTATCCCTTTCTACCAAGGTATCACCAAGCATATTAAGAAGGTAATATGCATAAAAAGCTGGTTTTCTGATTGCTTTGTCGTTAACAATGCCAGGATATCCAAAAAACACTTCATTTGTTAAATTAACTTGACTACCGAGAACATCAAAAGCTCTTAGCATACCTAAGTTTTTTTTACCCTTTATCTCATTTTCGATTATAAAAGGTAACATATAAGCGGTATCGTAAATTGGATTAATGGTTAAAGAAGCATCATAGTACTCTTTTATAATGTTTAACTTATATTCTCCTTCAATTATTTCTCTGGCAGAGTTAAGTATTTCTTCTGGCATTACAGATGAAAATTGAAATTCAAATTCACTTAAATTCAAAGTTTCTATGTCATCAAAAAAATCAAGGAAAGATTTTAATGCTACTATAAATTCATCTCTGTCAAAACCTATATTATCAATTACGATTAAGGGATTTATATTTAAGGTATCAAGGTATTCAAAAACCGTCATAGCACGACTCCAATTATAAAACTTTGCCCCAGAGAATATCCCCATATCCAAGGAGAATACATTTAATAATCTTGCATAGTTATAGCCTATTTGCTCCTGAAGGTCTTCCAAAATATCTTTATTATCCTCAATGAGTAAATCGAATGCTTCTCCTACATTAATAACGTTTTTAAAGTTTTTTTCAAATTTCCCCAAATCCTTGCTCATATCTATGTTGATTTTATTTATCTTATTTTCAGAATTAAATCTATCGTAATCTTCAAGATAGTATATAACACCTTCAATAGCTTCATTTAATGGGTGATGTTGCATCTTTTTGTGTTTTTCAAATGTGAACTCATCCATCTTATTTTTTTTTCTAAAATTTAATGGTGTGGTTTTATAGTATATCTTAAAATTTTTATTAAAATACCTTGTATGTGAAAAACCAACTTCTTCTGATATTTCTGAAATACTCTTATCACTATCAAGTAAAAGCTTAATAGACTCTTCCACTCTAGTAATATTTATTAAATCCGTAAAACTAGAACCTGTTGCATATTTGATTTCATGTGACAAATAGTGTGTACTTAAAAACTCTTTATCAGCAATATCCTGAAGGGTTATATTGTTATTATAATTGTTAAATATATATTTCGCTATGCGATGATATCTCTCTAGCTGTTCTTCGTTTTCTTTTAACTCCTCTTGCTCATACATAAGATAATGAAAATTGTTAATAAGATAGTATAAAAGCCTCACTAAGTTATCTTCAATCTCCTCATCATAATTATCACTTTTTTGAACAAACTCACAGAGTATTATACTTAAAAAAGTCCTAAGTTCATCATACTCTTCACTATCTTGAGCTCCTTCATCAGATGTATTTGTATAAAAAAACATGTTCTCAATATCATTATAATATTTTTCAAAAAAGAACGGATCTATGTGAAATATCAAAACTTTGTTATCTTTATCATTTGAATATAATTTATGTAATTCATCAACATTGATTATCTCAATTTCATTTTCCTCTAAATCATAAGTATCATTGTTAATTGTTACTTCAATCTTCCCTTTAAGTACATAAATCATTTCAATTGCATTTTGCCAGTGCATGGGGTATTCACTGACCGTAACAAAATCAATATATACAGGCACTCCCAGTGAGTAGTCTATATATTCCTTAGCCATTAATTGTTTCCTCCTCTTTAACTGTGTTTTTGATCATAACCAATAACTTTTTAAAGCAAATATAGTGCTCTTTAGAATATAATTAAAGTTGGTTACATTTAATTATATTCTAAAGAGCACTATATTATCAAATTTCTGCATGCACTTTTCTTATTTATATTAAAGTGTTATGATTTTATTACAAACAATTTTATGATTAGCGATTTTAAGGAGGATAACGATATGGAAAAAATAGCGAGCTTCACAGTTGACCATTTAAGACTAAAACCTGGAGTATATGTTTCGAGAAAAGACAAGGTTGGAGAAAATATTGTTACTACATTTGATTTAAGACTAACTACACCAAATCTTGAACCCGTCCTAAACACTGCTGAAGTACATGCAATAGAACATTTGGCAGCAACCTATTTAAGAAATGATGAGGCTTTTTCATCAAAGACTGTTTACTTTGGACCAATGGGTTGCAGAACTGGTTTCTACCTTATACTTAGTGGAGATTATAGATCAAAGGATATTGTGGACCTGTTAATTGGCTTATTTAAATTTATTGCAGATTATAAGGGCGATATCCCTGGAGCTGCTCCTAAAGATTGTGGTAATTATCTTGATATGAATCTTCCTATGGCTAAATATGTTGCCAGCAAATATCTTAATAATGTTCTATTAAATATTAGTGAAGAAACTTTGAATTATCCACAATAAAAAAAAGTTGCAAATGATTTTATTTACTCATAAATCATTTGCAACTTTTTTTATTCATTTGTTTGCTTATTAAACAGCTTTGACTTTTTAAATATTTTTTTCTGGAATGGTTTCTTCTGAAATTTCTGTGTCTCCTGCTACTTCTGCTACTTCTTCAACTTCTTCAACTGAATTATTTTTACTTACTAATTTCAAACCTTTTGTAATTTTATCATTAATCATGCCAGCACCTAATAAAACAAATGCTAACCCAAAATATACACCAATGGAATTAAATATTGCAGGAAGTAATTGAGATGATATCAATTGCTTAGATGCTGCACTTACCTGAGCTGCTGTAGCTCCTTGTGCTTCTTGTGTTACATATGAAGCAATGGTAGTCCTGAACACAATAACATTAGTTACTAATGATGCTACTCCAATAATAGCTACAACTATAGCTACAACGAACAGAACAATAGAACCTTTAGCAATTTTTGATTTTTCTGATAGATTTTTTTCTTCAACGTTCATAGTTTTTTCTCCATTCCGCCCTAAAAGGCTATGTAATAATTTCAACAATTCATATATTATTTGAATTTATTATATTATACCACCTAATCCTAGTCTAAAAAAGGAATCTGTAATAATTTACATTTTGTTTTCATTACGAACACAATTTTAACAAATACAAATTAATGATAATTAGCGATTTCTAAGAAAATAAGTTGTTGACCAGTAGCCCTTAGGCATCATGGAAAAAATAACAAGTCAGCATTCTGGTTTATTTTGTGGTATGTGCCTTATTGAAAAATGCAAGGTTCTAAACTATAATATAAATATACATATTATAGTTTAGAAAGAGGGTTTTTATTGTGGCTGAAATTACTGACAACGATTTACTAGCGAATATTGCTAATTTATTACCTTCAATATCAGAATTATTTAATAATGAGATAGGTTTTTTAATTTCTGATAAAGAAAAAATTATAAAAATATCCAAAAGTAAAGATGGTAGCATGGGTGGAAGTTATAATGAAGGTACTGCACTACCTCATGATATACCTGCTTATTTGTGTCAAAAGAAGGCAAACTCATAGAAAAGAACCTTTCGAAGGAATATTTTGGGACTTCCATTAAAGCCGCTGCTGTTCCTATAAGAAATGCAAGTGGTAAAATAATTGGAAGTATTGCTCTTGGAAAAAGAGATTGGGGTAATGATATAAAAGCCCATTCTAAAAACCTAGATGTTTCCTTTACTAATATATTAAAGGTTATTGAAAATTTAGGCCAAGGTGTACAAACCATTTCTGATTCTAGTAGCAAAATATTGATTGAAGTAGAAAAAACTAATGAAGATATGAACAAGACCGATGAAGTTTTAAAGTTTGTTGAGAACGTGGCAAAGCAAACAAATCTATTAGGTCTTAATGCTGCAATAGAGGCTTCTAGAGCTGGTGAAATGGGAAAAGGTTTTAGTGTTGTAGCCAATGAGATAAGAAAATTATCTACTTCTAGTAGCCAGTCTATTAAAGAAATAAATATTGTATTAGGTGAATTAAAAAATTCAACTCAAAATATAGCAATTGGAATTTCTGATAATGATAAAATGCTACATGATCAGCAGGATAATATTAATAAGATAAACTCAAGCATAACTGATCTTAATAGTATAGCAACGCTTATTAAAGAAATCGGCGAAAATGTTTAATCCAAATAAGGCATCATCAAAGAAATAACCTTTAAAAAATTAAGGGAGGAGCTTCATATTCTGAAGCTCCTCCCTTAATTCATTTATATATTCATTTCATTTACATTTATATTAGGATTTTTATATCTTCCTTTTTTTTCTGTACCTTTTCCATATTGGATTGCTCGTGTTGGACATAAATTAATGCAAGCTAAACACTGAATACAATTTTTTCCCCAAATCGGCTTTTTTTTCACCTTAATGTTTTTACAATTACATGTACTCTCACATATACCACAGCCAGTACAATTATGGCTTGCATGGAATTTTTTGTATCTAAACATTTTTTATTAAAAAGTGGATTAATAACCGAAGTTAAAACTACAGGCATAAATCCTTTTTCAACTTCAAAAACATCTTCACTTCTATCTTTAATAACCTGATTTATTCTATTCAAAACCTGTTCAGCCTGGCAAAGCTTTTCCTTTTCCACTTCTTTTGTATCAACATCTCCGCCTATTATATAATTACTAGGCATTTGCAACGAAAAGCCACTTTTTAATGACATATTTTTTTTATTTAAGCAAGCACCAATAGCCTTTATAGCATTTCCTGCATTTCCACCACAGGTTGCTACTGTAAATGTATAATTATTATTATAGTTAATAAACTTTGCTTTTTTAATAAATTCAAGAACCATTTTAGGTGGTGCCCACGCATAAATTGGATAAACAAATCCTATAATTTCATCATCTTTTAAAGTGTACTCATAACTTGAATCTTTATTATTCATGGCAGATGCTATTGAAATCAAATTTTCTTTACTATGTTCACCTATGTTTTTTGCTGCATACAAGGAATTCCCCGTACCTGAAAAATAAAATATCATTACTTATCTCCTTTTGAATATTCTTAAATTTAATGTTAAGGTTAACTCGTAAATTATACCATATTACGTCTTAGTCTGTTACATTAGTTTATTTCCACATACTATTATGTAAAAAATAGACCAGAATACTAACTTGTTATTTTTTTGATGATGCCTTAATTATTTACATGCAAGTTTTTTCTTGTTTATACCTTATAAATACTATAGTATGTTATATAATATAATAACTAAAATCAACTTTATTATAATTTTACGAGGAGTGAAGAGTGAAAAATAAAGTGGAATTTGAGGCGACCTTAATTAAAGGTTCGTAAGAACCTTTTTTTGAAGTATTAACAAGTTAGTATTAGTTATCGTTGCATTTAACTAATAAAGAAGTATCATAACCTTGAGATTCAAGGTAAGCAAAAACATTAGTATCATTTAAAGTTACTTTTGGCCGATTGAAATTTGGATTCATTAATTCAATATAATCTCTTGGATTAAAGGATTGTTTCTCACAAATTATGTGGTAAATAGATACCATCATCATTCTGGCAATAGCAATAATTGCTTTTTTGTGTCCACGGCGCTTTTTAATTCGTCCATATTTTATTGAAAAATAAGGTTGTTTTTTGCTCTTAATTGCAGCAAGCGCACATTGAACCATCATTGGTTTTAAATAAGCACCTGCTTTTGCTATTCGGACAGATTTTTTCTTGCCAGCGGATTCATTATTACTAGGTGAAAGTCCACACCAAGAACAAAGATGTTTTGCATCATCAAAGATGTTCATGTTCACACCGATTTCTGCAAGAATAATTGTGGCACTAAGTTCTGTTATACCAGGGATTGAGGAAATATATTCCACAAATTTATAGTATGGTTTGATACGAACATAAAGTTCCACTTCGGTTTGTGTAATCATATTATCTAGATATTCTAGATGTTTTCTGGCCAAATCTAACTTTTTAGCTTGGTCGCTTTCAATATTGTAGCCTTTAATAGCTTCAATGATTTCATCAGATTTAGCAGTAGCTCTTTTTTTAATAAGCTTACGCAAAGCTTTGTCGTCAATAGTCGTAGACGTATTAGTAAGAAGATACGTCATGATTTCAGTAGCGGTTTTGCCAAAGGGATCAGACAGAACATTGGCAATTCCAATATTTGAAACAGTCATACAGTTTTGGATGCGGTTCTTTTCAGATGACTTCATACAAACCAATTTGAAACGATAACGAGCTAATTCCCGAAGTTGACGAAAGTCTTTTGGTGGAATGAAGGAGCTTCTTACCAAATCAAACTTATAGAGATCAGCAATCCATTTAGAATCTTTTTTATCTGTTTTCTTACCTTTAATGGCTTTGACATATTTAGGGTGTGTAAGACATACATCAATATCCCTTTCAAGGTAATTAAAAATAGGAATCCAGTACTTACCAGTGGACTCCATACAGACATGTTTGCAGTCATTTTCAATTAGCCAATTGTGAAACTTTTGAATATCAGAGTTGATTGTAGAAAAAGATTTTTGATTATACTTAGATATTCCAGTTTTATCAGTAGTAACGATGGTTGCAACGATAACATTTTTGTGGACGTCAAGCCCGCAACAGATGGGGTAAGTAAGCCTCATCATAAGTATCACCACCTAGAATAAAAAAGGGATAGCAACATTGACTGTCATCCAACGACTAAATAAACATGGCTTATTACCAATGATAAGAGTCCGGGCTCAATGTCCCACTTGTTTGTACTTGAAAGGATGACGGCACATATAATTATGCGGGGTCGAAATAAATTCGCCACTCCTCCTCCCGTGCTCTGTAGTGTATTGCTATCCCATAAAAAAATATTATATCAAAGTGAGGATAGGTGCAATGATTTTTTATAACTTGTTTGTGCCTGAGCGAAGCGAAAGGAATGATAAAAATTATGGAAACCTTCATTACAACTAAATTTGCTCCCCTTGAGGAGATTCAATTTAATATATATGACTCAGAAATTTCATATTATGGCGGCAATCAGTACTGGTTTCCAAAGAAATTTAATCAGCTTAGCGGTTGTGGCCCAGTTGCTGCCGCTAATATAACTGCATATTTATCTCAAACCTTTCCTGGTAAATATAATGCTTTATACCCTTATAAGGGTATTATAAATAAGAAGGATTTTGTAGATCATATGGTTGAAATCCGAAAATATGTAAAACCAGGGATTTTTGGACTTACCTCTGTTCAACAATTTTCGGATAATGTTTTAGCTTTTTCTAAAAAAAGAGGCGTATCTTTAGTTCCTCATATTTTAGATGGTAAAACTGCTAGTATTGAGGAAGCTATAAACTTTATTTCAGCGGCTTTATCTCAAAAACTTCCCATTGCCATCCTAGTTCTTAAACATCCAGTAAAGGAGTTTAAAGAATACACTTGGCACTGGATGACTATCACTGACTTAAAGCTAAATTCTAAAGATAACATTTATTATATTTCAGTATCGTCCTATGGTGAACATCGAAAAATAAATTTAGATTTGCTTTGGAATGGAAGAAGTGCAAAGCATATAATCAGCTTGGCATATTTCACCTAGTTTCTATATTTAAGCACCTTATATTTCAGTTTTTGTACGAGATCCAGTTTTTAAATTAATTTCTACAATTTCTGGAGTAGCAAAAATCTTATAGGTAGCACTCCATTACCTATGCCATAGGTTACTACTATATCTCTATTTTCCTCATAAACCATCTTCTTCACATACTTTTGACCGTATTTAGAAGATGTATATGGGGCATATAGACCAAAAAAGGTTACTTGACCTCCATGAGTATGTCCAGAGAGCCCTAAGTCATAATTAATTAGGTTTTTATAATCACTAAAAAAATCAGGATTATGAGATATAGCAATAGTAAAATTTTTATTATTTTCTTTAAACATATTAATTTTTGGATTTCCCTCCACTAAATCATCAACCCCTATTAGTTCAATACTATTTTCGCCCATATTGATGATTTCCTTAGAGTTTTTAAGTAGCGTGAAGGAACTTGAATTAATTTCATTTAATAGAGAAACCCTTCTGGTGAAATAATCATGATTTCCTAGCACTGTAAATACTCCTAATTTAGCTTTTAATTTTTTTAGTATTTTAAACTCTCTATCTAAATACTTACTTACATCTGCTTTGCTCTTTACTGAAATATCTAAATAATCTCCTCCTATTATTATAATGGAGGGCTCTAGTTTATTTATTCTATTGACTATCCTTATTAATCTATTAGCTCTAAAGAACCGTCCATAGTGAATATCGGATATAAAAACAATTTTAAAATCATTGAAACTTTTTTGTATCTTGTCATTTTTAATTTTAATTCTTCGAACTCTATATACTTGAGCTTCAATTAGAATCCACAATGAAAAAAAAAGAAATAGGTATATTAAAATATTAGTCATCCGTAGCTCCTTTGTTAAACTCTATACATTACCGTTATCATACCATTATATCAGACATTTTTATATCACTAAAAAATCCTGTATCTTATTGTGGTTATCATAACTATAATTTTTGAAAATTAACCA
This sequence comes from uncultured Clostridiaceae bacterium, assembly GCA_963725425.1. Lineage (GTDB taxonomy): Bacteria > Bacillota > Clostridia > Clostridiales > Clostridiaceae > Clostridium_I. Next base: position 647,542 of record CAVRYJ010000006.1, read on the forward strand.
TTAGTTAAACCAATGCATATACTGTATCGAGGTGATTCTATGATTATTTCTGATGATAAAAATAGAAGATGGAATGGAAGGAAATGCTTGAAAATTGTACTGCAGAAGTTAGAAGTGGTTATTTTCTCAAAACCCAACCACCTTTTCAATATACAGGAGAAAATAAATAAGGCACCTGCAAAAAAAATAGCAAGTCAGTATGCTAGTCTATTTTGTGTCAGATGTCTAATAAATGTAATGATGCGTAAATTTAAAGTATTATTCCTAGTGGTGACTAAGTCCTTAAGAATAATACTTTATTAATTTCTTTTCATTACAACCAATCTTTATCAACTAAATGGAAAAAGAGTGCTACTGCCTCCATGAATATTGGGACTGAGCTCTTTAAAAAATAGTTCTACACTTCCATTATAATTATGAATTTTTGTGCAAAATACCTTATTAAGTGCTCTCCAAACCACTCTTAACCATTTATCATCTATTAATTCAGAACTGCTAAAGCAAGAAATATTTCCCAGTAAATATTTAATATCTTCTTCCTCTAAATTAACCTCAACTTTGTCTCTACGTAATTCAATTACAGGTACTTTTACTAGTTTTTTTATAAAAGTAGTTGAAATACGTCTTAAATAACTTAAGGAGTCAGAAAATTCATGGACCTCTTCGAGAAAACCTAGATAAAAAAGTGCTTCGTATAGATTCTCTTTGTATTGTTTATATATTTCCTCTTGAAGTATTATTTCTTTTTCTGCTAATTGTTCATTTGCTACTTTCCAATCCAATTGAAATTGTCCTCTTGGTTTGATAATAACTATGATTTTTTTATTATGTAATGTATTAATTTTATTATGCTGTGACATGTCTTCTATCCCTTCATTGGTAAATTTTCATTTGTTTCTATTATACAATATAATTCGTTATAAATAAATTACGAATTTGCAATGCATTTACAATATGTGTAAATAACTATTGACACAATCTACACCTAGTAGTACTATGTATATAGATACTCTATGTATAAAAAAAATAGATTTGAAAGGAGAATAGGAATAATTAATGAAAATTAACAAGGAGCTTATGAAAGGTAGTACATCCATTATCATTTTAGGTTTGCTGAGATGCAATGCCATGTATGGTTATGAAATGATAAAAAAGATTGAACTCAAATCAAAGGGAATGTTTGCTTTTAAAGAAGGCACACTTTATCCTCTACTTCATGGTTTGGAAAGTGACGGTTATATTGACTCCTATTGGGAACAAAGTCATGAGGGAAGAAAAAGAAAATACTATAGGATTACAAAGATTGGGTCAAAATATCTAGATGAAAAAAAAGTGGAATGGGAAATATATAAAGCTGCTGTAGACGATTGTTTAGTGGAGGATGCATTATGGGTATAACAAATAATTCCTTTGAAAAATTTACAGGTGAAGTATGTAATCAAATAAAATGTTCAGAAGTTCATGGAGAAATCAAAGAAGAACTAATTAGCCATCTAGAAGAACTACGTGAAGACTATATTTCTCAAGGATCATCCCCAGAGCAAGCAAATAGACTAGCAGTAACAAACATGGGTGATAGTGAAAAAATAGGCTATGATTTAAATAAAGTATATAAAAAGACTCCTGAATATAAGACAATAATAATAACAGCAGTTATAGTAATTCTGGGTTTATTTGTTCAGTTTGTAATAGCCAATACCACTCCTTCCCATGAATCATACATTAATCCAAATAAGTCTATATTGTTTACAATAGCTGGCATTGTTATAGGAATATTAGCATATTTATTTGATTATAGAAAGCTTGAAAAATATTCTGTTCATATATTTATTGTTGCAAATTTACTTATTATAATTGCTTTGTTACATAATGAACCTATTAACGGGAATCTTAGTCTCGTAATCCTTGAAAATCGCTTAGATGTTTCATTTTTTGCTACTATTATGTTTATAATTTCATTAAATGGTATTTTGCCAAAGTTATACCCCTCATCTTTTGCCATTGCTAAAATAATTGCTGTGTATACCTTATGCTTTTTCATGCTTTATCAAACTAGACAATACACCTATATATTTGTATTTGCCCTTGCATCCCTACTTTTATTACTTTACATAGGTATACCTAAAAAATACTTTGCCTTTCTCAGTTTGTTTTTTATAACTGTTTTCTCTTATAATTTTATATTTAAAGAGCCTTACAGGTTTCAGAGAATCATTGGTTTCTTGAATTTTTATAATTATAAAAATAGTTATGGATATACAAATTATAGAATTCATGAATTGTTATGGAGTTCTAGTTTTTTTGGGAACGGAGCATCAAAAGAAGTATTTAAAAATCTGCCAAACCTAAATCAAGATTTAGTCTTTTGTTATATAATATATACCTTTGGCTGGTTATTTGGTATTGTTATTTTAGTGCTAATAATTAGTTTTCTAGTTAATTTATTTAAAACATCAAAAACAATAAAAAATAATTATGGTAAAACTTCTATTTTATCAATTTCAACTATCTTTGCTTCACAATTTTTAATTTCAATCTTAATGAATTTGAATTTATTACCAATTTCAGCAGTGTCTATGCCATTTATTAGCTCTGGTGGAACTAATACGATGATTAATATGGCGTTAATTGGATTGATATGTAGTATTTATGGAAGGAAAAACTTGAGTAAAAGTTTGATGGCAAACAAATTATAGTTACGTTTAAGAGATTTTGTTGAATTGTAAACCTATGAATTCATTTAGAAAATGTATTAAATAGGAAAAAAGGAATTCCTATTTTCCTATTTAACTTAGCAATAAACCTCTATTAATTTCTTTTCCTTTTCGGCAATTTTCACTGTAACCTCTTCCACTTTTCCTGTAAGACCAGTCTTCTTTATAAAATCAAAGATTAATAGATAGCCTTCTTCCATTCCATACTGCTCTAAGTATTCACCTAGCTGAATCTGTCCTTTTTTATGATATTCTTCTCCATACCATATCTTAAGCTCTAATATAAACATCTTCTTTTCATAGGTAATTACCACATCGAATCTTTTTTCTTCTCCACCTTGTACTTCCTTAAAGGCAAAACCTGTGCCGTTTATTATAGGACTTAAAAATGCAAGAAAAAGGATTCTACCATCATCTTCTAGAAATGCATCTCTTTTCTTTGAATATTCATGCTTCATAAATTCTTGAAATCTTATCATAACCTTTTTAATATCTAAACTGCCGTCTGTTTTTATAAAATTTGTTTTATCATTATAATTTTCAAACCCTATAGAAGATTGCGTTTGGATTTTGGATATCATATAGTCATAAATAAGCAGTTCGTAAACTTTGTTATTTATTTTCACTTTATCCTTTTCATTTTTAAATATTCCATGCAACATACCTAAATTTATATCTGGATTATATAAATTATATTCTATGGGAATTCCTTTAACAAGTATATTATTTACTATATTATAAATACTTTTATTATTCTCTAAATTCTTTATCAAACCATCAAAATTAGTATTGCTTTGTTTAAGTAGTTCTTTCACTGCCTTTTCAAGGTATTCTCTTTTCCACTGTTGCTTATCTTTATCCATTATTTTTTCGTCAATAATCTTGCATAACTTGCTTACTAGGAAAGGGTAGCCTGAAGTATAAAAATAAAGTCTATCAGAAAAGTATTTTTTATCTAAATCCACTCCCTTATTCGCCATATAATCATCTAGCATTGTTCCAATCTCAGCCTTTGAAAAGCTCATATCCACATCAAAATCTGTAGCTATATTCCAAGGGCTATTGTATTTTTGCTCATCCTCTGGTCTTATTTTTGCTTTAAGACTTTTTATGTCATGTACTCCTGCTAGTATTACACTATGGAAAGTTTTATCTTTTCCCTGCATCTTAAGTAAGTACTTGTTTCTTAGAAATCCTAAAAAACTTAAAAACAGTTGATTGTTACTACTTTTGTCTACTTCATCTATCATCAATATTACTTTTTTATCGCATTTTATTATGAATTTTGTTAGGAATCTTGAGAGTTCATTAAAAGATTTGATTTTGTTCTTTTCATCCTCTAAATATTTTGCCAAACTTTCAGATTGAAAAATTACGCTGTCAGCTAATATTTCAATAAACGCCTTTATAAATCGTAGCTCGCTCTCAAAAACTAAATCCCCAATCCCTTCAAAACTTATGGAAATCACTAAATAATCTTCTTTTTTAGCAAAAGTTCTTTCAATCATGTACAAGGTTGTTGTTTTTCCATACTGTCTTGGCCTATTTATAACAAAATATTCTTCAGCCTCGATTAATTTAATTATTTTCTTTAATTTTACATTTATATCAACCATATAATGTTTTTCCGGTATACATGTGCCCGTAATATTGAATTTCTTTTCCAAAATTATCCCCCCTAAGCATTACTCATGAAACTAACTATTATTAGTTTAACACATTTTTGTATTATATATTACATGAACACAAGAACGCTGTTTTTATAATATTTATACATTTTTGTATATATTTTCTGTTGTCAAGTATAATATCACTAAAAATCACAAAACTACAATCCATATAAACATTACCAATGTAAATAAAACCAAACTTGAAAAATTGTAAAGACTAAATTTCTTCAAATAGGCTTCACTCTTGTCTTCATTTTCTTTTACATATATTTTATAAGAAATAAGGCTGGCTAAGGATGCTATAATTGTCCCCATCCCACCTACATTTGTCCCCAAAAGTACTTCTTTCCAGTTATCAGTAAAGCCTGCTAGTAAAATAGAACAAGGTACGTTACTAATTACTTGACTGAGTATTATAGAAGAAAAATAAGGCATATGTTGTAATTTTAAAATGTTTTTTAAATACATTTGTATTATTGTTATATTTGAAATATTGCCTATGAAAATAAAAAAACATACGAATGTAGCTAACAAAAAATAATCTACTTCTTTAAAGAGATGTATATCCATAAATAGTATAAACAATACTACTATAATTAAAGTGTATATGTAATTAACCAATCCAAATACTGAAGTTATTACAAAAATGAATAGAATTAAATATACTATAGCACTTTTTTTATTTTTGAAATTCACAGACTTTAATTTAATCTTTATTGTCTTATTTCTTACTCTTCTATTGATAAATAGAAGCCACAAGAGGCCTAATGTTACAAAAGGTATTGTTACAATAAAAAATTTCATAACACTCAAATTGTAGTGGGTAAATAAAAAAAGATTTTGAGGATTTCCCATAGGTGTAAGGCTACTCCCAATATTGGCTGCTAATGTTTGAATTATAACAGTTTTCATACAGTCAATCTTTGCTACCTTAAATGTAATAATTGCTAAAGGTACAAAGGTAATTAGTGCAACATCATTTGTTACAAGCATAGACGAAAAAAAGGTCAGGAATATAAATACAGTGGAAACCATTCTTGTATTATTTCATTTCCATAAAATCCTCATAGCAATTATATCCAATATCCTTAATTTTTCAAATGCCGCCACTATAATCATTAAATTAAAAAGCAATACCAACACCTTAAAATCAATGTAGGATAATTTGGGCATCGTTATGAATGAAGAGCAAATTGCTAAAATCAATGCTATTATTAGGACTTTTTCCTTCCAAAGTTTTTGAAAAAATATAATCATGTAATCTCCTGCTGCTGTTACATTTTTCATTTCTTTATTTTCTCCCTAGTAACACATATTTAGTATACAGTTATTATACCCTGTAAAATAACTGTATAGTTGTGTTTTAGGACAATATTAGTGTGTCTAAGTAAAAAATGTGTGTAATTGATTACTGTATATCTATTTCAAATGACTTATATAATATGAAGAGCTAATGCCTTCATATTTTCACTAGTTTTATATCTTAATATTCCCTCATTAATACTAACTTCAACATCTGTATCCGAATAACAATTTACAATTGTGCTTGGACATCCTTCTGGCAAAGGAATTTCAATGTATTCTGGCAATACTCCATTAAAAGTATGTAATACAACCATGCCCTCTTTATTTTTACCTATCCTAGCCATAACTTGATATCCCTCTGGATGACCATAACTCTTAATACTAGGACCAAATCTGTAGGAAAATCCATTCTTTATTATTGGCATGATCTCTTTGTAAAATCCCATTCCTCTTTGAATTTGATTCCATTGTGCTACTGTAAGTTCTGTTACATCTCCAGAAAGACACATACGTCCTAGGAAAGTATTTACTAATGAATATGTTATTCGCTTTATACTATCTTCTTTACGTATCACTGCCCATATTTGACTTTGTCTTGGCAATATTGCTCTATGAAGATTAGCTGCAATTATTGGTATATTCTCGCATTCATGAGCATCTGAAAAGGAAGCCATACTGGAAAGTCTCATCATACTAGGCTCTAATCTATGCCCACCTGAAGCACAATTTTCAATAATAATTTGAGGAACCTCATTCTTTACTTTCTGAATAAATGCCTTGGCAGCCTCTATGTTTTGCCTTAACCCTTCACCAAGAGAATCGGATCCATCACATCCTAGGCCAATGGTGTCATTGTAATCAACCTTCATATATTCAAAACCATAGTCCTTAATAAGTCTAATGATTTTTTCCTGAAGATATTCCTGTACCCATGGATCCTTCATATCCCAAAAACGTCTTCCTTCAGTTGAAAGAACATAACCGTCCCGTTTTAATAAATGTTCTGACATGTTATATGCCTTAGAAACGTTACCCACAGTTTCTATTTCAAACCATATTCCTGGTTTCATCCTAGCAGAACAGATTTCATCTACAGTCTTTTGTAACCCATCAGGAAACAATTCTTTTGAAATATTATAATCCCCCATGCTAGAATCCCATCTTACACCTTCTGGCTTAAACCATCCAGCATCAATGCAAAAATAAGAAAATCCTTTTCCTTTAATATTTTTTAATATTTCTGTAATATTTTTCTGTGATGGCGAACCCCATGTTGTACAATATTCATTAAACAATATAGGTAAATCCTGCTCTGACTCCGGCCCTTCATTTACAAATTTTTCTCCAGCATCAGTTAATCTTTGGCTTACTCTATCAATTCCACCACCCTGACAAACTGTAACAATAGCTTTTGGAGTTGTAAAGCTTTTCTTTACCCCTATGTTTTTCATCCAATGTCCAAATTCCCTATCCGCAATTCCCCCAGAGAGATTAATGCCATCATCCCTACGGTATACTTCCATTTGCCAAGAAGAGGCAATTGCCAGCTGTGCACCCCATAAAACATCACTGCTAGTATCCTCAATGGCTGCAAATGGGAAAAATCCTTTTACAGGAAGAGAACCAACTTGTCCAAATCTTTCACTGTTTACAGGGAATTTCGCCCATGAAGGTTCCAACTGTAATTCTGCTAGTGGTATGGTTTCAAGTCTACCTTCATTACTCCATTTACTCCTCAATCTGTGTAACACTACCTGATTACAGGCGTCTTCATCTATAAAAGGTGTAATATTACCTATTGAGAAGCTGGATATCATTTCTAATGTAATAGGCCTAGTGGAATTATTGTTTATCCTAGTCATAATCTCAACGGATTTTTCCCCATAATACCATACCAAAATATGTTCTAATTGGATACTACGATTATCTTCCAGTGTTGTAACAATCTCCTCATAAGTTTGACACTTTTTTAATTTTTGGCTCTTATATTTTAATCTCTGAACTGATTCTCCATTTCTCATAGTTGTTCCACCAGAATAAGCACCTGGGTATAAATCTCCAACTAATTTTAACTGAACTAGCGAATCGACCCCAAAATTATAGTCTTTATTTGTAGTGATTTTTCCCTCCATTCCAACTGGAATCATAGTCATTCCAACTCGCTTTGTGTCTTCTTCTATATAATAAATTACTGACATATCTCCTAGTTTAAATTTTGATAATTCTTTAATTAACATTGTTTTCTCCTTTCATTTTAGCCATTTAAAAATTTAACAGCCCTAAGTCTCCAAACAATACTTGAAAAATCTCCAACTAATCTTGTACTATCAAGCCCTATATACATAAGTTCATCTCCCCCTAAAAACATGTCATAACCAATCACTTCATATTTATATTCTGGATTAAGGCCCTGAAGTTTAATTCTCTTTGATGGTACATATGGTTCTACAAGTACTTTTACATATGTGGCTATTGCTTCTGTTTTGTCTTCTGTAACAAATATCCATCCGGCTTCATTGCCTTCAAAAGGACTTATTAATCTATAGAAATCTCCAAATTGAATTATATACCTTATTTGTTTATAATTTCCCACTTGCTTTTTTACGATTTCTTTTTCCTCATCTGTAAGCTTTGTTAAATCAAGTTCATATCCGAAATTACCTGACATTGCTACATTACCACGAGTTTCTAAACTAGTCCTTCTTCCAACCTGATGATTGGGACAAGTTGAAACATGAGCACCCATAGTAATTGCTGGATAAACTATGCTAGTGCCATATTGTATTTTTAATCTCTCTATTGCATCAGTATCGTCACTTGTCCATGTTTGTGGCATATAATATAAAATTCCACCATCAAACCTGCCACCACCTGAAGCGCAACTTTCAAATAGAACCGTAGGAAAGGCACTAGTAACTTCATCCATTACTCTATAAAGTCCCAGCATATATCTATGAGCAGTTTCTCTTTGACGCCCTGCTGGAAGACGAGCTGATCCCATCTCTGTAATACCCCTGTTCATATCCCATTTTACATAAGAAATTGGTGCACTTTTCAATATGTCAGAAACAGCTTTTATTATATAATCACACACTTCTTTTCTTGTTAAATCAAGGACAAGCTGGTTTCTTTGATATTTGCCTTGAGATCTTGGTCTATCCTCTACATGAATACACCAATCCGGATGTTTTTTATATAAATCACTATCTGGAGATACCATTTCTGGCTCAAACCAAAGCCCAAAATCTAATCCAGTATCATTTATTCGTTTAACTAGATCTTCAAGGCCATTAGGGAGTTTATTTTTATCTACTGTCCAGTCTCCTAAAGAGCTGTTATCTGAATCTCTTTTTCCAAACCAACCATCATCAAGTACAAAAAGCTCTATTCCTAGTTCCTTTCCTACCTTAGCTATGTGTTCAATTTTGTCCGTATTAAAATTAAAATATGTAGCTTCCCAGTTGTTAACCAATATTGGTCTTAATTTATCTCTAAAATTACCTCTACATAATCTTTTTCTATATAATTTATGATAAGTTCTAGACATTTCTCCAAGACCTTCTGAAGAGTAAACCATAACTACTTCCGGTGCTTGAAAAACTTCTCCAGGTTCTAAAAGCCATGTAAAATCAAAAGGATTTATTCCTAAGGTTACTCTAGTGTTGAAATTAGGGTCAACTTCTGCCTCAGCGATAAAATTACCGCTGTAGATTAAGTTAAAACCATAAACTTCTCCATGAGTTTCATCAGCTTGTTTACTTAACATTGCTATAAAAGGATTTTGGCCATGGCTGCTCATCCCTCTTTTGCTTTCAATAGATTGAGATCCTGGAACTAATCTGCGTCTATATATATGTTTTTCCCTTCCCCATGATCCTGACAATTGAAGCATATCATAATTATCATTATCAAAGTCAACACTCATACTTAATGCTCTTAATAGCTTTAGATTTTTTTTACCTTTATTAATAAATTTCACTGATCTAGTAATGGCGTTTAATTGATTAAACGCAGTATATGAAAGCACAATATTTAACCCTGTAAGTTCATCTACCATATTTATTTCTAAAGTATCTGCTTCTTCTTCATTTTCCACATATGTAGATGGAAGGTTAATAAGTTCTGGCTTACCTTTGGATATTTTATGTGAAACATATTTTAAATCACATATAGTTGAACCGTTTTCAAGTTGCACCTGGAATGCAGGATTCCTGAAATCACTATTACCATACGCAGGGTATTCTTGTGGAATCACATCATAATTTAATTCTTTATCTGAAAGATTATAGTTTGATGTATCTATTATAGATTTATTGTTAAAATTCAATGTTTTTATGTTTCTTCCCCAATAAATATGAGCCAAGTGTCCAGTTTCGGTTATTTGCAAAACATAACTTGTTTTATCCGTTTGCATATGAATTATTTTTTCTTTTTCATTATAAATAATTGGCATTAAAAATCACTCCCTATATTAAATAACCTTATTTAGCATTAACATATATATGTATTTTTATTAATCCTATATTTATTTTACAATTTTTTTCACCTAATTAATATGGAATAATGTATACTGTTAATATTATAATGTTGCTTTATAAAGTTCAACTAACTACTCTATATTGGGTTAATAAAAATTAGTAATTGAGATTTTGGAAAGAGAGTGAATAAATTATATGATGTTTGAAGAGTACACTAGTTCTAAATATGTTAATACGGATTTAAATGTTACTTGTTATGGTCATCAAATATGTGACGATACCCACTACTGGGGACCTGGTATAAGGGATTATTATTTAATTCATTATGTAGTAAAAGGTTCTGGATTATTTAAAATTGGTGAGAATTCCTATAATTTAAAACAAGGAGATGTATTTTTTATAGAACCTGGATTTCTTACCTATTATGAATCCGGCAAAGATGATCCATGGGAATATGTATGGATTGGATTTAATGGTACAAAAGCTGAACACTACATATCTCAAATATACAACGAAAATATATCGCCTATTTTTACTTATAACGGTGAAAATGATTTAGAGAAGTGTATAAAAGAAATGTTATCTTATTCCTATGAACAAAATGGACGTGACATAATACTTCAATCTTATCTATACAAATTTATATATCTTTTAATTAATAATATTAAAAATTCAAACAAGACTCCTAAGGATGATATTTGCAGAGAATACGTTGAAGCTGCTACAGTTTATATAAGTAATAACTATAGTGATGAAATTACTATTAGTAATATTGCAAATTATGTAAATATTACCCGTGGTTATCTCTATCGACTGTTTAAGAAATATTTAGACAGCTCTCCCCAAAAATTTTTAATAGATTTTAGGATGGAGAGAGCTTGCCAACTTCTTAGAAATACAAATTTTTTTATTGGTGATATTGCTCGTTCTGTTGGTTATAGGGACGTATTGCTATTTTCTAAAATATTTAAAAAAGTCAATGGAGTTACACCAACTGATTTTAGAGTTAAACACCAATCTAGTATTTAACTCTAAATGATTTTTCCTTGTCAACTACTTGAATTTCTCTAAAGTTAATATCATCCACCCTAACAAATTGATTTCCTTTTTTTATCTTTATCAAGAAGTTATCAGTATCTTCTTCGCTACCCTGTGCTTCTATTTGCACACTTCCATCATCACAATTTTTTACCCAGCCAGTTATCCTGCAAAAAGTAGCAGTGTATTGTGCAAAATATCTAAAGCCAACACCTTGAACTCTTCCCCAAACTTGTATAAAATATCTATTCATAAAATAGTCATCACCTTCTATTGATTATTGTAGCCAAAACTTTTTGCTATTTTTTTATAATTTGGTGCTGATACTCCATATTCATCAGCTAATCTTACTACTTCAAAAATAAGTCCATCCATCTCTGTATGTTTTCCTGCTACCAAATCCTTTTGCATGGAAGCAGTAGACTCTGGTTCCATGGCATCTAATATTTTAAGATTTGAAGGTAAAAGATCTATTTCAAAGGATAATCCCATGGCAGAAGCAATTTCTTGTATTTCTCTAACAAGATTTCTAAAGGTTTCACGGTGTTCCGGAATGTCACGCATTTCACTGGCATTTACATTATAAAATGCTCCACAGGTTGCATATGCTGAAACAAAAGAGAACTTTTGAAAGGTATCTCTCACTATATTATCTGAAATAATACCCTTTATGCCACTGTTAGTTAAGACTTCATTAATTGCAAGTAATTTATCATATGGAACTGCTTGATTTTTTCTTTCTCCATATACCACACGAAGAAACTTACCCATATGCGTAATTTCCCCGGGACCAGAAACATAGCCTACTATGTATACACAACCATCTAAAACATATGCATCTTTGAATTTTTCATATATCTTGTCGCCAATACCAATTCCATTTAAAATTGGTATAATTACAGTATCTTTATGTGATACTCTTTTTAGTAATGGTAGTATTTCATCAAGTGAATACGCTTTTACACATATAAATATCACGTCTGGGCTATCATTATAATCCTCACTACTAAATGCCTTAACATTCTTAAGTTCTAAATTACCTTTGATTCCAGATTTCAATCTTAGTCCACTTTCCTTAATCTTTTTTAAATGCTCACCTCTAGCAATAAATGTTACATCATAACCACTGGAAGCCAAAAATCCACCAATACTTCCACCTGTTCCCCCTGCACCAACTATTAGAAATTTCATAATTATCACTCCTTTCATAACAAATACATCTATTAGATTTTAATCTATTTTTTGCCTTTTGCTTTATTGCCTTTCACTTTTGTTTTACTCTCCACGCCAGTTCCCATATCCATTTGAATTCCAAACATTTCAGAAACATCATCTTCTTCAATTACTCTGGCACTTCTGGTTTTAGATTTTTCTAACAATTTAGTTGACTCTTTACTTACTGCTAAGGAAATAATATCATCTATATTTATATTTCTAAGTTCAAAGAACAGTACTGGATTATCATCTAGCCTTGCTCCTACTCCATAAAGAGCAGCAGCGACATGTTTACACATCCTAGCTGAATCGGGGCAACTACAGTTTAATTTTATTTCCTTTGGCGCAGGAAATAATCCTTTGCCATGGGCAGTAAACAATTCCGTCAATGTTTTGGGAAATTTCCCTTCAATAAGTTCTTGCAAGGAAGCTATTTTCCCAGCACAATCTTTTATTATTGTTTCCCATAGTTTTTTGATAAGGGTGCAATATTAATTTCTATGTTGTATGGTTTTGTGCTACTACCCTGAACAATAGCTGTAATATTTCCCTTGCTAATATCTAGATCCAGCACCGCTCCATTACGAACGTAGGTTCTTCCCCTTACAATACGACTTGAATAATCAGAATAGCTCTCCAAATTTTTATTCCAAGCCTCTCCCCACCAAGTTTTTGCTAGTTTTCTTCCTTCAATTATTACAGGTGAAATATTAGGATTTTTCTTTTTTAATTTTTCAACACTTACCTCTGCTTTTGCTCTTTTTTCTGCAGCAGAAACATATTTTGGAAACCCACCATAATTAGACATTCATTATCCTCCTTGAATTCCTTAATTCATCTAATGCAAAAAGCCTTGCATGGCTCCTAGTTATTTTTATAAACTATACTGACAATGTAAACAAATCCATAAGTTGTTTATTATCCATTTCAGTTATCCAGTTTTCTTTCATATCTGGTATGATTTCTTTTGAAAGTTTTGTTTTATCTTCAAGCATTAAATCTATTTTTTCTTCTATTGTCCCTTTCATAATAAACTTATGAACTATAACATTTTTCTTTTGTCCTATTCTGAAAGCTCTATCTGTTGCCTGATTTTCAGATGCTGGGTTCCACCATCTATCAAAATGTATAACATGATTAGCTGCCGTAAGGTTAAGTCCTACTCCTCCTGCTTTAATAGAAAGCACCATAAATGGCACATACTCCGTGCCCTGAAATTTTGCCACAATATCTTTTCTCTTTTTTACTGGTATTTCACCATGTAGCACTAGACCCTTATGTTTAAAAATAGTCTCAAGAAAATCACTAAGTGGTTCTACAATTTCTTTAAACTGAGTAAATACAATGACTCTTTCTCTCTTTTCATATATGTTTTCGCAAATTTCCCGTAGCCTTTCAAACTTGCCGCTTTCCTTTTCTATGTAATTATTTGTGCCAAGATATTCATCTGGATGGTTACAAATTTGTTTAAATTTCATTATGGAAGAAAGTACTAAACCTTTACGATTTATGCCATCTTCACTATTTTCAAGTTTTTTCTTTAAATCATTTACAAGTTTATTATATAATACTGCTTGCTTTTTTGTAAGATTTGCATAAGTTTTCATTTCAATCTTTTCAGGTAAATCTGAAATTATTGTCTTATCTGTCTTTAATCTTCTTAAAACAAAAGGGTTTACAATTCGCTTTAATTTTCCATAGCCAACTACGTTTTCTTTAAGTTTCTTTGTGAAATCAGTAAATTCTTTAGAACTTCCAAGTAATCCTTTATTTAAAAAATCAAATAAAGACCATAAATCTGAAAGACGATTTTCTATAGGTGTACCTGTCATAGCAATTTTATATTTAGCCTTTAACTGCTTTACAGTTTTTGTTTGCCTAGTTCCAGGATTTTTGATTGCCTGTGCTTCGTCTAAAATAATAGAATCCCAAGTTACATTTTTCATCCACTCATATTTTAAAACCATTCCATATGTTGTTATGAAAAGTTCATAATCTTCTTCTAAAACACTTTCATCATTATATGTATTTTTGTTTTCAGTAGGATGCATAACATAATATTTAAGTGAAGGTGCAAACTTTTTTATTTCATCCATCCAGTTTCCTATTAGTGATGCTGGTACAATAAGCAAAGCTCTTTCATGTTTAATAGTCCTAGCATAATTCAGTAGTGCTATAACCTGAATGGTTTTCCCAAGTCCCATATCATCTGCAAGACAAGCCCCAAGTCCAAGTTTTTTCATGAAATAGAGCCAATTTAGTCCTCTCTCTTGATAAACACGCAATTTAGCATGAAAATCATCACCGCAGTTAATGGAATCAATAGTATCTGGATGAGTGAGTTTTCTAACAACTGAACTAATCCACTGCCCATTTGTAACTTCAAGTTCCAGACTCTCCTTAGGAACCTTTAATATCTTTTCAGCATTAAGTTCAAAACGCATAGCTTCAACCATATTCATTTCATCATTGTCTATAAGTTTTTGCGCTCTTTCATATGCTTTCAAAGTCTCCTTTAGTTTTTCATGATTTACTTCTACCCATTTTCCCTTAATAAAAGCTAAACCCTCTGCTTCTGATAATAACTTTTTTAGTTCTAGGACATCAATTTTTTCACCGCCAAGATACAATTCAGTATTAAAATCAACTAATGACTCAAAGGTTAACTTTGAAGGTTCTTTACTGCCAACGGTTACAGACATTTTCAAAGAATTAGATTTGCTTTTCCACCAGTTTGGTATACGACATAAAATACCTGCCTCTTCGTAAATAGTTATTTCCTTCAAAAAGGTATATGCCTCTTCTATAGTTAAACCAATAGGCTGAAATATTTCTCCTGTTTCCACAAGTTTTGAAATAAACGGGCTCTTTTCACAGGCCTTATTTACTGTTCCAAGAAGTTCTAAAAGTTTTTTATTATCTTTCCCATATTCAATAAGTGCATTTTTAAGTGGTAAATGCTTTGACGTACCATCTTTTGATACCAAAGTTGAATAGGTAGCTAGAAATGCAAAAGGGTATTTTCCTTTTTTACTCTCAACTAAGTGAAAATAAACTTTTCCAACAAGATGAATATTACTGTTAAAGGAAGCAAAAAATTGCTGGGCACTTCCATTATAGTTTTGTATCATAGCATCAAAGACACTATTTAACCTTTGCCATACCTTAAGAAGCCATTTATCATCTAAATTTTCTGCACCAATTAAATAAGGAGCATTTGCCAAGATTTCTTTTATTTCTTCCTCATCTATGTCAGCCTTGCTTTTTTCACGTAAAAACTCTATATCTGGGTTCTTGGATAATTTATTCACGAAAGAAGACGCAATTAATCTTATATAATTAATTGCTTCAGGTAATTCAACCTTTATTTCTGATAAGCCAAGATAAAGCAGTGCTTCATCCGCATTTTTTGTGAAGCGATTATAAAATTCTTCCTGCAGAAAAACTTGATTTTCATCAAGTTTTTCATTGGTCTCTTGAAAATCAATTTCAAATGAGCCTTCAGGCTTTATTACAATAATTAGTTCTTTATTCTCTTCTTTACTGTTTAATACCATGTATTCTTTCATCCTTTCATATTCAGGACCCTAACTATTGGAAGTTTACTATTAACAATAAACTTCCAATAGTTTCTTTTCCATTTCCCCGATTTCAACTGTAACTTCTTCAGATGTTCCTGTAGCATTAAATTCTTTTTCCAATAATGCTCTCACCCCATGTATTTCTCATATTACCCTATTCTTATTTTATCACATTTTCTTGTTTCTAATCTGTTACATTGTTAATATAGCTTATTATGTTACAAGAAGTCGCATACTTTTTCAAATAAATAATCTATTTCTTACCTAAAACAAAATAATGCCATGAATCATAATCATGTCCTTCAAATACAACGTCTTGCACCTGTTTAACTGTTATTAACTTGAAATCTACAAGCAACTCTTTTATAGAATTCCCATCCACGTAAAAATGTGGTATATTGTTCTCGGGTCCATCTTCAATTTTAACTACTGTATTTTCATCTAACTTTGGAAATCCAGCCTTTTTAAAACCAAATGTATTTTTTGAACATAATGTAATATAAAATTCACCATCTTCTTTTAAAACACGGCTAATCTCTGCCAGTATTCTCTTAATTCCTTTACTATCAGTATGGGAAATAACATGATAAGCTAATAAGCAATCAAAACTATTATCTTCGAATGGTAGTTTTAACATATCTGATAACTTTGCATTTATGTCTAAGTTTTGTTCTTCTGCCCATGTATTAAGACCACTGACAGCTACTTCTGAAAGGTCGATTGATGCAACTACAAAACCTGCCTTTGCAAATTGTATGGAGTGTCTTCCCCTTCCACACCCCAAATCTAAAAATGTTTTAAACTTTTTTTCTTTCCACCTGTTTATCAAATAGTAAGACTCTTCACTAGGTGTAAACCATATCTTATCCGTACTTTTATTCCAATCCCATGATTTTGATATATTATTCATTTTCTCCTCCTAATAGTTATCTAATCTATACTCATTTTAAGATGATATAGTTCTTTTTAATATACTCAATCCACTGATTTTGCAATTCATTTTCTGTCATACCAAAAACCTCAACAAAATTATTAGGTGATTTTATTAAATTATATAATTTATCATAGCCAAACATATTAACTATTGATTCAACTATAGTATATGAATATTGGTACCCATCTTTCTTAAAAAATGCTTGAAAATCTTCTCTAGTATCTAGATCATTAAAGGAAGGCACTGCATTATTTTCTAATCCTATTTTAACTGTATTTTTTATCCAATTTTCATTGTTATCCTTTGCCTCGAAAGACGCAATTCCCTCATCTAGCCACCTAGGAATATCATCATTTATTTTCTTAATTATAATATGTACAAATTCGTGAACAGCAGTATTTAACACATTATTAAATGTAGATCCAGGTGGTGGATTTAAGGGAGATGCTATAACAATTTTTCCTACCCCTAATCCTCCCCTTATCCAATCAGGTGCATCTGGAAACCCAAGAACTATATGCAATTAATTAAGGTCTGATTGAATCTCAACAATTAACTTTTCTTCAAGCTGTTGCTTTAAGTTGTTTGTAACTTTGTTATAGTTAGCTTCAAGAACCTTAGTAACTTTATCTATACATGATTTATCTACTGCGCTGAAATTAATTATAAAGTGCTGACTTTCAAATTTTAGATTTGGCTTGCATATTTCTTCGTCATTTATCTGTTCTATTTTTACTCTAGGTTGATTATTTTTTATAGTTTCCATATTTTTTTCCTCCATTGTATAATAAATCTATTATAATAGATTATATAGATCTTTTCAAAATAAATTATAAAGAAGGAATAAATTATGCTAACAGAAAAAATACAATTATGGGAAGAATCATCTTATAAAGATATTGGAAGTAATCACTTCATGCCAACACTGAATACCTATATTCTAGATGGAGATAAAAAAAGAGGAGCTGTTTTGATTTGCCCTGGAGGTGGCTACAACTTTACGTCGCCAAGAGAAGCTGAACCTATAGCTCTTAAGTTTAATGCTGCTTCTTATGATGCTTTTGTACTAAATTATAGTGTAAATCCAAACCTGCATCCTCAGCCTATTTTGGATTTATCAAAAGCCATGTGCATAATACGTGAAAATGCTGACAAGTGGAACATCGATAGCAATAAAATTGCGGTTTGTGGTTTTTCCGCCGGTGGTCACCTGGCAGCTAGCCTTGGGGTTCACTGGAGCAAACCGTATCTTAGCGGTACTCCTGAAATGAATAAACCCAATGCTCTCATTTTAGGATATCCAGTTATAACATCAGGGAATTTTGCTCATAGAGATTCTTTCAACTGTCTTTTAGGAAAAAATCCAAGTGATTCTCTGCTCTCTGAGATGTCTTTAGAAAAGGAGGTTTCTTCCCTAACCCCACCCACATTTTTATGGCATACCTTTAATGATGGATTAGTACCTGTTGAAAACACGCTTCTTTTTGCCAATACTTTAAGTGAAAATAATATCCCGTTTGAGCTACATATTTATCCAGATGGTCCCCATGGACTATCCCTAGCAAACAAGGAAACCGAAGAAAATGGAATGGGAGTATTTCCTCATGTAGCAACTTGGATGCCACTATGCATTCAATGGCTAAATACATTATTTAGTTAGAAATTATACTTTATTTCAATATATATAACAATAGGATTGAGACAATTTTTTAAAGGCACAGAATTTGGGAGATAATTTTCAAAAATGAGGAAAAAATAAAACATTATACGATTCAATATTGGAATAGGATTTGGTTTTATGTATTAAAAAATGCCGCCAAGAATTAGTATCGATTCTTGGCGGCATTCAAAATAAACGTAACCTCTGTTTATGAAATATTATTTCCTTCAAAATTATATATCTTTCCCTCTTCAGGCAGAAATCTCATACCACAATTGATATGAAAATTTTCCGGATAAAATCCGTGTAAAGGTATTAACCAATCAGCATTAATAATTTCAGCAATATGCCTTAAGTCATCAGGATTTGCATGGCCAGTTGACCCTACATACTTGTATTCTATACCTAATTTATTTAAAAAATCTTTCATAGCATTGTAATTAAAATCGTATTCTCCTAGTGGTGTTCCATTAGAATGAATATAAATGCCGTTATCAGTATTTATATTCAGCAAACTCAATAGATTATGAAAACTGTTCTGCATAAGATATTCCCTACTTTTTTCATTGATATCATTTAATGATATTTTTTGTGAATTGATATAAAATTCAATAACATCTTCATGAAATCTACCATTATCAAATGTATCATCTTCAATAATATAAAAATCATCTATCCCAAGCATAGTATTTGCAATATATGCAGTAGGTAATTCCAGTACTAATCTTCTTCCTGACTTCTTTGCTACTTGATAAAATTCACTTATCCTGTCTATATTTCTATGATAGATATTAAATAAAGCAATTTCAGGTTTTCCTGTAAGTTCACCAATTATTCTATCCTCCAAATCCTTTTCTTCGCTAGGTATTGCATACTTAGCCATACTATTTTCTTTTCCTATTGTGGTAGATTCTAAAATCAAAATATTAGTTCCAATCTTTGCTGCTTTATGTGCCATTTCAAACGTCCATTCTGGATGAAGCCCACTAAGCCTTAAGTCCCCTGAATATAATATTTTCACATCTGGTGTTTCCACAAGATATGAACAAGCACCCATTACATCGTGATCAACCCTTAATGCAGTGACCCCTATTTTTCCAAACTGTAGCACTTGATTATAACCTATGCAGTTATAGTCCCTTGTTCCTAATACACCTTCACCTATTTTTTCAAGGACATGATAAAACTTCAAACTCTCCTCTGACATATATACAGTTATGTTCTCATCTATTAATCCAATATGCTGCATATGATCCAAATGGAGGTGTGATATAAAAACCTTTGTTTTCACATCGTATTTTTCCAATGGTATGATTTGCATTTTGTCCGGTATATTACTTTGTGTATAAAATCCATCTATCTCCGGAAGTAGCCCTAATGTAAGATAACTCTTCACAATATTTTCTAATTTTCCATTAGCTCCATCTACTATAGTACTTATGGTCTTAATTTCTCTTCCAAAATCAAGTATAATTCTTTCGTGGCCATATTCTATACTTATTACTGTTCCTCCTATGGTTCTTGTTCCAGAGTAAAATTTTATTCTAGTTTTATTCTTCATAATTTTTATCATTCCTTTCGCTTCGCTCAGGCACAAACAAGTTATAAAAAATCATTGCACCTATCCTCACTTTGATATAATATTTTTTTATGGGATAGCAATACACTACAGAGCACGGGAGGAGGAGTGGCGAATTTATTTCGACCCCGCATAATTATATGTGCCGTCATCCTTTCAAGTACAAACAAGTGGGACATTGAGCCCGGACTCTTATCATTGGTAATAAGCCATGTTTATTTAGTCGTTGGATGACAGTCAATGTTGCTATCCCTTTTTTATTCTAGGTGGTGATACTTATGATGAGGCTTACTTACCCCATCTGTTGCGGGCTTGACGTCCACAAAAATGTTATCGTTGCAACCATCGTTACTACTGATAAAACTGGAATATCTAAGTATAATCAAAAATCTTTTTCTACAATCAACTCTGATATTCAAAAGTTTCACAATTGGCTAATTGAAAATGACTGCAAACATGTCTGTATGGAGTCCACTGGTAAGTACTGGATTCCTATTTTTAATTACCTTGAAAGGGATATTGATGTATGTCTTACACACCCTAAATATGTCAAAGCCATTAAAGGTAAGAAAACAGATAAAAAAGATTCTAAATGGATTGCTGATCTCTATAAGTTTGATTTGGTAAGAAGCTCCTTCATTCCACCAAAAGACTTTCGTCAACTTCGGGAATTAGCTCGTTATCGTTTCAAATTGGTTTGTATGAAGTCATCTGAAAAGAACCGCATCCAAAACTGTATGACTGTTTCAAATATTGGAATTGCCAATGTTCTGTCTGATCCCTTTGGCAAAACCGCTACTGAAATCATGACGTATCTTCTTACTAATACGTCTACGACTATTGACGACAAAGCTTTGCGTAAGCTTATTAAAAAAAGAGCTACTGCTAAATCTGATGAAATCATTGAAGCTATTAAAGGCTACAATATTGAAAGCGACCAAGCTAAAAAGTTAGATTTGGCCAGAAAACATCTAGAATATCTAGATAATATGATTACACAAACCGAAGTGGAACTTTATGTTCGTATCAAACCATACTATAAATTTGTGGAATATATTTCCTCAATCCCTGGTATAACAGAACTTAGTGCCACAATTATTCTTGCAGAAATCGGTGTGAACATGAACATCTTTGATGATGCAAAACATCTTTGTTCTTGGTGTGGACTTTCACCTAGTAATAATGAATCCGCTGGCAAGAAAAAATCTGTCCGAATAGCAAAAGCAGGTGCTTATTTAAAACCAATGATGGTTCAATGTGCGCTTGCTGCAATTAAGAGCAAAAAACAACCTTATTTTTCAATAAAATATGGACGAATTAAAAAGCGCCGTGGACACAAAAAAGCAATTATTGCTATTGCCAGAATGATGATGGTATCTATTTACCACATAATTTGTGAGAAACAATCCTTTAATCCAAGAGATTATATTGAATTAATGAATCCAAATTTCAATCGGCCAAAAGTAACTTTAAATGATACTAATGTTTTTGCTTACCTTGAATCTCAAGGTTATGATACTTCTTTATTAGTTAAATGCAACGATAACTAATACTAACTTGTTAATACTTCAAAAAAAGGTTCTTACGAACCTTTAATTAAGGTCGCCTCAAATTCCACTTTATTTTTCACTCTTTCCTCCTGGTCTAAAATTCAATTATTAAGGGCATAAGTATCCATAGCAGGATTCTCATGTCCTTATTTTAGATTTATTACTTATTACTTAAATCTTGTTTTGCAGCCTTCTCCGCATCACTTAATCCATCACTTACGGATTTTTTTCCAATTAGTACATCATTAAACACTGTGGATACATCTGTACGAAGTTTAGTATATCCATTCAAATGAGGATCACTGAAACCACTATTAAATTGTTCTTCGGCTGCTTTTTGGGAAGGATTTTTATCAATATAAGATTTCCATTCTGCTGACTTTAGTGCAGATTCCCTAACTGGCACATATCCTGTTTTTTCTGCCCACTCATCAGTTTCTTTATCTGAAGCTAAAAATTTACTAAAATCCCAAGCTGCGACTTTTTCCTCAGCTGTGGCACTCTTAAAGAGCACAATGTTTGTACCTTGGAAAGGTGAAGCAGCATTTACTCCCATAGGTAAAACTGCAGTAGACCATTTAAATTTACCCTTAACTGCTGAATCAACATAGGATACTCCTGCGGATGAACCTATAAACATTGCCACATCTCCACGACCAAATGGTGTTGAGATATAACTATCTTCTCCTGCAAGTCTTGCAGTTTTCTCAGTGACTAACATACTAGTTAAGAACTCAAGTGCATTTTTTCCCTGCTCTGAATTAAATTCAACTTGACCTTTGTCAGTAACGTAATCTCCCCCTGCTTGTTTCACATAAGTAGCAAAGTCTCCTGAAAGTGAATTTTCAAAGCCTAATCCTATTACTTTTTTACCATTTATGGTTGTTGTAGTTTCTTTAGCTACATCCTTCAATTCATCCCAAGTTTGTGGTACTTTAGCTGCAACTTTATCAAGATAATCCTCATTATAAACTAAAACCTCTGTACTTTTGTTAAATGGAATGCCATAAAACTTTTTGTTAAAAGTATTATCATCCAAGAATGATTTTACTATATCATTTTTGTCACTTATTCCTATTTTTGAATCATTGTAGTATGGTGTTAAATCTTCTAAAAGATCACTACCAATATAGTCTGACATCCAATTTGAATAAGCCTGAGCCATTACTGGGGATGTTTTTGCCTTTGCAGCTGCCATAAGTTTTTGTGACAAGGTAGTGTAATCACCTTGTCCAACAAGTTTGATTGTTATATTAGGATTTTTTCCATGGAAATCATCTGCCAGCTTTTGAAGTTCTTTTTCTGTAGGTCCTGTCATAGCATGCCAAAATTCTATAGTAACAGGTTTATCTATTTTTACTTTTGATAGACTACTGCTTGGCGTACTGCTGTTGTCTGCTGTTTTGTTACCTACACATCCTGTCATTCCCAATAATAAAATCGCTGTCATTGCTACTCCAATTAATCTTTTGATTTCAAATTTTCCATCTCCCTAAACTTTTTTATAATATATTAACCCTTTAAATTGGCATGAGAAACTCCCTCAATTATATGTTTTTGCATAAACAAAAATATAATTATCATCGGCAAAATAATAAATGTTGAAGCTGCCATTAACAATTGATAATCTGTGCCTGTATCCGTTACAAACGCTGTGAGTCCTACAGATAGAGTTCTCATTTCCTTTGAATTTGTGACTATAAGTGGCCACATGAAAGAATTCCAACTACCTATAGCTTTTATTATGGCTATAGTTATTATCATAGGTTTAGACATTGGAATTATTATATTAATTAGATAACCCAAATCTTTACTTCCATCTATTCTTGCGGCATAGTAAAGTTCGTCACCTATTGTTGAAAAATATTGTTTGAACATAAATATTGAAAAAGCACTTGCTGTCCAAGGTATTATGAGTGCCTTATACGTATTTATCCATCCAAGTTCTGTTAGGGTGACAAAGTTTGAAATTAAAAGTATTTCTCCAGGAATCATCATGGTTGCTAGCACTATTGCAAAAATAATTTTTTTACCATAAAACTCTAACCTGTAGAAAGCATATGCTGCTAATATACTAGTTACAAGTTCTCCCATTGTACTTAAAACTGTTACAATAACACTATTTAGAAAATATCTTGCAAAAGGTGCGGCGTTCCAAGCCTCTGTAAAATTGCTCCATTTCCAGCTTGTTGGTATCCACATTGGTGGCATTTTTACAACCTCTGAGGCAGTCTTAAGTGATGTAGTAATCATCCAATAGAATGGAAGAATCATAATAATACTTCCTATTATCAAAAGCATATATAATATACAAGTGGATATACCTTTTTTAAATTTTTTATTCATTCTTCTCAACCCCTATTCCTAGAATAATAAAATTGAAGTCCTGTAAAAATCATAATTACTAGGAACAATATAAAAGATGCAGCTGATGCCACTCCAAAGTTCCATTCCCCATAAAATTTTCTGAATATGTAGAATACAGCTGTTAATGCACTGTCAGATGGACCAGCCATGCCGCCTCCAGCATTAAACAGTGCATATACTTCATCAAATATTTTGAAAGAACTTATTACAGAGACTATAGTTACAAAGAATGTGGTTGGTGATAAAAGAGGAATTATGATGTGCCATACTCTCCTAAAATAGTGTGCACCATCAATTTGTGCCGCTAGCTCATATTGCTTATCAATGGTCTGAAGACCTGCTAGAAAAATGATAACATTATATCCAATATTTTTCCAAATTGCCAGTATTATTAATGCTATCATCGATATATCAGGATTATTGAGCCAAGATATAGGATGAATTCCAATAATGCCCAACAAATAATTAAGTACTCCATAATCTTTGTGATATATCCATCTCCATACTATGGACACAGCAACTAAGGAAGTAACGTATGGCATAAAAAAACATGTCCTAAATAGTGCTCCAAATCTAATCTTGCTGTTTAGCATAAGTGCTATTAGCATAGAGATAATGATTGAAATAGGCACAACTCCTACAACAAATATCATAGTATTTTTCATGGCATGCCAAAAAGTTGGATCACTGAGCACTGTTTTATAATTGTTTATTCCATAGGAATATACCTTATCTTTAAAGTAATCATATTTGTCATAAAAACTCATCTCAAAAGATTTGATAAGTGGGTAAATCACAAATACACCTATTACAGACAGTGCAGGAATAAGATATAAATAAGCTTTAATGGAAGACTTTAAGGTTACTTTTTTATTCATTTTATTCCTCCCTTAAAAATCTTATCAAAGTCTCAAACCATCCTTCTTTAGGTTCTGTTCTTTTCTGAGATTCTTCTTCAAACCAATGTATATTTTTTTTATCTACTCCAATATTCACCTCATCATTTACTTGAATTTTGGAATCCTTGGAATCAAAAGCTACAATATTGTTGTCCTTAAACTCCATCTTAATAAGTTTATCTCTTCCAAGTCTTTCTATATAAGTAACTCTGCCTTTAATCACTGAATCTGCAGAATTAATATGTATATCTTCAGCTCTTATTCCAACAACAAGTTTCTTCCCCTCTATTTCAGGTGCCTCTATAATATTTATTTTAGGATTGCCTATAAATTTAGCTACAAAAATATTTTCTGGTTGATTATATAATTTTTCCGGAGTTGAATACTGCTGGATTTTGCCCAGATTCATTACTATGATGTTATCTGATATACTCATAGCTTCCTCTTGATCATGAGTTACAAATATAGTAGTAACCCCAGTTTTTTTTTGAATTTGTCTTATTTCCTCTCTCATTTCAATCCGAAGCCTTGCATCAAGATTTGAAAGTGGCTCATCAAGTAGAAGAACTTTTGGTTTTTTCACAAGCGCCCTAGCTATTGCAACCCTTTGCTGCTGCCCTCCCGAAAGCTGCTTTGGTTTTCTATCAAGCATTTTTTCAATTTGAACAATTTCAGCTATTTCTTTTGCCTTTTTCTTTGCTTCTTCTTTAGGTTCCTTTTTCATTTTTAAAGGAAACATTATATTTTTAAGCACTGTCATATGCGGATAAAGTGCATAATTTTGAAATACCATACCTATCTCTCTTGCATCTGGCTCTTTATCAGTTATACATTCATCTCCAAAAAAAATATTTCCCTTTGACGGTTTATTAAGTCCAGCTATCATAAATAATGTTGTGGATTTTCCGCATCCACTTGGTCCAAGTAGTGTTACTAGTTCACCTGATTTTATAGTAAGACTAATATTGTCTACTGCAACAGTGTTACTATATTCCATAGAAATTTGTTTTAAAAGAATGTCCAAATTAACCCTCCCTATATTAAAATGTGTTAGTATAAATCAATTTTATAATTCTTTGTGCAATGATTATATTTTACTAAACAAAAATTTGCTTTGGTTTAATTTTAAATTAAGTTCTTGTTAATTTTTTGGTTTATATGTTTATATTGTCTTATAATTCAATTTATGTATACACCATTTTAAACATAGTAAATAGATAATTCAAAAGTCCTTCATAATAGTTGAAAATGTTTAGGGATGCAGGTAGATTTATACTTCAAATCTACCTGCATCCCTATTTGATTTCTTTTAGCTTTGTCAAAATCTCTTTATATTCCTCATCTAATTTTGCAATGTCATCATTCCTAGAAGGCATTGAAAGCCTTCCTATAATTTCAGATAACTTATTTTCCAAAAGCATTTTTTCACCATTATAGCTATTGTTAATTTTTTTAGGTTTATTAATAAAATCCAAGTACTTCTGGTAATTTCCTTTAAATAAGTTTATTCCATAATTTTCTATACATATTATATCTGTCGCAACTTTTTCTAAGAATTTCCTGTCGTGGGATACAAATAGAATTGTTCCACCATAATCCTTTAAAACTTCTTCTAATGCTTCAATTGAAAATAAATCCAGATAGTTAGTTGGTTCGTCAAGTATTAACATATTGCTTCCCTTAAGAATTATCTTGGCAAAGGAAACCTTTACCCTTTCACCACCACTTAAAACTGAAACTTTTTTATAAACCTCTTCTCTTTTAAACAAAAGTCTTGACAATATAAGTCTTCCAAATTCTTCATTATAAGCTGAACTCTCCATGACATTATTAAGTATTGTTTTATTCTCATCTAAAATACTTAAATCCTGGCTAAAATAGCCTATTTTTAGTGCTTTTGAAATTTTGATTTGCTCCTCTCCTTCTAGTATCATTTTTATTAAAGTGGTTTTACCACAACCGTTGTCACCTATTAAAGCTGTCCTTGTTCCACTGAATATATTAAATTCAGCGCTATTAAATATCATTCTTTTACCAAATGATTTATTAATATTTTCTCCATGAATAATTATTTTACGAATGCACTTTATTTAATGCCTTAAAATCTATACTTGTTTTTTTCTCACTTTGAACTTTTTCTTTTACTTCCATATGATCTATTCTTGAATATATAGACTTTTTGGCTTTTTCAAGTTTTCCTTTTGCCTTCTGATTGCCCATTTTGCGATGAAGTCTGGCCTCAGAATTTCCCATTCTCTTAGGGGTTTTTCTCATTGAAGAAGTTTTGTTTGAAATTTCTACCACTGTCTTTTCTAGCTTTTGTTTTTCCTTTGAATACTGCTCATATTCAAACTCTTTTCTCTCTATTTCCAGTTTCTTTTGCTCCACATAATCAGAGTAATTTCCATAATATAGTTTATATTGTCCATTTTCCATTTCAAGTATTTTATTGCAAACTCTATCCAAAAGTTCTCTATCATGTGAAACAATCATTACAGCTCCATTAAACGCTAAGAGCATTTTCTCAAATATTTTTATAGCGGAAATATCCAAATTTGATGTTGGCTCGTCTGCAAATAACATACTACTTCCTTCACTAAAAGCTTCAGCTATTTTAAACCTTGTCTTTTCTCCTCCGCTTAAATTATCCGTATCTTTATCTTTTAAATTAAATTTTCCATACAACGCATTATTAAGAATAGCATGATTTGGTTCTTCAAGCTGCCTTATATATGAATATTCGCCGTAATGTTTTACATATCCCTCATCTTTAGCAAGCTTACTGCAAAGTATATTAAGTAAAGTGCTTTTGCCTGCCCCATTTACTCCGATTATTCCAATTCTATCCTCACTATAAACCTTTAAATTACTTATATCTAAAATTAATCTATCTCCAAAATATTTTTTCAAATTATTTATTTCTAAATTTAGCATAAAAAAAATCCCTCCAATTATTGGAGAGGACTATACACTGAAATACTTTTACAAGCGTCAATTAATTGGCTATTAATTAAGGCTAATCCAAAGCTAGCAATAAGAGATGATTCATTCCATACACCTAAATGCTAGTTTCAACTTATCCTACAACCTATTATATAAAAGTATGATGTAATCCTCTCAAGAACTTAATTTGTATCACAAATAAAAGCACATCAATATAATGCACATACTTTTAAAATATTGTGATGTTAGTTGTTCTAAAAAAGATTACTTACGCATGGCACACATACCTTAGCCTTTCAAAATATTTACTTGTATTATATACCATTATTATTTTTGAGTCAAGATAGCTCTTATGGTAAAATTTAAAGGCTGTTGTAAAAATTATTTTAACAATTTTTATCAACAACCTTTCTAATATTTGTATTGTAATTATTATATTTTAGAGTTAAAATTTATACTACACAGTATCTTTGGGAAATACCCTAAGGTAATTTAAAATTATTTAAGGATATTTCCTATTTTTTTATTAGATCATTTACCTTTTTCTCTAATTCATACACTTTCTTATATAATTCTATCTCTCTTTTTATAAGATTTTTTTCAGATAGAGCTGTCATAAGCTGATCTTGCGCGTGTATTACTAGAAAATTAGGTGTTTCACTATCCATCTTCCCTTGAATTAGCATATTCTGATATTCGTGTCCATCATAAAATTCCTCATCTGCCTCATCTAGACACTTTTCTGCTAATTGAAAATTTCCTGCTTCAGCAGCATCTATGGCATCATATGCCTTTCCTCTTGCATTTCCACCATGGAGTACTAGATTGAAAATTATTTTTTCTAAATCCATTTTGCTTTCTTCGCTCACCATTAAGCCCCCATTCATCAATGATATTTATTATACTGTTTGACCATTACCAGCCTGTATTTCAAGTTCTGCTTGTTTTTCATTTGCTGTAAGTTGTTTTTCAAACATTTTAAAGAAAGGCCAGTAAATTAACGCTGAAACAATTAAATTCACAAGCTGAAGTGCAGCACCTTGCCAATATCCCCCTGTTGCTATAAGCCCTCCGAAAAATACTGGAACTGTAAATGGTGGTTGCATTACTATTTTAGGAACAATTCCGCTGAAAAACGCAATATAGTTTATAGTTACAGCTGCAATAGGTGCAAGTATAAATGGTATAAACATTATTGGGTTAAGCACAAGAGGTGCTCCAAACATTATTGGTTCATTGATATTAAATATAGCTGGTATAAATTCGATTTTTCCAAGACTCTTAAGTTGTTTTGATGATGAAAATAAGAACATGATTACTAATGGCCATGTTAATCCTGACCCACCTATATGTGTGAACATATGGAAAAATGGTTCTGTTACAATTCCGTGAAGTGGTGTTCCCGCATTACGAGCAGCAGTGTTTGCAGCTAATTGAGCTGTCCAGAATGGATAAGCAACCGAAGATACAACATTCATTCCATGAATACCAAGTGACCATAAAAGCATCATTAGAACTATTTCTAATACTGCGGCAGGATAACTATTTGAAACTGCAACTAGTGGTCTAAATAGATTTAATACTAATTGTGGCAATGTAATGTGTAAGTTTGCCCATACAACCCACTCTACTGCCCATGAAAAAGTTATCATAACAAAGAATGGTACTAATGCACTAAAGGTTCTTACAACATAAGGTGGAACACCTGCAGGCATTTTAATTACTAGACCTTTTTGAGTAAAGAATCTAACTACAATGGTTGTCAATATTCCTAAGATTATTGCAATAAATAATCCCTGACCTCCAAGATAGTTTAAAACATCTCCAAATTTAACTTTTGTAATATCTGAAGCTGGAAAACATACAATAAAGAAACATACTAATGACAACATACCACAAAGTGATTCATCCATATCCCACCTTGAAGCTAAACTATATGCTGTACCAAACGCAACCGCTACCGCCATAATTCCAAAACTTAAATTAAATGCTATTAAAATATTGTTTTGAATTGGGGTAATTGCATTATTCCATGCATTTACAACTCCCCACCCAAGTGCTGTTGGTGGATTCGCGATAATTAAAAATACAGATCCACTAATTATTAGTGGTAATGCGAAGACACAAAAAGCATCACGTATTGATTGTAAGTAAATATTTTGCGCCAGTTTGCCAAGGACAGGCATTAGCTTTTCTTCCATCCATTTCATAAACTTGTTCTCGTTCATAGATTTTATCCTCCTAAAATATTTATTTTAAGATAAGGCATCTTAAATAAAATATACAAAAATATTAACTGCTCATTTTTTCAAGATGCCGAAGGGAATTACCCCATTATCCTAATTACAACTTACCTGCTCCTTTTGCTAGCTTAATTATTTGATCAAGTACCTTTCCTCCATTCATAAATGCAAAAGCCTGCATGTCTACTATTTCCACTGGTATATCAAATTTACTTGCAGCAGTTTCAACCTCTTTTTTTAAATGCCTTACCTGTGGCTCAAGAAGTGCTACAGAATACTTTTCTGCCTTTTTCTTAAATTCTCCTGTACCACCTGCATCCACCACTATATCTAAATTTCTCTTTTTAGCCTCATCTGAAGCAGCCTTAGCAAGAGAACTTGAAGTGGCACCCCAACTACATAAAATTATTGCTTTCATTTTAAACTCCTCCTCATACTTTTATTTTTCATTTTCTTCATAGATATATTTAAATTATTTTGATATTGAATAAGCATTTTTGTAAACCATTTCTGCACAAAAAATAACACAACCAAAAATACTATTGCGAATATTGACAATTGAAATGCTACTCCTATTTTTCCTGACGTAACTAAACTTTTTATTTGCACAACCCACGGCAAGCTTAATAATATAAAAAAAAAATATAATAGGCCTTTTTTTTCTATACAAAGAATTTTTACTTTCCAAATCCTCGTCCCCTTTTATTTAAAAACTCTTATTATCTGAGCATAAAGTTTTGCCATAAGAGTTTTTTCTATTATTTCTCTACACTCTTTTTCGTTTTTGCTATTATTCAATATATCAGTAAAATCATCTTGTTCAATTATGGCGGCTGATAAATCTCCTATGACCTCCAAACTATATTTTTTATTCACCGGTGCTACCATAAGAAAAGCGGTATAAATTAACTCTTTTTTACCCATTAAATTCACAAGCTTTATTGGTACTTTAAGTTTTCCTACTGTTACCATTGCTTCTGTAATGGCATCACTTACGCAATGATATATAACAAATTTTTTATTAGGAAGAATTATAGTGCCTAATTTCTCTCTATTTTTCAGTATAACTTCAATACTATTTGATGCTTTTTTATCAATTACCCCAAACTTAATTTGTTCCTGCAATAATCCTTTAATTATGCCATTTACTGTTGTGAACTGAATTTCTGTAAAAAATGTATTTTTTATAACAATGCTTATTTCATAGCTGTATGCCTTTATACTTTGTACATTTTCCATCTGCTTTTCAATAGGCTGTAGTTTTTCTTCCTTCTCCATAGTTATTTTTATATTTAGCTCATCTTCAAGTTTTGTAATATCATTTTCAGTAAACAATGGATTTACAACAATAATCCTTTTGTTTTTCCTCTTAATTGGTACCGTAGATATGATTAGATCCACAGGATTTTTATTAATTATTTCATCAATTTTAAGTACTGATGATACAGCCACTATGTTTATTTCTTTGATTTTTTTTATTCTAGCTGCAAGCATTCTTGAAGTTCCTACTCCGCTAGCACAAACTAGGAGTATATTGTATATAACCGTTTTATCCTTAATTCTCTCAATTGCCGCCGCAAAATGCATACTTATATATCCAATTTCGTCTTCACTTATCTCTACATTTAAATTTTCCCTGAGCACATTTAGGACATTGTTACATTTATTAAATACATATCCATATTGACGTTTAATTTCGGTAATTAATGGATTCCTTATCTTATATCCAGATTTCAATCTGTAAATTGAGTATAAAAGATGCATATTTAAATCTTTTTTCAGAATGGAATCTTCCTCAAATTTTATTTCAAATACCTTTGAAGCTTCTTCTATTACCTTATCCGTAAGTGAATATAAATATTTTTCGCTTAGATTTAGACTATTTCCTCCAACCCTTACTCCTTGAAGATGAACCGTAATATATCCAAGTTCATCTTCTGGAATTTTAATATCTATTTCATCTTCAATATATTTTGCTATAACCTTTGCTACTTTATATTCTTTTGACTTCTTTAATTTTTCCAAGGTAATGTTATCAAAATTTATTTTCTCGTTATTTCTTAGCCTCTCAATGGCTAAAGAAAGATGTATCGATAATTCAATATATAATCTATCATCAATTTTATAATCCATTGTTGACTCTATATTAGAAAGTGACCTCTCAATTAGATAAATGGTTTCATAATCGATTATGTTTAGTAATCTATTGTTAAGCTCTTGAATTCTGTTATTTTTACCTTTACTTATTTCTTCACTGTCATTTTGTATGAAACCAATCAATTGCTCTAAATTATAGTTTTTGTAGAGCAAATCCACTAATGTATGTCTAATATTCTTTTCATCACCTTCAATGTATATACCAACCCCCGGTTTAGAAATTAGATTTATATGATTTTTTTCAAGCCATTCTTTTATATCTTTCACATGATGACTTATTGTTGAACTGGATACATTAAATTTATTTGCAAAATATTGAATTTTTATAGGTTCTTTGCATTGCAAAAGCTCTGCTACTATAAAGTTTTTTCTATTCTTAGCTTCTGCTAGAGATTCTGACCCGTATATTGCCAACTTAAATTCTAAAATTTCTTCATTTTCTCCATTGAGACTTAAACCATTCAGCGTATTTTGTACATTTATTTTATATTTAGAAATCAATCTATTAATGTTGTCTATTTCCCTATAGATTGTTCTAGTACTTACATCATTAGTTTGTGCTAAGTTCTTGACTGTAACGTTTTCATTATTAATTAATCTTTTAACTAAATCCATTTGCCTTGAACTAAACTTATCCATCCAAATCACCAACCTAAGATAATTAGTACAATAATTCCCCCTCTATTAATATTATACAATTGTTCATATTTGTAACACAAGGTAAACATACACATATGTTGTCCCAATAGACTTGACACTTATTCATCAATGTACAATCGTTTGTTTAGTTATTTAACTTAGGCACCATCAAAAAAATCACAAGTCAGTAGACTGGTCTATTTTGTGTTATACAACGCCTTGCAAAACCATGCACATAGCCCATTATGTGCATGGTTTTAGCTCCTCGCCTACCGCAAAATATCCTCAATATCTTTGACTTGTTATTTTCTTGATTGTGCCTTAAACATATTCCATGTATCATGCATACTATATTTTAAGACATCAATAGTATATCTCTACTCCTTAATTTTCTTATCCAAAATGTATTATGAGGAGTTTGATGCTTATGGATTCAACACCTTTATTATAATCACCCTTCTCCAAAATCATCAATTAACCAAGGTGAATATTTATCCTTTCTAATAACAGTAAATCCCCAAGTATAGTTTCCACTATCCTGTGAACCAACTCCATCTTTTTTATATTTAACTTCATATTCAACTGTATAAATTATTACGTTCTCCTCTTTTACACCATTTATCATACCTCGTCCATATTTCATATAAGCTTCCTTATCTTTTGGATTAATATCTTCTTTTATACTATTAATCTTAATGTATTTCAAATTATCAAATTCCCATACCACATTGGGAGAATTATGCCATTCTGTTAGTGTTGAGATTACCCCTTCTTTGTTTTTTTCATTGTAGTATTTGAAATAATTTTCTACTACTTGTTTAGGCTCTAACAATTGGTTTTGCGAATTAGAAGTTTGTAGTTGATTTTTAGAACCACCTACAAATATAAGCATTGAAAATAAAATTACTAATACCATTTTTGTCTTCATTTTTCACCTCCACAAAATAATGAAGTTATCTTAATTTTTTATATTTCTCACTACTTCTATGCCATTAATAATCATATTGTATAAAGCCATTATGTTCATTAACTGCGCATTGTGTATATCTACATCATAGGTTTCAACAGCATTAATAGGAACAATAATTCTTGATTTTCTGCTTTTCATATTGAACCAAGTTTTCAATGTTATTGCAAACTGTTGAATACAGATATCCGTGCAATCACCAGTAACAATAAAAATATTTTTATCCTGATTATCTCCAAGCCATTTTTGAAATTCCTCTTCAAGAAACCCATTTGTACTATTTTTAGTTATAAGTTTATATCCACCAATAGCTTTAATTTCATCAACAATCTCTGCCTCACTGGTTCCTTGCAAGCAGTGCACTGGGTAAGCTCCAAATTCTGTTGACGCTTCAGTATGGCAATCTGCAAATGCTATCTTTTCAATATGAAGCTTTTCACAAGATCTAGATAGTTTCGTTATTTCTGGTATTATACCTTCTACCCTGCTGCTGTGAAGAGCACCCTCTCGAGCAAACCCATTAATCATATCAACAATAACTAATGTTGTAGCCTTAGTCTGAAAGTCCCTAAAGCTTACACTAGAACTTTTATCTATCATATTTGATATTTCTTCAAAAGTTTCAATTTCTCTTTTTATCATATATATTCTCCTCTTGCACTATAATAGTAATGATTTTTATCTATTGGGGACAGATACACTCATATTTTTATGCAGAATTCCCCTTCTGCTTCTCTCTTAAATCTATCAATAAACGAATATATAAAAGAAATTTTATCATCAAAAATTTTATATGATACATCATAATTAAGCAATTTTCTACATTCTTGAACTTCAGAGTCAAATTCATTGTCATAAAACTCTAATGAATTATGCATAGGCTCGTCCTTATAAGCACGATACTGAAAATTCATCCAAATTTCAATAGATCCAAAATGATCAAGTATATCTGCATCCTGTACTATTTTTATATATTTTGAATAATCATTATTTTCCTTTTTTAGATCATGGTAATATATTATTTCAGCGATTTCAGCTATTTCATATGCGGTACAATAGTCTTCAAGAATATCTTTAACCAATGTAGCTCCATGTTTACCATGAGGTTCTATTCCCTTGGCTATATCATGGAATAATGAAGCAACAATGATAATATCATCATGAGAACAATCTTCTGGTAAAATTACTTGTCGCAGTTTTGAAGAAAGTTTAGAAACTCTTAATCCATGGTAATAAATAAACCCTTTTTCCCGTTCTAAATGTGCTTTCCTATTACCCATAAGCTTATATGCAATTTCTTTAATAACATTGATATCCATTTTTATCCTCCATAATATTTCGAATATACTCTTTATTAATTACCCTTATCTCCTTCCCACTAAACAGTATTTATACATTTCCATCCAAACGTCACTTATATATATTATAAACTACAACATTAAACTTTTATATAATAATATGCCATAAAACTAGCAAAAAAAGACAGGATTAATCTTACAAGTTAATATATAATATAGAAAAAGGTAAAGGGAGGTAATCATAATATCATGAATTATGATGTTTGTATTAAAAAATCTATTGAATATATTGAAGATAATTTAAATATTAAAATAGAACTTAAAGACCTTGCTGAAAATGTGTTTCTATCAAAGTACCATTTTCATAGAATATTCCACGCAATTGTTGGTGAACCTGTTGCTGAATATATAAGAAAGAGAAGACTCATGGAAGCAGCTAATGAATTACTCTTCACAGATGATAAGATTGTGGATATAGCTTTTAAATATCAGTTTAGTTCTCAAGAATCCTTTACAAAATCCTTTAAACGAATTTACGGAATACCACCAAGGGAATTTAGAAGAAACAAACTCAATGTAACTTCAATAAGTTCAAAAAATAAAATTACAAGTCAACTTAATATGGCAGCATAATATTTAAGTGAAAAAATTTTCATGAGGTGATTTTTATGAGTTATGTACCCATAGTTATTGAACAGACAAATTTAGGAGAACGTTCCTATGACATTTATTCGAGACTGCTTAAGGATAGAATAGTGATGCTCAATGGTGAAGTAACAGATGAGACCGCAAGTTTAATAGTGGCACAGCTACTGTTCCTTGAATCGGATAATCCTGATGCTGACATTAATTTTTATATAAATAGTCCCGGAGGTTCTATTACTGCTGGAATGGCAATATATGATACAATGCAACTTATAAAATCTGATGTATCTACAATATGTGTAGGTATGGCTGCAAGCATGGGCTCATTTTTACTGGCAGTTGGTGCACATGGGAAAAGATGTGCACTTCCAAATAGCGAGATTCTCGTGCATCAACCCTCTGTATATGGAGGTTTTCAAGGTCAAGCTACAGATATAGAAATTCATACTGAGTGGCTCCTTAGAACTAAAAAAAAGCTAAATAAAATATATAGTGAAAAAACAGGCAATCCACTAGAAAAAATAGAACGGGATATGGAACGGGATTTTTTTCTGTCTGCTGAGGAAGCTTTAGCCTATGGGATAATTGACAAAATACTTTAGAAATAGGCTTTAATCCCTATTTCTAATTTCCTAATTCATTAGGCAAATTATTGAAAAGTTCCTCAATTGTATTATATGAACTCAATGCATTTATATCATTATTATCTGGTTTTACAAAAGTTACTGTTTAATTTTATCAGTTTCATTAAAAACACAATGGTATTTTTTATCATATTTTTCTCTCATTTTTATTACTTCAATTAATAAGTTCAAATCACTGTTAAATATATCAGATCCAAATTCTCGTAAAAGATATGCATACTTGTCCACAAGTATTACTACTTCCTCATCTTTTGAATACTTTTCTTCATATACCTGAATATCTTCATCCGTCATTTTGTTATAAAAACTTTCAACATTATTGTAGTCAAGATAATCATATACTTTAGTAGAACATTTTTTATATATCATTAAGTCATCAAGTTCACATATGTTTTTTTTCCTTAAAATTTTTTCAAGTAAACTTACTCCTAGAATTAGATCAATTTTTATTGGAAACATGCTTGGTTTAATAGAATCATAATTCACTTTAATTTTCAAATTTTTCTTTCCAAAAATAATATATAGTTGGCTTAATTTATGATTTTCTTCAATAACTTTAAATCCATAATTTTCTTTAAGGTATCCAAATTTCTCTTTACATAATTGAATAAAATCTGTTGAATCCATTATTTATCGCCACTCTTATTTTTATCTTCTTCTAATTTATTTAAAATAGTATCTAGCTTTCTATCCATCTCTTTATTTCTGTCCATATATTTTTTAAATCCTTGTATTGCTTTATATATTCCTATTATAATTGCAATCAATATGACAATATTTATAATAGTAAAAAAGGTTGTAAAATAATTGCCTTCCATACAAATTCTCCTTCCTGTATTCATTATTTATATTAACTTCTTGCTTTTCCAGTTATATGTTGTATATTGATTCTCATCACTTTAACACTATTTATCGCCTTCTCAATATATTTTTTGCCTTCATCTGAAAATCCAGGAGAATATTTCTCAATAAACTTCATTAATATAGTCTCTTTCAAATCATCAGTTACTTCGCCGGTAGCCCCACAAACTATGACACTTTTATACTTTGTACTAAATTCACTTGGCATCACTTCTGTACTTGTAACAACACAAAATGATACTTTAGCATTTCGTTCAATGTTTTGAAGTTTATAGCCCTCTTTAGCACAATGAAAGTATAAAAATTTATTATAATATACATAATTAAGTGGTACAATATAAGGATATCCATCTTCACCTATAGTGGCGAGAGTACCATATTCCCCATTAAATAAAACATCTTCTATATCCTCATTAAAAATTTCTCTATCTTTTCTTCTCATTTCATTAACCATATTAATATGCCCCCTTTCTAAATTGTTTGTACACCTATAATAACATAAAATATCTTAACTTGGCTCTTATAGGTTAAATTTCCTTATTTGAATATATCTTAATTGAAATTAAAAATGAAACTGCAATAAGAATTATAGATATACCTGGGAGAATGCTACTTTGAACTAATGCCCCACTGCCACCAAATTTCATGTTGCCACCTGTTATATCCGCTACAGAACTAATGATTCCACCTATTATACCCATGATTATAAAATTCGCCCACCTAGACTTTAGATATCCCAGTTTATAATAAAATGGGAAGAAAATTGAGAAATAAGTACTTACAATAAAGAGTTCAACAAAAATTGTGTTTATACTCACAACTTTACTAATTAAAGCTGGGTCCGCAAAGTGTAATAACGTTCCTGCTATAAGTGTTATAACTACAGCACAAATAAAAAATATAAACACTGATAAATATTTTGCAGCCACCACGATTTTTCTATTAACAGGCATACTATTTATCATTAGTTCACTGTTATATTTAAAGTCATAGGCATTAGCATACACTGCCAGTAAATATATGCTTAGAAAGCATAAAAATATACTCACTCCATAGTTTTTCTGAAATATAAATATGTTTAATATATTTAAAAGCATAAAAATAAATATAGTTTTATCCTTTTTCTGAATAATAATATCTTTAATTATAAGATTAAACACGAATATCCCCCCTTACGGTATAAACCATAATATCTTCCAAAGATGCTTTTTCTATTTTGCAGCTACCCTTAAATAACATTTTTATTTTTTCTTTATTAGTAGTTAATCCTTGAAAACCTGAAGCAGTTTCCCTTATACCTATAAATTCCTTCCTTACATCTGAATCTAAAAGTTTAGTAGATCCTTTAACTACTGCATACCTTTCTAGCACTTTTTCCTTAGATTCAGAAAATACCATACAACCCTTGTTAATAAAGGTAATATAATCTGCTATTTTTTCAAGATCCGTAGTGATATGTGTAGAGAAAAAGATTGTCATATTTTCATCTTGAATAATGTTATATAATATATCCATAAGTTCACTTCTAAAAGCAGGGTCCAGTCCTGAAGTTGGCTCGTCCATAATAATAAGTTCAGCTCCATGAGAAAGTGCTAAAGCTAATGCAAATTTTATTTTCATTCCCTTTGAAAGCTTATCTATCAGCTTATTAGGATTTAGTTCAAACTGTTTAATATAGCTCTGAAATTTATTTTCATCCCATTTTTTATAAAAACCTGCTACTATTTTTTTCATTTCATTTATAGTTAGGACCCCATAAAATACATTTTCATCATAAACAAATCCCATTTTTTCTTTGATTTTTCTTTCATCTTTAACGCTGTCCATACCGAAAATATTGATACTTCCGGTATCTTTTTTTATTAAATTCATGATTAATTTTATAGTTGTGCTTTTCCCTGCACCATTAGGACCTATAAAACCCATTACATATCCTTTTTCAAGCTTAAAGTTTAGTCCATTTAGACTAAAATCTCCATAAGACTTTTTTAGATTTTTCACTTCTAATACAGTGCTCATTTTATATCCTCCTCAAGAAATTTCATGATATCTATTACTTCTTCCATAGATAAATAGAGTAATTTACTTTCTTTTATAACTGCTTTTAATTCCTCTTCTAAAAGCCTCATTCTTTTCTCACGAAGCAAAGCTTTATTTTGTCCTGATACAAAGGACCCTTTACCTGTAAACGAAGCCACAAATCCTTCCTTATCTAATTCTTCATAAGCTCTTTTTGTGGTGATTACACTTATTTGAAGATCCTTTGCCAAATTTCTTATGGATGGAAGTGCATCACCTTCTTTTAGTTCTCCGGAAAATATCATTCCCTTGATTTGATCTATGATTTGCTGATATATAGGGTCATTTGATAAATTTGAAATAGTAATATCCATATCTTATCTCCTACCGGGTTCTGTTTATTTATGCTCTTCTTTAAAGTATATATTGTATATACTTTATATATACAATATAAGATAATTACAATGCTTTGTCAATAGTATAATTATTATAAATTGGTACGACAAAAGCTCCATTGAAAAATACAAACAATGGAGTACACAAAGCTTATCTCTTATAAAATTCTATTTTTTTTAGCTGCCTCAATTGCCGCCACCCTATTATTCACCTGAAGTTTGCTATATATATTAATAATGTGGGATTTAACCGTGGCTATTGTAATACAAAGATGCTCTGCAGTCTCTTTATTTGAGGAGCCTTTTGCTATTTCATTTATTACATCTATTTCTCTTTCACTAAGTATTGGTTTTGTTTCAATTTTACAAATCCTAATTATTTCTTTATAATATGCCTTTTCCCCAGAACTCAAATCATTATAAAAATCGCTTTCGTATTGTTTTATTACCTTTGTCACAATTTCACTTTCAAAATAATATGGAAGTAGAATTTTATCTTTGTAGCTATAAAATAAAGTTTCCCTAAACAAGTTTATTATTTCACGCTTCCCACCTTGTTCATTATAAATCATTTTTATTTTAAAAAGAGATGCTTGCACAAGTTTTAGCTTGATTTTATGTTTGCGTGAATATTTTAAAATCTCATCTGTAAGCCCCATGGCAAGCTTCATCTTTCCTTGATAAAATAATATATTAGCATAAATCAGTTTGCTATCAATGCTCCTGTATATATCTTCCATGCTTTCATAACAGTCAATAAATCGTTCTACAAGTTCACCAGTAAATTTATTAATCCTAAAAACATATTTTAAAAGAGGAGCTCCAAATACAAGATTAGTATACATTTGAAAGTTTAAAAGCTCATAAACCAGCTTCATGGCACCCTCAGCATCCCCAGAAATAAATTTATATTCCGCTAGATTGTATCTGTATCCTCCATCTATTGAAGACGACACATTACCTGACTCCGAATTGTATCTTGCTGCACTTTTTAGACAGTTCTCTGCATTTTTTAGATCCAATTGTTTTAAATAAACTCCTGTAATTCCTATATAAAAGCTTACATTAAGCATAAAAAGACTTTCAGTAGATTTCAGTATTTTATTCATATCTTTATACATTGCTAAGCATTTATTGAATTCACCTTTTTCCTCTAGTATTTGAGTTTTGGTGCTAAAAGCGAAAAATACAATATAAGAGTTTCTCTTACTTACTGAATAGCTCATAGCTTTATCTATAAAATTCAATGACTCATCATACAAACATTGCCCAAGCAAAAAATATGCATTTTTTATAAGCATATAGGCCTTTGTGGTTTCTTTTAATGGAAGCTCATCAATTTCTTCAATGGTCATAACTTCAATATGGCTCAGTGTAAAATTACCCTCCACAAACATATTTGAAAATCTAAATGCAGGAAAGGTTGAGTCTCCTGACATATTATCATCAATCACAGCATATAATTCCCTGCCTTTTTCAAATTCCATATTAGCATAATAATAAAAGAAGCACTGATAAGCAAAATCAGGATTTTTTGTAATAGCTACCTCAGGAATTCTATCCACATATGAAAATAGTGCTACATTTTGAGGAAGTTCCACAATGATTTTCATTGCAGAGGTATAATCCTCTGCTTCTATTAATTGATCTATACACTGGTTATAATCACGAAGTTTTTCTAGAATCTCTGCTGCCTTTATATGAAAGCCAATTTGAGTTTCCTTTTTTAAGCCTTTAAATCTTCCAATTAAATATTCTTTTAAAATATTATGATATCGATAAATTTCATTTTTCTCATCAATACATATGATTAATATATTCTTCTGAATTAAACCATCCATTATTTTCTTAAAATTAAGTTTGTCTAAGAGATTAATACATATTTCTTCATTAAAATAAGATAGGATAGATGTTATCACAAGAAATTGTTTTTCTTCAGAATCTAAAAATTCATATATTTCTTTTGTAAGATACTCTCCCACAAGTTTATCTTCAAGTCGTAAATTTTTGATTTCCATTTCACTTTTCCCATTTGTAGCCGCTGCCAGAAGCTGAAGCCCACCAATCCACCCTTCAGAAATATCATTTATAAAGTCTAATGTTTCCTGATTAAGGGTAAGATTTAAAGTATCTTTTAAAAAACTCATTCCATCTTCCTTAGAAAGCTTTAGGTCATTTTCATCTATTACAAGAAGTTTTCCCTCCATGTTAAGTGTGCCTAAATATAAAAGTGGCTCATATCTGGTAAGCATTATTAAATGAACATTATCAGAAACATTCTTAAGGAAAAAATCTATGGTGTGGATTAAAAAGCTGTCAGTGACGTAATAAACATCATCTAATACTATAAATATGTCTTCCTTATTATTTAGCCCATTTATTAGAAGTGTAATGAGCTTCTCTAAATTACTTTTTTGAAAGTTTGAATCATACAGAGACATAAAATTTTGCCTAGCTTCTCCAAGATATTCCCCTGTAACCTCTATAAAATAGTTCCAAAACATAAAAACATTGTTACATTTTTCGTCAAGTGATATCCATTTAAAATTTGAAATGTTCTTTTCCTTTACAAAGGAAGTTATGATGGTAGTTTTCCCTGCCCCTGCACAACCTTTAACTACAGTAACCTTGTATTCATTTATTTTATCCAGCTTTGAAAATATTCCTTCTCGCACTATATAATTTTTTCTTGGCTGAGGCATTTTTAGTCTTGTGGACATCAAAAGCACTTTATCATTCATTAAATCACCTAAATTTTCTTTCTTTATTTCTATAATCTTATTTTACCTTAATCCTTTCGAAGTACATAGTCTTTTTGATCTTTATTATGGAAAATATAAAAAATACTAGTGATATAATTATTACATATACAAGCTGAGGAAGAATTGCAGAGATAGCTTTTCCATTTTCCAGTCCTTGTGCAAAGCTAAGGAAGTCCTTTTGTGGAAATATCCATATAGCCTTCTCCAAAATTTTATTTCCATTTTCAAAAGAATAGAAACTTCCAGATAAAATTGTTGTTAGCACTACAATTGAAGATCCCATCATATTTGCTGTATCTGATACTTTTACAATAGAGTTTATAAGCATTGCAAATGCTATGCCAAAAGATACTATTAATCCAAGTAAACCTGCGTACTCTAAGAGGCTAAAGCCTATGTTGTACCCAAAAATATCTTTCATCACCACCAGAATTAAAAATGCTGGCAAAAATACAATTAAAAAGTTAAATATAAAATTGGATAGCAGGTACTTGATAAAAAATATAGGTGCAGCTGCTATTCTTTCAATTTGTTTTAATTCTATATCTTCAGCTAAGGTAAACATAAACAGAACATCCTGTAGTAAAATAAATGCT
Organism: uncultured Clostridiaceae bacterium; assembly: GCA_963725425.1. Taxonomy (GTDB): domain Bacteria; phylum Bacillota; class Clostridia; order Clostridiales; family Clostridiaceae; genus Clostridium_I. Next base: position 690,701 of record CAVRYJ010000006.1, read on the forward strand.
AGAAGATACCCTATAATAGTGGTTCCTATCCCTCTTAAGTCTTTGTTTGCAGGCTTAAAACCCTTAGGATTCTTTAGTACCATTTCTAATGTTTTTCTATAATCTTCACTTTTTATTGTATCTACATCATACCTACCATTACCCTTATCTATTATAACCCCGTCATACTTACTGAGTACTAATTCATATTGGCCAGGTTTTTGTCCATAAAAGTAATATTAGCGTATTTTGATTGAAAACTTGATACTGGTCTTTTGGTTACCATGGCAATATTGGCTTTAGTTTGAAGGTTTGAGGTTAAATACACTCCTAAAACAATGGAGATCACGGTCATTAATACCGAAATAAGAATGTAATATTTTCTAGTGCTTATTCTGCAAAAATCATTTCTAATAAAATTCATCATATATAATCCTCCGTTCTATAAAATTTCCCACACAAAAGCAATGCTGCTATGGACAATACTATTAATATAATTACTGTCGGCAAGTAGTAAGAAAAGTCATTATCGTATATTACTTTAAAAATATCAGTAGCAATCCATTTTACAGGAGAAATATAGCTTATTTTTTCTACATTCTTTCCAAATCCTCCAAGCTGAAAAAATAGACCTCCAAGAACCGCTGAAATATTTATTACAATACTTAAAATCTGATTTGCAGTATTTTCACTCTTAAAAATACAACAAAACAGTACTCCCAGTATGGACGCGAAAAATTCAAACAAGAGTAATACTAAAATCACAAATAAAACATTTGTCCCTCCAAAATTCACATTCAAAGTGAGATTCAGCACAAGTATCACAATAATATGACAAATGCTGGAAAACGCGAAGGTAGCTAATATTTTTGAAATATATATGGATGCTTTAAGTAATGGTGAGTAGATTATCCTCATATTGCCCTGCTTAATTCTTTCCTCCATGAAGCTATTTGAAGCTATTATTGAAGTGTTAAATATTTCATAAATCATCATAGAAACCCCATAATAATCATATGAGGTAACACTACTTCCATAACTTCCGCTACATAAAAATCCAAGAATTAACACAAGCAGAAAAGGGAAAATTGTGTCGTTGAAAACCCACATAGGATTAAATATTAGATTTAAAAGATCTCTCTTGAAAATTTGTGAAAATCTGTACATAACGAACCTCCTTTCAATCCCTCAATTTTTTACCAGTTAAGTTTAAAAATACTGTTTCTAAACTAGCAGTTTTGCAATTTAAATTGTTAATCTTAACAGAACTGTTTACCAAAATTGCAATAAGCTTATCCAGGTTTTCTACCCCAGTTAAAGTTGTAATATTCAGCTTGCCACCTTGTATTTTGGCGTTCTTAACCCCCTCAACATTATAAAATTCTTCTAAATTCACCCTATCTAAATCATCAACTTCAATAACAAACTGTTTATCATTTACTATTTCCTCTTTTAATTGTTCCTTTGTTCCAGAAGCTATTATCTTTCCTTTGTCCATTATAATTATCCTTGTGGATATTTCCTCAACTTCCTCCATATAATGAGTTGTATATATAATTGTGGTACCTTTTTCCCTCATCTTTTTAACAGAACTTAAAATATAATTCCTAGATTGAGGATCAATTCCAACTGTAGGCTCATCCATTATTAGTATTTCAGGGTGATGTGCAATGGCGCAGGCAATATTAAGCCTCCTTTTCATTCCTCCTGAAAAAGTATTTACCCTGTCTTTTGCTTTTTCAGTAAGTCCAGCAATTTCAAGTGCTTCAGCAGTTCTCTCATTAAGCTCTTTCCCTTTTAGCCCATAAAGTGATGCAAAAAATCGTAGGTTTTGCTCTGCTGTTATATCCTCATATAGAGAAATTTCTTGTGGTACTATTCCTAGCTGCTGCTTAAAGTTTCTATCACCTTTCTCAATTTTTCTGTTCTTATAAAATATTTCACCTGATTCATAACCTAGAGCCCCTGTAAGAATGTTTATGGAAGTGCTTTTTCCTGCTCCATTGGGCCCTAGAAAGCAAACTATTTCACCTTTTTCTACCTCAAAGGATATACCTTTGATTACTTTGTTCCCTTTATAACTTTTTTCAAGGTTTTTCACACTGATCATTTCGTTCATCTCAAATCATCTCCTCAGTAATAATTGTAACTTTAGAGGGAAAAAATAAAATCAACCTTTCGGTTGATTTTATGGGTTGATTTTTCTTTTCTATTAACCATGATAAATTGCTTAGAAGCCCACAATTTCAATGCCTGCTACATCTCCTACATCTTCATATAAAAGCTGATTTTGTTTATTATACAAATAAATTTTCACTTGTCCCCATAGTTCTTCTTTAATCTTTATCCCCATTTTTCCTTTTGTGGAGCCATTAACTCTCCTGATTGTTTTAAAATTGCTTGTACTTTTAGTCTTACATGACCATCTTCTAATACTAAAGTCGCATTATTCTTGTCAATACTTTCAATTTTCATTTTGCTTCTATTATAAGTTGCAAATCTATATTCTTTTCCATTTACTACCAAATTGCATATATACCCTGTAAAAGATTTTTTCATAAACGGAATGTTAGCAACAGAAGCAAAAACACTAGTATTTTTATTTTTAAAAGTGTTGCATTGCATCCAAATATATTCTTTAGGAAAAGAAGTTCCCCAATCTTTTTCTGCATAGCCCTTTCCCATATTAAAATCTATTTCTTCGCCATTAATTTTTAGCATTCCGTCAATTCTATGATTCATACTAATAATCCCATGATAACATTCCATTTTAGGAATATAAGCAAAAATCCCCATTATATTTGGCACTAAAATAGATTTTCTAATAGGCGTTAAATGGACTAATTTTATTACTCCTTGTATATCCACCTTGTCATCAGCTAATTTAACTGAAACTTCTGATTCCGAGAAAATATTTTCTCCTACACTAACACTGAATGGATTATTGCTAAATTTAAAGGTCTCAATTGGATATTTTACATATCCTGTATTTATTGTTTTGTTGTTGTTTTTATCAAAACTCACAAATATATACTGAACAAAACTATGAGGGTCATCATCAAAGAGACTAATGCCTGGTATAAAACTTATAACATTTCTATCATTTGTTGATATCTGCTTGTAATACCAGCCTTCAAAGTAGTGCTTTTTTTTAAGATTTCCTTGAAATAATATAGGATTTATTATTTTTTTTAACGTCATATCTCTCACCAGCTTTACTAAAATGAATTATAACATAATTTAGATTTTCTAATAAGGTATCTGAAAAAAATAGACTAGCATACTTGCTTGTTATTTTTTTGAAGATGCCTAAAACACAAGCCTGTTACCAGCTCCAACAATGCACTGAAAATAAAAATCCATTTTACCTCAACTAAATTAGAACAGATACCACCTATTAGAATAGATACTACACCTAATGGTTGAACTATAGAATTAATGAAACCTGATACACGTCCAAGTAAATTTCCAGGAGTTTTTTCTTGAATAACCGTTTGCAAAATGCTACCACTAAATGCACCAAGCACCCCCATTGCCCCATATATTAATAAAGTAATTGGGAAATATCTATTTAATGAAAAGGCTATAACTAATATACTATCAAACACAAGTGAAATTGAAAGTAACATTAGCTTATCTCTGTTTTTAAACCTTCCAAGTATTACTCCACCAAATATTGTGCCAATACCTGCAAATGCAAACAAAAAACCAGTTCTCTTTGCCATAAGCATTCTGCCACCTAAATATTTTTCTACAAAAATATATGTAAGTGGGGTCTGCATTGAAATAATAAAGTTAATGATTATATCAATGAAAAATATATATTTTACATTTGCATTATTTTTAATAAAATTCCAACCTTGGATCATATCTTTTTTAAAATTTGTTTCCTCATAAATGCTATTATTACAATTAATTTTATTAGTTTTTAAAAACATAGATACTACGGCTATAAATAAAAATGATAAGCCATCAAGTAGAAAAGCAACAGTATTTCCAGTGACACTAATTAAAATACCGGCAAATGCATAGCCAGCTATCATTATAACTCCACTTATGGACATTTTAAGACCATTGACTTCAGTTAAATCTTTTTTTAGTACTAGTAATGGCATTAGTGAAATTTCAACCGGGATGTAAAAAGCTTGAATAATACCATTTATAATCACAACAGAAAAAATTATTGATTTTATATTGGTTAATGCAAAAATAAAAGAAGTAAATGCACATATAAAATTAATTATTATAAAAAACATTTTCTTGTTTTTCTTATCTACTATATTACCAGCTAGCATTCCCAAAATAAGAATTGGTATGCTTTGAAATATGTAAATTAAACTTACATTAAAATCACTACCAGGGAGTCTCATCACTTTGTCAGCCAGCGCAATAGTTGTAAGCTTTGTTCCAATACCTGATACAAAAATTCCAATCAAGTAAATAATTAGATTTGAGTTTCTATATATTTTTTTCATATTTTAACCTCCATTTTTAGATAATCTATCAACATATGGAGATTAATTAATTCTCTCAAAATATAATAAAAGCCGTGACTCTGTCACGACTCTACATTTACAACTAAAGCATCAGAGGAAAAATAACAAGTCTAAGATTCAGATTTGATGATGCCTTATAAAAACATGTTGTTGACAGATTATCTAACAAGTTTACATAATATTTATTTTTGGACAGAACTATCACGTAAACTTGTTTTTTGCTCATATCGATAACCTTTATCATTTACAACACCTCCATAATTGAAAAATACTTATTTTAGTATAAACCAGTATGTTACATGTGTAAAGCTTTGCCAGAATGCTTTTCATATATTACTGTACCTTTACTTTTAACTGCAAAGTATATCTAGCATACCTTGAGTATTATTTATAAACTGTTTCATTATTTGATAGTTTTCCGTTTCCTCATAGCTCACTTTTCTAATATGTTCTTTAATTTCATATATTGTAGCATCAGGATAAGCCATTATTATAGGAGAATGAGTTGCAATAATAAATTGGGATTTTTCTTCTACTAATTGGTGTATTCTAGATATCATCGACATTTGTCTTGCTGGTGATAATGCAGCTTCTGGTTCATCAAGTATATACAACCCTCTACCTGAAAACCTATTCATAAAAACTGCAAAAACGATTCTCCATGTGATTTCTCATGTAGCGAACTCCCTCCGTAAGAATTAAAAAGTCCTGGGAGCTCTTTATTTAGTTCATCCACATTACTTGCAAAATTGTAAAAGCTTTCAGCTCTTAAGAAAAAAGTATCCTTTGGTCTTACTACACCTTTAACAAGCTTAATGTACTTATACAATTCTGAATGTGTATCTTTTGATGAAAAATTAAAATTAATAGAACCACCTTCGGGATTAAAACCGTAAGTAGTTGCAATGGCCTCTAAAATCGTTGATTTGCCAGAGCCATTTTCTCCTACTATGAATGTTACTTTTGGGTGAAACTCTAACTTAGACAGCTTTTTAATAGCCGGCACAGAAAATGGGTATTTACAAAATGATTCTATTTTTTCTTGTTTTAATTCTATACTCCTCAAATATTGGTTACATTGTTCTAATCTCATAATTACCACCAATCATAATTTTAATTCTATATTAACATAATTGCTTAATAATTAAAAATTCATCAACAAATAAATACTATATAAGAATCAAAGTTTTAAAAATTTTCTTGTATCTTCCATGGACATTTATTAAAATAGTATATAAATAACATTTTATTTGCTATTCATATTTATTTATACAGTATTCTTAAGGGGAAACTTATGATAAAATTAAAACTTTTGCATACACTAAACCATGGTATTAAAAACCATTCTGAACAAGTATTCAAAGGTATATCTAATGGTAGAAAAAAGACTTTAGAGTACTTAATGACGAAATGAGCAATGTAATTCAAGATGAGGACACCCATATATAAAGATTCTGGTGACAATTATCTTTTATGGTAAAAGCTTACAGGAATATATTGCCAGGGACAGCCATATCTAGAAGTAAGTTTGAAGATACCACTTTTACAAAAGGTGATAATCTCAAAGATGGAGTTAGGACTTCAAAATGGGCGGACTTGTACATGAAGTAACTGAAAAAATTACTACTACCAATAGTTATGCACTTAAAGCAAGCGATTCTTCCACTAACGTACTTTGTTCTATAAATGACTTAGAAAAGAGTATGAAAATAACATTAGGAAAAATGAGTTTGCTTCAGCATCACTGAACTTCTATATCTGATATTGTAACAACTATAAACAACATAAGTAAACATATAATGAGATTAACAAAATTGACTCTGAGGTACAAGACTCCACTAGCGGTATAAAAGATACTTTGAGTTCTTTTAACTATATTGTAGAGGATATAAATGAGTCCGCTGACGAAATTAATAAGAGAACTGCTAATGGCACAAGCAAGAGCGAAGAATCTTTAAAACTACTACAGAACATACTAATAGAAACAAATAGATTAGGCATCATCAAATAATCTTCAAGAAATGGTTCGAGCTTTTAAGGTTATATAAATTTTTGTCCAGTTTTTTGTCTGTACTTATCATAAACATCCCATAATTCCATAATTGACCTCCATATCTACCATAATTTAATGCGAAAGTAAGTTGAGGTGTGACTTTCAGACACACCTCAATTTACTTAAAATTCAATAATTTAGCTTTGGGATACGTAAGTATTTTAACAAATGTCTTCTTACCAAAATTCCTAAGAACAATGCAGTTAAGGCAACTGAAAATCTAGCCTCAAAACTTAAAATTTTAAGTAGAAAACTATTTGTTCCTATCCAAAATGAAACAATTAATAAAACTATTAAAGCATAATCATAATGCTTGCTTTTATATTTCATACCACTTTTACCGGCTAAAACACCTATAGCAAGAAAAACAATTGTTGTGAATATATTAGAAAAATAAATCATGGTTTTCCCCCCTTAATTTTAAAATATTGTCATATTTAATTGTACGCTATCTATTATCGAAAATCAACAGAAATAAGTCAATTTTACCTTAAAAGTAAGATGGTAGTGTTACTGATGGTAGTCATCGGATAAATATTTTTTTCAAGCATTTTTGAAAATTTTTTTTTTCAACTGATTTTTAATAAACAAAAAATCTAATTATTCAAAAATCCTATAAGCTATGTTCCCCTTATTTACCATGACTGTCTATTGGGAAAGTTCTAAACAATGAGAAGATTCAATGATAAATAGAATCTACAATAAAATATGCTATACTTTTATATACGTATCTATGGCCAAAACTAATTGTACACATTTAATTTCAATAAAAAACATCTGAAACTTAGAAATCGTTAGTAAGGCGCATATCAACTGTTATCTCACAATTCCTTTGTAAATCAAAGTAATTGTTTACAAAATGAAGAAAAGCTTTTCACTGTATTGAATACGGTATAGTTTAACTAGCATATAAATAATTGTTTAAACAATTTAGATGGCTGAAATTGTTCACGTTAACATTTATTATATTTTATGTTAAACTAATAAAATATAATTATAACTATTTTTACAAATTATAATTATAATTTAAATTAACGGAAGAAGGATAAAATGAAGAAATTAACTTTCAGAGAAAAAATCACATACGGTTTCGGTGATTTAGGAAATGGATTTATGTTTGATATGGGGCAATTATATCTACTCAAATTCTATACAGATGTTGCAGGTATCCCAGCGGTTGTTGCAGGCGGTATTTTTTTATTCACAAAGTTCTTTGATGCTATAGCAGATCCTATAGTTGGAACATTAGTTGACTCGAGAAAAGGTACACCAGCATCAGGTAAGTATCGACCAGTTATGATGATTTCTTGCATATCCCTTGCTATTATCTCAGTATTTGTATTTTTAGCACCAAGTTTTTCTCTTCGTGGTAAAATCATATATGCATATGCAACCTATATGATATGGGGTGTTGCCTATTCTTGTACAAATATTCCTTATGGCACACTAGCTTCAACTATGACTCAAGATCCTCAAGAGAGAACTTCACTAGCAGCCTCAAGGCAGCTAGGTAGTACTATGGCATTATTAATCTCCGGTGTATTCGTTATACCTATGATTTCAAAATTTCCAAATCAAATCGTAGGTTATCCAACTGCTATTGCTGTTATGGCTTTTCTTGGTATAGGTGCGTTTTATATAACTTTTAGGAATTGTAAGGAGCAGATCCCCATAGTTCAAGGTAAAACAAAAAAAATGACTTTAAAAGGTATAGGAACAACAATATTTACAAACAAACCATTACTAGTATTAATTTTAATGACAATATTCTCAATTTCTGCTTTCAACCTTAGATCGGCAATGTTAATATATTTTTGCCAGTATAATCTTGGAAGTACCATATTAATGGCTTATATAAGCTTTATAAGTGTAGGTTGTTCACTACTCGGCGTAGTTGCTATGCCTATACTATCAAAAAAATTTGGAAAGAAAAATACAGTTATAATTGGGTTTGCAATAAGCATTGTAGCCGATTTGATAAACTTTATAATTCCTTTACATTTATTCTCATTTATTGCTCTGCAAAGTGTAGCATACTTTGGATTAAGTATTCCAAATGGAATGACTTGGGCATTAGTTTCTGATGCTATTGATTATGGTGAATGGAAAACAGGAGAAAAAAGAGGAGCTATTACCTATTCTGTGTTTAATTTTTCAAGAAAAATAGCTCAATCAATAGCCGGTTTTGCTTGTGGTATTGGATTGTCGTTAACAGGATATATCCCAAAAGTAAAACAAACCCCAGGGGCCCTACTTGGAATAAAGGGATTGTTACTTTTATATCCAGCTGTAGCTCTAGGCGTTGCAATGATTGTAATCTCATTATTGTACAATTTATCTGATAAAAAATATCTTGAAATAGCAAGTCAATTAAGAGAGCGAAATGCATAAAAATATTTATACACAAGAAAAAGTAGATTAATGTGTACCATTAATTTACTTTTTTAAATTCATTGATTTGATTTTTAAAATCAATCTACCAAGATTTTAAACACAACTGGTTTGTGGCTGTGCACATTTATAGTGTTAATTACCAGTGCATCCTCTGTACACTTCCAAACAGGTTCTTCATCAAAACCTAGCACTGAAACATTCCTAATTATGCCGTGGAAAAGTGGAAGTTTTGCAGCATCTCTATCAGCAAGGGACTTTATTATTACTTGCCCATTTTCTGGAAAGCAAAGTACTGTAGCGTAAATATTGGAACCATTTACTGTGAAACGAATATCCTCAGATGTAAACACCTTAGAGTTACTGTCTGTAAACTCCCCCTCTTGGATTTGTGTAGGACCCTCTCCACTAGTACGCCATAGTTTGCTGCCATAAATGGCTTCTCCATTCACCTTTAACCATTCACCTATTTCTAGAAGAATTGCTTTATCTTCTGCTGGAATTGTTCCATCAGACTTGGGCCCTATATTTAGCAAAAGTGAGCCATTTTTGCTAACAATATCCACAAAATCACAGATAATTTCCTCTGCTGTTTTATAAATGTTATCTTCAGTATAACACCACGAATTTTTACTAACAGAGGTATCCGTCTGCCAAAAATATGGTTTCTGCTCAGCAAACTGCCCACGTTCAATGTCCACCACTGCACTACCAAACATAAATGCATCATGTTTGTAATTGATGGCTACTTCAACTCCCCACTCTATGGCACGGTTATAATAATAAGCTGCAAATTTCTTCAAGTAAGGCTTAACTGAATTGTGCTGAATCCACCAATCAAAATATACAATTTTCGGATGGTATCTATCCACTATTTCACAGCTACGAAGGAGCCAATCCTCTAAATATTCCTTTGATGGGCTTGGACTAAACAAATCTTGATTATTGGGTTCTGGCATTGATGGCCAGTAGAAATCCCCACATACAAGTGGTTCTTTTATGTCACTGTCAAATTCCTTGCCATGACCCATGAAAAACCAATGTTCAATGCGGTGAGAAGATGCGCAAAACTGAATTTTATGATTCTCTAATGCGACTTTAAGCTCTCCTAAAATATCACGTTTAGGTCCCATCTCATAGGCATTAAAATGAGAAATTTCACTTTTATACATCTGAAAACCATCATGATGTTCAGCAACTTGAACAACATAACGTGCACCTGAATCCTGGAAAAGCTGTGCCCACTCTTCTGGATCAAATTTCTCAGCCCGTAGCATTGGAATAAAATCCTTATAACCGAATTTCTTGTGTTTTCCATAAGTTTTAACATGATGCTTATACTCATCTGAGCCTTGTATATACATATTTCTTGAATACCATTCATTTGCAAATGCTGGGACCGAATAAATACCCCAGTGAATAAAGATACCAAATTTTGCATTTCTGTACCAGTCAGCTAGTTTGTAATTTGAAAGAGATTCCCAGTTGTCTTGAAATTTACCTTCTTTAACCACCTTGCTAATTTCAGCCAAATATTGTTGCTTGTCCATTCCCTACTTCCTCCTTCTCGTATTATTTTTTTGCTTTTCCAATTCAATTTTTGTAATACTATAAGTATTATGCAAAATATAATTTTCAGTATCAAATTTTAGTATATCTTCTTTTCTAAATTATATTGCATCTTAAATAATATAACAAGAGATTTAGATTCATTTTCAGCATAATAAATTAGCCCCTACAATGGGTAACTACTCCAATGTGATGGCTATAATTTATACATATACATGACTATAATTTTATAGTAGAAGTCTGTATTACAGCCATTCCATAAGAAACAATGCTTTCTGAGCCTTGATTTAGATTTATTCCATTTTCCGTTATTCCATCATAACAAGCACCAGTTTCTTTATTAATTAGAGACAAATGTTTTGAGTTTTCACCTTTATACCAGTCAAAACATTTTAAAGCATTATGGAGACATTTTTTATCTTTATTTACTTCATAATACTCCATATATAGATACATCATTTCACATGCCTCTATTGGTTGCTCATCATATTCAGAAGCTTCCTTGCCTTTAACTAACCATCCATTGCAACCTATTGGTTTGAAAAAATCCGGTTTCATTACTATGCTTTCAAGGAAGTCCATACTTTCTTTAGCCGTTTCTAAATAGCATTTTTTGCCTAAAAGTTTATATGCGCAAAATAGCGCTCGAGGGAAAAAGGCATTACCGTAGGTTATAGTGTCTTCAAACCAATGCCAATTTTGATTCTTGTTTGATCTATATTTTTCAATTAATGACATAGATAGTGTTTCAATATAGCTAAGTATTTCTTGTGAGTCTTTCACAAAACTTAATCCTACAATTGTATATGCTTTGGATCTAGGATAAGTGATATTTTTTATATTTTTAGTAGCTTCCTTTAAAATATATCTGCAGGTATTTTTTATATTTTCTGGAACAGAATCACTTGATATTGTACGTCCTAACGCCCATATACACCTTCCAAAGCAATCTTCTGAACCTTCAGTTTCTAAAAATTCTCGTTGATAATTCATAAAATTCTTAAACATGCCTTTTGCATTTAGTGCATAATGAACAAAAGATAAATATGTGTAGATGAGCTTTAAATATTTTTTTTCTTTAAACTTTTCATAAAGCATAACTGCAAGTATAAGTGCTCTGGCATTATCATCAGTTGTATATCCATGATTTCGGTCTGGTACTCCATACTTGCTATGCTGAAAAATACCCACATCATCAGTAAATGCAAACAAGTAATCTACAAAATCCATATTTTTGCTTTTTCCTGACATTAAACCGCCCCTATTTCTTGATTTACAGTTATTGATTTCATAAACATATCTATATAATTTTTTGCAATAACATTCCAATACATTGTTTTACCAAGTTTAATTGTATTCTTTTCCATTCTTATTTTTTCATTTGGATTATCTAAAATATATTTCAAACAGTTAAAAATAGAATCGGAATTTTTAAATTCAGCAAGTAGTCCGCGATCTTCTGAAAGCATTTCCTTTGCATAAAGATAAGGTGTAGATATAACAGCTCTACCATATCCAACGGCATAAGCCAGTGTTCCACTTACAGCCTGATCTTTTGATAAATATGGTGTCATATAAACATCTGACATCTGCAAGTATTGTATAATCTCTTCTTTTGTAAGATATTTATTGACAAACTTAACATTTTCTTCAATGTGATATTTTGTAACAATTGCTTCTAACTTTTCTCTATACAACTCATTTTTTTGATCTGGATGGGTTTGTCCAAGAATCAAATAAAGAATATTGCTTTTTACTTTGCATATTTTTGATATGGCTTCAATAGCATATTCAATACCTTTTCCAGGACTTAAAAGACCAAATGTGCTTATTACCTGTTTATCCCCATAACCAAATTGATTTTTTAATGTTTGCCTAGTAGGGACAATCTTAAGCGGTACCCCATGATGGATTACTTCAATTTTAATTGGAGAAACTCCATATATAGTTTTTAATAATTTGCCAGTATTCTTTGCCATTGTAATGATTTTTACACTTTTTTCACCTAAAGTTTTGATTATTAATTTTTGTTTGTCATTTGGTTCTGTTAAAATAGTATGTAAAGTAGTCATTATTGGAATATCTAACTTATTCACCAAATCTAATATGTAATCCCCATAATCTCCACCATAAATTCCGTATTCATGTTCTATTACCAATAAATCGATATTAGAATGGTTTAATTTCTGCGCAAGTTCCAAGTAATCCTTTTGATCATTTTGATTAATCTCATATATTACTTTATCACTGTATTCTCTCTTGTTAGAGTTATTTACAGCGATAACACTGGTCTCCACTAAACCCATTGCATCTATAGCCTCTATTAAATCTTGAGTAAATGTGGCAAGACCACATTGTCTGGGTGGCCAGGTACTTAAAAAAGCAACATTTAATAATTTATTATTTCCCATTTAATATCCCCTCCTGTGAAAATATTTAATTAAAAAATTTTATTTAAATATTTTTAATACTAAAGTGCAATATTTTTTGGAGTGGCTTCAGTTTCAGTAGTCTTAGTATTAGTAATAGTCTTACATACCATAAAGCCTGAACTAAGAATAATACTTGAAAATGTAGAATTATTTTGAATGCTCATTTTATCCCAAACTATAGAATCTATAATTACATTGCTTATGCCTACTCGGCAGCCATTACCAATGACAGTATTTGGTCCTATAGTTGAATAAGCCCCAATTTTAGCATTTTCACCAATATACACTGGTCCAATAATTTTAGCTGTAGCATGAATTGTTGTATTTTCACCTATGAATATATTTTGATTTTCATCCTTAACTTCTGGCAAATGACATCTTCCATCTAAAATATCCTGATGAACCTGATTGTATTTTTCACTGGTGCCTATGTCCATCCAATACGCATCGGTTTTATAAACAGCAATAGGATAATCTTTTTTAAGTAGTAAAGGGAATGTTTCTCTCTCTATTGAAACTGCTTGTTCCTCAGGAATTTCCTTTAAAACATTTGGTTCAAATATATATATACCAGCATTAATATAATTTGACTTTACCTCTGAAGGCTCTGGTTTTTCAGTAAAAGATTTAGCATAGAGATTTTTATCATATTCAATGACACCATAATCAGTAGGGTTTTCAACTTTTGTTACTGCAATGGTAACTGCTGCACTTTTTTCTTTGTGAAATTTCATCATATCTGTGATATCAATATCACTTAATATATCAGCATTAACTATGATAAAAGCATCATTAAAAAATTCTTCAGCATTTTTAATTGCACCTCCTGTACCTAATGGTGTATCTTCACATATATAATCAATTTTTAATCCCATTTTTGTGCCATCACCGAAATATTTTTCTATTTTATCTCCCTTATAGCATGTGCTAAGTATAATTTCATCAACACCAAGCTCCTTGAGTTTCAATATATTTCTTTCTAAAATTGGTTTTGTCATTATTGGTACCAAAGGTTTAGGTAAATCATCTGTTAATGGTTTTAATCTAGTTCCAATTCCACCTGCGAGAAATAATGCTTTCATATGTTTTCCTCCTATAATAAGTTATATTCTAAAGCACACGAACCTCACAGCTGTGTTCTTTATCTAGTACTATAATTATGTTATTTTTGGTAATCTTCAGTAGTTTCTGGACAATTTTTCATATATTGAAGTAGCTCAGAATTTTTTGCGGTTGCAAGACAAATACAGGCATCGAGGTAACAAGCGGATTTTTTGAATTTCTTTTAAAAAGCTCCGGATATGAATTTTCTGCTTGATTGTAATTTTCCATAATAAAAAGAAGCCCCCTTAACTAATTAATAAATGTGACATTAAAATCAGTTGGTGCCTCGCTGGTTTAACGATATTTAATTTAAATAGTATCTTCACAATTGAGTACTATATATATATAGTATATCACAATGGGCCCTTTCTAGCAAGCAATAGAAAATTTAATAAATTGTTCCATACATTCTGCAACAATTGTGAATTTTTATACATGCATTAAACAACGCTAAGAATTTTCTATTTCCATCCATTTTTGAATAATTAAATCTAATTCTGCCTGTATTCTTACTTTTTCATTCTCTAACTCTATCAATCTATCATATTCACTGCCATTATTATTCATTTCACTGGATATAATCTTTAATCTTGATTCAAGTTCTTGCACTTTATTTTCTAATGTTTCAGCCTCTTTTATCCTATTATTTGATACTTGTTTTTCAGTAATTTCTTTATTCTTCGGCTTTCTCTCTTTTTCTTTATTTGATGTTACAATTTTATTCTTTTTAAATTCATTTTTCTTCTCCTTGTAATATTCATAATTGCCTGGGTAATCCACTATTTTTTTATTTTCAATTTCACATATTCTCTCTGCAAGTTTGTTTATGAAAAATCTATCATGGGATATAAATAAAATAGTTCCACTAAACTCAGTTAAAGCTTCTTCTAGATTTTCTCTTGAATCTATATCCAGATGATTTGTAGGCTCATCAAGTATCAATAGATTTATATCATTTTGAATTAATTTACACAATTTAAGTCTACTTTTTTCTCCTCCAGAAAGATTCTTAATCTTTTTGAAAACACTTTCTCCATAGAACAAAAACTTGGCTAATATTCCTCTAGCTGGTCCTTCTAAAATATTCATATCCTCTCTAAAAGCATCAACCACAGTTAATTCTTCATTGTTAAAAGTTATATTTTGGGCAAGATATCCTATTTTAGTGTTAGATCCCAGCTTTGCTTCACCATAATCCGCCTTAACTTCTCCTAAAAGTATTTTTATGATGGTAGATTTACCACTGCCATTATCGCCTAATAAAGCTACAGACTCACCATACCTAATATGAAAATTTAAGTTTTCTAATACTTTTTTATTTTCAAAGTCTTTATATAAACCTTTAATATTCACTACATCCTTACCTGACATATCAGTGTCTGCAAAATTCAATTGAATTTTGGGCTTATCTGTCACAGGTTTATCAACTCTTTGTATTTTGTCTAACCTCTTTTGCATACTTGCAGCTCTTTTAAAAAACTTTTCGTTATCTGCCTGAATAGCCCATATCCTCAGCTGTTTTATGGCTCTTTCCATAGCCTTTATTTTTTTTTGCTGATCTTTGTAAGCTTCAAATTGTTCAAAAACTCTTCTTTGCTTTTCTTTAACATAATAAGAATAATTACCTTCATAAATGGAAGTATCTCCATCTTCAATTTCAACTATTTTGGTTACTACTCTATCTAAAAAATATCTATCATGTGAAATGATTATTACTGTTCCTTTATATGCTTTAAGATAGCCTTCAAGCCATTCTATTGATGACATATCTAAATGATTTGAAGGTTCATCTAGAAGAAGAATCTTTGGATTTTCTAACAAAATTCTGCCTAATATCACCATGTTTTTTTCACCACCGCTTAACTTTATAAACTCTGTATTTAAAAATTCATTATAAAATTTTAATCCAGCACAAACCTTACTCATTTTTTCTTCTATATCATAACCGCCTTTTGCTTCATAAAGTTCATTAAGTTCACCATACTTTCTTAATGCATTTCTCTAATTTTTTTCCTTCTAAACCCGTCATCTGTAATTCTAATTTCTTTAATTGTTTGCTTATTTCATGTTGGCTTTCAAATGCAATATTTAAAACATCAATCACCTTAAATTCCTTGCTATAAGTAGGTATCTGATCTAAATATCCCAGTGTTGAATTTTTCTTTATAAAAATACTACCATTGTCCTGTTTTTCAATGCCTGCTATAATTTTAAAGACTGTAGTTTTACCTGTACCATTTCTTCCTATTAGCCCAACCCTTTCCAAACTCTGAACTTCAAATGTAACATTGCTAAAAATCTTGCTACTACCAAAGGATTTTTCTATTTCTTTTAACTCTAATTCTATCATTATTAATTTCTCCTCTATTTTCAATGTTTTTTATAAAACAATAAAACCCAAGTAACTACCGCTTACCTGGGTTTGTTTGTATTGAAATTCAATTTATCATTTGAAACTAATTAATAATAGAATTATTAACGATAAATAACAAAACCCAGACAAGCTAATTCCTACCTAGGTTACAAATAACATAATTATATTGTATTTAAGGCAAAAATAACTTATTTCTTTTTAGTTCAATATTTAATTTTGCATAGACTCCTCCCGTAAAACTTGCAATCACATATGTAATTCCAAATAATGACATTGGCAATCTATCTAAAATTGTATTTACTAAAAAGACCTTAGTCATGATTTTCACCTCAATAAATTTTTAACTTAATGGTTTAATATTACCATATAGTTGATTTATTATCAATTATAATTTTTTCTTACTTTTCTTTATCACTTGAGTCCATCAAATATTCATACTATTTTAGTATTATTCCTGTTATAATACTTTTATGGATGTCATAATACCAATAGAGGAGAATGAACGTTTTGATAAAACTTATGCGTGCCATTATAATTGTAATTTTGTTAATAGTCTTGATAAAAATCACTTTGGTAGCAGTGAGACTATTGATTTTTGTAGTAATTGTTGCATTAATCTTTAATGCTGTAAAAAAATAGTTTTGAGATTAATCCTTTTATTCAACTTTGTATTTATCTAGAATCTGTTTTAATTTATCCGAAGATTTTGTAAGACTACTAATAGATAGAGCTATTTCTTCAATAGAAGAAACTTGCTCCTCTGTTGAAGCTGCTACTTCTTCACTCGCTGCAGCGTTTTGTTCTATTACATTCGATATATTATTAATTGCTTTTTCAAGAGAAAAAAAGTTTTCATTAATAATTTCAGTCTTATTTGAAACCTCTATAGTTCCATTAGTTACATTAGACGTAGCATCTTTTATTTTCCAAAAATATTTTCTGTATCTTTTATTGATCCAGTTTGTTCCTCCATGGATTTTTCAAATTTCGCCATTTTAGAAACAGTTTCACTCATTCCAGTTTGAATTGCTCCTATCAATTTTTCAATTTTACTAGTTGAACTGCTAGAAGATTCAGCTAATTTTCTTATTTCATCAGCAACTACTGCAAACCCCTTGCCTGATTCGCCAGCTCTTGCTGCTTCTATGGAAGCATTTAATGCTAACAAATTTGTCTGAGATGAAATGCCATTAATGACCTCTACAAACTCTACTATTTTAGATGATTTTAATGAGAGGTTTAAGATTGATGATGAAACTTCCTCAGTAGTATTTTTACTATATAGCATTTTCTCATTTTGAAATTTAATACTAGAAATACCTTGTTCAACTATTTTATCTGTTTGCATAGCTAATTCTTTCATATAATCAGTAGATTCAGTAACTTTATTTAAATCTCCTATTACACTTGCTACCATATCCTTACTTTGATCCGCCAATGTGGACTGTGTAGTTGCTCCATTTGCAACATCTGAAATAGTTTCGGATATTTGTTGTGAAGTTTTAGCAGTTTCATCAGAGTTTTTAAGGATATCATTTGACGAATAAGCTACTAGGTCACTCATCTCCTTAGTTTCTAATATCAAAACTTTGATATTTCCAATAAACTTATTAAATCGAATAGTTAGAGACCCTAATTCATCTTTAGAAAATACAGTTCCCTGTATAGTAAGATCCCCATCCTCTGCTTTCTGCATAAGAACTTGAAATTGCTTAATAAACTTCTCAATATTTTTATAAGTTGTTAACGTCATCAGTGTAATTAGGACAATCAAGCAAGAACTTATAACAATTATAATAATTAAATACAATTCAAATTGTTTACTCTTATTTCTCGATGCCAAATTCATACTTGCTATTTGAGCATTTGATTTATTTCTTATTGATTTAACTAAAGTATCCATATCATTTGTTGGGGGCTTATCCATTCCTTTAACTAATGTATCTACAATTTTATAGCTATCCTTGTTATTTTTATCATAGCTTTTTAGCGCATTAGTATAATTAATTTGAAGCTGATCAATCTCTGTTGAAACCTTATCAACTGAAGATGTTTTCAGTCCCATTGAACCCATTGATATCTTTAACCCACTTAATCCTGTTGTTACATTTTTGTTGTACTCAGTAAATTGAGTGAGATAAGTATTATAGCTGGATTCATCTAAACCTCTTAATAATAAGTCCTTCCAAGATTGTACTTGTTTTTTAAATGTTACTTGAATATTTCTAGAGTTATCTACTAAAATAATATATTTATCCGTAGTTGCTACATCATTTCTACCTTGAGCGGAGATACTATTTAATGAATAAAAAGTAAATGCTCCCATTCCCGCTGTAAACACTAACATAAAAACTACTAAAATAAATAAATTACCTTTAATGCCACTGTTTTTCATAACTTTAACCCCTCGTCGAATAAATTATCGGTCAATTTAATGATAATTTTATGATTTTTTTGCAATACATTGTTCATATTACCAAAAATTAATGATAAATGGAAGAGCTTTTGTAGAATAATTTAAAATTCAACCTTACAGAAAATATTTTACTAATAATGGAAGTCAAAATGTATATTTACTTTTATGCTTTTGCTTCGTAAGCTTCATCGCAAGCTTTAATTAGAAATACTAATGCCACTAAAACTGATAACGTATTTACAATAGTAAGCACATTATAATACTTCATGGAGTCAAGTAAAGTACCAAATACTAATGCTCCTAGGGGCATGGCGCCTTGAGAAAACATTCCAAGTATGGCGAAAAATCTAGAACGCATTTCATCTGGAACCAAGTTTTGAAGATTTGTAGAAATTGAAGTATTCACAAAAGCGTTGAAAAACTCCATGGCGGTGCAGCAAATCCGATTCCCTTCTTTAATGCGTATGGCACTATTATATCAAACAAAGGCGCAAGCAAAAAGTTTGCAAGCATAGCGAACGTATATAGTTGAAGCAGGCCTTTTTTATTTACAATAAACTTTAAGGCTTCAGCATTTTCTTTTAAAAATATCTTCATATCTATTTTTTCTTTCTGTACTGTTTTTTTGTTGTAAGTGATAAACATAGCCAAGATTGCTGAAATTATAAATGAAATACCATTAATATAAAAAACCATTTTTATTCCCCATATTCCGTAAATCACGCCACCTAATGCTGGTCCCAAAATAGTAGAAGCTGCATCAAAGCCACTCTTCACAGAGTTAGCTTCTATAAGTTGAGTTTTGCACACCAATTCTGGCATCAATGCTGCTGATGATGAATTAAACAAACTATCCATTATAGATATAAAAATCTGTGATAAAATCAATATTTTTAAGTATTAATTATACAAAATTGCATCCTTATGATTATATTGCTGTAATGAGGTAACAATCGTCTATTTGCAATGCTTACAGGGAATATCGTTATGTGAATTCGAGAACGCAGGATATACTCCACATATCCATTTTGTAATCTTCTCGCTAAATCCACAGTTTTATATATACGATATCCGCTTACAAATGGATTGTTTATAAACTCCTCGCAGGTTAAGTCCAGCTTATTAAAGTACCCCCTTCCAACACCATCACTGGATATGTATATTTCACCAATCTCACCATCAGGTATGGGATTAAGCTCCTTATCCAGTATATAAATTTTAACATTAGCTGCTGGAAATCGTAACCGATGTTCTTTTATCATTGTTATTGCGCTATTTCTTCATAAATAATACTCTAAATAAAATTTAGCAAGCCTCCCTAGTCTATTTTAAAGCTTTCGAAAGTAGGTTGATTTTCTTCTAACCAGTATTTTGAGCAATCATTTAACCTGTTAATAAATTTCTTATTGTATAATTCTCTCCTTAGAAGGCACCTATCATTAAATGTATGTTTATTATCCAATATTTCATTAACCTCTTTTTCAGTATAAGATACCCCTTTTTCAAATTTGTTAGCTAAATAAATTAATGCAATAACTTTATATTTCATTTTTGATGGGTATTGTTTAAGCCTTCCTTCCTTATCTAAATAATTTTTGAGTTCATTAATAACATCCATAATTAGCCTCCATATTATAAAATTTATACTTACTTAAAATATTAATTCATCTTCCAAATTATGTTTGAGCATTTTTTTATATAATTTTGATCTACTAATATCCAACTGAGCGCAAATATCTCTCAAATATTGCTTATCTAAATATTTATTCATAACTTGGACTGTAGCACTTTCATCCTGCCCCATTTTACCAATATTAAACAATTATTTAAATCAACTTGCATTCCGCGTATTAAGCTCTGCTGGAATCTCATTTGTAGTATTTACATTATCAATAATATAGTTATAAGCTTGATGCTATCCTCTACAATTTTGTAATCATCTTCCACTGTGGCTGCTTTTCCGTATAATTTAAGATCTTTTTCATTCGCTTATATCCTCAATTAAATCTTGTTCTTGATTTACAATAACATCATCACCATGCCTGTAGACCAGCCATTTTACTGTGCCAAAGTTCGATTCATTTTCTATCTCATCCATCAACTGTAAAAAAGTTCTTTCACCTTCTCCTCTAATAACAAAATCAATAAACAATGACTCCTACATCAAAAACGCTCCTAGACTTGTCCTCCCTAATTACAGTATCTTATCCTCAAATTCCTTATTTGAAAGTTTATGATACATTATGAACTCTCTCTGAATATGTGATGTATATCTCCAAAAAAAATATGAACTGGTCCCTTACGTTTTTTTCAATAATTTTATAATATAGCTCAAAAGCTAGAAAACTTCCCATACTGTGTCCATAAATAAAATATGGTGAATCATCAATTTCATTATCTACAATATCATCTACAGCATCTTGCAAGTCTTCATATAATAATTCATTAAGTCTCTTCCAGTTAACTCAATTGGAAATAATTCAATAAATTCATTGAATTATTTAAGCAAATTGTATATTATAAAGTCTTTTGTACATTCCACTTTTATCCATAAGCTCATCATGGGTTCCAACTTCAGATACCTTTCCATTTTCAATCACATAAATTGTAGTAGCATCTTTTAATAGTAGACAATCGGTGAGCTATGATTAAAGCTGCCCTCCCTTGTAATAGAGCCTCTAATCCTTTCTGAACCAGCTGCTGTGACTCTGAGTCAAGAGCTGATGTTGCTTCATCAAGGAGTAATATAGGGGCATTTTTAACAAACGCTCTTGCTATTGAAATACATTGCTTTTGTCCTCCTGAAAGATTAGCGCCACTTTCAACCAAATTAGTATCATATCCATTAGGCAACTTCATAATAAACTTATGTGCATTACCCTTTTTTGCTGCTTCAATTATTTCCTCTCTACTTGCATTAACTCTTCCATATCTGATATTTTGTTCTATTGTTCCATTAAAAAGATAAGCATCCTGTGGTACATAAGCAATACGTTCTCTTAATTCTTTTAAAGTATATTGACTTATTGATTTTCCATCCATTATGATATCACCGGAATTTATAGGATAAAAACCCATTAAAAGCTTCATAATTGTGCTCTTTCCAGAACCACTTGCTCCTACCAAGGCAACTGCCTTTCCTTTAGGAACAACCATATTAAAGTTATATAATAAATGATTTTTATCTTTATAAGAGAAATTTACATTATTTAAAGTTATCATGCTATTATCCTCGATATTGTAGTTACCATCTAATACAATCATTTCCTTCTCTGAGGGCTGATTTAACAAGTCAAATACACGGCTTGATCCAGCTAAAGCACTTTGCAACTCTGCTACGAATCTTCCAAAATTTAAAAACATAAAATTAACACCTTTTTGCAAACCTACAACGGCTACCACCGTGCTTAAATCAACCATTTTATTAATAACCATTAAGGCACCCAATATATATATTCCAATCATACTTAAATTACCTAATAAATAATTTATGCTGTTCAATTGCGAATTCCTTTGGGCACGCTTAACCTTTACAGATGCTATAAAATTGTTTTTATTTGTATATCTACCTGTAATTATACTATGGATATTAAAAATCCTCGTTGTTCTAGAACTTGAAGTAATCTCACCTAAATGCTGATTCAATATTCCTAGAGACTTTTGAATCTTATCCCCAAGTACGCGGAGAGAACTTGAAAAAGAAATATTTAACCTAGCAGAAAATATTCCAATTATAATTGTTATAATTGCTAATCTAAAGTCTAAACTAACCATTATAATGGCAGAACTTATTCCTCCTATGATAGAAACCCCTACTATTTGCAATTCATCATTAAAAGCACTTTCTATTGAATTAATGTCATTCATTAATCTAGAAGTTAATTCACCACTATGATTGCTTTCGTGGTAAGATACCGGTAATTGTTCAATATGCTTAAATACATCAAGTTTAACATTAGCTATAACATGTTTTATTACTCTTACTTTTAAATAAATACAAAAGGAAAGATTAAAAAACCAATAAGGAAGGCCATCACAGCCAATATAACTCCATAGCGCATAAAGCTTATATTGCCAGTTTCTGCTGCACTAATCATGTTTTTATTTACAAAGGCACTTAATATATTGCTCGTAGCGTTTACAGCACATCCTACTATTAATGTAAAGAAGTAAATCCACTTCTTTTTCTTCATTAGAGAAAGCATCTTTAAAAACTCATGAAGGTAACCTTTTTTTAACATCATTTATTCACCTTCCTTACTAAGAGTAGATAGCTTTTTATTGTT
>CAVRYJ010000007.1:0-10637 GCA_963725425.1 uncultured Clostridiaceae bacterium
ACTCATCTGTATTTATTCTTTCTTCATTCTTGTTTATTTCATAATACATAGAATTATATATTAGTGTTTTCCCTGCGCCATTTACCCCTGCAAATATAGTATAGGTTGCCATTACTCTTTACCTATTACTCTTTGTTGTTCTTTTTGGAGCACCAAATCAGATAATGAAATATAAAAGTCTTGTTCTTCTTTTGTCTTTGCATTTTTAAATAAATCTTTTAAGTCTTTATATGAGTATCTTAAAAATTGCTCATACAAATTTTTTTGTTCATTTATCCTCTCCATAGTACTTCCTCCCATAAATAATTCTTTATTATATTATAGTCCAATAATTTATTTATATAAACAAATTTATGCATTCTGTATGCTATCCTAATTTAAGTGTAATAATTAGTTTCAAAAAGTGTGTCATAAATGCGTGATTTGAGGAAAATAAAGAGGCTGATATAAATTATCAGCCTCTTGTAATGCCCTATTTTTCTATGTTCTGGTGCACCCAGGGGGAGTCAACCCTCGACCATCAGATTTGTTTTTATAGTTTTTTATTTTTCTGTGCTTTCCCATAAATGTTCATATTACTAGGTTTGCTTGCTTTAATTTTCTAAGCAAACCTATAGCAATCTGAAACTTGTGTGGGAAAAGTGTGGGAAGGGGCTGTTGCATTAAGCAATTTATATACAATATATTGTTTTATAAATGAAAAATAAACACAACATATTGTAGTATTTGCTCTTAGTGCAACAGCCCCTTAAATCCAGTGATGTTTTTGAAATATAGTATTAAATATCTATTTATTTTCATTTATTATTTTCATTATATGATCTTCCATGGTTTCAATAAATTTATCTGCACTTTTTATTTGTTGTTCAGCATCTGATTTACTTGCTATATAAAAATCATTATAATCACTTTTATTTCTTATTTTTTCAGCTCCCATTAATATCTTTGAATATTCTTTATCAAAAATTCCTTTATTAATGAAGTTTTGATTAAAATAAGCTATTATACCAGAATGTTTTTTTGAATCGAACTTTTCAAATGCTAGTATAGATCTTACTGCATGAAATATGGAATAATAAGATCTGTTTAATGATTGTGAAAATAAGTTATTTTCTAACATTATCCTTGAAGCATTCAAATCATTTTTAGCTTTTTCCATTCTATACTTTGCTAAATCTATTATCATACTATCCATGTACCTTTATTCCTTCCCTCTGAACATTTATTAAAAAAGGTAATACATTGACCTGTTTTTCATATTCTTGAACGTTTTGAGTATATAATGAAATTACAATTCCATATTCTAAGGATAAGTCCACCATTATATCAGTTATTCTATCTTCAAATTCTCTTATTTTGTTATCATCTTCATTTACAATTACCATAACATCAATATCAGATTCTGACGTATTTTCATGTCTTGCATAAGACCCATAAAGAATAACATTTTGCAATTTATCTTTAAAAAGCTCCATCATTTTATTATCAACTTTTTTTAGTATTTCTCTTGTTTTTATATCTCTTATACAACTTATATCTTTCATATATACTCACTTCCTTTCTTATATTAATATTATACCATATTCTTACTTTTTAAAACATAGTGTATAATAGACTTACTACTTACGAAATAGTTCTGTCCTAAAAAAGTAAGAAAATTTTAAATTATATAAATGCATGTAATTACTGATATTAGTAGCTTATAAGCATTTTAACAAATATCAAATAAAATCAAAAAATATAATTTTGCCAACAAAAATGCCAACAAATAAATTTATTATTTACCTTTCAATTATTTCATTAAATATGGTGAGTTTTGATATTAGAAAAGTATTAGATCATTTGTTAATCAGACAACTTTATAAATTGTAAATTCATATATTTTATCACCTGTACACCTCTTATTTCGGATATACCTACTTAATAAATTATATCTGTCTAAAACCTAAATTCGACGCAATAAATGGCAAAAAAATAAGAAGGCGTAAATAACTTTACGCCTTCGAACTACGGTATGCTATTAAGCATACATATCAATTTCTTGTGCAGAGTTTTGACTTGATGATTGAACGCTTTGGTGCGTGGAAGTTTGGGAACTTGCATTTTTGGTTGCTGCAGTATTTGCTACAGCAGCACTTGTTGCTGGTGTGCTCGTTGACGCCTTTAAAGCAGCCATTGCCTCAGTACTGATTTGCACTGTGTCCGTTGTTGAATTTTGACCATTTGACTCAGCTATTTTTTCGCTAGTATTTTTATTAGCTTCCTTAGTTGTTTTTGTACTTAAATTGGTCGCTGATATGTTTTTGGCGATATTGGAATTGCTTATAGAACTAATCATTTTATCATCACCTCCATTTTCTATTATCGTTATTTATTTGCAAATATTTGCATATATAAAACTTTATAGTGATAATGCCACATAACCACCAATCTAATCAACATTGAATAATTTTAAATCTTAATTAAGTGATGTATTATGACAAACTTCAAGAATATCAAAAATAATTTTCTTATCTATTAAAAGACATTTTTATTTCATATTATTTTCTACTTTGCACTTTAAGGTAGATATGCTGGTATTGGTACTGGTTAAAAAGGTGCTACCAGTACCATATTTTAATATTTGCTTTACAGCTTAAATTTTTGAACCATACCATTCAGTTTTTCTGCTAATATAGCTTGGTCTTGAGAAGCTTTTGTTATTTCCTGTATTGCCATGGCAGATTCATTAACACTTGCTAATATTTCCTCTGAACTAGCAACAGATTCTTCAGCTGTAGCTGACACATTTTCAATGGCTTTTTTAATTTCTGATACAGTTTGATTTACTGTATTCATTGAACATCCAATATCCGAGGATATCTTATTAAATTCTAGAGCATCCTCACCATATTGCTTACCTGTATCTACAGATAAAGCATAATCAGGTTTAACTGTATTATCAATAAAAACCAATACATCCTGTGCATTGCTAGAAAGATTCTCGAAATGCTTTCTCAACTTTCCCAGTTACCTCTTGAATCTTTTGAACTGTGCTAGATGATTGTTCAGCTAATTTTTTAACTTCATCAGCAACCACTGCAAATCCCTTACCTTGTTCTCCTGCTCTTGCGGCTTCTATAGCTGCATTAAGTGCAAGAAGATTTGTCTGTTCTGCTATATTTCCTATTTCATCTGCCATTAGCTTAACTTCACTAACAACCTTTCCTTCTTCAATTGCTTTTAATATATTTTCTTGCTTCTCAAAATATATTGTGTTTGCACTATTAGAGCTATTTTCAGCACTTTCTTTGATCTGTTTTGCTTTAAGTTCTATATCACTTGCAATCTTGGTCCCATTATTTGCTCTCACTGTAACATCGGCCACATTATTTGCAATACTTTCTGTTGTGGCATTTACTTCTTCTGTTGTGGCACTTAACTGTTCTGCTCCTAATGATACTTGTCTTACTGATTCACTGACAATATCCATTTTTGCTGATATTTCTTCTGTGGTAGCAGATAGTTCTTCACTGGTAGCACTAATATCAGTAGCACCTTCGGATATCTCTCCGATTAAAATTTTAAGGTTTGTTATAGCTTTGTTTAGTGCCTTTGCTAAAATCCCTATCTCATCAGTACTATCCATATCAATAGTTTTTGATAAATCATTTTCACCAAGAGCCTCAGCAACTGTTAAAACTTTTTTTATTTTACTTGAAATTGAAATTGCAATGAATGATCCTAACGCAATAGCAACCAATAATCCTAGCACAGTTATTATATTGATTAGAGTAAGTGACCCATTATAAGATATTCCACTACTTTGATATTCCATTGTCGCCATATCGGTAGCTAATTTTTTCTCCTTGCCTATAACTGTAAACATTTTAATTTTAATATTAGAAACACTTGTATAAAGTATATTAACGTTTTTATAATTACCTGCATCAATTTGTCGAATTAATTCATCTCTAGCTGTACGATATTGTCCAAGTAATTGTTCAAATTGTGCAAATTGTTGTCTACCTAAATCGGTTGTAATGGTTTTTCTATAACCTATAATAAGTGCATCATCTTTAGTTTTTATACTTGCAATATCATCTTTATTTGCTTGTAAATACATTTTGTTACTAGGATCAAGCATTAGGAACATATCGCTATTAGCTTGTAATAAATTTGAGTCAAGATCATCAATATCACTAATACCTTTCAAATCATTGTTGTACATATTTTCAATATTAGTATGAATATTGTTAACACTAATATTACCAATAAATCCAACAATGCCTATAAATAATGTAACAATAATAAAACCTGATAATAGTTTTTGAATCATTTTTAAATTTTTAATCCATTTCATTAATATTCACCCCTTAAATAATCTAGTATTCCAAATTTTTGTAATTTAAACATGGGGTTAAGCCAACATTACACGAGCTTAGACAAGTTTAATCATTAGAGTTGTCCCATTTGATTTTGTATAGTTATATAAATAGAGTTAAAGTACATTTAAAAATCATTCTACTACTTTACCAAAATTTACATCATAAATCAACATAGATTGACATTTTATGTGCTGTATTTATAATTTCAGTAAGTGGTGTCACCACATATCCATCAATCTAAAATATTGTAATTATTACTTGATTTTGTGATTTTTATTATATTCTAAAGTTCTACGATGTGGCTTATTTTTGTACATATATTGGTTGCACTCGTATACATCCATTAATTATACATAAAAACTACCAAGTATAACGTAATGATTTTTTAAGTTAAAAAGCACGTAGACGCCTTATATAGAAGTATTACACGTGTGTTTTATCATAATAGTATTATTACATTATGCTTGGTAGTGGTAAGGTAAATTCATAAAGCACCTAATATTGTTGACGGATCAATTAAATTGCTAAATTGTTTAAATAAAGTATTCAAATTAATTCTTTTATTTATTGTAAAATTCACAAAATAGCATTTTAAACTTGTCTGATTTCATTATATATCGAATTGTAATTTGTATAATGTAACTATAAAATATTATTTGTTTAACATTATTTTTTTGAGACAGTATCTGTATAGGTTTTTAAATCATATAACTTTCCAGAATTTGCGCCCAAAAATCCGCTTAATTGTTGATTATTTGACTCTGATGATTTTGCATTACTACTAGTTTTAGTTGATTTAGTAGTAGACTTCCATTCACTCTCAGGAACCACTTCTCCTACTTTTGCTATCCACGCCATGATCTGGCTATTTTCATTGGTTGTTGTATCTTCTTTATTTGCAGTGCTAATTTCAGCACCCTTTGAGCCAACTTTCGAGTTTTTTTCTGTTTCAACGCTTGTTGAAGTACTTCCACCGCCCATCATACCACCTGACATTACATATCTAACTTCTCCTTTAGCCACAAGGTTCTTGAATTCATCTAAAGTGAGTATTTTATCACTTCCCATAAACCCTCCTAAGGACATTACGGGTTCCCCAGAATTAATTATTATATCTGAACCCGTACCACTTGAAGTTGAAACTGTAAGAAAATATTTTTCATTTGTATTATGAGTTTTTAAAAATTCTATTAACTTTGTATTACTGCCACTAGAATCACCCATTCCAAAACTTGCTGCTCCATTTTTAGAGGATGTAAGTTCGAGTCCTGCTGAAGGCATAGTTCCATCTACTGGATAAAACATTGTAGTACCTGACCAAACTGCAGGGGTTATTAAAACTCCAATCATAGCAGTAATAACCAATATTTTCTTTAATTTCACATTTTCGTTTTTCTTTAGCTTAACGATAATAAGTATAATTGAAGAAACAAAACAAAGTATTGATACCCCTATCATTAAAATTTTAGTGATGCTTGATGTTTTTAAAAAATAAGATAATATTAATAACTGAACCGAGCCATCTACTATAAACGCTGCTGGCAAAAGCCAGGACTTCCAGCTATTTTCTTTATAAAGTTCCCACATTGACACAATTCCAATTCCAGCTAAAGCTGCAATTGGTGGCGCAAGCATAGTTAAATAGTATGGATGAAACATGCCTGTTGTAATACTAAAATAAGCGAATACTGGCACTAGCCACATTATCCATAATATTAGTGATAACTTTCTTCTATCTTTATTAAAAGGATTTTTAAATTTCTCTTTTATTGCAGCTGCCAGAAATCCAAATATAGCAAGCGGGAACAGCCAAATTATTTGATCTGATAAGCTATTACTAGAAAATAGTCTTCCAGCACTAGATGCTTCGCCACCCATGGTTGCACCCATGCCTCCACCAGCACCACTAGGCATTTTAAAGTCTTTTGGCAAATCCATTCCTGCTGGTAATTGCATCCCTGAAGCAGCACCTTTGCCATCAGCTCCAGTGTTGCCTTTACGCATTTCCACCTTTATTACCACCTGAAATTGAATTACCTCCAAGACCTAGTCTATTTAGTCCGTTCCATCCAACTATAAGTTCAATTTCTGAATTATTCGTACTACTATCTACGTAAGGTCTATCAGCTACTGGTACTAGATCTACAATTAAAGCCCAGGAAAATGAAACCAATAGAAGAACAACTGTACCTATAATAAGATGTGTTATTCTCTTTTTCATAGAAATGGCAGTGGAAAGGAGATAAGTTAAATATAAAGCTGGAATTATCATGTATGCTTCCAGCATTTTAATGTTAAAACCTATACCCACAAGAGCCATCGCTATTAAAAGATATTTTAGACTTCCTTTTTCAGCAGCCCTAGAAATGCCAACACACGCTAAGAGTAAAGCTAAAACAAGCAGATTATCTATTGTATTATTCCTGCTTACTGCAACAAAAATTGGTGTAGTAGCAAGACATAATGCAGCAATGGTGCCTGCAAGATTTCCAAAAGATCTTTTAACAAGATAATATAATACTGCAACTGATAGTACCCCCGCAAGAGCCTGTGGAAGAAGTATGCTCCAGCCACTAAACCCAAATATTTTAGCCGAGATTGCTTGAAGCCAAAAACCAACTGGTGGTTTATCAATAGTTACAAATCCCGCTGGATCAAAGGATACAAAAAAGAAATTTTTAAGACTCATGGTCATGCTCCTTACCCCTGCAGCATAAAAAGTATTAGCATAACCCTCTAAACCTAAGTTAACAAAGTTTAATATTGTAGATAATAATAAAACTAATAATATTCCTAAATTTTCTTTTGTGAATTTTATTTTTTTCTCCAATTTGATGTCCTCCTAATTAAATACATTATTTATTAATCTAATATTATTGTGATTTTTGAGTTTATTTTTAACGTAAAAATACAATGTATTACAATTAATGTTGCTATTATCTAGATCTGTTTTGTTATAATCCCTTTTAAGTAAGGTATCAGCTTATTTTCTAATAATATTATATTTATCATCAGATCTAATATAGCTTACTATATTATCAATTATATACATAGGCCTATCCTTTGCTTCGTCAAAAATCCTACCTATATATTGGCCCATTATTCCAAGGGTTATAAACACCAAACCAAACATAAAAATAATAGTGGAAAAAATCAATCCCAAACTCAAAATATTAACATCGTTTGCTAAATTATTAATAATTATAACAATGGCTGATATTATACCTACAATTGAGCAAAAGCCTCCAATGTAGTTCACAAATACAAGTGGTTTAGAAGACAATGATGTTATTCCATCTAATGCTAGTTTAATCATCTTGCTCAATGGGTATTTTGTTTCACCTGCAAACCTTCCCTGGCGCTGAAATTCCACGGCAGTCTGCTTATACCCCACCCAACTTACAAGTCCTCTTACATACCTATTTTTTTCTGGTAAGGATGCTAATGTATCACACACTTTTCTATCTATAAGCCTAAAATCCCCAACATCCACTGGAACATCTACACTTGTCATACTTTTTAATATCCTATAGTAAGCTGAAGACGTGATTTTTTTAAAAAAGCTTTCGCCTTCTCTCTTAGATCTCTGTCCATAAACAACTTCATAGCCTTCTTTCCATTTGTCTATCATTTTAAGAATTGTCTCTGGTGGATCTTGCAAATCTGCATCAATTACCACAATAGCAGCTCCCAATGATACATTCATTCCTGCTGTTATTGCTGCTTGATGCCCAAAGTTTCTTGAAAAATTCACAAGCTTTATCCTATAGTCTTTTTCACATATAAGTTCTACTTTCTGTTTTGTACTATCTTTGCTACCATCATTTACAAATATAATTTCATATTCTTCTTTAGCTTGATCCATAACATCTTTAATTCTCCTATAACTTTCCATAATCACAAGTTCCTCATTAAACAAAGGAACTACAACACTATAAATTATTTTATTCACTGTATTACCTCCTCAGTTTAGAAACGTAATGAATCTTTTTAGCCAAATTAAAATTCACCCAACCCTTTTAGAAAGAGTTTCCGATTTTTCCCTTATATCAAAAACCCAAAATCTATATCCTAAAAAATTAACTACTTGCGCTAATACCATTGAAATAATTTTTGCAAAAAAAGAATTCATATGATTATCTTTCATAAGTATTGTTAAACCTATCAAACTCACACCTAATGATACTGAATTCACAACAATAAACTGAACCATTTCCATTGTTGTTTTCTTACCAGTTTTCGCATCATCAAAAGTCCAAAATTTATTAAAAAGAAAACTATTTAATGTACCACTAGAATATGATATTATCTGACTTATAATATAGTTGATACCAAATAAACTATTTAGCAACGAAAATATTCCAAAATCAAACATAGTATTTAAGCACCCTACACAACCAAATTTCATAAGATGTTTATATTTCTTATTATTTATAAAAGTGCCGAAAACATTTTTAATAGTTGTTATATGGTCCATCCCATATCACCTCATTCATAAATATTATTTCATAATATTGTGCATTTCTTAACCTATACCTATATCTTAACTTCCAAAGCTTAACCTTTCCTTAAACAATTTTTTTTAAGGAAAAGTTAAGGCAAATGCATTATACTTTAAAAGAGGTGATTATAAATGATTATATTATTAGTTGAAGATGAAGTTAATCTTTCTGATGCACTGTCTTATATCTTAAAGAAAAATAATTACTCAGTTAATGTTGCTTATGATGGAATTACCGGACAAGATATGGCAGAGAGTGCTATATATGATTTAATAATTCTTGATAGAATGCTGCCGGGTAAGGAAGGGTTAGAGGTTCTAAGGGAAATTAGAAAAAACGGAATAAAAACTCCTGTGCTTATACTTACTGCAAGAAATGCGGTTAGTGATAGAGTAGATGGACTAGATAGTGGAGCAGACGACTATCTTTCTAAGCCATTTTCAAAAGATGAACTACTTGCAAGACTAAGGGCTCTTTCAAGACGCCAGACGGATCTCATCAAAAGCGAGGACATGAAAATAGGTTCAATGATTTTTCACCCTCATAAAGGTGAAATTGAAAGTGACTGTGAATCTATGAAATTAACCATGAAGGAATCTCAGCTTTTAGAATTATTGCTTAGAAATAAAGATCAAGTAATTACAAAAGAGCAGATTTTAGATAAGTTATGGGGATTTGCCTCAGAGGTTGAGATGAATAATGTTGAAGTATATATTTCTTATCTCAGGAAAAAACTTAATACTGTAAAATGTAGCATTGTTATAGAAACTGTGAGAGGAATGGGCTATTGCTTGAAGGAGGTAAATTGAAATGTTCCATAACCTTAAGATGAGATTAATTCTAATCAATATATGTTCACTTAGTGTTGTTTTAATTATTATATTTTCAGGAATATACATAGTAATGAATCGTGTTAATGAATCTCAATGTCGTATATTTATGAGAGATGTAGCAAAAGAGGAGAAGATAATTCCTACAATTATGACTCCTAATTTAAATAACAATGATCCTGATTTTAGTAACAAACGCCCTGATATTTTTTATATTAAAATTAATAATTCAGCATTGATTTTGAATATTTCATCTAATGTAACAATTTCTAAGAAATATGCCTCAAGTATTGTAGCTTTAGCATTAAAGAGTAACATTGAAAGTGGAAATATTAACTACAATAAACTAAGTCTAGAATATCTTAAAGTTAAGAAACAATATGGCTATATAATAGTTTTTTTATATAAAGGACAAGGAGATGCTATACTTAAAAGTTTGTTATTTACGTTTCTAATAATAGGCACAATTAGTATTGGTTTGATGCTTTTAATAAGCCTTTTTCTAGCGAACAGGGCACTTGTTCCAATAAAAATTGTTTGGGATAAACAAAAAAATTTTATTGCAGATGCTTCACATGAACTAAAGACTCCACTTACAGTTATTAAAACGAATTTAGAAATAATTATAGATAATAAAGACGAGACAGTTGAGGCCCAATCTAAATGGATAAGAGAATGCTCAATGGGAAATAAATAGGATGGCAAAACTTTTAGAAGATCTCTTATTAATTGCAAGTTCAGATTTTGAAGAAAACATCATCTTTAAAGCAGTTTTTAGTATGAGTTATGCATTAAAACAATCTATAGTACCCTTTGAGCCTCTAGCCAGTGAAAAAGGAATAACGATTAAAACAGAGATTCAGCCTGGAATTGAATTTTGGGGAGACGAAGGAAAAATAAAACAACTTATGACAATATTGATTGATAATGCTATAAAA
>CAVRYJ010000008.1:0-17165 GCA_963725425.1 uncultured Clostridiaceae bacterium
AGTGACAAGTGACAAGTGACAAGTGACAAGCTAATAGACCCCCTCAAGAAGCTGGACTACACACTCGAATGAAGGTAGAATAAAAAAGTAGTGTTTAGGGGGTAAATTATGACTACTAGATTTACAAGAAAGTTCACAGAAGAAGAGAGAGTTGCAATTGTTGAAGAAGCTTTGGAATACGGGAGTAATGCTTTAGTTGCAGCAAAGCATGAGCTTAATCCTGGTCAAGTTGCAAATTGGAAAGGTAATTATAGAAGATATCAACAGACACTGAAGCCGAAGGAACCAAAAGAAGAGAACATCATTGTAAATTACAAAACTGAGTACAAGAAATTAATTGATGAAAATAAGGAAAAAGATTTAGAAATAGCAATATTAAGAGATCTACTAAAAAAAAAGAAGACGATATAGACTACTACGAATATGCTGAACAATGTATTTCTTGTGGAGCGCCAGTGATTGCTATTATTAGAATACTAGGGCTAAAAAAGTCAACGTATTATCGAAGACAAAAGGTTATAGCAGAAGGCGATAAGCCGGTTAGAAGGGAAAATGGTATTATACCAGGATTTAGTTATAATCTTAATAATGTAAAAATAAATGACTTAGAAATACAGAAATATATAAGTAAAATAAAATCTGAAGAGTTTGGTAGACATTATGGATACAAGAAAGTATCATCTGTACTTAAGCGAAAATATTGTTTAAAGATAAATAAGAAAAAGGTTTATAGATTAATGAATTCAATGGGAATGTTAAGAGATAAAATGGAGTGTGATAGCAAATATAAACGTATTTGTAAAAACCATTTAATTAATCATTCCAATGGATTATGGGAGATGGATACAAAATATATTTATATTGCAGGCACACGTCAGGTGGCTTATTTGACCTCAATAATAGATGTGTTTGACCGAAACATTGTATCTTGTAAAATGTCGCTCTCTGCCAATACTGAGACAGCTCAGGAAGTGATGCTTGCCGCATTATATAATAGGGACATTAAAAATAGTGTGACAGGACTTACAATGCGGACAGATAATGGGTCACAGTTTATCGCACATAAATTCGAAAAAATGTGTATAAAGGAAAACTTAATACACGAAAGAATCCCTGTGCATAGCCCCAATTATGATGCACATATAGAGTCATATCATAGATACCTTCAAGACGAATGCCTTGCAGGTAGGATATTCAACACTTTAGAAGAAGCAAGGGCTGTTGTCTTTAATTATGTTAATGGTTACAATACTATACGAGTTCATTCATCGATAGATTACAGAACTCCATTTGAGTTCTATAATTTGAAAAATTCAAATTTTAAGAATGAGCTAGTAATTAGATTATAAAGTCCCATCTGAGGGGGCCAATCCTCCTGAGTGAGCAAGCTAATAGACAAGTGACAAGTGAACAAGTTAAGGAAGATTTTTTGGCTGAGGCCGAAAAGTCAAAAAAATAAATATGGGGCTGTCTGGAAATAAGAAAGTTAAGAATTGAAAATTGAGAGTCTAGATAGTTACTATTGTTTTCTCTCCGCTTTGCTCAGAAAAACTAATAATTAAGTTTCCACTCTCCACTCTCAATTCTAAGCTTATTTCTTTTGAAACAGCCTAATATCACTAAACATTCTGAATAATTATAAAAGGTTTTAACTTGTCACTTGTCACTTTTAGCTTGCAACTGAAGCGCAGTTTCTCTGAGTTTTTGTCTTATAGGAATATGTTGAGGACAATCACTTTCCACAGGCTTTGCAGGAGCTAGCTTTCTTTTCTTCAGCCATCTCCATATATTTCTTTTGGCTATCTTTAAGGTCATTATACATATATATTGAGTTATACAATGAGAAGTTTTCTGGTATATCAACTCCAAAAGGACAAGGCATACAGTATTCGCATCGAGTACAGTCTACCTTTATGCACTTTTTATATTCTCGTTGAACAGTGTCTACAAATTCAAGTTCTTTAGGGTTCATAGAGCTAGGAAAAGCTTTATTTGAGGTAGCAATGTTTTTGAAAAGCTTGAATAGCATGGGTATTCATTCCACTTAGAAGAAGGGTTACTTCAGGGTGGTTCCAAACCCAAGTTAATGCTATATCAGCAGGTGTTCTGTCCATATCTAAATAGAGCTTTTTTTACTTCATCTGGAACTGGAAACTGCTAATTTTCCTCCCTTTAAGGGTTCCATTATTATAACGGCAAGGTCCTTTGAAGCAGCGTATTTTAAACCTTCTGTTCACAGTCTTTATAATTTTCATCTAAAAGATTATATTGCATCTGACAAAATGTCCAATTATAACTATCAACTATTTTTTTAAAAGTATCTATGTCATCGTGAAAGGAGAAACCTGCATATTTTATTTTTCATTTTTCATCGGCGGCATTAAAAAATTCTGTAAACTCCCAATTTTTCGATATCAATATATACGCTCTTTACTAAGGGCATGTAATAGGTACATGTCAATATGATCTGTTTGCAATTTTTCAAGTTGTTCATTTAAATATTTATCAAAATCCGAGTATTTTTTTACTAGCCATACAGGCATTTTTGTAGCTAGCTTAACTTTTTCTCTATAACCAGACTTTAAAGCTTTGCCAACTATAAGTTCACTGGTACCACCATGATATGGGTATGCTGTATCTATATAGTTAATTCCATCGTCTATTGCTGTTCTTATTAATTTAATTGATTTATCCTCATCGATTTCTGTATAATTCCCATTAATTCAGGCAATCGCATTGTTCCAAAACCAAGGGCTGATATTTCAAAGTCGCACTTACCAAATTTTCTATATTGCATTTATTTACCCCTTTCTATAATTATTTACTTATAGTTAATAATATCATTTTGTACAGCACATTTCCATTGTATAATAGTACAAACATTATCTATGTTATAATGATTTAGTGTAAATAATGTGAAACATTAATTAGTCAATTGTTGACAATAATTAAAAGAAAGATTATAATTTTCGTGAAATACCGTTTAAAATTAGTAAATGCTTAAGAGATACTATGGAAATTTGCACATTACAACGATTAGCATATAAAATTAAGGTTTCATATATATTTATAACTTTATTTAAAATTAGATGTAACAGGAGGAATAATGTCATGTACCATTGTATACTCATAAGGAAATTATATAGAGAAACTAAAAGTTTTAGGGTAAAGAAGTAAAAATATCGGGTTGGGTTAGGACTATAAACTTCTATTGCTTTCGGGTTTATTGAGATAAATGATGGGAGCTTTTTCAAAAACGTTCAAGTTGTATTTGAAAAGGAACTTGAAAATTTTAAAGAAATATCAAAAATAACTATAAGTTCTTCTTTAAATAAAAGGAGTTGTCACACTAACCCCAAACACAAAACAACCTTTTGAAATTCATGCAAAAAAGATTGTTATCGAAGGAAATTCAAATGTAGATTATCCCCTTCAAAAGAAAAGATACAGTTTTGAATATTTAAGATCTATCGCTCATCTAAGACCAAGAAGTAACACTTTTTCTGCGGTATTTAGAGTTCGTTCAATAGCAGCCTTTGCTATACATAAATTTTTTCAGGAAAGGGACTTTGTATATACCCATACTCCTATAATTACAGGTAGTGACTGTGAAGGTGCAGGAGAAATGTTTAAAACTTACAACCTTAGACCTAAATAATGTGCTAGAGATGAAGAAGGAAAAATCAATTATAAAAAAGATTTTTTGGAAAAGAGGCAAATCTTACAGTTAGTGGCCAGCTTTCAGCCGAAGCTTTTGCGTTGGCTTTTAGAAATGTATACACTTTTGGACCTACATTTAGAGCAGAGGATTCCAACACAGCAAGACATGCTGCAGAATTTTGGATGATAGAACCAGAAATAACTTTTGCAGATCTTGATGATGACATGGACCTTGCAGAAGAAATGGTAAAATACGTAATAACTTACGTATTAGAAAATGCACCTGAAGAAATGGCTTTCTTTAATAGTTTTATTGATAAGGGGTTGCTTGAAAGATTAAATAATGTAGTAAACTCTGACTTTGGTAGAATAAGTTATACTGAAGCTGTGGATGTACTTGAAAAATGTGGCGAAAAATTTGATTATCCCGTTGAATGGGGAATTGATCTTCAAACGAACATGAAAGATACTTAACTGAGAAGGTATATAAAAAGCCGCTGTTTGTAACAGATTATCCAAAGGATATAAAGGCATTTTATATGAGGATGAATGAAGATGGTAAAACCGTTGCAGCAGCAGATTTACTAGTGCCAGGAGTGGGAGAAATAATCGGTGGAAGTCAAAGGGAAGAGCGAATTGACGTTTTAGAAAAGCGTATGGAAGAACTGGGACTTAAGAAAGAAGACTACTGGTGGTATTTAGAACTTAGAAAATACGGCGAGACAAAACATGCAGGCTTTGGTCTAGGATTTGAGAGAATAATAATGTATATCACAGGAATGGCAAATATAAGAGATGTGATTCCATTCCCTAGGACTACTGGAAGCTCAGAATTCTAATATGTATAAAGTTATCCACTGGTGTGTATTAAATATTGTGAACACCTGTGGGGAAGTTTATTCTCTTATGAATTTTATCTTGACAATCTTTAGTTTGAGTAATATACTTTTATAAAAGTTAAGCAAATAAAAGCATAGCTAAATAAGAGTAGATCCTAGAATAAAGGGGTTAATCTTACTGATTGGGCATGCCAGTGGATAAATCAATAAACAATAAGCAAAGATGGAGAAAAAATATTCTAGTCATTAACTTTAGAGAGCTAACATTTGGTGAAAGTCGGCGTTAATGTGAATATGGAAAACCACTCCGGAGCTTCCAAGTAGAAAGACTTTCAAGTAAACAAGGACGGTTACTAGCGATATATAGTTAGGGTTTACAAGAGCTTGACCCTAAAAATGAGTGGCAAATTAGTATATCTAATTGCAAATAAGGTGGTATCACGGAATTTTAATCTTTCGTCCTTATAAACATAGAAAATTATGTTTATAAGTGCGGAGGATTTTTTTATTTATAAATAATTAAAAGGGGCGGTTAAAACTATGAATAAAAATTTGGCAGAGAGATCAGAAGAAGAGTATTTAACATTAAATGATGTATTAGAGGCTAGAGAAAAAAGAATCAGAGATATATGTGTATACACTAAATTAATATATAGCACAGAATACAGTAAAGAAAGTGGCAATGAAATATATATTAAGCCAGAGAACCTTCAACTTACTGGAGCTTTTAAAATAAGGGGTGCAATAAATAAAGTTGGAAAGCTAAGTAATGAGAAAAGAGAAAAAGGATTAATTTCAGCTTCTGCTGGGAACCATGCTCAAGGAGTCGCTTATGCTGCAAATAAGCTTGGAATTAAGGCAACCATTGTTATGCCAAAAACTACACCACTTATAAAGGTGCAAGCTACGAAAAATTATGGTGCTAGTGTTGTGCTAAAAGGGAATGTTTATGATGAAGCTTATGATGAAGCAAAAAGATTAGAAAAAGAAAAGGGATATACCTTTGTTCATCCCTTTAATGATGTAGATGTAATGGCAGGACAAGGAACCATAGCTTTAGAAATCATAGAAGAATTAAAGGATGTTGACGTTATAGTTGTGCCAATAGGTGGGGGAGGACTAATAAGCGGTATATCAGTAGCGGCTAAAACTATTAACCCTAATATAAAGATAATAGGAGTTCAGGCTGAGGGAGCGAATTCAATGAAGTTTTCCTTTGACAGTGGCAAACTAATCTTTGCAGAGAAATAGATACAATTGCAGATGGAGCAGCTGTAAGAAAACCTGGAGACATTGCTTTTGAAGTAATAAAAAAGCATGTAGATGAGATTGTGACAGTAAGTGATAAAGAGATTATGGAAGCTGTATACATATTACTAGAAAAACACAAGCTTGTGGCAGAAACAACAGGTGCTATGTCACTTGCCGCATTAAAAAGATTGAATTTTAAGGGCAAAAAACTTGTCTGTTTAATAAGTGGCGGTAACATTGATGTGGTAACAATGGCTGCACTTTTAAATAATGGATTAGTTTCAAGAGGGAGAATGTTTTGTTTTTCAGTAAAACTTCAAGATACACCAGGGCAACTTCTTGAAATAGCAAAAATTTTATCCGAGCAAGGTGCAAATGTAATAAAATTAGATCATAACCAGTTTAAAGCTATTGATAGATTGAAGCATGTAGTTTTAGAAGTAACTGTTGAAACAAACGGAAACGAGCACATAGAAAAGATTGTTAAAGCTTTAAATAAAAGCGGATATAATGTGGAAAGAGTCTATTAAGGCAGTTGTCAGATGCCAGGTACCAGAGAAGCAAGTGACAAGTGACAAGTGACAAGTGACAAGTGACAAGCTAAGTGAGTTAAAATGGGCATGGGGATTTAGATTATTCCTGTGCTGATTTTTTTATTTTGTAGAAGATACTAATATTGTTATTGTAATGTAGTTCAGGTTTAGATAAAGATAACTGATTTTAAGTAAAACTAATATTTATTTGACTATATACATTATATTGAAATAAATGATATAATTATCATATTAATTAAGTGGAAGTGAGTACACAGTTCTTGGAAAAGACGAAGTAAATAATAGGGGGTGTTGTATGAGTTACGATGTTTATACAGGTATGCTAAAAATGATGGATGAGTTTCAAGATATGAATTTTAATATTGACTTTAAATACAGTTATGATGATACAGCATCAAAAAAGTTGAAAGACAAATATCATATTAATGAAATAGCAGGCAAGGGTAATACATTAGCTAAAGCAATCAATATGCTGGAATGGTTATCAAATCATATATATCATGATGGAGAAAATGATAAACACATTACGAATAATGCTTTGGATTTATTGGCATATTCTTACGATGGCGGATTGGAACATGGTATCAATTGCCGTTCTTTATCTATAATATTAGCAGAATGTTACCTTGCTATTGGTTTAAAAGCCAGAGCAGTATATTTGATGCCTTTTTCACCATATGACCGTGATAATCATGTTGTTTGTGAAGTTTTTATTCCAGAAAACAATAAATGGATTATGCTTGACCCCACATACAATGGATACCTTATGGATGAAGATAATAACATATACAGTGTTTTAGAATTAAGGCATGCATTGGCAAATACAACTAAACTTAAGTTTAATGATAAATTTAACTATAACGGGGATTACCATATTGATTTTGAGGATATGAAAGCATATTATGCAAAGAATTTGTTTTACTTAAAATGTAGGGAAATTCATACCTATAATTCAGAACAATTTGATGACAATCGTATTATTATATTTGCACCTATAGGATATGATGTAAAAAAATCAATGCTTGCTAATATTAAGTATAGAATTAATGCCTCAGGTTATAGTAAATGGGTACAAAATCGAAAAATTCAATTGAAAAAGATACCTTAATATATGCTGGTGAGATTGAATTAAGAGAAGCACCATTTTAGATGGAAAACATGGAAGGAATATATTGCCGTTACACAATAGAATGAGATAACTTTAATAGAATATATAGGTAAAAAAGTATGTGGGCTCATACCATACAATCACATCGGTGGCTTAATATTTTTCAATGAAATTATAAATGAGGCGCCACCATCTTCTTTTTTATTTCTAGCAATTACGGTGCCACCATGTCTTTCAATAATGCTCTTTGTTATTGCCAGACCTAGTCCATGATTACCACCTTTACCTTTGTAAAATCTATCAAATACATGTGCTATGTCATCTTCATCAAAGCCAAACCCATCGTCACTTATTTCTATATTATCATTTAATAGAACAATAATCTCTTTATTACAATATCTAAGGCAATTTCCTAGAATATTTATTAGAGCTCTAACAAGTCTCTCATTATCTCCAATTATAAACGAATTTTCTTTTTTTCATTAATAAATTTTATGGTTTTTCCATTTTTAACGGCTATTCCATTAACCTTTTTTATGCTACTTTTTATAAGATTTACAACATCTATACTCTCATTTTTAAAATCATCTTGCATTCCATACAATCTTAGATAAGTATAATAGGGCATTTACTAGTTCTGAAAGCCGTGTACTCTCCTCTATAATTATATCAATTGCCTTTTCTTCTTCATCTACAACGCCATATTTAATTCCTTCTGCATAACCTTGTATTGACATTAAAGGAGTTCGGAGTTCGTGTGAAGCATTTTGCAGAAAAGTTTTAATAGTATTGTCATATGCGGAGAGTTTCTGAGCCATAGAATTCATAGTATTAGCTAGTTCACCAATTTCATCATCATTATATTTTTCAAAATCAGTGTCATACTTTCTTTCACCTATTTTTTTAGCATATGCAATTAATTTATATATAGGATAAGATATTTTAGTGGATACATTATTTGAAATTATGGATGCAATTAATGCAGTAACCAATAGTATTAATAGTAACATCACAATAACTATATTAGTTAAATTGTTGCTTTGAGATAAATCCGAGAATACAACTAAACGCCTATTTATGCCGTCTTTTAATTTAATTGAAGAAATGATTATCTCATATTTTTTACTTGATATTGTTAAAAAAAATACAGAATTACTCTTTAAATTTAAATTCTTAAGCTTTTTTCTACTTTATAGAAGGAATTAGTTTATTCTTTATAAAGCTAGATTGACCTTTATTTTGTTGCGGAGAAATTATATTTTTATTTCCATCTAAAAGCACATAATTTATTGTAGAATAAGATTGAACTTGTTTTAATGAATTTTCAATTCTTAATGTGTTTCTAATAACTTGGACATCATTTATACTACTATTTCCAATATTATTTTTCAAATTTTCCGTAATAGATTTATTTAATAATTTATTTGCGGCAACAAGTTCTGCACTAGTCTCTTTTCTTATAAATATTTTAAAACATCCTATAAATACAATTAAGGTTAAAATAGCACAAATACTAATTATGATCATATGTGAGAAAAATATTCTTTTCTTTATGCTTTTTTTAGAGTTATCCATAAACATAATCCTTTCTTATTTTTCCTTGTCTGATATCATAAAACCAAATCCCCACAAAGTCTCTATTTTAAGCAATGCATTGGAATCTGAAAGCTTCTTTCTAATCCTTTTTATCATATCATCTGTGGCTCTAGTATCAACCTCGCTGTCAAATCCCCATAACTTATTTAATAATTCGTCCCTACCTATACCTTTATTAGCATTATGTGCTAAATATAAAAGTAAATTAAACTCCATGGGAGTTAATTTTAAGTTTTCTCCATTGCATAAAGCGTATTTTCCATCAACATAAATAGTTATATCCAAAATAGATATAATATTTTTATCTATCTTTAATTCTTT
Organism: uncultured Clostridiaceae bacterium; assembly: GCA_963725425.1. Taxonomy (GTDB): domain Bacteria; phylum Bacillota; class Clostridia; order Clostridiales; family Clostridiaceae; genus Clostridium_I. The sequence continues at coordinate 9,330 of CAVRYJ010000008.1, forward strand.
ATCCATATCTATACGTCTGAATATACCTTTCACTCTTAGAACCAACTCTACAGGACTAAAAGGCTTTGTCATATAATCGTCACTACCAAGCATAAGTCCCGATATTTTATCCGATTCACTATCTTTTGCTGAAATAATAATTATGGGAACATTACTATTTTTCCTTATTTCTGAACATAAGGCAAGTCCATCAAGTTTAGGCATCATTACATCTAAAATAAGCATATCTGATGCTCTATCTTTAAATGACATTAGTAAAGCTTCTCCGTCAGAAAAAGTAACAACTTCATATCCTTCTTTAACTAAAAACATCTTTATTATATCCTGTATTTTAATTTCATCATCCGCAATATATATAAGTTTTTTTTCCATGAAACAGCCTCCAGTATTTTGTTAGTTTGATTATAACATAGCCTTATAAGTTTATCCTATGCAGTACAGATTTCTGCCACAATTTTGCCACAATATATCGTGGACTTATCCTAAGTTTAAATGCTAAAAATATGCATAAACAAAATTAACTTATGGAGGGATAATATTATGATAAAAAAAATTATGCCATTGGCATTAGTTGTAGCAATGCTCGTACCAACTATGGTAAGTGCTCAGGCATTAACAACTCAAACAAAACCAACTACAGTAAGTGCTCAGGCAGTGGCATCAACTGGAACGAAATCAGCTAGAGCACCTTATGCAAGTGAAATAAAAGCACAAAGAGCAACAATTAAGGCTAACAGGGCTACAAATAAAGCAATTAGAACTACTATTAAAGGAAAACAGGCACAAGTAAAAAAATTAATAGCACAAGATAAGGCTAACAAAACTTTAAAGGCTAAAAAAGATGCTTTAACAGCTCAGCGTGCTATTATAAAAGGGGATAATGATTCATTAAAAGGTATTAATACAAATTTAAAGGCTGCATGGAATACTGTTCAAACTGATGAAACCAATAAAAATTATCCAAATTTGGTAACAGATCTTCAAAAAATACCTGCACTACAAACAAGTAAAACACCAGTGCTACAAAAAATAAGTTCTGATCTAGATACATTAATAAGTTTGTTAAATAGCTAAAAAAGGGGATTTTATATCTCCTTTTTTTATGCTGATTTTTATTTCTAGTATATATTGAAAATAATGTTATAATTAGTATACAAATTACACATAATTCATCAGGCACTTGTAAAATATTATGGTACTGGTTGGAGGGTTAAAATGAAGAAAGCAATTGTTTTAAGTTTCATAGTGATGTGCATAGATCTTATTTTAAGCATTATATTTAAAAGTTGGGTGATAACTATAAAATTCTGCGGAATCATTGGATTAATATGTTTTGTTATAGCAGGAATACTAAGCAATGTTTTTATTAGTGGAGATAGGATTAGGGGGAATCTTTCCATTGAGACAAAGGAAGATAAGATTGAAAAAAATAAGATCACTAATTTTGCTATTATTATAGGGGTACCTAATGTTATTTTGGCTGTTGCTATTTATTTCATAACAAATAATTAAAGGATTTAATAGATTCTTTTATAAAGTTCCTTTGGGTTCATATTGTTTTCCTTAGCCATATGGTTCCAACCAGCATTTCCAGCAGATTTAAATATAAACTTAGGCATCTTTGCATTGGTAAGTATATTATCTACCTGGTCCTTAGAGTTATTTTCAATATCTTTTTTTAGAGCTAAGAAAGAATTATATACAGGTTTTTTCATACGAGAATTTAGAGGCATGCTTTTAGATCCCTTCATAAATTCGCCATCACCTATGCCAACACCAAAACGCCAATTAAAGTTTATTCGCTTGCAATAATTCTTAAAAATATTAATTGCTGTTTTATTTTGAGTACCTTCTATGAAGCCACAATTCACAAGGCAGTACATATCTATTGATATATTATTTTTCTCTTTAATAAAATCTTCAAAAGTAGCCATGAACTGGAGCATAGTGCTTGGAAGACAATCTGCATATAAAGGCGAAACAAAAATAACTTTATCACAAGACAGAATTTCATTTAATAAATTTTTATCTTGATTAGATTGCTTATATAATATTCTTTTGTATTAACATCATCATTTAGCAATTTAATTAATTCATTTATTAGATAGCTAGAAGTACCTTTGCCTTTTCTTGGACTTCCGTTTATAATACATAAATTATTCATAAAATACCCCCTATAAATTCTCTAATATTATCTTAGATTCTGATACGCTTTTAATTATATAGGCCTTATAGTCAGGAATACATAAATTAATAGCATTACCGCGTACTAACTCTTTAAATGTTTCTTCTTCATCAGGAGTAACATCTTCGCCATATCCTATAACAATAAATTTAAGAGGTTTATCATACCGTGGAGTATGATGAAGCTCACCATTAACAGTTTGAAAAAAAGGTAATAAAATTCCTATGGATCTATCTATAATATTTTTCACATAAGACGTGTAGCAACCATATTTTATTTCAGTGATAATTACAAAGGTGCCACCTTCTAAAATATATTTAGGCATTTTAGTATAAGAATCTTCAATAATGCATCTACCAGGAGTTTTGACCCAACAATTAAAGCAACCTAAACATCCTTTAATATTATTTATTTCTTTTGAAAGTATTTTAGAGTTAGGTGGTACTAACGGGATGATTTTCTTTGAATCTTTTACATTCAAATCGTGAATTAATAACATAAAAATTCTCTAAAATTTGCTTTTTTAACAAGGTCTGATTGTGGCGTAGTTATAGAAGGAAATAAACCTAAAAGTAGAGAATATCCTACTTTTAATATTTTTGAAAATTGTGCACTTGATTTTTTTAAAGTATAAATGTGAAAAAAGAAGAATATGTTCAAGATATAATTGCTATGTGGTCAATGGTACATGGACTTTCAACTATGTTATCATATAAGACATTTTCATATGAGGGAAACTATATTAAGTTAGTTGAAAAGATACTACGTAAAAATCTCAAATTTTAAAAGGACTGCTAAAAATTTCAGCAGCCCTTTTATCTATTTAACTAATGATATTATTTCTTCGGTGGTTCTTATTTTACCCATTCTCGGAAATATGTTTTTACAAACAAATTCATGTTCTCCTTGAGTAGAGGCAGTCATATTTTCATGATGTTTTATCTCCTATCACTCTATTTTTGTCGATTAAAATTAATTTTTTGAACACTTTTGTATAAACCCAAATTGCGTTTAAAAGCAACAAACCACTTGTAATAAAAAACACATATTTGATGCCAAGACGTGCTGCTATTTGTCCTCCAATAACAGAGCCAGAAAAAGTTCCCAGGTAAAATGCAGACATATTAAACCCAAATATTCTACCTGTAAGATTCTTTGGTGTTATTTTTTTTATCAGAGTATTAATTGATGGTGCAAGCCCTGCTGTAGCAAAGCCAAGTAAAAATCGCAATCCCATTAACTGCCATGGATTCTCTGCGAAGGCCTGAGGTATAAATACAATGCCTGCCACAATAAGTGCTATAAGCATAACCTTTTCAGATCCAATTTTATCTGACAATTTTCCAAGTCTTGGAGCTGCTATTATACTTGCAAGTCCAGAAGCTGAAAATGCCAGGCCAGAAATAAGAGCAATATGAGAAGAATTAGTTGATATCTGAGTTATATATACAGTTATTATAGGCTCAATGGAATAATATGCAAGCTGAAGTACAAATGATGTTACAAACATAGTTACAATAAGACTAGGGTAAGGTAATTGCTCCCATACTTCTTTAATGCTTAAAACCTTTTTCACTTGTGGTACAAATTTTTCTTTAACAAATAGCAATGTTGTAATGAACACAACTAGCATTAATGCGCCAGTTAGGAAAAATGTAAATTGTAATCCTAGAAATTCATCCAAGAATCCACCAAGTGATGGTCCAATGAGTAGTCCTGTAACAGATGCTGTTGAAAGTACTCCAAGAGCCCATCCAGCATGCTTTTCTTCCGTTTGAGTTGCGATGAGTATAATACAAGCTGTAGTATACCCAGTTATAACTCCCTGAAGGGTTCGGAGGCCAATAAGTTCATAGACATTTTGTGCAAAACCCATGCTTCCAATTACAAGAGCCATTCCAAGGCTTGCCCTCAGGAGCATAGGTTTTCTTCCAAACTTGTCTGCTGCGGCGCCCCATATTGGCGAAAAAATAGCTGATACAATAAATGTGATGCCAAAAGCAATCCCTGATATTTGTTCAATTGCACTGGTATTATGCACCCCTAACTGTTTTATATATAGAGGCATAATAGGTGCTATTTGACTCATTCCAAGGCCTGTAACAAATGTTCCAAACCAACAGACAATTAAATTTCTTTTCCATATTTTCATTAATATATTACCTCCTTAAAATACTAAAATTTCACACATTTGTCACTTAGAAAATCAGTGCAAATATTTCTATATATATTGATTATTTTTTATACTTGAAATAAAACTTAATATTAATAATCTAAAACTTTCTTCTAAATAGCAGCCTTTAAAAAAACCGTCATTTTCAAGAGAGACAAAGCCGTGTATAATGCTTCTAAATCCACGTGTTATATGAATTTCTTCCTCTTTACTATAGTTGTTATACGGTTCTAATATTTTGTTCATAATTCCAGTTATGCCTCCAGACTGTTTAATCTCGCCCTTATCGAGTTTAGGTGCTTTCATTAGGGCTTTATACAATTCAGGATTGCCCTTGACAAATTTTCTATAGGCATAAGCAACAGCTTCCATAGCATCTTCTTTTGATATACCTATTGCAGAATTTCTAAGACATTCTCCTAGTCTTCCCATGCCAAAATCCACAAGTCCAGCATATAAATCATTTAGTCCATCTAAATGGTTATATAATGAAGGAGTTTTTATTCCCAGTTTATCAGCCAATTTATTAAGGGTTAAATTGTTTAATCCAGTTTCTTCAATTAACTCAGCAGCAGAGGTTATTATTTTATCTCTATTTAACATATTTTTATATCTCCTTTGTTCAGATACTTTATTGAATGTATAAACTAATATACTTATATAATAAACTAATATAATTAGTTTGTCAATAAAGCTGATTAGCTAAAGAAGGCAAGAGATTTGTGTAAACAAATCTACTTGCCTTCAATTCTAATTGACTTTTCTGCGCCAGCAGAAAAATCTTCATTAACTTTTAACTCTTAACTATTTTCTAACCTGTCCGTTTCCATACACAATATATTTAGTAGTTGTAAGTTCATTTAGTCCCATCGGTCCTCTTGCATGAAGCTTTTGAGTACTTATTCCTATCTCAGCGCCAAAACCAAATTGTCCTCCATCAGTAAACCTTGTAGAAGCATTTACGTAAACCGTAGAGGCATCAACTTCTTTAAGAAAACGCTGTGAATTAGAATAATTATTTGTTATTATGGCTTCTGAATGTTTAGTACCGTATTTATAAATATGATCCATAGCTACGTCTAAAGAATCAACAACTCTTATAGCGATAATTAAATCTAAAAACTCAGTTTCATAATCGCTCTCAACTACTGGAATAATATTTGGTATAAGTTTTTGAGTTTCAACGCAGCCTCTTATTTCAACTCCAAGATTCTTCAAGTATCTCCTAAATGAGGCAGAAAGCTTTTTGCAATATCCTTGTGAACAAGGAGAGTTTCCCATGGCGTTAAGTACAGCTGGCCTTTGTGTTTTATAAGCATTGATTACTATATTTTCAGCCATTGTGGTATCAGCATCCTTGTCTACATAAACATGACAGTTACCAACACCAGTCTCAATTACTGGTACGGTTGAGTTATTAACTACATTTTTAATTAAACTAGCACCACCTCTTGGAATTAAAACATCCACGTATTGGTTTAGCTTCATTAAGATATTTACTACTTCCCTATCTGTATTATCTACAAATTCAATGCAGCCTTTTGGTAATCCTGAACTTATTGCAGCTTTATATATTGTGTTGTATATTTCTAAATTGGAGTTTATAGCTTCACTTCCACCTCTTAAAATAACGGAATTACCACTTCTTATACATATAGCAGCAGCATCCACGGTTACGTTTGGTCTTGCCTCATAAATGATGCCTATTGTACCTAGAGGAACTTTTATTTTATCAATAGTCAGTTCATCTACGGTGTTCCACATTTTCACGCCTTCTCCTATTGGATCAGGAAGAACTGACACATCTATAAGACCATCTGCCATTGATTTTATTCTGTCAGTATTTAAGGTTAGTGTATCTATAAAGGCTTTGTTTTTACCATCTTTTTTTGCATTATCTATATCTTTTTTATTTTTCATTAAAATGGAGTCTATATTAGACGTCTAGAGCCTCAGCCATATTTATAAGTGCTTTGTTTTTGGTGTTTGTGCTACAGGTAGCAAGAGTTCTAGCTGCCAATTTAGCATTTTTAGCTTTAGTGGTAATATATTCTTTAATATCCATTTGTAGTTTAGTCAGCGTATTAAAGCTAACTAAAGTTCACCTCCCTTACTATTTTTCCCTAAAAACAGGGTGCCAATTTCTTTATTTGATAGTATGTCTTTTATAATAGTATCATTAGATCCATTTGCAATTATCATAGATACACCGTTGTCCACCGCAATCTTAGCTGCTTTTAGTTTGGTGGACATTCCCAGCACCACAGGTTCCAAGTTTTGATTTAGATATACCTGCACAACTTTCTACTTTTTTTGTAATTTCAGGTATATAGGTCAAAAGTTTTGCACTTCTATTTATCTTTGGATCTGAATCATATAAACCGTCAATATCTGAAAGTAGTATAAGAAGATCTGCATTTACTATAGTTGAAACAAGTGCAGAAAGAGTATCATTATCCCCAACTTTTATTTCATGAACGGCGATTGCATCATTTTCATTTACTATGGGGATTACCCCATGTCTTAAAAGTTCCTTAAAAGAGTTTACTGCATTGTTATATCTAGCTTTATTTGTTATGTCATCTTTTGTTAGTAGTATTTGCGCAATAATTTGACCATATTCAGAAAAAAATTTCTCGTAAATGTGAAGTAGTATTCCTTGACCTATGGCTGCAGCTGCTTGTTTTTCTGGAATTGTTTGTGGCTTTAATTTTAGCCCTAGTTTATTAGCACCAACTCCAATAGCACCAGAGGTTACTAAAATTACATTTTTTCCTTGGTTATGAAGATCAGATAATTGTCGTACTAGTTTTTCTATTCTATCGAAGTTTAATAGACCACTCTCATGAGTTAAGGTTGATGTACCAACCTTTACAACTATTGTTTTTGCATTTTCTAAATGTGTTTCTCTTGTTTTCATATATAAACCTTCAAAAGCAAACTAGCTTTTTCCTCTCGTAAATTAAATTTTAAATTGCATGTAAAATATAAAAATCACTATGATATAATTGAATTAATTATATCATAGTGATAAGAAACTTTTCAATAAATTAAGAATATTGAACAATTAATTAAAAAGAAATTTGGAGGTAGAAAATGGCGAAAAATTTTAGGGGTTTATAGGATGCGGAAATATGGCAAAAGCAATGATTGGGGGTATAGTTACATCGAAACTATATGCGCCACAGAGGATAATGGTGAGTAATCCATCCAATCCGTCATTACAGTACATAAAGGAAAAGTTCAATGTAATAACTACTAATGACAATCTTAAGGTGGCTGAATTTGCAGATATATTGATACTTTCAGTTAAGCCAAACAAATATATGCACGTAATAGATAAAATAAAAACATCCGTAAGACAGAGTACAATTATTGTTTCTATTGCTGCAGGAGTGAGCTGTGAAACAATAGAAGGTTATTTTGGCAAAGAAATGAAACTCATAAGAAGCATGCCCAATACCCCTGCGATGGTAGG
>CAVRYJ010000009.1:0-144379 GCA_963725425.1 uncultured Clostridiaceae bacterium
CCATGGAAACTCTCCTTGTTCACAAGGATATTGCAAAAGCTTTCTGCCTCATTTAGGAGAGACTCTTAAGAATCTTGGAGTTGAAATAAGAGGCTGCGTTGAAACTCAAAAACTTATACCAAATATTATTCCAGTAGTTGAGAGCGATTATGAAACTGAGTTTTTAGATTTAATTATCGCTATAAGAGTTGTTGATTCTTTAGACGTAGCTATGGATCATATTTATAAATACGGTACTAAACATTCAGAAGCCATAATAACAAATAATTATTCTAATTCACAGCGTTTTCTTAAAGAAGTTGATGCCTCTACGGTTTACGTAAATGCTTCTACAAGGTTTACTGATGGAGGACAATTTGGTTTTGGCGCTGAGATAGGAATAAGTACTCAAAAGCTTCATGCAAGAGGACCGATGGGACTAAATGAACTTACAACTACTAAATATATTGTGTATGGAAACGGACAGGTTAGAAAATAGTTAAGAGTTAAAAGTTAATGAAGATTTTTCTGCTGGCGCAGAAAAGTCAATTAGAATTGAAGGCAAGTAGATTTGTTTACACAAATCTCTTGCCTTCTTTAGCTAATCAGCTTTATTGACAAACTAATTATATTAGTTTATTATATAAGTATATTAGTTTATACATTCAATAAAGTATCTGAACAAAGGAGATATAAAAATATGTTAAATAGAGATAAAATAATAACCTCTGCTGCTGAGTTAATTGAAGAAACTGGATTAAACAATTTAACCCTTAATAAATTGGCTGATAAACTGGGAATAAAAACTCCTTCATTATATAACCATTTAGATGGACTAAATGATTTATATGCTGGACTTGTGGATTTTGGCATGGGAAGACTAGGAGAATGTCTTAGAAATTCTGCAATAGGTATATCAAAAGAAGATGCTATGGAAGCTGTTGCTTATGCCTATAGAAAATTTGTCAAGGGCAATCCTGAATTGTATAAAGCCCTAATGAAAGCACCTAAACTCGATAAGGGCGAGATTAAACAGTCTGGAGGCATAACTGGAATTATGAACAAAATATTAGAACCGTATAACAACTATAGTAAAGAGGAAGAAATTCATATAACACGTGGATTTAGAAGCATTATACACGGCTTTGTCTCTCTTGAAAATGACGGTTTTTTTAAAGGTCCTGCTGATTTAGAAGAAAGTTTTAGATTATTAATATTAAGTTTTATTTCAAGTATAAAAAATAATCAATATATATAGAAATATTTGCACTGATTTTCTAAGTGACAAATGTGTGAAATTTTAGTATTTTAAGGAGGTAATATATTAATGAAAATATGGAAAAGAAATTTAATTGTCTGTTGGTTTGGAACATTTGTTACAGGCCTTGGAATGAGTCAAATAGCACCTATTATGCCTCTATATATAAGACAGTTAGGGGTGCATAATACCAGTGCAATTGAACAAATATCAGGGATTGCTTTTTGGCATCACATTTATTGTATCAGCTATTTTTTCGCCAATATGGGGCGCTGCAGCAGACAAGTTTGAAGAAAACCTATGCTCCTGAGGGCAAGCCTTGGAATGGCTCTTGTAATTGGAAGCATGGGTTTTGCACAAAATGTCTATGACTTATTCGCCTCCGAACCCTTCAGGGAGTTATAACTGGGTATACTACAGCTTGTATTATATTCATCGCAACTCAAACGGAAGAAAAGCATGCTGGATGGGCTCTTGGAGGTTTCAACAGCATCTGTTACAGGACTACCCATTGGACCATCACTTGGTGGATTCTTGGATGAATTTCTAGGATTACAATTTACATTTTTCCTAACTGGCGCATTAATGCTAGTTGTGTTCATTACAACATTGCTATTTGTTAAAGAAAGATTTGTACCACAAGTGAAAAAGGTTTTAAGCATTAAAGAAGTATGGAACCAATTCCCTTACCCTAGTCTTATTGTAACTATGTTTGTAACATCATTTGTACTTCAGCTTGCATATTATTCCATTGAGCCTATAATAACTGTATATATAACTCAGATATCAACTAATTCTTCTCATATTGCTCTTATTTCTGGCCTGGCATTTTCAGCTTCTGGACTTGCAAGTATAATAGCAGCTCCAAGACTTGGAAAATTGTCAGATAAAATTGGATCTGAAAAGGTTATGCTCATAGCACTTATTGTGGCAGGCATTGTATTTATACCTCAGGCCTTCGCAGAGAATCCATGGCAGTTAATGGGATTCCGATTTTTACTTGGCTTTGCTACAGCAGGGCTTACACCATCAATAATACTCTGATAAAAAAAAAAACACCAAAGAATCTTACAGGTAGAATATTTGGGTTTAATATGTCTGCATTTTACCTGGGAACTTTTTCTGGCTCTGTTATTGGAGGACAAAGCAGCACTGTTGGCATCGAATATGTGTTTTTTATTACAAGTGGTTTGTTGCTTTTAATCGCAATTTGGTTTATACAAAAGTGTTCAAAAATTAATTTTAATCGACAAAAATAGAGTGATAGGAGATAAAACATCATGAAAATATGACTGCCTCTACTCAAGGAGAACATGAATTTGTTTGTAAAAACATATTTCCGGAATGGGTAAAAGAAGAACCACTGAAGAAATAATATCATTAGTTAAATAAGATAAAAGGGCTGCTGAACTTTTTACAGTCCTTTTAAAATTTGAGATTTTTACGTAGTATCTTTTCAACTAACTTAATATAGCTTCCCTCATATGAAAATGTCTTATATGATAACATAGTTGCAAGTCCATGTACCATTGACCACATAGCAATTATATCTTGAACATATTCTTCTTTTTTTCACATTTATACTTTTAAAAAAATCAAGTGCACAATTTTCAAAAATATTAAAATAGGATATTCTCTACTTTTAGGTTTATTTCCTTCGATAACTAACCCACAATCAGACCTTGTTAAAAGAGCAAATTTTAGAGAATTTTTATGTCATTAATTCACGATTTTGAATGTAAAAGATTCAAAGAAAATCATCCCGTTAGTACCACCTAACTCTAAAATACTTTCAAAAGAAATAAATAATATTAAAGGATGTTTAGGTTGCTCTAATTGTTGGGTCAAAACTCCTGGTAGATGCATCATTGAAGATTCTTATACTAAAATGCCTAAAAGTACTCCAGAAGGTGGCACCTTTGTAATTATCACTGAAATAAAATATGGTTGCTACACGTCTTATGTGAAAAATATTATAGATAAATCCATAGGAATTTTTTATTACCTTTTTTCAAACTGTTAATGGTGAGCTTCATCATACTCCATGGTATGATAAACCTCTTAGATTTATTGTTAGGATATGGCGAAGATGTTACTCCTGATGAGAAGAAACATTTTAAAGAGTTAATACACGGTAATGCTATTAATTGATGTATTTCTGACTATAAGGCCTATATAATTAAAAGCGTATCAGAATCTAAGATAATATTAGAGAATTTATAGGGGGTATTTTATGAATAATTTATGTATTATAAACGGAAGTCCAAGAAAAGGCAAAGGTACTTCTAGCTATCTAATAAATGAATTAATTAAATTGCTAAATGATGATGTTAATACAAAAGAATATTATATAAGCAATCTAATCCAAGATAAAAATTTATTAAATGAAATTCTGTCTTGTGATAAAGTTATTTTTGTTTCGCCTTTATATGCAGATTGTCTTCCAAGCACTATGCTCCAGTTCATGGCTACTTTTGAAGATTTTATTAAAGAGAAAAATAATATATCAATAGATATGTACTGCCTTGTGAATCGTGGCTTCATAGAAGGTACTCAAAATAAAACAGCAATTAATATTTTTAAGAATTATTGCAAGCGAATAAACTTTAATTGGCGTTTTGGTGTTGGCATAGGTGATGGCGAATTTATGAAGGGATCTAAAAGCATGCCTCTAAATTCTCGTATGAAAAAACCTGTATATAATTCTTCTTAGCTCTAAAAAAAGATATTGAAAATAACTCTAAGGACCAGGTAGATAATATACTTACCAATGCAAAGATGCCTAAGTTTATATTTAAATCTGCTGGAAATGCTGGTTGGAACCATATGGCTAAGGAAAACAATATGAACCCAAAGGAACTTTATAAAAGAATCTATTAAATCCTTTAATTATTTGTTATGAAATAAATAGCAACAGCCAAAATAACATTAGGTACCCCTATAATAATAGCAAAATTAGTGATCTTATTTTTTTCAATCTTATCTTCCTTTGTCTCAATGGAAAGATTCCCCCTAATCCTATCTCCACTAATAAAAACATTGCTTAGTATTCCTGCTATAACAAAACATATTAATCCAATGATTCCGCAGAATTTTATAGTTATCACCCAACTTTTAAATATAATGCTTAAAATAAGATCTATGCACATCACTATGAAACTTAAAACAATTGCTTTCTTCATTTTAACCCTCCAACCAGTACCATAATATTTTACAAGTGCCTGATGAATTATGTGTAATTTGTATACTAATTATAACATTATTTTCAATATATACTAGAAATAAAAATCAGCATAAAAAAAGGAGATATAAAATCCCCTTTTTTAGCTATTTAACAAACTTATTAATGTATCTAGATCAGAACTTATTTTTTGTAGCACTGGTGTTTTACTTGTTTGTAGTGCAGGTATTTTTCGAAGATCTGTTACCAAATTTGGATAATTTTTATTGGTTTCATCAGTTTGAACAGTATTCCATGCAGCCTTTAAATTTGTATTAATACCTTTTAATGAATCATTATCCCCTTTTATAATAGCACGCTGAGCTGTTAAAGCATCTTTTTTAGCCTTTAAAGTTTTGTTAGCCTTATCTTGTGCTATTAATTTTTTTACTTGTGCCTGTTTTCCTTTAATAGTAGTTCTAATTGCTTTATTTGTAGCCCTGTTAGCCTTAATTGTTGCTCTTTGTGCTTTTATTTCACTTGCATAAGGTGCTCTAGCTGATTTCGTTCCAGTTGATGCCACTGCCTGAGCACTTACTGTAGTTGGTTTTGTTTGAGTTGTTAATGCCTGAGCACTTACCATAGTTGGTACGAGCATTGCTACAACTAATGCCAATGGCATAATTTTTTTTATCATAATATTATCCCTCCATAAGTTAATTTTGTTTATGCACTAATTTTAGCATTTAAACTTAGGATAAGTCCACGATATATTGTGGCAAAATTGTGGCAGAAATCTGTACTGCATAGGATAAACTTATAAGGCTATGTTATAATCAAACTAACAAAATACTGGAGGCTGTTTCATGGAAAAAAAACTTATATATATTGCGGATGATGAAATTAAAATACAGGATATAATAAAGATGTTTTTAGTTAAAGAAGGATATGAAGTTGTTACTTTTTCTGACGGAGAAGCTTTACTAATGTCATTTAAAGATAGAGCATCAGATATGCTTATTTTAGATGTAATGATGCCTAAACTTGATGGACTTGCCTTATGTTCAGAAATAAGGAAAAATAGTAATGTTCCCATAATTATTATTTCAGCAAAAGATAGTGAATCGGATAAAATATCGGGACTTATGCTTGGTAGTGACGATTATATGACAAAGCCTTTTAGTCCTGTAGAGTTGGTTCTAAGAGTGAAAGGTATATTCAGACGTATAGATATGGATAAAGAATTAAAGATAGATAAAAATATTATATCTATTTTGGATATAACTATTTATGTTGATGGAAAATACGCTTTATGCAATGGAGAAAACTTAAAATTAACTCCCATGGAGTTTAATTTACTTTTATATTTAGCACATAATGCTAATAAAGGTATAGGTAGGGACGAATTATTAAATAAGTTATGGGGATTTGACAGCGAGGTTGATACTAGAGCCACAGATGATATGATAAAAAGGATTAGAAAGAAGCTTTCAGATTCCAATGCATTGCTTAAAATAGAGACTTTGTGGGGATTTGGTTTTATGATATCAGACAAGGAAAAATAAGAAAGGATTATGTTTATGGATAACTCTAAAAAAAGCATAAAGAAAAGAATATTTTTCTCACATATGATCATAATTAGTATTTGTGCTATTTTAACCTTAATTGTATTTATAGGATGTTTTAAAATATTTATAAGAAAAGAGACTAGTGCAGAACTTGTTGCCGCAAATAAATTATTAAATAAATCTATTACGGAAAATTTGAAAAATAATATTGGAAATAGTAGTATAAATGATGTCCAAGTTATTAGAAACACATTAAGAATTGAAAATTCATTAAAACAAGTTCAATCTTATTCTACAATAAATTATGTGCTTTTAGATGGAAATAAAAATATAATTTCTCCGCAACAAAATAAAGGTCAATCTAGCTTTATAAAGAATAAACTAATTCCTTCTATAAGTAGAAAAAAGCTAAGAATTTAAATTTAAAGAGTAATTCTGTATTTTTTTTAACAATATCAAGTAAAAAATATGAGATAATCATTTCTTCAATTAAATTAAAAGACGGCATAAATAGGCGTTTAGTTGTATTCTCGGATTTATCTCAAAGCAACAATTTAACTAATATAGTTATTGTGATGTTACTATTAATACTATTGGTTACTGCATTAATTGCATCCATAATTTCAAATAATGTATCCACTAAAATATCTTATCCTATATATAAATTAATTGCATATGCTAAAAAAATAGGTGAAAGAAAGTATGACACTGATTTTGAAAAATATAATGATGATGAAATTGGTGAACTAGCTAATACTATGAATTCTATGGCTCAGAAACTCTCCGCATATGACAATACTATTAAAACTTTTCTGCAAAATGCTTCACACGAACTCCGAACTCCTTTAATGTCAATACAAGGTTATGCAGAAGGAATTAAATATGGCGTTGTAGATGAAGAAGAAAAGGCAATTGATATAATTATAGAGGAGAGTACACGGCTTTCAGAACTAGTAAATGCCCTATTATACTTATCTAAGATTGATGGAATGCAAGATGATTTTAAAAATGAGAGTATAGATGTTGTAAATCTTATAAAAAGTAGCATAAAAAAGGTTAATGGAATAGCCGTTAAAAATGGAAAAACCATAAAATTTATTAATGAAAAAAAAGAAAATTCGTTTATAATTGGAGATAATGAGAAACTTGTTAGAGCTCTAATAAATATTCTAGGAAATTGCCTTAGATATTGTAATAAAGAGATTATTGTTCTATTAAATGATAATATAGAAATAAGTGACGATGGGTTTGGCTTTGATGAAGATGACATAGCACATGTATTTGATAGATTTTACAAAGGTAAAGGTGGTAATCATGGACTAGGTCTGGCAATAACAAAGAGCATTATTGAAAGACATGGTGGCACCGTAATTGCTAGAAATAAAGAAGATGGTGGCGCCTCATTTATAATTTCATTGAAAAATATTAAGCCACCGATGTGATTGTATGGTATGAGCCCACATACTTTTTTACCTATATATTCTATTAAAGTTATCTCATTCTATTGTGTAACGGCAATATATTCCTTCCATGTTTTCCATCTAAAATGGTGCTTCTCTTAATTCAATCTCACCAGCATATATTAAGGTATCTTTTTCAATTGAATTTTTTGAATTTTGTACCCATTTACTATAACCTGAGGCATTAATTCTATACTTAATATTAGCAAGCATTGATTTTTTTACATCATATCCTATAGGTGCAAATATAATAATACGATTGTCATCAAATTGTTCTGAATTATAGGTATGAATTTCCCTACATTTTAAGTAAAACAAATTCTTTGCATAATATGCTTTCATATCCTCAAAATCAATATGGTAATCCCCGTTATAGTTAAATTTATCATTAAACTTAAGTTTAGTTGTATTTGCCAATGCATGCCTTAATTCTAAAACACTGTATATGTTATTATCTTCATCCATAAGGTATCCATTGTATGTGGGGTCAAGCATAATCCATTTATTGTTTTCTGGAATAAAAACTTCACAAACAACATGATTATCACGGTCATATGGTGAAAAAGGCATCAAATATACTGCTCTGGCTTTTAAACCAATAGCAAGGTAACATTCTGCTAATATTATAGATAAAGAACGGCAATTGATACCATGTTCCAATCCGCCATCGTAAGAATATGCCAATAAATCCAAAGCATTATTCGTAATGTGTTTATCATTTTCTCCATCATGATATATATGATTTGATAACCATTCCAGCATATTGATTGCTTTAGCTAATGTATTACCCTTGCCTGCTATTTCATTAATATGATATTTGTCTTTCAACTTTTTTGATGCTGTATCATCATAACTGTATTTAAAGTCAATATTAAAATTCATATCTTGAAACTCATCCATCATTTTTAGCATACCTGTATAAACATCGTAACTCATACAACACCCCCTATTATTTACTTCGTCTTTTCCAAGAACTGTGTACTCACTTCCACTTAATTAATATGATAATTATATCATTTATTTCAATATAATGTATATAGTCAAATAAATATTAGTTTTACTTAAAATCAGTTATCTTTATCTAAACCTGAACTACATTACAATAACAATATTAGTATCTTCTACAAAATAAAAAAATCAGCACAGGAATAATCTAAATCCCCATGCTGATTTTAACTCACTTAGCTTGTCACTTGTCACTTGTCACTTGTCACTTGTCACTTGCTTCTCTGGTACCTGGCATCTGACAACTGCCTTAATAGACTCTTTCCACATTATATCCGCTTTTATTTAAAGCTTTAACAATCTTTTCTATGTGCTCGTTTCCGTTTGTTTCAACAGTTACTTCTAAAACTACATGCTTCAATCTATCAATAGCTTTAAACTGGTTATGATCTAATTTTATTACATTTGCACCTTGCTCGGATAAAATTTTTGCTATTTCAAGAAGTTGCCCTGGTGTATCTTGAAGTTTTACTGAAAAACAAAACATTCTCCCTCTTGAAACTAATCCATTATTTAAAAGTGCAGCCATTGTTACCACATCAATGTTACCGCCACTTATTAAACAGACAACTTTTTTGCCCTTAAAATTCAATCTTTTTAATGCGGCAAGTGACATAGCACCTGTTGTTTCTGCCACAAGCTTGTGTTTTTCTAGTAATATGTATACAGCTTCCATAATCTCTTTATCACTTACTGTCACAATCTCATCTACATGCTTTTTTATTACTTCAAAAGCAATGTCTCCAGGTTTTCTTACAGCTGCTCCATCTGCAATTGTATCTATTTTCTCTGCAAAGATTAGTTTGCCACTGTCAAAGGAAAACTTCATTGAATTCGCTCCCTCAGCCTGAACTCCTATTATCTTTATATTAGGGTTAATAGTTTTAGCCGCTACTGATATACCGCTTATTAGTCCTCCCCCACCTATTGGCACAACTATAACGTCAACATCCTTTAATTCTTCTATGATTTCTAAAGCTATGGTTCCTTGTCCTGCCATTACATCTACATCATTAAAGGGATGAACAAAGGTATATCCCTTTTCTTTTTCTAATCTTTTTGCTTCATCATAAGCTTCATCATAAACATTCCCTTTTAGCACAACACTAGCACCATAATTTTTCGTAGCTTGCACCTTTATAAGTGGTGTAGTTTCAGGCATAACAATGGTTGCCTTAATTCCAAGCTTATTTGCAGCATAAGCGACTCCTTGAGCATGGTTCCCAGCAGAAGCTGAAATTAATCCTTTTTCTCTTTTTCTCATTACTTAGCTTTCCAACTTTATTTATTGCACCCCTTATTTTAAAAGCTCCAGTAAGTTGAAGGTTCTCTGGCTTAATATATATTTCATTGCCACTTTCTTTACTGTATTCTGTGCTATATATTAATTTAGTGTATACACATATATCTCTGATTCTTTCTCTAGCCTCTAATACATCATTTAATGTTAAATACTCTTCTTGTGATTCTACTGCCAAATTTTTATTCATAGTTTTAACCGCCCCTTTTAATTATTTATAAATAAAAAAATCCTCCGCACTTATAAACATAATTTTCTATGTTTATAAGGACGAAAGATTAAAATTCCGTGATACCACCTTATTTGCAATTAGATATACTAATTTGCCACTCATTTTTCAGGTCAACCTCTTGTAAACCCTAACTATATATCGCTAGTAACCGTCCTTGTTTACTTGACAAAAGTCTTTCTACTTGGAAGCTCCGGAGTGATTATCCATATTCACATTAACGCCGACTTTCACCAAATGTTAGCTCTCTAAAGTTAATGACTAGAATATTTTTTCTCCATCTTTGCTTATTGTTTATTGATTTATCCACTGGCATGCCCAATCAGTAAGATTAACCCCTTTATTCTAGGATCTACTCTTATTTAGCTATGCTTTTATTTGCTTAACTTTTATAAAAGTATATTACTCAAACTAAAGATTGTCAAGATAAAATTCATAAGAGAATAAACTTATCCACAGGTGTTCACAATATTTAATACACACCAGTGGATAACTTTATACATATTAGAATTCTGAGCTTCCAGTAGTCCTAGGGAATGGAATCACATCTCTTATATTTGCCATTCCTGTGATATACATTATTATTCTCTCAAATCCTAGACCAAAGCCTGCATGTTTTGTCTCGCCGTATTTTCTAAGTTCTAAATACCACCAGTAGTCTTCTTTCTTAAGTCCCAGTTCTTCCATACGCTTTTCTAAAACGTCAATTCGCTCTTCCCTTTGACTTCCACCGATTATTTCTCCCACTCCTGGCACTAGTAAATCTGCTGCTGCAACGGTTTTACCATCTTCATTCATCCTCATATAAAATGCCTTTATATCCTTTGGATAATCTGTTACAAACAGCGGCTTTTTATATACCTTCTCAGTTAAGTATCTTTCATGTTCAGTTTGAAGATCAATTCCCCATTCAACGGGATAATCAAATTTTTCGCCACATTTTTCAAGTACATCCACAGCTTCAGTATAACTTATTCTACCAAAGTCAGAGTTTACTACATTATTTAATCTTTCAAGCAACCCCTTATCAATAAAACTATTAAAGAAAGCCATTTCTTCAGGTGCATTTTCTAATACGTAAGTTATTACGTATTTTACCATTTCTTCTGCAAGGTCCATGTCATCATCAAGATCTGCAAAAGCTATTTCTGGTTCTATCATCCAAAATTCTGCAGCATGTCTTGCTGTGTTGGAATCCTCTGCTCTAAATGTAGGTCCAAAAGTGTATACATTTCTAAAAGCCAACGCAAAAGCTTCGGCTGAAAGCTGGCCACTAACTGTAAGATTTGCCTCTTTTCCAAAAAATCTTTTTTATAATTGATTTTTCCTTCTTCATCTCTAGGCACATTATTAAGGTCTAAGGTTGTAAGTTTAAACATTTCTCCTGCACCTTCACAGTCACTACCTGTAATTATAGGAGTATGGGTATATACAAAGTCCCTTTCCTGAAAAAATTTATGTATAGCAAAGGCTGCTATTGAACGAACTCTAAATACCGCAGAAAAAGTGTTACTTCTTGGTCTTAGATGAGCGATAGATCTTAAATATTCAAAACTGTGTCTTTTCTTTTGAAGGGGATAATCTACATTTGAATTTCCTTCGATAACAATCTTTTTTGCATGAATTTCAAAAGGTTGTTTTGTGTTTGGGGTTAGTGTGACAACTCCTTCTATACTTAAAGAAGAACTTATAGTTATTTTTGATATTTCTTTAAAATTTTCAAGTTCCTTTTCAAATACAACTTGAACGTTTTTGAAAAAGCTCCCATCATTTATCTCAATAAATCCGAAAGCATTAGAAGCTCTTATAGTCCTAACCCAACCCGATATTTTTACTTCTTTACCACTAAAACTTTTAGTTTCTCTATATAATTTCCTTATGAGTATACAATCGTACATTAACATTATTCCTCCTGTTACATCTAATTTTAAATAAAGTTATAAATATATATGAAAACTTAATTTTATATGCTAATCGTTGTAATGTGCAAATTACCATAGTATTTTTTAAGCATTTACTAATTTTAAACGGTATTTACACGAAAATTATAATCTTACTTTGAATTATTGTCAACAATTGACTAATTAATGTTTCACATTATTTACACTAAATCATTATAACATAGATAATGTTTGTACTATTATACAATGGAAATGTGCTGTACAAAATGATATTATTAACTATAAGTAAATAATTATAGAAAGGGGTAAATAAATGCAATATAGAAAATTTGGTAAGTGCGACTTTGAAATATCAGCCCTTGGTTTTGGAACAATGCGATTGCCTGTAATTAATGGGAATTATGCAGAAATCGATGAGGATAAATCAATTAAATTAATAAGAACAGCAATAGACGATGGAATTAACTATATAGATACAGCATACCCATATCATGGTGGTACCAGTGAACTTCTAGTTGGCAAAGCTTTAAAGTCTGGTTATAGAGAAAAAGTTAAGCTAGCTACAAAAATGCCTGTATGGCTAGTAAAAAAATACTCGGATTTTGATAAATATTTAAATGAACAACTTGAAAAATTGCAAACAGATCATATTGACATGTACCTATTACATGCCCTTAGTAAAGAGCGTATATCTGATATGGAAAAATTGGGAGTTTACGAATTTTTAGATGCCGCAATTAAAGATGGAAGAATTAAATATGCAGGTTTCTCCTTTCACGATGACATAGATACTTTTAAAAAAATAGTTGATAGTTATAATTGGACATTTTGTCAGATGCAATATAATCTTTTAGATGAAAATTATCAAGCTGGAACAGAAGGTTTAAAATACGCTGCTTCAAAGGACCTTGCCGTTATAATAATGGAACCCTTAAAGGGAGGAAAATTAGCAGTTTCCGTTCCAGATGAAGTAAAAAAGCTCTATTCTGATATGGACAGAACACCTGCTGATATAGCATTAACTTGGGTTTGGAACCACCCTGAAGTAACCCTTCTTCTAAGTGGAATGAATACCCATGCTCAACTTTACGAAAACATTGCTACCTCAAATAAAGCTTTGCCTAGCTCTATGAACCCTAAAGAACTTGAATTTGTAGACACTGTTCAACGAGAATATAAAAAGTGCATAAAGGTAGACTGTACTCGATGCGAATACTGTATGCCTTGTCCTTTTGGAGTTGATATACCAGAAAACTTCTCATTGTATAACTCAATATATATGTATAATGACCTTAAAGATAGCCAAAAGAAATATATGGAGATGGCTGAAGAAAAGAAAGCTAGCTCCTGCAAAGCCTGTGGAAAGTGTGAAACTCTTTGTCCTCAACATATTCCTATAAGACAAAAACTCAGAGAAACTGCGCTTCAGTTGCAAGCTAAAAGTGACAAGTGACAAGTTAAAACCTTTTATAATTATTCAGAATGTTTAGTGATATTAGGCTGTTTCAAAAGAAATAAGCTGAGAATTGAGAGTGGAGAGTGGAAACTTAATTATTAGTTTTTCTGAGCAAAGCGAAGAAAAACAACATTAACTCTCAACTCTCAATTTTCAATTCTTAACTTTCTTATTTCGAGACAGCCCCATATTTATTTTTTTGACTTTTCGGCCTGGCCGAAAAATCTTCCTTAACTTGTCACTTGTCACTTGTCTATTAGCTTGTCACTTGCGGATTGGCCCCCTCAGATGGGACTTTATAATCTAATTACTAGCTCATTCTTAAAATTTGAATTTTTCAAATTATAGAACTCAAATGGAGTTCTGTAATCTATCGATGAATGAACTCGTATAGTATTGTAACCATTAACATAATTAAAGACAACAGCCCTTGCTTCTTCTAAAGTGTTGAATATCCTACCTGCAAGGCATTTCGTCTTGAAGGTATCTATGATATGACTCTATATGTGCATCATAATTGGGGCTATGCACAGGGATTCTTTCGTGTATTAAGTTTTCCTTTATACACATTTTTTCGAATTTATGTGCGATAAACTGTGACCCATTATCTGTCCGCATTGTAAGTCCTGTCACACTATTTTTAATGTCCCTATTATATAATGCGGCAAGCATCACTTCCTGAGCTGTCTCAGTATTGGCAGAGAGCGACATTTTACAAGATACAATGTTTCGGTCAAACACATCTATTATTGAGGTCAAATAAGCCACCTGACGTGTGCCTGCAATATAAATATATTTTGTATCCATCTCCCATAATCCATTGGAATGATTAATTAAATGGTTTTTACAAATACGTTTATATTTGCTATCACACTCCATTTTATCTCTTAACATTCCCATTGAATTCATTAATCTATAAACCTTTTTCTTATTTATCTTTAAACAATATTTTCGCTTAAGTACAGATGATACTTTCTTGTATCCATAATGTCTACCAAACTCTTCAGATTTTATTTTACTTATATATTTCTGTATTTCTAAGTCATTTATTTTTACATTATTAAGATTATAACTAAATCCTGGTATAATACCATTTTCCCTTCTAACCGGCTTATCGCCTTCTGCTATAACCTTTTGTCTTCGATAATACGTTGACTTTTTTAGCCCTAGTATTCTAATAATAGCAATCACTGGCGCTCCACAAGAAATACATTGTTCAGCATATTCGTAGTAGTCTATATCGTCTTCTTTTTTTTTAGTAGATCTCTTAATATTGCTATTTCTAAATCTTTTTCCTTATTTTCATCAATTAATTTCTTGTACTCAGTTTTGTAATTTACAATGATGTTCTCTTCTTTTGGTTCCTTCGGCTTCAGTGTCTGTTGATATCTTCTATAATTACCTTTCCAATTTGCAACTTGACCAGGATTAAGCTCATGCTTTGCTGCAACTAAAGCATTACTCCCGTATTCCAAAGCTTCTTCAACAATTGCAACTCTCTCTTCTTCTGTGAACTTTCTTGTAAATCTAGTAGTCATAATTTACCCCCTAAACACTACTTTTTTATTCTACCTTCATTCGAGTGTGTAGTCCAGCTTCTTGAGGGGGTCTATTAGCTTGTCACTTGTCACTTGTCACTTGTCACTGTTTTTTTGGTAACTTATATGATGACCAAATCATACTCTATACTATATTACTTATAATTGGAGATTGAACTATGTGTGGAATTGCAGGTTGGATTAACTTTAAAGAAAACATACTATATAATAAATATGTGATTGAAAACATGACCGACACACTAAAGAAAAGAGGACCTGATGATTCAGGTTACTATTTTTCAAAGCATTCACTTTTGGGTCATAGACGTCTTGTTGTTGTTGATCCCGAAGGCGGGAAACAACCCATGATTAAAAGCATAAATGGTAATAAATTTATACTTGTTTATAATGGAGAATTATATAATACCGATGAAATAAGAAATACACTAATAAAAGAAGGTTATAGCTTCGATTCATACTCTGATACCGAAGTGCTTTTAACTTCTTATATACACTGGGGATATAAATGCATTGAATATATAAATGGAATTTATGCTTTTGCTATTTTAGACGAGAGGAACAAAAGTCTATTTTTAGCTCGTGACCCTCTTGGTGTTAAACCATTATTTTATACAATTAAAGATAATTCCTTCATATTTGGTTCTGAAATTAAAACGCTTCTTGCTCATCCTGAAGTTAAACCAATTTTAACAAAACAGGGGCTTACAGAAATATTTGGACTCGGACCAGGTCGTGCTATTGGAAGTGGTGTCTTTAAAGATATATATGAGCTTCCTCCAGCTAATTGCGGCATTTTTACTCCCTATGATTTTACAGTTGAGGAATATTGGAAAGTAAAATGCGAAGTCCATACGGAAACATTGGATGAAACCGCTGAACACGTAAAAAACATTTTATATGATGCTGTTAAAAGGCAACTCGTTGCTGATGTCCCTGTGGGTACATTCTTATCTGGGGGCCTGGATTCAAGCGCTATTTCTGCTATTGCGGCAAAAGAATTTAAAAAACAAGGCAAAGTCTTAGATACTTATTCTATTGATTATGAAGATAACGAAAAATATTTTAAAGCAAATGAATTTCAACCTAACTCAGATACAGCTTGGGCTTTGAAAATGAAGGACTATATAGGAAGTAATCATATGGGCATAATAAATTCCAATGAAGACTTAGCAAATGCTCTAGTTGATGCAGTAAAAGCCAATGATTTACCTGGTATGGCTGATATTGACTCATCTTTATATCTGTTTTGCAAGGAGGTAAGAAAAGATAAAACCGTTGCACTATCAGGTGAGTGTGCTATTCTGATGATACTAATTTCTAATACTTATACGTTAACTTATCGATATTGACAAGTAACTTAAATTCAAGATTTCTATCTTGATGAATAATAACCTTATCCAAGATTTGCTCAAGATTTTTTCTTTCAGGAATATCAGATTTAATAATTTTATCAAATATCTCAATATTTGATTTTAGATTGTTTTCTACATCATTATTTTTCATTTCTTTTAATTCGGATACTCTCTGATTTAATTCATTTATCTTTTTTTCCTTTTCCTCCTCAAGCTGAGAATAAGAATTCTCTATAATATCTCTGTACTCATTTCTTTTTTCATGCATTATAGACTTTATCTTTTGTGTTAATAATAATTTTAATTCCTCATTTGCATCTCTAACTCCTTTTGTAATCTCTCTAAATTATTTATAATATTTCTATTACTAGATTTAAAATCCATATTTTTAATATATTCTTGGTATTCATTTTTAACATCAATTAAAAACTCTTTAAAGAAAAATAACACTTTTGTTTCCGAAATAGAATGGTTCAAACATTGTTTTTTACCATATTTTTGGTAAGTCGTGCAATTGTATCCTCTCTCTATTCGGGGTGGTTTTTTAATATTTTTACCAATTGCTGCAAACCCACAATCAGCACATTTCATAAAACCTCTAAAAATATAGTTATATTTAATTGATCCATTTATAGGGCTAATTTTTCTTCTATTATTAATTTCTTGAACTATTTTAAAATCATCTTTTGAGATAATAGCCTCATGATGATTTTCAAAAACAAACTGCTCATCTTTATTTGTTTTTAATTGATTCCCTTTCACAACCCCAGGTTGGATTTTACTTTTGCGAGTTGTTAATGTTCCGGTATATATATCATCATGAATTATCCTTTTAATCATATGTGTCTGCCATCTTTTTGTAACAGCATTTTTAAATAATTCGCCGTTTTTTTCATGCCTCTCCTTAATATATTCACTTGGAGTAGGATAATATTTTTCATTAAGTAAATCACAGATTTTTTTATACCCTAAACCATCTATATATAGCTTATATATTAATTCAATCACTGGTCTTATATCCTCATTAATTATCAACTGAAATTTATCATTAACTTTAGTTTTTTTATAGCCATAGTAATTCCCCATTACCAATTCACCTTTCTTCTGTTTTGAATACATACTAGTTCTTATTTTACGTGAAATATCCTTTATATACATCTCATTGTACCAAGCCTTAATGCCAATAATATCATCGTCTTTATTACTATCATATATATCTGAAATCAAGATCAATCTTTTTCTGTTTTTCTTGATTGAATCAATAAATACCATTGACTCTCCTTGATTCCTTCCAATTCTAGAAAAATCTTTTGAAATTATCACATCTACTTTGTCTTGTTTTAGTGCTTGTAACATGTTATTAAATTCAGGTCTGTCAAAGGTATATCCACTGACATTATCATCAATATACATTTTATTTACTGACCAATTATTAATTTCAGCATATTCTCTGATAATATCTTGCTGAGTAATAATTGACGAATAATTTTCTCGATCTTCATCTCTGCTTATTCTTACATAACCTACTACATTCATAGTTTGATGCCTCCTCACTGTCATATTCTCTATTTATGTTACCTTGATGATACTAAAACCATGTGTCTTTTTGTGTTTCACTCATAAAAAAAGATGTATAATTTTACATCTTATCTTTTATAATTCTAGCTAGTACGTCTTCGATTTTTATGCTACCACTTATAAATACTGCGACTTCCTTAATTTTTTCTTTATAATTTTCAATTATTTTTTTTATTTTTTCATCTTCATTCTCACTTTGTGTTAAATATATCATTAGAGCATCCTCACCATGAAACTCTACTTTTTTTACCCTCATTATTATTAAACCCCCAGGAGAATTAAAAAGATTATTAATATAAATATATTCAACAATAATTTTTATATTTACGATTTCATAAATACTTCTCGAAGTTAGAAATTAGAATGTGATTACAAAAAAACAGAAACCTCAAAAATGAAGTATCTGCATTATTTTAGTACTTTGTTTCAGGTAATACTTATGCAACTAAAACACCACATAATTCAATCTTGAATAGTGTGGTGTTCTAACAAACTATTTTTAGTTGCAACCATAAATATGATTTTACAGTCTGATAATATTAATTTAACTCATATATTTTTTTAGTCAATCTAACTCACAACTTAAAAGCTTCTTTACAGTAATTCGGGAATTTTTGCTCATATATCTCGTTTTTATATTCAATCAGATTTATCTGCTACATATTTTGAATAATCTCTATTTCTGTGTGATACTAGCGAAAAGTTCTGGTAAGCTGTTGAGTATTTCAGGAGTAGCAAGTGGATTCCAATAATCGCGCAAATTTACAATCTGGCCATTATGAACTTTAAATATGTCGACATAACTCAACTGATAGGGTAGCCCGGTGGCTATAACTTCACCGCATATATCAAACTCAGCGATGATAACTTCAGGATCGTTTGTATCATATATTGTCATGGATTTATATCCTGCTAGTTTTAAAGGTGCCTGTTTCTTTGCCACCCCTGCAAGATAAGCTAAGATATTCTCTCGCCCCTTAATTAACTTATTGGATTTTAGCGGAGAAAATGGCAATTCATATACAGCGTCCATTGCAATTAAATCCTGAGAACCATTTAAGTCTTTGCTCAGAAACATGGATAGTAAACGCTCAACTATTTTTCTTGGGTTGTTATTTTCCTTTTTTTCAGTCATGGAAAGCACCGCCTTTTAAAATTAAATTATTATAAGTGGAACTACCATTCCGCTTATAATAGATATTATACGGAATTATAATTCCGTTGTCAATATCCATTTTTTAAAGTAAAATTAAAAAGAAAGGTGGTTATCTCAATGTTCAAAAAGAAGCACTCTCCTAACAAGACAACCAATATTCCGCATCCTAATGATCACAATTTTACCAATAGTTCAAAATCATTGAGGGCGGATGCAAAACAAAATAGAGAGCAGATACTGGAAGCGGCTCATAAGATTTTTGCCGAAAAAGGGTTGTCAATTCCAATAGGTGAAATTGCCCACCAAGCCGGCGTAGGCATCGGTACAATATACCGCCATTTTGAGAGCAAAGAAGCATTGTTCGAGGCAGTCTATATTAGTTATAAGCAGCAGCTTACAGAAGATGCTAAGTCTCTTGCGAACAATTCTGATCCCGGTAAGGCATTTTTTGATTTCTTTTCACGCATCATGGAAGATGGTTTTAATAATAAGGCTTTGAAAGACGCTTTGGAAAGCCTTACCTTCACTCGGACGGCAAATGCTGGTGTAGTACAGGATTTTCAGTCAAAATTTGCCAATCTTCTTACCCGAGCCCAACAATCCAAGGCAGTACGTGAAGATATAGGTATAAAGGATTTAATTACTCTCATGATTGGCCTTCTGCTGGCTATAGATGAACGTAAGGGTGATCTGGATATCTGCCGATTCAATAGATTGATATCCATTGTTAGCGATGGACTTCGTTATAATGATACCACTAATAAATCAACATAACTCTAAGTGGTATTCAACATCATTTAAGATATATAGAATTCTTTCTTCTTACTCATTTGGGTAATAACAACATCCTGTGGACATGGACAAAGTAAGTGGATTTATATATTATAAAACTAATATATGGGTTTAATAGCATATAAAAACAGCCACAAGACACAGTTTACCATTTTATGTCTTGTGGTTGTTTTTACTTTTATTGTACTGCTGTGTCACTTCCTAAATTAAATTATATCAAATTATCAAGGCATCGAACTAACCATTATTATCCTAATCAGAAGTTCTACAGCATGTCCAATTATATGAATAATGAGAAGTTGCATTTGGCTTTCTTAATCCCATTATTCATTTAGGTATTATGTCATAATTTGAATAGATTTGTATTCGGATTTTGAGCCGATAAAAACTAGCACCCTAAGATTATCACTTAAATGATGCTAGTCAATGAAGTTGCTCAATTTCCGAAACAAATTATAGAACGAAGCCGCGGGTCATTTTCTATGGGGTTTCAATAACACCCATATACCCTAAAATTTGCTGTCTTTTATATCTTAGCATAATATTTGGAATAAATGAATGAGATAGCAATATTTTTTTGACTTTTTTTCTATATTAAGATATAGTTTCCCCCTCCCCATAGATTATTTCACTATTCCCATTTGATTTTCTTATGCAGTTTTTATTGTGGTTGTAGGTGGTGCACAAATTTTAGGTTGTAATTTTCGCCTTGTAGACATTTTTCCTTTGCAGCAAGGACATATAGTAATATCTTTTCCTGTAATTTGTAAAATAAGTTCTGCTGTGTTAAGATTTTCATCAACATCTTCTGAGACTGCAACATTAAGAATTAATTTACATTTTTTAAGTTTAAGTACACGATTCCTATTGCTCAAAATTCCATAGTGTCTTATCTTAACAAACTTATGTGGCAATATATGCATAATGAACCTGCGTATGAATTCTTCTGCTGTAACAGTCATATATTTTTCTTTATTATTGTCACGATAATCTTTCCACTTGAAGACTACGAGACCATTTTCCATAGCAACAATTCTATTATTTGAAATGGCTACCCTATGAGTATATCTTCCTAAATATTCAAGTACATGTTCAGAACTACCAAACGGCGGTTTACAATAAACTATCCATTCTTTCTCATAGAGTTTATCTATAAAACAATGAAAAACATCTTTATATTTTAAATCTTCAATAGTGCTAGTGAATTTAAGTTTTGGATTATTATAATATTCTTTCTTTAGGTAGAATAAAAATTTCCCACGAAACTTCCTTGACAACACCTTAACAGGTATGAAAAAATTTTCTTTTGAATTTATCCATTTCCTACCATCTAAAGATAAACCTCCACTTGGAACTAAACAATGAATATGTGGATGATTCATAAGATTTTGACCCCACGTATGAAGTATTGTAGTAAAACCTATTTGAGCACCAAGATACTTCGTATCAGAAGAAAGCTCTAAAAGAGTTTCAGAAACCGCTTTAAATAAAATAGAGTACATTTCTTTCTGATTTGTAAGTGTTAAAAAATTCAATTCAGCTGGTATAGTAAAAACTACATGGAAATAGGACACAGGTAGTAAGTCTTTTTTCCTTTGGATAATCCATTTTTCTTTAGCTAATGTTTGACATTTAGGACAATGCCTGTTTCTACAAGAATCATAGGATATTCTTGTATGTCCACATTCTTCACATTCATCTACATGACCGCCCAATTGGGCGGTTCGACATAAGATAATGTCATTAATAGTTTTTATAATATTCAAAGGAAGTTTATGATTTTTACAATAAGTTTCACCGTGTTCTGCTAATATATCTTGCAGTTCAATCATCTTGATCACCTAATAATAATATGTCTAACGGACTCTTTATATTTAATAAATCCATTCGTGTAAGATGTAAATATATAGTAGTTGTTGTTATTCGAGTATGTCCTAAAAGTCTCTGAATATAACAAATATCAGTGCCAGCATCTAAGAGGTGGGTTGCAAAGCTGTGACGCATACTGTGTACAGTTGCACGTTTAATAATCCCCACTTTTTTTATAGCTTTTTCAAATACTCTTTGAACACTACGTGGAGTTATAGCATCCGTACGATATCTTCCTGAGAATAAATATTCTTGAGGATGATATATGTTCCAATATTCTCTGAGAATTTGTAGATTTGAATCTGATAATAAAGTGTACCTGTCTTTTTTGCCTTTGCCCTGCCGTATAAATATTTGCATATTTTTGCTGTCTATATCTGATACTTTTAGATTACAAACCTCGCTAACTCTTAATCCTGCGGAATAAATAGTCATTAATATAGCTTTATGCTTAATATTTTCAGTAACATCAAAAATAGCTTTAATTTCTTGAGGAGACAGTACTACCGGTAGTCTTCGACGTTCTTTTATTCTAGGGATTCTATTAACGTCCCAAATTCTATGTAAAATCTTCGTATAAAGAATTTTTAATGCTGTGTAAATTGAACCAATAGAGCCTTCTGTTAAATGCCTTACTGTGATACAATAATATAAATACTCACATATTTCTTTTTCACCTAATAAATCTGGAGATTTATTATAATGTTTAGCGAAATTACTAACGTGAGCAATATAATATTTAGTTGTAATGGGACTGTAACCTTTTAGCTCCATATACATTATCATTTGTTTTCTTAATTCTGACATATTGTTAACACTCCTTAAATATATTTTGTTCCCAAATAAAATAATACCGGAAGTGTTAATAATAAAGTGGTATTTACATAAAAAATAAATACCACTTGAAATTTATACATATCTTAAGTTTTAATCCTAAAGTTTTAAATTAATAGATTACCTCCCACCGCCGATAGCGGTTTAGTTCATTAAGAAGATTGCGAACTAACTTTGCTTCGGATCTGTAGATCTACCATTTAAACAATTATAAAATTGTTCACACATTTAATGTACGAAGGATTACGTCTTGCGCCTATACGCATTAAGTGTCAGCGGAATGAATAGGACGAGTATCGCCAAAGTTCCGAACAATGCCAACCAAAAATCCGTGCCTATCGTGCCATAAGTCAACAACTGCCGTACCACCATTATGGCACAGCAGTTGTTGACTTACAGTACAAAGAATTGCAGCCAGCTCGACATCGTTTCTGCCTGAACAAAATCGTTTGACAGTAATACTAAATGGCGGACCTCAAGAGAACACGAAAGCCGAGATGCTCGTTGCGGTCGGACGGCGCATATCCGTATCGCATGGTAGTCCGACAGGCGAGTACGCCGGGGTTGCCCCAACTGCTACCACGGTCGACCCGCCACGAGCCGTTCTGAGGAGGTAAGAAGTCTCCACTGATGGAGCGCGGAAAGCCTTCCTCATCCCACCAATCTTCGACCCACTGGAAGACGTTTCCTGCCATATCAAGTGCGCCATATGGTGACGTTCCTACCGTGAAACTACCCACAGGTGATGTGTAAGGGAATCCGTCGTTATACTCCAAGTCACGACCACCAAAGGCTGCCATATGCTCGTCTACCGTCTGCCCATTGCCCATCATAATTTTATCCCCAGGACACGATGCATCAAGGAAGTTTGCCTTCTTAGGATCCCACACATTCCCCCACGGGTACTTTCGGCCATCGGAACCTCGTGCCGCCTTCTCCCATTCGGCTTCGGTCGGCAACACGAGCCCGGCCCATGTGCAGTATGCCTTCGCGTCGCCCCACGAGACCATGATAACCGGTTGACAATCCTTGTCCCCATCTAACTTGTCGTCGAAGTAGACCTTCTCTGGATCGACTCTACCTGTCGCGGTGCAAAATACCTTGAATTGCCCACGCGTCACGTCGTTACGACCTATCCAATAGGAGTGCTCCATGGGATGGATGTGCTTTGGCTTCTCCCAGTCGGGTGCGTCCGAGTCGTCCGTCCCCATGACGAAGTCGCCCGCCGGCACCTCGACCATCTCCATGTCCGAGCCGTCCGGCAACCGGAACAGGTAGAGTGGCACCTGCCTCCCGTCTGCCGCTGGCATGTTTCGGCCCGCGAGCCGGAGCCCCTCGGGCAGCTTTTCCCCCTTATTTACCTGAATGATTGACTTCATGTACGCACTCTTTTCGTTATTCTTCATCATTGTGTTTTCCTCCAAATTCGCTTGAATGATTGACTGCATAATACACACTCTTTTTTTGTGTTTTGTATTGCCTGACCTCTCTTTTGATGTTGTCAATTAAACAATCACTCCCACAAAACAACAGTACTATAATTGACACTCTGTTCTCCCCCTTAAAAATAGTTGTCTCGTAAACTCTATTTATCAGAGGTTTTGCTTTGATTTTTTTTTGTTTTGCTGCTGTTGCACTTCTATTGTAAATTCAAGGTTATAAAAAAACGCCTCCGTTTAACTTACAGCCTTATCATAAGACCATAATTTAAACGGAGGTTAAACGGAGTTTAAACAGAATGTAAACTGAAAACTATTTTGAAACGGCAGGGTTTTGCCGAATAGGAATACGGACTGTGAACTCCGTTCCTTTTCCTTCCGTGCTTTCTACTGCTATGCTCCCGTTGTGCATTTGGACGATTTTCTTAACGAGCGACAGCCCCAATCCATTACCGCCCAATGAGCGGTCACGAGATTTATCCACCTTATAAAAGCGTTCAAAGATATGAATTTGATTTTCTTTCGAAATTCCTATGCCATTGTCCACAATCGCACAATATATCTCACCGTTTTTTTCACTAAGTGTAACCTTGATGATGCCCTCCTCCGGTGTGAATTTGATTGCGTTATGCAATAGGTTAATCCAGACCTGACTTAACAAGTCTTCATTCCCACTTATATGAATTTTTGCAAGCGATACGTCCAGTGAGATATACTTCCCATCCCATTGTGGCTCCAACATCAGCAATACGCTCTCGATTTGTTTATCCAGCCGAAAATCGTTCATCTCAAAAGCTGTTACATCTGCTTCCAGCATTGATAATTTCAACAAATTTTCGCTGAGATTGGAAAGCCTGCGGCTTTCGGTTTCTATGATGGCGGCGTAATGCAAAACATCTTCCTTTGTCGCATTTCCATTCCGCAACAGTGCTGCAAATCCGCTGATGGAGGTGAGCGGCGATTGGATTTCATGCGATACGTTTGAGATAAAAGCCTGCCGGAGCTTTTCCATAGAACCAAGTTCCTGCGCCATTTTGTTGACGCTGGCGGCCAATTCGTTAAATAGCTCTGTCTCATTCACGGG
This sequence comes from uncultured Clostridiaceae bacterium, assembly GCA_963725425.1. Lineage (GTDB taxonomy): Bacteria > Bacillota > Clostridia > Clostridiales > Clostridiaceae > Clostridium_I. The sequence goes on from CAVRYJ010000009.1 coordinate 24,980, forward strand.
AATGGAAACAGCAAAATCACCTTGCGCTATTTTCTTCATTGCCTGCACGACATCATTAACGAATTCCTTATGCCCATCATGCTTGCGCCCTCGTATTTTAGACATGGCGTAGGCTGTTACAGCAATAAGACAAATACCTATTATGGGGGAGAGTATGTGCGAGAACAATTCGGATGGTGTGCCTGTGGCGAGGAATATCCATTTTGAAACTGCATATCCCAAAGCTAAATAGCCGCATAACGTGGCAATGGCAACCGAAATACCTAGAATTATCACATAATGGCCATGTCTTTCTTTGTTCATTCCTCCACCTCCAAGCGGTACCCCAAGCCCCTGACTGTTATAATCTTGAAATGAAACTGTTCCGCCGGGAAGCGATCCCGCAAGCGGCCTATATGAACGTCCAGCGTTCGTTCGTTGCCGTCAAAGTCGAATCCCCATACATCTTCAATAAGTTGGTCGCGGGGGAAGGTTCTGCCGGGGAAACCTGCCAACTTAAACAGCAGTTCAAATTCCTTCATTGGAATGTCTGTTTTTTGACCATCTGTTGTAACGGCATAGCTGTTTCTGTCCATTATCAATGCGCCGATTTGCAGCATTTGAGATGAAGCTATTTTGTATCGTTTAAGTAGAGCACCTACCCTTGCGACAAGCTCCGCATTTTCAAACGGCTTGACCAGATAATCGTCCACACCAAGCTCGAATCCCTTTACCTTTTGCCCGATTTCATTTTTTGCCGTCAGCATAAGAATCGGCATATCCATATAATAACGACGTGCGTGTGCGCAAAATTCAAAGCCATCCATATTTGGCATCATGATATCAAGCACACATAAGTCTACTTTGGTTTCGCCCAGTTTTTTCAAGGCGTCGCACCCGTCAACTGCCTCCTGCGTGGCATAGCCTTCATTTTTTAGTAACGTTCGCACAAGCTCACGAATATATGGGTCATCATCAATAATCATTATGGTATTCATTTTGCGCCTCCTTTTCGCCAAATTCAAAATCACTTTATTTTATCAGCCAAATGTAAACGGAGTTTAAACTGATTTGTGATGATTATTATATATCTATTTGATAAGGAAATAAACCATCAGCTTTTCACAGAATGTCCAAAGTGTATACCACAAGCCGCGCGAAAACCTCAAGCTCCACTCTGGCTTGTTGGTGCGTTGCCATAATACCCGTCAGGCACGTCACCACCATCATTCTAATTGATTCCAATCAACGTGTAATACTTATCATTGCCGTATGGGGATACATCCTTACTAAAAATCAGTAATTCCACATATAAATATCCGTTTCTATCACAGCACACATTAGAAGTTAATAGTGTCATCATTTCCCATATTTTTCATCAAGGTATTAAATATATTATTCTGATTAATTAGAATATCATCTATTCAATGTAATCTTCAAGAGATAGCTGCTCTTATAGCCTCTGTTGGTGAACAATATTTTACTATTCTTCATTAACTTAAATAGAGATTTAATGTAGAATATATGAAAATTGTATATCTTAGCTTGTAATTTATAGCCTCTAATTACTTTATAAATATAATAATTATAGCATTTTCTATTTTCTTAAACCATAAAGTGAATATGGATCTTTTCTCAATGCATTTGCGTATAAATCAACCACTTCTTTAACATTAAAATACATGCAATGGTAATTCTGGAGATAATTTTAATGCAGACATAAATATGCTTCCTTCTATTCCTGGGCTCTCTTTTAATGCATCAATAACCGTTAATGCTCCCCCTTCTACATAACCAAAGCTTGAAATCGAACTGTGCACTTCCAGTACAATTCCTGACATTATTGCTAATTTTCTAAAACCTTCTAATTAATTAGCCCATCTTTATGGGATTATATCCTTGATTGTAGAGAACTTGATTGGAAAAACTATCTCTTGCTCCTTTAATATAAATGGTGAACCAATCAAATAATCCTGATATTAGTATTCTCTTTTCTGTTTTTGTTAATATTTATATTTGTGTATACTAATTGAAATATAAAAATTTTTCAACGCTAGCAAAAACAGAATTTAATGATTTTTCCATAAATATCGGGTTCCAAAAAGGTAGTGGTGAGTGATGTCAACTCTATATGCCCCAGTTTATATTTCCTTATAAGTATTCTTCAATAGTAATGCGTCTTTTTCTACCAGAGGACCTTCTAAAATTATACATCCTTTAACGTTAAAATCCTTTATAGCTTTTAAGCATTCTACATAATTGAAGTCACTCTCTAATAAGGAAAGATGGTTTTTCTCGCCTTTTTCATTGTAATTTATTCCCCCCATGTGAATATGTAGATCGTCCAGTGCGACTCTGCCCAGATTATTAAGCACGTATTCTAGTATTTTCGTAAATTCATCATAACCCTTCAAACTACCATTTTCTCTTGCATGTATATGAGAAAAATCAATACATAACTTACATGACTCTACCTCTTGGCAAAGTGAGACCAATTCCTCAAGCGTTCCAAACTGTGTACCTTTCCCTGTAGTTTCAAGCCTATAATCTATACCCTTGTATGGAAGTTTCAACAGGTTCTCTTTTATAGTATTATATGCATCTTTCTTTGAATCTTTTAAATAGAAACCTGGATGAAATATTAAACTTCTCCCCTCAACTTTTGATAATCCCTCCATTGCTTTTATTATTCTTTCCAGTGATTGTTCTTGCTTCTCAGTTTCATCAGCATTTAAATTTATATAGTGTGATCCGTGGGCCGACAAATAAAATTCATTATCTAATTTAGTTTTTAGTATTATATGCTTGTTTTTATCTGTTACATTTACATTTCTCACAAAAAGAAGTTCCATTGCATCAAGTCCTATTGATTTTATATAGTCAATACCAGAAGCATAATCAAATCGTCTTAAGCCATTACCTATTGGCAAACCTGATATTCCAAATAATAATCTATCCATATTTCTTCCCTCGATTTTAACCGACAATTTAAGATTATTATATGCAAATTGAATACTTTATACAATAAACATTAAAAAAGTTATTGACAAATCTCTGTGTCTATTATATAGCAACAGTAGACATGGATGTAATATTTTTGAATATTTTTATATCATCTATAAATGAGCCAAAACGCTTGAATAATTTCCCATCAATAAAAGAAGAAAAACATCTATGAAATCTCCTGTTATAATTAAGTTACTAGCCAAAACATAACTAAGGAGATAAACATAAATGTTTAACAACTCAATTGTAACAAAATCATCACCAATATACTAATTTTTAATTGAATTAAGGATAACGCTATACCTTACTACGCCTCAGATCCACCATCTAATACTTTTTATAAATTCTATGGTGACTAAAGGCTATTGCGAAAAAATAAATGACGTTTCTGATTTTATGCCGGTTAGGCATAGGACTAATAGTGGAAAGTTTTTATCTGCTAGTCCATGGAATGAGGATTTTCTTGAAAGAGCTCTTAAAAAGCGTGTAATTGATAGAATATGGGAAACGTCTAAAATAACTAAAAAGCCAATTTATATTGTGATAGATGCTACTATTTGAGAGAAAACAGTGCCCTCGTCAAAGGCTAAGAAACCTACTGAAAAGTGTGGATTCCATCATTCTCATTTAAAAGGCAAAGTAGTTTATGGTCATCAATTAGTTACTATAATGTTATTGTGTGATACTCTTGTTTTACCGTATACTATGACAATCTATGATAAAGAAAATATAAGTAAAATCCAAATGGCAATTGAGTTCATAAAATCCTTACCAATACCGGTAAACAAATGGTATGTTTTATGTGATAGTTGGTACAGTAATAAAAAATTATTTGATGTTTCAAAAGATTTAGGCTACGCCTACATTGGTGGCTTAAGAACAAATAGAGTAATATATCCAAAAGGTCATGAAAAGCTTGGAATTAAGCTTAACCATATGTGTGAGATAATAACTAAAGATGATGTCGACCTGGTCAAAGCTTACAAAAATGAATATTATATCTACACATATAGAGGCAAGCTTAATGATGTGAAAAATTCATTGATCACACTTTGTTGCCCTAAAGAAGCTCTATTTAAACCTGGTTGCTTAAGAGCATTTAGAAGTTTAGATACTGATCTATCAACTGAAGAACTCTTAAATCACTATAAAAACAGCTGACCAATTGAAACATTTTTTAGAGAAACAAAAAAACATCTTGGGTTAAATCATTATCAAGTAAGAAGCAATCGTAGCATAAACAGATATTTTTTGCTGCTAATGATAACTTATGTATACTGCGAATTAGAAGTAAGTGATGGTACACTAAATTTCAGTACTGGAATTAAAACTGCAAGAAACGAAGTCAAAAAAGAACGAATATCTTGGATCTTTAATCAAGCGAGCCAAGGAATATCTATTGATGCTATTTTAAAAACATTAAAAGTAGCTTAGGATAGTTGATTTAAATTTACATGGTAAAACATGTTACCAAATCCGCTCATTTATAGATATAAAATAAAAAAGACGTTTTTTAATATAAGAAAAGATCATCTGAAACCCAGATGGTCTTTTAATATTTAATAGTATTTAGATTGCTAGGCTAGATATTAAATTAATTCTATATCATATTGTTGAAGAAGAGAAATGATAGTTTTGTTTGGTGAAACATCTGTAATGATGCTATTAAAATCCATTATATTTGAAAAGTTAAAAATTCCGTCCATACTAAATCTTTCATTTAATGCCATTAAATATTTTTCTTTGGATATACTCATAATAGCTTTTTTAGTATTTGCATCCTCAGAGATACCAGAACTTATATTTCCATCGCTAAGATCTACTCCGCTACACCCTATAAATGCTTTATTACAACGATAAAGTTTTATTTGTTCAATAGAATGAGAACCAATACTTCCACCTACAATTGTATTATAATCCCCACCTATAAAGATAAAATGTATATTGGAATCTACCGTAATCATTGATGATATTTCAAACATATTTGTAATTAAGGTCATAATTTTATTGCTTTTTATTAGTAGTTTTGCAATATCATAGGAAATAGTTGATGCATCTAAAAAAATGGTATCATTCTCTTTTATTAGATTAAATGATTTGTTAGCAATAATTTCTTTTAATTCAGTATTTTTTTCTACCCTGCTATAAAAACTTTCACTAACTACAATTGTACGTTTTATCTTTATAGCCCCACCATAAGTACGTTGAAGTAAATCTCTTTTTTCCAATACTTGAAGATCTTTTCTAATCATGCTTTCACTAACTTTAAATTGTATACTTAAATCTTTAACTAATACTTTTCCTTCTTTTTCTAGTATATCTAATATATATGTATACCTTTCTTGAATAAACATAATATTCTCCAATTCATTCTCTTTTAATCTCATTATAACAATAATAATATAATAATACAATAAATTATATTGACAAGTAGTAATATATGTCCTAAAATGATAATAATCAGTATCAAACAATACCTAATGGTAATTGTGAAATATCCCTATAATTTCATTGAGGAGGAGAATAACTATGCCAATATTAGATTCTACAGAAATTAAACAATTAATTTTAGTTACAAGTTTTTCAAAACTTTTATATAAATTTTATTGTAATAAATAAAAAATAGGGGGTATAAAAGATGGTAGGAATTATTATTGCTAGTCATGGAGAATTTGCTAAAGGCATCTTGCAATCTGGTACGATGATTTTCGGGGAACAAGAAAACGTAAAAGCTGTCACGTTGATGCCTAGTGAAGGCCCTGATGATATTAATGCAAAAATGAAAGATACAATTGCATCCTTTGACAACCAAGATGAGGTTTTATTTTTAGTTGATCTTTGGGGCGGTACACCATTCAATCAAGCGAATAGTCTATTTGAAGAACACAAAGACAAATGGGCAATCGTAGCTGGTATTAATCTGCCAATGTTAATTGAAGCTTATGCTTCACGTTCTTCAATGGAATCCGCACATGAAATTGCAGCTCATATTTTAAAAACAGTTAATGAAGGAGTTAAAGTTAAGCCTGAAGAATTAGAACCATCAAATAATGTTAAATTTTCTGCAACGACAGCTGTGCATGTACCTGGATCATTTGAATATGTTTTAGCTCGTATTGACTCTCGTTTACTTCATGGACAAGTAGCGACTGCTTGGACAAAAGCTGTGCTACCTACAAGAATTATTGTCGTATCAGATGCAGTAGCCAAAAATGATCTTCGTAAGAATTTGATCCAACATGCTACTCCCCCTGGTGTTAAAGCTCATGTTGTTCCAATTAATCAAATGATTAAACTTGCAAAAAATGATCAACATTTTGGCGGACAACGTGCATTGCTTATTTTTGAAAATCCACAAGATGTACTTAGAGCGGTAGAAGGTGGAGTACCTTTGAAGACAATCAATGTTGGCTCTATGGCTCACTCTGCTGGTAAAGTTCAACCAAATAAAGTACTTGCTTTCAATCAAGACGATATTGATACCTTCAATAAACTTAAACAAGCTGGGCTTACTTTTGATGTTCGTAAAGTTCCAAATGAATCAAAAGGAAATATGGACGAACTACTTAAAAAAGCACAAGAAGCATTAAATAAACTAAAATAATTTAACTATTTAATTTACACATCCTGGGCCTTTTAACCTAGGCTTTTGTTAAAACATAAAGTAAGCAATGTACTGTTTATACTTACTAATACATATTGATATTGTGAATGTAACACAATAGTAATTGTGTGGATTTCATTTTCTTTAATTTAGTGTATCAAATAACTATAGTATTCAGGCACATAAAAAAACATAAGAGAAACCCTTATAAATCGTTAGAAATAATCAATAAAAGTGTGCCAACTAGCTTGTATACTTTTATGAAACACTTTATAGTAAAATCATTGTAATTGTAAAGTGAGGAACTTAAATGAATTATAAATATGAACGTATAAGTACATTTCATCAAGATTTAGGAAGACAGGAATACATTATGGATAAATTGAACATACAGTTTGATTTGACATTTAGCGATAAATTAACATGTAAGAATACTGAAAGACCGGAGCTGAAAAAACTTTTAGCAATATCTAAGGCTGAAGATAACATATATGGATACAAATATTTATGGTAATCGTTACCGAGGTATTTAGACATGTCAATAATGAGATAGATAAAGTAGGCAAATCTATTAGTAATATAAAATCTGAAGCAGATGATTTATATTGGATAAACCATGTTCAGGAATTAGAGATCTTTAATAGAAAGCTTAAACCTGTAAAAGGTGGGATTTAATTTTCAACGCTATTAAGCCAAGCTTTAATTTCTTTCATCCTGAAAGAGTTTGCGTTCATATTTACTACATAAGATTGGTGAATTCAACTTTGACTCTAAAATCACGGCATCATTGGATTCATTACGTCCACTTAATATTCCTAATCATTAACGTTGTTAAAATAGATGGGGATAGCTAACTTTAATGCTTAACGTTGTAAATCCGCATTTTGTTGGCGATACCCATATATGGGCTATATTTATATATTAATCTTAGCAGCAGTTATACCCTTAAGCCAGGATTATTTATTTGGCATTTAAACGTCCTTTTTCGTTTTTACTCATGGAAGAAGTACAGACAAATCCCAGTATTCCGAAAATTACGGATATCCACATAATGATAGAAAAGGCGGATAAAAAGGTCTTTTGTGAAGAAGCGCCATTACGGAAAATATGTTCGTATATCAAGTCGAACAGTGTGCCTCCGAGTGTAGACCCTAAAATCATTCCAATATTCCGGGCTGTTGACACCACGCCGGATGCGACGCCCTGATGAATCTGCGAAGTAGCACCCATAATAGCCGAATTATTCGGGGCTGCGAAGATGCCAATTCCAAGACCTGTGCAGACCAGTCCAATGATGAGTAGAATGAACGCCGGTACCATAGTTAAGCGATTGCCTATGGAGGATGAATTGAGTAGCAATGTGACCGATGTTATGGCCACGGCAAAATATATTATCCCCCGAACATCAAACGATTTCCCAGACTTTACAGACTCTTTTAAAATTACAAATATTCCTAAAATGAGTCCGGCAATACCGAAAGGAATCACAATCAAAAAGGCACTGTGCCAGCCAAATAATTGCGTCATGCTACCACCAATCAGAGGGCCGAACGACAGACCAAGATAGGTCAACAGTGCCTGTATTCCTAGAATTTTCCCCCCTCTGTTCACTTGGAAATGTAGTGGTAAGTATGGCTGGACCGACAGACATGATCATAGCTGAACCAAATCCCAATAGAGTTCTACCGATTAAAAGCGATATAAAATCTGAGGAACATCCGCAAATAAGTGCAGCACACGTGAAAAGAGCAAAACCAACTAGTAAAATGAACCGGTGACCCATAATGTCGGAAAGTCTTCCGAAGGGGATTAATGAAACGGTCATGACAATCAAGAAAATTAAAACAAGCCAGTCTGACTGCCCAGCCGAAATTTTCAGGGTCTGCCTGATTGCAGGCAATATGGTAGTGATCAGGCTTGAATTAAGTGAAGCAATAAATGTTCCGATACCTACGCAGGCAATTACAAGCCATTTGTGAGTACGCGATGAAGTTTTCATATGAAGCCTTCTTTCAATAATTTTGATACTTTTGACTCTAGTGAACTACTACCACTTATAGAAGTGAATGGCTTCCTTTAATACTCGTTAACCTACAAGGGGTACGGCAACAATATGTGTAAAAAACAGCCGTAAGACAGTATTTTCTATTTTATTTATTTATTTTACTGTGTTCTTCTAATTCCATATTAATTAAATAATTCATCATATTACGATAAACTGTCTCTATTATATTTGGGTTTAAATTATTGTCCTCTGCAAGTCTACGAACTTTTTCAATAATAATTTCTACTCGTTTGGGTGCTTTTACCTCTTCAGTGTCTTTTTTAAAGTTGGCTGCTTGTCTAACATAATAACTTCTTTTAGCAATCAACTTAACAATTTGATTATCAATTTCGTCTATATTCTCTCTTACCTCATTTAAATCTTTACAATTAGTCATTATTATTTCTCCTCTTCTACACATTTTTTACGATTATGAAGTAACTTCGAATGTTACTTCATTTTAAGTTATCTTGAACACCCCAATTAAATTGTGATATACAAAATAATTTAAGCTACTGCGGAATTGTAATTTAATATACTATTTTATTAAATTTTCACCTAGTTCAAATGCTTTTTGACAATCTAAAGGAAATTGGATTTTTCTATGATTTGCTTTTTCTTTTTCAGAAAAGTGTTCAGTTTCATATTTTGAGTAATCATCAAATTGATAAGTATTATTTGAAAACATAACTAAAGGTTTTGTGAGTATGTTTCCAAGAAGACCATATATCTTTTTAAAAATTGCCAAATACCCCATTTCTCCCATTTTTTCTTTTGTCGTATTCATTGTACAAATGAATGCTGTTGGCATCCTCTTTGGTGCAATTGAAGAATAGTTCTTACCATATAGTAAATAAGGGAATAATAATCTTTCTAAAAACGACTGTAGTTGACCTGTTATATTACTCAAATATATTGGAGATCCAAATATAATTCCATCAGCTTGGGATACTTTTTCTAAAATTCCACTAATATCATCATTTATTGCACGTTTCCCATAACTTTTTCCTCCAATTCTTTTGCAAGCAAAGCAACTTTTACATCCAGTATATTTGAAATCATATAAATTAATGATTTCAGTTTCAATTTCTTTACCTTTTGCTGATTCTTTTACTCCATCTAAAGCTTTTTTAAGTAATGTAGCTGTATTTCTATTTTTTCTTGGACTTCCGTTAATAGCATAAATTTTCATAGTATCACTCCTCTTTCTATTTATGGTAGGGGCTGTTGCATTAGCGATTTTTAAAATCGCTATGAACAGCCCTTTTTCTATACTATATTTTTGATTTTAGGATTGATTTTATATTTTTATTAATTGATATGGAAAAAAGGGTATACAAAATAGAAGGTATTTTTTACCCATTTTTTGATTTTTGAAATTATAAAGTTTACGCTGTTTTTAATGGAAAAACATAAGAACCACAACGTCCATTTTGTATTTTATTGTGTAGCTTATTTACGTTATGTGAAATCCCTAACAAGATGCATTCCGCCAGTATGTTTTGCTTTCCACGACACAAGAAACGCCTGAATCCCATGTCTTGTTTTACTTCACCAAAAGCACCTTCAGACTGAATACTTCGATTCATTCTTAGTTCAGTTCCTTCATCACTAATAATTCTTTCTAATGATTTCTGCCGTTTTTCCTGAAACAACTTAGAGATTTCCAAATGCTTTGTGCGTTCTTCTAATGGAGTTTTACAAATTTTGCCTTTAATGCATTTTGATTTCAATTGACAGTTACTACAGTCTTCACAGGTGTAACATGTTTTTTCACTTACATATCCGGTTTTGCTTTTTGTGTTTTTAATACCTGATACTTTTAACTTTTTCCCATTGCTACAAACATACATATCTTCAGCTGGTTTATAAATCATATTTTCCTTCCTACTAATATCTGTCTTATACTTTCGTGTTTTACTGATTTCATAATTTGAAGGCTTGATGAATGCTAGCTGTTGATTATTTTCCAAATACAAATAATTTTCTTCACTTTCATATCCAGAATCTGCAATGATTCTTTTGTAAATCCGGTTCTGTTTTTCCCGTAGGGCGAGTAAAAATGGAATTAGCATAGTAGTATCTGTACACTGTGGTCCAGCTGTAACACAAACAACATATTCTGCATCCGTTCCAAACTGGACATTATAGGCAGGTTTTAGCTGGCCATTTTTCATAGCATCTTCTTTCATCCTCATAAATGTAGCATCATGATCTGTTTTTGAAAAGCTATTTCTATTGCCCATGATATGAATGTACTGATTATACTGTTTCAATTTTGTAATGTACTTATCAAGCTGCTCTAATGTTTTTTGAATTAAACTTTTTCGTTTACCACAACCATGGACAAAAACTATACATTCTTCTTTCTGTATCTTCTTAAGTTTTTTACGAAGTTTATTTAGGTGATAAATTTTAATTTCACTTTTATATAAAATTTTAATTCCAAAATCTTTTTCAGCTTGCAAAATAAATGCAGGAATTTTATCCATGAGTTTTTTCTGATTTTTAGTAACTGATTTTTTCCAGACGAAGGTGTACTTGTTGGCTGCCGCCTCAATCTTTGTACCGTCAATGAACAGATTTTCTAGAGAAAGCTCTCCGTTATCTGCCAGAAAGTCTGTCATTTGTGTTAAAAGTTCTTCAGCAACTGGTGCAAAATGAAGGCTACGAAATCTAGCTATAGTTGAATAAACTGGCGCTGACGCACTTTCTAAAAGATACATGAAATTAATATCTCGCTTGCATGCACTTGCAATTTTACGTGAAGCATAATAATGGTTCATGTACGCATATAACATAATCTTAAGCATCTGCCTTGGGGTTGGCTGATTTTTCCTTATACGGAAATAAGTCTGGTATAATTCTCTTAAATCCATCTCCTCTACAACCTGACTTAGTAACCTCACAGAATCATCTTTAGGAATCATGTATTCAGTATTTATTGGCAGTTTTAATTGATAAAAACTGTCATGAATGGTATAATTTTTGTGTGTTAAATTGTTCATTTTCATAAATATATTTTACACCTTTTCCCTAACTTTTTTAAGCTAGGGAATTGTTTTTTTTATAAAAAAAACTGCTACACTAATTTCTTAGTGCAACAGCCCCTACTTATTTAATCTTTATTTTTAACCTGTTTTAAATTATAGAAGATTATATAGATTCATCTAAAACTATTTCATTTGGCGATATGTTTGAAAGTATCACAGCAATTACAACTGCAATTGCAACTCCTAGAGAACCACTCCAAGTAATTGAAGCTAATGACACATGACCTACCATTACACCTCCTATAGCAGCACCTGTAGCCATGGCTAATTGCATCATAGATTGATTTAACCCTAACAAAATTCCAGATGATTCAGGTTCAATTGTTGCTAAGTTATATTGTTGCGTTGGTCCAGATGTCCATGCTGAGAAGGACCATAATGTAAGTACAACCAAAACTCCAACTAGTGAATTAGTCACTAAAGATAACAAAATAAGCATAAAAGTATGCAATATCATGCCACCAATTAATGTAAAAGTCACACCCCAGCGATCAGTACTATACCCACCAAATTTAGATCCAATCAGGCTTGCAACTCCGAAAATAAGCAAAGTTGTACTAAGTAGATTTTCGCTTATATGTGAAACAGTGAGTAGATAAGGTGCTAGATAGGTATACGCAATTGAATATCCCCCAAGCCAAAAAAATGTAATTGCTAATCCAAGAGCCACTTTTTTATGTTTTAAGAGACCAAGTTGCTGAAAAAGAGATACTGGCTTATCTCCTTTTGTATTTGGGATAGTAGAAAATATGACAATTGATACGATAAGTCCCAATAAAGCAATTGCTCCAAATACAGATTTCCAACCTAATATATTAGAGACAACTCTTCCAATAGGCACGCCAATAATTAATGATGCTGTGAAACCCATAATCACTGTTGCAATAGAACTTGCTTGTTTACCAGCAGGAGCGATTTTATCCGCAATATTAAGCGCAGTAACAACCACCATTCCTGCACCAAGTGCCATTACAATACGTGCAACAATAAACAATTTATAACCAGGTAATACAAATGCTAAGATATTGCCTAGTGTAAATAAACCTAATGAGTACATAATTAGCTTTTTCCTATCCATACTTGCTGTGAAAGCCATAAGAATTGGTGTGCAAATAGCGTACACAAGTGAAAAAATTGTAATAAGTAGTCCCGCCGCCGCCATAGTGATACCAAATGAACTTGAAATCTTATCTAGAGATGCCTGATATTATATATTCAGATGTTCCTACTAAAAAACTAGTAATTGCTAAGATATAAATTTTAAAATTGTTAGACAAAATACTTCACTCCTTAAATATATTTATTGATCTACATGTTGTTATATATCTATATATCACAATATATAGATATATCATGATAATAAGAAACTGAATTCATAAAAAGGATTCAGTTTCTTATTTTATATTTCTTTTTTAATAAGGTCAGAAATTTTACTAATAGCATCTTCATCTCTTTTATAACAAGTATACTTTCCTATTCGTTCTGTTTTAATTAATCCAGCACGTAAAAGTATAGAGAGATATTGCGAAGCAGTGGATTGAGTCATTTTTAATTTCTGTGTAATTTGGTTAACACAGACCCCTTTTTCTCTCATATCAACTCCTTCATAGGTTTTAAAATGACGCTCAGGATCTTTAAGCCATTGCAAAATTTGCAATCTTGATTCATTAGATAATGCTTTAAAAACTTCAATTGGTTCCATATAAGAAATTATATCATTAAATAACGATATGTCAATATGTTTTAAAACAAACTATAATTTTAAACGTTTTTAACCCCATTTTTAAACCTTCGTTTTGATGCTGTTTTGCTTTGTTACTAATATAAATTTTATTTATAAATTTATATGCAAGCTATACCCCAAGAATACTGATGAGCATGAAGGATTTTTGCTATCACTCAGTGTGATAGCAAAAATCCTAGCAAAACTGTGATATCATAATTCAGTGTTTTTTCGTAGGTTTTTCTTATTCTATTTTCAATTTCCGTATGTTTTCCGTGCCATATTTTAAATGCTTCCGTATTTCCTTTGTATACTAGAAATATATACATTATTAAAATATTAGAAGAATTTTTTTGCCTTGGCTGCTATTTTTTAGAGCCACTAAATTATATAACTTTAGTATAGTGTTTTGCTTCTCTTTGTCCGGCAACTTTTTAAGTATAACCGATACCGGAAAGAAATGAGATATATCGAGCGTTTACCCTTGAATATGCCCTAACAAATGATTATAATCCACCTAGCACCCCACAATTATACTCACTTAGTAGGGTAATTTGGATACTTTTAGTGAAATATTTATAAAATTATATGTATCATCAGAATGGCACTATCAGGTGAGTGTGCTGATGAAATATTTGGAGGATATCCTTGGTACAGAAGAGAAGAAGACATCAATGCAAATACCTTTCCTTGGTCTAAATCAGTTAATGAACGCAATAAAATACTAAGTGGTGATTTGAAAAAATTGGACTTGGACAGCTTTGTAAAAGAACACTACGAAAACACTCTTAAAGAAGTGCCCCATATTAACGGTGAAAGTAAATATGCCATTAAAATGCGAGAGCTTTTTTATCTGAATATTAAGTGGTTTATGCTTACTCTCTTAACAAGAAAAGATAGAATGAGTATGGCTAACAGTCTTGAGGTAAGGGTTCCATTTGCAGATTATAGACTAGTGCAATATGCATTTAACATCCCTCCAGAAATGCGTTTTTGTGATGATAGAGAAAAAGGCATTTTGAGAAGAGCTTTAACTGGTGTATTACCTAAAGATATAGTAGACAGAAAAAAAAGTCCTTATCCTAAAACTCACAATCCTAAATACACTCAAATAGTTCAAAAATGGCTAAAAGGCATTTTAAATGATCCAACTTCCCCTATACTTGAACTTATAGATATTCCTGTAGTATCTGAAATAGTTGAAACTGGAGGTAATTCCTATTTGAAGCCTTGGTATGGTCAACTTATGACAGGACCTCAGCTTATGGCTTACCTTATACAGATAGATACATGGCTAAGATTGTATAATGTTGAAATACAAATTTAATATTAACCTGTAATATGTTAGGCACAATCAAGAAAATACCAAGTCAAAGATTCTGACGATACTTTGCGACATTACCCGTAAATATTGGTATATATAAGGGTTTAGAAGGCGTTGCATACCATAAGCAAACCAGAATACTGACTTGTTATTTTTTTGATGATGCCTTAAAATGCCTACCTAAAAATAGCCTAAATTATTCTTAGGTAGGCATTTTAATATTTTCACCCTATTCTTTTATCCACAACTAGCTGAACAAAGATATCCACAACCTGTTCATCAAATTGAGTACCTTTGTTATTTATTAGTTCTTTAATTGCATTTTTTTTCAGTAGTGGTTTGTCTCTATATGTTCTTTCGCTAGTCATTGCATCAAAAGAGTCAGCTACAGAAATAATTTTAGCAAGTTTGTCTATGTCCTGTCCCTTAAGACCTTTTGGGTATCCATTTCCATCAATTCTTTCGTGGTGTTGCAGTAAAATCTCAGCGCTCTTTCTTAAAAACTTAACATGATTAACAATTTCATATCCAATTTCAGGATGTTTCTTTATTATCTCATATTCATCTTTTGTAAGTCTTTCTTCTTTATTTAATATAACATCAGGTATGCCAATTTTTCCTATATCATGTAATATACTTGCATATTCAAGGTTAATTAAGTCTTCTTTACTTAATTGCACCTTTTTACCTATTAAAATCGAGTACATTGCTACCCTTTCACAATGTGACCTTGTATATGTACCCTTAGCTTCTATATCATTAGCAAATTTCTTTACAGTATTGAGATTTGTACTTGTTGTTTTATTTTCTTTATGAAGAAGTTCAATAAATTTGTCTCCTACATATTTAGTATTTTCTGAGTACATTACTACTATGTTTTTTTTATCACCATTAACATGCATATGATACCTCCGCTCTCTGGCTCTGTACTACTGCTTATATTTTTGAATTTTTTATATTGGCGCCAATCAGTAATGTGAGTGAATTTATAAAGTATTATAATTATGTCCAAAGTTTCAGTTTTTATACTTTTGTTCCTAAATAATTTGTTTCTTTAGCACTAAGATATGGTTAATTTCTAAGAGTAGAACTACATAAAACCATGGGAATTTAATATTTCTCATGGTTTCAAGGTTATCTTTATTATTTAACTTCTTCAAATTGATCTTTTCCAACTCCACAGAGAGGACATACCCAATCTTCAGGAATGCTTTCAAAAGCAGTGCCTGGATTAACACCATTATCTGGATCTCCATCTTCAGGATTGTAAATGTACCCGCAAACTGTACAAACATAACTTTTCATTTTAAATCGCCTCCAAATTTTTTTTAATTAAAATGGCCACAAGAAGTTCTCATTGTGACCATATTTAATTTAAAGGTTAGAATCTCCCTCATTCCAATCTACTGCGCACATTCCGCCGGACTGAAAGGCTTTAAGCACCCTTAATGTTTCATCTACGCTTCTTCCAACATTCAAGTCATGAACAACTGAGTATTTTAAAATTCCCTCAGGATCAATAATGAATAATCCTCTTAAAGCTATTCCTTCCTCTTCAATATGAATACCATATTTTTTACTTACCTCGTAAGTTTTATCTGAAGCAATAGGGAAGTTGATCTTTCCAAGACCACCATCACCAATACTCTTATTGATCCAAGCTTCATGTGAATATTGGCTATCACAGCTTGCTGCTAAAACTTCTGCGTTTAAATCCTTAAATTCCCCAAATCTCTTACTAAATCCAGTTATCTCTGTTGGGCACACGAATGTGAAATCCAAAGGATAAAAGAATAAAACCAACCATTTACCTTTATAATCATCTAGTTTGATTTCAGTGAAACCACTTCCATCTCCCTGTACGGCATTCATTTTAAAATCTGGTGCTAGTTTTCCTACTAATGTTTCCATAAATAACATCTCCCTTTATACCATAATTAAAATTCACGAAACTCAAATAATTAACCATACTCATACAATAAATTCTCTCATTCCCATTTATCGTTTTATACTACTAGATCTTTAATAAGCTCATCTATTTTAGCTTTATCAAAGCCTAATACAATGTTTCCATCCACATTTAATACTGGTACTGCTTTTTGGTTTGACAATTTAAACATTTCTTCTCTTTGCTCTAAATCAGCACCCACATTTGCATCAACAAACTCTACATTTTTAGATTTTAAATATGCCTTTGTCTTTTTGCACCATGAACAATCTGGTGTTGAATAAATTTTTACCATAATTAACGACCTCCTGAAATATATTTTTCTGCATTTAAAGCTGCAATAGTACCATCACTTACAGCTGTTGTAAGTTGTCTTATCTTTTTGTTTCTAACATCTCCTGCAGCAAAAACGCCTTTTACATTTGTTTCCATGTTTTCGTCAGCCTCAATATAACCCCATTTGTTTAGATTTATATAGTCCTTAACTATATCAGCCTTTGGAACATATCCGATATAAACAAATATACCGTCTGAGTGTATCTCACTCTTTTCACCAGTCTTAACATTCTCTATTATTATCTTTTCTATTTTGTTATCTCCAACAACATTTTTTATTTCACTATTCCATATAACATTAACATTTTCATGTTTAAATAATTCTTCTTGATCTGATTTTTCTGCTTGAAGCGTATCCAATTGATGAACTATAGTTATATTTTTAGCGTATCTTGTGAGATAAGTAGCTGCTTCTATTGCTGAATTTCCTCCACCCACAACTACGATATCTTTTCCATCATATAGTGCTCCATCACAAAGCTCACAATAATGAATTACTTTGCCATGCAAAGTTTTTTCTTCTGGTATTGGTAGTTCTCTTGGTTTTGCTCCTGTTGCTATAATAACTGCTTTAGCCTTATAAATTACATCTTCAGTTTCAATGATTTTTTCTTCATCAGTTAATTTGACGGATTTAATATACCCAAATTCATTTATATCTACTCCAAGCTTCAAAGCATGATTTTCCATTTTACTAGCTAATTCATCTCCAGATATTACATCAAAGCCAGGAAAATTTTCAACACTATAGCTATTCTTTATTTGTCCACCTACTAGCTCGTTTTCTAAAACTATTGTATCTAACTTAGCTCTAACTGCATATATTGAAGCTGTTAGTCCTGCTGCACCAGCACCAATTATTACAAGGTCAATGACTTTTTCCTCTTTCATAACATACACCCCATTTTTCAAACCAAAAATAATCAACTCACATTTAGACATCTAGACATTTATCAAGTAATTATTATTAATTAATAATAATTATTGTTTATCTTTAAACTTATTATATTCCTTATCATAACTAAATGCAATACCATATTTGTTATTTTTTATTTTATTTTTATACTAAAGTATCTGAGTTATTACTTACTCCAAATTATCTAATAATCGTGAAATTATTTCAGTTATATTTGTCACAATTGAATTGTGTACAATTGATTTACTTATAATCTATCACAAAGAAAACTTGGTGTCAAGATATTCTAAAATTTTAATAACACTAATTTTTATTTTATGAATACCATATTATTGTAAGTTAAAATGCGAGGTGAATTATAATGCATGAAAATTCAGATTTAAATTTTAGAAAACATTCTGCACACTTTCAGTATAGACCATCATTTACAGGTTTTGCTAGAAACTATGTTCCAATTCAGCCCTTTGTAGGGTTACTTCCTTTAGATTTAGCTCTAAAAAAAGGTACTGTTTTTCCTAATATAAATGTGGATTACCCAAGATATTAAAGTAATTGGAGTGAATAAAATGGAAAAAAGTTATAACGATCTGTCTCAGAAAGAATTAGAAACAAAAATTTATCAACTTAAATTTGCGTCTGTTGACTTGAATCTATTTCTTGATAACAATCCTGATAATAAGAGAGCCCTGGACGATTACAACACTGTGAGCAAAAGATTAAATGAAATTATGGATATTTATGAGCTTAAGTTCGGGCCATTATCAAACTTTGGAGGTTCACAAAGCAGTTATCCGTTTGCATGGGTAGATGAACCATGGCCTTGGGAAATTAGAGAATAGGAGGAAAAATATGTGGAACTATGATAAGAAATTAGAATATCCCGTTAAAATTAAAAACAAAGATTTAAACATGGCAAAATTTCTTGTAACTCAATATGGTGGTCCTGATGGAGAGCTTAGCGCCGCTATAACATACCTTAATCAACGTTATACAATGCCAACGGGTAAAACAAAAGGTTTACTTACAGATATAGGCACGGAAGAATTGGCACATGTGGAAATTATTTGTGCTATGGTTTATCAATTGTTAAAAGGTGCAACTCCAGATGAATTAAAGGCAGCTGGTCTTGGTGGTAACTATGCTCAGCATGATAATGCCGTATTTCCAACGGATGCCAATGGTGTTCCATGGACTGCAGCATATACTTCAACCCTTGGCAATCCAGTTACCGATCTCCATAATGATATGGCAGCTGAAAAAAAAGCACAGTCTACCTATGAACATTTAATAGACCTTACAGATGACTATGATGTGAAGGACGTGCTTAAATTTTTGTGGGCTAGAGAAATTATCCACTATCAACGTTTTGGCGAAGCACTAATGGGTGTTTATGATTTACCAACCTTTAAAAACAGTTAAGAGTTAAGAGTTATAAGTTGATGAAGATTTTCTGCTGACGCAGAATAATCAAAACAAATAAAAGACCAAAATCTATAAAATAAGGGGCTGTTGCACTAAGAGTAAATACTACAATATATTGTGTTGAATTTTCATTTATAAAACAATATATTGTATGTAAATTGCTTAATGTAACAGCCCCTTTTTATTGGTTTTATTTTGCCCCAAGGCAAAATCTCCTTAACTCTTAACTCTTAACTTTTAACTGTTATTTTGTACCCCACTCCTCTTACTGTCTTTATAATCTTATGTTCTTTATCTCCTAATTTGTCCCTTAAATATCTTATGTAGACTTCTACAATATTTTCTTCACCATTAAAATCAAAACCCCAAACTTTTTCTAATATAATCTGTTTACTCATCACAAGTCCATTATTTACAATCAAATATCTTAAAAGATTGTATTCAGTTGGCGATAATTGCAAAAGTTTAACACCGAAATATATTTCATGGGCACCATCATCTATTGAAAATAAGCCAACCTTCATAACATCATTTTTACTCCTATATGTCTTTCTAAGTCTAGCATTTATTCTAGCTAGAAGCTCCCTAAAGCTAAATGGTTTTATCATATAGTCATCAGCACCTATATTCAGCCCTCTAACCATATCATCTATATCATCCTTAGCAGTAAGCATAATAATTGGAGTTTCAATATATTTTTTAATTTCTAAACAAACCTCATAACCATTTTTACCAGGTAACATTATATCCAGTATTATTATGTCTGGCTTTAACTCTATTGCCATAGAAATTGCAGCATCACCATCAAAGGCAACATGAACAATATATCCCTCTGCTTCTAGCCCCATCTTTATAAATTCAACAATGCTTTCTTCATCATCTACAACTAAAATATTAATTTCTTGATTTTTTCTGGAATTCATATGTCGTAACCATCCTTTTATATGGCATTTGAAAGAAATTAGACTAGAATATTAACTTGTTATTTTTTTCAAGATGCCAAAATAACTTTTTCTTAAGTTTATCATAAAATAACAGTCTTTTGTATATATTGTAGTTTACTAAATATATTCAACAAATTCGGCAACTGGCTTTCTGTACCCTCTTAATCTTATATTATTAGGATCTTCCTTACCTATTGTTATTAGTAGAACAGGCTCATAATCATCTTCAATATGAAATAATTTTTTTGTTATTTCTGCGTTAAAACCCATCATTGGGCAAGTATCCCAACCTTTATCCTTTGCTATAAGCATAAACATCATAGCTGAAATTGAAGCATTTCTTATAGCCTCATCCCTCATAAAGCCTTCTCCTCTACCCTCATAC
Organism: uncultured Clostridiaceae bacterium; assembly: GCA_963725425.1. Lineage (GTDB taxonomy): Bacteria > Bacillota > Clostridia > Clostridiales > Clostridiaceae > Clostridium_I. The sequence goes on from CAVRYJ010000009.1 coordinate 45,664, forward strand.
ATTGCATATATATCCTGAATTGTTTTTGCATAAGATATTTCATCTAACATTCCAAGCATCTTCATTGGCTCATATATTCTCTCTGCATCCTTATATGCTTTTTTATTACCCAATACAAGAATTGCAGCAGAGGATGTATGTACTTTATATTGTGGAGATGCCTTCTCTCTAAATAGTTCCTTCATGTTTTTATCTTTTATAACCAAGTATTTAACATGTTGTAAGTTGAAGCAAGATGGTGCTAACATTACTTCAGTAAATATTTCATTTAACTCCTCTTCTGTTATTTCTACACCTTCTATAAAATTATTAGAAGACTTTCTAGCATTAACTAACTCATTGAAACTTGAATATCCCACAATTAATCACCCCTATGAATTTAAATAGATTTAATTCGATATACTTATTTTATATAACCATCATACTAAAAGTAAGTTTTAAATGTCAAGTTATTTTATAATTTTAACCTTTTAACCTGTCTCTTGCCTCTTGTCACTTGTTAAAATCTGCTTTATTATAATCTATAAGAAGTATACATTGGTTGGTGATAATTATGAATGAAAATGCTATTTTGAAGATTAAAAGAGGTTATCTTAATGAAGACTTTAAGTATTTCCATCTTAAAGATAAAAAAAATATGGAATTTCAATGCCACTATCATGACTTTGATAAAATCATAATATTTATATCTGGCACAGTAATTTATCTAATTGAAGGTAAATCCTATAAATTGAAGCCTTGGGATATACTTTTTGTTAGTAGTACTGAAGTCCATAGACCTATAATAAGCCCTGATGAATCCTATGAAAGAATAATAATATGGATAAATAAAAATTTTTTAGAAAAACATAGTTCAATTAACGGGTATTTATTGACCTGCTTTAACCTAGCATCAGTTAGAAAACATAATATGTTGCGTTTAAATACAAATAATATCGATAGGTTAAAGCTAATACTATTTACATTAGAAAATGAGAATAGCAGCGTGGATTTTGGTAGTAATATTTTAAGAAATTCCCTTTTAATTCAATTGATGGTATACATGAATAGATTATTTCTTGAAAATAAGATAGATGACAGTATAAATGATGTTGAATATGATGAAAGAATAGTTAAAATAATTGAGTATATAAATAAGAATCTAAGCAGTACATTAACAATTGAGAATATATCTTCAAATTTTTATATAAATAAATACTATTTAATGCACAAATTTAAAGAACAAACAGGTTTTACCCTTCATAATTTCATTCAGCAAAAAAGGTTGCTTCACGCTGCTTCCTTAATTAAAAAAGGTGACCAGATAACACGTGTTTATTTAGACTGTGGCTTTGGAGATTATTCAAGCTTCACCCGCGCCTTTAAAAAGATGTTCGAATTATCTCCTAAAAACTACTTTAAGGCTGTTCAAGATATAGAGGTACAATATAAAAAGCAGTGATCAGGTACCAGATTCTAAAATAGAATACCTACTATAGATTAGAATATTATTAATCATAATTCTATTTGTTGCCTTTTGGCATGACGTTTCGCCACACGAATAGAATCTTTCCATGTACCATGGAGATAAATTGCTCTTGTTGGGCAATAAGATTGACATAATCTACATTGTACACAGTCCAATTCTCTAATTGGCACTGATTTTTCATTCTGTAATTCAAAGATGTCTAGCGGACAGTTGTTTAAACATTTGCCGCATCCGATGCATTTGTTTTGATTGACAGTAACGATATCTCCTTTTAAAACAATTTCATTCCCCTCTTTTTCTATTTTATAAGCATTAGGAAACCCCTCTCTTAATGATTCTTTATGGGGTAAAGAAATATAATCGTCTATCTTTCTATATTTCGGAAATAGGTCACTTACAAAACGAGCTGCTTTTCTTTGGTCAATTTCATTTGGCTTACCTATATTTCCACCGCCTACTATTGTAAATGGTCCTGTACAGTCATATCCTTTTGTTGAAAATTCACCAATTATTGTCCGCCCTTTTTCAGTAAGTAGCATTTTTAAAGGTTTATGATATTTCCCAAGTATAGGGCTTCCATGAGTAGAAAAAACAAATGCAAGTTGTTCAGAAAATTCCAATTTGGATATGAACTTCATCAGCGTTGGAGTATGATGGGCAAAAAAAATGCCAGAACCAAATCCAATCGTTTTATATTTTCTTAAATCCAAATTTTCAGCATGTTTTGTATTTACCAAAAGGCAATTCAACTCACTAGCCATAGCCGTAGCCAGTTTTAAAGTATTACCATTGTAGACAGATTCACAAATAATCAAGACATCCTCATTCATTATTTTACCTTCTTTCAAATATGATATTTACAGTGTCTATATTGTAACATAGAATGTTTACAGTGTCTATATAATGTGCTATAATAAGTTTCGAGAGGAGTGTGTCAAGATGGAACCTACACCATATCATCATGGTAATTTAAAAAACATACTCATTGAAACTGGCATTGAATTGATTAATCAGGATGGAATCAACCAGTTTTCTTTACGCAAAGTTGCGGCTAAATGCAAAGTAAGCCATGCTGCCCCATATAATCATTTTAAGGACAAAGAGCAACTAATAAAGGCGATGAAAGACTATGTCATCCAAGAATTCATGGATACACTGAATCATGTACTAATCCATTATGATAACAACTCAGATGTAATGGTTGACCTTGGAGTAGCTTATGTGAACTTCTTTGCAGAAAATCCACAATACTTTCAATTTATTTTTCAAGGGGAATTTGCTTTACAGATATCTTTTTCCGATGAAGCTATTTCCCACAGTGAGTTTCCACCTTTTGAGCTATTTCGACAAACTGCGGAACATTGCATGCGAATTGCTGGTTTATCACCAGATTTATTTTCCAGCAATATCATAACTATGTGGGCAGTGGTTCATGGACTTTCCTCTATATTTGCAACAAAGCATGTTCTTTATAACGGAGATAGAAATGCTTTTATAGAGAGGATACTTAGGGAGAAGATTTGTTTAGCATAATGAATAATAATTGGCAACATCACACCGTAACTCCTTATATATAAATCTTTAACGTATGTTTTATCTCTACATAATAATGATGTAAGCATAGTATGTTGAGTTAATTTTTTGAATTTTACTTTTCAAATAGAAAAAATAAGCGTGAAGCCTTAATTTTATAAGACTTCACGCTTATTTCATGGGTTTCAATTAACTATTCTTATTGTTTGTTTGAAACATAATATAATGATTAAGTTTGGCACAGCATAAACAAAAATAGAGCATTTAATGAGAATAAAAAACAGTGAACATTATGGTGGTTATAGCTTAGTTGGTACTATATCAAATGTAACCAACGTATCCATATAACTTTTCCATTTCTGTTGCTCCCTCTATTTTTTTAATATCACAAATTTTAAGACCCCAAAAACTTCCCTTACATATCCCTCATATTCAGTGAATTTATATTGTGAAACAAAAACGCCAGAATAACTAGTATTCATTCTTAATCTTTTACTCATAAGAGATACCCTTTTTAAATGGTATTTATTTGACACCACCAGGGCAGTTTTAAAACCTTTACTCTCCATTACTTTCTTAGAAAAGGTCAAATTTTCCATGGTGTTTCTTGATTTGTCTTCCATAACTATTTTATTCTTATCTATTCCTTTGTCCAAAAGAAAATTTTTCATAGCCATAGCTTCTGTTATATCCTCGCCAGCTCCTTTTCCACCAGAAACTATAATATACTTTCCATACCCTTCTTTATAAAGGGTTATGCCATCATTAAGTCTTGCTTGTAAAAAAGGACTAGGGTATGTGCCTTTCACCTGACATCCTAATACTATTATACAATCGGACGCGGTAGGTTTTGATTTAATACTAAATATAATAATATCTGCCTCAATAAAAATCATTATAAGAAATCCTATCAATACTAAATATTTAACTATTCGTAATACTTTTTTCATAATTCCAATTCCCTCCTAACATTACTACTTTATCTTTATATATTGCTTCATAAAATTTTTTATCACTTTTATTGATGCTTATGTTAGCCTTATTTTCAAAACTCTGTGCTATGGGATACAGCGGCGGCATTATAGCAATTTTTTTAGTAACTTTATATGTATTTCCTTTACGTGGGATACCCATTATCACAAGTATTTTCATAATGTACCCCCATCAATAACTATAACTTATGTCATATAATTTTACAATTGTATATTAACCTAAATTATTAATTCCCCGATGTTCTTATAAGGCATCATTGAAGAAATAACAAGTCAGTCTTCTGGTATATTAGAGGTTAAATAAGTAGTTTCTATAGTATTTTGAATGGTTTTTTAATTGCGAAGATTTTATTTTAAAAATTATTGACTAAATATGTAATGAATGGTATGATACAATAAGTAAATAAGTCGAATTTTGTAATTATGGAGGTTTTTAAATGAAATCAACAGGTGTTGTAAGAAAAGTAGATGAATTAGGAAGAATTGTTATTCCTATAGAATTAAGAAGAACGTTGGATATAGCTGAAAAAGATGCTCTAGAAATTTATGTAGACGGTGACACAGTAATATTAAAGAAATACCAACCAGCATGTATCTTCTGTGGAGAAGCTAACGATGTAACAAATTACAAAGGTAAAAAAATCTGTAAGAGTTGTTTATTAGAATTAAAAAACAGCTAAAATTTAACTAGCTTAATATAATATAAAGTCTAAATGGAATTTCCGTGTTATTGGGATTTTCTGTTTGGACTTTTATATTTTGTTATTGTTTTTGAATGGCCTTTTAACAATATTATAAATTAATTTATAATCAAATTAGGATGCTGATTAAGGCATCATGAAAAATGGAATAAGTAGATTTATGTAAACACAAATCTACTTATTCCCCAAAATCATGAAAGTCTTTTAAGTTTTAACTTTTAACCCTTAACTGAATTAAATCGCATCTTCCTCTCCCTGAGAAAATTGACTGTTATAAAGATCAGCATAGAAGCCATCTGCTTTCATAAGTTCTTCATGATTTCCTTGTTCAATGACACTTCCCTGGTCCATAACCAATATTACATCTGCATCACGGATTGTTGACAATCTATGTGCAATGACAAAACTTGTTCTACCTTTCATAAGGTTTCCCATTGCTTTTTGTATAAATATTTCTGTTCTTGTATCAACACTACTTGTAGCTTCATCAAGTATAAGAATCTTTGGATTTGCAAGTATTGCTCTTGCTATAGTTAACAATTGCTTTTGCCCTTGAGAAATATTAGATGCTTCCTCATTAAGTATTGTATTATAACCTTCAGGAAGCGTTCTAATAAAGTGATCACAATGTGCTGCCTTTGAAGCATTAACTATATCCTCTTCTGTAGCATTGTCTCTTCCATAAGCAATGTTATCTCTTATAGTTCCATTGAATAACCAAGTATCTTGAAGTACCATTCCAAACATACCGCGAAGATGCTCACGGGTTATATCTCTAGTATCAACACCATCAATAATAATTTTACCATCATTTATCTCGTAGAAACGCATAAGCAAGTTTACAAGAGTAGTCTTACCTGCCCCAGTAGGTCCAACTATTGCCACTGTCTGACCTGGTTTTGCTATAAGATTCATATCTTCAATAAGTAGTGCATTTTTATTGTATCCAAATTTAACGTGATCAAATACAACCTCACCCTTTGGCATATCAATAACATTAGTTTCCACTGCATCTACTTTTTCTTCTATTTCATCTAAAAGCTCAAATACACGTTCAGCTGATGCTACTGTAGATTGAAGAATATTTACTATGTTTGCAGTTTGAACTATTGGTTGAGTAAACTGCCTAGTATACTGAATAAATGCCTGAACATCTCCGATTGAAATTTTACCCTGTGTAACATATATACCTCCAACAACGCACACTACTACATAACCTAAGTTATTGATAAAGTTCATTATTGGCATAACAACTCCAGATATAAATTGTGCCTTCCAACCTACATCATAAAGTTCATCGTTTATTTTGTTGAATTTTTCTATAGCTTCATTTTCCTTACCGAAAGCTCTTACTATTTTATGTCCTGTATACATTTCTTCTACATGACCATTTAAATCTCCAATTGCCTTCTGTTGTCCTGAAAAATACGCCTGTGAGCGAGATGCCAGTCCTTTAGTTGCAACGGCACAAAGTGGCAATGTAACAAGAGCAACAAGAGTTAATATTGGACTTATTGTAAGCATCATTATAATAACTCCCACAATAGTTACAACTGAAGTAACAAGTTGAGTTAAACTCTGCTGCAATGTGGTTGATATATTATCCATATCATTAGTAACACGGCTTAGTATTTCACCATTGGTTTTGGAATCATAATATTTAAGTGGTAATCTATTAAGTTTAGCAATTAAATCTTCACGCATTGTATATACAATTTGTTGACCTATACCAGCCATAATGTACTGTTGTACAAAAGTAAAAATTGCACTTATTATATATAGACCAATCAATAATAATACTATATGACCTATATAAGTAAAATCAACCTTTCCCCCTGTTGAATTAATAACCTTCGCTATGCCTTTCTTCACCGCTGCAAGTCCGCCTAAAACTTTTGGAGTTGCAGTGACATGATTGCCTGCCAATTTCTCAAGTCCTGCTTGCTGAACTGTTAATTTAGCAAGTGCTATCTTTCCATAAACCCCTTCATACAATTTTGTTGTAGCTTTACCCATGATTTTAGGACTTATTATACTAAAAATTGTACTTAATATAGCTGCTATAAATACAATTACGAATTGAAAAGTGTGTGGCTTAAAATAATGTAGAAGTCTTTTTATTGTTCCTTTGAAATTTTTGGCTTTTTCCACGGGTGCTCCGAATCCACCCATTGGTCCGCCTCTATGTCCGCCATTGTTCTTTTGTTCAGGTTTCTTTTCGCTCATGCCAATTCCTCCTCTGAAAGCTGTGAAGATGCAATTTCCTTGTATACTTCGCAGGTATTTAATAGTTCTCTATGTGTACCTATTGCATCTATTCTGCCATCTTCTAAAACTATAATTCTATCTGCTTCCATAACTGTACTAATTCTCTGTGCAACTATGATCAATGTTGATTCCTTTGTTTCACTCTTAAGCGCTTCTCTGAGCTTTGCATCTGTTTTAAAATCAAGAGCTGAAAAACTATCATCAAATACATAGATTTCCGGTCTTCTTACAAGCGCACGCGCAATGGATAGGCGTTGTTTTTGTCCTCCAGAAACATTATTACCACCTTGGGCTATATAAGATTCATATCCTTCATCCATAGTCCCAATAAATTCTGAGGCCTGTGCAACTTCAGCTGCATGCTTGACCTCTTCGTCGTTTGCTTTTTCATTTCCATATTTTATATTCTCAGTTACTGTTCCAGTAAATAGAACAGCTTTTTGGGGAACAAACCCTATTTTTGATCTAAGATCAACTTGTGTAAGTTCACGTAAATCAACACCATCAATTAAAATACTTCCGCTATCTATGTCATAAAAACGTGGTATTAAACTTATAAGTGTAGATTTACCAGATCCAGTTCCACCTATTATAGCTGTTACTTCTCCAGGTTTTGCACTGAATGATATATTACTAATAGCTGGCTCTGCTGCACCAGGATAACTAAAAGTTACATCCTTAAATTCAACATATCCTCTTTCGCCTTCTGCTTTTTTAGTGTTTTTAGCATCCACTATTTCTGGTTTCATCTCTAAAACTTCTGCTATTCTAACCGCTGAAGCCTCTGCACGTGGAATCATAACAAACATCATTGCCATCATTAGGAATGAGTACATAATTTGCATAGCATATTGCATAAATGCCATCATATCTCCTACCTGCATTCCACCATTATCAATTCTTATAGCTCCAAACCAAATAACAGCAAGCTGGGTAACGTTCATAGTAATCATCATAATTGGCATTAAACCTGCCATTATTCTATTTACTTTAACTCCTGTATCTCTAAGATCTGCATTAGCTACATTAAATTTCTGTTTTTCACTGTCAATTCTATTAAAAGCACGAATTACCCTTATTCCAGTAAGACCTTCACGAGTAACCAGATTTAATTTATCCAATTTTTTCTGCATAATCTTAAAGTAAGGCAATCCTTTATAAAGGAAGATCCCAATAACTATAAGTAACGCAGGTAGTGCAACTAAAAATACAAGTGATAGTTTAGCGTCCTTGTGTACTGCCATTATTATTCCGCCAATACACATAAGTGGGGCACTAATCATCATTCTCATTACCATTACTAATAATTGCTGCACCTGAACAATATCATTTGTAGTTCTAGTTATCATTGATGCTGTTCCAACTTTATCAAATTCATGTAATGAAAAACTTTCTGCCTTTGTAAACAGCATAGTTCGGAGGCTTTTACCAAAACCTATTGCAACTCTTGACCCTATGAAATTTGCAATAATAACACAGATGGCATCTCCAATAGAAACAAGAACCATTAATTTTCCTATATTGATTATATAACTAGTATCGCTCTTAGCTATCCCATTATTCACTATATCTGACATCAATGTTGGTAAGTATAATTCTGCTAGTGACTGAATAAAAAATAGTATAAGTACAAGTGCAATTGAAAATGCAAATGTTTTTAAATACTTGACTAATTTCAACATGTTTGATCATCTCCATTCTTTAATTCTTATTTTTAACTTCACTAAAGTACGTATATGCTTCAGATATAAGCTCTGCTAACTGGTTACTTTTTTCATCACCTAAATATCCTACTAGCCCTTCCATTGCATCACGGAATTCTTTTTTTACCTCTTTTAAAATACCGTTTCCTTTTTCCGTAAGTTTAATTCTAACAACGCGTCTATCACTCTTATCAGCACTTCTTTCCACATAACCTTTTGATTCAAGATTATTTATCTGCTGGGTAATCGTAGGTGATGCAACCTTTAATATATTACTTAATTCAGAAGTTTTTATTCCTTCCTCTTGTGTCTTAACTTGTTTTTCTATACAAAATATTACCATAGATTCACTATGTGTTAGCCCAGTGATTGGACTTCCTTGTTTGTGAAGCCTTTTAAGTTCTCCAAGGGACTTCAATAACTTTTGTGCTGTTATATTTTCTCTATTGCTCATTTTCTTCACCTCCATTTATTTAGGTAGGCTAATAATCTATATTATTTACTATTAACTTACCTAAGTATATTTATTTTTTTAATTAATGTCAATACTAAATATAAAAAATAATTTACATTTAACATTGTTAAACGTTACCACAAAAAATATTGAACTTATATTCATATATTTTACAGCAAATGCTTAAAAAATTAGTTTGTAATAATATGTTCAAATCTGGATTAAATATGTTTCCTTGTGAAATAAAGCAATTAATTGTTAAACCAGATGTTATACTATGGATTTAATAATTAATTGGAGTAAATTCATATAACCTCATAATATTTTCAATATTTTCATAGTAATATCTTCATCCCCATTGACATCTATATTCAGTTTGATATAATTAATGAAAAGTTATTTAAACTTTATTAACGGGGAAAGTTGGTGAATTGTAATGTCAAACTCAATTATGAAAAGTGTAACAACAATATTTAGTTTCTATCTTATCTTGGGCTTTTATTTTAGCGCAGGCTATTACTTTTACGCAAAAAAACTTAATAATCACTTTCATAATGAGTTCCGTGAATTACAATTTGTTTAATACATAAGGTAATTTTAACATTGGTTAAAAAGGAGAAGACTCATTTAGGGTCTTCTCCTTTTTTTTTCAATTTACCTTAAAAACTGTTAATCCGATGACTATCAGCCGTAACACTCCTAAAGTGGAAGATAATGGCTGAACGTCCCTGGATAACGATCTCTAAGTTTCAGATGGATGACCTACGGCCTAAAAACTCCACCTGAGGCTAAGAGCTCTGTTAATACTCTAACTTTTCGAATATCAAAATATAAGGGGGCATTTATTATGATAATTGTAATTAAAGTAGGCGTAGCAAAAAAAGAAATTGAAGCATTCAAACTAAAATTAGAACAAAGAGGGCTAATAGTTCATGAGGATTTTGGTCAAGAATACTGCATACTAGGATTAATTGGGGATACTACAAGTATTGATCCTAAACAAATTGCTGCTTACAATATTGTTGAAAAAGTAATGAAAGTTCAAGAACCTTTCAAAAAAGCAAATAGATTATTTCATCCTGAAGATACAATAGTTGATGTTAACGGTATAAAGATTGGTGGTGGAAACTTCACTGTAATTGCTGGTCCTTGTTCAGTAGAAAGTGAAAAACAAATAGTAGGAATAGCAAAAGACGTAAAAAGAGCTGGAGCAGGTCTCTTAAGAGGTGGTGCTTACAAACCAAGAACTTCACCTTACAGTTTCCAAGGTTTAGGAACAGACGGTTTAGATCTATTAAAGGTTGCCAGAGAAAAAACTGGTCTTCCAATAGTAACAGAAATTATGTCTACTGACATGGTTGATCGTTTTGTTGAAGATGTTGATGTAATTCAAGTAGGAGCTAGAAATATGCAAAACTTTGATCTATTAAAAAAGCTTGGAAAAATCGATAAACCAATTTTATTAAAAAGAGGTTTATCCGCAACTATCGAAGAATTGTTAATGTCTGCTGAATACATTATGGCGGGTGGAAACGAAAAAATAATATTGTGTGAAAGAGGTATAAGAACCTTCGAAACTTACACAAGGAACACATTAGATTTAAGTGCTATACCAGCAATTAAGAGACAAAGTCACCTACCTATTATTATTGATCCTAGTCATGCTGCTGGAATGTGGTGGATGGTAGAGCCATTATCGAAAGCTGCTGTTGCTGCTGGTGCTGATGGACTAATTATTGAAGTCCATAACGATCCTGCAAATGCATTATGTGATGGTCAACAATCTATAAAGCCTAAAAAATTCGAATCCCTAATGGCATCTTTAAAAGAAATTGAAAAATTCAAATGGAGATTTGACATAAGTGAACTTGGACTTTAATATTACCATTATCGGTCTTGGGCTAATTGGGGGTTCATATGCCATGGCGCTCAAAGAGCTCAGTCCTAAAAATTTATGGGGTGTTGACATAGATGTTGAAGCAATTAAAACTGCTGGAAAAATGGGTATTATAGATAAAGGTTACATTGATGGGGCAATTCCATTAAAAGACTCTGATGTAGTTATTGTTTCTTTATACCCTGATAAAGCAATACAGTTTATAAGAAATAATATTAATAATTTTAAAAGAGGTGCAGTTATTACTGATACCTCTGGCATTAAAGGTAAAGTTGTAAATGAAGTAGCCACATTCTTACCTACTTACCTTGATTTTCTTGGTGGCCATCCAATGGCTGGCAAAGAATCAAAAGGTTTAGCCTTTGCTTCAAAAGATTTATTTAAAAATACAAATTATATATTAACTCCAACAGAAAAAAACAAAGATGAAAATATCCAATTGATAAAACAAATTGCCTTAAGTATAGGTTGTAAAAAAATAGTTTTTGTAGATCCCGAAACCCATGACAAAATCATAGCTTATACCAGTGGTCTTCCACATTTAATTGCTGTGTCTTTAGTAAACTGTAATAGTTTTAATGATGAAAGAAAATCATTTATTGGTGGTGGCTTTAGAGATACTACTAGAATTGCGGCAATCAATCCTGAACTTTGGTCTGAGCTTTTTGTATCAAATAAGGAGAATGTTATAGAACAAATTGAAGAATTCCAAAACAATTTATCGGTTTTAAAATCTGCCATTAAAGGTGAAAATGTTTCTGAAATTGAAGAAATTTTTAATACGGCACGTAAAAAGAGGAGTGAACTAAACATTAATGAATAATATTGTAGTAAAACTTTCTCATAAAACTTACCCTCTTTACATTAAGAGAGGCTTAATAAATGAAATTGGTATAGAAATAGCTAAGATATATAGCGGCAAAAAAATTGCTATTATAACAGATACAAATGTAAATAAATTATATGGTAAAACTGTTGAGACTAGCCTTAAAACCAATAACTTTAACGTTAAAACCTTTGTGATAATGCCAGGTGAAAAAAGTAAATCCGTTGATGTGTTATTAAACGTGTATAACACCCTTTTGGACTTTGGACTCACAAGAGGTGACCTAATCATAGCATTAGGTGGTGGAGTAGTTGGTGATTTAACTGGTTTTGCCGCTTCTACTTTATTAAGAGGAATACCTTTTGTTCAAATTCCAACTTCATTACTTGCTCAAGTCGACAGTAGTATTGGTGGTAAGGTAGCCGTTGATCTTCCAAAGGGTAAAAATTTAATTGGCAGTTTTTATCACCCACAAGCTGTATTCATAGACCCTGACGTGTTAAAAACCTTAAGTAAGAAGTTTTTACACGACGGATTAGCTGAAGTTATAAAATGCGGAGCTATAAAAGATACAGATTTATTTTTAAAACTTGAAAATCTAAAGGGTGATCAAGATCTACTAGATAATATAGATGAAGTTATTTACAAATGTTGCAGTATAAAAAAAGATGTTGTGGAAAAAGATGAAAAAGATACTGGTGACAGGATGATGCTAAACTTCGGACACACTCTAGGTCATTCAATAGAAAAATATTTTGATTACGAAAAATACACCCATGGAGAAGCAGTTGCCATTGGTATGTACTCAATTACCAAGAGAAGCGAGGAACTTGGCATAACAGAACTGGGGTCAGCTGAAAGAATAAAAAATATTCTTATTAAATATAATCTTCCTTATGAAGTTCTAGGTCTAGATAAGAATAAAATACTTGAAGCAATAGGACTAGACAAGAAAAATGATAAGGATACTATTAACATAATTCTTCTGAATAAATTAGGTGATGCATTTATTAAAAATATAAATAGTTCCCTAATGAATGAATACATTTAGAAAGGTGGATATGAAAAATGAACTATGTAACAATAAGTCCATCAAAACTTAAGGGTGAAGTTACAATTCCTCCATCCAAGAGTTTAAGTCATAGATCTGTTATTGCTTCTGGTCTATCAAAAGGCACCAGTATTATAGAAAATGTTATGTTTTCAGAGGATATAATTGCTACCTGTGCTTGTATGGAGGCACTTGGTGTTATTATAGAAAAGATAAAAACTGGTGATAACATTTATACTTTGAAGGTAACTGGAAGAAACAATTTGAATCTTATGCAAAATGAGATTGATTGTGGTGAGTCAGGTTCAACTCTAAGATTTTTCGTGCCTATTTCTTTAATTCACCATAATAATGTTACCTTTAAAGGAAGAGGAAAACTGATTTCAAGACCTTTAAAAGAATACTATAAAATTTTTGACAAGCAGAAAATAGATTATTCCACAACTTTAGGTAACCTTCCCCTAACAGTAAATGGATCCCTTAATGCAGATAAGTTTGAAATAGCTGGTAATGTGAGCTCTCAGTTCATAACTGGGCTACTTTTTGCTTTACCACTTCTTAATGACAATTCCACTATTAAAATAACTGGCACCCTTGAATCAAAAGGTTATGTTGATTTAACATTAGATATTTTAAATAAGTACTCCATTCATGTAACCAATGATAACTATAATGAATTTCATATAAACGGAAATCAAGAATATAAAAGTAGAGATTACAGAGTTGAAGGTGATTTTTCACAAGCTGCTTTTTGGCTGGTGGCTGGCGTTATTGGTGGAGAAATTAATTGCCTTGATTTAAATCCTAACTCACTTCAAGGTGACAAAGAAGTTTTAGATATTTTAAAAAGGATGAATGGCAGCGCTAATATTAACAGTAACAGAATATATGTGGCAACTTCAGAAACGAAACAAACCCTTATAGATGGCTCTCAATGTCCTGATATAATTCCTGTCCTTGCAGTACTTGCATCATTAAGTGAAGGTACTACTGAAATTATAAATGCTGGTAGACTTAGAATAAAAGAATCCGATAGATTAACTGCAATAACAAAAGAGCTCACAAAATTAGGTGCAGATATAACTGAAAAAGACGATGGTCTCATTATAAAAGGTAAGAGTGAATTAAATGGTGGAGAAGTTGACAGCTGGAATGATCATAGGATAGCCATGTCACTTGCAGTTGCTTCTCTTAGATGCAAAAATGACGTAATTATAAAGGATAGCAGTTGCATAAATAAGTCTTATCCTACCTTTTGGCAAGATTTTAAAAAACTTGGGGGGAAAATAAATGAGTGGAGTTTGGGGTAAAAATATTAAGCTTTCAATTTTCGGCGAATCCCACGGAAGAGCCATTGGAATAACTATAGATGGCTTAGAACCAGGCATAGTACTTGATATAGACGCTATAAAAAAAGAAATGGCTAGGCGTGCTCCTGGTAGAAGTCCTCTTGCCACTGCAAGAAAAGAAAGCGATACTTTTGAAATTCTTTCTGGTTACTTTAACGATAGAACTACAGGTACTCCACTTTGCGCTATAATTCGCAATGCAGATGAGCATTCAAAAGATTACAGCAATTTAAAAACATTGATGCGTCCTGGTCATGCTGATTATACTGGAAATATCCGATACAATGGATTTAACGACTATAGAGGTGGCGGTCACTTTTCTGGAAGAATTACTGCCCCACTTGTATTTGCAGGGGCTATTGCTAAGCAAATACTAAGTGCTAAAGGCATTGTTATTGGAAGCCATATAAATAGCATAGAAAAAATTCATGAACCTTCTTTTGAAGATATTAATTTAACTGATGAAATTCTTAAAAATCTTTCAGAGGAAGCTTTTCCTGTTATGGAAAAGGAAATTGGGACTAAAATGCAAGAACTAATACTACAAGTAAAAAAAGATTTAGACTCTGTAGGTGGCATTGTTGAAACTGCAATTTTGAATTTGCCTGCAGGCATTGGTTCTCCTTTTTTGATTCAGTTGAATCCCATTTATCACAGCTTATATTTTCAATTCCCGCTACTAAAGGCCTGGAATTTGGAAAAGGTTTTGATATAACCTCATTAAAAGGTTCCGAAGCCAATGATGAATTTTATATAGAAGATGATAAAATTAAAACTAGTACTAACAATAACGGTGGCATATTAGGTGGTATAACAAATGGCATGCCTCTTGTGTTTAGAACTGCAATTAAACCTACTGCATCAATATCAATAAATCAACATACTATTGATATTGAAAAACGTAAAAATGCTGAACTTCTGGTAAAAGGTCGCCATGACCCTTGTATAGTTCCAAGAGCTATACCCGTAATAGAAGCCTCAGCTGCTATTGCTATACTTGATTTGATTTTAGATATTAAGAGTTGTTAAGAAAATTACAGGTACAGGGAGGCTTAAATCTCATGGAGGATTTAAAAGCGTTACGTAAGAAAATAGATGATATAGATAAAGAAATAGTAGCTCTTTATGAAAAGAGAATGGATGCAGTTTTAGGTGTTGCAGATTATAAAGATAAAAATTCAGTGCCCATACTAAATACTTCTAGAGAAAATGAAGTTATAGATAAAAACCTTAAGCTTTTAAAAAACAAAGATTATGAAAAGCCTACGGAGGAACTATTAAAAACAATAATGAGTATTAGCCGTAAGTTTCAGGCAAAGAAGATATTTGCCCTAGCTGAAAATGAGGATAAGGATCCAGTTGACAATTTAAAGTATATTTTAAAAAAAGATGATAATGACAAAAAATATAGTGTTGGATATCAAGGTGTCCCTGGTTCCTTCAGTGAAGAAGCATTAATGGAATATTTTGGCAACGATATAATTCCACAAAATTTCAGCGAATTTGAAGATGTGTTTATTTCAATAAAGAAAGGAAAACTTGATTATGGTGTATTACCTGTAGAAAATTCCTCAACCGGTGGTATAAGCGAAGTATATGAGCTTCTACGAAAATATGGTTTGCACATTGTAGGCGAAAAATGCATAAAAATATGCCATAATCTTCTTGGAATTAAAGGATCAAAAATTGAAGACATTAGAGAAGTGTATTCACATCCCCAAGCTTTTGAGCAAAGCAATGTTTTCTTTAAAAGTCATACTGATTTAAAGCTCGTACCTTATTATAATACAGCTACAAGTGCAGAGCTAGTAGCAAAAAAAAATAACAACACAATTGCAGCTGTAGCAAGCGAAAAAGCTGCAGAACTTTATAATTTAGATATACTTAAAAAACATATTAACTACAATACTCAAAATTTCACTAGGTTTATAATTATAAATAAAAAGCTTGAACTTAATGAAAAATCAGATAAAATAAGTGTGGTTATAACTGTTCCCCACAAAACTGGATCACTGTATAATATCTTAAGCAATTTTGCTCATAATAATTTAAACATGATGAAAATTGAATCTAGACCAATTGAGGGAAAAACCTGGGAATACTTCTTTTATATTGATTTTGAAGGTAATCTAATTAATCCTGAAATTAAAAAAGCTGTAGGGCTAATCGAAAGAAGTTCCAGTTATTTTAAACTTTTAGGTAATTATAGTCGTAATTCTTAAAGGTTTTGAATAAGGCATCTGAAAAGAAATAACAAGTCAAAGATTCTGAGTATATTTTGTGGTAGGCGAGGAGCCATTACCTTGCGCATATTGGGATATGTAATGGTGATGGCGACGAAGCATATCACAAAATAGACCAGAATACTGCCTTGTTATTTCTTTGATGATGCCTAAGGAAGGAGAATTTTAAATGACAGATTTATACGGACTTATTGGAGAGAAACTTAGTCATAGCATTTCTCCCACTATACATCTGGAACTCTTTAAAATATTAAATATGGATGCAGATTATAAGCTTTTTGAAATTGAAAAGCTTGAGCTTAAAACTCGATTTAGTCAACTTAAAAATAGTGGAATTAAAGGTCTTAATGTCACTATTCCCTATAAAGTACAGACAATGAATTTTTTGGATGAAATTTCACATGAAGCAAAACAAATTGGTGCTATAAATACAATTTGTTTTCAAGATAACAAAATAATTGGTCATAACACAGATTATTTTGGTTTTGGAAGAATGCTGGGCAAAAATAGTATTGATGTTAAGGGAAATACAGTAGTTATACTTGGCGCTGGTGGTGCGGCCAAAGCTGTAATTCAGTATATGATTGATAATAATGCTAAAAAAGTCATCCTAGTTAGTAGAGATACCACTAAAGCAGGCGAAAACTTTAAAGACCTTGAAATAATAGACTATAAACAGCTTGATTTACTAAGAACTGGAGACATAATAATAAACTCCACGCCTGTAGGCATGTATCCTAATGTCTCCAATTTACCTGTGAATGAAAATTGCATAACAAAGTTTTCTGTAGTAGTAGATTTAATATACAATCCTTGTGAAACCCTATTTTTAAAAATTGCTAAAAACAATGGATTAAGGAATGTTAATGGATTGTATATGCTTGTTAGTCAAGCAATCTATTCAGAAGAATTATGGAATAATATTCATGTGGATGAAACTGTAATCGATGAAATATTTAACAATTTAAGAACTCTGTAATTAGTCATTTTTAAAAAGATAACTAGTCAGTATGTTAGTCTATTTTTGTTACATGCTGCCTTATTATAATCTAAAGGATGGATTTTAAATGGACAAAAATATAGTATTAATAGGAATGCCTGGTTGTGGTAAAACCACTGTTGGCGAGTTACTTTCAAAGTTATTAAATTTAAAATTATACGATGTTGATCAATTCATAGAGGAAATGGAAAAAACATCCATTTCTGAAATATTTAATATAGGTGAAGAATACTTTAGGACCATAGAAACAAAAGCAATAGAAACCATCTCTTATAGTACTAAAACTATAATCTCCACTGGTGGTGGTGTCATTAAATCACCTCATAACATGGAAATGCTCAAAGAAAATGGTATTATAATATTTATAAACAGGCCATTAAAGAATATTATAGATGATGTAGAAATTGAAAATCGCCCGCTCTTAAGAAATGGCAAAGAAAAAATGTATGAACTATACCGTGAAAGATATGATTTATATAAGAAGTATTGTGATTATGAAATAATTAATGACAAAGATATTAATCTAGTCATAGACCAGATTAATAATTTAATTTTATAGGGAGACTGGTATTTCATGAAACTATTGGTTATTAATGGACCCAATATTAATTTTTTAGGCATTAGGGAAAAGGCTATTTATGGCTCTAAAGATTATAATTATCTTTGCAAGTATATAAAAGATGAAGCGGAGCAGCTAGAGATTGACGTAAATATTGTTCAAAGCAACATTGAAGGTGAAATAATTGACTTTATTCAGGGAATGCTTTGGTAAATATGATGGAATTATCATAAACCCTGGAGCCTACACACATTACAGCATCGCTATTTACGATGCGTTAATGTCCGTAGATATTAATATAATTGAAGTACATATAAGTAATATCCATAAACGGGAAGAATTTAGAAGAAAATCTGTAACAGCTCCGGCTTGCCTTGGTCAACTTTGTGGATTTGGATTTTATGGTTACATAATGGCAATGATGGCACTTAAAGAACAGTTAAAAGTTAAGAGCTAAGAGTTAAAAGTGTAGGAAGATTTTCTGCTGACGCAGAAAAATCAATCAAAAGGGCATGGTAATAGATTTGTTACACAAATCTATTACCATGCCCCAAATTTAAACACATGACTTACAAAATTACGGGATAGTTAAAAAACATCTTTACTAGTTTCAGTTAAATTTTTAACGCTAGAGGTTATATTTTCTATAGCCGCATTTATTTCTTCTGTTGATGCCGCTTGTTCTTCGCTTATTGCTGCTGTTTCTTCAATAGCTTTAGATATTTTATTCATTGATTCATTAACATTATCAAGAATACGTTTTATAGTAGAAACTGATTCTTTACTCTGATTTGCTAGTTTTCTTACTTCCGTAGCTACAACAGAGAACCCTTTTCCATTTTCACCTGCTCTTGCTGCTTCTATAGCCGCATTTAGACCTAATAAATTTGTTTGATTTGCTATATTTTTAATAAGTTCAAGCACAGTATCTGTTTCTGATACTGTCCTCACTGTTTCTTCTGCTAATTTCATAACACTTTGTTCCCGTTCGGCAAGGCATACTGATGAATTTGCCATTTGGCTAGTATTTTCAGTCACTTCAGTTATTGAATTTTTCAATTCATCCATATGCTTAATTAAACTTGTATTTTTCATTGTATCAATTCCATTAAGAATTGCACCAATCATTTCATTTTTAGAATTTCTTATTGGCAATGCAATTACTTTTAGTGATGTTCCAAATACCTCTTCTGGTACAAATTGAACTTTTTCTGAATTTGTATCTAAACATTCTTTTAATAAACTTTTTGGCTTAGAACCATATTCAAAATTGAAATCTACCTGTTCAGAACTCACATAATCAATAGCCGCATCTTTGCTAGCTAAAGTAAATGCACACTTATTTGTAACCAGTCTCGTGAAATATGGCATAACAACTGCAAAACACCTTAATATCTCATCATCTGTTAATTCTTCTTTAAAATACTCTCTGTAATCCATACATATGCTCCTCCGAAAAAAATATTTATTATTACTCAATGTAATCTGATTAAACTAATTCTTCAACATTTTCCATACTATAAAAAATATATAACGCCACGTTTTATTTATCGTTAATTTTAAATAAAACATAATATATTAAATGATAATAAAATCTTTTATAATTTGAGAATAAAAAAGCATCAGTAGATTTATTTACACAAACCTACTGATGTTTCCTTTATTTTGTATTTGGTTTTTCTGCTGCAAGCAGAAAAACCTTCCTTAACTCTTAACTTTTAACTCTTAACTTTTAACTTATTGAAGGGTTATCTTGAAAGTCTTTCAATAAAATCATTAACATCTTTAATTGCCAATATGTCAATCTTCTTAAACCCTCTACCAGTATTTTGAGTGTTCATATTAACCTTAATATTTACTGGTCCAGATTCACCATTGATTTTTAAATCATTAAGAAACTTATCATATCTTTCCTGCTCGCTGCCTTCATATTCAGAACTATTAAAATTAAATCCAAAATTTGTTGAGTAATTATATTCAATCTTAAAATCATCCTTAGTTCCTGTTACTTTTAATTTAAATGTTTTCATTTTTACACCCCCACTTGATTAGTTAAGAGTTAATAATTAAAAGTTAAAAGTTAAAATCCCCTTTGCTCTTAACTCTTACCTTTTAACTTGTTGTAGCTCTTAACTTGTTGTAGTTCTTTATTCTTTATTCTTTATTCTTTATTCTTTATTCTTTATTCTTAGTTCTTAGTTCTTAGTTCTTAACTAATGAAGCGCACATAGATTTAGTTTACACAAATCTATGTGCGTTACATTATTTTAGGAACATTGCCTCAAAGCAAAATAATCCTATTTTAAAGCTTTAAATTGTTATCATCACTATCGATTGCTAATTCACTTTCCCGTTCTTCTTTCACATACTGGGCATCTTGAATTTTAAAGAATGGTAAGTATATTGCTGTTGCAATTGCAATTATAACAATCTGTAATACTGCACCTCTCCAACCGGCAACTATAAGTCCTGATATTATTGGTGGAGTAGTCCATATTGCCTGTACCGCTGTAAAACATGGAACCAAACCAGAGTAAATAGCAAAGTAGGTAAGTAAACCAGATATTATTGGAACTATTACAAACGGTATAAACATGAACGGATTTAATACTATATTAAAACCAAACAACACTGGTTCATTTATATTAAATAAACCCGGAATTAATGCCAAATTACCCAAAGTTTTTAGACGTTTTGATTTAGCGAATAGAAACATTGCTAAAACGAGTCCTATTGTTATACCTGAACCACCCATGGTAAGAAAATTATCTTGGAATTGTTGAGCAATTATGTGAGCATTTCTTCCTGCACCTGAAGCAACGAGTTTAGCACCAGTCTTTACAATATCTTGATTTCCGAGAGCGTTTGCCTGGTATATTGCACCCATAACACCACCAACAAGAACTGCACCATGAACACCAAACCACCAGAAGAAAGAAATTATAAATGGTATAGCAATTGCTCCACCTAGCGAATCTGTAATACCTTGCATAGGAATTTCTAGTACTTTGTAAACCCATTCAATTGCAGTACCTCCAGTAAGACAAGTGAAGATGATATAAATTACTGCTCCAGATGTAAGAATTACAGCACCAGGAATAAGTGTAGAAAATGCATTTGAAACCCCTTCAGGTACACTTTCTGGCATTTTAATTCTTATATCCCGCTTAATAAACCATGTAAAAACGTATCCTACAAATAATCCAACTAATATAGCTGCAATCATGCCTTTTCCACCAGTCCATCCAGTAGGAATAACCCCTGAAAGTTCATCAGCATGTTTCATTACAACCCCGCCTACTTTATCACCAATATTAATAGCTAAGTAAGAAGGTGAAACAACTAGGAATGCTACAATTCCAAGCATTCCTGCTGAAAGTGAATCGCATCCTTCATTCTTTGCATATTGTGAAGCTACTCCAAATACAGCTATAATAGCCAATATATTAAATGTTGCATCTGAAACTTGGTTAAGTGGAGCTGACCAACCTGCACCAAATATACCTGTCATCCAAGAATTCCATGCGGGTATTGGGAAGTTGGCAATTAACATGAAAATGGAACCAATTAGTGTAAATGGCATAGTTATCATAAAGCCTTGTGAAATTGCCATAATAACCTTGGAATTAGCAAATTTCATCACTGGTGGTAAGATTTTTTCTTGAAATGCATCAACTTTACTACTCATTTTTATATTTCCCCCTCAAATTTATGTTTATTTGCCTAAAAACCTTAAGATAGACTTTAATGGCTTTAAAAAAAAGGATTTTCTATACTTTGTGAAATATATCTATTATTGCAAAATTCACATAAAATTATCCTTCCTATCCAGTTAAATGTTTTCCCCTCTCTCTTCTATAACCTTTTTATACCAATAGAATGACAGTTTTTTCTTTCTTTTTAGATTATCTTTTTGGTCTACATATATGAAACCATATTGTTTTTTATATCCATTTAACCAACTTAATAAATCAATTGCAGACCATGCGTAATACCCTTTAAGATTAATTCCCTCTGAAATTGCAGCTTTAATTGCTTTTAAATGTGTTTCTATAAATTTTATTCTAGCAACATCTACATCTTCGCCTTCTATTATTGGATCTGCATCACCTAACCCATTTTCGGTAACATAAAGTTTAATATCACCATAATCTGACTTTAATGATCTTACTCCTTCTAAAAATGCATCAGGTGCTATTTCCCAGCCCCATTTTGTATAATTCTTATCAGGCATTGTAACGGTCCTATATACACCATCGAAAGATGCACTTCCAGGCGCTCCATCTCTAGTTTGTTCTGAACTTGCTCCAACATCATTGTTTTTAATAACTCTTTTAGGCTGATAATAGTTTAAACCTATAAAATCATTTTTAGGAGCAGCGGATTTTATTACAGCTAGTTCTTCATCAGTCCAATCCGGAACTATTCCTTGCTCTTTTAGTTGTTTTACCACATATTCAGGATAAGTGCCTTTCAGTACTGGATCATAATACCAGCTAATATCATACTGATTTGCGTGGTATGCAGCGAATACGTTTTCTTCCTTGTTATCTACTGGAAATGCTGGTGAAAATACGTGAGTAATTCCTATCTCGCCAAATTGTCTTAACTTTTTATAAGTCTCAACAGACCTAGCATGAGCAGTTACCACGTTGTGCGTTGCCATGAAATATTTTTTAGGATCATTTTTTATTCCTGGTGGATGTGATCCTTCTAGATATCCATGACCACAAAATACGATTGTTTCATTAAATGTAATCCAATGTTTAACCCTGTCCCCAAATGCTTCAAAACATACTTTAGCATATTTTACAAAACTATCAATTATATTCTTATTTAACCAACCTCCTTCCTCTTCTAAAATTTGTGGCATATCCCAATGGTATAATGTTGCAAAAGGAACAATACCATATTTTAAACATTCGTCGATTAAATTGTTGTAGAATTCAATTCCTTTTTCATTTATCTCCCCATGGCCATCGGGTATTATCCTTGCCCATGAAATAGAAAACCTATAGGAATCTAGTCCCATTTCCGCCATCATCCTTATGTCTTGCTTATATCTATGATAGTGGTCTATAGCAACATCACCATTAGTACCCTCGAAAGTTTTACCAGGAATTTTTGAAAATACATCCCAGTTTGTAACACCTTTACCATCCTCATTCCATGCACCTTCAACTTGATATGACGCAGAAGCTGCACCGAAGAAAAAATCTTTTGGAAATTTCATATAGAACCTCCTCTTCCCATTAGTTAATTTATGTTTTGTTTATTTGCTAGCTAGTTTTAATGCTTGCTTTAATACTTTAGCTCCATCCATCATTCCATAGTCTGCAGAATTTATCACTTCTATTGGTACAGAATTCTTGTCACATAGAATCTTTGCCTTTGGTAATATATATCTAATTTGAGGTCCTAATAATACTACATCTGCCTCACCTATATACTTAGACATTTGAGCTTCTGGATATGCATTAATAGTAACATCCATGCTTTTACTTACAGCCTCTTTTCTCATTTTTGAAACTAACATACTTGTTGACATACCCGCATTACAAAATAATAAAATCCTAGTCATTGAAATTCCCCCTAATTAATTAATTTATTTAATAATGGATTCATAGTTTTTCTTAATTCAATGATTTCCAATATCAAATTTTTTTCTGATATCGTTGTCATAAGATGATCTTGAGAATGCACAAATAATATAGAAACCGTCAATGGTTCACCACTTGCTTCTTTTTGTAGCATATTAGTTTGGATATCATGTGCTTTACCAATAGCCTCATTTGCCTTTTCAATTAGTGCGTCTATTTCATCATATTTTCCTTTTTTGCATTGTTAAGAGCTTCATATAAATAACCTTTAGCTTCACCTGAATAAATAATTATGTCCATAACTATTTGTTCTATATCCACTTACATCCCTCCTATATATTACATATTTAACTCAATTTTACTCTATATCTATATAAGCAATTACCATGCCAAAACACTATCATGGCTTATATTATTACTATTAATTGCTATGGTAAAACACTAATGTGTAGTGTTTTAGCATTCCATGTAGTGTTTTTGAGAAAATATGTTAGTGTTCAGACATATAAAAAATGTAAGTTATATATGTTTCGTAATTACCTTCTTACTTTATATATTTAATGCTTACCTATATACCTAACAAAGGATTAATAAGCTTTCTTAATTCAATTATTTCTAAGATTAAGTTTTTTTCTGATATAGTTGTCATTAAATGATCCTGAGAATGCACAAACAATATAGTCACTTCTAACTGTTCACCATTTGCCTCTTTCTGTAACATTGACGTTTGTATATCGTGAGCTTTTCCTATTGATTCGTTTGCTTTCTCGATTAGATTGTCTATTTCATCATACTTACCTTCTTTTGATTTACTAAGTGCTTCGTATAAATAGCCCTTAGCCTCTCCAGAATAGATAATAATGTACATTATGGTTTCTTCTATACTCATTTCTTTTTCCACTGTTTCTTCTATACTCATTTCTTTCCCCTCCAGTCATGACAATTAAGATTTTGTTTACAGTAACATATTTAGCAATATTCATGCCAAAACACTATTTTTCTATCATGACCTTGCTATTTTTACTTTTGGACATTATACAATATAGTGTTTCGTCGTTGTGGGTAGTGTTTCAATGTAAACATTGTAGTGTTCAAACACATTTTATGTATTCTGTAGAATTATTGTTTTCAATATTATATAATGTAAGTATTAAACTATAACATGAGGAGGCAAAGCAATGAATAGAAATGAACTAATATACAACAAACTATTAGAAATCACTGATGAAAGCGGTATTGACGCTCAAAGCCTATCCGCCATTTTAAACATAAGCAGATCCAATGTTAGTCACGAACTTAATATTCTTTGCAAGGAAGGTAGTGTTTTTAAGACTTTTGGAAGACCAGTTAAGTTTTTTATTTCAAACACTGAAATCACTAAAATGCAAAAATCACAATTAGATGAACTGGTAAATGATAATATAAGCTTAAAGCAAGCTGTTGAACAAGTAAAGGCAGCAGTGTTATATCCCCCTAAAGGAATGAATTGTCTCATACTTGGTAATACTGGAGTGGGTAAATCAATGTTTGCATCTCTAATGCATGATTATGCTGTAGAAATGTCAATAAAATCCAAAGATTCCCCATTCATAATTTTTAATTGCGCTGACTACACAAATAATCCTCAGCTTCTAACATCTCAACTATTCGGTGTAAAAAAAGGGACTTATACCGGCGCTGACTGTGATAAAGTTGGACTAATTGAAAAAGCCAATGGTGGAATATTATTTTTAGATGAAGTTCATAGATTACCACCTGAAGGCCAAGAAGCTCTCTTTGTATTTCTGGACACAGGTTTTTTTAGAAGAATGGGCGATGACATTTCAAGAAAATCAGATGTTTTGATAATATCAGCTACAACTGAAAATCCAAATTCCGCACTTTTAAAAACCTTTACTAGAAGAATCCCCATGTGTATAACACTTCCCCCACTTAGTGAGCGAACTCTAGAAGAAAGACTTCATTTGATAAAGAGTTTTTTTAAACACGAAAGTGAAAAACTAAATATGGATGTTCTTGTGTCATTAAATACCATGAGGGCTTTTCTATCCTATGATTGTCCTAATAATATAGGCCAATTAAAAAGTGATGTTCAACTTGTTTGTGCCAAAGCATATTCCGAATTTTTAACAAATATAAGACCAGATGTAAGAATAAACAGTCGAAGTATCCCTACATATATAAGAGAAGGTTTATATAAAGAAAAGGAACATAGAATATTGTGGAACAAACTCGTCAGTGAGGAGGTGGAGTTTTTTAAATTTTCTAGCAAAGATGATAGTAATCAAGGCTCAACAAATCTTGAAAATAGCACTATCTATGATATCATGGAGCAGAAAATTGAAAAATTGAAATACAAAGGCATCCCAGATATTGATATAGAGAATATTTTAGAGAAAGATATAACAAAATACTTCGAAAAATATATAAGTGGAGTTTCTGAAGATATAAATAGAAAAAATTTATTAAACATTCTAGGTGAAGATATACTAAACTTCATAGATAAAATAGTTTATGAAATAGTAACTTCATTAAAAAGAAATCTTAATAATAACGTATATACTGCTCTAGCATTACATATCAATACACTTATAATGAGAGTATACAATAACAAAAATATTATCAATCCTCAGTTAAGCAAAATAAGACAGCTTTATCCTGTAGAATACAAAGTAGCACTGGAGGCAAAAGCAAGTATTGAAGAATATGTTCATGTAACTATTCCTGATGACGAAGCCGGTTATCTAACATTATTTTTGTTAAATGATGATAAATATTCTCAGAAAGGTGTGGACAAAGTCAATGTAATATTAATTGCTCATGGTAAATCCACGGCAACCTCCATGGCTGACGTTGCAAATGAACTTTTAGGCGAAAATTTCGTTATAGGAATTAATTCTCCAATTGAAGTTAAACCATCTATCATATTAGATGAACTAAGAAAAACCATTAAGGGAAACTATACAACAAGTGGTTATATCCTTCTTGTGGATATGGGTTCACTCACTACCTTTGGTGAAATAATCCAAGAAGAATTTAAAATTCCTGTTAAAGTTTTTCCTCTTACCTCAACTTTACATGTTATAGAAGCCACCAGAAAGGCCCTTTTAGGATTTTCACTTGATGAAATCTATAAAGATTTAGAATTAGTTAACTCATATGTCTATGTAAATAAAAAATTAAAAGATGGAGATACTGATAAAGACAAAATATGTATTATAACTGCATGCTTAACTGGTGAAGGTGGCTCAATAGCTATAAAAAGCTTCTTAGACAATAATCTGAATTATGATAAGGAGCAATTTAAAATTATACCACTAAACTGTCTAGATAAGAATTTTTTTACTAACCAACTAATGAAAATACAAAAGGAAAATGATATTTTATTTATAGTAACCTCGTTCCCTATAGATTCAGAAATAAAACAATATAATATGTATGATGTGATAAGTATGAAAGTTATGCAAGAAATACAATCAATGGTTGATTCAAGAACTGTTATTTTGAAAATGGCTTCAATTATTAAGGAAAACGTTAAAAATATAGACGGTGAGGATTTATATGAGGACATAACGGAATTTATTAGTACCACAGAAGCCTGCCTTGATATTAAACTAGACGATGACACCCTTATTGGTTTAATTCTTCATATGGCATTGGGGATTAGCCGAATAAAAGATGGTAACAGTACTGTTGAATATCCTGAAAAAGCTGAATATATAAAAGAAAATGCGCATTTATATGAAATTGTAAAAGAAAACTTAATATATATATATAATAAATACTTTATTAACATTTCCGATAATGAAATTTGTTATATTATGAAATTTTTCTCTCATCCTAATTATGAAACATTGGAGGTGTAACTCTAAATGAAAACTGCTGCATTAGAACGTAATTTTAGAAAGATAAAAAATCAATTTAATCAAGCTTTCGAGATAGCTAAACATACAAAACCCAGTGCTCTCTGGGAACATGAATCCTCTGTGAGAAAGAAATTAAAACTTTTAGAAGAATTTAAAAATGCAAATTTAAAAGATTATGAAACGGTTTATGATGATTATGTAAGTCTTTTAAATTATATATCCACTAAATTGCTCCAAAATTATAATACCCAGAATAATACCAACTTTATCTTTGAAGATATAATTGAAAACAATTATGACGGTTACCTAAAATTAGGTCTTATAAATGTTTTAATTACAAAACACATACCTGATTTTATATCTAATGAGTTTAATGTGATTTTTCCGTCAAACCCTAAGAATGAATATAAAGCAGCTAGGAATTTGAAGAGAAAATTCATTTTACATTTAGGTGAAACCAATACTGGCAAAACTTACAATGCTATGGAGAAACTCAAAACCTCTTCTAATGGAATTTATCTTTCCCCACTAAGAATTCTTGCTCTTGAAAACTACGAAAAATTAAACAATGAGGGTGTTAAGTGTAATTTACTTACTGGTGAAGAGGAAATTATAGTAGATGGTGCAAACCATACATCCTGTACCATTGAGAAATTAGATTTAAGAAAATATTATGATGTAGCAGTTATAGATGAAATCCAAATGATAGATGACGATCAAAGAGGTCCTGCCTGGACAAAAGCACTATTAGGTATAAAATGTAATGAAATACACGTTTGTGGTGCTATTAATTCAAAAAAGCTATTGGTGGATATACTACAAGATTGCGGTGATGAATACGAAATCAAAGAATATACACGAAGCATACCACTTGAAATGGATTATAAAGCTTTTTCCTATAGCAGTGCAACTGAGGGCGATGCCCTTGTAACTTTTTCTAGAAAAAATGTTCTTAATTTAGCTGCTTACTACTCTAACATAGGTATTAAAACAAGCATAATTTATGGAGACTTGCCCCCAGAGGTTAGAAAAAAGCAGTATGAAGATTTTACAGCTAAAAGAACTGAAATATTAATTACCACAGATGCAATTGGTATGGGTGTAAATCTTCCTATAAAAAGAATTATATTCATGGATATCAAAAAATTCGATGGGTATGAGGTTAGATATCTGAATTCTAACGAAGTGAAGCAAATAGCTGGTAGGGCTGGTCGGAGAGGTATATATGACGTTGGTTACGTTGCAACTTTTAACAATGTTCAAAATTTTATTAGTGAAAATATAAAGGCAAAAGACAAGGATATAGAGCAAGCCGTTGTTGGACCCAGTGATGAAATTTTAAAGATAAAAGAGCTATCTCTTCGAGAAAAGCTTGCTCTTTGGAGCACTAAACCAGAAAAAATATCCTATTATAGGAAAATGGACATAAACGAGTATTTAATAATACTAGATTATATAAAGAATTATAAATTGGATGAAAAAATCCAATGGAGACTTTTAAGTATACCTTTTGATGTGTCCAATATAGCTATGCTAAATGCTTTTTTAAATTATATTGATGAACTGTTTGTGGCTAAAAAAAGTACTTTTTCTAAACCTAACTGCAATATAGAAAACTTAACCCAGTATGAAATTTACTATCAGAAAATAAACCTCTACTACTCTTTTTCAAGAGCTTTCAAATTAGATTTTGATGAAGATTTTGTATATGCTGAAAGAATTAATGTAAGTGAAAAAATTAATAATCTCTTGAGAACCTTCTCATTCAGTTTCAGTTAGCAACTCACTTTAGAATAGATAAAAAGAAATTACTTTAAAGAAGTTAAGAGATAAGATTAAATGAGGGTCTTATCTCTTAACTTTTAACTCTCTACTTAACACTTAATTTAAAGTCATAATAATTACAATATGGAATAGTTATGTGATTTAAATTGGATATTTAATTATAAAACTTACGCCTTTCTCTCTATTTATCGCCTTAATTTCTCCATGATAATAATCTATTAATTTTTTTGAAATAGCGAGCCCCAATCCAAAATTTCCTGTTTTATCTTTGTACAAATTATCAAATATTCGCGCTATATTTTTGTTTTCAATATTATTGCCATCATTATAAATTTCAATCACAGCAACCCCATCTTTTGCTTTTAGCGTTACCCTTATCTTTTCCTTTGCATATCTAAGTGCATTATCCAATACATTTTCAATAGAGACCTTTATTTTTTCCTTGTTTCCAAACACATCTCCACTGTTAATGTTCAGTTCCCAGTTTATATTACTATTAATCATCTCAAATCTATCTACCATGTTATTAATAACTTCTTGCAATTTTATGTTCTCATTTTCTATATTATTTTCCAGCACATAATCAAGTGTGTTTAAATACAACATTTGTTTAATCTTTTTATCAAGGCTCTCAGATTCAGTCTTTATAATCTGTGCTGTTTTTTCAACAGAATCTATGTATATGCCATCAATAATTGCTTGTGCATGGCTCATAATAACCATAACCGGCGTTTTCAAATCATGAGATATACTTTGGAGAAACATCTTTTCATTTTTTTCTGCATGCATAAGTTCTTTTGCATAATATTCATGGAATTGGCAAGACTCCCAATCTCGTCATCATTTTTAACTTTAATTGGCTCTTTCCAATCTTTATTAGCTATTCTCTTAGTATAGTCCTCAAGTTCTTTAAGTGGCTTTGATATATACCCAGCAACTAATTTTGCTGTAAAAAAACCTATGATTATAAAAATAATACCAGTAGCAATAACTTCATATAATATACTATTATCCACAAAATCAGGCATAAAAGTTATTAAATATGATTTTCCTGTTTCCTTAGTTGTTATTTCACTTATTATAAATAGAAGCTTCACATTATTGTGATATTCTTTGAATTCCATTTGTGAATTCCCAACTTCATTAACAAACTGAGCCATCCATTTTTTATTAGCATCATCAGGTTCTGGTGGTACACCCTGCGGTTTGCCCACATCTTCAATCCGAATTTTATTCCCATTGATATTGACTGTAAAATTTTGGCTTTGCTTCAAATTTCTTAGATTATTAAATCCTAATGGATGATTTAAATTACCACTTTTTGCCAAGGTTTCATGATATATGTTGAGAGCTTGCATTTTAGAACTCTCATCAAAAGCACGGAAAGCAAATATATATAGGAGTGAAATACAGCATATTATTACTAAAATCATGATTGTGAATGTCGTCCATATCCTCATCATCAATGAATTTCTTTTAAATATTCTCATATTCTAATCACCAATTTATAACCATATCCATATACCGTTTCTATTACTAATTTGCTTACTTTCTTTCTAAGTCTCCTTATAGTATCATCAACCACTCTATCAGATCCAAAATAGTCATCGCCCCAAACTTTAATCAAAATTTGTTCTCTAGATATTAAATTGTTTCTATTATCCACAAGATAATTTAATAGTTCAAATTCCTTATTCGTAAGTTGGAGTTCATCTCCTTTAAAGAAAACCATCCTCTGATTTTTATTAATAACATATTCTCCTATTTTTATATCTTTACTCTCTCCCTCTTTATTTCCGCCATAAATTCTTTCTATAAGCTTATTTGTTCTTATGACCAGTTCTCTTGGTAAAAATGGTTTTGACAAATAGTCATCACTTCCAAGTTCTAGTCCAACTACCCTATCCAATTCTTCATTTCTGGCAGACATAAAAATAACGGGAGTATTTTTGTTATTTTGTTTTATATATCTAATAAGTTCATATCCATCTATACCAGGGAGCATTATATCTAATACCCAAAGATCTGGCATATCCTTTATTCTATCCTTTGCATCTTTTCCATCTGAAAAAGTTGTTACTTCATACTCTTCCCTTTCAAGATACTTTTGAAGTAACAAATTCAAACTTTTTTCATCTTCAACCAGGTATATCTTTTTTGTCAAGCCAATCACCTCTATTAAAATTATCATCTATAGTACCTACTGAATATTTTATCACAATTTTTTTAAAATATTGTAAATGAATCGTGTGAAAAGTATGTGAATGAATTTAATTATGGTAAAATATATTGATTGGATATAAAATAATATATCCATATAAAGTTAAATAAATATATATATTGGAGTTGAGCAAACTTATGCGTATATCATTTTGTGGCGGTGCTTATGAAGTTGGAGCTAGTTGTATTCTTGTAAATATAAACGATAAAAATATTCTTCTAGATTGTGGAATAAGACAATCTTCTAGTAAGGATACACTGCCAAATTTAAGCACAATACAGACCGAAGGTGGCGTTGATGCAATCATAGTAAGTCATGCTCATATGGATCACACAGGGGCATTACCATTGATAAGTAAAGAGTATCCTTATGCAAAGATATATATGACCATTATGACTAAGGATTTAATAAGGGTGTTATTATACGACAGCCTGAAAATTATGAATAATCGAGAGGCTGAAATACCTTTATATAATGAAAATGATGTGGTAAATATGCTTGATAGAATACAAATTATCAATTACCAGTTTGATTTCGAAATATTAGAAGGCATAAAAATGACTTTTTTTAATGCAGGCCATATAGCAGGTGCAAGCTGCACCTACATAACTGCAACTGCGGGTTCTTTATTTTATTCTGGAGATTTTTCTATATTTTCTCAAAATACTATAGAAGGATCTAAAATTCCTAAGTTAAGACCAGATGTTGCTATCCTTGAGTCCACCTACGGAGATAGACTTCATAGTAATAGAGAAGTTGAAGAAGAGAAACTTTTAGATATGGTCAATGAGTGCCAAATCAATAATGGAAAAATGTTAATACCTGCTTTTGCTCTAGGAAGAGCGCAGGAAATCATTCTAATTTTAAAAAAAGCAATAAATAACAAAAAGATAAAAAAAATAAACATATATGTAGATGGTATGGTTAAAGATATAAACAGAGTATACAAAATGAATCCCATATATTTAAAAAGTAGTTTAGGTAAAAAAATATTACGAGGCATAGAACCTTTTTATGATGATAATATAAAACCTATTACAACAAAACAAGATCGAGAAAAAATTCTAAATGAAAAAGAAAGTTGCATAATAATCTCCAGTTCCGGAATGCTTACTGGCGGTCCTAGCCAATATTATGCTGAAGTTATAGCCGGCATGGAAAATGGATACATAGTTATATCTGGTTACCAAGATGAAGAGTCTCCTGGAAGAAAACTATTAAAATTAGCTGATAGCGAAGAAAAGACATTAGAGATTAATAACAAAACTATACCTGTAAAATGTCATGTAGAAAAAATGGGACTTTCTGCTCATGCTGACAAAGGTGAAATAAAGGCTTTAATATCAAAACTATCTCCTAAAAATTTATTCCTTGTACATGGAGATAAGGCTGTAATAGACAGTTTAGCTAAAGAAGTGCAGTATGAATCCCTTGGAAGGGTATATGCTCCTAAATGTGGAGAAACCATATCTATAGGAATACGCACTCCTAGAAAACAGTTAAAGAAAAATATTCCCTTTACAATTAATAGTTCTAAAGAAATAGATGATTCTGGCATTGAAAAACTGTGGAGTTTTATAAGAAAAAACTATAAAGATAGAATTTTTACCCTGCAAGAGCTTTTTTTGTTTGGCATGGGATATATGCTGACAACCAAGAAGCAACAGATAAACTACAGAAGCTTATTTTAAACAGTCCATATTTTGAAAATGACAATAGGCGTTTTTTTATGTTTAAATGCAAAAGCGAGCAAGATGTTGATGAAGCTTTGAAACCTAAGGAATTAAAGCAAAATGAACTTCTGGATATTATTAATGATAGTTTTTACCAATATGACTTCAAGAAAATAAGCTATAAACTCCAAACTAAAACAGTAATTCTAAATTTTGATTTTCCTAAAACAGTGCCAGATGATTTATTTATTAGATTTGAAGAATTCAGAAAATCTACCTCTTGGAATATAGAGCTTAACCAAACCACAAATATGACTGCTTTGGATAATGAAATAAAACTGTTACTTGATCATGGTACAATTAAAAAGATATCACACCATATAAATGAAAATAAAGTAGTTCTCCAGCTAAATAATCCAGATGAAAATTATTCAGATGAAAAGAAGAAATTTTTGGAGAAAACGGGTTTTGAACTGTGTATTCAAGGTAACATAGCTGAAAAAGTTCTTCAAGATAGTAATCTATATTTTAAATCCAGTGGAGAAT
The DNA here is from genome assembly GCA_963725425.1 of uncultured Clostridiaceae bacterium. Taxonomy (GTDB): domain Bacteria; phylum Bacillota; class Clostridia; order Clostridiales; family Clostridiaceae; genus Clostridium_I. Next base: position 79,399 of record CAVRYJ010000009.1, read on the forward strand.
ATTTTATGGAGCAGAATATGGCTTTAGCTCACATTGATTATTTTTTTGAAAACGAGGAATTTAAACCATACAAAAAAAGCATTAAAGGCAAAAAATATATGGAGCTTTGTTTTATATCTCCTTTAGTAGCTAAAAGATATAGTAAAAAGGTTGCTTCATTGGCAGAAGATACAGGTTGGAATATAGGGATATCAGATTCTGTAAATCAAAATGAGGTGATTTCCTTAGCCTTAAGATTGTGCACAAGAGAAAATATATCTTTAAATAAAAATCCTTCCTTCAATGCAAATACTATGGAAGTTGTAATCAAACCTCAAACAATTGAATATCAAAAACTGAGCACTATAAAGCAAGCTTTTGATTACTCAACAGGTTGTAGTTTAATATGGACTCTCTAGAGCTTCCTAAAAAATGATATTCTCTTTACACGTAAAAGAGTATCACTAAGATGATTATTATCATCTTGGTGATACTCTTTTACGTGTCATTTCAGGTCACATACAATTTGTAACCCTGCGACCTCATCATTATTATTTATAGTTGGTATTTTAGTAATTTGAATTTTTTTTGTTTCAAACGCTATTTGATTATGTTCTTCATTTATTGAAGGTTCATTAGTTTTTGCAATATTCCCACATATAAATATGGTTAAAAATAATACAATAGAAAATATTACAGACACAAGTAATTTTGCATTAAAATTTTTATCCTTAAAAATCATTATAGCCTCCATTACTGCATCTATTATTTATCATCAAATTTCATATTTCCTAGAAGAGCTGCAAAAGGATTATCATTAAAATTTTCTGATTCACTTTTCATTTTTTTCATATATTTTTGTACATCTCTTTTGTCTACTTTACCTGCATTATCAAATCTCTTTCTAAACTGAGATTCTTTTTCCCTAAAATTACAATTTGCTCCAGGACATATATAGATTTTACCTTCTCCATGCCCCCTAAGTTCTAATCTTTTCTTACACTCTGGGCATCTGGCGTTAGTCAATTTGCTTAAGTTTTCCCTATAACCACAATCCCTATCTTGGCACACAAGCATTTTACCGTTTTTTCCACTAACTTCAAGCATATATTTACCACAAGTAGGACATTTCTTTCCAGTTAAATTGTCATGTTTAAACTTGTCTTTACTCCCCTTTACATCATCTACAAGTTTTACAGCATATTCCTTCATATTTCCTATAAATGTTTTATTGTTTAAAGTACCTTTACTTATGGCATCAAGATCTTTTTCCCACTTAGCCGTAAGAATTGGAGATTTTAAATCTTCTGGCACAAGCTCTATTACCTGTTTTCCTTTAGAAGTTGGGTGTACATCATTGCCCTTCTTTTCTATATAAAAAGTCTTATAAAGCTTTTCTATTATATCCGCTCTTGTAGCAACGGTTCCAAGCCCACCTGTTTCCCCAAGGGTTTTAGCATATTCACTTTTTAGCTTAACATATTTTTGTGGATTTTCCATGGCAGATAACAACGTAGCTTCGTTAAATCTTGCTGGTGGTTTTGTCTGACCCTTATGTATATCAATTGAAGAAAAACTTATACTATCTCCTTTATTAACCTTTGGTAACATCTGTTCCTTAACGTCTTCATTATGATCAGAATGACTATCCTCAAAATTTTCTTGTCTATCGTAAACAGCCTTCCAGCCCTTTGCCTTTACAACCTTTCCTTTTGCTATAAAGTTTTCACCATTCACATCTACTTTTACAGTGGTTTGCAGAAACTCAAAAGGTGGTAGCATAACGCTTAAAAATCTCTTTAAAACCAAATCATAAATCTTTAGTTCTTCACTACTAAGCGTTGATAAACTAACTCTTTGCTCTGTGGGTATTATTGCATGATGATCTGTTACCTTACTATCATCAACAAAGCTTTTACTAGTCTTTATGCCACTTTTCAATATTTGGCTTGTAAACCTTGAATACTGACCTAAGGAAATCGCCTTTAATCTCACAGGTAGAGTTGCAACAACGTCCTTAGGAATAAATTTTGAATCCGTTCTTGGATAAGTTAAAAGTTTATGGGTGTCATATAATCTTTGCATTATGGAAAGAGTCTCTTTAGGTGAAAAGCCAAACATCCTGTTTCCATCCCTTTGAAGCTCAGTTAAATCATAAAGCCCTGGTGCATAATTTTTTTTATCACTTTCATGAACATCTACAATTTCACCTTTTTTCCCAGTGACTTTTGCTACTAATTTTTTTGCCTCTTCTTCTTCAAAGGTACTTATCTTTCCATCTTTTCTCTGCCACTGAAGGTTAATGCCATTTGCCTTCCCAGAAACAGTATAGTAATCCTTTGGTATAAAGCTTTTTATTTCTTCTTCTCTTTCCACAATCAAAGCCAGTGTTGGAGTTTGAACTCTTCCTGCTGAAAGCTGTGCATTGTATTTACATGTTAATGCTCTTGTAACGTTTAATCCAACGAACCAATCTGCTTCTGAACGTGCCTCAGCTGCTGCAAACAAATTTTCATAATCCTTACCATTTTTAAGCTTCTTAAAGCCTTCTAAAATTGCATTATCCGTAACAGAAGATATCCATAATCTTTTTAATGGCTTATTAACACGTGCCTTTTCAATAATCCATCTAGCAACAAGTTCGCCTTCACGTCCTGCATCCGTTGCTATTATAATTTCATTAACATCTTTTCTAATCATTTGCTGCTTAACAGCGTTATACTGCTTACCACTTTGCTTTATAACCTCAAGCTTTAAAACCTTAGGAAGCATAGGTAAGTCCTCCATCTTCCAAGCTTTATATTTTTCATCATAAACTTCTGGGTTCGCTAAAGTTACAAGATGACCTAATGCCCAAGTAACAATGTATTTTTCACCTTCTATATATCCCATTCCTTTTTTACTACATTTTAAAACTCTGGCAATATCTCTCCCAACGGAAGGTTTTTCTGCCAGTATCAATGATTTCGTCATAATATTATGCTCCTTTCTCTTTGCCTCGTCTGTTTATCCTTATACATAGATTATAACATACGTGTTATAACTTCAAGTGCATACAAGCAAGTGACAAGTTAAAACCTATTTTCTTAGCATTGTACTTCATATTTAGTTTTGTCAACTATAACATCCTTTGGTTTCTTAAATAAATAATGCAGAAATAGAGTTACCGTAGCTAATTTATATTTTTTTTCATATGAAATGGAACTCGCATCTCTCATAAAACTTTGCACATCTTCTGCTTCAATTCCTGCATAGATTCCTAAAGTTTCATGGCTGATTTCCAGCTGAGCTGCCAAAACATTGATTACAGCTTTAATTCTATTGTCTTCCTTTACCGCTGGTACTCCATCTGATAACATCATAAGCATATCCCATAGAGATGAACGATCTCTACTAGACAAATCTATATAATTACCTTTGCCATCTATATAGTCTGTAAGCCAGAGATAGTCTATTCCAGTTACTTTACTCAAAGTTTTTAGCGTAATTTTATATTCCCCAACTATAGTTTTCAATTTTTCTCGAAACAAATCTTTTCCATTAAAATTGTCATTCATGATATATTTTACCCTGCCTTTCACATGCTGATTAAAATATACCACTGAAAACTGTATATTGATATGTATAATATTTTAATTTTTGCTAATAATACTATTATCTCGATTATCCCATTATCAGTAATACCCTAAAACTTAAAAATCGGTGTGGAATATATTCCACATCGATTTTTGTTAAGTTTTGCCTTGCAGTTAATCCTTTAACTCTTAACTTTTAACTCTTAACTCTTAACTTGTTGAAGAAGGTCTTCTCTTATTGGTGTGAAAGTCTCAAACATCACCGTATCAAGAAGCGCTACAGCTCCATGTTCTATATTTGGTTCAACATAATAGGAATCTCCAGCCGTTATCACAGTCTTTTCACCAGCTATAGTTACTTCTAGGCTTCCAGATAAAATATAATTTACTTGCTCATGTGGATGAGAATGATTTGGACCAACTACTCCTTTTTTCATATTAACCTGAGTAGACATAAGTTTGCCCCCACCAGCAAAAAAGATTCTTTCAAATCCTTCAGGTCCAGTTACAACTCTAGCATCACTTTTTTTAACTATCATTATTACAGCCCCTTTTATTTTAATAATTACATTTTAACTCATTTCTAAACAATATTCATCCTAGACATTTTTAAAAAATGGCACTCCACATTCTATTCTGTCATATTCCAGATGCCTTAACGCAAAAAACTCCACCTAGCCTTAACCAAATAAAGATCAAACTATTTTAGTTTTATCTTTTAGTTAAAGTCAATTAGAGTAGGCTTAATTAGATAGTAGCTTATTTATAATTGGAATAAGTTCCAATTAATTTTTCTACCTAAGTCTTATTTTTTCACTAGTTTCTATCTGAATAAGGACATTATCTTGAATGACCAAGGTTATTGAGCCGTATTTTATGGTCTTCAATAGTTGTAATATTTTTTCTATATCACATTTTGAAACAGCTTCCTTCTTTTTATAAGTTCTGTCTATACTTTCAACCATATTTACCCTCCCCAATTAAAATACTCTGTCCATTCTAAGGTCCATGCATGAAACAATAACTTATATACTGTCCATGAATGAATCATAGTAATCCTATTTGTTAAATATATGTTACTATATGCATATTAATATGTCAATATTAATATGTCAATATTAATATTATCATTTTTGTATATTTGTTGAAATTACAAATCATATGCGCTATGCACCAGCACTTATTGATGTTGTATAAATTTTTTCTAACAAAGTTAGCCCCCCTGTGTATCCAATATACGTTCTATTAATAACTACTTCAAAAGAAGTTGGGCAACTTGTTTCTACTATCGTTCCATTTAGTTCTTTCACCACATCTCTCTCCCAAGATGAAGAAAATATTAATGGTGAACTAGTTCCAAAATCCGCTTTTCTCAATTTGTTTTCAATTATATAACCATCTTCAATGAATTGAACTTCAGTGGACACATCCTCTGCAAGCTCTTTATATTGATTTTGAATAGCTGCTCTATATTTTTCTGGTGGATTGTCAGTTATAATTTGTAATATTGGAAGCAATCCAAGTTGATTTACCAAAAATTTATTCAAAGCTATATTATATGCACTATCTCCTATTACTGCATATTTCGAAGGTAATCCAAACCAAAATTCTGAAAAGAAATCCGCAAAATGCTCTAAAAAATAATAATATCTATTTTCTTCTTTTTCAATAAATTTTTCAGCTGTTTTAGTATCTATTCCTGAAAAATCAACAACAGATCGTATGCACTTTGTTGTTTCCTCTGCACCAATTGGAATAGTAGGAATATGCAAATATGGTTGATTATACTTTTCTTCTAAGTGTTTAGCTGTTTTTAGTCCCACCCATGGAGATATCACTAGATTAAATTGGGCTTTAGGAATATCATTCCATTCTTGTACTCCTTTGCTTTCTGATCCAAATAAAACGTTCACTTCAAAACCAGCACCTTCAAGTATCCTTTTAATTTCAATAAAATCTCCACGCCAATTTGTATTAAAATAAGGGACTTCACTCCACAGGTTTATAAGTCCCTTTTCCTTTTCTCCATGATATTCCCCAACAAATTGATCTATTATTGATTTTGTGACTATCTCATGACCTATTAAATTATTCCCCTTAAAGCCACCCGTTTCCGCATATACAACTGGATAACCTTTCTTTTGATATTTTTTAACAATAGATACTACGTCATCTCCAACAAGTTCCCCAATGCAACCACTTAATACTACAAACAAGCCTCCGTCCATTATTTTAAGAGAAGCTTTAATCAGATCATCCAGCTTTTTTTCTCCACCAAATATAACCTCATTTTCTCCAGCATTTACACTTGGTATAACTGCTCCACCACTATAACCTCCACCCTGATAACCATTATTGTAAGAAAGCATAAAATATTGTTTATCAACGCAACCCGGCCCACAGTGTACTATTGGTATTCCTCTTGGAATAGCTGAAACCGTATATGCTGCACCTATTGCACAACCATAACGTGGATGTACTATTGAGTTTGTTTGTTCATTAGAATCTAATTTACCTAACATAATTTCTCCTTTTGACAATAAATTCTTTATGCTTCATCTAATATTTCAGGATGTTTAGCTAAAATAAATGGATCTTTTGATCTAGCCACCACTTTGTATACGGTAACTTAACATGTTTTTTAAGTTCTGCCCAAACTTTTTGTGGGCAAGTACCTCTAATAATGCCTCTCCCACTCTAATTATTCCTTGATACCCAACTGGAAGATGTTCATCACCTAAAGCAAATGCAGGAATACCTACTTTTGCAGCTAATGGGGCCAATCCATTATGCCTTATTATTATAAAGTCTGGATTAACTCTTTTTAATAATCCATAAAATTGGAATTGTTGTGTTTTGCTTACTGTGAAATGCTCTATATCTCCATAATTATCAACTAAATATTTTAGTGTATCCTGTCTTTCATCTCCACTGTCATATACTGGATCATGATGAAATACTACAGAACCCTTTACTTCAATACCTAATTCCTTTAAAACAGAAATGATACCATGTGCATAAGCAGAACCAGTTGCAACAAAGCCCTTTACCCCCTTTAACTTTTCTTCTAATTCGTCTATTTTAGGTTGAACTCTTTTATGTTCCTTTGTAATATATTCTTCTACTTCTTTTTCTTTATTAGCAACTTCACCTATTGCCCTAAGCCAATTATCTGTTGCAGAGAAACCATAAGGTTGTGGTGGTTTAATGTCAGGGACACCATATTCTTGCTCTAATACGGCCGCATAATATGACCCTAACGTATGACAAAATGTAGCTGATGCTATTGCTTCTGAAGATTGAGCTAATTCATCAACAGTAGCCATATCTATTAAATAATTCACCCTAAGACCTATTGGGTTTAGCATTTCACTAAAATAATCTGTACCCCATAAAACTATAATATTAATTAAATCCTTCTGTTTTTTAGGATTTTTATTAACAATTTGTCTTATGATACCATGTTGAGAAATATCAAATCCTGTACTCCAGTGCTTTGATCTAAAACCTTCGCAAGATAGTGGGACAACAGGAATTCCTAATTCCTCCTCAGCTTTTTTGCCACACTTACTATATCTTCACCAATTATTGCTGTTGTACAAGCAGAAGAAATAAAAATTGCTTTTAGTTTAAAACGAATACACGCATCTTGTATAGACTGTTTTAATTTTTCAGATACACCAAAAACCATATCTCTTTCTAAAAGATTTGTACTTATAATTTGTATGTTTTCTACTTTTTTGCCTCTACGAGCTAGACCTACTTTATAACCCACATTAAATCTAGGATGTGTTGCTGAACAACCTATGGAGGAATGTTCAATTAAAATGGCATCAGGTATATTTCCAACCTGACACGCTACTATAGATTGAGTACACATAGTCTGTTGATTAAAAGGCATTTTTAATTCACAAAGCTTACAACTCTTTCCTTTTTCACCACTGCTACAGCCTCTACCTTTTTTAAGGGCTCTAGCTTGATAATTTGATTCTTCTACTAGACCTGATGCGCTGCCATCCCAGGCTATAATTGTACCTAATCGTTTTTCACGATTTTCAACATCTGGTAAGTCAAGATTTATCTTTCTGCTATTAGCCATATCCTTATCTCCTTTAATATTAAGTAAATCAGAAAACCCTTATTCCTTGATATATAATTCAGGTGGGAAAGAGTTTATCTAATATTTAAAAATAACCAAGTATCATTCTTCAACCATGTGAAAATGTTTCAAGATTACCTCTAGTTCCATACAAAAGGCTTGAAAGATCTTTTTTACCTGGTATACCGCAAGCATCAGCACGGCAATGTTTACAATGTCTAAACACTTCTAGATATTTTTCTGCCTCTTGCCTAGCATTATCAAGCTCTTGGCAGGTAGGTGCCATTACATAACTAAGATCATGTTGAGGTATAAGCGGTATTATATTATATAAAGTAGCTCCTGCCTCTTTAACAGTCCTTGCTGTTTCTTCTATGTGTTTATCATTAATTCCAGGTACTAATACTGTATTTACCTTTACTAGTACTCCTAAGTCACTTATCTTTTTAATACCTCTAAGTTGTGCATCTATAAGAATTTGAGCTGCCTCTCCCCCATAATATGTTTTTCCATCTAATACTATATCAGATATTATTTTACTTTGTATTTTAGGATCCACTGCGTTAACCGTGACCGTTATAGTGCTTACCCCAGCTTCAAATAACTGGTCTGCATATCTCTCAAGTAGGAGTCCATTTGTACTGAGGCATAATATTAGATCTGGATAAGCTTTGTGTACAAATTTGAAAGTTTCTAAAGCAAATTTAGTTGCTAACGTATCTCCAGGTCCCGCTATTCCCACTACTGTTATTTCAGGGCAAAGTTCCAGTGCTCTTTTTACAGTTGTTATAGCATCTTTAGGAAGTAAAATTCCATTAGCTACTCCTGGTCTGTCTTCATTATCGTTACAATCTCTTTTACAAAACTTGCACTGTATATTACAAGTTGGACTTACTGGGAGATGAACCCTTCCAAACTTCCAGTGGGCTTCTCCACCTAAGCATGGATGTAAATTTGATAACTTGGTAAATTTTTCACTTTTATCATGTTTGATTATATTTGGCATGTTATTTCCTCCTTTTTCTAATTAAACCTTGTAAGAACTACTGAATAAATATCTTCTAAAAGCTTAAGTCCACCAGCATATCCTACATACGTACTATTTATAACCAATCGTTCAATTATAGGCCATGAAATTGTAAAATAATGTGCATTTGTATCCTTAGCAACTTGCTTTTCCCATGAGCTTCCTAAAATAATCTGAAAGCCTTGAAAGCTCTTCTACTGTGGAGTTTTGATATAAAAACAAAGGCTCCACATCAAAGTTATTAAATATATCAATTATTTCTTCTCTAGCGCTTTCAAAGAAGTTTTTAAAATTTATAATATTTCTTTTAGTTTTAGCTGGTTTTACAATAGTTGAAAGAACAGTACTATTAGTTACTCGCCGTTTTGCTGAAAGTTGGGCATTTGACACATCTACGTCTGGTGCTATGGCTGAGCACCCTGATGGAGCATGATTTATTATTGCTATATCTCTTATTCCAGAAAGCTACCCAAAGCACAACCAGCATTACAATTACTTGATTGACTAAAACACCTATCTCTATTTTTTAATCCTCCACACTTCGATTTATTACTAAATCGTGAAGGTCACCATTATAGCCAGTAATAGATCCTAGTCTACTTTCTCTTGCTACAACGTCAGGGATATCTATATTAATTGCCATCAAAAATTCCTCCTCTATATTTTAAACATTCTCAGTGATTTCTCTTGGTGATTTTGATTAATTATTATTGTATAAATCCTCAAGAAATGTTAAACATCCTCTGTACCCTGCATAACCTTTGTTAATAATAAACGATCCTATTATTGGACTACTCACTAGGGTTGTAAATATGTCTAGCTCATCACCTATTTCCTTTTCAAAACTACTTCCCATAAGAAGAGTAGCTTCATCTTCATATCCTCTTACGAGTTCAGCTATTTTCCATTTATCTATTTCAAAAATAACTTTGGGTTTTCTACCATATTCTAAATTTTTAACCTCATTTTCTATTTTTTCATGAAAAGTTTTAGGAATATCATCTGTTATTATTGCAAGTAAAGGTATTTGACTATAATCATTAACTAAAAATTTTGTTACTCCAATTACTGTATTAACGTCACCCACAATTATAAATCTATAATTTGAAACTATACCTATGTTCCTTTCAAAATGACTGTAGACATAATCCTCTTCTTCTTCAATTACCCTTGCCACAGTATTCTTATCTAGATTTAATTTTTCTGATAATCCTTTAATAAAATTAGAAGTTGCTGTTGGACCTATAGGAAGACCTGAATATCTAAATGTATCTACTCCAAACCTATCTTTATAAATTTTAGATAGATTCTTTAATAGCCAAGGTGATAAAATAATGTTAAGAGCGGCTCCTGATGATTTCTTTATAGTTTCAATACCTTGATGTTCTGTAAAAAAAGTGTTCACTTTAAGCCCTAACTTATTTAATATCCGAATTATCTCTTCAAAATTACCTTGCCAAAAAGCATCTTGATGAGGCACTATTCCAAAAGGTTCACTGTTTTTTCTTCATTTGGCGATTCCGTAGCTAAATCATTTACTATAGCCTCTAATGAAGCTTCATATCCATAATATGTGTCTCCCTTAAAACCTGAGGAATCAATACTTACTATAGGCACCCCTTTTGTTTTAAATTCATTAACAATGCTATCAACATCATCACCTATTATTCCTGCTGTGCATCCAGTTAAAACAACATATAGATCTCCATCCATAACCTCTAAAGATCCTTCAATTGTTTCTCTAAGTCTTTGGGTTCCTCCAAATACTACTTCTTTTTCAAACATATTTGTACTAGGACATCCAATTCCCCCTACATATCCAGTTTTCTGTCCTATTGATGCCTGAAGTCCACAACCAGGTCCTGCATGTAAAATTGGTATAACTCTTTCTATCCCTGATGTTACTGCCATTGCTCCGCCAAGAGCACAGGAAGTTCTTGGATTTTCTATACATTTACCCATATTTAATTACCTACTTCCTTGAAATATTTAAAAACATTTTCTGAATACCACGACTCTTTATATGGAAGCTTTTTATGTTTGGCAAGTTTTATATTAAAGCTTGGATTTTCAACAGCATTCTCTATTTTTCTAGCTAGATATAACAATCCATCGTAACCAAATGTGGGTCTTTTAGATTCCAATATATGTGTGGACGGTATTCCCAATTTTGCAACCCAATTAGACATTCCAATAAATAACTCTGGCTTTAATTTATTTACAAGATTGGATTGTTCAAAAGGCTGCATGTTAGCAATATCAATAATGAAATCTCCTCCATGAATTTTCTGAAGCTGATCAAAATTTTCAATTAAAGCTTCCTCGTAAGTAGGTGTCTGTATTCCTACAAGCTTCATTCCAAAGTCTTCTATTAGAGTTGCTGCGGCAACACCTCTACCAGTACCTGCACATATAAATACTCGTTTTCCTCCAATATGCTCTCTTATCTTTGCAATTTCAGGAAGTACCCTATTATGCTCCTTTTCAATATATTTTAAAGCTATCTCCTCTTTCTTAGCTAATCTTGCAACACTTAAAAACCATTCGTCAGTACTTCTTATTCCTATGGGCATTCCTGTTTTTGAATATGGGATATCATATTCATTTTTAAGGTATTCCATAAATTCATCTGCAAATACTTGACACACAGCCACAGAATATTCTGCTGCTGGTATTCTTTTTAGCTTTTCAACATTTGAATAGAAAGGTATATAGTTAACATGCAAACCCAGCACATCCAGTAGTTTCTCTAATTCCGATTGATCCTTATAACCAATAGATGTTGTTGCAAATACATTTATTAATCCCTTTTCCTTTTCTGGTTTTTCATCTTTAATTATATAATGCTTAATTGCTCTGAATACCGTATCAAAACCTGTAGCTGGCACCTTTGATTTAAATCCTTCGCAATGAATTGGAACAACAATTGCATTTACTTCTTTTTGAACTGTACTTGCCACAGCATCAACATCGTCTCCAATGATCCCAGAAGCACAAGAAGTAAATACAAATATTATATTGGGTTTATATCGCTTTTCAAGTTCCAATACTGCTTCTCTAACCTTTTTTTCTCCTCCCAGAACTACATCTTTTTCATCTACATTAGTAACTATATATCTGGCGTTTCTTATATTCTTTACTCCTCTATGAAACTGACCAACTTTAAAATTATCATTCATAAAGGAAATGCAACCTACACACCCATTTGGTGCATGTACAACAAATGCTGAATCTTGCATAGAAAGCAGTGCTGAAATACTATTGGTTTCTTGACATTGCGTTGCCTGTGCAAAAGTCCTATCTGCATTTTTTAAGCATCTCTTTTTAAATTTTCCCGAAAGTTCTCTACTATATCCTCCCCCATCTGTAAGAGCATAAGGTCTATTTTCACGATTTTTTGCTATAATACTGCTCATTTAATCACCTCGTTATTTTATTAGTTAGATTGTATAGCTCCATTCTGGAACTATTCGCTTTAAGAATTTTTTTGTTCTTTCTTCCTTAGCATTTGTAAATATATCTTTTGGTTTTCCTTCTTCAACTACAACCCCACCTTCCATAAATATAACTTTGGTAGCTATATCATAGGCAAAAGACATTTCATGAGTCACAACTATCATTGTTATACCCTCTTCTGCTACCTTCTTCATTACTTCAAGTACATCGCCAACAAGTTCTGGATCTAATGCGGAGGTCGGTTCATCAAACAAAATAACCTCCGGATTAAGTGCAAGTGCACGAGCTATACCTACTCGTTGCTCTTGACCTCCTGAAAGCTGAGATGGATAAAAATCATATTTATCTGAAAGTCCAACTTTACCAAGTACTTTTTTACTAATCTCTTCTGCCTCTTTTTTAGGAACTTTTCTTGCAGTTACTAGACCTTCCATAACATTTTCAATAGCAGTTTTATTATTGAAAAGATTATAGTTTTGAAATACCATTGCCGTTTGCCTTCTTACTTTCAGAATATCTTTTTTAGTTGAATGCTTTAAATCAACATGAGTTTCACCTATTGTTAATTCACCGTCATCTGCTTTTTCAAGGAAATTTATGCATCTTAATAATGTGGTTTTTCCTGAACCACTCGGTCCTATTATTACAACTACATCGCCCTTCTCAACTTTTACATCAACGCCTTTTAATACTTGGTTTTTACCAAAGGCTTTGTGTATTCCTTTTACTTCTATCAATTAAGGTCCCTCCTTGTATGGATTATTAGCTTTTTTTCTAGAATATATGAAATTCTTTCAAAAAATATGGTTACTGCCCAATAAATAATTGCTGCTGCTACATAAGCTTCTAAAAATTTATAATTTTCATTAGCTGATATTAGTGCTGCATCTAACAAATCAATAACAGAAACCATATATGCTAGAGCTGACCCTTTTATAAGTCCAACGATTGTGCTACAAAGCATTGGCACTGCCACTGGTAGTGCTTGAGGTAAGACAATTTTTCTTATTGTCTGGACCCTTGTAAGCCCAACTGAATAACCTGCTTCAAATTGACCCTCTCCCACAGATAAAATTGCTCCTCTTACCACTTCTTCTAGTGTTGCTATAGCATACAATGATAAAGCAAAAAGTGCAGAATAAATTGAATTTATATTCTTAGCTCTTATACTCCAGTGAAATCTAATAGCAAATACATCAAAAAAATGATTTATAAAAAAATAAACCATAAGAAGTAATAGAACTATGGGAATACCCCTAATTATTACAACATAAATCTGAACTAATCTTCCTAATACTTTTATTTTAAATATTCTAAAAACAGCAAGTATTGTTCCGAAAAAAGCACCTATGATAAATGGAACAATTGTAAGAATCAAAGTTACTGGTGTAGCCTTTAATGCCGCTTTTAATGCTACTAACATAAAACTAAAATCAAATCCCATATTTCCACCCACAATCAACTATGTTTTTTTATTAGTAATCTTTTATTAATCTCAGAAAAAGTTTTTTCTAGTATTGTAGCTAGCACAAGAAAAATTATTGCTGAATCTACGTATCCTTCCATGGTGCGCCTTGTATTTGCTGCAATTGCTTGAACTTCACCCATTACATCAATTATTCCAAGAGTAAATGCTATAGATGTATTTTGTAAAATACCAATTAAAGTTGTCCCTAGAGTAGGTAGTGCTGTTATAATTGACTGAGGAAATACTATTCTAGTGAATGTCTGAAAACTTGTAAGACCTACTGAATGTCCAGCCTCTGTTTGACCTATTGGTACACTTGAGATAGATGTCCTAAATATTTCTGCAAAAAAGCTGCTGAATTCAATCCATACGTAACAATTACAAAATATAATTTATCCCATCTATTGATATCAATATTTATCAAATTTAATAACATAGGCAATCCATAAAAAACAATAAACAGCTGAACAATTATAGGCGTACCCCTAACAAATGATATATAAAATATTGAAATTTGATTCAGTACAGGTATATTATACAATCTAAATACTGCTAAAATAATTCCTAGTACCATACCTATCACTACTGAAAATGCTACAATTATTAATGTAACATTAAGGTGAACTAGTATTTTGGGAAAATATTGAAACATTGCATTAACATCGAATAGCTTTCCCATTTTTACCTCCCCATTTTATTTTTATATAGAATGTAAGCCACAAAATGGATTACATTAACAGTAATCACTTATCATTAGTTGTGTAATCTCCACCTAAATCTTTTATAGAAAGCTTAGATACTGTACCATCGGTCTTTAGCTCCTTTAATGCCTTTTCATAATCAGCTTTTAGTTGCGTATCTTTTTTATTAAAAACATGATATGCAGATGATGATGAGACAACAGGCCCCACTATTTGAAGTCTATCTCCAAATTGTTTATTATACTCTGCTACCGACCTTTTAATATCTAGAAAAGCATCATATTTTCCATTTGAAATATCATTTACTAGTGTTGCAGTATCTTCTGATGAATATGCAATTTTAAACAGATTGTTGTGAGCTTTATCGTACGTATCTAATACATATGCAGCATTACCACCTGATTGTGTTTCTACAGTTTTCCCACTTAAATCTGCAAGTGAATTTATACCATTTGTACCTTTTTTCACTACAAGTCTTAAATTGTACACATCAATTGGTATACTTGAATATGAAAGTTCCTTTGCTCTTAAATGATTTTTTTCAACTTGGCATGCACCTATATCTACTTTGCCAGACTCTACACTAAGTAGTATATTCGGAAAATCCAGTTGATCAAATACAAATTTATATTGAGGGAGTTTTTTATTTATTGCATTTAATACATCTACTTCATAACCTACCAATTGGCCTTTATCATTTAAATAGCAGTACGGTTTATAGGCGTTATTTATTCCTATAAACACTGTCTTTGGTTCTGAAACACTTGCTTTACTATCAGAACTTGATTTTGAACCACATGCTGTTAATGAAATTGCCACTGCAAGGCTTAGTGTAAATAGTTTGATAAGTTTGATCTTTTCCATTTTAATACCCCCGTATTTTTATTTTCTAAATTAAAACTATTTTTATATTCAATAATTGCCTAAACTTGTTTATAAAAAAAATCTCACCTATAATAAGACTAAGCGAAGATTTTATCTCTTTTAGTCTTATCTCTCAGGAATTCCTGCTGGACTTAGCAGCATGTATGCAAATGAAACAAACTGATTGCTGAAACTTCATCGGGCCGTTCCCTCCATTTCTCTAGATAAGAAAATATTAAATTTTAGTATAAAAAACGACTATGCCTAGCAATGCTTTATTTAAAAAACATTGTTAAACATAGTCTCTAGTTTTTCTAGTCAACTATTTGCATATATCTAAGTATTCATACTTGTTTATTAGGTTGTTGCTGATATTATAGTTGGGATATAACATTTTGTCAAAGGTTTTTTGATATTTTTATTTTTTTAATATAATCTATTTTTTTTAATTGATAGTTTACCATTTTAATGTTATTTTTTATATCATCTCGTGTTAATCCAATATTTATTTTATAAATACTAACTTGTTCCATTTAAAAATCGCAATAATGGCCAGTCTTTTATATATCAGCAAGACCAAACTCCATTAATATTTCTTCTAATCTTTCCTGTGCCATTGGTTTTGGAATTACGAACATCTTATTATCATCAATTGCTTTAGCAAGGTTTCTATATTCCTGCGCCTGATCTTGTTCTGGATCGAATTCTATTACTGTTTGTTTGTGTATTTCAGCTCTTTGAACAATGTTATCACGTGGTACAAAATATATTAACTGACTTCCGAGTTCTTCAGCAAAAGCTTTTAAAAGATCTATTTCTTTCTCAACATTTCTACTGTTACAAATGATTCCACCTAGTCTAATTCCACTACTATTTGCGTATTTAAGTACACCTTTTGCAATATTGTTGGCTGCATATAATGCCATCATCTCACCACTTGCTACTATATATATTTCTTGAGCTTTTCCTTCTCTCATTGGCATAGCAAAACCTCCACATACAACATCACCAAGTACATCATAAAATACATAATCTAAATCCTCTGTATACGCACCTAATTGCTCTAGCATATTGATGGAAGTTATTATTCCTCTTCCTGCACAACCTACTCCAGGTTCAGGTCCGCCAGATTCAACACATCTTATATTACCAAAACCAGGTCTTAATATTGAATTTAGGTCCACTTCCTCACCTTCTTCTCTTAGTGTATCCAGAACACTTCTCTGAGAGAGTCCTCCTAATAGAAGCCTAGTTGAATCAGCTTTTGGATCACATCCAACAACCATAATTTGTTTTCCCATTTGTGCTAGTCCTGCTGTAAGATTTTGTGTTGTTGTGGATTTACCTATTCCACCCTTTCCATAAATAGCTATTTGTCTCATTTTATATTCCTCCTAAAATTATGTTATATTATAATAAGTCCTTTATAATTTACAACACTCCTTAATACTATATTTTAGTCGCCATTTTCTGATTTACTATCAGTTTTATTATAGTAAGCAATCAATTTTTCTAAAGCTACATCAATGGACTCTTGAATATCGAAAGCATCTATTCTATATTCTTTAACCGCATTTTGTGCACCTGGCCCTATTTTCCCGACTAAAACAGCTCTACAATCATTAATTTTCTCTGTAAGAGGTAAAAATTTATTTTTATGATACTCACTGCATTCACAATCTAATCTGTTCTTTCTTGCTTCAATAAAATCATAGTCCTCCCCATCTACCTCATATATTAAAAACTGCAGTGCAGTAGCAAAATGTTGATCTACGAATATGCCGTCCCCACTTCCTACCGCTATTCTGTAACTCATAATTTATCACTCCTTTTGCTTAATTATGTTTCGAAGGTAATTTGCTATATTCCTCCAAATAAAAAAAGGCTATGATTACCCTATTAAAAATAGTAATAAACATAGCCTCTAGTTTTTCTAGTCAGCTTTGTACATATATCCAAGTATTCTTATTTGTTTAATTTATTATAATTGTAATATCTTTTTTTGTCAATTATTTTTCATATATATTATTATATTAGTTTAAAATCAGTACTATCTTTAATAATTTTCTATACTTATGGCATTAAAATTATTAACATTAAAATAGAGAACGGGATTTTCCGTTCTCTATGCAGTATGTCCAAATAGACTAACATACTCACCAGTTATTTTCTTTCAAATGCCTAAATAAGTTATTTTTTATCTAAACAATGCAACAAACACTAATGTTATTGTGCTAATTAATTTTATTAATACATGAAGTGAAGGTCCTGCTGTGTCCTTAAAAGGATCTCCTACAGTATCACCTACTACGCTAGCTTTATGTGCCTCTGAATTTTTACCACCATATTGGCCAAGTTCTATTAATTTCTTAGCATTGTCCCAAGCTCCGCCACTGTTATTAAGGAACAGCGCCATTACAACACCAGCAACTGTAGTTATCATTAAAAATCCTGCTGCTGCTTCTTTACCAAGAAGTACTCCCACAAGGATTGGCACTGTTATAACTAATATTCCTGGTAAAATCATCTCTTTTAATGCGCCCTTAGTTACGATATCAACACATCTTGCGTAATTTGGCTTTGCAGTACCTTCCATAATCCCAGGTATTTCTTTAAATTGCGTTCTTACTTCCAAAATTACATATTGAGCAGCTCTCCCCACAGCTCTTATTGCCGTAGAGCTGAATACAAATACAAGCATAACACCTATAAATCCAGCAATAAATACTTCTGGTTTCCCAACATCAACACTATACCAAGAATCTAATGGTTTCCCAAGAATCGTCTTAACTTGATTCAGGTATGCGGAAAACAGAAGAAAAGCTGCAAGCGAAGCAGAACCTACTGCATATCCTTTGGTAAGAGCCTTTGTTGTATTTCCACAGGCATCCAATCTATCCGTTACAACTCTTACCTTCTCATCAGCATTAGACATTTCAATAATTCCACCTGCATTGTCTGTGATTGGTCCAAAAGTATCCATTGCAAGTATATAGGCGCAAGTAGAAAGCATTCCCATAGTTGCTATTGCCGTACCATATAATCCTGCATTAGCAATATTATTAAGTGCAGCTGCACCCAGTTTATAAGAAATAAAGATAGCTAGAGTTATAAATATAACGGGCAAAGCTGTTGATTCCATTCCCATAGCCACACCAGTTATTATATTTGTTCCTGCTCCAGTTTCGCAGGATTTGGCTATTTCCTTGACAGGTCTTGAATTTAATGACGTATAGTAATTAGTAATTACAACAAATGCAAATCCCAGTGCAACTCCAGTAACAACACAACCATACAAAAGTCCATAATTTGCTTTAACACCATTTATTACAATATCTCCAAACATATATTTAACATTGAAAAATAAAAGTACCAATACTATTATAGTCGTGATTATATAGCCCTTATTTAGTGCTACCATTGGATCTTTACTTTTGTCTTTAACGTTTACAGTGTATATGCCGATAATTGATGCAATTATACCTAATGCACAACACGCTAGAGGAAATAGTATTCCTTTTAATCCAAATACAGGATATAGAGCCACTCCAAGTATCATAGCACCTATGTTCTCTGCTGCGGTTGATTCAAATAAGTCTGCTCCTCTTCCTGCACAATCACCAACATTATCCCCAACTAGATCCGCTATAACTGCTGGATTTCTTGGATCATCTTCTGGTATTCCAGCCTCAACCTTACCAACAAGATCAGCTCCAACATCAGCTGCCTTTGTATAAATTCCGCCTCCGAGTTGTGCAAATAGTGCAACAAAGGATGCCCCAAATCCAAACCCAATGATTAATGAAGGTGCATCTTTTACCAATGAATCGCTTCCACTTCCTCCTCCAAATACAAGAAATAAAGTTGTTATTCCTAGTAATGAAAGCCCAGTTACTGCTAGTCCAGTTACCGCACCACCTCTGAAAGCTATCTTCAGAGCATTATTCAATCCTTTTTTTGCACCCTCTGCAGTTCGTATATTACAGTTGACTGCCATATACATGCCAATATATCCGGCTGCGGCAGAGCAGAATGCTCCAGTTATAAATGCAAGACCTGTAAACCAAGCTACCCCCATGGCATAAGAAGAACCTTTACTTAGATTAGCAAAATAATCTGCTAAAACAATTATGATTAGTACCGCGATTGCCATTGCTGCAATCGTTTTATACTGCCTCTTTATAAACGCCATAGCACCTTCTCTAATTGCATTAGAGATTTCCTGCATTTCCTCACTACCTTTATCCTGTTTAAACACATATTTAACAAGATAAACAATAACCAGAAGTGCAATTGCAATAACACCATAGATAATACCAAAATAGACTGTCATAAATAACATCTCCCTTTACAAAATATATATTTACTTTTTTGTAAAAATATTCATAACCAACATTATTATACTCCTAAGTATTCAGACAATACAATAGTTTTAGTTTTAATTTTTATTATTTGTCTCCTAAAAAGAAGCTGAACTTAATTATTGAAAATTATTTTTTATATACCAAAAGGGGCTACTTTGAAAATGATTAAAATCATTTTCAAAGTAGCCCCTTTTTAAGCTAAGTTTCACCTTATCCATTCGCTAGTATCCGTAAATCTCTTATTTTTACAACTGTGGAGTTAACGGCTACTACGCGCTGGATTGGTTCAACTAAAGCTCAGATGCAAAAACACAATCTGAGCTAAGTTCCACCTTATAATGCAGCC
Organism: uncultured Clostridiaceae bacterium; assembly: GCA_963725425.1. Taxonomy (GTDB): domain Bacteria; phylum Bacillota; class Clostridia; order Clostridiales; family Clostridiaceae; genus Clostridium_I. The sequence continues at coordinate 99,278 of CAVRYJ010000009.1, forward strand.
TTAAATATGTTCAGAACATCCTTATAGTCTATAGGTTTTAAACTGCCTATTTTCCCATGTCTTACAGATTTTTTTGCCATTTCCTCTAGTTTGTCTTCACCAATTCCCAGTTCACTTAATTTTGTAGGAATTCCTAGTGAAACAAAATATTCTCTAGTTTTATCAATTGCAGTATTTGCAACTGCATACTTGTCTGCACTTTTAGCTATATCCCAGACATTAACTCCAAATTCAGTAAATTTATCTACAGTATTATCATCCAAAATATATTTCATCCAATGTGGAGTTAAAATTGCAAGACCTACTCCATGAGTAATGTCATAATAAGCGCTTAGCTCATGCTCCATTGGGTGAACAACCCAGTTTTTATCTTTTCCAAAACTCAAAATACCATTTAACGCAAGACTTGAAGCCCACATTAAATTAGACCTTGCTTCATAATCTTCTGGTTCTTCCATTGCTATTTTACCATAATTTATACAAGTTTTAAGGATTGCTTCAGCCATTCTATCCTGAAGGAAAGCCTCTTTTGTACTACTAAAATATGCTTCAAAAGTGTGACTCATTATATCCGCTGTTCCTGCAGCAGTTTGATTCTGTGGCACTGAAAAAGTATAGGTAGGATCTAATACTGAAAATTTAGGTGCCATATCCGAATGGCCTGTTCCAAGTTTTTCATTTGCAGATGCATCTGTAATAACTGCAAAAGTATCCATTTCAGAACCAGTTGCTGCTAAGGTTAATACAGTAGCAATCGGAAGTACTTTAGAAATCTTGTTTGGGTATTTAACTATATCCCAAGCATCTCCTTCATAGTAGAAGGCTGCTGCAACGACCTTTGCACAATCAATGGCACTCCCTCCACCAACTGCAAGTACTAGGTCTATGTTTTTCTCCCTGCAAATTTTCACGCCTTTTCTTACTGTTGTTATTCTTGGATTTGGTTCTACGCCCGATAGTTCCCAAAATTGAATTGAATTTTTCTCGAGTGCATTAATTATGTCATCATAAAGACCATTTCTCTTTATGCTTCCTCCACCATATACAAGAAGTACTTTTGAACCATATTTTTTTATTTCTTTAGGTAAAACACTAATCTTACCTTTACCAAAAAATACTTTAGTTGGAATAGAATAATCAAAATTTAACATTAACTCACCTCATAATTATTTTATCAGTTTTTTGCTCTTAAGAAAAGCCTCAGCAACAACTTGAGGATCTGCTCCATTATCAACCTGATAATTCATCTTTCTCATATCTTCATCAGTTATTTTACCACTAAGTTCCTCAAGTAGAGGTTTTATTTTAGGAAATTTCTTTAGGGTACTTTGATTTACAAGTGGTACTGCATAATATGGAGGGAAAAAATGTTTATCATCTGTTAAAGTTTTAAGATTCATCTTCTGAAGTATTCCATCTGTAGAAAACGCATCAGCGACCTGAGTTTCATTGCTAGCTAATGCTGTATATCTTAATCCAGCATCTACGCCTTTAGTACTTTTAAAATTTAGTCCATAAGTTTTTTGAAGACCTAGGTATCCATCACTTCTATTTAAAAATTCCATTGTACTTCCAAGGGTAAGCTGATTGCTTACCTTTGCTAGGTCTGAAATTGAATTTATATTATATTTTTTTGCCACATCTCTCTTCATAGCTAACACATAAGTATTATTAAAACCAAGAGGTTTTAGCCAATCCATACCGTATTGTTTACTAAAATAACTTTGTACCGTACTATATACTTTGCTTGCATCACTGCTGGTTTTGCCTTTCATTATATCAACGAGTCCTGTTCCTGTGTATTCCACATATAAATCAATATCTCCTGCTTTAATAGCATTGAATACAACACTTGTTCCACCTAAATCTAATTTTTCATCAACTTTGTAATTTGTATTATCCTTTATTAGTGTTCCAAGCATATTCCCAAGTATTAACTGTTCATTAAAGTTTTTTGAACCTATTACTATTGTGTTTCTACTATTGTAGTAATTGTATCCAATTGAGGATGCAATTACTATGACAATTAGAGCTGCCAAAACAATTTTGTATTTCTTTACAAATATTAAAATTATGTTACGCTTTCTTCTTTTTGCCTTCCTAGAGGATGACACTCCTTCGGGGAGTACTAAATATTCTATTTTACCTAGAATAAAGTCAAGACCTAGTGCGAGAATACATGCTGGAATTGCTCCCGCTAAAATCATATTATTATTAACAGTTTCCACGCCTGAGAATACCAGATATCCAAGTCCACCTGCTCCAATAAATGCTGCTATAGTCATAAGTCCAACAGCCGTAACTGCTGAAATTCTGACTCCCGACATAATAATAGGCATAGCTAGTGGAAACCTTACCTTAAGCAATATTTGGCTTTTAGTTAGACCAAGCCCCTCTGCTGCTTCTATTATTGATTCGTCTATGTTATTTAAACCAGTAAATGTGTTTTTTACAATTGGTAGTAATGAGTATAGTACTACCATTACAATTGCCGGCTTACTTCCTATACCCAATAATGGTATCATAAAACCCAGCAATGCCATACTTGGAATAGATTGCATTACACTTGCTACTCCCAGTACAAAAGATGATACTTTTTTTCTTCCTACAATGAATATACCCAGTGGTACACCTATTACTACAGAAATAAGTACTGCCAGTATTGTCAATTCCACATGCTGCAAAAATAGGCTACCTATTTGCCCTCTCCTCTCTATTACAAAACTTATAAAACTATTTATGCTATTCACTATATATTCACTTCCTTGCTTATAAACTGATTACTTAATACTGATAATAAACTGCTCTTAGTAATAAGACCTACTAGTTTAAAATTTTTATCAACTACAGGAATATAACTAACATTTTCACTTTCTATCTTTGCAATTACATCTACTATAGACTCATCTTCATTAGCTGTAATAATATCCTTCTTCATTATTTCCTTCAACTTAATTTTTTTATCAACACTTCGTCTAAGCTCATGTAATGTGATTATTCCATTAAGTTTATTTTCCTTATCTACTATTAATACACTATCCACCAGATTTGTCTTCATAATCTCAATTGCTTGAAGAATTGTCCTCTCTTCGCTTGCTTTTATTGGACTTTTTATCATTATATCCTTTGCTTTTATGTATTCTGGTTTATTCCATATTCTATCTTCACCAATAAAATTTTTAACAAACTCATTAGCTGGCTCTTTTAATATATTTTCAGGAGTGTCAAATTGAACTATACTTCCCTCCTCAATAATACAAATCTTATCAGCCAATTTTAAAGCTTCATCCATATCATGAGTTACAAACACTATTGTCTTTTTTACATTTTGTTGTATATTAAATACTTCATCTTGAAGCTGATTTCTAGTTATTGGATCCAATGCACTAAATGGCTCATCCATAAGTATTATTTCCGGATCCATGGCAAAAGCTCTTGCAATACCAACTCTTTGTTGTTGTCCACCACTTAACTGATTTGGGTACTGATCCATATATTCATCTGGATCCATATCAACCATCTTTAATAGTTCTTTTGTTCTTGTTGCTATTTTTTCTGGATCTATTTTTTCAACAGATGGTATTAATTCTATATTTTCTTTAACAGTAAAATGAGGTAAAAGACCTGTTTGCTGTATAACATATCCCATGTTTCTTCTAAGTTTTATTTTATCTTCATTTTCAATATTTTTACCATTAATTAGAATTTCACCTGAACTAGCTGTAATTAACTTGTTTATAAGTTTTAATGTGGTTGTTTTCCCACATCCACTTGGCCCTATTAATACTACAAGTTCACCTTTTTCTATATTTAAGTTGATGTTCTTTAGTATTGTTTTACCGCCTGCTACCTTACTGACATTTTTAAACTCTATCATAAACTTCACTCCCCTTTTACCAAGTAACAACTTTATTATATCATAAAGTTGTTACTTGGTAAACAATATACTTTTTCACTATAATTTTATGATTATGTTAAAAGTTTAAATTTTTAAATTAAACTTAATTATCTTAAAGTGTAAAGCAACTCACTAAGTTTGCCATTATTATTTGCAAAAATACCAATATTATTCATCCAAACTTAAAATCTGTTTATAATTGCCTTAAAATGTTTAGGGATGTAAACATATTTGTGTAAACAAATATACTTACATCCCTAATTCATTGATTTTTCAGCCGATGCCGAAAAATCCTCCTCAACTCTTAACTCTTAACTTTTTAATACCTCTTCCGCACAAAGAAAATCTTTAACTCTATAATAGCTATCCTCATCTCCGATTGATATATATATATCTCCTCTTTGAAACACCGCATATGGTCCAGGGGAAAGTATTAATTCGCCATTACGCCTTATTCCAATAATAGTTGCTTTGGTACTTTGCCAAAAATTTGTTTCAGAAATGGTTTTACCTAAGACTTTACACCCATCCTCTATTTCAAACTCAAAAGGCATGAAAGGGTTGCTCTTATTAAACCTATTAGTGTAATCCATTAAATTATCTATCTCTTCGTCCAGATTTTTTTCTATATTACTTCTTTCATTCATTAAATTAATTATGTTTTTTTTCAGTGAGTTAATTGATTGTATATCTTTAAATTTATCTATAAATTTCAAACAATTGTCCACAGACTTAACTACAATACCGCTTCCCTTTGTAACCTCTACTATATCCATTTCATTTAGTAGAAGCATAGCCTTTCTAATGGTTTCTGGAGATACATTATAGTGGCTTGAAAGGACTGAACGTCCATATAACTTCTCATCAATGGCAAAATCGCCTTGAACTATTCTGTTGGCAATATCGATGGCTATTTTCTGATAAATCGGTTTTTCTCTAGATTCACTAAGCATTTAGACACACACATGCTAAATTTAGCTTATGTATTTCCCTCCCCCGTTATTTTATATTTCTATCAAACCCAGTATAGATTATTATGGATTAAGTGTAAATATGCATTTTCACTTAATCCATAAAGGTGTACAATACTTTTAGTAGTGTATATTTCAATGTAGAGCGAAATAGCAAAACTGATTTACAGTTAAAAATTAAAAGTTAAGAGTTAAGAATTAATGAAGATTTTCTGCTAGCGCAGAATAATCGATGAATTTGAAATTCTTTTTTTTCATGTAACTTATTTCTTACAGCCTATTTTTGACTCTTAACTATTTCTAAATTGGGTGGTGTTTTTATGGAAAATGGAAAATATATAGCATATGTTGGAACTTACACTTATGGTGATAGTAAAGGTATTTATCAATTCACTCTAAATGAATCTGAAAATAAAATAGAAGATATAAAACTATCAGCGGAGATTGGTTTTCCTACTTATTTAGCCGTAAGCTGCGATAATAAATATCTCTATTCTGTTGAAAAGAATAATGATGAGGGTGGCGTTGCGGCATTTGAAATAGATGATTCAAATTATGATCTTAATCCTTTAAATTATAAACTTACTTCAGGGAAATCACCTTGTCATATTATTTTAAATGATGCTAATGATTATATCTTTTCTGCAAATTATCATAAAGCTGAGCTTATATCATACCCAATAGATTCTAACGGAAACCTTGGAAATCCTTCCGATATAGTAATTCATAAAGGAAGTGGACCAAACAAATTAAGACAAGATGCTGCTCATATTCACTTTGTAGATTTTACACCAGACAAAAAATATTTATGCACAATAGACTTGGGTTTAGACCAGCTATCTGTGTATAGTTTTAAAAATGGCAAAATCAACAAAGAAGTGGATAAAGTTTTACAATTAAGACCAGGCTGTGGTCCGAGACATATGGATTTTCATCCTAATGGTGATTTTGCATATATAGTCACTGAACTCAGTTCAGAAATAGTAGTACTAGAATATAACAAGGCAACATGCTCTTTTAAGCAAATCCAATATATATCTACACTTCCTTCAGGCTGCTCAGCTCAAAGTGGTTGTGGTGCCCTACATATATCTTCCAATGGGAACTTTCTGTATGCTTCAAATCGTGGCTATGATAGTATAACCCTATTTAACGTAGATAGTATTTCTGGGAAGCTTAGCTTTGCATCAAACACAAAACTTAAGGGCAAGGGTCCCCGTGATTTTTCAATATCTCCTTCTGGTAAGCTTCTAATAGTAGCAAACCAAGATACTAGTAATATAGAACTATATTCTATTGACAACCTAACTGGAAAATTAACAGATTTAAACGTATCTGAATACATTCCAAATCCTGTTTGTATTAAATTTTTACATAACGCAAAATAAGGCATATTCAAAAACAAAGTAGACCAGATTGTGGTCTACTTTGTTTCTTCTTTTATCAATGCTTCATCAAGAGTATGCCATGCAAGTACCGCACATTTAACTCTAGCTGGCATGTTTGATATATTTTTAAGTGCCAAAGCATCTTCTAATATCTCTAGTTCTTTATCATCTGTTATTTCTCTTTTAATCATACCAAGAAAAGTTTCTAAAATGTGTTTTGCTTCTTTCACCGACTTGCCTTTTATTAAATCTATCATTATAGAAGTAGATGCCTGAGATATAGCACATCCAACCCCAGTAAAACCTGCATCTTCAATTATTCCATTTTCTATCTTTAATTCTAATTCTATTTCATCACCGCAGCTTGGGTTATGACCTTGTTCCACAACGCCAGCTCCCTCAACATGCCTTTTATTATGTTTTGATGAGTTATGCTCTGTTATAATTTCTGAATATAAACTATTTAGATCCATATCCTAACCACTTCCTTGTGTTTTTTAACGCTTCTGCTAGTGCATCTATATCTTCCTTTGTATTGTATATATAAAAGCTTGCTCTACAAGTAGCATTTACATTCATATATTTCATAAGAGGATTAGCACAATGATGTCCTGCTCTTATAGCAATTCCATAAGAATCCAATATAGTTGAAACATCATGAGGATGTACTTCATCTACATTAAAAGATAATACTCCCGCCTTTTTATCTATATCTTTTGTTCCATAAATTGTAATGTGAGGTATTTCACTTAGTTTTTCTATGGCATAGCCTACAAGTTCCTTTTCATGTTGCTCTATATTTTTCATACCAACCTTATTTAAGTATTCAATGGCTGCTGTTAGTCCTACTGCTCCACCAACATTTTGAGTTCCAGCTTCAAATTTAAATGGTACCTCAGCAAAAGTTGCTTCTTGTTCATATACATATTCAATCATATCTCCACCAAACATAAATGGAGGCATCTTCTCTAAAAGTTCTTCCTTACCATACACTACACCTATACCCATTGTTGAAAGCATTTTATGACCAGAAAACACAACAAAATCTGCATCAAGTTCTTTAACATTAACTTTCATATGAGGTATACTCTGTGCCCCATCCACAATTGCAATAGCACCAACATTATGAGCTTTCTCAATTATTTTTTTCACAGGATTTATCGTTCCAAGTACATTTGATACATGAGTAACAGATACAATCTTAGTCTTTTTCGTTATTTTATTCTCTATCTCTTCATCTGATATTATTCCATCATCATTTAGGTACATATATTTGAGCACTGCACCTCTTGCCTTTGCAACTTGTTGCCATGGCACTAGGTTTGAATGATGCTCTGCAATGGATATAACTATCTCATCGCCTTCATTAATAAAATTCATCCCATAGGAATAGGCTAATAAATTAAAACCTTCTGTAGCATTTTTTACAAATACTATTTCTTTGCCTTCATCTGCCCCAATAAAATCCTTTATAACTTCTCTTGCGTTTTCATACATTTCAGTGGCTTTAACACTTAGGTAATACGCACCTCTATGTGGATTAGCGTTAAACAAATTATAGTAATCATCCACTGCTTTAATTACAGAAATTGGTTTCTGTGTTGTTGCCGCACTATCTAAATATGCAAGCCTATGACCATTCACCTGTTGGTTTATTGCAGGAAAATCTATAACATATTTATTATTCATTTATTAGTTTCCTCCTGATATATTCATAAATTTCTTCTTTTGCAGTTTTCTCAGGTATCATGTCAATAATAGGCCTCATAGAAGCTTCTATTATTAGTTTCTTAGCTTCCTTTTCATTGAAACCTCTTGTCATTAGATAGAAAAGTTTATTTTCATCTATCTTACCTGCACTTGCAGCATGTTGTCCTTCCACATCTTCTTCAGTACACAGAAGTACTGGTACCGACCTATTTCTCACCTTAGGACTTAACAATACTGTATATTCAACTTCTTTGCCTTTAGATTTAGAAGCTCCCTTTTTAAAATCAATAGTTCCTTTAAATGTTTTTTGCTCTCATCCTTCAAAGCACCTCTTGCTTCAATTGAGCTTTTGGTTTCTTTGCCATAATGATTTATAAGATAATTTATATCTATATTTCTATCTTTATCACCTATATAAACGTTATGCATATTTGCTGAACTTTTATATCCATCTAGATCTGTTCTAAAATTAGTGATACTATTCTTTGCTCCCAGTTCTATGAGAACATAATTTATAGTTGCCCCTTCCTCCATCTTTGCAACATTTGCATCTAGATGAGTGCTTTTGTCTGAAAGGGTCTGAATCTTAACTATATTTACTGTAGAACCTTTTTGCAATATATCCTAGTAAATCCATTGTGGAAAAACTCATAATTTTCCTTGGAATTATATTTCACTACCACAGTTATCTCGCTACCTTGTTCAGCAATTATTATGTTATCATCTACCACAATGTTGTTCTTTGCGTCAAAATCGTAATTTATTATTACAGGAACTTCAAATTTCTTGTTAGGAGCAGTTTCTACAAAAAAGCCTGAATTATAACTGTTTTTAACCTGCTCCGTAACTTCTTTACCTATTCCATCATAATCAATAGTATGAAGTAACCTAAGGGAATTAGAATTTTTCTTATCCATACTAATTACACTTAAGCCTTCCTGACTATTATCTTTAATAATATCAAGTTTATATGGTTTTACCTCAGGAAGTGTGCCATCTAGCGAAACATTGTTTACTCCAAGCCATCTCCATGTTCTTACTGGAATGTTATTTATCTTTTTTAATGCATTATCACTCATTTTCTCCACCCCTACCCTATGCTTCCTTCAAGTTCTAACCTAATAAGATTATTCATTTCCACTGCATACTCCAGTGGAAGTTCCTTAGCAACTGGTTCAGCAAAACCTCTTACAATCATTGCCTTAGCTTCTTCCTCACTTATACCTCTAGTCATAAGATAGAAAATTGACTCGTCACTTATTCTGCCTATTTTTGCTTCATGGCCAATATCAACTTCATCATTTTGTATATCAAGCACAGGGATTGTATCTGAACGAGATATATCATCAAGCATTAATGACTCACAAGATATAGATGATTTTGTATGATGAGCATTTGGCAAAACCTTAACTGCTCCTCTATATACTGCAGTACCTCCACTTTTTGATATGGACTTTGTATGTACTGTAGAAGAAGTATATGGTGCTGCATGCACTACTTTTGTTCCAGTATCAAGATGTTGTCCTTTACCAGCAAAAGTTATACCTGTAAATTCTGCCTTTGCACCCTCTCCTTTTAATATACTCATAGGATAAAGCATTGATATCTTAGAACCAAATGATCCTGAAATCCATTCAATAGAACCATTTTTTTCAACTAATGCCCTTTTGGTATTTAAGTTAAGCATATTTTTAGACCAGTTTTCTATTGTGGAATATCTTAAAGTTGCTCCTTCTTTTACAAAGAGCTCCACACATCCAGCGTGTAAATTTGTAACATTATACTTTGGCGCTGAACAGCCTTCTATAAAATGAAGTTTAGCTCCTTTTTCCACCACTATAAGTGTATGTTCAAACTGACCTGCTCCAGGTGAATTCAATCTAAAATATGATTGAAGTGGTATTTCCACATCAACACCTTCTGGCACATAAACAAAGGACCCACCTGACCAAACAGCTCCATGAAGTGCTACAAATTTATGATCTTCCGGTGGTACGAGCTTCATGAAATACTGTTTTACTATATCTTCGTATTCATTAACAGCAGTTTCCATATCCGTATAAACAACACCCTGTTTTACGAGTTCTTCCTTTATACTATGATATACAACCTCAGAATCATATTGAGCGCCAACTCCAGCTAGAGATTCTCTCTCAGCTTTTGGAATACCAAGTTTTTCAAAAGTATTTTTTATATCATCAGGTATTTCATCCCAGTTTCCCTTCATATCGGTTTTGGGTTTAACATAGGTAACTATGTTATCCATATCAAGTTCCTCTAGAGACGGTCCCCAGGTTGGCAGTGCAGTTTTATTGTATACATCAAGAGATTTAAGCCTTAAATCTCTCATCCAATCAGGTTCATTTTTCCTCTTAGAAATATCTAATATTATTTCTTTTGTTAACCCTTTTTTGATTTATAGCTGAAATTATCTTTATTTTTTATATCATAAATGCCTCTATCCGAATCATCTATTATACTCTTCTTCTTTTCCACCACTGCAGACCTCCTTATGAATTTATCGCTATGTCTTTAAATTCAGCGAACCCATATTTATTTACTTCTTCAACCAAGGAAGCATCACCAGTTTTTACAATTTTACCATCTAACACTATATGAACAAAATCAGGCTTTAAATCCTCTAATATTTTGGTATTATGAGTTATAATAAGCACTGCGTTCTCTGCATTTTTAAATTTATTTACTCCACTTGAAACTATTTTAACTGCATCAACATCAAGTCCAGAATCTGTCTCGTCAAGTATGGCAAGTTTTGGATTTAACATCATCATTTGAATTATTTCATTCTTTTTCTTTTCTCCACCTGAAAAACCTACGTTTAAATATCTTGAAGCATAACTTTCATCAAACTGCAAAAGTTCCAATTTTTCTTTAAGTTCATTTCTAAATGCCATAAGCTTTAAAGGCTTCCCAGGGTTTGCTGCAGATCTTGCACTTCTTAAAAGTCCTTCTACTGTTATTCCAGGAACTTCTTCTGGTGACTGAAAAGATAAGAACAATCCTTTTCTTGCTCTCTCGTCTGTTTTTAAATCCGTAATTTTTTCACCTTCAAAGTATATATCTCCACCAGTCACCTTATATTTAGGATGACCCATTACCACATTAACCAAAGTTGACTTCCCGGCACCGTTTGGTCCCATAATTACATGAACTTCACCTTTATTTACCGTTAAATTTAAACCCTTTAATATTTCGTTTCCTTCTGCCTCAGCATATATATCCTTTATTTCCAAAAGTTTCTTAGTCATAGCATCTCTCCTAAACCTTTTTTAATCCCGAGCATTTCACTCTGATATATTATATTTTATAGCTCATATTATTATTTGTCAATAACTATTATTTAGATAAGTACAGATTCAAGTTTCAAGTGGCAAGTTTCAAGTTAAGGAAGCTTTTTGGCTGAAGCCAAAAAGCCAATAAAATTTCAATGCAAGTCGATCTGTTATAAAGCAAATCCACTTGCATCCCTTACATATTTATAAATATTTTATGTTAATTATTCCCATTGTTTATTTTGCCCCAAGGAAAATTTCCTTAACTTGTCACTTGTCACTTTCTGTTTTCGCCTTTAATTCAGGAACGATATATTCACACTTTTGGCCTTGCAATACTTTTACTATGCTTTCTGCTGCCATCATCGCCATATCAAACCGCGTTTTCTCCGTTGCCGAACCTAAATGTGGAAGAAGAACTACATTTTCCATCTCTAGAAGTGGATTATCTTTTTTTATTGGTTCATGTTCAAATACATCTAGACCCGCTGCTCTAATATCTCCATTTTTCAGAGCCCCAATAAGTGCCATTTCATTTACAGTTTGACCTCGAGACGCATTAATAAAAATTGCTGTGCTTTTCATGAGTTCAAATTCATGATGATCCATAAGCCTAAAGGTTTCCTTGGTAAGAGGTGTCATTAAAACAACAAAATCCGACTTTTTAAAAATTGTTTCTAAGGTTGCATACTTAATATCTAACCTTTCCTCCGCTTCTGCTTTTCTATGCCTATTGTAGTACATTACATCCATATCAAATCCGAGCCTTGCCCTCTTTGCCACTGCTTCACCAATTCTACCCATGCCGATTATTCCCATGGTTTTATGGTGTACATCTATTCCAAATAACTCCTTTTCATCTCCGGCTTTCCACTTATTTGCCCTAACATATCTATCCATTTCAACTACTCTTCTAGCTGTACTTAAAACTAGTGCAAAAATTAAATCTGCCACAGAATCATCTAATACATTAGGTGTATTAGTTCCAATAATATTTCTTTTTTTCATAGCATTTATATCAAAATTATTATATCCCACAGACATATTACTTACTACTTTTAATTTAGGTAAACTATTTAAAAATTCTTCATCTACCTGTATTCCCGATGTTATTAATCCATCTACATCTTTCATCTTTTCAAGTAATACATCCCTAGGAATACCCTTTTCATTGTCCCACATTTCACAATCACAATATTTACTAATATACTCCATTACCTTGTCACTGACACATTTTTCAATAAAAACCTTTGATCTTCCCAAATTTGTCATCCCCTTTTGTATGATTTCACCTTATTAAATTATATCATTTTAAGTTCCAAAAAGTAGATAAAAAAACGTGTTAGAGCTTAAGTTATTGATTTTAAAGAATTTTTACTTTTTCCTAGATTAATGATTAGCTTAATTTCATTATTGTGTGCAAAAATCAGTGACTTAGTGCAAATGAATGAAAAAAAACGTCAAATAAACAATATTATTACCAAATCAAATGTATTATAATCAAATTTGTTATATACCAAAAGTAAACGTTAACTGTTACTATATTTTAAGTAGGAAATTAATTGTTCATTGTTCATTGGAGCGGGCCTATAATTGGGTTAGTAATTGCAATAGTATTGATTTTTAAGAAGATAAATCCTGTATATTCTCTTTTTACAGGTGCTATTTTATGAGCACTTATTGGAGGCGCAAGTTTAAACCAGACTGTCCAAATTATCATTGACGGTACTAATAGTGTAATGGGAGCAGTTGTACGTGTACTTGCGGCAGGAGTTTTAGCAGGAGTTTTGATAGAGTCAGGAGCAGCAGAAAAAATTGCTGAAACTATAGTAGAAAAAATGGGTGAAAAAAAAGTTCTTCTTGCAATTGCACTATCAAGTATGATAATAACAGCTGTAGGAATTGGGCCTTTAAGTGCAGCTGTTATGATTAATACAGGAGCTGTGGTTATTGACCACTTGCCTCACGGTAATTTTTTCCACGCATCTGCAGATGCAGTAAAAATGAATATAAGCGACCGTATGAAATTAATTCCATATGAATCTATTATTGGAGGATCTATGGCTATAGTTGCAACTATTATGTATGGTTTCCTTAAATAGATTATGTTAGGAGAATGTCTTATGAAAGAAAATTTAACTATTGTATTAGCACCAGATTCTTTTAAAGAAAGTATGACTGCAAAAGAAGTATGTATATCAATGGAAAGAGGAATAAAAAAAGCGAATAGCAAAATCAACTGTATACATGTACCTATGGCAGATGGTGGAGAAGGAACAATGCAATCTCTTATTGATGCTACAGGTGGAAACATATATCATATAATCGTAAAAGATCCCCTTGGAAATGAAGTTACTGCAGAATATGGGATTTTAGGCAATGGAAAAATAGGTGTAGTAGAAATGGCTAGCGCCAGTGGTATACAACTAGTGCCTAAAGAAAGAAGAAATCCTTTAATAACAACTACTTATGGTACAGGTCAGCTTATTAAGGCCTGCCTTGATAAGGGAATAAAAAAAATATTAATTGGTATAGGTGGAAGTGCTACTAATGATGGCGGGGTAGGTGCTGTGCAAGCTCTTGGTGGTAAATTTTTAGATATAGATGGCATTGAATTAAATTTTGGAGGAGGAAATCTTGGAAAACTTAAAAAAATAGATTTGTCCGGATTAGATATACGCTTAAGTGAAATAGAAGTTGAAGTGGCTTGTGATGTTACTAACCCATTGTGTGGCGAAAAAGGGGCCTCTTATGTATTTGGTCCTCAAAAGGGTGCTACAGAAGCTATGATACAAATACTAGATAATAATTTAAAACACTATGCAGATATAATTAAAGATCAGTGTTCAAAAAACATTCTTGATTTGTGTGGAGCTGGAGCAGCTGGAGGTTTTGGAGCTGGACTTGTTGCTTTTTTAAATGGAAAACTTAAAAAGGGTATTGACATGGTTATAGAGTATTCTGGCTTAGAGGAAAAGGTTAAAAATGCTGATATGGTTTGGACTGGTGAAGGAAGTATAGATTATCAGACTAAATATGGTAAAACTCCTTTTGGAGTGGGTTTAGTTGCTAAAAAATATAATAAACCAGTCATTGCTCTAGCTGGGAAAGTTGGTGATGACATAGATGACTTATATGCTAATATAGACTCAATATTTAGCATAATGAGAGGAGTAACTTCTCTAGAGTACGCACTTAAAATTGGCAAAGAAAATGTAGAGAAAACTTCTGAAAATATAATAAAATTAATGAATATATTATAATTTAAAACACTATTATTACAAGTGAAAGATTCTGAGGATATTTTCCGGTAGTCAAAGATCCCAAGACCATCACATATTTGGATATGGAATGGTTTTGGACATAAAGTATACCACGAAAAAGAACATAATACTGGCTTGCTTTTTTTGATGATGACTAACTCATGTGCTCTTTATAATATTACAACATTTTAATAAAACACATTATATTCTACATATGAACAATATTATTCTATTATCAAATAAAGGTTGTGAATAATAATATGAAGCCTTCAAAAACAATTTCCCAACGTATTGTAGAAAAGTAAACTTAATATTCATAGAAATACCTTCAATTATAGATTGGATAGGATAAAAAAGTTAACAGGAAAAGATTCAAAAAATTTATTCCAGTTGTTTGAATTGCTTTGTAGATTACTTTGGAGATAAAACTAATCATATATCTTAGCTATTAACTAAAGTCCTTAGTTAACTTGTGGAAAAATTTGCAGTATAATGTTATTATATCTGTAATTTACCTTAATTAATTTTTGAAGATATTATATATGTGTAATCAAAGAATTTTTAATGTTTGAAGGGAGTATTTTAAATTTATGAATAATGATGAAAAAACTTTAGAAATTGTAAAAAACATGAGAAAAGAGAACTCAATAGAGGAACAAGAATCCCATACTATAGGAAAAGAAATCTTTATTCCTACTAGATATGGTAAAACCCGTGCTTTAATTTATGAAGCTACAAATAAGACTACCATAGCACCCGTATTCTTTGATATTCATGGTGGTGGTTTTGTAATGGGACTACCAGAAAATGATGATAAATTTTGTTCCGAAGTGAACAAGGCCCTAGATATAACTGTTATTTCAATTGATTACAGACTTGCTCCTGAGTATAAATGTCCAATAGATAAAAATGATGTTTATGATGTTGTAAGTTACGTAAGTTCTCACAGCCCTGAATTTGGAATTGATGCTAATAACATGGCAATTGGTGGACATAGTGCTGGTGCAAATATTTCAACGGTAGTATGTATGATGGCAAAGGAAAAAAAGCAATTTTCTTTTAAATGTGAAATTCTTGATTACCCACCACTTGACATATTTACAGCTGCAGATGAAAAATTCTATGCAGAAGGCGCCATTCCAGCTGAAATAGCTACATTGTTTAATAAGTGTTACACTACTGAAGCTTATGCCGAAAATCCGTACTGCTCTCCAGTATCTGCGACCACTGATGAGCTTAAAAATTTACCACCAGCAATAGTCATAACCGCTGAAATAGATTTTCTTAGAGATGAAGGCGAAGATTATGCTGAAAAATTAGTAAAAGCTGGAGTTGAAACAACTGCAAAACGATTTTATGGAGTAAGGCATGGTTTTACAATTTGCCATCCCGAACTTCCACAAAGTAAAGAAGCATACAAAATGATTATAGACGGACTTGCAAAATATTTATTTAAATGATAAAACCCCCTTATTCAGTGACAAGTTAAAAGTGGCAAGTTAAATGTAACATTTTGCCTTAGGGCAAAATCTCATAATTTAATTAAAAAAACTAGTATGTAGAGACATTTGTTAAAACAAATCTCTCTACATACTAGTTTTTCTATGGTTTTTATTTCCATTGTCTATTTTGCCCTGAGGCAAAATCTCCTTAACTTTTAACTTTTAACTCTTAACTTTTAACTGCTTCATCAGGTTTCCCATTTCAATAGCCGACACTGCTGCATCGTACCCCTTATTTCCCGACTTAGTTCCTGCTCTCTCTATTGCCTGCTCAATGGAATCTGTGGTTAAAACTCCAAATATAACTGGTTTTCCAGAGTTTAGTCCTACATTTGCTACGCCTTTAGAAACCTCCGCACTAACAAAATCAAAATGTGGAGTTGAACCCTTTATAACTGCTCCTAAACATATTATAGCGTCATATTTATCTGATTTAGCCATGCTGTTTGCTATAAGTGGTATTTCAAAAGCTCCTGGAACCCAAGCGACTTCAATTTCTTCTTCCTTTACTCCATGTCTCTTTAAACCATCAAGTGCACCTGATAAAAGCTTTGAAACTATAAATTCATTAAACCTAGCAACCACAATTCCAAACCTTAATCCCTCAGCAACTAATTTTCCTTCATAAATCTTCATTTTCTATTCCTCCAATGTTTTTTATATTTTAGTAATTTAATAAATGGCCTAGTTTATTTTTCTTTGTTTTCAGATAAAATTCATTATTTTCATTATAATCAATTTGTATAGGTACCCTTTCCACGATATCTATTCCTAGAACAGATAATTTTTCTATTTTTTCAGGATTATTGGTCATAAGTTTTACCCTTTTTACACCTAAATCATTAAGCATATCCGCTGCTATATTGTATTCTCTTAAATCAGCCTTAAATCCCAAGGACAAGTTTGCCTCTACAGTGTCCATGCCTTCATCTTGAAGGGCATAAGCTTTAAGCTTGTTTATAAGACCAATGCCTCTACCTTCCTGCCTCATGTACAATAAAACCCCGCTACCTTCTTTAGCTATTCTTTTCATTGCAGCATCATATTGCTCTCCACAATCACATCTTTTAGATCCAAGTGCATCACCAGTAAGACATTCAGAGTGAACTCTCACCATTATAGGTTCATCTTTTTCTATATCGCCCTTAACTAAAGCCACATGGTGTTCTCCATTTATTTTATTTACATATCCATATATTTTAAAATCTCCGTACTTTGTTGGGAGTTTAGTACATACAACCCTCTCCACTAAATTTTCATTTTTCCTTCTATATTGTATAAGATCTGCCACTGTAATAATCTTTAACCCATGCTCCTTAGCATATATCATTAGATCTGGAACCCTTGCCATGGTACCATCTTCCTTCATAATTTCACATATAACCCCTGCACCCTTTAAACCTGCAAGTTTGGCTAAATCCACAGATGCCTCTGTGTGACCTATTCTTTTTAAAACACCGCCTTCTAGTGACTTTAACGGAAACATATGTCCTGGTCTTCTAAAATCTTCTGGTTTTGCACCTGTTTTTATTGCCTTTTGAACTGTTAATGCCCTTTCAAAGGCAGATATACCCGTAGTAGTTTCAAAAAAATCTATTGATTCCGTAAATGCAGTTTCATGATTATCCGTATTATTCGCCACCATTGGATTTATATTTAGTTTTTCAAGTATTTCTCCATCCATAGGCATACATATGAGGCCTCTTGCATACTTTGCCATAAAATTTATAGCTTCACCTGTTACCTTTTCAGCGGCCATAATAAGATCGCCTTCATTTTCTCTGTTTTCATCATCTACTACAATTACCATTTTTCCTTCTTTGATATCTTGCACAGCTTCTTCAATTTTATTAAACATATTTTCTCCCCCTATATAAATCCATTTTCTGTTAAAAACTCAGAATCTATAACATTTTCTTTCTTTTCTTCTGACTCATTGACCAGTCCCATAAGTTTTTCTACGTATTTTCCAATAACATCACACTCGATATTGACCTCGTACCCCAAGGATTTTTTTAAAAGTGTAGTTTCCTGTGAAGTATGCGGTATTATTGACACTTTAAAACAATCATTATCTACATATGCAACGGTTAAACTAACACCATCCAATGCTACTGATCCTTTTTCAACTATATATTTTAAAATTTTCTCATCAGATGCTATTGTTATCCAAAATGCATTGTCATCTTTTTCATAGCTAATTATCTTTCCGGTTCCATCGATATGTCCGGATACAATGTGTCCACCTAATCTGTCTCCTACTTTTACTGCTCTTTCAAGGTTTACTGTTTGACCTGTTTTTAGGTTACTAAGATTGCTTCTGCTCATGGTTTCTGCCATAACATCTGCCGTAAAGGAAGATAAGCGCAGCTGTGAAATTGTAAGGCAGACTCCATTTGTACTTATACTATCGCCAGCATTAGCTCCATCTGTAACTTTCTTTGCTTTTACAGTTATTCGAGATGATTTTTCATTCATCTCAATAGTTTGAACAACTCCTATCTCTTCAATTAATCCTGTAAACATTTTTACTCCTCTCCCTGGTCTTTCAAAATATATTTGTTAAATTCTTTGTTTATATGGGTACATTCCCTTTCTAAAACGCCAACACTTACCTCAATTCCTTTTTGTTTAAGAATATCTATACTTTTACCTGACACCAGTGGATTTGGATCAATGCTACCTATTACCACTCGTTTTATTTTATTTTCAATAATTGCATTTACACAAGGCGGTGTTTTCCCATAATGACAACAAGGTTCTAAGTTAACGTATATAGTGCATCCTTCTGCGCTTTCTTTTAAGCTTCTAAATGCATTGACTTCTGCGTGAGGTCCACCGTAAAATTCGTGATACCCTTCACCTATTATTTTGTCATCTTTAACAATTACAGCACCAACCATAGGGTTAGGTTTTACCCTCTCACCCCCATTTTTAGCTAGTTCTAATGCTCTTTTCATGAAAAATTTATCCATATCTTCACCCCTTCAAAAAATTAAAATGCCCTAGATATAAAAAACTATACCTGGGGCACAATAAATTAACACTTAAATTAAAGTGTGATTTTTAAAAATAAAAGCTCTGAAATATAAAATTTCAGAGCTTTAAAATCAAAAATACAGCAATATAAATATCGCCAATTCCATCTTCTTTTATCCAGACTATACTGTCGGCTTCGGAATTTAACCGAATCTGCCAAAATGGCTCGCGGGCTTTACCGCCGATAGGGAATTTCACCCTGCCCCGAAGAGTTGTTATTAAATTATATCTTCAATTTACAACAATAATATAGACTTGTCAAGTACCATTATTTATACATATCCTTTAAAAATCACATCATCTCCTACTATTTTATGTGTCACCTTTTTTAGCACAATAGCATCTCTCATTAGATCTACGCCTCTTCCCCCTACTGGAGTTATTGCAGATTTTCCACCTACAATCTTTGGTGAAACTGCAGCATATACTACGTTAACAATGCCACTATCAAAGGCAGAACCTAATATTCCGCTTCCACCTTCTATGTAGAGAGAGTCAATCCCTCTTGCACCTAAGGCTCTAGCTATATCTTTAAAATCCATATGTCCATCTTTTTCTTCTAGTTTCAAAACATCCACATCTCTGTTAAAAAAATAAGCCTCTCGCGCCCCAGATATATGTTTGGAAGAAATAATCATGGTTTTCGTGTTTTTATCCACTCTTAAAACATTGGAATCATTTGGTACATCTCCATATCTAGAAATAATTACTCTGAGTGGATTTGATATTTTAATACCTTCTAGTCTTGTTGTGAGCATAGGATTATCCATTTTAACTGTATTTTCACCAACCATTATTGCCGCCACTCTTTGCCTTAATTCATGAACAAATTTCAAGCTTTCCTCACTGCTAATCCACTTGGAATTCCCAGTTTTTGTGGCAAGCTTCCCATCTAAGGTCATAGCCCATTTTGTAAAAACAAAAGGTATTCCTTTGTTTATAAAGTGTGTATATATTTCGTTCAATTGTTCACAGTCTTCTTTTAAAAGACCAATTTCTATTTCTATGCCTTTTTCCCTTAGAATACTTAGATTTTTGCCTTTATATTTAGGATTAATAATACCTACATTAATTTTTTTTATTCCTTGTTGTAGTATTAATTCTATATCCCCTTTGTTTAAAGATGGCTCAATGTTTAAATAGAGTTCTGACCCAAAAGTATCACCCTTAGCACTTTTAATTGCCACTATTTCTGCATTTTCTGCTCCATAAGTTTTTAGATAACCTTCACCAATTATATTTCGTTCTTTTACTAGAACCGCCCCAACTAATGGATTCGGATTCACAAACCCTGACCCAAATCTAGCAAGCTCTAGAACTCTATTCATATATTGTTCTGTCAAAACACAGCACCACCTTAATTATTAGATTAAGCAAGTAACTTTAGAAATTCATGTTTTTCTGTTTAGGCATCTTTTAAAATGGCTTCAATTTCGCTCAAGTTTGTAATTTTGCAAATTCTTTCATTTACTTTTGAGTACATTTTACTATCCATCAAGATTCCTTCCATTCCAAGTTCTTGCGCACCCTCAACATTCATTTCATTATCATCAATAAAAATCGCCTCTTCTGGTTTTATCTTTAACTCATCTAATGCCGTGGTAAACATCAATTCATCAGGCTTATTAACCCCTAATTTCGAAGACATCACAAATGTAGAAAAATACCCTCTTAATCCTACATTTTTAAATACCCGTTCTAATGATGGCCAAGTGTCAGATATAATCCCTAGCTTATAATTCTTACTTAACTTTGGTATAATTTGGAACACTTCATTGGGAAACAAAAACTTTCGATCATTGTACACCGTATCCTTTGCAATTTCAAATATCTGCTCTTCTGTTAGTTTTATACCTATTGGTTCCCTTGCAATAATCTTATAGAACTCAATAAAATGCCTAAATTCATCCTCCTCTGTTAAGACAATTTTTGCTGGTCAAGATATTGACTAGCTTTCTTAATAGCCTTTAATAGCAGTATATAATTAGATACTTTCATATTCTTAACGTTTACAATGTTATTAAAATTAGGCGGAATAAACCAGTTACCTGTTCTCGGATGATTAAGTACACGACCAGAATCAAATAAAATGGCTTTTATTTTCATAATCTCAGACCCCCATAGTATAGTTCATGTATTATTATCTCTTAGGTTAACATACAATTGAATATTTTCATATATTTTACTAATATTGTTTTTTATTTATTCACAATTTACATATGTATATCAAAATTCTAATCATTGACATTTTATTGTTTCTAACCTATAATAATTGATAATATTATTATTATTATAAAATTAAAGCATTGAAGAGAACAAGTAGATTCTACTTAGCTTAAAAGAGAGTTATCGATTGGTGAGAGATGCAAAGCAAAGTTGAATTGAATACGTCTTAGAGCCGCACTCCGAAAGGTAACCCCAATTAGGAAGTTGACGATTTTGCACACGTTATAGTGCTAGAATATAAACAAAACATTAGTTTTGCCGTACTCGAAAAGGTAATTATCGTGAGATAATTACAAACCTAGGTGGTAACACGTGATTAATACTCTCGCCCTTTTTATTAAGGACGGGAGTTTTTTATTTATACAACAAATATTACAAGGAGGGTTGTAAATTATGGAATCTATGGAAGATCAACTTAAAATTATGATGAAAGGAACCAACGATATTATAGGTATGGACGATCTTAAGGAAAAGCTTGGGGAAAACAGACCTTTAACGGTTAAGTTAGGTTTAGACCCAAGTGCACCTAATATACATTTAGGTCACACCGTTGTACTTAGGAAGATAAAAGCCATGCAGGATTTAGGCCATAAGGCTGTACTAATAATTGGTGATTTTACAGGAATGATTGGAGATCCAACAGGAAAATCAAAAACAAGGAAATCGCTTTCAAAAGCAGACGTAATTGAAAATGCTAAAACCTACAAAAAACAAATTTTCAAAGTATTGGACCCAAATAAAACTGAGGTTAGATTCAATAGTGAATGGTTATCAAAACTTAATATGGAAGATGCTCTTAATCTAGCTGCTACAACTACAGTAGCAAGAATGCTTGAAAGAGAGGATTTTAAAAACAGATATGAAAGCCAAACTGCTATCTCAATTCACGAGTTCTTTTATCCTTTGCTACAAGGATATGATTCAGTGGCTATTAAGGCTGACATTGAACTGGGTGGTACTGATCAAAGATTCAATGTACTTATGGGGAGAACTCTTCAAAGAGAAAATGGTCAAAAGCCTCAAACAACAATTCTTATGCCGCTACTTGAAGGAACTGATGGTGTTAAAAAAATGAGTAAAAGTCTTGGAAATTACATCGGAATTAATGAGGATCCAAATACTATTTATGAAAAAGCCATGGGTATTCCTGATAGCATGATTATAAAATATTATGAACTTATAACAGATTTACATCCAAATGATATAAATATAATTAAAGAGAGTTTATCCAAAAACACAACAAACCCCCGGGATATCAAGATGAATTTATCCAAGGAGATTGTGAAAATGTACTATGACGAAGCTTCTGCTATCAAGGCTGAGGAAAGATTTAAAAATATTTTTCAAAGAAAACACATTCCTAAGGATATAAACACTCTAACCGTAGCAAAAAATACCTTTGATATTGGTGATGTTTTAGTGAAAAATAAAATTATAAAAAGCAAAAGTGAATTTAGGCGACTCGCCAGTCAAGGTGGCCTTAGGATAAATAACAATAAAATATTTAATTTAGCCGAAATTCCTGATGCTGATGAAATGCTGGTACAAATAGGTAAAAAAACCTTTGTTAAGATTGTTTTAACAGTTTAATTGATTAATGATGAAATAATCTTAACCCAGAACAAGTCATTACCATATTGTATTCATTACATGCCTGTATTACCAAATCATCCCTTATTGATCCACCTGCTTGAACTATATATTTAACTCCACTTTTAGCTGCTCTATCAATATTATCTCTAAATGGGAAAAATGCATCTGAACTCAATGAAACTTCAGTAAGTTTAGAAATCCATTTTTTCTTTTCCTCTTTACTAAGCCTTTCTGGCATATTTGTAAACACATCAGCCCACCCTTTAGTTTCTTCCTCAGTTACATCGTCCCTAAGGTATTGATCAATTACATTATCCTTTTCTGGTATTTTCACTCCATCCTTAAATGGCAAATTTAACACTGAAGGATGTTGTCTTAAAAACCAAATATCAGCCTTGGATGCTGCAAGCCTTACGCAGTGCACTCTTGACTGTTGACCTGCTCCAACCCCAATAGCCTGACCATCCAATGCAAAACAAACAGAGTTTGACTGAGTGTATTTTAAAGTAATTGTTGCAATAAGTAAATCACGTTTTGCTTCCTCTGTAATATATTTATTATCAGTTACTATGTTTTTTAGCAAATTCTCTTTTATTGAAACGTTATTTCTTTTCTGCATAAATGTCATTCCATATATTTCTCTTGTTTCTGTTTCTCCTGGCTCATAATCAGAATTCATTTTAATTATACAATAACTCCCTTTTTTCTTCCCTTTTAATATTTCTAATGCTTCTTCACTATAGCCTGGTGCTATTATTCCGTCAGAAACTGATCTTTTTAATATTGTGGCTGTTGCCACATCTACAATATCACTAATAGCTACAAAATCACCATAGGAAGACATTCTATCTGCTCCTCTGGCTCTTGCATAAGCAGTAGCTACAGGTGTTAACTCTATGTCTTCTACGCCATAGGCTTTTTTTAACACATTACTGAGTGGCACCCCAACTGCTGCACCTGCTGGGCTAACATGTTTAAAAGAAGCAGCTGAAGGAAGCCCTGTTGCTCCCCTTAATTCTTTTACTAGTTGCCAAGAGTTAAAGGCATCCATAAAATTTATATACCCTGGTTTTCCATTTAATATTTGAAATGGGAATTCTCCATTTTTAGCATAAATCATTGCAGGTTTTTGATGCGGATTACAGCCATACTTCAAGGTAATTTCCTGATTTTTCATTTTTATCTACCTCCTAATAATTTTGAACACAAAAAAACCCGAGAAATTTTTTATAATTTACCCAGGCGGTCGATTTTTTTAATCATGCTCCCTATGGTGAACTCCATTTCCGCCAGTTACATGATTATTTCTTAATTTTGTTAATATCATATTATATTTAAAACATTATGTCAAACAATAGATTGATAAAAAATTAATTTATGAGATTCTTAAGCAGTCTTTTGACGTATAATCTAATAAAAAGAATAAATAGTGTTAAAATAGATGTACGTATATTAAACTTTGAAAAGAGGTAACATAATGAAGAAAATCATTATAATATTTACTGGAGGAACAATCTCCATGAAAAGTGATGCGGCTAGTAATGGTGCTGCAGTGCCTTCTATGAATGGTGACGACATATTGAAACTAACACCAGGGATTAATAACATTGCGGACATTGACCTTTTCAATTTTGGAATGCTCCCTGGCCCCCATATTACTCCAGAAAAAATGCTTGAATTATCAAATTTGATACAAAATAAGATTAAAGCTGAAGGCTATGATGGCGTAGTAGTTACCCATGGTACAGATTCTTTAGAGGAAACAGCCTATCTGGTTGATTTGATTTATAATGGTGAAAAACCTATAATCTTTGTTGGCTCCATGAGGAATAGCTCACAACTTGGTTGGGATGGACCTCGTAACCTTATTGACGCCGTTCGCACCGCTATTTCCGATGATGCTAAAAATAGAGGTGTTATGGTTGTGATGAATAGTGAAATTCACTCTGCGTCTCAAGTTACAAAGACAAATACCCATACTCTAGATACATTTAAAAGTTTAGATTTTGGTCCTATTGGTATTGTTGATAACGACAACGTATATTTCTATTTCAACTACACTAAACGAGAATATATTGGCGCAAAAAAAATAAACCCTAATGTTGACCTACTAAAATGCGGATGTGGCATGAATGATCGTCTTTTGAAGTTCTGCGTTGATTCTAAAACTAGTGGCATAATTATAGAAGGCATGGGAAGAGGAAATATTCCTCCTGCAATGGTTGCCGGTGTGGAATACGCTTTAAACAAAAACATACCTGTTATTTTAGTTTCAAGATGTTTAATGGGCAAGGTACTTGACGATTATGGCTATGAAGGAGCTGGAAGAGAACTTACAGATAAAGGTGTGATTTTAGGTGATAATCTTCCTGGTCAAAAGGCTAGAATCAAACTTATGGTTACTTTAGGTGTAACAAGTAACTTATCCAAAATAAAAGAAATCTTTGAGAGAAATTATTATTAAGGCATCTGAAAAGAAATAACAAATCAAAGATTCTGAGGATATTTTGCGGTAGGCGAGGAGCCATTACCTGCGCCCAAACTACACCTTTTAAGTGTTTTTTTGTTGTTTTCATATACTTTGTTAACATATAATAGTATGATGAAGTGTAGATAAAAATAAAATCATATGAGGTAAAATTAATGAGCGAATTAAATTTCAGAAGTTTCGGTCTAAGTGAAGAGATATTAGAATCAATAGAAAAATTAGGATATACAGATCCATCAGAGGTTCAAGAAAAAGTTATACCTTTGATTCTTAATTATAGAGATGTTATCGCAAAATCACAAACAGGTAGCGGAAAGACCGCAGCTTTTGCAATACCTATTTGTGAGAAACTAGAACTAGAAGAAAATGACCCACAGGTATTAGTGCTTTCCCCAACCCGCGAACTGTCACTTCAAATAAAACAGGATTTTTTAGATATAGGAAGATTTAAACGTTTAAGATGTGCTGCAATATTTGGTAAAGAACCTATACGTGATCAAATAAAAGCTCTTAAGCAAAGGATTCACATTATAGCAGGAACTCCAGGGAGAATTTTGGATCACATAAGACGTAATACAATAAATCTGAAAAAAATAAAATATTTAGTTATAGATGAAGCTGATGAGATGCTTAGTATGGGCTTTATTGACGAAGTTACAGCTATAATTAGAAATCTTCCTAAAAATAGATTAACTTTACTTTTTTCAGCAACTATTTCACCTGAAATACTTCACTTATGTAATACATATATGCGCGATCCAGTGAATATCGAAATTAATTCCAAAAGCACCGTGGCAGATAGAATTGATCAATTATATTATGAAGTAGAACGTGATGAAAAACCGGATTTACTTAATAAAATAATATACAGTAGTCAAGCTCAGAGTTCAATTATATTTTGTAGAACTAAAGATAACGTAGATGAAGTTTTCTTAAATATGAAAAAAACCGGATTCTCTTGTGATGAGCTTCACGGCGGAATGCTCCAAAATGACAGAACTAAGGTAATAAATAGTTTTAAAAGAGGAGAATTCATGTTTTTAGTAGCTACTGATGTAGCTGCTAGGGGACTTGATGTGGAAAATATAACTCATGTAATAAACTATGATATACCTATGGAACAAGAAAGTTATGTACATAGAATAGGAAGAACCGGGCGTGCTGGCAAAAATGGTATTGCCATAACTTTTGTTTCACCTAGAGAATATAGATTTTTAAAGGAAATAGAAGAACACTTTGGATTTGAAATTAAAAAAGGTGTTATTCCATCCATTGAAGGAGTTAAAGAAGGAAAAGCACTGTTTATTCAAAAGCGAAAAATAAAACCTGAGCTTAAAACCGCAAAAAATAGCGAGTTAAATGAAGAAATTACAAAGATATATATAAGTGCAGGAAAGAAGAAGAAAATAAGACCAGGTGATATAGCCGGCACAATTTCAAGCATTGACGGCATAAATCCAGAAGATATTGGTATCATAGAAATTCAAGATACTTTTTCCTATGTTGATATACTTGCTGGTAAAGGTGAACTAGTACTGGAAGCATTAAAAAATAAAAGTATAAAAGGAAAAACTATAAGAGTAGCAAAGGCACAAAAGTAAAAGCAGTGACAAGTTAAAAGGCCCTCATAATTGACAATTAATTGCAGATTATGAGGGCTTTTTTATTTATTTATTCGTCTTATTCTTCTGCGCCAGCAGAAGAATCTTCCTTAACTTGTCACTTGTCACTTGTATCTGGTAACTGCTTCTCTGTTATTCTTTTACCCAATAACTGCTACAATCTTTAGTTCTTTCTAAAAACCCGTATTCAATCAAGGCTCTTCTTATTGTAGCGTAATCTTCATATATCCTTTTTAGGATAAGATTTATATCCTTTTCAGAATATTTTTTTGAATGTTTAAAATTCTTGATTATTTCTCCAAGAACAATAATTTTCTTTTTTTCCTTTGATGGATAAGTCTTTATAGCACCATTTTCGTCCATATATATGCTTATAACTCCAACCTTCTCCTCATCAGTTATGTCAAATCTACTATCCAAGGTTGTGGCTGTTTTATGAGCATCACAAATAATGCCTTTATCTAGTTTATTTATTTTTTTATTAGTATTTTTGGATAGTAATTCCATGATTGATAAAAATAGCTTCGCCTGCTTCTCTTTTTCTCTTAATTTAAAACGATGATTTCTTATAGTTGAAGTTGCTATTCCTAATCTGTTTGATATTTCTTTATCAGATACTCCTAAGGAAAATAATTTTATTAATTGATTTTGTGCTTCTGATAAGCCAGTGAAAGTTGAATTCATATTTAATAAATATTCTATCATTGAATTGTGCTTCTCTTCAATATGAATTTCAGCAGCTTTTTTCGCTTCATAAAGCACAGGTCCTACTTGATATATTCTGCCAACAGTAAAGGCTTCTCCACAGATTAAACATTGGAATTTGTCCTCACACTGAATATATCCCCTTTTTATTTCTTCTATACTTGCATTCCAAAATGGTTCCTTTGCTTTTGACTCCATGCTATTCACTCACCCTTAACTCTATTTAGGCATCTTCTCGCCAATATCTTGACCCATCTTTTGTTCGTAGCAATAATTTATTTTCTATCATACCACGTCTTAGAAGAAAATAATCTCCAAAGGTATGCCATTTTTCTATTATATCATTTACTTCTTTTTCTTTGTAGTCTTTACCGCATTGAAATTTACTGGCCAAGTATTTTAAAACTTCAAATTTATAATCCCTTTTAGCTGGCCATATCTTTATCCTTCCATCTTCATCAAGAAATTTTTCTACACCTTCCATTTTTTTATTTGCTCCTTTATTATAATATCATCAACACTTATTATAATAACATTATAATACTGTTTAGTTATTTTGTCTATGTATATGCAAACAAAATATATTATTGTCTATATACAGTTTTCCAATTGCATGGGTGAGGAAAATTTTGCTCAAAACGAAATGGTAACCTTTCTGCAAACGATTGGCTTTATTTTTGTAGAATTCACTTAATTTGATGGCTATGCGACGATAACCCCATTAGCTCTTAGCTTCTTAAAGTTGGTCTGCTGGGAACACAATTCCCGTTTGTCTTCTTGCTTCTTCTATAATTCCCACACTTATGATTGATTGATTAAAAGAATTCACCTGTGATTCTATTTTGCCACTATTAATCAGCTCAATAAATTCTTTAGCTTCATAATACATTGTCTCCTTTAATTGAGGCACAGACAAATCTTCTGTTTCTCCATTTCTATATATTATCTTAACCTTTTCTGGACTATTTATCCTATCAATTATCATTGTGCCATTTTCTCCTTGAATTTCACTAGATAGATATGAATTTGATATCTTTGAATGAATAATAATTCCATCCATATCTCCATAGGATAAAATCAAACTTCCCTCACCATCTACACCTGATGTAAGTTTCATTGAAGATGCCTTTATTATCTTAGGCTTTCCAAAAAGTTTAACTAAAGGTTCTATACAATATATACCTATGTCCATAATTGAACCGTTAGAAAATTTAGGATCAAATGTATTTACTGCTTTCCCTTGTTTATAAAAATCATATCTTGAAGAATACTGACAGTAGCTTGCAAAATATCTTCTTATTTTCCCGATTTTATGGATGTTATCTTCTACAACTTTAAAATTAGGTAAAAAAGTTGTTTTCATAGCTTCCATTAATAATACATTATTAGCAATAGATGCCTCTATCATAGCATTTAATTCTTTAAGATTTGAAGCTATTGCCTTTTCACATAGTACATGTTTTTTATTGTTTAAAAATAGAATCGACTGCTGGCTGTGAATTGAATTAGGACTTGCTATGTATACAGCATCAATAATATTACTTTTAGCCATATCCTCTAAATTAACAAATACATTTTCCACCCCATATTTATGTGCAAAAGCTTTTGCTTTTTCCTGTGACCTAGAATAGACTGCATTAAGTTTAAAGTCGTCAATTAAACTAGCACATTTTATAAATTCATCAGTAATCCAACTTGTACCTATTACCCCTACGTTAATCATCCACTTCACAACTCCATATTTTTATATTTAATGTCAATGCACAAATTCCACAATTGCTTGTGACAGGTTATTTGCCAAATTTCCTAATATTTTATCATTCTGTAATCGTGCCCTATCATTGGCATTGGTTAAATATCCTGCTTCAACCAGAACACTTGGTGCTTTACTTAGCCTAATTACTTTCAGCTTATCTCTAACTATTCCATCATTTTTCCAGCCGTCTTTAAGTGTTGTGTTTTTTATTACAATATTCGCTAGGCGTATTCTCTCGTCAGTCTGGTATCCATTTTCATTATAATAATAAGCCCCTATTCCTTGATATTCATCTCCATTTTCCTCCATTCCGTTTATATGAACGGACATAAATACATCTGGTTTATTTTTATTAACAAAAGCCGCTATTTCAGCCAGTGACTGCCCTTCATCCTTATTTCTAGTAAGAACTGCTTGGACACCATTGTATTCCAAATCACTGACCATAAGTTTTACTATCCTTAATGTTATATCCTTCTCATGAATATTACCAACGCTTATTCCATCATCAATACCTCCATGTCCTGGATTAAGTACAGCTTTACGTGTAATAGGTTTTTTTACTTTACTCATTAATATAATAACTTGATTATTGTCTTTACCTTGATTTATATTGACATAATTATTACCTTTATAACTTTTGTTTAATATTAAATTCTCTTTGCCATTAGAATTATTCAAATATATATCTTTTGAATCACTTTCACTAATGTCAGAATTAAGTTTAAGTGACACATTCTTATCAAAACTTACAACAACAGAACTATTATTTTGTTTGTAAGAAACATTTTTATCTGCATTAGAAATGTTTACTGTATACTTTTTAAATATCTTATTTTGTTCCATATATATATTTCCATTCTTGTTCTTTATCATTTTTGCATTTGCTATCAATGACTCTCCATTAGAAGTGTTACTAGTTTTTTTATCTGAATTAGTCCCTATAAATGAAACTATTAAGGCTAAAATTATTAGAAGAATAAGTATTAAAATTGATAACCGTAGAAAAATTTTTTTTCTTTTCTTACTAACCGATGCGGGGTTCATTCAGTACCATCTCCTTTATACTTATTGATTAACTTATTATATTTTCATTGTAGGAATTCAAAAACTCTATTTTTATTATATTGTAACATAATAAAATTCGGTTTTCCTTTATTTTGATATAATATATTTCACTTATTTAGGACTAGATGAATAACTTGTTAATGAAGAAATTTATTTTAATAATGGAGGTAGAACCTTGGGATATTATGTTAGAGTAGAACCAACTGTAAAGATTTATGTTGAAGATATCAATCCAAAAGGTGATAAAACGATTTTGTTTATACATGGCTGGCCAGCAAATCATAATCTCTTCGAATATCAGTTTAATGAGCTTCCTAAAATGGGCTTTAGATGTATCGGTTTAGATATAAGAGGTTTTGGAAATTCAGATAAACCTTTTATAGGGTATTCTTACAATAGATTAGCAGATGATATTAGATGTGTAGTTGATACCCTTAAATTAAATAACTTCACTCTAGGTGGTCACTCCGTTGGTGGCGCAATAGCAATTCGATACATGGCACGCTACAATGGCTATGGTGTATGTAAACTTGCTTTATTTGGTGCTGCAGCCCCTAGCGTCACTATACGTCCAGATTTTCCATATGGTTTACCTAAGGAAGATGTAACTAAACTTATTAAGGGAACATATACCGACCGTCCTAAAATGCTTCAGGACTTTGGTGACATATTCTTCTTTCAGCATACAACAGCTCCATTCTCAGATTGGTTCTTTAATTTAGGTCTACAAGCTGCAGGCTACTCCACCGCAGAGGTTGCAACAACCTTTAGGGATGAAAGTTTGTTTTCTGATATAAAAACAATATTGGCTCCAACTTTGATTCTTCATGGCGTTCATGACAAAGTATGCCTATTTCCACTAGCTATAGCCCTAAATAAAGGAATTAAGAACTCCAAGCTAGTTCCATTTGAAAACAGTGGTCATGGACTATTCTGGGAAGAGAAAGACAAATTCAACAAAGAACTTATTTCTTTCATAGAAGAGAACTAAACTAGTCTTTGATTTTATATCAAAGTAGAGATAAACTACTTAAATACTTTTCCAGTTAAAAGTTAAGAGTTAAGAGTTAAGAGTTAAGAGTTCATGAAGATTTTTCTGCTAACGCAGAAAAGTCGAAAATGTTTATAGATTTGCATAGCAAATCTATAAACATTTTATTTGAATAAATATCACTACTTTGAAATTAATTTATTTTGCCCTAAGGCAAAATTTCCTTAACTCTTAACTTTTAACTCTTAACTCTTAACTGCACCTATTGTTGCATCCCTCGCAACTATTACAGCCTGCGTCAAACTTCTGAGTAGAATTTCCAATACAAAATAAGTTGTCCCCTATTACAAACTCACTGTTTGAATCCTTATTAAATCTTATTTTATCATTATAAAATTCAATAGTTAGAGGTATTATATCCGTGCCTTCATCATTATAAGAACTTATCTTTGAACCTGGCTCAAAGGTTCTCACCTTGCCATTTAAACTGGTAACTTTAATTTTATCTACTGATGTAACTAATGATTTTATTGTACCATCCTCATAAAAGTTCAAGGAATTTTCATCTCCGTTAATTCCAATAGCATTTAAATCATAAGCCATAATATCACCAATTGACGTATTTACTTTCAAAGGTATTGAAGGCTCACAGGATTTAAGGTCTCCATCTTCATAAAGTGATATTCCAATACGAATATCTGCCATGCCACAAGGCGAATGTATATTAATTCTTTCAGCAGTCCAAAATGTCAAACTTTTTACTTCCCCAGTTTCATAAAATTTAATACCCATAATTTTTTTGTTAAATTTCCCGAGTTTTAAATTTAATTCTGTTTCTATAGCTAGCTCATATTCATTTTCTTCAGTCCAAAATGCTGTTATTTTCCCGTTAAGTGATAAAATACGTTTTATACTTCCATTATCGTAAAATGAAATAAATTCAGCTGGTACCTCACCGATGCTGGTTTTTATATTCATTTGTTTTTGCAGTGATATGGTCTTTATATTTCCATTTTTATAAAATGATAAGGACTTTGCATATTTCCTTCTTAATCCATCATCTGCATATTGTGGTACAAGAGTTCCAAAAGCTGTAGCTATCTCACAATACTCATCAACCTTGCATTCTTCTATAATTTTATCATCATAATAATCTATAGAAATTATTCCTTTGATTAATCCATATTTCGTAGAGATTTCCTTCATGATTTTGACTCCTCCTATTGCAATATACCTAGCTGCGGTTATTCGCTACATATTATATGAGAAACAGTTATTTCTACCTGATTTCCAGCTTTTAGTTGAACTTCAGCTTTTAAATTTCGCCTTTTTAATTCCATCTCAAGCCAATTGGGCTGGTGTGAACAAATAATTTTCAGTTCATAAAATGTAGTATTATTTAGAAATGGTAATAAAACTTGTTTAGAAGAAACACTCATATTACCTTCCTGGATTTTTTTTAAATCAATAGTAAAATAGCCCTCATTTCCACTCTTGATCGGGGCTAGTATTTTAGGCTTAACCTCATCATCAAGTTTTAAGTTATGCTGATTACATTCTTTTTCGAGAACATAATCTAAAAATTCCTCAGGTCTACCTGCTATCTCCCATATATTATACCCCATCTTTTCAAAAACTGTATATGGCAGCCCTGTAACTTTACTCCCTATAAATATTCTACAGGTTCCTAGTGCTTCAATCATATTTTTTATATTTTCACGAATTAATATTAAACTCATATTCTCATCTATTTTACATATAATTTCTTTTATAATCTTCCAATTTCCATTATCACTAAAATACACTTTAACTATACTTGGTTCACCTAAACATGTTGTTTGCCCATTATCATCCAAAACTATAGCTATACTCTTGTTCACTAAATTTCACTTCCTCATACATAATGTTTTTTAAACTACAAGATGTTCTATTCCATACCTCATTATATGTTTAATATCTTGTTCTTCCCGGGTTAATTTTTTATAATCTTTTGAGAATAAATCTTCTCCTGTAATCTCATATAATACCTTCACAAACATACTATAATTGCAATTTCCTGCTCTCTCACCAATTCCACCAATAGTACAATCTACATATTTAGCACCTGCGTCTAATGCCCCCATAGAATTAGCCATAGCCATTCCAAAATCATTATGCATATGAGCTTCTATATCGATTGGAACTTTACCAATTATTTCTTTTATGTCATAAAAACATTTTCTTGGATATAAAATACCTACTGTATCCGCATATCTTACTCGTTTAACACCCATATCAAAAACAATTTTACATATCTCAATTAAAAAATCCATATCTGCCCTTGATGCATCTTCAAGACCTATTGTTATTTCGTATCCACCACTAGTTGAATAATCAACGCATTTAATCAAATTCTCAATAACCCAGGATTTTGTTTTGCCTAATTTTGATTGAATTTGTAAATCTGATGATGGTACAGATATGTGTATTATATCCACTTTACATTCCATGGACTCATTAATATCTTTAATATTCATTCTATTCCAAGCAGATATTTTGCTCTTTAATCCAAGTTTCACAATTTCCTTAATGCTTTCTTTTTCATCTCCGCCCATTGCTGGAATACCTGCTTCAATTTGATAAATATTCATAGCATTAATCAATTTTGCAATTTCAACTTTATCTTCTATACTAAAAGCTATGCCGGCTTTTTGTTCACCATCTCTAAGTGTAGTATCCACTATCCTTGTATTCATTACTATCACGCTCCAACCTCATTAAACATTATTAAAATTTTTACACATTTCAACTAATTCTCCATCTAGAATATTCCGCCTCAATCTGATACTTTTTTCTCTGATTTCACTTAAAAAATCATCCATATTTATATATGTGTAATCTATATTAAGCTCTTGTAATTTAACCATTATTGCTTTTTTACCTGAATGTTTTCCAATAAGCATTTTTCGCTCTTTACCAATATCACTTGGCTGGTATGGCTCATAAGTTTTTGAATCCTTTGCTATTCCATCCACATGTATACCCGATTCATATTTAAATATATCCTCTCCAATTATCGCTTTCATGCAGTATACTTTTTCTCCGGTTAGTTCTATATATGTGCTGACAATCTGTGGCAATAATTTTAGATTCCCAGATAGAGTACTATTTTTTATTATCTTAAGAGCTACAATAATCTCTTCAAGTGGTGTATATCCATAATTTTCACCATTAAAGGCTGTAGTAATAAAATCTGCACCATCTGTGCAAACTTCCATAGTAATTGCTGTACCCATATAAAATTTATTACAGGTGCAAAATCCTACTTCTACTAAAAAATTTGTCTTTAAATTTTTTATTAATCCAGCATAATTTTTTAAATTGTATTTGTTAATATTTTTTATCATTATACATTTAATATTAAACGAAATAAACATACTACTATTTTCATCTAAATAGAGTTCATCTAAATCTTCAATACCTATTTCAAGCATAACTTTGTTGTTTTTTATCCTTTTAATACCCATAACATCTAAATCAAAAACATTTTTATATTCAATAACTACATAATCGTATTCTTGATTATTCAAAGGCAAAACATCTGAATTTTTATTTATCCTATACACATAATTTAAATCTTGTGGAAGCTCTACTATGCTACTTACAATATCATTGTCGATTTCTATTAAATCCACACCTAAGCCATAAAGTAGTTTTAAAAAATCTGCTACTTTGTGACCATTAAGTGTTTTTGTATTTTTTTTCATATGGATTAATGTTCTATCTATAATATTTTTTTTGCTCCCATTTACTAAGATAGACATATATAAATACCCCCAATTTGGAACTCAGAATCTGAATAGCAGACTAGAATAATGATTTGTTGTTATTTTGATGATGCCTTAATCATAACTACGCTTGTATCTCTTTTGCCGCTCTTATAATTCCTGCATTTATAGTGTCATACATTTGTATAACTCTAATACCCTTTTCTTGTAATTTTTTTATAGGTTCTATCCCAGCTCTTAGTGTAAGCACAACATTGCAGCCATCTATAGTTTTCAGAATTTTACCTATTTTATCTTCCTCACATTCAGTCGCTCCATTACAATATTGATCCACATTTCTTTTCTCTAAATACTTTATATTTTCTCCATCATAATCGTAGATATGAAACTCTTTTGCATGCCCGAAATGTTGATCAATATTTATACCTGATTTAGATGAAATTGCAAATTTTAGAGTTTTTATCTTGTGCAGCCTTTCTTTTATTTCAGTAGGGCAGTCCATGCAATCACTACCACATCCTTCATTTCTGAAATCTATGGATTGATCTTGAGTTAATGTGCCAATAGCATCTGCTCTACACTGTTTACAGTGATACATCTGTTTTACATGTTTTTCGCTTTTTTTTCTCATCTCGTTTAATTCTTGATTACTTACCATAGGCAGGTTTTCAAACCCACTTCCTTTTACAGGAATCATCTGCATAATATTTGTTATATACACCCCACATTCTTTAACCTTTTTAATTACATCTACAATATGGTCATCATTAATTCCTTTAATCATAACTGTATTTACTTTACATATTATTCCTTTAGAACATAAATATTTAAGACCCGTAAGCTGATTATTCATAAGTATTTCTGCTGCTTCTTCGCCCACATATCTTTTGCCTAAATAGTTAACTTCTTTATATACTTTTGCCCCAATTTTTTTGTCTACAGAATTAATGGTCACTGTTATATGCGATACCCCCAGTTCAACTAATTGGATCGCATAAAATGGAAGCATCAAACCATTTGTGGATAAACAAAATGTGATATTAGGGTCCTCTGCTTTTATTAATTCAATAGATTTTTTAACCTCTTCAAAATTAGCAAGTGCATCACCTGGTCCTGCTATACCTAAAACCGTTAAGTTTTTCATTTTACTCTTTACAAGTTTAAATTTAGTAAGAGCCTGCTCTGGAGTTAAAACTTCACTAGTAACACCAGGTCTACTTTCATTTAGGCAATCATATTTTCTAACACAATAATTACAACTTATATTACACTTAGGTGCCACGGGTATATGCATTCTAGCAAATTGATGTGCATTGTCACCATAACATGGGTGAGTGCAAGTTTTATCCTCATTTGTATTAGTTACCTTGTCTTCAGTTTTTAATTCTATCGTAGTTTCCATAGTTTCCTTTTCCCCCTTTTCTGGTGCAAAATATCTATCATAAGATTTTTTTCTAAAGTTGCTCTCATTCTCTTCTAGTATGGTATTTGCAATGTTATCTATTAAAAACGACGAGCCATTATATCCTGTAATAACTTGCCTTTGCGCTCCAACTCTATCATGAATAGGAAAACCAATTCTAACCATCTTTAGTCCCATACGTTTTGCCATCCTTCTACCATCTGAATTACCAATAATTAAATTCACATCTAAGATTTTTGCATGTTTTTCTATGGTTTCAAAATCCGTATCATCAATTATGATAGCTTCCTCTTCCTGGTTTTCTAATTCATGTTTTACTATATTCTTAAATATCTTATTTTTTGTACCTAAAGCAACAAGTTTTAATGTTATGCCATTTTCCGCACAAATTTTTGTTACCGCCAGCACTAGTTCTGGTTCTCCATATAAAATCGCTTTAACCTCTCCATTATATTTATGGCTATCTATCATAGCATCTAAATATCTTCCTCTTTCTGTTTTAAAACTACTTGGCACTGGTATTCCACTTAACTTTGATATAGCAGAAATAAATTCATCTGTATTTCTTATTCCAATAGGTATTCCACATCTATATAGTGGTACACCAAATGTATCCCTTAAATAAACTCCTGGTGATTCCTCATCCTGCAAAGTAATTCCCATTTCAATAGTTCCTATGGCTCCACCCATACTAGCAATATCCTTTATTTTTGTTCCTCCATCTGGAATTCTTTTATATCCTTTTTCATGAGGTGCATCTAATGTATTTGACACATCTGGTAAAATAGTATATTCCACTCCAAAACACTCTAATATACTTTTTATATTTCTTACATCTCCTGGATTTAAATTTGCACATATTATATTTATCTTTATATTTTTTTCGCATCTGCAGAAACCTGCTCTACTATTTTTCTTAGGGCCCTATAGTATCCTTCGCTTTGAGTTCCACTATAACCAGGGGTGGGAACTGTTATTATTTTAATGTTTTTTAAATTTTCATCTTCGCTTTCTTTCTGAAATTCATCTACGATTCTATTAATATCTTCACCAATTGTCTCAGCAAGACAGGTTGTCATTACCCCGATTGTAGAAGGAGTATACATTTTAATCATGTTTGTTAGTCCTGTTTTTAAGTTTTTGGTACCTCCATAAATAGTTCCGTTCTCTGTTAATGAAGATGATGCTATATCAATAGGTTCATTGTAATGAGTTGCCATATGTCTTCTAATGTAGGTACTGCATCCTTGTGAACCATGTAAAATTACCATATTACCCTCTATACCTTTAAATGCAAGCACTGCACCCATAGGCATACACATTTTACATGGGTTCACATCTAAATTTACATAACTTTTATTGCTCATGAAAAACACCTCCTCATATTTTTTATACGTAATTCCATACAGGACTATTTACCGATGAATCTATTTCCTTTGCGAAATTTACTGCTCCAACAAAACCACTAAGTGCATGCTTTCTCTCATGGTTATGGTCACAAAAAGCAACTCCAAGTTTATAGGCTAAAGGCCTTTCCTTTACTCCACCAACAAGAATATCTGCACCACCCTCAAGTATGAATTTTTCAAGTTCATAGGGATTCGCATCGTCTAATATCACTGTACCTTCATTGGTTATACTCCTAATAACATCGTAGTCTTCCTTTTTACCAGTTTGCGTTCCAACCATAACTGTTTCCATTCCTAAACTTTTAAACTGTCTTATTAATGATATTGCCTTAAACCCTCCCCCTACATAGATAGCAGCTCTTTTGCCTTTTAACCTGGCAAGATAATACTTCATCTCTCCTTGTATTTTTTTCTCTTCTGAAGTTATAAATTCTTTAGCCTTTCTTACTAAATCCTTGTCACCTATGGCATCAGCAATCTTTAATAATGAACTTTTAGTATCTTCAATTCCAAAAAAGCTTATATTAATACTAGGGATTCCATAAAGTTCCTCCATGGTACTCGCTAAATACCCCATGGATCCAGCACATTGAACCACATTAAGTTTTGCTCTAGGTGCCCTCATTATTTCTTCACATTTTCCGTCCCCAGTAATTTTTGAAACAACCTTTATTCCAATTTTTTTTAAATAATTTGTAACTATCCAAATCTCACCAGCTAAATTAAAATCCCCTAGCAGGTTAACTCCATTAATTATTTCTTCACTCTTTTTGGGACCCATTAAACTTATTATGGCATTACAGGCTGCTCTGTACCCAGTAGACTTACTTCCTGCAAACCCCACAGACTTTACTGGTATCACCCTTATTGAATGTTTTTCTTCTGCCCTTTTGCATACTGCATCTGTATCATCACCAATAACACCCACAATACAGGTTGAATATACAAAAATTACTTTTGGATGATGTTTCTCTACAATTTCATCAATAGCTGCTGTTAATTTTTTTTCTCCACCAAAAATAACATCCATTTCTCCTAGATCTGTAGAAAAACTGTTTCTGAATACATCAGAACCACTAGTTAAACTTCCTCTTATATCCCAAGTGTAACTAGAACATCCAATGGGACCATGTACAAGATGGTAGGCATCTGTTATTGGGTTTAGAACAACTCTAGCTCCACAATATACACAAGCTCTTTGGCTTACTGACCCAGATACACTTTCCTCATCACATTTAAAAGATGATTTTTTGTCCTTAGAATTGTAGCAAACAAAATCTTCTCTTTGCTCTATAAGTGTGAGTTTTTCGTTTTCCATAAATTCACCCCCAATTTTATTTATTGATAAATTTAAGTGTATTAAAATTTGATTCAGGGCCACTAACTTGGCCCTGAATCATTAAGTCAATAATTAATCATCTAACTAATTCAAAATCCTCATCAGCACACTCTCTTTCAATTCTATCAATAAGAACATTACTTATATTTTCAACTAGTCGCTTTCCGCCTTCATAACCTACAACTGGATTGTAATAAAATCCAAATCTGTCCATAGTCATGAATCCAAATCTAACAAAAGGCACATCTTCTGCTCTTGCTATAAACTTTCCATGAGTATTTCCTATAAGTAAATCAACACCATCATTTTTTATCCATTGTTGAAGTTCAAACAAATCGGAAGCAGCCTTAGCCGTGCCTTCTACTCCTGCTTTTACGAGCATTGCTTTTATCTCAGTTTCAAATGCTTCACCAGGAGTTCCTGTAATTACATACTTTGGAATCATGCCTAATTCAATTACAAATCTAGTTAGTGACATAACTACATCTGGATCTCCAAATATTGCAACTTTTTTGCCATGAAAATATTGATAACTATCAAGCATTAAATCAACAAGTTGACCTCTTTCATCTTCAATTTGTTCTGGAACCTCTTTACCTGTCACTTTTGTTAATTCAACTAAGAATTCATCTGTAGCCTCTACTCCAATTGGAGTAGATAATGTTTTAAATGGAATTTTACATTTCTTTTCCAAAACTTTAGCTCCATCCTCTGAAGCAGTTTTTCCAAGTGCAAAGGTAAAGTCAGAATTGCCTGAATCAATAATATCTGAAACCTTTGCTCCACCCTTAGGATACATTTCAAATTTACCTGTCATTGGTGCATCTAGTACTCCATTTGTGTCCGGATACATAATAAATGGAATATCCATTAATCCTAAAAGTCTTTTTATCTCTTTCATATCCGCTGGTCCAACAAACCCTGGTATTATATTGATTTTTCCATTTTTTATTCCAGTGTTTTTAGGAAGATAATTTACAATACCTTTAACCATGTTCGAAAATCCAGTAACATGTGAACCAACATAACTTGGTGTGTTAGCATGAATAATGATTTTGCCCTCTGGTACTTCTGAAGTCGAAATATAAGTAGGAATATCATCACCAATAGTTTCGGATAAACATGTTGTATGAACTGCAATTATGTCTGGGTTATATAACGTAAATATATTTTTCACAGCAGTTTTAAAATTAGCTCCTCCTCCAAATACACTTGCACCTTCAGTAAAAGAACTAGTTGACGCCATAATTGGTTCTTTAAACATTCTTGTTAATTGCATCCTATGAAATGCGCAACATCCTTGTGATCCATGACTATGAGGAAGACAATTATGAATTCCAAGTGCCGCATACATAGCCCCGATAGGTTGACATGTTTTAGCTGGGTTTATTTTTAATGCCTTTCTTTCTATACTGTTTTCTGGTGTTTCATCTAACATTATTCCTCACCTCCTACAACTTTTCCCTCTAGCATTGGTTCTGTTTTCCATGGTGGTGTTACATATTTCCATGCTGGAGTATATATACCTGCTTCTAGTCCTCTAGCAAATACTAGTGCCCCTCTAAATCCCGCATATGGTCCAGTGTAATCATAGGAATGAAGCTGTCTTGATAAGACTCCCATTTTTTGAACAGAATATTTTTCTTTTATGCCTGACAAAAACATATCTGGGTTTAATGATTTTATTAATTCGTCTATTTCATGATGATTTAAATCATCCACCATTATTGCATTTTCATTTAATGTCTTAACCATTCCACCATAATATGCTAATGGAACCCCTTCACTTTTAAGTGCTTGATATCTTTCTGGTGTCATAGTAAGATGATATTTTGATTCATCTTTTTCAACGGTTATATGTGGAATGTTTTTACTGTCTGCATCCAATTTTATACTTGGAATTACCTGACGTCCTTCATAATCATCCCTATGGGCAAACTCAAAACCAGCAACAATAGTTTCTATACCAAAATCTGCTAGTAGCCTTTGGTAATGATCAGCTCTTGAACCTCCAACATAAAGCATAGCTGTTTTACCTTGAAGTTTTTCTCTGTAATAAGCTACTTCTCCTTCAATTTCAGATAGCTCATCAGCTATAACAGCCTCAGTTTTCTCATTGATGTAAGGATCATCAAAACATTTAGCTAAATTTCTTAAGGTTTCAATTGTAGATGTTACACCTATGAAATTACCTTTAATCCATGGTATACCATATTTAGTCTCCATCATTTCAGCAATATAATTAATTGATCTATGGCACTGTACTACATTCACTTCTGCGGTATGAGCATTTTCAATACTATCAAGGCTTGCATCACCACTTAGTGTAGCAACCACATTGTAACCAATCTTCTCTAGTATTCTGTCCATTTCCCATGCATCTCCACCGATGTTATATTCACCTAAGATATTCACAGAATATTTTTTACACTCCCTATTGCCTTTTCCCATAATGCTGGAAAAGAGGACGTTGTTTGCAATATGGTGACCTGCTGATTGACTTACACCCTTATATCCTTCACAATTAAATGCAAGTACATCGATTCCATAAAGTGCTGTAGCTTCTGCTGCAACTGCATTAATATCATCACCTATAAGTCCAACGGGACAGGTTGCATAAATTCCAATAGCCTTTGGATGAAATATTTCAACAGCTTCTTTTATTGCTTGAGTTAATTTTTTAGTACCACCAAAGACTATGTCTCTATCTTGCATATCAGTTGAAAAAACATAGTCAATAAAATTTCTACCACCCTTTTCTATTCTTGCTTTGTTTCTCCTAGTACCCCAAGTATAATAAGCACAACCTATTGGACCATGTGTTATATGAATCATATCCTTAATTGGACCCATAACAACACCTTTGCAACCAGCATAACAACAACCTCTACTTGTAATTATTCCAGGTATAGTTCTAACATTAGCTTGAATAACAGGATTTGGATCTTCTGCTGTTTTTATTACAATATGAGTTTTTCTATTTTTAAAAGTTTTAGCAGAATATTTCTCTAAAACTCTATTCACAACTTTTTTCGTATCCTTTTCCATACTTTTTTATTCACCTCTCTTATTTTATAGAGCAATCGTTCCTGTTTCTCCCGTTCTTACTCTTACTATATCAATCACATCTGTGACAAAAATTTTCCCATCTCCAGAACTATTTGTTCTATTTGCATCAATGATTGTATCAACCACTTTTTGTACGTCTTCATCACTGACTACAATAGTTACTAATCTTTTAACCACAAGCCTGTGCATTTCTGATATTTCTTCCATGGCAGTATTACTAAATATAGTGCCTTCTGATATTGCTTCATCAATTACTGAAAAATCCACCTTTTTTTGCCTCGCCCCAACACTTTTCTACAATTAAGAGATGGAAACCCCTCCTTAAGAAGGGCATTCTTTGTTTTACTAATCATATTCATTCTAATGATTGCAGTAATTTCTTTCATAATTAACCCCTCCTACTTTATAAACC
This sequence comes from uncultured Clostridiaceae bacterium, assembly GCA_963725425.1. Lineage (GTDB taxonomy): Bacteria > Bacillota > Clostridia > Clostridiales > Clostridiaceae > Clostridium_I. Next base: position 142,210 of record CAVRYJ010000009.1, read on the forward strand.
AGTTGAGCCTGAACTTATTGTATATGCCTCTTCTACAGCTGTGACAAATATTTTTCCATCTCCAAAAGCACCTTTTTCTCCAGTTTTAGCATTTTTCATTATAATGCTTATTACATCATCTTTGTCCTCATCTTTTACAACCAGCATAAGCATCTCTTTAGAAATTTCATCATAATGAACATCTCCTACCTTTACACCTCTTTGTTTACCTCTACCTACTACATCATATTTTGTAACTGCTGGAAAACCTGCATCACAAAGTTCTGAAAGTACTATACCTACTTTTTCAGGTCTAATAATTGCTTTTATCATTAACATTAAATTAACCTCCCACGATTTATAACTTTTAATCTTTATATGTTAATTATTATTTTATTTATATATCTGCAAGACCAAACTCCATTAATATTTCTTCTAATCTTTCCTGTGCCATTGGTTTTGGAATTACAAACATTTTATTATCATCAATAGCTTTAGCGAGATTTCTATATTCCTGTGCCTGAGCTTGTTCTGGGTCAAATTCTATTACTGTTTGTTTGTGTATTTCAGCTCTTTGAACCATGTTATCACGTGGTACAAAATAGATAAGCTGACTGCCCAGTTCTTCAGCAAATGCTTTTAAAAGATCTATTTCTTTATCAACATTTCTTGAGTTACATATAATGCCACCCAATCTAATTCCACTACTATTGGCATATTTAAGTACACCTTTCGCAATATTATTTGCTGCATACAATGCCATCATTTCACCACTTGCAACTATATATATTTCTTGAGCTTTCCCTTCTCTCATTGGCATAGCGAAACCTCCACACACAACATCACCTAAAACATCATAAAATACATAATCAAGGTCATCAGTATAAGCTCCTAAACTTTCTAGCATATTAATTGAAGTAATAATTCCTCTTCCTGCACAACCAACTCCAGGTTCAGGTCCGCCTGATTCAACACATCTGATATTACCAAAACCAGGTTTTAATATTGAATCCAAATCTACTTCTTCTCCTTCTTCTCTTAGTGTATCGAGAACACTTCTCTGAGCAAGTCCTCCCAATAAAAGTCTAGTTGAATCCGCCTTTGGATCACATCCAACCACCATGATTTGTTTTCCCATTTGTGCTAGACCTGCTGTAAGATTTTGTGTCGTTGTGGATTTACCAATTCCACCCTTGCCATAAATAGCTATTTGTCTCATACTAATTCCTCCTACTTTTTTAAATATTTTTTAAGCTATATCAAATCATTAGCTTAAATGTAATATATCATTATTTAATAATAAATACAATAATTTTTTATCATTTTAATATATTTATTGAATTTATTATACTAATATTATAATTTAATCAGTATTCTAATGATAATTTCATTTTAAACATTTCAGCTTTTTTATAGCTTTTAGTTTTGTAATACACTGTTGACTTTATTTTAGTTATGTTATATAATCCAATGAAATTGAGTTATGTTACTTTATGTTATGTTTAGTAGTACTTAATTTAAATGTTGGATGTGAATTTTTCGTATTTGCATTTAATAGCTAATAGTTTCAAATTCCCTAGTGGAGGAATATATTAAACGTTAACTTACCAATTAATGTTATTATTCCTTCAACCTACTTTAAAAATAACGTGAAACCACAAGGCAGTATTATTTACACTTTGCCTTAGTGGTTTTTTTGTGATAAATTATTATAGTTGTTGTATTTCAATCATTTTTATATTAATATATACAATATATCAATAATTTAATAATTATTATCATGTTTTTAGATCAATTGTTCAATTTGTGTTTTAATAACTCTGTTTATTTCATAATTACTGTTTTGAGAAAGGAGACTTATCATGTTAGAAGATACAGCTTTAACACCACAGGAAGTAGCGGATATGCTTAAAATAGCAAAAAACACAGTATATGAATTAATAAAACGTGGAGATTTAAATGGTTATAAAGTTGGTAAAAAAATTCGTGTTGATTATAAAGATATTCAAAATTATATAGATCGAGCTAAAAACAAAAATACCTACGTAGCAAACATTTTAGAAAATAACATTCCGCTCTCTTTAGAATTGCCTCAACTTATTCCAGATGAATTAACTTCCAGTAATGGTTTTGTTATTTGTGGTCAAGATGTACTACTGGATATATTAGCATGTTATTTAGATTTACCTCC
>CAVRYJ010000010.1:0-15796 GCA_963725425.1 uncultured Clostridiaceae bacterium
TATGGATAATAATGGTGATTATTCTGGTATAGCTTTAGCGGTTAATGTTAAGGAATTTGAGAAAGAGATGACAAGAAAGAATGGACCTAATGATTTCAAGGGATATAAACCATCCATCAATTATATTTTGGTCACTGGGCAATGAAAGTGGATACAGTAAGGCCATGGAAAAGGCAGCTAGATATATCAAATCTGTTGATAATACAAGGCTTGTGCATTATCAAAGTATGAACCAATTAGAGGGAGTAGATAAAGCAATAGATGATGAGAACACTCTTGACGTAGTTTCAACAATGTATGCATCAGTAGATTGGATAACCAATTATTTTCTGGCTAACAAAAGCGAAAAAAGACCTTTAGTGCTATGCGAATACTGTCATGCAATGGGAAATGGTCCAGGAGATTTAGAGGACTACTGGCAGGCTTTTTACTCAAGTGACCGACTTTCCGGCGGTTTTATTTGGGAGTGGTGTGACCATGGAATTGAAATTGGTAAAGCTCCAAATGGCAAAACTATGTATGCTTATGGAGGCGACTATGGCGAGGATATACATGATTCAAATTTTTGCATTGATGGTTTGGTTTACCCTGACAGAACCCCTCATACAGGTTTATTAGAAGCAAAAAACGTATATCGTCCTATTGGTGTAAATGCGATTTATATTGATAAGGGTGTGTATGAGTTTGTGAATACTTATGATTTTACAGAGTTATCGGAAAAACTTAAATGTAGGTATGAGATCACTGAACAGGGAAAAGTAATTGCTTCAGATGAAATTAATATTTATTTGCCAGCAAAATCAAAAAAATATATTACAATACCTAAATTAGTAGGACTAACCGGTGACAGCTTATATGTTAGGTTTATTTTTACTGAAAAATATGATACTGCATGGGCATGTAAGGGATTTAATCTTGGATTTGAACAATTTTTGATAGCTAGAACTGAACGAAAGCTTATGTTAACAAAATCAAACAACGAGATTAATTTTTATGAAGACAGAAAATCAATTAATATAATTGGAAGTAATTTTCAATATACCATAGACAAACGTACAGGATTGTTTAGCAAAATGGAGTTTAACCACACAAGGGTAATAGAAAAACCAATGCAGTTCAATGCCTTCAGGGCACCAACTGATAATGATTGTGCAGTTAAAAATGATTGGAATAAGTTCCATTTTAAAGAGCTAATAACTAAAATTTATTCTATTAATGCAACTGCAAATGAGAATTTTATAGAGATAACCTGTCATTTAGCATTGGGTTGGTTTTCTTATCACAACACTTTTGATATTATAAATAAAATTTGCGTTTATAAAAGCGGTGAAATAAAAATACATAATAAGGTGAATATAGCGGACAAGCGTCCATACCTGCCACGATTTGGTTTAAGGCTGTTTATGGATAATAGATTTTCAAAGGTTGAATACTATGGATATGGACCAGTAGAAAGCTATATTGATAAACACAGAGCCTCATATAAAGGAATTTTTTCACAGCAAGTATGCGAAATGCACGAGGATTATATTAAGCCGCAAGAAAATTCTTCTCATATGGGATGTGAATATGTGAAAATAGCAAGTGATAAGCTATGCGTTAAAATTGAATCTGAACGGGATTTTGCTTTTAATGCATCTGAATACTCAGAGGAGGAATTATCACAAAAATCACATAATTATGAGCTTGAAAAGTCAGGATATTCTATAATGTCTATTGATTACAAGCAATCAGGAGTGGGTTCAACAAGTTGCGGACCATATTTACTAGAGAAATATCAATTGAATGAAAAAAGTTTTGATTTCAGCTTTTCCATTTCCATGTTCAGGTGTAAAATTCCCAACTTTGGTGGGGAAGCTTCAGTAAAGCAATTAGAAAATTAATTTTAGATTTTACGTAGCTCTGCTACGTAAAATCAACATTAATTGTCAATTCTCAACTCTCAGCTCACCAGTTCTCTGTGCCTTAAGCTCTTGATTTCTTTTTAGAAATTACATCAAAAGCAACTGCAGCTAAAAGCACTAACCCTTTAATAGACTGCTGCCAGTCACTTCCAACCCCAAGTAGCGACATACCATTGTTTAGTACACCCATTACTAAAGCTCCGAGAATGGTACCAACAATTGTGCCTATACCACCATATGCAGATGCTCCACCAATAAAACAAGCTGCAATTGCATCTAATTCAAAGCCTGTGCCTGCCTGAGGCGATGCAGAGTTAATACGAGATGCAAACATCATACCTGCTACAGCTGATAAAACAGCCATATTAACATATGCGAAAAACAGAACCTTATTTGTATTGATACCTGAAAGTTTTGCGGCCTTTTCGTTACCGCCCATTGCATAAAGATACCTTCCTGGAACAGTCCTAGTTGTAAATATGGAGTAGACGACAATGAGACTTCCTATAATTACTAAATATATTGGAATGCCTTTAAAGGATGCTAACCAATAGGAAAATAAATTAATTACAAAAATTATAGCTATTATCTGAATTGCAAAAAATGGTAATGAACTAACAGAAGAACCATTTTTTTCTGATACTGCCCTATTTCTTAACTGTACAACTATATATAAAACAGATATTATAATACCTGCAATAATGGCTGTGAAATTTATACCTATGCTAGTTCCATTAAAAATATCAGGTATAAATCCAGAACTTATGTTTTGAAAATTTAAAGGAAATGGTGCCAAAGTTAAGCCTTTAAGCATTGTAATAGTAAGACCTCTAAACAAAAGCATTCCTGCAAGGGTTACTATAAATGCGGGTATTCTTACGTATGCAATCCAAAACCCTTGCCATATTCCAATAACTAATCCTATAAGAAGACTAAGTACTATTGCAAGTACTATATTCATTTTCATAGTTATTATAAATGTTCCCACTATTGCACCAATTAAAGCACATAGTGAACCTACTGACAGGTCAATATTACCACCTGTTAAAATACAAAGAGTCATACCTATTGCCAGAATAAATACATAGCCATTCTGAAGTATTAGATTGGTCACATTCATTGGAACCAAAAGGATTCCATTGGTAGCAAATTGAAAAAAAGCTGTTATAAGTACTAATGCAATAAGCATTGCGTATTGTCTTATATTTTTTTTAAAAACATTCTTAATTGTATCCATTATATTACCTCCTCGTAATTTTCATACTGCCTAAAATAATCATTTGGATTATTTTTCCGACCTATGGTTGTCTATTATACATTTCATAATGCTTTCTTGTGATGCATCTTTTCGTGATAGTTCACCAACAATGTTACCTTCATTCATAACGTAAACCCGATCGCAAATTCCTAATATTTCTGGAAGTTCTGATGAAATAAATATAATGGATTTTCCCTGATCTGCTAGCTTGTTAATTATGGTATAAATTTCATACTTAGCTCCCACATCAATTCCCCGAGTGGGTTCATCCAGCATTAACACTTCGGGATCTGTAAATATCCATTTGCTAAGCACTACCTTCTGTTGGTTTCCCCCAGATAAATTTCCGGTGTCTTGGAAAATACTAGAAGATTTGATACTTAAATTTTTTTCTATACTCCTCAGCAACTTCTGTTTCTTTATGATCATCTACAAATTGATTTTTACTTATTTTTTTAAGATTTGCCAGAGTATGTTACTCTTAATATCCTGAATAAGAACAAGTCCTGAGCTTTTACGATCCTCAGTAACATAGGCCAGTCTATTATCTATTGCTTGCTGAACACTTTTAAGAACAATTTCCTTTCCGTCTTTTATAATTTTTCCGCTTATACGTTTTCCATATGCCCTACCAAATATGCTCATGGCAAGCTCTGTTCTTCCTGACCCCATTAGTCCAGAAAACCCTACAATTTCTCCTTTGCGAACATTAATGCTTACATCCTTTATAACCTTTTGACCTTCAATACTAGGATGATATACATTCCAATTTTTTACCTCAAATACTATCTCCCCAATTTTGGGATTATGAGTTGGGAATCTATTTGTTAACTCCCTACCTACCATACCTTTAATTATTCTATCCTCACTTAAATCTTTATCATCTTTATTCAAAGTTTCTATGGTGGCACCATCACGGATAATGGTAATAGAATCTGAGATTTTTAAAATTTCATTTAGTTTATGTGAAATAAGAATTGATGTGATTCCATCTTGTTTTAATTCTAGTAGTAATTTTAATAGATTATTAGAATCCTCCTCATTAAGTGCCGCGGTGGGTTCATCAAGGATAAGGAGCTTTACATTTTGTGCCAAGGCTTTTGCTATTTCAACAAGTTGCTGTTTACCAACCCCAATATCTTTAATTGCTATATTAGAATCTTCTTTAAGCCCAACCCTTTCTAACAAAACCTTCGTCTTAACATGAGTTTCATCCCAGTTAATAAAATTATGTTTTGCTAACTCATTGCCTAAAAATACATTTTCTCCTATTGAAAGATATGGAATAAGTGACAATTCCTGATGGATTATTCCAATTCCTATGCCCTCACTGTCCTTTATATTCTTAAAAATACATTCTTTACCTTGATATATTATGTCCCCACTATAAGTCCCGTATGGATATACACCACTGAGAACATTCATAAGTGTTGATTTTCCAGCTCCATTTTCCCCGATTAGAGCATGGATTGTTCCTGGTTTAACTTTAAGATTTACATTATCAAGTGCTTTTACGCCCGGAAAAAGCTTTGTTATATTTCTCATTTCAAGTATAAATTCATCCATCACTACATCTCCTAACCTTATTACTATAGATTTCTAAGGCATCTTCACAATTTCATTAATAATTTTTCAATTTTAGGCCAAACAACTTTTAACAAGTGTTCGGCTTAAAATTGAAAAATATTTATGGCTTTTACTTTAAATCAGCTTCTGTATAATATCCACTGTCTATTAGGATTTTTTTGTAGTTTGATTTATCTGCATAAATAGGTTCACAAAGATAAGATGGGACAATTTTTACGCCATTGTTATATGTCTTTGTATCATTTACATCAGCCTTTTTACCTGTAACTATTGAATTAACCATTCCAACAACTTTAGTAGCTAATGTTCTTGTATCCTTAAAAATTGACATAGATTGCTGCCCATTAATCATTGCTAGTACATCTGGTTTATCACAATCTTGTCCAGTTAATATTGGATAAGGTTTAGCAGCAGTGCCATAACCTGCGTTTTTAAGTGAAGCAACTATACCTATTGCTAAACTATCATTGGGTGAAAGAATCACATCAAGTTTGGCTCCCTTTGCATAAGTTGATGTAAGTAAATTGTCCATTCTTGCCTCAGCCTTAGATGAATCCCAAGCCTGAATAGCTATAGTATTAAAATCTTTTTGTTTACTTCCAACAACTAATTTGCCGCTGGTGATATATGGCTGCAGGATACTCATAGCTCCATTAAAGAAGAAGGTTGCATTGTTATCATCTGGAGATCCTCCAAATAATTCAATATTAAAAGGTCCTTTTCCATCTTTAAGTCCAAGTTTATCCTCTATATACTGTCCTTGAATAACTCCTACTTTAAAATTATCAAATGTTGCATAATAATCAACGTTACTTGTTTTCATAATTAATCTGTCATAAGCTATAACCTTGATACCATTATCTCCTGCTTGTTTTAAAACATCTGTAAGGGTTGAACCGTCAACAGCGGCTATTACAATAACCTTACATTTTTTAGTAATCATGTTTTCAATTGACTGAATTTGGGCGTTTACATCATTGTTTGCATATTGCAAATCAACAGTATATCCTTTAGCCTCAAGTTGCTTCTTCATATTTGCTCCATCTTGATTCCAACGTTGAAGTGACTGAGTTGGCATAGAAACTCCAATTAGATTACCTGAGCTTGAAGAAGTTGAACTTGCTTGGCTTGTTTTAGCTGAACCGCATGCCGCTAAACTTAAAACAAGTAATACTGATAGAATTGATGTTAGTAGTTTTTTCATTTAAAGATCCCCCTCTAAAAACTAATGTGAAACTGTTTACATTTACATATTATCCTGTATATGTAATAATTGTCAATATATTTAAATCGGCATTTTTCCTCTGATATTATGATTATTTCACTCCGTATTATTCGTAAAATATAAGAATAATATTGTTCCAATGGCTAACATACTAATCTTTATAAACATTTACTACTGGCAAGATTTCGCGGAATTTGTAGAAAAAAGGACTAAAGTTGCTATTATTAATTGATATATAACCATTCAGAGAAATTTTTTGATTTACGTACTTTATAAAATCACTTGAAAAACTTGTAAATCAGACTTATACTGATATCACAGATAAAAAATATAAGATTTGTAGAAAATTAGGAAATAAATAATAGGAGGAAGAAATGGCTAAATCAAACAGAGAATTTAATGAAGGACCTTTATACACTGTAACAAATTATTTGTTTTGGTTCTTTTTAGGCAATCTATATTTTGTACTTCTTAATATTCCATTGCTTTTTGTATCCATGATATTTTTAACTAATGGTACAAACCCAATTTCAAAAGGGTTTACTTCAATTGTTATATGTTGTATACCAATAGGACCCGCTGCAACGGCGCTTCTTAGTGTGATGGGAAAACTTATTCGAGAAAAAGATATAAATATTACAAAAGATTTTTTTAAGGCTTATAAAGATAACTTTTTTCAATCCTTATTCTTTTCCACTATGGAAATAATTTTAATATCTATACTATCTATTGATATTAAATTTTTTATTTCAGGTGGTTACTCACGAGTTATAACAAGCTTTATTTTTATCGTTATAACCTTTATCCTTTTAATGAGCATGTATGTATTTCCAATAATATCTAGATTTTATTTAACTAAGAAAGATATTCTTAAAACTGCTGCATACTATGCCATTAGAAAATTTCATGTTACAATTTTGAGTTTTGCTAGCATTTTACTTGTGTGTTTCATAGCTTTTAAAGTTTCGCCCTTGATATTAGTATTTATATCAAGTATTATCTGCTATTTAATAATGTTTTATCAACAAAAAATTCTATTAGAAATTGAAGGTAAATTAAAAACTGTTTTAAGCTAATATAAATAACGATAAGAATACTTAATATTGATAGAAGGGAAAATATGCATAAAAAAATGGTTCCTTTTGTAAACGGTTTAAAGCAGAGATATCTAAATTTAAATATAGATAAAAAAATTACGCTATGTTTTTTTGTATTGTTATTTTTTTCTTTATTAACCAGTGCATTTATTGATCAAACACTTTACAATGATATGAATTCAAAAAAGCAATTCAGGTTTCTCAAAGGACATTGGATTCTATAAGTTTAAGTATAGATTCATTAGTCTCTAGCGTAGATTTATCAACTCAACCCCTCTTATATAATGAAAATGTACAAGAAGAATTAGATAAAACAGATTATAATAATTATTTTGAAAATATAATTAATAAAAACTTATCTATAAATTCTAGGTTAAATGAAGTAATGAGGCAAAATCTAAATATAACATCGGTTTATATTTATACATTAAGAAATTTTGAGTATTGCCTGTATAATGACGAAATCAAATACATTAATGTAAAAGATATAAAAACCACACAACTATATAAAGAGGCTTTTACTAAGGGAGTACCCTTTATTGTAAGACTTAATGCTGATGGACTATTTGATTACTCAATTAAAACTAAAAAAAAGCAAAATGATAATTTTATTTCAATAGTAAGAGGTGTAAGTAGTTATGAAACATTTAAACCATTAGCACTCTCTATAGTAAATGTCCCAGTTTCTTCTCTTCAAGGCAGTATATCTAGTTTAAGCGATGTATACGGAATGGATATATCTGTTATAGACAATAAAGGTAGCGAAATTATAGGTTTTAAAAGGAAGTATAACTTTGATTTCAATATACTTATGAATAAAAGCCATGGAGAAGGATATTTCTCCACTATTATAAACATAAATAATAAAAGTTATATTTATAGTAGTATAAATATAAAAAAGTATAATTGGATAATGGTAGGATTAACTCCAATTGAAGCCGTGGCAAAGGATTCAAGTAAATTATATCTTATTAATTTAAGTATTTTAGCTCTAAACGGGGTACTATTCTTTTTTTTAGGTTCGTTAATTGTATCAAAAATAATTACTAAACCTATAAAAAAACTTATAAAATCCATGAAGAAATCTGAACAAGGTGATTTTAAAATCGCTAAAATAAATACATATAATGATGAAATAGGTGAGCTTAAAAATGGATACAATGAAATGATTTATCAAATACAATTGCTTATAAAGAATATTATAGAAGAACAAAAAATGAAGCGTAAATATGAATTAAATGTGCTCTATGAACAAATAAAGCCACATTTTCTATATAATACTTTTGATGCTATAAGTTCACTAGCTTTATCAGCTGGGAATGATGAACTATACAGTATTATATGTGCACTGGGAGCTTTTTATAAAAACAGTCTTAGTAAGGGAAGCGAAATTATTACTATTTCACAGGAAATTGAAATAATTAAAAATTATTTATTTATTTTAGGGTATAGAAATAAAGAGCTTTTTTCAGTGAGTTATGATATTGATAATGAAGTAATAGATTATAAAACATTAAAATTGGTTTTGCAACCATTAGTAGAAAATGCAATTTATAAAGGTATAAGACCAAAGGGTGAAAAAGGTAATATTAGCATTTCTGTATTTTATAGTGAAGGATTTATTTTCATGGAAGTAGAAGATGATGGAATTGGTATTGATGAAAAACTCCTCACAACTATTTTAAAAAAAGATAATTTCAAATCTAAAAAAAGCTTCGGTTTGGTTGGCACATTAGAACGTCTAAGAATTTATTACAGTAATGAGGATGTAATGTCCATAAAAAGTAAAATTGGAGAAGGTACTAAGGTTACAATTAAAATTCCAGCTTTAAAGGAAGGATAATATGGAGAAATCACTGTTAAAAGTTATGATTGTAGATGATGAGTATCTTGTAAGAAATTTACTAAAAAATTGTATAAAATGGCATGAAATTGGAATGATTATTAAAGGAGAAGCAGGAAGTTCATTAGAGGCTTTGGATTTAATTGAAATGATTAAACCAGATATTTTATTTGTTGATATTAATATGCCTGTTATTAGTGGGCTGGAATTAAGCAAGACTGTAACTGAAAGATATCCTAATATAAAGATAATTGTTCTAACTGGATATGAGAAATTTGAATATGCTAAAAGTTGCGTTAAAATTGGAATTGAAGATTTTTTAACCAAGCCCATTATTTCTAGTGAGATTATGCAGTCAATGGTAAAGGTTAAAGAAAAAATTGAGGTTGAGAGAGATAATAAAGACGAATTGGAAAATTTAAGAGTACAGCTTTTAGAAAACATGCCATATGCCAGAGAACGCTTTTTAAATGAACTAATTGAAAGAGGAAATGATGCAGACAAGTCTATTAATAAACTTAAGTATTTCGGTATAAAGTTTAAATATAATAATTATCAAATAGCCATTGTGGAAATCGAGATAAAAAGTGATGTTTTACAATATGATGAAGAGTGCAGTCAATTAATTAAGCTTAAATACTTTAATTACATTGAAAACTTAAGCAAAGAAAACCAATTTATAAATGTATTTTTTGATACAACCCAAAGGATAGTAATATTAATTAGTAATACGGATATCAATCTTATGGAATATTGTGACAACATAAAGGTAGTATTAAATAATAAATTCAACTGCTTTGTAACCTTTGGTATCGGTAATATTCATGAAGATATAAGGAACATATATCTATCTTTTAACGAAGCAATTCAGGCCTTAAAATATAAAATTTATGTAGGTAAAAATCAAGTTATTAGCTATGGTGAGATTAATGTAAGTGAAAACAAAAATGCTAATTTTTGTTTTCAAAATTTGGACGATCTTCATTTCTATATTAAAGCTGGAATGAGCCATGAAGCTTTAGCTCTTATTGATTTGCAGTTTGAAGGCATTAAACTAAAACATAATTTTAATATAGATTCTGTAAGAGTTATAGCTGTTAATACTTTGTTTTGTATCATAAATGTTTTAAATGAGATGGAAATAAGCCAGAAAGAAATTTTTGGTAAAGATAAAAACCCTTTTGAAAAAGTTTTTAATATTGATATATTTGCAACAACTATTACATTCTTAAAGGATATCTTGAATAAAAGTATATTTATAATAAATGAAAAAAGAAATGAAAAAGAATTTAATTTAATAAAATCAGTTCAGAAATATTTAAATGAAAATATGAAAGATTATGAGCTTTCTTTGCAAAAAGTTGGAGATGCTTTTTTCATTAATAAAAGTTATTTAAGTCGTTTATTTAAACAAAAAACAGGAGTTAATTATGTAGAATACTTAACTAATATTAGGATACATAAAGCTATAGAGCTTTTAAAAAATAGTAATATGAAAATATGTCAGATTGCTGAACAAGTTGGGATTATAGATCCTCATTACCTTGGAATATGTTTTAAGAAGATTATAGGTATATCAATGAGCGAATACAAAAAAAAGTTGATGAAAATCATTTTAAAATAACTATGTAATCGTTTAACAAGTAAATAAATTTACTATAAAAGGTCAAAAACTTCTCATATATTTTAATGCCCCTACATTATAATTGAATTACAGATTTAAAAGTTAGCATATTGCCATTTTCTCACTAGGTTATGCAATTGGCTAAAAACCAAGATATTTTAAGGGGGGATTATCAATGAGAAAAAATGTAATGAAAATTATTGCATTATTAAGTATTACCGCATTTTCAATTGGTTTAATTGGATGTTCAGGTGGAACAAGTAGTAGTTCAGCAACACAAAAAGGAACTGTAACCCTTACATTATGGCATATTTGGGATACTTCTTCGGATGGGAACACAGCGCCTTTTAAGAAGGCTGTTGCAGATTTTGAATCTGAAAATCCAAATATTAAACTCAATGTGCTAGGTCAGAATTCTAATAGTTATACACAAAAACTACAAATAGCATTAGCTGCAAATCAAGGACCAGATATTATCTACACTGAGGGATTAGGAACTATGAAGCCCTTTGTTGATGGTGGTAAATTTCAGGCTTTAGATAGTTATATTGCCAAAGCAGGTATAAAAGACAAACTTATTCCCGGAGCATTAGATAATTTTACTATTAATAATAAAGTATATTCACTTCCAACAACAATTGCAATAGGAATGTTATATTGCAATAAGGATATTTTTAAGCAATATGGAGTGAAACTTCCAGAGACTTTATCTGATTTAAATGCTGCTGTTAAGGTGTTTTCTTCCAAAGGAATCAGTCCAATGATTGTAGGGGGAAAAGATCAGTGGCCCGCTTGTGCGTATTATGACATACTGGCACTAAGAGAAGCAGGTGTACAGGGCAGTAAAGATGTATTAAATAAAAAAGCATCTTGGAGTGAACCAGCATTTGTATCAGCAGCAAAAATGCTTCAAGATTTTTCAAAAAATAACGCATTCAATTCATCTTTTTTAGCACTTGGATGGGATGAGGCACAACAAGAGTTCCTTCAGGGTAAGGGCGCTATGGTATTTACTGGAAGCTGGCTATCAAGCGTTATTGAAGCAGATGGTTCACCAATAAAAGGTAAAGTAGTAGCGCTAAAATTTCCAACCATTCCTGGTACCCCAGGTAAAACAACTGACTTTGTTGGCGGAGCAAATGATAGTTTTGCTATGAGTTCTATAACAAAAAATAAGGACGTAGCTTTTAAAGCAATAGAGGGTATAACTCAAGATATGGCGAAAGAATCATACCTAGCAAGTTCAGGATTACCAGCTTGGAAGATTACTAATGTTGATACTTCAAAATTAGACCCATTAATGGTACAGCAGAATAATTTCATTAAAGATTCTACAGGTATGTGCTTGTGGTTTGATAGTAGCATTGGATCAAAAGCATCTGATGACTTCCATAGTCTTACTATGGAGTTACTATCGAATAAAATTACTCCAGAAAATTATGGTAAACAATCACAGGCTCGAATAAATGATGTAAAGTAAATTTAATTATTTTAAAGTTAATAGTTTTATCCTTAACATTGAACTATTAACTTTAAATATAGTTACTGTTAATGATTACTCTGTCCACTACTAGGGATAATTTGAGAGGAGAAGGTGTTTTATGAGAATAAAAGGTAAAAAATTAGCAATTATTGTTTTTACACTACCAGCAATTTGTCTATATACATTTTTTCTTGTTCTACCCATATTTGCTTCTTTGGGTTTAAGTTTTTTTAAATGGGACGGGATTGGTCCAATGTCTTTTATTGGTATGCAAAATTACATAGACGTATTTATTCATAATCTTGACTCATTTTGGGCCTCCGCTGGAAATTCATTGCTATTTGCGGTTTTATGTGTAGTTATACAACTCCCATTGGCATTAATTTTAGCACTTGTTCTTTCCAATGGAGTTAAAGGAGAGAGCTTTTTCAGAACTGTTTATTTTGTACCTGTTATTATATCAAGCGTAATAATTGGAGCCTTGTTTTCTAAGGTGTATAATCCGGATTATGGCCTATTAAATACAATATTAGGAAAAATTGGGCTTGGAGGTTTAAAGAGAATGTGGTTAGGCAGTGCCAAGACCGCCCTTTTAGCTGCTTTTGTACCTCAAGTATGGCAATTCATTGGGTACCACATGCTTTTAATGTATGCCGCAATTAAACAGGTGCCTTCTGATGTAGTGGAGGCTGCCAAAATAGATGGAGCGGATAGTTTTCAAATAGCAACAAAAATAAAAATACCATTGATAAAACCTATGTTAGAGGTATGTTTAATATTTGCAGTTACAGGATCTTTTAAAATCTTTGATTTAATGTATGTTTTAACTCCTGATGGAGGTCCGTTAAACTCAACTCAGATACCAACTGTATTAATGTTTAAAGAATTCTTTACAAATTATTCAACAGGTGTAGGAAGTACCATAGCTGTATTTATTGTTGCAGAATGTTTGATTTTCACACTTTTAATTCAGAAAACTTTTAAAGAAAAAATTGTTTGAATCTAGATATAAGAGGAGGTAAATGGTGATTATGCCAATATTAAATAAGATAAAAAAAATATTACTTTATATCGTATTAGGGGCTGTTGCTATTGTCCAAATATATCCCCTTATTTGGATGATATTGATATCTTTAAAGGATAACAGTGAAATATTTAGTGGTAATATTATGGGATTGCCTAAAAGGTTTTTATGGCAAAATTATGTTGTAGCAATAAAAGAAGCTAAGGTAGGGGTGTTCTTTTTTAATAGCGTAAAAGTAAGCATCCTAACATTGTTTATTACAATTTGTCTTTCCTTAACTGTTGCATATGCAATTACAAGAATGGGGTGGAAACACTCAAAACTCGTATTAACCTTTTTCTTGTTAGGAATAATGATTCCTACTCAAGCGATATTAATGCCAATATATGAACTGGGTTCTAAAACACATCTTTTGAACACACATTTTTTACTTATTTGTGTATATGTAGTATTTGCACTTCCAACTTCTGTTTATATCCTTTCTACTTTTATGGCGGGGTTACCAAAAGAACTAGAGGAATCTGCATTCATAGATGGAGCAGGTGTATATAGAACTTTTTTTTCTATCATAATTCCAATTATTAAACCTGCAATTGTTTCTGTTCTCATATTAAATTTTATTAGTGTATGGAACGAATTTATGTTCGGTTTTGTACTTATTAATACAGAAAGTTTAAGAACTATTCCAGTTGGAATTCAATCACTTGTTGGACAGTATAATACAAATTGGGGACCTATGGGTGCGGCAATGGTTGTTGCTACTATTCCAACTATTATTATTTATACAATATTTAGTGGTCAAATTCAAAATAGTTTAATTGTAGGTTCAGTTAAGGGTTAAGGCTAATGCAGTTACAGGGGGGGCTGTTGCATTAGCGATTTTTAAAATCGCTATGAACAGCCCTTTTTCTATACTATATTTTTGATTTTAGGATTGATTTTATATTTTTATTAATTGATATGGAAAAAAGGGTATACAAAATAGAAGGTATTTTTTACCCATTTTTTTGATTTTTGAAATTATAAAGTTTACGCTGTTTTTAATGGAAAAACATAAGAGCCACAACGTCCATTTTGTATTTTATTGTGTAGCTTATTTACGTTATGTGAAATCCCTAACAAGATGCATTCCGCCAGTATGTTTTGCTTTCCACGACACAAGAAACGCCTGAATCCCATGTCTTGTTTTACTTCACCAAAAGCACCTTCAGACTGAATACTTCGATTCATTCTTAGTTCAGTTCCTTCATCACTAATAATTCTTTCTAATGATTTCTGCCGTTTTTCCTGAAACAACTTAGATATTTCCAAATGCTTTGTGCGTTCTTCTAATGGAGTTTTACAATTTTTGCCTTTAATGCATTTTGATTTCAATTGACAGTTGCTACAGTCTTCACAGGTGTAACATGTTTTTTCACTTACATATCCTGTTTTGCTTTTTGTGTTTTTAATACCTGATACTTTTAACTTTTTCCCATTGCTACAAACATAAATATCTTCAGCTAGTTTATAAATCATATTTTCCTTCCTACTAATATCTGTCTTATACTTTCGTGTTTTACTGATTTCATAATTTGAAGGCTTGATGAATGCTAGCTGTTGATTATTTTCCAAATACAAATAATTTTCTTCACTTTCATATCCAGAATCTGCAATGATTCTTTTGTAAATCCGGTTCTGTTTTTCCCGTAGGGTGTCTAAAAATGGAATTAGCATAGTAGTATCTGTACACTGTGGTCCAGCTGTAACACAAACAACATATTCTGCATCCGTTCCAAACTGGACATTATAGGCAGGTTTTAGCTGGCCATTTTTCATAGCATCTTCTTTCATCCTCATAAATGTAGCATCATGATCTGTTTTTGAAAAGCTATTTCTATTGCCCATGATATGAATGTACTGATTATACTGTTTCAATTTTGTAATGTACTTATCAAGCTGCTCTAATGTTTTTGAATTAAACTTTTTCGTTTACCACAACCATGGACAAAAACTATACATTCTTCTTTCTGTATCTTCTTAAGTTTTTTACGAAGTTTATTTAGGTGATAAATTTTAATTTCACTTTTATATAAAATTTTAATTCCAAAATCTTTTTCAGCTTGCAAAATAAATGCAGGAATTTTATCCATGAGTTTTTTCTGATTTTTAGTAACTGATTTTTTCCAAACGAAGGTGTACTTGTTGGCTGCCGCCTCAATCTTTGTACCGTCAATGAACAGATTTTCTAGAGAAAGCTCTCCGTTATCTGCCAGAAAGTCTGTCATTTGTGTTAAAAGTTCTTCAGCAACTGGTGCAAAATGAAGGCTACGAAATCTAGCTATAGTTGAATAAACTGGCGCTGACGCACTTTCTAAAAGATACATGAAATTAATATCTCGCTTGCATGCACTTGCAATTTTACGTGAAGCATAATAATGGTTCATGTACGCATATAACATAATCTTAAGCATCTGCCTTGGGGTTGGCTGATTTTTCCTTATACGGAAATAAGTCTGGTATAATTCTCTTAAATCCATCTCCTCTACAACCTGACTTAGTAACCTCACAGAATCATCTTTAGGAATCATGTATTCAGTATTTATTGGCAGTTTTAATTGATAAAAACTGTCATGAATGGTATAATTTTTGTGTGTTAAATTGTTGATTTTCATAAATATATTTTACACCTTTTCCCTAACTTTTTTAAGCTAGGGAATTGTTTTTTTTTATAAAAAAAACTGCTACACTAATTTCTTAGTGCAACAGCCC
>CAVRYJ010000011.1:0-130263 GCA_963725425.1 uncultured Clostridiaceae bacterium
ATATATATTAAACCTATGCCTTTTAGGTAATTATTAGTTAGTGATTTGCTTAGAATTGGGCTATTGGATATTCTCCAGTAGCTTTTTCTTGTATTTGCATATTCCCAAGCTTTATGTTTAGAAATACCTAATTTAGTAAGATTAACCTGTTTAGTTTCAATCTTCTTCCATTGTTTCCGAAAACACATCCTAATTCTTCGCCTTAGCCACCCATCAAAATTTTGAAGAATATTCTTCATGTCTGCAATAGCAAAATAGTTTATCTATCCCAGAATAGATTGTTTCAGTTTAAGCAATCTATATTTCATACTCATCGCATTACTTCTTGAAGTTAATTCTTTAAGTTTTGATTTGAATTTGATTACAGGCTTTTCATGCACTCTTATTCTGCATTTTCCCTTTATCTTATAAAAGAGAAATTAACCCTTGAATAATTAAATCCAAATTATTAAATTTTATAATAGCCAGGGCTAACGCATGAGTAAACAAATTGTTAAATGAGCTAAAATAGTATATTTATAGCTGTCTTAAGGCTTGTTATTGTGTTATCATAATCTCATATAAATTTATATATGAGGTACATTAACTATGATAAAACGTAAAATGCTGTTATATTATTTTGGAAGCATAACAGACCAAAGACAAAGCACAAAAATTATACATAAACTAACATCAATATTGTTCATAGCTGTAGTTGGAACATTAGCAAACTGTGATAGTTGGGTTGCTATAGAAGATTTTGCAAATACCAGAATTGATTTCTTCAAAAAATATCTGACTTTGCCATATGGGATACCTTCTCATGATACGATGCAAAGAGTTTTTGAATGGATTGATCCAAAGGAATTTGGTAGTAGCTTCATGAAATGGATAGAAGAAATTTCATCTAGTTTAGATGGTTCAATTATAGCAATTGATGGCAAAACTATGTGCGGAGCACGCCGTACAACAGAAGATAAATCAGCCATACATATAGTAAGTGCATGGGCGAGCAAATACAGAATAGTTATAGGTCAGGTAAAAACTGCTGAAAAGAATAATGAAATCACCGCTATTCCAGAATTGCTGAAATTATTAGATATAAATGGATGCATTGTCACAACTGACGCCATGGGCTGTCAAAAAAATATAGTGAAAATTATAGTAGATAAGAAATCTGATTATGTGCTTGAATTAAAAGGAAATCAGAAACTTTTCTATGAAGAAGTTAAAGAATATTTAGATGATTCAATAGAAACAGGATTTAATGATACTCCATATACATATACAAAGACATTTGATAAAGGACATGGACGAATTGAAACTAGAGAATACTATATTACTGAAAATATAAATTGGCTAAGTACACGTAGTGAATGGCAAAATCTAAAGAGTATAGGCGTTGCTATACGAAAGAGCGAGGAAAAAGGCAAAATAACAATAGAGAAAAGGTATTATATAAGTTCCCTGCCAGCTGACGCTGTAAAATTTTCAAATGCTGTGCGCAAGCACTGGGGTATAGAAAGTATGCATTGGGTACTAGATGTAGTCTTTAATGAAGACTCTAATAGGACAAGAAAAGAACACAGTCCTGAGAATTTATCATTACTTAGAAAATTTGCACTTAATATACTTAGAAATATAGAAACAGAAAAACCGATGAGTTCTCCAAGAAAAAGGGCAAAAGCTATGACAGATGAAAATTTTCTTACTTTAGTGGTGAATAATACATTTTTGGCCTAATGAAAAATAGGTCCTATTTTTGATGCCACTAGATATATCCAACAATAAGGAATATCCTTTCAGTAATAAAAAAATAGTTCAATCCATAGCTGAATTATGTAAATTCGTAATAGCTAGACTTATTTTTAGAATTTTTATGGGAAATAAAGAATTAAAAACTTTCATGCGTTTGCCCTGGTATATTCTATTAATATGCTTCTATTACTGCATTATAAAATTCCTCTACATTTAATAAATTCTTATAAAATTTATGATTCATATGATTCAATCCTTTAGACCATTAACACCCCTTATCCCTTAATTGCTTTACAGGATTATACGCTGTTGAAGTTGAAGTTATTCCGATAACATTACATAACTCCCTTATTATTTGCGCATAATTGTGTTTTTTAGCATATGATTCTATTGCTCTAAATACTTCTTCTTATCTTTTGAATGATGGTTTTTGGGGTGTGGATTTATTATATTATTAAAATTAAGCTAGTTGGATGAAGATGGGACTATTTTGATATGTGCCAAAGGTAATTTGTACGAAAATATTATGATGGTAGAGGATTTTAAAAGTAAGCATGAATATTTTAAGACACCTAAAAATTCATAGATTTATAATTAAAGTTTTTCTCCATTTGAAGAAATAGCTTGTTTATACCAGTAGAAACTATTCTTCCTTATTCTCCTAAGATCCTTTAAATCAAATTCTTCTCTGTTAACATAAACGAACCCATAACGCTTGCTACTGCCTTGATGTGTACTTACCAGATCAATTGCTGACCAAGGGCAATATCCTATTAGCTTTACACCATCTGTAATTGCAAGTTTGGCTTGTTCTATGTGTTTTCGCAAATAATCTATACGATAATCATCATTGATTACGTCCCCTTTTTCTAACTTATCAAAAGCACCTAGCCCATTTTCAGTAAGTAAAAGTGGTAGATTATATCTGTCATTAAGCTCACGCAATGTGTTACGAAAACCAACAGGATCAATCTCCCATCCAAACTCAGTTTTTTGTAAATTGGGATTAGATGCACTTTTGTAAACTCCTGGTTTTCCTTCAGAAATTTGTTGATCTCCTGTAGACACTGTATTTAAGTCATCATTTTCACTATGAGCTACTGTAGCTGTATTATAGTAGTTAAACGCAATAAAATCCGGATTAGCATTTTTCAAAACTTCCATATCACCTTTTTCAATGGTTGGTGTATACCCTTTTTCCTCCATATAACTCCAAGCAATACTATTATACCGTCCATATACAGCCATATCTAAATACAGCCAGTTACGTATAGATGAATAGTTCATGGCAGCAAGTATATCTTCAGGTTTTGAACTGGCTGGATAAACTGATGAAATATTTGGTGCTGGTCCAATTTTACCATTTGGACAAATAGCATGGCATAATTTCATGGCCTTTGCTTGAGCTAACATCATATGATGATTTTGTTTATATAGTTCTTTTTCTGGATCTTTCAAACTTTTATCTAACGTTCCTATCACCGATCCGTGAAGAATCATCATATTTTGTTCGTTTATAGTTAACCAGTACTTGACTTTGTCACCAAAGTTTGTAAATAAAACCTTAGCATAATTTTCAAAAGCATCTATGGTTTCTCTATTGGACCATCCCCCCCGTTCTTGAAGTGCATAAGGTAAGTCAAAGTGATACATAGTTACAATAGGCTCAATATTATATTTTATTAATTCATTAATTAAGTTATTATAAAATTGTATGCCTTTTTCATTTACTTCTCCTGTACCCTTTGGAAATATTCTAGTCCAAGCAATTGAAAAACGGTAAGCTTTAAATCCCATTTCTGCAAATAAAGCAATATCTTCTTTATAGTGATGATAATGGTCACTTGTTACTTTGAAATCCGTAGTATCTTTTACAACGTTTACCATATCAATAACGGAAGGTCCCTTTCCATCTTCATTCCATGCACCTTCTACTTGATAGGCTGATGTTGATGCTCCCCATAAGAAATCTTTTGGAAATTCTTTTAATTTTTCATGCTGCATTTAAATTTCCTCCTTTTGTGTGAAATTTTATGAAAGTAAATTTCATGACTTTTATTTCTTAACTTATTTATGCATATCAATCACACTATTTCTTTGTATTAATTTAGTATCAATCTCTATTTTTATGGGAATTTCATCTCTATTGTTTATTCTCTCTATAAGTCTAGTTACAGATAACCTTCCCATTACATTGGTATACACTTTAATTGTTGTTAAATTGGGATTACCCATTGAACTAAATGGAATATCATCAAACCCAATTATAGATACTTCTTCTGGAATCCTTATCTTTTCTTCTTGCATAGCTTTTATAGCACCTAATGCAATAATGTCATTTAATGCAAAAAATGCAGTTGGCAATTTTCCCTTATGGTTTAATAGATATTGTTTCATGTCTCTATAGGCTCCATCTAAAGTTGGTTCAACTAAAATTTTATCATCTTCATTAAAATCTAAATTAAAATCATCAATAGCATTCATGAATCCCCTGCAACGATATTCAAAATTACTTATGTCTATAGAACTTCCTAAAATACCAATTCTAGTATGAGAATTATCGATAAAATATTTAGCTACTCCATAGGAACCTCTTGTATTATTAATTACTATGTAGTCATAACTTTTTGTTGGAAAATAGCTATCTAGAACAACTAATGGAATATTTATATTCTCAAAATTTTCAAAATCATTTTCGTCCATTTCTGTTGCTAGAAGTAATATTCCATCTATTTTATTATGATTTATAATTTTTAAAATATCTTCTTTATCATTTTCTCCATGAATTATTTGTGATATTAATAATTCATATCCCCTTTGTCTACATTCATTTTCACATGATCCTATCAGTGCGGAAAAAAATTGTGTATCTGAAACAACATATCCATGTTTTTTGAAAATGATTAATCTAATTATTTTATCTTCACTTTTTTTACTGTTATTAAAATACCCCAAATCTTCTGCTGTTTTAATTATTTTTAATTTAGTTTCTTTTCCTACACCTTTTTTATTATTAAGTGCATTAGATACGGTCCCTGGCGATACGCCTACTAGTTTAGCTATATCTTGCATTACTGTTTTCATTTCAACTCTACCTACCTCTTTCTATGCCATTACAATTCAACTATACATAGTATAAATCAATATCTCTACAATTAAAATATTTTTATTTTAATTGTAGAGTTCAAATGCACTATATATAACTATTTGTTTTTATTCTCCACGTAGCCAAGACTTTACATCATCTTCAACATCGTCATAAAAATCTGGCTTTAAATTAGGAATATATTTGCAAGCTTCATAAATAACAGGTAATACATCTTTATGAACACCAGTACAATGATGAACATATGGGCCCGTTACTAATTTATCTTCAAGTCTTGATAAGTTTTCTACTTCAACCCATAAATATGCTCCCTGGATATATGGTCCTTCAATACCTTTCGCATGTCCAAGCAGCATAGAATATTCTCCATTATCTCCATCAAATCTTAAAAGTGATACATCTCCACCCTTAATTTCTGCAAAAGACGCTCCGCCACAATCACTTTCTAATGCAAATGGCACTTCCATCTGTGCTTTTTGACCTTGTTTAGTTAATGATATTGGAAAACACCCACAGTGTTGCAAAAGTTCACCGTTTTTATTAGTTGGATGCGCTACTGTCCAATCTGCAAAAAATGTTGGTGTTTCTCCCATAGTTGCCGCTTGTGCTATTACCGATGTAATTGCACCATGAATATCTGTTTCACATACCACAGGAATTCCTTCATCTGTAAGCATTGCATTAGCCATACATGGCATAATTTTCAATTCATCTTGTAACGCATTCCAACATTGTATAGCTACAGCACTGCAACCATATTCTTTAATTAATTGATTATAGGCTACCTTTAGAGCTGCCACACCTTCAACAACTTCTTCTGAAACTTTAATTTCCAGTACTCTCTTCATATATTTAATTGTTTCTTCAACTTTATCCCTATTTTCAACTTTAACTTTTTTGACCTTGGCAACTAATTCTGTCATA
Source organism: uncultured Clostridiaceae bacterium (assembly GCA_963725425.1). GTDB lineage: Bacteria > Bacillota > Clostridia > Clostridiales > Clostridiaceae > Clostridium_I. The sequence goes on from CAVRYJ010000011.1 coordinate 5,768, forward strand.
GAAATCGGATAAATTTGAATTCCAAATTTTTCTAACAATTCTCCTTCACTGCACATCATAGTCCAAAATGATGATGGTCGAGTAGAAATTTGAAGTATTCTTAAACTTCCTAATTCTCTTACTACATTTGCAGCTGCTATAAAGTTTTTTAATCCTCGTTCAAAGGCCTCATCTTCTAAAGATGAATTTGGTATATATGTGAAAGGTATATTAAAGCGCCTTAAAATTTTACCCGTTGCAAATAGTCCACATTGAGTATCTCTTAGCCTTGTTCCATCTTCTAAAGGTGCATCGTCACGTGGTCCCCATAACAATACTGGAAGCTGCATCTTTTTTGCAACTTTTGCTACTAAATCCTCTGAACCAAAATTGCAGTGTGGAAAAAATAATGCATCTACCTTTTCTTTTTTAAATTTTTCTACTACTTTATCTACATGTTCTTCTGAAAATAACAATCCTTCTTCATTTATATCATCTATATTTATAAATTCTATATTTAAACTTTTTAATTTCTCACAAGTTAAATCCTTATATTTAATGGCATCATTTTTACTAAATATTGACCTACGAGTACCTGCGACTCCTAATTTAATATTATATTTTTTCATTTGTAATCCCTCCAAACTATTTTTTATTTAGTGCTGTGTGATACAAAACACTCTTCACAGCATTTTGCCACCCAGAATATAATTTTTCTCTTTCTTCTTCTAATATTTTGCTTTCATAAATTTCCGTTTTATTTGGCAAAAATCTTATTTCATCTATAGTTTTCCAAAGTCCAAGTCCTAATCCACATAGAAACGCTGATCCTAACGCGGATAACTCTTCATTATCATTCTTTTCTATTTTACAATTTAACAAATTAGCTAAAAATTGATTATAGGTTTTATTTGTTGTAACCCCACCATCTATGTTTAAATGTTTGATTTTAATATTAGCTTCCTTTTCCATTACATCTAATGCATCTTTTACTTGATATGCAATACTCTCAAGAGCAGCTCTCATAATATGCTTCCTAGTTGAGCATCTGGATAATCCTACAATGGAAGCTTTTGCATTAGCCTCCCAATAAGGTATACCAAGTCCTATAAAAGCTGGAACTAAATATACTCCTTCAGTTGTTTTTGTTTCTTTTACAACTTCATTAAATTCACTAAAGTCTTTAAACAATCCAAGCTCATTTTGTATCCAATTTATTGTGTCTCCACTGGAATTTATAATTCCTTCAATTCCATAATTTACACCGTTTTTACATACAGATGCTATAGTTGTAACCATTCCATTACAAGATGATATATATTTATCACCTATGTTCATCATAATAGAATTGCCAGTACCAAAGGTAGCCTTTGCCATTCCTTTTTCAAAGCATCGTTGACCAAATAATGCCCCTTGTGAATCTCCTACCACTCCACATATTTTTAGTGGCTTTTTTAGTATTCCATCAATATCTGTTATTCCAAAAATTTCATCTGAAGGATAAACCTCTGGTAGCATGGTTTCTGGTACATTAAAAATATTAAGTAGTTCACTATCCCAATTTAAGGTTTTAATATTAAACAATAGAGTTCTACTTGCATTAGTGTAGTCTGTTCTATGGACTTCTCCTTTAGTTAGTTTCCAAATCAAAAAGCTATCAATAGTTCCAAGTAACAATTTCCCTTGGTTTGCTTTTTCCCTTGCACCTTCAACATTATCCAGTATCCATTTAACTTTAGTAGCAGAAAAATATGGATCTAATCTTAGTCCCGTTTTTTCTGCAACTATATCATCATATTCCCTAAGTTCATTGCAAATTTCTGTTGTTCTTCTGCATTGCCATACAATAGCATTATATATAGGTAATCCAGTTTCCTTTTCCCAGACTACAATGGTTTCTCTCTGATTTGTTATAGATAATCCTAAAATTTCTTCTTGCTCTATTTCCTTATTTTTAATAATTTCTCTTATTACTGATTTAACATTTTCATATATTTCTAGAGGATTATGCTCTACCCAGCCTAAAGCAGGATAAATTTGTTCATGTTTTTTACTCACCTTACATTTAACATTGCCTGTTTTATCTATGATTAATGCCTTTGTAGAAGATGTACTCTGATCTATAGCTAATATAAATTTTTTCATCATAACATACACCCTTATCTATTTTTAAGAATTTTTTCTGCAGTTTTCACTAAGTTGTCTACCGTTAATCCATAATAATTAAATACTTCTTTAGAATTACCTGTTATAGGAGCCTCATCAGCAATCCCCAGTATCTTCATTTTTGTTGGTGCATTTTGGCAAACTACTTCCGATACTGCTGCACCTAGTCCACCGTAAATACTGTGCTCTTCAATTGTAATAATTCCACCTGTTTCCTCAGCCGCTTTTATGATTATTTCATTATCCAAAGGTTTTATTGTATGCATACTTATAATTCTTGCACCTATCCCTTTAGCTTCTAATTGTTTTCCAGCATCTAGCGCTATCTTAACAGTTTCTCCTGTACCTATTATTGTAATATCTGAACCTTCATGTAGAACATTTCCTTTACCAATGTGGAATTCAAAATTCTCCGAATCGTAAACATCTTCTACTGCGCTTCGCCCAATACGAATATAAGCTGGTCCATCATATTTATATAGTGCTTCAATGATTTTCTTCGTTTCAAAACGATCCGCTGGAAGCAAAACTTGAATTCCCGGGATAGCTCTCATAACTGCTATATCTTGAAGCGAATGATGAGTCATTCCTAATGCTCCATAACTTACGCCACCGCTAATTCCAACTAACTTAACATTAGTTTTTGAATATGCTACGTCAACTTTAATTTGTTCAACACTTCTCATGGATAAAAAACAAGCTGGTGATGCCACATAAGGTTTTTTTCCACATGTTGCTAGACCTGCAGCAATTCCTACTGAATCTTGTTCTGCAATACCAACTTCTACAAATTGCCCCGGATATTCCTCTGCAAAATTCCCCATGGAAGCTGAGCCTCTAGAATCACAAGTTATAACCATAATATCCTTATCATTTTTCGCTAAATCTACTAATGTATCGCATATTACTTGACGGTTAGAAATCTTATTCATTTATTTCAGCTCCTTCTATTTCAATAACAGCTTGATCATATTGCTCTTTTGTCAATACTCCATGATGCCACTTAACCTGATTTTCCATAAAAGAGATCCCTTTTCCTTTTATGGTATTTGCTATAATCATTGTTGGCTTTCCTTTTTCAGCTGGAATATTGTTTAATACTATAATCAACTTCTCAATATCATTTCCATCTACTTCAACAACTTTCCAACCAAAGCTTGACCATTTGTCACTTAAATTATCTAATGCCATAACTTCTTCGGTAGTTCCTGATATTTGCAATCCATTTCTATCTATAATTCCCACTAAATTATCCAATTTATAATTAGCTGCTGACATAGCTCCTTCCCATACTGAACCCTCTGCTTGTTCTCCATCTCCCATTAATGTAAATACACGATAATTTTTATTATCACGTTTTCCAGCTAGAGCCATACCTACAGAAACAGGTAATCCATGTCCTAATGACCCAGTATTTATTTCAACTCCTGGATTTTTACTGTTTGGATGACCAATTAAAGTGGAGCCATATTGACTGTAAGTTTTAAGTTTTTCTTTATTAAAGAAACCTTTATCTGCTAAGATATAGTAAAGAGATTCTGCAATATGTCCTTTACTTAACACGAATCTATCCCTATCTGGATTTTTAATATTTTTAGCATCAATATTTAGTACGTTATAATAAAGAGTAGTTAATATATCAATACTAGATAATGATCCTCCAATATGACCTGCTTTAGAAACATATACCATATTCAATACACCTTTTCTAATTTGTTTTGCTTTAAGTTTTAAGTCTTTTAATTTTTGTTCCATAATTTTTACCTCCCAAGTTAATTCTTTTTAGCGATTACAAGTACGTCTTGACTAAATGAGTGCATTCCAATAATGGTTTTTCCACCCTTGATTTCCAATTGAGGTTTACCAATATGTCTTTCACTTAAATCTAGAATATCAAACTCATAATCATCTAATTTTTTGTTTATAACAACCTTGGTATTTACCGGAATATAAATTAATATCATAGATAGATCTTCAGTTCCTGCAATTCTTATCTCTTCCGATTTATCAATATATCCTACTAATGGATCTATACCACATAATTCATAATTATCGAATATCCATTTTGCAAAGGAGTAATCCCATGCGCCTTGAAATCTTAATGCATCTCTCCAATAATACGGCTTATCAAAACCTTCTCCTAAATTGGCTCCAAAACTGCTACCATTCTCATGCCAACTCCAAATTCCGTGTGCTCCATAGGTTATACCTGCACTGGCTCCAGAAAGCAAACTTTGCCATAATGCCTTTCTAACATCAAACTGAGTAAACCTTCCGTACACCTGCCTGCTATATCCCATCTGTTCATAACAGGGTTCTGAATTAATTATTGGTTTTTTTGTTTTCTTTTTATAAAAGTTTTGTGCCAATAAATATGGCATGTCTTTATGTGAAGAATTGTGTCCGGATTGGTACATATAAAAATCTATATCTTTGCTTATTTCAAATTCTTCTGGCAATTCCATAAGTCGTCCTCTTATGTGCATAGTTCTGATACAATTAGGAGCAATTTCTTTTATTGTATTTAATGCTATTGAATAGTACTCTTTAGTCTTTTCACTAGGAAAATCTGTATCTCCGCTAATAATATAAATAGGATTGTATTTAGAAAATTTCCTACCTACATATTCCACATATCCTTTAATCATATCTATAGGTAGTATATTTTTTGAATCAATTTTAGCTGCCCATGTATCTGGAACGTAATTACACCACAATAGTGCTAATGCAGGAATAAAACCTTTACTTATAGCTATCTTTATCATTTTTTCTGCCCTATTAAAATACTCATCATTTAAGGAATAATAGTTCCATGTACCATCTTCATTTTTATTAAATGGATGAATGTCTAAATATGTTTCACTAGCATCCCATTGGGCTAATACATTTATTTGAATAACATTAAACCCTTGCATTTTTCTAAAATCTAAATATTCTTCCCACTCATAAAAGCTTATGTTAGTAAATGCACTCCAACAAGTATCTGCTAAGTAAAAAAACTTATTTCTCCCGTTTAAAAAATATCTTTTATTATTTGATATAGTAATAGCACTCATGTCATCTAACCTCCATAACATATATATTTCTCTAACTGTGAAATTTGACTTCTAACAACATACTTTTTATTTGTTAAGTTACAAATTAATTTTAAGTTCTAATGGTTTATTTATTTGATATTTCCAGTATATCACTCTTATATATACAAGTAAATATTTATATAAATACAAATAAATATTTAGTGAGTTTACATTGTATTTCAACTTAAATTATTCATTATGATATATAAATCACCGCTTTTTAGCAGTGTTTTATATATCATTTACTTAATTATTTTATTAATGTCATAATACTACTTCCCTTACTTACTATCTTATTTTTTGTAGGTATGATCTCTCTAAACATATCATAATTCGTTACTAATATTGGTGTGGTAACATCAAACCCTTGTTGCTTGATTTTATCAATATCAAATTCTACAAGTAAATCACCTTTTTTTACGACTTGTCCTTTTTTTACTTTTACTTTAAAATATTTCCCCTGTAGTTCAACAGTATTAAATCCAATATGAATTAGAAATTCCGCACCTGTTTTAGTTTTTAATCCAAATGCGTGACCTGTTGGAAATGCTGCTTCAACAGTACCATCCACTGGAGAATATATTTTTCCTTCACTAGGTATTACAGCAATGCCCTTGCCTAACTCCTCACTTGCAAAAGCCTTATCTGATACTTCTGTTAACTTTACTATTTCCCCATTTGCTGGGCTTCCTACTTCTATATCTTCTACTATGTTTTCTATAGTTTTTGATTCACCATCATTATCTTTCTTAATTAGCATACTATCGTTAAATCCAAATAAAAAAGTAGCAACTGTTGAAAAAACGAAAGCAAACGCACATGCAATTAAAAATCCAACAAACCCTTTTCCTATATAAGCTGGTAGAGTTAAAATTGAAGTCCCTACAAATGCCTTACAGCCAGCTCCTACATATCCTGTAATTGCTCCTGCAATTCCTGATCCAATGCATGCAATAATAAATGGTTTTTTATATTTTAAAGTAACACCATAAATTGCTGGTTCAGTGATACCAAAAAGTCCTGTTAATGCTGCCGAACCTGAAATTGCCTTTAATTTTACATCTTTTGTTTTCAAGAAAACTCCAAATGATGCTCCTGCCTGTGAAAAATTATTTGGACCAGTTATTGTAAATAACGTATCACGCCCATAAACAGCAAGATTATTTATAACTATAGGAACGAAACCCCAATGCAATCCAAATATAATAAGGATTGGCCATAATGCTCCTACAATTCCACCACCTATGGTTGGATTTATACTATAAATTAAGCTATATCCAGAAGCCAAAAGCTTTCCTAACTTATCACCTATAGGTCCTACCACTAAAAATGTAAGTGGTACAACTATTGCTAAACAAATTGTAGGCGTAATAAAATTCCTACATACTTCCGGAAGTTTTTTATTTAGAAATTGTTCAATCTTGGCTAAAATATATATGGATATAATAATAGGAATAACTGTGGATGGATAACTAATCAATATAACAGGAATGCCCAAGAAACTAATAGCTTTATGAGCCGTAAATAGTGCTGTCATATTGGGATACAAGAGCGCACCTGCAATTGCAACTGCTACAAATTGATTAGCCTTAAACTTCTTAGCAGCTGTGAATGCTAAAATTATAGGCAGATAATAAAAAACACTATCACTTGCTGAATATAGAATTAAATAAGTACCACTAGTAGCTGTTAACCATCCCATCGTTGTACAAAGCATTAGTAATCCCTTCAGAATACCTGCTCCACACATTACAGAAAGCATTGGAGTGAAGATGGATGTAACCGTGTCAATTAGATTATTAAAAAAACCTGATTTTGATTCTAAATCGTCATCTTGATTAGAATCAAGTGATAAACCAGTTACTCTTCCTATAGTCTGATATACATCTCCTACAGAATTTCCAATCACTACTTGATATTGTCCGCCACTTTCTATTACCGTAATAACGCCATTCAATGAACCAAGCACTGACTTATTGACCTTTTCTTCATCCTTGAGTTTAAATCTTAATCTTGTTGCACAATGTACTAATGATATTACGTTATCTTTACCACCAACATTTTTTATAATATCTTTTGCCAAGTCATCATAATTTTTTACCATTATAATACCCTCCCCTAATGTAATACTTTTATTAATTATTAAAATATTGATAAATATTTATTCTTAAATTTGCAAACTAAATTTTTTAACTTTATGGTTTTATATTTAAACCTTTACAGTAACCATTTGCAACTAAATGTTATTACATATTTAACAACTCCTGATATATATTTTTTCTCTTATCTATAATAAATGCCTTCATATGTTTATGAAAATGTTTTCACCCGGGTATGCTTTTATTATATACTATTTACTAAAAAAATCAACATATATTTAGTTATTTTTTTGTTTTATTTAGATATATATTTAGTTGTTTTTTCATACACACTTTATTTACTAATGAAATATACCACAATTATAATTATATTTACTTTTCGATGCGGTTTGTAACCTGATTTTTTCATGCACAGTTCCACAAACAATACAGATTGATAGAGTACAATATCACTTGCTTAAAAGTAGCTCAGAAGAGCGATGATGTTTACATCAAATCATTAGATTGTCTTGGAAGAATTGGCTCTTGCGCAATACTTCGAAATGATCTAAATCTAGTTCAACAATTTATAGTCCAAAGCTAATGGTTTAGCTATAGAAAAACATCTGGTATACTTAATAAATATTCTTTCTAATTTAGAAGCTAAAGATAAAACTGAGGATATACTATTAAAGTCTGTTTCAAAAGAAAATCATCTGCATAATCATGCAAATGACATTATAAATGTTTATTCTTAAAAAACATTACAACCTCTTTCAATATATTAAATCCCTATAATTTTTAATGAGTTGACATATATCCATAGAGGTGGCGCACCAGGCGAGAAAAGACCAACGTTAATGAATATAGGTGGTGGCGACACAACTACTGAAGAGATGTACTACATTAGCGGTGTTGGCGCGGTTAGAAGAGGCTACAATGCGTTGTGTTTTGAGGTTCCTGGTCAGAAAGCAACTATGTATGAAAATTCTAATCTTCACTATAGACCTGACGTAGAAGTTCCCATAGGATATGCTGTAGATTACTTGCTAACTTGCCCTGAGGTTGATCCTGAACGTATTGCATTGATAGGTCACAGCATGGGTGGATATTTTGCTCCGAGGGCTGTTGCCTTCGAGAAAAGGATAGCTGCGTGCATAGCAAGTCCTGTTATTGGTGAATTGCAGGCTACTATTTTAGGAGTACTGGGTTTTGATCCGTCCACACCATACCCTCTTGACATAGAAGCACATATAGATCCAGAAAACACAACGGCAAAATTCGTCACAGAAGGCGATTTTCGCTGGAGGTGCGGACATGCAAACACCTCTATGGCTGAGTGGATTGACTACCTCGGTGAATTCACAATATTGGGTCTAGAAGATAAAATCACTTGCCCTCTACTACAAATGGCTGGCGAGGGAGAATTCAGTGCTGAAAAACTTGAAGAAGCAAAAATCTACTTCACCAAATTCAAAAACCCCAAGAACAAATTTAACATAACTACAGCCGAGGAAGGTGGAGAACAGCATTGCACTGCCAACAATCTAAGCCTCAAGCACCAGTTAGAAATGGATTGGCTTGATGAATTGTTCCATTTTAATATGTAATGTAGGTATAATTATTACAAATTTCAAATGAAAAATAAAGACATACACATAACTAATCTTATGTTGTATGTCTTTAATCGGTTAAAAGCAACTGATTTTTATAAAGTACGTTATTTATCCAGTAATACGAACCTTATTAACGTGTAGTGATGGAGGTAATCTATCACTATATTTGTATCCTGATGGCAACTATTTAGATGATATATGATGAGAGTAACAAACTTAATATTGTTTTCAGTTCTTTTATTGTTACAACTCAAGCCATGAAAGTTGTCTAAGATGTGCTATAAAATTTGTATTCAAGTTTTATCATTTATAGTTGTAACTAAACCCATAGATATGAAATAAAATAAACCTCACGGCAAATATAGCCTTGAGGCTTTACTTATCTAACGAATATAGACTTTGGATAACCTTCTCTGCACTTACCTCGTGTTTGAACCCCTCCAACTCCTTTTACACCCGTTATTGTATTTTTTACAACGTCCTGTATGTTAACAACTTCACTTATATTAGTGTACGCCACTTTTTGGCATACAAAAACTGGATCAAGGCAATGAATTAGTACTCGTTCTGGGGAACTAGCATAGTTAGCACCAGCTCACTATACCAAAGTGCGACAATTAGGAAAATCTTTACAAGTAAAGTTTTCTACCTATATAAAGAACTGTATAAAGAATTACCAGAGACAACTATTGCTGATAAAATCATCAAATTAAGATATACCCATAACTTAAGACAAGAAGATCTTGCAGATTTATTAAATATGCATTGCAGCACAATAGAAGGTTGGGAAGTTCATAGCGTCATGCCCAAACCCATAAGCATAGATAAATTATGTAAATTATTCAATCTACCTTATAATTATTTCCATGAGTATTATAAGATATATTTTAATAATCCCGGTGAAAAAATCAAAGCTTGGAAGATTAGAAATAAATTAACCTATGATCAGTTATCCAAATTATTAGGTATTACCCATTCCTGTGTTGGAAGATTACTTAATAATAAAATTAACCTTTCATATAATATGTATGTAGAATTGAAAAAAACAGGAGCTTTTTAAAGTTCCTGTTTTTTTAGGGTATAATCTATTAATACGCTTCTATTACTGCATTATAAAATTCCTCTACATTTAATAAGTTCTTATAAAATTTATGATTGATATGATTCAATTCTTTAGACCATTCACATAAAAAGAAACCACCTTGCCCATAAAGATTAGCAGATATTTCAAATACAAAATATCTAATATCATCAAAATTTTCATCATAAATAATACCAATAAAAGGTGTTTCTTGGGTTTCTTTAGCTTAAGGTGATTTTTTATTTCTTATAAGCTAACATGTATATTCAAACCAATCAGCAGATGTTTTAGCTCTTATGCTGTTTACAATTTGAACATCGTCTACCAATAGCCTTATAGTTTCTACGGTTTAACTCAACATAATAACGATATAAGTATAATATGTGGAATTCATTTTATTAATGTGTACAGCCCACCTAATAGATTATATTTGTCTAAAGCCTAAATTTGATGCAATAAATGACAAAAAAGGCGTATTCAGGTGTATCCAACATACTTGAGAAAAATAAGCTACATTATGAATATATATAATATGGCTTATTGAAAATTTTATTTGAAAACTATAATATATTTCACTAATTGGTAAACACTCGTATTTTGTCATTTTATTGTGCTAATTGTCAAATTATTATGATACAATTAGGATTAAAGTATAAAGTATGTTAATAATCTACCCATCTAAGTATGAAAGTATATTTTCCATTAAAACATTCTTTCACCTGATAAATGTCTTAACAAGTGAATGAATTTATAATATAGTCTGAGGTGAAGTTAAATGAGATATATACCACTTAAATATATAAGAGAAGATATGTTCTAGGTACAACATTATATGGTGATAATGGGCAAATTCTTTTAACAAAAGGAACAGCCCTTAATTTATCATATATAGAAATACTTATTCGGCTAGGTTACTATGGAATCTACGTTTATGATGAACTATCTGAAGATATTACTGTAACGGAAATTATTAGTGATGCGTTGAAAATGAGAACAATGAAGTCAATAAAAAATTTAATGAAACCAAATATAAAAGAAAGGGAAATAAAATCAACACTTAAAATTATTGAAGGCTTAATGAAAAATATTGTTGATGAAATATCATGTAATAAGGATATCGTTGTTAATATGATGGACCTAATAACAGCAAATGAATACACATTTTATCATTCAGTAAATGTTTGTGTATTATCATTGGTATTAGGTGCAGCTCTTAAATTAAGAAAAAAGCAATTATATTTATTAGGTATTGCTTCTTTATTACATGATATAGGTAAAATATATACACCTAAACAAATATTAGATAAACCTTCGAAATTAACTTATGAAGAGTTTGAAATAATAAAACTACATTCTGAAAATGGATATAGATATGTAAAAAAATATTTAGATATTCATACTAAAGTTTCTATGGGTATATATCAACACCATGAAAGATATGATGGTACAGGCTATCCATTAAAAAGATATCATACTTTGGGCGTATAATAGAAATTGCTGATGTATATGATGCACTTGTGTCCAATAGGCCGTATAGAAAAGGCATTTTACCATCTGAAGCTGTAGAGTACATTATGGGTGGTGCTGGTACTATGTTCGACCCAAATTTGGTAAAACCTTTTTCTGACAGAATAGCCTGTTACCCAATAGGTACTTGTGTAACCTTAAGCAATAATTTAATAGGAATAGTCGTTGAGAATTATTCCAGTTATTCATTAAGACCATCAGTAAAAATCATACAATATAAGAATAAATCAGTAACTCCATACTTAATAAATCTTAAAGAATCAAACTATAATGTTACTATCGTAGGTATGGCGGATGCATTGTTATATCAATGATATTCCTTTTCTTTTTCTAGTATAGTTATTTAACGAGCGAATTATGAATAATATTTGTCTGTCGCGTGCGTATAAACGATTTATATGTACTTTAAATTGTCTATAATAAAGACCGTGATAACTTATTTGAAAGCGAATAATAATATAAACCCGGACATCAGTCATTGTTTTGGTACTTTTTTGTTTAGTTTATATAAATATAACAAAAAATTATACTATAGTAAATATACTTAAACATGTACATAAATAAGGAAAAACTGTATTCTTGTTTTTCATTAATCTCACTTTTTTTCAAAACAAAAATGACATCCTTAAAATAAGAATGCCATTTTTGTTTATTTGATTTTCCAAATAATATTTTCTAAGTTTTTCAACAATATAAATATAGCACATGATTATCCGGCAAAGCATACAATTCTCTTAAATCAATTTTTTTTAGTATATGAAACTGCTCGTTTGAAACCGAAGACCTTTACAAATTATTGTTTATAAATTATAAAAATAAGCCTAGACAAATAGTTAATTCATGAGCTCCTCTATTATTCTGCAAATAGCTTACGTGCTGTATACTGAATGTATTCTACTTCTTCTGGAGACAAATCCATAAAGTCACTGTTTCCCATAGAACAATTTGAATCCTGAACATACATCATCTTTGTATTCTGCTGGGTAATTGAATAGAACCATACTTCTTTTGGAACATTATATACCTTTCCCTGCTCCATAAGGATAAGTTCAATTTTAAACTTATCCTTCTCTCTTTCTGTTGTAATAAGAATTGCCTTTCCAGCTACAAGAATGAACTGCTCATCAGTAGAGTGATGAATCTCTAAATGAGTGATTCCTGCAATGTCATTGTCTGGCTTCCAATTCTTAATACTTACAAGCCATTTCTCATTTTTATACACACAAAGGATTCCTTCCTCATTGTTTTCGTAAACATCTGGTTTCATTTTTATCTTCCTTTCTTTTCCTTTTTTTTATTTATAAGCAAAACGCTTATATTTCTATTTTCCCAACAATTGGTATCCCATAGCCAAAAGCACCTTCCATTGAGCAAACTCGAGCAGCAAACGATGCGCCTTTACTCATTGCGTCCTGAAACCGTTCTTTCATTTTCTGGTCATCTGCTTCTACAATTGCTCCTGTTTCTGATGACTCTAAAAGTGAACATAAGAAGGTTGCAAAGTAAGAATCTCCAGCGCCCATCGTATCGATTACATCATCTGCATGTACGGCATTTGCAAATAAGATAGTATCTTTGTAAAGAACATAAGATCCATCCTCCCCAACTGTTCCCAGTACTACTGATACTCCGAATGACTGCACTTTTTTTAGTTCCTCTTCACGCTTCTCATCTGTAAGATGCGCGCAGGATAAGATAGCAACTGTAATATACGGACATACTTTTTCCAGGTATTCATCTGTCCATCTGGTAGAAAAATCAAAAGCAATCGGAACGCCTGTTGCCTTAAGTTCTGGAAGGTTCTCTTCAATGTAACTGTTTAAATTTGAATATATCAACTGAAAACCTTTGATATATTCAAAATCTTTTTCCGTAAAATCAAATGGATGCTCCTTGGCAATTCCACCCTTATTTGATCCAAGGAATACACGATCACTGTCATTTAATGTTACAAGAGCAAAACCATTTTCTCCTTCAAAATGACGGCTTTGACTATCATCTATGCCAATGGATCTTAATGTGTCCTGAACGCACTGCGCCACTTCATCGATTCCGTATTTTCCCAGAAATGCTGCTTTTGTGCCATTGAGTGTTGCATATACACAGGTATTCACACATTGTCCACCTGGATACATCTTTCCTCTGGAAAGATATTTGTCGCATACATTATCCCCAATCGCAATGATTTTACAGTTTTCCATTGTTTTCTCCTTTCTCCTTTATTGTATATGTGTTTATTAGATAATCTTTTCTGCTTTATACATTATTATTTATATGGATTAAACTGTTGAATAATTTCAGTTGCTCTTGTTTTTCCCCGAAACATGCATTCCGGAATATCTTCTCCGAGACTTACTCCATAAGTAAATGCTGCAATAAAAGAGTCTCCTGCACCTACCGTATTTACTACCAGCACTTTTTCTGCTTCCTGCTTGTACCATTTGCTTCCATCATATGCAAGACTTCCATCTTCACCAAGCATTGCTATTACAACTTTCGCACCCTTTGCTTTTGTTTTCTCCATGAAGTCTCTGATATATTCATCATCCTTCTCATATGAGAAAAAAGCATAATCCAGATATGGTATGATATTATCATTACTTTCCTGTTCCAGTCTCTTGGAAAAATCATACACCCAAATTTGTCCTAGCTGTTTTAAATCCTTTATATATCGATCAACCTTTGTCCAGCGTTCTGCATAGACAATATCGAAGTTTTTAATAAATACCAGATCATCTGGAGCAAGTTCTATCTCTTCCATTGCATTACCTTCAAAATGAATATGCTTTTTGTCTCCATCTACAATATCCATCGTTGCCATTCCTGTTGGCCGCTCTACTCTTTTTAGTATCCGAAGCGGAATCTCACGCTCCTTTAGTCGTTCTTCTAATGCCTTAGCGAATACATCATTGCCGAGTATTGTCATTTCTGTTACATCTCCGCCTAAATCTTTATAGTTTAATACAAAATCAGTACTGTTACCTGTAAGGTAATAGCGATCGAGCTTATAATAGACATCAATGCAATTATCACTCATTGCAATTGCTCTTTTCATTCTTTTATTCCCCCATTGCATAAATCATATATCTTCGATTTTTTATTCCGTCATATTCACAGAAGTATATGTCTGCTGCATGTCCCAGCTTTAGCTTTCGATCCATAATTGGAAATACACAATGATTACCAGTCAAAAGTGATTTTAGATGTCCTGGCGCATTCCCTCCAATCGTTCCATAAGTCGGAAGATAATGATTGTGATTATATATATCATTTTCAGGTGCTAATTTATCGAGTGTTTCCATGATATCTTTTTCTACACATGGAAGACTTTCGTTTACTGTAATGCCTGTGGTTGTATGCTCTGTAATTACGAATACCACACCATTCTCGATGCCACTTTCTTCAACAAAATCTCTTACGCTCTGTGTAATCTTTATCATCTCAAACTCTTTGTCCGCACAGACATCAACTTCTTTCAATTTGAACTTCATCATCTATTCCTCCATTCCAAGAAATCTCAGTGCATTTTTATAGTTGATTTTCTCCATTGTTTCATTGGAAAAGCCAAGGCTGTCTATGCCTCTCTTACTTCTCACTGGCCGGATTCTCGGGGAGTCTGATCCAAACATAATCTTATCTGCAATATTATGTTCTACCCATAGTTCTCCCATATCTTCTTTGAATACCTTGTGATATATCTGATATGGTCCATCAAAATTCATTAAGCCTGTACTTGCATAAGCATTCTGATATTTTAAGAGCAATGCAGCTGTTTCTTGAACCCACGGCCATCCCATATGTGTCAAACAGATATTGATTTCTGGATACTTATAAAAAATCTCTTCAAAATCAATTGGACAAGAATATCTCGCCAATGCATTGTTTTCCAATGATAGTCCTGCATGAAAAAGAATTGGCTTATGATACTTTTTACAGATATCATACAGTGGAATAAGCTTTTCATCATAAGGATACATCTGAAGACGGGCTGTATTAATAAATAAGCCCTTCAGTTTCAATGTTGTAAATGCATGCTCCAATTTTTCTGCTACATCCTTATTTCTCGGATCTACAGATGCAAAACCAATAAAGAAATCCGAATCACATGCAACAAGCTGTGCAATCTCATCATTTGAAATCGCAGGTGCCCCTGTCTCTGCTGAGCAGTCCTCTGGAAGCAGGAATACCTTCTGTATATCTGCTAATGCATATTGCTTTTTTAAAAGTTCTATTCCAGCAGGGCTCATAAGATGAAAATTCATTTCATCACAGCGCTGTTCAAACCTTTCTTTGTCCTGACAAATAGGTGCATAAAATGCCGGGCGTATATGTGTGTCTATTACCATTATTGCAAAACCTCCCGTTTCATTGTGTCTCCATAGGAAGAACACTCATAGTTTTCGGTATATTAATTGACATTACCGCCATATAACAGATAATCTGCATCCAGGTTTTATTCTTTGTTCCGCCACCTGCTGTAATAATCGTTTTAGGTGGTAATCCCATCTCCTCGAAAAAAATTAAATGCTGATAAGTTGAATACCCAACAGCTTCTAAGCCTGCTCTGTTTATGTGCTTTCGGTTATGATTCACTTTTAGTCCGAAGAAAACTCCGCTTGCTAATGTATCCTAAATGGGACTCCGTTCCCCATAAATGTATGGAAGAATCATTAATCCATCCGAACCAGGTTTAATCTCTGTGGCTTCTTTTGACATGATAGCGTAGGCATTTACTCCATCTTTTTTTTATCTTCCAATTCTTTCTGATAGAAAGTATCTCTAATCCAGCGTGTAAGTGTTCCTGCTACCTTTGTTCCATCTCCAATACAATAGATTTCCGGAACTGTAAATACCTTTCCACCTTTAATGGTTCCATTTCCATATGGTAATCTGTAATCTTCCACCAAACATTTCACGTGTCCACATAATATCCTCCTTATTTCAATTCATTTGTATTCGTTTTCATCCATGCCAGGATTTAGAATATAATTGCTCCAAGAAGTATAGCAACTACAACTGATACTATGGTACACACTAAACCAGGAATCATATAGCTGTGGTTCAATACGAATTTACCAATCTTGGTAGTTCCAGCGGAGTCAAAAGCGATTGCTGCAACACACTGTCCTGAAGCAGGAATGAAGTAGTTTGAAGAACAAGCAATCCATCCAGCAACAATAATATTTGCAGGAAGTCCTAATGCAATGCCGATTGGAACCATAATCATTGTGGTAGAAGCCTGGCTGGTTGTAATAGCGCCAACAATAAATACTGCAACGATGAAAATCCATGGATACTGATTTGTTAATGCAGACATATTCTTTGTAATGAAAGAAGCCTGATCACCAATGAATGTATTTACTAACCAGCAGAGACCAAATGCTAATACAACGGCGAACATACCTGTACGGAAAACTGGTTGATCCAGTACTTTGTTGCTGTCAAGCTTGGTTACAAGAATCATAACAGCTGCTGCAACTAACATGAAGATTTGAATTACGGTAGTTAATGGTAATTTGGAGCCATCAGCAAAAGTAGGAACAAACTGTTTAACTGCACCCAATAATATAATACCTAACATAGCAATTAAGAAAATTGCTACAGAAAGTTTAGCTTCTTTTGTAGTTTTCTTTTCTTCAAGATGTTTCTTAGAAAAGTCTTCAATCTGTCCTGAAGCAACACGTGCCTGGAACTCAGGATCATCTTCAAGCTCTTTCCCCTTTTTGATTACAGCTAATGCAGCTACAACAGTTCCGATTAAAGTTGCTGGAATACATACAAGTAACAATGTGAAGATATTAACCTGTTTATAAGGTGATTTCGCCATAAAAGCAAGAACAGCAATTGTTGCTGCAGAAACTGGACTTGCTGTAATTGCTTGCTGAGATGAAACGATAGAAGCTGAAATTGGACGCTCCGGGCGAACTCCTGTTTCAATAGAAATTTCATTTATTACTGGGAGTAAGCTATATACAATGTGTCCAGTACCACACATAAATGTGAATATGTAAGATACAATTGGCGCTAAGATTGTGATTAACTTGGGATTTTTACGAAGGATCTTCTCTGCAATCTTAACTAAGAAATCAAGTCCACCACATGCCTGCATAGTTGATGCTGCACAAATGACTGCAATCATGATCAGTATGACAGTGATTGGTGGATCTGAAGGTTTAACATGTAAAACAAAAGTCATAATGAGCATCCCAATACCACCGGCCATTGCCAGGAATGTTCCCCCTTTACGTACACCCAAGAAAATAATTGCAAGGACAATAATCAATTCAATCCAAAACATAGTGAGCCCTCCTCTAATTCAGTGATTTTTTAGTTTTTTGTTCTCATAAAAGATTGTGAGCACATCTTTAGCCATTAATACTCAGCAATCTTTATTCCCCATTTACTCAAAATATTATATTGTGTCTATTTGTATTGCTAGAAAATCCTCTCCCCACTGAGACTATACAAACACTTTCCTGCAAAGGGAATTAATATTAATATTCAACTTTCCACATATAGCGACGTGTTGGAAGGGGATGCTGGCGCTCCGTTGCAAGCTTATGATTGTAGATTGGATATACGTTGTTAAACAAGGAATGATTGAAGTAGTCTACAACAGAAGCATCGATTGTAGACAGCCCCAGTTCCTTTGCATCCAGGCTTTCAATACGATTTGCGTATTTTTTGAGGAAGGTAAGAGCTCTTTCATCTAAAGTCCGTGTTGATCCTTCAGAAATCTGAATCATAAATGCCCTATTTGTATCTGTGATTTCAAAAGGTCCGTGGAAATATTCTCCTGTATGGATGCTACTAGAATCAAGCCACTGCATTTCCATAAAGATACAGATGCTTTCCATATAAGCTGCGCCATAACTTGCCCCGCTTCCCATTGTATAGATAACAGTATCATCTTTGTACTTTTTTGCAAATGCAACTGCACGTTCTTCCACGTGGGCACGTGCATTACGTATGATATTTGTAATCATTCCAGCGCCTTCGTAAAATTTGTCGTAATTATCATAGCCTTCTTCTGACTGTGCAAGAAGTTCCACTGCAACATAAAGTGCACACAGTGTTTTTTCACCAGAATAATCAATGTCACCCGCAAGATGGTCTGGGCTTGCATCAAATGAGTATAATACAACGTAATCAGCAAATTCGATAATCTCTGACTCTTCAAGCCAAGTTAAAATAATTACTGTAGCTCCCATCTTTTTTCCAAGCTTTGCTGCTGCAATTGTTTCAGGTGTATTACCTTTGTGACAAGCGAGGACAATAAGTGAATTCTCACCAAAATCTTTTGGTGTGCTTTGAACGAATTCATTACTGCTAATCCATGCAGATTTGATAGTTGTTCTTTCTTTCTCCATAAAAATTTTTGCTGGGTAAAGGGCTCCTAAAGATCCTCCACATCCTACGAAGTAAATAGATTTAATACCACCCGTTTCCTTCTTTTCTTCTAAGATTTCAGTAACAATAGATTTAATGTCTGTACTTTTGTATGTCATTGTTTTCCTCCCTTTGTTTGTAATGTATTAACTTGCGGCAACAATAATATAATACATTATAATACTTATGTCAACCCTAAATCTATTATTTCAATTAAAAAAATATTTTTATATACATTTGTAGTTAAATGTATTATAATGTATTGACTAATACATTTAACAATTTTATTATAATAGTTAAGGAAAGGTGTTTTTATATGGAATTAGATAATACAATTGCAACACCGCTTTATCAGCAGCTTGAAGAGAATTTACGCAAAGAAATCGAAAGCGGAGAACGGCCTGCTGGAAACCGAATTCCAACAGAAAATGAATTAAGTCAACAATACAATGTAAGCAGAGTTACTGTACGTAAAGCACTTGCTGAACTTGCTGAGCTTGGCTATCTGGAACGAAAATCCGGGAAAGGCACTTTTGTCGCTGAAAAGAAATTTCAAAGAGGTATTTCTACTGGTGTAATCAGTTTCACAGAGTTGTGTAAACTCATGGGAGTTACCCCAGGTGCAAAAACTATAAAAATAGCGCTTGAAGAACCTACCGCTAAAGAAAGTGAACTCATGAATCTTAACCCGGATGAAAAAATCGTTGTGGTTGAACGAATTCGTTACGCTGACTCCAAGCCAGTACTTCTGGAATACAATAAATTTCCAGAATCATTCTCTTTCTTATTCAGTGAAAATCTTAGTGATTCTTCCTTATATGAAATTTTAAAGGGAAAGTATAACATCACTTTAGAACATTCTTCAAAAATAATTGATATAACTTTTGCCTCAGCAAAAGAAGCCAAGACTTTGGAAATCTCCAAGGGCTACCCGCTTCTTCGCATTGACAGTGTTATTCATGATCCTGACAATACAATTACAAACCTTTGTCAACAGCTCTGTATTGGAGACAAATTCAAATTGATCGTATAATCGTTTAGTATAGATATTTTGTGCACTGGAATTTTTATTTTTTAATTCTAAATAAGTTATATTATAAAATTTTATTTTCACACTAAATATCTTGTAGTTCAATAATAGTTTTACTAAAAAGGAAATGGATAAAGCAAATAATAGTACAAAAGAATATAGATAACTGTGCAGGCAATTTTGGAGCTATATTTTATAATATCCACCCTATTACAATATTTAAAAAGTTTGATATACTTCTTTGGTAAATATATAAATTTGTTTTTAGACTAATAGTTTGCAATTATGATTTAACCCTACGGGAACAAAAGTTTTTTTATTTTCGCCATTTATTGCGTCAAATTCAGGTTTTAAACATAGATGCTACCAATACGCAAAAGAATAGGTCGCTTCTGGGTTAACAAAGTAGTAGCAAAATCCACTAAGCGGGCTGTACTTAAATTCTCCAGTAAAAAATAAAAAAGCAATTCACATATTATCATCCAAATTGCTTTTCTTTACTTCCATATTCTTTTTTGCTTTAATTCTAAGTTTTATCATATGTGCTATAAAAATTTTCATTCAAATTTTATCATTTATAGTTGTAAGTAAACCCATAGATATTAAATGAAATAAACCTCACGGCAAATATAGACTTGAGGCTTTACTTATCTAACGAATATAGACCTTGGATAACCTTCTCTACACTTACCTCGTGTTTGAACCCCTCCAATCCCTTTTACACCCGTTATTGTATTCTTTACAACGTCCTGTATGTTAACAACTTCTCCAATGTTAGTATATGCCACCTTTTGGCATACAAAAACCGGATCAAGGCAATGAATTAGTACACGTTCAGGTGAACTTGCAAAATTCGCGCCAGCTCACTATACCAAAGTGCGACAATTAGGAAAATTTTTACAAGTAAAGTTTTCTACCTATATAAAGAACTGTATAAAGAATTACCAGAGACAACTATTGCTGATAAAATCATCAAATTAAGATATACCCATAACTTAAGACAAGAAGATCTTGCAGATTTATTAAATATGCATTGTAGCACAATAGAAGGTTGGGAAGTCCATAACGTCATGCCCAAACCCATGAGTGTAGATAAATTATGTAAATTATTTGTTCTACCTTATAATTATTTCCATGAATATTATAAGATATACTTTAATAATCCCAGTGAAAAAATCAAAGCCTGGAAGATTAAAAATAAATTAACTTATGCGCAATTATCCAAATCATTGGGTATTACCCATTCATGTGTTGGAAGGTTACTTAATAATAAAATAAACCTTTCATATAATATGTATGTAGAATTGAAAAAAATAGGAGCTTTTTAGAGCTCCTATTTTTTAGTGTATGATCTATTAATATGCTTCTATTAATGCATTTAATAAATTATTATAAAATTTGTGATTGATATGATTCAATTCTTTAGACCATTCACATAAAAAGAAACCACTTTGTCCATAAAGATTAGCAGACATTTCAAATACAAAATATCTAATATCATCAAAATTCTCATCATATGTAATACCAATAAAATGTGTTTCTTGAGCTTATTTAGCTTCAGGCATCTTGATAATAATTAATGATTTACCATTTTCCATATCCTTTACATTCATCTCAAAATTAGGAGACTGACTATTAACACCACTTTCTGTTTCTATAATATTCCACGGCCTTATTAAGTTTTCACACAATTTATCATTTAAAATATTCCTTATCATCATGCCCTTAAGTCTGAATACATTATATGGTAAAATATAGTGTGAAAATAAATAATAATCTTCCCTACGCTCCATTACAACAACATCTCCTATTCATTAGTTAAATCTTTTAATATATAAATAGTCCTAGGACATCCAGCTATATTTTTTATATACCCCTTGTCCCTTAATTGTTTTACAAGATTATACACTGTTGAAGTTGAACTTACTCCGATAATATTACATAACTCTCTTATAGTTGGAGCGTAGTTATGTTCTTCTGCATATGATGATATAGCTTTAAAAACTTCTTCTTGTCTTTTAGTTAATCCTATAATATTATTCATAAAATCACCCCTTAATTTGTAATCTTAGGTAATATTATAGTGAACATACGTTCGTATGTCAAGTTGCTGTAATGGTGTCTTTTGGGGGCAAATTATTATGTTATTAAAATTAAGCGAGTTGGATGAAGATAGGCACATTTTTATATGGCACAAAGGTAATTTGTACGGAACGATTATGATAGTATAATTTAAGACACTTAAAAATTCATGGATTTATACAGTGGAACCCTCGACCATCAGATTCCAGAGAGTTGAATTTATATGGTTTTAAAAATGCGTCAACCCCTTATGAATAGCCATTTCCAATATTTTAGATTTAACATGAATTTGCAAAATTAAGAAACTATGAATAGGCTATTTTTCCCGAATAATAAATTAGTTACTATTAAACTTCTGATTATATGTATAATGGGTAGTTGACAAATATAGCTATTATCTAGATCCCATATACGGATAATGTCACAAATTTTTTAAAATATGCATAGACTAAACCACCTATTATTCTAGTTTTTTCAATCAGACAAATTGTAATTTATATGTCTTAAACAATCTTATTGAAAATTACAGTCTTTTCTTTAAGCGAAATCTTGCCAACTTCATACCCGTATTGTGATAATTACTTTTTGTAGTTCAAAAAAGAATGGTCTATCTCAATTCCTGCGACATCATGTATTTCAGCAAAGGATAGTTGCATTGATGGACTGTCATTCTTTTGAATGTATTCCCATAGATCATTATATTTACTCATAACATCTCACTCCTTATAAATTACTATTCTCTTTATTAAATTGGAATTTATCTCTGTACAGAATAAAGATAATGCAACATATTTCCGTTGTAATATTTTGTAATGAATTCAGCTTCTTTTGTCATTCCATGGCTCTCAGCAACTTTTATGGAATAACAGTTATCTGCCTTTATAATAGAATAGACTTTACTTTTATTAAGCCGTCGAAAAGCATAGTTTTTACAAGCTATTGCAGCTTCTCTGGCATATCCCAAATGCCAGTATTCCTGTTTTAATAGATACCCAATTTCCAGCACTTCTTCATCTTTATAAGGTTGCATTGTCAAACCTGCCTGACCTATCATTTGAACTGTTTCTTTCAGTATAATTGACCACAATCCAAATCCATATTTGTTATAACGCATTCTTTGACGGTCAAGCCATTCCTGCACATCTTTATCCGTAAAATCATGTTCATAGGCATACATAACAAGCGGATTTTGCAACATTTCTGCCAAATCTGAATAATCCGCTTGTTCCATCTGCCTTAATATTAAACGCTGTGTTTCTAAAATCATGTATATTTCCTCACTTCGAAATTACTATTTATCTACAGCTAATTAGCCTAATTCGAAGTTGGATAACTAGAAAATGCAATCGATACAATACATATTTTACAGATTTGAAGCTGATTCTTCCCCTTGGGGTTGGTCTTAGCAGATGATTAATGTCATCTCCTTGCTTATAATTTGACAACTATTAATATAAATCTAATCCAGATTTATACTTCAACTATTAAAGCGAAAATTCAAATGAAGTGTAAATTGACTTGTTATTTATTTTAGCAAGCCTAATCTCACCTAGAGCTACTTTGACTTTGATTCCCGTTATGTTCTATATTTATCTACAATATATCCTGAAGAATAGAAATGGCCCTCTCTTTAACTTCGGCATAACCTATTTTTTCACTAAGCATTTTAGCTTTTTGAATATTTTCTATAGCCGCTTCCTTATTGTTTACATAATAATAATATTCCCCAATATTCAGCAAAGTATTTGCTTCACCCCACTTATTTTCATTTCTTACGCAAAGTTCTAAAGCCTCATTATAATATTTAAGAGATTTTTTTAATTCTTCAATATCACTCTTCTCAACCCCTAATGCAATAAAAACACTTCCAATATGATCTAGTGTACTAGCTATAGAGCTCTCATCATGCATACCTTTAAAAATTTTCAGGGCTTTTTTTAAGTATTCTAGAGCATCTTCATTTCTTCCTACTTGCCTAAACATAAACCCTTTATTGCCATATAATTTTGCAAGCAAGGTAGGAGCTTCCATCTCATCAAAAAATTGTTCTGCTTCATCATATTTTAATTCAGCTTTCTGATAATCTTCTTTCTTTCTGTAGATATTGCCTACATTTAATAACTGGTTGATTATTAGTAGTATATCATTTGAATCCCTCGCTATACGAAGTGCCTTTTTATGATAATCTAAAGCCAAATCTATCTCACCAATATCTTTATAAATAATTCCAATACTTCTTAAAATATTACCCAAACAATTAATATAAATTGAATTCTCTAGACTATCTTTAGCATGAAATAAAATTTCCAATGCTTTTTTGACTCTCCAATACGATGATAAGTAAGTCCAAGTCTTTCACACACTATACCATATTGTTCGTTTTTATCCACATATATATTTTTATAGCATTTCTATGTAATCTAAAAAATATGTTAACGCATTTGACAATTCTCCAAAAGCATACAATGTTATCCCCACTACTTTTGCAACTTCTGCTTTCAATTCTTTACAACATTCGAACGAATTTAGATACTTATGAACTGTTATTGCATGATCAATAATCTGAACCGCAGAATTAATATTATCTTGTGTTCTAATTTCGTCCGGAAATGAATCTAGAATAACTTTTGAAACTTCTATTACATACTTTTCTGTTTCTTTTTTTTCTTCAATTTCCATTCTCATAATTTCTTGAACAATTCCATGAATGTTAGCAAATCCATTCTTTATGTCTATTAATGAATAACTCATTAAGTTTTCAAGTAAATCATCTAATTCAATTACGTCAAATTTTTTATTTAAAAACAGTTCATTTATCGGTATATTATCATTATTTAAAAATGAGCATAATCCTAACAGTTGAATACTTCTATCATTTTTTTCAGCTATCTTATCAAAAGATATTCTAAAAGTAGTTACTACAGTCTTGTTGTAATCGAGTGCTTCTTTCCCCATAAGCTTAAATCTATACTCTTTAAATAAACTTAAATATTTCGCAAATGAGATCTTTTTCTTATTTATATAAGCTCTTGCCTGCTCCAATGCTAAAGGATAATACATTAACTCATTAATTAAAATAAGACAATTCTGTTCATCATCGTTTTCCATATGTCTATGGCTCGAGTTGCTTAATAAAAACTCTTTAGCTTCAAACTCTGTAAAATTACTTATTTTTTTATAGCTAATTTTCTCCAAATCCCAATTTAGATTCTTAGTTGTTACTATAATTTCATTACCCTTTCTAGGAAAAAACTTCTTCAATTCACTTAAATCAATTTGATCAGCATTATCATAAATTATTAAATTTTTATCTTCTGATTCAAAAAAATTTTTTAATTTTTCAATTATTATTGACTCATCTTGAGTCAAACATAAATTCAAACATGATGCCAAAGCTAAATATTCCCTAGTTAATCCTGATTTATCTTTGACATTAAACCAATAAATCTTATTATACTTTTCTTCAGAATGATAAGCATATTGCTTGGCTATTTGTGTCTTTCCAATTCCAGGTATCCCATTTATTATAAATATTGCAGATTCTTCGAGCCCCTTTTGAATATCTTTTAAGATATCATTTCGTCCCGTAAAAAGAAGATTCTTAGGAGGCAAATTATTAAATAAACTTGATTTATAACCGTTGCTCATATAGTGATAGTTAATTTGGGTTCCACTACCAGTGTTTATTGGACCATATGAAGGTCCATTAAATTCGGCTTTATTCATTACATTATTCTCATCATTTGTCATCAAAATACACCCCAACCCATAAGCTTTTTTATTAAAAATAGAGTTTTTCACTTTTCATGTATATTGCCACTCCCTGTGTTTATAGCTCCATATACAGGACCATTAAAAATTGTTGTATTTTTTGCTTGTGGAGCCTCTTCACTGACTTTACTTGTCGTTTCTTTCAAGTTAATATCATTAATCGACTCTACATCTAAGGCTTTCAGTGCATATGGATTTAACAACACATGATGGCATAAAGATACTGCGGCTTCTACCGCAATTCTCTGATTTTTATCCTTATCTTCCGATTCCTTATTTTCAGCCCAATCACAAATACCTTTTACTAAAATCCACTCATTAAAACTCTCATGAAAAGAAGCAGCATATACACCTGAACCTTCCATCTCGCCACCAATAGCTTCAGGAAAAAGCTCAAACAAATGTCTTTTGAATTCTTTGTCATCAACTAATTTTGAACCAGAAAGCAACCTACCATTAATTATGCGTGCTTCTGAACCATCTTCTAGTAAATATTTCCATCCAATACAATTTTTAAATCGATTGAAAAGTGTTAAACCACTCCTTACAATTGAACCTCTTGGTATCTCATGGCCATTCTTAATCTTTGAATTATCATATTCAACAATGAATTCTGAAATTAATATATCTCCAATCTTTTGCTTTTGCATATCTTTTCCAAAACAAATTCCGGGCATAATAATAGCTTTAGGTTTCCAGTAATCTAAAACATCCTTTGTTGTTAGTATAGAACCGTCAGAGGAAGTGGAACCCATATTGGTTTGAACATGTATAACTGGATATTTCCCCAATACTCCTATTGTATATGTTTGCTTTGTAGTAGTATCAACCTTTAACGCTTCACATTCCGGAAGTGGTTGTAAATATTTAAATACTGTTTCTTTTTCAATATCTGTAGCTGTCATTATGATGGTCTTAACTTTATTTTTTAGAATTTCAACCTCCTTAGGTGAAATGTATTGTACTGTATTGTTCATTAGTTTGTCCTCCTCTAAGCTAATTGTTCTTGTATTAGTAATATTATTTTTATCCACTTTCGAGTCTGCTAGGGATACAGTCTTTATATTAATCTCTTTTTCATATTCATCTGGTAGTTCTACATCCCCATAATACCTTTCAGTCTTTTCATCAATGTACTCATGGCAATAAAACCTTTTATTATCAACAATAAATGAGCATTCTAGATTAAAATTAAAAACACCCTTACTAGATTTACATTCAATATAGATTATAAAACATTTATTAAAATCATCTCTTTTAACCGAACGTTTATATTGTGTATTATTTGATAATGGATCATATATATTAACTGAAATTGGAATAGCGTAATTCGGTAACATTAATGCATAATACGATAATTCCAACCGCTTTGTAGGAATACCTGCCCATTGAGTTTTAAATACATACTCATTTCCTTCCTTAGTAAAAAAACCAGCACCAAGCCTCCTTGATTTTGCTTGTTTCATTTTTTTATTATACTCATCCTCATATTTTATTTCCATAAAATGAAATGGTCCACTACGAGGGTCTTGATATTCATCAACAAAAGCCACCACTAACTCCCTGACTTTTCGAGATGACTTAAGTTCAATACTCTTAAGTGTTCCATTATATTCAAGTTTTTCTATAATCGCAACATTAATATACATAAATTACTCCTTACTAAATCATTGAATTGATTTATCACTATTCGATACAATAACAATCTCAGTCATAACCTCCTTCAATAAAATCACTATGAGATGGTACTTCTTGCCATTATAGGCATAATGTAATCTAGGTCTATTCATACATATAAAACATTCTATCTAATATCATTCAACAAATATCAACGATTATCCTTCAAAATTTGTAGAAAAAAGTAAAAAGCTCCGATATATTACTCTCAGAGCTTTTGGGATATTTTAATTTGATAGCATAAATAAAGTGTTTTATATCTTTTTTCATCCAAAAATATCTTTAAATCTTCCACAATTTTAGCAACAATTTTATGATTAACTTGTGCTCCTACTTAATGCTGTTATCAATATATAATACCTTTTCTTTGCAATTTCTTAGCAGTTATTATAGTTTTTTTTAATATTTTATCCATTTTTATCACCTCCACTAATTAAATATGCAGAAAGCTTGAAATTTACCTTGCAAAATAAAATTTATTTTAAAAATTAAGATCCACTTGATTTCTACGGTAGACGAAAGACTACTGAATTATACATTTAGATTATTTCGAATATTTTGTTGGTAAAGAAGCTTCAAACCAACCTTTTAGATAAAGCTCCATAAATACAAGTTCATATTTATCTAAATCCTTTATATCTTCTGGCTGCTATTGGTATTGGAGCTTATTTTGATGAGGATGTATCATCTTATTTTATTACTGATCCCCCCCTTTATTCTTTCAGATCTTCGATATCGAATCCACCTTTAAGAATGAATTTCTGAAGCAAATTGTGTACTCTTATGTTGATCTTAAATGGTGGTATCTTTGCGTTTTCCAGTTTTTCAAAATATTCCTTTGCCTTTGCTTTATCTATGGAAGCCTTCAAATCATCGAATCGACCGTATTCATTGATGCTTGCCTCAGTTACATTTGCAGCAATAAGGTTTCGGAGCTTCTTTTCATCTACCCCCAAGAATCGTGTAATACGTTGGATCTGATCATTCTTTGCCTTGGATTGATATTCAGTGATGTAATCCCTAAAAGTTTTACCGCTTTCCATTCTGGCATTTCCGCTTTCTAAATCGTGAAGGAAGATATTTGCATGCTTTTGTTCTTCCTGAGTTAAAATAGCAAAAGACTTATGCAAATCATCTAGCGTTTTCCGCATTTCAGCTTCATCTACATCATCTTGTGTAAGGATTTTCAGAAATTTTTCAAAGCGCGAGTTCATATAGTCCGAGTCGATTTTCCCGGTATTAATCTCGGTTAAATAACCAACAATCTCGAAAGGAATATCGTCGCCGCCAGCAACACCGTTACCGCCGAACAGTTCTTTATAACGCATTGCCAGAACCAAATAGGTGTTTTCATCCAGTTTCATGTTGATTTTAGTCTTAGACTTACCACTGCCATGGCTGAATTCGTACGTTGACTGGTTCCATGCAAAACCTTGAATTTTTGCTGCTTCCAGATAGTCGTTGAATGATTTGAAGAGAGATGAAAACTTTCCGCGCTCCGAACGGTCATCAGGCAACTTTTCAAAGCTCGGAATTCCGGAACGGGTAAACAGCTCACTGATGTCATCAAATATTGCATTCAGCTTGTTTAGATTGTACTCAAGCTTTTCTACAAATAGTCCAATAGGCCTATCACCTGAATAGAGCTTCACAGCTTTTTCGATGTTTTGCTCCATTGTATGCGGATACCTATAGTATCGTATGGTGCCAAAGGGCTTTTCCGGACCAAACAAACGATTTGTACGGGAGAAAGCCTGGATTATATTTTCATACCGAAGTCTCTTATCCATATAAAGCGTGTTAATCCACTTAGAATCGAAGCCCGTAAGCATCTGGTCGACTACAATCAGAAGGTCAAGTTGCTTTTCCGTTGTTCTTTCTATCAATTGATATGGTTTTTCGTGTGCTAGCCTCGCAGCAATGTCCTTTTTCAGCTTATCGTAGCTCTTCAGACTAAATTCCTGTTCATATCTCGCGTTGTAATCCTCGATTATTTCAACAAGACCATCTTCTTTAAAAGCTACTCCGCCGTTATTGTCTATGCTCGGGTCAAAAATACAGGTGACCTTCAACGTGGGCATAGCTTTTTTTATTATCCTATAATAACAGATTGCCTCCGGAATGCTGCTTGTAGCAAAGATCGCATGGAACTTACTATTATGACTTAATGTCAACCAGTTATCAGCGATGTCCCGAACAACAATATTTTCATGATCTTCAGTTTGATATTGCGACTTCGGTAAATAGTCCTCTATACCTCTGACATACTTTCCATCAGCATCGATAAAGCCCGCCATTTTTACTTGAGAAGAATCCATATATCTATAAAAGACTTCGCTCTTTTTAGGATCAGCAAGAGCATCTTCGACGGTAGCTGCTTTTGCCTGCTCCAGAGCAACAGCCTGCCGAACATCCTTATCTCTGTAAGTTAACACTTTGTAAGGATCAAATCCAAGGACATTCTTATCATGTATTCCATCAGCAATGCTGTATCTGTGCAGCTCATCACCGAAAATGGTCGATGTGGTGTTCATTTTCTTTTGGTTTTCATCTTGAATCGGCGTTCCTGTAAATCCAAAGAAAACAGCAAATGGGAAAGAGTTCTTTATATCTCTAAGCATGTCACCAAAGGTAGAGCGATGTGCTTCATCGACAATAAAGACGATTCTGTTAGAAGTCATCATCTCAATATCATGAGCATTTGCGCCGTCCTCTTCGTCTTTGATATTGCTCATTTTCTGGATAGAAGTGACTATAAGCGTGTTTGCAGGGTTATCGCTCTTTAATTTTGAAATTAAAGTAAAGGTGTCTTCTGTTGCCTGAACGGACTCATTTTCATCTGCAAAACCACGATATTCGTTCAGGGATTGCGTTCCGAGTTCAATTCTGTCCATCAGAAAAATAACCTTATCGGCATCTTTTGAGTTTGCAATAAGCTGCGCAGACTTGAAACTTGTCATAGTCTTACCTGACCCTGTAGTATGCCAAATATATCCGCCAAGCCTGTCCCGACCATCCCATTTGATTTTAGAAACACGGTCAGAAATGGCATTTGCTGCGTAGTATTGATAGCTGCGCATGACTTTCAAAACACCATCGGTATCATCTGCTATGGTGTAAAAGCCGATAAGCTGATGTGCCATCGGAATGGAGAGCAGCGAAGACGCAACTTTTTTCCAGTCATTAACTGGCTCATTATTATAATCAGCCCAATGAAAATAGAAATCCTTATTGAATATTCCGTCAATTCCAGGATTGGCAAAATAAACTGTTTCTGTTGGTTCCATAGCAACAAAAATCTGAATCAGTGCAAATATTCCGTTGAAGATTGCTTCATCGGAATATTTTTCTATCTGATGATATGCCTGGCTGACCGAAACGCCACTGCGCTTCAGCTCAATGTGAATAACCGGCATCCCATTGATCAAAAGCATTAAATCACCGCGACGGTCATTTAGTATTTTGGACTTGCTCTTAAATTTTGGTTGCTGTGCGATTTGATAACGGCTTTGTCCAGCAGCAATTTCTCGGCGGTCATAAATTTTGATGCTGACCTCTTTCCCAAAGTGAAGAGCGTCATTGGAATTATCACGGATTAAGGCCACAGTTCTACCGTTGATAAAGCCGTTTAATTTCAAAGGCGTCCGAAGTGCGGTGATCTGCTCCATAATCTGTTGCATCTCGCCGCTTGTCAGAGGGTAATCATTCAAACGATCGATATCTCTGTTGTTTTCAAAAAGAATATGCGCCCAGTTTTTTAACAGATCTTCTTCAGAGGAATATTTCAGAACCTTAGGTTCCCAGCCTTTATGAGAAAGTGACTCAATCAAGGCTTCTTCAAAATCTAATTCTTTGTCAAATATCATTGCGTCTTCACACCTCTTAAATAAATATTTTTTTTAGCATGGATTGCTTGAAATTTTCCAACTTTTCTATATCACACTGATAAAGGGTGATAAGGTTGTCAAGATGCTCAAATAAACCGGCAATTTTTGTCTGCTCATCATAACTCGGAAGTATCACTAAACCTAATAGTGCATTATCATCGCTGACCTTCATATCGTTTTTTGCACCTTTATTCACTAACGGTTTTAGGTATCTATTCAAACGATAGTCCGACTCAAAATAATATTGGACAAAATTTGAATTTGTCATCTTATTGGGATTATAAATAGCATATAGCGTTGACACTATGCCGGCTTTGCCTTTGTTTGTCTTGATGATTCCATAAGGATTTGCTTTTAGTGGAGACTTTGTATATACAATATCTCCGATATTTACTATTCCATAATTTGAAACAGAAACACCTGCAAAACTGCGCCCCTGAAATTCAATTTGATTTACTATCCCAAAGCTTCCTGATACAGAAAGCACATCATCTTTAGTAAAACTATTAGATACATTCTTTTCATTGGATGTTTCAATATAATGATTAAGCTTGTTCTGCTCCCATACTCCAGTAAATCCCTTGAAACGAATTTCCGGAACATTGGCTCCATCTTTAGGAAACATTTTTTCGAGCATAGCTTTTTTGACTATTACCAGCTTGTCATACTTACGCTGATGAAGGGTGATTAAGTTGTTGAGGTTGGTCAAGAATTCTCCAATTTTCAACTGCTCTTTAAAATCCGGATATGGTATTGGCATTTCTATAAACACAGAGTCCTTAATTGAAAATCGGTCTGAACGAGCACCTGAATCACCATTCAGTTTCATAAAAGAATGCCAATATCTGCTTTTGAAATACTGTTCAAGAAAGGTATTATCTATGTCGTGAGTTCTAAAAACAGTATAAAGTGGCGACACTACACCATTCCTGCCTAGTTTGTTACGATTAATTGGTCCAACAGGAGCGAAATTTGAAATTCGAGGATTGTAAACGAAATCCTCATTTTTAACTACATAATAGCCTTCCAAGTTTTCAATATTTGATATGTCGTGGTCAAAAAAATCTCGTTGGCTGATAATCCCGAACTCTGCGGAGTTTGTAAAAGTTTCTGTAAATTGCAGAGCTGCATTCTTTTCTATAACTTTATCTGATATATCAGATAGCTTACGCTGTTCCCAATCATCGGTGAATCCAGTGAAGCGAATCTCTGGTTTTTTATCTTTTCCAGCCATATCATTCACCTTTTAACAGCGCCTGGAACTCGCTGAGACCTTTCATATCATACTCGTTGCCGACGAATTCATCAATGAGCGCCGAGAGAGTAGATTCCGATTCCTGTATCTCCGATTCGACCGCAGAGTATATGACAGCATATTTTTTAGAAAGGGTTTTGACCTTGTCTACTAGCACATGAATTACCAAATTGGGAAGTTGCTCAATACTCTCCGTAAGCGGAAGAATCCATTTTTGCTCAAGCAGTTCAAACGTTTGTTCGTCGGAAAGCGATTCAATGGTTTCCTTTGTTTTCATATGCAATGCAGTGGTAGCCGTTTTTAACTGTGTTTTTATTTCTTTTTCTTCTGTCATCAGCTTGCTTACTTTCATAATTTTTGCTTCAAAAGCTTCTTCCGGGAATTTAAAAGCGGATTGAAGCTCTGCTAAATATGCATTTACTGCATTTTTAGCATATGTGCCATCATTGCCTGCTTCCATATTGGACCATACAACATCGTCGTTTTCGCTGATAAAGGTAAGTTTGTCAGCTTTCTTGGAAAGTGCTATATAAACATTAAGAGCCTTAATTTCCGTTGTGTCCACATCTGTATAGATTTCTTTGAGTTTATCACCGACTTCTTTTGCTCCAAACGAATCGTTGGAGTAGTTTGTCACGCTTGAATTCTTTTCTTCTTCGGAAAGTGAGTCGAGCATTTCATCATATTCAGAGGAGATTTCGGCAAGACGGCCCTCGTTTTGCTTAAGAGCTTCATATTCGGCCGAAAGTAGTGTCCGCTGAACTAGTTCAAACTGAATAACATGACCGACCCAACCATCCTGTACCTCTTCATCTTTGCCGTTCTTCTTCTTAATTACCATGTTGGGATCAACCTTTTTAACTGCGTTAAAGCCCTCTGTCTGAATTACTTCAAGGTCAACAGATATTTTTGCCCACTCGTCATCAAGCAATTGATATGCTTCATATCTGTTAATAATGGGAATGGAAGCAAGGCGAGCAAAAATGTCAGTACTCAAAACAACCTCTTCTTTTGAAATATTGAGACTTGCCATATTCGTTATCAGCTCGGTTTTCAAGAAACTGTCGAAGTCTCCGAAAGCTCCTATGAAATTGTTAATAAAAGCTTTTACGGCAGGATGCTCAACGACAATCTGCTCAATATTGCCGACCGCCAACTCAGCGTAAGGACCCCATAGCCATCAAGCTAAGCAATATTGAATGATTTTATGTTCACATCAAATGCTATATTTTTACAATAGATATTTATTTGTAACTATTCAGCTATTAAAATAAATTTCATTTAGTGCTATTATTAATTTATTGAAAAAAACTCTTCCATTTATCATTGATTTTTGGTAATATAAATCCTATCTTGCAAAAACTAATGATAAGGTGGTGACACATCGTGACTGAAAGCCATATTACTGAGATTTACAACCAAGGTATATCTCAAGTTATAAGTGCTATTAACAAATTATCAAATGAAATTAATACACTAAATTCTCAAGTAGAATCACTTTCTAATGATAATATGGCTTTAAACGGGCGTGTTAAGTCATTAGAAAGTCAAATAAATAAAAATAGTAATAACAGCAGTAAGCCACCATCATCAGATGGATTCAAAAGAAAACTAAGAGTTTAAGGACTAAATCAGGTAAACGACCTGGCGGTCAGGAAGGTCATGAAGGGTCAACCTTGAGTATAAATGACAATCCTGATGAAATTAAAATTCATAGTCTAGAAAAATGTATTGAATGCGGAGCATCTTTAAAAGATACATCGCTTGAAAGATATATTGTTCGCCAAGTTATAGATATACCTGAAATAAAAGCTAAAACTACAGAGCATAGAGCAGAAGTAAAAATATGTCCACAATGCAAATGTAAAAATACCGCTAGGTTCCCTGATGGGATTATAAATACAGTTCAATATGGTGAAAAGTTAAAGGCTATAGCTGTTTATTTAACACAATATCAGCTAATTCCATATAAAAGAAGTGCTGAACTTATTGAAGATTTATTTAACCATCATCTGAGCCAAGGAAGTATAGTTACATTTAATGAAAGCTGTTATGGAAAATTACGGCCTATAGAGGATAATATTAAAAATAGTATTATCTCATCTACTGGTGCTGTTCACTTTGATGAGACTGGTATGTATGTAGAGAAAAAGCGTAAATGGCTTCACGTTGCTTCAAATGGAAACCTTACTTTCTATGCATGTCATGAAAAACGAGGTAAAGAAGCAACTGATGAAATTGGAATACTCTCAAAATTCACTGGTACGGCAGTACATGATGGTTTTAAAACATATAATAAATACACCAACTGTAGTCATGCTCTATGCAATGCTCATATATTAAGGGAACTTAATGCTATAACCGAGCTACAAAATCAAGAATGGGCAACGCCAATGAAAGATTTGTTAATTGAAATTAAGCGTGAAGTAGACTTAATCTTCAACAATTATCATGCTTTACCTATAAATAGACTTCAAGATTTTGAAGCAAAGTATGATAAAATACTTAACGCTGGTTTTGATGAAGACTATTCTAAAAATATTGAATTATACTCTCAGAAGAAGGTTAAAAGGAGTGTAAGTCTTAATTTACTTAATAGATTATGTGGATATAAAAATCAAGTTCTTGCTTTCATGTATGATTTTGATATTCCCTTTGACAATAACCAAGCGGAACGAGATTTACGCATGGCTAAGGTGAAACAAAAAATTTCTGGAACTTTTAGAAGTCCAGCAGGAGCAAATGCTTTCACTAGAATTAGGGGATATGTATCTACTGTAAGAAAACAAGGTAATAATGCTTTAGACTGTATAAAATCAGTATTTACAGCAAATCCAATAGACCCAACTTTAGATTTAAAAGCTCCGATAAAAGAGGTGTAATCACCTCTTTTTAGTGTGCAGAAAATTAATATCATCATACTACCCTCAAATACACAAAATATTTGAGGGTAGTACGTTTTTTGAGCACACATATATTTTATACAAAATAGTAGCTGAATAGTTACATTTATTTTTATGAGTTTCAATGGTGTTTATAAGTATTCAAATAATTTTAGTGTACACAAAAAGAAGCACTTATACAGTGGAAATTTTACAGTTTTATTAATTTGTTTTATGCTGCAAATTTAACTTTAGCTGATGTTCGTTTATAGCAAACTCCTAGAATATCAAAAACAGTTTTCTTGTGCTTCTTATGCGATTTAAGTCCATTCTTAACTACGTTTTCAAACATTAACTTTAATATATTGAAAGTTTCACTAGGAAATTTTATAAGCTCAAAGTATAGAAAATCAATATATTCATGGACTATCTCAGAAGTTTTCATTTCACTAGCTTCAAACCTTTTATTTTGTATAACTAAGGCTCTCATTTTGAACATTATAGTGGAGCTTAGCATTAACAAAATAAGTTTTCCATAAAGCTGGCATTGAAATCGTTCTATTTTAACTTGTTTTACGTCATGTATATGAAATATGGATTTCCACGTTTTAAAAATTATTTCCACCTGCCAGCGCAAGGAGTAAAACTCATGAACTTGTTCTGCAGTTAGAACTTCTTGCATAACATTTGTTATATAAATAGATATTCCTAATAATTGAATGGTGTTATCACTCTTTTTTATACCTTTCTTTTTAGCATTTTTTTTGCACTTTCGGAACCTTTTTTCCAATTGATCACTTGTTAATTTATATAAAATGAGTCTTGTTTTTAGCTTTTTTCCCTCACCTACATAGATGTTCTTAATTTCATAATGCTCTCCATCACTCATTTGTTTCATTATTTCAGAAATATAGATTCTTTTAAAAAGACTTGATTTTTTAGGGGTACCATTTTTGTAATACTCTATTTCATTACTTTTTATATACACTGCTATATTAGATTTGAGCCTTGATATATAAAAGGCTTTTTTCTTTTCTATGTCTAAAAAATCTTCAAAGCTAAAATACCCAAGATCTCTTAGAATAAGGTCGCCTGCTTTGATTGTCTCTCTTATCTTACTTCCAAAGGTATTGTCATTTGCTGATCCAGCGCCTACGGCTACATTAAGGAAATTCCCTGATTTTAATTCATATTCAAGTTGTATTTTCACGCCTGATGGTTGAGAGCATCCACCCGATCCGGGATAGGTATTTTTATAGCTTTCTGGTACTTGAAAAGAAGTAGAGTCAAGTATTCTTATTCGTTTGAAATATTCATCCCATATACTTGGTATACAAGTGTTATTTGTTATCGTTTGTCGTAATAATTTCTGAAAAATCTTCTTTAAAAACTTCACGCACCTTTTATTCAAACGCTGATCTAATGCTTGACTAGAAATAACTATACCTATTTTTGCACTAAGTTTTGTACATAAGGTAACCAGTGTATTTTTTGCTACTTCTACATCCATAAAACTGCACAAGCAAATGAAGTCACATGCATTGATTTTGCCTTTTCTTCTCACAAAACCTGTTTCTCTTGCTATTTCTTCAATGTCTCCTTTTGAAAAACATTTTTTAAGTTCATCTGAAAAAAGATTTATATCTTCATCCAATGTTAATTTTTCTTCTGTCATTTATACGTTCCCCCATTGATGTGTTTTTATTGTCACTTTAATGGTAACATTTTTTACAAATGAGGGGCTTTATTTTTATAGAGTTTTGTTAGCTTGATGGCTATGCGTAAGGACCCACACCTTTTATAAACAGTGCCTCTTTTAATTCCGAGAAAGCACTCCAGTACTCGCTAAATTCAGCAATTTCGCTCATGGGAATGCCACCGAACATGGAAGCATAAATGTCCCATTTTTCTGCGCCTTCAGAGGAGTCAACATATCTCGGAATATTCAAGTTGTATTCATTTCCGCGAATTTCTTCACGGCTGACTTTCCTTGAGAATTTGTCAATATCGGCTCTGGCAGTTATGGCATCAACAATCTTTTTAATATCAGATTCTCTGAGCTTATTGTTCTTGCCAGCTTTAATAAAACCTTTAGATGCATCAACAATCAAAACATCGGTATTCTCACGCTTTTGCTTCAAAACCATGATGATTGTTGGCATCCCCGTGCCAAAGAACATATTGGTAGGAAGTCCAATAATAGCATCAATGTTATTGCCTTCAATCAGATTTTTTCGAATCTCGCCCTCTTCACCGCCACGGAATAAAACACCATGTGGGAGAACTATCGCCATTATGCCATCGGGCCTAATATGAAACAAGTCATGAAGCAAGAAAGCATAATCGGCTTTTGATTTCGGAGCAAGGCCAAAACGTGCATAACGAGGGTCTGTTTCCTTATTACTTGGGTCCCAATGCTGAGAATATGGAGGATTGGAAACAACTGCATCCACATAAAGCGGATTGTATGTTTCAATCGGGTTAGATTCATCAAAGTACGGCCAATCAGCTTCCAAAGTGTCACCGTTGCGGGTTACGATATTATCCGGGAGGATGCCACGCATAACCAAATTCATACGAGTGAGATTGTAAGTATTCTGCTTCAGTTCCTGGGCATAGTATTTGATGTTATTTTCATCATCAATATGCTTTGCAACGGAGCGGCCGATGTTTATCAGAAGGGAGCCCGAACCGCTCGTCGGGTCATAAATTTTGATTTCCTCCCTGTCCTTCAAATGTCCCGCGACAATTTCTGACATAAGAAGAGATACTTCATGCGGTGTATAAAACTCGCCTGCCTTTTTTCCAGCATTTGCTGCAAACATGCTAATTAGATATTCATATATGAAACCAAGAACATCGTAGTCCTGTTTGCCATCCATAGGAATATCTCTAATCAGATAAATCAGATCGCTGATAGCTTTTGTTCGAGATGCGGAACTGTCACCGAGTTTGCTTAAACCGGTCTGCAAGGTATTAAATATACCCTCAAACACCTTCTTATGAGAGGGATTAATCAGACGGTTGAATGCTGACAAGGCATCAGTGACATTAGACACATCAAAATCTTTGCCAATTTTAAGCCAAGTTGAGAACAAGTCCTCGTAGGCAATAAAGTATCCAGCATTTTCACGAACATACTTTACGGTTTCGGCATCGTCTTCAATAAGAGCCTCGATGTCTTCCTGGGTAAAGCTGTTTTCTTTTAGAAACTTTATCTCCTTGTCTGAAAGGTACTTATAAAATATGAAACCTAAAATGTAATCTTTATATTCGTTGGCCTCGATCTTTGAACGCATTTTATTAGCGGATTCCCATATTTTCGTGGCGAGCTGTTGCTTATTCATGATAGTCCTCCTACAATTT
This sequence comes from uncultured Clostridiaceae bacterium, assembly GCA_963725425.1. GTDB lineage: Bacteria > Bacillota > Clostridia > Clostridiales > Clostridiaceae > Clostridium_I. The sequence continues at coordinate 44,631 of CAVRYJ010000011.1, forward strand.
CAAATTTTTTACGGTTTGTTGAAAGTTTCTTCATCACCTATATGTTTATATTCGGTGGTCAGTTTCTCTACTTTTTCTACAGCACCATCCGACCGAAATTACTTGTAAATAACCCATAAGAAGTTAATCAACAGTCCTACTCACTAAGGTGATAGGCAATTGGATATAAATATAAAATTTGGTTGTGATAGCATCCAATTTATGTTTGCTGATACCAATATCATACTGGCTACATCGAAGGATAGTAGCAATATTAGCTTATGTATACTTAATTAAAATAATTGCACCTGTCTAAACCGATACGGTTTCATTGTACTCTTTATTATTCTATTTTCCCATATTTTTCGATATATTTTATACAATTTCCCCTATACCTTAGCACAAATACCCTTAAATTTTAATTCTGGGGGGTGCCCCCCCATTTGCAAAAATGTTACTATTGTATACGTGGCTTTTTTTGTGTACAATAAAATCGTTGGAATGTTTACATATAATTACAATACACTATTGTAACTCATGAAAAGAAATATCAATTGTGAAAATATAGTATTTAGTAAGAACATAAACTCATTCAATATTGCTTAGCTTGATGGCTATGGAGTACTGGCAGCGAAACGCTGAAATTATACTCCTATGTATCTTTTGCAATTTTAACTAAACTATGACATCAAATATATCACGAATTAAATCTATCAGTAAATAAAACGTTGTACAGGTTCAATACATTTACTTTGAATTATTTACCTTATAAATTTACTCATGAAATGGCTTAAAGCCTTATCTTAAGAGGCTAAAACAATAAAGTAAATAATACGTTCGTTTATTTTACCCAATAATCTAGAGCTTAGAGTATATTTTCCGCTTAAAGATGCCTGCACCCCATTTATAAATAATTGCAATGTGGAACAATTGAGTTTGATTTAACAACTGATAGTAGCTCTATTTCACTATTATCAAAAATTGAGACAGGAGAAATTATTTTTAGTGTTCAAATAATTGATGGAAACAATATAAGTAATATAAAATTGAGTGGGCAATCCGTTAAGATAATTAGTAAATGTAATAAAACAAAATGGCTTATAAATGATTTTTATGAGAATTAGAGACATAATGTAAAAAAATGTCCTAATATATATACAGGAATTTTACTTAAAGTTTTCAATATATTATTATATTATGAATAAAATAAACTTTACACCATAACTTACAATTGTTACAATACTTATTAATATAAAAAAATGTCGAATACATTTTATTGGAGGTATTGATATGATAGATAACATGGAGATTATGGTCGGTGAAAAGGTTGGTGACGAAATTGTTTTTAAAGGTCATGTCTATGATAAAGTTAAAGATGGTTTTTGTGCGAATGAAGGTTGGAGTCATGTAATAATATATAAAGGTCATAAATACAAATTTAGTGATTTATTGGACTTATATTATAAAAAAGCTGATGATGGCGAAGTTGTTGAAATATTACCTGATATTAAAATGGAACAAAACAAATTAGATAAAAAATGGTTTCAATTAGGGCGCAATAATGGATTTGAATGGGAATTTAGAATCAACTTAAATACCAAACTATCTATTGAAATATATTATGAGCCACTTCCTATTGACATGGAAAAGCCAAAAATATTATGGATCAGTGGGAAAGCAAGAGAGAATGATGAAAAAGGAAAAAAACTTAAAATACATTGGAATAATGATACACATTTTTTTTCAGAATCTGTTCTTAAAGAAATACCTGTTAAAGATATGGTTAATTATCCTGATATGTTAGGAAAAGGAGTAAATGGTTGCGTACAGTTATATAATTATATGCAAAAAGGTTTATACATTCCGATGGATGAATCGAATGGGGAATTTACACTTAATGATGTCTTAACAAATTCGGCTAATTATGAAGAACAAATTGATGAGTGCATGAATTCAGAATATTGTGGATATCTTTATAAGAAATATAATAATGGTTCTTTGAAAGAATTAGATGATCATGTTAGGTTGAATGAAGTCGATGGAAAATTTTATTTGGGTAGTAATGGATATCATAGAATTTGCCTATTGAAAAGAATTAAGGCTGATAGGATATATGCTAAAGTTGATGTATGGAAGAAAAGAGATAGTATATCCAAAAAAACGGTATAATCAAAAGGCGTGCCAAACGGTGAGTTCTTTTATGTAAAAAAATAACGCCTAGAGCATTGTGCCCCAGGTGTTATTTTATCTTTTATAATACTTATCCCTAAGTTCACGCTGCTGCAGCTTGGGTATTTTTGCTCATCACACCGAAAAGGGGGAATAGGCAAATTATTTAAACAAACTTCTTTAAATATTCTATTCCAAGTTCCAAATCACTCTTTTTAATATTCTCTCTGCAGCTTGTACCCTACTAGATAACAATACAGAGTTTAAATATTACTTTGACAAACTAACAGCTCAAGAGCAAAATAGATTTAAAAATTACCCAATATATAGATTGTATTCAAAATCAAATAGTATCTAAGGGTTTTTATTATCCTCAGATGAATAATGCATCTCACCTTGCATGGGTGACCTATTATAAAGTGTCACATAAAAGTATACAAGCTAGGTAGCACACTTATATTGGTTATTTTTAAGGATTTATAATGGTTTTTCTTATGCTCCTTTATGTAACTGAATACTATAGTATTCCATTACACAAAAAACATAATATAAAGGGGCTGTTGCACTAAGAAATTAGTGTAGCAGTTTTTTTTATAAAAAAAACAATTCCCTAGCTTAAAAAAGTTAGGGAAAAGGTGTAAAATATATTTATGAAAATGAACAATTTAACACACAAAAATTATACCATTCATGACAGTTTTTATCAATTAAAACTGCCAATAAATACTGAATACATGATTCCTAAAGATGATTCTGTGAGGTTACTAAGTCAGGTTGTAGAGGAGATGGATTTAAGAGAATTATACCAGACTTATTTCCGTATAAGGAAAAATCAGCCAACCCCAAGGCAGATGCTTAAGATTATGTTATATGCGTACATGAACCATTATTATGCTTCACGTAAAATTGCAAGTGCATGCAAGCGAGATATTAATTTCATGTATCTTTTAGAAAGTGCGTCAGCGCCAGTTTATTCAACTATAGCTAGATTTCGTAGCCTTCATTTTGCACCAGTTGCTGAAGAACTTTTAACACAAATGACAGACTTTCTGGCAGATAACGGAGAGCTTTCTCTAGAAAATCTGTTCATTGACGGTACAAAGATTGAGGCGGCAGCCAACAAGTACACCTTCGTCTGGAAAAAATCAGTTACTAAAAATCAGAAAAAACTCATGGATAAAATTCCTGCATTTATTTTGCAAGCTGAAAAAGATTTTGGAATTAAAATTTTATATAAAAGTGAAATTAAAATTTATCACCTAAATAAACTTCGTAAAAAACTTAAGAAGATACAGAAAGAAGAATGTATAGTTTTTGTCCATGGTTGTGGTAAACGAAAAAGTTTAATTCAAAAAACATTAGAGCAGCTTGATAAGTACATTACAAAATTGAAACAGTATAATCAGTACATTCATATCATGGGCAATAGAAATAGCTTTTCAAAAACAGATCATGATGCTACATTTATGAGGATGAAAGAAGATGCTATGAGAAATGGCCAGCTAAAACCTGCCTATAATGTCCAGTTTGGAACGGATGCAGAATATGTTGTTTGTGTTACAGCTGGACCACAGTGTACAGATACTACTATGCTAATTCCATTTTTAGACACCCTACGGGAAAAACAGAACCGGATTTACAAAAGAATCATTGCAGATTCTGGATATGAAAGTGAAGAAAATTATTTGTATTTGGAAAATAATCAACAGCTAGCATTCATCAAGCCTTCAAATTATGAAATCAGTAAAACACGAAAGTATAAGACAGATATTAGTAGGAAGGAAAATATGATTTATAAACCAGCTGAAGATATTTATGTTTGTAGCAATGGGAAAAAGTTAAAAGTATCAGGTATTAAAAACACAAAAAGCAAAACAGGATATGTAAGTGAAAAAACATGTTACACCTGTGAAGACTGTAGCAACTGTCAATTGAAATCAAAATGCATTAAAGGCAAAAATTGTAAAACTCCATTAGAAGAACGCACAAAGCATTTGGAAATCTCTAAGTTGTTTCAGGAAAAACGGCAGAAATCATTAGAAAGAATTATTAGTGATGAAGGAACTGAACTAAGAATGAATCGAAGTATTCAGTCTGAAGGTGCTTTTGGTGAAGTAAAACAAGACATGGGATTCAGGCGTTTCTTGTGTCGTGGAAAGCAAAACATACTGGCGGAATGCATCTTGTTAGGGATTTCACATAACGTAAATAAGCTACACAATAAAATACAAAATGGACGTTGTGGTTCTTATGTTTTTCCATTAAAAACAGCGTAAACTTTATAATTTCAAAAATCAAAAAAATGGGTAAAAAATACCTTCTATTTTGTATACCCTTTTTTCCATATCAATTAATAAAAATATAAAATCAATCCTAAAATCAAAAATATAGTATAGAAAAAGGGCTGTTCATAGCGATTTTAAAAATCGCTAATGCAACAGCCCCCTTATATTAAAGTGTGCCACCTAGCTTGTATATTTTTATGGAACACTTTATAGATGCTATTAAAGAATATGATAAAGCAGGTCGCCCCAGCGAGAGCAACGCAAGAGCAAAGTCCACGTAGTAGTATATCATCTATATAATTTATAAGTTTTTTGTTATTAGGCAAATTATGCTATAAATTTATCTAATTTCACAAACTTTTATTTATCCATCTATGTATTTATGTTACAATTCAACGAACGATAGTTATCCCGGATTATTCATGAGTTCAAGTTTTATGGGGATTTGTGTTAAAACCTCGTAGAATTTGAATTTGTTTATTTTTTAGAATAAAAATTTTCAGTAATCTGCAGAAATATATATATATAATCATCAATTACATTTATTGTCATCAACAAAATGGTAGACTACTCCCTTGAGTTCTTCAAAATGCGTTATTACCATATTCTACAAGTTGAAAAATAGGTTATGTAATCATGTGGCTAAAGGAATTGCTTGGATTTTATTTAAGATATTCCCAAATACCTTCTTATATGGATAACTGCTACATATCTTAAACTTCAAATATCGTCCACTCTTTATTATTTTGGCAGCAATCTTAATTAACTTTGTACGAATAGTTTCAATTGTCATAGCTTTCATAGGTGTTTTATCTAAGCAAATATTTCTGAACCAGTTATTGAAATTATATGCTAGTACCATTTCTTGAAGTTTGTTTGCATTAGCTACAAAATCAGTACTGCTCATCTTATCAAAAGACAGACCCAGTTTTCCTTCCTTTATAAAGTTTTCCATCACACCTCTGTTACAATAGAATTTAACCACTGATTCTGGAAATAATGTCATATTTGTAACAATAAAAGTATAGTTATAGCACATTTGCCCTTCGGGCTTTTCTATTTTGACAACAACTCTGCGCTCTTTTTTCCAACTGGATGCTTTATATTTAAATTCACCATAAATAACATGAGATGAAATCATGTCTCTTTTACAAAGTGAGGACATCCTTCCAGCAAACTCAGAAGCTAATTTATAAAGTGGAGAGCTAACTTTCAATCTTATTGCATAAAAAGTATCTAGCTGTTCTGCAATTTCATACAATTCTGGAATAGCGAAACCACTATCTCCTCTTATAAATCTTGTAATAGACGGGTATTTATTTATATACCTTTTTAGAACAGGGCCAATAAATCTTACAGCTTGTCTTGAAGTATATACGTTTCCAGAGCGAAGCTCCGCTTTAATTAAATCTCCAGTTAACCCATCAAACATAAGCAATGGATGATATCCATTGGTCCCATAGTGAGAATTATAATCTGAACCATACTGCTCACCATAAGTCTTCAAATTTGTAGAATCTATATCAAGAAGAATATGTTCTGGCATTGATAAAGAATAATTTTTATCCTGCAATATCTCATTAATTTGTTGATAACTTTTTAGCGTATCCACAGTAACCCTATTATTAAATCTAGATATAGTTGGTTGAGAAGCGAGAGCTTCCTTACCTAGAATATTAGTAAATGTAGGCTCATACCTTAGTTCATCAGCATCATTATCTGTATTATAGCCTGCAATATATTGATATATTTTTTGAATAGAAATATCTTCATTTTTATGAGTTCGTGATTGTGCAGATGGATCATTTACATAAAGATTGTTTTTGATGGTATTACTAAATCCAATTTTTTCATCAAACTCTTTATATAATAAAAGGCCAACATCTGAAGTCAAATTTCCGCCTTCAAAATTTATTTCCATGTTCAGGTCTAAAACCCCCAACTTTAGTCGGGAAGCTTCAGCGAATTCGTAGAATGGGGTAAAAAAAATAATACACTGGAATAATGATAATATTGGGGTGTTAAAAATGGTGTATTATAACAAAGGGAGCCATACTGTACATAAAATAGAATATCATATAGTATGGGTGACAAAATATAGGTATGAAATATTAAATCATAATATGAAGATAAGGTTAATAGAACTAATAAAGCAGGGATGTGAAGCAAAAAACATAAAAATATTAAAAGGACATGTAGGAAGCGATCATATACATCTTTTAATATCATGTCCACCAACAATATCAGCAAGTGAAATAGTGCAATATTTAAAAGGCAGATCATCAAAATTCATGCAGGAAGAATTTGTAGAACTGAAAGCAAAATATTGGGGAAGACATTTATGGTCAGCAGGATATTTTTGTGCAACAGTAGGAGCAGTCACAGAAGATATGATAAAAGAATATATAGAAAATCAAGAAAAAGATGACACAAAGGACGTATTTACAATTGAGTAAAAAACTAAAATAGAGTCTTTAGTTTTCTTTAGAAAATTAGGTTTAGACGTAAGTCTAAAAATGACTTTAGTCTAAACCTTTAGATGGCTTTAGCCTTAAATTCCGACTTCCAGTCGATTGACCAACCCCTGTACTTTAGTGCAGGGTGGTTAAGTTTTATTTTCCTATTGAAATTCAATGACTTTTCTAATACACTATCCATAAGAGTCTCTCCTTTGTTGTTTGTTTTTTCGCAAATTAACTATAACAAATTTGAGACTCTTTTTCTAGTATTTTTTGTCACTTTTTAAGTGAAAAATTGAATGTTTATAGAAGTTAGTATTTTAGTCATGCAAAGCATGGATCTTTGTGTGTCATGAATAATCCGGGAAGTAATATAATTTGATTCTATTTTTATAACAATTTAAAATCATTACTTTATTTGAATTAAAAACTATGTTAGCAAAATGTTAGCAAACACCCTAAAATAAAAAACTTAAGGCTTCCAGTAAATTCACTGGAAGCCTTGCATTTTCTACCTTGTCTAATGGTACAATTATTGATACAATTTAACGTTAGTCTGACTTTCGCCAAATTGTATGGGTTTCGCCAAAAAGTATAAATGCTTTTTAGATATATGCATGAATACTGCGAAATCAAATATCGACCATCTGCTCGGCCTCACGGGCGGTGAGAAAAATAAGAAAAAGCGGTAGCACACGACGCAACAAAAGGTGCAGATCACCCCGCTTCTAGCCAACACTGCCTTAAGATTTCAATAGTTGAAGCTGGCCCCAACAAGCAAAATACTAAAAAATCGCAAGTATATCTACACTTGCATTGCTTTCCGATTAGAGAAATTCAAAAATGGCACGAAACAATGTGTTTTTCTGAAAAATTTAGATGCTTTTATATCATTACAAATATGAATAAAAACTCATGATTGAATAGCATAATCGGATATGATAAAATAAATTTAGATGCTTCTATAAAAAACTACAAGCTTTTGAGTTTTCGCGCAATATTGGAGGAAAGTATGGTAACTGATATATTATGTCAAATACATTACTGTAGAAGGCAAAATTTAAATGACCCCGGAAAAGTTACGGACGGAGTTACACGGACATTACAGCATCACGAAATGATCTTTGTTTGCGAGGGCAACGGTCATATTGTAATTGGAGAAAACAGATATCCGATAAAAAATGGGATGCTGTTCTATATCCCTCCGGGTGTACAACTGATAATAGAACCACGTGATCATAATCCCGAACATTATATGACGGTGCATTTCAGCGGCTCGCGTATGGTACTCGACCCTGACGGCAAATGGAACTATCGGGAAAATATTAAAATCTTACGGCAGCCATTTGCTCAGAAAATAACTAACTATACTCCTTTGGAAGAGCTGTTTGAAAAACTTTTGGATACCTGGGATAACAAGGGACCAAGTTATGAGTTTGTTGCCGCAACATTACTTCGGCAATTGCTTATTTGGGTTTCTCAAAACAATATAAATCAGAGCAATAATCAGGCTCTCTCTTTAAAGATTGACCGGATAATAGAATATATGCGTAATAATATCAACAGGAAGGTCACTTTGGAGGAATTATCCGGGATAGCCAGATTATCCACATTCTATTTATCCAGATCATTCAAAGAAGCAACTGGCTATCCGATTATTACGTACTTTAATAAAATGAAAATCGAAAAGGCCAAAGAACTGCTTATTGAGGACAATAAGAAGGTGAAGGAAGTGGCATATGAGCTGGGATACACCAATGAATTCTATTTCAGTAGGATATTTAAAAGAATAGAAGGACTAAGTCCAAAAGAATTTTATAGCAAGAATGTGTATGAAATTTAGAATTGTGTATGGCTTTCAACTGCTTTTCCTTCTAAAATAAAGACAGAGATAAAGATTGATTTTTATCTGTTGAAAGGAAAATATCTATGTCTGATCGAAAAAACAAAAAAATACAGTCGGCGGGTGAGAAACTTGATCCAAAGATGGTCAAGATTTCAATTATTCTTGTCCTGGGTGTATTGGCGCCGCTGCTGGACAGCACCATGGTCAATGTAGCGCTTAAAATCATGGCTGCAGATCTAAAAACAACAGTTACCGTGATCCAGTGGGTCACAACAGGCTATGCCCTCAGCATGGGGATCGCGGTGCCGTTCTCGGGCTGGGCAGTCGACAGGTACGGCGGCAAGAATGTATACACGTTTTCCCTCATGCTGTTTTTACTTGGCTCAATTTTATCCGGAGTATCCTGGAACATTGGGAGCCTGATATTCTTCAGACTGATCCAGGGCTTCGCCACAGGACTCATGATCACGACATTGACGACGCTCATCGTGCGTATCGCCGGTGGGAAGAATCTCGGCGCGCTGATGTCTATCGTCAGCATTCCCTCACTTATAGGGCCGATTCTTGGTCCGCTGCTGGGGGGACTCATCTTAAACAGCCTGAGTTGGCGCTGGGCGTTCTATATTAATATTCCAATTTGTTTTGTCACGCTTTTGCTCGCCATCTTCTTAGTTCCCGGAGATGTTTCGCCTAAGGTAAAGACATCGTTCGATTTAATAGGAATCCTGCTGCTTTCGCCGATGTTCGCACTCTTCATATACGGCATATCCCAGGTAAGTAGCCACGGCGGGTTTGGCAATACGGCGGTTCTTGTCCCAATTCTCCTGGGGGTACTGCTTCTGGCGATGTTTATATTTTACGCCCTGCGAACCAAAAACAAGCCAGTGATCGATTTGAGGCTTTTTAAGACCCGCAATTTTGCAGCGTCGACAATCATGATGTTTCTGTCGGGGATGTCGACAAACGGTGCGATGCTGCTGCTCCCATTATACTATCAGCAGGTACGCGGTGAAAGTATTATAATGACCGGTGTCATGATGATCCCGCAGGGAGTTGGCATGCTGCTCACGCGCAGCAGAATTGGCCGCCTGACGGATAAAATCGGCGCGCGGGTCATCGTCCTGGTGAGCCTCGCCGTCACAGTGCTTGGTACGATTCCGTTTGCGTTTGCGGGGGCCCATACAAGTAATATTGTACTGATCCTCGCTCTGATGGTCAGAGGCGCGGGGCTCGGCGGCATTACCATTCCGGTGATGGCCGCAGCCTATCTGGGGCTTGGAAAAACCGAAGTGCCGCAAGCCAGTATTGCCATCCGGATTCTGCAAACAATCGGCGGGGCGTTTGGACCGGCAATTCTGGCCGTCATCGTCGAGATCCAGACGACAAGCAACACACTCAGCTCGATGGTGCCCGCCTTCAACATGGCGTTCTGGTGGGCGATCGGCTTTTCTGTAATCGCTGCTGTCCCTGCATTCTTCCTGCAACAGTTTAAAGCGTCGAACCCGCCGATACCGGTCAAACAGCAATAAGCAGGCAGACCGAGGGGAATTTCTTACGAAGCTTTATAAACGGAAGGAGATATCACATGAAAATAAAATGGTTTGGGCAATCGTGCTTCATGTTTACAGCTGAAAACGGTACAAAGATCGTCATTGACCCGTATCACAATATGCTTGGCTATAAACTGCCGGAGATTGACGCGCACATCGTCACAACCAGTCACGATCACGGTGACCATAACAATGTCGGCGCGGTTAAGGGAAACTTTGTACATATCAAGGACTCAGGAACGTTTTCACAGAAAGGTATAGATATTAAAGGTGTACAGACATTCCACGACAACGTTTCCGGGAGAAAGAAAGGCAAAAATATCGTCTATAATTTCACGATAGACGGATTAAAAATCTGTCATTGTGGCGATCTGGGACATCTGTTGAGTCCTCAACAGGTCAATGAAATCGGAAAAGTGGATATACTGCTCCTTCCCATAGGGGGGAGAGCCGTACTGGATGCAAGAGGTGCAACGGAAGTCATGAATCAGCTGAGTCCGTCGGTCGTGATACCGATGCACTACAGGACGAAAGCGCTGGGAATCCTCGGATTCATATTTGGAACGGTCGATACATTTAAAACCGTTTCAAAAAAACATGCAATAACTCATAAAGAGCTTGATGTTAATTTAGCAAATATCAAAGATTTCCCCGGAATCACTATTCTGCAATATAATTAAGTGCAATTTGCAGTACCCTGACCGAAACTGTCATGGTACTGTTTTTCAGTACGGCGTCAGACCGGCAATAATCGGATTATCTAATTGGGTCTCTTTTCTGTTCATCCCTTAAGCTTTTTGAACCACAAGTAAGCATAAAAAATTGAATATTAAATTAACAAACCCATCGAAAGGCGAGGGTCACAAAGCCACGGGTCTACGGTTTTTTATACTATGACCGCCCAGTTGCAACAAAGAGGTAAAAAAACGTGACAGTTTTGGCCTCTTTATGTTTTTATAGCTTGCTTCGGCCAACTTGGTAATACGTTGCTTTCTATCTGATTTATGTATATTAAATTGTCCATGGCAGCTCGGTGCCATCCTTAAACCTTAAGGTAATCTCCTGCTCGGACTTGACGATAACCCTATCCACAGTGGCAAACCACAGTTCCTCGTCAAATTCGGTCAGAAGTGAATCGTTCTTTTGAGCGAGCATATGAATCGTGAAATGTTCTCTCGCTTTATCTTGTGCTCCTGCCACTGCACATTAACTGTTTTCAGCCTGTTCTTGGCGGTTTCATATCGTTCAAGCAGTGCGGTATACCGAATCATATAATCCGACTGGTCAATTGCGCTGTGGGCGTTTTCCTCTACACATTTTTTTATTAACTCCATGATCACATCGCATTCCCCTTTAAGGGTCATACTCTCAGCATCAAGGGCAGCGGTATCGGTCAGCGTTTTATATCAGTATAAATCTCGACGAATTCCCACATGTCATTTTCTTTAATGTGGTGGACAAAGGATAATGTCGAACTTGATGACGAGGTGTCACTGCAATATTACCGTGTGCAGAAAATATTTGAAGGCTCTATCAGCTTTTGGAAAAGGGCGACCCTCTTCCCAATGACAAACACGGGGGCAAGGGTAAAAAGGACGAGGAAAAAGCCCCGCTGTCGGAGCTCGTTGAGAAACTTAACGACAGATTTGGAACTGATTTTACAAAGGAAGATATGCTTGTCGTAGAACAAGTTTGTTGCGGATATGGAAAAAGATAAATATCTATACTTCGTAGAACACTTTAAGTTTCCGTTTAACGATGGGTTTATGGGCGTGGTCGTTGACCGCATGGTGCAAAACAAAACATTCTGCGAACGCATCCTTGACGATGACAAGTTCGGCGGGGCATTGAAAGACCTGCTCGTCGGCTATGTCTATGATAGGCTAAGGACGCAGGCGCAGTAACACTTTGTCTCTGGTATTCAACAAATATTGCAAATGCCTTGATTTTGCGCAAGCAGAAAATGCGTACCCCATACATGGTACTACACACCCCACGCCCAAGATGCACACGAGTGTGCATAAAATGGCGAAAGGGTACATATTTTAACTAACCACGTTGATTTTGGCTATAAGCAAGACCCGCATTGGAAATCACAAAAGCCTGTGAAGCAGCATTCCACAAGGCTTAACAGGTTTCTTATCAAAAAAAGGAGTCATGACCACCCGTTAAACGGGTGGCATGCACTAGCCCTATAAGGGCCTGATACTGGCTGTGTCTCAAGACACGTTGAATAAGTTCGCCAACCGCATAATTTTTACAGACTACCCCTAAAGGGGTTATTTCTTTTTGCCTATATTTACAGGCTCACCCGTGAACGGGTCAATAAACTCTTTCATACTTATTTGATCACTTGCTATATCTTCTTGTAATTGATTTTTTATATACTCCTGTATCGCCTTTTTATTTCTTCCAACTGTGTCGGATAAGTCCGAACCCTTTCGAGTTCTTTCTCTCCTAAGAACCGTGCTTGAAGGTTTCCCTTCACACGGCTCACGCATCCTAAACTTTCAAATCTTTCATTTTTGTTAGTCTAAACTTGAAAGCGGCTGTTCCCTTATATGCCATTCTTTTTGCGGCTCTTCTTCGTTCTCTCTTTATCAAGAAATATTCTTTTTCTGTGTACGGGTTCATGTCGAGTTTAATTCTTTCGTGCCTAACAATTGGTATGTCAGATGGTAGGATTAAAGTTGCTTTTTTTCCATCCGAGAAAATCCAGTCCCTTGAACCTTTACTTTTCCAGTATCTCTCTTTTAGCCATTTTGCTCCCTTGTTTGGATGTCTTCTTTTTGCCCATTTCCAAACCATAGTGAATATACGACAATTCAAAATTTCAAATGTCTGCTTTGCACAAACTGGCTGATGATAATTACACCAACCTTTCAAAACTTGATTCAATTTGTAAATTAGGAATTCTTGCTTTACTGTCTTATTCGCATGTATAATTTCACTTATCTTCTTTGTGACTTTATTCAGAGATTTTACAGATGGCTTGATTATCAACTTACTACTGTACTTTCTAAAGTTCCACCCAAGAAAATCAAATCCATCATTTATATTAGTTATGACTGTCTTTTCCTTGGATAGTTCAAGTCCTCTTTTTTTCAAAAATTCACTAATTATGACCACAATTTGCTCAAGAACATCTTTGTTATTTGCTGTTACTACAAAATCATCTGCATATCTTACGATATTCAGCTGATTTGGATTGTTTCTATTGTGGTAACTGACTTTTCCCTTCTTTGTCAAGAAATAATTCCTGGCTATTTCATATTCAAGTCCATCTAGTGTCAAATTTGCAAGAGTTGGACTAATTGTTCCACCTTGAATTGCTCCCTTTGTAGTTGGGAAAAGTTGTTTTCTATAAACAAAACCAGCCTTAAGAAACTTATTGAGTATCATCTTATTAATTGGAATATTATCCAACATCCATTGATGGTTTATATTATCAAAACAACCCTTGATGTCTCCCTCTAGAATCCACTGACCACTCCTTCTTGATGATAGCATTGTAAAAATTTGCTCCATTGCATCCGCACAGCTCCTATATTTTCTAAAACCAAAGCTACGCTTATCACCAATAGTCTCTGCTATTGGTTGCAGAGCATACAAAAATAGTGTCTGCATTGCTCTATCATTCATAGTAGGAATACTCAGTGGTCTCAGTTTTCCATTTTCCTTCTTGATATGAACCCGCCTTGTCGGCATTGGCTTATAGCCTTTTTTTACCTTCAAGTCGATAACCGCCTGATATTTTTGCTTATTTGTTGTCCAAAGTACCTTATCCACTCCAGCGGTTTTCCCACCTTTGTTTCTAGTCACTTTTTTCACCGACAAAGCTTTTGCATAAAAGGAATGTGTTATGAGATGCTGAAGCCTTTTTACAAGATTCCATTTTCTCATTTCTACTGCCTTTACTATCCGGAGTTGAAGTCTATTAACATATTCTTCAGCTATTTTCCAGTCGATTGACTGCCATTTCATCTCATCAGAACTGTTTGAACGATTCTCACATTTCGTGCAATTGAATCCTTGTTCATCCATAGTAATTCATCCCTTTCCTGTAATAGAATACGTGCCGAAGTCAGCTATCTTTCAATTGGAACAAATCTTGAATTCCTATACTCTATATTACATAGAGCCCTTCGCTTTTTCGGCATCCTTTACCCTCTAGTCATTGTACATTTCTCACGATTTGCCTACCATTTTACAGGAGACCATAGGGCTTAACCTTGTCTAGCTATCTGAATAGTTATGATTCACTTAGGATGTACCAATAAACCGATAGGATCGAGCTTTACCTCTGTCATCTTATTACCGTACGTGAACAATTACGGTAATCATCCTATATTCCCTTTTGGGTAAGGCGTATCATCTACCTTTCACCTTTTCTACTTGACGATTCTACAATACTTCACTTGCGTTATCCATATGAATCTTTTCCTAGTTGCAGTAATGGTTGTAGATACCATACTTGCCCCGTTGTCCCAGTTTGCTTAGAACCTCCAAATTACTTTGAACGCACCAACTGGTAGGAATACCCGAAGATGATCGGGAAATACTTTTAGCATAATTCAGACAACCCCTCTAAGGTCGCACATCCACATAATAACCTCTACACCAAAATTGTCTATTTCCATACTTATACTTCAAGTTTGCATGTCTATCAAATATCATTAGCGAACTCTTACCTTTCAGATATCCCATAAATTGTGCAACACTTAACTTCGGTGGTATACTCACTAGCATATGTATGTGATCTGGACATGCATTTGCTTCTATTATTTCTACGCCTTTATACTCACATAATTTCCTTAGTATTTGCCCTATATCAACCTTTATTTTCCCATATATTATCTGCCTTCGATACTTGGGTGCAAACACAATATGGTATTTGCAATTCCATTTACTGTGTGCTAAACTCTGAATGTCCATTTGGATAACCTCCTTTGCCTTTAAAATTGGTTGGCGAACCTAATTTTATATTAGCAAAGGGGGTTCTTTTTTTCCACTCATAGCTATAAGCTTTTTAGAACCACAGGTAAAACCTGTGGTATTCAAAACACAAGAAAATAATGACTCAAACTTTGTATCAAAGTTTGAGTCATTAGGTGGTGCGGATAACAGGACTCGAACCTGCACTGATTTCTCACTAGTACCTGAAACTTGAGAAAGTACTTTTTGCTTTTTCTTACAAGCCTGTACTAACTCCCATAAAGTCTGTTGTACCAATTGTTTAGAAGATACTTTATAAATTATTATTCTATATCCGGCTAATCCCTATTAGGAATTATGTTAGCAAAATGTTAGCAAATTTATTTCTTGAAAATATTGATATCAGTAGGATTGCATATACTACCGAATAATTGGTTAGATATTAAATAAGTCACTATAATAGTATTCCTTATTTTCTTGAGTATAATAAATTTAGTTTTTCATTCAATTTTATTTCTTATTTAAGATCTATAAAACTGAATATAACCTACAGATTGCGAATGTGTATCTTTGCTTATTTTAGGATACAGCAGGTTGTATTGATCCCTTATAAATAGCATTCTCTTATGATTTTGTCTATTGCATTTTATGTCGATATCAGGTATTATTTTACATATTAAGGACCCATTTTGTTATAACTATAAATCCATATTTTAAAGGCTGTAAATATTTATTACTCTATATAGGGGTACCGCCACATAGCCATCAAGCTAAGAAAACTCTATAAAAATAAAGCCCCCCATTTGTAAAAAATGTTACCATTAATGAGATAACAAAAACACTTCTATGGGGGCACATATAAATGACAGAAGAAAAAATAACATTAGAAGAAAATATAAATATTTTTTCAGATGAACTAAAAAGATGTTTTTCAAAAGATGACATTGAAGAAATAGCGAGAGAAACAGGCTTTGTGAAAAGAAAAGGCAAAATCAATGCATGTGACTTCATTTGCTTATGCAGTTTTATGGATGTAGAAGTTGCAAGAAATACACTTGTTACATTATGTACAAAGCTTAGTTCAAAAATAGGCATAGTTATTTCTAGTCAAGCATTAGATCAGCGCTTAAATGAAAGGTGTGTGGAGTTTTTAAAGAAGATTTTCGAGAAATTATTATGCCAAACAATAACAAATAATACTTGTATACAGAGTATATGGGATGAATATTTCAAACGAATAAGAATACTTGATTCTACTTCTTTTCAAGTACCAGAAAACTATAAAAATACTTATCCGGGATCAGGTGGATGCTCTCAACCCTCCGGGGTAAAAATACAACTAGAATATGAATTAAAATCCGGAAATCTTATCAATTTAGCCGTAGGCGCTGGATCTGGAAATGACAATATTTTTGGAAGCAAAATAAGAGAGACAATTAAATCAGGCGACATTATTCTAAGAGATCTTGGGTATTTTAGCTTTGAGGATTTTTTAGATGTGGAAAAAAGAGAAGCCTTTTATATATCCAGACTTAAACCTAATATAGCAGTGTATATTGAAAGCAATGATATAGAGTATTACAAAAATGGCACCACTAAAAAATCAAGTCTTTTTAAAAGAATCTATATTTCTGAAATCATGAAACAGATGAGAGATGGAGAACATTATGAGATTAATGATGTCTATATAGGTACAGAGAAAAAGCTAAAAACTAGACTTATTTTATATAAACTAACAAAAGATCAATTAGGAAAAAGGTCCAGAAAATGCGAGAAAAATGCTAAAAAGAAAGGTATAAAAAAGAGTGATAACACCATTCAATTATTAGGAATATCTATTTATATAACAAATGTTAAGCAAGAAGTTCTAACCGCAGAACAAGTTAATGATTTTTACTCACTTAGGTGGCAAATTGAAATTATTTTTAAAACGTGGAAATCCATATTCCACATACATGGCGTAAAGCCAGTGAAAATAGAACGATTTCAATGCCAGCTTTATGGAAAACTTATCTTACTACTATTGAGTTCCACTGTAATGTTTAAAATGAGAGCTTTAGTTATACAAAATAAAAAGCTTGAAACTAGTGAAATGAAAACTTCTGAGATAGTCCATGAATATATTGATAGCCTATATTTTGAGCTTATAAAATTTCCTAGTGAATCTTCCCATACCTTAAAGTTAATGTTTGAAAACGTAGTTAGGAATGGCCTTAAATCTCATAGGAAGCACAAGAAAACTGTTTTTGATATTCTTGGAGTTTGCTATAAGCGAACATCAGCTAAAAATAAAATTGCAGCATAAATTAAATTAATAAAGCTGTAAAAATTTTCACAATACACGTGGCTTTTTTGTGTACAATAAAAATATCTAAATACATATAATATTCATTTAAACTTATGATAAGAAATACCAATTGTAAAAATATAGGATTTAGTGAGAGGATAAACTCATTCAATATTTCTTAGCTTGATGGCTATGTGGCGATACCCCAGATTGGAGATATATGATGAAATTAATGTGTAAATGTGGAAACATAGAGGATTTAAAAACAGATAATAAAATAGTGAATTTTGAATTTAGATATTGTGACGATGGAACTATAATATTAGTTTGTAAGAAGTGTAATGAATCTGTTTTTATAAAATTAAAGAATAGTTAATATACTCTGAAATATTATTTTCAGAGTATATTACTTTAATCTTTTGTGTAGGTTCGTGATAAGTATACTCTAAACAAACTATAAAATCTATGATTTGTTATGCACTAGTATTTTAAAATTATTTTGATGAACTCTAAAATTATTAGCAAAAGGACATATAATAATAGTGTAAACAAAAATTTGACAATTGGAGGGCAAAGATATGCACATAACATTTAAAAATTTAAACATAAAAATAGACAAATCAGCAATTATTTTACTAATTAGTTTAATTTTGCTTATGACGAAACTTATAAAATAAAAATGGTTTTCGTTTTACTTAATTTTACAAAAGGTACTATATTGTAATTAAAAAAGTGTACTAAATAACTTATTAGGTTATTTGTATACTTTTTTAGTAAATTATAGCCATTTATCATTATATCTTCCTTTACTTTTTATATATCATTTAACTATAGTTTTTTGATACACAATTAAATCTCCAAACGTTTGGATATTTGATTGTGACTTTTTAATATTTTCAGGTAATTACTGTATGACCATTTCTTTGAAAGACGAAGTAACTATTTTTTTTTTAGTCC
The DNA here is from genome assembly GCA_963725425.1 of uncultured Clostridiaceae bacterium. Lineage (GTDB taxonomy): Bacteria > Bacillota > Clostridia > Clostridiales > Clostridiaceae > Clostridium_I. The sequence continues at coordinate 63,098 of CAVRYJ010000011.1, forward strand.
TTTAAAATATTTATAAGAAATTCTCTTTTCCATACAATACTTATTTGAATCAATAACAAACATAAGTACATTACCAATGCTTCATTATAATTAGCTAGAAAGTTATTATCTGGCGGAGCAATAAAGCTTATTGCTGTCATAGTTTTTATCATTTCACATATTCCAATAATACCTTTCAAGAAGTCTCTGCCTGTCAAAACGTTGTTCATTTCTTTAGATCTTGAATATTTGAAATATATAGCTCCAAATATAATAGTTATAACAATATTAATTACAAAACATTTCATATCTAAATCAGAATTGCTTTTAATGTATCCTAGCATAAAATAAAGTGAAGTGAATAGTGTTAAAACTCCAATTAGAAATGAAATAACACATATAAAAACTTTTTTCATAATTTAACCTTTCTTTCTAAAATATTTTTTCAATTTTATAATTCGCCATATTTTCAGATGGTGCAGATGTCTGCACTAATCAAACTAAAAAAATTATTCCTGAATAAATATATCCTTGATGTTTTTACATTATATTTTCTATAAAAATGGGTAAAAAATAAAAGCTCACTAAAGCTTTATTATTCAACAATATTTAAAACGGATTGTTGTGTACTTATAACCCCAACCCATACATGTTATACTCTCATTTTATCCCTTTAGAACACTCATAATTAGATTGTCTGCTTCTAGTAATAGATTATGATAGAATCCCATTCCTCTTAATATCCTCCCTTTTCCTGATTCACCAAATATGTACCTGTCTTATCATTTAATTCATCAAAGTTAAGTTTATTATTTTTCAATTTACATCACCCTTCCATTTTAAAAGTTTTCATTCGTCACAAGCCACTACCCTTTATGGTAGCTGGCAGTTGAAAGTAATGCTGAACTCTTTAGATTCTGTATCACATAGTTCAATATCTTCCTCTTGAAATATAAGATGCAACCTTATTTGATTCCATTTTATTTTTTTATTAATTATAATTATAAATAAAATGAACTTAGCTTCTTTCATCATTTCGCTTGGATTCGTAGCATATATTGGACATTCGTAATTAATACATAGTTGATCATCTATAACAGCTAAAAATTTTCTATTCATATCTCTCCTTTACACTTATTTCCTTATTTTTCAATCTTTCATCTAATTCTTATATCGTTAATGATGATTCTATTCTGTTGTACATTCTAATTTACTCACTGCTTGCTTTAATTATAACGGAATTAATTTTCAAAGGCTTAAATCCTGTTCATTATGTTGATGTGAAAATTTTCGTTTTATTCGTTTATTTTCATTGAGTAGTTCATTATTTTTCAACCTAATAACTTCATTTTCTTCTTTTAGTCTCCTATTGTCCGATACAACATGCTTCCACTCTCTAACCAAATCTTCAATACCTCTTATATGTCCATCTAGCTCTTTTTGATGATCACTTAAACTCTCATAATAATACTTATTTTCAGTTTCTTTTTGTATTAATTTATCGCTTATTCTTTCTACTTTTTCTATAGACTTATTGACATCTCTACTCAAATTTTCATTTACACTCTTTATTGTGTCATTTATTTTTTCATGTTTATTAGTTATTATTTCTTCAATTTGTTTATGTTGTCCACTCAACGTGGTATTATCAACATTTCCTATTTTATCACTAACTTTCTTATAACCTCTTATATCTATGATAATGTTTCCTATCAATACAAATATTCCTCCGATAATAGCAACAACTATATCATGCATGCTAAACCTCCCAAAATTCATTATGTTCACCTCCCATTATATGTTTTTTTGATATATTTTTACAATATGTTCTTGTGAACTTTCAGGTACTAAAGATTAATATATATTGAAATCACATTGATTCTTCTCTTTTCTCTACTATTATTTTTAATAACCTAATTTCAAGATTCCGTTTTTTTATTATTTTATATTGATATAAAATAGTAATTACGCTCAATACTAATACCACTAATAAAACAATTAACACCATATTATTTCTCCTCTTTGTCACACATTATTTCTAATAAGTTAACTAACCTACGGTTACTGTGCAACTACGTTGATTCTCGCAGGAGCGACCTGTTTATATATTCATAAGTTTTTAAATTATAAATTCACTATCAATAGGTTATATTGACCAATTATTACATGAACATTTATTAATTATGCGTGACCTCCTCTTAAATCTCCAAACGTCTGGCTTTTTGATTTAAAAGCAGCCTTATTAATAAACAGTTTGATTTTTCAAAGATGAAAAATAATATTTATTTCCTGATTTTATCATTACTAATGTTACAAATACTTTATTATTCGTCTTATTTATTATCTGAACTATATCCTTGGAGCTATCATCTTTATATATAAGATTTGAATCATTTATATTTTTATAGTAAGGCGAAAAGTATTTCAATAAATATTTAGTTGGATACTCCTTAGAATTAGCTTTATTTACATTAATATTATTTATTTCTTTTTCATCTTTATTTGTCATTGCAGATACAAAACTCTTAGCTGCATCTATTCTAGTATTTTGTGTGGGTGATTGTGTACATGCTACTAGAGAAAGTATCATCATTACACAAAATATAAATAAACATATTTTTTTCATTAATTAGTAGCCCCCATCTTCATATATTGTCATTTTTTATTTAGCTTTTAATTTACCTGTCTTTTTTAAAAAATCAATAACAGTATCTATATGATCTTGCGTTTCAGAAGTTAAAAATCCTTTTACTTCTTTTACATCTTTATAATTTAATAAGTAACCTTTTTTCAAGCTTAATACATCACCATTATTTATAAAATCACCATATTTTTTCAATGGAATTAATTTTTTAATAAATAGCCTAGATTGATTCGAGCTTAAAATCTGGTAAACTTCAATATTTTTAAGCCAATAATTAATAGTTTTTACATAGTACATCTTTCTGTTTTTTAAAATTACTATAGCCCCTTTATCAATCTCTATAGACTGAACAAATGCTTCTGTTTTTTCTTTCTCAGGTTGATCTATCTTTTCTTCTATAATATCCTTAATGCTAACATCAACATTTTCTTCTACCTTAATTATCTTTTTACCTTTTGGTAATATGGTATCACCATCTATTACTCCATCATTTATTATTTCATGCCCTGATATTTGGGCATTACCCTTTACTTTTGTATTGCCACATATTTGTGCAAAATCAAATATTTTCGCATTTTCAAAAACTTGTGTATCTCCTTCAATGGAGGCATTACCGTATATTTCTGAATTACCTTCACACTTTGAATTTCCTAAGATTGTTGTATCACCATATATTTTTGTATTACCTAATAACACTGCATTGCCAGTTATATTAGCATTGCCGTATATTTCTGCTTTATCACATGCCAGCGCATGCCCATGAACACTAGCACCGTCATGTATATATGTATCTCCTGATATTTCTGAATTACCATATACTTTTACGTCATTTTCTAACCTTGATTTTCCGGATATCTTTGCAAAATCAAATATATCAACATTATCTTTTAATTGTGAATTACCGGTTACAAATGCTTTATCATGAACTTTAACAGAACCAGATAAACGTGAAGATCCTGAAACAACTGCACAATCATACACGCTTACACTACCTGAAATGATAGCATTTCCGAAAACTACTGCACTCCCCAAAACGCTAACTTCATCACTTAATTTAGAATCTGAAGATATTTTTGCATTTTCATACACTCGGACCTTATCAGACAATATTGCATTTCCAAATATTTTTGCATTATCAGAAATCCAAACATTATTTTTTATTTTTACATTTCCAGAAATCACAGCATTTCCTGCTATTACTGAATCATCAAAAACCTTAGCATTTTCGCAAACAAATGATTTGTTATATGCTAAAGCATTGTTGTAAATCCAGCATTCATTTTCCTGACTTAAATTTTCTTCATTTTCAACAAAACCACCTAAATCATCTTTAGCAATATCATTAAAATCAATAAGTGATTTTATTCTGTATAATGTTCTACCGTCAAATTTTAAAATTTCATCTGTTAGCTGATATTTTTTCATGCCTTATCACATGCCTTATTTTTTCTATAGTCTTTTATTTTTTTATAAGCTTCTCCTGGTCTTTTACATCCATATTTTCTCATTGATTTTTCTGCAATTTCTTTTTCTTCAGCATTACCATGAATATGTTTTTTAAGAAGACTTTCTAATATTAATATTTGTCTTTGCTTACATTCCATAAGTTTCACCTCACACAAACAATATAATTACATTCTCACACCATATTTAAAGGACTAGAAAAATTTAATTTTCTAGTCCTTAGTTTATATCACCAAACGTTTGGCTTTTTGATTTAATATTACATTCCTAATGAATTGCTAATAGTAGGTTTTAACGTATGCTTTACATCCGATACTTCATTAACAAGACCTTTGCTCTTAAACAATTCAATTCTTTTCATAGTGTTTTCAACTTCAGATTTTTCTAAATGCCCTGATCTAAAGATAATATCCTTTTTATCAAGCTTTTGAAGAGTACTGCCTTTGATAACATTTTTTTTATCATTAATTGTTAAATCAGTTACATTCGCTTGATTTTTATTGGTTTCAACATTAAAACATTCAAATTTCCCATTTTTTATATCTGATACAAATTTATTTTTATAATCTTTATCAATTATTATATCTCCTGCACTAATAACGCTTTTAAGCTGAGTTGTTAGCTTAATATTTTCTACAAAATCTTCTTTTAAGCGATCTATTAAATTCTGTTTTTCACTACCAGCATCATATCGAACTCTAAATGTTGTACCATCCGATAATTCTATTGAACTGCTGATTTTATCGTAAGCAGGTAGAAAAACTTTTTTTACTTTACTTAATACTGAAGCTGCTGTCTTGGATAATTCCACCTTTTTGTTTGCATTCTGAAATAGTAAATTAGCTTCATCTAAACTATAAACATCATTTCTCTTTACAACACTTGATTCACTCATATTTATTTTAACTTTGGCATTCTCATGCTCTATATTTTCAAGTTTTGGTAAAACTTCTACCCGTTTATAATCTACTTCCATATTGCTTATTCCATAGGTATTATATAGGCAATTAGCTTTTACTATCCTATATTCTTTACCAGGGTTATTCTTAATTGCTTCATCATAATTGCTTACTACTGAAGTAAGTTTTTCATCAAATGATATAGCATCAGATATAATCCAGCCATCTTTATATCTATTAGTTAAACTTTCATATTTTTCTTTTGAAATATGATAATCAGGAATACCTTTTATGACGTTATCTAAACTTTCCTTATATTTATTTTGTTCTTTTTGATCTATTTTTTCCTCCAAAATATACATAATCCCTGGACGTTGTTGTTTAGGATGAAGAAAAGGTGTTTCTTTTAATTCATAGCCTTGTATTGTATAATTCTTCAAGAAATCTAAAACCTCTTTAGGTTCGTCAAAGGCATGTATATGATTATCACCTTTAATATCAGCAACAAATACCTCATCATCATATTGGTAATAAACATCTATTCCCTTTATTAATCCATTAGATTTAAAATGAATAGCCTTTGGATGTTCATTATTCGGCCAATCATATTTAGTATTTTCAATATTCTCTAACAAGGATTTTTTTAGCAATACTTCAGGATCACAGCCTGGTATCCTTATTAACTCTTTTTCTAACTCTTGGTTCCAAGAATTAAAATAGTTCAAATTTTCATTGAATTTTTTATTTAAATCTTTTCGCCATTCATCAGTAAAAGTTCCTCTATTAGCATCTGAAATTTTTATATCTTCAATAAAGTCTGTAGAGTAATATTCTTCTACCTTCGGTAAAATATCTGAATATTTAAAGTTGTACTTACTATTTGTATCAAATACACTTATTGCAATATCTCCATCCCTCGTTGTGTCTAATGTTAATCTAACATTAGCCTTTGCTAATACTGTATATGTTTTTAATGACTCTTCTTCCATTTTAGAAAGGATATTTTCTATATTAGGTACTATATCATTAAATTCAGCAAGTAAATCCTTATGTTCTTTTTCTATACCTATTAATTGATTTTTCAAGTTTGCAATACTCTCCTCATTCTCTTTTATATCTTTTGGGCTTAAAATACTTTCACTATTGTTCATAAAAAATAATTCTTCCAAGTTATTAATATCATTACGTATTTCAGATTTTTTATATGACAACTCAAAATCTAATTTGAATACATACGAACTAACCTCATGAACAATCCCTTTCTTCACTAAATCATTAACATCTGGTTCATGAATAAATGAAACTTCAGTTAAAAATCCATTGTAAGCAGAATCAAATTTAATATTCCCATCCTTATAAATTAAATAATCACCACGTTGAGGCTGGTTTATACCGTTAGTATCATAAGGTTTTAAATCAACATCAAGGTCGCTTACCAATTTGAAATAATGGGTATTGCCATCATTTAAATATTGTTTTTCATTTTCCATCGCTATAATTCCCCCAATTTTTTAAATATTAAAAGACCTGAAGATAATATCTATCCTCAAGTCTCTTTCTTGTAAGCACTAACTCTATTTCTTCCAGCCCCCTTTACCTTATACAGTTCCTGATCTGCTCTATTCTGTACATCTTCAAAAGTTATCCCGTCTTCAGAGTCGGTAATACCTGAAGATATTGTAATTTTTATTATTCTAGCCTTATTTTCCATGCCTTTTTCTATTATGTCCTTTTGTTCTATCTCCTTTCTAACGTCTTCAACTAATTTAAATAAATTTAATTTAGTTTCATGCGATATAATAAGAAACTCCTCACCTCCTATCCTAAATACTTCACCGGTGCTAGATAATTTATTTAAAACAGAAGCAATATACTTTAGTACATCATCTCCCACCTTGTGTCCATAGGTATCATTTATCTTTTTAAAAAAATCTATATCTATCATAGCAATGGAATATTTCTTTGATTCTAAAGTCTCAATATATTTTTCAAGATATGTCCTGTTATAAAGTTTGGTTAGTTGATCTCTTTTAGATAAATTCATTAGTTTATCCTTTAAAATTAAATTTTCTAAAGCTATGGTCATGCTTTCCATGACTGTTTTAAATATTTCTTGCTCAAAGGCCCTTATATTATTTGTTTCGTCAAGCTCCAAATATAAGACACCTAATATATCATTCATATTTTTTAAATTAATATAAACACCGTACACTATTTCCCTTTGTTTTGCAGATGTATAGCTTAAATACGAGCCTTTCTCATTATAAAAAAATACTACATCTTTATCTGTACTTACACTATTTACATAAACACCAACATGATTTTTATGCTCTTCAGGTAAATCTGTAGCCAAATATTCTAAATTTTTATTGTTATTAATAAACAAACTAAAATTTTTAATTTTATAACATTCTTTTATCATTAATAACATCTTCTGTGCAGCTTCATTTATATTAGAATTATCCAAACTAATTCTAATCAATTTATTGATTATCCTGTTTTGCTTTTTAAGCATATCGTCTTGTACTATATATTGTATTTCTGTTTGTTTTTTAAATAATCTTTCTAACATACACATACCTCCAAATTACCCATTCAAAAATAGTCAGAGAAAATTATCTCTGCCTGCACTGAATATTATTTTATTGTATTATGTGAGCTGTATAATCATCTAGTACACTTTTTGCATTGTTATATACAATAACATCACCATTTTGATAATTTGCATCTCTTTGGCCCGCCTTCAGCTACCCAATTATTATCTACGTAGTTGTACATCTGGTCTTGTGATAAAGTTTCAATTCCGTTCTTATAGGCTATAATTTGAAAATTCACTATTATATTACCTTTGCCCATAACATTTTGTGGCGTAGGTGTATCTCCATGCTTTACAAAAACCGCATTTGAAGGTATATAATACCGACCATACCACCACTGTGTTTTACCGTCTGAATATTGAATTTTATTTTGCCATCCGTTAGCACCATAGAATTCATTTCCAGAAACAATTCTTACACCTTTTGTAAGAGTTAATTTAGATAAACCGCCTATTAACACACTTCCATATTTGTTCGTATCCAGGTTAATTCTTAAAGTATCTGCATCACTTCCTACGAGTGTAAATGGATTGTTATTTAAATTATAGTAGCAATCTACAGGTACTCTATTTGTTCCATCTGAATAATAAAAGTATGGTTTAACTTCAATTCTGTCCTTGTCTCTGTATAGGTACTCACTTGTAATATCAAAGTTAAAACTATATCCTTTTTTAATGTCTGCATTTTTATAAACTGGATTACTTGTATTATCTAATGGTAATTCATTAACTTTAAATGTTTTTCCAGTTGGCTCAGTAAGAGCTGTATCTTTCCAAAACACACTTTCCCACTCTGGGTCATGCACGTCTGTAACCTCAAATGTTTTTAATTTTATTGGGTCTTCAAACGGTCCCCAAGTCGAATACGTGTAATTTCCTGCCGTATCCCATTCCTTAACGTGCAAGTAAAGATTATCTCCTACAGGCTTTTCTATATTCTCAGTATTTACTTCCTGATATCTGTCTGTATAAGTATAAGGACTGCTATATACATTAGCATACGTACCACTCGCATCCGAGCTGCCATACGTCCAACAATAATCTGCTTTAGCCACACCAGATAGGTTGTCTGTGAGCGTAAGCACACCATAATAAGCATCACCCGTACCTAATATACTAGCTTTTCTAGTCACGCCATCACCTTGAAATATTCTACTAGGTGATGCATTAGCTACACTAAAACTTGCCGTAGGTGCTGTGGTATCAATATAATATGTAGAATGAGTTAATGTATTTGAATTACCCGTGCCACCACTATTGGTTGCACTATCCAAATCATCTGCTTCCATTGAATATATACCATCATCTAAAGGTACTACTGTACTTGAGTTTAATGCTCCATCACTACTTAAAAATGAATTACCAAGAGAAGTTTTATTATAGTGACTGCTATCTGTTTTACCCCAAGTTGTAATACTTAACCCAGATTGTCCAGTTGGATTATATTGTCCTTGCGGATCACCAGCAGTTACATTTACATTATCTATTGTATTTTGCCACAGTTTAGCAGGGCTATCTATACTTAGATTAGGATTTGTGTAATCTACATTATAAGAACCACTTGTCCCGCTTATTGCAGGATTATATTCTATGCAATTTGCTGGTTTATTTAAAGCACCCATTGAAATTGAATATGAAACACCCATGCCACCTTGTGGTACTTGAGGTTCTACTGGATTATCTTGTTCTGTAATAACATAAGCTGCTGTTGCATTTATAATTGAATTTGCACCTTCTTGTATTAATATACCTCCACCCATATTAGGTAAGGTTAATGGAGTGCAATTACCGATTAAGGTTAATGGACTAAGAGTATAAGTAACATTAAATGGGACTGCTATATCAGAAGATGAAGAATGAGGACCTAATTTCGTTGATACTGTTACAGTTTCTGTATAATGTTGTGTCCATACTTCTGTTACTGTTTGATTTGTAGTTATTACTTTTACTGGAAATCCAGCAATCTTACCAACGTTTGTCCAAGCGGTAGAATTAGGATTAAATGTTATTGTTCCTTTACTAGTACCACTAGGTGTTGGTGTTGGTGTTGGTGTTGGCGTTGGTGTTCCACCTACCACATAATCTCCATACTGAACCCATGTACCTGCTCCATTCCCTAAATTATCTGTTACACAAACATCTATTTCATATGTTCCTGGGTCGGAAAATGTTACACTGGTTGAATATGTTTCTTCTTTACCATCAATACTTTCTGGTGTATGTTGTGCGTTACCGCCTATCATGGCATTGCTGTCCATGGCTGTACCATCATATTCTGTAAACTGAGTACCGTCATAAATTCTAGAATCCGAATGCGTATATGGTCTAGCGGTTTGTACAGTACCCCAATCAGAGTCACTTTTTAATTTAGTTTTGTACTGTATCTGTTGAACGCCACTTCCTCCAATTTTACTACCATTCGTATCGTCGGCTTTAATATTAACAGTTATAGGAGCTCCTGTTGTTGTAGAAGGTGGGTCTACTGTTAACTGTGGTGCATCGCTGTCTGTTTTTATATCTACTTCTGGGGTTGAACTAAATTGAGTTGAATCACTACCAATGTAAAATGACCCATTTGCTTGTGCTGCATTTCCAAAGCCATAATATTCTTGTTTGTCTTTATTAAAATTCATCCAATACAAAAATCCAAATTTTGAAGAAGACGCTACATTACTCGCATCTGGTTCTACACTAACTCTTGAACCTGGAAAAGTTACGGTAGTTTCAGGTGTTATAGTTGGTTTAAACATATTTGTGTCTGGAGACTGTTGATCATATTCGTCCAGTTCATATTCCGAAGTAGATAATGTAGGTGAAGTTAAATTATTTAGCTCTAAGAAAGATTTCCTTACATATGCTGCTTTCAGGATAGAATGAATAGACTGTTGAATATAAACACCTTCGAGTATGTCTACAGTATCCCCAGGTTTACACCAAAGTGTTGACCCTGTAGGACTATCACTACCAATTATTAAACCATTGTAACCTGGACCAGGTCCGTCAAGTTTTGTTATAGGATAACTAGTGTCTGCAAAAACATACGTTTTGAATACAAAACCTATAATTACAAAACTTATAACGGCAAAAAATATAAGAAAATTTTTTAATTTATTAACCATAATTATCACATCTTTCATTCATATAATTTTAAAAAAAATGCTATAAAAAAAAGATACTCCATTAAAGAAGTATCTAATAAAAATTAATCTGAAGTTACATCAGCTCCTATTGTATGTATAGTATTTGTTCCATTTGTATTTAACCATATTTTACATTTATTGTAATGTCCACCAGACCATGCAAAGCTTGCTACACCATCTTCACTAGTTTCTGATGTTGTGTTACTTTTAAAATACACTTTAGAAACTCTAGTGTTTGGATGTCCTGGTAAATTAATTGTATAAGCATACATTTCTTTCTGTGCTTGCGCTTGTGAAATTTGATTGTTTAAATATTGTGCTGATATAGAATCTAATGTTTTATTTAAATCAGAAACATCCCAACCATTTGTTGTGTCAAAGTCACAGTCTGAGTCTATCATGGTTTCTAAAGATGTATTCTCATGTGATGCAGAAGGTAATTGTACATTAATTTTTCTAGTAGCAGTAGATGATTTTCCATCTTTTCCATCAACAGTTGCAGTCATAGTATGAATTCCATTGCTTAAATTTGTAATATCTTCAGATTCACTATATCCACTTACCAATGTATTGTATTGAGGAAATAATTTTTGAACATCTGGTCTAGACACATTACATGAAGGTGCGTCAAAGGGTTTTCCATCAATATCTATAGTTATGCCTTCTATCCCTTTTGGATCTAAAGCCCAACCTTTTAAAGTCATGGTTGAAGATGTTATTGTTTGACCATCTGTTGGTGAATCTATATCTATAATAGAGCTTAAATTTGAATCTGTAGTAACGGTTGTAGTTGGTGTAGGAGTAACTGGTGTTACAGGTATAGTTGGAGTAACTGGTGTTACTGGTTGTGTAATGACAACTAGTGTATTAGAAGTTAAATTAGCAGTTAAAGTAGTTTGTTCAACTGTGTCTGCTATAGAAGCTATTGCACTTTTAGCCGCTTGTACATCTGTTGTTGATTTTGAAGTTATAGCTGTGTTTACTGCATTTATTGCCGTTACTTCTAATGCCTTCTCTGTATCGGTTTTAACTATTTCTATTTTTAGTGCTTCCATTCTTAGACCTTGGTTTTGAGTACCAGCCATTGTAGCCGATGTTATATCTGTTCCGTTTACTGTTTCTACTGCATCCATCCATCCTTTGTTCTGTACTTGTGTTTGATATTTTACTGCATATCCTGGTAAGCCATTTAACGTCATTTTAAATGCTTCTACCCTAAGACCTTCTTGAACAGATCCAGCTATTGGTGCATCAGCGATAGCATTATCGCCAGTTGTAGTAACTGGTGCTTGCCATCCTATGTTCTGTACTTGTCCCTGGTATGTTATGCTTACTCCTGTTGGTAAGTTAGTTCCAGTAATCTTTAATGCTTCAACTCTTAACCCTTGATGTACTGTTCCTGCTATAGATACATTTGAAATATCTGTTTGATCTCCAGTTGTAGTAACTGGTGCTTGCCATCCTATATTTTGAACTTGTCCCTCATATTCAACACCGTATGTTGACGCTGGTGCTACCGTTGTAGTTGCTGTTGTAGCTGCTGTTGCTATGGATGTAAATAATGATGAGCTTACCATTGTTGTTAATAAAATAGCTGATAACATTTTTTTACTTTTCATGATTTATTCCCCCATTTTTTGATCTCTTATTTTTTCTTTTGGAATTGTTTCTATTCCTAGGTAGTTAATTACACATGATGTTAAAAAATCTGATTGTGTTAATCCATCTTCCTGAAGTTTTCTATCAAATTTGTCTTTTAATTCTTTTGTAATTCTAACTTGTATATTTGCTTCTTTAGTCATTACATCACCATCTTTAAGTATTATGTTTTTCCATGAATTATTTATTTTTCATATCTTATACATTAATTGTATTACTATAGCATGACAATGTCAATGAAATAATGGAAATAATTCGTATAAATGTTATTAATATTATGATAGGTAGAACAGCCATTTCAGCTGTTCTCTCCCAAACTATTTAGATGGATCAGTTTCATATTCATAGTTTATAGTTACGTTATATCCATAATAATTATCAGTTTCACTCTTATATGCAGTACCAGAATAATTTTGAGTGTATTGTCTTGTATCTGAAGCAGGTTTTGTTACTATCCCTGAATAGTTCTCGCTATATTCAGAAACCGCATTTCCTGCTAAACTATTTGTTGCAGTACCTAAATAATTTTCACTATATGTGTAAGTTCTTGTATCTATGGCTGGTGTAGTTACAATTCCTGAATAATTTTCACTGTAAGAATACGTTCTTGTATCTACAGCTGGGCTTGTTACTACACCATTATAGTTTTCACTATATGTTGTACTATAAGTTCTTGTATCAGAACCTGGATTCGTTACTGTTCCTTCATAGGCATAAACACTATTATCATAAGCTGGACAAGATACTGTACCATTATAGGCTAATTCCCAATTGTTAATTGAAGATAAAACTACTCCATCTGTCCATCCTAATGGTGGTTGATAACATATTGTATTTTCATCAATATTAAAAGCAGAATCAGCAGTTAAATTTCCACTATATATACCATCGTTATAGTAATAAGTAGTTGGAATAGGATCTGGAGTGTTATGAGAATAATGGCTCCAATCCATTCCTCTAACATAATCGTCATATGTTAAGGTTTGATATGGGATATACTCCACAATTGTTTTACTATTACCTACTTGAGGACCTCCAGATACAAGATATTTAGTTAATGTACCACTGAATCCTCCACTATTATAATTGGCACTACTCTGTCCAGTAACATATTTACTACTAGGTGCCGTATAGCTACCTCCTGTTTGAACAGTTGAATCTATAACTCCTGTACCATAAAGTAGACCACTATATATCCCATCATTATAATAATAACTAGATGGAACACTCGATGCTGTAAAATAATTTCCACTTGAAGCAGAAACAGTCTTACTATAAGATGGAGTATATGACCCACCTGTTTGAGTAGTAATTAATCCAGTTCCATTTAAAATACCAGAGTATCTACCGTCATTATAATAATAAGTTGCTGGAACTAATAAAGGTGATGAATAACTTGCACTTGATGCTGTTGCAGTATCACTACCACCAGAAGTATAAGAGCCACCTGTTTGTGTTTTTATTATACCTGTTCCTTGTAATATTCCACTATATCCATTAGCATCAGAATAAGCATAAGTTGGTGGAACCAAGTAAGAAGATGAATAAATTCCACTTGAAGCTGATACTGTCTTACTACTAGCTAGTTGACTACCAGTTGAATTAACAATCAATCCAGTTTCCCAAAGTAATCCACTATATCCATTTGAATCAGAATAACTATAAGTTGGTGGTACTTGTGAAGCAGATGAATAATTTGCGCTTGTTGCTGTTACTGTCTTATTACTAGCTGGCGTGTAACTTCCACTACTAACTACAGACGAACCATTTTTAGTTAAAGTTCCTGTGTTTCCATTACTATCCGAATAAGGATTAGTATCTGGAAATATATTAGTACTATTTGTTAATGAGTTACTTGCACTTATGAAAGATTTCTGATTATTTAAAACGCTTGTAGCTGTTCCGTTTGATACGTTTATAGTTACATTATCACCATTTGTACTATAATTTACATTACCATTGTCTGTAGTAATACTATCTATTTTACTTAGATTAGGTATAGTTATTGTTTGTGATTGCGATTGATTAATACTTGAAGCAAAATTTACTTCCCTTATTCCTGAACCTTTAACCGTAGATGATGGATTATAAAATACAGGATCTGGGGAATAGCCATTTTCGGCTGCTTCTATGGGCGTATCAAAAATAAGTAAATTATCTCCTGTATTTTCCGTAGAATATAATTTAAGTCCATTTTCAATATATCCATATATTTTCTTCCTCTTCACTATCTTTGCAGTTCCAAAACCATATGAATTATAAACAGTGGGAGCACCTACAGTAAGTTTGCCTTGGACAAATGCTACAAATGATACTGTTGTAATTGCTCTATCTCCCCACAGCGGTGTATTAAAGCTTAGTCCCCAATTAAATCTTTTAGCTATACTATTATTAGTATAAGTGTAGCTATTCAAATCATTTTGTATAAGCTTATTCATTACCTGGCTTCTTACAGTATTAAAAGTAGCATCACTAAAATAGCTTGGATATTTACTAGCGAAGGTTTGTCTATTACCTTCCTGCTGTTGCCCTGTTGCAACATCTTGTATATATACATAATCGTCAAGTGTGTAAGATATCTTTATATTGTCAGTTTTATCAAATACTGAATATTTTTTCTCAGCAGTCCAATCATTTGTAGCTTTGATTTTTCCATTTACATTTACTATTTGCCAGGTATGCACGTAATAACCTTCATATCCTGCTGCCACTATTATCGGAACTTTATTAAGTAGGGCTTGCTGCTCTGGTACGTTATTTTCAATATCTAAATTCAAATATAAGGATCTATCAAATCTATCTAGTCCCTCTTTAAGATTTAAATCCGTTGTTTGAAAATCTTTTATATTTCCATATGACATAATCTCATGCGAATCATTAGTAGTTGGTATTAATAAAGCTTTTGCAGCTGCACCAGATGCATTATCTATAGCCTCATTATATTGAAATTTTAAATCATCTGCATTTACCATAGCTTCTTGATTTAAAGTAAATGGTATCGCCATAGCTAAAAAAAGACCCAAAACAAAAAGATATATATTACGACCCATTTTCTACCATGCCCCCAAATGAATATGTTACAAGGCTATCCGTGCCTGAGCTCAACATAAATAGACTATCTTTTAACTTTGTACTGTTCTCTACTTGCGTTTCTGTTATTTTTACTTTAAAATCATCTCCATAGTACATACTATATCTTTGATTATTTGTATATATTGTATTAAAAATCTGTACATTACCATATCCAAGATAGTAAGCTTTGTATTGATTTATTGCATCAGGATATATAAGCTTTCTTGTATATATAAGTTGTACCTTATAAACCCTTTTAGTTCTGTTTAATTCATTTAAAAAGGCATTATAGGTTTTGGCATCTATATATCCATTATCTCTAACCTGCTTTTGAAATTCATTACCAATAAGATTTATATAATTATTTACATAAACATCTGAAGTATTATAGGTTTTATAAATAGGCCCCACAAAGAACATAAACACCAGTGCAATTATAAAAGCAACATCACCAACTATATTTTTCAATTAATTCACCTCTTTACACCCTTATTTTCTAAAAAACCAGTGGTTTCCTATTCGAGTTATAAAAGTACTAGCCTTTGCAAAATCAGGACTACACAAGTTAAGATCTGCAAAGTAATAAGCATCTGGCACTACATCATTACCACTTAATACTTCTTTAGCTGCTTTCTTTGAATCTTGTGAAGGTTCAATTGTGAAGTTGCTTGTACTAACACCATCAAATTGACTAGGCTTATATATTACATTTGAAACACTCTCCCCATCTGCTACAGTTCTATTTATAACAACACTACCTACCGCTAGTTTCCCTTGGTAGGGTTCATCACCAGCTTCTGATTCAATCAGTCGTGCAAGAAGCAGTGTTGTATCATTACTACTGATATTACTAGTGTTATTTGAGACATTTGAGACAGTAGTATAATTGCTTGAATCTTTAATACTTGAAATAAAATCTATGGATTTATCAGCCTTTTGAGCCTGTTTATTGTCTGTATTATAGTCATTTGAAATAATGTAGCTGGTACTACCACTATTACCCTTAGTATTATTTATAGTAGAATTTACATTTGAATCTTTAGCGCTATCACTGCTACTACTATCTTTATCTACTTCATTGCTTTTAGGCTTTTGAAGTAATACTTTAATTTCATTTTTTCTTTCATTTACAGTGTTTATTTTATAGAACTCTACTCCAATAAATACTATTAGAACAATTCCTATAAAAAAAATAATTGCTTTCTTCATTTAATCACCTTATTAAAAAATCCGAAGCAATAAGTATGCCTCAGATTTTTTCAATATTTTATTGCTTTTTAAATTACTGCTGCACAAAAGTAATTTGATTTACTGTTCCGTTAGCTGTTTTTGATACTGTAGACGCAAAATTTGCAGTTGGTTCAATATATCCAGGTGCTGTTGGAACTGTTAAATTATAACTTGAAGAAGTGTAATTTATATTTGCACCATCTAGTGTTTCTACTCTAACTCCAACAGTAGAAGTTGCTTTGCTACCTATAGCCGATATGACATCACTACCTTGTACTTGTGTATTGTCATAAGAGCTAAAACTTTGATTTGTTAAAGTAGTACTTATAGTTGTTGCCGTAGCCTTACTAGAAACCATCATTGGCTTTATTACAAAGAACATTAACATCATAAATGCTACAATTGCAAAAGCAATCAATATGTGTGATACATCACTAAAAAATTCTGCTATCATTTTCATAAAAATTCATTCCTCCAAAATATTTATTATTCAGGATACTACGCCTCCTATGGCTTTTTTTTAAATTAATAGTCGTTCATTTTTAAATTACTGCTGCACAAAAGTAATTTTATTTACAGTACCATTTGCTGTTTTTGATAGTGTGGATTGAAAATTTGCAGTAGGTTCTATATATCCACTAACATTGGGATTTGTTAAATTATAACTTGAAGAAGTATAACTGATAGTTTGTCCATCAGCTGTTTCTACTACAACTGTAAGTGTAGAAGTTGCTTTGCTACCTATAGCCGATATAACATCGCTACCTTGTACTTGTGTATTGTCATAAGAGCTAAAACTTTGATTTGTTAAAGTAGTACTTATAGTTGTTGCCGTAGCCTTACTAGAAACCATCATTGGCTTTATTACAAAGAACATTAACATCATAAATGCTACAATTGCAAAAGCAATCAATATGTGTGATACATCACTAAAAAATTCTGCTATCATTTTCATAAAAATTCATTCCTCCAAAATATTTATTATTCAGGATACTATGCCTCCTATTGGGCTTTTTTTATTAATAGTTGTTCATTTGTGAAATAGATTTCTGCATTGTAATAGTTTGTGTATACGCTACATAACCCATAGGGACTATGGTATATATGATTATAAAAATAGAAAGAGCAGCTTTACTAAGTCTGCTTCCAATGCTTATCCTATTTTCAATGATTTTATTGTTTCCCTCCTCCCTATTCTTAGCTTTATCATTTCTATAAGAGCTTAATGTTGCAAATGCCTGACTTACAGAAACATCATCAGCTTTGATTAAATTTTTTATTAGATTTTTAAATGGTTTAAAATCTACTCTGTCAATTAAATTATTTAAAACTTCTTGTTCAGCTGTGTTTTCATTAAATGCTTCATAACTCTTTTCTTCCACATCAGAATTAGAACTTTGAAGTTGAGTAGCTGTAATATTAATATCTTGAAATTCATCTACTTTAGTATCAGAAATAGCTTCTGTTAAAGCTTCTTTTGTACCCTTTTGGATATTAAAAATAGCCTGGTCAATTTGATTTTTAAATATCTTTCCGAATTTACTCATATAATCCAGTATCAGCTCAATAGATGTATTATCATAATTCATCAAAATAAGAATTATTGATTCATACATCATTACTTCACTATCCATATTAAATTCAGTATTCTTTACTTTGAATTTCAAATATAATATAGGTATTTGAGCCGTAAAAAAAGACAGTATTAAGCAAATAACCACTTCATACCATCTAATATATTGATTATTCAATTTTATTATTTTGTTATTTATATCATCAGTTAATGTTGTTAATGTTGTTTTATCATAGCTACCTGAAGCTTCTAATTTCTGCTTTATTGTAGCTGTAGTAAGATTACTTAAATTATTTACACCTACAGTTTTCATAAATTTACTTTCAACAGTATCTGTATCAAGTTGCTCTCCATCAGATACTCCTAAACTATTTGAATACTCTGATACATTGTCATTTATGATACTACTTCGATTTATAGTAAAAATTGCAAAAGTCATTGAGATATAGAACACAAAAGAGATTAAGAATATTGCTATCTTTTGCACCTGTATCCAACTCATTTTTGTATTTTCCTGAGATTTATTAATTAAGTTTCTTAGTTTATAAAACTTCTTAGTTCCTTCTTTTGGTACTAAGAGGTTTACAAAACCATTTATTGGCTTGATTTTTAATACAGCTTCTTCTAAATAATGCTTTTTATCTTGTATTAGAGTAGCTTCTGTCTCCATAAACTTTCTTACAACAAAATAGAAAGCAACTAGAATTATTGTTATAACTATTTTTATAACAAACCCCCAGCTGCTCTTATAAAAAGTATTAAGCATTGTAAGAAATGTATCTACAAACCACTGATATGGCTGAAAAAATAGCAGTGGGACTATACAAAGCATCGATACAGGTTTTAGATAATAGTTTATTTTCTTTCTTTTGAAAATTTCCATATATATTAACTTGTTAAAATGTTTTAAATTTTCTAGGAATCCTGATTCTTCTTTTTCTAGTTTTGGATCACCATATTCCTTTGTCATATAACAATTAAGAGCTAAAAGCCTTAAATATTCGTTAGAACAGTCATTCATATAACTTTCAAGATTGTTTTCACTCTCTAATGCCTTTTTAACATCTTTCATGTGTTCTATATGCCTAACTACAAGATAGTTACCACTTTCAAGCTTGGCAGCTTCAAGTGGTTCATCCACATTATTTGAAAGTGGATAATCTGCATTCAGATCTTCATTATATTCATAAAGTCCTTCCAAAAGTTCTGTATTATTACCTATAAGCATTTCTAAAATTACACCTCTAAGATAATAGCAGAACACTGAAAGTATAATTGCTTGAAATATATTATCTCTATAGAATATGCACACACATATAAAAAGCCCTATACCTGCAATCCACGACATTACAAAGTAAAGAGCTGCTTTATATCTTAGTATCCTATCTTCATAAAGATAATTGTCATATAATCTTTTTCTTATAGAAATTATCTCTTTATTTAAAAAAGGTATCCTCATAAGAATACCGTAAATACTATTAAATAAATTTATATTCTTCTTCCTAAGTTTTTCTCCATCTTTAGATTTATAATACATATTTATAAACTTAACAACTAGAAATACAAATAGTGCAGCTGGAATTATAAATAGATATTTCAACTAGCTTACCTCCACTTCTTTTTTATTTTCTTCAAGCTGCTTCTCCATTCTGAGAATAAAGTCTTTAAATTTCTCCTTATCTTCTTCGTGTAGATTTAACATTATGTCATTTTTCCTTTTATCACTGATTTTATTTACAACAACATATTTGTTATGTATAAAATCATATCTAAAGATGTCAACAGCTCTATAGCTTCTCTTGTTTTTATTACTTATTGATATTCTTGCTAAAAGTCTAACCATTAAGTCTAATTTTTCTTCTTTCTTAGCTGAAGTATCATTCATACTAAGATTTGAATTACTGAATATATTTTCATCTTCTTCATCCTCAAATGTAACATATTCAGTAATTCTATCAGGGAATCTTTCTCCTTCAGCACCCTTATATAAATGTGTATTAAATGTCAATGCCCTTAATGCGGCCGTTTCAGCCCTTGCTTCATCCGTTGCTGCTCCTGTATTTATTAACCCATCTATGAACGCTGAAACAAGACCATGTGCAGTATTTGCATGGTGTGTCAGTAATATTGATTGTACAAGAGCAGAAATTTTTATAACAAGCTTTATTATAGCATCCTCAGCCACTTCGGAAATTATTAACGTATCTCCATTAGATTTTTTAAGGGATTCGACCCCTTTTTCTGCATCAATAGTATCTGTACTTTTGATTGTCATTATATTTCTTTTTTCTTCGATTGGTATTTTAAACCTTAAAAATGCTTCAAAGAAATCTTCCCACAGTCTAAGTGTTATGTTTGGATACATTCTCTTAATGTACGCAACTAAAAAAGTAGATTTTCCTGCTCCCTGTGGTCCTGTTATAGCCATAGATGAAAGTCCTTTAGCCGCAAAATCCTGAAACTCTTTTAATATTTCTGAATTTTCACCATTAAACAGTGTATCTATTTCTGGATCTTCATCAAACTTTCTTAAATAAAGACACCAACCCTCTGCAAAAGGTGGACGGAATAGTGAAACTCTTGATAAGTCTACACTATACGTAAAACCAAACCCATCCTCCCTTGTAAGTTGTCCATTTTCTTTAGATGCATACATTAGCTTACATATTCTTTCAAGTTCTCCTTGACTACGAAACCCAAGAAAATCCAGACAAATTTCCTTACCTTTAAAGTTAAGCCATATGCTATCATAAGACATTTTATATTCTTTAAGTTTCTTTCCCATATTACGAATATTTATTTCAGAAAGTTTGCCTACAAACTCTATAGGTATTCCATCTAAACCAAGGCTAATTCCATTGACAGATTGATCTCTCATTTCATCTATTACTCCAAGACCTTTAGTCGTCTGATAAATTCGCTGAACTAAAATATTTAGTTTATCTTCAAAAGATAAAGTAATATTTTCTTTTTCATATATTTCTTCTATGTCTTTATCCATTATGCAGCATTGTGTTTTACCATTAATTTTCCTGAACTTATTAAGTTCATATTTTAAAACTAGATTTTGAAGACCAAATTCGTTAAATTCCTTAATGTAAATTGATAGAATTATATCAAATTTATCTGTATTATTTTTAGGATCATCAAAGTCCATAATGTAATCTATATTCTCTTTAGCAACTCCATAGGAGTTAGTAAGTAAATCAGTTATATAGTTCTTCATGGCAAGTTTCGCTCCTAAATCACCTTTACCACAAGCCTTAGATATTTGTATTATTTTCTGACGTCTAAATTCCTTTCTTTTATCATCTATTTCAAATTTCTTCAAATGCTCAAGATTTTCTGAAACATACTTTTCCAGTTTAATAAGAGAATATTTTTCCTTCTCTGCTTCAACAGTAATCTTTTTTCCTAGCATATTGTCCTCCTTTTATATCAATTTTGAGCTAAACTTTTAATCCTTGTTAGAATATCCTTATGTCCTAAAGGCATTTCATAGATATTCTTACTACTATTTTTATTACTATTTGACAATTCAAATAGTAAATTAGATATCTCATCAAGCTCATTAAAAAAGTCTTCATCTTCTTTTTTTCTAACATCAATGTTATTTTTATAGAAAAAATCAACCACATTATTACCATTTATTGCATTTAAAAAGCTAGTATTATATGGAATAGTAAAGACATTTCCCTTATATTTAAACTTCTTGGCTATATACTTAGCAGAGCACTTACATTCAGCGTCATATCTTCCAAGCATTATTCCATAATTTTTTTCTTTAATGTATTTAAGATCACTCTTAAAAAAATCATCAAGCATTTTCTCATTTTGCTCTAGTGATACAAAAATAAAATCGGATTTCATTAAAATCTTTTTAGTTATCTCATTATCTAAACTTGAGTTAACATCTATAAATACCATGTCATAGCATTGTTTAGCACTTTCTAATATTCTAGGTAAAGTACTTATTAAAGAATCATTGTATAACTCTCTACTAGCCTTCCCTGAGCCTGGAAGAAAAGATAATCTTTCATCAATAATACTTTTAGAAAAATTATCAAAATCTTCTATATCAATTTTTTTCTTTGAATAAATGGTATTTGAAATGGAATCTATACCATAATCTAAACTTTTAAGTATTTTTATATTCTGATTGTTAAAAAAAGCATTTGCCATTAAAGATTTCTCAAATTCACTATCAATAATAATGGAATTTGATTTATAGTTGAGTGCAAAATCTAAAGCGGTTGCAATACAATTAGACGTATTGCTTCTACCATGCAAATAGTTCCAAAACGAAAATATCATTATTTTTTCCTCCTATTTAGTAGTACTGTTTGCGAAATTCGGCTTAGTCTGACTTTGAAGTGTACTATTACTAATATTATTGTTATTGTTACTCAATTGTTGTGATGAATCGGAAACTATTTTTGAATTACTTGTAATCATTTTGTCTATATCGCTATTAAGCTGATATGTTACATCTGCTGCTGGTTGATTCTGTGGATCTGCATAAATAGTAGTATAAAGAGTACCACCTGTTAATGCTGCATCTACTGTAGCATTATTTTTTAATTTTCTTTCATTTTCTAAAATATTTATAACAATAGTATTAGAGTTTAATGCTAAAACTTTCTTTTTAGCAACAACTATATAATCACTTCCATCCTTTTTCTTCTCTCTTATGTCTACGTAGTCCCCAACCTTTAAGTTTTTACTTAAAGTAATATCCGAATAATCCTGATTTCTAAGGTCTGTAGTTACTACATTGTCTGTATCCGTAAAAAATGATGGTGTTAGCATTGTGTTTTTAGGTATATCTATCCTTGCTACCTTATCTACATTAGAGTAATTAAGTAGAATCTTAGGTACTTTGGATTTATCCATTGGAATTTCTTTAAATTCTGAAGCATTCTTTGCCATATTTATTGTATCCCCTTGTTTTATTGGATTAGCTGCAACATATACCATTACCTCCTGTGATTGCTTTTCCTCTAAAGCTTCTCTTGCTTTTGATGTATTAATGCTTGTAGTAATAATGCTATAACTAACAAAGAATACAGCTGCTATAGCAAACATTACTCCAGCACCCTTAAAAAATTGAATTTTCTTTTCAGTGTCTTTAGAATAGATCACTTATTCATCCCTCCCAAAATAATTTTTTATTGCACTTAAATTTATTCCCATGTAATTTAATAAAGTTATTATTAAAACTACGACAAATAAAAACACTGCAAACTTTAAAAGCCTTGCAGTGTTCTTATTGGAAATATATTTTGTAAATGCACTTTTTAATATAAGCTTCTCCTTTCTTAGATATTTTCTAAAACTATTCTTTTTCCTCACCTCCCTTGCCTTTAAATAGTTCATAAGAACCTTGCATTCTTCATTTAACTTTTTGTTTTTATCAAATGGTGCATCTGATGTCCCCATAAAATCATATATATCTTCCCCAGGTACATGAGCTATGGTCATTATTTCATCTATTTCTAAAGCACTTAAGATGTTTTTTAAATCTTTAGTTGTATTACATTCTACATAATTATTAATTAAAACTATTATATTCTGCTTATCACAAATCTTTATTATATCTTTTAGTAATTTTAAATTTTTTTGTATATTATATTCAGTAAGATCGAATATAATAATCACCTTATCACTTCGGTTAACTGCTTTAATTGTGTTTTTGATATTGCCAGTATTAGTGTCTATTATAATTATTTCATGTTTCATTCTACATTCAGTAATAAGTCTTTCCAGTTTATCTTCTCCAATTAGATTCAGTGCAGAACTTGAATTTGTGTAAACCGTTCTATTTTCTCCTAAATCTATAGCTAGTTCTTCTAATTTTACTTTACCAACCTGATTTAAATCTATATATTTATCATCATCTATTCCATAAAGTGCATTTGCACTGCTATCAGTGCTTATTAAAGCAGTTTTGTAATGATTATTACTAAATATCTTTTCAAGATTCCACGCTAAAAATGTTTTTCCATTGGAAACTCCTGAAACTATAGATATTGTACATTTATCTAGTTCTCTGATCCTTATCTCTTTTGCTACTTCAACTCTCCTTTCTACAGAAAATACTTTCTCATTTTCAACAATCTCAGCTTTTGTAGAAAATATAGAATATGAAAAATCTGCTGGATAATTGTCTATGCTGTTCTGTAATTTATCATCTATTTCAGAAAACTTCAAGAACACATTTACTTCTCTACTTACTAAAGCACTTATTAACTTTTTTTCGTTTGCTTCCTCATATGATTTTGTCAAAATGATTATTTTAATATTTCTCTTTTTCGCTTCATTTGCAATAGATATGAGGTCAGTTCCATACTCATCATCTAATAGTCTATTAATTACTATAATATCTGCATCCATAAAATCAATTAGATTAATTACTTTTGTTAATTCACTAGTGCTATCTATAATACTAATGTTACTAAGTTTTTTTATTCTATTTTCAATTTCGTCGTTTCCTACACACAAAAATACTTTCAAAAACTATCCCTCCATATCTCCAAACGCTTGGAATCTTACAAAGTAGCTAATTGTTACTTTCGACCTCGCAGGGGCGACCTATTTCATACACCTTATTTTAATTTTTTTAGAAAACTACTATCCGCTTTACCTGCTGCATTACATAAGGATATTACTACAATTGCAACTAAAAAATATACTATTACAAAAGGAATTATCATTAACATCACTTTAACTACCCCCTCGCATTTTATTACGGTTAACATATAACTTAATATTTATAAAAACCAAAAGAGCTCCAGTATAATTAATTACACTTAAGCTCTTTAACTTATAATCTTATTCTTTAGATCTGGCAATTGAAACATTCCTAAAAGAAGTTTAAAAGCTTCTGTACTAGTAATCTTATAACCTTCATCTAATCCTATTTTATATAGAACTTTAGAGTGTTTTAATAAAAATTCTAATTTACTTTCAGTTCTAATATTTCGTGTTATATATACATCTTTATTTCTATAATCTTTTTCCAGATAGACTATACATTCCTGCGGAATAAGAGAATTATTTATCTTACTTAATTCTTTTACAATTTTAGCATTTACATTAAAAACCAACTCTAAAGGCGTTAGTTCTATGTAAGAATTTGTAGGAGTAAAATATTTAGGAACATCTTTTGTAATTGCTCCTCTTGTTTCATCAAACTTTAATTTACCATTTACATGATTTTTATAAGAATGTCTACAACATAGTAAAAGAGAAAAAGCACTTATACTTTCATTATCATTTATTCCATATGTCTTAGCATCCATAATTTCCTTCAGATCATTTACATTTAATAAATGACTACTCTCCAAAATAAATTCATCCTTTTTACTTTTGTTTCTTTTAACAGCTTTTTTATCTTTAAGTTCAGTACTCGCATGTCTTTTTAAAAACATTTTCAATGTACTCTCTTTTATATTCAGTGTACCTGAAATTTCCTTATACTTAAGTCCCTTTCTAAAAAGCTCCAATGCTTTCTCAATATCAAAAGTAGCCTTCCTTCCTGACATTTAATGTTACCCCCTATTTGTGACTTTTTTTGTGATTTTTGACGGACTTCTAACCTAATACATACACCGCCTTTTCCCATCGTTATCTCACTTACTGCTAATTCCAGTTTTATCTTTTGATTTTTTCAAATCTTCTTCATCAAATAGTGACATAGAGTGAACCTCAAATATTTCCATGATTTTTTCACGATTTTTTTTCCTTGGAAAACATACCGACTGCTCTATGTTCTGATATGTTCTTATGCTCATTCCGGAAAATTCAGCAAATGTTTTTTGAGTATATCCAAGTTCAACTCTCTTTTCTTTTAATTTTTTACGCAAATCACCCACTCCATATGAAAAAATATTATACTCTATTACTTAGTATGTTATCATTATATACTCAGCAATAGAGTATTGCAAGTCTAAATATATTTATTAATTTACTAAACTGTTGTAATTCCTTATATATTATACTAAAATAATGAGTATACATTAAGAAAGGAACGGTTTTATGAGTTTATGTGATAATTTAAAATTATTCAGAAAACAAGCTAAGTTAACAAGGAAAGAAGTTGCGAAGTCTTTGAATATATCAGATCGTACAATTGGTCATTATGAAACTGGTTATTCAAAACCTAAAATTGATGATTTAGAATCGATGTCAAAATTATACAATAAAACTTTAGATGAACTTATTGGGAATGAAAACGATACAGTTGATGAAAGTAAAATTTTAAATAATGTTATTGATGAATTAATTGAAGATGGCAGCCTTACAGATAAAAATTATAGTGATTTAAATGACATTGACAAAGATCTAATAATAAGTGCATTAAATAAATTTATAAAATCGAAAAAAGATAAAAGTTCCTAGTACTTTAGGAACTTTTGTTAAATTTTTCATTTATGTACATTAAAAATTCTATTTGTTCCTTAATTGGAAATTCATTTATAACAATTAGTATTATCTCATAAACTTTTTTACCTTTTGTATCTATTTTTTTATTATTACATAATAGGAAATTATCCATAAGTCTATCTCCCTTTTCTCATATCACATAAATTTTTGCAGCTGATCCAATTCATTTTTTTCTATCTCAACTTCATTTTTTACTTCAATATGTTTTCCATCCATATCCTTTATATCAAGTAGTACATCATCTTTTTTATTTGTTAATGTATCGCTTTGTACCTTTTCGTTACCATTAGGTGCTAATTCCTTTTCTATACTTTCATTACCGTTTTGCATCTTTAAGGTGACATTGTCACCTTTTTGCACCTTTTTATAACTATTAGGTTCATTTTTTTCTTTAATCTTATCATTACGTTTTGTATCTAATTGCATCTTTTCGGTATCATTGGGCGCTAATTGCACCTTTTTGGTGCTTTCATTACCGCTTTGCACCAAATCGTTACTCTGAATCGCTAAACGGTATAATGATTCCTTAATTGCATCTTTTTCAGAATAACAGTTTGATAGGTAGTTAATGATTACCATATCTTTTTCTTTATCAGCATTCAGGGTTATATATATCCTTTTACTTGCCATTAGCAACGCTTGCCTTCCATAATAGTTCGCTAGCTGATTTTGCTCCAAGTACATTGCTTGTTAGTGGTTTATCATGTATTTTGAAATTGGGTAGACTTAATTTATTTATATATTCTTCTAGCATGATACTAGTCCCACCTGTAAATATAGTTCTATATGTTTTTATATTTACATATGATTTAATGCTATTGAGAATCTCATTTAAAAATTCGCCATATTGTTTGTTGAATATTTTTATTGTTCCATTTTTAATTAACCTTGGAATATCCTCCTCAATGTAGTCTTCTCCTTTTGAATTTTCCTGTGCTTTTATTTTGCTGTAAAGATCAAAACTTCCTAGCTTAACTGTATTAAGCTTTTGTATCTTTCCATTTTCTAAAGCACAAATATTAACTGTACGAGAACCTAAATCTAGTATGCATACATCACCTTGTTTGTCTTCATCATCTAGGCTGAAATAGGAAACATAGCACTCTGGCAATACTAGACATTCATTAATCTTTACTTCTCTATATTTATCATTGAACTTGAATTTAAATTCCTTGCCTTTTAATGTTTCAATTAACTTAGGCTTGTTTTCCATTTGAACTATTGGTAATAATAGTGTAAGATTTGTTTCAATTTTTTCTTCGTTATTTGCCATTGAAATTGCATATAAAAGCTGTGGTAAATAGTCTCTTTCAGCCTTATTGAACTCCCTTGATAATTCCCCTATACCAATATAAGTTAATCTCCCATCTAATTCTATTCTTTGAAATCCATCTCTGAAACTCTGATAATCCGTAGAAACTTTACTTGAAAACATACCTTCATTATCACCTATATATTTAATATTCATATTTCCTAAATCAACAACAGTTATCTTACTCATAATTTTATTCCTCCATTTTTTTAATATGTAAATATATATTAGTTCTGACCTATTAGCCTTTTTCTTAATGTTTCATATTCATCATTATCATTTTTATCCAATGGTTCATTTTCAAACTCACTAGCATTTCTAGCTAATAATTTATCTTCTAAATCACCATAGTCATATGATCTTTGTTCATAATCATTAAAAGTAGTTTTCTTGTATCCTGCACTAGTACTTTTATTATCATAAGTACCCTCTAAAACCTTAACCATATTAGATTCATTTATCAGCCAATCAAAGTTACAGGCTGTCCACTTTCCATTTTTGCCTGAAAGGAATTCACTTTTTTCAGCCTTAGAAAATAATTCATGAAAAATCTTAATATCTTTAAAAGTTTTACACCTAGCTTTTAAAGTATTCTTCCTATTTTCTGTAATATCCATAACCTCAGGCAATGACTTACATATCTTGTTATAAAGGCTTACTATAGTTTTATAATTACCAGTTTTATCATCTGAATCTGAATCATCATTTACTTTTTCATCAGGACTATATATATCTTCTTTTTTATTTTTATTTTTATTTTCATTTTCCCCACGTATCGTAAACGTATCGTGGTACGTATCGTTAGAACCCTCATAGTTCAAAGGCTTACCAAAAACTGTATTTTGTGTTTTTCCTTTCTCACGTATCGTCGACGTATCGTCATACGTATCGTTGCACGTATCGTGGTACGTATCGTCACTAAGAGTTTTGTTTTCTGTATATTTTGCTAACTCATTTATAAAAAGTTGCTTTACTGATGGATTCTTTATACTATCCATTGCATAAGTTAATAAAGACTTATCTTCTACCTTTAAAAATTCACTTTTTATACAACACTCTATAGGTGTACCACCCTTGTTTAAGTTGATTTTACCCCATTCTTTAAGTGCCAGTTCATGAGTGTCTCTGTTATATCTAATAAGCTTGTGATGCTCTTCAAATCGTGACAAAAGACTATTTATAGATTCTATAGAATATCCAAGTTCAAAAGCCATGAACTTAGGAGTTGTTTTGTATATCCCTATTTGTGTTGTATGTGAATTTGTTAAAAGGTACAAAAGAAAGTAAGCGATGGAACAAACACCGTAATGTAAATTAACCTCCCATTTGATATACTTTGATAAAGTAATCGATAGGAGGTTTTATTTTGAGATCAACAACTAATGATCAGCTTCTTTGGGAGCAGCGAATTAATGAAAGAGCTAAAAGTGGAATGTCAGTTTCAGAATGGTGTAAAAACAATGAAATTAGCAAAAGTAGGTATCATTATTGGAATCATAAAATCAGCAAAAAACAGAAACCGGATAACAAAATGGCATTTGTTGAAATAACTCCAATCCTTTTAAATGCCGAGAAACCAATAAGCGATTCAGCTAAATCGGATGATTTCCAGATATTTTTCAAGAGTATACAGGTAACAGTTCCAAGTAATTTCAATCAAACTTCTTTAGCAGGACTAATGAAAGTTCTGCAGAAACTATGATACAGCATATAGCCGATGAGGCTGAACATATCTATATTGCTCTTGGTGCAACAGATTTTCGTAAGCAACAAAATGGACTTGCTACATTGGTTTCATTGAAATTCAAACTTGATCCTTACTCTCTAAAATGTGTTTTCTTGTTCTGCAATAAACGGCATAACTCACTTAGGGCATTACGCTGGGATAAAAATGGCTTTGTTTTGGTTACAAAATTTCTTGCTGATGATATGAAATTTCAGTGGCCAAAGAATGAAGGCGAAATAAGAGATATAACAAAACGTCAAATGGAATGGCTTTTGGAGGGTCTGCAAATTGATCAGAAAAAGGTACATAAAGAAAATATTAATACTGAAAATATGATTTTTTAATATCACCTAAAAGCTAGTATAATAGCCGTTTTTCTGGTATAATATAATTAATTGATTAACCAGAAAGGAGCCTTTAAAATGCAGTCTTCAGATGAAAAAGATCAACGTATTAGACAACTAGAAAATCAAAATAGAACACTGCAGGAAAAGGTGTATCTACTAGAACACAATGTTGAAGTCCTCACTCAAGCAGTGTTACATGCAGCAAAACAGAGGTTTGGAGCATCAAGTGAGAAAACACCTCAGGTATATGGACAATGTTTCCTTTTTGGTGAACTAATTGATGAAATTACAGATGAAACCGAAAATAATGTTATAAATATCAAAGAACATAAGAGACCTGTTAGAAAAAAGGGTGACAGAGAAAAGTTGATTAAAGCACTACCACATGAGGTAGTTGAATGTGTCCTTAATGCCGAAGAAACTATTTGTAAAATCTGCGGCAGTGAACTTGAGATAATAGGAAAGAAAAAAGTAAGATCTGAAATGGAATATATCCCAGCGAAGCTAATAATGAAGGACTACGTCCAATATGTTTATAAATGTGTTGAGTGTGGAAAAAATGATACTAATCCATATGATTCTATAATTTGTGCACCTGTACCAGTGTCTGTGCTTACGCACTCTTTTGCTTCGCCTTCATGCGTAGCATGGGTAATGTATCAAAAGTATATGATGTCAGTACCACTCTACCGCCAAGAAAAAGACTTTATAAGAATGGGTGCTGAACTTAAGAGAGACATGATGGCAAACTGGGTAATACGCAGCTCTGAATATTGGTTGAAGCCTCTATATGATAAGATGCACCAGCAATTGCTAAAATGCAACGTTATCATGAGTGATGAAACAACCTGGCAGGTAAATCACGAAGATGGAAAAAATGCATCTAGCAAGTCTTATATTTGGATACATAGGAATGGTAACTGTGAAGGTCCACCAATAGTTTTATACAAATATACCAGCACTCGTTCTGGGGACCACGCAAAGAAGTTTCTTGAAGGTTTTCATAGTTATCATGTTTCAGATGCATATGCTGGGTATGAAAAGGTTGAAGGAATTATACGATGTCTTTGTTTCAGCCATCTAAGACGATATTATCTAGACGCCATTCCATTGGATTCTAGAAAAAAAGAAATTCCAGGATCAGGCGGAGCCATTGGACGAGCTTATTGTGATAAACTCTTCAGACTAGAAAGAAAATGGAAAGAGTTATTGCCTGAGGAAAGAAAAAAGAAAAGACTTATATATAGTGTCCCTGTATTGGATGCCTTTTTTGCATGGGCAGAAAACACCTTTACTAACCAATACTACTTGAAGAAAGCTTTGGGATATACACTAAATCATAAAAAATATTTTACCAATTTTCTGCTTGACGGAAGAATACCTTTATCTAATAATTTATCGGAGATTGCAGTGAAACCCGTAGCTATCACACGTAAAAACTCACTGTTTTCTGATTCGCCAGAGGGAGCAGAAGCGTCAGCTACTGTATTTAGCATTATAAATACGGCAACAGCCAATAATTTAGATGCTTATAAATATCTTGAATATCTCTTCCGAAAACTACCCAATAGTAATTTTGCATCAAATACTTCTGTGCTTGATGAATATTTGCCATGGGCAGATAAAGTGCAGCTTGAATGTAGAATAAATACAACGGCAACAGAAATAAATAAAAAGGAGGACCCTTGCAGTGAGTCAGCCTAATATTAACTACATGATGAATATGACAAAGAAGTTTCTCAGCGGAGAAATTGATGGAATATCTTATACTCTTGATTTTCCATATGAGCTAGAACAAAGATATAAAAAAATGCATCGAGAAGACGATGATTATTGCGAATTAATATACGAGTGTCTTTATGAAGAAGGCATAGCTACGTACAATGAACTATCAGACACTGAGTTTAAGAAACTTATTCGAAAACAGTATAACTACATAAAGAAAATTGCAAAAGAAGGATTTTATTAAAAAAAGCAGCCTCACAGATTAATGTGGAGCTGCTTTTTTAGGTAACGGTATGTGTTCCAGCGCTTACCAAAAGAAATAACTTGTCTTCAGGTGTAAAAGTTTCTGATACTTTGGGGTCTTCCCAAAAGTTTGTATAAATATATCTATACTTAGCCACAAATGTTTCCTCCCTTTATTCTTTCAATTTATAGTGCTCGTATTTCTAAATTTCTCTGCATGTATGTCCTATCACTGGTAATCCTGTTGCTATAAAATCAAATATATTTATCAGTAGCCGAAGCTACAGTTGCTTGTTTTATTATGTATTAAACGCAAATCGATATAACCTTTCCATTATTTCAATTTGTATTTTTGTTTTTTTTATTTTCTCACGCATTTTTTTAATATCTACTTTATCAGCATCCTTAAACTCCAAAAGATTCTTTAATTTACGCATATCATTTTGTAAAATATCACTGCTTGCACTATACACACCCTTTGTATAATAATAAAATTTCATTAACTCCATTTCATTTTTATCTTCGAAAATTATATTTTCCAAAATAATTCCCCCAATTCTTATATTAAGTCTTATTGCTTGTTTAAAATAAAGCTTTTTACATTCTGTTGCATCTATCATTTTTAAGATATTATAAAGAATGGAATTACATCCGGTATCTTAATACCATTCAATTTGCTTATCATTATTTCTGTAAACTCTAAGCCATCCCCATGTAAAGTTAACTTTGATTGCCATCTCCTTACCAGGTTCCTTAAATTTTTCATACCCTATTATCTCCTTTTTACCTTCCTTACTTTGCATTTCTAAATATTGCTCATATAGGCGTTTTTCTTTTAACTTATGTTTCTCACCTTTACTCATTTGAATGCCTCCCTACTAAAGAGTTAGATTAAAATCTTCTTTCTCTAATAAATTAATTAATCTTTCAATTTCATTTGGCTGGAGCTTTTTAATAAGTATTTTTGCTAACGTATCATTTAGTTTTTCATATAGTTCTGTAGTATCTTCAGGCATATTTACATTAACTTTTAATAGCAAGCCCCACACCTCCCCTTTTACATTGATACTAATAATCTATGTGTTTAAAGTTCTTTTATTTACAACCGTTGAGTTTCTATCCAATCTTCTTGCTGTGGAATATGCTACAATGTTAATCTTATAGGCATATAAAGTTCCAGTTATTTAAACTTAATTTTCAAAAAAAATTTTATTAAAATCATCTTTATTTAATTTTAAAATTTCCTTAATTTTTAATGCTAAATCAATAGTAATTTTAGTTCTACCTTTTTCAATTAGGCAGTAACTCGCTTTGTTTTTATAATTTAATTTTTCAGCCATATCTGCTTGAGTTAGACCGATTTCTGATCTAATTGAAATTAAATGTAATAAATTCATATTATCAGCTCCTAAGTTTTAGTTTTTCAAACTTTATATGTTGATTATAGTTTAAGAAACTAAAACTGTCAATATAAAAGTTTAATTTTCTACAACTTTTATACTATAATCCATTCTTTATGATAATATTAGAATATATAAGTTTAACATACTTAAACTATTAGTGAGGTATAAATATGGATATTAATACATTGGCGAAAAGGTTAAAAACGTTACGTTCTGAAAAAGAGTTAACTCAAGAAGAATTTGGTAAACCATACAATTTAAAGAAATCAACAGTATCTCAATATGAATCCGGTTCTAGTAAACCAGATGATGAATTAAAAAAAAGGATTGCTAATGATTATAATGTTTCTTTAGACTGGCTTATGGGAATAAGCAATATACGCAACCCTTATAATAATAATCTAGTAAATGGAAAAATAGCTGAAGCTTTAAATGATGATCCAGAACTATCTGAGTTTTGGGATACATTAAAAGAGCGTGAAGATCTAAAGTTACTGTTTAAGCAAACTAAGGACTTAGCTCCTAATGATGTAAAAAAAATAATGAGAATTATAAAAGCTATTGAAGATGAAGAAGATAGAAATGATGGATAAATATATTAGAAAAGAGTGACGTTTATGGATATATTAGATAACCCTTTGTTAAAAGCACTTTTAAATGAAGATATCCCATTCTCCGAGGTTATGAACTCATTTAATATAAAAAGCACTATAGCCTTCAATATACCGCCAAACATTCTTGGATTTGTTTATTTAAGTAGGCGTGGGAATTATCATCTTATATTGAATGGTGCGATAAATTATGAAACACAATGTAAAGTGTTTATACATGAAGTTAAACACATTGTTTATGATATGCCTAAAATTGGCTATATGATAGGATTGGACATGCAGTATACCTACATGGAGAAATCTGCTGATAAAATTGCTGATAATTTATATAATGTTAAATAGTTTACTCAGACTTTTAATCTGAGTTTTATATTTACCTTATGGAGAAAATTTTGTATTATTAAATATATATTATACAAATCATTATTAAAAATGTAATTATTGATAATTCATACAACTATGATTAAAGAATTTAATTTTATTACTAATTATAGTAACTTTGGGTGTATTAGTGAATTTTTTGAATTGTCTGCGCCTATTTCTGAATTTAAATCTAGGAAGTGATATTTAAATGGGTCTTATATTAAATGTTCCCTACAGTGAAAAAGATAAAGCTAAAATCTTGGGAAGTAGATGGAATCCAGAATTAAAAAAGTGGTTTTATTCTTTTGATAATCACTATAGTTTTAGCAATTTCAAAAGTAACTATACTTCATTTAAAAAATGGCTAAGCAATAAAGAAACAAATCTTATTATATTTGATCAAGTTTATATTTGTGAGCTTTATAGCACTTGTTACAAATGCCATAATTCAATGAAAGTAATTCTTTTAGCAACTGATCATTATTTTGATGCACAATCACTAACATATGGTAAGACTTCATTCAGTGTTCTATTTTTTACTGAATCTGTTAGCAATGTAAATATAACAAATTTTCTAAAAAACAACTTTAATTACTTTCCTTCATATACACAAACATCAAAGAAAACATATTTTTGTAACCACTGTGTACGCTGTGGAAGTGTTTCTGGTGATTTTTATTTAGTACATAATTTATTAAATTCGGCGGGTCTTGCTAGTCCGGCAGATTATATTGAATCATTAGTAGATATTACTAAACATGAAATGTACGATGCCAGCCAGCTGAATTTTAAAAAGTCTGTGACTCATAAGATTATATTAAAGGAAGCTATGGAATTACATACAAATAAAAAATTCATATGTGGAAGTAATGACATACTGCATTTTTCAAAATTCAAAGAAATTACAATTTGAAAATTAAAGTTAAACAATCTCATAATGAAATAATACATAACAATGATTTGGTGTATTACTATCACTATTGTTATTGCCGTTGCTACAATTGTAGAATAAATGTTTGTTGATTTATCTATAGTCAACAGAACACTTTAGTAATAAATTTGCTAAAGTGTTTATTTTTAAATGTTAAGGATGGTGTTAATTATGATAGCAGCAATCTACTCAAGGAAGTCAAAATTCACCGGAAAAGGTGAATCCATAGAAAATCAAATACAGCTCTGCAAAGAGTATGCTAAATTACAATTAAGAAATAATAATATAACTAAATTCTTAATCTATGAAGATGAAGGCTTTTCTGGGGGAAATACAAAACGTCCTGAATTCCAAAAACTTATGGAAGATGCCAAACTTAAAAAGTTTGATGTACTTATATGCTATAGACTAGACCGTATAAGCAGAAATGTATCGGATTTCTCTTCAACTCTTGAAAGTCTACAAAATTATGATATAGATTTTATAAGCATAAGAGAACAATTTGACACGAGTACTCCTATGGGGCGAGCAATGATTTATATAGCTTCTGTCTTTGCACAATTAGAACGTGAAACTATTGCAGAGAGAGTAAAAGACAATATGCTTGAATTAAGCAAAACTGGGAGATGGCTTGGTGGTATTGCTCCTATAGGCTATAGTTCAGATCCAATTATATATTTTGATGCCGATATGAATCAAAGGACAATGGTTAAACTTAAACAAGTACCTGGTGAACTAAATATAGTAAAATTATTATATAAAAAATACTTAGAGTTAAAGAGTTTATCTAAGGTGGAAACTTATGCTCTTCAAAATAGTATTAAAACAAGGCGTGGTTCTGATTTTACAAAAGGTAATATACGAATTGTCTTAACTAATCCTGTATATGTTAAAGCAACAGAAGATACATTTAGTTATTTAGAAAGTGAAGGTATAACTACTTGTGGTATTCCTGATGGGGAACATGGACTTCTTAGCTATAATAAGCAAAAATCTGTATCAAATACCAATGGTAATACAGTAAGGGTATATAGAGAAAAATCTGAATGGATAGCTGCTATAAGCTCTCAGAAAGGTGTAATTGAATCTAATGATTGGCTTGAAGTACAAAAAATGTTAAATGAAAATAAAGACACATTTCCAAATGAAGGTAAAACTCATAATGCACTTCTTACAGGTAAAATACGTTGTGCTAAGTGCGGAGGTACTATGCAAGTATCTCATGGTCACATAAGTAAAAAAACGGGTAAAACACTATATTATTATGGTTGCTCTATGAAAAGGCATTCTAAAAGTGTTAGGTGTAATAATAAGAATGCAAAAGTTGCTGAACTTGATCCAGTAGTAATCAATCAACTTAAAGAACTTTCCGTTAATAAGAAAGATTTGCTTGATAAATTAAGAAGACAGAATAAAAAGGCAGTAGAATTAAGTAATTCTTCAAATAAGGAAGAAACTTTAAATAACTTAATAGATGATAAAAATAAACAAATACAAAACTTAATTAGTAAACTAGCTATGGCTGATGATATCTCAGACTTACTAATAGATAAAATTAGAGTAATAAAGAATGAAATTAAAGAATTAAAAGTACAGCTCAGTAATTTAACCAAAATAAACTCTGAGTTTAGTGATACTGAATTGAATTTATCTTTTATAGAACTTATGCTTAATAAATGCTCTATGATAGATTCTTTACCTGATGAAGAAATAAAACAGCTTATAGATGTGCTCATAGATAATATTACATGGGATGGTGAATCTTATGAGGTTAGCATAGATTTTATAGGCAGTAATCCAAAAGAACAAGAAGAGCCTAAAAAAAAATAGCTCTTCTATTACCTTCTATTACCAAATTATCGCACTTTGGTTCAATTAGCTCCAGCATCTAAAATTGCTTCGTAACAACTTTGACATGCTCCAGCATATATAACTAAATTATCATAACCTGGTTCATATTCTCTTAGCCTTGCCACCGAATCAACAAAATATTTTGAATTTCTATAATTATTTAAATCAATGTAATCCTTGGTCTCTTTAGATATACCATCATGTCCAGTTATAACAACTATATCTGGCTTCACTTCTTTTACAATATCAACTATTTGATCTGGTTGCTCACTTTCTAAAACAACTCTACCTACTGCATCAATTGAAAGTTGTCTATAAACCTTTAAACATACATCTAAATAAGCTGCATCACCATCTAAGTGTAATATTCTTCCTGGCCTCCTAAATGACATACCCTCATCAAAATTAATAGAATTAATTTTGACCTGCTTTAAATCTCTGTATTTTTTTTTAAATGGTGTGTTATTTCTATTGTTTACAATACTTCTAATAGATTCGTTTACCTTTTTATTGAAAACGAGTTCTGCTTTTCCAAAACTATCTTCCTTTACCTCTTCCAAGTCATCTATTTTTGCATCTGCAACTATTCTTAAATTAACCCCATTCAGTACATATACAACATTATTATCAACATGTTTAATATCAATAATCTTAAAAGTTATATCTCTATTATATGATTTTCTAACTACCGTATCCCCTATTTTCATATATAAACTCCATCAAATTGCTACTATTACATACTATTACTCAACTACAAATAATGTTAATGATTATTTATGAAAACCACTAAAAATAATTTTAAAGTAGATAGTTGTATATTATTAGTTAAAAGTTAAAAGTTAAGAGTTGTCAGTTAAGGAAATTTTGCCTTATGGCAAAATAATTTTAATATTTAAATCAATTTCTCTGCTTCTGCAGAAAAATTCTCCTTAACTTTTAACTTTTAACTCTTAACTTTTAACTCTTAACTCTTAACTTTTTTTACTCGCTTTGGTCATACATTATTTTAAAATCTTCAATAAACTTATTAAACTTTTCTCTCTCATCAACTAGCTCTTGTATTTTTTTATTAAAGGTACTTTGTCCCCAATTTACTTCATTGTAATAAAATCGATTAGATAGTCTCCAAAAACGCTGTGGAAAAAGAAGAAATGCAAACAGTACCCTGTATTCTCTTTCTTCTAATGGACTAATTTCATTGTATGCATCAATTATTAGTTTTGCATATTCAATATTCCAATCGCATCTCTTTAAAACCTTTATCATATAGTTTGATATATCATAGACTCTAATTTCTCTTTTGCAATAATCAAAATCTATAACGTTAACCTTGTCTTCCTTATCTATAATTATGTTGTGGTAGGTATAATCATGGTGGCAAAATCCCTTTTCCTCTTCAGTTTTCCGGCATAAGTTCATATATTCTGAATTATTTAAAATTTTTATTGACTTCAACCCTATTTGTTTGAAATAATCAACGTTTTTTATATAACATAGGTCAAAAGGAGATTTTCTTCCCTTTTTTCTTCCCATATCTCTCATTTTTTCAAATGATTTTACTCTCTTTTCCATAAGATGTGTCCATCTTCCTAAATCAGTTTTAAGTTTACTGTTTTCTGGTGGTTCATACCCCTTTGATCTTTCATGTAAAACTGCAAGTGTTTTTGAAGACTTTATCAAATCTTCCTTTTGGTAAAAATTGCATTCCCTACCTTCAAGCCACTCTGAAAGAGTATATATATCTTCATTTACAAGTGCATAAGGGTTTCCATTTATATTTAA
Organism: uncultured Clostridiaceae bacterium; assembly: GCA_963725425.1. GTDB lineage: Bacteria > Bacillota > Clostridia > Clostridiales > Clostridiaceae > Clostridium_I. The sequence goes on from CAVRYJ010000011.1 coordinate 102,093, forward strand.
GCTATATCTATCTACACCGGTAAATCCTTTTAAAATAAGATGTTCTTTAGCCGCATAGACAAATAGAAGCTTTTGAATGCCATAATCAATTTTTTTAAGGCACTTAAATCCCTTATTTGTTTTTAAATAGTATACCCCTCGATTGGGTTTAATTGATTCAATTTTAATATCAAATTGCCTCTCAATTTCAAATTCTCGCATCATACTAATCACCTCCCATAAAATATGTATATGAGTATGGTATTTTATTTAGAATGATAAATAACATTAACAATTTATTGTATGTTTTAATATAATAAACTGAAGAAATAATGAGGGAAAAGCTTATGAAAATAGGAATTGATGCAAGAGCTGCTAAATTGTATAGGGGGACTGGTATTGGAACCTACACCTTTCAGTTAATAAACTCCTTAAATAAAATCGATTATAAAAACAATTACTTACTATTTATGCCTAACTCTTCTAGGCTGGATATAGATTTTTCAAAAAATTTTACCATAAATAATATAGATGAAAAAGACACATCTGGCTTTTGGTCTGCGGTAAATATTCCAAATATTTTAAGTGGAAAAGATATAGATTTATACCATGTACCTCAAAATGGAGTGGGACTCCCACAAGAAAAAAAATGTCCATTTATTATAACGCTTCACGACGTGATTCCAATTAAGATGCCTGACACTGTCAGTGATAAATATCTCCATATTTTTAATCATGAACTTCCCAAAGTACTTCCACTGTGTGATGGTATTATAACTGTATCAGAATTTTCAAAAAAGGATATTTCAAAAGCATTTAATTTTCCTGAAAATAAAATACACGTTACCTATCTTGGCGCTGAAGAAATTTATAAACCTTTAGATAGAGATTTTTGTAAAAAGATAATTTCAAAATACTATGGTTTGTCAGACGATTTTATACTATATGTAGGAGGATTTAGCCCTCGCAAAAATATTTTTGGACTAATTTATGCCTTTAGCAAACTCCTATCAAAAAGTTCAAGAAATTTAAAGCTTGTAATTGCTGGTAAAAAAGGAGAGTCCTTTGAAAAATATAGAGAATTCACAGAAAAGCTTCAAATTGTGAATAGCGTTATTTTTCCTGGCTTTATTCCTTTAGAACACATGCCCTATCTTTACAATTGTGCTAAACTATTTGTTTATTTATCCTTTTATGAGGGTTTTGGACTTCCTCCCATCGAGGCTATGGCCTGTGGAGTACCTGTTATAGCTTCAAATGTTACATCACTTCCTGAAATATTAAAGGATTCTGCTTTATTTGTTGATCCGTATAGTCAGAATGATATCTGTGAAGCACTTCACAACTGCTTGTACGACACATTGCTAAGGGAAAACCTAATTATAAAGGGTTTAATCCTAAGTAATGAATTAAAATGGTCATATACAGCAAAACGCACCTTGGAAGTATATAATCATGTTGTATTCCATCAGAAATAGCTAGCCAGTGTGTTAGGCATCATCAAAAAAAATAGCAAGTCAGTATTCCGGTTTTCTTTATTGTGTGTTAATCTATTTCTTATTCCTAAATAATCAAAACGCTATTACCTTAAACAAAGGTAATAGCGTTTTCTAATTCATATTTGATAGTTGTAAAAACTCTCTAGGAAATCAATCCTTGCTTCCTCAAGTTTAAGCTTTCTATTTAATTTTGCAATAAATACCTGTTCTTCCCATTCCTTTCTTCTAGTATAATAATCCTTTGCTATCTCATAAAAGTCCTCTGGAAAAGTTAGCATACTGAAAAGAATATTTAATTCATTATTACTTAGAGTATTAGTTAATCTATAATTACTTATTATTACCTTAGCCTTTTCTATATCTAGGGGGATGTTTTTGTTAACTTTATTGATAAAATTACATATATCATGAATTTTAAGATCAATCATTGCAAAATCAAAATCAATAAAATATGCTTTGCTATTCTTAATAATTATATTATGATGAGCTAAATTGTGGTGGCAAAGTGCTATTTTATCCTCTTCACTACACAGTTTATAATAAAGATTTTTATTTAACAGAGATATACTCTCTTCTGTTTTTTTTATATAACTATCTACATTTTTTAGGAATATATTATCGAATTCCCGCTTATTTTCATAAAGATTAGCCATTTTTTTTAAGAATAACAATTCTTCTTTTTTCCTATTTAAATCACCTATGAGATTCCCACATATATACTTGCTAGAATTTTTATACCTAAACCCTTCTGATGCCTTATGAAGTTCTCCAATTCCTTGTGATGCAATTCCAAGATCTACAAGATTACTAAATTCACACTCTTTTCCTTCCACCATATTCATGACACAATAAATTTCACCCTTCCATTCTTCATAAATCTTATTATCTATAGTTTGTTCAAATTCAATCACCCTATCAAAATTAATCTTTATATAGTTTAAGGCATTAGTTATAAATTCAAATTCTTCTAAGGTATAATCAATTTTTTTCAATACTTTATTTCCTCTATCAGTAACAAGTATATATACTTTTCTAAGAGGCATAACATCATATACCTTAAGTTTAAATTTATCAAAAAGCTTTATATCTAAATCATATTTTGATAGATAATTTTTATCCAAATACCCTACATCTAACATATATTCGCCCCCAATAATAGGCTTTCCCCATCTCTTTGCATTGCATCTTTTAGCTTGAACTTATAGTAATCCACATTAAATCTGTTTTTCTTTAATCTATACCTTTCTGAGCACTTCATATACTCATGAGGGTATGATGAAAGTGCTAGCATAAACATATAACTATTTTTATCTAATCCCTGAAGTTCACAAAAATAATTTATTATTTTGTTATAGTCCATGACTATGTCATTTCTTTTTAACTTTCTAATTAAATATATCACGTCCATTTCAATTAGGTTGTAAGCGCATCTGTTAAGGCTAGCTATTTCAATGCTATCTTTTTTTCTAATATTATTTAAATATGTTATTCCAAGACATAATTCAGACCTTTTCATACTTCTTTTAACAAGCCCTAAATAGTCAGAGTCATTTACTACATTGATGCACTCTTCTGCCCTCTCTAGGTATACATCTGAGGTTTCAATAAGAGTGTTCTCAAACTCATTAATATAATCTTTTGATTTTATAGTTCTCAATGTCTTTGATAAGTTTTTTATCCATATCTTATACTTCTCAACTGTTTTACCAATCTTGTTATTTATCGCCTTATATGTCGTGCCTTCATATTCCATTGCTGCTTTTTGGAATTGATAGATTGCCTCAATTTGATCCAAGACAATATTTTCTGTTATGCTTTTGGGTATTTTCTCATCATTAAAATTTCCAATTATTCTAAAATCTTTTTCTATAAGGTATTGTTCCAAACTAACCCTATTAATTTCTGACATATACTCACCTCGCTTTATGGTGTTTAATCTTTCTTGTTCTAGCTTTTGTATTGTAGTCTACTAAATTCCCCAATGAATTCTTGTCTTTCATTTCTGTCCACTTCTATTTTCTTTAATTTACTCAGGAAATTTTCCTCTTCCCAAGGCTGATTTTCTAAGTAATACTGAAGCCCAATCTGCCAGAATTCTTGTGGAAATTCCATAAATGCAGCCATAATGACTATATCGTCTTTAAGCACTGGATATATTGAACTATACGCATCTAAAATATAAACAGCACTGCTTAAATCCCACTTTCCATTTTTCATTTTTCTTATTAAAAGACTAGATAGGTCATGAAGATGTGTATCCAGAATACAATAATCAAAATCTATTATGCTAACTTCTCCATTTTTATTTACAAGTACATTATGGTGTGCATAATCATGATGACAAAATCCATTTTTCTTAATCTCAAGTTTCATTTTACTAATATAATCTGTAAATTTTAAATGCTCCATAGATTTTTCTGCTCTTTCAATTTCTTCATTTATCATATTTGCATAACGTCTATCGAATTCCGTTTTTTGGTTTTACTTTCTATTATGTTTTTAAAATCCAGTATTTCTTCTTCTCTTGTTTTAAAAACCTCATTCCATTTTAGCCAGTTATCCCTTGGATGCATGTTTTTTGTTACAACGTAATTTTCACTTTTCTTATGAAGACTGGCAAGCGTGCCCGATGCCAAAATCAAATCCATTGGATTATCATAATTGCATTCTCTCGCTGTGATCCATACTGTAAGATAAGCATAGTTCTCTCCAAAATTTATATAGTCATTACCATTTTTGCTAAATATTATTTCAGGAATACTTATAAAACCATTTTTAATTAAATGTTTTATAGCTTCTAGAATAAATAAGAAATGCCCAAATTCATAATGGACTACCTTCAAGCAAAAGTCTCCATCTTTACCTTCTAACCTGTAAACATTTTTTATCTTAACAGCATTAATTATATTTATATCATAATTATCATTTACAAGTTTCACCACTTCGAAATCTTCCAAAGCTTATGCCCCCAGAAAGTATTGTTATGTTTTCATTATATGAATTCTCGTATAATTGTGTGAATACTGACACATTTGTAACATAAGAATAATATTATTAATATATGTAGCTTATTAATCAATTTTGAGGAGTGATAGGATGAAGATTGCTTTTGATGGAAGAGGTATAAACTGGTACAAAGGTACCGGTATTGGTACCTATACCGAAAATCTTCTTAAAAACCTTTTATCCATTGATAATGTAAATAAATATAGTATCTATTGGTCAGGGGATAACTATAAAACCTTTGAGAAAACAAATTCCAGTATAAAAATGGCATCTAAAAGATATCACCGTTTTTTTCAAGAACATTATTTCCCTGCGGACATTAAAAACAATAGTATTGATATATACCATATTTCTCAAAATGGAATTGGACTTTCAGAGAATATAGATTGTTTAAAAGTGGTCACCATACATGATTTAATACCATATATTATGCCTGAAACAGTTGGCAAAGGTTACCTTCTGAAATTTTTAAGATATATCCCCAGAGTTATTGAATCCTCTGATGCAATAATAACCGTTTCCAAGTGTTCAAAAAATGATATTTTAAAATACTTTCCTGTTGATTCAAGCAAGATATTTGTTACACCTTTAGCTGCAGATAAAATTTATAAACCTATGGATAAAAAATACTGCAAAGATTATTTAAGCAAAAAATATGCTGTTAATAGTAATTTCATTTTATATATTGGAGGTTTTAGTCCACGAAAAAATGTAGATCTGCTTATTGAAGCCTTTGAAATGATAAAATTTTCAGTGAAAGATGATATAAAATTATTGATATGTGGGGCTAGAAAAGATGATATAGAAAGCTTGCAAGCTCTTAGTAAAATTTCAAGCGTTTCCTCAAGTATAATTTTCACAGATTATGTTGAAGGTTATGATTTACCAATATTTTATAATGCTTGCGAGATATTTGTATATCCCTCTCTTTATGAAGGTTTTGGCCTTCCTCCACTTGAAGCCATGAGCTGTGGTGCTCCTGTTATTACTTCAAATATTTCCTCAATTACTGAAGTCGCTGGTGACGGTGCAATACTTATAAATCCTTCAGATGTTGTCGCTCTGGCTTCTAATATGTACAATTTACTTACCAATGATGCCAAACGAAATTTTTGTCAAAAAAGGGTTTAATACAAGCTGGAAATTTTTCTTGGGTAAAAACAGCGAGAGAAACGCTTGATGTCTATAAAGTGGTTACAGAAACAGCTCCGTAGACAAAATAGTTGAAATATATTGATTGTGATAAGTAGCAAAAATTAAAAAGAAGCTATGTCTCAAAATGATTTAAAAAATCATTTTGAGACATAGCTTCTTTTTATATTATTTTGCCCCAAGGCAAAATTTCCTTAACTCTTAACTCTTACCTTTTAGCTCTTAACTTATTTAGTAGTGGTATTTGAAGTTTCAAAATTATTTTGCACATTGTATATATTCTGTTTTAAATCTCCATTTGAAACCGAACTACTTATTATAGTATTTTGAAGCGTATCTCTTATTTGTGTGAAGTATTTATTATATTTTACATCCGGAAGTCCATTAACCTGATCAATAGCTATTCTTCCTAAACTTTGATTTTTATAAAAACTGCTAGTATTATAGAGTTTAATATTATCATATGCTGAAACATTTGAAGTTACATATCCATATTTCTCAAATTCCAAAGAAGAATTCTCATCATCTGTTGTTACATATTTTATAAACGCCATTGCTGCCTTGTTTTGAGAGGCGTTTTTTAGCCCTATTATATTTTCACCAAATTCTACTACTGCTCTATTACCACCGGGTTCAAAAGCAGGCATTTTTTCAACATTGAGCTTTCCATTAAGCCCTGGATACTTGTTTTGTATATCATATAAGGTACTCAAATCGCAAGCTAGGGACATGGTATTTCCATTAGCAAATGCATTTAATTTCCCGCCACATTTGCTATCATCATATAATATTTTACTATTATAACTATCTTGCAAAAGCTGTGCTGGTTTAATAGAATTTTCTAAATCCACCTTATCCGAACTATTAAAATAATTAATACCTAATTGATGTATTCCTATATTATAAAGCACACTATTATTAAAATAATCTATAGAAAGCATTCCCTTTCCAGCTGCCTTAACTGCTGGATTTGCCCCAACATTTAAATATTGACTCCAATATTTTATATCCTCTGATTTAATATTTAAACCTTCCAATATATCCTCTCTATACACCATAAATACAGGATCCACATACCAAGGGAATGCATATACCTTACCATTGTATGTTGAATTATATATCTGATATTTAATATATCCATTGCTTTTAAATACTGATGTACTAGCTGCATCAAGTAAATTATCCTTAAACTTATCAACAATTGTTGGTACATCTTTATCCTCTAACGTCATGATATCAGGTAATTTTGACTTATCTTTTAAATTTTTAGAGAGTTTATCTTCTATTGTATTTATATCAGATACCTCTATATTTACATCCACCTTTGGATTTTTCTTCTTAAAAAGCTTAGCTTCATCATTTAGTAGCGTAGCATCCCTATTGGATGCCCATATAGTAACTTCTCCCTTTAGTACACTATTATCATTATTAGTAACCTGTTTAGTATTTTGAGTACATGAAGATACACTGATACTCATAATTATTAAAATTAAAATTGTTGTTATTTTTCTCATCCTATTCATTATCATTGCTCCTAATTTATCAAATTGCCTACACTCATAATTCTAATTTTACGTAATGAAAATGTCCACACTTTTTGAAATTAGTTACAATAGCTTCACTAAAAGTTATAATATTTATATTTTGGACATATCATAATTTCCTTCTTCGTCAAAAACTTCCTTCCAAGCTTTTGCAGCTTCAGGCTTAAACCCTTCTGAAAGTTTATCCAATTCATACATAAACTCAGGATCTTCTATCATTCTTGCAGCACTTGGATGAGTTGGATATGCTCCCGTTTTTTCCACAACTTCCCTTATAACATTTGTGTTGTCAATCATCATGCACGGTAATAACAGGTTTTCATTATAAGGTTGTCTATTCCTTAATTCTTTAAAATATTCAGTTTTGAATGCTTCTTTTAAAGGTTTGTCCTTAATATTGCAAGTAGCAAAATGGGCAAAAATACATGGTTCAACGTCTTCCTTAGAATTTATATGGCAAAAATATTTTCCAGCTATACAACCTCCAACATAAGGAGCATCATTAAAAAAATCCAATGTGAAATATGGTTTTTCCGTCCTTAGTTTTCTTGTTCTTTCACCAAGATATAACCTTTGCTCCGGCGTAAGCATATCCTTTACACTAGGATTTTCACCCACTGGCATGTATAGAAAATACCAGCTCATCCTTGAACCTTTTTCAATAAGCATATCAATAAATTCATCGGAAGTAACTGTATTTATGTTATTTCTTGTAGTTGCAGAAGAAACACCAAACAGAATTCCTCTGTCCTTTAGCATATCCATTACATTAATAACCTTTTTAAATACACCCTTTCCCCTTCTACCGTCCGTATCTTCTTCAAAACCTTCAAGTGAAAGCATTGGAATTACGTTACCTAGTTTTTTAATTCTGTCTGCTACCTCTGGTGTAATCATTGTGCCATTTGAAAATGGGGTAAACATAACATCGCTATACTTTTCATATATGTCTAGCATGTATTCATTTATAAAAGGCTCACCACCCAAGATTATAATATAATATACTCCCAGTTCTCTAGCTTCTTTAACTAGTCTATCCACTTCTTCTCTAGCTATGTCATCTTTTTTGCTATAATTTCCTGCATAACAACCTGTACACCTTAAATTACACCTCATAGAAGGACTTAAGAGGATTATTAATGGTACTTCTCCTCCTTCCTGTTTAAGCTTTGCCCTTTGATCTTTTCCAAACCATACTGCATTTGCAAAAAAATTTGTGAAGAATTTTTTAAGGCAACTTTTATCCGTATTCTTTAATATACTTTGTACATATTCCTGCGTTATCATATTTTCCTTATAGAAGTTGTATACAAAATCTATCCTAGCTTTTTCATCAGGGTATTTAATGGTTTTTTTAACTAGTGAGAATATTTTTTCAACATTTTTCTCCGGATCTTTATCCAAGAGTTCCACCGCATTATTAACTAAAGCTTCTCTTACGTTTTTTGAATATTGTCAATGAAATTCATTTAAAGCCCTCCTTAAGAACTATTAAACAGCATGTTCAATTTTTTTTCATATAACAATATATATTTATCTGATGGCTAAAAAATTCACAAAACATCAAAAAAATAAGTATAAAACATACATATGTTCCTATTTCCAGTTTTTAAGTTCTTAAAGCATATCCTCAATTGAAACACCTATATCAATTAGTGCTCCTAAATTCATATCTCAACTTATACCAGAGAAACAATCATAATACATCTCCTGACCTATTAGCTTCATCCTTAATTATAGTTCTAATCTTAGCTCTAGATAAAACTACTCTTAAATTTATCACAATCATTCCTGTAAATATTAATCCGCAACCTATTAATGTTCGACCAGTTAATCTATCGCCTATGAAAATTGAAAAAATAGCTCCAAATACTGGTTCCCCCAAATAAATTACGGCTGCATGTGCAGGACTTGTATATGGTTGCATTTTATTTTGAATTGAATATGCAACTACTGTACAAAAAATTGCGGTAAATACAATTCCAAAAACCGATACCGAGTTAAATTTGAACTGGAAGTGCTCAATTAAACCTGACGGTATAATTGAAAAAATCCCTGTAGCAAAAAATTCAACAAAAGTGAACAAAAGAAGATCAACCTTATGTGCATATTTATCCACAAGTAAGATTTGCACTGAAAACATAAATGCACCGATAATTGTTATTCCATCTCCAAAATTCAGTGCCATATTGCTGTTTATTGACATTACACCAAGACCTATTATTGAAAAAATCACTCCAATAATTATCTTAGTATCAGGTATTTTTTTATATATTATCGCAACTAGAATCGGTACTATTGCAACATTTAATCCAGTAATAAACCCAGATTTGCTGGGTGTGGTATACAAAAGTCCTGCTGTTTGGAATATAGTCCCCAAAAATACTGTAAGTCCAACTAATAGTCCAGCTATCACCGTTTCTCTATTTATATTTTTCAGTCTTTTAAAACAAATAATTAGTAAGATTATAGATGCTAAAAGGTACCTCAACATCACGAATGAGTATGGTGGAAAGGACTTTAATGCTAAACTTACTATTGGGAAACTGGAACCCCAAGCAACCGTTATAAAAAAGAGGCATATGTCAGCCTTAAATTCTTTATTCATGAATATTACCTCCTTGTACTGTATAAAAAAATTATATATACTCCATTATAGCAATATGAAATAAGTTTTAATAGCTACAAAAGTTTTAATTTGACATAAATTAAAAGCTACTGAGTTAAAATGATTAAAAAATCATTTTAACTCAGTAGCTTTTAAAGTTTATAGTCTCACCAAATTTTTCATACTTAAATCCAAAATTTTAGCTGAATGTGTTATAAACCCGGTGGAGATATAATCAACACCTGTCTTTGCCAAATCTTTTATGGTATTAAGCTCTACATTACCTGAAACTTCTGTTAGAGCCTTACCATCGATTAGCTTTAATGCTTCGCGTATTAGCTCCAGATTCATGTTATCAAGCATTATAATATCTGCTTTTGCGTGAATTGCTTCTTTCACTTGTTCAAGGGTTTCTGTTTCAACTTCTATTTTTTTAACAAATGAAACATATGATCTAACCATATTGATGGCGTTTTTTATTCCGCCTGCTGCTGCTATATGATTATCCTTTATTAGCACACCATCACTTAAATTGTATCTATGATTTCCCCCGCCACCAATTTTAACTGCGTATCTTTCCAAAATCCTTAAGTTTGGTGTAGTCTTTCTTGTATCCAAGAGTTTTGTACTAGTGCCCTTTATCTCCTTCACAAATTTATTAGTTAAAGTGGCCACTCCGCTCATCCTTTGCAATAGATTAAGAGCTATTCTTTCACCACTTAAAATAATTAAAGTTGAACCTTCAAGTTTTGCAATTATCTGTCCATTTTTTATATTTTCCCCATCGGAAACTAAAAATTCTACATCTACTCCTCCCAAAATCTCAAATACTCTCTTAAACACATGTATTCCACATAAAATACCATCCTCTTTTGCTATTAAATCTACCTTACAGTTTTCACCACCCTTAATAATGGCATTAGTTGTTATATCTTCATAAGCTCCATCTTCTAAAAGTGCATTTTTTATTATTTTGTCAACTATTAATGAGTTCATTCTTTTTCTCCCCTAGCACCTTGTTAAATGCCTCTAGTGCACATTTAAAATTTGAGTGAATAACGATTTCTGCATCTTTAATATTAATTTTCTCTTTTAAATTTACCATGCTAGTGTTTCCAATCTTCTTGTTTATATCCATAGCCGCTCTTCTGGAGAATACAAGTCCCTCTAAGAGAGAATTACTTGCAAGCCTATTTGCTCCATGAACCCCTGTACAGCTTACCTCTCCACAAGCGTATAGATTGTCCATAGATGTTTTAGAGTTTAAATCCACATCTATTCCACCCATAAAATAGTGTTGGACTGGCGTAACTGGTATATGCTGCTTTGTTATGTCAATGCCTCTTTCTTTACACCCATTAAAAATTCCTGGAAATCTATTTTTTAAAAAATCATTTTCCATATGGCTTAAATCAAGATATACACACCTAGAATCCGTCTTTTTTTCCTCTTCCCATATACTATTTGAAACTATATCTCTAGGAAGAAGTTCATTTACAAAACGCTGATTGTTTTTATTTATAAGTTTTGCTCCCTCACCTCTTAATGATTCAGAAATAAGGAATCTTCTATTTTGAATATCTTTTTCATACAATGCTGTAGGATGAAATTGAACATAATCCAGATTTGCCACCTTAATTTTGTTTTTTAGGGCAATGGCTATTCCATCTCCAGTACTACATCTTCTATTTGTGGAATTTGTAAATAACCCACCAATTCCTCCAGAAGCAAGAATAGTAAATTTCGAGTGTATATTCTTAGCATCACCATCTTTTACTACTGTTCCACCAACACAAATATCCTCATATTTTAATATATCCACCAAAACCGTATCTTCATATACAGTAATGTTGTCTCTTTTCTTAACTTGATTAAATAAAGTTTCAAAAACTATCTTTCCAGTAACATCTGAAGAATGTACTATTCTATTTATGCTATGGGCCCCTTCTCTTGTGTAATCAAAAATCTCTCCAGCCATATCAAATTCCATGCCAAGTTTCATAAGGATATCTATGTTTTCTATTGATTCTTCTGCCAAAACTCTTACAGCTGCCAGCCTATTTTTTTCTTTACCGGCTTTCATTGTATCCGCTATAAAAAGGTCAATATCATCTTTATCCCTTGCTTTTGAGATTCCTCCCTGAGCAAGGTAGGTATTACAATCATCTGCTTTAGTTTTTGAAATAAGCATCACTTTATATCGTCTATCAATGTTTAGTGCTGCAAACATTCCTGCAACCCCACAGCCGACAACAAGCACGTCTGAATATAAATCCATCTTAATCACTTCCTAAAATAAGCATATTTTCTAAAGCCTTTGCCGCTTTTTGTCTAATATCTTCGTTTATTTTTATTTCGTATTTTCTATCTAGAAGACTGCTGTATACATCCTCCAATTCTGTCTTTTTCATATTTTTACAAGTCATTCCTCTTATTGATAAAAACTCCTTACTAGGGTTTTCATTTTTTAATCTATGAAGAACCCCCTCTTCAGTAACAATCAAAAATTTATCATTATTGCTCTCTCTGGCAAAATTTATTATTCCGCTTGTGCTTCCGACATAGTCCGCAAGACTCCTCACTTCACTTTTGCATTCAGGATGTACCAAAACCTTGGCATCTGGATTTTCTTCCTTTACCATTAAAATATTGTCAGCGGTAATTCTATTATGCACACAACAATGTCCATCCCATAAAATGATCTTTTTTTCTGGAACATATTCCTGCACATAGGATCCCAAATTTTTATCTGGAGCAAATATTATTTCATGGCCATCAATTTTCCTTACTATTTTTATTGCATTAGATGAAGTACAACAAACGTCTGAAATTGCCTTCACTTCAACTGAAGAATTTACATAAGTAATCACCTTAGCTTTTGGATGCTCACTTTTCATCTTCAAAATCTGATCTACTTCTGCCATATCAGCCATTGGACATCCTGCTTCCTTAACTGGTAATAATACTGTTTTCTCTGGTGATAAAACCTTAGCACTCTCTGCCATAAACCTTACACCACAGAAGACTATCATATCTGCTGCGTTTTCTTTAGCCTTTCTGCTAAGTTCAAAGGAGTCCCCTACAAAATCAGCAATATCCTGAATCTCGCTAGCTTGGTAATAATGAGCTAAGATTATAGCATTTTTTTCTTTCTTAAGCTTTAGTATCTGGTTATTTAAATATAACGACATTTTATTGTGCCCCCTATTTAGTATACAGCTGTATATACACTTTATATTAATATATCACTATGACTTTACATTTTCAACACTTAAACTATTCTTTGATATACTGGTAGAACCTAAATAGGCATAACTACTGAAAAAATTTTGAATAAGACATCTAACCCCCAATAGATTTAGGCCTAAAAGCTCACATCATTACTAAAACAATGCTAAACCTTTAAGCCTAAATCTATATAAAAAACTACATAATTGTTTTATTTATTCGCTTTGCTATAAACATCTTTTTTATTTAAAGGTTTACTACACCTATTATCCCTTAACTTTCCATCCCACTTCTCAATTCTTTCTTTAAAATGATTTTTTATTTCTTCGCCTTTTTCCTTAGTTATAGTTCCCCTTTGTACCTCAGCATCTATGTATTTACTTTTTTCTTCTATCATTAATTTCTTTACATCTGCTTCTGAATGTCCCTTTTCCTTTGCAATATCAAAAAGAGTTTTGCCTGATTTTCTTCCATTCTCTATATCCTCTTTAGTTATACCTAACTTTTCAAAAATATTTGTTTTAATTATAAACTTCTTACAGCCACCTTTGTTAATCATACTACTATTACTTACATTTTTATGATTGCCAGCATCTGTTTTTATAGAAGCATAGACTGTTATATTTCCAGCAAGTACAAGGCAAATAGCTATAGCTGAAATATTCTTTAAACTTTTAATCATAATGGCACCTCCAGTAAACTTTATTACTAAGGTAGTATAACCAACATTCAAAAAAATATTATATTATAATTTTCTCAATTCTTCCACTTCATCATTGGTAAGCCTTCGCCACTTTCCAACCTCAATTCCATGAATTTTTATATTTATTATTCTAATTCGTTTTAACTTTATTACTTTATAGCCAAAAACTCCACTCATTTTTCTAATTTGTTTATTTAATCCTTGTGTTAATATAATTGAAAAAGTATCATTACAAACTCTAGTTACCTTGCAAGATTTGGTTTTAACCTCCGAGATTTCTACTCCTTTGGACATGCTTTCTATGAAAAAATCATCGTAAGGCTTATGTAAAGTTACTATATATTCCTTCTCATGTCCATTTTCTGACTCTAAAACTTTATTTGCAAGATCCCCGTCGTTAGTCATAAGTATCAATCCCTGTGACTCTTTATCTAGCCTTCCTACAGGAAATATGTATTGTGGAAAATTCAAAAACTTTATTATGTTATTTGGGACTTTACTTTCAGCAGTACAAATTATGCCCACTGGTTTATTTAATACAATATAGACCTTATCCTTCACGGGAATAGGTTTATTGTCAATTAATATTGTATCTGTGTTCTCTACCCACTGACCTTGTATACAAGGTTTGCCATTAACTGTAATTCTATCATCTTCAATAATTCTATTAGTTTCTCTCCTTGAACAGAATCCAAGATTACTGAGCATTTTATTTATTCTCATTTTCACCCCTAAATGGAACTCATATTGTTTAAATCCATTAATTTTACTATGATTAAATACATGTATTTTCTATTTTGACAGAATGCATAGGACAACTACCGCTATTGAAATAGCCAACCTCATAAAATGATGTCTTATGTTTATTCTTCCATACATTTTCATGCCATTATTAATTGCTGATACATGTATGCTAGCGACTCCTGCGAAAATTAGATATATTAATTTTGTTATAGGTGCTGTAATTACAAGTATTCCACCAATAAACATTAAAACCCCAGACCATACATTTGTGCCTGTTTTTTTATAATTTATTGCAGCTACACTCCCTGCAAATATTGACGAGCCGCCATAGAGGATAGATACAATTATTAAAGTAATAGAATAAATATTCATCTCGCTTTATCTCCTTTCTAAATAAAACAATCTATGTATATAACCATTTATATCTATTCCCTGAACTTTTTTAATTAAATAATATAAATCCACTGCATCCTCTAAATATTCACTGCTTATGTTATTAAAAAAAAGTCCCTTTTCATCTATATATAAACTATTCCCAAGTTTTTTTATTTTTCCCATTTCCTCTTCTGTTTGGAAATATGGGTTGAGTTTCACTAAAACTTTTCCCCCTGTATTTAATATTCTTCCGCACTCTGACAGTACCACTAGCATATCTGCTGGTAGTATATTGTCAAGGATATTAAATAGTATTATGCTGTCAATACTCCCTCCTGAAAATTCTTTAAGAGATTCCAAATCACCACATAGAAATTCAGTTTTATTAGCTAAATGCAGTTTTCTAGCTGTGTTTATGCATAATTTCATTGCTTCTTTTGATAAGTCTACTCCAATCCCTTTTTTACTCCATAATCTATGCATGTAAAAATACTTTTCCCTGTCCCACATCCAAAATCAAGGATTGTATCGCTGCCATTACTTAGCCATTTAAGCCCATCTTCAATTTTTTTCGGCAAGGCGTAGGATTTTACTATAGTTCTCATATTACTAAATATTCCATCCCAGAATTTTATGGTGCTTTCGTAATTAAGCATAGCCAAATCTCCCTGATTTGAAAATAGAACACCATACTTTAAAAGTGCATTTGTTTTTTCTTTCATTCTTTCCATATGCTCTCTAGTATTAATCATTATCTGACACTGCTGCTGAACAAATTTATATTTTTCCTCCAATATTACTGCAATTTCTTCTATTTTCTCTCTACTCTTAAAATCAAATTTCATATTCTCATCAATTTGTTTGTCAAGATTAATTATTTTTATCATATCACTTATTGTAAAATTTAATATTTTCAACCTTCCTATAGCTTCTGCCATTTCAAGCTCTAACCCTGTATAATTTCTTATATTGTTTATCCTTTGAGGGCATAATAAACCTATTTTATCGTAGTAATGCAAAGTGTCAATTGTAAACCCTGATTTCTTTGAGAACTCACCTATTTTCATGTTAACCCCCCATTTCGCTGCTATCGCTTGCGACACAAATAGTAATGAAAAAATGGTGTGTGGTTTCCACCATTTGTCAATAGTTAAATTAAGGAAAAGATATACTACAAAGCACGGCGAGGCGAGTCGTAGATTGCTTTACAGTTCAAAACAGTATGTTAACCAGTGTAAGAATCATCTTTCAAGCACAAATAAGTGGTTCCATGAGACCGTACGCTAATCATTGTTTTAACTCTTTGTTAGATGTGTGATGATTCAGTCAATGTCTTTCTCCTATTTTAAAAAAAAAGGAGGTCTTACTATGAAAGCTGTTTATCCTATTTGTTGTGGTGTCGATGTTCATAAAACTTTTCTCGTAGCCACAATTATATTCTCGCAAGAAATTACCCCACATTACTCTAAAAAACGTTTTTCCACTTTTAATAATTCCATTCTGCAATTTAAGCAATGGTTAATCGATAATAACTGTTTAAATGTATGTATGGAATCCACTGGTAAGTATTGGATTCCTGTTCATAACCTTTTGGAAGATTCCATCCATATAACTATAGCCAACCCTAAATGGGTAAAAGCTATAAAAGGTAACAAGGATGATACTCACAGCTATCTACCATATGTTTACTAATAATGAAGAATTCAATCCATGTGACATGTATAGAATTGATATGCCACAGGAAGTCAAGGATAAGCAAAGGGAAAAAGCTGTAAAACAAGCTGTAAATTTTCTCGTTGCTCAAGGTATAATAAAGTATTCTAATATTTTATTGCAATAAACCACGGCTAAAATTTTTTGAAAGCTTCAAGGTCCTTAGTTAAGGTCGGCCTTTTTGTTCAGCTCGGGGTTATTTTTCACGCTATCTCCTCTCATAAATCATGTATTCCCGGAAATTAAAGATAAATACTAAAGTGAATATTGGTACTTTTTATCCCTACATATATAATAAGACATGGAGTTAACTCCATGTCAATGATTAGTTTTTTATTATTTTTACACTTCACCTATTTTAAACTATCAAGTAAATTTCTTGCTGAAATTTACTTGATAAACCTATTATTTAAAAGGATTTTCTGATTTATAAAGCATTCCCTTAGGTTGATTGAATTTCAATTCTTTAACTCCTAAATATTTAAATAAGTTGTAAATTGCTTTCCCATAATGTCCAAATGCAACAGCTCCATGATGTGGAAATCTCTTTTCAACTAATACATGACGATAAAATCTTCCCATTTCTGGAATTGCAAAAACTCCAATAGATCCAAATGATCGGGTTGCAACTGGTAAAACTTCACCTTCTGCCACATATGCTGTAAGTTCTGCTTCTGCATTACTTTGTAAACGGAAGAATGTTATGTCACCAGGAAGAATATCTCCTTCAAGTGTTCCTCTAGTTATATTTGGTACTTGATTTGGCTCAAGTGATCTAGCCATAATCTTTTGATATTTCATAGTTCCAGTAGTCAATTTGCAAGCTGCTGTATTTCCACAATGGAATCCCATAAATGTATCTTTTAATGTATAATCAAATTTACCTTTAATCTCGGATTCATACATATCTTTTGGTACTGTATTATTAATATCAAGTAATGTTACTGCATCTTGACTAATGCAAGTTCCAATATATTCGCTTAATGCACCATAAATATCAACTTCACAGGATACTGCAATTCCCATGGCTGTTAAACGGCTATTAACATAACAAGGTACAAATCCAAATTGTGTTTGGAATGATGGCCAACATTTATTAGCAAAAACAACAAATTCCCTTGAACCCTTATGTTCTTTCATCCAATCCAATAATGTAATTTCATACTGAGCAAGCTTTGGTAATATGCCAGGCATTTTATTTCCTTCACCTAATTCTTTTTCCATACTAGCTATTACTGATGGAATTCTTGCATCATCCTTATGTTCATTAAATGTTGCATATAAATCAAGTTCTGAATTTTCTTCAATTTCAACGCCTAGATTATATAACTGTTTTATTGGTGCATTACATGCTAAAAAATCTTGTGGACGAGGTCCGAAAGAAATTATCTTTAAATTCTTAAGTCCAAGTAATGCCGTAGCAACTGGTGCAAAATCTCCAATCATATCTGAAACTTCACTAGCAGTTCCAACAGGATATTCAGGAATATAAGCCTTAATATTACGTAATGCCAAATTATAGCTTGCATTTAACATTCCACAATAAGCATCTCCACGACCATCCAATAGATTATCTCCACTTTCTTCAGATGCAGCAACAAACATTACTGGTCCACCAAATTCTTTTGCAAGTAAAGTTTCTGAAGTTTCAGGGCCAAAGTTTCCTAGATAAACTACTAATGCATTTACCCCTGCTTCTTTAACTTCTTTTAGTGCCTTTTGCATGTGGTTTTCATTTTCTATAGTTGTTAAACATTCAAATATATCCCCATTAGATTTTTTGTAATTATCTACTACAGCTTTTCTACGACTAACTGATAATTCCATAGGGAAACAATCTCTACTTACTGCAACAATTCCTAATTTTAATTGTGGTGTATTTTTCATAATACCTCATTCCTCCAATTTATTATAAATATTTATTTTAATGTACTATTTTATTGAAATATTTTGTCCCTTTAAACCTATAAATGCTCCTTGCTTACCTAAATCAGTATCTTTGTGACCAATTAGCCACTTATTTCTAGCAAATAGCAATTCATCCTCACCAATTTTTTTAATTTTACTCTCCAATGGTAAATTAGTGTCCCTTGGTAAAATAACAACACATTTGAATCCATCTTCTTTTACATTACAAGGCGCATAATGAAGTGTAGTTGCATATACCTCTATTATAGTTCCAGCTGGAACCAAAAATGCCTTTATCTTTGAAGTATCATAAGTGTAATCCTTTTCAATATCTTGCTGAAAACCTAACAGCAGAATAAGATCAGTTACTGCAACATTTATTTCAGATGATCTATGATATTCAACTGCATTAAGTAAATAATTATTACCATTGCAGTACCCAATTTGAATTGGTAATTCACCAAATTCTCTTATCCTTAACTCTTCAGCAATTTTTAACTCTTCTAATTCTTTAATTGATGGCTCATAGATGACATCACCCGGCAATGGAGTAGTTTTCATTTTTTCAATTAGCTCAGAGCACTCATAATTTTTTAAAACTTGTCCATATTTTTTAAACTCAATATCTGTAACTTTTTTAATACTCATATTTTCATCGCCTTTCGCTTAACTTTGGATATATAATTTAGGATACTTATTAAAGCATCTTTTTAAACTCGCTTTAATAAGTATATTGTACTTCTCTTTTGCAATTTTATCAATACGTTTTATAAACATTTCCATGAATATCTGAAAATTTCTCATATAATTATTAAATTATTCTTTCATTCAAAAAAACAATTTTTTCATAGGTAGAAGTGCTGACCCTAATATTGATGAATTCCCTTCTAAATTAGAAAATGATATTTTACACTCACTTCTATCATAGAAATTATTCACCTCAAATATTTTGTTTTTAAGGTCTTCTTCTATTAAACTCTTGTAATCAGATATTTCTCCGCCTATAATTATATATCTTGGATCCAATGTCAAAATTATGTTTTTAATACCTTCTGCTAAAAAAACTAGATAATTGTTTAAAATACCTTTAGCCTTTAAATCTGTTCTTGACATATCTATGAAATATTTCAAACTCTTATCATTAATATTTAATACTTTTTTATATTCATCCAGTAACGCTGTTTTAGAAGCATATAATTCCCAGCATCCTTTTCTACCACAATTGCACTGTTTACCATCCTTTACAATAGTCATGTGACCAAATTCCCCAGCACGCTTATTGTAGCCTTTATAAACATTATCATTAATTATTATACCCGTACCAATACCTTCAGTAATAGATATGAACACTAAACTAGTTTCAGCATAATTATAATTTATAAATGCTTCTGCATATGCTGATGCATTAGCTTCGTTTTCTATGAACAATGGAAATTCAAAATTCTGCTTAAAATCTTTAAAACATATATCTTTCAAATTTAAGTTTGGGGCATTTTTCAGCATTAAAATTTCCTCATTAACCGTACCAGGTAAAGAGAAACCTATTCCCAATATTTTATCTATAGATATGTTGTTAGTATTAATAATATAATCTATTTGCTCTTTAATTTCCGCCATAACACTATTAAAATTACCTGCCTTGTAAGTGGCATGAAAAACCTTTTCATCTATTATTTGAAAATTTAGATTGGTCAAAATAATTCTAACATGATGTTTTGTAATAAGCACTCCAAAAGAATATCTAGAATCTGGTAAAAATCTAACAATTACAGGTTTTCTTCCTCCAGATGATTTACTAGCCACAGCTTCATCTAAAAAACCTTGCTCTATAAGTTCTCTCACATTGGTTATAACCGTTGGAATGCTTATCTTAAGCGTTTGGGCTATTTCTTGTTTTGTCAGCTGTTTTTTTCTGTACAACAACTGAATTATTCTCTTTTGATTTAATACTTTTATTGTTTCTTGATTTATAGCTTTTAAATTATGCATTATTTTACCACCATTTAAATTTTTATTATGACTTACCATTCTGAGTTAAATAATAACAACCATTTAACGTAAAACTTATAATTCACTGATTTCTTTAAATTTCTCTTTTAAACAACTATATAATGAAGCATAAATCTTATATACCTTATTATATTTTACCACATTTTCTTTTATAGGCACTGTTGTTTCTGTTATTTTTACCAGATGACTACAAGCATCATCTACAGTGTTATACAATCCACATCCAACAGAGGCAAGTATTGCTGCCCCATAGGCAGGACCTTCCTTAGAATTTGTTACATTCACTTTTAAGTTAAATACATCTGCAAGTATTTGCCTCCACAGTTTACTTTCAGATCCACCACCACTAACCCTTATTTCCTTAGTTTCAACATTTAAATCTTTTAATATCTCTAGAGAATCTCTTAACCCAAAACAAACACCTTCTAAGATTGCTCTTGTCATATCTGCCCTTTTATTGGTTATACTTAAACCTATAAAACTTCCTCTTGCACTAGGATCATCATGAGGAGTTCTTTCACCCATAAGATATGGTAAGAATAGCAAATTATTACTACCTACTGGAGCTTTGCCAGCTTCCTTGAGTAATTCCTCAAAAGCATCTCCTTGGACATCTGTATTAATATTGTTTACCCACCACTGTAAACAAGATGCTGCTGATAGCATTACGCCCATTTGGTGCCACTTACCATTTGAATGACAAAATGAGTGCAATCTATTTTGTTTATCTACAGAAAATTTTTCATTACAGGCAAAAACCACACCTGAAGTTCCAAGTGCAACGGACAATATACCTTTGTCTACTGTTCCTGTTCCTACAGCTCCCGCAGCTTGATCTCCAGCTCCTGCTATTACTGATGTTTTAGTAGATAACCCTGTTGTTTTGGAAGCGTTTTCAGAAACATTGCCTATAATCTGCCATGATTCATAAACCTTTGGCAAAACAACCTCATCTAGTTCTAATAAATTCATCATTTCTTTTGACCATTTCCTGTTCTCTACATCAAACATTAAAGTTCCTGATGCGTCTGATACGTCTGAAGCAAAATTACCTGTAAGTTTAAAACTTATATAGTCCTTTGGAAGCATCATATGAGCTATTTTTTTATATATTTCTGGTTTGTTTTCTTTAACCCATAGTACCTTCGGAAGGGTAAATCCAGTCAAAGCTTTATTTCCTGTATATTTTGATAATTTTTCCTGACCAAATTCATTATTTAAGTAATCACATTGTTTTTGTGTCCTTTGATCACACCAAAGAATAGCAGGCATTAAAACTTCATATTTTTCGTCCAATAAAACTAAGCCATGCATCTGTCCACTAAAGCTTACTCCATTAATATCTTCGGGTTTTACAATTCCCTTACCTAATAATTCTTTAATGCCTTCTTTACTACTGTTCCACCAATCTTCTGGATTTTGCTCTGCCCATCCAGCCTTTGGGTAGCTAACATTGTAACTTTTGGATATACTTTGTACAATTTTACCACTTTGATCCATTATAATAATCTTAACAGAAGAAGTTCCTAAATCTATTCCTAAAAAATTCATAAATATCCCTCGCTTTCTATATAATATACTCTTAATTTAGTTTATACCACCAGTATAATGTGAATTGAAAACTTTTTCAAGCTATTTTATAAAGTCTTTTAGTAAATATTTTGAAACTGAAAATTCCCCTGAATTTATGGTATTATAGGAGTAAATTCTAAACTAAGGAAAACCGCACTTCGAGGTGACAAGTGGGAAATGACAATAGACCTCTTGAAAAAAATATCCAACCACTATTCTAGTCTATTTTCCTTCAGATACTTTATTTATTATTTGGATAAGTACTAAAATAATTACTTCTAATTATTTCATCACTTATGCTTAAGCCTTTTATAGCTTCATTTTCCTCATTTTTATTATCAGCTTTCCCGATATACTCGCCATCTGACCATAAAGCATAACTTTGTTTAGTGGTTAATAAATTACGACCCATAGTTGTATTAATATATTCGTTTTCATTAATACCCATAAGATATGAAAGTGTTGGCATTAAATCTATTTCTCCACCAGTTGTGTTTATTTCTTTCTTATCAAGCTTATCTTGATAAATGATAAGCGGAATTTGTTTGTGGTTATCAATCATCCAATTTTGCACTCCTGGTGTACTGGCTACTTCATTCTGGTAATATTTATGGATTCCACAATGATCACCATAGATTACAACTACAGTATTCTTTAGAAGACCACTACTCCGCAAGTTATCAAGAAAAATCCCAATCTGCTTGTCTGTATAATGGACACTTTGCAGATATCCGCCTAAATGTGACTTATCTAGTCCATTCTGGATTTTAAGTTCCCTGTATTTGTTTGGTAAATCAAAAGGTGCATGGCTTGTTAAAGTTATCATAAAATTATAAAAAGGTTGTTTGTTCTTTTTTATAATTGGTGCAGCTTGTCTTAAAAAGCTAGCGTCACTAAGCCCGAGTCCAATGGTCTCATCTATATTAAAATGGGATGCATCAATGCATTTCTGAAAGCCTATGGAACTCAGCGCAGGCATCCAATTCCAATATGAGCCTTCATCAGGATGTATGGCCTGAGTGAAATAGCCTTCCCTCTGAAATATTTTTGGCAAAGAATTATAATACTTATCCTCAGGAAATCTAAAAAATGTACTACCCGTCCTAACTGGATAAATCGATGTATTTGTCATAAGTTCAGCATCAGATGTTGTCCCCTCATTTACCTCTTCATTATAATTACTAAAGTACAAACTATTATTTAGTAGCTTATTTATGTTCGGAGTTATCTGCTGTCCATTAACACTTTTCCCAACCACAAAGTTTTCTAATGATTCTACCTGTATTACAAGTAGGTTTTCACCCTTAAAAATCCCTTTATACTCATTGTCATCTGCTGAAACATTTTCTTTTTTAGCATTAAACCAGTTCTTAATTTCTTTTTTATCACTTCCCGTTAATACTAAACGTTTAGAGTCTTTAAAGAAATTATATATATCTACAAAATGATAACCTATAGGTGATGCATTGCACACAGTTATGCTTGGTTTCCATCTGACAGTGAGAAACGATTCTTCTTTATCATATTTTCCCATAACATCCGTTTTAAAAGGTACGTAAATTGTGTATGCAGAGGAGATAAAAAACAATATTAGAAACACTCCTATATTTCTAGGCTGAACCTTACACAATTTTTTATTGATAATGGCATAAGGTAGTAAAAAAAAGATATCCAGTATGAGAAGTATATCTGATTTATGTGCTAAGGATAAGACTGTATCTGAGAGATTGTTTAAATTAGTAGTTTCCTTTAATAAATACAAGGTAGGCATTGCATTAAACCCTCTAAAGTACCACAAATCTACAATAAATAATATAGTAAAAAACAAATTTAGAATAATGAGAAACCAAAGTTGTCCCCTATTTTTAAACAAAAAAGAAATAGATGCAAAAATCAAAATAAAATATAAATATATGTATACATGTGAAATTTGTCTATATGATGAAAGCATCTGAATAGCACTAGGATTACCATAGTATATATCCCCTACTACTATCAATGATTTTATAAATAATGATAGTATAGTGTAATAAAATATTTTTGTTTTTGTTAATGTTTTTATTCCATCTTGTAAAAGTTCTAAAATTTTTTCCCCTACAATTATTATTTCACTAGTATTAGCTTCCATAATTACCCCCATAATCATATAATCATTATTTTTCTATTTATAAATCCATCCACCCTTTTTTCTTAAACCACCTATACATTACTATAGCTATAGTTGCCATTACTCCCATCACTACAAAATATCCATACTTAAAATTTAATTCTGGTATAAACATAAAATTCATTCCATATACTCCCACAATAAAAGTTAATGGATTGAATATTGTGGTGACAACTGTTAACACCATAGTATTCCTATTCAGTTTTGCAGAATTCACTGACAAATAATTATCACGAATATCCGCAGTCATTTCTCTGCTGGATTCCACCATACTTGAAAGTTTTAAAAGATGATCGTGTATATCTGAAAAATACATTTTATGTTCATTAAAATCTTCAAGTTTTTCAGAATTTATTATACGATATAATAAATCTCTCATGGCATTTATTATTTTTCTAAGTCTTAATAAATCTTTTCGTATTTCAAATAACCTGTTTATTAAATTATAAACAGTGTCTTCCTCTTCATTAATATCAATATTATCCAATTTTTCTTCAAGTTCATAGGCCACTGGAAAAAAGTAATCAACAATCTTGTCCATTATTTGATGTGCCACATATGCCGTACCTTTTGTCCAATTTTTTTTGTTAATCTTAACCTTATCCCAGGCAGCATCAAGTCCTACCGCTACAGATTTGTGATAAGACACCACATATTTATCGCTAACAAAAAGTGAAACTTCTTCAGGACGTAATTTTTCCATATCAACTGAATTTAAAATAAAGAAATTGTAATCTACATAGTGATCAAACTTAGCACTGTTAGTATTACTAATGCAATCCTCTACTGCTAGTGGATGAAATTTAAAATGACTTTCTAGGAGTTTTGTTTCCGCGTCAGTTGGCACATCAAAGTCAATCCAGTACCATAAAAGTTTCTCGTTTTCTACTTCCTTTAAAGACAAATCACAATTTAGCTCTAAATCTTTTGTTATTGCAAGTATTCTAATCAATGAATATCTCCCTTCCTTTTGCATCTTAAAAAAAATCACTACTCAGTACACTAGTATATTTACTCTCATATGCCTTAAATAAGTATTTTATTCAGAATTTCATCTTCATCTATTATTTTCTTAGCCATCTCTACATTCTTGGCTATATGAATATATGTACACCTGTTAGGTTTAATATCTTTTGCCATCTCTACTGCTTTCTTAAAATCAGCTTTCTTCATTTTAAGGGTAGCTACATAATCAAAAAAACCAGTGCCCGTTAGAATTTTAGTAATTCTACTCACTCTATGCTGCTGAACATTTGCCATAATATAAGTTGCAATTCCAACCTGTACTCCATGTAGCTCAGGCTTTTCAAGCAATTTATCTAAAGCATGGGATATTAAATGCTCAGAACCGCTAGCCGGTGAACTATTTCCCGCAATTTCCATGGCAATACCATTCATAGTAAGTGAGTCTACAAGTTCTTTTAAAAATAAATCATCCCTTATAGTTTGAAATTCAGTCCTAACAAAACTATTTACAGCTTTCTTTGAAATCATAACCGAGAAGTCATCTACAGTTGTCTTGTGATTATCCTCTTCAAACTTCCAATCATAAATTGCAGTTATATTGGAAACTAAATCTCCAACTCCTGAATATATAAATTTCTCTGGAGCACTCTTTATCACATCAATATCAACTATTATACCGTAGGGTGTTTTAGCAGGAATGGACATTCTTCTACCATTTAAGGTAAGTGAAGCTCCAGCACTTGAAAAACCATCATTTGAAGTAGAAGTGGGAATACTTACAAATGGAAGTTTTCTTAGAAAACTCATGTATTTTACCACATCGATTGCTTTTCCTCCACCAACTCCAATTAAAGCCTCCACATCATTTGGAATATCAAATGCCTTAACAGCTACCTCCTGAAAATCTATATTGCTAACTGTGCCACCCTTCGCAATTTCTATTCCAGCTTCTTTTACTGATTTCTCTATTATTTCACCAAATAATTCATATATGCCTTCACCAAAATATATAGCTATTTTTTTAAACATACCTTTTTTTATCAACTGGCCTAAATTGCCTATATTACCCTTTCCAACTTCAAGTATTGATGGAATAGATATTTTATGAGTTACTTCTAACATAATTTTTCGCCTCCTAGTATATAACCATAGATTTACAAGAACTATGTTTCAAATTAGTTTTCAAGTTGACCCATACTTCTAAGTTTCTTCCAAATATCAGTAAAATCATTAAACTCTATGAACTCCTTATGTTCCTGTTTTAAAAAATCTATAAGTTCACCTTTAGCAAATACAACGTCTGCAATCATTGCCGCCTTTAAATCCGGCTCACTGTCTCCTGCATAGAAAATCTTTTGGTACTCGGTCTTTAATTTGCTTACTACCTTCATTTTGTCAA
The DNA here is from genome assembly GCA_963725425.1 of uncultured Clostridiaceae bacterium. Classification (GTDB taxonomy): domain Bacteria; phylum Bacillota; class Clostridia; order Clostridiales; family Clostridiaceae; genus Clostridium_I. Next base: position 128,666 of record CAVRYJ010000011.1, read on the forward strand.
TTCCATAAATTTCAGAGTAAAACTCGCTGTTTTCATCCAGCATAAAATGTATTCCATTATCTTTAAATATTCCTTTATTAGTATATACTTCAATATCCTCTATGTCATTATTTTTAAGTACTTTATCTATATAGTAACCAGTTCCTGCACTCACCACAATGAAATCTCCATGATTTTCCTCTATGTTCTTTATAAATTCTCCAGCAAAGGGATCAATTTTAATTTTCATTATGTCCTCATAAATTTCTTCTTCAGTCCTTCTTATGTTTCCAAAAACATAACCTAAATATTCCACATCCTTAATCTTTTTATCCCTCCACTGCTTATATTTGTCTTCACATTCTTCTTTTAAATACTCATCTGCTATAATTTTATAAAAATCTTTTTCCGTAAGTGTTCCATCAAAATCTGATACAAATGCAAATTTTCTCATGAGTTTTTCCTCCAAAGTGATTATATTATTCTTGCTATAATTCCAATTATATAGGCTGCGGGTTTTAATAAAAACTGTGCTAAAACTGTACCAATTATAAGCCCAAACACTATAAATATTATACATCTATTAAACTGAAGTTCACTGCATTCACCTCTTATAACATCATCTGTAAGCATAGAGGTATAAGGGTCAATAAATATGGTTAAAAGTATTGTTGCGATACCATTTATTATTGGTGCCAAAGTACTGCATGTAGTTCTAATTTCAGGATGTTGAAGTCCAGAATAAAGTGAGGCTAAAACTCCAACCGAAGCTATTGAACAAGCAATTATATTAAATAGAATTATTTTTTTGCATTTTTTGAAGACTTTTTAGTTGTGCTATATTTTGCTTTTTAGGTTTTGCTAGGCTACTTTTAAATTGTTCTATACCTGACTTTGAAAAACCATGAATTATAAGTTTGGGTACTGACCTATAAATACTAAAAGATTCCACTGCTTTACTAAATAATCTAATAAAAGTAGGCATTAAAATTGCTCCTATAATTGTCCCAATAGTTGAAAATGCAAGTACCAGCCTAAAACTGAATAATACTCCGTCGGTGCTGCCCAGCTTCAAGCTTTTTTCAATAACCTTAGCAAGTAATGGTTCCTGAAAAGTAGTAGCTGTTCTTGATGACAGTGAAAATATGCTAAATATTGAAGCTGAAATAGCGATTCTTCCAGTTTTAACTCCAACGATTCTCACGGAATAGGATAGGGCTGATACTATATATATAATTAACGTAAGAATCAAAACTATGATTATTGATGTAGACATGCATCTACCTCCATTAGTACTATTATTTTTACACTTATTATAATTCGTTATACACATTTATAATCCTTCAAATAACAAAAAGGTTCGAATATTTTTTTCAATATCCGTAGCCTTTTGCTATGCTCTTACGTCTAAAGATGTTCCTATATTAGGATTCTGAGGCTGAGATAACATTTCTGCCATACTTTGTCCCGATTGCGTTTGAGTATCAATTGCCATCTTAGTCAAATCAATACTTGCTGAAGTAGCTACATTTGATTGACTACTAATCATTGCCATTGCTGCAATATCCATAATAATAACCTCCTTTTTTCTAACTTACTGCTGTAAATTGTGACTTTTG
>CAVRYJ010000012.1:0-28164 GCA_963725425.1 uncultured Clostridiaceae bacterium
TACTAACAACGTAGGAAAACCAGATACTATATATATCACTGATGTAATGTCTGGCGACATAATTAATGTATATAATGCTGCCTCAGGTGGCAAATTAATAGGTAGAGGGTCTGTTGGAGGGAGTGGCTTTTTAACAATATCAATAGCTCAGCTTGGAATTTCCTCAGGAAGCGTGTACATATCTGATACATCTAAAGGTATGTCAGAGAGCAGTAGAACTGAAATCTGACTATGCTAGCAGAACCAGTCTCTGATAACCCATTGGCATCTAACGTAACAATTATAAACAATACGGATTAGCACCATACAGTATATGTAGATGGGCTTATGCCTGGAGATATACTGAAAATATATAATAAAGCAACTGGTGGAAGCTTAATGGGAACTGCCACAGTACCCTCTAACACCACTGATGTAACCAAATCATTTACTCAACTTGGTGCAAATGGAGGAAGTTTATATCTTTCAGTGACCACATCGGGAATGCGTGAAAGTAACAGAGTAGAAGCTGACTTTTCAGCTGAAGGTTACACCATTGCACCTCAAGCAGGTAATATAATAATTACAAACAATGTAGGTAAAGCTTCTACAGTAGATGTTTCCGGGCTTCAACCTGGAGATATAATAAAAATATATACTGTAGCAGTTGGTGGGGGTGTACTGGGAACCGCCACTGTTCCTTCTAATGCCTCAGAAGTAATCAAGTCCTTTAGTCAACTTGGTGCTACAGGTGGAACTTTATATATTTCCGATACAAGCCTAGGAATGCATGAAAGTACGAGACTCCTATGCTTTTTTCTGCTGAAAATCAAAGCAATTTAATCAAAAGTGGAAATGTAACAATTACAAACAATACTGGAAAAGCGGATACAATATATGTAGATGGACTTTCTGGTAGTGATAAGGTTAATGTATATACAGCAACATCTGGAGGAACTGCAATAGCAACAGGATATGTTCTAGCATCTGGATCTGATGTTACTATTAGTATAGCTCAACTTGGCAAGAATGCAGGAACCGTTTACCTTTCAGTTACTAGCCAAGGAATGCCTGAAAGTGCTAGAGTTGGTATAGGCTATAATGGTGAAAACCAATCCACTTCAGTTGGTTCAAGTAATATAGTAGTTACCAACAATGCAGGAACAGCTGATACAGTGTATGCATATGACCTTGCTTCTGGCGATATAGTTAATGTATATGATTCCTTAACTGGAGGTAACTTACTGGGAACAGCAACTGCAACAGGTAATAATGCAACTGTTAGCATATCACAGCTTGGAACTTCTGCTGGAACTGTATATGTTTCCGTTACAAGTTCAAACAAGCTGGAAAGTACCAGAGTCCCAATATCTTATTCTGCTGAAAGTCAATCCACATTAATTACTTCTGATGATATATCAGTTACCAATAATGTAGGGATAGCTGATACAGTGTATGTATCTGAACTTTCTGCTGGAGATATAATCAAAGTATATGATGCTCAAAGTGGAGGTAATTTACTAGGAACTGCCACTGTTGCAGCTAGTGGTACTGATGGAACTGTTACCATATCACAGCTTGGAACTTCTGCTGGGACAGTATATGTTTCCATTACAAGTACAAATAAGCTAGAAAGTAGCAGGATTGCAGCATCTTACACTGCTCAAGGGCAATCTACTACCATAAATGCAAATAATATAACTGTAAGTAATAATTCAGGCAAAGCCGATACAGTATATGTTTCTGGATTAAATGTGGTGATGTTATCAATGTATATGATAGTGTCAGTGGTGGAAATCTACTTGGAACTGCAACTGTGGCTACTAGTAGTACAAATGCTACTGTATCTATAGCTCAACTTGGAACTGGTGCAGGAAGTGTATATGTTTCCGTAACTAGTACAAATAAAATCAAAAGTGCAAGAACACAAGCTTCTTATTCTGCTGAAGGTAGCTCTACTAGCATAACCGCTAGTAATGTAGTAGTTACAAATAATGCAGGACAACCTGATACTGTACAAGTTGATGGACTTTCAGATGGTGAAGTTGTCAATGTGTATGATGCAGCGCAAGGTGGAAATTTGCTTGGAACTGCAACAGTAGCACAATACAGTTCTAACGCAACAATAACAATTGCTCAACTTGGTAGCCAAGCAGGGGATATTTATGTTACGGCAACAAGTCCAAATAAACAAGAAAGTGCTAGGATAATGGTTGGCTATAACGCTGAATCTCAATCTACCTCACTAGACGCTACAAATGTATCCATTACAAACAACTCTGGTACAGCAGATATTATTAAGGTGAATGGACTTTCTGCTAATGACACAGTTAATGTATATAATTTAGGACAAGGTGGAACTTTACTAGGAACTGCAACTGTGGCTACCGGAGGCACAACTGCAAGTATTTCTATACTTCAACTTGGAACTACTGCAGGAAACGTTTATATATCGGTAACAAGCACAAACAAGTCCGAAAGTCCTAGAACACAAGTAAATTATTCTGCAGAGCCAGTTTCAAATACTCCAGCAGCTAGTAATATAGTTGTTACTAATAATGCTGGAATTGCAGATACCGTAGCAGTAACAGGACTTTCAGCAACTGATGTAGTGAATGTATATGATTCTGCGTCTGGTGGAACTTTACTTGGAACTGCAACTGTGGCAAGCTATTCAACAAGTGCAACAGTTTCAATTAATCAACTTGGAACTGGTGCTGGAAATCTATATATTTCTGTAACAAGTACAAGTAAACTTGAAAGTACTAGAACTCAGGTAGGCTTTAGTGGAGAAGCTCAGTCTGTTCAACCTGTAGCTAATAACGTAATTATTGTAAATAATGCGGGAATAGCTGGTACAGTAACAATTAACAATGTAAGCGGCGGCGATATTATAAATGTGTATGATTCAGCCGTTGGTGGAAATTTGCTTGGAACAGCAACAGTTGGAACTTATAATACAAGTGCAACTATTTCTGTTAATCAGCTAGGTGCATTAGCTGGAAATGCATATGTATCAATTACAAATGCAGGAAAGCTAGAAAGCAATAGAACAGTAGTTGCTTACTCCGCAAAACTAGTTAGCAGTGCTCCAGATGCTGCAAACATAACAGTAGTAAACAATGCAACAATAGCTGGTACAGTTGCAGTGCTAGGATTACAACCTAATGATGTAGTTAATATATATGACAGTGCTACAAATGGAACTTTATTAACTACAGCAACAGTACCTTCTGCTAGTATGACAGTAACTCTTTCACTAACACAACTTGCTCTTAAGGGTGGAAGCATATATGTTTCAGTGCAAAGTACTGGGAAAGCAGAAAGTGCTAGAACCATAGTAGCATATAATGCTGAATCACAATCAGTTGCTCCGGCTGCTGGTGATATAACCGTAGTAAATAATTCAGGAATACCCGATACCATTAACGTAACAGGTCTATCGGCTAAAGATATAATCAACGTTTATAGTTTATCTACGGGTGGAACTATAATTGGAACCGCAACTGTGGCAAGTGGTGATTCTGATGCTACGGTAAGTGTTTCACAGCTTGGCACTACTGCAGGAAGTATTTATATATCTGTAACAAGATATGGTGATACAGAGAGCACAAGGACTGAAGCTGATTATGTTTCAGAGTCTACAGCTCCCCTTGTAGGAAATATATCTATAGTAAATAATGCTGTATTAGCTGATACAGTAACAGTTAATGGCATAACTGCTAATGATATTGTTAATGTTTATGATGCAGCAAGTAATGGTAATCTGCTTGGATCAGCTGTTGTGGCAGCCAATAGCACTTCAGCTATTGTCACTATACCACAATTAACCAGTGCAGCTGGAAGTGCATATATTACTGTTACAAATTTCGGAAAAGGCGAAAGTAACAGAACAAAAGCGAATTATATTGCAGAGAAAAACTCAACTGCTTTATATGCTGGAAATATAAATATAGCTAATAACAAAGTAGGTACACCAGATATAATTACAGTTAGCAATTTAGCACCTAGCTCTCTTGTAAAAGTTTATGATGCTTCAACTGGTGGAAATTTGATTGGAATAGCAACAGCATCATCTAATGGTTCACAAGTAACTATTACTATAACTCAACTTGGTATAGATGCTGGAAGCGTATATCTAAGCGTTACAACCCCTGGTAATAATGAAAGCAGCAGAACCGAAGCTGACTATGTTTCTGAGAATTAGGATAGTTTTACTGATACATGATTATATAGAAGAAAGCCTTGCAAAGATTGTTTGCAAGGCTTTTTCTTTTTGTCATTTATGACATCAAATTTAGATTTTATACAGGTTTTTTAACAATACAGTACCCAATATTCAAATTTTAATCCAATTTGTTTAAACCCAAAATACGATATAAAATTACAAAAACAATACACTGGTTATAAAGAAATATTAAATTTTATAGTAAATAATGCTATAAAATGCTATAATTAATATGTATAGCTAAAAATATATTAAATAAAACAATAATATATTATAAAAATGCAAACGAAGGAGTCTTATGAAAAAAAGGATAATGTTTTTTTGTTTTTAGCAACTTTCTTCATGTTATTTACATATACTAATCATGTTGAAGCTACTACTTTACCAGAAGCTATTACAGTGATAGATGCGCCAACGAATAATCAAGGAATAATCAGTGGCAATATCATTAATGTTAAAGGATGGGCAGTAAATAAATCCGGAATAAAAAATGTACAAGTTATTATTGACGGAAAATTTTTAATAGGAGCACAATACAATGTAAGTAGACCTGACGTAAATGCTGCTATGCCTGGTTACCCAAGTGGTAATAATTCAGGATACATAAGTTCAATATTAACGCCTTCTACTGTTGGGATACATACGATTACAATGAATGCTACTGGAAATGATGGATCAACTAGTAGTTCAAATGTTAAGATTAATGTTTTATCAAAATCTACCACAGTGATAAACCAATTAATCAATAATTCAATAGATACAAGCAATGGAGTTGTATCTTATGCAGAAAAATTTTTAGGAGTTCCTTATGTTTATGGTGGGACAACACCTTCAGGATTTGATTGTTCAGGATTTGTTCAATATGTTTATGCTCATAATGGATCATATCAAATTGAACTTCCAAGGACAACCTATACCCAGATTAATGTGGGAGCACCAATAGCTAAAGCAAACCTGCAACCAGGTGATTTAGTGTTTTTTGGTAGTATATCATCACCATATCATGAGGGTATGTATGTAGGATCAAATAAGTTTATAGAATCTCCATGTACAGGTTCTGATGTAAGAATTTCTACGTTAAGCACTAGAACAGATTATTGTGCTGGAAGAAGAATAATTAAATAAAAGGCAGTGACAAGTTAAAATCTTTCGAAATTTCTAGAGGTGTAAGTGGATTTGTGCAAACAAATCCACTTACACCTCTATTTTATTTATTTTTCAGCTTTAGTAAAATTATTCATTTACTCTTAAATCTTAACTGAATGAAAGGCTATTAAGTTATATTATAGGGTATAATAGACTTATGGATAAAATATATAATAACTAAAAGATAAGCGGTGATTCCAGGAACTTTAAACATTGGAGACATTAGGAGGGAAAATTATGAAGATAAAAGATAGTTACATTTTCTTAGCATATGGCGACTCTATTACTAAGGGAATTATTTATGATAATGAAAGATCTAAATATGCAATTTTAAAAGAAAACTTTACTAACATAATTCAAAATAACATAAAAGGATCAGTATATAATGTGGGTAAATTTGGTAGCACTATTATGAGAGGTATGAGTAAGATGTATAAAGATGTGATCGAAAAATCTCCTGATATAGTATTACTTGAATTTGGTGGTAATGACTGTGACTATAAATGGGATGACATAGCTAAAAATTCTGACATGGAATACAAACCAAATACTGATATTTCTATTTTTCGCGAAACACTACTTAAAATGATAGACACATTGACAGATAATCATATATTACCTGTGCTTATGACTTTACCACCATTAGATCCTTTAAAGTATTTCAAATGGATTACTAAGGGAGATTCTTCTGCTGAAAAAAATATTTTACAGTGGCTTGGCACCAAGGAGAGACTTTTTACTTGGCATAATTCATATAGTAAAATGATTACTCAGGTAGCTATCGAAACGAAAACTGCAATAATAGATGTAAGAACAGAGTTTTTAAAGTACAGCGATTACAGTAGGTTTTTGTGCAAAGATGGGATACATCCCAATATTGATGGTCAATCACTAATAGGAAATGTAATACTAAAATTTATTAAAGAAAACTATAACTTTTTATTACAGAGTTAAAACATAAAGGCGAATTTCTACTAAATTAGGGATTCGCCTTTAAAATTAATCATTAAATTCTGTAGTAAGAATATATGGAGGATTTTTATGCAAAGTATTAGAAAAAGATTAGGCATAATTATTATAGCTTGTTCAGTTATAGCAATTTTATTATCAGCACTATTTGTTAATTTAGCTGTTAATGGTACTTTTAACAAGTACGTGTCAGATAATCAAAAGCAAAGAAATGATAGAATTGTGCAATATTTTCAAGATGTATACAAACGAGATAAAAAATGGACGAGTAATTCAGGTGAAGAAATAATGCATGAAGCATATATGAGTAATTATTGTTTAACTCTATTAAATGATAAAAAACAAGTGATTTGGGGAATGAATCCCAATGATATAAATGAAAAAAGTCATTTAATGATGCAGCAAAGCAGTAACAGCGGAGTATATAGATCTAATGACTTTTCAATAAAATTAGGGGGAAAAATAGTTGGATACGTGAATATTGGTCAATATTCACCAATATTATTGTCTCAGCAGGATATTAATTTTAAAATTTCAATAAATAGAAGCATAATAATAAGTGTATTATTAACAATTACTATTGTAGTTATAATAAGTATATTCATATCAAAACAATTTTCTAACCCTATAAAATCAGTATCAGATACTTCTGTTGAACTATCTAACGGTAATTATGATTCTAGTTCCAATATTAAAAGCAACATAATAGAACTTAATAATTTAACTCAAAGCATTAATACATTGGGGAGCAGATTAAAACGTCAAGATGAAATTAGAATGAGATTAGTTTCGGATATATCCCATGAGATTAGAACGCCGTTAAATGTACTTCAAAACAATATAGAAGCTATGATTGATGGAATATTTCCGGTTAATGAAGAACGTTTAAACTATTTAAATGATGAAGTAATAAGATTTAGCAAGTTATTAGACAACTTAAATGTTATTAAAGAATTTGAAGAAGAAAAAGTAGAATTAAATATGAAGACAATATTTTTAGATACACTTATAATTTCTGTTTGTAATGATTTTAATATTGATTTGAAAAACAAAAATATAATATTGGATATCCACATTGAAAAAGGAAAAAAATTCATGAGTATAGGCGATGAGGATAAACTTAAACAGGTTTTTATAAATTTGGTATCAAACGCAATTAAATTCACACAAGATGGTGGAAATATTTGGCTTGAAATGGAGGAAACAAAAGATAAGATTTTAGTGAAGATAAAAGATGATGGCATAGGTATAACAAAAGAGGATTTACCTAATATTTTTGAACGGCTTTATAGAGGGGACAAGAGTCGTAATAAAATACATGGAAGTGGTATAGGATTGACTATTGTAAAAAATATATTAGACATTCATTCTGCAATTATTCATGTAGACAGTATTGTTGATAAGGGAACTACAGTTACGTTGTATTTTAATAAGATACAAATATAAATATTAAATAAAGTCTAATGATGTGAGCTAACCTTCTATAAAACTAATTTTATAGAAGGTTAGCCTTGTTTAAGTAATTATATCTTCTTCATTTTATCTACATAACTTTATTCTATACTAAATATACATAAGGCATCATCAAAGAAATAAATGCAAGTAGAATTCAGTTGACTTAAATATAACGGGGTGATAGTATTAAGGCATAAATATACCACCCCCCTGGGGAGGGGATATAATAAAAATACAAGGAGTTAAGATTTCATGAATAAAGAAAAAGCCAATGCATTAACTTCATTAAAAACTGCCAAGGGTCAAATAGAAGGAATAATAAAAATGATAGAGGAAGGAAGGTATTGCATAGATGTATCTAATCAGATAATTGCAGCTCAATCTCTTCTTAAAAAATCGAATATGCTGATTTTAAAACAACATCTAAATCATTGTGTAAAGGAAGCATTTATGCAGGACAATGGCGAGAAAAAGGTTGATGAGATAATAGAACTACTTTCAAGGGCTATTGATAAATAAACAAAAACATATAATTGAAATGAACATTTTTCATAGAGGGTTAAATACGAGGAGATAAATAATCTAAATGATTATTTAGTACAGTATGAGGAATACAGGAGGCTAAATAATCGAAATGATTATTTAGGGCAGTATTAAGGAATACAAGGAGGAGAAAAATGACGAGTAAAACATTAAAAATAGAAGGGATGACTTGCGCGTCTTGCGTAAAAGCAGTGGAGCGAGCTTCTAAAAAAATAGATGGAGTAACAGAGGCAAATGTAAATTTAGCCACTGAAAAACTTAATATAAGTTTTGATGAAACTAAAGTTAAGGTGTCAGACATTCAAGCAGCCGTGGATAAGGCTGGGTATAAAGCATTAATTGAGGAGACAACCAGGATGCTTAGGATAGACGGAATGACTTGTGCGTCTTGCGTAAAAGCTGTGGAAAGGGCAACAAAAAAATTAGATGGAGTAACAGAAGCAAATGTAAATTTAGCCACTGAAAAATTGAAGGTGAGTTTTGAGCCATCAAAGGTAAGGATTTCTGATATTAAGAAAGCAATAGAAAAAGCAGGTTATAAAGCAATTGAAGAAGAAATAACTGTGGATATGGATAAAGAGAACAAGGAGAAACAAATAAAAGCTTTATGGAATAGATTTGTTATATCCGCAATATTTGCAGTTCCACTTTTGATTTTAGCAATGGTTCCAATGATAGCGGACAAACTAAATTTTAGTTTGCCAATGGCTATTGATCCAATGATACATCTTAAGGTTTATGCAATTATAGAACTTATATTAGTAATACCAGTAATACTTACTGGAAGAAAATATTTTATAGTTGGATTTAGATCTTTAATTAAGAGAAGTCCTAATATGGATTCACTTGTTGCCATGGGAACATCCGCTGCATTTTTGTATGGATTGTATGGTGTATATGAAATACTAAGAGGAAATTCAGAAGTACAATTATATTTTGAATCTGCAGGAGTAATATTAACTCTAATAACTCTTGGCAAGTACTTTGAAATTGTTTCTAAGGGAAAAACTTCGGAAGCTATTAAAAAACTTATGGGCCTTGTTCCAAAGACCGCCATCATTTTAAGAGATGATAAGGAAATAGAGATTCAAATAGATGAAGTTGAAGTTAATGATATTATTGTAGTAAAACCTGGTGAGAAAATGCCTGTAGATGGTGAAGTTGTAGATGGTAGAACTTCAGTTGATGAAGCTATGCTTACTGGTGAAAGTATTCCAGTAGAAAAAAATATTGGAGATAACATTATAGGAGCAAGTATAAATAAAAATGGTTCTATAAAATATAAAGCTACAAGGGTAGGCCGCGACACGGCTCTTTCACAAATAATAAAACTTGTAGAAGATGCCCAGGGTTCAAAGGCACCAATTGCAAAACTAGCAGACGTAATAGCTGGTTATTTTGTTCCAGTAGTCATGGTGCTAGCCATTGTATCTTCCCTTGCCTGGTATTTTTCAGGTGAAAGCACGGTATTTGCATTAACTATATTTATTTCAGTATTGGTTATAGCTTGTCCTTGTGCACTGGGACTTGCAACGCCTACGGCGATTATGGTTGGTACAGGAAAAGGTGCAGAATATGGAGTATTAATTAAAAGTGGCACGGCACTTGAAACTGCACATAAAATACAAACAGTAGTGTTTGATAAAACTGGAACGATAACAGAGGGTAAACCTAAAGTAACAGATATTCTTGTGATTTCCAAAGAAATAAGTGAAGAATATTTGCTACAAATAGCAGCATCGGCAGAACTAGGATCAGAACATCCATTAGGCGAGGCAATAGTAAGGGAGTCGCAAGAAAAAAATTTGGAATTTAAAAAAACAGAATACTTTAAAGCAATACCTGGTTATGGAATTAAGGTAAAAATAGATAATAATAATATATTATTAGGTAATCAAAAACTCATGGAGACGAGCAATATTTCTTTAAGTGATTGTGAGGAAGTTTCTAATAAGTTGGCTGAAGAAGGGAAAACTCCAATGTATATAGCGCTGGAGGAAAAGTTAATAGGCATAATAGCCGTTGCAGATACAGTTAAGAAAAACAGCAAAAAGGCTATTGAAAAACTTCATAATATGGGTATAGAAGTTGCTATGATAACTGGAGATAATAAGAGAACTGCCAAGGCTATAGCAAAACTAGTTGGTATTGATATAATTTTGGCTGAAGTAATGCCTAAGGATAAGGCAAGTGAAGTTAAAAAACTTCAAGCTGAAGGCAAAAAGTTGCCATGGTGGGAGATGGAATCAATGATGCTCCAGCGCTGGCACAGGCAGATATAGGTATAGCTATAGGATCAGGTACAGATGTGGCAATTGAATCAGCTGATATAGTTCTTATGAGAAGCGATTTAATGGATGTAGCTACTGCAATAGAACTTAGTAAGAAAACAATAAGAAATATTAAACAAAACTTATTTTGGGCTTTTGGATATAATACATTAGGAATACCAGTAGCTATGGGAGTATTATACCTGTTTGGTGGACCATTATTAAATCCAATGATAGCAGCACTAGCTATGAGTTTTAGTTCAGTATCAGTATTGACAAATGCACTTAGGCTAAAGGGTTTTAAGCCATTAATTTAAAATTATATATATTTGAACAAAAATCATACCACAAGGGTCGATTAAGGATGAAATCTAATCGATTTTTGTGGCATTTTTAAGGAGTGCATATGAGTAATATTTTGATAGTTGAAGACGAAAAAAATGTAGCTGAAATACTTAAAGCTTATCTTGAAAGAGAAGGATATAAAGTTTATTGCAGAGATAAAGGGCTAGAAGCATTAGAACTATTTAGTAAAGTGGACTTTAAATTAGTAATACTAGATTTAATGCTCCCAGATATTGATGGTGAGGATGTTTGCGGGGCACTAAGAAGAATATCTGATGTATACATTTTTATGCTTACTGCAAAAGTGGCTTTAAGTGATAAAATTCAGGGATTAAATATTGGAGCAGATGAATACTTAACCAAGCCATTTAGTCCAAGAGAACTTGTAGCAAGAGTGAATGCATTGTTCAGAAGAGTTAGTATAGAAAGAAAAAACATAATTATAGTTGATAATGGCAAACTTAAAATTGATAAAGATACAAGATCCGTAGAACTAAAAGGGGAAAATGTAATATTAACTCCTAATGAATTTGATATATTATATGTACTTGCTAAAAACAAGGGAAAGGTTTTAGCAAGAGAGCAACTTATTGAAAAGGTATTTGGTTTAGATTTTCAGGGTTATGATAGAACAATAGATGTCCATATTAAAAACATTCGTAAAAAAATTGAAGAAGATACTAAAGCACCAAAATATATTATTACAGTTACAAAGCTAGGATATAAATTTGGTGAAGGTTTATAAATGGATTACTTTGGGACCGCACCAGTGCAGCAACTAGGACTAATACTAGGAGCTGGCAATGAAGGGTCAGATTTGGAAGTATCCACTGTTTTAACATTATCAACAACTTTTATAACACCATTAAGCATACCCATTCCACATGTGAAATTAATATCTCCATCTTTTGGTGTAAAATTTAGCACGTTATCACCTGACTTTAATTGTTTCTGTATTTGGAGAGATGGAACTATAAGCTGATAATTACATGAAGTTAATTCTTTGCCGGTTATTATCCATTTAACTGGCATGTTTTTTTGTACATAAAGTACAGTGGGGGTATATCCATTACTATTAGCAGTCATTTTTATTATCTGAACACCGTTTTGAATTATTGGTTTAGCTGTATTTGATGAAGTGGTTTTATTATCAGTATAAATTACATTTGAACTATTGGAAGGAAAAATATGTAATGAAATACCTGCTAAAGAAAATCCCCTGCTACCCATAATTAATCCTAGTACTACTACAATAGTTCCGCTTAACTTCAAAAGCTTTTTTGTATAACCTTTACTTAGAATATTTGATAAAGTACCAAAAGTAAGCATTAATGGAACTGTTCCTAGGGCAAATAAAAACATTGAAAGAGCACCTTTTGTTAAACTACCAGTTCCTAAAGCATAAAGTTGCATTGTTTGAAGAGGTCCACAGGGCATAAGGCCGTTTAGCATACCTACTAAAAAAGGAGCTTTTGTTTTTTTCTTAATTGAACATGAGGACCAAGGTAGTTTAATATTAAGTTTTCTAAATAAACTGAAACCGGACATATTTAAGCCCATTATTATCATAAATAACCCTGCAAATATTTGAAGAACTGCTTTAACATCTATTGAAAGAGATAAAACAGAACCAAGAGCACCTACAATTCCACCAAGAATGGTATAGGCTACTACTCTACCAGTATTATATAAAATAGCAGGTTTTATTGCTTCAAATTTATTTGAGCTCTCTTTAGCAATACTTTGAGACAGCATTATTCCACCACACATCCCTACGCAATGAAGTGAAGTTAGAACTCCAACAATAAATAGCATAAAGTAAGTGGCACCATTTAGCTTAGAGTTCATATCAAAGCTAGAACTGGAGGTACTCAAAAGAATAACTGCAGCGGCTATTATTAATATTCCAACAATGTTAAAATTATTAGAACTTTTTGTGCTATAACCAGCGGCATTGATGGCTTCTTTTATTGTTTCGTTATTACATATGATCGGGTCATATTCTACAATAACTTGCTGTTCACTGTAGCTTGCAATAGCATTATTTACGCCACTTAATTTTTTTATGGCACTTTCAACATGTACTTCACAGGAATTACATGTCATGTCGTAAACTTTAATCTTGTCTTTTTTAAACATCACTTATATCACCTTTCCTTTAATATATAATCTTATTAGATTTAGTATAAATAAAAGATGTGTAGATATTATAAAGAATAAACGAGTCATATATTACGCACATATACATTTATATTACAATATATTACGTAAAAAAATATTAAAGGTATATTATTATTGATTTTATATAAAATATATTCATATTCTATATTGACTTTATTGTTTAAATAAGATAATATAAGTCATAGGTGGTACGTACCAATAACAAATTAATATTAATTTATCAATATTAAGATTTTAAAATTAATAAATTAATATTTGTTTCAGTATTATTATATGAATAAGCTGATATACAGTCTTGAAATGGTATGTACCACTAAGAAAACACACTTAAAAGATATACTAGAATAATCATAAAAAATTGAATTTCAGATGAATTGGTAATGATATCATTATCAATATATGAGGAGAGAGGGGCAAATATGGAAAAACTATTAAATGTTGATATTGTAAGCTTGAAAAAAAATAATGCTTATTATACCGCAAAAGAAATTAATCAACAACCAAGACTTTGGTTAGAGACAGTAAACATTCTTGAGGAAAAAAGGGATGAGATTCAAGCTTATATTCAGAAAAAAATAACTCCAGGTACGAGGATTATTTTAACTGGCGCGGGGACTTCAGCATATGTAGGTGATACTTCAGCTACTTATCTTTCAAAAAACTAAAATTAAGAGTAGAATCAATACCAACTACAAATATAGTTTCTTCACCAGAAGATTATTTAAGTGAGGATGTGCCAACCATATTAGTTTCATTTGCCAGATCTGGGAATAGTCCTGAAAGTTTGGCCACATATAATTTGGCAGAACAAATTGTTAAGAATTTATCTCAAATAGTAATTACCTGTAATGAAGATGGTCAGCTAGCAAAGCAATGCATTAAGAATAATGAAAACTTTTTCTTGCTTATGCCAAAGGAATCAGATGATAAGAGTTTTGCTATGACTAGTTCATTCACCTGTATGCTTTTGACTAGCTTACTTATATTTGATATGAATAACTTTGATAGTAATGTCAAATTGATTAATAATATCTCCAAAAGAGGCGAAGCTATATTAGATACAAAAATAGAAGAAATATTGGAATTGGTTAAACTTGGATACGAGAGGGTCGTATATTTAGGAAGTTCTTCTTTAGCAGGTCTTTCAAAGGAAGCTGCATTAAAAAGTTTGGAACTAACCTCTGGAAAAATATGTACTATTTGTGAATCTACACTTGGGTTTAGGCATGGACCTAAGTCTATTATAAATGATAAAACAATGGTATTTGTATTTGTTTCAAGTGATGAGTATACCAGAAAATATGATTTGGACATAATAAAGGAAATATATAATGACAAGGGAACACAAAAAGTAGTTCTAATTGCACAAACCCCAGAGTGGAATGTTGATAATACAGAATACAAGATTCTCGCCACAGATGATTGCGGCATTGTTGTAGATGATGCGTATTCGGCTTTAGATTATATACTTTATGCTCAATTGTTTGCATTCTTCTATTCTCTATCCCTAGGCATCACACCGGATAATCCAAGACCGGATGGTACTGTGAACAGAGTTGTAGAAGGTGTTACCATATATAAATATGCAAAATAAATCGATTTAGGGAGGTAACTATGCCAAATATTTTATTAACAAGAATTGATAATAGATTAGTGCACGGACAAGTAGGAGTTACATGGACATCATCACTTGGTGCGAATTTAATAGTTGTTGCTGATGATGAGGCAGCGAATCAGCCTGTTCAGCAACAACTTATGACTATGACAGCTGACAGTGGAGGCGTTGGCATAAGGTTTTTCACTATTGAGAAAACAATAAGGGTTATTAGTAAAGCCGCTCCAGCACAAAGAATATTCATTGTCTGTAAAACACCAAGTGTAGCAAAAAAGCTTATAGATGGAGGCGTTCCAATTAAAGACCTCAATGTTGGAAATATGCACTTCTCAGAAGGAAAACGTGCCATTACAAAAAAGTTTACGTTGATGATCAAGATGTGGAAGATTTAAAATATATTGAGGCAAAAGGGGTAAACGTATTCATACAAGATACACCTGGAGATCCAAAACATCATATTGAATAAAAGGGGGAGAAAGCAATGCACAGTATTACATTAATTCAAGGAATCTTATTATCAGTAATGGCTATTATATGCGGATTTGATTTTTGGCTAGAAGGACTTTATATCTTTAGACCCATAATAGTATGTACTCTAGCGGGATTAATTTTAGGTGATCTTCATACTGGATTATTAGCAGGCGGACTTACAGAACTTGCCTTTGCAGGGTTAACTCCAGCAGGAGGGACTCAACCACCCAATCCAATTCTAGCTGGTGTTATGACTACGGTTATAGCATATACATCAGGTTTGAATGTTGCAGCGGCACTTGGATTAGCATTCCCATTTAGCTTTTTAATGCAGTATATAATTTTATTCTATTATTCTGCTTTTTCAGTATTTATGGCTAAAGCTGAAAAATATGCTGCTGAAGCAGATGTTAAAAGGTTTGGAAGATTAAACATTATGTTGACACTTATAGTAGGGCTAACATATGGTGTAGTAGTTTTTCTATGTACCTATGTTGCTCAATCGCCAATGAAAAATTTAGTGGCATCAATGCCATATTGGCTAGCTCATGGTTTTGGAATTGCAGGTTATATTTTGCCAGCAGTTGGATTTGGTTTACTGTTAAAAATCATGTTAAAATTAGAATTCTTCCCATTTTTAATAATAGGTTTTATATTTGCCTCTTTTGTTCATTTCTCAAACCTATTACCAGTTGCTTTAATTGGTGCAGCTTTAGCACTATACACATATTACAACGATAAAAATAAAGTCTCAACTACATCGGGAGTAAATAATACGGGAGCAGGTGATGACAATGACGGAATCTAGTAATAAACTAACGAAAAAGGATATTACAAAGCTAGCTGTTAGAACAGTTTTTCTACAATCAAGTTTTAATTATGAAAGAATGCAGGCTGGTGGCTGGTTATATGCTATGCTTCCATTTTTTCAAAAGATATGTGGAAAAGATAAAGATAGATTATCCCAAATTATGAAAGATAACTTGGGATTTATCAATACCAGCCCACCAATAGTTGGATTTTTAATGGGATTAATTGTTTCCTTAGAAGAACACAATGAGGACAGAACTTTAATTAATGGTATTAAAGTTGCACTATTTGGACCTTTAGCTGGTATTGGGGATGCTATATATTGGTTTACAATACTTCCAATAGTTGCTGGAGTAAGTGCTTCCTTTGCTAGTCAGGGAAGCGTATTGGGACCGATAATATTTTTTATAGTTTACTGCGGTATTTTCATAATGCGTATCTTCTGGACACATTTAGGCTATGACACAGGTGTAAAAGCTATAAGCGGACTTCAAGAAAATTCAAAATCTGTTTCAAAAGCAGCAACAGTACTTGGAGTAACTGTAATTGGTGCTTTAATAGCTACTTATGTTAAAATCACTGTATTAGCCAAAATTGCAATAGGCGGAGGCCATTCAATTGCAATACAGGGAGATTTTCTTGATAGAATACTTCCTAATATATTACCTCTTGGATATACATTTTTGATGTTTTATTTATTAAAAAAGAAAAATATTAATCCAACAATATTAATACTATGTACATTTGTAGGTGCTATACTACTTTCATTTATGGGGGTTTTATAGAAATGAAGAATATATTAGTCATATCAGGGCATGGTGGATATGCTACGGCAATAAAGGAATCATTAGAAATGCTTGCTGGAAATAACCAAGCAGTAAAATCTATAGATTTCACCGTAGATGATAGTGATGTAACATTAAAGAAAAAAATGTTTCAGGTTATAAAAGAAAATGCAGAATACGGAATGCTATTTATATGTGATCTTCTAGGGGGCACACCATTTAAATCAGCAGTTGAGCTTTCAATAGGAAACGACAATATTGAGGTGGTGGCTGGCTGTAATGTAGGATCTATATTAGAGATCTCCCTTAGACTTGATTCCATGGCGGTGGGTGACCTTGCAGATGACATAGTAGATACAAGTAATAGATCTACAATACGTTTTATAAAGAGTGACTTTCATATTGTTTCAGACGATTTAGATGATCTAGACGGTGATATAGGTATTTAGACGGTGATATAGGTATTTAGATAAGGTTAGGCGTCATAAAAAATAACAAGTCAGTATTATGGTGTATTTTGTATTATTCAACGCCTCGCCTACTGTAAAATACCATGAGAATCTTTGGTTTGTTATTTTCTTGATTGTGCCTTATTTATAATTATTGTAACAAGCAAGCTGTGATTAGGAACTTATTTAGTTATCTAATCTAGTTTGCTTGCTATTTCTAGTATAAGCTATAGGTATGTTGATCCATGGGACCACTAAAGTATTATAGGGAGATGAATTTTTATGAATAAAGTAAAACAAGGAATTGAGTTTATTGAGACTAAAGATTATGAAGAACTTAGTAGGATAAGCGCTGAAGTTATGATTGAATGTTTACGTAAAAAACCAGATTCTTTATTTTGTCTAGCTACAGGCAATTCACCGGCTCGCGCATATGAAATTTTTGTGGAACGAGTTAATAGAGAACAAATAAATGTACAGAAATTACGCATTTTAAAATTAGACGAATGGTGGAAGATAAATGGGAATGATCCATCCACTTGTGAAAACTTTATTCAGAGGAAGATTATTAAACCATTAAATATATGTTCACAAAATTATGTAGGATTTAATAGTGATACATCGGATGCAAATGTTGAATGTGATAGAATAGCTGAAATTATAAAGGATAATGGTCCAATAGATCTGTGCATTTTGGGAATAGGAAAGAATGGACATCTTGGACTAAATGAACCTGGTCTTTCTTTTATACCATTTACTCATGTAGTTCAATTAGATAAAAAAACGAAAACCCATGATATGCTAACAAAAAATAATGTTAATATGGATTATGGCATGACTATTGGTATGGCAGATATTATAGCTGCCAGAAAAGTACTTTTAATAGCAACAGGAAATGATAAAGAGGATTCTTTTAATGTATTTCAAAAAGGTGAAGTACGAAGTGACTTGCCAGCTTCTATTTTATGGCTACACCCAAATGCGTTATGCGTGTTTGAAAAAAATATAAATAGTTAGTACTATTTACATATAAATAAATATATGGTAGTATATTCTTAGGAGAATAATTATAAAATTGTAAAAAAATTAATGCAAATATTTACCAGGATTCATTAAACTTTTATGACAGTACATATCATGAGGGTTTAAAAAGGTTTGAAAATCATTTTTAAACTAAATAATTCAGGTAAATTATTTAAAAGATTAATCTACTAAAAAAATCTAAATTAGGGGAATAATAGAGATGCTAAATAAAAATAGCCGTGTACCGTTGTATTCTCAACTCATGGATATTTTAATTAATGATATAGAAAATACAATGGAGGAAAATCAAAAAGTACCTTCAGAAAGACAAATATGTGAAATATATAATGTTAGCAGTAACCACAGTAAGGCAAGCTATGTCAGAACTTGAAGAGAAGACTATATATATATAAAACATGGAAAGGAACTTTTGTATCACCACAAAAGTATAATCAAAATTTGCAAGGTTTCTATAGTTTCACAGGAGAAATGAAAAAGTTAGGTAAGGTACCTACATCTAAGGTAATTAAATTTGAAATATTAACAGCCAGCAAAGATATAACAAAAAAATGAAACTTTTTGAAGTCGGTTTGGTGTATAAATTTACAAGATTGAGATTGGCAGATGGGAAACCTATGATGCTGGAAACTACATATGTTCCATATGATATTTTTCCAGGAATTACTAAGGAAAAATTAAATACTATAGCATTATATGATATCTTCAAGGATTCTTTTAATCAAACAGTGGAATATGCAGAAGAAATATTTTTGCCTGTTTTGACTAGCGAAGAAGAAGCTAAATATATTAACGTTGAAGTGGGGTCACCAAGTTTAAAAATAGACTAGATATGCATTTAATAAGCTAAATAAAATTATTGAGTATACAGTGAGTATAGCAAGAGGAGATAAATTTAAATATCATTTAAAACTATTAAGATAATGTTTTTATCATAAACAGTTATTCTTGGATTTAGTGTTAATAAGAGGTAAACGTAAAATAGGGGGGTAAGTGTATTTGATTATATAAATACACTTACCTCCTAAAATTATTAAGAATTTTAACATGAGTCTATAAACAATGCGATAAACTATAATTGTAAAATATTACAAAATACAATATTTCTCACAGTCTCTTGGTGGAATGTACGTAGGTTTGTTCCATAGAAAAGCTTGCAATATTACCTTAGTAAATATATTATGTTTATATTGTGTAAAAGAAGGGGAGTATTTAAATGCAGGAAGTTGTGCAGTCTGTGGAAAGGACTTTAGCAATTGTTGAGGTTTTGTCTGAATATGATGAGGGGCTTGGATTAACGGAGATAAGCGAAAAGGTAGATCTTCATAAAAGTACAGTGCACAGACTTTTATATACGTTAATGGTTAAAAGTTATGTGGAGCAAAATGAAAGTACTAATAAATACAGGTTAACTTTAAAATTGTTTGAGCTTGGAAGTAAAAAAGTAGAAAAGATGAATATAGTAACAATAGCTAGGCCAATGCTAAAAGAACTTATGGAAAAAACCAATGAAGTAATACATTTAGTAGTGAGGGAAGGTACTGAAATTGTCTACATTGTAAAGGTAGAATCACAAAATCCAATAAGGATGTATTCAAAGATTGGAAAGAGGAGTCAGGTATACTGCACTGCAGTAGGTAAATCAATGCTTGCGTATATGACAGATAAAGAAGTTTTGGATATTTGGCAAAGCAGTAAAATAGAGAAGTTAACAGAACATACAGTAACCGATTTTAATGAGTTTAAGGCAAGTATTAATAAAGTAAAAGAAGAAGGATATGCCATTGATGAACAGGAAAATGAAATTGGTATAAGATGTACGGCGGCGTCAATACTTGATTATAAAGGTGAAGTTTGCAGCGCAATTAGTATTTCTGGGTCAATAATAAGTTTTAAAGAAGAAAAAATAGAGGAATTCTCAAAGCTCATAATTGAATACTCAGCCAGAATATCAAAGAAGTTAGGTTACAAAAAATAACCCGATAGTTTATTGTATAGTAGAAACTAGGAGAAATATTCAAATATATAATTATATTTCACGCTAAATAGAGAATACAGAACAAATTTGTTTTGATTAATGAAACACAGTTTTGTATAATGAAACATATAGAAAAAAAATAGCTATCACATTATAAGAGGAGGAACAAATATGATTGAAAAATTTGAAACATTAAGAAGAATTGAAGAAGTTGGTGTAGTTGCAGTAGTTAGGGCTGAAAATCAGGAAATTGCTGAAAAAATCTCTAAGGCTTGCATTGAGGGTGGAATTCCTGCTATTGAGGTTACATTTACAGTGCCTGGGGCAGACAAGGTAATAACTGCTTTAAAGAGTAAATTTTCAAGAGAAGAATTAATAGTTGGTGCTGGAACTGTCCTTGATAGTGAAACAGCTAGAATTGCTATACTTGCTGGAGCACAATATATAGTAAGTCCTGGTTTTGATTTAGAAACTGTTAAACTTTGTAATAGATATCAAATACCATATATGGCTGGATGTATGACAATTACTGAAATGATCAGAGCTATGGAAGCTGGTACAGATATAATTAAATTATTCCCTGGAGATGCATTTGGACCAAGTATGGTTAAAAATGTAAAAGCACCACTTCCACAGGTTCCAATTATGCCTACTGGTGGAGTTAGCCTTGATAATGTAGATGAATGGATTAAAAATGGGTGCGTTGCTGTTGGTGTTGGTGGAAAACTTACAGGCGGAGCAAAAACAGGAAATTATGCGGAAATTACTAAAGTTGCAAAACAATTTGCTCAAAAAGTAAAAGATGCAAGAAAGTAATTTGGGGGTAGATTTCTTATGGCGAAGAAAATAGTTACTATGGGGGAGATATTGTTAAGACTTACAACACCTGGTTATACTAAAATTGTCCAGGCGAGATCTTTTGATGCCATATACGGTGGTTCTGAAGCTAATGTAGCAGTATTTCTTGCTAATATGGGCATGGATTCACATTTTTTAACTAAACTACCGGATAATGATATTGGACAAAGCGCTGTTAATTTTTTAAGAAACTATGGTGTAAACACAGATAATATTATTAGAGGCGGAGAAAGAGTGGGAATATATTTTCTTGAGAAGGGTACTTCTGTTAGACCTTCAAAAGTAGTATATGATAGAAAAAACTCCTCTATTTGTGATATAAATGTGGAAGAAGTAGATTTTGATGTTGTGTTTAAGGATGCTGATTGGTTCCATCTTTCAGGTATTACACCAGCCCTTGGAGATAAATGCATACGATTAGTGGAAAAAGCTGCAGAATACGCTAAGAAGAAGGAAATTCCCATTAGTGTTGATTTAAACTATAGAAACAAACTTTGGGATTATGCCGAGTTTGAAAAAGTTATGGTTAAAATAATAAAAGATGTAGATGTTTGTTTTGGATGGATAGATGAAAAAAATGATAAAGCACATAAAATTGCTGATTTTGCAAAGCAGGGAGTAGATCTAGAAGGGTTTAAACACATATTTTCAAGTATGAAAAAAAGATTTAACGTAAAATATGTCGTAACTACATTGAGAGAAAACTATTCTGCAACTCATAATGCAATGTCTGCTCTTATATATAACGGAGAAGAATTGTATCAGTCTAAGAAATATGATTTTACAATTCAGGATAGAGTAGGAGCTGGAGATGCATTTGCAGCAGGTTTAGTCTACAAATTAGTTAACGAATCAGGTTATAAAGATGCTTTGGAGTTTGCTACGGCTGCGTGTGTTTTAAAGCATACAATCGAAGGGGATTTTAATCTTTGTACTGAGAGTGAAATAATGGCAATTACGAGTGGAAATACTTCTGGTAGTGTTCAAAGATAGAAAAGCATCTTAAAAAATGACTAGTGAGTATGCTAGTCATTTTTCTCTAGGATTGCTAAAATAGGAGATTTCATATGAAAGATGGTAGAACAAGTGACAAGGTATTAGAAAAAATTCAAGAGAAAATTTTTTCTGGGGAATGGAAACCTGGACAAAAGATCATGTCTGAAACAAAACTTTCACAAGAACTAGATGTAAGCAGGGTGTCCGTACGTGAAGCTATTGAAAAATTAGCTACTTTAAATATTGTAAGCAAAAACAAGGTGGGGGTACCTTCGTAAATGAGCTAGGTCCTTCGGTATACTTAAATAGTTTACTTCCAATGCTTATTTTAGATAGAGAAAATTATATGGATATATTGGAATTTAGATTGATTACTGAACCTGAAAGTGCTAGATTGTGTGCCAAGAGATGCAGTGAGGATTTAATAGGTGAACTAGAATCCAGTTATGAAAAAATGAAAAATTATAAAAACGACATGAAAAAATTCACAGAGGAAGATTTGAAATTTCATACTAAAATTTCAGAGGGAACACAAAATTCTCTGATTATAAAAGTAAATGAGTTGCTAAGATCTGTGCTTGAATACCATCAAATGACTTTATATGAAAGTCTCGGACCAGAAGGCGGAATTCATGAACATAAATTTATTTTAGATGCAATTAAAAATAGAGATTCTGAGCTTGCGTCTATTTACGCTAGAAGGCATGCACAAAGAACTATAAATGAATTAAAAAAATGAAATAGATTCGGTAATTTAAACACTCCAAGAGGTAGCGACACTTCTTGGGGTGTTTTGTTATATAAGATTATAAAAAAATCTATTGACAGAAAAACGTTTCCAGGATATTATGTATTCAAAGTTGTAATACAACTTTGAATGAAAATACAGCAAAAAACGAACTAACAGCTATTAAATTCATAATATACATATAGTTGTAATACAAATAATCTAAAATATGAGGTGATTTATATGTTAAAAAGTCAAGAAATAAGGGCAAAAGCACCAGAAATAGATTCTTTGCGGCTGGGAGTAGGATGGAAAATTGAGGATCTTGAAAAACCACAGATAATAATCGAAAGCAGTTTTGGTCATAGTCATCCAGGAAGTGCGCACCTTGATACTTTGGTAGATGAGACCTTTAAGAGTGTAAATGAAAATGGAGGTAGAGCAGCTAAATTTTTCGTGACAGACATATGTGATGGTGAATCACAAGGTCATGACGGTATGAATTTTTCACTTCCATCAAGAGATATTATGGCAGACATGATAGAAATACATGTAGGAGCGACACCATTTGATGCAGGTGTATTTATAACTAGCTGTGACAAAGCAGTACCAGCACATCTGATGGCAATTGCAAGACTGGATATGCCAGCAATAATGCTACCAGGTGGAATCATGAATCCAGGACCTAATATGCTCACACTTGAACAAATTGGTACTTACGATGCTCAATATAAAAGGGGGGAAATAACTAAGGAGCAGTACGATTATTACAAGCATAATGCTTGCCCAAGTTGCGGGGCTTGTTCATTTATGGGTACAGCATCAACTATGCAAGTTATGGCAGAAACTTTAGGAATTGCACTTCCAGCATCCGCATTAATTCCTGTGACGCAAAAGGAACTTAAAATTGCAGCTAAAAAAGCAGGAATACAGGCACTTAAACTTGTAGAGCTAGGAATAAAACCATCAGACATAATGACTAAAGATGCTTTTGAAAATGCAATAATGGTTCATGCAGCCATAGCAGGCTCAAGTAATGCACTTTTACATATTCCAGCCATAGCACATGAACTTGGTATAGAAATAGAACCAGAGTTATTTGATGAAATTCATAAAAAAATTCCATACATTCTTAATATAAGACCAAGTGGTTTTTATCCTGGTTCATATTTTTGGAATGCAGGTGGAGTTCCAGCAATAATGGAAGAGATTAAAGAATTTTTACATTTAGATGTACTAACTGTTACTGGAAAAACATTAGGAGAAAACTTAGAAGATATAAAGAAAAGTGGATATTATGAAGAGCATGAAAAGCTAATTAAAAAGCTTGGAGTGAAAAAGGAAGATGTAATAAAATCAAAAGAAAATCCAATTCAAAAACACGGTTCTATTGCTATCCTTAAAGGGAATCTAGCACCAGAAGGTGCAGTAGTAAAACATTCAGCTATATCCCCAAAATTAATGCAGGTAACCTTAAAAGCAAGGGTATTTGATTGTGAAGAGTTAGCAATTAAAGCAGTTTTAACTAAGAATATAAAACCAGGAGACGCTGTATTTGTAAGATATGAAGGACCAAAGGGGTCAGGAATGCCTGAAATGTTTTATACAACAGAAGCAATTGCCTCAGACGCAGAACTAGTAGAATCTATAGCATTGATTACAGATGGAAGATTTTCAGGAGCAACCAGGGGACCAGCTATAGGTCATATTTCTCCAGAAGCTAGCGTTGGTGGTCCTATAGCTTTAGTTGAAGAAGGAGATCTAATTAAAATAGATATACCTGGAAGAACTCTTGACATAATAGGGATAGCTGGAATTAAAAAAACTGAAAATGAAATTACAGATATTTTAAAAAAGAGAAAAGAAAATTGGGTAAAACCATCACCTAGATATACCAAAGGAATCTTAGGGCTTTACACTAAATGTGCAGCATCACCTATGAAGGGTGGGTACATGGAATAAAAATCAAAAATTGTGATGTGAGTAGATTAATGCTTTTTCAGCTGCAGGATTTATAGGTAGTCCGTTAATGGCAATGTTTATATCAGTTCTAGTTTCAATTTTTACATTAGGTATATTCAGAGGCAAGAAAATGGAAGAAATAATGAAAAGTATTGCTTATGATTGCTTCAACAAATGCAAATCCAAGCATTAATGGTATTAGCAACTGGTGCTGGTAGTCTTATATTTTCACATGTAAACTATCCCGGATTCTGGATGTTTAAGGAATACTTTGGTCTTACTATAGGTGAAACATTATCTTCCTGGTCAGTTATGGAAACAATAATTTCGGTTATGGGATTAATAGGAGTTTTAGTAATAAATATGATTGTCTAAAAACCTAATTATAAATAACTCAACCATGTCATATGACTTTTATATGCCATAGTTGAGTCATTTTCGTATTAAAAGCAATATAGTGGATAACATTTTCCAAAATTGAATTAACCATTTATGTTTAAATATGAGCGGAATTAAAGAAATATAAAAATATTATGATTAAATATGCTTATATATGTTGTTTAGTGCTCGATTTTATATTATCATGTCTATATGGGTATTAAAAACCAATGGAAAAGGTAGTGACGAAAAGATGATATATACTGTAACGTTTAATCCAGCTATAGATTATGTTGTGAACGTAGACAACTTTAAAGCGGGAATAGTTAATAGAGCTAGCAGTGAAGAAAAATTTGCTGGTGGAAAAGGTATAAATGTATCAAGAG
This sequence comes from uncultured Clostridiaceae bacterium, assembly GCA_963725425.1. Lineage (GTDB taxonomy): Bacteria > Bacillota > Clostridia > Clostridiales > Clostridiaceae > Clostridium_I. The sequence continues at coordinate 25,573 of CAVRYJ010000012.1, forward strand.
TTTTAAATAACATGGGAATAAAAAAGTAAGGCTTTAGGTTTTGTTGGAGGGTTCACTGGAAAATTCATCATTGATTCATTAGAGGATCAAGGTGTTGAAACTGATTTTATTGAGATAAGTGGAGATACAAGAATAAACGTTAAACTTAAATCAAAAGAGGAAACGGAAATCAATGGATCAGGTCCAATTATTAAAAAAGGGGATCTCAGCAAGTTATTTAAAATAGTGGAAGGTTTAACTTCAGAGGATTATCTAGTACTAGCAGGAAATGTTCAGAAATCCGTTCCAAGTGACATATATGCACGCCTTCAGAAAAAGTGTATTTCCAATGATGTAAAAGTTATTGTTGATACAACAGGTGATGCGTTGGTGGCCACATTAGCGAACAAACCATTTTTAATAAAACCAAACAACCATGAGTTAGGTGAAATTTTTAAACAAAACTTACAGATAGAGATGAAATTATAGAATACGCAAAGAAGCTTATAGTTATGGGAGGATCAGAATGTAATTATATCTATGGCAGAAAGAGGCGCTCTTTTAATTTGCGAAAAAGGGGTTTATTATGCTACGCCTGCAAAGGGAATGGTTGAGAATTCAGTTGGTGCAGGAGATTCAGTTATTGCAGGATTTTTAGCTAAATACTCAGAATCCAAGGATTTAATTGAAGCATTTAGGTGGGGCGCTACATCTGGAAGTGCTACAGCTTTTTCAAAGGATTTATGTAAAAAAGAAGATGTTGAGCATTATTTAGCACAAGTAAGTGTAAATAAAATAGATTAATATTTGGTCATTAATTGGCCTGTTAATATAAGACATTTTGAAAAAATTAGTAACTATTCAGCTATTAAAATAAATTTCATTTAGTGCTATTATTAATTTATTGAAAAAAACTCTTCCATTTATCATTGATTTTTGGTAATATAAATCCTATCTTGCAAAAACTAATGATAAGGTGGTGACACATCGTGACTGAAAGCCATATTACTGAGATTTACAACCAAGGTATATCTCAAGTTATAAGTGCTATTAACAAATTATCAAATGAAATTAATACACTAAATTCTCAAGTAGAATCACTTTCTAATGATAATATGGCTTTAAACGGGCGTGTTAAGTCATTAGAAAGTCAAATAAATAAAAATAGTAATAACAGCAGTAAGCCACCATCATCAGATGGATTGAAAAAGAAAACTAAGAGTTTAAGGACTAAATCAGGTAAACGACCTGGCGGTCAGGAAGGTCATGAAGGGTCAACCTTGAGTATAAATGACAATCCTGATGAAATTAAAATTCATAGTCTAGAAAAATGTATTGAATGCGGAGCATCTTTAAAAGATACATCGCTTGAAAGATATATTGTTCGCCAAGTTATAGATATACCTGAAATAAAAGCTAAAACTACAGAGCATAGAGCAGAAGTAAAAATATGCCCACAATGCAAATGTAAAAATACCGCTAGGTTCCCTGATGGGATTATAAATACAGTTCAATATGGTGAAAAGTTAAAGGCTATAGCTGTTTATTTAACACAATATCAGCTAATTCCATATAAAAGAAGTGCTGAACTTATTGAAGATTTATTTAACCATCATCTGAGCCAAGGAAGTATAGTTACATTTAATGAAAGCTGTTATGAAAAATTACGGCCTATAGAGGATAATATTAAAAATAAGTATTATCTCATCTACTGGTGCTGTTCACTTTGATGAGACTGGTATGTATGTAGAGAAAAAGCGTAAATGGCTTCACGTTGCTTCAAATGAAAACCTTACTTTCTATGCATGTCATGAAAAACGAGGTAAAGAAGCAACTGATGAAATTGGAATACTCTCAAAATTGACTGGTACGGCAGTACATGATGGTTTTAAAACATATAATAAATACACCAACTGTAGTCATGCCCTATGCAATGCTCATATATTAAGGGAACTTAATGCTATAACCGAGCTACAAAATCAAGAATGGAAAACGCCGATGAAAGATTTGTTAATTGAAATTAAGCGTGAAGTAGACTTAATCTTCAACAATTATCATGCTTTACCTATAAATAGACTTCAAGATTTTGAAGCAAAGTATGATAAAATGCTTAACGCTGGTTTTGATGAAGACTATTCTAAAAATATTGAATTATACTCTCAGAAGAAGGTTAAAAGGAGTGTAATATTTTAGAATTTACTTAATAGATTATGTGGATATAAAAATCAAGTTCTTGCTTTCATGTATGATTTTGATATTCCCTTTGACAATAACCAAGCGGAACGAGATTTACGCATGGCTAAGGTGAAACAAAAAATTTCTGGAACTTTTAGAAGTCCAGCAGGAGCAAATGCTTTCACTAGAATTAGGGGATATGTATCTACTGTAAGAAAACAAGGTAATAATGCTTTAGACTGTATAAAATCAGTATTTACAGCAAATCCAATAGACCCAACTTTAGATTTAAAAGCTCCGATAAAAGAGGTGTAATCACCTCTTTTTAGTGTGCAGAAAATTAATATCATCATACTACCCTCAAATACACAAAATATTTGAGGGTAGTACGTTTTTTGAGCACACATATATTTTATACAAAATAGTAGCTGAATAGTT
>CAVRYJ010000013.1:0-4687 GCA_963725425.1 uncultured Clostridiaceae bacterium
CTATAACAGTTTCATTAGTTCCTGATTGTATTATAGACTTATTAACAATTCTCTATTGCTTGTGCTTCTGCCCCTGCTATTTTTTCTATTGCCTTTGCTTTACCTTCTGCTTCAAGAAGTTGTGATTCTCTAAGACCTTCTGCACGTTTTATGTTTGACGCTTTTTCTCCTTCTGCCTGAAGTATTTTTGCCTGTTTTTCTCCCTCTGCCCTAGCTATCTCTGATTGCTTTTGACCTTCAGCTTGAAGTATAGTTGCTCTCTTATCTCTTTCTGCTCTCATTTGCTTTTCCATTGCCTGCTGTATTTCTGCTGGTGGAATTATGTTCTTTATTTCAACAGATAATATCTTTATTCCATATGCATCTGTAATTTCATCTACTACCTGTAATAATACTTGATTTATTTTATCTCTTCCTGATAATACTTCATCAAGTGTCATGTCACCAACTATATTTCTCATATTTGTTATAGTGGAATATATAATACCTGATTTATAGCTTTCTATATTATATACAGCATCTCTTGCATTCATTACCTTGTAAAATATAACATTATCTATAGATATTTTAACATTATCCTTTGTTATAACACTTTGCGGCTCAATATCTAGTATCTGCTGCTTTGTAGAAACCTTTGCTCTTACATAGTCCACAAATGGAATCATAAAATTCCAACCTGGTTGAAGGGTTCTATGATACTGTCCTAGCCTTTCAACAATAAAAACATATCCTGTAGTAACTACCTTAAGGCAGCTTAAAATAATTAAAACTATAATAAGTAAAATGACTCCTAAAACTAATTTTCCTATCATTATTAACATCTCCTTTTATTTTGTTATTAAAAGTTTATTTCCCTTAATACCTGTAATGACAAATTTATCTCCTTTTTTTATTGGATGTCCAATATTTTGAGCTGTCCAATAAATTCCTCCAACCATTATTTTTGAAATTTCCTCTAAATCTCTTTCAGCAATCATCTCCTTTCCTATATATTTCTCTTCCATAAGAGGAGTCCTTTTTATAGTCCCCTTTATGAGTTTTTTTGCCATTGGATATCCAAAAATAAAACAAATTATACTTATTGCAGCAAATACTATTACCTGAGTAATTATACTCCCCCCAAGTATGTGAGTTATAATTGCCCCAGCAGCTCCTATTGAAAACCATACAAATAAAAAGCCACTTGTAGCTATATCAATTAAAATCATAACAATAAAGATAGCTATCCATATTTTAAAAATAGTGTCCAATATTATTACCCCCTTTCAATATGTATAATTTACACCAATGCGAAAAATTAATAAAGCCTTATTTTTAACTTTTAAAGCAGTATTGATTACTTTTTAAAACGTTTTTTTCATTAACCAATCTTCAGTTTTTATTAATTTTCACGTTATTTGCACTTATTAAAGTTCCTATTATATTTTATTATAGATAAATACGCTTCAACTATTGAAATTCATGTTCACCAAAATGCCCATAAGACGGCATTTTGATACAAATAAATTTCAAGTTTCAGAGTGGTTTATCTTTATTCGTGATATAATATATGTTGAAATTTAAATTAAGGAGTGACTATAATGATAAATACATACATAAAAGCATCCGCTGCTTGCCCTAAGACAAATGTTGCTGATATAAATTTCAACATAGAAAATATAAAAAAATGTATATGCAATGCTTGCGATCAACATTCCAAAATAATAGTTTTTCCAGAACTTTGCATAACCTCATATACTTGTGGTGACTTATTTGAGCAAGACATATTAATAAAAAAATCTATTGAGGCCATTAAAGAGCTAGCGAACTACATATTAGACCGTGACATACTTGTAATTGTAGGTGCTCCTCTTTTATATAATTATTGCCTTTATAATTGCGCTTATGTGCTTTTCAAAGGAAACATTCTCGGAATAGTGCCTAAAAGTTACATACCAAATTATTCAGAGTTCTACGAAAAAAGATGGTTCACAGAAGGCTTCAACATTACAGATAAAGTTGTAAACCTTGATTTTCAAGAAAACGTTCCTTTTGGCACTAACTTAATATTTAAATGCGGAGATTTAAGGCTTGGTATAGAAATATGCGAAGATTTATGGGTTACAATACCTCCAAGTAGTTATTTAAGTTTGCTTGGCGCTAATGTTATTGTTAATCTTTCAGCTTCAAATGAAATAGTAAGCAAATCAGACTACAGAAGAAATTTAGTTTCAAATCAAAGTGCAAGATGTATGTGTGCTTATTTATATGCATCTTCTGGTGTTTTGGAATCAAGCACCGATTTAGTTTTTAGTGGTAATCTTATTATATCAGAAAATGGAACTATTCTCAAAGAAAATGAAAGATTTCAAAGAGATAACGAGGTTATGACTTCAATTATAGATATGGAAAAGTTAACTAGCGAACGTTTAAAAAACATAAGCTTTAGAGATAGCGTGAAATTATGCCCATTTGAGGCTCAACTAATAGAATTTGAATATTCAGATATGATTATAGGTGATTTTGATCGGGATTTATTGATCCTCACCCTTTCGTACCTTCAAATGAAAAAGAACGTGATTTAAGATGCAAAGAAATTTTTAACATTCAAACTTCAGGACTTGCTAAAAGATTTAGTCATACTAGACTTGATAAAGCAATAATAGGCATCTCCGGAGGTCTAGATTCAACTCTCGCTCTTCTCGTAATAGTAAAAACCTTCGACATGCTGAAAATAAGTAGAAAAAACATAATAGCAGTCACCATGCCTGGCTTTGGAACAACAGATAGGACTTACAATAATGCCGTAAATCTATGTAAAAATTCAGGTACTGAACTTAGAGAAATAGATATAGTTCCAGCCTGTCTTTTACATTTTAAGGATATAAGTCATCCTAAAGAAAAACATGATGTAACCTATGAAAATGTTCAGGCACGTGAAAGAACTCAAATACTAATGGATATAGCAAATAAAGAAGGCGGACTTCTAATTGGAACTGGTGATTTATCTGAGCTTGCACTTGGCTGGTGCACATATAATGGAGATCATATGTCAATGTATGCTGTAAATTGCTCTATACCTAAAACCCTTGTTAGATATCTTGTAAAATATGTAGCTCAAAAGGAAGTAGATAATAAGACCTCTGAAATACTTTTAGATATACTTGATACTCCTGTAAGTCCCGAACTTTTACCAAAAGATAAATCCGGAAATATAGCACAAAAAACAGAGGATATTGTTGGACCTTATGAACTTCACGATTTCTTCTTATATCATTTTATAAAGAATGGCTCTAGCCCAGAAAAAATATTATTTATTGCAAAACATGCTTTTAAAAACACTTATGATAATGAAACTATAGTAAAAGTGGTTTAATAAATTCATAAAAAGATTTTTCTCACAGCAATTTAAACGCTCTGCTATTCCAGATGGTCCAAAGGTAGGAACTATAAGTCTTTCACCTAAGGTGACTGGAGAATGCCATCAGATGCATCTTATAATAGCTGGATTCAATAAAAGTATAGCGAAGCATTACTGCTTCGCTATTTGTACATGTCTACAATTAATCCTGTAATATCGTCTATAGTACCCGCTATATTAATTTTTTCTCTTTCCTCACTCATTATTTGCTCAGTTAGTTCTTCTAGCTTTTTATCAACAGTCTCCACTGTAACAAAATACTGAGTCTGCCAAAAACTTATGTCCTTTTTTACCGAATACATATAGTTTAAAACAGATTGAAGGTACTCCTTTATGAGATTTTTATATGCATTTACATCTGCAAAACACTTTGTTATTGCAAGCCTATTTCCCTTTTTCTTAATATCATCCTGCATTTGTTTAAGTTCTTCTTCTGATCTTCTTTGCTGCGAAAAATTAAAACTCCTCGAGAAATCTTTTTTAGTTGTAATTGTTTTGTTCTCTTTTTTAACACTTGTATTTCTATGTACACCAGAAATCTCCATAAATTTTCCTCCCCCCTTATACTTTATAAATAAAGTTATAATTATCTATTACGCTATTCTATATAACCTTTATAACTAATACATATATTATATCATTTTATACTCACAAAAATATATATTAAATTTAATTTAAATAAAACTTATATCGATAATAGCAGTATAAAATGAACCTTTTTAAGCTTAAATTTCAAAATATAGCAGTTGAAAGAAATATTATTTTAATTTATAATCTTTATACAACATATAGTATGTATTCTTTTTGTGTACTACTACATATAGTTTTTATTGGAGGTTTATATATGAATATTAATGACACACTCTTTAAAAGATTTTACACCAAAGAACTTGAAAATAATAAAAACAAAACTGTATATGATTTATTTGAATGGAAAAAAATAAATGTACTTATGAAAAATCAAAAAACAGGTAAGATTTTAATTGATATGAAAAGCCTAGAGTTTCCTACAAACTATTCTCAAAATGCATGTGATATAATTGCTTCTAAATATTTTAGAAAAGCTGGAATTCCAAATGAATGTGAATACGAAAACAGCCTAAAAATGGTTGCTCATAGATTAGTATCCTTTTGGTGTGAATCACTAAAGGATGAAAGAATTATAGAAAATGAACATGATGAACAGGTTGTCTATGATGAGCTTGTTTACGCCTTTTTGAATCAGATGTATGCTCCAAATTCACCACAATGGTTTAATACAGGGCTTTCCCTTATATACGACATAAA
>CAVRYJ010000014.1:0-9975 GCA_963725425.1 uncultured Clostridiaceae bacterium
ACACAATGGATCTTTAGCTCAGTTGGTTAGAGCAACCGGCTCATAACCGGTCGGTCTGGGGTTCGAGTCCCTGAAGGTCCACCATATGGGGGTATAGCTCAGTTGGGAGAGCACCTGCCTTGCACGCAGGGGGTCAAGAGTTCGAATCTCTTTACCTCCACCATTTAAAGTAGCCAGTGTAGGCTATTTTTTTTTGCCCGTTTTTATATATTATAGTTTAAAATAATCTTCATATAATATATAATTTTAACTAAGGAATTTTCAAAAAAAAGTAAGTATATGACCAGTATTTTTTTAGAGATATCTTAACAACTATGTAGAGGAGTATTAAATAATGTTCTTTTATAGGATTAAGCAGTTTGTTTGGACATTGAGTTCAGATATAAATGAGGAAGATATAAAATACGTAGAAAAAATTTTAAATAAGGATGAATTAAAACTATTTAAAAGACTAGCTAAATCTGAGCAGAAACATTGTATAAATGTATCTAAGGACGTAAAACTTTTGTGTTTAGAAAAAGGTTTAAATAGTGAAGTACTTGTGAAAATATCATTATTACATGATATTGGTAAAATACAAAAGAAAGTAAACATTATAAATAAATCAATAATAGTTATTTTAAATAGTATTACAAATGGAAAAATAAAAAAATTTATTAATATAAAAGATATTGATGTATATTATAATCATGGTAAGATGGGGGTAGAGATTTTAAAAAAATATGGTTATAATAGTAGATTCTTATATTTGATTGAAAATCATCATAATGAGAATCTACTATCAGATGCTGAACTTAATATAATTAAAATTTGTGACAATAAAAATTGAGTATTATTTAAAGTTGGTGGTGTTATTATGAATTCAGAGGAAAGAGAGAATGCTTATATACAATCTTTTAGAGGAGAGCAGAGAACCTATAAAAGGTGAAACATTGGCTAAAGAATTAGGAGTAACAAGACAAATAATAGTTAAGGACATAGCTATTTTGAGAGCAAGTGGCAGTAAAATAATTGCTACACCCAAAGGGTATATAATATCTGAAATTAAAAAAAATAATATTAGAAAGGTACTAGCAGTAAGCCATAGTCCGGAAGAAATAGAAGAAGAATTAGAAACTATTGTTAAGTTTGGTGGTATAATAGAAGATGTTATAATTGAACATAAACTTTATGGAGAGATAAGAGGTATATTAATGATAAAAACTCCATATGATATCCAGAATTTTGTAAATGAATTAAGGAAATTTCAAGCAGAACCACTATCAATACTTACTGGAGGAATACATCTTCACACAATTAATGTTGAGGATGAATCTTGTTTAAATAATATAATAAACGAATTGAAGAAGAAAAATTTTATAATTTCTGATTAATAATTATGAAATTTTATATTTGGTGGGGGGAGACATAACATTGGCAAAGATAGCACTTTTAAAATGTGAAGACTATGACGTGAAACATATAGAAAATAAGATAAGAGAAGGTTTTGAAATACTAGGAGGAGATGAATTCTTAAGAAAACTTATACCTATAAATAGCAAAGTTTTATTAAAACCTAATTTGCTTAGTGCTGAAAAACCTGGATCTCCTACAGTTACGCATTATTCTGTTTTTGAGTCAGTAATAAGAATAATAAGTGATTATACAGAAAACATATCATTTGGTGATTCACCAGGGTTTGGTGATGCTAGAAAGGCTGCAGAAAAATGCGGACTTATAGCTGTTGCAGAAAAATATGGAGTTAAATTTGAAGATTTTTCTGATAGCGTACATGTAAAACTTGATAATTCAATCTTATGTAAGTCTTGGAATGTTGCAAGAGCTCCATATGAAGCCGATGTTGTTATAACATTACCTAAACTTAAAACTCATGCAATGGCATTTTTTACTGGTGCTGTAAAAAATCAGTTTGGATGTATTCCGGGAACACAGAAAGCCGCTTGGCATACAAATGCCAGATGCAAATAATTTTTGTAAAATGTTGCTAGATTTAAATACATTGATAGGTACGAATTTTGCCATTTTGGATGGAATAATTGCTATGGAAGGTAATGGGCCTAAAAATGGAACGCCTAAAAAGATGAATACCATTATAATGGGTGAATCCTTAACTGCTGTGGATTCAGTAGCCGTTAGTCTTATAGGTTACAATAACCCTTTAGATATACCAGTTTTAAAAGAAGCGTACGATAATAAATGGGGGGAAGTTTTAAGTAAGGATATTCAGGTGCTTGGAGAAAAGGTTGAGAAAATGAAGGTTAAAGATTTTAAACTTTCTAGAACTGGTGGAAATTTTTATTTTAAGAATCATGCGGTGAATGATTTTTTAAAGGGAATGATTGCACCAAGTCCAACATTAATTAGAGACAAGTGTATTGGATGTTCTAGGTGTTACGAGATTTGCCCAGAAAAACCCAAAGTTATAAAAATGGTAAAAATGGATGGTAAAAACAAACCTACTTGGAATATGAGTGAATGTATTAGATGTTTTTGTTGTCAGGAATTATGCCCTGAAGGAGCCATTGAAACCACATATTCTTTAATTGGAAAAATATTACATAGGAAGTGATTTTTTGAAAAAGAAGATAGCTTTAATAATAAGTATTTTCGTAATCATATTAGTTATAGTATTTGCGAATAGCATAGTAAATTTCGTAATCAACATAGAATGGTATAAAGAAGTTGGGTATTTATCAATATATTTCATTAAACTTATTACAGTAATAAAATTCATGGTACCAATATTTATTGTATGTTTCTTCGCCATTTGGTTTTATTATAAAAATATTAGAAAAAGTATTGTTAGATATAAAAAGATAATGAAAGTAAATTTAAAGAGAGACAAAATAGAGCGTAAAATTTTTGTTATATTTGATATAGTAATCTCATTTACTCTAGCGTATTCAGTTTCAACGACATATTGGTATAAAATATTACAATTTGAGAATTCAGTAAATTTCAATATAAAGGATCCAATTTTTAATAGAGATATTTCATTTTATGTTTTTAAACTTCCTCTAATTGAATCAATATATGGAATCATAATGTCTTTGCTTATATTATTAGTTATTATAACTGTGGTTATGTATTTTGTATTATACGCAAGTGATACATTTGTATCAGGTAACAACTTTAATAGAAATGCTAACTTTTTTAAATTCAATGATATTAAAAATGGGATTTCCAAATTCGCAGGGCGTCAATTAGCAATATTATTTGCAATGATATTTTTATTATTGTCTTTTGGGTATTTTATAAAAGGGTGGGAACTTGTTTATAGTGATAGAGGAGTTGCATTTGGTGCAAGTTATACAGATGTTCATGTTTCACTGGTGTTCTTTAGAATTTTAGCTGTAGTATGTATAATTGCTTCAGTTGCAATATTTATAAGCGTTATTAAATCAAAAGTAAAACCAATAATTATTTCCATTGCAGTAATTGTGGCACTTATAGTAGTGGAAGGGGTTGTTTCACTTCTTGTTCAAAATGTTATAGTCAAATCAAATGAAAAAGCTTTAGAATCTCCTTATATTAAATACAACATTGACTTTACACGAAAAGCCTATGGTGTTGATAATATAGACACTAAACAGTATCCAGTTAATGATTCATTATCTGAAAATGATATTCAAGAAAATATGGATACAATTAATAATATAAAAATAAATTCATATAAACCATCTTTGGAATTTTATAACCAAACTCAAGTGTTTAGATATTACTATAATTTTAATGATGTGGATGTAGATAGATATAATATAGATGGAAAGTTAACAGAAGTGTTTATTTCACCTAGAGAAATAAATCAAAGTTCCCTTACAGCAAGTGCTGATACATGGCAAAATAAGCATCTTAATTATACACATGGATATGGGCTTGTAATGAGTAAGGTAAATTCAATTACAAGTGAAGGTGAGCCTGATTTTGTGATGAATAATATACCTGTAGATAATACAACAGGTATTAAGCTTGATAATCCAAGAATTTATTTTGGTGAAGATACCAATGATTACGTAATAGCAAATAATAAGTCTGGTGAATTTGATTATCCACAATCAGGTTCAGATAAAACATATAATTATACTGGAAAAGCTGGAATAAAAGCAACGCCTCTAAATAGACTTTTATTTGCAATTAATCAGCAAGATTTGAATTTTTTAGTTTCAAATTCAATTACAAGTGATAGTAAAATACTAATTAACAGAAATATAGTAGATAGAGCTAAGAAGATAGCACCATTTTTACAATATGACTCTGATCCGTACTCCGTCGTGGACAATGGGAAATTGTATTGGATAATTGATGCATATACAACTTCAGATCGGTACCCATTTTCGGAGCCACAAGATAATATAAATTATATAAGGAATTCAGTAAAAGTAGTGGTAGACGCATTTGATGGAAGTATTAATTTTTACCAAGTAGATAAAAATGATCCTATTGCAAATAGTTACAACAAAATTTTCAAAGGAATATTTAAAGATGTTAGCAGTGCGCCTATAGGAATTAGACAACATTTTAGATATCCAGAGGATTTGTTTAATGTACAATGTCAAATTTTGCAAAAATATCATGTAACCGACCCAGGAGTATTTTACAATAGTGAAGATTTATGGTCAGTTGCACAGGATCAAAAGCAAATTGAAGGTGATAAAAGCACAAACCCTTCAACTTATGTCATTATGAAACTTCCAGATGAGAAGAAGGAAGAGACCGTTTTGTTAGAATATTTTAATGCTAATACTAAGGAAAATATGGTATCTATTCTTGGTGCAAGAATGGATGGAGCTAATTATGGGAAGTTGGATTTATATAAACTTCCAACGGATACTACCATTTATAGTCCATATATGTTCAAGCAAAAGATAAATCAAGATCCTGATATTTCAAAAGAAATGTCACTTTGGAATACTCAAGGTTCTCAAGTTCAATTTGGTGATACTACAATTTTACCAATAAATAATGGACTTTTATATGTAGAACCCGTATATATAAGAGCACAAGGTAAAAATAGTATTCCAGAGGTAAAAAAGATTATTGTATCTAGTGGTAGTAAGATGGTTATGGCCGATAATATGGCAACTGCTTTACAGCAGTTATTTAACTACAATGAAAATGCAAATAGTAGCAATAGTTTGGGTACTACACAACCTAATGTGCCAGCAGTAGATACGTCTAAACTAAAGCAAGCCAATGATTTGTATAACAACGCATTAGATGCCGAAAAAAGCGGAGATTGGTCAAAATATGGCGACTATATGAAGCAACTAGGTGATTTGCTTCAGCAACTAGGAAAATAATTATATATTGGTACTTGTTTTATACAGGTGCCAATTTTTTTTACTTTACATAAAGAAAATGGTAAAATAATTATTGAGATAAGAGAAAATATAAAGGGGGTGAGTTACGTAAAAACAAGAACATAATACGATTATGTATAGATGATATTGTTTTGCGTAATGATTTTATGTTAGATTATGATGTACTTATATTAGGTGGTGGAGTGATAGGATGTTCTGTAGCCTATGAGTTATCAAAATTTAGTCTTAATATTGCTCTAATTGAAAAAGAATATGAGATAGCAGATGACGTTTTATATAGTTATATTCCTACATTTTATAATAATGATAACAATAGCGATAGCAATAAGTCACAAGCTATTACACGTGAAATACTTAAAAAGTTTAATGTTAGAAGAAAAAAATATAATTACACAAAGATAAGTAATGCTCATAGAAAAACCGAAACTTATTATAAAAATTTTGAAATAATCAATACATATGATCTAGCTTTAGGATATGGAGAAGTTGCCTTTGATAATGGAGTTAATTTTAAGTTAGATGAAGTAGTTATGGATATAGAAAAAGTCTCAAAGGGATATAGAATAGTAACCAATAAAAATAAATTTTCATGTAAATTTGTTATAAACACTTTACCTGAAACAGATAGTGAAAAGGTAAAAAGCGAAAGTAAAGGAAATTATAACATAAAGTGTTTTGTAATAGATAAAAGTTATAAGTTTGACCGTGATAATATTATTGATTTATGGGAAAAAGATCATAGTAGAATGCTAGTAGTACCTAAATTAAATGGTGATTTATATGTATATGTTTGTTCAAAATCAAAAACGTCCGTTGAAGAAGCATTAATCAAGATAAAAAGCATATTATTAGATCTAGATGAAAATTATATTAAAGAAAATTTTGATATCTACTATAGTGGAAAATGTATTGAAATTGAAGATTCTAAAGTAGGAGAAGGTTGTTTAAAAATAAAAGGGAAATATTATGATTCTATAAGTAAGATTACTGATATTTCAAAGCAAGTGTGCAACATTGTAATAAGTAGTTGTAATAGCAAAATGAAAAAAGATTTTCATGATAAGATAAGAGAATTTTATAGATATAGCGATATGTCTTATGATGAGAGAAATAAGCTAATAAAAATCGATAATAAGTATGGGAAATTTATATGTACTTGCTGTAACGTTTCTGAGGGGGAAATAATAGAATGTATAAGGAGACCGCTTGGTGCAAGAACAATGGATGGTATTAGAATGAGGACTGGTGCTATGTTTGGAAGATGTGGTGGGTCTTATTGTATAGATAAAATTGCAGTTATTCTTGCTAGAGAAACAAATAAAAAATTAGTGGATATTGTTCAGCATTCAGTTAATTCCAATATTTTAGTTGGAAGAATAAAAGAATTTAATAGGGTATAGGTAAAAAATTATGAGTGAAAATATATATAAAGAAAACAAGGGGATTTTTACAACATTGGTTAGAGTTAAGGGTTCAATTGTTAATGTAGTATCAGTAAAAAGCTCACAGCCAATTGAAAGAAAAATTTTTATTGAGTGTTCCAAGGCGTTGAGTAGGATATATGTTGGAGTGCCTATTAAATGTGGGGAAATTATTTGTAAAAACATATTAAATACGGGAGTTGATATATTGGCTACAAGAAATATATTAAAATAGGCACATTAATAAAACATAAGCAGATCGTAGGCATGGAATAAATTTGACCATTTAAATTTTGTGAAATCATTATTCAGAAGCTAAATTTTTAATAAATTAATAATTATTCAATGGTAAATATAATGAATAGTCAAATATATTATAAAACGTTGACATATTAATTTAAAACGCATATAATAAAAAATAATTTACAGAAACCTATGAAGAGAATAGTAACATAGTACATTTTTTAGAGAGTCGGCGGTTAGTGAAAGTCGATAAGTGTATTTTGTGAATCCGCCTCTGAGGGATTGCGATGAGCAATACGGTTTGGAATAATCGTTATTATTTAATTAAGAGGATCATTTTATGATCAATTTGGGTGGCAACGCGGAGTCTTTCGTCCCTTTTCAATGGGGATTGGAGGGCTTATTTTTATTTCCCAGGAAATACAAATTAATTAATTAATAGTAAAGGACAATATTAGTTGAGGCAGAGACAAAATAAAAATATTTAAATATGGGGGCGTAAAATATGCATAAAAAGTTATTTATTCCAGGGCCTGTAGAAGTAAGCCAGGACGTATTAGATAAAATGGCAACACCAATGATTGGTCACAGGAGTAAGGAAGCATCAGCATTACAAAGAAGAATTAGTGATAAACTTAGAATAGTTTTCCAAACTAGAGAGGAAATATTATTATCAACAACTTCCGGAAGTGGGCTTATGGAAGGGGCAATTAGATGTTGCACAGCTAAAAGAGCAGCAGTATTTTCAATAGGGGCTTTCGGAAAAAGATGGTATGAGATGGCATTAAACAATAACGTGCCAGCCGATTTATTCGAGGTGGATTTTGGGGAAACAACTGATCCAAAGTTAGTAGATGAAGTTTTAAGCACTGGGAAATATGATTTAATAGCAATAACACATAATGAAACATCAACTGGAATAATGAATCCAGTTGAGAAAATATCAAAGGTAATAAAGAAATATCCAGATGTTGTATGGTGTCTTGATACCGTAAGTTCAATGGCGGGAACATATATTCCAGTAGATAAACTTGGCGTGGACATATGTATAACATCTTCACAAAAAGCACTTGGTCTTCCTCCTGGACTTGCAGCATGTTCTTTTTCACAAAAAGCTGTGGAGAGAGCTAAAAAGGTTCCATCCAGAGGATATTATCTTGATCTATTACACCTTTATGAATTTATACAGAAGAAAGATTATCAATATCCATCAACGCCATCTTTGTCACATATGTTTGCACTGGACTTTGCACTAGACAAGATGCTTGAAGAAGGAATGGGTAATAGGTACAAGAGGCATATACAGATGGCAGAGCAAGTAAGAGCATGGGCTAAAAAATATTTTGATATATTTGGTGATGAAAAGTATCTTTCAAATACAGTAACAACCGTGAAAAACACTAGGGGAATAAGTGTGGCTGATTTAAATAAAAAGTTAGGTGAAAGAGGATTTCAGATAGCTAATGGATATGGTGCTTTAAAAGAAAAGACATTTAGAATTGCTCACATGGCGGAATGTTCTACTGATGATATAAAAGAATTGCTAGCAAATATTAACGATATTTTGAATCTTTAATTTATAAGGGGGCTATTTTTATGATAAGAATATTAGCAAACGATGGTATTGAAAAAGGGGCAGCAGATGATTTAGAGTCAAAAGGTTATGAAGTTATAAAAAAACATTTTGATCCAGAGGAATTAAAAAAAGAAATCGAAAATATAGATTGTCTAGTAGTAAGATCTGCGACTAAAGTAAGAAAAGATTTAATAGATGTAGCGGTAAATGGAAGACTTAAACTTGTTATAAGAGGTGGAGTAGGAATTGATAATATAGATGCAACTTATGCTGCTGAGAAGGGTATTCAAGTTAATAATACACCTAATGCAAGTAGTATTTCAGTTGCAGAGATCACGCTAGGACATATGATAGCAGCTGCAAGAAATATAGCAATAGCAAATGTTACTATGAGACAAGGAAAATGGGAAAAGAAAAACTATCAGGGAACAGAACTTTATGGAAAGACTTTAGGGTTAATTGGTTTTGGAAGGATAGCCAGAGAAGTTGCTAAAAGAGCAATTGCTTTTGGAATGAAGGTTGTATATTATGACATTTGTGATATAAATAAGGTAGCTAATTGCAAGTGTCTCACAAAAGAAGAGGTTATAAAACAAGCTGATTTTATATCACTTCATGTTCCATATACAAAAGGTGAACCCTATGTTATTGGTGAAAAGGAATTTGAAATAATGAAAGATGCAGCCTATGTTATAAATTGTGCTAGAGGTGGAGTTGTTGATGAAAAGGCACTAGTAAAGGCTCTAGACAGTGGTAAATTAGCTGGAGAAGCACTTGATGTATTTGAAAATGAACCTTTAGCAAATCAAGATATAGTAAACAATGACAAAATTTCTCTTACCCCTCATATTGGTGCAGCAACAGCAGAGGCACAAGAGAGAATAGGAGAAAGATAGTTGAAATAGTAGAGGAATATTTCAAAGAAGAAGAAGCAGTAGGGAGGGTTTAATATGGCAAAAATAAAGGCATTTAAAGCTATAAGACCTAAAGAAAATCTAGCAGATAAGGTCGCGGCTCTTCCCTATGATGTTATGAATTGTGAAGAAGCAAAGGACATGGTTAAAGGAAATCCATACTCCTTTCTCCATATTGATAGAGCTGAGATTGATATTAAAGAAAACATTAATCCTTATGATAAAAAAGTATATGAAAAGGCAAAGACAAATCTTCAGGAATTTAGGGATAAAGGCATACTAATAGAAGATCTCAAGCAAAACATCTATATATATAGACAAATTATGGATGGAAGAGTTCAAACAGGTATAGTGTGCTGCACATCCATAGATGATTATTTAAATGGGATAGTAAAAAAGCATGAGTATACAAGAGAAGATAAGGAACAGGATAGGATAAATCATGTGGATTACTGTAATGCAAATACAGGACCTATATTTTTAACCTACAAAAGGGATGA
>CAVRYJ010000015.1:0-17939 GCA_963725425.1 uncultured Clostridiaceae bacterium
GTTTTCATATGGTGCAGCTATTTATTTTTATCTATACCTGTGGGTATAGAACATATTTCATTTATAATTTATTGGACTAGCACCGCCACAGCCACCGACACCGCTAAAATTACTTATTGAATTGCCATTTAAAAAATGATTTGATGTACTAACAGCTTCTTCTATTCTTATATCATAGGAACTTTCAGGTATATCTAACTCTACAATTTGTGAACCGCCTGCATCTAGTACTGGACGTACAGTGCCTCCATCTTCTATTTGGTGAGCAACGGGTACTTTGTATGATACATTAAATTTCTTTTTCATTTTTTAAAAACTCCTTCTCGTTTTATTTATATGGTTCTGTTTTTTTTATGATATTGCAGATCTGGTTAATTTGATTGAAATACGAACCTAAATTATTTTTATGTTACTAGTTTATTTTCTTCTCTCATAAATTTTATACTTAAACTACATATCTTCAAATTTAGTTTCTATAATATTTTATCAATGATCTTATTTTTCATATTTACCATTTACCCAAAAGCTAGATGCAGCTGCTTCTTTCCATTTATTTTTATTACTTTCCTTTACATCTTTTTTTTCATTCGGTAGTTTACATTCAAGTATTTCACCAAAGAATAAGGTTCCATTAACATTTTTAACAATGCTTCCACTTTCAATATGTCTAAATATCTTTCCGTTATTATCATCTTTTAATATTTCTGATAAAGTAAGTTCCATAATTTTCTCTCCTTTTTTTAATCCGCTTTCAATATTATATTTATTCAATTTTTATCACTCTCCCAAATTTACATTTATACATACATTCTCTAATTTTAGTTACGCCAGACTTTTTTCAGATGGTGCAGATGTCTGCACTAATCAAACTAAAAAAAATATTCCTGAATGAATATGTCTTTGATGTTTTTACATTATATTTAAAAATGGGTAAAAAAATAAAAGCTCACTAAAGCTTTATACTGGTTCACGTTTTATTAGACAATATTTAAAACTGATTGTTTGTGTACTTATAACCATTTCAATTTTAATCACCCTTTCATTTTAAAAATTTCCATCAGTCACAAGCCACTACCCTTTATGGTAGCTGGCAGTTGAAAGTAATGCTGAACTCTTCAGATTCTGTATCACATAGTTCAATATCTTCCTTTTGAAATATAAGATGCAACCTTATTTTCTTCCATTTTATTTTTTTATTAATTATAATCATAAATAGAACGAACTTAGCTTCTAACATTATTTCACTTGGATTCGTAGCATATATTGGACATTCGTAATTAATACATAGGTGATCATCTATAACAGCTAAAAATTTTCTATTCATATTTCTCCTTTACACTTATTTCCTTATTTCTAAATCTTCTACCTACTTCTTATATCGTTAACGATGATTCTATTCTGTTGTACATTCTAATTTACTCACTGCTTGCTATAATTATAACAGAATTAATTTTCAAAGGCTTAAATCCGGTTCATTATCTTGATGTAAAAATCTTCATTTTAATTGTTTATTTTCATTAAGTAGTTCATTATTTTTCAGCTTAATAATTTCATTTTCTTCTTTTAGTCTCTTATTGTCTGATACAACATGCTTCCACTCTCTAGCCAAATCTTCAATACCCCTTATATGTCCATCTAGCTCTTTTTGATGACCACTTAAACTCTCATAATAATACTTATTTTCAGTTTCTTTTTGTATTAATTTATCGCTTATTTTTTATACCTTTTCTATAGATTTATTGACATCTCTACTCAAGTGTTCATCTACACTCTTTATTGTGTCATTTATTTTTTCATGTTTATTAGTTATTATTTGTTCAATTCGTTTATGTTGTCCACTCAACGTGGTATTATCAACATTTCCTATTTTCTCACTAACTTTCTTATAACCTCTTATATCTATGATAATGTTTCCTATCAATACAAATATTCCTCCGATAATAGCAACGACTATGTCATGCATGCTAACCCTTCCAAAATTCATTATGTTCACCTCCCATTATATGTTTTTTTGATATATTTTTACAATATGTTCTTTTAAACTTTTAAGTACTAAATATTAATATATATTGAAATCACATTGATTTTTCTCTTTTCTCTACTATTATTTTTAATAACCTGATTTCAAGGTTCTGTTTTTTTATTATTTTATATTGATATAAAATAGTAATTACGCTCAATACTAATCCCACTAATAAAACAATTAACACCATATTATTTCTCCTCTTTGCCACACATTATTTTAATAAGTTAACCAACCTACGGTTACTGTGCAACTGCGTTGATTCTCGCAGGAGCGACCTGTTTATATATTC
The DNA here is from genome assembly GCA_963725425.1 of uncultured Clostridiaceae bacterium. Classification (GTDB taxonomy): domain Bacteria; phylum Bacillota; class Clostridia; order Clostridiales; family Clostridiaceae; genus Clostridium_I. Next base: position 2,316 of record CAVRYJ010000015.1, read on the forward strand.
ATAAGTTTTTAAATTATAAATTCACTATCAATAGGTTGTATTGACCAATTATCACATGAACATTTATTAATTATGCATGACCTTCTCTTAAATCTCCAAACGTCTGGCTTTTTGATTTAAGAGCAGCCTTATTAATAAACTGTTTGATTTTTCAAAGATGAAAAATAATATTTATTTCCTGATTTTTTCATTATCAATGTTACAAATACTTTATTATTCTTCTTATTTATTACCTGAACTGTATCCTTGGAGCTATCATCTTTATATATAAGATTTGAATCATTTATATTTTTATAATAAGGCGAAAAGTATTTCAATAAATATTTAGTTGGATACTCCTTAGAATTAGCTTTATTTATATTTACAGCATTTATTTCATTTTCATCTTTACTTGTCATTGCATACACAAAGCTTTTAGCTGCATCTACTTTAGTATTTTGCCCTGGTGAACATCCTACTAACGAATATATCAGTATAATGAAAATTGCGAATGTCCCTATTTTTTTCATTTTTTAACTCCTTTCCGTATCCCAAATATCATATTACGTACAATACTTAGAAAAATTTTGTTGATGTTAATTCATATGCTAAGACACCTATAATCACAAAATTAAATCCTATAATGAATTCATTTTAAATATCCTCGTTTTTTTAAAAAATCTGCATAACTCTGAATTTGATTTTGAATCTCATTTGGAAGAGTATCTTTTATTTCTAAAATATCTTCACTATTTAAGAAATATCTTTTGTCTAATTTTAATATCTCTTTTCCGCTAAAATACTCTGAATATTCACTTTTAAGGGTTATCGCATTTTCTATCTTAAATATATCAAGTCCATAACCAACCTGGTATGCTTCGATGCTTTTAATATCATCCACATTTTCTAGGTAATAAATCTTTTTTTTAGGTCCAACTACAACTTGACCTTGTTTTATATCCTTCTCAGATTCATTCTCAATAATTGTTTCATATAATATTTCAAAAATTTCCTCATTCTCAGATATAACATTAAGTACTGGTGCCTTCTCTTCTTTCTTATCTGTAAGTACTTCACTTGGAATTTCATTAATATCATCTACATATATTCCTTTTACTTCTTTTTCGCATATTTTTTCTTCTGTAATAATTACTTCCTTTAGTTTTGGTAATACAGTATCACCATCTATAGTTGCATTATCAATTATTTCATATCCTGATATTCTAGCATTACCCTTTACCTTTGCTTTACCACATATTTGTGCGAAATCAAATATTTTGGAACTTTCAAAAACTTGTGCATAATCTGAAATTGATGCACTACCGTATACTTCTGCATTATCTTCAACTTTTGAATCACCTAAAATTGTTGCAGCATCATATACTTTAGCATTACCTAATATATTTGAATTTCCACCGATATTAGCATGGCCATATATTTCTGTTTTATCACAAACCAACGCATGCCCATGTACACTAGCACTGTCATGTATATACGTATCTCCTGATATCTCTGAGTTACCATATATTTTTACATCACTTTCTATCCTTGAATTTCCCGATATTTTTGCAAAATCAAAAATATCAACATTATCTTTTATTCGTGAATTACCAGTGACAAATGCTCTATCATGTACTTTTACAAGACCAGATAATCGTGAATTTCCTGAAACAACAGCATAATCAGAAATTTTTACCTTACCTGAGACAATTGCATTTCCAAAGATTACTGCATTCCCATAAACACTAACTTCATCACTAAGCTTAGAATCTCCCGATATTTTTGAATTTCCTGATATCCCAACACTATCTGATAATATTGAATTCCCAAATATTTTTGCATCTTGAGAAATCCAAACTTCATTTCTTATTTTCACATTCCCCGAAATGGTAGCATTTCCTGCTACTATTGAGTTATCATAAATTTTGGCATTTTCACAAACAACTGCCTTGTCGTATACTAAAACATTATCATAAATCCAACATTCATTTTCCTGACTTAAATTCGACTCATTTTCAATAGAACCACCTAAATCTCCCTCACTAACATCGCCAAAAGAACTTAGAGCTTTTACTCTATATAATATTCTGCCATCAAATTTTAGAATTTCACCTGTCAACTCATATTTGTTCATGATTTATCACCTCACATAAACAACATAATTAGATATGTTGAAATCGCTATATATGGACATACCGCAAAAGAGTCTGTCAATTTTTTTCTTTTTAATATAACGCAAAATAAAGCAACTAACCCTGATAAAGTTAATGCTATTAATATATTTAATGCACCGAGTAGTCCACCTATAAACAAGGACGATATTATGAAAACATCAAAGTCACCCCAACTGAAAAATTTAAAAAGCATAGATAATAGAGATATAATTACGCATATCACTATACCTAATAGACAAGTTTTCAAGTCACCCCCAACACTAAATACAGTTATTCCTAAAAATATTAATCCAATAAATAAAAAAATCATTGAGAAAAATGTGTATACAATTTTTGTATGTGCATCTATATACCCAGTTATCACTAAGTAAACAATCAAAGTAAGATATTTTATAAATGTAAACCCTGCAAAATATTTTATATACAATATTCCTACAAATATTCCAGATACACCACTAACAATTAAACGTGTTCTCATTCTATCAGAAATTTTTTCATCATCATTTTCATTCTTGTTGATAAACTTTATAACTATATTCAGCAAATTATAAATTGATATAAAAGCAATATATATTACAGCCGGTAATTTATACATGCATTACTCCCTTCCTTTATAACTAAAGGACTATTAAAAATTAAATTTCTAATAGTCCTTAAATCATTTTCCCAAACGTTTGGCTTTTTGATTTAATATTACATTCCTAATGAATTGCTAATAGTAGGTTTTAACGTATGCTTTACATCCGATACTTCATTAACAAGACCTTTGGCCTTAAACAATTCAATTCTTTTCATAGTGTTTTCAACTTCAGATTTTTCTAAATGCCCTGATCTAAAGATAATATCCTTTTTATCAAGCTTTTGAAGAGTACCGCCTTTGATAACATTCTTTTTATCATTAATTATTAAATCAGTTATATTAGATTGATTTTTATTGGTTTCAACATTAAAACATTCAAATTTCCCATTTTTTATATCCGATACAAATTTATTTTTATAATCTTTGTCTATTATCATGTCACCTACACTAATAACACTTGTGAACTTATTATTTAGATTTGTATTGTCAAAAACTTCTTTTAAGTATCCTATAAAATCTTCTTTTTCACTACCAGCATCATATCTAAACCCAAATGTTGTGCCATCGGATATTTCAACTAGCCCACTAATCTTATTGTAGGCCGGTAAAAAAACTTCTTTAATTTTACCTAATGTTGAAGTTGTTGTTTTGGATAATTCAACCTGTTTGCTTGCCTTTTCAAATAATAAATTAGCTTCATCTAAGCTATAGACATCATTTTTCTTTACAACACTTGATTCACTCATGTGTATTTTGACTTTAATATTCTCATGTTCTATATTTTCAAGTTTAGGTAAAACTTCTAGCCGCTTATAATCCACATCCATATTGCTTATTCCATAAGTGTTATATATGCAATTAGCTTTTATTATCCTATATTCTTCTGCAGGATTGGTCTTAATCGCTTCATCATATTGTGCCATTATAATTCTAAGACTGGTATCAAAAGAATCTCCTGAAGTACTTATATGCCATCCATCTTTAAATCTATTAGTTAAACTTTCATATTTTTCTTTTGAAATATAATAATCCGGGTTATCTTTTATAAATTTATCTAAGCTTGCCTTATACTGATTTTGTTCTTCTTCATTTGTTTTTTTCTCCAAAATATACATAATCCCTGGACGTTGTTGCTCCTGATGAAGAAAAGGTGGTTCTTTTAATTCATAGCCCTGTATTGTATACTTCTTCAAGAAATCTAAAACCTCTTTAGGTTCATCGAACGCATGTATATGATTATCACCTTTAATATCAGCAACAAATACTCCATCATCGTAATGGTAATAAACATCTATTCCCTTTGTTAATCCATTTGATTTAAAATGAATAGCCTTTGGATGTTCATTATTCGGCCAATCAAATTTAGTATTTTCAATATTCTCTAACAATGAAGTTTTTAGCAATACTTCAGGCTCACAACCTGGTATCCTTATTAACTCTTTTTCTAACTCTTGGTTCCAAGAATTAAAATAGTCCAAATTTTCATTGAATTTTTTATTTAAATCTTTTCGCCATTCATCAGTAAAAGTTCCTCTATTAGCATCTACACTTTTTATATCTTCAATAAAGTCTGTAGAGTAATATTCTTCTAACTTCGGTAAAATATCTGAATATTCAAAGTTGTACCTACTATTTGTATCAAATACACTTATTGCAAAATCTCCATCCCTTGTTGCATCTAATGTTAATCTAACATTATCTTTTGCTAATACTATATATGTTTTTAATGATTCTTCTTCCATTTTAGAAAGGATATTTTCTATATTGGGTACTATATTAGGTACTATATCTTCTTTTTCTAGACCTATTAATTGATTTTTCAAGTTTGCAATGCTCTCCTCAAGTAAATCTATATCTTTTTCTAGACCTGTTAATTGTAGTAATTTATTTTCCAAGTTTGAAGTATCCTTCTCATAACTTTTTATCTCTCGTTCATCATATCCCTCATATTTTATAAACTCTATTTGAGCTTTACGATTCTCGATTTCCGAATATATAAATTCTTTTGTATTTGACAATTCCATAGACTTAAATGCTTCTGGACTAATTTCACTAATAATTCCCTTACTCAACATATCATTTACATCTACTTTATGAGTAAAAGATACTTTACTCAAGTCCTTTCCATATTTATTAGCAGAATCAAAATTAATATCCCCATCCTTGTAAATTAGATAATCACCACTCTCAAGTTCATAAAGAGCATGTTTAGGTAATGTTACTTCTACGTCAGCGTCTGAAATATTTACCAATCTGAAATAATGAGTATTCCCATCATTTAAATCTTGTTTTTCATTTTCCATTACAATTCCCCCAATTTTTTAAATATTAAAAGACCTGAAGATAATATCTATCCTCAAGTCTCTTTTTTAATTTGAATTAATTATTGTTGTTCTAAACCCATCAAGAATGTCACCTTGAACAATAAACGGTGGATCAGCCTCCTTTGTAATATTTATTGCACTATTTGTACCCTGTACCTTTACTGTATAGCTTGCTTCTGGTGTATGCCTTGGTACGTTAAATGTAATATCTGTTTCAGAACTAGCTTGTGGCGTAATTGACATTGTTCTATTTAATGTTGGGTCTAAAGATGTAAGAACTGTTGGAAATGTTATATTTAATGTATTAACATTATCAGTTGTGTATATTTTTAATATAGCTTTCTGTCCAGCTTCAAGCGTTGGCGTACCAGTAAAGCTTGTATCATCATAAGGCACTATTTGGGCTGTAACACTTACATTCTGTATTGGAACCAATGTAAGTGTTTGAGTACACGTATTAGAAGATAATGTCCCATTATTACACACAAGTGAAATAGTGTAGCTGCCTAATGGTTGGCCATAAAAATTACTTGCAGTAGGCATTACTGAACCAGTGTAAATATTATTTCCATTACTATCTGTAACAGTCCAATTTTCAGTTAATGCATTACCACCTGGATCATAACTATCATCTGTAAATACTACATCACTTCGCTGACTATCACTTGGAGCCTCATCATTATTTGTCTGGTCTACTGGCATATTTGTTTCATTTTCCGTAAATTGAGCAACAGGAGGTAACGTACTTGATCCTGTAACTACTTGTACAACTACTGGGTCACTTTGTATACCTTCAATACTTGTTACTACTAATTTAACTAAAAAATCTTGATTTGCCGGTTGTGCGGAAGGCAATGAACCTGCATGCCAAATGTCTGTGACACCTGAAGTTACATTAATATATTCCAATGAATAACTTACTATATCCTTTTTAATAATAGTACCATTGGTTATTGTTATTGGTGTAATATCATGATCAACACCATAACTTTGAGTATCATTTTCTGTAATATCATATAGTCCAGTAAATTTATTTAATGTTGCATAGGCTGCCAGTACTGCTACAGGTTTTCTTACTATATTTATAGTAGCAGAAGTAGGTTGAGACCATTCATTAAAATTATTAAAGTTAGGATTCCCCGAAGGATTACCCGCTGTAGCTCTTGGATTATCCTGAACTTTAGTAGATACATTATAAGTACCTGGATTATTAAAAATTGTTACTTTATTACTAGACCAAAGACCATTTGCAAAAGATGCCATACCTAAATTATTATCTAAAGGTATTTTGCCCGAACTATTTGCATTGGTATAATTTAAATGTGTATCATCTTGTGTATACATCCATTGCCGCGCATTAAGTAGGTCACTTTCATAATCGCTATAATTAGTTGTGTAATTTAGTTCGTCTCCTACTAAAAATATATTATCATTTGATGTATTAGAATTAACTATAGACATAATATATGATTCAGCACTTTTGAGCGACGTTGTTAAATCCGTATTATTTATATAGGTCCCTCTTCCTTCTAATTCACTTATTAGAACATTTACTTGTGTCTGATAACTTGATGGTAAAGCACCTATTAAATACTCATTATTGTCTTCTAATGTAGCTATAGTTGATGGTGATGTTATAAGGGGACTATTAATAAACGCTAAATTTGTTAAGTCTATAGTAAAATGCAATGCATTGTCACGTTCATTTAAAGAAGATGAACTAAAGCCTGATGTAGATATTGGAGTAATTTTTGCATAACCATTGCCTTTATGCCCATCTATTTCTGTTCCACCAGTAGGTGATGGCATTGTGTTAGGATCATATACAGATGAAGAACCAGCAATTGTACTACCGTTTGTAACGCCTCCGATATAAGAGCTTCCTCCTGCTCCACCGGTATCTGAGCCATACTCATCACTAATTCCCGCTCCTCCACCATAATAACCACCTCCGCCAGCTCCTCCGCCCTGAACGGTATTACCTCCTTGACCTAAACTACCTGATCCCGATCTAGTAATCGTATAGAATGGCCAACCAGAGTTAAAATAAGCACCTTGACCACCGGCTGTTTGTGTACCTCCACCTAAAAATGTTTGACCTGTTAAACCGCCTTCTGATGGTGCTATTAGTCCACCACCAGGATCACCAGTCCAAGCACCTGACCATGCCATACCTCCCCCGCCTCCAGCTACTAGTATGCGGTTGTATAAAGTATTTCCACCTAACCTAAAATCACTTGCTCCTCCGCCATTACCTCCCGCACCAGGTGCTGCAATTCCTCCACCTACATTTACGTTATAATATAAAATAGTTCCTGCAGTTAATGTGACATCTCCTGTTGCATAACCACCTTCACCACCATACTGAACTCCTGTATTAACTGTAACATTATCTAAACCCTGTTGCCCCCATGTTTCTAATTGATAAACACCAGTAACTGGTACAGTATAAGCTCCTGAACTTGAAAAAGTAACTGGTGCAGGTGGAGTTGTTAATTCACTTCCAATTGAAACATTAGCATCTACTCCAGAGCCAGTCAATTCACTAGTTATATCGCCAGCTACATCATTAGCTAAGTCTAATGAATTATAATTATCATCAGTACCATAAATAATGTTTACGTCAACTTTTTGTTTCTTCGCTATAGATAATGAAACTGCTGGAGGAGTATTAGTTACAGTTGATTGTTCAACAGCAAGAGCTGTATTAGTATGAAATCCTGATAATGTACTTACAAATATACATAGGCTAAGGGCTATTGTTGTAAATTTTTTAATTATATTTTTGTTTTTCAACTCCTAATCCTCCTATTTAATTTTTTAACAAAACACCTCACTTTAGTTAATAAGACATCATCAAAAAATAACAAGTCAGTATTCTGGTCTACTTCGTGGTATGCTTCGTCGCCTACCGCAAAATATCCTCAGAATCTTTGACTTGTTGTTTCCTTTCAAATGCCTAAATATAAATAATAATATATATTTACTAACTAAAAAGAGAACCTCAAAGGAGAGATTCCTAATTTTATTGAATACCTAATTTACAATCATTTTCGGTAACTAAACTTGGTATTGTTGGTTGGCCAAAAGATTCTCTTACTATTTCTGCAAAATTATACCCACCTACACTAGTTCCTCCATTAAAGTTATTAGGTGTTAATGTTACAGTTGTTAAGTTACCGCTATTTATTGCATCCACTGCTTTAGGGTTTGTAACTAACCCTAAAATAGATGAATATGTCCCATAAGGTACCCATGTTCCATTTTGATATACATCCCAAGTCTCATAGGTATAACTACCATTGTTATTACTATCAAAACAATAGAAATAAATACGTTTATCAATATTATCACCATCCGGAGAACTTGACTTATCAGTAATTGTATAAGTAGCCAAATTATTATTAGCTGGATTTCTTAATATTGTTGGAGGTACACTAGAATTAGCTACAGGTGCTAAATCTGCTACAATTACTATTGATTTTGTTGTAGTAGCAGTATCTCCAAGAGTGTTGCATACGGAACACGTTGCTGTATACTGACCTGCTTTGGTAAATAACATATCCATTGAACTTACGCCTGCTGTACTATCTAAACTCTCAATTAATCCGCTATCAGCTGTGTTAGTTACTGCTATGGGATTGCCTAAAGAATCGCTAAAGGTCCATTGAGTTTTTGTAGCATCTATTGGAAATCTCTTTGAACCACCATATGCTGTACCTGTTACGGTTACCGTTCGATTTTCTTTTAATGATCCAGATGTGCTTATTGCTACCGTAGGTTGAGGCTCCACCACCGTTGTAGATGCAGTAGCCGAAGCCGTTTCTCCATATTGATTTCTAACAGTTACTTTAAATGTCTTAGTTTGACCTACATCAGACTTATTTATAAAGTATACTGTACCACTATCATCTGTGATTGAGCCCTCCATATCACCAGGCGTTGACCAAGTGTATGTTAGTTTATCCCCCGTATCTCCCTGTGCCAATGAGCCATTAGCTTGAACATATAAATCATCACCTAATGCTATTGTTGCTGGCAAATCTAATGTTACCTTTGGTGTTGAATCACTTGGACTAATTGTTGCTGATACTGTTGGACTACTTAATCCTGATGTATCCGTTACATATAATGTTACTACTATGGGATTATCTCCCATAACAAGGTTTCCACTATTTCCACTTAATGTACCACCGTATGTTTCTGTCCATGTATAAGTCAAAGCTTCATTCTGTGGGTCTGTACCTGTTCCTGCTACACCAAAGCTATTACCTATTTCCATAGTTGCAGGTGCGGTTATTACTGCTGTAGGTGCTTTGGGCGTTACTGGTTGTGTTGGCGTCACTGGGGGGGATGGTGTTACTGGTGTTACCGGTGTACTACCTACCACATAATCTCCATAATCTTTCCAATCACCATTTCCATTTCCTAAATTATCTGTAGACTCCACTTCTAATTCATATGTTCCTGGGGCGGAAAATGTCACACTTGTTGAAAATGTGTCTTCTTCTCCAGCTATTGTTTCTGGAGAATGTTCTGCTGAAGTAGCAGTAAGATAAGGGCCCCCAACATTAGGTATTGTATCAATGGATGTGTCATCAACTTCATCAAAAGGGACACCTGTATATAATGTAGAATCTGAATGCGTATATGGTCTAGCTGTTTGAATAGCACCAAAATTAGCGTCACTTTGTAATTTAGTTTTGTACTGTATTTGTTGTACACCACTACAACCTATACTGCTACCGTTTGTATCATCTGCTGTTATATTGACAGTTATAGGGTCACCATCTGTTGTTTTAGACGGCGGGTCTACTGTTAAAGTTGGCTCGTCTGCATCTGTTCTTATATCAACGCCCCTTTGCCATTGAGTAGGATCAGTAGTACTTGTGTAGTTATTAAAAAAAGTCCCATCGGATTGTTCTGCATTTCCAAAACCTAAATATTCTTGTTTATCTGTAGTAAAATCCAACCAATATAAAAATCCAAATTTAGAAGACACTGTTGGATTACTCGGATTTGATTCTACACTAACTCTTGAGCCTGCAAAAGTTATATCAGAAGCAGGTGTTATAGTTGATTTAAGTTTGTTTATAACTGGGTTTTCAAGATTAAATTCATCCAATTCATATTCTGACGTAAATGGGTTTTTAGTCGTAATATTTTCTATTCCTAGAAAAGATTTTCCTACATAATTTGATTTATCTGTACCAATAGTATGAATAGATTCTGAGACATAAGGGCCTTCTAGTATATCTATTGTGTCATTAGGTTTAGTCCAAAGTATCGATCCCGTAGGACTAGCACTATTAGAAATTACTAAACCATTATATGCTGGGCCTGGTCCGTCAAATTGTGCTATAGGTAAAGCATCTGCTGCAAAAACATACGTTTTGAATACAAAACCTATAATTACAAAACTTATAACGGCAAAAAACATAAGGAAATTTTTTAATTTACTAACCGTAATTATCACACCTTTCATTAATATAATTTTTAAAAAAATGTTTAAAAAAAAGACACTCCATTAAAGAAGTATCTTTTAAAAATTAGTTTGAAGTTTCATCTGCTCCTATTGTGGTGATAGTGTTTGTTCCATTAGCATTCATCCATATTTTACATTTATTATAATTACCACCAGAGTTAACAAAACTTGCTACTGTATTCCCGTCAGTTCCTGATGTTGTGTTAGTTGTAAAATAGACCTTAGAAACTCTTGTATCAGTATGCCCTGGTAAATTTATACTATAAGTATACATTTCTTTTTGTGCTTCTGCTGCTGAAATTTGATTGTTTAAATACTGCGTCGATATTGAATCTAATGTTTTATTTAAATCAGAAACATCCCATCCACTTGTTGCGTCAAAATCAGAATTTGGGTTTATTAATGTTTCTAAAGCTGTATTTTCATGTGATGCGTTAGGTAGTTGCACATTAATTTTTCTAGTAACAGTAGATGTTTTACCATCTTTCCCAGTCACAGTTACAGTTACAGTATGAATTCCATTACTTAAATTTGTGATATCTTCAGTAATACTATAACCACTTACTAATTGATTATATTTTGGATATAATGCTTGTACATCTGGTCTAGATATAGTGCATGAAATACCATCAGAATAACTATTGTCAATGTTTGTAGTTACCCCTGATACTCCTGATGACTCTAAAGCCCAACCTTTTATATTCATAGTTGAAGATGTTATTGTCTGACCATCTGTTGGTGAATCCACATCTACAATGGGACTTAATGTGGTATCTATTATTGGAGATACTGGAACTACTGGAGCTGGTTCAATACCTACGACTGGTTGTACTTGTGGAATAATTACTGGCGTTGTATTAGTTACAGTAATTAAATTTCCTGAAGTTAGATTTGCAGTTAAAGTAGCTTGTTCTACAGTGTCAGCTACTGAAGCTATGGCAGTTTTAGCTAATGCTATATCAGTTGCTAATTTTGAACTTTCTGCTAAGTTTACTGCATTTATAGCTTTAATTTCAGCTGCTTTTTCTACATCAGTTTTAACTATTTGTATTTGTAATGCTTCCATTCTTAAACCTTTACCATTTGTACCAGCTTCTGCACTTTCATTTATTCCCATTCCATTTTCTGTTTCTACAGCTGCTTGCCATCCTATACTTTGCACATGAGCACGATATTTTATAGCATATCCAGGCATATCAAATAATGTCATTTTAAAAGCTTCAACTCTTAAACCTAATCCATCAGTTCCACCCTCTGGAGCACTACCAATAGCTGTATTTCCATTTTCTACTACAGGATTCAGCCATCCTTTATTCTGTACATGTGCCACATACTCAATTGCAGCACCAGCTGGTAAATTAACTCCAGTAACCTTAATAGCTTCAACTCTTAAACCTAAACCACTAGTACCAGCTAATGGTAATGTAGTTATATCATTCTGATCTCCTACAACTGTTACAGGTGTCTGCCATCCTACATCTTGTACATGTCCTTCATATTCTATACTATATGTAGATTCTGGAGCTACTGTTGTAGCTGTTGTAGCTGTGGTAGTTACCGTAGCTGCATTTGCAGTACTAGCAAACATTGCTGTTGTCATAGTCAGTGCCATGATCATTGTGATGATTTTTGTCTTTTTCATTAAAAAACACCCCCATAAATTTATTATCAAAACCTAAAAGATCTAAATTAATATTCTATTTCTATTTTCGTCATTTTTAAACATTTCTTGATTATATTATAACAAAATGTCATTGGACTTGCAAGGACATATTTTTTATCTTATAATACATATGTGAGGTGAATAGTTATGGCTAATAAAGATTTGAAGAATCGTACACCTATATCAAATGCGGTAGAAACTAACCTATGGAACTCATTAAAACAATATTCAAAAGAAACTGGAATACCAATATCTAAATTACTAGATAAATCAATTGAACTTTTTTTAAAGACTACTAAAAAATAGTAGTCTTTTTCTTCCATGAATTTTATTACTGAGTTTTTACACTTTGTATTATTACCGGTAAAGATGTTGTATTATCAAGAACCTTTTGTACTTTAACTTTTCCAAGTGCAAGTGCATTATCAAGTTTAAGTCCATCTCCTGCACTTAGATATAATGTTAATTTTGAAGCCGCCTTTGTAGCATCATCTCTACTTATCAATTGTCCATCAGTTGTAATTGCCTTAGATATTTCTACATTTTTTAATTCCGGCTTTGTTATTATACTATTAGATGTAGTTTCTGTTAAAAAAAGATTTACTATATCTCCTGGTCTTAGTGTTCCACCTACGTCATCCGCAATATCACTAAAATTAATAGACTGCTCTATCAGATTTTTTATACCTTTTGTTTTATCTGCTGTTAAATCTAGCATTTTACTTGAAACCTGTTCATTCTTTAACATTGCCGTTGTTACATATTTTTTTTCTAAAGCGGTTTTATTTGTAATAGCTCCATCAATTACCTTTGATGAATCCTCTTTTTGTGACCTAAAATAATCATCAACGTTTTTATCTGTTATTTCTGTATTTACAGAGATAGGTTTTTTAGAATAATACACTTGAGTTAAACCATTAGGATTAACCAACTGATTTGATACAACGATTAAAATAACAAAGGTTATTACTACAAAAACAAAACCTAGAAATGCTGCACCAGCATTTCTACTTAACGTTGTAGTTGCCTTTTCTTTTTTTTCTATTTTCTCCATTTAATTGTTTCCTCCCAAATTTGTATTATTAATTGCCTTGTAAGTTCCATCTTCTTCAGTTACAGTTCCATATCTATCTGTATTTGAATATATATTTATAGTAAATCCAATAGTAGAATATATTGTTGTTATATTTAATATGGTTCCACTTGGAGTTTTAACCACTCCTTCACCATTTGGATAGTCTTCTGAATCAAATAACATTGTACTTGGATTTAATGTGTATTCTGTTACATCTTTAGTTTCAGCATTGACGTTATATATTATAAAGTTCTTTATATCAACTTTACTTTTTATAAAAGATGAACTATTCATAGGTTTAAAGCTTTCATCTAATTTAAGATTATCCTCCAGTGTAGTTTCCCATGTCTGTAATGCAGAATAAGGATCTTTTATCATTATTACATTTTCATCTGGATATTCAGATAATAAATCTAAATTTAAATTAGGTTGATTAAATGGTGCTAAATTAGCTAGAGTTAATGAATCTTTGATCATATCATGTTCATTGTTTAATCTATAGATTGTAGAAACTGTATATATTATTAAAAATAATGCGAATATAAGAAAAAATGCGATTATTTGTACTATAAAACCAATTCCTTTTTTCTTACTTTTTAAAATTTTATACTTCATAATTTTCACCCACTAATTCTTTGAGGTCGTAGAATAATGTATAGTTACACGTTTTGTTACATTTTCGTAAGCTGGAAAATTGTTTTTTATTTCAAACTGTTTCACCTGTTCATCAAATGCCATATTTAGATATATATAACCGCCATTATCTACTTGAACCATAGTTGTACCTGTCAGATCTAAATTGGTAAATCCTTCATTTGCCATATCGCTTTCCAAACTAGATTCATCATCTGAAGTCAAATATCCATTTCCATAGCTTTCCATTCTAGTTTCATATTTAAATCCAATCCCATTTGCCTTCTGATAATTCCACATAACTTCCATTGAACCACTTCCAGCAAGTACTATAACAGCCATAAATATTATGGCAAGATATACAGAAATCCCATCAATAGGTAACTCGCCTTTCTTTTTCTTTAATTTCAACTTGCCACCTTCCTCTTAATTCCCCTTTGGGATGTTATAAAAGCCAGTATCTTTTAGGATACTGGCTAGTTAAAATTTTTATTTGGTTACACCGGCGCTGGATCAACCGAAGTTAGCTGTATAATTAGTCTGAATTAGATTAAAAGTATACGTCGCTAAAGTCACTAATTGACCTTTGAATATAACCGCTAGTATAAGGCTTAAAAGAATGAATATTGCCTTATTTACGTATTCATCAAAGCCATCTTTTTTCTTTAACTTGACATTTGAATGTTTTTCAGTTGAAAAAAAGTTTTTTAATGAAAGTAACCCTCGTACTGATATTAAATGTAATGACCCTTTTGTTGCAGTTAATCTTTGCAACATCATTGCAAAGTTAAATTTAATTAATGACAGCTTTTCCTGTGATTTTCTAAATATAAGTTTTTTCTTTTTAATATTGATTGTTCCATTTTTTTATTCCCTCTTTCTTAAATATCTAGTGTACATATTTGTACACTGATTAATTTTTTTATTTTGTATTTATACCTATTTCCGTATTCTATTTTTAAGTAAACATACTTACGCCAGTTTTTGTTATAATCATGATACAATAATATATGACTATGCCAAATATCCCCATAAACAAAAGAAATCCTAAAGTCTTTATTTCATCATTAATTTTCAATGTATTTTCTTTTAAATTTATAGCACTAAGTCCATTCATCTTTTCTGATTGATCCCTTAATTGCTCCTTGATTTTACCTGTTTCTAAACTTTGTAAAATTACAAGCACAAAATTATTTACTCCAGGAGATTTAAATCGTTCTGAAAAATCCTTTAAAGCTTGTTCAATACTGCTAGTTTTCCATATTGTAGCTGCCATTAAAGCCAAGCTCTTTTTAAATCTTTTATTAGAGACAACAGTATAACATTCAGCAAGAGCTTGACCTATATATACACCTCCTGCTGTTTGTAGTGTTAAATTTTCATAAATATCTTTGAACTCGAATTCTATTATTTTAGTTTCTTTTTTATCTTGTCTAATTATAAGAAAATCAAAAATAAAGAACCCAACTATACCCCCTACTATTGCTAGTTTAGGCACCAAAAATGAGTAAACTAATACAGAACATGATATTGCTATTATTATCTTTACTAGTATAAAGCTTACTGGATTTAGTTTATTTGCATTTCCTGTTCTTTTTAAAAATTTTTCTATAGATTCATAAGAAAATATCTTAGTGCTTCCATCACCATCCTTTGTTCTACCTAAATAAATGTTTAGTCTTTCTGTGATACTTTTTTCACCTTGTTCCTC
>CAVRYJ010000016.1:0-19875 GCA_963725425.1 uncultured Clostridiaceae bacterium
AAAATTTTTTATACTCTAAAGGGTTTTGCCATGGGCAAAGTAGAGATAAAAAAAGGCATAATTGCCTTTTTAGTTGATGAACAATATGAGAAGATTGCATTTCTAGAATAAAATGAGCGATATAATCATAACACAAGCTGCCACTCCATATAAGATGCCAGGGCTGAATGAATATATAGCTGCAGTTGCAAGAGGAACAAGAACATTGGATTGATGGATTTCCAGTCACACATAGAAGAATCCTCCGACAGAGATAAGCGCTCTGGCTTCTTTCATGGTGAAAATATCTTTGAACTGACCGAAGATAAGCATGATATCAAATTGTTCCTCGGTTACCTGCTCAAATACGGCTTTATCCGGCTCATGAAACTCTTTGCACAGCCCTCATGGACGGATTTTATCCGAAACCAGCGATGAACCAATTTCCTTCATGGCAGTGGGCAGATCTTTTCTTTCATGCGCCGGTCCATTTCGCATACCGGTAACGACAACTACGTCTTTAACATCAAATTCCAGCATCTGAAACATTTTTTTCGTATAATCATAATACGTCTGAAACAGGCTGGAATCAGGATTACCCTGATCAAACACAAGAATCAGCTTTATCGCAGCATGTTCCTTGAACTTCGGAGAGAATCGGGGATGGTTTGTTGCGGACAACCTGTCGATGAATATCTTCGCCTGGGCGCTCATCTGCCCCATGTAAGTCGGCGATCCGAGAACAAGAGCATCGGCATCCTTAAGCTCGTCATAAAGTTTCTGCATGTCGTCCTTTATAACACAACCACCATCGCCATTGTGGCAGCCAAAACAACCCTGGCACGGTTTGATATCAAGATCGCTGAAATTAAAGGATTGAGTTTCGGCGCCCTCTTCTTTCGCGCCTTCGAGTATTTTGTTTACTATCCACGCGGTGTTGCCTTCTTTATGCGGACTTCCAATAAACCCCATGACTTTCATTTTCTTCTCCATATGATGATCCTCCTTAAATTCTCGGGTAGTGTAAATTTTTTTACACTACTTATTTGATTCTTCCTTTTTACACATTTAAAATGCTCACCTCTGGAAAAATAGCGATTATGTTTCCTTGGCAACATAATTATTCTATCACTTTATTGTTTCCTTGTCAATAATAAAAAACATGGGGACTGTATCATACGCTGATGTTTCAGCGTATGATTCATCCCCATTATTAAAAATCATTTCTATCTGTTATATCTACTTTTTATGTGGATCTTATTTCTTTGATGATGCCTTATCTAATTTACATAACTCCACTTTTGCTTTCACCAAAGGCATTTATAAACATCTGTTTTATTTCGCTTATCAGTGGGTATCTAGGATTAGCACTAGTACATTGATCATCAAAAGCTTTTTCACACATATCATCCAACGTTAAATAAAAATCGTCTTCCTTAATGCCTACATCTTTTATAGTCAAAGGAATATTTAATTTTGTTTTCAGATCAGTGATTGATTTTATTAATAACTCTACTTTTTCATCATCTGTATTCCCAGTTAGACTTAAATAATCAGCAATTTTAGCATATCTTTTCTTTGCGTCTGGGTATTTATATTGAGGAAATGAAGCTTGTCTTACTGGAATATCTACTGCATTAAATCTAATTACTTCCTCAATCACTACAGCAATAGCAATACCGTGAGGCATAATGGTGTTGTGCTCCTAATTTGTGTGCCATTGAATGACATACTCCTAAAAATGCATTCCCAAATGCCATACCTGCTATTGTGGAGGCATGTGCCATTTTCTCTCTGGCCACCATATTAGTAGATCCCTCGCTATATGCTGCTGGTAAATATTCGAATATCATTTTTATTGCCTTAAGTGCCAATCCATCTGTATAATCCGTAGCCATGACAGAACATAGGCTTCAATAGCATGACTTAATGCATCTATTCCTGTAGCTGCAGTTAGGCCTTTTGGCATGTTCATCATAAGCTCTGCATCTACAATTGCCATATTAGGTGTTAATTCATAATCTGAAAGTGGATATTTCATTCCTGTTTTCTCATCTGTTATAACTGCAAATGGGGTTACTTCTGAACCAGTACCTGCAGTTGTTGGTATTGCTACTAATATAGCCTTAATCCCAAGCTTTGGGAAATGGTGTATTCTCTTTCTTATATCCATAAATTTCATTGCTAACTCATCAAACTTTTCTTCTGGATGCTCATATAACACTTGCATTATTTTAGCTGCATCCATAGCTGATCCTCCACCTATTGAAATTATAGTATCTGGCTCAAATTCAAGCATTTCTTTGGCACCTTTATAAGCACATTCAAGTGTAGGGTCAGATTGAACATCTGAAAATACCTTAAACCTTATATCAATTTTTTCAAGAACTTTTGTTATTTTATCTACATATCCTAATTCACAAAGCATTTTATCAGTTACAATAAATGCTTTCTTCTTGCCCATATCCTTTAATTCCTTAAGTGCAGATTCCAAGCATCCATATTTGAAGTATATTTTTTCTGGTACTTTAAACCAAAGCATATTTTCCCTTCTCTCCGCTACTGTTTTTATATTTAACAAGTGTTTAGGTCCTACATTTTCTGACACTGAATTTCCGCCCCAAAATCCACAGCCTAGGGTAAATGAAGGTGCTATTTTAAAATTAAATAAATCACCACTAGCCCCCTGAGAAGAAGGCATATTTATAAAGGTTCTTACAGTCTTCATTTTAGAACTGAATTTTTCTACTTTCTCTTTTTCCTTCATAGAATCTACATACAATGAAGAGGTATGTCCCATACCACCTAATTCAATGAGTCTTTCTGCCTTTTCTAGAGCCTCATCAAAACTGTTTGCTCGATACATGGCTAATACTGTTGATAGTTTTTCACGTGAAAATAGTTCTGTTAATTCGACTGAGACTACTTCACCAATAAGCACCTTTGTCCATTCCGGTACAGTAATATCTGCTAACTTTGCTATGTTACAAGCAGATTGTCCAACTATACTTGCATTTATCCTATCATTTTTAAACATAATATTTTTAACCTTATCTATTTCATACTGATTTAATATGTATGCTCCTCTTTTAATAAATTCATTTTTAACTTTAGTATATATTGAATCTAACACTATTATAGATTGTTCTGAAGCGCATATTGTACCATTATCATATGTCTTGGATAGTATTATTGAACTCACAGCCATTTCTATATCTGCACTTTCATCGATTATAGCTGGTGTATTTCCTGGTCCAACACCAATAGCTGGTTTTCCTGATGAATAAGCTGATTTAACCATAGCTGGGCCACCGGTGGCAAGTATCATATCAGCTTCACTCATTAATATTTTTGAAAGTTCTATTGAAGGTTCATCTATCCAATCTATTATTCCCTCAGGGGCTCCTGCCTTAACTGCAGCATCCAAAAGCAATTTTGCCGCTACTATTGTTGACTTTTTTGCTCTTGGATGAGGAGAAAATATTATACCATTTCTTGTTTTTAAACAGATTAATGATTTAAAAATTACTGTTGATGTAGGATTTGTAGTTGGCACTATACCTGCTATGACACCTATTGGTTCTGCAATTTTAGTTATACCATAAGTTTCATCTCTTTCAATAACACCACATGTTTTTTCATCTTTATATTTATTGTAGATATATTCTGCTGCAAAATGATTTTTGATTACCTTATCTTCTAGTAATCCCATACCACTTTCTTCTACAGCCATTTTAGCAAGTGATATTCTAGCCCCTAATGCTGCCATTGCTACTTTTTTAAAAATCTCATCTACTTGAACCTGAGTATACGTTGAAAATTTTTCTTGAGCTTCTTTTACACTTTTAAGTTTTTTATTTAATTCTTCTACATTTGTTAATTTCATATATATCCACCCCTTTTTTAATTTATATCCTTGTTTATCTAATACTGATAATTATTTAACATATAAACTTAAAAAAAATATATAAAGTTAATGTCATATAACAGTTATGTGAAAAACATTAGTAAATAAATTTAAAAAAATATAGAAATCCTAGTAATACCAAGCTGTTACGCTATTTATTTTCATATATAGAAATTTTATATATAAGTTAACTTATGTTGCTATTATATAACAGTATAAAATGTGTGTCAAATATTTAACAATGTATTTTAAATACGTTTACATCCAGATAGCAAAACAATTTGTTAACGACCTCTGGGGGCGCTTCTATATCAGAAGTTCTTCATAATCTGATATGAGTAATTCATTGATATATTGATTTACCTCGTTATCTGTAAAATCAATATTCAATGATCTAAGTGGATAAGTACACAAAAAGGATATGTCATTTAACTTAGGCATCATAATAGTATTGACAAAATATAGAATAAGTTTTACTATAAATATAGTTCATATATGAAATAATTTAGGAGTAAAAATATGTCAAAAGAATTGTTACGAAATATTTACATGAAAGTTCGTCATATAAATGATGTTTCCGTTAACCACTTTGTTGACTCGACATCAGGTTGTGATGCTACAGGAGTTCAGTTTGGAGTTCTTCGGAATATACCACCTGAAAGTTCTATTACCATGTCAGAATTAAAAGACAAGGTTAAATGTGCTGCAAGTAATATGACAACAATAATTAGAAGAATGGAAAAACAGAAGCTAGTAGTAACTTTTAAGAACTCTACTGATATGCGCCAAACTATGGTTTCACTAACTGAAAAAGGAATTGATGTTAGGAATACTATGGAGGTTACATATCAAAGCTTTTTGCTAGATATGTATGGTGTATTAAGTGCTTCGGAACAAGAAGCTTTGAATAGTTTACTTAAAAAGATAAAGAGAACCTTAAAAATAAATAAGGTTTTTCTTTTGATGATTTACTTCATATATGAAGTAAATTTAAATTTATACAGAAGAGCTTTTGTCTATAATTCTAATTTTATTTAAATTGCTTTTATAAAGTAATTTAATTAAACAAATAAAAAAGGATGTAGAAAGGATGATATTTTACTATGAATAATGAGAAAAATGTTAAAAGTTTAAATGGAATTGTTTTTATTTTGTTTATGATTATATTTTTAATTGGTTCTGATACTTTCTTGGTTTCTCCACTAATACCAACTCTAAGTAAAAGTTTTAATGTTACAGTATCTCAATCTGGGCTTTTAGTAATTGCATATTCCCTTCCTTATGCAATTTGTGGTTTTGCTTTTGGACCTTTATCCGATAAAGTTGGAAGAAAAGTAATGCTTAAATGGGGAATACTAGCCTTTACCATATCTACATTTCTGTGTGGATGTGCTTGGAGTTTCTGGTCCTTATTTATCTTTCGTGTTTTATCTGGTATTGCCGCAGCAACTTCACCACAGGTTTGGGCAATAATAGGAGACCTTGTTCCTTTTAAAAAACGTGGTCATGTTATTGGAATTGTAGCAGCAGCACTTTCAATCAGCCAAATTCTTGGAGTTCCATTTGGTGCTTTTGTAGCGGGTGCTGCTGGATGGCGTTTTTCTTTCTACGCTCTTGGTGTTTTAGGAGTAATTGTTACTTTATTGGTAATCTTTGCCTTACCTATAACTGAAAACACTACTGCGCCAGTAGCTAAGGCTGCTGCTTCAGAGCTTAGCCATTCTTTAAAGCTTGTTTTAACAAATAAAAGAGCTGTGGCTGGATTACTTGTTACTTTCTTCATGATGTTTGCAAGTTTTGGAATGTATTCTTTCTTAGGAGCATGGCTTTCTAATTCATTTAATATGAGCGTTAGTACAATAGGTGTTATTATTGTTGTAGTTGGTTTTGGTAATTTAGTAGGAAACCTTTCAGGTGGATTTTTGGGAGATGCTTTTGGTAAAGGTCGTGTAGTTATTATAGGATTAACAATTTTAGCAGTATCTCTTATTGTATTACCTTATACTTCTTCTAATCTCATTTTTGCCATGGTTTGTATTTTTGTATGGTTGCTTAGTGGAGGTGCATCATTATCTTCTCTTAATTCAATAGTAAGTGAACTTGTACCATCATTACGTGGAACTGTAATGAGTCTAAATAGTTCTTTCATGTATATGGGAACTACAATTGGAGTTATTGTTGGTGGTGTTACAATCAATAAATTTGGATATGTTGGTCTTGGCTTTGCAAATGGAATTTCTGCATTTATAGCAATGCTTCTTATTTGTTATTTAATAAAATCTAAACCAGAAAAAGTCACATTTAAAGTTCCAACTAAATCAAGTTGAGCGGACACATACAAAAGCCAGCCACATTGTGGGTAATAGGACTTTATGCTTATTTTTATTTTGTTTGTTGTTGCATTACTCTTTTGTCGTAGCATGAGTTGACATTGTCTTCTACAATATTTGCCATTAATCGTTGCCTACCACTACTTTAAACTATTTGTGTTTTTCGCATTATTAATTGCAATTAGGTAAATTCCAATAAAAATTTGACATAATATCATAAGTAAATCAAAAACATCTAGTACTAAAATTTTGTGAACTACATTGCTATAATTATCTACAAGCATTGATGATGGTTTAAATACAGACCTAATATTAATAATAATTTTAGGTAATGTATAAGAAATATTAAACAATCCATCTAATGATAATAACAATCCTGTAGTTGATGTAATAACAGGATTTTTAAATATTTCCGGATAAATCTTTGTTTTGATTGTTTTGTTATAAAATACTATTAACATTGTAACAATTAATACAAAAAAGATAATCCATAGAAGATTACTTTCAAAAATAGAATTAAATTGTTATTAAGGCTATTTACTGTAAAAAAATATTGAACAATTCTATTAAAAAGTGAAAAAACATTTGTAATACTAAAAAATAATATAGAAACTCCCAATATAATTTTAAATTGCTCCTCTTTTACCATAATAATCCTCCTGTAATATATATTTATTATATTATATAATAAATAGTTTATATAATATATATGGTATATATTATATATAAAGTAAATTTGCAATACATAAACATAACATTTGTATTGTGACTTAAAAATACCGTAAAATTCATTTTGACATGCTCCCCTTAAGGGGCAGTTCATTTCTGAATAATACGGTATTTAAGTAATTTATTTGTTTTTTATTTGGTAGCGATAACCTGCTCTGCCATTTTAACTAATTCATCTTGTGACCTATCAGAATTAATTCCTAAGAAGGAATAGTAAATTCCATCTTGCATCCAATCTAAATATTTAACTTGATCGATTTCTTCCTTGCTAGATCCATAGCTAAATACATATTTACCAGACAATTTATCCTTCTTATCTTGTTCCGTCATTTTATAATCTGCTGGCACAAACTTGTTAGCATATGAAACATAATATAAGCCTTTTTATCATCAGATTTCGCAAACTCAAAGCATTCTTCATAAGATATGTTATAGCATTCTTTACGCCTCAAACTATAGCATTCATTTATAAGGATTCTAACCAGCCATGTTTTAAAATATTGTTCTTTCTTTAGTTTACCTAATTGATTATAAGCTTTTAAAATTGCCCACTGAACTGCATCCTCGCAATCTTCATCATGAATCAAAATCGATTTAGATACATGATATAAAGTAGATTCAGCCTCAAGAAGTTTATTTACAAATTCATCTTTATTCAATTGACTTCCTACCTTTCTTTGCAAATTGTAGCGCTACTTTTTGCCTTACACTAATTGGGGTACAGCCGACATATCCGACAAAACCCACTCTAAGAGATAAATGGAAAAATATCTTATAATTCACCCACTTTGAGAAATGGTAATCTGTGGTGCATAATGGTATAATTTACTTATAAAGTGTTGCGGAATCGTAGAACATGACGAACTCGAAAAATATTATGCTAAGGGGCAATTTAGTTTTAGCTAAAAAATGATAAGATAGAATTGGCATGACATAAAATTACTAAAATAAAAGAATTACAAAATATTAATTAAACGTTCACTAAAATAATATAGAAAAATTAATCTTTGTAATTTAAGTTGTTCTAGCTAAAAATTAAGAGTAAATTCATGAAAAATGGGGGTAAATAATGAGAATAGGGGTAATAGGACCTACGAAAAGCGAAATAATGCCATTTATAAGTAAAATATCAAATAAGAAACTTACCGAACATGCAATGTTAAAGTTTTATTCAGGAGTTTATGGAGGGGTTGAGGTAGTATCAGTATTTTGTGGAGTATGTAAAGTTAATGCTGCTATTGCTACACAAATTCTAATTAATAAATTTGAAGTTACGCATATCGTATTAACAGGAGTTGCAGGAGCATTAAATAAACAACTTGAGATTGGAGATATAGTTATTTCAAGTGAGCTCGCGTATCATGATGTGTCGCAAGCAATCTTAACAGAATACCATCCATGGATGCAAGATATATATTTCAGACCAGATGCTGAAATGCTAAAGTTATGTGAAAATATCGGTCAATCTTTATCAATTGCAAGCAAGTGTTACATTGGAAGAATTATTACTGGAGAAGCATTTATTACACATAATGAAAGGGAAAGTTTAATAGAAAACTTTAATCCGCTATGTGTTGATATGGAAAGTGCTAGTGTTGCGCATACATGTTATGTAAATAATATTCCTTTCATAGTTATTCGCGCAATTTCAGATAATGCAGATGAAAACGGTTCAGAAATATTTAAAAGCAACATAGATATGGCAGCACTAAATTCTATAGAACTGGTTGAAAGGCTTATTAAAAAATTAAGTGTATCTAAATAATAATAACTTCGGGAGGCTATAAAATGTCTAAGAATATCATATTCTATTTTTCCGGTACAGGTAACAGTCTAAAAGTAGCGAAGGATATTGCGGCCACTATTCAAGACTGCGAGTTAATTTCAATGGGGAAACCGTACAAGTTAAGCGGCGCATACCATCGAATTGGCATTGTGTATCCAGTTTACTTTATGGGTATGCCAGGCGTGGTTGAAATGTTTGTAAAAGCACTTGACCTTTCAGAAAATAAAAACAGCTTTATGTTTGCTGTTTGCACAAGCGGTAATATGGGCAGTGGTATGACGAATATTAGCAAAATTATCAGTGGCAAGGGTGGCAAACTGAGCTACTGTGAAAACATAAATTGCTTTGCTAATTATGTTGGTATGTACACCATGAGAAACGATGCCGATAATAAAGCAAAAGCACAAGACCAGGCCACAAAACAGGTCATTAAGGACATTCAAAATCTCGCAGTAAAGCCACCTTTTAAAAACAGTCCACTGGCACTAATTCATGGGCCTTTTATGAAGTTGGTGCCAAACAAGGACAAAGGGTTCAATGTAAGCGAAAATTGTAACGGCTGCACCACCTGCAGCAAGGTATGCCCTGTGGGAAATATAAAAATGCAAGACGGCAAGCCCACATTTCTGCATCACTGCCAGCAGTGTATGGCTTGTATTCAGTGGTGTCCTAAACAGGCCATTAACATTAAGGATAAAACACAAGACCGTGGCCGTTATCATCATCCAGACATAACACTTGGGGATATGATTAACAGAAAATTAAAATGAGATCACTTAGAGTAATAAAATATATACAATAATACTATATACTTGGAGAATTTTATTAAATTGGTTAGGAATCAAAGTTAAATTAATTGAACCTGTATCTATTAGTACAAACTTTGGTGGAAGATCAGTTATTGTTTCAGAATCAGAAACAATAACTGATTATAATGCATACACTAACAATTTTTATAGTATAAATTGTTTGCTTTTATAATAACGTAAAATGTTTATGAACATCTGTGTGTAATAATAAAGATAAATCATTGTTAGGAGAAAAGCTAAATATATCAATGCCAAATTATAAAAGTGTGAAAAAATATATTGATAGTTTTACTGTTAACTAGGTTTATTCTCTAATTCAAATAAACGTTTGCTAAAATCAGCATTATTCATTTTATATGCCCCCCAACGCGAGTTTTTTTGCATGCTTCCAACAGGTTTTTTAATTGATTTTTAGTTTCTGTAAACTGACCATCTATAGAGAAAAAAGCGTGCACGGCGGTAGCTGTATGCGGTAACCCAATATTTATTTTTCGCAAAATTATTAATTATTTAGTTGAGAGACGCATTTATTAGGTATTTCTAATGAAAGCGCAAAATATTATTCCTCTGGCCATAACTAAAATTTCGCAAGAAATCTTAATAAAATAATTTAACACTGCACTAAAAAACAACACATTTTACAAATTTACAAAAAAATATGCAAGTAAAGAAAAGCAACTTGGATGATAATATCTGAATTGCTTTTCTTTTTTATTGGAAAATACAAATACATGCCACTTCGTTGACTTCGCTCCTACGTTGTTCCACCATGAGCAATCTTTTCTTTTGGGTATTGGTAACGTCATATTTAAAACCCATATTTGATGCAATAAAGTTCTTCCAGAAAGTGTTTTTCTACCAAAATGTCCTTATTATATAGTTAATATTATTATTTTACTTCAGATTATATATATAATTGACGATAACATTAGTATATTCAAGTCGTATCAATGCATATATTGTTTATTTAAGTCGTATTATGGGTAATACAATAAATATATAATAATTGTTATATATTTATTAAAGGAGTTTTATTAATTTCACTTGGGAGTGGAAGAAATATTTTTATACGATAAAAATCAGCACAATTTTAGTGTATTAAAATCGAGGAGTGAAGATTAATGAAATGGTTTAATAATTTGAAAATGATTCAAAAATTAGTGTCAGCATTTGTAGTAGTTTCAATTTTTATTGGTATTGTCGCTTTTATTGGAATCAATGATATGACTATTGCTGATAAAAGCCGAGATAATATTTATCATGTTGGATTTTTAGGTTCTAATGCTCTAAATAATCTTAAATCAAATTCAATTCAATCAGAACGAGATATATTATTAATTATTAATCCAGATAATAAAAGTGATTTACAAAAAGCAAAGATGATATTGCAAGTATAGAAACTGAAAATGATTCACTTATTATAACGTATAAGGCAACAATAAGTAATGCTTTAGATAAACAACAATTTGCTCAATTCGAAAAATTATTGGACGAGTATCGTATTATAGAAAATGAATTACTTAAACAAGTTGATGAAGGTAATTATCCAATTGCAAATAAAACGGATATAAATTGCGCTAAGTTTTCGGCTGATAAACTTGCAATTTTAAATAAAGAACTAATATTAACTACAAATACCACTAAAGTTGATTTTGATAGAAGTGATGCAGCTTATGGAATCTCTTTAAATATAATTTATATAGTATCTATTATAGGAATTTTATTAGCAATCTCCTTAGGTTTATTAATTTCTATAGCACTTTCAAAAAGAATAAAAAAAGTTGTATTTTTAGCAGAAGCTCTTGGAGAAAATGATTTATCAAAAACACTTGATATGGATGGTACTGATGAGATAGGCATTTTAGCAAAGGTACTAAACAAATCTATAGCAAACCTTAAAAATTTAATCCGAGAGATATCCAAAGGTGCCAACGATATTACTGCTACTAGTGAAGAACTATCTGCTACCACAGAAGAAATATCAGCAAAAATGGATATTGTTAGTGAATCAGTAAGACAAGTATCATTAGGAGCAGAACAGTTAAGTGCCACAACAGAAGAAGTAAATGCAACCACAGAAAGTATTGCAGATAATGTGGCAGAAGTTACAGTTAGAGCGACTAAAGGGAATAAGATTGCAAGCGATATAGAAGTTAAAGCAAAAAAGATTAAAGAAGGTGCTGAAAATAGTGCTAGTAGCGCAAACATGTTATATTCTCAGAAACAAAAAAGTATATTAAAAGCAATTGAGGAAGGAAAGGTTGTTAGTGAAGTTAAGCTAATGGCCGATCAAATAGGTAATATAGCAGCACAGACGAATCTTCTTGCACTTAATGCAGCTATTGAAGCAGCAAGAGCAGGAGAACAAGGTAAAGGATTCGCCGTAGTTGCTGATGAAGTTAAAAAATTAGCTGAACAATCATCCAATACGGTTCAAAAGATTCAAGAGGTAACTGGGAAAGTTGAGGAAGCATTCGAAAATCTTTCTAGCAATGCACAAGATGTATTGATTTTTATTGATAATACGGTTAAACCTGATTATGCTTTATCTGTAGATACAGGTAATCAATATGGTGAGGATGCTCTAGAATTTAATAAGATATCCTCAGATATTGGATGTTCAATGAATACAGTAAATCAAACTGTATCAGAAATTAAAAAAGCAATCGAAAATGTGTCAGCTACAGCTGAAGAATCCGTTGCTAGTTCAGAGGAAATATTAGCAAGTGTTAATGAATCTACTATGGCAATACAGGAAATAACAAAAGCTTCTCAAAACCAAGCTATATTAGCAGGAAAACTGAATGGTATGGTTCAAAAATTCAAGATGTAAAACAAATATTTGATATGGGATTGCTTATGTTTTGTACATAAAAATCATAAAAAAATATGCAAGTAAAGAAAAGTAATTTAGATGATATTATCTGAATTGCTTTTCTTTTTATTGGAATATATACATCAACTTCAAAAATATCATTATTAGCTAACATTTTCGGCAAGAAAATGCATTAATCCAATCTTTTTTAGAGTGTAATTAATATCACACTCGTAAATGAATATAATGTAACAATATTATCAAAAATTGTGTCGCTAAAAGTTTATTTTTTAATACAAAGTATAACATAATAAATGAAATATTAATTGTATTATATTAATTGTAGACAATCATAAGGGAACCTCCATACATTTGTTATTTGGAGATAATATATATTCCGCGTGGAGTGGGAAAATCCTTTTGATATGGCTTGAAAAGACTTGATCCCTAATGGGTAAAAGGTTTTTCAAGCAACTATACTAATTTATAAAAGGGGGAAACAAATAAAAAAAATGTTTCAAAAATTAAGTGTATTTTTATTAACTTTCACATTATTAACTAGCAGTGCAATGAATACGTTTACTACAAATGCAAGTGTAGGTAAAGACGCTATTGAAAAGGGCAAAAATTCATGGACAGGGACCCCAAATACAAAATCAAATTTGTCAGGTTTCAATGTAAATAATGTTCTATCTGCACTACAATCCACATCAACTGGAATTACAAATGCCCTTGCGAAAATTCCTGAATATTCTAATCCGCTTATTTCACATAAGTTTGGAGCAGATCCATTTGCTATGGTTTATAACGGTAGAGTATACGTTTATATGTCAAGCGATGCGTTTGAGTATGATAATAGCGGAAATATTATTGATAACAATTATAGTAATATCAAGACAATAACCGTTATATCATCTGGAGATATGGTGAATTGGACAGATTATGGCGAAATTCCAGTAGCAGGACAAAATGGTGCAGCAAAATGGGCAACTAATTCTTGGGCTCCAGCAGTAGCACATAAAGTTATAAATGGTCAGGATGAATTTTTCCTTTATTTTGCAAACAATGCAGGAAGTATTGGAGTGCTTACGTCAAATAGTCCAATTGGACCATGGACAGATCCTCTGGGACAACCTATGATTACTAGTAGTATTGCTGGAGTTAATGGTGTTACATGGCTTTTCGATCCAGCAGTATTGGTAGATGATGATGGCACAGGTTATCTATATTTTGGCGGAGGTATACCAGGTGGTAGTAGCCCTACACAGGCTCAAATTGCAAATCCCAAAACAGCAAGAGTTATAAAATTAAGTAGTGATATGATTCATACTGTTGGAAGTGCAGCTACAATTGATTCTCCATTTATGTTTGAAGATTCAGGAATACACAAATACAATGGTAAATACTACTATTCATATTGTTCCAACTTCTCTGGTACGCATCCTGCTGGAACTCCACCTCAAGGTGAAATAGCTTATATGACAAGTAGTAATCCTATGGGTCCATTTACCTACCAGGGTACATTCCTTGAAAATCCAGGAGCATATTTTGGAGTTGGTGGTAATAATCATCATGCTGTTTTTCAATTTGATAATCAGTGGTATGTAGTATATCACGCTCAAACTTTAGGAAAAGCTATGGGTATTACAAAAGGATACCGTTCTCCTATGATTAACAAACTTTCATACACTCCAGATGGGCTTATAAACAATGTTACAGAAGATATGCAAGGTGTACCTCAAGTTGCTAATCTTAATCCATACGTAAGAACTGAGGCTGAAACAATTGGTTGGAATGGTGGTATTTCAACGGAAAAGTGCCAAGCGCCAGGAAGTATGGTAAGTAACATTAATCTTGATGTTACAAGCATAAATAATGGGGATTGGCTTGCTGTATCAAATGCTGACTTTGGGAATGGGGCTACATCATTTAAAGCAAATATTGCGTCAACTGTAGGCGGACAAATAGAAATACATCTAGACAGTGTAGGTGGTCAGCTTATTGGTACTCTTAATGTAAATCCTACAGGTGGGCAGCAGCAATGGAAAGTAATACAGTGTAGTGTAAAAAGTGTTAGCGGTGTCCATAATATTTTCTTTAAGTTTACTGGAAATAGTAATGCAAACTTATTTAATTTTGATTATTGGCAATTTGCTAATTAGCTAAGGTATCAGTATAAACGCTTAATTATATAAAATGAAATGGAGGATATTAAAATGAATAATAAAGTGAAAAAAATAGTATTATCTTTGGTGGCATTTTCTATAACTTGTTTACCATTTTGGGGTGTTCCTATATCAAGTAATGCAGCGTCAAATAATGCAGCAACAAGTAATGCCACAATAAACTTATCTTCTGAAAAACAACTTATTAGAGGATTTGGTGCATCTAGTGCATGGTGTGGAGCTATTAACGATTCTTGTATGGATACTCTATATAAGAACATAGGACTGGATATTTTGAGAGTACGTATTGCTCCAAATGAAGGCTGGAATAAAGGTGACTATAGTGCATGGGCAGATGAACTTTCTAATGCAAAAAAGGCAATTGCAAGAGGAGCTATTGTTTTTGCAACTCCATGGACACCCCCAGCTTCAATGAAAACTAATAATTCAACAGTAGGCACTAATGGTGCATCATTAAAGCCTACGTCCTATGCTGATTATGCAAATTACTTAAAGACTTTTGCAAATTACTTTGCTAGTAATGGAGTACAGTTATATGCAATCTCTCTTCAAAATGAACCAGATTGGGCGCCTGATTATGATGGATGTACTTGGACAGCACAGCAATTTCATGATTTTCTTAAAAGTTATGGTGCTACAATATCCCAAACTGTTAAAATCATAATGCCTGAATCTCTAGGATTTAATCAAGCTTTGTCAAATCCAACGCTTAACGATACTACTACTGCTCCTTATGTATCCATCATTGGAGGACATCTCTATGGAGCTACAATTCAAGATTATCCTTTGGCACGTAGTGAAGGAAAAGAAATATGGATGACAGAACACTATTTTCAGGGTGATGATGCAGGCACATGCGTGAATATGGCTAAAGAAATTAATGATTGTATGACAATTGGAAACATGAATGCCTATGTATATTGGTGGATATCAGGTGATCAAAATGGGTTATATAATAATACCACTGCTACAGCTTATAAAAGAGCATATGTACTTGGCCAATTCTCAAAATTTATTGGTTCTGGTTATTATAGGGTTGACGCTACAAGTAATCCGCAATCAAATGTCTATGTATCTGCGTATACAGGAAAGAATAAAGTAGTTATCGTTGCAATAAATCAAGGAACATCTGCAATAAACCAAAGCTTCAATATACAAAACAGTAATGTATCTAGTGTATCATCATGGCAGACATCAGCAACATTAAACATGGCTGAATCAAATTCTAGCATAAGTGTATCTAATGGAAACTTTACGGCATCACTTCCAGCACAAAGTATAACCACATTTGTACAAAATTAAAACAGTATAAAAATCAAGACCAAAAATCAAGAGGAAGTTATCATGTTAATGTACTATTCTGATTGGGCATAATCAAAAAATAACAAGTCAGTATTCTGGTCTATTTTGTGGTATGCAATGCCCTGCATACCCATTACATATATCCATTTCGTTTCTGTAATTCTTCTTGTTTTTTTCTCCCTTTTGAAAGTAATATATTTATCTGCCGATCGTGTATTTCTATTGCTTTATCAATAAGATTTTGACTAAGGTCGAAAAGATATAAGGATAGTATTGCGTAGCGTTTATCTTCATCAAATCTTCTAAATGAAAAAGGCTCGTATTTTGAACCAAGCCTTGGTAGTTGACGTACTCTGTTAGGATGAACTCCCTGAACATTTATATTGAGATCTAACTTTCGTATTTCTTCTAATCTATCTATAACCTCAGCAAAAGCTTTAGGAGAAGAATGTCCTGGGTCTTCTTTAAGCCATCCTAGTTTAGTTTTGGATTCTTCTGATTCAGCTTTTATTAATAAATCAAGCTTAAACTTTTGTTCCTTTGCTAAACAATCATTTATAAGTTTAATAACTGTTTGATCTGCGATATCTCTAGCTTCACTGACTATTTTTTCAATAGTTGTTATACCTGGAAGGATAAACTTTTGTTTCTTCAATTGTCCAATTGCAAGTTTGATGAGGTTAATAATATTGTCATTTTCCATGGCAAAAGGTATTAAATAATTAGTTAAGTCATCATAGTTATTATCAGAATAATAACTATATCCATATAACTCTCTAATTTCCTGTAGATGTTCTAAGCGTGTATTTTCTCTCTGTGCATAGAGTTCAATTTCGTTAGGATTCACTTTTATCTGCTCTGATATGTAACTTACTTATTCATATGTGCATATAAATTTAGTATCTCATTAACACCATTTTTAAAACCACCTGCTTCTCTGAGTGATTTCCCAATCTTTTTACTGTTTATTTTAAAATTATTGTCTGAAAGAATATTAACTACTGACTGCTTCAATATCTCAGGGGTAACTTTATCTTTTTCAATAATAATGCCTTTAAATTTAGCTCCTGTCTTTTCTATTTTTTCTCTAAATTGCTCAATAGAAATATAGGTGACATTTTCTCCTCTATTAATTAATTCTTTGACTAGAAATATAGTAGGGTTAACGCGCCCTGTACCAGCCATAGTTATAAATAATTCATTTGACATTTTTATCCATCCTTTTGTTCTATAATTAGCACCTTAAATATGTGAAAATTACACTTTAACAATAAAGATATATAAAAGATCACTTGGAAATAATTTTTGTATTATACTAAATCCAGCATTTATCAATTCCTCTTCCATAATCGATGAAGGAATTCTTATGTGCATTGGGGGGCCATCAGTATCACTTTCTGTTTTTTCAAATTCGACACATAGAAAATATCCACCTTCTTTAAGAACACGTTTAATTTGCTGTAGCGTCTTAGATAACGGGTTAACTTCATGTAAAACTAATGA
The DNA here is from genome assembly GCA_963725425.1 of uncultured Clostridiaceae bacterium. GTDB lineage: Bacteria > Bacillota > Clostridia > Clostridiales > Clostridiaceae > Clostridium_I. The sequence continues at coordinate 17,347 of CAVRYJ010000016.1, forward strand.
AGCTAGTACAATATCAATTGAATTATCTGATAGAGGAATATCATCAATACTTCCTTTAACCAACTGAATATTTGTAATGTTTTCATCTTGAGCCTTAGACTCTATAATCGTAACCATATTAGGATTCATATCTAGTGCATAAACTAATCCATCAACCATTTGAGCTGCAGTAATTGCTAAATATCCTGTACCTGCACCTAAATCTAAAATATTATCAGTTTTTTTAATAGGGAGCATTTGCAATAGTTCTTTTGGTGGAAAGGCCTTTATTCTTTCAGGATTGTCTAAATACTCTATTGTTGTTGCTAATTGTTGTTGCATTTCTTTTAAATTGTGTTGATGTTTTTTCATATTTGTCCTCCTCTTGATAAAATGATTTATTTGTTATTTTTATTGTATATATTAAAGACTCTTAATATACTTAATTAAAATATAAAACATTATATATTTATTAAGTATATATGTAAGGATTATTCCTCACATATTCCATTGGTTGTTGTACTTGGGAATCCTTCATATAGCTTTTTATTTTGCAGATATGTCTCCATAATATTTTCTGCTTCTGCCATTACTTTAAAAATATGACACTTGTCGTCCTCTTGTGAGTCACAAGTAAATAACGCTCCAGTTCCTTCAGTTGCATTAATTACATCCATAAATGAAATGTCCTCTTTCTTTTTACGCAAAGTATAACCACCATTCACACCCGGAGTTGACTGAATTATATCAGCCTTTACTAATTGCGTTAAAATTTTTGAAAGATAGGTAGCAGACATATTCAAGTGTTTTGCTAATGGATGTAAACTCAAATTATCATTTTTATCATATTTAATCATATACGCGACAATATGCAGTGCATAGTTTGTCGCTTTTGTATATTTCATAGTATAACCTCCTTAAAAGATAATACAGACTCTCTTTGTCTTTAATCATACTGATATTAATTACTTTTGTCAATCCCTAAAAAAAAGAATGTTAATATCTTTTGAGACCATTGAATATTAATAATCTATAAAAGGCTTAGAGTGGGTTTTGTCGGAAATGTTGGCGCTACATCCAGTATATTTGAAATCATATAAATTAATGATTTCAGTTTCTATAGATATATAATGTCTATAGATGAGAAATAGAAAAGGGGAATTAAAAATGCAAATTACAATTGGTGTAGAGCAGGCAATATACGTTATTGCTGTATTAGCTAGACAAACTGATAATCAGCCATTGAAAAGCAATGTATTAAGTAAAATTTTAGACGTTTCCGATTCATATTTAAGAAAAATCATTCAAAAATTGGTCATTGCAAAAATCGTAAAATCTAGCGCAAGCAAAACTGGTGGAATATCTTTAAATAAGAGTACAAATGAAATTACATTCCTTGATATTTTTGAAGCTATTGGAGGGAATTCATCCTTTTTAAAACTCAATAATCTTGGAGAGAACGTGATAATAAAGAATTTGGAACATTTTAATAATGATTCAGATAAAGTAGTTTTTGTTTTTAAAGAAGCAGAAAATCAATATAAAAAAGTGTTAAGTACATTTACAATTGCTGATTTACTTTCCTATGAACTTGAGAATCTACCATCCATTGATTGGAATTCAATACTCTAAGTCTAATAGATAAAAAAATTGTAAATCAAGTCTTTTACAAATTAGAAATTTAAGATAATAGTATTGGAGGAAATGCATGTGTGGGAAATATTACTAATTTTATTGATAATGTTTAAAGGTTTAAAATCAAAGGAAGTTGGTATAAAAACATTTATAGCCTTACCTATAATTATGCTTTATGAATTCTATGATAATTTTAAAGACGTTACAATTCAAGCAACTGAAATTTCCGAATTAATTGTTCTTGTAGTAATAGCAGTAATAGCCGGCATAATACTAGGAAATATGAAGTTGATAAAAATTGATAAGGGTAAATATTACATAAGACATACTTACAAATATATAGTTAGTTGGATAGTGATAATACTAATAAGAATTTTGGTATCCAAATTCATTTTTAAATCAAGTATGGAAAATTTCAATTGGATTTCATGGGCGTATTTTTTAGTATATTATACAACAAGAAGTATTACCATGTTATTAAGATATCCGGAAGTATTAATCAACCTTATAAAAAATATAGAAATACAAAACAAATAAAAAAGGCGTACATATAATTCGCCTTTCAAAACTAATTTAGCTGACCATCATATAGTTTTTTTATGTCTTTTAATCCTTCTTTAATTTCATATTTTTAAAAATTATACTTAATTAGCTTATATATCCATAGAAAATAATTTTTAGTATTCCTTTCTACATTATAAATTACGATTCAGATGCCTCTTAAATCATCTTGTATATCGCAATTAAATTGCAGCATAAATGTATAACTATGGGATCAAAAAGAATTATGATATGTGTTTGACAAACATCATGTATAACAATGGGCAAATAAAGCACATGATGTTAAACCCTGGGGAGCGCATCATACGCTGATGTTCCAGCGTTTTGATACAACCCCATTATTCAAAATCATTT
>CAVRYJ010000017.1:0-3968 GCA_963725425.1 uncultured Clostridiaceae bacterium
TATAGGTCAAGAATGATTTCAGTAAATACTGATTTTTAGTCATTAAAAATCACAGGAATAAAAAAAGCAAAAAGCACATTTGGTAGTGTATACCATTTGTGCTTTTTGTCTAGGCTTTAAGTACGTGTAAAAAACCTATAAACATCATAATACAAATCAATAAGGAAATCAATACCAATATTAATGATTATTGTAATTATGTTGATAAGGTTTTTGTTCGGAAGAACCTTGGTATTCCTAAGTCAGATAAATTGAAGAAGAATGGTACTTTTAAAAGAGGATTATTCTTTCTGTTGGACGGTGTCATAAGATACAAGAAAATAAAAATCCAGACAATGCTTTGGAGAAAAAGCAATGGAGAAAGGTTTTATATCAGCTTATTTCCTTCAAATATTATTAAATATAACAAAGTTGATACCGGACTAATTGAATTTATCAGTAATAACGTGAAAGAAGGTGAGTATGTTTTTCAATACGCAGATGACTCAGCAGATACTATTGATTGTGAAGATATTCTAATACGTTCTTGTTCTAATGTAGAAAGAAGTTGCATGAGTAGGAGCCTATCGGCTTTACTGAACAGTAGGTTTACAGAAATCCTAAATAATAATATTGAAGTTATTAGCTTTTCAGATTATTTAAAAATAAAACTAAAGTTTAAACAAATCTATCTACTAATTAAGACAGCTTCAATTTGTTTTGAGTACGGAGTGCTCCTAGATGCGAGTCTATCTTCACTAAACCTAATTTTCAAATTTTTACGATAATTTCCACGAGATATATATTGTCCACTTTTTTATTTTAGTGCGAATTACCCATAATTCGAATTTATCATACAATATTCGTTTTATTTTTTTCCTTCCTTTGTCATTCTAATTTTATCAAATATTATCCGACTGTTTCTTAGTTTGATATTCCTAAAAAAAGCAAGAAATTCTGAATTTACAGGACAAGCTCCCATATTTTATGATTGATGCATCAAAGCTAATAGGAGGTGCTTTTTATAATGGTTGGAAATATTAAAGACGAGGATGCAATTGCTTTTTTTAAGTTACAAGTAATTACACCCATGCTTGAAGCAAACAAAGGTTTTGTAGACAAAACAGCTAAAAAACTTTCGCATCAACAGTTTAATGATGTAGTAAACAAAAAAATAATAACTTACTCATACAGAACTCTATACAAATTTTACTCATCCTACAAAAAATTTGGATTCGATGGATTAAAACCTAAAATTAAATCAAGTAAAGGTACACATCCAGCTATACCACAGGAGCTTATTGATGAAATAATGAAACTTAAAGAAGAACTTCCAACAAGGTCTGCATTAAAAATTATTGTAATGCTGGAACTTGCTAAGAAAATTGAAAAAGGCTTTTGAAACTCCGTACAGTAAATAGACTATTAAACAATTATGGTTATACCAGAAAAAATCTCACTAAGGATCATAGAGTATATATAAAACATGAAAAAGAGTGTATCAATAAAATGTGGCAAAGTGATATTATGGAAGCCTGCTATTTAACGGATAAGAACGGCGAAAGCCGGCTAGTTTATCTCATAGGCTTTATTGATGATCACAGTAGGCGTATATTACACTGTCAATTCTATTTTGACGCTACGCTAACAAGACTTGAAGATTGTCTCCAAAAGGCCGTTATTAAATTTGGTTCTCCAAAAAGTTTGTATGTCGATAATGGAAAAGTATATATCTCAGCACAATTTAAAATAATATGTGCAAAGCTAGGTATAACTTTAAAATATGCAACTCCATACCATCCATCTGGGAAAGGGAAAATAGAAAAATATTGGAGATATGTTCAAAGTTCTTTTATGTCTGAGATTAGAAAAAATAAAATTTCAAATATAATAGAATTAAATGACATGCTACAAGCGTGGCTTAAATATGAGTATCACGAAAAGCTTCATAACGGTATTGGGATGACACCTATTGAAAAATGGAATAAATCTTTGACTGAAGGTACCAAATTGAGATACTTATCGCCTGTTCAACTTAATGAAATTTTCATGCATTGTTCTGAAAGAAGTGTATCTAAATATGGTGTAATATCCTTTAATGGTAATACCTATGAAGCCGACGCATCCTTAGTTATGAAGAAAATCGAAATACGATATAATCCATTCCATCTTGAAATTCTTCATACCTATTATAATGACAAGTATTATGGCGTTGCTAAAATAATTGACCTCAATAATACAAAACATAAAAGTGTCAGACCTTTAGAAGAAGATCCACAAGTGGAATCAGATATAGCTAAAGAATATCTTGAGAATATAAAAAGTAACTATCAAGAATATCTTAAAAGTCAGGTTGCACAGCACATCTCTAAATATAATACCCAAGATGCTTCGCATATAAGCCAAGGAAAAGCTCCTAAAAATAAAGATACAGGAATATTTAGAGCGCCAAAAGATAAAGAAATTGTAATTGATAAAGGTGAGTTTATTTCCATAGTTGTTGATAAACTTTCAATAGACAATATAACATTTACGGAAAAAAGCAAACTTTATGATCTTTGGAAAACATTCAAAGAATTTAACAAGGATATTTTAATATCAATACTTGATGATATTAAAGAGAAATCCCCAGACTTTAATCGCAATTTCCTATACTATCTCTCCGAGATAAAAAAGCAATATGAACAACAAATCAATTCTATAACTGAAGCCGGAGGCGCTAAATATGAGTGCAATAAATAGTTCTATATGTCAAAATTTCAAATTAAGCTATATTCCTTTTTTAGAACGTTCAAAATCATATTTTAAATACGAACGGTTCAATGATAATATAGACCTTTTGTCTTCAGCTTTTATGTCAAGGCAAATTGTATGTATTACTGGTGCAGCTGGAACAGGAAAGAGCTCACTTATATTTTATGCAGTAAATGGTTTAGATCCATCACAGTTCAGAGTTGCAGGCATAGAATTATCTAATCCAAATAAAAAAGCACTGTATAAAACTCTTGCAATAAAGGTTGGTTTAAAGCCGCCATATAATGCTGATGATATAAAACTTCAACTTATAAATTTCTTTGACGAACAAAATGCGCTGGGCAAATTCAATACTATTATAATCGATGAAGCACACACACTTTCTATGCCAATTTTTGATGAATTAAGAAGTTTTTATGATGAGGGGAACAATTTTTCTCTTATTTTATCAGGTATGCCCTCTTTAAGAAATCAACTAAATATTGGTGTTAATCAACCTTTAAAACAGAGAATATTTCTTTTCCTCGATTGTGCGGGATTAAGTTTGAACGAAACAAAAGAATATATAAACAACCAGCTAACTCTTGCTGGGGCGAAAGTCCCAATAATTGATGAGAAATGTTTCAATTTTATCCATAGTGTAACTTCTGGTGTACCAAGACGTATAAATCAACTCTGTTATGGTGGATTACTGTCCACTTTTAAAATTAGAGAAACAATAATTTCAGAAGAAACTTTAAAAAAAGTACATGAAAAACTTAATTATCAAATTTCGTAGGAGGCTGAATAGAAATGAATTTTGAATGTAGCATGAAAACTGATAATGGCATAGAAGAGTGGTCTGGTTTGATTGTTAACTTAATAAATCATGGAAGTCATTATGAGATGAGAATAGAAAGTAGATCGGGGATAATGGTTATATTCGGAGAATCACGCCTTGGATATTTTGCTTGTATCCCTGATTTTGGAGCAGGATGTCATATTGTACACCCATCAGATCTTTTTGGAATACTGAAAAATTAGTTAGTGTGCTTGGTGAAGTAGATGGAATAACTGTTGCTTGTGCGCTGAAAGCTATCGCACCTAAACTTAAAATGAGAAAAAAGATACCTCATCCTTACTAAAACAGTAAAAATAATTATCACCATGATGCTTGTCTTCATGGTGATAATTATTTTTCTGCACACTGTCGTGTTTCTTGGCTAAACCCCTGTAATTTTGAATGACTCATAACA
>CAVRYJ010000018.1:0-12643 GCA_963725425.1 uncultured Clostridiaceae bacterium
CCACTTTTTTTTATTTTATAAGAGAACGTACATAAACATTATATTATTTTGCCCTAAGGCAAAATTTCCTTAACTCTTAACTTTTAACTCTTAACTCTTAACTGTTTCTCGAAAGGTTTCCATGCTTTCTACCGCTTCATCCACAAGTCTGTCTATTTCCATTACACTTTCCGCCTTAATTATTTCACTTAAAACAGGTTTAGTCTTTGGATGTTTAGCTACAAATATTGTACAACAATCTTCATAAGGTAAAATAGATGTACCGTAAGTTCCTATCTTTCTTGCTATATCAATAATATCTATTTTATCGAAACCAATCAGTGGTCTAAATGCTGGTCTATCTGCTACATCATCACTAACAACAAGACCTTCCATGGTCTGACTTGCTACTTGACCCATGCTTTCACCTGTGGTTACTGACTGAATTCCATATTTATCTGCAATTTTACATGCTACTCTCATCATAAACCTTCTCATAATAATGGTAAGCTCATCTTCTCTACATTTATCCATTATATCCATCTGTATGGCCGTAAATGGAACAACATAAAGAGTAATATCTCCAGTATATCCTTTAAGAATTCTTGCTAGTTCTTTTACTTTCTCTTTTGCTCTCTCACTTGTATATGGATGACTGTGATAATATACACATCTAAGGTCAACTCCACGTCTGGCCATCATATATCCTGCCACAGGGGAATCTATTCCTCCTGAAAGCATTAAAAGTGTTTTTCCATTAGTTCCATATGGCATTCCACCTATTCCTTTTATCCTTTTGGAATATATATAAGTTTTACTTCTGATTTCTATATTGACTCTACACTCCGGTGTTCTAACATCCACTGAAAAACCTTCTGAATTGTCTAATATATATGAACCCACTGTTCTGTTTACTTCCATAGAACTAATTGGGAAATTTTTGTTTGCTCTATTTGTTTCAACCTTAAATGTCTTTGCTCCACTTTCATTAAGTGCTTTAAGAGCTTCTAGCTTTATATTTTCTATATCTGTTTCAATTTCTGATACTATACATACTTCTGCAATTCCAAATACTTTCTTAAGTCTATTTACCAGTTCATCTAAATTTTCTGAATATATAAAACATCTGCCTTGATCAACTATAAATTCAAACTCTAAACCAATCAATGCCTTTTTCATGTTATTCATCAATTTTTTTTCAAATTTGTTCTTATTTAGGCCCTTTAAAAATATTTCCGCAGCGTACTTTACAAGCACTAATTTTTTCATCTTTTTAATCTCCTTAACATTTGTAAACTCTTATTTAAATTCTCTATTGTATAATTAACTTCTTCAATGGAATTATCCTCATTAAAGCTGAACCTTATTGCTCCTTCTATCTCCCTAGAATTTAATCCTATTGATTTTAGTACATAACTCATTTTGTTTTTCTTAGAAGAACAAGCCGACCCATTTGAAACATAAATATTTTTTTCCTCAAGAAGATGAAGTAATACCTCTGCTCTCACGCCTCTAAATGAAACATTAAGTATATGTGGAATGTAATCCTCACCAGTTTCACTATTTATTCTTATATCATCAATACATTTAAGTTTATCTATAAAATATTTTTTTATACTACTTACCTTTTTGTAATTTTCATCTATATTACTATACATTATGTTAGCAGCTTTTGCCATGCCACTAATTCCCGCAAGGTTCTCTGTTCCTGATCTGTAGTTTCCTTCTTGACCGCCACCATTTATAAGTGCCTTAGGTTCTAAACTTTTCTTAACATATGCAAACCCTATTCCCCTAGGACCATGAATCTTATGTCCACTTGCTGACAGTAGGTCAATATTAAATTTACGAACATCTATAAGAAGTTTACCATAACTCTGTACTGCATCAACATGAAATTTTGCTCTACTGCTTTTTTCTTTAATTATCTTACCAATCTTACATAAGTCTTGTACCACTCCAAATTCATTGTTAACATGCATAATACTTACTATTTCTGTTTCTTTTGTAATAGAATTTGCTAGCTGTTTTAAATCAACATGTCCTTTATCATCCACATCCAAATATGTTACTATTACTCCTTCCCTCTCAAGTTCTTCACATGTGTTAATTATACTTGGATGTTCCATCTTTGTAGTTATGACATGGCTTCCACTCCTTGCAAAGCCTTTTAATAGGAAATTATTGCTCTCACTGCCACCCGAAGTAAATATTATTTCCTCTTTAGTAGCGTTTATAGTCTTTGCTATTGCATTTCGAGCTTCATTGCATTTTTTTTCAGCCTTTAGCCCTAAGCTATATGCAGATGAAGGATTACCATAACAATTCTCCATAACATTAACCATCTCATTTATTACCTCTTTATACGGTCTAGTAGTTGCGCTATTATCCATATAGATTTCCATTTAATAATCACCTTCTAAAATATTCTTCGTTTTTTAAAAACGTAAATTCTACCTCATTTATTACATACACTATATTGTAACACCAAATCTTATAATATAAGTATTTACTTATTAATTCAATATATTTTTATAATATATATATGAATATATTTTTTTATAATCCAACTGTATTTAAAATTATGACAAGTGAAATTTTTAAGTTAAAATGGCTTTTATTTAAAAAGTTATCCACATTAGCCATACTTGTCCACAGTTTTAAAGTTTTTGTCCACAGAATCTGTGCATAAGTGTATAAATTACTCCCTCCGTTGATTTATCACTGTTTATAAAGTCACTATTTTTTTTATCCACATTATCCACAATTAATATGTTGATAACTTGTTCAAATAACTTATAAGCTGTAGAATTTTATGAAAGACTTCATTCATTTATTATAATATTGCAATCTCTTAAACATGTTTTCGACAATTTAATTTTAAATATACATAATATTACTTTCGTTTAACAGTTATCGTACTTTTAAATAAATCGTTAATTTTCTATATACTTACACAGAAACCTAGATATATAGCCATCTTATACAAAACATATATTATGTGAATTAATTGACATTTCTATTATTTGGTAGTATATTGGCTTTAGGTGGAATTTTATAAGATAATTGTAATGAATTATAAAAAAAAACATTGACTTTATCTGTAAACTTTGATATTATTTAATTGTGTAATTTGTCGAACAATGTAATTTAAGGAGGAATGTAAAATGAAATCAACAGGTGTAGTAAGAAAAGTGGATGAACTTGGAAGAATAGTTATTCCAATAGAATTAAGAAGAACTTTAAGTATCGCAGAAAAAGATGCTTTGGAAATTTATGTAGATGGTGAAGAAATCATATTAAAGAAATATGAGCCAGCATGTATCTTCTGTGGTGACGCAAGAGATGTTGTTAACTACAAAGGTAAAAATATATGTAAAAACTGTTTAGAAATATTAAAGTCTGAAAAATAATATAACATTAAAGAAAGCTGCTTTACTGTAGAAACATTTTCTACAGTAAAGCAGCTTTCTTTTTATTGCACTCTTCTAGCGGCTGAATAATCACTATATAGATTATGTATTCCTATACTTTCTCCTGTTTCCGGAGAATCAAGCATTTGTCCATTACCAACATAAATACCAACATGATGTGGAGCAGTTGCACTACCAAAGAATACTAAATCCCCAGGTTGTAAAGCCCCGGTTACTGGAACCCCATCCGTTATTTGATCATAAGTTGTCCTACCCAATGAGACACCATTATGAGCATATACATACTGTACAAAACCTGAACAATCAAATCCTGCAGGAGTTGTTCCACCATATACATACGGTAGTCCAATAAATTGTGATGCATAACTAATTACAGAATTACTTCCTGCATATGATGTGCCACCTCTATTAATACTAACAGTAGGTTTTGCATCTTGTGCTGTTTGCGCTGCGAGTGTTACTATGGCTGCTGCCCTCATATCCTGTGATTTTTTATTTAATACATCAACCTGTGCCTTATAAGTTGAAGACGAATCTATAGCTGCCTGTTGCTCTTTTTCAGCCTGTGCTACCAAAGGCGTGATTTGTACCTTCTGATTAGTTAAATCAGCTAATTGCTTCTGACTTTGATTCTTTAATACACTTAAATTCGCTTCATCACTCACCAGTGAATCTTTTTTACCCTGTACTTCTTCTTTCCTTTGTTTTAAATCTGCTACTACCTTATTGTCATATTCCGTTAGTTTTTTTATAATCTCAACTTTTGAAATGAAATCGTTTAACCCCTTAGAATCCAAAAGAATATTTAGATACCCACCATTGCTTTCATTTGCATATGTAGCTTTCATCATTTTATTGTATTTATCTTGCTGACCATTTATGTCACTTTCTGCTTTACTCACACTTGCCTGTGTTGTAACCATGTCAACTTGTAGCTTGTCCATCTTTTGATTAATGCCATCTATGTCATTCATATTTTGTGATATTTTTTCGTCTAATGTTTGAACTTTGACTTTTATGTCATTGTATTTTCTTTCTGCTGCTGATAAAGTGCTTTGACTTTGATCATACTTGCTTTTTGAGCTATTTATTTGATTATCTAGTGCTGGGTCTGCCATAACTTGAACACCTGTAGCCAATACTAACCCAAAAGCCATAACCGCAGATAAAACTTTTTTATGCAAAATATCATCTCCCTGACTATTTTGTGCAATATGATTTGGTAATTCTCATAATTTGTAACAATTTATTTTATTATACACTAAATTCCACGTATCCTCAAGTAAAGTTTCCCCCTATATATATCTTCTATGTGTAATTCCCATAAATCTAAATGCATTATCTCTTCCATGTTACCGATTTCGACCAATACATGGCATATACTATAAATTTTAGGGTGTTTCAAAGTAATAATAAATCCACTCTCAACTTTATAGTTAAGAGGTAATGAAGTTTTTTCTGCTAACACAGAAAAAAATCAATAAAAAAGAAATATAAATAGATTTGTTTACATAAAGCCACTTATACTTCAAAATATTTTCAACAATTATGGAATATTTTGTTTGTCATTTTTAACTTTTATCTTGTGTGGTTATCTAACTCTTCTTGCACCAGCATACCCAGCTTCAAGAGGGGCTATTTTAACCACATCACCAGTGTGAGGAGCATTTATCATAAGTCCCCCACCTATGTACATTCCAACATGCTGTGGACCACTCCCATCTTCGTAGAATTAATTTGTTTTTGAGCATCTACTTTCAAAGAAACAAGTTTTTGTTTTTCTGCTTCAACAGCATCTTTTTTCTGTTTTATCGCGTTTGTCCTATCATTTAATTCAGAAATTGTCTTATTATCACTTTCAGTTATTTGCTTAACCACCTTTGATATAAAGCGCTCAAACCTTTAGAATCCAATAAAATATCTAAGTAGCCTGTGCTTCCTCGAGTGTACATAACTTTCATTGTCTTATTGTAAATGTTCTGCTCTGTCTTTACATCTTCCTGTGCTTTTGCCATAGTATTCTTGTCATTATTTACTTCCTATCTGATCATTAAGTGTGTTAACCTGAACCATACCTTGTATAATATCTATATTTCAGTTTATATGTGGATTATCTTTAATTGCTATCTTTTTCTGCGCAATGTCTACTACTATAACATTAAACATGATTTGAACACAACTGCCATATATCCTTGAAATAATTATTTATTACACGATTTTCTTTTTTAGCCTTAGTATAGTATCAATTCGATAAAATTTTTCTCGCATACTTTAATATACTTATTCTCATACGAATATTTTATCCATGATCTGTATATAAAATCATATTATGCCTCGTTATCATTTTATTGAATGTTTGTAAATCTCATTTTTTGGTACCTTTCTATCTTTAGCTACCATTTTTATTGCCTCTTTTTTAGAAACACCTTCATCCATATACTTTTTTATATGCTCTTCGATATCTAATCCTACCCATACTGATTTTTTTTCTTCCTCAATTGCTTCATCACTTTTACCAGCTATTACAAGTACATATTCTCCCCGAGGCTCATTTTCCTCATAATATTTTACAACTTCAGATAGACTTCCTCTGTTTATATTTTCATATAATTTCGTTAATTCCTTACATATTGAAATATTTCTGTCCCCAAGTTCCTCTAATAGGAAATTTAGCGTGGTTTTTAGCCTATGTGGTGCTTCATAAATTATAATTGTATCTCTATAATTTTTTATTTCCTGAAGTACTTTATGCCTATCTTTATTTTCTCTTGGCAAGAAACCTCTAAATACGAATTTGCTTGAATCTAGTCCTGAATAAACAAGCCCTGTTACTAGTGCTGTTGCCCCCGGAATAATTTCAAAGTCTATTTTCCTTTCAATACACCTTTTTATTATTACACTTCCTGGATCTGATATTCCAGGCATGCCAGCATCCGTAACTAGCGCAATGGTTTTGCCACTTTCTATTTTCTCTATAATATCATTTGATTTGTCATTTTCGTTAAACTTTTGATAACTTATCATTGTTTTCTTAATATCAAAATGGTTTAACAATTTAAGAGTGTGTCTTGTATCTTCAGCTGCAACAATATCACATTCTTTAATGGTTTCTAGTGCTCTTAATGTAATATCCTTAAGATTTCCTATTGGTGTTCCTACTAAATATAATTTTCCTGCCATTTTCAAAGCTCCTCTATTCTAGATTATCTATTTCACCCTGCCATAAATTCTATCTATCTTCTCCGTATAACTTCCATCTTCGTTATGTACATATATAGGTTCCTCCCACTTTAAAAATGCACCTCCATCTTTATGCCCCTCTACCAGTATGATATTAGGTGCTTTATTTAAGCTAGGATACACCATCTGCACGCTTTTTGGCTCCATTTTATGCTTTCTCATAGCACAAAATATATCCGCCAGTCTTTCTGGTCTATGTACCATGTACATTCTTCCATTGTCCTTAAGGATGCTCCTAGCTGCTATTATAACATCTTCAAGTGTGCAACATATCTCATGTCTAGCTATTGCATTTTTATTATTTGGGTTTATAATACCTGAGTTTTTAAGCTTATAGGGTGGATTTACTGTTACTACATCCGCCTTAGGTAACCCTTTTATAAGCTTCATATCCTTTATATCTCCATGTAAAAATTCAATTTTATCTTCTAATTCATTTAACTTTAATGATCTATCAGCCATTTTTAACCATATCTTCCTGTATTTCAATACCAACAATACTTGTAGCCTCTGTTTTACCTGCAAGTAAAAATGGAATGATTCCACCACCAGTACATAAGTCCACCACCCTGATTCCTTTTTTAATCTTTGCAAAATTGGCCAAAAGCACCGCATCTATTCCAAATCTAAAAGCATCTTTTTTTTGTATTATATTAATACCACCAAGTTGTAAATCATCTAACGTTTCATCTTCCTGCACTAGCTCCATTTTCAACCCACCTCTTCATATTATTTACATATTGAAAAAAAATAGCTAGTTATTATGCTAGTCTACTTTGTCTCATACTGCCCTAATTATAATATTAATATATCACAAATCAGTTTAGATATGTACTATAGCTTAGATAACAGGCAATAAAAATAGCCTTATATAATCACATAAGGCTATTTCCCTGCGTTGCTTTCCGTAGCACTATATTTACTATCAATAACTACTATGTCAACTCTTCTATTCTTTGCTCTTCCTGCATCAGTATTATTATCAGCAATTGGTCTACTCTCCCCATATCCTGTTGATGACAATCTTGCAGGCGTTATGTGTGATTGATCTTGTAATAACCTAACAACATTATTAGCTCTATCGCTAGACAATGCGAGGTTGTCCACATATTGTGAGTTTTTTATAGGAACATTATCTGTATTTCCTTCAACTCTTACATAATTGTCAATAGTGTTTAGCATGCTCCCTATTCCAACTATCTTTCCTAAAAATTCAGGTTTTATATCGGCTTTTCCAGAATCAAAGAAAGAAGCTTCCTGAAAACTAACTACCAAACCTTTCTCTTCAATTTCAGTACCAACACTCCCTGTCATACCATTTTTTTGATGTACTGATCTATAAGTTTTTTTACCTGCGCTAATTTATTCTGTTCAGTCTGTGCAGTGCTATCATTTTGCTGCTGAGCACTTTGAGCATCAATGTAACTTGGTGTGCTTTTTGTACTTACAGCATCCACATTACCAATAATACTTTGTCCTGCTCCACTATTAAATCCCTCTCTAAGAGACTGCGCTACTTTTTCAAACTTAGAAGTGTTTAATGAACTAGATGCGTACATAACTATAAAAAATGCCATAAGTAGTGTTACTAGATCAGAATATGTAAGAAGCCATCTTTCGGAGTTAGCTTCTTTTTCAGGTTTTTTCTTCCTCATGATTCCTCACTCTCGCTATCATCCTCTTTTTTATCATATATCTCCAGCTGTTTTTTATCCAAAAATCCTTTAAGCTTTTCTTCTAGAGTATTGGGATTTACACCCTCTTGAATACATATTATTGCTTGAGTTATTAAGTTTTTTTCATCCATTTCAATTTGATTATATCTTTTAAGTTTATTTCCTATAGGTAAATAAATCAGATTAGCTGAAGATATACCATAAAGTGTTGCTATGAAAGCACTAGATATCGCAGCTCCCAATGCCGACGTATCTCCACTAAGATTACCAAGTACTACAATAAGACTTGCAACAGTACCAACAACACCAATAGTTGGTGCATATCCTCCTGCGGCGTCAAAAATAGATATACCTATCTTGTGCCTTTCGTCTATGAGATCAGCATTTAATTCAAGTGTTTCCCTAACAGTTTGAGGTTCAATACCATCCACTACCATTTGCAATCCTTTTTTTATAAATGGATCTATATCATCACCAGAAATCATTTCTTCTATACTTAATAATCCTTCTTTTCTAGTTTTAAATGCAATTTGTTTAAAATACTTAACTAAGTTAGGTGTGTCTATTTTACGTTTCGAAAATGCGACTTTTAAAATAGATCCCAATTTTTTCAAATCAGATACTGGGAATGATGCTCCAACCGCGCCTATTGTACCACCAAAAATAATAATGGCTGGTGCAAGTTTTCCAAGTCCTGCTATACCTCCACCATCTACTGAATATCCAAGTATAACTGCACCAATACTTATTATTATAAATATAATACCCTCCAAAATTTTTTCCTCCTTAAATCCAATTGGTTAAACTATATACTCAACTACAACAAAAAATTGCATATGTACAGATTTTATTATGTTGATAGCTAAAACAAAAAAAATACTTATAATTATATTATCGTTGAAAGTTTATTTATATTTATATATTAGAAAATAAAAAGTCCGCATAAAGCGGACTTTTTAAAAAATATTTTAAAATTATTCTTGAACTGGAGCTCCAACGGGACAAACATTAGCGCAATTTCCACAATCAATGCAAGTATCAGCATCTATAACAAATTGAGTATCGCCTTGGCTAATAGCGCTAACTGGACATTCAGAAGCGCATGCTCCACAGCTCACACAAGAATCAGTAATTTTATATGCCATTCAAATACACCTCCTTAAAGCATTTTTGGGACAAGTTTACCCTAAACAATTGTATCACGTTTTATTGAATTTTAAAAGTTGATTTTATATAACAGCAAAGCCCATTACTTCTAAAGCTTCAATGACCTTATCTAGATTTAGAAAATAGCTGTCATAGACAATTTCAACCTCTCCTTTTTCTCTGCTTATCTGACAGGCAACAACTCCCTCATTGTTGGATATAGTATTTCTAACTATACTAACATCCGTTAAAGTTTTCATATTGCAAATTTTAAGAGTTGATTTCATCACTATCCTCCTAGTCGTTTTTAAATAACTCTTTAATTATTTTATCATCTTCATATGTTCTATCTCAAGCTTAATTTCAGATTCATCTATAGCTCCTTCTGTATGAACCCGATACCAATATAAGGTTATTATTTATTGAAGCTTCTTTAATTATTTCTTCTCCATCTTCTGCCTTGACTCTAACTTTTACCATTTCCTTTACTACACTATTTGATACTACCTCTACATTTCCATATTCTTCGGTTTTAACAATAGAGCCTACTTTAGGAAGCCGTTTTCTAATATCTTCATAAGTGGATTGCTCGTAGTTAAGACAACACATAAGCCTTCCACAAATTCCAGATATCTTAGTTGGATTTAGTGATAAATTTTGTTCTTTTGCCATCTTTATTGAAACCGGAGCAAAATCACCTAAATGAGTAGCGCAACACATTGGTCTGCCACAAGGCCCAAGTCCCCCTATCATCTTAGCTTCATCTCTTACACCAATCTGTCTAAGTTCGATTCAAAGACCTTGGAATAGATGCTAAATCCTTAACGAGTCTCAATTATATATCCTTCCTTCCCGCTTTAAAATAAAATATTATCTTATTGTTATCGAATGTATACTCAGCATCTATTAGCTTCATAACTAATTTATGTTTTTTTATTTTTTCATTACTAAGAATTAAAGTTTCTTTTTGCCTAGTTTTATTATCTAAATACTTTTCTCTATCATCATCTGTGGCTTTTCTTATTACACCTTTCAGTGGTGGAACTATTTTATCGTCTTCTACATCCTTAGGTCCTATAACCGCATTTCCCAATTCCATTTCCCTAGCCGTTTCAACAATTACATCGTCTCCAGTTTGTATACTTATTTCACCAGGAGCAAAATAATAAATCTTACCTGCTTTTTTAAACCGTACTCCTACAACAGTTACCATGTTTAACCCTCCTGTATTTTAAGCAGCATTATGCGGTAAGCCATAGCTGCATTTACATTTCCCTGCAAATTGTTTTTAGTGTTGTTTACTATATCAATAATCTTATTCAGCTTTTTATACGAAAATGTTTCTGCTAATTTTTTTTAAGTCATTAATCTTATCTAAATTAATGATATAGTCCTCATTTCCAACCTCTTTATAAATCATTATATCCCTTACATATGAAAGAATACATGCTAATACTTCTTGCCAATCATTTTTATTTTTAACTAAAAAGTCCTGATATTTAAGGAAGGTAGACAAATTATCTCCATTTGCATCTAGGAACATTTTAATTGTATTTTCTCTTATTTCACCATAAATAGAGTTATCCATAAAATCTTCTATTCTTCCAGGTATTCCATCCAAAAACGCCTTTACAGCTCTCTTTTCTTCCTCAAAAATATTAGGATACTCTCTAATTAAAAACTCATCTAATTCTTTTTCACTTAGCCTAGAAAGCTTATAGGCCTCACATCTTGATTTAATTGTATCCAATAAATTTTCTTGGTTTTCACATAATAAAATTAAAAATACACCATTAAATGGCTCCTCAATACTCTTTAAAAAAGCATTTTGCGCCTGAACTGTCATTTTATCAGCATTATGGAGTATAATTACTTTTTTATTACTTTCATAAGGTTTTTTATTTATTTCTTCTGTTATATCTCTGATCTGATCAACAGAAATAGATTTTCTATTTTCAGGAATCCTATATTCCTCTATATCTACATACTCTTTATACTCATTCTTACCCAAAATGTTAACAGCCATTTCATAAGCAACATAACTTTTGCCTATTCCATCTTCACCTATAACTAAAAGAAGCGTGAGAAAAATTTTCCTTATTTATAGAAGCAATAAGTGTCTCTCTAATGTCCAAATGACCAATAATGCTATCAAACAACATATTTCTTCACCATCAAATCTTTAAAAATTTATCTACATCAATTACAAACACATTAGCTCCACCAACTTCAACTTCCACGTCATATGGCACATATACACCAGTTGCCCCTGCAACTGGTGATGGTGATGTAATTAGTTGATCTCTTGTCTTGGATTCCTTGTTCAATAATCGCAAGGACCTTATCTACATCTTCTTTATTAACACCAATAATAAAAGTGTAGTATTTCCCGCTTTAAGAAATCCACCAGTAGTGGCGAGCTTAGTTACACCAAATTTTCCATCATTTAATACATCTATCAAATCACCAGCATCATCATCCTGAACAATGGCAATAATAAGTTTCATAACGAAAAACCTCCTCAGGTTAAATATTTTTACTAGCTAATATAATCATTATTACACCCTAACTACATTTTAGCACTTTATTACAATTACAGATCTTGCATTTTACTTGTTTACACTATTATAATGTTTACTGGTCATATATACAATATTATTTTTATTCCTTTAGATGCCCAAATCATAAAGCTTTCGTTATATTTTAAAAATAACATATTCAGTGTATTTGATGTAATATAATGTATTCAATTAATGTAAATATTATTATTTATTTTTTGTTAATATATTATCACATTGTATAAAATAAGGTAATGAAATCTTCTCTAAAGTAGTTCTCCATTGAAAAATTAATAAAGATTTCTCCGTTTTACCAGAAAAATAAATAAATCAGGGACGTAAGTAGCTTATTTTGCAGCAATCTACTTACATCCCCAATTATAGAAATTTTCAACTCTTAACCTTCAATAACTCTATATTTTAAATTTATACGATGACTACCATTTGTGACACTCCCATCTTACTATAAAGAGAAAGCGATTCACACTAAATTAAAGATTTAAGTTAACTTTTCATAATGCTTTATCAATTTCAATCAGATAATAAAAGTAATTAAAAGACCTAAATATAGAGTTAGAAAATTTTTCTTACTCAAAATAGCCATACACCC
>CAVRYJ010000019.1:0-11254 GCA_963725425.1 uncultured Clostridiaceae bacterium
AGGATATAAGTAACCGCCTGATAATTAATATGAAGCAATCAAGTTGATTGCTCCATTTAATAAATTAATAATTTTATTTTTTGTCTTTGTTATCTGAGCCTAGCTCAAAAGATAATGCAGTTGTACCCTCTGTTAAAGTTGTGATAGCTCCGCTATTATTAGAGCCTTTTTTTCCAGTATCATCAGATGTAATATCTCCACCTTTTGCTATCCTGTTAAGTAATTCTAAGTCATTTTTATCTTTAGCCATTTAGTCCACCTCCTTTACTTTGTCTTAATAAATATTTTGAGCATATTCAAAATAAAAGCAACAATTACTATCCACACGATTTTAGTAATGCAATTATTATATTTCTTGAATCGGTCTTCCAATATAATGTTGTTTTTGTTTATTGTTTCAACATATTTTGTTGCCACAAAAGTATAAATGGTATAAGGATTTTGTTTTTGTAAATTATTTTCCACAATAAAATTAGTGTCAACACATCTAACTTGCATTGCTTTCAAAAGAGTAGCTAATTGTACTAATGTATAAAGAAACATGCCGATAGTTCCACTACTTACAACTATATATATAACAATTAATAATAACTGATAAATATCAGTTGGATACTTAAATGTTATACTGGGATTAATTAATCCCAGTACAAAAATAAATATGAAAGCACAAAAAGTCAATGCTATATACACTTTGTTATCTAATTTATCACTCCTACTAAAAGCATGCAAATACTCTACTTTAACAATGTCATAACATGCTTCTGCTGAATCATCATTGGTGCACGCATCAGTATCTTTTTCACATTTATTATCAGTATTATCTACACTTCCAATCGACACAAAATATTCTTTTCGCATAATCCATCCCCCCATCACATAGCCTTATACATCCTTGAAAATATAAGCTGTATTTTTCCATATATTACACTGTTTTAATTATACTTCCATTCGACCTATAAATCAATAAAAGCTTATTTTTTTAAATATGTAGGTTAAGTTCCACTGTCTCATATCACACCTTTCTTAATTATGACTGTTATGTTCATGGATGCTCATTGCACCTTCTGAGATTCCTGTGTACAAAGTTATGATGTCAACTGTACTTCTGTGTTTTAGTGACCTACTTTGGTTCTGACTGTTATGACCTTAAATGCAACTGTACCACTGAATTTCCGCGCTTTTTCTCCATAATAAACAAAATAACCTTCTAAACTCATTTAGAAGGCTCCTCACTTTTTATTTAGTCCATCATGAATATTATTTTCTCTATTGTCTCTTCCGTTATTTCCTTGCCTTCCTTTTTTAAACCCCTGTGCACACCGAATATTGTAAGTTCTCCAACAGTTAATTTTTCACATTTTTCTTGTTTTATTTCCAACGCTTTACTTAAATCCATTACTTCCGACTCTGTCATTATATCATCCCCTATATAAACTAATTATTTTAATAAATTGTACCAGATTAAAGTTATGAGATAAAGGAATTTATTAATCACTTATACTATAGGATTTTTTTCACCATTTGCTTCACAAACCGTATCCCATACTTCTACATCCGCAAAAGCTATAAATGAAAAGCGCCCTTTCCCCTTACTTCCATGTATATTAGACCATTTAGGGTTATTATTTTTCTGAGATACTAAGAATGCACCGAATGTATCATCAATAGTTTCATGATTAATACCTTTACCATCATCTATGATTTCAAAATATTCTAATCCATTAAGATCATTAATATGCGTTTTTATTTTAATTATAGATGCACCTGCATCAAATCCATTCCATATAAATTCTGCTACAGCTTCTTTATAATCTCTTAAAACGTTACTATTCACAGTTAAAATCCAAAAAGGACAGTTTTTCTCGAGAAGTAGCAGAAAAACTGTCCTTTTTTCCTATTTATTTTTTTGCATCATAACAAGCGGTGTTTTAGTCCCCGCAGTTATTTTCAAAAATTTCCTTTACCGTGTATGGATTGCCTTCACATAGCCTTATAAGTGCTTGCATTTCATTGATACCATTACGATAACATGTTTCAATATAGCTTTTGACTGCTGCATAGTTTTTTGCAGATTCTTGTGACTGAAACTGTCCGGAAATCTTCATTTTGCTTTTTATCCCTCGTAAAGCTCTTTCGCTTAAATTATTGGAAAACGGAAGATCAAAATTTACTACCCATGAAAGATAATTGTCTTTATACTTTAGTATTCTCAAAATCAATGTACGTTCATCTTTTCCGTAGTATTTATTATAATCTGCCTTGTTTTCTTCTGCAGCTTTGAGCATGATCTGATCAAATTCTCTGTAAAAAGCTTTCACATATGCATCTTCAAAAGCTTCCTGTCCGCTTTCTATAGTTGCATTCCTCTCTAAATTTGTCTTCTCAAGAAGAGTTTTTAGTCTGGAAGACCATTCATGCTGCAGATTATCTGTAGTCTTCTGAAGATCCCTCATCAGATGAACATTACATTCTATATTATTGAAGGAGTACTCCTTATTATAATTGACCATATTGTGATCATGCATAACTACTGTATCCGATGAAAGAAGTTTTAAGATGCCGTCCTCATCAAGTCCTTCTTTATTTTTATATCGGTGTGCAACATACAGAGCAACTGTATCATCCCCATAGAATCTCAAACAGCCTCTAGCAGTATTGATGTCAATTACCGTATCATCCCAATAAAGCGTTTCAAGAGCAAGGCATCTTTTCTTAAGTTCGTCCAAGAAGCCTGTCAGCTGTTCAGCTGCTTTTCTTTCCTGTTTTATGATATATCCTTCACTTGGATTGATTTCTTCCTCACTAAGTCCATAGATCATTTTTCTTACTTTATTGACACTTACATTACCGATATTCATCAGTGACAGAGCTAAACTACGTACATGAATTCCATACTGGTTGTCTTCTTTTAGGCTTGTAGGAATAGGCTGATGGAATTCACGTCCACATTCTGTACATTTATACACAGGAAAAGTATGTCGTTTCTTTATCACTACAACTTCATAATCCAGTTCATCTTTATTAACAAATCTTTCTGTTTCTTCTGCTTTTGCACCACAGTAAGGGCATTCTTCAGCACTATGTACTTCTGTTTCTGTAACTTCATCTTGTGCAAAGGCTTCAAGTTTCTTCTTCGGATTACCAGGCTGGCCGCCTATCTTTTTTCTGCTCTTCTTTCTGGAATTTGGAATTAATTTTTTCTTAGAAAGAGGGGTTTTGCTTGTAGGAGTACCGCTATTGGTACCATCTGTGTTCATAAGAGCATTTAGGCGTATAATTTCTTTTAGAGCTTCGTTTTCAGCAGCTTTTTCAACTAATTCTGCTTCCAATTCTTCTTTTAATTTGATTTCCTGCTGCAGTAGCATATGCTCTTTGAGAAGTAATTCATATTCTGCTTTTATAGCTTCTTTTTCTGTTAATAACAGCTCATATTCTTTATACAATCCTTTTGCGTAGTTTGAACCCATTTGTGATACTCCTTTTGTTTTGATATAGTACAATTATAATACAAATTTATAAAAAAGAAAGAATAAAATCTATAGTCTAAAGATTTTATTCTTCTAAATATTTTTCATGAATAGATTCAAGGCTGTGAATAGTAACCTACTTTCCTGTAAACCCTAGAATCTGTATCAAAAATTATTCCTCTAGTAATTCCCTTTTGACATGCACAATTTATAATAGTAGTATCTTTGAAATTTTTAACTCCAAAATCTTCATGGATATGCCCACATATGAATAGCTTAGGTTTATCCTTAATTATTTTATTTTTTATTGACATGCTACCGTAATTATGTCCGCTGTATCCTCCATCAAGTATTCCAAAAGGAGGCTGGTGAGCAATTAGGTACTTACCTTGTATATCAATGCTTTTTAAATAAGCATCTAGCTCTAGCTCACTGCATTCTCTGTCAGTATCATAAAATTGAATGGACATTTTTTCAAAAGGTACAAATAAATTTTCTATGCCAGCTTCATATGCATTGGGTAAAAAGTTCATATCATCTGTATCAGGAATAAATACATCATGATTACCTCTAATATAATAAGCTCTTTTAT
Source organism: uncultured Clostridiaceae bacterium (assembly GCA_963725425.1). Taxonomy (GTDB): domain Bacteria; phylum Bacillota; class Clostridia; order Clostridiales; family Clostridiaceae; genus Clostridium_I. The sequence goes on from CAVRYJ010000019.1 coordinate 4,060, forward strand.
TTAAAATTTCAGTTATCATAAACTTAAAAAATTTATAGTCTTTTATTTGCTGTCCCGCTAAATCTAAGATGCTTGATGATCTATAATCACAAACAATATCGCCTGCAAAAATTACTGTGCTAATATCATCCTGCCTATTTACAAATTCTATTATTTCTTGCAAGCCCCTAAATTGACCGTGTATATCAGAAGTACAAAATATCTTCACAATGATCTACCCCCTTTCATAATTATTCAGCATAAATTAAAAGCTATCATTTTTTTATTTAGTTATATTCTCCTTAACTATCCATAGAGCATATCAATGGTTTCCTTTTAAGGGGTTAGCTAAATTCTTTTCAATAAAATGCTCTTTGATATGCTTATATTTTTTATTTTATATGCGCTATGTTGCAATAGGCAGTATTTATTAAAATCAAATTGATTTGTATAAAAATCTACAACTAAAAATAGTATCTTCTCTAAGAAACTGTACTTGTAATTTGCATTGATACTTTTTAAACGTGATATGTAAGCCTTTAAACTAAAGCCTTATTTAAAATTCTCTGTAAATGAAAATGCTATTTTTCAATGTAAGTAGTTTTACGGGAACACATTATGCATGATTATATGTTTATAATTACCATATGTTAGTCTATCTGACATAATGGTATACTCTATAAATAGCAGTGATTATTGTATGTCTTTGTATATAAATAGTTATTATTTGCAGCTTCAATCATTCTTCAAGCCTTCAAGTAATTGACTGTCCACCTTTTAATTCTTTTTCAAATGCATCTACAACAGAATAAGGGCTTAACATCCATAAACCTGTTTTTTCATCATGCAGATTTAAATATGCTTTAGAATGCTTAAACATACTTGTAACAGCTTTAATTGACTTTTGAAGCCGTTCAACCATTATTTGAATAACCGCCTTAGAAATAGCTTCTATATGAATTATTTTTCTCATTTCATTATCTGTATTTACATACCATTGCCTAAATCCCATTTCAGGTGGAACCTCGCTTTTTTCAAAGTCTATTTCAGTCCAGCCAAAGTTATCACAAATGTAAAATGTATCACTCTGTTCATCTTCTATTTCAACTATATCTGAAACTGACAAGCTTCGGCATACATAACTGTTTGGACGCTTATCTCCACTATATTTATTGTATAAAATATCTAAATCAGGATTTTCCCTGCTTTCCCATACAAACCTATAAATCTCTGGTAAAGGATCATTCTCAGCTTCTAAAGATAAATTTGGCTCTACAATTCTTTTAGGTAATGTCTTATCTATCTGATACAGTCTAAATATTATTTTATTTTGCATATTCTCACATCCTATATTTATTTTACTTTTGTATATCCATTCTCATATGCACATTTTTCACACAATGTTTCTAGCCAACCATTTTTTTCACAAAGACTTCCTTTCTCTCCACATTGATCACAAATCGTATCTGCCTTATTTTCATATTGTGATATTATATTGTATACTTCACTTATACTTGATACTGCATCAAATCTTAACTGTCCATACTTCTCCCTAATTTCATCAATTTTAAATTCAGATATATCTACGTTATTCTTTTTATAAATTTCTTCAATTTTTCCTATAAGCTCAATTATAAGATTATGCCACCCAGCTTCATACTCATTGTTAACATTTATTAATTCATTCCATATATGCTGATTCACATCAACATCAGGATATTTTTCTCTTAATGTTTCCTCAATAAACTTAAATCCCATTATTATTGCATCCTTTCAATAAAATACTTATTTAAAAATCATCTCTGCCTTTAATTTAATAACAGTTATTATAATAACAACCAAGTTTATTAATTTCACATCCATACTGCATTCTCCTTTATAATCTCATGCGTAATTTCAGACCTCATTGTAAATCCTATTGAAGCAGCTTCTTCAGTACCTTCATACTCTCTTCTAATCCATAAATATATAATGCCTATCCACACTGAATATTGCCTTTGTAATTCCATTATCCTATTAAAAATAGCTTCTATATCCACTTCAACTCCTTCATTTTTATCTATTACATATTCTATTTCACTCTCAGATGGATTTTCACAAATTGTATAGTATCCAACCACTATATTTAAAAATTCTGACTTTAATACAGACAATATTTTTTTAACAGATTCTACCGCATATTTGCTATATGATAAATTTAATGCTTCATTATAATTAATGCCCTTCTTCTCAAACAAATCTGCTATATCAATGATTTCTTCTTTGCAGCTTACCTCTATTGCTAGATGTCCCATGTCTATATCGAATTTATTTATTTTTACTACTGATTCGATTGCTCCCGCTACTTTATAATTAAACGTTCTATCTAAAAAATTAATTGATAAACTTCCATATTCTAATGTTATGCTTCCATTCAATTTGCCATCTCCAAATCCTAATGAAGACTTGATATTATTATTTTCATTAAACATTTATTGCTACCTCCAAACTGCTTATATTTGCAAATAAAGTAAAATCATAAAGTAGTGACTACTCTTTAAGACTCTTCTTAAATAAATTTATATATAAATTCAATCCTTTTAATCAATCATAAACCTAATAAACTGTATATCTCCTTCTGATATTTCCTTATCCTGCTGCTCTAATACATTATGTACGTCTAATATACAAAGCTCCGATATGGACATTTTTTCTTTATCTGCTTTTTTTCCTTCCAATCTTTTGATTAGCTTTTTTATCTTCTTCTCTCTCATTCAAAAAATCACCTTACCTTTCCTATGTTATAAAAAGCATTTGCAGCTAAGTAGTTTTAAAATATATAATTTTATATTCTTCCTCAAGCAGCATTACACTTTCTTCTCCGTCATCAACTACATAAATCTTTGCATCCACAGGATTCGCTGTAAAATAATACTCACGTATTTTTTCATATGGCAGTTCTTCCTGAGTATGCTTAATTTCCTGTAAGTTCTTTTCACCAAATTTAGCATGTAATTCAAATATTTGAATACAATCCTTTTCAGCGACTTCCATTTGATCAATTAGATCCCAGAGTAATAGATATGTCACTGGATTTTTTTCACTAATATTCTGCCGTATTCCACGTGTTGTGTATCTGTCATTTTGAAACATTTTTACACCCTCTTTTCTTCTAAACTCAAAAAATAACTTGGAATATGATGGTAAAAGAAATTTTAGTAAATTTCAAGTCCTAAACACATTAATTTACAACTTTTTAATATTAAATTATAAACTTGCAACCTTTAAAATATTATTATTACAAAACAAAAAAATAAAACGCTTAAACCCATTGTCAGGATTTTAAGCGTCAATATTATTTTATTAAGCTATATAAACTATTCAATTTATTATGCGAGCTATTTTTATGCTTCTTAAAAGTTTAAGCAGAAAACAATATTTTTCTGCAACTATACTTAATCCTCCCATTTTAACTTTGTTATACAACCTTCTATAACTGTTGCTTCAATGTATATTTCCAAATTTTTTTTAATTCTTTCTCTCTCTTCTATTATATATCTATAATCATAAAACCATTCCTTCCAAACTTTATAAGACAATCTAAGCAACCTTTGATCTTTACATTTCTCATCACTATATCCTTTTATATCCAAGTTTATATAATACATATTTTCATGACTTTTATACTTTCTATGTACTTCATATCCTCCTGCAATAGTTCCAACAAAAAATTGTATAGCTAGTCCTGTTCTTTTATCATTCCTATAATGATCCTTCTAAATTTCTGCAACCATTTGTTGCAGAAGCTTCAATTTTTCTTTGCATTCCTCCCATTCTTCTTCACACCCTTCTCTAGGTCTTCCTTCAAAAAGATTTTCAGTCAAATCATAGTATCTCAGTTCCTCTTTATCACATAAGTCATAAATAAAATCAGCTCTATCCATATTAGCACCCCCATTATTTTAATTTACATTTCATATTTAAATAATGAGTAATTAATAGTATTTTCATTTGTAACAGTTGATTAACTATTGAAATTATAATAGCACTAAAATATAAACTCAAGTCATATTTTTATAGCATTAAGCCATTGTTAAATTCATATCCATAAAATATTAATCAAAAATCAGCTCATTAAACAATGATAGCTGTACTATTAGATCTGCTCCATCAGAATTAATTAAGCTCGTTTCGAGGTAGCCTCCATTAATAGACCTCTCTAAATATGGCATTGCTTGTTGTAATCCAATCATAAGTTTGTCTTTACTTAATTCATAGATATTATTATTTATGCAATGCAGCAAAAGCCTTCCATTATTTGATATAATCTTGTATATGGGTATATTACATTTATATTTTGCACTAAAATCCAAACACCAATGTAAAATACCTCCGTTTAAAGCCTTTTTCATAATATCATCTATTGCATAATTCGTTACTTTTATACTAATATGAAGCTCTGTAAATTCTTTAGACTTCATATTTATTCACCTCCTCAAAATATTGGAGGTTATTATATACCTTTAGTTTAACAAATTACAATACCATAATTATTTTAAGATAATATTGCATCAAATAAACCTGCATATATAAAAACTATTTGTCCATTTCTATTGGCCATATAAATAGTTTATTTATACCCTTACTTTTAGGGTTCCAATTTTTAACTTATTTAAATGATGTTTTATATGATCTTAAAAATATGCTATATGGAGTGGAAATATTAAAAAAGCGTCCATTTTTTAGGGCACTTATATTATTTCAATTTATCGATTAGTTCTGTAATTTTATAGATTACATCTTTTTTTTCAGGTGACATACTGTGTAGAAGCTTAGCAAAATCATTTATCTTATAATCAGGTGCCTGTATGACTGAACCTGCTATTAAATATTCTATAGGACACTCTAAAACCAAACTAAGTTCTGCCAATCGCTTTAAATTTACCTCGGCACGCCCCTTTTCAATTTTACTCATATATTCATTAGATATGCTTAAGCGTTCAGCCAGTTTTTCTTGTGTCAGCTTTTTTTCTAGGCGTTTTTCTCTAATTCTCATACCAATAATTTCATAATTTATCATATGCTCACCTCTCTTGAATCATTTTATCAACATTAACTTATGAATTTAATGAATTCACGCATCAACGTTAATATATAGATTCAATTAGGGGTACAAACTTTAATTGAATTAATATTCAAAGCGGGCATATCTATCCATTTTTTTAATTATCTGCATTTATGTAATATAAAAAAGGCCTATATCTTCATTTGAAAATATAGGCTCAATATTAATGGCTAATATTTTAACGTATTGTATTTCTATCTTCAAGATTAACAATAATTATGCAAAAATATATTCACTGATTAAATTTATTTTTTATTCTATTAACTATATACAAATGCTAAACATGTTGTATAAGATACAATAATGTAATGACGCTTATATAAATATAAAAGCAATAAATAAATATTAAACAAACATTTATTGCTAACCATTTTTCAATCTCCTTTGATTATATATTTTTAGTTATAACTAAATTGTTTACTTAAAAAATGTTTAAGACCTCACTTAAATGTGAGGTCTTGTTTATGTTAGTTACCAGAAAATAGTGTTGCATCACTGTCATCTTTAGTAACCATAGTAGTACAAGGTTGAAGTGGAGTACGTCCACCATTACTTGTATCTTTTGTTGCACTTGCTCCTTGACTTTCTGGTGTCTGCTTAGGTGCTGGTGTATAATTAGATGGTAAACGACTTATTTCATCTAAAGTTGTTCCTAAGTCATTTGCCTCTGCTATAAGTTCACTTTTTATGTCATTATAAGTGTATCCCTCATTCCTTAAATCTTTTTCTGTTTGAACCATAACTAATTTAGCATCCCAAAGTGTTATTCCACTGCTTAATTTTTTAACTGGATCTGATGCAACTATTGAAGTTGGTACCTGTATCCATCCTGCGCCATATTTCATTCCTTGATCTGTTGTGCCTAATACTTCAGGATCTGAATATGCTACATTAAATTTATTTAAGTTTATATTGCCATATTCAACTGTACTTAAATAGCCATTAATTTTATCCTTTGCTAAGTTAGCATTTACTATTAGCATAATACCTTCTGCCTTACTAATTGGCTCATCCCATCTTGAGTTAGTTTCACTTATTAATCCTAGTTGCTTGGCTACTACCATTGACTTATATAATTCTTGCTGCATTCCATTATCAGGATGCTACATATATGCAAGTGTATAACTTTGCCATCTATCTTTTCCTACTTCTTGATTTGAATTATCTTTATACCTAAATCCTGCATTTAATGATAAATCTCCTGCATTTTTAGTATCTTTAAATGCATTTTCTTTTCCTGTTACCTTTGCTAACTGGTTAGGAAAATATTGGTTTACTATCATATAAACTGCTTCTGCTCTAGATATACTGCTTTTATAGGCACTACTATCTAAACTCTTATTGGATGCTTTTAAAAATGCATATTGGTCTTCACCTTGTGCATACTTAGTTTCATCTGTTGCTCCACCTACTTCATTCTGAAAATTTTCATCTGTCTTAATTTGTTTTACACTATTTGAAGCCTTAAATAACATTGTATAAAAGTTCTCTCTAGTTAAACTTATACTGCCATTAAATGCACTAGGATTTGTAGCATCCGGCAATAAATCAAAATATGCATTTAATGTAGCCGCTATTGCATCACTATCATTTTCGTTTACATCTGTATATGCCATTGTAGCTAATTTTTGCAATGAATTTTTTGTATCTGAGTTATCCCAGTACTTCGTTACAAATACCTTGTTTTTAAAGGCATTACTTAAAGTTGTATTTCCATTTCTATCTCCTTCCGGGTCTACATATATGCAACCAGATTTTCCTTGTACACAACCAGTCCTGCCAATATTTTCAGCTACTGCACTAATATTTAATATTGTATCAAACTCTAACCTGAATTCATAATAAGTTGTTATTCGGTCTAGTTGAACCCATTTATCATCTTGTTGTATTGCTCCTTTAATATCTGTGCTATAGCTAGGTTGTGCTAATTCTAACGTTATAGCTTGTCCACTGTTTAACATACTAACCATATCATCTGCTTTTACTGTCGCACAGCATAGTAGCTGACTTGTCATTACTATAAATGTCATCATTGGTATTACTATTATTTTAATGCTCATAAATCTTGCTGCCATAAATATTTTTACCTCCTATATTTAATATTGTGTTTCC
>CAVRYJ010000020.1:0-64527 GCA_963725425.1 uncultured Clostridiaceae bacterium
CGATCAGACGAAGGTCATCGCCAGGTTCGTCGGGCCCGTGAAGACGGGAAAGGTCACCCTCGAGTCCCAACCGAAGCTGACCGATTCCCAGAATCCTCTCGCTCCTGATGTTCGGGTCATCCGACGGCACCTTCGGTGAGTCCGCCCCCCCCGGACAGGGAGGAAACGGCACGACGCAAGCGGCGAGCGTCGCGGGAGGCGTCGTGACCGAAGGGCTCAACAAGGCCATCAGCGGCGTGACCGGGGGCCTCGAGGTTCAGACGTCCGTCGATACGCAGCAGCCGGGCAACCCTCGACCCGAGGTCGAGGTGGCGCTCAGCCGCCGCGTCAGCGCGAGCGTCCTGTACAGCCTGGGCGTGCCGCCGCCCGGCGACAATCCCGATGACGCGCTCCTGCTCATCAACTGGCGGTTTCACGGCCACTACTCGATGCAGACGACGCTCGGCGACAAGGGCACAACCATCTTCGATATGGCGTGGAAGTACCGCTACTGAAGGACGTCCGCATCGACGGGTAGGGGACGCGAGCTGACGGGGCGGACTTGACGGAAGAAGCGTCAAAGCGGCCAGATGGATCCCGAATACCCTAACTCCGATCAAGTCCGATATGGATCCAGAACGGCAGACTCAGGACTCAAGGGCGAAGCTCACCAGGAAGGTCGTGCCGCCACTGCGCAAAAGGTCGACGCTCCCGTCGAGCTGCCGAGCGAGGGTCGTCACGAGCTGAAGACCGAGACTCCGCGATTTTTCGAGTTCGAAGTCCGGCGACAGACCGATGCCGTTGTCTTTCACGCAGAGGCTCACTTTCCCTTCGCGCGCCGACAGCGCAACCTCGACGATTCCCTCGCGCCGATCGGGGAATGCATGCTTCAGCGCGTTCGTAATGAGCTCATTGACGAGCAGGCCGCAGGGGATGGCCTTGTCCACCGGGAGGGTAATTGGCTCCATTTGAACCGCCAACTGCACGACGCCCGGGGAAATGCCTGCCGATTGGAAGACGTTGCCCGCAATGGTCCGGATGTAGTCGGAGAATTGAACACGGCCGTAGTCCTTCGACTGATAGAGCTTCTCGTGAATCAGCGCAATCGCGAGCACGCGATTACGGCATTCTTCGAGCGCGCTTCGCGCAGCCTGGCTGTCCACTTTGCGGAGCTGCATGTTGAGCAGGCTTGCGATCACCTGGAGATTGTTCTTGACGCGGTGGTGCACTTCTTGGAGCAGGACCTCCTTCTCTTTGAGAGACGCTTGGAGCGCGGCCTCCCTCTCCTTGTTAGCAGTGATGTCGCGGGTCACCTTCGCAGCGGAAGCCACAACCCCTTCCTGGTTTCGCACCGGCGAGGCCGTTATCGAGGCCTGATGTCTCGGCCGTCTTTCGTCCGACGCAAGACCTCGAAACCGTAACTCGGTCGCCCCGGGCGATACGCCCGCAGAATCTCGGCGTGCTGCTCAACTGCGTCGGGAGGGCAGAGGATTCAAAGGGGCTGCCCACCATTTCCCGCAGCGGTGTACCCAAAATGCGTTCGCCGGCCCGATTCCAGCTCGTCACGATGCCGTCGAGCGTCTCGCCGATGATGCAGTCGTCCGAGGCCTCGACGATGGCGGCCAAACGCGCTCGGGCCTCTTCCTGACTGCGTTCGGTGACGTCGCGAATCGTGCTGTAGACGAGGGTTCCGCCTTCGGTCTCGAGAGGGCTCAAGCTGATTTCACGGGGAACTCGGTCCCATCTCGCCGCAAACCGAAGAGCACGAGACCGGACCCCATGGTGCGCGTCTTCGGGTCCGCGAGGTAGCGGTCGCGGTGGGCCGGATGGGAATGACGGAACCGAGCCGGAACGAGGAGCTCGATCGACTTTTCGAGGAGCTCTTTCCGCGGGTATCCGAAGAGCTTTTCGGTTTGCGCGTTGACGAGACTTTTGGAATACGTACTTTACGTTCATATACTGGTAGTTATAGTGGTTTAATGGCTCTATATCTTGGAAAAATACAAGTAGCCACAGCTCATCTATGGGATGGTGATTCAGGTGAGTATAATATCCCTTTTGTGAGAAGATTACTTCCGGGAATTCCAACAATAATAATTCATCTTGCCTGTAGGATGCAAGGTTTTTATGTAGCTAAAGGCAATCCAAAAAACATTACTAGTTGGGAAGACTTAAAAAGGCCTGATATTACTATGGTTAATAGGGAAAAGGGTTGTGGCACTCGAGTTCTCCTTGATGAACATTTACGACTTCTTAATATTGACTCAAGTTCCATTAAGGGCTATCACAGGGAATGTTTTACTCACCTTGCAGTGGCAAGTACTGTGGCAAGGGGTGGGACGGATGTTGCTATGGGAAACGAAAAAACAGCACTTCAAGTTGGTAATGTAGATTTTGTACCGCTTCAAAAAGAAAGATATGAATTAGTTATGAAAAAGAAAGATATAAATACGCCTCCTTTCAAAGCTATTATTGAAATTATTCATTCAGACGCATTTAGAAATGAACTTATTGGAATAGGTGGATATGACCTTAGTGAAACTGGTGATATTGTGGCAGAATTATAGAAATACTGTTTAATTTAGAATGCAAAATACAACTAACACTCAGGTGTAGTGTTTACAATCTGAGTATTAGTTAAATCACTACAATTAACTAGTTATTAATCCTTTTATTACTCTATTTATGCCTTCATTTATTGTTTCATACATTTGTATCACTTTAATTCCCTTCTCTTCTAATCGCTGTATAGGTTCTATTCCTACCCTCATAGTTAATACAATATTACAATCTTCAATAACCTCTAATATTTTTGAAATTTTATCATGATGTTCTTCACATTCTTCAACCCCAGTACAATATTTATCAATTACTCTTTTTTCTATAAATCTTATACCATCTTTGCCATAGGTATAAATATAGAATTCACTGGAGTGTCCAAAATGTTCATCTATATTTACCCCTGTTTTTGAAGAAATAGCTATTGTATATTTATCCTTTTCTATCTCTTTATTTAATATACCTATTCCATCCACCATCCATATTTTCTCCTTTCACATTTTCTTATAAAAACAGTGTCTATAGCTTTTGGGATATGGTTATTGGTTATGTTTACCTTCCTTTTTTTGTTTGAATATTGTTATAGCTTTATTTGTATTGTTAATATATAATGTTTTTATTAATATAGCAATAATACTACTATATTGTTACTATATATTCAATATTTAATGTATTTTATTATTATTTATCTATTTTAATATTTTCTGACCTATGTTGAATCCAATCGAAGTTATATTCTGAAAAATATATCATACTACTAACTAATTATTTTTTAAGACACCTGATTAATCTTGCAAAATATAATATAATATCGCATAATATAGTAAAATGATAATGTTATAGTTTAATTACGAAGGTGGATTAATTATGGACGGAAAAACATCACTATCAACACAAGAGGTAGCCCACATTTTAAATATCTCTAAAAATACAGTCTACGAATTAATTAAGAGACGAGAATTACCTTCTTATCGTGTTGGAAGAAAGGTCAGAGTTGATTTTCAGGATTTAGAATATTACAAAAATAAAAGTAGAACAGATAATATAGCAGTATTACCAAACAGTATACATATAGAACAAAGTTATCAGCCTCAAATATCCAATATTATTCCAAAATATTTAGATACCAGTATAAAATACGGCAAAGACTTTATTATTAGCGGTCAAGAATTACTACTTGATATTCTGACTCAACATCTATCACGTCATCCAAATGGTATTAAATCCTTAAGATCTTATAATGGAAGTTACAATAGCTTAATTGAACTGTATAGAGGAAATGTTTCCATAGTTTCCTGCAATCTATGGGATTCAGATACTAATTCTTACAATATCCCATACGTTCGTAGATTACTCCCCGGTATTCCCTGTATACTAATTCGTCTTGTTTGTCGTATGGAGGGTTTTTATGTTGCAAAAGGCAATCCCAAAAAATATTAACTTGGGATGACCTATCAAAATCTGATGTCACAATGATTAACAGAGAATTAGGTTCTGGTGTACGTATACTAACCGATGAGCATTTGCATAAGCTTAATATATTGCATAATTCTATAAAAGGATATGATGAAGAAGTATATTCTCATTTTGCAGTTGCCAGTGCAGTGTCTCGTGGTGAAGTGGACGTAGCAATAGGAAATGAAAAAACTGCTCTCCAAGTTAAAAATATTGATTTTATACCTATTGAAAAAGAGAAATGTGATTTAGTAATTAAAAAAGAAGACATGAATAAACCAACCTTTAGAGCTATATTAGAAATATTAGCTTCAAAGGAATTTAAAATGGAGATTGCAGGGATTGACAATTATGATACTAGTGAAACCGGAAGTATAATTGCAGAAATATAGCTAAAAGGCAGAATTCATTCATAGAACCTGCCTTTTAGGATAAAAATAATATCTTACTGCTGTTTCATGTTAAACAGTTTTCCACATTCCTCCGAGTTTTCCTTGGCGGTTATTTCCTGCGGTGTTACCCTATATACCGAAACCGCATTCCCGTCCATTGAAGATTTATACTTCTCAATCATATTGCTATTTAAAGGCTGCTTGTAATATCCAGGCATATATTTATCAAGCACTTTTTGGAGTGTGGCAGTGGCTTCTTCAGAATCAGTCACCTTTTCAGCTTTTCCGAAAAGCATTACGCTCAAGTATGCAGTATCGGCATGGCATGGTACTTCATCTGTCACAGTTCCATATTCCTCATATATGGTGAAACAAATCATAGGGCTTTTGGAAAGAATATTTTCTTTTTTACCAGAACCCATACCATGAAAATAAACAGAACCATTGTACCATACATAGTTTACTGGAACTGCATAGGGGCAACTGTCACTTGCCATTCCAAGCACACCAGTTCTGGACTTCAAAAGAAACATCTCGATCTTCTTAGAATCTGTACAAATTCTACGTGTATAACGAATCTTATCCATATGAAATATCACCCTTTCTCTCCCTATTACCACACATTCAATACCCATTCCTTATTCTTTTTGTGTTCCATATCAGTAAATATTGTGTTAGCTATTTGTTCTCCTAGCCACATTGCCCCTGCATATCCGATTACAGGATAGCGATACAATCCTGCACGATCGTAAGTTGGAAAACCAACTCTAAGCATTGGAATATCGTTATCAATAGCGATGAATCTTCCTTTGGAATGACCCATAATGAGATCAAGTTCAAGTCCTTCATTTTTGATTCGATTTTCTAATTCCCACAAATCTGCATTTGTTATAATCTCCATGTTGTAATCTACATTTTCCTTAAGTGCCAGGATACGTTGATCTTTTTTATATTCCTGATTATCATCACCTAATAGCAGTAATACAGGTTTCATCTCAAGATCTAGGCAGAATTCGGCAAGACCTATTACTAAATCTGGATTACCATAAATTGCAACCTTCTTACCAGCTAAAAATCTGTGGGTAACATCAGTAAGTGCGTCAATAGCAATTCCGCGCTCACTAACAAGAGATTTAGGGATTGGCTTGCCAGTTAATTTTTTTACATTTTGCAAAAATGTATCTGTGTTACGTATTCCAATTGGCGTCGGTCCAATAATTGTAGGAATCTGAAATTGACTTTCAAGATAATTAGCTGCTTTTCCTCCTTCATACTTGTTAAGCGCAATAGTTCCAATTGCATTTGCCGTTCCAGTTAAATCCTCAATCGTTGTGCTACCATGGGATACTCCACTTTTGTCAGGCATTAATGGCGAATCGAAACTTTCGATTTCAAAAAGCACTGTAGCATCAACATTCATTTCCGATAAAAGGTGCTTAAGTGCTGTTACATCTCCTGGATTGACCCATCCCGTAATCAAATTTAGCTTATCACTAGGTTTGTCTTTTTTAGCAAATTCCTTAACAAAATCTTCAACTGCAATATCATATCCACTAACCATACTTCCTTTAAAACTCGGTGTGTGCATTGGAATGAGATGGACTTCCCTGCCTGCATATTTTTTTTTCAAAAGTCCGTTATTAAGCTTAGTAACAACACCATCTATATCGTCACCTATAATCTCCGTTGAACATGTTGATATTATTGGTATAACTTTCACATCTGCATACCTCATCAAAAGCACGTCAACTGCCTGTTCCACACGTTTTAGTGCACCAAATACCGCACCATCCTCATGTACTGATGAAGATGCAATTTCAAAACTCTCCTTGAAATGTTGTGAAAACAGTAACCTGACAAACATAACGCATCCCTGACCGCCATGAACTATTGCAATACAATCTTTTATTCCTATGCTGGCATATTGAGCACCGCAAGGCTGACATGTGAATATGGGGTTGATAATGCCAGCACGTTCTTTTGCCTTTACTTCACAAGACATAATATCACTCCTTCCTTAATATAGTGGGTCGTTGATTTCCGCATTCAGTGATCCTGTAATAGTTAAATAATCAATACGATTTTTGAATCCTAACATGAGTAGCTTAAGTTCTGCTTTATCCATATCAGATATCCACGGGTATAGGCGTTTAAAATCATCAGCAAGAATTTTTGCCTCAACCCAATAGCATCTTTCAGCAGGAGTTCCAAGGTCCACAGTTTCCTCACACAATAATTGCATGGTTTTACTCAATATTCCTTGATTTTGTTTTTTCCTATCCCAAGCACGTGAGTTAAACTGCCAAAGACACTTTTTCATAATATGATCCACTAGTTGTTCTATTTTGTCTTTCGTATTTTCTTCCATATAATCTTCCATAAAATTATCCATAAATATTCTTCTCCTTTACTCAATATTCTCCGTAATAGCAGGTTTTTCTGGGAAACTTGGATATGTTTTACCACGTAGTCTTGAAACTATATCGTAGTCTCCCGTATACTCCCTCATATAACTTGAGGCAATTACCTCTTGACTTAAATTCACATCAGACATCATCTTTTGGGTCAAAAATGCTTTATCTGTCGGTATTTCATCCTTACTTATATCTAAATAAGCAAGTTGATGAATGGGAGAATATATAGCATTATAGATATCCCGTGCAAGCCTAACCCAACCTTCAAATCCCTTATACGGCCCGTTATCGTAAGCGTGGACATTGATATATGGTACTAGAATTTTTTTACCAACTTCCCCTGGACGTTTGCCTGTAAAGATAATGTCAGGCTTAAGTGTCTTCATAGCTTCAATTGTTTCAAGTTCATTAGGATCATCTATTGCCATTACACCTTCTTCACACCTAGCAATGCCTTTTTCAAAATCTCCTTGATGGCCAAATTTTGAATACACTGAAACAACCTCTATTCCAAATTCTTCATGAAGCGCATTAGCCCAGTGCCAAAGCTTCGAACCACCTGGCCATAGACACACTTTTTTACCTTTAAGACGTTCCTTATACCAATCAAGTTCAGGTTTCCATCTTGCAGTTTCTTCATCTATAATGGTTTGTGCCCTATCTTCAATTCCAAAGAATAAACCTATCTTCTTCAGTGATGTAGACAGTGGTTCGAAGCCAAACCCATCGATGTCAAGACGTGGAATCCCATATCTTTTTCTAAGCTCATTGCAAATATACTCTGCGGAACGTGCACATTCAAGTACGTTGAGCTGTGCTTTATCCATAGCTCGAAGGTCATCGTAAGAACCATTACCAGTAAATGTGGAAAGAACCTGAATGCCCATTCTCTTAAAATAGTCTATCATGATCTCCTGATCACCCTGAATATTATACTCACCAACGTAATTCATCACATAGTCACTTGTAATTTTGGGTTCAAATGTTCCCACCTTCTGATCAATCCATGCAATATTAATTTTGTGATGTCCTGCCGACTGGCTAGGTCCAGCAAAACCTGGAGAATTACAAACAAAGATATCAACATCAGGCATCTCATCCATGACACCCTTAGCAATAGCTTCCACATCGTCTCCGATTAGTGCTGTAGCACAAGTTTGATAGATTGTCATTCTTTTCATCTTTGGAAACGCCTTAAAAGCTTCAATAATATTCTTCTTTAATAATTTCTCAGCTCCAAATACTATATTTTTTTCCTTTACATCTGTGGCATAAGTATATTTAATTTGGAAATTGTCATTATCGCTCAGATAACGTTTAGTTTGCCACGTGTCGTAGGTACAGCCAATTGGTCCATGACTCATATGAATTACGTCTTTCATTGGCGTACCTATAACATGTTTTGCTCCACAGTATGCACAGCCACGTTCTGAAATTGACCCAGGAATTGTCTTAAGATATCCCAGTGGAAGGCATGATGTCAAATCCTCCCCATGGCCTTTTATAACAACATGTTTTTCCCTTTCAGGAATGCATTCACTACATTTAAATAAATGATTTGGCATATTTTATTCCTCCTCTATTAGATATCCATTAACCCATGCTCCATTAAAATTTCTTCTAATCTTGCCTGTGCCATTGTTTTTGGAATTACAAACATTTTATTGTCATTAATAGCCTGCGCAAGATTTCTGTATTCTTGTGCCTGAGGTTGTTCTGTATCAAATTCTATTACTGTCTGTTTGTGTATTTCAGCTCTTTGAACCATATTATCTCGTGGTACAAAATATATTAATTGACTGCCCAGCTCCTCAGCAAATGCCTTTAAAAGATCTATTTCCTTATCAACATTTCTAGAATTGCAAATAATACCACCTAATCTAATTCCGCTACTATTTGCATATTTAAGTACGCCTTTAGCAATATTATTTGCAGCATATAATGCCATCATTTCACCACTTGCTACTATATATATTTCTTGGGCTTTTCCTTCACGCATTGGCATAGCGAAACCTCCACACACAACGTCACCCAAAACATCATAAAAAACATAATCAAGATCATCTGTATAAGCTCCTAGGGCTTCAAGCATGTTAATTGAAGTTATTATTCCTCTACCTGCACATCCAACCCCTGGTTCTGGTCCACCTGATTCAACACATCTTATATTTCCAAAACCAGGTTTTAAAATTGAGTCTAAATCTACATCTTCTCCTTCCTCTCTTAATGTATCAAGAACACTCCTCTGAGCAAGTCCTCCTAATAAAAGTCTAGTAGAATCCGCTTTCGGGTCACATCCAACCACCATAATTTGTTTTCCCATTTGTGCAAGACCTACAGTAAGATTTTGAGTAGTAGTTGATTTACCTATTCCACCTTTTCCATAAATCGCAATTTGTCGCATTGTCATAGTCCTCCTTATAAAAATATATTTATTAAATAAACTGAAACAAATAAGTATTTCACTTTATTTGTGACAATTAATATTACTAACAATTTTCATGGTTCTAATCTACTTCAATATGGTTCAAATTGTGTTAAACATATTCAATTTGTATATTGTTTATATTGTAATGTTAATTTAATACTAATGCAAGCATTATTTTAACTATTTTCCTATTAATATTTGATTATTTTTACTATTTAATTGATTATTGCTTTATAAATTATCAAATATGCAATATTTTATAATTTATCATCACTGATATATATTATATATGATCTGCTTTATCAATTTTAAATAATATTTAATAATGTTTAGATATGTTTAACATTATTTTTTCTGTAAAATTGTACTAAAATACATGTATCTCATATTCCGCACAATGATTTTCATATTTACTATATTTGATTTCTTGCTTTAAATATTCGTAATATAGCTAAAAATCATAGAATGAAAATGCTTTAATGTTCGTAAATTGATACCATTTAAAGGCATAAACTGCATGAAATCAGCAAATACATTGCATTATTATGCATTCACCGGAATATGAGATGTATACTAAAACCTTTGTATGTTTTATATTAATATTTTCAGTTTACAAAATATATATGTTAAGTATATAATTATCTATAAAATATATTATAAAAGGAGTGATTTATTTGAAATTTATCAAAGACTTCTTCTCATCAGTAGTTGCTTGGCAGGGAATTGTATCAATCATCATAGCTATCATAGCTTCATTATTTTTATTTTTCAGAAGAAAAGATAAAAAATCTTTATCCACTCGTAGTGTTGTAGCCATAGGTGTAGGTGCCGCTTTATATGGTGCATTATCCGTAATTTCTATACCAATAGGTCCTAATACCTCCTTTAGAATAGCAGTTGCGCTTCTCCCTATTTTAGGCGCAATTTTTGGTCCAATTGTAGGCTTTTTAGCTGGCTTTATTGGTCATGCGTTAAACGATGCTTTTACTAATGGTTCAGTTTGGTGGAGTTGGGTTTTCCTCTCTGCATCTATAGGTCTTTTTTCCGGCTTTATTACCTTTGATAAAGGTTTTGATGTTCTATCTGGAAAAATTACAAAAAAACATATTGTAAAACTCTATGTACTTTCAATTTTAGGAATGATAGTTGGAGATATTATCGCCTATGCAGGAGATGTGGTCTTCTATGGCGAATCTTCAACAAAGGAGTTATTACAAGTTACCTTAGCAAGTATTTCTAATTTAATTGTAATTGCTGTAATAGGAATACCTGTGACAATTGCAATTGCTAAAGCAAGAAGCAAAAATAATAATCTAGAAATTGATAAAGAATCTGACGCAAAAATAGACTAGTTTACAAACAGTTTTTCAGGTTGTATAAGGCATCTAAACTAAAATAGCCACTCAGACCTGTGACAGATATTTTTCTTTCAGATGCCTAACTAGAAAGGAGCCTCAATTTGTCTATAATATCATTCAGAAATTTCAGTTTTAAATATGACAGTTTAAAATTCCCCAGTTTAAAAAATATAAATTTGGATATAAATGCTGGTGAAAAAATACTTATCGCAGGACCTAGCGGAAGTGGAAAATCTACTTTAGCCCATTGTATAAATGGGCTAATTCCATTTACTTACAAGGGCACTATAAGTGGTGAACTTTATGTACATGGAATTAAACCCTATGAAAAAAGTACTTATGAAGTGAGTACTTTTGTTGGTACTATACTTCAAGATCAAGACGGTCAGTTTGTTGGCTTAACTGTTGGTGAAGATGTAGCATTTTCCTATGAAAACAACAACATACCTGTGGAGAAAATGCATGAAGGTGTTAAAGATGCTTTAATGAAAGTAGATATGCTGCCATTTATAAAAGAAACTCCTTATAGTTTAAGTGGTGGTGAAAAACAAAAGGTATCAATTGCAGGTATTCTAACTACAGATACAGATATTATGTTATTCGACGAACCACTTGCTAATCTTGACCCCATCAGTGCTAAAAAAGCCCTAGATATAATTGATTCTATACATAATAAAGGTGATAAAACCATAATTGTAGTTGAACATAGAATAGAGGATGTATTAGCTCACAATTATGATAAAATAGTACTTATAGACTCTGGAGAAATAATAGCTGTAGGAACGCCTGATGAAATTCTTGCCTCAAATCTTCTTCCTAAATATGGTCTAAGGGAACCCCTGTATGTGGAAGTATTAAAAAAATGTGGAGTTCAAATATGTAAGGAAGATAAGATTTCAGAAATTAAAAATTCAATAAATTATAAAGATAAATTATTAAATGAATACAATAAAATAGGTGCAGAAATAAAATCAACTCCTACAATTTCTATTTTAAGTCTTGAGGATATAAGTTTTAAATATTACAAAGATGATCCATACACAATCAAAAATATATCTTTCAATATAAATAAAGGTGAAATTTTAGCTCTACTTGGCAACAACGGTGCTGGTAAGTCCACACTTATGCAAATTATATGTGGAATCAATAAACATAAAGAAGGTAATTTAATTTTAAATGGGAAAAATATAAACAAGCTGTCCATAAAAAAGCGTTCCGAATCAATTGGTTATGTAATGCAAAATCCAAATCACATGATTACTAAAAATCTTATTTTTGATGAAGTAGCTTTTGGTCTTAAAAATAAAGGTTTAGACGATAATACAATTTCAATTAGAGTACAAGAAACCTTAAAAACTTGTGGATTATATGCCTATAAACGTTGGCCAATTTCCGCATTGAGTTATGGACAAAAAAAACGATTAACTATTGCATCTGTACTAATAATGAACCCCGAAATCATAATTCTAGATGAACCAACAGCTGGTCAAGACCACAAAAACTATGTGGTCTTTATGAATTTTCTTGAATCGCTAAAACACATAGGTATAAGTATAGTTATAATAACCCATGATATGCACCTTGCTTTAGAATATGCCAATAGGGCAGTAGTTATTAGTGATGGTACGATTATAGCTGACAATTTAGTATCCACCATACTTTCAAATAAAAAAATTATGGAGAAAGCTAATTTAAGCGAAACTTCAATTTCAAAATTAGCTGAGATTTATGAAATAGATGATAAAGCTGATTTCTTAGCATATTTTACTAACATATTGAAAGCTGGTGAGCCACATGAGTAAATCTGGATCTTTATACATAGATAGAAATTCAATTTTTCATAAGCTGGATGGAAGTATTAAGCTTTTGATGCTAATTTGCTGGACTATTTTCACCTTTATGTTTATGGATGCTAGAATTTTTCTTGTTATGATTGTTTTAGGCTTTTTCATGGTATTCCTTTCAAAATTACCTTTAAAATCAATTCTTCCACTTATAATATTTATATTTATATTTACACTAGGTAATTCTTTGCTCCTAATACTTGTAACACCCACTTACGGTTCCAAATTAACAGGTACTTATACTGTGGTATTAAGTGTTTTCAATATAAAATTGACTTATGAAACGCTTTTTTATGCTGCCACACTTTCTCTTAAATATATTTGTATGGCTCCACTGACAATTCTATTTATATTTACTACAGAACCTGGCTCCTTTGCAAGCAGCCTTAATAGGCTTAAAGTATCCTACAGGGTATCTTATGCTGTTAGTATAGCACTTAGATATATTCCTAATATTAGAACTGAGCTTCAAAATATAATAAATGCACAGGAATGCAAAGGTGTATCATTTAGACGTGGCGAGGCAAACTCATTAGTCAGAACGAAAAACTATATTTCAGTGTTTTTTCCTCTGCTTCTTTCTTCACTGCAAAAAATAGACGTTATTTCTAATGCTATGGAACTTAGGAGCTTCGGTAAATACAAGAAACGAACTTGGTATAACCGTGTACCCCTTGGTGCAAATGATTTTTTATTTATTTTCTTGTCTATATTATTAATTTTTATTGGAATATATTTAAAGGTTATTTTCTTTAAAAAGTTTTGGTGCATTTATTTATAATACAACCAAAAATCTATATCAATTAAGGTGATTTAGTTTATAAAACTAAATCACTTTTTATTTCCCTAATATCTTAGCATACAATTCATTAATGTATAAGCATAATTATAAAAATTGTTGGGTTTTGATGATAATATTCACTGTTATATTTGTTTATATTGATAATTTGATAAAATATTCTTGAATATTTTATCAAATTAATATATAATAGAAAACAACAAAACACAATAAGCAGATTTCTTCAAATATTTTATTATGTTTTGCTTAAAAATGCTTCATATTTATAGGAGGAGAAGAAAATGAAAAAATGGATACGTTCTTTATTAGCTATATTCTTAATCACCGTTTTAGTTTCAATAACGGGCTGTGGTGAACAAGCCAAAACCTCTGCAACACCTGCACCTAAATCAAACCCCGTAACACTGACAATTTCTGCTGCAGCTAGTTTAACAGAAGCCATGGGTGAAATAAAAACACTTTATAAAAAAGAAAAGCCTAATGTTACAATAAATTATAATTTTGGTTCATCAGGAGCACTAGAACAACAAATAGAGCAAGGTGCTAATGCAGATTTATTTTTTTCAGCTGCTACAAAACAGATGACTGAGTTACAGCAAAAAGGTCTAATTTTAGATAATACCAAAGTTAATTTATTAGGAAATACTGTAGTTCTTATAACTAAAAAAGATTCCACATTAAATATTACTAATTTTAAGGATTCAGGAGATGATAAAATCAAGAAAATAGCTCTGGGCGAACCAAAAACAGTTCCTGTAGGCCAATACTCAGAAGAAATATTTACATCACTAGGCATTCTTTGATAAAGTAAAGACAAAAGCAATTTATGGAAGCGATGTAAAACAAGTTTTAGCTTGGGTAGAATCAGGGAATGTAGATGTTGGTGTAGTATATGGAACTGATGCTAAATCTTCTAAAAAAGTAAAAGTTATAGCAAGTAAGAGTTTATACAAAACTCCAGTCGTTTATCCAGTAGCTGTAATTAAAGCTAGCA
Organism: uncultured Clostridiaceae bacterium; assembly: GCA_963725425.1. Taxonomy (GTDB): domain Bacteria; phylum Bacillota; class Clostridia; order Clostridiales; family Clostridiaceae; genus Clostridium_I. Next base: position 14,223 of record CAVRYJ010000020.1, read on the forward strand.
AAAATATAACTTATACTAAGGCATTTTTAAAATTTTTATCTACGACTAAAGCTAAAAAAGTATTTGCTAAATATGGATTTTATTTTATTATAAAATAATCTAAGGAGCTGGATTATATGTCTGAATTTTCACCCTTATGGATTTCCATTAAAACATCTATTACAGCTACTTTTATAGTATTTTTCATAGGAATTGCAGCAGCTTGGTTTATATCTAGATATAAAGGAAAAGCAAAGGGAATTATAGATGCAATTTTCACATTGCCAATGGTACTTCCTCCAACAGTAGTAGGCTTTATATTGCTTGCAATTATAGGTAAAAATTTTCCTATAGGAGATATACTAAATGGATTTGGAATCACATTGATATTTACATGGTTTGCTACAGTTATAGCTGCAACTGTAGTTGCTTTTCCTCTAATGTATAAAACCTGCGTAGGTGCTTTCAGTCAAATTGACATTAATGTTATTAATGCGGCAAGAACTCTAGGTGCATCTGAGTGGAAAATATTTTGGAAAGTAGCTGTGCCTCTAGCTTGGCCCGGGATCGCAGCTGGTACAGTCTTAGCCTTTGCAAGGGCTTTAGGGGAATTTGGAGCCACTATGATGATAGCCGGAAGCATTCCTGGTAAAACAGAAACAATTCCTATTGCAATATATTTTGCTGTAGCAAATGGAGAAACTAGTAATGCTATTAAGTGGGTTATATTAATTTTTATAATATCCTTAACGGTTATGGTAGCTGCTGATAAATGGACACAAAATCAAAGTTTTTTACTATCTTCCTCAAGGAGGAAATAATATGAGTTTAAATGTTAATGTTACAAAAAGTTAGATGGTTTTAATCTTAAAATTAACTTTATGGCAGATGACCATGTTCTAGGGCTTTTAGGTGCATCCGGGTCAGGGAAAAGTATGATACTAAGATGTATAGCTGGTATTGAAACCCCTGACACTGGAATAATAGTATTAAATGGACGTGTGTTATTTGATTCTGAGAATAATATAAATATACCAATTAGAGAGAGAAAAGTAGGCTTTCTTTTTCAAAATTATGCCTTATTTCCTAATATGACTGTGGAACAAAATATTGGCTTTGGACTAATTAAAAGCATTGGTAAATCTGAAAGATTACTAAAAATTCAAAAGAAAATTCAAAATTTACAGCTTACTGGTCTAGAAAAAAGATATCCATATCAACTATCAGGAGGTCAACAACAAAGGGTAGCACTTGCAAGGGCTCTCATTGTTGATCCAGAGGTATTACTTCTTGATGAACCTTTCTCAGCGCTAGACGAACATCTTAAAACTAAGATGCTTGTACAGCTTAAAGAAGATCTTATTGAATTTAATGGCACATCAATATTTGTCACGCATAATATGGAAGAAGCATATCAACTATGTAATAATCTAATAATAATAAATAGTGGACGTATTGATGCCATGGGCCATAAGAATAATATATTTAATAACCCACCAACACTATATGCCGCAAAACTAACAGGTTGTAAAAATGTTTCAAAGGCTAAAAAAATCGCAAATAATATAATTGAGGCTATTGACTGGGGATGTAGTATTACTTTTAATTATGAAATAGAGGAGGATATAATAAACATAGGAATTAGAGCTCATTATTTAGAAATTAAAGAAGATTATAAAGATATAAATACTTTTAACTGCTGGGTGGTTTTTACTGCTGAAGCTTTGTTTACAACAAAAGTATATCTAAAATTTAGTGAACCCATAGAAGATGATAAAGATTATAATCTTCTATGGGATATTTCTAAGGAAAAATGGAATTTAATTAAAAATAAGCCTTTACCGTGGAAAATAAGAATCGACCAAGAGAAAGTTATAAAAATAAAGGAAGGTAGTTTGTTATAAACAAATCTACCTTCCTTCTTCCTTAACTCTTACCTTTCTAAGCTCTTAACTGGAAAATGCCGTCTTATGAACAACATTCATAATTGCCGCAGCAACAGAGAATATCACGCTAAACCCTATCAAAACTATCATTGGATTAACACCACTTGTAGTTCCATGCTCCAAATATTGTATGGATTTTATTATCCATCTGTTTGGTGTAATTGTGCTTAGCGTTTGTAATCCCTTAGGCATCTTGTCATAAACTATAAAAGTCCCGCCTATTAATGATAAAATCAAACTTATAGATGAGCCAAATAAATTTGCATAAAGTTCTTTATTAAATATACAAGCTATAAGGGTTCCAAATGTGGTCATAACCAGGGTTAAAAGCAAGCCATAAATAAGCAAAGTTCCAAAGGTAATTTCAAGCTTCATACCAAAAACATGTGTAATACTAATGGCTATGAATAACTGTATATAACTAAACACATAGTTATACATTATATTGCCTAATATATATTTCAACTTTTTATTTGGTGAATACATAAATCTGTAAAAGGTATTTTCTTCTCTATCCCTTATTATTACTGCCGCATTAACAACTGTTGTTATTAGAAGAACTGTTGCTAAAAATGATATTATCCTTTCTCCCTTTGTTAGCGTTCCACCTTCAGCTTCACCAATGGCACTTTCCATATTTATTGGTTTGTTACTCACTAAATAGGTTCCAACCATTTTTTTCATCATATCATTGGTCTTCGCATCTTTTACATTATAAAAATCAAAATACTTGTATATATCTGTAACTTCATTTTTCTTAAAATTTTTATTTATTGTTATTATTCCATCATATTTACCTAAAATAGTTTGTGTCCTTATTAGTTTAGCATCCGCAAGTTTTACCTTAATTCCTTTTGTATTTTTTAGTAATGAAATTATTCGGTTTCCTTCTTGAAAATTTGCATTTTTAACTATGCCAATAGTTAGGGACGGACTACTTAAATAGTTCACAGACATTGCTAAAACAATTGTAAGCACTGGTACGAGAAGATTTATAAAGAACTTTTTTTTATCACTTAATGCTCTTTTAAAATTTGAAACAAATACAAGAAATATAATTCTCATTTATAAAAAAGCCTCCTTTTTAAATGAAATTACTGATAAAGCTGAAAATACAATTGCTACAACTAAAGTTACAGCTATTGAATATAAAAGAATTTTTATATCATTGTCATAAACCGCTGCTATAAGTGCTTTATTAATCCAGGTAAAAGGAGATATATAAGTTATTCTTTCAAAGTTATCACCTAAAGAACCTACAGGAAAAAATGATCCTCCTAAAAGTCCAAAAATATTTAAAGGTATATTTAATATGCCTTGGACAGATCTAAAATTTTTTGTACATATTCCCAAATATATTCCTATAGATGATGCCATAAAAGTTTCTGCAAAAAACATTAGGAGTATTATTGGAGTACTGCTTCCAAAGTTAATGCCTAATAAAAATCGTACAATTAATAAATTTATGGCACTACAAATCCAAATTACAATTGTACATGATAAAATCTTTGATAAAACTATAGCTGAATTATCTATTGGTGCAATTACAAATCTATACGCAGTTTTATAAAGACTTTCATCTTTTGCCACATAGACTACAGTAATAATACTAGCTAATAAATAAAATGGGATTTCCACTAGTGTATAATAATCATTTGAAGTAACAGAACTATCTCCTTTAAAAAAATTAGTAGCTAAATATCCTAAAAGTAATATGAGCAGTAATGGGAATACTATATTATATATTATTACGAAAAAATCCTTTACTCTTCTATTGAAACCATAGATTGTAAGCTTAACAAATCCATTCATGTTTGTTCCTCCTATTTTTTTGCCAAGAACTAATCTCTTAACGCTTTACCTGTTAATTCTAAAAAAATCTCCTCTAAATTGTCTTTGGAGTATTTGTTTTTTAATTGCTCCGTTGTCCCTTCTTCTACAATAGTACCCTCATCCATTATTATTAGGTTTGTACATATACTCTCAACTTCCTCCATGTAATGGGAAGTGTAAATTATAGTAGTTCCATTCTTATTTAATTCTTTTACAGTTTCTAAAATATTGTTCCTGGATTGAGTATCTATTCCAACTGTTGGTTCATCCATAATTAAAAGTTTCGGTTTATGAGCTATAGCACATGCAATGTTTAATCTTCGCTTCATGCCTCCAGAAAACTTAGATGGTAAATCCTTTCTTCTATCCCAGAGCCCAACAAAATTTAAAGCTTCCTCCACATTTTCTCTAAGCTGTTTACCCTTAAACCCATATAGACTACAGAAGAATTTCACATTGTTATAGGCTGAAAGATCATTAAAAACTGCTATGTCCTGAGGTACAACTCCTAGATTTTGTTTAAGATAATTCTCGTCTCCTTTTACTTCCTTATCACGAAAAAAAATGCTACCTTTATCATAATCTACAACTGTGGCTATCATATTTATACTTGTGCTTTTACCTGCTCCGTTAGGTCCTAAAAATCCTAAAATCTCTCCAGCCTTAACATTAAAACTTATACCCTTTACTGCCTTCCTTTCCCCATAACTTTTTTCAAGTTCCTTTACTTTTAAAATATAATCCATTACATTCCCTCCTCAACGTTATATATCTATATTAAAACATCCAATGTTGGATATTAAGTTATTAAATAAGAGGGTATTGCCCTCTTATCTTCTTTCCTTTAATAAATCAATTAACTTTGCTACTTTTTCTTCCAAATTAATTGGATTATTAACTATATCATCTGATAATCGCTTTACTTTGGTTAAATTTTTAACATCTTCGAATTTGAAGTTTACATCATCTAAATTTCCAAAATCAATTCTACCTATTACATTTTCTATTCCATCAGAAAATTTCATCAATTCATCAACTTCTTCAATTAGCATTTTATGCCATTCTATCTGGTACTCTAATGTTTTAATTACTACGTCAAACTGTAATGCTTCTGATTTAAGTGTTGTTTCTGTGACCTTAAGCTTCTTACCACTTTCCCACCAGCTTTTCTTTTCTTCTAGCATTTTTATATGTTCATTAATACCGCTTGTTATTTCATCTTTTGTTAATCTATTAAACATAATATATATCATGAATTTATCAGATTCAATGCTTCCCATTGGCTTAAGCAATTCTTCTTTTAATGTTCTCCTTAATTCTTCCTTGCCAAGCTCATTAATAGCATATATCTTTCTAATTCTTGCTCCATTTCTTTCTTCTCTTAATGTGTAGATAAATCCTTGTTTTTCTAGTTTATTCAGTGCATAGTATATAGAACCTGACTGTATCTTTGCCCATTGGTCCATCCCATTTATTTCAACAAACCTTTGTATATCATAACCATGTGTAGGTTTTATACTTAAATAAAATAATATCAGTGCCCTTACCATAAAAAATTCTCCTTTGTAACCAACGTTGGTTATATTTTTAATATATACCCAACGTTGTATATTGTCAACATGTTTTTTTGAAGATAGCTTTCCCTCATAAATTATACCCAGATTGATTCCATCTTTCCACTTCAAAACACTTCATCTTGACATTATTAAAATAATGCCTTATTATGCATATAGACCAGTCGATATATTATATACTTAGAAAGGACGTTATTTAATGAAATGTAAGACAGAATCAAGAGAAAAAATCCTTACAGCTGCAGCAATGCTTTTTCAGATTAAAGGATTTAATGCTACGGGATTAAACGAAATATTATCAGAAAGTGGCTCACCTAAAGGTTCACTATATTACTATTTTCCAAATGGAAAAGAGGAATTAGCTATAGAAGCTATACAATTATCAAGTAAATCTATTCAAAAAAAATTAAAAACTTCATTAGACAAGTACTCAAGTCCAATTGAGGCTATACAATTCGCTATTAAAAATATAACGGAAGATTTAAAAAAAGGAAATAAACTAAAAGATATTTCTATAAGCCTTATAGCTTTAGAGACCTATTTGTCAAGTGAACCCCTAAGAGAAGCCTGCAAAGAAGTTTTTGAAATTTTAAAATGCATGTATGCTAAAAAACTAATTGAAAGTGGAATTTCAAAAAAAGTAGCACAGGAATTAGGTATGCTAATACAAGTTATGGTTGAAGGAGCTATTACCGTATCACTTACTCAAAGAAATGTTGATGCTCTATTGATAGTTAGTAATCATATTAATATTTTATTAAGTCCTTATATCCATAGCAAATAACATTTTCAAAAAATATATAATTTATTCTGGGTGTATTTGAAACATTTTATGAAATAATTTTTCAAGTCCTTAATTAATTTGTATTTATTATAGCAACTGGTCTATATAATGTTTCAAAGGAGATTATTTTTTATGAGCGCTGAAAAAATTTATGAAGAAAAAGATGGAGAAAAAAAACCACAATATAATGTAAAAGCCATTATGTTTGTATTACTACTTGGAAGCTTCATATCCCTATTTAATGAAACTATACTAAATGTAGCATTTCCAACGTTAATGGTAGAAATGCATATTACAGCCACCACTGCGCAATGGCTTACCACTGGTTATGTCTTAGTAGTTGGTATTCTTGTACCAGTTACGGCATTTCTTATTCACACTTTTACTACAAAGCAATTATATGTAAGTGCGATGATAATATTTTTAGTAGGAACTGTCTTAGCTGCATTTTCTACATCGTTTCCGGCTTTATTAATTTCAAGGATAGTTCAAGCATGTGGTACAGGTATGCTAATACCTATTATGATGAATTCAGCACTAGCCGTTACTCCACGTGAAAAGCATGGTTCAATAATGGGCTTATGCGTTTGTATAATTACATTAGGACCTGCACTTGGTCCAGTAGTTTCTGGTTTATTACTACAATATTTTAATTGGCATTCATTATTCATGCTAATAATTCCATTTTTGATTGTTTGTATAGTTTTAGGTTATATTTTTTTAGCCAATACATCTGAAATAACAAAGCCTAAAATTGACTATTTGTCTATCTTACTATCAACTATAGGTTTTGCAGCAATTATATTCGCAGTAAGTTCAGCTAGTACTTCGAGTGTGCTAACTACTGCTATTATCTTTGCAATTGGATTAATAACATTGATTTTGTTTGGAAAACGCCAATTATCATTAGAACAACCAATCCTAGATATACGTGCATTTAAGCATCCTTTATTCTTTATAGGTGTAATACTGGTTGTACTAATACAGATGTTCCAATTTTCAATAAATATGATGTTGCCTTTGCTCCTGCAAAACGGCTTAAAAACATCTTCTCTAGTATCCGCACTTGTTTTATTTCCAGCAATTTTTGTTGCTGCTATATTAACTCCATTCGTAGGTAAAATTTACGATAAAATTGGTAGCAAAACATTGATTCCAGCAGGCCTTTTCATAATGTGTATTTTTACTTTCATATTATCTCGTGTTACACCATCAACTTCTGTGCTAGGAATTACTCTTATATATTGTTGTATAATGGTAGGGATCTCAATGTCTATGTCAACTAGTCAGACAACTGGGCTTAGTCAATTATCACCTAAAAGTCAAGCAGATGGTGTTGCAATAGTAAACACTTCAATGCAGATAGCCGGTGCTTTGGGTTCAGCTTTATTTGTAGGTATCATGACATGGTATCAAAGTAGCTATTTAAAGAGTGCAAGTAATCCAAGCAATTCACAAAATCAAATAAAAGCTATCTATAGTGGTTTCGGCCATTCCGTAACAGTTGCCGCTATACTTATTGGGGTTGGCTTTCTATTATCCTTGTTTATGAGACGACACGTGAAAAAAATTAATGCTTAGTGTTTGGAAATTGAAGGATTATCAACTAATTTTTTTAGTTAAAAGTTAAGAGTTAAGAGTTAATGAAGGTTTTTAGGCTAAAGCCCAAAAAACAATAAAAGGGAGGTAAGTAGATTTGTTTACACAAATCTACTTACCTCCCTTTTTAATCAAATATAATCTATAAATTTTCTTTGATTTTGTCAATTAACTGTTTATATTCTTCATCTTTAAGAAGAACTTTGCTTTTAGGTGACATTTCAAAGGTTCCTCCCCAAGTAGGTCCATTTTCATATTTAGGAACTATATGGAAATGAAGATGAGTCATGGTATCCGCATATGCTCCATAGTTGATTTTATCAGGTGAAAATGCTTTTTTTAATGCACCTGCTACTCTTGCTACATCTTTCATAAATAGTGAACGTTCCTGATCATTTAGTTCAAAAATTTCACTTTTATGATCATTATATGCTACAACACATCTCCCCTTATAAGTCTGTTCTTTAAATAAATATAAAGTTGAAAATTCTAGTTTACATATTTCAATCATTATATCAGTAAGTCTTTTATCCTTTACGCAATAAAAACAATCATTATCAAAACTCATATTAAATCTCTCCCAATTTATCCTTCTTTATTTTTTTATATAATCCCTAGACTTATTTAACTATTTCTTTAACTGCTTCTTTCATTCCTAATTTTTCAATACTAATTAAGTCCGCTGTAACCGCATCAGTTAATCCTGAAACTTCATTTAAGTTCATCTTCCACACTTTCTCGTATGCAAGTACTGTTGTGACTACACTCTTTATGCCTTCATCTGATCCATCACACTTGCCCCATGCAGTTTTGTAAAGTTCTAAAACATCTTCATCATCATTTAATTTTATTGTTTCTTCTCCTCTTTTACCTTTATAAAATTCTATAAGTGCTGCTAAAGAGAATACTAATTTCTTAGGAAGTTCACCTTTTATTTTTATATATTGTAATAATGAAGGTAAATCTCTTGTTTCATATTTAGACATAGCATTTAAAGATATACTCATTAAATAATGTTTAACAAAAGGATTCATAAATCTTTCAAGTACAACTCCTGCATAGTACTTTAATTCTTCTGCTGGAAGATCTAATGTAGGTATTATTTCTTTGTAAATTGTATCTCTGATATATTTCCCCATTACTTCATGATCTACAGACTCAGCAACTGTATCTAACCCATACAAGTAAGATACTGGTACTAATGATGTATGTGATCCATTAAGTATTCTAACCTTTCTTGTTCTATATGGTGCCATAGCTTTAACAAATTTAACATTAAGACCTGCTTTACTAGCTGGAAATTCATTTTCAATCCATTCTGGTCCTTCAATAATAAATAGGTGGAAATGTTCTCCAACATCAACTAAGTTATCTTCATATCCTAATTCCTCAGTTATCTCTTTTATTGTGTCTCTTGGGTAACCAGGTACTATTCTATCAACAAGTGTTGAACAGAAAGTATTAGCTTCATTTATCCAAGTAGCAAAACCCTCTTCTAAATTCCAAAGTTTAGCAAATTGAAGAACGAATTTTTTTAGTTTATCTCCGTTTCTGTCGATAAGTTCACAAGGTATTATTATTAATCCCTTATTCTTGTCTCCATTAAATGTTTTGTATCTACGATACAAAAGTGCTGTGAATTTACCTGGAAAAGTTTTCTGAGGCTTATCTTCAAGTTTATCATTTTCATCATATGCGATTCCTGCTTCAGTAGTATTAGAAAACACAAATCTTAAATCCGGATTTTCACCAATTTTTAAATATTCATCATGTTGTGTATAAGGATTTACTCCTCTACTTATGCTGTTTATTACTGAGTGTTCTTTTATTGGTTTTCCTTCATTCATTCCTTGTAAATATAAAGTATATAATCCATCTTGCTCATTTAATTTATCCACTAAACCAAATTCAATAGGCTGTACTACTACTACACTACCATTAAAATCCGCTTTTTTATTTAATACATCAATTTGCCAATCTACAAATGCTCTTAAGAAGTTACCTTCCCCAAATTGAAGCACTCTTTCAGGATATTTCTTATACTCTTTGTATGTTTCTTTATTTAATTTCATTTTTATTCCTCCAATATTTTTTGTATTAAATTTCACTAAAGGTTAACATGCGCATTTCACCAAAAAAATACACATGTTAACCATATTAATAATTTATATTAGCCTAAATTATGCTACTGCACATTTTAAGATATAAATTTATGCCTCTAATCTATTTCTTTCTCTAAGTTCTTTTGCTATTTCAGTGTACTTTTTATCTGTTAAATTATACAATCCGGCAATTATAATTATTGCAACTACTAATGCAATAGCTGGATATAAAAGTAACAATCCTTTTATTCCTAGTAATGCACTTGACGTTTGTTTTACCTTTGGTATATATCCTGTTAATGCTAATCCCATAGCAGCAGCAGAACCAGCTATTGCTTGAGCTATTTTTCTTGAAAAATTAAATACAGAATAAGTGATAGCTCCTCTTTTTTCTCCTGTTTTCCATTCACCATAATCAATAGCATCAGAAACTAATGCCCATGTCATTCCATTTGGAATACTTATTCCGAAATATGCTATACTTTGTAGTATCGTAAATGTGATTAAATTTAAAGGAAGCATAAAGTTAATTAAGTCTGCGACAATACTTATTCCAAATCCAATTAGAACTGTATTTTTCTTTCCAAATTTTTTTGATAATATAGGCATAGCCACTACACCTAATAAAGAACATCCTATACTTATAAAACTTATATAAGACATTAATATAGTATTACCAAGATTATACTGACAGAAATATATTAACATTGCTGATCTAATGTTAAAGGCTGAAATTGAAAATAATGTCATTAAAATTATTACAAGCAATGGTCTGTTTGTAAATATTGTTTTCCCTACACCCTTTAACGTAACTTTTTCAACCTTAGCTTGAACTACTGGTATTTTCTCTTTACAATTTCTATAAATAACATAAAATGCTCCTATACCAAGTAATGCAGCTATACCAATAGCAACTGGATAACCTACTGCTGGATTTTTAAATCTTGAAACCATAGGTATAATGAATACACTTGATAATAATAGTGCCATAGTACTACCTAACTGCCTGGATGCTGCAAGATCTGTTCTCTCTTGAGGATCTTGAGTCATAGTAGAAGCTAGTGTGCCATATGGAATATTAGTAAATGAGTATGCAACACCCCACACCATGTATGACCCATATGCATATAGGATTTTACCCCTAAGTGAAAAGCTCGGTGCTAAAAACACAAATACAGATATAACAGCTAGAAAAACACAGGCAACCATCATAACTGGTCTATACTTTCCTGATTCTGGATTTCCCTTTCTTGAATCAATAAAAGTTCCAACTATAGGATCAGCTACAGCATCAAATAATTTGGTAAATAAAAAGACACCTGCTGCAACAGCTGCTGGGATTCCCGCAACATCTGTAAAGAATTTAAGTAAATAAAGCTGACCCATATCAAACATAAATCCATTTCCTAAATCACCAAATCCATAGGTGACTTTTTCTCTTAAAGTTAACTTTTCCATTTTCAGGCTCCTTCTTTAGTTTAGAATAGTAATTTATATTATCATTTGCATTTTAAGTATTGTTTCATTCATGAAAATTTATATTTTGTAAACTAAATAATAACTACTATATTGAACTCTGTTGTGCACGTTAACACTTTTTGTAAAAAAATTTTTAATTAGACATCTAACTCTGTGCCCTTACTTTTAAGCAAAGCGTTTACTTTCCTATATTATGATTGGGTTTGTTTCTTATTCACCCATAAACGTTTTCATTCTCTCCCCTTAAAACTAAACAAATTTTATGTTGACGTGAACAATTTACTGTAATCTCATTATAACCTTACTTTTTTAAAAAATCAACAGCTAATTGTAATCGTTACGATAATTAATTTTTACCAATACCTTTTATCTGAATGTTGAGATAATTACAAATTTATGTATGAAAAATTATACCTTAGTTTAAAATGAAATCATCCTTATTTATCTATTCCTATTTTACTATAAGAATAAGCAAAAGTAGCTGCAGTAATTATTATCCAAACCACCATTACGACTATATTATACACAGATCCAACACCAATTGTTTCTCCTTTAAATACCTTCTCCACCAAAACGTTCATATTATAATTAGGCAATAATTCAGCTATTTTGGTTAATGTTTTATTGGCCTTTGCAAACATAGGTATCATCATAATAACCATAAGCACAGGTGTACCAACTACCCCTGTAGCCATTTGATTAGGAGCTATAATTCCAATTATCCCTCCAATTCCTATCATACTAAAAACTACTAAAGTAGTTAACAATATATATGCACCAAAATACTGAACATTCATCTTAAATATAAAAAATATTACTATATTTATTATTTCTGTTGCTACAAATGTAATAAGTGCCTTACCAGTAAAAAACTCCAATGGCGATACACCCGAAATCATAAGGGTTCGAAGAGTATTCTTTTCCTTTTCTTCGGCAATGAGCAGCGCCATAACAAAGCTAGCTATCATTGCAATACTGAAATCTATACTCAAGTTAAACATATATATTTTTCCTTCATTGTTACTCGCTACATTCCCCCCAATCATCTTTGAAAAGATAATACTAAAAACAATTGAGAACATATACATCATCAAAACATTTATATTTTTGCTTATGTCCTCTATTTCCTTCTTTAATAATGCACTTACTCTTCTAATTGAAAATTCCATTACAATTCCCTCCCTGTAAGGTTTAAGAATATTTTTTCTAAACTTGGTTCCATAGAATGAATTGCAAGGAGCTGTTCATTTTCCATCCAAACTTTAATTTTAGAAGCACTTTCAACATCATTCTTAATCATAATTTCTTTGTTGTTTTCTTTTAGAGTTACCTTTATATCATCAGTAATATACTTTAACTTTAAAACCTTAGGATTTTCTATTTCCACTATTTCACCGCCATTTAAAAAGGCTACTCGGTCGCAGAGTTTATCTGCTTCTTCCATATTGTGAGTAGTTAGAAATATGGTTGTTCCATCCTCATTAAGTTTTCTAAGTAGTCTGTGAATCTCTAAAGCTATTCCTGGATCTAGTGATGAGGTAGGTTCATCTAAAAATAGCAGTTTAGGTTTATGAAGCACTGCTCTAGCTATCATTAGCCTTTGCTTCATCCCCTTTGAAAGTTTCTTAGCTTGTTTTTTAATAGTTTCACTCATGCCTATCTTGTCTAATATTTCCTCAACATTTTTCTTAGGCACACCATATAGATTAGCATATAACATCAAATTATCTCCAACGGATAATCTCTCGTATATTCCACTATTATCAGATAAAACTCCAATGTTTTTAAATATGTTTTTTTTGTTATTATATACGTCTTCTCCAAATACATTTACCTGTCCACTAGTGGGTATCAATTGCGATGTTAATAGTTTTATTATCGTAGTTTTGCCCGCCCCACTTGGACCTAAGAAACCAAAAATTTCACCTTCTTCAACATTAAAAGTTACGTTCATTAATGCTATAGCTTCTTTAAACTCTTTCCTTACATTTTTCATAGAAATAATGTTTTTCATGATTTGTGCCCCTCTCTCCTCTTTTCATGTTTCAATTATCACAAAAATCCAACATCTTAGCCATAAATCAGCTGCGAGAAGAGCATTCCGTTAGTTCAATAGCTAATTTTCAAAGTCCACTGGAGTATAGATTATCCTAAATGGATCACTTTTTTATACCAAATTTTAATAGATTATAATTTTAGTATAGATTTTAACTCCTCTAATTTTCCTTTAGACAAAGGAACAGAACTCTTTATTTTATCATCCAAACTTAGACTATAACTATTTCTTGTCCAAGTAACTACTTCCCTAACTCTTTGCAAATTCACAAGATAAGATCTGTGACACCTAAAAAAGCCAAAGTTTTTTAATCTCACTTCTAAATCTGTAAGTGAAATATTACAAGGAAACTTATCTCCTCTAATTGATAAATTGCTAACCCCTTGTTCACTTTCCACATAGTCAATCTCTTTAGGGTCAAAAAGTAAAATTCTTTCTCCTACCTTAGCCGTAATCTTTTCAATTTTGTATGTTTTGTTGCCCTGTTTGGCTCCTTCTATAACATTTTCAGTTTCTTCTTTATTGTTATTTAACTCAAGCAATCCATGATCATTTAATCTATAAGCCTTTTCACCAACCATTATTGTGTCCTTAAAAAGAACAGATGTAATCATCACTGCCGTTCCCTTAGTGCATAACTCCTCAATATTTTCTATTATTATTTTGGCTCCATCTCTATCCATATTAAGAATTGGCTCTTGAAATATTAAAAGCTTGGGCCGCTTTAATATTTCTCTGGCAAAACTTAACCTTCTTTTCTGAGAATAACTCAAGTTTTTTATTTTCACCTTACCAATGTCCAGTAGCCCTAGCTTCATCATTATTTCTTTATAATCTACCTTGGATTCTAAAATCCTCACAAAAAACTTCATATAACCTTCTATAGTCATTCTCTCATAATAAGCATCATCTCTAAGTACAACACCAATGCTAGCAATGTTATCCTTAATATACTGTGAGTTTTTTATGCCTTCTATATATATTTCTCCTTTAGCTGGTGTTTCTCTTGCTAAAATTAAATTTACTAACAAATCACTTATATCATTGCTGGATTCTATACTTATAGAACTACCTTTGTTTAAATTAATATCTATATCTTTTATCACATTATTTTTTTTCTCTTTGTAAAGACCTTTAATTTTAAGCATACTGACATCCTTCCAAACTTTATGTGTTAATTTTAGCATAAATTATACAGTAATAACTATGTATAGGTAAAAAGTTATTGGCTAGTAATAAAATTAAAATATTAGTTGACTCAGTCCATAGTTTAATGCATAATATTATTATGGACTAAGTCAACAATTATTGTAATATAAGGAGTGTTATTAAATATGGATAATGAATTAGTTACTTTCACAGAAATTAGAAATTTCAACCGTTTTTATACTAACGTTTTAGGCTTACTTGACCAATATATTTTAGACAGTGGTTACTCTTTAACAGAGGTAAGAGTCTTACTAGAGATTAGTAAATCACATCATTGCATGGCAAACACTTTGGTTAATGCGTTAAAAATTGACCGTAGCTATATGAGCAGAATAATTAAACGTCTTGAGAAAGTTAATCTCATAACTAAGGCTCAATCTGAGCATGACAATCGTATAAATTTTATATTACTAACTGGAAATGGAAGGCAAACCATAAATATGCTTGATAAAAAATCTAATGAACAAATTAAAGGTCTTATTAAACATCTAAATTCAAAAGAGATTTCAAGCGTTTTAGATGCAATGAGAATTATAAAAAATAAATTTTCAGAAACAATTAATCCCATTACCATTCGCAACTTTATATCAGAAGATATTGATTATGTTATTTCAAGTCATAAACTTTTGTATGAGAAAGAATATGGTTTATCCACTATTTTTGGTGATTATGTAGAGAAAGGCGTTCATAATTTTGCACAACATTTTAATAGTGGAAAAGAGTGTATGCTGATATGTGAAATGAATGGACTACCTGTTGGGAGCATAGTGATTGCTAATACCAATGATGAAACTGCTAAGCTAAGATATTTTCTTCTTGAACCTGGCACTCGTGGTAGGGGGCTTGGTCACCAACTTGTTGATATGGCATTGGATTTTTGCCTAAAAAAGGGTTATACGCATGTTTTCCTTGAAACAATTTCAGTGCTTGAAGTAGCAAGGCATATTTATGCAAGCAAAGGTTTTAAAATAACACAATCACATAAAAATACAACTTGGGGAAACGATATATTGGAGGAACGTTGGGATTTAAATTTATCAGATAGCTACATATTGCCTTCATTATCTTAACAAAGGCAAGCTACCTAGTAGTTTGTTCCCCTTTTTCTTATGTCACTTCATTAACCCGTTTATAAGTATTTCAAAATGATGTTCTATAAGCCTATATCTTTGCTCCTCTGGAATATCTTTTTCTATTATTAATCTGCTAATAAGTCCATGAGTAGCTGTCCATATTATTTGTGCCGTAAGTTCTTCATCCATTTTTCTAAATTTACCTTTTTTTATGCATAGAGATATCAATTTGCATAATTCTTCCATACTTTTTCTCTTCTTTGATATACCTTTTTCTAATATATTTACTTTGCCACGTACCTCATTAATATCATTCATTAATATAGCCCTAAACTGTCCTGGATTCTCTAAGAAAAATTCAATGTATGCTCTAAGTACAAGTATTAGTGTTTTGTCGGGATTTTCTTTGCTTATAGGAACTTCTTTTATTTTCTTTAATATATTTCCATAGCCTATATCTACAACACATTTTATTATTTCAGCTTTATCTTTAAAGTAATGGTATATAATTCCTGGCGAGTATTCTATTTTATCTGCTATCTTTCTTATAGATAAATTTTCGTAGCCCTCATTAATTAATATCTCATTTGCGGCATCTATTATCTTTTTCTTAATATTTTCTATCTCTGATAGCCTTCTTTCAGTTATTCCCATTTTTCCACTCCAGTAAAAATTTATTTTCAATCGTAATCGCTAAATAACAACCTATAGTAATCGATGCAATATCATTAAATGTTCTTAGAATCAGGTCAAGCACATTAGTAATATTCATCTCATAAATAATAACTAAGAAAAAACTGAAAAATAATAAATCCATACCAAAAACAACCACACCAAATTTTATTGCTTTTATTAAATTATTTCTACTTTCAATTGCTGAACTTAAACATTCAAAAATGAACCCTACTATACCTCCTGTTGCAAAAACCCAGATAAGCGTACTAACTTGTGTTCCTTCAAACCTAGAATAACTTTTAAATAATTTATATTCAAATATTCTGGCAATTGTAAATACTAGTGCAATAATCATAATATTAGGTATAGACCTAGCCGTTAATCCTTTTCTTGGTATAAACGTACTTGTAGCTACAAATTTTCCTAAAAGTATACCTAATATAATTAACACTATACCATCAGCCAATGGATATGCAATTTGATCAATAGTTGAAACATAACTCAATGGTTCACACAAATAAATTGCCCACATAAGTGCACATAATCCTCCAAATTTAATTCCCTTTGATGTTGGACTCCCACCCATTCCCCTTTGAACTAGAACGAATATATATGAAATTACAACATAAACAATTGTTCCATAAATTATAAAAGCAATTGGTAAAATTCCTTTTTTAACAAATATACTAGGCTGAAATATTGACTGATGTCCTGCTGGTATTATAGTTTGAAATATTGCCCGAAGTATTACGGCTAAAAAGCTAATGCCAATTATCTTTATCACACGTTTCCTACTCATGTTTCCTACACCTCAGAGCACTGTGAATTCAATTTTTCTGCAAATTCATCAATATCTTTTTCTTTATAGTTTGACATATCTTTATTTGTTTTAGAAACAAGTTTTATGATTAATCGTTCAAAAAAATTCATGTTTTTAAATACAAAGGCTCCTCCAAAAGTACCGATTGTAACATTATTTGTTAATTCTTGGGGAAAATATTGATTTAGTTCTAAGGTGATTTTCTCTGAATTGCTCATACCACATACAAATAACCCTATCCTTTTCTTATTTAGTGCTTCCAAATTATTTAAGCAAAACTGTTTTACTTGCTTTATAATTTGCCCCATATAAATAGGCCCACCAATAATTACGTTATCATAATCTGAAATTACTATGCCCTTATCCTCTTTTAAGTTAAATATAACCACATTTCCATGAAGTTTTTCTGATAGTCTCACAACACATTTTCTAGTAAAACCATGTTTAGTACCATAAACAATTAGTGTTTTCATAGATATAAATCCCCCTCAATGTTTTATATTAGTTAAACGCTCAAATTTTATTGAACACTGTTTACAAAAATTATACCAGTAATTTATTTCTATGTCTAGAATAAAGTACTCATATAGATTTTCACATAATTTTATATCGTTATTTTCTCTCTTCTAAAACTTCTTTTAATATATTTGTTCCATTTATTGCTGAAGGAAAACCAGAATAAACAGTCATTAAGATCATAATTTCTTTTACCTCTTCAGCTGTAACACCTATATTGATACCTGCATTAATATGAAATTTTAATTGTGCCCCCGCGTTACCTAAAGTTGTTAAAGCTGCAATAGTAGCAATTTCTCTATACTTTTTATTTATATTATTCCTTGCTGTAATATCTGCTTGACCACATACTATAAATTTCACTAGATCTGGTGAGAAATCATTATAGGCTTTTTCAAGACGATCTAGCTGCTTACTGTCTAATTCAGAAAGTTGTTTTACACCAACTTCATATCTGTCCATAGGTAGAATTTTGTTGGTTGGTTCATATCCTATCACATCTTTTATTCCTTGTTTTTCACGCTTATTTAATACATCCTTTAATGCATTCATAGCATTTATACATGTAGGGAAACCAGAATATGAAGACATCTGAAGTATTATTTCCTTCACTTCATTAATTGTGCACCCCACATTCAATGCTCCGTTGAGGTGAACTTTCAATTGAGGTTCTGCATTTCCAATGGCTGTTAATGATGCTACCACTGCAATTTCTTTTGATTTCAGGTCTAATCCATCTCTAGAATATATATCTCCGAATGAATATTCAATCATGTATTTCACTAAATCAGGTGATATATCATTTAAACTGTTTTTCACATCTTCACCTGGTTTTCCATCAACTTCACTAAGTTTCTTATATCCTCGTTCTAATCTACTTTCCTCTTCCATTAAATTTTTCCTCCATCTCATTATAAATTTCAACTTTTCTAGCAACATATTCCCTTGCCTCTTGCAACATCTTAATTTCACATTCTATTGAACTTAAGTGCTCTTTCATAATATCTGAGTGTATGAGGTTTTAATTTAGTAATCTTTGATACCTCATTTATTCCTAACTCTAACATAAAATTCCTCCCTTAATAAAATCATATCACTTAAAGTGCACTTTAAGTCAATAACAATATTGTTTATAACACGCCAAACAACAATTATTAAAATCCATTGGAGTAATTTACCTTAAGTATAATTGTAAATGTTCGATAAATGATATGTAATGAATTCTAAGTGGGATGTGAATTATATGACTTATAACAAAATAAAGCAATCAGCTTTGAAGTTATTTGCACAAAAAGGATTTGATGGGACAACTATAAAAGACATCGCTGGACAATCAGGACTAAAACCTTCGTCAATATATTCACATATTACTAGTAAAGAGGAACTATTCATTACTATATGGAAAGAGTGTATGCAAAATGCCGGAAGAAGTATAGAAGGCATAAATAATTATGTAATTAACAATAAGAACTATAATGCAGAAAAAGTTTTATTCCAGTATTATTCAACAATAATTCATCACTTTATTAACAATAGAGATGAATATTTATTTTTAAAACAAACATCATTTTTTACTAAGATGAAAGAGAGTTTAAACGATAATAAATTCACTAATTTCATGATTAGTCAGTCTAGTATTAATTACTTTAAAATGTTTTTTATTAAATTAAAGCAAGATGGAAAAATAATTGAAGAAAGTAATGAAAATTTATATTATATCTATATAGGATCAATAATAGCTTATTTAGAAGAAAAGATAGTTTATAACATTCCATTAGGAGGTGAGTTTATTGACATATTTTGGATAGGCTTTTGGCAAAGTATAAAAAAATAATTTTTTTGCATACCTACGAACGATTATTCGTTTGCACTTAATTAATTTACAATATTTTAGTATTTTAAACAAAATTTCAAAAATCAATTCTACAAAATACTTAATAAATATCACTATTATATTGGGAGATGACTTAATGAAAAGGAAATCTAGTTTATTTTTGAAATTTTTAGTAGTAGCAATGATATGCATTATTGTACCATTGGCCATTAGTGGAATTTATTCAGTAACCTCTCTAACCAATTCACTGGAAAGTGCAGCAGAAGACTCGTTGAATAGTACAACCAGTGACAATAAAAATTATATTGATTTAGCTTTTAAAGATCAAATAAACTTGGCTACATCAATTTCAAATGAAAGTGAAACCGTTGATTATTTTAAAACATTTGCAAAGACCAATCAGCCAAATGGAGTAATATTAAATCGTATTTCAAATAATTTAGAGACTAAATTAAAAAACTCTAATGGATTATACGAAAATATGTTTTTTCTAGTTTCTGCTTCTTCTCAAAATGATTTGGTAGTTGCTGACGGTATTGGAGGAAAATCTGTAGGTCAAAAGTTCCCCAGCTCATATTGGACGCAACCTATGAAAAAGGCACTTAAACCTATTATTGGTAGTGCTGGAACATCACCTATAACGGGAAAACCTAATATCATAATCGAATCGCCAATTATGGATAATACTAATAAACAGTTACTTGCACTATATTCCTCATCCATAGATTTGAATACATTAAGTAAAAATATTGTTAATGCTAATTCTAATGATAATATTAAAACCTTTTTAATCAATTCATCAGGCCTTGTAGTTGCCTCGAAAGATCCTTCGCAGATTTTAAAACTCAACTTAAGCAAAGGAAAGGGAGACGTACCAATCTTCTATAATTCATTAAAGGCTAACAAGTCTGGTATAGGCTATTTTACTATTAATGGTGTAAGAAACATCGCTTCCTATACGAAAAGTGATACTACCAATTTATATATTGTATCCTTTATGCCTGTATCTCAGTATATGTCAAAAACAAACAGTGTTAGAAATGGAATACTTATTGTAATTATTGTAAGTCTAATTATATCTAGTTTGCTAATATTGCTGTTTTCACTTAGTATTACTAAGCCTTTGAAAATAGCTGTGGCGTACATAAAAAATATGGCTTCCGGCGATTTTTCAAAAGAAATACCAGAAAAAGCAATGAAAATACGGGATGAAACTGGTGATCTTATGACTTCATTAAATACAATGCAAAAATCAATTAGGAATATCTTTGAAACTATCGCTAAACAGTCTGAGAAAATAGACGATTCGGTTGCTACAACCAATACGAATATGAAGGATTTAGGTGATGAAATTGAGGATATATCCTCAACTACTGAAGAGTTGTCCGCTGGAATGGAGGAAACTGCCGCTTCTTCTGACGAAATGAATACTTCTTCTAAGAAGTTAGAAAAAGTAGTAACTACTATATCAGAAAAAGCTCAAGAAGGTGCTGAAACTTCAAGTAAAATAAGTAAAAGAGCACTAAAATTAAAAGAAGATGCAATTACTTCTAAAAAGGCAACTGAAGATATTAGAGACAACCTAAATAGTAATTTAAAACAATCAATAGAACAATCAAAAGCGGTTAATAGAATTAATGAATTAACTGAATCTATTTTTGAGATTTCATCTCAAACCAATTTATTGGCTTTAAATGCTGCTATAGAAGCAGCACGAGCAGGAGAAGCCGGAAAAGGATTTGCAGTAGTAGCTGAAGAGGTTAGACAACTAGCAGAAAATTCAACAAATATTACTAGTGAAATTCAGGAAATAACTAAAATAGTAGTATCTTCTGTAGATAATTTGAAAAGTAATTCACAAGATGCATTAGATTTTATAGACTCAACCGTAATAGCCGATTATACAAACATGGTTGAAACTGGAGAACAATATTATAAAGATGCAGACTATTTTGAAAATCTTGTGAATGATTTTAGTAGTAAAGCTCAAGAGGTAAGTTCCTCTCTTCACATTATGATTAATGTGATAGATCAAATATCAACTGCAAACAATGAAATGGCTACAGGTACTGTTAACATTGCCAATAAAACATCCATCATTTCGCAAACTGCAAATGACGTAACCACAGTTGCTGGTAATACTAAAGAAATATCTGAAGAGCTTAAAACTATTGTTTCAAAATTTAAGATTTAATTATTATTTCATGTGAAAAAAAATAGCAAGTCAAAGATACTAATCCATTTTTTTGAATACGCCTTAATACATTTTAAATAAGGATGTGAACTAGTGAGTTTTACTAGTTCACATCCTTATTTGATTACTTATATTATAAAGTGAATTTCTTAACCTGCGCCATCATCTCGGTAGTTCTACTGTTTAATGTCTCAGCTGATTTTCCTACCTTGTCTGATGAAGCAATTATCTCTTGTGTAGTTGCAGAAATTTCTTCTGATGAGGCAGAATTTTCTTCTGAAACAGCAGCTATGTTCTCAGCAACGGAAATAATACTGTCCTTATTCTTATTAATATCTAAAATAGAGTTATTAATTTCATTTACTTTAGGCACTATGTCTTCAATAGCTGTAATTATTTCTTTAAATGAAGTTATAGAAGTATCTATAACTAAAACTTGCTTTGAAAGTTCATCATTAGCACCATCTGCAGTTTTTGTAACCATATCCGTTTCATCTTGTATGGATATTAATAGTTTATTTATATCATTAGAGGAATTCTGAGATTGCTGTGCTAATTTTCCAATTTCTTCAGCTACTACCGCAAACCCTTTTCCAGATTCCCCTGCTCTTGCTGCCTCAATTGCAGCATTCAAAGCTAGAAGATTTGTTTGCTCAGCAATGGCATTTAGAAGGTCTGTTATTTCTGTTATTTCTTTTACACTGTTAGTTAAATTACATATTTTTTTACTTACATCGTTAAAAGATACAGATATATCTTTTGTAGAAGTTATAAGATTTGCTAATTCATTATTACAACCATTAACTTTATCATTTATATCCTTTGTACTTTTATTTACTCCAGTAACATTTATAGCTACAGCATCCAATTCTGTTCCAAAATCACTTAATGTATTATTCATTGTTACAAGCTGTGAAGCCTGATCTGAAGATCCTTGGGCAACACCATCAATAGCACTTGATATATCTTTTGTTGAAATATGCGTTTGTTCTGATAACATTGAAAGCGACTCTGCTTCTTTTGACATAGAATTGGAATCTTCTTCAATGTTTTTAAGTATATATGCTATGGAAGTAATGGTTTTTTTCAAAGCTGTGTTCATAACACCAAATTCATTTGTGTATTCCGTATGGATTTCCACTGTAAAATCACCTTCAGATAAAGTATTTAATTTACCTGTAAATTCATTTATTAAATTCTTAACAGCGAATATTATGGTTAAAGATATTATAGTTAGAATTAAAAGTGATAGTCCAAATACAATAGCAAAAGTAATCATACTACTGTGATAAACATTCTCTGATTCTTCACTCATAGAATTAGCAACATTTTTCTGATTATCTACAAGATCAACAATATTTTTAGCTAATTGAGTGCCATAAACACCCATATCAACATTAGTTACTTGCTTATCTGGTACTATATTTTGTTTCCTTTGTTCTATGATATTAGGAACATAAGAATAGTAGTGTTCATATGCAACTTTAGCAATTTTCACTGCCTCTGCTTGTTTTTCATTATTTTTTGACACTATAACTTGTCTATCCAAAATTGTAGTTATTTTACTGTTTAAATCCAGCATAGATTTTTCATTGGCGGCATCAAATGGTCTATCTATTATCTTAGTCAATGTATTCCTTAGAACACCCATATATCCATTTACATCTTCCCAATCCTTAAGTGTAGGAATGATATCACTGTTTATAGTACTAGTGATATTATACATTTTATTGGTGTTTACATATCCCACTCCAGCGATTGTAATTGTTGATATTAGTGATATTATCCATATCAGAACAATGTTTCTAGTTATTTTAACATTTTTAAGCCTTTTCAAATTCACTTTCATAAAATCCTCCTGTCTAATAATTGCATTTGAAATTAGATTGTATTTAAACTTTCATAATATCACTACTAATAATCGACATAATTAGGCAATGCTTTAGGTATTTTCAGGAAAATAACAAGGGTATTATAAGCTAATTTATCCTACTGCTTCCTATTCTAAATGCTTTATTAATAACTAATTCTCTTACCGTTTTTTTAGTTCTTTCTGAAATTTAGCTATACTTTTAACTCGTGATTTCCCTTTCAATCGTATATTTATATTTTCCTTTTTCTCTGCAAACTTGGCTTCTTTTCTGAGCTTTGCGAAGTTCTCCCATCTGTCATTAGAAAGCTCTCCATCTTCTAATGCCGCCTTCACCGCACACCCTGGCTCAGCTTTATGACTGCAGTCACGGAATTTACATTTACTTGCAAGTTGTTCAATATCATGGAATGTTGTACTAAGTCCATCTGTAACATCCCACATACCAAGCTCCCTCATTCCTGGTGTATCAATTATCATAGTTCCATTATCAAGCATTACAAGTTCTCTGTGTGTAGTAGTATGATGACCTTTACTATCATCTTCTCTTATGTCATTAACTTTCATTATCTCCTTTCCCGCTATAGTATTTACAAGTGAGGACTTACCCACCCCTGATGATCCAAGAAATACAATTGTTTCTGCTGGCTTAATATAATTTTGAAGTTGAATAAGACCTTCTCCAGTAAATGAACTTACTGCTAGTATTGGAACACCTATAGTAACTTTTTCAAGTTGCTCTTCATAGTACCTAGCATCAGTGCATAAATCTGCCTTTGCTAAAATAATTATAGGCATAGCCCTGCTTTGAAACGCTACAGTTAAGTATCTTTCTATTCTGTTAATGTTAAAATCATGATTTAGAGATGTCATAATAAAAACATAATCAAAATTAGTGGCAACAATCTGCTCTTTTTTATAAAATGTATCCATACGTGAAAACTTGCTTTTTCGCTGAAGGACTTTATAAATAGTATCTTCACCCTGAGAATTTTGCCTTACTAAAACAAAATCTCCTATAGATGGGTATATATTATTTTGTTCTCCATTGTAAAATAAAGAACCTTTTAACCTAGCTGCTTTTTCACCAAGCTCTGTTACAATGTTGTATTTTTCCCTGTGAACCCCTACAATTCTTGCTGGTATTAAATCTTTGTCACTACTATTAAGTGCTTCTATTTGCCTTTGATAAAATTCTGTATAACCGTAACTTTCAATCTTGCCCTTAGCCATTAAATACCTCCATATTTTTAAAGTGATTTTCTAATTTGCCCCTTAAACTTTTTAATGCACCATGTACTCCCTCTTATAAATACATTTGATTACTAAAAATGGGCAGAAAAATGCCGTAGACAATGACCCCATTAAACGTGCCACTATCTACGGGTACAAAAATCAGGCATCTAATCCTGTTATTTATCCTTAATAGGCTGTATATTATGAAAGGTTATCAATTACTGCAAAAATACGACACAAATAAAGGGTATCCTTGCCCCAGTGTCACATTTCTGCCCATATTTAGTTTTTAAACTGCAATCACCTTTATATTTACATTCATTAAAAACATCTCCTTTCATGAGAAAAAATTTAATTTAAAAGCATTTTTTACTTTTCCATTTTATTACTTAATGAAAATTCTGTCAATAACAAAATAAAATTATATCTTTTCGTTCGCAGATGAATAATAATAATCTTATAATCAAAAATTAACGCACAAAAACAGCACTAATATCCGTAGATACTAGTGCTGTTTTACGTTACATTTGCCATTGTTACATTGGTAGCTATTGCTTATAAGTCTTTCAAACCTGTATTTAGAAGAATCATTCCAATTAGTTTATCTATGGAAATTTCTCTATTACCCATCATAGTCTTAGCAGCTTTCAATAATACACGAACATCATATTGACCTTCATATACTGGATTTACCTGTTTATCAAGCTTAAGTAATCCATAAACTGCCATCATTGCAGAACGAACAGAATATTCTACAGTAAATACGCAATCGTTTGGAACTTCTGAAAACTGTCCAAGAAATGCCAAGTTAGTTGAGCCATTTGGAATAACAGCAGGGCGATCACCCTTACTTCGAGGCATAAACTGACTCGTAATGTAAGGCATCATACAAGGGATAACCTTTGAGGAAGCCAAAATCTGAGGTATTTTACTCTGCAACCCTATATGATAAAGAAGCTCAGAAAATAGTTCTTCTCCTGTACAATCGCACATTTTCTTCTTTATAAAATCGCCCACATTATCTGGGAACAAACCATATGCCCAAAGTACTTGTACATTTTCAGGTTGGTTAATAAAATGTGGTTGCTTTGGTGCAGTCCAGGACAATAACCAACTGGAATCCTTAATGGTTACAACTCCACCCATTCCAGGAGCATCACCTGTAAGTTTTAATAGATGATCAAATACATCGGTGTTATCCGTAATCGTCATTGTGAATGACATCCACTTGGATTTGTCAATGTCACCTGCAAAAACTTCTGGATGTCCAAATTCAGGACTCTGTTTTGCAATGTTTTCCCAAAGAGACCAACATCCTCTTTCTTTTTGATCA
Organism: uncultured Clostridiaceae bacterium; assembly: GCA_963725425.1. Classification (GTDB taxonomy): domain Bacteria; phylum Bacillota; class Clostridia; order Clostridiales; family Clostridiaceae; genus Clostridium_I. The sequence continues at coordinate 40,335 of CAVRYJ010000020.1, forward strand.
CGATTAAGAATAGCAGGCTCATTATTATTACCTACTGTTGAATTTTCAGTCATAGATCCATTTGTCACAAATACAAGGTCATTCACTGTAGTTTCAATAGTTTCTTCCTTTCCGTTCCTTGTTATATAAATACGTTCCACTGTTTTTTCAGTGTCAGTAACTTTAATATCTAAGTTTGTTACTTGTACTCCAAGTTCCAAAACAACCCCTTGTTCTTTTAGCCAAGTAATTAGTGGCAAAATCAAAGAATCATATTGATTGTATTCTGTATGAAAATGCCAACAAGTTGGTTCATTCCACCAATCAAGTGCATGAAGCGAACCATATAACGCTTAACTTCTAAAACACTGTGCCAAATTTCAAAAGCAAACATTGTACGCCAGAAATACCAGAAGTTAGTTTCAAAAAACTCAGGTTTAAACCATTGCTCACAAGTAACACCATTAAGCTTGGCATCATTTACAAGTACAAGCTTATTTAGTGACATCATATCTTCAAAACTCAACCCTAAGGTTGAAAAATCAGCCTTTTGTCCATTTTTTTCCACTAAGCGGCAATGAGATTTTATAGGTTCTGCAATATTTAATTCTCTAAATTCATCTAGAACAGTTCTATTGGGATTTTTTAAAGAAGGTATAAAACCATATAGATCATAAATACACTCCATACGAGATTCTAGCTCTCTTCCACCACGAGCAAGATAACCATCTTTTGCATTACCTGCGCCATCCATACTGCCACCAAGCACTTGTTTTTCTTCAAGAATGTGAATATTTTTCGCCGGCATATGTCCATCACGAATCAAAAATGCTGCAGCTGCAAGAGATGCAATGCCTCCCCCTGCAAGATAAGCTTTTTTCTTCTCAATACCCTTTTGTGCTACGGTGTTAACCTTTTCATAGTTTTTCATACGAATACTTCCTTTCTTACATATTAATGTTGTAAACAGAGTTCTCTGCTTTTCCCACTTAATTCAAGATGGGAGTGTTACGAATGGTAGTCATCGGATAAAATAAAATTTTACTATGTTTGGCCTAATTTCATTTTATAATATTATTATAACCTTGCCAAGCACAGTTTGCAATTTACACAAGAAGCCTTTTGTAAAGTTTCTTTACAAAAGGCTTTAATCCTAGATACTATATAAAAAAAGGTTTACATTTAAGCATCTATCTCTATTTTTTTTCATATTCCATTAACGCTTTTTTTATATTTCCATCCATTAAAGCGACTACATTTTGAACAATATTAAGAGGATTTTCTTTCATTCCCTCTTCCATCCATTTTACTAGCACTGCAATAAATGCAGGAGTATAAAAATCCACAATAAACTTTTTATTCCTTTCAGTGACATGCATATCTGTTGCTACTTCATTAACTATATTGGTTAAATAGGCAGCTGTATTCCCAATCAAAAACCTTTCAAGGTGACCTCTTCCAATAGAATTCAATGTATTCATGCAAAAGGACTCGTTTTTTTCTATATATTCAAAAACATCCAGGTATGCTGCCTCCCATGTTTGATAATTTATATCTTTCTTGCCATATTCCAAGGCTTCGTTGCTATATATCCAACCCAATAATTCATATGCATCTTGAAAATGATAATAAAATGCTTGTCTTGTTAATCCACACTCCTCTACAATATTATGTATAGAGATTTTATTAAATGGAGTTTTTTTCATTAACTTTTTTAATGACTCAGCCATTAATTGTTTGGTTACATCTGAACATGGCATATCTATAATACCTCCTTAGCTTTATTGGCTAAAAAAAATTTACCGTGGAACAGGATTGCTACATTAAGAATAACATATACAGCTTGATATATGCTATTCCAAAATTCATAACAAATTAACATACATATACCTTAAATAACAAAATAATCTGCTATTTTGAAATATTATCACCTATATTTAATAAAAGAGATTGCAAATATAATGGACATGCCGCTTAGTACAGTAAAAACAAAGATATACAGAACTTTGAATTTTTTAAAAACAATGATAGTGTAAAGTGAGCTATGAAAAAAGAGTAAAAATAAAATGCAGATAAAATTATGTTATTAAATCATAAAACAGCATCATATATCAGTAAAATTTTAGTTTTGAACATGACAAAAAGACATTTTTTATAATATAAAAAAATGTAATTGAGGTTTCTATATTGAGTTTTTACCAAAATTAAGTTTTTTGCATATTCAATATAGTCTGCTGACCAAGATAAATAAGAAGTTGCCATTTTGCAGGCATATTATCTGCGTTTTTTAAAGCGTCTAACTCATTCAATGGTTTCCAGTAGTTATAAGGATGTGGTCGTAAAAAATTGTAATATGCGACCCAAAGGGATACGCCGTATAGAGCACCATTTTCACTTCCATAGCCACAAGTAACTCGGTAAGATGATTTGAATGTGCGGTTAAGCCTTTCAACTATCTGCTTTACCCAGCGATATTTAGTTGTAACAGCATCATCATTGCTTAGTCCTATGACCTGAGTAACATCAAAGTCCCAGCCTTTTTCTAGTTTACATTGTTGGCTGGCAAGTGGATATGCACTATAACCATCTGCGATGAATTTAAGAGCTTTGCCAGGGAATACTTTAAACTTTTCAAAAGCCATACGCATTGTGAGGATACAAGGGCCTACGGCACGAGTATCTGATACCTGGTAACCTAGAATGGATTTTTTACATGTGTCCATGATAATCCAAACGTAATGTTTTATGCCTTTCATCTTGATATAAGTTTCATCAGCAGAAAGTATATTTGCAGGTTTATAGTCAAAGGTATCTGTAAAAGGTTTGATAACTGCTGCGGCAGTCATAGCATAGTTAGCAACCATTGTATGTGAGATCTTAATACCGTGTATTTCTTTTAAGGCGTGAGCCGTTTGTCTAGTTGATAGTTTAAGATTAACGTGATAAGTAAGGCATAAACCCATGATGTGGGCATTGAACCTCTTGTACTTGAAATTAACAGCATTTTTGGGAAGTTCATGTAAGTCCATCTTAAAAAAATCTATGGTGAATTCACGATAGATGTAATGAAGCTTGTACTTATGTTTATCAGCAAGATTTAATCCTTTAGGAAGTTTACGGAGATTGCTGAGATAGTACGAACACTTCGCGTTTATACATTTGTGTATTCTAAAATGCTTACGATCTTTTGTAGGAACAAGGATATTTCCGCAGTAAGGACAACGTAAAGCTATAGGTCGGTTATAGATGTTAATATCACTAAAACGTTCACCACAAACCTTGCATAAACATTGACCTTTGGAACCGTTGTTTTTATAAAGATATTGGTGCGTAGCGCCACAACGAGGACACACAGTAGTTTCAGATACAACAGATTTTTTAGATCTTCGGTTGACAGGCTTAATGCTTTTACCGTATCGGTGCTTATAATAACCTAAAAGTAGCTGGTAATCTACAGGTTCTGGATTAAAGATTTTTGGAAGCTTATCAACCTTGAACTTTTGATATTCGGGGCTATGTGAATCATCAAAACCCCATTGTTTAAGAGGAATATATTTGGCAATTAACAAAAGTAATTTAGAAATTTCTTTCAAAAGGTATTGATTATATAAAAATAAATAAGTTATAATTGAATCCAAGACAATGACATCCTTTCATGTTCATTTTTGTTTGGTGAGATATTCAATTATAACATGAAATTAGGGGGTCATTGTTTTTTGCGTTGAAAAAACTCTGCAACCCTTGATATATAAAGAAAAAATCAAAGAAGTAGTGTAAATAAATTTACACTACCAAAACAATAATGGAGGTATAAAAAATGAATAATATTCCTGATAGTTTAATGGATAATGTTGAGCTAAACCTTAGAACACACATTAAAAACAAAAGAAGAAAAAGCCACGCTCATAAAGCAATAGCAGCTGTAATTACATTATTAATAATATTACCCGGATCTACATTTGCATTTGCTGAATATAATAACAGCATTCTATATAAGCAAGAAATAGATTTAGCACGTGAAAATAAAAATATCACTGAAATAAACAAAACCTTTAAATATAAAAATGTTCAATTTACAATCAAAGAAATAGTTGCAGACGATACAGGGATTGAGGTTATTTATGATGTGTCTGACCCAAAATATTCTATAAGTAAAATTAATTTCGGTGACAAAGATAATAAACCCTTTAATTCTTGGGGGTATTCTCTTTCAGATTCATTTTCAAATAATAAAGAAAAATCCTTTTACATTAACACCGACAATAATGCTGCAAATTACATGCACAATAATCCTATAACTATAAAAATAAATAATCTTGCATTTAATGATGATAAAAAATCTGAAAATGTTATTGATAAAGTGAGTGCTCTTATTCATGCTGATAGCAGCCTAAATGTTGACTGGACTATGAAAATGCAAGTGCCTATGCAGAAGGTTAAGATTATTCCTGTAAACAAAGAATATGTACTTGATATAGGTGTATTAAAAGTCAATTCATTTAAAGTAGGTGTTTTAAAAAGTGTTCTTGACTATAATTTCGTGCCAAATGATAAAACTATAGTGAGTATCCATCCTTTATTTTCTCTAAGGTTAGATAAAGAATATATAATGAGTAATGGTGGCTATGATTATAGTTCAAATTCAATTGAAACAAATATTACTGACGCTGGAGGTAATAAAGGCATTGAGGGCACACAAGAATTCAACTCTATATATTATAAAAAACTTGATCAGATAGGAATAAAATTAATTGGTGCAAATGTAAAATATTCAAATCAAGCTTCAAGAGATGTTATTTACAATTCATTGATAAAAAACGTACCTAATTTAAAAGACATTGAAAAGCAGTCTGGAAATTTTGAAAACGGAACTATAACTACAGATATTACTACCAAAAATGGATTATCAGAATTTACAATAAATAATGGAGTTAAAAATCTGCTTTATAACGAAGATGAAGTAATAATACACAAATAGAAAATCTTATAAGGAACATACATATATTTGAGTAAATCAAATATATGTATGTTCTTTATTTACTATTTATAAACAAAGTTCTTGGAATCATGTGGGGTTTCGAATGTTTTTTCAATGTTTTTTTTCAGAGTAATCTATTATAAACTCCTTAAAACTAGTGGCGGCTTTGGACAAATATCTCCCCTTTAGCCATGACAGGGAAACTTCCATTTTACAAATAGGTTCTTTAATTTTTATAATTGAAAGATTAGAATGTGCATACTTCTTGCATACGGATTCAGTTACTAATGCAATCCCCCTGCCTAGTTGTAGCATTTCATACATAAGCGTATCATCAACATCAAAAATTACATTTGGAGTAAATCCCGCCTTGTCACATAGTCCATCTAAAAATTCATCATAACCACTGTTATCAGCTAATTTTATAAATAGCTCATCTGAAAGTTCACTCAAGTTTACATATTTTCTTTTTGCTAATTTATGGCTTGCTGGAACTACGATTACTACTTGGTCTTCGTCAATTTTAACACATTCAATTTTTTTATCTATTATAGGAGTAAAAGTTATGCACATGTCTATCTCTCCAGCCTTTAATTGCTGTTCAATTATATCCTTTTGCTTAACTGCCTGCTTTATCTTTATTTCACTGTGAGCTATTAAAAAATCTTTTAATATTCCTGATAAAAATTTACTATGAGTAGTTGCCATAGTAATATGGTCATCTTTGATATTTAACATATCGTTTATTTCAACTTTAGAACTTTCAAGTTCACAAAATATAGAATCCACATGTCTTAAAAATGCTTTTCCAAATTCGTTAAGTTCAATGTTTCTACCTATTCTTAAAAACAAGGGTGTACCTAGTTCGTCTTCAAGTCTCGAAATCATGATGCTTAAGGCAGGTTGTGAAATATGGAGACTCTCTGCTGCCTTAGTTATATGCTCATATCTTGCAACTGTTTGAAAATATTTTAGTTGGAGAAATTCCATATTTACGTCTCTTCCCTTCTATAGTCCGAGTATATGTACTAAATTATAACATAAAAAAAATAATTAAAACTCCTGTGGATTTTAATTAACATCTTCTACTTCAATATCCGACATTTGCTGAGAAACTTTTAACACCGTTTTGTTTAAAACACTATATTGATATATTATTGCAACTATTATTGCAACAATATAGCTAATCAATATTGATACTGCGATTCCATCCACCCCCATTGTGCTAGAAGATAAAAGTTTAGCTATGGGAAGACGTATGACAATACAATAAAATACCATTAGTAACATTGATCTTGTTTGTTGCTGCAAACCGTTCATTTCACCCATAATGGAATTGATGACACAATTTAAAAGATATCCAATTGCAACAATCTCCAAATATTTTTTTACAATAATTGCGGCACCGGAACTGACCCCAAATAATCCTGACAAGTTGTTAGAAAAAATCGTTATTAATGGAGTTAATATTAATACTAGACCTCCTGAGCACATAATGCCATATTTCAAATATTCTTTTATTTTTAAGTTCATCTTTGCACCATAGCAGGTTCCCACTGCAGTAGTTTCGGACATATTAATAGTCAAACCAGGATATAACACTATTATCTCTAGTTTCGATGCCACACTGTAAGCCGCTAAAGACACTACACCAAAGCTGCTGAAAAGTGATTGGATAAATGCCATACTTATTGTAGGGATACTTTGTTGAATTGCTGATGGCACCGATGTCCATGCTATCTCTTTTAAGGATTCAAAGTTAAAAGCCCTTAGATTAAAGGAGATAATTTGCATTTTTAAAATATAGATAATCATAATTAGCATAGTGACAATTTGAGACATTAATGTGGCAATAGCTGCTCCATTTATACCAATATGCAGAATGAGGATAGGATCTAGGACAATATTTAGAATTGTTGATATAATGACGGTTATCATTTGCATAGATGTATTACCGTAACTTCTTAATACCGCCGCAAAATACATATATAATTCAATAAATGGAAAGCTCAAAATACGAAAAAATAAGTAAGTTTTTGCAATACCAAATATTTGTTTTGGAACGTTACCAGAAGTTAGTATTCCATTTATGCCAATTAAACAAACAGCCATTAAAATCAACCCAAATAAAAATAGGCTTATCAATGAAGTGATGATTGTGGATTTAACCTTTGCATGGTTTTTAGACCCTAAATACCGCGAAAGTAATATAGTTATGCCATTTGTGGCACCCATTACTATTGCCGAAAAAAGCATTACTGCTGGTACAGATGCTGATTGCGCTGCAAGGGCTTTTTCGCCTAACAAAGTTCCAACCCAAAGACTTCCAATAATATCATATAAAATAGTACAGAAATAAGATATATAGAGCGGTAAAAACATTTTTATTATATTGCGTGATGGACGACCTTTAGTAAAATCAATTGTATTAGTTTTAAACATTTTTAAACCCCCAAATCAATCTAGTTTTATTTTAATTCTGTTTATATATATAGTCCAATATATATATTTGTATATATACATTTAATACGTTATATGTATTGGAGCTTTATGTAATAATATTTGTTATGTCTTAAGCTAGTAACTTACTTATTAGTGCGTTCTATCTTTTATAATTATATTGTTGTATATTAATATTGATAGGATATTTTAAATATCAAATTTAGGTATTTTGAAAAAAGAGCAAGTCGCTACAACTGGCTTATTTTGTTCCTTTTCAAAAACCCATAAACGAGGTGTAAAAATGAAAGTATTACTTATTAACGGTAGCCCACGAGCTGATGGCTGTACTTATACTGCTCTACGTGAAGTAGCCGATGAATTAGAAAAAGAAAATATTGAAACAGAAATTTTCCACGTTGGGAACAAACCCATCCGTGGTTGCATGGCTTGTGGCGCTTGTTATAAAACAGGCTCAGGCAAGTGTGTATTTAATGATGATACTGTAAATATTGGTTTAGAAAAAGCTAAAGAAGCGGATGCTTTTGTATTTGGTTCTCCTGTGCATTATGCAAGCGCATCTGGTCTAATAACCTCTTTTCTAGATAGATTTTTTTATGCTGGAGATGGTTTCCAATATAAACCTGGTGCTGCAGTTGTAAGTTGTCGCCGGGGCGGTGCCACGGCTACCTTTGAACAGTTGAATAAATATTTTACTATTTCAAGTATGCCTGTTGTATCATCTCAATATTGGAATACTGTTCATGGAAATACTCCTGATGAAGTAAGACAAGATTTAGAAGGAATGCAAACAATGAGAACCTTAGGTAAAAATATGGCTTGGCTTTTAAAATCTATCGAAGCAGGCAAAAAAGCAGGAGTTACATTGCCAGAAAAAGAGGCGAGAGTTGGAACTAATTTTATACGATAATGTAAAAAGTTAACTCATTCCATGGGCATGTAATATTATGTTTTAAATGAAAAAATACAGGACACTAAGTCCTGTATTTTTTTAGTTCATTTTTATCCCAATTCTTATTTACTTATCTTAGCAAAGATTTCAATGCAGTCAATTCATCACTTAGATTATCATCCTTCAAAAGTTCAATCGCTGAATTAATCATTACACGAATATCGTGCTGTCCTTTATAAATAGGAGTAACTGTTTTATTTAAATTCAAGAATTTATAAACAGCAGTTTGTGCACTTCTTACGGAATAATCCATAGTAAATACTACATCATCTGGTATTTCACAGAACTGTCCAAGTAATGCTAAGTTAGTTGAACCTTCTGGAATAATTTGTGGTCTATCGCCTTTCGCTCTAGTTAAAAATTGTGCTGTTGTAAAAGGTAATATACATGGTATACAAATAGATGTTTTAAGGATTTTATCCATATCTTCTTTGAAGTCTAGGTGATATAATACCTCTGTTAATATTTCCTCACCAGTACAATCTACCATTCTCTTCTTTACAAAATCACCCTTTGCGTATGGGAACAAAGAATATCCCCAGATAATTTGTACACTTTCTGGCTGGCTAAGAAAATGTGGTTGATTGTGCAAGACTATTGTCATGAGCCATGCAGAATCTCTAAATGTCATATGAGCACCAGTTCCTGGCTGGTTCCCTGAAAATTCTATTATTTTCTTAAACATTGTTGGGTCTTTAAGGGTAACTGTGAAAGATTGCCACATTGATTCTTCTACACGTTCATCAAAAACCTGTGGTTTACCAAATTCAGGACGTCCCTCGGCGATTTTCTCCCAAAGTGCCCATGACCCACCTACAGTTTTATCATTAATCTTTGCTGGCGCCGTCATAGAACCAAGGCTTGTTCCAGCAGTTAATGAACCGATAGTAGCGAAAGCTAGGTCTCCTTCTCCCACCTTTATTGTTGTTTCTTTTCCGTTTTTAACACATTTAAATGCTGTTACTGTAGTTTCAGTATCTGATGGTTTAAATTCGAAATCAGTTACTCTACAGTTTAATTCAAAATTAACACCTTGTGACTTTAACCATTTCGTCATAGGTAATAACATTGAATCGTATTGATTGTATGGTGTACGACGTATTCCAGACAAATCTTTTAAACGTGGTAATTCTTGGATAAATCTATGAAGATATCTCTTAAGTTCTACAGCACTGTGCCAAGTCTCAAATGCAAAAGTGTAGTCCACTGAAGCCAAAAATTTGTTTTAAAAAACGATTCTGGAAAACACTCTTTAATACTTTTTGTTCCTAAAGAATCTTCAGAATGAATTAATATATCTGCTAATGCTAATCTATCTTCACGATTAAATCCCAAAGTTGATACATCAGTTATTTTAGCATCATTATCTATTAACCTAGCTTTTGCATGGGTATGAATTTTTTTATTAAAAGCATTAAATTCATCAAGTATTGAAACTTTAGGATCAGTTAATGAAGGAATACTTTCCATTATTCCAAAGGTACAAGCGTAAGCTTCTCTATCAAACATTCTGCCACCACGGATTACATAACCATCATCAGCATTACCATTCCCATCCATGCTACCACCTGTGACGTTTAATTCTTCATATATATGAATATTCTTTGCTGGAACATGTCCATCTCTAATTAAAAATATAGCTGCTGCCATTGATGCAAGTCCAGCACCAACCATATAAGCATTTGTTTTTTCTACATCAATAGTCTGATCAAAATTAAATTTCATTTGAAAAACCTCCAATATATTATTCGGCATCTGAAAAAATAACAAGGCAGATATGCCAAATTTATTTTATTTAAGATACCTTTATTAACCATATAAACACATTGAGCAAATTGAGTTTACAAGGTCTAATATCAATATAAACCCAATCCAAAGAATTTAACATTGTCAAAATGGTGAAACTGTCAAGAAAACATAAATTTAATATTGACGTATCTATCCTTAGTACCAAAATAAAGCAAAAGAGCACGCATCTTTTTCCAGATACGTCCTCTTTTGCTATTTAGAATAATTATATTTTTTTAATTCTATTTGTACATGTAGTCTCTTGTCCAAGGCAATTCATTATTTACACCTTTAGCAAATAATATCTGATGAATATTGATATTACCAGAATTAAATGATGCGGCACAAGAATTCAAGTACATTCTCCACATTCTTATAAATGTTTCGTCTTTAGTCTTTTCTATTTCAGGAAGTGCATTTTCAAAGTTCTTTGTCCAATGTTCTAATGTTCTCCCATAATGTCTTCTAAGACTTTCCACATCTATTAATTCAAAATTTTGCTCTGCTATATCTCTAATTAAATCTTTAATAGCAGGCAAATCTCCACCTGGAAAAATATATTTATCTATCCATGTGTTTGTACCGCCTTCATTTACTCCTGTTATACAGTGAAGAAGCGAGACACCTTTGTCCTTTAACAGATTGTTTACTATACTGAAATATTCCGTCAAATTTTCTTTCCCTACATGCTCAAGCATTCCTACACTGACAATTCTATCAAAACTAATATCTTTAAGTTCTCTGTAATCTGCAAGACGAACTTCAACTGAATTTTCTAATCCTTCTGCTTTTATTCTTGTATTAGCTTTTTCAAATTGTTCTGAGCTTAATGTAATTCCAACAGCTTTAACTTTATATTGTTTAGCCGCTGCAATTATAAGTTCCCCCCATCCACAGCCTATATCAAGCAGACTTTGTCCTTCTTTTAAGTTTAATTTTTTTAGAATATGTTGTACTTTATTAGTTTGAGCTTGATTTAAACTATCTGTATCATTCTTAAAATATCCACAAGAATAAGTCATAGTATCATCAAGCCATAGTTTATAGAAATCATTACCTATATCATAATGAAATGCTATGTTTTCTTTGCTGGTTTTTATGGTACTTTTAAATTTTTTTATTAATTTTTCATACTTTTCACTATGTTTCAAGAAACTGTCTTTGTTATTATATAATGATTCTATGACCTCCTGTACGCTTCCTTCTATATCTAATTTTTTGCTCATATATCCTTCTCCAAGTGCCATAGAAGGATCATTTATAATATCACCTTTTGGTATTGGTTCATTAAAAATAACTTTAAATTTAGGTTCACCTTCACCAAAGTTTTCTGTGCTACCATCCCAAAGTTTAAGCTGAAATGGATCAGAGAACATATCTTTTAATAAGTTTTTATAAAACAGTTTATCACCAATCACAATTTATCACTCCTCAATTAAATGTTTATAGAATTAATAATATAATTAACTCGTCTATATCAAAAATCTCAAAAGCCAAGATTTTATAATCAATGCAGTTTGTGCTATTTGTATGAAATTAACTTTGCATACACATACCGACTAGTTTTCCACTACATAACTATAACAATCGGTCTATATAATGATACTATCTTTTTGCTCGTATGTCAAAAGTAATCCGTAAAAGATATATCTTAGTAAACGATAATCATATTTTAATAGATATGGTTATCTCTCCTTTACTCTCTTTCTTATTAATTATGCGTACTAAAATTTTCTTCTGGCTTTAGAGCATATAAAATTATTTGGTCAGTTTGTACACCATTATAACTTTCTTTTATATTGGAATATTTTTTCTTAAGTTTTTTATATATGTTTATCATATATTTTGTTCTATAAGGGAAATACTGCTCTATTTGTTTAAAGTATCTCCTGCTATACATTTTTTTATTCTTAGCTACTGCAAATAGAATTAATTGTATGCAATTTTTACATATTACGTCCTTTAATTCATTTTTATTTTCACATTGAAAATAATCTATATCATTTATAATACTATAAGTGAAGTTAATTAGCTTATTGGTTATATTATCCAAATACCATTTTTTATGTAATTGTGAGATAATAGTCATATGTTTATCTTTTAAATCATTTTTGCCATCTTGCAAGTCATCACAAATTTGAAGCAGAACGCCATAACCAAAGAAAAATGAAGCCTCTTTTCCTGTCAAATTTCCATTTACTAAATAAGCATCTGCTAAAACAGAAATCCCACCTTTCTCTATGCTTATGCCTAAAATATCTCTCTCATAAGGACCACTTGAATTTCCCTGTTGCTTCAAGCTTTTCCCTTGAGCATGATGAATACAAAGAAGGCTTTCAAAAACTTCAGAGTAAACTCTACGATCATATTGTTCTTCAATTTTACCTACTAATTTAAAAAGGCTCTCCTCATAACTATTATTAGGTTTAAGTCTAACACCAGCTAATCTTTTTTCAAACAAATCACCAATTTTAAGTTTCTCTTCTAAGGGTATTCCAGCGTCATCTAAATAATTATCAGTATAAGGGTATAACATACTATATCCAAATATAGATGGTGTTAACTGTGGTTTTTTACACAAAAGTATTTGAATTAAATTCATTATCCATACATTTCTAATTGCTTGTCCAATGTCTTCCGGATCAATATTAGGATTAAAGTTTTTTACTTCATCAATAAAATTTTGGGTAACCTGAATCAAATCATCTTGTAGTAAAATTTTTTTATCCTTTTCAGATATTAAATCTGATTTGTTTATGAAATCATCAATTATAAATTGTACATTTTGTTTCCAATCCTTACGTTTATTTTCTTGTGCTGGAAATTTCTCTATTGCTTCAAAAAACTGCTGAATGAACTTGTTTGTTATCTTTTCTTGATCCCTTTTATACCAATATCCCGTTTGCTGCTTAAGTTTTGGAAAATCAATTTTTATATTCCACCACATATTTGAATATACTTGTACAAATTCTGAAACTTGTCTTGATACTTTTTGTTTCGCATCTACTGTCTTATTCATATGCATTTATTCTCCATTCTTATTTTTTATCAATAAAAATAAGTGTTTTAAATTGTCTCAATATTATCATATTAATTATAAACAGTCAAAATGCGTAAACATAACTAATAGTTGGAGATTTTATACAACTATATTGGTTATTAATCAACCAACTTCTGATATTCTTTTCCCCATTGGCACATTGAACTTAAGATAGGTTTTATACTTTCGCCAACTTTTGTTAGTCCATATTCTACTCTAGGTGGAACCTCAGCATAAACCTTTCTATATATTATCCCATCGTTCTCAAGTTCTCTTAATTGCATTGTTAATGTCTTTTGAGTAATATTATCCAATAGTCTTTGAAGCTCATTAAATCTAACACTTCCTTTTGTTAATTGCCAAAGAATTGATATTTTCCACTTTCCACTTATAATATTTATAGTGATATTCATTGGGCATTCGGATACTGTATTAATTGATTTCGCCATTTTTATTTCCCCCATTTAACTTCATATTATCAAAAGTTCAGTTAGTTAATAGTATCATTTTTGATATCATGTTTCAAATTTGTGCGTACTATTAACGTTACATTTTTAATGCTATTATTTTATTAAGGGGATGAATAATTTTATGAATGAAACTTTACAAACTATTAAAAATGGAAGAAGCATACGGTCATATCTTCCAGAACAAATAAAGGATGAAGAGTTAGCTTTAATCATAGGTGCAGGCATCTATGCACCTACTGCTAATAATGACCAACCATGGCATTTTACCATTATACAAAACCGAGAAAAGATAAAATACATTAGTGATAAAACTAAAGATTTAATGTCCAAATCAGAAACTCCGTGGATGAAAAATATGGGTTTAAATCCAAAAATGCATATATCATATAATGCACCAACGTTAATTATTGTATCAGGAAATAAAGCTGCTCTTGCACCTAAAATCGATTGTTCCGCAGCAATTGAAAATATGCTTATTGCATCTGAAAGTTTAAACATTGGTTCAGTTTGGCTTGGAGTAATAACCTTTTTCTTTAAATTAGAAGAAGAAGTTAAAAAACTTGGTTTGCCACAAGGATATGAACCCTATTACGGTGTGGCTTTGGGTTATAATGCAGTAACAAAAGAAATACTTGCACCAAAAAGAAATTTAAATGTAGTAAATTATATAAAATAGTATTATAGTTATAAAAAAGTTAAATATACTGTGGCTTTGCCCCGTAGTTACAATAACAAATTATAGCTATGAATATTTTCTCAACAAGATAAAAAAAATCACTGATAAAATGTTCATAACTTTAATATATTTTCACGTTCATAACTGCTTCTTCAATTGTATTTTGAAAGAATTTAACTTTTCATGCATGCGTATTATTGCTACAGCAACTTTTTTAGCCTTTTATTTTGAAATTATTTCTATCCCATCTTCAGTTACAAGAATTGTATGTTCACATTGCGCTGAAAGAGAATCATCAACTGTAAAAGCAGTCCATCCATTGTTTTCATCTATAACTATTTCATGACTTCCAGCATTTATCATAGGCTCAATTGTAAATACCATACCTGGCACTAAAATCATACCTGTTCCTTTTCTTCCAAAATGAGAAATAAATGGGTCTTCATGCATATGTAATCCAACTCCATGCCCTCCAAAATCTCTAACTACTGAGTAGCCCTTACTTTCTGCATATTCTTGAATTGCAGCTCCTATATCTCCTACAAATCCCCACGACTTAACTGCTTCTAATCCCTTATTTAAACATTCCTTAGTTACTTCAACCAAGTTTTTAGCTTCTTGGTTTACCTCACCAATCATAAACATTCTTGATGCATCTGAATAATATCCATTAAATATAGTTGTTGCATCTACATTTATAATATCTCCACTTTTAAGTATTACATCTTTACTTGGTATTCCATGACATACCTCATTATTTATTGATGTACAAATGCTTTTTGGAAACCCATCATAATTGAGGGTTGCTGGAATTCCTCCGTTAGATACTGTATATTCATTGGCTAATTTATCTATTTCTTGTGTTGTCATGTTCTCTTTAATATTCTCACTAATTAAGTCTAAAATACCGTTATTAATCTTAGCACTCTTTCTTATTCCCTCAATTTGCTCTTTATTTTTTATAAGATTTCTTTTAGGCACTATGTAGCCTCTTTTTCTTAAGCTAGCTAACTTTTCATCAAACTCCAAATGACATTTCTTGTATTTTAATCCACTTTTGCACCAGCATAAATTATTTCTATTTAACATGGTAATTTATTCCTTTCTTATTATTTAATTGATCCACCATTAAAAAAGCATTCATAAACTTTATTATTATTAAAATAAATTTCTTCATATCCTTGAAACCACTGAAATTCTCCATTAATAACACAATGGTATTTATGTTGTCCATTTTGATAAATAACAGGACCTCTATACGGATTTTCTTTAGGTACTAAACTTAATGCTTCCTTTAAAAAACTTCCCAAAAATTCCTCACCTATGATTCTTCCACTATAATTCATTGACCAAAATGGAATATCATCTTTCCACAAAGCTTCTTCTCCTGAAAATTGTTCTCCACCTAGATATGTATCAATATATTTAAAATCACCTTGTACATACTCTAAATCATGAGAATTAGGTCTTGAAGCTTTAGTCTCAGCACCTTTTCCTGCATAGGTTGATTTTTTGCCTTGCATAAAAAATCTATTACATCTTCATTTATATAATTAACTTTATTCTTTTCTATACTTAACCCGCAATTTTCTTCATAATCATTAACTAATTTATCAATACTTACTTTAAAAAAGTCACTTAGTGCTATTAGTTTCGCTATATCAGGATATGAATGCCCAACTTCCCACTTTGCCACTGCCTGTCTTGATATACCCAGAATTTCAGCTAATTTTTCTTGTGATAAACCTTTGGATTTTCTAAGCGTTTGTAATTGTTCTTGAAAACTCACTTTTAACCACCTCTAAAGTAATTATACTAACATTGCTTGCATATTTCTACCAATTAAACATAACATAATTGACAACTGAAAGTTGCTTTTTAATTAATCATATAGTCTTTTAAATTTTGTTGATTAAATATATATTTTTTTATTTTCATTAGGTACTTATTTACTTGTCCCAATATATCGGCCGTGCTAATGATATGGGTAACTTTGTATTAGAATCTCCCATTGCCGTGTTAATCTGAGATTGCGTAATAAATATACTATCTGCCAGATTAGCTCCTCTGATGTTAGCATCTCGCAAATCAGCCCCAATAAGGTCTGCACCACTGAGGTCAGCACCTCTAAGGTCTGATGCAATAAGAAACGCCCCTCTTAGGTCTGCTCCTCTTAGATTAGTTTTTCTAAAGTCTTTACCAATAAAATCTGATCTTCCAGCAATTGTCTTCTTACGTTTTAAAGTAGCCCTTTGCCCAAGACATGCTTTAGTTCGCACGAGTTCGCTGGTCTGTAGAAGTAGTGAGTTAACATCATCTCGATGTGCTGCTAAGTCTAACGCTATGAGAGAATCAGCATTGAGATTGGTAAGACGTTCCGTTTCACTGACCATGTAGCTGAGCTCACCTTGGATAGTACTATTCGTCTGTATTCTAAGCGCTTCTGTCAGATACCATAGCATTTCATGAAGTTGCCTCATAATCAAAAACACCTCAAACATTTGCTTTGCCCATTCTTTGACTTGTCGCCAGTCGTGTCCACCGTATGTAACTTGAGCAGTTTTTTGTCCTGCACGAAAACAGTCATAAGCAGTACACCCTTTAATTCCCTTGTCCCTAAGACTTTTGTGAATAGCACAGCTAAAATTAGGTTGTAAATTTATACAAGGGTTACCCGCATCTTTGTCAGTTGGAAAACCCTCCGAAGCAGAAAAATACAATGCAATGCAGCAAAATCCGAAACATTTTTCGCAGTCAACTCTAAGATTTTCATATAATTTTTTATCACACTTAACTCTATTTTGATATGTCATATTCATTCACCTCATACTCTTAAAACATAAAAAATAGCAACCTAAGATAAAAACCTAAATGATGCTAGCCAATAAAGTTTCCCA
The DNA here is from genome assembly GCA_963725425.1 of uncultured Clostridiaceae bacterium. Classification (GTDB taxonomy): domain Bacteria; phylum Bacillota; class Clostridia; order Clostridiales; family Clostridiaceae; genus Clostridium_I. The sequence goes on from CAVRYJ010000020.1 coordinate 57,575, forward strand.
GTTTTTTAAACAAATAATAGAACTAAGTCGCAGTTTACTTACTATGAAATTTCAGCCTTACCCATATATCCTAAAAGTTGCTATTTTTATATTTTACCATAATATTTGGTATAAATAAAGAATACATCCATCTTATAAATTTTGTTCCCACAAAATGGTTCTTTTCATGTATACCAAAAGTGACTAGCTCATTAATTTTATCAATGAGCTAGTCACTTTTTATATTTTTGTATAATTACTTCATTGATTCTATAATACTCTCAGCAAGGTCATCCATTAAATCCATATCATCTACTTTCATAGCTGAGTTAACTGACACCTCATTATCTAAAACAGTTATTTCTTTCATCTCACCCAAAAGTTCACGCATCAATTTTCCTGATTGAGGAGCCCATGAGCCATTTTCTATAAGAGTGAAAGTTCGTTTTTGAACATTTAATGCTTTCATATCCATTATATAATTCAGCATTGGCGGATAAATTTTCAGATTGTATGTTACAGAAGCAAGAACTACGTGACTATATTTAAATGTCTCAGAAATCAAATATGAGACATGAGTTTTTGAAACGTCATACATAACCACATTGGTAATTCCCTTTTCCACAAGTCTTGTTGCCAAATCATTAGCAGTAGCCTCTGTATTGCCGTACATTGTTCCATAAACGATCATTACACCCTTTACTTCAGGCTCATAGCTACTCCACTTGTTGTACTTATCTAACAAGTATCCCAAATCATTACGCCATACAGGTCCATGTAGTGGACATATGATCTTAATGTCGATAGTACCCGCCTTTTTTAAAAGATCTTGGACATGAGGACCATACTTTCCTACAATGTTTGTATAATACCTTCTTGCCTCATCAATCCAATCTCGGTCAAAATCCATCTCATCATTAAACAGCTTACCATCCAACGATTTAAAAGATCCAAAGGCATCAGCGGAAAATAGAACACCATTAGTAGTATCAAATGTCACCATAGCTTCTGGCCAATGTACCATTGGAGCAGACACAAATACAACGTTATGTTTTCCAAAGGACATAGTATCTCCTTCTTTTACTTCTAATAGTTTACCATCAATGTGGAAACCAAACTGATGCATAAATAGCGCAGCTTTTTCTGTGCAAACAATCTTTACATCTGGATAACGAAGAATAATCTCTTCAATACATGCTGCATGATCAGGCTCCATATGGTTAATCACCATATAATCTAAATTTCTGCCCCCTAGAACCTCTTGAATATTTTCAAGAAATTGACGACAAATTGACCAGTCCACTGTATCAAATAATACTGTTTTCTCATCCATTAAGAGATAAGAGTTATAAGAAACACCTTGTGGAATGGGATGAATGTTTTCAAATAGAGTAAGGCGATGGTCATTGCCACCAACCCAATAAAGATCCTCAGTTACCTTTCTAACACAATACATAGCTACATCCTCCTTTTACTAAAAACACATTATTATTTTTAATTATTATAGGAATCAGACTTCTATAAACATATTTTTTTCTTCACCACAAGCCGGGCAGGTCCACTCTTCAGGTATGTTTTCAAATAGAGTACCAGGAAGTACTTCACCTTCGTCATCGCCTATTCCAGGATCATATTCATAACCGCATCCGTTGCATACATAATGTTTCCAAGTTTGAATAACTTTTTTCTGAGAGGCTCTCTTCATCTTCTTCATTGGAGGGGCCTCTTTCTTTGGTTCTCCGTTATCTAAAGCGGCTGTTAGCAATGGTAAAATATCCATTAGATCTCCAACAATACCGTAGTCTGCATTTCTTAAAAATTTTCGCATTAGGATTGATATTTATAGCAACAATTGTAGTTGCATCTTTTATACCTTTCAAATGCTGGCCTGCACCTGAAATACCGCAGGCAATATAAAGGTTACCTTTGAATTTTTGACCAGACATACCAACATAACGATTAAGTGGTACATATTTAAGTGTTTCAGCTACCGGGCGTGAAGAACCTATGGCTGCACCTGCTTGAACTGCTAACTCTTCTATTAGCTTCATATTTTCTTTTTCTCCTATTCCAAGGCCTACGCTGACCACCCTTTCTGCTTTAGTTATAGGAGTGTCCAAAGGAATTCCAACTGTAAAATCATAGGAATCTTTCTTAAGTGCTTCCACAAGAGCATCTACTTTTTCTTTAGAAGTTCCTTCCTTAAATATCACTTTCTTACGATAGCCAGTGGCAGGTCCATGCTGAGAGGCTTTTACTGCATGCTCAGTTTTAGGCATCTTACCTATTATATTAGCAGCAATAACTACACGTTGAATCTCATTAGTTCCTTCATATATTGTACAAATCTTAGCATCCCTGTAAGCACGTTCAACTTCCATACCTTTCAAATATCCGCTTCCGCCAAATATTTGAAGAGCATCGTTAACAATCTCAAGACAAACATCAGAAGCATATTGTTTTGCCATAGCAGCTTCCATACTGAAATGCTCATGATTTTGTTTAAGCTCTGCGGCACTGTAAATAAGTAATCTCGCAGCTCTAAGCTTTGTTGCCATATCTGCTAGTTTAAAAGCTATAATCTGTTGCTCACAGATAGGTTTGCCAAATTGAACTCTTTCTTTTGAGTACTCTAAGGCGTGCTCATAAGCTCCTTGAGCAATGCCAAGAGCCTGGGCTGCAATCCCAATACGACCACCATCCAAAGTTGCCATAGCAATCTTGAAACCCTTACCCTCTTCCCCTAATAAATTCTCCTTAGGAACTTTCACGTCATTGAAAATTAGTGCTGCAGTGGAAGATGATCGAATACCTAACTTATCGTAATGTTCTCCAAAGCTAAAACCTTCAGTGCCCTTCTCCACAATAAATGCGCTAATACCACGGACACCTATATCTGGTGTAGTAACAGCAAAAACAACATAAATATCAGCCTTAATCGCATTGGTGATAAAGATTTTTTCACCATTTAAAATATAATTATCGCCATCGAGGACTGCAGTTGTCTCTGTACCACCGGCATCACTACCAGCATTTTCCTCGGTGAGACCAAATGCGCCAAGTTTTTCTCCCTTTGCCATTGGAACCAAAAATTTTTGTTTCTGCTCTTCTGTTCCGTAGGCTGCTATTGGGTATGTACCCAAAGATGTATGAGCTGAAAGAATTACTCCTGTACCACCATCCACTCTTGATAATTCCTCAACGGCGATTGCATAGCTGATTACATCCAGACCCGCTCCACCATATTCTTTTGGATATGGAATACCCATCATCCCCAAACCAGCTAACTTACTTATTGCGTCCGTTGGAAATTCATTTTCCTGATCTAACATAAATGCAATAGGTTTAACTTCTTCTTCAGCAAATTCTCTAATTTTACTCCTCAAATCTTCATGTTGCTGCGTAGTCTTAAAAAACATAAATACACACCCCCTTGAATTAAAACGGTTTCATGAATGCCATGCTTTGAAATCTGTAAAATCACAACACTGATCTTGTGCAAGCAAAACTCCTCAAACTCATGTGTCTCCTCCAATTTTTTTACCTTTGGAATCTATCTAATCAATATGTTTTACTGCATCAACCATACTTGGAAATACATTTCTCGAATGTATACTAAAACCGTATACTTTTATTATAAACTTAAGATATATACAATTCAAGTCTATATTTATTTTTATTTAAGACTTTTCCCGAATTCAAAAACCTCCTGTAGTTTCTCCGCATAATTCATAGAGCCTTTTTTCTCCATTCCTGCGATAGTGATAATCCCTTTATTCTCCCATTTCAAATAGCTATTACTTGCCTTATACTGTGCTATTGCTGCATCATAAACACCTGGTGCACCTGAATTTAGAAGTAATCCAACGTATTTATGATGGAAACCCACCTTGCCACGAGCATACATACGGTCAATTGTACATTTTAATTGGGCAGTTATATCAAACCAATAGATAGGTGATGCATATATTAGCATGTCCGCTTTATCCAAAGCCTCTAAAATTTCTGTCATATCATCCGTTTGACTACACACACCTCCAGAAGTAAAACAATAGTTACACGCCACGCACGGTGCCACCTTTAATGTACTAAGCATTTTTATTGTTACCTCATGTCCACTTTCTCTTGCTCCCTTTGCAAATGTTTCTGACATAATTTCTGTATTTCCACCCTTTCGTGGACTTCCGCTAATTACTACTATATTCATCTTTTATTACCTCCTAATTTTTTATATGCTATTAGCTATTTAAATTTAACTTTTCAATAGATGTATCATAAAAAATCTGCTTTATTAACGAAACTCGACTCACTGCGTTCGCTGAGTAAATTCCACTTACCAAATTAGAAATTAAGCATATGTTTGTTTGATATTTCATCTTTTTGGTGATGTATCTTTTATAGTTACAAAATCCTATTTTTTTAAAGGAAACTCGACTCGCTTCGCTCCCTGAGTAAATTCCACTTACCAAATTGGAAATTTGGAGTGTCATTTATGGTACGGTTCCCCCTTCATAATCCTATACCCTCTATAAATCTGTTCTAAAAGTATAACTCGCATAAGTTGGTGTGGGAAGGTCATTTTGGAAAAACAGAGTTTATAGTTTGCACGTTTTAACACTGCTGGGGAAAGGCCTAATGACCCGCCTATTATAAATGCTGTATTGCTATCGCCCCTTACTTCTAACTCCTTAATAAAACCTGAAAGTTCCTCGGAGGATAACATCTTACCCTTTAAATCTAGTGCCACCACATACATATTATCCTTTAGGTGTCTTAGTATTCCTTCCCCTTCTTTATCCTTTATAATTTTTTCGTCTTTTAATGATGCATTATCTGGAGTTTTTTCGTCTGGAACTTCTATAATATTAAGTTTGCAATATCTGGTGAGCCTTTTGGAATACTCTTCTATTGCATCCTTAAAAAATTTTTCTTTTATTTTTCCTACCGTAACTAAAGTAATATTCAAATTATTTCTCCCTTTTAAGAAGTTTTTCCCTAAGCGTACTAAGCCTTTTAATTGCTTCAATAAGCGTATCATCCTTTTTTGCAAAATGAAATCTTATAAAATTATTTACATCTTCTTTAAAAAAACTTGAGCCTGGAACAGCTGCAACTCCAACTTCTTTTGCTAACCACTCACAAAATTCAGTATCACTGCCATCTGTGAATTCCGAAATATCCACCATTACGTAGTATGCTCCTTGAGGTTTTGTATATTTAAGTCCTGCGTCATCAAGGCCTTTAAGAAACAGATTTCTTTTTCTAGTATATAATTCCCTAAGTTCTTCATAATATGAATCTGGCAAAGCTAGCCCTGGAAGTACTGCCGCTTGAAGCGGTGCAGCTGCACCAACAGTTAAAAAGTCATGTACCTTTTTTGCATTATCTATTATATTCTCAGGTGCAATAATATATCCAAGTCTCCAGCCGGTTATAGCATATGTCTTTGACAGTGAGCTACAGGAGATTGTCCTTTCAAACATTCCTGGAAGAGATGCCATGTATATGTGCTCATAAGGTTTCATTACTATGTGCTCATAGACTTCATCTGTAATTACAAAGGTATCATATTCTTTGGCTAAATCAGCTATAAACAAAAGTTCCTCTTTGCAGAATACCTTTCCAGTTGGGTTCGAAGGATTACATAATATAAGTGCCTTGGGTCTTTGCTGAAAAGCATTAATTAGCTGCTGTTTATCAAATTCAAAGCTAGGTGGTTTTAAGGGCACATATATAGGTTCTGCTCCTGAAAGTATGGCATCTGCACCATAGTTTTCATAAAAAGGTGAGAACACGATTACATTGTCCTTAGGATTACAAACAGTCATCATTGCTACCATCATAGCCTCTGTACTTCCGCATGTTACAACTATCTCTTTATCTGGATCTATCGATATTCCCATGAATTTTCTCTGTTTTTTAGCAAGGGCTTCTCTTAATTTTTGTGAACCCCAAGTTATTTCATACTGGTGAGGTCCTGAATCTGCTATTATTTTTAATTCTTCTGTTATTGCCTTTGGTGGATCAAAGTCTGGAAATCCCTGAGACAAATTTATAGCACCATACTTATTTGCTATTCTAGTCATTTTCCTGATTACTGATTCTGTAAAACCACTTAATCTACTACTTATTTCTGGCATAATTATCATTTCTCCTTCTAGTATATTTTAAATATTTCTTTAAAATTTTAAAACCACCATGCTCATGTATTTTAATTATAATGTGTAGCGTATTTTAAATACTATTTTATACATCCTAGTGACTTAGTTTTTTCATGAAAAATCCTCCAATGAATTGAACAAGATTTACAATTATAAGAAGAATGATTATTGTCACAACCATAATGTCTGTTTTAAAATACTGATAACCATAGCGGATTGCAAAATCTCCAAGCCCGCCTCCACCAACAGTACCTGCCACAGCTGAATAACCAATTAGATTTATTACTGCTATTGTAAGCGCATAAACAACTCCAGGAAGTCCTTCCACAACAAGTACTCTGAATATAATTTCCATTGAGCTTGATCCCATAGACTTTGCTGCTTCTATAACTCCACTATCAACCTCAAGAAGAGTTGATTCAATCTGTCTTGCAATAAATGGAGCTACCGCAAAAATCAAAGGTACTATTGCTCCAATTGTTCCAATTGTAGTTCCAACTATAAACCTAGTAACAGGTGTAATTGCAGTAAGAAGTATTACAAATGGTATTGCTCTTAAAATGTTTACTACTGTGCCAAGTACAGTATAAAACGGTTTGTTTTCAAGGATACCATCCTTTCTTGTTACAACTAATGCTATTCCTGCTGGTATTCCTATAATTGCCCCTATAATTCCAGATACTCCAACCATATAGAGTGTATCAATTAAGGCTTGCACCAATTGATCGTAGTATGCAAATACATTAGGCATCAATTGATTTAGAAAATTAATCATTGTCAATCACCTCCACGCTGATATTACTATTCTTAAGG
>CAVRYJ010000021.1:0-83826 GCA_963725425.1 uncultured Clostridiaceae bacterium
ACAATATATGTTAGAAATATATTTATTAAAATATTAATTTCTATTGAACCGCCGTGTACCGTACGTACACCTTCCAGCGTATACGGCTCTCCACTTATCAAGCTAACAGCCCCATGTGTAAATCTTGATGACATTTTAAACATAATACTAATGTTTTTATATTTTTATCTATCATTATTTTTTCCTCTTAAACTTTTAAGTTTTCTTACATGGTGTACTTCAATATTTTTTGAAAGCTTAAAACACCATTCACATCTATTCAAAAGCAACCGAGATATTAAACTTTTAGTTATAGAGTATCTTCCATTGAAGTTGTATTTTCTTCTAATTTTACGGACGGTAGATTCATATTTTGCAGCAAAAGTCTTTTACATGCTGTATTCCATAGCATATTTAAATCTATGTAACATACTTACGTTATTGGCAATCCTATTATAATAATTATATAGTCCTACTATTTCACTATTATATTGCTTTAGAATCTCAATATTTGGCTTATCTTTCAAGTATCCTCTATGTATAGGTTCCCAAACTTCTTTACCATTATGATCCTTATCGATTTTAAGTGCTTTATATTCTACTAATTTCTTTTGCCATTTATCCCTTGGCATTATAAGTTTAACTCTGTTATAAAAATACCTTGAGACGACACCATTTTTGTTTTTAATTGTATTAGTACGTCTATCAACAGTAATATCAAAACCAAGAAACCTAGCTTTGTTACTAGAGCTAGTAATTAGTGTTTTTTTTAAGATACACAGAGTTACCGTCAAGTCTGTTATATTCTGGGTTTACTTTTCTAAAAGTGCCCTCATCAAATTTAACTTTAAGCTCATCCATAAATGTATCCAGTTCGTTCAAATAAATATTCGACAAAATTGGACTAATTATAGAGCCTTGGACAGTGCCACTGTAGGAATGGTTATATTTCCACTTCTCAATGTATCCTACTTTTAAAAATTTCCATATCAGCCCTATAAAGTATTGATCCTTTATTTTTCTTCTCAGAATATTGATTAGTGTGTGGTGGTCAATGTTGTCAAAGTATGAGGAAATATCTCCTTCTACAAACCATTTTACACCCGTAAATTTCCTCTGAATAGATTTCAATGCAGTATGACAACTTTTATTTGGTCTGAACCCATGGGAAGTATTCTTGAAATTATAGTCGTAAATACTTTCAAGAATCATTTTTATAACTTCTTGAACTAGTTTATCATCTATTGACTGTATTCCTAGGGGTCTTTTCTTACCATTTTTCTTAAGAATATATTTTCTTATAACTGGATCTGGTCTATACGTATGGTTTTTTATTTTCTCAATGATTCTTTTAATTCTAGCCAAACTCATTCCATCGATGGTATTCCCATCGAAACCTTTTTTAGTCATGTTACCTTCGGTACTATAAATATTACTGTAGGCAAAGAGGTAAAAATCAGGGTTATATAGATTTCTAAATAAACGTTTAAAAGTGTAATCATTTTCTTTTGTTTTGGATAGTAGATTTTCTAATACTATAACTGGATTTCTCAATATGCCTCACGCATCCTTCCGGTCTTTTGTATTATTGATAAGCTGTTCTGCCTCGCCATGTACATAGGCTTTCCCTAGCTCGGACTACTATGAGAACTCCGTTGCCATATCAGATATTCAAAATCCTAAAGATTTATAGTCTATTTTTGGACTTTCCGACTTAGGTAATCCCCGTTTAGATTATTAAGAATAAAGCATATTATGATGTCGGGCACGACTTCCGTCCTTTTCTACTTATTGTAGTTAGATGACTTTGGGAACTCTATAAATTGCAAAAGTGCAGTTTGCATTTATCAAAGTCATATAGCGTTTCTAACTGTCTTTCGCTATAGCCGTTGGTAAAACCCTTTGGACTATCGTTAAAATAGTATGATTTTTACCCTCATTCATAAATTTCGTCTTGCCATTCAGTCGCAACTTGACAATTAGTTGACTTACAGCTTTACCAACATGCTACACTCCCCACATCAGTTTCCTTTGTGGATAAGTTGGTTGACGATGGAACAATTTAAAAATTCCTAATTCCACTACTTTGCAATCAGTAGAATTCTTAATAATCAGCAGACTTCTAAGAAGCCTTTACGGGCGCACCCACCTGCCATCTTAAATAATAAAACTGATAGACTTGTTCTGCACTTAAAATTTCTTGCTCAATATTTGTTATATACATAGATATTGCATTTAGATGAAATTACTTATAGGCACTTAAATAGCTTATTTCAAAATACCTTTGAGTTTTCATGTAGGTTGTAGTTATTATGTTTTAGACCTTTCCATGATTAATCTAAAAATATCCCGATTTTTCTGCGATACTCATTAGGGCTCTGACCCACGTATTTCTTAAATTTTTCGTAGAAATAATCGAGATCTTTGTAACCCACCTTTTCAGATACTTGATAAACTTTTAAATTTGGCTGTAACAAAAGGGCTTTTGCATTATTTATTCTTTTTGTCAAGGTATAAATTAAAACTTTCCCCCACATTGTCTTTAAACAACCTACCAAGATATGTGCTGTTATATCCAAATAATTTGGATAAAGATTCCAATCTTAAATTGCTGTTACTATTTTTATCAATATAACTAAGTATTTTTGGGACAACATCGTATAGGTATACGTTACCCACATTTTCGGACATCTTAATGGATGCAAATTTAACAAAAGATATCACATCAGAAAGGTAGGCCATTCCATATACTTTATTTATTATTTCTGTACTTGAAACAAGGGGTAGCACAATCTCGGGGTAATTGGCTTTTATGTTTTTTGAATTTGTATATATAAGCTTGAGAATATACTCTTCACTTTTTCAGGCTGTATTTTCATTTTGGAAAAACTTATTTCTAACGAGTCAAAAATATTTTTAATCTTCTCCGTTTCACCAACCTCTATAAATATATATAACTCATCAACATATTTTTCAAATTCAAAATTTTCAAAATTAAAACATTGTGCATCAAATTTCTCGTCGCCTTTGGAACAGAGAATTTTATCATTTTGATTGTAGAAAAATTTATGACTGATGATGTTCTTTGCATCAAGATATGAGTGGCATATATCATATGGTTTCTCTACTCTTCTTCCCATTCCAATCAAGACTGATTTAGAATCCAAACCTGATATAAGTTTTTTAAGTACCTCAGAGGGCTCCATTCCACTGAATAATACAACATTACTATTTTCAATAGTTACAATTTTAATATGATTTTCAATGAAATCTTTACTCAAGTGTCCAAATATTATTGACTTTATATCTGGAAACATAATTTTACACTCTATCACAGCAACCTGAAATGAGTGAATATTGCTATTATGTTTTAAATTGGTCGGAAGATAAATTTCATTAATACAGCATATATTTCCTAAAATGAGATTAATGATGGCAGTATCACTTGCAGTTTGGCTGTTTTTCATCACAAGGATTGAGGTCTTCAATTCCTTTTCAATATTCTCCTTTTCAACTTTTACAATTTCAATCAATTCATCCTCATCAATAGGCTTAAGGAGGTATGAATCCACCCCAAGCTTCATTGCATCTCGGGCATATTCAAAATCGGAATAGCCACTTAAGATAATAATTTTACCTAAATAGCCCTGTTTTCTTGCCTCAGAGGCTACTTCTAATCCATTCATATTAGGCATTTTTATATCCAGTAAGGTTAGCTCTGGTTTAAATTCCATTATTTTGTTTAGACCATCTCTTCCATTTGTCGCTTCGCCACATATAGAAAAGCCTAGGCTTTCCCAATTAATAATTTTTTTAAGTCCTTCTCTAACATTAGGTTCGTCGTCAACGACCAAAACTTTCATCTTAAATAGTCTCCCTCCAGTCTGATGGTAAACAAATAAATACAGAAGTACCCTCATCTTGTTTGCTTTTTATGTTAATACTGTATTGTAAACCATAGAACAATTTTATTCTCTGTTGAATATTCTGCAAACCAATACCAAATTTTGAGCTTGAACTGTCGATGCTGTCGAGTAACGTTCTCTTTTGTTCCTCACCCATACCTACGCCGTTGTCAGATACAACAATAAGAAGTATATCTTTTTTTTCTTCAATTGAAATTTCTACCAAACCATCACCATCCTTAGGCTCTATCCCATGTACAATTGCATTCTCTACGATGGGCTGTATAAGAAGAGGTAAAATAAAGTAGCTTTCCAAATGTACATTTTCATCTACGTTAAGTTTATAATTTATTTTATCACCAAAACGGAACATCTGGATATCAATATATATTTTTATATATTTCAGTTCTGATTCTAAGGTCACCAGTTCGTTTTTTACATCAAGGATATGTCTCATTGATTTACCAAGCAATTTTATTATTTTAGCAATCTCTCTTTCATCATTATTAAATGCTTTCATTCTAATTGACTCAAGTGTATTAAATAAGAAGTGTGGTTTAATTTGGTTAGATAACATTTCAAATTTCATTTGCTGTTGTTCGATTATAAGCTTTTTCTTAGAGATTTCTCCATTAAGAATCTCTGTTGAAAGTTTTTTTATACCCTCTAACATTAATTTCATATCAAAATAAAACTGGCCTAACTCGTCATTACCGCTAAATTCTTCAATTATACTAAAATCTCCACCTGCAATTTTGTGCATCTCTCTTCTTAGCGTAATAATTCGCTTACTGAAAATATTGGAGAATATCAGTATCATAATAATAGGAAATGTAAGACTAATTAAAACAATAAAAAAGAGAATTGAAGTAGTCTTATTCGTCTTGTTCAGACCATTACTGTCTATGGTTACTATTTGAAAATGATTAAAACTATTGTTAGTATTTAAAACACTGCTGCATGCAAGCGCTTTTGTACCATTGTATTTAATTATGCCAGATTGAGGAATCATTGTGTTACACCAACTTCTGTTTGTTAAAAGATGGGTGCCAATCTTATCATCGGAATCTTCAGAGTAAAAGATATTATCTCCATCAAGCGCAGCTAATGAGTGAAAAGTAGTGTTGTCTGTAATCATTAAATTGAGGTAGTTGGTGCTTATGCAGATAACCAACACTGCAGAGTTTCCCAATTCATCAGTAGAAATCTTTTGAACCAGCCATAAATCTCCATCTTGTCCAGGTGTGGAATTAACCATCCAGATTTTTTCACCTTCACTTGTTGCCGCCTTCTTATACCAGTCTAATTTAGAAATGCTACTATCAACGGCCATGAAATTTCCACTTGATACCATGGTCTTATTATTAACATAAATTGTTATTCTGGATATTTGTGAATAATTACTTGACATTGTATTTAGTAAATTGTAATTACTATATGCCTGGTAAACCTCAGAATCATCATTATATTTAGTAGAAATGAGATTTCTTATATTCTCATCGTTTAAGATGATATCTGAAATATTATTAGCCACATTTATATCATCAAACATTATTAGCTTTACCCTTTTATTCTCTGCTTCCAACTGTGAAACGTGGGTCTGATTAACCAAATTTGTTGTGGTAATGATTAGAAATATACCGAGACATAATATTGGGACTATACCAGCAATCCCATATAATGAAATCAGTTTCATTCGTACATGTAAGTTGTTAAAATAATTCACTAAGTTTTTAAAAACCTTCATCAAAAACACCTCTTGTCAATGTTCTTATATTTCACCATTATTGTACCATTTTTATTGATAAATATAAAATAAAGATGTATCGATAATTGAGTTATATTCACATTGGGGCTATTGCCTATTCCTTAAAAATTTCATTTTGAATGTAACATAACGTGTTGACTTGTTACATTACATATTACCCAAGATTGGTACATGCATTTTTGGAATAAATTTGAGATTATTGCAATTTCTAAAGACAACACATTTGAGTTTAATTATGAAAATAAAGAAACTTGCAAAGGCGTTTTGGATTATGGTCGTTCTATTGGAATACCTGACGAACAACTTGATTTTCCAATAAAGGGACTATAATGGAAGCAGAAAAAAGACAAATAATAAAAAAATCATAACAATTAATTCTAATCAAGTAGGCTCTATTTTAAGTGAGATTTTGAATAAATATAATGATAAAAGGATTTGTGTTGTTGGAACAACGTGTTGTTGAAAGTCATATTTGATAATTGCAGGGATATGGATGATGAAATATTTCCATTGCTAAATAATGAAGAAAAAAAATGTATGTAAAACCCCTTGGACATCGGAAATTGGTGCAATAATGAACAAATATGTAAAAGAAAAGATAATTCGAAAGCATATGTATCCAGCCTTTGGAACATTGATTGTAGATAGTGATTTAATTATTTATCTTAATATAAATACAATATTATTGAAAGAAAGATGTGAGTCAAGAGGAGCCAACATAAATAATTCTTTAAATATGAAATCAGAGATAGAAAAAGAATTACAAAAAACGGATAAAGCAATTATAGAAATATGTTATTAGTTAAAATATTTTGTAGCATGAATAATCTACACAATTATCTTATATTACTCAGCAACCATGGTGACAATACGTCTACTGGATTGAAAAATTTTTAAAATCAATCTTCTAAATATTTAATAAGAAGAGTGATTTTATTACTTTGCCCCTGGCTACGCGGATGCTACCTCCACCCCAATAAGCAAATTTCACAAAGTTCATTCTCTAAAAATAGTGATGTGTTATCACACTTTTCGAAAGATGTTTGTAACAAATGCACCCTATGGGATAAATGCCCTGTACAGGAACAGAAGAAAAGAAATGTGCTTCATATTTCAAAAAAATCTATAGAAGTTGCAATGCAAAGAGTAATCATTAAGGCAAACATAAAAGAAAATACTAGTAAAAGAGCAGGAATAGAAGGAACAAATTCAGCACTAAAAAGAAAGTATAGTCTCGGAAAACTAAAAGTTAGAGGGCAACATAAATGTACCATTGTAACGGGTTTAATAGTTACGGTACACAACTTTGTGAAATTTGCAAAACTAGTATTAAAAAAGCCGAATAAAGTAAATAATGTTCATGACATTAGTATAGGTGCGCCCATTTTACAGTAAATATAGCTTCATAAGAAAATATAAGGCATGAAATCCCAATAAATAGATTAAAATGCACAAATATTTGTTAAAATCATGGGAACACTTCATCCTAATAATGGGATAAGGAATAAACTGTAAAACAAATTTAAATTTAAATATTAGTGATAATCTTAAATATGAAATTTTGCACTAGAATCATTCTTATGTTATTATTATAAAATAAGAACATATAACTTCAATACATTTTGAATAAATCTAAAAACATTTATACTGTATTAAAATTATGCTTTATTTAGGAGGAACGGATGTTTAAAAAAATGCAAGGATTTTATTTCAGGGCGATTCAATAACACATGGTGGAAGAAGCAATGATGATAAAAATTATAATATGGGACATGGCTATGCACAAATGTTGGCAGGAAGACTAGGTGTAGGTTTCGCAGATAAGAACTATACTTTTTTAACAGAGGAGTTAGTGGAGATAGTAGTATAGATCTCTATTCACGACTAAAAGAAGATACTATTAAACTTAAAACCAGATATATTAAGTTTATTAATTGGCGTTAATGATATTCTCCTTCTATTTGATAATCATCCATATACCCGTTTTAGAAAAGACAAATCTGTTGAAAAATACAAAAATATATATAAACTGATTATTGAGGAAACAAAACTTCAACTTCCAAATGACCAACTCATCTTATGTGAACCATTCTCATTACCCGTTGGAAATGTAAAGACAAATTGAATTGGCTACATTGGAAAAAAGAGCTTCAGAATCGATAGAAAGTTGTAAAAAATATTGCTGAAGAAACCAATGCAATTTTTGCACCCTTACAAGTTGAATTCGATTTAGCTTGCACAAAGGCTAATGCTGAGTACTGGATATGGGATGGAATGCATCCCACTGCTGCTGGTCATGAGTTAATTGCTAAGGCATTGTTAAAATCCTTAGATTAAGTAGTAAAAGTAGCTTGAATATGTTGACAGGAGTTCCCTATTTATAATCTTACAATTAAGAGTAAATTAATATAAAAAATCTATATATATTTTAATATTAAGGCATTTATTAATGCAATCGGAGGTAAAAATGGTTAATTCAAAAAATAATTTTGGTGAAGGACCTATCTTCATAATAGCTAATTATATATTTTGGTTTTTCTTGGGCAACTTGTACTTTGTACTTTTAAATATTCCATTGCTTTACATACTAATTGCGCTTTCTACTAATGGTGCAAAAACAATTCCACAAGGGTTTACTGCTATTATTATTATTTGTTGTATTCCAATAGCACCTGCTGCAACGGCCCTTCTTAGTGTTATGGGAAAACTTATAAGGGAGAAAGATATAAATATTACAATTGACTTCTTAAAAGCTTATAAAACTAACTTTGTTCAATCATTATTCTTTGGTGCTCTAGAAATACTAATAATAGGTCTAATATTTATTGATATTAGACTCTGTATTTCAAATAGTTACCCAAGGATCTTAACTATTCTTCTTTTAATACTTATGTTCTTTATTTTTTTAATGAGTCTATATGTTTTTCCAATAATCTCAAGATTTTATTTAACTACTAAAGATATCCTTAAAATATCCGCAATTTATGCAATTAGAAAATTTAATGTTACATTATTGAGTTTTAGCAGCTTTTTAATTGTAGGCTTTATATACGTTAAAATATCTACTTTTATTTTAGTATTTGTATCAAGTATTGTTTGTTATTCAATAATGTTTTATCAACAAAAAATACTATTAGAAATTGAAAATAAATTAAAAAAAGATACAGAGAAGATTTAAAGCTAAAAAGCACAAGAATATGACATGGTGCACCTCCTAATCGGGTAGTTCCAGCGAAGCTGCTATTGCTACAAAGTAAAAATTAGTATTTGTAAGTGTATCATATTTTAGATCTACACTTATTATGAGTTTAACAAATTCACAAATTTGTTAAACTCATTTCCTTAGCTTGGTTTTTGCGGGTTTAACTGAACTGCCCCCTGTCAAGTAGACAGTTGAAATAATAAAATTGAGTTACCTGAATAAAGCCCTAAATTCCATGGGGCTAAGGCCGTGTAATCTTTTTTGTAATCGCTTATTATTGTAGAAATTGATATATTCATCAATTGCCTTAGATATATTCTCATATGTATTATATTTGCGCAAGTAGTATTTTTCACACTTCAGGATTCCCCAAAAACCCTCCATTGGTCCATTGTCGATACATTTACCCACTCGTGACATGCTTTGTGTCATTCCCGTAGCGTCTAATTTATCCTTAAATCCATTTGAGGTATATTGATAACCACGATCACTATGAATCATTGGGCTTGTGCCGGGAAAAGCTTTTATAGCCATATCTAGATTCTTAAAACCAAGGTTATTGTTATTAGAATCACCGAATACATATCCAATAATTGATTTATCATGCAGATCAAGTATGGCACTTAAGTACGCCTTTTGAGATTTACCGTACTTAAATTCAGTAACATCTGTAAGCCACTTCTCATTCCGTTTATCAGCGGTAAATTCTCGATTCAAAAGGTTTTCCGCCACGTGTTGTGGAATAGATTTTACGTAACGTTTCCTTTTTCTCCCAATAACAGATTCTACTTTCATTTTTTTCATTGAAAGCTTTCTTATATCTTCAAGCGTTGGTTCCTCTTCAAACTTCTTCCTGCCTCGTCTATCCTTTAGATTATTTTCTCCACCAAATTCATATTTCTTAACCCGTTGCTATACTTGCTGGTAGGAGACGTTATAAAACGCAGATTACCATTTCAAAACATGAATTATGGTAAAGAAAGAGTGAATGACAAAAGTGAGAAAAAATGCAAGCACATCTTAAACTTTACTATTAAGGATTGAGATAATGATACTACAATAAAATTCTATGATTTTTTATACTATATAAGTATGATTATTCTGATGTTTATTGTACTGAAGCTAAATTATAATAAACATATAGATTGTTAGTAAAACTTATTTATCCAGAGGTGGGGTGGAGGTGGCATCGCTGTAACCAGAGGCAAAGTAGAAAATATGTTACATAATACTATCAATTAATATTTTTGGGGAGGTTAATTTAATGAAACAATCTAAGTTACCAATGTTAAAGAAAACGTTATCAATCTCATTGGCTTTAGCACTTTTCCTTACTACGGTAGGTTGCAATCAAACAAATCCCAGTGCAGGTTCTAACAAACAGTATCCAGATGAGATTACTTATAATGATTATGAAGCTAATCAAAATGTTCAAGGCATGCAAACTGGGTGGTTCGCAAAAATTATTAAGGAGAAGTTCAATATTAAGCTTAATACAATTGCTCCTAATGTGAGCGGTCAGGCAACATTCCAAACACGTTCGGCTGCTGGAAATCTTGGTGATATAGTAACAATCAATAAAGGCGATCTTCAAAATGTCGTAAACGCTGGACTGCTAATGGATATGACACCAATGATGAAAGATCACGGAAGTACTTTATCAAAGTATACTACAGCAATTAACAGCGTAAAGACTTCTCTTAATACTGATAAAATTTTTGCTATACCTAATTCTATATCATCCACTCTTTCTCCGACTGCAGCACTTCCTTTTGTTTATGGAGCGACAGTCCAAACCCAAAGTGGAGCAGCTCCTTACTTACGATGGGATCTATATCAGGCAATAGGTAGTCCAAAGATGAATACAATTGATGATTTACTGCCAGTACTAAAAAATATGCAGGCTATAGACCCAAAGAGTGATTCTGGTAAAAAGACATATCCGTTCTCATTTTTTAAAGACTGGGATAGTTTTACTATGCAAAACGTTTCAAACTCAATTCCACAAATGTATGGCTATAATATGGTTCCGGGTACTTCAACGATTTTAACCAACGGCGACAGTTCAAAATTAGAGGTTCAGAGGATTGATGATGAGAACGGTCTGTACTATAAAACTTTGAAGTTATACTACGAAGCAAATAAGATGGGACTAGTGGATCCCGATTCTCCATCACAGACATGGAATACACTAACGGCTAAGACAAATGATGGACAGGTGCTTTATAGTAATTATGGCTGGAGCTCGATACAACGATATAACACTCCTGCTCTTGGTAATTCTGTTAAACCTAAGGGATTTGAGTTTGTTCCCATAGCAGATCAAAAATATTTTGATACCGGTTATAATCCGTATGGACAGGAAGGATCAGTAACAGGTATTGGAAGCAAGGCAAAGGACCCTGAAAGATTGATGGATTTCTTAAATTGGTTAGCAGAGCCAAGTACTGAACTTATGCTTGCAAACGGTCCCAAGGGTCTGACTTGGAATGTTAAAGATGGTCAACCAGTGCTCACTGCATTTGGAGTAAAGGCATTGCAAGATGGTAGCATTGAGGTTCCTGCATCTTATGGTGGTGGTACTTACACAACTGGCTGTCCAGCAACTATTAGAATGCTTAACCAGTTCGAGATAGATCCAACTTTGAAAACCACATATTTGTATGAGTTATGGCCATCAGTTTTAAAAAGTGCTACAACTAAACTTGATGAATCCTGGCAATCGGCTACGGACTCAAAAAATATGATAGACTATGCTCAGAAGCATAATATGTTGGTTGTTTCTCCTGGCAACAGCTACGTTGCACCTCAGGATGCGATGGAAATAAAGAACAACAGATTAATATGCGGTAAAATTGTAATTGATGCCTCATGGCAGATGGTATTTGCATCTAGTGATGCTCAGTTCAACAGTTTATGGACAAAAATGAAGTCCCAACTTGATGGTAATGGCTGGAAAGACATTGTTGCTGCTGATATGAAGACTGCAAAAGCCTATAATGCTGCATGCCAGAAGTCAATAAAAGAAGCTAAGAGCCAAAAATAGTTATAGTTTGAAATCAGATTACTCTTTTTCCTGTCTAAAATAAATAAATTAATTGTAATTAATTGTCAGAAGAGCATATTTTATAATAAAAAATTGATTCATTATTTTTTATTTACCAAAATGTTTTAAGGAGGTTGTTTATGTGCAGAAGTCTATAGAACGAATTGATTTTAACAAAAATATAAAGAAAAAGAAAAAATATTTCTCGGGTTTCAAATATTTTTTAATGATATTACCGTGTTTAATGCTAGTGTTTGCTTTTTGTTACTATCCACTTTATGGGTGGGCTTATGCTTTTTACAATTTTACACCACCTTTAAAGCTTTCGCAATGTACTTATGTCGGTCTTTTCTGGTTTAAGTCACTAATACAAAATCCAATAAGAATAGCTGCAGTTTTACAGGTTCTGAAAAATACATTCGCAATGAGCGGTCTTGGTATCCTTACTTCATGGCTTCCAATGGCTTTTGCAATTTTCCTCTCAGAGGTTAAAGTGAAATGGTTTAAGAAAAGTGTGCAGATATTCACTACAATCCCTAATTTTGTTAGTTGGGTATTGACTTTTTCCTTTGCTTATGTAATTTTTTCAAGCACTGGTGTATTTAATAAAATCCTGCTTAATGTAGGCTTTATCAGCAAACCACTATTAATTCTCCAATCTGATAGCCACACATGGCTTGCAATGTGCTTGTTAGGTATATGGAAGGGCTTAGGGTGGAGTGCAATACTATATATTGCATCTATCACAGGGATTGACCAGGAGCTCTATGAAGCAGCCAGAGTTGATGGAGCAGGGCGTTTTAGTTTAATATGGCATATTACTATTCCAGGCTTGATGCCAACATACTTTGTGCTTTTACTCCTTACGGTAGCAAATTCTCTAAATAATGGATTGGATCAGTATTATGTTTTCCAAAATGCGTTTAATCAAACTCATATTCAGGTGCTTGATCTTTACGTCTATAATTTAGGATTAGGCTCCGGCAGTTACTCCCTTGCAACCACTATCAGTATGTTAAAAAGTATTGTAAGTGTAATACTACTGTTTACTTGCAATGGTATGTCAAAATTAATAAGGAAAGAAACGATTATATGATTATCTCCAATTATTTTAAATTTGGGATTTTGGAAGGGGATTATTTAAATGAATACATCACTTGTTAAAAGAAAGAAACAAACAAAAATACATGACACGATATTTGATATTATTAACTTTATAGTACTAGGATTATTTACATTAATTTGTATTTACCCTTTTTATTATTTAATAATTAATACCATTAGCTCTAATGTACTAAGTGGGAACGGAGATATTATCTTCTTTCCTCGGGAAATACAGTTTAACAATTACGTACAGGTATTAAAAATTCCGGGTCTTATGCATGCTGCTTTTATTTCAGTATCAAGAACTGTGTTGGGAACTATATTTCCTGTTTTGGTTAGTGCATTTATGGGATTTATGTTCACTCAGAAAAAACTTTGGAAGAGAAAATTCTGGTATAGGTTTGTGATAATAACAATGTATTTTAATGCGGGATTAATACCATGGTATATCGCTATGATGAATCTTGGTTTATTGAATAATTTTTCGGCTTATATTTTGCCTGCGTTGGTACAACCATTTAACATCATATTGATTAAAACTTACATAGAATCTACACCAATCGCTCTACAGGAAGCGGCAGTGATTGATGGTGCAGGTATATTAACCATATTCTGGCGTATTATATTACCCATTACTAAGCCTATACTGGCTACAGTTGCTATCTTCTGTGCTGTTGGTCAATGGAACTCTTTTACAGATACAATTATATTAATGACCAATACGAATCTTAATACATTACAGTCCATACTTTATCAGTATATTAATCAAACAGATACTTTGGCCAGTATGTTGAAGGGTAACAGTGCAGTAACTAGCGGCGTGATTAATGCAGCTACAACGCAAACGGCTACCTCTGTAAGAATGACTGTCACAGTCATTGTTGTGTTGCCTATACTTATGGTGTATCCGTTATTTCAGAAGTCATTTGTGAAGGGTATAATGATAGGTTCAATAAAAGGGTAATGAAATTTGTTGACATTTCTTTGCCTCTCATAGATATGCAGACAATCGCTATTTATTACATCTTTAGATAGAACTAACATATTGAATAAATGTAAGGTATTTATGTGTATTGATTGGTTTTATTTCAGTACTTTATACTTGGGGTCAGAATTTAATGAATGATCAACATATACATTGTATAGTTACAAGTGGTGGGTTAAGTGTTGATGGTGCCAAATGGGTAAACTCAAAAAGAAATTTTTTATTCCAGTGAATGTATTATCAAGAGTGTTTCGTGGCAAGTCTTTATTTTACTTTAAAAAAGTATATGATGCTAATTTATATTATTATAAAGTAAAAGTAGCTGAAGGCATTGGGAATCTAGATACTCCAAAAGAATATATATGGCATATAAGCTTAATCATACAGGCATTAACATCAAATAGTAATGAAGAAATAGAAGAAATTGTAAATACCTTAGATAGCACAGATGCAAATAGTTTGTTTGATGAATTAATCATGAAATACAACTCGAAAAATCTACACAAATGATATTTTCCCAGTTGTAATTATAAAGGAGGATGCAAAAAGTATGATAATAGATAAATTTATTAAAAAAGCTTCTTTAATCACGCCTTCTGGAAGGCAACTTGCATGGCAGGAGATGGAGTTTTATTCATTTATACATTTTGGAGTTAATACATTTACTGATAGTGAATGGGGAGATGGCAATGAGGACCCTGCAATTTTTAACCCTACCTCCTTTGATGCTAATCAGTGGGTAAAAGCCGTAAAGGATGCAGGAATGAAAGGATTGATATTAACCTGCAAGCATCATGATGGATTTTGTCTTTGGCCAAGTGCTTATACAGAGCATTCTGTAAAAAATAGTCCGTGGAAAGAAGGCAAAGGGGATATTGTCGATGAAGTATCGCAGGCTTGTAAAAAAGTAGGTATAAAATTTGGAGTTTATTTATCTCCTTGGGATATGCATGAAAAAACTTATGGTGATTCATATGCATATAATGAATATTTTAAAAATCAATTAACTGAATTACTAACAAATTATGGTGAAG
Organism: uncultured Clostridiaceae bacterium; assembly: GCA_963725425.1. GTDB lineage: Bacteria > Bacillota > Clostridia > Clostridiales > Clostridiaceae > Clostridium_I. The sequence continues at coordinate 15,024 of CAVRYJ010000021.1, forward strand.
TTTTTTGTGTGTGGTTTGATGGAGCATGTGGCGAAGGACTAAATGGTAAGAAGCAAGTGTATGCTTGGAATGAATATTACAAATTAATACGAGAATTGCAGCCTAATGCTGTTATTAATGTGTGTGGACCAGATGTGAGATGGTGTGGAAATGAAGCAGGAAATTGTCGTAGGTCGGAATGGAGTGTTGTACCATCGATTCTTTTAGATGTGGAAAAAATACAAGATGAATCACAAAAAGTGGATGATGGTAAATTTTCAAGAAAAATAAATTCTGCTGATGAAGACTTGGGGGGAAGAGAAGTTATAAAAAATGATTCAAATCTTGTTTGGTATCCTTCGGAAGTAAATACATCTATAAGACCAGGCTGGTTCTATCATGCTTTTGAGGATGGAGAGGTGAAAACTCTTCACGAATTATTAGAAGTATATTATGGTTCTGTGGGAGGAAATTCAAGCTTCCTATTAAATATCCCTCCAGATAAAAGAGGATTAATCCATGAGAATGACGTAACAAGATTAAGAGAGTTTGGGGATACTATCAAGTCAATATTTAGAACAAATCTTGCTAAGTATGCCACAGCCGAAGCATCCGAAACCATTGATGATTTACATGACGCAAAAGGATTCTTGATGGTAAAAAAGATACTTATTGGTGCCCAAAGGAAGGAACGGAAAAAGTTGAAATTATAATTGATCTAAAAGAAACTAAAACCTTCGATAGATTTGTTTTAATGGAACACATAAATTCAGGTCAGAGAATCGAAAGTTTTGTACTTGAGTTCAAGGATGCAGAAAGCTATAAAGAATTTTATAATGGAACAACTATAGGCTATAAGAGAATATGTTGTTTTAATAATGTAACTACAAGATATTTAAAGATAAAAATTACGAGATCAAGATGGTGCCCTACCATTGAAAATATTGGAGTGTTTTTAAGTAAATAGAGAAGCGTACAAAATTGCGTTTAAAAATATGAGAGCTATTTTTTTAATCTGAACCTTTCATCCCTGAACTTAATTGTTTTGGTTTTAATAATGTGAATTTTAAAATGCAATCATATAGACATAAGTTCAAAGAAACAATATATTGGATTAAACAAATGTGATTGAATAAAGTAGATTGACAGAATGGTAATGATGCTTATAGAAGCAAAGGCTTTGGATAACTATGATCAAATAGGAATTGCTATGAAGTTAGTTATACGATAAAGGAGTTTAATTATGGAAAATGAAAATATACTATATGTTGGTACTAACTATCATGCTCATGATTGGGACGATAGTCGATGGGAGAAAGATATTAACTTAATGAAAGATGCCTCCTTTAATGTTATACGATTAGGTCATCTTTGTTGGGATAGTTTTGAGCCTTCTAATGGACAATTCACATTTGAATGGCTTGATAAAGTTATGGATTTATGCTTGAATGCAGGGATAAAAGTATTTCTAGATATTTCCACAAGACCAGCCCCAACCTGGTTACATAAACAATATCCATCTATAGACATAGTCGATGCTAACGGTATAAGGCAAGATTCACATACCCGTTATATGGAGGATGTGGGTGATCCTATGTTTAGAAAATATGCTTATCGTCTTACAGAAGAATTAGTTAAAAGGTATGTAAGCCATAAGGCCCTTTTAGCATTTGGGTTATGTAATGAATTAGGAGCCGGATATATTTCTTATTCCGAAAATGCCAAGAATCGTTTCATAGAATGGTTGAAAAATAAATATAATACAGTTGATATTTTGAACAAAGCTTGGTCTGCGCAGAGATGGTCCAGAAGGTTAAATAGTTTTGATGATGTAGTATTGCCTTCTTCAGGAATGGTAAAAGCTGCTCCAGAAAGATACCTAGATATGAGGCGATTTTATTCAGATGAGATTATAGATTATTTGAAGCAACTTAAAAATATTATAAGATCTGTTGCTCCAAATAGTCTGACATCATCTAATCATTGGGCAGAATCTTCTAGTATAGGTTTTGATTATTTAAATGCATATAAAGATTTTGTCGACATTCCCGGAGCTGGCTTTTATCCTGGGATTAATCCTGAAGACAGGAGAGCTTTATTGGGAGCGTGTCTTTGTATAGACCATAGGATAGGTGAACTTGATTTTCCAATGTGGTGTCTTGAGTTTCAGACAGGCACATTTGGAGGATATGCATGTCCAAACAAGGCAATGCGTATGTATGCATACTTATCTTTAATTTATCGATCTCAAATGATATGTGCTTGGACTTGGCGTAGTATGTTAGGAGGGGAGGAACAATATTTATTCGGTTTATTAGATCATGATGGTATTTCAAGCAAAAAATATTACGAGTTTAAACAGATTGCAGAAGAATTTAAGAATTTACAAAAATATTGTTTACCGAGAAAAACCGACCCTCAGGTTGCTATTGCATATTCCTTTGAAAGTAAGATAGTATCAGAGTATAGTAAGGATTACTATAAAACAGACTATACTGATCAGATTCTTCAGGTATATCAAACTTTATTTGACGATAACATGGATTGTAATTTCATAAATTTGAGGAATATAGCCAAAAAGTATAAATTAATTATTATATCAGGACATTGTGTTATGGATGAGACATCAGCTGAAAGTATACGAGAATTCGTTCGAAATGGCGGAACGGTAATAATGACAGCTTATTCTGCCAAAGTCAATGAAAATAATCAGGTTTTCAGCTCTTCGTTGCCCGGAAGGTTGAATGATATATTTGGAATTCGAATTGGCGGATTTGAAAGGGCAAAAGCACATGTGGCAAGTATAAATGAAGGGGGTTTGAAAAAATCAGACTTGGATATTCAACGAAAATATGTTTGGATTTCATTTGAAAATGTAACCTTTAAGTTGGATATAGATTATTATGAAATCGTTGAGACTAAAACAGCGGAGATTTTAGCGAGTTTTACAAATATTAAAGAGCAACTACCGGCCATAACTTCCAATAATTTTGGTAAAGGAAAGGCCATATACATTGCTATACCAGCGGATAAAGGTATTTTAAAACCTTTATTAAACAAAATATACTTCGAACTTGATATAAAAAAGGGACCTATAACACCGAATGGTGTTTCTGCCAGGTACATTGATAAGAAAAGAATTCTATATGTAAATACAACACCGTTTAAGAAAATTATACCGATTTTAGCAATTTCTAAAGGGATTATCACAAATAAAACATATAAAACATCAGTTGAATTAGATCCATATGAAGTAGATTTAATTGAGGACCGAAGTTGAGACTATGTGGGATGATACTTTAAATGATAAAACTTATTACTAGGAAAACATACTTAGCTGTATTTTTATTAAAAAATGTCAGCACAAGGTCAACTAAACTATTCATATTAAGAAAAAAGAGAGTAAGCCGGACTAACTGACTTAGATCTTTTATCTTTACATTTTTGTGGTGGAACTGTCTATATATAGCTATATCATTACACATTTACTACAAAATATATTATAGATTGCAGATAATTTATAAAGGGGTGATATTATTATGATTAATAAATATAAACCAATCAGTGGAAAGCTCACACATTTTATTCATGGAGGAGATTATAATCCAGATCAATGGCTTAAGTATCCAGAAATTTTAGAACAAGATATTCGTATGATGAAGCTCTCAAAGTGCAACGTAATGACCCTAGGCGTTTTTGCTTGGGTGAGTCTTGAACCAGAAGAAGGTAATTTTAATTTCCAGTGGCTTGATGGGGTTATAGCCAAACTATACAAAAATGGTATATACGTACTTTTATCAACTCCAACAGGTGCACGTCCTGCTTGGATGTCCTATAAATATCCTGAAGTATTAAGAGTTAGTTCTAATCGCGTTAGAAATATTCATGGTGGACGCCATAATCATTGTTATACATCTCCTATATATCGAGATAAGACTAAAATAATAAATAGCAAACTTGCTGAGAGATATTCTAATCATCCTGGAGTAATTGGATGGCATATTAGTAATGAATATGGAGGAGAATGTCACTGCCCTCTTTGCCAAGTTGCCTTTAGAGATTGGCTTAAGGAAAAATATAAAACTTTAGATAATTTAAATGAATCTTGGTGGACTGCTTTTTGGAGTCACACTTATACGGATTGGTCACAAATCGAGTCGCCTGCGCCTCATGGTGAACAGGGCTTGCATAGTTTGAATTTGGATTGGAAAAGATTTGTCACATATCAGACTATAGATTTCTTCAAATGGGAAATCGAGCCTCTAAAAGATGCAAATCCTAATCTCCCAGTTACTACTAATTTTATGGGAACTTATTATGGTCTGGATTATTGGAAATTTGCAAAAGAAGTCGATGTGGTTTCCTGGGACAACTATCCTATTTGGCACACTGAAGCCGATGACGTAGCCTTAGCTTCACAAACTTCTATGGTTCATGATTTAGCCAGATCTCTAAATGATGGAAAACCTTTTATGCTCATGGAAAGTTCTCCAAGTGCCACAAATTGGCAGGACGTAAGCAAATTGAAAAAACCTAAAATGCACTTGCTATCCTCATTACAAGCAGTAGCTCATGGCTCAGATACCGTTCAGTATTTTCAATGGAGAAAAAGCAGAGGTTCCAGTGAAAAATTCCATGGTGCAGTAGTAGACCACTGTGGACATGAAAATACAAGAGTATTTAATGATGTTACAGAGGTTGGTACTACGTTAAAAGAATTAGATGAAATTTTAGGAACATCCGTTGAACCTGATGTAGCAATAATATTTGATTGGGAAAACTGGTGGGCAATAGATGATGCACAAGGTCCAAGAAATTGTGGTATTAAATATAAAGAAACAATAGAATCACAATATAAATCTTTTTGGAAAAGAGGAGTACCTGTTGATGTTATAAGTATGGATTGTGATTTTTCAAAATACAAACTTGTAGTTGCACCTATGCTTTACATGGTAAGACCTAATGTAGCTGAACGACTTGAAAGTTTCGTTAAAAATGGTGGTACATTAGTATCAACCTATTGGTCAGGCATAGTGGATGAAAATGATTTATGCTTTTTAGGAGGCTTTCCAGGACCATTAAGAAAAGTTTTAGGAATATGGTCTGAGGAAATAGACGCTCTTACAGATGATCAGTATAATAGCATAGTTTTCAATGAGTCCAATGAACTTAAGATTACTAGTGAATTTAAATGTGTAGAACTTTGCGATTTGATACATTCAGAAACCGCCGTTACTCTTGCAGTTTACGGTGATGATTTTTATAAAGGTAGACCAGCTGTAACCGTAAATAGTTTTGGAGAAGGAAAAGCCTATTACATTGCTTCGAGAACTAAAGAAGATTTTAACGATGCTTTTTATGGTTCTCTCATAGACAAGTTAGATTTAAAGCGTGCTATTAACACCAATTTACCTTATGGGGTTACTGCTCAGCTAAGAACTGATGGAGAGAACAGTTATATATTCTTGATGAACTTTAGCCAAGATGAAAAGAAAATTGAAGTTGACGATTACGATTATTATGATTTTATTTCAAAAGAAAAAATTGATAAAACTATTACACTATCGCCCTATGGGTTCATAATATTGAAGAAATATATTTAGGCGATTTTTTAATAAAGTAACCTTAGGAAATGATTAACCTTCCCAAAAAAACTGGGGTATAAATGTTGCAAATTATGAAAAAATCCCTGAAAATGTTGATTTTACTAGCTTTCCCAAAAAGTAGCAAGTCATATAAATACATTATTAGTGGGACTCCATACTGTTAGTGGTAGCATACGCAAAAATGATATTTCGTACGCTAAGAAAAACATAGCCCCTTAAATGTAAATGTTCTACTAATTTAGTTTGTAAATCAGATTGTTTTTATAAATTTCAAGTTTTAAATTCTTATGTAACCATGTAATCTTTTGGCTAAGAGCATATGTTCATTTTTATATCCAATTTACGGTAATAATAGTATAATTAAATAAATGTTTTGTGTCACAATAATTATTAACTATAAATGAGCGAAAATGCTTGAATAATTTTCCAATGGTAAAAAAAGAAAAACATCTATGTAATCTCCTGTTATAATTAAGTTACAACACAAAAACATAACTAAGGAGATAAACATAAATGTTTAACAACTCAATTGTAACAAAATCATCACCAATATACAAATTCTTAATGGAATTAAGGATAACTTTATATCTTACAACACCTCAACTTCACCATCTAATTCTATTTATAAATTCTATGGTGACCAAAGGCTATTGTGGAAAAATAACTGACGTTTCTGACTTTATGCCGGTTAGGCATAGGACGAACATCGGAAAGTTCTTATCTGATAGCCCATGGAATGAGGATTCTGTTGAAAGAGCCCTTAAAAAACGTGTAATTGCGAGAATATGGGAAACGTCTAGATTAACTAAAAGGCCTATCTATGTTGTGATAGATGATACTATTTCAGAGAAGACAGTGCCCTCGTCAAAGCTTACAAAAATGAATATTATGTCTACACATATAGAGGCAAGCTTAATGATGTCAAAAATTCATTGATCGCACTTTGTTGGCCTAAAGAAGCTCTATTTAAACCTGGTTGCTTAAGAGCATTTATAAGTTTAGATACTGCTCTATCAACTGAAGAACTCTTAAATCACTATAAAAACAGATGGCCAATTGAAACATTTTTTAGAGAAACAAAAAAACATCTTGGGTTAAATAATTATCAAGTAAGAAGCAATCGTAGCATAAACAGATATTTTTTGCTGATGATGATAACTTATGTATACTGCGAATTAGAAGTAAGTAATGGTAAACTAAATTTCAGTACTGGAATTAAAACTGCAAGAAACCAAGTCAAAAAAGAGCGAATATCTTGGCTCTTTAATCAAGCTAACCAAGGAATATCTATTGATGCTATTTTAAAAACATTAAAAGTAGCTTAGGATAGTTGATTTAAATTTACATGGTAAAATATGTTTATAAGGCGGTGTAAATAATTTTGTGTATTCTCTTTCTTTGGACAAATAATTATCATATAAATTATTTGTAATATGATGGTGATTTTAGTCAGTTAATTACCTTCGATAATTGTCATTATATAGTATATTATTACCTGTTAAGGATATAATATACATTGACTTACTCAATAACAGGATAGGGAAATGCTGAGGAGCGACCCGAGCGGTTACTGAGGTTCTACAGGAACGGGTGGTCTTTTGACTATCCGTTTTTCACCCGTTCCTGACGGAATTAAAGCGGTAAACCTCTGGGGTTTGGGGACAGAATCCCCACGTTAAGCTTCTTTTCTCAGTATCTCCACAAATAGAATATTGAGTTGACTTACTACCATATCCCAGTTTGAATATACTCTATTCCATTTTTTGCTTATCTTTTCAGTAGATAGATAGAGCATTTTCATAAGGCTCTCATCATTAGGGAATATGAGTTTTGTTTTTGTTACCTTTCTAAACTGACTGTTAAGACTTTCAATAGCATTTGTAGTATACATTATCTTACGAATAGTGTCAGGGAAAGCAAAGAATGTTATGAGATTATCCCAATTGTCCTCCCAGCTTTTAATAGCATTGGGATATTTCTTCGCCCACTTTTCTTTTGCATATTGAAGATTTTCAAGAGCAACATCTTCATTTACAGAACCATAAATTGATTTTAAATCTGATACAAATGCCTTTTTATCTTTATAGGGTATATATTTCATACTTGATCTTATTTGATGAATTATACAACGTTGTATTTTAGCAAAGGGATAAACAGCGCCTATTGCCTCTTTAAAGCCATTTAAGCCATCTACGCAGAATACAAGAACATCTTGTATTCCTCTGTTTTTAAGATCATTTAGTAATGAAAGCCAGAATTTACTGCTTTCATTAGCACCTATCCATATGCCTAAAACTTCTTTTTCACCATCCATATTTACACCCAAAACAACGTAAGCTGCTTTAATAACAATCTGTTTATCCTCACGCACTTTGTAGTGTATGGCATCCATAAATACAAATGAACATGTTTTATCTAATGGTCTATTTTGCCATTCTGTGACTACAGGAATAATTCTGTTAGTTATATTAGATACCATTTCAGCGGATATCTCAACATCATACAGATTTTTTACTTGCTCCGCAATATCTCTTGTGGTCATTCCTGTAGCATAAAGAGCCATAACTTTATCATCAATACCAGTTACATTTCGTTGAAACTTAGGTACAATCTTAGGCTCAAATTCTCCATTACGGTCACGTGGTATATTGAGTTCAACCGTTCCTAGTTGAGATTTAATAGTCTTCTTTGAGTAACCATTACGGCTGTTTTGAGATTGTTTATCACATGTATCATATTTGTCGTATCCAAGTTGATCATCCATTTCTGATTCTAATGTTTCTTGAAGAACATCTCTGAACATTTCCTTCATAGCAGTCATAACTTCATTAGGACTTGTGAAATTTTGTTCCTTAATATAGTCTCTTAAAACCTCTTTTGATAAATTCGACATAAAAATACTCCTCCTTGTAATAATTTGTAAATTAGCTTATCTAAATTATTACCAAGAAAGAGTAGATTTTATTCAGTTTACACAAAATTTTTTACAGCCTCTATATAAATAAAATTCCTACACAAACTATAGATAGACTATGCGTTAAAATGTAGAAATTTTATTACAACTTATATAATTAAATATTTTTTAATCTTCCACCATATTTTTATAATGCTGAAGCAACTTTAAATTTTTAAATCCATAAAACCTCTTTGCATTCTCACCTAAGATGCTAGCTTTTTCAGTCGAACTGAGTACTTCAGATTTTATTATGAAATCATATGACATTTTATATGTTATAGCGGTCATAGTTCTTGGATAGTCTGAACCCCACATTAGCTTTTTTACACCCACCATAGATATTGCTTTTTTAATTGAATTTACTGCACCGTTATAAGGATAAAATTCATTATGGTAGAGCCAAGTTATTCCTCCAGACTCAATCATTACATTTTTATTCCTAGCTAAAAGTATTTGACTCTCAAAGCCTGGTCTGTTCACCATACCAAAATGACCAATTGCTATTTTAAGATTAGGAAATCTACATATTATATTTTCCATTTCTTCTACTTGGGTTTCACCCTCAGCAAGATCAATTGAGAGAATAATATTATTCTTTTCCATAACTTCAAAGGCCTTTAACATTTCAGCATCAGTGAGATATACTCTTTTAGGCATGGATACAAGCCATTGAGCAGGAACCTTGATACAATCAAAACCACCCTTACACATTTCCTTTACCTCAGATAAAAAGCCAGGTATTCTAAAGTTGCAAAGTCCACTTATCTTGAATCTATTTCCATATTTACCTTTGACATTCAACAAATAATCATTTTGATTACCGTCAATATATTCCTGAGTTATAACTGCAGCTGAAACAGAATCATAATCCATATTAGAAATAAACATTTCTGCATTGTTTCTTCCATCAAGCATATATGGTGGCATCATCTGACGTACCTCACCTTTAAAGGTGGCTTTACCACCACCAAGGCTTTTTACCTCATAGCCTTCAACTTCTCCACTAAGTTCATCCCACAAATGAGCGTGAGCATCAATAATTAAATACGACATTTGTTTTACCTCATTTCATTTAATTTTCTTCTATTATTTATTCATATCAATGTAACTCTGGTCCCATATTGCAGCTGTTTTCATCGGTGAACCCTTACAATAAATTTTATTTTCATAGGCAGCCTTAGGATTTTTCTTTACTTCTTCAAGATCAATAAGTTCAACAACTTTATCATAGTCAGATTCACAAAGCAGTTTAATTGCCTTTTCCATATGTACCTGTCTAAAATTTATAGAACCAAAAATCAAGTGGTTTTTAAACCCAAATGGCATAGTCTTAAAATCAATTACTGGTCCAAGAGAAAAACTATCATAAATTCCATTATTCCCTAAAACACTGTTCTCAAATGCAATCTTATGTTCCAAATTAGAACCAGATACACCTATAAATAGAGTAGCTTTGCCACCTAGTTTTTCTTTTATACATTCAGCAAGCTCTCGCTCTGTATCAAAATCATTCTTCACATAAGTACCATTAGTCTTGAGGAGAGCATATTTAACCTTTTCAGAATTTTCACTACTTCTATCCACAAATACAATTTTAGCATCTGGGTACTTTTTATGAATTAGACTTCCTATGAACATGCCTGTGGTTCCAAGCCCAAATATCAAAACTTTATTAAAAATATTTTCCATTGCCAGTTTTCGTCCTTCTACTTCAGTACATTTCTTTTTTGCCATTTCAACTCTAAAGTTTTGTGCCGAACCTAGATCCTCAATTCTTTCAAGCTGAAAAATCATACAAGAATAAGGATCTGAAAAACAAAGTTTCTTGGCTATAGATAATGGTATTTTACCATTTTCTATATATTTATCAGGTATATGAAGTAACATGTCTGGATTATAGAAATTTTCATAACACATAATTCCATCGGCCTTATCGCAACCATATTCAAAATAGGTTTCATCATCCATAAATCTTGTAGGATCATAGGAATTTCCACCTCTTATCAAAACTATAGCAAATCTATTTTCTGACGGAACAAATACAACCCCTTCATGACCATTAATAAGTCTGTTTAACCCTACTGGAAATTTAGGAAGAAGTTCACCTCTAAGCCCCATATGCATTAGCTCAAAGTCAGTTCCGCAAAAACCGGTAAAAACAGTTTTACATTTAATACCTTTCTTTATTTCCTCTCCTCTTAATCGTTTACTTGGAGTGTTATAAATTTCTACGTCTCCATAAACTATTGGTTCTTCTTTATCATTTTGAAAATAAGTTCCCTGAGTTTTCATTATTTTCTCCCCTCTATTACTACACCTTTTCTTAAAATTATATTTGCATACTGAGCTTTTTCTCCTGTTGTAACTATTGCATAAGCTTTTTTAGCTCTTTCATAAAAATCAAATCTTTCAACCATGTCAAAATCTTTAAAATTAGGCTCATATTTTGTTACTATTGATTTATATTTTTCCCAAATAACTGGGATAACACTGTCACCAGGGCTTACAGACATTAATGCTACAGGTTCCTCTGAATATTGATCTAATGGAAAAAACTTTAGAAGTGCATCTAACACCTCAGTGACATCATTGCCATCGCACCTCACTAGTTTTTGAGCAAGTCTAGCTCCTGGAAAGTTTCCATCAGTTATAACTATCTCATCACCATGTCCCATTTCCATCATAATTTTCAATAAATCTGGTGACAAAATTGTAGAAATACCTTTTAACATAATAATCATCCTTTCTTTTTTATAATATGCAGTTAAACGTTTCGTTAAAACTGTGTAATTACCTTTATATTTTAAAATGTATAGCAACTTTAATATTTAATAATGTTACTATACATAATTTTTCTTGCTTTTTACCTATTCGTATAGGCTCTTGACAGACTCTCCCATGACAAATTTAGTTTTAAGTCTATGTATTTCCGGGAAATTTGAAAAATCGCCTTTTATCCTTTTTATAATAATTTCTCCAGCAGTTTCACCTATTTCTTTTAATGGTTGAAATACCAATGAAAGAGAAGGTTTTACAATCTTAGTTAGATCTAAACTATCAAAACCAATAATAGATAATTGATTTGGAATTACAACATTCATTTCATTAATTGCCATTATAGCCCCCAGTGTCATCTCATAATTAGTAACAAATACAGCAGTTGGTGGGTTCTCCATTTCCAACAATTTTTTTAAAAAAATATAGCCAGAACCAATTTTATAATCTCCATATTTTATAAGATTCTTATCTATGGGTATCGAATAATCTTCATGAACTCTACTATAACCTTTTAAACGCTCCGAAGCAGTATATATATTTTGCGGTCCAGTTATTATTGCAATTCTACGGTGACCCATTGTTATAAACTGTTCTACTACATCATAGGCAGCATTCATATTATCAACTAAAACAGTGTCACAAATTACTTCTTTCAAAGCCCTATCAATTAAAACTACAGGAATATTCTTTTTATTAACTGATTTAAGCATATCTTCATCATCACCAGAAGGCATTAAAATTAATCCATCTACTAACTTTTCTATTAAAAACTCAAGTTTTAACTTTTCAATTTCTTTGTCATCTTTATAATCGCATATCAATGCGCTATATCCATATTTAAACAATATATTTTCTATGCTAGAGATAATCTCCATGCAAAATGTAATTACAAAGCTAGGTATAAGTATTCCTACTGTCATGGACTTATTAATCTTTAGTCCTCTTGCCATAACATTAACTTTAAAATCAAGTACATTTATTGCTTCCTGAATTTTAATTTTATTTTCATCTAACACATTACCACCATTAATATATTTAGAAATAGTTGCAATTGATAAACTAGTATATTTTGCTACATCTTTCATAGTTGCAGAAATCTTCATCATCCCCTAGCTAAACGTTCTGTTATAATTTCATTATAACAGAATATTTATGGGAATGTAAATATTATATGTCTGTTTCAATGTCCTCTTTTAACCTCTTCTTTTAGTGTTATATCCTTATTGCCAACAGATATAATTCCGACATTTAATAAATCTGTTAATGCTACTACTATATAGTCTTTTTCATTTATTTGGATTATATTTTTCATGAGTTTTTCCTCACTTTCATCAAAGAACTTTTTTAAGCGCCTGGGCCATTCCAACTTTATTAATGTTAAACAAATGATGTGATACTGCATCTGTAAGACCTTTTACTTCGTTTAAATCTATTTTCCATACTTTTTTGTATGCAAGTACTGTAGACACTAATTTTCTTATATCACCTTCAGTTCCGTCACATTTATCCCACTCTGTTTTGTAAAGTTCTAATACATCAGCATCGTCTAATAATTTGATTATTTCTTCTCCTCTTTCGCCTTTATAGAATTCCATAAGTGCAGCTAAAGAGAATACTAACTTTTTTGGTAATTTGCCTTTTGTTTTCACAAATTTTAATAATGATGGTAAATCTCTTGTTTCATATTTAGACATTGAATTTAAAGATATACTCATTAAACATCTTGCTCATTTAATTTATCTACGAGACCTGACTCAATAGGTTGAACTACCACTACACTACCATTAAAGCATGCTTTTTTATTCATTTTATCAAATTGCCAATCTATAAATGCTCTTAAAAAATTGCCTTCCCGAAATTGTAGAACCTTTTCAGGATATGTTTTATATTCCTTGTATGATTTTTTATTTAATCTCATTTTAATTTCCCCATATTTTACAATTATTTTTTATCATATATAATAATTAAAATAGTTTTACTTCTTTACTTTTATTTATTTATGCTTCTAGAGCCTGTCTTATTTGATTTGTCACGCCAATAACTTTCTATTTGTTCTAAACTTTTTCCCTTTGTTTCAGGGACCGCAAAGCATGTGAATACTACTGCCACTAAAGATAAAGCCGCAAATACATAAAATATATTGAAATGTATTGTTTTTAATATATTAGGAAATGTAGCTGAGAAAATAAAGTTCAATAAATATTGACTAAATGTTATTATACCAACTCCTAGGGCTCTAGCACGTAATGGAAATACCTCTGGTACATAAAGCCAAAATACAGGACCTAGTCCTATTGAAAAAGCAAATGCATATATAAATACACAAGCTACACTTAACATTATATTTGTTGGAAATAAAGCTATAATAGCTAATGGTATTGCTTGAACAAAGAAACTAATCATAAGAAGTACTCTTCTTCCTAACTTATCAACTAAGAATATAGAAATAAAAGTTCCACTTACTAATGCAAACCCTACAACATAATTTGCAATCTGTGCTGAGTTATTCATGTGTAATCCTTGAAATACTTCTGGAGCATAATAAACAACGGCATTAATACCGGTAAATACTTGAAATATTGCAAGGATAAAAACTATAATTAATGCTGGCCTATATGCTCCAAATAATTCTTTTAAACCTGCATCTTGCATTTTTAAACTTTCTTGTACATCTTTAATTTCATTATCAACTTCATTTTTGCTATTTCTTAAAACGTTTAAAATCTTTCTAGCTTTTTCTACTTGTCCATCTCTAATTAACCAACGTGGACTTGCTGGGCTACATATCATACCTATTACAAATATTAAAGAAGGTACTATTCCAAGTCCTAAGCTCCATCTCCAGTCCAAATGAGCACCTATTCCATAAGAAGCTAATATGCCTATATTTACACATAATTGATACAATGAAACTGTAAACCCACGTATACTTGGGGGAGCAATTTCAACTAAATATATAAGTGAATACATATTTGCAATTCCGGCTGCAAGCCCTAAACAAAATCTAAAGAAAATTAAGATATTAATATTGGGTGAAAGTGCGCATCCTATAGATCCAATAGTAAATATTAATCCACCAATGATTAATAAGTTTCTCCTCTCTACCTTTTTTTCAATAATAGTTGCTGTAACAATAGCTGGCAAGGCGCCTAATAACATAAAACTAACAACTAATCCCTGCCATGTAGCATTTAAAGAAAATTGTTTAGTAATAGCTGGCAGAGCCATTGATATAGCTCCGGAATCATAACCATATAATAAACCAGCAAGACCTCCCAAAATAGAAAAAACAAATACTATTTTGGGTATTTTGGTAGTTTTAACATTTGGCATTTAAATCACTCCTCTATTTTTTATAAAATCACATAAGTTGAAATTTACTCTAAATTTTTTATTCCAACGATTATATTTTTCATGGAACTAGTATCAATAGGTCATCAAATAATATATATACACTTTTGTTTTTTTACATAGAATGCAACGATACCGTTTACAACTTTGTAAAACTCGCACTCTTGTAATCAATAAAAATGCTTTATTGATAAATTTATATATTATTAACTCTCAATTTAATTTCAATGAGTCTATATATTTTGCAAGTAATTGATTCATTATTTAAATACAAACATTGGTGTAACTAATAATGATTTATTACATCTATTACAGTTGCTTTCATATTTAGAATAAAATTGAGTCTACAATTGCTGAACATTCATTAACTGTCTAAATTATTTTTTGATACCGTTTACATAAATTTGAATCTTACTACGGTAAATCAATTTAAAATTCTATTGATTCAAAATAAATTTGAACTATATTCTTTAGGACTTTGTTTTTAATCCCATGAAGGTAATTCCGAAATTAGTTAATTTACAAGTATAATTGATATATTCTTTTATTATGCGAAAAATGTTTAAGCAATCTTACATAGCTAAACGTTTCGCTGCAAATCGAAAATGTTACAATTTTTAATTGACCAATAAGCAATTGCAATCTTCATTATCATTTTTATTAGCTATACCAATTGATACAGTTGAAGTATTTATATAGATATTGTTTTCCACCTCAGTGATTTTAAATTTATAAGTAAGAACTAATTTGAAATGTACAAACTCAACTACTATTTAACGATATTAACGTTTTCGCTATAAAAAAGTTTGTCCAATTAAAGTCTCAAAAGAAAAATAATGATTTATATTAATAATAACTAGAATATCATGCTGTAAGGTCCCAATGATTGTTTATATTATTCTTGATTTTTAGCTACACCCCCTATAACTACTTGTATTTTCTCCGTGCTGTTAACATTGAATTTATGTATAATCAAATCTAACAATACACCTCCACAAATTAAGTATAATATTTTTATCAAAAACTTTTTACGAGCTAAACGTTTCGCTTAACCAATGATTTTATTATAACCATTCACTATCAACAAGTCAATATTCTTTCTCAATAGTTCTGTAATCTTCTGTGCATATTCCGGCAATTTGTCCTGGCACAGTTCAATGATTTCAGACTTAATCTGTCGCTGTCTTTCCGTATGTACATTCTTTTTAAGAACGATATATACATACGGAAGATCGCCCTGGGGCTGATTTTTATCTCGTGAGGCTACAACAAAGGAGATTACCATTTGAAAACATGAATTATGGTAAAGAAAGGGTGAATGACAAAAGTCAGAAAAAATGCAAGCACATCATAAACTTTACTATTAAAGATTGATGTAATGATATTACAATAAAATTCTATGATTTTTTATACTATATAAGTATAATTATTCTGATGTTTATTGTACTGAAGCTAAATTATAATTAAACATATAGATTGTTAGTAAAATTTATTTATTCAGAGATGGGGTGTAGGTCGCATCTCTGTAACCAGAGGCAAAGTAGAAAATATGTTACATAATAATATCAATTACCATAATTAAGTAACAACGATTTTCAGCCTTTTTATGTAAAACGCTGAAAATCGTTGTTAAATAAGGAAAGTGAATGTTATACAAGTAAGTTTTGTAACATTCACAATGCCAAAATTCATGTTAATAATCTACTTTGCCCCTTGTTACACGGATGCTACAACTACCCCAATTATGCATGAGAACAGTCTGGTTGGTTTGCAAAGGTTATCAATGATAAGTTTAACATACAATTAAACATTATAGCACCTAATTTACAAGGTAGAGATGCTAAATATGCTACAGCTATGGCAGCAGGAAATCTTGGTGATGATGAAAAGTACACCAATGCTATTAAAGCAGGTGTTCTTCTTGACTGGACTAAGGATGGTTTATTAAATGAATATGGTAAAAATATTTTAGCATATCCAAAAGCTATAGAAAAAGCTAAGACAAATTTTGGGAATGGGTCAAGCGTATATGGATTAGGTCATGCTGTTTCAACTATGCCCGCAACTTCTCCATCAGAAGGCAATTATCAAGACATTCTTGATCCAAATAAACGCTTAAATCATACTATGATGCAAATAAAATGGGCCTTGTAGATTCAGATTCTATATCACAAAAATATGAAAATGCAAATGCTAAAATGATAGATGGAAACAGGGAAATGAATCTAGTACATAGATGGAAAGAATATTGTTTAAATTTGAAATAATGACTGCTGGCGGAAATATGATGAGAATGATGCTACTTCCGTAGAAAGTTTTAAATCTTCTTATCATGAAATATTAGTTGAGACTAGAGCACATAATAATCTGAAAATCATTTTAATGGAACCCTTTCTTATACCCGTTCAAGAGATGCAAATAAAATGGAGAGAAGATTTAGACCCTAAAATAAATGCAATTAGAGAACTAGCTAGAGAATTTGGAGCTGAGCTTATTCCTTTAGATGGAATATTCAATAGTGTCTCAATTTATAAACCTCTTAATTTTTGGACAGCCGATGGAGTACATCCAACTGAAGCTGGACATGCATTGATAGCAAGAGAGTGGTTGAAATTCATTAAGGTTTTATAAGCACAATTTTTTATTAACTATGTGTTTTAAGGAGTTGAAAATAGTGATAAATTATAAATTAAAGGACATTTTTTATGGTGGAGACTATAACCCAGAGCAATGGGACGAGAAAGTCTGGGACGAAGATATAAGAATGATGAAGAAGTACAAAGTAAATGCTGTCAGTCTCTCCATATTTTCTTGGGCTAAATTACAATTAAATGAAGAAAAATATGATTTTTCCTGGCTTGATAAAATAATTAATAAGCTTTGGGAAAATAGAATATATGTTATTTTAGCAACTCCAACTGCAGCCCAACCGGCGTGGATGTCGAAAAAATACCCTTCTATTTTACCTGTAAATATAGAAGACCATAAGATGAAGCATGGAAGACGCAGTAATTTCTGTCCTAACAGTAGTGATTATAAAGATTTTGCTTCAAAAATTGCGGAAAGATTGGCAGAAAGATATAAGAATCATCCAGCAATAATTTTATGGCACATAAGTAATGAATACGGAACCTATTGTTATTGTGAAAATTGTGCAAAGGAGTTCAGAACTTGGCTTAAAAAGAAATATAAGACCATAGAGAATTTAAATGAAAAATGGTATACCAATTTTTGGGGTCATACTTTCTATGAGTTTGATGAGATTGAACCTCCATCTAATTTGAGCGAAATATTATCAGGTGCACTTGGTGATAGAGATGGTACATGCTTTCAAGCAGATTCTATAGATTATAATAGATTTATGTCAGATAGTATTTTAAGTTGCTATGATAATGAGGCGAAAATCATAAAGAAAATAACACCTGACATACCCATAACAACTAATTTAATGGGAGCTTTTAAACCTTTGGATTATTTCAAATGGGCCCAGCATATGGATGTTGTATCATTTGATAGCTATCCATCAAATAGTGATTCTACTAGCAATATAGCTTTTAGTCATGATTTAATGAGAGGGGTTAAAGATCAAGAATCCTTTTTACTTATGGAACAAACACCAAATCAGACGAATTGGCAGCATTTTAATGCGCTTAAACGTCCTGGTGTTATGAGACTTTGGAGTTATCAGGCAATGGCACATGGAGCTGATTCGATTTTATTTTTTCAGTGGAGGCAATCTAGGGGGGCGTGCGAGAAATATCATGGGGCATTAGTGCCACACGTTGGACATGAGAATACAAGAATAGGAAGAGAACTTAAGGTATTAGGGGAAGAACTACACAACTTAGGTCATATTATTCAGGACTCTAAGGCAGATTCTAAAGTTGCTATAATGTTTGATTGGTCAAATTGGTGGTCTGTAGAATTTTCAAGTGGCCCTAGCATAGCACTAAATTATGTAGAGCAAGTTCAAAAATATTATAAAGCTTTTTATGACATGAATATAAGTGTTGATATTATAAAACCAGCAGATGATCTTAGTAAATATAAGATAGTTGTTGCACCTATACTATACATGGTGAATGATGAAACTGTTAAAAGTGTTGAAAACTTTACGCTAAGTGGAGGTATATTTATTACAACATTTTTAAGTGGAATGGTCGATGAGAATGACTTAGTTATTTTAGGTGGATATCCAGGGGCTTTCAGAAAACTTTTAGGTATATGGGTTGAGGAAATAGATTCACTGTATCCTGAGATGAAAAATGAAATTGTGAAAACTGAGGATTCGTTTATTGACAAGGCTAAATATGAATGTGGATTAATATGTGATGTAGTTCATTCAGAAGGTGCTAGCGTACTTGCAACATTTGGGAAAGAATTTTATGCAGGGCAACCTGCTGTTACTGAAAATATATTTGGAAAAGGAAAAGCTGTATATATAGCGACTTCACCTGAGCAAGACTTTATAAAGATATTAATAAAATATTACTGTGAAATTAGTAGCATAAGTTCTATAATTAAACCTCAGATCGGAGTAGAAGTTTCCCAAAGAAAAAAAGAAGAGGATACTTTTACATTTGTGCTAAATCATAATGAAGAGGAAGTAAGAATTAAAATACCTAATGCAGGAGAGTATGTAGATTTACTTGGAGATATTCCGGTAGGCAATGAATATATTTTGGAACCAAAGGGAGTATTAATACTTCAAAGCAAATAATTTTAATTGAGGAGGCGCGTGAAAATGAAATTTAGTAATGGCTGTTGGCTTAATAAAAAAGGTGTTACTACCTATAGTCCTAAAGAAGTTTATACAACTAAAATAAGTAGTGATTCAGTTACTATTTATGCACCATGTAATAATATAAACCAAAGAGGAGATACCTTGGGTGGACCTGTAATTACAATGAAATTATCGTCACCCATACCAGATGTAATTAGAGTACAGTTATTTCATCATAAGGGACTTAAAAATAAAGTACCTGAATTTGGAGTTTATAGTGATAAAGATACTGTAGTTGATATAGTTGATAATGAGAAATTATTAAAATTGACAAGCGGCAACTTAAGTGTACAAATAAACAAGCAAACAAACTGGTCTATGGACTTTTTTAATCTTGCAAATAAACTTACTTCTAGTAAGGCAAATGCAATGGCTTACACACAAGTGGAGAATAAAGGAAATTTTATGAGAGAACAACTATCCCTATGCGTTGGAGAATTGATATATGGATTAGGTGAGAGATTTACCCCTTTTGTAAAAAATGGTCAAACTATTGATATATGGAATGAAGATGGTGGTACAAGCACCGAACAATCATATAAAAATATTCCTTTTTATGTAACAAATAAAGGATATGGAGTTTTTGTAAACCAGCCAGAGTGCGTTTCTTTCGAGGTAGGTTCTGAAAAGGTTACAAAAGTTCAATTTAGTGTTCCTGGGGAAAGCCTAGATTATTATATTATAAATGGGCCTTCTATAAAAGAAGTGCTTCAAAAATATACCGATTTGACGGGAAAACCAGCGCTTCCACCAGCTTGGACATTTGGGTTATGGCTTACAACTTCATTTACTACAAATTATGATGAAGAAACGGTAATGAATTTTGTGAACGGAATGGCAAAACGGGATCTTCCACTTCATGTATTTCATTTTGATTGTTTTTGGATGAAGGATTTTAATTGGTGTAACTTTGAGTGGGATAAAAGAGTGTTTCCGGATCCTGAAGGCATGCTTAAAAGGCTTAAAGAAAAAGGGCTTAAAATATGTGTTTGGATTAATTCTTATATAGCACAGGAATCAAAATTATTTGATGAGGCTATGGAAAATGGATATCTAATAAAGAAAGCTAATGGAGATGTATGGCAATGGGATATGTGGCAGTCCGGAATGGGCATTGTGGATTTTACAAATCCGGCTGCTTGCACATGGTATTCAAGTAAGCTCAGAGCATTATTAGATATGGGAGTAGATTGCTTTAAGACAGATTTTGGCGAGCGTATACCAACAGATGTAGTTTATTATGATGGGTCAGATCCAATGAAAATGCATAATTATTATACTTATTTATATAATAAAGTTGTTTTTGATGTGCTTAAGGAAAAAAGAGGAGAAGGAGATGCTGCCTTATTTGCAAGATCTGCTACCGTTGGAGGGCAGAAATTTCCAGTGCATTGGGGAGGAGATTGCTCAGCAGATTATGAATCCATGGCAGAAAGCTTACGAGGTGGATTATCTCTATGTATGTCTGGCTTTGGTTTTTGGAGTCATGACATAGGTGGATTTGAAAGTACTTCTAGTGCCGATGTATATAAACGCTGGGCAGCCTTTGGATTATTATCATCTCATAGTAGATTACATGGGAGTACCTCTTATAGAGTACCTTGGGTTTATGACGAAGAGGCTTGTGATGTTGTAAGATTTTTTACAAGGTTAAAATGTAGTTTGATGCCATACTTATTTAAAAGTGCGTGTGATACTTCTAAAACGGGACTTCCTGTTATGAAATCCATGATTCTTGAATTTCAAGAGGATGTGGCTTGTAACTATATTGATAAACAATATATGCTTGGAGATTCTCTTCTTGTAGCCCCCATATTTAATGATAAGGGTGAAGCTAGTTACTACTTACCAAAGGGAAAATGGACTAAATTTCTTACTGGAGAAAAATTAGATGGAGGAACATGGATAAGTGAAACACATACTTATATGAGTATACCTTTAATGGTTCGACCTAATAGCATTATTGCAGTAGGAAATGAAAATACTAAGCCAGATTATGATTTTGCAAATGATGTGACATTACATGTTTTCGAATTAGAAGAAGGTAAAAAAGCAGCTACAACAGTCTTTAATATGGCAGGGAAACCTGAGCTAAAGGTACATATATGCACACAAAGTAATGTAATAGATATTAAAATTGAGGGTGGAGAAAAACCTTTCAGTATTCTATTTAGAGGAATATATAATTTGTCGGTTATTGAGGGGGCTACTTGCAGTATTGAAAAATTAGGGACTAAAGTAATTGCTAATATAGGTGTAAAGCTGTTAAGGTGCAATATCCCTGGTGATAATATAAATTGAAAAATTATTTTTAAATAAGGAGGAATTATCGTGAAATCAATAATTAATGAAGAAGTGGAAAAGAAGATACAAAAGTTGATAAGTGAGCTGACTCTTGAGGAAAAGGTCTCAATGATTCATGGTAGCGGAATTTTTGCTACTGCAGGAGTTGAAAGATTTAACATCCCCAGATTAAAAATGTCTGATGGGCCTATGGGAGTGAGAAAGGATTATTATAATGATAGGTGGGAGGAACTAGATAATAATGATGATTTTGTAACATATTTTCCTTGTTATACTGCATTAGCGGCCTCGTGGAATGAGAACTTAGCATATGAACAAGGTAATGCATTGGGAGAAGAAGCTAGGGGAAGAGGAAAGGATATAATTCTAGCACCTGGAATAAATATAGCTCGAACACCATTGGGTGGTAGAAATTTTGAATATATGAGTGAAGACCCTTATCTTATATCTAAAATGGCAGTTCCTTTTATTAAAGGAGTTCAAGAAAATGATGTAGCAGCTTGTGTTAAACATTTTGCTGTGAATAATCAAGAAACGGATAGGATGACTATCAATGTAGAAGTTGATGACAGAGCATTAAACGAAATATATTTCCCAGGTTTTAAGGCAGCCGTGCAGGATGGAAAGTCATATTCAATAATGGGTGCCTATAATAAATTAAGAGGTGAACATTGTAGTCACAGCGATTTTCTTTTAAATAAAGTGTTAAAGGAAGAGTGGAAATATGATGGCGTAGTTATATCTGATTGGGGTGCTGTTCATGACACTTGTGAGGCGGCAAATAATGGACTAGATATAGAGATGCATGTAAAAAGTAACTTTGATGAATATTATATGGCAAATCCACTAATTAAAAAGGTTAAAAGTGGTGAGATAAAGGAACAAACTATTAATGAAAAAATCAAGAGAATACTTAGATTAATGTTTAAGATAAATATGATGGATTCTGCGAGAGAGAAGGGTTCTTATAATACTTTAGAACACAGGAATATTGCATTAAAGGTAGCAGAAGAATCTATAGTTTTACTTAAAAATAAAGGAAATAAACTTCCTTTGAATGGTAATAACATAAAAACAATAGCTGTAATTGGTGAAAATGCAACTAAACTCCACTCAAGTGGGGGAGATAGTGCTCAAATTAAAGCATTATATGAGGTTTCACCTTTAATGGGAATCAAGATGAGACTTGGTGGAGATACAGAAATAACATATTCAAAAGGATATTCAGAGATTGAGGAAGATAGAGAATCATTAATAATAGAAGCTGTAGAAGCAGCTAAAAATGCACAGGTTTCAATTATTATTGGAGGGCTCACTCATGCTGATGATTCTGAAGGTCATGATAGAATTGATATGAAACTTCCGTATGGTCAAGATGAACTGATAAGAAGAGTACTTGAGTCTAATAAGAATACCATTGTAGTGATTTTGGGTGGATCTCCAGTAGAAATGGGAAGCTTTATTGATGATGCTCCTTCAATATTACAATGCTGGTACGCTGGTATGGAAGGCGGAATTGCCATGGCAAAAGCTTTGTTCGGAGATGTAAATCCATCAGGAAAATTGCCGATAACCTTTCCTAAAAAGCTAGAAGATTCCCCAGCTCATTCCATTGCTGAATTTCCTGGAGGTGTGAATTTAGAATACAAAGAAGGAATATTTGTTGGATATAGACATTTTGATAAAGAAAGCATTGAGCCACTTTTTTGTTTTGGACATGGGTTATCCTATACAACTTTTAAATATGGCAATTTAAAGGTGTCTACTAAAAAGAGTGGGGATGACATAAAAATAAATATTAGTTTCAATATAAAGAATACAGGAAAAGTAGATGGCGATGAAGTAGTTCAAATCTATTTGTCAGATATTGTTTCTTCATTAGAAAGACCAGTTAAAGAATTGAAGGCTTTTAAAAAGATAAAATTAAGTTCTGGGGAGAAAAAAGAAATCAAAATAGAACTTGATAAAACCGCTTTAGCTTTCTATAGTGATGTAGAAAGTTCATGGATTTACGAGAGTGGTATTTTTGAAATTTTAGTAGGATCATCATCAAGGGATATAAGGTTACAAGAAAAGTTTGAGGTTGAGGAAGGCTTTAAGTACTAGTATTTCGTAGTAAATATTTAAGAGGAATGGTCAAGATAAAGCAACAACTTATTATAAAAGAGAGTTGAATTTAGATACAGCTGTGGCTAAGGTTCAGTATGTCATCGATAAAGTTACGTATACCAGGAAAATTTTTTCAACGGCTGTGGATCAGGTCTTAGTTGTTAGATTAACAGCGGATAAACCCTACAGTATTTCACTGAAAGCTACTATTAATAGAAAAGAGTATGTAGATAATCTAGTAGCCTTAAACAATGACAGTATTTTAATGAGAGGGACCTGTGGAGGAGAAGGGGGGCTAAAGTATCGAACATTATTGAAAGGAGTAGCAGAAGGTGGTTCTATTTATACCATTGGAGATAATTTACTTGTGGATAATGCAAGTGAAGTGACTCTTTTTATTACAGCTAACGCAAACTTTAGACTTCAAGACCCAGAAAAAGCATGTATTGAATGTATTAATTTAGAAAATAAGAAGACATACAAGCTTCTTCTTAATGCACATAAAAAAGATTATCAAAGATTATTTAATAGGGTGAAGCTTAAACTTGAGAATAAAGAAATGGCAGGTGATTTTAAAGACACTCCAACTGATGAAAGACTTATTAGTTTAAAAGAAGGCAAAGTTGATTTAGGACTTATCAGTCTTTACTTCCAATTTGGAAGTAAAGACTGATTTCTTGTAGTAGACCTGGTAATTTGCCCGCTAATCTTCAAGGTATATGGAATGAAGATTGGCTTTCAGCCTGGGGTAGTAAATACACAATAAACATTAATACTGAAATGAATTACTGGCATGCTGAAACTTGTAATTTATCTGAGTGTCATAGTCCACTTTTGACCAGATTGAGAGAATGAGGGATAATGGAAGACATACAGCAAAAGTAATGTATGGATGTAAGGGATTTATGGCTCATCATAATACGGATATATGGGCAGACACTGCACCCCAGGATATTTATATGCTTGCTACCATATGTCCAATGGGAGCAGCGTGGCTTTGTTTGAACTTGTGGGAGCACTACCGATTTACGTGCGATAAGGAGTTCTTGGCAAAAGCATATGAAACTTTAAAGGAGGCTGCTGAATTTTTTGTTGACTATTTGGTTAAAGATTCTAATGGAAAGCTTGTAACCTGTCCATCTGTTTCTCCAGAAAACACTTATATACTACCAAATGGCGGGAAAGGAACATTGTGTATAGCCCCCTCAATGAATAGTCAAATTATATTTGCATTATTTACCGCTTGTATTAAATCAACTCATATATTGAATATTGATAGTGAATTTGCTAATACTTTAGAGGATATTTTGAAACGTATCCCAAAGATTAAAATAGGTAAATATGGCCAAATAATGGAGTGGGCAGAAGATTATGAGGAAGCGGAACCGGGACATCGTCACATTTCACAACTTTTTGCACTCCACCCTTCAAACCAAATTACAGTTAGAAAAACACCAGAGCTTGCTAAAGCTGCAAGGAAAACTTTGGAGAGAAGACTTGCTAATGGTGGAGGACATACGGTTTGGAGTAGAGCTTGGATAATAAATTTTTGGGCAAGGCTAGAAGAGGGAGATCATGCTTATGAAAATATCCTTGCATTACTAGAAAATTCCACATTACCGAATTTACTTGATAATCATCCACCTTTTCAGATAGATGGAAATTTTGGAGCAACCGCTGGAATTGCTGAGATGCTACTTCAAAGCCATGCAGGGGAAATTAATTTACTACCTTCCTTGCCTAAAGCATGGTCAGATGGTTTAGTTATAGGATTGTGTGCTAGGGGTGGTTTTGAGGTTGATATATTTTGGAGTAAAAACAAATTGATTAAGGCTAAAATAAGATCTAAAATTGGTAAAAAGTGTAGGCTAAGAACAGGTTTATCCGTAAAAATATTATTTGAGGATAATGAAGTGAATTACGCAAATTCAGAGGACTCTTTATCAGTTGAGTTTGATACGGAAAAAGGAAGAGAATATATAGTAACTAAGCGTTCACAATCAGAAGAATAAAATATAATTAAAAAAGCTTGAAAGGAGGATTACCAATGAAATATCAAAATCCAATTATTCCTGGATTTTATCCAGACCCCAGTATTTGCAGAGTAGGAAAGGATTATTATTTAGTTACAAGTACATTTCAGTATTTTCCCGGCGTACCTGTCTTTCACAGTACTGATCTTATCAACTGGAAGCAGATAGGACACTGCCTCACGCGGCATTCTCAGCTTATTTTAGATAAAGCGTGGACCTCAGGGGGGATATATGCTCCATCAATACGGTATCATGATGGCATTTTCTACATGGTTACAACAAATGTATCAAATGGTGGCAATTTCTACGTATGCACTGATAATCCAACAGGAAAATGGTCTGATCCCATATGGATAGACCAGAGGGGAATAGACCCTTCGCTGCTTTTTGATGAGGATGGCAAGATATATTTTTTAAGCACAACAGCAGATGATGCCAAAACGCCAGGAATTTGTTTGTCTGAAATCGATATCAAGACTGGTGAGAGATTAACGGAAGTGACATTCATATGGGCTGGTAGTGGAGGAAGGCATCCTGAGGCACCTCACTTGTACAAAATAAAGGGTTACTACTATTTAATGATTGCTGAAGGTGGTACAGAATATGGCCATATGGTAACTATTGCTCGCAGTAGAAGTATGTGGGGAACTTTTGAACCCTGCCCCAGAAATCCTATATTGACTCATAGAAATAGTGGATTTAGTCCAATATCAGGAACTGGACATGCCGATATGGTAGAAGATACTAGTGGAAACTGGTGGATGGTATTTTTAGCATTTCGGACTGCTGATGGGGACTATCATCATTTAGGTAGAGAAACTTTTTTAGCACCGGTGGAGTGGAGTGAAGAAGGCTGGCCAGTTGTAAATGGAAATGGTACTGTAGAGTTAACTATGGAAACTAATAAAATAAGTACAGAACAGATTTTAACTAAGGATTTTGAAGATAATTTCGTGGATTCAACATTAAATTATCAATGGAACTTTATTAGAAATCCATATGAAAAGATGTATTCACTCACAGAGAAAAAAGGTTATCTGAGGCTATATGGTTCAGAAATAGGCTTGAATAATGTAGACTCTCCCACCTTTGTAGGAAAGCGTCAGCAGCATTTTAATTGCACAGTGACAACCTTGGTGGATTTTAACCCAGAGAAGAAAGATGAAGAATCAGGTCTTACTGTTTTTATGGACGAGAAACATCATTACGAAATTGCAGTTATGGGGGATGGTTTGGGCCGGAAGATAATCCTGCGAAGGACAATTGGAAAGTTATCAGCAATAGTGGCAGAGAATATAATAGGTAAAGGCAGCGTTATATTAGAAGTTAGTGCAGATAAAAATGAATATCATTTCAAATATGCTATTGGAGACGCTGTACATAAATTAATAGCAGATGGTGAAACTAAATACTTATCTTCTGAAGTAGCAGGAGGTTTTACTGGCGTGTATATTGGAATTTACGCTACAGGTAATGGCATGAGAAATAGTACTCCTGCAGATTTTCATTATTTTCGATATAATATAATATAATAGAAGATAACCAGAGATAATTGGTTCCTTTCTTATATATCGCTACAAATAACTACATATCATTCTGATATGAAATTGTCTATTTTTGAAAGGTTTGTACAGGTAGATAAATCTGTTTCAAGAGATAGAGAAGGCAGTGGCATCAGTCTTTCTCTTGTAAAATCTATTGTTTAGATGCATGGGCAGCAATTAGGGTTGAGAGCCAATATGGTAGTGGCAGTGAATTTATAATAGAACTTACTGAAACATGTCTGCGAAAGAGCGTTTACTATTATATATTTACTTCAATTGTTATAAGTTAACACACCTCCCAATATTTATGATATATATTATTATATCATACTTAGGACAAATTTATCCTATTATATTTATTACATCAAATTTAGGTTTTAGACAGAGATACTACCATACCCAAAGAATATAGTTGGACAACAAATTTACCAAAGAAAGAGGTGTAAATAATTAGATATGTTATCACCACTTTATTATAGCACATTAGGCTATGATGAAGAACTAATAAATTATTTATTTTTCATAGATGATAGCTTCATTTATGATTTGTTTCCTGAATACAATGTAAAATGTAAAGTGGATCTAAGTCAATAGTGTAGACACTTTTTTCAAATTAATTATGAAATCATTCTTGCTTGATCTTCACATTGTTGTGGAGAAATATAACCAATGCTACTATGGATTCTCCCTCTGTTATACCAGCATTTTATGTACTGAAATATGTCTAGTTTCGCTACATTAAAACCATAATAAGTAACGCGGTATACTTCTTCCTTCTTTAGCTAAGCATGGAAAGACTCGATACAAGCGTTGTCATAAGGACATCCTTTACCACTAAAAGAATGAGTTATTACTTTTGTATTTAATATATATTTTTCGAATTCTAAACTTGTGTATTGGCAGCCAAGGTCGCTATGAAGTATTAAATGTTTGGTGGGTCTTTGTAGTTTCATCGCATTTTTTACTGCCTGTAAGGCTAATGTTGTATCTATATATTTAGACATAGAATATCCTATTATTTTTCTAGTGTGCAAGTCCATTACTGAGGCTAGAAAGCACCACCCGTCCTTAATTGTGTATAGTAGATAAGTAAAGGGTGCAATCATAGTAATGATTTTCCCCCATACTCTCCACCGAACCACACGTACATCTCTCGATGTATGTGGCTCTCCACAAATCATATAACCTTAGGTTTGCATTTGTATTAAGCTGTAGCAGATTTCACATGTTGCTAGAGTTTTCCTATTGTTTTTTAGCATTACAATGTTCCAGGGTGTATCAGATTTTATTTCTGTGAGCTTTCTTACTTGGTGCATTATTACCGATATATTATGGGCTCCACACAATTCACAGTGGCTATTTTTTAGCCTGAGTGCAGGACTATGTTTCCCAAATGGATATTTGTATTTTTCTTTTAAATCATAAAATTGTGAATCATGAGGAGTTTTTATACTTTTATCGGTTCTAAAGCCATTATCATAGTAAAATAGTGCACTAGTTTTCTTTCCTGTATCTTTGTAAATTCCGAATTTCCCATTTATATCATATTGACATCTTATTTGTTTTATAGATACTTCGTACTTTCTTGCTAAGGTTCTTAACATGCTGTAATACATGAAATAGTTAAATCTGTGCAAGGAGTATGAAACATTGCATGCCATTTTATAGTAGTTATATAGACATCTAACTTCTGAATTATACTGTTTTAGGATATTTACATCTTTGTTATTTTGGATAGCATTCCTACAATTGGATTGCCAAACTTCTTTTCCATCAGCTTGTTTCATATGCATAACCTTGTATTCTAAAAGCTTGTTGACCCACACATCTTTGGGTACATAGAATTTCATTTGATAATTATATGCCCTT
This sequence comes from uncultured Clostridiaceae bacterium, assembly GCA_963725425.1. Lineage (GTDB taxonomy): Bacteria > Bacillota > Clostridia > Clostridiales > Clostridiaceae > Clostridium_I. The sequence goes on from CAVRYJ010000021.1 coordinate 44,336, forward strand.
ATTAGTGTGCCTGATTTGTTTCTTATAGGAGTATTATTTCGTTTAACAGATAAATCATAACCAAGAAATCGAATCCTTTTATTTGAGTGTGTTATAAGTGTTTTCTCTTCTGATAAATTAAGGTATAGTTGTTGATTTATATGATTTTTTATGTCACGTTTTACTTTAATAGCATCTTCTTTACTTCCGATAATCCCAATAATCCCAATAATAAAATCATCAGCATACCTAACGTACTGAATCCGTTTATAATTCTTATCGAAAGATTCTCCGTATGGTAATTTAATCATGCTTCTCTCTAGGAGTTTAATCTGATGCCTTATATCTAATATCTCCCCATCGCTTGGTGAATCAACATTTAGTCTTAATTTCTTTGAGAGTCTATATTTTTGGGATTCTAGTTTCCTATGCATTGGATTCCTTTTTCTTCTAGTTCCTGTGTCGAATTCATCCTTATAATTCAACATATATTTATCTAATTCATTAAGGTAAATATTGGCTAGAATCGGACTTATAATAGAGCCTTATGCTGTCCCACTGAGTGTCATATTGTATTTCCAATCTTCGAGATATCCAGCTTTTAGAAATTTCCATATTAATCCTAGAAAGTGCTCATCATGAATACGGATACTTAATAATTTCATGAGGATATGATGGTCAATGTTATTAAAAAATCCTTCAATGTCTCCTTCAACAAACCATCTTGTTCCGTTGAACTTTTTATTAATTGAATCTAGCGCAGTGTGACAGCTATGATTTGCTCTAAATCCATGAGAACAATCCAGAAATGTATCTTCCCATATGGTCTCTAAAATCTCCCTTATTATTTCTTGTACTAGTTTATCATCTATAGATGGAATTCTGAGTGGTCTTAATTTACCATTTTTCTTTTTAATATATATTCTTTTAGCAGGATTAGGTTTATATGACTTATCCCTTAGCTGTTTAATAATATTTTCTATTCTGTCCATAGTAAACCCATCTAATGTCCGTCCATCAACGCCTTTGGTCATATTCCCAGGATTACTATAAATGTTGTTGTATGCTAAAAGAAAAAAATTCTGATTATATAAATTCCTATACAGTCTTTTAAATCCATAACTTTCTATTTTAGAATATTGTCTAAGGGTGTTCATTACTATTATTGGACTTCTCAATGCATCTCGCACCTTTCCTTAATTTCTTGAACATGATTTGCTGTTTCCCTTCGCCATGTAATAGGTTTTCCCTACCTCGGACTACTACGAAAACTCCGTTACCCTATCATGAAATTTCAGGACTTAGGTAATCCCCATTTAGAATCGTAGAAACAAGCATGTTATGATATCGGATACGACTTTCATCCTTTTCTAAATACTTAGCTAGGAGGAGTTTAACATCACGTAACAATACCGTACATTAATATTGTTACCAACTCCTTACAACGTTTCAGCTATTTTCGCTACAGATACATCCATGGTCCTTTGGATTATCGTTGAAGCAGTATAGCTTTTATCCTTGTTCATAACTTTTTTTCACCTTGCCATTTAGTCGCAACGTTGATAGCTAGTTGACTTACGGCTTTACTAACATGCTATTTTCCCCTTTGAGTTTCCTCTCCAGGTAAATTAGTTGGTGATAGACTTTTGTGATGTTTGCCTACTGCATTGCGATTTGCAGATTTTCTACGCCTCCTTATGGGCGCACTGTAAGTTATGTCAGTTACCCATTTTTCATTTATTGTTTTTGTGGAAAAATGTCTTTTTAAAACGTTTTCTTTTTCTACAACTTTGTTTTTTGATGGATTTGGTCTGTATTTTTTTACGATTATTGACCTTATCCCAAGCTATCGCATGAGCCTCTGGGTCCTTTTTAGACTAATATTTATCGAGCAGTACTTAAGGGCAATATTGATTTTAGGAGATCCATAGCATTTTTGCTAGCTAAGTATATCTTTAATATTCGATTTTTAATCCTTTTATTTTGTAGTTCATGCTTACTTGGTATCTTACTTAATGACTTGTAATATGAGCTTCTAGCCACCTTTAGTACATCGCACATCAGTTTAATATCGCAGTTTTTGCTATTGTTAGTGATAAAATTAAATATACCGGTTATTCCCGCGCGAAGATGGCAGTTGCTTTTTTTAATATTTCATTTTCCTCTTCAAGTCTTGCTATTTTTTTTTTAGCATTTGCTGAAACTCTTCTGCGGTTATGGTTTTATCTTTATACACAACTATTGATTTTGACTTGTTTATCCACACTGTTACTGTTGGCTTTGAAATATCATACTCACGGCTTAAATCTGCAAGGGACTTTGCAGAGTTATATAATTCTACTAAAGTTTTTTTGAATTCTTCTGTATATCGTTTTTGAACTCTTTTCATTGTAGACGCTTCCCTTCAACTCTTATTTTATACTGTTCGAGTTTTCGTGTCTACAAGACTATACTAACACCAATAATTGAAAAGAATGAGAAAGAAAATTCGTCTGACTCCTTTATAAAAAGTTTATACATGAGTATATACTATACAATTTCAAGGGTTGCAGATGAAAAAAGTATATCTCTTAACAAGATCATGGGAGAGGAATATATAGATGTAGAATCGGATACAGAACTACTTCCTCTATGTAAATTAAACTTTTACATCTATAAACTGGTAAATAAGCTCTTTGATATAGTGAATTCTGACAATAAGTTTCATATTAATCTAATTACTGACTATATAAAAAATAATTATGCTGAAGACATTTATCTTGAAAAAATGGCAACTGTATTTAGTATATCTGACAAATACCTATCAAGAATATTCAAAGATAGAACAGGTATAGCATTTCATGATTATGTGTCTCAAATTAGAATAAATAAATCAAAGAAGATGTTATTTGAAAGTAGTTTAAGTGTTATAAAAATCGGTGAAATAGTTGGTTTCAACACCCACAGCACTTTTTTTAGGATGTTTAAAAAGTATGAAGGAATAAGTCCTACACAATATAGAAATAACAATAAAAAAATTTATAATAACAGTATTGTAATTATATGTGGTGCGACAAGAAGTGGCTAATTAGTAGTGTTTCGTGAAGAAAACTGCATTAGTTACTAAGCGTATCCCCGCTCGAAACTGTACTCCGAGTAGTTGGTTTGTAGGTTGCATGAGAGATAAGTACCTAATTTATTGTTCTATGCAGGAGCAATACTGGGTTAGGGGGAAAATGGAAAGCATAAACGAAAGTTGAACCTTTGTAATCTTCGTTAATTACGATAAGCGTACTGCGGAGCAACAAGCTTAATATGGATAGGAAAGATTGTATCGCATTCCAATCGTGCAGTAACCCATATATCCATCGGAGTATAGAAGGATACTTACCCATTTGAATCTACTATTAGCGGAACTTGGAAAACCCTTTGAGTTCCTCGTTAGAGGTAGGGTAATCGAAAGAAAACTACAATACCAGAGGGTAAAGGATTGTGGAGAAAGCGAATGCCAGTAGGACGAAAGTTCAGGGGAAAAGATAACCCACTGGATAGGGTTTGATAACTCACTCCAAAGAGGGCAGACTTCCACATGGTCCCCAACATGAAAGAAAACGGAAAGTAATGTCTTCGTAAAAGAGAAGTTTAGTTATGAAAACTGGTATTAATATCAGTCGGCTACTCCTCTGCAATATGAAAATATGTGAGGAAATTACACCAATGGATTTTTAATGCCAAACAAATTGGAATTCAAAAGCCAGATTGCTTGAGATAAATGGGGGCTTGAGCCGGATGTGTGGTAACACACAAGTCCGGTTCTTAGAGGGGAAAAGAGCCATAAGGCTCTCTACCTACTCGACAGTGTCTAGCAATGAAATTTTATGTCACGTTAACACACAACCACCATTCTTATAGGATCTAGGGGTCATATTAGTGATTTTCTGAAAGTTTCTATTAAAAGAACGTATGCTAGAATAACCACACGTATAAGCTATGTCTGTAATTGTATCTTGTGTATTTTTTAGTAAATATAGTGAATAATTAATTCTATTTTGATTTACGAAATCAACAAATGATGATCCTAAAATATTGTTTAAATATTTTGAAAGATAAGTATAACTACAACAACATATATCAGAGACGGTTTTTAATGAAATATTTTTGGTGAAATTTTCTTGTATATAAGTAAGAGCTTTGTGTAATAGTTCGCAATCATTATTTACACTATCAACTAATTTAGTATGCTTCATAAGTGCTGAACATATTAAATATAAACAAGCTTTCATCTCAAGAATATCTAAATTATCTTTGAAAATTTTGTCTAGAACTAGAGCAACAGTATTTGCTGATAAATCAAATACTGGATTCTCTAAAATTTTACCGTCAATCATACTTTGAAAAAAATTAATATACTGAGGTGGAAATACGCAAATATTCGCATCAGAATATTTTTTGTTTTAATCGAATGAACCTCATAAGGCAATATTAATATGCAACTATTTTTTGGAACTTCAAAGGTTTTGTTATCAATTGAAACTTCAATGTTTCCACAAGTAACATATATAAACTCGAAGCTGCGATGTAAATGTTTTGAATAATTAAGGCTGTGTGGATTATAGTAACAAAAGATATTGTTTTCACCAAAGTGATAAGCCTCGTATTTCAACATAATATACCTCCAAAAGGATAAATTTTGTCTACAATTATATAAATAATTTCTTGTAAAGTCAACCTCCGATTGTATATCATTAAAGCAAGATAAAATATGAGTAAAAGAGGAGATATTATGTGTAATAGTGAAAGAATAACTCATGAATATGCATTAGAAAAAGCAAAAGAATTAGTTTCTAAAATGACCATTGAAGAAAGAGCAGGGCAATTACTTTATAATGCACCAGCGATAAAGCATTTGAATATACCAAAGTATAATTGGTGGAATGAAGGTCTTCATGGTGTAGCAAGAGCAGGTACAGCAACAGTATTTCCTCAATCTATTGGACTAGCTGCTATTTTTGATGATGAACTTCTAGAGAAAATAGCAAAAATTATAGCAACTGAAGGTCGTGCTAAGTATAATGAGAATTCTAAGAAAGGTGACAGAGATATTTATAAAGGGTTAACATATTGGTCTCCCAATGTAAACATTGTCCGTGACCCAAGATGGGGACGAGGACATGAAACTTATGGAGAAGACCCATATTTAACTTCTAGATTAGGAGTGGCCTTTGTTAAAGGTTTACAAGGTGATGGAAAGTATTTAAAAATAGCAGCATGTGCTAAACACTTTGCAGTACACAGTGGACCAGAAAGTTTAAGGCATGAATTTAATGCTGTTGTAAGTAAAAAAGATTTATTTGAAACTTATTTACCAGCCTTTGAAGCTTGTGTTAAAGAGGCTGATGTTGAAGCTGTAATGGGAGCTTATAATCGTACGAACCATGAACCTTGCTGTGGAAGTAAACTTTTGTTAAAGGATATTTTAAGAGGAAAATGGCAATTTAAAGGGCATGTAGTATCTGATTGCTTGGCTGTTGAAGACTTTCATTTAAATCATAAGGTTACAAAAACTGTTACTGAATCAGCAGCTCTTGCAATAAAAAATGGTTGCGATTTAAATTGTGGAAAAGTATATCTTGAAATGTTATCGGCACTTGAAGAAGGCCTTGTAACGGAAGAAGATATAACAATAGCTGCAGAAAGATTAATGGCAACAAGAATTAGATTAGGAATGTTAGATGAAAACTGTGAATATAACAAAATACCTTATGAAATGAATGACTGCGAAGAACATCATGAAGTTTCATTAATGGCTTCAAGAAAATCTATAGTAATGCTAAGAAATAATGGATTACTTCCATTAGATAAAACTAAAATAAAATCTATTGGAGTTATTGGACCAAATTCAGATAGTGAATTAATGCTTAAGGGAAATTATTTTGGTACTGCTTCTAAGTACATTACAATACTAGAAGGAATTCATGAAGCTGTAGATGAAGAAGATATTAGAATATTTTATTCTGAAGGTTGCCATCTTTATAAAGACAGAGTTTCAGATTTAGCAGAAGCAGATGATAGAATGGCTGAAGCAATTACCACCGCTGAACATAGTGATGTGGTTGTTCTTTGCTTAGGGTTTGATTCCTCAATTGAAGGAGAGCAAGGAGATGCTAGTAACAGTGATGGTGCAGGAGATAAATTAAACTTAAATTTACCAGGAAAGCAGCAAGAACTGCTTGAAAAAGTAATTGCAACTGGCAAACATGTCATAGTAGTACTTGGATGTGGAAGTGCATTGACCCTGCAAGGACAAGAAGAAAATTGTGATGCTATTTTAGATGCATGGTATCCAGGTAGTTATGGTGGTAGAGCTGTAGCTGATATATTATTTGGAAAATGTTCACCAAGTGGTAAATTACCTGTAACTTTCTATAAAACTGTTGAGGAACTACCTGAATTCACTGATTATTCTATGAAAGGCAGAACTTATCGTTATATGAAGAATGAAAGTCTATATCCATTTGGTTATGGTTTAACTTATTCACATGTTGAATTATCTGATTTAGCAGTATCTGATATTATTAAAGATTTTCATGGTGTTAATGTAAGCCTTAAAATCACTAATACAGGTAATTATGATATAGAGGAAGTAGTTCAATGTTATGTAAAGGATCTTGAGTCACAATTTGCAGTAGATAATTATAGTTTATCAGCATTTAAACGTGTTGAACTTAAAAAGGGTGAAAGTAAAACAGTATCAATTAAAATAGATAGAAAATCCTTTGAAGTTGTAAATGATGAAGGTGAAAGAATCCTTGATAGCAAGAAGTTTAAGCTATTTGCTAGTATATCACAACCAGATAGTAGAAGCACCAAACTTACAGGGATCATTCCATTAGAGGCTAATATTCAATTACTATAATGCACTAGGAGATATTAAAATGATAGATAAAAAAAGAAAATTGTATTCTTGTTGGCTAAGCCATAGTAATATTAAAAATAGTAGGTATAAAGAATATCTTGAAAATATCTTTGTTTCTTATAAAAGTGAAATTATAGATTCTGCCTTATCTGAACTTAAAAGAGCATTAAAACAAATAAGTGATATTAAAAAGCTGAGAGTAATTAATAAAAGTGAAATGGACATTAAAGAGGTTAAATATATAAAACTCTCCCAAACCCAAGATGAAAGCTTAATTAATGATGGATATAAAATAAAATATGATATAACTAATGGGGCAAATGAATGTATAAGTGTTTCAGCTAAGAATGACAATGGTATTCTTTATGGAGTATTTGCATTACTACGTTTATTTGAGCAAAATAAGCAGATTGAAGGTATAGAAATCATAGAAAATCCAAAGAAAAATATTAGGATGATAGATCATTGGGATAATATCGATGGAACTGTTGAGCGTGGGTTTGCAGGTGTTTCTATATTATTTGAGAGTAGACGAAACAAAGATATTATGAATGAAATTATGAATACAATAGGTGGGATAGCAGCAACTAATGAATCACTAAGAAAAGCATTTAATGATGAATATGAAGTAGCTTCGGATTTAGATAGGATAAATGATTATGCAAGAATGCTTTCTTCCATTGGAATTAATGGAGTAATTATTAATAATACTAATGTTCATGAAGCAGAAACTTATTTAATAGATGACAAGATTAACATTGTAAAAACTATTAGTGATGTGTTTAACAAATGGGGAATTAAAACTTATTTGAGTATAAATTTTGCATCACCAATTACCTTAAAGGGTTTAGAAACTTCTGATCCTTTAGATGATAAGGTAAAAGAATGGTGGAAGAAAAAAGTTCAATATGTATATAGCGTAATTCCAAACCTAGGTGGGTTTATGGTAAAGGCTGATTCAGAGGGTAGACCAGGACCATTTACTTATGGACGTAATCATGCAGATGGAGCAAATATGATTGCTAGTGCACTCTTGCCATATGGGGGGATATTAATATGGAGGTGCTTTGTATATAACTGCAGGCAGGATTGGAGAGATTATTCAATAGATAGAGCTAAGGCCGCATATGACTGCTTTATGCCTTTAGATGGACAATTTTCAGATAATGTATATTTGCAAATTAAAAATGGACCAGTGGACTTCCAAGTTAGGGAACCAATATCTCCTCTATTTGGAGCAATGGATAAGACTAATAAATTAATGGAACTTCAAATAACTCAAGAATACACAGGGCAGCAAAAGCATGTATGCTTTTTAATCCCTTGGTGGAAAGAGATATTAAGCTCTCCAACCTTTGCAAAAGGCAATAAGGAAGAAAGTAAGCAAAGTGAAAGCAATGTAGCTAAAAGAATTAATGGAATTGCAGCAATAGTAAATGTAGGTAATGATGAGAATTGGACAGGACATTTTTTGGCTCAAGCAAATCTTTATGGATATGGACGACTTGCTTGGAATAGCGAAATTACAAGTGAACGAATTGTAGAAGAATGGATTAACCTTACTTTTGGAGATAACCCAATAGTTATGAAAAATGTAAAGGAAATATTAATGAATTCTTGGCAGGCCTATGAAAAATATACAGCACCACTGGGCATCGGTTGGATGGTGGTAGCAGAACAGCATTATGGGCCAGATGTAGATGGATATGAGTTTTCACCTTGGGGAACATACAATAGAGCAGATTGCAGGGGAATTGGAATTGATCGTACTCTAGAGAGTGGAACAGGATATGTAGGACAATATAATGAACCACTTAAAAGTAAATATAATAACTTAGAAACGTGTCCAGATGAACTGCTATTGTTTTTTCACCATGTTCCTTATACCCATGTATTGAAATCAGGTAAAACTGTAATTCAGCATATTTATGATACACATTTTGAAGGTTTTGAAGCAGTAGAGGAATTTATTAATAAGTGGAAGCAGCTAGAAGGTATTGTAGATAAAGATGTGTATTATCAAGTACTTCAACGATTTAATTTACAATTAGATAGTGCTAGAGACTGGAGGGATCAAGTCAATACGTATTTTTATAGAATGTGTGGAATAGAGGATGAGAAGGGAAGAAAAATATACTAGGGCGGCATTTCTATGGAAATGAAAAACAGCAATTTATATCTATGCTGATAACGATTATATGATGAAAATTACAAAATAGAGGAGAGAGAATTATGAAAAGTTTTAAGAATCCAATACTTCCGGGGTTTTATCCAGATCCGTCCATTTGCAGAGTTAAGGAAGACTACTATTTAGTTACTTCATCCTTTGCTTATTATCCAGGGGTACCAATTTTTCACAGTAAGGATCTTGTAAATTGGAGACAAATCGGACATGTTCTTGATAGACCATCTCAGCTTCCACTAGATGGACAAGAACAATCAGCTGGTATTTTTGCACCGACAATTAGATATAATGCTGGTGTTTTTTACATGATAACAACAAATATTGGAGCAGGAGGAAACTTTATAGTCACTGCAACAAATCCTGAGGGACCATGGTCAGAACCTTATTATTTAAATGCCCCAGGCATTGATCCATCTTTGTTTTTTGATGATGATGGTAAAGCCTATTATACAGGAACTAGACCAGCGCCAGAAGGTGAAAAGTATAGTGGTAATTGGGAAATATGGCTTCAAGAACTTGATTTGCAAACTATGAAATTAATTGGCCAGTCTTTTGGACTATGGAGAGGAGCCTTAAGAGAAGCTATTTGGCCTGAGGGACCTCATGTTTATAAAATTAATGGAATGTATTATCTTATGATTTCTGAAGGAGGCACGGGTCCTCAGCATGCAGTTTCAATAGCACGTAGCAGTGTGGTCAATGGAAATTACATTGGAAATCCTGGAAACCCAATACTAACCCACAGACATTTAGGAAAAGATTATCCCATTGTAAATGTTGGACATTGTGATTTTGTGGAAACTCAAAATGGAGAATGGTGGATAGTAGCACTGGCATCACGTATTTATGGTGGATATTATCGTAATCTAGGAAGAGAAACCTATCTGGTTCCAGTCACATGGGAGGATGGTTGGCCTGTGATGAGCCCAGGAACTGGAAAAGTAGAAGAGACTTATGCTATGCCTAATTTACCAGAAAGCAAAGTTTCTATTCCTTTAGAGTGTGATGATTTTAATGAAACTGTTCTTGATTTCAAATGGAATTTTTTACGTACACCAAGAGAAGAATTCTTTAGCCTATGTGATCGTGAAGGCTATTTGAGCTTAAATCTTAGACCGAAGAGAATAACGGAGCTAGAAAACCCCAGCTTTATTGGGAGAAGGCAACAACATATAAACTTTTCAGCTAGTACTTTAATGGAATTTAGTCCATTAAATGAAAATGAAGTAGCGGGTATTGTATTATTGCAAAGCAACGCTTTTAACTTTAGGTTTATTTATACTAAAAGTGGTGATAAAACAGTAATGAGATTAATTAAATGCACAGCTGGAAAAGAGGAGATACTTCAGGAACAAGCTGTGTGTTCAGAAAAACTATATCTAAAGGTTGAAGCATATGGTCAGAATTATAGTTTCTACTATGGAGAAAGATTAGATCTATATAATATTTTAATAAAAAATGTAGATGGCAGAATCTTAAGCACTGATGTTGCTGGAGGTTTCGTTGGGACGGAGATAGGACTATATGCAAGTTCAAATGGTATAAATAGTGATAATAAGGCTTTCTTTGATTGGTTTAAATATACAGAATTATAAGTTAAATTATTTAGGATGAGAGGTTTCTATAATGAAACATAAAAATCTAATGCTGAGGCTACAACCAAATTTTAGAAAATAAAATGGCTGAAATATGAATAATGATTGGAGTATTTGATTAATATGAAATTTATTATTACAGCAAGAAATAAAGAACAGGAGAGCACTGATTATCTTATGCTAAAAGAGCAGGGATTAAGTGAAACTATAGAAATATCTAGTGGAAATGGTAGCCCTAAGAACCCATTTCAGTCAAAAGTGTGTATTCATAACGAAAATGAAACAACGTGGTCTGGCGTAATTCATGTAGAACTGCCATTTGACAAAACAAATCCACGTTATTTCTTGCCTGCATTTATGTATGGTAGAAATCGTGGTGAGTGTCCTCAGAATGTTCCAAATGAATTTCCAAGGCTGAGAGAGGAGGTAAAGCGACCTTCCGCACCTTGTTGGATGGTAAGAAGTGACAGGTTATCACATCCAGTAGCACTTGTATATGATACTGGTAAAATATATGGACTTTGTGCAAGTCCATATTTTATAATCAATCATGGATTGAAACAGCAATGGAAGCCTGAAATGGAAGCTGAGTTTTATCAATATGCAGGATATACATGTTCACTATCTAAAGGAACTGTAGGCTATACCCTAGGTTATGAAAATGCACCATGGCTGTTTATCCAGTCGCATGATGTTAGGAATAGATCTCCACTTAGTGACAATTGTTTCGAACTCGAAGCTGGAGAAACTGTTGAATTTACATTGGATTTATATGAATTCGATGCTAAAACGGAACTGGATATAAATGCTGTAATTGAAGAAGTTTATTACCGTTATCATCAGAGTCCAAGAAAGGCAAGTGATATAAAAACAACAGTTACAGACTTAGCACAGGCCGTATATCAGGATGCATGGCTTCCGGAAGATCTCAGCTATTCCGGTCAGGTTTTTGAGGATAAGAATAATGGAGGATATATATACAATAAAATCATATCAATCAGTTGGACTAACGGATTGTCAGTAGCAACTCCTATGTTAATGGCAGCTTTGCGTCTCGGCAATGAATCCATGCGTCAACAGGCACTGTCTTGCATTACAAATATTATAGAACATTCTCTGAATCCTTCCACAGGGATGCCCTATGAGGCTTATAGCGATGGAAAATGGAGTACACATGGATGGTGGTTCGACGGGATGCATACACCAGGCCATAGTGCCTACTTGATTGGACAGTCACTATTTTATATCTTGAAGGCTTATGATTATGAAATGAGATTTAAAAATTACCATCATGAGGACTGGCTAGCATTTGTGAAAGCGATTCTTATGAAAATTGAGAAAACAAAAAATACTGATGATGAATATCCTTTTGTCTTATCAGAGAAAACCGGTGCAGGCATTGAATACGATGCATTTAGCGGTACATGGTGCATGGCTGCATTGGCTTATTATTGCTATCTTACCGGTGATAAAACACACATGTATAGTCTAAAACAAAGTGAAAAACATTATTATGAAACATATATTAAGCATATGGAATGTTATGGGGGACCGCTGGATACGGATAAGGCTACCGATTCTGAAGGAATCTTAGCATACATAAAAGCTATCAGATTTCTACATGCTCTAACAAGTGAAGAACAGTATTTGAAACATATGAAAGATGCAATATCCTATGAGTTTTCTTTTAAGTTTTCCTATAATTCTCCTATTAAGGTGCCACCTCTGAGCAAAATTGGCTGGTCAAGTTGTGGAGGAAGTGTGACATCAATAGCTAATCCACATATTCATCCAATGTCAAGTAATCTTGTTGACGAATTGCTTTATTTTGTGAAAAATAGCGGAGATAAATATGTTAAAGACCGTATGATGGATACAATTGGCTGGGGATGTCAAACATACAACAGATATGATAAGGAATACGATTATGGTAAAAAAGGTTGGATGTCTGAACGTTTCTGTTATTCTCAGGGTCTAGTATCTGAAAAAAATAGTGATGGTTCTCTTGCAAGCACATGGTTTTGCTTGATGCCATGGGCAAGTGGATCTATTATAGATGGTTTGGCTGGGGATTATTGGGACAAGTGTAGGGAATCAAATATGACACTTGTGACAGCAGGAAAAGCTGCTACTATATATGTAGATTCGAAAGGGAAGGATTACGAGGGATTAAACCTAGTGGTAAAGTCTTTTGCAAAAGATATTAATATGGTTACAGGAATAACTCCAGAAATTTCAACGGATATAAAAAAGTTAAAGGGGACAGTAGTGATTGCTGGGTCTATTGGAAATAACGATTTAATTGATTATTTAAGTGCAGAAGGCATAATAAATGTATCTGCTATTAAAAATAAACGAGAATGTTATAAGATACAGGTTGTTGAAAATCCTGTTGCAGGGATAGATAAGGCTATTCTTGTTGTGGGAAGTGATAAGAGGGGAACGATTTATGGTATTTATCATATTTCAGAATTAATTGGAGTAAGTCCATGGGTTTACTTCGGAGATGTTGTACCTATAAGACAATCAGAATTGATAATTTCAGAAAACAAGTTAAATACAACCTCCAAGGAACCATCTGTAAAATACAGAGGTTTTTTCTTAAATGATGAGTGGCCATCATTGGGAAGCTGGGCGACTGTCAAGTTTGGAGATTTTAATGAAGAATTTTATGATAAAGTATTTCAATTGATTCTGAGATTAAAAGGGAATTTTTTATGGCCCGCTATGTGGAGTGCTGTTTTCAGTGAAAACGGTAAAAGTAGTTCAATAGCTAATGCAAAACTTGCTAATGCATATGGTATTGTGATGGGCACATCTCATCATGAACCAATGTTTCGTGCAGGTGAAGAATGGAAAAAAATAAACAATCAGTATGGGACAAACAAAGCATGGGATTTTTCTACCAACGCTGAGGCGATAACCAAATTCTGGGAAGATGGTTTATTGCGTAATAAGGACTTTGAAAGTCTGATTACCTTAGGTATGAGAGGAGAGCAAGACTCTGCATTAAATGGATCTGAACAGGAAAACATTGAACTGTTAAAAAGCATTATTAGAACACAAAAAAGATTATTAAAGAAACATGGTCTTGATGACGCACCTCAGGTTCTTACTATATATAAAGAAGTGGAAAAATATTGGTACGGGTCAGATAAGGCTGAAGGTTTAAGAAATTGGGACGTATTAGATGATGTTACAATTATGTTGGCAGATGATAATTTTGGGAACCTCCGTACACTTCCTACTGAAAAAGAACGAAACCGTAAGTTCGGCTTTGGAATGTACTATCATTTTGATTATCATGGTGGACCTCGTTCTTATGAATGGGTAAATTCAACTCCACTTGAAAAGGTCTGGGAGCAGATGTCTATGGCATATGATTACGGGATACGGGATATATGGATTGTCAATGTTGGAGATTTAAAACCAATGGAACAGCCAATTCCATATTTTTTAGACTTAGCATATGACTTTGATACTTGGGGAACTAATGGACAAAATAAGACTGCAGAATATGCAAAGCAGTGGGTAAAGCAACAGTTCGGAAAGGTTGTAGAACAAGATATAATTGATGGAATTGCAACTGTATTGTCAGATTATACGAGAATGAATGGCAAACGGAAACCTGAAATTACTTTTGATTCAACATATAGCTATATAAATTATAATGAAGCGCAAAGGGTACTCACAAAAGCAATTAATATAGAAAAAAATTCTAGGAAATATCACCTTTGTATTCCTGAAGCATACAAAGATGCATACTATCAGTTAGTACATTATCCGGCAGTAGCATCGGCAAATGTGGTAAAGATGCAGATATTTGCTGGGCTTAATAAGCTGTATTATGACAGGAAGAGTGTTCTTGCAAATTACTATGCTGAATTGGTAAAGCAATGTATGGAGACAGATAACAATATGCAAAGCTACTATAATAACAGCATGTCTGATGGAAAATGGAATGGAATGATGAGCTCTCCTCATATCGGATATACAAAATGGAGTCCTGATGGCTCAACATATCCACAAGTAAGCTATATTACTCCTAAAGATTATCCATATATGATTGTAGATGTAGAAGGAACAGAAAAGGAATGTCCTTCTGTAAAATTAAGTCTTCCTGTATTTACAAACCTGTGTAAAGAGAACTACGCTATCACCATCAGCAATGGCGGAAGCAAGTGGTTTGATTACAAAACGGAAACAAGTGCTGATTGGATAAAAATGGATAACGTTCAGGGGCGTATTGACAGTGCTAAGATAATAAAAGTTTCAGTAGATTGGACTAAACTTTCAAAGGCGTCAATTGGTGTAATCACAATTTTGGGTGCAGGAGAAACAGTAAAAGTGAATGTTACCGCAGAAGTTATAGATACTCATAGTTTACCGGATATGGCATTTACTGAGACACATGAAGTGGTATCTATTGAAGCAGAGCATACATCTAATAATGTAGCTAAATCTAATGTGGAATGGAAAGTAATTGAAAACTATGGACGTTCTTTGTCTTCCTTAAAAATGTTTCCCACAACGGTGTCATTTGAGAAGACGGAAGATGCACCATATTTGGAATATATAATAAATTTAAATGAAGATTTAGAGTATATATTGACAATCTATGTTGCACCCACAAATAATCTTCACGAGAATAGTAGACTAAGATGTGGTGTATCTTTTGATGGAGAAACGCCAGTTATAGCAGATGCTCTACCGGTAGACTTTGTAGCTGGTACTAACGGTAATAAAGCATGGGAGAAAGCGGTGATGGAAAATATCCATACTACGACTACTAGTCATAAATTGAGGAAGGGAACGCATACCCTCCATTTCTATGGTTTGGATGCTGGGCTTATATTGCAAAAGTTAGTTTTGTCCAAAGGAAAGCTTCCAAACTCCTATTTCGGACCAGAAGAGAGTTTTTATGTAGGTAAAACATAGGGTAATTAGATAATTTAGTTAATATAAGTATTGCACCGCATGTAGCGATATTCCTGATGGTTTTATGGGAAACAATGTGAAACTAAATTAAATAAGAAAGGAAACTTTAATATGAAAAATAATCCTATTATTTGGGCTGACTATCCAGATATCGATATAATACGTGTAGAGGATACCTACTATATGGTTAGTACTACGATGCATTTTATGCCAGGTTGTGTAATATTGCGTTCCTATAACCTTATCAACTGGGAGGTAGTAACCCATGTGTATGATGCTTTGGAAGATACACATAATCAAAAACTTGATGGTGAAAAACACATTTATGGAAAGGGGATGTGGGCGGCTTCCCTCCGTTATCATAAGGGTGAATTTTATGTATGTTTCGTAGCAAATGATACACATAAAACTTATTTATTTACAGCCTATGATATTAATGGCCCTTGGAAAAAACACACTATTGAAGGATTTTATCATGATTGCTCTCTACTGTTTGATGATGATGAAAGAATTTATATTATTTATGGCAATACCGAGATTCATCTTACGGAATTAAAGAATGACCTTTCCGGTCCTAATCCAGGTGGATTGAATCGGATTATAGTGAAAGAGAATGAGCCTCATTATGTTGGATATGAAGGTTCCCATCTCTATAAAATTAACGGTAAATACTATGCATTTTTTATACACATGCTGAAGTCCAAGGGTCGTAGAACAGAAGCATGTTTTGTGGCAGATTCTCTGGAAGGTGAATTTATTGGACAAGAGGTTTTTGATGACGATATGGGATATCACAATTCAGGTATTGCACAGGGAGGTATTGTGGATACGCCTGACGGTAAATGGTATTCTATATTGTTTCAGGATCATGGCGCAGTTGGCCGTATACCTGTCATTGTACCATTGCATTGGGAAAATGAATTTCCTGTATTTGATAAAAAGGCACCTAAATATATTGAGGTGACCAGTACAAGGTCAGGCTATGAATACAATCCACTGGTTGGCAGTGACGATTTTATTTATGAGTTGGATGAAAAAGGAAAGATTCACCTAAAGAATTTTTGGCAATGGAATCACATACCAACAGAAGCTTTATGGTCAGTAATGGAAAAGCCCGGTACATACCGTATTCATTCCGGAAAAATTTGTTCCAATTTAAATTATGCAGTAAATACTCTAACTCAGCGTGCCATGGGGCCTGCCTGTGAAGCCATGGTAACTTTGGATGGTGGTGAACTCAAGGATGGCGACTATGCAGGTTTATGCTTCTTAATCAGCTCCTATGGCTTCATTGCACTTACTAAAGAAGCCAGTCAAAATTATTTGGTAATGTGTGCAAGACCTACTGATGATAAATCCATCTTCGGTAATTTGGTGGACAGCCAGACAGCAGTAGAGTATGCAAGAATTCCTGTAACGTCTAATAAAGTCAAGCTAAAGGCATATGGAAATTTTGTAGATAGTATAGATGAATGTGAGTTTTATTATAAAGATGGAGAAGCTTGGGAGAAGCTTGGTATTACCCACAATTTAGTATGGAAAATGGATGAATTTGTGGGATGCCGTTTTGGCTTGTTCCTGTTTTCTACGAAGGAAATTGGTGGAACTGCTGAATTCTCAAAGTTTAGGTATAATATTTTGAAATAAAAGTTAAGTCTAATGATTTTTTATCTCACTTTCAAAAGGTGCAAAAATCTATAAACTAACAGATATTTTATAAAGTCATATAAATTGGAGGTCAAATATATGAGCAAATTAACAAATCAAACACTAAACAGTCATCTTCTTTCCTTTGATCCATTGAATAAAAAGATTGAAATGTTTCAAAATCAAGGTGTGCATAAAATGCGTTATATTGAAGAGAGGCAAGGAGTTACCTTAATGGATAATGGCGATGTTGAATTTTGCTATTTCGCTCCTGAGGCGAAAAAAGTTCAGGTTGCCGGATGGGGCGGTTCCATGAGCAATGAAAAAATAGATTTATTGCCCGAAGGCAATGGCTATTTCAGCACAATCGTTTCGGGTATTAATTCGGGTTTCCATTATCATGATTACTTTGTAGATGGAAATATAATGATAAATTCATTGGCTCCTATAGGCTATGGCGGATTTAGAAATGTTAATTTTTTGAAGTTCCTAAAAGTAGCGATGATTTTTACTTAATAAAAGATGTCCCACATGGTTCAGTGCATATGGAATTGTACAACTCCTCTGTTAACGGTAGAATAAAGTGCTGTTATGTTTACACCCCTCCAAAATACGAGGAAACTATTGAAAAAACATATCCTGTTTTATATATTCAGCATGGAGTAGGAGAAAATGAATGCGGCTGGATATGGCAAGGGAAACTCAATTATATTATAGATAACTTGATAGCAGAAAAAAACTGCAAAGAAATGATAGTTGTCATGAATACAGGTTATGCCTTTAAAAACCATGAGAATCCTGTATTTTTCCCTGGAGACTTTGATTCAGAGTTAATAAAGGATTGTATCCCATTTATTGAAAATAAATATCGTACAAAACCTGACAGATGTAGCAGGGCTATTGCTGGATTGTCTTTGGGTGGTGCGCAAGCAAAAGCCATAGCTTTTAAACACAAAGATCTTTTTGGTGCATTAGGAATATTTAGCGGAATGTTTGGCAACGCAAAGTCTTTCACAGAAAACGGTTTTGATTTCGATTTAATATTTTTATCCTGCGGAGTAGGCGAGCCCATGTGGCAAGGAATTTCAGAGACTGATAATACTCTGAAAAAAGCAGGTATAAACTGTATTGCCATGCAATTTCAAGGTTTTCATGAATGGCATGTTTGGAGAGAAAGTTTAAGAGAATTTGCTAAATTATTATTTAATCACGACTCTGTTAAGCACTCTGCATCAGGAACAGACAGCAGTACTACAAATACAGGAACAAACGATAAAACACAATTTTATGATATAAATTTAATTGATGAAGCTTATAATACACATAATATTAATCAAAGCTATAATTCATATGGACTTAATTTTGATTCGGTTAACCGACAGCTTATTTTCGATGCTGATGAATATGGAAATCCTGCCGGCCGTTACAAAGAAGTAAGAAGCGGTGTTGAAGTAAATAAAGAAGGTACTGTAAGATTTAATTTTATAGCCAAAAATGCTCATAAGGTAGAAGTATCGGTGTTCGGCATGCCACATGTAGAGCTTAAGAAAAATGATATGTATTGGGAAGCAGAAGTATCCAATATTGAGCCTGGATTCCACTATCATGATTATATAGTGGATGGAAGCGTTGCCATCAGTCAATCAGCTCCAGTAGGTTATGGTTGTTTCCGGCCGCTTAACTTCTTTGAGCTACCTGAACCTGATTTCAAATACCACGAGTTAAGAGATGTTCCTCATGGAACCATTACGTTAGAACAGTATAAGTCACAAGTAGAAAACGGTAGGATTCGCAGCTGCTATATATATACACCTCCAAAGTATGGCACTGAATCAAAGAAAAAGTATCCAGTTGTCTATTTACAGCATGGTGGTGGAGAAAACGAAACTGGATGGGTATGGCAGGGAAAGATTGCAAATATTATGGACAATCTTTTGGCTGAAAATGCCTGCGAAGAAATGATAATAGTTATGAACACTGGTTATTGTTTTAAAGAAGATGACACTTCTAACCCATTATTGGGTTCCTTTGATGAGGTAATCGTTAAAGATTGCATACCCTTTATAGATAAAAAATATAGAACTCTAACGAATAGAAATAGTAGAGCCATGGCAGGGTTATCAATGGGATCTATGCAAACTCAGAAAACTGTGTTTGCAAATAAAGACTTATTTGCTTGGGCCGGACTTTTTAGTGGCGGATTAATTATTAAAAATGATGAATTTGATTACTCTGATATACTGTATAGTAAAGAGAACTATGAAAACACTTTTAAGATGTTATATGTGGCATGTGGTACAAAAGAGGTCTTTTATGAAAACTGCATAAACAGCATTAAAGAGGTTCAAAGTCGTGGTATTAAACTGGAAACTTTCTTAGAATATGGTTATCATGACTGGACCTTTTGGAGACACTGCGTAAAGGACTTCTTAACAAAAGTATTTAGATAAGCTGTAACGGAAGCAAATAAAGAAGCTTCCAAAGGTTTAAAACACAGAGGCTTCTTTAATATAAACCCTACAATCATTGATGCAATTCAAACAAAAACTACTTGTTTATTCGATAGTCTAAATGATGAAAAACTAAGTGTTTCAGCTTGGAGCAATGACCCACAGCATACTTATGCTGATGTGATTGTTGGACAAATAAGACATATAATGTATAACATTGGATACCTCAATGGCATATTGCGAGAGTTGAGCCTGCCAGAATCTGATTGGTATGCTTATAACGAACCAAAAGATTCTTGATTATATAATACTGTATGAACATAATGCGAAATCGGTAAATTCCAATTTGTATAACTAAAGTAACATAATTTTTATCATGAAATTTCCCTTGTAGGTACCTAGGCATCATCAAAGAAATAACAAGTCAGTATTCTGGTATATTTCGTGGTATGCTTCGTCACCATAACCATTATATATATCACAATATGCGCAGGTAATGGTTCCTCACCTACCGCAAAATATCCTCAGAATCTTTGACTTGTTATTTCTTTTCAGATGCCTTAAGTTCCTGTTTTAATCTTTTTACTTCTTCTGATAATTATTTAATCTTTTTATTTTTAGCTAGAAAATTTGAATGGTAAAAGTAAAAACAAATATAGAGATTTTCTAATCTATTGTACAAGGAGGTTGTTTTCTTAATGTCTGCAATAAATCAAGAGTTGTTAAATAGCACCTTAAAAGCATGGAACTTTAATGGTGCTATCAGTGTAATAAAAGCTGGCAAAAATGTATATATGACTACTTTTGGCATGGCTGATTTTGAAACAGGATCTCCATTCTCAACACATACAACGATGGAATTGGCATCTCTATCTAAACAGTTTACGGCTGTAGTTATCATGAAAATGTTTGAAAATGGATTAGTAGATTTGGAATCGAAAATCAGCAAATACATACCGGAATATTCACATGCAAATGAAATCACTATCCGAAATCTCTTGAATCATTCATCTGGTATTCCTGATTATACTGGAGAAATAATAGTACCAAGTGCGCTTAGGCAATTAGATAACCAATGCACATCAGGAAACAATATAACTACTAAAATGAAAATTGAATGTATGAATAACTTATGCAGGGCATACAGTATTGAAGAAATGCTTGGATTCAGTGAATACTCTTCCATTGCATTTCATACCAGGAGAAGGAACAGCTTATTCTAATACTAATTATTATTTCCTGTCACATATTATTGAAAAGGTGACAGGAAAATCATATGAGCAAACCCTAAGGAAAGCTATTTTTGAACCACTTGAGATGTTTGAATCACATGCAAGTGGACTTCGTGCAAAGGCTGCAGGATACATGATGGTTGAGGAAAATAACATAATTGTATGCGGAAGACATGGGATGAACAGTGGGGATAGCGGCGTTGTCTCCACAATAGAAGATATGACTAAGTGGTGTGAAGCTATATTAGATGGTAAACTTCTAAGTAAAAAAAGCTGGTCAGAATGTTTTAAACTGTATAAGGAGAGATTTGGTTTTGGATTTCAAAGTTACGGAAAATGGCTTGGACACAATGGAGGAATGCCAGGAATTGCTACCCATGAAAGGATTCACTTGGAGAGTAAAACTGCTTTAATATTAATGTGCAATTTAACTGGTTGTAGTAGAATTCAACATGGTGCAAATTGGAATAATTTTGTCGATGAATTGATGGAAAATTTAAATTTTAGTAAAAGTAACTAGAAAACACTATTATAATTAAATGTTTAGATTAGTGTTTTTAACTTTGACCCTGTTTACACGTATGTGGTACTACCCCTAAAAACAAATGCAGGGATTTTCTAATCTATTGTATGAAATATGAGATGTAATGTTTCTTTGAAAGTAAAAAATCCGGACAGACCTCCATAATCTTAGTTACTATACAGATTATGGAGAATTATAGCATATTATGGTGATAATTCTATTCCCTTTGAAGTATATATTGTTCTCCTCTATTTATCTCAAAGGTTATTATTCCGTTATCCAATGAAGTTATAGGGACAGGATTATCATTACATTTTACAATATAAGAGTCAATATTTTTGTATTTAACTTTTATTGAAGTTTTGCAATTTGTGGCTAGTGTTGTGGCTTCATAAGTATTTATTACAGCCTTTGTAAGCTGACCATTACTCCATTCCAAATTTATTTCATAATTTCCTCTTGCCCTGACTCCTTTTATGTATCCATCGGACCATTGTTTCGGAAGTGCAGGAAGAAGATTTAGCACGCCGTCATTACTCTGTAGCAGCATTTCTGTAATTCCTGCAGTAGCACCGAAGTTTCCATCAATCTGGAAGGGTGGATGAGCATCAAACATGTTAGGATAGGTTGATTTTGCAAGTATTGTATGAACATATTTGTGTGCATTTTCTGCATCCCATAATCTGGCCCACATATTAATTATCCATGCACAGCTCCAGCCGGTATGTCCGCCACCGTGGGAAAGTCTTCTTTCAAGTGTCTTCCTTGCTGCAGCCGCCAGCTCCGGTGTGCCATCAACAGTGATTTCACCAGCCGGGTGAAGTGCAAAAAGCTGCGATATATGCCTGTGTCCTATTTCAACTTCTTCATAATCTTCAGGCCATTCCATTATAGTACCGTTTCGGCTTATTTTAAGTTCTGGAAGTCGGCTCTTTGTTTCACTTAGTTTTGTGACAAAGTCATTATCCAATCCAAGTATATTAGCTGATTCAATTGTAGCATTAAAAAGCTTACGCAAAATTGCATTGTCCATGGTTGGCCCTGCGCAGATTGATGTTGTGTATCCATCAGCGGTCCTGTAACTATTCTCAGGAGATAAGCTTGGACAGGTTACAAGTCTTCCTTCAATGTCTTCTACGAGAAAGTCTACGAAGAATTCACAAGCTTCTTTTATTGTAGGATAAACCCGCTTAAGAAAATATTTATCCATTGTAAATTCGTATCTATCCCATAGATGCAGGCAAAGCCACGCAGCTCCCATAGGCCAATAGGTGGATGATGGGTAGGCGTCCTGGGGAGATGCATCACCCCATATATTCGTATTATGGTGTGCCATAAATCCTTTACAGTCATACATTTCCCTGGCCATAATACGTCCTTTTTCCTTTAATTTTTCAATAAGCTTGAACAGTGGGACATGGCATTCTGAAAGATTGCATTGTTCGGCTATCCAATAATTCATTTCAGTATTTATATTTATTGTATATCTGCTTCCCCATGGAGCCAAGGTCATGTTATTCCATATACCCTGGAGATTTGCCGGCAGCTGGCTATCCTCTCTACTGCATGAAATAAGAAGATACCTTCCATAATGATAATAAAGGGCAACAAGAGAATTATCAATGTCTCCATCAGTTACTCTCATGAGTCTTTCGTTTGTGGGAATAAATTTATAAAGTTTGTCTTCACCAAGAGAGATATCTACTCTACTAAAAAGCTTGGAATAATCAGCAATATGATCACTTTTTATGGAGTCAAAACCTTTTTTTTCGGCCTTTTCAAGACGCTCAATACAGGCTTTTTCAGGATCAGCGTTATTAAAGTCGGTGGCAGCTGTAAAAAGGATAAATAGATTTGATCCATTTTCAATTTTTAATTTTCCATCTTCATAAGTAGTGCGTCCTGTTTTCCCAAAACCCTCAAAACAGGGTATGATTTTTAACATGGCACAATATTGTATTGAACCGTCAGCACAGTGACCTTTCATAACCAATGAAAGCGGAAGTTTTCCTTTGGAAATATTGCAGTTCTCAGGTCTCCTTAATTCAGCTTCTAGCTGTATTTTAAGACCATCAGTAGAATTCATCGACATGGCAAAAACATTGTCTACTGCACTTATAAGACTTTCAACACGATAGTTAACCCCGCCTATGGTGTATCTTACTGACGATATGGACGTTTCAAGATCCAATTCCCTTCTATACGAGTGTACTGTTTTCTTACCTTCACCATAACTGAAGTTCAGCATGATGTTGCCTAATGTTTGATACGAGCCTTGCAAGTTTCCGGTATATAGCTTTTTGCCAATAAGTCTGCTTGCTTAAGATTGCCTTCAAGAATGCATTTCTGTACTTCCTTAAACAATTCTTTGCCTCGTGGATGTACAGCGCTTCCTTCTCCAGCACTCCAAATTGTTTCTTCATTAACCTGTATGTTTTCATGAAAAGGGTCTCCATATACCATTGCTCCAAGCTTTCCATTACCAAGAGGAAGAGCTTCAACCCATTCAGAGGCAGGTTTGTCATACCAGAGTTTAAGTTTATTACTATTATCAAGATTCATAACTACATCAACCTTTCATATATCATTTTTATTGTTATTATTTTGTAGTATATTGTTTATATGAACAATCATTCTATATATTATATTTTTTGTATTTATAAGTAATTGTATCTATAAATGAGCGAATTTGGTAACATATTTTACCATGCAAATTTAAATCAACTATCCTAAGCTACTTTTAATGTTTTTAAAATAGCATCAATAGATATTCCTTGGTTAGCTTGATTAAAGACCCAAGATATTCGTTCTTTTTTGACTTGGTTTCTTGCAGTTCTAATTCCAGTACTGAAATTTAGTTTACCATTACTTACTTCTAATTCGCAGTATACATAAGTTATCATCATCAGCAAAAAATATCTGTTTATGCTACGATTGCTTCTTACTTGATAATGATTTAACCCAAGATGTTTTTTTGTTTCTCTAAAAAATGTTTCAATTGGCCATCTGTTTTTATAGTGATTTAAGAGTTCTTCAGTTGATAGAGCAGTATCTAAACTTATAAATGCTCTTAAGCAACCGGGTTTAAATAAAGCTTCTTTAGGCCAACAAAGTGCGATTAACGAATCCTTGACATCATTAAGCTTGCCTCTATATGTGTAGACATAATATTCATTTTTGCCAACTTTGACGAGGTCGACATCATCTTTAGTTAATATCTCACACATATGGTTAAGCTTAATTCCAAGTTTTTCATGACCTTTAGGATATATTACTCTATTTGTTCTTAAGCCTCCAATATAGGCGTAGCCTGAATCTTTTGAAACATCAAATAATTTTTTGTTGCTGTACCAACTATCACATAAAACATAACCTTTGTTTACTGGGATTGGTAAGGATTTTATAAACTCAATTGCCATTTGGATTTTACTCATATTTTCTTTATCGTAGATTGTCATAGTATATGGTAAAACAAGAGTATCACACAATAACATTACGGTAACTATTTGATGACCATAAACTACTTTACCTTTTAAATGAGAATGATGGAATCTACATTTTTCAGTAGGTTTCTTAGCCTTTGACGAGGGCACTGTCTTCTCTGAAATAGTATCATCTATCACAACATAGATAGGCTTTTTAGTTAATCTAGACGTTTCCCATATTCTCGCAATTACACGTTTTTTAAGGGCTCTTTCAACAGAATTCTCATTCCATGGGCTATCAGATAAGAACTTTCCGATATTCGTCCTATGCCTAACCGGCATAAAGTCAGAAACGTCAGTTATTTTTCCACAATAGCCTTTGGTCACCATAGAATTTATAAATAGAATTAGATGGTGAAGTTGAGGTGTTGTAAGATATAAAGTTATCCTTAATTCGATTAAGAATTTGTATATTGGTGATGATTTTGTTACAATTGAGTTGTTAAACATTTATGTTTATCTCCTTAGTTATGTTTTTGTGTTGTAACTTAATTATAACAGGAGATTACATAGATGTTTTTCTTTTTTTTACATTGGGAAATTATTCAAGCATTTTCGCTCATTTATAGATTGTATTATATCATTTTTTAAAGGAATTTTCTACATAATAATGCTTGAAATCCTTGATTTATCAACATTTATCGACAATTATAGGCTTATTTATATGTGTGAAGTTTGAGTAAAGAACGTATTTTATAAAAATCTTATATTACAATAAATTGTTTTATCTTCAATACTGTTTATGTTATAATATTAAGAAAATAGGAAAAAATGGGTTTGTAAAAATAAAGGTTAAAGGACAACATAAATGTAACAATGTTAATATTTATGTCAAAAAACTTTGTAAAACTAATTAAGTTTATTCCTGAATCAAATTTTAGTGATCATTCCTACCAAGTACAACATAAAAGAATGCTATAATTGTCATATAATTAATTTGTAATATATTGCTGAATTGTAAAAACTATAGTTAAGTAAATTAAAGTAAAATTTATATATAGGAGGGGTATACTGTGATGCTTAAAGTTTTATTAGTAGATGATGAACCCTCGGTAATACAACTTTTAGAAAACTTGATTGATTGGGAGTCTCTTGGATATGATATATGTGGCAGAGCACAAAATGGCGAAGATGCCTTGGAGATTTTAAAACAAAGCAATCCACATTTGGCTATTATAGATATACGAATGCCAAAGATAAATGGGCTACAGCTTTTACGTCAGGCTTCTGAAATATTGTATTTGAGAACAAAATTTATTATTTTGAGTTCCTATAACGACTTTGAATATGCTAGAACTTCTATGCGCTATGGTGTCAGTGATTATATATTGAAGCCGATAGATGATGAAGAAGTGGTTCCTGTTTTAAAAAGAGTAACAAATCAAATTGTTAATGAGATTTCTGGTTTAGAATCAGAAGCTAGTAAACTGAAATTTGCTGCAAGTAACTATATTAATAGACTTATAAAAGATGAAAGCAGTGAAGAACTTATAGAAAGGTGTAAACGTATACTGAATTTGAATAATAATAATAATAATAATTCATTTAGATGTGCATTGGTGGAGATTAACCAGTTTGAAAGATGGATGAATGATTTTGAAGATAGTGAGATTCAAAAGAAAAGGCTAGGGGTGAGAAAAGCAATTGAAGACGTAACTGGCAGTGAGCAGATTTTGAATATATTTGATGATGATATCCATAGATTTGGAATAATCATTACACAGCGCATGGGTATGCAGGAAAAACAGTATCTTGAGAAACTATCACTGGCAGTACGGAAAAATTGTCAATGTTTCGTTTCCATATCCCTTAGTGAAGAAGCAACGAGTATAGACAATATAGGGGAGCTATATAGGCAGGCACTCATTGCACTTCAATACAAGCTTTTTCAGAAGGATGGTGGTGTGCTTTATTATGAGCAGTTTAAGAATATTTCACTGAATTATAATTTTTCTGAATCCAATCCTGAATCATTGCTAGAGGAGATAAAAAGTAATAATATTTCCGGAATGAAAGATAAGATAAATAATGTTTTTGCTGAATTCTATAAAAAAAGGTGCGCTCCAGAGGTTATTGAGAGTTATATAAAAAATATTGAATTTGAGATGTTAAAACATATACAAGATCACAATGGTAATGTGGATAAAATTATCACCAGATTGGAGAGTATAAGTACAAGCATTGGAAAAGTACCAGCTGATTCATTAAAAGAGGAATTCTATAGGATAGCATTATACATATCTGATTATTACAAGAGTATTATAGGCAGGAGCTCGAAAGATGTAATTATCGAAGTAAAAGATTTTGTGCATCAAAATTATCAAAAGGACTTAAAGCTTCAGCAAGTTGCCAAGGACTATTTTGTAAACCCTGTGTATCTTGGGCAGGTATTTGCTAAAACCGTAGGTATGCATTTCAATGAGTATGTTCATAGTGTTCGTATAGAGGAGGGTAAAAAGTTGCTTCGGAGGACAAATTTGAAAATCTCGGTAGTTGCTTCAATGGTAGGATATAGTGATCCTGAACATTTTGTGAATAAGTTTAAAATCATTACACGTCATTTGCCGTCGGATTACAGGAAAACCCAGCATGATGAAAATTCATAAGCAGAGCTCTTTGTTTATGTTTATATCATATCTATTCTTCAAAACTTTTTAAATCCCATTTAGAAAGTTTTCTATAAAATTATAAGAAAGATAGTTAAAGTTTACAATAGTACAGTTTTAGTATATTCACTATACTTATTAGTACTAGACTATTCTCATTATCTTAAGCACTGATGTTGCTGGGGGCTTCGTTAGGACGGAAATGGACAATATGCAAGTTCTAATGGTATAAATAGTGATAATAAGGATTACTTTGATTGGTTTGAATATGCAGAATTATAAGTCTAAACGGAGACAACTACATTTCAAATAGAAGAAGTAAAAATGAATTAAGGAGATGTTTGTAAAAATGGCAAAGGAAAGCATGACAAATCAAGACAATAATAGTAAAGGAGGACCCAAGGCACCAAAGAATCCAGTTAAAAGACGGAGTAGCATATTCTTTATGTTCGAGTCAACTATTGAAGCAACTGGTCATAGTGAAGGTAAGCCTTCAGAGGATATTTATTTAGAAGGGCGATTAAAGGATAAAGTAAAGTTTACAGGTGGAGTTACAGATGAGGAAATATTAAAATTGCTAGAAAATTGCAGTGGATTTCATAAATTGGTTTACAGTATAGGGGTATCAGTAAAGGGATTAAACGATACTACTGGAAAAATCAATTTTGTGCTAAAGAATTTGGGTAAAGGAAAAAAATATGAGACTGGGACTTTGCTTAGAATTCCATGTCCTAAGGATGGAACAGAGGTGATTTTAAAATTGGAAGATTATCAATGGTCTCCAGAAGATGATGTTCTTTCAAAATTTGGTTTTGAATTTGATAACGCAGGTGAACTGGCAACTGCCACAGTGAAGTTCTATCTTAATGATGGATATGAAGTGTCAGAAGTAGATATGGAACCACCAGTTTCTTTTGGCTCAGAGGAATATGAAGCCATGATTGCAAGGTCCTTATTAAATAAAGGTAATAACAAGAGGCTGAAAATTGCCATGGAAAAAGCGGAAAGAGGTGAAGACGTTACCATTGCCTATATCGGAGGTTCTATTACCCAAGGTGCAGCAGCCAAACCTATAAATACAAATTGTTATCCATATAAAGCTTACTTAAGATTTAAAGAGATGTTTGGAAAAGACGGGGGGAAAATATACATTTTGTGAAAGCTGGCGTGGGTGGTACACCATCAGAACTTGGTATTATCCGTTATGACCGAGATATTTTGAGGGACAAAACAGTGGAGCCAGATATTGTTATAGTTGAATTTGCAGTAAATGATGAAGGAGACGAAACAAAGGGAGTTTGCTATGAGAGTCTATGTTTAAAAATTCTTTCTGGGAAGAATAAACCAGCAGTTATTTTGTTATTTGCCGTATTTATGAATGACTGGAATCTACAGGACAGGCTTTCACCGGTTGGAAAGTATTATAATCTACCTATGGTAAGCGTAAAGGATGCAGTGGTAGAGCAATTCGGACTTATGAAGTCAGAAGGAAATATCATATCTAAAAGACAGTTTTTTTACGATATCTTTCATCCAACAAATGACGGTCATATGGTAATGGCAGATTGCCTAGGATATCTGTTCTCAGAAACAAAAAAATTAGTTAAGGATAAAGATGATATTATAATAGATAGACCACCAGTAATTGGAAACTATTTTAAAGATATTAATTTAATCGACAGGAAAAATTATAGAAATGTGGTAAACATAACTGCGGGAAGTTTTAGATCCACGGATACTGATGTGCAAATGGTAGAAATGGATGATAATACTTTTCAATCACCAGAATTTCCATTTAACTGGATGTATACAGCTTCATTAGAAAAAGAGAGCTTCAGGATGACTATAAAATGCAGTAGTCTCATCCTTGTTTTTAAGGATTCAGGAAGTAGTACCTTTGGTAAAGCAGATATTTTCGTGGATGGCAAGTGTGTAAAAACAGCAGATCCACATGAAAACAACTGGACTCATTGCAATCCAATTATTTTATTTCAGAATGAAGGCTGTGATGGGCATAATGTAGAAATTAAAATGGCCTCAGATAATGAAGATAAGTGTTTTACCATCTTAGGATTTGGGTATACATTGTAATTTATGTATTAAATGTTTATACGTTTATAAGTCAGGGGAGGAAAATTAAATGAGCAATACAGAAGGTGCATTTTATACAAAAAAATATCGTAATATTTTTAAGGAATTAGGATTCTTGGAAGAAGAAATAAATAAAAAAGTTGAAGCTGCATTCAATGAGATGTTTTATGGAGAAGAAGACAAAAGGATATATCATACATTAGGTGATGATATGGGTTACATTGTAGACACGGGAAGTATAGATGTTAGAACAGAAGGCATGTCCTATGGAATGATGATGTGCGTACAGATGAATAAGAAAGATGAGTTTGATCGCCTTTGGAGATGGACCCAAAAATATATGTGGAATGATAAGGGCGAGTATGGGGGATATTTTGCATGGTCCTGCAATCTTGATGGAACAAAAAGATCGCAAGGACCTGCTCCAGATGGTGAAGAATATTTTTCTATGGCACTTTTTTTTGCCTCACACAGGTGGGGTGATGGAACTGAATCTTTAAATTACAGTATTCAAGCTAAAGAAATATTGAATACTTGTATACATAAAGGAGAAGAAGGTATAGGTAATCCAATGTGGGAGCCTAGCAATAAGCTAATTAAGTTTATTCCTGAATCAACTTTTAGTGATCCTTCCTACCACTTGCCACATTTTTATGAATTGTTTTCCTTATGGGCTTATGAGAAGGATAGAAAGTTTTGGTGTGAGGCTGCAATAGCAAGCAGAAAATATTTAAAAAAAACATGCCATCCTATCACAGGGCTTGCAGCAGAATACGCAAACTTTGATGGAACTCCTGAAAGAACAAGTGGGCATGAAGATTTCTATAGTGATTCCTATCGCGTCGCTGCAAACATAGGTCTAGATTATGAGTGGTTTAGAAGGGACGAATGGGAAATAGAAGAAGCTAATAAGATTCAAAGCTTTTTTATAGGTATAGAAGATATCATGGAATATAGAAAATATAAAATTGATGGAACTCCCTTAGATGAAAAGGCCATGCATCCAGTAGGTTTACTTGCAACAAATGCAATGGCCTCACTAGTAGCTAACGGCAAAAATGCAGAGGAAACTGTAAGACGTTTTTGGAATACACCACTTCGTGAAGGGAAAAGACGTTACTATGATAATTGTTTAGCCTTGTTTGGTTTGTTAGCACTTAGTGGTAAATACAGAATATGGTAATATAGAGATTCTAAGAGGAGGTTAAATAAACAAGCCTAAGGGTATCTTTAGGTTTGTTTATTTATATAAATCATAGAGAAGGAGCTTTTTATGGAATATATAAATAAGGAATCAATCGGTTTATATAATTGTTGCCTTAATTATGATAAAGAAATCATAAAATACAAAAGATTACTTTTAGGGTAAAGAGTAAATCTTTGAAATGCTCCTTGTATTTGGTCTAATAAGGTAGTATCCTGAAATTAACAAGACAAAAAGTAAACGATTTATCTGAATTGCTTTTTACAATAATAATAAGTAAAGAAAGTGAGTACACAAAACATGAAGTACAAAGTAGAGACATCTATCATTTTCCATTTGTAAGATCCATTCTTTCAGATGATGACCAACAATGTTTTGCCCTTTGGAATAGTACAGTCAGTTGGGTGGTTGAAGATACCTTATGAGGAAGGTGAATATGGCAATGCAATAAAGAATGCAAAAAATCGAGTGCGTGTTAGTGTTATGAGAAGCAATGAAGAGATTCTTCTTCGCAAGATTCAAATTATCATCGATTCAGGACAAATGGCGGTAAGAAATATGTTACACAATAACATTGATTTACAAATATACTTTAGAGTGGTGAAGATTATGAATGATTTAAAAAACATGAGTAAAAAAGAAAAGGCTGAATATATCTGGGAATACTACAAGTTTCATATTATAGGAACTTTAGTTATACTATGTATAATAGTTTCATTTATAAATAGTCAGATTACAAAAGTAGATTATGTATTTAATTTGACTATGATTGGGAACACAATGGATGCAAATAAGGTAACTGATCTTGAAAACAATCTCACGCATATTGTTGTCAAAGACGGTGAAAAAAGGAAGCAAGCTACTGTAAGTAGCATTCCAATTGACAGTTCAAGTAGTACAGGTGCTACAATGTCAAACCAAGATATGGATAAGTTTACTGTTATGCTCGCTGCTAACGAACTTGATGTTGTAATTTTAGATAAAACTATGTTTGAATCCTTCGCTAAACAAAATATATTTTTAAGATTAGATAATCTTAAACAATTGAATTTGGCTTCAATAAACAACAAAGAAATTGAAAACATAGGAAATAATAAAAGCAAAGCTGTATATGCTATAAACGTGGAAAACATAAAAATATTCAAAGATTTAGGATTTAATACAGATAATAAAGTTATTTGTATTATCAACTCATCAAAACAAAAATATAATGATATTTTGGTACTTAAATGGTTACTAAATAAATAAAAGTAATTCACGAACAATACATATTAAATATTCTATGGATTTAAATATAAGCATTTAATAAATGCATTTGGAGGTAACAATGGCTAAATCAAGGAAACAATTTAGTGAAGGACCTTTGTATACAATATCTAGCTATATACTTTGGTTTTTCCTAGGGAATCTATATTTCGTACTTTTCAATATTCCAATGCTTTTCATATTAATTGTACTTTCAACCACTACTTCAAAGGCAATCACACAAGAGTTTACTCCTATATTTATAATTTGTTGTTTTCCTATAGCACCTGCTGCAACGGCCCTTTTAAGTGTTATGGGAAAACTTATAAGAGAAAAGGATATAAGTATTTCAAAAGACTATTTTAAAGCTTATAAAACTAACTTTATACAATCCACATTTTTTGGTGCACTTGAAATACTAATAATATCTATACTATTTATTGATATTAAATTCTCCATTTCAAGTGGTTACCCACGATTATTAACTATTGCTCTTTTGCTCATTATGACTTTTGTATTTCTAATGGGTATATATGTTTTCCCAATAATTTCAAGATTCTATTTGACTACAAAAGATATTTTAAAACTGGCTGCGCACTATACAATTAAAAAGTTTAATATTACTCTTTTGTGTTTTAGCAATTTTTTAATTGCTGGTTTCATATTCTTTAAGATTTCAACTTTTATATTAGTATTCCTATCAAGTATTATTTGCTATTCAATACTATTTTACCAACAAAAAATACTAATAGAAATTGAAGACAAGCTAAAAAAGGAAACTGAGAAAATTCCAAAAGTGGAATTGTGAATTAATTTCATCATACATACAAAGTTAATAAATCATGGGTTAAGGCATCATAAAAGAAATAATATGATTAAAGAATGAGCCCATATATAAACACGTGAAAGGGAGATTATATTCACTATGAAGAAAGGACTTTTCAATTTCATAAATGATATTTCTTTAAATTTAAAATTCCTAATGATATATGTTCTTTGTATACTCGTGCCAATGCTTGCCATTAATTGCATTTTGTGGAACAACATATCAAATGACATCAAAGAAACAGCAACGGAAAATTTTAATATATCTATTAATAGAGTAGAAACAGATATTTCTGCCATATTGAACGGATGTGTTGATATAAGCAATTCTGTATCATCTGATAAAAATTTGTATGATCTAATGGAAAGGCGCTATAACAGTGATGATGAATATTATGAAGTCTATGATGAAGTGCTTAGGGATACGCTAAACATGTATTTGCCTATCTATAATAATGTTAGTCAGATAGGCTTGTACACCTCTAATGACACCATTGATACGGGAGGAAGTTATTATTTTATTGATCAGACAATTAAGAATGCTGCATGGTATAAGAATATCCTCGGGATTGGTAATAAAGTTGCTTTATACACATATATAGATATGGATCCCTATAGCAGTAAATATGTGAAATATTTAAGTGTTTTGCGACAGTTGAATAAGTTTTCTACCAGTGGTGATGGGGATGAACAGATTCTCAAAATAGATATTAATATGAATAAATTATACAATCTGTTTGACAGGGAAAAAGACTATTTTGACCTGTTTTTAGTAGATCCTAAAGGTAACATTGTTTGCTCCACTGACCACAGGTATGAAAATAATTTATCAAAAGGTTACGTTAATTTCAATAATATTTATAGCATCAAAAAGAACAATATCTATTTTAAACGCCAATTGGGCACTGCTGAATATTTAAACGGGTGGAATATAATAGGCATAGCAAACAGTAGCAACAGTCTTAATGAATCCAGTGGCTCAAATATTTTTATTATTCTTATGATTTTTGTTATCACTGTTTTTTCTTCATTTTTTATTTGGATTATTGTAAGGTCCTATAACTTCAGGCTAAAAAAGCTTCTTAAACATATGAGGGGGGTGGGAAATCAAAATTTTGAACCCATCAAAATAGCTGAGGGCAAAGACGAGATAGGTGAATTAATACTCAGTTTTAATAAGATGTCATCCCAAATAAATACATTGATCAATGATGTATATAAGCTTCAGCTTAAGAGAAAGGACCTGGAAATTCAAAGAGTTCAGGCGGAATTAAAGCTTCTTCAAAGCCAGGTGGATCCACACTTCCTTTTTAACACCTTAAATGCTGTAATGGCCATTTGCGTTAAAAACAACTATACAGACCTAACAAATATTATAAAGTATCTATCAAAGATTTTCAGAAGGCTCATAAGTTGGAAGGATGATTTAGTTACGCTACGGGAGGAAGTTTCCTTTACTGAGATGTACCTAAAGATAGAGAAATTTCGTTTCTTAGAGAAGTTTGATTATGAAATTCAGGTAGATGAAAAGGTTCTTGATTTGAAAGTACCAAAGATGAGCATACAGACTCTTGTAGAGAACGCATGCACCCATGGAATTCAGAATAGTTCAGACTTTGGAATTGTAAAAATAAAAATAAGTCAAAAGGATGATTATCTATATATTGACGTTGAAGACAACGGTATTGGTATAGAGGATGATAAACTTCAGGAAATTATTGAGTCTTTGCCTGAGGATGATAATTTCTGTGAAAATATAGGTATCAGAAATGTGTATAAGCGTCTTCATTTATATTACGGTGATGGGGTTGAATTTGATTTAAAAAGTGAGATTAATAAAGGTACCATAATTCATTATGGAATCAATATGAATGTGATAAATAAAATACCATGAGCGGAAGATGCCTTATAGCTGTTTGAAGTCATGATAATGATTGATATATGAATGGGGGTGAGATTTAGTGTATAAAGTATTGCTAGTGGATGATGAACCAATGGCTTTGGAAGGGCTAAAGTATGTAGTAGATTGGGGAACGCTGGGGTTTTCAATCTGTGGAACTTGCTGTAATGGAAAGGAAGCTGCTGACGCTATGGATAAATATGAGCCGGATGTTATAATAACTGATATTAAAATGCCGGTTATGGATGGAATGGATTTAATTCGATATGCCAGGGAACATGGCAAAGAAAACATTAAATTTATAGTTGTCAGCGGGTATGGTGAGTTTGAATATGCTAAAAAGGCCATGCAGTATGCCGTAAGGTTCTTTCTTCAAAAACCTATCTTCCAGGAGGAGATATATGAAATAATCATAGAGGTTAAGAAAAATCTGGATCAGATATGCAGAGATAAGGAAAGTGCAAAAATGGATCAGAAAGCTATATTGGATGGTGTTCTTGGCAATCTCCTTTGGGGAAGTGATAGTGAGGAAGCTTTTGAATATATTAAGTCCTTTTGGGATGAAGATACGTTTCTAATGGGTTGGAATTGTGTTGTTATAGAACTTGAATGTTCTGACAGACGAGATGTTAACCATGAATCAAAAAAAATAAGGCTCAAAGTACTAAAAGCTATTGACCAAGGTATTAAAAGTATTTCAGGGACTTTTGTGCTTGAGCAGAGCTCAAATACATTTATCATTTTGACAAGTTTAAACAATGAGGAGCAACAAAAAAACAAAATAAATTATATGGCTAAAAGAATATATGAGAACCTAGATCTAGTTGTTTCATCTGGATTTACAATTGGTGTTGGCGAAAATGTGGTGGGTTTAAATGCTGTAAAACATTCCTACACTACAGCAGTGGTAGCATTAGGCTACAGGTTTTATAGGGGCATGCCATGTTTGATTTTTTATAATGAGATCAAGGAAAAAACATATAATTTTGAGTTCAATGACCTTTTTATGTCCAGCAAAGTTCTTGAGGAAGTACAGGAACTCCAAAGCAATAAAATAGAAAATGTAATTAGTGCAACATTCGAATATTTTAAAATCAACAGGATTGATCCGGATATAGTGATAATGTTTACTTCAAATATGATATGTAAGATAAATAATTTAATATATCAATTTGACCATAAGTCAAAGGAATTCGTAGATAACCATACAATACTTGAGCTTAAAGACCATGAAAGAACCATGGAGGAATTAAAAAAGTTTTTTCAACTCTTCTGCTTAGGATGCTGTGAGTATTTTAAAAAAGTACGTTACAGCAATTCCGAGAGTACTATTTCAAAAATTGAATCATTTATCAATGAAAATTACAAAAGGAATATTACAATACGTGAACTGTCAAAGAAGGTGTATATGCATCCTACCTATCTGGGACAGCTTTTTATTAGGAAATTTGGAATTGGATTTAATGAATATGTACATAGACTTCGTATAGAGGAAGCTAAAAGGCTTATGAATGGAACCGATTTGAAAAATTATGAAATTGCTGAAGGGATTGGCTATAACAATTATAACAGTTTCCTCCAGCAATTTGAAAAGTTTACTGGCATGAAACCCACAGAATTTAGGAATATATAAGTTAAGGCACCTGAAAAGAAATAACAAGTAAAATATTCTCAGAATACTGACTTGTTATTTCTTTGATGACGCCTAAAACCTTATATATTAAAAAAAATAAAATTATACCTTGAGTAAGTTCGGAAACTATCCTACAAAAGTAATGATTTTGTATTTCTTGAATAAATCAAAGTCATTTCGGAGTTATTTACCAAGACAAACAATTATGAACAAGTATTGCTTAAAAATTAGCATAGCAAAGCTAACCCACAATTAGTAGATTTTAAAAAATATATATTATGTTTTGAAGTTAGGCTGTTTTTAAAATTAATTTGTTTATTATAGTAATAATATCAAACTTTGAAACTTTAATTCTTGCATCTAGGTGAACGCTAATTGAATGGACGGTAGTCCACCAGGACCATCGCTTTTTACCACGAGAATGAGCTTCTTCCATATTGTAATCATTGAGAATTCTTTTATTAACACGTTCTGAAGATGTGCGCTTATTCATATCTTCATGCCATTTCTTGCTACCGCGAGGAACAGCAGTAAAAATACGAGAATCCCATTTTGGTTTGGTATAAATAGTTCTGCCGTAGGCACTTGGCGAACAGTTCTCTTTTGAAGCACAAAATTTAATTTTACCTTTAGCATATGGGCATCTCCACTTATGTCTGTGACGAACTTTATCATAATAATCGTATATCATAGGAATTTTACCTATACAAATTGGAGTTCCATTATCATCTACTTTAATTGGTGGTTTATATTTGAATTTACCTGTACTTTTTTTATTCAAAGGTATCAAAGCTTTTATATTCCAAGCGAGAAGTAAATCATAAGTAGGATAATTATCATGAGCACCATCACCAAGGAATTTATCAAAACTAAAATGTGGGTAAAGCTTTCGTACTTCGGATAAAGCAACAATCGCAGCGACACCATCATTGCGTTGAGCTTGAACTAATCGAAGATATATGGGTAAATCTAATTTTAAATTAGGATTATAGACAACTAAAAAATATCCACAATGACCGTAAAACCAAACTTCATGATAACTATCCCAACCATGGCAAGCATCGGGATCAGAAAATGTTCGGTGACAATTACAATTATAAATGCCCTTGGATACACAATTACATTTTTTTATACCATAATGGCTACCGCCAGTATTAATGCACGTGCCGTCTCCAGATATGGTAAGATTACTTGTGTCACCTAGGAGACCATCTTTGGCGGATGGTTCCACGGCGACTTTGGCAAAAATTTGTTGAAGCAGCCTTTCGGGCCCATTTTCGAAGGATTGACCATTAAGTGCTAAATCAGCAAGTTTTTTAATAATCCCAGGATGGCGTGGTGGCTGTTTCTGGTTTTTACCAAGTTTTTTACGAGGCTTGGACTTGAATGGATGAAGAGAATTCTGACGTTTTTGAATAGCGTCAGGATTCTCCAACCACAATCTATCGATAAAGTCATAATGACTACCTACACCAGGAATATGCTTATGAGAAACTCCAATAGCACAACATAAAATAGCGTTAGCTTTTAGAAATGCTACCCATTTAGGGATGCTAGTGTAATGTAGTTCAGACATTAAAATAAAAGAACGAAATATTTCAGGTTGTTGGTTAGAAGGTTTACCTGTAGTTGAAAAATATGGTTTCAATAATGGTTTTACTATAAATGAGCCAATTTGGTAACATATTTTACCATGCAAATTTAAATCAACTATCCTAAGCTACTTTTAATGTTTTTAAAATAGCATCAATAGATATTCCTTGGTTAGCTTGATTAAAGACCCAAGATATTCGTTCTTTTTTGACTTGGTTTCTTGCAGTTCTAATTCCAGTACTGAAATTTAGTTTACCATTACTTACTTCTAATTCGCAGTATACATAAGTTATCATCATCAGCAAAAAATATCTGTTTATGCTACGATTGCTTCTTACTTGATAATGATTTAACCCAAGATGTTTTTTGTTTCTCTAAAAAATGTTTCAATTGGCCATCTGTTTTTATAGTGATTTAAGAGTTCTTCAGTTGATAGAGCAGTATCTAAACTTATAAATGCTCTTAAGCAACCAGGTTTAAATAAAGCTTCTTTAGGCCAACAAAGTGCGATTAACGAATCCTTGACATCATTAAGCTTGCCTCTATATGTGTAGACATAATATTCATTTTTGCCAACTTTGACGAGGTCGACATCATCTTTAGTTAATATCTCACACATATGGTTAAGCTTAATTCCAAGTTTTTCATGACCTTTAGGATATATTACTCTATTTGTTCTTAAGCCTCCAATATAGGCGTAGCCTGAATCTTTTGAAACATCAAATAATTTTTTGTTGCTGTACCAACTATCACATAAAACATAACCTTTGTTTACTGGGATTGGTAAGGATTTTATAAACTCAATTGCCATTTGGATTTTACTCATATTTTCTTTATCGTAGATTGTCATAGTATATGGTAAAACAAGAGTATCACACAATAACATTACGGTAACTATTTGATGACCATAAACTACTTTACCTTTTAAATGAGAATGATGGAATCTACATTTTTCAGTAGGTTTCTTAGCCTTTGACGAGGGCTGTATTTTATACAATGCAGGGCACTGTCTTCTCTGAAATAGTATCATCTATCACAACATAGATAGGCTTTTTAGTTAATCTAGACGTTTCCCATATTCTCGCAATTACACGTTTTTTAAGGGCTCTTTCAACAGAATTCTCATTCCATGGGCTATCAGATAAGAACTTTCCGATATTCGTCCTATGCCTAACCGGCATAAAGTCAGAAACGTCAGTTATTTTTCCACAATAGCCTTTGGTCACCATAGAATTTATAAATAGAATTAGATGGTGAAGTTGAGGTGTTGTAAGATATAAAGTTATCCTTAATTCGATTAAGAATTTGTATATTGGTGATGATTTTGTTACAATTGAGTTGTTAAACATTTATGTTTATCTCCTTAGTTATATTTTTGTGTTGTAACTTAATTATAACAGGAGATTACATAGATGTTTTTCTTTTTTTTACATTGGGAAATTATTCAAGCATTTTCGCTCATTTA
>CAVRYJ010000022.1:0-72604 GCA_963725425.1 uncultured Clostridiaceae bacterium
TTCAGCTGGTTTATAAATCATATTTTCCTTCCTACTAATATCTGTCTTATACTTTCGTGTTTTACTGATTTCATAATTTGAAGGCTTGATGAATGCTAGCTGTTGATTATTTTCCAAATACAAATAATTTTCTTCACTTTCATATCCAGAATCTGCAATAATTCTTTTGTAAATTCGGTTCTGTTTTTCCCGTAGGGTGTCTAAAAATGGAATTAGCATAGTAGTATCTGTACATTGTGGTCCAGCTGTAACACAAACGACATATTCTGCATCCGTTCCAAACTGGACATTATAGGCAGGTTTTAGCTGACCGTTCCTCATTGCATCTTCTTTCATCCGCATAAATGTAGCATCATGATCTGTTTTTGAAAAGCTATTTCTATTGCCCATGATATGAATGTACTGATTATACTGTTTCAATTTTGTAATGTATTTATCAAGCTGCTCTAATGTTTTTTGAATTAAACTTTTTCGTTTACCACAACCATGTACAAAAACTATACATTCTTCTTTCTGTATCTTCTTAAGTTTTTTACGAAGTTTATTTAGGTGATAAATTTTAATTTCACTTTTATATAAAATTTTAATTCCAAAATCTTTTTCAGCTTGCAAAATAAATGCAGGAATTTTATCCATGAGTTTTTTCTGATTTTTAGTAACTGATTTTTTCCAGACGAAAGTGTACTTGTTGGCTGCCGCCTCAATCTTTGTACCGTCAATGAACAGATTTTCCAGCGAAAGCTCTCCGTTATCTGCCAGAAAGTCTGTCATTTGTGTTAAAAGTTCTTCGGCAACTGGTGCAAAATGAAGGCTACGAAATCTAGCTATAGTTGAATAAACTGGTGCTGGCGCACTTTCTAAAAGGTACATGAAATTAATATCTCGCTTACATGCACTTTCAATTTTACGTGAAGCATAATAATGATTCATGTACGCATATAACATAATCTTAAGCATCTGCCTTGGGGTTGGCTGATTTTTCCTTATACGGAAATAAGTCTGGTATAATTCTCTTAAATCCATCTCCTCTACAACCTGACTTAGTAACCTCACAGAATCATCTTTAGGAATCATGTATTCAGTATTTATTGGCAGTTTTAATTGATAAAAACTGTCATGAATGGTATAATTTCTTTGTGTTAAATTGTTCATTTTCATAAATATATTTTACACCTTTTCCCTAACTTTTTTAAGCTAGGGAATTGTTTTTTTTATAAAAAAACTGCTACACTAATTTCTTAGTGCAACAGCCCCATGTTATTCTAAAATTAAATTCAAGTGAAAGTACTATTGAAATATCTGTAACAGATACGGGAGAAGGTATTCCCAATGAACATCTTGATAAAATATTCGAAAGGTTTTACAGAGTTGAGAAATCACGTTCAAGAAATTTGGGAGGGTCTGGTCTTGGACTTTCTATAGCTGAGTGTATAGTTAAGGATCATAATGGACATATAAGTGTAACCAGCTCTTTTGGAAAAGGCACTATTTTTAAAGTAACTTTACCAATATAGGAATAAATCAGCCATTCCTGGCCCTCTTGTATTTCCATTATGGTAGTTGGAATATTAAGTATCTGCAATTATGAACTAAATTTACATTCAACCCGACTTACAAGTGCAGAGATACAGAAATTATGAAAGCATTAAATTTTATGACTTTTATAAATTTCCTTTGTAATTGCAACAAACCCCTTTATTTCGGCCAGTTCATTATTATTATGCCACGCAATTCCATAGGAAATTGAATCATTTAAATCCATAGGGACGAAGGATAGATCCGGGTCTTGCGTACATACAAAATCTGGCATCACTGCAATTCCAAGATTCCCTTTAATCATT
Organism: uncultured Clostridiaceae bacterium; assembly: GCA_963725425.1. Lineage (GTDB taxonomy): Bacteria > Bacillota > Clostridia > Clostridiales > Clostridiaceae > Clostridium_I. Next base: position 1,842 of record CAVRYJ010000022.1, read on the forward strand.
GTATAGCCAATGAGTGGTCCGTCAGCAAAATAAAACATGGACGTTGGACACTGTATTTGGATATCTTTTTGCACACGTGCCATTTCGAAGGGACATTTCAAAGGATCTAATAGAATTAGAGCTTGATTTTGCAAGTCACCTATTTTGATAATGGTTTTCTTAGCTAATGAGTTCTCTTTTGGTAATACACAAACAAATCTTCCTGTAAAAAGTTCTGCATAACCAGCAACTGATATGTCCTTGATACTTTCTTTAACTGTAAAAATCAAATCAAAATTGTGATTGATAAATAGGTTCCTTTGCTCTTTGAAATCAGCGGTTTTTAGATAGATATGCATATGAGGGAATTTTTCCTTGAAGGTACTTAATATGTTTGGAAGGTATTTTACCTCTACATTTCCTCCATAACCAATTGATATATTTGACTCAAATCCAAGAGCGTAATGCTTTGCTTTTGCTATTGCAATATTTGTTCTCGTTAACACTTCTTTCATGTCATTGTAAAAGGAAACACCAGCTGGAGTAAGTTCTACTTTTCTCTTTGTTCTAATAAATAATTTTAATCTAAGTTCATCTTCTAGAGTACTAATCTGATGAGTAACAGTGGGCTGTGTTATGTATTGTAGTTCTGCGGTTCTAGAAAAATTTAGAGTTTCAGCTAAATTAACAAAACATTCAAGTTGTTTAATATACATATTGACTTACCTCCTCTAGTTATAGAAGTGTTCTATTAATAATAACATATTTCAATTTCGGTTCAAGGGAGAAAAATGTTAATATATTAACAAGCAGAGTATTACTAGATGTAATTGTTTAAGTCTATCTAGTTGCTTAGCATATTATTGGATTAATACCTTTAATTAAAAATAAACGGAGGGAAAAACATGAGATATATTGTTACCGGAGCAGATGGACAACTAGGAGGCAGAGTGGCTTCCAATATGTTAAAAGAGGTGTCTGGAGATCAATTGATTTTTACATGCCCATATAAAAGCCATTTAAGAGAAGAACGTTTAAAGGTTTGGGAAGAAAAAGGTGTTACAGTTAGCGAAGCAAATTATGATAATAAAGAGCAAATGATAGAGGCTTTCAAAGGTGGAGATCGTATTTATATGGTATCTGGTGTAATAATAGGACCAGAACGTGTTCAGCAACATAAAAATGTAATTGATGCAGCTATTGCAGCTGGTGTAAAACATATAACGTACACTTCATTCTTTGGTGCTAATCGTCCAGAATACAAACAATATGTATTGCCGGATCATACGGCCACTGAAAAATATCTAATTGAATCTGGTGTGGATTATAATATTATGAGAAACAATCTTTACTTAGAAAACTACTTACTCAATTCTGTTATGATGGCTAATTTAGATAACAATAGATGGGTTACTACAGCGGGGGAAGGAAAGGCAACATTCATTGCAAAAGATGATAGTGGTCGTGTTGCTACGGCATTGTTATTAGGTAAGGGAGAACATAATAAAGATTACGATGTAACAGGTAAATTAATCAGTGAACATGAAATTTGTAATATGATTAGTAAATCATCTGGCATTAATTATGAATATATAACTCTTAATGAAGAAGAATATTATGATTATTTAGATTCAATATATATTCCTCGTACTTCACATGGAAATTATTCAAAATCACCAGTGCCATGGTGTACTAATGATATGGTAACAAATGAATCTGGTATTAGAGATGGTTTAATGGCAGATGAAACGGATACTGTTGAAACATTGACTGGCAGAAAGCCAATAGATCCTAATGATCTATTAGAAAAGTATAGCTTTGTATGGAAAGAAAAAATAACTGCTTACCGGGATTTAGGCAGAGTTCAATAATAGTAGTGATATAATGTAAGTTAAAGAATACAATTCATCGTAAAAAAAAGTTTGTATGAAGTTACATTATGATTAAAAAGAAATATTTTGGTCTTGTAATGGGGTATGGCAACGATTAATGTTAAAAGCAGGCGCATGACAATATTTACCTATAAGTAGTATCACATAAGTACCAATATTATTTTTGTGATGTCACAAAATATAAAATCCATAGTTTTGTGACATGAAATAATGCCAACACCAAAGGTAAGGTTTTTGTGTTACTATCCTTGCAAGTGGCTATTTTGCTTATATAAGAATGGTAAATACTGTCTCATGGCTGTTTTTTGCACGAATCGTTGCCGTAACCCAAATCATCTAAAATTTTCAAAGTGCTTTGCTCAAACAATTTTTTCTTGTTCTATTGCTTGATTTATATTATCTTTAAATTTATTAAAACATAGTTTTTTCATATTATAACCATCCATTCTCAAAGAAAGCTGTTTATCAATATATCTTCTTTTGGAGGAATCCTTACTATTATATTGTTTAGATTAATCAAATAACTACATGCGTCCTATGAGCACAATAAGTAAAATAAAGTATATAATCCCAATTCCAAACAAAATAATAGAAATAATCTTTAAATTTCTCATTCTTGTTATAAAGCCCATAATAAGTAATACTAGTGCAATTAAAAAAAGCAAAAATAAAATACCTGTAAGTGACATAGCAAACCTCCTATTTAATTTTAGTTATAATTGGATTCTTAACATAGTTCAATTATAAAATATTTATCTAAATAACATCAATTTAAAAAGGAATTACCATTTATTCGTATAATTAGTATATTGTATTGATCCGTGCACATTTTAAATTGAGAAAGTGAGGATATAACTATGAGAGACAATAATATTTACATTTAAAAACTAAATGGGGCCGTTAACAATTTGTTTTGCTATTCATTGTAGATCGCCTATTGCATAATCTTAATTATCTTTTTAAAACCATAAAGTGAATAAATAACACCTATAAAAATTATAAAAATTGTAAGACTTGCATATAAATATTGTGTCAATTCAATATGAAGCGATCCCCTAGCAATAGCAGCAACAATGAGAAATATAAGAGGTAAAATCGTAAGTATAAAATATGGTTTCAAAACTTTTAGATAATGCCCATTTTCAAACAAATCTTTAATATCAACCCATTTTAATTCTATACTATCTAGGTCTATTTCCATTTGAATTATTGCTATTGCTATCATATATATAATTATAACTATTTCAAATAAAATAAACTCAGCAAAATTAGATGAGATTAATACTATTAGTACATTTGTATTTATAAAGCTAAAGATATTAGTTAAAATACCAAGGTAAACCTTAGATAGTAGAATTTTTTTACCATCTATTGGGAATACTTTGAATTGATTTAATGCCCTGCCTTCTCTTGAAAATGATGTTACAGATGTTGAATTCACATTTACAAAAGTTAAAAACCATAAAATAACTAGCAAACTTTTTATGCCCTGTAAATCAGTTCCAATGCTAATAACCTTTTTTCTAAATAATATTAATATGATTACGGCAATTGTTGAGCAAATAACATTCCAGGTAATACAATTAGCACGAAGTACTGGTATTCTCATTATTTGTTTAGCATCTCTTATAATATTTGAAATAATAGGGTTTCTTAATTTAAATTCATATTGACTTGGCTGTAGTTCTGTTTTTTTAGAATCCCTTGAACTAAATATGGTGCTTTTCATAATTGTTAAATATACATTTCCACCAATTAAGTAAAAACCCAAACAGCTGACTATAATTATAGATAATACAATTATAAAGTTTATCAATATTTCTGTACCTTGATTTCCATTAAAAAAAACGTTAAATAATAAGCTTCCAATTTTAACATGATTACTTAAAGCGGATTTTAACAACATATATGTTAAAAATATTACGCCCAGGTCAATTAAAATTAACCATTTATTATTTTTATGTCCGCTTTTTGATTCTTTTATTACTGCTGTAATTCCAAATATTGTTAATGATATTAATGCAAGAAATACAGTTGGAACAGCAGTTATAATAATTTCATATATTGTTACATGTAAATAATATGCAAAGCCTACATTAGTTAAAATTCCATAACTAAATAATAATATTAGTACAAATATGGAGATTAATATACTAGAAAAATAGCAGAGAACGCATTTAGATAATAGTAAGTTTCCCTGTTTTATTCTGATGCATCAAGAATACCAATTATCATGCTTATTGTTGTGGTCTTACCTGCACCATTGGGCCCTATTAGACCTACAATACTGCCATCCTTAATGTTAATGTTAAGATTATCTACGGCAATAAACTCATTATATTTTTTTGATACATTTTCTATAGAAATCATAATCTTTTAATCAGCCCCTCATTTTTTAAAATTACTTTTATTCCTATTTTACGAGTATTTTAGCATATTATCAACATTTATAGCTATGAGTTTAACAGTATCATTGCAATACAATCGATAATTTTTTCATCATTAATTTTTAACACTGGTAAAGTAGTTTTATTTTCTAGGTTATAATAATAAACATTGTATAATTCACTGGTTTCACTAGCAACAAAATAAAATCCTTTTCCATCTTTAGAAAAACACAGTTTCGTTATATCCTGATAAGATCCAGTAGTCTTTAAAATACATTTTGGTTTATTAGTATTATTATTTAAACCTTTTAATAAAATTTTTTTTTCTAATTTGTGATTATCTACTTCTCCTGTTAAAATTATCGTTGATTGTTTATTTGGGGACATAGATATATTTCCAATCACAGTCTTTATTGAACCATAAACTTTTTCATCTTTTCCATTTTCATCTTTTAATATAATTTTATTATTAGGTGAAAATAATTTCATGTTATGTGTTTTGTTAGCTTTAGACATAAGGCTCAATATTTCTTGTTCAGAATTTTGAAATACAAGCATTGAATTAGAAGAGTTAGTAAAATCAAAAAATTGATTTGATAAATCTTTTTCATTCTCATCTAATATTTTCAATCTGTTAGACTTTATGTCATATATTGAAAGATTAAAATTTCTATGATTTTCTTGAATCGTTCTTAAATAAATTAAAGCTTTATTATAATTAATTTTTAAAAAGTCCACATTAATAATTAACAATCTTATTATTATTATTATAAGGAGAAGATATTATAAGCAAATCTTCATTAGATTTTGTCTCACATCCACTAAATATATAGAAAATCGAAATAAGAATAAAAATTAAAAATAATTTTTTATTTTTCATAGTTAAGACACCTCGCATTCAAGTATCTATATGCCTTTTTATTAGCGTATGAAATATGATTTTGCATATGTGTTATTATTGTGTTACTGTATACATATTGTGTTAAATATGGAGGTTATACTGCCATAAAAAGGGCAATTATCATGGATAGTAACTTAAGGTTAAGTAAGCAAAGCCAACAGAATACTGACTTGCTATTTTTTTGAAGATGCCGTATATGGATTCTTAAAATTTGTTTAAAGTTAGAAATTTATTTGGAAGGATTGGTTATCTTGAAAAAAATACCACATATCAATAAAATGGCTGAGGCTAAACGGTTATTAATAATACTAATGATATTTGCAACAGTTTTTAGTGCCATTATAGGTAGGCTTTTTTATGTTATGTATGTTAATGGCAATTTCTACCGAACAAAGGCATTACACCAGGATATAGAGGACATAACAATTAGTCCTAAAAGAGGAAGTATACTTGACCGTAATGGGAATGAACTTGCAGTGAGTATAGCTGCATACAGAGTAGATATAGATATGAATACATTAAGGATTTCTTTAAGAAAGAGTGGTATGTCCATGGACGAGCTAACCGAAAAGTTATCTTCTATTTTAAAGATGGATTCAAAGAAAATTACAAATATATTATATATGAAGTCACCACAGGGTAATCCAGTGGAATTTGCAACTCTAGTACGCCAAGTAGACAAGACTCAAGCTGATGCGATAAGGGCACTGAAAATACAGGGGCTTATCATTTCGGATGATACTCAAAGAAACTATATAAATAACAACTTTTTGGCAAGTACACTTGGATATACAAATGCAGAGGGAAATGGAGTATCAGGAGTAGAAGATAGTTATAATTCCGAACTTACAGGGATTCCTGGTAGGAAAGTGTTAGAAACGGATAGAAAAGAAAATGCACTTCCATATGAGAATTCGCAATATGTTGCTCCTGTGGATGGAAAAAATGTGAGACTGACTATTGATCGACGGATTCAAAAATATGCAGAAGATGCGGCAGAAAAAGCCTTAAAGAATAATAAGGCAAAATCTGTTACCATTACAGTAATGGACCCTAAAAATGGTGAGATATTGGCTATGGTAAGTAAGCCAGATTTCAATCCTAATAATCCAAGTGTAAACATAAGTGGGACAACCACTCCTGTAAATGATTTATGGAAAAATAATGCGGTTCAGAATACATTTGAACCAGGATCCATTTTTAAAGTAATTACATCTTATGCTGCTTTGGCTGAAAAGGTGGTTAATGATGCTACTAGATTTTATGATCCAGGATATGTAATGGTTGATGGTACTCGTATTCATGAGTGGAATAACATAGGATTTCCAACTCAAACTTTTCAAGATATAATTAAAAACTCTAGTAATGTTGGATTTGTAAATGTAGGTGTGAATTTATTAGGTAAAGAGAAATTATTTAAATATATAAATTTGTTTAACTTTGGTGAGAAAACTGGCATAGATTTGCCTGGAGAAACAACTGGTATAGTAAGAAGTGTACAACAAACAAATAAAGTAGACCTTGCAAGTATTGCCTTTGGACAAGAAATATCTGTTTCAGCAGTTCAGTATTTGGCAGCTTTCAATTCCGTGGCAAATGGGGGTACTTGGATTAGACCTCATGTCATGGAGCAAATTGAACATACTGATAGTAATAATAAACTAGTTGTAGATAAAAAATATGACAACTTAGGAGAAAAAACTATATTAGATAAGGATACAACAGCAACCTTAAGAGGGTATCTAAGAAATGTTGTTGCTCCTGGTCAAAATGGAGTTGGAGCTTTGGCCGATGTACCGGGCCTTGAAATTGCTGGAAAAACTGGGACGGCACAAAAATCAGATCCAGTAACTAGAAAATATGCCACTGGAAAATATATGGCTTCTTTTGCTGGTATGGCACCATATAGTGATCCTAAGATTACAATGCTAGTATCTATTGATGAACCAGATCCTACAAATTATTGGGGAGGATCAACAGCAGCTCCTGTAGCCCATGATTTATTTAAGGAGATATTTGATTATCTTAATGCAAATGGAGAAAATAAGTCCACTTTGCTTTATTCATCAAATTAAATAATATATTGAAGAAAATTATTGTTTATACTATAATATAACAAAGAAACAAAGAAACAAATATTATTCTATGAATATTTTAAATATAGGAGATGTATAATAATGAGTGAAGGATTAGTGATGGAGCGTGAACTTATGGATATTAAAAGAATTAATGTATCTAGCAAGAGGCAAATTACTATACCAAACAAATTTTTTGAGCAACTTGGTGTTGGTAAAGAAGTTCAATGTTACGTTAAAGATGGTAGTTTAATTATAAAACCCATACGTAATGATTCAGGTGAATTTTCGGAAGAAATATTAGAAGATCTTGTTAATCAGGGTTACTGTGGCACAGAACTGATTGAAAAATTTAAAGAAGCAAGCAGAAAAGTTAGACCTGCAGTTGAAACATTAATTACAAAAGCTGATAAAGTAGCTTTGAATTTAAATGGTACCGGTGATGAAAAATTCAAAGAGATATTCAAAAGGGAAAATTAGAATGTATAATATAGCCTTTTTACCTCCAGCAGAAAAATACTTTAAAAAACTAAAAGATAGAAAATTAAAAAACAAATATGAAAGTGCTATAGAAATAATACGTATAAATCCATATGTAGGTAAAGCAAAACATGGTGATTTAATTGGTATATATGGCTATGATATTTTTTACAATAAGACAAACTATGAATTAGCTTACAATATAGTTGAAAAACCTAATGGTGATGTTGTAGTTGTCATAATGGCTGGAACGCGTGAAAATTTTTATAATGCTATAAAAAGTTACATTAAATAGGAACCAATTGTCAATTGACATTTTTCTAATATTGTTCAACGAATAAAACCACATGATGGAATAGATATCCATCATGTGGTTTTATTTTTACACGTATGTGAGATGTAACCATAGGGCATTCGCCTATTTCCAATGATAGCAGGTGGATTATCACAAATTTTTTTCATAATGCGCACTCCTTCTACTTAAATTTTACTATCCCAGCATACAAAGCTAAACCTTAAAGACAGTTACTAAAAGAAAATGAGCCAATACAGTAACAAAACTGCATTGGCCCATTTTTTATATAAAGCTAATTTGTTTGCAGAAATAGAACTATACGTTACAATTTCTATTTTTACTTTTCACTATAAATAATACCTAAATAATTGCCTTAATAAAATTACTAACCATACTATCGCAAAAATATTTAGGCAAATTGAAAAAATAAAACAAGCAGAACTAAATACTTTTGGTTTTCTTTTGTTTATTTTTTCAGCTATATCAATAAATGATAATATAATTGCAATAGCCGATACTATTATCATTAAAACTATAGAAATTAATATAATAAACATTACTAATGTATTAAGTATTCCATTATATAAGTGCATGGATGTAATAAAAATAATAGCATATATAATTATAAAAAACCATGATTTCTTTAAAACCATTTAACCACCTCATTTATATTAATATCATACCATAATATTTATTAAATGGTAAATTATACTTGGGGTGATGGTAGCATCCGTGTTATGTACTGAAAAATAAATAATCCATTATGCTTGAAGGTAGAAAATATGTTATATAACACTATCAATTATCATCATAAAGTAACAGAAATCTTTCTTGCTTGAAGTACCTCCTGTACAAAAATAGGATATCTCCATTTTCTTTGCAACTATAGGCATGACTGTTTCAAATTCCCCGAATATCAGATTTGGCTTAAAACTTTGCACTAATTCCATTTCTTCTTTAAATGTATTTTGCACATATTCTTTGGAAATAAGACCTTTAAGCCTTATTACATCGCATACGCTACTGATAGAAAATTTATGTTGAGATGAATTGCCTTTGATATCCTTATTGCTGCCTTGCTGTAACAACTTTTGCATATCGAACTTAGGTTTATATCCTTGTACCACTTCATATCCACAGGATGTGGCATAATCTGCTTCTCTTCCTGCAGCTCTAAATATTATGCTGCAGTCTTTCTGTGTTTTTTTTAATTTCATCTGCTATAGCAATTAATCTGGTTATACTTCCTAAAGCTTCAATAGAGGATATTCCAGGAGCAAATAATATTTTTTTCAAATTAACATCTCCTAATTAAATTTTTCTTATCACATTTATGAAAAAATCTATGAATGGGATAATTTTATATTTTAGTTCCTTCGCAAAAATTTTTACCTTTCAGAGCTGAAAAATGATTTGATGTTTTTTGTTCATAAGACAAACCTCCTAAATAATAATGTGATATATGATATATTAGTGTATGATAAACTACTATAAATTATAGTAGTTGGGCAAAAAAATCTCTACAATATAAGGATTTATTAGAGACATTAAATTATTAATTATAATAATCAAAAACTTTTTCAGACCATTTTTGTAAAATGTTATAAAATTCGTTATATAGATCCAATATAAGAAATTCAGAACCAGATTTTTCATTGTGATGTTTTGCGTGATTATAAATTGGCTCCACAAAAGCTCTACGTTCTTCTACCTTGTTTTTGAAGTTTTCAAGGTATTCTTTTCTTTTTTCTGCTGGTAAATTCTCTATATTAACTAAGAATGCATTAAAATCTAAATAAACATTTCCTATATGTTTTGAACTTTCTTCCATTAGTTCATTGAAATATGAATTTCCTTTTTCGTTCAGTGAATATAATGTTTTTTCGGGCATTTCACCTTCTTTAACAGTTCTTGAATTTAAATATCCATTATCGCATAATTTAATTATATTTTTATAAATTGACGGGTTACTGATTTTTAGCCACTTAGTAAGATTCCAGATATCAAAATCTTTAACCATTTCATAGGCACTTTTCTCTTTGTGCTGCAAATAGCCAAGTATTATTAAATTTATTGAAGACATTTTAATCACCACCATTTATCATATACTACTATAAAGTATAGTAGTATATGATATATTTGTCAATTGACCATTAGACTGTTTAGTCATCTAATGTTTTTATATGTTTATCAAATTTAAAGAAGCAACATCCTAAAAAACCTATGAATCCTATGGCTATGTATACTAAACCATTACCTGACCCTCTTCCATTACCAACTATATAAGAAAAAAATCCTTGTAAAGTAGAGGGGTTGTCCATAAATGGCTCAAATATTTTATCTGTTAAAAGTCCACCTAGTATATATCCAATAGGGATAGATACGTATTGTAAGGTATTTCTTGCAGAAAAAACCCTTCCTTGCATTTCTATTGGGATTTTTGTCCTCATTATATACTCAACATTCGCTGTTAAAAATGGAACTAAACAATTACCTGCAAAAACTGCAATCATCCAAACATAATAGTTACGGCCAATTCCAAGCATACTATTACAGACTAAGAATGAAAATATCATCGTATTTATAATAACGGGTATTCTTTTTTTAGGCTGTTTCATTACTGTTACTAAAATACTCCCAATAATACCAGCAATACCGATGCTACTACTTACAATACCTAGTTCAAACTTATTGTTTCCATTTCTCAGCAAAATCATAGGCGTTAAATTACAACTATATATAGCTGCAATGAAATTTACAAATCCCATGAAAATTATGAGATGAAAAATATCTTTTCTATTTATAATATAAGTAATTCCTTGCTTACAGTTTGAAACTAAACTTTCTTTTTTAACTTGTTTTTTTATAATATTATTTGGAATATACACAAAAAACAGTAAAGATATAAACGAAAATAAAAAGGTGCCTAAATCAGCAACTATAATTACCTTCATTCCCAGCAGTACATAAAGCGAAGTAGCCATTATTGGTGCAAGTGTAGTAGTAAATGCAATAGCAAAAGAACGTAAACCACTTATTTGTGTGTAGTATTTCTTTGGAACTATTAACGATATTACAACATCTGATGCGGGTCCTTGAAATGCATCAACAACTCCTAAAGTAAAATTGATTAAATATAAATAACGGATATCTAGTTGATTGAAAAATAATAGTATTAATGTAATTAACGAAAAAATTATTGCAATAGCATTAGCTATTAATAATATTTTTTTCTTATTCCAGCCATCAATAAAACTACCAGCAAAGAAACTAAATAATATAGATGGAAGTAATGAACAAACAGTTAAAGATGATATATACAATACAGAACCACTTTGCTCATATGCCCACATAATTAATCCAAAACTAGTCATTTTACTACCAAATTGAGAAATAAATTGCCCTAACTGTAATATATAAAAATTCTTTAATTCCTTATTATATTTTAAAATTTTCATTTTAACTTCACTCCTTAATTATATTAATAATTAAAGTTGCAAAGTCAATATTTAATAGCTTATTACTCCATGCAATCTCTATTTTTAATGACTTTGCATGAAGTTAATACAATAGTTAATACCATAAAATTCACCCCTTTTAATAAAAATATTATATCATTAAGCATTAATTTTATAAACTACTAAAATTCACAAGTATATTAACCATATAAACTTTTTGTTATATGGTTTTTTAGTGTTGACATATAAAGTACAACTGTATATCATGCAACTATATAGTTAAACTTTATAATAAAGGAGTTAGAGAGCAAATGAAAAGAAATAAAAATTTACCACTTACAGAAACAGTTTATTACATTCTTTTATCTCTACTTGAACCAGCACATGGATATTTAATTATGCAAAAGGCTGAAGAATTAAGCGGCGGGAATGTAAGGATAGCGGCAGGTACTTTATACGGAGCCATTGAAAATTTACTGAAATTAAAATTTATTCAGCCTGTTGAAAGTGATGATGTTAGACGTAAAGTTTATATAATCACAGAAGAGGGAAAGAAAGTATTAATTCTTGATTTTGAAAGAATGAAACATATGATTCAGGTTACTGAGAATAATTTGAAACAGAGTGGGGTGTAAATATGAAAAAATTTAGATTTTATGTGAGCTTTGATAAAGAAGAAAAATGGTTAAATGAAATGGCAATCCAAGGTTGGGAATTAGATAGAAAACATACAAAATATGAATTCCGTAAAACTTCACCTAACAATACTATTATAAAAATAGATTATCGCAATTTTAAGTTAAAGGACGATTTCCAAAATTATATTATACTTTTTAAGGACTACGGGTGGGAACATATTACTGGTACAAAAACATCTGGAAAGCAATACTTCAAAAAAATAGATGAAAGAGCTGGTGATGATATTTTTTCTGATGTATATTCTAAAGCAGAGAGATACAAGAAATTATCAAATATGTGGCTATCATTGGCAGCATGTTATATTCCCATATTTATAGCGTGGATTACAACAAAAACTTTTAATATTTCTGCTGTATTGAATCCAAAACTACTATATTATACACCTGGATTATGGCAAAAGACAGGAACATCATTTTTAAGGGCATTCTTAATTGAAACACCTTTCGCAATGATGAGAGGAGGTATTTGGTTTCTTTTTCCTTGTTTAATTATTCTATATACTATTTTCGCAGTAAAAGCAAGAATGTATTATCAAAAGACAAATCTTAAAAACCTAATGTAAGACTTATTGGAGGTGTGTTGCTTCATATTCTTCGTATCTTACGTCAAAATGCGTCGCATTTTTAGTGGACAATGGAGAATTGACAATGTACAGTAACTATCAATGGACAATTTTCCATTGTCAATTGTCCATTAGAATAGGAACTTTCTTACCTCAGCAAATGCCAAATCTTGTCGGCCAGCTTGACAATGTTCTGCACCACCAGTCTCTTTTGTAAAAACCTTGGTTGTGATGGATGCCGCATTACATAGTTCTTCCTGAATTTGTGGAAGTCTTGAAATCGGAACATATTGGTCATCTTCTCCAGCTAGTAGTAACACATCCTGATTGATGAATTGTCCGATACCCTTCATTGTGTGACGCTGAAAATTTTGAAACAGACCATAAGGGGTTGTTTCGCCAGTAATCTCATATCCTTGATTAACTTTCCAATTGAGATCAATGTCATTGTCCATCAGTTTATTAATGATGGCATTCAACTTGTCTGCTTCGCCATCTTTAATTAATTTCATCAACATATTTGCCTGTATTAGAGGCATGCGGTTTGTTAACGCATCTAGAGCACAGTAGAAAATGTCCAATGCAATAACTTTGTCGATTCGTTTTTCAAAGGCTGCAGCACGCATAACAAAGTAGCCTCCCCAAGACATACCCATCAAACTCACACGCTTTAAATTGAAATAATCTATTACTATTGAAACTGGTTTTTCCCAATTCATAATAAATTTCAAACCATTTTTTAAAGCTGTGCCTTGTCCGGGACCATCGAAAACAATAATATCGTAGTCAATGTTTTTCAGAAATCTCATCATAGGAATCATTTCTTCCATGTAACCATCAAAGCCACCAAATACTATTAGTGTTTTATGTGCACCAGGATTTATTAATTTAGCAGCTGGTAGAAAAGAGTTATCGTATGGAATTTCATAAGGCTGAAAGTCAAATTCATGATAGCCCTTATAAAAGTTCTCACGAAAGCCCTTGTACATCTTTTGCTTATTGGGGTCAGTTGCATCTAAATAAAAATCTGCTGCTTTATAATAATTTGAAGCAATACTATAATCACCGGCTTTTTCCCGCTTAGCAGCAAATTGTGACCAACTCTTATACCAGCCTTGTGTATCTACTAATTGAGGCAGGATTTCCTTTATATCATCCTGTACTTTTGGATCATCTTCATAATCACGAGTAAAACGATTGATTTGTAAATCGAATTGCTCATTACCTGTATATTTCTTAAACATAAATAAATCTCCTTTTATTCTATTAATTTTGATTCATCTAATCTACAATTAAAGTATAATAGCGGTGTAATTCACAGGCAATCTACAAAATAGTACTATGTGTTCGTAATCGAACTAAAAATGATAAAATGTAGGAAAACGGACAAAAGGGGTGAAATTAAATGGCAGAGGACATACGCATTATTAAAAATAAACGAAACATTGAAGCTGCTCTCATTAAGCTGCTGCAGGAAAAAGACTTTGTTCATATTACAATTAGAGACATTTGTAACACATCCTTAACAGGTCGTTCTACTTTTTATAGTCATTATTTGGATAAATATGATTTGCTTGAAAAAATCGTCCAGAGGTATGCGAATATCCTCAGACAGGAAACTGAGATACGGTTTTTCAAAATAAAAAATGATGATATTGAAATGTTTATAAAAGATGCATCTGTTACTTACTTACAACATAAAGAGGCTTTTAAAGTATTGTTAAAAGTTCATGTGTCTAATGGGGATTTACGGGAACAAATTGAAGAGATTCTTTTTACACAATGTAGAACATTTTTAAAAGAACAACAAAAGACAGAAAACGTTTCAGTGGATTTATTGTCAAAGCTTTATGTAGCCAATGTTCTTGCACTGATAAATTGGACATTAGAACATGGCATGGATGATCAAGCTATTCATTTTGCTAGTGTTCTTCAAAACCATGTTTTTAAAATGTTATAGATATATACTGTTAGTGGCCTTCCTAGATTCTATTATTATATATGACGATTTTCTCCATATAACAGAAGCAAAGCCTTTAGTAGATTACGTTATTTCTTTGGAGGGACATGTAACCATACATGACATAATAATCTTTTTCAGCTACCATAGATAAGTATTTCTATGTTATAGTTAATAAAATTAAATTAATGAAGAGGTGCTAGTAATGAGTATAACATTTGAAAATGCAATGCAAAGAAGTAATCCTCCATTTAGAGCGGATATAGTTGGTAGTTTTTTAAGACCACAATCTATTAAAGAGGCACGTATTAAGTTTCACAATGGTGAAATTTCAGATGATGATTTACATAAAATTGAGGATAAAGAAATCATAAAGTTAGTTGAAAAACAAAAAAAGCAGGATTAAAAGCAGTTACAGATGGAGAATTTAGACGTTCTTGGTGGCATCTTGATTTTATGTGGGGACTAGATGGAGTAGAAAAACATATAATTGGAAAAGGATATAAGTTTAACGATTTAGAAACAAGGGCAGAAACTGCGGAGTTAACAGGAAAGATAGGTTCTAAGAAGCACCCAATGGTGGAACACTATAAATTTTTAAAAAGTATCGCTGGAGATGAGGTGATAGCTAGACAAGCTATTCCTGCACCTGCACAATTTCTTGCTGAATTGCAACGTGGAGATAATAAAGAAAATACTGATAAAATATACCCAGATTTTGAAGAACTTATTTCAGATATTGTTTTAGCATATAGAGAAGTTATAAAGCAATTTTATGCAGTAGGGTGCCGCAATCTTCAATTTGATGATTGTACCTGGGGGATGCTTTGTGATACTACTTATTGGGAAGCACGTCAGCAACAAGGTATTGATGTTAAGAAAATAGCAAAATTATATGCACGAGTAAACAATGAAGCTATTAAAGACCATCCAAAAGATATGATTATTACAATGCATGTTTGCAGAGGTAATTATAATTCAACCTGGGCATCTTCTGGTGGTTATGAATCTATTGCAGAAGTATTATTTGGAACTGTAAATGTAGATGGGTTTTATTTAGAATATGACACCGAACGTGCAGGAGGCTTTGAGCCTCTTAGGTTTATAAAAAATCAAATGGTAGTTTTAGGGCTTATTACTTCTAAAAATCCTAAATTAGAAGATAAAGAAGCTGTAAAAGCAAGAATTAAAGAGGCTTCTAAATATGTTGATATAAATAAGCTTTGTTTAAGTCCACAATGTGGATTTGCATCTACGGAGGAGGGAAATGCTCTTACTGAACTAGAACAATGGAATAAAATTCGTCTAGTTAAGGAAATTGCAGATGAAATTTGGAAGTAGTGTATTGAAGCAAGCTTGGTTTTTGATGAAACCACAAAGTGATTCACACCAAGCAAAGCTCGGGTTCTCTACTTTTCTGCTTTTCCCACTTACTAGATGATTCAGAAAATCAATGACTGTTGCTCATCATTTCCCACCTAACCCTTGTGGGTGGAGCGAACTTGCTTATGTTATGGTCCTCAATTATCCATATATGGTATAATCGTATGGTAAAATCATACTAACCATAGTTAGAAGTAGTACATTATTTATATAAAAAGGGGAAATTCCAATGAAAAGAAATAAGATGTTATCCTTATGTCTTACAGTACTATTAGCTCTATCAGGCTTTGGTTTATTAAAGGGTCAAGTTGCACTGGCAGATACCGTAACTCCATCACAATCAGTAGGTATAACTTATAGAGGGCACGTACAAAACATTGGTTGGCAGTCTTATGTAAGCGATGGAGCTGAGGCCGGTACAGATGGCCAGGGTTTAAGGGTTGAGGCACTAAATATTAAATTAGTTAATGCTCCAGCAGGTGCAAGTTTAGAATATCAAGGTCATGTACAAAATATAGGCTGGCAGACTCCTGTTACTGATGGACAAGAAGTTGGTACTGATGGTAAAGGGTTAAGAGTTGAAGCAGTTAAAATTGCATTGAAAAATCTACCAGGATACAGCGTCCAGTACAGGGCACATGTTCAAAACATTGGCTGGCAGTCTTGGGTCAGTGACGGAGCAGAAGCAGGTACTGATGGTAAAGGGTTAAGAGTTGAAGCTCTTGAAATCCGAATAGTAAAGACAGCAGATGGAAGTACACCTACAGCAGTGCCTTTTATAGCTGCTAATCCTGTTGTAACTTTTAAAGATAGTAATTTAGAACTAGCCGTTAGATCTAATATAAATAAGCCCACAGGAATTCTACATGAAAGTGATGTTGAGAATATTACGGATTTAGATTGTACTAAGGTATATGGCTATTCCTCAGATGGGGGTATTACTAATATTTCTGATCTTAGTGGCATTGAAAATTTAATTAACTTGCAAAGTATTAATTTATATTACACTAAAGTTACAGATATAAGTCCATTAAAAACATTAACTAATTTACAAAGTATTAATTTATCTAATAATCAAATAAGTGATATAAGTCCATTAAATGGGCTAACCAATTTGCAGAATCTTAATTTAGGTAGTACCAATGTAAGTGACATAAGTTCCTTAAAAGGGTTAACTAAACTAAATACTCTTGTTTTATCTGGTAACAATATAAGTGATATAAGCTTATTAAATGGATTCACTAATTTAACAAGCATTGATTTAAGCAATAATCAAATAAGTGACATAAGCTTATTAAAAGGGCTAACTAATTTAACTAACCTTAATTTATGCTATAACCAAATAAGTGACATAAGTCTATTAAGTGGATTAACTAAATTAAATACTCTTGTTTTATCTGATAACAAAATAAGTGATATAAGCCCATTAAAGGGGTTAACTAATTTAACTAACCTGGATTTAGACGATAACCAAATAAATGACATAAGTTCATTAAATGGATTAATTAATTTACAATATCTTTTTTTACATGAAAACCAAATAAGTGACATAACTTCATTAAGTGGATTAAGCAAATTACAATTTCTTTCTCTATTTAATAATAAAATAAAGGATGTAAGTCCATTAAAAGCATTAACTAGTTTACAAAATCTTGAGTTAGATGTCAATGGAATAAGTGATGTTACTCCACTAAATGGATTAACTAAATTAGAAGTGCTTGAGTTAGGCTCCAATGAAATAAGCAGTGCAAATCAGCTATTATTAAAAAATGCGTTGCCTAATTGTGACATATCTTTCAACTAGTAGCTCAAAGTAAGAAAGTTAAGAATTGAAAATTGAGAGTTATTGGTGTTTTTCATCATTTCATTAGTGAATAAGAATCAGGTTGCTAAAAAAAACACCCTGATTCTAACAACTCTATTTAGGCATCTGAAAAGAAATAACAATTCAAAGATTCTGAGTATACTCAACTTTTGGTGGAATTTCTTTGTAAATTTCGCGATGTAAAAAAACATCTGCCTCAAGCTCACGGAGCTGTTTTGTAAGTGTAGACTGAGTTATACCATCCAGGCGACGCAGCATCTGCCCGAAGCTCTGAACCTTATAAAAAGCTATATACCATAAAATTATTATTTTCCATTTACCATTCAATACAGACTGTAGCGTACTCATTGGCACGCAACGGGCCATCATATTCTTGTCGCTAAATTTATTCTCTGCCATAGTTTATCCCTATATTTCATGGAAAGTATACCTCACGCTTATAATAAAAACAATATACTACTTTTTATTGTACCTAGTATTAAAAATAATACTACAACCATAAAAAGACAGTACTTGAACAAAAAAGACCTTTGCTATAACATGTAAATTAGAAACAGGAGGCCACCATCTTGAGACTCGTTTCATTGAGAAAAACTACCATAAAGGAGCGATATATATGCATTGCACTGGAACTATTTGGAGACATCCATATGAGGTATCTTCTTTACTAATTGAAGCCACCGCTGGTTGCACTCACCACAAATGCAAATTTTGCACTCTCTATGATGATCTTCCTTTCAAATTTAAAATGTCCCCTCTGGAAGATATTGAAGCTATCTTGCAGAGATACAGTCCGAACTTGGTTCTTGGAATAAACATGACGTCAGACGTGTTTTCTTAACCGGAGCCAATCCTTTCGTTTTGAAATTCGAAAGGCTAAAAGAAATAGCAGATTTGATTCACAAATATCTACCCCAATGCAAGACAATAGGGTGTTTCGCACGTGTTACTGATATTAATCTTAAGACAGATGATGAATTAAATACTTTACATAAGCTTGGTTATGATAGCATTACCATGGGCGTTGAACCTGGAGACGAAGAAATTCTTAAATTCATGAATAAGGGCTATTCGGCAGAAGAAACAGAACTAGAAAAACTGGCGGAACTTAAGACACTCATTGGAAATTTGAATATTCCAGTATTCTTTGCAACTCTAGGTGCATCAAATGCCATTTTTGTTCAAGGCCAGCTTACAAATGAAAAAGCCAAGATGGTTACCTATCTTGAGAAGATGTGTAAAACTCAAAATGAATCGGAATTACGTCACTATCGAACACACTTAAAACACCTTTAATTTTTATATTTAAATTAGAAATTATTAGTTAGGCATATCAATAAAGGTGTCTCCTCTCATGATTGAAAGTCACGAGAGGAGGCACCTTTATAACCTTAATGAACCCTGTTATCTATTCCTGAAACCTCTTTGATTATGAGGTGTACCACTTCCAATCCTTGTACCACTACCTGTACCTATCCTCCCTCTTCCTTTTGTACTCACACTTGAACTTGAAGTTGCGCTTGTAGTTGAAAATGATTTGTTATCCGCCCCAACTGTAGAAGGATAAATCAAAACATTTTGAGAACTTGATACCAAAGCAACAGGCACAGCAGTATTCCCAGCGGAATTCAGTGGCTGTCCATCTACTGTAGCTGATTCATAGTTTATTGTACCCATATTTGCCAAAGGCACTAGTTGTCCATTTACATCCGAAGGATCTTCACTAATCCATTCTGCTGATGTTCCAATCCCTTCATCATAAGAAGAATCTAAATTTTCCGCAATTGTTTGAGTCTGCGTTTGACCTGCTGGTGAAGTTGCACTAAATGTTAAATTCCATGTGGAACTTGTTGCCTCAGATATATTAACAGTAACCTTTGAACCAATTGGGACACTCATCACATTCTGAGCAACATCAGGTAGTTTCTCCCAAAATACTTCTGCCATAGGTTGTCCATTTTCTTCTTCCTCAATAGTACCCATTTGAAGAAGATCTGTAGATGTTGCCCCACCTAGACCTATCCATTGTGATGCCACTGCATCTGATTTACTTGCTGAAATAGTAGGAATTGTCCAACTACCAGAAATACTAGTATATGCATCACTACTAGAAGTTGGTGAGTCTATATAACCAGCCCAATTTGAAGAGCTTTGAGTATTTGATGGCAGGTTTATAGTACTTGATGTATTTTTCAATGAATTAGTCCTATTAGAATTACGTGAATACCTTGATAAAACATATTTAGTATTAGTTTTAGTTTTAGTTTGAGTTTGAGTTGAACTGCTACTGAACCCACAACCACCTACTAATAGTATTGACAGTGACAGTGATATCCCTACAATCTTTAATCTTTTCAAAACAACATGCCCCCTTATATAAAACTGCTTAACTAATTATAATTATTATCTATACTTGATTTTTCTCTAGTTGTTTGATGTATCCTGTGATGAATTTTCTAATCCTTGTAGTAAGCTATTTAATGTATCTTGTGATGAACTGCTTGCTGACTGTGATGAACTTCCTAGTGCTTGTAGTAAACTGTCTTCTGCATCATTTGATGAACTATCTGTGGTTTGTGTTACATCTTGTGTCTGCTGGTGATGTGCAGATTTAAAAGCATTTTGAATAGATTTTGATTGAGTCTCAGATATTGTTCCACTAGCTACCAGGCTACTTATAGGATTAGTTGGGCTACTACCATTACTACTATAGGTTCCTGATGTTGCTAAATTAGCTTGTGATACTGACTGAAAAGCACTTTGAATAGAACTTTCTTGGCTTTGAGTAATTGTTCCGTTAGATACTAAACTATTTAGTATACTTGATCCATTTCCAGTAGAACTACTTGATGACTGAGACCCTTGCTGGCTGAGCTGCACTGAATCTGAATCCTGTGATTGACTCCCATGATGATGGTGATGGTGAACTCCTTGTGTATTTGAAACCTGTGTATTAGGTTGAGTAGCCACATTTGAGGTACTGCTTATTGTGCTCATATTCATTACTCCCCTTACATGTTATATTTTTATTACGTTATTCAATGAATCTGGTCAATTTATTGTTAATGTTGCAAGAACCTTATCTGATTTCCATCATCCCCCATGTACTTAGTCTTTTAACAATATCATAGAATTATTACAATTATGTGACAATTAGGCACAATAGAAGTCAAATATTTAAACTATCTAAACAAAAATTAAAAATTAGGTGGATTGGGATTATAACCCCATATTTATTTTCAAGTTGATTTTTGTTTACAAATTGATAACATATTTGCAATTGAACTGCCACAGAGAATTGGTAAAGTTAGGCTATAAATTCACAGTATATAAATGAATTTATAAATTGGAGGTAGTTAAAATGACAAAATCAAAATTTTATAAAGTTGCTACTCTAGCTCTAACATTATCAATGGTTGTAAGTACATCCGTATTTGCATCTACACAGCATAAAAGTACATCATTGAACAATAGAACATATAGCTCATCTTCAAAAAACAATAAGGGTAGCTTTAATTTAAAAAGCAAGTTAGATAGTCTTGTTACAGCAGGCACTATAACACAAGCTGAAGAGAATTCGGCAATAGCCCTTTTTACACCTACTAAATCTGCTAATGAAAATGGCAAAATGAAGACTAAACTTGATACTCTTGTTACAGCAGGTACTATAACACAGGCTCAAGAAGATTCTATAGTTAATCTTATAACAACAACTACTACAAAAACTAAAGGCGGAATAAAAACTGAACTTGATACCCTTGTTACAGCAGGTACTATCACTCAAGCTCAAGAAAATTCTATAGTTACACTTTTTACACCTACTAAATCTGCTAAGGGAAATGGCAAAATGAAGACTAAACTTGATACTCTTGTTACAGCAGGCACTATCACGCAGGCTCAAGAAGATTCTATAGTTAATCTTATAACAACAACTACTACAAAAACTAAAGGCGGAATAAAAACTGAACTTGATACCCTTGTTACAGCAGGTACTATCACTCAAGCTCAAGAAAATTCTATAGTTACACTTTTTACACCTACTAAATCTACTAAGGGAAATGGCAGAATAAAAGCTAAACTTGATACTCTTGTTACAGCAGGTACTATAACACAGGCTCAAGAAAACGCCATGATAAGTGCATTAACAACAAAATAATAATAATAATATATATAAATGATTAAAGCACAATAATCAGGAATACGTTCCCAATATTTACAAGCTTATTGTGGGATAATCATATAAATAAGAGTGTGAGCCATTGATTAATCAATAGCTCACACTCTTATTTTGCTTCCTTCAGAATCTTTGACTTGTTATTTTCTTCATTGTGCGTAAAGTGAATAAATTTATTTATTTAGAACAAAATAAAATTTGTTTAAATAAAAATTTAAGGGGCCTTTAAAAATGAAAAGCAAAAAAGCCAGAGTATTAACATTGGGAATTTTAGCTACTGTCGTATTATCTTCAACGTCAACTTCTGCTTCAACTAATACAATCATCCATAGTAATAAAATATCTACTACTCAATCATCAAATGTCAAAAACATAGGAAATGCTAAAATAAATGATATTAAGCCTAGGGATGTTGATTATTACATCTATTTTAGTTGTAATGCTAATGTAGCACGAGTTATGTCACAACCAAATGCAAATTCAGCAGTTCTGGGACTTATTTATAATGGAGATGAAGTTTATATGTGGGAGAGTGATGAAGGTTATGATGTGAATGGTTTCAGAAAAATCATTTATAATGGAAGTTCTGCTTATGTTTCTGCCTCTTACCTAACTAGTCGTGAATAATATTCATGAGTTTCATCGCAGTGTCTTTTGCTGAAATGTGGAAATTCAATTCTCATTATCAGCAGTATCACTTCCTATTTCAAGACGTCCAAGATGTCCATTGCATATGTTAATATGCATCCTTCTAACAATAAATCTAATAAATATTTCACTTAGCCATGTGAAAGAAAATACACGAGTATCTCCCAATTAGCTTGTGTTTTAGTCATCCTTTATCAATATATGGTATAATTGTATTGTAAAATCATACTATCAATAGTTATAAGTAGTAAATTATTTATATAAATGGGGGAATTTCAATGAAAAGAAATAAGATATTATCCTTATGTCTTACAGTAATATTAGGTTTATCAGGTTTTGGTTTAATCAAAGGTCAAACTGCACTAGCAGATACAGTAACTCCAGCACAAACAGTAGGTATAACTTATAGAGGTCATGTGCAAAACGTTGGCTGGCAGCCTTATGTAAGCGATGGATCAGAAGCAGGTACTGATGGGCAGGGTTTAAGAGTTGAGGCATTAAATATTAAATTAGTTAATGCTCCAGCAGGTGCAAGTTTAGAATATCAAGGTCATGTACAAAATATTGGCTGGCAGACTCCTGTTACTGATGGGCAAGAAGTTGGTACTAATGGTCAAGGGTTAAGAGTTGAAGCATTTAAGATCGCATTAAAAAATCTACCAGGATACAGTGTTCAGTACAGGGCACACGTTGAAAATATTGGTTGGCAGTCTTGGGTCAGTGATGGAGCAGAAGCAGGTACTGATGGTAAAGGATTAAGAGTTGAAGCTCTTGAAATCCGAGTAGTAAAGACAGCAGATGGAAGTACACCTACAGCATCACCTTTCGTACCTACTAATTCTATTGTAACTTTTAAAGATAGTATTTTAGACATGGCTATTAGATCTAATATAAATAAACCCACAGGAATTCTACACGAAAGTGATGTTGAGAATATTACAGATTTAGATTGTACTACGATGTATGGCTATTCCGCAGATGGGGCTATTACTAACATTTCTGATCTTAGCGGAATTGAAAATCTAATAAACTTGAAAAGCATTAATTTACATTACACTAAAGTAACGGATATAAGTCTATTAAAAACATTAACTAATTTACAAAGTATTGATTTATCTAATAATCAAATAAGTGATATAAGTCCATTACAAGGTTTAACTAATTTACAAAACCTCCATTTAGAGAACACCAATGTAAGTGACATAAGCCTATTAAAAGGGTTACCCAATTTACAGCAACTTGATTTAGGTAATACCAAGGTAAGTGATATAAGTCTACTTAAAGGATTAACTAATTTACAACAGCTTGATTTAAGTAGTACAGATGTAAGTGATATAACCCCACTTAAAGGATTAACTAATTTGAAGCAGCTTGATTTAAGCAGTAATAAAGTAAGTGACATAAGCCCCTTAAATGGATTAACCAATTTACAAGGGCTTGGTTTAGCTCCTGCTCAAATAAGCAGTTCCAGTGAGAAACTATTTGAAGATGCTGTGTCTAATTGTAAGATATCTTTCGACAATTACTGAAAAGAAGAAAGCTGAGAATTGAAAATTGAAAGTGGAGAGTTATCTATTTTCGAAAATACATCGCCTCTGCCATGAAGTTTTCTTTAGAATGTATAGACAGTGGGTGTATTTCAGTGCTCTCCATGATTAAACTTTTCCCTTAGTGGGTTTTGTTGGCTATACCCTAAGATACTAGCTATCCTAAGTGGGGTAGTACCAGCATCAGTGTAACCAGGGGCAAAGTAGCTGTAAGATACTTTTTATCATAAGTTCAAAAAACAAAAAGGCGTATCACCTTATTAGTGCGCCTTTTAAGAACATTCCGAACTAAAAAATGCTGAAAAATTGACTTTGAATAATGCAGCATTCTGGACAATAATTCGGTTTGTAATGTATATTCGATAAATAAAGAAATGGTAAGCTCTATTTACAAAATATATTTTAAATATTCCTACAATGATAATAAGCCATTATATCATCTAAATACTTAAATCTTTCATATATGTTTAAAATCCTTAATTTGCACAATTCATCTATACTACTTTTTGATATATATTGACTATAATCTATCTCATTATAAATCATACTCAATTTATTAAATGAACCTTGACTATATCTAGTATGAATTTCTTTTAAATTTTTTATATAGTCTATTTGCTCATCAAGTATTTTATAATGTCTATAACATAAAGGGGTTATTAAATCAATATCATCTAGTTGAAATGCAGGATAGGTGTCAGCTTTATATAATTTTGCTTCCCAATAATATTCTAAGACACATGTCGTTATATTTGTAAAGTATCTTAGCAATTCATTCTTTATTGTTTTAATAGTAATTGCTGTACCTGTATTATCATCTATCAATATAATTTTTGAAACAACAGGGTACTTAGTACTTAAATGATAAACTTGTTCTGATAAAGATTCTTGACAAAAATGAGAAGTATCATATCTAGAATATCTAACATATTCATAGGATATTTTACTAAAATCTTTCTTTGTAGCATTCATATAGTTTAGCATAGAAATATAAAAAGGTGGTATCAAAGCAGCTCCTTGCAATGGAGAGATTATTATATCATTTACTCCTATATAGTCACATAACGCAAAAAAGGCAGTAGTCATAACAAGAATGTTATCCATTTCTGAATATTCCCGGACACTAGCAATATTAAGTTTCTTCATATCTATTAATAAATTATCAATAAAGCCAAAATATAATTTAGGAAAATCATAAAAGTCCTCATCAAATATAATCTGCACTAAATAGTCAGTAAGTCTTGAAAGGTAGCCTTTTAGTAATTCATAATAACGATTTTTCAAAGTATTATAAGAAAATACTATACCAATTAATTTTGATATACATGAAAGCATATGTTGTGTAATCGAAAAAATAACAAATTGTTTCTTATTATATAGCATTTCAGAATTTAGAATACTAGGTGCATCTATAAGTATTGCTCTTAATAAATCTATTGTTTCATCTAAATCCTCTGAATAATAAGCATTATTTCTGTTACAATAAAACGGTTTTTTGACGCTGAAATATTTTTTTAATATAGGCAAATACATGTTATACTCTATTTCAAATTCACTTGAATCAATATATGCCTCCCCAGCAAAGCCAAATTTATATTTCCGTAATATAGATTTATTTAAGATTGAATCTACTGTTTTATATAAAGTGCTCAACCAAACATCCCTCCAGGTATAAGAATTGCAATTAGTGCTATAATATTATTTGATTCAGCCTTAATTCAGTGATAATTATAGCATAGATTTTAGATAATCTCATTAAATCTTTACTAAAATTTGTCATTTGTAAAAATATACAAATGACGTATTGTTTAATTATCAACGAACATATGTTCGTAAATTAAAATTCAGTAGTTAGTACGCATTTATTTACGAATCTGAATTAACTTTAAAATATAGTAGTACTGATCTCTTCTATTGCCTTGTATAGAGTTGGTTTTGTGATACTAAACATATCGCAAAGATCTTTCACTGTTGTTTTTTTCTGTTGATACAACTCATATAGAGCTATTTTTTTATTATCATCAAGTTTGGGTTTTCTACCACCCTTTCTTCCTCTGGATCTCGCTGCTTCTAATCCTTCTTTTGTTCTTTGGCTTATTAAATCTCTTTCAAATTGGCTTATTCCAGCCATAAGAGTAAACATCAATTTTCCTTGAGGTGTTGTGGTATCTAACCAGCTTTCTTTTAAGCTTTTAATATTAGCACCTTTCTTCTTAATCTGATCAACTAAGCTGAATAGATCTTTTGTACTCCTGCTTAACCTTGTAAGATCTGATACTAATATAACATCGCCTTTTCTTAATTTATCTAGCAACCTATTTAATTCTGGTCTATCTGCTTTGTTTCCCGTTATTTTTTCTTGTATTATTTCTTCTGCACCTGCAGAATTTAAAGAATCTAATTGTCTATTTAAATTTTGTTCCTGAGTGCTTACTCTTGCATATCCCAATACCATGATTCAAACATCCCTTTATAGTAATCTATATTAGTATGGTAAATTAAACGGTTAACTTAGTCAATATATTTACTATGAATTATTTACTAAGTTTATTTACTATTCAAATGGCTTATCTTTATTTTTATATTTACCCAATGAGAAAGTAAAATAAACGAACGTTTGATTTACCGTCTCGTATAGGTAGAATACGTTTATGCTTGTTATAAACAGCATGGATTAATATGGTAATTCTATTGCCGTTTCTGTACCATTACTACACAACCCCCAAGAAGAAAAATTAGATATAATTGCAACAAGAATTTTAAAAGAAAATATTGTAGCCTTTAAGGAGTTAGCTAAATGAAATATATTTCACTTGAATATATATTAAAACTTCATCAAAACATTACAAATGATACTGATGGTTCAAGTGGGATAAGGGATATTGAGCTTTTAAAATCATCAATAGAAAATTGCAAAACAACATTTTATGGAGAAGATTTATACCCACAACTTGAATAAAAGTGTGCAAATATTTGCTATAGTATGACAAATAATCATGCATTTGTAGATGGAAATAAACGAATAGGAATATATGTAATGCTGATATTATTAGATTACAATGGAACAAAATTGGATTTTACACAAGATGAGTTAATCAATTTAGGATTAGGCATAGCAAAAGGAGAAATTGACCAAGATCATATAGTATCATGGATAAAAAATCACAAAACTAAGTAAATCTTATATGTATTACTTGTTTTGGGGGTATCGCCACATAGCCATCAAGCTAAGAAAACTCTATAAAAATAAAGGCCCCCATTTGTAAAAAATGTTACCATTAAAGAGATAACAAATACACTTCGATGGGGGCACATATAAATGGCAGAAGAAAAATTAACATTGGATGAAGATATAAATCTTTTTTCAGATGAACTTAAAATTAGATCAGCGTTTCAATGACAGGTGTGTGAAGTTTTTAAAAAAGATTTTTCAGAAATTATTGCGCCAAACCATAACAAATAACACTTCTATACCAAGTATATGGGATGAATATTTCCAAAGAATAAGAATACTTGATGCTACTGCTTTTCAAGTGCCAGAAAGCTATAAAAATACCTATCCCGGATCGGGCGGATGTTCTCAACCTTCAGGTGTGAAAATACAACTGGAATATGAATTAAAGTCAGGTAATTTCCTTAATGTAGCCGTAGGCGCTGGATCAGCAAATGACAATACCTTTGGAAGCAAGATAAGAGAGACAATCAAATCAGACGACCTTATTCTAATGGATCTTGGGTATTTTAGCTTTGAAGATTTCTTAGACGTAGAAAAAAGAAAAGCCTTTTATATATCTAGACTCAAACCTAATATAGCAGTATATATTCAAAGCAATGATATAGAGTATTACAACAATGGTACCATTAAAAAATCAAGCCTTTTTAAAAGAATCTATATTTCTGAAATCATGAAACAGATGAGAGATGGAGAACATTATGAGGTACATGGTGTAAAGCCAGTTAAAATAGAACGGTTTCAATGCCAGCTTTATGGAAAACTTATTTTACTACTATTGAGTTCCACTGTAATGTTTAAAATGAGAGCGTTAGTTATACAAAATAAAAAGCTAGAAACTAGTGAAATGAAAACTTCTGAGATAGTCCATGAATATATTGATAGTCTATATTTCGAGCTTATAAAATTCCCTAGTGAATCTTTCAATACCTTAAAGTTAATGTTTAAAAACGTAGTTAGGAATGGGCTTAAATCACATAAGAAACATAAGAAAACTGTTTTTGATATTCTAGGAGTTTGCTATAAACGAACATTAGCTAACGTTAAAATTGCAGCATAAAACAAATTAATAACACTGTAAAATTTCCACTGTATAAGTGCTTCTTTTGTGTACACTAAAATTATTTGAATACTTATAAACACCATTGAAACTCATAAAAATAAATATCTATTGTAAAAATATAGCATTTGATGTGAACATAAAATCATTCAATATTGCTTAGCTTGATGGCTATGTGGGACTACCCCTAAGTGGCGAAAAATAAAAAAAGGCGTGTCACTTGTTAGTGCGCCTTTTTTGAGTATTGTTTATTATTATACTCTTACATTTCTTTTTCCATAATATACATAGAGTACTTGTCCATAGGATTTTCGATTTTTACAATTTTAAATCCACATTTCATTACGTAAAAATAGTGATTTCTTTTTGAGAATCCAGGAGTTTCTGTACGCCATATTTTTGTATTAGGAAACCTATCTTCAATCATACTCCAAGCATTTTTTCCAATTGCACAATTTTGAGTATTTACATCTAAAAATATAGTCCCAAGAAAATTCTCATTAGTTTTATTATTAATCCAAACAATAATAGCACCAATAATTTTATTATTCAATAAAATTTTAAAGGAAGTTGAATTTTTATCCAAACCAAACTTTCTTAGAAATTCTCCATTATCATAACCTTCTGGACCTCCTTCTGTTTCTCCAAGATGTAATCGTGAGTCCTCATCAAAAGCCCTTTTCATAATAGGTGTTAATACTTCAATATCTTTTTCTTCCAATAATTCAATTTTTAAGTTCTCCAAGTTCTCCAAGTTCTCCATGTTATACATATATTACATATCCTTTCATCTTCCACTTTCAAATTAAAAAAAGTGGAGAATTGAGAATTGAAAGTGGATAGTTATTGATGCTTTTCTTCGCTTTGCTCAGAAAAACTAATAATTAAATTTTAATTTTAGATTTTCTGTAGCTTTGCTACAGAAAATCAACATTAACTCTCCACTCTCCACTCTCAATTGTCCATTCTCAACTTAATAAGTAAGTATGAGTTAATTATGAAACCCAAAACTAAACGCATCAATGCCAGGTGCATCAATCATACTACGAATATGAATAACATTACTTTGGTTATCTGCCACATAAGCAAGTGTATGATCAAAAGGATTTACCCAGCCCATAAAAATGAAAGTGTGAGTAGGATAGCCTGTACCGTCTGATACTGTAAAGCATATATTCCCAGGATACAAATCATCTACATTATTATCTTTTACAAAGCCCTGTGCTGCTATAAATGGTACATAATGTTGTGTATTTGCCATACCAGTTGGAACATTAATACCAATATCTCTTAGAACTGAGCTAGAAAAATAGACACAATTATTACTTGAAACTCCATTGTGAAGATTTAGTGCTTGTCCTTCTGCTAGGTTCAAATTAGATTGTATGTTTAAAAATGAAACTATTGTAGATGCAAAATTTGTGTTGTTATATACTTTATAAATCACCACGTCCGTAGTTGTTACAACTCCATCATTTCCAGTGCTTCTAATACTAAGGTCATGTGCACCATAGGATAAAGATGATATGTCCATAAGATAATTATATCCACTATTTACTCCACCTGTATATCCAGGATTTTGGTTATCTACATCTGGTCTTGGTAGTCCTATGGTAGCATCTCCAGTATATATGTTGTCCACATATATTTGTACTCCTTTTACTCCAAATACATCTAGGGACCAACCAGTTACATTAAATAAATAGTTTTCTGCTTTTATAAAAGTATCATTTTGGGGCGTATCTAGGTATACTAGACTAGGCAAATTTGATGCCGATGTTGAAAGTATATCAATCTCTGTACTGTTAGTTGCTGTTGTACCATCGCTGCCAGTACTAACCACAGTTATAGTATGAATTCCCGGTGATAATTTTGATATATCAAGATTTGTAGTAAATCCACTATTAACCAAATTTCCATATTGAGGATAATTATTTATTACATCCTGTCTATATAATCCGATAGTTGCTGCTTGCATTTTTCCATTATCCACAGATACTTGTACACTTTTTATTCCATTTAAGTCCAGTGACCAACCAGATACAGTTATTTGATCAGATTGTACTTGTGAATAGTTTGGAGTATCTATGTTTACTATCCCAGGCGTATTTTCCTCAGATGCTTTAGTAATATTTATCACACCAGTGGCTACGGAGCCATCATTTCCAGTGCTTACAACTTTTATAGTATGTGTGCCACCAGAAAGCGTTGGAAGTGTTAAACTTGCGCTATATCCACTATTTACTCCACCTGTATACCCGGGATGATTTCTATCTACATCTGCTCTTGGTAGTCCTATAGTTGCATCTGCAGTATATACGTCATCCAAATACACTTGTACTTTTTTTACTCCATTCCCATTAAGTGACCAGCCTACCACATTTAATGTATTATCACTTGATACATAGGAATTGTTTAGTGGCGTATCTATATCAACAATTGATGGCATAGATTGATCACTAGTTTGTGCATTAGATACTGTTACATTGCAACTTGCTGATTTATTTCCATCAACTGTAGTTGCTGTAATTACCACACTTCCTGCACCAATAGCAGTTACAGTTCCTGTGGCATCTACTGTTGCTAGTTGATTATTTGAGGATGTCCATGTTACAGATTGGTTTGTAGCATTTGTTGGTGATACAACTGCTGCTAGTTTATCTGAATCTCCTATGTTTAAACTATCATCAGTTTTGTTTAAAATTACTGATGCTACATTAAATTGACTAGATGCTACTTCTGTAGGTGTACTGCCATCTGCTACCTTAACGACTTTAATCTCCATAGCTTCAACTCTTAATCCTTGACCTGTAGTACCTGCTATTTGTCCATCTGATACCCAATTTTGCCATCCCATATTCTGTACGTGCGCTCTGTACTGTACCGTATAACCTGGCATACCAACTAATGTAAATTTAAATGCCTCAACTCTTAACCCTAAACCATTTGTTCCAACTTCCGCACCATCCTGAGCAGTTGCTTGCCAGCCTATGTTCTGTACATGACCTTGATATTCTATGTGTGCACCTGCTGGTGCGTTGACTAGATTTACATTTAAGGCTTCAACTCTTAATCCCTCACCTGTAGTACCTGCCTCAGCCCCATCTGATACGTATGGTTGCCACCCTATATTCTGTACGTGCCCTCTATATGTAACACCTACTACTGGTGCTAGTACTGTATCTGCCAATACAACTTGTCCATTTAATAATCCAATACCTGGTAACCCTAATAGTAATGCACAAGCTAATGATAACAATCTTTTTCTTTTCATTTGAATTTACCCCTTGAGTTCATATTTTATTAAAGAACCTAAATTTCATACTTTTAAAATATAATTTAGGCTAAATACTAAGTTTATACTTATATTCCTATTTTACGATTATTTCAGCATATTTTCAACACCATATAGCTATGAGTGGAAAAAATAGCTCTATTTACTAATATCAAAATGGACATTGAGAGTTCAGCTGCAGTAAATCAAATTGAAATATCATATTTGCCAATGTTCTTCAAAGCTATATTTTTAAAATGTTATAGGTATATGCTGTGATTTTTGTTTTCCTAAATTTTAGTTTATAGCGAAAAAATAATTTCATAATGTGGTAAATAATGATAATATTACATTATGGGGTTAAGACGTTATTGTGAAATATTACAAATGACGATTTTTGAGATCGAGTGATAAGGTAATTATTAGCCAAGTAGAATTTAGAAGGGATGGTTCATAATGAAAAAGAAATTGTATTTAACTTTATTAGGTTGCATAATTATGACACTTTTCTTATCCGCTTGCGGTGAAAAAAGTTCAAAAATCAATCTAATTATAACAAATAAAAGTTCCCAAACTATTACCAATGTAGCAATTCAAAGGGTTAAACAAACTGATGTTATGGGTAGTAATCTAAAACCTAAAGAGAATTGTTATTTTGATATGGGTGTACAAAAAAATTGTACTTATAAAGTGACATTTGAAGATAAAAACAAAAATGCTACTAGTAGTGATAATTTTACATCTGATTTTACCCTTAATAAAAACAGAATAGTAAATATAAATATTTCACAAGGCAATAAAGGAAAGTGGTCTATTGTTTTAGCAAAATAATGGTATTCACGCCCACCATCCGTAACACTCCCATCTTACTCTAAAGAGAAAGCCACTGATGAAACTACTAAGTGACTAGCACCAATCAAAGATGCTAAGAAATCTGTTAATAACTTTCAGATGGAGAAAATAACTCTACCTAAAACCAAGAACTTTGTTTATATATAGAGGGATTTTTAATGAAAAGAAAGAACACATTATCCTTATGTCTTACAGAATTATTAGTTTTATCAGGTTTTGGCTTATTCAAAGTTCAAGTCGCACTGGCAACACAAACAGTAGGTATTACTTATAGAGGTGACGTGCAAAACATTGGCTGGCAGCATTATGTAAGCGATGGAGCAGAAACTGGTACTGATGGGCAGGGGTTAAGAGTTGAAGCACTTGAAATCCGAATAGTAAAGACAGCAGATGGAAGTACACCTACAGCAGTACCTTTTATAGTTGCTAATCCTGTTGTAACTTTTAAAGATAGTAATTTAGAACTAGCTATTAGATCTAATATAAATAAGCCCACAGGAATTCTACATGAAAGTAATGTTGAGAATATTACGGATTTAGATTGTACTAAGGTATATGGCTATTCCTCAGATGGAGGTATGGCTAATATTTTTGATCTTAGTGGAATTGAAAATCTAATAAACTTGCAAAGTATTAATTTACATTACACTAAAGTGACTGATATAAGTCCATTAAAAACATTAACTAATTTACAACGTATTGATTTATCTAATAATCAAATAAGTGATATAAGTCCATTACAAGGGCTAGCCAATTTACAGAGTCTTGATTTAAGTACTACCAAGGTAAGTGACATAAGTTCGTTAAATGGATTAATTAATTTACAATATCTTTTTTTGCATTTTAACCAAATAAGTGGCGTAAGCTCATTAAACGGATTAACTAAATTAAAAGTCCTTGAGTTAGAATCCAATCAAATAAGCAGTGCAAATCAGCTATTATTAAAAAATGTATTACCTAATTGTGACATATCCTTCAACTAGTGATATTGGATACCAAACGGCTACAATAACTATTGTTAATAAAAATGATTTAGCCTATTTATATAGGCTATTTTCCACTTAAATCACTAAGTAAACTTCCCTCCAAAGGAGTTCCCAGTCCTGTTACAAGGTCATATCCTTTTTTAGCAAAAGTGTGTGGAGCACTTCCATTACTTCCACTGGTAATATCCCTAAAATCTGAAGAATACCTAGAACCACCTGCTAAACTATACAATTGAGTTTGTACATTAGACAGTGAAACTGAACGGTTTTCATCAACTAAAGCTATAAATGCTGCCCATGCTGGTGCTGCAAAGCTTGTACCACCAACTATATACCATTCTGAATTATAATTTACCATAACACCAGTGTTAGGATCTGCATCAAATGCTACATCAGGTACGGCTCTATGCTTATTTGATCTAATATTAAATGACTTTTGATAACTTGGTTCAGGTTCAAATTTGCTGACACCACCGCTAGAATGTGACCATGCAATTTCAGGTCCCGTAAGCTTACCATTAGAATCTAGCTGCAGAGTTGTTCCACCAACAGCTAAAACATTTGAACAAGCTGCAGGCCACTCTACCCCAGCGGCATCATCACCGGAAGATGATACGTAAACAGTACCAGAGATGCTGGAAGTGCGAATCTAAACTTACGTCTTCGGAAAATTCAGAAGTACCCCAGCTCATGGAAACAACTTGGACCCCTAAATTTGATGCATAATCTACAGCGGCTAAAAGGTCACTGGTAGAAGTGGAATTTGCAACAACAATGTCTATAGCCGCATTGGGAGCTAATGCATGTGCCCACTCAACGTCAAGTGAAGTTTCTTTTGCCCAGCCAATATCACTAGTTACAGGTGTCCCTTCAGGATAAAAAGTCTGCAAATTGGCGGCACTTATACTATACTTATTATCAAATGCAGTTAAATCTTGCGTAATTGTTGGACTACCATCTACTTCAACAATTGCAATTGTTTGATTTTTTCCTGTTGCAGTGAGATTATTTATTCCATAGGCATTTTTTATTTGTGAAGGCACATATGATATTTCTTGAGGATGTTCTTTTCTAGGTCTAAACTTACCATTAGTTACGATTTGTACATGACCATAATTTTTGTTAACTGTTTGTCCTGTAATCGCTACTGAAGACCCAAATAATAAAGGGCAAAACAATGAAGCAATTAAAATTACACTAGCTTTCTTTTTCACAGAAAAGCCTCCTTTGATATATATCAATATTTGACAACTTACCTAATAATATCATATCGTGGCTATATGTTAAATTATAATAAATCAATTATTTACAAATATTATTTAATGTTGACATAGCATAGAGTTCTTAGCATCTTTGATGCTTAGAAATCGTTAGTAAGGCGCGTGTCATCCGTTATATTCTAAAGACAAAGCGATTGATGAAACTACTAAGAGGCTGCCAAAAAAAAATTCAAATATTTGGTAGTGGTTCTTTACGCAAAGCAGCCGTAGATGGAGAAGTTGAAAATGAAGGTACCGTTACAGTAGGTCATGTTAATGGTATGTTGACTCATAAATTCAAATAGTAAAACATTTGAATTTATGGGTCAACATTTTTCTTAGCGTTTGAAAAATCATTTTCGGGTATGCTACCCCTATGCTAAGGATATATTTAAATATTACGATAATGTAATAACAGGTAAATGAGTATTACCTGAACAAAAAATCGCAAAAATGTTTCATAGGAGGAATAGACGCATGGAAAAAATAATTGAGTCATTTTTGGATATTATGCCTGTGTTAAAAGATGTATTACAAGAGGATATATCTGTAGCTGTAGTGGATACCACTAACTTTCTGTATTATCGTCCTAGTGATACTATTGATTTACATATTGAAATTGGTAAAAAGCTTACTAATGCTGACCCAATATATACAGCAATGCAAGGGGGCAAGATAACAAGTGTGATTGTGCCCAAAGAAGTATATGGAGTACCTTTTAAGTCTGTGGTATATCCAATTAATGATTCACAAGGAAATATTATTGGTGCTGTAGCTACAGGTAAAAGCTTAGGTAAACAATTAAAAGCAGAAGAAGCATCAGAAACTGTGTTTAGTTCATTACAGCAGACAAATGCAAGTATTGAAGAACTCTCTTCAAATTCACAAAACCTAGTATCATCCATGGATAATATTACAGGGTATACTAATATCACTAATGAAAAGATAAAAAAGATAGATTTATTACTTAATGCAATTCAAAACATTTCTTCTAAGTCGAATCTATTAGCTTTAAATGCTGCAATAGAAGCTGCAAGAGCAGGTGATGCTGGGAAGGGATTTTCAGTAGTTGCAAATGAAATGAAGAAACTTTCCGTACTTAGTAAGGACTCTGCCATAGAGGTTTCTAAAACACTTGTGGAGATTAAGAACTCCATAGATGAAATTATAAAGGAAATTACATCCACAAGCCTAATGGCAGAGTCACAGTCTGCTGCAACTCAAGAAATTACGGCTACAATAGAAGAAATCACATCATCTTCTCAAGTATTAGCCCAAATGACAAGGATAGTTTAAAATAATTCATTTAAGGAAAATAGTTAATATACTCTGAAAATAATATTTCAGAGTATATTATTTTTACCTAATAGTCTAGAGTTTAAAGTATATTATACGCTTAAAGATGCCATCACCCTGTTTTATAGCTTTAAAAAAGAACAACTAGTACCAGTATAACCATACTTATCACCTCTATATGAATTGTGTGTTCTGTAAAATTTTAATGTTTATCATATTAAAATTAAAGCGCACTATTCCATATTTTAAACACATAGTTCCATTTTATAAAGGAAAAGCTCGCTGTAATATGAAGGTACAATATGGTAGCATATTTATTCTAAACGAAATGGCTTTGTTTATAGTTTTAAACTCAATCATTATTAATCCTTCCAATTTCACTATAGACAGATTCTTAGTGTCTATCAAATTTGAATATGCTCAGACTATATTGACAGCTTAGTGCAGGCTGAAATTATATTTCGAATTTTAGAAGGGGGAAAATTATGTTGAAAAGAAACTTTAAAAAATGTTGTTTGATGTTATTGTTTTCTGTGTTTACACTTGTAAACATATTACCTGTGAAGACGGTATTTGCCTCAGATGCAATAACTGTAGACTGTGGAAGCGTGTTAAGGGGTGTAACCCATTGCGCAAGTGGATCACTTTATGGAATTACTGAAACAACACCGTCGGATGTTAACGGTCTCGTAGCTCCGCTTACCCCATATGTAATGAGAAATCCCGCACGTGGGGGCTCTGGTGACCAGCATTCATTTGGTGCTGCAATACCTGTAGCAGGAAGGCTTGCTGGAATTCCTACTGCTAAGGTCTCGGTTGATCTAGCGGATATGTTACCCGGTTGGCCATACCAATTTCCAGGTATGTCTAGTTGGCTCAGTCAGGTAAATTCCTTTATAGCAGACAAGAAGGCATCAGGTTATAATAATTTTTATGGTTATGAAATATGGAACGAGCCTGACGGTACTTGGAACACTGCTAACGGCACTTTCAACAGTTTTTGGCAGCAGACTTACAACGATATTCGTGCAAATGATCCCGGTGCTAAAATCATAGGTCCTTGCTGGAGCTGGTATGACAATAACGCTATAAGCAGCTTCATGAGTTTCTGCAAAGCTAACAACTGTATTCCAGATATAATGAGCTGGCATGAGCTTGGCGGAGGTGGCGGAAGTGAAGTGGTATCACCGCATTTACAAGCCTATAGGGCGCTTGAAACTTCCTTGGGGATAAGTGCAAGGGCAATTAGTATAAACGAATACTGCGATCCTAACCATAACCTTGAAGGGCAACCTGGATCGTCCGCACGTTATATAGCAAAATTTGAGCGTTATAAGGTAGACAGTGCATGTATATCTTGGTGGTTTGTTCCTACTCCTGGCAGATTGGGCAGTCTTCTTGCTACCGACACGCAAAAGGGTTCAGGCTGGTATTTCTATAAATGGTATGGAGACATGACGGGAAATATGGTCAGTGTCACACCTCCAAATGATGCAAGCAGTAATATAGACGGCGCTGCTTGTGTGGACTCGTCAGCTAAATATATAAGCTTTATTATGGGGGGACCCAATAGTGGTACTGTAAGTACAACATTCAAGAATATACCTTCCTTTATTGGCTCTACCGCATCAGTTAAGGTGGAAAAGGTTGACTGGGTAAGCAAGGATACTGTTTCCAACGGCACAACCACAGTATCAACCTCGAATTACACCGTGTCCGGCGGTCAGATTACAGTAACATTATCAGGCATGAATAGCAGTTCCGGATACCGTATATACATTACTCCAGGTTCAGGCAGCGGCAGCGGTATAGTATCTGGAAATACTTACACCCTTACCAGCCTTATGAGCGGATTAGCTCTGGACAACTACAACTCCACGGTGGATGGAAATCAAGTGGGACAGTGGACGCCTAGCGGCGCAAGTACACAGCAATGGAATATTACAAGCGTTGGAAACGGCTATTATACGCTCACAGATCAGATGAGCGGCAAAAACCTGGACAACAACAATAGCAACACAAACGGTACACATGAAGTGCAGTGGACAGTGAATAAAGGAAATACCCAATTATGGAAGATCGTTAATGTGAGTGGAAATATATATACGCTCCAGAATCAGATGAGCGGTTTGAACCTTGACAATGGCAACAGCACTTTAAACGGCCAGACAGTTATACAATTTACTCCTAATGGTAATACTACACAGCAGTGGATAATCAAATAGGTTAAAATATTAAGCCTCATGCACTGGCATGAGGCTTTTTGCTTGTTATTTCTTTGATCATGCCTAAAGTATATTGCAGGAAGTTCATTGTCATTAACTATTCTATGTATAAATGACATAGGTCTATTTAAAAAATGAGAAAATCAGGTTAGTATAAAGAGGTAGTAATTAACATATTTGTTTTAAAAAATATATGGGATGGGGGTATATCTATGAGAAAAAAAATAGTTGCTCTAGTACTAGGATTAATATTAGCACTATCATTATTTAGCGGATGTGGAGCGCAAACTACAGGTTCAAACAGTAATACAACAAAGGGCAAAGTGGTAACGATTACTTATGCAATTTGGGATTCCAATCAAGAAAAAGGTCTTAGGAAAATGGCAGATGAATTTGAAAAAGCTAACCCAGGAATTAAGATCAAAATTCAAGTGACAGGTTGGGATGATTATTGGACAGCACTTGAAGCAGCAGGCACAGGCGGATCATTACCAGATACATTCTGGATGCATTCAAATGAAATTTACAAATATGCATCAAATGGTATGTTACTTAATTTAAATGACAAAATTAAAGCAAGTAACAAAGTAGAAATGGGTAAGTTCCCAAAAGGATTAGTATCTATCTATAATTTCAAGGGAAATCAATATGCAATACCAAAAGATTATGATACTATCGGCCTTTGGTATAATAAGACTATGTTTGATAAAGCCGGAATTTCTTATCCAAATGATAAATGGACATGGACTGATTTATACAATGCAGCTAAAAAGCTAACAAAACCAGATGGTTCACAATATGGGATTCTTACACCACTTCATAATCAAGAAGGATATTACAATTTTGTATATCAAAATGGAGGTACAATCATTACAAAGGATAAAAAATCAGGTTACGACGATCCA
Source organism: uncultured Clostridiaceae bacterium (assembly GCA_963725425.1). GTDB lineage: Bacteria > Bacillota > Clostridia > Clostridiales > Clostridiaceae > Clostridium_I. Next base: position 41,196 of record CAVRYJ010000022.1, read on the forward strand.
AAAACAATTGAAGCTATGAAGTATTATGTGAATTTTGTGAAAGAAGGACTTTCCCCTAAAGAATTTGGGGATGCAGAACGTGCTACTGATATGGAAAGCGGAAAATGTGCTATGGGATTTTTCGGATCATGGAATTTATCAGGATTCACTGCAAATGATTATATGGTGAAAAACTTTGATGTAACAGTATTGCCAGCTTCTAATAGTGGAGGCAGAGCATCAATTTTTAATGGTCTTGGAAATGCAATAGCCAAAACTACTAAACATCCGGATGAAGCTTTTAAATGGGTAGAGTATTTAAGCTCTAAAGAAGGACAAACAAGACAGGCACAATTAGGTGTAGCTATTTCAGCATATAATGGAGCTGCAGATTCATGGGTTAAATCTAACAAAGCATTTAATGTAAAGGTATTTATAGATATGGTTAAATATGCTCAAATCAGACCATATTCTAATACAACAAGTGTTTGGGAAGATAAGGCATATGAAGCATTAAAAGGTGCTTTTACAGGTGAAAAGACAGTAGAACAGGCTTGTAAAGACGCCGCATCTATAATGAATCAAAGTCTATCACAAGAAAAATAATATTTTTGTATATATGATTTTTGCGGCAAACAATTGAGTTTGCCGCAATTTCTAATAAGGCTGGAGATGATAATAGTGGTGAATTTACAAGTTACAAAAGTTAAAATAAAGCCAACAAAACGACGAGTAAATGAATGGTTTTGGGCATGGGCCTTAGTTGCTCCAACAATTATAGGACTTCTAGTGCTGAATATAATTCCAATTTTTCAGACTTTATATATGAGCTTTTTTAAAAGTGGAGATTTTGGAATAGGAAATATATTTGTAGGTTTAGGTAATTACAAACAAATGTTATATGATGTTCAAGTTTGGGATGCATTAGCAAATACATTGAAATATACAATAATTGTTGTTCCAGTTACTATTGTATTTTCCATGATTATTTCAGTTTTATTAAATGGTAACCTTAAAGGAAAATCAATCTATCGTACTATTTATTTTATTCCAATGATGGCAGCTCCAGCAGCTGTAACAATGATGTGGAAATGGCTATACAATAATCAATTTGGTTTACTAAATGTTTTTATTAAGAAAATAGGATTGGGACCAGTTGATTGGATAAATAATCCCAATATAGCCCTTATTTCAGTAGCGATTATCGGTATATGGAGTACAGTTGGTTATAACATGGTGTTATTATTAGCAGGATTACAAGAAATACCAAAAGATTATTATGAGGCATCACTTATTGATGGTGCCAGTCCCTTAGCACAGTTTTTTAAAATAACCTTGCCGTTAATTTCACCAACTTTATTTTTCGTTATTGTAACATCAGTTATTCAATCCATGCAGGTATTTGATGTAATTTATATGATGATTGATGTTACTAATCCGGCATATAATAAAACAGTTTCTTTGGTTTATTTATTCTATAACAACTCATTTAAGTATTCTAATAAAGGATATGGTTCTGCCATTGTTATGTTATTACTTGTAATTATCATGATTATTACAGTAATTCAAATGAAAGTTCAGAAAAAATGGGTTAACTATATGTAGGGAGTGAAAACAAATGGAAACTAAAAAAAGATTAAAAACCATAGTTATTCATGCAGTACTAATAATAGGCGCCTGCGTAATGATTTTGCCATTTGTTTGGATGTTACTTACATCATTTAAGTCGGTTACTGAATCTACTTCGATGAATCCTTTTGTGATTTTTCCAGCAAAATGGCGAATAGAAAATTATATGGAGGTAATTAAACAAAATAATTTTTTTATGTTATACTTTAATACTTTTGCAATGATGGCTGTAAGAGTGGTTTGTTCTGTTGGATTTAGTGCAATGGCTGCATATGCATTTGCAAGACTTAAATTTCCAGGAAAGAATTTACTTTTTGGTTTAGTATTATTCCAAATGATGGTGCCAACCCAGATATTTATTATTCCACAATATTTAATGGTTGATAAACTAGGATTGAGAAATACCATCTTTGCATTATCATTTCCAGGATTAGTCAGTGCTTTTGGAACCTTTTTATTAAGGCAATTTTTTGCGGGTCTCCCAAAGGAGTTGGAAGAAGCAGCTATACTAGATGGATGCAATATTGGTCAGACTTTTGCTAAAATAATGCTTCCACTAGTAAAATCAGGGTTAATAGCCCTTAGTATATTCACTGCATTATTTGCGTTTAAGGATTTAATGTGGCCTTTGATTATAAATTCAGACCCAGATGCAGCCACATTATCATCAGCTTTAGCCAAAATACAGAGTGGATATTCTGTTAATTATCCAGATCTAATGGCAGCTTCAGTACTTGCTATATGGCCGATGTTATTGATTTACGCTATATTTCAAAAGCAGTTTATTGAAGGTATATCTACATCCGGTGGAAAACTATAAAGGAGGACAGTATGTCTATTATTTTTCATGAGCATTCAAAAGAGTTCCATATATATAACGAAGAAATAAGCTATATTATTAAAATTTTAGATAATAATCAATTGGGTAATTTATATTATGGAAAGAAAATACATGATAAGGATTCTTTCTCTTACCTATTGCAGGGAAAACTTAGGTCTTTAGCAGCATATGTATTTGAAGGTGACTATTCTCTTTCTCTTCAATACACAAAACAAGAATACCCATCTTATGGAACTACTGACTTTAGATATCCTGCTTTTGAAGTTAAGCAAGAAAATGGTAGTAGAATTACCAATTTTGAGTATAAATCCTATGAAATTTTTCATGGAAAAAAAAGATTACAAGGGCTTCCATCCACATATGTGGAAGATAATAATGAAGCCCAAACCCTTGAAATTACATTGTTTGATTCTTTAATTGATACTGAATTGGTGCTTAGTTATACTATTTATAATAAATTGCCGGTAATAGCTAGAAATGCTAAGTTCACTCATAAGGGTAAGTGTGCAATAATATTAAATCGAGCTATGAGTATGTGTATAGATTTACCAGACAGCAATTTTGAAATGATTCATCTCTCTGGTGCTTGGGGTAGAGAACGTAGCATTAAAACTAGAAAACTAGAACAAGGAATTCAGGGAATCTACAGTATGACAGGAACAAGTAGTGCAGAGCATAATCCGTTTATTGCCCTAAAAAGATCAAATGCTGATGAATTTAGTGGTGAAGTGTATGGATTTAGTTTGGTATACAGTGGAAATCATTTAGAACAAGTGGAAGTAAGTACCCACGACATTGCAAGAGTGATAATGGGCATACACCCTGATACCTTTGAGTGGCCATTATTACAGGGAGAAGTTTTTCAAACACCTGAAGCAGTTATGGTGTATTCAGATAGTGGTATGAATAAAATGAGCCAAACTTATCACAAACTGTATGGAACAAGATTGGTTAGGGGGCAATGGAGAGATAAGGTAAGACCAGTACTAATTAATAACTGGGAAGCTACAGAAATGAATTTTACTGAAGAAAAAATTCTAAGTATTGCAAAAGCAGGAAGAGAATTAGGAATGGAATTATTCGTATTGGATGACGGATGGTTTGGTAGCCGTGACAATGATAAATCAGGTCTAGGTGATTGGTTTGTTACAAATTTCAATAAACTACCTGGTGGTATTATAGGCCTAGCAAATAAAATAGAAGCTATGGGAATGAAATTTGGACTTTGGTTTGAACCAGAAATGATTAATAAGGATAGCGATTTATATAGAGCACATAATGATTGGATTCTAGCTACTCCTGGAAGAAGAAGGTCTCCTTCTAGAAATCAATATGTACTAGATTTTTCAAGAAAAGAAGTAGTAGATTATATATATGGACTGATGGAGAAAACATTAAGTGAAGCAAAGATATCCTATGTAAAATGGGATATGAACCGTTATATTACAGAATGTTATTCTTCAGCAAAGACGGCAGATACTCAAGGAAAGGTATTTCATCAATATATTCTAGGGGTTTATGATTTATATGAACGGTTGACCTCTAAATTTCCTTACATATTATTTGAGTCTTGCTCTAGCGGTGGTGCAAGATTTGATCCGGGAATGCTGTATTATGCGCCTCAGGCTTGGACTAGTGACGATTCAGATGCAATAGAACGGCTGAAAATTCAATATGGTACATCCTTGGTTTATCCAATCAGTAGTATGGGTTCACATGTATCATCAGTTCCAAATCAGCAGATAGGCAGGTTTACACCAATTGACACAAGGGCAAATGTTGCATATTTTGGCTCCTTTGGATATGAACTAGATTTAAGCCTTTTATCTCATAATGAAAAGGAAAAAATAAGAGGACAAGTTGAATATTATAAGGCTAACAGAGAGCTGATTAGTAAAGGCATTTTCTATCGCATTTCAAGTCCTTTTGAAGAAAACATTACATCCTGGATTGTTGTTTCACAAGATAAAACAGAAGCACTAGCGGCATATTATAAAGTGTTAAATCGTGCAAATGATGACTTCAAAAGATTTAGGCTGGTAGGATTAGATTGCAATAAACAATATATTATTAATGGAGATGAAAATAAAATATATTATGGGGATGAATTAATGTACGTTGGAATTGTTATAGATGAAAAAGAATTTTGTGCAAATGGCGCGGACTTTTCTTCAATATTATATCATTTAACCAAAATATAATTATTAAAAACAGTTGATGTAGAACTCTGTTTATGAAGTTTTACATCAACCGTTTTAGTCTCCTTTATGATTGGAATAAACAACTAATTCATGCTGGTTACGGTAAGTAGTAGGGCTAACCATATGAAAGTTCTTAAATACTTTTGAAAAAGTAAGAGGATCATCGTAGCCAACTTGAAAAGCAATGGTGCTTATTGGAAGCTTGGTGGTTTTTAGCAAATTACACGCCTTATCAAATCTATAATTTACCAAATATTCTTGAGGCGACAAATTGATGCTTTTTTTAAAAATATTCGTTAAATACCCTCGGCTAATGCCAATATAGTTGGCAATATCGTTAACTTTAATATTCTTTCCATAATTGTGTTCAATGAACTCTAAAGCATGTTCTACATATACTTGGTAAGGATAATCGTGGACTTCTCCATCTTCAGTAATACCGTCATGCTTTTCATGAATTAATGCTGAAAGAAACATAAAAAGGTGACTCTGTCTTTTTAAATCGTTTTCATAAGTTAATTGACTTGCATTCAAAATGCCATTAATACACTCTAGTAAAATATCTTCACAATTAAATTTACATACCCGGTTTTCTTTGCTAAAGGATGTATGGTTTAAGCAAGTCTCAGCTTTAATTCCGTTGAAAGCTATCCAAACATAAGTCCATGGATACTCTTTGTCTGATTCATAGTAGGTCATTTCATCGGGATATATAATAAAAGATTCATTCTTACCTAAATGATATGTTTTTCCATCAACTTGGTAAATGCCCTTACCTTTTGTTATATAGTGAATTAAATATTCTGTACGGCTAATGGGGCCATATGAATGGCAAGGATCACACTCTTCCATTCCACAATAACTTAGATATAAATCAACGGATTGTCTTTTTAAATATTCAAGACATTTATATCTTGCTGAATTCGTATATTTTGGGTTCATAGTATTACACTGTCCTCTCTATAATTTATAATACTCTTTTTATCTATCTTATTCTTAGAATATCATTATTCAAAAAAGAAACTGTATGGATTTAAATTCAATCAATTTAATCAATTCAATTATATCTTATATTTATCATAATAGTTTCCATATTTACTAAATTTATATTTTGGCATAAAAAGAGTCCTTAATCTATCACAATTTTTCCAAAAAGTTTAAAATGTTTCTTGAATTTCATCTATTTTGCAGTTATTATTAATAATGGAGGTAATGACAAATAACAATAAAATAAATACAGCTTAAAGAGGGGATAATAATGAAATCGAAAAGTAAATTTTTTAAAATTTTCAGTTTTACAATGACATTACTTATGGTTACTGGAATGGGAGGCATAAGTTTACCAAAGGTTTTTGCAGATTCAATGCAATATCCTAATATAGTTAATAATGGCAATCCTGAAAACGTTACCACTGGTGGTTTGGCTAAAAATGAAACAGCAGCTCAATTAAACATTCAAAATAATATACCAAGTCTTTGCAATGTGTTAAAAGATTATTTTCCAATAGGAACAGAGGTGTATCCAGCAAGTATATTAGGTAGTAATAGTCCGACTGAACAGCTGATAAAAAAGCACTTTAATACTCTTGTGGCTGGAAATGAGATGAAGCCAGATGCACTTCAGCCAACAGAAGGGAACTTTAATTTTACTGCTGCAGATAAAATTGTAGACTATGCAATACAAAACAAAATGTCTATGAGGGGACATACACTGGTTTGGCATAGTCAAATACCAGATTGGTTTTTCCAGGATCCAACGGATCCAACCAAACTTTGCTCAAAAGATTTATTGCTTAAAAGGCTAGAGACACATATAACAACGGTGCTAACTCATTTTAAAAACAAGTATGGAGCACGTAATCCTATAAAGTATTGGGATGTAGTTAATGAAGTTATTGGTGATTCTGGTGATTCTAATGGTTATAGAAATTCAAAATGGTATCAGATAGCTGGCCCTGATTATATTGAAAAAGCGTTTGAGTATGCGCATAAAGCTGATCCAACAATGAAGTTATATATAAATGATTATGGTATAGAAGGAAATAATGCAAAAACGCAGAAGATGTATGATGTAGTAAAAGCCTTAAAAGCTAAAGGTGTTCCTATTGATGGTATTGGTATGCAAATGCATATTTCTACTGATACTTCTGTAGACGATATAAAGGCTTCCATAGAGAAGTTCGCATCATTAGGCGTTGATATTCAAGTTACAGAGCTTGATTTAAAAATTGTGGGAACCGTAAATCAAGATAGTTACTTAAGACAAGCAAGGTTATACAAACAGGTATTTGACTTATTAAAGAGTAAAAAGAATAACATTAGTACAGTGATGTTATGGGGTATAACGGATGCAGATTCATGGCTTGCACAGTATGATCCATTACTATTCGATAGGAATTTTCAGGCTAAACCTGCTTACTGGGCAATAGTGGATCCAAGTAAAGCAACTCCTGATAGGCAAGCTTTATCAAGTGCTGAAGGAACTCCATCAATTGGACCCAATGTTGATAAATTATGGACTATGATACAACCATGTTCTGCTAACACTTTTTATAAAGGGGTGGAAGGAGCTACCGCAAAGGTTAAAACTTTATGGGATAAAAATAATCTGTATATATATGCACGAGTTACAGATGCAACTCAAGAATCAAAAGACAATATAGAGTTGTTTGTAGATAAAAATGATGGTAAAACTACAACTTATAACACAGATGTTAGCCACTACAAAATATATCGTAATAACTCTGGAAGTACGGACATAACACATTATGTTGAAAGTGATGCTAATGGATATACTGTACAGGCTGTTATTCCATTAAGTGATATAAATCCTAAGATTGGAAGTACAATAGGTTACGATATTAGAGTTAATGATGATAAAGGAACAGGAAACGTAGATTCAACAGCTGTGCTTAATGACTACTCTAACAGTGAAGATAAAAATACTGCATATTACAGTAATCTCGCTTTGCAAAAAACTCCAATATATTCAAATACTGTATACGGTACACCTGTACTAGATGGAAAAATAGACGATATTTGGAACCAAGCTAATAGTATAAACACTAATATTTGGGTACAAGGAACTTCAGGAGCGACAGCAAAGGTACGAACTATGTGGGATAATAATAATCTCTATGTGCTTTCAGAGGTTACTGATAATTGTTTAAATAAATCTAGTGCTAATGCGTATGAACAAGACTCAGTAGAAGTTTTCTTAGATCAAAATGATCATAAGACAACATCTTATGAAAGTGACGATTCTCAAATCAGAGTTAATTTTGATAATGAACAAAGTTTTGGAGGTACAAAACCTGATGGTTTTAAGTCTGCAACAAGCATAACTCCTACGGGATATATAGTAGAAGAAGCCATACCACTTACTGCTATTAAACCAGAAGATGGTTCAATACTTGGCTTTGATGTTCAAGTAAATAATGCTGATTCTACAGGAAAAAGAGTTAGTGTAGCATCTTGGTGTGATGGTTCAGGTAATTCATTCCAGGATACTTCTGGGTTTGGTAACTTAGTCCTTAATGATACAAGGACTATACCAAAAGTATCTGCCAATGTAAAAGTAAATTAAACCTCTGATTAATTAGTAGATAAAACAGTTTAGATTAAAATCTAAACTGTTTTATCTTTATCACTCTTTAAAAAAATAAGTAATTAGCATAGCAAAGCTAACCCACTATCAGCAGATACCGTAACCCCAGCACCAGCAGTAGGTATAATTGAGGTCACGTGCAAAATATTGGCTGGCAGTCTTGGGGCAGTGATGGGTCAGAAGCAGGTACTGATGGTAAAGGTTTAAGAGTTGAGGCTCTTGATATTGACAAATGTATAAATACAGTGGTTTCAACATTTAAAAATATATAATAATATATTGACAAATCAAATTTATTATTATATATTTAACTTAAGGAAAACGTTTCCCTACAGGAGGGCATGATGAATAATAAAAGAGTAACTTTAAAAGATATATCTAAAAAACTAAATGTTTCATTAAGCACAGTTCATAAAGCCTTATATAACAAAAAGGGTATAAGTGAAGCTACCCGTGAAAAAATACTATTAACTGCAAATGAAATGGATTACAAAATTAATATTATTGCCTCAACTTTAAAAAGAAAGGCAATAAAAATAGCAGTTGTATTACCTGAGGCAACAGGTGAAGAACGTTATTTTTATAAAGACATATGGGATGGAATTGATGGAGCTAGGGAATCATTAAAAGATTTCAATGTGGAAATTATAAATATACCATTTAAAGGGACAAACTATAAGCTACAAAAGCAAGTTCTTCAAGATGTATATAATAAATATTCATCTACTATTAATGGATTGATTACAGTACCATGGAATTTATCAGAATTAAATAATGTAATTGATAAATTTAGTGATTCAGGTATTCCTGTTGTTACAATAAACACTGATGCGCCAGGCAGTAAAAGACTTGCATGTATAGCTCCTCCATCAAAAAAAATTGGTATGCTTGTAGCTGAACTTATGAGTAAAATGATAAATGCACCAGGGAAAGTTATTATTGTAAGTGGTAATAAAGAAACAACAATTCATACAAAAATTGTTGAAGGATTTATAAAAGTAATGTCCAGTGAATTACCCTTAATTGACATTATACAAGTTATTGACAGTAATTCTAATAACACCTATGAAACTTTGAAAGGTTTCTTTACAAAATTCGACGATATAAAGGGAATATACTCAAATAACTCTAGGAATACACTACTTATAGGAAATATGATAACTGAAATGAATCTAAAAAATAAATTTAAAGTTATAGGCACGGATGTATTTGATGAATCTATAAAATTTTTAAAAAGCAATATTATACAGGCAATCATATATCAAAATCCATATATGCAGGCTTATGATGGAATAAACTTTCTATTTAATTATATAACTAAAAATGAAGTAGCTATTCCTAATGAATTTAATAAAATATCAATTGTATTGAAAAATAATCTTGATTTTTACATAAATCACTGATTTTTTTTATACTGTGAGAAAACGTTTCCCTACTTTTAATTCTAATCAAATATGTTTAAAATGAAAGGGTGTCTTAATATGTTTAATAAGAAAAATAACACTGAGTTATCTTACATGATACTAATAACTGTCATTGCAGCACTAGGTGGAAGTTTATTTGGTTATGATCAAGGAGTCATTTCCGGGGCGTTGAATTTTTTTAGTGTCCACTTTAAATTGGGTCAAGCAACAGTTGGATTTGTTTCTGGTGTTCTTGCATTAGGAGCAATGTGTGGATGTCTTTTAGCCGGATTTTCAAGTGATTATCTCGGTAGAAAAAAGATTATGATTTGTGCTGGAGTTCTATTTAGTTTGTCGAGCTTTATTTTGGCAATTTCCCCATCAGTGCAAATTCTGATTATTGGTCGTATCCTTTCTGGAGTAGCAATAGGAATGGCATCAACCATTGTTCCTTTGTATATTTCTGAAGTAGCACCAGCTAAAATTCGAGGAAGACTTGTTAGTGCAAATCAATTAGCTTTCGCAATTGGAATGACATCGGTGTTCATAGTTAATGCTATCATTGCTAACACTCACTCTGCTAGGTGGAATGTTTTATTGGGTTGGCGTTTTATGTTTGCATCAGGAATGATTCCTGCTTTAATTTTCTTTGGTCTTTGTTTCATTATTCCAGAGAGTCCGCGCTTTTTGATTAAAATAGGTAAAAACTCTGAAGCCACATCTATTTTAATTCGACTCAATGGTGCTGAAATAGCAAAAAAAGAGACTTTAGAAATAGAAAAAAGCCTTGCTCCAGCTAAAAAAGGATTGATTTCTGAACTATTTGCTCCAGGAATACGCTATGCATTTTTAATTGCTATATTAGCGGCTGTTTTTCAACAGTTAACAGGAACCATTGCAGTGGGCTATTACGCTCCTACTATTTTTAAAATGACTGGTGTAGGTATAAATGCATCACTAATTGAAACCATTGGAATTGGAGTAGTTAAGATAATTTTTGTTGCTATTTTTATGTTCTTTATTGATAAAGTTGGTAGGAAAAAATTATTAAGAAATGGTGCGGTTGGTATGTTTATTGCACTAATCTTACTTAGCTTCCTTTTCCATATTGGAAAATTCAACACTGTTATAGATGTATTGATTTTAGTAGGTGTTTTAGCACATACCGCTGCTTATGAATTATCATGGGGTGGTGGAGCATGGGTAATTCTTTCCGAAGTATTTCCAACTAGTATACGTGGAAGGGCTTTATCTTTTTCATCAATGGCTATGTTCTTAACTTCTTATTTTGTAACACAATTTTTCCCAATAATGCTTTCTAAGCTTGGAGCATCATTAACGTTCCTAATATTTGCTGTATTCTGTATTCTAATGGGACTTTTTGCAGCTATAATGCTTCCTGAAACAACAGGAAAATCTCTAGAACAGATTGAATTAGATTTTAAAGAAAAACGAATAAATTAGTTTCGGAAAGGATACACAAAATTGTTAAAATTAAAAACATTTGAAAATATCGTAATGAATTGTTTCGGTGATTCTACCACTTGGGGAGATAATGGAATTGGAACAGGTGGAAATGAAATCTCCTGGACTACCCAAATCCAGAACTTCCTTAAGTTTAAAACTATACGTAATTATGGAGTCAAGGGGTCAAGGATAGCTATTACATATGATAGAAATGACAGCTTTGTTGAACGTTACAAAGATATGGAAAATAGCGCTGATATTATTACAGTTCTTGGTGGAGTCAATGACTTTCAACACGATGTGCCTATAGGTAATTTTCGTTCTTTTGATCCTCATTATTTTTATGGTGCACTGAATACTATTATTTCAGGCCTTTTGGAAAAATATCCAGATAAAAAAATAATATTTATGACACCTATGAAAAATAATTTTGTGAATCCCACTAAAAATTATCCTGATTCATTCAGCTTTAATAAATTAAATTTATTACAAGTTGATTATGTAAATGCTATAAAAAAAATATGTGATTATTATAGTGTTCCCATATTAGATTTGTATAAAGAAAGTGGAATTTCTCCATATAGTGAATATCAAGCAAAGTTATACATGCCTGATAAATTACATTATAACAAGGAAGGGTATTGTAGGCTAGCGAAGAAAATTGCTGAGTATTTAATATAGCAAATAAAAAGTAGGAAGATAAATTTATCTTCCTACTTTTTTATATGGTAAATTATTAATTCAATACCTTTTTTTAACATAAAATTAACTATCTCATAACGACAATAAAGTAGTCTGCTCTTATAATATAAAAGTAGCGCTTTAATAAAAAATAGTTTTTTCAGAAAGGATAGGATTAACATGATGCTTAAACGAAAGTCTTTATCAATAGTTCTTGCCCTTATAATAGCCCAAAGTTTTTCAAATATAGCCTCAGCTGAGAGCTTAACTGAAAGTCGAATTGAACCGCATCCTGCATCTTACGGGTATTTCGTAGATACATGGAAAAACAATAGTACTACTAATATGAGTCCAACTACTAATCCAGCTATCGGTTTACTTTCTGGATATCTTAAACTTTGGACTCCAGGTACTACTTGGAATAATGGTACCGTAATCAGTTCTGTGCTAAATGATAATATCCAAAAATCAATTACAATAACATCCAATCGTACTTATAGTCAAGAACATCAAGCTTATCTCGATGATCGGAGAAATCAAAATTACAGCGTAACAGATGGTCTTGGGCCATATACTGATGCTTTTCGTAGTGAAGCTGGTGCGGTAACCACAATTCCTGATATTATTCCAAACGACGCAACAACGGTGCAGTATAACGATAATGGAGACAGTCAGGGTAATTGGGCTGAAACCACGTCTACTCTTGGTAATATGGTGAATCTGGTGAATACTATACGTAATAGTTCTGCTTCCACCACTCCTGCTAAGAATTACTATCAATATCCACGTCCATGGCGCTGGAATTCACAAGTAAGTGTACTTCCAACACTTATTCCTGAAAAGAGTTCTACTCCAGCTACAGATGGAGGTTTTCCAAGCGGACATACAAATGCTGCTACTATTGCTGCTATTGCGTTAGCATATGCTGCACCAGAACGTTATGAGCAAATGCTTACACGTGCTTCTGAACTTGGCAATGACCGTATAGTAGCTGGAATGCATTCTCCTTTGGATGTAATTGGAGGACGTATAATGGGTACAGCTATTGCGGCTGCTGTTTTAAATGACCCAGCTAACCAATCTCTCAAAGTTGCTGCTTACAATGATGCACATACTAAACTTCTTATTTCGCAAAATGCTACTTCAGTTGATAGATTTAGTGATTATGCCGCAAACAAGAAGAAATATATAGACCGATTAACTTATGGTTTTTCTCAGACAGGTGATACGACTAAACCAATGGCAGTTCCAAAAGGAGCTGAAGTTTTACTAGAAACACGTTTTCCTTATCTTGATTCCACCCAGCGACGCTTGGTTCTATATACAACAGGTCTTCCATCTGGTTACCCATTGCTAGATGATGTTGAGGGCTGGGGACGCCTTAACCTTTTTGCAGCTGCTGATGGTTTTGGGGCTTTGATAAATAATGTGGATGTTACAATGGATGCTTCTAAAGGTGGATTCAATGCTACAGATTCCTGGGGTAATGATATAAAAGGTCCAGGGAAACTTACCAAGGAAGGAACAGGTACACTGAAGTTAGATGGAAATAATAAATATACTGGTGGTACTGAAATTGACCAGGGAGATGTAGAAGCTGATTCCAAAACTGCTTTAGGAGCTGGAAATGTTATAAACAATGGTGGTACACTTACAAAAAATTCATCTGGAAAATTAGTTCTGAAAAATCAATATACACAATCTCAAAACAGTACTCTGGAGCTTAATATTAGCAGTGATAAAGATTTACTCAAAATCAATGGTGAGGCAAAATTAAGTGGAAGGTTAAAACTAAATTTCTTAAATGATTATGTACCTGATGATGGCTCTACTATAATAACAAGCGACCAACGTAATGGAGAATTTTCATCAATTACAACAACTGGTCTACCAAGTGCATATAAAGTAAATGTTTCCTATAGTGGTAACATCATTATATTACAAATAGCAAGAAATTAACTTTTCTTTTGTTCATGCCCACAAGCTCATTATAACCAGACAAATTTCACCTCTTATTAATTAGTAGATAAAACAGTTTAGATTAAAATCTAAACTGTTTTATTTTTATCACTGTTTGAAAAAAATAAGTAATTAGCATATATTTTTTTTCATATAAAAAATAAAGAGGTGAAAAAGCTAATGAATAAAATTACTAATAATTCAATGACTAAATTTTCATTAATGTTAACTATTATCATTACAATAGTTGTTATTTTCATATGTTCAAATTTTATTAATCACCAAAATAACATACAAAACTCAAAAATTCCTTTTATACTGGAGTAATTGACTACACGTTTCCTGTATTAAAAAATTATAATTCTAATAACTCAAAGTATAAATCATATGATAGCTTCTCCTTAAAAGACACTGTTTTGAACTTTCTTGGACTTAATTTTAACACGCCCAATAAAATTTTAAAAAGCCAAATAGCGTGGTTAAAACTTAATAATGACTCTACAGATTCCACTGATGGTCCTGAAAATAATTTTGAGAAAGTGGCAGCTTTTAATTTAGATAATAAGGATATATCAAAAAATACTCCAAATGCTTCAAATGGTAATCCATCAACAAATTTTGTGGTGTACAACCCTTCTCTAAAGAATAATAATCCTTCTGCAAAACCAGAGGTGCTTATATATCACTCGCACACTACTGAAAGCTACACCCCTTATGGAGAGGACAATCTTGATCCACAAAAGAATGTGTGTGCAGTTGGGGATGAGCTTGCAAAAACTCTTTCAAATGATTATGGTATTTCTGCAATTAATGATACTACTATTCACAATGTAGTGAGTTATACTGGAGCATACGGAAGCTCTAGAAAAACTTTAGAAAAATATTTAAAAGAATATGGTGACTTTAAACTCATAATTGATTTACATAGAGATTCAGAGGAAAGCAAAAATTTCGCTACTGCTACAATAAATGGACAAAGCCTAGGAAAATTTATGTTTGTAATGGTTAAAACTAATCCACATTTTGATAAGAATATGATTATAGTAAATTCTCTATTAAATACGGCTAAAAAAAATTTTCCACAATTACTTATGGGAGATGGAGGAATGTACTATTATTATAATCGTGCAGATTTTTTTAATCAGGGTTTAAGTAATAATGCAATGCTTATAGAAGTTGGTGCAGAGTCTAATACACTAGATGAAGCCAAAGGGACATCCCATTACATTGCAAGAGCAATTGCTGAATATTTAAATGGTAAATAACTTTCAACTTTCAACTTTCTCTTTAGCGTAGGATGATAGCCATGGAATAAATTCAACATTTCAATGAATAAGCATAGAAAAAATGGTATAATATTGGAGCAATAATAATACATCAAAAAAATAGAAGTGGCTTTAAAAGTCATGTAAGGAGTTATATTTATGCTAAACATAAACAGACAACAAAAACGTAAAAAGAAGATACCAATAATAATAGGGTTAGTAGTAGTAATTTGTGTAGGTGGCTTTTTTATTTTCTCAAGTAAGGTAAACAATAAAAAACAAGTTGCTCAAACATTGAAACCTAAGCACAATAATACTTCTATAATGAATAAGCGTGAAAGTATTATTCCTAAAGCTTCTAGTGAAAATCAGGCCGGAGGACAGTATACTCCCTGGACTGATAAGAGAACCGACGGCAGTAAAATTGCTTATCTAACTTTTGATGATGGTCCATCTGTTAATACTGAAAAAATATTGAAGATATTAAATGAAAATAATGTAAAGGCAAGTTTCTTTTTGATAGGTAAAAATGCTGAAAACAACAGTAACTTAGTAAAAGAGGAAGTTGCTGATGGCGAAGTAGTTGGAAACCATACTTATAGTCATCAATTAAACTATAAAGAAGGACCCGACGTTTTTGTGAATGATATAAATAGATGCCAAGACATTTTAAAATCTATATTAGGTACAAGTTATAAATTAAAACTTGTTAGATTTCCAGGAGGTTCTTTTGGTCCGAGGATTGTACCATTTAGAAATGCAGTTACTAAAGCAGGGTATAGATTTATTGATTGGAATGATGAAATAGGAGATGCTGATGGCTATGATTTACCTGTTCCAATTTTATTAAATAATCTTAAAAAATATACTGTGCAAAATACTGTTGTAATTTTAATGCATGATGCTGGTGCAAAAACAACAACGGTACAGGCTCTACCTGAAATAATTCAATACTTAAAATTAAAAGGATATAGCTTTGATACTTTACAGTAGTTATATAGTCAGTAAATATTTTGCTACCTGAACACAAATTCATACAAATTAATGGGAGTAACTGATGAAGAAAGTATATGCTGTAGTCTTATTAACAATAATTATTTCTCTTTCTATGGCACATTTTGTATATGCATCCGGTAATACTATGGAAACAGTGGAGGTTAAAGTTATAGATTTAATACCTAATAGTACAGGAAATAATAATGTAAGTGATAACGTGAAAGTTAAAATAATAATCCTAGTATAAGTGAAAAAGAATTAATCTTTGACAAGAAACCTAAACAATAGTACTCTAAAAGAATAAGTTTAATCCATACCGATTAATTAAAAGGGAATCAGGTTAAGGCATCATCAAAGAAATAACAAGTCAGTATTCTGGTCTATTTCGTCCGATGACTACCATCTTCTATAAGTGGAAGATGGTAGCCACTGGATAACGAGTTCTAAGTTTCAGATGGAGAAAAAAACTCCACCATAAACTAAGAACTCTGTTTATGGTATGCTTCGTCGCCATAACCATTACATGGCCAACGCTTGCGCAAGGTAATGGCTCCTCGCCTACCGCAAAATATCCTCAGAATCTTTGACCTGTTATTTCTTTTCAGATGCCTAAATCCTGAACGGTCACGCCACTGTAAAGATGAATTTAAATATGATTGCCACTGGGAAACTGGGAAGGTGTATTTAAATAATGAGTCTAAGTCAGGATATCTGCTTATTTTTTACGCTTTTAAACTCTACGATTGATAGGGAGGGCATATAAAAATGAATATACTCAAACTGATTTTTTACTCATAATTTTATTTATCAATTTTTTATTCATAAGATTTAATAAATAAAATTATGGGAGCAAAAAAAAATATGAAAAACTTTTTAACTACAACTTCAGAAAATGGCTATTTAGAGGCCTCAAAATTTTTAGGATTGGTTTTTTGCTTCTATTTGTTAGGAGGGATACTTCTTTTCTCTAATACGGGTAAGTATCCCCAGATGTTAGGTATGGCTGTACTAGCTTATACTTTTGGTCTTCAGCATGCTTTTGATGTAGATCATATTGCCGCTATTGATAATATGTCTCGTAAATTAATTCAGCAGGGTAAAAAGACTAAGGGCGTAGGTTTTTTCTTCTCATTTGGACATTCCCTAACAGTAATTATTTTGTCTGTAATTACAATTTTTGCAGTGAAATGGGCAAAAACGGCGATTCCTCAGTTTAATGCAATTGGAGGAGTTGTTGCAACTTTAATTTCAGGTTGCTTTCTGCTACTTCTAGCATTAGTAAATTTTCTTATGCTAAAAGAAATTTTGATTTCTTTTAAACGTATGCGTCATGGTGAGGCTCAAGAGGAAGTAATAAATAAGGGTAGAATCGGTGCAATAATAAATCACCTAGTTAATATTGTAAACAAAAATTATCATATTGTTATAGTTGGATTTTTATTTGGTGTTGGTTTTGACACTCCAACACAGATAGCAGTGTTAGCTACTTCAGCAACCGCTGTAGCCGAGGGAGTTCCATGGATAGTAATTTTATGTTTACCACTTCTCTTTACAGCTGGTATGACTACTATGGATACCTTGGATGGAATTTTTATGAGTACGGCTTATAAATGGGTGTTTTCTTCTCCTTTAAGAAAAGTATATTACAATTTGACTATAACAGGTCTTTCAATAATAGCAGCAGGGGTTATTGGTATAATAGAAGTATTTCAAGTAATAGCTATGGAACGTAATCTTAACAGTGGATTTTGGCTGTGGCTTCAAAACTTGGATTTTAATATAATGGGCCGTATTCTAGTAGTAATTTTTATAGTAGTTTGGTCTGTGTCTTTTATAGGATGGAAAGTATTTCGTCTTGGAGATAAGGAAGTTGATTATACATCTTTATAATTTAAAATCAAATATTTGCTTTGTCTCAAGTTAATATAATATAATTTTATAAATGTATCACGAAGATACATAAATTACTATTCATGAAATATAAAAAAAGAAATTTAATTAACCACGAAGGTTATTTCTTAAATTAGAAATGCTTTTGTGGTTTTTTGTTTATTGTGCCTTAACTTAGAGAATGGTAGGAGAAATTAAATGAATTCAAAAAATCAAGTACCAGATTGGTTATTAAACAGTGGAAAAATTGGAATGTGTCCATGCGAATGTATTGGAAAAAGGAAGAAAGGTAGTTTCTTAGAAAAGACTATTAATGATATTGCCAGACTTTTAAAAGAAGTAATCTTTTTTGAAGATATAGCATTTCAAAATGGGTTTTTACAAAAGTTAGATCCAAGGGTAAAGATAATATCTTTGATAGTCCTAATTCTAACTTCTACATTGCTTCATAATATGTTTATATTAGCTATTATCTATTTGATATCATGTATTTTAGCAAAAATATCATATATATCGTTAAAATTATATTTTAAACGAATATGGCTCATAGTACCTCTATTCACAGGAATTGCGGTATTACCATCAATTTTCAACTTTGTTAGACCTGGAAATACTTTAATTGTACTTATAAACTTCGGACATCAGCTGCATTTAGGTCCATTCATATTTCCATCTGAGCTAACGATCACGACCCAGGGGGTATTAGGAGCTACTTTATTAATAGTAAGAGTTGGTATCTCTATTTCTTTAGCCTTTTTACTTACTTCAACTACTCGTTTTACTAATTTACTAAAGGCATTTAGAGTTTTATTTTTACCAAAAATATTTATTACAATATTGGAAATGTGTTATCGGTATATCTTTATATTATTAAATATTACAACAGATATGTTTGTTGCCAGAAAAAGTAGAACTTTCGGCAAAATTGATTCAACAGAGGGGCGCCACTTTATCTCGAATTCAATTGGAAGTCTCTTTGGTAAAAGTTATGCCTTAAGTGAAGAAGTGTATGGAGCAATGCTATCAAGAGGTTATAAAGGCGAGCCAGTTATTATGAACAGATTCAAATTTACTCTGCTTGATTTACAATGGGTTTTAGGCATGTTAATTTGTGTATTGGCATCTTTTGGAGGTGAAATTATTCTTGGATAAAGAAAAAATAATGCAACTTAGAGATGTTTCATTTGAATATCTAACAAATGAAACGGTACTTAAAGATATAAACTTAGATATTTATAGTGGCGAAAAAATAGTTATTTTAGGTGCTAATGGCTCAGGGAAATCTACACTTCAAAAAATACTGAACGGTTTGATATTTTCAACTAAAGGTGAATATATTGCCTTTGGTCAACTTGTTACAGAAGAATCGTTAAATGATAAGCAGTTCTCACAAGCTTTTCGTCAAAGGATTGGATTTATATTTCAAAATTCGGATGCCCAATTGTTTTCTACTAATGTATGGGAAGAAATAGCCTTTGGCCCCTTGCAGATGAAGCTTAACTTTAAGGAAGTAAATGATCGAGTAGATAGTGTTATTCAGATGCTTAACCTAGAAGCCTTAAAGGATAGACCACCATATAGATTAAGTGGGGGTGAGAAAAAGAAAGTAGCTATTGCCTCAGTATTATCAATAAATCCTGAAGTTTTGATATTGGATGAACCAACTAACGGTTTAGATCCACGTACTCAAAGGTGGATGATCAATCTATTAGTAGAACTTAATAAGGCAGGCAAGACATTAATTACGTGCACTCATAATTTGGACATTGTTGAAGAAATTGCAGATAGGATAATAGTCTTTAATGAAGACCACAGTATAGTTGCAGAAGGTACACCTCAAGACATATTATCAAATAAAGAATTGTTGCTTTCTGTAAATCTTATAGATGAGCATTATCACATACATGCTCATGGGTTTGACTCCGGTGAGCATCATAATCATTATCACGGTCACGAGATGCCTTAACCTAATTCGCAAATTAATATTATTAAAATTTTAGGAGGAGATATTATGCATATACCTGATGGGTATCTAAGTCCACAAACCTGCGCAGTAATGGCAGCTATTGCAGTTCCAGTAATGGTCACCGCAGCAACAAAGTTAAAAAAGACATTGAAGGACAAGCAAGTTCCACTACTTGCAATTGGAGCTGCTTTTTCATTTACGATTATGATGTACAATGTGCCTATACCTGATGGAACTACAGCACATGCAGTTGGTGCTTCAATCTTGGCAATAATTCTGGGCCCTTTTGCTGCCACAGTAGGCGTTAGTATTGCATTAATTATTCAAGCGTTTTTCTTCGGCGATGGTGGGATTCTTTCACTTGGAGCTAATATATTCAACATGGCAATTATAATTCCTTTCGTGAGCTATTTCCTTTACAGAGTAATATCTGGTAAATCTGAAATTTCTTCAAATCGTAGATTTATTGCTTCAATCATATCTGGATATATAGCAATTAATATGGGAGCCTTGTGTGCTGGCATAGAACTTGGACTTCAACCACTATTATTTCATACAGCTAATGGTACGCCTTTATATGCACCATACAGTCTTATGCAAACTGTGCCTGCCATGTTGTTCGCTCATCTTACTTTAGCTGGTCCAGTGGAAGCTGCTGTAACAGGACTAGTAGTGAGATATCTGCAAAAATCAAATCCTGACATGCTTCATATTTATCCATATCAAAAATCAGCATTTGAAAAATCCCATAATTTAGTTACTACAAAGAAGAAATATTGGTATGCATTGGGTATTTTGATTATTTTTGCTCCTCTTGGACTATTAGCCCAAGGTACTGCCTTTGGAGAATGGTCAGGTGCTGATTTAAAAGCGAAGATTGGATTTATTCCACAAGGAATGGCTAAACTTGGAGGTAAATATCACGCAATATTTAAAGATTATTCAATACAAGGGTATGATACAACTCTCTTTAAGTCATCTTTAGGTTATATCTTTTGTGCAATTGTTGCTTTGGTTATAATATTGATTATAACTACAATTATTAGTTTACTTATGAAAAGGAAAAATATTGACGAAAATATTAGGTAGCATAACTCTACTATAGAAAACATTCTGGAAATTAGGATGTAGGCAATTAGCCTACATCCTACACCATCTAAGTTAATACAGCCCTTCTTAGAGCAAAACAGCTATAGGTTAAAATCTTTTTTTTATATCAAGTACAATCTCCTCAACTATTTCTTTTATTTTAAGATTTCTCGTTCCTGGAATATAAATACCATGTTTTTGTAGAGGAAGTATATATTTTATACAATCCATATTAAATATGGATTGTGAAATGTTAGATGTAATTTCTCCATTTATAGCACCGTTACACAATATTCCTATTGGACCAATTATACTATCAATTTTATTTGTTTTACAAAATGAACAAATATCTTCTTCTCCACAAATGCCAGTATTGGCACCAGTTTTAAGCATATTTGAAGTTGCTAATGTATTGGTGCCAAGTGCTATTATGTATATATTGGTATTTATTTCCTTGAGAAGCCTTTTTATTACTACTTGTCCAAGACCAGCTCCTTGTGCATCTATAACAGCTATTTTCATTTTATTGCCTCCACTATGTAACCTCCAATTAAAATATTGACCGTTACCAAAATATATGCCACTATTTGGATTATAGCAATGTAATAATAATATGTCAAAATATTTACATGTTACTACAGTTGTATTTATGCAAAAATGATATTTCGTACGCTAAGAAAAAATTTGACACATAAATTGACTCTTGTCTTGCCTGAGTATATACTTAATACTAATAGAATAATGTAATATTGGTTTAATCATAGAGTTGATTAATTAAAAGGGAATCAGGTTAAAGTCCTGAACGATCCCGCCACTGTAAGAAAAGAATTTAAGCAGAAATATGTCACTGGGTAACTGGAAGGCATACTTAAATGATGATTTTGAAGTCAGGATACCTGCCAATGTTTCTCGCCATTTTCTCTACGAGCGATAGGGTGTGTTAAAGTGAAATATATCTTTTGGTTTTCTCATGGATAATAATATGCTTTTTGGTCCTTTTAACGTTATGTTAAAAGGCTTTTTTGTTTTAAAAATTAAATACTAACTTTGATTTTTAATAATAAAAGAAATGGTAAAATCAGAAATTCGAACTATAATATAATGTGACCTAATGGTGCAGGGAAGTACAAAAGAAGTATTTAGTAATAAAGAGATACTTAGAAGTATTGATTTAAGACTTCCAAGGGTTGCACATCTTGTAGAAATTCTTAATCGCGATGGAAAGGTAGACGTAGAAAGGCTACCACTAACAATTGGACAGGCACGCAGAGTTTTAGAACAAGGTAAATGAATTTAAATGTTTACACACAATTTTATTGTAATAAATTAAATGTTAAGAGGAGAAAATAAATGAAACAACAAACTTTTAAATCAAATATATTACTTCTATTGGCTGCAACTATATGGGGTTTTGCATTTGTAGCACAAAGAGTAAGTATGAAATACATAGGGGCATTTACATTCAATGGCATAAGATTTTTGCTTGGCAGTATTTCTTTAATACCTCTAATTATTTTTTTTAGTAATGCCAAAGATAAAGAGGTGAAGAAGCATAATTTAAAGAACATGATATTTTCTGGCACTGTTGCGGGCATTTTTCTTTTTTTAGCATCCTCATTTCAACAGGTGGGACTTATTGGTACAACTGTGGGTAAGGCCGCTTTTATAACTGGTCTATACATTGTGTTTGTTCCAGTTTTGGGGATTTTTTTAAAGCAATACATAAGTATAAATTCATGGATTGGAGCAATTATAGCTGTTATAGGATTATATATATTATGCGTAACAAATAAATTCAATATTTCATATTACGACTTGCTTGAGCTTGCAAGTGCTTTTTTCTTTGCAATTCATATATTATTAATTGATTATTTCGTGAAAAGTGTAAATGGATTAAATTTAGCTTTTTTCCAATTTTTAACCTGTTCAGTTCTAAGTTTAGTAGCAGCACTATTGTTTGAGACAATAAAGGTAAGTACGATTTTACAGGCAGGGGTTCCAATTCTCTATGCTGGTATATGTTCAGTGGGCTTGGCTTACACTTTACAAATTTTTGGACAGAAACATGCTGAGCCATCCCAAGCTGCCGTAATACTCAGCATGGAATCAGTATTTGCAACAATTGGAGGCTTTTTAATACTCAAGGAATATTTAGGATTAAAAGAAGTGATTGGATGCGTACTAATGCTTGTTGGAATGATAGTATCTCAAATGAGAGCCATTGAAAAAGCACGGATGAATTAAAAAAATCATAAAGCCCTCAAAGAGTTCTTTATGATTTTAATCTCAGTTTCTTCTATTTCTATGCAGCAAACTTTGCACCTTACCAAATATTATTTTATTTACAATAGCTTCATGGTTTCCTTCCTTTTCAATATCCCCGTGAATTATCTTACCTCTATAAAACTCATTTGTGAGAATAAACCTTAAAGCTTGTCTACTGAAGTCATTTTCTTTATCTGTTTTAATTTTTCTTTCCATTATATATAGCTGAAGATTGCCTATGCTTTTCAGCTCCAAATATTTTCTAAAAATTAAATCTACTGCAGTAGATTTTTGAGGGTCCAACACAATTTCTGCATTCTCCCATTTATAACCAAAAGGTGCATTACCACAAGCCTTACTCCCAGATTTTGCTTTTGTCTTTCTGCCTTTAGCAAGTTTTAGTGCTATGCTCATTTTTTCATACTGATCCAAAAGTTCCATCATACCATTTATTAAAAAATCATTAGGATCTTTATTATAAACTGAATATGTAGGTTGCTCTATGCTGATGACATCTGCAGAAGCTTTTTCCAGTTCCCTCCTTATAACTACCTTTACTGTATCGCTTCTCCATAATCTGGATGTATTTAACACCACTACCTTTTTAATACTAACAAATGATGCCAATAAATCTGTAAGACCAGAAC
This sequence comes from uncultured Clostridiaceae bacterium, assembly GCA_963725425.1. Lineage (GTDB taxonomy): Bacteria > Bacillota > Clostridia > Clostridiales > Clostridiaceae > Clostridium_I. The sequence goes on from CAVRYJ010000022.1 coordinate 65,081, forward strand.
GATCTACATTGTAACCATTATCTGCAGTAGTAGCTCCACTTATCCCTTCATCCTTAAATATTTTTATAAGTTCCAGTTTATTTTTTTTACAATAATCTTTTATAGCCTGAGATTGGGTTTTTAATCCATATCCATGTTCCACCTGGGTTAATGTGGAAACTCTTATGTACCCATATACCATTTCCATAAATTTTTTCACTCCCTAGGAGAAATTTGTCACAAGTATAGTATAATACACAGCCTGAGTTTTGACAAACATTATTCATAATGTTTGTCAAAAACATGCCATAAACCCTTTGTTTTAGGTACTTAAGGTAGGTTTCATCTCCCCATTTTTCACAGAATAATTTTGGAGTTTCATAAATCCTACTATTATTTACCAAAATTAAATATATTTATTCCTAATTATGGTAAATAATTATTTTATAGAGATATAGTTACAATGAGATTTGTAATTATTATTATAAGTTGTTAATTAAACCCATTATCATATAATAACAAGTATTTATTGCTAATTATGTAAAATAATTATTTTATAAACATAAATTTACACTACGATGTAAATAATATTATAGAAATGTTATTTAACACTATTTATTGGAATATAAAATAAGTTATAATTATTTTGACAAGTTAAGTATGTTTTTATGAATTTGTAAAAATATTTTTTATTTTGATTTTGAAAAGTTAATAATGGTATAATATTCCTATTATTGTAATTATAAAGAGCAAATTAAAAACAGTACATAATTTAACATTCAAAAATGAGGGGTGGGTATTTTGGGTAAAAAATATATTACAATTGCATTAACTACCATAGTCACAATTATTATTATATTCATAGGTGGATTGTGTTTTTTAAGATATTATGCACCTGTAAAAAATAATATTGTCTACTCAAAAATTTAAATAGAAAGGATTTAGATTTAGTAATATCAGATTATATAAAAAATAAATATTTCAATTGGTCAAATGTATCCTCAAGCAAAAAATCTGAGGCCCATAAAATTTATGGGATAGATGAGAAATTTGGATTTAAATACGTGTACCTATTCACACTATTTGAAGCCTATGACAATAAAAAACATGAAATTGCTGGGGGAGATAACCCATTAGTTGTTATAGTTAAAGAGGACTCAAGTGGTATATATTCTGTAGTAAATGATAAAGAACCTTTAGATGGGGATGAAAATGAATTATCACTAAAAATAATATTTCCCTATAAATACCTAAAAAATATTAATGAAAATCAAAATCAACCATATAAAGAGTTACAAGGAAAAATCAATCTTCAATTATAGGGAGGAAATTTATATGAGTGAAAAAAAGCCTGGAATAATAATATTAATTGGATATCTAGGTTTTTTAGGTGCTTTTTTATCTATAGTTTCATTATTCGAGAAATTTTTAGAACGATTTGGTTTTCATTTTACAGTTATAACATTACCCATTTTTTCAAATGATATAGTGCAAGTATTACTTACTATAATTCTCTTAATAACATCCTATGGATATTTGAAACTTAAAATATGAGGTTATTGGCTAATGGTGATTAACAGTATATTTTTTTTAGTAGTAAATATTATTTTGTTCCAACAAAGTGACCAACTATTCCTTTATCAAAACCTTATAACAACAGTTATAGAATTAGTGTTTATCGTGCCAACAAGAAAATACTTTGTAAAAAAGGAGAAGCTGATTCAATGATTAAAAAAGGATTTAGAATAAAATTAATATTAATTCTAATATTATCAAGTTTGTTAATATTGACATCTTGTAACCAGTTTAACCCCAATAGAAATGACTCATCAAGTAGTTTAGAGCCCTTAATAGGTATTGCAAATCTATCAAATGAGGAAAAAAATTTAATTAAAGTTGGAGGAACTGATAACTTTTATATATTTAGAGTTAAAAATTTAAAGGACAAAGTGAAAAAAATTTCTTGCTGGGTAGATACATTTGAGGATGGAAAATTAAAAAACTCTTTGGGTAAGATTACAACTAATCTCCAGGGAAGTGATAAGCTAAAATACATATCAATAGCTCTTAATAAGTCCAGTATTGATAACACTAAAAGAGAATTAATAATATCTATAATATCAAATACAGGAGTATCTGAGGGGCGTGTTGTTGATGAAGTAGATTCAAAACTAGGAGAAGCTTCTTCCGCAAATCAGGAGCAAAAATCATTGAAGGTCAAGACATTAGTTTAGCAGTGTTTATTCAAAATCAAGGAAGCATTTCAGTTCCAAATTCTATAGAAAAAAATATGACAGAATTACTGAAAAATAAGAAAGTATACATTTTTAAATGCAAGTTAGAAAAGTTAACTGCTTAAGTAGTAGTTACGCGGATTCGTTCTATAATTTGTTTCGGAAATTGAGCAGATTCACTTACTAGAATCATTTAAGTGATAATTTTAGGATGCTAGTTTTTATAGGCTCAAGATCCGGATACAAATCTATTCAAATTATGAAGTATTTTTACAAGGAGATTAAAGATAGGTAATTTAATGTGTAACAGTAATAATTAATTTATATGTAATGTCAGATTGCATAGATAGGAGATTTATTTGAAAAATAAAATAATAAATTTAGCAATAAAACAGATGAAATTCCATAATATAAATGGGGTGTTTAGACAAAAATCGTTTTTTAAAGAATACTTTAAAGTCTTTCGTGAGAATAAACCATTTAATGAAAATATTATATATTCTATACTGCATAGTTTAGAATTAAATGATGTAGTTAACTTGTCAAACACATTAATAAGCAAGTTTGAAAAAAAAGCTGATATTTTATCGAGAAATGATTTCAAAAGTGATATCGGACTAATTATTTTTATTGGAGACGGGTACATAGATGGTCATAGTATATTTTTAAATAATTCTACTTATGTTTTTATTGATATATATGCAATTAGTTCACGCTCTAACGAAAAATATGATTTAGAAGCTTTTCTATCTCACGAAATTATCCATGCAGTACATTATGATTTAAATAAAGCGTTCTATCCAGAAAACTATAATTTAACAGAAGATAAGTATTTGAAAACATTAATTGTAGAAGGTATGGCTACATATATGAGTATAGCTTTATTTGGAATACCAGAAATTTCAGCATATTGGTTTGGACTTTTGTCAAAATATGAACTTAATGAATGGGTTTGCAATTGTGAAACCATGAAAACCACTATAGGACTTAATCTTAAAGAATTAGTTTCTGAAAGTAAATTCGATAAGAATATATATGATAAATTATTTTGTGTTATTAAATCCGAAAGTTTCACTTCTCATAGAATAGGATATTATTATGGTTGCCAAATAATAAAGATGATATATTATGAAAATAGTATTAATGAAGTATTTAGACTTGAATTCAATGATATTAAAAAATATATAAATGCTTATTTTAAATATGAGATTTTTTCGTACAGTTTATGAAAAATGCAAACGCAAGTTGCGGATTTGCAATTGTAGATTGGTGTTATTTTAGTGTAAAACCTATTATAATTAACACATAATAATAAAGGAAAGAGGTAGAAAGTTATGGGTTTTGCAGATAATTTAAAATCAATTAGGCAAGAGAAGCATATTTCACAGGAAGAGTTAGCAGAAACATTTGGGGTAAGTCGTCAAGCAATTTCTAAATGGGAACAGGGAAGTGGATATCCAGAAATGAAAAAATTGCAGAAGCTATTAAAAATGGTGTACCAGCATATGAATTAAAATATGCAGTAAAAGTTAAAAATAAAATGTTAAGAATAAAAATAGATGAAGAGTAGCTTAATTTTTATATGATAAATAGCAACAATTTAGAGGTTAATAAATAAATAATACCATAATATATCAAACCAATTTATATAATTTTTTAGAAAATAGAATAGATTCAAACTAGTATTTGCTAGTATGAATCTATTCTATTTTTTTATTTTTTAGCACAATGCATTTGTATATTATGGTAAAATAAAATATTGAAACAGTCCCTAACTCCATTAAAAGTATTATGGATGTTACAAATCTTTTACATCAAATTCTTCTATAAACTCACTAGCCTGTTCTTTTAGAACTTCGCTAACACTTCCATTTTCAACAATATATATTTTGTCACATATTTCAATAGTACTTTTTTCATGGGTTGCAATGACGCAAATACTATTCTTTTTAATTTCTTTTAATTCCTCATGGAATTGCATTATGGATTCATAATCAAGATTAGAAGTAGGTTCATCAAATACTAAAATCAAAGAATCCTGATAAAATGCTCTTGCTAAAGCTATTCTTTGTGCTTGTCCACTAGACAACGTATTACCATTCTCACCAATCTGCTCATCGTATTTATTCTCTAATCTCATAATAAATTCATTAGCATTCGCTTTTTTGCACACTCAATCATTTTTGATTGATTAGCATTTTCTGCCATACATATATTTTCACGAATAGTTCCAGAAAAAACATAATTACTGCTAGGTACATATGCAATAATATTATGATTTTGTTTTCGAATATCCACATCCTTATCAAATATAGTTACATTTCCAGATGTAGGTGAATATATTCCCAAAAGTATTTTTATTAGTGTACTTTTTCCACAACCATTTCTCCCAATCAGACCAACTATTTTGTTTTTATATAATGATAAATTAATATTCTTCAGCAATATATCTTTGTCTCTATATCCAAAACTTATATCTTTCATATCAACCCATGATTCATCACCATCACATCTTCTATAAATGATATGTTTTTTATCTTCATCACTTTGTGGAAACTGCTGTAATTCATCTATTCTGCTAGCTGAAACAATAGCTTGACTAAATCCTGAAATAGATGATGAAATATTAGAGAATGGCCATACCACATAATTAAGTAAATTAATAACTGCTATCATACTTCCTACAGTAAAATCACCTTTAGAAGTAAAATATGCACCTACACCCAATGTAACTAAAAACATTATACTTCCCATTAAATTATTAAAAAACGAAAAAATTCCATCAACATATCCTAATTTTACTGAGCTCTTATATTTACTATTATATGATTTTTTAACTTTATCTAACAGAAGGGAATTGGCAGAGAAAATTCTTGTTAATGTTACTGTTTTAATAACATCATCCATTTCTTTTCTATTTACATCCTCATTTTCTTTGCCTTTTTTACTGCAATTTTCTACAATTGGTGCAAAAATACTAATAATTAAAATCAAAATAGGAATTGTAATAATAATTATTATAGTTAAACGCCAACTTAAGTAAAACATATAGCATAATGCAGCAATTGCCATTACTATTCCACCAAAAACATTAATAATTACTAATTGTAAGCAATTAGCTACCTGCTCAATATCATTTGTTAATCTCATCATTATCTCACTTGAATTTAATGATTGTATTTCTAACACACTACTATTTTGTATTTTGGATAAAGTATCAATACGCATCTTTTTTTCCATATTAGAGTATATAGCTTTTTTACATATAGATTCTGTTACAAAGATTAATCCTTCCACAAGACACAATATTACCGCTACAAGTGCAATTCCAAGCAAGGAATATGTACGAACTCCTGTTGCATAATTCATAAATGCGCCTAAAACCATTGCAAACGCTAAATTCATTGCTGTAAATATTAATCTGGATAAGATTAGTATAAATAAATACCTCTTTGTGCCACAACTTTGCTTAATAATCCATCTACACCCTATTTTCTTTCCCACTTCACCCTTATTTCTCAAAACATAACACTCCCACTTTATATTTTAATTTTCCTTTCGTATAGTCATAGCTCATTAAATCATACTAATAATCCCTTTAAATAAGTAATATTTCCATTCTGTCATCGTTTACATTATATTACAATTATATATTCATTTAACGCATTTATCAATTTATTCATCCACCATATTTTTACATTATATTGATAAATTGGACAAAATGAATTTATACCATATTTTAATGCAGGACAGATAAAGTATTTGTGTGACGCAAGTGTATTTTTTACCATATAATGCTTGACTATTTTTGTAATGATATAATATATAACTTATGTTAAAATACTAGTAGTAACATAAATTGTGGCAAACGGAGGATTACTAATGAAAAAAAAGTTTTGTATTATAGCAGTCTGCATATTTTTTATTTTACCTCTTGACGCATGTTCAATTAATAACAGTGATAGTAACCAATATGAACAGAGTTTTATAACAATGGATACACCTATGCAATTAAGTGCTTATGGGGCAAATGCAAAAATGCAGTTGATGAAAGTAAAAAAAGATTGTATGATCTTAATGATATGGCAAGCCCTACAATAGCTACCAGCGATGTTAGTAAAATTAATAATGCTGCTGGAAAAAACTATGTAAAAGTTCATCCAGAAATTATTAAAATGATAGTGGCATCACAGAAATACTCAAAAATAAGTAATGGTGTGTGGGATATTACTGTTGGTCCTCTTGTTAATCTGTGGGGTATAGGTACAGATAAGGCAAGAAAGCCTTCTGATGCTGAGATTAAATCAAAGTTACCACTTATTGGTTACAATAAAATAAGCATAAATGAAAAGGACAATAGTGTCATGCTTATGCAGCCAGGTATGGCTATAGACTTAGGTGGCATTGCGAAAGGTTTTTCCATTGATGAAGTGCTTAAGATATATAAAAAGTATAACATTCAAAATGGCCTTATAAATTTGGGTTCAAGCTCTATATATTGTGTTGGGAAAAATTCAGATGGGAAACCATGGTCAATTGGTATTAAACATCCTAGAAGTGACGAAAGTGGTAATTACCTTGGTGTTATCAAAATATCAGATGAAGGAATATCTACTTCAGGTGACTATCAAAGATATTTTATTCAAAATGGCAAAAGATATCATCACATCCTTAACCCATCTACAGGTTATCCAGTCGACAATGGAGTTATGGCTGTTACAGTCATCACTAACGGTAGTGTTCCGAATAATGGAATGCTGGCAGATATTTTATCCTTAACTGTTTTCGGGCTAGGACCGGAAAAGGGAATTAAACTTATTAATAGTATTCCAAACGTATCCTGTGAAGTTACTACAACCGATTTTAAGGTTTATACATCATCAGGATTTAAAGATAAGTTTTCAGATTTAAACAAAGATTTCACACTTGCTAACTAGATATAACAAGTGTGAAATCTTTACATATATCAATATGTTCAAATTACTTATTTACCCAATATTTTAAATCGGGAATTTGTTAGACGTGTTAACAGATTCCCGATTTTTAAAGTTATAACAGGAAAGTTCGATAAAACAATAGAAATGTTAAATTAAGGATATCCAAGATTTGATTTAAATCATTATGATAATAGGAATTGTGGTTTTGACAGCATATATTGTTATGCCTCAAATTATTGATACTGCGGGAGTATTACCGAAAACATTTCAGAATTCAATGGTGGAATTTCATAAATGGATAACCAGTAATAGTGTGTTATCTAGTAATATAATTAATTGGATTAATAGTATACAAATAGTGATGGTGTCTCCAA
>CAVRYJ010000023.1:0-14491 GCA_963725425.1 uncultured Clostridiaceae bacterium
AGCACAAGGTAAAAATAGTATTCCAGAGGTAAAAAAGATTATTGTATCTAGTGGTAGTAAGATGGTTATGGCCGATAATATGGCAACTGCTTTACAGCAGTTATTTAACTACAATGAAAATGCAAATAGTAGCAATAGTTTGGGTACTACACAACCTAATGTGCCAGCAGTAGATACGTCTAAACTAAAGCAAGCCAATGATTTGTATAACAACGCATTAGATGCCGAAAAAAGCGGAGATTGGTCAAAATATGGCGACTATATGAAGCAACTAGGTGATTTGCTTCAGCAACTAGGAAAATAATTATATATTGGTACTTGTTTTATACAGGTGCCAATTTTTTTTACTTTACATAAAGAAAATGGTAAAATAATTATTGAGATAAGAGAAAATATAAAGTGAGTTACGTAAAAACAAGAACATAATACGATTATGTATAGATGATATTGTTTTGCGTAATGATTTTATGTTAGATTATGATGTACTTATATTAGGTGGTGGAGTGATAGGATGTTCTGTAGCCTATGAGTTATCAAAATTTAGTCTTAATATTGCTCTAATTGAAAAAGAATATGAGATAGCAGATGACGTTTTATATAGTTATATTCCTACATTTTATAATAATGATAACAATAGCGATAGCAATAAGTCACAAGCTATTACACGTGAAATACTTAAAAAGTTTAATGTTAGAGAAAAAAATATAATTACACAAAGATAAGTAATGCTCATAGAAAAACCGAAACTTATTATAAAAATTTTGAAATAATCAATACATATGATCTAGCTTTAGGATATGGAGAAGTTGCCTTTGATAATGGAGTTAATTTTAAGTTAGATGAAGTAGTTATGGATATAGAAAAAGTCTCAAAGGGATATAGAATAGTAACCAATAAAAATAAATTTTCATGTAAATTTGTTATAAACACTTTACCTGAAACAGATAGTGAAAAGGTAAAAAGCGAAAGTAAAGGAAATTATAACATAAAGTGTTTTGTAATAGATAAAAGTTATAAGTTTGACCGTGATAATATTATTGATTTATGGGAAAAAGATTAATAGCAGAATGTTAGTAGTACCTAAATTAAATGGTGATTTATATGTATATGTTTGTTCAAAATCAAAAACGTCCGTTGAAGAAGCATTAATCAAGATAAAAAGCATATTATTAGATCTAGATGAAAATTATATTAAAGAAAATTTTGATATCTACTATAGTGGAAAATGTATTGAAATTGAAGATTCTAAAGAAGGAGAAGGTTGTTTAAAAATAAAAGGGAAATATGTCACTCGATAAATAAGATTACTGATATTTCAAAGCAAGTGTGCAACATTGTAATAAGTAGTTGTAATAGCAAAATGAAAAAAAAGATTTTCATGATAAGATAAGAGAATTTATAGATATAGCGATATGTCTTATGATGAGAGAAATAAGCTAATAAAAATCGATAATAAGTATGGGGAATTTTATATGTACTTGCTGTAACGTTTCTGAGGGAAAAATAATAGAATGTATAAGGAGACCGCTTGGTGCAAGAACAATGGATGGTATTAGAATGAGGACTGGTGCTATGTTTGGAAGATGTGGTGGGTCGATTGTATAGATAAAATTGCAGTTATTCTTGCTAGAGAAACAAATAAAAAATTAGTGGATATTGTTCAGCATTCAGTTATTTCTAATATTTTAGTTGGAAGAATAAAAGAATTTAATAGGGTATAGGTAAAAAATTATGAGTGAAAATATATATAAAGAAAACAAGGGGATTTTTACAACATTGGTTAGAGTTAAGGGTTCAATTGTTAATGTATATCAGTAAAAAGCTCACAGCCAATTGAAAGAAAAATTTTTATTGAGTGTTCCAAGGCGTTGAGTAGGATATATGTTGGAGTGCCTATTAAATGTGGGGAAATTATTTGTAAAAACATATTAAATACGGGAGTTGATATATTGGCTACAAGAAATATATTAAAATAGGCACATTAATAAAACATAAGCAGATCGTAGGCATGGAATAAATTTGACCATTTAAATTTTGTGAAATCATTATTCAGAAGCTAAATTTTTAATAAATTAATAATTATTCAATGGTAAATATAATGAATAGTCAAATATATTATAAAACGTTGACATATTAATTTAAAACGCATATAATAAAAAATAATTTACAGAAACCTATGAAGAGAATAGTAACATAGTACATTTTTTAGAGAGTCGGCGGTTAGTGAAAGTCGATAAGTGTATTTTGTGAATCCGCCTCTGAGGGATTGCGATGAGCAATACGGTTTGGAATAATCGTTATTATTTAATTAAGAGGATCATTTTATGATCAATTTGGGTGGCAACGCGGAGTCTTTCGTCCCTTTTCAATGGGGATTGGAGGGCTTATTTTTATTTCCCAGGAAATACAAATTAATTAATTAATAGTAAAGGACAATATTAGTTGAGGCAGAGACAAAATAAAAATATTTAAATATGGGGGCGTAAAATATGCATAAAAAGTTATTTATTCCAGGGCCTGTAGAAGTAAGCCAGGACGTATTAGATAAAATGGCAACACCAATGATTGGTCACAGGAGTAAGGAAGCATCAGCATTACAAAGAAGAATTAGTGATAAACTTAGAATAGTTTTCCAAACTAGAGAGGAAATATTATTATCAACAACTTCCGGAAGTGGGCTTATGGAAGGGGCAATTAGATGTTGCACAGCTAAAAGAGCAGCAGTATTTTCAATAGGGGCTTTCGGAAAAAGATGGTATGAGATGGCATTAAACAATAACGTGCCAGCCGATTTATTCGAGGTGGATTTTGGGGAAACAACTGATCCAAAGTTAGTAGATGAAGTTTTAAGCACTGGGAAATATGATTTAATAGCAATAACACATAATGAAACATCAACTGGAATAATGAATCCAGTTGAGAAAATATCAAAGGTAATAAAGAAATATCCAGATGTTGTATGGTGTCTTGATACCGTAAGTTCAATGGCGGGAACATATATTCCAGTAGATAAACTTGGCGTGGACATATGTATAACATCTTCACAAAAAGCACTTGGTCTTCCTCCTGGACTTGCAGCATGTTCTTTTTCACAAAAAGCTGTGGAGAGAGCTAAAAAGGTTCCATCCAGAGGATATTATCTTGATCTATTACACCTTTATGAATTTATACAGAAGAAAGATTATCAATATCCATCAACGCCATCTTTGTCACATATGTTTGCACTGGACTTTGCACTAGACAAGATGCTTGAAGAAGGAATGGGTAATAGGTACAAGAGGCATATACAGATGGCAGAGCAAGTAAGAGCATGGGCTAAAAAATATTTTGATATATTTGGTGATGAAAAGTATCTTTCAAATACAGTAACAACCGTGAAAAACACTAGGGGAATAAGTGTGGCTGATTTAAATAAAAAGTTAGGTGAAAGAGGATTTCAGATAGCTAATGGATATGGTGCTTTAAAAGAAAAGACATTTAGAATTGCTCACATGGCGGAATGTTCTACTGATGATATAAAAGAATTGCTAGCAAATATTAACGATATTTTGAATCTTTAATTTATAAGGGGGCTATTTTTATGATAAGAATATTAGCAAACGATGGTATTGAAAAAGGGGCAGCAGATGATTTAGAGTCAAAAGGTTATGAAGTTATAAAAAAACATTTTGATCCAGAGGAATTAAAAAAAGAAATCGAAAATATAGATTGTCTAGTAGTAAGATCTGCGACTAAAGTAAGAAAAGATTTAATAGATGTAGCGGTAAATGGAAGACTTAAACTTGTTATAAGAGGTGGAGTAGGAATTGATAATATAGATGCAACTTATGCTGCTGAGAAGGGTATTCAAGTTAATAATACACCTAATGCAAGTAGTATTTCAGTTGCAGAGATCACGCTAGGACATATGATAGCAGCTGCAAGAAATATAGCAATAGCAAATGTTACTATGAGACAAGGAAAATGGGAAAAGAAAAACTATCAGGGAACAGAACTTTATGGAAAGACTTTAGGGTTAATTGGTTTTGGAAGGATAGCCAGAGAAGTTGCTAAAAGAGCAATTGCTTTTGGAATGAAGGTTGTATATTATGACATTTGTGATATAAATAAGGTAGCTAATTGCAAGTGTCTCACAAAAGAAGAGGTTATAAAACAAGCTGATTTTATATCACTTCATGTTCCATATACAAAAGGTGAACCCTATGTTATTGGTGAAAAGGAATTTGAAATAATGAAAGATGCAGCCTATGTTATAAATTGTGCTAGAGGTGGAGTTGTTGATGAAAAGGCACTAGTAAAGGCTCTAGACAGTGGTAAATTAGCTGGAGCAGCACTTGATGTATTTGAAAATGAACCTTTAGCAAATCAAGATATAGTAAACAATGACAAAATTTCTCTTACCCCTCATATTGGTGCAGCAACAGCAGAGGCACAAGAGAGAATAGGAGAAGAGATAGTTGAAATAGTAGAGGAATATTTCAAAGAAGAAGAAGCAGTAGGGAGGGTTTAATATGGCAAAAATAAAGGCATTTAAAGCTATAAGACCTAAAGAAAATCTAGCAGATAAGGTCGCGGCTCTTCCCTATGATGTTATGAATTGTGAAGAAGCAAAGGACATGGTTAAAGGAAATCCATACTCCTTTCTCCATATTGATAGAGCTGAGATTGATATTAAAGAAAACATTAATCCTTATGATAAAAAAGTATATGAAAAGGCAAAGACAAATCTTCAGGAATTTAGGGATAAAGGCATACTAATAGAAGATCTCAAGCAAAACATCTATATATATAGACAAATTATGGATGGAAGAGTTCAAACAGGTATAGTGTGCTGCACATCCATAGATGATTATTTAAATGGGATAGTAAAAAAGCATGAGTATACAAGAGAAGATAAGGAACAGGATAGGATAAATCATGTGGATTACTGTAATGCAAATACAGGACCTATATTTTTAACCTACAAAAGGGATGAGGAAATTGATAAAATAGTAGAGTCCCAAACTAAAAAAGCTCCAGTATATGATTTTGCTTCAGAAGATGCCATAACTCATATGGTATGGGTTATTGAAGATGAAGATATTATAAGAAGGATAGTTGATATTTTTAAAGAAATTCCTTCATTATATATAGCAGATGGACATCATAGAACTGCAGCCGCAATTAAGGTTGGACAGAAGAGACGAGAACAAAATCATAATTATAAAGATGAGGCTGAATTTAACTATTTTCTTTCGGTTTTATATCCAGCAGAGGATCTAAAAATATTTGATTATAATAGAGTTGTAAAAGATCTTAATGGTCTTAATGTGGAAGAACTCCTAAGTAAAGTTAGAGCAAATTTTGAAGTCGAAAAGCTAAAGGATACAAATGAATATAGCCCAAATGCAAGACATATTTTTGGAATGTATGTAGAAGGATTTTGGTATAAATTAAGAGTAAAACAAGAAAAAATCAATGAAGAAGATGTGGTGGCCTCCTTAGATGTCTCTTTACTTCAAGACAATCTTTTAAATCCTATCTTAGGAATCAAAGATATTAGAAAAGATGAAAGAATTGAATTTGTTGGAGGTATTAGGGGCATAAAGGAGTTAACTAAGAGGGTAAACACAGATATGAGAATTGCATTCTCGATGTATCCTACGTCCATTGAAGAGCTTATGAAAATCGCAGATCAAGGAAAGGTTATGCCACCTAAGTCTACTTGGTTTGAACCTAAAATAAGAAGCGGGCTTTTTATCCACTCACTAGAGTGATATATATCCTTAACTTTAATTATGAATATAATGGTACAATAGTTATATTAATGACAAAATATAACTAAGGGGTACTTTATGAAAATCAAAGGAAACATGTTAACTACATACAAAGGATTGCCACGGGAAATTTATATTCTATTTGTATCAAGGATAATAAATTGTTTGGGAAACTTTGTTTATCCGCTACTAGCACTTATACTTACTCAAAAAATTGGTATAACACCTGCAAAAGCGGGTGTTATAGTAACATTAATGGCTGTTTCACAAGTACCAAGTTTGATGATAGGTGGAAAGGTTGCAGATTCAATAGGTAGAAAAAAAGTAATAATCATTTTTCAAACACTAGGTTCATTTTTCTATCTTATTTGCGGATTTATGAAGCCTAGCATCTTTGTTATAATTATAATTGTAATTGCAGCAAATTGTTATTCTATGGCTGCACCTGCCTATGACGCAATGATTGCAGATATAACTACACCTAAAAATAGGAAAAGTTCATATTCGTTATTGTATATGGGGATGAACATTGGTGTTTCAGTAGGTCCCATTATGGCCGGATATCTTTTTAAGGATTATCTATCATTACTATTTATTGGAGATGCTATAACATCCTTTTTATCAATTATAATTATATATATTTTTATTAGAGAAACTGCAAGGATTAAGAATGCTGTTATAGATAAAGAGAGAGAATTAGAAAAATATGAAGAGGGTTCTGTGATAAGTGTTTTATTAAAAAGACCTACGATTCTTTATTTTTCTATAATAATGCTCATATACTCGTTTTCATATTCACAATGGAGTTTTACACTTCCACTTCAAATGGCATCTTTATTTAAAGGGAATGGAGCAAAATTTTATGGATTTGTAGCCAGTATAAATGGGTTTGTAGTAATAATATTTACACCTATAATAACTACATTACTACATAAGGTAAAAGCACTTAAAGTTATTGCAGTAGGCGGAATATTTTATGCTGTATCCTTTGGCATGTTCGGGGTTATAAGCAAATTGCCTATGTTTTTTATATCTATATTTATAATGACTATAGGGGAAATTCTGATATCTACAAACCAGGGTACATTTATAGCAAATAACACTCCCTCCTCTCATAGGGGAAGAATTAACGCTATACTACCTATTATAACAGGAGCAGGTTATGCTTTTGGCCCAGCGGTTATGGGGACTGTTTCTAACTCTTTTGGATATACTGTTACATGGACGATTATTTCAATTTTAATGGTTATTGGTGTAATAGGTAATGGATTACTCAGTAGAAGAAATATTGAGAGTTAATGGTTGTAAGGCATCCTGAAAATATAACTAATGGATTTTTTGATGTGTTTTTCAGAAGATTCATGTACTGAAGAATAATTGAAATTTCAACCTATAAATGATAAACTTAAATAGTGAGTTAAAAAATATACATAATACATTACATACTACAATGCGGAGGGAGGAAGCTATAAATTTCCATTTTATAGTGAACTATATGTTAGATTTAAAAAAGATAAGAAATAACCCAGAAGAAATTAAAAAAGCACTTACCAATAGAGGTGAGGATTTTGATTTAGCTGCTATAGATAAAGTAGTAGAGTTAGATGAAAAAAGAAGAGAAAAACTAGTTGAAGTTGAAAATTTAAAGAGTAAAAGGAATAAAGAATCAGGGGAAATTGCAAAGCTCAAAAGAGCAAAAGAAAATACAGATAGCTTAATGGCAGATATGAAAAAGCTTTCTGATGACATTAAAGTTTTAGATCTTGAAGCTTCAAAAATAGATGCAGAATTAGAATATATAATGATGAGAATACCTAATATCCCACATCCAAGCGTTCCAGAAGGTAAATCAGATGCAGATAATGTGGAAATTAGAAAATGGGGTGAAACAACAAAATTTGATTTTGAAAGTAAACCTCATTGGGAGATAGGAACAAACCTTGATATCCTTGATTTTGAAAGAGCAGGTAAGGTTTCTGGTTCTAGATTTACATTTTATAAGGGACTTGGAGCAAGACTTGAAAGATCAATCATCAGTTTTTTCTTGGACTTTCATACAGAAAAACATGGGTACACAGAAATATTACCACCATACATGGTTAATAGAGCTAGTATGACTGGAACTGGTCAGCTTCCTAAATTTGAAGAGGATGCTTTTAAAATAGAGAATAACGGATTTTTCCTAATTCCTACAGCAGAAGTTCCTGTGACTAATCTTTATAGAGATGAAATTCTAAAAGGTGAAGAGTTACCAATAAAATTTGCAGCCTATAGTGCCTGTTTTAGATCAGAAGCAGGTTCCGCTGGAAGAGATACAAGGGGACTTGTTCGTCAGCACCAATTCAACAAAGTTGAATTAGTAAAGTTTACAAAGCCAGAACAATCTTATGAAGAACTTGAAAAGCTAACACATGATGCAGAAGAAGTTCTCCAAACTTTAGGTTTGCCTTATAGAGTTGTAAGGATATGCAAAGGTGATTTAGGGTTCACTGCAACATTAAAATATGATATAGAAGTCTGGATGCCAAGTTACAACAGATATGTTGAAATATCTAGCTGTAGTAATTTTGAAGATTTCCAATCAAGACGTGCTAATATAAGATATAAAGAAGATGCAAAATCAAAGCCAGCTTTCGTCCATACGGTTAATGGTTCAGGCGTTGCAATAGGAAGAACTGTTGCAGCAATACTGGAAAATTACCAGAATGCAGATGGAAGCGTAACAGTGCCAGATGCTTTGAAAAATTATATGGGCAAAGAGGTTATAAAATAGTTAAGGGTTAAAAGTTAAGAGTTAATGAGGAATTTTGGTATGAGGCTGAAAAGTCAATAAATAAGGAGATAAGTAGATTTTATAAACAAAGCTACTTACCTCTATATTTTTATTCAAATCTTAAAGAATCTACGGGATTTAGCTTTGTGGCTTTCATTGCTGGGACAACGTCTGTAAGCATGGCAATCACAATTCGATCAGACATAAATAAAAAAATAACAAATAAATATTGACATGTTGGCTACACATTGTTATAATAATACATGTCGCAAGATGTGGAAAGATGGTCGAGTTGGTTTAAGGCACCGGTCTTGAAAACCGGCGTGCGAGAAATCGTACCTAGGGTTCAAATCCCTATCTTTCCGCCATTTACAATTATATAATTTTAGCATTTTTGAAGGCATGGAGAAATACTCAAGTGGCTAAAGAGGTGCCCCTGCTAAGGGTATAGGCCGGGAAACCGTCGCGAGGGTTCAAATCCCTCTTTCTCCGCCATAAAGCATCTAACTTATGTTAGATGCTTTAAGTTTAAGTAAGTAGGATCAGATTATTGTATTTTGTAAGTTATGCGACAAAATATTTTTGGAATTCAGTAATATGCGTTAGTAGCTCAGTTGGATAGAGTAGCTGGCTACGAACCAGTTGGTCATGGGTTCGAATCCCTTCTGACGCACCATAGAAAAGCCTGTAATCTCAACGGATTACAGGCTTTTTATTTTTGCCATTTATTGCGTCAAATTTAGATCTTAGACAGATATACTATCTCAATAATCAAAGAATATGATAAAACTGTTCGCCCCAGCGAGGACGACGTAGGAGTAAAGTCTACTGTGAAAGAAAACCCAAATAAAAATAAGTTTATAAGGGTATACCTTGATAAACACATGGAAATACACTTTATTTACGTTTAACAAATATATAAAAACAGCTTTTAAACGTTTAATAAATATGGTTGACCTTGATAAACTAATATGATAGATTTAATACAAATGATAAATGGAGGTCGGTATTTAATATATGAGAACATATGGTTATGCAAGAGTTTCAAGTAAAGATCAAAATTTAGATAGACAGATTATAGAACTTAAAAAATATGTTGATGATAGATATATTTTTACGGATAAACAGAGTGGCAAAGATATGGATAGAGTCCAATATCAATTACTTAAAAAAGTAGCTCAGAAGGGTGATACTATTTACATCAAATCATTAGACCGTCTTGGCAGAAATAAACAACATATCAAGCAGGAACTAGAGCATTACAAAAATGAAGGTGTAAGAGTTAAAATAATTAATATTCCAACTACCATGATGGAAATACAAGATGGCCAGGAATGGCTAATTGATATGATTAACAATTTGTTGCTTGAAGTCTTGAGCACCATGGCCGAGCAAGAACGATTAAATATTAAATCAAGACAGGCTGAGGGAATTGCTGCAGCAAGATTAAAAGGAAAATATATTGGAAGACCTGAAATACAATATCCAGATAATTGGTTAGAAGTATATAAACGGTGGGAGAGTGGAGAAATAACAGCAGTTAAGGCTATTGAAATTTCTGGACTAAAAAAGAATACGTTTTACAAATTAATAAAAAAATATGGAAGGCAAGAAGATAATAATTAATTCAATACTTAAAAATCCTTCTCACAGTGGCGACTTATTTTTTCAATTCATGTATATTTTAATTCTACATAATAATTCCACTTATGCAAAAAAAATTTTTATATTGCAGGAATAAGAAAATACCCATAGAATATGTAAATATAGGATACTCTATGGAGGAATGAGAAATGAATGATGTTCAAAAAAGCTTTAAAAAAGAAATGAATAAAGGATTAAAAAAATCAGAAAATAGAAATGATTATATGAGGTGGAATCATTCAGATGATCCAGAATCAAGATTAAAAAAGCAAAGGCAAAATAAAATAATAAATATCATTACAAAGCCTTTCAAAATATTATTTAGAGTAATATCCACATTTGTAGTAGTTATATTCATAATAATTTTTATAGGAAATTTAGGTAAATCTAATCCAATGACTAAACAAGTAAGTGTTTTACAGCCCACTATCGCAGAGCCACAAGTTAACGGTCAAACATTTACTAATTCTGATTTTGTTCTAACTTCTAAAGGCTCCGGAAATAATGGGATAGATCAGTATATATCTGGAACAATTAAAAATGTTTCAGATAAAAATTATTCTTATGCTGAGGTAGAAATAAATTTGTATGATGCTAATAAAAATCAAGTAGGTAGTACGTTGGCTAATATTAACAATTTTCAGACGGGGACTACTTGGGATTTTAAAGCTCACTATATCAATGATAGTGTTAAATCATATAGAATCATCAACATTAAAGGACAATAATCTGAACTTTTTCAAGAATGGAAATTAAAATAATTTTAAAACATTGTTCTGATATATTTAATTAATACCTACACCAGCTTTTGAGCCGTAGTATACTAATTATTTTTACATAGACAAATTAAACTTGTTGCAAGAGATTTTAATTTCATAACACTATACTGACAATCCTATTTTTAATTTTTTGTGACTTCACATTGGATAATACCCCACTTAATAAAAAATTATCTCTGTCTAAAACCTAAATTTGACGCAATAAATGGCAAAAAATAAAAAAGGCGTATCGATAAGCCGCCTTTACTTATACATAGCGTATTATTATGAATACTTTATTAATTGTTAACTTAGATTAATCATAACATGTCCTTTTGCTTTATTGCCTGTAAGTTGGACTTTTACATTTAGGCTATCATTCTTACCAATTGTTATAGTTTTATTTATTGAAAATGGTATAATTTTTGTGTGTTAAATTATTTAGTATCATAACTATATTTTACACCAAATCCATGACTTTTTTAAGTCATGGATTTGTTTTTTTGTAGAAAAAAACTGTTGTACTAATTTCTTAGTGCAACAGCTCCCTATAAACTTATTTATTTCTATATTGATATAGATTAAGAAAGTATATCTGCTTTTTCTAGTGGGGATTCTCCCAATTCAATATTGCTGATTCTTTTACTTTCCAATCTACACAGTTTTAACTTACTATTTATCAAAGGATTTCCTAATGCTAAAATAAGCCTAATGGAACTTTAGCAAAGGTTACTGCTTAGCACTCCTTATTTTTCGATTTGTGTAAATCTATTTCAAAAATAGATTCTAAAGTGTTATTCACCAAGGATTTGAGTGTACTTGCATTTAATGGTTTATTCACCGCACAGATTTCCAATCATTTCCACATCAACAGAACAGTCTATTTTTTCACCTTTGTACGTACCTGAAATGTGATACAGGCACTGACAGCCGGATAATAGTTTGACTTCATGAACAAATTCAGCATCCTGACCGCTAGCAAGACAGGTAAGCTTCACATCAAAGTCTTCTGCCGGGATACTGATATTAATGGTATTCGGATAAGAATGTCCTGTTCTTTCGCTTGTCCAAATATCATCATAGGTGATGTCTGCCGATGCATTTGTCATGACACCGTCTTGGTGAAGAAATGTTCCAAATGCATATCTTTCTGCCGGACCATATACATCCCACAGTGATACGGCTCCGCGGTCATTCTGGAGAGGTGACAGACCAATCCAAAGCCAGCTACTTTTTCCTGGACCAAATGTAAATCCTTCAGGACGGCTTGTAGGCATACCGTACTGTCTGTCGAACCATGCATGAGCATTTTTCACTTTATATTCGTGTCCCTGGAAAATAAAAGTTCCTTCCATTTTCATATTTGGGAATGAATACTGATAGGATCCAGTGCTTCCAAATTCAATTAGGCCGGTTCCGCCATTATAAAGGATCTCTCCATTCGGAATGAATTTCACGTGGATTTCATTCTCATCAATCTTCAAATCGAGAGTCATATTATTCATATCACCACTGAAATCACCCCAGGATGAGAAGCAATGCATACGATCGGAAGCAACACCGTTTTCATCATTCACAGAAGAAAGAATCTTATTATTCAGCCAGATATCATCTGTTGCATCCATTAAAAGGCTTTCTGCACTAATTTTTATTTCATTACCATATGGCTGTACCATATGGTGCCATGTAAATCCCAGTTGTTTACCGTCAGCTTCAAATTCAGTCTTGATATACCATGAATCTATCTGTGCTCGATGTACCGGTTTAAGATCTTCCAGTACATCAACTGACATTGGGAAACCATTATTAGTCATTAAATTTTTTCTCATACGATTACCTCTCTTCTATTATTTTTCTTGACATTATATAGAATGTTTGCTAAATTTAAAAATAGACATTGTGTCGTATCTCTTTATAATAGTATAATTTTAATGATATGGAAAAGCAATTTACAATTTTAGATAATATGTCGTATTTTGAGGTGGTCGCTATGCAGACTTATGATAACGCAAGGAAAAAAACCAGAAAGAAAATCATCAATGCATTCTGGTCACAATATAAAATAAATCTGATTGAAAAAATCACGGTAAAAGGTATCACTGATGCATGCCAAATACACCGAGCAACTTTTTATTTGCACTATCAGGATGTTTATGCTGTTTTAGAGGAAATAGAAGGTATTTTGATAAACTCACTTAATCAGGTGAAAATGGAATACTTTGAGACATCCAATGATTTGAACAATTATGCGAAAGCTCTTTTGAAAATCTTTCAAGATAATGGAGAATATCTCCATTATCTTGTTGTTGAAAACAGACAGCCTGTCTTTGCAATGAAATATAAAAATAAGCTGAAAGATCAATTCCCTAATGTATTTTGTCAAAAAGTAGATGATTCCAAGACAAATCTAGCTATTGACATGACATTATCTGCTTTGGTTGATATGTTTATTCAATGGGCAGACACGGATGTATTCTCTGCCGATGAAATGATTCGTATGGCAAAAGGATTTATGATAAATGGCATTTTTCATACTTTGCTCAACGATTTTGATATTGAGCCACGAATTGATCTTCGCAGCGACCGATACATATAGAAAAATAGCATCCTCTCTTCCAATCAACATTAAGGAAGTTCAAAGTAAAATTATTATTCAAGGCTAAACTGGGGTAATGGTAGCATCAGTGTAACCAAGGGCAAGTAGATTATTAACACGAATTTTAGGCATTGTGAATGTTACACAAGAGAGTTGTGTAACATATAACCATGGTAATAAAAAAAATTGTGGTGTGTATTGACAAGCATTATGAATAACAATTATCAATAAAGCACGTATAAGGCTTATACGTGCTTTTCATCATTATCATATAATTACCCATATAGAACGGTAAATCAAACGAATATCATTTTAACCTGTAGACTATATTATATATTAAATTAAATTGATATCAGGTATATAAAGATTATGCTCTATCTGTTGCAAATCTGACTCCCATTTCAAAAGCGCTATTACAGTCTTTGGGAAATTGTTCTTTACGTGTTTGGGCCTTTGATGCAAGATCGACACTTGATGATACTACCTTTGAATAATCATCAAATTGACTGGCATTAAAACTAAGTAGAGTTTCTGAATACCCAAATATTCTTTTTAACATAAACTCATTGAAATCTATACCACGGTCCCATCCTAGTGTTTTCACATTTTTTTCAGTAGAATTCATGGTATAAATAAATCCTGTATGAATTTTTTTAGGAAACAGTGATTTCGACTCTTTACCATATTCTGAATACTGAAATAGCAAACGTTCCATAAATGAGTGCATTTCACCAGAAGCAGTGCCATTATAAATTGGAGAACCTAAGATAATAGCATCAGATTCCTCAACTTTTTTAAATATTGCCAATAAATCATCATTTATTGGGCACTTTCCGTAACTTTTACTTCCTATTGTTTTACAAGCGAAGCAACTTCTACATCCCTTATAGTTCAAATCATAAAGATTAATTAATTCAGTATCTGCCCCTTGTGACGTTGAACCTTTAAGTGATTCATTTAATAA
>CAVRYJ010000024.1:0-145812 GCA_963725425.1 uncultured Clostridiaceae bacterium
AACAAAAATAACTTTATCACAAGACAGAATTTCATTTAATAAATTTTTATCTTGGATTAGATTGCTTATATAATATTCTTTTGTATTAACATCATCATTTAGCAATTTAATTAATTCATTTATTAGATAGCTAGAAGTACCTTTGCCTTTTCTTGGACTTCCGTTTATAATACATAAATTATTCATAAAATACCCCCTATAAATTCTCTAATATTATCTTAGATTCTGATACGCTTTTAATTATATAGGCCTTATAGTCAGGAATACATAAATTAATAGCATTACCGCGTACTAACTCTTTAAATGTTTCTTCTTCATCAGGAGTAACATCTTCGCCATATCCTATAACAATAAATTTAAGAGGTTTATCATACCGTGGAGTATGATGAAGCTCACCATTAACAGTTTGAAAAAAAGGTAATAAAATTCCTATGGATCTATCTATAATATTTTTCACATAAGACGTGTAGCAACCATATTTTATTTCAGTGATAATTACAAAGGTGCCACCTTCTAAAATATATTTAGGCATTTTCGTATTAAGAATCTTGAATAATGCATCTACCAGGAGTTTTGACCCAACAATTAAAGCAACCTAAACATCCTTTAATATTATTTATTTCTTTTGAAAGTATTTTAGAGTTAGGTGGTACTAACGGGATGACTTGCTTTGAATCTTTTACATTCAAATCGTGAATTAATAACATAAAAATTTTACTAAAGTTGCTTTTTTAACAAGGTCTGATTGTGGCGTAGTTATAGAAGGAAATAAACCTAAAAGTAGAGAATATCCTACTTTTAATATTTTTGAAAATTGTGCACTTGATTTTTTTAAAAGTATAAATGTGAAAAAAGAAGAATATGTTTAGAATATAATTGCTATGTGGTCAATGGTACATGGACTTTCAACTATGTTATCATATAAGACATTTTCATATGAGGGAAACTATATTAAGTTAGTTGAAAAGATACTACGTAAAAATCTTAAATTTTAAAAGGACTGCTAAAAATTTCGAGCAGCCCTTTTATCTATTTAACTAATGATATTATTTTTTGATCGTCTATTTTACCCATTCTCGGAAATATGTTTTTACAAACAAATTCATGTTCTCCTTGAGTAGAGGCAGTCATATTTTCATGATGTTTTATCTCCTATCACTCTATTTTTGTCGATTAAAATTAATTTTTTGAACACTTTTGTATAAACCCAAATTGCGTTTAAAAGCAACAAACCACTTGTAATAAAAAACACATATTTGATGCCAAGACGTGCTGCTATTTGTCCTCCAATAACAGAGCCAGAAAAAGTTCCCAGGTAAAATGCAGACATATTAAACCCAAATATTCTACCTGTAAGATTCTTTGGTGTTATTTTTTTTATCAGAGTATTAATTGATGGTGCAAGCCCTGCTGTAGCAAAGCCAAGTAAAAATCGCAATCCCATTAACTGCCATGGATTCTCTGCGAAGGCCTGAGGTATAAATACAATGCCTGCCACAATAAGTGCTATAAGCATAACCTTTTCAGATCCAATTTTATCTGACAATTTTCCAAGTCTTGGAGCTGCTATTATACTTGCAAGTCCAGAAGCTGAAAATGCCAGGCCAGAAATAAGAGCAATATGAGAAGAATTAGTTGATATCTGAGTTATATATACAGTTATTATAGGCTCAATGGAATAATATGCAAGCTGAAGTACAAATGATGTTACAAACATAGTTACAATAAGACTAGGGTAAGGTAATTGCTCCCATACTTCTTTAATGCTTAAAACCTTTTTCACTTGTGGTACAAATTTTTCTTTAACAAATAGCAATGTTGTAATGAACACAACTAGCATTAATGCGCCAGTTAGGAAAAATGTAAATTGTAATCCTGCAAATTCATCCAAGAATCCACCAAGTGATGGTCCAATGAGTAGTCCTGTAACAGATGCTGTTGAAAGTACTCCAAGAGCCCATCCAGCATGCTTTTCTTCCGTTTGAGTTGCGATGAGTATAATACAAGCTGTAGTATACCCAGTTATAACTCCCTGAAGGGTTCGGAGGCCAATAAGTTCATAGACATTTTGTGCAAAACCCATGCTTCCAATTACAAGAGCCATTCCAAGGCTTGCCCTCAGGAGCATAGGTTTTCTTCCAAACTTGTCTGCTGCGGCGCCCCATATTGGCGAAAAAATAGCTGATACAATAAATGTGATGCCAAAAGCAATCCCTGATATTTGTTCAATTGCACTGGTATTATGCACCCCTAACTGTCTTATATATAGAGGCATAATAGGTGCTATTTGACTCATTCCAAGGCCTGTAACAAATGTTCCAAACCAACAGACAATTAAATTTCTTTTCCATATTTTCATTAATATATTACCTCCTTAAAATACTAAAATTTCACACATTTGTCACTTAGAAAATCAGTGCAAATATTTCTATATATATTGATTATTTTTTATACTTGAAATAAAACTTAATTTAATAATTTAAAACTTTCTTCTAAATCAGCAGGACCTTTAAAAAAACCATAATTATCAGGAGACAAAGCCGTGTATAATGCTTCTAAATCCACGTGTTATATGAATTTCTTCCTCTTTACTATAGTTGTTATACGGTTCTAATATTTTGTTCATAATTCCAGTTATGCCTCCAGACTGTTTAATCTCGCCCTTATCGAGTTTAGGTGCTTTCATTAGGGCTTTATACAATTCAGGATTGCCCTTGACAAATTTTCTATAGGCATAAGCAACAGCTTCCATAGCATCTTCTTTTGATATACCTATTGCAGAATTTCTAAGACATTCTCCT
Organism: uncultured Clostridiaceae bacterium; assembly: GCA_963725425.1. GTDB lineage: Bacteria > Bacillota > Clostridia > Clostridiales > Clostridiaceae > Clostridium_I. Next base: position 2,802 of record CAVRYJ010000024.1, read on the forward strand.
AGTCTTCCCATGCCAAAATCCACAAGTCCAGCATATAAATCATTTAGTCCATCTAAATGGTTATATAATGAAGGAGTTTTTATTCCCAGTTTATCAGCCAATTTATTAAGGGTTAAATTGTTTAATCCAGTTTCTTCAATTAACTCAGCAGCAGAGGTTATTATTTTATCTCTATTTAACATATTTTTATATCTCCTTTGTTCAGATACTTTATTGAATGTATAAACTAATATACTTATATAATAAACTAATATAATTAGTTTGTCAATAAAGCTGATTAGCTAAAGAAGGCAAGAGATTTGTGTAAACAAATCTACTTGCCTTCAATTCTAATTGACTTTTCTGCGCCAGCAGAAAAATCTTGATTAACTTTTAACTCTTAACTATTTTCTAACCTGTCCGTTTCCATACACAATATATTTAGTAGTTGTAAGTTCATTTAGTCCCATCGGTCCTCTTGCATGAAGCTTTTGAGTACTTATTCCTATCTCAGCGCCAAAACCAAATTGTCCTCCATCAGTAAACCTTGTAGAAGCATTTACGTAAACCGTAGAGGCATCAACTTCTTTAAGAAAACGCTGTGAATTAGAATAATTATTTGTTATTATGGCTTCTGAATGTTTAGTACCGTATTTATAAATATGATCCATAGCTACGTCTAAAGAATCAACAACTCTTATAGCGATAATTAAATCTAAAAACTCAGTTTCATAATCGCTCTCAACTACTGGAATAATATTTGGTATAAGTTTTTGAGTTTCAACGCAGCCTCTTATTTCAACTCCAAGATTCTTAAGAGTCTCTCCTAAATGAGGCAGAAAGCTTTTTGCAATATCCTTGTGAACAAGGAGAGTTTCCATGGCGTTACATACAGCTGGCCTTTGTGTTTTAGCATTGATTACTATATTTTCAGCCATTGTGGTATCAGCATCCTTGTCTACATAAACATGACAGTTACCAACACCAGTCTCAATTACTGGTACGGTTAGTTATTAACTACATTTTTAATTAAACTAGCACCACCTCTTGGAATTAAAACATCCACGTATTGGTTTAGCTTCATTAAGATATTTACTACTTCCCTATCTGTATTATCTACAAATTCAATGCAGCCTTTTGGTAATCCTGAACTTATTGCAGCTTTATATATTGTGTTGTATATTTCTAAATTGGAGTTTATAGCTTCACTTCCACCTCTTAAAATAACGGAATTACCACTTTTTATACATATAGCAGCAGCATCCACGGTTACGTTTGGTCTTGCCTCATAAATGATGCCTATTGTACCTAGAGGAACTTTTATTTTATCAATAGTCAGTTCATCTACGGTGTTCCACATTTTCACGCCTTCTCCTATTGGATCAGGAAGAACTGACACATCTATAAGACCATCTGCCATTGATTTTATTCTGTCAGTATTTAAGGTTAGTCTATCTATAAAGGCTTTGTTTTTACCATCTTTTTTTGCATTATCTATATCTTTTTTATTTTTCATTAAAATGGAGTCTATATTAGACGTAAGAGCCTCAGCCATATTTATAAGTGCTTTGTTTTTGGTGTTTGTGCTACAGGTAGCAAGAGTTCTAGCTGCCAATTTAGCATTTTTAGCTTTAGTGGTAATATATTCTTTAATATCCATTTGTAGTTTAGTCAGCGTATTAAAGCTAACTAAAGTTCACCTCCCTTATTTTTCCCTAAAAACAGGGTGCCAATTTCTTTATTTGATAGTATGTCTTTTATAATAGTATCATTAGATCCATTTGCAATTATCATAGATACACCGTTGTCCACCGCAATCTTAGCTGCTTTTAGTTTGGTGGACATTCCACCGGTTCCAAGTTTTGATTTAGATATACCTGCACAACTTTCTACTTTTTTTGTAATTTCAGGTATATAGGTCAAAAGTTTTGCACTTCTATTTATCTTTGGATCTGAATCATATAAACCGTCAATATCTGAAAGTAGTATAAGAAGATCTGCATTTACTATAGTTGAAACAAGTGCAGAAAGAGTATCATTATCCCCAACTTTTATTTCATGAACGGCGATTGCATCATTTTCATTTACTATGGGGATTACCCCATGTCTTAAAAGTTCCTTAAAAGAGTTTACTGCATTGTTATATCTAGCTTTATTTGTTATGTCATCTTTTGTTAGTAGTATTTGCGCAATAATTTGACCATATTCAGAAAAAAATTTCTCGTAAATGTGAAGTAGTATTCCTTGACCTATGGCTGCAGCTGCTTGTTTTTCTGGAATTGTTTGTGGCTTTAATTTTAGCCCTAGTTTATTAGCACCAACTCCAATAGCACCAGAGGTTACTAAAATTACATTTTTTCCTTGGTTATGAAGATCAGATAATTGTCGTACTAGTTTTTCTATTCTATCGAAGTTTAATAGACCACTCTCATGAGTTAAGGTTGATGTACCAACCTTTACAACTATTGTTTTTGCATTTTCTAAATGTGTTTCTCTTGTTTTCATATATAAACCTTCAAAAGCAAACTAGCTTTTTCCTCTCGTAAATTAAATTTTAAATTGCATGTAAAATATAAAAATCACTATGATATAATTGAATTAATTATATCATAGTGATAAGAAACTTTTCAATAAATTAAGAATATTGAACAATTAATTAAAAAGAAATTTGGAGGTAGAAAATGGCAAAAAATATTGGGTTTATAGGATGCGGAAATATGGCAAAAGCAATGATTGGGGGTATAGTTACATCAAAACTATATGCGCCACAGAGGATAATGGTGAGTAATCCATCCAATCCGTCATTACAGTACATAAAGGAAAAGTTCAATGTAATAACTACTAATGACAATCTTAAGGTGGCTGAATTTGCAGATATATTGATACTTTCAGTTAAGCCAAACAAATATATGCACGTAATAGATAAAATAAAAACATCCGTAAGACAGAGTACAATTATTGTTTCTATTGCTGCAGGAGTGAGCTGTGAAACAATAGAAGGTTATTTTGGCAAAGAAATAAAACTCATAAGAAGCATGCCCAATACCCCTGCGATGGTAGGAGAAGGAATGAGCGCTTTAAGTAGAAATAAATATGTAAAAGAAGAGGATATGGCAGTAGTAGAACAAATTTTTAAAGCCTTTGGAAAGGTCGAAGTTGTTGAGGAGAGACTTATGGATGTAGTATCAGGAGTTTCGGGTTCATCTCCAGCATTTGTATATATGTTCATAGAAGCACTGGCCGATGGCGCTGTACTTGAAGGACTTCCAAGAGATAAAGCATATAAAATGGCAGCGCAAGCAGTACTTGGTTCTGCAAAAATGGTACTTGAAACTGGAAAACATCCTGGACAACTTAAAGACGAGGTCTGCTCACCAGGAGGAACTACAATCGAAGCTGTGTATTCCTTAGAGAAAAATAAGTTTAGAGGAAGTATACTTGAGGCAGTTAAGGTTTGTACGGAAAAATCTAAAGATATGGGTAAAAAATAATCATATGTCTGTCCATAACAAGCAATTCAAGATAGTAATTGTTCTTTCTATAATAATATAATAAATATATGGAAAGAGGCGGATGGAATATGAATTGGATTAAAGACATGAACGAAGCCCTTGAATATATTGAACAAAATTTAGAAAATAGTATATCATCAGAGGATGTGGCAAGAAAGGCACATCTGTCTAAATTTCATTTTCTGAGAATTTTCAATATACTCACAGGCATGACATTGGGAGAGTATATTAGACAAAGAAGATTGTCTCTTGCAGTTAGAGAAGTAGTTTCAACAAAACATAAAATAATAGATATAGCACTTAAATGTGGGTATGAAACACCAGAGGCATTTACTAAAGCTTTTAAAAAACTTCATAATATGTCTCCATCAGAAGCTAGGAAAACTAAAAAAAATCTTAAAGCTTTTCCGCCACTCTCTTTTCAAATAATAGTTAAGGGAGAAGAAAAAATGAATTATAAGATTGTAAAAAAAGAACAGTTCAAGGTTGCAGGCATAAAAACCCATGTTACTAATAACAATGGTGAAAATTTCAAGATAATACCTAGATTTTGGGACGAAATTGAAAAGGATGGTAGCCGTTCAATATTGGAAAAAAATAAAGGTAAATTAGGTATTATGGGTATTTGTTATAATTTTAATATGGAAACAAACGAGTTTGATTATATTATAGCAATAGAAGGGGATAATATTCATGGCTTAGAAAACTATGATGTTGTTAATATTAAAAGTAATACCTTTGCCATATTTGAAAGTATTGGTTCAATGCCAAATGCAATTCAAGATGTTTGGAAGAGAATCTTTGCAGAGTGGTTTCCAGCTACTAAGTATGAACATGCAGATGGACCAGAACTGGAGGTATATTATCCAGGAGATCCAAGTAGCAATCAATATAAAAGTGAAGTTTGGATACCAATAATAGATAAAAACTAAAGAATAAAGACTATCAGCTAGATATAGATTATTAAGCTGATAGTCTTTAATTTTTTATAAAATACATGACATAACTTAGGGTTTGGGTTATTATATTATTGTTACATAATATATGAAGTTGAGGATAACATATGAGGAAATTTAAGTTTAGACTAGATAAAAAAACAGATAAGAAAATCATACAACTTGCATGGCCATCAATAATGGAACAAATACTTGAAATGATGGTCGGAATGGTTTCTATCATATTTATGGGTAGAATTGGAACAGATGCGGTGGCTGCAGTTGGAATGGTTAACATGTTAATGGGATTTCTGCAGACAGTATTCTTTGGTCTTTCTATGGGAACTACAGTTATTGTGGCCAGGGTAATTGGAGAAGGCAACAAAGAAGAAGCTAAAAGAACTCTAATACAATCCATATATATGGCAGCACTAGTTGGTATACTTTTAGCTGTCAGCGGTAAGTTGTTCGCCATACCGATATTAAAATTGTTTTTTGGAGGAGCAGACATAAAGGTATTTAATTTAGGATTTAGTTATTTTAGCATAATACTTATAAATCTACCGTTCTTTGTTATTGATATAGTTGTCTCTGGAGCTATGAGAGGTGCAGGTGATACTAAAACTCCAATGATAATAACAGGGTTAGTTAATATTTTGAATGTTATCCTAAATACAATGCTTATATTTGGTGTCCAGGATTTACATATACCAGCTATGGGAATAAAGGGCTCTGCTATGGCTGTTACAATTTCAAGGATAGTTTCGGTTATATTAAGAATTTCAGTGTTATATGCACATAAAGGACTTAAGCTTAATCTCAGTTTAAAAGATGATTATAGTATTATGCCTAAACTAATGAAAAGAGTTATAAATATAGGTATTCCAGCATTTATTGAGCAAGCAGTAATGCAGGGAGGATTTCTTATATTAGAAGTTGTAATTGTAACTATGGGAACTACAGCTATGGCCTCTTATCAAGTTGCAATAAATGTTAATTCTTTAGCGTTTTTCCCTATCTTTGGTTTCTCTATAGCAAATACAACTCTTGTAGGACAAAGTCTTGGGGAGAGAAGGTATAGAAAGGCGGAACATTATGCATATGAAAGCCTTAAGATTACAATGATAGTTGCTTTTGTAATAGGTATGCTTATGGTGATTTTTGCAAGGCAACTGGCATCAATATATACTAATGATCCGGTTGTAATAAAGGAAGCCATGGGGCTTATATATACTTTTGGTATAATTGAGCCCATGCTTGCTATTCTTAATATTTGTTCGGCAACGCTTAAAGCAGCAGGGGATATTAAATACGTTATGGTTACGTCCTTTGTTGGTTTGTGGAGTTGCAGGGTGTTCTTATCCTTTGGGCTAAACAAGTGGCTAGGAATAGGAATGCTAGCAGTAATGACTGGCATATTCTTTGACTTTGCTTCCAGGTCAGTGATGTATTTGATAAGAATGAATAAACGAGAATGGAAATATTTAAAAGTTTAGTTTAAATTTATAAGTTTAATTTAACTCATATATGAAAGGATATAGATAATAATGGATAAAAATTTAATTATAGAGGCGACGAAAAAATATGCAAGGAACAAGCTAGATGGTGAAGCAACCGGACATGACTTTTGGCATATATTAAGAGTTTATAAAACAGCTAAATATATTGCTGAAAAAGAAGACGCAGATTTATTTATAGTTGAAATTACAGCACTTCTACACGATATAGCAGATTGGAAGTTTAATGAAGGTAATGTGGATATAGGACCAAAACTTGCTGGAGAGTGGCTAAAATCTCTTGATGTTCCAAGCAAAGATATTGACAAGGTAACTAAGATTATTAGGACTATGTCTTTTAAAGGTGGCACTACGGATTCTAGCCAAGAAACTATTGAAGGAAAAATAGTGCAAGATGCAGATAGATTAGATGCTCTAGGAGCTATAGGGATTGCTAGAACCTTTGCTTATGGCGGCTTTAAAGGTAGAGAAATTTACAATCCTGACATCAAGCCTGAGAATTTTAAGAGTTTTGAAGCTTATAAAAATAATAAAGGTACAAGTATCAATCATTTCTATGAAAAACTTTTATTGTTAAAGGATTTAATGAACACAAAAACGGGAAAAGTTATGGCAGAGGAAAGACATGAGTTTATGGTAAACTTTTTAAAAGAGTTTAATAAAGAAACCTACACAAGTTAAGAGTTAAAAGTTAAAAGACTTTATAGAGAGTGGAGTGATGGAGATGGAAGTTAATTTAGAGGTAGGGTTGAAATTTGAGGTTGAGATGACGGTAGGAAGCAGTGATACAGCGAAGGCTCATGGATCTGGAGCTTTAGAGGTATATGCTACTCCTGCTATGATAGCGCTTATGGAGAATGCATCAACTAATTGTGTTAAGGATCAATTACCTGAGGGTTTTACCACAGTTGGCATAGAGATTAATGTTAAGCACATAAGGGCAACACCTATTGGAGTAAAGGTTAGAGCTGAAGCTTTATTACAAAAGACAGAAGGTAAAAGATTATATTTTAAGATAGAAGCTTTTGATGACTTGGGTAAAATAGGTGAAGGAATTAATATAAGATACGTGGTAAATTCTGAGGAATTTGTTAGGAAAACAGCACGCAAAGTTAGTTTATAAAATTCAATTGATTGGCAGGCGAGTGTTTTGAAAAAAGTATTTGCACCTGGGTGTGCCTTAATGATTTACAAACCAGAGTTAGGGAAAAAAGTGCTACATTTTTTAAATAGTGATATAGGTAGTATAGATGAGTACTTAATTTGCTGTAGGCATAAACCAAATTTGGATAAGGGAACACAAATAATAAATGTATGTGCTGGTTGTGACAGGCGGTATAGGGAACTATATGAAGGAATAACAACAATTTCACTTTGGGAGGTATTAGCTGAGACAAAAACATTCCCATTCCCCAATTATAATGGAAAGGAGATGACAATACTTGATGCGTGCCCTACTCGAGATCAGGAGAGAATACATAATGCAGTAAGAGTACTACTGAAAAGAATGAATATCATTGTGATAGAACCAGAAAAAACCAGAACAAGTGGTACTTGTTGTGGAGATAGCTTTTATGGTTCTCTACCTGTTGATAAAGTTAAGGAAAAAATGAAAAATCGTGCTAGAGAAATGCCTGTTGAAGATGTTGTTGTTTACTGTGTTTCTTGCTCTAAATCAATGTATATAGGTGGTAAAAAACCAAGATATTTAGTAGATCTTTTATTTGGAGAGGATACAATTCCAGAGACATTTGAACCAGATGATTGGCATGGGTTATTAAGTAATTTTATAAATGAACATTAAAGGGGTCTAAAAGAAGGTACATAGATTTAATTTATGAAAATTAAATCTATGTACCTTCTTTGTATTTATGAAAATTTATTCCAAACTATTTTCAATAATGATGCGTAAATACTTAGTTTTAAATTAATACAGTGGAAAATAAGTTATACTGATTGCCCTTAAGTATAATTAAAAATCATCGATAAATGTTATGTAATGAATTCTAAGTAGGATGTGAATTATATAATTTCATGATTAGTCAGTCTAGTATTAATTACTTTAAAATGTTTTTTATTAAATTAAAGTAAGATAAATAAATAATTTTTTATAAATTAACGAACGATTATTCGTTTGTTATATAATTTACAGCATTTTATGCTTTAAATAAATTTTTAAAGATTAATTCTACAAAGTACTTTGAACTATCTATATTAGGAGATGACTTAATGAAAAGAAAATTTAGTTTATTTTTAAAATTTTTAGTAGTAGCAATGATATGCATTATTGTACCATTGGTCATTAGTGGAATTTATTCAGTAACCTCCCTATCCACTTCACTGGAGAGTGCAGCAAAAAGCTCATTGAACAGTGCAGCCAGTGACAATAAAAATTATATTGATTTAGCTTTTAAAGATCAAATAAACTTGGCTACATCAATTACAAATGAAAGTGAAACTGTTGATTATTTTAAAGAATTTGCAAAGACTCATCAGCCAAATGGAGTAATATTAAATCGTATTTCAGATAATTTAGGAGCCAAATTAAAAAATTCTAATGGACTATACGAAAATATGTTTTTTCTAGTTCCTGCTTCTTCAGAATATGATATTGTAGTTGCTGACGGTGTTGGAGAAAAGTCTGTGGGTGAGAAAATAGACAGCTCTTTTGGGATGCAACCTATGGAAAAGGCACTTAAACCTATTGTTGATGCTGCTGTAGCATCACCTATAACTGGAAAGCCTGTTATCCTAGTCTCAACACCAGTTATAGATAATACTACTAAACAGTTACTTGCCGGATGTTTCTTATCCATAGATTTGAATACATTAAGTCAAAACATTGTTAATGCAAATTCTAATACTAATATTAATACCTTTTTAATTAATTCATCAGGTCTGGTAATTGCCTCGAAAAATTCTTCACAGATTTTAAAACTTGACTTAAGCAAAGGAAAGGGCGACGTACCGATTTTCTATAATGCATTAAAAGCTAATAAGTCTGGTATAGGCTATTTTACTATTAATGGTGTAAGAAATATCGCTTCCTATACTAAAAGCGATACTACCAATTTATATATTGTATCCTTTATGCCTGTATCACAGTATATGTCAAAAATAAACAGTGTTAGAAATGGAATAATTCTCGTAATTATTGTAAGTCTAATTATATCTAGTTTGATAATATTGTTGTTTTCCCTTAGCATTACTAAGCCCTTAAAACTAGCTGTGACGTACATGAAAAATATGGCTTCCGGAGATTTTTCAAAAGAAATACCAGAAAAGGCAATGAGAACACGAGATGAAACTGGTGATCTTATGACTTCTTTAAATACAATGCAAAAATCAATTAGGAATATCTTTGAAACTATCGTTAAACAGTCTGAGAAAATAGACAATTCAGTTGCTACAACCAATAAGAACATGAAGGACTTAGGTGATGAGATTCAGGATATATCCTCAACTACTGAAGAGTTGTCTGCTGGAATGGAGGAAACTGCAGCTTCTTCTGATGAAATGAATACTTCTTCTCAAAAATTAGAAAAAGTGGTCACTACTATATCAGAAAAAGCTCAAGAAGGCGCTGAAACTTCAAGTGAAATAAGTAAAAGAGCATTGAAATTAAAAGAAAGTGCAGTTACTTCAAAAAAGACTACTGAAGATATTAGAAATACCCTAAATACTAATTTAAAACAATCAATAGAACAATCAAAATCAGTTAATAAAATTAATGAATTAACTGAATCTATTTTTGAGATTTCATCTCAGACAAATTTATTAGCTTTAAATGCTGCCATAGAAGCAGCACGAGCAGGGGAAGCAGGGAAGGGATTTGCAGTAGTGGCCGAAGAGGTTAGACAACTAGCTGAGAATTCATCAAATATTACTAGTGAAATTCAAGAAATAACTAAAATAGTAGTATCTTGTGTGGACAATTTGAAGAACAATTCACAAGATGCATTAGATTTCATAGATTCAACCGTAATAGCCGATTATGCAAGCATGGTTGAAACTGGAGAACAATATTATAAAGATGCAGATTATTTTGAAAATCTTGTGAATGATTTTAGTAGTAAAGCTCAAGAGGTAAGTTCATCTCTTCACATTATGATTAATGTGATAGATCAAATATCAACTGCCAACAATGAAATGGCTACAGGCACTGTTAACATTGCCAATAAAACATCCATCATTTCGCAAACAGCAAATGACGTAACCACTGTTGCTGGTAATACTAAAGAAATATCTGAAGAGCTTAAAACTATTGTTTCAAAATTCAAGATTTAATTATTATTGTATGTTAAAAAAATAAGGATATGAACTAGCGAATACTTTGCTAGTTCATATCCTTATTGAGTTCCATTCGTTTCGATATTTATCAATTTTTCACTGTATTTGTGGAAAACTATTCCAATATACCTCCAGTAATGATAGCATTATATAGTATAACGTAATTGTATTTAGGACGAATTAAACTAAAATGGGGGAAAGCAAATGAAAAAGGATAAAGAATTATTATATAATCACAATAATAAAGATGAAATTAAAGCCATGAGCCATGGAAAATCTACTGAATCTGACACTTTCACCATTGCCCGGCTATTCATTACGTGGATAAAAATTGGTGCTACATCATTTGGTGGTGGCGCAACTACTCAATATCTTATTCAAGAAAACTTTATTTATAAGCATAAATGGATAACAGCTGAAGAGTACGCTAACATCATAGGAATGTGTCAAATTACACCTGGCATGAACATTATTGCATATACCATACTTATAGGTAAAAAGTTGGCTGGCTGGGTAGGGATAGTTGTATCATTAATAGGACTTATACTGCCCAGTGCCACAATTACTGTTGGAATATCTATTATATACGCCAATGTTAGTAAATTTTCAAGGGTACACTCTGCATTGCATACAGTATTTGCAGCTATTTTCGGTATTGCATTAGCAACTAACTGGAGAAATGTAAAACCTATCATTGCAAAAATCGAAAACGTGGGCCATTGGCTTTTGGTATAACACTTGGGATATTAATAGGTAGTGGAATTATATATGTACTTCTAAATCCCTCTGTAATTGTATTATATCTTTTGGGTGGATTGTGCGGCGCAGCTACGTATTGGTATATTTCTAGAAAACCTCAGGAGGCTTAGCCGATGAATGGGATTATCTTCTTTTGGGTTGTACTTAAATCAATTTTATTTTCTACAGGAGGGTTTGGGCCTTTGCCTAGTTTGCACACTGATTTTATTGTCAAAGGGTGGGCTAGTGAAAAACAGTTTACTGAAGCATTGTCAATCGGGCAAATTACCCCTGGACCTAATGGACTTTGGGTGGTAAGTTTATGCTATTTAGTTGATGGAATACCAGGAGCAGTAATGGCATGTATTGCGCTGCTTTTACCACCTCTACTAATTTTAATTGTGCAACATTGTTATAAACGCATTGCTAATCATCCTGCAACACAAGGTCTCCTTGATGGGGTTGTGCTTGTCATAGCTAGTTTTAGTGTAATAGTTTTAGCTGGGATGTTTCGAAGCAATGGAATGGATATAGGCATGATAGCTATTGCTGTAGTAAGTGCCATACTTGCAATATCAAGACGGGTATCTACCAATGTTATATTAATAGTTGCAGCTTTAATCGGTATAATATTCGGGTAAATAGAGGCTGCCCTAGAAATAAGAAAGTTAAGAATTAAAAATTGAGAATTGAGAGTTAATGATTTTTGGGGAAGCCTCTATATAATTATAATCTATTATTTTTGTAACTTTGTGAACATCCTGTATTACCAAATGTTTTTCTATCACTATACAATCTAAAACCAGTAAACACAGCACCAAGAATACATAAAATCACTAAGACAATATATACACATCTCATTCCATATATGAAAATATCATCTCTACCAGAGATATAGTCAACAACTCTATAACCTATTTTGTTACTCATGGAATTATATAAAACAGAAGTGGCAAGTGTAACTCCAACAATTTGACCTAAATTTCTCACTAAAGAATTTACACTTCCAGCTATACCAAGCTTGTTTTTATCCACGGATGACATAATCAAGGAATTGTTTGATGGCTGGAATATCCCGTTTCCAAGTGCAATAACTGCAACAAATAAAATCATGAAAGATATTGGGGACTTTACATCTAAAAATGACATTAAGAAGAAACCAACTGCTGTAAAGATTAGTCCAAGTAGTGTGAGCAATTTTGAACCAATTTTATCTGATAAGCTTCCACTAAATGGCGAAACTATAGATACAATTAAAGGTTGTACCATCATAATTAAACCTGCCATTTTTGAATCTAGCTTAAGTGAATCCTCAAGATAGAAGGGTATTATAATGCCAGATGCACTTATACATACAAAACATAGAAATGCACACCATAAACTCAGAGAAAACAATTTATTCTTAAATATCTCCAGTTTTAAAAGTGGAATATCTATTTTTTTCTCCACTACAATAAATAATGCAAAGCTGATAACTGCGGCTATAAATCTAATTATAATAGGGAAACTTAAATTACCTGTTGTTTGCTCTCCAATTAATGCACTAAACAAAAATACAACTACCATAAAAAATAAAACTGCACCTTTAACATCTATTTTTTCATTTTTGCTTATCACATTTGGAAGTATTTTTAAACTTAATGTAAATGCTAAAATTCCTATTGGAACATTTACAAAGAAAATATAGTTCCAACTTAAGATACTAATAATAAATCCACCTAAAGGTGGTCCTATCATTGATCCCAGTGCTACAGCAGATGCTAGGATTCCAAGTGCTTTTCCCCTTTCTTTAGGTAAAAATACCTGTGTAATTATACCTTGATTATTTGCCATATATGCAGCTGCACCTATACCTTGAATTATTCTAAAAACTACAAGACTTGAAAGTGAATTTGAAATTCCACACATTAAGGAAGCAAGGGTAAAAAGTATTATACCAAATTTAAAAACTCTCGTTATACCTTTTATATCACCCAATCTTCCGAATATTAGTATCACAGAGCAAATAGCCATGATGTAACTAACTACCACAAGTTCTACGCTTGCCATACTCACAAAAAGTTTTTTTGCCATGATAGGAAGAGCCACATTTACTATACTCATATCAAGACAAGATATAAAAGACATAGATACCACAACAAATAAAATCATCCTTTTATTTTCATAAGTACCATTATTATTAGTTATTTTCATATTTAATTGGTCATCTCCTAAATTAATAGCATATTATTGATATTGAAAACTAACCCTTTAAAATATATAATATCAGTAAAGGTTTGCAATTTCATGAATTATATTGCTTATTATTAGTACTATATTGCTTTATAAAGGAGAACTATGAGAGATTATTCAACGTATTTTTATAAGAAAATGCCAAACGAGAACTTTTTTGTAGATGTATTTGAAAAAAAACATAACACACCAGGTACTGTTTTTAGAACACACTGGCATGAACATCTTCAATTTTTCTACTTTGCATCTGGCAAAGCACTAATGAAATGTAATTCGGAATCTATAGATGTTTTACCTGGAGATTTAATAATTATAAACGGAAATGAATTGCATTGTTGCGAAAACTTATCCAATAATTTAGATTACTATGCTATAAGAGTTGATTTATCATTTCTTTTCAGCAATCAAATTGATTCTTGTCAAACTAAATTTATGATTCCTCTATCGCAAAACTTAATTTTGTTTCAACATTTAATAAGAGACGATGAGGCAACTTTAAAATGTATCAATAATATTATACAGGAATACCTAAGCAAAAAAATTGGTTTTGAACTTGCTATAAAATCATCAATATATGAATTAATAGTTATATTGATTAGAAAATATGTAACAAAAATCTTTTCGCAGAAAGAGTTAGACTCTAAAGTAAACAATCTAAGGCGCTTCACTTCTATAATTAAATATATAGAAAGTAATTTTTGTGAGTATCAAAGTATTAGTAAACTGGCTGCTATGGCAAATATGAGTAATTACCACTTTTGCAGGGTTTTTAAAGAAATCACCGGCATTTCGGCTATAAACTATATTAACAATTTAAGAATTGAAAAAGCAATATCTCTTTTAAAGGATACTGACTATAACATAACAGAAGTAGCCTTGCACTGCGGTTTTAATGACACTAACTACTTCAGCAGATTATTCAAAAAATATAAGAATATTTCACCAAGACAAATAAGGAAAAAATAAATTATACCATTATATTCTTGACAGCGTTATCCTAAGTAGTATAATAAATCGTGTGACGATATAATCGTTACACGATTTATTATAAGGAGGTATATATGAATAAAGAAGAAAAAATACAAATGATAATTAAATATAAAAACGAAATAGATAGGCTTATACATGGAAAGTATCATGAGTTAGCGCAGAAATATGAGTTGAGTTTAGAACAATTTCATTTACTCATAGAATTAGATGAACTTATGCTAGATATTAATGATGAAGTTAATGCACCTACAGTGGGGGAAATAGCTAAGAATATCAATAATCTGCAAAATACAGTATCTGAAAGGATAACAAGGCTTGAAAACAAAGGGCTTGTGAAGCGGGTAAAGGATAGCAATGATAAGAGGATAAGCAGAGTTGTTTTAACACAGGAAGGGAGAACTTTAATTAATTCAATAGATAAGCAGGCAAGCAGTAAATTCTTATTTAATTCAATATCAAATATGGAAGACACAGATATAAATGCATTTCTTATATGTTCAGAAAAACTTGTAAAACAAATGAAAGATGTTAAGTAGAGGAGAAATATATTATGGATTTTGATAAAATTAACTTATATATTAACGGTCTATATAAACAAAATGACGAATTAACTAGACAGGAGTTTATTGATAAAACACAGCTAAAAGATTTTATACCTGTTGTTGATGATGATGTTGCAAGGTTCTTAAAATTAATAATTCAAATTACAAAACCAAAAAGAATTCTAGAAATAGGTACAAGTATAGGATATTCAACTACATCAATGGCTCAGGTAGTAAAAGGGTATGGTGGAAAAATAACTACAATTGAATATGATGAAAAAGTTGCATCTCAGGCCAAAGTGAATTTTATTAATGCAGGAGTAGAAGATTTTATTGAAATGAAGATTGGTGATGCAAGAAAGATAATTCCAGATATTAGAGAAGAATATGACCTAATATTTCAGGATGTAGATAAGAATTTATATCCTTTATTATTTAACGAAATGCCTGAGAATTTTAAAAAGTGGAGGACTACTAATAGCAGAAGACACTCTTTTCCCTGTATTGGATTTAGAGGAAAAATGGCAGACGTTGATTAAACCAATTGAGCAATTTAATGAATTAATTATCAATTGTAAGCAACTTGAAAGCACACTGCTGCCTATTGGTGATGGTGTTATTATTGCGATAAAAAAATAAAAAGCTTTTCAACTTGCTCTGTAGATACTTCTCATAATTATATTTGTTTCAGCTAGAATATCCACAATTATTATGGAAAAGAAAGGACCATCTTTGGTCCTATTTTTTTTGAACTAAAACATAATAGTTCACTGGAGGATCATGTAAACTTAATATAAGTATAAGATTTACAATATTTACATTTCTAAAATGTAGTGCTATAATATATTAAAAAATGAGAATGAATATCTTTATCAATTGAAGTATGGAAAGGAGACAAATACAAAATGAAAATACTTGTTTATGGAGCTGGAGTTATAGGCAGTTATCTTGCTTATGAACTGGATAAAGCTGGACATGATGTAACGATTCTTGCTAGAGCAAAACGATATAATGACCTCAAAGAAAGGGGACTTATAATAAGACACTATGTACAGATAAAGACCACAGCAACCCGTATCAATGTTGTAGATGATTTTGGTAACAATGATTATTATGATACGGTTTTTGTTGCCATGCAACGGACTCAGATTGACAATGTACTTCCAAGTCTTTCTTCTAATAATAAATGCAAACTTTATATTCTAGTTGGCAATAATCCAAATGCAGATGAAACTTATGAAAAGATTCAAGAGAATTCGAGGGCTCATCCCACAGTTCTCTTTGCTTTTCAAGAAAGTGGAGGTAGAAAAGAAAACGGAAAGATTATCAGTATACATTTTTGGAAGACATCAATTTCTATAGGTGGCCTCAATGAGGATAATTCATATAGAAATGTTATTGAAAATATTTTTGATAATACTGGGCTTAAGCCGCATTACAGCAAGAATATAGATGCATGGCTGAAAAGTCATGTTGCTCTTATAGAGCCTATTGTCTATGTTACACATTGGGCAAATGGAAATTTAAAGAGGGTTTCAAAAAATAGAGAAATGCTCAATTTAACCATAGATGCAATTGCAGAAGGATATGAAGTGGTTAAAGCCTGTGGTTATCATATTGAACCAAAAAAAGATGAATACTATATAAAAATCAAACGTAGACAGTTCTATTGGATGCTAAAAATAATGTCTGCTACGCCATTTGGAAAACTTGCAGCCAGTGATCATGCCATGTCAGCGATTGGTGAGATGAACTTCCTAAGTGATGAATTTGATAAACTTAAGAAAAAAGCAGATATTCCTACACCCAACTGGGACAGGTTAGAACAATATCTGATTAAGGAGTGAAGATTGTATTACATAAGAAACCATTAAGAGGGAAATAAAAATATGGAAAATCACTCATTGCTAACTCAAGGAAATGTTACTCAAATTAAAGGATGTGTATATTAGTGAACTTGGAAACAGCATTGATACATGGATTAATTTGGACAATTATGTGGTGTAGTACGATCATAATTATTGAAATTTATTTTCCATATTTAATTCTACATGATTATCCCAAGGAACTACAGGAGGTTATTGATCTTCCTACATTTACAAATAGAAAAAACGCATATATATTTCAAATAATAATGATTATTTTAATCCTAGCTTTTATATTTTGGAGTGGAGTATATACTTATCGTGAAAATTCAGTCAGCTATTGGGTAATTTTTAGTCATATATTTACAGTATGTATGTGTTGGAATATATTTGATTTAATCGTGATGGACTGGCTTATTTTTTGTACTTGGTAGCCGAAGTTTATTGTACTTCCTGGTAGTGAGGGAAATAAAGCTTACAAAGATTATAAATTCCATTTTATTGGTTTCTTAAAGGGGAGTGTAATGTCAGTATTTGTGTCCATTGTTATTGCAGGGATATGCTTTGCAATTTTAAATTATTTAATGTGGTAGGAGTATTAATTATAATACGTAACGAAACCATTTTGCTATATAAATCCAAATATATTTCTATTGAGGATTTTCAAATGAAAATGAAAAAGGAGACATTGAAATATAGTACAAATAAATAATGTTTTTTTGATGGATGGCTGTTTTTTAATTTTGGTTCACTATTGTAGAAAATAGAAATGCAGGAAGTGTATTCTTAATGTGACTAGGGATAGTAAGGCTATTATTGAATACAAACCAGAGATGGATTATGTGGATTAGAGAAAGAAGGAGATTTCATGGAAACAGAAAAAAGCATAAAAAAAGCCTATCAGGGAGCAGCGAATAAGTATGATGATATTCTTACATTGAATAAATGGTGGGCAAAGCTTGGGGTTCGCATGATTTGGGGATTTAAAGATATGGGATATGTGTCAAAGGTACTGTCTTTTATTCCAGATAAATTTGAAGGAAAACTTCTCGATGTCCCAGTGGGAACTGCAGTTTTTACTTGTGAAAAATATAAAAAGATGAAAAATGCTGACATTACTTGCCTTGATTACTCTGAGGATATGATGGAGAGAGCTAAACAGCGATTTAAAAATAATAACATTCAGAATATCAGTTGCACTAATGGTGATGTGGGAAATATGCAATTTAAAGATGGGACATTCGATATAGTTTTATCCATGAACGGGTTTCACGTTTTTCCTAATAAGGAAAATGCATTTATGGAAATAGTAAGAGTTTTAAAAATAGGTGGAACATTTTGTGGGTGTTTCTATATAAAAGATGAAAACCGAGTAACTGACTGGTTTATAAATCATATTTATGTTCCAAAGGGCTATTTTACGGCACCTTTTCAGACAAAAGGGCAGCTACAAAATAAACTTAAGGAGCTTTATACCACGGTTGAGATATACAATGTTCAGTCTATAGTGTATTTTAAATGTAAGAAATGAATGATTCATATGAGAGTAACTTTTTTTAGGACTCATTAATAATAAGTTATGATATTGAAACACAGTAAAGGTTAATATAACTTATTGGATCATCCGACACAGGAGAATGAAGGAGGAAACAGCAATGAATAATAAATTGAACTATGGAAACTGGGTTTCAGACAGTATGATGTGTTTATGGGGTGTTGCATCCATTGTGTTGATATTTATAAGTAGCATAAGTTTCTGCCCATTTACATTTATGATGAATTGGTCAGAGGGCATTTTGTGGACTGTACGAATTCTACTTTTAATAATTGCAACAGTTTTGCTAGTAGTAACAGTTTATATGAGTATATGCCACTATTTATTTTCCTATACAGGAGGGCAGGTGTCATCCAAAGTATTGGATTTTGTTCTGGAACATTTGGAATGGGATGGAGAAGGAACATTGATAGATATTGGATGTGGAAGCGGAGCAATGACAATCAAGGCAGCAAAAAAATATCCCAAAGCTATGCTCACCGGAATAGATTATTGGGGAACAATATGGAATTATGCAAAGGAACAGTGCGAATCCAATGCATCTGCTGAAGGGGTTAAGGAACGAATTACCTTCATGAAGGGAGACGCAGCTTCTTTGTCGTTCCCGAACGAGTGTTTTGATGCGGCGGTCAGCAACTTCGTGTTCCATGAAGTGAAAAGTCAGCCGGATAAAAGACTAGTAGTCAAGGAAGCACTTAGAACCCTTAAGAAAGGCGGCGTATTTGCCTTTCATGATTTGTTTCTGCTGGAAAACCTGTATGGAGATATGGAGGAGTTTGTGGAAGAATTAAAATCAGAAGGCATATCAGAAATAACCTTTGTAAAATCAGAAAATGAAAAATTTATTCCTGGAATATTAAAAATACCTTCCATGTTAGGCAATATCGGATTAATTTATGGAAGAAAATGAGAGGCAACATAATGGTCAAAAGGCTGTAATTTCAAGTAGTTTGATTGAAATGTAATAATATAATAGCCAATATTAGTTAAAATAATGAAACATTATATTGGAGGAATCTCAGGATGACGATATCAATAGATGAAGCTTGGTTAAGACAATTGTATGGTACACTTAGTAAATTCTCCGAAATTCCGGAATATGAGCTAAATAAACTACTGACAAAACTACATTCATTAAAATTGAAAAAAAATGAATACCTTATAAATGCGGGGGATGTTCCTGACAAGATGGCATTCATCATATCAGGTATCTTTCGAGTATTTTATAACACTGAATCTGGTGTTGAAAGAACACTGGCTATTAGAGAAGAAAACTGTCTTCTTTCTTCATATAGCTCTTTTTTAGAAAATACCAAATCCAGATTTTATTTTCAAACCTTGGAGGATAGTAATTTATTATATATATCATTACTAGATTATAATGAACTATTATCTAGTCATTTTTGCTGGCAAACTATCAGTGGAAAATATGCTGAACTGCTTTATTTGGAAAAAGAAAAGAGAGAAATTGAATTTCTTACGGAGGATGCAGAAACTAGGTATAACAATTTTATTAATAAATATCCAACTTTTGAAAATAGAATATCACAGTATCATATAGCTTCATATCTTGGAATAACGCCAGTAACATTAAGTAGAATACGTAGGAAAGTTTGAAGTAGAGATTAACATATGTTAATGAAACTCACCTTATTTTCAATTATAGTTGAATGAAATCAATTAAGCTATTAGGGGGAAAATGTAGTGAGATATAATGCTGAAATTTTTGATCAAGTTCAATTTTTATTTGAGACTACTAAATTTAATGATCACCAACTTCATTGTGTAATAAACTTCGGGGGGAAGATCAATAAAGATATTATTAAAAAAGCAATAGTTTTAATGTTAGATGTGGTACCCATCCTTGGAAGTATCTATGTAACTGATAAAGGACGTCCTTATTGGGAAAGGGTAGATGCATCAAGATATGAAGATGTAATAATTTTTACCGATAAGGAAGTTGAATTTAATTGCTTTATAACATCGAAAACAAATGAATTTTCTGCTCCTCAAATGAAAGCATGTCTATTAACCTCATGCAAAGATTCATTAGCCATAATTATGAATCATATGGTTTGCGATGCAGCTGACTTTAAGGAGTATTTGTATTTGTTAAGTGATTTGTATTCAAAACTTGTTAAGGACTCTAGTTATTCACCGAATTATACAATTAATGGAGATAGAAGCTCGAAAATAATTAATGATCAATTTAAATTAGAAGATAAGGTAATGGCATTTGCATTTCAAAATAAAGAAAGTAATAAAAATGGTTCATATAAATTCCCAATGAGTGGAGAAAAAGAAACTAAGCCTTTTATATTAACTCGTAAAATACCTAAAGAAAGGTACCTAATAATTAAAGCATATTATAAAAAATATAATGTTACATTAAACGATGTGGTTTTATCAGCATATTATAGAGTTCTTTATAATATGCTAGGTTTAGATTCTAGGAGCGATCTTAATATTCCAATAATGGTTGATATGCGGAGAAATTTAAAAGATAGAAATATTGATACACTGTGTAACCTTTCTTCTACTGCTATAACTCACATCAATTATAATATTAATGATAACTTTTATGATACAGTTATGAAAGTTAATAAAGATATGAATTTGAAAAAAAGTAAATTTATTGGCTTAAATGCATTTATAAAGCTTTCAATAATTTTCGGAATTTTCAATTATAAAATCAGTAATAATTTAGTGGAAAGAGCTCTTAAAAATCCTTTAATTTGTATGACTAACATAGGAATATTGGATTGCCAAAAGCTTCTATTTGAAGGTGTATCAATAGATGAAGCATTTATGTGTGGATCAATTAAGTATAAACCACATTTTCAGTTAGCTTTATCAAGTTTTAATGACAGTATTACTTTTAGTGTTAACTTATATGGAAGTTCAAAAGATAAAGAAACTATCAAACACTTTTTTGTTTTACTTGATAAAGAGCTTCCCAAATAGTGATTTCTTGACACGTGATGTATCATCAAAAGCTAATAAAATCTACTTTAAATTATATAAAATAATAACAATATTATACATATAGCAACAAAGTAACTGTATGAAAATAATTTGAATTTAGGCTAGATAAAAACAATATAGAGAAGAGGGTTGAAATTGGAAGTAATGGAGGTAACACATGAAAGTATTGAAATATTTTCAAATGTGCTAAGGGATTCGGCTGCATGGCTTAATTATATAAACAAGCAAATGTGGAAGTTACAAGATTTAACCAGTGAAGAATTATTAAAGAAATATAGTATTCAAGATATGAAATTGTGTTATGAAAACGAGAAATTAATAGGAGCATATATTCTACAATGGTATGACCCTCTTTTTGGGGTAACTTAAAAGAAAATGAATCTGGAATTTTACATAAACTAGCTGTATGCAGGGAGAAATGCGAAAAAAGGCTATGGAAGTAAACTGATTAAATCGGCGGAGTCAATATGCAAAAATCGTGATATTAATAGCTTGAGGTTAAATTGTGGTACGTTTAGACCTAGGTTACGAAATTTCTATGAATGTAATGGTTTTAAAATTGTTGATAGAGTTTTTATAGATAATAGAGATCAAATAAGATATGTGAAATTTTTAAACTCCATAGATTAACGCTTATGTATGACGGAGGTAACTGTTATTTAAAACGAAAAAATGGGATAGATTTTCAAAACAGATTCTGTCCCATTTTTATGCATTTATTTATTCTTTTTCCTGTGCTTCTGAATATTTGTACAATCCTTTAGACCATGAACCCATAAGTTTGTGAAGCACTAGCATTAGAATTATAGTTAGAACAATTCCAAGCAAGCAGGCTAACAGAATTGTACTGATTCTATAATGCAATATCTTCTCAGCGGTATATAAGAACCAGACACTAGGCAGTAAAAAAATAATTGATGTTATGACTCCGGGAACATAGTGTTTAAACCGGAGGCATATCAACATATGGATAAAAACCAGATGTAATATATATTGACAATGTATAAGGCTTATTGTATTATATTAACGAGAATGATAATCATTATTAAGAAAGCGTAAAAATATTGAGGTGGTGATGTTATGACAAATGAATTAGGATTAGATGAAGTACAAATCAACTTCAAAGCAAAAGTAATTAGAATAGATCCAAAAAGTAAGACTAGACGAAGAATAATGGATATGGGTATTGTTAGAGGAACAGAAATATTAGTATCAGGAAAAGCACCTATGGGAGATCCAATTGAACTTCAACTAAGAGGATATAATTTAAGTCTGAGAAAAAAAGAGGCTAGGGACATAATTGTAGAATTGCTGTAAAATTTATTTTATGAAAAATGGAGGTCTATTATGGATAAAACTTATATGCCGTTAAATTTTATAAGCATTGGCAAATTAGCTGAAATTGATAGGGTAGTTGGAACCGAATCAATATGTAAAAGGCTTATGGAGATGGGTTTTAATAAAGGCGCTGTAGTTGAAATTATAAATAATGAGTCAGGTCCTATGCTAATTAGAGTAGGGGAATCAAGGTTAGTTCTAGGAAGAGCTATGGCTCAAAAAGTAATGGCACGAGAAGTTTAATAATAAATACTTGGAGGTAATAATGAATAAAAATTTAGTATTTGCTTTAGCGGGTAATCCGAATTGCGGTAAGACAAGCTTATTTAATGAATTGACAGGCGCCAGGCAACATGTTGGAAATTGGCCAGGGGTAACAGTTGAAAAAAAGAGGGTAAATTCACATCAGACGGAAGAGATATTACTGTGGTTGATTTACCTGGTACATATAGTTTGGGCGCTTATTCTGAAGATGAGGTAGTGGCACGTGACTTTATACTAAAGGATAATCCAGATGTAGTAATAAATGTAATTGATGCAAGCAACATTGAGAGAAATTTATATTTAACAACGCAGATTCTAGAAACTGGAGCAAAGGTTATATTAGCATTAAATATGATGGATGAAGCAGAAAATAAAAAAATAGAAATACAAGTTAATAAATTAGCAACACTTTTAAATATTCCAGTTATTCCAACTACGGCCACCAAAGGTCTTGGCGTTAAGGCACTTATAAAAGCAGCAATAACCTTAGGTGAAGCTAAGGAAGATGATAGAGTAGATAAATACAAAATTGATTATGGAACAGATGTAGCAAATCAGGTTTCAAAAATAGAAAGTGCTTTTCATGGAAATAATCTAAAATTAGAATACCCGCCTTTCTGGCTGGCTATAAAATTATTGGAAAATGATGAATTTATAAATAAATATGTACATGGCATAGAGAATGCTGCAAAAGTAGAGAATCAATTAAAAAATAGTAAGGAAATATTGGAAAAATCAATTGGTTATGATGTTGACGCATACATAGTAGATAAACGATATGAATTTATAGGTAGTGTAGTAAAACAAGCTGTAAAACGAGATAAAGCAAACGGGAGCAAAAAAATGTATCAGATAAAATTGATGCTGTAGTAACTAATAAATGGCTCGGTATACCGATTTTTGCAATTATAATGTTCTTAATGTATCAAATAACTATGACTATAGGAAATAACATCTTAAATGGTTTAGTAACTAATGTTTTTGATTCTTTAGGTTCTTGGTCTTCAAATAATTTAGCCTATTTAGGTGCACCCCATTTGCTTAGTTCATTTTTGGAGGATGGGCTTATAAATGGACTTGGTTCAGTAATAGGGTTTACACCAATGATTTTTTTAATGTATCTATTGATATCAATACTTGAAGATACTGGGTATATGGCAAGAGCAGCTTATGTTATGGACAGGCTCATGAATGCAGTTGGCCTTCATGGAAAAACAGCTGTATCCCTTATAATAGGTACGGGCTGCAATGTGGCAGGAGTAATGTCTACAAGAACTTTGGAAAGTAAGAAAGATAGAATGATAGCAATTTTAATAAGCCCATTTATGTCGTGTACTGCAAGACTTGCAATTTATGCTGTATTTGCAAGTGCCTTCTTTTCAAAAATAAAAGTTGGAATTTTTGATGCAAGCGGAGTTGTTGTATTTGGACTTTATGTTTTAGGAATTGCTGTTTCAATAGCAGTTGGTAAGTTTTTAAGCACTACAGTATTTAAAGGTGAAGAGTCATATTTTATAATGGAATTACCACCATACCGCATCCCTACAGTTAAAGGTATATTGATTCATATGTGGGAAAAAGCAGGAGTTTTTGTAAAAAAAGCTGGAACGGTTATATTAGGGGCGGTAATAGTTGTTTGGGTTCTTTCCAATCTTCCCTTTGGAGTTGAACCGGGTTCTAGAAATAGTTTGGTTGGTATAATTGGTGCATTTATAGCGCCTGTATTTGGTCCAGCGGGATTTGGAACATGGCAGGCAGGTATAGCACTTATAACTGGATTTGTGGCAAAAGAGGCGGTAGTAGGAACCATGGCCACAATATATGGAGTGGGTGAGGGTACTAAACTTATAGCTGCAGTTCATAACGCATATACTCCTCTTTCGGCACTATCATTTATGGTATTTACACTTCTTTATGTACCATGCGTTGCAACTATTGGTGCAATAAAAAGAGAAACGAATTCAGGTAAATGGGCTATTATTGTTGTAATTTATACATGCACAATTGCATGGGTTTTCGCAGTTTTAGTATATCAAGGTGGAAGGCTTTTAGGTTTTAATTAAAGCCTTCCATTGATAATGAAATTCATTATTATAAATTAAATTAAATTAAATGACTAACAGAAAGGGTTGATGAGAATGTTAATGAAAATATTGCAAAGGTTGTCTAAAGGAGGTTTGTATTCAAATAGCTCTATGGCAGAGGAACTTGGGGTTGATGAGTCGATGGTAGAAGATATGATAATCCAACTTCAAAACATGGGATATATTGAAAAGGATAATATGAATGGAGCTTCAAGTTGTGATTGTTGTAGTGACTGCATACCAAGTACTAAAAAGAGCAAAAGCAGTTGCTGCGATGGTAAAAGTAATATAGAAATTGGACTTTGGAATATAACAGAAAAAGGTAAAAATACTCTTATAAGAGTATTTAATTGATATGATAATGTAAAGGAAACGTACAAAGATTTTCTAAAATCTTTGTACGTTTTTTAACTTTTAACTCTTAACTCTTAACTCTTAACTAATTACCCCTTCCTTGTAATTGAAGAACTATTTATGCAATAATGTAAACATGAGGGAAAATGGTATTAATATTTACAGATATGCACCTTTGGGGGAAAATATTATGAAAGATAAAGCAAAAAGTACTGTAATAGCTATAAATTATTGTGTATTTACACTGGTTATGCTTATTAATTGTATATGCAATAATGCAAGATGGCTGAATTTAATGACTTTATATTTTTTATTAATATCCTTTTATTCATTAAATACTTTTTTCCTATATGATTTTCCTAGTAGAGTCAAGGAGTCCATAAAATATAAAATTATAATTCTAATGGTATATTTTTTAGAAGTAGGTTTAATATTTTTTATCAGTGAA
The DNA here is from genome assembly GCA_963725425.1 of uncultured Clostridiaceae bacterium. Taxonomy (GTDB): domain Bacteria; phylum Bacillota; class Clostridia; order Clostridiales; family Clostridiaceae; genus Clostridium_I. The sequence continues at coordinate 28,430 of CAVRYJ010000024.1, forward strand.
TTAGATTTAACATTAATATCTATAGTATTATATCTTTTTATTTTGGCTGATATAGTTTTAAATCAGAGGTTAAGGGCTGGTATAGCAGCATTCATTACCTTATACATAATTTCAAGTATTTCAATATTAAAAAAGTTAGATCACGATAATGGTGAGGCAGTTGCTGCCTTATTGTTTAGTCTAGCTATTTTTATTGTAGTATACATAATATTTTTCCTTATTAATTACCTTTTAAGACAAAACAAGGTTATAGCCAAGGCATTAAAAGATATTACGGTTAAAAAACTTGAAAAGGATTTAATGTACAATGACCTTAAAATAGCCTATGAAAGAGTAGAGACTATGACTGCATTAAAGGAAAGAAACAGGATAGCTAGAGAAATCCATGATACTGTTGGACATACTCTTACTACGGTTTTGGTTGAAATGGAAGCTTCAAAGAGACTTATGAAGAAAGATGTTGAACTTGCCAGTGAAAAGCTTAATTTAGCCCAGACTCAGGTTAGAAAGGGGCTTAATGATATTAGAAGTTCGGTTAGGGTTCTTGAAAATGGTGAAGAAATAATTGACTTTTATTCTGAAATTCAGTCAATTATTTCAGAATCACAAAAGCATATGGGGATTGTGATTAAATCGCAAATTGATGAAAATATTGTGCTAAAAGTCCAGCAAGAAAAAGTTATTCTATCAGCTTTTATGGAAGGAATTACAAATGGAATTAAGCATGGCAAAAGCAGTGCTATTCTGTTTAAACTGCAACAAAAACATGGGAAAATATACTTTTCATTAGAAGATAATGGAACAGGAGCTGATATTGTTACCATGGGTTTTGGATTAAGAGCTATGAAGGAAAGAATATTGGAACTTCATGGAAGTATTGATATATCCTCAAAATCAGGTGAAGGCTTTGGAATATATATAATATTGCCAATAGTTTATAAGGAATAAAAATATTTTTATGGAGATGGATTATGGAAAATATAAAGGTTCTAATAGCCGATGACCAAACTCTAATGCGGGATGGACTAAAGACAATACTAGAATTAGAAGATAATATTAAAGTAGTAGGGACAGTTAGCAACGGAGAAAAGGTACTTGAATTTTGCATGGAAAAGGTACCGGATTTAGTACTTATGGATATACGGATGCCTATAATGGACGGGGTTAAATGTACTAAGATATTAAAAAGTATTTACCCAAATATTATTGTTTTAATGCTAACTACCTTTAACGACACAGAATATATAGTTCAGGCTCTAAATTATGGAGCTATAGGATACATATTAAAGGATATTGAGGGAGATGAACTTATTAAGGCAATAAATGATGCTTATAAGGGTTCTATAATGCTTCCTTCAAGTGTAGCTAAAAAACTTGTGCAAAGAATTACAGAAGGCAGCAAAACAAAATTAAAAGAAAAGAATGCTCTTAAGGATTTTTCAGAAAGGGAAATTGAAGTTGCTAAAATGATGTCAGAGGGCTTTAATAATAAACAAATTGCCTCATCGCTTTTTATATCTGAGGGTACTGCAAAAAACTATATAAGTAATATTTACAGTAAGCTTGGAACCTCTGACAGAATGATTGCAGCTATTACTGTAAAAAAAATGCTGGGGACATGAGGTGATATTAAATGAAGCCTTTATCAGTGTTAAATTATAATAAAAACAATAAGAAAAGATTAATAAGTTCTATTATTTCAGTTATGATTGCAGTAGCTTTCTTATATGTCATGAATATTTATGTGGAATCCGTAAAATTATCACTGTACAAATCAACTGTAGCACAGTTTAAAAATTATGCCAGAATTAAGATTTATGGAAATGAAGAATCTGTGCCACAATATATTATGAATAGACTAAAAAATAATAAAAATGTGGAGAGATTGATTCCGTTTAGATGGTATGGATTAGAATTTGATATTGCGGGTAATGCTAGTCAAAGTGAGGCACTGGCAATTAATGAAAGTGACATGAAATATTTTTTACAAAAACAGAATACTAGGCTTTTACTTGGTAGATTACCAGAAAAAGATAAAAACGAGATTGCAATAGATTATTTTGTGGCTAAAAACAGGAAAATTAGTATTGGTGACAATGTTGGAGCCATGGTAAGTGACTATGATGGTATGAGTGGAAAATATAAAATAGTAGGCATTTTAAAGGGTGAAAATATGGTTTCTATTTCACCCATGAATAGTGAAGCATCCATAAATGGGGATGATAAATCAGATTTGATGAAAACTGGTATTATAATATTTCCATATAAAAATAAAATAGATCAGGTCAATACTTTGGTTGAATCCTTTCCTAAAGGATATTTATTATATGAAACAATTAATATTATGAATAAACAATTTGAAAAAGATACTGGTTTTTTAGATATACTGGATGTTATAAGCATATTGACAATTGTTTTAATGGTAATTACAGTTGGAAGTTCAAAATACATTGAATTCCTTAGTAGAAGAGAAGAACTTGGTATATTAAATGCTATTGGTTATAGTAAAAAGCAAATACTAAAGAGAGCTGTAGTGGAAGTAATATGCATTAATTCGATCTCCTATGTTTTAGGACTTGCTATGGGAATTATAATTAGCTATATAAGTAAAAAATATTTTTTTGAAGGTTCTGGTGCAGTTGGAACAGTATTTAATGTAAAGGCATTTATTGTAGCTGCATATATTCCGCTTTTTACGTCACTGTTTACAATAATCCCTATAAATTTAATCATAAATAAATTAGATCCAATTAATATGATTGAAAATAATTAAGGAGGCAGTTGCTATGCTTTTTAAAATTGAAAATGTAAATTTAGTTTATGATATTGATAAGGACGTACAAACCTATGCCTTAAAAAACATAAACCTATCCTTGAATGGCAATAGGTTTATTGGAATTATGGGACCTTCAGGCAGTGGAAAAAGTTCATTACTGTATACAATGGCAGGGTTTAAAATACCTACTTCAGGTAAGATTTATTACAATAAAAGAGATTATAGTGAGCTCATTGCTTCTGAAAGCGCAGATATTAGAAGAAAACAATTTGGTTTCATATTTCAAAGGCACTTTTTAATAGATTATATGACGGTTATGCAAAATGTATTGATGCCCATAAACGATGATAGCAAAAAAGCAAGAATGAAGGCATTAACCATTTTGGATAGGCTTGGTATAGCATATCTTTCAAATAAAAAGCCTCATGAGCTGGCGGGAGGACAAAGACAGAGAGTTGCTATTGCACGAGCTTTAATTACAGATCCAAAAGTTATTTTTGCAGATGAGCCAACTGCGGCACTAGATCACAGCAGTGCACTTGAAGTAATGGAGTTTCTTGAGGATTATAAAAAAGATAAAATGATGATAATGGTAACTCATGATCAAACAATTTTAAACAGGGCAGATCATGTTATTAATATGATGGATGGAACAATAATTTCAGCTAGCGAGAGAGGGGAAACAAAACAATGAAACCTCTTTCGCCTTTAGTATATCTAAAAAATAATTTTAAAATGGCACTACCAAGTTTTGTGTGTATTGTGTTTAGTGTTTTCCTTGTATATTTTGTCCCATCATTATTATATAGTGAAATGTATTCAATAAAAATATGTAACTTAAACATTGCAGAAAAACTCACCTTTGTAGACGCAAAAACAAAAGCACCTATGTCAGACAACATAATAAGAGAGATAAAAAAAGATAATAATGTGAAGAACATAATACCAATCATAAATGAAATTGGATATATAGGATATAAAAGTCCTTTTGGAGCCAATCAGTTTAATGCAATTAATGTTTATAATGAGGATATAAGCAAAATATTGAAGATCACTAATATGAAAATAATTAAGGGGAAGAACCCTAGGCGAAATAAAGATGAAATTATAATTCCACTTTGTTATGCCAAACAGAATAATATACATATAGGGGATACAATAAATAGTGATTTTGATGAAAATGCTGTATTAGATAATCGGTATAAGGTAAGTGGGATTATAGATGGGGAGATAAATATAGCATTAACAAGTAATTATGGTAATGTTAAAAAACAGGATGCTTTAAAACATAGTTTAATGTTCTCAATAAGGAATATGTATGATACTAAAACTTCCTATAATATTGATGAACTTGGAGGGAAAAAAATAAGGATTTCTGACTATAAAACAATCAATACTGCAATTAATCAAACTATGGGAAGTACGAATGAACTAATTATTATTTTTGATGTGGTAATAAGTATAGTTTTATTAATTTCACTGGGGAATCTAAGCTATATAGTGTTCTTAAATAGGAAAAATGAGTTCGCAATTATGTCTGCTATAGGCTATAAAAAACAAATTATTTGTATGAAGTTATTTAAGGAAAATTTGATTTTATATTTATCTGGATTTATTGTAGGGACTTCCATGGGAATGTTAGTAATTAAACTACTTAATATAGCTGTTTTTCAGCCAAAGGGACAGTATATGTACATTATTAATATTCATTTTGTTATTTTTGCTTTTTTAATAACGCTACTCATTTCTCTATTAAGTGTTATTTTGCCAATAAGAGAATTAAAACATATTGAAAGTAATATTGATAAAATTTGAAAAAATTGAGGAAATGATTGGTGATTATAAGGCTGTATTAGGCTAAGACACCTTTATGGGTTATAAAAAAGAACTTATTTCTACATGGAATAAGCTCTTTTTCATGTTTTATTTAGTTGAAAACAAATTGGATCTTAATTTCACTTATCTACTTAATAGTGTTAAGTGTTATAGTTTGTTTCAATTCTTCTTCTGTAGTTAAGGGTTCAGTTGGGTGACCTAATAAAATACCAGCAGCAGGAACAAAACCTTCAGGTAAATTTAAATCTTTTAGTAATTCTTTATCTGAATTAAGTACAAGTACAGGACTCATTACATATACACTGCCTAAACTAAGATTAGTAGCAGCAAGGGTCATATTTTCAACAATACAAGCTGCATTAGCAATTTCAATATTAGCAGCTTTATCATTTGGTTTACCAGAAACAATTACTAGGGTTGGTGCACCATATAATGGATTGGCTTTTGGATTACCCATTAGATTTGCAGTTGCTTTTGAAATTCTAGCTAACAGGTCAGGATTTTGGATAACTGTCATGTGAACTTCATTATAAGCACCCATTCCTATAGGTGCAGCGCATCCAGCAGTAAGTATAGTATTTAAGGTTTCATCATTAATTTGTTCGGATTTGTAATTTCGAGTAGATTTACGCATTGCTATTGTTTTCATAAATTCCATAGTTAATATCTCCTTTTTAATATATATTTACTCAAGTAAATATACTTGGTATAATTAGTATACCTAATTAAATTTATAATGACAAGTACGCAGAATTTTGTGATTAGGTATCACTTTTCGTACCAAGGAGGAATGGATGTGGCAAGCAAACAGGAATTAGAGCTATACTTAAATTTAATGAGAGAATCGGATAATACCAAAGACAAAGAATGTCAATTAAAAAATGCTTTAGAAATAATTGGTGGAAAATGGAAGCTACGCATATTAGGACAGTTATTAAGCCAAGAAGTGGTGCGGTTCAATGAATTGAAAAGGCAAATAGACGGGATAACCAATACAATGCTATCAAATTCATTGCATGAACTTTGTAATGATAAATTAATTATTAGAAATCAATATGATGAAATGCCTCTAAGAGTAGAATATTCTTTAACTGATAAGGGGAAAAGTCTGTTACCATTACTTTATGAATTAACTATTTGGTGGAATAATTATGGAAAGTAGGAGTAAAAAGTTACCTCAGTCATGTTGTTTGTGACTGTGGTAACTTTTTTATTACTTGAATATTGGGTATTATTGTATTAGTTGCAATTTAATTTTAAAAAAGAGGCGATTTTATGAATGAAAAATCTGAAAAATTAAACGGAAAAGGTGCAATACTTACAATGTCAATATTAGCTATAATTTGTTTAACAGTAGGTTTATTGTTTATGGCAATTCCTTACTTTACTAACGGTAATAACATGCATGAAGCAATACAAACTTGGACAAATGCTTATATTTATTATTTAGCAGCAATTTTACTTGTAATGCTGCCATATTATTTGAAAGATCTGAAAAAAAGGGGGGTAAGCTTTGAATTATTAATACAAGAGATTATAGACAAAGATAAGTTATGGGGTGATATTTTATTTGGAGTGTTATCAGGAGTAATAAGTGTAATCATATGCTTAGTTATTGCAAAAATTGAAATGTCTTATCTACCAAACAAAGGTAACACTAATGTATCAGATCATACGCCCATTTTAATTAGATTATTAGTCTTATGTATTATTGCTCCCTTTGTTAAGGAAATTGTTTTTAGGCTTTATTCAAAATTATTTTTGGAAGAGAAGTATGGAATGTTCCCAGCAGTTTTAATAAGCAGTATTATTTTTGGTGTCTTTGACTGGCACAACGGGGGAATTTCATTCATTGCTGGAGTTATATGGTATCTCTTCTACATCAAAAGACGAAGACTTATAGTACCTATGGTAGGACACTGCATGATAAATTTGATCCCGATAATATTAAGTTTATTCATAACTTCATAGCCAGTTATGATGCCTACCAAGATCAACAATACTTTTAATTGCTACTTTTATGTAATATAATAGTAAATATAAAATTATTTGAATTGTTCATTGGATAGTATCCTAGGTATGAAATAAAATATTATTTGTAGGAGCGTGTCATGCATGAAAAAGAAGTAAAAGGTATATTATCTGCACAGAATGGAATGAATATATATCGTGGATGTACACATGGCTGCATATATTGTGATTCCAGAAGTAAATGCTACCAGATAAATCATGATTTTGAAGATATAGAAGTAAAGATAAATGCACCGGAATTATTAGAGAATTCCCTTCGCAAAAAAAGAAAAAAATGTATGATAGGCACTGGGGCTATGTGTGATCCATATATTCAATTGGAAGAAAAACTTGGAAACACTAGAAAATGCATTGAAATTATTAATTTTTATGGATTTGGTCTTGCGATACAGACAAAGTCTGCAAGAATCTTAAGAGATCTTGATTTACTTAAAGAAATTAATAAGAAGACAAAGTGCGTGGTACAGATGACACTAACTACATACGATGAAGATTTGTGTAAAATTATAGAACCCAATGTGAGCACCACAAAAGAACGGTTTGAAGTGCTAAAGATAATGCGTGATAATGGAATTCCTACGGTAGTTTGGTTGAGCCCTATTTTGCCATTTATCAATGATACGGAGGAAAATATCCGGGGAATTCTGGATTATTGTATAGAGGCGAAAGTACATGGGATTATTTGTTTTGGCATGGGACTTACTTTGAGAGAAGGAAACCGTGAATATTTCTATAAAAAACTAGAAGAACATTTTCCCGGAATGAAAGCTAAATATATAGCAAAATATGGATACGTATATGAAATAACCAGTCCGAGCAATGATAAACTTATTAATATGCTGAAAGGAACATGTATATCCCATGGTATATTATATGATATTGGAGAATGTTTTAATTACCTTCATAAATTTGAGGATAAAAGTGAGTATGAGCAGTTAAAGCTTCCTGGACTATAAAAAAAACACATTAGTTACCTAAGTCATTGTTTTTGTGACTGGGGTAACTTTTTTATTACTTCTATTTTGGTTTATTATTGTATTGCTTTGAGAAATTAATGCTAGGGAATATATGGAGACCTGAATTATGCAAAAAACAATATAGGAAGTGGCTGTAAATGAGGAATATAAAAATCAATAAAAATTTAATTATAGTTATAAAATCATTATATCTGTCAATTGGATTACACTTTGCTACGGATTTTTTCAGCAATAGCTTTATATATTACTAGTTTTTTTGACTACTGTAATAGATAAACAGGAAATAATTTCAAATTGTGTAATGCTTACCGTAGATGCTATAGCAACTTGGTTAATAATATATCATTTTTTATCTCGTCCTAAATACTATGAGAAACACAATTCCATGCTTGAAAATTTAAAAAAAACTAAAGTTAATAAATAGTAAACTTTTGGCCAGTACACTTTCTTTCTATATTATAGATATAGAGAGATATATAAATAGAATTATTTTTCTAAATTAAGGAGTGAAAGTATGAAAAAGAAATTAATAAAAATTAAGTTAATTATTTTGACTTTAGTAGTAATTATAGCAATTTTGGGTACGACATTTTTTATTTATCAAGGAAAAAACTCAAAATTATATGACAATTCGTTTGCAATACAAAAGAAGGAAAGTGTAGATATAAATAATTGTAGCAAAGTTAGTTTAGATTTTTCAAGTGCCAATATAACATTTAAAACAACAGAAGGTTCTAAGGTTACGGTTACTGAAAAGGCTAATGGTAAATTAAATGATGATGAGAAATTTTCTTTAACTCAAGATGAAAATAATATTACAATTAGAGATAAGTCAAAAATTTCATTCATTTTTTTGGCTTTAACAACATTTCAAAGCAAATAGAGGTGGATATACCTAAAGATTATTCTAAAGATTTAGAGGTGAATACGAGTTCTGGAGGTATAAGTTTTGAATCAGATATAACTTTAAATAGTCTTAAAAGTGAAGAAAGTGCAGGAAACTTTAACTGTGACAATGTTAAAGCAAATAGTATTAGATTAAAAACAACTTCTGGAAAGATAAATACTGGGAATATTGCAGTTAAAAATTATGATGTAAATATAACTTCCGGTAGTATAGATATTAAAGGAGTTTCTGGTTCTGGGCAAGTTACGGCAACTTCTGGTTTAATTAATGTTAAATATAAAGATATTGGAGATTATTCAAATGTTAAGTCTACATCAGGAAGTATTAATTTAACAATCCCTAAAGAATTAAGTATTAAGTTTTATGGAAAATGTATTTTTGGTAAAATAAATTCTAATTTCCACTTAAATTATAAAGGTAGAAGAGGCAATGAAGCAAATGGACAAGTAGGAACAGGTGCTTTTAAAAATATTAATGCTGAAGTTGTTTCTGGTAAAATAAATATTGATAAAGTTAATTAAATGATATGGGGGAGTGAACTACCACCACCTATAGAGGTGGTGGCTTCGTGGTCAATACTACTACTGTAGCAAGTTTACCCACGCTATCAAGGTCATTCCAGCCTCGCTAACAACAAGTCGCACTTATTACATTGCTAGTTTTAGTAGATTTTTACTTGCATTTATATCTCTATCCATAATCATTCCACATACAGGACAGATATAAGTTCTGCAACCTAAGTCCTTTGTTTGGCTTGATTTATTACCACAGTTAGAACATAACTGACTACTTGCATAATTGGATGGTGCTATTATTATCTCTCTGCCATACCATTTTGCTTTGTACTCTAACATTCTTCTAAATTCTGCCCAACTAGCATCAGCTATTGATTTAGCTAATTTATGATTTTTTATCATGTTACTTATTTTTAAGTCCTCAATGACTATAACTTGGTTTTTGTTAATTAATTGAGTACTTACTTTATGTAACATGTCTTTTCTTTGGTTAGATATTTTCTCATGTAATTTTGCTACTTTTATTCTAGCTTTTTTTCTATTATTACTACCCTTTTGTTTTCTTGATAAATCCTTTTGAAGTTTAGCTAATCTTTTTTCTGATTTTTTTAAGTGCTTAGGATTGCTAAAAAACTCTTCATCACTTGTTATTGCAAATTCCTTGATTCCCAAATCCACACCGATTTTATTATCTGTTTCAGGTAATTTTATAATTTCTGCATCAACTAATATTGATATGAAATACTTGCAACTAGGTACTTGAGATATAGTACACGACTTAATCAATCCATTGAATTGTCTATGCTGTTCTATCTTAATCATAGATTTTAGTTTAGGTACTTTAATATGATTAGCTTCAATGTACACAGTACCATTTTGATTATTAGTTGTGTAGTTATTAGTATTGGTTTTTTTCTTGAATTTAGGAAATCCAATTGACTTATCTCTAAAAAAATTCTTATATGCTTTATCTAAATTCATTTGAGCATTAGCTTAAGCAAGGCTATCAACTTCTTTAAGCCATTCAAATTCACTTTTATATTGTGCTGGTGTTGGATATTTCATTGTCTTAATATCTAAGTCTTTATTTTCTTCATAGGACTTAATTCTTTCAGCTAACATTCGGTTATATACAAACCTAGTGCATCCAAAAGTTTTAGCTAGATATATTCTTTGTTCTTCATTTGGGTATAATCTGAATTTGTAAGCCTTTAGCATTTCCTCACCTTATTTCATTCCTTGCTTTTCGATATACTTTCTAACAATATCTATCGGAGCACCACCAGTTATTATAAGGCAATAACTCCTACTCCAAAAATATTCTTTCCATAATTGGTTTCTTATTGACGGAAACTCTTTTTTTATAAGCCTACTACTTGCACTTTTATAAGCATTTAGGAATTTTGATATATCTGTATTTGGTGAACCTCTAAATAGCAAATGTACATGGTCTTTATCATGATTCCATTCGCCTAAAGTAATATTATATTTAGGGCATATATACTCAAATATTTCCTAGCAAGAATACTGAATGATTATTTGTGTCCAAGCCCATTTGTTTACCTCTTTTATATATTTACTACTGAATTCAGAATACATCATGTATAGTTATTCGTCAAGGAGTTATTATTTTAGGTATCGAACCTAAAATAATAAGGGCGGAATTCTCCACCTATAGAGGATGGGAGAATTCCGCCCTTTTGGTGAAAAAACATGAAATATTATCATTCATATTTATAACTTATTTATGTAGTTGGACTATATGGGGTATATTATATAGTTCATATATAGGAATTATTGATAAATCTTTACATAATGAGCATATTACATTTTTTATCATTTTAGGCTTATTTATGCCAAGTACTATGTCAATAGTTCTTACAGGATGTTTATATAAAAGGAAAGGTTTAAAGGAATTATTAATTCGACTAACTAAATGGAGGTTTAATCCTATTTATTATGTATTTGTGACGGGATACATGGCAGCAATATTTTATATTACATTTCTAATTTGTAGTATTTTAGGCAATAATATAAAAATTGATTTTTATAAAAATCCTCTTTATATCTTATTCTATGCAATACTTCAATTAGCTTTGGGCGGACCATTAGGAGAAGAAATTGGATGGAGAGGTTTTTTGCTTCCAAGACTTCAGCGAAAATTAAGTCCATTTCAAGCCAGTTTAGTTATTGCAATTGTATGGGCTTGTTGGCACTTGCCTTTATTTTTTATAGTTAGTACAGCACAGTATGGTACCTCATTTCATGTATTTTTAATAGCAACTATAGGTTATGCCATAGCAATTACATGGGTGTTTAACAGAACAAATGGAAGTTTAATATTTCCACTTTTATTTCATACTGCTATTAACACCACATTAGAAATGATATATGGAGTGATGGAAATTATAAGTTCACATGTGTATACAATTGCTATAGCTGAGGTGATTATTATTAGTATTATTGTATTTGATATGATCAAGAGAAAACATATTAAATACACTACAATCTTACCAAGGAATATTTAAGAGAGTAATCTCGGAAACTAATTTCCAGGAGATACAAATTAACATAATAAAGCCTTTACAAGGAGAGATAAAAGTGAAAAAGAAAATTATAGGATATATTAAAAAACATGAAATAGTAGTATTTCTCATATAAATATGGAGGTCTTTTCAGATGTTGCATAGGAACATTATTTATATTGGCAATTATATAAGAATGGTATAGGATAAATATATACTTTGAGATAGTAAAGGGGTCTGAATATTGAAATGAAATTTGAACTTGCTGAAAAAAATTGTTGGGTAGAGCAGATTGGATCATCTAAGGAGCCCATGCCGCTTATAATTTTGTTGTCTGGAGAATATGAAGAGGAAACTTTGCGCGAAATCCGTGAAATGCTTTTACACCAGATAGATAAAGGAAATTGTCAGGCGTTTATCATAGCCGGATTTGGACCAGTTGACTGGGAAAGGGACTATTCACCCTGGTATTTGGAAGGAAACAATGGTAGGATTTTTCAAGGTAAAGCAGATGAAACCTTAGACTTTATGAAAAATGCCTTGTTACCAGAACTACAAAAAAACTTCTCGCTAAATGGAGAAGTGTATCCCGTGGGCTATTCTCTAGGAGGGCTAACTGCTCTTTATGCTCATTGTAGCATAGGCTTTACTGGCTGTGGCAGTTGCTCTGGAGCATTGTGGTTTCCAGGATGGTTGGAATTTCTGCAGGAGCATCTACCATCAGGTAAGGTATATCTGAGTTTAGGAGGCAAAGAGGAAAAAACAAAGGATTCGCTTATGTGCCAGGTTGGTATAATGACCAAAAAGACCAAAGAGTTAATTGCCAAATCAACTGAAGTAACTTACTTCAAAGAGCCTGGTGGACATTTCAAACAAGTACCTCAGAGAATTGGCCGAGCTATTCTGTGGCTACTGAAACTGTAATGACAAAGTGATTCAATTTAAAAGCAAGATGCAATAAAATGAAAGAAAAACATGACATCATAGGTATTTATGGTTAAGTTAAAAGACTTTATATTCTGTTTTTAATGTAATATAATAGTAATTATGTTACACATTAATGGAGGAACACTATGAATATGGTTTTTGATTTAGGAAAAGCAAATGATATTGATGAATTAGAACAGCTCTATAACGATTTAAATGATCATTTGGAAAAAGGAGTAAACTATCCTGGATGGAAAAAGGATGTATATCCTGTTAGGCAAAATGCAATTGATGGAGTTAAACATGGTAGTCTTTATGTATCAAAATATAATGGTAAAATAATTGGTTCTATTATTTTAAGTCATGAACCTGAACCTGCATACTATAAAGCTAAATGGCAATTTGAGTCTGACTATTCAGATGTTTTTGTTGTACATACATTTGCAGTGCATCCCCAATTCCTCAAATGTGGTGTAGGCAAGGCATTAATGGACTTTTCTATTCAGCACAGTATTAAGTCACAAGCCAAATCAATTAGGCTCGACGTTTATGAAAGTAATATGCCTGCAATTAGGTTGTATGAAAAATGTGGTTTTAAATATATTGATACAGTTGACCTGGGACTGGGAAATCGCGGGCTCAATTGGTTTAGACTATATGAAAAATCACTGTTATAATATTAATAGAAAAATTAAAATTTAAGGGAGTGTGAGTTTATGTTTTTTAGTAGAAATAAATCCTATACGGATATATTTCCTATATTAGATATAAAAAGATTAATAATGTTAGTAAAAAAATTACTTCCTGATGTGGTATTTAACATGGCATCATTGGAGGGTAATCCATTCACGTATCCAGAGGTGCAAACTCTTCTGGAAGGAATAACTATAGGCGGTCACAAACTCAGTGATGAACAACAAATTTTGAGTATTAAAAATGGCTGGAATTATTTATTTGATTTAGTGACGAAAGAGGATATAGATATTAGTGTTAAAAGGTTCAATGAATTTAATTACATAGTAGCTAAAGATGAGGCTTTATTTAGTGGTAAATTTAGAGATGGTGAAGTAAGAATAGCGGGTACAGATTTTATGCCACCTAAGGCAGAAGAACTAGATGATATTTTTAAACGAGAACTTCCTGAAATAATAAAAAGGTGCAAAAGTAAAACTGACCTAGCTTTTGAAATGTTTTTATGGGGAGCATTAAATCAATTTTATTATGATGGAAATAAAATAACAGCAAGATTAATAGCTAATTTGATTTTAATTTCTAACGGTCAAGGCATGTTTAATATTAAAGTTAAGGATAGATTGGAATTTAACACACTAATGGTTGAATTTTACAACACAAGAGAGGCTGATGAAATATTTGAGTTTTTATATAATAAGTGCTTGGAGAGATACTAAAAGTTACCATAGTCATAATTTTTCAGGAGAGTGAAAGAAAATCAAGGGCACAACAAAGTAGAGGTGTAGTTTAAATGGCATTAAGACAAATTAGGCTTAGGGATGATGAAATACTCAGAAAAAAGAGCCGAGTAGTTGAAATGGTAGATGATAAAATAAAACAACTACTAAATGATATGGCGGAAACTATGTATAACACAGGAAATGGTGGAGGATTAGCAGCTCCACAAGTTGGTATTTTAAAGAGATTAGTCGTAATAGATATGGGGCAAGGACTTATAAAATTAGTCAATCCAAGGATAGTTGAGCAGGAAGGTAGCCAAGAAGTTATAGAAGGGTGTTTAAGCATTCCGAATACATTTGGGAAATTAATAAGACCAGCTAAAGTAACAGTGGAAGCATTAAATGAAAATGGCGAGAAAATTGTATTAACAGGCACAGATGATTTAGCAAAATGTTTTTGCCATGAAATAGATCACTTGGAAGGCATACTTTTTACTGATTTGGTTACTGAGTATATAAAGTAATGCAAGGTGAATGTTGAATTATAAAATAGCTTCTGCTATACTTTATAATATTGTAAGTAGTGTGGACTAATTGTTTCAAGTTTTCGAAGGTTACGTAGTTGTTAATTGTTCTGGACAAAAAGAAAAAAATAAGGTTTAAATATATTAACGGAAGGATAAGCCCGAGAAGTCATCTATATGATATTCTTGGGCTTTGTTGTTTTTTGTTAGATTAAATTTAAATAATAAGTGAGGTTAGAGTATGTCCATGTACATGTTTTCTATTATAATTATTGTAGTGTCGAATATAATGTATAATATATGTTCAAAATCAATACCTGCGAAAGCTAATCCTTTTTCATCATTGATCATCACATATTTCACTGCAGCAATTATAAGCATTATAGCATTTAAATTTTATAAACAAGATAAAGGTTTTTTTCAATCATTTAAAGATTTAAATTGGGCAAGCATAGTACTGGGTTTTAGTATTGTTGGTCTTGAATTTGGATATGTAATGGCATATAGGGCAGGGTGGAATATAAGCGTGGGTTCATTGGTAGCAAATATTCTTCTTGCACTTATGCTTATTCCTATAGGAATATTGTTTTTTAAAGAAGGATTTGGTATAAACAAAATATTGGGAATAGTACTATGCATTATTGGGTTAATATTTATGAATAAAAAATAAAATTGCAGGTGAACGTATTTTAGTGTGAAGCACCAAAGATTGCTCCTGAAATAAAAGGTATTAACCAAATAATCCACACAATAATGCTAAACTTGTGGAAATTAGCCTTAGCTTTTTCATCATTTTTAGCTAAAACGCTTGTTGCCCAAAGTGCATGAAAAATCATTAGAATTATAGCTAGTAATCCTGTGGTGCCATGAAAATTAAGCTGAAAACCACCTTTAGCAATTCTAGTCATAAGGCTTGTCCCTATAGTATCAAACACTAGTCCTAAGTAAAACATAATTAGGTGCCACTTTTTTAATTCCCCTTGTTTTTTTTCACTCCATACACCGATTGTATAAAATATCAGTGCTGATGTAATGGACATAATTGCATAAACTAACATAATAATAACCTCCCATTGTATAATATTTTTGTAATCACATGTTGTATGAACAATGTTCATATGGGGCTAAAAATTTTTACTGAATGCTCTTAAAAGTGATATTGAAAAATTGTCAGTGGGTATTAAAGTAATTGTTTCAAAAACATTTCAAAAGATGAATACTTAAACATCGGCATCTGCACCATAGTAATATAATTCATTAATATAAACTTGGCCGTTTCATAGGAATCCAGCTTAAGTGTAATTTTATTATTTTTAACTTCATTAAGTAAAATATTTTCTATGATTTTTACTAACTTCTCCATATAAATATTTTCCTGCTTTATACTATCTTTAATGCAGTCAGGACTTTCATAAAGCTCAGGTTTAAGCCATATATCTTTAAAAGTTTTAATGAAAATTTTTAGTTTATTGAATATTTCATTCAATTTAATAAACAATGAATCATCTGAATTTACTATATCTTTAAGTGTACATAAGTTATCTTTCCAATAATCAGTCATCATTTCAATAATCAAATCTTCTTTAGTTGAATAATAATTATATATGGTACCAAGTGCAATACCACATTTTTTAGATAGATTTCTCATACAAAATTTATTAAAACCTTCATTATATAAAATCTCTTTTGCTCCGCTTAATATAAGTTGTTTGGGATTTTCAATTATTCGTGACAATTACAACACTTCCTAGAACTAATTATTCAATTCATGTGAACACTGTTCATTTTAAATTAATTAGAGAAGTTTGTCAATGTAATCTTAGAATAAAGAATAAAGAATAAAGAATAAAGAAGGAGTTAAAAGTAAAACATCAAAGCTCAAAGTCACAAGTTATTTATCTTGTTCAAATTAAAGGTAACAAGTATAATTATACTTGAATGTAAAATATTGAAGGAAGTGGACTTATAATGAGAACAAAACTAGGTAACTGCTCAGTACAGTTGAAATAACCTGTTAGCAGATTGTGCTGAGATGAAAATTTGCTAGCGTTCTCAACTGTACTAATTTTTGATAACTTATTAAAAATTAGAGGGGATGCAGTTATGAAACACTATTTAGAAGTTTTAAAGAAGAAGAAATTATGGATTATCCTATACATATTATTGGGAGTAGTATTGGCACTGCTTAATGCTTTTAGTGCCAGCTATTTTCAAAAGGTATTAGATGATTTTGGCGATAGAACACTTTCTATGACTACAATATGTATTTATGGTTTAATGTTAATAGTGATATGTCTACTTAACTATTTTCACGAATATCCAAGCTGCAAATTATCTGAGAGTATATACTTGGATTTTAAGTTAAAAGCATTGAGAAAAATCAGTACCATAGACTATAGATACTATGAATCCTTAGGTACGGGCAATCTGATTCAAAAAATAGAAAATGGAGCTAATGCAGGAAAGGGTATATTATTTGATTTTTATCTTCAATTATTTAGTCAATTGATTCCAAGTGTAATTTTTAGTTTGATTTTTATTGCCAGCATAGATATAAATATTATGATCTTTATAGTAATTGGTTATGTTTTTGTATTCTTGGTAACTAATATTTTGCTGAAATATCTATATAAAATTAAAGCACATATTTTAAATAATGAGGAAATTTTAAATAAATATTTAGTTCGTGGATTTATGGAATTAGTTGTGTTTAGAACTAATAAAAGATTTGACCATGAGATATTAAAAGCAACTAAAGCATCAGAGAAAATTGTGAATTCAAAGGCTAAAATGAAGATGATTCATGAAGCATTTTTTACTATTTTTGCATTGTTTATTACACTGATAAAAGTTGTGATTATATTTATTAGTTGGGAAAACCGTGTTTTGTCAGTAGGCTCAGTGGTAGCTCTACTCACATTGATTGATACGGCATATTCGCCTATTGCAATATTTAATGTATTATTTGTCCAATGTAAATTAGATAAGAGTGCTTTCAAGCGATATACAGATTTATTGGATATGCCAGACGACACTAAATTGAACTCTGGGAAAATAGTAAATACCATGGAAGGTAATATTCATTTTAAAAATGTATGTTTTTCCTATGATGAAAAGAATATCTTTAAAGATTTATCTTTTGATATTACTTCGGGGAGTTCGGTTGCATTTGTAGGAGAAAGTGGCTCAGGAAAATCAACCATTGTTAAGCAAATCATTGGTCTACTTAAGCCAGATTCGGGCAAAATTTATGTTGGTGAAAATGATTTGTCAGAGCTTAATTTAAATAATTTTTATAATTATATTTCCTATACTTCTCAGGAATCTCCTGTTTTTGATGGGACACTTAGAGAAAATATCATTTTTGACAAGAATATTTCAGACCATGAAATTATTGAAGTATTAGAACGTGTTGCACTCACAGCATTTTATTCTAATCTTAATAACGGCCTTGATACAGAAGTTGGAGAGAGAGGCATCATGCTTTCAGGTGGAGAACGCCAAAGATTAGCATTAGCCAGGGTATTTTTTCAAAAAGCACAAATTGTTATATTGGATGAAGCTACTTCAGCTATGGATAATGTTACAGAAGAATTTGTAATGAAAAATGTCATGCTATTTTTAAGGAGTAAAACAATTATTACTATTGCTCATCGACTTAGTACAATAAAAAATGTGGATAAAATCTATGCATTTAAACATGGCGAAATAGTTGGTGAGGGGAGTTTTAAGGAACTTTTAGAACATAATCAATATTTTGGTGAGTTATGGAATACTACAATGGAGGATTAATAAAATGAGAAAAAGGAATAAATTAATCATCATTTGTTTAATAGTCATAATATTTGCAGGAGGAATAGGACTATATAAAAATTATAGTTCTAGTATTGATTCCAACAAGTATTTGTCAAGTACAAACGAATCTGGAAGAACCTTTATTTATAATGGAAATGACATAAGTACCAAAGACAGCGAAAGTTTTGATTTTAAAGGGTTTGATGGTAAATGGTCTCTAATGCAGTTCACATCAAACAAGGGTAATAATATAATTATAAATGATAAAACAAAAATTAGTGAAGGAAAATTTTATATTGTAGTTTTAGACTCAGACTATAATATTATAGCTAAGAAAAATGAATTAAATCAAAAGGGAAACATAAAAATTACTACACCTAAAGAAGGAAAATATATTATTAGAATCGTTGGAGCAAGTGCAAGTGGTAATTTTAACATAAGAGTAAGTGCCAGTAATAATATAGATATCACTCATAAAGATTTTTTTAAAAAATAAAATATAATGTAGCTAGCAATAATTCCGCTTCAGCTAATTGCGTAGCAAAGGCAAAGGCAGTGTATTTCACTTATTCAAAATACAATGTAGTTTTGGATTTGGCAAGGAAAATATGATTTTTGAAATTAGATCATTTCACAGTAGATTAAGACGAATATATCTTCTAATGGTAAAAAATACAATTATTGACTTATGCGAGGGGTAGTAATATAATTTTAGTATATTAAGATTTGTAGAGTGGAGTAACGGAAAGTGATAAATAAATATAAATTATTACCTACAAAAGAACAAAGTATCATAAGAATAGTTAGCAGCATATTTCTTTTGATTTTTGGGATTTTTTGTGTTCTCCTATTCAATAAAATTGTTGGAGCTATAATCATTATAACTTCAAGTTGTATTATTTTCTCACACTTATACTATCTTATT
Organism: uncultured Clostridiaceae bacterium; assembly: GCA_963725425.1. Classification (GTDB taxonomy): domain Bacteria; phylum Bacillota; class Clostridia; order Clostridiales; family Clostridiaceae; genus Clostridium_I. Next base: position 47,580 of record CAVRYJ010000024.1, read on the forward strand.
TTCTTGAATAAGGGGCTATCCGCCATTGAGGTTAAGATAACCATAGGTAAAGAATAAAGGTAAAACAAACTATTTTTTTAATGAGTTCATTACTTTTACAAGCGGAGAGTTAACGCATGGTATGTGCAAGACTTTGATTCAAAACTAGCACTTAGATGAGGTCAAAAACCCATCTGAGTGCTAGTTTCACTTTATTTTGTGTTTTACTTGGCTATTTTCAAGGTAAGCTCATGCTTATGTTCAAGTTTTCGTGATATGTAAAACAGTATTATTGATATAACTAGCAAACAAAGATAAGTAAATGCTAGGGGAATCTGAGAAGTAGTTTTTAATCTACTACCAAACATGGTTACCAAGAAAACAATTATTCCCGTTATTGTACCAAATACAGCACTGGCTGTTCCTGCTATACTTGAAAACATAGCCATTGTATCAGCTAAGGCATTTGGAACTATAAAGCCAATGAAAAAGAAAATTAGGAAGATAGGAATTAAAACTATAAATAAGCTCATACCTAATGTAAAACCTAACAATAACATCAATATACTTCCAGTTAAAGAACTAATTAAACCGAAAAGCAGAAGTGATTTGTTATTAAAATAACCAATAACAAAACGATTTGACATAGCACCAAGGAAGTAGGCAAATCCTAATACTAAAGCGATATTTCCATATTGGGTAACGGAATATTTTAATACTATTTCAATGAAAAATGGTCCAACTACATTAAATAAGACTATAACAGCATATCCTAGGGCAGATACTGTGGTAATAATCATAAACACAGGAGCAGTAAGAATCTCTCGTAGATTGTTATAAGTTTGTGAAAAACTGAGAACTGATAAATGCGAATTAGTTTCAGGTAGTTTTACAAATGCGTAAATGAAAATAAACAATCCATACAAAGCGAAAAGGATAAAATTAGCTTGCCAGCCAAAGTAACTCTCTAGATTGCCACCAATAAATGGAGCAATGATTGGGCCTAGTGACCAACTAAGTGTAAAATAGTTCGTTGCCTTTGACAGTTCTGATCCAGAAAAAACATCCACTACTATAGCTCTGGCTACAACAGCCAGTCCAGCTATGCATATTCCTTGTAGAAAGCGTAAGATTTCCAGCACAAACACATTAGGTGACAAAATACAGGCAAAGCTTACAAGTGTGAAAAAGACTGCACTTATAAGTAACACCTTCCTACGACCAAAGCTATCTGACAATACTCCAAGGACAACTTGACCCAGACCATATCCTAACAAATATAAGCTGACAGTCAATTGTACTAAACTAACCTTAGTGTGAAAGAAACTAGTAATTACAGGCAAGGAAGGTACATATAAGTCTACCCCAAGACCCATCAAAAATGGAACTATAAACACTAAAAAATATATATTTCGTTTTAGTGACAAAGAATATTGAACTCTCATTATTGTAAATCTCCTTTAGTTGAGTATTTACTTTATATTGTATATAATTGTTAGTATAAAAGTAAGTATGCACTTTAAAGTGAGATACTATATTAAAGGAGAGTAATATGAAGAAATGGTCAGTAGATGAGGGAAAATGCTCTATATCATATACGTTAGCAGTAGTGGGTGGGAGATGGAAATGGCTTATATTGTATAAGTTATTTCAAAACAAAGTATTACGATACGGTGAAATTAAAAGAAATATGCCTTCTATTACACATAAAATGCTTAGCCAAGAATTGAAGGAGCTGAATTCCTCTGAACTAGTTTATAGAAAAGAGTATCATGAAATTCCACCTAAAGTAGAATACTCATTAACAGAAAAGGGTACTACTCTAATTCCAATATTATCAAGTATGGCGGAATGGGGTGAAAAGAATAAATCTGAGGTAAATATAAGTAATTAAAAGAGGAGGGCTATTATGTTTATACCATTTTTTAGAGAAGAAAAAGTTTTAAGCAAAGAACCGTTTTTAAATTATGAAGTACAGTTTAATTTGCTCCATAGAATTATTGAAGGGGGAGAATTAGTAGCATTAAAAACAGAGGATGCTAATGCAATTGCCCTCCAAAATCCTGGACATGCTATGTGGCTCTGGATAAATGAAACTTTAGAAAAATCAAGAATTGATAAAATTATAGGCTCACTATGTAACCAATTAAGGGATAATAAGTTATGTGCAATTTCAGCGCAGCCCGAATTTGCCAAAAAATTTGCAGAGCAATATTCAAAGAAAACTGAAATATCCTATAAAGTATCACTTGGCATGGAATCTTACCAATGCCCAAAAGTTCTTAAACCTGAAAATGTTCAAGGAAAGCTTATACAAGCCAAATTAGAACATATTGATATTGTTGCAGATTTTTGTGCAGGTTTTCTTTTCTGGTGCTTCGGAGTAACTGTTACAAAAGAAAGTCAAATCCCCAATGCAAAAATAATGATAAAATCTGACAATCTATTCTTATGGGAAGTAGACAATAAAATATGTGCTATGGTTAACATCGCACATAGATCAGTACGATATGCACGTATAAATAACGTATATACACAACCAGAGCAAAGAAAAAATGGCTATGCAAGTGCCATGGTGGCTGAATTAAGTTCAATACTAATTAAAGAAAGCTTAACCCCTATGTTATATGCAGACATTAAAAATCCTACATCTAACAATGTTTACAAAAGTATTGGTTATAAGGAAAGTGGTAGGATTGATAATATTGTTTTTAATTATGAGTAAAATGAAAGCATATAATTTTTGCAGTAGCAAAAGAACGTACATAGATTTCATTTTCCAAAATCCATGTACGTTCTTTAACTTGTCACTTGAAACTTGTAACTTCTTATTTTGCAGTAACCGTAACCCAAGCATCACTATAAGCCTTCCTTGTTACATCGCCAAGGTCTGTGAACACATCAGAATTGTTAAGTGATGATTCATCAGGATAAGAAGCTTTATTGTTTTTGTCTTTGGCACTTAGTGCGGCAAACGTAGCTTTGTTTGGAGTGCCGTACCCAATATAATTAACATTCTTCATATTTACCTTTGCATCTAGCAAAAAGTTGAGAAACTTTTCTGCGGCGGTTTTGTTTTGTGCATTTTTAGGAATTACCCAACTGTCAAACCATTTATTTGTTCCTTCTTTTGGTATAACATATTCATATTTCCCAGGGCTTTCGTTCATAAGTACAGCAGCATCACCAGAGTAAATTACAGCAATTGGTTTTTCACCATTTCTTAAGGCATCCTTTACCTCATCACCAACATATACAGGATTTATAGTTTCTCTCTGCGTAACCAGTGCATCTGTAGCCTTTTTTATTTCATCACTATTTGTAGAATTCATAGAATAACCTAATCTTTTCAAGGATATACCTAGCGAATTTCTCATGTCGTCTGACATGAATATTTGATTTTTATATTTTGTATCCCACAAAGCATTCCAACTGTCTATTTTGTCTTTAATTTGAGTTTTGTTATAGATTATGCCTATAGTTCCCCACATGTACGGAACTGAATATTTGTTTTTAGGATCGAAGCTTAGATTTTTATATTTATCATCTATATTTTTATAGTTTGGAAGTTTTGAAAAATCCATTGGGGCAGCAAGATTTTCCTTTATCATCCTATCTATCATATAATCAGATGGACAGATTAGATCATAATTGTTTGTGCCGGATTTAACTTTTTCATACATTTCCTCATTTGTTGCAAAAGTTGAATAGTTTACTTTAATTCCAGTCTGTTTAGTGAAATCTTTTATGATGCTAGTATCTATGTATTCACCCCAGTTGAATACATTAAGTGTAGTTGATGATGAGGCATTTGAACTACTGCTAGGTTTTCCTGGAGCATAGCAGCCAGTAAAAATAGAGGCCGAGATAGCAGTTATCATGGTAAGGATTATAATTTTTTTAGTAATTTTCATTTTTTCTCTCCTTTTTAAATAGATCTTTGCCGCTTGCAAGGAATAATAATATTAATATAGTTATGAACATTAAAGTTGATAGTGCATTTATTTCAGGACTTATACCACGCCTTGCCATAGAATATATCTCAATGGAAAGGTTAGTTACATTGGAACCTGTATTAAAGAAACTTATTACAAAATCATCAATAGACATTGTAAAGGCAAATAAAAATCCAGCCATTATTCCAGGCTTTATTTGAGGTAGTATTACTTTTCTCATTGTATAGCTTGGAGTAGCACCTAAATCAAGGGAAGCTTTAACTATGTCAGTAGGTAGTTGCTTTAACTTTGGAAGTACAGATAAAATTACATAGGGCACAGAAAAAGCTACATGGGCAATTATAAGGGTAATTAGTCCAAAAGGTACCTTGAAAAATATAAACAATGTCATTAAGGAAACAGCTGTAACAATATCAGGATTGAGTACAGGAAGATTGTTAACACTTAATATTGTTTTTTTACCTATTCCTTTTTTCATTTTATCAATTCCAATGGCAGTAATTGTTCCAAATATAGTGGAAATTATTGAAGAAACTATTGCTACAAGCACAGTATAGTAGAGTGCAGTGAGTATCCGATCATCACTAAATAATGCACTGTACCACTTTAAAGAAAAATACCCCCATTTAGAAGAAAATTTCTCTGAGTTAAAAGAAAATATTATTAAAAACATTATAGGAGCATACAAGAAAATATATATAAGAGCAAGATATATCCTCTTTAAGTGTTTTGCTACCACAGGCGTCCACCGCCTTTCACATCATCTTTATCGAACTTTGAAAGCACAGCCATGGAAAGAAGTATTATTATCATCATTAAAATTGAAAGTGCTGAACCAAAATACCAATCACCCACTGTGGTGAATTCTGATTCTATAAGGTTACCTATAAGCATAAATTGACCACCACCAAGAAGCTGAGATATTACAAAGGTTGAAACCGCTGGCATGAAAACCATAGTTATACCTGACATGACTCCAGGGATACTTAAGGGAAGTATAATCCTTTTAAACACTGTGAGTTTGTTAGCACCTAAATCCCCAGCTGCCTTTATCACATCGTTATCAATTTTGATTAGCACTGTATATATTGGTATAATCATAAATGGAAGAAAATTGTATATCATTCCAAGTATAACTGCAGCATCAGTATACATTATGTCTAGTGAATGGAAACCAAGTGTAGTAATTATAGTATTAATAATTCCGTTTTTACCAAGAATGGACATCCATGCATAAGTCCTAAGTAAAAAGTTCATCCACATTGGAATAACTAAAAATAGCATTAATATGTTTCTTGTTTTATTCTTTGATTTTGAAATTATATATGCAACAGGATACCCTACAATTAGACAGATAACCGTTGAAATTAAAGCAAGCTTTATGGAATTAAAAAAAACAAGCATATATATGGGATTAAATAATTTTGTGTAGTTAGAAGTAGTGAGATTTCCATTGCTATCAATAATACTAAAATATAGTACAAGAAAAATAGGAACCACTACGAAAAGTATGCTCCATATTATATATGGATAATGAGCTATAGAACCTTTCTTTTTCATGATTATTCACTAGCCTTTCTCATAATATGGATATCATCAGGGAATATGTTTATTCCTATATTTTCTCCAACTTGTGGGTGCATTGTGTTATGAATTACCCATTTAGTATCAGCAATTTGAACTTTAATTTCGTAGTGCACTCCTCTAAATACAACTGAAGTAATTTGTCCTGAAAGCATGCCATCATCACTAGAGGTTATTTTAATATCCTCAGGTCGTATAACAACTTCAACTTTTTCATCTTTATTAAACCCTTTGTCTACACATATAAATTCTATTCCCTGAAATTTAACTTTAAAATCTTCTTCCATAATTCCATCCACAATATTACTTTCACCAATAAAGTTTGCTACAAATCGATTTTGGGGTTCATTATATATATCCTCAGGAGCACCGATTTGTTGAATCTTTCCCTTGTTCATCACCACAATAGTATCTGACATAGTGAGAGCTTCCTCTTGATCATGGGTAACAAATACAAAGGTGATTCCAAGCTGTTTCTGAATATTTTTAAGCTCAATTTGCATTTCTTTTCTCAGCTTTGAATCCAAGGCACCAAGAGGTTCATCCAAAAGTAGAAGTTTTGGCTCATTAACAAGAGCTCTAGCAATGGCAACTCTCTGCTGCTGTCCGCCACTTAATGAATCTGTAGACCTTTTCTCAAAGCCATCAAGCTCAACCATCTTAAGCATAGCCTGAACCTTTTTTTTGATTTCTTTCTCAGAAAGTTTTTTTATTCTAAGACCAAAAGCCACATTTTCATATATATTCATATGAGCAAATAATGCATATTTTTGGAATACCGTGTTTATCTGTCTTTTATATGGAGGTACTTCATTTATCACTTTGTCCTCAAAAATAATACTGCCGTTGTCCACAGTTTCAAAACCAGCAATTATGTTTAAGGTTGTTGTTTTGCCACAACCGCTTGGACCAAGTAATGTGATGAATTCATTTCTTCTAACATGTAGATTAAGGTTTTCGATTACGGTATTATCGTCATATTTTTTTGTTATGCCCTTAAGTTCTATGAGTATATCTTTTTCCATAATTTATTAATTCACACCTCTCGTATTTAGAATTAAAAAGATGGGGGACTACTTACCCAAATAATTTTCGCAAGTTTTTTACCTGCATTGGATATTTGATGATTAACATTAGGCTTAAAATAAAAGCTCTCACCAGTCTTAATCTTGTATTTTTTAGTGCCAAGTCTAAGTTGTATAGTTCCCTTTAAAACATATCCGAATTCTTCACCTTCATGGGGTTCATCTTCAGTGTAAGAACCACTTTCCTCTAAGGTAAGCATAATCGGTTCCATGGAGTCCTTTTGGGAATTAGAAACAAGCCACATAAAATTGTATTTTAGTTTATCATCAGAGGTTACAGATGTATCCTCTTTTGTAAAAACTACTTTTTCTTGATGGACTTCACTAAAAAATTTAGTGAGATTGGTTCCAAGTACATCAAGTAAGTCTACAAGGGTTGCAATTGAGGGGGAAGTTAAGTCCCGTTCTACTTGAGATATAAATCCCTTGGACAGTTCACATCTATTAGCTAGCTCTTCTTGAGTTAGCTGTTTTTCTATTCTAAGCATCTTTATTTTTTCTCCAATTTCCATAAGTTCACCCGCTAATTAATTTTCATTATAATAATAGTATATGTAAACTGTAAGTTTAAATATACTAAACTTACAATTAGTAATTATACAAAAAAAATAATAAAAAATCAATGAAAATTTTTATTTGCTTTTTATTTTATTACAACTATGGGATAATTAATTATGTATTAATATAGTAAAATTGGACTTTAGAGGGGTAAAATATGTATGTTAGATAATATTAAGATTTTAATAGTGGAAGATGATGAAGATATCAATAGACTTCTTTGCGATATGTTAGATAGAAACAGATACATTACTAAAGCTGCATATTCTGGAACAGAAGCACTTATATATTTAGAAAATAATGAATGGGACATGATTATTTTGGATTTAATGCTTCAAGGAATTAATGGGGAAGACTTACTAGTAAAAATAAGAAAGCATAAACAGATGCCTGTAATAATAATATCTGCCAAAGAAGGGCAAGATGTTATTATTAATACTTTGAAAATGGGTGCAGATGATTTTATAACAAAACCTTTTGATATAGGTGAAGTTTGTGCTAGAATAGATGCAAATCTTAGAAGATATAAACAATTTTCTGGTGCTTCAATAGAAAATAGTACATTTCAATATAATATAAAAAGAGGGATTGCCATGAAAGAAGAAGTTTTATTAGTGGATAATGTGCATAAGACAATAAATGGTAGGGAAATTATAAAGGGTATAAGTTTTTCAATTAAGGCGGGAGAGGTTTTAGGGTTTCTTGGTCCCAATGGTTCTGGTAAATCAACAACACTTAGAATGATTGTAGGGCTATCAAAACCTACTGAAGGTGAGATAAAGATATGTGGGCAGTCAATTGTTAAGAATTATGTTAAAGCTATGAGGAATGTGGGCTGTATAATAGAAGGTCCTGACCTATACAATTATATGACAGGTTGGGATAATCTAGAGATGCTCGCAGTTATGAACAAGAATATTACAAAAGAAGATATTATGAATGCTGCCAGTATTGTAGGAATGGAAAAACATCTGAAAGAAAAAGTTGGGACATACTCTCTGGGGATGAAACAAAGAATGGGAGTTGCACAGGCAATTATGAATAAGCCAAAACTTCTTATTTTAGATGAACCAACCAATGGACTTGACCCATCAGGAATAAATGAATTCAGAAACTTAATAAACCGATTTGCTAAAGAAGATAATATGGCTGTTCTAATTTCAAGCCATCTAATGTCAGAGATTGAATTGATTTGTGATAATGTTTCTATAATAAAAAATGGTGTTATCTTAAAAAATGCAGGTGTAAAAGATCTTTTAAGTACAGAGGAAGTATTTTGGATATTGGATGATAATAAAAAAGGTATGGACATATTAAGTGATGTATGGGCAGTAAATTCAAAAATAGATGGAGAAAAGCTTGTGGCATCAATTGATAAATCTCTTATAAGTGAAATTAATGCTTCGTTTATAAGAGAAGGATTGAAATTACAATATGTGGATAATAAACATAAAACTCTAGAGGATTTGTTCCTAAATATTACAGAAGACTAGAACAAAATTAATCATTATACAGGAGCTGATAGAATTGATAAAACTTATTTCAAATGAAATAAAAAAGATCATGTTTAAAAGAAAGCTTTTACTAGTTTTAGCAATACTATTACTTATAATAATAGCATTTGCTTATGGAGAAAATAACGTAAACAAAAAGACTATGGCGAATTTTACAAAAAGCCAAGGTTCAGATTATAACTGGAACCCTCTTATAAAACAGCAGATCCAGACTCTTGATAATAAATTGGATTTTAAAAATCTTAAGCAGTCGGATAGAAAAAGCATAGAAATACAGATTGATCAATATAACTATTATTTAAAAAATAATATGAGTCCACTGGGAACTTCTGCTGCAAAATTCACAGGAATGTTAATGCAAGAGTCAGCCACTATGTTATTACCGCTATTAATTATAATCTTTGCAGGAGACAGTGTTTCTGGGGAATTTTCGGCAAGAACCATTAAAGTACTTCTAACAAGGGCTGTGCCAAGGTGGAAGATACTTATGAGTAAATTCATAGCCATTATTATAATATCAGGAGTAGTAGTGGTTGAAACTGCTGTCATTTCATTGATTGTTTCAAAAATAACATTTCATGACTGGGGATTTATGGAGCCACTTGCTACAGGTTTTAAAGTCTCGGCAGGTAAAATTGATGCCTCGAATATAATGGAAATATATCAATGGCAATACTTATTACTAGTTTATTCATTGGGATTTTTTATAGCCGTTATCATTGCTAGCATATCATTTTCAATATCAATTTTTGTAAAAAACACAGCTGCGTCTATAAGTATAATGATGGCAGCACTTATTGGTGGTAGCATTCTACAAATATTTATAGATGATTGGCCATTTGCAAAATATTTTTTCTCAGTAAACCTTAGACTTCCTCAGTATCTTACAGGATCTTTTAAAGTTGTAGATGGGATGAATCTTACATTTTCTATGATTGTGTTGTCTGTTTGGGCAGTAGTAGCACTAATTGTAGGACTGGTGGTATTTTACAAGCAAGACGTACTGGTATAAAGGGGGAAGTTCAATGGTAAAAAAGATAATGCTTAGAATCATAACAGTAGTTGGAATTATAGTTATTGTGGCATCAATCATTGGAATTATAACTTCCATTTATATAACTAGAAGACCAACAGGTAAAACTGCTGTGAATAATAAATCAGCCAAAGAAACTATAAAAGCGTAGAAAAACCTAAAAATAATGTATATAATATTTTATCCATGGGAGATTCCATTGCAAACGGCACAGGAGATGAAACCGGCAGAGGATTCGCAGATTATTATGCGGATAGCTATAAAAAGGATATAAAACAAACTGTTAAGGTGAATAATATAGCAGTTAATGGCGATGTGTCAGATGGGCTTATTCAAATCCTAAGAAACAAAGCGACTTCACCTATAATTCAAAGCGCTAACCTAATATTTATATCCATTGGTGGAAATGAAATAAAACAATTTGCAACATCAAATGATATATCATCACTAGCAGGAATCAAAAGTGTAGAGGATCATTATTTAAGCAATTTAGGGAATGTATTGAAAAAGATACGCAGTGAGAATAGTAGTTGCACTATTGTGTTCATAGGGTTATATAATCCTTTTGGAGATGATATTACACAGGATAAATTGGAGCTATTGGATGATTGGAATTATCAAACTCAAAAACTTGTTTCAGATGATAGCAACGCTGTATATATTCCAACTTATGATCTATTTAAGTATAATATGAAAAAATATTTAACTATAGATAATTTTCATCCCAATAGTGAAGGGTACAAAGCTATAGCTAGAAGGATAGGTGAAACTTTAAAATACAAGTGACAAGTGACAAGTGACAAGTGACAAGCTAATAGACCCCCTCAAGAAGCTGGACTACACACTCGAATGAAGGTAGAATAAAAAAGTAGTGTTTAGGGGGTAAATTATGACTACTAGATTTACAAGAAAGTTCACAGAAGAAGAGAGAGTTGCAATTGTTGAAGAAGCTTTGGAATACGGGAGTAATGCTTTAGTTGCAGCAAAGCATGAGCTTAATCCTGGTCAAGTTGCAAATTGGAAAGGTAATTATAGAAGATATCAACAGACACTGAAGCCGAAGGAACCAAAAGAAGAGAACATCATTGTAAATTACAAAACTGAGTACAAGAAATTAATTGATGAAAATAAGGAAAAAGATTTAGAAATAGCAATATTAAGAGATCTACTAAAAAAAAAGAAGACGATATAGACTACTACGAATATGCTGAACAATGTATTTCTTGTGGAGCGCCAGTGATTGCTATTATTAGAATACTAGGGCTAAAAAAGTCAACGTATTATCGAAGACAAAAGGTTATAGCAGAAGGCGATAAGCCGGTTAGAAGGGAAAATGGTATTATACCAGGATTTAGTTATAATCTTAATAATGTAAAAATAAATGACTTAGAAATACAGAAATATATAAGTAAAATAAAATCTGAAGAGTTTGGTAGACATTATGGATACAAGAAAGTATCATCTGTACTTAAGCGAAAATATTGTTTAAAGATAAATAAGAAAAAGGTTTATAGATTAATGAATTCAATGGGAATGTTAAGAGATAAAATGGAGCGTGTTAGCAAATATAAACGTATTTGTAAAAACCATTTAATTAATCATTCCAATGGATTATGGGAGATGGATACAAAATATATTTATATTGCAGGCACACGTCAGGTGGCTTATTTGACCTCAATAATAGATGTGTTTGACCGAAACATTGTATCTTGTAAAATGTCGCTCTCTGCCAATACTGAGACAGCTCAGGAAGTGATGCTTGCCGCATTATATAATAGGGACATTAAAAATAGTGTGACAGGACTTACAATGCGGACAGATAATGGGTCACAGTTTATCGCACATAAATTCGAAAAAATGTGTATAAAGGAAAACTTAATACACGAAAGAATCCCTGTGCATAGCCCCAATTATGATGCACATATAGAGTCATATCATAGATACCTTCAAGACGAATGCCTTGCAGGTAGGATATTCAACACTTTAGAAGAAGCAAGGGCTGTTGTCTTTAATTATGTTAATGGTTACAATACTATACGAGTTCATTCATCGATAGATTACAGAACTCCATTTGAGTTCTATAATTTGAAAAATTCAAATTTTAAGAATGAGCTAGTAATTAGATTATAAAGTCCCATCTGAGGGGGCCAATCCGCAAGTTGAAAATTAAGACTTTCTTAAGGGTTTTCTTTATAACTTCTTATTATTTAGTGGTTACAATGAAGACAGGTTAAAGAGAAAGGGGAAAATTAATGAATGAATTTGCAATTAAAACTATAAATTTAAGTAAAAAGTTTGGTAATGATTTTGTTGTGGAAAATTTAAATATGAATATCAGAGTAGGTGAAATATATGGCTTCATTGGGAAGAACGGAGCTGGAAAAACTACGACCATAAGGATGATAACAGGTGTTGCAGCTCCTAGTAGTGGAGAAATTCAATTGTTCAATAACCATGAGCAATCCAAGAAAGATGCATCAAGAAAAAGAATAGGGGTTTTAATTGATCAGCCAGCACTTTACCCTAATATGACGTATTATGAAAATCTTGAAGTTAACAGGCTGCAACGAGGGATTCCAGGAAGAGAGTGTATAGAAGAAGTATCAGATCTATTAGGATTAGAAGAGTATAAAAATAAGAAAGTGAAAAATTATTCACTTGGCATGAAACAAAAATTAGGAATGGCTATTGCCGTGCTAGGTGATCCTGAATTATTAATACTAGATGAACCTATAAATGGATTAGATCCAGTTGCTATTGTAGAAATTAGAGAGTTATTAAAGACGTTAAGAAAAGAGAGAAATATGACTATATTAATTTCAAACCATAATTTAGGAGAACTATATCAACTGGCAACATGTTTTGGAATTATACATAAGGGAAGACTTTTGGAGGAACTTACATTAAAAGAACTTGATGAAAAATGCAAAATAAGTCTAAATATTAAGGTGGATGACACAAATAAAGCAGTTTTAATTTTGGAAAACCAGCTTAACACACGTAACTTTAAAGTTCTCCAGGACAATACCATAAAACTTTACGACTATGTAGATGATGTAAAAACAGTCTCTAAAACATTAACTAGTAACGGTGTTAATATTGAGCAGCTTGTATCAGCAGGGGATAGTTTAGAAGACTATTTCGTGAATCTGATAGGAGGTGAAAGTAGATAATGTATAACTTAATTAGAGCAGAGCTTTATAAGTTAAAGCACGATAAAACATACAGAAGTATATTAGTAATAACTGGATTATTAATGGCAGTATGCATAATGTTAATGGTCACTAAAGCCGGAGCAGGAACTATAATTAGTCTTAATGATAATTATGGATTTAATATTAATAAATTTAAAGATATAAATAAACCAACTGTACTGGGTATTTTTAATTCGGCACAAGGTTTTAGTCCAGTGCTTCAGATATTAGTTGCATTTTTCGTTACAAGTTTTGTTTTAAATGAATATAATTATGGAACATTTAAAAATTCAATATCCATTGGCAGTAGCAGAATAAAAATATATATATCTAAGTTAATGATTATATCTTTTGGAATATTTATTATAACTTTTTTTATGTTATTTGGTTCAGCTTTAGTTGGGACTGCTTTTGGCAAAGCATCTGGATTTTTTAATTATAATACAATTTCACAAATGTTTAAATCAATCTTATTAAGTTGGTTTATATTTACGGCTATGGCATCACTTTATATGTGTTTCTCAATAATTGTTAAGAGTAAAGCTATAGTAATAGCAACAGTGGTAGTTATATTATTTAGTGAACCCTTAATTGTAATAATGACTAATCATATTAATTACGGAGATTACTTGCCTTCATTTTTATTGATGAAGATATGTAGTATGCCATTATACGGACAAGCAGTATATAATATAGTAATAACTGCTGTTATGTGGATCATCATTACAAGTATAATTGGAATATCCATATTTAAAAATCAGGATGTGAAGTGAGAAAAATGTAAGGCATCATGAAAATAATAATATGAACTTATTATTATTATTATTTTCATGATCCATAATATAAGAAGGTGAATTAAATAATCCTATTTCCGCTAATTTTAATAATTTGTATTAGTTTTACAATTATATTTTTACTTAAAAGAGAAATAAAGAATATTACAAGAGAGTTAAATGATTACAACAAGGATATTTCTCATAAAAAGATATCAGTTTGTCTTTTTGACAAAGATATTGAAAACTTATCTGTTAGTATAAACAAAAACATAGATTTGAATATAGAGGCACAGGCAAAACAAAAGAATATAGAAGAGGGCATAAAGAAGTCAATTGCAAATATTTCTCATGATTTAAGGACCCCGCTCACCTCAGTCATTGGATATATACAGATGATAAGAAAAAATGATTTGACGAGAGTTGAGCAGGATAAATATTTGGATATCGCACTTAATAGATCCAAATCACTTCATAAATTGTTGAATGATTTTTTTGAACTTTCAGTTATAGAGTCCCCTGAGTATAAACTTAAAAATGAGCTTGTAGACATAAACAATGTACTTTCTGAAGTATTAACTTCATTTTATGAAGATTTTACAAATAAGGATATAGTTCCAGAAATAAACATGCCAGATAAAAATATAACTGTTATGGCAAATGAGGAGGCTATAAGGCGGGTAATAGAAAACTTAATAGTAAATATGATAAAGTATTCAGAGGGCAAGGCTTGCATCAATTTGGAGGCTAATGGTGAGTATGTGGTGTTATGTACATCTAATTCAGCACTACATGTTAGAGAAGAAGATGTGAATTTCATTTTTCATAGATTTTACAATGGGGATATGTCTAGAACAAATAGTAATTCCACAGGGCTAGGTTTAACCATAGTAAAAAGTCTCATGGAAAAAATGGGTGGAAAAATATATGCAGAGTTAAAGCAGGATAAACTATATATTTATTGTAAGTGGAAAATATATAGATTGTCAAAATAGAAAAAAGCTATATAAATCTTTATGTAGAAGGTTAAATTAGTATATACTGACATTATGTATAATAAAATTATAACTGTAATTAAGGAGAAAAATATGCTACAGATAATAATTTGTGAAGATAATTCAGTATATAGGGACAAGTTTAAAATACTTATTGAAAATACTATTCTAAGAGAAAAATTAGATTTAAAGGTGATGCTCTGCACAGGCAGTCCTGAAGAAGTAATAAATTATGTGACAAAGAATAACATTACCGGGATTTATTTTTTCGATGTGGATTTAAACAATAGCATAAATGGAATAAGGCTTGCAGAAACTATAAGGGAGATTGATTCCGTAGGGTTTATAATATTTACTACTACACATCTTGAAATGAGTTACTTAGCTTTTAAATACAAAGTAGAAGCTATGGATTATGTTATTAAGGATGATGAAGACTTTAAGCAAAGAGTAAACAGTTGCCTTTTGAAAGCTTATAATACATATTATAAAGACAAGCATACTGAAGATTGTATAATCATAAAGGAAGATACTAGAATAATAAAAATAAAACTAAGGTATATTCTGTTTATTGAGACTACAGGAATAGCACATAAAATAAGAGTTCATGAAGAGAATAGACAGCTTGAATTCTATGGAAATCTTAAGGACTTACAGGAAAAACTTACTCCAAACTTTTATAGGTGCCATAAATCATATATTGTTAACAGAGAAAAAATAGCTGAGATAGATAAAAAAAATAACAAGATAATAATGATAAATGGAGAGGAATGCTACGTTTCCTTCAGGTACATGAGGGGGCTTTTGGTATGATTTTTGATAGATTTATCATTATATTATTATCAAATATGATTATTCCCGCAATATTAATAAGTATTTTATGTTGCTTTTCAATATATATTTTATGTGGAAATAGATTAAATACAAGTGAAATGAAGAAGTATTTATGTTTGTCTATAATAGTTGGATGCGCATTATATACTGGATCTTTCGCTATAACTCTTCCAGTACTCTCTATTTTAACTATCGTATGGTTAAGAAATGATAACAAACAAAAAACTATTATACTTATAATTATATATGGAGTTTATCTTTTGAACGCAATTTATATTTTTGTATATTCATTGTGTGGGGGAACGCTTTATAATAGTTCAATAAAATATGCTTTAATTGAGTTTTTAATAATGCTTATTATAATAATACCTATAAGCTTTATAATTAAAATTATTTCATTTAAAACAAAAGCCAGTAGAAAGATTACTACAACGCAGCTGAGATTTAGAATCCTACTTGTAACTACGGTGCCTTTAACCATAGGTATATCTATTATGTTACTAATGACATATTGGAATTTATTTAATAAAGAAAAGATGGAGTTTGTATTGAGTAATGTGGTGCCACAGATAGTCTCATTGATTTCCATTATATTTGCATCCATTGTTGTTTATAATTATGATAAAAGTTACGAATATAGGATGAGAATAAAAAGGGAAGCTGAGGAAAAACATGAAATAGAAGAGTATTCACATGTTATAGAGGATATGTATGCTGAAACAAGAAGGTTTAAACATGATTATATGAACATGTTTTCACCAATGAAAGAATATATTGATAACGGTGATATGAAAGCTCTTAGGGAGTTTTTTTATAATAATGTAATTGATATGGATAAGGATATAAAGTGGAGTGGCAGCAATATTGATAAGCTTAAATACATTAAATTTGTAGGTTTGAAAGCAACATTATCATCAAAACTTATTAAAGCAGTAGCTATTAACATTGATATTAAAGTGGAAATCATTGAAAATATAGATTATGTGGACATGAATGTAATGGATTTGTGCAGAATAGTGGGAGTGCTATTGGATAATGCCATTGAAGCATCCATGGAGTGTGAATATCCTAAAGTTAGAGTATGCATAGTTAATAAAAATGAGTATGCAGTTTTAGCAGTTCAGAACAATTTTTTTGGACCTAAACCTTTGATTCATAAAATATTTAAAGAAGGTTTTTCTACAAAGGGTAAAGGTAGAGGGCTTGGACTTTATACTGTGAAAGATATTATAGATAAAAAATATGATAACGTATCTTTAAATACAGCTATTGAAGATAGTATGTTTATTCAAGAATTATGGGTCAAATATGAAGAAAGGACATCCGTGTAGGGTGTTCTTTTTCATTACCGTATAATTTCACATCATAACCGTAAATTATAGGCTTTTTATGAGTTGTTATTGGTCAGTTATGAAGACTCAATGGTAGGTGTTTATAGTTCTGATAATATGTAATTATCAGGTATCTGGAAGAAAAAGGTTGCCCTAAAAATAAGAAAGTTAAGAACTCAAATATGATTTTCAGGGCAGAACCTTTTGATGATGCCGTAAATTAAAAGAAGGAGCTAAGATTACATATGGTAAATAAATGTTTACTCAAAACTGAAAATTTAACTAAGGAGTACAGAGGTAGAAAAGTAGTAGATAATCTTAATATTACAGTGCATGAAGGAGATATTTATGGTTTCCTTGGACCAAACGGGGCAGGTAAAAGTACAACTATAAAGAGCATGCTTGGGCTTATTAAGCCAACTCGGGGTAGGGTTGTAATAAACGGATACGAAATTTCAAAAGAAAGAGAAAAAGCTTTGGAAAAGATAGGGGCTATGGTGGAGGCACCAAGTTTTTACACAGGTATGTCAGGTTATAAAAATCTATGTCTTTATGCTAACCTTTATGGGTTACCTAAAAAAAGGGTAGATGAAGTACTCCAAATGGTTGGTATGATTGATTCAAAAAACAAAACAGTATCTAAATATTCATTGGGAATGAAGCAACGCCTTGGAATCGCAAGAGCTTTTATAAACAATCCCAGCATTGTTATATTAGATGAACCCACAAATGGACTAGATCCTCAAGGAATGAAGGAAATAAGAAAACTTATACAGGACTTATCAGAAAAATATGGAGTTACTTTTATAATTTCATCTCACATATTAACTGAAATACAAGCAGTTTGTAACAGAATAGGGATTATCGGAAATGGACAACTTAAAGTCGAAGGATATGTAGAACAGCTTCTTAATACTGATGAGGAAATAATTGAGATTACTACAAAAGATAAGGAAAAAACCGTTAGACTTTTAAACAGCCTGAATATTGAATTAAGATATGAACAATTTGAAGATGGTATAAAGGTAAGAGTTAAAAAAGGTAACTTTCAAAATATCAATAAAATTTTAGTTAACAGTGATGTTAATATGGTAAATATATCATCTAAGGAAAATTCCCTAGAAGATTATTTCTTAAACATGACACAAGGAGATAGAAAATATGCTTAAAGTGCTAAAAAATGAATTTATGAAAATGGTTAATGGTAAAAGAATTTACATTTTAGCATTACTTGTAATTATTAGTATAGCCATTGATATAGTCATGGGTAAAGTAGATGTACAGTCTCATGTGAATGCACAGAATTTCTTAACTAGTGCGCTTTTTGGAATGGTAATGAGACCTATTGTACCAATGTTCATGGTTCTTGTCATAGCAGAAACTTTTACAGAAGATTATAGCCATGGAACAATGAAGTTCACATTGATGACAGGTATAAAAAGAAGTGAAATGATTTTTGGAAAACTCCTTTTTATAGCGCTATATGCAGTGATATTTGTGGTTGTTGCTTTTGTGTCCAGCTATATTATTGGTACTATTGCTTTTGGAACAGGCATTAATGGAGAATTTTTCAATAACTTTATTTATAACGCAAAACTTTGTTCTAGTGTAATCTTGCCCCTAATATCTTTTAGTATAGTACTGAGTTTTGTGGCACTATTAATAAATAATAGTGGAGCAATGATTGGTTTTGGAATTGGGGTTTCTGTTATTATGGTTATGTTGGATCAAATAAAAAACGTTATGTATTTCACATTTTCAGGAGGAATGTATGGCACTTATTTTGCTCGGGAATTTACTACTCACAATGTTCTCATGTTTACCATAACTGCATGTATATATATTGCTTTATTTTCATTACTTGATCTAATTGTTATTAGAAAAAAAGACATAGTACTTTAATCAGTTAAGAGTTAAGAGTTAAAAGTTAAGAGTTATGGGTACACTCAGAAAATAAGACAAGAAACATATTATAAATATATAATGTGTTTCTTGTCTTATTTTTGTAATTTTTCTGAAATCTGGTTTTGATAATGAAAGGATAGCATTTTTCGTAAAAACTTATTTTTTCTTTATTTTTAATACATTTTTATTATATTTTCAACATTTATAATTATAAATGTTGAAAGAAAAAAATTGAAAAAGGATGATGAAAGTGGCGGAAAAAGTTTTAGAAATAAAAAATGTTACTAAGAAGAGAGGAAAAAGGCAAGTATTAAAGGATGTTACCTTTTCTATAAACAAAGGTGAGATATGTGGTTTTGTTGGGAGAAATGGAGCAGGGAAGACCACTTTGATTAAAATTATAACAAGTATGTTATTTGCTGATACAGGTGAAGTTATAATATGCGGAAAAAATCTTAAAACTGAAAGAGAAGAAGCTCTAAAGAATATTGGGGCAGTAGTAGAAACTCCTGAAATGTACGGATATATGACTGGACGGCAAAATTTAAATTATATAGCTAGTGTGCTAAAAAATGTGACAAAAGATGAGATAGAAGATGTTATAAAATTCACCAGGTTAGGCAGTAAAATAGATGAAAAAGTTAAAAAATATTCTTTAGGAATGAAACAAAGGCTGGGACTTGCCCAGGCATTGATGGGAAATATATCATTATTGATATTAGATGAACCAACAAATGGATTAGATCCAATGGGAGTTGTTGAACTTAAAAACACTATAAATACTTTAGTTAAAGAAAAGGGTGTGAGCGTTTTTGTATCTTCACATATTTTAAGTGAGATAGAAAATATATGTACAAAGGTTGTTTTTATAGATGATGGAGCAATTATTAGCGTTCAGGGAATAGATGATAAAGCAAAAGTTAGCAATGTTAAAAATATGTATATAAAAACTAATTTATCTAAAAAAGCATCAGAGATTATTAAAAACATGCCTAATGTTAAACTATTAAGATTAGAAAATCATGGACTTTCAATTTTAGTAGACACTGATTTATGCCGAATTTTTGAAATACTAAAAAATTTAAATGAAGAAGGTATAGATGTAGAAGGCTTTTTTGAAATAAAAGAAAATTTGGAGGACAAATTTATAAAGATGGTGGGGCGAGATAGTAATGAGTAAATTTATTTGGCAAGAACTTAAAAGAGTTATAATTAAAAAGAAAATTTCAATTATTGTTATTCTTATGATTATAATAGCTTTTGGAATAATAAATATTTCAAAAACAAAAACTTTACAGGTACAGATTCAGCAATATGAGACTCTTCTTAACACTCAGAAAAGCGCTAGTGATAAAGCAGGAACAGAACTAAAAAAAGCAGAATTTTCAAAAGATATAGCTAGCACTGAAAAAGAAATAGCTGATACAAAAGAAAAATTAAATGCAATAAATAATTATGATAAATCAAAATTAAATGAACAAATCAAAAAGTTAGAAAATGAAAATAATATAAAAAATGAATATAAAATAAGCCAATTAAAATATGAAAAACAGCATAATATAGAAAAAAACCAGTTAATACCCAAAGGAATGTATGCAACTATGGCAACTCTAGATATTTTCATTCCAGCATTTTTATTAATTATTATGATTGTGTTTTTATCTGATATAGTAGCAGGAGAATATACGCCTAATACAATTAAATTTTTGATTACTAAACCTATTTCAAGAAAAAAAATCATAATATCCAAGTTTATTGTTTCAATAATTTTAAGTGCAAGTACTATAGTAATAAGCACCATAATATTTATGTTGGAAGCTGGAATTTATTTGGGCTTTTCAGATTATAGAATTCCCTTTGATGTAGGTGCAAAGTATGTTTTGGATAAATCATTACCATTAACCTCATTAACTTCACAGATGAAGTATGTAAGTGGAAGTCGCATGCTGATCCCAATTTGGAGTTCTATTGTTCAGCTAGTATTAATTACAATAATTGTTTCCATGGCTATTATATCAATAATAATACTCATATCAACTGTTTGCAAAAGTTCCCTAATTTCAGCACTTACAAACTTTATATTAATTGGTGGAACAGCAAGTTCATACTTTATTATATTTCAAGGCAGTAAACTTTTATCGGCTAAATATGGCGTTATATTGAAATTTTTTCCTATACCATATATGATAGATAGTATTGATATATTATCAGGGGATATTTCTGTGATACTTACCAGTAGTATAAATACTGGTTTTGTTTCAATGATATGTTTAGCTTGGATTTTAATTATGATGTTTTTAAGTACTTTCGTTTTTGCAACAAGAGATTTTGATTAAATTTTACAAATAAAAAAGTGATATAATTTGAAATTAGGTGATAAATGTGAAAGAAGACATATTAATAGTTGATGATGATAAAGATATAAGAGAAATGCTTGTAAATTATTTTAGTAAAGATGGTTATGCAGTAGGACAGGCTGTAAATGGAGAGGAAGGGTTAAAAATTATGAAAACAAAGGACTTTTCCTTAATACTTTTAGATGTGATGATGCCTAAAATGGATGGTTATACTATGCTACTTAAGGTTAGAGAATCAAATAACATACCTGTTATTTTGCTGACTGCAAAGGATCAACAAATGGATAAAGTAAAAGGTTTCATAAATGGTTGTGATGATTACATAGTAAAACCTTTTGATTTTACAGAACTTATGTTAAGAGTCATGGCTATATTAAAGAGAACTAAGATTCACAACAAACTATGTAAGCATATAATAAAAGTTAAAGATGTAGAAATAAATACCTTAGAGTATACAGTTAAAAGGGAAAAGGAAGAAATAATACTAACGCCAAAAGAATATGAAATTTTATACACCTTAGCATCCAATAAAGGCAGATTATATTCGACTAAAATGCTGTACGAACTTTTATGGAAGGACACCTTTATGGCAAATGATAATACTGTAACAATGCATGTTAAAAATTTAAGGGAAAAACTTGGAGACAGCGTTAAGGAAGGTAAGTATATTAAAACCATTTGGGGAATGGGGTATAAGGTTGAAAAGGATATTTAAACTAAGAAGTGAATTAGCTTTTCTAGGAATTATTTCATTTTTTATTGCACTTATAATTTCCGTATGTGCAAGAGATATAATTTTTAATTCATATGTAATAAAATACGAAAAAAATATCCAATACAAAACATATAACAAAATTACTAGTGAAATTAAATATAAATGTAAAAAGGTTAACAATAATACTGAATTAAACAAGCTGTTAGAGGGTGAATTTAATTTAATTGACTATAGTTTTTTTGTAGTTCAAAAAAATGGAACAGTAGTTAAAACAAACAATAAAGAAGTTAAAAGCATAAATGCCAGTGAAGTAGTAGATGGGAAACGTGCATATACAACTTCAAATAATAGTTCAGATGAAATTCGAATAACTGGATGTTATAGGTTAAAAGATGGACGTTATTTATATTATGTATTATTGGAACAAGTTTCTTCAGATATAGGTGCGCATCTATCAGATTTATTCACGATTATAGTTTTTATAATTGTTTTTTTCTTGTTAATATGGGGACGCATATCTTATATATCTAAAATAAAAGCATCAGTAAGAAGCATTACAGAAGGTAGTTTATATGAAAGAGTTCCATTAAAATATAAAAATGAGCTACGTGAATTGGCGGAGGATGTAAATAGCATGGCGTCAAGAATTGATAAGGAAGATAAAAAGAGAAGTGAATTTCTTACAAATATATCTCATGATTTAAGAACCCCTTTAACAACTATACTTGGATATATAAACATGATTAAAAATGGTAAATATGTATCAAAAAATGAGCTTAATAGTTATATAGATATAATGAATAAAAAAGGCTTATATTTAAAGGACATGCTTGATGATTTCTTTCAATATTCAAAGCTTTCTTCTAAAGATGTCGTACTAGAAAAACAAATGCTGGAGCTAAATGAATTGGCTAGGCAAATTGCTGAAGAGGAGGAAGATGAATTCATACAAAATAAACTAAAACTTTCTCTTAATTTACGAGAGGAATCGATTTATATTGATGTTGATCCTAATTTATTTTTGAGAGCGGTAAATAATCTTCTAAGTAATGCACTTAAATATTCAAAAGATAACACTAATGTTGAATTTAACATAAGTAAAGAAAAATGTAAAGATGAATTTTATGGAGTGATTTTAGTATCAAATATTTCAGAAGAAACAATTAATGATAATGAGATAAAAAACTTTTTGAAAGATTATATAAAAAGGATTCATCAAGGCACAAAGAAGGTAGCGGTTTAGGATTATCAATTGTTAAAGATATTATTAAACTTCATGGTGGATTTGTAAAAGTATACAAAGAAGATAATAAATTATTTTTTAAAATATATGTTAAAGAAAGTTTAGAAGGGTAATGTAAGCAGAGATCTATCTACTTACATTACCCTTCATTGATTCTTCGGCTCAGCCGAAAATCTTCATGAACTCTTAACTTTTAACTCTTAACTCTTAACTAAATAAAAAGCTTCTCTGCAATTTGTAACTACTTTGAACCATCCACTCTGTTAGTCGAAGTATCCTTCTCTGTACAAAAGTTCCGCTGTTAGTAAAGCACCGCCTGCTGCACCACGAAGTGTATTGTGAGAGAGACATACAAATTTATAATCAAATAGAGAATCTTCTCTTAGTCTTCCAACTTCAACGCCCATTCCTTTTTTCATTTCACGATCAAGCTTTGGTTGAGGTCTAAACTCATCCTCAAAGTAAGTTATGAATTGGTCTGGTGCTGTAGGAAGTTCTAATAGTTGTGGTTTTCCTTTGAAGTTCTTAAAGCAATCAAGTATTTCTTCTTTTGATGGCTTTTTCTCAAAAGAAACAAATACAGCAGCAAGATGGCCATCGGAAACAGGAACTCTTATACATTGAGAAGTAATTATTGGGGTTTCAGTACAAACTATTTTGTTACCTTCAATATGACCCCAAATTTTTAGTGGTTCACCTTCACTTTTTTCTTCTTCTCCAGGTATGAAAGGAATAACATTATCAAGTATTTCAGGCATTTCCTTGAAAGTTTTTCCGCTTCCTGATATTGCTTGATAAGTACAAGCAAGGATTTTAGTAGGGTGAAATTTTAAAAGAGCACTTATAGCAGGAACATAACTCTGAATTGAGCAGTTTGGCTTAACTACAATAAATCCTTTTTTTGTACCAAGTCTTTCTCTCTGTTTGGGAATTATTTCAAGATGCTCCGGATTTATTTCTGGAATAACCATAGGTACGTCTTCCGTAAATCTATGGGCTGAATTATTAGATAAAACGGGAACTTCATGTTTTGCATAGGCTTCTTCTATTTTTTTAATCTCTGATTTATCCATGTCTACAGCGCAAAATACAAAGTCAACTTCTTTGCAGATTGTATCTATTTCATAAACGTCTTTTACAACAAAATCTTTAATATATTCAGGCATAGGCACATTCATTTTCCATCTGTCATTCACCGCACTAAAATAAGTTTTTCCAGCAGAACGTTTGCTTGCTGCCACTACTTTAACCTCAAAATATGGGTGATTTCCAAGGAGTGTTACAAATCTTTGACCAACAAGGCCAGTAGCACCTAGGAGACCTACTTTTAATTTCTTATTCATTATTGAACCCCTCCAAATCGTTTTCTACTAATAATTATACACTAAAATCATAATTTAGTGGTTGCAAAATGTGGTATTAATATTGCAAATAGTGCTATGGTTTTTTATTGATTCTATAAAATAAAAGGGTGCCCCTCAATAGTAAATAATATCTATTGGGAGGCAGTCATATTTATTTTGTTTTTATTAAATTGTTGATTTTCTGCTCCAGCAGAAAATTTTCATCAACTTGTCACTCTTAACTTGTTACTGAATTATTAAACTGTGAATAAAAGTTCACCATAAGTTGGTAAAGGCCAGAACTCGCTATCAACTATAGTTTCAAGTTTATCAGCAACTTTTCTTACTGCGCCCATTTTTTCAAATACATCAAATTTGTAGAAATGACCTATAACATAAGCATCTCCAGTTAACCCTTCTGCTTTAGCAACTGATGCTTCAAGAGCAGCTATATTAGATTTTAATGAAGTACCTAGTGCTGCAACTTCAGTTAATAACTCAGTTTGAACACTTGCATCAACCCCAGCATTTTTTACAGCAGTAGCTGATCCAGCAAGACTTGTTTCAAATTTAATAACAGCAGGTAAAATCTGACGTTTTGCTATTAAAAGTGTTGTAGCAGCTTCTATATTGATTGTAGTTGAATAGTTTTCAAGTGCAACATCATAACGTGAGTGCATTTCAGCTTTACTTAGTATTCCGAATTTTTCCATAACAGCTACGTTTTTATCAGCTATTAATGCTTTTGCAGCTTCAACAGTAGTTTTTATGTTTGGAAGACCTCTTTTTTCAGCTTCTGCTACCCATTCTTCTGAATAACCATTTCCGTTGAATATTATTTTTTTATGATCTTTAACATTTTCAGTTAAAACAGCTTGAATTTCAGCTTTTAAATCAGTTGCTTTTTCAAGCCTATCTGATACGTCTGAAAGGACTTCAGAAACTATTGTGTTCAATACTATGTTACAGTCTGCAATATTTCCTGATGAAGGAACCATTCTGAATTCAAATCTATTACCTGTGAATGCAAATGGAGAAGTTCTATTTCTATCTGTTGGATCTATATGGAGAACTGGAAGTGTTGCAACTCCAAGATCTAAATCGCCAGCAACTATTGAACTAGTAGCAGCACCTTTTTCCAGTTGTTCTACTATATCTTCTAACTGATCACCTAAGAATATCGAAACAATTGCAGGTGGTGCTTCATTAGCACCTAGACGATGGTCATTACCTGCATTTGCAGCAGATACTCTTAAAAGGTCAGCATATTCATCTACTGCTTTTATAATGGAAGTTAAGAATATTAAAAATTGAGTATTTTCATTTGGAGTTTTGCCTGGTGACAGAAGATTTTCTCCATCATCAGTACCCATTGACCAGTTGTTATGTTTACCAGATCCATTTACACCTGCAAATGGTTTTTCATGAAGTAAACAAACTAACCCATGTCTTAAAGCAATTTTTTTCATAAGATCCATAGTAACTAGATTGTTGTCTGAAGCTACATTAGTTGTACCATATATTGGAGCAAGTTCATGTTGTGAAGGAGCAACTTCATTATGTTTTGTTTTAGCAGGGATTCCAAGTGCCCATAACTCTGTATCTAATTCCTTCATATAAGATGCAACTCTTTCTTTTAATGAACCAAAATAATGATCATCTAATTCCTGGCCCTTTGGTGGTTTTGCACCAAATAGTGTTCTTCCAGTATATATAAGATCAGGACGTTTATCATAATATTTTTTATCAATTAAGAAATATTCTTGTTCAGGTCCAACTGTTGTTGTAACTTTTTTAGTTGTTGTATTTCCAAGAACTTTTAATATACGTACGGCTTGGGTAGAAAGCACTTCCATTGAACGAAGAAGAGGTATTTTCTTATCAAGAGCTTCTCCTGTATATGAAACAAAGGCTGTTGGAATGTATAATGTTCCATCTCTTACAAAAGCAGGTGATGTTACATCCCAAGCTGTATAACCCCTTGCTTTACTAGTTGCGCGAAGTCCACCAGAAGGGAATGAAGATGCATCTGGTTCTCCTTTAGTTAGTTCCTTACCTGAAAACTGTAACAATGCCTTACCATCTGAAGTAGGTGAAACAAAGGCGTCATGCTTTTCAGCAGTAGTATCGGTTAGTGGTTGGAACCAATGAGTAAAGTGAGTGGCACCTTTTTCAACTGCCCAGTCCTTTAATGTGGAAGCAATTATATTTGCGACATCCAGATCAAGAGCAACACCTTTTTCAATTGTCTTTTTTAAAGACTTATAAGTAGCTTTAGGAAGACGCTCCTTCATAACTGAATCTGTAAATGAATTTGTACCATAGTTTTCAATGAAATTTCCCATCTAAATATCTCCTTTTGTAATAAAAGTATAGGTTAATTAATTTTATTTATATAATTAATATTATTAATCTATGTAAATTTAAAATTGATAGTATTCTCATTGAGTATAATACAATTATTAAAAATATACAATATTAATTACAATATTTCTATTAATAGTTTAAAAAAAATGTGCTTTTGTTAAATATAGATGAATATTTAACTAAAGTTACCTATGGAAATTAATCGTATTATTCAATGATTTATCCATTGTACTTTTTTTAGATAATCATGTGAGTTATAATAAAGTTAAAACGCTATAATTATACGACTTGAGGTGATATGGTGAAAATGCAGTATAAACCCATTGGTGTTTTTGATTCTGGAGTAGGTGGAATAAGTGTATTAAAGGAAGCTATAAAGTTACTTCCAAATGAAAATTTTATTTATTATGGTGACTCAAAAAATGCACCATATGGGATAAAAACCGTTGATGAAGTTAAAAATCTCAGCTTTAGTGTCACAGATATTTTGATAAATAAGGGGATTAAAGCTCTGGTAGTTGCTTGTAATACTGCAACCAGTGCTGCTATTAATGACTTAAGAGAAAAATATAAAATACCTATAATTGGTATAGAACCAGCCTTAAAACCAGCAGTGTTATTAGGTAGAAAGGGTAAGATATTAATAATGGCTACACCTATGACTCTTTCAGAAAAAAAGTTTTATAAATTGATGAAAAAATATGAGGATATAGCAGAGATAGTACCGATGCCTTGTCCAGGTCTTGTAGAATTAATAGAAGATGGTACTTTTTCTGGGGAAAAAGTAAATTTTTACTTAAAAGAAAAACTATCATCATATATTGAATATGGTATTGCTGCTATAGTTTTAGGTTGTACACATTACCCCTTTGTTAAAAAAGAAATTAAGGTTCTCACTAAAGATGTTCCTATAATTGATGGAAGTAAAGGAACTGCAAGGCAACTTAAGAAGAAGTTAGTAGCCCTTCATCTATTAAATGATAGTGGAAAAAACGGTAACGTAGAGTTATATAATTCTATGGAAGATAGTAAAATGATGGATATTAGTAATAAACTTTTGGAGATAGAATTGTAAAATAAAATTCCCAAGATAATTTGGAAAAGTGTGAATATAAAAGATACAAGCATTTCTTATTTTTTATATAATTCTAGTGTATAATAATGTTAGTAAAACATATGGAGGAGATAAATATGAAACCAATAGTTACGATAAAAATGGTAAACGGGGATATAATGAAAGCAGAATTGTACAAAGATGAGGCACCAAATACAGTGAAAAATTTCGTAAGTCTTATAAACAAGGGCTTTTACGATGGGTTAACTTTTCATAGAGTTATACCTGGATTTATGATACAGGGAGGATGCCCTGATGGAAATGGAACAGGTGGTCCCGGATATTCAATAAAAGGAGAATTTACTAGTAATGGATTCAAAAATGAAATAAAACATACTGAAGGAGTTTTATCCATGGCAAGGTCTATGAATAATGATTCTGCGGGAAGTCAATTTTTTGTAATGACTTCAGATGCAGGACATCTAGATGGACAGTATGCAGCTTTTGGTAAACTAACTGAAGGATTAGATGTAGCTAAAAAAATAGTTGCAGTAAAAGCAGATCGTAATGACAGACCAGTGGAACCAGTAGTAATAGAAAAAGTTACAGTGGACACGTTTCAAGAAGAAATTGGAGAACCAGACACACTTTAAAAAGCAGTTAAGAGTTAAGAGTTAAAAGTTAAGAGTGAATGAAGATTTTTCTGCTGTGCAGAAAAATCGATAAAGGGAATGCAAAGAATATTTGAATACTCAAATATTCTTTGCATTCTCAATAATTAAAAAATCTCTTAACTTGTCACTTGAAACTTGTCACTTGAAACTTGAAACTTGAAACTTGAAACTTGAAACTTGAAACTTGTAACTTGTAACTAAGATAATGGGGTTGAGAAGATTGGGTCTTAATAATGATAAATTAATTTTAATATATGGGTTTAATCAAGAGGAAATAGTTAAAATAGGTGAAATTATATTGAATAATGATTTTGAGAAATTTAAGGTTATTGACAGTACTATGGCAACTATGAAAATATCAGATATAATTCAAGGATTTCAAATACCAACAGTTGGAAAGACAATACAAAATCAAAAGGTGATTTTATTTAATAATTTAGAAGATGAGCAGTTACAAAAAACGTTAATTAATTTAAAGCAAAATATAGATTCCAGTACTATTTTTGCAGTGGTTACACAGACTTCAATGGAATGGACGTTTGATGGATTACTTGAACACCTTATGGAAGAAAAAAAATGGGCAAATAAAAGAAAAAAATAATATTTTAGGCTAAGGAATGATGTAAAAATGACTAGGGTTGGAGAAAAAATTAAATTATTAAGGGATCAAAATGGAATGACACAAAAGGCTTTAGCAAAGAAGTTAGGGGTTTCAGATAGTTTTATAAATGAAATTGAGACAGGAAGAAAAGTTGCAAATGATGGAGTTATAAATAGAATTTCTAAAATATTTGGCAAAGAACTAGATGATGTAAATATGTATACTGAGGAACAACCAGAAGAAAAAAGTCAGCCGCGTATAAGCATTAAACCAATTAAAAAAGGAGAAGTTAATGAGGTTTGGAATGATGCTTTAAGTTCTATTTTGAAAAGTGTACCTGTATATAAAATGGACATAAAATCTGTTATTGGAGCAAGACAGCTTCCTGTGGTTTCAAATAAAATAGATGGATATGCTCAAGATAAGGTGTTTTTTATAGAAATTGAAAATGATGATATGCTTGGCTTCAGAATTTCAAAGGGAGATATAGCCTTTGCACATACTATTCATGAAGTAGAGAATAATGCAATATGCCTCATAGATTACAATAATGAGAATATAATTAGGCAGGTAAAGAGAATAGACAATACAAAGTTATTACTAATAAGCAATACAAGTAGTGTAAGAACTGAAACAGTAAACGTAAAGGCTATAAAAGTAATTGCAAAACTTGATAGAGTGGAGATTAAACTTTAATCTATTATATATTCAATATTGTCATTAAGAATAACTTTTATTTAAATAAAAGTTATTCTTAATTGATTACTTTTATTAAAAAATAATGTATAATAGTGGTAGTAAATAATGTAGAAATTTGCAATATAATATGATATATTGCAAATGGAGTACAATATATGGGGGGCAATTATATGAAAGGTACCGTAGTAGCTACATGGGTAAGAACGTGTCGCAAACTTTATGGAGATTCTGTAGTTAATGAAGCTATGGACAAGATTGGATATGAAAGTAAAAAAATATTTTCACCATTTGAAGATGTGGATGATAATAACGTAAATATTTTCATGCAATATATTTCAGAAAAACAAAATATGGAACTAAAACTATTATGGAGAACTGTAGGGGAAGATAATATACATGCTTTTCACCATGATTATCCTGCTTTTTTTAAGCATGATAATTTGTATTCATTCTTAAGAACTTTGTTTGATATTCATGTCGTAATAACACAAAGAATTCCAGGTGCCAAACCGCCTATTGTATCTATTGAAGCAATTTCAAGTAGAGAAGCAATATTCACATACAACTCTAAAAGGGGTATGTTTGATTATTTAGAAGGGGTACTAGCAGGAGCAGCAAAATTTTTTAAAGAAGAAATTAAAATTGAGGTTATGG
Source organism: uncultured Clostridiaceae bacterium (assembly GCA_963725425.1). GTDB lineage: Bacteria > Bacillota > Clostridia > Clostridiales > Clostridiaceae > Clostridium_I. The sequence continues at coordinate 78,028 of CAVRYJ010000024.1, forward strand.
AGAAAACAGATAGCTCTGTAAACCTTAAAATTACATTTGATAAAGATATTTATTATAAAAAAGTTTATAGGATTAATAAGTTATTATCTTTAGGTTTTATAAAAAGTGTAGAGGGAAAGGCAGCACTACTAACACTTTTGATTTCCATAATAACATTTATACCACTATTAGGGAGTAGCAATATTGTAAAAGCAGTTATTGCTGCAGCCATAGGGACTATTACAACTTTTCTTGGAGTTAAACTTTTAATGAGACCTAAAAATTTCATAAAAAAGGAAATTGACATGATTAACAATCACAACTTCGTTGTAGATGGGAGTATTGTCACTGGAGATTATTTTGAAGGTATATATCAAGGACTTATAAATCATAAAAAGATGATAAGCAAGGATTTTGTTGGATTTAAGGGAATTACAGATGAGATGAATAACTTCGTAAAGAGGATAGAAGAAATATCTACCGTAATGAATAATACTTCACAAGAAATATCTGGAGTAGTTGAACAACTAGCCAATACTGCTGTAGATCAGGCTGAAAATACTCAAAATTGTGCATCTACATTAAATGGAAATGTGGAATCTTTAAACAATGTAGTTAAAAAAGAAAATGAAAATAAAGAACAACTTGAGAAGGCAATTGAAATTATAAATGCTAGTTACGAAAATGTTGAGGTAACAGGAAAAAATATAATGAACAGTTTGACTAAATTTCAAGAAGTTAAGGATAAAGGAATTGAATTAGGTGAAAAGGCCAATGGAATTAAAGGAATCGTACAGATAGTATCACAAATATCTGAACAGATAAATCTATTAGCCCTTAATGCATCTATTGAAGCTGCACGTGCAGGTGAAGCGGGAAAAGGCTTTAGCGTGGTTGCAGAAGAAGTAAAAAAATTAGCTGAACAGACAGGATCAGCTGTTAGTGATATTAATGGCAACTTAGAAACATTTGTTAGTGAATTAGATGGACTTGTGGAAAAAATAGGTATTCAATATAGCGTATTGGATACTGAAATAGGTACTTTGAAAGGTGTTAGAGACCTTAGTTACAAGGCGAAGATTTCTGCTAAAACAGTTGCAGATGCAATGATAGATTCAGTAAGTAAACTAAGCAATGAGGCAATCTCTATAGTTGGTATGTCTGAAAATGTTGAATCTTTAGCAGCTATTGCCGAAGAAAATTCAGCTTCATCAGAAGAAGTAAGTGCCAGTGTAATAAACTATACAAGCGAAATTCAAGAATTGAGTGACAACATGGGTGAATTTAAAAAGGTTACAGAAGGTTTCAAGAATGATTTAGATAAGTATAAAATATAAGGATATATGAGGGCATCATCAAAAAATAGCACTTAATGGATAAAAACTCCATTAAGTGCTATTTTTATTTTATTAACAGTAAACATATGGAATGATGGTATATTTTGCAAATAACTTATACTCCAGTTAAATCAAAGTGGGGTACAAAGCTCTCTTTTACGGTTCCATCTTCTTGTATAAAACAATTTTTAAATCCTAAATTTTGGCAATAGTTTACTAAACTTTGGTAATGTTTTGGATTCAGAGGTTTATTTATTTCGGGATATCTTACTGAATTAAACATTGGAGTATATTGGTTCATAAGGCTTAGATAAACATTGTCACCGTATTTATTATAAATGTAATCAACTATTTTTTTTGAATCGAAGAGTAGTCCAGGAAGCATCAAATGTCTTATTATAACCCCTTTTAACATAATGCCATTTGTATTAAAAATAGGCTTAGGGTGTTGTAGCACCATTTCATCAATGGCAGGAGATGCAAATTTAAAATAGTCGGCTACTTTTGAATATTTTTCAGCATATTTATCGTTCATATATTTTAAGTCAGGTAAATATATATCAATGTGCCCACTTAAAGCTTTTATTGTGTCAATATTTTCATATCCATTGCTATTATATAAAATTGGTATGCTTAAACCATCTTTCTTAGACAGTTTTATAGCTTCTATAATTTGTGGAACAAAATGAGTAGGGGTAACTAGATTTATATTATGAGCTCCCCGCATTTCTTGTTCTATAAATATTTTACTCAATCTCTCTATGGAAACATTTTTACCAATGTGCTCCTGACTTATTTCATGATTTTGGCAAAATACACAGCTTAAATTACAATTTGAAAAAAATACAGTTCCTGAACCTTTTGTACCGGAAATGCAAGGTTCTTCCCATTGATGCAGAGAAACCCTTGCCACATTCAAATTGCTACTAGATTTACAAAAACCAACCTGTCCTTTTAATCTATTTACGTTGCAGTTTCTAGGACAAAGGCTACAACACTCTAACATAGTTAGCATAAAAGCACCTTCCACTTTAGGCATATTCATAAAATAATTAGCCATTATGATGGTATATTTTGTGTCATACGTCTTTTTATCTGTTTCGCTTATAAAATATAACACATTGAACAATAAAAATAAAGCTTATAACTCCAAAGGCTGGGTATAGTAAAGTTATCAATTGTTTGAAACCAACTTGGGATATGGGCATTGCTAATAATAATATATATACCACTGCTTTTTTATAAGGAATACTCAGTGATTGCTCTATGGTTTTGGAAACACTATATATATTAGATACTTCTGTAGAAAACATTTCAAGCCAGATTATCACAAGTAGAGTTATTTGAATGGTTCTTCCAAAGCGATGTACGATGTAAAGAAGCGGAATATCATATTTATATATATAAGGAATATTCATTATTAACATGAAGTTTAACATATAACACAGAGCAGTGAGAGCTATTGCTCCTAATATAATCCCAATAAAGAAATGTTTTTTGTTTTCAATGTTTTTACTAAAAGGTACTAATACCCCACTGAAGGATATAGTGTTAAAGCTGGCATATACAATAGATGATAAAATCCAATAATGTTTGGTATAGGGAATACTCTTAATATGTTCCATCGTAATACCACTATTAGAAAAAAATATGAAAAGTATAAAAATTGTAGTTATTACAATAAGCAGTGAGGGAACTATTATAGAGTTAATTTCTATGAGTCCATTAGTTCCCCGTAGCAGCACAATGAGAGAGAACACAGCCATTATTGCTATGCCGACTAGTTTAGGCAGACCAAAATACTGTTGTATTAATGCACCGCTACCAGCAAGTATGATGGCAGCACCACTTATCATAAAGAAACTTGTCAATAAGTCAGTTATTTTACCTAAGAAACCAGAATTTACGAGAAGTATCAATTGTTTATATGAATATAAATTGCAGCTTGTACTCAGATTTATAATTATATAGCTTACCGATATGTATATAAACATACAAATAAAAATGCCGAAGAAACTTTTATATCCAAAACTAGTAAAAAATTGTGTTATCTCTTGACCAGAAGCTAGACCAGCTCCAACTATTGTTCCTACAAACACTGCTGATACCTGAAAAATTGTACATAAAGATTTTCGCAAGGTACGTCCCCCTGTATATTGCTATAAGGACATTTAAAATAACAAGTCAAATATACCTAAATGCCTTATACTAAAACTATGGGTTTTAGCTAAATAATATGCTTAATAAATGCAGAAAAATAATACATAAATATATATGAATTTTATAAATGAATTTTTTGATTTGTGGAAAACTATTATAAAATTCGTTTATAACGGAGGGTATGTATGAAGAGAATATTTTGCATAATATTAGTTCTAGGTGTATTTTTAGGTTTAATTAGTTGTAGCAAAGGCATCTCAAGCCCAAATAGCGTACTGAAAAAATTTTATATAGATGATGCTACAAAAACAGTAAATTCATATATGAATGCTATAATGAAAAAAGATGAAAATGGAGCAAGCAAATTCTATTCCAGTGAGTTTAAGAAGATTAACAATGAAAAAAATGAACAAAATCTTACAATTAATGGGTACATATTTGATGAAATAACTCAATCTGGAAATATGGGAGTTATTAAGGTAAAAGTTAATAGGATAAATAATAAAATACCCTATGCTTCTTTAGAAACCGAAACATTTAAGGTTGTAAAGGAAAAAAACATGTATAAGATTAAAAGTATAGACACAGAAAATGAAAAGGAAATATTTGTAGGGGGGGATAACAATAGTCAAATAAGAATAAGAAGTAAAGACAATATTAAAACAAATTTATTAACGAATTTTGATGGCATGCCCAAGTATTATTATGCTCAAGAAGATAAGGCACGAAATAACAAAATTTCAATATCCATTGGACAATATGGGTTAATTGGAATTAGTTTTGATGGATCTTCAGGTTTCGTAACTACAAAAGGGAAAAATCCATATATTGAAGTTATAAATTTTGATGAGTCAATGATGACCCAAGGAGGTACAGGATCACAGGGATCAGGTGATTCAGGAGGAGAGGGGCAGCAAGAAAACGAGATGAAACCAGAAACACCAATAGGAAAAGAACTGGTGTCACTAGAAGTTATACCTGGAGCCGTTCTAGAGAACACTATATACTCACAAGATAATAGGTATCTAGTTGTTCAGTTTACGAAGAATAATTTAGGATCTACTTTAAAAATGTATAAATGTAAGGATGGAGAGGGTGCTGCTTTTGATTTTGAAAAATATTATCCCATGGAAAAGCTAGATGTAAATATAGTTAACTTTGTAAGAAAGGGGCTTATATACAGAGTAACACCAAGGGCAGCTTATATTAATGATAAGAGCATTACGAGTATAACTGGAGTTTGGCAGATCGATCCAGCAAGCGCAAAGCCAAAGGTTGTTTTAGATGAAAGCAAAGCTAACACTTCAAACTAAAAAAGCAGTTGTCAGATACCAAGTTCCAAATACCAGTTAAGGTAATTTTGCCTTTGGCGAAATAAAATTATATCAATTAATTTTTCTGCCTTGGAAGAAAAATTTTAATTAACTGGTATTTGGCCACTGTTACTTGGAAACTGAATTTATATTGGGAGGTATTATGGAAGAAAACATTGATTGGAATGGAAAAAATTATTATAATTTAAACAGTTTTCTTAGAGAAAAATTTGGACAAAAGGTATTTAAAATTTCTCTAGATGCAGGGTTTTCATGTCCCAACAGAGATGGCGCCATAAGCAATTTAGGATGTGTATTTTGTAGTGAAAGAGGTTCTGGGGATTTTGCAGGAGATAGAAAATCCTCTATATCTCAGCAATTCAAAGATATGAAGGAAATGATGAGCAAAAAATGGAAAAATGGTAAGTACATAGCATATTTTCAAGCCTACACCAATACATATGCGGATGTGAAAACTCTAAGAGCTTTATATGATGAGGCATTAGAGCAAGATGATGTTGTAGCTTTAGCCATAGCTACAAGACCTGATTGTTTGAGTGAAGAGGTTCTAGATTTACTACAGGAATACAATAATAAGACATATCTTTGGATAGAACTCGGACTACAGACAATAAACGATACTACAGCTAGGGTAATTAATAGAGGGTATAAACTTAAGGTATTTGAGGATTCTCTAGACAAACTTAGCACAAGAGGCATAGATGTAGTAGTACACACTATATTTGGTCTTCCTGGTGAAGGAAAACAAGACATGCTTAATACCATAGATTACGTAGCACATAGGGATATTAAGGGTATAAAAATACACTTATTGCATCTTTTAAAGAATACACCTTTGGTGGATCTATATGAAAAAGGAAATCTTACTTTTTTAGAGCAACAAGAATATACAGATATAATATGTGAAGCGATTACAAGGCTCCCTAGGGAAATGGTAATTCACAGACTTACAGGAGATGCACCAAGAGAATTATTAATTGGACCTAAGTGGAGTCTTAAAAAATGGGAAGTGTTAAATGAGATTGATTATAAGCTTTCGAAAAATAATTTAGTTCAAGGTTTGTACTTTCATACAAATTAAACAAAATAGTTTTGTCACTTTTGCAAATAGATTAAATATATGTAATGGTTTAGAATAAAATTATAATAAATTTAGGGGGAGTTAAATATGTCAGGATTATCATTAAAACATATATATAAAACATATGAGGGTAATGTAACAGCAGTAAAGGATTTTAATTTAGAAATAGAAGATAAGGAATTTGTTGTATTCGTAGGACCTTCAGGTTGCGGTAAATCAACAACATTAAGAATGATAGCAGGACTTGAAGATATAACAAAAGGAGAACTTTATATCGGAGGAGAATTAAAAAATGATGTTTCTCCTAAAGACAGAGATATAGCTATGGTTTTCCAAAATTATGCTTTATATCCTCATATGACGGTTTATGATAATATGGCATTTGGTTTAAAACTTAGAAAAACACCTAAAAAAGAAATAGATGAAAAGGTTAGAGATGCAGCAAAAATTCTTGATATTGAGCATTTGCTAGATAGAAAACCAAAGGCATTATCAGGCGGTCAAAGACAAAGGGTTGCAATGGGAAGAGCAATAGTTAGAGAACCAAAGGTTTTCTTAATGGACGAACCATTGTCAAATCTTGATGCAAAACTTAGAGTACAAATGAGAACGGTAATAGCTAAGCTACATAAAAGATTAGAGACAACCTTTGTTTATGTAACACATGACCAAACAGAAGCTATGACACTTGGAACTAAGATAGTAGTTATGAAGGATGGTTTAGTTCAACAAGTGGATTCACCACAACATTTATATAATCATCCTGTAAATCTTTTTGTTGCAGGTTTTATTGGAAGTCCTCAGATGAACTTCATTGAGGCTAAAGTTGAAGATCAAGCAGGTAAATTGTATGTTACTTTTGAAGATGAAAAGATGCCACTTAGTGAGGAAACTAGTAAGATTCTTAAGGAAAAAGGTTGTGTTGGCAAAGAAATAATAATGGGGATAAGACCAGAACATCTAGATGATGATCCTGAATTTATAGAAAAACATACAGATGCTATAATTAATGCTAATGTTGAAGTTACAGAACTTATGGGTTCAGAAACATTTTTGTATTTGAAAAAAGGAAAAGCTACTTTTACAGCAAAGGTTGCGGGAACATCAAAGGCTAAACCAGATGATATAATAAAAATAGCTTTGAATCCTGATAAGATTCACATTTTTGATAAAGAGACGGAGTTAACTATAGTTTAGGAGATTTTATATGAAAGATATTACGAATTTTCTGCAAGAACTCAGCAAAAATACGGGAATTGGTTTTAGTTTAAGTACTGAAGATGGATTTATTATATTTAGCAGTGAGTCTTTCAAAGAAAATTCTGATATGATATATATTTCTATTGACATAGGTATGGAAAAGGCTAGAATTCATTTAGAAAATAAATTCAAGGAATGTGCATCGCTATTAAAGTATGCTATAGAAGATAAGTATAGGGATATATACTCTGAAAAAGAGAGAATAATAAGTGATGTATTAGATGGTAAAGATATGTCAGATGAAATGGTTTATAAAAGTATACCATTTTTGCATTCAGGATGTAACTTATTACTTGTAAACACAGCTGGGAATATATATGAGTCAATAGATGTAATCAAGAAAATTTACCAAAAATACGATGTAATTACGATGATTTATCATGATGATATTATTGTAATAGTTAACTTTGATGAAGTAAAAGAGCATGCAAAAGCAATAAAAGAAACAATCAATTCAAACTTGTTTTGCAAATGTTCTGTAAGCTATGGTAATATTGCTTATAATAAATACGACATAAAGAGGGCTTTTGATGAGAGCAAGCAAAGCATGACTTTAAGTGAGAAGTTTTCTGTAAGAGAAGAAGTGCTAGATTATAATAAGCTACTCTTTGAAAAAATTGTATACAGTTTAGATTCAAAACTTAAACAGGAATTTCTAAATAAATTTGAAACAAAGTTTAACTCTTTTGACTCTGAAATGATTTCAACTATAGATGAGTTTGTAAATTGTGGGCTAAATACCAGTGATGCAGCACGAAAACTATATGTCCATAGGAATACTCTTATATATAGGTTAGATAAAATAAAAAAGGAAACCGGGTTTGACATTAGAAACTTTAGAGAAGCAACGGTATTCACAATAAGTTTCCTTGTGTGGAGAGAAAAAAACAAACAAACAAATTAGATTACCCCTTATTAATACCAGACTATGTTTTTTTAAGGAAAACATAGTCTGATTTGTTTTTTTGTATAATATTTTAAGTGCTATAATTATATATGTATTGAGCTAAGGCATCATCAAAAAGATTATAAAAAATATTAGTCAGACTTTTTAAGATAATTTGTAAAATTTAAGGGGGAATGGAGTATGAAGATTGATGTAATAATATCTGCTGATGACATTAAGGAAGAGAAGATAAAGGGAAAATCAGTTGTAGTCATAGACGTGCTTAGAGCCACATCTGTAATAGTTACAGCTATTAGTAATGGTTGCAGAGAGGTTATTCCAGTAGTTGATGTTGATGCGGCGAGAGAAATAGCATCAAAGAATAAAAGTATCTATTTACTTGGAGGAGAAAGAAGAGCTTTAAAAATAGATGGGTTTGATTTTTCAAATTCACCACTTGAATATAAGGCTAATTTAGTTAATGGTAAAAAACTTGTTATGACTACTACTAATGGTACTAGAGCAATAAAAGGAAGCGTTGCTGCTAAAAATATAATCATAGGAGCTATGATTAATGCAAAAGCTGTTAGCCATAGGCTTATAGAACTTGATAATGATGTGGTTATAGTCAATGCTGGAACTTATGGACAATTTTCTATTGATGATTTCATATGTACGGGGTACATAATAAGTTTATTAAAGGAAAAATCTAATCTAGAATTAAAATTAATGGATATAGCAACTACTGCTTTATATATATACGAGCAAAATAAGGATATTACAAGCTTTATAAAATATGCAAATCATTATAATGTAATTAAAAATCTTGGACTTTTTGAAGATCTTAAATATTGTTGCTCTAAGGATATTGTAGATGTGGTTCCTGAATATAGTGAAGGCATTATAAAATAAACAGAAGTTTTGAAGTGTTTTTTCTTTCTCACTCGTTATAGTAAGTGTAAGGCATCATCAAAGAAATAACAAGTCAGTATTCTGGTCTGTTTCGTGGTATGCAACGCCTTGCATAACCATTACATAGCCCACTATGCGCAAGGTTTTGGCTCCTCGCCTACCGCAAAACATCCTCAGAATCTTTGACTTGTTATTTCTTTTCAGATGCCTAAGGACAAAAAGGGCGGTGATAATTATTGAAAAGGAACAGTTTATAAACTACATAAAGCAATATGAACGTTTAATTATTACCATTTGTATATCCTTTACAAAAAACTATTTTGATGCCGAAGATTTGGCACAGCAAACCTTTTTGTCTGCTTACAAAAACTTAGAAAAATTTGATGGAGAAAATTTCAAAGCCTGGCTTACTAGAATTGCTGCAAATAAGTGCAAAGACTTTATCAAAAGCCCTGCAAGAAAAACCAATAACTTATCTGACGAAGATTATGAATGTTTACAAAACAATGATGATGTGCCGGAAAGTATATTTATGGAAAAATATACTGATGAGAAAATATATAAATTGTGTTGTAAATTGAAAGACCCTTACAAGACAGTATCTGTAAATTATTTTTGTGAAAATATTAAGCTTTCGGCTATGGCAAAGGATACAGGGCAGAGTTTAAAGACATTGCAAACTCAACTTTATAGGTCGAAAAAACTGCTTAAGGTTTTATGGAAGGAGGAGTCAATGTGAATAATTTATTATTTGATGAAATGGGACATTTAGATAGAATATCACTTTTAAAGCTTAAAGAAGGTTCATTAAATGATGAAGATTTATCTTTAGCGCTAGAACACATTTGTGATTGTGAAAAGTGTTCGGATGTTTTTGCTAATAGCTACAATGATAATGAACTTGCAGAAGCCCCTTTAGGTTTTCATAATGAGATAGAACAAAGAATAAAAAAGAAACGAGAAAGTGACATTAAATTCTTTTTTTATTCCTTAAGAGTTATAGTTGCTGCGTGTATAGCACTGGTTATTGTTTTTTCCAATACATTAAGTTTTGCAGCAAATAAAAGAACAAATCCAGGAGATATAAATCCTCCAAATTTAAGTGTGATAAGTACTATTAATGCACGACTTAATAATTTTTCAAGAAAAATAGTTAATATGGAGGTTTTTAATAATGAGAAAGAAAAAAAATAAATTTCTAACTTTTGTTTTATCACTTTTTCCAGGTGCAGGCCACATGTATATGGGATTTATGAAAAAGGGAGTTTCACTTATGTCTGCTTTTTTCATTATAGTATTTATTTCTTCTTTTCTTGATGTAGGTCAACTACTTTATGTTGTACCTGTTTTATGGTTTTATTCGTTCTTTGATTCTATAAATACAGGGTATTCAACGGATGAAGAGTTTTTAAAGATAGAGGATAATTATTTGTTTACAATTGATAGATTTATAGGAATAGACAAAAATATGGTTATGAAGAGCAGACTTTTGCCAGGAATATTATTATTGATATTTGGTATATTCCTAATATGGAAAAATATTATGGCTCAGCTAAGTGGAATTATTCCTCAGCCAATTTATGATACCATGAGCAATATAATTACTAATCTTCCTAGATTAATTATTGGTATTGCTATAATTGTTGTTGGTATTAAACTTATTATAGGTAAGAAAAAGGAGGGTGATATCAATGATTAAAGGCCGCAGAGTGGGAACTCTTACAGCTGGGACGGTATTGATTGTTTTCGGAATATTGTTTTTAATCAAAGTAGTGTTTCCAGCTATTAGTTTTTCAATTATAGAATCACTTTGGCCACTTGTTTTAGTATTTTTAGGTGTGGAGATACTTGTATCCTATATGGTAAATAAAGAGGAGAAGATTAGATATGATACTGGTGCAATATTTTTAGTTATAGTATTATCTTTTTTCTCAATGGGCATGGCGGCGATGGAGCTTGTAATTAAATATCAAATACAAGGCAAGTATATAACACATTAAACAGTTAAGAGTTAAGAGTTAAGAGTTAATGAGGGTTTTCTGCTAAGGCAGAAAAATCAACAAAATAGGCGGATTAGGATTATTAATTTTTGTATTTTCATTTATTGATAAAGTACAGCAATTTGAAACGTTTTAAGGATTTTTCTTTCGCTTAGATAATAGGACTTAATGAACTATGAGAAGAAGCATGGCAAGGCATGTGAAAGAGACTATTCGAGCGGACTTTAGAAAGACTTAGGCTTAGGTTTCTTAAATCCCGTTAAGAAACCTTTACTGTTTGAGCGCAGCGAGTTTAAAGGTTTTAGGGATTTGAGAAACCTAAGCCTTAGTCTTTCTTAAGTCTAGCGAGTAGCCTCTGAACATACCTTCACATGCTTCTTCTCATTTTTATTAAGCCTATTGTATTAAATGCTTTTAGTTGACCAGTCTTCACAGTTCCATATATCAGTAACAATATCTTCATAGAATTCAGGTTCATGACAAACTAGAAGTATGCTTCCTTTATATGCTTTCAGTGCTCTTTTCAGTTCATCTTTAGCATCAACATCAAGATGATTGGTTGGTTCATCTAGAATAAGTATATTTGTTTCTACATTTATTAGTTTACAAAGTCTAACCTTTGCTTGTTCTCCACCACTTAAAACTTTAACCTTACTTTCTATATGTTTTGTTGTAAGTCCGCATCTTGCAAGGGCTGCTCTTACTTCGTATTGACTATAGGACTGAAAGTCATTCCAAAACTCATCTAAGCAAGTATTGTAATTAGCTTTTTTTATCTCTTGTTCAAAATATCCTACATGTTGATACTCACCTAAGGTAACCTCACCTGAAAGTGCTGGTATTTGACCTATAAGACTCTTTAAAAGAGTTGTTTTACCAAGCCCGTTTGAACCTACAAGTGCGATTTTCTGACCTCTCTCCATTTTCAAATTCAATGATCTTGAGAGTGGATCATTATAGCCAATTACTAGGTGATCTGTTTCAAATACAAGTTTACTTGTAGCTCGTGCTGCTTTAAAATCAAATTTAGGTTTTGGTGCATCTTGACTTATTTCAAGTCTTTCAATTTTATTTAATTGCTTTTGTCTTGATTTTGCCATGCCTGTTGTTGAAGCTCTTGCCATATTTTTTGCAACAAAAGTTTCTAGTCTTGAGATTTCAGCTTTCTGTTTTTCGAAAGCTGCTTCGTGTAGTTTTTTATTGACTTCATACATTCTCAAAAAATTGTCATAATCGCCAACATATCTTGTTAATTGTTTATTTTCAAGATGGTATATTAAAGTTGTTACACTGTTTAAAAATGGAATATCATGGGATATCAATATAAAAGCATTCTTATAAGATTGCAAGTATCTTTTTAACCACTCAACATGTTCTACATCTAAATAGTTCGTAGGCTCATCTAAAAGTAAAATATCTGGATTTTCAAGTAATAGTTTTCCAAGGAGTACTTTTGTTCTCTGACCACCACTTAGGTCAGTTACATCCTTATCTAGACCTACATCAGTAAGGCCTAAACCTTTTGCTACTTCTTCTACCTTGGAATCAATTACATAAAATCCATTATTATCGAGTGAATCTTGAATTGTACCCATTCTATCTAGAAGTTTTTCTAAGGCATCTGGATCTGCATCTGCCATTTTATCTGCCACGCTCATAAGCTCAGCTTCAAGATCAAGCAAATATTTAAAAGCATTTTTTAATACATCTCTAATGCTTTGCCCTTTTATAAGTTGTGCATGCTGGTCCATATAACCAACTCTAATATTATTTGACCATTCAACTTTTCCTTCGTCAGGCATGATTTTTCCTGTTATTATATTCATAAATGTAGATTTACCTTCACCATTTGCTCCGATAAGTCCTACATGTTCTCCCTTTAATAACCTAAAAGAAACATCATCAAAAATTGGTCTTTCTCCAAAACCGTGACTAATATTTTTTACTGTAAGTATACTCATTTTATCCTGATTTCAAAATATTAGACAAACTTGTCTATGCAATATTTTCACTTTATCCGTTGATAAGTTGTTAGTAGTACAGGATTTAACTACTAAGGTTACTACTAAATTAGTAAGCCAAAGAGTGCTTCCCCATTCACTATCCAAAAATCAGGACTTTTCACCTCAACTTTCGTTTATATATTTTTATCTATTTTCATATATTACTATTATACCATTATTCAACGTTCTATAATTGTTTGAAAACCATTGCATTATAAAACTTTATATTTATATTTATTAATACTTTAAGTTGATGTAATAATTATGTGAAAAAAATAAATAATTCTCCAAGGATATGTTATAATTCTTTAGATATTACAAATTATAATAATAAAAATGGATTAATATTAAGGCATCATCAAAGAAATAACAAGTCAATATTCTGGTCTATTTTCTGGTATGCTTCATCTCCATAACCATTACATATACCCAATATGCTCAGGTAATGGTTCTTTGTCTACAGAAAAATATCCTCAGAATCTTTGACTCGTTATTTTCTTTCAGATGCCTAAATAATTCATAAAGTTAACTATAGGAGGAAAAAATTTATGACTTGCAAATTTTATTTGACGAAGCGAAAAAATATATTAGCTGAAAATGGGCATTCTTGGATATTTTCTAATGAAATCCAAGGGTATGATGGGGAATATAAAAATGGAGATATTGTAGAGGCATATACATATGATGACAGATTTCTAGGTAAAGGTTATATAAATGATAAATCACAAATCACAATTAGATTACTTACAAGGGATATAAATGAGGAAATTGATAAGAATTTCTTCAAGAAGAAACTGAAAGTTGCCTGGGAGTACAGAAAAAAAGTAATTGACACAAGTAGTTGTAGATTTGTTTTTGGAGAAGCTGATTTTCTTCCAGGACTCACAATTGATAAATTTGAAGATTATTACGTAATTCAGTCTTCAGCACTAGGCATTGAAAAATATAAAGGTATGATAACGGATATACTTGTTGAAGAATATGATGCCAAAGGCGTTTACGAAAGAAGCGATGCTAAAGTTAGAGAAAAAGAAGGATTACGGTCTATAACTAGATTTTTAACTGAGCCTTTTGAAACAATGATTCAAATTGTGGAAAATGGAGTTAAATATTATGTGGATATAGCTGAAGGTCAAAAAACTGGTTTCTTCTTGGATCAGAAGGAAAACAGAAAGGCAATACATAAAATATCTAAAGATGCAGAAGTGCTTGACGTCTTTACTCACACAGGTTCATTTGCTTTAAATGCTGGAATTGCCGGAGCAAAAAGTGTTTTAGGTATTGATATTTCTGAGACTGCAATTGAGCTATGCAGAAAAAATGCAGAGCTTAACGGTCTTTCAGATGTAGTGAAATTTCAATGTGATAATGCTTTTGATATCCTTAAAAAGTGGTCTGAAGAAGGCATAACATACGATGTTGTAATTTTGGATCCCCCTGCTTTTACTAAGGCTAAGGATACAATAAAAAATGCTTCAAGAGGATATAAAGAAATTAATCTTAGAGGAATAAAGCTCGTAAAGGAAAATGGATTCCTTGTAACTTGCTCCTGTTCTCATTTTATGAATCCTATTCTTTTTAAACAAACTATAGCAGCAGCTGCAAAAGATGCAGGCAGACTTTTAAGACAAGTGGAATTTAGAACACAAGGACCTGATCATCCGATTCTTTGGACTTCTGATGAATCATACTACTTAAAATTCTATATATTTCAAGTCATATGATAAAAAAGTTAAGAGTTAAAAGTTAAGAGTTAAGAGTTAAGGAAATTTTGCCTAAGGGCAAAATAAAACAACTAATAAAACAATTAGCTGTTTGAAATCCATTCACTTATCACTTTGTAATCGCTGATAGATTTGTTTGAATCAAATCTATCAGCGATTATTTTTGTATGTGTGCCTATTAATAGCATTAAAATATTTCTTTCAGAATAATTATCTTGGAAATGCTCCATTATTTATATCAATGCAAGTGCCATTAATATATTCGGGACAATCTGTTGCCAGCCAATATATTGTTTTTGCAACTTCTTCTGGTTGTGCAAATCTATCTGTAAATACACTACTTTTTATAGACTCTTTTCTCTGTTCTGGTATTATTGAAAGCATATCTGTTTCAACGGGGCCTGGTAATACTATTTTTTTCATAACATCCTCCTCTTTCATATTAGGTAAATTTTTACTATAGCAGTTTCTATTGAATATGTTCTTCTATATTGTTTTATTTTGCCCCAAGGCAAAATATCCTTAACTTTTAACTCTTAACTTCTTTTTTTTAAGGGGTTTTACCTAGTATAGTTTTCTATAGATGTTTAGAATCTCGTCCCTATCAAGTTGAACGTAGTTGTTTACAAGAAGCCTTTGTTGCCCTTCTATGACATTATCTGTGAAGCTTTCAATTTCCTCAATTTTCATTCCATATTCTCTAAGTTGTTTTCTAGTTAGTAATTTGTCAAGAACTTTTGAAAGTTCATCATAAATATTACAAGTATATGAAATTTTTAGTATACTAGCTAAAAATTCATTGAGCTTTTTAATCTTTCCATCAGGATTCTTCATGCTATAAGTCTTAAATACTTCTGTAAAGAATTGATAGTTAGCTTCTCCGTGAGGTACGTGATAGTTTCCACCTAAAGGATAGGATAATGCATGTACAGCACCTACACCGGCATTTGAGAAAGCTATTCCAGCCAGGTTGCTGCCAATCACAAAATCATCTATAATTTCTAATCTATGTTTGGGTCCTTTTTCTACTATTGAAATATAACCATTAAGTATTAATGCTATAGCCTTTATACTAAATAATTCAGTGGATGTATTTGATTTGGGGGAAACATAAGATTCCACTGCGTGAATTAAAGCGTCTACTGAACTTGTAACAAAAGATTTATATGGAAGCACTTTTACAAGTTCTGGAATTAATACTGCATAATCAGCAAATAATTCATCTACAGCGAGTCCCATTTTTGTATGCTTTGATTTAAGTTCCACTATTGAGATATTTGTAACTTCACTACCAGTGCCGCAAGTGGTTGGAACTATTATAAGTCCTTTTTCCTTAATTATAGGAACTCTTTTTTCAAATAGGTCTAAAGTTGTGGTAACATTTTTTATAACTAAAAGTTTAGCTATATCTATTATTGAACCGCCACCAATAGCAATTATTCGCTTATAATCTTTAGGATTAACATCTTTCATTATGACATCAATCATCTCATCGGATGGTTCACCTTTGCCGTACTTTTCTCTTAACAGAAAATCAGAAGTTAGGTTTAATTGTTTCATAAATAGAGTATACAAGAATTCATTAGTTAATACTAAATCTCCCGCGCCTATATTAAAGAACTGGGCGAAACTTTTAACATTATCAAATTTGTAGACCTCAGGTTTAACTTGAAGTAATTTCATTATTTATATTTAGTGAGCCAATGTATAAGGCCAGCTAAATTCTCACTTCCTTTCTATATTATCTTGTGAATGCACCATTATTTATTAATAACAATAATTTAAAATATAATTTGTATTATGTTATTGTTGTACAAGTAAATTTATGATAGCATATAATTTACAATTAATATAATTGATAGTTTAGAACACTTAATTCGATTTTTTTGATGGAGGAGGTATCTGCTTTGGAACTTAGGAATTTGAAAACATTTGTTGCTATTGCAAAGTTTGGAAGTTTTACGAAAGCAGCAGATATGCTGGGATATGCACAGTCCACTATTACTACGCAGATAAAGGTGTTGGAAGCACAGTTAAATACTAGACTTTTTGATCGTTTAGGTCGCAATATATTTTTAACATCTGAAGGGGAAAAACTCTTGAAATATGCAGAACAAATTTTGAAACTGTCATCTGAGGCTGAAGATGTAATAGGTGGCGCTGAAGTAACAAAGGGGACCTTAACTATTGGAGCAGTAGAATCATTATGTGTTATAAGGTTACCTGGAATATTAAAAAAATACCATGAATTATATCCTAAAGTAGATATTATTATAAAGTTAGCAACAGACAGCAATTTACGAAGTTATTTAAGAAATAACACTATTGACGTAGCTATATTTTTGGGTAAGGAGGTAAATGATGAAGAACTAATTTCTAAGACAAAATTTTATGAAGCTATGGTAGTTTTATCATCACCAAGTCATCCAATTTCAAAGATAAAGTCTATAACTGCAGATAATCTAAGTACAGAGTCTCTCATATTAAATGAGAAGGGTTGTAGTTATTGCACAATGTTTGAGTCTATGCTAAACAAAGCAGGGGTATATCCAAAATCTATTCTAGAAGTGGGGAGCATACAGGCTATAAAGCAATTTACAATGAGCAATTTAGGAATAACATTTCTTCCGCGTATGGCAGTAGAAAAGGAAATTCAGCAAGGGCAGTTAGTAGAACTAGATTGGCATGGACCAGATTTTAATGTAATGTCCCAGGTTATGTATCACAAGGATCGGTGGATATCACCTGCAATGAAAGCATTTTTAGATTTAACTTATGGGTTAGAGGAAGAAAACTTGGATTTGAACACATGATTTTTGAAAATATTTTACTGAATGGAGTGTTCAAAACTATTCTTGAAAATAGCTATGTTGTTTCCAAGAATCCAACCTTTGTTGTTTATATTATTTTTTGTAGCAAAGCTTACTTCATACCAAACTTCATCAAATACTTCAGCACAATCAAGTATTTGAATTTCCAGATTTTTATTTAGGATTCTAAGAATAGCATATTTTTTTATGGGAGCAATATAGAGATTGCAAGAATCACCCAAAACTCCAGAGGTATATTTATGCGTTCTGAATAATACACTTATATCTTCAATTTTTAGTGTTTCACTATCCAATTTTTCTTTCAGTGAATTATTCTGTCTTGATAAAAGCATTATTTGTTTTTTATCAGAATAAAGCATATTGTTGTAATGATATATGATACCTAAGGAAATTAAAATAAACATTATAAATAAAATAAATATCAAAACGGTCTCTCCCTATAATATTGTTATAACAAGGCATTATTTATAATATATGAATGTTAATTCAAATTAATGTGTGTGAATATTAGAGTTCAATGTAAAAAAAATGAAGGGTTTAATTGTTCCCCCTCATTTTTTAAACGGCTGCCGTTAACTCGTTATATCCACGTATATATATATCAGCTTTTTTAATTATATCATCCATTTGATATTCGGAGTATGAATCATGAACTCCAACTACCTTCATTCCAGCAGATTTTGCACCTAGCACTGCAGGTAAAATATCTTCGAATACAATGCATTGTTCAGGCTTTACGTGAAGTTTTTTAGCAGATAATAAATAAACATCAGGAAAATCTTTTCCACGTGTTACTTCATCAGTTGTAGTAATGCAATCAAATAACGAATATATGTCGTATTTCTTAAGCACTGTTTCTAAGAGCATGACGCAATTACTTGTAGCTATGGATAATTTTATTCCTTGATTTTTAAGTGACACTAAATATTCTTTAGCATATGGTTTTAGCTTTACGTTGTTTGCATACTCAATGTAGGCTAAACTATTCCACTCGTCTTGTATTTCTTCTATGGAATCTATCAAATTAAATTTATTTTTAAAATACAAAGCTGTTTCCTGAAAACTAAGGTGGATTATTTCAGACCTAAGATCTGGAGGAACAGAAAATCCTCTTTTTTCTAAATACACACTATCTATAGAATCCCACACCCACATAGAATCAATTAAAGTTCCATCCATATCAAATATTGCAGCCTTAATGTTTTTTAACATATCATCACCTCTAATAAAGTATATCATGAAAAATGAAGATTCAGAAAATAATTGCGTTAAAATAGGGAGAATATTACTAAAGAAGTTGCAGAGCCAATTAAAGTGCCTACAAATACATCTGTTGGGTAATGAACTCCAAGATACATCCTAGAGACCCCTACAAAAGAAGCTATTAGGATACTGACAAATGTCAAATGGGGCAAATTCAGTGATAACATAATAGCGATACAAAAGGCACAGGTGGTGTGTCCTGATGGAAAAGAGTAATTGTCAATTCCTATTTTTCTAGTATTAAGGTTCTGTAATATTAAGTAGGGACGAAGTCTATTTACACTGATTTTTATTATTCTTACAATAATTGAACTTACAATAAGTGATGATGACGTTTTTATTGATAAGGTTCTAGTAAAGGCATCAAAAAATGTGGCGATGCAGAATAAAATTGCAAAAATACTAGATCCTATATAGGTTATTATAGGCATAATAACGTTAAACGCCTTACATCTTATTGAATTATTAAATAACATCAATATGGCAGTATCTCTTTTCTGAATACGATTCATAAATGAATTCATAAGTTCACCACCCAATAAATATATTATATAGTATGAAGATACACTTAGGATGTGTAATCATATTTTACAATATAGATGTTACGAATTTCTTAAATTTACGTTAAAATTTAAAGCTTCTACCTGAAAAATATTAAAAATGCCTTTCAAATATCTCCATTTTATCTTCATCCATAAAGTCATCTTGAGAGGTTATCTCAAGCTTTTTGAGTATTTTATTCATTTGAGGATTATCCAATGAAATTTTCACCCTGGAATTTTCCGCGAATTTGTTAACTTGAGTTCTACCTTGTTCTTTAGGTATTATGGTCTTAGGTCCACCTACGCAGCCACCTATGCAACCCATACCTTCAATGAAATTAGCATCAATTTCTTTATTTTTAGCTTTTTCAAGAATATCCTTACATTCTTTAACTCCACTTGCTTGTGCACTTTTAAATAGTTGCTTTTTATGTGGGAATAGCCTTGTAACGGCTTCATAAACAGATATAGATACACCACCACCGCGAGCGTATAATCTACCTTCTCTAGAGGCATAATCTATAGATGAATCTTCGGGGAGCTCACTAGGTTTTATATTTAATGATTCAAAGATATCTTTAAGCTCTGCAAAAGTTAAAACAAAGTCTATGGCGCCAAGTAAGTCTTTATCCTTTCGTTCCGCTTTTTTGGCTATACATGGGCCTATAAATACTACTTTACAATTACTATTTAATTTTTTAATGACTCTACCAGCGGCAATCATAGGAGACACAGAAGGGGAAACATACTTAACCATTTCGTTATATGTTTTTTTTAGCATACCAACCCACATGGGACAACAACAGGAGGTAATCATAAGGTCTTTCTTGGAATTTACTTTTGAATCAAATTCACAGGCTTCCTTTAAGGTAAGCATATCTGCAAAAAACGCTACTTCAACCATATCGGTAAAACCAATTTTTTTAAAAGCACTTCTTAAATTGTCCATGGTAACATTTTCGCCAAATTGTCCTGATATGGCAGGAGCTACAGCAGCTATTATTGGCGTCTCGCTGTGAAGAATCTCTAAAAGAGGGATAAATTCAACTTTATCCAAAATAGAGCCAGAAGGGCAAGCCTCAACGCAAATACCACAATCAATACACTGGTCTTCAGAAATTTTAGTAGACAAAGTGTCTTCATCTACATAAATTGCGTCAAATGGACATGATTTTTGACAAGGAGTAATTCCATTTTCATCTGCACATTCCATTTTGCACTGGTTGATTTTGTTAACGATTTTGTGATTTGAATTATATGATTTAATTGCATCTTTTAAACTCTGCAAGTAGTTATCACTATCGCTATATCTGAGTTGTACCCCACACAATGTAGAAATAGTACCACTTAAAGCATCCTTATCAATGCCTGGCTGGGCGAGTAAGTCTGATACGTATTGTTCAAATGTATTGTTGTAATATGAGTCCACTAGGCCTTTGAATATATTATTGAATTTAGTTTCCATAAGACACCCCTTTATTCATAATTAAGTATAGTATTATCCATTTTCATTATATTATATACTTAATTGGAAGAGAGAGGAGAAAATAGTTAAGAGGTAAGAGTTAAAAGTTAAGAGTTAAGGAAATTTTGCCTTAGGGCAAAATAATAAAATTAACAAAGCATTTTAACATACGATATCCGAACAGTTTTAAATCCTTTAACTTTTAACTCTTAACTATAAAAAAAAGATAACAGACGCTAAGCGTCTGTTATCTTTTTTTTTATTTGGTCGGGGTGACAGGGATTGAACCTGCGACCTCATGGTCCCAAACCACGCGCGCTCCCATCTGCGCTACACCCCGAAGAACATTTACTAGTATATACAAAAAACAAGAAAAAAGCAATGTTTTTTTGAAATAGCTATTATTTTGGAGTAAATACCACAAAATAGACCAGAATATTGACTTGTTATTTCTTTGATGATGCCTTATATACTATACAAAAAAATATTTACAAATAGACTTAAGTAGTGTATTATTCATATATAACAGTATAAAAATCAGAGGTGATAAAATGAAATTCGTCGATAATATGCCAATCTATATTCAAATTATGAACTATATTAAGAGAAAAATAATCACTGAGGAACTTAAAAGAGGAGATAAACTTCCCTCTGTTAGAGAACTTGCTGAAACAATTAAGGTAAATCCTAATACAGTTCAAAGAGCATACCAAGAACTGGAAAGAGAGGAGGTCGCATATAGCAAAAGAGGTTTAGGAAGATATATAACAGAAGATGATGATAAGATAAGATTACTAAGAAGTGAAATGGCAGACGAAATTATGCATTCATTCATTGAAGGTATGCATAATTTGGGATATAATGACAAAGAAATAATTAAAATTATACAGGTAAGATTAGAAAAGGGGTGTAATAATGGAGACAATGCTTAAGACTACAAACCTTACAAAGAAATATTCTAGGGGTAGAGGATTAGATGGATTAAACGTGGAAATCAAAACTGGAAGGATAGTTGGACTTCTAGGACCAAATGGTAGTGGAAAGACTACATTTTTAAAAATAGCGGCAGGTATACTAAGGCAGGAATTTGGTGAAATAGAAATAGATGGGAAGAAACCAGGCACCTATACAAAATCAATTATCTCATACCTGCCAGATACTAACTATCTATACAAATGGATGAAAATAAAGGATGCTATAAAATTTTATAGCGACATGTTTAGTGATTTTGATAGAGAAAAGTGTACGGAACTTATAAAATTTATGAATTTGGATGAAGAAGACAAGGTAACAAGTTTATCAAAAGGAATGCTTGAAAAACTAAATTTGTCACTTACTATTTCAAGAAAGGCAAAACTATATATATTAGATGAACCTTTAGGTGGAGTAGACCCAACTGCAAGAGAAAAAATAATAGATACCATATTAAATAACTATAGAGATGATAGTTCAATGATAGTTACAACCCATTTAGTAAATGACATAGAAAGACTTTTTGATGATGTATTTTTTATTTCTGAAGGCAAAATTGTGCTTGAAGGAAATGCTGAAGAGTTAAGAATATCAAAGGGAAAATCTATAGATGAATTGTACAGGGAGGTATTCCAATAATGTTTAATCTTATAAAATATGAAATTATAGGTAGATATAAATCAATTGCAATGTTAATTATAATCAGTGTTCTTGGAAATTTATTGCTTTTGCTAAGACCATTTGGTTGGCCAGATGGAGCATTATTTGGTTTTTCAACGTTTATAGCTATTGTAGTATCGGCGGTACTATTTATATGGTGCATAGGGATATTTTCACAAGATATTTACACTGATAAGGGATATCTTACATTTACACTACCTAAAAGTGGATATTCAATTATAGCATCAAAACTTATTGTTACGTGTATTTTTTATATAGTAATAGAGATAATTTCAGGCTTGTCTATGTATTATTATGGATCAAGGCTAGCTGATATAGGAAAGCTTTTGGACACAGCTGGAATTAGGCTAAATATAGGAGCTTGTATTTTAATTATATTATGGTCTGTTTTAATTGGTACTGCATTGAGCTTCATAAAAATATACTTTGCAATAACCATAACAAGGCTTTCTATATTCAAAAATAAACTTGGAAAGTTTATGGCTTTTGTATCCTATGTAATATTAGCAATTATATATGGAATTATTACTTGGGGACTAGAAAAGTTATTGCCACAGGAGTTTAATATAAAATTATTTACAAGTGTTTCAGGGAATATTGGCACGTTGCAAGGCAGCAATACAGATATAATTACTAAGGGATTTACTGTAAACACATCAAATTTTGTATTTAGCATAGTATTGTTTATAGTATTATTTATTGGAACTTCATATTTGGTTGAAAAGAAAATAGACTTGTAACAAACCATACACAAGTTAAAAGTTAAGAGTTAAGAGTTAAGAGTTAAGGAAATTTTGCCTTTGGGCAAAATAAACAATGGGAATAAAGAACATATAAAAAATGGATACAGGTATATTTTTAAAATATGCCTGTATCCATTTTTTTCTCTACTATTTTATAGATTATTCGGCGTAGCCGAAAATCTTCAATAACTCTTAACTTTTAACTCTTAACTCTTAACTCTTAACTATTTAGAAGGTTTTCTCCAATTTCAAAAACATCACCTGCGCCTAAAGTTAGAAGTAAATCTCCATCATTTAAATTTTCATGAAGATAATCTACTATTTCTTTAAAAGTGTGAATATTTCTGCACTTTAGTCCTGTGTTTTTAATAGCTTCTGCTAGCATTTGTGAACTAACAACACCTGTATCTTTCTCTCTTGCAGCATATATATCTGCTAGAATTAATTCATCAATTCCACAAAAGGCATTTGTAAAATCATCAAAAAGAGAAAGAGTCCTTGAATAAGTATGGGGCTGAAAAACACAAAATACTCTTTTGTGTGGGTAATTCTTTAAAGCAGCTAAAGTTGCTTTGATTTCTGTAGGATGATGAGCATAATCGTCTATCACTACTATGCCATCTTTTTCACCCTTATATTCAAATCTTCTATGAGCCCCTCCATAGTTTTTAAGACCAGTAATAATAGATTCAGCACTAATATTAAGAATAAGTGAACTAGCAATTGCTCCAAGAGCATTTAATACATTATGTTTTCCTGGCACACTTAGATTTATACTAAATAGAAACTTGTTTTTATTGTATGCATCAAAGCTAGGGCAAGCGAGTTCATTAAATTTTATATTTTTAGCCCTTATATCTCCATTGTCTATACCATAGGTTAATACATTACAGGAAACTTTTTTGCAACCTGTGCTGTTCTTTTGTCATCAGCATTAGCTACAAGATATCCATCTTTAGGGATAAGGTCAGTGAATCTTTCAAAAGCATCTTGTATTGCATCTATGTCCTTATAAAAATCTAAATGATCGGCATCTATATTAAGTACCACACCTATATATGGGTAAAAACTTAAAAATGAAGCCTTATATTCACATGCTTCAGTTATAAAATACTCACTTTTTCCAGTCTTAACATTTCCACCTATAACATCAAGGTTACCACCTACTAAAATTGTTGGATCAAGATTTTCTGATAAAGTTATGTGAGCAATCATTGATGTAGTTGTAGTTTTACCATGTGTTCCTGAGATAGCAACATTGTATTTGTGACCTTTCATAATTGAACCCAGAAATTCAGCTCTCGTATACATTGGTATGTTTAAAGCTCTTGCTGCTATTATCTCTGGATTCGTAGCTGGTATTGCAGCTGTATACACTACTAGGTCAACATTCTTTAAATTGTTTTTATCATGGCCAATATAAATATCTGCACCACTTTTGGAAAGTTTTTCTGTGAGGGGTGAGGATTTCATATCAGAACCAGAAACTTTATAGCCTCTTAATAATAAAATTTCAGCAAGTCCACTCATGCTTATTCCACCGATACCAATAAAGTGGATTTTTTTATTAAAGTCATTATTTAAATCAAAGTGCATAAAATCAACTCCTTAAGCTTAATTAAAGCTATTAATATATAATTATAAAAATTTATAGTAACTTTGTCCATTATTAATTATATACAAATATAAAAAAAAACAACACCTATATAAAAAAAACAACATATAAAATATAAATACACGTACATAAAATGAATATTTATATTGATAAAGCCTATAATAAAGCATAAAATATGAATAACAAGTATAAAATATAAAAAATGATTCGGAATCTAATGTAAATAGGTGGTAGTATGGAAAAATTTAGTAGGAATCAAAGAATTGCTGCGATTACAAAACTTTTAGTTGAAAATCCTAGCAAAATGGTTAATTTAAATAAATTTACAGAAGTATTTAATGCGGCAAAATCTACAATAAGTGAAGATGTAGTTATAATACGAGATATATTTAATAAGTTAGAAGTAGGGAATATAGAAACAATAGCTGGTGCTTCCGGTGGAATTAAATACGTTTGCAATAGCTCGGAAGAGGAAAAAAATAAATTCGCAGAAAATCTTTGCTCAATTTTAGGTGAAAAAGATAGAATAATACCAGGCAATTTTATTTATATGACTGATATTATGTATAACCCAGAAATTGTCCATAAGGCAGCTGTTATACTTGCTTCAAATTTTAATGATTTAGGAGTGCAGTATGTTGTTACAGTTGAAACAAAAGGTATACCCCTTGCTTATGAGGTGGCAAAAATGCTTTGTACTGAGTTAATTATAGTCAGAAGGGATAGCAGGGTTACTGAAGGACCAACTGTTAGTATAAATTATGTAAGTGGATCTGGAAAGAGAATTCAGAGTATGTCATTATCTAGAAAATCCATAAAGAGAGAAAGTAAATGCATTTTCATAGATGATTTTATGAAAGCTGGAGGAACAGCCCTTGGTATAATTGAACTACTTAGAGAATTTAATAGTGAATTAGTAGGAATTGGAGTTTTAGTGGATAGTGTAGAAAACAAGTCAAAACTAATAAGCAATTACATATCAATAGTGCAATTCAATGAGATATCAGAAAGCGGTTCAGCAGTTTTAGTACCTTCAAATAATATAAAAAAAGTAAACTTTTTAAAATAGTTGATAATTTTTTGAAAAATAAGAAGGAAAAATAAAACATATGTAGAATAAATAAGGTATAAAGCATCTTGAAGGGGGATTTAGATAATGCAGATTACAGATGTAAGAATTAGAAAAATCACTACGGAAGGAAAAATGAAAGCCATAGTTTCAGTAACTTTTGATAATGAATTTGTCGTTCACGACATAAAGGTTATTGAAGGTCAAAATGGTCTTTTTATTGCTATGCCTAGTAGAAAAACACCTGATGGAGAATTCAAGGATATAGCACATCCAATAAACACAATCACCAGGGAAAAAATACAAACAGCAATTTTAAGCGAATATGAAAAAGTTAAAAGTGAAGAAGTAGTAAAAACAGAAACTGAAGAATAAAATAAAAAGGAGTTGTACTCCTTTTTATTTTGCGTAAAATTAAATAAATTAAAATTTAAAATAATATTATATTTTATTATTGTTGAAAATATATGAATAATAAAATATAATATAATAGGTTAATTGTCGCAAAATGTTGTTAATGAATATTAAGATAAATATTAACAAACAAAGAGGTGTTAATGTGTTTAAATGTGCATTAGTTCTAGCTGCTGGAAAAGGCAAGAGGATGAAATCTGATTTACCGAAGGTTATACACAAAGTTTGTGGCAAAGAAATGGTAAATCATGTAATCGATCTAATGAGAAATTCAGATATTGAAGATGTTAATGTAATAATTGGAAAAGGAGCAGAACAATTAAAAGATGCTACAGCTACTAGAAATGTAAGCTATTCATTCCAAAATCAGCAATTGGGAACAGGGCATGCAGTAATGTGCGCTAGGGATTATTTGGAAGGTAAAGATGGAGTTGTAGTTATTTTAAATGGTGATGCTCCATTAATGCTTAAAGAGACCATTGAAAAATGTATAAAATCTCATGAAGAAGGTAATTTTAAAGCTACATTGATAACTTCTAGACTTACAAACCCAAGTGGGTATGGAAGGATAGTAAGAGATGTAAATGGGTGTGTGGAAAAGATAGTTGAACATAAAGACTGTAGCAAAGATGAATTAAAAATAACGGAAATAAATTCAGGAATGTATTGCTTTGACATAAAGACGCTTTTAAACGGTCTTAGTAAATTAAATAATAATAATGCTCAAGGTGAATACTATCTAACTGATATGGTTCAGATATTAAAAGATTCAGGAGAAAATGTAGGTGCCACAGTAGTTGAGTTTGAAGAAACTTTAGGAGTTAATTCAAGAGAGCAATTAGCGGATGTGGAAAAAATAATGAGAAGAAGAATTAATAAGAGGCATATGGAAAATGGAGTTACTATTATTGATGCTAATTGCACATATATCGGTGATGATGTTCAAATAGAAAGAGATACTATAATATATCCTGGAAATGTTCTTGAAGGAAAAACTGTTATAAAGCAAGGGTGTGTGCTATATCCTAATTGTAGAATTTCAGATAGTATTATAAACGAAAGAGTAACAATTCAAAGTTCTGTTATTTTGGAAAGTTCAATCGGAACGGATACTACAGTAGGGCCTTTTGCGTATATTAGACCAGAAAGCAATATTGGCAGCGAAGTTAAAATTGGTGATTTTGTTGAAATTAAAAAATCCACAATCGGTAATAAAACTAAAGTTGCCCATTTAACATATATAGGTGATGCTGAAGTTGGAGAAGGGTGTAATTTTGGTTGTGGAACTGTAGTTGTAAATTATGATGGTAAGACTAAGCACAAAACTATAATAGGCAACAATTCATTTATAGGGTGTAATACAAATTTAGTTTCGCCAGTAGAAGTTGAAGATAATACGTACATAGCAGCAGGATCAACAATAACGGAAAAAGTGCAAGAAGGTAGTCTTGCAATAGCAAGGGCACGACAGGTAAACAAAGACGGTTGGGTATCAAAAAATAATAGTAAATAAATTTAGGAGGATTCATACATTATGATTTGTCACGGGAAAAATATTAAACTATTTACAGGTAACTCAAATCCAGCACTAGCCAAAAGTATAGCTGAAATATTAGGTGTAAAAGTTGGTGACTCAAAGGTAGGTAAGTTTAGCAATGGAGAAACATCTGTAGATATTAACGAAACCGTAAGAGGATCAGATGTGTTTTTAGTTCAGACCCTCTGCGAACCCGTTAATGACAGCCTTATGGAACTTTTAATTATGCTTGATGCATTTAAAAGAGCTTCAGCTGGTAGAATAACAGCTGTAATACCACATTACGCTTATGCAAGACAGGATAGAAAAGCTAAGGCAAGACAGCCTATAACTGCAAAACTAGTAGCTGATTTAATACATACAGCTGGTGCAGATAGAGTACTTACAATGGATTTACATGCAGCGCAGATACAAGGTTTCTTTGATATACCAGTAGATCATTTAGAGGGTGTCCCTATACTAGCTAAATACTTCAAAAGTTTGAATTTCAATAAGGATGAACTAGTAGTGGTGTCACCTGATATTGGTGGAGTTAAAAGAACTAGACATTTTTCTGAAAAACTTGGAGTACCAATTGCTATAGTAGATAAAAGAAGACCTAGGCCAAATGTTTCTGAGGTAATGAATGTAATTGGGGACATAAAGGGTAAAAAAGTTATTTTAGTGGATGATTTAATTGATACCGCTGGATCTATTGTAAATGCAGCAGATGCACTTAGAAAAATGGGAGCAACAGAAATTTATGCTTGCTGTACTCATGGAGTATTGTCAGGACCAGCTTTGGAAAGAATAGAAAATTCAGTAATAAAGCAAGTAGTAGTTTTAGATACAATACCAATTTCAGAAAGTAAAATTTGCAGTAAGATAAAGGTTTTAACTGTGGCAAATCTTTTGCAGAAGCAATAAGAAGAATATATGAGGATATTGCGGTAAGCAAGATCTTCGAAGAAGAATTCGAAGATAGATAAACAAATTAAGGCACAGCAAAACATCGCAAACTATTACTGTAGCTTGCGATGTTTTGCTGTATATTTTAAATTATAATTAACAATTTGTAACATTAACGATTATGTTACAAAAATATGATAGATTATAATAGTAAGGTTTTACAACCAATAGGAGGATGTAAAAATGGAAGGAACATTAGGAAATATATTAATTGTTGATGATGATGAAAATATTGCAGATATTATAAAGATATATCTTGAAAATTCAGGATATTCTACAAGGCTTTCTTATGATGGTAAAGAGGCTGTAAGTGTATTTGCTGATTATAAGCCAGACTTAGTACTTTTAGATGTAATGCTTCCACATATGGATGGAATTGACGTACTTAAAGCTATAAGGAAGGATTCGGATACCCCAGTAATTATGCTTACAGCCAAAGGAGAAACTTTTGACAAGGTTTTAGCATTGGAACTTGGTGCTGACGATTACGTTGTAAAGCCTTTTGAACCAAAGGAATTAGTAGCTAGAGTAAAAGCAGTGCTAAGAAGATACAGTGCTGATACACAAAGTAAAGAAGAATTGAAATTTGATAACCTTGTAATTGATATGAATTCGTATACTGTAGTTTACAACGGAGAAGAAATAAAAATGCCACCTAAAGAATTTGAACTTCTACATTACCTTGCAAATAGTAAAAATAGGGTATTTACTAGAGAACAGCTTTTATGTGAGGTTTGGGGTTATGACTATCCAGGAGATTCAAGAACTGTAGATGTACATGTAAAGAGGTTAAGAGAGAAACTTCAAGGAGGTTCAAATTGGCAAATTGAGACTGTTTGGGGCGTTGGATATAAATTTGAGGTGAAATAGCTTATGAAAAAAGGGCTATTTGCCAAAATGATAGCAGCTTATACAATTATTATAGCCATATGTTTTGTAATTGTTTCAATTGTACTGTCAATGTGGTTTCAAGCATATTTTTTTCAAGATATAACAAACCAATTTGATAAAGATGCAAAAGGTATTGCCGCCTGGGCTGTAAGTTATACAGAAGGCAATATGACTGGAAGTACTTTAGATTATTTTCTAAAAAATTATGGTGAAAATTTCAATTCTAATATAATTCTTTTGGATAATGATGGATACGTGTATGAAGTGTCAGACGAAAAAAATCAGAAACTTGTTGATAATGATGCACATATAACTAGTGAAGATGTTAATCAATTAAGAAGTAATAAGGTTGTTACAAAAACTGGAAAATACAACGGACTTATTACTGTATCAAGTCATATATATATAGTACCTATTAGTAGTATTTATAGTAATATAAAATTTGCAGGGTATATAATGATGAACACGCCTTTATCTGAAATAACAAGGCCTTTAGCTAAAGTATATGCAATAATATGGGCTTTAGCTATATTAGCAATAATAATAGCATGTATTGTTATCTATTATTTGTCACAGAAAATACTTATAAAACCACTTTCAAACATAAATAATGTGGCTAAGAAAATAGCAAAAGGTGATGTTGGAATAAGGGTAGAAGTTAATTCAGAGGATGAAATTGGAGAACTTGCAAAGTCATTTAATGACATGGCGGATTCCATAGCAAAGGTTGAAAACAACAGAAGGGAATTTATTTCAAATGTTTCCCATGAAATAAGATCACCCATAACATCAATAAAAGGATTTATAGGTGGAATAATTGATGGAGTTATACCCAAGGAAAAAGAAAATTACTATTTAACCCTGGCATATGAGGAAACTCAAAGGCTTACAAGACTAGTAAATGACCTATTGGACCTGTCAACCATTGAATCTGGACAATATACGCTTAATACGGTGAAATTTGATATTAACGAAGTTATAAGACGTACGGTAATAAAATTTGAGACAAAGATAAATGAAAAAAACTTATTGGTGGATGTTTGTTTTAATAAAGAAGTCTTGTATGTAGAAGGCGATTTAGATAGAATAATGCAAGTTGCTACAAATTTAATAGATAATGCTGTAAAATATGTAAATGATAAAGGAAAAATAAGAATAGCTACTAGGATAAAGGGTGATAAGGTATTTGTTTCAATATTTAATGAGAGTAAACCTTTATCTGAGGAAGATCTAAAGTATATGTGGGAGCGGTTTTATAAGAGTGACAAATCAAGAACTTCAAAGGTAAGTACTGGTCTTGGACTTCCTATAGTTAGAAGTATACTCACTCAACATGGAGAAGACATATATGTGAAAAATACTAAGGATGGAGAAGTTGAATTTACCTTCTCATTAAAAAAGGCTTAAATATAAATATTCCTGAAGGAGGTGTTACTTTTGAAAGAGGATGAAAAGAGTATAAGAGATGTAGAATGGGAAGAAGTGGAGCATAAGAAATGTGAATCTGGTGGCGAGATAAAATTTAGAAAAAAAAATAGAAAAACTATATTTATAAAAATATCTAAAGGAATAGTTTTTATACTAGTTGCCGCTTTTTCTGGTGGAATATCAGGTGCATATATTGCAGATAAAAAGTACTCACAGTTTGAAAAAGAAAATAAAAATAAATCGGTTCTTCAAGGTAATAGCATTTCTAAGAACTATGCAAGTACTACTTCAAACTCCATAGCTGAGATTGCACAATCAGTAAGTCAATCTGTTGTAAAAATAAGTAATGCTAATGATAATGCAGATAGTAATAGTTCTAATACTGGATCAGGAATAATATTTAGGTCTGATGGTTATATTGTAACAAATTACAATTTATTACAAAATACAGATAAATATTTTGTAACCTTGTCTAATGTTACAAAACCGTTACGTGCGAGGTTAATAGGTTATGATACTTTGACAGATTTAGCTATATTGAAAGTTGATAGAAAAAATTTACAAGCAGTGGTATTTGGTGATTCTTCAACGGTTCAACTAGGAGATCCTGTTGTGGCAATTGGAAGCCCATTTGGCTATACCACAACTGGAATAATAAGTTCTACAAATAGAAAACTACAGGATATGATTACAGGGGCAAGTACACCTTATAACGTGCTACAAACAGACGCACCTATTAATCTAGGGAATAATGGGGGAGCTCTTTGTAACATGAATGGTGAGGTCATAGGTATTATTAATCTTAAAATCACAGAAAATGATAATGAAAGTGGAATGGGTGTGGCTATTTCCATAAATGATGCAAAGGCTATAATAAGCTCCATAGTGCAAAATGGTCATGTATTAAGACCCTCTTTAGGAATAGATTCAGTAGATTATATAACGGGAGATAATCAAAATCCAAATGGAGTATTAGTAAAGGATATTATAGCAGGTACTCAGGCAGTAAAATCTGGAATTAAACCTAATGATATAATAGTTCAATTTGATAGTGTTAAACTGGTATCCACAGGAGAATTACAAGATATTTTAGAAAC
Source organism: uncultured Clostridiaceae bacterium (assembly GCA_963725425.1). Taxonomy (GTDB): domain Bacteria; phylum Bacillota; class Clostridia; order Clostridiales; family Clostridiaceae; genus Clostridium_I. The sequence continues at coordinate 110,200 of CAVRYJ010000024.1, forward strand.
ACATAAAGTTGGGGACTCAGTTCCAATTAGAGTTCTTAGAAATGGAAAAGAGATAAGACTAAATATTATACTTTCAGAGCTACCTAATAAGTGAAATCCATAGTTAATATATATTTAACCAACCCCTTGCGGTGATTAAAACTATTTGAGTGGAGGCATCTTCAAAAAAATAACTAGTAAGTATCTAGTCTATTTTTTTGAGGATGTCTAAGTTTCATTTCATTTTTAATGCTTTTTTAGTATAATGAGAGAATGTTGTGATAATATTAAAAGGAAGTGGCAAATAGTGTATCTCATAGTTGGTCTTGGAAATCCTGGACTTGAATATAAAAATACAAGACATAATGTTGGTTTCGATGTTTTGGATTTAATTAGTAGTAAGTATAATATCCATATTAATAGGATAAAATTTAAAGGTATGTATGGTGAAGGAAAAATTAAAAATGAAAAAGTTATCATTTTAAAACCAACCACTTACATGAACTTAAGCGGAGAAAGTGTTAGGGAGGTTTGTAATTTCTATAAAATATCAAGTGAAAATGTAATAGTAATTTATGATGATATCAGTCTTGAAGTTGGAAGAATGAGAATTAGAAAGTCCGGGAGTGCAGGAGGTCATAACGGTATTAAAAATATTATATTGAATTTATCCAGTGACGTATTCCCAAGAATTAAAATTGGAATAGGTGGTCCAAAGGGAGATTTGACCTCTCATGTTCTAGGAAAAGTTAATCATGAAGAAAAAATTGTTATTGATAGGGTATTTAATGTAGCTAGTGAAGCTGTAGAGACCCTAATTACTGAAGGAATAACGGAAGCCATGAACAAGTTCAATGGCTTTCAAGGACTAGTTTAAGAGGTGTTAATATGAGATTTAGGGGCCTTATACAGCCTTTAAGAGAAAATAAAGAATTTATAAATGTAATTGATAACATCAATGCACATAAGTCTCCTATAGGTGTTTTTGGATTATCAGAATCAGCAAAAAGTTATTTTATCTATAGCGCATATGAAGAAATGGATAATCCTTTTGTTGTTGTTACAGATAACGATGTAGAAGCAAAGAAGATATATGAAGATTTATCATTGTACATACCCAATGTTTATTACTTTCCTACAAGAGAAGTAGCTTTTTATAGCATTGATGCTATATCAGGTGACTTAAGGTGGGAAAGAATTAAGGTTTTAAAGGAAATGCTAAAAAAAGGTAGAAAAATTATAGTTACTTCCGTGGAGTCTTTTGCTGCCCAATACCCACCAATAGAATTATTTAAGAAGTATTCTTATAAAGTAGGACTTGGTGACACAATTGATTTGAAAGAATTTGGTAATAAGCTTATCTTTTCAGGTTATGAAAGGGTAGAAACAGTAGAAACCAAAGGTCAGTATTCTATAAGAGGGGGTATACTTGATATTTTCGCACCAACATCAAGTTTACCTTATAGACTTGAATTGTTTGGAGACGAAGTTGATTCTATCAGAACTTTCAATACAAGTTCACAGAGGAGTATCGAAAAGGTAAATAAAATAGATATTTTCCCTGCAAAAGAAATTATTTTAGAAGAACATAATATAAAAATAGGATATGAAAAAATTAAAAAAGAACTTGAAATGTTTGTGAAAAGCTTAAAGGTAAAACAAGATACCGAAGCGGAAGAAAAGATAACTGGTATAATTAATAGAAACCTTGAAACCTTAAAAGAAACTTCAGGGTTCCCAACTATAGACAGTTATTTACCGTTTTTTTATGACTCTCCATCTACATTTTTTGATTATGTAAAAGATGCCATAATAATAATGGATGATGACGTAAGATGTAAAGGAAAATTGAACAGTGTATATTTTGAGTTTAGAGATAGCTATGAATCATTTCTCCAAAAGGAGATATATTACCAAGTCAAGGAAAAATTCTTATTGATGAACAGGATGTCTATGAAAGGTTTAACGAAAGTAAAATAATAAATATGATGGGAATTGAAAAATCAAATGGTTTTTTAACTACTGTCACAAGTTCAAATTTCAGAGCTATTACACTAAGTGGATTTGGTGGAGTCATGGACTTATTGCTAGATGAAATAGTAAAGAAAAAACAGTCTGGTTACAAAACGGTAATACTATGTGGAAGTAAACCAAGGGGAGAAAGATTTGTAAATACCATTAAGGAGAGAGGCATTGATGCCACTTATAAAAGCGAATTACAAAATATACAATTTGGTGAAGTGGCTGTAACATTTGGTAGCCTAAGCAAAAGTTTTGAGTATCCGGATCTTAAGGTTTGTGTTATTTCAGATAAGGAACTATTTGGTGAAACAAAAAGAAAAGCAAAGAAGAAAATTCGAAAAGGTGTTAATAAGCTAAAGAGTTTTACCGAACTTAAACCAGGGGATTATGTTGTTCATGTAAATCATGGAATAGGAGTTTATAAAGGAATAAATCAACTGGAAGTAGATGGCCATAAAAAAGATTACCTTGAAATTAGTTATTCCAGTGATGATAAGTTATTTGTACCTGTTGAACAGCTTGATTTAGTACAGAAATATATAGGTAGCGAAGGCAATTCACCAAAGGTTAGTAAGCTTGGAGGCAATGAATGGAATAAGGCTAAAAACAAAGTAAAAAAAGCTATTAACGAAATAGCAGAAGAGCTAGTTAAATTATATGCCATAAGATCTGCGGCAACTGGATATAGTTATTCAAAGGATACAGTATGGCAAAAACAATTTGAAGAAGAGTTTCCTTATGATGAAACTCCAGACCAATTAAGTGCAATACAGGACATAAAGGCAGATATGGAAAGCGGAAAAGTTATGGATAGGTTACTGTGTGGAGATGTTGGTTTTGGTAAGACTGAAGTTGCAGTAAGAGCTGCATTTAAAGCAGTTATGGATGGCAAACAGGTTGCCTTTTTAGTTCCAACAACTATTTTAGCAGAACAGCACTATAATAATTTCATAAAAAGATTTTCGGATTTTCCAATAAAAGTTGATATGCTAAGTAGGTTTAGAACTCCGGCTCAGCAGAAAGCAACTATTCAGTCATTGAAGGAAGGAAATGTAGATATACTTATTGGGACACACAGAATACTTCAAAAGGACATACAGTTTAAGGATCTAGGAGCTCTAGTTGTGGATGAAGAGCAGAGATTTGGTGTAACACATAAAGAAAAGATTAAAAATCTCAAAAAGAATGTAGATGTGCTTACATTAACAGCAACGCCTATACCAAGGACCCTACATATGTCCCTTACAGGTGTTAGAGACATTAGTGTAATTGAAACTCCACCAGAGGAAAGGTATCCAGTTCAGACATATGTGGTAGAGTATAATGACCAGTTAATTAGAGATGCTATAATGAGAGAAATTAATAGAGATGGACAGATATTTTTTGTATACAATAGAGTGGAGAGCATAAATGAAATGTCTGCCAGGATTTCTAGTCTAGTACCAGAGGTGAAAATCGCTGTTGCTCATGGGCAAATGACTGAAAGAGAACTGGAAACTGTAATGCATGGTTTTATGAACAAAGAATATGACTTGTTGCTATGTACTACTATAATTGAAACTGGTATTGATATTCAAAATGTGAATACTATGATTATATACGATGCGGATAGAATGGGTTTATCTCAGTTATACCAATTACGAGGAAGAGTTGGAAGAACTAATAGGATAGCCTATGCCTATTTTACATATAGAAAAGACAAAATATTAGCAGAAGTTGCAGAAAAAAGATTGAAGGCTATAAAGGAATTCACAGCACTTGGATCAGGCTTTAAAATTGCCATGAGAGATCTTGAAATAAGAGGGGCTGGAAATATGATGGGTTCGGCTCAGCATGGCCATATGGCAGCAATAGGGTATGATTTGTATTGTAGGATGCTTGATGATGCAATCCGTCAGTATAAAGGAGATGAGGATTTCAACCTTATAGAAACTACAATCGAAATTAAGGTAGATGCGTATATTCCTAATTCTTATATAGAAGATGAGCTTCAAAAGATTGAAGTATATAAAAAAATTGCAGCTATAGAAACTAAAAATGAATTCTATGATGTACAGGAAGAATTAGAAGATAGATTCTCAAATATACCTAAATCAGTTGATAATCTTATGATTATAGCATATTTAAAAGCAATTGCTAAAGAAATAGGGATTACTGAAATAAAAGATAAGATAGAATTCGTAAACATTAAATTTGAAAGCAAAGATAGAATTGCTAAAAAATTAGTAACATCTTTAATAGAAAATTACAGCAAAAGCATAATATTCAAAGCAGGTGAAAATCCAATGATAGTATATAGCTTAAAAGATATTAAAAGGGACAATATACTGGAAAATTTGATTGAGCTTTTTGAATATATGAAATCAATATATGAAATAGACTGAATATATGATAAAATTAAACACATATGACTAAAATATCATAAAATTTTTAGGGGGAATAACATTGAAAAACGTAAAAAGAATTATAGCAGTAGCTATAGTTGTAATGCTTACAGTAGCATTAAGTGGATGTACTTTAGTGAAGAAAACACAAGCAGGTATTAATAATACAGTATTAGCTACTGTAAACAGTGATAAAATAACAAGAGCGGACCTAGAAACAAGAATGAAAGGCACAGAGAATCAGTTAGAGCAAGAGTATGGTTCAGGTTATGCTACTAATACTCAAGGTAAAGCTCAATTAGACCAAGCAAAAACACAGATGCTTAAACAAATGGAAACAGAGAAATTATTGATTCAGAAAGCTAAAACTCTTAACTTAATGCCAACAGACGCTGCTCTAAATGCTGCTGTTAAAAAGCAATATGATGCATTAAGAAACCAAGCTCAGTATAAGAAGGATGCCGATTGGAAAACTGCATTAAGTCAGAATGGATATACAGATGCCACTCTAAAAGCTCAAATTACAACTAGTGTTATAACAACTAAGGTCACTGATTATATGACTAAAAATGTTAAAGTAACTGACAAGCAAATTACAGATTATTATAATAAAAATACTCTTTTGTATACTGAAAATACTAATACAATACACCTTGCTCATATTTTGGTTGCAACAAAAGCAGCTGCAGATAGTATAGAGGCACAACTTGCTAAGGGAGCAGATTTTGCAACACTTGCAAAACAAAACTCTATTGACACAGGAAGTAAAGCTGCCGGTGGAGATTTAGGAGAACACGACCAAGCTAATTCAGATTCAAGTAATGCTTTCGATCCTACATTTATGGCAGCAGCTTTGAAACTTAAAACTGGGGAAATTTCAGCACCAGTTCAAACTCAATATGGGTTTCATATAATTAAGTGTGTTTCAAGAATGGATTATCCAGTGAAAAAACTTGCTGATGTTAAAGCTTCAGTAAAGGCTACAGTATTAGATAATGCAAAGAAGGCTCAATATCAAAAAGCTCTTACTAAATGGACAACAGAAGCCAAAATCACAGAAAATGCTACTGAAATAAGCAATAGTTAAAATCGTAATAGAACATACCAAGATAGCTAAAAATTGAGAAAAGACTACAAGTGACAAGTGACAAGTGACAAGTTAATGAATATTTTTCGGATTTATCCGAAAAATGAATAAAATAGGGATGTAAGCGGATTTGTTACAAAAATCCACTTACATCCCTAAAATTTTCTAACAAAATTGCTTTATATTAAATTTTATATTTTGCCCATGGCAAAATTTCCTTAACTTTTAACTTTTTTCGCTCTCTCTTTGCTTTTCGTGATTTACTTATATTATGAAAAAATATTTTTTTTTGTGCCTTATATATAATGTATGCATTTATGCATAAAATTTCATAACTAGTAAGATACTATAGATATACATTATCTTAGGAGGTAATATACATGAAAGCAACTGGTATAGTTAGAAGAATAGACGATCTTGGTCGTGTTGTAATACCCAAGGAAATAAGAAGAACTTTGAGAATCAGAGAAGGAGATCCTTTAGAAATATTTACTGATAGAGAAGGTGGAGTTATTCTTAAGAAATATTCACCAATTGGTGAATTAGGCGATTTTGCAAGAGAATATGCAGAATCAATAAACACCTCCATTGGTCACATAGTGGCTATTTGCGATAAGGACACTATTATAGCGGTGAGTGGAGGAGTGAAGAAGGAATACTTTGAAAAACGCGTTAGTAATGAATTGGAAAAAATAATGAATGATAGGAAAACATATACTTTAACCGATAGTGGTAACAAAGCAGTTCCCATATATGATGATGAAGATGTAAGTGAAAAATATTCATCAGAAGTAATATCACCTATAATTTCAGAAGGAGATGCAATCGGGGCTGTGGTCATAATATCAAAGGATACTGGAGTCACATTTTCTGAAACAGAAACAAAATTAAGTGAAACCGCTGCTTTATTTTTGGGAAAACAGATGGAACAATAATACAGCTAAATTTACCATGAAGATGAAATAAGGCTATATGTAGAATTAAAAGAGTAATAATACCTCTAAAACTAAAATATTAATATTTATAGAAGGTTTGGAGGTATTATTTATTATGAAAAAACAATCACTTATCAAAGGAACGTTCATTTTAGGATTGGCAGGTATCTTTACAAGATTTTTAGGAATCTTTTTTAGATGGCCATTAATTATGCTGATTGGAGATGAAGGAATAGGGTATTACCAGATGTCCTATCCTTTATATATGTTTTTCATAGCTATTGCGTCAGGAATGCCTGTAGCCATATCAAAAATGGTATCGGAGAAGGAATGCTACTGGGAACATAGAAGGTGCGGCATTGGTACTTAAAAAGGCGCTTATGCTTATGTTTATAATGGGAGGAAGCTTTACAACGTTTCTTTTATTATTCAGTCATAAAATAATATCTGTTCTAAATTGGGACAAGAAGTCTTACTACTCCCTAATAGGTATTGCTGTTGCACCACTTTGTATATCTATAGTAAGTGCACTTAGAGGATATTTTCAGGGATTTCAAAATATGATTCCAACCGCTGTATCACAGATAGTAGAGCAATGTGGTAGGGTAATAGTTGGGGTTGGTCTCGCATATCTACTGATTTCCAAAGGAATAGAGTATTCCGCAGGTGGGGCTGCTTTTGGAGCGTCATTTGGAGCAATAGTAGCAGGGATTTATTTAACAATAAAATATTTTAAAACGGAGAGAAAAGGTAAAAGTGGCAGCTCTCATAAAGAAAATAACATTATGTGTAAACTTTTATATATTGCAATTCCGATTTCCATTGGATCAGCCGTAAGTAGTGTTATGAGCCTGTTAGATTCTATAATTGTTCCACAGAAGCTCTTAATGGCAGGTCTTAGTTATAAAGAGGCTACAGTACTCTATGGGCAACTTACAGGTAAGGCATTTGTTTTAATCAATGTACCATTAACACTATCTATAGCATTATGTTCATCTTTAGTTCCAATAATTTCAGAGGCTTATATTTTAAATAAAAAGAATGAAGTTATTAATAAGCTTCAATTGTCAATGAGAGTGGCTATGGTAATTGGAATACCATCCTTATGTGGCTTCTTTTTTATGGCAAGGCCTATATTAAATTTAATTTTCCCTGGCAATGGTGGAGGATATAATATTTTGAAATACTTGAGTATTTCGATACCATTTATAACTTTAACTCAAACAAGTACTGCAATATTGCAGGGGATTGGTAAGTATACTTTGCCAGTAAGAAACATTATAGTTGCTTGCTTCGTAAAAGTAATTATAACTCTAATTTTAGTACCAATACCTAGCATTAATGTATATGGTGCTGTAATTGGAACAATAACTGGCTATGTAATTGTAGCACTACTAAATTTATGGAATGTTAAAAGTGAATTAGGTATAAAAATAAGCATTTATGATATTATAATAAAACCAGCTTATGCTTCAGTAATAATGATTATCGCAGTTGTATTTATTTATTTAAATGTCTATAATAGTACAATGAGTAACAGCATAGCCTGTTTCGCTGCTGTATTTATAGGTATTATTATATACTCAATTTTAGTTTTGTTTTTTGGTATATTTAGCTATAGTCAAATAAAGAATAAAATATGGAAAAAACATTAAAATTAAGTCGATATTATCAATAAAATTAGAAGGAGATAGAATAATGATTAGCGTAGTTGGTTTAGGACCTGGAGATATAAATGCATTGACTATAGGAACAGTAGAAATTTTAAAAACAAGTAAAAACATATTTCTTAGAACAATTAAACATCCTACAGTTAAATATTTAGAAGAAAAAAAAATTAATTTTAAAACCTATGATAATGTTTATGATAAATCAGAAAGCTTTGATGATGTATATAAAGTCATTGCTGAAGATTTGATAAAGCAGCATGAGGAATTAGGTGATGTAGTATATGCTGTTCCAGGACATCCTCTAGTTGCTGAAAAGTCAGTTAGTATACTATTAAAACTTTGCAATAATGAAAACATAAAAATTGAAATACTTCCAGCAGTTAGTTTTGTAGATGCAATAATGGAAGCATTGAAGATTGACCCTATAAATGGAGTTAAAATAATAGATGCTTTTGATATAAAAAATCAAATTATGGATAAGAGAGCAGGATTAATAATAACTCAAGTTTACAACAAACTTATAGCATCAGAAATAAAATTGGTTTTGCTTGATTATTATAGAGACGATACTGAAATATATTTTGTAAGAGCAGCAGGAATAAAGGAACTAGAAAGTATAAGAAAAATACAACTATATGAACTTGATAGGCAGGAAGATATAGATTATTTAACATCCATTTACATACCTAAATGTTTGGATAATACAAAGGACTTTTATGATTTGCTAGCAATAATAGAGGTTCTTCGAGGAGAGAATGGGTGCCCCTGGGATAGAGGGCAAACACATGAATCTATAAAGAGATGCATTATAGAAGAAAGCTATGAGGTCTTAGAAGCATTAGACGAAAATAATGAGGATATGATTGTGGAAGAACTTGGTGATGTACTACTGCAAGTTGTATTTCATGCTCAAATAGGAAAAGAAGAAGGATACTATAATATAAGTGACATAATAAAAGCAATATCTAATAAAATGATTACAAGGCATCCTCATGTATTTGGAAATGAAACCGCAAGTACATCAGAAATAGTCATAGATAACTGGGAAAAAAGTAAAATGAAAGAACAAAAGCTCCAGAGTTATACAGATACTCTAAAACATGTTGCTAAAAATCTACCAGCACTTATAAGAGCCGAAAAAATACAACAAAGAGCAGCAAGAGTTGGCTTTGATTTTGAAAAAATTGAAGATGCTATGAGTAAAGTTATAGAAGAAATAAACAAAGTAAAAGATGTATATAAAGGTATAAATAGGGAAAAGATATTAGAAGAAGTGGGCAATTTAGCATTTAGTGTAGTAAATGTTGCGAGATTCCTTGACATTGACCCAGAAAATGCTTTAAATTATACTATAGATAAATTCATTAAACGTTTTGAGTTCATGGAATTAAAAGCAAAGGACTTGAATGCTGATTTAGATGAGATGTCTTTGGATGACATGGATAGATTATGGAATGAGGCTAAAGGTTTATGAATTTATTAAATTTGTATAAAATGCTTCAAAAAGAAGGATTTTAAAAATGTATGAAGAATATGCTATAAAGGGTTAACGTATTCTTAATTTTTTAAGGAGGTAACAAAAGTGAATAAAGCAGAATTAATTAGTAGCATAGCAGAAAAAAGTAATTTAACAAAGAAGGATGCAGAAACAGCACTAAAGGCATTTGTTGAAAGTATAGAGGAAGCTCTAGAAAAACGTGAAAAAGTCCAATTAGTAGGTTTCGGAACTTTTGAAACAAGAGACAGAGCTGAAAGAAAAGGGAGAAATCCTAGATCAAAAGAAGAAATAACTATACCTGCATCAACTGTACCAGTATTTAAAGCAGGAAAAGAGTTCAAAGAAAGAGTGAATAAATAGTTTTACTAAATTTTTATGAGGAACCTGGATTTTATCCAGGTTTTTGTTAGTATAGGAATAAATATAATTGGAGGATGTTATGAGATTAGATAAATATTTAAAGGTATCACGGATAATAAAAAGAAGAACTGTTGCAAAAGAGGCATGTGAAAGCGGAAGGGTTTCAATTAATGATAAAGTAGCAAAACCAAGCACTGAGATAAAAGAAAATGACATAATAGAAATAAGGTATGCGGAAAAAGTATTAAAAGCTAAAATATTGAACATATCGGATTATGTTCATAAGCAAGATGCAAAACAAATGTATGAAATTATATTAGGCGAGGAAGATAAAGAATAATATAGAGGAATATAAGTATTCTATTTCACATATATATTTTACAAGTGAAATAGGAGGGAAAACTATGGAAGCAAAGATTGAGGATAAAAAAAGTAATTTAGTACTTGAAAGCAGAAAGAAACTAGCTATTACTGGAGTAGACGAAGTAATTAGTTTTAATGATCAAATTATTATTTTAACTACGAATCTAGGAAATTTAACATTAAAAGGTAAAAACCTAAAAATGAATAAACTTGATGTACAAAATGGAGATATTATGATAACCGGAAAAATAAATTCTTTAGAATATTCAGAAAAAGAAAGTACAAAATAAAGATAGTATTTTAAACAGATTGTTTAGGTGAAGATATGGTATTGTCAAATTATTTGCAGTTTAATTTACTTTTTTTCAGTCTAATTGGAGGATTTATTACCGGTGTATTATTTGATATATATATAGCGATTAGAGGAAGTGAACTTCAAAATAAAATAATTATGTTTGTTGAGGACATATTATTTTGGGTTTTAATAAGTGTAATAATTTTTGCTTTTTTGTTTTATAAGGATGGAGCTATCATTAACACATATTCATATATATTTATGATTATCGGAATTTATATATATTTTAAGCTTTTCAGTAAGAAACTTTTAATTTACGAAATTAGATTATTAGAGATTATTTCACGAAATTTAAGAATAATATTAAAAACAATATTATATCCGTTTAGGCTATTAATTAATTATTTTTCCTCAAATTACAAAAATAAATAATAAAAAACTTGAATATATCTAGTAAAAAATTTAAAATATAGGTATACTTACTGTGAGGTTAAATGTTGAGAGGTATAGGTTATGGTAAAAGGAGTTAAGTTAAAATTTTTAATAATTGGTATTTTTGCTATTAATATGTGCTATGTGGTAGTAAATCAGCAGATAACTATGAATAAAATACAGTCCCAGATTGACACTACGACAGCTGAAACCAAAGAACTTAAAAGCTCAAATGAGAAATTGCAGGATCAACTGAAAATGACACACACGGATCAATATAGTGAGATGCTTGCTAGAGAAAAGTTGGGTCTTATTAAGCAGGGAGAGATTACTGTAATTAACGGAAGTAATAATAAATAAATACTATGATTACATCACAATTAATTCATTTATACTGTGTATGTTCTGCATGGATAAATCTATTAAGTATACATAATAGGAATTTCCCTAAGTATGTTGCGAAGTAATCATATTATAAAAATATAAAACATAATCAAGGAGGAGTCTTTTTAATATGACCTTAAAGGCAGGAACAATTCTAGAAGGTACAATAATTAATATCACAAATTTTGGTGCATTTGTAGACGTGGACGGTAAAACAGGTCTCGTTCATATTTCAGAAGTAGCTGATACTTTTGTAAAAGATATCAAAGATTATTTAAAAGAGCAAGACAAAGTTAAAGTTAAAGTTTTATCAGTTGATGAAGGTGGAAAAATAAGTTTGTCTATAAAGCAAGCTTCTGTCCCTCAAAAACATCTAAACCAATGGATATTGACTGGAATAAAAGCCCTAAACCAAAACAAAATGGAAACGGATATGGAAACGGATATGGAAATGGAAGTGGAAATGGAAGTGGAAATGGAAATGGAAATGGAGTTGATTTTGAAGATAGACTAACTAAATTTTTAAAAGATAGCGAAGAGAGATTTCAAGATCTAAAAAGGCACCAAGAGGCAAAGGGCCATGGTGGTTATAAAAAAGGTTCATATTAGGGTAAATAAAGAGGCTTTATGGCCTCTTTTATTTATATAATTGATGAATTAATTGAACATTAATTTACATTTATTATGATATACTAAATTTGTTGTTGACATGTATTAGAATATAATATATAATAAATCCTGTTGCCAAACAATGGCATGCCGAAGTGGCGGAACTGGCAGACGCACAGGACTTAAAATCCTGCGATGCTTAAACCATCGTACCGGTTCAATTCCGGTCTTCGGCACCATAATATCGCGGGGTGGAGCAGTTGGTAGCTCGTCGGGCTCATAACCCGAAGGTCGTAGGTTCAAGTCCTGCCCCCGCAACCAAATATGGCGGAATAGCTCAGTTGGCTAGAGCATTCGGTTCATACCCGAAGGGTCGTAGGTTCAAGTCCTATTTCCGCTACCAAAGTTAATACTTATGTATGGGTTCTTTATGTTTACATAAAGGAGAAAGATGGAATCGTCGAGTGTTATATATCAATGTTTTGAATTATATGATAAAAAATATTTTAAATAACATATTGACAATTTCTCGTATATAATATATAATTATATTTGTTGCTAAACAATAGCATGCCGAAGTGGCGGAACTGGCAGACGCACAGGACTTAAAATCCTGCGATGCTTAAACCATCGTACCGGTTCAATTCCGGTCTTCGGCACCATAATATCGCGGGGTGGAGCAGTTGGTAGCTCGTCGGGCTCATAACCCGAAGGTCGTAGGTTCAAGTCCTGCCCCCGCAACCAGATTTGGCGGAATAGCTCAGTTGGCTAGAGCATTCGGTTCATACCCGAAGGGTCGTAGGTTCAAGTCCTATTTCCGCTACCAAAGCTCATACTTATGTATGAGCTTTTGCGTTTTTTGTTTATTTATCCCATGACTACCCGCTCTAATATTCCAATGTTTGATGATGCCTTATCAAAGTGGGAGATAAATTTAGAAAAATGAAGAATTAATAAATCCTTTAGGGATAAATGTCCTAAAAAAAATTATTACAAAATCACCATATGACAAATATTTCCATGACCCACTGATATAATAAATGTAATTTATTTAGTGGGGAGGATTTTAATATGCAATACAATTCAGAAGTATATACATACCGTAGAAATAGTAGAGATTCCAAAGAGAAAGAAAGCAGTAAGCTTTTATTAAATAGATTTGAAATTAAACTTATATTTTGTTTTACGTTTTCGTTATTGACAAGTAGAGTGATAATGATTAATTCCACTGCTCCTTTTGGAATTGCTTTTTTGCTTTCTGTTATTACAAAAGGCAAAAAACAGTAAAGTTCACCTGCTTAGCGGGAAGCGTTATTGGATATCTAACTTTGCAAAACGTTTTAGAAAACTATTATGTATATATAATTGTAGCGTTACTTATAACGCTTATAAGTTTGTTTTTGGACAAATTTTCAGCTAAAAAAAAGGCGCTTATATTATATATGGCTATAATATTGATATTTGTTTCAAGCAATGTAATTTTAAAAGGAACAAATAGGAATATGTCAATTTTAATTTCAATTTTAGAAGTCTTATGTATCATACCTGTATATTATATTACGGATTATTCAATAATATGTTTCAATAATATAAAAACAAAACATTTATTTACTAGTGAAGAAATTATAAGCATGATGGTGACTTTTTCAATAGTTATAGCAGGAACACATGGAATTAAAATATATAATATAAGTGTTACAAATGTTATTTCACTTTTGACTATTCTTTTAATAAGCTACATAAATGGTTTTACTGTAGGAGCAGCAAGCGGAGTAGCAGCAGGAATCATAATCGGCATGTCTACTAATGATATGGCGAGTTATGTAACATGCTTTGGCACTTGTGGGCTAATATGTGGTATATCAAGTGGTAGTAAAAGTAAAAGCAACAGGTGGACTACAGGTTTGCTATTTAGCATAGCATTTTTAATAATAATACTGTACCAAAAAAGCTTTAAAGATTTAAATCCTCTAGAAGGAGTTATAAGCGCTGGTATGTTTTTTGTTTTACCAAGTTCGATATTAAATAAGCTAGAAGGAGAACTGAACCTAAAAAGAAAACGGGATATAATATCGGAGAATTATATTGACAAGATTAAAGAACTATTTATTACTCGATTGGATAATTTTTCTGATGTGCTCTTGAGTATGAGTGATATTTTAAATAATTTAGCTGACAATGAAAAATTAGCTATGAAAACTAAAAGTAGCGGGATTGTAGAGAATCTTGCTGGCAGAGTATGTAATAGTTGCAATATGAAGAATTTATGTTGGAAAAAGGAACTTTATTATACTTATGCTGCTTTTGAAGAATTGATTTCAAATTATCAAGATCATAATGAAAAAACACCAGATGAAATAGAACGTAAATGTGTTAGAAAAAGCTTACTTATGAAAAATACAGAAAGAAATAGTTAATAATTATATAATAAATGAGATGTGGAGAATAAGATTAAGTCAGGGTAGAGAAATTTTAGCTAATCAAATTGACAACATAGCTAGTGGATTTTTAGAAATAAATAAAGAATTTAATGATAGTGTTAATTTTAATTATAGAATTGAAAACAATATTGTGAATATATTAAATAAAAAGAGTATTAAATTTCATGATGTAATATGTTTAAACAATAAAGATGACAGGCTTATTGTAAAAGTATCTATGAAAGCTTGCGGAGGAAGGCAGGTTTGCGTTAAAAGTATACTACCTATAATTAATGAGGTATCTGAAAGGTGCATGTGTGTTTGTGATGAAGGATGTAAAATAGACCCTAAAACTGAACTTTGTAATATTGAATTTGAAGAAACACCAAAGTATCATGTTGCTTCTTATGTAAGTAGAATGAATAGACAAGGTGAAAAGGAAAATGGTGATAGCTATAGTTTTGGTAAGATAAATGATGAAAACTATATGATAATAATCAGTGATGGAATGGGTTCAGGAGCAAATGCTGAACATGAAAGTAAGGCCACTGTTGATCTTATTGAAAAATTTGCAATTTCGGGACTTAGTAGATCCACTGCTATTAATTGTGTGAATTCTATAATGACACTTAAATTTAGTGAAGACGAGAAGTTCTCAACTGTGGATCTTTGCAATGTTGACTTATACTCAGGTGAAGTATCTTTTACCAAAGTTGGAGCCACCGCAAGTTTCATAAAGAGAAAAGATAGGGTTGAGATGATTAATTCAAAAACACTACCAATTGGAGTTTTAGACAAGGCTGATATAGAAGTAAGAAATAAGAAACTTAAAAATGGAGATATAATTGTTATGATAAGTGATGGTGTAACAGATTTTGACAACAATAATGCTGGAAAGACAAGTTGGATTGAAGAATATTTAAATACCTGTAATTCTAACAATCCGAAGGAATTAGTAGAAGGACTTGTGAGAAAATCAATACAAATGGGTGGAGGAAAAGCAAAAGATGATATTACGGCTATAGCTTCGAAGGTATATAGTTTATATTAATATTACCTGTTACCAATTGAATGACAATTCACAAAATGCTATAATTAATAATTGGAATTTAATTTTAGGAAGTGGTGCAGCTTTGATTGATAAAATATTAAAGACCATAAAAGATAATAAAATGTTTGAGAAGGGCGACAAAGTTATAGTAGCAGTTTCGGGTGGACCTGATTCAATATGTTTACTCAAGGTATTATATGACCTTACAAATGATTTAGAGATAAATATCTCTGTGGCACATTTAAATCATTGTTTAAGAGGAAAAGATGCTGACAAAGATGAGGCGTATGTAAAACAATTTTGCTCTAAGTTAAATATAGATTTTTATAGTAAAAGAGTAGATGTGAATAATCTTGCTAAAAGAAAAGGTCAGTCTTGTGAAATGGCAGGAAGACTTGCAAGATATGAATTTTTTGAAGATTTAAGACAACAGATTCAGGCTAGTAAAATTGCAATTGCTCATAATGCTAATGATCAAGCAGAGACAGTTCTTATGAGGATTATGAGAGGAACTGGTCTTACAGGACTTATGGGAATAAGCCCTGTAAGAGATAATGTATTCATAAGACCACTTATTAAAGTTACTAGAGATGAAATCGAAGCTTATTGTATGGCTAATAAATTGAATCCTAAGACTGATAAAACCAACTTTGAAAATATATATGGAAGAAACAAAGTTAGACTTGAACTAATTCCATACATTAAGGAAAAATTTAATGCTGATATTGTTCTGACTTTAAACAGGTTAAGTGATACATTAAGAGTAGACAATGAATATATGGAAAGTATTTCTTTAGAAAAGTACAAATTATATTGTAAAGAAAAAGAAAAAGAGGTTACACTACATAAAGAGGTGTTTTCTCAGCCAGAGGCAATACTTACAAGAATAATTAGATTAGCAATTTCTTATATTAACGGAAGTACATATAATTTTGAAAAAAAGCATATTTTAAACATAATAGATATGCAAAAACATCATGACACAGGGACAATTTTATCACTTCCCAGTGGAATGGAGGCTTATAATAATTATGGAGACGTTAATCTTTGTTTTAATCAGGAGGTAAGTAGTAAAGATACACTTGAATATGTACTAGAGTTTAATAAGATAAATGTAATATCAAATGGTAAGATTAAAATTACGTTTAGAATTTTAAATAGTGATGAAGTTATAAATTTCAGAAAAAACAAATTTATCAAATATTTCAGTTATGATAATATAAAAGATAAAGTAAATTTAAGATATAGAAGGGATGGAGATAGATTTAATCCTATTGGCATGAGCGGAACAAAAAAATAAAAGATATATTTATAGATATGAAAGTTGAAAAAAAACTCAGGGATAAGATACCTCTTATATGTTTTGACAACGAAATTGCATGGATTGTTGGATATATGGTGAGTGACAAATACAAAGTAAAAGAAGATACTAAAAGAATATTAGAAATTAAATACGAAGGTGAGGAAGCATAATGAGGGAAGATATCAAAGAGGTATTTCTTACACAGGGGCAGATAAGCAAAAGAATAAAGGAAATAGGGAAACAAATAAGTAGTGATTATAACGGCAAAACACTTGTTCTAGTAGGAATTTTAAAAGGTTCAGTTATGTTTCTTTCAGATTTAATGAAAGAGATAGATATACCATGTACTATGGATTTTATGGCTGTTTCAAGCTACGGAAGCGCCACCGAATCAACTGGAGTAGTTAAAATATTAAAGGATTTAGATTCTTCTATTAAGGGAGAAGATGTACTCATAGTTGAGGATATAATTGATACGGGTGTAACGCTGTCATATCTCAAGAATTACTTGAAATCTCGAAATCCAAATAGTATAGAGATAGTATCATTACTTAATAAGCCAAGTAGAAGAAAGGCGAGCGTTGTCCCTAAGTATGTGGGATTCGATGTTCCTGACTACTTTCTTGTAGGTTATGGATTGGATTACGATGAAAAGTATAGGAATTTGCCGTTTATAGGAAGTCTAAAAGAAGAAATTTATAAATAATTAAAATTTATATTATTGTAAACAAATTTGCATTATGATACAATTTGAAAGTGTTCATAAAGAGAGGGGGGCCAAAAGTGAAGAAAATATCAAATGCTACGATTTGGGTTATAGTACTTGTTGTTGTTGTTCTTACAGCATTAACACTTACGCAAGGCGGTAAAACAACTAACAATATAACTTTTGATGTCTTTCAGAAAAAATATATAGCCAAAGATATAAAGAGTTTTCAAGTAAAAGATGATGATATGACCATTGATGGCAAATACGCAGATGGAACAAGTTTCGAAACAGTAGCACCAATGGAAAGACTTGTTCAATTTCTTGGGGAAAACCCTAATAAAGGTGATGTATCAGAGTCATATACAGCACCTGTTAGTGTGCCTATGTGGGTGAATTGGTTACCCAGTATACTATCAATTTTATTGTTAGTGGTATTTTGGTTTGTGTTTATGCAGCAATCACAGGGTGGCGCAGGAGGAAAAGGTGTAATGAGCTTTGGTAAAAGCAAAGCTAAGGTATCATCGCCAGATGAAAAGAAGAAAGTTACCTTTGGAGATGTGGCAGGTGCAGATGAAGAAAAACAAGAGTTATCTGAAATAGTTGACTTTTTAAAAGCACCTAAGAGATATTTAGATATTGGAGCAAGAATCCCAAAAGGAATTCTACTTGTAGGACCTCCAGGAACAGGTAAAACACTTTTAGCAAGGGCAGTATCGGGTGAAGCTGGAGTACCATTTTACAGTATATCTGGTTCGGATTTTGTTGAAATGTTTGTTGGAGTAGGTGCTTCAAGAGTAAGAGATTTGTTTGAACAGGCGAAAAAGACGTCTCCTTGTATAATATTTATTGATGAAATTGATGCAGTAGGTAGACAAAGAGGAGCAGGTCTTGGTGGCGGTCATGACGAAAGAGAACAGACATTAAACCAATTACTAGTTGAAATGGATGGTTTTGGGATAAATGAAGGTATAATAATATTGGCAGCTACTAATAGACCAGATATATTGGATAGAGCTTTATTAAGACCAGGTCGTTTCGATAGACAAATAATGGTTGGTGCTCCTGATGTAAAGGGGAGAGAAGATATACTTAAAGTTCATTCAAAAAATAAGCATTTAGAAGAGAACATAAAGCTAGATGTGCTAGCTAAGAGAACACCAGGCTTCACAGGAGCAGATCTTGAGAACTTGATGAATGAAGCTGCACTACTTTCTGTTAGAAAGAACAAGACACTAATAGGAATGGATGAATTAGAAGAAGCAATAACAAGAATAATAGCAGGACCAGAAAAAAGAAGTAGGATTATAAGCGAAGATGATAGAAGGCTTACTGCATTTCATGAAGCAGGTCATGCAGTAGTAATGAAACTTTTACCTAATAGTGCCCCTGTACATCAAATAAGTATTGTTCCAAGAGGCATGGCAGGTGGTTATACAATGAAATTACCAGATGATAGTTCATACATGTCAAAAACCAAATTAGAAGACGAAATTGTAGGACTTCTAGGTGGTAGAGTGGCTGAAAAACTTGTTATCGGTGATATAAGCACTGGTGCTAAAAGTGATATCGATAGAGCATCCAGTATTGCAAGAAAAATGATTATGGAATACGGTATGAGTGATAACTTAGGACCAATATCTTTTGGAACAGATCAGGATGAAGTGTTCCTAGGAAGAGATCTTGGAAAGTCTCGAAATTTCAGCGAAGAAGTTGGAGCAAAAATAGATGTAGAAGTAAAGGGACTGATAGAAGATGCTTACAAAAAAGCAGAAACACTATTAACCGATAATATGAGTAAACTTAAAGCTGTTGCTGAGGCTTTACTTGATAAAGAAAAGCTTGAAGCAGATGAGTTTCAACAAATATTTGCAAACAGCTAAAAAAAGCAGGAATTAAATTTCCTGCTTTTTTTTTATGGTATTATCAATAGTAAAAATATATAACGATGTGATATAATATTTAATCGTAAGATTAAATACAAATAATGAAAGAGGGGCTTATTTAAATGAAATCGGATATTGAAATTGCACAAAGTGCTAAAATGGAACGTATATATAAAATTGGTGAAAACATTGGGCTAAATGAAGATGATATAGATTTATATGGTAAATACAAATGTAAAATTTCATTGGATGTTCTTAATAGTAATGAGGAAAAAACAGATGGAAAGCTTATACTTGTAACGGCAATAAACCCGACACCAGCTGGTGAGGGAAAATCAACAGTAACAGTGGGACTTGGTGATGCACTAAAGAAAAAGAAAAAAAATGTTATTATAGCATTAAGAGAACCATCGCTTGGACCTGTTTTTGGAATAAAAGGTGGAGCCGCTGGAGGGGGTTATGCTCAAGTTGTTCCAATGGAAGATATAAATTTACATTTTACAGGGGATATGCACGCAATAACTTCTGCAAATAATTTACTTTGCGCTGCAATAGATAACCACGTGCACCAAGGTAACTTATTAAGGATAGACCAGAGAAGAATAGTGTTTAAAAGAGTTATGGATATGAATGACAGGGCACTTAGAAGTACAGTTGTAGGATTAGGCGGAAAAGTAAATGGTTTTCCTAGGGAAGATGGTTTTATGATTACCGTTGCTTCTGAAATAATGGCAATATTATGTCTTGCTAATAGCCTTATGGATTTGAAATCGAGAATGTCTAGAATATTAATTGCCTACAATCTAGACGGTAATCCTGTTTATTGCAAGGATCTAAAGGTACAGGGAGCTATGACTTTACTTATGAAAGATGCTATAAGGCCAAATCTTGTGCAAACTTTGGAGAATACTCCAGCAATAATACATGGTGGACCATTTGCAAATATTGCACATGGTTGTAATAGCCTGCTGGCTACTAAGACAGCCTTGAAACTTTCTGATTATACAGTAACAGAAGCAGGTTTTGGTGCTGACCTTGGAGCAGAGAAATTCTTTGATATCAAATGTAGATATGGGAAATTAAAACCTGACTGTACAGTAATAGTTGCAACTGTTAGAGCATTAAAACATCATGGTGGAGTTAAAAAGGATGCTTTAAGTGATCGAAATTTAGAGGCACTTTCTAAAGGCATAGACAATTTGGGAAAGCAAATAGAAAATGTTAAAAAATATGGAGTCCCTGTGGTGGTAGCTATAAACAAATTTCTAACAGATAGTGATGAGGAATTGAAGTTTATAGAAGAATATTGTAACAAACTTGGAGTAAAATCATCACTAACTGAAGTATGGGAAAAAGGTTCAGAAGGCGGACTTGATCTTGCTGATAAAGTTCTTGAAACTATAGAAAAAAAGGCAAGTGATTTTAAAGTTCTGTATGATGAGAAATTAATGATAAAAGAAAAATTGGATATAATAGCAAAAGAAATTTATGGAGCAGATGGAGTTATATATGTAGCAGCTGCAGAAAAACAAATTAAGGAGCTGGAAAAATTCAAACTGGATAAATTACCAATATGTATAGCTAAAACTCAGTATTCACTTTCTGACAATCCAACTTTACTTGGCAGACCAAGCAACTTTAAAATAACTGTTAGAGAAGTGAGAGTATCAAACGGAGCTGGCTTCATTGTTGCATTAACAGGAAATGTTATGACAATGCCAGGTCTTCCTAAAGTGCCAGCAGCAGAGAAAATGAATATCAATGAGGATGGCTCAATAGTTGGATTATTTTAAACACTTGACCAAAGAATATTAAATTGTTAAAATGAAACTATTGAATTTTTAGACTTCATATAATGAGTGGCTTTTAATAAGCCGCTCTTATAATTTAAGGGGTGTATTACTGTGATTTTAGTTCTAGATGTAGGTAACACTAACATTGTAATAGGTGTTTATGATGAAAAAAAGCTTTTAACTGAATGGAGACTTTCAACTCAAATGATAAGGTCTGCAGATGAATATGGTATACAATTCGTCAACTTGTTTGCACTAGCGAATATTGATAAAAACCAGATTGAAGGTGTTATAATGTCTTCAGTGGTACCGACTATTATGTATTCATTAGAACATATGATTAGAAAATATTTCAAGATGGATCCTTTAGTTGTTGGACCTGGAGTTAAAACAGGTATAAATGTTAAGTATGACAATCCAAGAGAAGTTGGAGCAGATAGAATTGTAAATGCAGTAGCAGCTCATGAAATATATAATAAAAGTCTAATTATAATTGATTTTGGAACTGCAACAACATTTTGTGCTGTAAAAAAGAATGGGGATTATCTAGGTGGAGCAATTTGCCCAGGTATAAAGATATCATCAGATGCTCTTTTTCAAAAGGCAGCTAAGCTTCCAAGGGTAGAGCTACTAAGACCATCAGAGATAATCTGCAAAAATACAGTGACAAGTATGCAGGCAGGGATTGTATATGGATATATAGGTCAAGTGGATTATATTGTACAAAAGATGAAAAATGAGATGAGAAATTTAGGAGAAGAAGGAATACTAGTGGTTGCAACTGGCGGTCTTGCTAAACTAATTAGTGAAGAGTCAAAAAATGTGGATATTGTTAATCCATTTCTGACACTAGAAGGATTGAGAATTATATATGAGAAAAATAAAAAGTAGGTGGTTTGATGAGAATATCAAATCTAGAATTTCCAAATAATGTGTTTCTTGCACCTATGGCGGGGGTAACAGACATTATATTTAGAAGTATTTGCAAGGAAATGGGATGTGGACTTGTATATACAGAAATGGTAAGTTCTAAGGCACTTTATTATGGTAGTGAAAATACTAAAGAATTATTAAAGGTCTCATCAAAAGAAGTGCCTGTAGCAGTGCAAATCTTTGGTAGCGAACCTCTGGTAATGGCTAAAGCATGTGATAACTTTAATGATAATATTGATATATGCTTAATAGATATAAATATGGGATGTCCGGCACCGAAAATAGTTAAAAATGGTGATGGTTCAGCTCTAATGAAAAATCCAAAATTAGCTTATGAAATAGTAAAAGCAGTTAAAGAAGCTTCAAATAAACCAGTTACTGTGAAATTTAGAAAAGGGTTTGACAATAATGATATTAATGCAGTTGAGTTTGCAAAGTGTATAGAAGCAGCAGGTGCAGATGCAATAACTATACATGGGAGAACAAGAGAACAGATGTATGAGGGAAAGGCAGATTGGGACATAATAAGGCAGGTAAAAGAAGCAGTAAAAATCCCTGTGATAGGTAATGGGGATGTTTTTTGTGCAGAAGATGCTGTAAATATAACACGACAAACTGGGTGCGATGGAATAATGATTGCAAGGGGAGCGCAAGGAAATCCATGGATATTCCAGCAAATAACACAAATTTTAAGAGATGAAGAGGTTAAATTGCCAACAGGATCAGAAAAAATAGAAATAGCAATAAATCACTTAAAGCAAGCTGTAGAATATTATGGAGAAAACAGAGCTGTAAGAGAAATGAGAAAACATATTTCATGGTATATAAAGGGAATAAGGAATTCTACCAATATTAAAAACAAAATAAATTCTGAAACAGAAAGTATTAGAGTAATAGAAACATTGTTAAAATACAAAGAAGGGCTGGATGAAATATAAAAAATATATGTTATTAAATATGTATTTTCAGAATAGAATTAGATAGAAAAGTAAATTTACAGCTGTTTTAGTAGAAAATGTTGACAACCTAAATACGCTGTTTTATAATTACTAAAATAACTACATATAAAAACATGTGGTCTTTATTTTTTATGCAAGTATACTATACCTTTGGCACATAGGTGTCTTTAATAAAATGATAAGGTAAGACCCATATGTATTATTAAGGATGTCTCATATAAAATCAGAAGGGGAGAAATAAAATGAGCGAAGCTAAAAAATATGTTATGACTTATGAGGGCGTTAAAAAATTAGAGGATGAGTTGAACTTTCTAAAAACAACTAAGAGGAAGGAAGTTACAGCAAAAATAAAGGTAGCTCTTTCCTTTGGGGATTTAAGTGAAAATTCAGAATATGATGAAGCTAAAAACGATCAAGCATTTTTAGAAGGAAGAATTATACAACTTGAAAATATGCTTAAAAATGCTTCTATAGTAGATGAGTCAGAAATACCAAAAGATATAATTAACGTAGGGTCCCAAGTTAAAGTTAAAGACTATGAATTTGATGAAGAAATAGAGTTTTTAATTGTAGGCTCTGCAGAAGCAGATCCTATGGCAAACAAGATTTCTAATGAATCACCAGTTGGAAGTGCACTGATGGGTAAGAAAGCTGGAGAAATAGTAGAAGTACAAGTTCCAGACGGTATAAATAAGTATGAAATTTTAACTATAAATCGACCATAATTTGGAGGAATAACAATGTCTAACGAAGAAAAGCAATTGACAAAGGAAGAAATAAAAGCTAAAAAGCTTCAAGCTAGGGCTGAAAGAGAAATGAATGACCTACTTAAAGAAAGAAGGCAAAAGCTTTTGGATCTTCAAGAACAAGGAAAAGATCCATTCGATGTTTATAAAGTTAACAGGACACATACCTCAATTCAGGTAGAAGAAAACTTTGATGAACTTGAAGGTAAAAATGTAACTGTAGCAGGAAGAATTATGTCAAAACGAGTTCATGGTAAAGCTGGATTTTCTGATATTCACGATAGATACGGGAAAATTCAACTATACATAAAAATTGATGATCTAGGCGAAGAAAAGTTTAAAAGTTATAAAACATTTGATATAGGAGATTTTGTATCAATAACAGGAAGAGTGTTTAAAACTATGACTGGTGAAGTTACTATACATATCGTTGACTTTGAATTATTAACTAAGTCGCTGCAACCTCTTCCAGAAAAATTTCATGGATTAAAAGATCCAGATTTAAGATACAGACAGAGATACGTTGATCTTATTATTAACCCTGAAGTTAGAGACACATTTTTCAAAAGAACTGCTATTGTTAAGGCTATTAGACAATTCCTAGATAACAAAACGTTTCTTGAAGTAGAAACTCCAATACTATCATCAATAGCAGGAGGAGCATCAGCAAAGCCTTTTGAAACGCATCACAATGCATTGGATATAGATATGTATCTTAGAATAGCTACAGAATTATATTTAAAGAGGCTTATAGTTGGTGGGTTTGAAAAGGTATATGAAATAGGTAAAGTTTTCAGAAATGAAGGAATTGATATAAGACATAATCCTGAATTTACTATGATTGAATTATATGAAGCTTATAGTGATTATAATGACATGATGGAAATTACGGAAAACATGGTTGCCTTTGTCTGTGAAAAAGTACTTGGAACAACATCAATAGTATATGAAGAGACTGAAATAAGTTTTGCACCACCATGGAAAAGAATTACTATGGTTGACGCAGTAAAAGAATATTCAGGTGTGGATTTTAATGTAGTTAATACAGACGAAGAAGCAAGAGGCTTAGCAAGAAATAAAAACTTACAACTTAAAAAGAAACTTGAAGATTGTACTAAGGGTGACATATTAAATGAATTCTTTGAGTCTTTCGTAGAAGATAAGTTAATTCAACCTACATTTATATATGATTATCCAGTTGAAATTTCACCACTTACTAAAAAGAAGAGAGGCAATGAGAATTTCACTGAGAGATTTGAAGGTTTTGTGTACGGAAGAGAATTGTGCAACGCATATTCAGAATTAAATGATCCAATCGTACAAAGAGAAAGATTCGTGCAACAATTAAAAGAAAGAGAATTAGGGGATGATGAGGCCTACATGATGGATGAAGATTTCCTTAATGCACTTGAAATAGGTATGCCTCCAACAGGCGGTATGGGAATGGGTATAGATAGACTTGTAATGCTATTAACAAATTCCCGCTCTATAAGAGATGTATTATTATTTCCAACAATGAAGCCATTAGCATAGATGAGAATAAAGCACTCTCAATTCTCAACATAAGAAATTGGTTTGCAATTTCTTATGTTTTTGAGATAAATCCTTTTTTATAAAAAATAAAAAAAAAGCTTGCATAATTCATATTATCTGCTATAATTATGTATATAAACAATCTGCGATAGCTCAACGGTGGAGCACTCGGCTGTTAACCGATAGGTTGAAGGTTCAAATCCTTTTCGCAGAGCCAATTTTTTTGTATATATTTAATGAATATTAATTAAAATAAAATAGATGCACACAATGATAGAGAAGAGTAACCTTAGAAGTTTTAAAGAGAGGTCATGTATATACTGAGAATGGCTAAACTTTTATAGTGAATGGAACTTTTGAGTGTAAGAATGATAAAGCAGGGCTAATGCCAATAAGGGTGGAACCGCGGAAGTTAAACTTTCGTCCCTTAGAGGTGTTAGCCTTTTTTTTATATAAAAATATAGGAGGGCGAAGTAATATGACTACTGAGAAAACTATGGACAAAATTGTAGCGCTTGCTAAAAATAGAGGCTTTGTATTTCCAGGATCTGAGATTTATGGAGGACTAGCAAATTCATGGGATTATGGCCCATTAGGTGTAGAATTAAAAAATAATATAAAGAAGCTTTGGTGGAAAAAATTTATACAAGAAAGCCCTTATAACGTAGGTATTGACAGTGCAATACTTATGAATAAGGAAGTTTGGGTTGCTACTGGACATATTGGCGGATTCTCAGATCCACTTATGGATTGTAAAGAATGCAAAACAAGATATAGAGCTGATAAGCTAATTGAAGACCACATGACAGAGCAAGGGGTAGAAAAGGCTAGTGCAGATGGGTGGTCAAATGAAAAGTTAAAGCAATATATTGAAGACAATCATATAAATTGCCCTAGTTGTGGAAAACACAATTTTACAGATATAAGAAACTTTAATTTGATGTTTAAAACTTTTCAAGGTGTAACTGAAGACTCAAAAGCTGAAGTATATTTAAGACCAGAAACAGCACAAGGTATATTTGTAAATTTTAAGAATGTTCAAAGAACTTCAAGGAAAAAAGTACCTTTTGGAATAGGTCAAATTGGAAAATCTTTCAGAAATGAAATAACACCAGGAAATTTTATTTTTAGAATAAGAGAGTTTGAGCAAATGGAACTTGAATTTTTCTGTAAACCAGGAACCGATTTAGAATGGTTTGAATACTGGAAGGACTATTGTTTTAATTTCTTACTTAAATATGGAATAGATAAAGATAATGTAAGAAAAAGAAATCATGAAAAAGAAGAATTAAGTTTTTATAGTAAGTGTACTTGCGATATTGAATATAAATTCCCGTTTGGTTGGGGAGAACTATGGGGTATAGCTGATAGAACTGACTATGACCTAAAAAAACATATTGAACATTCAGGGCATGATTTGAATTATATTGACCCAATAACTAATGAAAAATATGTACCATATGTAATAGAACCTTCACTTGGGGCAGATAGAGTTACGCTAGCATTGTTAGTAGATGCATATGATGAAGAAAAATTGGAAAATGATGAAGTAAGAACAGTATTACATTTCCATCCAACATTAGCACCATTTAAAGCAGCTATACTTCCATTAAGTAAAAAGCTTTCAGAAAAAGCACTTGATGTATACAACAAATTAAGCAGAAAATTTAATGTGGATTACGATGAAGCTAGTAGTATAGGAAAAAGATATAGAAGAGAAGATGAAATAGGAACACCATATTGTATAACTGTTGATTTTGATACTATAGAAGATGATACAGTTACTATTAGAGATAGAGACACAATGAATCAGATAAGAATTAAGATAGATGAACTAGAAAAATTTTTAAATGATAAACTAGAAGCTTAATTTATGGATATAATGGATTATATAATCTATTATGTCCATTTTTTAAAAAAAAATAGCCGGATAAGCATCCGGCTATTCTAGGGTTTAACTATGGGGATATGTTATATGTTCGATTAAAACTTGGGGAATTATATTAATGTTTTCCTTACGGCACAAGTTTAGTATATCATAGTAGAGTAATATTTTGCAATGCCCAGTAGAAGATTTTTTAAGATTAAATGGATTATAATAATTTTATAATAATTTTTGTATAAATAAAGCTTTGTTTATTATTTTAATTTAAGTGATATAATTAATAAATAGACTAAGGCATATTCAAAGAAATAACAAGTCAGTATTCTGGTCTATTTTGTGGTATGCAATGCCTTGCATAACCATTACATAGCCAACGCTATGCGCAGGTAATGCTTCCTCGCCTACCGCAAAATATCCTCAGAGTCTTTGACTTGTTATTTCTTTTCAGATGCCTAATATTAATAATTCATTGAGGATAAATAGTAATACAGGAGGGTAAATATGAACAAAAATTTTATTGAATTTAAAAATTATATAAGAGATAAAAAAACCGCTGTAGTAGGTATTGGAATAAGTAACAGACCATTAATTAAATATCTTGTAAAATTGGGCGCTGAGGTGTGGGCCTTTGATAAGAAAAACAGAGTAGAAATAGGAGACATTGCTGAAGAATTAGAATCTTTGGGCGTGAAGTTAGTAGTTGGTGAAAAATATTTGGAATTTTTACATGGATATGAGGTTATATTTAAAACTCCGTCTATGAGAATAGACAGCCCTGCATTTTTAAAAGCTAAAGAAGAAAACACATATATAACTTCGGAAATGGAGGAATTTGTAAAATATTGCCCGGCGAAGATAATAGGAGTAACTGGAAGCGATGGTAAAACAACAACAACAACAATAATATACAATATTTTAAAAGAGGCAGGTTACAAAACTTGGGTTGGTGGAAATATAGGTGCTCCATTGTTTTCAAAAATAGAAGAGATAGACAAAGACGATAGGGTAGTTATAGAACTATCGAGTTTTCAACTTATGACAATGAATGTCTCACCTGAAATTGCAATTTTAACTAATATTAGCCCTAATCATTTGGATATGCACAAGGATATGAATGAATATATAAACGCTAAAAAAAATGTATTTAAATTTCAAGATAAAACAAACACAACTATAATAAACAGAGACAATAGTTTGACCAATGCATTACTAGATGAACCAATTGGAAAAGTAATGAGTTTTAGTACTAAACAAAAGATTGAAAATGGTGCATATTATGAAGATGGAAATCTATATATATTGGACAAATTTGTATGCTCCAAAGAGGACATAGTATTAAAAGGAATGCATAATGTTGAAAATTACCTTGCTGCTTTTTGTGCAACAGTTCAGGATGTAAATATAAATAGCATGAAGAAAGTTGCAACTACTTTTGCAGGTGTGGAGCATAGATCTGAGTTTATAAGAGAGATAAATGGAGTGAAATATTATAATGATTCAATAGCATCAAGTCCAACTAGAACCTTAGCAAGTATAAAAGCCTTTGAAAAACCAGTTATTTTAATTGCAGGTGGTTATGATAAAAATATTCCATTTGAACCACTGGCTGAAGAGGGATACACAATGATAAAGAAAATAATACTTTTGGGATTTACAAAAGATAAAATTGGAGAGGCTTTTAATAAAGTTATAAAAGATAAAAATATAAAATTACCTATTTTTAAGGTTTCCAATTTAGAGGAAGCAGTGGAAATTGCAAAACACGAAGCAGTTAGTGGAGATATTGTTACTCTTTCACCAGCATGTGCTAGTTTTGATATGTTCCCCAATTTTGAAGTTAGAGGAAACAAATTTAAAGAAATAATATCTAATATTAAGTGACAGGCTACTTAAGTTGAGAATCGGGAGTGGAAAATTGAAAGTTAAGGTTCATTTTATCTAGCAAAGCTACGTAAAATTTAAAATTAATTCTTAATTTTTCGCAGTAGAGTGAAGAAAAATATCATTAACTCTCAATTTTCAGTTTTCAATTCTTAACTTTCTTATTATGAAACAACCTCTTTTCATTAACTTGTTACTAATCATGTACATTATTTACGCTGAAAAAAAGAGTTGACAAAATATAATAAACCATATATAATTAATTACTGTAGTAGTAATTCAATTGAGTGGTTGTTACTGTAAAAATAATTAGTTAAAATTAGTATTTCAAGGAAGTTAAAATCTGGTAATAATGGCTTAGAGGTAACACCCGTTCCCATTCCGAACACGAAGGTTAAGCTCTAAAGCGCTGATGGTACTGCAGGGGTAGCCCGGTGGAAGAGTAGGTCATTGCCAGGTGAAAATTGGATCTTTAGCTCAGTTGGTTAGAGCAACCGGCTCATAACCGGTCGGTCTGGGGTTCGAGTCCCTGAAGGTCCACCATATGGGGGTATAGCTCAGTTGGGAGAGCATCTGCCTTGCACGCAGAGGGTCAAGAGTTCGAATCTCTTTACCTCCACCAAGAGAAAAGACTGTGTTACAATGGAAATTAACTTCTGTTGTGACACAGTCTTTTCTCTTTTCATTTAATAGATCTTCTCCGATAGCAGAAAATCAGCCTTAACTAAGTTTCTCGTTATTTGGATACTACTTCTTTTTAATAGAAGATGTAGCCATCGGACAAAACAGACCAGAATACTGAATTGCTATTTCTTTGATGATGTCTAACTTTCAGATGGAGAAAAAAACTCTGCTTTAAGCTAAGAACTCTGTTTATGTTTTGTGTGAGCTAATATTAAAAACTTTACCACGTGTATCAACATAAGAATAACTAAGAAATATAAAGAAAAATACAGATATTCCGTTGATAAGTTTGTCTCATGTAAAATTTACTATTACCAGTAATGTATACCTATGATAAAATGAATCTCGTTGCAAGAAGTAAACAAGAAGAATCAAACAACAAGTAGCAGTTGATACTTAAAAAAAAGTATTGACAAATAGTTTATAATTGTGATATTATATAAGAGTTGCAAAAAGGTAACAAAATGATCTTTGAAAATTAAACAGAGAATAAGAATTAAGTAAACCAGCAAATTTCTTTGAATCTTAGAAATAAGATTTAAAATATTTATATTAAGCGAAATGAGCTTAATCAAACACTTTTTTATGAGAGTTTGATCCTGGCTCAGGACGAACGCTGGCGGCGTGCTTAACACATGCAAGTCGAGCGAGAAACCTTCGGGTTTCTAGCGGCGGACGGGTGAGTAACACGTGGGTAACCTGCCTCAAAGTGGGGGATAGCCTTTCGAAAGGAAGATTAATACCGCATAATATTGTAGCTTCGCATGGAGCCACAATTAAAGGAGAAATCCGCTTTGAGATGGACCCGCGGCGCATTAGCTAGTTGGAGAGGTAACGGCTCACCAAGGCAACGATGCGTAGCCGACCTGAGAGGGTGATCGGCCACATTGGAACTGAGACACGGTCCAGACTCCTACGGGAGGCAGCAGTGGGGAATATTGCACAATGGGCGAAAGCCTGATGCAGCAACGCCGCGTGAGTGATGAAGGCCTTCGGGTTGTAAAACTCTGTCTTTGGGGACGATAATGACGGTACCCAAGGAGGAAGCCACGGCTAACTACGTGCCAGCAGCCGCGGTAATACGTAGGTGGCAAGCGTTGTCCGGAATTACTGGGCGTAAAGGATGTGTAGGCGGATATTTAAGTGAGATGTGAAATCCCCGGGCTTAACCTGGGGGCTGCATTTCAAACTGGGTATCTAGAGTGCAGGAGAGGAAAGCGGAATTCCTAGTGTAGCGGTGAAATGCGTAGATATTAGGAAGAACATCAGTGGCGAAGGCGGCTTTCTGGACTGTAACTGACGCTGAGACATGAAAGCGTGGGGAGCAAACAGGATTAGATACCCTGGTAGTCCACGCCGTAAACGATGAGTACTAGGTGTAGGAGGTATCGACTCCTTCTGTGCCGTCGTTAACACAATAAGTACTCCGCCTGGGAAGTACGGTCGCAAGATTAAAACTCAAAGGAATTGACGGGGGCCCGCACAAGCAGCGGAGCATGTGGTTTAATTCGAAGCAACGCGAAGAACCTTACCTAGACTTGACATCTCCTGAATTACCTGTAATAAGGGAAGCCCTTCGGGGCAGGAAGACAGGTGGTGCATGGTTGTCGTCAGCTCGTGTCGTGAGATGTTGGGTTAAGTCCCGCAACGAGCGCAACCCTTATCATTAGTTGCTACCATTAAGTTGAGCACTCTAGTGAGACTGCCCGGGTTAACCGGGAGGAAGGCGGGGATGACGTCAAATCATCATGCCCCTTATGTCTAGGGCTACACACGTGCTACAATGGTGAGAACAACGAGATGCAATACCGCGAGGTGGAGCCAAACTTCAAATCTCATCTCAGTTCGGATTGTAGGCTGAAACTCGCCTACATGAAGTTGGAGTTGCTAGTAATCGCGAATCAGAATGTCGCGGTGAATACGTTCCCGGGCCTTGTACACACCGCCCGTCACACCATGAGAGCTGGTAATACCCGAAGTCCGTGAGGTAACCTTTATTGGAGCCAGCGGCCGAAGGTAGGATCGGTGATTAGGGTGAAGTCGTAACAAGGTAGCCGTAGGAGAACCTGCGGCTGGATCACCTCCTTTCTAAGGAGTCGACATGGTAGGATAACTACCATGACAGTTTGTTTTATAAAATTCTTATTCTCTGTTTAATTTTGAGAGATTATTATTAAAAAATAATGTCTTATATATATGGGGGTATAGCTCAGTTGGGAGAGCATCTGCCTTGCACGCAGAGGGTCAAGAGTTCGAATCTCTTTACCTCCACCAATTGTGGGCTTATAGCTCAGCTGGTTAGAGCGCACGCCTGATAAGCGTGAGGTCGATGGTTCGAGTCCATTTAAGCCCACCACTTTAGAACATAGTTTTAAAGTGTAGAAAGATTGTACTTTGAAAATTGCATAGTAAAAAAACAAGTAAGGTAAAAAAATCATAAATTTATTCTTTGTATCATGTTCAATCTTTTATTAGATTGAATGAAGACTAAACTTTTCAATAGCAATATTGAAGGGAAGCTTCGCTTTAATGCGGAGCGTTGAATAACCATAATCTTTGATTTTGGGAATTCTAAAAGGTCAAGCTACAAAGGGCGCATGGTGAATGCCTTGGCACTAGAAGTCGAAGAAGGACGCGACAAGCTGCGATAAGCTTCGGGTAGGCGCAAATAGCCTGTGATCCGGAGATTTCCGAATGGGGAAACCCACATACTTAACAGTATGTACTGTATACTGAATTCATAGGTATATAGGGATAAACCTGGGGAACTGAAACATCTAAGTACCCAGAGGAAGAGAAAGAAACATCGATTTCCTAAGTAGCGGCGAGCGAAAAGGGAAGAGCCCAAACCAAGAACTTTGTTCTTGGGGTTGCGGATAGATCATAACAGTATAATATCTTAACCGAAGAGTTCTGGAAAGCTCAACCGTAGAAGGTAAAAGTCCTGTAGGTAAAAAGAGAAAATTACAAGATCTAATCCAGAGTACCACGAGACACGTGAAACCTTGTGGGAAGCAGGGAGGACCACCTCCCAAGGCTAAATACTAACTAGTGACCGATAGTGAAACAGTACCGTGAGGGAAAGGTGAAAAGAACCCCGGAAGGGGAGTGAAATAGAACCTGAAACCGTGTGCCTACAACCGGTCGAAGCACTTTTTATGTGTGACGACGTGCTTTTTGTAGAACGAGTCAGCGAGTTATGGTATGTAGCGAGGTTAAGCACTTATGGTGTGGAGCCGAAGGGAAACCAAGTCTGAATAGGGCGACTAGTTGCATGCTATAGACCCGAAACCGAGTGACCTATCCATGGTCAGGTTGAAGCGGAAGTAAAATTCCGTGGAGGACCGAACCCGTTGGTGTTGAAAAATCATGGGATGAACTGTGGATAGCGGAGAAATTCTAATCGAACTCGGAGATAGCTGGTTCTCCTCGAAATAGCTTTAGGGCTAGCGTCGATTAATTGAGTTATGGAGGTAGAGCACTGAATGAGCTAGGGGCTGACAACAGTTACTGAACTCTATCAAACTCCGAATGCCATATACTTTTATTTCGGCAGTCAGACTATGAATGATAAGATCCATGGTCAAAAGGGAAACAGCCCAGATCATCAGCTAAGGTCCCAAAGTGTAAGTTAAGTGGAAAAGGATGTGGGATTTCTAAGACAACTAGGATGTTGGCTCAGAAGCAGCCACTCATTTAAAGAGTGCGTAATAGCTCACTAGTCAAGAGATCCTGCGCCGAAGATGTCCGGGGCTAAAACTTACCACCGAAGCTATGGGCTTACGTTTAACGTAAGCGGTAGAGGAGCATCCTGTATAGGTTGAAGTCATACCGCAAGGAGTGGTGGACTGTACAGGAGAGAGTATGCTGACATAAGTAGCGAGAACTAAGTGAGAATCTTAGTGGTCGAAAACCTAAGGTTTCCTGAGGAAGGCTCGTCCGCTCAGGGTTAGTCGGGACCTAAGCCGAGGCCGAAAGGCGTAGGTGATGGACAATCGGTTGATATTCCGATACCACCAAACTCCGTTTTGAGAAATGGAGTGACGCAGCAGGATAGGATGTGCGCACTATTGGATGTGCGTCTAAGCATTAAGACATGTAGGTTGGCAAATCCGCCTAATTAGTCAAGATGTTATGGGGAGCTCTTTTGAGCGAAGTATCCGATTTCACACTGCCAAGAAAAACTTCTATCTAGGATTTTGGTGCCCGTACCGCAAACCGACACAGGTAGGTGAGGAGAGAATCCTAAGACCATCGGAAGAATCGTTGTTAAGGAACTCGGCAAATTGACCCCGTAACTTCGGGAGAAGGGGTGCCTGCTTTATGCAGGTCGCAGAGAATAGGCCCAAGCAACTGTTTAGCAAAAACACAGGTCTCTGCTAAAGCGAAAGCTGATGTATAGGGGCTGACGCCTGCCCGGTGCTGGAAGGTTAAGGGGATTGGTTAGCTTTCGGGCGAAGCCATGAACTTAAGCCCCAGTAAACGGCGGCCGTAACTATAACGGTCCTAAGGTAGCGAAATTCCTTGTCGGGTAAGTTCCGACCCGCACGAATGGCGTAATGACTTGGGCACTGTCTCAACAACGAATCCGGCGAAATTGTAGTGCAAGTGAAGATGCTTGCTACCCGCGATTGGACGGAAAGACCCCGTAGAGCTTTACTGTAGTTTAGCATTGAATTTCGATATTGTCTGTACAGGATAGGTGGGAGACTTGGAAACAGGAGCGTCAGCTCTTGCGGAGTCATCCTTGGGATACCACCCTGACAGTATTGAGGTTCTAACCGGTGACCATGAATCTGGTCACGGGACATTGCTAGATGGGCAGTTTGACTGGGGCGGTCGCCTCCGAAAGAGTAACGGAGGCGCCCAAAGGTTCCCTCAGCGCGGTTGGAAATCGCGCGTAGAGTGCAAAGGCAGAAGGGAGCCTGACTGCGACACCAACAAGTGGAGCAGGGACGAAAGTCGGGCTTAGTGATCCGGTGGTACCTCGTGGGAGGGCCATCGCTCAACGGATAAAAGCTACCTCGGGGATAACAGGCTGATCTCCCCCAAGAGTCCACATCGACGGGGAGGTTTGGCACCTCGATGTCGGCTCGTCGCATCCTGGGGCTGTAGTAGGTCCCAAGGGTTGGGCTGTTCGCCCATTAAAGCGGCACGCGAGCTGGGTTCAGAACGTCGTGAGACAGTTCGGTCCCTATCCGTCGCGGGCGTAGGAAATTTGAGAGGAGCTGTCCTTAGTACGAGAGGACCGGGATGGACTGACCTCTGGTGCACCAGTTATCACGCCAGTGGTATAGCTGGGTAGCTATGTCGGGAAGGGATAAACGCTGAAAGCATCTAAGCGTGAAGCCCACCTCAAGATTAGATTTCCCATAGCGTAAGCTAGTAAGACCCCTGAAAGACTATCAGGTTGATAGGTTAGAGGTGTAAGTGCAGCAATGTATTTAGCTGACTAATACTAATAGGTCGAGGGCTTGACCAATATATTTTACTTTACTTGTTTGTATACTATGCAATTTTGAGAGTGCAAATTCTCATATTTACTTTAGAAAATAGATTGTTGGATTTTAGGATTAAAAGATTCCTACGTTTGAGAGTGAAAATTCTTGGATTTGCGGGGTGGAAGATTCCTAAGGTTGAGGGTTTGTTTTTAAAGGAAAGTAAATCGCTATGCGATTTGCATAAGCGACCATACCAAATCGAAGATTTGGAATGTCTGCTTAATCCAGTGATAATGGCTTAGAGGCAACACCCGTTCCCATTCCGAACACGAAGGTTAAGCTCTAAAGCGCTGATGGTACTGCAGGGGTAGCCC
>CAVRYJ010000025.1:0-52804 GCA_963725425.1 uncultured Clostridiaceae bacterium
TTGACGACACCGGGTTCGCCTTCGCCTCCGCGGACGGCGGGACCTTCATCAAGCTCCACGGCCTCGTGCAGGCGGACAGCCGGTGGTTCCTGGACGGTGGCGGGATTGCCAACAACGGCACGTTCGCGATCCGGCGGGCCCGCCTCATCTTTGAGGGGGGCTTCGACAGGTTCTTCAGCTTTCTCATCCTTCCCGAGTTCGGGGGCGGCGGACGGGAAAGTCGAATGCGCCGGTGCTCTACGATGCCAACCTGGGCATTGCCCTCGCGCCCGGCGTGAAGCTCGTGGCCGGCAAATTCAAGTCGCCGATCGGATTGGAACTGCTCCAGAACGACGCCGTGCTGCTCTTCAACGAGCGTTCGCTGGGAACAAACCTCGTCCCATCCCGCGACGTCGGGCTGGAGCTCACGGGCTCTCCCCTGGGCGGCAAGGTGAATTATTCGGCTGGCGTCCTCAACGGGAGCGCCGACGCGGCCTACGCCAACAACACGGACACCAAAAACAACAAGGATTTTGTCGCGAGGCTGTTCCTCACGCCGTTTGTCGGAGACACCGGCTCCGCGCTGCAGAATCTCGGATTCGGCATCGCCGGGAGCAGGGCTCAGAACAAGACCGGCAGCCTCACGAGCGGCTACAAGACCGACGGGCAGCAGACCTTCTTCACCTACAGGACACGGTGGCGCCCAAGGGCCAGGATCGGTGTGGCGCCGCAGGCGAACTACCATGCCGGCCCGTTCAGCGCCCAAGCCGAGTACACGGTCTCGGCCGTCACGGCCTTGGCGGGCGCGACCAAGGCAGAATTGCGAAACCGCGGGTGGCAGGCGTCGATGGGATACGTGCTCACGGGGGAGTCCGCCTCCTACAACGGGTATGTTCCGGAGCACAATTTCGACCCGGAGTCGGGCACCTGGGGCGCCTGGGAGGTGGGCCCCGCATCGCCAACCTGAAGATCGACAGCAACGCGTTCCCGGTCTTTGCGGATCCCGCCGCGAGCGCCAATGAGGCAACCTCCTACGGGGCAAGCGTGAACTGGTTCCTCAGCAAGGCGATCCGAGTCTCATTCGACCTTGTCCAGACGCACTTCGACAGGGCCCCGGGGTCCAAATCCACGACGAATCTCCTCATCGGCCAGGACGAGAAGGCCTTCCTCACCCGGTTTCAGGTGGGTTTCTGAATAGCCGGCCCAACGGCGGATTCACCCCGGGGCGTCGAAGGCGCGGCCCAGGGCGGCCCGAGAACGCGTTGCAGCCCGGGGCCGATCTCCCGCGGCCCCGGTAATCCGCTTGATCGGCCTCCAACGGTCATCTCAATTGCCGGCAACAAAAAACCATGAAGTCCCTCAAAGACCTTAAGATCCAGCTCTACGCCGACGGCGCCGACAAGGCCGGCATCCTCGACCTCTACGCGAAGCCCTACATCAAGGGCCTGACCACGAACCCGAGCCTCATGAAGAAGGCCGGGATCAGGGACTACGAGGCCTTCGCCAAGGACATCCTGCAGACCGTGACCGCGAAGCCCATCTCGTTCGAGGTCTTCACCAACGACTTCGCCGACATGAAGCGCCAGGCGCTCAAGATCACGGCCTTCGCGAAGAACGTCTACACGAAATCCCGATCACCAACTCGCGGGGCGAGTCCTCGCTGCCGCTCATCCGGGAGCTGGCGAAGAGGGGTCAAGCTGAACATAACGGCGATCCTGACACTTCGGCAGGTGGCCGGTGTCGCCGAGGTCCTGGATCCCAAGGTCCCGTCCCTCGTTTCCGTCTTCGCCGGCCGGATCGCCGACACCGGGGTGGACCCGTGCCCCTCATGCGCGCCTGCGGCGCGCTCCTGAGGGCCACGACAAGGCGGAGCTCCTCTGGGCCAGCACGCGCGAGGTCCTGAACATCTTCCAGGCCGAGGAGAGCGGCTGCGCCGTCATCACGATCCCCACGACATCCTCGCGAAGGCCGCCAAGCTCCTCGGCATGGACCTGACCGAGCTCTCGCTCGACACGGTCAAGACCTTCACGAAGGACGCCGCGGAGTGCGGCTTCAAGCTCTGACGCGGCCGGCCCGGCGCGGGTCAGCTCATCTCCTGCCCGCCCGTCACGCTCAGGGCCACGCCCGTGATGAAGGCCGACTGGTCCGACGTTAGGAACACGGCGGCGTTGCAGACGTCCTCGTAGGTGCAGCCCCGCTTCATGGGAACGGGTTTCAGGTAGGCCTCCCGCACGTCCCCGACCGTCTTCACGCCGGGCACCTTGCCCGCCCGCAGGTCCTGGAGAAACAGGCCGTTCACCGGGTCGGTCCAGAGCGGGGAATCGAGCAGGTGGAGCAACTATAGACCTTACAGGCGCAGCAGGGACACTTCTTAATTTTGCTTTTTCAGTTCCTCGTGATGGAATTATCACTTCAATAAGTGCTTATTTTAGCA
This sequence comes from uncultured Clostridiaceae bacterium, assembly GCA_963725425.1. Lineage (GTDB taxonomy): Bacteria > Bacillota > Clostridia > Clostridiales > Clostridiaceae > Clostridium_I. The sequence goes on from CAVRYJ010000025.1 coordinate 2,414, forward strand.
CTACCGCTGCGTTGGTCCTTGTAGGAACAACAATAACTGTTAATGCACAGTTATATAGCTCAACTACCCCTGATAATATTTTCTCACCAATTGCAGGAACGCTTGTGGCATTAACTCCATCAATTACAGGCGTTGTTGCAATAGGAGCTATTAGCAATGGTATTAACACAGGATTATCAATACCCGTTACTGCTCAAACTCGCTTATTAATGGTATTCTCTACAACAGCTACAGGATTATCCCTTATAAATACCACGGCCGGTTATGCCAGCGCAGGTGTTTCAATATCTTAATATTTCTGATTTGTAGTTACTATAGTATGGGTACGGCAACCTATTTAGTTAACAATGAATTACTTAATATGTGTGTAACTCTAGTGTTAACACCCCCAGTTTTTTCCCACCAGTGAAAAGATAGGCGTGGAGGTATCATCCAAGATACCTCACGCCTATCTTTTATTGTATTCCTATTCCATTTAAAATTTTATTTAATTTTTTATATAATCTTGTGATTTTGCTCAAATACTCTGTATATTTGAAAATAACATATGATTCTAGTAATGTAATAAAACAATATAACGCGAAATACTCATAGCTTAAATGCAAATTGATGCCTACTAATTACTTGGCTTTTTTATTTATCCTTCTATATTTTAGGGGAGAGATAGAAGTCATAGATTTAAAAACCCGTTCAAAGTTGGTTATGCTTTCATATCCAACTTTATAAGCTATTTCAGTTATATTTTTATTAGAGTGTATAAGCAACTTTTGAGTTTCTTTTATTCTTATAATATTAAGATAATTGATGATATTAAAGCCTGTTACATTTTTAAAGGATCTGCTAAGGTGAGATTCACTCATAAAAAATTCATCACATAAACTATGCAAAGATATCTTATTTGCATAATTAGAATTTAAGTATCTGACTATCCTAAATATATTTTCATTTTTTAGTTCGTCTTTAGGCATTTTAGTAGAATTCATGACACATCTATTTATTGTTATCAACAATTGTAGCAAAAGAGTTTTTGTATAGAGCTTAGAATTAGGTAATTTACTATCTTCCTCATTTAGCATCTTAAAAAGCAATTCTTCTATTAGACGATTTTCTTCAAAATCCATTGAAATTACACTAGAATTTAAATTAAGCAGGTCGAATAATTCTTTTCCTACTGTGGATGTTAATATGGAATCTAGAAATTCTTTCTTAAAATTAATTAGAATTCTTTCATAGAAAATCTTACCCTTTTTAGTATCTACAGTTTTATGTAAATCATTTATATTTATAAAGGTTAAATTACCTTTAGTAATAGTATACGTTCTGTCTTTTATAAAAAAATTTCTTTCACCTTGAAGTAGATAATATATTTCATAAGCATCATGATAATGATTATAATGCATATTATATACACCTTTTACTTTTGATTTTTCAATGGAAAAAGTACAGTCAATTCCATCATATAGAGTTACATCCATAATTCCACCTGTCTTATTTAGTATTAAGTTAATTTGTAACATTATATTAAATATTTCTAAATTCTATTTGTAAGGATAACATATAATGAGCAAAAAATGTTGATTTTTATTAATATTAGCAAAAAATGTGGTGAAAATTAGACAAATATTGTTTAGTATAAAAGCAAGCGATAAATGATTCTCAACTTTATGTAAAGGTTTAAAATTTATTAAATAAGTTAACAAAATTAATGGAAATCTCCAATAATGAAAGTCTATGAAAATTGTTATGATTGGGATGAGAGGTGTGAATTTAAAATTATTTTAGAACTAGGAGGATTAATTATGCCAAATAAAATGAATAACTTTGAACGAGATATTATAATAGAAAAAATAAATTTACTAATACACAATCTTATAAATATAGAAGATAAAACCGGAAAATTTCTATTAAAACTTAAGGATGGTAGAGTAATAGACACGAAAGGATGGAATGGATGGGAGTGGACTCATGGTATTGGTTTGTATGGAATGTACAAATATTATGAAGTAACTAATGATAAAAAAACTTTAGATATTATAAAAAAATGGTTTGATGATAGATTTTCAGAAGGAACAACTACAAAAAATGTTAATACAGTGGCTCCATTTTTAACTTTAGCTTACCTTTATGAAAAAGAGAAAAACCAAACATACTTGCCTTATTTAGAAGAATGGATGAACTGGGTTATGTACGATATGGAAAGAACAGAAGAAAATGGAATTCAACATACAACTTATGCTAACGAGCATAAGGGTGAAATATGGGATGATACTTTGATGATGAGTGTTATACCCCTTGCCAAAACTGGAAAAGTTCTAGGAAAATATGAATATATAGAAGAAGCTAAGAAACAATTTTTACTTCATATTAAATATTTAACTGATAAGAAAACAGGTCTTTGGTTTCATGGATGGAGCTTTGAGAAACGTAGCAATTTTGCAGAAGCTTTATGGGCTAGAGGCAATTCTTGGATAACCATTGCAATACCTGATTTTCTGGAATTAACTAATTTAGATGAAAACGATGCAATTGGTAAAACATTATTAGATTCTTTAAGGGCTCAGATTGATGCCTTAAGCAAATATCAAGATGAAAGCGGATTGTGGCATACTCTCATAGATGATGAGACTTCTTACCTTGAAGCATCTGCAACAGCCGGCTTTGCATATGGAATATTAAAGGCTATAAGAAAACGTTATATAGATAAAAAATATGAAGTGGTAGCTTATAAAGCTATTCGAGGCATATTAAATAATATAAATAGTGATGGTGAACTGTTAAATGTATCATTTGGCACAGGAGTATTTGATGAACTTGAGGGATATAAAAAAGTAGAATGTACCTCTATGCCATATGGCCAAGCTATGGCTATATTGTGTCTCTCAGAATTATTATATACATTCATTTAAAAATAATTAATATTTGGGTATAAAATCATAAATAGAAAGGAAAATAAAATATGGAAATAACTAATAAACAAAGGCATCTAACCTGGTGCAACATTATTTTATAACATTCCATTAAAATCACTTATACCTGAAATGACAATAAATGCTGATGAAAAACTTAAATTGACTGGAACTAACCAAGTGTTTTCAAATCTTGGATGTATTGTAGGCGCTTTCTTCCCTGGAGTTGTATTATCCATATTTGGTAAAAACAATATTTACGTTTTTCTAATAATGATGATATGTTATGATTTATTATCCCTAGTTTGCTTGATAATATATTATAGAAGTGTATTCGAACGTTCTCCAGAAGAAGTAGGAATTCAAGAGAAAATAGATATGAAGGCAATATCGCCTTTAAAACAAATACAAAGTGTTGTAAAGGATACAGCTTCAGCTATAAAAATAAAATCTTATAAACATTATCTATATATGTATTTTGGACAATCATTCTGTAGAGCCCTCGAGGGTGCAACTAACACATATTTCATAGTATTTGTTCTGCTTTTGAGTACAGCTAGTGTTTCTATTTCAATGACATTGCAGTATCTTGTTGGAACTTTATTCTTAGGAGCTTTTGTTATGCTTACTAAAAAACATGGACCACTTAAAAGTTATAGGATGGGAGCAACAGTCCTTATTATTGCACTATTAGGATATATAGCAATGGCTATTTATCATCCATCACATGGAAGTATACTTGTTATAATTCTAGCAGTAGTTTTATATGGTGGAAAAACAGGAATGGTTAATTCAACTATTTTTCAAAGTTCATTTATACCAGATATAGATGAAGCTGTTACAAAGCGTAGGCGAGAAGCCACATTCGCCTCTGTTGACAATTTTGTAGATACTCTAACGAATTCTTTTGAGTCACTATTAGTAAGTTTTGTATTAGTATCATTTGGTTTCATATCATCTTCTAAAACCCAGCCTTCTTCTGTAACAATTGCTATTCTTATATTATTTGTTGGTATACCAACATTTTCAATATTCATTGGATGTATAGCGTCATATAGAAGTAAATTTACTGTGGAAAAACATGCCCTGCTTATAAAAGAGGTACAGAGACTTAAAGCTGGCGGAAGTATGGATAGTGTTTCTCAACAAACTAAAGATGCCTTTAAAGATTTAACTGGATTTGAATATGAAAAATGCTGGGGAAATAACAATGTACTTTATGAGTCAGAAGTTAGTTAATGCAGCTGCTACTAAAGTTAGTTGTTAGGCATCATTAAAGAAGTAAATCAGTATTCTGGTGTATTTTGTGGTATTAAAGGAACATTTAAGTCTTAATTTTGATGGAGGTCAATGATAAATGAGTACAAAAATTTATAGAGCTATAGAATATGGAGCAAAATCTGATGGAAAAACTATTTGCACAAATGCTATTCAGAAAGCTATAGAGGATGCGGCCAAGACAGGGGGATGCGTAATTCTTGATAAGGGAATCTACCTTACAGGATCTATTTTCCTAAAATCCAATGTAGAGTTTAGGATTGAAGAAGGAGCTGAGCTTCGTGGCATTATAGATGAAGAGGCTTATCCTGATATTGGGTCCCGAGTGGCTGGTATTGAGATGAATTGGCCTAGTGGACTTATAAATGTATTTAACCAGAAGAATGTTAAGATTACAGGAAAAGGTTTGATAAATGGTCAGGGAAATTATTGGTGGAATAAGTATTGGGGTGAAGACAAGCTAGGTGGAATGAGAGAAATATATGATGCACAGGGACTTAGATGGGTAGCAGATTATGATTGCAAAAGACCTAGAAATATAATAGTGTTTAATTCGTCAAATATTGAAATACAAGAACTAAGACTCATACGTTCACCGTTTTGGAATGTTCATATATGTTATTCAGATCAGATAAGAATTAATGGATTAGATATTAGAGAAAATCAAGGTCCAAGCACTGATGGAATTGATATTGATTCATCAAGTAATGTGATTGTGGAGAATTGTTATGTAGATTGTAATGATGATAATTTTTGTATAAAAGCAGGACGTGATGCAGATGGACTACGGGTAAATCGTCCAGCAGAAAACATAATTATTCGCAATTGCGGAATGGGTCATGGGGAAGGAATAACTCTTGGAAGTGAGACTTCTGGTGGTATTCGTAATGTAGAAATATATAATATTAAAGCAAATAAAACTGATAATGGTTTCAGATTGAAGTCTGCAAAAACTAGAGGTGGAGTTATAGAAAATATTTCTGTGCATGATATTGAAATGACTGATGTAATAAATCCATTTAGTTTTGAACTCAATTGGAATCCTAGTTATAGTTATTGTGAAATTCCTAAGAGCTTTACTGGTGAAATTCCAAATTATTGGGAAACTTTATCTAAACATGTTGATCCACCAGAACTGGGAATTCCAAAAGTACAAAATATTCAAATATCAGATGTTAAAGTAAATAGTGTATTTGTTGATGGCACAATTTCAAAAGCCTTTTTTATTGATGCCTATATTCAGAAACCTATAAGTTATATTGGATGGAAAAATATTGATATAAAAACTAATACAGCAGGTTTAATTAATAATGCTACAAATTGGACAATGGAGAATGTAGTGGTTAACACTTTAGATGGAAAACCAGTGCATGTAGAAAACTGTTTAAATGTTGATTTACCTAGAATTGAAAAAATTATAACATATTAAAGAGGTGTTCTAATAATGATTGAAAATCAAAAAAATGAATTTATTAATCCTTTAAATGAATATACGCCAATTCCATTTTGGTTTTGGAATGATGCCCTAGATAAAAATGAAATTATAAGACAAATCAATGATTTTTCACAAAAGGGAGTTAATGCATTTGTTATTCATCCAAGGATAGGAATCCCTAAGAAAATCGAATATCTTTCAGATAAATTTATGGATTTTGTTCGCTTCGCTATTGAACAAGCAGATAAACTTAATATGAAGGTAGTGTTATATGATGAAGCTATGTATCCTTCAGGATCTGCTCATGGAATGGTTGTAAAGAATAATCCAGAATATGCAAGCAGAGGACTAAAAATGCTTGAATATAAATGTCACAATGAAACAACATTAGAATTTCATGAAAAAGATGGAGAAAAGTTAGTATCAGTTTTAGCAATTAAAAAAGTTGAAGCAAATAAATTTGATAGTTCCGAGATAAAGAAAATCATATGTAAGCATAATAAAGTAACATTTGTCCCACCAAGTTTGGGTGATTGGTACATAATTCTTTTTGTAGAAGCATATACAAAAGGAACTATAAGAGGAATACATTTTGGTGAGGATGATGGTGAACTAGAAGCTCCAGCTTCTAGTGATTTACTTAATCCTTATGCAGTTCAATCCTTTATTAACCTAACTCATGAAAAGTATTATAAGGAATTTAGCCAATATTTTGGAAATGTAATAATAGGAGTGTTTACTGATGAACCAGATATAATGGGTAGAGGTGATCACAGCAATATGATATCTTGGACAAGCGGATTTCTTGAATTTTATATTAAGCAGGGTGGAAATGAGGAAGATCTACCAGCATTGTGGCTAGAAGGCACTACAGAAATTACTAATGTTAAAGCTAGATATAACAGAGCAATAAACAAAAAATTAGAGTTATCTTACTATAAACCTATAAGTGAATGGTGTGAAAAACATAATATTGAACTTACAGGGCATCCTCATGAAAGTGATGATATCGGGTTACTTAAGTATTTTCATGTACCAGCTCAAGATATTGTATGGAGATGGGTAGCTCCAGAGGATAATAAATCTATTCAGGGAGAAAATACTACTATGGCTAAGTGTACTTCTGATTCAGCTAGACATAGAGGTAAAAGAAAAAATGGCAATGAATGCTTTGCTTGTTGTGGAGCAAACAAAATAGAATGGTCATTTGCAGTTGACGATATGAAATGGTTTATGGATTGGTTATTTGTAAGAGGTGTAAATCTTTTATATCCTCATGCTTTTTTCTATTCTATAAGAGGTAAGAGAAGAATTGGAGAAAGACCACCAGATGTAGGTCCAAATAATATATGGTGGCCATATTATAACCAAATTTCACAATATATGAAGAGAATGAGCTTTATAATGACGGACAGTTACAACGTAACGGATATTGCAGTGCTTTGTGAAAACCATAATTTACCTTGGAAGAGCGTTAAGCCGTTATATGAAAATTCTATTGAATTTAATTATTTTGAAAAGGAACTGCTAATGGATGATCTATGCCATATAAGTGATGGGGCTATTTATATTCAGAAACAAAAATATAAAGTTATTATTATCGAGGATGTCTATATTGTTACTGAAGAAATAATAAAATCATTAGAGAAATTTTCCGAGGGCGGCGGAACAATTATTATAAACAATGAAAAGGGACATAATATTAAAATAAAAGATACTATAGTTATTAAAGAAGCAATAGAGATATTAGATGTGCTTGATGGTTTAAATAGCCGTGATTTGTTTACTGAACATAACCAAAAATCATTAAGAGTAAGCCACGTAGTTAAAGATGGTGTGCATTATTATGTTCTTGTAAATGAAGGTGAAGAAAACATAAAAGACATTTTAAATATAAAAAATGTTGGATATGTAGAGAAATGGGATGCATGGAAAGGAAAAACTACACAACAAAATGTATTGGAAATAAATGGCGAATATATAAAGATACCTCTAGAAATAAATAGAAGAGAAAGTGTTATATTCGTTTTAGATACTTCAAAGGTTCCAACCATTGTAGATAAAAAAGAAAAATCTAGCCATTGTTATATTATAGATATTGAACCAACGTGGAAAGTTTATGACCAAGAAAATAAACTTGTAAAAGAAGGAAGACTAACACTTTGGAACGAATGGGAAGGATTTAAAAATTATTCTGCAACCATGACATATAGCAATCAATTTGTAATTGAAAATAGAGAAAGTATAAATGAAATACAGCTTGAACTAGAAGAAGCTTACGAAATCGTGAAAGTATCCATAAATGAAAAAGAAGTAGAGATTAAAATGTGGGCACCATACATTTTTGATATTTCAGATTATGTTAGTTCAGGATTAAATACAGTGACTATGGAGGTTACAAATTCCTTAGCTAACAAGATTTGTGATGCTAACCTTAAATCGGGTATTGCAGGAAGTGTAAGATTAAGAATAAAAACTTTGTTAAAATGATTGCCAGACCTTTTTAACTAATGATATTATTTAGAATGCAAGCACAATATTATATTGATCACTATTTTTACAAAATCTAAACCTATCACAATTCGTAATTTGTTAATTACGCCCATTTCTTTCTCACCAGTAAAAAATTAGGCGTGGAGGCATCATTCAAGATACCTCCACGCCTAATTGCTATTGTATTCCTATTCCATTTAAAATATAATCCATCATACTTCCAACTACATCATCCATATTCTCATCACTGTTTGAAATCTCGTAAATGGAAGATGAACATAGGTTTCCAATAAAAGAATATGCCATTAGTCTAGATTTTCCTTTTTTTAGCTCATTTAACTTTACTGCATCATCAATTAAACCTTCAATGTCATTTATATAACTTTCAACTTTATTCCTTAGCTCAAATTGTCTTAGTTCTTTTCCCCAAAGCTGACTTGCAACAACTTTAAAAAAATCTTTATTCCTATGCACAAGCATTAGCTGAACCTTAAATACAGATTTTAATCTACCTAGTGCTGTATCTGAATTATTGGAAACTTCACTGATTTCATCCTGTATTAACTTCATGCCTTCGGATATTATATAATTAAATATCTCTTCTTTACTCTTAAAATGATAATACAACGTGCCTTTAGCTACCCCAGCACTCATTGCTATCTCATCCATAGTTGCACCATCATAACCATTGCTTGAAAAAACCTTCACTGCTGATAAAAAAATAGAATTTTTAGTTTTATTCATAAGTTCACCTCAGGAACTAATAGAGGCTGCACTAAAATTATAAGAAATTGCAAAACAGTTTGTTAAACTCCGAATTGACAATTGACAATTGAGAGTGGAGAGTGGAGAGTTAATGTTGATTTTATGTAGCTTCGCTACATAAAATCTAAATTAAAAAAATTAATTCTTAGTTTTTCCGAGCAAAGCGAAGAAAAACATCATTAACTCTCCACTTTCAATTTTCAATTCTCAACTTTCTTAACTGTCCATTGTCCACTGTAATTGTCCATTGTCTTATTTTAGTGTAGCCTCTGTTAAAATAGTTTTAATATCTTTAACTATTAATTTTTTGACAATGCCTTATGCAGCTGAACTGTCTAAAGCTTCATCTATATGCTTATTTATTTTTTCACCTTTGTTAATAAATACTAAAGCTATAGTTATTGATACTAAACCAAACACTAAAAGTATTCCCAAATCTTTTAATACTAAAACACCATTAATATTTTGAGCAAATAATAACTCTCTTATTACTTGTACAGAATATGTGAATGGTAAGAAAGTGCTTATATTCTGAAAGAATTTAGGCAAAGTTTGCAATGGAAATGTACCACCGTCAGAACATAATTGTAATACTAGAAGTACTATTGCTATACCTTCTCCTACCAGTCCAAGTAAACTTACTAGTGCATAAAGTACGGCATCAAAGGAAAGTGCCATAACTATTAAAGAACCAAAAAACATTACTGGATGTGTTGGAGTAATTCCAATAGATAAAGTTACGAAACCTAACAATATTGCTTGAACTATACCTATTACACCATAATTAAGGTATTTACCTAAAGCAAACTCAACTCTGTTTAAATCAGCGTAATTATCTCTTTTAACCTTCAGTATAAGCATCATAAGTACGGCACCTAACCACAATGATATTGGTAAAAAGTATGGAGCCAGTCCTGTACCATAATTGTTTATCTGATCAACATCAGTTTCAGATACTTTTACAGGATTACCAATGAAATTTCCAAGATCTTTACTTGGTGATTTTACATTATTATTAATTTTATTCATTCCGTTTATTAGACCAGTTTTTAAATCATTATTCCCGTTATTTAAAGTTGTTAAAGCATTGCCAAGTTTGCTTGATCCGTCTGCAAGCTGCTGAGTACCAGAGGCTAAAGCAGGCATTTTATTGTTAAGCTGATCTATACCATTATTTAATGTAGACGAACCATTATATAATTGACTAGATGCGCTAGCAAGGGTTGGCATATTATTTTTTAAAGTTCCAAGTCCATTAGAAATCTTAGTAGAACCTTGTGATAATGCACTTAATCCTATAGCTAATTGATCTGTTCCAGCAGTGTATTGATCTACTCCAGTTGTAAATGGTTGAAGTGCTACTGCACTAAAATTATTTAGTCCAGAGCCAAAAGTTGATGCTGCTGAATTAGACTTACTAGTATTGAGTTGATCTGATAGACCGCTCGTACCAGTAACCAATGCAGTTGTTCCATCTGTTAAATGTTTAATTTCAGTGGCGTTTGTATCACTAGAAGCATTTTTAACTATAGCAGTCAAAGTTGCTAAACATTTTTGTATATTTGGGTCATCGGCTGCTTTTGGATTTGCAACCAAAAATGCGCTTAATGAAGCTTGTGCACCACTAATTGCAGTTGTGCTATCACTTGAACTTTTAACCAATGCAGCAACTCCAGCTTGGACTTGCTTTGCTCCACCATTTAAGCTGTCAGCACCATTTTTTAATTGTGCAGTCATATCACCATAACCTGGAATTAACGTCTTGTTGTAAGTATTATTTATACCATAACTAGCATCTGTTAATCCCTTTGATTTTGATGAAAGTGTAGCTGCACCATTGTTCGCGGCAACTAAACCTTGATTTAATGTATCCGCACCAGAGGAAAGCTGATCTACTGCACTAGCTATTGTAGGAACCTGTGAATTCAATTTACTTAAGCCATTATTAAGTGCAAAGGAGCCATTTGAAAGAGCACTTGTCCCACTTTGTAATTTAGGCACTTGGTTATTAAGATCATTTAAACTAGATGATATTTTATTATTACCATTAAGAATATCATTTGTTCCATTAATAAGTTTATCCGTACCATTTGCGGCAGTCTTTAAGCCATCTCTTGATTCATAAATTGAATCAAATGCAGTCTCTCCATATTTCGCAGAAATAGTTTGTTTAATTTGAACTAAAATTTCATCTTTAATATTGTCTGAAATTTTAGTACCAATATAGCTTTCCTTGTTGTTTGATACATATTTTATTGTAGGCGCTATTACTGTACCATTTTTTGCATCCGCAATTTTTTCTGAAAAATCCTTAGGTATTTCAATTGAAGCAAAGTATGTGTTATTGGTAATTCCAGCCTTGGCAGTACTGCTACTAACAAACTGGAAACCCACGCTTGTTTTATCTTTAAGCTTCTTAACAGTATCATTACCATAATTAACCTTCTCATGATTCAATATTGCGCCAGAATCATTATTAACAACGGCAATATGATAATCTTTCAAATTACCATAAGGATCCCAGTAGGCTTTCAAATAACTGAAACTGTATAATAGGGGGATAAGTATAACAGCTAAAAGTGCAATTATTCTAATTTTGTTTTTTAAAAATGCTTTTGATTCTGTTTTAAAAATGTTAAATAAGTTCATTTTATGACCTCCAATGTTCGTATACTGACTAGTCAGTATTTAAATTATATAACAAGTTTAGATAAAATACAAGTTTTTTCGACTTCTGTATATTCTACAGACAAACTTCGGCTAATATAGTGGTAGCCCTGGTAATTTGTGCAAAAATCCCGTTAAGAAAAAGCAGCTACCATAATTCCAAATAATTCGGAATTATGGCAACTGCTTTTTTAATCATTACTTATTATTTTCAGAATAAAACTTCATGGCTTCTCCAATAAATTTAGATGCACCAGTGCCATATTTCTTGTCCTTCACTTTTATATACGTAGGATTTGATAAATAAAGTTCTGCTGTATACCCCCAATGATTTTCTCCCTCATCTACTTTTAAATATTCGTGTATTTTTCGGTTCTCATTTGCTATTTCAGAAACAATTTGTTGAATCTCTTTTGAAGTAGGGTCTTTACTTAAGTCAGATCCAAGTTTTTTATATAGTGTTTCTATTTTAGGCTCATAATCTCCCAAATAAATTTTTAAAGCTTTTCCGATAAATTTAGACGAACCCTCTCCATATTTTTTATCCATTGCTTCTAACCACGACATGCCACTTCCATCATAGCTTTTTTCTATGTCTTTAGGAAATTCCAAACAATATTTTACCATAGTATACCAATAATAATCTCCAAGCTCATTTTTAAAAACTTCATAATCTCTTTTAGCTATACTCGTTATTTCACCAGCAATATGTTGAATTTCATCCGAAGAAGGATCTTTACTTATTAAGTCGGCTGTAAGTTTTTTATATAGCTCTTTTAATTTAGGATGTCTATCATAAAGACAATCTTTTTTAAAATTATCAATTTGTTCTGCTTTAGTCATTGCATCACTATTAAAATTTTTCTTCATAGATTTAACATACCTTTCAATACTTCCATATTCTTTTATAGCAATTTTAGCAATTTCAGCTTCCTTAGATTTACATGTTTCAATAAATTCATCATATTTATCCATACTACCATAAGATTTAATTATAATATTTTTGTGTTCAGTTTTAAACTCTTCTAGTGCATTATAATATTCACTCATATCAAATTCTTTAAAACTCATTGTAGTTTCTCCTTTTAATGTTTTATTTACAAGCTCTATTAAACCATTCAATCTGTTGCGTTTTAAAATAAGCAACTTTTCATGACTTTTTAGTGATTGCATTTTATCAAAGTGGGCACTAGCCATGATTTGTTTAACTTCTTTCAAAGGTATATCAAGTTCCTTAAAAAATAAAATCTGTTGCAAGGTTTCAAGAGCTTCATCGTCATAAAGTCTGTAACCTGCATCTGTGAATTTACTTGGTTTCAACAATCCCATTTTATCGTAGTAATGTAGCATGCGCACACTTATTCCTGTCAAATCCGAAACTTGCTTTACTGTTCTCATTGCTGCACCTCCAAAGCTTTGATTTTAGAGCTATAAATACTGCCCAGCTCACCGCCGGCCATGAGTTTTGGTCAATATATTGAAGCTATATTTTTATATTACACTATGACATTGTGTTAGGGTCAACACTTTTTTGAGTTTTTCTGAAAAAGGAAATGAGTTTTTAATCCTAAGCCTGTTTTGTTTTTGCTATTTACTGCGTCCAAACCAGCAACAGCAAACTTCAAACCAAAACTATTTGGGCATTTATTGACGTAATCTTTACATTTTGCCTCGCCATGGTGGAAATCGTAATGTATAATAGAGGTAAAAAATATAATAATTTGTGTTGAGTCTTAAACAATTATTATTCATAATATTTGTCAATACACACCACAATTCTTTTTTACTTCCATGGTTATACATTTATGTTACAATTTATTTGAGATGTTCAAGCTAATTTAAGATGCAGCAGTCTTTGAAGTTACTTCGTAATGGTAGATTATGGTGAAGAATCTGTTAAAAACAAAAATAATATAATTCATTTTACATATTATGGATAATAAGCACTTACAATAAAAAAATTTTGAAATTTTTTCATATTGTATTGGCAGCCAGTATATTTGGTAGTTTATTGGCTATTTTAATTATTTTAATGGTTAAAGAAAATTATAATATGATAACTGAAAACACTTTTGTAGTGGATTTAAGCATTCTTAAAATATTTACATTGGGAGTGAATTATTCTTTCTTTGCTCTAATGTTAACTGCATTTCTATTTGGACTCTTCACAGAATGGGGATTTGTTAAACAACGATGGATAATATTCAAGTGGATGATTGTTTTGATTATGTTTGCTGTAACTTGGTTCGGTTTGGGACCAGCTATAAATGGTATGACATCCATATCAGATGCAGGATTAAGTAATTCAACAATGAGAATAGAGTATTTAAATTTTCAACACAAAGCTATAATATGTATTTCAATTGAATTAATGTCAATTTTACTCATTTTTGGAGTTTCTGTTCTTAAACCATGGGGTATAAGGAGTGTAAAGCGACAGATTAAACAAAAACAGTAGTTATGATATCAGTACCTCTTATAGCTATAGGCATTGGATTTGCAACCATTAATGCTATTAACTTAAACAAAATAAGAAATATGCCTATAAAAAATATCAACCTTACAAAGGTTAGTGACGGAATATATAAAGGTGAGACACATGCTGGAAACTATACGTATAAGGTAAGAGTAACTGTTGAAAATCATAAAATTGTTAATATTAAAGGTTTAGACAATCGCAAAAGCCCTTATGTTACCTATGCAGAAGGAGTATTTACTGAAATTATAAAACAGCAGAAAGTAGATGTAGACGCAATAACTGGTGCTACAACAACCAGTAAGGCATTTATGAAGGCCATAGAAAACGCACTTGATCAATGAAGTGTTTTTTATTATTTATTGCGTCAAATTTAGGTTTTAGTGAGTAGTACAAACCTACGTGGTATAACAATTGGCAAAGTATTAGAATATAAGAAAAATCACAAAACAAGTAATCTATATAAGATTTACTTAGTTTTGTGATTTTTTATCCATGATACTATATGATCTTGGTTAATTTCTCCTTTTGCTATGCCTAATCCTAAATTGACTAACTCATCTTGTGTAAAATCTAATTTTATTCCATTGTAATCTAACAATATAAGCATTACATATATTCCTATTCGTTTATTCCCTGCGTTTAAGGGTATATCTAACTCTCAAAGATTAATTATATTTAAGGACAACAATCCCTGAATAATCTTTCATATTTGTTTTATTTAGTTCAAGTTTCTCATACTCTTTTGCTTTTAACCCTGAAACTGAAATAAATTTATCAACTGTACCAAACAACAAATATCCCGGTAGCCCTAATGCCTTTGTTCTGTAATGCATAGGGATAACAATTGTTGGGTTTAGCTGTTTCATTACTTCAGTAGCATCAAATGCATCAATGGTGGCTGACCCACCAATAGGAAGAAGAAGTATATCCACGCTTCCTATTTCTTCTATCTGTTTGGAATTTAAAATATGTCCTAAATCACCGCAATGACAAATATTTATTCCATCAATTTTAAAGTTATATACTGTGTTTTTCCCTCTCTTGGACCCTGAGACTTTATCATGGAATGTTCCAACGCCGTTTATCTCTATTCCATCTTTTGAAAAAATGCCTAGTTCATTTATACATACAAAGTTAGACTTGACCGCGTTTATATTACTATGATCACTGTGATTGTGACTTACAGATACTATATTAGCATCAATTTGA
This sequence comes from uncultured Clostridiaceae bacterium, assembly GCA_963725425.1. Classification (GTDB taxonomy): domain Bacteria; phylum Bacillota; class Clostridia; order Clostridiales; family Clostridiaceae; genus Clostridium_I. The sequence continues at coordinate 17,646 of CAVRYJ010000025.1, forward strand.
GGTGGCAATTTATAACCTAACATTTTTTTGAATGGATCTGTCAGTACTTTTGTTCCATTCTCAGACGTTATCATAAAACATGATTGACCAAACCATTTAATTATCATTTAATTTCTCCTTTATTTCCCTTAATTTTGAATAACATTTAGTTTCTTATAAACCCTAAAATAAACCCACACTGCATTTATGAATAACAATGCACTTGTAATAAAAAACACATATCTTATGCCAAAGTATGCTGCTACTTGCCCACCTAAAACTGCACCTGCAAATACGCCTAAATACCCTGCTGACATGTTAAAACCAAAAACTTTGCCTGTAAGAGAATCTGGTGTGATTTTCTTGATTAAAATACTAACAGAAGGCGTTAACCCAGCCGTGGTGAGTCCTAATAAAAAGCGAAGTCCCATTAACTGCCAAGGATTTTTTACAAAGGCTTGTGGTATAAAAACAAGTCCTGCCATTATAAGTGCGACTAGCATAACCTTATGCGCTCCAATTTTATCAGAAAGCCTTCCTAGTCTTGGAGCTGCAATTATATTGGCCAGCCCAGATGCTGAGAATGCCAATCCGGCCAGTAGCGCAATATGACTCGTATTACGGGATAATTGGGTAATATATACTGTTATGATGGGTTCTACGCTATATAATGCCACTGATAATACGAAAAATGTTACAAACATGGTAATAGTTAAACTTTTTTCGGGGACACTACTCCATGTCTCCTTGAGGCTAAGTGCTTTTTTATCTTCACGAGTAAAAGATTCCTTTACAAATAAAGCAGTTGTGATAAATGAAATCAGTAGCAATGCACCTGTTATAAAAAACACAGGTTGAAAACCAAGGGTTTCCGATATATAGCCGCCAATCATTGGACCAAGCAAAGAACCTGCAATACTTGCTGTTGAAAGTGTACCTAAAGCTTCTCCTGCATGTTCCTTATCCGTCTGAGTTGCAATAAGCGTAGTGCATGCTGTGCTATAACCGGTTATAGCTCCTTGCAATAATCTTAATCCAATCAGTTGATATACATTTTGTGCTAGTCCCATAGTACCTATTACAACAGCCATTCCAAGGCTTGCACGTAAAATCATAGCTTTTCTTCCATACTTGTCTGCCGCATAACCCCATATTGGTGAAAAAATCGCACAAATTATATAGGTAACACCAAAAGCAAGTCCTGATAGTTGTGCAATTGAAGCTGTATTAGTAACTCCAAGATGCCTTATATAAAGTGGCAATACTGGTGCAATCTGACTCATTCCCATACTTGCTACAAATATCCCAAACCAGCAGACAATTAAATTTTTCTTCCATATCTCCAATAGTATCTTCCTCCTCATGATCTACAATTATGACTTGATTATAACCTTGAGAAGGGCATTACTCCATGTAATATATTATTAACCATGGATATTTCGGCTATAAAATTCTGAAGGACTTATACCCTCGATTTTTTTAAATATTCTGCTAAAGTAAAATTCATCAGTAAATCCAAGTATTTGTGCTACTTCTTTTATCTTTTTATCATCTTCAATAATCAATTCTTTAGCTTTATCAATCTTAATTTTATTAAAAAACGCGATTATAGAATATCCTGTAGTCGCTTTAAAAACTCTGGATAAATATGATGATGACAAGTGCACTAGTTCAGATAAATCCTTCAAGAGCAGTTTATTATTTATATTTATACGCATGTATTCAATAATTTTTTCAACCTTTAAGGAAGTTGAGTAATTTGGGCTATCCTTTTTTTTACTTTTATAAACCTCTATTATCAATTGCTGAAGTAAAGTTTTCGTAATAAATTCATAACCTGGCAATTTCAAAGCCCAATCCTCAACCAATTTTTTGAATACATTATTAACCTGATAGTAATCATTTAAAACTTGAACAGAATCTAGTGGTAAAGTATTAGTTCCCTCTGTAATAATCCATTTATCGCTATTAAATGCCACATTTACATAACTAAAATGTACTACCAAAAAACATAAAGGATTCTCAACATCAATATTTACAGAATATTGTACATCGGGGCAGAGGTATAACAGCACACCGTCTTTAACCTCATATCTTTTATGTGGTAATATAATATGTCCCTTACCACCAGTAATAAAAACGAGTTCATGATATTGAAGTGTTTTATTGATTTTTTGTGAATAGTTCAATACCCCGCCAGATAACCTGCTATTGCAGTAATGAACATGAAAAAACAAGTTATTTATATTCATACTTCCCTCCAAATTTTAAGACAAAACCCAAAAACTAATGGTAATATATTTCTATTTCGCTAAAGTATTTTAAAATTTAATACTTTAGTTAGCATAGCGAGTTTAGTCGCACCTCTCTAAAAAGGCGACTTATCAATACGCCTTTTTTATTTTTGCCATTTATTGCGTCGAATTTAGGTTTTAATCATAGATACAAGCTATCTGTAGCAATAGATCAGAAAGTTACAACTTAGCAAAATAATTTGATGGCGACCCACGAGCCGTTGCCATCACTAAACCATAAAAGCAGTAAACTCTGAAAATAATATTTTCAGAGTTTACTAACTATTCTTTAATTTTATAAAAACAACTTCGTTACAGTTTTTGCAAACTACTGCTATAGTGCCATCTTCACAATTTCTAAATTCAAAATTCAATATTTCATTATCTGTTTTTAAATCTTCTACGTTTCCGCATTTACACATTAACTTCATTGTATATCCTCCATCTGTAAGTTTACATAAATCAATTATACCTTAAATTTTATCCAGAGTCCATTTTTAGTAGAATTACTAGTATATATGTAATGATGCTCCCATTCCCCCCCTTATGTGGCTTTGATTAACTTAACCTTAAATAACTATCCATGATAATTACCGTTCTTGATGAAACTACAACATAAGGTACTTCTTTACCATTTATTACAACGTATGCTTGATATAAATTATGGCAGCATACTTTATGACCATATTTTCCATAATATGTATATAGTAACACAATAATGGCATATCTGCAATAGATGTGGTGTTACGTATGGTAATCATGGGATAAGCAACTTAAGATTATACTTCGAGATTTGGTTTACATTTGGTAAGTTGACATAATAAATATTATGTCAACTTACATTGTACACTTATTCCAAGAACTATGTATCCACACTCTTTTACTTCATATATAGCTCAAATTTGTAAATATATATTCCTGTATTTACAATTATGCCATTATTTTATATAAAATAGAAATTTATGATGTATAATGTAATTAAATAAAATTTAGGGTGGCGTTAAAAAATGAAAAACAAAAAGATTAAATTATTAACATTAGGTGTTTTATCTACTATAGTTATATCACCAACGCCAGTTTTTGCTAGTGCTAATAATAGTAATAGTAATAGCATTGCAGTAAAGACTGTTTCTGCTAAAAAAATTACTACAAGCAGTACAAGTAAATTACCTACTATACCTAGAAATATAAGACCTGCATTTACTTACGGACAAAGTGATGGTCCTAGCGCTCAATCTATTATAAACAGTGGCGAAACTATAAAAACGGGTGACGTTGGAAATGCTGTTAAGCAAGTACAAACTGCATGTAATAATTGGATTCGTAGTGTGGGAGGATCTACTGATGATTATGTAAAGGTAGATGGTGTATTCGGTAAATCTACCCGATATGCTGTAACAATTTTTCAAGATAATGTTTCTTGTGGACCAGTTGACGGAGAAGTTGGAGCAAGAACATGGGCTGCATTATCTACACATTTGTAAAAATATAATTTAACTTTCACCTTAAATTAATGATATACAATCTACTTTTTTCACTATACTTGACACTATAATTAATGAAGTTAGAATAAGTAAAATCATCAAGATTAATGGTGCTAATAAATATTTCACATTAAATACAGTTAATAATTGACCCCATGATTTAAAAATAGTATTATTAAGAATTTCACCAGTAATTAATCCCATAAACATACCTAATAAACCGCCTGAAAGTATCATACTACTAGTTTCTTTTAAACATCTTATTGTTAAAAAATCCGAACTATATCCAATAGCCATTAATATACCGAATTCACTTTTCCTTTGATTATAAAAAACATAGATCATACATATCATAAAACACCAAACTATAGTATAAATAAAAGTTGATAATATATTCATACTTAACCCCAAAATTCTACCATAATCTTTTATATTATTTGCTCCTTTTTCATATGTGTACATCTGATATAATTTTCCATCTTTATCATCATTAAAGTGATAAAGTTTCTTGTCAAAAATATATCCACTATTAGCTTCAGGATTTCTCCCCTTATAATAATCATAATCACCTATTGAAATTACTGAATCAGAATCAATAATTCCAACAATTATATAAGAACCTAATAATGATTCTGTGCTATCTTGATCTTTACCTATATGATCTCCTATATGTAACCCTTTATTAGTAGCTATACTTTTATGTATTACTATCTGATTAGTTCCTGCTTTAGGAAAAGAGCCCTTGATTAATTTTACATTCATTTTATTACATATAAAGTCTAAATCATTATTCTTTACAAAAAATGAATATGTGTATAGTCTTCCAGTAGTTCCTATCATATATATTTTATCAATATATGTATCATGCATATTAGATTTATTATTAGGTTTATAATTATTTTGTATAGGGACAATTCCCGATACATTTTCAAATGGGTTTGCCCATTCTGAATAAACATTAGTTTGTGTGGAGAATATAACCATTTTAGTTATTACTAATAAAAACACCCCAAAAATAATAGTAAACATTGTTACTAATGTCTTTTTCTTATTTCTTATAATATATTTACTACAGGACAGTGGCTTACATTTCAATTGTATAAAATTCATAAAATAACCCCTTCAAATTCTCTAATCATTTTTTAAATTGGAACTCCTATATGTAGGATAATACCATATTATTGTTTTAATGGCTAATTTACTCTTTAATATCAAATTGTCCAATTAATTATGTGGTACTGGCAGCAAAACGTAGCAATTATACGCTGAGGATTAAATCTACTCAAAACAACGATTTAAATATACTCTAACGAATTTTTGGCAATTGTAACTAGCTTGTGAAAGCAAACATGTCACTAATTAAATTTATCAGTAAATAAAACGTTGTACAGGTTCAATACATTTACTTTGAATTATTTACTCCTAACTGTATATTGAGATTTTATGAGAAATTTTTTTTCTTGCTTTCTCTTCTTAACCTTCTTGTTAATTTTCTCTCTTCTCTTTGGTAATGAATAACATTCCAAAAATCAGGTACTCTCATGTATATAACTATAGCTCTTCCTATAAATACAAAAGTTAGCCTTACAAGATAAGCTGTTGCATAATCTAGTCCTATCTCTTGCGGTAAACTTGTAATTAAATGACTCAAAATCATTCTTATAGGAAGTGATACAATGAGAAAAAGAAGCATTTGCCAGCCACCTTTTATATAAAGATTTCCGTCTTCTTTTCGGTATATTTTTGTAATGAACCCAGCAATAACACCACATATTAATCCAATTACTATAAGCATTAATATTCCTGGACCTGTCTGTACAATACCACCTTTAATTTTTTCAATATTTGAGATTGTAAACCATATCAAAACTATTGGTAAAACAATGTATTTTTTTGCTTTAAAGCTCCTTTCAGCAACTTGAATATATATCATATATATAATTAATGCGACTACAATTATAATATTTGGTAAGGATGCTACTTGAAAATTACCCATACTGTTATCACCCCTTCGATTTTATATATTTATATTAATCTAATATTTTATGTTTTTATAGTTACATATGTCACTTTGTTCTTTAATTGTTTATCAACTAAAAAAGGCAGCAGTGCCTTTTTCTTTATACTTATCACATACGCTAAATTACTTATTATGGTAGCTACTTTGCAGTACACTGTAGCTACCCTGTCACTACCCCTAGAACTTGAAGAAGGAAAAATAAAAAATTTAGATAAAATTAGTCTATTTCTCATAAAAATGCCTGTTCATTGGGCTAGAAGGTAAATTTTCTGCTAAATGAACAGGTGTTTTGAAAAAAAACTTAACTCTCAAGGAATAATAAATGAGACTGTTGCATTAGTGATTTTTTAAATCACTATGAGCAGCCCTTTTTCTATACCATATTTTAAATTTTAGGAGTAGATTTATATTTTTCGAAATTGAAATGTAAAAAAGGGTACAGAAAATAAATGGTGTTTTTTACCCGTTTTTTGACTTTTGAAATTCTAAGGTTTACGCTGTTTTTAATGGAAAAACATAAGAACCACAACGTCCATTTTGTATTTTATTGTGTAGCTTATTTACGTTATGTGAAATCCCTAACAAGATGGATTCTGCCAGTATGTTTTGCTTTCCACGACACAAGGAGCGCCTGAATTCCATGTCTTGTTTTACTTCACCGAAAGCACCTTCGGACTGAATACTTCGATTCATTCTTAGTTCAGTTGCTTCATCACTAATAATTCTTTCTAATGATTTCTGCCGTTTTTCCTCAAACAACTTAGATATTTCCAAATGCTTTGTGCGTTGTTCTAGTTGAATAAACTGGTGCTGACGCACTTTCTAAAAGATACATGAAATTAATATCTCGCTTGCATGCACTTGCAATTTTACGTGAAGCATAATAATGGTTCATGTACGCATATAACATAATCTTAAACATCTGCTTTGGGGTCGGCTGATTTTTCCTTATACGGAAATAAGTCTGGTATAATTCTCTTAAATCCATCTCCTCTACAATCTGACTTAGTAACCTCACAGAATCATCTTTAGGAATCATGTATTCAGTATTTATTGGCAGTTTTAATTGATAAAAGCTGTCATGGATGGTATAATTTTTTCGTGTTAAATTGTTGATTTTCATAAATATATTTTACACCTTTTCCCTAACTTTTTTAAGCTAGGGAATTGTTTTTTTTGTATAAAAAAACTGCTACACTAATTTCTTAGTGCAACAGCCCCTTTTGTTTACTTGTAAAATATTTTAGTATTCATTCAATTTCAAACTTTGCCATTCTACAATTCAGCTGGCATTATTCCTATATCAGTATTTAAATTATTCAATTTTAAGCTTTGTTATTCTATAATGCTCAAAATATATATTGCTTACCTACTAATCTACTATAGCTTTTGTACATTTATCAAGAATTTTTTCAGGAATATCTTGTCCAATCCCAGGGCGATCAGGTATAGTAATGTAACCATCAATTGGTGCATCATCATATTCTCCTAAACTCCTGGTAAAATCAGACATATTTCCAACATGATATTCATGAATACAGAAATTTGGAATAACTGCTTCTATTTGAAGTGCAGCTGCATTAGAAATTGGTCCTCCACAAACATGTGTTTGAACTAATACGTCATAGACTTGTGCCATATCACATATTTTTTTGCCTCTGAGATTCCACCACAATTAGCCACATCTGGCTGGATTACATCCAAAGATCTGTTTTGTAAAAATGGAAGAAATCCATATCTTGAATAGATTCGCTCCCCAGAAGCCAAAGGAATATTTGTTTTTTCTTTTAGTAATGACATCAACTGTGGATTTAATGGTCCACATGGTTCTTCTAAATAAAAAATATTCAATTCTTCAGCAAGTTTACTAATCTGCAATGCAGCATTAAAATCTGTCTTTGCATGAAGTTCTAAAATAATGTCCATTTCATTTCCAACAGCATTTCTGATTTCCACTAATCTATCTTTACACAATTTCAATTTGTAACTTGTTAGCAATCCATCATTACGCAAATTCTTCTTTCCAAACTCATCTCGCTGTAATGGATCAACTTTGAGTGCTGTATATCCATCTGCTTTAGCCTTTCTTGCTGCTTCTCCATATTCTTTAATTCCACCTAATGGACGTGAATTTTTATCCCAATCGAACTGAATTTGACTCGCATATGCTCTTACTTTATCACGTACTTTTCCGCCTAACATTTCATACACTGGTACTCCTAGTAGCTTTCCTTTTATATCCCATAGTGCTATATCAATTGCACTGATAGCAGAAAAAATTACTGTTCCTCCACCCAATCCCCAGAATGTTTCTTTCTGAAGCTTATTCCATATTTTTTCTATGTTCATTGGATTCTGTCCAATAATTAATTTACCAAAATCCTGAATTTGTCCAATTGCTGCCAACTTGGAATTTCCATAAGCAACACCTGCTTCTCCAAATCCACTAATACCTTCATCAGTATTTATTCTTACAAAGACTGGTTCATTGGGTGCATTTTTATCATAATCTGCACAAAATATTTCAACACTTATGATTTTCATTGATTAACTCCTCCTTTTAATTACCTGCAAAAATTCATCACTTGTAGATAATTCGTCTTTTTCTATCACTTTAATATCTTCTTTTGATGAATTTAACACCACAACAATAACACTGGTATCATATCCATTTTCTTTTACAAAATCTAAATCAACATCAACTAATCGATCACCTGGATGAATAATTGTGCCTTCCTCTACATAAGTACTAAATCCTTTCCCTTCTAACTTTACAGTATCAATACCGATATGAATCAAAATTTCTGTTCCACTCTTGCTTATAATGCAAATTGCATGACCGGTCGGATAAATAGAAGCTACTTTTCCTTCTACTGGAGAATAAATAGTTCCATTTGTTGGTATAATAGCCGCCCCGTATCCTAATGCTCCTGACGAAAATGCTTCATCCTTTACTTCTTCCAAAGGAATCACTTTACCACAAGCAACACTTGTGAAGGTTTCATTAGCTTTATCAGTTTCTTTATCAGCAACGGACTCTGAACCATTTTCCACTTTTACGAAGATATAAGTTAAAGTAAATGATAATACTAATGCTATTACTGCAGTAATAAATGCATTGATGATATTACGTGGATTAGCACCAATAAATACCGGCAATGACAAGAATCCTGCTGACGCAATTGCATATCTAACTACTCCTGTAATACCTGCATATAATCCAGCAATTGCACCAGAAACCATTACACACGCTAATGTACGTTTGTATTTCAATGTTACACCATACAACGCAGGTTCTGTAATCCCAGATAATGCAGTAATACCAGCTGAAATTGCGACTTGTCGTTTCTCTTTCTTCTCTTTTAAAGCAATTGCTAAAGCTGCTCCACCTTGTGAAACATTACTTGCAAGCATTCCCGGACCCATAAGTCTTTCATATCCAAATTGGGATACAGATAATATTGCAAATGGAGTAATTGCTAAATGCATGCCTACCATAACTAGAAGAGGAGAAAAAGCTCCCATAACAGTTGGTACTAACCAAGGAATATTTTCGTTAAGGGTTTTAATAACAAGGTAGATACAATATCCCATGTTTGTTCCTAATGGCCCAATAACAATCAAAGCAAGTGGAGCTGTAATGATCAGCAACAACATTGGTCTTAACATAGTTTTTAGCACTTGTGGTACTATTTTCTCAATAAACTTTTCAAGATAACTCATAAACCAAACCACAAGAATAATAGGTATAACACTAGAACCATAGTTTACTGCTTTAACAGGCAAATTAAAAAATGCAATACTTTTCCCAGAAGCCACTAAACCCAAGAAATTAGGATGTAGCATTACTCCTGCAATTACCATAGCCATAAACTGATTTGTTCCAAATTTCTTTGCAGCACTATTTGCTATAAAGAATGGTAAGAAATAAAATGGAGCATCTGAAATTAAATATAAAATTTTATAATTTTGTGTATCATTGGCCATTCCCAAAAGTACACATACGGAAAGAATAACTTTAACCATACCACCTGCAATAATAATCGGAATAATAGGTGCCATGATTCCGACAATCATATTTAAAGTAGCTTTTGGTGCATTTGCTAAATCAAATTTCCCACCTATACTTTTTCTTTCTACATTTTTTCCATCTATGTGTTTTAGTAAATCGTTGTAATATTTATCTACGTCCGCACCAATTATTAACTGAAATTCATCCCCAGATTGGACAGTATTAATAACCCCTGGTACTTTTTTCAGTGCTTCTACATCAAATTTAGCTTTATCCTTTAGTTTAAACCTTAGTCGTGTCATACAGTGATATAAATCCTTGATGTTATCGTTTCCACCTACATGCTTAATAATTAAATTGGATATATCTTTCTGCTCCATATTAATCCACTCCTATAGATAACTTATACTCTATGCCTCTTAAATATTAATTTTTCATTACATCTTAGTGTCCATTCATCATTAAATCTATAACAACAGAATCTGTTGAGTGAACACCCTCTTTCTTTAACTCTTGAATTTTATTTTTAAACTGTGGAAGATATTTTTCATGAGCAACAAGAAGTTCATTTAATACAACCATTGCTTCATTGCCATGCTGTACTAATGGATTTATAGAAAATGCTTCTAAAGCAGTTCCATAATCTCCAGTCAAGGCAGCCTTAATTGTACATTCTTCCATAGCTTTCATAATCTGAATATAGCCTTTTTCAAAGGAGCTCATTTCACCCCATGCTATAGGCTCTACTCCTCTTGAAGAAATTATGCTTGATACTTCAACAATCGAATCACTATCAAGACATGGAATAGCACCATTGTTCTGAGTACTTACAACCATATGAATTCCTTTATTATTATAAATTGCACTTATGCATTCACATGCAGCATCACTGTAATATGCTCCACCACGTTTTGATAATTCTTCTGGCTTTATAGTTAAATCTTTGTTTTTATATAATTTGAATAGAGATGCTTCAACTTCTTTAACCTGTTCTGCACGTGTGCCTTCATGATTAAATTCATCTATAGAATGATTAAGCATTTCCTTTTCACAGTAATAATAACGATGGTATGCGCAAGGAATTACTTTCATAGAATGAAGCAAATCTAATGAAAAATCTGCAGAGAAAATATTCTTTGGCAGACCGCTTTCTTTATCATTAATATGATCTATTACCTGCTCTGTAACTTCATTCCCCTTTTCATCAAATACTCTATGCCAGTGAAAATGATTTAGTCCTGCAAACTGATAGCTTAAATTTGACGCATCAACTCCAATTGTTGCTCCTTCTTTCATCATAGCCATTACCGGAACGTTACATAATCCTATACACTTTTTCCATCCAAACTGCTTAATAACTGCTTCTGTAATAATTCCACTCGGATTTGTAAAATTAATAAGCCATGCATCAGAACATAATTCTTTCATGTCTTGTATAATAGCTTTCATCACTGGAATTGTTCTAAAAGCTTTAAACATACCTCCAGCTCCATTTGTTTCTTGCCCAAGCATTCCGTGTGATAATGGTATTCTTTCATCTTTAATTCTTGCATCTAAAAGACCAACTCTAAACTGTGTAGTTACAAAATCTGCATCCTTTAATGCTTCTCTTCTATTTAATGTCGTTACTACCTTTACCTTATAAGGCGTTGCATCCCACATACGCTGTGACAACGCACCTACTATTTCAAGTTTTTCTCTTCCATCTTCAATATCAACAAGCCATATTTCTCCTATTGGAAGTTCGCTATATCTTTTTATGAACCCTTCCATAAGTTCTGGTGTATAACTGCTTCCACCACCTATTGTTGCTATTTTTAAAGATTTTTTCATACCACACGCCTCCATTAAAAATTATATATATTTCTCTTGTAATCAATATATAATTGAAAACGTTTTGAATCAATAGAAGTGACACAAGCTGATACTTTTTTCTAAAACTTTTTTATTTCAGCTGTTTTTTCTGCACTTTTTGAAACTTTAAGAAAAAACTCATCAGAGTTTTCTTCTGATGAGTTTTATTTTTCAGTAATATCTCTATTATCAACTATATTAGCAATTTCCTTAATATATTTTATGTTATGATTATAATCTCTTTCAAAAATACAGCTATAAATAAGATCAAGCATATACTGCATTGCAATATGAGATGAAAACTGGGATATTCTATTTTTAAAATTTTCTCTGTCACTTATATATAAACGATGTTTTATATATTGTGGAACACTTGAACTTCCAACCCTGCCTATCCAAATTGTTTCAATACCTTTTTTATAAAGTATCTCTGAAATAGGCTTAAGAAAATTAGACTTTCCTGAATATGATAGTAATAATGCTGCGTGATTCTTTTTGATGTAATTGCAGTACATCTCTGATCATAAAAAGATTTTGTACAGTTAACTGTTCTTCCAATAGAACGCATTTTATCCATAAAATTCTCTGACACATTACTATTATGTGCATGAGTATAAATATCTATAATATCAGCCTTATGGAGAATACTCACACATGTGTTTAGCCGCTCAACATCAATATATTTATATGTATCTCTTATAGTTGCTTCATATAATTTTATAAGTTTCTGTGCAATTATTCCCTGAGTATCACCCTCTAAAAAAGGAAAATTAACATCAATATCATTTTCTATGTTGCTTTCTTCTGCTATGTCCTGAGCAGCTTTTACCTTAAGTTCATTAAATCCATCTATACCTATTGTTTTGCAGAACCTGTGAATTGCAGATTTAGATACAAATGTTTTATCTGCAAGCTGCTGAATAGATAATGTACTTATTTTATTTTTGTTTTTAATAATATATTGTGCAAGAATATTTTCTGTTTGAGTTAATTTATTACAACATTTTATCATATTTTCAATTGTCATATTTATCCTCCAAATTATTTAAGTTATAAATGAACAGATTTACTATCATTTATTTACATACCAAGTAAAATCAGCAGTTCAGTGATTGTCTATAATAAATAAATTTGAGCTTCTCAAGTCTCTGGGAAACTGCTTTTTTCAATACGGTAGGTGTTCGCTTACTATTTTGTTTCTCGTTTTCATAGAAGATGCATATAACTTTTTTCATATTGCATTTATTGTAACCATATACCTTGACAAAGTTGGTAGGAGAAAAAATAGCCTCGAAAATATGGTATCTATTACCCAATAAGTGTTTTGTGAGGTGTTTTTATGTTAGGTATATGGCATTCCCATGCTGAATATCAATCGTTTGTTATCGATAATATTTCATCACTCTATACGAACGACAAGCTCCTTATTAAGTTTTATTTTTAAGTTTTATCCAAACTTTATATTTTTAACTTAGATGTTTTAAAACCATTATTGGAACCATATTTTTCAACTACAGGTAAACCTTCTAACCAACAACCTGAAATATTTCGTTCTTTTATTTTAATGTCTGAACTACATTACACTAGCATCCCTAAATGGGTAGCATTTCTAAAAGCTAACGCTATTTTATGTTGTGCTATTGGAGTTTCTCATAAGCATATTCCTGGTGTAGGTAGTCATTATGACTTTATCGATAGATTGTGGTTGGAGAATCCTGACGCTATTCAAAAACGTCAGAATTCTCTTCATCCATTCAAGTCCAAGCCTCGTAAAAAACTTGGTAAAAACCAGAAACAGCCACCACGCCATCCTGGGATTATTAAAAAACTTGCTGATTTAGCACTTAATGGTCAATCCTTCGAAAATAGGCCCGAAAGGCTGCTTCAACAAATTTTTGCCAAAGTCGCCGTGGAACCATCCGCCAAAGATGGTCTCCTAGGTGACACAAGTAATCTTACCATATCTGGAGACGGCACGTGCATTAATACTGGCGGTAGCCCATATTTCGACGAAACCTACGCTAATATAAATATTTATAACTCACCCATCCTAATCAATAGAAATTCGTCCTATATAATGTTATAGTTTACTTATATGGTCAAAAATGAATATCTTAGGTGATAGGAGAATGATAACATGAACAATAAAGATGAAAAAAATGAAGAACAAAACCTCCCTACGGTGGAGTATTAAATGATGCTCCACTAAAAAGTGTAGCATCATCTCTTAATTATCATATCTTGAACCACATTCTATACACAAAACAATAGGGCTACCACTCTTCTTATCAAATTCCTCATAGGATGCTATCTCTTAAATATTCTAAAAGGTATACATTTTTTACACCAACCTATCTTCTTTATCATCTTTAACAAATGTAAATTTTATATACTTTTCAATATAATCACCAAGATTATTAAATTGAGTTTCAATTTTAAATTTTACAAAATATTTTTCACGTATTTTTTTCCCATATATGTCTTGATACTCCATCTTAATATCAGTAAAAATATTTTCTTTAATTAGAACATTATTTCCCTCTGGATTATCAATTATGTTATCTCTTTCCTTTCTTAAAATTTCTGTTAACAGATTTCTAAATTTAATAGGAAGTGCAAAATTTGTATCATTTCTATTATTCTTTGAACTAATAATATAATCCGCATAACATGTTTCCTCTGTAACTTTAGAATGATTATTTTCCCATTTATTTAATTCAATCTTATTAAAGTCCATTGCTCAAATAGATTTTTGTGTACTTGTTATCTTGTAAATTCCAGGTAATCATAAGATTGATGGCAGTTTCTGATCCCACATTAATTGCTTTTATTAATATATATATTGCTGGTTCATAGTGAATTTCATCCTCACTGTTAAATTTTTCGTTTGAAATTGAAATGCTATCACTATTAACATAAGCGAAGAATGTGGTACTCAGTGGAATGACTAACGGCTTAACATTTTTATTTATACTTTTTATTGATATATAAATGCCTACTAAAGTAATACTTCCACCTATAACACCACCAAGAAAGCTTCCATAAAACGAAAACCAATCTCCATTTGTACCTGCTGATGGTATAAAATTACACAATAGCACACCAAGGTTGATAAGCAATGGAATTAAAATAATGCCAATAACAACACAAATAATTGCTTTCATTAAAAAATTATATTCTTTCAATTATATTTTCCGCCTTTTCATCATTTTTTTATATGAAATTAATATTATCGCATCTTTCTGTACCTTTTACTTGTTCTTGAAATTTATAAATACAACTTTGTTACATTTTTCGCATACTAATGCTATAGTACCATCTTCACAGTTTTTTAATTCAAAATTCACCATTTTATTATCTGTTTCTAAATTTTCTATATTTCCGCATTTACACATTAATTTCATTGTATATTCCTCCATTTGTAATACAGTTTACATAGCTTAATTATACATTAATTTTTTAGTAGAATCCATTTATCTGATACAACCGACAATGTGTGATATAATTACTCTAAATTGTTTTAATCTATCAATTTAAAATAATTTAATAGTACCGATAATGAATATGTTAACCCTTGTACCGTATTCATCAAAAGACGTACCAAACGGTGCGTTCTTTTTATGCAAAAATAGCGCCTAGAGAATTTTGCACCAGGCGTTCAATTATCTTTTATAATACTTCTCCCTAAGTTCACTCTGCTCCAGCTTTCTTTTTTCAACATCAGTCTTCAGGTAAACTCCTTTCTTAACAGATACCAATTTACCCTGTCTATTAAAATAGTTTAAACACGATATTTTTTCTTCCATAATCCATTATAAACATAGACCATTAAGCTATAAATTAATCCTATAATACATACAGCACAAATAATAAGACAAACACCTATAGTAAAAATATGTAGGTACATTGAGATTTCATCTCCTGGGTTTCCTATTGGGGCTATAATACTAGGAGTCCGCTATAGCCCAATGGTAGGCTTACTAGGATTGAGCAAAGAAGCAATTTACAAATATAAAAAGACACAACTGCTCCGATAAAAAACATTAAAATATTTGACTTAGTTTGTATAGCTATACTCTTAATTAAAATTAGTTTTGATTTAGAACTATCTATAACTTTACCTTCACCCATTGATCCATTAACAAAATCATCATATTTTCTAGTAGCTTTCATCCCATTCACTTCTTTCATCTTATTTTAAGAAGTCACATCTGCTGGTTAATTTTTTGAACTTCTTCAGTTGCTTCTCGTATGACGAATCTAGATAATTTTTATGCCTTTATTTGTATAACCGTTCACAATTATATATATTTTTTTAATATTGAAGCAATTATAGCAATTCCCCCATGTTAGGCGACCTATCTTTGAAATACGACGCAAAAACACCCCAAAATTCAATGTTGAATAATGCGGTGTTTAGTATAATTATTCGTTTTTTAGTTATGTCCCTTATTTTTAAAATTGTTCATTTGTAAAATCACATTTTTCACATGGTACTTTGCTTGAAATTTGATGTAACAAGGGCTGTTGCATTAATCGCAAATACTACAATATATTGTGTATTAATTGCTTAGTTCAACAGCCCCATTTACAAAGCCATTGTTTTTATTAAAAACCTTAGAAGTTTTTTTTGTAGTTAAATCATAATAATATATGCCCCTAGTTTTTTCCACATGATGCTCATCATCTAAAAGTACTTTGGAATCAGAAGTAATTGCTAAAAAATAAAATCCTTTTCCATCTGATGAGAATATTGGATGTGTCGCTATATAATCCATAGTAGATTTTATAATAAGTTTTTTACTTGAATTGTTTAAGTCCACAAGGTAAATTTCATTTATTGGGGTAGTCCCACTAACTGAAACTAGGGCAGTACTACCATCTTTAGATACAGAAATATCATTAATAAATCCTTTCATATGAAATAATTCTTTGATTCTATTTCCATTTTCATCATATACCACGATTTTATGAAGAGGCAAATTGGGAAGATGGAAGGTATTTCTATCTTCCATTGATCTTTCAATAGTATAAATTTTGTTAGTAAATTCATTATACTCAAGTTTAAATACATCTGTATCATTATCCTCTTTATAACAAACATTCAACTTGTTATTTAATAAATTTAATATAGCTATACTATTATTGGAATGTTTTTTTTGTCTTGCTCTACAAAATATTTTATTATCACCTAAACAAAACTTATCTATTTTTATATTTTCTGTTAGTTGAATTATATCAGAGGGCTTACCGTTTGTTTTTATTTTGTATAAATTATAATTACCGTTTACCCTGTCAGTATAAGGCATCTGAAAAGAAATAACGAGTCAAAGATTCTGAGGATATTTTGCGGTAGGCGAGGAGCCAAAACCTTGCGCATATTGATATATGTAATGGTTATGGCGACGAAGCATACCACAAAATATACCAGAATACTGACTTGTTATTTCTTTGATGATGCCTAATATAAATCGCTTCCATCTTTTTCAACTATTCCCTGAGAATAACCGTTGTTCCTTTTAGAATAAATAGTTTTGTATGTATTAGTTTTTAAATCATATTTATAGTAATAAGTCTTGGTACTAGTATTAAACATTATTGTTAAAAAAGGATTTTTAGTATTGTCCATTGCCATGGATTTTAGCGGTAATAATAAATAGCAACATATTAATATGATAATTAAAAATACTCTTTTCAAATGTATTTCCTCCACTAATATTATTGATATTAGTTTTCCTTATTGGGCAAATATTATTAATGTTTCAGATATTAATAATTTTACATAATCTAAATACTAAAAAAGATAGAAATAATATTAAAGTAAATGCACAAAATATATACTGAGGTGAGTCTATGAGAAAAAATTTCATTATAATTTTTACAATAGTCTTAGCTAATATATTGTATTGTACAGTCTGCTCTAAGGAGAATAACATTTCTGTAAATGCCATGAATATTAACCAAACTAATACTTTAAAAAGGATTGATCCTGAATCATATAATAAAGTTAGGGCCATAAGCTTAAATAAAGCTTTAAAAATCGCTTCTATCACTGCTGAAAAATGGGATTCAAAAGCTCAGCTATTGGATCTTACTAGTGTTGATGATACTTACTTAAATAGAAAAGAAGATGGGCACGACGGAAATAGAAGGGCATGGAACTTTATTTTTATGGTTCCTGGAACTGCAAAACAGTTAATATTAACAATACATGATAAGAAAATTGTTAACTACCATCCTGTTAAAGCACCAGTCATCAATGATTGGTATATAAAAAGTGAAGAAATTAATTTAACTAGCAAAGAGGCTATAAGCAAGTGTATAAGCTATTTTAAAGTTATTCCAGGACAAAATTGGGCTAAAGGATATCATTTTAGGCTCAACAAGCAAAATAATATAGTTGTACTTACCGTAGTATCTTTAGATAAAGAAGGATATTTTACTAGAACCTCATTTAATGCTACTACTAAACAATTGATTTGTGGAATACATAAAATTCCGAAAGGAGGTGGATTATTTAAAGAAGGAAGGAAAATTGATTTGAACAATGGAAAGCAGGTATCAATGGAGGGTATATCTATTTCACCAAACTATGCAAATGATAAATCCATAATTGCTTGGTATTTTATTAATCCCTATAAGCCAAACATGTCCCTTTTAGCTAGTATAACAATAAATGGTGGGAGAAGCTGGAATGTACTTAATATAAAAGATACATTTCATGAAATCCTGTTTTCAACTTCATATTCTACTGACAACATAATATATGCAACATCACCTAAGGGATTAATTGCCACAAATAATAATGGAAATACGTGGACTACTATTTTCCCATCTAAATCTTATATCTTTAATATACACACAAATAAGCAGAAAATTTTAGTAGATGCTGAGGATGGATTATATATATCAGTAAATAAAGGGATTACATGGAGCAAGCTGAACACTCCATCCAAGGTTGTATTTGCCGATTTTGATTTTAATGGGAATTTATACATTTATTCTAATAATAAGATTTTAAAAAAATCTAATAATCTATGGACAGATATGAAGATTCCGTTATCACCTGATATTATAGGATTTAAACTATATAAGCAGCATTTAATTGCTTACTCACCTAATAGCGTGAAAATACTAGATATGAAAACTTATACGTGGAAAAAACTTGGAAATTTCAGCTCTATAAAAAATTTATTTATTACTTCAAATAATCAGATATATTGTTTACTAGAAGATAAATGCTTAGTAAGATTCATAGAAAACGAGCAACTTAATACATGGCACTCACAAAAGGTAGATATTAATAAGGAAGGTAATCTTGTAGATTTAAAAACAGATGCTTATGGAAAATTATACTTTTGTATAAGCTCAGAAGGAGTATGGGAATCTTACCTTACTACATCAAAACTAAAACCTTGAGATTTTAAATAATCAATTACCTGTTGAAGAGCTAGTACTGTATTTTTTTTGCGGAAGCATCATGCATGAGGACTACTACCACATTTTTACCTGCAGTGTATTCTTTTAAGCTGTCTAATAAATATGGAATACTAGGATCCTCAATATGTGAGTCCTCTGCATCACGAGTTTCATCATTCCAATTTATATATCTATAACCAGCTTTAGTAACAGCATCTCTAAAAGGCGCTAATTTACCAGGATGATTTTTAGGATCAAATGAACCACCTGGAAATCTAACAAGTTCAGAAGTATATTTATCCCCTAATATTTTTTTTAAAATTCCATCACACTTGTCCAAATCTTTAACAAAGTTATCCGGTGGTTCATTGTAGTGTATATCATGGCTATAAGTATGATTTCCAATAATTTCTCCATCATCTGATTCTTCTTTCACAAGTTCAGGATACCTCTCAGCATTTGGTCCTATTAGAAAAAAATTGGCTTTTATATTGTTTTCATTTAAAATTTTTAGTATTGCTTCTGTATTGGTTGATGGCCCATCATCAAAGGTTAAATAAGCTATTTTTTTACCATCTGTTCTCTTAATATTCCATGGTGCTACCTCACCTGGTATGATTTTCACATTTTCTTTTGAACTGGACTACTAATTTTATTCTTTTTATGGATTGTAATTGCATTCTTTTTAATTTTATTATTATTTACAGTCTTGTTATTCAAAACAAATACGGTAGTTAATACTACGACTACAATTAAACCTATAAATACAAATATAGGTTTCTTAGGTGCAATTTTATTTTTTCTTTTCCCCAAATTCAACATAAAAATATCTCCACTTCCAAACTTTTCTTATATAAACATTAAATATTCCTTATTTAGTATAGTTTATGTAAGTATTACATTCAAGTAAAAATGATTCATTTTTAAAGTTATTTTACTATATTTAATAGTCTTGCATTAATTATAAAACGTAATGTATTACAACATGGATGCAAATTCTGTAACATCAGAAAATGTCCTAATAAACAGAGTTCTTAGTTTCTTTGTTTGTAACCGCTTAGTCTATAAATTGTAGAATCTTAATGCTAAAATATATAATTATAAGGATGTGATAATATGAGTCTATTTAAAGAACTTCTCATTAGAGTAATCATTATAGTTTCACTAACTAATATAATTGAATTCTATATAATTAGTAAAAGGCATTTGGTAATAACACCGCTACTTGTTATTGAAATCATAGTTGTTACACTCGTACCATTAGTGGTTAATATTTGGTATTGTCTTCACAAAAATGGTTTGATTTAATAAAATGATTTTTAAGAGTCATATTAGAGAATTTAAAATTATGATAATTAAGTAAATACATAATATTAAAATATTATCCATTAGATTTTATCATTTTATAAATCAAAGAATCCTTCAATATAAGATCTTGTGGTACATTATAATCAATTGTTGTTCATAATGTTTGTCAAACACACCCAATGTGTATATTAAAATATATGTAATAATTTTAATATACACATTAAATTTATAATGACTCCGCTAATGTATATTATCAACATTACTATATCTATATTTTTATTTTTACATTCATGTATTGCCAACAGTAAAAATAATATCATTGGAATTAGGTTTATACCTAAATCTTGATTGATATGACCTCCATTGTAAATATATCTTATTGTATAAACATCAACTAGTATCATTAAAACTATAAATATTATTTTTACGGTTCTTATACAATTATCTTTTATATTCAAATTTCCCACCAAAAAGTTTATAGTGGACTAAGGTAACGGGTTTACCTATAGGATGAAATTTTAATTTTATATTTTTTTCCATAGTAAACTCCTTTCTATAGTGATTATAGATGATTTTTAATAACAATAACAATTTTCAATAATATAAAAACTGCTATTGAATTCAAAATTAATAAATCAATTCTAAATGATGTGCTAAAAAGATAATGAGTAAAAATTGAATTTACATTTTATGTGTCATGACTGTATTATAAACCATAACAAACTACTTTGCAGTACATAACATTTTCTACCTCCACCCATATATGTGGCTTCACCCCAACATAAACTATAATTCTTTTTCTATTACCATTGTTATGCATTTATGTTACAATTTAATTAAGAGAAGATTTAATATTCAGTAGTATTTGAGTTACTTCATAATTTTAATTTAAGGTGAGCTAAATATAATTGTTAAATGCTTAATAAAAGGAGTAGTTTAATAAATGAAAAATATTAGTAAAGTAATTATCTTATCGGCATTAGTAATAATTCTTGGAGCTGTTTTTCATTCTATATCACTACAAAATCAGTATGTGGGAATTGCAGTTGGTTGTTTTTAGCATTAATCGTTGCCATACCACTATATAAATATTGTATGTAATGATACGTACATGGCACTATTGCTGTTAAGAGTCAAATAAAATAATTTAAATTTGGAAGAAGGTAGCTTATGGATAAAGAAATTACTATTGATGAGTTAAAAAATAGAATTGATGAACTTACTGAACATGTGGATAATTTACAAGACCAAATATATATGTTAACTAAGAGCAAACTTCAAGATCCAAGATACCCATACTCTCATTGGTTGTTAACTAAAAGAATTTCTAAAAAGACTAAGAAAAAACTTAAGTATGCTTTATTCATATTAAATCAAAGATTTAACAATGAACCTATGGATAAATCAATTATTATGGTAACTTCCAATGAGTGTATACATGATATTCTTTATAGAAATACTATTCCAACGTATGATGAAGCATCAACAATACTAAAAGATATATTACAACTTGAAACTAAGGATAATAAAGGTATAATTTCATTGTTGAAATGTATATATAAACAAGGTCTCTTTAGGGACTTGTGTAAACATCTATTAAAAGAAATTGGGGAACGTCCTTTTACAAATTTTGATCAATTTGATATGGATTAGTATAATAACATAATAATGTGTATGCGTATCAATAGAACAGATACCCCAATAAGGAATAATGCGTTTTAATAAAAGAAAGGATGATTACAAAAATGGATCAAGTGAAAACTCAAATTGCATTTGCTATTCTATTATGTATTACAACAGTTTACGGGTATACAAGAAGTATTGCCAAAAATAATTTTAAAATAAGAGATTTGGTGGGAACTGGTTCTGGTGAGGAACTTATGTGGCTAGATAATTCTAAATATAATAAATATGATATTAGCTTTGAAGCACTTAATGGGAGTGATACTAAAGAAATAATATCAAAAAGAACACTTATGGTATGAAGATTAATACTGATGCTATAAGTGGAGATGTAAATTTAAAAATTTACAATAATAGCAAAGTTTTATTTGATGAAAATGGGTCAATAAATAAAACTATAACAATTGGTAAGAATGATAGCATGAATGTAAAAATCCAACTTACAGGGAATAAAGCAAAAGGGCATGTTATAATTAATCTAAGTTAACAATTAATAAAGGCGACTTATCAATACGCCTTTTTCGTTTTTACCATTACTGCTGATGAACGAAATAACATGTCAAAACTCTACGGATTTTACAAAGGGCTTTTCTTGTAATATGCACAGTAATTCCATATTATCAAATGATTCGCATACTCTTATGACAATTTTTAAATCAAGTATTTCAATAGAACTTTTATTGCTTTTGGTCCTAAAATTGAGAATAGTTATATTGCGTTCCTCAAAAATTTTCTGTATATTCCTTACAGCCCCTGGTTCATTTAAAATTTCCAACATTAATTGATCGGTTTTTGTAGAAGATAACCATTTAATTTTGCCATGTAATAAAAGTTGCCCAAGGATAAGGATAATTGTAGATGCCAATCCAACAAAATAAAGTCCAGAACCTATAGCCATTGCTATACCTGCCGTAGCCCAAATTCCTGCTGCTGTTGTAAGCCCTATTATAGTTTGTCTCTGGGTAAAAATTATACCTGCTCCAAGAAAGCCAACACCTGTTACAACCTGAGCAGCCATACGAGATGGGTCAAGAGTTGTATTGCTCCATCCTATTTGATCTTGGAACCCATATTTGGAGACAACCATTATAAGTGCTGAGGCTATAGCCACAATAAAATGTGTACGAATACCAGCTTCTTTCATTCGGTTTTTTCGCTCATAACCAATAGCTAAACCACATATTGAAGCAATTAAAATCCTCAATAAATAATGTAATTGCATCAAATTATTTTCTGACACTATTTCACCTCATTATTTTCCTTATTGATTTGAATAATTATTCTAATATCCTGTTCATTTTAGTACAATGCTGTGTTATAAACAAGGATTATCATATGATTTTTTTCTGCTCCAGCAGAAAAAAATCCTCCATAACTCTTAACTTTTAACTCTTAACTCTTAACTGTAGTCTGAAGTTTGTCTCCTAATGATTATTTTAAACAATCAAGAACTTCCTAATTGAAAGAATACTACCCACCCCGCCTATAAGTATTCCTCCAATAATAAATGCCCAAGATAAATTAGTAACAAAGTACATAGGACTAATTAGATTCATCATAGTTGAAACAAAGTGATACGATCTATTATATGCTAATGCATAGATATTAAAAATAACAATGTCGGCCACTACTGCCCCAGAGAGACCAATCATCATACCTTCTATAATAAATGGCCATCTTATGAACCAATCCGTGGCACCAATATATTTCATTATTCCAATCTCTGTACGTCTTGCAAAAAGAGTGAGTCTTATAGTATTGGAAATCAAAAAGAGAGATATGCCAATTAATATAATGAATAAAATTCCTCCTACCCACTTTAACGTCTTTGTAACAGCTGAAATTTTGCTTACAATATCTCTTCCATCGCTAATTTGATATATGCCACTTAAGCCTTTTAAGCTTGCCTCAACCTTTGCTATATCATCTGGACTTTTCACCTTTACGATATATGAACTTGATAATGGATTGTCTTCATCCATTCCTGAAAACAACTCCTTGTTTTTCGACCCCATTTGTTGTTTCCACTGATCTAATGCTTCTTGTTTAGTTATAAATGAAATATTAACAACTTCTGGTATGTTATTTAGCTTATCCAAAACATTTTTCTGAGCATCTATACTTATGTTATCGTTTAGAGCCACATTAGCTTCTACTTGTGATTCTACGTCAGTTATTCCTACTTTTACATTTAGAGAAATCATTACAAATGCACCCAATACAAACAATGTAGCCATTACAGTTAAAATCGAAGCAACACTTATAGTTATATTTCTCCTAAGACTCTTTAAAGCATCCATTATAAATAATTTAATAGTACTAAATTTCATCGTATCTGCCTCTTTCCTCATCTCTTGCTAATTTCCCTTTTTCTATAGCAATAACCCTTTTTTTCATGGTATTAACTATATTTCTTGCGTGAGTTGCCATAAGAACAGTAGTACCTGCATTATTTACATCAGTGATAATTGCCATTATATCCCGAGCATTATCTGGATCTAAATTTCCAGTAGGCTCGTCTGCTATTAGAACAGTAGGGTTGTTTACTATTGCCCTAGCTATTGCAACTCTTTGTTGTTCTCCTCCAGAAAGTTGATTAGGAAAAGCCTTATGTTTATCGGCCAAACCAACCATATTTAAAACCAGTGGAACTCTCCTGTTTATTTCCTTATGTCCTGCCTCAATAATTCTCATTGCAAAAGCTACATTTTCATACACGTTCAAAGTAGGTACCAATCTGAAATCTTGAAATATCATTCCTATTTTCCTTCTATAATAAGGAATCTGTTTTCTTGTAATAGTAGATATATCAGTGTCGTTAACTATTATACTGCCTGTTGTTGCATCTATTTCCTTCATCAATAACTTAATTAATGTAGACTTACCAGCACCACTTGGTCCAACAAGAAATACAAATTCTCCCTTTTCTATTTCTATATTCATGCTTGATAACGCTAGAACATCATTAACATACACTTTACTCACATTTTTAAATTGGATCATGACTTTTCCCCCTAATGATTTGCATAAGTAACTTAATCCATATATACATTATATTACTACATAATCCTAGCTTTTTCTACAAGGTTTATTCCATATTGGATGTTTTTACATATTGTTATTCAAAATGGGCAGTTGCCGTAACTATATATGCTCACTCCTTGTATACATAACATGGTATATTGCTTAGAAATATAGACAAATATGATAAGGCATCATCACTTAAAAACTGTTAGGATTTTGGGAAAGATAGTTCTTTACGTCTTTTACACTTTTATTGTTTCCAGAATTATTTATTTTCTGATCCAGCTTAGGATCATTAGTAAAGTATCCATTAGCCTTTTGGAGGTAAACAGTGGCTAATTCTGAAGCACCATTTACACCATTGTAACTAGCAATAATGATTATATCTTTTAATCCGTTTTTACTAAGATATACAAAGGAAACAGCTTTAACATCAACATTATATGGTAAATTTGAGTCAAAATCAAAAAGAATATTTCCTTCTTTATCCGTTAAATAAAAAACAGTAGGTATATGATGCCCAGCTGTAAGTTTTTCGGATACAAATCTCACATTTCCCCATGAATTTAAATTTACCATAAATGATTGATCTTTTATAAGACTAAATCCTTTTATACTACTAAGGTTATATGGTATAAAATCAAAGGTGCCCTCCTGAGGTCGCTTATCAACATTTTGTGAGGTTGCAGTAAGCTTAATGGTGGCTTCTATTTCATTGTTTTGTTTAAAAACTAATCTAATATTACCTTTGTTACCCAAAGAATCATTTAACTTACATTCTGCTGTGTTTTTATTAGTTGTTCCCGTTAAATTTTTTTCAAAATCATAGGTGGTAGGTACAGCTCCCCAATAACTTGAATCAAAATATCCTGTTATTTTTCCATTTGCAATATTAGAAATGCAAAACGAAGTATTATAACTGCCATTTTTCTTAACCCATGCTTTTCCAATATATTGATTATAGTCAATTGAGTCACTTGTTGTAATTGTGGCTGCTGAAGCTGTAGTTGTACCTGATGATTTCGCAGCTACTTTATTTGTATCTGTTGTAACTGAAGACGATTGTTCATTTTTTTGCACTATATTGGTTGGAGTAACTTTCCCGCCGCATCCCCCCAAAAGGATAGAAGCTGTTATTATTACTAAAAGCAGTTTTTTATTCATTTTTACCTCCACTTTCAACTCTAATTTTTAAATAAGGCATATGAAAAGAAATAACAAGTCAAAGATTGTGATTTGATGATACCTTATTAATAAACCTATTAAATATACATCCTTCTTATTACAAATGTGGTTCATACTTGTAAGATTACATTTGTAAGAAGTGCCATGTCAAGTATTTTTTAATAAGTTTTACATAAACAGAGTTTATTAGTATGCCTACTACTCAATTGAAATTACACACGCATCTTTCTTTTCTTATAATAAAACAAATTCTATTCATGTCCATTCTATACAGTATAGGAATTTTCCCATATTATTTGTTAAATTATTGTATTTTATGAAACAATTTTGTAATTACAGGGTTACAATTGTATTAAATATCTCTTTTTATATATCAAATTGTAAAAGGAGGATTATTATGGAAGAGTTAAATCTTATTGTGAAAAAGGCTCAAAATGGTGATGAAAAATCTATGATGGAGATTATAGAAAAGTTTAAACCTTTAACAAAAAAGTATAGTAGAAAACTAAACTATGATGATGCAGAAGTTGATATTATAATATTTCTAATAGAAACTATAAAAAAGATACCTATTTTTACTAATATTAATTTAAATAAAGATGAATGTATAGTTGGATACATTCACACTTCAATAAAAAATAGGTATATAAGTCTTTCTAAGGAATACATGAGTATAAACAGTCATGAAACTCCCTTGGATATTAACATTATTTCACATTATACGTTACAAGATGATCAAGAATCAATAAATAATCATATATTTATATTTCATTTGTTGGACAAGCTACCACCTTATCAAAAACAAATCATTAAAAATATTTTTATAGATAATATGCCAGAAACCGCTTTAAGCAATCGTTTACATGTATCAAGACAATCTGTGAATAGGGCTAAAAATAGAGCTTTATCTAACATGAAAAAATTTATTGCTGACTAGTGAGGTGAAAGAAAATGCTGGATAATTTACTGAAATTAGCTTCATCTCAAGGAATCTGGGCAACACTTGCCGTAATATTAATATTCTATATTTTAAAAAATCAAGAAAAACGAGATCTAAAGCAAGAGCTAAGAGAAAAAAATTATCAAAAAATAATTTTAAAATTAACTAAAGAATTTGAAGCAATAGAAGATATAGAGCAAAATATTAGTGAAATTAAAGAAACTATAAATAATAAAAATTTTAAATAAGACATTTTCAAAAGAGCAGTACTATTTTTTAATATGGTAGGGTTACAAAAATAATGAAGTTTTCTTTATATATAGTGTAAATAAAAATTCAATCGATTGAAAATAAATAATTAAAATTTAAGGAGTGATGTACAAATGTATCAAGGAATAGATGTGTTTTCAGGTACAAATGTAACAAATTGGAATTCAGTAAGAAGCAGTGGTATCCAAATGGTATATATAAAAGCTACTGAGGGCGTAACCTATACTAATCCATTAATGAATTCTCAATATAATGGGGCAAAGGCTGCTGGAATACTAGTTGGTTTTTATCATTTTGCAAGCCAAAATGATCCTTTATCAGAATATCAACACTTTATCGGGACTATAAGTAACTATGGTCAGGATTTAAAACCTTGTTTAGATTATGAAAATACTAGTAATACTAATTACAGTTTTATAAACCAATTCATGTCTCAAAATTCTAATTTGATATTCTATGGTCCTCATGCCATTGCTGATAATACTGGCATAGCGTTAAATAAAATTTGGATACCAGAACCAAACACAGCACCTGCAAATACAAGAGGATATGCAGGCACTCAATATAATTGGACAGGCAGTGTAAGTGGAATTAATGGAAATGCAGATTTGGATCTATTTTCTGATTTAGTATTAAATGGCACGACACCACCAACACCACCAACAGGTGATCCTACCGTTAGGTCAATTCAGCAAAAGTTAAACACTTTGCTGAAACTAGGTTTAGCTGTAGATGGTATACAGGGTCCACAAACTACAGCAGCCATTAAAGAATTTCAAGGTGCTATGGGATTAACCCAGGATGCTATTTGGGGGTCAATGACAGAAGGAGCAGCAGACCAAATTTTTTCAAGACCTACAGATGGTGTGCCATATCCTCATTATGAGTATGCAACAAGATATATCCAGTTCCGTTGTGGGGGATCAATTGATGGTATATTTGGAAATATAACCAAATCATATGTTGAAAGTTGGCAGTCAAGTCACAGTCTTACAGCAGATGGAATTGTAGGCCCAGCAACTTGGAGTATGTTGCTCGACCAAAATGTATAAGAATTATTAAATAGAAAAATGATTGCTACAATAGTAATAAAAAAACGTTATTGTAGCAATCATTTTTCTCTATAATATATTAAAAATAGTTTCTACCACTGCCTTCCTGGTTCATTGCCCATATCATTAGCAGTGCCCCGCGGAAATAAAACAGAATAATGTTTCAATATAGGATTATTATTGCCATTTGCAAATTTCGGAAATACAAATTCAATTTTAACTTTATATTTTTCCCGTGCAGCATCTATAGCCCATGCTGTGTAGCCTATAATTTTTTCACCATTAACCGTTACATTATATTCAGGATTTCCAAAAAACTTTGTCACCATTGAAAAAGATATTTGTCCGAGGCTTCTGTCAAATGATCTAGCTTCAAAAATATAGTTTGCTTTACCAACTCCAAAAACTACATTTTGTTTTGAATACGTGTAATACGTTCCCTTGGCCTGTGCTACAAAATCTTCTGTATCTGCTTTGCCTAGCTTTGATTCCACACTCTCAATAGAAGTTCCATAAACTGCAAAATCACAGTTTATAATTTTACCTTGTGAAGCTGAATTTTTAATATTCTGAAGAAGTGTATTTTGTGAATTAGAATTCTGCAGAGATTTACTTGAGTTAGTTACAAAATTTTTGTGGTGCCATTACTTGAAGAAGTATTTGTACCAGCTGTATTTGTGGCATTGTTAGTAGAAGAACTATTTGAATGAGTTGTATTTCCCCTAGCATTAGCGCTATTTGAATTATCACTTATAAAAGTCTTTGCTGTACTTGAACACCCTACCGCAAGCACTAGGCACAAAGCTATAACAGTGCCTGCAATTGATCTCTTATTAAATAATGAAATCATAATTATTCTCCTTTTACTGTATTTATTAGAAAACCCTAGAGTCCCAATAAACAAATTTGGTTTTGAAAGTATTTGAAGCATATCAATAATAGTTTCACCATACTCTCTAATTTCATTGGAATTTAACTTGGTAAGTGCAGTGGCATCACATGCCAGTTCGCAATCCTGTTTAAATTGGTAAAGTGAATAAACAATTAATGGATTGAACCAATATATAACCTGGAGTAGCATTATAACTACATTTATTATTAAGTCTTTCCTCTTTATATGAGTTAATTCATGTAGAAAAACAAATTTAAGTTTTTGTGAGGATAATCCATTAATAATCTGCTGTGAAATTAATATTTTAGGTCTTATAATCCCATAAACTGCTGGTGATTTTACATTTTCATCATAAATAATAGATATTTCTGAATTTACTCCAAGCTTTATTTTAGATTCTTGCAATATATCATCTACATCTCTTCTCTTACAATTTGTTTTTTTCTTTATATTAATCCATAACATTATATTCACAAAAATTATATATGATAAAATTAACAAGACTCCAATTATCCAAATTAAAGCTACAGTTTTTAAATTAAAACCAGATCCACTACTTACGTTTATTAATGGCTTATATTTATCCTTTGGTGTATTACTTTGGATAAGGTTATTAGCATTTGCATTTAAACCCCTAATACTTGAAACATTTTGATTTACTACTGAAGATATATCATATTTTTGTGACTTATCATTAATAAAATTAAGTGGACTTATCTGACTTTGAAAATTTGAAGGTATTATGAGTTTTAATACAAGCAAAAACCAAATATAGTAATGAATTTTTCCGCTAAGCTTTTTTCTGAAAATATTCTTTACCAGGAGTATAGCAATTGCTACTATACTGCCAGATATAGATAGTAATGCAATTTCTTTAAACAAGTTATCCAAATTCACTGGGATTCACCTGCCTTTCACTTCTTCATACCTTCACTCAGTAACTGTTGTAGCTCTTCAATTTCTTTTTCGGACAGCTTTTCATTCTTAATAAAACTTGAAAGCATATGATTAACTGATCCGTCGTAAACCTTTTTAATAAAAGATCTAGTCTCTTCCATTACGCAATCTTTTTTATCTACAAGAGGATAAAACTGGAACTGTGAACCTTCCTTATTAATACCTACAGCGCCTTTCTTAACTAGTCTATCAATTAATGAATGGATAGTTTTAGGCTTCCAATCTGTTTTAGGCCTTAAAACTTCAATTATCTCAGTAGAAGTTAATCCAGGTTCTTCCCATAATACTTTAATCACAATCCACTCCGAATCTGATATTTTACAATTTGTTTTATTCATTATAATTGCCTCCTTCCTACAGGTGTAGTCTGCATTTATAGATTACACCTGTAGGAAGGAAAATGTCAAGTATTTTTTCATTAATTTTTACATCAATTGGATTTATAGTAAATTCAGTATAAAATACGGTATACATCCCACGTGCATACAAAAAATGAGCCATATCATGGATTTTATTCCCATGATATGGCTTTTTATAGATATTGCTTCAATCTCCCATCAGTGCTTTTTGTTATCTTTCAAATGATAACATTTTTACAAAAGGGGAAAAGTAGTTTTATAAAGTTCTTTTTTTACTGTACTATCAATGTATTTGAGTATAACATTACACAAGTTAACAGTCAATACCTTTTTTATTAAAATTATGGGCTGATTAACCTTTCTGTGATGTCTATGAGGAGAATTCTATTCCATCAATCTCTATATACAAAATCTTTTCATCAATTTTTTTCCCTTTTCTAATTTCTATACAGAATGTCTTCAGACCCTATCAAATTAATAATCTCATCATCTTGAAATAAGCTACTTAAAGCATTTTTATCGTTAGTCCTTACAATAAATTTATTAAAGATTTCATTCTAGATAAATGTCAATAATATTTTACATTTTCTATTTAATATTTGCGAGATTTTAAGTATACATTTTACTAATTAACATAATTATTATTAGGTTAACTAATATTCACAGCTAGGCAAGTGTTAGACATTATTGATAGTCCTAAGATGACATAGCAACCGGATATTTTGTAAGACCAAGTTTAGCTTGCTATAAATGAATATAGTTGCATCGCAACTATATATACTCACTC
Organism: uncultured Clostridiaceae bacterium; assembly: GCA_963725425.1. Taxonomy (GTDB): domain Bacteria; phylum Bacillota; class Clostridia; order Clostridiales; family Clostridiaceae; genus Clostridium_I. Next base: position 49,165 of record CAVRYJ010000025.1, read on the forward strand.
CATGTATACAAAACACATAAACTGGCATATAATAAAGTTAGAAAGTAGGAAAGTCCTAAACGGAGAAATAAGGAGATGTGTTAAATGATAACCAAGTTAAGAGAAAAATCTCAAATTACAATACCAAAAGATTTAATTAAAAAATTGAATTTAAAAACTGGAGATAACATAGAAATAAATATTGAAGATAATAAAATTATTATTAAACCAGTGGTTTTTATACCAAAAGATCAAGCATGGTTTTGGAGTAAACAATGGCAGCAAGGAGAAAAACAGGCAGAGAATGATATAGAAAACGGAAAAGTGCAAAAATTCAATTCACCTCAGGAGTTGTTTGAAGACCTTGATAATTGAACGTACTGATAATTTAAAAAGGAATATAAGAAACTGCCTGAAAATTTAAAAAAATCTTTTAAAATACAATTCACTAAATTTATAGATCATCCTTATCACGAATTTCATCCCTCATTAAGAGTTAAAAAGGTACAAGGTACTTCAGATGTTTTTGAAATGACAATTACTATGTCAATTAGAATGACTTGGCAGTATACAGAAGATGGTATATTGCTTAGAAATATAGGCAAACATGATAAAACTTTAAGCAATCCTTAATAGCAAAACAATGACTACCATCTTTCTCTTTGGAGTAAGATGGTAGTCATTGGACAAAATAGACCAGGATATGGATGCTTGATCATTTGTTTTATAACTTTAAATGGTACTGTATCTTACACTGGGAGTTTCACTGCTCCATATGCAGCGCCCCACTAAAATTCTAACTACAAATATTTTGCTTATGATTCTTACTAACACGTTCCCTAAGAGTAGTTTCAATCTCTTCAAGAGAACGATTACGTGTTTCACATACCTTAGATTTAACAAACCATATTGAAATAAAACAAAGGGCACCATAACCTAAGAATAAACTACCAGTCCCAAAGAAATTCAATAATGGAGGAAATGTTAATGATACAATCATGTTAGCACCCCAATTAACTACACTACTGAATGAGTTACCTAAACCACGAATATTTAGAGGGAAGACTTCACCAATCATGACCCACATTACAGGTCCCCAAGTAGCTGAGAAGAAAGCAATATAAATGGTTAATGCGATAACGCAAATAATTGAAGCAGTTAATGACCCATGAGAGAACTTCATTGAAATGCTCATAACTAGTAAGGAAGTTCCCATTCCAATAGCTCCCCCAATCAACATCTTTTTACGATCCACTTTATCCATAATCATGACAGCTACAATAGTAACAATAACGTTGAAAATTCCAATTCCGATGTGGGCAAGTAAAGCAGCTTGAACACCAAAGCCAACATCAGTGAAGATAGTTGGTGCATAGTAAAGAACTGTATTGCAACCCATAACCTGTTGGAAAATAGCTAGTCCAACACCAATGATTAGGGCTGGGCGAACAAATTCACCGAATAGTTCTTTAATTCCGCCACTTTTCATTTCAGCTTGTTTCTTAATCTCCATAATCTCATCATTAACAGCACTTTTATTATCTTTATTCATTTGTTCTAAGATAATTCTAGCTTCATCAATTCGACCATCTTTAACTAAAAAACGAGGACTTTCTGGTAATGCAAGACCTCCAAAGAAAAGAATTATAGCTGGAATAGCAGCAAAGCCAAGCATCCAACGCCAGCCAATATACAAACCGGAAAAACTATAGTTAGTTATGTAGGCTAATAAAATACCACTCATTACCATTAGCTGGAACAAACTTGACACAGATCCACGTTTTTCTGCAGGTGATAATTCAGCTAAGTATGTTGGAATTAGAGCAGATGAAGCACCTACTGCCATACCAAGAACAATACGTGATAAAATCAGCATGGAGAAGCTTGGAGAAAATGCTGATCCAAGTGCACCAATAAAGAAAATAATTGATGATACTAAAATCAATTTTTTACGTCCATACTTATCAGACATTGGTCCAATAATTGCAGCCCCAAGAACAGCCCCTAGTAATACAGCACTAACAACCCACCCTTGTTGCCATGAACCAAGGTGCATTTGTTTTTTAATAAACAGAATTGCCCCTGAAATAACTCCAGTATCATAACCAAACAAAAGGCCACTAAGTGCACCGAAAACATATATTAAAGAATTGCTGATTTTCCACTTCATTATGCCATCTCCTATTTTAAATTTAGTTGTACATTTATTACCCCATGGTTTTGTAGTTTAAACGTTTTCAAATTTATTAAAAGTTCCTTATAAGTTGTTTTTAATAAATTTAGTATACCACTTCGAAAAAACTTTTTCAAGTGGTTTTAAAAAGTTTTTTTCAAGTACAAATATGAAAAATAGTAATTATAACCCTAAAATGAGACCAGTAAAACAAGTTTGGAATTTGACAGGAATAAGAATGAGGGGGCTGTTGCACTAAGAAATTAGTGTAGCAGTTTTTTTTATAAAAAAAAACAATTCCCTAGCTTAAAAAAGTTAGGGAAAAGGTGTAAAATATATTTATGAAAATCAACAATTTAACACACAAAAATTATACCATTCATGACAGTTTTTATCAATTAAAACTGCCAATAAATACTGAATACATGATTCCTAAAGATGATTCTGTGAGGTTACTAAGTCAGGTTGTAGAGGAGATGGATTTAAGAGAATTATACCAGACTTATTTCCGTATAAGGAAAAATCAGCCAACCCCAAGGCAGATGCTTAAGATTATGTTATATGCGTACATGAACCATTATTATGCTTCACGTAAAATTGCAAGTGCATGCAAGCGAGATATTAATTTCATGTATCTTTTAGAAAGTGCGTCAGCGCCAGTTTATTCAACTATAGCTAGATTTCGTAGCCTTCATTTTGCACCAGTTGCTGAAGAACTTTTAACACAAATGACAGACTTTCTGGCAGATAACGGAGAGCTTTCTCTAGAAAATCTGTTCATTGACGGTACAAAGATTGAGGCGGCAGCCAACAAGTACACCTTCGTTTGGAAAAAATCAGTTACTAAAAATCAGAAAAAACTCATGGATAAAATTCCTGCATTTATTTTGCAAGCTGAAAAAGATTTTGGAATTAAAATTTTATATAAAAGTGAAATTAAAATTTATCACCTAAATAAACTTCGTAAAAAACTTAAGAAGATACAGAAAGAAGAATGTATAGTTTTTGTCCATGGTTGTGGTAAACGAAAAAGTTTAATTCAAAAACATTAGAGCAGCTTGATAAGTACATTACAAAATTGAAACAGTATAATCAGTACATTCATATCATGGGCAATAGAAATAGCTTTTCAAAAACAGATCATGATGCTACATTTATGAGGATGAAAGAAGATGCTATGAAAAATGGCCAGCTAAAACCTGCCTATAATGTCCAGTTTGGAACGGATGCAGAATATGTTGTTTGTGTTACAGCTGGACCACAGTGTACAGATACTACTATGCTAATTCCATTTTTAGACACCCTACGGGAAAAACAGAACCGGATTTACAAAAGAATCATTGCAGATTCTGGATATGAAAGTGAAGAAAATTATTTGTATTTGGAAAATAATCAACAGCTAGCATTCATCAAGCCTTCAAATTATGAAATCAGTAAAACACGAAAGTATAAGACAGATATTAGTAGGAAGGAAAATATGATTTATAA
>CAVRYJ010000026.1:0-6126 GCA_963725425.1 uncultured Clostridiaceae bacterium
ATCCATTATAGTTCCTGCAGCAGCGGAAGGATATTTTTTAGCAAGTGCAGCTATACATTCATATTGAAATTCACCATTAGTTATTACATCCTTTACAGTCTTATTTATAATATCAAGACCAGGATATGTCATAACAGGCATTACAAATCTTTTATCAGAATTTAATATTTCAGATATCCATTCATTCATATTTTTTTCCATGATTTAAATACTCCTTTTCTATATATTATTAAAGATCATTATAATTTTTGGAAAATTCATTATTGGCTCTAAAACAAATGTGATAAGGATTAATTTCTGTTTACAAGCATTTCTTTCGCAACTTCTGCAGCGGTAGCAGCATCAGGGGTATAACGATCTGCATTTACTTGCTTTGCAAAAGTACTTGTTACAGGGGCTCCACCTATCATGAATATATATTTATCTTTTAAGCCCTTTGCTTCAAAAGTTTTTATTACATCTCCAATAGCAGGCATTGTGGTAGTAAGCAATGCTGAAAGACAAACGATATCTGCGCCAACTTCTTCGGCTTTTTCAACGAATTTTTCCTCAGATACGTCAACACCTAGGTCGTATACTTCGATGCCAGCACCTTTCATCATCATTTTTACAAGGTTTTTACCTATATCGTGCAAATCACCTTTAACTGTTCCTATAACTGCTTTACCAACGGGTTTTACACCTGTTTCAGCTAGGATTGGTTCAAGTATCTGCATTCCTGCACTCATTGCTCTTGCAGCTATAAGCATTTCAGGAACATATATTTCATTATTTTTAAATTTAGTACCAACAACTGACATGGCAGAAATAAGTCCTTCATTTAATATCTCAGCAGGATTCATTTTTTCATCTAATGCGAGATGCACTAATTCCTTAACTTTTTTAGCATTACCCTTTTGTACTAATAATGATATTTCTTCTAAATTCATTTATAGTTACCTCCGTTATATGTTTTAATATCTTAATATAAATATATAAAATTTCATGTAATTAATATAGCAATAATAAATGATTTATAGTAGTTTTTGTCAACGTTTAAATTTAATAAGAAAGATCAGTATACTAATTTATGAAAATGTATTCAGAAGCTTAAAATCTACTGTTTATAGCAATTGTGTTTAGTTACGAAATTTTGTAATATGTTGACATCATGTCTAAAAAAGTAGAATTAAATAGGTGCTTAGAATATAATTAGATTATAAGTATTGTTCATATATTACATCAGATATCTGGAATTAAAATAATAAGTAAATGATGCGGCAGATATTTTGCTAAAGATTTCTTAGTAGAGGAGATTTAATATGTTGTTTAGTAATGAAATAAATGAACATTCAATAAAAGAACAGCTTATGACATATAATAAAGTTACAGGAATAACCTGCATGTTTATAAATGAAGATGGAAACATTGTTTTTTCAGAAGGTGAGAGATTTAAATGCTGTGCAAAATTTCAGGAATTGAAAGGCAGCAGCTGGGTATGCAGTAAGGCACATCTTTACGCCAGCAAACAATCCGAGAAGATAGGAGAACCATATATTTTTATCTGCCCTAGTGGACTTGTTCACTGGGCTGTACCTGTAATTATAAAGGAAAAGTTTGTGGGAGGTCTTATAGGAGGACCTGTTCATATGGAAAGAGTTGACGAATACATCGTTGATGAACTTGTAAGAACTAATAACCTCTCCAATTCTAGTGGAGAACTATTACAGGAATATATAAAAACGTGCCTGTGGTGGACTGTGATAAAGTAAGGTACCTGGCTAATATGCTTTATATCATAGCTAAAAGTATTATGGAAGAAGAAATAAGAAGGCTAGATGATAGAAAAAAATTCTATCAGGAGCAGGCGGCTATAAATGAAGAAATACAGTATCTTAAAACAAATGAAGACTCAGAACATATATCCAGGTATTACCCAGTTGAGCTTGAAAAAGAATTGGTTAAGAAAGTGAAAATAGGAGATAAAAAAGGCTCAAAAACCATATTGAATGAACTTTTAGGACATGTACTTTTTTATAATGGAAGTAACCTTGAAGTAATAAAAGCAAGAGTTCTTGAGCTTACAGTAATGCTTTCAAGGGCCGCTGTAGAAGGCGGAGGAAATCTGGAGATGGTTTTCGGACTTAACCTTAAGTATATTCAGGAGGTAGCAGAGATAAATAGTGTAGAGGAACTTTGTAAGTGGATTGTAAAGGTTTTAGAGAGGTTTACAGATTCAATGTTTAATATAGAAAACCAAGATAATCTTTATATTATCCAGAAGGCTACAAGTTATATAAGAGAAAATCTAAACAGAGGAATTTCTCTTGATGATGTGGCAGAACACGTATATTTAAGTCCATCATATTTCAGCAGGTTATTCAAAGAAAAAACAGGAGTAAACTTTAGGGACTATTTAAATAAAATGAGAGTGGAGGAGAGCAAACAATATTTGTCAAATCTTAAACTTTCAATGGTAGATATCTCACATTGCGTGGGATTTGCCGACCAAAGTTATTATATAAAGGTTTTCAAAAAAGTAGAAGGACTGTCGCCTGGACAGTATAGGAAGATAATGGTATAGAACAAAGTATTACCCATTATGACTACTCCTGAAGGCATCATTAAATATTTAAGCAATAGAAAGAATAATTATATACAATAAAAGATGAGCTATTTACCGGAGGAGGCAAATAGCTCAACAATTTTATCCTTGTTTAAGTGGACACCTATTATTATTATGCCTGTTTTATAATCATTTTTGGGAAGATGAATTCTCAAAAATAATTTCACCCGGCACGTAATCAAATTTCAGGTATTGTGTATCTGAAGTTTTAAATATACCTTTGCCTCTTACAATATTTCCATAAGTATTGCCATTTTCTAAAGTGCTAAAAATATTTTTTATTGTTTCACGTTCAAAATTACTATTGGTTTCAATTTCTAAAGTAGTAAATTCAGATTCATCATGGTGGGGATGATGATGAATCCTTGCAGAGATTATTTTTCTTCTGTCAGATGGATTATTATCGTTAATATTTTCTACTGAGTTAAGCAGCTGTCTTGAAGTTACTCTATCCCACTGAAGAGTTACTATATTTGCTCTGCTATTAATATTTTTTATGCAGTCCACTGCTTCCTGAAGGTTTTTTTCATCAATTCCAGAAGTTTTGCTTAAGACTACGCTCTTTGTGGCTTTTATCTGATCATCAATAAATTCTTTTGAATAAGAGAGGCTAAGTTTAAGTCTTTTTATATCCACTATGGTTATTACATTATTAAGCTCTATCATATCGGAATATTTTTTATCTCTGAGGCTTGAGAGTATTTCACTTAATTTAGCAACTCCTGTAGGTTCAATTATTATTCTGTCTGGATTGAATCTAGTCATAACCTTAATAACAGAATCTATAAAATCCCCTGCAAGGCTGCAGCAAATGCAGCCTGAGGTTATTTCCTCCACAATGATTCCACTATTTTTAAGGATGGTACTGTCTATATTCACTCTTCCAAACTCATTTTCCACAACTACTATTTTTTCATTTGTATATTCTTCGGAAATAAGCTTTTTAATAAATGTGGTTTTCCCTGCACCAAGGAATCCAGATATAATATCAATCTTTGTTTTCATGGTATCAGCTCCTAAGCAATAAATACTATTCCAAACCGTATTCTTTAGGTAAAAATTTGCTCATATCAAGATCATCTTTGATCTGATTATAGAATTCAATATCATTATCAGGTATGTCTTCAAGCTGACTGTCCATAATATCAAGCCATGCAAGTTCTCTTTCTTCAACGAAGACTTCTTTATTTTTCACTGCTTTCTTAATCTTTTCTAATGCAAGCTGAGCTCCAAGTTTAGTTCTTATAAATGGGTCTTGAGTTTTAACAAGTTCTTTGCTTATTTCGAAAACAACATCAGGTCTTAATACGTAGGCTTGAGGGTCAAGTCTTGCATCAGAATCAACAAGTAAATCTCTCATCTGGAGAGCCATACCCTTCTTTGTTGCTTCATTCATTAATCTGCAGTCATATATAAGATTTTCCACAGATACTATAGGAGCCATTTCTGCAAGAAGTTTAACCTGCTGTACGGATTCATTGCTCCAAAGATCTGCTACGGATGCAGCTATATTTCCTATTGGACTTAAATGAGCGCAAGCTGCAGATTTTCCTTCCATGGCTATTGGTGCTCCGGTAATAGCCTTTAAATATTGTCCTTCATAAGCACAATCTTTGCTTGGACCTACAGCTCCCATTTCGAAAGCTACCAAAGCTCTTGCTACAGTTGCTACTCTGACTACTGCTGCAAACACTTTAGGAATAAAGCCTCTTTCTGCAAGTACCATTGCTGTATTTCCAAACCCACAAGCAGAATCTCCAGATGGATGTGAACCATATTTATTGCCAATATCAACTAAATGTTTCCACAAAAATTTCATATCACGGCAGCCTAGAACTCCTAATGAAAATATAACCTTTTGTATATCTGCATTTATAAGAGCTTCATCATTAACTTCTTTTCCTCCGGTTGATTCTATGGCTATAAAGTCGGCTCCGTCTCTTGCACAGCCTTCAAAGGTTTCTAACATTCCTTCCCAAACTTTTCCGCTTCTCATTATAGGTGGACGGTTAATTTCACGAATATCATTAGGTGTAGCTCTTAATGCGGTTTTAAGACCATATTTTTCACTATATTCATGCATTGCATCAAGAATTATTTTATTAACTTTAATTCCCCATTTAGGATTTAGTGTAAAAGGAGGTAAAGTTTCAAACTCGATTACCAGTCCAGGAGCATACAATTCTTTTGCCCTTTTTAATACACCATTTATTATTTCTGTGTATACTTTATATGAATCATTTATTGTGGCTTCATTTACATCCATTGCAGGTAATGTAAAATTGATTTCAGGATATATTTCTCCTCCACCGATTATAAGACCGCTTTTAGTCCTTACAGGATTGGGACATGAACCATATATAAAATCATTTAGTGAGTTATAAGCCAACTTATTATATATTCTAGTCATTTACAATTTCCTCCTTATTCATATATAACTATTTATTAATTTAAAGATTTTTTAACAAGACATCCTTAGCAACTTCAGCAGCTGTAGCCGCATCCGGTGTATAGATGTCTGCATTTATCTGCTTAGCAAAGGCACTTGTTACAGGAGCTCCTCCTATCATGAATATATATTTGTCTTTAGTTCCTGCAGTTTCAAAAGCTTTAATAACATCTCCTATAGCTGGCATAGTAGTTGTAAGAAGCGCTGAGAGGCAAACTATATCTGCATCTACTTCTTTTGCTTTTTCTACAAACTTTTCATCAGGTACATCAACACCTAAATCGTATACTTCGATGCCTGCACCCTTCATCATCATTTTTACAAGATTTTTACCAATATCGTGCAAGTCACCTTTAACTGTACCTATAATAGCCTTACCTATGGGTTTTATTCCTGTTTCAGCTAAAATAGGTTCTAGAATCTTTAAACCTGCACTCATAGCTCTTGCAGCTATAAGCATTTCAGGCACATATATTTCATTATTCTTAAACTTAACTCCAACTATTGCCATTGCACCTATCATTCCGCCATTCAATATTTCTGCAGGACTCATTTTTTCATCAAGAGCTTGCTGAACTAGTTCCTTTGTTTTTTTAGCGTTTCCTTTGTACAGCTAAAGAAATTTCATTTAAATCCATTTGTAAAATCCTCCCTATATTTTGTAATTGATTTTTTATATTAAACACATCGCAACTGCAAGCCAAGATATAAGCATGTGTTTTATTTTTAATTGCAAATTGCGAACTATGAACTTGATCTATGCTATTAATACAATATCGTCGATTTGGAGGACGGCCTTGCGTGACGTTGACGTTGTTGTGTTGAGTCGCTTCCCTAAATCTTCGAAGGGATTCCGAGCGGCCGTCGAGCCTGAAGCTCTGAAATTAAATAAGATCGTCGTGTGGGACGATGAAGAAAGATTCCCCGGGGACCGAAAGAACGCCCTTGGCTGGCACAATTTGCGCTCGCCGTTCATTTTCAAAATGGCCCACAACGCAAATATCGGTCTGCGGGCTTCACGGCGCGATGTTCTCTATTGCGGCGACGACACCCGCATCATCGAGCCGGATAC
>CAVRYJ010000027.1:0-6957 GCA_963725425.1 uncultured Clostridiaceae bacterium
CCCTGGCAAAGGAACCAATTTTCCTATACAATATCTCTGGTATATGCTACAATTAATTTAATGATTCAGGGGAAGACACCCATTATAAAAAACGAAGTTTCATAAATCTATAACAAAGGGGAGGATACCCATTATAAAAAACATTTTAGTTGTAGATGATAACAATAACCCACTTGTCCCAACATATATACGAAGAGCTAAGCACTTAGTAAAAAAGGGCAGAGGGTAATTGGTTAGGTGAAAACACTATAAAGTTAATTTTTAATCATGCCTATTATAAGGAGGGAAAAAGTATGCTTGAAAATAATACAGATGTTTTTGATATAGATTCTATAAAAGAGTTCATTACAAAGGTGGCTAATGAAAATTCTGTTGCAGAAAAAGCAATTGATGAAATTAGCAAGTTTTCAAACGAAGATTTAAAAGCTGCAAAAATTGTAGACGTAGTTAAAAGTCACGATAGTGCAAAAGCTGCAATTTTAGTCTGCTGAACTTATAAAACAGATAAAATAAATAGTTAAACTAAAAAGGTGTTTCAAAGTAATTTGAGGCACCTTTTTAATTGGAAAACCATTTCTCAATTTATAAATAAAATTCAACAAACTATTATTAATAATACCTTTACTTCTGCACATCAAATATAGTGCATAAAAATGGGGCTGCTTTTAGCAATTAAAAAATGCTAGTGCAACAGCCCCCTAAATATTAAAAATGTTTATCAGCCTCTGCTTGTTTTAGATGGTTTAATGTTCTCGGGTATAGGGCAAACGTAGTTTTCACCGCCTAATCTTTCCTTAAGTTTTAGTTTTGCCTTTTCAACAAGTTCTGGATTTTCCAGAAGCTCAACTCCAGTTGCCGCAAGTACCTTACCAGCATGAAGCATACCTTTATGAGCAATGGAAGTAACCCCTTGGGCAACCCATTTCCATGTATGCAGCTGTGTTCCTAAAGCTGCACAGGCTACTGTAATTTGTGCAGTTGGTATAACCCAGCTTACATCAGATACATCTGTAGATCCTGGTATTACCTTTTCTGAGCTGTCAAATTCATTGACCATACATGCAATGTCCTGCCCTTTCATTTTATTTTTACTTGTAGGATCTAAATTACCTACCGCTTTTATTTCTTCTTCCGTAAGAATAGCACGAAAATCCTTTGCTAGGTTAAAATCCTCCTGCGTGTAATCAGGAATTCCCAGCTCCATAAAGTTTTTATGTGCAAGCTTCTGCAAAATACTATTAGGAATATAATTCGAAACCGCTGAGTCAAAAGCTATTTCCACCTGTGTGCCTGTCATTAGGGCTGCCCCTCTGGCAACATCACAAACTTTTTCATAAATTTCCCTTACCTGAGATACTTTTGGTGCTCTAATTACAAAGTATTCCTCAGCCTCTGCCTGCACCACATTTGGAGACTTCCCTCCAGCATTGGTCACTGCATAATGCATTCCTAGCTTCTTGAATTACATGTTCTCTCAAATAATTTACGCCTACATTCATAAGCTCTACTGCATCCAGTGCACTCCTGCCTAAATGCGGAGCGGCCGCTGCATGAGCACTTCTGCCTTTGAATCTAAAATAGATATTGAAATTTGCTAAAAAAGAACAAGCAGATGCACTGTTTACAAAATCCGGATGCCATGATAAAGCACAGTCAGCATCATCAAACAATCCTTCTCTTGCCATATAGGTTTTTCCAAATCCCCCTTCTTCTCCAGGAGATCCCATAATAACGGATTGTTCCTTCAAGCTTGTTTTCCTCCATATAATACCTAAGGGCGACTGCAGCAGCAAGTGCTCCAGTCCCAAGCAGATTATGCCCGCAGCCGTGGCCGCTTCCTCCAGCTATAATAGGTTTTTCTAACATGGTGCCACCTTCCTGGCTTAAGCCGTAAAGAGCATCATATTCCCCAAGAATAGCTATTACAGGTTTTCCATTTCCAAAACTGCCTATAAATGCTGTTTCAATACCGCCAACTCCACGTTCAACTGTAAATCCTTCTTTTTCTAAGGAATCACACAATAATTCTGCCGATTTATACTCCTCAAATTTAAGTTCAGGTACTGCCCAAATTTTGTCGCTAATATCAATAAAGCTTTCCCTTTTTTCCTCGATAATCTCCGATATTCTTTGTATGTAATCCATATATATCGCTCTCCTTATAATAAATTCAGACTTCGGGACATGAAAATTGAAAATCTATAAAGCAGAAAATTGTTTATAAATTTGAGATCACAAAAATTTAATATTTATAAATATTGGTAAATTACCAGTTATAAATGTTTAAATTAGTATCCAATAAATGTAGGTAATACAATAGATTGTATAATATTAGAAATAGCTACCAGTATGAGATAGACTTATCCACAAGAATCATATCAATAGATATTAATGCAAATAAGTATGTGCATAGCTTTCTAAAACTCTTGAATTTTGTTTCCATTAACAAATCTACTATTATATACTATACTGATTACATTATAGTGTAAAGAGGTTTTAAAATGGCTACGAAGAGTATTAAAGGACTTGATCGCAATAAGAATTGGACCGTAACTATAAATTCAAAACTTATGGTAGTCAATGAAGCTCCATTCAGAAAAATATATATTGATAACGTGCTTTTAGCAGAATATATGAGTGGTGACAATTTCAATCAAGCATTAGCGCTTGTTACGATAGTTAAGAATAATATTGTTGGAATTTATGATTTAGCAGAGGCTTTTGGAATTAACCATCAAACACTTTACAATTACATTAATTCTTACAATGCAGATGGATTAGAAGGCTTGAGACCAAAAAAAAACTGCCGTGGGAAAATAAGCAATGATTTAATTAAAATATGTCACAATATAATATTAATGAGACACTGCAAATAGCCTTTGATAGAGGTGGCTATAATAAAGAATTGTTTAGTAAAATATACTCCTATAGATGCAGTGAAGTTTCTTCTAAACCGATTGAAACAGGAAAACTTTTTTAAGTATGCACTTGAAAATCAGGATATAAACCAAACTTTTGGACTACTAGAAGGTATTGAGAATGAGGCATATTTTATACCAAATCCAGAATATCAGGATTTGATTAGTAAAAGAAAAAACTTGTACGTGGATTTGAAATACTTGAAGAGAAGAACGAAAATATAAAAGAAAAATATTTAAAACTCAAAAAACAAATAAGCTACGAGCGTTACTTGAAACAAAAACTTAACAGCAGAATTATAGATAATTATGGAAACATAGTTAAAGCTATTGCTGATGTTGAAATAGAACTTAAGTCTATTCCATCTGAAATACCTTATACTAAAAAAAATAGGCGTAGTTCAAAATAACCTTCTGCTTGTATAACAAATCTTGAACTGTTTATGGAATTTAACATTGCGTAGGAATATTAGAATTTCTTAATGAGTCTTTGCTAAAAAAGTCATTGTTATATAATCAATAATACAATGATTAATAATTATTATAGACATATGAAAAAATACGAAAAGATTGGCTTTTTTAGCAAAGCGAATTTAGAAATTCTTATATTCCGAAGTCACGTTAAATGGAATAAACAGTTCAAGATTTGTTATGCTCAAGCAGTCTCATTTTGAACTACGTCAAAAATGTATCTAATTTTTTGAAGATGATGGGAGGTATGTCCCGAAGTCTGAATTTTCTAATTTAAAAGTAGTAATTTTCTCAATAAGTTCAGACGATTTTTTCTGAAGCATCCTTGCAGTGCCGGCAACATTTTCAGAAGAGGCTCCTATTTCTTGAGCAGAAGCCCATATTTCTTCAGTAGATGCCGAATTTTCTTCTGCAATACAAGCAGAAGAAGAAATGGCTTCGACAATTTCATTTTTATTGTTATTTAAATTTCTTATGTTACTATTTATCTCTTCAATCTGTGGAATAATATCATTTATAGCTGTAATTATATCTTTAAAAGTAGTAACTGAAGTTTCTATTGCATTACTTTGCTTATTGAAAGTTAAATTCATGTCTGTTGTTGTATTTACTACAGAATTTGTTTCACTAGATATAGATTGAATCAACTGATTTATATTACTAGAAGACTTCTTGGATTGATTCAGCTAATTTTCTTATCTCCCCTGCTACAACTGCAAATCCTTTTCCTGCTTCTCCAACTCTTGCCGCTTCAATAGAAGCATTTAATGATAGTAAATTTGTTTGATCTGCTATATCATTAATTATACTTGTAATATTGTTTATTTCTGAAATACTAGAATTTAAGTTTTCGATTTTTTTGGTTACATTTTCAAACGAATTGCTTATATCGTTCATTGCAGAAATAAGTATAATCATTTGTTCATTACTGCTGATGGCCATGTTGTTTATGCGTTTTGTTTTTTCATCCACATTAGTTATACGGAAAGCAATACTTTCTATCTCTTCACTAAATTTGGAAAAGGTATTATTTGTCTGTATCAATTGATTAGATTGGGATACTGCCCCTGAAGATATCTGTTTAATTGCGGTTGAAACTTCATGTATTGTTATATCCATGCCCCGTGATATGGAAGAAAGCAGCGTAGAATTTTCTGATGTTGATACAGTACTTGTTTTAATAGAATTTAATATTTCAGCTATTGCCCGTACCGTATTTGATAGTTCACGCTTCATCATACCAAATTCATGTTTCTCAGTTACCGGAATATATACTGTAAAATCTCCTTTTTCAAGAACAGAAAGTATGTTTAAAAACGAGTTAATTGAAGATTTTAAAGACCTAATTACAAGCAATGAAATTGTGGATATCAAAATAATAGAGATAATAAATATGATTATAAAGTTTATTATACTATCTGAATATGTTTTGTTGGTCTCGACATATATTTGTGAAGCATCCATTTGATTCATATTTACCGCTTGTGATACCGGAAGTATAAAATTATCATAGGCAGTTTGAAACGCACTGCTTTCTAATAAAGTATCTCCACCTTTAGTGGCAGTAATTCCGCTAATAGCATCACAGCTTTTTTCTAAATCCTTATAAAATTGTAATAACACACTGCTTGAGTCATTAGAACTTTTATTTATATTTAAGCCTTCTCCCAATTTTTTATATGTATTTATAGAAGAAAGAATTTGTGCTTTGGCATCATTTATTTTTATCACATTCGTTTCTCCTGGAGAGTTTATCTGATCGTTAACAGTAGCTCTTAAATCATTTAGATTATTATTAATAGATGCTAATTGAATTTCTTTTCCAAGACAATTTTTATACATTAATTCAAGATTTTTATGGTTTTTACTATTAGTATATAACCCTAATATACCTATAATTAAAGTGAGTATAAATGATATACACCAAATTAGCGCAAAACTTCTAATTATCGGAATGTTCTTAAATACATTACTGTTTATAAGAAAGTTTCCGGTTTGTGAATCTGTCTTAATAGATTTGGTTTTACCTGATTTTTTAGCAGTGAAAGAATTTTTGCGCGAAACTTAATTAGATTTACAAAATTCATATCCATAATATATTCTCCTTGCTCTATTACATATGTGTACAAAAATATTAGATTAAATTGTTATTACACTTTAATTATAATAACAACCGAGCAAATTAAACAATTAAGTTTATGTTAAGTGTATGTTACAAATATTAACGCACATTCAAAAATTCTGTACACTTAATAAGCCTGTATATCATTTTTATGGTTTATACCAATTCTAAAATATCGTCCACCTTCTTTATTCTCTTTAGCTTTGGTTTATCAATTATATTTCCACGTACAACAACCATACTTGGTTTTGAAAGAGTTCTTATATTCTTCAGCGGATCTTCTTCTAGCACTATTAAGTCCGCATATTTTCCCGTGTCTAATGAACCTGTATATTCATCAACTCCAATAATTTCAGCATTTGCTTTTGTCGCATGATATATAGCTTGCTTTGGAGTAATTCCTGCATACCTAACAAGATAATCAAGTTCCCTCCAGGTATTGTAATGAGTAACATAAGTCATTGAAGCGTCTGTACCTAAACCAATCTTTATCCCCGCCTCCAAAGCTTGCTTTATGCCGCATAACATTCCATTACAAACTATACATGTATTTTTTTTGTTTAAATCATTTACTTTGGTAATATTTTTATCTAATCTATTAATTGGCAGTGCTGCTTGAAGAGTAGGTATAAGAGCTGAATATCCCCTTAAAGATTCTGGATTATTTTTAAAAAGATTTATAATTTCATCATCCATTTCACTGCCATGTTCTATTGTATCAACTCCACCTTTCAGAGCAATTCTTATACCTTCCATACTTTCTACATGAGCAGCTACAAGCATCCCAATCTTATGAGCCTCATCGCATATAGCAGCAACTTCTTCCACAGTCATCTGCACTCTTCCTGCTTCTCCTAGCATTCTTGCATCTGCAATGCCTCCTGTTACACATATTTTAATTAAATCAACTCCTGCTTTTACATTTTTTCTTACACATTTTCTGCCTTCCCAGGGTGAATCACTAATTAAAGATAAATTTGGGGCACCATGCCCGCCTGTTATGCTTATCATATTCCCTGAAACGATGAGCCTTGGTCCTAAATACTTATTGTTATTAATCTCATCTCTTATTTTTACATCATTGTATAAAATATCCCCCACGCAGCGAAGAGTGGTAACTCCTGAATTCAGTGCATTAATTACATTTCTTTTCATACTCTTCTTAAGAAAGCTTTTTCCAAGCCTTGTTCTTACAAATCCAAATATTAATTTTTGCATTTCTTCACCAGTTGCAGCTTCAAGTGGTTTTCCACTTGCAAATAGGTGCACATGGGCGTTTATTAAACCAGGCATTATATATTTATTTTTTATGTCTATTATTTCATAATCCGAAGGTATTTTTGTTTCATCTTTATTTCCTATTTTATAAATAAGACCCTTATTATTTACTAAAATAACCATCCCATTTTTCATACTGCTATCTAAATTTCCATCAAACACATTACA
>CAVRYJ010000028.1:0-48866 GCA_963725425.1 uncultured Clostridiaceae bacterium
GAAACATCAAGCGAAATGGTTACCGCAGTTAATGAAGTTTCAAGTGCAATACAGGAAGTTGCAAGCGGGGCAACGAATCAAGCTCAGGATTTAGTTGATGTTGTTGATCTTTTGTCTGAGTTTACAAAGGGATTAGATAAAACCAAGGATAGAATTAATGAGGCTTCCGTAGAGGTGAAAAATGCTGAAACAAAAGCATTAGATGGTAACAACCAAGTGGATGCTCTTATTCAAACACTTGTAGATGTTAAAGAGGCCTTTGACAAAGTTATAGAAAAAATTAATAATCTTTCTGGAGCAGTTTCAAAGATAGGAAATATCACAGATGTAATAAATGGTATTTCTGAACAGACAAATTTATTGGCACTTAATGCTGCAATCGAAGCAGCAAGAGCTGGTGAACATGGTAAGGGGTTTGCTGTAGTTGCTGAGGAAGTTGGAAAGCTTGCAGAAAAATCTCAAAAGTCATCAAAGGAAATTATGAGTCTAGTTAAGGCTATTGGAAGTGATACAAAAGAAGTTAAGGTTACAGCTGGAAGTGTTGGAAATATGCTTGAAGGGCAGGCCGAGGCCGCAAATAATACGGTTATAATTCTATATGACATTGCAGATGCTGTAAATGCTGTTGTTCCTTTAATGGAGGATGCAACAAATTGTATAACAACTGCTATAGTTGCAAAGGATGAAATATTAAGCAAGGTACAAGCTGTTTCTGCAGTAGCAGAAGAGGTATCTGCTTCTTCTGAAGAGATATCCGCGTCGTCACAACAAATGCTAGCCTCTGCAGAAGAAGTGAAAAACCATGCTGATAGAGTTGACAAAACTTCTGTAGACTTAAGAGAAAAGGTAGAGAAGTTTAGTGTATAATGTATCAGCGAAAAAATAACTAGTTATAACTAAGGACTGGCTTAAAATGGATTCAACTATTTTATACCAGTCCTTTTCATAGTTTTAAATGATATTAATTTATTTAATCAACCTAAGGCATCATCAAAGAAATAGCAAGTCAGTATTCTGGTATATTTTGTGGTATGCAACGCCTTGCATAACCATTACATATATCAATATGCGCAAGTAATGGCTCCTTGCCTACCTCAAAATATCCTCAGAATCTTTGACTCGTTATTTCTTTTCAGATGCCTAATACAAATAAAAAATCCATTATTTAAAGGCTTATTGTAAATAACTACTAATTAGCTTGAGTTTAACAGGCAATATGAATTATAATAAGGTAAAAATTGAAACTAGGAGGAAATTTTATGTACAGTGCAGTTGAAAGACTTTTAAAATATGTTAAATATGATACTAAATCTGATGAAAATTCACGTTTAACGCCTAGTACCAACGGACAATTGATTTTAGCTAAGGAATTAAAGAAAGAATTACAAGATATGGGGTTATCAGATGTATCTTTAGATGACAATGGATATGTTATGGCTGTATTACCTAAAAATGTAGAGGGCGACTATAAAACCATAGGGTTTATAGCTCATATGGATACCAGCCCCGACATGACAGCAAAAGCGGTAAATCCTAAAATTGTAGAAAATTATGATGGTAAGGACATAGTACTTAATGAGAAAGAAAATATAGTGTTATCACCTAAGGATTTCCCTGAAATATTGAAGTATGTAGGTAAAACATTAATTACTACAGATGGAACAACGCTTTTAGGAGCAGATGATAAGGCTGGAGTCGCTGAAATTATGGCAGCTGTGGAATATCTAGTAAAAAATCCTGATATACTACATGGTAATATAAAAATCGGGTTTACACCAGATGAGGAGATTGGTGAAGGTGCAGATCATTTTGATGTAGAAAAATTTGGTGCTGATTTAGCGTATACGGTAGATGGTGGAGAAATAGGGGAACTTGAATATGAGAATTTTAATGCAGCAACAGCTAAAGTACACATTAAAGGAAGAAATGTTCATCCTGGCACAGCTAAAAACAAAATGATAAATTCTATGCATATAGCTACGGAATTTATAAACCTTTTACCCAATAATGAAAAACCAGAATATACAGAGGGATATGAAGGTTTTTATCACCTTATTTCAATGAGTGGGGAGGTAGAACAAAGCGACATAGCATTTATTGTAAGAGATTTTGATAGGAACAATTTTGAAAAAAGGAAGAAATTAGTTCTAAGTACAGCAGAATTTCTAAATAAAAAATATGGAGATGGGTTGGTTAAGGTTGAAATAAGGGATCAGTACTATAATATGAAGGAAAAAATTGAACCTGTAAAATATATTGTTGATATTGCTTATAAAGCAATGGAGGAAGTGGGCATAATACCAAATGTAAATCCAATAAGAGGTGGTACAGATGGAGCTAGACTTTCATATATGGGACTTCCAACGCCTAATTTGTTTACTGGCGGGCACAATTACCACGGAAAATTTGAATTTATACCTACATTTGCTATGGAAAAATCAGTTGATGTCATATTGAAAATAGTTGAACTTTATTCAACAAAATAAATATGAATAAAAATTAACAAATTATTAATACTTTATTAAGTGATAATCAATACCTTCTTATTTAACTGTGTTATAATGAAGACATGCTTAATGAAATTTAATAACATATGGATAGAAAGAAGTGATAGTAATGGATTTTGTAGGAAAAAGTTTTTCTGGGGTTCTAAAGATAGTAGCTATTTTGGCTGTAGTAGTAATCTTTGGATATTTACTTATTTATGCAATACCATTTTTACTTGTAGCAGGTATAGCAGTATATGTATTTTTGAAATTAAAGAAGTATTTTAAAATTAATTTTGCAATAAAAAATGCAAATGCAAATGCAAATGCAAATGCAAAAACAATGAATAATACTAAAGAAGAAACTAATTTTAAAGCCTATGACAATTTAGATGGAGAAGTAATAGATGTAGATTATAAAGACGCTTAACAAGTGACAAGTTAAGATAATTTTGGGAATGAAAGTAGAACTGTCCAAATAAATCTACTTTCATTCCCACTTTTATTAATTTTTCTACTGTAACATAAAACATTAATTATAGATTTTTATATTTATCAACATTTTTTATCTTATACTGTTGAATAAAGCTGCCATATCTGTATAAATTTACATCCTTTGACGGTGAGTCATTTGACAAAGGTAAGGTTAAACAAACTATAGCTAATAAAACAAATAACCATAACATATAAATCCATCTCCTTTGGTATTTTTATCTATAATTATTATCTCACAAATGCAATAATAATTGCAATATTTTTTATATAAGAAATTTAAATTTCATAATTAGGCAGACTATTAATGATATTAATGAATAGATTGGCAATTATAGTGGTGAAAAGCAAATGTTTTATAAGCATATACATCATATAGCTTCAAAAGAGATAATGCGTTATTTAGATATTAAATGTTATCTTAAAATAATATCACTTTGCAACAACGCTATTCATATTATAATAATATGAACAATGATCATTTTGAGGTGTTTTTGTTGTTGTATGCTGTAATTTTGGCAGGTGGAAAAGGAACAAGACTTTATCCCTTGTCTAGGGAAAACAATCCTAAACAGTTTTTAGAAATAATAAATGACAGAAGCTTTTTGAAAAACACTGTAAATAGAATAAAGTCTATGGTGAATAAGGAAAATATATACATTGTAACCAATGAAAATTATAAACAAAAAATATACGATGAACTGCCTGAGATAAATGAGGAAAATGTATTTATAGAGCCCATAAATAAAGAGACCCAAAATGTTACAATATAGGCTGTTAGAGCTAAGATTAAGAGCCTAAAGCATAGTACAGAATAAGAGTTTATGTTATAATTGTTATCGGTACATCGGATAAAATGACGTTAAAATATGATAGTGAGGATGAATTATGAATTATGAATTAGTTGCATTAGATATAGATGGTACAATTTTAAACTCAGCTATGGAAATTACAGATGAAACAAAACGAGCAATAAAAATGTGTGTGTCTAAAGGAATAAAAGTAGTGCTTTCTTCAGGGAGATATTATGAATCCATAAAGGCGTATACTAAAGATTTAAACATTAGTAGTGGTCAGCAGATAACTTTAAATGGAGCAGTTATTAAGGAAGCTAAGACGGGAAATAGCTTAGAAGAATTCCCTATTCCCAAAGATGATTATGAGGCATTAATTGATAAACTAGAAGAATTACCATATTCTAAAATTGTATTCACAGCTGACAAATATTATAAAACTGTTTGTAATGAAGAAATAGGTGTAGTTGAAGTTCTTACTGGACCAAGAGCTGAGATGATTTCAAGTTTTAAACTAGTTGTAAATCCAATAAAAATACTCCTTATCATAGAAGATGAAAGGGAAATAGAAAAAGCTCGCAGAATTTTAGAAAATGATAAATACTTAGTTATTAGGACAGGTTATAATAACGTAGAGATAGTAAGACGGGATGTAAGTAAAGGGAGAGCATTAAAAATTATTGCTGATAAATATAATATTAAAAGAAAAAATATATTGGCAATTGGAGATAGCGAAAATGATATAGAGATGATAAAGTACGCTGGAATGGGTATAGCAATGGGAAATGCATATGATCATGTAAAGGAAATTAGTGACGCAGTTACAGAAACTAGCGATAAAGATGGTGTTGCAAAAGCCATAGATAAATATATATTTAGAGCTAATTAATTCTGAGGGGGATGTACATGAAGAAAATACTGTCTAACATTAGAGCGATGAGCTTTATGTTGCCAATATTGGTGTTAAATTTAACATACACAGTTATAGATTCATTTGCAAATACAGATAGGACACTGGTAACTACTTTAGATTTATATATACCTTTTGTGAAACAATTTGTAATGGCATATATAATGTGGTTTGCCTTGGTACCGTTGGTATTTTTATATGTGTGTATAAAAGATAAAGAAACCTACGTACGGATGATAGTAAGCATGGTTTGTTGTCTTTTAATATCATATATCACCTTCTTTTTCTTTCAGACCACAGTCCCAAGACCGAATCTTTATGGCAATGATATTTTTACAAATATAATAAGGTTTTTATATAATACGGACAGACCTTATAATTGTTTTCCCAGCATACATGTGATGAATTGTGTTCTTATGATACAAGGAATATGGGTGGCAAAATAAAAATACTCCATTAGCTATTATTGTAACTATATTAAATGTGTTAGTAATATTATCTACACTATTTATAAAACAACATGTGGTTCTTGACGCGGTTTATGGAGCAATACTTGCCATAGTTATGTTCAGATTAATGAATATATTTATGAGGCAAAAAGCTATGAATTTTTGTAGAAAGATATATAGGCTAACTGATATAAAGAAAAAGGTTACATAGAATAATCTAATAATAAAAGAACTCCAAGCATATTATTGTTATATATAATAATATGCTTGGAGTTTTTTATGAAAAAAAAAGAAATCCAGATTCATTTTCATAGCGGAAGAGTTGACTTAAATACAATTTTACGAAAAATAGTAAGGATAAAGTTAGAAAAACACTTTGATATGTCTATGGAGGAAAACAAAGTCAAAATAAAACATAAAGCAGTAAAACAGCTATGAAGAAGCAATGGCGTGTGGGGATCTATGCAAGAGTTTCTACGGATAAAAAGGAACAGCAGGAATCTATACCGGCTCAAATAGATAGCCTTAAGTTATGGCTAATTTCTAAAAAAAAACATGACAAGATAAATCAATATGAATTAATTGATATATATGAAGACCAAGGGTGCTCAGGTTCTAGCTTTCATAGAGATAGTTTTATAAGGATGAAAGAAGATATAGAATCAGGTAAGGTAAACATGGTGCTAACTAGAGACCTTTCAAGATTTTCAAGAAATTATATAATGGCAGGGTATTATCTTGAAGAATACTTTGAGGTTAAGGGTGTAAGATTTATTTCTGTTCTTGACAATGTGGATACTATTGAAGACTACAATGATATAATACCTTTTAAAAATATACTAAATGAGATGTATATAAAGGATTGTTCTAGAAGAACAAAAGATGGATTAAGGCAGAGAATGCTGCGAGGCTCATGTATATCTAGCAAAGCACCCTATGGTTATAGGCTCAATACAATATGTAGAGACAATCTTAAATATGTACAGTTAGTTATTGCTGATGATGGTACAGAAAAAGTTGTAAGAAAAATATTTAGTCTTTACCTAGGAGGATATGGATTCCAAAAATAGCAGACTACCTTAATTTTAAAGCTATAAATACACCTTCAAATTTAAAAGATAAATTATGGACAAATAGCACAGTCAGATATATATTAACAAATCCCAAATATGCAGGGATAATGGCACAACACAGGTGGGCTAAAGTAAATTATAAGGTAGATAAAATAATTAAAATACCTGAGGAAGAATGGATACTAGGGGATAGATATCATGGCATAATAGATAAAAAAACTTTTGATAAGGTTCAAAGTACTATTGTAACCAGGAGAAAATCCTATAGGCATAAGGCAGCGGTGCATTTATTGTCTTCAGTGATATTTTGCGCGGAATGCAATGCTCCGATGTATTATAGGTTAAAATACGAAGGGTATAAATGCAAAAACAGTCAGATATCAGGCGGAGTTTGTACAGCCCATTCTGTTAAAGAGGTAGTGCTACTAAACGCACTAAAAGAAAAACTTAAGGAGAGCCTAGATAAAAATTTGTTTTGTGGATTAAATAATAAAAATATGGGCAGAGAGGAAATAAAGAGTTTACGTCTCTTTGAAAACCTTGAGAGAGCTGATATTGAGCAGCTCGTAGATAAAATAATTGTTCACGAAGAAAAAGTTACAAACAAAAAAATAGTAGACATATTTTTGAAATTTATAATAGTGTGATGTGCGTCACAGAATCTTTTATCTAATTACTATAGAATGTGTTTGTAAGCTAGTAAAGGAAAGAAACAAGAAAATAGACTTGTGTGTTTACTGGGTATTTTCTTGAAAAAAACGAAATAAAGGAGATTAAAAGATATGAATATATTTAAAAAAGAAGAAAAAACAATAGATCCAATGTTTTGTTATCAATGTGAACAGACACCAGTAGGCGGATGTACTAAATTTGGTGTATGTGGTAAAAATTCAGATATAGCTAGTCTTCAAGATACAATAATTTTCGGACTTAAGGGTGTTGCAGCATATCAAATGCATGCAAATGAACTTGGTAAAACTGATCCTCAAGTTGATGCAATAGTAAGTGAAGCATTATATACAACCCTTACAAATTCAAATTTTAGCCTTGAAGAAAATGTTTCAATGGTATTAAAGGTTGGAACAGCAGCAGTAAAAGTAATGGATCTATTAGATAATGCACATACATCAAAGCTTGGAGTGCCAGTACCAGTAGTAATATCTCAGGATAAAATAGAAGGAAAATGTATATTAGTTACAGGACATAATTTTTATGCATTAGAAGAATTATTAAAGCAAACAGAAGGAAAAGGAATAAACATATATACTCATTCAGAAATGCTTCCAGCTCATGGATATCCTGAGCTTAAAAAATATTCTCACTTAAAAGGAAATGTTGGTAAAGCTTGGTATGATCAAAGACAAGTGTTTGAAAACTTTCCAGGAGCAATACTTGGAACAACAAACTGTTTAATGCCAATAACCACAGGAACTTATTCTGATAGATTTTGGACATATGGAGTAGCAGGACTTCAAGGCATTGATAAAATTAAAAACGATGACTTTAGTCCATTAATTAACAGAGCATTAGAATTACCAATAAAAAATGTGGAATCAGATAAAACATTAACTACAGGTTTTCATCACAGCACAGTTCTGGCAATAGCACCAGAAATAATAAGTGCAGTTAAAGAAGGAAAAATAAAGAGATTTTTCGTTATAGCTGGATGTGATGCTCCTACAAAGGGTAGAAATTATTATAGAGAACTTGCTGAGGCTCTTCCAAAGGAATGTATAATACTTACAACTTCTTGTGGAAAATTCAGATTTAACGATATAGATTTCGGAACAATTCCAGGAACAGATATCCCAAGATATATAGATCTTGGACAATGTAATAATTCAGGTTCAACAGTTAAAATAGCACTTGCTCTTGCTGAAGCTTTTGGATGCGAAGTAAATGAGCTACCATTAAGCATTGTATTGTCATGGTTTGAGCAAAAAGCTGTAGCTATTCTTCTTGGATTATTCAGTCTTGGAATTAAAAATGTATATGTAGGACCAACAGCACCAAAATTCATTACACCAGGAGTTTTAAAAGTACTACAGGATAATTTCAATCTAAATTTGATTAGTGGAGACGCTAATAAGGACCTAGCTGTAATGATGGGAAAATAAATAGGGGCAAGTGACAAGTGACAAGTGACAAGTGACAAGTGACAAGTGACAAGTGACAAGTGACAAGTGACAAGTGACAAGTGACAAGTTAATGAAATTTTGCCTTGGGGCAAAATAAAACAATTAAATATAAAGGAATGTTAGCAGATTTGTAAACAAATCTACTAACATTCCTTTATTATTGATTCTTCTGCGCCAGCAGAAAATCTTCAGCAACTTAGCTTGTCACTTGTCACTTGAAATTTGTCACTGATTTTTGCAGTTTGTTTATATCAATTATAAGTATTTTCTTGGAATAAGTTAAAACAAGCCCATCTTTTTTGAGAGCGCTCATTACTCTGCTTACAGTTTCTCTAGAAGTACCAACCATATTAGCTATATCCTGTCTTGTTATAGAAGTATCAATTTCAATTCCGTTTTTTGTTTCTATTCCATGTCTTTTGCATAAATCAATAAGTGTTTTGGTTATCCTAATGTATGTGTCGGAAAAAGCCATGTCCTTAACTGCAGTTTGAGATCTGAATAATCTTTTATTTAAAATTTTTATTATTTGAAGAGCAAGCTCATTATTTTGTAAAATAAGGTTTTCAATATCGCCATTTAAAATAGCACCAATTTCACTGTCTTCTAAAACTTCAACAGTTGCAGGATAATCTATGTCATTAAATAATGTAACTTCAGCAAAAATTGAGCCCTCACCAAGTATATTTAATGTAATATCTCTTCCATCAAAAGAAGTTTTAAATATTTTAACTTTACCCGTCTTTACAA
The DNA here is from genome assembly GCA_963725425.1 of uncultured Clostridiaceae bacterium. GTDB lineage: Bacteria > Bacillota > Clostridia > Clostridiales > Clostridiaceae > Clostridium_I. Next base: position 9,093 of record CAVRYJ010000028.1, read on the forward strand.
AGAAAAAAGCTTCACCAATATCTCCTTCGTGAATAATTATATCACCTTTTTTATACTCTCTTATGTTTTGAAGTTTTACTATACTACTTAGAGCTTCCGTTGAAAGCTGAGAAAATATAGGTATATTCTTTAGAAACTCTATTGAATTCTGCATATTAACACTTCCCTTGCGATTTATAAGATGTCTAACTATAGTATATAATATAACCAGAGGTTTTTATAGTATATACTATAGATAAGGCATCATCAAAGAAATAATAAGTCAGTATTCTGGTATATTTTGTCCGATGAGTACCATCTTCTATTAAGTGGAAGATGGTACTCACTAGATAACGATTTCTAAGTTTCAGATGGATGACCTACGGCCTAAAGACTCCACCTGAAACGAAAAACTCTGTTAATGGTTATGCAACGACTTGCATAACCATTACATAGCCAACCCTTTCACAAGGTTTTGGCTCCTCGCCTACCGCAAAATATCCTCAGAATCTTTGACTTGTTATTTCTTTTCAGATGCCTAAGATAATATAGTTTTGGAGAAGAAAAAAATGAATTATGTTTATATTTTAAGATGTAGTGATGGAACTTTATACACAGGATACACAAATGATTTAGAAAATAGAATAAAAGTTCATAATAGTGGGAAGGGAGCGAAATATACTAGGTGTAGGCTTCCGGTTAAAGTTGTATATTATGAGAAATACGAAACTAAGAGTGAGGCTATGAAGAGGGAATGTGCTATTAAAAAATACAAAAGAATAGACAAAATGAAATTAATAGAGAGTTTTGATTGTGAAAAATTTTAGTTAATCATGTGATATAGAGAATATCAAAGAAAATAGAATGGCTAGCAAGACCTATGTTATAAATAAAGGGACCGCTACCTGCATAGGACTTGCTGCTGCAAAGCTGAAGAAAAAAGATAATGATGCAGTAATGATGGTATTGCCTTCGGATCATTATGTGGAAGATGAAAAAGCGTTTATTGATACGTTAAAACAAGCAGTGGAGGCTGTAAATAAAAAAAGAGGGCTTGTAACTATTGGTATAACGCCTAAAACACCTGAAACAGGATATGGGTATATACAGATTGGAGAAAAGCTTGTAAACTTAGAAGATACCTACAGGGTAGAGCGTTTTGTAGAAAAGCCAAATATAGAAGTGGCAAAAGATTTTTTAATTGCTGGAAACTATCTTTGGAATAGTGGAATGTTTGTATGGAGGGCAGATGGTCTCCTTACAAAAAATGAAATGATAATTGTTTAAATAATTCATTTTTAATTGATAAATTCATAAAACTGCTTGTTTTATGCATGAAATGATAAAAACTTATTGCATTTTGCTGAAAAATAAGCTATTTTATTAGTTAATGAGAAAAATAGGTAGGGGGATAAAAATGAGCGAATTTAAAAGAGTATTAGTTGCTAATAGAGGTGAAATTGCTATAAGAATTTTTCGTGCCTGTAAAGAATTGGGCATAAGAACTGTAGCGATTTACTCGAATGAAGATAAATATTCCTTATTTAGAACAAAAGCAGATGAAGCATATTTGGTTGGACAAAATAAAAGTCCAGTTGAAGCTTATTTAAATATTGAAGAAATAATTAACCTTGCAATTAAAAAAGGTGTGGATGCAATACATCCAGGTTATGGTTTTTTATCAGAAAACGCAGAATTTGCCAAAAAATGTACAGAAGCAGGAATAGAATTCATTGGACCTACTGCTGAAATGATGGATAAACTTGGTGATAAAATAAAATCTAAAATTGCGGCTCATGCAGTGGGAGTTGCAACCATTCCAGGTTTTGAAAAGGATATTGAATCTGTATCAGAAGCTAAAAGATTAGCTAAGGAATGTGGCTATCCTATCATGTTAAAAGCAGCAGCTGGCGGTGGTGGGAGAGGAATGAGAATTGTAAGAAGTGAAGATGAGATTGGTTCTGCTTTTCTCAGTGCAAAAAATGAAGCAAGAAAAGCTTTTGGCATTGATATCATGTTTATGGAAAAATATCTTGAAAGACCAAAACATATAGAAGTTCAGGTACTGGGAGATAAATACGGGGATATCGTACATCTTCATGAAAGAGATTGTTCTATTCAGAGAAGGCATCAAAAAGTTGTTGAATACACTCCAGCATTTTCTGTTCCGCAAGAAAAGAGAGATGCAATATGTAATGATGCATTAAAAATAGCTAGATCTGTTAACTATAGAAGTGCTGGAACTTTAGAATTTTTACTGGATACTGAGGGAAACCATTATTTTATAGAAATGAATCCAAGAGTTCAGGTGGAACATACAATTACAGAAATGATTACAGGTATTGATATAGTTCAGAGTCAAATTTTAATTGCTGAAGGATATAGATTAGATTCTGAAGAAATTGGAATACCTTCTCAGGAGTCAATTAGACCAAGAGGATACTCTATACAATGTAGAATTACAACAGAAGATCCTTCAAATAATTTTGCTCCAGATACAGGTAAAATAGAAGTATATAGAACAAGCTCAGGTAACGGTATAAGGCTAGATGGTGGTAATGGTTTTGCAGGAGCAGTTATAAGTCCGTATTATGATAGCCTTTTAGTAAAAAACATATCTTGGGGCAATAGTTTTAAGGATTGTATAAGAAAATCAATTAGAGCGCTAGAGGAAACAAATATTTCTGGTGTGAAAACAAATATCGGATTTCTAATCAATGTTTTAAATCATCCACTATTTTTAAAGGGTCAATGTGATACTAGCTTTATTGACAAGAACCCAGACCTTATTGATGTTGCACCTAAGGCAGATGAAGAAAATAGGGTATTAAGGTTCCTTGGCGAAAAAATCGTAAACGAAACTAAGGGAAATAAAAGAGAATATGATGTACCAGTTGTACCTAAGATAATTGTGCCAGAAGGATTAAGTGGTACAAAACAAATACTTGATTCACAGGGGACTGTTGGCCTTATAAAGTGGATAAATAGTCAGAGTAAATTGCTCTTAACAGATACAACTATGAGAGATGCTAATCAATCACTTATGGCAACAAGGGTTAGAACAAGGGATATGATTAAAATTGCGAAAGCAACTTCTGTTCTTGGGAAAGATTTATTTTCCCTTGAAATGTGGGGAGGAGCAACCTTTGATGTGGCGTATAGATTCTTAAATGAATCACCATGGGAGAGACTTAAACAGTTAAGACGTGACATTCCAAACGTACTTTTCCAAATGCTTATTCGTGGAGCAAATGCAGTGGGTTACAAAAATTATCCTGATAATGTAGTACGTGAATTTATTAAAGAATCTGCTGAAAGTGGTATAGATGTATTCAGAATTTTTGATTCATTAAATTGGTTAAAGGGAATGGAAGTATCCATAGATGAAGTATTAAAGAGTGGTAAGGTTGCAGAAGCTTGTATATGTTATACTGGAGATATTTTAGATGATAGAAGGGAAAAATATAATCTAAAATATTATGTTGATTTAGCCAAGGAGATTGAGAAAACAGGTGCACATATCTTAGGAATTAAGGATATGTCAGCATTACTTAAACCTCATGCTGCTTTTAAGCTTGTAAAAGCATTAAAAGAAGAAATTGGAATTCCAATACATCTTCATACTCATGATACTACTGGAAATGGTGTTGCTACAGTAATGATGGCTGCACAGGCAGGCGTTGATATTGTAGACACGGCATTTAACAGTATGTCAGGACTTACTAGTCAACCAGCATTAAATTCAGTGGTTGCAGCGTTAAAGAACACTAAAAGGGATACAGGTATAGATTCATATGGAATACAACAGATTTCTGATTATTGGGCTGCAGTAAGACCAGTATATTATAAATTTGAATCAGAACTTATATCAGGTTCTGCAGAAATATATGAATACGAAATACCTGGAGGACAATATTCAAATTTAAAACCTCAAGTTGAAAGCTTTGGTCTAGGGCACAAATTTAATGAAGTAAAAGAAATGTATAAACAAGTAAATGAAATGGTAGGAGATATTGTAAAAGTAACTCCATCATCAAAAATGGTGGGAGATTTTGCAATATTTATGGTTCAAAATGGATTAACGAAGGATAATATATATGAAAAAGCTATTAGCATGGCATTCCCTGATTCTGTAGTTACATATTTCAAGGGAATGATGGGCCAGCCTATGGGAGGTTTTCCAGAAAAACTTCAGAAACTAGTACTTAAGGGAGAACAACCTATAACTTGTAGACCGGGAGAGTTACTAGAACCAGAAGATTTTGATAAAATAGGTAAACACTTAAAAGATAAATATAATTATGAACCTACTATGAAAGATAAGCTTAGTTATGCTCTTTACCCTGATGTATTTGAAGGTTATTTGAAATATATCAGTATATGTGGAGATTTAAGTAGAATGGGAAGTGACATCTATTTCCACGGACTTTCACAAAACGAAACTTGTGAAATTGAGGTTTCAAAAGGAAAAAGATTTATAATAAGACTTGTGAAAATAGGAAATTTGGATGAACAAGGGAACAGAAAACTTTTCTTCGAGGTAGATGGTTTTAGAAGAGAAATCAAAATAAAAGATAAAAACAGTAGAAATATTCAAGATATAATTGACATAAAAGTAGCCGATGTAGCCAATAAAAAAGAAATTGGATCTCCTATTCCTGGAACAATAATATCGGTGCTTGTAAAAGAGGGCGATAAGGTAGAAAAAAATGATGCCTTAATAGTTGTAGAGGCTATGAAGATGGAAACTAGAGTAACCGCATCTGTAAGTGGAACTATAAAGACAATCAATGTAAAGGAGGAACAGCAGGTAAGCGCAGGAGAACTGCTAATCATAGTTGAATAAGATTGCAGCAAAGAATGTTTTTTCATAGTAGGTAGAAATTGCATAGCAGTCTATTTAAGTTAAGAGTTAAAAGTTAAGAGTTAAGAGTTATGGAAGATTTTCCGCTGAGGCGGAATAATCAATAAAATAGGGATTTAGGCGGATTTGTTTACACAAATTCACCTAAATCCTATTTTATTCAGCAATTCGAAAAAAGGTTTTAATTTTTAACTCTTAACTTTTAACTCAGTTGCGCCTCCTTTGTAGGTTTTCCTGAACTTCAATCCAAATCGCCCCTGAAATGACCCCTTCGTGCTTAGCTATAGCATATATCCACTTAGTACATTCTCTATAGGGACCAGTTTTTCCTTTACGTTTATTGTAGGATAACATTCCGTGAATTCCATCAGGAACTCCAAGGGTTTCGAGACCTTTTTTGTTAAGGTATGAAATTACATCCTGTGTGGCTCTAACATATACAGGATTATGTAATATACCAGCAATAGTGACCTTGGAAAAATCATTATTTAATTTGGTTTTGATATTTTTTTGCAACAGGTATTTTGCTACTTTGGTAAGGGACTTATCTTCAATATATTTTATATATATAAGTTGAACTATTTCTAGCTCCTCTTTTACTGGACATAGCTTGAACAATGTCCTTTCGTTTAAGTATTTGTCAAAAACGGTTATAGCAGTACTTTTAAAACCGGTAGGTACTCTTCCTCCAAGCCAGCGACCACCCTTTGAAAGCTCTAGCATATTATCCTTTACCCGTTCTGCAATGGTCTCACGTTCAAGTTGTGAGAACACTGAGGCTATATACATCATAGCTCTGCCCATGGGTTTTGAGGTATCAAATTGTTCTGCTACAGATATAAAGCTAATGCTATTATCGTTAAGTTCATCAATTAATCTTGAAAAATCTGATATGTTTCGACTTACTCTATCTAGTCTATAACATATTAGTATATTGAATGTTTTTTCTTTTGCAGCATTAAGCATGGTTTTAAACTGGGGCCTGTTAATATTCTTACCTGAAAAACCTTCATCTTGGTATATTAAAAATTTATCAATATTATCCCTAAGCAAGTAATCTTTACATGATTTTATTTGGTTTTCAATGGATTCACCTTTGGAGGAATATATGGACTTTCTAGTGTAGATGGCAGCGGTTTTCATGTTTAACTCCAATTTAAGATATTAATATCTATACATTATATAAGGCATATTGAAAAAAAATAACCAGTGAGTATGCTAATCTATTTTCTTTCAGATGCATAAATAACCCAGGATTTTTCTAGTACTGTGAAATTTTCTAACTAGTTAAATAGTATAAATATGGTTTCGTAAGGAGAGCAGACTCTCTCCTTAGGGAAATGGAAAAATATCTTCCCAAAATGTACAAATGTTTAATGACTATATATCAAGAAGTAGGAACTGAAAAGGAAAAGGGGGTTACAAGGGAGCAATATGAACTTATAGATGGTATATCCGTTGATTTTGGTATAATGCAGAAGACTAGAAGGGCATACGTAATAAAGAGCAATTTTGTTTGGGATGACATTGGAAGTTTTGCTTCATTATCAAGATTTATAGACAATTATAGAGGAAATAGTGTCAATGGCAACATATTTTTGGAACAGAGTGAGAACTGCTCAATATTTGGAAAAGAAAAGCTGATAATAGGTTTTGGAATTAAGGATCTGGTTATAGTTGACGCAGGAGACGTGATGTTAATTATGGATAAAAATAAGGATCAGGAAATAAAATCTTTGGTTAATACTATGAAAGGTAATGAAAAGCTAGGTAAATATTTATAAAATAAATTTAAAGAGCCAATACAAGTGTTGGCCCTTCTTGATGGTGACTAAGAGCTTAAACTATTGATACTAATTCCAAGTTCACTCTTCTGTTATCTAAAGGATTAAGATTTATATGATGTACTATAAAATTTTCTTCAGGTTTCATAAGAATTTTGTCTAAATATACTCTTCCATGAGGTGTATTAGTAACTACACAAAGATTTCCATTGACTTTATCAAATATCCAGCCATAAGTATCATTTAAAACATTTGATAAATCTTCTTTGGAAATAAGCGCTTTAGCTTCAAGTTTTCCATATTTATCTTTTAAAATTATAGCAACAGTATCTTCATCTATTATTTCATGATCGTTCCTTGTGTTCCTATTAAATATTTCTAAATTTTCCCGTCTATTGTCTAAAGTATCTCCATTTATGTATCTAATTGGTGTTTTTGAGTTAGTATCCATAATAACGGACTGTAAATTTTGTTTTACAAATTCTGATTTGCCATTAATCTTAGTTTCAGTTATGTTTTGAACTAAGTGACTATTAAAATCCTTATTCCATTCTGCAAACCAGATACCCATTTGTTTTACTTTGCCTAAATCAAGTTTATCTATTTTAGCAGTAAGTGGAGTTCCATCTTTTTTTAATATTTTTATTAGCACAAGGCTATCAACAAATTCATATTCATTTTCTATGGTTTTATAATTATTTTTCATTTAGAACATCGTCCCTTTTTTAATTATTTTTTATCATACATCATATCATTATAACAAAATATAAGGATAAAAGGTATGGATAATTTATGGAATATATAATTCTTGCTATAAGGCATCTATATAAGGCATCATCAAAGAAATAGCAAGTCAGTATTATGGTCTATTTTGAAGGTGCCTAAAAATAATAATATACTTAATGTCCATGGAATATTATAATAGGTATAGAAATAAACTAAGCTAGTTTGATTAATGTTTATAAATTATTTTAGGAGTGGTACATATTAAGACATTAAAGTTTAAGATTGGTTCAATTTATATATTCCTAGTGGCTATTATAGCTGTGGTTGGCAGTATCTCTGCTTTTAACATCTATAGATTATCAAAATCTATAGATGGGCTTATGACATATAATTATACAAGTATATCCGCATCAAATAACATGATGCATGCTATAGATGCTGAGGATAAGGCGATTCTAGAGTATTCACAATCCGAAAAAAAACCTGCTATAGACTTATTTTATAATGAAAATGAAGAATTTTACAAATGGTTTAACATAGAAAAAAATAATATTACAGAAAATGGGGAAAAACAAATTGTACAGGAAATTAATAGTGATTATATTGATTTCGCTAAGGTGTTTTCGCAATCTCAGGATTATGCAAACAATCATAATGGCAGTGAAAATATAGCTTATTATAATAATATTGTAACTTTAAAGGTGAACCGAGTTAAAGATAATTTGAACAAATTGACGAATATTAATGAAAAAGCTATGTTTAGTGGAAAAAATAAAGCTAAAGTTGATGCACAGCTTTCTCTATATTTAATTCTTATTATGTCTGCAGTTGCTGCAACTTTTGGCTTAATAGTATCTATGATTAGAACAAATCAATCATTAAAACCAATTTATCTTCTTACAGAAACAATTAAATCTGTAAAAGAGGGGGAATTGTATAAACAGGCACCTGTAGTGAATGATGATGAAATTGGAATGCTATCTCGTGAGTTTAATAGTATGACCAAGAGGCTTCATGAGTTTGAAGAGAGTACTACGGGTAAACTTTTATCAGAAAAAAATAAGTCCGTTGCAATAGTAAAAAGTATAAGTGATCCACTTATTGTGTTAGATGAGAATTATAAAATACTTCTTTTGAATAAATCTTTTGAAAATCTATTTCAGTTAACTGAAGAGAATACTATTAACAGACAATTTCTAGAGGCAATAAAAAATGTGGAACTCTATGAATATATTTTCAATGTTATAAGTAATAATGTTGAAGAAGAAAAGGTAATAAATATAAAGGGAAAAAATGATATATATTATTTTAATATTAAGGTAACAGTGGTGAAAAATAATGAAGGCAAGATTAAAAGTATAGTTGTGCTTTTAAAGAATATGACAGAATTTAAAAAACTTGAAAATATAAGAGCGGATTTTATAGCCACTGTTTCACATGAACTTAAAACACCACTCACTTCCATTATGATGGGAGTGGGTTTAATGTTTGAAAAAAAGATGGGTTCCATAAATGAAAAACAGATGAGTACACTAAATGCTATAAAAGAGGAAGTTGAAAAACTTTCGGATTTAGTTAATAATTTGCTTAAATTGTCTACAATTCAGTCTGACAGGGCATTATTTGATATAAAACCATGCTCATTGGTTGGTATAGCGGAGAATTGTACTAATAACTATAATGAACAGTCAGAGGATAATGATATAACTTTATATGATGAAATTGATGATGATCTGCCTAGGGTTAATGCTGATGCAGAAAAAATAACTTGGGTACTCAACAATCTGGTTTCTAATGCATTAAAATACACCAATGCTGGGGATCAAATAATAATTGATGCTAAGGTCAAGGATAACATGATGAATGTATATGTTAAGGATACTGGGGTTGGAATACCAGATGAATACAGAAAGAAAATATTTGAAAAATTCGTTAAAATCAAAGGAAATGACAACGAACTTATCAGTATGGGGCTTGGCCTTTATATTGCTAAGGAAATAGTAGAAGCTCATGGTGGAATCATTTGGTGTGAAAGTACTGTTGATGAAGGCAGTACATTTACATTTACGTTACCCATTGAAAAATAAGGTTTCAAATAGATATTTAAATAAAACAAAGAAAAAAGTGTAACAATACAGAATGTACAAAGAATTGTGAAAAGGAGTGTCAAGGTATGAATGAAGTAATGATTGAACTATTACATAAAGAAGTAGTACTCGCAATTGGTTGTACTGAACCTGTGGCAGTAGCTTTAGCAACTGCGAAATGTAGAGAAATACTTGGTAAAATGCCACAAACTATAGAAATATTAGCTAGTACTAATATACTTAAAAATGGTATGGGGGTAGGGATACCAGGTACTGGAATGGTAGGACTTCATATCGTAGCGGCACTTGGTGCTATAGCTGGTGACTCGAACAAATTACTAGAAGTACTTTCAGATATTAAGATAGAAGATGTAAAACAAGCTAAAAACATGATAGAAGAAAAAAAAATAGAGGTTAAGCGTAAGGAAGGTATATCAGAAAAACTTTATATTGAAGCTATATGTAGGTATGATAATGAATATTCAATAGTAGTTATAAGTGGGACTCATACAAATATATCACTAGTTGAAGTTAACGGGAAAAAGATTTATGAAGAAGGTAGGGTAGATGTCAAATTAGATAATAGCGAAAGAAATATAAAAATCACTGTTGATTATATATATAAGTTTGTAAATGAGATTTCTATTGATAAAATTAAATTCTTGCTTCATGGAGCAAGAATTAATAAAAAATTATCAGATGAAGCTTTAATAAATGAATATGGATTAGGTGTTGGGAAAAACCTTTATGAAAACGTAAGAAATGGACTAGTTCATGAGAGCATGGAAGTACGAGCTAAGTATATTACAGCCGCTGCAGTAGATGCAAGAATGGCAGGTTGTTCTATGCCTGTAATGACTAACTCTGGCAGCGGAAATCAAGGTATTACAGTTTCATTGCCCGTTTTAGCTGCGGCGGAAAAATTGGGAATTGAAGAAGAAAAGTTAATTAGAGCGCTTGCTCTTAGTAATTTAGTGGCTATACATATCAAGAGTAATCTTGGAAGGCTGTCAGCATTATGCGGTTGTGTGGTTGCGTCTACTGGCGCCTGTTGTGGAATAACGTATATTCTTGGTGGAGAACTAAATAATATAAAATACTCTATTAAAAACATGATAGGTGACATATCAGGCATGGTATGTGATGGTGCAAAGTGTGGATGCGCACTTAAAGTATCAACGGGTATAAGTGCAGCATTTCAAGCATCAATGCTAGCAATGAATAATGTAGAAATATCACAAAATGATGGAATAATTGATAAAGATGTTGAAAAGACTATAAAAAATCTATGTGAACTTGGGACAAAGGGACTTAAAGAAGCAGATGATGTAATATTAAATATAATGACATGCAAATAAAGCAGTTAAAAGTTAAGAGTTAAGATTTTATGAAGATTTCTCGGCCTACCGCGGAAAAATCTATTAAGGTAAATCAAGTGATTTATGTTTTTTATTATCCCAAATAATCAAAAAATTGAAAAAAATACCTTTACTAATATTGGTATAAAGCATATAATATAAGTGAAAGAGAGTGCATGATATATAAGTTTTAATACTATAAGAAAACGTTTACAAATTATAATCATGTTATTAAATATAAAATTTCGAAAAATACATAATGGTTTCGTAAATAAAATATAAAAGGGATGGGATTGTATGAAAGTAGGAATGAACTTTAAAATGGATCGACCTTATTTAGATGTTATTATTAGCCATTACTTTAAGAATAGAGAGTTGAAGTGTAGTAATTGCAAAGACTGTATAAATGGTAGATGTACTAACATGCAGGGAAATTCAGATGGTATAATAGAATGTATGATAAAAAAATCCATGAGTAATGTTCAAGAGAGCAAGCTCAAGGGTATGCCAGTGTATGCAGATCCAAACAGATACGAATAGACAGGGACGAAAAAGCAGTTAAAAGTTAAAAGTTAAGAGTTAAATGAGAAAGGATAATATCCATAGATTTATGTAGATAAATCTATGGATATTATCCTTTCTTGATTTTTCTGCGTCAGCAAAAAATCTCTCTTAACTTTTAACTTTTGATACATTTTTGGGATATGGGACCATTTTAAAACTACTTTAAATATGATATGATTAAATATTATTATGAACATTTGATTTGCTGAAAAATTTTCTAAAGTTAGAAATTTACTTGGAAGGATTGGTTATCTTGAAAAAAATACCACATATCAATAAAATGGCTGAGGCTAAACGGTTATTAATAATACTAATGATATTTGGAATAGTTTTTAGTGCCATTATAGGTAGGCTTTTTTATGTTATGTATATTAATGGTAATTTCTATAAAACAAAGGAATTATATCAGGATACAGAGGATATAACAATTAGCGCTAAAAGAGGAGATATACTTGACCGTAATGAAAATAAACTTGCAGTGAGTATAGCTACATACAGAGTAGATATAGATATGAATACATTGAGGATTTCATTGAAAAAGAGTGGCATATCCATGGACGAGCTAACGGCGAAGCTGTCTTCTATTTTAAATATGGATTCAAAGAAAATTACAAATATACTATATATGAAGTCACCACAGGGTAATCCAGTGGAATTTGCAACTCTAGTGCGGAAAATAGACAAGAATCAAGCTGATGCAATAACAGCACTGAAAATACAGGGTCTTATCATTTCGGATGATACCCAAAGGAATTATATAAATAACAACTTTTTGGCAAGTACACTTGGATATACAAATGCAGAAGGAAATGGAGTATCAGGAGTAGAAGATAGTTATAATTCCGAACTTACAGGGATTCCTGGTAGGGAAGTGTTAGAAACTGATAGAAAAGAAAATGCGCTTCCATATGAGAATTCACAATATGTTGCTCCGGTGGATGGAAAAAATGTGGAATTGACTGTTGATGAGCAGATTCAGAAATATGCAGAAGACGCAGCAGAAAAAGCTCTAAAGGATAATACAGCGAAATCAGTTACTATTACAGTAATGAACCCTAAAAATGGTGAGATATTGGCTATGGTAAGTAAGCCGGATTTCAATCCCAATAGTCCAAGTGTAAACATAAGCGGGACAACCACTCCAGTAGATGATTTATGGAAGAATAATGCAGTCCAGAATACATTTGAACCAGGTTCTATCTTTAAAGTAATTACAGCGTATACAGGAATGATTACAGGAGCTGTAAATGATGCAACAACTTTCTTTGATCCTGGTAGTATAGTTGTAGATAAAAATGTTATTAACTGCTGGCTGTTAAGTGGTCATGGTACTGAGAGCTTTTCAGATATAATTAAAAATTCTTGCAATGTTGGTTTTGTGGAGCTAGAGCAGCTAATAGATAAAGTAGCTAAGGGCAGTCTTTTAAAATATATTAAAATATTTGGGTTTGGGCAAAAAACTGGGATAGACTTACCGGGAGAGACTACGGGAATAGTAAGAAGTGCAAATCAAACAAATAATGTAGATCTTGCTCATATAGCTTTTGGACAAGGAATATCTGTTTCAGCAGTCCAGTACTTGGCAGCTTTTAATTCAGTGGCAAATGGTGGTACTTGGATTAGACCACATGTTATGAAGAAAATTGAGCATACTGATAGTAATAATAAGCAAATTGTGGACAAAACCTATGACAACCTAGGAGAGAAAACTATATTAGATAAAAATACCACAACAACTTTAAGAGGATATCTAAGACGGGTTGTTTCTGATAAAACAGGAGTTGGAAATGCGGCTGATGTACCTGGCCTTGATATTGCTGGAAAAACGGGAACTGCAGAAAAATCAGATCCGGCAACTAGAGGATATGCACCTGGAAAATATATGTCATCCTTTGCGGGTATGGCACCATATAGTGATCCTAAAATCACTATGCTAATATCAGTTGATGAACCAGATCAAGAGAAGTATTATGCCAGTCAAGTTGCAGCTCCCGTAGCCCATGATTTATTTACTAAGATATTTGCCTATCTTAACTCAAGTACAAATGATGTATTAAAATAATATGAAGTTAGGCATGTTTAATAATAAGTAGTCAGCAGGCTATGACATTTTCAGTAAGATGCTTTATAAAAAAATTGATTTCAACTTTTTTATAGAATATAATATTTAATTGTATGACAAAAATTTCGACAACAGGAGTGCAAAAAAATGACAAATAAAAAGAAATTAACATTGGTACCATTGATATTAATGGTTTTTACATCGGTTTTTGGTTTTAACAACATAGCTAAAGCATTTTTCAAAATGGGTTATGCAGCCATTCCCTGGTACATATTATCAGGACTGACATTTTTCATACCATATGCATTTATGATGGCAGAGTACGGTGCAGCCTTTAAAAATGAAAAAGGAGGAATATATTCATGGATGGAAAAATCAATAGGAGCTAAGTTTGCATTTATTGGAACATTCATGTGGTATGCTTCTTATGTAATATGGATGGTTAGTGTAGCAACTGAAATTTGGATTCCTTTTTCGAATCTAATGTTTGGAAAGGATATGACAGGAAGCTTTTCTATTTTAGGGCTTTCCTCCACAAAAGTGCTTGGAATACTTGCCATATTATTTGTGTTTACTGTAACGTATATTGCCACAAAGGGTATTCAGAAAATAAGTAAGGTAACATCAATAGGCGGTACAGCTATTGCACTTTTAAATGTAGTTTTGCTTGTAGGAGCAATAATTATTCTTATAGTACATGGTGGAAAGCTTGCACAGCCAATTACCTCAATTGCAAGCTTTACAAACTCGGCGAATCCGGCGAATAATTCTACCATAAATAAATTATCATTCCTAGTTTTTGCCATATTTGCATATGGGGGAATAGAAGCAGTGGGAGGTTTAGTTGATGAAACTGAAGAACCTGAGAAAAATTTTCCTAAGGCTATGATCATATCTGCAATAATTATTGCTGTAGGGTATTCTGCAGGAATATTTATGTGTGGTGTTTTCATTAATTGGAAACAATTAGGAAATTTAAACGGAATCAATTTAGCAAATATTTCCTACATAATTATGCAAAATTTGGGGTATTCGCTAGGGACAAGTTTTGGTTTCAGTGAAGCTTTGTCAATATCTATAGGGCACACTTTCGCAAGAATTGTTGGACTTTCTATGTTTCTAGCATACACAGGGGCATTTTTCACTTTGATTTATTCTCCACTAAAACAATTGATTGACGGAACTCCAAAAGAGTTATGGAACGGATTTATATCAAAAGTTGAGGATGGAATTCCGAAAAATGCAATGTGGATTCAGTGTGGTTTAGTCTCTGTATTTATTATTTTAACTTCATTTGGTGGGGAAGGAGTTTCACAATTTTTCTCATATATTGTTTTAATGACAAATGTTGCTATGACTCTTCCATATATGTTTATAGCCATTGCCTTTATTGGTTTTAAGAGGAAGAAAGAAATAATAAAACCTTTTGAAATATATAAAAACTATACAGTGGCCGTAATCGCAGTAGTTGTAGTAACGGCTACAGTTTTCTTTGCAAATTTGTTTACAATAATTGATCCGCTACTTCAAAAAAATCCTGATATAAAATCTACTATATGGATGATAATTGGACCTGTATTCTTTTCAGTAGTCGCATTTGTTATGTATGCGCTATATGAAAGGAATATGAAAAAAGAAAGTTGAAATTATAAGGTATCTGGTAAAAAACACAAAGCTTTTTTCACTGAATATTTATGTAGATGATTAAAGGGAGCGTAAGTAGGTTTGATTAAATCAATCTACTTACGCTCCTTTTATAATTTTATCAAGGCATCATCAAAGAAATAACAAGTCAGTATTCTGGTCTGTTAATGGTATGCAACGCCTTCCATAACCATTATATATCCCAATATGCGCAAGGTAATGGCTCCTCGTCTACCGCAAAATATCCTCAGAATCTTTGACTTGTTATTTCTTTTCAGATGCCTAAGTATTAGTTCTATTTATTTTTCCACATCGCTTTTTTTGCTTTTTTATCATTGATACTTTTTAGTTTAAATAAAGCGATACCGAAAACTCCAATTATAATTGCTAGAATTGAACCTAAAACTATAGAAAGATTTTGTTTACTACTTGTAATTTTAGAAGGTAGAACTTTTTCCAATGGTTTAGGGATAGCTGCAGCTATTATGCTGGTACTAGTTATAGTGAATTTGATTTTTTTAGTAGCTTTATTTCCCGAATTATCAGTAGCTGTTATGTCAAGTTCATGATCTCCAGTTGATGCAATTTTCTCACCTTGCGTGTAAGTATCACCATCTAAAGTCATAACTGTATCATCGGCTACAACATCCTTTGAAAATGAGATTACAGGTGTTATAGAACTATCATAGGTTGATCCGTTTTTAACTCCAGACACATAGATGCTTGGTGGTGTGGTTTTTAAAAAGAATGTAATAACCTTTGTACTAATATTTCCTGCTTTATCAACGGTTTCCACAATGAGAGTGTGTTTTCCATCAGTTGTAATAGGACCACCATGATAATCTTGCCCATCAAGCAATATGGTAACATCTGCATTAGTATCGTTAATAGATATTAACGGTGAAATTATGCTTGTTAAAGTAGCATTGTTAATTAAACCCTTGATTGTTATTGTTGGAGCTGTTTTATCAATAACAAAATCTATTACTCTATTATTAGTATTTCCTGCTTTATCAATAGAAGTTATTACTAATTCATAATTCCCTTCAGCATTTATTGCTTGATTATTATAAGGTTTTCCATTAAGTGTCATTGTAAAAAACTGTGGGTTAACATCTGTACTGGTTATATCAGGATCTATAGTTTTATTGTAATAAAAGTTTGCTATTAAATTTTGTATATTAAGTGTAGGGGCTATTGTATCTATTGTAAAGCTTGAGGTGCTCAGAGGTGATAGATTTCCAGACTTATCTTCGCCCTGTGCAATGATTTGATACTGTTTGTTATCCATAAAATCAGGTATATCATTTGAAGTGTATGAAACTCCATTAATTAATAATTCACTTAAAAAGTCGCTAGAATTTTGTAATGTAACAGATGGTTTAAAGGGTTTGTTAATATATGAACCATCTTTAAAGTTCAAACTAAGTATAGGAGAAGTTCTGTCAATAGTAAAATTTATTGGTGATGTGGTGGAGCTATTTCCAGCTTTGTCAACAGCGGTAGCAGTAAGGCTATAGTTACCTTCGTCTTGCAGGGTAAAGTAATATAAACCTTCATCAAAGGTTGGACTTATTGGTATACTTTGCCCATCTTTTGTTAAATTAAATTTGGTCTGTGAAAAATCAGTATTTGTATCATTTACAAAAATAGTTGGCACAACAGAAGGATTATTTGTATATTCGTTATTATCAATTCCCCATATGTTTATCCTTGGTGCAGTATTATCTAAGGTAAATGTAGTATTATACGTTGTAGTATTACCAGATTCATCGGTAGCTGTGGCAACTATATTGTAAGTGCCATCGGCAGATATTTCATCCCCACTAAATGTAATATTACCATTAGAGCTCTTAGAAATAGAACCATTATAGCTATTCCCATTTATTGTTATATTATAGTTCGTATCATTGTAGTTATCAGTTATGTTAAATACTGGGTCAATTACACCGTTGTAATATTTTCCGCTTTCTATGTTTCTATTATTTGCATCACTGAAAGAAATTACAGGAGCTCTATTGTCTATTACAAAATTAACTGCTGTAGTTTTAATTTCAGTAGGATTAGTTTTATTTGAAGCTGAAACTACTAAATTGTATTGCTGCTGCATTGATGTATTTCCTGAAATAGGATCACCTATGAGCTTTAGCATATGTGCATTTTTGCTATCAAAAGTTAAATTATAAGGTTGGCCATTTAAAGTAGCACTAATAGCCTTACCGGCACCCACATCCTGCTTATCTAGAAATTCATCGCTTATTAAAATCGTTGGTGTAACTGTATTTTGAAATTTTTCTCCATCAGTTATTCCTAAAATAACTGGAGTAATATCAGTTGATTCTACGTAAAATGTTGTTGTTAGGTCACTAGACAATGTATTGCCAGTTAGGTCAGCTATGTGTACAGTTATAGAGTATTTTCCATCATCCTTTATGATATTTGAAAGCACGTATGTTGAGTTACTTTGGCTTATTTTATTTGATATAACATTACTATCTGTAAAATAATACTTATTACAACTTCCGTCATCTTGTGTTACTTCAAAATATGAAACGGCTAAATTTATATTACTTTCAGTTACATTTATTTCAGGATTTATTGCTTTATCATAATATTTATTGGTAGTTATGTTATCAAAATTAGCTATAGGAACTGTTGTATCCACAAGAGATGGTGAACTAGTACTGACTTTATTATTGCTTTTTACATCACCCAGAGCAATAGATTCTGGGATTATGTTGGATATAATAAAAAAAGCTAAAATAATTGATGATATTTTTTTTCGGTTCAAAATTTTTTCCTCCTCAATTTTGTTATTTATATATAAAATAATGAAAAATGCAGGACCTAAGTTAATAACAATGCTTTATTTATTGTATGTTTAATTGAATTATAAATATTTACAGGGTTATTGTGGTACAATGTCCACATAATATACTTTATGGAATTTTGTATAAAAAAGCAAATTTATTTTAATAAAATAATAAAAATATAAAAAAATAATGTAATAAAGTACATATTCCAACTAAAATTTATTATTTATTTAAACTCGAAATTTAAATCGAATAGTAATACTATTATTTTGCATAAAATTGTCTAAATATGAGTTCGGGGGAAAATTTCATATGGAAATTAAAAAAATATATTGGGTTATGATGAGAGGTGCATTTTGTGAATCTAGTTGGAACACTATTTGAAAATAAATATCAGGTTATAGATATACTTGGAAAAGGCGGTATGAGCACGGTATATCTTGCAAAAGATATAAATATACAAAAGCTTTGGGCAATAAAAGAAGTAAATAAAAATTTTAAAAGTGGCGATGGCCCTAAAGTTGATTTAATGGCTGAAACAAATATATTAAAAAGGTTAGATCATTCAGCATTGCCAAGGATAGTAGATATAATAGATAAAGAGGATAGTATATACGTAGTACTTGATTTTATAGATGGAGTTTCACTTGATAAAAAACTCCAGGAGCAGGGAGCTTTTGCCGAGAAAACTGTAATAGATTGGGCAAAGCAAATCTGTGATGTGCTAGATTATTTACACTACCAAAAACCAAATCCAATAATATATAGAGATATGAAGCCAGGCAATCTAATGCTTACAAGTGAAGGTAAGATAAAACTTATCGACTTTGGTATAGCTAGAGAATATAAGAAAGATGCATCCCTTGACACAACGTATATTGGAACAAAAGGATATGCTGCGCCTGAACAGTATGGAAGCTATCAGACAGATGCAAGAACGGATATATATAGTTTAGGGGTAACACTTTACCACTTGATTACAGGTAAAGGACCTAATGATCCGCCTTTTGAAATAAAACAGGTTAGAAAGATAAATGCATCGCTTTCAGAGGGAATAGAAATAATTATAGAAAAGTGTACTCAGCAGGATCCAATTCTAAGATATCAATCAGTTAAAGAATTACTTAATGATTTAGAAAATATTCACAAATTAAATTCAAAATATAAAGATGAATTGAGAAAAAAACAAATTAAGATTTCAACAACAGCTGTAGTTTTTATTTTATCACTGGCATTAATCGTAAATGGAATAGTTGGTATAAAAAATGAACATACAGCTGAATACAATCAATCGATTGATAATGGAAATAAATTAATAAATAAGGGAAATACAAGTTCTGCAGTGGATAATTTTAAAAGTGCCATAGCTAAGGATCCTAATAATCCGGATGCGTACGTAAAAGTTATAGCTGCATACTTAAAAAACAATGATCAAGCTCAAAGCATTGATTTCATTGAAACATATATTACATCTGATAATAGCAAATTATTAAAGGATGATAAATTGCTCTACCAAATTGGAATGGCCTACTTTGAAGATGAAAATTATAGCACTTCCTACAAGTACTTTAGTAAGATAAAAAACTCCAATTTGGAAGGCTTGGAACCATTAAAATATTATAGACCTGTGGCACAAGCACTCGGGGTAATGGATGTAACTAAATCAGACGAAATCGTAAAGTCTGTAAAGGAGCTAGAAGACTATGTACAAACTAGTTCTGATGTTAATTTTAAAATAAATGCATACATTACATTGGCTGGTATATACAGAGATAATCCACAACAGTTTAGTGATAGCAAAAACAATAATACAGATAAGGAAATCGACGTATTAGAAAAAGCTAATATGGCCTCCTCGGATAAAACTAACATTGTATTATATGAGCAGTTAGGGCAAGCATATTATGACAAAGCAACTCAGCTAAAACCTGATCCATCACAGTACAACAATTATTTAAATAAAGCACTGGAAAATTACAAAAACACAATTGCTGCAGGAAGCCAATTGTCAGACTCTTATTACAAACTCGGAATTATATATAAATATTTAGGAAATATGACAGAAAGTGAAAAAGTGTTTTTAAAGGAAATACAGATGTTCCCTAATGACTATAAAGGATATATGGAATTGGCCATTTTATACCAGTATATTCAGCAAAATACTGTGCAGGGTCAAAAGAATTATAGCAATTTTAACAAATATTATAAACTGACTATGTCAAAAAATTATAATAATAATGATGTGGATTTTATAAATTTACAACAAAAATATAATGATTTAAAAAGTCAGGGACTAGTAAAGTAATAAAGTAGGAGGCTCAAGTAGGGTGGCTATTTTACAAAATGTTATAAAAATAATTGTGGGCATCATAGGAACGGTAATAAGTGGCATATTGATGTTTTATTTTGTAAAGGTGGAAGGTGAAAAGCAGGTAATTCATCTGGCTCCAGAAAATATAATTGTAGACCACGAAAATATTAGTAATCAAGTGGGCACTTCTTTTACTGGGAATAATAGAGAAGAGCATGTATATGACACTATGGATCTAACTGGAGGAGACAGTGAATGTACTGTTCTTTTAGATGAAGAACATGGTGAGGATACTAGTTTATTATAAGTGGAAGCTATGAGTGCTACAGATGGTAGTCATGGGATAAATAAATATGAGTAGGAGAAAGTAATGGATAAGAACGCTTTGAAGTTTGAATTTGAAAATGATTCAACAAAAGATTATATAGTAACATATATGGAAAATAGACAAGATATAGTTGATTATGAAGTAGAAATAATTAATAAAAGTCCAACGTCAGGTGCCTTGAACGTAGAAATTACAGAATCTCATGGCAACATAAAATTAATGTACGACGTTACTAATAAAACTCAGATTAAAAAATATTTAAAAGTGAAAACACTTGGAAAGGGTGAATTTATAACTATACTAGCAAACCTAGCAATTTGCCTAATTGGGTGTAAAAACTATTTTTTAGATGAAAAGAAATTTTTAGTTAATATAGATACTTTGTTTATAGATGAGAAGAATTTGAAGGTTTATCTATTGTATTGTCCACTCAAAATGGAAGTATTAGAAGATACTAATCTTGTGTATAGAGATATAGTGAAGAGCTTAATTATTGATTACATAAGTTTTGATGACAAAGATTCTGAAAATGTAATACAAAAAACTTTAATCTATTTAAGAAAAGATAAATTTAATATGGTTGAGTTTAAAAATTATATGGAGGAACTTCACAAACAAGATATAAATGTTGTTTGTGATACAGGTAGTATGGAAGATGGAAATCAGTATTCCATAAAAAATCAGTCTGGAAACTTAGATAATGTTATTAGGGCTGATAGTAAAACAATACATAAAGAGACTGTGAAGAAAATAACCAATATAAAGAAAGATGAAACAAAAGTAGCTGTAAACAATGTGTTAATCTTATTTTTACAGCTAATTGTCCTAGGAATTATAGGGCTGATTGCTATGATTGGAAGTTTTGGAGTGATAATGATAATAGTGATAGGTGTTGTCATAGCTATAGATTTAATTTTAGTATTTGGGTTTACTAAAAATAATGGTGTTAAAAAAACCGGAATTATAAAAAATAAAATAGATCAAATTTTTATTAAGGAAAGGCCGAAAAAAATAAATGGCACAAATAAAACATCAAAAAAAGAAATAATAAAAGAAATGTCATTTGAAACTCAACTATTGAACGAGGGCACAGCTTGTCTCTTAAGCAAAAAGCCAGGTATATTAGAGCGAATATATATTGACAAAACAAAATTTAGAATTGGCAGAATGCCAGGAAAAGTAGATTATGTATCTGACAATATAGCCATTGGCAAAATACATGCAGAAATAAGAAAAGACGTAGGTAAGTATTATGTTGTTGATTTAAATTCTAGAAATGGAACATATGTAAATGGCAAAAAATTAAATGGTAATGAATTGTATGAGATAAAAAATGAAGATATTATTGTATTTGCTAATAGCGAGTATACGTTTTTTACAAGCTAATCTAACTTAGAGGAGATGAAGACGTTGAAACATGAGAATCTGAATTTTTCAGAACAAAAAGTAGAAAAAAAATATGTTGTTTTATCTCTGGATAAAATGGATAAAACTATCGGCTATCAAATTAACTTAATTAATAACCAGTTAGTTAACTTGGTAGCAGTTACTATAAATATGACTAAAGATAGCTTAGATATTTTATATGATATAACGGATAAAATACCTTTAGAAAAATACTTGAAAGGTAGAATTATAAAAGTAGAAGAATTTTCTAAAATACTGATTGATGTTTTAGCGGGGATTAATAAAACTGAGGAATACTCATTTTCTAACAAAAATTTTCTTATGAAACCAGAACATATTTATGTGGATAATGAGTTAGGCAAAATATATCTTTTATATATCCCTATTGAGTATATTTTTGAGAATACTTTAAAAGAACAATTTAAATCTTTAGTTAAAAAATTAATTGTTGATGTGGTAACTATTGACAATACAGAAAACGCTAGTTTTATAACGGACATATTAAGTCTACTTAGAGATGAAAAATTAGATTTTTTAACACTTAAAGAATTTTTGCAAAACTATTATCATGGTGAGCATTATGAAAGGTGCAGTGAGGAGTCAAGCAATTCTAATATAGCTATAGTGGAATGTGAACTTGAGAATATACAAGCTCCTAGCCATGAAGTACGGGATACTAAAGCTAGCAGTACTCCCCAAACTGCAAGTATAAGAATTAACAGTGAAAAAATACATGAGAAAAAAATGGATTCATCACAAGAATCTAAGGTACGAAATGAACAAATAAAAGCAAATAAGCCAATATTCTCTCAGATATCTGAACCTAGTGAATTATTAAGTCCCAAAACCGAAATGATTATGACTTCAATTAAACAACCAGAAAAACTAGAGAGTAGATATAACAGTGAAATGTTAGAAAAACAGGAAAAAGAGAATAATAAATTAAACATTAAATATATTGCTATTTTATCGATTATTCAATTTCTAGTAATAGCATGGACAATTATAGAATTACAGCTATTTCAATCAATGGATAATAACATTAAATATGGAATACTCATAGGTTTATGGATAGCAGATATAATAGTATCTGTTTTATTAATACTAAGCAGGATAAAAAAAGGGAACATGTATAAATTAAAGAGAAATAGTAAGGAAACTTCGGCCCTGGCATTTACAAACAAAAGTGCAGAAGGAATAGATTGTAAATCGCCAAGTTCTAAAAATGGTATAAAGATGTCAAAACGTGAAATTGTATCCGAAATGTCTTATTCAAAAAAATCTATAGATGAGAAATTCCCATATTTAATCACTAATAAAGCTGGAATGATTGAAAAAATATATATAAATAAAGATATATTTAAGATAGGTAGATCCACAGAACTTGTTGACTATGTCAGTGATAATCGGTCAATAGGTAAATTACATGCAGAAGTGAAAAAAATGGATTCTAATTATTACATAATGGATATGGATTCTAAAAATGGTACTTTCATAAACGACGAAAAACTTGAAAGTAATGAGTTATATATAATTAAAGAAAATGATGTTATAAAACTGTCTAATTGTTGTTACACATTTAAATTTAATTAGGGGTGTTCTATGAAAGAGTTTATTTTATTGGCTGGAGCTATTAGTGACAAAGGGGATATAAGAGAGGTAAACCAAGACAATATTTTGGTGAAAATTGGTGAAGACGAAAATAATGACTTTGGAATGTTTATTGTCTGTGATGGGTTAGGTGGATTGTCTAGTGGAGAAGTAGCTAGTAAAATGGCAATTGTAAGTTTTAAGGAATGGTGGGAAGGTGAATTAATATACTTACTAAAACAAAATTTGGAAGACGATTTGCAGTATATATTAACTGATTTAATTATGGTTATAAATAAAAATATAATTAAATATGGAATTAGCATAGGGAGTAAGGTGGGTACAACACTATCAGTGCTATTTATATACAAGGATAAATATTATATAGCTCATGTTGGGGACAGTAGAATATACAGTATCACAAATGAAATTACTCAACTAACAGAAGATCATTCTTATGTAGCATATAAAGTTAGAAATAACATGATGACATTAAAAGAAGCAAAAGAAAGCAGTGAAAGAAACGTACTGATGCAATGTGTAGGTGTAAAAAATGAATTAGATGTATTTTCAGTGAGAGATAAATTAAAAGAAAACGAAATTTTTATTATATGTAGTGATGGTTTCTACAATAAACTTGAAAGCAATGATATTTTAGGTAACATAAATTATCATGAAGATTTTGATAATGAAACACTTCAGACGGCTTCAGAAGAATTGGTTAGAGTTGTTAGAAGTAGGGGCGAAACTGATAACATTTCGGTTATATTAGTTGGAGTTAAAAATAAGATTTAAAACAATTTAAAATAAAAAGAATAACAGAAGTGAGTGATAAAATATATGGACATGAAATTACTAATATATTACGGTGGAAATTTAAATGAAATTTTTTTAAATAAAAGCGCTAAAAATGTATCTATAGGAAATAAAAAAAGATTTAAAGTATATGTTGAAACTGAATGTACGGAAGCTATTAAAGTAATAATAAAACTTGAAAAAAACAATTGGATTATAAAAAGTACTCAAATTATAGGCTATGAGGGTAAAGAAGTTCAGGCAACTTTAGAGCATGGTGAAATTTTTAACTTTGGTATTAAAAACGTAAGTAGTATTAGTATTATGGCATTTCAAATAAAGAGGATGTCAGAAGTAGTAACTATACCCTTGCAAGAGAATATAAAGTTAAGTATAGGAAGAGGCAGTTTTAATGACATTGTATTTGAAGATACAAAAGTATCAGAAAAACATGCTGAAATATTTGAGGATAAGGGCAAGTATATTCTTGTAGATTCAAATAGTACTAATAAGACATTTTTAAATAATAAGATTGTTACAAGAGCAATTTTGTTTAAAGATGATGTTATAAACATATGTGGATATGTAATAGAATTTCATGGTGAATATATTGTAGCATATGGAGCTTCAGAGATAACAAAAAGAGATTCAGTGGATGAGAACTTTATTAAAGAGTATCCATTTGTGCAAAGAGCACCAAGAATTTACCCTGAGGTAAAAAAAGATGATTTAAGTATTGTAAATCCACCAGAGATTCCTACTAAGCCTTCACTATATAGTTTGATGACAGTAATTCCTTCTCTTGCATTTTTAGTAGTTACATTGGCTACATCCTTTGGAAGTAAAAGTTCAGGGTCAAGTCCTCTCCTAGCAGTAGGTATGGGAGCAAGCGTAGTTGTTTATGCTGGAAGCTATGTTGGACAAAAAATCATATATAAAAAGAAGAGTAAGAAGAGGAAGATAAAATACAGAGTTTACATGGTAGAAATTGATAAAAAACTTTTAAAAGCAGAAAAACATTTGAGGTTAGTTTTATCAAATGAAAACCCTGATCTTGAGGAAAGTTATAAAAGAGTTAAAAACACAAATATAAGACTTTGGGGTAGAAATTATGGAGACAAGGATTTCTTAAAACTTAGGGTGGGCCTTGGAAATATGGATTTTCCCATCAAGATAAAGACAGAGACTAGAAAGCTTTTTGAAGAAGATCCATTACTTTTAGAAACTGATAAGATTACTGATAAGTATAATCTTGTAGATAATGTACCAATTAGTATTAATATAAAAGAAAATAAACTCACAGCTATAATTGGAAATAGGAAAAAGGTACTGGAGATAGTAAAAAGTATGATAACTCAGATTTCAGTAAATCATTCTCCAGATGAGGTTAAGATAGTAGCTATATTTGATAGCAGAGAGGCAAAAAATTGGGAGTGGGCAAAGTGGCTTCCTCATGTATGGGATGAAGATAGAAAATTAAGATTTATGGCTAAAACCAAAGAGGAATCTCATAAACTCCTGTCATATTTATACGATGTGCTTTCAGAAAGAAAAAACAAACTAGAGGGTAATGAGAGCTATGAAACCTATAGATTCACTCCACATTTTGTATTTATATTAGGTTCTAAGGATTTAATTGAAAATGAGGCTATAATGAAGTTTCTTTTGACTGTTGAAGAAGACATGGAAATAACAACAATATTTTTATCTGATAAGTTAGGAAATTTACCAAGAAGCTGTCTTAATATAGTAAATATAGATGAAGGCGAAGGGGTAAGTTACAATATCCAAAATTCATCACTAAAAACTTATTTTAGACCAGATAGAATAGATAGCAAATTACTCATGGAATTTTCGAGGACAATGGCACCATTAAGAATTAAAAAGGATTCATTTTCAAATAAACTTCCTAGCTCAATATCATTGTTTGAAGAGTTAGATATAATGAATCCAGAAGAAATTGATTTTGATAGCCTATGGGCCAAATCAAACTCCGATAAGAGCTTAGCTGTTCCAATTGGAATAAGGGAAAGTGGAGAAAAATTTTATCTGGATTTACACTCAAAGATGCATGGTCCACACGGTCTTGTAGCAGGGACAACAGGTTCAGGTAAAAGTGAATTGCTACAAACTATAATAGCATCTTTAGGTGTTCATTTTAGTCCTGAATATGTAAACTTCCTAATAATAGACTATAAGGGCGGAAGTATGTCTAACATATTTAAAACTATGCCCCATGTAGTAGGAATAGTTACGAATCTTGAAGGCAACCAATCATACAGAGCTATAACGGCAATTGACAGTGAAATAAAAAGAAGAGAAAAAATACTTACAGGGTTAGGATATAACAATATAGATGAGTATCAAAAAAATTATAAATTATTGAAACACGAAGAACCATTGCCTCATCTCATAATAATAGTAGATGAATTTGCACAACTTAAACAAAATGATCCAGAATTTATAGCACAACTTGTAAAGGTAGCAGTAGTTGGGAGAAGTCTTGGTGTGCATTTAATACTGGCAACACAAAAACCGTCAGGTATAGTTGACCCACAAATCGAGACAAACACAAACCTTAAGATATGTCTAAGAGTACAAGACACTGAGGACAGTAGGGCTGTTATTGGAAAGCCAGATGCAGCGGGTATATCTAATCCAGGAAGAGCTTATATAAAAGTTGGCCACGACATAATATATGAATTGATTCAATCTGCTTTTTCAGGACAAAAGTATAAGAAAAATATGATTAAAAAAGAGAAACCAATTTTAATGGTGAATTTAGATGGAACTAGATCTGACATGAGAGAGAAGATAAAAGAAGAAAATTCTACAAATGAAACACATTTATCTAAAATAATAGATGCAATAGAGGATCACTGCAAAGATAACATGGACTATGAATTAAAACTACCATGGCTTCCACCTTTAGAAAATAAAATATATTTAGAGGAAATTGAAAGTGAAGCTACCAGTAACCAAAGTTTAAACCTAAAAACTATTATAGGAATGTACGATGATCCTTACAATCAATGTCAAAAGGTTTTTGAAGTAGATATAGAAAAGGAAAATCATGTAGCACTGTATGGGTCATCAGGTATGGGTAAGACCATATTTTTGCAAACTATACTTTTAGGATTATAGAAAAAAATTCACCAAGTGACTTGAACTTTTATATTTTAGATAGTGGAAATGGTGCGCTAAATTTGTTTAGTCTTTTGGTCCACACGGGAGAAGTAGTACTTGGGGAGGATATGGATAGAGCTAGCAAACTTTTGAATTTTCTAATAAAAGAAATAGATGAAAGAAAAATTTTATTAGCTTCAACTGGAACCGTCAGTCTAACAGATTACCGTCATAAAACAGGAAACACAATTCCACATATAATATTTGTTATTGATAACTTAAATGTATTTAACTCAACATACCCTGATCTCTTAGACAACGTTGTAAAGATAATAAGAGATGGTGGAAGTATTTGGAATGCATGTTATTTATACATCAACTACCATTAGTTCAATAACTAACAAGATAAGAGAAAACATAACGTTTAGTCTTGCATATCAGTTAAATGATAAATCAGAATACAACGAAATATTTGGCAGAATAAATGGTATGGTACCAGACAAACTTAAAGGAAGAGGATTATTTAAAAAAGAAAAGGTATTAGAGTTTCAAACTGCTCTTCCAGTTAAGGCAGATGAATTTGCTTGGAGTGAAAAAGTAAGAGAAAAAATAGAAAAGATAAATGATAAAAATCCAAAGATAAAAGTAAAAAAATTACCTGTACTTAAGGAAATATTGCCACTACATGAATTTTTACATGGGAATGATTTTCTTAGTTATGAAGCACAAGGGTTTAACTATAACAATATAGTTCCTGTAGGCGTAAATACGGATAACCTTGAAAGTACATTTATTAATCTTATAGATGTAGACCACATGCTTATTTCTGGGGAGTCTGGTTGTGGAAAAACGAACTTCTTGACATGTTTTATAATGACATTAGCAGAAACAGCTAAAAAAGAAAACAACAAAATATTTATAGTTGATTCTGAAGAACTTGGAATGTTTACCCTTCAAAAATTAGATTGTGTAAGTAGCTATATAGAAACAGTGGACCAGCTTGCTGAGAGTTTAAAAATTATTAAGAATGAAGTTAGGTCGAGAAAGACAATGTTAAGGGAACTTAGAATGGATTATGGTGGCAAAGCTAAAAATCAGATTGTAAAAGAAAAAGGAAATTTAATTATTGTAATAGACACAATTTCTGGTTTTAGTGATAGATTTAGTGCGGCAAGTTATTCAGATATAGAATGGATAATTAGTAATAGTAAAGGTATAGGAGTACATGTAATAATTGCAGACAATATGTCACTATTTACAAGAGCATGGGAAGGTCTTGAAAAGACAATAAAAGCATGTGAAACAGGGATAATCTTTAACAAAAATATTGATACAGTATTCAGCGATGTAATTCTAGGTTTCCAATATTCAAGGAAAATATTAAAGCAAGGGGAAGGCTACTTAGTAGTTAACAAGAGGCCTATTCCAATTAAAATTCCAACACCTTTTGAAGGTGATGTTAAATTTATGGATTATGTAAATGAATTAAATAATAAGAGTTAGGCACAGGAGAAAAAATAGCATACTGATTTGATATTTTTTTGAAGATGCCTTAATAGAAGGTGATTGTGATTAGTATTATAAATAATATTATAGTGACAGTTAGGCTTGAAAGAGCAAACAGAGAAGCAGATTTCGATCTGCCCTTAGATGAGAGCTTAGAAAGCATTATGAAGTTTGTCTATCCTGGAATATTAGGCGTAGATGAAACTAATAATGAGAGTCTAGAAAAAGTTATATTTTATCTAGATGACAAGAAGCTGGATAAGGATTCGACTCTAAGAGAAAACAACATTTGGGATGGAAACATTCTAAAAATAAAATTTAATGAGGTGTAGCAAAATGGCATTAATCAAAATTACTCCAGAAGAACTAGAAAGTTTAGCAGCAAAATTTTCACAATCAAGTGAAGAATCACAGCAGATGGTAAGTAACTTAGCATCAGGAATTGGACAAGCACAAGGAGAATGGAATGGTATATCAGCAACAAAATTCTTTGGTGAGTATCAACAATGGAGCAAGACAATGACAGGATACGTACAATTACTTGCACAAATATCCACAGAGTTAAAACAACAAGCAACAAAATTCAGAAACACAGACTCAAATTATTAATATATATTTTGACATTAACAGATTTCTTAGCATCTTTGATGCTTAGAAATCGTTATCCAGTGACAAACATCCATAAATGCTACAGATGCTTGCCATCGGATTAAAAGATGAGATAGATGATGAAGCCACAGAAATGGCTTCATTTTTTCAAATATTTAGAAAAAGGAAGGCTGATATTAATGTCAGATCAAATAAAAATTGATTGCGAGTCAGTGAAAGCTACTGCGGCGAAATTTGCTTCGGAATCAAATAATATAAATGCTATGGTTGGCAGAATAAATGGATATAAGGGTATTTTAAATCAGAGTTGGAAAGGAACAACCCAAGAAAAGTTTATGCAGGATTTAGAAACAGATACAATAACTAAAATAAGTAAGTATGCAGATCATTTTGAGAAAATAAATAAAGCATTAGTTGAAATCGCGGACTCTTTTCAGGATACAGATACTCAGTTATCAAGTAAAATGGAAATAGATTAAAAAAAGTTTGGAGGCGAAAATATGGGAACTATATTATTAAATTCATCAGAGTTAAAGCAATATGCAAAACAAGTAAGCCAATTATTAACTGAGCTAAACAGTATGCAAACTGATATAAAGGCAAGTGTAAATGAGCTAGATAGTAGCTCCACAGGGAAATCCGCAAAACATGCATCTGATGTTATGTTTGATTGCTACGGTAAAGGGCAGAAGGCCAGTGCAGGAATAACAGAAATAAGTGCAATAGTAAGTAATGCGGTAAGTTTATTTACAGAACTAGATTCTAGGGTAGGAAATAACATGGCGGAAATATATACAGATCCAGAACATTCAAAAGCGTTTTTTAGTAAGGAGCAAGCAAATGTAAAAACAGAAGTGAAAAGTGATTTCGTGGAACTGAAAAAAAATGCGAAAAGCACAGAAAGTGATACGTTTAAACCGGAACAGCCTAAGTCACTTTGGGAAACTTTAACTGAAGATCCAATAGCAGTGGCGGCTACAGCACTTGCTGCAGGAGTTATAATTTGCCTTGCAGCAACACCAGTAGCTTTAATAGTTGGAGGGGTTGTAATAGCATTTGCTTTATCAGATTTAGTCGAGGGGGTTGCAAAGGAAGGTTTCGGTAAAGAAGAAGGTTATAATCCTCTAAAAAACATTGAATCTGGTATATTAGGAGGGGTTGGTACTATAGGAGGAGGTATTGTAGGTATATATAAAGCATATAATGGTGATGGAAATTATAAAGAAGAGATGGTTAAAAATGCAGAGGCAGGATATTCAAAAGGTAGTAAAATTGGAAATGGAATGTATGGTGTTGAAGATGGAATAGTGGGTGTTGTAGCCATTGTTGCAGATCCAGAAGCAGCTGTAACTAAAACAGGTGAAGCAATAAAAGCATTTCAAGTTGTTGAAGATGTACAAAAGACAGGTAAAATTGCTAGTGTTATGGAAAGAGCTAAAAGTGCAGGAAATGTAATACGTGAAGGTTCATCAAAAATATTAGATGGTGATTGGAAAGGTGTGCACCTTGGTGAAGCAAAGACTGCTTTAAAGGATATCCCTGCGAGCATAAAAAATTTAGCAAGTGGTATAAAAGGAAGTGGAGAGCAATTAAGACAAACTATTTCAAAGGCAACGAAACCTATAAATCTTCAAAATGATTTTCAGGGTATAGGTGCTTCATATAAATCATTTATGGAAGATGTATATGGGACTAAAAATTAATATACAAAATGAAAGGTGATAAAAGGTGAAAAATGAGAACTGAAAAAAGTAAAGCGAACAAAACATACTGGAAAAAACATAAATTAGAAGTTCTTAAGTCGTTATGTGGATATAGGGTATATGAAAAGGTTCCATCATGGGCAAAACTTAAAATTTTCTTGCCAATTTCATTATTAGGTTTAGTAGCATATGCTATTTTATGTATCAGAGCTGGATTAATACATAATACGTTTAATACTATAGGCATACTTATATTAGTACCTGCATCAATAGTATGTGGCGCATTGTTTGCTCTCGCAGTATTCCTAATATTCGGATATATATGGCTTATGAATAAGTTAATAAAAAATATAAAGACATCTATAGGTATATACATTATACATCTATATGCAGCATTTTTGATTGTAAAAGGATTTGATGCTTCAATTAGTAAATTATTTATAGCTGGTGCTATATCAGTAGTTTTTTCATATATGTTAGTGTATTTAAATCGAAAATATGCTTAAAGTGAGGGTAATATGGCAAATGAAAACAAAGAAGAAAATTATTTTGATATTGGAATAAAGTGTATTAAATCAAAACAATACGAAGAAGCAATAAAATGTTTTGATAGAGTTATAAGTGAAGATGAGAATATTGTAGAGTGTTATATATTAAAAGCTATATCATTAGGTTTATTGAAAAAATATGATGAGGCTATAAGAAATTTTGATTTTGCACTTAAGATAAAACCAAATGATGAGTTTTTGATATGTGAAAAGGGAAGCGTTTTATATCAAGCTGGATATATTAGTTTAGCCGTTAGCTGTTATGATGATGCTATAAAATATAATAAAACATATATACCAGCATACTATAACAAAGGTTTAGTACTGAACTTTATAAATGAAAAAGATGAAGCATTGAAGTGTTTCGAGAAAATAATATTAATAGATTCAAAATACATAGATGCTTATTATGCTGAGGCATCTATAGAAGTTGAATTAAAAAGATATGACGATGCATTAAATTTATATGAAACAGTTATTTCTATAAATAAAGAAGAGAATGATGCATATTTTGGGAAATGCGATGTTTTAAATAAAATGGAAAGATATAAGGAAGCACTTGAATGTATGGATTTTATTATTAGTATCAATCCGACAGCAGCTATAGCTTATTATAATAAAGGTGTTATTTTTCAGTCATTAGGACAGTATAAAGAAGCACTAGATCTTTTTGAAAAGGCTGAAAATCTAGAAAAACAAAATCCCCAAATATATAATAGAATTGGATTATTATACAAGAGTATTGGGAATAAGGAAAAGGCCTTAAAATTTTATAAAGAAACAATAGAGTTAGATAATGAATATTTTAATGCATATGTAAATGTAGCACAAGAATTTATGGCAGAAAAGAAATATGAAGAGTCTGCACAGTGGTACAAGAAGGTTATGGATTTAGATAAATCAAAAATATACGCTATAGTATCCAAAGCACCATATAATGTATACCTTGGGTATAAAAATGCAGGGAATACTGATAAATCACAATCTGCATGGAAAAAAGCATTGAGTTATTATGATAAATTGATTGAGGAGACTCCATTCAATTGTCATTTATATATTATGAAAGCTAAACTTCTAGCAGATGAAAAAAAATATGAAGAAGCTGAGGAATATCACAATTATGCAATAGATTTAGATGACAAAAATCCAATGGCGTACTACGATAGAGCTTTTTTCTATAATCAAATTGGTAGTAGGGACAAGGCTATTGAAGATATAAAAAAATGTTTAGAACTGGATGAAAAATATAGGGATAAAATATTACATAATGATGAATTATGTAAATTAGCAAAAGTGTTATAAAAGGAGAACGCATATGTTTTTTGAAAAGAAAAAAAGTGAAGAAGAATATATAAAAGAGGGAGAAGAATATTATAAGGCAGCGAAATATTATGCTGCAGTAGAATGTTTTAACCATGCAATAAAAATTAATAGGTGTGCAGCCACCTATGTTGATCTTGGCAATTCATATTTTGAATTACATCAAACAGATTCATGTGTTGAAAATTTTAGTAAAGCTATTGAATTAGAAAGCGAAAATCCATACCCGTACAAGAAAATAGGAATTATAAAATATCATCAGAGTGATCTAATAGCAGCAGGTGAATACTTTGACAAAGCTTTGACATTGGATAAAGAAGATACTGAGGCAATATTTTTTAAAGGTGGTATTAGCGAAAAAAAAGGCAATTATTATGACACAATAAAATATGCTGATTCAATATTGAATTTAGAGGAACATAATAAAGGTGAAATATATTGGCAGGGATGGTTTTTTAAAGGTGAACTTTTGGCTAAACTAAATAAAAATCATGAGGCAAAAGAACTTTTTGAAAAATATATGGAACGATTTCCTAAAAGTGAAGAAGGTTTAAGCAATTTAGCACTAGCATGCAGAAAATTAAAAGAATATGAACGTGCTATAAGTCTTTATGATAAGTTAATAGAGTTAGATACTAATGATTATTCGTCATATATTTCAAAATCAGGTGTATTAATTGAGATGAAAAAATATGGGGAAGCTTTAGAATACATTAACAAGAGTATAAAAATTGATTCAAAACAAATTGATTCATATTTAGCAAGAATTTATTTGTATTATGAAGAAAAAGATTTTGAAAAGGTTACAGAGCAAGCTTATAAAGTAATAGAAATGAAACCTGAAAACTATGCAACATATTCTTGTTTAGGTTTAATTTTTATCGATATGGGAAGATACGAAGAAGCTGAAGATATGTTCGACAGGTTAATATTTATAGATAGGGATTGTATAACTAGAATGACTTATAGGGCAGATTATTACAGATATATTTCACTTAAAAAGGCAAATAAGAATGTAAATAAAATTATAATGGAAGCATTAAAATTGTTAAAAAGTAAACTCGTAGATCTAAAACTTATTGATGATTATTATTTATATAGACTAATATTGGTAGATACAGGATTCTTTTTAGGAGAGATAAAACAATATGATGAAGCAATATGGTATTACAATAAAGCTATAGAATCTAATAGCTATGAAGCAGAATCATATTTTATGAGAGCAAAGTTCTATGTAAAAGTTAATGAAAAAGCCAAAGCAGTGGAAGATATTAAAAAAGTATTACAACTTGATGAAGGCTATGAAGAAAACATAAAAAAAGATGAATATCTAAGAGAGTTAATGTAGAGGGGGTGTTTCTATGGAGAGTAATTATTTGAAAGAAATAAATAAATATAAAAAAATGGGATTAAATCTAAATCTTCTTGGAAAGTATGATTTGGCCATAAAGTATTTTAAGAAAGTATTAAAACTTGATGAATATAATTTTGACGCATTAATAAATATGGCAGCAGCTTTAATTAGACTAAATAAATCAGATGAAGCATTAAGTCTTTTTCATAAGGCACATAAGGTAAAACCTAAAGACGAATTTACATTAAGTGAAATTGGAAACATAATGTTTTCAAAAGGTAGATATAGTGATGCAATTAAGTCTTATGAAGAGGTAATAAGCATTAATAGAGAACACAAATCAGCATATTACAATAAAGCATTAGCTTATGAAAAAATGAAAGAATATGGCAATGCAATAAAAGGTTATGCTGAACTTATAGAGGTGGACAAAAATTATTTTGATGGGTATTATTCAAAAGCGAGAGTGGAAGAGAATATAGGATTGTATAAAGATGCCATAGATACTTATAAGAATCTAGCAAAAGTAACAGAAGATGATATCCAGCCTTACTTAAAAATAGCGCAGGTTTATAACAAAATAGGATTTTATAAACATGCACTAGAGTATTTAGATATGGTTATAGCAATTAGTACTGAACTTTCAATTGGATATTTAAACAAGGCAGTAATACTACATACATGTAAAGAAGATGAGGAAGCAATAAAGTGGTTTGATAAAGCAATTATAGTAGAGGATGATAACCCAGATATATATGCTAGAAAGGGAATTTCCTATAATAGCTTAAAAGAATATGAAAAAGCATTAGAATGTTATGATTTAGCTATACAAATTAAAAACGACTTTTTCAAAGCCTATATATTTAAAGGTGAACTTCTAATGAACCAAAAGAGATACAAGGAAGCAGCTGAATGTTATGATTTACTCTTGAAAAAGGATAAGTCAAAGCAGTATTCTAGCCTGGCAAGAGCACCATATAATTTAGCTATAGCTTATAAATATTTAAAAGACAATGAAAATCTAAAAACAGCTTGTGAAAGTGGTCTGGAATATTATGATCAATTAATAGAAATGTCAGAAGAAAATCCAGAGTTTTATGCTTTAAAGGGAGAACTTTATATGTTTTTAGGAAATATTGTAGAGGCAGAAAAAGCATATGATTATGCATTAAAATTGGATTCAGACTGTGCAGAAGGATATTATCTAAGGGCTAAATTTTATTTACTTAACCAAAATGAAAAAAAAGCTATAGCTAACATAAAACAATGTATTAAAAGTGATAGTGGTTTTAAGTTAAAGATAGAAGCAGATGAACTGCTAGGAAAACTTATATATTAAATATTATATTTTAAAAGAGGTGTAAAGTATGGATGTTACAGATGCTACGGAGGCTTCTTTAGCTCAAGGACAAGCTAATCAAGATGCTACAATCAAAATAGATACAGAGGAACTTAATAAGTTAGCATCAAAATTCAAAGCACTTAGTAGTAAATCAACAGATATATCAAGTAAATTAAATGGAATTGTAAGTACCATTGATGCTAATTGGGATGGCAGTGCAGCAGATGCATTTAACGGAAAATACAATAATTGGAAAAGTACAATAACTAGATATACAACTAATTTAAATAGTGCGGCTACTGAGCTAAGTAAAGCGGTAAGCACACTGAAAAGTGCTGATGAGTCTTAAGAATCATTAATGGGGGTGAAAAATTATGTACGAGATAATGATGCAATCAGATGTAGTTGAACAAGTAGCAAATAACTTTTTAAATGAATCACAAGAAATATCAGATATGTTAAATAGAATAAATGGATATGTTAATGAACTAAGTACTTCATGGGTAGGAGATTCAAAAAATAAATTTGTGGAAGAATTGAATTCGCAGACAGTAAATAATTTAAATGCATATGTAGAACATTTTTCGAAACTAGGGAATAGCTTATCTCAAATAGTGGCAATGTTTCAACAAACAGATGCAAGTGATGGTGGTGGCATTTCTAATAGTGAATTTACACCATTTGTAGCGGATGGAAATAGCACTGGCACAGGTGGACCCATAAGTGGAATAGCTATACCAGGTGGATCAGAATCAATAGATGGCAGTGGGGTAACTGGAGAAACTAGTGGAATTGCAGGGAATAATTCAAAATTAGTTTATGAATAATAATTGAGGCTATTTGTGATATTAATATAATAGCTTAATTTTTTTTAGGGATCTGAAAGAAATTAACAAGCCAAAGCTGAAGTTAGGTAGTGTAAAAAATTTTACACTACCTAAAATCCCAGAGAGGAGTAAAATATGAATGAAGATTATAAAAGAATTAAAAACAATATTATTATGCATGGATGTATATTTGGGGCATTGTTTGTAATAAGTATTGTTGCATTTATAAACGCAGGGCCAATGATTATGTATTTACCTAAAGAGGAACAAAATATAGCAATCACAATAATATATTTGGCATATTTGGCTTTTCTTATTGGTTATAGTCTTTTTATAAGAAAAAAAATAGCGAAAAAAAATAAATATATTGATGAATTATATATTAAAGGACAAATTACAACAGAACAACATGAGGGAAGTAAGAAATCTCAGAACAAGTTAAAGTACATAGGATATATATTATTAATCATAGTTTTGATAATTAAATTAGCAAAATATTTGTAAGCTGATAACGCAAGCATTAATTAATCAAAATTACTCCAGAAGAACTAGAAAGTTTAGCAGCGAAATTTTCACAATCAATTGAAGAATCACAACAAATTGTAAGTGACTTAGCATATGGAATTGGACAAACACAAGGAGAATGGATTGGTATATCATCAACAAAATTCAGAAACACAGACTCAAATTACTAATAGCTATTTTGACATTAACAGATTTATTAGCATCTTTGATGCTTACAAATCGTTATCCAGTGACAAGCATCGGCCAATGCTAAGGATGCTTGTCATCGGATTAAAAGATGAGACAGATGATGAAGCCACAGAAATGGCTTCATTTTTTCAAATATTTATAAAAATGAAGGCTAATATAAATGTCAGATCAAATAAAAATTGATTGCGAGTTAGTGAAAGCTACTGCAGCAAAATATGGAGACTATATTATTAAATTCAGCAGAGTTAAAGCAATATGCAAAACATGCATCTGATGTTATGTTTGATTGTTATGGCAAAGGGCAAAAGGCCAGTGCAGGAATAATAGAAATCAGTGCAATAGTAAGTAATGCGGTAAGTTTATTTACAGAATTGGATTCTAGGGTAGGAAATAATATGAAACAAATATATATAGATCCAGAACATGCAAAAGCGTTTTTTAGTAAGGAGCAGGCATATGGAATTAGGCAAAACATATGCTGGTGATATGAAAGCAGCTTTATCAAGAGGAGTTGGGAAATTCTAGCAAAAAGTTTTATACCATGAATTGGTAATGTTACAAAACCAGGAGCAGCTTTTAATGATGCTATGGGTGTAAATACGGCTCGTAATGATATGATTGACGATTGGAGAGAAAAGGCAAAATAAGAGGTGAAATATGAGAAAAGATATAAATCATGCGAATAGAAAATATTGGGACGAGCACATAC
This sequence comes from uncultured Clostridiaceae bacterium, assembly GCA_963725425.1. Lineage (GTDB taxonomy): Bacteria > Bacillota > Clostridia > Clostridiales > Clostridiaceae > Clostridium_I. The sequence continues at coordinate 47,163 of CAVRYJ010000028.1, forward strand.
TAGAAGTTATAAAAGCAGCATGTAGACTAGAAGTTAAAGAAGAGGTGCCAGTATGGGCAAGATATAGATTGTTTTGTGAAATATGGATAATTATATCTGTGATTATGTATATGTCTTTTATAATTGCTTCTATTTTTAGAAAAGTTACATTTGAATGGGTATCAGATATACCGCTTGCATTGGGGGGGCGTTAATAATTGGTTTCTTATTATATTTGATATCTGTATATGTACCAATAATTTCTACAAGAATGAAAGCTGGAAAGTACGTATCCGTGTTTATTGTGATGTTTCTTTTATCAAGAATTGAATTAAATAAACTTAAATATCAGGGTAATAATACTTTAGCTTTAAGTATTATAGTTGCATTATGTTCATGTATAGTATTTAAAATAATATATGTAATATCATTAAAACTTAAAAATAAATAAGAACTAGGTGATAATAAAATGTTAAGAAAAAAATATGGTTCAAAAGATAAGTAATATTCCAGTAATTTGGCAAGGATTGTCTCCATTAGGCAGGAATATTAGATTTTTTGTTTTTCATAGTACTATTTAAATCCATCAAGTACTTAATAAGAAAGATTAAATCTCGATAATTAAGTGAAATATTCTTTAGCAAAAGTCACAATTTACAGCAGTAAGTTAGAAAAAAGGAGGTTATTATTATGGATATTGCAGCAATGGCAATGATTAGTAGTCAATCAAATGTAGCTACTTCAGCAAGTATTGATTTCACTAAGATGGCAATTGATACTCAAACGCAATCGGGACAAAGTATGGCAGAAATGTTACGGACAAGTCCGTTGATGTCCAGCGGAACCATGACCGGAACGTTTTTTCTGAACATCAGGCGGATGCCGTTGATCACCTCGTCGGCGCGGTGGCAGTCGTCGACAACGCGCTTCAACGGAATACGCACCTCTGCCAGGTCGGGTTGCGAATTCCCCAGCCAGCGCAGGCCGGCATTGGCGTTGGTGGCGATCGCCGCCAGCGGTTGCTTGATTTCATGAGCTATCGACGCCGCCATTTCGCCCATCGCCATCCGCTGCCGCACGCGTGCCAGATCGGCCGAGCCAACGCAGAGCGTTGCGATCGCTGATATCGCGGAGGCAACCGACAAAGACGATGCGGCCTTCATCCAGGATCGGTGAAATCGAAAGCTCGACGAAAACCTCGCCCTTCTTGATGCCGGACACTTCCGGCCCGCCGGCCCGGACTTCGCCTTTGCCGGTCTGCAGATAGCGGCGAATTCCGTCTTTGTGAGCTTCGCGGTATCGCTCAGGAATGATCCAGCTCGGCCATCGCCTGCCCGAGGTGCCTCGGGTCCCGCGACCAGCCGAAGATGCTGGCGGCGCGATCGTTCCACTCGGCAACGATGCCGTCGGAGGTCATCACCACGACGGCATCCAGAAGCAGTTTCCAGCACAGGACGGAGACCGTCGCCCTGTCGCATCAGGCGCGGAAGGTCTAGTTCCAGATTGGCACTGTCTGACATGCTGGATGAAATTCGAATTCCCGTGCTCGCGGCCACCACGAGCGCCAAGCTAGCCTAGAGCTTTCGCCACCAAATATCCCGAGCCGCCCCCCAGCCCCGGCCCGGGATGGGTCGAGGCGCCGATATGGTGCAGGCGCGCCACCGGCGTGCGGTGATTGACCGAGCCGTGGAACGGCCGCCAGAGGAAAAACTGGTCGATTCCGCA
>CAVRYJ010000029.1:0-6385 GCA_963725425.1 uncultured Clostridiaceae bacterium
AAAGATGGCATATAGAAATATTTTTCCGTCAAAATAAAATGGAACTTGGGTTAGATAAATATCAGATTAGAAGTGCAAAGGCAATCAAGCGTTTTTGGATACTTACCATGTTAACCTATTTTTATTGCGTCACAGGCACAAGTGAATCTTTTTGTACTTTTAGTAAAGGCTTGAAGCTCGCAAATAATGAAGTTAATCAAAACATTTATACTTGGGTTTATGAACAATCACAGGCAGGCGTGCCTATAAATCAAGTGTTTAAAGCCTTAAAGGTCGCATAAGGAGAAGTACGCTTGTTTTTAAATGGTAAATATTGTATTGACTTTTGCTCATTTATAGGACTATTATTACATTTATCATAAAATTGAAAATAAGGAAATTGGGAAAGCATATTATTTCTAAATAATACTAATAAATTTATAAAAAAAGTCAATACTAATTCTATTAATACTATTTATACAGGAGGTATATATTTATGAGCGATATAAAGAAAATACCATTAATTTCATCAGAGATAACAGGCTTATGGGATTCATACATGAGTGATACTATGATAGTATGTGTACTTAAATATTATCTAAACCGGGTAGAATGTGAAGAAACTCGTGCTATTTTACAACAAACATTTGATTTGTCAAAGCAACATATTCAAGAAGTAACTAATTTATTTAATGAAGCAGAATTGCCTATACCATATGGATTTACAGACAACGATGTAAATGTAAATGTTCCACGGCTATTTACTGATGCTTTCTATTTGCAATATTTAGGCTTTATGTCAAGAGTTGCAATGCATAATTACACTCTAATTTTAAATCAGATAGCACGTTCTGACATTGTAGATTTCTTTTCAAAACGCATTTATGAATACATTGACCTTTATAAAAGTTCAGCAGAACTCAGATTATCAAAGGGTATCTTTATTAGAGCACCAAGATTAGAAGTAACTAAAGAGGTTCAATATATAAAAAGTCAAAGTTTCATATTTGATTGGTTTGGAGAAAAAAGACCTTTGCTCACAAAGGAAATAACTCACATTTTTTCGATTATTTATGCAAATATAAATGGGAGAGCACTAACCACAAGCTTTGGTCAGGTTTCTAAAGAAAAAAAGAATTCTGATTTTTTCTTTGAAGGCAAAAATATAGCATCGAAACAAATTGGCGAGTTAACTTCACTCTTAACAGATGAAGGTATTCCAATTCCTTCTGCTTCTGATTCATATGTAACTGATTCTACAGTTGCACCTTTTTGGGAAAAATTATGCTAAATCATTCTGTAATACTGGCTTCATCAGGAATAAGTAGTTTAGGTATGGCTATAGCAGACACTATGAGGAGTGACTTACAGACTAAGTACGTGAAATATACTGCTGAAGATATGAAGTATAGCAAAGCTGGAGCAGATATTCTAATTGATAATAAATGGTTTGAGCAACCACCTCAAGCTATAAAGCATGAGGATTTAGTGGGAGTGTAAAAGTGTGATGGATAATACTAAATAAAGTATAATTAGTATTATTCTTATTTTATGTAGCACCTACTGCATAAATAAATTGATTTTTATAATCCCATCTATTACCAATTCAAGCTACCAAAAACATAATTATCATGTATTCACGTTTAGTGTTTCCTATTTTGTCGTCATAAGGGTGCCACAAGCCCCCTTTTCAGCAAAAGAACCTGCCAAAAGCTCTAGCATAAATTGCTAGAGCTTTTGGTATTGGCGGAGAAAAAGGGATTTGAACTATTGAAACGAGATAACCTGGTTACCTGTTTTCCAGTCACAATATGTACTTTCCAAGTAATGATAGTTAGTACCATTAAATGCAATATAATATTACTTATACACTCACTGGTACTAGCCATCTTTCTTTATATTTAATACTTAAGTTAATATCACCAGGGGATATTTTTATTCTATTAACAATAAATTGAATAAAAATATAGCATTTACAAATAACTATAATAATGATATTTATTTAATCACATAAAAGAAGGCAATAATTATGAATAACAACGCTTCTAATTTAGAAGAAATTATAAATATACTGACTAAAGAAGTAGGCGAAACCAATAAAATTATAATAAAAAGACTTTTAATTGGAAAAACCAATCCAGTTAAGGCGGCTATTATGTATGTCAATGGAATTGCAAATAGAGATACTATTGATAGAGATATTTTAAAGCCTCTAATGATCAATGTTGAAGAAAATATTTTAAACTATAAAAGACTCTGCGATTATCTTTGTGAAAAATATATTTATATGAGCGATACCTATGTTGAAAAAGATATTAATAAAGTAATTATTGCTGTAAAGAAAGGGAAAACAGCCATAATTATTGACAAGGTTCTAGATTTTATATTAGTTGACACTCAGAATGTATCTTCAAGAGGTGTATCTGAACCAATAAATGAATCTTCTATTAGAGGTTCAAAAGAGGGCTTTATAGAAAACTTACAGATAAACCTTGGAATGATAAGAAAACGTATAAAAGATAAAAATTTAATAACAGAAACTCTTATATTAGGGGTAAGAACACAAACTGATGTAGCTATTCTGTACATAGATGATATTGTTGATAAAGATATCTTAAGCGACATAAGAAATAGAATTAGTGCAATTAATATTGATTCAGTTCAAGAGATTGGTGCTATTGAACAACTGATTGAAAAATATCCATATACAATTTTTCCTCAAGCACTAACCACTGAGCGGCCAGATAGAGTGGTAGGAAACCTGGTAGACGGAAGAATTGCAATACTTCTAGATGGAACACCCTTTGGAATTATAGTTCCAGCTATATTTTCGGATTTTTTTCAAGCTGTAGAGGACTACTACGAAAGAACATTAATTTCATCTTTTATAAGATTATTACGTATTGCATCGGTTTTAATTGTGGTATCGCTGCCATCTATATATTTAATTTTTATTAGGTATAATGCTGAATTAATACCCATAAAGATTCTAATTCCAATTATTCAATCAAGAAAAGGTATCCCATTTCCGCCACTCTTAGAGATATTTTCTATGGAAATGATAATTGAATTTTTACGTGAGGGTGGACTAAGGTTGCCAAGTAAAATAGGTCAGACTCTTAGTGTGGTAGGTGGATTTATAATTGGAAGTGCAGCAATAAGTGCAAAAATTGTAAGTCCAGCTACTATAGTGGTAGTTGGAATAGCAGCCATCGGAACCTTTGTAGTTCCAAATTATGAAATGGCACTTTCAATAAGACTTATTAGATTTCCCATACTTATAATTTCAGATTTGTTAGGTTCTCTTGGTCTGATTGCAGCTATGTATATAATTATGGTTCATCTATATTCACTAGATAGCTTTGGGGTACCCTATTGTTTTAATAATAAATATACGGATCTAAAAGACATTTTAGTGAGAGCATCCCTATGGAAAATGAACAAACGACCAGAGTCTATACCTAATAATAATCCTATAAGACAAACTGATTTCAGGAAAAAACCTTAGAAAAAACAATAAAGGTTATATGAGGGGTAGAAAAAATAATGAAAAAGGTAAGCAATAATGTAATAACACCTAACCAGTTTATGTTTATGCTTGTAGGGTCAATGATTGCATCAGGTATCTTCAAGTTTACCCAACGATGTTGTTGAACATGCAAAACAAGATGGATGGATATCAGTATTTATAGGAATATTATATCCTCTCTACGTGGCTGTCATGGCAGGACTTATACAAAAATTTCCTAAGCAAAACATTCTATTTATTAACAAAAGTGTTTGGGAAAATATTGGGCACTTTTTTCAATATATTCTTATTATTGTTTTTTTTATTATATCTTACTTCGGAGATAGCCGGACTCTGTAATATAATGAGAATATTTATTATAAATTTTTTATCACCCTTGAAAGTATATATTGTAATTACCTTCTTAGGGGCATATCCAGTTTATAAAGGCTTAAAAGTATTAGGTAGAACTAATGAAACTATCTTCTATTTAACTTTAGTTATGTGTTCATTACTTGTTGTAGGTATTATAAGGGGAAATATTTTAAATATATGCCCAATATTTGGAGCTAGTATTTTAAATATAATAAAATCCAGCATGGATAGCACCTATCAATATGCAGGAATGGAAATGTACTTGGTAATTTATCCCTATGTGTTAGGTGATGGAAATAAGCAAAATTTAGCTTTAAAAGCTGCTTTTATTACAGCATTAATATATACCTGGCTTACATTTGTAACTATTTATTGTTTAGGAATAGATATAATTCCTAAGAGTTTAGTTTCCGTTCCAATTGTAGCAAAATTTATACAATTACCTGTTATAAATAATTTCAGATTTATTTTTATGGTTTTATGGTCTTTAGTAGTAATTAACCTTATATCAAATTACTACTATGGTGTAGTTACAAGTTTAAACAGTATATTTACTAAGCTTGAGGCAAAAAATTTGTATCATAATATATCCTTTTATTGTTTTTTTAGCTACTAAGTATATTAACAATGCAGTAAGAAGCGATTTTATAAACTTTATTATACCTAAAGTTACAGTTGCGATGCTTACTTATATTTTAGTTACAGTATTATACATATACATTAGAAAGGAAGAGTATTTTGAATAAAAAAAAGTATTTTATCCTAATACTTTGCATAGGTGTTTTTTACTATCTTTGCACAGGTTTAAAGAACGAACAGCCTGCAGAAGATTTGGGGATTAGTGCAGGCTTTGGTTCGACCTTGGTAAAGCAAGGAGAAAAAGATATTGTATTTGTTACTCCAAGTTCTGTTTATAACTTTGAAGAAGATGAAAAAATATCCTCTGCTTTAAAAACTGGAGAAGGACGTACTCCTGCTCAGACAAGGGAAAACAGACAGCTTGTAACTAACAAACAATATATATTAGGTTTGGAAAAAGTATACTTATATAGTCAAGCAATGGCCACAGAAGGCTTAGGAACTTCTATAGAAATGCGTTTCAGGGAACCCGATTACAAATGATAACGCTTTCGTAGCTGTTTGCCACCCCCTCCCAAAAGATATATTTAAAATTAAAATTACTGGTTATCCTAGTTCAGCTGATTACATTGAAGGTATGTTAATTAACGCAAAATATTCTAATTTTTTTTCAACTTACTATAAAATTTCTGATATTTTTCTTAATTTAGACGCTGAAGGCAAAAATATACTTCTACCAGCTATAGATGAAGTAAACAAAAAATTAAAAATAACTGGATTATGCATTTTTAAAAAAGATAAAATGATAGGAAGTTTAAATATGTTGGATTCTAAAGCTATAAATATGTTATGCGACACCAATGGAAAAGGAATAGTGTCTTTAGCATTAAGTCCAGAAAAGCATTTGGATTACTATGCTACAGTTAAAAGAAAGGTAACAGTATCTAAACAAGGAAACCATTATAAGTATGTTATAGATTTAAAATTTATGGGTGATATTGTATCCAACACTATATATACTAAACTTCAGAGTAAAACTACTATAAATGATGAAGTCCAAACTGAATTAGAAAAAACTATTAAACAATCTTGTGAAGCTATTGTAGATAAATTAAAACATCAATATAAAGTTGATGCTTTATCCCTAGGTCAATATGCTGTAGCAAAGTATGGACGAGGGAAATCCATTGACTGGGATGAAGTTTTTACTAATGCTGACATAGAAATAAATGTGAAAGTTCAATTGGATAGAACTGGTAGAGGAGAGTATTCCTTAGAAAAATAGGCTGCAGATGCGAGGCATGAGCAAACTTTATGAACGAAAACAATTATCATATTTCTGGTAGTAATGGAGTACCTTTAACAGCATTTTTAATTGCTTCAAAAGCTGCCTGTCCTCTCTTTTTCTTATTAGAAAAATAACCTCATTGATTCCATTTGAGGAACTTGACGAAAAGAGTGGTAGTCCTATTGTTTTATGCATAAAATATGGTTCGGATATGATAATTAAAAGGTGATTCTATACTGTTTGATGGAACATCACTTTAATACTCGACCGTAGGGAGATTTTGTTTTTATAGTTTTTTTCTTCTAGGAATTCTAGATATAAAGAATAAAAAGAATAATATGCCGCTAGCAGGCATTAAAAATACAATTATCTTATTAATTTTTGAAAAATACATTATTGTAGTTATTAAAACTAAATATACAAATATAGACATGCATGAAGGAATCATAAATAAAAATAGAACTGGAATAAGCAGCAAAATGAAATTAATAATTATGTTCTCTAAAGATTTAAAGCTCCATTCAGGAATCATGCCAGAAAGTGCAACTGAAAGTAAAAAAGGAGTTACAGTAGCAAAGTTTATGGCAATAGGTCCTATGGTAAGCCATAGACGTCCACTACCTGGAGCTCTATGAATAATATTAATTATTAATATT
>CAVRYJ010000030.1:0-16455 GCA_963725425.1 uncultured Clostridiaceae bacterium
ACCATTGGCCGATATAGTATCCATTATAATGAAAAGAAAAAAGGATATGGAAATAGCAAAGATATCACTTACAATAAACTTTGTAATAATATGCATAGGTGCGGTCTTTTTTGGAGCTGAAATAGCCCTTTATACTCTTATATACCTTTATGTAAGTTCATATGTTCTCGATAAGGTACTTAAGGGTTTTGACAGAAGAAAGCTCTTATTCATAATTACCAGTAAGGAAGAAGAAATATCAAAGAGAATATTTATGGAACTTAATAGGTCGGCTACCATTTTTGATGGAGAAGGTGCCTACACAAAGCATAAAACAAAGGTTGTATACTGTGCGGTGTCTCTTCCTCAGCTCCCTAAGCTTAAAAATATAGTTCAGGAAGAAGATCCTAAAGCCTTTATATCTATTATAGATGCATCGGAAGTTAAGGGAAAAGGCTTTAGAAGCGTGGTATAGAAGGATTAAATAAATAATAAAAACAGTTACTTTAATTTATATGGAGTGGAAATTATGATTGAAGCTAAAAAACAAGAATTAAAAAAAAGTTTTAAAGTTCATTATTCAAAATATAAAGAAAAATTAAATGATTCAACAACAAATACGACTAAATCAGAAAAATTAATACTGTTTTATGCCATTGAATGTGGGACAAAAGCTTTGTTGCTAGAAAAAATCAGAAAAAATTCAACAAGATCATTTAAAGACATAGTATCTATAAAGAAAAATTGAGTGGTTCGAATGGTCATAATATAAAATACATTTTGCAACAGCTTAATTATGGAAATGTTAAACTACCAGATATAATTTGTAAAAATGGTGAAAAGGCAAGAACCCAAGAATATAATCAAGTATGGCGATATGGCATAGAATGTGATTATAAAATCGAAAAAGATGTTGAGAACGAAATGATTAAAATTGCTATATGGATAGATAAAAAACTTTAAAATAGGAGGATTCTTTATGATTAGTTGTTATACATGGAGAGATGTAGAAAGGATTTTTAAATATAATGTTAAGAGTTGGAATAAAAATTGGCTAGACATTGATGTGTACTATGATGAAATAATAATAAGCCTGAGTAAGGGCACACCGGAAAAAAGTATCAGTGATAGTAAAGAGACACTTAAAGATATTTTTGGTTATCATTATGATAGTGATAATGAAGAAATTAGATTGGATTATGGAAATAAAGCTGTTAAAGTTAAATATCAAGAAATAGAAGATTATCAAGCAAAAGAATACATACCAATTTTTAAAGAAATTAGAAAATCTAAACCTAATCCTAATGATTTAAAAGGAAAGCCAGTTATTGCATTTCATTCTTATAAGGGTGGAGTTGGCAGAACCTTATCTATGATTTCAACGATTAATTCGTATAGTATTTTAAGAAAAGATGATGGAAAGCCATATAAACTTTTAATAGTGGATAGTGACATTTGAAGCACCAGGTTTTACATGGCTTGCGGCAGAAAATTCTAATATAGACATAAGTTTATTAGATGCATTATCTTTAATTCATGAAAATGATGATTGGGATACTGAAATAGTAAAATTTGTTGCAAAGAAAATAAAAGAATACTGTTTTACTACTACCAATTGGAGATAGCAATGTTGAACAATGATCCTTTTTTTGCCTGCGTATAGAGTTTTAGAAGGTTATGAAGCAATAAATCAAATTATGTATATGCCTGCTGCACCAGAAAATCTTGTACAGATGTCAGATAGGCAATGGATAATAGGAGATTTTTTTTCACAATTAGGAGAAGAACTTGAAGTTGATGCGGTTCTAGTTGATTTACGTGCGGGAATAAGTGAGTTTTCAGCACCACTATTATTAGACCCAAGAATAAGAAAAATTTATGTAACGTCTACTTCATTACAATCAAGAAGAGGCACGAATGCGTTGCTAAGAGAAATTTATCGAGAGCCTATTGATATAAAGTATCCCGAGCCATATATATTTATTTCTATGGTATTGAAAACTTTATCAATTGAAGAAATAGATAAAATACAGAATGAAATTCTTGATGGAATAGAAGTTTTTGATTATAAAAGTTCTGAAGTTATTGAAGAAGATGCCGATATTAAATTTCAAGTCCTACCATTTGCTGAGGAATTAGTTCATCTTGAAGGTATGGATATGATCTATAAAAAATTGTCAGGAACAACGATGTCAAAGAATATCGATAGTATTGTTAAATCATGGGTAGAAGGAAACGAAGTTATAATTTCAGATAAATAGAAAAAAAGGATAAAATAAATTTTCTTAATGAATTAAATAAATTTGCAAATAAGATGGAATATGCAGAAAATAATGAAATATCAAATTTTATGGTGACATTGCCTATGAAAAACTTGGTTAGAAAATTTAAATACCAAGTTCCAAATGCAGTGATTTTAGGTGCTAAAGGTTCTGGAAAAACATTCATATATTTTCAATTAATTCGTTCTATTTTGTGGGAAAATTTTATTGATAAAATTGAGAATGTAGGAATACTTGATTCAAAGACATATATTATTCCATTCCTAAAACCTTTAAATGTAGATAATTATGACTTTATTAAAAAAAATATTGAAGAATTAAATAAAGAGCTTCAATTTAATGTTTCTATTAAGAATATGAACGAAACTACTGAGAGAATAAAGACTATACAAGATAAAAATGAAGTTGAATGGAAAAATATATGGAAAAATGAATTGCTTAATAGTTTGGGTATAGGAATTAGATCTTTTGAAGAATTGCAGCAGTATCTGAAAAGTAAAAATAAAAAAATTATATTTGCTATTGATGGAATTGAAGATATATTTCAAAATCTTTCTGAAAATAAAAATGAAAAAATAGCACTTCGTTCTCTTCTTCAAAATTTAATAAATGAAATAAGAACTATTCCAGATAGTAATATTGGAATTATAATTTTTTCGAGAATAGATTTTGCAATGAATTCAATTGAACAGAATTTTGGACAATTTAGGGTTCAGTATTCAGCCTATGAATTAAAATGGACTAATATAGAGGCACTGCGATTGGTGCTATGGATTATTTCAAAAATAGAAAATGGAAAGAAAAAGCCATATTTTAAAATAGAAGATTATGATATTGAGAATTATAAACAAGAATTAATTATAAAGCAATTGAATAAATTATGGGGGGTGAAACTGGGAAAAGTTAATTCTAAAGAAAGTTATTCAGCTAACTGGATATTGGCTGCGTTATCTGATTTAAAGGGTCAGCTTCAACCAAGAGATGTGGTAAGATTTTTAAAATATTCTTCTGAAGAATGTAAAAATGAAAAAAGTAAAGGTTTATGGGAAGATAGATATTTAACTCCTACTTCAATTAGAAACTCGATTGAACCATGCTCTAAAGCTAAAATCCTAGAAATAAAGCAAGAAATGGAGAATTTAAAAGAAATATTTGAAAAATTAGAAAAAAGTCAAATTAAACAAATGCCTTTTAAATTAGAACAATATAAATTAACCAATAAAGAAGCAGAGCTTTTAGAACAGCAGGGTTATTTATATGAATTAGATGATTACTATTATATGCCTGAAATTATCCGTTATGGTTTAAAATTTGAAAGTACTAGAAAGGGAAGACGTAAAGTTATATCACTTATAAATGGAGTGTAAATATTCGTCATGATTAAACACTTCTTATAAAATTTAAAACTAATGGAAACTATTTTAATTTTTGTTACGTATATACTATCAAATAGAGATATAAATAAGTTTTTAAGGGGTGTTTATACTATGGGGAAAAGTTCAAGAAGAATTGCAGTACTAATTATATTCATTACAATAAGTTCTTTTTTACTTTATGGCTGCGGGAGCAAACAGAGTTCATCAGGTTCTTCCACTGGAAATATACAGAATTCAAGTATGCAGAGTGCAAATGTGGGGGAAAAGAAATCTAGGGATCAGCGCTCTGTTAGCGGAAATCAAGCGGATAGTGAAAAATCTGCATCAGATACTGGAAAGGCAGATGCTGCAAATAGCTCCAGTGTGGTGGCAGCTGCAAGAGCAAAAGTAATAAAAACAGCCAATATACAGCTTGAAACTTTAAAATTTGAAGAGGCTAGCAATGCTATTATTCGAAAAACTAATTCCCTTGGAGGATATGTGGAAAGCTCAAATATCACGGGGAAAAGGATTGAGGAAAGTGGCTTAAGTCAAAACAGAAATGCAAAGCTTGTACTTAGGGTGCCTAAGGCGAGTTTTGATAAATTCATTCTTGATATGAATAATGTGGGAAATGTTGTAAGCCAAAACATCACGGGACAAGATGTAACAAATCAATATTTTGATACTGAAGCACATTTAAAAGCTTTAAAGACTGAAGAGGAAAGACTCTTAGAACTTCTAAGTAAAACTGGATCGTTAAATGATACAATACAGGTTGAAAAAGAATTGGCCAATGTACGTTATGATATAGAAAATTTAACTGGAACTCTTAAAAAGCTAGATGATCAAATAGACTATTCAACTATAAATATTGATGTGCTTGAAGTACAGACTATAAATTCTTTAAAGGAAAAACCAGTATCGCTTTTATCGAAGGTTTCAAGTGGATTTAAAACTTCCGTAAAACTTTTAATTGAAATTATAAAATGGATAATAATAATAATAGCAAGTGTGCTGCCTTTTGCAGTTGTAATAGTGCCTCTATTTTTTCTTGGTAAGTTCTTATATAAAAAATAGGCGTAGTTCAAAAAGTTACTTCTACTATTAACAAACCTTGAACTGTTTATTGCGCTTTAACGTGACTCCAGAATATAAGGATTTCTAAATTCACTTTGCTAAAAAAGCCAATCAATTCGTATTATTATATGTTCTTAATAATTATCAATCACTGTGCATTTCAAATGCTTAAACAATGACTTTTTTAGCAAAGTTCATTAAGAAATCCTAATATTCTTCCGCAATGTTAAAGCTCCATAAACAGTTCAAGATTTGTTAAGTAAGTTTATATTTATTATGGAGTTTGTGTTGATCCATTTTGCTGATTTTGTGATGGAACCTTATTTGCTGGAGATAATTGTTTTCTATTACGACCTAAGGATTTAGTGCTTCTGTTACCATAAAAATTGCCAGATATATTATGCTGAATGTTATGCATTCCGTAAAAACGATTTTTCATTTCATGCCTGATTATAAACCTATCAGTTAGAAACCCGCCGCAGAAGCAAATTGCAGCTAATAATATTAAACTGATAATTTTCTTAAATCCGTGTTTTTTAAATCTTTGTGATAAAATATTGCGAATTTTAACTTTACTTAAATCTGTTTCTTGAGCGTTTGTTTGAAATTCTGGCTTCATAATTTCCTGATCCATAATTTTCTCCAATTCCTTTCATTTAATTTTGTTATTTTCAGTATATATTTTTATTGTGACAGTTTGATGGTAAAATAATTAAAAATTGATTAACAAAAAAAGTCGAAATAAGTTCTTATTTTCTTTCAGCTGCCTAAGTAAGATATTTATAGCATAATTCCCATAATCTAATTATTGTACAGTGGTATTGAACTTAATATAATAAAACTAATAAGCTTTATTATTTCGACATATTTTTTATACTTTAGAAGCAAGGAGAATATAATTATGAAAAATGTATTAAAAAAGATTCAGATTTTTTCACTGGTGGCATTAATAGGATTTGGAGTTATGTCTATTACCAATAAAAATTTATTTCAGCATGTTGCTGGCAATCAATATGTTCTATCTAGGTATTTTTCCAATAGGAAATTTGTCCAGTCAACGCAAGGAAAGAAACTGAAAGGTACTGCAACTGCAATAACCCTACCATCCAATATGCAAGGCTCTGCAAATTGGAGTGGATACGTAGTTACCCCTACTTCTAATAGCGGTTATACTAGCATTTCTGGTAGTTGGACGATTCCCAATATTTCAACAAATCAACGAAATGGACTAGGTGCACAGTGGATTGGTCTGGGAGGAGTAAGTTCTTCAGACCTGCTTCAAATGGGGACTATTGAACAAATAGAGAATGGTCAACCAATGGCAGAGATCTTTTGGGAACAACTGCCTGCTGTTGCTCAAAATGTTATAAGTGTTCCAATTGGTTCTACTATTAATGTTAATATATCTGAAGCATCAAATTCAATCTGGAATCTAACATTTACTATAAACTCATCGGATAAGCAGGTTCAATCCCAAACAATATCTACAACACTAGATTCTTCTTATGATCAAGGAATTGGCACATCAGCAGAATGGATTAGTGAAGATCCTTCGAATGGAAATGGACAACTAGTTCCTTTGGCCAATATGGGTACTGTAACATATCAGGCGGCAATGGTAAATAATCAGAAGCTAAATGCTTCTGGCAATAATGTTCAATCTGTTGCAATGGTATCAAGTAATAAAACTATTATGGTTGCTCCTCTATCCTTGGAGCAGAATGGTGAATCATTTACAACTACAAGTGTAAACCAAACTTCTGCACATGAAATAGGAGGTACTTCTCAATTATTTAGAAAGAATGTAAGAATCGGTGATTGGAATACGGTATTGACAATTCAAGATTCATATAATAAACTAAAATTAATATGTTATAGGTGCCTTTTAAAAGGTAAAAGGGAATGCAGTAAAAATCTGCAGCAGCCCCCGCTACTGTAATTGATGACAAACCTTAAGAGACCACTTTTAATATTGGATGTTACAGTCTGATTAAAAAAGGAAGGTTAAGGGAGGATGAATCATAAGCCAGGAGACCTGCCTATATTTTGTTTTTCAGAGCTTTCGGAGGGAAAAGACTTTTTAGACTTTAAAATATCCGGCGTTAATGTCGGTTTTTGTTTTAAAAAGGTGGTATGCTTTTGAAGGCGTACCACCTTGAAACTTTAAAGGTGGTTCAAAAATGAATTATGCTCAAAATTATATTTTGAATGATGCTAAAACTTGCAGCAATAAGATCTATTAAAATTTATAATTTTCAAAAATTTTTACCATATTTATTAAATAATGAGTGATATAATAAACGGGAGTGTTAAAAATGAAAAAGGCAATATTGATAGTAAGTTTTGGAACCACATATAAAGATTCACGGAAACTAACAATAGATGAAATTGAAAATAAAATAAAAGAAAACTTTAAAGAATATGAAATAAGAAAAACTTTTACTTCTCATATGATAATAAAAAAATTAAAAGAGAGAGATGGAATTTTTATAGATACTCCTGAAGAAGCTATGGAGAAATTAAAAAAGGAAGGCTTTGAAGAAGTTATAGTTCAGCCTCTTCATATTATACCTGGAGAAGAGTATGATTACATTGAAAACGTAGTGCAAAAGTACATAAAAGAAAAAGCCTTTTTGAAATTAGCTATTGGAAGGCCAGCTCTTTACTATAAGTGCAGTGATGTAATAGATGATTATGCTATTATGGCAGATGTACTTAGAAAACAGTTGCCAGAAGATATGGCTGTTGTTTTAATGGGACATGGGACTAAGCATGTTGCAAACGCTGCTTACTCCTGCTTTCAACTGGTACTTAAAGATAAGGGATTTAATAACGTTTATGTGGGAACGGTAGAAGGCTATCCAACACTTAATGAGGTAATAGGAAATCTTGAAAATGATGAGGTTAAAGAAGTCATGCTGATGCCTCTTATGGTAACGGCAGGTGATCATGCCATTAACGATATGTCAGGTGAGAATGAAGACTCATGGAAGAACATATTAGAGAACAGAGGCTTTAAAGTACATATTTATCTGCATGGTTTCAGGAGAAAATATTGAATTTCAAGACATTTATATTGAGCACATAAATGATGCAATTCAAAATAAATATAAAGATTTAGGAAAAACTCGAAAAGGAAAATAACATATAAAGAAAGGTGATAGATATGGCAAAGATAATACTCCAAAAAGGGGACTGCTTCTTCTGTAGGTAAAAGTATTCTTGTCACGGCATTATGCAGAATTTTCAAGCAGATGGATACAAGGTAGTACCTTTTAAATCTCAGAATATGTCATTAAATTCTTATATAACACTTGACGGTAAGGAAATGGGAAGAGCACAGGTACTGCAGGCTTATGCTTGTTGCCTGGAGCCAGAGGCGTATATGAATCCTATTTTACTTAAGCCAACAACAGATAAAAAATGTCAGGTAATTGTAAATGGGAAAGTTTATTGTGATTGCAGTGCCATGGAATATCATAACATGAAACCTGATTTTAAAGAAATGCTTAAAGAACAATTTAAGGC
The DNA here is from genome assembly GCA_963725425.1 of uncultured Clostridiaceae bacterium. Lineage (GTDB taxonomy): Bacteria > Bacillota > Clostridia > Clostridiales > Clostridiaceae > Clostridium_I. Next base: position 8,225 of record CAVRYJ010000030.1, read on the forward strand.
TTTAGAAAAATCTTTTGATATAATAGTAATGGAAGGTGCCGGAAGCCCTGCTGAAATCAATTTAAGAGACAAGGATATTGTAAATATGGGAATGGCAGAAATAGCCGATGCACCTGTTATTATAATAGGAGACATAGATAAAGGCGGAGTATTTGCATCCCTTGCAGGAACCATGCTTTTACTTGATGATAAAGAAAAGATGAGGGTAAAAGGAACTATAATAAATAAATTCAGAGGAGATGTGGACATACTGCAGCCAGGACTTAAAATGCTTGAGGATATAATACATATACCATGTATGGGTGTGGTGCCTTATTTTAAGTTAGATTTAGAAGATGAAGATGGTGCCATAGAATTTAATAGAAGGGTCACGGCACCTATAGATATTGCTGTAGTAAAACTTCCTCATATATCTAATTTTACTGATTTTGATTCTTTAAAAAATGAAGAGGATTATCCGGTAAGATTTATAACATGTCTGGAGGAATTCGGCAATCCGGATTTACTGATTATTCCAGGAACTAAAAACACTATAGGAGATTTAATGAAGCTCAAGAAAGCTGGAATAGAAAAACGTATAAGGGAATATAGCAAAAAAGGTATGATTATAGGTATATGTGGTGGTTATCAGATGCTTGGAGAAGTATTAAGCGACCCTTATGGTGTTGAAACTAATATGGGAGAAGTTCCTGGAATGAAACTTTTAGATATTCATACTGTTTTTGAAAAAGAAAAAGTTACCACAAGAGTTACGGCAAATGCAATAAGAAGAAATATTCTACGTGATGCCTCAATTGAAAAACAAGAAAATGCCTCAAAAATTCAAGTATATGGTTATGAAATACATATGGGAGTCTGTAGATATGGTAAAGATGCAAAAGCATTATTTAATATATTCTATAAAAATGGAGAAAACACTGATTACATGGATGGAGCAATAAATTTAGATGGAAATATTATGGGAACTTATATTCATGGGATATTTGATGGAATCGAGTTTAGAGAATACGTGGTTAATTTACTGAGAGCTAAGAAGGGATTAAAGTATAAAAAATCAAAGAGATATGAAAGCCTCAGAGAAAATGAACTAGATAAGCTTGCAGATATTGTGAGAAATAGCGTTGACATTAAAAAAATATATGAGATTATGGGTATTTAATTATGATAGATATTCTGCTAGCTGTGGTAACAGATTTCGCAATAGGTGATCCTTACTGGTTTCCCCATCCTGTAATATACATAGGAAAGTTTATAGGTTTTTTAGAAAAAAGTGTAAGAAAAATTTCTCAAAACAAGAGAACCGTTAAAATATTAGGAGGTTTTATTGTTCTTATAACTGGCTTTATAAGTTTTATAATTCCATTTTTGCTGTTAAAGCTTGTACAAAGAAATTGGATAATCTATCATGTTTTGAACATACTTATCATATGGACCACTTTGGCGGCAAAAAGTTTACATAAAGAGGCCATTAAGGTGTATTATGCTTTAGAAAATGATGATGTTCTTGATGCAAGAGTAAAATTATCCTATATTGTAGGAAGGGATACGGATAAGCTTTCTGAAAATGAAATAATAAGGGCTGATGTAGAAACTGTGGCAGAAAATGCATCTGATGGTGTAATTGCACCACTCATTTTTGCAATTATAGGAGGAGCACCTCTTGCCATGCTTTATAAGGCCATTAATACAATGGATTCAATGCTTGGATATATGAATGAAAAATATATAGATATAGGATTTTTCCCTGCGAAAACAGATGATATATTTAATTTTGTGCCTGCAAGAATAACAGGAGCTCTTATCTGTTTTGTGTCATGGGTAACAGGAGGAAATATACTAAGAAGTTTTAAAATAATGATGAGGGACAGAAAACATCATAAAAGTCCAAATTGCGGCTATCCTGAGGCAGCAGCAGCAGGGGCAATGGGAATTCAAATAGGAGGTACCAACAGTTATTTTGGTGAACTGGTATACAAACCTACTATAGGAGATAAAAAAAATGAACTTAAGTATGAACACATTTTGGAGAGTATAAAATTGATGTATGGCTCTGAAATTTTACTTACTGTAATATATTTTTTATGTGGAGTTTGTATGTTTTATGGTTATGGAATAAGAATTTAAAGTATGATTATCATATAAAAATTTTTGTGTGATAAGGCATCTGAAAGAAAATAGACTAGCAACTTGACTTGCTATTTTCTTTCAGATGCCTAATAAAAATCCGGAATGAAATTTCCGGGCACAACATGGAAGGCGGTGTGCTTATGATTCATGGAGGAGACGTATATACTGAAGGCATTTTAGTTGGAAAGGAAATTATTGATTTCAGTTCGAACATTAACCCTCTTGGAGTGCCAAAAGGGTTTAGTGACAATATAAACGAAGCGCTTGATAGCGTAATAAGATACCCTGATATAAAATATAGGATTACATACAAAAATTGTTAGGATATTTAAAAAAACAGTTTGATGAATATTTGCATATGTCTGAAAAAAAATATAATTTTGATGAACCTCAATTTAACATTAATGAAAACAATATTATTCTGGGAAATGGGGCTTCAGAAATAATTGATCTTATAATATCGAGTTTTAAAAATGTGCTTATTGTGGTTCCATCATTTTTAGAATATGAGAAGGATGTCTGATAAATGGGAATGTAACATAGTCTATTCAAAGCTCAAGGACGATATGGATTTTGATTATGAGGATATACTTGAAAAATGCAGTGATGTAGGTGCAGTAATAATAGGAAATCCTAATAATCCTAACGGTAATATTATCGATGAAGCAAAATTTAAGGATATACTTGATTTTTGTGAAAAACAGAATAAAACAGTAATAATAGATGAAGCTTTCATTGAATTTACAGGTGATATAAGGGACAGCTTTATTATTGAGATGCTAAGTTATAAATGCATTTTTATAATAAGAGCACTTACAAAATTCTTTTCAATGCCTGGTGTGAGATTTGGATATGGTATAAGCAGCAACCTAAGGCTTATGAAATATATAAAAGAAAGGCAGAATCCATGGAGTATAAATTGTTTTGCAGAGCTTGCCGTAAAATATGCTCTTGAGGATGATGAATATATAAATAGGTCATTAGAGTGGATAAGAATAGAAAGAAAATTTTTTATAGAAGAGCTTCAAAAATAGATTTAATTGATAAAGTATACGAAACCCATTCAAATTATGTGCTCTGCAAACTTAGTGGTATAAGCAGCAAAATCCTTTATGATAGTTGTCTTAAAAAAGGGATACTTATACGAGAAACAGATAATTTTAGGGGCTTAAACAGCAGCTTTGTGAGATTTGCAATTAAAGATAGAAAAAAAAATCTAAAGCTTATTAATATTTTAAAAAATATTAATAAGTCTGATAAATGATATAAGGTGAGGGATATATGAAAAGTATAGTGATATCCTCTGATAGAAGCGGAGGAGGAAAAACTACAATAGCTCTAGGAATAATGAAGGCTCTTAAAAATAGGGACTTTGATGTTCAAGGATATAAAGTTGGACCTGATTATATAGATCCTGCATTTCACAGCTTTATAACTGGAAAAGCTTCAAGAAACTTGGATATTTTTCTTATGGGTGAGGAAGGCATAAAAGCCGGATTCTCAAGAGGAAAAGGAAATTTTGGAGTAGTAGAAGGTGTAATGGGATTATATGACGGTAAAGGAATAACTACTGATTATTCTACTTTTCATGTAGCGAAGGTTCTTAATTTGCCTGTGGTTTTGGTTATTTCTCCAAAGGCTCAATGCACTACAGTTTGTGCAGAATTAAAAGGAATAATGGATTTCAGAGCCGTGAGCGTTGCAGGCATTATTTTAAACAACATAACAGAAAGCTACTATAAATTGCTTAAATATGCTATAGAAAAAATTTGTAAAATAAAAGTTTTCGGCGATGTTCCCAAAGAAGAAAAGCTAGAATTAAAAAGCCGTCATTTAGGGCTTGTACAGAGCAGCGAAATTATTGATCTGGATGATAAAATATCTATATGTTCAGGGCTTATAGAAAAATATGTTGATATGGATATGCTTATAGCTTGTTTTAAAGAGGCTGATTCATATGCTGATAGATTTCACATGGAAAACAGAAAGCTGAAGATTGCGGTAGCTTATGATAAGGCCTTCAGCTTTTATTATAAAGAAAACCTTGAACTGCTTGAAGAAGCTGGAGAGGTTTATTATTTTAGTCCTCTTAAAGATAAAAAAGTGCCAGAAGGTATGGAGTTTTTGTATATTGGAGGTGGCTATCCAGAAGTCTTCATAAAAGAACTTTCAGAAAATAAAAGTATGCTTCATAGTATAAAAGATTCACTAATATGTAAAGTGAGATGTTATGCAGAGTGCGGCGGACTTATGTACCTTACTAACAGTATTGATGGTATTGAAACTGTTGGCTTTTTCAGTGGAAATTCTTCAATGAGCAAAAAAATTGCAGAATTTCGGATATGCTGGTATAGAGATAATAAATAAAAAGTAGTATGCTTCCCAAAGGGCTTACTATAAATTGTCATGAATTTCATAAATCTTTTGTGGAGCTTAATAAAAAAAGCATATATAGAATCCGCAAGGTTATGTATGATGATTCTATAAAGGAATGGAAATGTGGCTATGTTAAAAATAATACTTTGGCGGCGTATGGACATGTACATTTTTTGGAAATATACATATGCTTGAAAGTCTTATGGGAGTCAAATAAAGTAATGAGCCACACGCTTTTAATTTATAGAAATGCTTAAATAGTGGAAAAAGTTTGATTTTCTACCACAACAACAGTAATTTAGGCATCTTCCAGCAACTAACAAGTCAAAATAGACTAGCAGATTGACTTACTGTTTTCTTGAAGATGCCTTAAGGAGATAAATTATATGAAAGATTATATTAAAAAACCTATGGATATTGAAAAAAGAAGCTTTGAAATTATAGAAGAGGAAATGGGCAGTCACAATTTTACTGAAGAGGAATTAAAAATAGCTAAAAGGGTAATACATACCACAGCTGATTTTGAATACAAAGATTTGTTATACATACGGGAGGGTTCTATAGAAAAAGCATTAGAATTACTGAAAAAAGGTATTGGTATCTATACTGATACTAATATGGCGCTTTCAGGAATAAACAAGAAGGCACTTAAAAAATTAAATTGCAGTGTAAAATGTTTTGTGAATGATCCTAAGGTGGCTGAAGAAGCAAAGGAAAAGGGTATAACTTCAGATCCGATGGCGGCAGTTGAAAGAGCAGCAGCAGAGGGGGTAGAATTTTTGTATTTGGTAATGCACCTACTGCATTATATAGACTTAAGGAATTAATATTGGAAGGAAAATCAGAAGCAAAATTTATTGTAGGAGCACCAATAGGTTTCGTTGGAGCGGCAGAATCTAAAAAAGAGATAGAAAAGCTAAATATGCCTATGATTACAATAAGGGGAAGAAAAGGTGGAAGCAGTGTGGCGGCTTCAATAGTGAATGCTCTTATGTATATGGTAGTAGATAGAGAATAAAAATATAAAGGCGGGAGCAGAAATATGCTCGAATTATATGTAAATTGTGATGGAAAAAAATTAAGATGTGGATATACTACAGGGTCTTGTGCAGCGGCAGCAAGCAAGGCGGCAGTTTTAATGCTTTATGGCAGCTGTGATGTAAAAGAAATAAGCATAGATACACCTAAAGAAATTGTTTTGAATCTTTCTATTGAAAAAGTGGTGAGAGGCGACAATTTTGTGGAATGCTGTGTAAAAAAAGACGGTGGTGACGATCCTGATGTAACTCATGGCCTTTATATATGGGCAAGAGCTGAAAAAAAGGAAAGCGGATATGTCCTTAAAGGTGGAAAAGGAGTTGGCATAGTTAAAGGAGAAGGTCTTTATGTAAAAAAAGGTGAACCTGCCATAAATCCTGTTTCTAGAAAAATGATAGAAAGAGAAGTAGCTAAAGTACTTCCTAAAGATGCAGGAGTTACCATAACCATATTTGTTCCTGAAGGGGAAGAGGTAGCTAAAAAAACATTTAATCCACGGCTTGGTATAGAAGGTGGGATTTCAATACTTGGTACTACAGGGATAGTTGTACCAATGTCTGAAGAAGCACTTAAAGAATCTGTGCATCTTGAAATAAACCAAAAGGCAGCAGGTGGATATAATGAACTCATACTGCTATTTGGGAATATGGGTGAGGATAAGGCGAAAAGTATTGGGCTTGACATGAGGAAAGCAGTAATAATGTCAAACTATGTAGGTTATGCCATAACAAGCTGCATAGAAGCAGGAGTAAAAAAAATATTGGTGATAGGTCATATAGGAAAGCTTTGTAAGATTTCTGCAGGCTGCTTCAATACTCACAGCAGAGTATGTGATGTAAGAATGGAGATTCTGGCACTGGAGCTTTCACTAGCAGGTAAAGACAAGGAACTTGTGAGAAAAATTTATGAGGAGAAAACTACTGAAGGTGCTGTGAATCTTCTTGGAGATGGTTTTGATGAAATATATTCAAGTATAGGTAGAAAAGTAAAAAAAAGAATTGAACAGTACGCTTATGGAGCTTTGGAAGCAGATATAGTAATGTATTCAATGGAAAAAGGCGATACTTTTGACAGCAGGGAAAAATAGCAGTATGGTTTATTTTTGTAGTAATTAATTTCTAACAGAAGAAGGTGAAAGTTTTGATATCTATTGTTGGTATAGGTCCTGGGAGCAGAGAATATATTCTGCCTAAAGCTGTTGAAGTTTTAAGTGAGTCACAGATTATTCTTGGTTTTAAAAGAGCACTTAAAAGCCTTAACTTTATAAAAAAGAAAAAATATGTGTTAAAAGTTTAAATGAGATATTGGAATTTATTAGACATAATTATGATGTTAATATTTCTATAGCTGCATCTGGAGATCCTTTATTTTATGGATAAACGGACTTTATAAAAAGAAATTATGTTGGAAGACTTGAAATCATTCCGGGGGTCAAGTTTTTCCCAGTACTTTATGGCAAAACTTAATAAATCATGGCAGGAAAGTTATTTGGGAAGTCTTCACGGTAGAGAGGAAGACTTTTCTTAAGATGTGTGGAAAATCATCGCATGTCTATATGGCTTACGGACAGAGAGAATTCTCCTAAAAAACTATGCAGAATAATGAGTGATGCAAAAATAGAGGCTAAAGTTTATATAGGAGAAAATTTATCTTATGAGGGATGAAAATAATAACAATAGGTTCTGCTCAGGAATTAGTAAATATAAAATATAGTGATTTATCGGTGGTGGTTATTGAAACTGATATATCTAAGGGATGAAGATTTTATAAGAGGGAATTGTCCTATGACAAAAGAAGAAATAAGAATATTGAGTATAGCAAAACTAAGGCTTAAAGAAGACTATAGGGTACTTGATATAGGTGCGGGAACAGGCTGAGTTTCTGTTCAGATAAGTAAAATTTGCAGCAGTGGACATGTAATAGGAATTGAAAGAGATAAAGAGGCACTAGAACTCATATATAAAAATAAAGAAAAGTTTGAAGCACACAACCTTACTATTATTGAGGATGGGCATTTCTTGCAGAACCTTATATTGATGGAAAGTTTGACGGTATTTTTATTGGAGGCAGCGGAGGTGGAATTTCTGAGATAATAAGAAAATATGGTGAAAAACTTAAAAAAGGCCTGCAGCATGGTATTGAATTTCATAACAATAGATAATCTTTATAAGGCATTGAGCACTTTAAAGGAACTAGACTATGAAGTGGAATGTATAAATGTGGCTGTAAGTAAAACAAGAGGAAATGGATATATGCTTATGGCAAACAACTCTGTTTTTATTGTAAGCGGAGTAAAAAAATTATAGGTCGTAGTTCAAAAGAAATGCTGGGAATAACAAATCTTGAACTGTTTATTCCGTTTAACGTGACTCCAGAATATAAGAATTTCTAAATTCACTTTGCTAAAAAAGCCAATCCTTTTCTATTTTTTTATATGTTCTTAATAATTATTAATCATTTGATTCCATGATTACTGAACACTGACTTTTTTAACAAAGCTTCATTAAGAAATTCTAATATTCTTACGCAATGTTAAAGCTCCATAAACAGTTCAAGATTTGTTAAGTAAGTTTAGTGTTTATTTTGAACTACGCCAAAATTTTCATAAAAATAATATTTTTGTGAAGATCCCTTATGAATTAATGAAAAAAATGTAATGAAAATAAATTTTGAGGAAGAACCCTGTGGAG
>CAVRYJ010000031.1:0-954838 GCA_963725425.1 uncultured Clostridiaceae bacterium
TAGCATCAGAATCACCACTTGCCACAGTCGCAAGTTCCAATTATACTTCCACCAGTAGATAAACTATAAACGTTGATTATATCTTTAGCCGATAAACCTGTTACATTAATGGTATCTGCTATTCCTGAATTGTTTACTACGGTTATATCACCAGCAGACGGAGCAGCTCATTGTGATTCAGCATTATATGCTACTATGAGTTCTAGCACTTTCTGCTTTCCCAGTACTTTGCACTGAGACATATATGTTTCCACCATTAATAGCAAGTTGTGTTAGTGAAAGAGTTACTGTCATACTAGCAGAAGGTACTGTTGCTGTAGTTAATAAAGTTCCATTTGTAGCACTGTCATATATATTAACTACATCATTAGGTTGTAATCCTAGCACTGCAACTGTACCAGCTATTGTTGCATTGTTTACTACTGTTATGTTTGCAGCATCTGGAGCACTGCTAACTAGTTTTGCGGAGTAAGCAACTACTGTTCTATTGCTTTCTAGCTTTCCTGCATTTGTAATTGATACATATGCATTTCCAGCTAATGCACCTAGCTGATTAACAGAAATAGTTGCACTTGTATTATAAGTTCCAACTGTTGCTGTTCCAAGCAAATTTCCACCAACGGCTGAATCATACACATTTATAATATCGCCGCCGCTTACATTGTTAATTGTTACTGTACCAGCTATTCCCGCATTATTTACAATAATTACGTTATTAGCTAGAGGTTGAACAGATTGAGCTTCTGCACTAAAGCCTACCTGAGTTCTAGTACTTTCAAGCTTGCTTGTACTTGTTACAGAAATATATACATTTCCAGCGCCAGTTCCAAGTTGATTAATTGAAACTGTTGCACTTGTTGCATAGCTTGCCACAGTTGCAGTTCCAAGTAAAGTTCCACCAGAAGCAGAATCATATACATTCACTACATCAGTTGCTGAAAGTCCTGTTACTGCTACGGTATCTGCAATTCCAGCATTATTAGTAACAACTATATTACTAGCTGCTGGAGTATTTGAAACTGGCTCTGCAGAATAATTTACTTGTGTTCTAGCACTTTCGGACTTGTTTGTGCTTGTTACCGATATATAAACGCTTCCTGCAGTAGTTCCAAGTTGAAGTATAGAAATACTTGCAGTTGTGCCTCCGGCAGCCACAGTTACAGTTCCAAGTAAATTTCCACCTTGTCCTAAATTATATACATTAACTATGTCATTAGCAGAAAGTCCAGTTACGTTAACAATATCTGGTGCCCCAGAGTTGTTTGTAATTGATACATTTGCAGTATTTATTGGGTTAGATTGAGATTCAGCTGCATAGCTAACGTCTACCCTAGCACTCTCTAGATCGTTTGGACTTGTTGCCGAAACATAAATATCACCTGCTTGGCTACCAAGCTGATTAATTGTTATTGTTGCCTGAGAACTGTATTGTGCCACAGTTGCAGTTCCAAGCAAATTTCCACCTTGCGCTGCATCATACACATTGACAACTTCACCATCTGAAAGTCCATCAACTTGTACAGTATCAGGTTGTCCTGCATTATTTGTAACTACTACATTACTAGCGGTTATGCTAGTAGAGCTACCTTCAGCAGAATAAGAAGCTTGTGTTCTTGCACTTTTGATTTTATTTGTACTAGTTACGGAAACATATACACTTCCTGCACCAGTTCCAAGTTGAGCTATAGATACAGTAGCATTTGTACTACTAGTAGCCACAGTTGCAGTTCCAAGTAGATTTCCACCACTGACACTATCATATACATTGATAACATCACCGGCGTTTAATCCAGAAACATATACTGTATCGGCTTTGCCTGAATTATTACTTACAGTTATATTATTTGCATTTATGGTAGTAGATTGCCCTTGAGCAGTGTAAGATGCTGCAATCCTGCTACTTTCTAGCTTATTTGTACTTGTAATGGAAACATATACTGTCCCAGCAGAAGTTCCAAGCTGTGATATGGTAACAGTTCCATCAGTACCACTAGCTGCAACAGTGGCAGTTCCTAGTAAATTACCTCCACTTTGAGCATCATATACTTTGATTATATCTCCAGCAGAAAGTTCAGATACATACACTGTATCAGCTGTTCCTACATTATTGGTAACTGATATATCATCAGAAGTAATTAATGTGGATTGACTTTCAGCAGAATAAGATATTGGAACTCTGGTACTTTCCAGCTTGTTTGAACTTGTAACGGAAACATATACAGTTCCAGCAGAAGTTCCAAGCTGTGATATGCTAACAGTTGCATCATTACCTGTTGCTGTTGCAGTTCCCAGTAAGTTACCTCCAGTTAAGGAATCATATACATTAACTACATCGCCAGAAGCGAGATCATATGCATACACTGTATCAGCTGTTCCTGCATTGTTGGTAACTACTATATTACTTGAACCAACTGAAGTGGATTGGCTTTCACCATTATAGGCTATGTCAACTCTAGCACTTTCAAGCATTCCTTGGCTAGTAATTGAAAGGTAAACAGTTCCTGCATACTTGCCAAGTTGAGCTATACTAATAGTAACATCGGAACCAGATGCTACAACAGTTCCTGTTGCTATTGCAGTTCCTCCAGATGGTGATGTATATACATTAACCTTATCACTACCAGAAAGTCCGTCTACATATATTGTATCCGCTTTTCCAGTATTGTTTGTAATTGTTACATTTCCACTTTGGATTAAATTGCTTTGATTCTCAGCAGAAAAAAGCATAGGAGTTCTAGTACTTTCATGCATTCCGAGGGTTGTATCAGAAATATATAGAGTTCCACCTGCGGAAGCAAGTTGACTAAAGGACTTGATTACTTCTGAGGCATTAGAAGGAACAGTGGCGGTTCCCAGTACACTCCCACCAACTGCTACAGTATATATTTTTATTATATCTCCAGGTTGAAGCCCGGAAACATCTACTGTAGAAGCTTTACCTACATTGTTTGTAATTATTATATTACCTACTTGAGGTGCAATGGTGTAACCTTCAGCTGAAAAGTCAGCTTCTACTCTGTTACTTTCACGCATTCCGACGCTGGTCACTGAAAGATATAAACTCCCTCCATTTACACCAAGCTGAGTAAATGATTTGGTTACATCAGTGGTGTTAGATCCAACTGTGGCAGTTCCCATTAAGCTTCCACCAGTTGCTTTATTATATATTTTCAGTATATCTCCAGGCATAAGCCCATCTACATATACTGTATCAGCCTTACCCGTATTGTTTGTAATTGTTACGTTAGATGCCAATGGATCATCAGAAACTGGTTCTGCAGCATAGTCAGCTTCAGTTCTACTGCTCTCTGCCATGCCTTTAGAAGTATCAGATATGTACACACTTCCCGAGGAAATTCCCAGTTGCGCTATTGATATAGTTAAAGACCCATTCCCTCCAACAGTGGCTTTAGCTATTACTTTTCCACCTGTGGCAGCATTGTATACATTAATTATATCCCCAGGCATTACATCTGTAATATATATAGTATCTGCTTTTCCTACGTTGTTAGTAACGGTAATCTCATCTGAAGTTAGTGCACAGGTTGCATCAACCGCATAGGCTACATGTCCTTGAAAAACAAGGGATAATATCACGATTAGTGACAAAATTCCTGATAAAGGCTTTTTCATTATAATAACTCCTCTCGATAGTAATACGTATGTTAAATATTTGTAATTAGATAAACGTTATATTTCATCCTTTATAGCAACTTTTCATGGTATACCCCCAAGTTTCAAATTTGCATCCTTGCGTGAATATTCCTTTTTTAATTTTATCGTACTAAAAGTTTTTTTCTTTATAGCAATATTCACTATAAAAAGTATATATTCATAATATTCTACAAAAATCATTTAAATTGGTATGTTGCTCTATTGTAATCATTATTTTCATCAATTTTTAAACTAAAAATAAAAGGGGCTGTTGCATTAGCGATTTTAAAAATCGCTAATGCAACAGCCCCTTTTAAGTTTTAGACAGATATAATTTAATAAGATGAGTTCCATGGAATTAACTTGCTCTGTTTTATATGTAAAATTTAAATTGTTATAACATCATTTTTCTTGTCCTCTTTTACTAAGCAATCAATAACATCAGAATCTTCTTGAACTATAACCCCAATATCCTGAACTATAATCTTAACCTTTTTAATCTCCATTAAAATCTTCTTTAACATTTTCTCTTCCTCAATATTCATATTAAAAAACGCTCCTCAAAAAATTTATTTTATTTTATTATATTATATTATAGTTAATACGTTGAATTTTATATATATAAAATATAATCCATTTAGTGAACACACTACCAATTTATGAAATACTGACATTCTAAATTGGGGTTCTAAGCCCAAAACCTCGCATTTTCTGAAATTTCAATGTAGGGGTTTCGACAACATAATTCTGAATCACACCATCAGAGACTTTAAACTATCTCCATAAAGGTATATATCATTTGCGAATATATACGTAAATGATTTGTTATACTTTACACATGTGGTTTAACATGTTTTTTTAATCTACATAATGCTACTCCTTTACGTAGATTAAGGGATAGTAACCGCAAAACGTTTTGCGAGAACTACCCGACTATTAACTTTAAGTTGTTGAAAGTTTCACCAGATAATGGTATTATAATCCAGTCTATGACTCTACTAAATTTGCCCACAAATCCACAGAAATAAAATCCAGTAATTATATTTTATTTAGAGGTAATTCTAGGAAGATATAAGATATTAATTCTGTAACATTAGTAAAATTAATGGTTGCTGTATTTAACAATCGTCTATAAAAAGAAGGTTTAGGAGGATAAAATGAGAAAGAAACTTTCCATGGTATTAATGGTATTATTTATATTTTCACTTTCAGGATGTGCCAAAAACAAGCAACAAATGGGTTCAAATCAAGAATCTCACAAAAAAAAGCTATGACTACTCAACAAGTAGTCAAGAAAAAATCTGTTACTACTGATTTAGGTCCTTCTTTCGATAAAAATGCACCAATGAAGCAATCTGGTCAGGGCGTACCTGTGCTGATGTACCATTCTGTAGCAAACACCAATAATAACCCAGTAATAATACCACCAGCAAAATTAGATGAGGAAATGAAGTATCTTAAAGATAATGGTTATTATACAATTACGATGGCTGACTTATATGCCTATTTTACTAATAATACTCCTATCCCCCAAAAATCTGTTGTTCTTACGTTTGATGATGGATATAAAGACAATTATACAACAATGTTACCTATTTTGAAAAAGTATGATTTTAGAGCAACCATATTTGTAATTACAGCTTATATAGATAATCTTCCTGGTTATTTGACCTCTGCACAGCTTAAGAATCTGCAGGATTACGGTATGGATATAGAAAGTCACACAGTAAATCATAAACCACTAAAAGAGCTGTCAAAGGTTCAACAGTTGCAAGAGCTCACAGATTCAAAAGCATTTCTTGAAAAACTGTTAAATAAAAAAATTAATTATATTGCTTATCCAGATGGCTCATATAATAAAGATACAATTGAATGTGCAAAGGCAGCTGGCTATACTATGGCCTTTACTACTGACGGAAGATGGTCTATGAAAAAAAACGGACTACTAACATTGGATAGAGATTATATAAGTAGCAGGTATGACATGAGTATATTTAAGGATAGGATTACAAATCCTAATTACAAATTCACTTATTAAAGTATAATACTCAAACTTCGCACATATAAATAGTATGGATTAATATGGTAATTATATTGCCGTTTCTGTCTCATTACTACATAAACCCCTATCATTATCAGAGCAGGCACTTGCATACAGATCCGCAAAACAGAATAAATTGAATGAAATAGGAAATGCTTATGGTGGGAATATTACTAAAAATATAATTGATGACTATTATGATACATATGATTACTCCATATCTGAAAAATTGGACAAGAATGTTTTGGAAGATATTGTAGCATTTTTTAATGAGGCGCTAGAAAAAAAATAACTGATTTTAACATAACCTAACTTGAGGAACAAACCTAGGCTTTATGTCATAATATTCTGATATTACTCAGCAACCATGGTGACAATACGTATACTGGATTAAAAAATTTTTAAAATCACTCTTGTAAATATTTAATAAGAAGAATGATTTTATTACTTTGCCCCTGGCTGTAATTATCTATACTAAAGCCACATGAATCTAGTGAAATCAATGTGTTGCACGTAGTTGATATATAAACGTAGTATACCGGTATTTGACCTTTGAAAAAGGTACTCTGAATTGTAAATTTAATCAAAGTTAAAATTAACGTTTAAAAACACAACCTTGACAAAATTTATAATTCAGAAAAAGGGTTATTAAGGTCAAATAGCTAAGTCTGTAACTACTTAGTTTACTATGATTGTTAAGCATAGTTTTAAAGTAAACAAAGTATAAAAATATAAGAATTAAGCCTCTTAGTTTACTATGAATACTACATATTTTTATAGTATAGTTAATTACAGGGATGCTACCATTCCCCTAGAATATAGTTTATAATATAAAATCTACTGGCTGCATCATAAAGGAACATGAAAAAAGAAGGTATTTATTTGCTCTCTAATAATTTTAATGCTTTTCTATACCTCACCTCTCTTATTAATGTACTCTTTGATATTCCAGTTATTTCAGCAACTTCTTTATAACTATTATTCTTTAGCATATCTATTGCATTATTTATTTGTTTTGGTGTATATGATTTAGGTCTGCCCTCTTTAAATCCTTCCTTAGTCTTGGCTATTGCTTTACCATTTTGAGTCCTTTCTATTATCGTGTTACGTTCCATTTCTGCAACTGCTAATAAAGTTGTTAAGAAGAACTTTCCCATCGATGTATTCTCTAATAATCCAACATTAATAACATGGACAGCAACGCCTTTATCAAATAAACTTTGGACTATTTCTATTCCTTCAACCGTATTTCTTGCCAATCTATCAAGTTTACATACAACTAATGTATCTCCTGAATTTAAATCATTTACTATAGTATTAAATATAGGTCTGTCTGTAGTTGTTCCTGTATACTGCTCTGAATAAATTATTGCATTGCTATACCTTTTTAATATTTCACACTTCTGTTGCTCCATTGAATTATTATCTAACTGGCCTTTACTAGATACCCTTGCATATCCTATTATTTTACCCATAACTTAACCTCTTTTTACGTTATCGTTTTGACTATAAGTATTGACACCGTTCAATACATTGATTATACATAAACAATTTATCGGTGTCAATACTGTTAAGTTATGACTATATTATTTTAGCTTGATGGTTATGTGGGACTACCACAAGTAATTAAAAAATTTCATGAGAATTAAGTATTGTAACCAATACAATACTATTTTCATTTTTATTCATTACAAAGATTAATCTAAAATCTTTATATTTCATAACATAGTAATTTTGTTTATCACATACTGGTTTCAAGTATCTTAAGAAATCGGATGAATTATTTAAATTATTTAAATTTTTCAATATATTTAAAGGTTTTAAGATATCTGGAAAAATATTTTGTTTTTTAAGTATTTTTAATGCTCCGTCACTCACAAATACATCCATATTACTTACATCCTTTCATATTTGTGTATATATTCGTTATTTCTTCTAATGATGTCGAATTCTTTATTAAATCATTATATTTTACAGCTATATTACCTAGACAGTTATTTTCTATAAATGATGCTATCATTTTGTTTTCAAAACGTTCCTCAAACTCTTTTCTTATTTCTTTTTCAAACATTTTCTCTTTATTGTAAGCTATAAATTGATAAATTAGAATTATTAATAAATACGCCATAATATATTTAAATGATTTTGTCTTTGGAATTAAGGCATAGTTTAAATTATTAACTCCAGGAGTAATTTCTGCAACTAATGAACTACAGAGCACTCCAGCTATTATTATAAATACAAAAACTGCTATAGTTTTCGAAATTGGTATAAACATAAAATCCCACTTAATCTCAATATAGTTCCTTTTAGGCGTTTTTTTTTGATCCATAGTCCCAAATCCTTTCATAATCTATTAATAATAAAATCAATAAGCACTGATTATTTTTTTCTACTTCCTGAATATTATTAGCAACATAATTTGCTAATAATACCTCATCTTTAGCAAAGCCATAAGTTAAACCTATTGATATTCCACCATTGTTCAAAGTAGCTTCAATATCGTTTGTCCTATCACCAACTATTATAAATTCATCTGCATCTTAAATTATCGTGTATATCGTAATTAAATTGTACCATAAATGTATAACCATGGACCTAAAAGGAATTATGGCATGATTTTGACAAATATTATGAATAACAATTATCATTGTATGGGATTTGTGTTATATTTAGTGATACTACTTCTTTTTAGAATTATCTTCTTCTATAGCCTTTAATTCTTCTTCAAAAATATCATTCAAGTATGTTTTTTGAATTAAAAATTTTAAGTTTGAATAATATTCACCTGTTTTATTATACATAGACTCAATGTTATTTATATTTATTTCAATTTGTTTTACATTTTCAGTTGTTCTTAAATCAGAAACTGACGTTTGTTTATTAAGAAAAGATAGAAGTCCAAAAGTACAATCCATAAATTTATCGGCAATACCATCACTATGAACAATAATATTATCTTTATCATGTATTTTAAAAAATATTATTCTATTTTCATCAAATATATCGCTACTTTTCATAATTTTTTTAAATATAATGGTTTTATTTGAGTTGACATATTCTCTAACTTTTTCTACATTTTCATGCGTAAATAATGTACTAAGATTAATCGATATCGTACAGCTATAATCACGCATTAACTCTATAATATCATCGATTAAACCAATTATTTCTTCAACTTTTTTAAATTGCATACTTCGTTTTATGGCTTCTAACTCTTTATCTCGGTTTTCTCTTTGAATCCTTCTAGTTTCATTCGTTGTAATAATAATGGCTATTAAAGTCGCAACACCGCCTGTTACACCACCCGAATACGTAAATAAGGTAGCATACCATTCTGCCCAAGTGTTGTTATTATAAACTAATTTAGCTATACAAGGGATTATTACTGCAACAATAGTGTAAATAACAATTATCTTTTGTAGAGAAGTAGATTTTATATATTTTTCTTTTAAAAATTTAATTACTCTATTTGGTAGTAGCATAAATATAAATCACTCCATCTATGTATTTGTCTAAACGTACTTTAACATTATCATATCTTAAAGTTTCTTGAACTCAAATCACCGCTAAAATTTTATTAGTTTATTATTTATTTGTTTCTAAATTAAAACAAGAGTCCATTTATTATTATCGGTTACAGCCAATATACATATAAAAATGAGCCACATGTAGACATTAATATCCAATTACATTGTTTTAAGAGATTCACAAGCAAAAGTATTCAACGTTTTCAATTCATCCAATTCAAGAACATTTTTAACATCAAAACTATATTTGCAATGAAAAACATGAACTGTGTAGCATTCAAAATGCCTAAAAGCCATGCTAATAATTTACTTTGCCACTTGGTTTAAATTAAATCTGATTTTTTTATCAGGTTCGTACAGGTGGTATTTCATATCATCAATGTCATCAATATCATCAATAACAAGTTTTATTGAAAGTTTTTCACTCATAGATATATGTATAGCTTCTCGAATTTTATTTTCATTGATTCTAATGTGTTCTTCATGTGCTTTCAATTTATCTATTAATTTATCGGTATCACGTAGGTCACAGAAACACCTTTTAGATGATAAAATGCCACCACCTATAGGAATGTAATTTGTACCATCTGATACAGTGAGTACCACATTGCCACCTTGTTCTCGTAAGTTTTTTATTTGTTGACTTGTAAGGTGTTCACCAATAATACAAGTTTTATAACGTTCAATACTTTTTGGCCAATTATTGTGTAAAATTTCAATAAACTGGGTATCAACCCATACATCCCGTCCATGTGGGAGTGCTTGAAGAATATATGCCTCAGTATCAGTAAACAAAACAAATAGAACATATTTTGTTCTAGTAACCTTGAAATGTAGATGAGTTATCCTCCAATTATCAAACAGAGAGTCATTATTATCATTCCAAATTCTAGTGCTTAAATATGGTTTTAAATCCCCACCGGTATTTATTAAGTTTTTTATTTTTATATAATCATTGGCATTTTCAATAGGAATAGAAAGTTGTTTTGATTCATACACTATTCGACTCTTATCGCTTAAAATTTTTCGTTTAATATTAAAATATATAATTGTATTTTCTTCCAAAGACTCAGAATAGTTATATTCAAACCTTAAAATAGACATTTTCTTTACTAAGTATTCCTTCCAATCTTGATTAAAATCTAATATTATCATATATATTTACCTTCTTATTTTTTATACTAGTAATACGTACCACAACACATATGTAAAATAGTATAAGATTAATCAAAAACAGCCTATTTCTAGGCTGTTTTTGATTAATCTTTGCAGGTGTGTGAGTACCCCAAAATACTAGCCTTATTATTTTCACACAAATCGATTTGAAACTTATTATTACAAGTTAAAATCTCCTTCGTTAAGCCAATCCACCTTTCCATCGATATCAATATCTAACCCCGCAGTTTTTAAGGTATTAATTAAACTGTTTCTTTTTTCAGGCGAATCTATCATTTTAATTACATTCATTCCGGTGATATCACTAAAAGGTCTTAAATTATCCCCAAATTCTATTAAAATAGTTCTATCTGGACATCTTCCCATAGCCATTCCTGCTTCATAAATTACATTTGGTCGTGCTTGAGGTGTTAAATTCATCTCATATTCTTTATCATTTGTTGTAATAAATTCATCTTTTAATTTCGCTTCATCATCAGGTGTTATTAATACAATTACTGCTTGTGCTGTTGAAAATACAACATCTAATATTTCTCCAGTATATGGTGTTGTTTTTCCAGTCATATTTCTTGCAATATCCCATTCAATTGGATTTAATCCAATTGAACGCAAAAATGAAAACATCGACCTTTTTATTTTTCCATTTCTCCCATGAACAACAAAAACACTTGTTTTATCCAATATATTTCCCCTCTCAGCATCATTTTCATAGTATGCATTTGAATTTTCATATAGTATTCTAAGTTTAGAACTTAATTGTAAAAAAATTTGTTTATCATTCCATCCATTAAATGAATTTGTTAAATCTATAATACTACTAATAAACTCATCTTTTTCTAAATTTTTCATTTCAAATTGTATAGAAGCTTTCCAATCTTCAAAATCCTCTCCATGCAATATTTCTAAAGTTGGAAATCCGCTACTCTTAGTGACTTCAAACTCATTGGAAATTAAATCAATGTCTTCAACAATATTTTTTAAGGACAAATTATTTTTTTCTTTATTATATTTTTTAATCATTCTTACCTCCGTTTCTAAAATAATTTTATTTAATATTTAGTTCTCACTATAGAGAATATTGGAATATATCTAATAATTTTCTATAGTACCATTATTCTACAAATATATTTAAATTCCTTTAAACAGCAATAGCCTAATAGGTCACTCTTTGGTAACAACCCAGACGCAAAGCCAACGTAGTTGCATGTATTTATATTTGTGGTGTAGCCAATTAATTACAGAGATGCTGGTACTAGGTCAATTTAGTGTATCAAATAACTATAGTTTTTTGATACACATTAAATTCCCAAACGTTTGAATATTTGATTGTGACTTTTTAATATTTTCAGTTAATTGCTGTATAAACCATTTCATTGAAATGCAACGTAAAAAACACCCCAAAATTCAATTCTGAATAATGCGGTGTTTCTTATGAAATATTTAATTTTTATTATTGTTACGTTAAATATGAAAATTGTAGCTTATTTATTTTTTAAATAGGTAAAATATCATCATTAACCCATCATCAGCGTTATAAGGTGTAAATCAGATCATATTTAATATAAAATATCACTGTTTTATAAAGTAACGATATTGTCAATATTAGCCTTCGTGTTAAAAACCATTATTATTCGCAATCCTAGGAAATAAAGGGTACCATATTCCTAATGGACTATAACTTCCAACGTTAACATCTCCATACCATAATGCAAGTGGACAATTATTGGAAATATTCCTATATGTAACGAACATAGCGCCAAATCCAAGAGATTCTAACTTTTGAAATCCAATTGGTCTAACAGAATCGCTAGGATTTTCTGCTTTCATTACCAATTTTGCACCAACTTTCAAAAATTCACTTTCCACGATATCTCTAGCTTGCTTTGAAGAAAATAAGCTCTCTACATTCAAATCATATTTTCTATAAAATTGTCCACTTCTAGCATATTCATCTTCGTTTTTTCTATAATCAATATAGGCTTGTACATTTGCATCTTGAACTTCTTTCGGCCATAAAACATCTATTCCATTATCCATGCTATTTTTATAACTATTTAAAGATAGTTGAGCCCAACTTTCCCACTTAATCCCTTTGTCATTCAATAACTTATTTACAAATTTTCGTGAATAGTTTGTTCCTTGAGTATACTGTACTATATTATAACTTATCAATTTAGCTCCCGATTTTATATTGTTTTCATTTATCCAATCCTTAATATCATACTTGAATCTATTGCCGGTAAAAATACAATCGTCAATATAAAAATACATTTCATTACTTCCACATTCATCAATATTAATATTATATGTTTCCATTAATATTTCATTAACTAAATCTAACAAATCATTTTGACTATTTCCATTTTTTTGGATCCTTAAAAAAGTTGTCTTTCTAATATTATTCTCGATGTCATTACCAAAAATTCTTGTATCTAGCAATATTGATTCGATACATTTTTTTGCTGTATTTCTCGTTACATATGACTTTTTAAAAATATACGTTAATTCTTTCAAAATTATATCTTGATATTGAACATCAAATTGGCTCACCCATTTTTCTATATGATCCTCATCCATTATTAAACCTTGTGACATGTTATAATCGCCAATAATCTTTAATAGATTCTGTATTAACTGTTTTCTCATATTTTCTCTCCCACTTTTCATTTAATCTTTTAGAAAATTTAACTGTTCATCTTTATGTTTTGAAATCAAGACGCTATTATTTTCAAGTTTATTTTGTATATTTATTCTTATTGTAGTAATATCATTATCTAAAAGTTTAAAATCTTTTACATTAAGTGGCTTTAATATAACAACTGTGGATTCAATTTTTATGTACTGTTCCCTTAATTCCATTAAAAGTCTACCTAAAATATTAGCACCAACTAATGTGCCATCACTTTGCAATTTAGTTCCCCAAAAATCATCTCTACGAGATTCTTCAACTATAAATTCATCTCCTGTTGTCATCAATAATTCACCAAAAGTATCAAAATTGAGCATTAACTTTACTCTTAATACCCACCTCATTACATTTACCCTTATATCATTCCAATCTAATCTAGTTTCCTTAGTATATTTTTTACTTACCATTTTGGCAGTCATAGGACTTCGTTCGCTTATTATTAATTTTTGAACATTTGATAGATGCGGATATCTACAACATTGGTATAAAGCTTCTGACGTTAAAATTTTTATATTTCCTAATTTTATAGGATACCCTGCCGCCATATTAGATAAACCTCCGAAACTTTCATGAGTCTTTCTAAAAACTATGCATTGTTCTTTTATATATTTTCTAAAATTGTCATTTTTCATAATTAAACCTTATAATTATCACTAGAAGTTGGTATGCGTTTTTACAAAATATGTTCAATACTTCCAATATAATCCTTCCCGTTTTAATTTTATACTTTTTAAAACATATTTACATTAAATCTATTTGTGCACATTTTTGAATGATAAAAAATATTCTCACTATTTATAACTTTATCCTATATATATTAATTATATAATATTTACAATATTATTACATAGGATTTGCACTGAAATCATCAATTATTTTTTTAACACCGCATTATTTAATTTTCAAAGAGCATTATTCGTATTCAAAAGTTATGTCGCTTTATTTTCAATATCTATACTAATGCAGTAAAAATCATTGAACTTTCTTAACCTATTCGTTGTTAATATATCTACATAGATAAGCTTGTACGCTATTTCTAAAGTTTAATTTAATAGTGGCAACTGTTCCCCCTATTAAATTAATAAATTATTTGGCTCTAATCATTTCCCTTATTTGCTCACAGATATCTTGTTCTGAGTACTCATAAAAATATCCATTTTCATCTATTTTAAGTTCTTTGCCAAATTTCTCTAAAATCAGTTTTTCTGTTTTTTTAGATATCTTTAGAAGTGATTTTTCTCTTAAATCTTGTATATATTTTTTAGTTACTATCATTTCATTTTCCTTTCATTAATGCAGATGCTAGAACCATATTTGTATATATAACACTATATATTTTCATAAAGCTTACCTTGCAATATCTTTAACTGTTCTTTAAGTCTCTTATTTTCTGCTTCTAATTCCTTAATCTTTTTGTTTTTAGAAGATATAACTATGTCCTTACTTGATGCTGTCATTTCTTTTTTTATATACTTAGATTTCAAAGTACCTACACTTTGATCACGTAATGTCTCAATGCGTTCTCTAATCACACTATTCTTATATAAATATGCCTTAGATACTCCTGAAACCTGAGAAACAGAATTGAAATTAATATTTCCTTTGTTCTTTATAATAGTGCGTATACACAAATCTACTTTCTCTACAGTCGCTTTCTTTTTTTCTTCTGCATACTTTATTAAGCCATTAATATTAATATTAGTTTTATTACTCATTACGCTCATCACCTACATATTCTCGCTTTTTCTTACCTGCCTTATGATATAGTTTACCTTCTTTCAGTACATTCAAAATTGAATTTAATTTATCCAATGCTATTTCATTTTTTTCAACCCAAACAGTTCTTCCAAAACGTTTGGCTCGTTCTATTTGTTTTTTAGTTTCATCTATTTCAATTTCAAACTCATGTGTAAATTCAGGACTAGTGCACATGTTACTACATGTTAGGCATGGATTTAACTGATGATTACATTGAACCTTATCAGGTTTAAAACAGTATCCAAGAGGTATTCTGACAGCATCAAGATTTTTTCTTATATATTCCCACTCAATCAAATCATTATTTTCAGTACTAGGCTCTAGTTCTTCTAATTTTCCATCACTGATGCTTACTCTGAAAAGTCCTGATTTTACAACTTGTTCCCATGATTTTCTCATTGTTGTATCTAACAATTTAGCATATTTTAATGTCATTTCTGGAGTTTCATGACCAAGCCATTTTTGAACATGTAGCAAATTCATTCCATTATTTATTAGTTCTACAGCTTTTGTATGCCTAAAAGCATGATTTCTAAAATGGAATACATTTCCTTCTTCATCTACGATTTTCCTATCAACTGCTAGTTTGTTAAATACTCTAGAAATGTTTCTGGATGAAGGAGGTCTACCCATTCGTTCAGGACTAGTGCTAACAAATAAGAATTTATTTGGATTTATTCCTGATTGAAATAAGTTTTTTGCTATTTCCACCTGTCCTTTTATTACAATTGCAACTTCTTCGGTTATAGGTATTCTATGATTGATAGTTTTGGTCTTACTTAAATCGGCTACAACATACCATCCGCCATTAACTAGTTCTAAGCACTTACTATATCTCATAGTTAATACATCTGAAATTCTCATTCCTGTAGCTCTCAATACAATTGCAATAGGGATGTATGTTTTTTTTAAAAACTCAATATTATCATCAAATTGTTGCAATACGTATTCTGGAATATATTTTTCAGTGCTAAAATTCCAAACTTGCCATTTAGGCATATCTTCTTTAAATAACAATGTGTGAACTGGCTTTACAGGTGATTCGCTATAATCAGCAGCTTGTATGTATCCTAAAAATAACTTTAGTTCAATTAAAAAACTCCATACCGCCATTTCAGTATTTTTACTTTTTTTAAATACATCGTTCATATATTCTATATATCTTTCAATATCTTCTCTGTCTAACTTGCACAAATCATTCCAGTCTGGATGTCTTTCTGAAATAAAAGTTGAGAATAGTCTCAACTGCCTTATTTTTTTCTCACAATATCCAAAACTATATCTATTTAAACATACCCTTAGATAATTTTTAGCTAACTTTTTGAATGCTTGAGGTATATCAACAAATTTAAAGTAATATTTTGTTGCGACAATTGATATTTTAGATGGGTTTATATTTCTTACATCCCAAATATCTTTCTCAAATTCGTTTCTTATGTCATATTTCTTCATATAATAATTATTTAGGTTTCTGAACAATAATAATATATACCTTATTCGTTCGTCCCCAAATTGCATTTCCTTCATGAAATTTCTTAATTTCAAAGAAATATTATCAATATTTAAATCTATAATGCTGTAACAAAATGGATAATTTGAAGATATTAATTGAATCAATTCATTCATTCTCTTAAACTTGTAATCACAACTAACGCTCCATCTATAACTTTTTATGTTTTGTTGAATAAAAAACTTAATTTCATTTTTGAAATTTTCATTTTTGAGAATGCTAAATTCTATTAATCCATTTAACTTTTTTCCATTTGGATTATATATGTCAAATGATCCTATACTTAAGTCCCAAGTATCATTCAACCATTCACCTTCAAGTTTAATTTCTCTTATAACTTCATTTTTTAATAAGCTTTGTTGCTTTGTATCCAACTCTATTCAAATCCTTTCATATCAAGATTTAATGTCATATTAGATTTTACTTTTTCCCAATCTTTTCTTAAATCTTCGTCACTGGGATGGATATACATTTGGAAAGTAGTTTGAAAACTTTTATGTCCCGCTCTCATTCTTAGATGTTCTGCTCCCCATCCACATCGTCTTAACTCTGTAAGAGATGAGTGCCTAAGCATATGAGGGTTTATACTAAAACATAATTTTTTCTTTAATCTATTAAATAGTGAAACAACATCTTGATATTCCATTGGTTCATACTTATTTTTTCCTGTAAGCTTAATAAAAACAAAATTTGTATCTACTTCATCACAATGCACTTCAGCAATATAATCCATAAACTCATCCATTAATTCCTGCGAAACGTCAATTGCTCTAGGACTGTATACATTCTTAATTTCTGCTTTGTTTGTAAGCTCTCCACGATCTCTTATAAATATTTTTGTTTCTGATATATTAAAGTCTTCTATCCACAGACTCAAGGCTTCGCCTATTCTCATAGAACTTTCCCATAAAAGTTTAACAAGAAATAAATCTCTTTTATTTGTACAACTTTCCATTAACAGTTTAATCTGCTCACGCTCTAATATTTTAGGTTTTATTTTAGGAACTTTTAATTTAATAATGTTAGTTTTAAACATCTTATTTTTGTTTATATGATATAAAAAACCTTTAAAACCCTTCTGCGAATATGGAGAAAATCTCTTAAGTTTTTCGGACATTTGATTTTTATAATTTTCATGTCTCATTATATAGTCATAAAATATTAATACTGTATTAAGAATTGCGTTTATTGTTCTAGCGCACCGTTTACTTTCTTGTACTCCAATATATATAACTTTAATACTTTCTTTTGGCATCTGTAGCCAGCCGACAAAATTGGCAATGTCATCAATACTAACATCTAAATAATCTATTTTTAATTGCTCTAGAAATTCAAAATATAGTTTCAAATGGTAACTATATGTTCTTAGAGTATTTCTAGCAGCGCCTGTATTGTCTCTATATTTTAAAAATTTGACTACAGGTGTAATAATCTTCGCTTCATTATTTACTAATATATATCTTTCTTTTCCATCTCCTTTTATGACTGGTTCTACTCTCATAACATCATCTCACTTTTCTTTTCATATACTTTAAATTCTATATTATTAAAGTATAGTTATTTAATATTCAACGATATTATGATGTGTATTTTTATAACTTTATATACTATGAATACTACTATTTTTAAAGGTATAGTTAGTTTTCAAATTGTTCATTTGTAAAATCACATTTTTTACCTGGTACTTTGCTTAAAATTTGATGTAACAAGGTGCTGTTGCATTAAGCGCAAATACTACAATATATTGTGTATTAATTGCTTAGTGCAACAGCACCTTGTTTATAACTTCATATGATTTTAACTAAAAAATATATAACACTTAGGTAATGCTTCCTTTAATGACTGTTGATTAGTAACATTTAACGGATTATCATCTAAATAAAGATTTAATAAAGAAGTTAATCCATTTAATCCATTTATGTCACTTATTTGATTATCATTTAAATACATAGAATTTAAATTTGTTAAATTATTTAACGGGCTTATATCACTTATTTGATTATTACCTAACCAAAGTGAATATAAATTAGTTAACCCATGTAATGCGCTTAAATCACTTATTTGATTATAATCTAGCCTAAGTGAATACAAATTAGTTAAACCCTTTAATGAACTTATATCACTTATTTTATTATTATTTAACTCAAGTATATCTAGATTAGTTAAACCTTTTAATGCACTTATATCAAATAATTTATTATCACTTAACTTTAGTGTATGTAAATTAGTTAATCCACTTAATGCACTTATATCAGTTATTTCATTAGAATCTAAATTAATTGTCTTTAAATTAATTAAGTTTTCTATTCCGCTTATATCTGTTACACCACTATAAGGTAACTCTAAATCTATAATATTAGCAACATCGGTTTTGTATAAAGTGCCTGTTGGTTTATTAACCATATTTCTTACTGCTTTTTCTAAATTTATATCCTTAAAAGTTACTATGTTATTAGTTGTATTAGCATTTACAGTTACATTGCAACTTATTGTTTTATTGCCATCAGTTGTAGTTGCTGTAATGATAGTTGCTCCTGTGCCTATACCAGTAACTTTTCCCGTAGTATCTACTGTTGCTATTGCATTATTTGAAGATGTCCATAGTACATTTTGATTTGTTGCATTACTTGGAGCTATAGTTGATGTTAGTGTATCTGTATCTCCTATATTCAAAGTATCTGTAGTTTTATTTAAACTTACTGATGTTACGTTAACTGGTGTTGTGGTTCCAGTTGTGGTTCCAGTTGTGGTTCCAGTTGTAGTCCCTGTTAGAGGATTACCATTAGCATCTATGAAAGGTACTGGTGTAGGTGTACTGCCATCTGATGTCTTTACTATTCTGATTTCTAAAGCTTCAACTCTTAGCCCTTTACCATCTGTACCTGCCTCTGCTCCATCACTTACCCAACTTTGCCATCCTACATTTTGTACGTGTGCTCTGTATTGAACGCTATATCCTGGCATACCAACTAAAGCAAGTTTAAATGCTTCAACTCTTAAGCCTTGACCATTTGTTCCTATTTCTGCATTATCCTCTACTGGTGCCTGCCAACCTATATTCTGTACGTGACCTTGATATTCAATATGAGCTCCTGCTGGTGCATTTGTAAGTTCTATGTTTAGAGCTTCAACTCTCAAACCTTGACCATCTGTTCCTGCTTCTGCTCCATCGCTTACATATGGTTGCCAACCGATGTTTTGAACGTGACCTCTGTAACTAATACCTACTGCTGGTGATGTATCCGCTTTTACTACTTGCCCATTTAATAAAGCAACTCCTAAAAAACCTATTACTACCGTAAGAGCTACGGCTAACATCTTCTGTCTTTTCATTTTAATTTACCCCTTACATTCATATTTTAATTAAATAGCCTAAATTCATGTAATATATATATATTCGATGATATTAAACTAATATTTAGGGTAAATTGCCAAATTTATATTCTTTTTTTGGTGATTTATTTTTACAACACCTTAATTTTTAAAGTACATTATTCATATTTTCACTTTAACTTTTAGCTACACAATTTTTTCAGATGATGCATCCATTGATTGCATTATGAAGTTATGAAATACTAATATTCTTTGTTAATTTTTATATTGGTAGTGTCTGTGTCTCCTGGCAATATATTAGTAATCGAAGTTTGAACTAAACTACGAAATTAAGATGTATAAGCCTTATATAAAATTGTAGTGAAAAGAATGCCTGCACCAATACAAGTAGGGACTATTAATAACCCCGTATTATCCAAAACAAAAGTACAAAAATAAGTAGAAACGCATATAGCACCCAAAATCACAAAGATTAGTAAAGCATATATCACTTTTAAAACCATACATAATACCTCCTTAAAAAGTTCATAATAATTCAGATTTTCAAATTACGTCACATCGATCATCCTTATTGCAACCACAAAATCTTATATAATTTAAATATCCCTGGCATAACAAACTATTATTTGGTGTCATTTTCAATTCAGTTATACTTTCAGATACACATATTTTTGATTCATCATTATTGTATACACCATTATCCAAAGTAGGATGAAACATATTCCAATAACATTCAGTACAGTTACACATTCCATCCCATCCATCTTGAACTATATCAATAGTTTCACACATTACTAACATTTCAAGGAATATATCTCTTATATCCAAAACATTTCGCTCCTTTTAACCCTTTAATTAAGATTACTTTACTTTATTTTTATTAAAATAAATCTTGTATAATATGATCTGTACGGTTATAACCCACAAGGCTACAATAGTCTGGCATAAAATATCACAGTTATCATTTAAAATCATCTTATGGATTTCTTGTTTTCCAAAAACGAAGCAAGCTAATAAGTATAAGCAAATTGTAGAAATGTAAGATACTATAATATATATAGCCTGTCTTACAATGAATTTTTTTCTTGCATCTTTTTCCATAAACTTCTCCTTCATGGTTGGTTGTTTATTTTACTATTTATGAGTTAAACCATTGAGGTTTATAATTTTATTCCATCTACCCCAAAGAGCAATATGCTTAAGTCTTGCATTGCATCCCTTACCTCTCTATTGACTGTCGATACACTGATCTCTAACTGCTCTGCAGCATCCTCATAAGTTGGTACTATATCAGCAGCAGTTTTATTAATAAAAAGAATTTCAAGTATCTTATATTTTCTTTTATTACTTTCTTCTGATTTACAGATAAGTTTATAATAATTTAAAACTTTATTTATATGTTCAATCATTATTGAAGTTCTTATTTTAGTTCTACTTATAGCCTGAATATACTGTTCTTCATCATCAATGGATTCTATATCATCTAACACATCAATAGCATTTTCCTGTTTAACTTTATCTGCAGAACTACTAGTCATTCTAATATGAACTGTTAGTCCTCTATAATTTTTAAGCAGTAGCCTTGTATTTCTTAGTCTTCTGTCATATCTCTTTTTAGTCTTATAGTATTCCTGCTCTTTGATATACTTTATGCCTTCACGAACACCAACTTTTACTGCTTCATCGTATGATATTGCTTCTTTATCTCTTCTCTTCTCCATGACATCATTCCCCCCTATTTTTCCCTCTTTCTATCCTCGCTTTCACCCTGCTCTCCTCGTAGCATGCTCCCTGCATGCTTACATAAATCTGTCTGCCTCCATCCAGATTTATGTGGTGTAATATATACCCCAATAAATTTTAGTATTTATTACCTGCTATTTGCTAGATGTTATTTTCTATTAAAACCATTTTTTCAAATAATCTTCACTTACAATTTTCACTGTGAAAATAGGTTTAAAAATATGTTTAAATAAAAAAACAATTATATGCATAATCAATCTACACAAATGATTTATTAAATATATTAAAATTAATTCTATAATTACACCTGAAAAGGGTATACATACTAATAGGTGCCATACTTGAAAGCCATTTTTTTCTATGTCCCCAATTAGATCGTCACATAACTTACCTTTATCATCTTTTATATCCATAACAATAACCCCGCAGAATAACAAATACATTATTACTGCTACAACTATGCATATAATACTCGTGCTTGAATCCATTATATAAACCATCCTTCCAGCTTTAATCTAATATTTAAAGCATCTTTATGCTCCCTACTGGCACATATAGCTTGTACAATTCCTTATCTTTTCGATATTCATCTTTAACCACCTTAGCTTTTGTTATTTCCAGCTTTAGTAATCTTTCAAAAGCTCCTGGACCTATAGACTTTAAGTAGTTTGTGGTTATAACTTTTAGCTCCGCTTTACTACTCTCTATAATCTCTGTATCCAGTGCAGGAACTCTAGTTAACTTATAGCTATCTTTTTCTCGTAAATAAAAGTAATAAAACGCTATGCCATCCACCTGATTTATTCCCACTAAAAAATCTGCTGCCACATGCTCTATTACAAAGGCTTCCTGCTTTTGTTCTGTCTTTGGCATAATTAATACTGACTGATCAATTTTAAAGTTTATTAATGCCATTATTACAGCAGTTACCAGTATCAAAAGTTCGATTTCGCAGCCTATAGAGTAGTCTATCCTACCTAATTCATATTTTAATAAAATTAAAGCATTGATGATTATAGATCCAATCCCAGAAATAACTAATAGTCTTTTCATTTGACTCCCCCTCAGTAATCAATTGTTTCCTTGCCATTACGCCCTAATATTTTGTTTTGTAATGCATTATACCCATCATCCAAATTTATATTAGCCACAGCCATTGCACTATCTTGTGAACTTTTAGCAAGTATATTAGCTTCTAAGGCCGCATAGTCATAACTTCGCTGTTCATAGTCATTAAAGCCTGTTTTTTTATAATTATTATTATTTTTTTTATTGTCGTCGTTTTTATATGTCCCTTCTAGTACCTTAACCATATTTTCCTCATGAATCAGCCAATCAAAGTTACAGGCTGTCCACTTTCCATTTCTACCGGAGAGAAAATCACTGGCCTCAGCTCTAGAAAATAGTTCCTGGAAGGTTTTTATATCTTTAAAAGTTTTAAACCTAGACTTTAGCATATCCTTTCGTTTTTGAGTAATGTGTGACACTTTAGGCATAGATTTACAAATATTGTTATACATATCCACAATATTTGTATCCTTCAATTTTTTAGGCATAGTTTCTCCTGTATCATCTAGGGCTCTCTCAGACGATGCATCAAGCTCATTCACCTTATCCAAAGAATCTTCCCGTTTTTCTGAGTCCTCAGGTTGACTATATATATATTCTTTTTCTTTTTCTTTTTTATTTTCATTTTCATTTTCATTTTGTCCACGTATCGTTGACGTATCGTATGACGTATCGTGGTACGTATCGTCATTTATTTTAGAAATATTTGAAACCAATCCATATTTTTGAATCTCCTCAATAAAAATCTGTCTTATCCGTTCATTCTTAATTTGATCAAGTACATACAAAAGCAATGATTTATCTTCTACAACTGGTAACTCTGCCTTTAGACAATCTTCTATAGGCTTGCCACCTTTATTAAGATTATATTTACCCCATTCTTTAAGTGCTATTTCTCTCGTTTTTTCATTGAATTTTATTAGCTTGTGATGTTCTTCAAACCGTGATAATAAGCTCTCAATTGTCTCTAGTGTGTATCCTAATTCCACAACTATCAGTTTTTTACGTATTTTATATACCCCTATCTGCGTTGTACTCGCATTTGTCATAAGGTACACATAAAATAATTTATCTTCAGGAGTAAATCCTTCACTCATATCTTCCCAAAGATCTTTATATATATATCTATACTTAGCCATTTTTAACTACCTCCTCGAAAATTTTCCTTAGTAGAATCCTTAGTGCGATTAATTTTTATCTATTTCTTTAAATACTGTTTTTTTTAAAACTATTTATAATATGTTTTTATATAATACAGTTGAATTGTATTATATTTGCGGAATTTGCCTTTATTACGTTACACTTCCTTTAGATTAACCTTTTGTACTATTTAATCTTAAGTTTGTTATACGCAATTTAAACGTTATTTGAAACTATACTGATTATAATTTGCTATTAATATTTTTTTCTTATTTTCTAAAATAATTTTACAAGCATGTTTATTTCCTATCTTATAAAAATACTGTGCAAATAGCTTAGGTTGTAAATAGATGTAATTTTGTATATAAACCCAATATACCCAACTACAGCTAAAGCCCAATTTAAAATACCATTTGAGCTTGCAATTGAAAAACAAATATTCCCTATTGGTAATGGAAATAACAGTGCTTCTGGTTTTTCGTTTAAAAGGTCCACTATCATATGTAGTGCATATCCAAGTGCAAACCAAATTACAAAGCTTCCTGCAATTAGCCCTACACCAAGATTCATTACAAAGAAACCAATTAAACTATGCATATACTTTCTGTGGCCTGTAATCCTACCAATGATTATTGAACCAACTATTAGTAAAGCACCCGTTATTTTAAGTTGAGAAGGCATATCTTTGCCTACTAATGCTGATACATTGTAATGCATCTTTAGTGTTAATATAAGATATAATGCTGTTAGAATAACTCCTGCATAAATAGCATCACTAAAAACATGTCCTGCTTTTGATACCTTCAAATCAGCATCTGTAGCATAAGATCCTATAATACAAAAACCTAGTCCAACCAAAGCTGTTTTTATATCAACTTTAGGTACTAATAAAAAAGCTGCGCCACAAATTCCTACTGCAGCATGTGTTTTCCCCGTCATCTGAATTCCCCCAATTCCCATTTTTAAATTTTAAATTTATATTTTTTAGATTTAGCTTTAACCAAGATTCTTAGCAATTGCATCAACCACTACTTTTCAGTATA
This sequence comes from uncultured Clostridiaceae bacterium, assembly GCA_963725425.1. Classification (GTDB taxonomy): domain Bacteria; phylum Bacillota; class Clostridia; order Clostridiales; family Clostridiaceae; genus Clostridium_I. The sequence continues at coordinate 24,686 of CAVRYJ010000031.1, forward strand.
ATTTTTCACATGATTAATAACGAAATTTATAGTGCCATCGTCGTTATGTACTACCTGAAACTTTTGCTTATCATTGTAAGCTTCCTCATCAATGGATAAATCAAAGTCTTTATCTATTTTTAGCCGTACTTTTCCAAGTTTTTTTGATATATAATCTTTGTCCACTTCTACTTTTTCAGTGACTCCCCGCTCTTTTGAATATTGAACAAAATTTTCAGCTACTTCATCTCCATGAAATAACTCTTGCGCCAATTCTTTTATGTTTATGCTATCTTCTTCTTTCAATTTTTTCTTAATTGCAGTTCTAATAATTTCAGCTCCAGCTGCATTGTCTTTCAAATTATCTCTTATCCATCTTTCCGTAGTTGTTAATAGCTTCTTGGTGCTATCCCTTTCATTACTAATTACTGAACATTGAAGAAATTTTTCCATGAAGTAATTAGCTCCATATTCCTCAGATGTTTTATTCTTGCTTTGCTTATCTATAACCATTAAATCAAATTTATTTTCTTCCCTTGTAGGTTTTATAAATGCACACTTTTGTATCTTTTGTGTTCCTGGTAATCCACCTAATTGAGAAATTATATTTATTTCGATTTTATCTTCTACAAAATCAATCCTATGAGTGTAATTTTTAGCATAATCAAGCTTTAGAATTGCAAACATTAAACCATACTCTGTTGACATTGATACGATCATAAGATCACATGAAGGAATTTCATTATTGGACTTCATTAAGCAAAATAATTCTGATGCTATATCCTTTGAAACTTCCACAATTCCTATTTCACCATTAAAGTACTTTTGAGTTATAACATTAATGGTATTTTGCTTATTATTGAAAACAGCGTACTTTAAATCCTCATCTTTAAGGCATCTTTGTATATGCTTTAAAATATATTCATAAGTTTCATCTACAAGTTTAAGTTCATAATCATTACACACAGGATCATTAGAATTAATGTCTAATATACTAATAACAGCTGCATTTATATTTACTTCATTTACATATTCCATTTTTATCCTCCCTAAAATCCACTTAATTTTTCTTTAAAATTCCATCTTGGTGCTACATATTTTTTTATTTCAATATTATTTTCTTGCAGAATCTTTTTTACAGTTCCAGCGCCACACCCTATTCTTATTGCCACACTATTCAATGTTCCATATTTTTCATATAACTGTTTAATTTTTTCTACATCATATTGTTTTTTCATATCTACTCCCCCAAAGCCTCATTAATTATTCCTATGTCACTATTTATATAACTATCAAATGCAGTAGCTACATCTATACTGCTTAAATCTGTCCGAATCTCCTTTAATGCTTTTTCAAGATTTTCAATGTAATTTTGTTGTATATTAATTGCCTTGGTTACAATAGTGTAATGTGCATCTACTACAAGGGTTACTTCATTTTTTAGTAAATCACAACCTACAACCATTCCTATTGTTCCATTTAAGACACCTTCCGTAAAAACTGCTTCTTTACCAACTACAATAATTTTTGACATACTTACACCTCCACGCAGCCATCTCTATTTATGTTTTTTGTCATTTATGCTTAATAATGTTATTTAGAACTATTCTTATAGAACTTGAAAGACGAATTACTTATGCTATTAATTCTTTCTCTATCTTTTCTTTAAGATATAAATCTAGCATCCAACTATCCGCCCTATACAACTTAATTAAATAATCCTTATAGCTTAGATTGTCTTTGTTTAAAAAGCCTATTTCTTTGCCAAAGGAAACTATTGCATCCATACCATCTATTGTGTAACCCCAGCAGGTTGAATATATCCCACCATAGCCATTATTTCCATTAGTATACGTACCCGTTAAGATATATTCTTTAAAATCCTTAACAAGCCCCCACATAGTACCACCTTGACTAAAGTTTCTATCTTTATTGATTTTACTAATTGTAATTTTCTTTTGTGTATAGCCATCAATAAATTTTACAGTTGTTTTTAATTCTATAAATTTAGAAATACCATTTTTAGAATTGAAAAACTTTCTATCTAATGAGCCTATTAATTGAATCAATTGATTTATTTTATCCATTCTTTCAGTTTGATTTTTCTTCATCCTAATTCCCCCATTTTAATTAGCATTTTTCAAATAATGCAGCACTACTTTGTATTGGGACTATTTAACGATTTTTAAATTTGCCTTTTCCTTCGGTTCTTTATAATTTTCATGGAATTCATTAATGTAATAGTCACAATTACATTGCACTATTAATTCACCTGCCTTAGTATGCCATTTAAGTCCATATATTCTTGTTACTCTTATTTCAGTTTCAACATCGTTTAATTTCCAATAATCACACCACGTATTTAATAATGGGAAATCTTGATACAGCACAATCCTAATTCTAAAGTCTCCATTTCTTATGCAGCCTTTTTCATCAGCTTTAAAAATTAAACACCCTGAAACGTCATAAGCTGCTTTTTTGCCAGTACATTCACCGCCATGCCGAGTATTTCTTATGCAGTAAGCGCATTGTAACTGGCTAGGTATTTCTTTCATCCAATCACCTTACCCTCTAAATTCATCTTTTTTACTACTTGATCTGCTTAAATTGTGAACTAAAGATTAACCCATACAACACAGCCTTGCTTATGCACATAGTCTATAGGCTCATCATATCTTTTTGGCTCAAGCATAAACCATGCATAAGGTTTAGAATATGTTTTTATCAATTCATCCCATAGTATTGTTAATCTATGTCTATGCCACAATTTCTCATAATCCTTTTTAGTTAATTCAATGCTGGCAAATAACTCTGCTGTACCAAAAACCTTTTTAGTTTTACTTTTAATTATTCCAATAGTTCCTCTAATAGTTGTATTTCTGCCACGAATCTCTATCAGTTTTTCTCCGTCTAATATTAAATCTGCCCATTTAGGTTTTATTATTAATCCTTTCATTTCTACCTCCTGTTTTATATGAATAGGTAAGGCTTTGAAGTAATCTCTACCTTTTCCCCTCCTCCACACCGTACATGAGAGTTTCCAGCTCATACAGCGTTCCATCAATATTTACTTATTTTCTATATTTCATAATTTCCAACCATTATGCGAACTGTATCTCTTATATCCAAAACATTTCACTCCCTTAAATTATTAAATTGCGTCATAACTCCATATCCCAACGTTCTTCACAATTATCTTTTGACAGAAATTAGCGAACTAATCTAGCTATGTTACCTGGAGTAAATTTAAGTTCTGGATCTTTGATCAACCTTGCAATTAAAACAACTTTAATCATTTTTACCAACCTCATTTTCTATTGATTCAATACATTCTAAAGCTTCTTTTCCTTTAACCTCTGAAATAATAATCATACCGTTATTTTCATTAGGTATCCTTTTCATCATGTCCATTTTTTCAGTTACTTTTAAATTTTCATTTTTCATAATTTATATTTCCTCCTTAACCCACTAATAGGTGGATGATAGTTTAATATTAGTTTTCAAGAGCTAAAGTTGCAGCTCTTCTTATATTCCTTCACAGATTATCTTTAGTGAGAGAGTGTATTTGAAGTAATACTCTGCTATATAACTATTGTCCCATCCTTTTTTAGATAGGCTATAAGTGTTGATAAATCATCTTTTTTAATGACATAATATACTTTAAAAGTATAGGTACGAAAAGTCAGTAAAGGTTCAATTAGTTCACCAGTTTTTCTATAAACCAAAATATAGTCTTCAGGAATAGGTACAAATTTTATATCCACACTGCTCTTAATCACCATTGAATAATCACGATTAAGAGCTAGATTTATTGCCTTATGATTTGTAGCTTTGAATATCTTTTTTTCATATATTGATTCTGCTAAGGCTATGATTATTGCAGTGAGCCCTACTATACAGCCGATAATGATTATAAGATTTTCATGTTGTATAATTTGATTATGGAATATAAAAGATATAATAATGACGATAAGTGGTACTATTGTTATTGTAGTACCCATTAAATACTCACTCTCTCTTTCTGTTCGAAACGCATTTTTACACTTATGGATGGCTTTAATTTCATATTTTTTTTAAAATTTCATCTAAGACTTCTTCAAAATTTGCTTTTGGTATATCGCTTTTTATCTTTCCTGTACGTTTATTAAATACTTTTTTATCATCTATGGCATATTGTTTGGTTTTGTTAATGCTATGTATAGGCTCTACAAGATGCATCTAATCACCTACTTTTTCATCAATCCTACTAATAATCTCAATGACCATGGATCTTGGTATTGCAGTACTACTCATTTTCTTATTATGTAAAAAACTTATACATAAGCATTCATCTCCAAGACCATACGTATGTGTAACAGTCCCTCGGATAATCTCTTCTTTTGAATAATAGGCTTTTATATAATCTCCAACCTTGACATGCTTTCCTATTCCTTCTTTATGCTTATGCTCTAAAGTAAAAATCACCTTATCCATGTCCAATACTCTTATTTGTTTATCCCATTTTATTTCTTCTAAACCCTGTTTATTTACATATATTGTTTTAAATTCATCACTATTTTTTAGTTCAATACCTACGCCACCACCGCCATAATGAATGATCCTATTGATATTATCTTTAGATTTATACTTATCAATAATATTCTGCTGCTCTAATGTTATTTCATGGTGAATGATGTCCATTTTATCTTTTTTTGTATCCAAAATAGTTTTTTGTGCTCCCAAAATCTTGTTTTCTGTAACTTTTTTATACTTTTCCGTAAACATATCAAAAATTGATATTTGACCATCTAGGACCACATCTGGCAGATTCTTAAATTTAGTGATCATATTATCACCTCACCGGCTTTTTCTTTTATATTAATTTTTTCAGTTTTCACTAATCAATGACTATTTAATGCCTGTACTTCTTTAAGTAAATCTTCTGGAAGAACTATTGAATTTATATACTTTAATGATTCACTATAGTTTTTTCTACATATATCATGATAATCAGTTACACAAAAGTGATCCTTTAACGTCTTCCATACGTGGCTATATATTTCTTTTCTCAGAACAATACTTAAATAAGCATTGCTTTTTCCAGAACATAAGATTGCTACTCTGCTATCTATACGATTCTTTATCGTTTTAGCTTGTCCATCAGTTATTTTCATAGTTAGTGCTAAATTTGTAATTCCCATAGGTTTTAGATCAAGCATTCTAATTCCACCTCACTATAACAATTTTTATTTTTATCCATTACCGCACATCTTTGCTTGTACTACAAAAACTAATTTGTCCAATTCTTGAGACTTAGCAATTATTATTTCTTCAGTTATACTGAAGTCATTATTAAGAAGTAACATATATAATTCTTCTCTCAATTGCTCTAATTCGTCATTATTCTTCATTTTCATTATCCTCAATTCTAAAATTTGGCTCTAGTCCAGTGAAGAATAAAACATTTAATCCATTTGCATCTGGATGAACTGAAATCCTTTGTTTTTTTAATTTAATATATATACCGTCTTTATCTTCCCTGAGAACTTTGATATATTTTTTTAAACTTAAGTACACAGTGACTTTCTTGCCAACTAAGTCTTTTACTTGCTCTTCATGCCTTGTTGATAACATTTAATTCATCTCCTCAATAATTTATTTTTCAAAAATGAAGATGAAACTGAAACTGCTGAAACTATTTGTAAATTTTATAAAACTATATTTAATAACTTAGATTCTGATACTACAAAATAATATCTTTAAATACTGCAGCTAATCGTATTTAGTTGTAGTATTTCTTTTATTTCTAATTTTGTTTTAATCAACTCATTTATTTGTTTAGAAATTTGTATAATTTCATCTATGTTTGGGCAATCTTTTTGCTTGTTTTCTAATTAAGTGATTTGTTTTTCAATAATTAGAATAATTTTATCCATTTAATTCACCCCCTCTCTTGTTTTATACTGAAACTAGAGTTATACACAGCAATTTAAACATTTAGTGATCCTCTGAATGTAAGCAGGTACAATTAAGTAATACTTTCTTTGCATTATTAAAAATGTTTATTGCACCTGCTATACTACAACGATTGAGAGGTTTTAAAACTTCTATAATCAGATGTTTCGTATTCTCATCTATAGGGTCAAATGTTGACCCTGTCTTTTCAATTGAAAATGGACTTTTATCTTCTTTTTCAGTTGCTTCTTTGCTATCGAATGTCTTAGATGCTTGTACTGAATTATTCATTAGATTGCCTCCTGCATATTATTTTCTTTGACCCTTCGATTGCTTCTGGATTGACTATTACTATTTTCAATTCTTTTGCTTTTTTTCTATCCATATTCTCCATATTCTCCATACTCTTATGCTTTTTCATAGCGTGTGTAATTTGGTAAAGATTATTTATCTTTGTGTCTATAGTTTGTCCATTAAGACACCTCTCTTTCACATTTTTGTTTTTGTGAAAATCTTCCCTCTAAATATTTTTGATACATAAATCTAGCATGGAATTCCTTTGCCTCTTTGCTAGGAGCATTTAGAAATGTGAATGTTAACTCTTTCTTCTCTTCTTTCTTCATTTTGAGCCCCCTTTAATTTCTTTATTTCTTCAAGTGCTTGTCCTAATGCTGTTAATAATTCATTCATGTATTTTGCCTCCATACATTTCCACTATTTCTGACAGTTGTGTATTATAGATTTTTGATAACTTTTTAGCACGTTCTTTTGTCATATATCCTTCTCCATTTTCTATTCTATTAAAGTGCCTTACCGTTACGTTTAGCTCTTTAGCAACAAATGAAGGATACATTCCCTTGGTTGCCCTAAATTCCTTTAGATTCATTAATTCACCCCATCTCTGCTTCTTCGATATGTCTATATTATGTCAGAAAACAAGACACAAGTATAACCCAATATTCTGTCGTATTCATTGATTTTAGACAGTATTTACCCATAAATTTGGTTTAGCTCTTTCTATATTAGTTTATGACATAATTACTAAATATTTGTCGTTAAAAATGTCTTGATTTAAGACATTAAAAAGTTTATTATATAATTAATAGATTTATTAATTGGAGGATTTACAAAAATGAATTTAGGCGAAAAAATAAAAGTTTACAGAATTGAGAACAAACTAACACAAAAGCAGTTAGCTGATAAGGTTGGTGTTTCTAGAACAAATATAGCTGAAATTGAAGGTGGGAGAATAAATGGTACTGTTAAATTTATTTCAAAATTATCGTCAGTAACCAATACTCCTCTTTCTTATTGGACCAATGGTATCAACTCTGGCACCATTAAATATAATCAATATGAATCTTTAGATGTATTAATAGAATCTTTAATTGATACTGAAATTATAGGAGAAGATGGAAAGTTAAATGAGTTTGCTAAAAAGTTAGTTGTAAATGTATTAGAAAAAGAAATAGCTTTAAAAATTAAGAATAAAGGTGATAAAAAATGAGAGTCGCTGTTTATAGCAGAAAATCCATTGAAACTGATAAAGGTGATAGCATAAAAAATCAAATTAAAATGTGCAAAGAATATTTTTCGAGACGTGAGGAAAATGTGGTATTTGAAATATTTGAAGATGAAGGATTTAGTGGAGCAAATACTAATAGACCTTCTTTTCAGTTAATGATGAAACAATTAAACAATTTTGATGCCATTGCTGTTTATAGGCTCGATAGAATTTCAAGAAACGTCCTAGACTTCCTGAATACATTTGAAGATTTGAAAAAACACAATGTGAAATTTATAAGTATTACTGAAAATTTTGATACTGAAAGTCCAATGGGAAAAATGATGTTACTAATGCTTAGTGGTTTCGCTCAAATGGAACGTGAGAATATTGCACAACGTGTAAAAGATAATATGAGGGAACTTGCTAAGAGTGGAAAATGGACTGGTGGAACTGTTCCATTTGGATTTACTACGGAAAGAGTTGAAGAAGGTACCAAGAAAGCCACCTATCTAAAGAATGACGATAGTAAAAATGAATTAGTTAAAAATATATTCGGCTATTACATAGAAACTCAAAGTATGCATCAAGTTCAAAAATGGTTATATAACAACGGAATTAAATGGTGCTTAAGTACAGTAAAAAATATATTAACTTCTCCTATATATGTAAAAGTTAATAATGATATAGTTGAATATTTGAAAAATTTTGGTGAAGTATTTGGAAATAGTGATAACATTCATGGAATCATAACCTATAATAGGCGACCCTATACAAATGGTAAACATAGATGGAATGATAAATCAATGTTTTACTCTATAAGCAAACACAAAGGTATCATAGAGCCTTCTACATGGCTTAAAGTTCAAACTATACAGAGTAAGAGTAGAATTGCACCTAGACCCAAAGAATCGCAAGTAAGTTACTTAACTGGTGTTTTAAAATGTGCTAAATGTGGTGCCCCTATGACCATTAGTTATAATCATAAGAATAAAGATGGTAGTATTACATATGTGTATTTATGCACTGGTCGAAAATCATATGGTACAGAACATTGTGACTGTAAACAAATCAAACAAAATATTTATGATGAAAAGTTTTTAGAACAATTATCTGCATATGCTAATTTAACACTCGAGGAATTTGCCAAAGCTGTAAGTAGTAAAATTATTCCTATAAAAAAAAGTAATTCAAATTTAATTAAGAAAGAAATAACTTCTAACGGAATTAAGATTAACAATTTAGCTGACAAGCTTTCAGAATTATCTAACGCTGCTGCAGTACCATTAATGAAAAAACTCGAAATGCTTACAACTGGAAATGAGAAATTAAAAAAACAATTATTTTTAATACAGCAGGAAGAAATGAGTACAACTTCTGTATCTATTGAATTTGTTTATAACAGAATTAATGATTTTTTAATTAATTACGATCAACTTAATATTAATGAAAAAAGAGAATGGGTAAGTAGTTTTATTGAAAACATAAGTTATGACAGTGATACAATGAATTCCAAAGTTAAATTTTTATAGTCTTAAATACTGTTGTTGTATTCGTGTTGCAACTGCATGTACCAAACCGCCTATGCTAACTATCGCAGTAAGACAAGAAAGATTATCCTATGAATATATAAAAGAAAGCATGGAATTTGTAGTAAATTTACCCTCAGAACAGTTGACAAAAAGGTTGATTATTGTGGTGTTAAATCTGGTAGAACCATAGATAAAATTAAAGAGATGGGATTCACTCTTTCTCCTGGAGTAGAAATTGATTGTCCCATAATTGAAGATTGCCCCATATCTTTAGAATGTAAAGTGAGGAGTATAACTCCTTTAGGAAGCCACCATTTATTTTTAGCTGAAATTGTGAAAGTTCACGTAGATGAAAATTTAATTGATAAAAATGGTAAAATACATTTTGAAAGAGCAAAACTCATACAATATTGCCATGGTGAATACTTTCCAATGCCAGAGCAGCCAATAGGCAAGTTTGGGTTTTCTGTACAAAAACATAAATAAAACATTAAAAATTCAGGTAACAAGTTACAAGTTACAAGTTAAGGAGGATTTTTCGGCTGATGCCGAAAAATCAATATGAGATGAATGAAAGTTTACTTTGAAGGCTTTTATCATATAATCTTTTAACTCTTAACTTTTAACTCTTAACTCTTAACTATCTAAGTGTTTCCTTATCCTTGGTTATTTTTCTCTCCACAAACTCTCTTTTATCAACGTCCCACTCTGTATCTGAAGCTTCTTCCTTTGTAACTTCATACATTTTAACAGTTAACCTAGCAACTTCATTCCAAGTATATTTTTCTTTAACTAACTTCTCCGCATTTTTTTTCACATAACTTTGAAGCTCGTCATCCTTTAGCAGTTCAGTTACATTATCTGCAAGACTTTTAACGTCTCCGTTAATCATCTTCATACCAGTATATTTATGCTTAACTATTTCCCCAAGGCCTCCAGTATCTGATACTACCACAGGGCATCCAGCTGCCATAGCCTCAAGAGCTACTATTCCAAATGGTTCATAAAGGGATGGAAAAACTGCAACATTTGCCACCATGTACAATCTGTTTTTTTTATCTTCATCCATATACCCTGCAAAAACCATCTTATTTTCATATCCCATATCTTTAACTTTACGTTTTAATTCTTCAGTCATTGGTCCTTGCCCTGCTATAACAAATTTAACCCTATTATATTTTTCCATAATTTGTGGTGCGGCATCAATCAATAATTGTATTCCCTTTTCAAAAACATGCCTTCCAATAAAAAATATTATTTTCTCATCATCTTTAGCATACTGTCTTCTAAAAAATGAAAGGTTAACGTTAGCATTATATTGTTCAGTATTAACACCATTTGGAATAACCCAAATTTTTTCTTCCGAAACATTGAATGTACTAACAATTTGACTCTTCATATAATTACTGCAGGCAACAATCTTCCAAGATTCATAGCTTAAAAGCCATTCAGTTGATGATATATATCTTTGCGTATCAGTTCTTATTCCATTATTTCTCCCTGCTTCTGTTGCATGTATTGTTGAAACCATTGGTACATTAAACGCCCACTTTATTGCTTTTGCTGAATATGCAGAGAGCCAATCATGAGCATGAATAATATCTATCCTACCTAATTTTCTTATAATCCTTACACATTCTTCAATCATAGAAAAATTAAGCTGCATAATCCATTTACTAAAGTCTTCTGTTTCTATTCTATATGGAGTTACCCTATGGACACTAACTCCATTATCATCCTCTTCTACTGGTGCAGTTCCTTCTTCACAAGTTATAATATGTACCTCATGTCCAAGTGAAGTCATCGCTTTACATAAATTGTACACATGATTAGATAATCCACCTACATTTCTAGGTGGATATTCCCAAGAAATCATTACTATCCTCATTAAAAATTCCCCCATTTCAATGTTATAATAACAATGTTAAAACTCTGTTTATAATACTATGATATATCATATATAATTACAAGTAAATTGTTTGTATTGTAATTATCGGGAATTTAAATTAAACTTAATATTTCTGCATCTGTACTTGTTTCTTTTTCATAATCGATACCCTCATAACCAAACCCAAATAATTTGAAAAAGTCCTCTCTGAATACATTTATGTTTGTAATTTCTTGTACATTTTCTGTTGTAACTTTATCCCATAATTCAGCGATTTCTTTCTGAACATCAGCTCTCATTTCCCTATCATCTATCCTTATCCTACCTTTATCATCTACAACAGTATTTCCAGAAGCAATTTCTGAATATAACCTATATATCTGCTGAACAGCCCCTTCATTCAAGTTTTTTTCCTTAAGAACCTTGTCTAGCAATGAAATATATAAGGGCACTACAGGTATTGCAGAGCTTGATTGGGTAACTAATGCCTCATTTATAGAAATATAAGCATTTCCTCCAATTTGAGTAAGTTTTGTGTTTATCTGAGAAACCGTTTTTTCAAGATCTTCTTTTGCCTTACCAATAGTTCCATTTCTATAGATTGGATATGTAATTTTCGGTCCAATATAAGAATATGCTATAACATTCGCTCCATTTTCAAGAACTTCTGCCTCTAAGAGCGCATCTGTCCACATTTCTAAGTCTTCACCACCCATTACATTGATAGTTTGCTCAATTTCCTTCTCACTTGCAGGTTCAATTTCAACATCAGACACTTCAAAAGTATGAAAATTCACTGACTTATTATTAAATGATTTTCCTATTGGTTTTAGTGCTGAAAAAGATGTTTCTCCGGTTATTGGATGTTTTCTACGTGGAGATGCAATACTATAAATAACTAGATCAATTTTCCCTAGATCATTTTTTATTAGTTCAATAGTCTTTTCCTTTATGTCCTCTGAGAACGCGTCACCATTTATTGTCTTTGCATAGTGACCTTCCGCCAGTGCTCTCTCTTCAAAAGCTACTGTGTTATACCATCCTGCAGATGCAGTTCTATTTTCTGTTCCATGCTTTTCAAATACTACACCTATTGTGCTAGCATCCCAGCCAAAAGTTGATACTATTCTTGAGGATAGACCATAGCCTGTAGATCCTCCTATTATAAGTACTCTTTTAAATTTATTATTTATCTTATCTTTTTTGCATAATCAATCTGCGTATCCACATTTTTTTTACACCCTTCTGGATGAGCTGTTACACAGATGAAGTCCCTAAATTTCGGTTTAATTATCATTACTTGTCACCTCTTAATTTAATATAAAAAGGCTTAAAGACTAAAATACGCTAGTATTCTTAGCCTTTAAGCACATAGACCATTACCTTGATATTATTATTTTTTTAACATTTCTCCTATAGCAGCTATACTACCAAATGAAGAAAGTGATTCGTTGGGAAGTATTAACTTGTTAGCAGGATTCTTAGCCATTTCCTTTAATGCTTCAATCTGTTTTAATGCTATTACAGTTTCATTAGTTCCAGATTCTATAATTGCTGTATTTACCTTTGAAATAGCGCCAGCCTCAGCAATTGCTATTACTTCTATGGCTCTTGCTTTACCTTCTGCCTCAAGCAATTGTGATTCCTTTAAGCCCTCAGCTCTTCTTATATTAGCTTGTTTATCAGCTTCTGCTGAAAGTATCTTAGCCTGTTTTTCACCTTCTGCCTTTGTAATAGAACTTTGTCTATCTCCTTCTGCCTGAAGTATTTTGGCTCTCTTTTCTCTTTCAGCTTTCATCTGAGTTTCCATGCTAATTCTAATGTCTTCAGGGGGCATTATATTTTTAATTTCTACTGATATAATTTCTATTCCAAAAGTTGATGTAATAGCTTCAACATTCTTTAAAATCTCTATGTTTATTTCATGTCGTTTTGAAAGAATTTCATCTAGTGTCATTGAACCAACAGTGTTACGCATTTGAATAGTTGCGGTATAAATAATACCAGCTCTAAAACTTTCAATGTTGTAAACTGCATCTCTGGCATTTTTTACCACATATGAACAAACATTGTCTATAGTAATCTTAACGTTGTCTAGTGTTATAACAGCTTGAGGTTCAATGTCAATATAAGTTATTTTCATTGAAATTCTCTTCCTTACAAATTCTATAATTGGAACAACAATATGCCAGCCTGGTTCAAGTGTTCTGTTGTATTCACCAAACCTTTCTACTACAACTAAATAACCTGTACTAACTACTCTAATACTTGAAACTAAAATCAATAAAATAATAACCGCTATAACTAGTATTATAATAAGCATCATAAACATCACTCCTATTTTTATATTTTTTCTATCTCTATTTTATCATAGTTTTTCCTATTTTTATCTATTAGTTTAAACATTATTATTTATATTTTCGCTAAATATGTCTTTTTATGCATCTGTAATTTCATGTTGAATATAAGTAGCACTTTATGCTAATCTATTAGTTATAAACAGAGTTCTTTGTTTCAGTTGGAGTTTTTAGGCAGTAGGTCATCCATCTGAAACTTAGAACTCGTTATCCAGGGACGAAGCAGCCGTTATACTCTAAAGAGAAAGCGATTCACATCAAATCAAAGATTTGAGTTCTGATGGAACCACAAAGTGATTCACACCAAGCAAAGCTTGGGTTCTCTACTTTTGTGTTTTTTCCACTTAGCAGAATATGGGAGATAACGAATGGTAGGCATCGGATAAATACAATATAAAACTGGAGTGAAGAAAATGATAGATTCTTTCATAAAAGTATCTGCAGCATGTCCAAAAACCAAAGTTGCAGATATTAATTTTAATTTAGATAACATAAAGGAATGCGTTGATAAAGCCTTAAACCAAAACTCAAAGCTTGTAATTTTCCCTGAGCTATGTATAACTTCCTACACATGTGCTGATCTATTTTCTCAGGAAATTTTAATTAGTAAATCTTATGATGCCATAAAGTCTCTTTGCTCTTTTTCAGAAAAAAAAGACATACTTATATGCATCGGTGCCCCTTTGTTAAATGATTACAACTTATACAATTGCGCCTTTGTAATATTTAAAGGCACAATATTAGGTATAGTCCCTAAAAGTTATTTACCTAATTACAGCGAGTTTTATGAAAAAAGGTGGTTTACTGAAGGTCTTGGCATAAAAGACAAAACCATAAGTCTTTCTTTCCAGAGAGATATCCCATTTGGAACGGATTTGATTTTTCAAGCCGATAAGTTAAAACTGGGAATAGAAATATGTGAAGACCTTTGGGTTACAATACCTCCAAGTTCTTATCTAAGCCTATCCGGTGCAAATGTACTAGGTAATCTTTCAGCATCAAATGAAATTGTAAGTAAAGCTGATTACAGACGAGGTCTTGTTGCTGGACAGAGTGGCCGTTGCATAGCCTCTTACGTATACTCATCTTGTGGCATTGGTGAATCTTCCACAGACCTAGTTTTTAGTGGTCATCTTTTAATTGGAGACAATGGTTCCATAATCAATGAAAATGAGAGATTTCAAAGAGATAATCAAGTTATTACTTCAATAATAGATTTAGATAGGTTAGGTATGGAACGTTCAAAAAATATAAGCTTTAGGGACAGCATGAATTTTTTCCCTTATGAAGTAAAAACTATCCAGTTTAAATACGATAATATGGACATTGGAATTTTTAACAAGACTATTGGTAAACATCCTTTTGTTCCTTCTGATAAAAAAGAGAGAGATTTTAGGTGCAAAGAAATATTTGATATTCAATCATCCGCACTAGCTAAACGCCTAGAACATACTGGTGTAAAGAAAGCTGTTATAGGTATATCTGGTGGACTAGATTCAACTTTAGCTCTACTTGTAATAGTAAAAACCTTTGATCTTTTAAAAATATCCAGAAAAAACATTATAGCTATTACTATGCCTGGTTTTGGAACTACAGATAGAACTTATAATAATGCCATTAACCTTTGTAAAAACTTAAATACTGATTTTAGAGAAATTAACATAGTTGCTGCCTGTTTGCAACATTTCAAAGATATTTCCCACCCCGTAGAAAAACATGATGTAACCTATGAAAATGTTCAGGCAAGAGAAAGGACTCAAATACTTATGGATATAGCCAACAAGGAAGGAGGTCTAGTTATTGGTACTGGTGATCTATCAGAGCTAGCTTTAGGCTGGTGTACATATAATGGTGATCATATGTCTATGTATTCAGTAAATTGCTCAGTGCCAAAAACTCTGGTTAAATTTTTAGTTAATTATGTAGCCGATAAGGAATCGGACAAAAATACTTCCGACCTTTTAATCGATATATTAGATACACCGATTAGCCCAGAGCTTTTACCAAAGACTAGTGAAGGCAATATATCTCAAAAAACCGAAGACTTAATTGGACCTTATGAGCTCCATGATTTCTTTCTTTATTACTTTGTACGCCAAGGTGCAACGCCAGAAAAAATACTTTATCTTGCAAGTATTGCTTTTAAATCTATATACGATGATGAAACCATAGAAAAATGGCTTAAAAAATTCATAACAAGATTTTTTAATCAGCAATTTAAGCGTTCTGCAATTCCTGATGGCCCAAAGGTAGGAACAGTTAGTCTTTCCCCAAGAGGTGACTGGAGAATGCCTTCCGACGCTTCGTATAATTTATGGCTTGATATTTTCAAATAAACAGATTATCTAATTTTATAAAGATATAAAAAAACATTCCCTATAGGCTATCCCTATGGAGAATGTTTTTTACTTATATATATCAACTATTAAACCTGAAATTTCATCTATAGTAGATGCTACATTTAATTTTTCTTTTTCTTCACTTAGAAGCATTCTTGTAAGATCTTCTAGCTTACTATCAATTACATCCACTGTGATAAAATACTGTGTTTGCCAAAAGCTAATGTCTTTCTTAATAGAATACATATGGCTAAGTACAGAAGTAAGGTATTCTTTTATCATACTCTTATATGCCTTTACGTCTACATAACACTTGGTAATAGAAAGCCTATTTCCCTTCTTTTTAATCTTATCATGCATTTCTTTTAGTTGCTCTTCTGATTTATGTTCCCTAGCAAAATTAAAACTTTGTGAAAAATCCTTTTTCATTGCAGTTTGTTTTTTTTCCATAGTTACTGGTGAACTGCTTTTAAGCCTTGATATCTCCATAAACCTCACCTCTCAAATTAATTCCAACCACACTCTAGTAATATTTCAACAAATTTTTTAAAGTATTCTTCTTCAAGTTCCCCAAATCTCCCCACAGTAAGGCTATCTATGTCAAGTACTCCAACTAACTTTTCCTCAATTACAATTGGCACAACAATCTCAGAGTTACTGGCACCATCACAAGCAATATGTCCCTTAAATTCATGTACATTATCAATTCTCATGATTTTTTTAGTAGCCGCCGCAGTTCCGCATACTCCTTGCCCAATTTTAATTCTATTACACGCTGGCAATCCTTGAAATGGTCCAAGTAGTAATTCCTTGTCAACCATTAAATAAAACCCCGCCCAATTTATATCGTAAACCATAGCCTTTACTATAGCAGAAGCGTTGCTTAAATTAGTTATTATATTCTTTTCATCACTTATCTGGCCCTTTAGCATCAATAACATTGTATCATAATTATCTTTTATATTATCGGTTCTAAAAATATTTTCATCCATAACTATTACCTCACAATAAATATCATTCAATTTAATCTCTTTAAGGAATATATTATCACATATACATATATTTGAATAGTATTAAAATATTGATTCACATCATATTTTATCTATTAATAAGTTACCTAAATTAAAGAAGAGCCATCTCAAAATGATTTCACTCATTTGAAATAGCTCTTCCTTAGTCACCTTCAAAAAAATACTAGTCAGTGCTCTGGTTTATTTTGCTAACAAGTCTTGTATCTTTGGTGTGCATCTTCTGCCTCCGCATCCACCTGATCCTGCTCCGGTTATTTTTTGCACCTCTTCCAGTGTTCTAGCACCACCACTGATTGCCGCTTTAATTTTAGCTCTAGATATGCTTTTACAAATACAAACCTTAGTTAATTTATCCATAACATCTTTGCTTGCGTTATTCTCCATTTGTCACCACCTCACATTTCTTTTCGAAATTTATATATTTAGTGCTCTTCGTCTTTCCTCCATTATTGCTTCAAGTTTATCTGCTGCCTTGACCACATCACCTTCGATTATAAGTTTTCCTCCAGTAATATTAACTAGATCTTCCGTAAGTGTTTTTGTAACAACTTCACTACCATCAATCGCTTCTCTAATCTTTGGCTTTCCTAGCATAACATCATTTAATAAATTTGTAAGCATAAGTCCATAAATTTCTGTTGAAACGCCAAGATTTAATGCATTCATAAGCATATCTATTGGATCACTGCTTAGGTTTGTAGAGGTCTTAACTATAGATTAAGAACTTCTGACTTTGCCCCTCCTTGAAGTATTCCTCCTCAAAAACTTTTACACTATATTGAATTAGTGCAGTTTTATACAATGCCTTACCACTTTCCATGCTTAAGGTCCTCAAAATTTATGTTTTCAAGCTCATTAATCATTTTGGACTGCACATTATGTAGTGCCATATGAATTGCACAATTGTCTCCCTTGCCCGCTGAACAGGTTTCTTTATCATAAAGACATCTGTTTATCCATATGGGTCCCTCTATAACTTCTATAATCATTCTTAAATTTATTTCTATTGGAGTTTTTTCAAGGGAATAACCTCCATTGACACCTCTATATGATTTTATAATTCCACTTTGAGTTAACTTTCTTAAAATTTTAAGTAGAAACCTTGTAGGTATGATTCCAAGTTCACTTATTGTATTTGCGGCTAAAATCTCCTGCTCAGGATTTTTTGCCATAATTAATACTGCTCTTATTGCATAATCACTTTCTTGAGTAATATTCATTTTATCCCGCCTATATAGAATACTATACCTTTTCAGTACACTTTTATATTATATATATTTTTTTTATTTGTCAATACATGTAGTGAATATATAGTCCTTTTGCATCAATATTAATTATAAGTGAAATTGTCAAGAAAAAAATTTCTTGTATAGAGGTATACCGCCAATTTAAGTATATTTTTTAATCTCAGCGTATTATTCCGCTATATTTATGGTATTATGGAATTTGAATTTTATAAATGTACATAGTATAATCCCATATGTAGTGTATGTAGTTATTGCTTGCACTACATATGGGATTTGTAAGGAGGAAATAAATGAGTAACATAAAAGATTTATTCAAAAGAGTTTTTACAAAAGACTTAGATTTACAAGGAGATAAAACGGTCTACGATCTATTCACTTGGAAAAAAGTAGACGTATTTATGAAGGATTTCAAAACAGGCAAAGTATTAATTGATATGAAAGATCTGGAATTTCCAGAACATTATTCTCAAAATTCCTGTGATATAATTGCTTCAAAATATTTTAGAAAAGCTGGTATTCCAAAAGCTCCTCATTATGAAAATAGTCTTAGGCTTGTAGCCCATAGATTAGTTAATTTTTGGCGTGCGGCTCTAGTAGATGAAGGAATAATTGAAACCGAAGAGGAAGGCAAAATATTTTACGATGAATTGGTTTTTGCATTTTTAAATCAAATGTATGCTCCAAATTCACCTCAATGGTTTAATACTGGTCTTGCTCAAAGCTATAATATTAAAGGAAAAAAACAAGGTAACTACTATTATGATGAAAAAGAAAAAAAAGTTGTTCTTTCAGAGGATAACTATACTAGAACTCAAGCTTCAGCTTGCTTTATCATCTCAATTGAAGATAAGCTTTTAGGTAATCATTCTATATCTAATCAATACGTTACAGAAACAAAACTATTTAAAGGTGGTTCAGGCACAGGTACAAATTTTTCAACCATAAGGGCAAAAGGTGAAAAATTATCTGGTGGTGGTTTTTCTTCTGGTCTCATGAGCTTTTTAAGAGGTTTTGATAGAAATGCAGGCGCAATAAAATCCGGTGGTACCACAAGACGTGCAGCTAAAATGCTCTGTCTTGATATAGATCATCCTGAAATATTTGACTACATAACTTGGAAAGCTAAAGAGGAAGATAAGGTAAGAGCTCTCGGAAAAATGGGCTATGACATTGGCTTTGAAGGTGAAGCTTACGAAACTGTATCTGGTCAAAACGGAAACAACTCCGTTAAGTTCTCAAATGAATTTATGAAAAAAGTTAAGGATCTCAGTGCGAATCCTGATGCAACTATAGAGTTAAAAGGAAGACTTGACCCTTCAGTAAATAAAATGGTTAAGGTAAAAGACCTTTGGGATACATTTAATAAATCAGCTTGGGAATGTGCAGATCCTGCCCCTCTTTTTGGAGATACATTAAACGATTGGCATACTTGCCCAAATGGTGAAGATGGTAAATATAATGCAACATATAATAGAATAAACTCAACAAACCCTTGCGGAGAATATGCATTTTTAGATGATACATCTTGTAATCTTGCTTCTATCAATGTATATAAATTTTATGATAACAAAACTAAACATTTTGATTTAGAAGGTTATGAGCATATAATCGGCCTAGTTGAACTACTATTAGAAGCTTCTATTCATTGGGGCCAATTTCCAACTGAAGATGTAGCAAGAAGAACTCATTTATTTAGGACTACAGGTCTTGGTATATGTAATTTGGCTTCACTTTTAATGGTTAAAGGCTATCCTTACAATTCAGAAGAAGCTAGAGCTTTTGCTGGATCACTAGTTGGAATACTAACAGGCCGTGCATATTATGTGTCAGCCCTAATGGCAGAAAAAGTTAGTAGTTTCCCTAAATATGATATCAATAAGGACAGTATGAACAGGGTAATAAGAAATCACGCAAGAGTAGCAGGCTCCATTGATTCTCCTTACGAATCTCTTCATTACAAACCAATAAAAGTTAATCATGAGCTACTAAAAAAAGAGAACTTAGAAGATTTAAGTAAGGCTTTAAAAGAAAACTTTAAAAAAGCTATAGAATATGGTAAAAAGTTTGGATATAGAAATGCTCAGGTTTCGGTCATTGCACCTACAGGAACAATTTCTTTTGCAATGGATTCTGGTGCTACTTCTATAGAACCTTTCTTCAGCCATGTTATATACAAGAAGTTATCTGGTGGTGGATTTATGACCATAATAAATCCAATTATAACGGCAGCTCTTAAAAATTTAAAATACACTAAAGAACAGATAGAAGACATAATGGATTATATTCTTAGAAAAGAAACCGTGCAAGAAGGTGACTATTCTTATGAAAAGATAATAGATGGAAAAATAGAAGGTGCTCCTCATCTTAAAGAAGAACATTTAGCTATATTTGACTGTGCGAATAAATGTGGAAGTGGTGAGCGATACATTGCTCCTGATGGTCATGTATTAATGGTAGCAGCCCTAGTTCCTCTTATATCCGGTTCTATATCAAAGACTGTTAATCTTCCTAAAAACGCTACTATAGACGATTTTAAGACTGTTGTTTTAAAATCTTGGGAGCTTGGAGTTAAAGGTATAACACTTTATAGAGATTCTTCAAAAGCAAGTCAACCTTTAAACACAACCCTTGACGATGATAGCGACGTTAAACTCTCCAATATGACTTATGCAGCCTTAATTGAAAAAGTTAAAAGCTTAGAATTACACGCACCAAAACCAAATCGTGTGAAACCAATTGGTATAAGACGTGGAACAACTCATCCCGCTCAAATAGCTGACGTGAAAATATACACTACAGTGAATAGAGATGAAAATGGAAAAATAAATGAAATATATATAACTACAGATAGAGAGGGTACAATAATTACAGGGCTTTTAAATTCTCTTTCAAAATCTATCTCAGTTATGCTACAATACCATGTTCCACCAAAGGATATTTCAAGAATGCTTAAAGGTCAAAAATATGAACCTTATGGCTTTGTTCAAAAACATCCTTATATTAAACATGTTTCATCTATTTCTGATCTTATAAGCAAAATTATAGACATAGAAATGGACGATTATTCAAGTTGTCAGGTTAAACCGGATGATTATGCTACCATAGATGCACCGGATTATAATACTCTTGATAAAATAGAAAAAAGCTCTGATTCAGAGAGAGTTTATGATACAACTTGCGCCACTTGTTCTTCTACAAGACTAGTTAGAAATGGAACTTGCCTAGTTTGCATGGACTGCGGAACTACAACTGGATGCAGTTGAAGAATTAGCACGACAAAAAACTTAAAGTAGAAATACAATTTTGACATTTGCTAGTACAACTTTGAGGTTTACCAGAACAACTTTTACCTTTACTGATACAACTTTGGGATATACTAAAAAATGAATATTTATTAATTAATATTCAAATAGGGGCTGTTGCACTAAGAGTAAATACTACAATATATTGTGTTAACTTTTCATTTATAAAACAATATATTGTATATAAATTGCTTAATGCAACAGCCCCTTACTTTGGAAAAATAGTGATTTCGCTGGTACTACCACGAATTGCAAGCTTATGAACTTAGTGATGGTTAGATTTTTAAGGTCCCTGTACACCATCAATTCTTCAATTTATAAACTTACTATGTCAATATCAATCCGGAATTTTGACACAAAGATGATACAGCCCTACAATTTTACCATCTTTGTCACGCTTTGATAAAGCAACTTTTATTTATGCATAATCGAACTCATTATCTATACTATCATCAACTGCATCAATCTCATATTGATTTTAACCAAATTGTCATTAATATCACTGACCACTTTTTCATAGAAAGGATATTCTTTATATTCCACGTTCTTCAGTTCATAAAATGCAATCGCAAATTATTAAATTCTTTTCTATAATCTAGCCAATACTCTGGATTGGAATACTTTATCATTTTTAATTTTGATATGATTCTACTGATTCCAATGTAAGAGGGGTTAGTACACTCATTAAATGAATATATTCTTGTTCCCAATATTAACAACATAATTAGTTTATACAATTCATCCAAATAATTAGACCTAAATGATATACTATTAACTAAATATCTACAAACAAATTTAAGTATTTCCGCATCAACTCTATTGTCGTCATTTGTTCCTGATTTAACTTCATAGCTTTTACCTTTAGTTTTATAAATTAGTACATCTTTTATATCTTCTGTTTCATTCTATAAAAACAATGATAAATACCTGAGTCTTAAACATTCCAAACTGTCTTCCTGTTCTTCATTCCATTCATCAAGTAATAACCCAATAACTTTTCTTGACTTTGACTTTACCTTAACCTTATATACCATGATTAATAATTGTTGCAAAGATCTTCTTTTGCAATATATTTTTTCACTAGAGTCCATAATAACTTTTTTAATGAATACTAAGTATTTTCTAGTTTTACAACCAATTTATAAGAAAGGCTAATTAAAATTGTTATACCCATTGCCATGTAAAAACCTATTCTAAAATCCTGCACTTTAAGACTCATGAAAAAAATCATAAGTATTATAATAATTGTTCCATAAGCTCCTGTATTTCCCCATATAAGTGGAGATTTGAATTTTTCTTCATTACTTCTTTTCTTTTTCCAAATGATATAAACTATTAAATTGATCACCCAATTAAAAAATGAAAAGTATGAACTTGCTGATACAAGATAATTAAAAAGTTTTGCACTCAATAAAAAAGAGAACATTATAATTAGTATTGATGTAATTCCTGTTAAGATCCAGGCATTCATATGAAAGTCTTTTTTTGTTCTTTTATTAAATATCGAAGGTGCTTCCTTTGCCTCTGATAATGAAATAATCATTTGGTCACAGCTGTAATAGTTACCTATCATTACAGAAAAAGTTGCGATAAGTATTATTCCATTTATAATATCAGAAGCTGATTTTATATTCATACTGCTAAGTGATTGAATTAAAGGTGATGAATTCACATTAATAACTCTAGAATCAATTGTTAAAACTATTATAATCATTATTAGTGTATAGAGAGCTACAATTCCTGTAGTTACAATTAAGGTTGCTTTTGGTATTGATAAACGTGGATTTTTCACATCAGACGTAGCCATAGCAATGGTACTAATTCCGGAATATGTAAAGACTACAATTAACATTGACTGTAATAAACCCGAAATATTATTGGGAAAAAAATTCTGTAACTTAGAAAAAGGCGGAGGTTTCACTTGCACTCCATGTGATAATATAAATATTAAACCAATTACTATGAAAGCTATCATTACAGCTATTTTAGTTGCAGCCATTCCAGATTCGATATAACTAAAATATTTCATTTGTAGCATATTTATTAAAATAACCAGTGTTATAACACTAAGTGCAAGTATTGCTACGGATATCTTAGGCAACCAATATTTCAGAAAAACAGCAGCTGCAATTGATTCTGCAGCTGTGCCAAGTATTCCCGATACGTATATTATCCATCCCAACAAATACCCAGTGAATTTTCCTAAAAACTGTTCAGTATATACACGAAAAGATCCAATGACTGGTCGGTTTATACTTATACTAGTCATGGCACCCAATACTTGCGACATAATAACGCCACCAAAAAGAAATGACAAAATTACTGAAGGACCTGCCTGTTTTATAGCTATTGCGGAACCAAGAAAGAACCCTGAACCAACTATTCCCCCAATTCCTATACCTGCAAGACCATAAGCATTAAGTTCCTTGTTTGATTCATTATGATTGTTTGAATTTTTTAAATCGCTGCCTTTCATAATAGCCACCCTTTAAATTTCTTTTAAGGATAGTATGCATCTCTTTTAAGAATAATATAACAATTTTATGCACTAAATAAAGGATAGCCATTTTATTTTGTGGCTACCCCAAATTTTATATAAATAAGTTTACATTTGAATCTTCTGATTCACCTAAATAGTAACCTACTCCGCAAATTTTCACCCCGTCTACAAATTCCTACTTTGTAATACCCATTACGTCCATTGACATTTGGCAAGCGACTATCTCGATACATTATCTATTGCTGTTTTAATCAAATCTTCAAGTGAAGTTACATTTTTATTTTTCATAACAATTCAAATCATTTTTGCACCAACACCCATCATGTTCATATTTGACAGTTTAACTTAATGTTAGCCTATGTTATATTTTGTCCAACATCTCTGACACATACACTTTTATATTTAAGTTTTATCTCTATTATTTTGAAAATATCATTTTCAAGGATATTAAAATCATCAATATTCCAAAGCCTTTTTTTAGCACATCTATAGGAACGTTTTGAACTAGCTTAGATCCAAACACTGACCCAATTACTAAAAAAATCACTATTAGAACACCAGCCTGAATATTAACCTGACCTTTTTTGTAATATTGAATAAAAGCAAATATACCAACAGGTGGCAATAGTATTGCAAGGGAAGTTCCCTGGGCTTTTAGCTGGCTAAAACCACATAAATACATTAATGCAGGTACAATTATAACTCCTCCTCCTATAGTAAATTACTATTTTTTTTATACTTAGATAAAATTAAAAATGACAGACAAATTACAATTCCACATAAACTTACTAGTTGGGCAACTCTAAAAGTCCCAATCATTAAACTATCTGTTCTTAGTCCTTCTATAAAGAATCTTCCTATAGAATATAAACCTATATAAGTGAAAAATACAATTCCCACTTCTTTATTTTTTTTCAAAATAATCATTAGTATTATAAACACTATTAAATCCCATAATGATTCATATAAAAAGGTTGGCTGATAATAAATTCCTTGGATATGCATACCTTGCTGTATGAAGTATGGAAAGTTTTTAATAAAATCATAGGATACAGGGCCTCCATGTGCTTCACTATTAAAAAAGTTACCCCACCGTCCAAGGGCTTGAGCAACAATTATTGTTGGAGCCGCAGCATCTACCATTTTAAGAAAATTCATGTTTTTGCGTCTTGAAATTATAAATGCAGACACTAAAGCAAATAGAATCCCACCATGAATTGCAAGACCACCTTGCCTGATATTGAATATATTAATTAGATTATCCTTGTAATCACTGAATTGGAAAATTACATAATATAACCTTGCACCTATAATACCAATTGGTAGAGAAATGAGCACTACGTCTAAAAAAGAGTCATAATTTATATCTCTGTATTTGCATGTGTAATTTGCTAATATTATAGCTAATGCCATTCCTGTTGCTATAAATATTCCATACCACCTTAAACTGAATCCAAACACATAAAACGCCACTGGGTTCATACGATTACTCCTCATATTAATTTAATTATTTATCTATATACCTTTTAAATACAATTCCACTACCATAGCTGCATCACCTAGCGCAATAACATCTTGTTTAAATTTCCCACTTTTACCAAAAGTTACTATGTTATTCATAGAATTGATACGATAAAAGCTCTCATTTAATTATTGAATCTATAGAAGAATAACTTTCAACGCAACCAATATTACCACAACTGCTTGCTTCTCCATTATGTTCTACAATCATGTGTCCAAAAGCATCTTCTCTATCATTAATTGTTCTAATGATAATGCCAGACCTTATTATTGCTAATCTAAGTCAAATTCCACAGTGAACGTACACAACACTTTTTAGGTTTTTACCCTCTCCATACAAATATTCACCTAAAACAGCAGTATTAGCTCCATTATCTATAAAACAAGAAATGCTAATACTTTCTTCAATCATTGCTTTTCTTCCCCTACTGGATTCAGACTCACCATGTTCCATTATAATTTTCTGTATCCACAAGGGTTTTCATAACTCTATTTAATGATGTCAATTTTATATCCGCAGTAACTTGTAACTTTTTTTTTGTTATTGATCCCTTTTTTTGAATTATATTTAGTATTTCTAAATCTCTAGAAGATAATTTCTCTAGAATTTTGATCATACTCAACTCCACTTTCCTAATTTGATTCATAATTAAAGTATAAACACTTTTGACCACTTTGGCAATAAGTTAATTATGTAACTACACAGCAATGTAATACTTTAATGAATGTTCATAAATAAAAACATGCATGTTATAATATAATCAAAGTATTGGATCTGTTGCATTAAGCAATTTATATACAATATATTGTTTTATAAATGGAAATTTAACACAATATATTCTAGTATTTACTCTTATTGCAACCGCCACTTTAATAGAGAGAAGTGACTATGTTGAAAAAATATCAAGCGATATTTCATATATATCAAATTGAAAAATCAAAGTTAGTATTTGGAAATATAAATAATTTATTAACGACTTAGGTGAGGAAAACCTAGAAGTGGAACTACTTGCAAATTCTGAAGCAGTTAAATTAATGCTTATAGATTCAAATAAGTTCACAGGACAATTAAACAAGCTAAAACAAAAAATATCACTTTTGCTGCGTGTGCTAATTCATTGCGCCAAATGAATTTAGACAAAGAGCTACTATTTGATTTTTGCATTGTTGTCCCATCTGGAGTTGGTGAGTTAGTTTTAAAACAAACTAGTGGATATTCTTATATTAAACCTTAATATTAGATTACAATCAATTTTAATAGTTCTAACATGATGGTGAAAGCTATCTTATCACTATTCTCTAAATGTCCCCATTTTACCACCCCATTCAGATTTTAGAATAGAATAAACACATTGGTCATACCTGCTTTCATTAATCCAATAATGTTCTCTTAACTTTCCGTCTAATCTAAATCCATGCTTTACCAAAAGTTTTATAGAAGGAATATTATTTGAAGCTGTAGTAGCATATAATTTATTTAAATTGTATGTATTATCTTCAAATGATATATTTACGAACTGTCCTAATATAATACTGCCTAACCCTTTATTCCTATTATGTTCAGGTAAATAATATCCAATTTCTGCACTATAATTTCTTGAATTATAGTCGAACAATGTAATTTTACCCAAAGGCACACTATAGTCATCCTTTTTTACTAATATATAGTTTTTTTCATTTTTACTATTAATTGAATCCATGATTTTTGTAGCATATTCATCATAAGATTTTTGTAGTTTTAATGGTCTACAGGTGTACTGTTCAAAATGCTTTTCTGTAATGCTCCAGTTATATAAATCAGTGAAATATTTTTCTGCTAATAAAATTAATTGGTAGCTTTCATATAAATTAATCATATCCTATAATATCCTCCTTGTATTCTTGTGTGGTGCATGAAAGTAATTCAAACTTTTATGTCCACCAAATGTTTTTTTTACACTTTAATGATAAATGAATTTTGTCACTTCGTATTGTACATTATTGTTATTTTAAATTTTTTTTTAAGAAAAGTTGCAATATTTTTTCTATTCAACTAAAGCAAATTCTACCGCAGAAATGGCATGTATTGTAGTTGTATCAAAAACTGGTATACTAACATCTTCTTGCTTTATCAATAAAGGTATTTCTGTACATCCTAGTACTACCCCTTCTGCACCATTTAATACTAAATTATTTATTATTTTTATATATTTTTCCTTTGAACCATCATTTATTATACCTTTGCATAATTCATTATAAATAATTTCATGGATGATTTTTCTATCGTTTTCATCTGGAATAATTACATCAATATTATACTTTTCCTTTAATATTTTTTTATAAAAATCCTGTTCCATAGTAAATTTAGTTCCTAGTAATCCTACCTTTGTCATTCGTTGTTTAACAACTTGTTGCCCTGTTACTTCTGCTATATGTAAAACTTTTATTCCTGCTCTATCTTCTATATCATTTGCCATTTTATGCATTGTATTAGTGCATATTACAATAAAATCCGCACCGCCATTTTTAAGTTTCTTAGCAATACTAACCATAATATCAGTTAGTTTATTCCATTTTTCTTCATGCTGTAATTCTTCTATTCTTTCAAAGTCTACTGAATACATTAGGCATTTTGCAGAATGAAGTCCACCTAATTTTAACTTGGCGGTTTCATTTATAATTCTATAATATTCAAGCGATGACTCCCAGCTCATCCCACCTATCAATCCAATTGTTTTCATATTTATCACCCCTCATATATTCACAAGCTATTCTTCTAATTCAACATATATCCTTTTATTAATTTTACCCTTACTTTTATATTTCACTATTTTTATTTTTCCAACTTCAGCAGTATTTTTCACATGGGTTCCTCCATCTGCCTGAAGATCTAATCCTTCAATCTCAACCGTTCTTATTTCATTAATTCCTTTTGGAAGAAGGTTTATTTTCGTTCTTATTAAGTCCGGAATTTTAAAAGCCTCTTCTCTTTCAAAAATATTCACTTTAATATTTCTACTACATTCTACTTCCTTGTTAACCTTCTCCTGAATTTCTTCTATTAATTCCTTATCAAAGTTTTCAAACTCAAAATCCATTCTTCCTTTAAGACAATCCATATCACAGCCAGTTACTTGTGCCTTATAATCTCTCCACACTACACCACATAAAATATGCATAGCAGTATGAGTCCTCATAAGTTTATACCTATGCGCCCAATCTATCTTTCCAATACATGTTTCATTAAGTTTAGGAAGATTGCCATCAATATAATGATATACATCATTCCCAATTTTCTTAACTTGTTTAACAACAAAGGTCCCTGACTCTGCTTCTAATACTCCATTATCCCATGGCTGACCACCACCCCCTATATAAAATGCTGTTCTATCCAAAAACACAGCATTCTCGGTCTCATCTACTCCAATAATTTTACATTCAAATTCCTTTATGTAACTATCTTTTTCGAAATATTAATTCACTCATTTTTTAATCCCCTTTGTATTTTATCGATATAGTTATAACATTTCTCTGATTTCACACCTCCATTTTATTATTATAATAATTATTTTATGTATTAATGTTCTATTATACGAGAGGGTTTATTTCTAAAAAATCAGAAATCTCCATGTTATCATAATTATTAATCAATTCCTTAATCGCCTTACATAACCTCTCTACACCTATGTCTATGTCTTTTAGTGATGCAAATGTAAAATTTAAACGAATAAAATCGTCACCCTTACCCGATATAAAGAAAGGAGTTCCTGGCACAAAAGCCACTTTATATTCTGCGGCTTTTAAAACAAGCTTTGACGCTGATACAGTGCTGGGAAGTTTACACCATATGTAATAACCACCTCTAGGTCTGTTCCATATCAAATCTGGTGGTGCATATTTTAATAATGCATCATACATAACATCTCTTTTCACCTTATATTCCCTACAGATCTTAGGTATGTGTAATTCAAGCCCACCACTTGTTATAAACCTTTCAACAATCCATTGGGATAAACTGCTTGAATGCAAATCCATTATCTGTTTTGCAGAGGCAAATTTTTTTATAACCTTTTTATTTGCCACCATCCATCCCAGCCTCAAACCTGCATACATGGTTTTTGAAAAAGTGTTTAAATAAATGATATATCCATCATTATCCATAGACTTAAGTATAGGAAGAGAACGTCCTTCATAACAAAGATCTCCATAAGCATCATCCTCTACAATGAGAACCCTGTATTTATATGCAAGCTCTACAAGTCGCTTTCTTCTACCAATCTCCATTTCAGTACCAGAAGGGTTTTGAAAAGTTGGGATTGTATATATCATCTTTGGCCTGTACCTTTGAAGAAGCTGTTCTAATACATCAATCTTCATACCTTTATCATCAATTGGAATTCCAATCACCCTTGCACCAATAGCTTGAAAAGCTTGAATTGCAGGAAAAAACGAAGGTTCCTCCATTACAACAATATCTCCTGGATCAAGTATTAACTTTGCTATTAAATCAATTCCTTGCTGTGAACCAGAAAGCATCATCACCTCATCATACTTACAATAAACTCCTCTTTTATGCATTAAACTGCACACAGCTTCACGAAGCGATGTAAAGCCTTCTGTTGGGGAATGCAATAAAGCCTTGTAATTCTTTTTTACAACTAATTCATTTTCAATTCCTTCTAACGCCTGCATAGGACCAGTTTCAGGAGAGGCAATTCCAGCAGCAAATGAAATCACGTCTTTTCTGCTTGCTAATACCATCAGTTCCTTTACTAAATAAAAGTCGATTTTACTGGAATATTCACTGAAAATCTGATTCCAAATTGGTTCCTGTGATTCCCCCTTAGTTGAATTCAGATCCTGATCAAGGTAAGAAAGCACAATAGTACCATTTCCCACTATGGAGGCTACCAGTCCTTCAGCCTTAAGCTCGCGGTAAGCATTTAATACTGTAGTTCTATTTACCCCAATACTTTGGGCTAATCTTCTTTCTGCTGGAAGATGAAAACCTGGTAAAAGTTCACCAGATAAAATTTGGCGCCTTATTTGCTCAAAAATCTGGATATAGACATGTGTATCACTCTCTCTATTGATTGTAACCATCATACCGAATCCCCCCATTAGATTAATCCAATTACAGTATAATGCCATCTTTACCTTAAAACAACAACCAATTGTTATATTTTTTAATCATCCAATTTCACTATTAATCATAAACCAATGCTAATTTCAAGCCATCTAAAAAAGCTATTAAAAAATCACTTTTTTAATAGCTCTTCATCAATATTCTAATACTAGTCCTACACCTACTTCTTTCACATTAACAACTTTAGATAATTCTATCTTTGATTTGAGATCCGTACAATGACCTGGATGAAGCTCTGTTATATTATTTTTTCTTAAATAATCACAAGTATATTTAAGTGTTGCTTCTGT
This sequence comes from uncultured Clostridiaceae bacterium, assembly GCA_963725425.1. Lineage (GTDB taxonomy): Bacteria > Bacillota > Clostridia > Clostridiales > Clostridiaceae > Clostridium_I. The sequence goes on from CAVRYJ010000031.1 coordinate 55,235, forward strand.
TGGATTTAGTAAATGGAACCCCCCGATTATATCTGCTATCCTGTTATCTCTGCAAATCTTTTTTGCGTATTCTACAATATTACAAATACCTGAATGAGAACAACCAGTAACAATTACTAACCCCTTTGAAGACTTATATACCAATGCGGAATCATCTAGCACATAATCATCTATTAAATTATCAATGCTTTTGATTTTTCCTATTGGTTCTTTGTTTTCAAAATCATTTTTTCTTTCTATCTCTCCAAGAAAAACTAATTTTTCTGTTATCCAAACGGGATCTTTACTTAAATTTACATTAAACTTTTTTCTTAATTTCTTTTCTGTAATAATAGACCCTATTTCTTCATTTTTAGAAGTTAACTTATCGTCAAAAGTTAATGGATGAGCAATAATTTCTGGTTTATTATATTTTATATTCTCTATAACCATTTCTGTATAAAGTTTATTTAAATAAAACAACCCCCAAGTATGATCATTGTGCCCATGAGAAAAAACTACAAAATCAATATTATTTAAATTCAAGTTCATTTTATATGCGTTTTTTATAAAGATATCTGAATAGCCTACATCGAACAAGATGTTAATATCCTCATCTTGAATATAATAAGATACTCCTGGTTCGCCATAGAAATAATGGTCTATAAATGTATTATTATCAACAAGAACTGTTAATTTCATATTCACTGCTCCTCTTTTCAAATAAATTCATCATTTTCTTCCTATCATTAAAAATAAAGAATACTTTACTGCCGCTTCTTCTACAATTTTTTCATCATTAAAAAAAGTATTAGCTTCAATATCTTTGTAACCAATTTTTTGTAGTAAATTTTTTAGCTCATTTTGATTAAAACCATTATGTCCATTAAAGTCTTTTTCTTCTTTATGAAAACTTCCATCTTCCTCATCCAGATCAATAATACATAAATATCCATCTTTTTTTAGCAACCTGTACAGATTTTTAAGAGTTGCTTCAGTATCAATAATATGGTGTAATGCCATAGATGTATAAACTACATCATAACTACTTTCTTCTAGCATATGGTCCATATTTATATCAGTTTGATAGGCCTTCATGTTATCAATTTTATATTTTTCAATCTTAACATTCAGCGTATCAATCATACCTTTAGATATATCCACTAAATCTATATTCTCAAGTTTATCATAAAGATTAAAACTAACCAGGCCTGTACCACAACCAAATTCAAGTGCACTATATTGTTTTTTTAGTTGAATACTTCTACTTATTTCTTCCGCGATTGCTTTTGCCCTACTCTTTCTTTTTTCATTATCCCAAGTTATAGCATTAATATCAAAATTCATAGTATTTGCTCCTTTAAAATTTGTTTTTAGCTTTAAAACACTTTTTATTAATTCAGCGCAATCATTTCATTCTATAATTAAATCCTTTGTACTATGTAACCTATATATCCCTGCTTTGTTTTTTTACGATTGTTCAACAATTACGAACATTATGTAACTAATCATTCATTGTTTAAATACTAAATTATTCATCCGCTCAGCATCTGCTTGCTTAATCACTTTAAATTTTGAATCGATAAAAACGGTTATTTTCATTATAAGAAAAACCAAATTCACTATGAAAATTATCTGTAGATTGCTTTTGGATCAAAAATTTCTTTTAATAGTAACACATTCTTAATTAATCCCACTTCACACTATAATCATTTCTTGATAGATAACATTAGATTACCGCCCTTTTGAAATTCATAAGATGTGGAAACAATTTCAACATCATAAGCTTTAGCAAAATATTCTATTACTTTATTTGATTTTTATTCACCTCTTCACAAAATAATGAAAATTTCGAATCAACCTATCCGCACATAATGTATAAAATCCATATTACTAATTGTAGCTTTTTAATTTTACTGTGCTATAACTTAAAACAAATAAATTAATAAGCATTATGCCACCTATAACTCTTATAGCAATATCAGAGAATGGTGATATAAACCAATTAATTCCCATACATATTGTCATAATTATCATTATAGTTACGCTTATTATAAATACATTTCTATTTTTCATTTACTCTTTTACTCCTTATCAATACTAAAGGAATTACTCAATAATTTACTCCCTCTTAAATTCACCTAAATGTTACAATTAAATTGTAACATAAATGTATAATCATAGGAAGAATTAGAAGTGTCATCATTAGCTATAGGCACTCCCAATGTTATGAAAATATTATATTCTATTTATTAATCAATAAAAAAATCTTCCCTCTAATTTTATTTAAATTTACAAAAATGAAAATACCCCTTTACATATTTTGCTTTATTCTTTTATTGAAATAATTATTTCCTTTCGGTAGATGTTAGGTAATTTTTTTTATAAAACCTTTATAGTATGGTGGTAACCCCCAACTTTTTATATGTTCAAATTTTTCAACTTTAACATTATCTATTGGATTTACTCTTAAAGTAATATAATCAGTTCCAACATCAAGATGCGTTCCTAAATATGGATGAAGTTCTAATTTTTAAATGAAATCAAATATTCTGTACTCACCAACTCTATCTACATTTATTATAGTAACATCATAAGGTGCTACTGAGGGTGATTCTGTCAAATATTCCTTGTAGTAATCATTCACTGTATTTTTATGATTGGCTGTTTTAATTGTTGAGTATTAACTTAATATATTACTGTTATTTTATATGCTAATATTGATAATATTTAGCAATTTTTACGTTAATTATGCTTCTAGTATATTATTCATTACATGGACGTAAAAAAAAACAAATGATGCAAATTTGAAACTTACAGAGGATTTATATACTTTAAAAATTACTATGTACTAATGATGGATATTATAAATTCAAAAATAAAAAAGCCTACTTTTAATTATGTTGATGTTTCATACACTTCCATACAATTAAATTAGCAATCGACTTCCCATTATAATTAATAAAATAGCTGTAAATAATTTTAAATACTTTTCAAGAACATCCTTATCAAATTTCGAAAGAATTTCAGGTCCTAGATATGATCCAATTAATGAACCACATAAAAGTATAATAACGTATTGCCAATTAATATTACCAATACTTAAGTGCATAATGAGTCCAATAATAGATGTTCCTACCAATATATAAATAGATGTTCCTACTGCTGTAATCATTGGAAGACCAGCAATAAGCAATCCTGAAACAACAGAACCACCACCGCTTAATCCAACAACTCCAACCATCAAACCGCTAAGTAATCCAAAAGCAACTACAGCCCAATTTTTATTATTTTTAGCATTTACATTATTTTTTCCAAAGAAAAATTGATACAACATTTGTAATCCTAAAAGTAAAAGAATAATAGCTGTAATAAGCATATATATTTTTTCAGGAATATGTGGTGATAATAAGCTACCTACAATTGTTCCAATAGTAGCATAGATCAACATTTTGTTTCCAGTCTTAACATTAACATTTCCTTGTTTATAATGGCTATATGCTCCCATAATCATTGAAGGTCATAGTTGCTAACGATGTAATTGCAGCCATAGCAGGACTCATATGAAATACGGTTGTTAATATACCAACATATATTGAACCACCGCCACCACCCATAGATACAACAAAGATACCAACAATTAAACCTGCTATTGCTAATAAAATCAGTATTGATTATACCTCCTTCTTTTGCATTATATTATTTACAATACTTTGACTAAAAAAATATTTCTAAAGTAACTGAAAAAAAATATAGACCTATATTCCGCAATATTAAATACTAGATTAATCTATTATTTTTTTAAATACCTAATCCCTCTGATATTTTGTAATACCTTGTTGAAAAAGCAATAAAATCATTTCTGAAATAACTGACAACATGGCTACAGATGCACCACCAACAAATAACATTATGTAATCATTCATACTAAGACCTGTGAATATGAAATCCCCCAGTCCTCCAGCACCTATATAAGAAGCCAATGTGGCACTTGCAATAATCTCCACAGAAGAAGTTCGTATACCAGTTATTATTAATGGCATAGCTAATGGAATTTGAATTTTAAAAAGCATTTTTTTAGAATTCATCCCCATGCCTGATGCACTTTCTATAACAGATTTATCAATATTCTTAATACCTAAGTATGTGTTTGTAAGCATTGGCGGAATCCCTAAAATCACTAGTGCAACTAGAGCCGGTAGAAACCCTGTTCCAAGTATTGGTAAAACTAAAACTAAAATTGCCAAACTAGGAATAATCCTTAGAAAATTAAAAAAATTCAACACTGGATAGAGAATTTTTGTACTTTTTGAACAAAAAATGCCTATGGGTATAGCTATTATACTGCTTATTAACAAAGCCCATATACTTATAATTATATGTGTAGTAATAGCCTTTTGATATTGGGCATGATTACTTATTATAAATTTCATAACTTCATTGAGCATTTTTAGTACCCCCCTTCTCTCCCCTAGCATTTTGAGATGCAATTTTTTCTAAAAAAAGCAACGCTTGATTTGCAACTAAAGATAAACCAGCAGCCATAATAGTTCCCCAAAGTATTTTGGTTAAATAATTCATTCTCAACCCATCAAAAAGCATTACCCCAAGTCCACCAGCATTAACTACTGCAGCAATAGTCGCTACTCCTATAGTTGAAACCACTGCTATTCTTGTTCCACCTAAAATTATTGGTAAAGCTAATGGCATTTGAATGTTTATAAATAGTTGTGTCGAATTAAGCCCCATTCCCTTTGCTGTTTCAATTATTGAAGGGTCTATAGACTGAAAAGCAACAAGTATATTTCTAACTAAAATATATTGATTATATATTACAAGAACAAAAATGGCGGTTTGTTCTCCTAGTCCGAGCACTGGGATTAAAAATGCAAACATTGCAAGGCTAGGTATTGAATACAATATTCCAAATATTGCTAACACAATAGCTGATAATATTTTCGAACTAAATATTACCAACACTATTGCAATTGCAATTACTATAGATATTGCAATACTCACAAATACTAAATAAATATGCTGTGACAATAAAGTTAACATATCACTATAATTTTCAAACAGATATTTTATCACAATTGTCACCTATCTTTTCTTTAAATTCTTGGTTAGGTGTAAACTTCAGTTGCAATTGCTTCCAGTCTATTTGACCCATAACATTTTTTTTGCCATCCTCTACTATTATTATTTTCTCATCATTAAATAGCATGGTAGTTAATACATTATATAGGTTCTCATCTTTCGCAACTCTTATCGCCCCAACATTTACTGGTCCCGCTATAGGAATTATTGCCTGCTCAGCTCTTAAGAACTTCAATCTTTGCAGAATATCATCTGAAGAAACTAAACGAGCAACAAATGCATTTGCAGGTTTAAAAAGAATATTAAAAGGGGTATCAAATTGTTCTATCTTACCTTTATTCATTACAATAACCTTATTTCCAAGTTTAAAAGCTTCATTGACGTCATGAGTTACAAAAACAATAGTTTTACTAAGTTCGTTTTGTATTCTTAGAAGTTCATCTTGAAGATTTTTCCTAGTTATAGCATCAATAGCTCCAAAAGGTTCATCCATAAGCATTATTTGAGGATCAGCCGCCATAGCTCTGGCTATCCCGACTCTTTGCTGTTGCCCTCCAGATAACTGCCTTGGGTATCTTATTTTAAAAGTATCCGGTGGAAGATTCACTATGTTTAATAGTTCCTCTACACGATCCTTTATTTTTTCCTTGTTCCAATGCAAAATTTTAGGTACCGTAGCTATATTCTCCTCCACCGTCATATGTGGAAATAGTCCTATTTGTTGAATAACATACCCAATTTTCACTCTAAGTTTTTCTACCTGTAATTTATTTATATTTTCACCATAGAATAATATTTTCCCAGAACTAGCTTCATGTATCCTATTAATCATTTTTAAAAGAGTTGTTTTACCAGAACCTGAGGTTCCTAAAATAGTAATAAAACTTCCTTCTTCAATATTTACACTTACTTCTGAAACAGCATATTCTTTAGTACCTTTAAATTTCTTACTGACATTTATAAATTCAATTGCTGTTTTACTCAAAATTCGTCACACCTGCCTTATCTATATAATTATTAAAAGCAAATTATCCTCAAGAAAATCACTAGAATTCTAATCTATTTTCTTGAGGATACCTTATCTTATTTGCTCAATTCTTTATCATAAAATTCCTTTGCTACAGCTTTATATTCTTTTTTATCTATGTCTACTTCTGCATTTAGTTTTCTTAAAGTTTTATCATCTAGTTTAGCAGTAACCTTATTTAATATAGCTTTAATATCTGGATTTTTATCTAATACATCTTCTCTTACTACTGGAGCTACATTATATGGTGGCCATACATGCTTATCATCCTTTAGAAGAACAAATTCATCTTTGCTTAATTGACCTTCCGTAGTATATGCAGGAGCTACATCAGCCTTATCGTTATGTAGAACATCATATTTTAGTCCATTATCATATATCTTTTCATCTTTAAAGTTGAAAGACCCATAAACTTTTGTTAAGGCTGGTAAACCATCTGCTCTTTTATCAAATTCTCCTTGTGACGCTAATCTAAGTTTACTTGCATTTTTCTGCAAATCAGAAATCGTATGTATATTATACTCATCTGATGCTTTTTTCGTAATTACTAAACCGTCAGAATCATTACCTTCAGATGGATTTAACCATATTAATTTATATTTTTCCTTGTATTTTGCTGAAACTTCATCATAAACTGATTTAGAATCATATTTTGGTGCCTCTTTTAAAATAGACATAAGTGCTGTTCCTGTATATTCAGGATATAAATCAATTTGACCATTTACTAAAGTAGTATGGACAACTGCATCAGCTAAATTAAACTTTCTATCAACTTTATACCCAGCATGCTCTAATGCTTCAGAATACAATTCACCTATAATTAAAGATTCTGTAAAATCTTTTGATCCAACTTTTATAGTTGGTTTGGAACTTTCACTTTTGGATGCTGTACTACTTTTACCACATCCAGTAACAATTCCAGCTACCAGCAATATTGATAGTAATAGTAAAATACCTAATTTTTTATTCATATTTAAACACTCTCCTAAATAATATCTCTAATTTTCTGATATTTTATGTTTAGCAACCTCCTGCAATTAATATTATAATACATTTCATAGTATCAATTGTAAAGTGCGCACTTCAAAGTACTATAGTTACCTGAATGTTACTCACATTTTTCATCTTACTCGAATCGCTTTCACTGGACATTTTTCCTTACATAATCCACAATGCAAACAATTTTTTTGTTGGATTTCAAATGGAGTTCCCTTATGGATACATTTCTGTGGACAATTTCTCTCACAATTACCACAACCAATACATTTATCTATAATTTCAAAACCTTTTAATTTAAAATCAGTTTTTCCAAAAGCAAAATATTCTCTTTCAATTGGTGTTTTCCCTAAATCAAAACGTTCTCCTTCTCCTTCATATAAGCAAAAAACATCCAAAATATAGCGACTTTCTCCCGGATAAACATTATTCATCTCTTGATTTTCATCAAATACTCTTTTCAATAGATTTTGTTCAAGTTTTTTAACTTTTCCACTTAACCGAATTGTCTGCCAATTTTTGTTTATCCCTGTAATGGCTACTTCTTCTCTATCAATTAATTCTTCATAAAATTCTTTTCCTCTGGCAGTCACAAAATAAAGTCTTTCATTTTCAACAAACATAACATCTATGATTCTAACCTTTGGATGTCCCTCATTATTTACTGTTGCAAATGAAACACTCTTCATTGCACGAATCATGTCAAAATATCTTTGATTATTCATTACATTTCCTCCGATATACTTTTATTATTTAATAACGCTCATAGCTAATTACTGTACTGTAAATCATTTGTTTATAAAACTCACAGGATACTTTGATAAGTCTTTCCTTTGAAATTGTAATATATTAACCTTCATTTAAAAAGTAGGCACTTTCAGGAAACTAAGGATCAAAACCAACTTTATTTGTGCCTACGTTATTGTTTTGTTATACAATAACGTAGGCACAACAATTACTAAAATCATACTACAAATAAAGCTTAAATATAAGCACTAAAAAAGCACCGATTTAAAATCAGCGCTTTTTCACATATACACTTTATGAATTCTTTTGCTTATACCTATATCTTTGCCTTATACTGTTCTCCCCATGTATACATAGCATCAAGTATAATTTTTAAACTACGTCCAGTTTCAGTAAGAGTATATTCAACTTTTGGTGGTATTTCTGCATAGACTTTTCTGTCAACTAAATTGTCCTCTTCCATTGCACGAAGTTGCTGTGTTAATACCTTTTGGCTAATAGAACCTATTGATTTCTTTAGTTCTCCAAATCGCTTAGTTCCATTAATAAGTTCCCTGAGTACTAATACCTTCCACTTATTACCTATAAGTGAAAGAGTAGTTTCAACAGGACATGCCGGTAATTCTTTTTTATCCATAAAATATTCCTCCCTTAAAAGCCTTGTAAATAAGTAATAGTATATTATAGGTAACTATAGAACTATTAAGTGCTTACTTTACATTTGATATCATGGGAACTATTATAATATTGTAAAAAGGAAATTACAAGTTTATTTTTGCACGAATAACCAAAAGGATGTTTGTGCACAGATTAATAAATATCCATATGTTGAGCTCACAACTTCAAGCCCTAAATTTTCATGGATAATGTTAAATGGAGAAGTTGTTTTCTCACAAGACATGGATATTAAAGGAATTATTATTAAGAGCAGCAGCCTTGTAAAATCACTCTATCAAACAGCAGAAAATCCAATTTTTGAAATCTTTTATTTAAAAGGTGCTAAAGCTATTATAGCTGATTTTTCTGGAAATACTCCAAAGGAATATACTCTATAATAAGAACTAAACTATCTTCAGTTTAGAGTGAAATTCTTAATCAGTGGTACATTACACCAGATTAACTAGTTAATCTGGTGTAATGCCAAAACAACGGTAACGTCCGGATGTAAGAAGATATGATAAGAATGCCCTTATTGTAACAGGCAATAAGGACATTCTTATCATATCTAAAAAGGAGGATAATAAAATGATTACAAAGGATTATCTACAAATGCTACAAAAAGAAATTCATTCAACCGCTTTTGCAACTGTGGATAAAAATGGACTTCCACAGGTTCGTATTATAGATATTATGCTAGTGGATGATGATAATCTATACTTTATTACTGCAAAAGGAAAAGAATTTTATAGCCAGCTTGAAGCACAAAAATTTGTTGCTATTTCTGGAATGACATGTGGTTCAGGTGATTCACTAACAAAAAAAGCTATATCCATTAGAGGTAAAGTCAAAAATGTTGGACAGGATTTGTTAGATAGGGTTTTTGATGAGAACCCATATATGAAAGAAATTTATCCTATGGATGCTCGGCACGCACTAGAAGTATTTCAGCTTTACGAAGGACAAGGAGAATACTTTGATCTCTCTTCAAAGCCTATTTTTCGAGATACATTTACCTTAGGCAAAACGAAAGCAACTAAAACGGCTTATGTAATTTCCGAAAAATGTATAGGATGTGGCCATTGTATAAAAGTGTGCCCACAGGATTGTATATATAATGGAACACCCTACTATATAAGAGAAGAAAATTGCTTACATTGTGGTCTTTGCTCTGAAATTTGTCCAATAAAAGCTATTGAGTTACTAAGAAAATAATAAATAAAAGTAGGAGAAAATTATAGATGAGAAGAGAAGAGATATTAAACAAATTATTAAATTATTTAATTGATGAAAATAAAGAATTATCTGAAATTGACATGCCATCAAATTATATTGAAAAGCGAAAACTTTTGAGGGCATTAATGAATATAAGAGAACCCAAACCTATGGACTTAAGTATACTTAAAATTCAAGATGAGTTTTTATCAGATGAAGTAAGTGATAAAATTATTGTTGATCCATATAAATTAGATAGTGTAGCAGATGACTTTAAAATGTCTAAGATACCATTTGCAGAAAAAATTGTGCTTTGGACCGGAGATATTACCACTATTAAAGCAGATGCTATAGTGAATGCAGCTAATTCTAAGATGCTTGGTTGTTTTGTACCTTTACACAAATGCATAGATAATGCTATACATTCTGCGGCAGGTATAGAGTTAAGACTTGAATGTAATGATGTTATGAAAAAGCAAGGTTATGATGAATCAACTGGAAAAGCTAAAATAACAAAGGCATATAATCTCCCAAGTAAATATGTTATTCATACTGTTGGTCCCATAATATATGATGATCTCAATAAAGAAGATTGCAAACTATTATCTTCTTGCTATAAATCTTGTCTTGACAAAGCAAGTGAATATGATGAAATAAAAACTATAGCATTTTGCTCAATTTCCACTGGAGAGTTTAAGTTTCCAAAGAATATAGCTGCAGAAATTGCATTAAAAACAGTTTGCAATTGGCTTGAAACTAATGAAGACAGATTTGATAAAGTTATTTTTAATGTATTTACATTGGAGGATTATGATGAGTATTCAAAATTATTCAGATAATATAAAAAAAGCAGCAAAGGTTATAAAAAAAGCCGATTATATAATTATAGGTGCAGGAGCTGGGCTTTCAGCATCGGGAGGATTAAATTATGGTGACAGTAATTTGTTTGAAAAGTGGTTTCCAAAGCTTTTTAATGATGGTATAGGAACTATAGGTGATGCTTGTTCTATTTATTGGGATGTTAGTAATTCTAACAGGAGGGCGTATTGGGCTTACTGGGCAAATCATATAAAAAAAATTCGTTACGATGCCCCTGCAGGATGTGCTTATTTAGATTTGCTCCATATAGTAAAAGATAAAAAGTATTTTGTTATAACTACAAATGTTGACAATCAATTTATTAAAGCTGGATTTAATAAAGATAAAATATTTTCGCCACAAGGAAATTATGGCCTTTTCCAATGTGATAAACCATGTTGTGATGAAGTTTTTGATAACGAAATAATGATTGACAAAATGATATCTAACATGGATAAGGATAGATATCTTGTGAGGGAAGAGGATATCCCTCGTTGCCCTAAGTGTAGTTCATACTTATCAAAGAACCTCCGTGTTGATGATACCTTTGTTGAATCTCCACATATGAAAAAACGTAAGGACTATGTTGATTTTATCAATAATTCCACAGGTGGTAAATTGATCCTATTAGAGCTTGGAGTTGGATTTAATACGCCATCTATAATCAGATGGCCTTTTGAAAAAATAGTTAATGAGCATCCTGATGCAAACCTTATTAGAATTAATATGAGTTACGATGAAGTGCCAAATGAAATATCAGGAAAGAGTTTGCGGTTTAGTGATGATATAACCGGGGTAATTAGAGTTTTGAACTCCATTCAATAACTTCATTTATGAAAAACAAGGAGGTCATAAAATGATTTTTAATATTACAGCAGCTACTTCTTTTAGTCTAACTATTGAAGAAGATAGATATATTTTCATGAGGAATTAGTGGTAATTCCTTTTCCTCAGGTAAAAGGTTGAGTTTAAGTATATTAGAAATTTCAACTTTTTTATCATTTAGATACACTCCTCCAATGTCATGCAATAAACCTGCTACTTCTTCCAAATTTTCATCAACACCATAATATCTAGCTAACATACCTGATTTTTTAGTAACCCTGATAGAATGTTCTGCAATTCTAAATCTATTATGTTTTATTAAGAAATTTTTTGAGCCTTTCACTAAATCTCCTGTAAAGGTTAAGTCTTTTACTAAATTACTAAATTACTAAATATATCATGCAATTTATATTTTCCCTTCTGAAAAATATTTTTCTATAACAATATGAACCTTATTTTACGATTCCGAAGTAACACCGAATAATGTTCCCTCTTAAATCAACTTAAATATATAATAATAGCGCGAATAAAAAGTGTCATCATTCGCTATACACACTCCCAATGTTATGAAAATATTATACGATTTCTACTTATTAATCAGTAAAAAAATCTTCCCTCTAATTTTATTTAAATTTACAAAAATGACAATACCCCTTTACATATTTTGCTTTATTCTTTTACTGTTTTAGAAATTGCCAGCTAGGATTAATCGCACAGTTGTACATTGGTTGTATAAATATACACAAAATACAATTCTAGTACACCCCATAGTTGTATGTAAGAAAAAACCACCTATACGCTCAGTACATGCAGAGTTGTATCTATTACATATATTAGGCTACGTAGTTGCAACGTTTATACAAGTTTTCAGTGAACCTCAAAGTTGTAACTCTACTATATTTGCTTCGGTACCGTCTTTTTTTCTTTCAGAGTTATTTACCCACTGTCTTATTGTTGTTTTTGGTAATCCATACTCGTTACTAAGTTCACTATACGTTTTCCCACTGTTAAATAATTCAATATTAGTGCTCTTATATCCTTCGGTGTAATTTCTTTCTGATCGCCCCATTTATAGACACTTCCCTTTTCTTTTATTATATACTATTTGTAAATCTATTTCTTTCTGTCTACACCTTTATACTATAAGCTACATATACATAAAAAGAACATACGTAGATTTGATTTACACAAATCTACGTATGTTCCCATATACATGTATTTTTGTCCGTTCTTTTCTATTCTTCGGAAGCATTTTTAATAAAATCTTTGTAATTATTTCCCCATTCAGTTAAAACATCAAAGATAGGTTTAAGAGTTTCACCCATTTCGCTTAAGCTATACTCTACTTTCATAGGAATTTCTTCAGGATAAGTTTTTCTATTTATAATGCCGTCGTCCTCTAAAGAACGAAGATTTTCAGTTAATACTTTTTTACTGATGTTGTCAATACCATTTAATAAATCAGTAAATCTCTGTGGACCTGTAAGAAGATTCCTCAGTATTAACAATTTCCATTTGTTACCAATAATACCAACAGCAGTTGCTACAGGGCATAGTGGCAAGTTTTTATTAACAACCATAATCTATCTCCTTTCGAGTCGTGGGGTACAAAAAGGTAACAAGGGCACGTTAAAGTGCCGTATTTACTAAATTAACACATGTAACTATTATATATATAGGCAGGATAAAGCAACTGAAAATTAGTGCTTATGAAAGTCTCAAAAATCAAATAATGATAGGGAGGTGACGCCCTGTGTCTATGAAAGATTATAGAGAACGTATTAAAAAAGCAAGTGAAGTTGTAAAAAATGCAGAATACATTTTGATTGGTGGGGGTGCAGGACTATCAGATGCTGCAGGACTTAAATACTCAGGGAAAAGATTTACGGATAGATTTCCTGATTTTATAAAAAAATACGGAATGGAAGACTTGTATACTTCTAGTTTCTACCATTTTGATACAATGGAAGAAAAATGGTCATATTGGGCAAGACACATAGCACTTAATCGATTTGAAACACCTGTTACTGTGCTGTATAAGAAGTTATACAAGCTGGTACAGGAAAAGAAACATTTTGTTATCACAACAAATGTGGATCATCAGTTTTGTAAAGCTGGATTCCATGATGAAAAAATATTTGCAACACAGGGGGATTACGGATATATTCAATGTGCGATGGGATGCCACGCAAAGCTATATGATGATGAAAGCCTTGTTGCAGATATGCTTAGGCAGACAAAAGACTGTAAGATTCCCTTAGGACTTGTACCAAAATGTCCTGTTTGTGGCGGTGAAATGGATATAAACATACGAAAGGATGAACACTTTATTCAAGATGAAGCATGGTATAATGCGCGTGATAATTATAACGCTTTTGTAGAAGAAATTGAGGGGAAAAAAGTCGTATTTATGGAGCTTGGGGTAGGATTTAATACACCTGGTATCATACGTTTTCCTTTTGAACAGATGACATATCAAAATCCTAATGCAACTATAATCAGACTAAACAGAGAATATCCTGATGGAGAGGTTGAAAACGAAGGGCAAACCATTGCATTTGATGAAGCTATAATGGAGGTAATAAGTGGTTTATGATAATAAATACGTGATGCACCACAAGAAAGTTATATGCAAAGACAATTGATGATACCTTAATTTTATTAAATCATATCAAAAATAATAGTAAAGATATGATCAGATAGCATGAGGGGAATCAGAGAGGAGATTATTTTGATTAGTAATATTGGAATACAGATTGTAGATTATTTCACAAATAATATGGCTACGTATTTAATTTCTGTAAAAGAGCATATAGAGATTAGTTTATTGGCATTAATGGTTGCCCTTATAATTGCAATTCCTTGCGGATACGCTTGTGAAAAACATAAGAAATATGAGAAGTGGATTTTATCTATTTTTCAGGTACTTAGAATTATTCCAAGTTTGGCCATTCTAATACTATTAATCCCCATTATGGGAACAGGAATTAAGCCTGCAATAATAGCATTGGTATTATTAGCAGTTCCGCCAATTCTTATGAACACAGTTGTGGGGTTAGAAGAAGTACCCGATTTTATGTTAGAAACAGCTTGTGGAGTTGGAATGTCAGATAGGCAAGTGTTATGGAAGGTGAAATTTCCTTTGGCTATGCCATTGATTCTAACTGGAATCAAGACGGCTATGATTGAAATTGTTGCAAGTGCAACACTGGCAGCCAAAATAGGTGCAGGTGGACTTGGTGGTATAATTTTCACGGGATTAGGTCTAGATCGAATTGATTTAATTTTGGTTGGTGGTATTTCGGTTGCAATGTTATCTATTGTAGCTGGATTAGTGCTTGACCTTATAGATAGATTGTTACTGAAATATAAATATATAAGAAAGTAAGGTATGAAAAATGAAAAAAAGAATGAAACAGTTTATAACAGCAATTATGATTATGGTGTTGGCACTAACTATGACGGCGTGTGGTAACAAAAACAATGAAAATAGTACAAGCAATAGTAATAGTAAAAAAACTACTATTCGTGTTGGGACAAAAGATTTCACTGAAAATTTAATCGTTGGAGAATTGTATGCATTGGCACTAGAAGACGCTGGATATAAAGTGAAAAGAGTCCCAAGTATTGCAGGTTCCTTAATTCATACTTCACTTGTAAATAATGAAATTGATTTGTATCCTGAGTACACAGGTACCGGGCTATTAACTATTCTTAAGATGAAGCTACTTACGGACCCAGATGAAGTCTACAAGACAGTAAAAGAAGGATACGAAAAACAATTTAAAATTACATGGTTACAATACTCACAAGCAAACGATAGTGCAGGACTTGTTATTCGTACAGATGTAGCAAAAAAACTTGGTATTACTACAATTTCAGATTTACAAAAACATGCAAGTGAAATTAGGCTTGCATCACAAGGTGAATTTGACCAAAGAGAAGACGGAATGCCGGCATTAGAAAAAGTATATGGACAATTTAAATGGAAATCATCTAAGGTATATGATAATGGGTTAAAATATGAGGTTCTAAAAAATGATGAAGCAGATGTTGCACCAGCCTATACAACGGAAGGACAATTAGCCAATACAAAGGACTTCACCTTATTGAAAGATGATAAGCATGTATGGCCTCCTTATAATTTAGCCCCAGTTATTCGTGATAATGTTTTAAAGGCACATCCTGATATTGCAAATATTTTAAATAAAGTAAGTGCTAAATTAGATACAAAAACTGTTACAGCACTAAATGCTAAAGTTGATGTAGATAAAGAAGATTATGAAAAAGTAGCAAAAGAGTATTACAAATCAATCAAATAGTTGATTCACAAGGAGGATACCATGGCTCATACAGCTATAGAATTTAAAAATGTATGTAAAAAATTTGATAATGCAAGTTATAATGCCGTAGATCATGTTAACCTTACCATTGAAGAAGGGGAATTTATTACTATATTAGGCTCATCTGGGTGTGGAAAAACTACATTGCTGAAAATGATTAATCGATTATATGATCCTAATCAAGGAAAAATTATGTTATTTAATGAAAACATTGCTACGGTGGATGCGGTTAAATTAAGAAGACGTATAGGTTATGTCATTCAGCAAGTGGGGCTATTTCCTCATCTGACAATAGCTGATAATATTGCGGCTGTACCAAAACTTTTAAAATGGAGTAAAGAGAAAATTGATGAAAGGGTAGATGAATTATTATCTCTTGTGGGGCTAGATGCACAGGAATTTAAAAAACGGTATCCATCACAATTATCCGGTGGACAGCAACAAAGAATTGGACTTGCTAGAGCATTGGCAATTGACCCTAAGATAATGCTCTTAGATGAACCCTTTGGAGCGATTGATGCAATCAACCGAATGAATTTACAGGATGAGCTTTTACGTATTCATGGTGGATTAAAAAAGACATTTTTATTTGTTACGCATGATATCAATGAAGCATTTAAACTTGGAACTAGAGTTATTATTATGAATAACGGTAGGATATGCCAATTCGATACACCAAGAAATGTTGCTGAAAATCCTGCAGATGCGTTTGTATCATCACTAATCACGTCATCACGAAAACAGGAACGTTTCTGGGAGGGATTAGGTTGATTGAATATGCAATGGACCATTCAGACGAATTAGGTGAAGCACTATTAGAACATTTAGAAATAGTAGTTATCACTCTAATAATTTCCCTTCTACTGGCAGCTATATTCACCATACTTTCTATGTATTCAAAAATGTTGTCAAAAATACTGATACATACATTTTCAGTTATTTATTCTATACCTAGCTTAGCACTTTTTGCTATGTTGATTCCAGTGACGGGATTAGGAAAATTGACAGCTATAATAGTTTTAGTTGTTTACGATCAATATTTATTGTTACGCAACTTTATTGCAGGTCTAAATGAAGTAGATCTGGCTATTATTGAAGCAGCAACGGGTATAGGTATGAGCAATATGCAGATACTGTTTAAAGTAAGGCTACCGTTGTCTAAGAAAGCACTTTTTACCGGAGTGCGCCTGGCAGTGGTTTCTACCATTGGCATTGCAACCATAGCTGCATCTATCAATGCAGGGGGACTGGGCAGTATTTTATTTGATGGGCTTCGCACCATGAATGTTTACAAAATTATGTGGGGAAGTATACTAGCCGCGGGGTTGGCCATAGGTGTTAATGCTATATTGAGTAAAATTGAACAAATTATATAAAGTGTATAAATATATTCAATTATTTCAAAAAGGGGAATCTATAAAATGAAAGCAGTTGTATTAAAAAAAGCATGTACAGCACAGGAATTAGTTGTAAGTGAAGTGCCCATACCTCAAGTGATGCCAGGTTGGGTACTGGTGAAAATTAAAGCTTTCGGTATAAATCGATCGGAGATATTTACTAGACAGGGGCATTCTCCTTCCGTTAAGCTACCACGAATTATTGGAATAGAATGTGTAGGGGAAATTGAAAACCCATCTGATAGTTTCTATCAAAAAGGACAACGGGTTGTTTCTCTGATGGGTGATCTTGGACGTGAATTTGATGGGAGTTATGCGGAATATGCCCTCATTCCATCAAATCAGGTTTACCCCATTAACAATGATATGGCCTGGGAAGAATTGGCCGCAATTCCTGAAATGTATTATACTGCTTATGCATCGCTGTTCTATGCTCTGTGTCTTACTAAAGGAGATACTTTACTCATCCGTGGAGGCACCAGCTCCGTAGGGTTAGCTGCGTTGCAACTTGCTAAGAGCGTCGGCGCAACTGTTATTTCCACTACCAGAAACAAAAACAAGCAGGAATTTTTAAAGCAATATGGGGCGGATTTTGTATTATTGGACGATACAAATTTATCGCAACACCTTTTGTTAATCTTCCCAAAAGGTGTAAATAAAGTCTTGGAGCTAGTGGGCACGGTGACATTAAAAAATTCGCTGAGAATGGTTTCAGAAAACGGCATCTTATGCATGACGGGCATTTTAGCCGGTGAATGGGAAATGAAACGATTTGAGCCATTGGTAGATATTCCGACTGGAGTCTACTTCACCACGTTTACAAGCACGCCGGTGAAAGAAAAAATATTGGTTGAAATATTCAACCATATTAAACAGTATAAAATTAAAGTGCCTATTGCACAAGTTTTCTCATTGGATGATATCCAAAAGGCACACCTTTTCATGGAAAGCAATGAGGCTAATGGTAAAATCGTTGTTGTTAATTCTTTATAAAACGATGTTTAGAACTCATATTCGAAGATTCAAAGTAAGAGTATTTAACAGTGTTTTGATGAAGAGAAAATGGAGGTAATAAGAGATTTATGATAATAAATACAGGATGCAGGACGGATATTCCTGCTTACTTTAGTAAATGGTTTTTTAACAGGCTTAGAGATGGATATGTTTATGTGAGAAATCCTTATTATAAAAATCAGGTTATGAAATACAATCTGACACCTGATGTAGTGGATTGTCTGTCTTTCTGCACGAAAAATCCGGGACCAATGTTACCTAGAATTCATGAACTTGATGAATTTGGTCAGTTCTGGTTTGTAACAATTACACCTTATGGAAAAGAAATTGAACCACATGTGCCACCTAAAGAAAAAGTAATGGAAGATTTTAAAAAGCTTTCAACACTTATTGGAGCAGAAAAGATAGGATGGCGATATGATCCAATTTTTATTACAAGTAAATATACTTTAACAAATCATATAGAAAACTTTGAAAAAATGGCATCTGAACTGGCAGGGTATACCCATGATTGTATTATTAGTTTCATTGATTTGTATGAAAAGACAAAGCGTAATTTTCCAGGAGTTAAGGAAGTGACAAGGGAAGAACGTTGTAAAATCGCAAAGGAATTCGTACGCATGGGAGAAAAATACGATATTCAAATTAAAACCTGTTTTGAAGGACAGGAACTGTCAAAGTATGGTGTTGATTGCAGTGGCTGTGTTACGAAACCGGTAATTGAGCGTGCAATAGGTAATAGTTTAAAGATTCACAAAAAGAAATCTACCAGAGGTGATTGCAATTGCCTGCTTGGAAATGATATTGGAGTATACAATACATGCGGGCACGGTTGTGTTTATTGCTATGCAAACTATAATAAAAAAACAGTAATGGATAACATGAGGAAGCATAATCCAAACTCACCCTTTTTGATTGGTGGAACTATGGAGGGTGATATAGTAAAACATGCTAGACAGGAAAGTTTTATTGATGGTCAAATGACACTGTTTTAATGTTAATTATTGAATGAAGGTGTTTATGTTATGAATCAATCAGAAAGAATACTATTTTTAATAGATGAATTAAGGGATGAGGATTATAGCTATAAAGATTTGGAAATTCCAGATTCTTATTTGGAGCAGGTTAGACTACTCCGCTCACTTATGAATGTGCAAATGCCTAAAGAAATCAGCGAAGAAAAGTAGATAATCAACATATAGTTATAAAATCCCTGTGTAGACTATGAAATTGAATATAGTTTACTTATATATGGAAATTTCTATTAAATTGGCATCAGGATCTCTGATATAGATAGAAGTTATTGGTCCAAGTGCTCCTTTTCGCTGAACAGGACCCACTTCAATGGCTATGCCAATTTTCTCAAAATGCTGGACAACCTGCGACAGCGTTTCACTTGTGATTAGACACAAATCTCCCGAGCCTGGCGTTGGCTTATTTGCTTTTGGATTGATTTCCTTTCCACTCTCTTGAAAATTGAGCTTTTGCTGCCCAAATAAAGCTGCTTTTCTTCCATGTCCCATTGTGACAATTTCCATGCCAAGAACTTCATGATAGAATATGCATGAGGTTTCAATATCTTTGACGGTTAATACCAAATGATCAAGATTAATAATTTGCATTGGGTTCACTCCTCTTTTAGTTTTTTATAACGTATGATTGGATGAGTTTGTCATACTTCAGAAAATTATACGTTGAGTTGGGGTACGTTTAACAATGGAATAATTAAAAAAATTTTCCTTAACAATAATTTAGGACTTAGCCTACTAAGCTTTTCGTATATTTAGGGCAGCCAAATTGTTTTGCAACAAGTTGTACAATAAGCGGGCATAAAATTGCTGATAAAACGGTAGCACAAGATATTTGTATAGTTGCTAATTTCACATAAGGAGTAAATTTAGGAACTAGTTGTGCAATCATTGCTGGTACTGCAATGGTGTTACCGGCAACAGAAACTGTTGCCATACCAGCATAACCTGGCCTTTTTAACAAAACTCTATCCACAATAAATGCAACAGGTCCAGTCACAACCATTAAGATAATAAAAAGAAAGATTCCACTAAAGCCGGCGGTTACCATTTTATAAAGATCAATATTGGATCCTAAAACGAACCCCATTATTGGTAATATTAATGCATTTCCATTTTTTGTTGCTATTTTAATTTTATCATCAATGGTGGATAAGAAACTACCTATACATAACGGTAATAAGATAGTTACATATTCCTGCCAATTTATTGAAGCACCACCTGAAACTCCAATAGTTAGTAACGATAGCATTGGGCCTGAATTCATCAGAAACATTGGTAATGACACAAGGTCAGCATGATCGCCGTAGCTTTGCATAAGTCCCATATACAAGCTACCATTGTTATTTGTTAATGCACATAAGATTGATAAGCTGCACACTCCAAATATTCCCTTATATCCAAAATATCGAACTATAAGAATATAAGTGCCAGCTCCAGCCAAATATTTAAACAACACATGGCTCCCACCACGTTTTAATGCTTCGGGTATATCACTTATTCGCATTTGTGTTCCTGTAAATAATAAGGTTAAGAACATCATTATTTTTAATCCATCATTAGAAATTAAAGCTTGACTATAACTAC
Source organism: uncultured Clostridiaceae bacterium (assembly GCA_963725425.1). Taxonomy (GTDB): domain Bacteria; phylum Bacillota; class Clostridia; order Clostridiales; family Clostridiaceae; genus Clostridium_I. The sequence continues at coordinate 76,005 of CAVRYJ010000031.1, forward strand.
CTATTCTCAAAACTGAGGGACAAAATGTGTTTAAAATAGCTGATATAAATAATGGTACAATCATTGTTCCTGCTGGAATTTTATTTATTTTTTTTAGCAACTGCATTTTCTCTATTCGTCTCCTTATATTAATGAAGTAAGAATCATACCAAATCTTTCATTGCCATTTCGGCATTAATAGAAGAACTGGCATGGAAAGATTTTTGATGTAAGATTTTAGAAATCCAATATTATATCATTCAAATCTTTTTTAGGTACATGATGAACATTATTTTCATCTCTCCAATATTTAACATTTCCATCCTTTAATTCATCTAAAACGACTATTTCTTTGGGCTTTCCTAAAGCAATCACTAATAAAAGCTCATATCTGTCAGGAATATTAAGTTTATTTTTTAAACCTTCCTTATCAACTGATGCCAATATACAACCACCCAGACCTTTTTCACAAGCCCCTAAAAGAATACTCTGACTTGCAATTCCATGATCACAGAAAATATTTGTGCTTATATCTTTATCTTCAAAAATAATTATATAGGCTGTGGGTTTTTCTCCTTCTTGTGGTCCATTCCAATCCGTTAAGTATGCTGCCCATTTCAAGTGCTGAAAAATCAGCTCATTCTTCTCTGGTTTATTTGAGATAATATATTTTAAAGGCTGCAAATTAGCACCAGATGCAGATAATCTTGCTAAATCGATTAATTCCTCCAGCACGCTATGGTCAATTTTTACTTCTTGATAAAACCTTCTGTATGTTCTATTTTTTCTAATAAGATCTTTTATACTCATGCAAATTCCTCCATTATAATAGTTTACGATTATGCCATAACTGTTTATGAATATAATACTATTTAGTACAATTTTAAAAACTCATAAACTTTACTAATATGAGCTATATATGAAAACTGTCGCAATAAAATATGGTAGTTAATTTTAACTAAATGATTAACAATTCAACGGTATCTAATTTACGAGTACAACTTAATAAAAATATAGACACATCAGAAACCAAGTTCTTCATTTATTATTACAATTTCCATATCCATGTTACGCATCTTTTTATAGTAAGTTATAATGCTATTGCAGATGCGATCTTCACTGGAACAATTATAACAGTGATCTCCTTTTCGTGCACATGGTGTTCTAAGTCCTAACCGCATAGCATTACGAGGTGCAGCAATGTTACGAGCACGCCAGATTGCCTCCTCAAGCGTAGGTACAATTTTATTTGTGCCCACAACAAAATATACCTTCTTGTGACCGAACAGTGAACCAGCGATTCGATTACCAGTTCCATCAATATTGACGAGTTCTCCGGTTTCTGACATGGCGTTTACTGATGTCAAAAAAATATTTGTAGTCAGGCACTCTATTGCAATGTCATTGAATGTTTTGCTGACACTGCAATGCGCAGGATCAACAACCCTGTTGTGTGAGGAAAGACGTTGAAACAGGTTCATATGCAGCAAGGTATCAGAATCACCAAAGCCAATAGATTTGTCATCGATGCTACTGTCCAAATACTTTGCCGCATCTTGGGCAGTTTTAAAGAAGGTCACGCAATAACCGTTATGCTTTAGTGCTACAATCGTTTTTTCAATATTCATAGTTATACTATATCCTCCAATCTTTTTTTTCTTATACATTTTTTAAATAAAAATTTCCTATAATTACAATAAATACATATATGTATAAATCTAATTATTAAATTAATGCACATAAAATCGGTATGGTAATAATGGAAAATATCGTTGAGATAAAGATAACTCTTGATGCAAAGGCAGCATCACATCCGTATTTATCAGCGAGTATTGCAGTAGTAGTTCCCGCTGGCATTCCCGTTAGTAAAATGGATACTCCTGTGATAAGGGGAGCTACTCTAAGCAGTTTTAATAAAGCAAAAATAAGTAAAGGAAAAGCAAGTAAACGAATAAATGTAAAGTAGAAAGTTGCTTTATCAAAAAGCTTACTTACTTGACAACCCGACAAAATACATCCTATTACTATCATGGATATTGGGATTGTACACTGACTCATGAAGATAATACTTCGGTTTAAGCTGTTAGGTAGCGGTATACGAAAAACCATAATAAGAATTCCCAAGAATACAGCAATAATACATGGGTGAAGAATTAAGTTTTTAATAGTTTCTTTTGTAAAAACAGGCTGCTTTTTTCCATTTTCATCTACATTTTTACTGGTAAACTGAGTTAATCCAGAAGTCCACATGGTAATTCTAATAGGTATTTGGAAAATAGAAGCATAGAGCACACCAGTGGAATTGAAAATATTATTTACAACAGGTAGCCCAATAAAACTAGAATTGGAACATATAAGCCCATAATTCATCACAGGTTTCATCTTATCTGAAAAATTCCGAAATAACAACTTTCCTAAAAAGATAGAAAGAACCTGGATGACAAGGGATATGAAAAACACTGCAAATGAATTTTTAATTAAATTAGATGTCAGTTTACCCTGAAATGATACAATAATATTACATGGCAGTATGAAATAAATTAATAGATTAGATAAACTTTTTTGTGCCTGTGTGTTGATAACTTTGATTTTCTTTGCAATGATGCCAATAATAATCAGAATCAACATAGCTAATTGCAGATTTAGCATCTGTAAAAATAATTTCATGGTAAAACTCCCTGTACAACTTATTTTGTTCTGTCTATTATGGCAAAAAGATTATCTACTGCAGCATTACCAACTCGTTCTAAGCACTCTTCAGTATTTCCACCAATATGTGGTGTGGCGATAAAGTTTTCAAGTGATACGAGAGGGTTGTCTTTTTTGGAGGTTCGAATAAAAAAACATCTGAAGCTGCAGCCTTGATTTTACCATTAACCAAAGCATCGTATAGAGCTTCTTCATCAACGATTCCACCTCTTGCGGTATTGACTAAGATAAGGTTCGAGTTTGCTGCATCAAAAGCACTTTTACCAATTAGATTTCTAGTAGAATCCGTAAGCGGAACACTGATATTTACATAATCTGCATTTGAAAATATATCTTCGATGATATCAATTTTTTTAATACCAAGAGAATATGCTTTCTCCTCCGATACAAACGGATCGTACCCTATCAAATTTACATGGAAGGCTACCTTCATTATTTCAGCAATACGCAAAGATATCCTTCCAATGCCAATCATCCCTAATGTTTTTCCGTAGACGTCATTTGCAATAAGTTCTGCTGGGGCATGAGAATCGTAACGACTTTGACAGATTCCGATATTTGCTTTTTTTATGTTACGGCTTAAAGCCATAATCTGTGCCACGGCTAGTTCTGCTACGGATTCCATACTTTGATTTGGCACATTTGGTACCGGGATTCCACGTTCTTTTGCAACTGCAACATCTATGGTATCACGACCGATGCCATGCATGGATATAACCTTTAATTTTGTTGCCTTTTCAATGATTTCCTTTGTAACATTGACACGTCTTACCATTATTGCGTCCAATTCTTCAGGATGATCAAAGTTTGTAACAATCTCTGCTCTGGCAGCCATTTTGTCATACGAGGATTTCGCTATATTTTCGCTTAAGTATATTTTCACTAAAATTCCTCCTTGAGTAAATTGTATTTTTCATATAGTGTTATTTTATCTCAGGTTAAAATACTTGTAAAATGCCTTTAAAGCATCTAAAATATAAATAGTAATGCATATTTAAGGAGATGAATTGATGACAGCTTTAGAAATAGATGCTTTCCTTACAGTGATAAAGGCAGGTAGCATTACTCTTGCATCTGAACAGTTATATGTGACACAGCCTGCACTAAGTAGACGCATTGCAGCACTTGAAAATGAACTTGGTTACAGTCTTATGGAACGTGGTAGGGGAATCCGGAAGATAAAACTTACTGAGAAAGGAAAATCTTTTGTTTCCATTGCGCATAAATGGCAAATATTATGGGGTGAAACAGAAGAAATTTCAAGAATGGATAGTAATCTAAAATTAAATGTAACTGCCATAGGAAGTCTGCTTACCTATGTTTTTCCAACAATATTTCAAAGGCTTTTAAAGGACAATAAAGATTTAAGTCTGTCCATTAAAAATCATCATTCTTATGAAGCATACAACTTTACTGAAATTGGGCTGACTGACATTGCGTTTATTTCCGAGGCTATGTATTCAAATAATGTGGAGACAATCCAGGCGTTTCGTGAGCCCATGATTTTGGTAGCAGGTAAGAATATAAACCTTCCAGCTAAGATACATCCCTCGAAACTGGATGTAACCCATGAAATTAAAGTACCGTGGAGCCCTCAATTTAATATATGGCATGATTACTGGTTTGGTGCGTTTGCAAAACCCAGGGTAATGCTTGATCAGATGTCCATGATGGAATATTTCTTAGATAGCCAGGATAACTGGGCAGTGGTGCCCATATCAGTAGCAAGAAAAATTGATAAGTTAGTTGATGTGGAAGTTTGTAAAATAAAAGATGCCCCGCCAGACAGGATCATCTATTATATTTTAGGAACACAGCCCAAAGAGGCAGTAAAGCTACTGCTAAAATTGCTTGACGAAGAAGTGAGAAATATAGAAGGAGTTACTTCTTATCTTTAATTTTAGAAACGCAATTTTAAATGTATAAGCTGTATCTGAAAAAGGCATCTACCAATTAAAGTGGGTAAGTTGAGAATAAAAACGGTTACTTAAAGAAGTAAAGAAAGCCTTACATAAGTCGTTTGAAGCTTATTGCAGGCGTGTTTTAATCTATCCCTATGGGAGTGTAGATGTAACATTTAGAATGGGTGAATTATAAAATATTTATCTACACTATATCCATGAATTTATTTCCTTAGAGGATTTAGTAAAAAAAGACACCATCACTCCCTCTGTATCCAATACCCAAATCCGTATGATTTCTGATACCCTGAAACATACATATGAAGAAACCCCCAAACGGAATACCGCCTGAAAAATAAAATATATGCTTAAAGAAAACAGCTTACTCACCAACAACAGATTACTTAGATCTGTTGGATGATGAAAAGGTAAGAGAAATTTTGGTTCTAAGAACAACTAAACAAGTATTTATATGTTCATATAGCCTATAGACTCAAAGTGAATGTACCTAAATTGGCATTTAGGTTACATTCAAAATATTAATATAACCTAAATATATTAACCCCCATATCTATAATAATATGGGGGTACTTGCGACAATATATAAGAATATTCTTAATTAACTTATATACCATTAATAATGTATAATGTCATGCTCTTACTTATCAAGTAATGCCCTTGAAATCACATGAAACTTTTCATCACTTATTCCGAGTTTCTCTTTAAATCTGTCATCGTTCATTCTTTCAATAATTATCTTGTCTGGTGATAATTCATCAATAATATTTTTCAACCTGTAGATGCCTTCTTCGCTGTCATTATATCCCTTGAGAATTGTTATCTCTAAAATAAACTTACCTGTGTATTGTTTATTGAAAGAAATCATACTTGATATATACTCATGGAAGGTATAACCATCAATAGGTCGTTGAACCTTTTGAAAATCCTTTTCCGTAATAGTTTTCATTTCTCCAATTACCTCATCACATTTATTGGCTATTTTCATGTACTCAACCCTACCCAATATATACCCGTTCGAAAATAATCTTACTGTGAATCCTTTACTTTTCACTAAATTAATTACACTTTCAATTTTATCATTAACTAGAGCTTCTCCTTTAGAGTTTATAAATACCAAATCAACTTCATTATTCACTAATTTATGTTCCAGTTCATTCAATGATTCAGAAATATCCGAAAATGTTTGTTGTGTATCTATTTTGTTGTGTGACCTTCCAATAGGGCAAAATATGCAATCAAAGTTGCAATACTTTTCTGGCAATATGTTCATCTCAAGAACCCGCTTGCCATTCTCAATGTAAATATCCTTATAACTAAATTTAATCATTTATAAACCCTCCAAAATTAATTTAACAATGCCTCGATAGATGACCTTGCACATTTCTTGGTTTTAAATTTCTGAAATGCTTCTCTCCACGTTTTTATTACTTCGTTATTGCTAAATTCTGCATTTTGCAAATATTTCAAAGCTCCTTTTTCAGATTTTAAAATCATATGCAGATATCCTTCTTCATTTCTTATGGTGTTATCTATTCCATGACAAATAACAACCCCAATCTTTGCGTTAGGGAATAAACCCAAAAATCATCTTTAATTACAAAATTTTTCAGTAAAAATTCTCCTTATTAATAGGTATTATTCTGAGTTTCATCTACAATTCTTTACTGGTATAACTAGCGCTTGATTTGATTAGTATAAAGCTGACATAAATCCCCACTTTATTGTTATCAGTTTTAAGCCAATGATTCCACTTACAATTAATACAATACAAATAACACGCATAATATTAATTGGCTCCTTAAACAAAATAGCATCTAAGACCATTGTACCAACAGTTCCTATACCATTCCATAATTGCTCCCTCCTAAACTAATATTTGGAATCAATTATAATAATATTTCATGACATTATTTTAAAGTGAGTAAAATAAAAAAGCCTAAGGAAATATTATTATAATATCTCCCAGGCTTTTATCCTTCCGTGAACACAGATAACTGTGCATTTTCTCTCGGACCAGCCAGTCATAAACTGCGGAACCCTAGAAAACTAAATAAATTTTAAGTTTTATATAAGTTTTAACTTACATATTAATATAATCATAATGAATTAATTAAGTCAATTTATTTTTTCACCTTGAAATAATATTCCTAATAAAATACTTCAATAAGCTAATGTTCATTCACATATTTAGCTCTTTTCTATTCCCTGTTTACAAGAAGTTCACAGCCATGATTAATCGTGCAATGCATTCACTGTATAAATTTACACAAAATACGATTCTGATACATCTCATAGTTGTATGTAAAAAAAGCCACCTATACATCCAGTACCGTTAGAGTTGTATCTGTTCCATATATTAGGTTGCGTAGTCTCAACGTTTATACAGATTTTCAGTAAAGGTCAAAGTTGTATCTCTACTAAAATATTAGAAATACAACTAAGTGGTGTTCTAAGACTATTAATTCCTGTCCGAACACCACTTAGTTATTTTTTGATATTACCACAGTTTTCATTACTTTAACCTCTTACAATATTAATTTTCTTCTTATTAGGTTAACTTCACTATATTACTGTATTCCTATAAATTTTTGTTTTTTATCCCTACAAAGCTTTTGTATTGCTATCTTGCCTACAATTAATGCCGCAGGAAGTCCACCTGGTATCATAATCCACTGACTTGCTATATACATATTATTAATGCCCTTAATTTTCCCATAATGGCTAGTTATCTTAGCTGATTTACTCATTTTGAATGCCATATATGAACCTTTATATGCACTACAGTATCTTTCATAAGTTAATGGGGTAGCTATATCTATCATTTCAATTTTCCCGATAGTTTCCGGAAAATATTCATTTAGTTTAGTTGTAAAATAATCCTCTATTTCTTTCTTCTTAATTTTATATTGCTCCTTTGATAGCCCATTCCAAAAATCATAATTATAAACCGAGAACCCTGTTTTAATAATACTCTTCCCCTCAGGAGCAAAGGATTTTTCTTTGCAGTAATGCTCAAAAGAACATCCGTCTAACTTCTCTCCACAAAAATCCACTGCATTATGAATATGATTTATCCTGGCTGGATATTTTGATAAATCACAATCTACTCCAAATGCTACATGAACAATACTACAGGTTTCATAGTCTTTAGTTGCAGAATACATTATATCAAACTTTTTATCTCTATATTTGTCCTCTAACAATTTTTTCATAGTAACATAAGTATCACAGGCAGGTATTACATAGTCAGCATATACCTTGTCCCCATTTTTAAGTTCTAAAGCTGATACATTGCCATTATCCATTAACATTCTTTTTACACCATTACCACCGTGAAATATACCACCAATCTTCTCATACTTATGGAGCATATTATCAACCAAAGCCTGTGAGCCGCCTTTAAGCCATCCGCTATTAGAAGCAGCAAACATTGCTGCAGTGGTAAAGAATGGCATAGCTGCATATTCCTCCAGTGATAGCTTTCTAATAGGTCCTGCTTTTTTTAAGGCTGGCATTATTTGTTTTATAAAAGCTATTTTTTCAAAGATATTCATTATATCCAATGTCTTTTTTGCAGGAATATTCATAGATTGCATATCCTTTATAATTAGATACATTTCTTCTATAGCTAGCTTATCCTCAGGTGATAACTCTAAAAAATGTGCTCTGAGCTTTTCAACATCTCTATACCAATATAGTGTCTTGTCTCCCATTTGGGTTACAGCAAAAACTTCAGAATAGCTTACATGATTATCAGTAAAGGCTCCTACTTCTTGCCATACTTCATGAAGAGCTGTACTTTGTTTTGTACCAGTAAGCCAGTTCATGCAACCATCAATTCTGTATCCTTTCCTTTTCCAAGAAGTACATTCACCTCCTACAACTATGTGTTGCTCATATATTTCACTATCAAATCCATTCATTTGTGCATATATTCCAGCAGACAATCCTGATATTCCCCCACCAATAATTACTACCTTTTGTTTCACATTGTTTACTCCCTTGTTTTTTTATTTTGGACACTGGTCCAATTATATTTATGTCATAAGTTATATTGTTTTATGAAGCTTAAAACTAGAGTATGTTTTTACTTTGATATCTGTTTTAATTATAGACATTAGATGCTTGTACATTATATGAATAATGGATAGTTCATTGTGTATATGCAAAAAAATATTTCATTGCCTAAATGTTTCACTCAGATTCACATTATTTATGGTACGGTTCACCATTAATTCTCCTATACTTTACTCAGTATTTAGTATTCTACTCTAGTTACATCAGCAACCCATTATTAGCATAATGGGGATTTGAATGATTTTTGTTGAATTTCTTATTATGCTAATAGTTTTTCTTATCTTTTTTCCGTAACTTTCAAATATGTTTTAGAACCAAGTAAGGTTGTTCTAAAAAGGATTATAAAACTAACGGTAAGTAACTATTATAATGATTAGTTATTTACCCTTAACTTATTATAGTTTAATCTTTTTATATTTCTAAGGGCTTTGCAAAGAAAGTGTCTTTGCCTATATTTTTAATAGCTTTATTTTGAATTATTCTTCCGCCTAAACGATATATTATGGGAGAGATGAATGGCTTTGAAGTTAATTCAAAGACTTCCTTAGAAATTTTTTTATCATTACAGATATCTTCTGCTATAAGATTTAAAGCTGAGATAAGTTTTTTGTATGTTTTTCCCAGTTTTCCCCCATCTATAAGTGTTCCTGGAGCTACAGTTATTCCTCCTAACCATTTAAAATTCACATCTCTAGCAAATAATCTGCAGGTTGTAATTGCACTTTTACTTGCTTCAATCTCAGGAAAGCCACTATTGGTTATAACAAACATTTTTCTGCTCTTCATAGTCAATCTTTTTTTATTTTCATTGATTGTTTCAAAAAAATCAAGTACAGTACTTGGTACTGAATTTTCATATATGGGTGATATAACTATTGTTAAATCTGATTTTTCAATATTATGGATAATTGTACCCTTTTCATTTATTATTTTTTCTAAATAAAGTTTAGAGCAATTTATGTTTTTGTTAATTAATTTATGTACTAAATTATTACTGATAACATCAGAATTACTCCTTTGGGATCTAGGACTTCCAATTGCAATTAATATATTTTTATCCATGATTATTTCTCCTTTAACTATAAAAAATTAATCTCTTCTAAATCTGATTTATTCTTAATTATCTGAACGCTTATTTTATTACTTGCAGAAGATAAATTACAATTGATAAAAGTATCTTTAAAGGCTTCAGTTGAATTAGTATCAATGCTATCAGCAATGCCTATAAAAAAGATATCAGGATATTTATCATATCTATTTTTCATGATAGTCTTTCCTTTTTTTGAAATCTGATATGGTAAAAAAAGAGGTTCTGTTCTATCAATAAATTTTTTGGTAGTAGAATTACATGCCCCAAACTGAATGGGTGTAATTATAATAGCAATATCACTATTTAAATATTCCTTTAAAATGTCATTAATGCCATCATTAATAGCGCAAATACCTGGCTTTAAACTTTGGCAAGAATCACAGCCTGTACAACTCTTGAGATTTAACTTATTTAAATCATTTATATGATATGTTACTTCCTTTTTATTTAGATATTCACATATATTTTCAATGATTTGATTATAAAAAGTATTATTTATATCACATCCATTTATTAATGTAATCTTCATATTTATCCTCCATATAATAGTAGCGTTTATATATAATAGACATTATTCCTTACTTTTCATCAATTCAATCCAGTCAATCATTGTATCAAGGCAAAGTTTTAAGTTACCTAAATTACAATGCGCTTCGCCATGCTCCTGTTTAGTAAAAATTCTGACTGTAATTGATTTTGCATTAGTCAGAGCATTAATTTCAGATCCCACAGTACGATAATCAATAAAATGATCTTTCGTTGCACCAATGATTAAAACATCCTGCTTAATTTTATCTCCTATATTATAAATCTGATACTGATTCATCTTTTTAAGATACTCAAAAGGTGTCTTTGCCTCATAGGCATACATTCCATGAAGGAATCCCCATTTCACCATTTCATCACCATTTTTAATTTTTTTACGGATGATAGCATTAATAATGAAGGACAAGTTATGTTTCATACAAAAATTAGTAATTCTCTGTACTTTTTTAGGACGTGTTCCAATGAGCACATCAGCAAAATTAGGAAATATTGACCATGCAATAACTCTTTTAATTCTGTCATCAAAAGCTGCTGCACGTGGTGCAAGCATACCTCCAAGTGATGCTCCAATGATAGTTACTACATCCAGTTTCAGATAATCCAGTACTGCCTTTACTGGTTTTTCCCATTCATAGGTAAAATGTTTTCCCTGAACACGTATTACGCTTCCTTGACCTGGTCCTTCAAAAGATAGATATCATATCCTTGTTCTGCAAAATAAAGCATTGAAAAAAAGAATTCCTCCATATATGAATCATTTCCGCCATGAAGAAGTATTATATCCTTTCTTTCGCCAACCGCTGGTACAAACATTACTGGCAATTCCACATCTTCATAAGGCACCTTATATTGTTTTACTTTTCCACTTTCAAAGTAATCTGTGTAATATTCATAGAACATTTTTGTTGCTAAAAGATAATATTTTTTCTTGTCAGGATCACCGTCGTACATAAAGAATTCACTCATCCTATAATAAGCAATAGCATTTTCTATTCTTCCCTCTTCATTCGCCTGGTCACCTATAGCAATCATATTTCTTTTCCAATCTTCGCTGGTATAAATATTCTTCCCAATTTTCTCCAGGTCTTCTAACCTTCCACCATCCCACATGATTGTGCGATTTAACTGAAAATTAAAATTTGCTTCATCATTTAATTTATAATAACCTACCTGAAATTCAACCATATAATGTACCTCCATTTCTTATCTTTATTCTACAAGAAATAGAGGTATATTACTTTCAATTAGTTGCTATTCTTTTACTGTTTTATATACATCTCTTAGTGATATGCCAAACATTCGTTTACAGGTTGATGAACAATGTGATGAGCTGTCAAACCCAGCTAATATACATGCATCAGTAATATTCCTGCCTTCACAGAAGTACCCATAAGTCTTATGTAACTTTTCAAACGCAAGATAGCTGTGTAATGTCATTCCTGTCTGTTCCTTAAATAAATGTGATAACCGACTCTTGGATACATATACCTGATTACATAAATCATCAACAATTGAATGTTCAATTGTTTTTAACTCATTAATGTAAGTGAGGATTTTTTCTATTCTTTCTTCATATTCATTATTATCTAAATTATCAACTCCACACTGAGCTAACAATTTCGCATCAAGTATTTCTTTACCATCATCATGTTTCTGATATTCCTTAACCATTCTATCAACAACATCATCATTTAGAACCACATAAGGATTTCCTTTAAGATATTTTTTCTTTATTGAAGCAGCATATCTGCTTATTTCGGTAAATAAAAAAACTATTGAACCCTCTTTTGACATTACTCCTGTATGTATTATATTTGAATCAATACAAATTCCCCGACACTTTACATTTTCCTTCTCAATCTTCCATTCCATTTCCCCTCCTAAAGAAATAATAATATGAGCAGCAAGATGTTTGTGTGGTTCCGGATTTTTATAATCAGCTAATATCATCATGGAATCATAAGATTTGAAAATCTTTGACATTAATTTATCCCCCTCTTTAAGGCAAAATACAATTTTTTAAATCCAGCCATAATAAGAATATTTATGAAATAAAACTAATAATGCTCTAATAATATTCTTTTTTTCCTTCACTGTTTGTCTTTTTCTTGGGATAAAAACAACCTCCTATAATCCTTTTATTTTATCATAGAAAGCTATTTTAAATTAATTTACAGACTTAATTTCACAGGCTCTCACAAATTAAATTTGTTCTTAATTCAAATTATTAAAACAATCTAAAACCTTATTTATATTAAAATAAAATCTTAGATTGTTTTATTTTATTTTATTTTGTTTTATCATATAATCCATGTGTAATATCATTATAAATCATCACTATTCATTTTAGTTGGTTTTATGGTAGAGACCAAGCGTCACAATCCTCCATATAAAAATCTAAGATGTATTGCTAACATTTCTCTTGTTTTTTTAGCATACAACTGCCTATTATATGAATAATGGGAAGTTCATAATCTTTAAACATACTCATTTACATGTCTCATAAAACTAATTTCAAAAAAATATATTACCACCGTAAAACAGTATATGGAATTAAATTATATAAATGTTAAGAAAGTTACATTTTGTAAAGATTAATCTTCTTATCTTTGCAAATATCTACGATTTGATTTTCTAATTCCTTTTCTATTTTACAGCCCATATAAATATTAAACGGAATGGGCATCTCGGATATCATACCCTTTTGATTAGATTCATTAATTTTGTATTCCCCAAAAATCCTCCACTCTTTTTCGTATGACCAATCTAAGGATTTTCTTCTCACAGATTTCATAAAGATGTCCATATGATTTTTAAATTTTTCCAAAGTATCAATCACAAAAAAATCTTTGCTATATATAACCGGAAGCATATCAATGTTATGCAACCCAAGCAGTTTTTCAAAGTCATATCCAATACAAAAACCTTTATGATTATTAGCATAATGACTCCACATCAATTGAGAATTTCTCTTTTCACTTAAACAATAGATAAACGATCTATCACGTTTCATAGTTATTTCTTCATTAAGCTTATTTTCCATCATTTTAACTCCATTTAAAAATTTTATATAAATTGGATCCTTTTCCGTTATACCTCTTGTCTTCATAAGAAGATTAAGCTTAGCCTCATTACCAATTAATTCCTTAGCTACTAATTCACAATCAACATAGACCTTACAATCAAATGGATCATTAAATTCGCTTGGAATTGCCATCCACATCTTGTCTTCTCTTAGATTTTCTAAATCTTTATCTGTTCCTTCTCTATATTTATATAAATATTTAGGTCCATGTTCTAATAATATACCTCTTATTTCTTCTACTTTCAAACGATTTAATTTTATCGGCTTTGCTAATCCTTTTTCATCAAAATGTACTTTTTTTTCTTTAATATCAGCTGATAATTCTAAAAATAAATTATCAAGCAAATTAAGCCATTCTTCTTTATTCTGATTGTCTTTCATATACATATTCATTTTCCTCCGTAAATTTTATCTGTACACTATTTCTTAATATCTGATTCTATGGATAATGGGTAGTTTACAATTGTTTTTTATTATCTTCGTATATTTCTGGAGAAGTAAACCTAATAAAATAAGCGTTAGGTACATCTTGGTCAAAAGTAAAAACTATGTTTGTTTGAATATAATAATCATCCATAACTAAATTTTTAAAAACAAACCTCATATTAAGTTCTAACTCTTCATTTTTTTTAAATTTAGGGAGGTTTAAAACGGCTATAACCGCGCATTTTCCAGATATTATATCACACTCAGTATTAGTAACAGCGGAAGGTTTATCTCCATTTATTAATAGCATATTACAGTTGAATTTTCTAATTGTTTTTTCGCCCACATTCTTCACTATAAACAAGTAAGTATTATATTTATCAACCACTTCACTTACAGGAAGAAACATATCATTAATATCCTCAAGATTTACAAAATTTGATTGTATGGTATAATCTTCGTTTACAAAGTCCTTTATAAAATCTTTTTTGTTATTCCATAATAAGTATATGGTATTTTTTTCTATTGAAGGATAATATTTTGCCACTTCAATTTTTTTTAAAGTTTCTATTGCTCCCATTGTGTTTTGGCTTAGAATCTTCAATTCTTGTTGAATTATTGAAGATTCTTGTGATGATTTGTCTGATAATTCTTTATATCTTTTATTCTGCCATATTGCAATAATTCCTAAAATAATTGTTCCTATTGCCCCTTGATATGATGCAATAAATCCAAACCATATTTCACGTGAAAATCCTATGGAAACGTTAAAAGGGAAGATTGTTTCATTTAACAAAATCCATTGTACAACAAAAGGATCCAAAATAATAATTAAGATAATTATTGAAAATGTTAAATACTTTATCTTTTTATATTTCATCTATTATCTCCTAATTTTCATAATTTTTTTAGTGTAACATTAATAATGATACACATTATTATCCTAATCAGTATATGGATAATGGGTAGCTAATCTAGATATTTGCTTTTTCATAATCATCTTTTTCTAAATTCAAATTTATTAATAATATCGGGTTCTGCTTTGTCAATACAATTTTCGATCAACTAATACTTATAACCTTTTTTCCTTCAATCCAATGATTTTCATCTTTCTTATATATAAAATAACCTAAGCTAAACGCACCTACAAAAACAATATACTGCCCATAAAAAGTTAATACTTCCCTTTGCGTAATAGGTGTATGTTATTACCGATTGAATTGGTTAAGAAATGTACTATGGTTCCCTCGAAGGCAAAATCAAAAACAGCATGAATAAACTAAAATTAATTATTCTGTGAAATTCATTATAAGTCACTTAAATCTATTCTTGTTATTTTTTCATCTAACGTTTTTCTTAGCATCGTTCTTATGCATAATAAATATTTTCGATCAGTAATATAAAAAATTCTATCTTGTTTTTTAATAAAACTAACTTTATTTTCTATGATATCCCCAAGTGGTATTGATAAATTTAGTGTAGTTTCTCCACAAGATTTTGGAAACTCTTTCTTAACTAACTCTTCTAATTCAGCCAAAATAAAAGACTTGCTTTCTATTTTACCTATACAATATAATACTTGATTACGTCTGCCAATTGATGTATTTTCCGAATTCATTAATTGTTGTATTACTTGATAATTTTTATAAAGAGAGTCTTTCAACCATAGCTTGTCTGCCTCGTCGATAAATTTTAAATCAAATTTCCAATTGTTTTCTTCTATTAAATAAGCAATGGTACATGAATACTCATGCACATTTTGAGGAATACCATTTGTTATAAAAGCTACATGCTTAATTAAAGCCTCTTTGTCTTCTATAGATTCGAAATTCACTTTTAATTTTTCTATAAATCCTCTTTTTAACAACTCTTTTACTTGTATATTATCCATTCCAGTAACCTCAGAAAGTTCTATAGTCCTGTTTGTAACTGTAGCCAAATTCTTAATATTTGAATAATAGTTAAGTATGTCAGCTGGAACTCCAACAATTATAAATTTGGTGTTATACATTGAAAATTTTTCGTCATCAAGTAAAATTATTAAGTTTCCAAGTTCTTTCATTAATAAAGAATTATTGAATATTGTTTCTAAATTTTCAAAACAAATAAAGCCACCTTTCTTTTCAAAAAACTTATCCAAATATAAATATAAACTTTCTTTACTCCGTATTATAAATTGATTTTCATGGTCAATCCCAGCTTTTGCGATGACAGCATCTAATCCTGCACTTTTCTTTTCCGTATATCCATTTTTCTCAGCTTCTCCTGTCACTGTTTCTAATTCTAAAATTTTACCTATACTCTTATGAGTATCAGCAAAAGCTAGATTAACTACTTCATAATGAATTTTCTTTTCAGTTAAAACACTTTTATAAAGCCATGATTTACCGCAACCACTTTCACCATGAATAATAATATGTTGTGTTCCTCTGATTTTCCTAGTTAGCTCTTTTTCAAGCTTATCTCTATTTATGTACATTTTCCTATTAACTATTGCCCTTCTTGGTGTAAATACATTCTCAATCTTTTCTCTCAACATGTTTATCCTCCTTGCATAATCCACAAAAATTTTCTAACTCCTGCTGGTAAAAAGCCATAATGATTGGTTGCATATTACAAATTCCGTTAATATTTCTAATAATACTTTATTTATATCTAGAAATATTTAACTTATTATTACAAGACCTATCCAAAATATTATAAAAAAATATGTTGTTTCTTCTTAACTTGACCCCAAATATATATCAACCCGTAAGCTAAGACATACATCAGCTGCTCATATGTATAAGTGTGCTTGACTACTAGTTATTATCTATAAGTTGCTTCTGATTTGCTTATTTTTATATTATTTGCATCAAACCCATTAGATAATAAGAAATAATATATATCACTTTCTTTTAGTTGTGACTTAGGTCCAATAATAATTTCATTTATTATTGGCTTGTTAATTAATTCAGTAAAATCTATATCACTAAATGCAACTAATTGATTATTTCTATAATTAAATTTAAGAGGTTTTATTTTATAGTCACTTATTACCTTAACCTTTTGAAAATATTTCATTGCCACATTTAATTGAATATCTCCTAAAATTTCTCTATTTGGCAACTTCGGATAATATATTATTCTAACTTCTTTTTCTTCTGAGAAAGCAGGATTTTTAATTACGCAACCTACTTGTCCAATATAATCTACCAAAACTTCACAAAAGGAATCAAATTCATCTTCAAAATATACATTAAAATCATCAGATATTTTAACCTTATCTTCCTCAAACATATTTTGAATGTAAATAATTACAGATTCTATTAATTGTCCTAATTTCTCTTTTCGTTTATTTTCCTTGTATATGACTTTTTCAACAACAATATCTCTCTTGTCATTTAAGAGACTAATAGCTTTACAATTAAAACCAATTGCAACACCTGTTCCATCTTGTCCATAAGTTCTCCATTGACTTAATCTATCCTTTTCCGCAGAAAAGCATGTTATCAATACAGGACTTTTATCATATAATACTCTTGCAACTTCTTTTTTATAATACTCTAAATGATTGTTAGATTGCTCATCATACCAGTAATCTTCTTCTAATTTCATATTTATACCATGCTCATTTAACTTTTCTTGCAACACACTTACAATAATATTATTAGCCCATTTCTTCTCCATATAGTCATTTGTCTTATTTATATCTGATAAACGTAAAGTTTTATTCTGAATTATTGCCATAAAAGTATCTGCACTACAGTAATGATATATTGATTTTAATCTAGCCATCATTTTCCTTCACCTTCCTAAACATAGGTAACTTAACAAGTTTATTGACTTGCAAATACTCCTTCTTGTACTACATCTATCAAAACTAACCTGAACCTTAATCCCATTTTTAGTTTCTATTTCAACTACTCTCAACCTTCATAGGCATGAATTACCTACAATATAATTGAATTTCTCTTTTCTTATCTTCAATAGGTATGTAAAGATATAATGTCAAGCAAAAAAAATATTAACTTATATACAATAATTTAATAAGTTAACAAGTTAGGTGCCTGTCTTATTAATCTATTTAACACCATCTTTATACATCAAAATGCTTCAATAAAATTTTATACCTTGTCGAGTAATTATATACCAAGTGATTTGGACACTATATTAGCAATTATTCCAGCACCTACACCAGTTGACATTGTATAAAATAAATCAGTAGCGTATTTTTCAATTTTATCTATCGTATCTTTTTTATTATTTTTTTTCACAGTTTCATGTATCTCCATTAGGTTTGCAATAAAATGGTAATCTTCACTATTTTTATCTTGCTTCAAACTTATTTTATTCAATATAGTTTCAAGTTCTTTACATAACCCTTCTAGGTTAATATCATTATCAAAGACTATGACATTTTTTTGTTCGAATTTATTGCCATATGAGGTAGCATTTTTACCAAATATACCGATTTGACAGTTTTCCGCTTTATAATCTTTCATCTGTAACCCTCCTTATTTGCCAAAGGTATTATTATTTGAAGTAGCGTTTTTACCAAATGCACCAATTTGACTATTCTTAACTATATAATTATTATAAATTGCTCTCTTGCTTTCTATAATTTGTTTTATTTTTGTATTGGTTACTAATATACTCTGACTAAAAAGTGTACTTTCCAATTGAGCAGTCAAATATTCAATAACATCAAAAATTTCTTCATGTGACAAACCTTTTAATAAAATATGATTCTTGTTGATGCTTCCTATTTGCCACAAAAAAATTGATGGAAACTCTTTTACATCTATCTCCATGTTAGTATACTTTGCCATCCATAGTTTGCAATGATAATCACTTTTGATATCTTGATCTGTAAAGTAAAAATCAACAATATCTCCAGTTCCGACATGAATATCGTGCCAGAAATTTCTTAGAAATTTTGATAAATTATCATTTTTTCTAAATAAAAAGACTCCATGATATTTACATGAACAATACCTTTCAAAACTAAACTTATTCCCATATTTATTCCTAAATCTATCTGTAAATCTACCTGAAAATGTTTTAGTATCTTCCATTTCCCTTATGAAATCATAAATTATCTTCTTGTTAACATCTGGATATTGACTTACATAATCGTATGCTAGGCTTTCAAGTATTTCTTTAGGTACTTGTCTGAAAATATTTATACTTCTCTTTTCAAGGTAATGAACAAAATCCAGAGGACTGTACCCTTTAGCTAAGGTAATATTTTGCTCGATCATAGTTCTTTCTTTTCTACTTTTAATTCTTAGCTGTATGTTATCATCAACTATCCCGTTTTTAATTTCCCTAATTATTTGGTATTTCCTATAATCAAAACTAAGGTTATCGTAATTAGTTGGTTCGGAATAAGTACTTTGCTTTTGGTTTTTATAAACCCATGTTGAAAACATTTCAAAGTCATAGCTTAATAAATTTTGCATATAATCTCTAAATAAATGGAATAGATCTTCGCTGTAAGACTTCGTAACCTCATTAAACCATTCCAAAACCCCTTCTCTGTTTTTATATGAAATAGAAGCAATGCGTTTTAACTCATTATCTACGTGATTTGATGTGCGAATATTAACATAGGTACAAAAATTTTGTAGTAAAGGATATAAATACACCCTTTTATCTATAGAATTAGGATCAATAAACTTTAGACTTTTCATGCTAATGCAGAAATCTTCAAAAGTAGTGGTTAAATCCCTAGGGTCAATACTTATGTTGTCAAATCTAATTATATAATCCTGAAATAGTTTTAAAAAAAGCCTCAAATTCCACCTTTGGGCATTTTCCTTTAGATAAATTTCCACTAATTCATTAATCTTATTGTCGTTCAAACTATTCAAATTATTAAAGTACTGTCGTTTACTTACCCATTGTGCAAATTCAATTGAAAGATAATCATTTATTCTTATCATTTAGTACCCCCTGAATCATTTTCCACCATACAAATAAAACACCTGTATATAAAAGCATAAATATTTTCTTCTAAAATAATCCTAGTATTAGAAATTTTATCACCATCATGTAGGTACTTCCCCTATCAATTCAAATGACGAGTTCTACCAGTCTTTTATCTTATACTGGTAGTCCGTTCTATTATATGTTTCTATATAGATTGTTCGGAAATACGACACACGCTTCCCATCATGTGGATAATGAGAACTTAGTTTATATTCTATAAGTTAATCTTATCCATAAACTCCTGAAATTCTTGTTCTAAATCACTAAAAATTCGTGGTTTCATTCCTTTTGTAAATTGATTTATATAATTTTTAAATGAATAATGCACTGGATAATTTTCTTTGTAATCATCTAAAAAAAACTTTAGTGGCTTGCTGATTTGGACTAAAACATCACAAAGCATTTCAAATTCTTCAATACTAAAATTAAAAATACCACTTATTATTAGATTACTTTTCTTCACTTTTTCAATTAGTCTTGTAAAATCAGAATAGTGATCCGGAAAGTTGCTTAGTGTTACTGATATAAAATAATAATTCTTATTACTCGTTAAACTTATATTTTCTTCTTCATTTACAATTTCATTCATTCTATCTATCGCCTGTTCTATTGGTCTTTTTATAACTTTAAGTATTGATTTTTCAATTTCATCTTCGTTATCAACTTTATATATACTCTCTAATACTCTTGCTGCCTTTAATTCAAAGACATAAACATCATTATTCCAAGTCACCATTAAATCAGGAGATTTTTTCTCATTCTTTTTGGACCATATTCAAATTCTTTAATTAAACAATATTCATTTTTGCAATTGTTACACACTTGCTCGAAAACAAAAGTAACATAATTTTCAAACAACTTACCTAATAAATTAAAAAACCTATAATCTTTTTGTTCATATATATTTCTAATTCTATATATCAGACTATTAAAAAACTGATCTTGCATGAATTTCCTTGTAATTGGTATATATGTATCATTGTCAATTTTAAATAAAGGTTTTTCCTTAAATAGCCTGAAATTACAAGTTTCTTCAATGGTATCATAACTCCATTTACTAGCTTCCTCATAATTAAAACTTAGAATATTCAATACTTTTCTTACTTTTTTTCTTGTTTCACAATCCTTAATTTGATTAGCTGATATTAGAAAGTTAAATTTGCTTAAATTATGCGTACTTTTTAAACCTTGAAAGTTAACCTCGCATTTGCACATAATGATTACATATAAACCTTCTAAATAATCAGATATGCTTAAACCATAAGCCTCATAAAACTTATTAAAAATATCTCCATATCCTTGTTTCTTATAAAGATTAGTGTAATTATTTTTATTTTTCACAAATATAAAATATATTCTTGTAAATTCAAACGATTGATTATCTAAATAATTTAATACAGAAAACGTCATAAGATTATTTTTTTTGTTAACTGCTTCATATTCATTAATACATTTTCCTTGTTCAGCAACAATTTTACGATACAAATAATTAAAGCTATACCCCAATAATTTATAATTATATGTATTTGGGGCTTGTAATTCCCTAAAAACTAATTTCCATACACATAAAATACCAAGCTCTGTTATTAATATTTTATCCCCTAAATATTCTTTTGCCCTATTAATATTTATACCTTTTACTCCAACACTTTCTTCAAAGAAAGTTTTATAAAGTAATTCTTTTTCAGTATATAAGTATCCAAAAAGATAATGCATATGTTATCTCAAAAATGCCTGGCTCATTTTCAAACACTAATTTATCATCCTTAAACAACTCATCATATTCTGGAATAATATCATATTTCATACTTCATTACACCACCTTCAAAATTTTTAAATATGACTGATAATTATTGGCCTAATGAGAATCACAACAGCACGTCCGATTATATGAATAATGAGCAGTTCAGATGCTTACAGTACCACTGGAAACATGTCATATTCATAGGATTTATTGCAAAACTATTTTTATTTCTTCTATGAACTTCTCGATAGTAAGGGATTTAGGTGTTTTTTGTATAATTGAAAATTTTGAAGCGACAGTATCAAAAATATAATTCCGCTGTGCTTCAATTTCATCTACAGTAATGTTTTGCAACATTGCCCATAGAAAATAAAAGTTTTGATCTGTTTTGAATTGTGTTCCTTTACGTGAGTGCGCATATAATTTCCGAATGTTATCATAATTTCCGTCGACAAGCTTCTTAATTTTTTCAACAAACAATTCAATATTTTGAACAGATTGGATAAAACTTTGAGGTTTCCCATTTGATATATTTTCTAATGTTTTAGTTACATTATCTTTACTCATAATTCTTGCACAAATTCTGTCATACTTTTTATATACATTAAGAACATTAATAATTTCAGAATTTGGAAATGACATTTTATAGTCTATATATGATAGTGAAGTAATAAGTTCCTCAACTTTCATTCTTGTACCTTTTCGCTTGAAAATCTTTCCTTCACATATATGTGCTAATTCTTTAATCTTCGTAGCCACTTCTTTATCAATATAGACATTCCACATTTCAAATGAATTTTCTTTAACAGGATATGGTTTTGTATTTAAACGCAGAAATAAGTCCGTTTGGATAAACTCAGGGTTTTGCTCAGCATCAATTTCAATAACGTCAATAGGAAATTCTAAAATTTTATTCTCAAACTGGGTGTCTATTGTCTCAATATTTTCTCCGTTCAAGTCAGAAAGAATTCTAAGTTTTGTGAGCTTAAATTTGTCCTTATTTGAAGATACATATTCGCCACGTTCATCAATATACATTTTCCCCAAAAATCCAAGGATAGTAAGTAATCTCTGTTGACCATCGATTACTTCTTTAACTTTATCATCTCGCTTAAATATAAATATGGGAGGTATGTTTATTCCCAGCAATATGCTTTCCATTAAATAGGATGCTTTTTGTATATTGGTAACCTCAGATCTTTGATAATTTGGACGAACCAAGAATCGTGATTTTTTCATATCGGGTAATAATATCTTCTATTGTTAGAGTTTCTGGTAATGGCTTATTTAGTTTATAGTGTTCTATTTGTTCGGTTTCAATTTCGCTATTCATAACCTTGTTAAAGGAATCAATATCTTTCATGTATTTTGAAAAGTCCATAGGAAAAATAATGTTTAATATATTACTTATAAAATTATACCGGTTGTTTATTGCAGAATAATAATGACTTCCTGTTGGATCAAAAACCATTTCAATATCTTTTTCAGGAATATTAATAATATTTTCCCAAATTTCTGGGTATTTATTGGAATAATTCAAATATTTAAATAATGTTTCTATTTTATCATCGCCGAATAAAAGTCCATTATCTAAAACAATTTTCACACCCCAATATAACACCCCAAAAAAGTTTACTAGAGCTTAAAAATGTATTTTCCGTAGAGCATCTTTCTTCAAAAATTTTTAAAATAAATATGACACCATCAAATTGTTTTTCAATTTGTTCAATGTTATATGGTATCTTTGAATAGTAATATTTTCTGATAATTTCAGATTTTGAGCTTCCATGAGCATAGCTATATATTGGTATATTAGTAAGCGTAATTAAATTCCTAATTCTATTAACAAGGATGTTAATTTTATCGCGCTTTTGTGCTTTGATTTTGCTTTTAGGTAATACTACCCTACATAAAAACTCAAACAACTCATCATCTCCATAAATCTTATCACAAAACATATTGGAAAGATGATCATTTATGTATGCTGCACGCTCTATTTCTTCTTTTTGAAGTGGGGAAATACCTGAGTTATATCGTCTAAATATTTCCTTTTTGATTTTGTCTTCTTTTCCTTCTTCCAATTTAGGTTCATCAACTACACTATACTGAAGAATTCGTATTCTTGTGTCCTCAAATAAATCTTTAGTTTTAGAATCTAATTGATTATATTTCTTTCCAGTCAGTATCTTTAAACTCCGCAATCCTTCTTCCTTCAATGAAAATCTATCATTTAAGAAACGTTCTATTGTTTCGTATCGTTGTCTTCCATCGATAATTTCATTCTTATCCTTTGTTTGAAAAAATACAAGCGGTGGTATCTCTGTTCCAAGCAATATGCTTTCAATAAAGTATGTAGCTTTTTCATCATCCCATACATAATTTCTTTGAAAGTATGGTTTGTAATTGATTTTCTCTGAATATCTTGGGTTTAAAAAAATTGACGATATTTTTTTTACAATATTACCTATTTTGAGTTTCTCCTTGAAGATTTCTGTAATATCTGAATAGTCTAATTGAATTCCCGACATATTGATTTCCTCCTAATATATTAATTCTCGTTTGCAACATGTATATTTTTCAAAACCATCCACTGTATTTGGGATAACTGCCCCTTGAAAGAAAATTTCATTATTGTATCCCTGCCGCATTTTTACAAGCCCATCTAATGCAAATCTGAAAATATATTGCCATGATGTATTTTCAAAAGCAGATTGGATTTGATGTATAGCTGGAAGCCACTCATAAATATAGCGGCATTCATCTAAAATTGTGACATCAGTGTACATTGCCATTGTTTTTGCAATATAGGTGAAACTTTTACTTTGGCTCACATTACAATGCATGGGGTATGCAAGTTGGTTGATAATAGTATCAAAAAATAGATTACTATGTGGCTTGTCCAAAAACTGATAAATATCTTTTCCTATATCAAAATATTCTTTTATTTCACTAATATGATCTTCGAGAATTAAATGATCATATTTGAGATTCAGTAACAACTTCATTCCATTTAACAAATCGTCTATATTTCCTAATTCTTTGTATAACAATAATGTCCTATTATCTAATAGCGATTTCTGATTAAGAAGGTCTGTTGTGAAAAAGTACTTGGTTAATGAATTATTTTTTATATGGTTTACTAAATCAATATCAATTTTTTGCGAAAAATTAATATCATCAAATAGTTGTCCAATATAAGGATTCTTTGATATGCGCTGGAGTGGAATAATTACTGATGGAATGTCCCTTAATATAGCAGAAATAAAGGTTCCGTAATACATTTCAAAATTCAATGTAACGTTCTCCAAATATTTGATAAATGACTCGTTTGCTATCCCACTATCATTAATTTTAATGTCTTCATTTGGATATTCCTTAAAAAACAAATATGTACTTATAAGCTTATAATACTCATCAATACAAGGATCAGCTATATCAGGAATAGAAAAATTGGATATTATTACACCAGGTGAATTTAGCCGGTTGTTTAAGCAAATAGTTGATATACATCTAAGGGCATGTTGTTGAGAGGGAATAGATCCACATGCGTCGATATAAATAACATCAAACTTCTTTGGAGTCTGTCTAAAAAAAGTTTCAATATTTTGTTTTAGAATTCTAGGTTGAGGGAATTCACCTATTCCATATGATGATACAGCTGCTTTATATGCTCCAGCATTAGTCTCAAACGCCCAAATATTTTGAGGAAGAATTCCTAAAGAGACCAGTTCGTGAAAGTCATTGTTTGGCTCTGGACCGCAAAGATAACAAACCACCAGGTCCTCTGGTCTTTTTTGTGCCGACACAAGAATCATGGAGTTTTTCCCAGTTTGATATATATTTATGGTCAATTTTAAGTGCTTCATTCTTATTATCACTTTCCTCATCTGGGAGTACAAAATAGTCATAAACGCGCCGCACATAGTTTCTTTCAACACAACATATTTTTTCACGATTTGTGGTTAATGATTCTATAGCTAATAGCAAGGAAGTATGTCTTGCTATTAGCTTACTTTGTTGTGTATAAGTATTATAATTGTTACTCATAGTTTCCCCCTTTTGATTATATTAACTTTTATTATCTAGTAATAACTTTATTGTTTAGTATAACAAATTGAAAAATAGCCAAGAAAAATAATCGTATTAACTTCCTGATTGGTAGTTGAATAAAAACATAATTTTTTAATCATTTTTAATTATGTTTTAGTGTATTGTACAATACACTAAACTAAACTATAATTTCATAATTTACGTATTCTCTATTAATATCACATCCAAAGGCTTTTACTAAATAATAAAAATCATGACAAATACCTGCCTTTAAAAAAAATATATATTCTTTATCTGAAGATTTGAATTTTACATTTATATTTTCCTTTTTTTCTGTTTTACAGTATATATTAATTTCATATTTATCTAGATTAAAGCGAACTGAATAATATGGCCTTTTTATATGTTCATTCTCAATATCATATTCATTTTGTATAATATAGTCAGTAAAAAACTTATTAAATAGTTTGTTTTGAGTTGCGTTTATAAATAATTCTGCTATCTCGATTGCTTCTTTTGCATTTTTTTCACTTGGTAATACATATTCATGTTCTAATTTACTTCTTATTTCTCTTATTTGTGATATTAAAAATGTTGGTGCTATTTCCATTACCTGAATAAACCTTAATTTAAGTGAATAATTTTTATTTAACTTTTCATCATCCTCTAAATCATTTATTATGCTAATTATACTCAAATATTTTTTTTCATTAAAATTTATATAATCATATCCTAAATATGATATAATCCAATCAATTTGACAATCTATTGCCCTTTTACAATTAGTTATTGTACCTATCAATCCTTTTTTATCTTTATTTTTATAATCTTGTTTTGCAAATTCTAAAAACTCATCTGCTGTAACTTCAAACTTAATTCCCTCAGTCCAAGAGTTAACATCTCTACAAACATAAAACTTGTTCCAAGTTATTTTAGCAACTTTTTGCAATTCATCTAACTTCATATTTATCCCCAACCCCTTAGCTCTTAATTTAGTTAGAACATAAATACTTTCCTATAGTCAACCCAACTTCCCATTTTAGACATAATATATACCTGAATTTTATAGTCATTAAAACTCTTACTCCTCAATTTCAAGGCATCTTTTCTTTTCATATTCACTTAGGAAGAACCCCCACAGAAGTTCAATCCAATAAAATCCAAGTTTACTGTAACACCTGTAAATTTGACTCAATTTATTATATCTTTTATACCTTTAAGTGTCATAAGACACCCCTCCTCCATTTGCCTCGCTGAGTTTGATTGTTTGTTCAAACATGAGCCGCAATGAAATTCCTTCCTGAATGAATATACTATTTTTATTTTCCATAATTAAGTGTCTAATTATCACATTAATTAAGACTTAGTAGTATACAAAATTAGCAATTACAATTACAATTTTTTTTTATAATCTCTCATAATCTCATTATACTCCAAATTTTATCATTATTTCTTCATTTTGCCTATAATATTTCTATTAACCCTTCAATATACTGATATAAGTATTGTATATTGAACTTAAATTTTATATTTTCACGCAACAAAAAAGGCGTGAAGCATTTTATACCAACGCTTCACGCCTTTTTATCCAATTTAACACAATTGTTATTGTATTAATCCCGGTAAACCTATACAATGAGAATACAAGCTACATAATGTCCTTTTTCAATTTCTTTCATTTCAGGTTCTTGTTCATAGCAAATTGGTTTAACATAAGGACATCTTGTGTTAAACCTGCAGCCTTTAGGTATATCAATAGCACTAGGCAAATCTCCGGTGATTATCTGTTTTGTCTTACTCCGAGCTATTTTAGGGTCCGCTATGGGGATAGCTGCTAGTAATGCTTTAGTATATGGATGAAAAGGATTCCTATATAACTCACTGCTTCCTGCTATTTCAACGATTTTCCCAAGATACATCACACCTATCCTGTCAGATATATGCCTTACCATTGATAAATCATGGGCAACAAAAAGATAAGTCAATCCCATTTCCTTTTGCAAATCCTCAAGCATATTTACAACTTGGGCCTGAATTGACACATCAAGTGCTGAAATAGGTTCATCACAAAGCACAAATTCTGGTTCAGTGGAAAGTGCTCTTGCGATACCAATTCTCTGACGCTGACCACCACTGAACTCATAAGGAAATTTCTCCATATCATCTTTTTTCATTCCAACTTTTTCAAGAATCAGCTGTATCTTTTCCGTTCTTTCTACCTTAGAAAATTTAGTATGAATTTTCATGGGTTCATCTATTATTTCGGCTACATTCATATATGGATTAAGTGATGAATATGGATCTTGAAATATAACCTGCATTTTTTTATGATATGGCTGCAGTGCCTTTTTATCAAGCTTTGCTATATCATTGCCTTCAAAAATAATTTTACCCTCAGTAACATTATACAGTCGCGTTATAGTCCTACCAAGTGTTGATTTACCACATCCCGATTCACCTACAAGTCCAAATGTTTCTCCTCTATTTATATGGAAATTAACACCATCTACGGCTTTAACAAACTTATTTTTATCTACACCGAAAATATTTTTTACTGGAAAATATTTTTTCAAATTATTAACAGTAATCAATTTCTTTCCTAAATCATCCATTATTTATCACATCCTTCCTCATCTAAAAAGCACATACACCTCTGTGTGGCAGAAAAACTCTTGTACTCAGGCATTGAAACAAAACATTTATCCATGGAGAATCCACACCTCTCAGCGAAAGGACATCCTTTAGGGGGATTCAAAAGTGAGGGAGCTGTTCCATAGATTGGCTCAAGTCTTTTCTTTTCATCTCCTTCTAGCTTAGGTATAGCATTTAAAAGTGCCTTAGTATATGGGTGCTTTGGAGAATAAAATATTTCATCAACAAGACCTTCTTCCATTATCATTCCTGCATACATAACCATTATCCTACTACACAAGCTTGCCACAACCCCAAGATCATGGGTTATTAGAACTACAGACATATTTTTCTGATTTTTTAAGTTTCTTAATAGTTCAAGTATTTGAGCTTGAATGGTTACATCAAGTGCCGTGGTAGGCTCATCCGCAATAAGAAGTTTCGGACCACAGGAAAGTGCCATTGCTATAAGAACTCTCTGTCTCATTCCTCCACTAAACTCATGTGGATATTGTTCCATTCTCTTTTCAGGAGTTGGAATTCCAACCATTCGTAAAAATTCAATAGCACTATTTTTCGCCTTCGCCTTATCTAAATTTTTATGTCGCATAATCACTTCTATAATGTGTGAACCAATGGTTTTTATAGGATTAAGGGCCGTCATAGGATCTTGAAATATCATAGCAATATCCTTACCTTTGATTTTTCTTTTTTCTATATTTGATAATTTTGCAATATCCTTACCTTGAAATAATATTTCTCCATTTTCTATTTTAGCATTTGGAGGAATTATTCCCATTATGGATTTCATCATCACACTTTTACCACTTCCAGATTCACCAACTATGCCCAGTATTTCACCATCATTAATATGAAGATCTACTCCGCGTACTGCTTCAACCTTATTGCCTCTATTATAAAAGGTGGTTCTTAAATTTTTTACCTCTAAAAGTATATGATTTTCCACTTTATCACCTCTTTCCTGCTGCTATTCTTGGCTCAATAAATACTCTAAGAACACCACCTAATTTATTAAAAGAATAAATTGTAATTACAATTAAAACTCCTGGTAAAATAGACATATAAGGTGCTGTTTGAAGGTTGCTTTGCGCATTTTCAATCAAACTTCCCCAAGAAGACATAGGTTGCTGGACACCAAGGCCCAAAAAACTAAGTGAAGATTCCATCATAATTGCATTAGCTATACCTGTAGTGGATGCTATTATTATAGTTGGAAAAATAGTTGGTATAATATGCTTTAATATTATTTCTGAAGACTTTTCTCCTGTAGATATGGCATATAAAACATATTCTCTTTCCTTTACAGATAAAGTCTCAGCTCTTACAAGCCTTGCTATTTCCATCCAGCTAAATAATCCTATAACAATAATAATTGCCTGCAAACCTGGTTTAAGAAAAATACTTACAACTGTAACAAGTATCATCCATGGTATAGAAGAAATCACATCCACACTTCTCATTAAAATACTATCGATTTTACCTCCAAAATATCCACTTACAGTGCCTACAAGCGTCCCAATGCTTGTAGATATAAGCATGGAAAGAAGTCCTACAATTAAAGACACTCTTCCTCCATATAAGGTTCTTGTGAGATAATCTCTTCCAAGCTCATCTGTACCAAAAAGATGGCTAAATGTAGGTCCTTGAAGCATGTTACTAACATCTGTTTTATTCGGGTCATAAGGCATTAAAAATGCAAATATTGCAACAAGCATTATTAATATAAGAAATATAACCGCAAACATTGCACTCTTATTGTGTGCAAGTTCACTTTTAACATTATCTATTCTTCTATTTTTCATTTCTCATATTACCTCATTTCCTTAATTCTCGGATCAGTTAAACAATATAATATATCCGAAAGCAAATTTCCCAAGATGACTAAGGTGGATGATAAAAGCAAGATTGCCATAATAGCAGGATAGTCCATTCCCTGAATTGCCTTTACAAAATATGGGCCAACTCCTGGCCAACCAAAGACAGTTTCTGTTATAATGGCCCCAGTTACGAGCAAGGGTAGCGTCATGCCCAATTTAGTTATAACAGGTAACAGTACATTTTTAGACACATGCTTTAACAAAATTTCAAATTTACTTGCACCAAAAGCATCTTGTACCATAACATAATCCTCAGAAAGTTGTCCTATTGTTGAAGATCTCACATAACGCGTAAGATCTGGCGTAAATGCCACAACAAGGACTATAAATGGTAATATAAAATGTTGTAAAAAATCCACTGTTGAATTCTCCATACCTATGGTATGCATACCTAATATAGGTAAAATTCCTAATTTATATCCGAATACAAATATAAGAATCATGGCAAGCCAAAAACCTGGTACAGATATTCCTACAGAACAAAATCCATCAATTACCTTATCAAGCCACCTATCCTTATGTGAACCTGCAACGAGTCCAAGGATTATTGATAAAATAAGTGAAAATATATATGCTGGGAGTACGAGCATAATAGTAGCTGGTATTCTAGCTACTAAATCATTATAAATGCTTTCATGGGTAACTAAGGAATATCCAAACTGACCTTCTGATATTCCTTTTATCCAATAAAAATATTGAACATATGCTGGTTTGTCAAATCCGTATTTAGCCTTTATTAACTCCACCGTCTGTTGAGACATCCTGGGTGTAGTCATTGAATCAATTGCATTATATGGTGCTAACTGTATAAGTGAAAAACATATTATTGAAATAATAATTAGCAATGGTATGGCCTGTATTATTCTTTTGAAAATATATTTGCCCAAAATTTCTCTCCTTTTATGCTTATATTGAAAATAAAGATAAACAATTCAATTGTTTATCTTTATTTTCTAATTAATAGTAGTTTTTTTACATTACACTATTTAAAATAAAGTTTTGACATATCTTCGAATGTATATACTGGTACTAAACCTGCCTGATCTATCCCACCAATATTTGAATTTATAGCAAGTATTCTCTTGTTTTCTGTGATTGGGTAAAACGCTGCATCATCCTGTATAAGCTTTTGTATATTTGTATAGATTGCTGCTCTCTTTGCATCATTTGTTTCAACCTGACCCTGTGCAAACAGACTATCCACCTGAGGATCACTGTAGCTCATATAGTTACTTGAGCTTCCTGTAGTAAACAATGAACTAAATGTATCAGGACCTATTCCCATTATATATCCGTCTAAATACATATCAAAATCTCCTGAGTGGCTTTGCAATTTTTCACTTAGTGCTGTTACATCCATAGCCTCAAGCTGTACATTAATTCCTACAGTTTTTAACTCCTGTTGAATTATAACCGCTTGTTTTTGCTGAGCTACATCATTTCCTGTATATGCAAGCTTCAATGTAAGATTACTTACTCCTGCCTTAGCAAGAAGTTGTTTTGACTTGCTATCATCTGTAGTATACTTTTGTACATCAGTTGTACTGTATTTACTTTCATTTGGAAGGAAACTATATACAGGTTTAGCGTAAGCATCAGAAATATATGCTGCATCTATTAATTCCGTTCTATTCAAAGCATAACTAACTGCCTGCCTTACAGCCTTATCTTTAACTGTTTTAGACTTAAGATTGAAGGCCATGTATGCCACTCTTCCCTCATCATATGTTTTAATACTCAAGTTAGTATCACTTTTTAACTTACTTATATCCGAAGGCTGAACTATAAGGGAATTGATTTCACCCTTTTCCAGTGACAACAATGCTGTATTAGCATCACCTATAATACGGAATATCACATTTTTAATTTTAGGTGCTCCGAGAAAATAAGTATCATTTTTCACAAATTTAACATATTGTCCTGCTTTATATAATGACAACTTATATGGACCTGTTCCCACAGGCGTGGCATTTTTAGAACTATTTGCAAAGTTAGTTTCCGTAGCATAAATGTGTTTGGGCATTATAAATATATCTCCAAGAAGCTCCATTGCTGATGAACTTGCCTTTGGTAATATAAATTTCACAGTATAATCATCAACTTTTTCTACTTGTACGGGTTTGCCATCAAATATTAGCTGACTATATGCCCATCCGGCATTAGATTGTTTAAGCATCTCATCGTAAGTGAAAACTACATCATCAGCAGTAAATGGCTGACCATCACTCCATTTAACATTTTTCCTTAATTTTGCCGTGTAGGTCAAATTATCTGCTGAAGAGTCATGCTATCTGCAAGAAAATATACTACTTTGTCAGCATTATACATATAGAGAGGTGAATATAAAGCTTTTATCTCCATCAATCCAAACCTGTCTTCAGTAGTAATAACATTTACAGAATTTCCTGGATCACCAGCAACTCCATAAGTTAATGTATCTGATTTTACTGATTTGCTTTGTTGCTTTGATGTGCTACTAGAAGAACCACATCCGCTTAATAAAATTGTTGCACCTAATAAAACCGAAATAATAGCTATTGATTTTTTCATTTATTTACCCCTTATCCTTTATTCTTAGTTTTCAAGTATGTTTTCTACATTTTAAAACATATTATTATAATTGTCAATATGAAATTATATTTTTCACTTATTAATACTATAAATGAGCAAATTCGGCAACATATTTAGCCAGCTAAATTAGAGTCAACTTTCTAAGGCTATTTTTAACGTTTTAAAAATAGCCTTAATAAAAATTCCTTAGTTAGCTGAATTAAAATCCATGAAATCTAATTTGCAGTATACATAAGTCATCATTAGCAACAAGAAATATCTGTTTATATTTCCATTACTTCTTACTTTATAATGATTTAACACAAGATGTTTTTTTATTTTTCTAAAAAATGGGTTAATTGTCCAACAAAGTGCGATAAGATAATCTTAGATTAGAAACAGATTATTATATTAAGACACATTAGAGAAGGTAACTCACAAAGACAGATAAGCGAAGAAACATGAATATGTAGAGAAACCATAAGAAAATATGTTAAGAATTATGAACAACTACACTATTTTAAATAATTCTTCAAGATATGTAAATGTATTCGTAAATTCACCTGTTTCTATCAAGGATCGAATCTGACTTGGCGTTGCCCACTTTGCACCGCATACCTCTTCGGGTTGATAAATAACTTCTTTTATATCTACTTCTTCTTTGAAAAGCCATACATCTACGAAATCCGGAAAGTCATTGTGTTGCCTTTTTAATTTAAAGAGACACTTTCCATTTGTAGGAGATAAGTCAATATGGATTTCTTCCTTAACTTCTCTTAATGTGGCTTTCAAACCATCTTCATCAATAATTGCAGCACCGCAAGTTGTTTCCCACATATTAGGTAACATATTCTTATTAGGCGTACGTTTTGTAATCAAAAATTCCCCATTGTTATTTTTTATCCATACATTCACAACTAAATGATATTCATCTTGTCCCATAGTTTCGCCACGTTGAACAATTTTACCTGTTTTAATCCCATTTTCATCTAGTATATCCCAAAATTCCATTTAATAGCCTCCAATAATCAACTTATTTTTTTAGTCTGGAACAGAATAAGCAAAGGGTAACAACTCTCTCACTGAAATCTTAATTAATCGTTAATCAATTTCTTGATTTCATTAAATAAAACAGGAAAATCAGTATATCCATCACGCGCAATAAAATGCTTTCCTGATGAAAGAATAATAAGATTTGCATCTAACGCTTTGGCTAATTTTTGTGTTGCTTCGGTTGGAACAATATCATCATTTGTTGCAGTAATAACAATTCTTGATGAAATGAGACTTTTTATTCTTGCAATGTCAAGTAATCCATCTACAAATTCTTGAAGGCCTTCTGTTTGTTCATTCATGGGATTTTCATTTATGAAACCTGAAACAAGTATTGCACCTTTGACTTTTATGTTTTTTTCAAGAATATAGCGCAGTGCCGTAACACATCCAAGACTATGACCGATAAATATTGTATTTTCATCAATATCCAAAATATTTTTACGAAGATGTTTAAGCCAAGGTTCAAGATGTGGATCACAGGAATCAGGCATATTGGGAATATCTATTTTAACAGGACTATTTTCAAACTGTTCTTTCAACCACGGAAACCACTCTGCTTGGCTAGAAGATGTATAACCATGGATAGCATAGATATTAGTACTTTTCATTTTATCATTTCTCCTAATTATATAAATATTATTTATTTCAAACTACCATTTAAATCATAACATAAATGTATAATCATAGGAATAAAAAGAGTGACATCATTAGCTATATTGATGCCACTCCCTAGTTTATATTAAAATCTTCGTAAAATTGTTTCTTCTATATCAAGTTCTTGAAACAGCCTTGATATAACCGCCTCATAATCACGTAATCTATCTACCTTTCTTATTTTCTTAGCATACTTATCACTCTCTGAAAACAGATGTATCATATAAAACCAAATTTCTTTCATTCTAAATAATACATTTCTATCTCCAGAAAGGATTTCCTGATAGCCTGCATATACTACATCGTGAAATGCCTTAATTACCTTCTTATCTATGACATGATTATTCTTAATTTCTCCTATTAATGTTGGATTTCCAATAATGCCTCTACCTAGCATTACTGCACCTAAACTTGGATACATTTCTGCCAATTCCCTATAGTCCGCCCCATTAAAAATGTCACCATTATAGCAAACAGGATTTTTGCTTAATGCTAGTGCATCTTTAAACACCACCATATTCGGCTTGTTCTTGTAAAAGTCCGTTTGTATTCTTGGATGAATGATAATCTCCTCTAGAGGATACTTGTTAAAGATTTCAATTAGCTCATAAAATTCATCTGGAGAATTCTTTCCGATTCTTGTCTTTATGGAAATCTTCGTTGATACCTTTGAAAATATATCCTCTAAAAATTCATCCAGCTGTTCTCTTTGTGCAAGAAATCCTGAACCCTTATGCTTTGCAACAACTGTACCAGATGGACAGCCCAAGTTTAAATTAATCTCATCATACCCAAACTTAGTTAATTCGTTCACCGTACGAATGAAATATTCAGCATTATTCGCAAGTATTTGAGGAACCAGATACAGTCCTTGATTGTGTTCGGGTAATATATCATTTAATTCTCTCGAAGTAAAACTCTTATTACTAGTTGGTGAAATAAATGGTGTAAAGTATTTGTCTATTTGTCCAAAATAAGTTTGATGCGCATTTCTATATATATATCCAGTAACACCTTCTAACGGTGCAAAATAGTATTTCATAAAGAATGCCCCCTTAAACTACATTATCAATAAATGCTTTTAAAGCATCCTTCCAATTTCTCATTTCATCGCCTACTGTCATTCTTAGCCTTTCGTTATCCAATGACGAATACGCAGGTCTTTTAGTTGAACTTGGATTTTCTTCTGAAGTACATGGTGTTATTGTACAAGGAATTTTAGCTAACTTTACAATTTCACATGCAAAATCATACCATGAACATTCTCCATGACCTGAGCAATGGTAAATTCCATATTCCTTCGTAGTTATTAGCTTTAGTATATGGTGAGCTATATCTTCAGCATTAGTTGGATTACCTCTTTGGTCATTTACAACAGTCAAACTTCCTCTCTCTCTAGCAGTTTTCATTATAGTATATACGAAATTTTTTCCGTTATACCCATACACCCATGAAGGTCTTACAATGAAATATTTTGATGAAAATTCTTTAACAAAATCATCTCCAGCGTTTTTACTCTTTCCATAAACACTTTGTGGTGATACTTCATCACATTCTTTGAATGGTTTATTCCCAATTCCACTAAAGACATAATCTGTAGAAATATGAACTAGTTTAGCGCCGACCTCTTCGCAAGCTACAGCTAAATTTCTAGCACCTATGGCATTTACTTTTATGGCCTTTTCCTCATTAGTTTCACAAGCATCAACATTAGTATATGCAGCTGCATTTATAACAACATCTGGCCTAATTTCTCCTATAACGCTTTCTACTTTTTTTAAATCGGATATGTCTAGTTCCTGTGAGCCTTTTCCAATTACTTCTGCACCTCTTAATAGTTGAGGGATTTCACCTATCTCCGACTTTCCCTTGCCTAATATATTTATAAGCTGTGAGCCTACTTGTCCTTTTGAACCTGTTATTAATATTTTCATTTGCTATCTCTCTTCCTTTTTATAAATTTGCGGTGAGCAGACTTTTAAGGTATATTTAAATACAACTATTAGCAGCCCCTTATAGGGTTAAAGCAAGCCACCCGTTGCACGGGCGGTTCTTACTTTAGTGGTTAAATGAATTTAATATAAAGAGTACAATTCAAATCTTTAACATTTAGTGTTAGCCTATAGTAAATTTCTTTTGACCTCTTCTTCATTTTTCAGTTTTGATTTAAGTATCCTGTAAATCACCCCAAGCATTATAAACCATACAGGTGTTACAAATAGTGCTACACGAGTTTCCTTATTAAGTGCCAATACAACTATAATAAAAGCAATAAATGCTAGAATTATGTAGTTAGCGACTGGGTAAAATGGCATTTTGAATTTGCTCGAAGCTGCAAGTTCAGTATTAGTTTTGCGATATATTAGATGGCAGACAACTATAATTCCCCAAATGAATATAAAGCAGAATGTTGATATACTTGTAATGAGCACAAATACCCCGCCTGGCATAATATAGTTCAGAACAACTGAAATCAAGATGACAGTTGCAGAGAACATTAGCGCATTAGAAGGTACTTGACTGGAAGTTAATTTTTTCATTGACTCAGGTGCATTATTTTCTTTAGCAAGAGAGTAAACCATACGGCTTGTACTGAAGATACCGCTATTACAAGCAGATGCAGCGGATGTTAGTACAACAAAATTTATAATAGTTGCTGCTGCTGGGATTCCCACTGCAGAAAATACTTGAACAAATGGGCTTTTATCTGGATTAATTGAATTCCATGGGTATATACTCATAATAACAAGAAGTGCTCCAATATAGAAAATAATAATTCTAATTGGAATATTGTTAATAGCCTTTGGAATAACATGTTCTGGATTTTCAGTTTCACCAGCTACTAAACCAACTAATTCGATTCCAGTAAAAGCAAATACAACCATTTGGAAGGAAAGAATAAAACCGCTTACCCCATTTGGGAACCAGCCGCCATGCTTCCAAAGGTTTGTAAAACTAGATACACCAACATCTGTAGAAAATCCTTTAATAATCATAAATGTACAAATTATAATTAGTGATACAATTGCAACAATCTTAATTAAGGCAAACCAGAATTCCATTTCACCGAATAACTTTACTGTGGTAAGGTTCATAATTAGTAAAATTACAAGAGCTATAAGGCTTGGAACCCATTGAGCTATATGCGGGAACCAGTATTGTACATAAAGTCCGGTAGCAGTTAAGTCAGCCATAGCAAGTGAAATCCAGCAGAACCAGTAGGTCCATCCAGTAATAAATGCTGCTCCGTTTCCTAGATAATCTTCTACAAAGTCTACAAAGGAATGATAGTTTGAATTGGAAAGCAATAATTCCCCCAGGGCACGCATAATAAGAAAACAAATTGCCCCTGTTATCATATACGCAAATAAAATAGATGGACCTGCCAAATGAATGGACCTACCTGAACCAAGGAATAATCCAGTACCAATTGCACCTCCAATTGCAAGTAATTGAACATGACGATTTTTTAGTCCTCTTGATAAATTTTGATTTTCTGACATATATATTCCTCCATCTTAGTCAAAAGACATGTACTAAAAAATGCCTTTTCCTATATAAGTATTTTGTGACTGGAGAAACAAATGGGATTAGATAAGATCTAAATGAAGTAATTGTGATAATGTATTACTTTTATAAGATATGTTACCTTTCCCTTGTCCTTTTACCTGAGAGTTTCGCCTCTACGGCTTTCTCCTTCGGTGCTCAATTAAGAGTCTCTCCAAGGGTTCATCAAATAGCGGTCATCTCTAATTAATTAGGTACCTGAAAGATTTACTTCTTCGGTGAATGGCATAGCCATAACTCTCCCACTATCTTCATCTGAACTATTAAATTTTACCACTACATACTAATACATATTTAATAAAGTTGCAACTTTTTTTCATTTTGAATTGAAATAAAAAGGTTATTTGGTTACAATTACTAAGAGCATTTATAATAATGCAACGATTTATTTTCTTTAAAAAGGTTCAAAAAATCAGGATGCCAACGATATAGTTAATGTGGTATTATTTATAATAGATACAAGCTTATGATATAAATTGGAGGGATAAACTTTGAACAAATATACTAAAACTTTTTTTTCCTTAGCATTAACATCTTTGTTTCTACCACTTTTAATTTTTAATTTTGGATATGTAGCAAATGCTTCCACTGATAATGTGGGTGATAGCTATCAAGGTAACGTGCAAGATATAGGTTGGCAAAATACTGTGCAGGATGGCGCCGATGCTGGTACTTCCGGGCAAGGTCTAAGATTAGAAGCACTAAGAATCAGTTTAACTAATGCACCAGCAGGTGCTCATATTGATTATAAATGCCATGTACAAAATATTGGTTGGCAGAACACTGTGTATGATGGTGCTGATGCTGGTACTACTGGACAAGATTTAAGGCTAGAAGCTATTGAAATAAACTTAGAAAATGTGCCTGGCTACACCGTTGAGTACAGAACTCACATCCAAAATATAGGCTGGCAGGACTGGGTAAGCAATGGAGCCCTATCAGGAACTACGGGACAAGGCTTAAGAATAGAAGCTATTGAAATTAAAATAGTTCCTAACGTAAATGCAACCTCAATAAGTTTAAATAAAAATTCGAGTTCCATAGCCATAGGTGGAACAGATTCCTTAACAGACTCCTTAACCCCAACTAATGCCACAGATACTATAACTTGGTTATCTTCCAATTCTAACGTAGCTTCCGTAGATGCTTTTGGAAATGTAAAGGGACTATCGGCAGGTTCATCTACAATTACTGCTACTACTGAAAGCGGTCCTAGTGCTTCATGTACATATACAGTAACCGCTAATCCCATTTACGTAACAAAGTTAAAGTTAAGTAAATCTACAGATATCATAAATTTAAGAACTGCAGATACGTTAACTGCTACAATAACGCCAACCAACGCAACAGATAAAAATCTAAGGTGGGTGTCTTCTGCTCCCAATGTGGCAACAGTAACGAATGGTATCATATCCGCAGTAAATATAGGTACTACAACAATTACTGCCTTTAGTGAAGATGGTGCCAAATCAGATAGTTGTATTGTTACTATAACTCCTATTGCTGTAACTGCTGTAAAAGTAAATAAAACTACAGATAGCATAGCCATAGGAGGTGTAGATGTGTTATCTGCAACAACCACTCCAATTTATGCTACAGATACAAATGTACAATGGACTTCCTCCAATACCAATATAGTAACAGTAGATAATAATGGCTTAATAACCGGCATAAGTAAAGGTGCTGCCCTAGTTACAGCCATTTCCGAAGATTCTGGTAAAACATCTTCTTGTACTGTTACTGTACGCCCTAATGGTATAACAGATATAACTTTGAATGAACCTACCCAAAGCTTATCCGTAGGTAAAAAGCTTATATTAACGCCAACAATAACTCCTGAAAATGCTACAAATCAAACTGTGGTATGGACAACTTCTGATCCCAATGTAGCAACTGTTAGTAGTACTGGAGTAGTAACCGGCGTAAAAGCAAGTACAACCGATGCCATAATTACAGTAACTACTGTAGATGGTGGGTATACTGATACTTGTGACGTTACTGTGATAAACTAACAGGAATTAGTAGTATTAATTTAATTATTATAAGATTTAGTTGAAAATCCAAAATAAAAACACCTGAAGGATTACAAATAATCTTTCAGGTGTTTTTAATAACAAATAATTATGTAGTAATTGAATTTACTGTAATAGGTCCGGATTACAAATTACTATTTGATGTGGGCGCGGACCCATCAACTGTATAATATTTTGTTATTTTATTTCAGATGCCTTATTAAGTTGGACGTTAAATTTTAAATCATTTCTTGGTTCATAATTACTAAAATAATAAGTACTTATGCATGTTTGTTCTTTTTTTCGTATCTTGAGAACATTGTAAGAGCTACTACTGCAAAAATATTGGTCCCACAATCATCCAAATAGTAGTTGCCATATCTCCCTGCATTCCCGGCTGTATGATGGTAAAAAAGTTAGCAAATCCAACTGTAAATACAACAACTATTGTCCAAATTAGAGAGTTTTTATAAGATTTAAAAATTGTAAATGGTTTAACTATATCAGTATTCTTCTTAAATGGTGCAAATGCACCAGCTATAAACATGTAAGGTATTGTCATTGCAACATTTGTCATACTAACAAGTATTGTAAAAAACTTAGTAGCAGCCGCTCCACCAATTGTAAGCATTATTACAAATGCAATAACAACAGCGCACTGTATCCACATAGCAACATACGGCATGCCATCTTTAACTTCACCCATTTTGCCAGGCCATAATCCTTCTGGAGTTCCTTCTATCATTTGCCTTAACGGAGCGTATGAAAGAGTGAAGAACGCACCAGTTAATGATAAGAACATTGAAAAGCCAAAAAATCTTGCTACCCATGCACCTAGTGTTAGTGCTAAGCCTTGTGCTAATCCGAAACTTAATCCTAATTGATATCCAAGGTTTTGCATGATTACATATGCAACATTGGCCATGTGAACGCTGGGTCCTGCAAGCACTTTCCAATTTGTAAACATACCGCATAATAATATTCCCAGTGAATATCCTATTGCAATAACTATAGCTGATATAATAATTCCTTTAGGAAAATTCTTCGCAGCATTTTCAGTTTCATCAACTAAGCCTCCTACAACTTCAATTCCACCGTATGCAAAGAGTGCAAATACTAGGAATGAAAATATTGAAAGCATATTTTGATATGAAGGATTAGGGGATGTAGTAAAACCTCCATGTAAAACTCCTTGTGCAAAATGGCCATGATTTGCAATAAGAACAACTACTGCACCTATTAATAAAAAAACATTTGTTAATACAACTGCAGTACCACCAACTGAAGTAACCTTCTTGATTTTTTCTAAACCTTTTGTTGCTGTAAAGGTTACCACTAAAATCCAAATAACACCAAGTACTCCTAATGTCTGAGTAGACTTAAGTCCAAGTATACTCCATGTTGCAGTAGTATCTTTCCCAAATAGCGTATTTGAAAATGGGATCCAAATTGATGAACATATATTTACCATCCAAACTACATATGATGCATACCACATGAATGTACCCACGAATGCATACTTAATGCCAACGGATTTCTCCATCCATGAATAAATTCCACCTTTTTCATTTTTGAAAGCTGATCCAAATTCTGCCATCATAAAAGCAAATGGTATAAAAAATGTTATTCCTGATAATATGTACCATGGAATAGCTGAATAACCCATCAAGTAAAATGATCTAGGCATGTTATTAAAACCAAAAACCGAAGTGAAAATCATTAAAATTAATGATACCAGCGTAAGTTTCGATAATTTTTTTTCAATTATAGCCATTTTCGCCCTCCTCCTTTTTATTTTCATTCTAAAATGACTTTTATTATTTTAAACTAATATTATATTTTCATTCTAAAATATCCATTTATTATTTGGGTATGTTTAAGGACAAGCATAAAATACCCCCACCTTAACAGAAGATGAGAGTTAAATAATGATTCTGATGCAAATACTCTTTTTGCACAAAATTAGTTTTTGCACTAGAATCAAACTTATATAATGTATTGTTAACTGTTAGTCGCCTCTATTACAATTCCTTAGATAATTTCTGAATTTCCACTTTTGTCAAGAATCTGTGCTGTCCTTTTTTCAATGATTCATCTAACATTAATCCTCCGATGGAAACCCTCTTTAAATATACAACATAGCAGTCTACTGCCTTTAACATACGCTTAACTTGGTGCTTACGTCCTTCTGTAATAGTAAGATACCCAGAAACAACAGATTGGTTATACTTGTTTGATTCCATATTGTATGAATTTTCAATAGACATTTTCTGTTTAAATTCTTTATACATTCCACATTCTTGCACTTCTATTTTTGCTGGTTTAGTTAATATTTTACCTTTAGCTATGTAAACTCCTTGCTCTAATTGCTCTCTATCTACATCATCCAAAGAACCTAAAGCCCAAAAAAAATAAGTTTTTTCAACATGCTTTTGTGGATACATTAATTTATGTTCAAATTCACCATCGTTAGTAAATAGCAATAATCCTTCTGTATCTTTGTCTAATCTTCCAACATGAAATACTCCATTCATGTTAACATCATGAAAAAAGTCAAATACTGTTTTATTAACTGTATCCTTTCTTGCAGTAATACAGCCAGAAGGTTTATTAAACATATAATATACTTTTCCAGTATAGTTAACAATTTTTCCAAGATACTCAATAACATCGTAACCTTCGTTAATTTCTATTGCATGTTCTGTTATCACTTTTCCATTTACCTTAACCCTACCTTCTTTGATATAAGTAATAACCTTTTTCCTCATTCCAATAGATGATTCTGCTAAAAATTTATCTAATCTCATAGCTCATCACTTCTCTTTCTTTGAAAAATCATTTTATACTATCTTACTGAGGTAAAATATAAACAGAGTTCTTAGTT
Source organism: uncultured Clostridiaceae bacterium (assembly GCA_963725425.1). Classification (GTDB taxonomy): domain Bacteria; phylum Bacillota; class Clostridia; order Clostridiales; family Clostridiaceae; genus Clostridium_I. Next base: position 118,858 of record CAVRYJ010000031.1, read on the forward strand.
TCAGGGCAAACACCTCCTTACAGCTTATTATAACAAAAATGAAGTTTAGCAACAAAAAAGAAGCATAATGCTCCTTTTTTTGCCTTCAATATCTATTTTTTATATTTTCTTTCAAATAATTGTTTCATAGACATTGGCTTTTCTCCAACCAAGTATTGATAATCATTTGTCATAATTTCCATTTTTTTGTCCCGGACAGCTGCGCCACAGGAAACCATGTCCTCGCTACACCAAGGCCAAGGAGAGTTTTTCATATCTTCGGTTGTTCTAGGAATACCCATTTCATCAAATTGTGCAAACAATTCATCATCGCTTACAGATATAAACTCAAATGTTTTTCCGATGACTTCTGTTGCAATTGCCATACAATCCGCGCAGGTTAATAATTCAGTACCACATACAGTGTAAGCATGATTATCTTCGCCAGCTCCTGTTGCTACTGCTGCAATTGACTTGGCACAATCCTCTCTAGCAATATAAGCAACCCTTCCGGCTCCCTGATTAGAAATCCATTTTCTAGTTTCGAAATTGCTATCCATTACAGTGTCCAAAACAGCCTCTGCATAGTTACTATCTCTAACAAAACGATACTTAAGACCGGAATCCTTAATATAATCTTCTGTGAAATTATGATCTTCCAGTACCAAGGCGTGGTTATTGGGATCACCCGCTCCTGAATAAGATGTGTATACGATTCTTTTAATTCCAGCTATTTTTGCAGCATCAACAGCATTTTTATGAGCAGTTCTTCTTGGAGCTCCAATGAATGGCATGGATACCAGTACCATGGTTTCGGCACCACCAAATGCCTTTGGTAAATTCTCTGTATTGTTATAATCAACCTGTCTTATTTCGATACCCATATCTTTGTACTTATCTAGTTTTCTCATATTATATCCTGCGAAAATCAGATTACTGACATCCTTTGTTTTTGCTAACACGAACTCAGCGATGTGACCACCTAACTGGCCATCAACACCATTTATAATTAATTTCCCCATTATGTAGTACCCCCTTGAAATTGTTTGTTTATTCATTATCTCACAACGGACGCAAAAAGATAATATGAAATAATAAGTTACATACCAACTTTTGGTTGTGATGTTTATTCGAGTGTTATTACTAAATCTACAGTAAATAATTTTTTCAAAAATTCCACACTCCTATTTCACTATTTTATTTACATTTACCCTTTATCTCATATGTTATTATTATATTTATAAAGAAACATAATATCAAGTACGCACATTTTTGTTAGTTTATTTTGTAGATGTTACTGTTGCATATTATGCTATCACCATATTAAATACTTCAAAATTGCAAAGCATATTCCAACACATGCACACTATGAATATATGGCAGAAGATTAATAACCTCCTGTAGTTCTTTCGGATAATCATGTAAAAGTAAGTGAGAAAAATAAATTACAATAAAACGAATCCATCCAAAAATGCCTGTTTCAAATAGTAAATTCCCCCATTTATAACAGGTACCTTTAGTTATATTTTGTCTGCATTGTATTTTATACTTTCTGTGTATCCAGCTCTCTTGTGTTCAAGTGGACTCGAACTTCCCAATTGTTTTTTTGCACATACTTCATTATTAGACGCATAAGCATTTTGCTTACCCTATTATGATTTAAAAACCTAATCTAAATGTTGTTTCAAACATTTTTTGGCTTGATACATATGTTTATCTGCTATAACAAATAGCCTATTCATGTTACCATAAGAATTCTGAGATGATGAGTATCCAATAGCCATTTTAATTTTTATGCCTTCACTACTTTGATTAAACTTAACAATATCCTCATTTATACTCTTAACTATGGATGAAACATATCCTTCATCAACGCCTGTTAAAATAATTGAAAATTCATCTCCTCCAATTCTTGACACAATAATATTTTGCGAAGAAAATTCATCAAGAAGCCTGGCAGAGTCTTTAATCATCAAATCCCCATATTTGTGACCAAAGTTATCATTTAACGATTTTAAACCATTTGAATCACAAATAATTATTCCGACTCTACTATCAATCTCTTTGTCCAAACTATTGAATAATTCCTCAAAAAAATTCCTATTATATAAACCTGTCATTGTATCATGGCTACTCTTATATTCAAGCTCCCCATCTAACCTTATTCTTTCCGTTATATCTCTATGACTACCTACTATTCCTATAAGTCTTCCTGACTTATCATAGATTGGCGTTGAATAATCTTCAGTCCATATATAATTTCCATTGCTATGTAACAATCTTAAAACCTGATTACTATTATAGTTAACTTGCCCTATTGTTTTTTTATAAAATGCTTCATAGTCATCTGGATGAACACGATTAAAAAGATACTTATAATCCTCATAACAATCTTGTACACGTATTCCTAAATGTTGGCTAATAGACGAACTTAAATATTTAAATTTCATTTCTGGATAAATTTCAAAATAATATAAACAATCCTTACTATGTTCTAATAGACTCCTATAAACCCGTTCTCGCTCCATAACATGCTTGTACTTAATAAAAATAGCCCAAAGTGCTTCTAATAAACATATAATAACTAATACAAACATTAATATTAATAAAAAAACATCCTTAGAATTCATCTTATCCCTCAATTGTAAAATATGTTTTAATCGTTTAAAAATTTTAACATTTAGTTGGCATTTTCTATTATAATTTAAATATATCTTTCATATTATTTGTATTTTACTATATAATCCACTATCTATGCAAATATAAATTATAAGCAATTGTTTTAGTATGTCCCAATAAGCAAACCATCATTAACGGTGTTACTTTAGTTGCTTTGTTTATATAGTTTATATCCTCATTTTGAGATAGATAAGTTGTTATTAATTTTCACTGTCTTTACCTCTCTGTTCCAATTTAAATCTTGCTTTCACTATTGCCTTATGTAGCTTTTCCTCAAGCACTTCTTTAGGTGTAAGTTGTGTTATATATTCCTCTTTTATATAATGTTATTCCTTGTTCCAACCCATATTATTGGTACAAAAATACCTAATGCTGTTTTATACAAAATTCCCGCCATTTCATAAGCCAATAATACTGTTCGTAACAATCTTTTTCATCCAAACTTTGTAGTCCATGACACCTAACTATTCTTGATATTATTTGAAAATGCCTAACAGCAATAAAATCAAAAATAACATATTCTCCTCTTTGATTTCTAATCATATTCCCCGTATGAAGGTCTCCGTGACAAAAACTTTTTGGTAATTTATTTATACGCTCCCATAATTCATCGCCATATTGTTGAAGGTCAAAAATTTTTCACTATCAAAATCCTTTTCTCTCATAATGGAGATATAATCATCAATGTAATCAAATTTAGTTTTATTTATAAGTTGGTGTGGATAGCTTTCCATTAATCGATGAAGTTCCCCAATCTGTTTCCCTATGCTTTCTGCATCGTACTTTCCATCTGGTACTGTTCCTTCGATATAATCATATAATATTCCTGTGCCGCGACCATCTTTGCAGTTAAGAGTGATATTGCTTTCATCTTTTGAATTTCTGACAACAGAAACCGCTGGATATGAGTTTGCTTTTAGATAATCGAGTATGTGAACCGTTTGCAACGCATCATCCGTTTTAAAGTCACGGTATATTTTAAATACATACCGTTTATCGTTACTCTGTAAAAAATATACACGACCTATCATATCTCTATAAAGCTCAATATTGTTAATGTTTAATTGATATAAACTGTTTATATCATTCACAAGGCTATTATATTCCATAAAGTACTTCCTTTGACACATGTCGGATTATTCTACAATATAAATAAAATTCATGTTACTTTATTGCTTTTATCAATGCAGTTTTATTCCATCTTTTTTCAAGTGATATACTATTAAACCCTGCCTCAGAAAGCAGAGCTAATTCAGTATCTAAAGCCAGTGGAACATCAATATGTATACTTCCAAAAGGAAGCTCTTGCTTTTGATAGAATCTTTCTGCTTCATTTCTTAACTTAATTTCAGTTGCTTTATCTCTACAAACAGTATCACCATTTATAAAATAGCCATTGGGTTTTAACCAATTATATATTTTGCTATATAGTTGTGCCTTTTGTTGAACAGTAAAATGATGTAGGGAACATGTGGAAAGAACCAGGTCAAAATCTTTTTCAGTAAACTTAACATCAAAATATGAATTACAAATAGTGTTTAATGTGACCCGCGGATACAATTCCTTTTTCTTTAACTCGGCCAGCATTCCATTTGAAATATCAATTGCCGTAACTATAGCATAATGCTTAATTCTTTCTATTTCCAGTCCCGTTCCACACCCAAGAACCAAAATATTTTCTGATTTTCCACAAGTATTAATCTGCTTTTCTATTTCATCATAGAACTCGCACATCCCTAAGTCTTCATAAAAATGTCTATCATAATCCGAAGCACATTTATTAAAATGAATATCCATATTATCAATTTCAAAATTCATTAGATAACCTCCTAATTATAAAATAATCTTTACCTGACAATAATTTGCACTTGTAACGCAAGATAAGAAAGTTGCGAATTATATCTTCTTATTCCTTCTTTCTAAATCTGTTACCTGTATTAAGATAAATTAAACTTCCAAACACAACAATAAAAATCAAAGATATAAATATTATAATTGAAATTTTCATATAAGAAGAATTTAAATAAGTAGTACAAAGAAAAAATAAGATAAACATAATGCCAATAAATATAAGTAAATTTCCAGTAAATTTAAATAATGCTAATTTATCATATTGATTTTTTTCTTTTTCTGATTGCAAATTATATCCGGCAATTAACCACTCACCTTTGCCTCTCCTTAAAATAAAACCCAAAACAATAAATATCATAGAAACACCTATAACTACAACCATTTCATCACACCTTTCTTGAATTTATAATGATTAATTAATTAGATATGAAATTGCCAATTTGTTTGTTAATCCTAACTGTTCTGGAAATTCATTATTTCTCTTTTCTAAGATTGCAAAGTATACTTCTTCCTCAAAATTTTCTTCCATATCTACATTATTAAAACCTAAAAAGCATATCTAAGAAGTATTCTCATTGCTTTTTTACCATAGCCTTTTACTCTAGAATCCATATCTATTTGTATTCCTATATTAAAGGTTCCATTCCTTTCGTCTATACTGTTAAGATTAATCTCACCAACATTTTTACCTTCTAAAGTTTCAATTGTAAACATTAATATACCAGTACCTGAAGCAAAATTTTTGTATTTCTCAGCAAACTTATTACACTTATCATTGGTAGGAGGTAATTCAACTTCACAATTTACAAATCTACGGGCTTGCGTATCAAACTGGTTATAGTAGTGTTCCTCACCATCTTCAGGCTTTAACGCACGTAATCTAACATTATCTTCTTGCCAAAAGTAGTTACCATAATTTATGTTTTTCATCTTAATTCCTCCTAACCAAATATAATGGTTTTAAATTCACATTTTTGGAATATTGTATAATAAATCGCATTTTTTAATATCAGCCATTATGAATATTGCGCCGTAACTGTAAGTGAAGATTATGCTCATAATAAAAAATTATCCTTTTGTATAATTTCATCAACTGTTTCTACTACACTTAATAATGTCGTATCAAGAAATGATTACCTTCAAGCCATGGTTTTACATATCCACCACACACCAAGTGGTATATGTTGTCTCCTTCTATAAGTGCTGACTTTTCTTTTTTTTCTGCTAAATTTTTAGAAATTGTTGATTTTCCTACACCCGCTGGACCTGTAATAATATATAAACAACTCATTTATTTTCCTTCCATTACACTTTTCATTTTTGCTAATACTGTTGGATTATTTCCTCATCTTACACCTCAATAATCTACCCTTATGACGTAGTTTTTGAAAATTATAACAATATTTTGTACGTCTTAATTTTTTCGCAACCTAATAATAAGTGCAGGAGGTATCTCATTCCACTCTGTTTTATCTGTGTTGAACACAGGTTCTTTAACCCCTGTAACTACAAAACCAGCTCTAAAACTTTGTTCAAGTAGGTCTGATAGAGGTCTATGATAATATAATTGTAGAACTGGTTGTCCTCCTATTGCATTACCTTCGTAGCATTGAGGAGTTATATATTTAAATATCTGGACAGCATTTTTAATTTCTACCTTTCCACCTAACTCCTCTGTTTCAACAATTTTTCTCATTTCAGGGGTTTGGAAACATGGATGCATAATAGAAAATACAAATATTCCATTTGGCTTTAATAGTTTATAAACTGCATTAAACAATGGATTAATATCAGCAATATCCATTAAAGCCATGTTAGCTACAGCTTTATCGAAACATTCACACCCTAATTCAATAAGCTGGTTATATTTTGTTGCATCTATTACTTTAAATTTAATTCTATCTAAATATGAAGCACACCTTTTTTTAGCATTCTCAATTAAATTTTCACTGTAGTCAAATGCAGTTACTTTAGCCCCTAAATCAACCAATCTTTTTGAAAAGTTACCATTACCACAAGCAATATCTAATATTTTTTCTCCTTCATTTACTTCTAATAATACCCCTGTTGATGGTCTAATAATTTCTCTATGAAATGTATTACTATATTCACCCATTCTTTCATCCCAAAATTCAGCATTAGTTTCCCATCTTTTTTTACTTTCATCTGTTGTTGTAGTCCAGTTGCTCATAGTATGCACACCTCCATTTTCTTCACAAATGAATCATTTTCAAATTCTAATTTTCTCATATCTCCTTGCTTAATATTTAAATTCTGACTTTTATTATTTGCATATTTATTAGCATCTTCTAATTGTTTAGTATTAAATTCTATTCCATGTGTTAAGAACCCATATTCTAAAAATAAGCTTAGCGGTGGACAATCGCCTCCTGCGCCACAATCTAATACGGTCTTGTCCATATTTGTGTCATTACAAAACGCTATAAATCTATATAATGGTATTTGCTTAAATATTTCATTCATTATTTATCTTCTCCTCTTAGAAAATTTCTTTTGTTTTAGAACTCCTATCTATGATTGCTTAATTTCCCTACAAATTTTCTTGAATTTAAAAATGGACTATGACGTAACTTAAGAAAATTATGAATTAACTTCATATTTACTTATTAAAACACTTAAATTACGAGCAAGTAACTCATAATATTCTATAAAATTAATTAGTTCCAATTTTCTGTATGTTATAGCTGGTAATTTGTCTAACGGTACCTTTGATAATATCATTTTTGTTTCCCACTCATATAATCAAATCCATTTAAATATTTGCCTATATAAGTATCAACATCGTTATATTTTTTTTTGGTAGCATCCATATCCGATTTTATTTCTTCTAGGTGATTAATAGAAATTATTCCAACTTTAAACCCATATGATTCAATTTGATTTATAAAATCATCTGTAATACTAGTCATACATTCAATCACCTCATTTTTTTATAAATAACCTTTACTTGGCTTTATCCTACAGTTATGACTCAAGATATGAAAAATGCTATTTAATCCCCCAACAATTAATGCTTAATCTACTTTTGAATAATATTATGGCTAAACCGAATTATTTTGTTATATAAATCTTCATCTGTTAATTCAAACATTTTCTAATAAAAAAGCCATTTTATTTTTCCTTTATTCCACATTACTAAAATAATCTTTACTTTGCTATTTAAGAAGATTAAGTATCACTTTGTATACAGATTATGCTAATAAAACTTTTCCAATACCTGCAACAGTATCAACAATAAAATCGGCACCCGCTTCCTCAAGTTCATTTCTATCCCCATATCCGAACAAAACACCAATTGAATGAATGCCAACCTTTTTTGCACCGATAATATCATAACCATTTTTCCCTCTTACCGCAACTATACATTCAAATTCCCTTTCACCGTAAGTTATGGCTGAACCAATGGCTATTACTTCAGCACAAGCACCATGAAGAGAATATACATTCACTCCTGTATATATTTTTCCATTTTTACATCTAACTGCCACCGCCACTGTATGATTGTATTTTATGCTATCATAATTCTTTTTTATAGTTTCAGATGCTCTTTCAATTAGTTCAAAGTCTTTTTCTGTCAAATCTTGCATTTTATTTTACCTCCTATAAATTCAAGTTAATTACTAACATTCATTGCATTAATCCAATCATCTCTCAAAATTGCATAATCAGCAGCTTCATAGAATTTATCTTTAACTTTTACTTCTTGTAACCCTTTGCCCTCGTAGTTCATTCAACATTTCTGCATAACACGACCAGAGCCTTCATTCCCTACATAATGTGTAGCTTCAACACGATTCAATTCTAATTTTCAGGTTGAATTTTATGACATCTATTAATTCTATTTCATACTTATATTAACAAATGTTTTGATTATTATATCATTTATTCCAAATAATCTCCATATTTACAAATAGATTTATATTTAACTGTATATAATCTATGCTACAACTGCAGTCGAAAATTGATATTTTCTAAATATTGGGATATAATAAGACTATATGAAGGATTACGGAGGTCTTATTATGCCAAGTGTAGCGTCAGTAAAGAAAGATTTATAGGCTTTAGGAATAACAGGACATGAAGAAATATTAAATTACGTAGAATTTTAATGCTAAAATATATAATTATAGGAGGTGGTATTATCGAGCTCTTTAAAGACCTATTATTTAGAACAATTATTATAATTGTTCTAACTGATATAATCGAATTTTATGTAATAAGCAAAAAACATTTAGTAATTACGCCACGACTTGTATTTTTAATCATAGTAGTTACAATCGTACCCATGATAATTAATGTATGGTATAGCTTACATAAAAATGGTTTGATTTAATAAAATGATTATTAAGAGTCATATTAGAAAATTTAAAATTGTGATAATTGGATATATATACAATATTCCTACAATGTTAATTAATGGAGGTGGTTTTGACTTCCATTTAATTTTCTCCACCTAAGTAGGTATCAATATACTTTAAATTATTTTCTACATATTGTAAATCATGTGAATTAGATCTGGAGGAAATAACTTCTGCTCCTTTACCTGCATAAGTGGATTTTTTTGCACGACACAAGAAATCTATTTTTTTAAATTACTATTGTTGAAAAATAATAGTAAACTGCGAATTAATAAGAAAACTCGATTTTCGCAAAGTATCAAAATATTCTGTTCTTAATTTTTTTATGAATATAAACTCCCACATTTTCTTTGTTAATCTCTAATATCGTCATAAAGCCTACAACCTGAGTTATATGATAATTCTAAAAATGCTTTTGCTTCTTTTTCTTTTGAATTAGATGTCATTATATCAAGCAATAAGGGTCTATTATAATTGACTTCCTTCAAAATATTACAAATACCTTTCCAGTTTATAAATCCTTCTCCTGGAATAACATGGCCAACAAATTCTTTAATTCTATCTGAAATATGCACTGTAACTATACGATTTTTGAATTGCTCTAGTAAATCAAATGGTCTTGGTCAATCAATCTGGTAGTGTGATTAATTAAATATGTAATTACAGATTTATTTGTTAATCCTAACTGTTCTGGAAATTCATTATTTCTCCTTGATAAGATTGCAAAGTATCCTTCTTCCTCAAAATTTTCTTCCATATCTACATTATTAAAACCTAGCCCCATTATTAATTCATTATACAGTTCCTTATAATTTATTACATCATCTGCCACCAGATGAAAAATGCCCTTTAAATTATGCTGAATTATGTAGCATACTTTTTTTGCTATCACTACGTCAGTAATAGTATTTATATATAGTTTTGGATAAACAATGACTTTTTCATTATTTATCAGTGATTTTAATAACTCTTTCATTCTTGGAGAATCTTTTCCCCAAACTTGTGGAAGTCTCAATATACAAGCATTATCATGTAGTATTCCAGTAATTATTTTCTCACAATCCATTTTAAATTTTCCATACTCAGTACAAGAACTTGGAATATCATTTTCATAATGAGGTTTGGTTAAGTCATTATCAAAAACATTTGTAGTAGAACAAAAATATAATCTACCATGACTTTTCCTTAGATATTTAGCAACTTTTGCATGTAAAATCAACTGTTTATCATAAATTCCCCTTAAACATGATATTATAATTTCAGGTTCTACAGTGTTTAATATACTATTTATGTTATCTAGACCTTCAATATTTAATTTAAAACTTCTATTTTGGTTCAATGGAATTGAACTTTGAAAGTGTGTTGCATAAATCTCAAATTCCTTACATTTACTTATTTCAGCAATTATTGCTTTTCCTACAAGTCCACTTCCGCCTAACACTAAAACCTTTTGCATAAAAACTATCCCCCCTATAGTATATTTAGCCATATTTTACCTTTATGATGTAAGATGAGAAGATTGTGATCCATCAATAGATTTATCAGTTGTTAAATGTTCCTTATCATAATAATTATTTGTTGTATTGCTAGAATTATTACCAAAACCATTTTTGGCTGGTGAAATCAAAAATCCGAAAACTATGCCCATGGAAAATGCTAACGCTGATAACGTGAAAATTTCTCTTTTCTTCATTTTTGTCCTCCTTTTAATTAAAATTTACACTATTAAACATTAAGCTAAAACTAAAACTATAATAATTATAACTATAAATAGCATAATATGGAATGAAAACAGTTTGATTTTATTTTTATAAGATTCCTATATGGATTTTTTGTACTCTCAATACTGATTAGCTCCACCTCCATTTCCTCTTATATCTATAATAAGACAATTATAGTCTTTTACTTTTTTTAAAAATTCATATATCTTTGGCTTATTTATATAAACTCTATTTGGATCAAAACTAAATAATTTAATATAAGCTATTTCATCTGTTTTGATAATATCATCTTTAAAACATTGTTCATTAGAATTATTAGCTGAACTATTTGATTTTGAACTTAATTTGACGTTATATCTATTAACAACATTCTGATTTTTAAACTACTAACATACTATTTCCTTCTATGCGTAGTGCATGTAATCATTCTACATCTAAGGAAGTTTCAATAATCCAATTGTGTTCTGTTGTATTTGGTTTTCTCTTCATAAATTGTTATCCTTATAATGAGTAATCCTTATTTCATACCATTTAGCCTTACCTTCCAATTTAAAATCCCTTCAGATTCAAGCACCCTAGATATTCTATTCGCTTCTCTTCTATCAAGATTCAAATTTCTTCTTTGCTCTCGATTTTTGATTGTAACTTGCAATCTTACTCTCCTCCTGTGCAAATGAAGAGAGGACGGCAAGCATTAGCTCCCGTCCTCTGAAATGTTATAAAACATGCTTCAATACTTATTTAATATACTCTAAAGTTTGAAATACCTATTATCTTTTAAAGTATCGTATTTGGAACACCATCAAATTCAAGTTTGTTATTATCTATAAGTCCAACTCAACCTATAGTGTTACCTATTACTGTAGGAGATTAATTGATGAGGAAATTGTTATTCATACTGTTTATCAATAACACACCGCAATTCCTTTTTTATTCCCATGTTTATTGGTTATACATTTATGTTGCAATTTTTTTGTACTGCTCATTAGATTATTCATAAAAAACAATTGTTTAGGAAATAATAAACCTATAATATTTGATGGGAGATGGCTACATGATTATAAATATAATATTAGGATTTATTATTCCTTGGATCTTCGGGGTATTACTTTATTTAAAAGATAATAAGACCTTATTAGTTATTGCCCCATTTATGTCAATATGGGCATATTCGCTAAATGAAGCTTTATTTCATCTTAATTTTAATAGATTTGCACCCTTAAGTATTAATGATGACCTCACCACTATGTCAATAAATCTAGGCTTATATCCCATACTGGGATGCTATTTAATATATTATATTCAAAAGGAAAAAGTACCGCCGTACGCACTGATACTCATATTTACTTTTATGACCACAGTAGCAGAATATTTGGGTTTAAAGTTTGGAATGGTAACCTATGCTAATGGATGGAATATTGGCTGGACATTTTTGTCTTATATACCTCCATATCTGACAGGTTATTGGTACTATCGTAAACTTAAAAAAATCGGAACTTTTAATAAATGACCTTGTATTTTATGGAATATCATTTTTCAAAAGGCCCGACTTATCAATATTTCTTATCACATTTCTCACACTTAACGTCATACTTATTCCTGGTTTCATCTGATCTAATCAGCTATAGCTATTACCTCTTTAATAGATGCCAAATCTATATTTTTAGTCATTTGCCATAATCCTTTATTATCTTTTCATACATAATATCTCAGCTCCTCTACAATTCAAAAAATATATCAGTACATTGCAGGCTATAATACGGATAATGATGCTGATGAACTAAGGTATGATTCAACTTTCACTAATATTCTAAATAAGGAAGCTCTCGCTTCTCAACCTACCAAATATTTCAACTAGACCAGATACATCTAATGTTTAAAATTTATCAAATAAAAATATATCTATCCTGTAAATCATTCTATTTTCTCCTCTTACACCTCAATAATCTACTAATTTTCATTATCAAACTACTAATTAGAAGATTCTAAAAGTCATTTATTAGATTGTATACTCAATATTCATTACCTCATATTTTTTTCACAATATAATCAACGAAACCTTGCAGGTTCTGAAAGTGGCGGTATCTATAAAGATCACTGCCTACTTATCTGAATCACATCCATGTGCGTCCTTTTTATATTTATGTCTTAGCACTTATTTTACCGAAATGTTGTTGAAAACCCATACCACATAAGTCTAGCTACTTTAGTATGCGTATCAAAAACTTCCTAAAATTAACACAATGGCACCACCTAATCTATTTCCCATTTGAGCAAAGGCAATTAATTCCATACGATCAGCAGCTGAAAGAACTGCTACATTTCCAGTACCACCCATGCTGTTATTGCACAATCCTGCAGTAATCATAGATTCAACAGGATATAGTCCAAATAGTTTTCCTATAAATCCTGAAACAATTGATATTGTTAAAATACTTGTGAAGCATAGCACAATAAATTGCCAAGTTAATGATTGAGCTAACACATTTAAATTGAGTAAAGCAATTCCGATTGCAGATAATACCGCAGGAGTCAAATTTTTCATAATCAATTTATTAAACATAACTGCACAATCTTCATAATATTGAGGAATAACATTGGTTATTTTGCAAATCACTACAATAATAATCATAAATGCGTATGCGTGAACATGTGGGACAAAATAGTTGAAAATATTTCCTAAAGTAAAAAACGAAATTGAAATAAGCAGACCAACACCCATCTGAACAACATCTAATTTTATCTCTCTCTCTTCCTCTTTTATTTTTCCTATATCTGCTTTCATAATAGCTCCGTGCCCATTGTATTTTGGAAAAGATGCTCCTATTTTAGAAATTAAAGCAGCGCCAATAATTGCAAGTACATTTCCAAAAGCAGATGCTGGGATTAATTGTGATATAATTGCTGATGATTGCGTTCCTAATGCAGAAGCGTAAATTCCGGATAAAGGAACACAACCAGCTCCGATACCGCCTGCCAGCATAGGTAGTGAAACATATAAGACCGATTTTCCAAAACCATGACCGATTAACATACCAATAAGTCCCACCATTAAAAATGATGCAGCCATTGAAATAAATGCTACAGGGATAAAACGGACAGATGCTTTCATTAGTAAATCACGTTTCATACCTAAAATACTTCCCGTAATTAAAACCGCAATATAGAAATCAAGAAATCCCATATCATTTACGAAACTTGTAACTGTTTTAACTTGCTCACTAGGTAAAATACCAAAAGTAGCAATAACTGCAGAAGCAAAAATGCAGAAAACAGCTCCACCTCCTAAGTAAGACTTAAAAATAGGTAAGTGATTCCCAATGTAATGGAATAAATTTCCTAGCAGTACTAATATGGCAAGAGCTCCCAATATGCCACCTGGTAATTTTCCTAATTTAATTCCGATAATTAAAATAACAACCATAATTAAATAGAATGGAAGACTCACTCCGCTAATTTTTATTGACCAAAAGCCAGTTTTTTCTTTATCAGCTTGAATCTCTTTTGAATTGTCTAATTTTTGCGTCATATATACTGCTCCTTTTTTTCCATCTTCACTCACAAAATAGCTAAGATTTTTTCTGATTCATTTTATCTAGTCTTGTGATAATCATATAATCGTGGTCTTTATTGAAATAGACCACGATTATACGAAACAGCATTTACTTAAAATAAAACATCATTATATTCTTTTACACTTTTATTTGATTTCTAATTGAACATATTTAGGAGTCCATTTAGTATCTGCTACTGCCTTTTTGATATCTGAAATTGGTTCACGATTTAGTTTTTGATCTATTGCACTTTGACCAACAACTTCAGCTATTATTTGTGAGAATTCAGCTAATTTAGCTACAGGTGGTAATACTGCTGCACCTGGTTCACTAGAATCAACGATTCCTCCTAAAGCATGGCTTGCTTGTGATAACATTTCACTATTCACACGAGTAGTAGTTGAAGCAATAATTCCAAGACCTAAACCTGGATACATTAACGCATTGTTTCCTTGACCAATATGATACGTAACTCCTTTGTATTCAACATCTGCGGCAGGAATTCCTGTACCAATCAAAGCTTTACCATCTGTCCATTTAATCAAATTTTCTGCTGTTGCCTCAGCAAGTCTTGTAGGATTTGATAATGGAAAAAGGATTGGACGAGCAGTATACGACACCATTTCTTTCACAATTTTTTCAGTAAATGAACCTGGTTGAGTAGACGTTCCAACAATGATTGTAGGGTGAATTGCTTTGACTGCTGCTTCAAGGCTCGTCAATTCATCTGCATTGTTAAATTCTGAGCGGCTTCTGACAAATGGTTTCTGACCAGGAGTTAAATCTTCTGTATCTTGGAATAACACACCTTGTTTGTCTACCATATAGAAATTCTTACGAGCTTTTTCTTCTGGTACTCCTTGACGAATCATTTCATCTAATAATTGATTTGCAATTCCGACACCTGCAGTACCTGCACCAAATGTCATTACAACTTGGTCAGCTAACTTTTCTTTAGAAATGTTCAATGCACCTAATACACCTGCTAAAACAACAATGCCTGTTCCTTGGATATCATCATTGAATGTTGTTATCTTATCTTGATATTTTTCTAGGATAGTCGAAGCGTTTGAGCGACCAAAATCTTCCCAATGAATCAATAATTCAGGGAATAGTTCTGTAGCAGCTTTAACAAACTCATCAATAAAGTCATAATATCTTTTACCATAAATTCTTTCGTGACGGTTTCCTAAATAAAATGGATTATTGAGTAATTCTTTATTATTTGTTCCATTATCAATAGAAACACCAAGCACTTGACTAGGATTGATACCAGCAGCTGCAGTATACACCATCAATTTACCAGTAGCTATATCTACACCATTTACGCCGCAATCTCCCATACCTAATATTCCTTCAGAATCTGTAACTACGATTAAACGAATATCACGACCACTTGCCGCGTTTTTTAGACTTTCTTTAATATTTTCTGGTTCATTAATTGATAAGAAGGCTGCATCTTGTGTTTTTACAAATAGTTCATTATATTGTTCAATGGAATCTGCGACAGTTGGATCATAAACGATTGGCATAAATTCTACCACATGTTCACACATCAATTTATAAAATAGCGTACGATTTGTATTGAAAATATTCATTAAGAAAATCCTTTTTTCTAAATCAGTTGTTTTACTTGAACATTGTCCATAGGTTTGTACCGCTTGTTGTTCTAATGTTTGTACTTGTGTTGGTAATGTTCCTGTCAACCCAAATTGTTTTCTTTCTTCTTTAGTAAATGCCGTTCCTTTATTAAGGAACGGATTATTCAAAATCTCTGTAGCTAACATAAATTATTCCTCCTCGTTGCTTGTGACTCCTATTTTATATTTCTAGCATAATTATAGTCAAACTCGTTAGTTCTAATAAATTTTATTTATATGACTTTAGCTGAAAAATTTAACAACAGCAGTCAAATATATATCTCATAAAAATAGCAATTTAATTTATTTTTGGGGATAAAAAAATGCTGCACTATTTTTTTAGTACAACAGTTCCTTCTATATTTTTTCACAGAAGTAATTTACAGAATCTTAGGATAATTGTTTCTAATTGTAATTTTTCTTGAGGCTTCTACAATTTGTAAAAATCATGAATTGACTTGAAAATTCGCCTGCAATAACTTGATTTTAAAGAATTGTTTCGTTGAACAAGAGATACATTGAATTTAATCTGTGGCTCATCATTAAGTGGAATATAAACAAGACCATCTGATTTATCTATTGCGATTTCTGTCAAAAAACCAATGCCTACGCTTTCCCGTATCATTCCTTTTAAAATATTCAAATCATTACTTTTATAGATGATTTGAGGTTCAAAAGAGGTATATTGTGAAAACTTTCGAAACGCATTTAGATGGATGTAATGATTATTTAAAAGAACAAACTTCTCATCTTTTAAATCAGAAAGAGAAACACTTTTTTCCTTTGCTAGAGGATGTTTGTCACTAACCACAATCATAAATCTATTTTGAATCAATAACTCACTAATTAAATTTTCATCATTTATAGGGTGATAAGATCCTAATAACGCAATGTCAATTTCGCCTTTCATTAATAGAGCACAGAGATCATTGGATCCTCCATTAACTAAATGGATGTGTTCCATTAACCCTTGTTTAGAGAGATATGGAAACAATTTGTGCAAATAGAAATTCCCGATAATTGGTGGCAAACCCAGTTCAATGACATCCCCTTTTAATCGATTAATTTCAGTTTTCGCAACCCCGAGTTCTTGAAAAATTTTCACAACGTGAATTTCTAGAATTTTACCAGATTGCGTTAGACTAATAGATTTGTGCGATTGATCTCGAGTTATTAATTTCGAATTTAAATCATCTTCCAATCGCTTCATTGCATAGGTTACTGTTGGTTGGCTAACACCAAACATTTCTGCAACTTTTGTAAAATTACCTTCCCTGGCTAGCTCTTTAAAGTATTCCAAGTCTTTCAAATTCATAAGCTCAACTCCATATTTTTAGATTTCATCTTGGATTCGGCTGATAATGCCAATATGCATTGATACCATTAGGCACCATCAAAGAAATAACAAGTCAGTACTCTAATCTATTTTGTTTATGGTATGTAATGGTTATGATTCCTCACCTACCCCAAAATATCATGAGAATTTTTGACTCGTTATTTCTTTTCAGATGCCTTAGATTTCATATTTGAAAAATTTAAACGGGATTTTTAAACCAATCCCGGATAAAATGCTTTTGCTAAACCAAATTACGATATTATAATCTCCAATGATAATTATAGCACAATATAAGATGTAACTGTTTAAGGTAAAAATACCAATAATGTTCTTTGAAAATTGAGTAATACGGCGTTAAAGAGTAAACTCAACATACATTTTTATAAAAATAACTTATGTTACCATGTTAATATGATATAATTACCATTAGTTAAGTCATATTCGTAAAATAATGATAAATAATTAGTTCTATTTGTCTACTTCAAATTAGGAACAATTATATGAATAATTCTCAATTTGTTATTGATATAGTAGATTTATATTGGATAAATGGAGAAAATGATAACATGTTTAACCATATGGTATTCTTTAATGAAACCAAGTAAAATCAGAACAGATGAGGAAGGTTTATTATGGATAAAATAACAAGCGATAAAAAGTCAGCAGAACCTACAGCACCCCTGGATATAATTATGACACCTTTGTACGTAATAGCAGAGTTTGTGTTTGTATATCTTGTATTTAGATACTTTTCAGCAACGTTTGCTATGATAGAACAGTATATATGCTATTTGATACATATATTCACAGGCAGCAGTGTATACTATGTAGATTTTAATTGGGTAGCTAATGTGTCGTGCTTTTTCTGGATTTTGATAACAGCAGTACTGATATCTATTTCAGTTCATTCTCTTTTCAAAAGAGTAAAATAGGTTTTATAATACCTATAGTAATATTTATAGTACTGCTTATTTTTAATACCATAGTATTACTTATGAGTTATACAGCATTTACATCAGCAGGAGTATACCAGAGAGACTTTTTTTTCTTTGGCAATACAAAGTATTCGTATAGCCAAGTAAAGAGTTCTACAATTACAATAAAAAAGTTTCGGTCGCAAAAAGGTAGTGAGGATAAGTTTATGTTTGACGTTAAAGTAGGCAATGGTGACTACTATGTACTAAACATAACAGGTTCAGACTCAACTAAAGCTACGGATAAAGTAGTGCAAAATGCAGAAAAGGTATATGCTTTATTACCAACCACCGAGAGAACAGAGGATAACGTTGATCAGGCAGTATCCAACGATAATGACACATGGAATGACTGCTATGCTGATATAACTCAATCATTGCAGCTTAATGGTTCAACATATACAAATTAGTTAGGCAAGTTTAATATTTATTGTTCAAATTGCATATTAAATTTAAATCTATTACGTGTGTTTATGCTTTTATTTCTTAATTAACATTTCCCATAATTTAAATTGCTTACATCAATAAACGGTTTATTATACATGCGTAGTTTAACGTCATAGGCACGTTTTGGACAAAATAAAAAGCCTTATTTTCAAGACTTTAAATGCTAATATTTCTGCTTATTTTACTAAAATAAAAATTACTATAGTCGTAAATTCCCATAGTAATTTTCATTAAAAATATATTCATTACATTTGTTAATCTGGCATATCCATATCAATATGAAAAACATGAGTTATTTTATTTGTTACATTATGATTTAATACGCCAGTAGAAATACTTAATGTTAACATTAAACAGCATAACCCAGTTGTCAGAATCTTTATTGTTTTTTTACTTTTCATGATAATACCCCTTTAATTTAAATTATTTGATAATAATAAATCATTTTTGCATAAGTCTATACTAGTTTGCTTTAAATGTATGAGAGCTAACTTAACGTAAATTTTTCTAAGCTTGTCATAGTCTTCAGTACGTTTTAGTAACTCAATGATTTCATGATAAACCTCTTCTAAATTTTTATTATCACATGCTTTATCGTATATATCAGCTAATAAATAATTGCCTTTTAATAAATATTCTAAGTCTTTATAATCTTTTGCATATTTTAAGCCTAGCTGAAGAACTTTAGCTGCTTCATCAATCAATTTCTGCTTAAATAATACTTCTGCTTTCTCTATAATAGTATGTGACAATAGTGATTTATCCATTTTTCTTATAATTTTTTCAGCTATTTCAAAGCATTTTATACTCTCTTTAAAATCATTTTTAGCTGCATATGCCCTTCCTAAATTGTTATATGCATAGCCTAAAAAAATATTTTTTTCATCTGAAATTCTTAGTATTATTGCTTTGTATATCTCTATTACTTTATCATAATCTTTTTTAACTTCATAACAAGTAGCCTTGATACCTTGAGCAAAAATATATGATTGATAATCTTGTTTCTCATCACAAATTGATAAGAACTTGTCAATAGTTTCTAATGCTAAATCTATTTTATTGGATTTTTTATAGCTATTGGCTAAAGAATATAGACATGCTTTTTGTGTTTCAAAATCTTTATGCAAGAGACTGTAATGCTGACTTAACTGATAATATTCAATCGCCGTATCATATTGCAAAATCCCAGATTTACAACGCCCCATTCTCCAATAAACATATCCTAGTCTTTCATTCTTTTTATTGTCTATGTATATTTCTCGAGCTTTTTTGTGATTACTACACGCTTCTTCAAATTCTTTTTCCTTGTAACAAATTTCACCAAGTGCACAATATCCAGAAGCTTTAACCTCTATCAATTGAAATTCATCACCTTTTTCCTAATTTTTTCTATATATGTATAATATACAATGTTATGATAGAAATAGCAACATCCATTATTATTTATTGTTTTTATACATTTTATTGTTTTGTAAAAGTTCTCAGAATCCTATTAAATTAATGAGTTTATATTGACTTATTTTATATATTATATTAGACTTGTATAAAATAGTAATTAATCGAATATCAGTAAAGGACTTAATAATCATGAATTTAAACGAAAAAATAGAAATTTTACGAGAAGAACTAAACTATATGTTATTAAACGAGTGTGACCTTTCAAGAGATAAAATAGTTAATTTAAGTAAAGAATTGGACAATCTTATTAACGAGTATTATTTGTGTGAGTATAAAATCCATTGTAATAATGATTGATTCTATCCTCGCATATTGATTTAGAGGTACTATTCAGAAATCTTTTCTTTTCATATTTGAGACTTTCATATTCTTCGTCATCTATTGAACCGTTTTCATGAAGTTTATCTAGCAAATAAATCATATCAACACACAAACTTTTCATTTTATTTTCACATTCATTATCACCGATATCCACGTTAACCAATCCTGCAATAGAAATTTATTTATTACAATAGTACCACAATGTAACCATATTTTAAATAGTTTGTTATGTGTTTTTTGCATTATTTAGATTAATCTTTTTTCTTAGTATCCAAAATTATGTATTATTATCTAATTTATCTCTAAATATGATATAATTGTTAAAAAGATTCTGATTTAATGAGTTGATTTTTAACATACATAATTAGGGGATGAATCTATGTTTAAAAATAAGAAATTAATTTATGATATAGGAATGGCTATATTGTCTTTGGTAGTCATTGTTATGTTAATAATTGATAGCTCTTATACTTTGTCTAATAGAATTACAGATATATTCGATATTATATACAACTTAATATTAATTGTTTTCGCAATCGATTATTTTACGAGATTAACGCTATCAAAAAATAAAAAAGCATTTTTCAAGGGTAATATTATTGATTTAATTACAATAATACCATTTAATTCAATTTTTCAAGTAGCTAAAATACTAAGATTAGCAAGAATACTTAAATTGACTAAATTATTTAAGACTCTAAAAATACTTAAATCAGCAGTTTTTCTATTGAAAATTCGGAAACATATAGATGACTTCTTAAAAACAAACAATTTTCATTATGTAATCTGGTTTACTTTAGCTACACTTTTTGTTGGAACTCTAGGAATACACTTTACGGAAGGAATTTCATATGGCAATGCACTTTGGTGGAGTTTTGTTACTCTTACAACAGTTGGCTATGGTGATATATCCCCTGCGACACCCATTGGAAGAATAATTGCAAGTCTACTTATGCTTGTAGGTATAGGATTCCTAGGCATGCTTACAGGTACTATATCAACATTTTTTCTTAGAAAAAATAATAATACAAGCTATAAAAGTCAAATCGTAGAAGATATAAAAACTAAGTTAGATAACTTTGATCAATTAAGCGTTGAGGATATAAATGATATTTACAAAGTGCTTAAATCATTAAAAGAATAAACCCATAAACTTCTAGTTTATCCTATATCAATAGTAATCTTTTCTACCTCTACATTGAATACATACCATCTTTGCATCTTTAGGAATGAGAAAACGTAAGAGAAATTAATCTCTCAGGCTTTTTTAATTATTTAATAATTAGCATAGTTTGTATTATCATTCCACATGCTCTCAAACTCGGCTTTCCATGATTTTGCCATGGAGCTATCCTTAATTATAACTAATACTTCATCATTTTCAGTTGTAGCCGCTTCGGTATAGTTATAACTTCCTGTGGTAACTGTATCATCCGTAACTGTCATTTTTAGATGCATTAAACCCGAATGGCTATTAATCTTAATGGGTATGTTATCGACTTGTAATAACGCTAGCTCTGCTTTCTCGATCTTGGATTTAGATTCTATTTTGTCGGTAATGATTTCTACTCCTATACCTCTGTTTTTAGCATTTATAATAGCGTCTACAATTGATTTTTTAGTTAAACTGTAAATTGCAATATCCAAAGTATTTTTGCTTGAGTTTATAACATTAATTAGTTGCTGGTCGACGTTTGGTGTTACCCTTGCAAAATAATAGCTTACATTTGCACTTGTTGTATTATTTGCAACCACTTCATTCGTTGTGCTCGGTGTGGCAGTAACTGCATTAGTTGTTACTGTTTCTTTATGTCTTTGGGCTGTTTTCCTTGGGCTTGCTGACACGCTGGCACAACCTAACAATAATAAACATGAGATTAATATTATTCCTAATTTTTTCATAAAATCCCCTCTAATGTATTTTTATTATATTATATCAAATAATTTATATATCTTCATAAAAACTTTTGAATAGAGTATTGACTTTACGTTTACGTAGACGTATTGTAAGCATATAGAAATAAGGAGGTTTAAATGCGATTAAAAGACATTAAAACGTTAAGGCAGTTGGCAAAAGAAACTGGAATATCTTATAGGACATTAGCAGATAGAATTGAATCTAATAATTTAGGGCTTATAGAAGGTATAGACTATTTAAAACTTGGCAAAGGGCAGGCAACGCTATTAAGCCCTGAAGGTGTAGAAAAGATAATTAAATAAAAGGAAGTCCCCTACGATCTACGAAAACTTAAGGGACTTCCTTAACCTCAACAAAGGAGTTGCTAATTTCATATTAACGCTCATTCCTTTCGCGTGCTCAAGGCACAAAAATTTAATGAAAATGATTAATTTCCAAATATCGTAAATGGTATAGACAAGTATACAGGTGTACTACAGAGCACGGCGGAGTAAGTGTGATTACACTACGATGTAAATCCCCATATTAACATGTGCCGAATACTTTTTTAAGTACAAATAATTGTGCCAATGAGCACGTAAGTTAATCTTTGTTTAAACAAAACCGTTTAAGAGTATGAGTATTCAGACAACACCTGTATGCTCTATTTTTTTATTGTAGGTGATATTTATGTTAAAAATTGTTTACCCTGTTTGTTGTGGTATGGATGTTCACAAGAAATTTGTAGTTGCAACTATAGCATCTACCGATGACAAAAACACCACTATCTATCAAACAAAACATTTCAATACTTACTCAAAAAACCTTTATGAATTTAAAAAAGCGGTTGTCTGAGAACAACTGTAAATCCATTTGCATGGAAAGCACTGGTAAGTATTGGATACCTATTTACAACATACTTGAAGATTCTTGCACCATCACATTGGCTAATCCAAGATATGTGAAAAACATTCCCGGCAAAAAACTGATAAACGTGATGCACTTTCGCTTGCAGATTTACACAAGCATGGTCTTGTTCCTGGAAGTTTTATTCCACCTAAAAGTATTAGAGAACTAAGAGACCTTATGCGATATCGATTATACTGAATTTCTTCACAAAAGTATGATATCTAAAGCTGATGAAATTAAAATTGCTATGCAAGGAAATATCTCTAAAGAACAAAACTCCAAAATGACAGTATGTCTAAATCATTATGATTACATTAATTGTTGTATCTCTCAACTTGATACCGCTATTTCATTAGTTTCCAGTGAATTTGGAGCACAAATTGAACTAATCTCTACAGTACCAGGTTTGACTAATAAATCAGCAACTACAGTTATTTCTGAAATTGGTACTGACATGTCAGTCTTCAAAGATGCAAAACATCTGTGTTCTTGGGCTGGAGTTACACCTCAAAATAATGAAAGTGCTGGTAAAAAGAAAAATGTTCACATAAGCCGTGCCGGGACTTATTTAAAGCCAATTCTAATTCAATGTGCTAATGCAGCAATAAAAGATAAGTCTTGCCCATATTTTAAATATAGCTATGAAAGCATTAAGAAAAGACGCGGGTATAAACGTGCTATTATTGCCATTGCAAGAATGCTTTTAACTTGTATTTACAACATGTTTTTGGTTAATCCACTCCACCTTTATAAATACTACACAATAAATAACTCTTGCGTCACAAGATATCAAGTTTATGAACTAATCTTTACTTGCAACTTGAACAATTTGTTTTTCACCATTCTTTTCAAAATATTTGTAAACCTGCATACCAATGTTCTCAGCAACTTTTTGTGATGGAATATTTCGTACTGTGGTATATGAAAATACTTCATGATAATGTAAAACTTTAAATGCATATTCCTTACAGGCAAGAGCAGATTCCGTTGCAAATCCCTTATTACAATATTCCTTAATGATATGGAAACCAATTTCTGGTACAGTTTCATCACCAATGTTTTGCATTGTTATGCCACAATCCCCAATAAATACCTGACCTTCTTTTAATATCACAGCCCACAGTCCGTGTTTATATTTTTTATAATTTTCAATATTCCATTGAATCCACCTTTCTACTTCTTCTTCACTGAACGGATTTGGATAGAATTTCATAGATTCAGGGTTAGAAAGGACTTTCATTAAATCTTTTTTATCATCAATTAGTAATTCCCTCAGATACAATCTTTCTGTCTCAATAATTTTCATAATGCTCCTTTCAATTATAAATTTTTCAAACATGTACGCATTATTCTACCATGATGACATAACTATAGAAAATAGACACTTACTTATACTGAATATCTTCTATTCAATACCTTCTATCTCTAACTTCAATCTATTAAAATATTCTTTCATAAATTCAAGCCTTGTTTTCCCTATTTCTTTAGCTTTTCTTGTATACAATTTATCAGGAATCTTTTTAAACTTTACCTCATATTCAATAAAAGGCGTATGTTTTGAGACATCTTTTATCCTTCCATTTTCAACAGTATTGGAATAAGAATTTCTAAATCAACATTTTTCTCATATTTTGAAAGTAACAAACAAAGATTGTAAACCCTAAATACATGTTCTAAATTATGAGCGGAACAAGTTAATTTATCTTGAACAATTTCTATAATTTTTTTATGTTTTGTATCTATATTCATTATTATTCCTCCATTTTATATCTAGTGTACATAGTATTTTCTACTTTGCCATGTATAAGTTTTACATATAATTTATGCAATCTTTAAAGTGATTTTCCATACCGTCTAAACCACATTTCAAGAATTCTGGGTGCACTACAAACATATGTATAACAAAAACATCTGAATAGTCAGACTCAAATTTCCATTTAGCGTTATAATATGCTGATTCAGGCTCATGGCTTAAAGATAATATAAAATAAATATTAGTTATTTGTTATTTGTTATTTCCACACTACTTCAAATTCTTCACATACAACCATCATATTTTCATTAAATTCCAGTTTATAATTTCTTAAACATTGTTTGAAGAATTTTCTGTGAACTTCCTTCCAATAAAATAATGTTTTATCTCCTTCACCTTCTTTAAAAGCGTGTTCTTTTGTTACTTCATTGAAGGGTACGGTATAAACTTTTGTGGTTTTAGTAATACATTTAGCATTATTATCCCAATCTAAAATAATATTAAAACTCCTTATTTTAGGCAGTTCTTCATTCTCAATTTTATAAAAACACAATCCCGATGCAGTAGCTGTTTTATCTCCATTTACTACAAGCCCTGCCAATTCATTATCATTTTTTTCATCATTAGCAAAATGCCATGTCTCATATGTTTTATTACTAGGATGTTTAATAATATAATTCCTCCACATTTCTTCAGCTTCCATCGTTAATTCTCCTCTTGACCTTTAAAAACCATTGTTACACAAGATGTGAACATTCCGAATTAATTATGTTATGAATATCAATCATTGTTTTCATTAATACTTAAATTTCTATAAATCAAATCATCTAAAACTAATATAAATAAAACCTTTAGTAAACATTAAACTACTGTTCTTTATTAACTTAAATAGAGATTTACTTAAAAAAATATGTACTACTTTTTTTTAAGTAAATCATAAATCTTCTGAACATATATCATAATGATAACTAAAGCTGTTGCAATAACCCCTAGACTAAAACTTTGCCAATCTATTCTCATTCAGTATCCTCCTGTTCATATTTTTACTGTTGTAACGCAAGATAAGAACATTATCTATTAAGTTTACTGTAGATTATACTTATTTTACTCTTTGAGCAATTGGATGGTTTTCTTTAAGCTGCACCAAATCCCATAAGTTCCCATATGAATCTTTAAATACTCCAACTGTACCATATGATTGTTCTTTAGGTTCTCTAACGAATTCAATACCTTTTGATATCATTTCGTTATAGTCTCGCCAAAAATCATCTGTTCCAAGAAATAAGAAAACCCGTCCCCTTACTGATTTCCAATAAACCATAATTGTTCAAGTTTGGAAGCTCTTGAATCTAA
Source organism: uncultured Clostridiaceae bacterium (assembly GCA_963725425.1). Taxonomy (GTDB): domain Bacteria; phylum Bacillota; class Clostridia; order Clostridiales; family Clostridiaceae; genus Clostridium_I. The sequence continues at coordinate 145,109 of CAVRYJ010000031.1, forward strand.
TTCTTCTCTTACAATATCAAACACATCATAGCTATTGATAATTACATCAATAGCTATAATTGGCTTTGCAGACAATCCAGATACCGATGTGATCCCAACGTTTTCAATAGATATAACATTATCTCCAATCACATCCAATAATTCATTTTTAATGCTTATAAATTCATTTTTCCACTTTTCATCATATGGAACAACTCTAACTTTTTTGGTTTTCATCTTATCTCCTATTGCCTAATATAAAATAGTCTGTACTACACATTTTTTTACCGTTGTGACGTAGTTTTCGAAAATTCCGAAATTATAATTATGTTGTTACGCTTAAATCTGTATTTTGTTATTTGTCATTAGATGTGCTAATACTATATTTATATAGGTTTTCATTTTCCTCTTCATCAAAAATAGTTCCTAATAATTTACCATTATTCTTTTCAATAATTTTTCTCGAAAATTCATTATCTATGTTACAAGTAACCATTACCTCTTTTACACCAATTTTTTCTGTTTCAACTAATGCTAATTTTAGAATTTGAGTACCATAGCCTTTTTTTCTATGATCTGGTGATATATCATAGCCTATATGACCATCTGCAACTACATCTTGATGCCTAACTCTTACTACTCCTACAACTTCATTATTATCAATTAACCAAAATGTTGAGGTTGTAACCCATCCTTTAGGTAAATCTACTCCTTTAGAATACTTGTATAAATCGTCTAAATATTCATTGAAATTTTCCATCCCTTTTTTATATTTAGTAAAATAATAATTATCATCTGCATTTTTATATGCTCTAACATAATCTTGAAAACTCTTTTTATATTCTTTGCTTGGCATAGATAAAAATAAATCCTTCATAAGATACACTCCTTTTTACATATACTAATTCGCCATATTTTACCTTGTGACGCATGAAAAGAAAGATGCATATTAAATTTACTATAGATTATGCTTATTTTGTTGGGTCATATTTGCCAGTATATTCTTCTTTCGCCTTTTCTGTATATTTTAAAATGAAATCAGATTTGGCATCTGTATATCCATCTCTGTCATGTTTATATTTTTCTATAAGTTCTAATTTAACCCTGATTATTCATGACGTATAAAAAGCCATGCTTTGCATGGCTGAAATACTGATTTCCATAAATATTTAACTTTTCACCTAAAAAGTGATGAAAAGTATAGAAAAAAAGCCTCAAATTTGTTATGGTTAATTTGCAGAAAAACAAAAACAAAGGAGAGACTCTTATGTGTAGTTTAATAGAAAAATCACTGAATTTCAATAGTAAAGTAAAAATAAATTTTGAAGGTGGAAATTTAACCTCAGATGCTGGTCTTTTATTATACAAAGAATTTGATGAAAAATTTGGATTTAGTAAGACCATCAAAAATAATCTTTATGTAAATGATCCATCTGCAGAATCAAGAACTCATAAAAATGAAGATATTTCTATTCAAAAAATATATCAGTACATTGCAGGCTATAATACAGATAATGATGCTGATGAACTAAGGTATGACCCAACTTTCACTAATATTCTAAATAAGGAAGCTCTCGCTTCTCAACCAACCTTATCAAGATTTAATAGCAGAGTTAATATCAAGACACTAAAAAGTTATGAACAAATTAATGAGATATTACAAGATAAGACATATTCTTTATCAATGCCTGAACATATTCTCTTTGATATAGATTCTACAAATTTGAAGACTTATGGTGAGCAGTATGGTTCAGATTATAATTCTCACTATGGGGCAAATGGATATCATCCGTTACTTATGTTTGATGGATTAACTGGAGATTTAATTAAAGCGGAGCTTCGCTCTGGAAACGTATATACTTCAAGACAAGCTGTAAGATTTATTGGTCCTGTTCTTAAAAGATATATAAGTAAGTACCCTTCTATGACAAGATTTATAAGAGGAGATAGTGGATTTGCTATTCCAGAATTATATGAGATTGCAGAACAGCTAGATACTTTTTATGCTATAAGATTAAAAGTCAGCTCTCAACTTTATAAGTTAGCTTCTGAATTTGCTAAAAGAATGTCCTCACTTTGTAGAAGGGACATGATTTCATCTCATGTTATTTATGGTGAATTTAAATATAAAGCCTCAAGTTGGAAAAAAGAACGCAGAGTTGTTGTTAAAATAGAAAAGCCCGAAGGGCAAATGTGTTATAACTATACTTTTGTTGTTACAAACATGACATTATTCCCAGAATTAGTTATTAAATTCTATTGTAACAGAGGTGTGATGGAAAACTTTATAAAGGAAGGAAAGCTCGGTTTGTCTTTTGATAAGATGAGCAGCACTGAATTTATAGCTAATGCAAATAAACTTCAAGAAATGGTACTAGCGTATAATTTCAATAACTGGTTCAGAAATCTTTGTTTAGATAAAACACCGATGAAATCTATGACAATTGAAACTATTCGTACAAGGTTGATTAAGATTGCTGCCAAAATAATTAAAGGAGGACGATACTTAAAGTTTAAGCTATGCAGTAGTTGTCCATATAAAAATGTATTTTGGAATATCTTAAATAAAATCCAAGCAATTCCTTTAGCTACGTGATTACATAATCTGTTTTTAGCTTGTAAAATATGGTAATAGTATACTTTTAAGAACTCAAGGGAGTAGTCTACCCTTTTATTAATGACAATATATGTAATTAATGATTTTCTGATATATTTCTGCCAATCGCTGAAAATTTTGATCCTAAAAAATGAACAAATTCAAATTCTATGAGATTTTTAACAAAAATTCCAACAAAATTTGAATTCATGAATAATCCGGGATTAAGTTTACCATATTCTTTAGAAACTTCTTCATGTTCCATAAGGTAGTCTCTAAAATATAATTCATTCCAGTTATCGTAGTATCGAACATGCAGATGATATACTTTTTCTGAAAATCCTTCTTTTGTATATCCCTTACTAAATAGTATTTTCATACATGGCTTATTTTCCGATGACATCAATCCCCACCCATTCTGCAGTAGCTTATCTGTTAATTGTTCAATATTGCTTTCTTTATCTATTTCCAACAAAATATCGACCGTTGGCTTTGCAATCAAGCCTTCAACCGCACTACTTCCTATATGATTAATACGCATAATATTTTTTCTATCAATACAACTTAAAAGTTTTTGTTTTTCGGTTTCATACCAATTTTTATAATTTGTATTGTGTTCTTTTAAGATGATTGGGAATGGCTCCCATAATTCTTCTAGCGTCATTTCTGACAATTCTTTTCCCATATATACCTCCACTCAAAAAAAATATATATAATTTACATCCTTAGCCATATTCTACTATTCCGTAAAATGCTAACCCAAGAATTAGTACCTAATAAATAGTTTACTCATTAATGTTATTTCTATATTTTTTTAATTTTTCTTTAAATTTTTCTAATAGCTAGTGCAATGTCTTCTATGATATTTTACAGTTCTTCAAGTAGCATCCCTTTAAAAATTGTCACTGCATTCCCTCGTAATAATACCCTATCTTCAAATAGTTCTAAATTCAAATCTCCACCACGTTCTGAACATTGATAAGCTATAAATTTAGTACCACCTAATCTATCACTCCAGAATGGAGCTAAAACGCAGTGTGCTGAACCTGTTACTGGGTCTTCTGGAACTCCAACTTCAGGTGCAAAAAATCTTGATACAAAATCATATTTGCCAGTACTTTTTGCTGTAACAATCACTCCCTGCATCTTACATTCTAATATTTTGGAGATGTCAATCTGTATACCTCTCACTTCTTCTTCAGTTGCCACTTCGATTAAATAGTTTTCTGCTGATTTACCTAGAAAAATAGGTTTTATTCCTCCTAAACCTTCAATTAGTGAATTTGGCACTTCAATTACCTCTGAATACTCTAGAACTGGAAAATTCATCTCTATCAAATCATCTATTAGATTAATAATAAGCTTTCCACTTAATGTATTAAATATAATAGGTTTCTCTTTGTCCCAAAATCCTTCTGTCCATAAAATATGAGCGGTTGCTAAAGTGGCATGACCACATAAATCTATCTCAAAAGTAGGAGTGAACCATCGAAGCATAAACTCATCGTTATTTCTAACCACAAAAGCAGTTTCAGATAAGTTCATCTCTCTAGCCATATTAAGCATAATTTTAGAATCAGGAAATTCATCTAAAATACATACACCTGCTGGATTACCCTTAAACCGTTCATTAGTAAAAGAATCTACCTGGTAAATATCAATCATAACAACTAACCTCCTGTATTAACTAAATCGGAATGTTATAGCACATTTTGCTACTCCATTTCACATAATTATGTCTAACCTACTTTTTATAGATGATATGTCACCCTATCCTACAAATTACATATAATTCATAAATGAATTATACCATTATATACGATGTTTCCATATTACTTAAAACGGGTGAACTGCAAAATATCTATGAACTTTATGCCTTAAAGCGGATTTTGTCGGATTAATTATATTGGAATGGATGTCTGTAGTTATGGAATAAAAGCACAATTAGCTGTCTTGCTAACAAAAATTTTAAAATAATCTAAAGCTAACAGCTATGTATACTAAGAAAAAAGTGTTATTGCCTTTTCAATAGATGTACACCATATGAATATTATGCCACTAAAACTCTTTAAATAGAGTGCTAAATAGAAGCTTTATTTGTGAATCAATTCCAAACTTTTCGCAAAACTTATTAAAAATCCATTGTATATCATCTTCAAAATTATTATTAAAACTTAAATCGCTAATTTCCAATATAATAAGGCTTTCTTTAATTTCTGATAATAAATCATATGCACTGTCAGTTTTATTGGATAAATACTTGATAATTCCTCTATGTAATAGCCTTAATGTCTTATACCATACAGGTCTATTAGGCATATAATCTGATGTTATTTGTTTTCTAATAATTGTTTCATTATCCATTATAAAGTTTGAATCGTATTTTAAAAGAATTCTACTATTAACCAAATCATCTTGTGAGATTGTTTCTCTCATGTCTAAATCCACAGAAATGTTATCCTGATAAACCAAGATTAATATACCTTTAGGTTTTTCTGTGAAATTGGTCATTACAGGAGTACCATACAGTGTAATAATCTCATTGATTTTAGGGCCTTCAATGTTTCCCGAAATTATCAAGTCTATGTCCGAATATTTTGTTGCTGTACCTTTTGCTAAAGAACCTTCCAAAATCATTGAGAATTCATTATTTTTACAATATTCATAAACACACTCAATATAATTCTTGTAATTTGATGAAGGATAATTAATGTGAAAATCATCCATAATATTCGCCCCTTTCTAAAAAAAATATTTCGTAGTAATCCACAGTTGTTCAACAGTAATTTACTCTTGTGATGCATAAATTTACCGTTGTGTCTTAATTTATGAATAAAGTGAACTAGGCTAAATTTAACCATCCATTTATGATTTTTCACAGTAACGGACACAACATAGGCTTTTAAGAAATTACTAACGTCATTTTAATTAAATTGAAATGATAAATTAATTATTTTCTTTGAATTTAGAAATCGTGGTTAACAATATTCCTTTGTCTCCATACTTTTCTAATATTTTTGGCATTTTACTCATGTTTGAGGTTACTATTGCATCCTTTAAAACTATTGCTTTATAACCTTTATCTATTGCTCCTATTGATGTCATGTATATACATGCACAGGCATCTAATCCAACAATAAAGATTTCATTGATATTATTTTTTTTAAGGAAACTATCTAATTGACGATTTGAAAAAGCATCTCCCTTATCTTTCGAATAAATATAATTATTAACAATCTTTATTCTTGAATCTATCTGACTTCCGTGAGTTCCTTTAATAAATTTATTTTTCATAATAATTTTATTAAAAATGCTACCATTTATTTCGTGTTTTATGTATATAACAATAATTTCTTTTTCTTCGCTACTTTCAATTACTGAATTCACATTATTAATGAGTTGCTGTGAATTTTTATATGCTTGTTTTGCTGTTTTTCCTGTAGCGTCCTCCTGGATATCTATCACAAATAATGCTTTATTAATTCTATGAATTTGATTATTCAATTCATTCCCCCCATTGCTTTACATCCTATTGAGACACAATAATCTACTGTTTTTAATTAAGCTTTAGACTTTAAACCCATGCGACCACTCCTGTTTCATATTTCAAATATTTTAAATTAATGCACTCACCATTTTAAATTTATGATAGCTATTAGGTTAATTCCATACTTTTATCAACAAATGTTTTCATTATTATATCATTTATTCCAAAAAATATCGATATTTACAAATAGCTTTATATTTAACTGTATATAATATAATCCTTCGCTTAATCTCTAATTAATTGCAAAAAAAATACTCTGGATTATCCAGAGTAAAAATGACGATTTATTTTAAGTTTTTAGTATAATACTTTCTTATAAAATAATTTTGTATCCTCTGAATTAGAATTACAGTTACTACTGCACTGCTCAAAAACATCTGCTATCTTTTGATAAGCCCTACGCTCACTAGCTCTTATTTTACGAATTTTTTCTAATAATTCATCAAAATAATCTTTTCCAAGTGGCTTACATTTTTAAGCATTTTATCATTTAAAACAAAACCTTTAGTTACATATTCTGTAAGGGTATTTGTTGCCCATCTTCTAAATTGTGTTGCCTGTTTTGAATTCACTCTATATCCCACTGAAATAGTTGCATCTAAATTATAAAATATAACATTTCTAGTAACATTCCTTTTTCCTTCTTTTGAACTATCCGAAAATAACGGATAGTTGAATCCTTAGATAATTCTTCTGTTCCATAAATACTTTCTAAATGATCATTTATTGTTCTAACATCTACATTAAAAAGCTCTGACATCTATTTTTGCGATAGCCAAAATGTTTCATCAACAAAATAAACATATACAGTTACAGTTGCTTCATCATTAGAGTAAAATATTATTTTTTCTTCTTGTATAACAATGTTATCATCCATATAGCTAACACTTTCTTATATATAGTTCTTAATCTTACTTATTTTACTATTATAATCTAAAATAATCTTGTCTATACTTATTGTAAATACAATCGTCCAAAATTCCCTCAAGACACTAGCCTGAGGGAATATATACTACGCTTCAATATTTACTTTTTACTTTCTACTTTTTACTTTTAAAGTTTGAGATACCTAGTATTTTTAAACTGATCGTATTCCTTCGCTGCGCTACAGAATGCGGGCTTTATCACTAAGTTCAGCCTGCGCCTACTTGGCTTCTCTAAGTGCTAAAAGCCTAACCACAGTCTCCACGTGTGTTTGTACAATAAAATAATACTAATGCGCATTAATATTCGAGCTAGACCTCCAGTGTCGTTTTTAGTGTTTATACAAGGGGGTTAGTGTATTTTTCAAATTGTCTTAACTTATGGCAATATGATGATTAGATAACATATGTAGTGCGAAACAGCGATTTTCGAGTATCTGTTTTGTTGCTTTGCGGGAATAGGTCGATGAAAATCCTTCCAATTCCTGAGTTTTTGATAGTTGATTTTAGAGCTCTATGGAAACAGGTCAACTATCTTGAGTAACATCTTCTTTAGTAATTAACATCAACGTTTCTTTAGCAATATGTCCCGTCAACTTCGACAGCCTCTTCGATTGATTCAGCGTTATATCATCAAACAAATTCCTAACAAGACGACCATTTGAAAAATGATCATCTTTTTCATTTAATTTCGTTTGCAACAGATCATGGACTTTTTCAATAGCTTGCTCTTCGGCAACATAGTCATTTTGATTGCAGGTGTAATTGAATATTCGTACAAGCTCATCGAGTGAATAATCACTAAATGAAATAAAAGTATTGAATCTTGACTTTAATCCTGGGTTTGATTCAAAGAACTGCTCCATCAAATTTGTATACCCTGCTACAATTACAACTAGGTCATCGCGATAATCTTCGAGAGCTTTAGTTAACTCAGTAAGACTTTCTCTTCCATAACTATCGCCGTGATCGTTCTCTGTTATGCTATACGCCTCATCAATAAATAGGACTCCACCTTTAGCACGATTAATTAATCTTTTTACCTTGATTGCTGTTTGTCCTTGATACTCAGCAATTAAATCAGTCCTACTCGCTTCGATAAATTGTCCTTTACTTAGTAATCCGATAGCTTTATACATCCTCCCAACAATACGGGCCACTGTAGTTTTAGCTGTGCCAGGATTACCAACAAATGCCATGTGTAAAGTTTTGTTAGACTTCTTCAATCCATTTTTCTGTCGTAAATGCTGAATATGATTATAATCAATCAAGTCACAGACTTGCTGCTTCACATTTTCGAGACCCACCAGTTCGTCTAATTGGTTAAGTAGCTCATCTAGTGAAACATTTGATGACTCTTTTAAGTCTTGGAAAAGCCCATCAACTTTTGATGCTCCTAGATATTTGTATAATATCTCAATAACTTTTTCTTGCTTTTGCTCCATCATAGGCAAGGATTGCTTCTTAGTTAAGATCCCTAGGTTTTTGATTAACTCTAAGACAGCTTTATCAATTTGTTCGTCAGTTATTTCTTGAACTAATTTTTCAAAATCAGATGTTTGCCCTAAGGAAACATCTATCTGCTTTGCTTCTCTAATCAGCTGGCGTTTGTAATTCTCTGAAATCATCATAGCACCCCACTTATTATCAAAATCACTAAAACACATATTATAGCAATACTAGCAAATGAAATAACCTGGGTAATCTTCAACACTTTTGATAAGTTTCTTGTCAAAAGACTAAGCTCTGTTACCTCATTTTTAGCACTTGACAATTCAGATTCAAGATATGTATACATACTTTCCGATTGTTGCTCCATTCCAATATTTAATTTCTTAATAGCATTTTCAAAATTTATCTTGTTTTTTGTGACTTCGTTAGTAGTTGATTCAAGTTTGTCATCAAACTCAGAATTGTTTCGGGCTACTTTTTCAGATAAGATTTGGATATTATCCTGAATGAATAGTTTTAGATCCCCAAGTTTCTCTCCATGAATAGCAACGTCTTTATTTAGAGTTTTGATGTTAGCCTGGTTTTCTGTACTTATTGCTTCGATTTTAGATATATTTTCATTTTGATTTGAAATCAGTTGTGTTACTGTTTGAAATCGCTTAACTTGATCTTCTTTTAGGTGATGCAAATCATCTTGAAAAACTGACTGTGAAGATAACAATGCTCTCATTCCATTAGTCAAATTAGCTACTGTCGGCTCTAGAGCTTTAACCTTTGTTTCAATAGCTTTAACGTTACTTTGCATTGTAGAAACGGCATCAAAAATTTTATCAACATCAGCCAAGTGTTCTATCTTTTCAATCCTTTCCTTGAATTTTTTCAGGACCTGAATTATCTGTTTTTGTTGATTAATAATTTTCTTGATCTCATTTTGATTTACTTGAACGCCTTCTATTCCTCTTAATGCTTTTGCATTAGCTTCTTCAGCTGCTTTCAGTGAGATTAAAATTCCCTGAATGTACTCTTTATCTAGTGCTAAAAATGTATCGTAAATAGTACTTAACTCTTGAATCGTTCTAACAAAAACTTTATTCTGCTCAATCATTTTATTCTGAACACTTTCAGTTAGCTTGTTTAGGTCACTACCCTTCACATCATATTCAAACCACCCAAACAACCCTCCCGAATTTGGGACACTAGGCAACTCTGCTTCTTTAGGCAAATTCTCGATAAATGCCTTTAACTTGTTTTTATTTTCATTGAAAACATTAGATCTAGTAGTCACAATTTCTGTCTCCTCATTATTTAGATGTTGCTCTATTATCTTTATATTTGGCATCTCTTATCACCTCAAAGCAAGTCTTCTAAATCATTTTGCATTTGAGCAAAATCGCTCTGATTTTCACTGATAATGTCTGTGTTTTTAATATCATTTACCATATCATTATTAAATATCTTATTAAGCGATTGTTGCATTACGTCCTTCGCCAATGCGTGATTCTCTGAAATTTTGCTCATAACATTTTCTTTCAATGCTACTACATGATTTTCAGCTACAAAAAGTTGTTTCTGCTGAAGATTAGTAATCTCATTTTTTATATCAATAATTTGTTGGTCACTCTCTTCTTTTAACTTTTTGGCAATAAATTTATCAATAAGATTTAAAACTATTGCACCAACTAATCCAGACACTAAACTTGATAAAAATAAACCAATCATGTTAGCAAGAGTACCAATCAGTGGTATCTCAGTTTGCATTCCTGGAACTGTCATTAAGAATTTTTCAAAAACTTCTCCTAAGAAAATTGCACTGCTACCAACTAATCCAACTGTTATTATTTTTCCGACTTGCGCTACCTTTACGGTAAACGGTTTGTCCTTATTTCTATTATCACGAAGATAATTAACTGCATCAATAATAGAAGATATCCCTTGCCTAATTAAACTTGCCAATTTCTCAAAAATACTTACAATAGGTCCAAAGATTTCAGATATAATTGTACCAATTAATGTTGATGCTCCCGCCTGAACAATACTGAGAATTTTGGAAAAGAAGGATTTTATTGATTCCTTCATTTCAGATAAAAATCCTTTAAACGACTTAGATTTTTCTTTAAAAAAACGGATTAGACCATTCATGATTTCTTTCAACAACGAAAAAAGTGCTGAGATGGCCATAGTCTTTAGAGCATCTTTTCCGGCTTTTTTTTCGACTTTTTTTGCTACATTAACCCGAATATCTTTATTAATTGATTTTCTTGCTTCTTTATCAGCTTGCATCATAAAATCATCATCAGCAGCAAGCTTATAGTTCAAACGTTTATCATTTTTTTCTTTTGCAAACGTTTTTCAACATCTGATTTGTTTGATTCATCGACTTTTTTATTCGCCTTTTCGTTTTGTTTAATAAGTGATTTTTCCCGAATATCTCGGGTTTCTACATACTCTTCGTTGCTCTTTGCACCTTTGCTTTTATTCAAAGATTCGTTTGTCGGCTTTAGATTTTCTTCTTTGTTGGCAAGGTCAGCTACATCTAGATTAGCTTGCTTTCTTCTTTGATTTTCAAATATTTTTTTTCTAGTTACTACATGGTCTAAATTAGCTTTTTCACTAGGCTTTAAGTCTTTTCCTGTGTATTCATCCTTCAAATTTCCGGCTTGTTGCTGATCCTTCATTGCTTTATTGGCATCTTTGTATCGTTGATCTTTCAAAACCGAACCAGCAATATCCTTGTACTGCTCAGGATGCTCTCTATCATATTTTTGAATTAATGTCTCATTAGTCATGTCGAGACCAATTTGATTTCCGAACTGTTTCCAAACTTGGTCCAAAACTATTTTTCCTAAAGAATCAGTATCTGATATGTTTTCTCTATCTCTTTCTAGTGGTTGTAAATTAGAAAAAATTTCTTCCAACTGTTTTGATAAGTAACCTTCCACTTCTTCAAAATCAGATTCAATTTCCATATTTTCAATTTCCATATTTTCAATTTCCATATTTTCATTTGCATTGCTATTAGCCATAGGTTCAAACGGTCCTTTCAAATAGATTTTTATTAAGTTCAATAAGAATTTTGGTAACAATACCACAGTAATTTTTCTATCTTGCATGCTTTTGATGGATATATGCCTCTCCAAGCAACGAAAGAAATAACAAAGTCAAACGTTGCTGACCGTCAGACCGTCAAGAATCGCAGTATACGTAGTCTTCACATCAATACTATTTAATTCGTAGTTCACGCTATCCGTTTTTTTCTACTATCCTTATCCTCAACTACCTTACACCGTGACTCTTAGGTTCCTCCAGTTTCATCTGAGAGTAATTTTTTTATTCTTTAGCTCTTCATCGAAAAAAGTCCTTTCACTTCCAAAAACCGTATACCATTTACTATAATCTCTCTCTTTTTATGATTTAATTTAGACTTAGTATGTTGAGTTAAAAAATGCTTATGCCCAATTATTCTAATAAAAAAAAACATTATCCCACTGTTTAGGAAATGAAATATTTTAGAACCATGACCCTTATAACCTAATTTCCCCTTAATAGGTATTCTATTTGAATCGATTTTGGATGAATTTGTTAAATCAAAAAAGCATCCTACATTTTCTTTACTTAGACCGTTGCCGTTATTTCATATATCAATTATTAATAATGCACCGCTTAACTTATGAGTTTCATATATGTCACAAAATACTTCAGTTGCATAATCGTAAACTGCATTTTGAAACGGTTCTCTAAATATTTCAAGTGAATCTGCAAAATCAGTTATTATTTGACATAAATCTTTTCAATAAATAGTATTTTTACAATACATAAAATTTACCACTATAATTATACACCTTTTTACATTTATTTAACATTAACTTTTGTCATCAAATTTTTCCATATTTCTACAAAACAAAAAAAAAGCCAGTAAAATCAATTCCATTATAGAATCACTCTAAACTGGCTCTCTATACTATTTACTCTCCACTTCTATCTCCGTCCCATCAACTAAACTTACTATTATCCTCTTTTCACTATCCGCCACGAACTTCTCAACCATTCTTAAAAACAAATCTGCATCAAAGCTATCTATACCCTTAGCCCCTTCTATTATTTTTAAAAACTGCTTTGACCTGTACCTTACCAAGGCATCATCGCTTTTAAGCCCTTCGCTCCACTTAGTTTTAAAATAATCCTTATTTTCAACTATTGAATTAAAGGCTTCAGCAAATACTCTACTTAAGACCTCATCATCTATGTGCTTGCTGTTGCACCCAATCTTTCCCTTAACCTTATATTTACTATTGCATCTCCAAATAACTCTCCTAAGCCTTTCATTATTACTGTTCCATACCTTTCTCCCAAAGGTACTACCACACTGTCCACAAATAACTCTTCCCGCAAAAGGGTTATTTACTGTGGCATAATCTAATTTTCCAATGTTATATTTTTCAGCAAAATTTCTTCTTCTTTCCATTTCAAGTTGTACTGCATCCCACATTCCTTTATCTATTATTGCAGGATGGCTATCTTCAACATAATACTTTGGAACCTCTCCATTATTAACAACTCTCTTCTTCGTAAGAAAATTAACCGTATAGGTCTTTTGTAAAAGAGCATCACCTTTATATTTCTCATTACTTAGCATTTTCCTTATGGTGCTTTCATACCATTTGGCTTTATCATTCCAGCCTTTAATTCCTGCACCTTCAAGTTCTCTAGCTATTCTATTTGTACCTTTTCCATCAAGATAATCCTTATAAATTTTTCTAACTATCTTAGCTTGCTTTTCATTAATAACAAGGTTACCATCTTCACCTTTATCATATCCTAAGAATTTCGTGTAACTCACTGAAACCTTACCCTGTTCATATTTCCTCCTTATTCCCCAGGTAGAATTCTCACTTATACTTCTACTCTCGTCTTGTGCCAATGAGCTTAAAATGGTAAGCAAAACTTCACCTTTTGAATCCAAAGTACTTATGTTTTCTTTTTCAAATATAACCTCTATTCCAAGCTCTTTAAGTTGCCTTACAAAATTCAAACAATCCAAAGTATTGCGAGCATATCTAGATATGGACTTGGTTATAATTACATCTATTTTCCCAGCGTTACAGTCCTCAATCATTCTATTAAATTGCTCACGTTTTTTAGTGTTGGTTCATGAAATACCTTCATCCGGAAATATCCCTGCGAATTCATATTCAGAACTATTATTTATAAAAGTAGTATAATATTTAACCTGTGCCTGATAGCTTGATAGCTGTTCTAATTGATCTGTCGATACTCTACAATAAGCTGCCATTCTCTTTTTCTGTGGTTCAAGATTCTCCACAAGATTGGTTCTGTTTGCTCTCGCAGGTATAACTGTAATGTTTCTTGCCATCTCTAGTTTGATCCCTCACAACTATTTTTTCATTTATATTAAACCTGCTAATAACCTCCTCATCAATCTGTGAAAATCAGGCGAGGACTGCAAGCATTATCTCACGGTCCCCTGATAATGTGTTTGTATTTTCTTTTTCAAACCTTACTCCAACCCCAATGTCCTTTAATTACATAACATTTTTTAAAACAATAGCCGTATTTCTTGCAAATTTTGACACTGACTAGGTTTACTAAATTTTTGAATATAGAGAACCAAATAATTTTTGTAATCCAACAAATGAATATGTTGTGTGTAATTTTAATTTAAAACTTATTTACCATGGCATCTTTTATATTTTTTACCACTTCCACATGAACACGGTCCATTTTTTTCAACTTTTTTTATTCCATTTTGTCTTTTATAATTCTCTATTCTTAACATTGACATTTTGCCACCCAGTTTTCTGAATTTGGCTACCATTTCATTAGGAATATCATTAGCAGTATAAAAATTAAATTTTACATTATTTATTTTATTACTATTAGAGTAAAACAAATGTAATTCTAACGTATTTTCATCGCCCATCTGTAACACAGTTGCAAAAGTATAATCTCTCTACTCAATATAAGGCATGCTTTCGATATCTGGCTGATGAAAAAAAAACACATATTGGTTTTTCTCCCATTAAGCTTATCTATACCATTCTATTTATTTCTTTTTGCCTTCTTAAAGTTTTAGTAATAATTTTACAAATATAATTCTTGCTTAATTAAATCAGAAAATGGCTATAATATAATAAAGATATTAAAAATTATTTGTATCCATAAATATCTGTTTAAGAATTTAAAATAAGTTATTCTGTAATTAAAATCTAATATTCTAATGCAACTTAAAATAAAAATCGAAAGGTGATTTTTAAATGGAAAATGTAAATTGTATAGGTGATAGAGTTTATGTAACTGGTGAAACAACATACGGTGACAATATATATAGGATATCATCTTACGGAACAATTGTTAAACTTAATTTAAATAGTATATTGATAACAGTTGATATTATAGATGGAGATACAAATGCCACCGTGTTAGTAAATAAAAAGAACATTTCAAAATGCATAAATGAGCTACATTAATTTATGTTCTTTTGAAATAACATTATATTATCATTTTTAATTTTTATGTATTTATTATTCAATTAGTGATATAATTTCCTTTATGTCCAACATTCGAGGGGGAATTACATAATATGAACAGTTTAATTTACAGATCATTGCGTATTTATGGTGATAATATTTTAGAATGTGAAAAAACCTTAACCTTATTAATAAATAGCATTTCTTTATACGAAAGCGTAGCTTCCATCAAACTAGGTGATGATTGTAGTCTATTTTGTCCAAAGTATAATATCAATACTAACTTATATATTTATGGAATTCAATTATTTCCTGGTTATAAAAGATGGTCTTCTAATATTCTTGATGAATTAAATAGATTAGGTGCTAGCTTGAATGAGGGAACAGATTCAATTGTAACTATTATTGATAATTCTATAGAAAGTATTATTTTAGGTTGTGAGTATTGTGGTGCATTACCCGCAGGAAATAATGCGTGGCAAAGAAGTGGACGAGCATTATTATTTGCAGAAGCAAAAATACCATTTTTCTATTATTCCGAAATCGGTGGAATTGAATTAGATGCTAAAAGGGTGTTAAAATCAGGTAGATTACCTAATCCACTCATTCCTTTTTCATATATTACAGTTAATCATAATTATTGTGGAAGTATGATTATTCCAGTCTATAATCAAAGTCCTACTATTTCTAAAAATAATTTATTTTTATACAAAGATTGTTTTTCTAATTATGAAGATACTCATTTAATTTACTGTATACTTGTAAAAAACACTATAGGATCTAAATTTTATCAAGAAAAATTGATTGATAAAGCCTTAAATTTAACTAAAATTTTAATTAATAATAGAACCAGAAGTGATTCTATATCTTCAGATAAATTATCTGTTTTTTTTAGTATGATAAAATTAAACAAAAGCTATAGTTTCTTTGAAAGTGAGAAAATTAATTGGTATAAAAGTATAAATATTAATCTAACTGATACTGCTAAATCTTTATTTCAATACTGCTTAACCAATTGTTTTTCTATGGGAAGTAATTCTATGCCATTTTGCATGGTTCCTGAGAATTCAAAGAAAAATTTTCTTAATATGTTAATAGATTTATATCCATCTTTCTCTAAAAAAATAGATCAACTTTCAAAATCGTCCAAGCCACTTGCACTTGAATGGGTTACAGGTTTCAAACCAAGGGGTGATGATTCTCGTCCTGATAGAGGTCTGTTACCATTATTTAAAATGTTATTTGGTAACGAATATGATATATTAACTATTGTAATTGGGCCCATGAATATTCAACAAAGGAAAACATTGGATTTAGATCCAAAATCATTATCAATCTCTAATGGATTATGGAGGGCTATATTTACACAAAGCGAATATGTAATTGTGGATGATTATATTGCATTAACTTCTCCATCAAAAAAAGGTTCACCAATATTTTTAACTAAAAATGACTTCTATAATGATTTTTCTGAAGGGATAACCTATAATAAATGTATTGATACTCCAAACTTAGGTGAACATGATATAGATACAGTTATTCATTCAATATTTGATACAAATTTTAATGATGAAAATTATAAAATTTTTGAATGCCTTTGTAATCCTCCTGGTGGTGACTGGAGTGGAATTAGAATCTATGATTATAGAAACAACTTATTTTACCGTTGGAGTTCTTTACCACGTGTCTCTGGTGAAGATAAAAGACCAGATCACTTGATTCAATTTTCAAATATTTTCCTTGTTATAGAAAGTAAATTTCAAGCAAAAACCATGGAAGAAAATATTGGATATAGATTAAAAAACTATGTAAGAAAATTATTTACTACGAATCCAAACTCAATATCTGATTCACTTAATTTAAATTGGACTACATGTGAAAACGTGCAAATGGATTATACTGGTTGTTTATTGTTATCAGCAGCCGCATACTATTTGGATAATATTGATAATATTGCTGATATTTTAAAAAAATCTAATGTAGATGTTATATTTGCTTTTACATTTAATTATTATAATACATGCCTATATATAAGTTGTAAGGACACAAAAATCGAAAAAATCATAAGCACTTTGATTCATAATAATCCTAATTTATTAGATTTTTCAGCAAATCAATTAACAATAAATTTTATCTAAATAAATTTATTGTTAATCAAATTATTGTTCAATTATACTTTTTCATATCCTAAAATGAATTACATAGCAAACAATAAAAGCTATTAAATTAATGTCAAATTTAACAAAGTCCTCACATATTATTTAGATAGGGACTTTGTTATACTCTTTTTAGTTTAACAAATCCTGAATAAATAGTTGAATAATGTAATAAAAACATAAAACTAAATTTACTACGTTATTGTTTGTATTACTCATAACAATATAATTGTAATATATTAATAATCTCTAAAAAAAAGTGTACTTCTTATTATGGAAATAATTCACAAAAAGTGATTTGATTCCTGTAGATACTAATCATATTGTAACAGAATTAGTATCTTAATTTCCCCGTTTTATAGTTTGAATATTTTTTTTAGCAACAACATATCCATATTTAAACTTTTTGATTCTATTATGGTAAAGTACATCCACATTTTCTTAAAATATTCACTCATAATTTAAAATATACACTACTAAATTTCGCAAGTTGGACATTTTATACAGAGCGTTTTTAAGTTACATTGTATCATAAATCAAACAAAGCATTAATTTACTGAAAATTAAAATATAAAGATTCCTTTACTTTTTTAACTTTGCCGTTGAGAACTTGATTTAAAGTAGAATTTCCATTAGATAAAAGCATTTTTCTTTTGTACAAATCTTTAGGGACTGGATATTCCAGATTTTGTTCTCCTCTTAGACCGTCAAAAGATAGTATCCATTTAGCACCTTTTTTATTCAGTTTTTCCAATTGTTCCATAAATAATCCAATATCCAAATTTTCAGTATATCTATTATTACTACCTGCATAAGGTGGATCTAAGTATACCAAATCACCTTTTTTAGTTTTATCTAGTAGTTCTCTATAATCAAGATTAGTAAATTTCACCTCTTGAATTTTCTCATTCCATTTATCAACTATTTTAGCAAATGTTTCTGGTTCCATTCCTTTTCTTGAAAGATGGAAAGAATTATTGAATTTACCATCATTATTGAATCTTACAATACCATTCACACAAGTTCTTGTTAAAAAACATAAGTCTAACCCGTTTGGATTTTTATTAAACCTGTCCCGTATATTATAATAATACTCTGGAATATTTGCTTGTAAATTATTCCATTCTTCACTATAATATTGGATTAGACTATCTTTGTCGTTTTGAACTAATTTCCAAAACTCAATTAAAGGTGAATAAATATCATTAGCATATGCTCCAGATGTTTTTGCTAAATAAAGCACTGCTCCTCCACCTAAAAATGGTTCAAAATATCTATTATAATTAGGAAAATATGATACTATTTCATTAGCTTGCTTTCGCTTACTACCAGTCCATTTTATTATAGATGGAATTGCTTCTTTCTTAATTACATTCCTTATATTGATGTTTGGGATATGATCTACTGTTAATCTTATTTTTTTTTCTATTTTGATTTTACTATTAATTTCAACTGAGTCATCAGGTGTCATTTGTTCTGTTTTACCCACATTCTCAATTCCAATATCGCTTATATTAGCATTTTTTTTAACTTTAAATATTTTATCATTAATTTTTGGGCTTTTATCAGATAATAAGGAATTTAAACTATCCACATTAGTAGTCTGATTTTCCTTACTTTCTACATCTTCTAGTCTTCTTTTTGAAATATCTATATACTCTTGTTCTAATTCAAATGCTATATAATTTAATCCCAACCGTTTAGCTACAACACAGTCTGTTCCTGCACCACAAAATGGTGAAAGTAAAATATCACCTTTTTTAGCTGATAACTTTAGCATCCTTTCTATAAGTCTAGCTGGTTTTTGAGTAGGGTGTTTACCAAATTTCAACTCTTCCTTTTTTTTATTATTAGGTATATCCCAAACTGTTCTCATTTGCTTCCCTTGTTTTTTAATATTATCCTCAGGAAATACCAGCTCTTTTGATTTATCATAATTAAAATTATACTCTCTCTTTTTCGCCCCACCAGTATGACCCCATAATATAGTTTCATGACTTGCTGTTAAACGTCTACCTGAAAGATTAGGAAAGCTATTTCGCTTATACCATATAACCTCATTAATTATTTCTATACCTAATAACTGCATAGCAAAATTGATTATTCCTATATTATGATAAGTTCCATGTATCCAAATAGATCCTGTAGGTTTTACAACCCTATTTAATTCACTTAACCACTGTATAGTAAATGCAAAATAGCCAGTTAGCTCCATATTATCCCATTTCTGCATAACTTTGTTCCAATCGCCGCCCATACCTGGTAAATTTATAGAATTATCCCATTTCCAATTGCCACCTTTACTTAAATTATAAGGTGGATCTACTACAGCTATATCTATGCTATTATCTAAAAGTTGTTTCATACCATCTATACAATCCATATTATATATATTATTTAGATTAATTTGTTTATTATGATTCAAACCTAATCGCTCCTTTAAGATACCTATACTTATCAAGAAAATTATTATACCATTAAAAATGAAAATATCAAACAATTTATATTAGTATAAAAACAAATGATACATGTTGATTTATCTTATAGTAAATCAACATGTATACATAAACAAAAAAAATTTGCTATATATTTTCCTCAAACTTAGCGATAGCCATATAATAGCCCACATTTCATATTTAACTAAAAATACTTAAAATCTTGCGATTTCTAGTATTTTTTTAGTGGATCGCATCCCTCCGTTGCTCTATGTTCAAAAGAACATATACTACGCTTCAATATTTACTTTTTACTTTTAAAGTTTGAGATACCTAGTATTTTTTAACTGATCGTATTCCTCCGCTACGCCACGGAATGCGGGCTTTATCACTAAGTTCAGCCTGTGCGCCTACTTGGCTTCTCTAAGTGCTAAAAGCCTAACCACAGTCTCCACGTGTGGCGTTTGTTTTATTTGTTTATTGTACAATACTACAAAATACTTGTAACCACAAAATAATATGCTTGCATTGGCTCACACTCATGGGTTACAAACTTTAAATATAACTTATTATATTTTATGATTTTATATAGTATTTTACTTATTGTAGGAAGAATGTAGGAAGTTTTAATACTTCCGACGTTCTTAATTTACCATTTTTAACTTTTCCTCTTTGTAAAAACTCTATTACGATAATTGTAACAAACTATATATTATTTTACAAACACTGAATATTTTTATTGCATAAGTTAATAATCCAGATAGACAAATTTTACAATGCCCATCCAGAAGAACGTGCCCAAGGGTGCGTCTTTTTTTTTTACTTTTACTGAGCACATTTTTAGTTTGTGACTGTAATTTAAGTTTTATGCCACGTATAAACATTTCAGTGTGTACTTTTTCATTGTTTGATTTAATCTTCGTCTACGCCCCATAAACGTCATTTAGATATAGTATTCAAATTATTTGATTAAATATATGCCAAGTGTCATTAGAAAAAGAAGATCTTAAAGTTTAATGCATAAGATATTTCATATAAAAATGGAGTTGTATGAATATAAATCATTCTATACAACTCCATTTTTAATTATAAATTTCTTTAGCTGTTTGGCGAGTCCTCATCAACATGTATAATATGTATACCATGTTGAACATGAGATTTTGTATTTATTGTGCTTTTGTTTAATACCCCCGTGGATATTGTTAGTGTCAGCATTAAACATCCTAATGCCATAGTCAAAGTTTTTATTAGTTTGTTTTTCATAGTAAAACCCTCCAATTAGTTTAATTTTTTTGATAATGATAAATATTTCTTGCACATGTCTATCTTGTTTTGATTTAAGTTTATAATGGCTAACTCATTATACATTGTTTTGAGCTTGTCATTATTTTCAGTGTTCTTTAATAACTCGATAATTTCGAGATAAGCCTTCTCTAAATTCTCATTATCTTTCATTTTATCGTATATTTTTCCTAATAAATAATTGCCTTTTAGTAAATATTCTAAATCTTTATATTCTTTTGCATAGTTAATACCTAGGTAAATAGTCTTAATAGCTTCATCAATTAAGTTTTGTTTTAGCAAAGTTTCCGCCTTTTCTATAAGCGTATGGGACAACAATGATTTATCTACTTCTTTTTTGATGTTTTCTGCCATTTCAAAATATTTTATACTCTCTTTAAGATCATTTTTATAACAATTATTCAAACCTAAATTATTATAGATATAGCCTAGAAAGATACTTTTATCATCTGAAATTTTATTAAGCAAAAATTTATATATTTCTATGGCTTTGTCATATTCGCCTATTGCACTATAGCAGGTTGCTTTAATATTGTGAGCATAGATATATAATCTATAGTCTTTTTCCTCATCACAAACTGATAAAAACTTATTAATACTTTCTAACGCAAGATCTATTTTATTCAATTTTTTGCAACTGTTTGCCAGTGAATATAGTCTCAATTTTTCTGTTTCGGTATCATTGTATTCTGAACAATAATACTGACTTAATTGATAATATTCAATGGCTGTATCATATTTCAAATTGTCCGCATTAAAAACACCCAACTTCCAATAAACGTAACCTAGTTTTTTATTTTCCCCAATATTTATGTATATTTCCCTAGCCTTTTTATAAATATCGCAAGCTAACTGAAATTCCTTTTCTTTGAAATAGATTTCACCTAGTCCGCAATATGCTTCGGCTTTAACTTCTACCAATTCGTATTCTTCAGCTAATTCAAATACTTTGTCAATTGCACTTTTCGTTATGTCGTCATTTTTAAGCTTGTTTAAACAGTAAATTTCAGCATCTTCCTTTGGTGACCTCATTAAATAAGCTTCATCAACATTCAAAATAATGTTAAGCTCTTCAGCTTTTGTATTAAACTTTTCAGCAAGTTTTATAGCAGTCTTATAACTTACCTCCCTTCGACCTGTTTCAATCATACTTATAAGTCCTCTAGTAACTTTTTCTGAAACTAAATCCTCTTGTTTAATATTTAATTGCTCTCTTAGCTTCCTAACTTTTTCTCCCGTCGTTAAAAATTTCATTGCATCACCTTTTCCCTAAATTTTCTATATATGTATAATATACAACATTATAATAGAAATAGCAACATTTTTTATTATTTAATGTTTTTATACATTTTATTGTTTTGTAAACGTTTTTAGAACCCTATATCAATGAGTTTATATTGACTTATTTTATATATTATATTAGACTTGTGTAAAATAGTAATTAAATAAATGTAAGTAAAGGACCTAATAATAATCATGAATTTAAACGAAAAAATAGAAATTTTAAGAGAACAACTAAACTATATGTTATTAAATAAGTGTAGCTTTTCTAAGGATAAAGTAGTTAATTTAAGTAAAGAATTGGACAATCTTATTAATGAATATTACTTGTGTGAAGATAAAAATCATTTTAGTAATCATTAATTTTATTTTCGCATTATTTATGGATAGTATCCAGAAATTTTTTCTTTTCATATATGTGTTTTTGATATTCTTCATCATCTATTGAACCGTTTTCATGAAGTTTATCTAGCAAATAAATCATATCAACACACAAACTTTTCATTTTATTTTCATATTCATTATTACCAATATCCACGTTAACCAATCCTCCAATAGAAAATTTATTTATTACAATAATATCACAATGTAACCATATTTTAAATAGTTTGTTATATGTTTTTTAAATTATTTAAATTGATCTTTTTTTCTTTTTTCTTAGTATCAAAAATTATATAGTATTATGTAATTTATCTCTAAATATGATATAATTATTACCAATAAAGAGGTGATTACTGTGGGCTTAAGACTTAGAAAAACATTAGGAACTAAACATATAAAAGCGAATATATCAAAGAAAGGTTATAGCTCTACAAGTATAAAGATAGCAAAAGGAATTACATATAACACAAAACGAGGTCTTACATTAAGTGTTCCAGGTACAGGTGTAAGTTATAACTTTGGTAAGAAGAAAGCTCTAAACACAAAAGTTGTTGCTAAAACTGCTAATCATTCAGCTGCTAACAATATAAACATTAGGGCTGAAAAACAAAAGGAATATAATAAGAACTTGAAAGAATTTACTGGTGGTTGTAATAAGATAGCTATCGTAGCCATGATTATTTCATTTATAATATGTTTAACACCTATATGGCCCCTAGGGTTATTCTTACTCTTATTTACTGCAATTTGGTTTACAATTGATTCAATTGTGAAGATGGTTAAATTCAATAAGCACTTGAAAGAAACCACTAAAAATAGATAAAAATAGACCTCAGTGATTTTTATTCCTTGAGGTCTATTTCATTTTTTACTATAGATACTTGAACATAATTACATTGTATAAAATCTTACACATTGTCAATAATTTAAATACCTCGAATAACAAAATATATCACTTTTAAGGACGTGCTGAATGGTGCGTCCTTTTTATGCAAAAATATATAATATGTATTGATATACGTTATAATATAGGTTATAATGTGCTTATAAATTAACAAATAATTGGTAAATTAGTTATTAGATGGGCATATGAATATATATAGACATTAGAATCACTCACAAATCAGAATAAGATAAAAAGGAATACGAAGGAAAATTTGACCAAGCATTGAGTATATGTATATATAGCAACAGGTTAGAATTTATAAAAGAGAAAATAAGATGACTAATTAAGGATAATAAGGAGTAATTTTATGAGTATTGGAGAAAAAATCGAGAAATACAATTGCACAAAGCGTTTTCTTGTTAGCGAAAATATAAAAAATATTAGAGAACAACACCATATTAGTCAACGAGAATTAGGAAGACGCATAAACAAAACTGGACAATATATATCATACTTAGAAATTTCAGAAAACATTAATCCAAGCTTAGATGTCTTAAATAAAATAGCTGAAACTCTTGGAGTTTCCATTAATAACTTAATCTCTAGTGATGTAAAAGAGAAAATCATCATACCCAATAAGGTTACTGAAACTATAAATTTATCTAAAATATCAACTAAGGAATTGATAAATGAACTTCACAAAAGGCTTGGTGGTGAATAGATTCAAGAGAAATAAAGCATACTCCTGAGAAGAAATAAGGGAGTATATAACAATATGGAAGCTTTTATGGTACAAACTTCTTGGGATATGTATTATGTATTTTCGGATACCTTAGAAAATGCTGAAAAATAAATTAATTTATAAAACATTTTTTAGTGGATATAATTAAAATGTATCACACAAGGTATAGTGTTTCCATGTAGGACGTACCGAGAGGTGCGTTCTATTATTATATTACCAGCATATAATAATATAGTTCATAACCTATCATTATTTTAATATGGCATACCTTTGTGTATGCTTTTTTTAAGTATAAAATTAGTAATGCATGGCATACTAATTTATGTAGCCTATGTATACAATCATAAAACCCTACTTAGATGGATGAAACCATAGAATTAATTTTCTACGGCTTCACCTTTTCCCCTGTGTTAATATATGGTATACTTAGGTTTAACTTTTTCTTTTTTTCTTTTCATAAGCGAAAGTCTTTCGATTAATCCCCCTTAGGCTTTCGCTTATTTTATTTGTTCAGAATAGCTTGGATAGTGTCGATAATTATATTACCCTTACAATTTATCAACAAAATACGTGCCGAATGGTGCGTTCTTTTTTATGTAAAAAAAGTAAATATATCAAGATATACATCTTTTAAATGGACTTGCTTAATGGTGAATTCATAGGTATTCATCAAAGTTGGTTTTACTTATTCTTGAAAGTTATAAACACAACTTCGCTACATTTTTTGCATACTAATGCTATAGTACCATCTTCACAATTTTTTAATTCAAAATTCACTACTTTATTATCTGTTTCTAAATTTTCTATATTCCCACATTTACACATTAGCTTCATTGTATATCCCCCCATTTATGATGCATTTTGCATAAATTAATTATACATTAAATTTTGAACAAAATCTATTTAGGTGATACACCCCCCGACAAAGGCACAAACCCATTGAGTGATTATACTGAAAATGTCATGAATATAGTTTTCCACATCTGCACTTTTTTATTAGGATTTGACTACTGATGCATTTTTTCTATGTGAGCATGATAAATATATGGTATAATCAGATAATTGAATTGTTAACCCTTGTAGCATATCCATCAAAAGCGTGCCGAAAGGTGCGTTCTTTTTTATGCAAAAAAAATAAAGAGCAGCAATAACCACTCTTTAAAATTAACTTCATTAATTATATTCTATTAAACTAAGCGCCTTGAAATGCCCTTCTTCGTGAGCCTTTTGTAGAATCATATTGTACAGATTTACATATTGATTTGGTGTTATCATTCCTTCACACTCTTCTTTATTGTTTGCCTCTTTGAAAAAAATCTTTGCGTCCATGTAGTTTACCTGTAATCCAGATAGAATTATTAATTGTTGATATTCATTAAATTCTAATTTCATTTTTATCACCTCGATAAGTATATATGCTAGGTGGCTAAATATTGGACACATTAATTACCTGTTTATAAAAATAAAAGCATCCTAACTATTTTAATAATTTATTTATCTATTTATTTTATGACATATGAACTAGTACCGCTGCAATAGAAGAATCAATTCCTCCTTAAAGTACACAGATGACTTTTTTATCTTTAATAATATCTTTTATCACTTGAAATTTTTCCTAACTCTCAGTGATTTTTATGAGCAAAGTGAATTAGATATCTTTATGTAAGAATATAATTGTTAAATACCCCTATTAAGCATGTCCTCTAAATGTTTTTTTGAACTTTCAATTATAACACTTATAGATTTATTAAAATTGAATTCTTTTATTTTTAATAAATCTATTTTTTTGAAATTAATGCATTCATTATCCTGTATGGAATTCTTATAGAATTTGAGCAGTTCTATAAACTCGTCCAATAAGTTTTCAATATCACTTAATTTAAAAATCTCTAAAAAAATACCCTCTTTATTTTCTTCGATAAAATCAGCTGAATCTTGAGTTGCTGAAAACATATTATCTAAATCTTCAGTTAAGCTTTTTAATGTAAACTTTTCACTATGTTCTTCAAAATATACAGAAGGCTCGTAGCCATACTTATTAAGATCTCTAAGTTCATATAAGATATTATCAGTTGTAATACTTAAAGTTTCAACTATAGAATATGAAAGTGACAATAACATATCAACTTTTTCAAATTCTTCTTTGTGCTTTCCCCAATATCCAATGCATTTTTTTCTTAATATAGGTATAACATTTTCTTTAATATTATTAATACTATCTATATCATAAATTAATATTCCAGTTTCAAAATTATTTTTGCTCTCAAATGTAAAATTTGCTGAACCTACATATGCTATATTATTAGTCATTATAATCTTGGAATGATTACATAGATTAAAATTTATATCTACAGCATGCACAGCATAATGCGAATAATTTGTTCCACTTGGAATATAACTAAACAACTTTTTCCTATAATTCTCAACTTTTTCCTTTGACTTGTTACCAATATACTTACCATAAGTATTAGGAATGTTTGTTATAATCTCAATATCAGCATTAGTATCCACTATCAATTCCAGCAACTTCTTGTAAGTATCCTTACTATTTATAATACTAAATGTAACAATTTTAATATATTCAGCACTTTTAAAATCTTCTAAAACATCCTTATAACAATGCTCATCAAAAGAAATAACGAAATATATATTATCTGAAATTTTTATTTTATTCAACATATTTATTATATTCATCTCCTATGACTTGCTTATATATCTTATTACTAATTAACACTTAAAAAATAAGCAATTTTCTCACTCCATTTTATAATTGCTTACTCAAATAATATTGGACTCTATCATAATGATTAATGTTTCTTAATCCATTCAGTATCAAATTCTTTTTTGTTATTAAAATACTGCATAAATATGATCTAAATCTAAATGATAATATCAAAAAGTGTATCTCTTTGTGAATCAAAAATATCATAATCAACATTCCTCTTAATCATTTTATTGTAATCCATGTTATACTTTTTGTTATATTCTTTTGTATATGCCTTAGAAACAGCAGTATACAATTTAATTATTCTATTAATTTTATTTTTACTTGAAAGTTCATAAGATATTTCTGCTGCTTTTCTTTCATGACATTCGTGCCTTGCAAATCCATCTATCAGATAGTAAGGAATAGGCGTTCTATTACCCTCCATTCCCTTTTTAGTTTTTTCTGCCTTCCTATATAATAGATATAAATCAAGTAAGATATCATTTGTAACATCCCCATCTTTTATAAAATTAACTGCTGTTTCATATTGATCACTTCCGAATTTAAGCATATTACTTTTTTTTACAAATGCTGTGTATCCTCCAACAACAAATGCATTAATCACTTGCAAAAATTTTTCTAATGGTATATACACATCGATAGCTTTCTTAACCTCATCAAGAGCAAATTTATCTATTCTTTCACTACTTGCATCTTTCAACTTTGAAATCACCTTATATTTATTTGAAAACATATTCTTATCACTCTGTTTAATTAGCAATAAAAATCCTTTTGCTTCGAATTCCTGCTGTAATCTTATAAAAATACTCGTATTAGCAACAAACGTCTTTTCATCAATTGAATTTTGTGAATTATTACACTTTACGATATTTTTGTAAAGTATATCTTCATTCGTATCCTCTATATCAATCTCAAGAATTTTCAACATTACAAATGAATCTTTATACTCCTTTTCTAACACATTAGGATCTACATTTTTTAAAGCTTCATATATTGAATTCACAGTT
This sequence comes from uncultured Clostridiaceae bacterium, assembly GCA_963725425.1. Classification (GTDB taxonomy): domain Bacteria; phylum Bacillota; class Clostridia; order Clostridiales; family Clostridiaceae; genus Clostridium_I. The sequence goes on from CAVRYJ010000031.1 coordinate 173,009, forward strand.
TGGCATCCATTAACTATCTGTGGATTATCAATCTTAAAATATGCATTCATATTGTATTCTGAAGGTTTCGTAATGATTTTTGACATTTTATCACAAATAATGGTAATACCATTATTGTAATAAAAAAAGTTTTTTCTATCTTCTTCATCTAATAATGTTGTATAGATACTCTTATTTACGCCTTTATTTCCCAAATACTCTCTGATATTCATATCAAATATAGCATAATTTTTTTCAAGAGATTCTCTATAAAGTCTATAAATAGAAGCTACAGGTGTTAATACGTATCTAGCATCTAATACATTTTCAAGTTGATAGCCCTCTGTATTAATGTTTAAAATCGTTCCTTTATTTATACTTTCAACCATAACAGTTATATTTTTTCTTACTTGTTTTATATCTCCATAGTATTTTCCCTCTATATCATCCAAGTAAAATATTTTTGCATGATATTTAGGATGACTCAAATTAAATTTCTTTATATATTCATCTGCTGCAATGCTATGTATATTATTGGTAACAAACAGTTGTAGATACACTGCAAAGTCAGCATTATTCTTATATTTCGAGAATACATTCTGTAACTCCTCAGATTTCTTGTACGTACCATTTTCAAGAGCCGTGATTGCTCTTAATAAAAAGTCATTTTTTACATATTCAGCAGTTATGGCAGAATTGTCAGAATAATATTTATTCTGTATTAAAAAAATATCCTTTGTATCCTCATATGCCTCGTATGCATCTATCCCCATATCATGATAATCAATAATTTTTTCCTCAATTAACTCTTCATCCTCATAAAATAATTTATCTAATACCCAATAATTAAATGCCCATTCATCTTTTGAAATATTGTTTATATAATTATAATTTGACTGATAGTCTTTAATATCTTGTTCAATTTGTTTTTTAAAATCACTCATTTCTTTATTCCTCCATAATTTTCTTCAATGTAGAATTTTTATCTCTACGAGAATATTTTTTTACTTATCATTTTGTCCAACAATATTTAGTTGACAATTCTCTCAAATAATGTAATTGATAAATATTGTCAATTACATTATTCGTGTTTTACCCGCTCCAGTATTTAACACTATTCTACAATAAAAAAATCATCAATTATTACATTACTTCTTTAAAATATCAATATTTTGAGGTAATAATGAAGTTATTTGTTCAGGTATTTCTATACCTACAAATTTAGAAATTTGTACTAATCCCTTATACCCTCCAAATACTAATTTTTGTTTTAAAGGATCAGTGGACCAACTAATAAAAATAGTTATTATTTTCTTTAACCAATTTTTCTTCGTAATAGAATTCGAAGCTTTTCTCATTTTTTCAATGTCATTTTTAAGTTCTTCTATTTGTTTATCCCTTTCTTTTTCTTTATCTTCATATTCATTTATTTCTTTGATAAGTCTTTCTTCTATCTCATCTAGCCTTTTTTTTATGTCACTTACTTCTTCAGTTGAAAAATATTCATTAGCTGACTTTTTGACCTCTTCAGTAGTCTTTTCAAGAAACTCTTCCATATTTTTTTTCATTTCTTCAATCTCTATATTTTGGCTATCTATTTTTCTAATAGTATATTGATTTGATAATTCATAATCAGTATACTCTAGCCATTCGCCAATTTTTTCCAATAGTTCTCCCAATGAATTAACATTAAAATTTTCCAGAAAACTATATTTTCCAGGTCTCATAATCCCCATGAATACATAAACTGCTTTTTTAATTATCCTTCCATTTTGTATAATTTCTTTTTCCGTTGTCTCTTTAGGTAATGAAAATTCAAAAGAATAATTATTATCATATTCATATTCAATATTGATCTTGCTATCAAATGTACTAGTAGTTATTTTAAAATCATATTCATCAAAGTTTTTATTATCTTTTATAGTTTCAATTATAGGTAATTTAATATTATTTTTTATCATATTTTTCCCACCTCAACATAAGTTAGCTTTTTTTAAAACTAAATATATATTACATAATTAGTTAATTATTAAAAAAATAAAAGGTAAGCGCTGGAACACATACCGTTACCTAAAAAAGCAGCTCCACATTAATCTGTGAGGCTGCTTTTTTTAATAAAATCCTTCTTTTGCAATTTTCTTTATGTAGTTATACTGTTTTCGAATAAGTTTCTTAAACTCAGTGTCTGATAGTTCATTGTACGTAGCTATGCCTTCTTCATAAAGACACTCGTATATTAATTCGCAATAATCATCGTCTTCTCGATGCATTTTTTTATATCTTTGTTCTAGCTCATATGGAAAATCAAGAGTATAAGATATTCCATCAATTTCTCCGCTGAGAAACTTCTTTGTCATATTCATCATGTAGTTAATATTAGGCTGACTCACTGCAAGGGTCCTCCTTTTTATTTATTTCTGTTGCCGTTGTATTTATTCTACATTCAAGCTGCACTTTATCTGCCCATGGCAAATATTCATCAAGCACAGAAGTATTTGATGCAAAATTACTATTGGGTAGTTTTCGGAAGAGATATTCAAGATATTTATAAGCATCTAAATTATTGGCTGTTGCCGTATTTATAATGCTAAATACAGTAGCTGACGCTTCTGCTCCCTCTGGCGAATCAGAAAACAGTGAGTTTTTACGTGTGATAGCTACGGGTTTCACTGCAATCTCCGATAAATTATTAGATAAAGGTATTCTTCCGTCAAGCAGAAAATTGGTAAAATATTTTTTATGATTTAGTGTATATCCCAAAGCTTTCTTCAAGTAGTATTGGTTAGTAAAGGTGTTTTCTGCCCATGCAAAAAAGGCATCCAATACAGGGACACTATATATAAGTCTTTTCTTTTTTCTTTCCTCAGGCAATAACTCTTTCCATTTTCTTTCTAGTCTGAAGAGTTTATCACAATAAGCTCGTCCAATGGCTCCGCCTGATCCTGGAATTTCTTTTTTTCTAGAATCCAATGGAATGGCGTCTAGATAATATCGTCTTAGATGGCTGAAACAAAGACATCGTATAATTCCTTCAACCTTTTCATACCCAGCATATGCATCTGAAACATGATAACTATGAAAACCTTCAAGAAACTTCTTTGCGTGGTCCCCAGAACGAGTGCTGGTATATTTGTATAAAACTATTGGTGGACCTTCACAGTTACCATTCCTATGTATCCAAATATAAGACTTGCTAGATGCATTTTTTCCATCTTCGTGATTTACCTGCCAGGTTGTTTCATCACTCATGATAACGTTGCATTTTAGCAATTGCTGGTGCATCTTATCATATAGAGGCTTCAACCAATATTCAGAGCTGCGTATTACCCAGTTTGCCATCATGTCTCTCTTAAGTTCAGCACCCATTCTTATAAAGTCTTTTTCTTGGCGGTAGAGTGGTACTGACATCATATACTTTTGATACATTACCCATGCTACGCATGAAGGCGAAGCAAAAGAGTGCGTAAGCACAGACACTGGTACAGGTGCACAAATTATAGAATCATATGGATTAGTATCATTTTTTCCACACTCAACACATTTATAAACATATTGGACGTAGTCCTTCATTATTAGCTTCGCTGGGATATATTCCATTTCAGATCTTACTTTTTTCTTTCCTATTATCTCAAGTTCACTGCCGCAGATTTTACAAATAGTTTCTTCGGCATTAAGGACACATTCAACTACCTCATGTGGTAGTGCTTTAATCAACTTTTCTCTGTCACCCTTTTTTCTAACAGGTCTCTTATGTTCTTTGATATTTATAACATTATTTTCGGTTTCATCTGTAATTTCATCAATTAGTTCACCAAAAAGGAAACATTGTCCATATACCTGAGGTGTTTTCTCACTTGATGCTCCAAACCTCTGTTTTGCTGCATGTAACACTGCTTGAGTGAGGACTTCAACATTGTGTTCTAGTAGATACACCTTTTCCTGCAGTGTTCTATTTTGATTTTCTAGTTGTCTAATACGTTGATCTTTTTCATCTGAAGACTGCATTTTAAAGGCTCCTTTCTGGTTAATCAATTAATTATATTATACCAGAAAAACGGCTATTATACTAGCTTTTAGGTGATATTAAAAAATCATATTTTCAGTATTAATATTTTCTTTATGTACCTTTTTCTGATCAATTTGCAGACCCTCCAAAAGCCATTCCATTTGACGTTTTGTTATATCTCTTATTTCGCCTTCATTCTTTGGCCACTGAAATTTCATATCATCAGCAAGAAATTTTGTAACCAAAACAAAGCCATTTTTATCCCAGCGTAATGCCCTAAGTGAGTTATGCCGTTTATTGCAGAACAAGAAAACACATTTTAGAGAGTAAGGATCAAGTTTGAATTTCAATGAAACCAATGTAGCAAGTCCATTTTGTTGCTTACGAAAATCTGTTGCACCAAGAGCAATATAGATATGTTCAGCCTCATCGGCTATATGCTGTATCATAGTTTCTGCAGAACTTTCATTAGTCCTGCTAAAGAAGTTTGATTGAAATTACTTGGAACTGTTACCTGTATACTCTTGAAAAATATCTGGAAATCATCCGATTTAGCTGAATCGCTTATTGGTTTCTCGGCATTTAAAAGGATTGGAGTTATTTCAACAAATGCCATTTTGTTATCCGGTTTCTGTTTTTTGCTGATTTTATGATTCCAATAATGATACCTACTTTTGCTAATTTCATTGTTTTTACACCATTCTGAAACTGACATTCCACTTTTAGCTCTTTCATTAATTCGCTGCTCCCAAAGAAGCTGATCATTAGTTGTTGATCTCAAAATAAAACCTCCTATCGATTACTTTATCAAAGTATATCAAATGGGAGGTTAATTTACATTACGGTGTTTGTTCCATCGCTTACAAATAAAAGTGCTCCTTTATATGCATAAATTAGACAATTTCTATATTATTTCTATATAAAAGAAACACCACTAATTGTCTTGTTAATTGTTTTATTAAAAAAATAAAGAGTAGCACAAACCACTCTCTGAAATAATCTTTGTTAATTGTATGTAATTAAGCTAAGGATATCCAAATATCTTTATTCTTCATGAACCATTTGAATAATTATGTTGTGTAAATCCACATATTGCTTTGCTGTTATCATTCCTACATCTTCTATATTAATGTTGTTCTCTTTGGAAAAAATTTCATGTTTATGTAGCTTATTCGTAATGGGTGTAGGAGTATTAGCGGTTGGTTTTCATTTATTTTTAATTTCATTTATTTTTTCTTGTATGTGTTTATTTTCTATACTTAAGTTATTAGTTTTTTTCTGCAAACTCTGTATTTGTGAGTTCATATCCCTTACTTCTAAATTATTATTGCTATTTTTAATATTAGGAAACAAATTTATACAAAAAATTATCAGCAAAAGTATCAATGAATTTTTGATGCATCTATAACTAGCATTTATAGCATTATTTCGTATTGAATTATAATTTTCGTTTAATTCGGCATCTTGTGAATAAATTTTTTTTAATTTATTTCGCTTTAGTAATAAATCTTCACCAAAAACCTTATATGCAATATTTAAATCTGCCAGTACTTCTAATGCTAATATTCCGCCTAATATCATATATGAAATTATTAGTATGGAGACCATATACATAAAATATTTTAGAATTATACTGCTTATACTATTATAAAATGTATTTAAATAACTGGACAGACTAAAAATTGCGGAAACAGATATAGATATAGCTATAAGATTCACTTTAGATTTTTCTTCAAATCTTTGCATTCTTTGCAATGAATCATCATAAATTTTAGCAACCTGAGTTAAACACAATCCTTTAGTATCACCAATATAATTAGTATCATAATCATATATATTATCGTAATCTATATTTTTTAATATATTCACCCTTTTTAGAATTTTCTTTTTTGTCTTAGTGTAATTTAGATATACTAAGATATGATTTTTAGCTATATATTTTATGACACAAGACATTTACTATCTCCTTATGAATATCATAATTTGTATTTTCTACTAACCAAGCCCACTCACCCGTAGGATTGATTTCTATAAAATAATATACTCCATTATGATAAATAAGATCTATTCCTCCAAACAGCAATCTGAACTTTTTCAATATTTTTATACACATTTTTACAATATTTATAGGCAACTCCATTGCCACATACCTAACATTTTCTTTTTGCTTTCTCCAATCATCTACTATTCCTTTATTATTCATTATAATTTTAACTGCGAAAACTTTTTCACCTACTACAGTAACCCTAATATCTTCTTTAGGCTCTAGTAATTCTTGAACAACAATTGGTGCTGAACTAAGATTTGATGTCTTAATCTGTTGACCATTAATTATATTTGAATATAGAAAAGCCTCTTTATTATTATATCTAAGAAATAATGTATCTATAGATTTAACTACATAGTTTTTTTCTTTAACTATTTGTTTATTATCAGTGTTTGTTACAAAAGTTTTAGGAGTCCTAAATCCTATATCAGCCGCATATTTCAATTGTACCATTTTATTTTCAGCTTTATATGTTGCCTGTGGATCATTCATCCAACATGCTTTATCAAAGAACATCATATTCTTTATAAAAGCCATCCATTGGCTTTTATACAATTGTTCATATTTATCAGAATGTTCATAGTAACGTATATACACTGGTGCTCTATAATACACACCCATTAAAGAATCGTTGATTTCGTAATATTGACCTTCTATTTCCAATCTCATTTGTCTAAGGTTAATGTCCCAAAAATCTTGTACATGAAAAATTGATCTCTATTTATTCTTAAATACCTTATATTATTTCTTTTCAATTCAAGGCAAATGTAGTCACTTGTAAAATCTAATTTATTTGATATTACTAAAACTTCAATACTATTCACCTTTTTGATCCTCCCCAGTTTCAATATCAGCTTTTTTAGTTCTTGGTTTCGCAAAATTACTCAAACTTATACATGCTTGTCCAAGTTTGTTAACCCAATAACCTGATTTTGAATCATACTTGTAATTTGTTAAATTCCCCTTATCTTTTTTAGGTTCATATTCAAATATATTGTCTAAAAATATGTGTTTCATAAAAACCATCTCCTAAATATGATACATAGTATTGTATTCTGCATAAATATGTATAATCCTCTAAAATTATATAATATTCGTATTTATTTAAAAATTTTGTGTGGAAAACAATACTTTTAATTATATTAAAGAAATCTGTATCATTTAACCTGTCTTGCCATCTACCATCTCTAAAACTTGACTATACTTAATTTCACCTTACCAATCAAAATCTTTAATGAGTTCGTTTTTATGTGAAAAAATAAAGCCTAGCGAAATTTTACTCTCACTAGACTTCTTTGCTATTTAACTGCCTTGTTTTGATTAACTTCTAAGACTGCGCCTTTAATTATATTATAAATATCTGTATCACTTAGCCCCGTCTTGCCATCTACCATTTCTAAAACTTTACTATGCTTAATCTCACCTTTCCAATCGAATTCTTTACCCAACTGTTCCACCGTTTGAACCGCTTGTTTTACTACTGACACATCTTTGTTATATTGCTCAATGCCCATAGATTGTTTTAAAGCTTCCTTTTGCTTTTCAATTAATCCTTGTTTAGAATCTAAAAAGGCTTTTAATTGCCTTCTACCTATTTCTAAGATTGTGCCAATTCCAGCTCCTACTATTGGTATTATGATACTAGTTATGATTGTTTGATTTAACATTTTCATTCCTCCATAAATTATATTTTTGAATTAAAAAAGGACCATAGTTTCCTACGATCCTAGCAATTTTCATCCAAGAGTTTTTTCCATGTTCCAGCACCCACAACTCCATCTGCTACAAGTCCATGTTTGGCTTGCCAATTCTGTACATTAATCTTTGTGTTGTTACCAAACATACCGTCAATTGAACCGCCTACTCTAAATTGAATATACCTAGTTGCATATTCATAGTGTGGGTATGGCACTCCATCCGTAGGTCTTGCATAAATCTGCCCTACTGCCCCTGCCGTAACTGGACCCCCAATTCCATCTTGTACTAATCCCATGGCTCCTTGAAATTGTTTTATTGCTGCAGTTGTTACTAGACCACTAATACCGTCCACAGTTAAGCCTTTTTTAAGTAGCGTATTTAGTTGAGCCTGAATAGTTTTAACGTTATTATCAGCATGTGGAGTTTGTGAGATAGGTGATGAAACTACTGGAGTACCTATTGTTTGACCAGCAATTATAGCTGTTTTAATCTCTTCTAATGGATAATTTGTGCCTGGGCAATCTGTGGCATAATATTCTTTATGCCCTCCTACTCTACTAATACCATATTTATTTTTAATGTACTGTCCTAGCTCTATTAGTGCTTGTTTTTGTGCCTGTGGCATTGAATCTGTCATATAGTTACCTTCTGCACAAATTCCAATACTGTGAGTGTTATAATTTATACAATGGGCACCAATTGCATTCTCAGGTCTACCAGTATAAATTGAGCCATCTTTTTCTACAAAATAATGATATCCTATTCCTGCCCACCCTTGTTGCTTATGCCAACTATCTACATCATAGACATTGCAACTTGAAGCTTCTGCATGATGCAAAACTATTGTGTCAGGATGATTACCATAACTTAAGTTACTTTTAAACGATAAATTTGATTGTATGATATTCATAATTTTTCATTCCTCCTATTTCTTTTTCAATTGTTCTAGTGCATTTAGTAGTTTCTGAGGTAATGGCACTCCACATTTGCCACAGTTTTCTAAAATAGAAATACCCTCATTTGCTACGTAAAAGTAACAAACAAGGGTACGGAAAACCCACACATTATTATTTATTAGCCTATCTAAAAGCACTGCAACAATAAGAACTATCAATATAGATGCCTTCTTTGCAATGCCTCTATAACCTATCTTACTATTTAATTTATTTTGCACTGCTGCACTTGTAAGTCCAGTCCCATAGTCAATTATCATAAATATTACTAATACTTTTAAAGGAGTGTCCCACCCACCAAATAGATATGTGCATATTCCTCCTAACCCTGCTATAACTGCATTAAATACCTGTCTTTTCATAGTTCACCTCTTTTACAAACTTTCGGTCATTTTTAATAGTTTTGAATTACTTAAATCCGCTGGGCTTGGATACTTAATGCCTGGACACAAATCGACTCCAACTGATTCATACGCATCTGCCACCAAAGTGCTACAAATATGACTATGAAAAGGTTCCTTAAACGGTAATATAATGTGAAGACCGTATCTTATTGCTTCAATTAAGATCAATAGATAATCATAGTGTTTACCTACTTGCTTATCTAAATAATCTTTTATTCCTATTCTTTGTACATCTGTTAAATTGTCGCATGTAAATATATCTAATTGTCCTTTATACTTACTAAGTGGCACATACCCAGTTGGTTTAAATCCGTATGCTTCAATTAAAGTGTCATTCCCTACATAAGCTGTTGCATGAGAATATTTGCTATTCTCAAATTCCTCTATTGTTTTGCTAATCCACTCTCTCCCTTTGTCCAGTCCTATATCCCCTATTTTCATTTCAAAACCCCCATTGATTAAAATTAATTTTTTAGAAAAACTATTGCTCATCATTGGATGTCATCATTCTAATTTCTACCTTATAATAAAATATTTTTTCCAGCTAATTTATTTACTATATGTTCCTTAGGTATCCTATGGAAAACAGTGGCATTAAAATTAGCAGTGTTTACAGCGTTTCTAGCCCTTACAGCAACTGTACCATTTTTTATTTCTGATGCTGCTATGCATTGACCGTTACCAAGATTATGACCTCTTGTAGCTAATATTTTGTTATTATAAGCTACAATTGAGCCTTTATATATTGCCATATAAAATCCCCCTAATTACTTATCTTAATTGCAATTATAGTTGATTGCACAGAACTACGGAGTGTCCATTGAGCCAAATTAAATATTTGATATTGGTCAGAACCTACTTGAAGTATATCTCCATTAATAACATTAGTAGCTGGTAAAAAGTATATTCCTTCTAGTACACCAATTAATCCAAAGTTTGGAATTGTTACGCCATCACCCGATATATAAGCTGGACTCATTAAGTACAAACCCATAGGAGTAGGATTATTTGAGTTTAAATTTACAGAAGTTGTTGCATACTTCCAATAGGGATTTGTTGAGTTTGAGTTTTTAAACCAAAAACACATATTAGCAGTAGTCGTTTGGGTTAAATTAGACCCAAACATTAATTGGTTGATATTAGTTCCTTCTAAATTGGTTTTTAAATCAGGATATCCTAAATAAATATATTGTGGATAATTACTCAGTGTTACAGATTTTTTCTGGATAACTATTAAAATTCTATGATCCAATATATCAATAAAATATTCTATAGTATCGGTTGGTAAGAAATTGGAATCCGCTCCAGTTGAACTATTGCACATTTGCCATTGAGTACCGTTTTTATTTACATGTGTACCATTTTGACCCAATGTTGCACTTGGAGCATAATTTTCAGAAAAACAAAACAATATAATGCTGGAATATGCCAGACTAAAATCTTGACTTTTTATTGTAAGAAATATATTTTGTGCTTTTGTACCTATAGCTGGGCTTTTGAATACCCAACCATCAGAACCCATTCCCAAATTCATATTGAAATCATTAACGTTATTACTCGATACTTCCGTCCAGTTTGAACCTGGAGACAAAATAGCATCATGTATAGCTTGCATTAAATTTTGTTTTTGACATGTACCTTTAATTAACATAATATTATCATCACCTTTTTATTGTCCTAAATATATACGATAAAATTTCAATGTACTTTCGTAAATTCCATTTAGTATAAAAATTCTTCATCAGACAAAGTACTATCATTCATAATTTTATTATAGTTAGTTACAAATTCTATCTTATTGATTTTTCTGTATCTCCAATCCTAAAATCTTAATATTTAAACTTGCTTGTGAGTTTAAATTATAACTTGTTACTTTGACATGCAATTTGTTTGTATCTGAATCCTTATCTATATAAGGAATAAAAACACTATCTGTATAGTGACTTACTTTGTCAGAATCATACAAAATGAACCCATTATTAGACTTATCTAAAATTTGAAATCTAAAATTGCTCCCATCAAGTATGTCCAAATATAAAGTTGTTACTATAATTGTATTATCTCCTAAGTCATAGTCTTTTGTAATTTCATCTCCATGATTTAAATTAATAACGTCATTAATTTCTCTATATTTCAAACTTTCACCCCCTGAAGAACTTCCTTGTGTATGGTTTAATATCTCTTCAAGTATCTGTTCACTGCTCCATGTTGATGATCTCGATACTTGTTTATCATCCATGACAATACCATCACCTAGTGTTACGCTAAAAAACTCACTCATTATCTCACCTACTTATCTATTACAAGCTGAAAATCTCTAACAGAAAAACTATGATTATCTGAACTTTTAGTAATCTTCACGAATATGTCTTTGCTTTGTCCTTGCACTAAATCTAAAGTTACAACGCTTGAGTATGTTATACCGTCTAAACTTAGTTGGATTAAATCATCACTTATAGTCTGTATACTTATATTTAGCCCTGTATAATCTGTTGTATCTATATTTTTAATTGTTATGCTTTCATCCAAATCTTTTAATAAAGCTGGATTTGTGTTTGTTACTGCTGAACCATTGTAAATTATTTCAAGCAAGTAAGGACTTAAGACATATACATCTCCATAAGCTAAATCCATCAAATCTGATTTATATATTTGTGTACCTGTAGCATCCTTAAAAATAAAATAACCTTGAATATTAGCATCTAAAAACACTTTACATTCAAGGCTACTGTCAAAAGTTCTCGTTTTTAATAAATTATCACCAGAATCATAAAGCTCACATATTGTTCCATCACTAAAATTTTGAATGGTAACATAAGGATTAACATATACTTTGTAATTATCTAATATAAACTCCTCGCTAGAATTCTTTTCAAAGCCTTGTTTAGTGGTTGCATCTGTGAAATTCATACCACCAACATTTGTATAAGTTATACCATCATCGCTCGTATAAGCTTGTATATAGCTATCTTGCTTTAGTATCTTCAAAAACTTATGTTGTTCAGTTTGTTTCTTATCCCTTATCCCAAAAGTATACTTTTCATTTCCTAAATAGAATATAGAATAATCATCTGCTCCCATAGCATTAAAATTATCTTTCTCAACCTCAATAACAAATTCATTATAATTAAAAGCTCTTTCTATATTACTATTGCTTATTAGCCTTACTTTATTTACGGATCTTGATACATTGGCACTCCCTGCAAAATCACCAAAAGAAGAAGTTAAGAAAAAATTCTCAACTTCCAGTAATCCATCTTTAACTTTTATTAGTTTCATAATTAAGACCTTGGCTGCATTAGATAATCATAAGGTATAAATTCGATGGCTTGTATATTGACGGAGCCTGTCCCTTTTGCTAATATTATTTTTGCTTGTTCTAACATGTCACTATAACAATTAGTTGAATAACTAATTACTGCTACCCCTGTAGAATCGGTTGTACCACCATAATTAAGTTGCACCAAACTTCCACCTTGAATAATTCCCCATTCTCTTTGTCTTGGATTTTTAAAATCTATTTTACTTGGAATTTCCATTAATATCATCTCCTATTTTATATAATAATGTCTTTTGCCTTTATTTTTATCTAAAGCTCTCATTAAGTCCCCATTTTCAGGTGACCTGTTGAAGCTTCTTTCTATATCCATAACCTTTGGATTTCTCCATATTGGTGCTATATTAAAATGATGTTGCTTTAAATAGTCTATTAAATTAGCTATAAGCACTCCAATGGCTTGCAACCCATTATCTAGGTTCAAAAAATATACCTTTTCAGATTCCCACCTAATCCACCTATAAGCTCTATAATAATCTGTGCTAGGTTTTGAAGTATCTAAACTATACCAATCGTATAAAATCTCCATTAAAAATTGCATTGATTCTTTATCCGTGCAACATAGCCACCCTTGTACATTACCGTGCCATATTTCCAGCAAAATGTTAACTAAATCTATCATAATTTCAATGCTTATAGGGTACTCATATAAGCCAAAATCTGAACCCCAAGATATTGGATGATTAATAAACCTCAAGTATTCAAACTCTTTGTTGTTTAATAAATCACTGTCATAATCAAAATCTTTATTGGGAATTATTATACTATCTGTTGCTCCAGTAGGATTTAACCACCACCAACGTTTAGTAATCTCTATAAACTTATTGTGATTGCCTTCTTTATAAATGCCCTGACTAAATTTGTTTAGAGCATAATTTTTACTATTAAATATGTTAGTAACTGTACTACCTAATATGCTTTTTTCTGATTGGCAATAAATATCTATTAATGTTACATCTTTTAAATATTTTTCATAGAGTTTATTTATTTTTACAAAAGCTTCTCTATTTAATCCAATGACTTGTTTAATATAAATTTTTTTATCTGTAAATCTATTTAATGGTTTTGCAGTAAGTTTAAACATATGATTAATGGCTATTCTTGCTAGTCTATAGGTAATTGAGTTCACATCAAATTCTTTACTATGTTTGTATAAAAGTTTAGTTTGTAAAGTATCCATGATGTTACTTGCACCTAGTCTATGCATAATTATTTTTCTATTGTTTCTTCCCATTTCTCTAGCTGTATCATTTTTTAACCTAGTTACAAAATCCCCAATATCTATATTACTTAATGTGCTTCTTTGGGTAAGTTTACAATTATCTTTGCTTACAGCTCTTGTATCATCTCTATTAATAAATCTCTCTGTATTTAGATATGTTTCAATAATTTGATCAGCATTAAAATATTTTTCTGAGGACTTGTTAATTAAATTTATCCTTTTAATTTCTGTAAATTTTACAGTGTTATGTTTTTCAACTTCTTTTTTGCTTGACCCATTTACGTAGATACTATTTGTAGGTAGATTAAGAGGTAATAGTTCTCTATTTAAATATTGGACTGTGCTAGTTTTATTCATTTCCCTATAATTAGGTTCTTGTAGCTCTTTATCTTTTACTATAGCTATTTCATCATTAGCTATATTTTCAGCTTCAATTACATTTTTCATATTTATTACTGTGTTTCTTAAATCTTCAAGAGAAATATTAGAATACATATTTATTTTTCTATCATTTATCATTAAGTTTTTAAGAACATATTTATTCATATTCCTATCATTTGTTGCTAAGTTTTTAGGAATATATTTACTAATATTACGGTTATAAATGTGCATAAGTTTATTATTATATTTAATTATTTTCGTACCTTTAATTTGCATAATAAGTTTATTGGTATTCTTTTGTATCTCTTTTATATCACTATCTTTAAGCAACTTTTGTTTTACTAATGTTGAAACTTGAGCTCTAGTATCATATTTAAATGTTTCTGAATAAACATCACCTGCATACTTAAAATCGCACAAGGGGATTGCATACAAGGGCATTTAATCACTTCCTAAGCTGTTGCTTGATTACATCTAATGGCAACACAATAATTTATATTTGCACTATTATTTAAAAAGTTAAATGGTGCTGTGATCTTAAACTTTTTATAATTTTCTTCTGCATCTGTATCTTTTGCATAAACTAATTTGTCCATATCATAAATGCTTGATGCATCTCCTGCCAAAACATTAATCATTTTCCCTCTTTCCATATCCACGGGATGAACCAACGTAATGTCACTAAATTGGTGCTTTTTATGGTTCCACCGAGAACCTTCCACATTGCACTTATCCATAAATGGATTGGTAGAATAAAAAGAAGGATAGTGAGGTTGATATGGCATCCCTATTTTATTTGCAATCATGCACATATCAGTTACTCCTGTGGCTGTTCTCTCACCATATGGGTTACTGTATGTTGGTTCTAAATCTGAGGAAGTAGTTATACCAAAATTGTATATATCATCCGTGTATGCACTGTCTTCCACTGGCTTTAACGCTCCGATGTAAGCATAACTTGTTAAATAGTTTTCATAGGGTGCTACATCCGCACTTGGATCACCTCTTAATACAAGATTGATACTATCTTTGGTAACATTAATCCAATACTGTATGGGTAAAAAGTCCTTTATTTCTGGCTGTAGATTTCTATACCATGCAAGTCTATAATTATATTCTGCCTGTATAGTAGCATCTATATTTATATCATCACCAGTTGCATTAAGTTCAGTTGCTATTTGTAATCTTATGTTATTTAATGATTGTCCTGCCGTCATAGCACTTACATAACTGCTATATGTACCTATAGGTGTACTTGACATATATTGTATGACTTGTGCATCTGTTCTAGTAATATAACCACCGTCACCAGTACCTTGCCTGTGTGAGCTTTTAAATAAGGCTATTGCCAGATTTTCTGCGGTTGTCAGTTCTCTCGCTACTCTATCAATTTTTAGATAAAAGGTTTTTCCGTAACTTGTGCTTGCCTTTAATATGCAAGTATCATTTTGAGTTGTTGGAGTAAAAACAGTTTGTATTGATGAATCTGACATTACACTTTTATCTGTTATTAAATTTATAGGCGTGCCTGTTGCACTTACTCCTATCTGATTTATGTTACTAGGATATATCAAGTCCCACTTATAAATTCCTGCATTTTGTGTGATTTCTGTTACGAGTGTACTCACTAAAGTTTTTACACTCGCATTTCCTTCGACATAATAAAAATCTTCTGTTATTGCCATGCTAGACACCTCCATTTATTGTATTGATTTTTTTATTTAAGGTTGTAACTTCTAAAGTACCTAAATCTATAGTACAAATACCTTGTAAATAGCTTTTATCATTCACTATATTTATGTTAATTTCTTTAAGTAGTATATTCCCATAAGGCTTCTTGCTGTAGATTTTTATATTTGCAGGATTGTTCAATATTTTCCCATTAAAATCATGTATGAATATATCTAATTTACTATCTTTATATCCTTTTACACTAAGTATTTCGGGATTCATGTTAGTTTCATGTTCTGTAAAATCAAAGTTTAAGTGAAATCCTTCCATGTCTTTGTTGCTATACCATACGTGTTTATCTCCAATAAATCCATGTAAATCCAAATCCACTGCACCTGTTTCCCAATTCATTACAACCGCTATATCCCAATCATTTTTAATATCATTTATTCCTATATTCCCTATTTTTGTTGAAGTTGTAGCTTCTATATATTCTAAATCTGCGGTGACCTGTCTACTATTTCCGCTAATATTGTGCAAAATAAAAGAAATAAGAGTATTAGCATTAACTTTATAATAAGTATTAAAGTGTTTATGCTCTCCTATTTCTTTTGTATATGCACCGTTAATTATTTTTATTTTATTTATTTCAAGGCTATATTTATCTTCTTTTTTCCAACCAGTTTGATTAAAATGTATTCCAGTAATAAAAATATCATTGTCGAAAGCAAAATCAATAGGATAATCACCTTCTATTGCAGGAATATCTAGTGTGCCACCTTTTATTTTCTGTGTGCCTTCCTGCTTATAGTTTATAAGATTATAGATTCTATTTTGAAGTTCTTTATATTTTACACTAGGCAATAAATCTTCTAAGTCTGAAAGCATATCCTCTATATTCTTTGTATCTAATTGAGGATATTTTTCCAGTATAGCATCACTAATATCTTTTAGAACTATATGCTTAAGCAATCCTTCAAGTTCATCAAAATTTATTACGTAACGTGCTATATTATCATTATCCATCATGTCTCCAATACAGCAAAATCAGCCCATAGAATTCTAGCTGAACCACTGTTGTTGTTATAAGTAAGGGTAATCACATCACTCGAATTAGTTTTATAAAAGTTTTCAAAATGCTTATTCTCTCCATATTCTTTGGTTGTAACATTCGTAAATAATTGAACACCTCCAACACTTAAATCCCATGTATCTTGATAATTCCACGCACTCAACGAATAAGTTACATCAGTTAAACTTCCACTCGCAGGTATAGGAAAATTTATTGAATATTGTCCCACGGATGCAGGTATTTGCAACATTTCACCTTGTACCTTTTGTGTACCACTTAATCCTAAATTATTGCCTAGACTATCTAGTTTAACCCCAAGAGCATTAAGTGCCGCAATTAACTGGTTGTAGTCTACTCCTTGTATTTTGCTTTCTATATCGCTTAGTATACTTTCTAAATTAGCAGTAGACACTGTTACACTTGGGATATCAACCTTTATTCCATTTGTCAAATAATCTTTTAATGCATTAACTAATTCGTCAAAATTAATTACATAACTTGGTAATCCCATAAAACACCTTCTTACAAATAATCAACTTTATTTACTTTTCCGTCTGTATCTCTGTATAAAGTAATCGTTCCGCCACCATCGGGTAATGTTTCTTTTACACCTTGAACTATGCCTGAACTATCTCTTATTATTTCTTGTTTCCATTGCCAACCAGTTCCAAGTGCTGAACCGTAATCAATTTCTATCACTCTATTGGTACTGTCTCTTATCAAAACGCATGGGTATTCATCAAGCGTTATAATTGGTTTTTGTGATACAGAAGCACCTCCACCAGTGCCTCCACCAAAGGCTCCTTTTATTTCTAACTTTTTAACAAGCCTTTCAAATATAATTTTAATGGGCTTACTAAAGTCCCTAAAACGATTAGCCACAGGCTTCCAACTCCTTTAATCTCCAAGCTACTGGATGTAAATAATCAGGTATTGGGATTTCTTTCACTACATATCCATGCTTTCTCATAGCCGTTTCTGTATTATTAGCAAGTATACTGCCCCATACTTCGCAAATTACTCTATTTCCCATGTACCATCCCATTTCGTGTAAATCATTGTTCCATGTAAAAATGTCCCCTGGTTTAAGCTGTGCCTCAGTTATAGGTATACACCATTCATGCATTATTACATCTTGGCTAGTTGTAAGCTGGTCAGCTGTACGCATCTTTAAATCTATCAATACATGAGTTATTAAAGCTTCATCTACCATTCCCCATTCACCTTGATCCTGCCTGTAGTAAGCCCCTGGCTCGAATGGAACACCTTCATATTTTCTAATTTGGTCAATAATTTGTTGTCTTAGCGTTGCACATTCTGTCATTTGCCCTACAACTTCAAGACTAGGCTTTAACGTAGTATCTTGAATTTCCAAAGAATCTGTATACCCTGTGGTTTTATTAAATTCAGTAGTCAATCCTATTACTAAATACGTGCCTATGTCACCGTCGTAGTAAGCCTTCCCAATATTTCCTACATCCATATCTTTGTTGCCATTTGCAGATGTAAAATCACCTGTTGATGAACTTCTCCACATATTCATAAAATTTGAATATGCTATATTTTGTGAAGCATTTTTATTTACTGCAAAGGTACTATCCACCTTAAGAACACTATCCCAATCATTAACATAATGGAACATATTTATATCCCTAAACATAAACCCTTTGTTTACACCTGTATCATCATTGTTTGATACCCAAATGGATGGATATAATAAAGATGATTGTATTTTCCTATCACCTGTTGTTACATGATTTACATCATCATAATCAAAGTCTAGCGTAGTTGGTATTGTACCATCATACAACAATTCAATTTTGATTATTCCATCTTTTGTACTAAATAGCATAGCCCCTAGAGAATCACAAATTTCTGAAATAATATCATATGGAATTGAGCCACTTTCTAGTGTTGTCTCACTTATCGTATAATCATTATTAATTACATTGGCGGCTATATTAATTGTTACTCCTGCAAGCCCTGCAAGTGTATGTATAACTTCTATAGCACTTACATTTGTATATTTAAAAGATGGCATAGGATATAAGTTTATACCTCTTTTTAAAAGACATAGCATATCTTGTATAGTTCCAACTGCTGTTTTATTATCTGCACTTGTGTCATAGTCTGTTAGAAATCCTGTGAACTGAGGCACACCATTGATTAACACTTGAACTTTATCCATATTATCAATTAAGAGCGAACCACCAATTGTGATAGGACTTGATTTAAACATATGGGGAATATTATTGAATGTTACATCTGCACTCCCTATATTCGTTCCATACCTTCTATTAGTTTTTAAATCTATAACATATTGGGTAAGATCATCTGGAATATCATTTAAAATTTTATCAACTCCGTGTTTACTATACTTTAATAATTGAAAAGTTGGTTCGGTATAGCCCATTTAAACACCCCCTACATCACAAGGACATAGCATTTCTACTCCAATATAATAAACATCTCCTTCGATTGGACTTGCCATATCCCAATCACCCTGTAAAAAACCTGTATATGATTTATTCCATTCATCTATAAAAGTAAATTCTTTATTATAACTACTCATAAAACTTTTATATGCATTTACATCATCCATAGTTTCTATATTAAAGACAACTGTAAATGTTATAAGTGTGTCACATTGACCCACAATTTGAAATTTGCTATACCCATTTAGCGGTTTATTTGCTATCCTTTGAATAACAGGTCTAGGAGGTTTATAATTTGTTATTGTACAATTTATTAAGTTGCCATCTGCATATAATTTTGGTTCATTATAATCCATAATCTACCTCCTAAAGTCTGAATGCATCTTTTGTAAACATATCCGTCATTGTATCCTTTAAAGATGTTTTCGCCATGTTTTTAAGCTCTCCTGTTAATTGTTGTGTGCCCTTATCTCCTGTATCTGCAATCTTAATATACATATTTATAGTTGGCTTAAACTCCATTTGTTTTTGCATATTAGTTGGTGTGCCAGAACTATGAGAACCACCGTAACTACTAAGTGCTACACCATCCATTCCACTAAAATTAGGTTTTGTATCTCCTAAACTTTTAATTCCATTTGCTAAATTAGATAATTTAGCCTTAATAGGGCTTTCCATACCTGTAATACCGTTTATATATCCCTGCCCTGTATTCATACCAAACTCTGCAAAAACTGTTGATGGTGAATGAATACCTAGTATGATTTTGAAAGTGTCTCCTACACCTGTAGCAAATGATTTAATTGCTTTCTTTGCCTCATCAAACTTGCTCTTTATTCCATTCACGAATCCATTTATTATATTTTTACCAATGCCAGGCATAATTTTACCAAGATTAGAAAATATATCTCCTATACCTTTAGCATCTGTTGAGAATATATTTTCCCAAAAATCAACTGAGTTTTTAAGGAATGTTCCGAATCCCCCAATTACACCTTTTACGTCATTAAAAAGTTTAGTGAAAAATGGTCCTACTTTACCCCAGTTTGCAATTACTGCTATTGCTACAACTGCAATTGCCAATGCTCCAATGCCAACAGGTGTCATTAATGCTGGTAATATTGAGAAGATACTTGACGCTGTTTTCAATCCTGTAAATGATGTTTTAACCACATTAATAGCTGTTGCCACTGATTTAAATGCGTTAAATGCTTTGGTAACTACACTTATACCACCTACTAATGTTCCCATTACGCCAACAACACTTAATATTCCAGCTGTTAACTTTGGATTTGCTTGTATCCAACTAGCAATGGGTTGTGAAACAGCAACAAAATTCTTTAATAATATCTGTAAAGTTGGAAGCAATGCAGTACCAATTGCAACCTTAGTTGCATTAATCGAATTTGCCATTTGCTTCATTTTTCCTGCATATGTTCCTGCGGCAGCTGCTGCTTGACCACCGAATTCCTTGTTAAGTTCCGCTATTATAACCTTTTGTGCTCCTGCTGTATCCCCCACTTTTACCATTGCTGCTATTTGTGCTTTTTGTTGTGCTGTAAATGTTACTCCAACTCTACTAAGAGCTGTTATACCTTTGACGGGGTCATTCAAAGCCTTGCCTAGTTGAATTGCGGTTTGTTGTGGGTCTGTTCCCATCTTTTGAGACATATCTAGCATTGCCTGTGTAGCAGAAGGAAACACATCTTTACCTATTTTAGTGAATGTGAGAAGCATACTTTGTCCTGCTTCTATGGTCCCTTTTGAAAATGTAGTAGTCTTTGTAAAACTATCTGCCATATCTTCAACTTGTTTTGCTGTTAACCCTGCGGCTCCGCCTGTACTCTTAATTGTTTGTTCCAAATTTGCAGTTGTCTTTTGTGCTCCTTCTGCAAGAGTAACAGAACTTTTCAAAACTCCCAGTGCTGCTACTCCCGCTCCTGCTATAGCTGCTGTTGCAACTCCACTAATGCCACTTACAGAAGTTCCAACACCTTTTAATTTAGAACCAACCGAATCTATTCCACTGTTAAAGCTAGACATATCAAGTCCCATCTTAGCCATAACAGTTCCTGCACTTATCATTGACACACCCCCTTTCTAGCACCTACAAAGTTTTATTATGTAGTGCAATCCATTTAAGAGTGTCTTCATTCTTTTCTGTGATATCTTCATCTGCCCACTTTGGTGTTTTAGGCTTTTCTTGCGATAATTCACTTATGATATAGCTACAAGCTTCGTCAAAGCAAAATGCATCATACTCACTTTGTATGTTTAATAGTTGGCTTGGTCTCTGCTTGTACGTCTTTGCCATTACTAGAATCGATAGTAGTCTTTGTGAGCTTACGAAAGGATTTTAATCCTTCTACACCCCGTTGACTATATGCCCACAACTCAATTTTTTGTGTATCTGTGAGTTCTAAACCTATTTCCTTCAATTGTTTTATGCTAGGTTCTTGCAATGTATTGTCACAAATTATATCTATAATCTTTCCATATTCTTTTAAATCAATCTGCTCTATTTTGTCTTGATAGAATAGTCTCCTTGCTACGCCTAACAATTGGTTGGGTATTGTACCCATGCTACATAAGCCTAAAATTGATATACCTTTAACTCTTGCATAAAATGGTTTATCTCCTGCAAATGGACTTAATCCTATTACCTCTGTGCTGTTCTTTTTTAGTTCTTCAATACTTGTTACTTCCATAATTATCCTCCTATAAAATCGTAGTAAATACAGTTGTAGTAGCTGTTGTATTCCCACTTGCATCAGCCTTTCTAACTGGTAAAGACTTAGCTGTATAAGTTGTTGCATGACTGATTGTTGTTGGGACAAATGTTACTATTTTTCCTGTTCCATCTATGGTTACATTTCCCGATAAAACTGAGCCATCTGAATTCTTTGTTACTATAAAGTTTGCAGCAACTGCATCATCTGTGTTTATGGCATCTAAGAATGTCCATGTTACTTTATAATCTGTACCAATTGAAACTCCTGGAGTTGTAGCACTTGGGATTGTAGCTACTGGAATACTTGGTACGTCTCCACCTGATGTTGTTCCATCTGGTAAAGCAGTTACATACGTTATATAAACAGGTTTTTCACCCTTTTTAGGTCTACTTGTCGAACTAAGTTCAGGTACATAGAACTTCCCATCTTCGAGTTTATATTCAACTGGTGTTCCTAGGTTATGCATAAAGCTAAATTTTACATAACGAGTTGTTGAACTATCATAATCTTTTTCTTCACTATATAGATTTAATGTATAAGGCGTTCTAACTGCTACTTTGCCAACTTCTGCACCTTGGTAATTACCGTCAGTACCTATTGTCCCACCATCTACTAGTGCAATAGTTGCCAAATTGAATGTATTATCTGTTAATTGTGTTGTGTAGCCTATGCATATATCTAAAGTCCTATTTATAGCAATTATTCTATCTTTAACTCTTAATATGTCTTCTTTCCCTTTACTTAAATCGGGCTTAATATCTGCCTTTTCTGCTGTATCAAAAATATAAGACTCGTTTGTAGTTTCATTTATAATTTCTCCAAGTACGATGTTTGCAATTGGCATACTTTCTGCTACATCAGCCATTATATTACCTCCTTAATTTTTGGAATGTTTTGTATTCCATTGTTTGTGTATAAGCCTTTACAATGTCATCTGTAGTAATAGATGTAACATTGCCTGTAGGTCTTATATACTCTTTCAGCTTGCTTAATAAGCCCTGTACCTGTGTGGTATAAGGCTCTAAATCTTCGTAATTTGTAGCAGGCGAATATAACAAAATGTCTATAGTTTGTGAACCAATTTGATTACTTCCACTATCCCCTATAATTCCTGTATTCTTTAATACTACATAAGGGCTTACACATTTCCCTGCGTGTTGGCTAGGAGAATATACATCTATGGAATTACTCTTTAAATGCAAATAAACCCTTTCCCATACGGTACGAGGTTTATAAGTTCCATTCAAATAATCTGCTAAACTATCTCCTACTACACATTCAAAACTCGTTTCTGTCATAAAATCACCCTATTTTATCTAAAAAGTTATTCATACCGCTAAGGAACTTTGGCGCATATGACCTACAAGTTGGGCGTAGTATTGCATATTTCCCTTCATTTCCTAATTCAAGTTGTGCAAATGTCGGAGGAACTTCCATGTTGATACCTTCGTCCTGTGAAGACTTGCCATGCGCTAATTCTAAGTATGGTGAATAGTCCATATTCCCCGATACAAAGGTGTTGCATACGTCACCATCCCATTTAAATCCACCTTGAATACTTTGGCGTGCGTTTCCTGTCCTATCTTTCCATGTTGCATTTGTCTGTGCATACCCCTGCATAGCCTTTCCTGTACTATCACAATATAGTCCAACACTAGCTTTAATTTTATTCATTAATGCGCCATCTTTAGCAAGATTTTTAAGTACTTCGCTTGCATCAATTTTTATATCCATAATTACACCTCTCTTGATAAAGAAGTATCGAAAACAATATCCTGTGAATTGCCCATATCTACTATCGTGTAAGTAATTCCATTAAGAGTAAAATAATCTTTCTCTTGAATTAATCTCGAATTGTCATCTACTATCAACAAGAATCTATCCTGATATGTTGAATTTATATTAGATGAATCCGTTAAAGTGTTTACTATTGCTGATGTCCCTGTATGGTAATACCCATTTACAGTACATACCTTTAGGTTGTCTGTTTTACTCCCAAACATATTTTTATCTTGCTTTAATATAATGACTTCTTGCATGAATGGAGTAAGCTTTTTAGTAAGTGAATCTCTTATTTTCTGTTTCTTAGCTTCATTCCATATCATATCTCATCACTTCTTTTTAAAGAAATAGCGTAGGGCTGTGCTGGCTTAAAATCATTTGCAAGTGTTAACCAATATTCTCTATTACTACTTAAGGTTATTCCTGATAGTGTTAGCGCATCATCTGCATTAGCCTTCATCAAACAACCTTTATACGTTGCTTTGCTTACATCATCATTGCTAATATCCAATAGTGATTGTAAATCAGCATCCTCAAAGTATGGATATTGTTTCTCTTGTAGATTAAATTTTAATATTTCTAAGTTTGTCATAAAGTCACCTCTTATTTAGCTGGAGGAACTTGATCCATTATTGTAACTGGTTCTGTATAACTTATATATTTTCTATCTTGCAATTCCTTTAGATCAGTTTCTCTTATTAAAAATTCTTCATCTTTTTTAACTATATCTGTATCATATTTTAAATTTATCAGAGCTTTCACTTTTGTTTCTCTCTTTTCTTCAACGTTTTCTACTGCTTTACTAGCCACTTATATCAATCCTTTCTAATGTATTTTCATATATCATATTGCATAGATATTTCAAGTATTTCAAAGAAAAATGGACTTTATGATTTTAGATTTTATTGCAAAATGTATATGATTTGAAAATCCTAAATCCCCTTACAACTACAAATATGGTCTAAAATCGTATCCCCAAATAGTAATAACTGTACAAAACAAATTTAATGTACAATTATTACTTATAATCCTTATTTTATAGTTGCGAAGAAACATTCATCTGCTCTATCAAAACTTGGTATTCCTAATTGAGATACCTTTGTTTCAACAGTAACTGGATCTTCCTTTAACATAGTAGTTATAGCAACACCAGTGTTTACAATTGCAGTATCTAATTTACCAGTGCCATATATTTGATCAGCTTCCTCAGGAGTTGTACCATAAACGGTATTACCTAAAGTACCATCTGGAATTAAACTAACATAAGTATCATCATAGTAATTGTGAGATGTTCCATCTTCTGCAACATAGATGCCATTAAGTATTCCAACACTTAATCCAAGCTTAGTGTTTAGATAATCAATAACGTCATTGTCTGTCATTATTACAGCACCTAAGTTTCTTGCCATTAATTCATTTCTTATTGCTGTATTGCCTTTAATGTAGCCTAATACTATGTCTGTCATCAATATTCGTGTAGGCTTACCATATCCATCATTTGTTAATACTTTTGACCATCTAATTAAATCACCTACTATGTCAGCTGTAGCATTATCCCATGTACCCGTACCTGTTAAAGCTTCTTTATGTGTTATTGGAATATTATAATCAACCACAATATCACCATCTTCAGTAACTATATTAATTTGACCAGTCTGTAGTAACTGTGTTCTCATTCTCACCATTTGGACCTCAGCACCATCCACTAGGTTTTGATAATTGTCATAAATTTGTGAAGTAAGTTGCTCCACTAAGTTTTGGTTATTTGAACTCATTGCAAGCATCAAAAATTGTCTGTCTTTCTCTTTGATTTTTACTGATTCTTTGAAAAAAGGCATTTCCTTTTTATCAATGTTCAGGTCAGCACTCAATGCCCTTGATTTAACACCCACATCAAAGCTAGACATTCTTAGTGCAACGGGGCTTTTCTTAGAACCTTTAGCGAGTTCAATCTCTGTACCTATTTGTTTAGAGCTAGGAAACAAAGTCTTATCTATCGTTGTCATTGGTGGTAAGTTTTGAATATATAAAGCAATTTGTGCTGCGTTTATAAACTCCTGTAAAGTCATATGTCATTCCTCCTATAAAAACTTAATTAAGTTAAGCGCTGTTATTGTTGCTGCGGATGGTGCTACTGGTAAAACTTTTGAATCGACAAATCCGAATATAGTTACTGGAACTACTTCCGTACCTGTGGAGTTCGTAAAGTCTTTGTCTGTATATACAATTCCATACGCCGTAGCATCATTTACGGTTGCACCTACACTATTTACTATTGTTCCTGCTACCAATACTCCATCAGTATTTAATGTGGCTACTGTTTTTGTAACCTTGATACCTACATTCTGAAAGTTTTGGTCATATTTTAAAATATTTACTTGTGAATGTGAAATTGGTGTTCTACTCTGTTTCATGGTCTAATCCCCTCTCTATTTAAAGAATTTATTTTGTTCTTCTGTATTTACCATTGCGGCAGCCTTCTGTTTTGCAAGTTTTTCTCCAAGTTGTACAGGAGACTGGTCTGCTCCTTTACCACCTGTAGCAAATGAACCAGTGCCTGGTACTTCCTTCTCAAATAGATAATCTTTTTCTTTTTTAATAGCTTCTATCTGTTCATTAAGTCCAACTACTTCCTCACCATTGATTTTTATTTTGTCAGCATCAATCAGAGATCTTAGTATCTTAATATCTTTTGCTTTGCTACCTTTTAAGGCATTATTAATTATTGTGTCTTGCTGAATCTTTGTGATCTTGCTCTCATACTCTGTCTTTGCAGTCTCATTTGTAGCTTTAAGAGCTGCTATTTCATTTGTCAATGCTTCATTATCCTTGACCTTAGCTTGTAAGCCACTTAGTTGCTTATCTCTCTCACCAATCTGCTTTTTATACTCATTCTTTTCCTCATTTACTTGTGAGAAACGTTCTTTTGGGACATATTCAGTGCTATTTACAAAATCAATATCCTTGTATTTAGCCTGAACATCTGCTTCTAAAGTTTTGAATATTGTTTCACCTATCAATTCATTTAGTTTTGGCATTTTGTTCTCCTTCCGTTTACTCTATTTCGAGATTTACGTGTTGGACACGGTAATAGAGCTGATTACATTGTTCTTTTACATCTGCAACTAAACCTAAAAAGATGGATTTTACCGCAAATAAAAAAGCCCTATTTCTAAGACTTTGATTTACCTTTATTCTGTTTTAACCATTTGTCTGCTTTTGTACCTTTACTTGGTTTTCCACCCATTTTATCATCTCCCTATATGATTTATATCACAATACTAAACATAACATTTATAATGACCAATTATTAAAATACTTATATTCATATTAGCTCATATTTAGTGATTTAAGCTGATTAGACATTTTTTTAACTTTTGTAATTAGCAATATTTTTAAGAATTCTAAGCTTCTATTTACTACTGATTGCTTTATTTTACGAACTGAATTCATCACCATACTTAGCATACCAATCATCCAACATAGGGTTACTTCCACTGTCACCATTTACCCAATCTCCAAGGTCTGAACCTATATCTTCTATACTCTTATCTAACAAAGGTTCTTGATAACACATTCCATTTGGATGATCTACTGGACATTCGTCCAATGTATAGGTTTCCCCATCTCTATCAGAACATAACTCACAAGTCCTTGAACTTAATACACTATGCCACATAACTTTAGTTACATAAGGATTCTTCTCACAACTCTTTAATGTAGCTAAAGAATAAGCATGAGTAATAGATGTTCTAGCCAATCTTTGGGCACAATAATCCACTGTAGCTGATGCATTGGGATATACTTGCTTCCAGTCCCAATCTTTCTGTGCATATGGATCAACATATGTCTGTAAATCATTAGATAAATCATAAGCGCTTTTCTTCTCCAATAATCCTTGCTGAATTATATAGTCAATGTTCCCATTAACCTTACTTCCAGTGAACCATATTCTTTTACTTAGACCCTTACCATCTTTGTAAAAATCACCGTTTATCATTTCCTTAACCGTGTCGATATTTACGTTGGAAAACATAGTCCTAAAAGTCTTATCCATGCCTAAACCATACTTTAAATTTATTTTATCAAAGAAACTTAGCTGAACACTACTTGCAATGTTGGCACTAGCACCTATACCATCAGTAATTTTACTTTGTAGTGTATTATTTAGTTGCTTCATATCACTTAGTATGGCTTTTCTGTAGTCTTTTAGCCACCCTTGGGTTAGACTTCCTTTGTTAGCTTTATTGGCTTTCCTTTTCAAGTCTTTTGCAACATCACTATATAAACTTCTTATTTGATTAAATTGGTCCGTAGTGAGAGCCAATTGTTTCTTTCTCGCATCCTTAACTAATTGTTGATATTCATTCATAAGATCACCTACATCATTTGTTCGTTTTCTGCTGCTGTTATATCACTAAGCTCTTTTGTTATAGTTGTAAACTCGCCGTCTGCATCTTCTGTATCACTGAAATCTTTGATATAAGATGTATGACTTCTAACATTTGCTTGAACCTCTGCCATTGCAATTGTCTTTTTATCGTCTTTGTCTTCAGGTAATGGGTAGTTATGATTAAATACTAATGTATAATCCAATCCAAGCCATGCTTTATTAAAGTTGTTATAGCTATATTGTGCAGCATTGATTATAAAATCAATCATTTGTTTGAAAATCGGACCCCAATCACTCCATTTCTCCTCACATCTAGCAATTAAATCATTGTATAGATATTTCATAGCCTTCGCACTCGGTATGCTTGCCAAATCACTTATATCGGGCATATCTAACATATCTCTCATGTCTTTGCTTATCCTATCTAAAAATGTATTAACTGCTGTAGAATTACCCATGTTATACTCTTGTCTTTGAACAGTTGCTTGTCTTCCTTGGTCTACTGCTGTATCTGCTGTCTTAATTGCAAGTACTGCATTAGGTGCTATCTTTAAATTGCCAACATCTTCTGCGTTTCCATCTATGATCGCAGTGTTCCCGAACATTTGAAACCTCAATGCATCTGCAAAATCAGAATTTTTTTTATTGTATAACATCTGTGGATCAACTAAATCTTCTAAATCACTTTCTCCAAAATCATCATTCAATTCCCCACCATTCTTTATTAACCAACATGGTATAGTAGCAAATCCTGTGTCTTGTACTACTGAATCTGACGGTGTGCCTAATTCTCCATTGCTGAATGTTTCCTTCTTGTAAAAGGCTGTGACAGGGCTAGAATCATTTGCTCTATCATAGTAATAAGTATGAATATAATATATTTTCTTTGTATCATCAGTTGTTAATGCATTAGAATCATCTTCTTGGAAGAATACTGCCTTAAGTAATTTACCATTCTTTTCGTCATAGTAAAAATCGTCAATATTTTCATACTTAATTACAATAGGTAACTTTGGATTAGCTTCTACTCTTAAGAGAACCCTTTTCTTAATTGTACTCATTAGAAAAGCTTTCCTTGTTTCTTTCCAGAATTGGTTGTCTTCTAATATATCATTAATAAATTGTCTCAAATTTTCACAGGAATCATTATCGTTTAAATTATTAGGTTTAAACAGTATGTCTGGTTCTGCTCCGAACATGAACCTAGCTTGTTTTTTTAGTAAAGGCTTAACTTTGTTTCTTATATCCTGTGTTGGCATATAATCAACATTATCATTTGTTTCCCAACTTTGTCCGAGAAATATTTTATTTTCCTTTGCAAGTTCTTTGTTTATACACTTACCCTTGTAAAATATATAATATTTCATCATTTCTCTTCGCTCTATTTTTTCTATTGCTGGTAAATTAAATAATGTGTTTCTAACTGACTCTATCAAAATATTGTACCTCCTTTCTTACTATATCTGATATCTTGCTTTATGCCTAAACCCTTTTGGTATATTTCTTTGGCATACTTTTGTTCTTTAATATCTGCTACTTCGTAACCATCTAGCCCATACCATATGGCTGAAAATGTATGAGGGTCAATGTTAAATTTATCCTCAATCATTTCATTATTTTTATCTACTGCATAAGTTAACTCCTTAAGCTCACTTATTATATTTGTACAATCCGAGGAACAAATTATCTTTTTAAATCTTTTAACTTTCTTTGTATTTTGGAGTCTCGAACCTGGAGGCTTTTTGGCACCTCTCATATTAAAACCTTGTTGCCTATAATATTTAATAGTTTTAGGTTCTGCAGAATCAGCACTAATCAATTCTTGAGATTTTATAAACTCCCTTATTTCTACTGTTGTCTTATCATCTGTCATGTGGTTTTTATAATATTCCCAGTATATATAAAGTATTTTATTATCATCATCTATACACATTCTCACAATCGCATTATAGGAGGTTTCAAATCCAAAATCCATGCCAACTCTATAAATAGATTTACCAATGTTGTTAATGGCTTCTAATACCTCATAATGTAGTTTAACTTCAAACTGTGGTAATACTCTAGTTCCATTAATACCAAACCTTCCAAGCCTTGCTATCCTGTATAAATCCTCATCATATGTTTTTAATTCATTTAGCTGTTCCGTGTAACTTTGGGGCAAAAATAAATTATCATCCGCAGTTGAGTGATGATAATAAGTGTTATTCTTTATTACTATTTTGTTTTGGTAAAGCTCTTTATCATTTAACCCTATGTTTTTAAAGAAGTGCTTATAGGTCCAGTTATTTTTGCTTACAGGGTTGGTGGAAAGTATCATGTGTAATGTTAAACTCGGATGTCTTAAACGCCCTAATAGCTCCTTAAATCCTTCATATTTAACCTCTGAACATTCTTCTATCCATATAATACTTACATTGTTTATTGACTTCAATTTCGCTGGTTTATCCATGCCTTTAAATATTATCTTGCTACCATTAGGAAATTTTACTTGCATAGGTGATGATGTGAATTTTATTCTATCTTCTAGCTCCATATCAATAACTATTTCTTGAAGCAAGCTATAACATGAATCTCTGATAGTATCAAAAACCTCTCTTACTACTAAGGCTGTACGTTTCTCTTGAAATAACTTAAGAATTAATTTTAAAGCTACATGATAAGTTTTTGAAGAACCATAACCACCAACTAAAAAGTAAAGTTTGTGATTCCAATCAAAAATAAAATCTTCAAAAGCTGGATTAACTTCTTTTTCTATCATGTTTTCGTTCACCTCATTATTGCGTTAAATTAAATTTTTACGTAGTCAATACACCGCTTATGCACTAAAAATACGGTTTTTACCGTATTTTATGAATAATAATACAATTTTCAAGGATATTTTAAATATTTATTCATCATATTCTATGCAAATATACATTTTATTCCTCACTCTTTCGCTTTATAACTACCTCTATAGGCTTATTACTTTCAGGTGATTTGACTTTTTCTATATCGACCTTTAGTTTCTCAATCCTAAGTTTTTGCTCTTCAGTAGCCAATTCCCATTTAGCATGAAGCGTTTCATCATACTGCTTAATAAGATTTCTTAATTCTGCCATAGCTCTACTTTGCGCCTGTAAAAAATTTGCTTGCTTATCCCAAGCAAATTGTAATTCATACTCCTTCTCCCAGCTATCAGATGCATCCCCACTTGATTCTTTTTCCCTTTTAAGTTCCTTAGTTAAATCATCTTGATCTTTAACATTCATAATCCTTTGTGATCTTGCTATAGCAGTATACTGAATTATTATATTTTCCCAAAGCATATCCAAAGAATTTTTAATCATAATGTCTTCAACTATATCTATTGTTTCAGGTGGAAAAATCTTAGAAAAAAAGCCATGAGTTTCAGCGTTTTTATTACCTCTTGGCACGCTGACCTCATGACCTTTTGAATTTTTATTTTTGGGTTGACCACCTTTTCTACGTTTGGAGTACTCCGTATTCTTTAACTTTTCCTTTTGGAGTACTCCATTCAATTTATACTGCCATTTATCCTTGCATTTCCATCCTCCAACTGTTTTTTCTGGGATATTTAAAATCTTTGCAATTTCCCTATTATTAATATTTCCATTACGTTCCTTATAAATCTCAAATGCCTTATCTCTATTGGGACTCCTTTGTCTTGGCACATCACCTCACCTGCCCTAGTTGGTTATTCGTATTGTTTTGTATGTATGAAAAATAGCCCTATTAAGAGTTCTCTTAATAATAAATTTATATAGTACATCTGGTAGATCTATAATGCTATCACATTACCAACCTCTAGTCTCTATTTTCATATTTTTCTCTTTCTCCATATTATTTTATATACTATCTTCAAGTAATTTAATATATTTATCACTTACAATTTTCCCTTCTTTGCATGCTTTGATTAATGGTTCTAAACATTCTTTTCTGTATTGTTTCAATTCTTCTATTGTAGTTGTCCCATTCTTCAGTAGTACTTTTTCTATTGCTTTAATTTGTGCTGCTAAAATAGATATACTCATTAAATTCTCATAATCAAATTTATATTCTTCCATACTCCCACTCACCTTTCAACCCTGTACTTCTATATTTAAAAGGTAATTTCCTTCTTTTGACTAATTTTTTATTATTGAAATTACCAGCTTCTTGATGTACAACAATAACTGCCTTTATCCATAATTCCATTTGTTGCATAAAAAATAGCACCTAGAATTAACCAAATGCTTTATAGATAAAAAGGGGGAAACCTTTCTATACCTATATACTAATTGTTATTTATGAAAACACTATGTCAATATTGAATACTAATTGTAAATAATTCAGTAATTAGTTATAATTAATTCCTTATACTTACCTCTAGCCTTCTGTTCTCTTGATACTGAATAATTTACTTCTACTTCTTTGATATTAAAATTCTCGTACCATTCCCTTACTTTTTCATGATCATTTATTGTTAAAATAAATTTGCCTTTGATATTGCTTAACTTATCTCTAAGTAACAGATGTTCTTTCTCTCTAAAGTTATTACCATAACCTGCAGTTTCAAAGTAAGGCGGATCTGCAAAGAAACAAGTATATTCTCTGTCATACTTGTCTATTATTTTTTCAAAGCTTAAGTTTTCAACATAAGTATTACTCAACCTCACTTTCAAATCTTTTAGTACTTCAGTATAAAATATCTGCTGTCCTGGTTTTGTGTTTGTCCCGTAACCATAATTACCACACTTACTTGCAAAACTTTGCGTTATCAAATATAAAAATCTTACAGCTCTATTTATTTCTGTAAGGTTTCCTATACTCTCATTCTTATATTCTTCAAATATGTCCCTTCCCGAAAAATCATATTGAAGCATCCTTTCAACTTCTGGTGCATGATATTTTATCATTCTGAATAGATTTATTAATTCTTTATCTATATCGTTTATAACCTCAACCTTTGCAGGTTGCTTACCAAAATACACCCATCCTGCTCCAAAGAATAATTCTACATAACAAATATGCTCAGGTAACATACTTATTATTGTCTTTCTTAATTTACTTTTTCCTCCCATTCTACTAATAGGTGGTTTCAACATCATATTATCGCATCCTTATTTTGATATTAGGTTGTTTACACACCGCCCGTCACACCAAAACAGGTTATACAATATATAGTATTAGTTATACATACTATCCACAATATGTTGTGGATAACTATTTTAAGACGTAAAAAAAGAACACCCATTTCTGAATGTTCTTCTCTTGCTTTTTCTATGATATTATCGTACTACTATGATTTAAGATATATTTAAAATAATTTTAATATTTTTTTAATATTTTTTTCAAATATATTTAAGTGTTGCTTTGAAAATATTGTTAGTTTTATTTAATTTTTATAGTTACTACGTATAATAAGAAAGATGCGAACTAACACCAACTTTATATTTTGTTCATAAACTGTTTAATTGCTTTCTAAAATATCCTTGCAGTATTCTTTGACATCTTTCCTTGTTACCTTGATTTCATTACTTTTACTATAAAAAGCTTCTAATTCGTCATAAATAGCATCTATAAGGGCATAAATACTATCTCTAAATGCTGTTAAATTTAATTCTATTGGTATGGTCCTTTGTAAAGTGTTTTTAGTATCATTAGGAAACATATCTACATCTCTAAACCTTTTGGTCTCCAGTGAATATTTATATCCTATTAATTCAATTAATGTATTCCTTGCAATATCCATTTCTCCCATTGCACGCCAATAATTTTTTCTCTTGATTCCTACAATTGCATGCATAAGGAAATGCCAAATATTTTTAGTTGCAGTGAAATATGCCTGTTCAATGTTAACACTTTCCTTTTTCCCGTGATTATTATTGTTAATCTCCCAAGTTTGCTTCATAATCCTGTCAATTTTATCAGTTATATCATATACTACAAGCCATCTTTCTCTCAATGCTGAGACATTTTCAAACGTCACATATCCTATATCAACTTCCAAATAATTATCTAATATATATACTTGTAGACCACGTTTTTGAAGTTCTAAGGCATTTATCAATTTCCATTTTTCGTGTATAAGTTCATTAACTCTCTTCATAATAGTATTTATATCACACTCATTATCTATAACAATACTGAAATCTAAATCAGATATATCGTCTGTAAATCCTACTGCACCAGAGCCAACAAGTATTATAGCCATAATACCCTCTATTTTTTTGAGTTCTTCTACAATAATATTTTTCGCTATATCTCTTTCATATGGTGTAAACAATCTCATTTTTATACACTCCTATTATACAAATTATTATTCCTCCACTCTTTTATACCTTTGCGACACAATATTCTACTATTTTGAAGTAACTGCTAACACAATTTTATCATATTATTTAACTAATATTTATATAATAGTACAAACTATTCCATTTATCAACTTTAAGAAATTTTTTTAACCTACATTACGAACACCAAACTAATTAACTTATTTATTATCTTAGACTTAACCTCACTTATCCTTTGCTCCGTTAAATCCAGTCTTGTGGCTACATCTTTATTTGATATATTCTCAAAATACCTGAGCTCTATTATTTTGTATTCTCTATCGGTTAATATTGAAAGTGCATTATCAATTTTTTCTATCTGCACCTCTAACTTATGTTTCCTTTTTTTAAGCCACTCTGGTTTATATCTTCTAGCTATTATTTCATTTTCAACTGGACTGTTAAATTTATTTGTTGGAGCTGACTTTTCCTCATATGAAATAGATCCACACCCTTGATATTCATTTTCTAGTTCAGCGATTTCTAACTCTATATTTTTAATTTCAGCGTGCATTGCTTTATAACTATACAGCATAGTCTCAACTGCCTTATAATACTCTGTAATGCTAACCTTTGTTTGTTCTGATGCCATGGATTCATTCCTCCCTTTTTATCAGCCACTTAATAAGTATTAACCTGTCCAGATATCACCATTCTAAAATTCATTTTCTTTTTTTATTCTGATTAGCTCTTGAATTATTAAATCATAGTTATTTTTCTGAAATGTATCTAAGTTAATGAGATGCATTAATGTTTCAGATATGAGTTTTCTTCTCTTCTGCATTTTTTCTTGATTCTTTTTAATATCCTCATCAAACTTTCCTGGATTAAAAAAGTATTTACTACTTGGGTTACCTGTAAATTTCACTCACACAGCCCCTTTTAATTCTTCATAAGCTCTATACATTTTCATATAATCATCTAATCTCATGGTTACTAGCCATTCACATCTATCTTTCCTGTGAAATACTGTAGGCATTTCTCCCTTGTTAGCGTCTGTTTTAGCTTGGGTTATTGCATCATATATATTTAGTCTTTCAACTCTTTTCACTTCAATATGTACGCCATTTAGCCCAACAACGTCGGCATCACCATTGGCTCCACAATATTGTTGTCCACGTCTAGTACTATAGCCATACTCTTTTAATTTAGATGATAATTCACGTTCACCACGAGCACCCTTCTGTTTTGAATTAGTCATATTTGCCCTCCTACTTATTTATTGATTACAATATTTTCATGTTGCCTAGTATTATTTGCTTTCCATGTACTCTAAGATTGTTATCATAGAATTTATAGCAGTTTCAAAATGTTCACCTAATTCCTTTGCATCTTGTTTCCCTCTCCCATCCATATTTGATATTAAGCAATGTTTCTGTAAAACTGGCTTTAACTGTGATAATCCTGCTATTGAATTTTCTAAATCATCTTTGTTTATTTTTAATACTTTAATTTTTTCCACCTTTTATTCCTCCAATTTTTATTAAATGGGGACGCAAAAACACCGTAGAATTCAATTTTGAATAATACGGTGTTTGGTATAATTGTTCGATTTTTAGTTGTAACGCTAAATGAGAAATTTGTGGACTATTGTTTTGCTAAATGATTCGTTAATTTGTATACGTTGAACACTAAACTCATCTTTGGGCAATAAATCTTCCATAAATGGAACTGATGGAGCATAAATCCATCGTCCTCCATTATCTAATGATTTTAATATTTTCATATAGGTTTGAGCATATAAAATATCTATACCATCATTTTGTGTAAAATGATGAATAAAATGGTTACTAAATGAAATATTCGAAATAATTGTACCCCATTTTAGTTGGAAGTAATCAAACTCCAGCCAATTACTGCTTCTAAAATATCCGATATTTTCTTGCAATCTATCTATTCCATATGCCATCAAGTGATTTTTTCTTAAATATTTGACTAAATATCCTTGTTCACCACAACCTATATCTAATATTGGCTCTTTCAATGTGCTAATATTTATGCTTAGCAAACTTATTTGAAATTCTGAAGAATATTCCGAACACATAAAACATTTAGCATTTTTATTTGCATTATGATTTATTTCATAAACAACCTGATTTGTTTTTTTTATAAAAGTGCGAATTCTCTTATAATGACGTTCTTCAATTTCTTGCACTGACATATAATCATTAGTTATGTCCTGAAACAATGATATATATATCTTCCTAATTTCTAAATAATCTTTGTCACTAAAGCTGCTATATTGATCTACATCATAAAAACTCTTAAGAAAGCCTTTCAGAAGAATATTTATAATGTACTCTTTGTCACGTTCAGATAATTTCTTCCATTTTTGCCTAAAGAATTCTATACTATCTTCAGTAGTATTATTAAAATGCAGTTGATTTCCCTCAGTACAGAAAATATTCTTCAACGAATTACTTTTTAGTTGTTTTCTGACAATTTCATTTGTTGATTTCAACAATACATCCATATATTTCTTCCTTTCATTTGACTTACTAAATGAAAAAATTATACCATATAAATCGATGAAATCCAATATATACAGCTAAAAATTGAAAACACTCATATCGTAAAACACCGCATTATTCACTTTTCAAAGAACATTGTTCGTACTTTTTTTTCAATAGTTACGTCGTTAGTTTGCAAATTGTGACTTACACTACTATAAAGTCAATGTCTGGATCTGCTTCCTTCAAAAGTTTAAATCCATTGTTACTCCTTTTCTCCAAACATACTAATCTGACTGTTATTTATCTCATTGATTCTCTCAATCAATATTTTTTATGCCTTTCTGAAATGCTATATTCAAGTGAAAATTCTAAGCGTTCTATTTCTGTAAGTTGTTTTACTTTCACACCAAACACCTCACTTTCCTATAAGTTTCTTCCGAAGTTCATCATATTCACTATCACCATCATCTGATTTTGGTATTACTGGTTTATTTAAAAGTTTATCTTCAAGATCATTGAAATCATATTGCCTTTGATCTGGATAATTTGCAAAA
Source organism: uncultured Clostridiaceae bacterium (assembly GCA_963725425.1). Classification (GTDB taxonomy): domain Bacteria; phylum Bacillota; class Clostridia; order Clostridiales; family Clostridiaceae; genus Clostridium_I. The sequence goes on from CAVRYJ010000031.1 coordinate 210,439, forward strand.
TTAGTTACCGTGCCTTGCTTGCTATTAACATTCTTCTTATGATCATTCATCTGTAGCACTAACGTGTCGTATTTCTTACGTAACTTGTCGGGACTTAGAATATTCATGTACCAGAAACTATCATGCTGGCACCATTTAATTACTGCCTTAACCTCTTCTATATCCCTCTTGTCAATTCTTAAGATATAATCAAAATGCCTGGACCATATTTCAAAGTTTGGCTCCTTAGCATTTGGGTTATTCTCTTTAATATGGTTGAATAAATATTGGGAGAGTCTAAACTCATTTGAGTTTGGACTATACTTATTATCATTATTTACATTATTATCATTATTGTTTGTGTTCCCTTGATGTTCCTCTGATGTTCCCTTGATGTTCTTTGGTTGTTCTTTTGATGTTCTTTCGTTGTTCCCCGAATCTTGATAAACCCTGTAGTTAGTTATGCTTAGGGCTGTTCCTTTTGAAGTACTTTTCTTGACCAACATGTTGTCACTTTCGAGCACTTTTAAAAAGTTTCTGACCTTCTTTCTTGACCAACCCCAGTACTCTGATAACTTAACTTCTGACGTAATAAATGAGCCCTCGTTGATAATTCTTATTTTTCCATCAAATAAAATTTTTCTTTCTTTGTGATTAGCTGACAGGAGAAGGTCAATCCATGCCTGCCCCTTTGAGAAAGGCTTATCTTCCCACAACCAACTATCTTGAATTTTTCTATATAAACTTATCCAACCCTTCTCTTTACCCTCAGACAATGTATCACCTTCTTAGTTCATCCAGCTTTTATTCTGTTTTCTCAAATGGAGTGCCAGCAAATTCATCTTCATTGCTATCAGTTACCTCTTGTTTATCTTCCTTAAATTCAACATCTACTGCGTGCTCCATATCATTTTCTAACGTGCTTTCGCTTTCTAGTGCACCATCATTAGACGTTTTGATTATCTTGTTATCACTAACAACTGCCGCCTGCATATCAATACTTAAAATACCCCATGTTGAAAGCATATTTTTTAATACTGTCTTTTTAGCCATAGCATCAAAATCAGTTTTCCATGGTCCATTTCCAAATGATTTTGAAAACCTCCTTGCATGAGCTGTAACCTTTTCTTTACTCCAATACACCATCTTTTCAAACCCATTTACTAATCTAAAAAATGCTGCATACCCAATAACTGCATCTGATTTTATATTGTCTAAATCAAGCTCCATCTCTTCAGTTAGTGGATTAAAGCTTTTAAGTTGTCCCTCATAAATTTCAGTTACATTAAGCTTTTTATACTGTCCTGATCTCTGAGCCATTTGAATAAATCCTTTATATCCTATCTGAAACTGCGCTTCCAATTTCCCATGATTTTTAAAAGGTATTATCCAAGCAAAACCAAGGTTAGGATCTATTGGTAATTTTAGAGCTGCAGCTTTCAATGCACTTCCAAGCACTGTGAAATCATCACAACCTTTTAATTTATCCTGTTTTAAATTAAGTAAGCTTGTTATAAACCCATTTGCCTGTTTATCAAGCATATCTTCAAATCTTTTCTTTATGCCCGCCGAATAAACCAATGCCTTAAACGGATCTTTAGGTGGTTTAGTCTCCTTATTAACTAATTGATTTTTTAAACTCTGACTTGTAGCCATTATTCCTCATCCTCCTTAAATTCACATACCAATTTATCTTCATCTTTGTCATATCTAATTGTGTCTATAAAATACTCACGATTTTCAGTATCATATAATTTAAAATTATTATCATTTAATGCCTTTATCTGTGCATTTAAATTACTCATTAAAGTATTAAAATCTAAATCCATTATGCTTTTACCTCCTTGATACTAAACTTTCGATATGAGTTTGCATTCAAATATTGTTTAAAAAACTCTGGATGATCCTTCTTAAAATCTTTACTATTAAATTTATTGGAAGTTATGGTTTTCCAATCAATTTCATAATCCAGTGCATAGCCTTTTTCAGCTTCTCCCATTTCAAGCTTTATATTATTTTCAATTTCTTTGGCTTGCTTATCTAGCTCTTTTATTGTATTTTTAAGTTCAAAATAATCTTTTATTTTATCTTTATACTCTGATTTCAAATCAACAATTAATTCAGGGTTGGAATCCTTATACTTTTCTTTTAAATATTTTTCTGCTGCACTAGACCCATCTAATGCAGGTGGTGATTTTTTAATAACATTATTCTCCCAGAATTCCTTTTCTGCTTGAATAATCATTTTTATAAGAGCTTCATCCCTATCTATTTCTTTATAAATAAAGTGTTGTCCACCTATAAGCACTGCTATATAAGCTTTTCCGCATCCTGTTACAGCTAAATAATGCATTACTTGTACTAAATAACTTGCAGGTATTTCATCCGAATTCCAGTCTTTAGCCCCAAAAGCATTTACTGTCTTACATTCAAGCAAAGCATTTTCTCCCACAATTTCTCTATCTAAGTTAGCAGTCATAAAAGGATATTCAACGCTTTGTAATATTGCGTTTCTTCTTCTAACTTTTTGCCCGTTCTCTTAAAAAACTCTCTAGCAACTGAATCTTCAAGTTGAGTTCCCCAATATGCCGCTTCACTTGGCTCATTAGTTTCAATGATTTCTTGAGTTTTATCTATATATACCTGAAAAGGTGTCCTCCATTTATTAACTCCAAGGATTGCTCCTGCATCACTTCCACCAATACCTTGTTGTCTACTTTTTAGCCATTCAAGTTCGGTCATTGATTTAGTTTTAGCTAATGTTTTATACATTCTTCTCCCCCATTTGATTTTTTCTATTTTCTTTTATATAATGTAGTTGGATTGTTACATTTGAACTCTTTGGCAAGAGTTCTTTTTTGTTCTTGAAAATAGTATCTATATCTTTTCTTGGTACTTTCACCACCCTTTAATTGACCTTCATATTTATTTTCTACAAGTATCACATGTATTTTCGAATACAATAATGGATTTATTTTTTTAAGTCTTTGACTTAAATCTAAATGAACAGTGCTTTTACTTACAAAGAATTTTTTAGCAGTACTTCTAATATCGCTTTTAGTTTCTAAAGTGTAGTTAGCAACACACAATACCCTTTTTCTAATATAATCGGTATGTTTTACATTAATCATCTACCTCTTAATCCCCCTATCTGCTTATTACGACGCAACATATTTTTACAATATCCATCATTTCGTTTGAACCTGTTTTCTTTTTAAAACCAATACGATTAAATTTAATATCCCATGTAGCCATTTCCATAACATCTTTAAAATCATCATCTGTCATTTTAATCCCATACCCTTCTAGTATTTTTCTTATCATTTAACTTTCCATCCTCCTTGAAAATTTTACTTAACACCTCTTCAATGCTTATTTCTGCTACTGTACCGCCTGTCCTAGTATCATATATTTTGTCATGGTCAAAGTCATAATTATATGGTTGCCTAATTGGTTGTGTTTGATTAATATCCATCAGCTTCACCTCAAATTTTTATAAATTATTAGCTCTTCAAAATCTAAGTCACTAACATTTTTCCTACTTAATATCCTTGTTTTACGAAATCCAAATATGCTATATCTCATATCATCTTTTGAAATCTGATTGATTGCTTTTTGACGATTATTCATCTACATATCCCTTTATTCCTATAATGTTAATAATTTATAACCTGGACACTTTTTAAATCCGCAGTTGTATGGTTTATTACCTTTAACCCAGCATTTCGGGCAAACTCGCTGTAGTTTTTCTCCAGTAAATGGTGAAAAATTTGTATTGGATTGTTCTTGAGTTCGTCCCTCCTGAGCAACAGCTTCTGTAAATTTTTTTAAACTCCTCAAATTTTCTATAACTATTGATAGATTACGTCTTCTCATTGGGTCGTTTGCTCCCTCGAGTTTACATATATAGTCATCTATCATTGCTTCTACATAACCCAATATTTTATCTGTATTCATTTATATAACCACCTTATCAATTTTTATTTTATAGTTGATATTTTTCAAATGCTTTTACTGCACAATAATGTATAATAAATTCGCCCGTTTCAATTTCTTCTTCTATCTCAAAACATAAATGTATTTCACCATTACAAGGTATTGATATTGAAGCTATTTCTTTATTGCTATTCATAAAATCAATTCTCCAGCTTCCTTCATCTTCGTTTTTGTAGGCTTCACAGTGTTTTGCTATTGTATCTACCGATAAAATATCAGTTGTAATAAAAGCACCATATTCCTTGGATTTTTGTTCTAAACTTAATAACTTATTTATTGCCTTGACGTTACCATCAACCATACAACTATCAAAACAATCTCTAAACACAAATGTCTTTGTATAATCACTCCACATAATTAAATTACCTCCTCATTTATTTTCACTTGTTCTCCAATGTTTTGTAATTCGTATTTAAGTTGTAATGGTAACTGGTACTCTTTAATAAGTTTCATAGCTTCACCAAACTTTTGTTTAGGTATAGCGTCATACTCATTTACGTTATAGATGTTTTTTATATTTCTGAAAATATCTTGATATACTCTACTTCTAAAGCTTTTATTTTGGTAAGCTTCGCTATTTTTGCCACCTGTTATTTCAAATACCTTTTTAGTTCTAGCACCAATTAACGCTTTCTTTTGAAATGGTTTAATGTAGTCTTCCTCTTCAAGTTTATTTACTCTAGTTCCTATCTTTCCTAAAGTACCTATAACTGCTCCTATTTGATTATTCATAAGTTGTAAAGCTTGAATTGGATCGTTAGCATCAAGTTCTATATCATTCTTAATTACCTTTTCCATATCATTAAATCTCTGAACATATTTTGCTGTAAATAAAATCCCTTTTTCCCCTGTAAATTTATTTGCTATAAACTCACAACCCATTTTCGTGAATAAGTAACACTTATTTTCTTTTCCACTTTCATCTTTGTATGATGATTTTATGAAATAATCACTGACGGGAATTTTCCCTTTAGTTAATGTTGGTATAATTCCTATCTGTTTTACACTGCCATCCGCTCTTTTAGTTCCTTCTAATTTCTTCAATATTTCCGAATGGTCAATATCCATCATTTCCGAAACTTCTCTGCTGTCTAAGGTTTGAATTGTTTGCATTGATAACCTGTCCATAAGATTACTTCCTTTCATTTCTGATTTTTTGAATATTTTTCATGTCTTTTGGAATCGGTCCAGTAAAAAATAAAACATTTAATCCGTTTGTATCAGGATGTACTGGAACTCTTTCCTTTTGGAATTTAATATATAAACCGTTTCTATCCTCTCTGAGAACCTTTATATACTTTTTTAAACTTAAGTACACCGTAACTTTCTTACCTATTAGTTCCTTTACTTGCTTCTCATGTTTTGCTGATAACATTTAAATCACATTCCTTTCATAATCCTTTTACGTCATCCAGATTGGTTAAATCTTTACCATTGTTATCTCTTAGAAACCTTAACAGTTCGAATTTTGTTACCTTATATCTACCAAGTTTCAAAGCTATAAGATATTTTTTATTAATAAGCTCATATACATAGTTCTTATTAACTTTTAAAATTTGAGATACTTCATCAACCGTGTAAAGTAATTCATCCATAAAATCCACCCCCTTCCGAGTCCAATAGTTTCTTATAACGTAACTATTAAGTAAAAAAAATATCTATTGGGTTTTTAATTTTAAGAATTGTTACAATTTTTTGCATTTCTTCTTGTTTAAATTTTTGTGGTGAAATATTTAATCTAGTTGATAATGTTTTTGGAGATATACCTAGTTCCTTAGATAATCTATCTATTGTATATTCATGCAATGTCATTTGAGCCTTAATCATTTTGGTATTTACCATTTTATCACCCCCTGTCCCATGTAACGTTTCCCGTAACTAAATATTAACATATAGTATTTTCTATGTCAATACGTATTGAGTAACTTTTTACGTATTATTCTATATTTTTGTTGCGTATCATGTAAAATATGTTATAATATATGTAAATCGAATTTAAGGAGTATGTATATATGGGAATAAATGAAAAAATAAAAAGTAGACGTGAAGAGTTAGGTCTTACGTTACAATCAGTTGGAGAATATCTAGGTGTATCCAAAGCTACTGTCCAAAGATATGAGAGTGGCGAAATAAAGAATTTAAAACAAGAAACAATTGTAAAGCTATCTGAAATATTAAAAGTTTCTCCCGCTTATTTAATGGGGTGGGACGAATTATCAACTGTACAAACGGAGATTGACACAATAGCAGCTCATTTAGATGGTAAAAATCTAACTCCTCAAAAGATGAAATTATTAGAAAAATACATTGATGCTCTATTTGATGATGAAGATTAAATTATATAGAGGGTGATGAAAAACATGACTTATGATGAATTGCTTATTGAAGCTGAAAATAAGGGCTTAAATGTTAAAGAAAAGCCTTTACGATATGGATTTAAAGGCTTGTATAAGAATAAAAAAATAATTATAGATAAAAATATAGAAACTAATAATGAAAAGAACGTCATACTCGCAGAAGAACTTGGGCATCATCAGACATCGGTAGGAAATATATTGGATTTATCAGATATAAGAAATTTAAAGCAAGAAAAAAAAGCAAGAAACTGGGCTTATGAGAAACATGTTGGAGTGATATCCCTCATAAATGCATTTGAAAAAGGTATTAGGACTAGAAGTGAACTAGCTGAATACTTGAACGTGACTGAAAAATTTTTAGGACAAGCAATAGATCATTATAGAGAAAAGTACGGAGTTCAATACGAAATAGATCATTATATTATTCGCTTCGAACCTAATTTTGCTATCATAAAATTGTTTTAAGGAGGTGGTACACATGTAACCTATATATGTTTTGATTTATTGTCGAACATGAATTCGTATTTTCTTAATGAAAGGATTGACGAAAATGCAAGGATCAGTTAGAAGGAAAGGCAAAAAATGGTACTATTCATTTGAATTAGGTATGGTGAATGGAAAAAGAAAAAGGTTAGAGAAATCTGGGGGTTATACAAAGGCAGAAGCTGAAACAGCGTTAAGAAAGGCACTTGGAGAGTTTGAGAACTGTGGCTCTGTTATTAACGAAAGTAATATAAGCGTAGCTGATTATTTTGATTATTGGTACAAAGAATATGTTTTAGTAAATTTGAAATATAATACTCAACAAGCCTATAAAATAGTTATTGATAGGCATATCAAGCCTTTATTGGGTACTTATAAACTTAAAGCTTTAACCCCTGCTAAATTACAAGAATTTTTAAATAGCAAATATATAAATGGTTTTACTAAGAATTCTTTAGGTAATTTTTATGGTGTACTTTCAGGTGCATTAAAATCAGCCGTATATCCTTATCAAATTATCAAGGAAAATCCTATGCATTATGTAAAAATGCCTAAATATAATAATATTCCTAAAGACAAAGATGATTTAAAGATAATTTCAACTGATGATTTTTATAAAATCATTCAAAGATTCCCACAAGGAAGTTCATTTTATGTCCCACTGGAAATAGCATTTAATACTGGAATGAGGGCTGGTGAAGTATGTGGACTTACTTGGGATTGCGTAGATTTTCAAAACCAAACAATAAAAGTTGAAAAGATACTAATTAGTAAAGGTAAAGGCATTTGGGAATTTGGCACCCCTAAAACAAGTAGTTCCAACCGAGCCGTTACAATTGGTAAAACTTTATTTGATATTTTAAATCATCAAAAGTTATGGCAAAAAGAATGCAAATTAAAGTATGGGAAATATTATAAAAGCTCAGATTTTGTTTGTACTAAAGAAAACGGAGAAAATGTAACAACCGATTCATTAAAATATCTAAGTAGAGTAGTTAATTATGACCTTGGTATAAAATTTAATTTTCATTCATTGAGGCACACACATGCTACAATGTTACTTGAGGGTGGTGCAAATATAAAAGAGATTCAAACACGTCTTGGACATAGTAAATTATCTACTACAATGGATACTTACTCCCATGTAACATCTAAAATGAAAAATGATACTGTAAATATTCTTGAAAGGATATTGAAAGAAAAACTTCCTACATCCTAACCTTTATGTCGGAAGAATGTAGGAAATCCACTTAAATTCATATCATCAAATAGTGTAAACCCGCTATTTATCTACTTAGTTTCACTACCGTCTCCACATGTGGGGTTTGCGGAAACATGTCCATAAGTTTTACTTTATCTATCTTATAACCATTAAAGATAAGTTTTTTCAGATCCACTACCAAAGTTTTTGGATTGCAGGAAACATATATTATTTCATCGGCGTTAAAATCTATAACATATTTTAGTGCCATTGGGTGAAGACCTGGTCTTGGTGGATCTAAGATTATAATGTCTGGTTTTTCAGCTATGGTGTTTATTGTTTTTGCTACATCCCCAGCTATAAAGCTACAGTTAGTTAGATTGTTCAAAGCTGCATTTTCATTAGCTGCGTTTACAGCTTCTTCAATAAGCTCTATGCCTATTACTCGTTTTGCTTTTCCTGCTACTAATTGTCCTATTGTTCCTGTGCCACAATAGAGATCAAAGATAACCTTTGCGTCAGAAGGTCCCATAAAATCCATAACAATTTCATATAATTTTTCTGCACCCCAGGTGTTTGTTTGAAAAAAAGCTAGGGGGGATATTTTAAAGTTTAAACCTAATACTTTTTCTTCTATAAATTCCCTGCCCTGCAAGATTTCCACGGTGTCTGCTGCTACTGTGCCGGCTAACTGATCATTTACAGTATGAAGAACTCCAACTAGTTTTGCTTTTAGTGGAAGGCTTGTTATTAAATTATTAAACTCTTCTTTATTAAACGGATTCTGAGAAGTTGTTACCAGGTTCACAAGAATTTCATCTGTGTTTTTTGTTCTTCTTATAACTAGGTTTCTTAAAAAGCCTTGGTGTTTAACTACCCTGTAGTATGGAAGTCCTAAGTCTTTAAAATAATTCAGAGCAGCGCTGAGTATTAGTTTGAAGTCCTCATGAATTAAACAACATTTATCTACAGTAACTACTCCAAAAGCTGTGTTTCTGGCATGCATTCCTAGAGTAAGTTCTGAGTCTTTTTCCATATCACCAAAAGTGAATTCCATTTTATTTCTATATCCAAATTCTTCTGGACTTTTATCCATACCTTGATAATTATAGTTCTCAATTTCTGCAGCTTCAAAAAGCTTTAATACTTGCTTTTCCTTTAATCTTAATTGTTCTTTATAATCAAGGAACTGATGAGTACAACCACCACAAACTCCAAAGTGAGTACATTTTGGTTCTATTTCACCATCTATTTTGTTCAATATTTTAATTAATTTTGCAGTGGCATATTCCTTTTGGACTTAGCAATTACTGCTAGTACTTTTTGACCTGGAACTGCTCCCTTTATATATATCTTTTTATTCTCATTGTATGCAATTCCTAATCCAGGGAATTCAATATCTACTATATCAAATTCTTTTTCTTTATTTACTCTCATTTAATCTCTCCTAGACAATTTAGTTTTCATGATTAAAAGTATAAGGCATCTTCGCAAAATAGACTAGCATATTTGCCAGTTTATTTTGAAGATGCCAAAATAAAATAATTTCTTTAACTATTTTGTCACAACTTTTGATTTTAATAAAAGTTTTCCAGGTGTTGCTGATAATTTTGAAGCTTCAAAAACAGCTATGTATATTATGTTACAGATTACATATAGAATTAAAAACATTTGTAACTTTCCAGATATGTAGTAACCTGCAAACTGCATTAGAAAATTAACAATAAGCAAAACTATCTCTGCTATGGCTGCTGTAACCACTTGATCCACTAAACTTGAAATTATTGAAGGTATCAATGGTACTCTATTTGATTTTGCATTTTCCGGTGTAATATTATTATTTGCTTTCATTTATTTATTTGCCTCCCTAAAATTTATGTATTTCTATTAAATTATATCATTTATTATGCAATAGTATAAGTTATATGTAAATAGTTTATAAGTATTATTAATATTTATATTGAAGTTCTGTGATTTCTTTTCTATAATTATAAGTTGTATGTTATAAGTTAAATATTTAACTTGCATTTAATCTAAATAAACTTTTAACATTTTGTTTTTATGCAATACATAGTTTTACTGTATACTGATTGAGATTGTTATATTTATGTCAATTACTTAATTTTACAGACTTATGCTATAATTTTGCAATCATCATATTAATTTTAATGGAGGCACGTTAATGAAAACCACTAACTTCAAAAATTTAAACATTTTTAAAGATTCAAAGATTTTAAGTTTTTTAAGAACCATCATCATAAATAACATAGATATTATCTATTTTATTGTAATTATTACTTATAAGGCTATTAAATATGACAAAACAATTTCGCCAGAATATTTCAGTGTCAATTTCATTTTTTCTCCAGTTTTTGCATCAGTAATTGCAGTAGCAAGTATATCACTGCTTTTTAAAAACAAAGGAAGAATGAGATTTTTATTTATCTTCAATTTTATCATGAGTTTTATTCTAGTTGCAGATACAGCATATTATAGATATTTTAAAGACATAATTTCAATATCTGTTATAAGAAATGGAGTAATGCTCGGTGGTGTTTCATCTAGTCTTAAGGATGTTTTATTTCCTTCAGATTTCTTATACATGGCTGATTGTATTATATTAATTCCGCTAATTATGCTTTATAGAAAACATGTTAAAAGAATTCAGCCTAAACTTGTACAAAGGCTTGCATTCTTTTTAATTTTATTTGCTATTAGTTGCTCTGCAGATGCACAATGTATATATAAATTAAATGTTGAACAGCCTAGATTAATCGAAACAATGTTTAACAGACTTTATTTAGACAAATCATTAGGAGATATTAATTTTCATCTTCTTGATGCCTATAATGTTGCTTCTACTAAAATAGCTAACTTGAAATCTGTTCCTGTAGCAAAACAGACAGAAATAAAGCAGTATTTACAAAAGACTGATATTCCAAAGGGCACTGTTTTAAAAGGTGCAGGCAATGGTAAAAACTTAATCGTAATTCAAGTAGAAGCACTACAACAATTTGTTATTGGTAAAAGCATTAACGGTCAGGAAATTACACCTAATCTAAACAAATGGCTTGGCAAAAGTTTATATTTTAACAACTATTATTACCAAGTTGCTTCTGGTACTACTTCAGATGCTGAATTTCTATCACTTAATTCCTTATATCCTGCTGCGGCTGGTGCTGCATATTATCTGTATCCTGGAGATACCCTTGATTCTACAGCAGAGCAATTTAATAATAAGGGATACTCTACCACTACTTTAAATGGTTATCAGGAAGGTTTCTGGAATAGAAACGTTATGTATAAAGCTGAGGATTTCAACAATTATTATGCTGAAAAAGCTTACAATGATGATGAACAGGTTGGTCTTGGTTTAAGTGATAAGTCATTTTTCAATCAGACCTTTGATAAGATAAAGACATATAAACAACCTTATTATTCCTTTATGATTACCTTAAGTAGCCACTATCCTTATGATGATCAAAAGGGTTATGGTAATACATTAAATCTTGGAAAGTATAAAAATTCGTTTATTGGTGACTACATGAATGGAATTCATTATACTGATACGCAGATTGGTATGTTCCTAGACAAACTTGATAAAGCAGGAATTTTAAAAAATTCTATACTTGTACTTTATGGAGATCATTATGCTATTCCTAAAAATCAGGCACAACAGCTATACGACGCTGAGGGTATAAAAAATCCAACAGATTTAGATTGGAATCAACTTCAAAAAGTACCAATGATGATTCACTTTCCAAATGATGCAAATAAAGGTGTTAGTAACCTTCCAGCTGGCCAAATAGATCTTTATCCAACCATTGCTAATCTTTTTGATTTAGATAGAAAGTATATGTTTGGAACAGATTTATTAAACACTAAAAGTAATGTAGTATCATTTAGGGATGGTTCCTTTACAAATGGAAGTGACTTCTATGTGGCATCTACTGGTACATATTATGACCAAACAACCAAAGCTGTCATACAGCCAACTACCTCATTGCAAAAAATGAAAACAAATACTTTAAATCAACTTGAATATAGTGACGATATACTTAATCATAACTTGCTTAAAACCTTCATTAAACAAGACACGCAAACTAAGAAATAAGAAATAAGACAATACGATGATACTTTCAATGTTGAGAGAAACTGGTTATATGGAAACCCTTCAGCAGTTAAAAGTTAAGAGTGACAAGTGACAAGCTAATAGACCCCCTCAAGAAGCTGGACTACACACTCGAATGAAGGTAGAATAAAAAAGTAGTGTTTAGGGGGTAAATTATGACTACTAGATTTACAAGAAAGTTCACAGAAGAAGAGAGAGTTGCAATTGTTGAAGAAGCTTTGGAATACGGGAGTAATGCTTTAGTTGCAGCAAAGCATGAGCTTAATCCTGGTCAAGTTGCAAATTGGAAAGGTAATTATAGAAGATATCAACAGACACTGAAGCCGAAGGAACCAAAAGAAGAGAACATCATTGTAAATTACAAAACTGAGTACAAGAAATTAATTGATGAAAATAAGGAAAAAGATTTAGAAATAGCAATATTAAGAGATCTACTAAAAAAAAAGAAGACGATATAGACTACTACGAATATGCTGAACAATGTATTTCTTGTGGAGCGCCAGTGATTGCTATTATTAGAATACTAGGGCTAAAAAAGTCAACGTATTATCGAAGACAAAAGGTTATAGCAGAAGGCGATAAGCCGGTTAGAAGGGAAAATGGTATTATACCAGGATTTAGTTATAATCTTAATAATGTAAAAATAAATGACTTAGAAATACAGAAATATATAAGTAAAATAAAATCTGAAGAGTTTGGTAGACATTATGGATACAAGAAAGTATCATCTGTACTTAAGCGAAAATATTGTTTAAAGATAAATAAGAAAAAGGTTTATAGATTAATGAATTCAATGGGAATGTTAAGAGATAAAATGGAGCGTGTTAGCAAATATAAACGTATTTGTAAAAACCATTTAATTAATCATTCCAATGGATTATGGGAGATGGATACAAAATATATTTATATTGCAGGCACACGTCAGGTGGCTTATTTGACCTCAATAATAGATGTGTTTGACCGAAACATTGTATCTTGTAAAATGTCGCTCTCTGCCAATACTGAGACAGCTCAGGAAGTGATGCTTGCCGCATTATATAATAGGGACATTAAAAATAGTGTGACAGGACTTACAATGCGGACAGATAATGGGTCACAGTTTATCGCACATAAATTCGAAAAAATGTGTATAAAGGAAAACTTAATACACGAAAGAATCCCTGTGCATAGCCCCAATTATGATGCACATATAGAGTCATATCATAGATACCTTCAAGACGAATGCCTTGCAGGTAGGATATTCAACACTTTAGAAGAAGCAAGGGCTGTTGTCTTTAATTATGTTAATGGTTACAATACTATACGAGTTCATTCATCGATAGATTACAGAACTCCATTTGAGTTCTATAATTTGAAAAATTCAAATTTTAAGAATGAGCTAGTAATTAGATTATAAAGTCCCATCTGAGGGGGCCAATCCGCAAGTTCATGAAGATTTTCTGCTGATGCAGAATAATCAAAAAATAAAAAGTAGCTAAGAAGATTGTTTCACAATCTTCTTAGCTACTTTTTATTCAATTTTCCGCCTAAGCGGAAAATATTCCTTAACTTGTCACTTGTCACTTGTCACTATTTTCGAGTTAATTTACTCAAAAATCGCTCCTTTGCTCGCTGAAGAAACTCTTTCACTATATCGTTTAAGGTATCCTTTTACTTCTTTTTTCGGTATGATTGCGTGTCTCTTTTTTAGTTCTTCTTCATCAACTAATAGGTTTAATATTTTCTTTTCTATGTCTATTTCAATTATGTCGCCTTCCTGCACAAGTCCTATTGGTCCTCCACAAGCTGCTTCTGGTGATACGTGACCTATACATGCGCCTCTAGTTGCCCCAGAGAACCTTCCATCTGTTATTAGAGCTACTGTTTTTCCTTTTCCCATTCCTGCAAGAGATGCTGTTGGTGATAGCATTTCCTTCATTCCAGGTCCACCCTTTGGTCCTTCATATCTTATGACAATAACGTCTCCATCATTGATTTTTCCATCAAGTATTGCCTTTGAAACTGATTCTTCACTTTCAAATACCCTTGCTGGGCCCGTATGCTTCATCATTTCAGGTGCAACCGCTGCTTTCTTAACAACCGCCCCTTCAGGAGCAAGTGTGCCCTTAAGCACCACAAGACCGCCTGTAGCACTATATGGATTATCTATGTCTCTTATAACGTCATTGTTTTTAACTTTGGCATCTTTTACGTTTTCATATACAGTTTTACCTGTAACCGTTAAACAATCTTTATTTATTAAATTCTTTTTAGTTAATGTATTTAAAAGTGCAGGTATTCCACCCGCAAAATATAATTCTTCTATGTGGTGATGTCCTGCTGGACTTAGCCTGCAAAGATTTGGTGTTCTTTCACTTATTTCATTTACCTTATCAAAATCAATGTTAACTCCAACTTCATGTGAAATTGCTGGCAAATGAAGTAATGAATTTGTGGAACAACCAAGAGCCATGTCTGCAGTGATTGCATTCATAAAGGCTTCTTCTGTTAATATTTTTGATGGTGTTAAACCCTCTTTTACAAGTTCAACAATTCTCATTCCTGTCTTTTTAGCAAGTCTTATTCTTTCTGAATAAACTGCTGGAATAGTTCCATTTCCAGGTAGCGCAAGACCTAACACTTCTGAAAGACAGTTCATGGAGTTTGCTGTGTACATGCCTGAACATGACCCACAAGTTGGGCATGCTGTGTTTTCTAGATCATCAAGTTCTTCAAGAGTCATTTTTCCTGCTTGAACTGCTCCCACTGCTTCAAATACCGTACTTAAATCCGTTGTCTTACCGTTTGTAGTACCTGCAAGCATTGGACCACCACTAATGATTATAGCGGGAATATCAACTCTTCCTGCGGCCATTAGCATCCCTGGTACAACTTTATCGCAATTTGGCACAAGCACTAACCCATCAAAAGCATGAGCATTTGCAACTATTTCTACACTATCTGCTATTATCTGACGAGATGGAAGTGAATAGCTCATCCCTTTATGGTTCATGGAAATACCATCACAAACACCTATAGTTCCAAATTCAACGGGAACTCCTCCTGCCATTCTTATTCCTGCTTTTACTGCATCTACAATTTTATCCAGGTTCATATGACCTGGTATAATTTCACTATAAGAACTGGCAATACCAATTAATGGTCTTTCCATTTCCTCTTCTATAAATCCCAGAGCTTTAAAAAGTGATCTGTGAGGCGCTTTTTCAAGTCCTTTTCTAGCATTATCTGATCTCATAGTAACCCTCCTATATTCTTATATTTCTTCTAGAACTAATCTTCCCATTTCAGCTGTACCAACCTTTTTAGTGCCTTCTGTAAAAATATCCCCAGTTCTATAACCTTTATCAAGTACTCTTTGAACTGCATTTTCAATGTCTCTTGCTGCCTCATTCATGCCTAGAGAATATTCAAATAACATTGCCCCTGAAAGAATTTCTGCAAGAGGATTTGCTAAATCTTTTCCAGCAATATCTGGTGCGGAGCCGTGAATTGGTTCATACATTCCAAAGCTGTCTTCTCTAAGACTTGATGAAGCAAGCATTCCTATAGAACCTGTTACCATAGAGGCCTCATCTGATAATATATCTCCAAATAAATTGCTTGTTAATATAACGTCAAATTGAGATGGTTTTCTAACAAGTTGCATGGCAGTATTATCTACATAAAGATTGTTTAATTCAACCTCTGGATATTCCTTTGAAACTTCTTCTACTACGCGTCTCCAAAGTCTTGAGGATTCCAAAATATTTGATTTATCAACAGATGTAACCTTTTTTCTTCTTTTCATAGCAGATTTAAATGCCACATGAGCAATTTTTTTAATTTCATTAACATTATATTTTTCAGTGTCATAGGCTGCTTCTACTCCATTATCGTCACTTCTGCCTCTATCTCCAAAATATATCCCACCAGTTAATTCTCTAACTACTAAAAGGTCAACGCCTTCATCGATTATTTCATTTTTAAGTGGTGAAGCTCCTTTTAGTACGTCATAAACTTTAGCTGGTCTTAAATTTGCGTAAAGCCCAAGGCCTCCTCGAAGTCCCATAAGAGCTTTTTCAGGTCTTTGTTGTCCTTCTAAATTGTCCCATTTTGGTCCACCAACAGCACCTAATAAAACTGCGTCACTGTCTTTACATACGTCTAATGTGTGCTGTGGCAAAGGTTCACCAAATTCGTCTATTGCACAGCCCCCTGCTTTTAATTCAGTAAAAATAAGTTTTGTTTCATATTTTTCAGAAACCTTAGTCATTACCTTTATAGCTTCTCTAGTTATATCTACGCCTATTCCATCTCCTGGAATTACTGCTATTTTAAATTCTTTCATGTTTAGTTAGCCCCCTGATTTGTTTATTTACTAAAACAGCCCTTTTTTTACGCAATTGATTAATCCATCATTTTCTATGATTTTAATCATGAATTCTGGGAAAGGTTGCGCTTTATATTCTTTTCCAAGTGTAATGTTTTTTATTACTCCTGTTTTAAAATCAACTTGCAGTTCATGACCGTCTTTTGCATCATTAACCGCTTCTTCACACTCAAGTATAGGAAAACCTATATTAATAGAATTTCTATAAAATATCCTTGCAAAGCTTTTAGCTATAACACAAGATACTCCAGCTGCCTTTATGCATATTGGTGCATGTTCCCTTGATGAACCACAACCAAAGTTTTTATCTGCAACAATTATGTCACCTTTGTTTAACTTTTCTAGAAAGTTAACATCCAAATCCTCCATGCAATGTTTTGCAAGTTCTTTTGGATCAGATGAGTTCAAATATCTTGCTGGTATTATAACGTCTGTATCAATATTATCTCCATATCTTAAAACTTTTCCTTTAGCGTCCATTTTTAAACCTCCTCAGGTGAAACAATTTTTCCAGCTAATGCTGATGCTGCTGCTACTGCTGGGCTTGCTAAATATACTTCACTTAGAGGATCACCCATTCTTCCTACAAAGTTTCTGTTTGTAGTGGATACTGCTCTTTCACCCTTTGCAAGTATTCCCATATGTCCCCCTAGACATGGTCCGCAAGTTGGAGTACTAAATACTGCCCCTGCTTCTACAAATATTTTAGCAAGACCTTCTTCCATAGCTTCTAAAAATATTTGTTGAGTTCCAGGTAAAATTATTACTCTGATTCCCTTTTTAACTTTTTTACCCTTTAAAATTGAAGCTGCAATTCTTAAATCTTCCATCCTTCCATTTGTACAAGATCCAATTACAACTTGATCAATTGTTACATCTCCTACTTCATCTATAGTTCTTGTATTATCAGGTAAATGTGGGAATGAAACCGTTGATTTTATATCTCCTAAATCTATTTTATAAACAGCAGAATATTTTGCATCTTCATCCGCTACAAATATCTTAGGTTCTCTTTTTGTTCTACCTTTTACGTAGTTTAAAGTCACATCATCAACTGGGAAAATACCATTTTTTGCACCAGCTTCTATAGCCATGTTTGACACTGTAAATCTCTCATCAATTGACAATTGTTTTACACCTTCACCTGTAAACTCCATGGATTTGTAAAGTGCTCCATCAACCCCTATCATACCTATGATATGAAGTATTAAGTCCTTACCACTGACCCACTTTTTAAACTCTCCTGTTAATTCAAATTTAATTGCTTCTGGTACTTTAAACCAGGCCTTGCCTGTAGCCATTCCAACAGCCATGTCTGTACTTCCGACCCCTGTGGAAAAAGCTCCTAAAGCACCATAGGTACAGGTATGCGAATCCGCTCCAATTACTAAATCTCCTGGAATTACAAGACCTTTTTCTGGAATCAGAACATGCTCGATCCCCATTTCCCCTACTTCAAAATAGTTTACTATTTCCATTTTCTTTGCAAATTCTCTTACCATTTTACAATGTTCTGCAGATTTAATATCTTTATTGGGAGTGAAATGATCTGGAACTATGGCTATTTTATTTTTATCAAATACCTTTGTTAACCCTAGTTTATTAAATTCATTAATTGCTACTGGAGTAGTTACATCATTTCCTAAAACCAAATCTAAATTACCAGTTACTAATTGTCCTTCACTAACGTAATCAAGTCCTGCATGTGCTGCTAGTATCTTTTGCGACATTGTCATAGCTTTTTTGCTCATTTTTATTTTCCTCCTCTAAAAGACTATATTCCACTGAATCAACTAGTGCTTCCCAGCTTGCTTCGATAATATCGTATGAAACCCCAATTGTAGTCCATGTTTTATGTCCATCTGTAGATTCAATAATAACTCTAACCTTTGCAGACGTGGCTTTATCTCCGTCAATTACCCTTACCTTATAATCCGTTAAATACATACCGGAAATAGACTTATAAAACACACTAAGTGCTTTTCTAAGTGCTATGTCTAGAGCATTAACCGGCCCATAACCATCTGCAGCAGTTACTTCTACAATTTCATTTACCTTTATTTTCATGGCGACAGTTGCACTTTTGTCCGTAGTACTTGGTTTGTCAATCATCATCTTATATTCTATAAGAGAAAAATATGGCTTAAAAAGTCCAAGTTCCTTTCTTACCATTAGTTCAAAACTACCTTCTGCGCCTTCAAACTGATAGCCTTGATATTCAAGTTCTTTTAATCTTTCAATTATCTTTTTTACTTCATTTGAATCTTTTTTGATATTGGGATTTACCGAATTTATAATAGACATTACCGTGCTTCTGCCTGAAACCTCTGACATGAGTATTTTTCTTTCATTTCCAACCGTTTCAGGTGGCACGTGTTCAAAAGAACGTGGATTTTTATATACCGCATCAATGTGCATTCCGCCTTTATGTGCAAAGGCATAACTTCCAACATAAGGTTCTTTCTCATTGGCAGCCACATTACTTACTTCACAAATATATCTATAAGTAGCTGTTAATTGTTCAAGTTTCTTTGAAGGGATTATATCATAACCCATTTTAACCTGCAAATCTGCAATTATAGTACATAGGTTTGCATTTCCACATCTCTCTCCAAAACCCGTTATAGTCCCTTGGACATGGTTTGCACCATATTTTACGGCTATTATTGAATTTGCAACCGCATTTCCCGAATCATTGTGACAGTGAACGCCCAAATTTTTAAAATCATATTTATCTATAAGTTCTTTAAATATTCTGCCAATCTCAAATGGCATAACTCCACCATTTGTGTCACAAAGTACAAGTGAGTCTGCACCTGCATCTCTAGCTGTTTTCAACACCTTAATGGCATAATCCTTGTTATTTTTATACCCATCGAAGAAATGTTCGGCATCAAAAACAACCTCTTTATTATGGGATTTTAAATACAAAACACTATCATAGATCATGCTTAGATTTTCTTCTAAAGTAGTTTTAATTATATCAGTAACATGGAAATCCCATGATTTTCCAAAAATTGTTATTGTCTCAGTTCCACAATTTATGAGTTCCTTAAGATTTTGGTCATCTTCAACTTTAATTCCAATTTTTCTTGTACTTCCAAAAGCACATATCTTAGCATTTTTAAGTTTAATGGTCTTTATCTTCTTAAATAATTCCCTATCCTTTGGGTTGGAACCCGGATTTCCTGCCTCTATATAGTCAACGCCTTGTTCATCTAATTTTTTCACTATTTTGATTTTATCTGACACACTAAATGAAATGCCCTGTGCTTGAGATCCATCTCTTAAAGTACTGTCGAAGATATATACTTTTCTCATTGTTCTTCTTCAACCATCTTATTGATAGCATTTACATATGCATTTATACTAGCTTCCATTACGTCTTCTGAAATATCTCTACCAATAAAAATATCATTATTGCCTTGAATTTTAACTGTAACCTCTCCAAGTGCATCCTTACCATCTGTAACTGATCTTATAGTATAATCTTTAAGTTTTATATCCATTTTTATTGTTCTTTCAATTGCTCTGAAAGCTGCATCTATTGAACCTTCTCCTGATGCCACTTCTGTTAATGTCTCATCTCCCTTTATAATCTGTACTGCAGCAGTGCAAATTATATTGTTACCACTGTTGATTTGGAATGATTTTAACCTAAAAGTTTCATTAAAACATTTTTTAGAATTTACAATAGCTTCAATATCCTTTGA
Organism: uncultured Clostridiaceae bacterium; assembly: GCA_963725425.1. Classification (GTDB taxonomy): domain Bacteria; phylum Bacillota; class Clostridia; order Clostridiales; family Clostridiaceae; genus Clostridium_I. Next base: position 230,669 of record CAVRYJ010000031.1, read on the forward strand.
TGTTATATTCTTTTTTCTATCTGTTAATTCTTTGAATTTTTCAAATGAACTGTTAAGCTCTTCTTGGGTAAGATTTATCTCCATGTCCTTTAAATAACTATCAAAAGCATGCCTACCTGAAGATTTTCCTAGAACTATATGTGAAGTATTCTTAATTCCCACAGATTCCGGCGCGATAATTTCATAAGTGGATTTTTCTTTTAATATGCCATCTTGATGTATTCCTGACTCATGTAAAAATGCATTAGCACCTACAATTGCCTTGTTTGGCTGAATATAAACACTACTTAAAGAACTTACCAAATTACTAGTTCTATATATTTGTTCTGTATTTATATTTGTATAGACATCAAGAAAACTTTTTCTTGTTTCTATTGCCATTACTATTTCCTCAAGTGCAGCATTTCCAGCTCTCTCACCTAAGCCATTGATAGCACATTCTACTTGAGTTGCACCAGCCATTACTCCTAAAAGTGAATTTGCTACTGCCATACCTAAATCATTATGGCAATGAACACTAACATCTACTTTCTGGATTCCTTTAGTATTGTCAATAATATATTTTATAAAATCACGATAATCTGTTGGTATTGCATAGCCAACTGTATCTGGTATATTTATTACTGTGGCGCCCGCTTCTATAACTCCTTCAAAAATCTCACATAAAAAATCAGGATCACTTCTTGAGGCGTCTTCTGCTGAAAATTCAATTTCCTCAAATAAGGTTTTTGCATATTTAGTCATGGATATAGCTCTCTCTAGAACCTGTTCTTTTGTCATTTTAAGTTTATACTTCATATGGACTTCTGAAGTTGCAATAAAGATGTGAATTCTTGGTTTTTTTGCATTTTTTAATGCAGCATATGCAGAATCAATGTCGCCTTTTACAGTTCTTGCTAGTGCAACTATTGTTGTATTATTTAATGCCGCCGCAATTTCCTGAACTGCTTTGAAATCATTATCACTGGACACTGGAAAACCAGCTTCTATAACATCCACATTTAATAATTCTAGCTGCTTTGCTATAAGAACTTTTTCTTTAATATTTAAGTTTACACCAGGTGTCTGTTCCCCGTCTCGAAGTGTTGTATCAAAAATTTTAATATGCTTACCCATAGAACGCCCCCGTTTTTTTTACTAATATGAGTATAAAACCGCATTTATTGTCGAATTTTAAACTTGGTTTTGTATTCAAAAAAATAACTAGTAAGTACGCTAGTTATTTTTTTGAGTGCTTCCTAATATTTTACTTGTTATTCCAAGACATCATTTTTCTAAGTTCAGCACCAACTGTTTCTAATTGTTGATTCTTTGCTCCATTTTTCTTCGCATTGAAATATGGTCTTCCAACTTGATTCTCAAGAAGCCAATTTCTTGCAAATACTCCATCTTGAATATCCTTTAAAACACCCTTCATAGCCTTTTTAGTATCAGCTGTAACTATCTTATCTCCAGTGATGTAATCACCATATTCAGCTGTATCACTTATAGAGTATCTCATCATGTTAAGACCACCCTGATTTATTAAATCAACTATAAGCTTCATTTCATGACAACATTCAAAATATGCCATTTCTGGTTGGTATCCAGCTTCAACTAGTGTTTCAAATCCAGCCCTAATAAGTGCTGAAACTCCTCCACATAATACTGCCTGTTCTCCAAATAAATCTGTTTCAGTTTCCTCTTTGAATGAAGTTTCGATAACTCCAGCTCTTGCTCCGCCTATTCCTAATGCATATGCAAGTGCAATGTCTTTTGCTTTGCCAGTTGCATCTTGATGAATTCCTATTAAGCATGGAACTCCTTTACCTTCTAAGAACTGACTTCTTACTGTATGTCCAGGTCCTTTTGGTGCTATAAGGAAAACATCTACGTCCTTTGGAGGTACGATTTGTCCAAAGTGTATTGCAAACCCATGAGCAAATACTAAAGCCTTACCCGGAGTTAGATTTGGTTCGATAGATTCCTTGAAAAGTTGACCTTGTTTTTCATCATTGATAAGAATCATTATTATATCTGCTTGCTTTGCAGCTTCTGCAGCTGTTGTAACTTTAAGCCCTGCGTCTTCTGCTTTTGCCCAAGATTTACTCCCGTGATAAAGACCGACAATTACGTCTATTCCACTTTCATGTAAGTTAAGTGCATGTGCATGCCCTTGGCTACCGTAGCCAATTACAGCCACCTTCTTGCCTCTTAAAATTCCTAAATCACAATCATGTTCATAATAAACCTTTGCCATATTATAAGCCCCCTAAAATATTTAATTAAAATTTAGCTAATGAATTTGTAAATTGAATTTGTTGAATTTTCACTAACTTTTCAAAAATCGTACCACCTAAAAAAATAATTGTCAACAAATTCATTGGTTTTTCTTGATTATTGACAATTTATTAAAACATAGCCACTTTTATTAACGATTTCAACGTAATCATCTGTGTTTTATTGATAAATAGTAAATTTTAATTTTAATTCAAAAATCAGTTGACTAATTATTGCGAACATAGTATATTTAGACATAAATATTAAACGATTAAAAACGTTGAAAGAGAAAAGTAAGTGTATGCGATGTCCAAAAGAGAACGGGGGTAGCTGAAAACCTGTGGATTATTATATACTGAAACTCACTCTGGAGTTGCAGACTGAAATTAATAGTAAGTCGTGCCGGCATAGCCGTTACAATTAATTAAGATATAAATTTGGGTGGTACCGCGAAGCAGTTTCCTCGCCCCAGGCAGGAAGGCTGTTTTTTATTTTCAAAAAGTTTGGGGCGGTACCACAAATATCACACACGCCCTATGGTACGTGTGTATTTTTTTACTTTTTTTTAAGTTTTTCAATGTTAAGTATTAATATTAGGGGGGCATTACTATGAATTTAATAGGAGCTAGAGTTCTACTAGAATGTTTAAAAGAACAAGGTGTTGATACTGTTTTTGGTTATCCAGGTGGGGCAGTATTGCCAATATATGACGCACTATATAGAGAAAAAGAAATCAAACACATACTTACAGCACATGAGCAGGGGGCTACTCATGCAGCTGACGGTTATGCGAGGACTACTGGCAAAGTTGGTGTTGTTATTACAACATCTGGTCCAGGAGCAACTAATACAGTTACTGGTATTGCAACAGCTTACATGGATTCTGTACCTATGGTTGTTTTTACAGGACAGGTTGCACAACCTTTTATAGGCAAGTCTTCTTTTCAAGAAGTTAATATAACAAGTATCACCTCTTCAATCACTAAGGAAAACTATATTGTACACGAACCAGAAAACCTTGCTGACACTATTAGAAAAGCATTTAAAACAGCACAAAGTGGTCGTCCTGGTCCTGTACTTGTGGATATTCCTAAAGACATACAGATTGCAGAAATTGAATACACTTTTGTTAAAGCTGAAAAGCTAGTTCCTACAAAATTTAATTCAAATCTTACTGAAGCTATTAAACTAATAAATGAATGTAAAAAACCAATGATATATGCTGGTGGTGGAGTAAATATATCTAATGCATCTGATGAATTATATGCTTTTGCTAAAAAAATAAACTCTCCGGTCACCTGTTCACTTATGGGAATTGGCTCTTTTCCAGGGAAAGATGAATTATACACTGGAATGATAGGAATGCATGGAACTTATGCTTCTAACCATGGGGTTTCACAATGTGATCTTTTAATTGCAATTGGCTCTCGCTTTAGTGATAGAGTTACAAGTAAAATAAGCAGTTTTGCACCAAATGCAAAAATAATTCACATAGATATAGACCCTTCTGAGTTTAACAAAAATATACCAGAGGATGTCTCTTTATGTGGAGATGTTAAAGGAGTACTTTTAGCACTTCAAGATTTGATATCAGAAAAAAAAGAAGTGGAGTGGCTAGATCAAATTTTTCAGTGGAAAAAGGCCCATCCGCTAAATTATCTTAATGAAAGTGCATTAAACCCTCAGCTTATTTTAGATAAGCTATACAAGTTAACAGAGGATAATTGTATAATCACCACTGAAGTTGGACAAAACCAGATTTGGGCAGCACAATTTTTTACCTTTAATAAACCAAGAACCCTTATTACTTCTGGCGGCCTTGGGACAATGGGTTATGGACTTAGTTCAGCTATAGGTGTAAGTATAGGAAATCCTGATAAAAAGGTAATAAATGTTGCTGGAGACGGAAGTTTTAAAATGAATTCCATTGAGCTTTCCACTATATCAAAATACAAATTGCCAATAATACAACTAGTTTTTAACAATCACGTACTTGGAATGGTTCACCAATGGCAAGATATGTTTTTTCAAGGTAATTTCTCTCATTCTGAATTTGGGTCTGAAGTTGATTTTGTTAAACTTGGAGAGGCTTATGGTATAAAGTCTATTCGTATATCCAAAAATGAAGAGATTGATGATACTCTAAACCTTGCCTTAGCAGCAAACGCTCCATTCATTATAGAATGTGATATATGTCCAAATGATAAGGTGTTCCCTATTGTTGCTCCAGGCGCAAACATTACTGACCTTATTGAGAACTAACACAAAAAAATTAAAAGCCATGAACAAAGAAATTAAACTTCATTCATGGCTTTTATAACAGTTACTACGTGCCTTACTACGGATTTCTTCATTTATTTTTACTGCGGTAGTATAGCAAATCTTATTATAAATATCACTGCTAGAATATATACTAGTGGATGAACTTCTTTTTGTTTACCAGTAGCAACTTTCATTATTGGATAAGCTATTAATCCAGCTGCTATACCATTAGATATACTATAAGTAAATGGCATCATAACTATTGTTAAAAAAGCCGGAAATGCTTCAGTGAAATCATTGAAATCTATTTTAGTTACTGATGACATCATTAAAACACCGACTATTATAAGTGCTGGAGCAGTTGCCTGGGTTGGAACCACCATTACAAGTCCTGAGAAGAACAATGCAACGATGAACAGTAGACCAGTTACTAAAGATGTAAGACCAGTTCTGCCACCTTCTGCAACTCCTGCAGTTGATTCAACGTAAGTTACTACTGTACTTGTACCGAATATTGAACCTGCAGTTGTTGCCACGGCATCACATATTAATGCTTTTGACAAATTTTTAACTCTGCCATTTTCATCTAGCATATTTGCCTTTTCTGCAGTTCCAACTAATGTTCCTAAGGTATCAAACAAATCAACTAAACATATTGTTATTACTACCATTACTAAACTTGTTAAAGCAATGACTAACCCACCCTTTGCATCAAGAAGTCCTGAAAAATTCATTTTAAGGAAAGTTGATGATATGCTTGGTGGCATACTTACAAGTTTACTTATTGCTACTGGCTGAGTCACCTTCATTGGTATTCCTATTATTGTTGTAGCAATTATACCTATTAATATTGAACCTTTTATTTTTCTAGCCATAAGTACTGCTGTAATTAAGAGTCCAACTAATGTTAATGCTGCACTTGGTTCTATGAGTTTACCAAAGGAAACTAGAGTGTCAGGATTAGCAACTACAACTCCGCCATCCTTTAAACCTATAATTGCTATAAATAGACCAATACCAGTTGATATAGCAAGCTTTAGCGTTCTAGGAAGTGCATCCACTATTTTCTCTCTTATAGAGGTTAAAGTTATTATAATAAATAAAATTCCTGAAATAAATACTGCTGCTAATGCTTCCTCCCAAGTATAATGCAATGTTAAAACTACTGTGTATGTAAAAAATGCATTAAGACCCATACCTGGTGCCTGAGCAAATGGGAGATTTGCATATAATGCCATAATAAGCGTACCAACTGCTGATGCTATACATGTAGCAACAAATACACCATTAGGGTTCATACCCGTAATTTTTAATACGTTTGGATTTACAAATATAATATACGACATTGCAATAAACGTTGTAAAACCAGCTATAATTTCTGTTCTAATGTTAGTATTATTTTCTGACAATTTAAAATATGATTCCAAAAAACCAGTTTGTTTATCTTGTGTTGAATTCAAATTTTTTTCCCCCTCTAATATAATATAATTTCCGCCTTGCCTACAAGTAAACTGATAGGTAGCATATTTTATATTAGAAAAAATAAAATATAATCTATTCAGTCACCCATAGACAAGATTTTGCGGCATCTTGGTAGAAACTCCTAAACCATCTTTTAGGATTATATGGATGTAATATTTTGTTTTACTACAAAGCGAATTTTATCACTTAAAAATATAAAAGTCAACGGCTTTTATTCATATGGTAATTATGCACATACAATATTGCAAATCTAATAAATTCATAAATTTTTCTCTACATATTTTTTCCAAACATATAAGTAATTATTGCTATTTGAATGTAAAATTTAATTTGCATAAATTATATTAATAAATTAAGTTATCTTTTCCCAAAAAACTATTTATTAACATAGCAAACCTACGATAATAAACTATAACTATTATATATTACTAGTGTTACTAATTGTAAATGAGGTGTACAAAATGTTAGCTAATAAAAAATCATTACCAATCACTCAGTTAAAAGTTGGAATGTTATCAGCAAATGACATAAATTTTGAAAACAGATTGCTACTTGCTAAGGGTGCCACCATAACAGAGTCAGCAATTAAAACATTAATGCAAAACTATATTATTGATAGCATTGAAATTTACATCAACCATAGTCCTGAAGAACTGGCAGCCATAAAGGTTACAACTGCCGAAGAACTTGAAAATGTTTTGAATGAATTCTCTTTAGGTTTAGAGAATGTTTTTAATAATTTGTCCAAGAGTATTGATGAATTACGAGTTTTTTCCAATAAAATTCAAGATGAATTTTCCAGAACAGGGCTAGTTATCCGAGATATAATTTTCTCTAGTGCTACTAATAATAACGTTTATAGGCATAGTGTTAATGTATCTGCCATTAGTTTTATACTTGGCAAATGGATTGGACTTAACGAAAATGAGATAAATTTATTAACATATTCAGCATTGTTACACGATTTCGGAAAAACTAAAATAAATAAACACATATTAAATAAAAAGATTAAACTTACATCAGGAGAAAAAAAAATTATGAAATCGCATCCTATTTTAGGATATAACCTTGTAAAAAATATTCCATATCTAGATTCCTCTGTTGGCTATGGAGTACTTATGCATCATGAGAAAATAGACGGTTCTGGTTACCCACTAGGTATTAAAGAAGAAAAGATTCATAAATTTGCTAAGGTTATAGCAATTGCAGATTTGTTTGACAACATTAGTTCCAATAGTAACCAGAGCCCATTTGACGCTCTGAGTATTATTCAAGAGGAAAGCTTCTGTACCCTTGACATTAAATATTGTAATATGTTTTTACATCATATGGTAAACTATTGTATGGGTGAAACTGTTGTTTTAAACGATGATCGTCATTGTAAAGTTATAAAAGTTGACATAAATGATTTAACTCGTCCGCTATTGCTTGATGAGAATGGATTTATTGATCTAAAAGAAGAAAAGGATTTGTATATTAAAACAATGCTTGTCTCATAATTAAATTAACGAAGCAATACCACACTTAATCAGTTTTATAGTTAAGAGTTAAGAGTTAAGAGTTTTCATATTGTTGAGAATGAAATGGTGGTATGAGTAGATTTGTGTAAACAAATCTACTCATACCACCATTTATTGATTTTTCCCAGAAAAATCTTCTATAACTCTTAACTTTTAACTTTTTTTTTAGTTTTCAGTGCTATCTATCATATCTATGCACTTTCCGGCACCAATAACCACGCAATCAAGAGGAAATTCTGCAATATATGTAGGTATTTTGGTTTCACTGCACACAAGTGTATCTAGGCCTCTTAGCATAGCTCCTCCACCTGTAAGCATTATTCCTTTGTCCATTATGTCTCCTGAAAGTTCTGGAGGGATTTGTTCAAGGGTAGTTTTAATTATTTCAAGTATCAAAGCTACTGAATCCTTCAAAGCTTCATTTATTTGGCTCTCTGTAATTGTAATAAGCTTTGGAAGCCCAGTTGGTAAATCTCTTCCTATTATATCCATAGTTAGTTTTTCACCTTCACCATCATCGTAGGCAGAACCCAGTTCAATTTTAATATTTTCAGCTGTTCTTTCTCCTATGAGTAGATTAAATTCCTTCTTCACATAATTAATAATAGCATCATCTAATTCATCTCCTGCAACTCTTAAAGAATTGCTTACAACAATTCCTCCAAGGGAAACAACTGCTACCTCTGTGGTACCTCCACCTATATCAACAACCATACTACCAACAGGTTCATTCACAGGTAGACCTGCTCCTATTGCAGCTGCCATAGGCTCTTCAAGTAGCATAACCTTACGTGCTCCAGCCTGATTTGTTGCTTCAGTAATTGCCCTCTTTTCCACCTCAGTAATTCCTAAAGGATAGCAAATTACAATTTTAGCACTTGAGAAAGTATTTTTACCGGTAACTCTTTCAACAAAACTTTTAAGTAGTTGCTGAGTCATTTCAAAGTCTGCAATTACTCCATCCTTTAATGGTCTAAAAGCCACAATATTTTCTGGCGTTCTACCTATCATATTTTTAGCCTCTAGCCCAACGGCTAAAACATTTTTATTCATAGTATTTATAGCAACCACGGTGGGTTCTCTTAATACAATACCTTTTCCTTTTACATATATTAAAGTGTTTGCTGTTCCTAAATCTATACCCATTTCTTTAGACATTCCGAAAAATCCCAATTGAAAATCTCCTTTCAAATTTGCACTACACCGATTGTTCATATTTATATTAAAAGATAATCCATAGACTTTCTCTAATCAATTGCTATGTAAATCAGAAATATTATAAGTTCTACCAAATATGACACCGTAACATGCCAACAGTATAAACTTATCCATATGATTTTTCAACGCACAAAATTCACCATATTTTAATAATTCTTCACCGTATTACAATAATCTACTCACAATCTATACATTATATTATTCTGTCATTCTACTTTTTTCTTCCTTTTCTTCTTGCTCTTTAAGTTTATATTCATAAGAAAGATAAAGTTCTTCCAATTTAGTATTAAAATATTTTGGAACTATTTTAACTTGTGTTATATTACCAAGTTTATTTAAATCATCAAAGAATTTTTTAATTCTGTTTTCTATTACTTCTATATTACTAAATTTCACCTTTTCAATTATAGCATCGCACTCATCATTAAAAATCCTAACAACTAGTTTAATCATATCCTCTGTCATATCATCCAATAATTGATTATCTTCTTTTGCACTCCCATTAACAATCCACTGCTTAAATTCTATAGCTTCTTTTGATTTAATCATATCCATTTGTTTTTCTCTTATAGCTTGAAGCATTGTGGAACCTTTTTCGGAACTCACTATATTATATATAGGTTTATAAACTCCATAACTTTGCTTTAAAATATCATCATCTAAGGATATTATTTGAGACTTTAAGCTGTCTACCGATCTTTTTACATTATTATATTCCGAATTAAGTTTCTCAACGGATTTTGTTTTATCTTCAATTAAAATATTATATTCATTAGATTTTTCTTCAAGTTCATTAGATTTTAACTGTATTAAATCCTCATATTCTTTATTTTTGTTTTCACTTAACTCATCATATTCTGCTGTTTTTTCTTCAAGTTCTTTTTCTTTTAGCGCAATTAAATCCTCATATTCTTTACTTTTATCTTGACTTAATTCGTCATATTCTGCAGTTTTGCCTTCAAGCTCTTTTACTTTTAGTTCGATTAAATTATCATATTCATTTGATTTTTGTTCATATTCTTTAGTTTGATAATCAGCTTCGTTACTGTATTCTGTATTAAGTTCTTCTATAGCTTTTGTTTTTGTTTTAATTAGACTATCATATCCTTCGAGTTCCACTTCACGTTCTTTAGTCTTAGCAATGATTTGGCTTAGTGCCATTTGAGTTGGTGTTAGTCTTATATTTTTTAATCTTTTATTTTCCTCGATTAGTCTTTCAAACTCAACTTTATTTTGTTTTGTGTTTAAAACATCTTTAATAGAAGTAAATATCGCCATTGAAAAGCCTCCCTTATTTAATAAATTATATTATACCATAAAAAATCTATTAATAAATATGGCAATCTGTCCCACATAATTTCTATTAATAATCAAAATGTTATATTAAATACAATATTTATGTATTTATTGTCGAAATATTGTACTATAATATTTAAATAAAAACAATGGGAAAAGGTATTTTAAATTAAGTACAAAAAGCTACTTGATTAACTATGGAGATACAACCTAATATATAGTTGAGTAAATAACAAATAATTATTATTAAATAGTATCTTTTATTTTTAATGAGTTGTATAATAAACTCATTAAGATAATTATAAATAAATGGAAGAAGATGTTGATTATGAAAGCTGTTGTTATAGAACAATATGGTGGAAAAGAAGAATTAAAATTAAAAGAGGTAAATAAACCTGAAATTCGTGAAAATCAAGTTTTAATTGAGATGTATGCAACTTCAATTAATCCAATAGATTGGAAGATCCGTGAGGGGTATTTGAAAGACGCCATTCCATTTAAATTCCCAGTTATATTAGGCTGGGATGCTGCTGGTGTTATAGTTGAAAAGGGAGAAAAAATCGAAAATTTCAACATAGGAGATAGAGTTTTTGCTAGACCAGAAACCACTGCAAATGGAACCTATGCAGAATATGTTGCTACTGAAGAAAACCTATTAGCTAAAATACCTGATAATGTAAGTTTTGAAGAAGCAGCTTCAATACCTCTTGCAACATTAACTGCATGGCAGTGCCTTATTGACCTAGGGAATTTAAAACAAGGAGAAAAAGTTTTAATCCATGCTGGTGCTGGTGGTGTTGGAAGTATGGCAATTCAGATTGCAAAAAGCATAGGAGCTTTTGTAGCTACAACAGCCAGTGAAAAAAATGAAGAATTTTTGAAAAGTCTAGGCGCAGATTTAGTTATTAATTATGAAAAGCAAGATTTTGAAAAAGAAATTAAAGATTATGATTTAGTTTTTGATACCTTGGGTGGCGATATTCAAAATAAAAGCTATGTGGTATTAAAAAAAGGTGGGAAGCTAGTTACTATTGTAAACCAACCTGATGACAAGATTGCAAATGAATACGACGTCCAAGCAATTTTTCATATGCTTATACCTAATGGAATACAGCTAAGACAAATAGCTAAACTCATGGAAGAAGGAAAGTTAACGCCTATAGTTGGACAAGTTATTGACTTTAGTGAAAAAGGTCTCCAAGATGCACATGCATTAAGTGAAACACATCATTCAAAAGGGAAAATAGTCATAAAAATCAAATAATTTTTTAATATAAATGGGGCTGTTGCACTAAGAAATTAGTGTAGCAGTTTTTTTATAAAAAAAACAATTCCCTAGCTTAAAAAAGTTAGGGAAAAGGTGTAAAATATATTTATGAAAATGAACAATTTAACACAAAGAAATTATACCATTCATGACAGTTTTTATCAATTAAAACTGCCAATAAATACTGAATACATGATTCCTAAAGATGATTCTGTGAGGTTACTAAGTCAGGTTGTAGAGGAGATGGATTTAAGAGAATTATACCAGACTTATTTCCGTATAAGGAAAAATCAGCCAACCCCAAGGCAGATGCTTAAGATTATGTTATATGCGTACATGAATCATTATTATGCTTCACGTAAAATTGAAAGTGCATGTAAGCGAGATATTAATTTCATGTACCTTTTAGAAAGTGCGCCAGCACCAGTTTATTCAACTATAGCTAGATTTCGTAGCCTTCATTTTGCACCAGTTGCCGAAGAACTTTTAACACAAATGACAGACTTTCTGGCAGATAACGGAGAGCTTTCGCTGGAAAATCTGTTCATTGACGGTACAAAGATTGAGGCGGCAGCCAACAAGTACACTTTCGTCTGGAAAAAATCAGTTACTAAAAATCAGAAAAAACTCATGGATAAAATTCCTGCATTTATTTTGCAAGCTGAAAAAGATTTTGGAATTAAAATTTTATATAAAAGTGAAATTAAAATTTATCACCTAAATAAACTTCGTAAAAAACTTAAGAAGATACAGAAAGAAGAATGTATAGTTTTTGTACATGGTTGTGGTAAACGAAAAAGTTTAATTCAAAAAACATTAGAGCAGCTTGATAAATACATTACAAAATTGAAACAGTATAATCAGTACATTCATATCATGGGCAATAGAAATAGCTTTTCAAAAACAGATCATGATGCTACATTTATGCGGATGAAAGAAGATGCAATGAGGAACGGTCAGCTAAAACCTGCCTATAATGTCCAGTTTGGAACGGATGCAGAATATGTCGTTTGTGTTACAGCTGGACCACAATGTACAGATACTACTATGCTAATTCCATTTTTAGACACCCTACGGGAAAAACAGAACCGAATTTACAAAAGAATTATTGCAGATTCTGGATATGAAAGTGAAGAAAATTATTTGTATTTGGAAAATAATCAACAGCTAGCATTCATCAAGCCTTCAAATTATGAAATCAGTAAAACACGAAAGTATAAGACAGATATTAGTAGGAAGGAAAATATGATTTATAAACCAGCTGAAGATATATATGTTTGTAGCAATGGGAAAAAGTTAAAAGTATCAGGTATTAAAAACACAAAAAGCAAAACCGGATATGTAAGTGAAAAAACATGTTACACCTGTGAAGACTGTAGTAACTGTCAATTGAAATCAAAATGCATTAAAGGCAAAATTTGTAAAACTCCATTAGAAGAACGCACAAAGCATTTGGAAATATCTAAGTTGTTTCAGGAAAAACGGCAGAAATCATTAGAAAGAATTATTAGTGATGAAGGAACTGAACTAAGAATGAATCGAAGTATTCAGTCCGAAGGTGCTTTTGGTGAAGTAAAACAAGACATGGGATTCAGGCGTTTCTTATGTCGTGGAAAGCAAAACATACTGGCAGAATGCATCTTGTTAGGGATTTCACATAACGTAAATAAGCTACACAATAAAATACAAAATGGACGTTGTGGTTCTTATGTTTTTCCATTAAAAACAGCGTAAACTTTATAATTTCAAAAATCAAAAAAAATGGGTAAAAAATACCTTCTATTTTGTGTACCCTTTTTTGCATATCAATTAATAAAAATATAAAATCAATCCTAAAATCCAAAATATAGTATAGAAAAAGGGCTGTTCATAGCGATTTTAAAAATCGCTAATGCAACAGCCCCATTTTGTTTTTTAGTTCATACAAACTCTTAAAAACAAAATTTTTTTATAACATAAATCCAGATATACTCCATTCCAAAAACAATTAGTTTATTCTTTATATAGCTATTCATTGTAGTATTTCCTACAACAATTGTAGTACCATATTTGCTTACTGATTTTTGTGCGATTATTTCACCAAGTTCACAATTTTCAATGGCTATACATGATTTTCCATATCATCCGTTCCCAAGTGCTATACTATTATAATTGTATCACATAGTAATTATGTGAATGTCAGTATGATGATTGATAATTATGAACTTAAATGAAAAAATAGAAATTTTAAAAGAACAACTCAATCATATATTATTAACCGAGAAACCCTTTTCCAAAGACGAAATAGTTGACTTAAGCAAAAGTTGGACAAACTTATTTAAAAGTACTATTTAAATGAAGATAAAACCCATTTAAGCAATGATTGATTTTATCTTCATATTCTTTATCGTTATTTATTCATGGATACTATCTAGAAATTTTTTCTTTTCAAATACGTGTTTTTTATACTCCTCATCATCTATTAAACCCATTTCCTTAAGTTTATCTAACAAACAAATCATATGAACACAAAGTTTTTTTATATCATTCTCATATTTATTAATATTATTATCCACAATAAGCAATCCCCCAATACCAAACTTATCTATTACAATAATATCATATTATAACCATATTTTAAATAGTTTGTTAATATTTACTATTTAAAATTTATTAATTTCCAAAACTGCTGCTTTAATAAAAAAGAATATATCCGTAAGTCCAGTATTTCCTATAGTTTCGTGCGCTTCAGCATTTTTTATTATCTCTTGGCACACTGAACTAATGACCTTTTGAATTTTTATTATTAGTCAAATGCCTTATCTCTATTGTGACTTCTTTGTCTCGGCACATCACCTCACCTACCCTAATCGGTTATTAGTTTTGTTTTGTATGCATAAAAACAGAGCTTTTCAGCTCTGCTTGTTTGTTGTTCCACTTAAAGGTAAATCCATTTTTGTATTTGTTGTGATTTTCTCTGGATGTTTAGGATTTCTGCATTTTTTATCATCCTTTTTTTCCTTTTCTAGTTTAGATTCCATTATATTCACCTTCCTCAATAATTGTATTCCCAAAGGTTAATGAAAATATTCCTTCCAATAAAAATGGAGTTGTATGAATATAAAACATTCTATACAACTCCATTTTTAATATTAATTTTTTTTCATAGTAAACCCTCCATTTAATTTAAACTTTTTGATAATAATAAGTATTTTTCACATATGTCTATCTTGTCTTGCTTTATGTTCATAAGTGCTAACTTATCATAAATCCCTCTAAGCTTGTCACTATTTTCATTGCATTTTATTAGCTCAATAATTTCAAGCTAACTGGGATTAGTTAAAACTTCATTAACTGAATTTTTTAAAATTTCTGGAGTAAGCTTGTTTTTATCAAGAGAAATAGTTGCTCCAAGTTCTGAAGTTCTTCCCGCCATATATGGTTGATCTGCACTTATAGGTATTGCTACAAAAGGTACATTATTATTATATTAAGTCACTTGTGCTGTTCATTCCAGCATGAGTGATAGCAACATCAGTATACTTTATGAAATATAAATTACTTTCTTTCCTTGTAATTTTTTAAATGAAAAATTCAAATTTTCTTCTCTATTATATATTGGTGGTCCAATAAATATAAAACTATTATCATAATATTCTGGATGTGCAACAAAATATTTAGAAGTATAAGCAATATTAATATCACCTTTGGAGTAGCAAATACTGGGAATGATGAAATAGAAGGTATTTCCAATATTTGAGCAACATTCTGCTGTAAAGCTATTTGAAAATGCAGTTGCATATCATAAGGGACAATTTACATTTGTAGTAAATGAATAGCCTGCAACTACACTATTAAAATTAATTATGGTTCTGTAGAAAAAATCATGTAACATCCATAATATACATTTCATATAATAAGTACATGGTATAAATGTATGATAGGCATATTTACCACACACTTATCAGTTCTTCACAGCTCCATCAAAAGGGTACCTAATGGTGCGTTCTTTTATTATATTACCAGCATATAATAATATAGTTCATAACCTATCATTCTTAAAAAAAGACATGCCTTTGTGTATGCCTTTTTTTAAGTATAAATTTAATAATGAGTGGCATACTAATTCATGTATCCTATGTATACAATCATAAATCACTACTTAGATGGATGAAACCATATGTGTGATTTTCTATGGTTTCACCTATTTTATGCAACATTTACATAGCTATTTCATAAAATATTTTATAGTCAAATATTTTTGTGAGGTTAAATTAATGGAATATTATTATACATATCCTTTTGTTTCTAACCCACAGTATTCTCCTATGTATAGAAATGAAAATATTATGCAACCCGACCCGTATACCTACCCAGATAATTTTCCAGAAGCAATAAAACTTATTGAAGTAGCGATAACTGGCGAAAAAGCATTACCTATTAATCAAAATGTAGACTTTTAAAAAACTAAGTCATACTGTGATGGAATTAAAAGGATTGTATTTGGAGAATTAGCAGCAGTACAAAGATATAGCTCTTCAAAACAGAGTTTATATAAATATGCTTACAGAAATTATAACTTATGAACTTAGACACGCAAATCTGTATAATTTTTTATTCACATTAGATAGATGTGCTGAGCAAAACCAAATGTGAATTTTATATAATAGAGTCTAGAGAAATTAATCTTTAGGCTCCTAATAAACTAATGTCAATTATTAAATTATACGTTCTTTCCAAAACCTCATATAATAATGAATCCATAAGATATATTACAGAAAATTTTAATATTTAAGGAGGAATCGAAATGGTTATAGAAAAAGGCGATAGGGCATATCTCAAAGGCAAATATGGACTAAGTTATGATGTCTTTGTTAAATCTATTAATGGAGAATATGCAACAGTACAAGGCGATATTCTATTTGGTACTAAAAAAGTTAAATTAAATAAATTAATTAAACAACCTTCTGAATAGTTTCTAAAAGATTTGATTGAGATTGATAAAGAAGTAGAAAAGCCCTTGGTGGACTTACTCAATCACTTGATTCTTTTCCCTTTTAAGTTCCTTAGTTAAATCATCTTGATTCTTAACATTCATAATTCTTTGAGACCTAGCTATGGCTGTATATCGAATTGCTATATTTTCCCAATGCATATCCAAAAAATTTTTAATCATAATATCTTCAACTATGTCTATTGTTTCAGGTGGAAAAATCTTAGAAAAAAAGCCATGAGTTTCAGCGTTTTTATTACCTCTTGGCACATCACCTCACATGCCCTAGTTGGTTATTCGTATTGTTTTGTATGTATGAAAAAAGAACCCTATTAAGAGTTCTCTTAATAATAAATTTATATAGTACATCTGGTAGAGCTATAATACTATCACATTACCAGCCTCTAGTCTCTATTCTCATATTTTTCTCTTTCTGCATATTATTTTATATGCTATCTTGAAGTAATTTAATATATTTATCACTTACAATTTTTCCTTCTTTGCATGCTTTGATTAATGGTTCTAAACATTCTTTTCTGTATTGTTTCAATTCCTCTATTGTAGTTGTCCCATTCTTCAGTAGTACTTTTTCTATTGCTTTAATTTGTGCTGCTAAAATGGATATACTCATTAAATTCTCATAATCAAATTTATATTCTTCCATACTCCCACTCACCTTTCAACCCTGTACTTCTATATTTAAAAGGTAATTTCCTTCTTTTTATGTGGTTTTAACATCATATTATCGCATCCTTATTTTGATATTAGGTTATTTACACACCGCCCGTCACATCAAAACAGTCTATACAATATTAGTTATGCACAATATGCTGTATATAACTATTTTAAGACGTAAAAAAAACACTCATTTTTGAACGTTCCCTTCTCTTGCTTTTTCTATGATATTATCGTACTACTGTGATTTAAAATATGTTTAAAATAATTTTAATATATATTTAAGTATTGCTTTGAAGGTATTTTTGGCTTTATTTGATTTTTATTGTTACTACGCATAATACGAATATTGTTCATTAACGTTTCGCATCGACAATTGTTCCTTGAGCACCCGCACAATACATTTCCAGACTTAGCGTGTTGATTCAAGAAAGCGTAATATACAGCCCTCAATAGTTGTGATACTACATTCCCTAGCTTCCCATGGTAGTAGTTCAATATCAGTAATTTGGCTCCATCCATTTTCTTTGACAAGCTTATACAGTGCATCAATTCCCTCAATCATTAAGAATCCAGCTACACCCTTTGTGGACTCGCCTGTGAATAGATGAAATCCTCTAAATGGAGTTAGATGAGCTACTGCTACCTCGCTTGGATAATCGAAAACGCAGCCATAGTGTCCGTTGCAATCACTATCCCTTGCAATTACATCCCCATGCCAGCCAATGACATCTTCAAACCATTTTACAGTTTTGTTTCTTTATTGGCATTTAACCATATATGTGTTGCTACAGACTTAATAAATTTTTTTTCTTATTCTTTCTTCAATGTAAATCATTATAGCATATGAATTGACCTACAGTTTAGGCATTATAACCGGTGAGCAATACTGCTCAATAGCCAGTGCGGCGGAGAAAAGTCGTCGTTCATCTGCACCGTAGAGTATCATACCGCGCGGTGTTCCATCGTCTGCCATACAGAGTTTTAGCGCTAATGATGGTAACCCAACAAAATGCATTATATTAGTCGGTCCAGTCATCAAACAAGCATCGTATCTACGAATACTTTCGATTATCTGATTGCGAAGCCTATTGCGTTCAGACAAAGCTTTAGTATATGCAATGTCATCAACTTTTCCTGAAGCTCCATCGATGCACCGCGCAAATACGCATGGCCGTACTTCATCATTTGATCTGGATTTGCTTCATAGTAGTTTACTATTGCCTCGAGTGTCCGACGCTGAGCCTTAGAATGGGATAAGTATTCTTCTAAATCATGTCGAAATTCAAAGCGCATAACATCTCGCTGATATTCTGTATAAGCATGAGTGACTTCTGTGACCTGTACACGATTAACTTTCAGCGCATTAAGCACGGTATCATATCTCGCAAGCTGTGCTTCTGAAACCTGATCCCGATTAAAAATATTTACTGCAAGATGCATGTTTTCCAATGCCATGGATTCAACCGGCTGCAGTGCTTCGTTTTTCATACATGAATAAACAAGCAGAGAGTCGGTCAGGTCACGGGTAATAGGACCTGCACTGTCGAGGGTTTTAGATATAGGTATGATTCCAAGTGACGATAAAGAACCGTGAGATGGCTTAAGTCCCGTAACACCATTTTCCGTGACGCAGCCAACAATGGAGAAGGATGTATCTGTACCAACTGCGGCAGAACATAATCCGGCTGACATTGCTACAGCCGAACCAGAACTCGATCCACTGGGATTTTTAGCTCGATCATATGCATTTTTAACCTGACCACCACGCGAACTATATCCTCCAGGCATATTACTGCCGGTATAGTTTGCAAATTCCGTCATATTGGTTTTTCCTAATATCAAAGCCCCGTTGCGACGCAAATTCGTAACGATTTGAGCATCATTCTCGGCTATGTTGTCTGCCAAAGCAAGGCTGCCAGCCGTGGTATGCAGTCCTGAAACATCAATATTGTCTTTTATGAACACTGGAAGCCCAAACATAGCTCCATTACGGTCAGTTTTCATGGAATCCATTTTTTGGGCTTGCGCTATGATATTGTAATTTAATTCTGCTACCGTATTCAAACCATCAGCCCCGTCATATTTCTCTATCCTTTCAATATATGCCCTTGTAAGTTCTTCAACTCCAAGACGTCTGTCTCGAATCAAACGTGCAAGCTCCATTGCTGACATCGTAAACATCTCATTCATCCCCCAAAACAAGTATTCTATTAAGTTTAGCATAAACTTTATATTTCATTGTGTTTGTAATACTTTCAAATCTAACCTCTCTATCAAACACCTGAAAACACCAATTATCCGCTCTGTTTACTTAACTTCAATCTATTTTTGATACATATTTCAGTAGACTCAGTTAGTGAACATTATTCTACCGTTGCGACGTAGTTTAAGAATTTTCCGTATCTATTTTTCGTATTCCAAAGTAACAATGCTCTCTGGATAATTTGGTATATTTCTTAACCTATCCTTAAAGAAGGTTGGAAAAATAGTATACTGACTTAAATTTTCAATGGGTAGCCAACTCATATTTTCTCTAACTCCTTGTGTGAAACTGTTTGAATTCAATTCTTTAGTACCCTTTGGTTTCATCAGATAATAGAGCGCTACTTCATGACAAGGTACTCCTAATGCCACAGTATTATCCATAAAGAAATTTTCATGGATGAAGGCAAGGTGATCTATTTCGTAAACCATTCCTGTCTCTTCTAAAACTTCTCTTTTTACAGCAACCTTAGCTGTTTCATGTAGATGAATTCCTCCACCAACTGAATAATAATAAGATGCCAACTCATTACTTGCCATTAACACACAGTCATCTTCAATAATGATTGCTGCTGCACGATAACGAAACCATCCTTCATAATTTTTAAATCCACAATCCATCTTTACCCTCCCAAAATACAAATTATTCTACAATTTAGAAGTAATTAATAACACACTTATATCATATAATTTAACTAATATTTATATAATAGTACAAACTATTCCATTTATCAACTTTTAATAAATTTTTTTATAACTACATTACAAACACCAAGCTAATTAACTTATTTATTATCTTAGACTTAACCTCACTTATCCTTTGCTCCGTTAAATCCAGTCTTGTGGCTACATCTTTATTTGATATATTCTCAAAATACCTGAGTTCTATTATCTTATATTCCCTAATAGTTAATATTGAAAGTGCATTATCAATTTTTTCTATCTGAACCTCTAGTTTATGTTTCCTTTTTTTAAGCCACTCTGGTTTATATCTCCTAGCTATCATTTCATTTTCAACTGGACTTTTAAGTTTATTTGTTGGAGCTGACTTTTCCTCGTATGAAATAGATCCACACCCTTGATATTCATTTTCTAGTTCAGCGATTTCTAGCTCTATATTTTTAATCTCAGCATGCATTGCTTTGTAACCATATAACATAGCTTCAACCGTATTATAATACTCTGTAATGTTACTTTTGGTTTGCATATATGCCATGGATTCATTCCTCCTTTTTTATCAGTCACTTAATAAATATTAACCTGTCCATATATCACCCTTCTAAAATTCATTTTCTTTTTTTATTCTGATTAGCTCTTGAATTATTAAGTCATAGTTTTCTTTCTGAAATGTATCTAAGTTAATGAGCTTTATTAATGTTTCAGATATGAGCTTTCTTCTCTGCTGAATTTTTTCTTGATCCTTTTTAATATCTTCATCAAACTTCCCTGGATTAAAAAAGTATTTACTACTTGGGTTACCTGTAAATTTCATTCACACAGCCCCTTTTAACTCTTCATAAACTCTATAAATTTTCATATAATCATCTAATCTCAGAGTTACTAGCCATTCACATCTATCTTTTCTATGAAATACTGTAGGCATTTCTCCCTTGTTAGCGTCCATTTTAGCTTGGGTTATTGCATCATATATAATTTTAGTCTTTCAACTCTTTTTACTTCAATATGTACACCATTTAGCCCAACAACATCGGCATCACCATTGGCTCCAGAATATTGTTGTCCACGTCTAGTACTATAGCCATACTCTTTTAATTTAGATGATAATTCACGCTCGCCACGAGCGCCCTTTTGCTTTGAGTTAGTCATATTTTCCCTCCTACTTATTTATTGATTACAATATTTTCATGTTGCGTTTCAGCTATTCGGAATTCCCGAACTACTCATTTCTTTATGGTGTAGCCTTGAAATTAATCAAGGCTTTCCTTTTGAATATCTTTATTATTTTGCGTATATTTAGCTAAATAAGCTTGTTCCATTTCATCTAAGGTAATATCTAAACTTCTTCCCAAATCTATTATGCTAAGCAAAATCATAGTGTGACTAAATCTATTTAATGCACTTTCAAATGCGTATTTAAAACATTTCAATACATTTTTGTGATACCCATCATCAATTTCTTTCATAAATTTATTTATATTCTCTACTATTTGTCCCCCTACTTGATGCAAATGGTTTTCTAAACTTAGTGCAAAATATAGACAATCTGCAAATTCATCTATTAATATTTCTCTGTCTTCTATCTTATTATTAGACCAATACTTGAAGCCCTTCCACTCATTTGCGAGTTCTCCGAGTTCAACCAATAGTGCAATTTTATTATTTTCTAGTGGATATTCATTTTGTCCAGAGTTATCAAATATTATATTGTCTAGTTCTTGCTGCTTTATTAACAAATTTTTTAAGTCCATTTCAACCCCCTGCAACTTATCATTAAGTTTTTGATTTATTCGTACATATCTATAATATGTATATAGAGTTGCTAATGTTCCGTTGATTCGCTATATTCTTTCATTCTTTGATTTTTTCTTCTTTACAATTTTATTGAATTGCGATTTTAAGCGTAACCTCTTGTAATCCCATGAACTAACCATTGCTTACCTGCTTCCTTATAATTTCCAACTTCAAAAATAACTCCCCACAGACCGGTTTCATGAATAACTTGTATTAATGGAATTTCATCATTAATATTTTCCTTTTCAATTATTTGTTTAAGTATTTCATCAAGAGTTAAATATTCTTCTGTATCATAAACATTCCAAATCAAATTTTCTTTATCGTATATAACACTTTCATTTGTTTTGTAATCTAAATATACTATTTCAGTAGTTATTTTTTCTACTGTAAATTCACTATCAACTATTTCTCCTAATTCAAACGGATTAGCACTCATTAAAATCCCTCCTTCGTCTTATTTTCAATATCTATACTAATGCAGTAAAAATCATTGAACTTTCTTAACCTATTCGTTGTTAATATATCTACATAGATAAGCTTGTACGCTATTTCTAAAGTTTAATTTAATAGTGGCAACTGTTCCCCCTATTAAATTAATAAATTATTTGGCTCTAATCATTTCCCTTATTTGCTCACAGATATCTTGTTCTGAGTACTCATAAAAATATCCATTTTCATCTATTTTAAGTTCTTTGCCAAATTTCTCTAAAATCAGTTTTTCTGTTTTTTTAGATATCTTTAGAAGTGATTTTTCTCTTAAATCTTGTATATATTTTTTAGTTACTATCATTTCATTTTCCTTTCATTAATGCAGATGCTAGAACCATATTTGTATATATAACACTATATATTTTCATAAAGCTTACCTTGCAATATCTTTAACTGTTCTTTAAGTCTCTTATTTTCTGCTTCTAATTCCTTAATCTTTTTGTTTTTAGAAGATATAACTATGTCCTTACTTGATGCTGTCATTTCTTTTTTTATATACTTAGATTTCAAAGTACCTACACTTTGATCACGTAATGTCTCAATGCGTTCTCTAATCACACTATTCTTATATAAATATGCCTTAGATACTCCTGAAACCTGAGAAACAGAATTGAAATTAATATTTCCTTTGTTCTTTATAATAGTGCGTATACACAAATCTACTTT
This sequence comes from uncultured Clostridiaceae bacterium, assembly GCA_963725425.1. Classification (GTDB taxonomy): domain Bacteria; phylum Bacillota; class Clostridia; order Clostridiales; family Clostridiaceae; genus Clostridium_I. The sequence continues at coordinate 253,515 of CAVRYJ010000031.1, forward strand.
CTCTACAGTCGCTTTCTTTTTTTCTTCTGCATACTTTATTAAGCCATTAATATTAATATTAGTTTTATTACTCATTACGCTCATCACCTACATATTCTCGCTTTTTCTTACCTGCCTTATGATATAGTTTACCTTCTTTCAGTACATTCAAAATTGAATTTAATTTATCCAATGCTATTTCATTTTTTTCAACCCAAACAGTTCTTCCAAAACGTTTGGCTCGTTCTATTTGTTTTTTAGTTTCATCTATTTCAATTTCAAACTCATGTGTAAATTCAGGACTAGTGCACATGTTACTACATGTTAGGCATGGATTTAACTGATGATTACATTGAACCTTATCAGGTTTAAAACAGTATCCAAGAGGTATTCTGACAGCATCAAGATTTTTTCTTATATATTCCCACTCAATCAAATCATTATTTTCAGTACTAGGCTCTAGTTCTTCTAATTTTCCATCACTGATGCTTACTCTGAAAAGTCCTGATTTTACAACTTGTTCCCATGATTTTCTCATTGTTGTATCTAACAATTTAGCATATTTTAATGTCATTTCTGGAGTTTCATGACCAAGCCATTTTTGAACATGTAGCAAATTCATTCCATTATTTATTAGTTCTACAGCTTTTGTATGCCTAAAAGCATGATTTCTAAAATGGAATACATTTCCTTCTTCATCTACGATTTTCCTATCAACTGCTAGTTTGTTAAATACTCTAGAAATGTTTCTGGATGAAGGAGGTCTACCCATTCGTTCAGGACTAGTGCTAACAAATAAGAATTTATTTGGATTTATTCCTGATTGAAATAAGTTTTTTGCTATTTCCACCTGTCCTTTTATTACAATTGCAACTTCTTCGGTTATAGGTATTCTATGATTGATAGTTTTGGTCTTACTTAAATCGGCTACAACATACCATCCGCCATTAACTAGTTCTAAGCACTTACTATATCTCATAGTTAATACATCTGAAATTCTCATTCCTGTAGCTCTCAATACAATTGCAATAGGGATGTATGTTTTTTTTAAAAACTCAATATTATCATCAAATTGTTGCAATACGTATTCTGGAATATATTTTTCAGTGCTAAAATTCCAAACTTGCCATTTAGGCATATCTTCTTTAAATAACAATGTGTGAACTGGCTTTACAGGTGATTCGCTATAATCAGCAGCTTGTATGTATCCTAAAAATAACTTTAGTTCAATTAAAAAACTCCATACCGCCATTTCAGTATTTTTACTTTTTTTAAATACATCGTTCATATATTCTATATATCTTTCAATATCTTCTCTGTCTAACTTGCACAAATCATTCCAGTCTGGATGTCTTTCTGAAATAAAAGTTGAGAATAGTCTCAACTGCCTTATTTTTTTCTCACAATATCCAAAACTATATCTATTTAAACATACCCTTAGATAATTTTTAGCTAACTTTTTGATGCTTGAGGTATATCAACAAATTTAAAGTAATATTTTGTTGCGACAATTGATATTTTAGATGGGTTTATATTTCTTACATCCCAAATATCTTTCTCAAATTCGTTTCTTATGTCATATTTCTTCATATAATAATTATTTAGGTTTCTGAACAATAATAATATATACCTTATTCGTTCGTCCCCAAATTGCATTTCCTTCATGAAATTTCTTAATTTCAAAGAAATATTATCAATATTTAAATCTATAATGCTGTAACAAAATGGATAATTTGAAGATATTAATTGAATCAATTCATTCATTCTCTTAAACTTGTAATCACAACTAACGCTCCATCTATAACTTTTTATGTTTTGTTGAATAAAAAACTTAATTTCATTTTTGAAATTTTCATTTTTGAGAATGCTAAATTCTATTAATCCATTTAACTTTTTTCCATTTGGATTATATATGTCAAATGATCCTATACTTAAGTCCCAAGTATCATTCAACCATTCACCTTCAAGTTTAATTTCTCTTATAACTTCATTTTTTAATAAGCTTTGTTGCTTTGTATCCAACTCTATTCAAATCCTTTCATATCAAGATTTAATGTCATATTAGATTTTACTTTTTCCCAATCTTTTCTTAAATCTTCGTCACTGGGATGGATATACATTTGGAAAGTAGTTTGAAAACTTTTATGTCCCGCTCTCATTCTTAGATGTTCTGCTCCCCATCCACATCGTCTTAACTCTGTAAGAGATGAGTGCCTAAGCATATGAGGGTTTATACTAAAACATAATTTTTTCTTTAATCTATTAAATAGTGAAACAACATCTTGATATTCCATTGGTTCATACTTATTTTTTCCTGTAAGCTTAATAAAAACAAAATTTGTATCTACTTCATCACAATGCACTTCAGCAATATAATCCATAAACTCATCCATTAATTCCTGCGAAACGTCAATTGCTCTAGGACTGTATACATTCTTAATTTCTGCTTTGTTTGTAAGCTCTCCACGATCTCTTATAAATATTTTTGTTTCTGATATATTAAAGTCTTCTATCCACAGACTCAAGGCTTCGCCTATTCTCATAGAACTTTCCCATAAAAGTTTAACAAGAAATAAATCTCTTTTATTTGTACAACTTTCCATTAACAGTTTAATCTGCTCACGCTCTAATATTTTAGGTTTTATTTTAGGAACTTTTAATTTAATAATGTTAGTTTTAAACATCTTATTTTTGTTTATATGATATAAAAAACCTTTAAAACCCTTCTGCGAATATGGAGAAAATCTCTTAAGTTTTTCGGACATTTGATTTTTATAATTTTCATGTCTCATTATATAGTCATAAAATATTAATACTGTATTAAGAATTGCGTTTATTGTTCTAGCGCACCGTTTACTTTCTTGTACTCCAATATATATAACTTTAATACTTTCTTTTGGCATCTGTAGCCAGCCGACAAAATTGGCAATGTCATCAATACTAACATCTAAATAATCTATTTTTAATTGCTCTAGAAATTCAAAATATAGTTTCAAATGGTAACTATATGTTCTTAGAGTATTTCTAGCAGCGCCTGTATTGTCTCTATATTTTAAAAATTTGACTACAGGTGTAATAATCTTCGCTTCATTATTTACTAATATATATCTTTCTTTTCCATCTCCTTTTATGACTGGTTCTACTCTCATAACATCATCTCACTTTTCTTTTCATATACTTTAAATTCTATATTATTAAAGTATAGTTATTTAATATTCAACGATATTATGATGTGTATTTTTATAACTTTATATACTATGAATACTACTATTTTTAAAGGTATAGTTAGTTTGCAAATTGTGACTAATTTTATAAAATCAATATGTAAATTTACTTTCACACCAAACGCCTCACTTTCCTATAAGTTTCTTTCGAAGTTCATCATATTCACTGCCACCATCATCCGATTGTGGTATTGCCACATTATTTAAAAGTTTATCTTCAAGATCATTAAAATCATATTGCCTTTGATCTGGATAATTAGCAAAATTAGTTACTTTTCCTTGTTTGCTATTAACATTCTTCTTAGGGTCATTCATCTGTAGCACTAACGTGTCATATTTCTTACGTAACTTATCTGCACTTAGAATATTCATATACCAGAAGCTATCATGCTGACACCATTTAATTACTGCTCTAACCTCTTCTATGTCTCTACTATCAATTCTTAAGATATAATCAAAATACTTAGACCATGTTTCAAAATTTGATTCCTTAGCATTAGGGTTATTCTCTTTAATATGGTTAAATAAATATTGGGAGAGTCTAAACTCATTTGAGTTTGGACTATACTTATTATCATTATTTACATTATTATCATTATTGTTTGTTTCTGCTGTCATTCTGTTTGCGTTCTGACTTCGTTCTGTTTGCGTCCTGTTTTCATTCTGCTTGTTCTTATATCCGTTGGTATGACTACATTTGAACCGTTCTGATTTTGGTACTCTTCATAATTGATAATCTTGATAGTTGTTACCCTTTTATCTGCCTCAAATTTTATCATTTCATCAGTATGAAGTAGTCTTAGAAATTTACGAGTTTTCTCAGATCCCCAACCCCATTTTTGCATTAGCTTTTTCTGAGACGTAAGGAATAACTTCAAAACAATTAGCTGAAAAATCAGGCATCCCAATCGGGGCTCTTAATAAAATATTGAATGGTCAGACCAAGAATCCAGCATATGAAACTATTTTTTCTTTAGCTAAAGATTTAGACTGTTCGGTAGATTTTTTTCGTGAAAATACTCAGAAATATGTAATATAGATTTGCTTTCAGTTGGCTTTACATTAAGTAATGGCAAATTAGAGAGACAAACTAACTATTTTGCCATAAAACTAGATGATATAGTATTTACACTATCATAAATACTATTATGAATATAGCTTTAAAACTAAAAGTTATTAAAGATAATCCATGCAAATATGTTGAAAGACCTAAAAGGGAAAAGTTTAAACCGGAAATTTTAGATATAAGATGGTCCAGTGGAAAACATATTCATCCAATGTATTATACTAATAAAATAGGTAAAGTTGCTAAAATTGCTAAAATCAACAAAACAATAAGATTCCATGATATCGAGACACACCAATGCAACTTTAATGTTACAGCAAGGTACAAATTTAAAAGTTATTCAAGAACGTCTGGGACATAAAGATATTTCTACGACTGCAAATATTTATTCCCATGTTAATAAAGATATGCAGAAAAATGCAACTGAAAGATTAAATAATCTTTTCGGTGGCAAATCGGTGGCAAAATAAAAAACACCAAGTTATTAACTTAGTGTTTTCAATGGACGAGTAGCCCTGTAAGCCGAGTTCTGTATTTGACAATCATCTATCTAGGCCTAATGTTACCAATTAGGCTCAAGCGATACACCCGAAGACGGAACGGGCCATTCCAAAATGTCTTCCTATTCGATCTTGCTTCAAGTGGGGTTTACATAGCCGCAAAGTTGCCATTGCGCTGGTGAGCTCTTACCTCGCCTTTCCACCCTTACTAGTATAGCTAAAAGCTACCTTTAGCGGTATATCTCTGTTGCACTTTCCTTAGAGTCACCTCCACCAGGAGTTGCCTGGCACCCTGCCCTATGAAGCTCGGACTTTCCTCTCCTGCAAACTTGCAGCAGCGATTGTCTGGTTTACTCGCAAAGTTATGATACCATAAAAACAAAAAGAAAGCAAATTTCATTTTGTTTTCTTTTTGTTTTTCACTTCTTCATGTATTAATATTCTTCCACAATTGTCGCAATAAAGTATCTTATCTTTTCTTGTGATTTGATCTAGAGTCATAGCTGAAACCTTCATTTTACAGCCTCCACAAATTCCATTAGTTAACTTTACTACAGCATTTTTCTTGTGCTCATATTTTGAGTAGAAGGCTCTTAAGTATTCTTCTGATATAGACTTTTGTAACTTTTCAATATTTCTATTAGCAGCTTCTAAATTTATTTTTGCTTTTTCTATTTTTTCACTTGTATCTTTCTTATAACTATAGAAATTATTTTTTACATTAATCAATTCTGTTTTTAAATTTTCAATATCTATATTTAGTTTTTCTTCTTTTTCTAAATGTTCTATAGCAGTATCTTCAACTATTTTATGCTTTGCCTTATTATTTTTAATACTTTTTTGAAGTGCATTAATAGCTTTCATATCATTTGATGAATTATTATATAAAGCATATTCATCTTTATCTATTTTATCTCTGAATTCTTTAAGTTCTCTACTAGTTTCAGCATAGTCATCCTTTAAAGCATTAATTGTCTTTATTTTTTCATTATACTTATCTTTACACTCCCCAAATTCCTTTTTCATCTTTCTTAACAGATACAAATGCGATCCATCTTTAATGATCTTTATATTCTCCTCAACATTATTATAAGAATTCTGTAATTCATACAACAGTTTCATATTACTCATATTAATCGTCCTCCCCTGAATTCCTGTAAACAAGATTTATTATAAATAATAACATTACCAGTTCAATATTAGGCATCTTAAATAAACAAAAAGAAGTAGACATAGCATATATATACTATTCCTACTTCATTTTATATGGATCTGACACACTCTGTGATATTAAAAGACTATTTTTATAGCCTAATTTAACTAATTCTCCACTTATTTGCTTTGAAACTTCTATAAGTGGTAACCATTCCGTAGCAAAGTGGCCTGCATCAATTATTGCCATCTTACCTTCATTATAATCACTTGCATAATGATATGTTATATCCCCAGTTATCACACAATCAGCTCCTTCTTTTGACATAATTCCAAATAATCACTGCCACTCCCGTTCACTATAGCAATGGTATTTATAGGAGTGCTTTCATCACCAATATACCTTAAATTCTTAATTTGAAGTCTATTTTTAACTTCCTTTAACAAGGTTTCAAGAGTTTGCTGTTTTTCAAGCTTCACAATTCTACCTATACCAGCGTTGCTATTTTGAAATTCTTTAGCATGAGTAGTTTCTAATACCTTCCAGTTATTATAGCCCAATAATTTAGTCAAAGCATCATTTACCCCTCCGGTTACTGAATCCAAATTTGTGTGGCTTGAATATAAATTAATATCATTTTTTATCAATTGTATAATCTTTTTTCCAAGCAAGGTTTCGGAGGTTATAGATGATGGTTTATGAAATAGCAGTGGGTGATGTGTTAATATAAAATTACAATTTTTCTCTTTTGCTTCTTGAATAACTTCAAGGGTGCAGTCTAAAGCAACCAAAATAGAACTTACGTTTTCTTCTAAATTACCAACCATAAGTCCCACATTGTCATAACTCTCACTTAACATTTTTGGAGCAAATTTTTCCATAATAGAACATATATCTTTTACTATTAAAGACATTCGAGCATCTCCTTGAGCTTCATAACCTTATTCTTTAGATTATTCTTTCTGTTTTGTGCCCCTTTTCCCTTATCATTAATATTACTAAATATTTTATCATACTTTTTAATTTTTAAACAGACATATTCCTTAACAAGTGGATGTTTTTTTTCTAATAAAATCTTGCTAACCTCATAATACACCTCACTTAATGCCTTTGGTCTATTGCTATATTTTATTTTTATTACTTCGTAGTATTTATTATCGTCTTTACATAAATCTTCATCTAAAACAATATATCCACTCTCATATATATATTTTCTTAGCACATCAGGATTTTGAACAGGCTGAAGTACTAGATAGTCTAAACTTTTAAAAACCTGTATTCCTTCTTCTATTATATCTCTTATAAGATTTCCACCCATACCTGCAATTATAGCTACATTTACTTCCATAGGTTTAATTGTGTTAAACCCTGATCCTAATCTACATTCTATTGTTTTTTCCACACTTTCAAGTCTAATATTCAACCTAGCTTTCTCTACAGGACCTTTATTAATATCTGAAGCAATTGCCAGTCTGCAGATACCTTTTTTTATTAAATATATTGGTAAATATCCATGATCAGTTCCTATATCAGCAATACTATCACACTTTTCTATCATTTTTGCAATACATTTCAGTCTTGAGCTAATCTCCATAAACTACTCCTTTTGATGATGCCTAAATATAGAATCAAACCTCTACAGGTAGTCATCAGTTAAAACTGGATAATACCTTCTGCTGAATAATTAAAAAAATAATTACTACGGCTAGAGAAAAATATATGTACTTATATGATGATTTTTTATAATGTTTTGCATTCAAATGCGCAGCATAGTACATACAAAAAACCAAAGCCATATTTAATAGTCCATATTCCAATTGTTTGAATACAAATTCCTTACTAGTTCCCATAATGATTGGGTGAAATTTAGCATTATATGATAATGGCATAGCGCTGGGAAGCATATTCTCGTAGTATAAATACAACGGTCTAGCAATAAAAACTATTATTAATATACTTACTAAAAAGAAAGGTATTCTAAAATAATTATCCTTATATAATCTCTCAGTTGTTTTGTTTGTTACACTCCAATTTCCAAATTGAACCCCTATAAAATTTAATTCCTTTTCAAACTCTATGGCATCCAAAGGAGAGATACCATATATATCTTCTCTTGTTTTTATAAAAAATATGTTTTCATTATTGGTTACATTCATGTTTACAGGTCCTAATTTATTGAAAAAGCATCTTCCTATAGCAAAACTCTGTCCCCCATAGCCACTTAATTTTATAGCATCCATATTTCCAGTTGTCTTAGTATACTTTTCTAAATCACTAAATGAGATTTTAGTTTGTTTTAACCCAAATATACTTGATATTCTTAATATCCCGTCTCCAAGCTCATAGTTCAATGTAGCAAACTGTAGAATATAATAAATCTGGTAAATATTAAACATTACTAAAAATGTTCTTAGAAAAATATTAAGCACATAGTCGTTTACAAATATTGATGTTACAACAACAAGGCTATCACATAATAATGTAATCAATATTATTATCATACTTCCATATAGCCTTTTCTTTGGTTTAAAACACTTCATTTTCTCACCCTCTAACAAATATATTATAACAAATATATTTAATAAAAAACAGTTAAATATACTATCATACAAATATTCTTTGAATGTGCATTAGCACAAGTTTTACTTTATTGTATCAAAGCTAAAACCTTGGGATCTTAAATAAGCAATTACCTGCGGGAGGGCTTGTACCGAATTTTTTTTAGCACCAGCATCATGCATTAATACTACCACCACATTTTTATCTACAGTGTTTATTGTAAGTTGTTCCAATAAATATGGCACAGTAGGATCAAAGCTATGTGAATCATCAGTTTCGTCATTCCAATCTATGTATCTATAACCAGCTTTTATAGCCGCCTGTCTAAAAGGCTGTAACCTAGCTCCAAATGAGCCACCGGGAAATCTAACAAGTTCAGAAGTATATTTGTTTCCTAATATTGATTTTAAAATTCCATCGCACTTGTCCAAATCCTTCACAAAATTATCAGTTCCCTCCGCATAGTTCAACTGATGACTGTAAGTATGATTTCCAATAATTTCTCCATCATCTGATTCTTTTTTCACAAGTTCAGGATATTTTTCAGCATTTGACCCTATTATGAAAAAGTTGGCCTTTAGATTATTTTGATCTAAAATTTTTAGTATTGATGTGGTATTGATAGATGGTCCATCATCAAAAGTTAGGTACGCCATTTTTTTGCCATCTGCCCTCTTAATATTCCATGGTGCAACTTCCCCTGGTATCATTTTTTTATTTTCATTAGGCACTTCACTTTCCCTTTTATTCATGATAGCTTTTTTATTGCGTTTATATGCTGTTATTTCATTTTTTTTCATTTTCTGACTACTTATAGTTTTGTTATTGAAAATAAATATAGTGCTAAATACTACAATTATAATTAAACTTACAAATACAATTATATTTCTCTTTTCTACAATTTTATTTTTATTTTTTAATCTTTGAAAATTAAGCATAAAATTCTCCGTCCTTAAATAATATTCATATCGCATTACTTACAAATTACTTGTTAAGTATAACTCATTACTATATTCCATTCAAGTTAAATTAAGTTAATTCAAAAAACAAATAAGCTACAATCATTTTATGATTGTAGCTTATTTTTACATACCGTTAATCCAAATAATCTTTTAATTTTTTACTTCTACTTGGATGTCTTAATTTTCTAAGTGCTTTAGCCTCTATCTGTCTAATTCTTTCTCTAGTAACATTAAATTCCTTACCAACTTCTTCAAGTGTTCTAGCTCTTCCATCATCAAGCCCAAATCTCAATCTTAATACTTTTTCTTCACGAGGAGTTAGTGTGTCGAGTACATTTATAAGTTGCTCTTTAAGCATTGTAAATGCAGCTGCCTCTGCTGGTGCTAGCGCATCATCATCAGGTATAAAATCACCCAAGTGGCTGTCTTCTTCTTCTCCAATTGGAGTTTCAAGAGAAACAGGTTCCTGTGCAATTTTCATTATTTCTCTAACTTTGTCTACAGGCATTTCCATGATCTTTGCAATTTCTTCTGCTTGTGGTTCTCTTCCAAGTTCCTGCAAAAGTTGTCTTGAAACCCTAATTAATTTATTTATAGTTTCAACCATATGAACTGGAATTCTTATAGTTCTTGCTTGGTCCGCTATAGCTCTCGTAATGGCCTGTCGTATCCACCATGTAGCATAGGTACTGAATTTATAACCTTTTCTATAATCAAATTTTTCTACAGCTTTTATAAGTCCAAGATTTCCTTCTTGAATTAAGTCCAAAAACTGCATTCCTCTTCCTACATATCTTTTTGCAATACTAACAACAAGTCTTAAATTTGCTTCTGCTAGCTTCTTTCTTGCAATCTGATCCCCTTCTTCTATCCTTTGTGCTAAGGATACTTCTTCGTCTGGTGACAAAAGTGGAACCTTTCCAATTTCTTTTAAGTACATTCTAACTGGGTCATCAATTGAGATTCCTTCTGGAACTGATAAATCTAGTTCTCCTTCTTCAACCTCAATCTCTTTAATATCTCCGCTTACATCTATGCCCATAGTTTCCAAAACTTCATAAATTTTTTCAATTTGTTCTGGACTTAAATCTATATTTTCAAGTTCATCCATTATTTCTTTATAAGTTAATGAACCTTTTTTCTTACCCTTATCTATAAGTTTTTTAACAAGTATCATCTTTTCACTCTGAGCCTTGTCATTTGAAATTTGGTTACTTACTAGGGCTTTTTTCTCTTTAATCGCTTTTTCTTTATGTTCTTTTTCTTTTTTTTCTTTCACTAAAATGTCCTCCTTTCGTACTTATATCATACTGTTTATCTTGTTTTGAATTATGTTCAATTCTTTCACCATTTGTAAAGATTGCTCTAGTTTTCCATCAGATTCATAAGATTTAATTTTTTTCATAATTTGTTTTTTGACTCCTCTAATCTATATTTTTTTACATTTTTAATATAATCGTCTATAAGCATTTTATTGTCACAATCATCATTTTTAAGTTCTTCCTCCATTATGTTTACCCATTCAGAAGAGCTATCTACATCATCACATTTTGATTCTACTATCTTAGTTAATTTTTCTTTATGTTCTCCTATATTGTTCACAATTATGTTAAATATTTTTTTATGACTATCCATATTTAAGTCATCACTATTTATTTCACTATTTATATAATTGTATGATTCATTATCTAAAATCATTAGCTTTATCAAAAGTCTTTCAGCTTTTAAATATGCAGGTTCTATATATAATTTCTGCCCATATTTCTCCATATTATTCATCGTTTGTAATATTTTAGTATTCTTTTGCATTTCTTCACTTAACAAGTCATAAATTGCCTGTTCTTTAATTCCTGTAGTTTCAGAAAGTTTCTTAATATATATGTCCTTCTCTATAGGATCTAAATCCACAAGAATATCTGAAACCAACTTCACATATTTCATCTTTTGTTCAATATTTTCTAAATCCAACCCCTCTGACACGCTTTTAATTCTGTAATCTATAAGTGGCATGGCGTTTTTAATCAATTCATCATAAGCCTCTTTTCCATTATTTCTTACAAATTCATCCGGGTCCTTACCTTCCGGTACTTTTAACACTTTTACATGTAATCCAGTATCTTTCAATATTTTAAGCCCTCTCAGAGTTGCCTTTTGACCAGCAGTATCAGCATCGTATGATATTATAATATTGTCTGCATACTTTTTTAATAATTTAGCTTGTGAATTAGTAAGTGCAGTTCCTAAAGATGCAACAACATTGGTGATTCCGTACTGATGAAGAGTTATGCAATCCATATACCCCTCTACAATTATAAAGGTCCTTTTATTATCATTTTTAAGTGCAAAATTTAGACCATATAGATTTACTCCCTTTTTAAATAGAGAAGATTCTGGCGAATTTAAATATTTTGGCTTAGAGTCATCCAAAACTCTTCCCCCGAATCCAATGACCTTTCCTTTATAATCAAATACAGGAAAAATAATTCTATTTCTAAATCTATCATATTTATTGCCTTTATCATTTTTAATTATTAGACCATTTGTTAATAAATCTGCTTCAGTATATCCTTTTTTTCTTAAAAAATTCATTATACCATGCCAATCATCTAAGGCATAGCCTAATCCAAATTTTCTTATTGTATTATCGCTAATACCTCGACCTAAAAAATATTCATTAGCCTTTTTATCACTCTTTAAATTTGCGAAAAAGAACCTTGCTGCATCCACATTTAGCTTTAATAATTTCTCATTGGCGTTATTTTTTTTACTATTGCCACTTTCTAAAAAGTCTAAATCCATATGAGCCCTTTCAGCAAGTATTCTAACTGAATCCACAAAAGATAAATTTCTAATTTTCATAACAAATGTTATTACATTACCTGCTTCTCCACATCCAAAACACTTATAAATTTGTTTATCCCTAGACACACTAAAAGAAGGTGATTTTTCATTATGAAATGGGCAAAGTCCAGTATAATTTCTTCCGCTTCTCTTTAGTCTTACCTTTTCAGATATTACATCTACAATATCATTTTCATATTTAATTTTCTCAATAACATCTTCAGGTATCACGAGGACACCCCCACCTAACATATTGTATTATTTATTCCGGACATCTATTAATTCGACAAAATAGCTTTAAATACCTTTTTATTTTGAAATTAAATTTTAATTTTTAAATAAATTAACTTTTAACTTTATTCTACCCAAATTTAATAATGGTTTATTCCACATTTTTAATAAACCATTAATTTAGGTACATATTTCTCATTAAATATAGCCAAACAATAATCATCACTCATTCCTGATATGTAATCAGCAACCCCTTGATATAAACCTTCTATTTCTACAATTTTCCTATAAGCCTCTGGTAATTCGTTAGGTCTTTTAATAAAATAAAGAAATACTTGCTCAATCACAAACTTTGCCTTATCTCTCTCAACGCTCAGCTTATTCCCATTATAAATATTAGTAAACATAAATGATCTAAGTCCCATAAGTCCTTTTTCAATTTTATCACTTAGGTCTACCTGAAAAATATCATTTTTAAGATTATCTAGAGTTTTATAAATGCAATCCCTTACTAGTGTTTTTATTCTATCACTTGAGCTAAAGCCTAAAATTTCTATATACTCTTTGGGCAATTCTTCCTGCTTTAAAATTCCAGCCCTTATACAATCATCTACATCATGATTTACATATGCTATTTTATCACTAAACTTTACAACTTGTCCTTCTAAAGTAAAAGCTTTTACTTTTTTATTTTGAAACCCACTATGATAAAGTATACCATCTAGAACTTCTTTTGTAAGATTTAGCCCTTGACCTTGATTTTCAAGCCTTGTTAGCACCCTTATGCTGTTCACATTATGTTTAAAACCATTAGGTAAAAGTTGATTTAAGATTTCTTCTCCATTGTGACCAAATGCAACATGTCCAATATCATGGCCTAGTGCTATTGCTTCAATTAGATCTTCATTTAAGCCTATACCTTTTCCTATAGTTCTGCTGATTTGCGACACTTCAAGTGTATGCGTAAGTCTCGTCCTATAATGATCACCAGATGCTTTAATAAAGACTTGCGTTTTATGCTTTAATCTTCTAAAAGATTTGCAGTGAATAATTCTGTCCCTATCAACCATAAAACAAGTTCTATTTTCATCTGGCTTCTCATATATGTCTCTACCAATTGATTTTGAAGATATGATTCCTTGAGTTACAATAATTTTTGTTCCTTTTCTTCTATTATTTCTCTTATATTCATATCAACATCACCTTTCCTATATGTTTTAATTCTATACAACTATTAAAAATCCTTCTTGTTTTACATATATTTTATATATGTAATTTAAAAATAATTCTTATATAGTGTATATTATAACATTTTTACTAATATGCTTATAATGAAAGTTATAGCAAGGAGTCCACTTTATGCCTAAAACAACAGTAAATTATAATGCAAATCTATTATCTGAAACAGAAATAAAAAAAAATATTTTAAGACAATATAATTTAGAGAACTCTAACGTATATCAAATTAAATTTAAAGATACGGACAAGCAAAGAGCTGTATATAAAATAGAATCAAACTTTAAATATTATTGCCTAAAAAAAGTATATTATTCTGAAGAGGAGCTACTTTTTGTATACTCAAGTATTGAATGGATTTATAGATTCAATCTAAATGTACCTAGAATTTTGCCTACTCAAACTGGTAGCCGATATGTGTCCTTTAATGAAATGTTATTTATACTAACACCTTGGATTGATGGCGAAAAATGTGATTATGATAATTTTCACCATGTTATAGATACATCTATTGCTTTAGCAAAGTTCCACAAATCTTCCCATGGTTTTTACCCCATGGCAGGCAGTAAATTACGTTTAGGATATGAGGATATATACTTATCAATGAGCAGACATTTTAATCAATTACTTGACTTTTCAAATCTCGCCTTTAAATATGGCGATAGTTTTTCAAAAATATATATTGAAAATTTTGATGCATGCATAACTCTTGCTAAAATTTCCATAGAACATGCTTCACATATTAATTCAAATAACTTGAGTAAATCCCTATGTCATCTAGACTATGTAAATAAGAATATTATATTTGATACAGATAATAAACTTTGGATAATAGATTTTGATAAATGCAAAATAGATTATTCTGCCCATGACATTTCCTATTTTCTTAGAAGAATTTTAAAAAGAGAGAGCACTAACTGGGATTTTCATCTTTTAGAAGATTGCCTTAATACCTATGAGGAGATTCTTCCATTGACTGTGGATGATTACTGGTATATTCTATCATATCTAAGCTTTCCTCAGAAACAATGGAGACTATTAAGAGATTATTACGCTAACATTAATGTGTGTAACAAACAAGCCTTTACACTCTTGCTGGAAAAATCTATGGCAACTATAGAAAAACATATTGAAACCTCACTGAACTTTAGAACCATTATGGAAAAAAAACTACAAAAACAAATGACAAGTGACACGTGACAAGCTATGGAAGATTTTTCTGCTACGCAGAAAAATCAATAAAATATGACTATGGCATAAATGATTAAAAATCATTTATGCCATAGTCACTTCTTTTAATAATTATTTTGCCCTAAGGCAAAATCACCTTAACTATTAACTTTTAACTTTTAACTCTTAACTTGTTTGTTACCCTCTTGGGTTCTTAACCTGTGCTTGTGCTGCAGCTAGTCTTGCAAGTGGTACTCTAAATGGGGAACATGATACATAATCAAGTCCTACATTATGACAGAATTCAACTGAAGAAGGATCTCCACCGTGTTCACCACATACACCCAGATGTATATCTGGTCTAGTTTTCCTTCCTAAAGAAACTGCCATTTCAACTAATTTACCAACACCTCTCTGATCTAATTTTGCAAATGGATCAGATTCATAGATCTTATTATCATAATAATCACCTAAGAATTTACCTGCATCATCTCGTGAGAAACCAAAAGTAAGTTGTGTTAAGTCATTGGTTCCAAAAGAGAAAAATTCTGCCTCTTCTGCTATCTCATCTGCAAGAAGAGCTGCTCTTGGCACTTCAATCATAGTACCAACCTTATATTTTAAATTTACTCCTTCTCTTTTTATAATTGCATCTGCTGTTTTTAGAACGATATTTTTTACAAATTTCAATTCTTTGAGTTCTCCTACAAGCGGAATCATTATTTCAGGTACTATGTTATAACCTTTATTCCTTATAACTTCAATAGCAGCCTCTATAACTGCTGTTGTTTGCATTTCTGCTATTTCTGGATAAGATACGCAAAGCCTACAACCCCTATGTCCCATCATAGGATTGAATTCATGTAAATATGATATTGTTTCTTTTAATTCCTCAAGACTGATATTCATTTCCTCTGCTAGATTTCTTATATCCTCTTCATCCGTTGGCAGGAATTCATGTAGTGGTGGATCTAAGAATCTTATTGTAACTTCCTTGCCTTCCATTGCTTCATAGATTCCAATGAAATCTTTCTTCTGCATTGGTAATATCTTTGCCAGGGCCTTTTTTCTCTGTTCCGTGGTTTTGGCAACAATCATTTCTCTTACTGCTGCTATTCTATCCTCTTCAAAGAACATATGCTCAGTTCTACATAACCCTATACCTTCAGCACCAAATTCTATAGCTTGTCTTGCATCTTTTGGTGTATCAGCGTTAGTTCTTACCTTTAGTTTTCTAATACTGTCAGCCCAGCCCATAAACGTTCCAAAATAGCCACTGATTTCAGGAGAAGACGTTTTAATTGCCCCACCATATACATTTCCTGTACTACCATCTAATGATATAAAGTCTCCTTCATGAAAAACCTTTCCTTTAACAGCAAAAGTCTTTTCCTCTTCATTTATATTTATTTCTCCACAGCCAGCCACACAGCAAGTACCCATACCTCTCGCTACAACAGCTGCATGTGATGTCATTCCTCCTCGAACAGTTAATATACCTTCTGCAGCAACCATGCCCTCAATATCTTCTGGTGAAGTCTCACGTCTTACTAAAACCACTTTTTCACCTGTAGCATGATGGCTCTTAGCTTCTTCAGCTGTGAAATAAACTTTTCCACTTGCAGCTCCTGGTGATGCTGGTAAACCACTGGCAATAATTTCTGTTTTTTTCAATTCGTTACTATCAAAAACAGGATGTAATAAAGAATCTAGCTGTTTAGGCTCAACTCTTAATATTGCCTCTTCTTTAGTTAAAGATCCATCATTCACCATATCCACAGCAATTTTAAGTGCAGCTTGTGCTGTCCTTTTTCCATTTCTTGTTTGGAGAAAATATAGTTTGCTCTGCTCTATAGTGAACTCCATGTCTTGCATGTCCTTATAGTGCTTCTCTAATTTTTGGGCTATATCCATAAATTCATCAAAACAATGTGGAAGATCATCATGAAGCTTTGTTATTGGCTGTGGGGTTCTTATTCCTGCAACAACATCCTCACCTTGAGCATTTATTAAGTACTCTCCAAATATCTTTTTTTCGCCTGTGGCAGGATCTCTAGTAAATGCAACTCCAGTACCTGATGTCTCGCCCATATTGCCAAATACCATGGCCTGTACATTTACTGCTGTTCCCCAGTCTCCTGGTATGTCGTTAATTCTTCTATAAACTATTGCTCTTGGATTATCCCATGATCTAAAAACTGCTGTTATTGATTCTAGTAGCTGTTCCTTTGGATCTTGTGGAAAATCCCTGCCAATCTCCTTTTTATATAGTTCTTTAAATTTTGATACAAGTTTTTTTAAATCTTCACTCTTAAGTTCTGTATCATATTTAACATCATTTTCTTCTTTTGCTGCATCAATAAGATTCTCAAATTTTCTCTTCTCTATACCCATAACTACATCAGAGAACATCTGTATAAATCTTCTATATGAGTCATATGCAAATCTTTCGTTATTCATAAGTTTTGCGATGCCTTCAACAGTATTATCATTTAACCCTAAGTTAAGAATCGTATCCATCATTCCAGGCATTGATACTCTTGCTCCTGATCTTACGGATACGAGCAGTGGTTTTTCTGTGTCACCAAAACGTTTACTTGAAATATTTTCAAGTTGTTTTAAAGCATCATCAATTTGAATTTTGATTTCATCTGAAATTATTTTATCATCAGTATAATACTTAACACAAGCTTCAGTGCTTACAGTAAATCCCTGTGGAACAGGAATACCTAAATTAGTCATTTCAGCCAGGTTAGCGCCTTTTCCTCCTAACAAATTTCTCATTTTAGCATTTCCCTCTTTGAAAAGATACACATACTTTTTACTTTCCATAGTAACATCCATCCCCTTTTGATTAATTTTTTTCTCTATACTAAAGGAATAAATCCATTAGTGCAATTAACCTAAAACGTTACCTTAATGAATAGCACACTGATTCATACTACTCAATTTCCAAGTTTTACAAGCAATTTAGTTATGTTTGTTTTTGATACCTTTCCCACTATTTTATATAAATCCTTATCTTCCTCTGAAAACTTCTCCACTACTGGTAAACTATCTACTTCGTGCTCTATAATTTTTTTGCTGCCATATATGCTGTGTCTTCTGCCTTTACAAATATAATATTAGGCATCTTGTCATAATAACGCCTACAGGTACTTCCTTCATATCGCCAGTACCACCTATTGCTATTTTTAAAAAATCTTTCCTAGACACTGCACCTACAAGGCATCCTTTATTTTCAATAAATAAAGTCCCAACATCATTAAAAAACAAATACACAATTGCGTCGTAAACCTTAGTTTCTTCTCCCGTAACTACTGGCTTTGTCATTATATCTTTTACTTTTATTTTTCTTATGTAATCATATAAAACACTATTAGAGGGTTTTTGCGAGCATATATATCCTACCTTTGGTCTCGCTTCCAATGTCCCAGTCATAGTAAGGATTGCCAATCCGATCTCAAAGCTGCCCTTGTAACGTTAAGTTTTCCAGCCAGCTTTTCGCTAGTTATAGGCGAATTTTCCTTAACTAATCTTATTATTTCTTCTTGCCTCGGTGAAAATTTAATTGCGCACACCCTCTTTCAAAATCGTACAACTTAATTATAACATTTAATTCAAATTAATAGTATACACTTTACAATTTTTATGCAAATTTTAATAACCAAATGTATTTCATCACAACCACAAAAGGAATGTAAGTAAATTTGCTTCCGCAAATCTTATTACATCCCCTTTTATTCCTAGCAATTATGAACTTGTCACTTATCACTTGTCACTTATCACTTGTCACTTGTCACTTGTCACTTGTCGCTGTCTTTATCTTTGTCTTCGTCCTCAAATTTCACCGTATATTGAAAAGAATTATCGGCTTCCTTATCTTTTGTAAAATTATCTTTTACTTCTTGTGCTTTATTTTTTATATCTTGTGCTTTATCTTTTACATCTTGCGCCTTATCCTTTACAGAAGAAACAGTGTCTTCTATAATCTTGTTTACTACCTCTACAGTTCCATCTTCTCTAGTTATCTCAACAGTTACTTTTGTAACCACTGCAGTTAGAAATATTGCTGCAAGTAGTACTGGAAATGTAAGCATTAGTGCAGCGCTTGCTACAGCACCTGCATTTACAGGAATATCAACAATCACCTTTTCATCTTTTTTTACCTTGATTCTAGTTACATTGCCTTTTCTTATAACTTCTTTTATCCAGTTAGTGAACTCTTCTTTAGAAGTATATATTGAGTCTTTTGTAGCATCTTGATTTTTTTCAATGTATACTAGTGCTTCTACCACATTCCCCTCATTTGCCTCCAATGCTTCCTTTGCCTCTGCATAACTAACTCCAGTTCTTTCTCTAATGATATCAATTTTTTCTAGTGTAATTTCTTCCATATCAATCACTCCTCCTTAAACTATCTAATATTTCTAGACTTTTGGGTTTTTTACCATAGCTTTGGAAAACCAAATCACTTAATACTCCGTATATTTCATCTTTTATTTGATTATTTAAATTTATTCTATGAATTTTATCCAGTTGCATTTTAGATAAAAATTTCAACGTGTTGAAGCCTGCATGACTTATTGCTTTGCCATTGTTTTTTTTACATTCCGGACAAATTCCACCGTTATATTCGTAACTAAAGTAATTTGAAGAATTTATTTTTTTTCTACACTTAGTGCAATAATCCATGTTAAGTTCATACCCTGTATGCGCTAATAATTTTATTTCACATGCTCTTATCAGAGTCTCTAAATCGCCAACCTTATTTCTCATAAGATAAAAAGCAACAACAAACTCCTTAAATAATAATCTATTACTTTCGCCTTCTATCATGGAAAAATCGATTAATTCACACAAATAGGAAGCATATGCTATAGTGTCTAAATCTGATAAAAATTCTTGGAAAGAATCTATTATTATACCTTCATTTAAACTGAACATACCCTTGCCTTTAAACAGCGTATAATTTCCAAAACAGAAATCCAAG
This sequence comes from uncultured Clostridiaceae bacterium, assembly GCA_963725425.1. Classification (GTDB taxonomy): domain Bacteria; phylum Bacillota; class Clostridia; order Clostridiales; family Clostridiaceae; genus Clostridium_I. Next base: position 273,429 of record CAVRYJ010000031.1, read on the forward strand.
GCACATGCCATAAGTTTACTTTTATTTTTCTTTGCACCTTTCGCCATTACACTTATCTTACCAAATTTTTCTGTAAATATCCACAAAAGCTTATCACTTTCGCCTATATCTTTACTCTTCAGTATTACTCCTCTACTGTTAAATATAGACAGAATACCACCCCTCTACCTATATTCTTTCCTTTTTATCAAAATTAATTATTATTTTTATTTTTTATAGCCAAATTCATTTAGCAGAAATGGATTATCTCTCCATTCTTTCTTAACTTTTACCCAAATTTTTAATCTTACCTTTGCCTTTAGAAGTTCTGCAATATCACCTGTAGCATATCTATTAATTTTGTTAAGCATGCTACCTTCCTTACCTATAATAATTCCCTTATGAGAATCCTTTTCACAATATAAATTTGCTTCTATCTTATATACAAGTTTCTCATTTTGTTTCATAGTTAAAATTTCAACAGCAATTCCGTGTGGTACTTCTTCTTTTAATAATCTCAATGCCTTTTCTCTTATTATTTCCCCAACTACAAATTTTTCCTGCACATCCGTAAGCATATCCTCAGGATAATATTTAGGTCCCTCTGGCATATTTTCCCTCATTAAATCTAACAACACGTCAACATTTTTACCGTTAAAAGCGCATATTGGAATTATTTCTTTAAAATCATATTTGCTTGAGTAATTTTTTAATGTTGCAGCGATTCTCTCAGTAGTTGATTCATCTATTTTGTTAATTACCAAAAACACAGGAATGTTTATATCCTTTAACTGCTCAAGTATAAACTGATCTCCTCTTCCCATCTCAACATCTGCATTGGCCACAAACACAATCAAATCTACATCTTTAAATGAGTCTGTTGCCAATTTCACCATATATTCTCCAAGCTTATGTCTTGGTTTATGTATACCTGGAGTATCCACAAATATTAACTGAGATTCATCATTTGTTAATATAGTATGTATATTGTTTCTTGTAGTCTGAGGTTTATTTGATACTATTGACAACTTTTCACCCATTATATAATTAAGTAAAGTTGATTTTCCTACATTTGGTCTTCCTACAATTGCTATAAATCCTGATTTAAACATATTTCCTCCTTATTTATCCATATTCAATAAAATATACTATGGCGAATGTTAGCTAATTTTTTGAATATGCCTTATCTAGATCCTTACTTGTAAATGCTCCTGGTAAAACTTCCTCTAAACTTTTTACTATATAATCATTTTCATTTTTAGCTAAAATTATACTTGTATTGCCATTAGCAAATTCTGCTATTACTTGTCTACATATGCCACACGGATAAGTATAATTTGTAAGATCTCCTATAATAGCGATGGCCTTAATTTTTTTTGAGCCTTCTGATACTGCCTTGAAAATTGCAGTTCTCTCAGCACAATTTGTTGCTCCATAGGATGCATTTTCAATGTTACATCCTGGAAAAATTTTTCCATTTTCCATAAGCACTGCAGCTCCAACTTTAAATTCTGAATATGGTGCATATGCCTTTTCTCTTGCGCCTAACGCTTCAATTATTAACTCTTTGTAATCCATAATTATCTCCTCTAAGCTTAATCACAAATTGTGTATAGATTATAACACTATCACACCATAAAAGTATATAGCCGTGCTTCTGCATCTTCAAAAAAATACTTAGTTATCCTGATCCAGTCTATTTTCCGTGGTTCAATACCTGCCAAACCCTTTATATAAAACAGACCAGAATACTGAATAGTTATTTTTTTGATTATTCCTTTACTATACCTTATGCAAACATTTTAAATAGCAATATTGTAAGTAGTGTACCAAATACAGCTCCAACTAATACTTCATATATAGAGTGTACTTCAGAATCAACTCTGCTTTGTGCTACTATAAGTGCTAAAAGATAGCAAAGTATAATTACTAATGGCTGTGGAGATATAAGGGCTATTAGTGTAGCTACGGAAAAAGAAATTGCACTATGCCCGCTGGGCATTCCGCCTCTAAGTGGTGTTCCTTCCCCAAATATTGCTTTTACAATAAGTGTAGATATACACACAATAACCAATATTACAAATATCATATAAGGATTTGAATTTTTAATCTTGTATATAACTACTAGTGATACTGGTGTTAATTTATCTCCAAATATAATATAAGCAACTATAATTGAATTTATTGCAGTAACTAATACTGCACCTGCTGCCACATTTTTCGCTATTTTAGCTAGGGGATGATAATAATTAGCTAGCATATCCACAGTGCACTCTACTGCTGTATTGACCATCTCAGCTGATATTACTAAAGTAATCGAAATAGTTATAATCAGAAGTTCCACTTTACTTATATCTGTTAAAAAGCAAACTGTCAAAACAATTAATGTTGCCACCATATCTATTCTCATATTTCTTTGTGTTCTAACCGCATAGAGTATTCCATCAATTGCATAATTAAAACTATCAACTACTTTTCTTACCTTCATATTCTAGTCACCCTTTTCACTCTAATTATCTGCTTATTTTGAATTTATTTAATATTTCTTCTTCTCTTTTCCTCATAATTTCCTTATCCTTAGCATCTATATGATCATATCCTAATAAATGTAGCACTGAATGCAAAGATAGATAAGCACACTCACGAATAAACGAATGTCCAAACTCCAACCTTTGTTCTTCTGCTCTCTCCAACGAAAGAGCTATATCTCCAAGTACAAGTCTATCCTCATTTAGGTATACATCTGAAAACTTCATATTTTTATATACTTCCTTATAAACTTTTTTTTCTGGATAATCAAGCATAGGAAATGAAAGCACATCTGTAATTGAATCTATGCTTCTAGTTTCATTATTTATTCTCTTTATTGTCTCGTTATCAATTAAAATAACCGAAACCTCGTATTCAATATTTACTCCCTCAGCTTTTAGCGCATAATCGATTAACTTTTTTATTATATCTACATTTTCCTTTGAAAAGTTTATTTTTTTTTGTCTGTTATCAATTAAAATCATTTTTTATTTTCCTTTCCTTCTGGCAATAGTGATTTATCAGTAGGATATTCAATTCTTTTGTGATAAATTCCATTTAAACAACTTAAAAACGCATGTCTTATTTTATTTAAGTCCTTAAACGTTAAATCACAATTATCAAATTGTCCCTCATTTAATTTACTGGTTATTATATTATTAACCATTTCCTCTATTTTACCCTTCGTTGGTTCTTGTATTGATCTCACTGCCGCCTCAACACTATCGGCAAGCATTATTATTGCACTTTCCTTAGTTTTAGGAATTGGTCCAGGGTATTTGAAATTTTCTTTTTTTACTTCTTCTGGTTTATCAGAAGAATTTTTCATAGTTATATAAAAATATTTTGCCAAAGTTGTCCCATGATGTTCTGCTATTACATCTTTAATTGCTTTAGGCAATTTATATTCTTCTGCAAGTTCTAGTCCATCCTTTACATGTGAAATTACAACTAATGCACTTAGATTTGGGGTCATCTTATCATGGGGATTCTCTTTACCAAACTGATTTTCCTTAAAGAAATATGGTCTTATTACTTTTCCAATGTCATGATAATAAGAAGCAACTCTTGCAAGCACTTGATTTCCTCCCACTTCTTCAGTAGCAACCTCTGCCAAATTTGCAACCATAATACTATGATGGTATGTGCCTGGAGCCTCAACTAACAACCTTTTAAGAAGCTTTTGATTAGGGTTAGAAAGTTCTAGAAGCTTCATTGCGGTTACAATATTAAACATATTCTCCAAAATAGGAAGGAAACCTATGGTTAATATTGCCGAAATGGTTGCCCCTACAAATGCAAAAGCTGTAGTCTCCAGTATTTGAAAAAAATTATTAATAACCAAAAAACCAATAGAAAAAGTTAATATTGAATTCACTATTCCTATATAAAGCGATGCATATAATATATCATTTCTCATCTGCATCTTCTTTAGGAACATGGATGTTATAAGTATACTCATTATTGATATTAGTATTATTTGTACATTAAATTCAACCACAATACTCATCAAAATACAATTAAAAAGGCTTATAAATAATGATACATCCTCATCTAGTAAAATAGTTAATATCATTGGCAAAAATGCAAGTGGTATTAAAAACGGTGATATTATGTTTATAGTCCTTGCCAAAATTAAAAAAATAATATTTAACAAGGATATGAGTATCAAATTACTATCATTTTTAAATAAATCTTTATGTTTTTTATATAAATAGTACCCTTCAATAAATAGTACAATAAAATCAAGTGCACCTAGACTTACATATATGTACCAATTAGAATTTTTGTTGTTATTAAGTAGTCCTAGATCTGACAATATATCTAACTCTTGTTTGGTTATTGGTTCACCCTCTTGTACTATTATCTGACCCTTTTTTATCATTACAGGTGTAACTTTTTGCTTAGCACTTTCCTTAACGTCATTTGTTTTGTCTTGATTTATAAAAAGATTAGGTTTTATATAATATTCGGTTGCAATAACACCAAGCTCATCAATTTCTTTTTTAAACTTGGATTTGTTAAATTGACTAATTATATAATTTTGTGTATTTTTTACATCATAACTATTTTGCTCTCTAATGCCATTTGAAAACATACCATTCATGGTTTTTATAATGAAACTTTGTAAACTATTATTATCATCTGTGCTAATTACTAGCCATGTATTTACTTGTGCATCCGTCAAATTGTATCCTACATAACTTCTAAAGGTATTTTGCTTTTGCTTTATGTCTATATTCTGTGTTCTAAGTTCGTTAATTTTATCAAAATTACTATTTAGATCCTGTTCTGCTTCCGTTTCGACTTCTTCATTTTTGTCATATTGCTGTCCAACAGAATCTGTTGCTTCCTTTTCTCTCTCATCTGTTGCCGTTTTATCTTCAACATCTCTTTGAGCTTTTATATCAACATTAGCTATATCCCCTTTTGTTAAATTGTAAGTCTTTGGTACAATGGACGTTAACATAATAGCGTAAATTATAATAAAAGCAGTGAAAAATATAAAAGTTTTTTTTGCTATTTCACCTCTTATTATATTTGTAATCCTCATATGAATTCACCCTTTTGTTTTTCTTTCTATTTTTGAACCTCTGCTATATTTTCCTCAGTTGTAACAAGAACTCTTACCTTAAGCATATTCCCCTCCAGACTGCTTTCAACTGTTTTGTTTATGTTATTAACACTTCTGTCAAACTTTATAATTATGTTATTATATATTAGGCTAGCAGTCTTTTCTGTAGCAATCTTAGGATCCACCTTAATATTTTGATCCTTTACCTGATAATAGACTTCCTTTTTTATAAAGTTTTCATTTTCTTCTATTTTATCATATTTGACAAATTTATTTAAACTATTTTTGAAATAAAGTTTTCTTCCACACACGTCTATAAAGTAATTTTTTATTAACTTACCTGTTCTGATCTTTTTTACATAGCTTAATGGAACTTCCATAACTTCATCATAATATGTTTTTGCTATTACAACTCCACTTGCATGTACGTTAAAGATTGCTCCCTCTTTGCCTTGCTCACCAATAACTAGAAGTTGACCTTTTTTAACAACATCCCCAATTTTTACAACTGGCATACCTGCTTTTGTATATACCCTGTTTATCATGCCATCTTTTTTTGCAACAATATTACAAGGAGAATTGTCATTTACAACTTCAGGTAAGGCTTGCCTTTCTACCAATGCTACCTTTAATTTAGACCCTTCCATTCGTGCTCTAACCCAAAGTATATTATCATTATTTTTCTTCAAATCTTCTTCTATTTTATAAACATTTATATTTTTTTTATAAACTCCTGGTACCACACCAATAGCCTTTAGTTCTTCTCTTATCTCATAAGGTGCAATATTTTTCTCTGTAATTATATCTATTCCCCAAATAAAATTAGATAGATAGGTTATTATTCCAATAAAAAGAATAACCCCAAATACCATTGCAATTCTCCTTTTGAGCTTTATCTTTAAAAATACAATACCTTTCCTGTTAATTATCTTGATTTTACTCTTTGTTTTATATGCTAGCTCCCTAGTTATGTTGTAATCCTCGTAATTTATATCAAAGCTCATACTACTTATGCTTTCTTTTCTAATATTCATTAATACTATTTTATTTTTCCATAATAAATTAATAAATCTTTCCAATTCTTTAGATTGAAGCTGTACTCTCAGTATTCCTTCCCTGTGCCTAAAAAAATTATATTTATTCCCCATTATCCCTACCCTCGTATTCTACAGATTTAAATTTACCACCTAGTACTATAGTTTTCCCTGAAATAAATAATATTTCAAGATTGTATCCATGTACATACATATTCCCATAACAACATTTTATCTTTATAAAATCATCGCAAAATTGTAATATTCCTTGATGATTTTCAATAGTTATTTCTTCATTTCCGATAACTATTAGTTTAGGCATGTTTAATACTATATCCTTAGGTATCTCTAACTTATCAGCTAGCTTTTCTTTAACCTTCATAATCTTATTTTCCAAAATAAAATACCTACAAAAATGCTTTCATATAAATTTATGAAAGCAAAGGTATATAAATTACTAATTTTTAGGCACAATCAAAAAATTAAGAAGCCCGGTTTAACCGGACTTCTTCTATTAACTATTTACTTAAATATTCCTTAACCAACTTGCTGACTAAAGAACCGTCAGCACGTCCTTTAGTTTTAGGAACAATAGCAGCCATAATTTTTCCCATATCTTTCATGCTATTAGCTTCTACTTTGCTAGCTATATCAATTATTATTTTTTTTATTTCATCTTCTGTCAACTGCTGAGGAAGGTAATTCATCAGAATTTCAATTTCAGCATTTGAAGCATCAACCAGATCCTGTCTCTTACCTTTTTCAAATTCTATAAGAGAATCACGTCTTAATTTAACTTCTTTTGCCAAAACTCCAACAATCTGCTCATCATCCAATTTAATGGATTTTGTCTTTTCAATCTGTAACACAGCAGCTCTTGCCATACTTATAGTAGTGGCTCTGATTTTATCTTTACTCTTTAGAGCGTCTTTCCAATCCTGCTGTAGCTTTTCTTTAAGGGACATTTTGAGTGCCTTCTTTCAAAAATCTATTTAAACTTTCTTTTTCTAGCAGCTTCGGATTTTTTCTTTTTCTTTACACTAGGTTTTTCGTAGTGTTCTCTTTTTCTTACTTCTGAAAGCACTCCTGACCTGGCACATTTTTTCTTAAATCTTCTCAAAGCATTTTCTATTGTTTCATTTTCTCCAACTTTAATTTCTGACATCTGTATCCCTCCCTCCGCTAGTACAATTCAAATTAAAACTAGCTTCCATATGGGCTAAATAGCACTTCGCCTATTATACAACATTTCATACCTCAATGTCAATATCCTTCATCGTTTAGGCTGCTTCATTAACATATTATTCGGCCATTTTAAATTTTAACTTCTTATACCACAGATATTCTTAACTTTTTTCCTCCTAGAACATGAAAATGTACATGTGGAACAGTTTGACCACCATCTTCATTACAATTCGATACAACCCTATATCCGCTTTTTGCTATTCCTAATTCTTTTGTTATTTCCCTTATAATTGTAAAAATGTGTCCTATAATTTCTTCATCTTCCACTGTCAGATCATTTAAACTTGAAATATGCTTTTTAGGTATAACTATCACATGCACAGGTGCTTCTGGGTTTATATCCTTAAAGCACAATACTTTACCATCTTCATATACCTTTGTACTTGGTATTTCTCCTTTAATAATCTTACAAAATAGGCAATCTTCCATATTATCACCTCCTGTAGTTATTATTCAACATAAACTTATAATTTCCTTCATAAAATTAAATGTCACCTTTTTTCATTCCGCTTTTCCTATAATGTATTCATTTCCCAATCTATCAAGTTTAGTTTCCACTATTTCACCCATAACTGGGCTGGATAGTTTAGCTACTACTTTTATATAATTATTTGTATATCCTTCATATAAACAATTATCTCCCTTAAAATTGTTCTCATACAACACATCCATTGTTCTACCTAAAAATTTTTTCATGAATTTTTCTTCTAGCATTTTATTTAAAGCTATTAACTTTTTACTTCTTGCTTCTTTTATATTTCCGTCTACCTGCTCTTGCATTCCAGCAGCTTTTGTACCATTTCTTGGGCTATATTTAAATATATGCATTTTTGAAAGCTCAATTTCACTTAAGAACTCAAAAGTTGCATTAAATTCAGTGGCCGTTTCTCCAGGAAAGCCTACAATTACATCCGTTGTTATAGCTACATCTTTTATATGCTTTCTAAGCTCATTTACAATTCTTTTGTATTCTGCTGCAGTGTACTTTCTATTCATCCTCTTTAGTGTTTCATCACATCCACTTTGAAGTGATAGATGAAAGTGAGGACACATTTTTTTCAAATGAGAAATTGTATCTATAACGCCATCTGTAAAAAAATTAGGGTCTATAGAACCAATTCTTATTCTTTCAATTCCATTAATTTCATCTATCTTTTCAAGTAATTTAAGCAGATTCCAATCTCCATCTAAATCTTGACCATATGAAGCTGTATGTATACCTGATAAAATTATTTCTTTAAACCCATGAAATGAAAGCCTTTCCACTTCTTCTAATACCTTTTCAGGTTCTTTACTGCACACTCCTCCTCGTGCATATGGAATAAGACAGTAAGAACAAAATTGGTTACAACCATCCTGTATTTTTAAAAATGCTCTTGTTTTATCTTGATATTCTTCAATATGAAGCTCTTCAAAACCTTTAATTCCAAATACATCATTTACTACTATTTGCTGTTTTTTTTCATCTATAGCCTTATTTACGTAATAAACAATTTTTCCTTTGTTTTTGGTACCTAATATGACGTCCACGCCATCAATGTGACAAATTTCTTCAGAGGCTATCTGCGCATAACATCCAACCACAGCAATTATAGCTTCACTATTTAGTTTTCTAACTTTACTTATCATCTGTCTTGACTTTTTATCACCAACATTGGTGACGGTACATGTATTAATCACATATACATTAGCAATTTCATTATGATTTAAAACTTCATAACCTTCTTTTATAAATTTTTCTGCCATAGCTTCAGTCTCATATTGATTAACCCTGCAGCCAAGTGTAATAAAAGCAACCTTCATTAAATTTTTCCTCCAATATCTCCCAGTTCGTAAAATATCAATGAAGCACATACAAGTCCAGCAGTCTCTGTTCTGAGAATCCTTGGTCCAAGCGTAACAATTTGTGCTCCTATATTACTTAGTTTTTCTATTTCTTCCTCTTCAAATCCACCTTCTGGTCCAATTACAATGGCAACACTATTTATCTCTTTGCCTTTTAAATTCATCACCATGGCTTTAATTCCAAAATTTTCTTTACTCTCATAAGGAACTACAATTAAATCATAAGAAGTTGCCTCTTTTAGAAAAAATGCAAATTCTACTGGTTCATTAACCTTTGGTATTATTGTTCTTTTCGACTGTTTACATGCCTCAAGAGCAATCTTGTTCCACCTATCCATTTTTTTATATTCTTTCAATTCATTTTTTATTATAACTCTCTCAGTAATTACAGGTGTGATAGATGTAACGCCAAGTTCCGTTGCTTTTTGAATAACGAAATCCATTTTAGCAGCTTTGGGAAGTCCTTGATACAAATGAATTTTTATAGGGCTTTCATTGTTAACATATATTTTCTCTATAATTTCACATAGCACATTGGTTTTACTTATATCCTTTATTTGCGCTAAAAATTCTTGGCCCTTGCAATTATTTATATTTATTTTATCTGTGCATTTAAGCCTAAGTACTTTATAAATATGCTTAACATCATCACCTTGGATGTTTACTAAGTTACCATCAATACAACTTTCATTAACGAAAAACTTGTGCATAAAAATATATTCACTCCTCGCATGGCATACTTGCTAACTATTTTTTTAAGATCTCCAAACTAAATTAAAATCAAAGTTTAGCAACAATACAAACCCACTCGCCTTGATTATTTATTTCCAGTATCTCAAAACCATACTGCTTTAATTTACTCACAACATCACTGACTCTATCTTTGATTATTCCGGATGTAATAAAGTATCCATCTTTCTCCAAGCAATTAACAACATCTGGTGTTAAAATCATAATTATCTCTGCTATTATGTTTGCAACTACAATATTTGCCTTTCCTTCAATAACATCCAAGAGATTGCCATGTCTAATTTCAATATTATCAAGTTTGTTGTAGCTTACATTCTGCTTAGCAGAATCAATTGCTACTGGGTCTAAATCTACTCCAATGGCTTTTTTGGCATTAAGCTCAGCTGCCGCAATAGCCAGTATGCCTGAACCAGTACCTATATCAAATACAACACTATTCTCATCAACATATTTTTCTAAAGCTTGAATACACATCCTCGTAGTCTCATGGGTCCCTGTACCAAAAGCCAAGCCAGGGTCAAGTTCTACGATTAATTCATGTTCTTTTTTCTCATACTCTTCCCAAATAGGTTTGACTACAATTCTTGCACCTACTCTTGTTGCTTTATAATATTCCTTCCAGTTATTTTCCCAATCAACTTCATTAACCTTGTTGAAAGTTACAATACCTTCACCCTTATCTATACCAAACTCTTTCAAATTATCTATAGCTTCTCTTATATATTTAATATATCCATTAAATTTATCATCTTGCTTATAATATGCCTTAATGACTGCTCCCTCTTTTACCTTTAAAAGAGTTTCATCAAAATAATCCCAATCTCCGGCATGTTTCTTTTTAAATTCCAAATCATTAGAATCTTCAATAGAAACTCCCTTAACTTCTGTATTATATAAAATCCCATTTACTGCTTCTACCGCTTCGCTACTAGTTATTATTTTAACTTCAATCCATTCTCTATCCATTTTAAAACTTCCTCCATACTATATTATGCCTATTAATCTAGCAACCTAATCCACTAAGTGCTTGCATCTTGCATCTTGTGTTTTTTAACTTTTAACTCTTAACTTAGTTTAGTTGGTCACCAATCTTTTTAATGAGGGCCTTATATCCTCTAATAATTTCTCTAAGCTCCTCCTCACTATCTTCAATTTCATCACTTATATCAGTTCTTAATTCCTCAATTCTATTGTTGATTAAATCAACAATCTTTTTTACTTCTACGTTATCTAATTCTAATTTCATACTGACATCACCCCCAATAATTATTATCTATAATTTAATTATAACAAAAAACGTACAAATTATGTACGATTTTTTGTATTTTAAAAACATATTATTTAAAGCCGTGTTTTAGCTTGTCATAAAATGATTTTTTTTCTTCTTCAGTTGTTTCCCCACTTGCTTCCATGAACAATTTAAGCGCATCCTTTTGCTTATCATTTAATGTCTTTGGAACATCAACTATTACCCTAACATATTGATCTCCTCTACCATTCCCATTCACTCTAGGAATGCCTTTTCCTTTAAGTCTAAATCTTGTTCCAGGTTGCGTTCCTGTTGGTATAGTATATTTCACATCTCCATCAACAGTTGGTACTTTTATCTCTATTCCAAGTGCAGCTTTTGCAAATGACAAATGTGTATCTATATATATATCAAAACCTTCTCTTTTGAAGGTCTTACTTGGTCCAACTCTTAAATTTATATATAAGTCTCCAGAAGGTCCACCATTCTTTCCATGTTCGCCATGTCCTCTTAAAGGTATAACATTGCCTGTATCAACTCCAGCTGGAATTTTCACTGTTATTTTTCTATTCTTACGAACAGTTCCTGTGCCATGACAACTGCCACATGGATCTATTACTATTTTTCCCTTACCGCCACATTTATCACATGTTGTTTGCGTTACAAAACTTCCAAGTGGTGTGTTTCTCTGAACTCGTATTTCTCCAGTACCATGACATTTATCGCAAGTTTTTGGTGATGTTCCAGCTTTAGCACCAGTTCCATTACACTTTTCACAATTTTCACTTCTTGTAATTGATATTTCCTTTTCAACTCCAAAAACAGCTTCTTCAAAGGTTAGAGTTATTGTATACTCCATATCATTTCCTCTTTCAGGACCATTTCTCCTTCTTCCCCCTCCTTGCTGCGAGAATCCACCACCAAAGAAAGATCCAAAGATATCTCCTAAATCAGAGAAATCAAAATCTCCTGCTCCTTGACCTGCGCCTGGTCCTGCTCCATTGAAATCCGCTGTACCATATTGATCATAATTGGCCTTTTTCTGTGGATCAGATAAAACCTGATATGCTTCATTTATTTCTTTGAATTTTTCCTCTGAATCTTTATCTCCCTTGTTTTTGTCAGGATGATATTTTATTGCATACTTTCTAAAAGCTTTTTTTATTTCATCCTCACTGGCTCCTTTTTCAAGCCTAATACTTCGTAGTAATCTTTTTTTGCCATCCATTTAACACCACCTATATTTATATATAAATTCCAAATTATAATAACATTCAGTCTACCATATAACCTAAAGTAAGGGAAGGGGTTATACCCATTCCCTTATACATTATACTTTGAAACATATAATTTTTCTACAATTATTTATCTTTGCCTTTATCTTCATCAACCTTATATTCAGCATCTACAACATTGTCATCTTTAGGATTTGTTCCTGCTGCGCCTTCTGCTCCCTGTGCATTAGCATCTGCTGCTCCTGCTGCTTCATACATCTTAGTGGAAACAGCATAAAATGCTTGTGTTAATTCTTCAGTTGACTTTTTAATAGCTTCTATATCATCGCCGTCTTTGATCTTCTTTAGTGCTTCAACTTTAGCTTCAACATCTGTTTTATCCTCAGCTGATACCTTATCTCCAAGATCTTTTAATGATTTTTCTGTCTGATAAACCATTTGATCAGCACCATTTTTTACTTCAATTGATTCTTTTCTCTTTTTATCTTCATCCGCATATTTTTCAGCTTCTTTAACAGCCTTATCTATTTCAGCATCATTAAGATTTGTTGATGCAGTTATTGTGATATTAGCTTCTTTACCAGTACCCTTATCCTTAGCTGAAACATTAACTATTCCGTTAGCATCTATATCAAATGTAACTTCAATTTGTGGAACTCCTCTTGGAGCCGAAGCTATTCCGGATAATGTAAATGTGCCAAGTGTCTTGTTATCGTTAGCCATTGGTCTTTCACCTTGAACAACATGTATTTCAACAGAAGTTTGACCGTCTGCTGCAGTTGAGAATACTTGACTCTTTCTTGTTGGTACAGTTGTATTTCTTTCTATTAATGCAGTAGCTACATTACCATAAGTTTCAATTCCAAGTGTTAATGGAGTTACATCAAGAAGTAATACATCCTTAACATCACCAGTTAATACACCAGCTTGTATAGCCGCACCTACTGCAACACATTCATCAGGGTTAACTCCTTTTGAAGGATCTTTTCCTGTGAATTCTTTAACCGCATCCTGTACTGCGGGAATTCTTGTAGAACCTCCTACAAGCAATACTTTATCTATATCACTAATTGTTAGTGAAGCATCTGCTAGTGCTTTTCTCATTGGTTCTATAGTAGCAGCTACTAAATCATGAGTTAATTCATTGAATTTTGCTCTTGATAAAGTTATGTCTATGTGTTTTGGACCATTTGCATCTGCAGTTATAAATGGTAAATTGATATTTGTCTGCATTGAAGATGACAATTCAATTTTAGCTTTTTCAGCAGCTTCTTTTAATCTTTGAAGTGCAGTTTTATCATTTCTAAGGTCAATACCATTTTCAGCTTTAAATGTATCTGCAATGTAATTCATTACATTGTTATCAAAGTCATCTCCACCAAGTTTTGTATTACCATTTGTAGATTTAACTTCAAAAACTCCATCTCCAAGTTCAAGTATAGATACATCAAATGTACCACCACCAAGATCATATACAAATATCTTTTGGTTTGTATCCATTTTATCCATGCCATAAGCAAGTGCTGCTGCTGTAGGCTCATTTATAATTCTTAATACTTCAAGTCCTGCTATTTTACCAGCATCTTTAGTTGCTTGTCTTTGACTATCGTTAAAATAAGCTGGAACTGTAATAACCGCTTGAGTAACTGTTTCTCCAAGATATGCTTCAGCATCTGTTTTTAATTTTTGAAGAATATAAGCTGAAATTTCTTGTGGAGTGTGTTCTTTTCCATCTACATTTACTTTAAAACCAGTTCCCATTTGTCTTTTGATTGATATTATTGTCTTGTCTGGATTAGTTATAGACTGTCTTTTTGCAACTTGACCTACTAATCTTTCTCCGTCCTTTTGAAAAGATACAACTGATGGAGTTGTTCTTGCTCCTTCTGCATTAGCAATTACAATTGGGTCTCCACCTTCCATAACTGCTACACATGAATTAGTTGTTCCTAAGTCAATACCTATTACTTTTGACATAATAAAAAGCCTCCTAATTTTTCACTTCAATTTTTTTATTAATCTAGTACGGTTTCATACTAATTTGCAACTCTTACCATACTATACCTTATAACTTTATTCTTTTTCTGATATCCTTTTTGCAACACTTCAACAATGGTATTTTCTCCATATGCTTCATCTTCTACATGCACTACTGCATTGTGCAAGTTAGGATCAAATTCACCACTGGCATCTATTTCTTCCACACCTAGCTTCTCAAGAGAATCTCTAAATTGTCTAAGAGTCATTTCGATTCCTTTTTTAAGATCATCTAAACTTCCATCAATTGAAACTGCTCTCTCCATATTGTCTAGAGCAGGCAATACATTTTTAAGCACATCAATACAAGCATCTGAATAAATACCTTCTTTTTCCTTAACAGTTCTGTTTCTATAATTCTCATACTCTGCTGCAGTTCTAAGAAGTCTTTCTTTAATGGCATCTAACTCACCTTGTAGTTTAAAGTTCTCATCCTTAAGTTTAGCTCTCCCAAATTTCATTTCTTTAAGCTCCTTCTCCAAAGATGTGCTCTTCTCTTCAATGTCTTCAACTTCTACATCTTCAAGTATTTGTTCATCTTCAAGAGTTTCAGATGATGCTACATTGTCATTGCCAGTTACATTTTCTGCTTCAACAATATTGTCTTTTTTAATATCATTTTCTTCTTTAATATCATTTTCCTCTTTTTTAATTTCAGTCATTAAATTTCACCTCTAATCATCATCAAGATACATCTTGTTAATATTTTTATTTAGCTCATTTGTTAAATTTGCTAATATAGCAACAACCTTAGAATATGGAATTCTGGTTGGCCCTATTACACCAATGCAACCAAGAGGTCGATCTCCTATACCGTAAACGGCAGTTATAATACTACACTCTTTTGCCTTTTCTAAATTGTTTTCCTTACCAATTATTATTGACATTTTACCTTTATTTTCTAAAATGTCTACCATATTGCTCACATTGTCTACAAACGACAATATTTTCTTTGCCTTATCTATATCTTTAAATTCTGGATATTCCAGAATGTTTGTAGCTCCTTCAAAGTATACATCTTTGTCATCTGTGTCGCTTAAACCGTCATACAAATCAGGTATAATTGAATCAAAAATATCTTCGTATCCGATTAAGTCTTTTTTAAGATTATTGATAACTTCAAGATTAATCATATTGATTGATAAATTCTTAAGTCTCAAATTCAATAAGCCGTTTATTTTATTCAAGCTTTCACTATTTACAGGCTTTTTAATTCTTATCAAACTATTTTTTATAAGCCCTCCATCTGTTACAATTACAAAAACAACATTATAGCTATCCACATTTATCAATTGTACTGATTTTATTCTACTTTCCATGACAGAAGGTGCTTTAACCACTCCTATCAAATTTGTTAGTTCAGATAGAACTATTGTTGCCTGACGCACTATTTTATCTACTTCATGGAGCGCATCATTTAAGAATTCATTTTTAATTATATATTCTTCCTGAGGTGACAGTTTGTGTAACTGCATCATTTTGTCAACATAAAGTCTGTATCCTTTATCTGAAGGTTTTCTTCCCGATGAACTATGAAGTTGCTCTATATACCCCATATCCTCTAAATCTGCCATTTCATTTCTTATAGTTGCAGAGCTTACGCCTAGATTATATTTTCTTGCTATAGTTCTTGAACCAACTGGTTCTGCTGTACTTATATAATCATGTATTATTGCGTGAAGAATCCTCAATTTCCTTTCATCCATATCCATAGTCATCACCTCTTTATTAGCACTCGGCACTGCTGAGTGCTAATCACCATGACTTTAAAATATCACTGCAGAATATTTTTGTCAACTTTTATCGTAATTGTCAATGGAGCTTTACGAGCATAATATCCTTATTTATATGTTATATGCTTCGTTATTCTCATTTTTATTAGGAATTACTTTAAATTTTAATTATAAAATCACATAAAATATAATTTGAAATTTCTATTCCCCTACTTGAAAGGTGCATTCTGCCTGCCTTTTCCATTATCAAATTTTCTTTTTTATATTTATTTATTACATCTCCATATACAGAATAAATATCTTTTTTAAATATGCTTTTAAATTTTTCTAATGAAATGCCTTCGATTTTCCTAAGGCCTAAAAACATAAATTCCTCCATATCATCCTCAATAGTGTTTTTATATTTTTCTACTACGGTGCTTTCACCATTATTTATATTTTCTATATATTTTTGCACATTGGCTTCATTTCTATACCTCACACCTTTGTAATATGAATGAGCACTAGAACCAACTCCAATATAACTCTTTAAATCCCAATATACAAGATTGTGCTTACACTCAAATCCTACTTTAGAAAAATTAGATATTTCATATTGATAGTATGAATTCTCTTTTAACACCCTTTTAGTATCTAAATACATCTTTAATATATTATCTTCACTTGGCAAATCTTCTTCATTATATAATTTAGAAAAAGCCGTACCTTCTTCCAAAATTAAACTGTAGCATGAAAGATGCTCAGGTTGTAATCTAATTACAGTTTCTAAGGTTTCTGACCACATTGCATTTGTTTGTCCTGGCAGTCCAAACATTAAATCTATATTTATATTATCAAATCCTAAATTTCTTGCCATATTATAGCTCTTAACGAAATCTTCATAGCTGTGAATTCTCCCTAAAGTTTTTAAAAGTCCATCCTGTACTGCTTGAAGCCCAATACTGAGCCTATTTACTCCCATAGACTTTAATACTTTTAGCTTTTCTTCTGTAAAAGTCCCTGGATTTCCTTCTATAGTAAACTCTGCACCTTCAGCAATCTTAAGTATTCCAATAAATTTTTTTAAAGCAATAAGTGCCTTTAAATTTAAATAGGTGGGAGTTCCCCCACCTATAAATATTGTCCTCATAACCTGTTCATCTTTAATGTTTTTTAATTCTTTTCCTAATGCTTCAATATAATCATTCATTAATGGCTCTAAGTTACAAAATGAAGGGAAATCACAGTAAAAACACTTTTGCTTACAAAAAGGTATATGAATATATAAAGCTATTTCTTCCATAACAATTTACCCCTCTTTATTAAGGCGTCTGAAAAGGAAATACAAAAACTCACCAAGTATGTTTTGAATATACCTATTAATAATTATTAGTCTACCTTTAATATAGACATAAATGCTTCTTGAGGTATTTCAACGTTTCCAACCTGTCTCATTCTTTTCTTTCCCTCTTTTTGCTTAGAAAGCAATTTTTTCTTTCGACTTATGTCTCCACCATAACATTTAGCAAGTACATCTTTTCTAAGGGCTTTAACTGTTTCCCTTGCAATAATCTTCCCTCCTATGGCAGCTTGAATTGGTACTTCAAACATTTGTCTAGGTATAATTCCCTTTAATTTTTCGGCTATTGCTCTTCCTTTATGATATGCACTTTCCTCTGGTACTATCATTGAGAGAGCATCTACAACATCACCATTTAGAATTATATCTAACTTAACAAGATTTGCCCTTGCATAGCCGTCTAGTTCATAGTCAAATGATGCATACCCTCTACTCTTTGATTTTAATACGTCAAAGAAATCATATATAATTTCATTTAAAGGAATTTTATAGTTTAACACAGCCCTAGTTGTTTCAATGTATTGCATATCAATAAAGTTTCCTCTTCTATTTTGACAAAGCTCCATTATTGTTCCAACATACTCTGATGGTGTAATTATAGAAGCCTTAACTACAGGTTCCTCCATGTAATCAATCTCCGTAAATTCAGGCAAATTTGTTGGGTTTGTTATTTCTAAAAGCGTTGCATCAGTTTTAGTTATTTTATATATAACAGACGGTGCTGTAGTTATAATATCTAGATTAAATTCTCTTTCAACTCTTTCCTGAATTATCTCCATGTGCAGCAGTCCTAAAAATCCACATCTAAACCCAAATCCCAACGCTAATGAAGTTTCTGGTTCAAAACTTAGTGCAGCATCATTTACTTGAAGTTTTTCAAGTGCATCTTTAAGTTCTCCATATCTAGCACCATCTATAGGGTAAATACCACAAAACACCATTGGTACAGCTGGTCTATATCCCTCAAGTGCCTCTGTTGTAGGTCTATTCACCTCAGTTATTGTATCTCCTACATGAGCATCTCTAACATCTCTCATTGAAGCTGTTATATATCCAACGTCTCCTGCCCTAAGTTCTTTCACTGGCAAATAACTAGGCGAAAAAATCCCAACCTCTATTACTAAAAATTCTTTTTTAGTAGCCATAAGTTTAATCTTTGTTCCTGGTCGTATAGCTCCGTCCATAACTCTTATATAACTTATTACGCCTTTATACCCATCATAATATGAATCAAATATCAATGCCTTCAGTGGTGCATCCTCGTCTCCAGTTGGTGCTGGTATCTTCTCTACAACTGCTTCTAATACGTCTTCAATATTTAATCCAGTTTTTGCAGAAATAAGTGGTGCATCACCTGCTTCGATTCCTATTACATCCTCAATTTGTTTTTTTATTTCTTCCGGTCTTGCACTTGGTAAATCAATTTTATTTATTACGGGCAATACTTCAAGTCCATGATCTAAAGCAAGATAACAGTTTGCTAATGTCTGAGCTTGTATCCCTTGTGTTGCATCTACAATTAATATTGCTCCTTCACAAGCTGTTAAACTCCTTGAAACTTCATAATTAAAATCTACATGTCCCGGTGTATCAATGAGATTAAATATGTATTCATGACCATCTTTGCCTTTATAAATGAGTCTAGCTGCCTGAGACTTTATAGTTATACCTCTTTCTCTTTCTAGGTCCATGTTATCCAGTACTTGTTCTTCCATTTCTCTCTTAGTAAGTGTACCTGTTTTTTCTAAAAGTCTGTCTGCAAGCGTGGATTTGCCGTGATCTATATGTGCAACTATACAGAAATTTCTTATATACTTTTCCCTATTACTTTGCATTACTACCCTCCTGTATTCCTCTGTGTCTATAGATAATTATAACATAGCCTATCTGGATCATGTCAATATAAACCCATTTTTATTAAGGCATCTTCAAGAAAAAAATTAGTGATTATTTTTTATATTTTATTTCATTCTCTATTACGGGCTACTTTAAGTAACTATTTACCTCAAACTTATATTTAGATACTGCTAATCGTACATTATGCAATTTTTCATTTACACTTCTAAGATTTTTAATGACCTTTTCTTTATTATTTCCAATGTAAACTCTAATTCCATAGATTTTTTTCTGTAAATTGTCTATTATTGTATTATTTATGTATACCCTGTATTTTTCAGTTTCAAACCTCAAATCAAGTGGTTTTAAATTAAACAGCACTCTATATTTAGGTACATTAATTTTAAAAACCAAATCATTATCATCTGCTTTATATTTTTGTGGATTATTCATTTTATCTCCAAGTTTATCAAGTTTTTCTTCCATATCATCAAGATCATATTTATTTATTCTATTCCTGTAACTTTGCTCAGACGCTTTCATATGGACTTCATTACAATAAATTGTTCTATTTAATTCAATATTATTTATAGCTATTCCTATAAAAACAAAAATTACTAATATTATAAAAAAAAGTTTACTGATTTTATTCATAATAAAAAAGTACCCTCCCATATTACTCTGCCATACCAATAATTTATGAGTTATTTAGTATGCTACTATTTAAAGGATGTACTTTTTCATACTTTTTATTCATTCCATTTGAATCTCTTCGAAAAAAGCTGTTTCATACCTAGTCTTATTGTATATATTGATCTATCTCTTCCTTGCTTAACTCTGGTTGAAGTGAAATATTTATTCCATTTGCTACAACTTTTGATACGGAATCAATTACAACATCTACTTCTTTAGGTGTGACCATTAATTCTCCTACATAAGGTTGTAAAATTCCCTCTATCATTTTTTGCTTTTCATTTTTATCTATAGACTTTAGCATATCATAAAATTGCTTTCCACTTTCAGCATTTTTAATCATTTCATCAAGTACCATATCAATAGTATCATTGGCAATAGTAGCTGCATCTACCACTGTTGGTACACCAATTGCTATAACTGGTATACCTAAAGTTTTTTCACTTATTTCCATCCTTTTATTACCAACTCCAGAGCCTGGTGATATACCTGTTGTTCCAATTTGTATTGTTGAATTAACCCTGTCAAGCTTTCTTGAAGCCAAAGCATCAATACATATAAGAAGATTGGGTTTAATTTTATCTACTATACCTTTTACTATTTCCCAGGTTTCCATGCCTGTTATTCCCAAAACTCCTGGTGCTATTGAACATACTGGTCTTATTCCCTCATCAATACTATCTGGTATAAGCTCTTTTAAATGTCTTGTGATCATAAGTTTACTCACAACCTTAGGACCAAGTGCATCTGGCGTTACTTTCCAATTTCCAAGCCCAACAACAAGTACTGTAGTGCTAGTTTCAAGCTTAATGAGCTTTGAAAGTTCCTCAGCTAATACTTTGCTTACATTTGTCATGATTCCAGTATCATAATGGGTATACTTTGGCATATCAATAGTAATATATGTACCAATTGGTTTTTTCATTAGATCTTCGCCCTGACTAGTGAGTATTTTTACATTTGTAATTTTAATTTCACCCACATTATTAGTAGAGACATCTACTCCTTGTATTTCCTCATTATTTTCTTCTTCATATATCTCCTTAGCTTCAACTGCTAAATCAGTTCTTATGCTCATAAATCTCACTCCTAAAAATTATTCTACGCACCTATTGTTTCTCTTAATACAGATACTATTCTTTTAAAGTAATGCTTGTAGAAAAAAATTATTAATGATATAATACATATGTTATATATGAGAATGCTCGAGGATATTCCCCAATTGTGAGTGTTTATAATATTATAAGGGAGTGAAACTAAATGGCTAACATTAAATCCGCAAAAAAAAGAATAAAAGTAACTGAAGTTAAGACTCTTAGAAATAGGATGATTAAATCTGCATTAAAAACTACTGTAAAGAAATTTGAAGTAGCAGTTACTGAAAAGAATACTGAGGATGCTAAAGTTAACTACGTTGAAGTTGTCAGATCTTTAGATATGGCTGCTTCAAAGGGAGTTATACATAAAAACAAGGCAGCTCGATTTAAATCGAGATTTGCTACAAAATTGCATGCTTTAGAAGCTTAATAAATTAACCGGTGTTTATCGCCGGCTATTTATTTTTTTGTAGATGTTTTGAATATATCTAAACTGCTGCACTTTTTATTATAAGTAACTCCATCTTTATTCTGTCATCGCTTCCTTGGGTCTTTAATTGCTTTTCAGTCTCTATGCATATTTCTTCTGCTGCAATAATCTGTTTTAATGTATAACTTCTACACTGAATCATCATCTTTTCACATACATATGGATGCAACCTAAATTCTTTTACAAGTTCTTCCTTACTCTGTCCATTTTCCATTCCTAGCTTTAAACTTAACATAATATTATATTGTCTTTCTATCATTGAAAGTATTACTGTTGCCTTTTCACCTCTGAACATAAGTTCATCAAGAATATTTATGGCGAATTCTGGCTTCCTTTGAGATAAAAAATCAACCAAATTGAATATATCCTTATCACTTTTCGCAATTGATAACTCTAAAATATCCTTTTTTTCTATAGGTCTCTCCCCTGTAAAATCGCACAATTTATCTATTTCATTCTTAATAATATCCATATTATTTTCTACTTCACTACAAAAATAGCTAAGCTGCAACTTATCAATATTTTTGCCTCTTTGATCAAACATTTCCTTAACCTTTTTTGAAGCATGGCTCCCTTTAATTTTGTAAACTCAACAACACATGCCTTTTTATCAAGTTTTCTAACCTTACTGCTTAATTTTTCTCTGTCATTATCATATACATAATACATTATTAAAATACAATGGGGCGGCACACGTGCTGCGTAATCTTGAAGTTTTTTAATTATTTCATTACCGTTTTTGTTCACATTTTTCGTTTTATCAGTGAGGAAATCTGCTCTGTAAATAACAACCACTTTCTTTTCACTCATAAAAGGCAGTGTTTCACAAGCATTAAAAATTTCATCATATTGAACAGTATTTCCATCATACTTAAAATAATTCAAATCTCCAAAGTCCTCATTTACATTTTTATCGATAATATCTTTAATGTTTTTCTTAATCATATTTTCATTGAAGCCACAAAATATATAATAATTTTCAAATTTGTTTTCCTTAATTCTATTTTCTAAATCTACAAAATTAATCATCCCATCACCTGCTATCACTTAATTACTAGTACTCTATTGTTTATTATTTCTAAGTCAACATTATCTTTAGGTAAATCTGACTTTTTTCCACTTTCATCTTCATTAATTATATCATAATTTTGCAAGCAGTTTATGCCATAATATTTTATTCCATCATTATAAAAATAAATAATACTGCTTTTATCATTATAATTTATTACTTGCAACTTTATTTTATTTTTTCCCTGCCCCTTTGGTATTAATACCAAATATTTATTACCTATTAAAATACTATAATTATTATGAAGATTTGTAATAAACTCATTTACAAAAAATCTCCCCTGTAATTCCTCTTTTTCATCGCTATCTTTTATGTCATAACTAGAAATTAATATTGTTTTCCATTTGTTTCTTACTATAAAACCGTAACCATTTTTTAAATTCAAATATGAAATTTCAGGTACAAACCCATATTGATTTATTAACATAGTTACACAAAAAAGCATAGCTGCATACTTAACATTTTTATACCCTTTTCTCATAAGTATATAGCATAAATATAAATATAAAATAAAAATAGTATACATGAACGGTACATACACTATAGGTGGTGTTAACTTTAATAGTAGGTTAATGCCACCATTAAGTGCAGTTAGTAATATGTATATTGGAATACAAATAAGCCTAAATAAGGGCTTAAAAAGCGATAAGAGTAGTGCCATGTTTCCTAAAACAACTAGGATTGAAAATATAGGAACCAAAAATATATTTCCTAAAACAGATCCTAGACTAAAACTTTTCATTGCAAATAGTGCATATGGCAATGAAATACTTTGAACACTTAAACTTATACTTATACTCTCATTAATCCTTTGAGGTAATTTGTATAAAAATTTAGATATCCTTTTATAAAACAATGCTATTCCTAATGTTGCAAGAAAAGATAGCATAAATCCAACATCTAATATATAATATGGTTTAAACAGTAACAAAATCATTCCTGCTAAACTTAATGCTGAATACACCTCATAATTTTTGCCAAGCTTCTTTGAATACTTCAATATAACAATCATTATTATTGATCTAACTGTAGATGGCTGACAACCAGTGAAGAGGGTATAAAGAATAGCCACTACAATGGATAATTCTAAGTTAAGGCAAATACTTAATGCTTTAAAAACAATTAACATATGCAATCCTGATACACAAATAGCATATACAATACCCAATCGTTTAAAATCATTTTTGCTGTCTTGTGAAAGCTGAGATGAATCTCCAAAAGCTATGGCCATTATTTTTGGACCTAACTCTACCCCTATTTCACTATTGAATTTTTTACAAAGCTCATTTTTAAAGTTGTACATCATTGAAATAATGTCACTACTTTTGCTCCTAATTTTAATAACTTTATATGTTCCAATTACCCCATAATCATAATCCAAATCTTTATTAAAATAGCCCTGTATTAGAACTTTTTCTCCAACATTAACATTTTTAAGATTTCCATTTATGCTTATTTTCCTTCCCATATAACTTGCCGTTGTATAAAACTCGCTTTTATTAATGATTCTAACATTTAACTCTGATTCTACTGGTAACCCTACATTAAAATAAATTAATAAACTAGAAAATCCAATCATAAAAAATAAGAACATAAAAACGAACTGTTTTTTTTCACAAATGAAATACATACATATGAAAAAAGATGTAGCTATTGCCACATCTAAAAACAAACAATCTTTAAGTAATATGCCACACAAATCACCAATAATCATAGAAATAAAAAAGCACACCAATGGTCTTTCCATTATTATAGAACACCTCCATGTTATTATCTTATCCAATAACATAGACGTTAAACATGGGTTACAGGTAATTAAGGCATCATCAAAGAAATAACAAGTCAGTATTCTGGTCTATTTCGTGGTCTGTTTCGTGGTATGCTTCGTCGCCATAACCATTACATAGACAACGCTTGCGCAGGTAGTGGCTCCTCGCCTACCGCAAAATATCCTCAGAATCTTTGACTTGTTATTTTCTTGATTGTGCCTTATTCCTCCATAAGCTTCTCTTGCTTTGTAAACGCACTTTTAATTATTAAAATGAAAATATATATAGCTATCATTAATATAGTAATTATCATACCGGAAAAATCCATTACTTTTAAACCAATAAGTAATCCTCCAAATTTAGTAATTATAAGCACAACATTACAAACAATATACAATGCTAGTAATGAATCAAATATCCAGTTTTTCATGAATCTTATTTTGAACATCAATATAATTTGTCCAGCAGAAAAGAATGCAAAAATTTCAGTAATATTCCTACTATCTAAGTTACTTATACGTAAATCAGTTGCAACAATACAAATCAAAGCCAATATAATCGAATCAAATAAAATACTCTTACCTCTTTCGTTCCATATACTCTTATCAACGAATTTTTTCACATTTAAGTTATTTGTAAGTTTACCTCGAGATGAAAAAATTGACAAAGATATAATAAATCCATTAAACATATTAAACCAAAGGATTTCATTGAATGTTAATGGTATCTCATTATAAACTATTATTGATAACAAGCAAAATAAGAACTGGCTTAAACTTGATATAAATAATAGCTCAATTATACACCTAAGTGAATTGATTATACTTTTGCTTTCATATACTAAATCCACTATTAATTTAAAATCAATATTTTTTAAATGCATATCGCTAAGTTTTTTCACAATATTACTACAGTTTTCTCCATATGAAATAGATAAATCAGCTATTTTCAAAGGTGGTAAATCCATTAATTTATTTCCTGTCAACGCAACTTTATAATTAATGTCTTCATATGCTTTTACTATTTTCATTTTATGAGATGAAAGTATCCTAGAAAATATGCTTATCTTTTGTATGTTCCTTTCTAGTTCTCCTTGTTCCATATAGTCCATTTCAATTCCCGATATTACAGTTTGTCCTACATTTAAAATGCCAATGTCCATGCCAACTGCCATAGCGGTAAGTTTACTATCCTCTGTATATATGACTGGTTTCAATCCCATTAATCTAGCCTTTTTTATATATAAATCCATATCTTCTTTAATTGGATTTTCTAAACCAATAAGTCCTGCAAATATCAGATTGCTTTCAATATTTTCGTTTACTGATGGTTTGTATTTAAAATTTCTATAAGCTAGTCCGATAACATATAAAGATTCATTTGACATCTCAATGTCTGCTAGCTTTATTTCCCCTATCTCATCTTCTGTAAGCTCTTTTTCAATACCATTTTTCATTATATGAGTGCATTCCTCTATCAAAACATCTACGGCACCTTTAACATACGCTCTATAATATTTATCAACTTTATTCACTGTGGTTTTAATTCTTTTTTCTTTATCATATGGCATTTTCAATATTCTTTTTTGTCTTGCTTCAAGTTCACTTTTATTAGTACCATTGTTTTTTCCAAAATTCAAAAGTGCAAATTCAATTAAATCACTTCTGCCATGACCAAGTTTTGAATCATTACAAAGCACAGCTATTTCCATAATTCTATTTATGTTGTCATTTTTTTTAATTTCATAATTAATATGCTGAATAGTGCTGGCATCGTAAATACTTGAAACTTTCACACTGCCCTTGGTAAATACATTTTCTTTTTCTGAAATCAATACATCAATGCTAGATGCAACTTGAATTTTAGATATACCTTTAATAAATATACCTTTTTTCTTAAAATTAATTTGTATAACAAAACTTATTATATATATTATTAATGATATACTAAATGGTATTGATGCTACCAATAGTGTAGCCACTGAAAAGCACGCATGTACAATATTAATATTATTTCTGATTTGACTTACAAAAACAACAAAAGATGCAAAAATGCCAATTAATGCTATAATATTAACAATACTACTTATTCCTTTGTAACATACATTTTCTTGCTGTTCAATTTCCAAAAATCTTTCCATAAGCTTACCTATCTCAGTATTCATACCAACTGCTACAACAATACCTTCTCCTTCACCATGATGCACCACAGAAGACTTGAAAAGTATATTTCTCATTTCTGACAGGCTTAAATCATACTCTAAAAGCCTTGCTGAATATTTATCAATTATATTACTGTCGCGAGTCACAGCAGTTTCAATTGCACTTAGATTTTCACAATCCATTATTCTTATATCCGCTGGTATGACACTTCCTTTATTATAAACTACTATATCTCCTACAACTACGTCTTCATTCATGATTGTAGTCAAGTTTCCATTTCTTATAACAGTACATTCTCCTGAATTAAATTTCACCAAAGTTTTAAGATCTTTCTGATCTTTATATTTTTCTATGACAATCATGCCTAAACTTATTAATAACAATACTAATAAAACAGCTACGGCAAAATACATATGTAAAATTGAATATACAACTACGCATATTAACAAAGATACTGTCCATGGCTGGAGTATCTGTTTTAACATAGATTTCATCAATTTTTTCTTTTGTATATCTATTATTTTATTTGAGCCATATTTTTCTCTATTTAATTTAACTTCTTCATCAATAAGTCCCCTATTTGCATTACTCTGCATTAAGTTAACCACATCGTTCCAAGCCAAATTGTACCAATCAGTCATCAAAATTTCCCCCTGTATTACTCCTCTTGCTTTAAATAATCTTTTCTATTAAGTAGGACTTACCATTTTATTATTTTTGCTACTCTATATTATTATCGTACTATTGATGCTAAAAGTTAAGTACGCACAAATAACCCAATACTAAAATTTAATTAATACCTATATTATACTAACACACTTTCACAAAGTTAATAGTTAAAAATTAAGAGTTAAGAGTTAAGAGTTATGGGAACTTTTTTCTGCTAATGCAAAAAAACAATAATATTGTAAATTGTAAATTGGCAATTGACAATTGACAATTGCCAATTATAACTTATTGTGGTCTTAATGTTAAAAGATATAGTCAAATATAGCACACAATCTATATATTAGTAGTGAGTAATATATTATTATTCTACTGCATATTTATGGAGGTAAATTTTATGAATACTGCTGATAATCTAGACATTCCATTAGATTTATTCGAAGAGCTATATTTGACAGATCATCATAGTCTAAAAAACAGTTACAAATTTTTAGGTCAAGGAGCTAGTAGAATCGTATATGCTATAGATGAAAATTATGTTGTTAAGTTTTCCAAAAATAAAACAGGAAAATATCAATGTAAAACTGAAGATTATATATACAATAATGTGGATTTAAAATATAAAAAATATTTCTGTCCTATAGTTTGGTATAAAGAAGGTATGATTGTAATGAAAAGGGCTTTACCTTTTTCTGAAATACTTGGTCTTAAGCATGGAAATATTTTTGATTACACAAGCATAAAGCGTAGTAGCGATTTTTTTCAGAATGTAAAAAATATTGCAAAACATTATGATTTACTGTATCCAGATATAAAAGCCATTTCTTCCTGGGGAATATTAAATCAAAAACCATTGCTTATAGATTATGGATGCACTAACGCCTTATATGATAAATATTTCGATTAAGCCTTGGTTTCTAAAAATCAGAAGAATTCAAAATATACAACACCCTATACAAGTTAAAAGTTAAGAGTTAAAAGTTAAGGAAATTTTGCCTTTAGGGCAAAATGATAGGGAACGTAATATGGGGCTGTTGCATTAAGCAGTTTATATACAATATATTGTTTTATAAATGAAAATTCAACACAATATATCGTAGTATTTACTCTTAGTGCAACAGCCCCATATACGTTCTCTCTTTTCGATTATTGATTTTCGGCTTTAGCCTAAAATCTTCCTTAACTCTTAATTTTTAACTTTTAGCTCTTAACTCTTAACTTTTTTATTTACGGTTTTCCCATCTTTTTTAGTTTATTTGAATGTAGTCCATAATCTTCTTTCCTCGGTTTGGTCCAATTGCATTTTCCATATCTTTTTCAGAATTAATTCTACCACCATTACTATCACGAAATTTTATTATTTTTTCAGCAATTCCCTTTCCAATTCCCGGTATTTTTTTATTTACTATATTCTCTTCAGTCGCTGTATTTATATCTAATTTTTCATTTTCTGAGTTTGTATTAATGCCACTACTCATTACACTTGTTCCTCCAGAAACTACAACACCTTGAGATGATTTTTGGTTTTTTGACTTTACTTCTATATCATCTCCGTCTGATAATTTTTTGCCCCGTTAATACTAAAACAATCTGCATTTTCAGTAAAGCCACCTGCTTTGTCGATTAAATCCTTTACCATTTTACCATTTCCCAATGAATAAACACCTGGTTTTTTTACTTCTCCATATATTTGTGCATTTATTTGTTTTTTTACTCCACTTTCACTTTCTACTTCACTTTCATTTTGATCATCAGTATTATAAGACTTTTCGCTTTTATTCTCACTATAGCTAGCCCCATTATATACAGATATATCACTGTTATCCACATTTTTCTTTGGTTTTTGTATAGTATAACCAATTATAAGGAATACTATGAATATAGTTGCAATTATTGCTGTTCCTATTATCTTTTTCTTGTCCATGAACGTTCCTCCTTTCATACTAATTATTGACAAATATATTTCCATATACTCATATTTTTTTGCCAATTATAATTTTTTTTGTTATACTAAAAACATCAAACTTTTTGGAATCAGACAATTACATATTGTTTCATCCTTAAAAAGAATAAAGGAGGGTACAATGAAAAAAATATTCACAATTATAGTCATAGCCTTTTTACTTTTGACAAGCTCAGATATAAAAATAAATGCTGAAACCTTAGCTCCACCTAATGTTTCAGGCGATGGCGTGGTTTTAATGGACGCTACCACAGGCGAAATATTATATGGAAAAAATATAGATGAAACCTTTCACCCTGCTTCTACAACAAAAATAATGACAGCACTTTTGACCCTGGAAAATACTAAGCTTGACGATGTTGTTACATTAAGTAATGATTTTACCACCAAAAATCTTACTCTTATAGGTGGCAATAATATTTCCCTACAAAATGGAGAACAAATAAAAGTAAAAGATTTATTGTATGCTTTACTTTTACCTTCAGCTAATGATTCCGCAGTGGCGCTAGCTATACATATTAGTGGTTCAGTACCTGCTTTTGCAGAGCTGATGAACAAGAGGGCAAAAGAACTTGGATGCACAACGGCAAACTTCCAAAATCCAAATGGTCTTTATGACAAAACCCACGTAGTATCAGCTAAGGATTTAGCACTTATATTAAGGAAACTTTCCACGTATCCTGAGTTCAGGCAAATTGCAACTACTACCTCTTATCGTATGTCTCCTACCAACAAAACTGATCAAGCTAAGACAACCATAGACCGAACTTTGAGGAACGAAGATAAACTAATATATAAAGGTACTTCGAACTACTACGAAGGGATTGATTGTGGTAAAACAGGTTATACAACTCAGTCACTTCATTCTTACGTGGCCGCTGCAACAAGAAATGGTCATAGACTTATAGTCACAATTATGCACAGTAATGATCAGAAATATTTTACAGATGCCAAGGCTCTTTTTGACTATGGCTTTGAAAATTTCAATTTAAATAAGGAATATTCAAAGGGAGACGTTGTTACCTACTACAAAGAATCAAATGGTAAAAAGATTCCTCTGGTTGCTGCTGAAGACTTTTATTATGTAACCAATAAGGATTCTACATCAAAACCTAGCTTTGAATTTAATAATAATTCAATAAAATCAAAGAAATTTTATAAAGGAGAAAAAGTAACTAATATTGACTTAAATCTAGATGGTAAATTAATAGGAAACTTAAATCTACTCAGTGGTACTACATATTCTCCTAGTTTTCTTCATCAAGTTCTAATGCTTTAAGTAAAAGTAAGCCAAAAGTTATATATTTGATTATTGGAATATTTGTACTACTTTCTGGATTCATAATTTACAAGAAGCGAACTCTGAAAAAAAGAATCTTATGGGCTATTTGAAAATAGCCCATAAGATTCTTTTTAAAATACACTTTTTTTTAATTCCAAAATCAAATCCTTAATGTCCTTTGGAATATCTATTTCAAGTTCAACTAATTTTCCTGTTCTAGGGTGTGGAAAACTCAATTTATATGCATGAAGTGCCTGCCTTGTGATAATCTTATTATCTCCACCATACAATGTATCACCATAAATCGGATGTCCAATACTGCTTAGGTGCACCCTTATCTGATGAGTCCTGCCTGTTTCCAGCTCCAGCTTTAATATATCCCCTTTGCTAAGGCTTTCCTCTACCTCATAGTGTGTTACACTCCTCTGTCCTCTTTCATCTATAACTCGATTTATGCTGTCTCCACCGGTTCTATATATGGGTAAATCAATTGTTCCAATCTTTTCCTGAAGATTTTCCATAACTACTGCTATATAACCCTTTTTAAAAGATTCTAATTTCATATCTCTAGCAAGGGACATATGCGCAAAC
The DNA here is from genome assembly GCA_963725425.1 of uncultured Clostridiaceae bacterium. Taxonomy (GTDB): domain Bacteria; phylum Bacillota; class Clostridia; order Clostridiales; family Clostridiaceae; genus Clostridium_I. The sequence continues at coordinate 304,597 of CAVRYJ010000031.1, forward strand.
TGGTTTTTTGCAATAAGCACAAGACCTGAAGTATCCATATCCAATCTATTTACAAGCCTAACTATACAATTTTCTCCTTTTTCCTTAAAATAATATAGTAGTCCATTAGCAAGAGTTCCTTCTTGGTAACGCCTAGTTGGATGAACCACAATGCCAGGAGGCTTATTTACAACAACCACGTCTTCATCTTCATATACAATAGACAAATCCATTTTTTCAGGAACGATATCCTGACTTTCCTCCCTATATAAGTCTATTTCTATCTTATCATCAAGTCTTAAAATATAATTCATCTTTACAGGAAATCCATTAACAAAAATTCTTCTTTCAATAGCCGCCTTTTTTATAAATCTCGAGGATATGTTTAATTTATTTTTTAGATATTCTCTTATTTTAGTACCGCTAGCTTCATCTTTTATACAATATTCTAGTTTATTATTCATATTTTTTCATTACCTCATCCTAATCTACTATTGCAATGACCTCTATTTCAACTAAAGCACCTTTGGGAAGCTTTACTTCTACGCAAGACCTTGCAGGTTGTTTTTCTTTAAAATATCTTCCATACACTTCATTTACATCAGGGAAATCCTTCATATCCTTTATAAACACAGTAGTTTTTATAACCTTATCAAAAGAAGTATTAGCCTCTTCTAATATTTTACCTATATTCTTTAAAGATTGATTTGTTGCGTTCTTTATATTATCATTAACTAATTCTCCAGTTAATGGATTTATTGGTATTTGACCTGATAAATAAAGTAAATTTCCTACCTTTACTGCCTGAGAATATGGTCCAATAGCTTTTGGTGCATTTTTAGTACTAATTATAATTTTTTCCATGATCATAGCTCCTCACATCATTTGATTATATCATTTCCAAGTATTACAACTATATCATATTTATTGCTTTTTTCTTCAACTAATTCATAATCATTAACCTTTATTACATTTCCCATATCATCATTTATTTTAGTAAGATTATTTTCATCAGTACCATAGAAAGTAAATTTTGTTACTGCCACTGGTTTTTGAGGTGCATTTCCAGTAGTAATATTGGTAAATCCTTTACTATTTAGTTGTGTCTTAAACCCTTTAGCAAATCCATTTTTAGTAGTACCATTTAATATTTCTATTTTAATGTCAGCCTTTTTTACATCATCTATGGTATTCACATTGCTACCTAATAACTTATTATTATCAGCAATATCATCTAGATAATATTCATTACCATCTATTCCAACATTCAGGCCCTTTGCCACATTCATTGTCACTTTTGATTTATCCAAATGACTAAAAGTACGTGCATATTTAAGTACATCATAAGTGCTCATATTGCTCTCAATATTTTTGATATGGCTGCGATTATTGATGGATATTTTATGATTGTTGAAAATCTACTGAATTTATTCATAGTAGTTTGCAAAAATGTTTGATCATTTTTTATTCTTCCTATATCACCTGACAAAATACCAGTATCATCATTATTTTTAACCCACCTGTAATATTCTTCAGCTTTTTGTCCATCAAGCTTCTCAGTACTTCCACTATCAAAATGAATATGTAAATTCTGCATATTATCGTCATAGTTCATTTTATTATTTACACTCATGGTAATTCCACCAATGGAATTTATTATATTTCTAAATGATGTATAATCTAGCTGGACATAATAATTTACTTTTATATTCATTAATTTTTCAACACTACTTTGTAGAAATTTAGGACCATCCACAGAAGGAGCATAATTTAGTTTCTGAGCTTTTTTGTCAACCTTTATAAGTGAATCTCTAGGTATTGATATTATTTGTAGTTTATTATTTTTAGGTTCGTAATGAAACAGAATTATTGAATTTGCTTCCTTTGTATTGTTATTTTTATTTGAATCACTTTTATCATTTGATCCAACATCTACTCCTGCAAGCAAAATGTTAACAGGTTGATTTTTTCCTGGATTATCAGCTTTTACATTAACTAGATTAGATTTGCTGTTTGTTCCTGATAAATAAAATACTGAAAAACACGTAATACCAACTGCTAGACAAATAAAAATCGCTAAGATAGGAATTCCCACTATCTTTAATATCTTTTTTCCATTAAATTTTTTATCATTGTTTTCCATTTTCATACCTACCCCTTATAAGCATCCTCCATAAAAAAAGCTAGTCATTATTATATTTTCTTTCAGATGCCTTACATATAATAAAGTTTCTTGCTTCAACAGTATCCTTATGTATTAAATCGCCTCTACTTATAACTACTTCTATTGTTTTGTCAAAAGAGAGTATTAGTGCCTCATCCAAGCTTCTAAATACCGCACTACGAAGATCCTCTACACCAGAAAAATTTCTAGAAGGTTCAATGTAATCAGCTAGATATATTACCTTTTCTAAAAGGCTCATATCTTTTTTCCCAATAGTATGATTTTTAATTGAATTAAGTATATCTTCATCTTGAACTTCCATTACCTCTCTGGCAATAATAGCACCTGCTGCTCCGTGAAGTAATGCTGGGTTTGCTTCCAATACATAATCAATATCACAACCATTTTTTTTACAAATATCAAGCATTTCTTTTTTATCCATTTCTTTAGCACAGTCATGTATTAATCCTGCAATTCCCGCTTTTACTATATCAGCACCATACATTTTTGCTAGCCTTTCTGCTGAAATTTGAACTCCCAAGCTATGTTTAAATCTGCCTACACTTAGATTTTCCTGTAAATAGCTTTTCATTTGTTCTTCATTCCACACAAAATCACCTCACTTTGTATATAGATTTAAATTTTTTATATCTTTACTAACAGAATAGGGCACTAGATAAGATATGTTTTTACCTTTTTCAATTCTTTTTCTAATATATGATGATGATATATCCATTTGAGGTAAGTTAATTAAAATTATGTCCTTATTATATGTTTTTTCAATCTTATCCTTCTGTTTATATATTTTTTCTTCTTTGTAACCAGGCCTAATAAACACAGCTAACTTACAAAGTTCTAAAATAGTGGTAACGTTTTTCCATCCATCAAGCTCCATTAAACAGTCAACTCCACAGATAAAATACCACTCAGTATCAGGCTCTTTGTCATTTAAATATTCAAGTGTTTCATATGTAAAGCTTAACCCGTGTTTTAAAACTTCATAACTATTTATTTCAAAACAGCTTTCATCTTTTATTGCCTTCTCAACTACCCTGTATCTAATAATAGCATCGGTTATGTTATTATTTTTTTTATGTGGCGGATTACCCGTAGGTATAAAAACTATTCTATCTAAGTTAAGTCTTTCTAAAGCCTCATACGCAATGTGAATATGACCATTATGAAGTGGATCAAAAGTTCCACCTATTATTCCTTTTTTCATTTTAATACCTCTTTAGTAAATTTGTAAATATAATTTTAGATAAATATAGATACAACATTTATTATAGCACATTTTCTTTTGAGTATATGTAAAAAATTGTATTTTATCAAAAATAATCAGGTGAAATATATACTCACCTGATTTTAACACTGCTTACTATATTAATTCTATTTTAGAATTTTTATTTGATTTCTTGTAAAGTACAAATTTTTTCCCTATTGCCTGTACTCCATCACAATCTATCTTTTCACATATATAATCGCTTGCTTCTCTTGAAGTATATTCACTGTTGTCTAAAACAGCTATTTTAACTAATTCTCTTGCTTCAAGAGCATCTGATACTTGCTTTAAAAATGCATCCTCTATACCATTTTTCCCAACATGGAATATTGGCTCAAGTTTTATCGCAAGTGATCTAAGGTAACTTCGTTGTTTGCTTGTTATCATTTTATCACTCCTATACTAAGAATTCAAATTCAAAATTATTCAATCTGACTATGTCATTGTCTTGTATTCCCATGGAAATAAGCTCAGCTATAACACCTTTATTTTTAAGTACTTTATGGAAATACATCAATGATTCAGGATTATTTACGTTAACACTGTCAAGTAATCTATCCACAAAAGTTCCCTCTACAATATAAACATCATCTTCTTTTATTATATTATAAGTAAATCTTCTTTCTTCCTCAACAAATTTATCTGCTTGACTAATTTCAAGATCTGCAATTGGAATATTAGAAAGTTCTCTTGCAGCTTCTTTGACCAAATCATCTACACCCGATCTCGTAGCTGCAGATATTTTAAATACATGCTTATAGCCCATTTCGTTTAGCTTAGCTTTGAAATTTTCAAAAACATCATCTTCATAGCACATATCACTTTTATTGGCGGCTATAATTTGAGGTCTATCCCAAAGCTTAACACTATATTTTTTCAATTCTTCATTGATTTTTTCAAAATCATCTAATGGATCTCTTCCCTCACACCCAGAAATATCTACAACATGGATTAAAAGTCTTGTTCTTTCGATGTGCCTTAAGAACTGTATACCTAGACCCACACCTTCAGCAGCGCCTTCAATTATTCCAGGTATATCCGCCATTACAAAGCCCTGTATTCCAGGTAAGCTTACTACTCCGAGGTTTGGTTTTATAGTAGTAAAATGGTAATTGGCAATCTTAGGTCTTGCCTTAGATACTACTGATAACAATGTAGATTTACCAACGTTAGGAAATCCTACAAGCCCTACATCAGCAAGAAGTTTGAGTTCAAGACTTACCCATCTTTCTTCTCCTGGCATACCAGGCTCTGCAAAATTAGGTGCCTGCCTTGTAGATGTACAAAATTTTACATTCCCTTTTCCGCCTTTTCCGCCTCTGGCAAGTACAAGCTTATCATCTATGTGAGATAAATCAGCCATTATTTTATTTGTTTCTTCATCTCTTACAATGGTACCAACGGGTACCTTTATATATAGATTTTCACCCTCTTTTCCGTAGCACTTAGAACCAGAACCTCCAACACCATTTTCAGCAACAAATTTTCTGTTGTAGGTAAAGTCCAAAAGAGTAGTCATATTAATGTCTGTTATTAGTGTTACACTTCCACCGTTACCACCGTCACCACCATCAGGTCCACCAAGTGGTACATATTTTTCTCTTCTAAACGAAACTGCACCATTTCCACCTTTTCCGGACTTAATAAATATTTTGGCCGTATCAATAAACATATTAATCTCCTTTTTATAAAATAATTATTCACAATATTAAGTTTCAACTTTCAAACTTAATATTTATATATTATTTACCAAACATAATATTTAAAACATACAAATTTTCTGTTTTAAAAAAGCACCCCGGTAAAGGGTGCTCCAAAAATTATTCAGCTATACTATCCTCAACAACTACAGGATAAACACTTGCTTTCTTTTCGTCTTTTCCTACTCTTTCATATTTAACTAATCCATCAATCTTAGCGTAAAGTGTATCATCTGATCCTTTTCCTACATTAGTACCTGGGTGAATCTTTGTTCCTCTTTGTCTGACAAGTATATTTCCGCCAAGTACAAATTCTCCATCTGCACTTTTAACTCCAAGTCTCTTTGACTCACTATCTCTTCCATTTCTTGAGCTACCTACTCCTTTTTTATGAGCAAATAACTGAAGGTTCATTTTTAACATTCTACTGCACCTCCTCTACTTTAATATAATCTCCGTAATTATCTTCTATGTTCTTTATTCCCAAAAGCATGGTTTCCATTAATACTTGACATTTCTCAATTTGCGTTTCAGGTTGATTATTTAAATCCAAATTTAAATAACCATCATGTTCACTAATTTCAGCTTTTACCTTTACTATATCCGTTATACCATTACAAATGGATATGGATAAAGCAGATATAGCACTACATACAATGTCATATCCTTCATAGTCATAATCAGCATGACCATCTATATTAAATGAAACTAAACAATTACATTTTCTTTTAAAAATAACCTTTATCATAATTTAAGCTTCTATTTTTTCAATTACAAGCTTAGTATAAGGTTGTCTGTGTCCTTGTTTTCTTCTATAATCTTTTTTACGTTTGAATTTGACCACTATAATCTTTTTAGCTTTTCCTTGCGCTGTTACTTTCGCAATGACTTTAGCTCCTTCAACTACAGGCTTTCCTACAACTAAACCATCTTCCTTGCCAACTGCAAGAACATTAGATAATTCAACATTTGAATCAACTTCAGCTTCAAGTTTTTCAACGAATATTACGTCTCCCTCTGAAACTTTGTATTGTTTTCCACCAGTAACTACAACTGCGTACATAAAAACACCTCCTCATTCCAGTCTCGCCAACTCAGGTACACAAGATTAAAATCTCATGTTTCAATAAAACCCTATGCGTGCGGTCTACATATGACATTTTAACATATGACATTACATTTGTAAAGAAGATTATCCATATATTTTATATGATTTCATTTCTTCAATTTGGCTCTGAAACACTAGCATTTGAGCCTTTAGTCTGTCTGCATTTCTAACATAATTTACATAAAGTATCTTATTATCTGCTTCAATATCTTTTGCAAAACTCTCTATACATTTAGATATATCTTCCTTATATACTTCACCTATTTCAATATATATGTGTTTATTTTCACTTTCTGATGAAAGCCTAAGTATATCATTCCTTAGCAAATGTTTTAAATATGAAAATTTTAATATTTTACCCCTACCAAAGCAATGGTTACAGTCTTCCTCTATGTAATCTAATATTGATTTTCCCCTTCTACGTCTTGCTATCTGCACAAGATTAAGTTCAGTAAAAGGATATATTATTGTCTTGTTTTTATCATCACTAAAGCCATGTTCTAGAATGTCAAGTATTTTTTTCTTTGCTTTTTTATCTTGAATATCGATAAAATCTATAACAATTATTCCACTTAAATTTCTAAGCTTTATTTGTAGTGCTATTTCTCTTGCTGCTTCTACATTTGTTGTTTCTGCAGTTTTTTCTATATTTATACCCTTTATGTTTTTACCTGAATTCACATCTATAACGTACATTGCCTCTGTCTTATCAATAACTATAGATCCACCACAGGACAATTTTACATTAGTATTTCTAAGAGCCAAAATTTCACTCTCAATTCCATAGAACTCCATTATAGGAATGCTATCTTCATAGAATTGAATACTTGTTTGTATATCGGCTTTATCTTTAAAATAGTCCTTTAGAAAGTTATAATCAGATTTACTATTAACTATCACCTTTTCTGTAGACTCACCTACAGCATCCCTTAAAATTTTTCCTAAAACTCCTCCAGGATTATATAAAAGTTGTGGTTTATTTATAAAAGTTGCCTTATGTACAATGTTATTGTACACTCCATACAGCCTTTTTATTTCTTCATTTATTTCAATAATAGGTACCTTTTCAGCATTGGTTCTTATCATAATACCCACGTCTATTGGTTTATATATTTCTTCAAGAAAGCTTTTTTGTATATTTAAATCCACTATTTTTTTTGAAATATTTATTTTCTGAGTTAGTGTTTCTATTACTGAATATCTTCCTGGAATAGATATATTGTTGTTTACCTTTGGCCCTTTGCTTCCCATGCTTTCCTTAACAATTTCAACTAAAAGTTCTTGGCCCTTTTTAACCTTCAAATTGCCAAACCTAGCATCTAAATACATGTAAGCATTTTTACCTATTCCTATATCTACGAAGGCGCACTTTATGCCCTGAACAATATTTTTCACTATTCCTTTATAAATTTGCCCAGGATAAACCGTATTTTCATCTTCTTCAATATAACATTCACACAATTTCCCATTCTCTGTTATACATATTCTAAGTATGTCCTTTTGTCTTTCAATATATACATTTTTCAAATTTGGCACCTCGATACTTTAGATTAAGGCATCTGAAAGAAAATAACAAGTCAAAGATTCTGAGGATATTTTGCGGTAGGCGAGGAAACATATCACAAAACAGACCAGAATACTGCCTTATTATTTTTTTGATGATACCTAACAATCTAATCCGCATATTTTTCGAAATATTCCCATAGAGGCATTGTTTTTTCATCCCTCATTCCGTATATTTCTTTTCTAATAATTTCAGTAAAGGCAATAGAATCTACATTATCTGTATGTTTTTTTATATACTCAGAAACTAGCTCTGATGAAAGATTTTCTCTACTTCCACAAGAAATAAGCACGTGAATACACAAAACGTTATCCTTTATTTCAAATTTAAATTTCCTCACCATAGGTCTTATGTTTGTATCTTTTTCGCCACTTTTGGTCTTTTTTATTATATTCCATTCCTCTTGACCCGATAATTCTAAGAGTTTTTCTTCTAGTTCATTTACATCAGTGTATTTAATCCTTATTTCATAACTTGCTGCGTCAATAGCAGACATAGACTGTGGAATCTTTTTTCCATCTTTATCATAAGGTCCTTTTATTAGAGCAACCTTTAGAAGTTTTATACTTTCAGTTGAACTTTCATTAAATCTTCTTTGGATTTCTTCTACATTTACTTCTTCCACAAATTCAATATCCAAATATTCACCTGTTGAATGCATTCCAACAGATAATGGTTGTGCAATGGATAGTCTCATATGTGGGTTAAACCCATTTGAATATTCCACAGGAAGAGCAGCTCTTTTAAATGTTCTTTGAATTGACCTCATAAGATCAAGATGAGCCACAAATTTTATATCAGGGCCTTTTTTAAATTTTATTGAATAACGCACCCTCAAAACACTTCCCTTCTGTAAATTCTAAGTTAACTCCACAATTTTTGCAACCAAGCCTGCAATCTGGAGTAATTGCTGCAATCTTTGCCCTTTCATTTTCGCTGATAAGATACTCTTTGCTTACTCCAATTTCAATGAAATCCCAAGGAAGAACTTCATCATAACTTCTTTCTCTATATGCATAAAAATCTCCATCAACATTACACTGCTTGAAAGCTTGCATCCAAGCATCATTACTGAAATATTCTGTCCATGCATCGAATTTTGCTCCATTTTCAAAAGCCTTTACAAGTACATCACACATCCGTCTATCGCCTCTTGCAAATACAGCTTCAAGGTAGCTTACTGGAGTTTCATGCCAATTATAATTTATCTTTCCATCCATAGTATTTCTAAGTTCACTTATTTTCCCCCTTATAGAAGGCATTTTATCCATAGGTGACCATTGGAATGGAGTGAATGGCTTTGGAATAAATATAGAAGTACTAACCGTAACCTTCAGCCCTTTTTTTCTTTCAGGTTTTGGAATTTTATAGTATTCATCCAATACTTTTGCGGATAAAAGTGCTATTTCTTTTACATCATCTATAGTTTCATAAGGAAGCCCTATCATATAATAAAGTTTAATAGTGGACCACCCAGCAATAAACGCATCAGAAACAGAGTCAATTAGGTTCTTTTCACTTACTCCCTTGTTTATAACATCTCTCATTCTTTGTGATCCTGCTTCTGGAGCAAAAGTAAGCCCCGTCTTTCTTACTTTTTCTATTTCCTTTATAAGATCAACTGAAAAAGAATCTACTCTAAGTGATGGTAGTGACACTCCCACATTTTCATTTTTATATTTTTCAACTAATGAAAATACCAAATTTTGTATGTCAGAATAATCACATATACTTAATGAAGTAAGTGAAAGATTTTCGTATCCAGTATTTGCAATAAGTTTATCCGCAAGTTCCATCAATTTATCTGTCTTTTTTTCTCTTACAGGTCTATATACCATTCCAGCTTGACAAAACCTACAACCTCGTGTACATCCTCTAAAGGTTTCAAGCATGATTCTATCATGGATTATTTCATTATAAGGAACAATTATCTTATCTGGATAATCTACCTCATTAAAATTAGTAATTATTCGTTTTTTTACCTTTTTGGGTACATCATAAAACTTAGGAGTAAACTCTTTTATAGTTCCATCTTCATTGTAAACTACATCATAAAGGCTTGGTACATAAGTTCCTTCTATTTTAGCTGCTGCCCTTAAAAATTCACTTTTGGTTTTACCCTTAAATTTTTTGTATAAATCTAATACATCGTTTAAGTGTTCTTCTCCCTCTCCTAAAGAAAATATATCAGCTATATCATATAATGGTTCCGAATTGTAGGCACAAGGTCCTCCGCAAAGAATAATTGGATCCTCTTCGCTTCTTTTAGAAGCCCTTACCTCCATTCCTGCCATATTAAGCATATTTAAAATATTTGTATAACTCATTTCGTATTGAAGAGTAAATGCAACAAAATCAAAATCACTCAAAGGATCCTTTGTCTCAAGAGTATAAAGAGGAATGTCATTTTCCCTCATTAATTTTTCCATGTCGGGCCAAGGTGCAAAAGCTCTTTCGCAATATGTATCTGCTCTTTTATTCAGAACGTGGTATAATATTTTCATTCCAAGATGAGACATTCCTATCTCATATACATCTGGGAAACAGAATGCAAACCTAATATCCACTTCATTTTTGTCCTTAACACAGCTGTTAAGTTCGCCGCCCACATAACGTGCCGGTTTTTCTACTCTATATAAAATATCATCAGTTATTTTTTTCAAATTTTCTTCCCCCTACTAAGCTACTCATTTTTATATTTTAACATATTCAGCTGTAAAATGAAATTATTTTAGGATCTATACTTGTATTTAAATGCTTCCATAAAAAAATGTAAGTAGATTTGTGTAAACAAATCTACTTACATCCCTAATTCTTTTGAAATCTTTTAACTTTTAACTCTTAACTCTTAACTCTTAACTTTATTCCTAAGCTCCTGTTGCCTGTCCTTGCCCATGCGTTTTATTGCTATATCCCACATTATTATTTCCAAAACACTGTTCATATTTCCATCCTGTTAATTCTTCAATTGCTTCTTTTGCTTCTGGAGTTACATCTGCCTTTAATCCTCCAGCTTTAACTCTCTCTACTTCATCTACTAATAATTTGTGATTTTCCTTTGTAAGTTTAAATCTTGAAGCTGCAACCCAAGTTATTAAAAGTAATACAACTGGAACTACAATTGTAACTACACATATTCCAATTACTGCACTATGTGGTTGAACGGTAACATTCTTTCCGCTTTTAAAACCAAAAGCTTGTAAAACGCCCCCAAGTACAATTGGTTCTATTGCTGAAGCTACCTTTCCAAACAAACCGTTTACTCCATTATATACTCCTTCTCTTCTCTTACCTGTTATTGCTTCATCAATATCTGGAATAAATCCCATTTGATAAGTTGGAATATAATCGACTGACGTTTTACCTATAATACCAAATATTGCAAATACAGTAAATAATGTTAATGTTGCTGATGAATGTCCCATAAGAACAAGTAATAAATATCCTGCTGACGATACAAAAACTATTGATGATCCAATGTTAAATGTCTTTGGACCTCCAATTTTATGTGCTAATAAAATGTACCCAGCCAATGCAATAGCTGAAACTACTGATGAAAAGCCATTTATACTTGAAAGGGTAGTTTTTGATAGCATTATTACATATAATCCAAAGAAAGTGAATACTCCACCTGCTAATTGTTTAAATACACTTCCAAAAAACCACATTACACTATCAAGTCTAAATGATTTATTTCTCATACTTGAAGATATGTCTAATCCTAGTTTTTTAAACACTTCACCAAGTGATCCTGCTGCATCTTCATAAACGATTGTCTTAGGATCTCTCTCATATACATTAAATATATAGAAAATTAATGCTGCTGTAGTTATTATTCCATAGATAAGACCGATATACCAATATGACTTAGCTGCGTTTTGCCCAAACATTCCAAATATATAGGCAGTTAAGAATCCAGTTAAAATACCTGATAAAGTACCACAGTATTGTTTACCACCAATTAATTTTGCCTTTTCAGCTGCATTTTGTGTCATTTCAGCTGGAAGTGTGCCTGATGGTACAAATATAAGTGTATAGGCTATTTCATATATAAAATTAACAATAAGATAGTAAACATAGGATTTCCCTGCTACCCATAATGCAGGGAATACAAGCGCTATTCCAATTATACCCACAATAATAAAAGGTTTTCTCCTTCCAAATTTTCTACCAAACTTTGTTTGTCCAACAGCATCACTTATAAATCCCAGTATTGGATTACCTAATGCATCTATAAGTCTTACTACTCCAAATATAAATCCTGCCTTTGCTGCACCTATTCCACATACGCTTGTGTAAAAAATCAGAAGCCATGCAGACATTAACCCTTGCGCTCCACTACCTAGAAAGTTTACACTTGAATATCCAAGAATGTTTCTTATCTTTATTTTTTCATTCATGATTTTTTCCCCCTTTAATGTCGTTTACATAATCTATAGTTAAAATTGAGCACCTATCTAATAAGTTCATATTCAGCTGCTGCCAAAACAAATGGTCCTAGTCCCTTAGGTTCATTACTAACTATTGGTTCACTTATATAATAAGCAAAACTACCGTCTCTATCCCCACTTCCTCCAAGTCCTGCCACATAACATATCTTGTTTAAATTTAAATACCCATCTTTGGTTTCTAATATAAACTCACTAATTAAGCCATCAAATGCTTCAACTGCTATGCTTTTTAACTCTTTAGGTAGAAATCCCTTCCTTACTCCTTTTAGCAAAGCATAACAAATCATAGATGATCCTGATGCTTCTAAATAGTTACCTTTTCTATCTCCCTCATCTAATACTTGATACCAAACATGACTTTCCGTGTCTTGAACTTTTAACAGAGAAGAAATACAATTATTTAAAATTCCAACTAACTTTTCTCTGTCCTTATTGTCTTCATTAAGAACTTCTAACGTATCTACAAGGGCCATAACATACCAGCCCATGGATCTACTCCAAAAATGTTTAGATAAACCCGTTTCCTTGTTAGCCCAAGGCTGCTGCCTAGCTTCATCAAAAGCATGATACAAAAGACCTGTCTCTTCGTCCTTTAAGTTTTTTCCACTTATTATGAATTGTTTTGTTACATCATAGAATTCTGTACTTTCACCAAATTGTTTTATATATTTAGCGTAAAAAGTCGCTCCCATATATAAACCATCAAGCCATATTTGATGAGGATATATTTTTTTGTGCCAGAATACCCCTTCATTTGTTCGGGGATGATCATTTAGTTGTGCTCTTAAAGAATCTACTGCTTTTTTATATTTCAAATTTTTGGTTTCCTGATATAGACTTAATAATATTTTTCCATTGTTTAAATGATCTATATTATATTCATCTTTTCTGTAACCGTTTATATCTCCATTCTCGTTTATAAAATGATTCATAGTTTTTATTATAAAGTCCAAATATTTTTGATCTTTTGTTTGTTTATATACCTCATATATACCATCTAGAGTTAATCCATATTCATACCCCCAATGATCTGTTAAATTGATGTTTTTTTCAATTATTGAATCTGACATCCATTTTCCATAATTACTCACATTTTCACCTCCTATAAACTGATTTCTTGGAATCAGGTAGTGTTTTGTTTTTGACCCCATCTGATTCTTAGAAATCGTTATCCATGGACTTAGCATACGTAACACTCCCACTTAATAAAAGATGGGAGTGTTACGTATGCTAAGTCATCGGATAAAATATTATTCACTGTGCATGCTTGTTAACGTTAACATCTTTAATAAAAAATATTAGCTTTGTTATCAAAACACTATTTCACGAAATATATGTTACCCCCTCTAAATAAATTTTCTTTTGGTAGTATGTAATGTAAAATACAGTATTAATTAATAAAGTTAAGAACTAATGTTAACGTTAACGTTAGCTCTTAACTTAAATAATATCACCAATATTTTCTATTGTCAACTATTAAAATTTATCCCATATTATTAATTATCTTGTAAGTTTAGTGTTTAATAAATGTGTATCTAACTTTTTTTGTTTTTCATATTCATCTAGCAATATATTACCGTAGATTTTAACTCTTAACTTTTAACTTTATCTCTAAGCTCCTGTTGCCTGACCTTTCCCATGCGTTTTATTGCTATATCCCACATCATTATTTCCAAAACACTGTTCATATTTCCATCCTGTTAATACTTCAATTGCTTCCCTTGCTTCTGGAGTTACATCAGCCTTTGAGCCTCCATTTTTAACCCTTTCAACCTCCGCTACCAATATTTTATGATTTTCTTTTGTAAGCTTAAAGTACATCGCTGAAATACAACCTATTAAAAGCAATACAAAAGGAACTATAATTGTAATTACCCATATTCCAACTATAGCACTATGTGGTTGTATATGAACATTTTTTCCACTTTTAAAACCAACAGCTGATAAAACTATCCCAAGTACCGCTGCTTCTATCGCTGCTGCCACCTTTCCAAATAAACTGTTTACCCCGTTATATATTCCTTCTCTTCTCTTGCCAGTTATTGCTTCATCTATATCTGGAATAAATGCCATTTGATAAATTGGTGGATAGTCTACGCCAGTTTTACCTACTATGTTAATTAATGCAAATACTGTTAATAGCATTATTGTCATAGATGATTTACCCATTAACACCAGTACCATAAATCCTCCAAGTGATACATACGTTATAAGTGATCCAATTATATATGTCTTAGGTCCACCAATTTTATATGCGGCCAAAATGAAGAAAAACAGAGCTACACATGAAACTACTGATGAAGCAGTATTTATCCATGCAACATTTACTTTAGTGGCCATCACTACAAATATTGCAAAGTAAGTAAACACTCCTCCAGAAATTTGTTTAAAAATACAATCAATAAACCACATAGCACTGTGAAGTCTAAATGATTTATTCCTCATACTTGAAGCTACATCTACTCCAAGCTTTTTGAATACTTGAACCACTGAACCTGCTGAATCTTCATAAACAATGGTCTTTGGATCTCTCTCATAAACATTGAAGTAGCAGAAGACAAGTGCAACTGCCGTTATTATTCCATAGCTAAGACCAATATACCAAAACGCTGAAGCGGAATTATTACCATACATAGTAAATAATTTTGCAGTTATAAATCCGGTTATTACACTTGATATAGTACCGCAGTATTGTTTACCGCCACTAAGTTTTGCTTTTTCAGCTGCATTCTGTGTCATTTCTGCTGGTAGTGTAGTTATTGGCACAAAAATCAAAGTATATGATATTTCATATATTAAATTAATTACAAAATAAAAAGCGAATGAATGTCCTGTGGTCCATAATATTGGAAATACTATTACTAGAACAATTATGCCAACAAGCATAAAGAATTTTCTTCTTCCAAATCTTATACCAAGTTTTGTTTTACCAAAATTATCACTTATAAATCCAACAATAGGATTACCAAAAGCATCTATAAGCCTGGCTGCTGTGAATATAAGTCCTGCTTTTACTGGACTTATTCCGCATAAAGTTGTATAAAAATACATAAGCCATGCAGACATTAGTCCCTGTGCTCCACTTCCAAGAAAATTGACACTTGAATACCCAAGAATATGTCTTAATTTTAATTTTTCGTCCATAATTTATCCCCCCTAATATGGTTTAAATGAACTATATTATATTTATCTTTTCTGTAACCGTTTACGTATCCATTCTCGTTTATGAAATGATCCATAGTTTTTACTATAAAGTCCAAATATTTTTTAATACTTTATTTGTTTATATATCTCGTATATATCATCCAAAGTTAATCCTTATTCATTCCCCCAATGATCTGTTAAATTGATTTTTTTCAATTATTGAATCCCACATTTGTTTCGCATAATTACTTTGATTTTCCATTTATCACAAAATATCACTTACTGTGCATGCATGTTAACGTTAACATATTTAATGAAAAAAATATTAGTTTTGTTATCAAAACACTATTTCACTAAAATATATATTACCCCCTTCGAAATAAATTTTCTTTTAGCAGTATGTAATGCAAAATACCATATTAATTAATAATCTTAAGAACTAACGCTTACGTTAACGTTAACGTCAGTTCTTACTTAAATGATATCACCAATATCTACTATTGTCAATCATTTAAAATTTTCCCATTTTGATGACTATTTTGTAATTTTAGTATTTACTAAATGTGTATCTATCTGTTTTTTATCTTCACATACTCATCTAGCAATATATTACCGTAGGTTTTAAGTCCTTCAATAATCTCACCTTCATAAATTATTGTCAAAACTTGCATATCCTCATCAAGTACAGTAAATATAATATATCTATTTTTTTCAACAAGGCTAAGTGCCTTTAATAAATTTTCTTTACAATATATTGACAATATTTTATTATTCATATATCCTTTTTTCATAAATCTGAATTTCTTTTTTATAATATCACTCATAATTATATAGGCTACCCTTTCCTTCTCCTTTATTGAACAAAAAATAATATAGAAGGCAATAATGCCAAATGTAAAATTTATTTGTCCCCTAAAAAAGCAAAATAAATAATACATCACAAATATGCAACCAATAATCATACTTGTAGTTATAGTAATAATATTAGCTACCCTATAAGTTTTAAATGCTGATAATATTGCTCTTAATATTCTTCCTCCATCTAGTGGTAATGTAGGTACCAAATTAAATATTCCTAGACAAACATTTGTAAAAAGCAAAGATTTTAAAACTCTATAATTCAACTGTAAACTTAATTCATAAAAAACAACTGCCAGCACTAAATTGAAAATTGGTCCTGACAGTGATATTATTACTTCTTCCATTACTGATGCATCGTCAATATTGCTAAGCCTTAACACCGCCCCAAAAGGAAGTATCTTAACACTTCCGCCTTTATATCCAAAACATCTTGCTGTAAAATAGTGAACATACTCATGCATAATAACCATAATAAATGCTATAAAATAATTTCCATTAAAACTAAAGGCAAAAATCAATACGATATATGGTATTACTAATTTACAAATATTTATCAAAACATCACTCCATGCTTATTTCTTTTAAAATGCATAAAATTATATTTTTATATATTCCATGGGGTTTAGTTTTTCTCCCATATACATTAATTCGAAATATAAATTTGAAGATTTATCCCCACCAGTATTACCTGATTTACCAATAACTTGATTTTTATTAACTTTACTTCCCTTTTTAACATCTATTAAATTTAAATGAGCGTACCTGGTTTCAATTCCACTGCCATGATCTATAACTATATATTTGCCATCTTCTTTACTTTCCCCGATTTCCTCAACAACACCATCATAAACTGTGTTAATGTTTGTATTTATTGGTATATAGAATTCAACACCATGGCTAAGTACCTTTTTCTCACTGCTATTGCTACCGCTGAAAAGCGATACTTTTTTAGATACAGGTCCTGCAAATTCTTGATTTATCTGTTCTTTTATAGTTTTTCCTCCCGTGATTCTTGCCCTTTCAGTGTCAATGAAATTCACAACCTTGTTTTCTATATCATTAAAATTTTCATTTTCCACATATGTCTCCACACTTCTAACATTAATACTACTTGAATAGTTTATGATTGATTTTATATCATAATTTTTATTAATTGTATTTCTAGCAAAACTATATACTGCTTTAGTTTGAGGATTTACGTATACTTTACATATAATTACTGCTGCAAAAAGCAGCAAAGTTCCGAAAAGTTGGATTTTTATAGTGTGAATTACACGCGCCTTATCAAGGTAATTTCTTTTCCTTTTCATTGACTTTAGTCCTCTACCATCCTTTGTTCTATTTGATATAGAATTGTAATAATTTTCATATTGACTATTATAGCTACCCATTTTTCCTCCTAATATAATTCATACAATATCATGTATATTAAAATCATTGTATTTTATTACACATTCTACATAACAAATTAAATGGTCATGTGAAAAGAATTAAAGATTAATGCTTTATAAAAAAGAGTTTTATCAAAATAGAAATTAATTTCTATTTTGATAAAACTCTTACTGGGTTCTACTTTTCATTCTTTTAATTGGAATATTAGCTATCAAAGCCGGTGATGAACCTTCTCCATCCTGTACTTTAGTCAATTTTACCTCTACATCAGAATTATCTATTTCCACATATTTTGCTATTACATTCATTATTTCTTCCTTTATGAGGTCTAAAAGTTCTGGGGATAAATCAGATCTATCATGAATCAGAATTAATTTTAATCTTTCATTTGCCACATCTTTAGATGCTGGCTTCCTTGAAAAAAAATTAAATAAATCCATCTTACTCCCCCCTATCTTTTCTTAAACAAGTTTTTAATAACAGTAACAATACTTGTGGATTCCTTATCATCTAATGATGGAAAAGGAACTTCTTCACCAGTTATTCTCTTTGCTATATCTCTAAATGCATTTCCAGCTTTTGAATTTTGATTCAATACTATTGGTTCTCCTCTATTAGTTGATATTGTAACATCTTTATCATTTGGTACAACACCAATTAATTTGATTGCCAGGTTATCAATTATATCATCTATTCCAAGCATATCGCCTTTTTTTATCATTTCAGCTTCTATCCTATTTACCACAAGTTTATGATCATCTAACCCCTTTGCATCAAGTTTTCCAATTACCCTATCTGCATCCCTTATTGACGTTACCTCCGGGTTTACCACAACTATAGCTCTATCTGCACCTATTACCGCATTTTCAAATCCTTGTTCAATTCCTGCTGGACAATCTATAAGTACATAATCATAATCATTCTTTAATTCATTTACAACTTTTAGCATTTGCTCCGAACTTATATCATTTTTATCTCTAGTCTGCGCTGTTGGAAGTAAAAATAAAGTCTCATACCTTTTATCCTTTATGAGTGCTTGCTTAAGTCTACAGTTTTCTTCAATTACATCTAAAAGTGTAAAAACTATTCTGTTTTCGAGTCCCATAAGTACATCTAAATTTCTAAGTCCAGTATCTCCATCAACCACAACCACTTTTTTCCCCATAGCTGCAAGTGCCGTACCAATATTTGCCGTAGTTGTGGTTTTTCCAACTCCACCTTTTCCAGATGTTATTACAATAGCTTCTCCCATGAAATGTACCTCCATTAATAAAATTTGTCAGATGAAAAGTAATATATACGAAGATATATAAAATATCTTTAACAATCAAGTACAATCAATGCCTAGCTACCATTATACTAAATGTACCATGAAGATACTAGTACAAAAATCAATAAAACTTATTAGGTGAATATGGTTCTACAATTATCGTTTTATCTTTTATCTTAGCAACTTCTGGATAATTAGGTTTTTCATCATTTTCTGGTGCTTTGGTAATTGTACTGGCTATTTGCAAAACATTAGGTTCAAGTCTAAATGCAGCAATTATAGCCTTATCATTACCACTTGTACCTGCATGTGCATCACCTTTAAGAATACCAAGAACGATTATATTTCCAGCTGCAAAAACTTCGGAACCCGGATTTACATCGCCAATTATAACTACATTTCCCGGGTAATTAATAATCTGCCCACTTCTTACAGTTTTTTTTATAAATTTTGTTTTACCCTCATATATTCCAGAGAAAATTTTACTTGTTTTCTCCTCGGTATCTTCAAATATACAATCTTTTATAAGAAATTCTTCAAATAAGATATCACTTAGCCTTTTAAGCTCTCTTTCACTTACAAGTTTAAGTTGCGTGCTAATCTTTAATGTGCAACCTTTATAAAATCTTTTACCTCTAGAAAGTTTTTCTCTTAATATTTCTAACATTTCATTGAAATCTTTAAACCTATTTATATCAATTACTACGTTTAACCCAAATTTGTTGCCCTTTAATACAATCTTGTCCTCACTCATATTAACCTCCAAAGGCACTAACGTTCCATTATATATAATTCAACATATATGTTGAAAATCCTTCTTTTCATATGTATTTTATCCGATGACTACCATCTTATATTACTTTATATATCGAGGTATTATTTTACTACTAAACTCTTCTGACAAAATATCCATTACAATTGAGTCATATTTCATTTTACCTATGATTTTGGCTTCTCTCAGACGACCAACTTCTTTAAACCCAACACATATATAACAATTCAGTGCATTTTTATTAAAAGAAAACACACTAAGCCTTACACTGTTTAAATTAATCAGATTAAAGGCATAATCAATTAATAAGCTGATTGCTTCTTTTCCAAAACCTTTATTCCTATGATTTTTATCTCCAATTAGAATACTTAACATTGAAGTTCTATTTATAAAATCAATATTGAATAATGCGCATCTACCAATACATTTATTATTTTCATTATCAAAAATTGAAAAGACATGTTGATTGCTATTTATAATGGTGCTTACTTCATTTCTAATCCTTTCAGCTGAGGTTGGCGTATATGCCTCATACCCTAAAGGCAAGGATACTTCAAAATCATTTAACCAGTTAGCTAAATTATCTGCATCCCCCATACTTATATATGAAAGTGAAACTTTTTCTCCTATGATTTTTTTATTAGTTAACATATTTAGCTCCCTCTCACCTAATGTGATTTTATCCACTTGCATGCAAGTTTCACTTTATTTATTCACGGTATCTTCATTATACACTAGCTCTTTTACAACTTAGTGACAAACCTACCTTGATTAAAAGTTGTAGTCACTTATGATTGTTGAAGATGTTTAGGAAGGAGTTGCCATAAACAGAGTTCTTGGTTTCAGGTGGAGTTTTTAGGCCGTAGGTCATCCATCTGAAACTTAGAAATCGTTATCCAGGGACGTAGCAGCCGTTATCTCCCACTTAGTAGAAGATGGGAGTGTTACGGATGGTAGTCATCGGATAAACTGAGTTCTTGGTTTCAGGTGGGGTTTTGTTTATGGCACAGCAAAAGACTAGTTTCTTACTTTTAAGAAACTAGTCTTTTCTGAAATTTTTAATTTATAGGTTTTAAATTTATGTCAAGATCATTTTTATAGTTTGCCATTCTAGGATCATTTTTAAAATATCCCTCGTACATACCTCTAGCAACATTTGCAGCATCACTGCCATAGCCACCATCAAATATTACTACAGCTATAGCAATTTGAGGATTGTCTGCTGGTGCATAACCTACATACCACCCATAATCTCCTCTACCAACTTTATTCTGTATATCAGATGTATTAAACTCTGCTGTACCAGTTTTACCACCAGTAGGTATAGGAAAGTTGCCAAGCGCTTGAGCCGCTGTACCATCTGTATTACCACCAGCACCTGTAACGTTGTTCATGCCCTGCATAACTATATTTCTGGTCTCTGCACTCATATCGGCTTTGTCTATTACCACAGGTTTCGTTTCAGAAACTATTTTACCCTGAGAATCAATTATTTTATTAACCAAATGGAGTTTATATCTTGTGCCGCCATTGGCAAGGGTAGCTATATAATTTGCCATCTGAAGAGGCGTGAAATTATCCATACCCTGTCCAATAGATGCAATATACATATTGTATGGAAGACTTAATGAACCATGTCCTGTCTGCACAGCTTGGTAGTGTACATCATTTACAACTGCTTCAAAATCACTATCAGTGAAAGTTTTTCCTTTATATTTAGGGTCAGTTGCAACTAATTGCTTAAACAAATCCGTGTAGTTAGTCTTTGAAAAAGTCCCATTTTTTACAGAATCCCTTATATCATTTTTAATTTCAGTTTTTATCACTGAAAGTTGATTTCCATCTCCATCTCTATCATACAAGTCTATCTGAGGAAGTTTACCTCCAGTGGTGCTAACTCCAGTAGTTAAATCCTGCTCAATACTCAAAAGATATTGCGATGCTGACAGATTTTTCTGGGAAACGGTATTATATACCTGCCCAAAATTTTCACCTATTTCTATTCCTGTACCAGGATTTGTTGAAGTAGGATCTGCTCCTAGCCCAAATCCCCATGCATATTTAGCTAAAGTATCGTCTCCAGATTTTGCTCGTAATTTTCGTCCAACATCCATAAAAAATGGATTACTGGATTTTTCTATGGCACTTATTACATTTACATTACCAAGTGCACCATCCGATTTGAAAGGATCCCAAACTCCTCCTCCTATATCATAGCCACCTTTATCTTGATAATTGGTAGTAGCATTTATCACTCCACTTTGAAGACCCGCAATTGCTGTCATAGGTTTAAAGGTTGACCCTGAAGGAATAAGTGACATAGTTGCATAGTCATACAATGGTTTTGGATAATAATCAAAACTATCTTTTCTGATTGTGGTATTTCCACTTATACTTGTGTCTATTGGAAACATATAATCAATTAAACTTTGTGGTTTTTCTTGAGCTTGTGCCATCTTTTCGTAGTCGGGATTAAAATATTTTTCTGTTTGTGCTTCCGTTAATCCTTGGGAATTAGAAAAATCATTGGGATTAAAACCTGGTAAACTTACCAGTGCTATTATTCCACCAGTGTGAATGTCTATAGCAACAGCCGCTCCTCTTGTAGCATTTGATACATCTAAACCATTTACTGTTCTTGTAGCTTGTAATGTCTTCATCTCTGTATTCAATGCATTTTCTGTTGCATATTGCACATTTGCATCTATTGTAAGCTGAACATTATCTCCTGGAGATGACTGCCTGCTAGCAAGTTCAGTCTTCACCCTACCCTGCTTATCAACCTGCACCACATCTCCTCCGTCATTGCCCTTTAGCTCACTTTCCATTGCGGCTTCAATTCCTGATGCTCCAACATAATCGTTACTTGTATCATAACCCTTTTCTGAATACTTCTCTTGATCATCAGGGTTTATTTTGCTTATGTATCCCAAAATTGATGAACCTAGCTGGTCATATGGATATTGTCTCATAGGCTGATTTTCCACATTTATTCCAGGCAATTCTGAAAGACTTTGTTTGAATATAAGAGATGTGTCTTTCTTTATATTACTTGCTATATTAACTGATTTATATCCGGAAAAGCTATTCATCTTTATGCTGTCTTTTACAATTAAATACCTTCTTATTACGTCTGGAGTTAGTTGCATATGTAAACTTGAAATTCCTTTTATCACACCATATTTACTAACAAGTTCATTATAAATGTCCTCGGGCGTTAGTTTTAAAAGTTCATCATTAAGCTCAGTAGTTTCACCAGCTGCTGCTAAATCAGCTTCAGTTTTATTTTTAAATTTATTTTTCAATATGCTATCTTGAAAACCTCTATCTTTTAAAAATCTTAGCTGCATGATTTGTATTTCCTTAGGGCTACTTGAACTAAATTCAAATCTGTATGGTCCTATTTTTAAAGGGAAACTATCTGTCTGAACTTCTCCATTATCATCCAAAATTTTAAATACCTTTTGTAGTGTTGAAAATAGCTTTATACCAGCCTCATCTGTATCTGTATATGTAAGGTTATAACTTTGCACTTCACTTGCAAGTTCTATTCCATTTTTGTCTGTAATTAACCCTCTTGGTGCAGCTATTGTTATAAGCTTATGAGCTTTAGTATTTGCTGTATCACTGTAATACTGACCATTTGTAACTTGTAAATTATATAATTGTACCCCTAATACTGAAAATAGAGTTATCATTATTACTACTAAAGCAGTATATCTATTAAATATCTTTTTGAGTTTCTTTTTTCTTTCCATTTCATCACCACATTAAAATTTCCATTTCTTTATCATATAAGGTTTTTGACACAATCTATAAATTGGTCTGTAAACGAATAAGGCTAATACAAAAGTATACATAGCAACAAAAGCACTTGCATATATTTTTACCTTTATACCAATAAAATATAAAACTATATAAACAAGTACTCCCTTTAAAAAAGTCAGCCCTAAAATTGTTACAACTGGTATTAGTTTTTTTTCTTTAAATAAATTTCTACCAATCTCACCTGCCAAAACGCATATGAGCATATTTATAAGCATATTTACTCCAAATCCATTTATAAAAAACAAATCTTGCAATGCACCTGAAATCAAGCCAACTTTAAGCGCTGACCACCTATCATTAATTATTGAATAGCAAATTACAAATAAAAATAACAAGCTAGGGTAGTATCCATACACTGAAAGGAATGGAACTATTGTGTTATCAAGTACTTCAAGAACAAAAATTAAAATTGTCAAAGTTACAATTTTTTTCATATAAATCACCCTAGTACTTTATTTCGCTTAATTTACTGTCTTTAGGTATAACCACCGAAACCTCTTCTAACTTAGTAAAATCCACACTTGGTTTTATTATTGCATTGGTACTAACTGTGGCTGGATCTTTTACAACGCTGATAACTACACCTATTTCAATATCTTTAGGGTATAGTGTACCATAAGTCATTATGGTATCACCTTTTTTTATGTCCGCATCTTGTGGTAACTCACTAAGCATAGCTAATTCATTATTATTATCATCCACATAGCCAGTTACTACTCCTCTGTTAGCACTAGATCTTTGATTCGTAGCACCAACTTCAATGTTTTCATTGTTTAATGTACCAATAACACTGGATCCGCTGTCAACAGAGATTACTTTTCCAACAAGTCCCTGATCTGTTATTACTGCATAATCAATCTTAATGCCATCCTTTGAACCTCTATCAATTACATAACTATCTTCTGTGCCGCTTACCGTACTAATTACATTACAATTTTTATAAGTATATTCACTTGCTGGATTTTGTAATTTAGCGAGTGCAGAAACTCTTGTCAATTTATCATTTAAAGCATCATACTCTGCTACCTTTTTTTTCATACTTAGATTTTGTGATTTTAAACTTTCATTTTCCTGTTTTATCTGTGAAAAATGAGTTACAAAACTGAACCAATCCACTACACCATTTGTACTTTTATAAATTACTCCCTGCACAGAAGTAAAAACACCACCAACACCACTTTCTAAAAATGAAGCATTTTGTCTCTTAACGCTAAACCCAATTAGAAACAAAAAGCTAACTGACAGAACAATTATTGCCACCGCCAGTTTATTCTTTATGAATTTCAATTTAACCTCTGTTACTCTTACTTATTTTATCAAAATGTTCAAGAGCTTTACCTGCTCCAAGGGCTACACAGTCAAGTGGTGCTTCTGCAATATGTACAGGCATATGAGTTTCATTATTAATTAAGCTATCCAGGCCTCTTAGAAGTGCTCCGCCTCCTGTAAGCATAATTCCCTTATCCATAATGTCTGAAGCAAGTTCTGGTGGTGTTTTTTCAAGTGTAAGCTTTATGGCATCAATTATTAAAGCGATATGGTTCCTTTAAGGCTTCTCTAACTTCAACCTCGCTAATTTCAATGTTTTTTGGTAATCCCGTTATTAAAATCTCTTCCTTTTATATCCATCGTTTCTTCAACATCATTTGTCTTGAACGCTGAACCAAGTTGCAACTTAACATTTTCTGCAGTTCGCTCACCAATCATTAAATTATATTCTTTTTTGATATGTGTTATTATTGCTTGATCCAATTCGTCTCCAGCAACTCTAAGTGATTTACTTGTTACAATACCCCCAAGTGAAATGACTGCAACTTCAGTAGTACCTCCACCAATATCAACAACCATGCTTCCAGTTGGCTCCTCTACTGGAAGTCCAGCTCCAATAGCTGCAGCCATTGGTTCTTCCATAAGTTGAACTTCTCTAGCTCCAGCTCTCTTTGTTGCCTCATCAATAGCTCTTCTTTCAACTTCTGTTACTCCAGATGGAAAGCAAACTATTATTCTAGGGCTTGCAAACGAACTTTTTGAAGTCACCTTAGATATGAATCTCTTAAGCATACTCTCAGTAACATCAAAATCAGCAATAACTCCATCTCTTAGTGGTCTTATTGCAACTATGTTTCCTGGTGTTCTACCTATCATCTGTTTTGCTTCTTCTCCAACAGCAAGAACTGTCTTTGTATTTGTATTAATTGCTACAACTGATGGTTCTCTTAGAACAATACCTTTACCTTTTACATATACTAATGTATTTGCTGTTCCTAAATCTATGCCCATATCTCTAGATATACCAAAAAACGCCATTAAAATTTCTCCTTTCAAAATCAACAAATTCCTTTTTCTTTTAAACTGACATAAACACCATCACCAATGATAATATGATCTAAAACATCAATGCCAATTATCTTACCGCATTCTTTAAGTCTATTAGTAACACTAATATCTTCTGAACTTGGTGTTGGATCTCCCGATGGATGATTGTGACATATAATAATTGAAGCACTATGCCGTAAAATAGCTTCACTAAATACCTCTCTTGGATGAACAATGGAAGAGTTTAAACTTCCTACAGAAATATCACATATATGGATGACTATGCTTTTAGTATTAAGCAAAATAAGTTTCAAAATTTCTCTATTATAACTTTTCATTTCTTCCATTACTAAATCTGCCGCATCCCTAGGACTAGTAATCTTGTATGTATCACCAGAACGATATGTTTTAAACCTTTTTATAATTTCACCTAATGCAATTATTTGCGTGGCTTTTGCAATTCCAATTCCATGGATTTCCACAAGTTCATTATAACTTAGTTTTAATAAACCATTAAGTCCATTTCCTTGTTTCAATAGATTATTACATATGTTTAAAACATTGTCCTTTGATGTACCTGTTCTCAAAATAATTGCCAAAAGTTCACAATTTGACAAAGCCTCAGCGCCATATCTTTGTAGCCTTTCTCTAGGTCTTTCATTTTCCGGGAAATCAAAAATCTTAAGCGAATTGCTCAATAATACACCTTCTCTATAGATTTATTCCCATCTCCCCAAACATTCCATTTAGCTTATTAAGTGGCAAGCCCACAACATTATAAAAGCATCCTTCTATAGCTTCAACAAACACTCCAGCATAACCTTGTATTCCATAGGCACCTGCCTTGTCTTTGTATTCTTCCAAACATAAATATTTTTCTATGTCGCGTTCTGATAAGTTTGAAAACTTAACTTTTGTGCAAGCATAGTCACATTTAATTACATCAAAATTCACATTAATAATTGTAATACCAGTGTATACATTATGAACTTTTCCACTTAGCATCTTTATCATTCTAAAAGCATCTTGTCTGTCTTTTGGTTTCCCTAATAAAACGTTATCTATGGATACAACTGTATCGCAACCAATAACTATATTATCATCTCCCCTTAAAACATCTACACTTTTAGAAACAGCCTCTGCTTTTTCCTTTGAAAGTTCCATAACATATTCTGATACACTGCCTTTGAATTTAATCTTTTGCTCATCAAAATCACTTGCAATTACTTTGAAATCTTTGATGACTCTACTAAGGAGTTCTATCCTTCTTTCAGAAGCTGATGCTAGAATAATTCTCATTCTTCCACTTCCTAATGTTTTCTATATAATAGTATTGCCAATATTATACCAATTATAGTCATTATATTGATATTAAAACTTACTCCAAATGTTAAACTCATAATTTTTAAATCTAAAATAAGAGGTTTACTTGTACCTATAGTATATGAGCTCTTTAAAAAAACTAAATTTGAAAAACGAGTACCAATTAGTTCACCTAAAATAGTGCCACATATTCCTCCTAATAAAGTAAGAAATACGAAATACTTTGAGTTTTTCGCTAACATATCCCCATATCCCCCATATTGTTTATACATCTAATATAGTTTATCATTTAATGTATAGTTAAACAAGTATTTCACAATTTTTTAACAATTTTTTGTTTATTCTCATTTGGTTATTTTTTTAAATTCATTATACATAAATTGAATACTGTCATTGGTATTGTTTTTACTATAATTGTCTGGAAGCTTGTCTACATACTTTTTTAATTCTTCTAACACATTTTTATTTTTATAGTCGCCTTGAACTTTTTTTAAATTGTTTTTCCACTTTTTTAGCTCTCCTAATTGCACAGCTTTAACATCTTTGTCATTTAATTTACTAATAATTTGTAGATTAGCATCAATAATTTCTACTATTTGTGAGTTACATGTATTGTCTACATTTATATTAAAATTTATTTCACTACTATCAAATTTATTATCAGTTAATAATTTCACCGCACTTGTATATGAACTTCCCCTCTTATAAAGTCCGAATATGACTCTTATTTTTCCATTTTCATTCACTTCACTAGGATTTCCAATGGTGCTTAATGACTTTATAAGTTCATCCGCATCTTCTTTTTTGAAAAAAATCCACCTTGTAGAAAAACATACTCGTAGTTTTTTGCTATATTATTTGATGATGTACTGTTTGTTTCATTGCTACTTGTTCCATTTAGGTATCCATTATTTTTTAGTAATAGCTTGGACATAGCAGTACCAACAGATAATGCAACTACTAATATTATAGATAAAACAATTATAAAATATTTGTTACCACCTTGTTTCTTTT
Source organism: uncultured Clostridiaceae bacterium (assembly GCA_963725425.1). Taxonomy (GTDB): domain Bacteria; phylum Bacillota; class Clostridia; order Clostridiales; family Clostridiaceae; genus Clostridium_I. The sequence continues at coordinate 332,765 of CAVRYJ010000031.1, forward strand.
TTAAATCGTACCTTGTATATCTCATTCTCTCATCTCCCAATACCTTACTACTATTAATCATATTTTTAATGAAAGAAATTATACCAAAGAAATGTACATTTGCCCGATTTAAAATGTCATATATCTCTTTTCATTATCATAGCATTTGAACTAGTCTCCTTACTCATGAAGAAATCATTGCTAATCCTAATCAATTTAAATCCATTATTTTTTAACAGCTTTAATGTTTTTTTCTCTTTTTCAGAAATGCCTATAAGAAACTCAGTTATACCATAGTTATGTAAAAAAAATTTTAATATTTTATTTAGAATAACATTTCCTTCATCGTTATCTAGATACAAATGTTCCAATATAAAACAAGAAATCCATACAATATTTTTATCTTTAAATTCTATTCTTCCTTTAAATATACCAATCAATCTATTCTCTTTATGAATTTTTAGAAAGATCTCAGATTCGCTTGCATAATACTCCAAAAATATTTCATTAAATTCACTAGTTGCTAAATAATCATTATTCCCATAGTATACAAGCTTATTTTTTTCCTTAAGCCATAGTTGTATACACTTAATATCTTCCAAAACAACATTAGATATATTTATGTCTTTATAATTAATACAAACTTCAAACATACACACACCTCTTCTCTAATATTTTCAATTCTACGTAGAAATGAAAATTCCTTTGTAAATTCTAATATATTTTATGTTATAAATATTGACAAAAATAATTTATAGCGATATGCTACTGTTATGTTAACGTTAACAAAGTACTTCCATACAAAACGTTTTAGCTACTATTTTCAATCAAATACAGAAGAAGGAGGTTAAAAATTAACTACTATTTGGTGATACAAGGTAAACTCAAACAATTTTATGGGGGGGGTGATAAACAATGAACGAAGACGAACATTTTTGCGTAAGAAATAAACTATTAGATACATACAATTTAAATTCAAGAAAATATAAACTGTGTGCTGAAAATGTGCCTGAATTTAAAGGGTGGAAAAAAACTCTTGTTCCAAAACTACAAAATCTATTAGGAATAGCCAACCTTAAAAAAACAAATTTGAATCCTAAAATCATTGAAACAAAAGTATTTACAGATTTTACGCGAAAAAAAGTTGTTTTAGAAACAGAAAAAGATGTTTTTATGCCTATGTATATACTAATTCCAAATAGCATTAAACCTGGAGAAAAAATTCCATGTGTTATAGCCCCACATGGTCACGGTTGTGGTGGCAAAGAAGGAACAGCAGGTAGATATGATATTCCCATAATAAAAGAAAGCATAGAAAAGTATAATTGTGATTATGGAATTAAATTAGTAAAACAAGGTTATATAGTATTTTGTAATGATGCCAGAGGTTTTGGCGAAAGACGAGAATGGATGGATCAAGGAAACTCAAATGAAGACTTGCTTAAATGTTCATGTAATACCATAAACAATGCCGCAATATCATTAGGTAAATCATTGCTTGGAATGATGGTTTGGGATTTAATAAGAATAATTGATTATATAGAGACCTTAGATTATTGCAACAGCAGTAAAATAGCATGCCTTGGATTCTCAGGAGGAGGACTTCAGTCACTTTGGCTTTCAGCCTTAGATGAAAGAATAAAAATAGCAATTATCAGTGGATATTTTCACAGTTTCAAAGGTTCAATTATGGCAACAAATTTTTGTGGTTGCAATTTTGTGCCCAATTTGTGGAAAGCTGTAGATATAGGAGACCTCGGGGCTTTAATAGCACCAAGACCATTACTAATTGAAAGTGGCACAGATGATCCATTAAACGGATCACGAGGAATAATTGATGTAAAAGAACAGATTTCAATAACTAAGCATGCCTATAATATTTTAAATAGCGATGATAAAATATACCACCATATATTTAAGGGAAGTCATATTTTTAATGGGGAAAAAGTAAACGACTTTTTAAAAGAACATTTTAATTATACTAATAATTTATGCCATGGAGATGAATAATTATGAAAATAAATTTGGTTTCAATAACATCTACAACTGCTTCATTTGAAATAGAAAATACTGAATGTTTCTACCTGAGTAATGAAGCAAGTGTTTATCTAAATAATAAAAAAGTTTCTTTAACAAAACAAAATGTTTTTACTTTAAATGATTTAGAGGCTGATACAAACTATAATGTTTTTGTTCAAGATGATTCTAATAATGATAAAAGTGAAAGTTTAGACATTACAACTAAAACGGAATCCGTAGACATCAATGTAATTGATTTTGGTGCTATAGGTGATGGTGAAAATGTAGATACAGCATTTTTACAGGCTGCCATTGAATCATGTCCACCCACTGGAAGAATTGTAATTCCAAAGGGCGTTTATCTTACAGGTCCACTATTTCTTAAAAGCAATATAACACTTGATTTAAAAGAAGGTGCAGTGCTTCTTGGATTAAAGGATAGAAAATATTACCCTATACTTAAAGGTTCAATGAAAGGATCTGAAAAAGATTTTTACCTTGGATCATGGGAAGGTGATGAGCAAGATGAATTTGCAAGTTTAATTACAGCTATTGGTGTAGAAAATGTAAATATAGTAGGCCTAGGAGTACTAGATGGGAATTCTGATTTCGACACTTGGTGGCTTAATCCAAAGGAGAAAAGAAGGGCATGGAGACCAAAGACAATCTTCTTAAATTGCTGCAAAAATGTATTAATTGAAGGAATAACCGTAAAAAATTCTCCATCATGGACAATACATCCTTTAATGTGTGAGAATCTAAAATTTATAGACTTAAGTATTGAAAATCCTTTTGATGCACCAAATACCGATGCTCTTGATCCTGAATCTTCAAAGAATGTTCTTATTTTAGGAAATACATTTTCTGTTGGTGATGACTGCATAGCTATAAAATCCGGTAAAATAGATATGAGCATTAAAAATCCTGTATCATCTGAAAATATTCATATTAGAAATTGCAATATGAAATTTGGACATGGTGCAGTTGTACTTGGAAGCGAAATGTCTTCTGGAGTTAAATCCATTTTTATAGAAAAATGTATTTTTAACAGTACAGACAGAGGTCTTAGAATAAAAACAAGAAGAGGACGTGGATCAAAAGGAATTATAGACAACATTCATGTTTCTAATGTAAAAATGGATAACGTTATGACTCCTTTTTCCATTAATTCATTTTATTATTGCGATCCAGATGGTAAAACCAAATATGTATGGGACAAGGAAAAATTACCAGTAGATGATAGAACCCCTTATATTGGTGAAATATATATAGAAGATGTAGTTTGCAATAATGCTAAAGTTTGTGCAGCATTTATGTACGGGCTTCCAGAAAGAAAGATTGAAAAAGTTGAAATGAAAAATGTATATGTGGAATTTGATGAAAATGCCACTGAGGATTATGCAGATATGATGAGTTTTATTGACCCTATGAAGAGAAATGGAATGTATTTTAACAATATAAAAAATTTAAGTCTTGAAAATGTGGTGATTAAAAAAGCTTTAACAGATAAAATAACAAAATTAAATGTAGATAATTATTCTGAAAACTGATTCGGTCTGAAAATAAGAAAATTAAGAATTGATAATTGATAATTGATAGTTAATGTAGATTTTCCACTCTCAATTCTGAGCTTTCAAATTGCTTTGCTATTTCTTATGATTTTTAGAGTAGCTTCTTTTAGACATCTTCAAAGAAAATAACAAGTCAATATTCTGGTCTATTTTGTTAATGATATGCTTCATCGCCTACCGCAAAATATCCTCAGAATCTTTGACTTGTTATTTTCTTTGATTGTGCCTTATTACACGTCCCAATTTAAACACATGTAGTTTGTCTCTATATCTTTGCTTTTCTTTTCAATGCTATATTTATTGCATTGAATAAAACAGACCCAGCAACTGTATTTATTACGCAGGCTGGAATTACAATGGATAGAAATAATAATCTAAAGCTTGTTGGCAGTCCAACTATAAAAAATGCTGAAGTTAAAAATACAGTTCCGCTAACAATTGTACCAACCGCTGTAACTATTAGTATCTTTAATTGATTATTCAGTACGTTTCTTATAGGCATTAAAAATAAAAACATAATATTGGTAGTTACAATTTTATCTATTATGTTAGGTAGCTGTCCTCCTGGAAAGGTTGTAGTAAGTGCTGATAATAGCCCAGCTACAATTCCTGCGCAAAGACAAGTCTTATAATCATTATTTAAAAGTATTATTATAAATAATAGTGCTAAAGAAAAATCAGGCTTCATACCGAAAACTAGTGGTGGTGTCATCTGACTTAATACTGCACCTATTGCTAAAAGTAAAGAATTTATAACCAATTTTTTTATATTCATAATATATTTCTCCTTCTTCTATGTTATTTGATTTTCTCTTGATATCTCACTCATTCTTAGTATCTCATCATTTGATAAAAAAACTATTTAGATAAATTTATAAATTTTGTGTATATGTGGGCATAGATGAGTAAGTATAACAGACTGACTGTTTTATTTGTTAAAATATTATTACTTTTGGTGTCCGCAATTACTCTGGTAACTTACCCTTCTATGTCTCACAGGATCAATGTCCTTAATTCCTTCGTTCCGTTTATCCAAAGGCGGATGTCAGTTCATGCTCGTATACCGGGTCTATGCCCTTATGGAGGTCTCTAAACACTGACTAATCCAAGTTTCTTTTTTCAAAGGTCAATACACAAAAACTTATGAATATCGTTTGTTTTCCACACTTTATAGCTTAAGAATAAACTTGATTAGCTGTGGATAATTTTAAGACAAGTATTAATTATATTGTATTGTGGATAACTTTATTAAACTGCCTCTCTTAATTGTAGAAATGCTATATCCTTTATTAGGTTTTGTGGATTATATGCAACCTGTTTAACCATAATTGCATATAGAATCCTTATTAGCTTACAGCATAGCAATATCAGTGATTGCTTCTTCTTTAACGGATTGTCTTTTCTATTCTTGTAGTGATCATGTAGCATCTTAAACTCCGGATTTTTAGCAACCAAAGGCATCATTACCCTGAACAGCAGTGCTCGAAGCTTTGACCGTCCTCTTTTACTTATACTCGTTTTACCTTTATGTTTGCCTGAACTATTCTCAATTAAATTTAAGCCTGCAAGTTTTTGTATTTGCCCTGGATGTGTAAATCTCGTAATATCTCCAACCTCTGCAATAAAGCCAGCAGCAGTGATTATACCTACACCTTTAATAGTTAAAATTTCCTTTGCTCCTGGTATTTGAAGGGCCAATTCTTCAATTTCCAGCTCTAACTGTTCAAGCTGTCTAATATATAAATCATATTGTTCTAAATTAACTATAAGATCTTTTTCACCCATTCTAAGACCTTCTTTAATGCCTATAGAAATTTTAGCTGCTTCAACTAATTTAACAGCTCTATTAAAGCCTACGGCACGTTTAACTTCTTTTCTCCATGCTGCAACTATTTGCTGAACACTTGTTGATAAGATTTTTTCTGGTGTTGGAAATTCCTTTAGGGTTATCAAAGCTGCTTTACCTTCCCAATCACCAAAAACATCATTAAATTCCGGGAAATATTTGTCCATCCATTGTGTGACCTTATTCTTTATTTTGTTAAGATTCTTGACAAGACCTTCTCTCATATCCATGGCTACTCTTAAATCGCTGTATATACCCTCTGGGATATAAGGTTCAAAATATCTGCCATCAATCACCAATTTAGCAATTGTCTTAGGATCTTTACTATCATTCTTAGTTTGAGAGTTATCATCAAGTTCTTTGATTCGCTTCACATGATATGGATTGACAAGAACTAGCTTTACTCCTAACTCCTTTAGGAAGTGTGCTAAAGTAAACCAATAATGTCCTGTAGGCTCCAACCCAACAATTATATTATTTTTCTGTTTTTCATTTGCTAGTGATTTTATCCAGTCTTCAAATATCTTAAAGCCTTCGGCTGTATTTTCAAAGGATTTTACTTTTCCAAGCTCTATTCCTCTGTAATCAAAAGCTCTCGCATATTGAACCGCCTTTGCAATATCAATTCCTATAACTAAAGTTCTTTCGTTTATTGACATAATCTTCTCATTTTGTGTATAATTCATTTTGAGTACCTCCACTGATAATTATAAATTTGGGATAAAAGTTCGAACTATTTATACCCTTATATTATCAGTAGGTGCTCTTTTTTTCAAAGTTCATTTTAATTCATAACAGGAATGCTCGTATTTTAATTTTTTTAATTAAAGTTATAGATTATATCATAATATTTAATAAACACCGGTTTTCATTAAATATTATTATAAATTTGCATAAAAAAACTCCGTCCTAAAATATACATTAGGACGGAGATACTTCCGCGGTACCACCTAAATTGTGTTAAACACCTCTTATTCGAATACTAAAATATTCTATCCGTTGTAACGTACGGCAAACGATAACCACTACTCTTCTCTAATTTAAGAAAATTTCGGTTTACTCCTCGAAGGTCCATTCACCAATCGCTATCGTACTGAGATTACACCAGCCTCAGCTCTCTTTGACTAAACAAAATGACTACTCTTCCTTGTCAAGGGATTTATTACATTGCTTTCTTGTATACATAATAACATATTTAAAACTGTTGTCAATACCTTTACAAGTAATCCATACTATCTTTATAAGGACCACCCAATAATAATTCATAATTATGGAAAACATCAATATTATATATATTATCACAATTTAATACAAATTTCATCTCCTAGTATTGATTTTCTTGTCAACATGATATACCTTATTAATATAAGCTAGTATTTTTAAATTTTCTTCCCCTTTAAGGAATTGTAATTATATTACTTTATAGAAAAAAATATTACCGCATCTTAAAGAAAATAATAAGTCAAAGATGATGCTGATATTTTTTTCAAGATGCCTAAGACGAGGAATGATATACAATGAATACAGACCCAGAAACAAAAACTATGGAAATAGAACCTGAAAATGAGCTTCATCGAACTCTAAAAGCAAGACATATGAATATGATTGCTATCGGTGGTTCAATTGGAACTGGCTTATTCTTTGCCAGTGGTAGTGCAGTAAGTACAGCTGGCCCTGGTGGCGCTGCTTTAGCTTACATAATCATGGGGGTTCTAGTCTATTTTCTAATGACCTCCCTTGGCGAAATGGCAACACTTATGCCAGTTTCAGGTTCCTTTGAAACCTATGCAACAAAATTTGTGGATCCAGCTCTAGGTTTTACTCTTGGGTGGAATTATTGGTTTTGTTGGGCAATATGCGTTGCAGCAGAACTAGTTGCTGGATCCCTTATAGTTAAGTTTTGGTTTCCAAATACAAACACTACCTTGTGGAGTATACTGTTTTTAGCTATAATCTTTTTCTTAAACATTTTGTCTGCAAAAGCTTATGGTGAAAGCGAATATTGGTTTGCAGGCATTAAAGTTGTTACTATTATCATATTTATTATAGTGGGAGTACTTATGATTTTTGGTATTCTAGGTAATAAATCACCTGGTTTTTCAAACTGGGTACTGACCGGAAGTAATGGTAAGAAGGCTCCTTTTGTTGGAGGTATTTTTGCTCTTATAAATGTGTTCTTAGTGACAGGGTTCTCTTTTTCTGGTACGGAAATAGTTGGTCTTGCTGCAGGTGAATCAGAAGATCCCGAAAAAAATGTTCCAAAAGCTATAAAAGTTGTTTTCTGGCGTATTTTATTATTTTACATTTGCGCAATTGTAATAATTGGTTTTCTTATCCCATTTACCAATGAAAATCTTTTAAAAAGCGGTGCCAATAACATTGCTTATAGTCCATTTACTATGGTATTTGAAAAATGTGGACTAGCAATTGCAGCCAGTGTTATGAATGCGGTAATTCTAACTTCTGTGATTTCTTGTGGAAACTCTGGGCTTTACGTAGCATCACGTATGTTATATTCTCTATCTAAAGAAGGTAAAGCACCTAAATTCTTATCAAAAGTAAATAAGCATGGAGTTCCTACAAATGCTTTGTATATTACTACTTTAGTTGCCTGTTCCGCTTTTTTGCCTCTTTAGTTGGCGATGGAAAAATATATTACATACTATATAATGCTTCAGGTATAACCGCCTTCTTTGCATGGCTAGGTATCAGCATTTGTCACTATAGATTTAGAAAAGCTTATGTGGCACAAGGAAGAGATCTTAAAGATCTAAAGTTCAAAGCAAAATTTTATCCCTTTGGTCCAATAATCGGTATTATTTTATGTATAATTGTTATATTTGGCGCAAATATATGGGTATTCCAAGCTGAAACCTTCAGTTGGTTTGATTTTCTAAGCAACTATATATGTATCCCTTTATTTATTTGTATGTTCCTTGGCTATAAGTTTGTTAATAAGACAAAATTGGTACCACTTGAGGATTGCGATTTTCACTATAAAGGATAACACGCCCTCAAAAAAGCAGTTAAAAGTTAAGAGTTAGGAGTTAAAAGTTATTGAAGATTTTTCTGCTGGCGCAGAAAAGTCAATAAAATGGGATGCAAGAATATTTGTGTAAACAAATATTCTTGCATCCCATTTTCAGATAAATATTAAAGTTTTTACCCTTCTACTCCCATTTGTCCCAAACCAGAGGTTCATATCCCACAGTAGCTAATTTACCATTTCTCACAATTGGGGTTACATAAAGCTTGGGATTATTTAAAAGTAACTCTTCTTTTATATCGCTACTTCTGATTGACCCAATATTTAATTTATCATATTCTTTAGCCTTAGTATCTATTAAATTATTAATACCTATTGTAGATTTAATGCTTTGTAGTTCACCTTTGCTTATTTCCTTAAGTTTTAAATCTACAAATTGATACTTGATTTTTCTTTCCTTAAAATAGCGTTCAGCTTTCTGCGTATCAAAAGATTTCTTAACGCCAAAAATTTGAATATTCATTTTTTTGCTCCCCTTAGGCATCTTTAAATTCACTACGTTATGTTTTTAATTAAATTTGTACCTCTTACTTGTTAAACGATAAGCATGTTTAGTTAGTTTTCTTCCTGCAACCCCTGGAAGATTTGATACTGTACCAAGCAGACGATATCGCATTCGAATATATAGTTTTTCATCACTATTCTTTAAATATAGCCATAAATCTGTTTTCTTTTTAAGATTCTCCTTAGTTCCAGAAACCAGAAGCAATACAGATGAAATTGTCATCATCACCGATAGATATTTTTTCATATAGCTGTCTAAACGTTTATTAGGTCTTTCCTTCATATTACAGTAAAAATCAATCATAAGTTTGTTTACGCGAAGCTGTTGGTCAATACGTTTTATCATAACATTCTCATTTACAGACTGATCCGCTCTGCCAATAAAATATCTATAAAGATCAATATTCATATAATAAAGTGTTTTAACATATGGAAGTGGCTGGTAAACAAAAAGATTGTCCACATAAAAAGTATGTTTAGGCAACACAAGTCCACATTCACGTAAAAGTGATGTCCTATAAATCACAGAATGCATAAGAATATACTGGGACACCCTAAATCTGCCTACATCGTTCCATCCAAACAGGCAGTTCTGTGGCAACACATTTTTATAGTTAACCGTATGGCTAGTATTATCCTCTGAATGCTCATAAACATAATTACAAATCATCATGTCTAATTGTTTTTCCTTAGCATTAAGATCCTGCAGTACAGATATAGTTTTTAACATTCCAGGAATGTCTAACCAATCATCAGAATCAACGACTTTGAAATAAATACCAGAAGCATTTTTAATACCAGTATTTACGGCCTCCCCGTGACCTCCATTTTCCTGATGTATAGTTCTTATGATACTGGGATACATGGTAGCGTAATCATCAGCAATTTTAGCGGTATCATCAGAAGAACCATCGTCTACAAGTATTATCTCTACATCTTCTCCACCTTGAATTAGGGTCTTTATGCAGTGATCCATGTAAGAAGCTGAATTATAGCATGGTACTGTAAATGTTATTATCTTCATCAATCTTATCCTTTCTTGACGCAAATAATATGGTCCGCTAATTTTAACGCACGCTCAATTATTGCATCCATGTTATAGTATTTATATTCTGCTAGCCTACCCAGAAGGTGAAAATCACAAAATCCCTCTGTGAGCTGTCTATATTTTTTATAAAGTTCAAAATTTTCTTCATTAAGTATAGCATAATAAGGTATTTCACCTTCAGAGCCTGTATACGCCTTTGGATACTCCTTCATGGTAGTAGTTTTACCTTGAATATTCTGACCTGTTAAATGCTTGAATTCAGTAATTCTGGTAAATGGCTGATCCACCGTATAGTTTATTGTGCCCTTTGACTGATACCAAGTCATATCATGTGTTTCAAATAAAAAATCTAAAGTTCTATAAGGTAATCTGCCAAAACGGCAACCAAAAAACTCATCCAAAGCGCCAGTATATATTACTGTTCCTTTAAATGGTTTATCATTAAAAAATATATCATTTCCAATCATCTTAAAAACTTCATTTGCATCTGTATTAAGCTGCAAATGTATATTAGGATGGTCTAGCAGATTCTCAAAAAGCGGGGTATACCCATTAGATGGGATTCCCTGATATTTATCTTGAAAATATCTATTGTCCCGTGAAATTAATATTGGAACTCTTGCTATTACAGATGGATCTATCTGCTCAGGAGTAAGCCCCCATTGTTTTTGAGTATAATGAAGGAACACATTGTTGTAAACAAAGTCAGCAATGTTAACAAGCTCACTGTCTGTCTGATCACGCAATTGTGAAATAGTTAACCGCTTATCTATACCATAGGTAGAGACAAGCTTTTTTTCAAGCCTACCTGCCTTTTCAGAATCAAATGCTATATAAAGAGAATTCAGGTTAAATGGAACAGGCATAAGTGTCCCGTGGATATCCGCAAGAACCTCATGAGAGTAATCCCTCCACTGGGTAAAACGTGAAATATAATCAAATACGAGCTTGCTACCTGTGTGAAATATGTGAGGCCCATATTTATGAACTAGTATACCATCATCATTTAAAAAATCGTAAGTATTGCCTCCAATATGACTTCGCTTTTCAATTATCAATACCTTCTTGCCTTCTCGTTCTGCAAGTTCTCTAGATATCACTGTTCCTGCTAGTCCACAGCCTATTACTAGACAATCATATGTGTTATTCATCTGTTTGTATTTCCTCCATTCATCGTTTATTATGTCTTATGTAAAAAGTTATATACCTTATCAAATCATATATTATCACTATACAAGATATCATAAAAATAAGCATTTATCTATTTTTTATCATAATCTCTGTTTCTAGCATTGTCAATAAAAGGATTGATAAGTTAATAATAAAGGTTCTTAGACATTAACTTCCCAAGAATTTTCTTTTCCTTCCATAAATAAAATACAACTTAATATGGAATGCTCCACCATATCACTTACAGCTTGGTCAGTATAAAATGCTGTATGTGGTGTCAATATTACATTAGGATAAGATTTTAAAATTGCTAGTTCCCTATTATCTAATATTTTACATTTTAAGTCTTTATAATAAATATCTCCTTCATGTTCAATGACGTCCAGTGCTACTCCACCTATTTTTTTCTGCTCAATACCTTCTATTAAATCGCCAGTATTAATAAGAGATCCCCGAGCTGTATTAATAATATATACACCCTGTTTCATGATTTTTATAGAATTTTTATTTATTATATGGTAATTATTTTCTGTTCCAGGCACATGCATGGTAATAATATCACTGTTTTTAAAAAGTTTTTCTAATGAAACATACTCAGCATATTGCCTTGTCTCTCCATTTTCATATAAATCATAAGCTAAAATTTTCGTGCCAAAACCACTTAAATGTTTAATTACTGTTTTTCCAATTTTTCCAGTACCAATAACACCTACAGTTAGGTTTTGTAGTTCTTTACCTTGAACACCTTTTAAGGAATAATCTTGCACACTACTACATTCAATAATAGCTTTCATTTTTCGTGTTGCCATAAGAATCATCATAATTGTATAATCAGCCACGCTATTTGGTGAATAAGTCACATTTCCTACATGAACATCCAGTTCCTTGGCTCTTTTTATATCAATATGATCATATCCTATTGTTCTTGTGGATATGAATTTTACTCCAATTTCATGAAATTTTTCTATTAATTCAGAAGTTATGGTTGTTGTAATAATGCTGATACACTGAAATCCCTTTGCCAAATCTGCATTTTCTATAGTTGGTTCATCATCACATAACACAACTTCTATTTGATATTTTTTCATAAATTCTTTAAAATATGTGGTTTCATCTTTCCTATGGCTATATGCTAATATTTTCATTGTTTTGGCTTCCTTTCTCACTATTAATTACATATAGGAAATTATATATACATAATATTATTATATCACAAAACAAATAAATCTCCCCTTTAAGGCAAAATTCATGAGAATTTTTCCGATTTAGTGATCTTGAAATTCTGCCAGTAAGCATTTCCATTAAGGCTTCTGAAAGAAAATTACAAGTCAAAGATTCTTATCTTATTAGACGTTTTGGAGGGCATATAGCCTAGTTTGGATTTAATCAAAATTATTCTATCATAATCCCTTGACAATAATAAATACTTATTGTAATATACTAATATAAAGTAACTTAATAATATTTAATAAGAATGGATGTGTTAAGATGATAGAAATAGTTTATGGTGAAAAAGTTACAGATGGTGCTGGCGTAAAATTGAATCGTGTAATCGGGACTCAAAAGTTAGACAACGTTAATCCATTTCTTTTATTAGATGAGTTTAGAAGTGATAATAAGAATGATTATATTGCTGGCTTTCCTATGCATCCTCATAGAGGTTTTGATACAATAACCTATATGATAGAAGGAAAGTTTACACATAAGGATTCAAAAGGGCACCAGGGAAGCTTAAATGCCGGTGAAGTTCAATGGATGACTGCTGGCAAAGGCATTATTCATGAAGAAATGCCTGCCATGGAAAATGGTACACTCTGGGGATATCAACTTTGGGTAAATCTACCTGCAAAGGAAAAAATGATAGAGCCTAAATATAGACATTTAACCGATGCGAATATACCCTTAGTTAGGGAAAATGGTACCACTGTAAAAATTATTTCTGGTGATTACCATGGTACTGCAAGCCCTATTGAATTAATTTTTCCAGTGAATTATTTTGACGTGAGATTAGATGGAGGAATTTTTGAAAAGGAACTTCGTGGATCAAATTTAATTTATGTTCATACTGGAAAAGTTACTGTTATAGCGGATAGGTCAATAGAAGTTACTGCTGGAAATATGGCTATTGTTTCTGATTTTGACAAAGTACACGTTGAAGGAAATAATTCAGGTTTCCTATTTATGAGTGCAAACCCAATAAATGAGCCAATTGCTCGTTATGGTCCTTTTGTTATGAATACTACAGATGAAATAATTCAAGCAATAGATGACGCCAACGAAGGCACACTTTAAACAGTTAAAAGTTAAAAGTTAAAAGTTTCGGAAGATTTTTGGGCTAATGCGCCAAAAATCAATAAAATATGGATTCTAAGTAGATTTGTAAACAAATCTACTTAGAATCCAAACTATTTTAAACAATTAATTATTTTATATTGCTTTTATTTGCCCTGAGGCAAAATTTCCTTAACTTTTAACTCTTAACTCTTAACTTTTAACTATTTTCAGTACTGAACTGCCTTTAAGCACAGTCCCTTAGCCTTTGCTATTGGTCCGAGCTCTGGTCTTTTCTTTTCCTGTAATAGCTTTTCCACATCTGTTGCCTTAATCTTACCATTACCAACTTCAATTAGCGTTCCTACAATAATTCTTTCCATATTAAGTAAAAATCCATCTGCATTAAATTCTATTTCTATAATGCCATCCGTTTCTGTTATATGTATGTAATTAATGGTTCTAATAGTGGTTTTAGTACTATCGGTCTTTAAATTAGTGAAGCTCTGAAAATCATGCTCTCCAATTAAAGCCTCTGATGCATTTTTCATTTCACTTAGATTTAATTTTTCTTCAATTTGATAAACATACCTTCTACTAAATACGTCTCTGAATTTATTATTATTTATTGTATATACATAAGTTTTTGATTTCACATTATATCCTGCATGAAATCTTTCTGCTGTATCTTCTAAAGACTTAACTACTATATCTTCAGGTAAAAACTCATATAAGTAATCAAGCATAGTATCTATAGTAAATCCACAATTAGTATGGAAGTTTGCTATATAATTTTCAGCGTGTACTCCTACATCAGTTCTCCCACAGCCTACTACCATAACTTTTTCCTCTGCCATTTTAGATAATACAGCTTCTATTTTAAATTGAATGGTTGATTCACCTTGTTTTTGTTTTTGCCACCCATTGTATCTACTTCCATCATATTGAATTGTCATTTTAATATTTCTCATTTTGTACCACCCTTAATCTATTTTCTTTAGCATTGCTCAGTTTATCCAAGCAAATATTAATTATTATTCACCAAACTTCATTATAGCACTTTATTTGAAAAACAACATTATACCTTAAGACCTTAGACATTTTTTTATTTTTCAAACCCTTCATAAAAAGCCCTTATCTCTTCATAAACTTTAGTCTTACTCAGATTAAGTCCATTAAAAGAGTTAATCCACATTACTCCTAGCAAACTATTAGTAATAAACATTCCTTTGCACTTTTTAAGTATTTCCATGGAGAACTTTTCCTCAATAATATTATACTTTACCCCTAATTCTTTAATAATAAAGCTTCTAACTGTTCCATTTAAAAGTCCACAATCAACTGATGGAGTTAATATACAATCATCCATGATTACAAAAATATTAGAAACACTACCTTCACTTAATTCATTTTCAGTATTCATAAATAGAATCTCATCGTAGCCTTCTTTTATTGCCTGCTCTCGCTCAAGTATGTTATCCATATAGTTAAAGCTTTTTAAATAAACCATATGGCTGCTGGGATGCCTTTTTAGTTTACTTAATTTAACTTTAAACCCCATATCATAACGATCTTTGGTATACACTAAATCTCTTTTTGTAAGAATTATATTTTTATCCGATACCATTATCTTTACAGCACAATTCTCAATTCCATCAAGCTCTTTTAAAAGCATTTCTTTAGAAACTATAGTTTTAATACCTAATTTTATTAACCCTTGGTTTAGTCTATTTAAATGTTCCTCTAAAAAAGCTGGCCTTTTCAAAACCAAAATTGTTTCAAATAATCCTTTCCCAAAATAAAAGCCACTATCAAATTCAATCTTTTGCTCATCCGAATTTATTAAGTTAATTAACATTTAATCCACTCCATTACTAAGTACTCTCATTAATGCCTTTGCTTTTTGTAAGGTCTCTTCATATTCAAATTCACGTTCTGATTCATAAGTAATACCTCCACCTACTCCAAAGTAAGCTTTACCTTGCTTTAAATGAATAGTTCTTATTACTATATTTAAATCTACACTTTCATCAAATCCAAGGTAACCTGTTATAGGTCAAGAATGATTTCAGTAAATACTGATTTTTAGTCATTAAAAATCACAGGAATAAAAAAAGCAAAAAGCACATTTGGTAGTGTATACCATTTGTGCTTTTTGTCTAGGCTTTAAGTACGTGTAAAAAACCTATAAACATCATAATACAAATCAATAAGGAAATCAATACCAATATTAATGATTATTGTAATTATGTTGATAAGGTTTTTGTTCGGAAGAACCTTGGTATTCCTAAGTCAGATAAATTGAAGAAGAATGGTACTTTTAAAAGAGGATTATTCTTTCTGTTGGACGGTGTCATAAGATACAAGAAAATAAAAATCCAGACAATGCTTTGGAGAAAAAGCAATGGAGAAAGGTTTTATATCAGCTTATTTCCTTCAAATATTATTAAATATAACAAAGTTGATACCGGACTAATTGAATTTATCAGTAATAACGTGAAAGAAGGTGAGTATGTTTTTCAATACGCAGATGACTCAGCAGATACTATTGATTGTGAAGATATTCTAATACGTTCTTGTTCTAATGTAGAAAGAAGTTGCATGAGTAGGAGCCTATCGGCTTTACTGAACAGTAGGTTCACAGAAATCCTAAATAATAATATTGAAGTTATTAGCTTTTCAGATTATTTAAAAATAAAACTAAAGTTTAAACAAATCTATCTACTAATTAAGACAGCTTCAATTTGTTCTGAGTACGGAGTGCTCCTAGATGCGAGTCTATCTTCACTAAACCTAATTTTCAAATTTTTACGATAATTTCCACGAGATATATATTGTCCACTTTTTTATTTTAGTGCGAATTACCCATAATTCGAATTTATCATACAATATTCGTTTTATTTTTTTCCTTCCTTTGTCATTCTAATTTTATCAAATATTATCCAACTGTTTCTTAGTTTGATATTCCTAAAAAAAGCAAGAAATTCTGAATTTACAGGACAAGCTCCCATATTTTATGATTGATGCATCAAAGTTAATAGGAGGTGCTTTTTATAATGGTTGGAAATATTAAAGACGAGGATGCAATTGCTTTTTTTAAGTTACAAGTAATTACACCCATGCTTGAAGCAAACAAAGGTTTTGTAGACAAAACAGCTAAAAAACTTTCGCATCAACAGTTTAATGATGTAGTAAACAAAAAAATAATAACTTACTCATACAGAACTCTATACAAATTTTACTCATCCTACAAAAAATTTGGATTCGATGGATTAAAACCTAAAATTAAATCAAGTAAAGGTACACATCCAGCTATACCACAGGAGCTTATTGATGAAATAATGAAACTTAAAGAAGAACTTCCAACAAGGTCTGCATTAAAAATTATTGTAATGCTGGAACTTGCTAAGAAAATTGAAAAAGGCTTTTGAAACTCCGTACAGTAAATAGACTATTAAACAATTATGGTTATACCAGAAAAAATCTCACTAAGGATCATAGAGTATATATAAAACATGAAAAAGAGTGTATCAATAAAATGTGGCAAAGTGATATTATGGAAGCCTGTTATTTAACGGATAAGAACGGCGAAAGCCGGCTAGTTTATCTCATAGGCTTTATTGATGATCACAGTAGGCGTATATTACACTGTCAATTCTATTTTGACGCTACGCTAACAAGACTTGAAGATTGTCTCCAAAAGGCCGTTATTAAATTTGGTTCTCCAAAAAGTTTGTATGTCGATAATGGAAAAGTATATATCTCAGCACAATTTAAAATAATATGTGCAAAGCTAGGTATAACTTTAAAATATGCAACTCCATACCATCCATCTGGGAAAGGGAAAATAGAAAAATATTGGAGATATGTTCAAAGTTCTTTTATGTCTGAGATTAGAAAAAATAAAATTTCAAATATAATAGAATTAAATGACATGCTACAAGCGTGGCTTAAATATGAGTATCACGAAAAGCTTCATAACGGTATTGGGATGACACCTATTGAAAAATGGAATAAATCTTTGACTGAAGGTACCAAATTGAGATACTTATCGCCTGTTCAACTTAATGAAATTTTCATGCATTGTTCTGAAAGAAGTGTATCTAAATATGGTGTAATATCCTTTAATGGTAATACCTATGAAGCCGACGCATCCTTAGTTATGAAGAAAATCGAAATACGATATAATCCATTCCATCTTGAAATTCTTCATACCTATTATAATGACAAGTATTATGGCGTTGCTAAAATAATTGACCTCAATAATACAAAACATAAAAGTGTCAGACCTTTAGAAGAAGATCCACAAGTGGAATCAGATATAGCTAAAGAATATCTTGAGAATATAAAAAGTAACTATCAAGAATATCTTAAAAGTCAGGTTGCACAGCACATCTCTAAATATAATACCCAAGATGCTTCGCATATAAGCCAAGGAAAAGCTCCTAAAAATAAAGATACAGGAATATTTAGAGCGCCAAAAGATAAAGAAATTGTAATTGATAAAGGTGAGTTTATTTCCATAGTTGTTGATAAACTTTCAATAGACAATATAACATTTACGGAAAAAAGCAAACTTTATGATCTTTGGAAAACATTCAAAGAATTTAACAAGGATATTTTAATATCAATACTTGATGATATTAAAGAGAAATCCCCAGACTTTAATCGCAATTTCCTATACTATCTCTCCGAGATAAAAAAGCAATATGAACAACAAATCAATTCTATAACTGAAGCCGGAGGCGCTAAATATGAGTGCAATAAATAGTTCTATATGTCAAAATTTCAAATTAAGCTATATTCCTTTTTTAGAACGTTCAAAATCATATTTTAAATACGAACGGTTCAATGATAATATAGACCTTTTGTCTTCAGCTTTTATGTCAAGGCAAATTGTATGTATTACTGGTGCAGCTGGAACAGGAAAGAGCTCACTTATATTTTATGCAGTAAATGGTTTAGATCCATCACAGTTCAGAGTTGCAGGCATAGAATTATCTAATCCAAATAAAAAAGCACTGTATAAAACTCTTGCAATAAAGGTTGGTTTAAAGCCGCCATATAATGCTGATGATATAAAACTTCAACTTATAAATTTCTTTGACGAACAAAATGCGCTGGGCAAATTCAATACTATTATAATCGATGAAGCACACACACTTTCTATGCCAATTTTTGATGAATTAAGAAGTTTTTATGATGAGGGGAACAATTTTTCTCTTATTTTATCAGGTATGCCCTCTTTAAGAAATCAACTAAATATTGGTGTTAATCAACCTTTAAAACAGAGAATATTTCTTTTCCTCGATTGTGCGGGATTAAGTTTGAACGAAACAAAAGAATATATAAACAACCAGCTAACTCTTGCTGGGGCGAAAGTCCCAATAATTGATGAGAAATGTTTCAATTTTATCCATAGTGTAACTTCTGGTGTACCAAGACGTATAAATCAACTCTGTTATGGTGGATTACTGTCCACTTTTAAAATTAGAGAAACAATAATTTCAGAAGAAACTTTAAAAAAAGTACATGAAAAACTTAATTATCAAATTTCGTAGGAGGCTGAATAGAAATGAATTTTGAATGTAGCATGAAAACTGATAATGGCATAGAAGAGTGGTCTGGTTTGATTGTTAACTTAATAAATCATGGAAGTCATTATGAGATGAGAATAGAAAGTAGATCGGGGATAATGGTTATATTCGGAGAATCACGCCTTGGATATTTTGCTTGTATCCCTGATTTTGGAGCAGGATGTCATATTGTACACCCATCAGATCTTTTTTGGAATACTGAAAAATTAGTTAGTGTGCTTGGTGAAGTAGATGGAATAACTGTTGCTTGTGCGCTGAAAGCTATCGCACCTAAACTTAAAATGAGAAAAAAGATACCTCATCCTTACTAAAACAGTAAAAATAATTATCACCATGATGCTTGTCTTCATGGTGATAATTATTTTTCTGCACACTGTCGTGTTTCTTGGCTAAACCCCTGTAATTTTGAATGACTCATAACAGTAACCTATGCATCCAGTGTAAATATTTCTTCGTACTCCTTCTAATTCTTCAATAATCTCCATAGAACGAATTTTAGGCGCTCCAGTTATTGAGCCTCCTGGAAAACATGCCTTTATACAATCAATAGAATTATACTGATTTTTTATATTGCCAGTTACATTTGCTACTAAATGATGTACTGTGGAATAGGTTTCAATTTTAAAAAGCTCAGTTACTTTAACCGAATTAGGTTTACATACCTTACTTAGGTCATTTCTCTCTAGATCTACTATCATGAGAAGTTCTGACTTTTCTTTTTCATTATTTTTAAGTTCTTCCATTAATAAATTGTCCTCCACCGCATCTAAACCTCTTGGCCTCGTACCTTTAATTGGTCTAGTCTCAGCTACTTTATCTGCTATTTTTAAAAATCTTTCTGGTGAAGAACATGCTATTTCAAAACCATCTAATTTCATATATGCAGAAAACGGAGCTGGATTTATATGCCTCAAATCCTTATAAAGCTCATAGGAATCACCATTAAAATCGCAATGAAATCTTTGAGTTAAATTCATAACATATATATCCCCATTTTCTATATAGCTTATAACTTTATCCACTGCTTCTAAATACTTTTCTTTAGTAAAATTCGAAATAAATTTATGCTGTTTAACTTCTTTTGTTACTGATTTATATTCAACTTTTTTACCACTTTGAATTTTAGTTTTTATAGCTTTTATACTTGTTATAGAGTCTTTTAATATACCTAGCCCAGATATAAAAGTTTCTTTCTTAAAATTATCTATAATGATTAGGTTATCATAAAAGTTATAATACGCCTGAGGGATTAAAACATCCTCTAATGCACTACTAGGTAAGGTTTCAATTTTTCTACCCAGATCATAAGATAAATATCCAATGCCCCCAGCTATAAAGGGGATTTTAGTATTATTTTGAATCTTATATGTTTGCAATATTTCTTGTAGATTAGAGAATATATCTCCTTTCACCTGTGCTCCATCGATCCACACAAGACCAACTTCTCCCTTAATTGTAAGAAAAGGATTAACCCCAATATAGGAATACCTCCCCATTCCCTCATAATCTCTTCCACTATCTAAAAATACTGTATTGATTTGATCCTTAAATATAGAATATATATCAAAGGGCTCTAATTCCGTAGTTATTTTTTCTAAAGTTGCTTTCAAGTTATTTGTCTCCAATCGCTTTCTTTAAAGTGTCTTATTAGGCACAATCAAGAAAATAACAAGTCAAAGATCCTGAGGATATTTTGCGGTAGGCGAGGAGCCATTACCTGCGCAAGCGTTGCCTATGTAATGGTTATGCAAGGCGTTGCATACCACAAAATAGACCAGGATACTGACTTGTTATTTTTTTGATGATGCCTTATATATTCTTGCCTCATTTACAAAATTCTCAAGAATTTCATGACCATATTCAGTTAATTCTGCCTCTGGGTGAAACTGAACCCCTTCTATGCAATATTTTTTATGTTTTACTCCCATAATAACTCCATCCTTAGTTTCTGCTGTGACAACTAAGGCACGTGGCAAAGTACAAGGCTCAACAACTAAAGAATGATATCTTGTTGCTTTAAACGGATTCTTAATCCCTTTAAAAACACCCTCTCCGTTGTGAAACACTTCACTTAGCTTTCCATGAACAGGTTTTATTCCCTTAATTATCTCACCACCAAAAAACTGAGCAATTGCTTGATGTCCAAGACATATTCCTAAGATTGGTATTTCTCCTTTAAACTTTTCAATAATCTTAAGACTAATGCCAGCTTCCTTTGGGCTCTTTGGTCCAGGAGAGATTATTATTCCTTCTGGATTTAGATCTTTAATCCTCTCAATAGTAATTTCATCATTTCTATAAATAAATATTTTCTCATTTAACTCTTCAAAATACCTTGCTAAGTTGTATACAAATGAATCGTAATTATCAATCATTAAAAACATATATTACTCCATTCAAACTATATATAATATTGAGAAATAATCAACCTATACTAGACTATTTACAAGATTATCAATAACAATATCTTCATTATTATTCTTCTTAATTATATCACTAACTGATTTAAAACCTGAACGTTCTTTTACCATACTATCAGTAGAAGTTACAACTAAATGCACATTACTTAATTTGGTAGTCTTTAAAAAGCTTTTAATTGCAGGTGCTACTCCGCCAGCCCACAATGGGGAAACTACAATAAGTTCGTCAGCATCATCTAAATTTTCAGGAATTTTTATTTCAACATCCTTCTTTGCTGATGCATAATATCCACCTTTTAAAAAACCTAAAATACCCTTCCAATTCTTATTATCCTTAATTTCTACAACCTCACAAGAAAGCTTATTACCTATTTTTTCAGCTACCCTTTTGCTATTACCCGTTTTTGTAAAATAAACAACTTTATAATTCATAATGACATCTCCCTACTAATATATATTTTATATTTAAGAAATCTTCCACCTTTATATATAATAACATTTTGTACCAATATAACATATCTAACTTTGAATCTATATCATAAATGTTTCTATTTTTGAGCTTAAATAATTATATCATTTGTACATATTTATGAAAATAAAATTATTATAAATTTACCCACCACAAAGAAAGGCTATATTCCTTTTGAAATAAAGCCTTTCTTTGTATTCGTCATATCTTTAATAATCAAATCTTTAGTAGTTCATAAATTTGTCCTATTTAAAACTAATAATATTCACCTGGTTTTCATCATAAAATGTATAGTTGTTTTTTTCTATAGCTTTACTAGCTGTAAAAAATAATATTTTTTTACTGTCTCCGCCCCATTGAATATAATTATCTAGTGATCCATAGAGATTAATATCTTTGGATATACATATTTTACTTGTTAAGCTATTACCATTGATTTTAGCCGCATATAAATTCCACTGTTCTTTGTTGTTCTCAAGTGATAAATTCATATAGATTATCTTTGTCTTATCTGGTGATACCCATATTGGTGATCCATATGAACCTTCTTTAGATTTAACTGTATGTTGAACCACATTATAAAATTTTCTGCTGTCTACATCATACATATAAACCCCATCTTTCCCATCAATTGTAGCATTTAATAATATTTTTTTACCACCATCTAATACACAATAGTCATCTGTTATGCAACCTATCTTATTACTATAATTTGAATTTTGCGAATCACTATAAGGAGATACAAAGACTTCTTCAATTTTGCCGCTACTGCTATTTATTTTGAATAATCCAAGTCTTTGATATCTTAAATCTTTATGTCCATTTTTAGATTGCTCTCCTATAAAATATATATTTTCTCCATCATCACTATAAAAACCAGATGTTGTCTCGATCCATAAATTATCACTTTTAACTTTAAGTTTTTTTGAGGATTTTCCCTTAACACTATACAAGTCTAAGTCACCATTATCATAACTAATTAAATAGTTCCCATCCTTAGACCAGTTCCCAGTATTTCCTAATTCATCTTTAATGTTTCCCTTCTTATAAATACTATTCGAATTATTCTTTAAATCATATATTAAATTATTGTTATCTTTGACATAACTTATCTTATTAGCGTTTGGAACAAAATCTGAAAGGGTACTTCCTGCATCTATGTCTAAAGTTTTTTTCTCTAATGTGGTCAGGTTTAATCTGTACAATTTTCCAGAAATATCATTGATGGCATTGTTATTTATTTTACCATTTTTATCAGGTTTATTATTATCATTAGGATATTTTTTATAAAATTCTTCTCTACTCATACCAATACCAACTAAGGCTTCATCGTCACCTATAAACCCGAAATTTTGTGATAAACCTTCTATATTACCATATACCTTTTTGTTTACTATTTCCAATGGGCTGTCATCTGCAGTTGATAACAAAGACCTGTCTCTATTTACTATTACGGGCTTACTTGAGAAATCTACCGCTTTCACATTGATCAATCTATCCATTCCAAAACACGCTCCTATTATTAAAGCTGGAATTAAAATTGGGATTGAAGTTCTTATTAACCATGCTATTTTTTTATTTTTCATTTTTGTTTCCTCCTCTTTACTATAATTAAATAATAAAGTTAAATTATTTCCATTACCCAATCAACTTGTTGCCGACTTGTAAAAACAGAGGAATTTTTATATAAACCTTAGTACCTTCATCCATTTTGCTTTCAATATTTATTGACCCTTTATACTTGTCCACTATTGCCTTGACGATAGATAGGCCAAGTCCATTACCTTTCATTTTATTTGATTTATCTTTATCCCCTCTGTAGAAAGGTTCAAATATCCTTTGTAAAGCATCATTATCTATTCCTTTACCTTCATCTTCCACAATAATAATGCAGTAATCATTGTCTTTAAACAAACTTACTTTTATGACAGCTTTTACATTACCGTACTTTATAGAATTGTCTATTATATTCACGAGTATTCTCCATATATCATCTCTACTAGCAAAAATATATATGTTCTCCTCTAAAATTTTTTCTATGATAATTTCATATTTTTCAGCTTTAATATTCATATCATCGCATACATCTTTTATAATATGTGCCATATTCAGGTTTTCTTTAAGCTCAATACCACTCTTTGATTCAAATTTAGATATGTCTAAAACATCTACAATAATGTGGTGAAGTCTATTAGATTGTTTTTTTATCTTTGAAGTAGCCTTTATAATAAGTTTTTCCTCAGGACTTACTTCATCTAAAATCATCTGTGCGTATCCAGAAATTATAGTTAAGGGTGTTTTCATTTCATGAGTTACATTATCAAAAAATGTCTTTCTGTGCCCCTCTAGCTTAATTAAATCATCCCTATCTTTTTTTATAGTTTGTATTTGTTCTTTTATTTTCCACTTCATTATATTAAAACTTTCTACTAGTTCTCCAATTTCATCATTGCATTCTATACTCAAATCAATATCAAAATTACCATTACTAATTTCTTTTGTGTTTTTATTTAATTTTATGATGGGAATAATTATTTTAGTAGATAGAAGTAAGGAAAATATGAATAATATGAAAAACATACATAACATAAATATCTTTAACTTAATCACAAGATTGTTTCCAGCCTGAAACAATTCTGTATAATCTGTTGAATACCTCAAAATTCCCAGTGTAGTTTTATCTATGTACAAAGGCTCTGAAAAAATAACTTGGTATGTTTTATCAAGTTTTACAATTTTATAGGCAGATTGCCCTTTTACTGCAGACCTCAAATCCATAAAATCATCTGTTAGCTTCCCAGAATCTGAGTACATATTTCCATTGCTATCATCAGTATCTAAGAGTAAACTACCATTTTTTTTATACAATACTATTCTAGAGTTCAGCTTTGAAGATAATGCTGCACCTATATCAATGGAATTTTTTTCAAAATCACTTGTATTTGATTTTATACTGTTTATCATAAAAAACTGTTTAAAATATATATTTAAATCTGTTTGAGAGTTTAGTGATTCATTACTTATCACTTTTTCATTATTTACCATAACTATATTATTTATGAGCAGGGTCATAAATGTAAAACATAAACAAAAAATAAGAAGAAATCCTATGGCAAATTTATATCTAATTGAAAATTTCATCCTTATGCTCCCCTCTTCTATATTCTTTAATAATTTCATAACATTTTATATCCAACACCAAAAACCGTCTCAATTATTGATTTACCATTAGCACTCTCCAATTTTTTTCTAAGTCTTTGAACATGGACATCCACTGTTCTGCTGTCTCCCTCAAAATCGTATTCCCAAACCTTCTCTAATAGCTTATCTCGTGACATTACTATTTTTCTATTCTTAGCAAAGGCTAAAAGGAGATCATATTCTTTAGGTTTAAGCTTAATAATATCTTCTCCTTTAAAAACTTCTCTGCTCTTTGCATCTATTTTTATTCCATTTGAAAGTTTAATTATGTCTTCACTGCTTTCTTCTATCAAACTATCCATTCTTCTTAAGCAAACCTTAATCCTTGTAATAACTTCTCTTATATCAAAAGGTTTAGTAATATAATCATCTGCCCCAAGTTCAAGCCCTAGTATCTTGTCTACAATATCATTTTTAGCTGTAATCATAATAATTGGTATCTTATATTCTTTGGAAACTTCTCTGCAAATATCATATCCGCTTATATCTGGAAGCATTAAATCCAAAATTATTAAATCAACTTTTCCATTTTGTATTATGCTAATACCCTCTTTACCATTAGCAGCTTCTTTACCAATAAAGCCTTCTTTTTTAACGTAATGGATTATTATATCTCTTATATCTTCTTCATCTTCAATAACAAGTATAGTTTTATTCATAACTATTACCACCTTAAATTAAAAAATCATATGTTACATAATATTATAATAGAGATATTGCCAAATTGTAAACTAAAGTACATTTATAACCATATTGTCCAATAATCTTTAAGAGGCTTAAAATCATCAAGTCATGACCACCCGTTAAACGGGTGGCATGCACTAGCCCTATAAGGGCCTGATACTGGCTGTGTCTCAAGACACGTTGAATAAGTTCGCCAACCGCATAATTTTTACAGACTACCCCTAAAGGGGTTATTTCTTTTTGCCTATATTTACAGGCTCACCCGTGAACGGGTCAATAAACTCTTTCATACTTATTTGATCACTTGCTATATCTTCTTGTAATTGATTTTTTATATACTCTTGTATCGCCTTTTTATTTCTTCCAACTGTGTCGGATAAGTCCGAACCCTTTCGAGTTCTTTCTCTCCTAAGAACCGTGCTTGAAGGTTTCCCTTCACACGGCTCACGCATCCTAAACTTTCAAATCTTTCATTTTTGTTAGTCTAAACTTGAAAGCGGCTGTTCCCTTATATGCCATTCTTTTTGCGGCTCTTCTTCGTTCTCTCTTTATCAAGAAATATTCTTTTTCTGTGTACGGGTTCATGTCGAGTTTAATTCTTTCGTGCCTAACAATTGGTATGTCAGATGGTAGGATTAAAGTTGCTTTTTTTCCATCCGAGAAAATCCAGTCCCTTGAACCTTTACTTTTCCAGTATCTCTCTTTTAGCCATTTTGCTCCCTTGTTTGGATGTCTTCTTTTTGCCCATTTCCAAACCATAGTGAATATACGACAATTCAAAATTTCAAATGTCTGCTTTGCACAAACTGGCTGATGATAATTACACCAACCTTTCAAAACTTGATTCAATTTGTAAATTAGGAATTCTTGCTTTACTGTCTTATTCGCATGTATAATTTCACTTATCTTCTTTGTGACTTTATTCAGAGATTTTACAGATGGCTTGATTATCAACTTACTACTGTACTTTCTAAAGTTCCACCCAAGAAAATCAAATCCATCATTTATATTAGTTATGACTGTCTTTTCCTTGGATAGTTCAAGTCCTCTTTTTTTCAAAAATTCACTAATTATGACCACAATTTGCTCAAGAACATCTTTGTTATTTGCTGTTACTACAAAATCATCTGCATATCTTACGATATTCAGCTGATTTGGATTGTTTCTATTGTGGTAACTGACTTTTCCCTTCTTTGTCAAGAAATAATTCCTGGCTATTTCATATTCAAGTCCATCTAGTGTCAAATTTGCAAGAGTTGGACTAATTGTTCCACCTTGAATTGCTCCCTTTGTAGTTGGGAAAAGTTGTTTTCTATAAACAAAACCAGCCTTAAGAAACTTATTGAGTATCATCTTATTAATTGGAATATTATCCAACATCCATTGATGGTTTATATTATCAAAACAACCCTTGATGTCTCCCTCTAGAATCCACTGACCACTCCTTCTTGATGATAGCATTGTAAAAATTTGCTCCATTGCATCCGCACAGCTCCTATATTTTCTAAAACCAAAGCTACGCTTATCACCAATAGTCTCTGCTATTGGTTGCAGAGCATACAAAAATAGTGTCTGCATTGCTCTATCATTCATAGTAGGAATACTCAGTGGTCTCAGTTTTCCATTTTCCTTCTTGATATGAACCCGCCTTGTCGGCATTGGCTTATAGCCTTTTTTTACCTTCAAGTCGATAACCGCCTGATATTTTTGCTTATTTGTTGTCCAAAGTACCTTATCCACTCCAGCGGTTTTCCCACCTTTGTTTCTAGTCACTTTTTTCACCGACAAAGCTTTTGCATAAAAGGAATGTGTTATGAGATGCTGAAGCCTTTTTACAAGATTCCATTTTCTCATTTCTACTGCCTTTACTATCCGGAGTTGAAGTCTATTAACATATTCTTCAGCTATTTTCCAGTCGATTGACTGCCATTTCATCTCATCAGAACTGTTTGAACGATTCTCACATTTCGTGCAATTGAATCCTTGTTCATCCATAGTAATTCATCCCTTTCCTGTAATAGAATACGTGCCGAAGTCAGCTATCTTTCAATTGGAACAAATCTTGAATTCCTATACTCTATATTACATAGAGCCCTTCGCTTTTTCGGCATCCTTTACCCTCTAGTCATTGTACATTTCTCACGATTTGCCTACCATTTTACAGGAGACCATAGGGCTTAACCTTGTCTAGCTATCTGAATAGTTATGATTCACTTAGGATGTACCAATAAACCGATAGGATCGAGCTTTACCTCTGTCATCTTATTACCGTACGTGAACAATTACGGTAATCATCCTATATTCCCTTTTGGGTAAGGCGTATCATCTACCTTTCACCTTTTCTACTTGACGATTCTACAATACTTCACTTGCGTTATCCATATGAATCTTTTCCTAGTTGCAGTAATGGTTGTAGATACCATACTTGCCCCGTTGTCCCAGTTTGCTTAGAACCTCCAAATTACTTTGAACGCACCAACTGGTAGGAATACCCGAAGATGATCGGGAAATACTTTTAGCATAATTCAGACAACCCCTCTAAGGTCGCACATCCACATAATAACCTCTACACCAAAATTGTCTATTTCCATACTTATACTTCAAGTTTGCATGTCTATCAAATATCATTAGCGAACTCTTACCTTTCAGATATCCCATAAATTGTGCAACACTTAACTTCGGTGGTATACTCACTAGCATATGTATGTGATCTGGACATGCATTTGCTTCTATTATTTCTACGCCTTTATACTCACATAATTTCCTTAGTATTTGCCCTATATCAACCTTTATTTTCCCATATATTATCTGCCTTCGATACTTGGGTGCAAACACAATATGGTATTTGCAATTCCATTTACTGTGTGCTAAACTCTGAATGTCCATTTGGATAACCTCCTTTGCCTTTAAAATTGGTTGGCGAACCTAATTTTATATTAGCAAAGGGGGTTCTTTTTTTCCACTCATAGCTATAAGCTTTTTAGAACCACAGGTAAAACCTGTGGTATTCAAAACACAAAAGAAAAATGACATAAACTATTTGAATTACTCAATAGTTTATGTCATTTATTGTTAAATCAAAGTATATTTATCATTACAACTAAACGTTGCTACTTATAAATACTACTCCGCTTCTGAAACAACTGTAAATCTCTCATTTATATGATCTTGACTTTCTATTTCATCAATAACAGCAATAGCATAATCTGCATAACTTATGTAACTTTGTCCTTTTGAATTCAAAATCACATTGTCTTTTCCTATTTTATAAGTTCCTGTTCTTTTCCCTGCTGGATTAAAAAATGCAGCTGGACTAATAAATGTCCATTTAATGAAACTAGTAGCTTGTAAATCCTCAAGATTTTTTCCTTGGTTTGATGCAGTATCAAAAAATTCTTTAGGAAACTCTGATGTTTCAAACAAACGAGTTGTTTTTTCTTCATCAACAAACAAACTTCCTGCACCACCCACAACTATTAATGTTGTATTAGGTGCTCCCTTCATTGCGCTTATTAAAGTTCTTCCGGCTAGTACATGAAGTTCTTCTTCTCCCCTAGGTGCACCAAATGCATTCACCACAATGTCAAATTGCTTTAGGTCATCTGATTTTAATTCAAATACGTCCTTTTCCAATATAGTAAGATTTTTATCCATAAGTCTTGAAGCATTTCTTACTATAGCAGTTACTTTGTGTCCTCTGCTCTTTGCTTCTTTCAAGATAAGACCTCCTACTTTTCCCGTTGCTCCTATAATTCCAATTTTCATAATGTTTTTCCTCCTAATAATTTTTTTATTTATATAGTAAACTTTATATTTACAAAAACAAAAGCCTATGCACAAGTGCATAGGCTTTTAAAATTCATACAGCTTCACTTGTATTAAAGAGAGTGATGTGTTCCATCACAAAATGGAGGATTCTTAGTATGTTTACAAGCACAAAGATGAACAGTTTCATCTTTGTCAGCAGTAAATGCTAATGGTGTAAAGGTTGTACCTTTATGTGAGCCATCACAAAATGGTTGTTTAGCACTCTTGCCACATGCACACCAATAATAAGTTTCCCCTTTTTTAACATCAACAGCGATAGGTGATTTTTGTGCTATTACAGGTTCTTCCATAACTATCTCTCCTCTTAAACTTTTTTATATTAATAAAATCTATTAATAGCAAATCGATTTATGTATCCTGTTTCAATGAATCATGCTAGGTACATTATAGTTCTTATTTCCATAAAATAATATAAGAAAATACAAATCAACTAATTTTTACATATATGTGGTATTGTAAGTTGTACATTATATTTCAACAATACTGGAAAATGGATTGAAGCTTTCTGATAAAGCATACAAATGCGGATATTCTGATTTTAAATGTTTACTGTAATTAAGCCATTCCTTACTTATTAAAACATAAGTTCTTTCCAAATCAATCCCAAGATGTTCATAATCTTTTTCACCCAAATTATCTGCATCTCGATATTTAAATTCCTCACATAAATGAAATATTGCCAGTAAAAGATCTGTAAAGGTATCATGTTCAACTAAATTATTATTCTCTAATAGTCCGATTAAGCAAGTACGCCTTTCAAACAAAAAATCACTGAGTATACTAACATCGCCACTATGCATATCAATTTCAAATTCAAAACTATTAATAAATTTATATGACTTTGAATACTGTGAGTTTTCCCACTCAGCATTAATTCTAAAGTTCTCTGAATAATCATTAAATTTCATGTCATATTGGGAACAAATTTTTATAAATTCATTTCCAAATTCACTGAAGAATACGCCAATTATCATATTTATACTTTTTTTCAATTTTATTTTATCTCTATGAACCATAATATTATCAATTATTATTGTTGAAAAGAAATAATAAATTGGCAAAAACGCTAATTGCGACATGAATTCTTTTAGCAAAAACATTGCATCTCTAAAAATATAATAATGTATTATATAAATCATAATGGAAGGAATAATAAATAATGATAAAAGTAACATACTAGTATTTATTTTTTTCATGAATACACCTATCCTTAAATATATTATTTTTAGTCATTATCTGTAATATAGGAGACAAAATTTATAATATTAATTTCATCTTTGTACGTAATTATAAAATTATACACCAAAATATAAATTTAACCATAAGAAAAAGTCAGCAACTTTACGCAGATGCCTTTCAGATATTTGAAAATAAATCAAACAAGCTCCAATTTTTTTACAAAATTCTATTGATACCAATAATAAAAATATGATATTATAAGTGTTCTAAAATAGAAATAGAATAACTACGAGGTGGCCTTAATATGGGTAAAAATTATAAAAAATCAGAGCCAACAACAAAACCTAAAAACAAGTCAAAAACAATGTCATTTACAATCAGCATAGAACCTTTTAATTACAGGAAATTTAGCAGTAGTGAAATTGGTCGAGGAATCTATATAAGTAAGGCAGGTAAGGGTAAAGGCTCATATAACCGTAAGACTAAACATAAAAAGTCTTATGGTTATATTTATTTTATTAATTTATTAGGAATAATAACACTTCTAAATAAAAAAATAGCAACACGCCTAATTGTTTTTCACAAATTAACCATATTGCTATTTTGAACATATATAAACTTAAAATCATCAAAACTTTAATTGAAGTTTTGGTGCAGGTGATGGGACTCGAACCCACACGTCCTAAAACACACGCACCTCAAGCGTGCCTGTCTGCCGTTCCAGCACACCTGCATATCATTTAAATAGAAAATATAATTAAATTCTATCACAGAAAAATCTGGTAGTCAATATTTAATTTAATTAATGGAAATTTAAATTTTTTTTGAAAAGTTAATACAACTTATGGTAAAATATACTTATTAATGTAGTCTATGTTTGATTTTCACTGTTTTTAGCACTATTTTTATAGGGGGAAATGTTATGAGTGAAACAACAAGTACATATTACAAACCATACTTTGTAACAGATATAAATGGGGAAATTATTGAATGCAATACTGAATTTATTACTTTAACAAACTATTCAAAAAGTGATATGATTGGGGCCAGTTTAGAGGAACTTTGCTCCTTACTTAAAATTAATTCTCCATCATTTCTTAGCAATACTGATCCTGATAAGTTTTATTATATATTTACAAAACATAACAACCCAATTGAAGTAAAAATTAACATTACAATTTTGCCTGATAAAAAGATATATAGTTTTTTGGAAAATCCATCTTCTTGGCTAGATAACCGTTTCCATTTTGTAGAACAAATTCACACAAATGATAAATTTGGCATAGCAATACATAATTATTCTGATTTTACACTCTTAGCTAGTAATCAAAGGTATCTAAGCTTTTTTCCTTCACCATATAATAAAAAATCTTACAGTGTTGGAAAACGTCCTGAGGATATTATACCTACTTTTCATGGTAGTAATCTTGAGAAGATATTATTAAATGTAGCTAAAACGGGAAAGCCATTCAATTCAAGACAATATACTTATATTGATGTATTCTCAAAAAAACCTATTGGTCTATATCCATTAATCCAATACAAAATAGAGATAAACCAAAATATATTTTAGTAATTGTATCCAATATAACTAGGCGCGTGGAAAGCGCTAATATCATCAAAAGACAGTCTAAAATTATCCATGAACAAGAAAGAGAACTAAATGTTATTCTTGAGAACACCACTGCTGGCATATCAATTGTGGACAAGTTTGGTAAACATAATAAAATTAATAGTAATCTTGCTCATTGGTATGATTTATTTGACGTTCCAGATGAAGATGATTACTCTAATAGAGAATACTACGATGAAGATGAAAATATAATTTCCAAAAAAATTTTACCTATTTCATATTTACTTAACAAAAAGGTTAGTTCGTCAAAACAAATACATATTAAAAGAGGAGATATCGACCTATATTATTTAATCAATTTTTCTCCAGTATTTTCAAAAAGCAACAAATTTTCTATGGGAATAATTACTACCAATGATATAACCAGCAAAGTTCAAAAACAAAAACAATTAGAAAAAGTTATGCAAATGCATGAAGATTTTTTCTCTTTTATTGCCCATGAGTTTAAAACTC
This sequence comes from uncultured Clostridiaceae bacterium, assembly GCA_963725425.1. Lineage (GTDB taxonomy): Bacteria > Bacillota > Clostridia > Clostridiales > Clostridiaceae > Clostridium_I. The sequence goes on from CAVRYJ010000031.1 coordinate 365,683, forward strand.
CAATTACCACAATTAACTCAACAATACAACTACTGGAACTTGTTTATAATGATCAAATGACAGAAAAAATAAAACATGGAATAAACACTATAAAACGAAACACTTATCAGCAGATGCGTCTAGTAAACAACCTATTAGATATAACTAGAGCTGAAGCTGGCTATCTAAAAGTATATAGAAAAAATTACGATATTGTTGCTATGACCAATGCAATAATAGAATCTATAAATCCCTTTGCTGCTTCAAAGAATATAAATGTTATTTTTCAGCCTAATGTAGTTGTAAAAATTATTGCTATAGATGATGAAAAATACGAAAGAATCATGCTAAACTTATTGTCCAATGCTATTAAATTCACGTCTTGCAATAAGCATATTTATGTAAATATTCATGAAGATACTGATAATATTTATATTGATGTTAAAGATGAAGGACCTGGCATCCCAGAAGAAAAGATGGATTTAATTTTTGATCGTTTTGGACAAGTTGGAAGTTCATATACACGTGAGTCTGAAGGTACTGGCATAGGTTTGTGCTTAGTAAAACTACTTTTGAAAGCAATGAATGGAGATATTATTTTAAAAAATGGAGATAGCCTGGGCGCTGTCTTTACAGTGATTTTGCCAAATAAAAAGGTAACTAATGAAGAGTGTATACCTGGAGGTGATTTTACTGACGATCGTTTAGTTAAAGCTCTTAATATAGAATTTTCAAATATATACTTCAGCTAAAAATATTCTAAATGCAAATGAGAGCAGTATAGCAAGGCACGTTCAAAGACTACTCGCTAAACTTAAGAAAGACTAAGATTCCCTTATTGTCAAATTCCTAAAACCTTTAAACTCGCTATGCTCAAACAATAAAGGTTTCTTGACGGAATTTAACAAACGGTAACCTAAGTCTTTCTAAAGTTCGCTCGAATAGTCTCTTTCACGTACCTTACCATACTGCTTCTCTTAATTCATTTAGGAATATAGTATGAAAAAGTTAAAAGTTGATGGTGTCATTTTCCATAAAGCCATTTATACATATTGTGGCTAAATCTTATTCGCTTCACGTATTTATCAGTTTCTGGGAAAGGTATATAATGAAGTTTTCCATCTGTTGAATGTTTTGCACTGCCAAGCCATTTTCTTACATTTGTGCTACCACCATTATATGCAGCTGCCACAATATCTAAGTCTTTAAATTCATCTCTTAAATTGCCTAAATACCAACATCCCATATTTATATTATATTCAGGATCATACAAATTATTTGAAGCGAAGTTCTTGATTCCCATTTGTGTCGCAGCCCACTGCCCTGTAGATGAAGTGATTTGCATGAGTCCATAAGCATCTTTATTTGATTTTGCCTTAGGGTTAAAGTTACTTTCTGTTCTGATTACAGCAGCCACAAAATATGGATCCAATTTATATTTTGTTGAATATTTATAAACATAATCCGAATATTTAATAGTATAAAAATGTTTACCAATGTTTTTTATATTCAATGTAACAGAAGCAATAATAACTATTAGCAAAAATATGATTCGTAGATTTTTATACTTCATTTATTCCTCCTATTGCGTAATGAGCAATTTAAGAATATTCTCAAGCTGTTTTTCTGTTTTTTCTATTTCGAAACTATTATCAATTACGAAATCCACATAAGCTTTTTTCTCGTCTAATGACATTTGAGAATTAATTCTGTCCATTACTTCTTCTATATTAAATTTATCTCTACTCATTACCCTTTTAATCTGCATTTCCTTATTAGTCCAAATCAGTATATTAAAATCCATATCATCGAACACGCCAGTTTCAATTAGTATAGGTGCATCTACAACACATATTTTTTCATTTAAACTACTATAAAAATCAATATGTTTTTTAATTTCTTTTTTTATATATGGAATCATGATATTTTCAAGCTTAATTCTTTTCTCTGGAGCTTTAAATATAAAATCCCCTAACTTTTTTCTATGAAGCTCTCCAGATAAAAGAAAAAATTCATTGCCAAATTCTTTCTTTATTATATCTATAATTTCTGGATATAATTTAAGTATATCTCTTGATATTACGTCTGCATCTATAACTGGAATTGCTCTTTCTTTAAGCATTATAGAAACTGTGCTTTTCCCACTTCCAATTCCACCTGTAAGTCCAACACATAACATTGCCCTCAACCTCTATCCTTAATTTTATTTTGCATCATACCAAGTTTTACCCACATTTATATCTACTTCAAGAGGAACTTTTAGTCCTATTGTGTTTTCCATTTCCTCTTTCACAATATTTTTTACCATTTCTTTTTCTTCCTCATATACATTGAGTATAAGTTCATCATGTACCTGCAATACTATAGTGGTTTTAAATTTCTCTTGTTTAAGTCTATTATACACTTTAACCATAGCAATTTTTATAATGTCTGCAGCACTACCTTGAATTGGGGTGTTCATAGCAAGTCTTTCTCCAAAGGAAGCTACCATTTTATTTTTAGCATTTATTTCAGGTATAGCACGTCGTCTATTAAGTATAGTGGTTACAGCAGAATCTTCTTTAGCCTTAGCAACTATATCTAGCAAATATTGTTTTACCTTTGGATACCTTTCTAAGTAAGTATCAATATACAGTTTAGCTTCTTTTCTAGATATCTTAAGGTCTTCTGCAAGGCTAAACTCACCTATCCCATATACAATCCCAAAATTAACTGCCTTAGCATTACTTCTAAGAGCAGGAGTCACCTCATCAATAGGCACATTAAACACCTCTGAAGCAGTTTTAGTATGTATATCAATATGTGCCTTAAAGGCATTTATCAAATTTTCATCGCCAGCAATATGTGCAAGTACTCTTAACTCAATTTGTGAATAATCTGCCGACATAAGTGAATTTTCCTCTTGATCTGGAATAAATACCTTTCTTATTTCTCTTCCCATTTCGTATTTTATTGGTATATTTTGAAGATTTGGTTCCGTGCTTGAAAGTCTCCCCGTAGTTGTAACTGTTTGATTGAAACTTGAATGAATCCTACCATCCACATCAATCACATTTTTCAAGCCTTCCACATAAGTAGAATCTAATTTCGTAAGTTGCCTAAAATAAGTTATTTTATCTATGATTGGATGTTTATCTCTTAATTTTAATAGAACTTCTGCCTTAGTTGAGAATCCGGTCTTTGTCTTTTTAATAACAGGTAAATCCAGCTTTTCAAATAATATTTTTCCTAACTGTTTTGGGGAACTTATATTAAATTCTTCTCCCGCCATAGCATATATTTCATCTTGAGTCTTTTGAATTTCACCGCTAAATTTTACACCAAGTTCTGATAACTTCTCTTTATCAACGTTAAACCCTCTAGCTTCCATGGCTGCTAATACTTCTATTAATGGTTGTTCAACATTATATAAAAGTTCCTCCATGTTTAGAAGTTTAATTTTAGTCGCTAAACTTTCATGGATTTCCTTAAGTGAATTTACTTCCTTAACTTTTATTACCTCTTCACAACTCGTAATATCTATATTCAATATTTCACTAATTAAACTTTTAAGCTCATATTCTCCTCTTGAAGCATCTGTTAGATATGCCGCTACCTTAGTATCAAAAGCTAACCCTTTTAGTGATATTCCAAGCTTACTTAGTGCTGTATAAACTCCTTTTGCATCATGAATCACCTTTTTTATATCTTCATTTTCGAATAAATATTTTAAAAGTTTTGTTGTTTCATCAGGTTCTAATTTAAATATATGGTTAAAATTAATTACATAATTTTCATTTTCATAGTTAATGTTAATTTTGTTTATTTCTATTTTAGAGTATACATTTTCGTTTAATGTTTCAAAGACGCAATAAACAGTGTTTTTAATGGAGGTAAATATGGTTTTTAGTCCTTCGAGATTATCAATAGTACTATAATCAACCTTAATCTCGTTTTTTGCTTTTTCTTCTTCTGAGATAGGTATTTTTTCTACCAGACTCTTAAATTGTAATCTTGTAAACAAGTCTCTAACTGCCTTAGCATCATAATTTTCTTTTGATTTTATTTCGTTTAGATCAATCTCTATTGGAACATTTGTGAGTATTGTAGCAAGTTTTTTACTAAAAATCGCCTGTTCACTATATTCCATAAGGTTTTCCTTAAGTTTTTTTCCACTAATTTTATCTATATTCATCAATACATTTTCAATACATCCATATTCCTGTATAAGTTTATATGCAGTCTTTTCACCAATTCCCGGTACTCCAGGTATATTGTCAGATTTATCGCCCATAAGACCTTTAACATCAATAAATTGTGTTGGTGTTACACCATAGTCATTAATCATTCTAGCTTCATCGTAAATTTCTTTTTCAGACATGCCTTTTTTGTTAATAACAACTTTAACATTTTTTCTTGCAAGTTGAAGAGCATCCCTATCTCCTGTAACTATGTATGTCTCAATGCCATTATTATTTGCAAATACCGACAGTGTTCCTATCAAATCATCTGCTTCAAAGCCCTCAATTTCAAATATACAAATAGCGAGTTTTTCTAAAAGTTCCTTAACTATTGGAAATTGCTCTGCAAGTTCAGGAGGCATCTTTTTTCTTCCTGCTTTATATTCCGTGTATTCTTTATGTCTAAAAGTTGGGGCCCTCATATCAAATGTAGTAACTATATAATCCGGCTTTATCTCCTCTTTCATTTTAAAAAGCATGTTCACAAATCCATAAATAGCATTGGTATTTATTCCTTCAGCATTAGTAAGGGTTGGTATTGCAAAAAATGCTCTGTACATAAGACTGTGCCCATCTAAAATAAGCAATCTTTCCATTTAATCACTTCTCCATTCTGGATTTCCTTTATAACAGGGGTATAATTATAATATCTGTAATCAGTATACAATTATAACATCTAATAATGCAAAACACTAAATGTATTTCAAAAATACTGACTTGTTATTTTTTTGATGATGCCTTAATATTATAATATCTATTATAAACCATTTGTTTGATTTTATAAAACATAGAAAATGAGGTGTTCCACTTGATAAAAGATGATTACAGCGTAAAAATATCAGATCAATTCAATTCTCTTATAAAAGAGATACGAAATATTAACAATTTGCATACAGAAAAATTGGCACTTATTAATACTTCCTTTAAAAAATTTATTGGTCTTAGCTCTATAATGATAAATTCCATGTCAGAATCTGATGTGCTAAATCTTATGAAAAAAAATGGTTCTCTTGATGCCAACTACTGCATAATAGCTGCAGCACTTTTATATGAGGAGGCTATTATATTTGATAAAAGAAATGACAACCATGATACCTATATAAAATATTCGAAAGCTTTTCATTTGATTCTAAATATAAAATCTTCAAACTTAGAATGTGAAGTTGCCGGTTACCAGGACATTATGAAAAATGTTTCATTAGCTTTAGAAAATTTTCATCTTCCTCTTAATGTTCAAAAGATTTAATCACTTACTATGAACTTTCCGGTGAATATTCAAAAGCAGAGGACAATATTTATGAGCTACTAGAAAATCCCCATACTCATTCCTTTGCAAAGGAAAAACTAAAAGAATTTTACACCAATTTGTTACTAAAAGATGATTCAACTTTGGAAAAAGGCAACCTTCCAAGAGGTGAAATCCTTGAAGCGGTTGAAAAAATATAGTTAAAAGTGACAAGCCTAGGAAAGCAGTGGCAAGTTTCAAGTAACAAGTGACAAGTTCAGGATCATCTTCTGCTGGGGCAGAATAATCTATTAAAATAATTATCTTATTTCAGAATGTAATACCGTGTAAACGCAGAACAATCAGTCAAATATATTATTATTTGATTGATTGTTCTTTTTTTATATTGTTTTTATTTTGCCCAAAGGCAAAATATCATTAACTTGCGGATTGGCCCCCTCAGATGGGACTTTATAATCTAATTACTAGCTCATTCTTAAAATTTGAATTTTTCAAATTATAGAACTCAAATGGAGTTCTGTAATCTATCGATGAATGAACTCGTATAGTATTGTAACCATTAACATAATTAAAGACAACAGCCCTTGCTTCTTCTAAAGTGTTGAATATCCTACCTGCAAGGCATTCGTCTTGAAGGTATCTATGATATGACTCTATATGTGCATCATAATTGGGGCTATGCACAGGGATTCTTTCGTGTATTAAGTTTTCCTTTATACACATTTTTTCGAATTTATGTGCGATAAACTGTGACCCATTATCTGTCCGCATTGTAAGTCCTGTCACACTATTTTTAATGTCCCTATTATATAATGCGGCAAGCATCACTTCCTGAGCTGTCTCAGTATTGGCAGAGAGCGACATTTTACAAGATACAATGTTTCGGTCAAACACATCTATTATTGAGGTCAAATAAGCCACCTGACGTGTGCCTGCAATATAAATATATTTTGTATCCATCTCCCATAATCCATTGGAATGATTAATTAAATGGTTTTTACAAATACGTTTATATTTGCTAACACGCTCCATTTTATCTCTTAACATTCCCATTGAATTCATTAATCTATAAACCTTTTTCTTATTTATCTTTAAACAATATTTTCGCTTAAGTACAGATGATACTTTCTTGTATCCATAATGTCTACCAAACTCTTCAGATTTTATTTTACTTATATATTTCTGTATTTCTAAGTCATTTATTTTTACATTATTAAGATTATAACTAAATCCTGGTATAATACCATTTTCCCTTCTAACCGGCTTATCGCCTTCTGCTATAACCTTTTGTCTTCGATAATACGTTGACTTTTTTAGCCCTAGTATTCTAATAATAGCAATCACTGGCGCTCCACAAGAAATACATTGTTCAGCATATTCGTAGTAGTCTATATCGTCTTCTTTTTTTTTAGTAGATCTCTTAATATTGCTATTTCTAAATCTTTTTCCTTATTTTCATCAATTAATTTCTTGTACTCAGTTTTGTAATTTACAATGATGTTCTCTTCTTTTGGTTCCTTCGGCTTCAGTGTCTGTTGATATCTTCTATAATTACCTTTCCAATTTGCAACTTGACCAGGATTAAGCTCATGCTTTGCTGCAACTAAAGCATTACTCCCGTATTCCAAAGCTTCTTCAACAATTGCAACTCTCTCTTCTTCTGTGAACTTTCTTGTAAATCTAGTAGTCATAATTTACCCCCTAAACACTACTTTTTTATTCTACCTTCATTCGAGTGTGTAGTCCAGCTTCTTGAGGGGGTCTATTAGCTTGTCACTTCCCACTTGTCACTTGTCACTTGCTCTATATTTGCATACTTTCTCCATTGGTTTTAAGCCATTCTTCCTGCACATGATAACTTGGTAAAATGCTAGCAACTAAACCCCAAAAGTTTTTAGAATGATCCTTGTGAACCATATGACACATCTCGTGAACCACTATATAATCAATCACTGTATCTTTTGCCATGGAACATCTCCAATTAAATAATATGTCATTATAGTAAGTACAACTCGCCCATCGTTTTTTTTGCTGCTTAACTCTTATATTTCTTGGTATTTCATCAAAATATTTTTGGTAATATCTAACCCTGTCTATTACTTTTTCTAGAGTTTTTTCCCTATACCAAAGTTCTAGTGCATCCCTGATTGAATCCTTATTTTCCTCTGAAACTGTTACATAAAGTATGCCAAATTCAAAGTTAACATTTTCTTGCCCTTGGCTTATTTTAAGTTGTAATTTAACCTTTTCACCTAAATATAAAAACATTTCTCCACTTTTATATTCATGTTTAGGTTTTATTTCCATATTTTTAAACATATATAACTTTTTTAGAAGCCATGGTGCCTTTTCCTTTACACAATTAATAATTAAAGAGTGGGGCACTCCAAAAGGTGCAGTAACAATTATAGTCTCAGGTGCTTCAATAGCTATTTTTATAGTTTTCCTACTTGAATATAATACATTAAATTCTATGGTTTTATCTGCATAAACAAAATTTAATTTCATAATCTTATATTAACCTACTAGCGTTGAATCCAAATCCATAGAAGACCACTCCAAGTAAAACAGATAAAACCATATAGGTAAAAGCATTCAGCTTTTTTCTCTCCTTAAACAAGTTAAAACCCTCATACATAAATGTGGAAAAGGTTGTAAATCCTCCTAAAATTCCATCACCTAAAAATGAGTACAACGTATTATTAACAACTTTTGCAGAAATAATACCAAGTAGAACTGCACCTGTTATATTTATTATAAAAGTACCTACTGGGAAATCACCATTGCACCTTTTACTGGTGAATTTACCAATAGAATACCTAGTTATACTTCCAAATATACCGCCCATGCCAACTAATATATATTCCATATTTCTGCTCCTCTACGCCTCTTCACTAATATCTTCTTCATCTTCTTTACCCTTACCCTTAATCATTTTAGCTATATTTTCACCTAAAACCATAGCAATAATTCCTATTCCTATGGATAAAACAACATATAATAAAGCGTAACCATAGTTATTGTTTTCCACTAATCCATAAATATCCTTGCAAAAGGTCGCAAAGGTAGTGTATGTTCCAATAAAACCTGTAGTTATACCAAGCTTAAGTTCCTCACTAAAATTCTTTAGCTTTAACACCAATGCAAATACAAAAGCTAATGCAAAACTCCCTGATAGGTTAATTACCAAAGTATTTATTGGAAGCGGACCTATATATTTAAATTTAATATTTTTAATTGCAAATCTAAGTATTGTTCCAAAAATCCAAAAATCCAACATATAAATATTTTTTCATTCTCATCCCCCAGTTTAATCATTTAAAATAAAATAAACTCCTATAGGTACCAAAACCCATAGGAGTCATCAGCTAAGTCATCTTAAAAAAACACTAGCAAAACTAGTTATTTTTTGAAAATCCATAATAAGCATTTAAAGGTGAACTCCATCACCTAGTGTTATTATACCATGTAATTTTTCTTGGTTCAACTTACAATTATATTTTAAATTTATCTATAACTCTATTCCGTTCATCTACCACAGGACTTAATATTCATGCTTATGTCAGAATAATATACTTTAATACAAACCAATAATGGCAAAGACTCCCTAGCATTACGAAAATATGAAAAATTTCATGAAAACCAAAATACTTATTTTTAACTTTAGGAATTTTTAGCGCATATATTATTCCTCCTACGGTGTAAAGAACTCCACCCATTACAAGCCACATTATTCCTGTAAACGGCATAACCTTTGACAAGGGGTAAAAAGCAACTACTACAAGCCATCCCATAGCCACATATACAATTGTTGTAATACATCTTGGCACACTGAACCATAAATTATTAATCAATATTCCAAGAATAGCTACTGTCCATATTATTGCCAATATGCTATAACCTACTCTCCCTTTTAATGATATAAGACACAAAGGCGAGTAACTTCCTGCAATCAAGACAAATATCATAGAATGGTCTATTCTTCTTAATACCTTAATAACTTTTTCAGAAGCATAAGTCAGATGATATATGGAGCTTGCACTATAAAGTAATATCAAACTTATTCCAAAAGTCATTGAAGCAATTACATATATTCCATTATTTAACTTTAATGAGATGTTAACAAGAACTACTAACCCGACTATAGATACAAGCATTCCAAATAGATGTGTTAGTCCACTAACTGGATCTCTAAATTTACTAAACATAATATCCTCTCCCCTATTGTATATATATATATATGCATATTATAATATGTAGTTATCAAAACTATTTATTGTTATGTATACATATTATATTACTTATGTTAATATTTCAATAGTAATTTCGTTAATTTTAATATATATTTTCAGTTCGTGTTTTATGTATATTGTTGTGCATATTTTAAATTGTTAAATACTTTGGTATTATGTATATATACATAATAAATAATACTAATATTTATGTATAGAAAGGATGATTTTATGAACGATAAAAGTATAGATTTTGCTTCTTTAATATCAGAAGTTACTGACTTTACAGATATAACTCTTCAAGATATTCCAAACCTAGATTTATATATGGACCAGGTAACAACTTTATTTGAAGATAAATTAAGCTCAACTAAACGAAACCTTGAAGATAAAATAATGACAAAAACAATGATAAACAATTATGCTAAGGCAAAGATATTTTCACCTGTTAAAAGCAAAAAATACAATAAAAATCAAATAATATTGTTATGCCTCATTTATAATTTAAAACAGAGTCTTTCCCTCTCAGATATAAGCAAGGTATTTAAACCAATTGTTGAAGACATAACCTCTCAAGATAAAGACATGCTTTCTCTTGAAGAGTTGTACGATGTTTTTTTGGCTATGAAGAAAACACACCTAGAAAATTTTGGCGATAAGCTTGATACCCTAATGGATGATATAAAAGATAAAACCAGTAATGTGCCCAAAGGTGAAAACGAGAAAAATCGCCTTATTTTACTTGTATTTATGCTCATTGAAAATGCAAATACAAACATTAGAATGTCTGAAAAGATAATAGATGAATTTTTTAACCCAGAAGACAGAAAATAATTGTCACACAAAACTTTAATTTACTTGTAAAATCACTGTTTTTATAATAAAATCATAATATCATCAATAATTTATTAGCATAAATGGGGGAAAAATCATGAATTTGAAAGAAAAAGTAATAAATAAAACAGTAAATTCAATAACATTTAAATTAGTGGTAGCTGTTGTAATCGTTCAAATTTTTAGTTCTTACATTGGACAATTGGTTAATAAGGGTATATATGCTGGAAGAAATACACTTAAAAATACAGGAATGTCCACTAATTTTTTAAATGGAACAGTTGGCGTTATCGTATCATCAGCAATTAGCATAGTAATCACAGTTTTTATTATAGTATTTGTTTATGACAGGTTAGTTTTAAGAAGGCTTAGAAAAGTAATGGCCTATACTGAAAAACTTAGCAATGGTGATTTAACTAATGAAATGGATTTTAAAGGAAATGATGAAATTAGTAATCTAGGGAACTCACTAAACTTAGCCGTTTCAAATATAAAATCTATGATATCTAATATAGTAGATTGTTCAGAAACCATTAATGATTCTAGTGATACTCTACTTGCTTCATCAAAAACCTCTGCTGATAAGGTTAACGATATAAACTCATCTTCAATTAAATTATCTGATGTTGCCGTAGATTTAAATAGTGGTTCGAAAAAAGCTAATTCTTCAACCGAAGAAATTGTTGAGATAACAACTTCTCTTCTAAATAAGGCAAAAACGGCAATTGATTCTTCTAGTGATATGAAAGCTAGAGCAGTTGACATGAAAGCTAAAATTAATCAATCACTTGAAAATACCAATAATACATATAATGAAAAACAAGACAATATATTAAGAGCAATAGAAGCTGGTAAAATAGTAGACGATATTCAATTGATGGCAGATACAATAAGTAGTATTGCATCTCAAACAAATTTACTTGCACTTAATGCTGCAATTGAAGCTGCTAGAGCAGGTGAGCAAGGTAAAGGCTTTGCTGTTGTTGCCGAGGAAGTAAGAAAACTTGCAGAACAATCCTCCGATGCTATTTCAAATATAGAGAATTTAGTAACGGAAGTTAAAATGGTATTTGATAATCTTTCAAAAAGCTCTCAAGAGGTTTTAAGTTTTATTGATAAAGATGTTCAATCTGATTATAAACTATTAATTCACTCTGCGGATCAATATGAAGATGATGCGAAATTCATGAATAATATATCTACAGAAGTAAGTAACTCGGCTAAATTAGTAGACAAATCCCTTGAAAATATTAGTAAAGTAATTGAAAGTCTTGCGGAAATGTCTGGAATAATAACAACTTCTACAGATGGGATTTCTGATAGTCTTACTGAAATTTCTGCAACTTTCCAGGATACTAATATATCTATGGAAAACCAATCAACCATGTCAAACACTTTAATAAAGTCAGTAGATAAATTTAGAATTTAAAGCACAGGCTATCTAAAAGTGATTAAAATCATTTTTAGATAGCCTTTTTTATCTGTATAATGTTCCTATATCTTTTCTGTAATACATATCTTCAAAATGTATGTTGTCTATATCCTCATAAGTAGCCTTAGTTGCCTTTTCTAGAGTCTCTGCAGTATTAACTAGAGCAATAACTCTACCGCCTGTTGTCTTTAGTATTCCTGCCACGTCAACTGCTCCAGCTACAAATAGTTTGCTTTTAGCATTTTTAATTTCAATGATTTTTCCAGTTTCATATTTTGCCGGATAACCTCCTGAGGCTAAAACCACGCAGCAGGCGCTCCCCTTTTTCCATTGAATTTTAATATCTTTTAACTTTCCGTCAATGGAACTTAACATAATTTTCGTAAAGTCACTAATCATGAGTGGAAGTACTGCTTGAGTTTCTGGATCACCTAGCCTTACGTTGTATTCCAAAAGATATGTTCCTTTTTTAGTTATCATTATCCCAAAGAATATAATACCGCAATAGTCCATTTTTTCTGCTTTAATTCCTTGAAGTGTTGGCATTAATATTTTTTCATGGAATTCTTTTAGAACCTCTGGCGTACAGTATGGATTAGGAACTATTGCTCCCATTCCCCCTGTATTTGGCCCTAGATCTTTATCAAAAACCTGCTTATGATCCTTAGCTGATATAAATGGAATTATAACGTTTCCGTCCGTGACAGAAAGAATCGACGCCTCTACCCCGTCCAAAAATTCCTCAAAAACTACAGTTTTACCAGCGCCTTTAAATACATCATCTACCATAAATTCATTTAATGCTTTTATAGCTTCTTCTGATGACGCACATATTACAACACCTTTACCAGCGGCTAGACCATCTGCTTTTACAACCAATGGATATTCAGCGTTTTTAGCATAACTCTTTGCAAGATTAATATCTTGAAAAACTTCATAAGATGCAGTTTTAATCCCATACTTTTTCATAAAATCTTTAGAAAATGATTTACTGCCTTCAAGTTGTGATGCATGTTTTGAAGGTCCGAATATCTTTAGACCGTTTGCTTTAAATATATCTACTATTCCCTGAACAAGCTTAACTTCTGGTCCAACTACCGTTAGATCTATTTTCTCCTGTTTTGCAAAGAGTAACAATTCTTCAATAGTGTCTAAAGGCACGTTTTCACATTTGTCTTCCATTGACGTTCCTCCATTACCAGGAGCACAATAGATTTTGTCAACCATTTCACTTAATGATATTTTCCACGCCATGGCATGTTCCCTGCCACCATTTCCAATAACTAATACCTTCAATTCCTCACATCCTTTTATCGATATATGATGTAAAATAGACTAGTCAGTACGCTAGTCTATTTTACATCATACTGCCTAATTATTATATGTTGCTTGTATATATATTTAAAAATAGCCCCTAATTATCTAATGCTTAAAGTGTCTTATTCCTGTAAATACCATTGCTATACCTTTTTCATTGCAAGCATCTATGGATTCTTTATCTCTTATTGAGCCCCCCGGCTGAATAATAGCTTGAATATTATATTTTGCTGCTTCTCCTACTATATCACCAAATGGGAAAAACGCATCTGATGCAAGTACCACACCGTCTTTTGCTCTGTCAAGCGCATCTATTGTTGGCCAGATTCTGTTTACTTGACCGCCACCAATTCCTTTTGCCATTCCATCTTTAACTACTACTATAGCATTTGATTTTACATACTTTACAACTTTCATTCCAAAAATCAAATCTTTCATCTGTGCTTCTGTTGGTTTTTTTTCAGTTACATATTTTATTTTCTCTATAAGTTTATCGTCTGACCCCTGAACTAATATTCCACCGTCAACCTTTGCATATTCCCTTGTATCTTCAGGTTTTATTGATGCTTTTATAACTCTTAGATTTTTCTTTTTCTTCAAAAACCCTAATGCCTTACTGTCAAAGTCTGGTGCAATTACTATTTCTAAAAATATCTTTCCAAGTTCCTCAGCAGTTTTTAAATCTAGCGTTCTGTTAACTGCAACTATTCCACCAAAAATAGAAACCTCATCGCAAGAAAAAGTACGAAGATATGCGTCATATATATTGTCTGCTATTGCAGCACCACAGGGTGTATTATGTTTAACTGAACAGCACATTGGCTCTTCAAATTCACATACTACCTTCCAAGCAATGTCCATATCCCTTATGTTATTAAATGAAAGTTGTTTACCATTAAGTTGCTGAAAATCCTTCATAGCACCTTTAGTTGAAGTAGATACATAATAGGCTGCACTTTGATGTGGATTCTCACCATACCTTAAATCCATAACTTTTTTATATGACATGTTTAAATATTCGGGATAAACTTCTTTACCGAGTAAAAATTTGCTAACTGCTGCATCGTAAGCCGACATTAGATTAAATACTTTTCCTGCAAGTACTCTTTTCTTATCAAAATCCACATCGCCCTTTTCAGCAATCTCTTCCATAACCTGATTATAATCATTTACGTCAGTTAATACAGTTACGTCCTTAAAGTTTTTAGCAGCGGCCCTTATCATTGTAGGTCCACCTATATCTATAAATTCTATTTTTTCCTCAAAAGTTAAATCCTCTTGAACTTTATCAAAGAAAGGATAAAGATTGACCACTACCATATCAATAGGCCTTATACCATATTTTTTAATTGTGTTCATATGCTCCTTATTATCTCTTATAGCTAATATTCCACCATGAATTTTAGGATGTAGAGTCTTAACTCTTCCGTCAAGCATCTCAGGAAAATCCGTAATTTCTGAAACTTCAGTAACAGCAATGCCATTGTCCTTTAAATATTTGAAAGTTCCTCCAGTAGATATGATTTCTATGTCCTTTTCTCTCAGAAATGTAGCAAGCTTTAAAATATTATCTTTATTAAAAACACTTATCAATGCTCTTTTTATCATTGTATTTCCTCCTTGAAGTGCTCATACTGCCCTAAATAATCATTTAGATTATTTATCCTCCTTGAAATTCTCATACTGCCCTAAATAATCATTTAGATTATTTAGCTCCCTAGTTTCTAACAATTACACGTCTTTTGTCAACTAAAACCTTACATTCTGAAATAAGCTTTATAGCCTCAGGAAGTGCAACATGTTCTTGTTCTAGTACCCTCTTCTGCAAAATTTCTGCTGAATCGCTAGAAAAGACAGGTACAGCTTTTTGTATTATTATTGGTCCAGTATCTGTTCCTTCATCCACAAAATGGACTGTACACCCTGAAACCTTAACTCCGTATTCTATAGCTGCTTTATGTACATTTAATCCATACATTCCTTTGCCACAAAAAACTGGTATCAATGATGGATGAATGTTTATTATTCTGTTTTTATATTTTCTTAATAGTTCACCTTTTAATATAGAAAGAAAACCTGCTGTCACAATTAAATCCACGTCTCTAGTCACCACTATTTTTAAAATCTCATCAGATAGTTTATCACCATATTGTTTTTTAGAAAGAGCTACTGTCTCTAGTTTATTCTGCTCCGCTCTTTTAATCCCATAAGCCTTTTCACTATCACTGATTACTATTTCAATTTTGCAATTTAAATATCCAGACTGAACCTTATCAATTACAGATTGTAAATTAGTTCCTCCACCTGAAATAAGTACTGCTATTTTAAACATACACCGCTGCCTCCTGCTTCAATATGACCAATTTCAAAGGCTTTTTCTCCAAGTTCTTCTAAATTTCTAAGTATAGCTTCTTTATCCGTTTTCTTTACACACAACACGAAACCAATACCCATATTAAATGTATGGTACATATCTTCTTCTGTAACTCCAAGAGTCATTAAATACTTGAATATTTCAGGAAGTTCATAGCTATCTTTGCTTATTACAGCTGTAAAATTTCCTTTAAACATTCTTGGAATATTTTCATAAAATCCACCACCAGTTATATGTGCCATACCTTTTATTTTGAATTTTTCCATAAGCTTAAGTATAGGTTTTACATATATTTTTGTTGGCACTAAAAGAACTTCACCTATTTTTTTGCTAAAGAAATCAATATCTATATCAGGTATTAATTTTCTAACTAGTGAAAATCCATTACTGTGAAGGCCAGAAGATGCGATTCCTATAAGTACATCTTTATCTTCAATTTTGCTTCCGTCTATGATTTTCTCTCTTTCAACTACTCCTACTGAAAATCCTGCTAAATCATAGTCTCCTTCTTTATAAAAGCCTGGCATTTCTGCTGTCTCTCCACCTATAAGTGCACTGTCAGCTTGCAAACATCCTTCAGAAACACCCTTTACTATTTGTGAAGCAGTTTCAGAAGAAAGCTTCCCACAAGCCATATAATCAAGAAAAAATAGTGGTTTTGCTCCATGGCATAATATATCATTAACACACATTGCAACACAGTCAATTCCAACCGTATCATATTTTTTCATTTTGAATGCTATTGCAAGTTTTGTTCCGACGCCATCAGTACCGGAAACCAGTACTGGGTTTTTGTAATTTCCCATGGCAAACATTCCTGCAAAGCTACCTAGATTATTTAAAACTCCATTTGTATATGTTTTCTCAGCATAACTTTTTATCTTACTTACAGTTTTATAACCTTCTTCAATACTTACACCAGCATCCTTATAAGTTACCATTAAGTACACAACCTTTCAAAATTAGTTATCCAATCTATCCTTGTCAACTTCAATTGGTGCTGAAATAGGATAAACTCCTTTGAAACAACCAAGGCAATATTTTTTATCTTCACCCAAAGTTTTTAAAAGAGAATCTATACTCAGATATCCAAGACTATCAGCTCCTATAAAGTCTCTTATTTCTTCTACTGTCTTATAAGAACCTATAAGCTCTTTTCTATATGAAATATTTATTCCGAAATAACATGGATATTTTACAACAGGAGATGACACTCTAAAGTGAACTTCCTTAGCACCTGCTTTTCTAAGTAAATCTACAAGTTGTTTACTAGTAGTTCCTCTTACAACAGAATCATCTACAATAACAACCCTTTTTCCTTCTATGTTGACCTTTAAAGGATTTAGTTTCACAGATACAGCCTTTTCCCTAAGTTCCTGGGTTGGCGCTATAAAGGTTCTCCCAACATATTTGTTTTTAATAATACCCATACCATATGGAATTCCCGATGCTTTTGCATAACCTGCCGCTGCTGCAAGTCCTGAGTCAGGAACCCCAATTATTATATCTGCTTCTGCAGGTGAGTCAATATAAAGCTGTTCTCCAGCTAATTCCCTTGAATTGTACACGCTTATTCCGTCAATAACACTGTCCGGTCTTGCAAAATATATGTACTCAAAAGCACATGTTTCGCACTTGGTTTTTTCTGCAAAATTTATACTTTTGATTCCATCTTTATCTATTATTACAATTTCTCCAGGATTAACATCTCTTACCAATTCTGCTCCAACTGTATCAAGAGCACAACTTTCTGAACATATAATATAACTATCATCCAATTTACCTATACAGAGAGGTCGTATACCATTAGGATCGCGAGCTCCAATTAACTTATCCTTAGTTAAAATTACAATGGCGTAGGAACCTTTAATAGCTTGCATAGTATCATAAACAGCATTTTCTATACATTTTTTGTATTTCTTGCAATTAAATTTAGTATAACTTCAGTGTCTATTGAAGTTTGAAATAGTGTTCCAGCATCCTCTAACAATTCTTTTATAACATCTGCATTTACCAAATTACCGTTATGAGCAATGGCAATGGACCCTAATTTGTAGTTACTGAGTATTGGTTGAGCATTAACAACGTTACTTCCACCTGTTGTTGAATACCTAACATGACCAATTGCAGCATTTCCAGGCATTTTATCTAAATTTTCTGTATTAAATACATCTGTTACAAGCCCCATACCTTTTTGAATATTAATTTTACCATCATTACATACTGCAATACCTGCGCTCTCTTGCCCTCTGTGTTGAAGAGCATATAGTCCGTAATATGTTAAATGAGATACATCTATATTTTTGTTTGAGAATATTCCGAAAACACCACATTCTTCTTTAAATTTATCTTGCTCTAGATCTATCAAAGTATACTCCCTCTCTTTATAAGACATCTGAAATAAAATAACAAGTCAAATATACTAACATACTGGCTTGTTACTTTTTTTGATAAAGCCTAATTACTTTCCTGTAATTCTTTTTAATATTTCAACGTAAGCTTCCTTTACACTGCCCATATCTCTTCTAAATCTATCTTTGTCTAATTTTTCATTAGTTTTTGCATCCCATAATCTACAAGTGTCTGGTGATATTTCATCCGCTAATAGTATTTCCCCATTATATCTTCCAAATTCAATTTTAAAATCAATAAGTTTGATATCTTGTTTTAAGAAAAACTCTTTAAGTATTTCATTTATCTTACTAGTCATTGAATATATAGTTTTTAATTCTTCAAATGTACTAAGACCGATTGCAACTGCATGGGTATCATTTATTAATGGATCGTCATACTTATCTTCTTTATAACATATTTCAAATACTGTAGTCTTTAAAGGTGACCCTTCTTCAAGACCAAGTCTTTTAGCCATACTACCAGCTGCAACATTTCTAACTATTACTTCAAGTGGAACTATTTGAACCTTTTTACAAAGCTGATTTCTCTCATCTAATTTTTTAATAAAATGTGTCTTTACTCCGTTTTTTTCTACAAGTTCAAATAACATAGTAGTTATGCTATTGTTAAGCACACCTTTATCTTCTATCTGACCTTTTTTTACTCCGTTAAATGCCGTTGCATCATCCTTGTAATACATTATTACCTCGTCTGGGTTTTCTGTAGCATATACCTGTTTTGCTTTTCCTTCATATAACAATTCTTTTTTCTCCATTATAAGTCCACTCCTTCTTCGTTTTCACTAATAAATTTACTTTTCATATCTTTTCTATATAAAATTAACTTTTCTTGTAAATCAGGATATTTTAATGCTAACATTTGAACTGCTAGCATGCCTGCGTTGTAACTGTTGTTTATTCCAACTGTAGCAACTGGAATTGCCTTAGGCATCTGAACTATAGCTAAAAGTGAATCCATTCCGTTTAATGCCGCATTTATTGGCACTCCTATAACTGGTAGTATTGTATGAGATGCAATTACACCAGGTAGATGTGCTGCAAGTCCTGCTCCTGCTATAATACATTCATAATTTTCTTTCTCTAAATTATGAATTACCTCCACCAATTTTTCTGGAACTCTGTGGGCTGATAAAATGTGTGCACTATATTCAACCCCGAATTCTTTCAGTGCGTTTGCAGCACCCTTCATTTTATCCACATCTGATTTACTTCCAAAAATAATAGCTACTTTCATAAAAAATACCCCCTAAAATTTAAAAAACTCCGCAAATTGAATGAGTAAATTCATCTGCAGAGTAGCCAATTAGTAGATATAAATATAATAATCTAATCTACTATAATAAATTTACCCATAGTAAGAAAGTTACGGCTTTCTGTAGATACTCCCAAACCAATTATCAGGATTATATGGATACATATTATTTTGTTTTCCATAAGTAAATATTAACATTAGTATTTTAAAAAGTCAATACAATTTAGGTTGAAAGTGCTATAACATTCGTATATAAACGTATGTTATAGTGTTTTATAACTTCTTCATTCGTTATTCCGGTGAAATATTTTCGTTTTTGTGAATATATTGTAATTATTTGAAATATTTAATTCCGGATTCAAATATTTTTTGATCTTTATTTCCTGAAATATTTATAGCCACATTTTCTCCAATTCTTTCACTATGACCCATCTTACCAAAAACTCTTCCATCTGGACTTGTTATACCTTCTATAGCAGACATAGAACCATTAGGATTAAATTTTATATCGTAGCTTGGTTTTCCAGCAAAATCTACATATTGAGTTGCAATCTGTCCATTTTCGAATAAAGTTTTTATTACCTGATCTTTTCCAACAAATCTTCCCTCTCCATGTGAAACAGGAATAGCATGAATGTCGCCGACATTTACACCAGATAACCAAGGTGATTTTACAGAAACAATCTTAGTGTTAACCATTGTAGATACATGTCTTCCTATTTTGTTATATGTTAATGTAGGACACTCTTCATTTATATCTCTTATTTCTCCAAATGGAACAAGTCCTAGTTTAATAAGTGCCTGGAAGCCATTACATATTCCAAATATTAAACCATCTCGCTGATTTAATAGTTTCATAATGCTCTCAGCCACCCTTGGATTTCTAAGAACAGCTGCTATAAACTTTCCAGATCCATCTGGTTCATCTCCTGCACTAAAACCTCCTGGAAGCATAATAATCTGAGATTTATCAATTTGTTTTGCCATATATTCTACAGATTTTTGAATTAGGGCTGAATCAAGATTTTTAAGCACCATAACCTCACAGTCTGCTCCTGCTTTTATAAATGCTTTTTCTGAATCATATTCACAGTTAGTTCCTGGAAATACTGGGATAAATACTTTGGGTTTTGTGCTTTTTATGGCTGGTGACTTTCTATTTCTACCGGTAAATTCCAAAGTTTTTATGACTTTATTCTCTGTAGCTACCTCCGTTGGAAATATTGGTTCAAGAGCTCCAGTCCAAGCTTTCACTAGTTCATCAATAGAAACACGAACATCTTTATATATGATATCTTCTTTGTCATTTGTAAAACCTAGTTCAAAATATTCGGTATCTCCCATAAGAGTTATTATGTTCTCGCTTTGAGATATTTCTAAAATTATTGAACCAAAGTCCGGAGAAAATAAAGTAGCTTCCACTATATTTGCGTTAATTGTAACTCCAATTTTATTTCCAAATGCCATTTTGCCAATTGCTTCTATAACCCCACCCTGTTTTACTGTATAAGATGCGTTTACTTTATTTGCTTCAATAAGTTCATGGACTTTATTATAGCCTTTCTTTAACAAGTTGAAATTAGGTAACTCATCTTCATCCCTTATTATAGGAATAACCACAACATGACTACCAATTTTTTTGAATTCCTGAGATACTACAACTTTTGAGTTAACTATATTTACAGCAAAACTTACAAGAGTAGGAGGTACGTTAATGTCCTTAAAAGTACCTGACATACTATCTTTTCCACCTATTGCAGGTATTTCAAGCATTCTCTGTGCATAAAAAGCTCCAAGGAGTGCTGAAAAAGGTTTTCCCCATCTTTCTGGTTCTTTTCCTAATCTCTCAAAATATTCTTGGAAAGTTAATCTTATGTTACTGTAGTCTCCTCCGCATGCAACATTTTTTGAAGCTGACTCTATTACTGCATATAAAGCACCATGGAATGGACTCCAAGATGAAATATTTGGATTAAATCCAAAAGACATTAATGTAGCAGTCTCAGTATCTCCATTTAAAACTGGAAGCTTTGCCGCCATGGCTTCTGAAGGAGTCATTTGGTATTTACCTCCAAATGGTAGAAGTATAGTGTTGCCGCCAATTGTGCTATCAAATCTTTCAACTAGACCTTTTTGACTGCAAATATTTAAATCCCTAAATGTTTCTATAATCTTGCTCTTCACATTTTTTATATTATCATTAATTTTAAAATAATCCTTTGATTTATCAGGTTCTTTAACAAATACATCTGCTTTTTGTGTTATTCCATTTGTATCCAAAAAGGCTCTACTAATATCTACAATGTACTTATCTCTCCAACTTAATTTAAGTCTAGGTTCTTCAGTTACAACTGCTACTTTTTTGCCTCTAAATTTTCATTAAGAGCTAATTGTATAAACTTTTCGGCATCTTCCTTGTTTACAACTACAGCTATTCTTTCTTGGGATTCTGAAATAGCAAGTTCTGTTCCATCAAGCCCCTCATATTTTTTCGTAACTAAATCTAGATTTATATCAAGACCATCACTAAGTTCTCCTATGGCAACAGAAACTCCACCTGCACCAAAGTCATTGCATTTTTTAATTAAAGTACTAGCTTCTACATTTCTGAACAGTCTTTGTAATTTCCTCTCTGTAGGCGCATTACCCTTTTGAACTTCTGCACCACAAGTTGCTAATGATTTTTCGTCATGCTCTTTTGAAGCTCCTGTAGCTCCACCACAACCATCACGACCAGTTCTTCCACCAAGAAGTATGATAATATCTCCAGCTAATGGTTTCTTCCTAACTACATTTTTCTTTGGCATGGCTCCAATGACTGCTCCTATTTCCATTCTTTTTGCTGCGTAACCTTCATGATAGATTTCTGTTACCTGACCTGTTGCAAGACCTATTTGATTACCATAAGAACTGTACCCCTGTGCTGCTCCTGTTGTAATCTTTCTCTGAGGCAGTCTTCCTGGTATTGTATCCTCAATTTTTGTTCTAGGGTCTGCACTTCCTGTTACTCTCATTGCCTGATAGACATAAGCTCTTCCTGAAAGTGGATCTCTTATACACCCACCAATGCAAGTTGCTGCACCACCAAAAGGCTCAATTTCAGTTGGATGATTATGTGTTTCATTTTTAAACATAACTAACCATTTTTCTTTTTTACCGTTTACCTTGATTTCAGTTTCAATGCTGCACGCATTAATTTCATCTGAGGTATCAAGATCTTTAAGTTTTCCATTTTTCTTGATTTCCTTCATTGCTATAAGTGCCATATCCATAAGACAAATTTTTCTTTTTTCATCTTTATATATATCTTTCCTAACATCCAAATAATCATCATAAACCTTAGCTATAACCTTATTATAGCTACCAGTTTCAAATTTTACATTTTCAATTTCAGTAGCAAAAGTTGTATGCCGACAGTGATCAGACCAATAAGTATCGATAACTTTTATCTCTGTATAACTAGGATCTCTTTTTTCTGTAGCTCTAAAATATTCTGCGCAGAACTTAATATCGTCAAAGCTCATTGCAAGTCCTTCTGCTGTGCGGTACTCTTCAAGCTTTTCATCATTCATTTCTGTAAACCCATTTAATATTTTAACATCACTTGGAAGCTCAACTATATTTTCAATACTCTCTACCTTATTAAAATTGGCTTCTCTTGAATCTACAGGATTTATACTATATTTTTTAATTTTTTCTATTTCTTTTTCATTAATATCTCCGCTTAATATGTAAACTTTGGCACTTGCCACATTAGATTTTTCATTTTGTGATAATATTTTAATACATTGAGCTGCGGAATCTGCTCTTTGGTCATATTGACCTGGCAAGAATTCCACTGCAAAAGCCGAACTGCCTTCACCTATTTCAAACTGTTCTTCATATATGTTATCAACTACTGGTTCTGAAAATATTATTTTTTTAGCATCTTCCCATTCATTATCTGATATCTCACAAACATCATATCTATTTACTATTCTCAGGTCTTTTAAACCTTTAATATTAAGATTTTCTTTAATATCATGGAATAATTCACTTGCTTCCACGTTAAAGCCTTTCTTTTTCTCTACAAATATTCTTCTAACCCTATCGCTCATATAATATTCTCCTTACCACTTTTTTACGAACGTTTTTTTATTATTAAAGCATATTATTCGTTCAATTATATTATAAATCATCTTAAATAAAATAACAAGGGAAAACACTACTGAAAATCCCCATTAAGATTACGATAATATTGTTTTAGCATAAACCATAATGATAAAATTATACACATTTTAATGTCACATTCATATTATAGTAATGGTTAAAAATATAAAGGAGATTATATTTATGTTCAACTATCCATATGGAAACATGTCCAGCAACAATTGCTACAGATCAGAAATTCCTACTCCTAATTCTTATATAAGGGTATTTCACGCATCTCCAAATGCACCTGTTGTAGATGTTTATGCAAACGAAAATCTCATAATTAAAAACCTTGCATATAAACAATTATCACCTTATGTCCCCGTGATTCCTGGAAACTATAATATTAAGGTTTATCCCACAGGAAAAACCACAAATCCTGTTATAGATACAACTGTGAATGTTCCTAAAAACACTATATTTAATTTAGCCATCATAGGAAAACTACCCGATATAAGTCTTTACCCTATACCAGAACCAATTGTTAATCAAAATTTTGGAAGAGCCTGTATAAGATTTATCCATTTATCACCTACTGCACCCAAGGTTGACATAGTACTTACAGATGGCACTAAAGTATTTAATAATGTAGGTTTTAAAGATATTACAGATTATGCATGTATTCCTCCTGGAACATACTCGTTCAATGTTATTCCTACTGGAACTACAAACCCAGCTCTCACCGTTCCAAATGTCCAACTTTTAGCTAACACTTACTATACTATTTATGCCCTAGGTGATTTGAATGGTACTCCACCACTAGAAACTCTTCTAGTTACGGAATCAAGATAATATTTTTGTTAATATATTCCGATGTAAAAACAAGTTACATGTGTTATCATTATAATACGGTACAGAAGGATTGAGGCAAGATACTATGGGATATAACATTATAGATCTGATTGACAAAGCTATAACTATTACAATTAGAAGAAGGGCAATTTACGAAGATATAGTCAATGATAAATATGTTTCTCCTAGAATAGAAATAATGTCAAAAGTTTTTATTAAAGAAACTAATGAAACAATATTGTATTATAAAAAATTAAAATCGGAAATTGCTGATAAAAATCCTGAAGATATAAATTTTGGAATATATGATAAAATGTCATTTTTAATAAATGAGTTTAATAAAAAAACATATATAACGAAAACTACTAATGTTAGAGAGTACTTAAAATTTTCTCTTGATTTGGAAAGGGATACTTTTTCCTTGCTCCTAGATCTCCAAGGTAGATTTGTAAAAAACGAAGATGATATTCGTTCAAAAACATATAAAATATTATCTCGTATTATTGAAAATAAAACCAAACAAATTGAAATGCTTGAAACCGTACTAAAAAAGTTCTAATTTGAAAAAATTTTTTCTAAGGAATAATTAATCATTTACAAGTTACAACCTCTCTTAATTATTGAAAATAAAAATGGAATGTGGTAGCTTTATGTAAACAAATCTGCCACATTCCATTTTTATTGATTTTTCTGCCCTAGCAGAAAAACCTTCCTAAACTTTTAACTTTTAACTCTTAACTTTTAATTGGTAGTAGGTGTTTCTCCGCTATTTTGTTTACTTTATCCACCCGTCTTTTATACTTTTCAACGTCCTTAAGAAAATCTGTAGTTAACCATACCTTTACAATTTCCATAGCTATTGCTGAACCTATTATTTTAGCTCCTATACAGAGAACATTAGTGTTAGAGTGCATTCTAGCTAATTTTGCGCAGAATGAATCCTGGCAAACTGCAGCATCTAATCCATATATCTTGTTTGCAATTAAAGCACTACCATAACCAACACCATCAATAAATATTCCACGGTCGGATTCACCCTTTGCAACAGCTAATGCTGCAGGATACACAAAATCTGATAAATCACATGATTCTTCACTGAATGTTCCAAAATCCTGTACAACATGTCCTTGACTCTCTAAATACGACTTAACCTCTTCTTTCAAGATGAATCCAGCATGATCACTAGCAACAGCAATTTTCATAGTATTTTACATCTCCATTCAAAATTATATTATTAACTACAATTATAATCCCCGCTGTATAAATCATCAAGTTTTCCACTTTCCTTGACTTATACAGCTAAATAAACTATACTAACAGAGCGGCAAGGAAAGCAGTTGCAATATAATATCGCGGGATGGAGCAGTTGGTAGCTCGTTGGGCTCATAACCCAAAGGTCATAGGTTCAAGTCCTATTCCCGCAACCATAGTTACTATATCAGCAAAGCAACGTAAGAAAAGTCTTGAAAATTTAATATCGCGGGATGGAGCAGTTGGTAGCTCGTCGGGCTCATAACCCGAAGGTCATAGGTTCAAGTCCTATTCCCGCAACCATAGTTACTATATCAGCAAAGTAACGTAAGAAAAATCTTAACAATATAATATCGCGGGATGGAGCAGTTGGTAGCTCGTTGGGCTCATAACCCAAAGGTCATAGGTTCAAGTCCTATTCCCGCAACCATATAGGATTAAAAAAGTGATGCAGGTAGATTTATTCAACAACTCTACCTGCATCACTTTTTTTTGAAACATTTCAACTCTTCTTGTCAATCCTTTCATTCTATAAAAATAGAAGAAGGGATATTGTCAACAGTGTTTATGAGTAATATATTAAAAAAGTGAATCAACTTTTTCAATGGAAAATTTACAATGGAAAATGGACGGTTAAGGTTGATTTTTTCGCTTTGCTACAAAAAATGTAAAACTAAATTTTTAAATTTTTCAAAAGATACGGATAAAAATTATCCTTAACTATCAACTTCCAATTTTCAAATGCCACGCATTTTCTTACCACTGTGAGTCAAGATATGAATATTACGCATTAATTATGTTATGTTACGTTACGTTCAACATCTTTAACTAAAAAATTTCTTCTCTCAATTCCTTTATATATGTTTCAGCAAACTTATTAGCATCTTTCCAGATGGGCCTTGTTTCTGGTAAATAACAATCGCCATTATGTAAAATATTTTTTTCTACATAATTTATTGTTTCCAACAAAGTTTGTCCTCTTAAAGTTCCAGTAACTAAACATTTTGTAATAAAATATACTTTGCCTCCTTCTACTTGGTGAGCATCATGCAGTATTTTGCTCTCAAGAGTTGTTGGAATTTCTGGTCTAAAAGATTCATATGCTATTCTTATAATTTTTTCAATTCTTTCTGATGGTATATTATTATTCTCTAACCAACTACATATTTCTCTTTCACCATTCTTAATTACTCCATGAAAATAAGCACCATATACCAAGTCGTCATAATCAACGGAATATTTACCAGCTTGTATTATTTTATCGATGTTTCTTACTACAAGTTCAATATGGTTTAAATTATGCATAATATCTTTATTTTCATAATACGGTTTAACAAATGTTATTAATTGACTTTTATTCATTATTTTTAACCTCCT
Source organism: uncultured Clostridiaceae bacterium (assembly GCA_963725425.1). GTDB lineage: Bacteria > Bacillota > Clostridia > Clostridiales > Clostridiaceae > Clostridium_I. The sequence goes on from CAVRYJ010000031.1 coordinate 392,594, forward strand.
TGTAAAACGCTTCATAACTCTTTTACATTTGTGGTATACTATTCTTGTCTAATTATACCATTATTATCTTGAATTGGATATGAAAACGAAAGTGGTACTTTAAACAAACCGTACATTCAATAAATACATAATTTACGAATAATGAGAAATAAGGCCCTTCCATAATTGATGGAAGGTAAGTAGCTTTGAGTAAAATCGAACCTACTTACCTTATCTTTTTATTGTTGTTTTATCGTTGTTTTATTATTCTTTTTATATTGTTTTTATTTTGCCCTAAGGCAAAATCTCCTTAACTCTTAACTCTTAACTCTTAACTCTTAACTCTTAACTCTTAACTCTTAACTCTTAACTCTTAACTCTTAACTTTTCTTCCCCCTCCCTTCTTTTTGTCTTAAAATAATATTTCGTATATTCCTATTATTATAAGTATTAACCCGGATAGTGGGGCTGACAACTTTCCAAAAAAATTGTGAACATAATCGTGTCCAAGTTTAATACCAACCCAAATGGAGAGTAAACTGATTATAAATGCAAATATTGCTGTTATAAAAGGGTTTATTCCTGCAAGCCCTGCTCCAATACCATTGGCCATATTATTAAGTGCTAAAGCACATCCTAAAATAATGCTTTCACTGACACTAATGTATCCTGAGAAGTCCCAATCTGCTAAAAATGGATTTTCTAATATCTTTGGAATTTTGCCAATGGATCCATAACTACTTATTTCAATTTTGCGTACTTCTCTTCCATTTTTATTACTGTCTTCTTTGGTTATATTTAATATTTCTTTTACAAAAATCCATATCCCAACTACAATGATTATTATTGCACCTAAAAGTGTTGCTGCTTTTGGGCTCAAAATGTTGGAAATTGCTTCACCTAACAGCATGGATACTAGTGTTCCTATTCCAGTTATCAAAGCTATAATTAAATTTGATATAAATGGTATTTGTATTCTTCTAGTTCCATAGGAAATACCCACTGCAAAATTATCTGTATTGCTTACTACTGCTAGTAACATCATTACAACAAAATATGACTTTATCATAATGTTCCGCCCTTCATATTAATCCGTATAAGTATTATATGTTTATAGAGTTGAGGTGGTTACTTACAATTGAAGATTGAACTTAATATTTTAAAAATTGCGATGCAGTTTTTAAGTTAAGAGTTAAAAGTTAAGAGTTAAAAGTTTGTGAAGATTTTTCTGCTGGCGCAGAAACAATCAAAAAAGATGTAAGTGGATTTGCTTACACAAATCCACTTACATCAATATTTTTTTTCTTTTTCATTGCCTTTTTCATTGTTTCTATTTTGCCTAAAGGCAAAATTTCCATCACTTAGCTTGCGGATTGGCCCCCTCAGATGGGACTTTATAATCTAATTACTAGCTCATTCTTAAAATTTGAATTTTTCAAATTATAGAACTCAAATGGAGTTCTGTAATCTATCGATGAATGAACTCGTATAGTATTGTAACCATTAACATAATTAAAGACAACAGCCCTTGCTTCTTCTAAAGTGTTGAATATCCTACCTGCAAGGCATTCGTCTTGAAGGTATCTATGATATGACTCTATATGTGCATCATAATTGGGGCTATGCACAGGGATTCTTTCGTGTATTAAGTTTTCCTTTATACACATTTTTTCGAATTTATGTGCGATAAACTGTGACCCATTATCTGTCCGCATTGTAAGTCCTGTCACACTATTTTTAATGTCCCTATTATATAATGCGGCAAGCATCACTTCCTGAGCTGTCTCAGTATTGGCAGAGAGCGACATTTTACAAGATACAATGTTTCGGTCAAACACATCTATTATTGAGGTCAAATAAGCCACCTGACGTGTGCCTGCAATATAAATATATTTTGTATCCATCTCCCATAATCCATTGGAATGATTAATTAAATGGTTTTTACAAATACGTTTATATTTGCTAACACGCTCCATTTTATCTCTTAACATTCCCATTGAATTCATTAATCTATAAACCTTTTTCTTATTTATCTTTAAACAATATTTTCGCTTAAGTACAGATGATACTTTCTTGTATCCATAATGTCTACCAAACTCTTCAGATTTTATTTTACTTATATATTTCTGTATTTCTAAGTCATTTATTTTTACATTATTAAGATTATAACTAAATCCTGGTATAATACCATTTTCCCTTCTAACCGGCTTATCGCCTTCTGCTATAACCTTTTGTCTTCGATAATACGTTGACTTTTTTAGCCCTAGTATTCTAATAATAGCAATCACTGGCGCTCCACAAGAAATACATTGTTCAGCATATTCGTAGTAGTCTATATCGTCTTCTTTTTTTTTAGTAGATCTCTTAATATTGCTATTTCTAAATCTTTTTCCTTATTTTCATCAATTAATTTCTTGTACTCAGTTTTGTAATTTACAATGATGTTCTCTTCTTTTGGTTCCTTCGGCTTCAGTGTCTGTTGATATCTTCTATAATTACCTTTCCAATTTGCAACTTGACCAGGATTAAGCTCATGCTTTGCTGCAACTAAAGCATTACTCCCGTATTCCAAAGCTTCTTCAACAATTGCAACTCTCTCTTCTTCTGTGAACTTTCTTGTAAATCTAGTAGTCATAATTTACCCCCTAAACACTACTTTTTTATTCTACCTTCATTCGAGTGTGTAGTCCAGCTTCTTGAGGGGGTCTATTAGCTTGTCACTTGTCACTTATCACTTGTCACTTAGCTTGTCACTTGTCACTTGTTTTGAGAGTTTTGTCATGGATTGTATTAAACATTTTTTCAAGTTCAGTTTCGTCTTTGCCATTTCTCTTATAATAGTCCTCAAACTGCTGATCATCAATTTTATTTATATCAAAATATTTTGCATCTTCACTACCAAAATAAAGACCACAAGTACTGGCAACTGGAGACATCATATAATTTTCTGTTAAATTTATTTTAAGTTCACCTTTTTCATCCAAAAGCTTAAATAATTTAACTTTTTCTGCATGATCTCTTAATGATGGATACCCAAATGCAGGTCTTATGCCTCTGTATTTACCCTTAAATAGTTCTGGCGGTTCTAGATCTTCTGAAGGTGCATAGCCCCAATATTTTTTTCTAATTTCAAGATGTAGGTATTCTGCAAAAGCTTCCGCAAGTCTATCCGCAAGTATTATTACCATAGCAGCTCCGTAATCATCACCACTCATCTTTAATTTATCAGCATATTCCTTTGCCCCTATGCCTACAGTTGTAATAAATCCTCCTAAATAATCCTTAACACCACTACTCTTGGGTGCCACATAATCTGAAAGACACCTGTAGATATTCTCCTTCTTACTTTCCTGCTCCCTTAGCAAATTAAAAGTTATAGCCTTTGAATTATTATAAATCTCAATGTTATCCCCTACTCCGCTTGCTTGAAAAATACCAAACGCACCATTAGCTGTTAATATATTATTATTTTCTATTATATCTAACATTTCATTTGCATCTTCAAATAATTTTCTAGCCTCTTCACCAAACTTTGGATCCTCCATTATTCTGGGATATACCATTCCCATATCCCAGGCAATAAAGAAAAAGCTCCAATCTATATATTTTCTTAGTCTAGCAATTGGAAAATTGAGTAATTTTTTCATTCCTAAAAAATTAGGTTTTGATATATGCGTATTATCCCAATCCTTATTTAAGCCATTTTCTCTTGCATATTCTAAAGAAACAAATTTTCTAGGAAATCTGGAATAGTTTTCTCTTATTCCTCTGTATTCTTCTTTGATTTGTTCCAAATATCCAGATTTTTTATCCTTATTTAAAAGTAGTTTTGCTGCTTCCACTGCTTTTGAAGCATCTGTTGTATGAACTACTCCTTTTGAATACATAGGTTCAATTTTTAATGCAGTATGGGTTTTTGAAGTTGTTGCTCCTCCTACCATAAGTGGAATGTCAAAACCCTGTTTCTCCATTTCTTCTGCTACATTTGCCATTTCCTCTAATGAAGGTGTGATCAATCCACTCAGTGCAATTATATCAGCATTTTCCCGTTTAGCAGTTTCCAGTATTACTTCCGTAGGCACCATAACTCCAAGGTCTATAACTTCAAAATTATTGCAGGAGAGAACTACTGAAACAATATTTTTACCTATGTCATGAACATCACCTTTAACCGTAGCAAATACAACTTTTCCTACACTTGAGCTTAGTCCACCTTTTTCTTCCTCAATATATGGAGATAAACATTCCACTGCGCGTTTCATAACTCTGGCGCTTTTAACTACCTGAGGAAGAAACATCTTTCCTTCTCCAAACAATTCTCCCACAACTTTCATTCCATCCATAAGTGGTTCTTCAATAATTTGTAGTGCACTATCATACTGTCCTCTAGCCTCTTCCACATCTTCCTGAATAAACTCAGTTATACCTTTTATTACAGCATGTTTCAGTCTATACTTGCAATCTTCATTTCTCCATAAATTTTTATCCTGGTCAACTTTTTTAGCAGATGCCTGATAATTTTCTGCAAATTCCAAAAGTTCTTCCGCAGCTAATGGGTGTGTATTAAGAATTACATTTTCAACCTTTTCCAGTAACTCCTTATCTATTTCATCATAAATCTGAATCATACCAGCATTTACAATGCCCATATCCATACCAGCCTTAATTGCATGATACAAAAATGCTGAATGCATTGCTTCCCTTATAACATTGTTTCCTCTAAAAGAGAATGAAAGATTACTCACTCCACCGCTTACCTTAACATATGGTAAATTTTCTTTAATCCATTTTGTAGCACTTATATAGTCCACAGCATAATTGTTATGTTCTTCTATTCCTGTGGCTATAGCCAAGATATTGGGATCAAATATAATATTTTCAGGTGGGAACTTAACCTTATTAACTAAAATATCATAAGCCCTTTTACATATATTTATCTTCTTTTCATAGGTATCTGCTTGACCTTTTTCATCAAAAGCCATAACTACAACCCCTGCGCCAAACTTCTTTATTAAATTTGCTTTTTTAATGAAATCTTCTTCTCCTGACTTTAAACTTATGGAATTTACAATTGCTTTCCCCTGCAACGCTTTTAAGCCTGCTATTATTACCTGAAATTTTGAAGAATCTATCATTACAGGCACCTTTGAAATTTCCGGTTCACTAGCAACAAGTTTAAGAAAATTATCCATTTCTTCTTCTGCATCTATTAGCGCATCATCAAAGTTTATGTCAATTATCTGAGCACCGTTCTCAACCTGCCCTTTTGCTACTGACAAGGCTTCTTCATATTTTTTTTCTCTTATTAGTCTTGCAAATTTAGCTGAACCTGCAACATTTGTTCTTTCCCCAATATTTACAAACATATTCTCTTTGCTTATTTTTTGTGATTCAAGTCCACAATATATAGTTTCGATTTTTATGCTTGGTACCTTTCTTGGTCTAATGTGTTCTACTGCATCACTTATTGCCTTAATATGCTCAGGAGTAGTTCCACAACAACCTCCAACAATATTTAAATGACCTTCAATAGCTAGTTCTTTCACAAGTTTTGCTGTAGTTTTTGGAAGTTCATCGTATTCACCAAAGGAATTTGGAAGTCCTGCATTAGGATAAAAGGTAACATACCTGTTTTGTGTCTTAGAAAGATATTTAATAAATGGTATAAGTTCTTTAGCTCCAAATGAACAATTAAGTCCTATTCCAATTATATCCTCATCTACCATAGTATCAGCAAAAGCTTCTAAAGTCTGACCTGAAAGAATTCTTCCACTCTTGCCAGAAATAGTTCCTGATATTATAATAGGTAGCTTTTTCCCCTTTTTACGAAATGCATTTTTCGCTCCAAATAAGGCCGCCCTTGCGTTTAATGCATCAAATATAGTTTCAATTAATAGAAGGTCAACATTTCCATCTATAAGTCCCTCAATTTGTTCCCCATAAGCCTCTGCAAGTTCATCAAAACTAGTATTTCTAAAACCAGGATTTTCAACATCTGGCGAAAGTGATGCAGTTTTATTAGTAGGTCCAATAGCCCCAGCTACAAAACGAGGTTTATCTTTATTTTTCTCAGTATATTTATCCGCTACCTCTCTAGCTATCCTTGCTCCATTATAATTTATTTCATATATTTTTCCTGCCATATTATAATCACTTTGAGAGATTCTGCTTCCGTTAAAGGTATTGGTTTCAATTATATCTGCACCTGCTTCCAAATATTTCTCATGAATATTTCTAACTATCTCAGGACTAGTAATATTTAAAATATCATTATTTCCTTTTTGATTAATGGAGCAGTTACAATGCCCACTATATTGTTCTTCACTTAATTTATAATCTTGGATACAAGTTCCCATTGCCCCATCAAGTACTAGTATCCTATTTTTCAATAAATCCTTTATGTCATAATTCATAAACAATTAGCCCCCTTTAAATATAAGTTTCACTTTATTGCATAAAAAAAGCCGCCCTTCGTAAGAAAAGCAGCGTACATTTATAATTCGCTCCTTTCTTATCTTTCAGAAATTTATTTTCTGCAGGACTTAACACCATTGCATTCGAATGAGAACGCCGGTTGTTGGGTTTCATAGGGCCAGTCCCTCCACCTCTCTTGATAAGAACAAGATTTATTCAATTTTATTTCACTTTACACATAGATTTTAAACATTATAAACATAATTGTCAATATATTTTTTAGAGGTGCACTTGTGATTGGAAAGTTGTAATAACCAAACCAACTTTCAAAAGCATTCGCACAAAACTTGGAACTACTACAGATCAAACATTATGAGAAGTAATAGAATAATTATTTTTATTTGTGCTAATAATAATTTTATAAAGGGAGGTGCTTTTTATGAAGCATAATGACAGTATAGGTTGTTCAGTAAATGAATGTGAATATCATTGCAAAGAAGATAATTTTTGTACGTTAAACAAAATTGAAGTTGTAAAACATGAAAGTGTTGCAAAAACACCAGAATGTACAGACTGCGGAAGTTTTAAAACAGTATAATAATATGAAGCTACTTAAAAATCGCTCGTGAAAACACGGGTGATTTTTTATCGTAAGGTTATGCAATAGCATTTCCATTTATGTATAAATGGGCATTTCTATTATGTACTATATTACAAATATGCGTATGGAATCAGCAAAAGACTTATTATTACAAACTAGCTTACTATCTCAGTGAATTGCAAAGTTTATCAATAATCAATGAATAAAAGTAAAGATAATTTGTTAAACTATGTGATGAAGATCTTCCACGAAAAAATAAGGAGGTAATTTTATATGACTGTAAGTTCTCAGGTAAAACAAACATTAGCAAGTATAAGGGGAAGCCAAAGCACTTTAAATATATATTCACTACAAGAAAGAGATAAAGAAGCCAAGAATGCCTATATGGAATCCCTATATGTAACAGACAAAATTATAAAAGACCTGGAAAAGCGAATAGGAACTTTAGAATTTGAGGAACCACAATATAAAGGTAATTAAGAGAGGAAAAGCGATGAATATTGGGTTAATAATATTTTTGAGGTCAATATTTTTATTTTTTTTTACTTTAGCTTTAACAAAAATTATGGTAAAACGAAACATATCTAAGATATCACCTTTTGATTTTATCAGCTATGTAGTTATGTCCATTATAGTTTCTTTAATTTCATTAAACATCATTACAAATTTCTTTCTTGGATTCATTGCCTTAGTAGTTTGGAGTTTACTTCCCATTGCATTAGATTATATATGTATGAAAAGTAAATGGGCACATGATGTGATTATGGGAAAAAATAGAATGTTAATAAAGAATGGTAAGGTTATGGAAGATAATTTAAGTAAGGTGAACTTTACAGGTGAGGAACTTTTAAAGGAATTACGTTCTAAAAATGTATTTAATTTAGCTGATGTTGAATTTGCAATAATGGAGACATCAGGAGATATTAATATTGGTTTAAAATCTGATAAAAATCCTATTACAGCTCATGATTTAGGAATAAAAATCTCACCTAAACCAGAGTCGCAAACAGTAATATTGGATGGTAATATTGTAGACGAAGGTCTAACTAATATAGGATTGAACCAAAGCTGGATTAAAGCTCAATTGGAGAGTACAGGGGTTTCACTAAAAAATGTTTTTATTGGCCAAGTAGATTCTTCAGGTGATTTATATTTAGATCTTTTTGACGATAATATTGAAATTCCACAGCCAAAAGTTAAAGAACTACTCTATGCCAATTTACAAAAAAGCCAGGCTGATTTCATGTCTTTTGCCTTACAAACAGAAAATACAGAAGCAAAATCTATGTATCTACATAATGAAAAGGAGTTAAAGCAAGTGATTAAAAAGTTAGAACCATATTTATTACGTTAGAAGGTGATAGAATGTCTGATAAAAAGAACAAGAAACTAACTCCTACTCAGCAGAAATACCAAAAACTTCACCAAGAAATAGAACCTAAAAGACCTATTCTAATTAATTGCATTAGAGCTTTCTTTGTAGGTGGACTAATATGTACCATAGGTCAAATGTTTCAGTGGATATTTATTACTTATTTCAATTTTGATGAAAAAACAGTAGGAAATCCTACCTCAGCAGTATTGATTATAATTTCAGTTTTACTTACTGGACTCGGTATTTATGATCATATTGCTCAATGGGCTGGAGCAGGCACTTCTATTCCAGTTACTGGTTTTGCTAACTCAATAGCTGCTGCCGCTATTGAACACCGAAGTGAAGGATATGTGCTAGGAACAGGTGGAAATATGTTCAAATTAGCTGGTTCAGTTATTGCTATTGGCACTTTTTCAGCGTTTATAGTTGCAATTATAAAAATCACCTTAACATGGTTAGGAGGGTTGTAATTGATAAAAGGACATCAATCATGGATTTTTAATTCTGAACCTGTAATAATTTCATCTGCTGCTGTAGGTGGCCCATTTGAAGCTAAAGGTCCCTTAGCTGAAGACTTTGATATACTTCATGATGACATCTGGCTAGGGCAGGATAGCTTTGAAAAGGCAGAAAGAGTTTTCTTAGAACATGCTTGTGAGAGAGCTATTAAAAAGGCTGATATGAAAAAAGAAGATATTCAATTTTTCATAAGTGGTGACCTAATAAATCAGATTGTTCCCAGTAGTTTTACTGCTCGGACTCTTGGAATCCCATATTTAGGTGTTTTTGGTGCATGTTCTAGCTCTATGGAAGGTTTAGCATTAGCGTCATTAATGATAGAAAGTAAATCAGCCAATTATGTAATTGCGGCTGCTTCTAGCCATAATGCTGCTTCAGAAAAGCAATTTAGATATCCTACAGAATATGGTGCCCAGAAACCACCCACTGCTCAGTGGACTGTAACTGGTGCGGGGGCAGCGGTAGTAGGTGTAAAAGGTAATGGACCTAGAGTCACTTCTGCTACTATAGGAAGGGTAATAGACATGGGCGTTTCTGACCCATTTAATATGGGCGCAGCTATGGCCCCTGCCGCTGTTGACACTATTGAAGCTCACTTTAGGGATTTAAATATTGACCCATCATACTATGACATCATTGCTACTGGTGACTTAGGTAGAGTAGGCCATAAAATAGCTTCCACTTTATTAAGTAAACATGGATTAAAAATACCACCAGCTCAATTTACAGACTGTGGACTATTGATATATAAAGAAGATCAACCTGTTTTTTCAGGAGGTAGTGGTTGTGGTTGTTCTGCTACTGTAACTTATGGGCATTTTCTCAATCGTATGAAAAAGGGAGATTTAAAAAGAATATTAATCGTTGCAACTGGTGCATTACTTTCTCCGATGTCATACCAACAAAAGGAAACTATACCCTGTATTGCTCATGCAGTATCCATGGAGATATAAGAGAGGTGTTAATATACTATGGAAAAATTTATTTGGGCCTTCTTAATAGGTGGTTTAATATGTGTTATTGGGCAACTTATGATGGATGTATTTAAGCTTACTCCTGCTCATACTACATGTACATTAGTTGTACTCGGAACTATTTTAGGAGGACTTGGTCTATATGATCCTCTAGTGAAATTTGCAGGAGCCGGTGCATCCATACCCATAAGCAGTTTTGGGAATTCCTTAGTAAAAGGTGCATTGGTTGAGGCCCAAACATATGGAATTATTGGTGTACTGACTGGTATTTTTGAGATAACTAGCGCAGGTATCTCTTCTGCAATAATTTTTGGATTTATGGCAGCTTTGATATTTAAACCCAAAGGTTAAATATCAAATGGATTTTCAATCTTAAAGGAGGTGATTATAATGACCGTAGGAACTCAAATGCAACAAGCTATCGCAGGAGTGCAAAGTGCAGCTGCTACAATGAAAACTTTTGCCTTAGAAACTGAAGATAAAGAATCAAAGGCACAATTTCAGCAACTATCAGAGCAACTTGATAATGCCCTTTGTACTTTAAAAGGAAGACAACAATATATAGAAAAACAAGAGCCACAATATAGGCAATAATAAGCTCTATTTAATTTTGTGTTTCTTATTTTGCCATCAACCACACTTCTTTCATGAATAATTATATGGTAAAGTACTCTAGTAAAATCCCTAGAGGCTTTTCCATTTATATTACAAGAAAATTCAAGCTTAAAAAATCATCCTCTTGACTTGTTATTATGATATTTTAAAAGGAGTTAACTTACAATTTTTACAAATAAAAAAAGAAGAGTAACTATTCAGCTACTGTTTTGTATAAGATATATGTGTGCTCAAAAAACGTACTACCCTCAAATATTTTGTGTATTTGAGGGTAGTACGATGATATTAATTTTATGCACACTAAAAAGAGGTGATTACACCTCTTTTATCGGAGCTTTTAAATCTGAAGTTGGGTCTATTGGATTTGCTGTAAATACTGATTTTATACAGTCTAAAGCATTATTACCTTGTTTTCTTACAGTAGATACATATCCCCTAATTCTAGTGAAAGCACTTGCTCCTGCTGGACTTCTAAAAGTTCCAGAAATTTTTTGTTTCACCTTAGCCATGCGTAAATCTCGTTCCGCTTGGTTATTGTCAAAGGGAATATCAAAATCATACATGAAGGCAAGAACTTGATTTTTATATCCACATAATCTATTAAGTAAATTAAGACTTACACTCCTTTTTACCTTCTTCTGAGAGTATAATTCAATATTTTTAGAATAGTCTTCATCAAAACCTGCGTTAAGTATTTTATCATACTTTACTTCAAAATCTTGAAGTTTATTTATAGGTAAAGCATGATAATTGTTGAAGATTAAGTCTACTTCACGCTTAATTTCAATTAACAAATCTTTCATTGGCTTTGCCCATTCTTGATTTTGTAGCTCGGTTATAGCATTAAGTTCCCTTAATATATGAGCATTGCATAGGGCATGACTACAGTTGGTGTATTTATTATATGTTTTAAAACCATCATGTACTGCCGTACCAGTGAATTTTGAGAGTATTCCAATTTCATCAGTTGCTTCTTTACCTCGTTTTTCATGACATGCATAGAAAGTAAGGTTTTCATTTGAAGCAACGTGAAGCCATTTACGCTTTTTCTCTACATACATACCAGTCTCATCAAAGTGAACAGCACCAGTAGATGAGATAACACTATTTTTAATATTATCCTCTATAGGCTGTAATTTTTCATAACAGCTTTCATTAAATGTAACTATACTTCCTTGGCTCAGATGATGGTTAAATAAATCTTCAATAAGTTCAGCACTTCTTTTATATGGAATTAGCTGATATTGTGTTAAATAAACAGCTATAGCCTTTAACTTTTCACCATATTGAACTGTATTTACAATTCCATCAGGGAACCTAGCTGTATTTTTACATTTGCATTGTGGACATATTTTTACTTCTGCTCTATGCTCTGTAGTTTTAGCTTTTATTTCAGGTATATCTATAACTTGGCGAACAATATATCTTTCAAGCGATGTATCTTTTAAAGATGCTCCGCATTCAATACATTTTTCTAGACTATGAATTTTAATTTCATCAGGATTGTCATTTATACTCAAGGTTGACCCTTCATGACCTTCCTGACCGCCAGGTCGTTTACCTGATTTAGTCCTTAAACTCTTAGTTTTCTTTTTAAATCCATCTGATGATGGTGGCTTACTGCTGTTATTACTATTTTTATTTAATTGACTTTCTAATGACTTAACACGCTCGTTTAAAGCCATATTATCTTTAGAAAGTGATCCTACTTGAGAATTTAGTGTATTAATTTCATTTGATAATTTGCTAATAGCACTTATAACTTGAGATATACCTTGGTTGTAAATCTCAACAATATGGCTTTCAGTCACGATGTGTCACCACCTTATCATTAGTTTTTGCAAGATAGGATTTATAATACCAAAAATTAATGATAAATGGAAGAGTTTTTTTTAATAAATTAATAATATCACTAAATTCAATTTATTTTAATAGCTGAATAGTTACAAAGAAGAATTAGATTAAGAAACCTTACTTCTAGTTCTTCCATATTCACTGTATATTATTTTGCTAATATACTTGTAATTGCTTCTTTGATTTTTTCACATTTACAATTAGCAAAGAAATATTCCTTGAATTTTTCTCCACTTATAGCTCCCTTTAATAAATCTTGATCTAATTCTTTTAAAATTGTTATCATATCTTTATGTGTTACTTTATTAACTTCATCTAATATCTTTTTATTTCTTTGTTCAGGAACAACTCTTTCAGCCGGATATCCTTGACCACTTTCCCCTTGAAATAACCTTCCGAAAATATCTTCTAAATTTAATTCTGCTCCCCAGCCAAATCCTTTTGCAAAAGGCATTGCTATTGCATTTCCATCATTAATTTGTGCAAACATATATGCATCTGAAGGATCTTCTACATGACCACATATAACACCAGGGAATGAATTACATGCTAGCATTGCTCCTTCTCCTGTACCACATCCAGTTACTACATAATCAGCCGCTCCTGAATTTAATAAAATAGCTGCTAAAATACCATTTTGAACATATGTTAATTGTGCATCATCCTCTGCACTATACATTCCATAATTAAATACTTCATGTCCTTTTGTTTCTACTACTTTCTTTAATGTTTCGTATATGATTCCATTTTTTGCTGCTTGGCTATTTTCGTTAATTAAGGCAATTTTCACTTTCTTTCCCTCCCTTGAAATCCTCATACTGCCCTAAATAATCATTTAGATTATTTAGCTCCCTATTATTCTGGTTGTTTCCCAAGACTAGCTAAGATTCCACCATCTACATATAACACATGTCCATTTACAAAATCTGATGCATTAGATGCTAAGAACACAGCTGGTCCCATTAAGTCTTCTGTTGTTCCCCAACGTGCAGCTGGAGTTTTGGATATGATAAAATCATTAAATGGATGCCCTTCTGTTCTAAGTGGTGCAGTTTGAGGTGTAGCTATGTATCCTGGTCCAATTCCATTACATTGAATGTTGTATTCACCATATTCAGCTGCAATATTTCTTGTTAGCATCTTAAGTCCACCTTTTGCAGCTGCATAAGCAGAAACTGTTTGTCTTCCAAGTTCACTCATCATAGAACATATATTTATTATTTTACCGTGTCCTTTTTTAATCATTCCAGGAATTACAGCTTTAGATACTATAAATGGTGCATTTAAATCTACATCTATAACCTTTCTAAAATCCTCTGCTTTCATTTCAATCATTGGAATACGCTTAATTATTCCTGCATTGTTTACAAGAATATCTATTACTCCAACTTCTTTTTCTATCTTTTCGATTAATTCATTTACCTTTTGTTCATCTGTAACATCAAATACATAACCATGTGCTTTTATACCTTCTGCTTCATAAGCCTTTATTCCCTTATCTACAAACTCTTGTTTAATATCATTAAACACTATTGTTGCTCCTGCTTGTGCATAAGCCTTTGCTATAGCAAATCCAATACCATATGATGCACCTGTAACTAATGCAATTTTACCTTCTAGTGAAAATTTTTTAATTATATCCATGAAAAATTCCTCCTTGTACACATTTTTTTATTTACAATGTTGATTCATTCCAATTTATAGAACAATCCAACACTTGTTGACCATTCTCTTCATTTCTACATTCAATTTGATCAATTAAAATGGTAGCTGCTCGTTTTCCTTCTTGGAAAGCAGGCTGAACAATAGTTGTTATGCTAGGTGAAGCAAAATTAGTCCATTCAGTATTATCGAATCCCACCAGTCCTAAATTGGGCATTAAATTATAATAATCTTTTAATGCAATAAATACCATTGGTAAAGCCCAACAATTAGGAACAAAAATTAATTCTTTTTCTTTTACGTTAACATGGTCAGCGAGAAAATCTGTTATCTTTTTAGGATCAGTTTTATCATCCTCAACGATTAGTTTTTCACAAACTAAATCATATGCTGCTAAAGCATCAATATAACCAGAAACTCTTTCAATACGAGTACTCAATAAACTTGGATCAGCTGTAATTAGAATGAATTTTTTATATCCTTTTTTTATACAATCAATAGTTGCTTCATAAGTAGCATCATAATTATTTGTTTTTACCCATTTTGTCTTATAATCATATAAACTACTATCAAAAAAAACCATTGATTTTCCTGTTTTCTCAACTTTTTTAGAAATTTTTCTAAATTGAGCTGTAGGTTGAACAATAAAACCATCAACGCCCAAAGATAACATTCTTTCTATATAGTTTTCTTCTCTAGCATGATTATAATTACTAGTTCCTAGAATAAGTTGATAACCACTTTTACTCGCTACTTCCTCAATTCCTTTAACAATTTGATTTGAAAATGTATTAGTAATATCCCCAATCAGTATTCCTAATAATTTGGAATTTAGACTTCTTGCAACAATACTTGGCTTGTAATTTGTTTCTTTAATGACCTTTTCTATTCTTTGTCTTGTTTCTTCAGACATCTTTCCTGTTTTACCATTTAAGTAAAAGGAAACAGTTGTTTTAGATGTATTTGCTAAATGTGCAACTTCTTTAATTGTAATCTTGCCATCGCTTATCATATCAACCCCCATATTCCAATGATCTTATATTCTTATATTAACACAAATTAATGGTTAAGTAAACTGTTTACTTGATTATTCGTTATTAGTTTACTATTGGTTTACTAAATAAAAAATACAGCAACTTAATTTAAATTTTTAACGCTATAAATTATGAAAAGTAAATATGATTGTAGTGCAAAAACTAGTTTTGTGATTTAAAAACATGCTTTTTCGCTTAAAAAGTACCTAAAAACAATAGATATAGGCTTAAAACTAATCAAGGATCCATTAAAGTGGGTATGATTTTTGTGAAAAAAGAGTTTTTGCACCAGAATCAAATATATATCATCGTCAATTACAATTGACAAGTTAAAATTCTTCAAAATTTTTCCTAGCATCTCTTTTTTAGATAACAATTTTCATTACGCTTTTAAAGCTTTTAAAAGTTTTTGCCAACCTCTTTTGTTGATTGAGGATTTTGGCCAGTTATAAATCATCCATCCACAATTACATAGGATGTAATTGGTATCAATGCTTTTTTATACTTAGCTCCAGCTATCTTTAAATCATCCTCTAATTTAAAAGGTATTTTTTCCATAGCTTTAGCCAAAACTTCTTCAGTATTAGAATAACCTGTAACCACTTTGTCTTCTATTATTAATTAAATTGTGTTGTATGCAATTTAATTTGTCAACTATAATAATCCATATTAGTCCTCCAAGAGAAAATAGAGTAGCATACTGGCCTGTTATGATTTTGAGAATTCAGAGTGAAAAATGAACTTTAATCTTATAATCCGCTGAATGAAAATTAAAAATCTAATAATTAAATATTTACTTTAATGTTAGCAAAATACATTTATTTCCAAAAAGGATTTTCAATATTCATGTCGAATATATATGCACAGACTACTAAAAAGGATGTGTGATATATGGATATGAATGATATGAAAGGAACTGAAACGGAAACTTATTGGCATGGGAAAATGAATTTAATAGTTGGTATATGCGAAAGCATGGGTCTTCCTAATATTTTTAATAAAAATTTAAATTCAGATTGTGGCAGAAAGCCTGATATACCATATGGAGTTTTGGCTGAAATGCTAATTGTGAATATTTGCAGCAATCACCGTCCTCTTTATCGTCTTAATGATTTTTACACAGATGTTGATTTAGATGGTATTTTTCACTGTGAAATGGATTTGAATAAAATTACAGATGATAGATTTGGGCTTTTATTAGATAAAGTTTATGCAGCTGGAGCAAGAAAAATATTCGGGGAAATAAGTTCTAATGCGTTTACTCTACATAACATAACTGTTAAAAATATAAATTATGACACTACATCAAAAGTTATGTGGGGGGAGTATGAAACTCCCGAAGGGAAACTAGGCGTTATTTCTATAACTTTTGGACATAGCAAGCAAAAAAGACAAGATAAAAAGCAGATAAAACTTGGAGTTGGGACTGCAAACGGAGTTATAATTGATGCCAAAGTACTGTCAGGAAATACAGATGACAAAACTTATAACAATGAAAATTTAGATGATGTGAACTCAGTTATAGAGAGATTTGATATAAACAAAGATAACTTTTACTATATTGCTGATAGTGCATTATTCACACAAAAAAACCTTGAGAAAGCCAAAGATAAGATAAAATTCATTACAAAATGCCTGATAATACGTTAGTAGCCAAAGAATTATTAGAAGCTACGCTTTCTGATAGAGCTTCAATGAAAGAGATACTTTTCGAAAATGCTCAAGGTAAAAAAGTGCAATACTTTTTAACAGAAAAAACTGCCATTTATAATAACATAAATTTAAAATGTGCTGTGTGTTATTCCACAAGTCTTGAAGAAACTAAGAAAAAAACTATTGAAAAGAAAGTGAATAAAGAATCCGAAAGTATTGAGAAACTAATTAAAAAATATACCAATAGAACCTTTGCTTGCGAAAAAGATGCAAAGAAGGAAATGGAGCTAGTAATCAAAAAGAATTTAGCTAAACTACGATTCTTTAATTACAATATCCATTTAATAGAGAAAGAGAAAAAAGCTGTAGGTCGTCCATCTACTAAACAAACTGATAAGAAAACACGGTTTAGATACGAATTAGGAATTGATTTTATAAAGGATGAAATAAAAATTGCTAAAATTATAGAAAGAGGAATGCACTTTTGTATTATGTAGCAATGATTTGTCAATAACTGGCGAAGCCCTATTGTTGGAATATAAAACTCAAAGTAGTATTGAAAAAAAATTTCAACAATTAAAATCCCCACAGTTCGTTAATTCTTTGTATTTGAATTCGCCAGAGAGAATTGAAGCATTAACTTATATGATTCTAATATCTATGATGATACTCTCAGTATCAGAACATGCTGTAAGAACAGGTTTAAACAATGAAAAAGCCTTTATTATTGGTCCTGGTAAACTGAAGATGAAAAGACCGACTTTAAAATCTATTGTGGAAATATTCGACAAGGTACCAATGAAAGTTTTCATAGTAAATGGAAAAAAGCAAAGAGTTCTTGGACGCCATTTTAACGATAGCCAAAGTAAGATTTTGAAATATCTCCTCATTCCGGAGGAAGTTTTTTGCTGGAATGGTGCGATGAGTATTTGCGATGCATAATTTTAATTGCAAGCAACAGGCTACGCCTTTTTATTTGCGACCAGAAAAACATTTCTAAATTGAGATTGCGAACATCAATTTAGAAATGAGAAAAAATTTTCTAAAATAAATTATTGGATTTTTGAAATCTATTGTGCGGAATATGAGTTTAATCCTTTAAATTATGAAATGTTAATTATTATATAATTCAAAACTATATTTTACCAAAAATATAATTAATTTTAATATTTTGCTTTTCATGTAGTGAATTTTAATGTAAAATATAAATAAAAAGCGAGGTAAAACATATGCCGCTAAAAATAATAAAAAAGGCAATAAAGTTCATGATGAAGTTTACAATTACAATATCAATATTATTTTGTATATTTATGTCATTAGTCTTTTATTGCAATCTTAAACCATTTCGAGACTTAAAGACCTTATGGGTAACTACTGCAATGAGTACCTTTAAGCACCAATGGTTAGCGACAATGTTTATATCACAGACAGAAATAGATAGAATTTTAGACCAAAATAAGGTTATACCCACAAGTGCAAAAACAGATATAAGTAAAATCGAAATAAACCATGACCCAGCTAAAAATGTTGTCAGCACAGCTAGTAATGCTGCTGTGCATGATACCGTTTACGATAGTTCTGATAATATATCTATAATAAATATTAAAGACACAAATTATATTGGAAAACTTATGATTGTGGACAATCCTGCTAGGATACAATTAGCTTTAATTAATGATTTTGGCAAAAACGATTCTGGACTTAGGTTATCGGTGCTTGCAAAAAAATATAATGCAGAAGCCGCAATTAACGCTAGTGGATTTCAAGATTATAATGGTGAAGGTAATGGTGGGATACCAACAGGTATTGTAGTGAAAAACGGAAAGATTTTATATGATGATGGTATGCACTCATTCAACATTGTTGGTTTTGACTTTAATAATAGGCTTATTACTGGCCAATTTTCATTGGAAGATATTAAAAAAAACAACATTAAGGATGCAGTTTCATTTGGTCCTGCTCTAATTATAAACGGAAATCCCACTACTATTGTAGGGGACGGCGGCTGGGGAATTCAGCCTAGAACTGCAATTGGACAAACAGTGGATGGCAATGTTTTGTTACTTGAAATTGATGGAAGACAACCTATATATAGTTTAGGTTCTACTATAAGAGAAGTACAAAGTATACTTATTAAATATGGTGCTATTAATGCTACTAATCTTGATGGAGGTTCTTCTACAGCAATGTATTATGATGGTAATATTATTAACAAGCCATGTGGTCCTATGGGCAGCACCGGCGGACGATACTTACCTACAGCGTTCATTGTTACTAAATAGACAAACCTGGTGAAGCTTCCCCTGAATGATTTTTTTTATGTCACAAACAACTTCACCCATTTCCCTGTTTGCATCAACGATATAATCACATTTAATATTATTAAAAATTCCAGTTTTATCTTCGTACTGTAGTCTTCTTTTAGCCATTTCGAATCCCCGTTTCTCCTTCATTCTTTTATATCTTTCTTCTATGTCCACTTTTAAATAGACCAATAACACTTCACAATCTTTTATGCTATTTTTTAGTTCTACAGCACCTTTTGGCTCAATTACATAAATTGAGTCACCTTTATTAATGTATTGTTCCTTAGTGCTCCAATACTTATATTTATCAAATTCAGCATAGGCAATAAGCTCCTCTTTTTTAAATTTATTAAAGGAGCTTTCATCTGAAAATATATGCCCATCTTCTGTTTTATTTCTCTTAGGTCTAGTTGTGTAACTCTTAATGTAATTGTAGCCTTCTTGTTCTAACCTTGCTGCTATGCTTGATTTTCCAGAACCAGACGCTCCAATTAAACATATTATGTTATCCATATAGCACTCTCACAATCACATATTAATTATCTTTAGTGGTTTTACCTTCTATTGTATCGTATCTGTTTAGTGCTGCGTTAAGTTCTTTACTTACATTCACCACTTCAGAATCTAATAGGTTTCCATGTTTTTCTTTTATTAAACCCTCTAGCCTATCTCTAAGAATGTCAATTTCAGAAATTACTCTATGAAATTCAGACGTAAATAAACACCTCCTGTATACTTTATAGAATCAAACAAATATAATTTATTTAATCTCCCTTAAGTATTTTAACCAGTTCATGCATTTATTAGTCCTAATATTTTACTTTATAGAATACCCTTTTTTAAAAATTGTTTTAGTTTTTTAGTTTTAATTAGCTTTACAGTAAAATATATTACGATAACAAGTCCTAATATTTCGGTAACATAGTAGGTTGGGTCTGTTAACAGTCTATCAAACCCTTGCACAAGCCATTTACCTTCTGGTCTAGTTGGAAACTTCCATCCAAGAAATGGCCAGTAGAAAGTTTTAGTATACATCCACATACTATCAAGTAACTGATGTATAAAGCTACATATACCTAGAATAAAAAAATTGTTAGTTCTCTTCTTATTTTTATACATTAAATATAAACCAATTAATATTAAAACACCTGAAAATAAAAGTGAATGAGCAAATAGTCTGGTATTTTCAAATTGATTCCTAAAAAATAAAGCACCTATAGGCTTGTCAATTAAATCAGGTAGAACAGATCCTATAACAACAAATCTATAATCAATTTGCGAGCTATCCTTTTTCTTAGTAAGTTTGTCATAAGCTTTTAGTATTAATGTTGTAGGTCCAACATGTCCAAAAAATATCATGTGATTTTTCCTTTCTACCCAAGTATTGCTCTTATTATTGCATTAATTATGTAATTTATCAACTGTTTCCCTAACATATATATTTTTTTTTAGCGCAATATAATACCATAAAGTGCAACTTATTTTGAGATAAGGTTTTAACTAGATCTTGCTCTGTTAGTTGAACTAATCCTTTTTTCACTGCGGTTTGTTATAAACTTACGGAAGCTAGAAAAAGGATAAAATAAAAGGAGGTTGTTAAAATTGGCTAGTAAAGGAAATAGAGTTTTAGTTCCAGAAGCAAAAGAATCTTTAAACAAACTTAAAACCGAAGCAGCAAGAGAAGTTGGAACTCCTTTATCAGAAGGTTATAATGGAAATCTTACTTCAAAACAAAATGGCTCCGTTGGTGGTCAAATGACAAAAAAAATAGTTGAAGATTATGAAAATAAAATAAGCGGCAAATAATACTTACATTAAAGGTGGAGGCAGAGATGTCTTCACCTTATTTATTCATTAAATAGTAAAAATAACACCCTACCTAATAATAATAGTTAAAAGGTAATGATGATTTTTCGGTTTAGCTGAAAAATAAATAAATTGGGGATGTAAGTAGATTCGTTTTCACAAATCTACTTACATCCCCATTACATTATTTATTTCTTTTTGTTTTCTGCTTTAAATTCTGCACTTCTAGAGTGATATTTTGCACTAGTGGGATCCTTAGACCATTTTTTAGGTTCATTACCAGTATCTTCTCTCTTGTGTTTAGCATTTGTGTTTTCTTCCATTAGTTAGTCACCTCTTAGCCAAAAATTCCTTTATGTTTATGTTCTACTAAATCTATGGAACCAAGTACAATGTGTGCTAAACCAAATCCTAATATTCCAGCAGATACTGCTGGTGACATCTTCCTTGCAATTAAAGTTGCTCCTGCTACTGTAACTATTGTACCAAGTGCCGTTGGAATTAATCCTTCTTTAACCATCATAAAAAACTCCTTTCAAAAATTTTTTTCAAAATTTTTTTCATTATCTTTTGCTCCAAAAATAGCTCTAGTGCTTTCATCTTTAGGGCTATGCTTGATGTTCTTTTTGGGGAATTTTCCATCTTCACCTTTGTTATTTGTAGTATTAGTTAGTTTATTATTCATGTCTAATTCTCCTTTCCAGAATATTTTCCCCAATTTCTATTAATAATTACTATGTTTTTAATTACAATTATGGTTTAAAAAACTTTATTAAAAAAACATGGATTTCATTCCATGTTTTGATTGTTGCATTAAAATTATTATCCATTATGCTAGTCTATTTCTTCATGTCACTTATATAATAGAATGTTCGATAAAATCGTCTACATTATTCAAAGATTCATCGTAGTTCTTATCCAGCATAAATTCATAGTATAGTTTGCCACCCATAAGTCTTTTGATTACATCTTCCTTTTTATAACCTTCTTTGTACAACTTAAATTTCTTGCATATAGTTCTTGCTTGTGATGGGTTTAAAAGTAAAAGCTTAATCAACTCATGCATAAAATAATATTTTTTCACTAAAATTCTACATATTTCTTTTTGGAACCTTATCTTATATGCTATATCAACCTTCTTATCTCTGTGTGGACTATGCTTGCCTCTATGATGCTCAGCACAAAGATATACATAATTCAGCGAAAAATCAAGTCCACCCTCACTTTTAAATATTATATGATGTTTTTCTCCTACTTTTCCACAAACTATACATTTTTCCTCCTGCAAAAACTAACACTCCTCCCAAAGTTATTTATATGTATAATTTTACTACTGATTTTTAGACTTCTCAATATTATTCATGTTGATTTCCAAATGAGTTTTAAATTTGTTTTCTAACATTACATTAGTTTATTCATCATATTTATATTTAGCACCTGTGTTCTTACTTCATATTATGCCAATATACTGTGGTTGCTTCACTTATAAACAGATAAACTTAACCTCTTAAATATTTGTCTATAATGTGAAACTTACTTCTTTTAAATTAACCGCCTAATAAATGGTACTACAAAAGGATCAAAACATAATTTTAAAAATATGAACAAAATTCCACCTATGATACCTCCAACTACAGATCCGTTAATCCTTATCCATTGAAGATCTTCTCCAAATTTATCCTCTATAAAACCATTTAGTTTTTTATCATCATAATCGTTTAAAGTTTCACTCACCAGTGAACCAATAAAGCTATGATTTCTTTCTGTGAATTTTATTAATGCAAATTTCATAACCTTATCTAAATGTAATTTAAATTTATCATTTTTTGAAATTTTCTCAAAATAGACTTGTATCTTTTTAACTATAAACTTTGTTAATGGTGATGATTCATCGCTAACTTCTGTGATTTGGTTTAGCATATTGTTTATATCAATTGAATCAACAAGTTTTTCTTTAGCATCTTCTATTTTTTCTCTGTTATACTCTATGCCAAGAAACATTTTAAAGATTTCTTTTTTTAAAATTTGTCTAAAACTATTATTTGGACTCTTCATATTACAAAGTTCTTCTATTATACCATGGTGAAAATTCACTGCAGCATTTTTCAAATTTACGCCATCAGTTTTTTCTAAAAAATTAAAACTCAATTTTGATAAAAAGTTGTCACATTTTTCTTCTTTTAAATCCATGAGTACCTTATAAATTAATAATTTGAACTTTTCATCTCTACACATTTTTATAGTTTCATCTATAATGTTATCAACTATTTTTTCTTCATACCCTGAGCTATATACTCTCTTAGAAAATAAATTAAGAAGGTTAGTAAGACTTTGCTTTTTTAGCTGCTCATTTT
Organism: uncultured Clostridiaceae bacterium; assembly: GCA_963725425.1. GTDB lineage: Bacteria > Bacillota > Clostridia > Clostridiales > Clostridiaceae > Clostridium_I. The sequence goes on from CAVRYJ010000031.1 coordinate 415,740, forward strand.
TTATTTCTTCACTGAATTTGAGCAACTTATCTTTGCCACTACCATTAAAATATTCATTTAAAGTCTTCTCTAAATAATTTAGTATTGTTAATTTATTATCTTCCATTATGTGCAAAGCCATACTGGACAAATCCAATTCAGAAATTTTTTCTTCTATAATCTCTTTGGTAAGAAGTTGATTTTCTACTGCTGATGTTATACCATCAATTATCTTAACTCTGTTTCTAGGTATAATAGCCGTGTGGAAAGATATACCCAGAGGTCTTCTAAATATTGCTGTGATAGCGAACCAGTCTGCAACACCACCCGCTAGTGAAGCTTCAGCTACCATAAATAGAAAGCTCATTACTATTGAATTTCCATAAATATATTTTAAAATTGAAATTACTATAAATGCAATAAATACACATAGCAATGTAATATTTGCCTTATTTTTATAATTCATAAACGCCTTCCTATCTTATCCAAAATGTTAATAAGTAAGTGATTATCCCCACTATTCCACCAACAACCGAACCATTTATTCTTATAATTTGCAGATCATCTTCCACTTTTTCTTTAAGTAGATTTGTTATTTCATCATTGTTATACTTATCTAAATTGTTTTTAACAAGTTTTCCTATCTCACCATGTTTTTCGTCAATTGCCTTAAATATAAGCTCCTTAATAATTTTATCCATTTTTTGCACTTTCTCTTCATCTCTTAATAACTTAGCAAGTATTCTACGTTTTTCAAATTTAAGATTATTATAAGGTTTATAAGTCTCACTAATATTATTTTTAATATAATTCATGGTAATATCTTTTATACTTTCCTTTAACCCTTCATTTTGAAGTAAAAATGTGTTTTTAAATTGGTCTATTTTATGTATTAATACCTTGTCATATTTTAACTTTTCAATGTATTGTTCTATTTTTTCATTAAAATTTATTCTGTTTTTGTCATTTTTACTAAGCATATTATTTAAAAGGGTTATTAATTTATCCTGTATTATCTTTGCAGCATTATCACTAGATATACCTAATACATTTCCTAGAATGAATTTATTTACAAATTTTCTTCCTGTGCTCTTTCCCTCATAACTCTTCATAGAATCATCATAAACTTTCTGTATCAAATTAAAGCTATCTTTGCCCCTAATGTTTTTTACAAGCATCAGTATAATTTTATCTATAGCTTTATCCTCATATCCATTAACTACTGCCCACCGACTTGCTTCATATAAAAAATAATTTATCTTGATTTCAGATAATACACTTAATAACACTTCATACGTAAGAGTACCGATTTTATCCTTTTCAGATAATACCATAGTGGAAAATTCATGAAGTGCTTTGTCTAAAATCTTATCGCCACTCTTTGACTTAATGAAAATCATTAAGACTAAAGATAATTTATAACTACCAAATTTAGCTTTTAATTTGTCTTTATTTAGCAAATCATTTTCCACTGCATCTACAAGTGTATCTATTATCCTATCTCTGTTTTTATTTATAATATTCGTTCTGAAAATCGCACTTGGCCAGTCTATATTCATTGGCTTTTTAAATATAGCTGTAATCCCAAACCAATCGGCAAGACCTCCAATTAGAGCTGAAGCACTGCAACCTGAAATTAATCCCCCAATAAAATTATCCTTGAAAGCATATGAAAATAAAAACACTATAGCAAAAATTATCAAGATAACATTTGCCATTCTTCTATTAGTTCTTTTCAACATTTATCACCACATTTTATTTATTATACACTGCTATTTTTCCCATTATACTCTTAAATAAACAGAGTTCTTTATCTATTAGTTTATCACAGCACCATAAATAAAACTATATTTTAATATTTTCTATAAAAGTGTTTGCAATTTACCAATATTGAACATAGTATAATAGAGTGATTTTTGTTATAGTTTACTAATTTAATTCAGGAGATAGATATGAAAAAACAACAAGCTGCACTTCTATCTATAATTTCAAACTCGATTTTAATAATATTTAAGCTATTCACTGGCATCTGCATTAACTCTGTAAGTGTAATCTCTGATGGAGTACACTCCTCAATAGACTTGGTAGCCAGTGTTATTTCCTTTTTCTCAATAAAAAGATCTAATGAAAAGGAGGATGACGAACATCCTTTTGGTCATGGTAAATACGAAAATGTATCTAGTTTTTTTGAAGCCATACTTATTCTAGTTACTGGAGTGATAATTATATATGAAGCTTTCTGTAATCTTATTTTGAAGCATAATATTAAATATTTGTATCCAGGTATGATTGTAATGGCTTTGTCATGTTTTATAAATCTTATAGTATCTGTGAATATCTTGCATATTTCAAAAAATACTAAATCAATATCCTTAAAAGCCGATGGATTACATCTACTTACAGATTCTGTTACTTCATTTGGTGTACTAGTAGGTCTTGTTCTTGTAAAACTTACTGGGCTGTCATTTTTTGATTCACTATCTTCCATTTTTGTAGCTGTTATTATTATTAAAACTTCTGCTACCCTTATAGAAAATTCAGTGAAAGATCTTGTGGACAGCAGTCTTTCAAGAATGGATTTAGAAAAAATCATAGCTATTTTGAAAAGCCACCCTGAGATAAGGTCTTTTCATAAACTTAGAACTAGAAAGAGCGGTGAAACCCGTGAAATAAATATGCATTTACTCTTTGATTCTAATAAATCAATAGTACAGGTTCACGATGTTTGCACCTGCGTTGAATGTGAAATAAATAAGCTATTCAATAGCTCTAATACCTTAATTCATGCAGAACCTTATCTTAAGTCATCATCAAAGAAACTAAAATAATACTTGCATGGAAAGTTTTATTGTATTATAATTTTATTGAACAAAATAATAACAATTTAGCTAGGGGTGCCTTATGGCTGAGAGATGTTTGTACATTAACCCTTTAACCTGATCTAGATAATTCTAGCGTAGGGAAGCAGTTTATATATCAGCTGTAATTTAAATTACAGTTTTTTATTTTAAATAACTTTCTTTTGAACATTTGGGCATCCTAGTTAAAATATAGGGGGTCTTTTTTATATGTTTTCTTTTATTAAAAACATCGGTCCATCATTTTTTACAAACGTAGCCGAAATTTCACATCATCCATCATCAGTTATAACTTTAATAGGTGTTCTAATTCTCATTTTAGGATTTGTAAAAATTAGAAAGGTTAAATTAAATACTAAAATGATAACTCAAATTGGCATTGCCTTAGCACTTTCTGCAGTACTTCAAATATTTAGAATATATCACTTTCCTCAAGGTGGTGGGGTAACTTTCGGAAGTCTTGTGCCAATACTTTTAATTGCTTTTATATATGGGCCAGAGGTTGGAATATTAGCTGGATTTTTACATGGTATGTTAACTTTAATAATAGATCCATATATACTTTATCCAACCCAGCTTTTATTTGATTATCCACTTCCTTCCATGGCACTTGGCCTTGCTGGATATTTTAGGAATCAAAAAATCATAGGAAGCATTGTGGCCTTATTCATTAAGTTTGTATGCCATTTTATATCTGGAGTTCTGTTCTTTGGAAGTTTTGCTCCAAAAGGAACTTCCCCTATAATTTATTCACTTACTGTGAATGGTTCGCTTATGCTTGCCGAGGGTGCTATATGTGTTATTATAATTGGTCTCCTGCCAATGAAGATGCTTTCAAAGGCCCTTACTGGAGAAAGGGCTATTACGTAAATATTTCACTACTAGCTTGGGTTTATACAATAATTTGAATAGAGGAGATGTTACAAATGGTAATTGCAGACATAGCCGTTATGCCTTTAGTACCAGCAGTTTCTGAAGAAGAGCTTTATAAACAAGTTGACGCGGCAATAGACTATATTAAAAAAAGTGGCTTAAAATATGAAATTGGCGCCATGAGCACAACTGTTGAAGGTGAATATGATGAGGTATTTGATTTAATAAAACAAGTACACAGAATACCTTTTGAACTTGGTAGCGAAAGAGTTATAACCATAGTAAGAATAGATGAGAAAAAAGGTGGTTTAACTATAGATGAAAAGCTAAGGAACCACCCCTCTGATAGAAAATCGAATTAGGCATTAAAAGAAGCGTGCTACTAGAAATATTAATTCTATTAGCACGCTATTTTTAATTTTATCAAGCTCAATATGAATATTAACATCTGTATTTTTTAATACCTTATGTCAACAAAAAGAGTTAAGGAATTTCAAATCAGAAAAATCAATATATATATATATTTGTAAAATAGTTGTAATAATTATTTGTATTCAATATAATTGAACTATGACACAATGATATTTTATAACGTATGAAATTTCTCATATAATCCAAATTAAAGGAGTGCCACCATAATGAAAAAAATAATTTTTACTACATTAATGATATTATTATTAATGTTAACATTTGTAGGATGTAAAAGTGATACTTCTAATGGTGAAAACACCATCAGAAATTTCATAACAGCCTATTATAGCGTAAATCAAAGTAATTTTGACTTTTATAAGAAGGCAGCAATTACTGGTGCTAAAGATTCTGAAATTACAGATTTTGAAAAGATTTATGAAGCAAACAACAAAAAATTCAAACCCTATTTGTCTGATAAATCTTATAATGCTTTTCTTGTCAACAGATTAGTTGTTGGTAGAATAGCCAATGCTTATAAAAACAATGTTTTTATAAAAATCAAAAGCTTAAATATTAACAAGATTAACGAAGATAAAAATGAAAAAACCATAAGCTATAGTTACCAGTTACAACTTATAGAGACTAATAAAGATACTAAAAAGCAAAAAATAGTAAAGAAAATTGGCGAATTAACTGTTATAAAGCAAAACGGTACTTGGAAAATAATTGATGAAATTAGTTTGTAATAATTGTGCAAAATATAATGTTATTAAAGACCTTATATCTTTATAAGGTCTTTAATAACTTCTCCACCAATTATTAGTCCTGCCACTGGTGGTACAAAGGAAATACTCCCTGGAATCTGTCTTTTAGCCAGACATTTTTTGCTTCCACCTGTACATATGCAACCTTCTTTACATGTAAGAACCTCTTCTTTTGGTTCCAAAGGCATTTCTTCGGAGTAAAGTACTTTTAGAGACTCAACTCCTCTCTTTCTAAGTTCATGTCTCATAACTTTTGACAATGGACAAACCTTTGTCTTATAAATATCAGAAATTTTAAATTGTGTTGGGTCAAGCTTATTTCCTGTTCCCATACAGCTTATAATTTTAATATTATGCTCGGTGCACCACATTATTAGTGCCAATTTTGAGGTTACAGTGTCAATAGCATCCACAACATAATCTGCATCTTGCCCAATTATTTCATCTATATTATCCTCTTTTACATATGTCTGATGAAGTATAACTTCACACTTAGGATTGATACTTAGAATTCTGTCTTTCATAACCTGGACCTTAGGTTTACTTATGGTGGCAAAAGTTGCATGAATCTGTCTATTTAAATTTGTAAGACAAATAGTATCGTCATCTACAAGAACGATTTTACCAACTCCACTTCTTACTAGAGCTTCAACCGTATAACTACCTACCCCGCCTATACCAAATACTACTACTTTGCTATTTTCTAATTTATCTAATGCTTCTTTACCTATAAGAAGCTCTGTTCTTGATAATGAATGTTGCGGCATTATTACATCTCCTCGCAAATTAATCTTAGGCATACTATAGTATATCATAACTGTATTTATTGAAACAACACAATCTATATAATATAAGGCATAATAAACGAAATAACATGTCAGTATTCTGGTCTATTTCTTTTCAGATGCCTTAATTTTGTAATAAAAGTTTGTCCCCTATCATATCATATTTTAGAACAGTGATGAAGGGATGATGTAAGTGAAAAAAACACTGTACATATTTATTTCGTTTGTTTTATGCATAAGCTTCACAGCCTGCACAAATCTTCCCACAATTCAGCAAAAAAAGCCTAATAATTATTATTATACTGATTTATTATGCAAAGATATAAAACTAAGTAATAATTACCAAGTATTATTGTTAGATACTAACTTTTATAAAAAAGTCACTCTAGACAAGGCTGAACGTGACCTTATAAAAAGTTCTCTATCAAATGTCCATATTGAAGATTTTATTAGCAAACCAAATGACCTAAACATTAAGGCACCATATAAACTTTATTTTACTTTTACAAATACAAGTTACGTTGCTGAAATTTATAATGAGAAATATTTATCAATCTATCCTTGGGATGGAAGTTACCCTAGAGATTATATTAAAATGGACAGCCTCCCAGTTTCATATAATCTTTTTAAGTTCTGTAAAAACATAATACCAAGAGACTAGTATTACCTCAGCATCTTACAAACAGACCAGAATACTGACTTGTTATTTTTTTGATGATGCCTTAGGTGCATTATATAGCCTAACATCATCCTGTTCAGTTTTAATCAATTTTTCCTTTAGATCTATTATTCTTCTCCTTAGAATAGGATGAAGTTTATATGGTGCTAAATCGCATAATGGCTGCAACACAAATAACCTTTCATGCATTTTAGGATGAGGAACTATTAAGTTTTCATTTGATAAAATTTCATCATCAAACAATAATACATCTAAATCTATTGTCCTTGGTCCCCATTTTATAGTCCTCTTCCGTTTAAGTTCTTCCTCGATATTTAAAAGTTCTAATAGCAATTCTTCTGGTTTAATTAATGTTTGTATCTCAACCACACAATTTAGAAAATCTCCCTGCTCACTATAACCTACAGGTTTAGTTTCATAAATTTTAGAAACCTTAATGACAGTAGCCGCTACTGTTCCTATTTTTTTTATGGCATTTTGTATATTTTCTTCTCTGTTACCCATATTTGAACCAATTCCAACATATGCTATATGCCAAAATCTAGTTATTTCTACACCTGCAAAGTCTAAAGGTTTACCAATAGGTGCCCAGGGCTTTTTAATATTTACCTTAACACCATGGACTAAATTAAAACTACTAAGAACAAATTCTGCAATACTTTCAGCTGCTGCCTCTATAAGATCAAATTTCACTTCTATAAATTTGTTTTCCACCTTTTCACATAGCTCTGCATAGTTTACAGTTTCCTTCAGATTATCTGATTTACCTGGGCATTCTTAAATCCATATAAAGCTCAAGGGAAATTAAAAATCTCTGACCCATTTCTTTTTCCTCTCTATTTACACCATGATACCCATAAACCTGTAAGTCTTTTATAACGATTTTATCCATTAGTCTTCCCTCACACCCCTTATTATGGCATCCGTCATCATTGCTGCCCTCTTATTCTCAAACACATCATGAACTCTTACAAAATCGCATCCTTTCATTATACCAATCACAGTGGTTGCAACTGTTCCTTCTACCCTCTGATTTACAGGAAGCTTTAATGCATTGCCTATCATAGATTTCCTTGAGGTTCCTAGAAGAACTGAGTAACCCATAGCTGTTATTTTTTCCAATTCATTCATAGTTCTAAGGTTTTCTTCATAATTTTTAGCAAACCCTATGCCTGGGTCCAGTATTATATTTTCTGATTTTACCCCTGCTTCAATTGCTATTTGAATGCTCGCCTTTAAATCAGAAACTATATCTTCCATTAGATTATTGTATACACCATTTTCCCTATTGTGCATAATACAGCATGGCACATTATATTTAGCTGCTACCTTTGCCATATTTCTATCTCTTTTAAATCCCCATACATCATTTATTAAACTGGCACCACTTTTAATCGCAATCTCTGCTACATTTGATTTATAAGTATCAATGGATATTGGTATGTTAAATTTTTGGGACAGTGATTCTATAACTGGAACAACCCTTTTTATCTCTTCCTCTTCACTAAGCGCGGCACAATTTGGTCTTGTGGATTCTCCTCCAATGTCAATAATATCTGCACCATCAGCTATGAGCTGACGGGCATGTTCTATGGCTTTATCGATATTATCAAATTTTCCTCCGTCTGAAAATGAGTCAGGTGTTACATTAAGTATTCCCATTATATATGTTCTTTTTCCCAGCTTAAATTCTTTTTTTCCAATTTTCATTTCTAAAATTCCTCTCTTTGGCATCTTCAAAACGTTTCAGTACATTACACTATTTTTTAGATGACTTAATATTTTATTGTATAATTCTTCTTATCATCTTTCCAATTGCATGTTCTTCTGAAATTGCATGAAAAACATTTTCTTGAAAGTTTATCCGCTTTATAAATTATTGTTCCAAGTTCAGAACTTTCTCCACTATTTTTTCTATGTTCTTTAATAGCATTAGTTATTTTTCTTATTTCCTCTCCGTTAAATCCTGAATTCTTTAATATACTAGCTGCTATCTCAGCACTTGCTTTCTCGTGAGGCACACCTTCTTCATATTGCCTATGCCTTCCTATATCATGAAGTAATGCTACTGAATATATGATTTCCTTATTAACATCTATGTTCCTTTCAAGTTTCAATATATAAGCAATTCTTGCCACATCTAAAAAATGCTTTATATTATGTTTACAAAACTTTCTGTGTTTCTCTAGAGACTTTATCTTCTTCAAACAAGCTTCATATTCATGATTTTTAATTATTTTTGCTACTCTTTCCATTTTATATTTCCTCGCATTTTTTAAATAGTCTTATTTTATTATAGTATATAGTATATAATATTCCTAATACTATAGGAAGAAGTGATTAAATGTATTTTAAAGGAGATTTTCATATTCACTCAAATAAATCAGATGGTGAGTTTTCACCTTCTGAACTAGTTAAACTAGCTAAGAGTGAAAATATAGATATTATGTCACTTACAGATCATGATACTACAGACGGGCTTAATGAGTCCATATTTGAAGGAAAAAAAATAAATGTGGAAGTAATTCCAGGCATAGAACTTTCCACTCGTTATAATGGTGAAAGCATACATGTTCTTGGATATTTTAAAGATAACTCATACAAAAACGAAAAATTTCAAAATTTTTTAAAAGAAATAACTGACTTCAGAGCTGTACGGGCAAAACTCATTGTAACTCAACTAGAAAAGCATTTTAACATAATTATTGATTATAATAAAATTCTGGAAAATGCCAAAGGAGTTGTTGCACGACCACATATTGCTAGAGCAATAATTGATACTGGGTACAAATATTCTTTAGATTATATATTTAATAATATACTAAATGAGGGCAGCCCAGCCTATGTTCCAAATAAAAAACTTGAACTTGAAAATGGAATAAACCTTTTAAAATCTGTTAATGCAATAGTAATCCTCGCTCATCCCATTTTAGTTAAAAACAGTTCTATTGAGCACCTTATGTCATTTGATTTTGATGGATTAGAGGCAATTTACCCACAAAATAGCGCAAATGATACTAAAAGATTTACTAAAATAGCAGCTGAGTATAATAAAATCATTACAGCTGGTTCAGACTTTCATACTGGAAAAGCTGATGATACGAAACACGGGAAACTTGGTTCGGTTTTTCTAGATGAAAGCAAAATAAATATATTTTTTAAAAAATTGGTGGAATAGAAAATGGACTATCTCAAAATCATTTACATCATTTTGAAATAGTCTATTTTTGGTTTAAATATCTTTAAAAAATGCTACATAAGCATTTTTAGCTTCATATATATCAGCTTTACTTGCTATTTCCCAAGGTGCATGCATATTTAAAAGTGCAACACCACAATCTATTACTTCCATTCCATATTGTGCTAATATGTAGGCTATAGTTCCTCCGCCACCTTGGTCAACTTTACCAAGTTCAGATGTTTGCCATGATATGTTGTTTTTGTCCATAACTCTCCTTATCTCTGCTAGAAATTCTGCATTAGCATCGTTGCAACCTGATTTTCCTTTAGAACCTGTGTATTTGTTGAAAACCACACCTTTTCCAAGATAAGCACAATTTTTCTTTTCCATTACAGATGGATAATTTGGATCAAAAGCAGCACTAACGTCTGAAGACAACATTTTTGAATTAGAAAGTGCTCTTCTAAGTTTTAAATCATTGTAATCCTCACATTGTGCTATAATTTCTGCTGTTGTATTTTCAAAAAACTTTGAATTCATTCCAGTTGCTCCAACGCTTCCAATCTCTTCTTTATCAACAAGAATTGTCACGCAAGTTTTATTCGTTTCCTTAATTTCAAGCATAGCTTCAAAAGAAGTAAAAGCGCATATCCTGTCATCATGACCATATCCCATAACCATACTTCTATCTAAACCATAATCCCTTGCAGCACCTGCGGGAACGACTTCCAGTTCCGCTGAAACAAAATCAGCTTCATCTATACCATATTTTTCATTTAAAATGTTAAGCATATTATATTTAACCTTTTCTTTAATATCCTTATCTTTTACAGGTATACTTCCCATTAAAATATTTAATTTTTCTCCCTCAATGGCTGCACTAAGAGGTTTTTTAAGCTGATCCTGAGATAGATGTACTAAAAGATCAGAGACTCCGAACACTGGGTCCGTTTCATCTTCACCAATTTTTATATTTACAACTTCTCCATCTTTTTTAACAACTACCCCATGAATGGCAAGCGGAATAGTAACCCATTGATATTTTTTAATTCCACCATAATAGTGTGTTTCAAGATGTGCAAGTTCTGTATCCTCATATAGAGGGTTTTGCTTTAAATCAAGTCTAGGTGAATCAATATGTGCTCCTAATATTTTCATTCCATTTTCCAGAGGATTTTCCCCAATTAAATACAATGCCAAATTTTTCCCCTTATTATTAGCATATACCTTATCTCCAGCTTTTAACTTTCTTCCACTGTCTATGATTTTGTTTAAATCCTCATAACCCTTTTCTTCTGCAAGCTTTATGAATTCAGTTACGCATTCTCTTTCAGTCTTACATTTTGAGATAAATTTTCTATATCTATCTGAAATTTGAAAAACTTTTTCCAGACTTTTACTTGTATATTTATCCCAAGCATATTCATATTTCTTCTCTAATATATTTTTTTTTGCTACCATCTCAAATTCCCCCTATGTTGTACATTTTTCAGTAAAAATTTTTTTCTGTTATAATATTATGTACTAATATATCATATTTTTCCATTGGAATAGCTTTTAATATTTGAAATTCATAGGCAATTGCAATTTTTTTACATTCACCGTAAGAAAAAAAGCGATCATAAAACCCGCCACCATATCCAATTCTACCACCACTTTTATCAAAAGCAAGTCCTGGAATTATAGCTATATCCATATCCTTTTGTAAAGCTATATTCTCACTATCTTCCGGTTCTAAAATACCAAACTTACTCGTTTTAAGCTCATTAATCGAACTAATAAACAAAGCTTTCATTCCCTTTTGCCTATTTATTACCCTTGGCACACATACCCTTTTCCCTAAGCTTAAAGCATGTTCTATTATCCTGTGAGTATCAACTTCATTATCAAAACTTACATATATGAATACAACACTAGCATTTACAAAAGCACTATTATTTATTACACTGTTATAAATAAGCTCATCCATTTTTTCCTTTTGATCCAATGCTAGTCCCTGCCTTTGGCTAAATATGTACTTTCTTATATTCTCTTTACTATCTTTCTTCACCATCTGCAAGTCCATCCATTCTTTCATTTATAGTCTGAACAGGTGATATTTTCGATGTAAGGCTATATCTATAATTAGCAGCTGCTGCTTCAATTATTACAGCTAAGTTTCTTCCTGGTCTTATTGGAATTGTCATCTTTCTAATAGGCACATTTAAAATTTCGATAAATTCATTATCTATTCCAAGTCTATCGTAGTCGCGTCCTTCTTTCCATTGTTCTAGATACACAACCATGTCGATTGTTTTTGTATCTAACACTGAACTAAGTCCATATAATGCGGGAACATCTATTATTCCCATGCCTCTAACTTCCAGCATTCCATTAGTGATATATGGGGACTTTGCATGTAAAATGCCTTCAATTGCTTTAATATCAACTGCATCATCTGCCACAAGTCTGTGTCCTCTTTTTATGAGTTCCAAGGCAGTTTCACTTTTTCCTATGCCACTTTCCCCTGTTATTAGTATTCCGAATCCATACATATCCACAAGTACGCCATGCATCCTTGTCTCTGGTGCCAATTTTTCATCAAGATAATTCATTACCTTGCTAATAAAACGGGTAGTAACCATATCTGTTCTCAAAACCCAGCTATTATGGGATTTAGCTTCATCCATAAATTCCTCATGTGGAACCATATTTCTGGCTATAACTATACATGGAGTTTCAAACTGAAAAAATTTTTTCAATCTTTTTGTTCTTATTTCAATCCTCATTGCGTCAAGAAAACTCCATTCTGCATTGCCAATCACTTGAATCCTCTCACTAGCAAAATAATTGTAAAACCCAGAAAACTGTAGCCCTGGTCTATTTATATCACTTTGACATACTTCAGAATCTTTATTCCCTGCTATAATTATATCCAATTTCATATCCGCAGCTAATGTTTCTATCTTAACAGGCATAACATTCAAACCGCCTTTCATAATTTATGACTAATATTATTATTCTACCACGATTTTGCTTTTATTCAAGTCATGTAGAGCCTCTACAAATCTTATTGTACCTGTTTTTGAGCTCATTACAACGGAATGTGTTGTAACCATCTCATTTTTTGAGTATATAACACCTTTAAGTAGATCACATTCTGTTATTCCTGTAGCTGCAAAAAACACATCATCAGAACTAGCTAGATCATCTATACCAAATATTTTATTAATGTCGTCGATGCCCATAGATTTACATCTCGCTATTTCGACTTCACTATGCGGTACAAGTTTTGCTTGCATTTCTCCACCCATACATTTTATAGCTGCTGCTGCAATAACTCCTTCTGGCGCACCACCAATTCCCATTAGCATATCTATACCTGTTTCTTCAAATCCACAAGCAAGAGCTGCCGCAACGTCTCCTTCACCAAACAATTTAACTCTAGCTCCAACTTTTCTAGCTGCCTCTACTATATAATTATGTCTTTCTCTCTCTTGAACAATTACTGTAAGCTCAGTAACATCTTTATTAAGAGCTTTAGCTACATTTATAATATTCTCTTCAGGTGATTTTTTTATGTCAATAGACCCCTTTGCTCCAGGTCCTACTACTATCTTTTCCATATACATATCTGGTGCATGCAAAAGGCTACCTTTTGGTCCCATAGCAACTACCGCTATAGCATTAGGTAACCCTTTTGCAATCAAAATTGTTCCATCTAACGGATCTACTGCAATATCCATCTCAGGCATATTAGTCGCCCCTATACCAACTTTTTGTCCAATATATAACATTGGTGCCTCATCCAATTCCCCTTCACCAATAACAACCGTTCCTCTAACTGGCATTATACTAAATGCTTTTTCCATACCATCAACTGCTGCCTGGTCAGCACCAATTTTGTCTCCTCTGCCCATAAATGTTGCTGATTGAATAGCTGCTGCTTCTGTAACTCTTACAAGTGCCATGCTTATATCAATATTTAACATAAAATCACTCCTAATTTTCTGATTACATAGTATATAAATAATTTTCACGAACAATTATATCACATTTATTGTATAAAACAACTTTATCACTCACTGCAAAAGCCCATGAACACCATGTATCCATAGGCTTTATTTTATAATTAACTTGGATAATTGCTCTAAATTCATAGCTTATGAAGCTAATGATTCAATGTATAATATCATTTCATCACAAATTTATTTGTTATCTGACAATTAAACTTAGTCATTTTTCATCTATCATATCATATAAACTTGCTTCAATCTACAGAAGACCTGAGAACAATCTAAAAAATCCTTCTTGAAATTTATACCATACACTTCTTGATTTATACCATTCGCTTGTAACTAATTTACATATTTTTATGTCGTTTTCAAAAATCCTAGCGCAATTCAAAGAAAAATCAGCATTATAAATAAAAGCGTTAACTTCAAAATCTAATTTAAAGCTTCTTATATCTATATTAGTAGTTCCTATCGAAGAGACTTCTTCATCAATAACAACCATTTTAGAATGTAAAAATCCAGGATATATATAGACTTTAATTCCATAGTCCATTAAATCTTGAATATATGAAAAAGTTACTCGATACACCATCTTTTTATCAGGAACACCAGGAATCATTACACTCACATCTTTGCCTGACATAGCTGCAATCTGCAATGATTCTAAAAAGGTCTCATCAGGTATAAAATATGGGGATTGTATATATATAGACTCTCTTGCGCAATTTATCATCTTTATGAGTCCCCTTTTTATTTGTTCACCACTGGCGTCAGGTCCGCTAGATACAATTTGCATGGCTATTTTACCATGTGCTTCAAGTGTAGGAAATAACCTGTCCCCCAGTAGCTCATCACTTATCCCCTCTTCATTGGAGGAGTAATACCAATCCTGCATAAGTCGCGCCTGAAGCATGTAAACAGCTGATCCTGTAATTCTAATATGCGTATCTCTCCATGGTACCTTATTCTTTCCTAGCCCCATATATTCATCACCTATATTCATCCCACCTAAGTATCCAATATTACCATCAATTACAACAATCTTACGGTGATTTCTGTAATTTGCCCTAAGATAGGTTCCAAATTTAAGAGGAAAGAATCTATTAACTTTCCCACCTGCTTTTATCAACTGTTTAAACATTCTAGAAGGCGTAAAATAACTTCCTAGGTGATCATATAAAAGACGTATTTCCACCCCTTCGCTAGCCTTTCTCGTAAGTAGATCAACTATTTTTCTTCCTATATTATCATCCTTTATTATAAAATATAATAGATGTATCGTATCTTTAGCTTCTTCTATGTCTTTTATTAGGGAGGCAAATTTGTCTTTTCCATCAATAAAAATATTAATATCATTATCACTTGTCAATATACTTTTGCTTTCATTGATATGCATTTCAATGATATCATAGTATGATTGACTATTTTTATCTTCTAATAAAAACTCCTTGTTCTCTAATAAATTTTTTTGTGCAATAATCTGAGTATTGTACTCGTCATCATATTCTTTCTTAATTTTGAACAGTTTCTTTTTGCTAAACCTTAATCCTCTACCCAGAAAAAGATATAATACAAAACCAACAACAGGTAAAAATGTAAAGATAAGAATCCACATTCCAATTTCCATTGGTTTTTTTCTTTCCACATATATTGCCGTTATAATAAATAAAATGTTTATAACCGAAACTATCAAACTAAATGGCATACTCATAAAAATCCCCCTTGAACACCCTCCGCCATTGCCTACTAATATTCCTCGATAAATTATATCACTTTATTACAATCATTTGCCATTTAATTTTTGTAGCTGTAAGCTATATATGATTATTCTTAATGTCTCATATTCTGCTAAGCATAGTAAGTCCTGATACAAGAGCCCAGTCCATGAAATCTAAAGGTACTGTACCTAGCACGGATCTCATAAATGGAACATAAATTATACCAGTAAATATAGCAGCTGAAGATGTCATAGCCGCCAACATATATTTACTTGGCCTTATACTTCTGTTATTTCTACAATAATAACAATTTATAATTTGGGTGAATACTAAATTTGTAAATGCCATAGTTCTTGCTTTAGCTATTCCCATGCCTAACAGTTGAGGTACTTCAAAAGCAGCAAATGTGGATAATCCAATACCAACTCCCCTTCTTAATACTTGTTTGCTAAGTTCCCTATCAATAATAGGTGCTTCCTTTTTCATAGGTGGTATATTCATAATGTTTTCACTTGGTGCTTCTACCGCTAGCGGTGATCCAAGAATAGACTCGCAGATTACATTAACCAATAGTATTTGAATAGATAACAGAGGTATACTTCTAGTTAATGTAGAAGTCATAAAAATAGCTATCATTTCACCTAGACTACCGGTTAGTAAATATTGAACTGATCTTCTTATGTTATTAGATACATTTCTGCCTTCTTCTATAGCACTGACGATAGTAGAAAAATTGTCATCAACCAAAGTTATTGATGCCGCATCCTTTGCCACCTCACTTCCACTCCCACCCATTGCAATCCCTATATTAGCTTCTTTAATAGCAGGAGCATCATTTACCCCGTCTCCTGTCATGGCTACCACATAACCAAATCGTTTAAATGCTTTTACAATTCTCAATTTTTCTTTTGGTGATGTTCGCGCAAAAATTTGAACTTTTTTAATTTTTAAATCAAGTTCCCTATCGCTCATACTTTCAATATCTGAACCTGAGAGTACCAATCCATTTGTTAATATACCTAGTTCTTTTCCAATGGCTGAAGCAGTATTTTTATTATCTCCTGTTATCATTACAACCTTAATACCAGCATTATGGCACTTTTTAATTGATTTCTTTACATCTTCTCTGGGCGGGTCCTCCATACCAACCATTCCAAGGAATACATGTTTATTCTCCATATTTTCGTCAACTCTACTTCCAAGCTTCTTAAAGCTAAAAGCTAATACTCTAAGTGCATCTGCTCCCATCTCTCTACATATTTTATCTAGCCTCTCCTTATAAGATGAAGTGAGAAGCTTTTCCTCCCCATCTTCATAAATATTACTACAGTTTTTTATTACTGAGCTTAGAGCACCCTTACATATAGCTATTTTCCCTTCAGGAGTATCCACGACTACTGTCATATAACGCCTTGAGCTGTCGAAAGGTATTTCCTGTAGACGCTGATAATTTTCTTTTATATATTCTACATCTATACCTAGCTTGTTTGCTGCTGTTATTAGCGCGCCTTCAGTAGGATCACCTTTTATAATCCAATTGGACTTTTTGTCTCTTAAAAGGCTTGAATTATTGCATAATATTCCATGTTGCAAAAGTTTTTCTAGTGCACATTTGCTTTCTGAAGCTCCTTCCATAATTGTTATTTTACCTTTTGGCTCATAACCTGTCCCTGATACACTATAATTAGTGTTATCTGCATAAATTCTTCTTACTGTCATTTCATTCATGGTTAACGTTCCCGTCTTGTCGCAACAGATTACATTTGCAGCACCTAAAGTTTCTACTGATGGTAGCTTTCTTACAATTGCTTTTCTTTTAGCCATTCTCTGAACACTCACTGCCATAGCTACAGTTACCACAGCTGGGAGGCTTTCAGGCATTGCTCCTACGGAAAAACCTATCACCATAGTTAATACTCCACCTATTGTTCTTCCCATTATCAAACCGTAAGTTCCAGCAATAAAACACATAGATATGCAAATCTTAGTAAGACCATTAGTAAAGTTCATCATCCTTCTTTGAAGCGGTGTAATTTCAGTATTTATATTTTGAAGCAAAGTTGCTATTTTCCCAATTTCGGTGTTCATACCCGTTGCCACTACTAATACCTTTGCTCTACCAGATAATACATTAGTCCCCATATACACCATGTTAAATCTATCACCTAAGTCTGCATATTTGTTACACACTTCAGTAAATTTCGATATAGGTACAGATTCTCCTGTTAGTGACGCCTCTGAAGTTTTAAAATCATTACATTCAATTATCCTACCATCTGCAGGTATTTTTTCCCCGGCCTCAAGCATTATCACATCTCCAGGAACAACATATTTGGCATTTATATCCTGCTCATATCCGTCCCTTATAACCTTTGCCTTGTGAACCATCATATCTTTTAAAGAATAAATAGAATTTTCTGCCTTGCTCTGCTGCAGAGTACTTAAACTAGTTTGCAGTATTACTATTCCAAGTATAGCTATAGCATCTGGTATTTTACCAATTAAAAGTGAAGCACCACTTACTACAATTAATAACTTTGTTGAGAAATCCCCAAGATTTTCGAGAAACCTATTAAAAAGAGATTTTTTCTTCTTCTCCGATAATACATTAAATCCAAATTTTCTTGTACGCTCCGAAATACTATGTTGGTTTAATCCTACCTTTACATTTGTACCCAAAATAACTTCTACTTCACAACAATCTTTACAATACCATAAATTGTTTTGGTCAACATCTGTACTTTGAGCAATTTCCTCTACGCCTATTGGCAAAGTAGCTTGATTATTAAGTTTTATGATATTTCCATGCTTTGAAATTTGGGACTTAACAATAAATACTTTCAGGTGTTGTACAATATCTTTTTCATTAACTAAAACCTCATTAAATATCACTAAAACCTTACCTGTTATCGGATTGGCTTTACACTGAACTACCCCACTTAAGATAATCATATGTTTTACTAAACTCTTCCCCATGGCTTCATTTCTATATACAATTTTAACAGGTATTCTAATCCTTTTGTGGAATACCTCTTCATCACACACATTATGCCTAATTATCCTATTGGTAGAATCTATCATCTTTAACACCATCCGTATTTTAGTTGTATTAATTTCTTGATAAAATTTTCCCCAAAAAAATCTGCTATTATTCATAGATATATAAATCGTGAATATATTTTTTGTTTAGCATAAATTTCTTCATTTTGGGAACTATATATGTGTTTATAAAAATGTATTGTAGAGGTGTATTAATATGAATAATGAAAATAATGGATTACACACAGATCCACAAAAAGTGCCAAAAGACATTGATCAGTTGCATTCAAAGTATGACAACTTAAGTGAAAAAGTAAAACAATTAGAACTTAATACCACAACCATAGGTGCCGACCTTAAACAAATCAATACAAATATAGATGAAATTCTCCTAAAGTTAAACAAACTTTCTGATAAATACGAAGAAATAGAGCAGGAGAAAGCTGAAGAAAACCCCATAGCCCGTTCTATGAAGAAAATTTTTACCAATCCCTTAAGAAAGATTGCAGTAGGAACGCTTAGTGCAGTTTATGCTGTGGCAGATAAAACTATAGAGGAAACCTCAAATTTTAGAGAGAGTCTTGAGGACATTGTGGCAGAAGCACAATATTTAAACAAAAAAAAGAAGATACCCCCTGTGCAAAATGAATAAGTATAATTTATATACATCAAATTATCACAACACAAAAGGAGCATTTTAATGAGATCCAACGTTCAAAATACAACACTACATGATAATATTCGGAATATAGATAACAATCTTACTAGTCTTGAAAAAGCATTGAAAGACATGGTTAAAATTAGTATTAAAGAAATAATAGATGACCCAACAAAAGAAAAGGAGTTAATCTCTTTATGGGCGAATCACGCCAATAATATAAGTGATTTCTTTTTGAGGAAATGCGAAAAAGCAGGCAACAAATCACTTTACAAAAACATTGTAAAGCATATTATGTTCAACAAATAATGATTAAAACTCCTCTATTAGTCAATAATTCAAATGATGATTAATAGGAGGTGTTAAATATATGAACAATAAGAAATTTTTATATGGAGTTGTGGTTGGAATTTTAGGTTGCAATATCTGCCATTCCTTAATCAAAGACAGATTGCACCCTATAGCTGTTAAAATAGTTAGAGGTGCTCTAGTTGCTAAAGACACTACTAAATCATTCGCAGAAGAAGTTAACGAAAAAGCTATGGAACATCGGAAGGAACGCTTTAGACGAGTAGCAGAAAGCCTTGAACCTACGTTGTCAAATCGCAATAATCAAATTTCTGCAAATATTGATGAATTAAAAAAACAACTTAATGAATTAAAAGACAAAATTAAATAAAAGCAGCTCTTTTAAAGGAGGCAAAGTAACCTGTGATTAATGAGATAAGTGTCCTCCCAGGACGAATACATTTTAGAAGCAATAAGGTTTATGGCGACATGCTGTTAGCAAGATATATAAATTCTTACATAGAAGACCTGTATGGAGTGACATATAGCAGTACTAACCATACTACTGGCTCTATTTTGATAGTATATGATATGGCGAAAACAAGTCATATACTTCTTGCGGCGAGTATTGAATCTGCTATTGCCTCAGTAGATAATTCAGAGAAACAAAAAATGCAAAAACATGAGATTTATTATAAAACTATAGAAAAAAGAGATAGAGTAAAAGGAAAATTCCTATGCTTTTCAGTACTATATTTATTGCTTAAACTAAAGCATTTTACTCTTGGAAAGTTTTCTATAAGTAGAAATGTCCGCATACTTGAAGCTGCTTCTGCTGTAACAATTATAGGTGGATATCCACTATTAAAAAATCTGTATAAAAAATTCAGTAGAGATGTACCTACTGATTCAGATATATTGCTTAAGCTCACTGCCACATCATTAACTATATTACGTGAGAGTTGTGATGGAATCTTAGTACTTATTTTAAAAAATCTCAGTGACTACATTAAATATTCTGCTGAATCACAATGCCTGCGAATACTTAACTCAGGAATGGGAAAAACTGCAGAAATGGTTTGGCTGGCATTGGATAATAATGATCAAGTTCTTGTACCTGTGAACACTATAAATATTGGTGACATGATATATATTCACAAGGGAGAAGTTGCCCCTGTAAATGGTGAAATATTCAGTGGAGCTGCTATAGTCAATAGTCTCTACAATACAGGTCAGCCTATAGTAACCCATGTAAGCAGTGGTAACAAAATTCAAGAAGGTGCTGCTGTAGTTTTCGGCGAATTAAAAGTAAAAATAGAGAGTATTCCAATCTCAGTTACAAAAAAAGACTTATCTTTAGATGATTTAAATATACATAAAAAGGTTGGTGCTTATCAGAATAGAATTACTAAAATGGCCTTAGGAGTAGCATGTTTAAACTATATATTAACAGGTAACATGTTAAATGCTTTATCCTTACTACTTGTACTTACTCCATCCGCTACTTCTACTGCACTTAGTCATGGCATGAAAAACTATGTAGCTTTATTAAAAAGTCACAATATATATTTAAGAAATCCCAATACCTTTGAGAATATCGTAAACACAAATAGTATTATGTTTGATAAAACTGGTACTCTAACCCATGGCTATATGAGGATTATAAGCTTGGAGTCTTTTAACAAGGATTATTCTCAACATGAATTACTAAAGATTTGTGCTGCCTGTGAAACCCATAACTATCATCCTATTTCAATTACACTACAGGATTATGCTAGTGGAGACTATGATATATCAAAACTAAAAAGCTCTGTACTAATCCCATCACAAGGAATAGAAGCTGTTTACGACAATCATAAATTGCTAATTGGTAATATAAAATTTTTTAAAAAGAAAAATATAAATATTACTAAAGGTATTAGTAAATATAAAAACTATGAGCAGCAATTCTATTATCCTATACTTATTGCAATTGATAACGAACTGGTAGGCATTATATGTATGGAAGATGAAGTTCGCAGAAATGCTAATTTACTTATTGATAAGCTTAAATATAGGGGTATAAACGATATAAGTTTATTAACTGGTGATACTTATGAAAAATCATGTTATACAGCTAAAGCACTTGGAATAGAAAAAGTTTATGCTGAATGTAGCTATGAAGATAAGGTATCAGTAATAAGATGCTCTAATAAGTTGGGCACAGTTATGATGGTTGGAGACGGAGTAAATGACATTGATGCAATGAAAGCCGCTGGTATAAGTATAAGTTTTGCCAGTTCTTCCTGTGATAAAATTAAACTTCAATCCGACTGCATTATTTTTGATGACAATATTGACCGTATTGCAGATCTTATTTATATGTCAAGAATATCTCACAAATTCATAAGACAAAACATTGCTTTTTCACAATTTTATAACATTGTATTTGGAGCTTTGTCATTTTTTCAATGTTTTGATACATTTACAGCTAAAAGTTTGAATACTATTAATTCTTTAATAGTTCTATTGCTAAATGAAAGAATACGATGGATTGTACCTGATAATATGTTTGAGTATGAACTTAAGGTATCATCAAAAAATAGCAAATACACTTAAAAGAGCCACATCATGAATATCCATAATGTGGCTCTTTTAAAAATTTTTCAATTAGGCAGTAAATGCATGATAAACACAAAAATGTAAAATCGCAATACTATAATATTTTATATTGTAAATTATGTCCTATTGCTTATCTGATAATTTGTTGTAAATAAGGTATGAGTTTTTCTCTCAATTCTGGACGTTTTAGTGCGTATTCAATATTTGCCTGAATAAAACCAAATTTATCTCCTATGTCGTATCTTTTTCCCTCAAAAGAACATGCATAGATGGCTTCTCTTTTTAATAATTCTCCTAATGCATCTGTAAGCTGAATTTCTCCGCCTTTTCCAGGTTTAGTTTTCTCTAATATATCAAATATATCAGGAGTTATTATATATCTCCCAAGAATGGCAATATTCGATGAAGCTTCTTCTTTTTTAGGTTTTTCAATCATATTTTTTACCTTATAAACCCCATCTTCGATTTCTATACCTTCAACAATACCATATTTAGACACATCATTTTCATCTACTGGCTGAACTCCTAATATAGATGTATTATATTTATCGTAGCAATTTATCAATTGTTTTAAACATGGGACTTTGCTATCTACTATGTCATCTCCAAGCATTACTGCAAATGGATCATTCCCAGCAAAATTCTTTGCAAGACTTATAGCATGACCCAATCCTTTAGGCTCATTTTGACGCACATAACATATATTAACCATGTTGCTTATGTCCTGTACAAGCTCTAATAATTCTTCTTTCCCACTATTTCTTAGATCTTCTTCAAGTTCTGCAGACTTGTCAAAATGGTCCTCAATGCATTTTTTATTTCTCCCTATTATTATCAATACCTCTTCAATTCCTGAATTCACTGCTTCTTCAACAATATATTGAATTGTTGGTTTATCCACTATTGGTAACATTTCCTTTGGCTGTGCTTTTGTAGCTGGCAGAAATCTTGTTCCAAGCCCTGCCGCTGGAATTACTGCTTTTTTTACACTCATACTTTACGACCTTTCTTTATACGTATAGTTTTTACATTAAGTCTTCTTTTAAGAATACCAGTTTAATGAATTCTAACTATCATTAAAATTCATTAAACTGTCTATACATCACAGTTAATTAGTTGTTTAATATTTGTTGATTTATAAATAGTTAAAATAAACAAAGTTCTTGTTTGAAATAATAATTATTTTAAAGTTGAAGTTTTAGCATTAGGATTTAAGTCATATAATTCAGTAGAATTTGATCCACCACCAAATCCACTGAAGCCTTGATTTGACTTTTCTTTTTCTGAAGTAGTTGTAGAAGCTTTCCAATCACTATCTGGAACAAGCTTCCCATTTGCTTTAATCCAAGTCATAATAGCACTATTTGAATTACTACTACCAGTTGCTCCTCCAAACCCCATTCCGCCTTTGCTGCTACCAGCACTTGCCATAGCATATCTTATATCTCCATCAGCAACTAATTGTTTAAACTGATTTACAGTAAGTATTGGATCTGATCCACTAAAACCTCCAAGGGTCAATATTGGTTCACCAGTCTTAAGTATTAAATCCGAACCATAAGTCATTGCTGAAGGAACTTCAACAAGATATTTTTCATTTTTCCTGTTAGCTTCTAAAAATTTTATAAGCTTTGAATTGTCAGTAGTAGTTGTAGCTCCATATCCTTGCTGTTTACTTGAAAAAAGTTCTAACCCAGCAGAAGGACTACTACCATTCATTTGGTGAAACATTGGCGTAAATGACCAAACCGTCGGAGCTACTAAAATCCCTGTAAATGCTATACCAATTAGTATTTTATTTAATTTGGTATTCCCTTGCTCTAGAATATTATCTCCACTTCTAGTTATATTAACTAGAGCTAGAATTATTGAAAATAGAATTCCTAAAAGCCCTGTTATTAAAATTACAATTTTGTAACCATTTGAGGTGCTATAATTATATGAAAGAATAAGTATCTCAACAAGCCCATTTATAATAAATGCCGTTGGTAAAATCCATTTTTTCCATGTGCCTTCTTTGAAAAGCTTCCACATAACTGTTAATCCTATTCCAACCAAAGCTGCGATAGATGGTGCCATTGTAGTTAAATAATATGTGTGGGTTATACTTTTTGAAAAGCTAAAATATATAAACTCAGGCAATAGCCATGTGAACCATAATAATAAAGATAACTTTTTTTTGTTATCGAATGGGATTTTGAATTTTTCCTCTACTGCTGCCACAATAAATCCAATTAGAGCCAGTGGCAAAAGCCAAGCTATTTGATCTGACATATTATTTTTGAAAACAATCTCAGTATACTCGTACTTGAACTTTGTCCTCCACCTGCCATACCATATTTTTTCATTTCAGCAGTAGTAATACCTTTAGTTGTTCCTGTTTGCATCTTAGTCTTGTTACCTGTTTTGCTTGATCCATTTTTTAATGATCCTTTCGTGCCTTGACCTCTACCATAACTATTTCCACCTAAACCTACTCTCTGTAGTCCATTATGGCCTATTATAAGTTCCATTACTGTATTATTAGTACTACTTCCTATAAAAGGTCTATCGCTTGCAGGTACTAAGTCAGCAATTACAGCCCATGATAGTGATACAACTAAAAGAACAATGGTACCTAAAACAAGATGTTTTATTCTCTTTTTAATAGGTATAGCAGAAGAAAGAAGATATGTTATATATATAGCTGGAGCCACCATATATGCTTCTACCATCTTAATATTAAAACCTATTCCCACAATAGCTAAACTTAATATAAGGAATTTCAATTTTCCTTTTTCGGCAGCTATAAAAAGAGCCCAACATGCAAGTACCAAAGATAAAACAAGTAAATTATCTATTGTATTATTTCTACTTGATGCTACAAATATGGGAGTTACCGCAAGGCATAGCGCTGCGATTAGTCCTGCACCGGTTCCAAAAGACCTTTTAACAAGGTAATATAGAACCCATACTGAAAGCACACCAGCAATAGCTTGTGGAAGAATTATACTCCATCCGTTAAAACCAAATATTTTTGCGAATATCGTTTGTATCCAAAACCCAAAAGGCGGCTTATCAATAGTTACAAATCCTGCCGGATCATAGGATGCAAAGAAGAAATTTTTAAAGTTCATCATCATGCTTTTTACACCTGCAGCATAAAAAGTATTGGCGTATCCCTCTATACCTATATTGGCAAAATTTAATATTGCAGATAAGATTAAAATTAGTGCTAGTAAAACTTTTTCCCTTGTTGATTCTATTTTTTCCTTCAATTTAATGACCTCCCCTAGTTGTTATCATTCTTTTTATCAGCTTTATTATAATTTATTGTGCTAGCAATTATATAATTAGGCCTGGCTTTACTTTCATCGAAAATTCTTCCAATATATTGTCCCATTATACCAATGCTTGTAAGAACTAAACCAAACATCAAGAGATTAATTGCTATAATTAAACCAAAGTTCAAAATTGATGTATGGTTAACTATATTTTTTATAATAACACCCACAAGTGAAATTAACCCTGCTAAAAAAGACAGACCTCCCAAATATGCAGCAATAACAAGTGGTTTATATGAAAATGAAGTTATACCATCAAAAGCTAACTTCATCATTTTTTTCAAAGGATATTTGCTCTCTCCTGCAAATCTCTCCTGCCTTGTCATTTCAACAAATGTCTGCTTATATCCAACCCAACTAACAAGACCTCTTACGTATCTGTTTCTTTCAGGAAGAGAAATCAAAGCATCACAAACTTTCCTGTCTATAAGCCTAAAATCTCCTGTATCTACAGGAATGTCAATACTCGTCATACTCTTTAGTACCCTATAGAATGTTTTTGCAGTGAATTTTTTTAAGAAAGACTCACCTTGCCTCTTAATTCTTTTTGCATATACAACTTCATATCCTTCTTTCCATTTTTCAATCATCTGTGGAATGACTTCTGGAGGATCCTGAAGATCCGCATCTATTACAACAATAGCATTTCCTGCTGCTAGATCCATTCCCGCCGTTATTGCACACTGATGTCCAAAATTTCTTGAAAAATTTATAAGTTTGATTTTTTGATCCTTCACACATATTTTTTCAACTTTATCTCTTGTGGCATCACGGCTACCATCATTCATAAATATAATTTCATAATTTTCTTTAACAGAATCCATGACTTCTTTCAGTCTTTTGTAACTCTCATCAATAACAAGCTCTTCGTTATACAATGGCACTATTACAGAATAAACTATTTCCTCACTCATTTGTTCACCTCACCTCAATATTATTTTAACTAGTTTCAACAATTTTTATACAATTTTCAAGTATTCTAATCATTTGTTATAATACTACCTAATGTAAGTGTCATTTTGGTGTCATTTTAGTGTTATATTTATGAACAATATATAAGTATTACCAGCTAAATACACATAAACAGGGTTCTTTTCTTAATCTGAAAGTTATTAACCGAGTTCTCAGCATCTTTGATGCTTAGAACCCGTTAGTACGAGGTATTGATTTTACAATTCCACCAAAAACCCAAAATCTGTATCCTATAAAATTAACTACTTGAGCTAATATCATTGAAATAATCTTCGCAAAAAAGGATTCATAGAATTGTCTTTCATGAGTATTCGTAAACCTATTAAACTTACTCCTAGGGATGCTGAATTAACAACAATAAATTGGACAATTTCCATTGTTGTCTTCTTACTAGTTGGCCTATCATTAAAAATCCAAAACTTATTAAAAAGATAGCTATTAAGCGTACCACTAGAATAAGAAACTATCTGACTTATGACATAATTAATTCCAAATACACTGTTTAGGAGAGAAAATATTCCAAAGTCAAACATAGTATTTAAGCACCCTACACATCCAAATCTTATAATATGTTTATATCTTTCATTATTTATAAATGTGTTGTAAATATTTTTCACGGTAGCCATATGTTCCACCTCTTTTTAATTATTGTTTGTATATCTTATTTTCGCATTATTTATTAACTATTAATTCATGCTCCTTGCTTTATACATATATAAAAAATAGCACCTGGAATCAACCAAATGCTTATACATATTTTAAGATGGGTAATCTCTATATTTATATATTAATCTTTATTTATGGCAATTCTATGACAACATTGAATACTAATTGCAAATAATTTCATCACTATATTAAAAAACATGGTATAACTTTTTTAAGCTAATTTTAATCTTTATTTTGTTTAATATAAGAGTATAAATAACAGAATGCACAATAATTTTTTGATTATTAAAAAACACTTTATTAAGATAAAAGCTTTATTGAAGTATATATATATGTTAAATTGTATATAGTAAAAAAAAAGTTCAAAGTGGTGATGAAATGGAAAAGAAAAAGAAATTCAAAAAATATTTAATAGGTATACTGCTCTAATTGTATTAATGGTAGCTTTATTTTCAATAATAGGTGCAAAATTATATTCTTTACAGATATCAAACGGACAATATTACAATGATACAGCAAATAGCAAATCTGATAAGATTATAACAGTAGAGGCACCAAGAGGGTTAATAACAGATAAAAATGGAGTAGACCTTGCTACTGAAGTACAAAGTTATAACCTTACATATACAGATACAACTGTGGCTGGTAACCATGTGTTTGCAACACTACAAAAGGTATTTAAAATTTTAGATGAAAATGGAGAAGTTCAAACAGATAGTTTTCCTTTAAAGATTGGACCATATAGATTTCAATTTAGTTCAAGTGATCCTAAAGAAATACAAATCATGCAACTAAGATTTTTAAAAGATAGAGGGTTTCAAGATAGTATATTAAAAAACAAGTTTAGTAATAAAGCTGAAACTGATTTAACAGCTGGTGAAACTACTGAGCTTAATGATGAACTTTTAAAATTAACTCCTGAAACGGTTTATAATAATCTTGTTCAGCAATATGCTGTAATAAAAGGAGTTTCAAGTTTGCACATACAGGAAACACCTGATCTAATAAGAAGATATTTGATTGTACAAGATGCTATAAAAATGAATGGTTTTTCTGGATATAAATCAGTTGGTATAGCAACTAATATAAAGAAAGATACATCCCTTATATTTAAGCAAAGTCTTTCAGAATTGCCTGGAATTAATGTAGAAAATCAGCCTATGAGGCAATATCCCTATGATCAACTTGGTTCATCAGTTTTAGGATATATAAGCAAAATAAGTTCTGCTGATCAAGCAAAATATGCAGCAAAGGGTTATGATACAAGTGCTGATTATGTGGGAGCTTTTGGAATTGAATCTGCTATGGAAAGCAGTCTCAAAGGAGTTAACGGAGGAGAATCAATTCAAGTTGATAATCAGGGTAGGGTGAAAAAGAAGCTTTCTACTAAGAAGGCAGTTCCTGGAAAAAATGTTCAACTAACAATAGATGCAAATGTGCAGTATGCAACAGAAAATGCATTAAATACAGAGATGAAGAAATTACAAGCTACAGGAGCAGTAAATGGTTTAAATGTATCAAATGCTACAAGAGGAGCGGCTGTTGCTATAGATATTCACACTGGTGGAATAATAGCACTGGCAAGTTTACCAGGTTTTA
Source organism: uncultured Clostridiaceae bacterium (assembly GCA_963725425.1). Taxonomy (GTDB): domain Bacteria; phylum Bacillota; class Clostridia; order Clostridiales; family Clostridiaceae; genus Clostridium_I. The sequence goes on from CAVRYJ010000031.1 coordinate 444,129, forward strand.
ATCCTAATGATTTTTCTACTTCCCAAGGATTAACGGAGGCTGAAACAGAAAAATATTTTAATCCAGACTACGAAAAGATGGCACAATCTCAAGGAAAGCCACAAAGTTTAATTGATTATATGTTTCCAATAGACACAAGTATAAGTGGAAATACCACAATTAGAAAAGATAGTTTTGATTATTATCCAAAACCATTATATAATTATGCAACTATGTCACTTATTCCTTCAGGTTCCACCTTTAAACCAATGACAGCAATTGCAGGTCTACAAACTGGAGTTATAAATGCTTCTACGATTTACGATGATAAAGGTGAGTTTGATATAGGAGGAGGTCATATGGATCAATTCCTAACAGATGGCGCACTTGGTCCTGTAAATGTAGTAAGTGCCATAGAAAAATCCAGTAACCCATTTTTTATGAATGTTGGAGGAAAACTAAGAGCAAAATCTGGAGACGATACTTTAGCTAAATATGCATGGGGATTTGGACTAGGAGCAGATCCTAGTTCAACAAATCCTGGTACAGGAATAGAAATAAATGAAAATTTTGGGCAGGTATATAATACAGTATCTCAGAAAAATCTTTCAGCATCTCAATATCTTTTGAGTATTGAGCAAGATTTAACTACTGGAACTAGCGGCACCGGAGGGAAACTTCCTCAGATAGATTTATATGACAGAGACGGCGATGATACAATTGTTTATAATGGGAAAAAGCTCTCAGAAATAAAGAATGAAATTAAAAGTGATATAAAAGACTCCGTAAAAAATGGAACTTTTTCAAAAAGCAACTACACTGATTTATTTAAACAATTAATTGATACTGATCCTAAGTATAAAGGTACAAATATCACTGATGCTGAGTTACAAGCAGTTGTGAATGATGTAAACTACCAAGCTGTACAGACAGGTCATGGTTCGTTAAGTCTTCCATACAATATGTATATTGCATCTATTGGGCAGGGTATGGATAATTTCACGCCTCTTCAGATGGCAAACTATATAGCTACGATTGCTAATGGTGGCACAAGATATAAACTTCATTTAGTTAATAAAATAACGGATTCTCAGGGCAAGGTAATTTCTGAGACGAAACCTGTGGTACTAGACAAAGCCGATATTAGTGCTGAGACTAGAAACCTAGTTATGCAAGGCATGAACAACGTTACAGGTGCTGGTGGTAATACAGATGGTACTGCGGCTCAGGCACTTGGCAACTTTCCTATACCTACAGGTGGTAAAACTGGTACAGCAGAGTTTAATACATCTGATATACAGAATAAAGTTGGTAGAGGAGATTATGGTTGGTTTGTAGGTTACGCACCCGCTGAAAATCCTCAAATTGCTATAGCTGTAGTAATATTTGATGGTGGTTATGGTAGCGATGTTGCTAATGTTGCTAGAGGAATGTACGAAAGCTATTTTAAAAATGATCCTCGAATGGCAAATTACAACTATGATCTTGACACAAATTTAAAACCTATTAATTAACTTTTGTTAAGTGTTATGCATATAGACAGCATCTAAAAAAGTTATGTTAAAACAATAGGACTGGGACTGCCATAAAAATAAAAAAGTTAAGAATTGAAAATTGAGAGGTAACTTATTAGTTAAAATAAGCTACCTTTTATTTTGATCTATCAAAGTCTGCTTCATGCCCTTACTGTGTTCGTTGAAAAATGATGCTGTTGTTAAGTATCTTAAAAATCAGTCCTTATTTTCTGCTTAAGTGATCATCAAAAATAAGAACTCAGCATGTTAGTCTATTTGAGCTTGTTATTTTCTTTCCTATATCTTCTAAATATTTATTCATTGCTTTTTAATGATTTTATCTAATGTATTTTATATTCTCCACGACCACCTGGCTCTAATGAACTTTCAATATTAATTTCCATAATTCCAATAAACTCATTATTTTTGTAATAAGGCAGATGAAAAACTTTAATATGCCCACCTTCAATAATATCTAATGGAACTCAAAAAGGATTATGACGATATGTAGTGTTGAGTATATCAGATTCCATTGCTATAAAATAAATTAGGTAGAAATATTAGCTAAAGAAGAAAATAAAAGAAATGTGATTTAAATCACATCCAATTTAAATCAACAAAGTTATAATAATGGAGCCGGAATTTATAAGGGTAAAAAAATATAAGCTAGTTTAAAATACATACATTGCTATACTAATATTAAAAATAGGGAGTGTTCATATGACAAATATAGATAATTTCATAAGACAACATAAGGATATTATAGAAGAGGTAAATCATATTGATAAAACAATAAGTAAACAAGATTACCAAGATCATTTAGATGATTTTGTTTCGCATATAAATAAGTTAGCGGGGAAATTAAAAATTCATCTAAATTCTGAAGATAAGTTTTTATACCCAAATTTAGTTAACGGAGCCGATATAGAACTAAAAAATATGGCGAATTCATATATTGAGGATATGGGCAATATCGCCAATGCATTTACGAATTATAAAAATGAATTTAATACTAAAAGTAAAATTAATCAAAAACTTGATACATTTGTATCTCAAACAAAACTTATAGTTAATAAAATAAGAAATCGGATATCAAAAGAAGAAACTGGATTATATAAATTAATTGTTGAAAAAGGAATATAAATCAATGATAAAGATGCTGTTCATTATGACCAAACTGGAGTCTTTGTAGATAAAAAACTAAAATGGATGATGATGGAAAAGCAGAACTATAATAATTACAGTCCTGCTTTTTTCATCTTATTTTTTAATCTAAACTTTCTCCATTTGTATCTATAACTTTTTTATACCAATCAAAACTCTTTTTCTTAGTTCGTTTTAGTGTACCGTTACCATCATTATCTTTGTCAACATATATGAATCCATAACGTTTCTTCATTTCACCTGTAGTTGCACTTACTAAATCAATACATCCCCAAGATGTATATCCCATCAAGTCTACACCATCTTCATTAACAGCATCCTTCATTGCCTGAATATGCTGCCTTAAGTAATCAATACGATAGTCATCTTCTACATATCCATTCGCATCTAATTTATCAACAGCACCTAATCCGTTTTCCACAATGAATAATGGCTTTTGGTAACGGTCATATAAAGAATTCATCGTAATTCTTAAACCAAGAGGATCAATCTGCCATCCCCATTCGCTAGCTTTTAGATATGGGTTCTTCAAAGTTGCAAATACATTGCCTTCTGTTTGTGAATTTACTTCTGGATCAGCACTAGTTAATCGAGAAGCATAATAACTAAAGGAAATGAAATCAACGGTGTTTTCCTTTAATAGTTTTTCATCACCATTATCCATTTGCAAAGTGATATTATTCTTTTCCATCATCTTTTTAGCATAGTTTGGATATTTTCCACGTGACTGCACATCTATAAAAAAGTAGTTTTCTCTATCTTTCTCCATTGATTTCCACACGTCTTCTGGATCACATGTGTTAGCATAGGTATTCCCAGCAGCTAACATGCACCCAACCTTGAATTCCGAATTAATTTCATGTGCCAATTTTGTTGCTTTTGCACTTGCAACTAACTGATAATGTGCTGCTTGGTACTTTATAGCTTCAGCATTATCACCTGCATTAAATATTAAGCCTGCACCAACAAATGACAAATGTAGCAACATATTAATTTCGTTAAATGTTAGCCAATATTTCACTTTGTCCTTATACCGATTGAAAATAGCTTCACAATATGTTACGTAGTAATTTACCATTTTACGACTTTTCCATCCACCTATTGTTTCAACAAGGTGCATAGGAGCGTCAAAATGAGCTATTGTAACTAATGGTTCAATACCATATTTAAAACATTCATCAAACACATCATCATAAAATTTAAGTCCTTCCTCATTTGGAACTAAATCATCTCCATTTGGAAATATACGAGTCCATGAAAGTGATAAACGGAAACATTTAAATCCCATTTCTGAGAGTAGCGCTATGTCTTCTTTGTAATGATGATAAAAATCAATAGCCTCATGACTTGGATAATAATGATTTTCATCACATTTCAGCATTTCCATTTCTCCATTCATAATATGAAAACGATCTTTACCTGCAGGAATTACATCAACTATAGACAATCCCTTATTTCCTTGTAAATATCCACCTTCGCATTGATTAGCAGCAGTAGCTCCTCCCCATAAAAATCCTTTTTTAAAACCTTTTATCATATTTTTCACCTACCTATTATAATTTTATTGTTTTCTAGCATACAATTTTAATAATTCATCATTCATTGATATACTCCCCACCTCACTTCCAACTATGTCTGTATAATTATCTGAATTTGTAATAACAATTACAGCTGTAGTATCAAATCCTTTTTTTTTAATATTATCTATATCAAATTCAACTAACAGCTGTCCTTTTGTAATCCTATCTCCTTGTTTTATATTTGTTTTAAAGTACTGTCCGTTAAGTTTGACAGTATCAAACCCAATGTGAATTAATATTTCTGCTCCATTATTGGTTGTTATTCCAACTGCATGTCCTGTTGGAAATACGGCAGTGGCAACACCATCAGCTGGAGAAACTAATGTTCCGTTAGAAGGTTCAATAGCAATTCCTTTTCCTAAAGCACCTGATGCAAATACTTCATCACTGACATCACATAATTGTTTAACATTACCTGAAAGTGGACTTGATATTTCTTCATTTTTCACTAATTTCTCATTATCTGAGTTTACTTCTATTTCTTCTGCGGGATCTTCAAAGCCCACTATATATGTCAATATAGCTGATAATACATAAGACGTTATAATTCCAATAATAACCCCAATAAATCCATTTCCATATAATGCAGGTATTGAAACTAAACTGGGAGAAACTAGCGCTACTGCTGAACTATGATAATATCCTGTAATTGCACCACCAACAGCACCGCCGATACAACCACAAATAAATGGTTTTTTTAATTTCAATGTGGCTCCATAAATTGCTGGTTCTGTTATTCCAAATAATGCTACAGTGGCTGCTGCTAAACTTATGTTCTTTAATTGCTTATTTTTAGTTTTTAAGTAAACACCTAGTACAGCTCCACCTTGTGAAAAATTAGCTGGTCCAAGCAAAGGTGTTAATGTATCAAATTTATATTTTGAAATATTATTTAGCATTACAGGAATGATACCCCAATGTATTCCAAACATAACTGCAACCTGCCATAATCCACCTACCAAAGCTCCTATTAATATTGGACTGAATCCATAAATAGAACTATAAACAATAGCAATTATATTACTAATAAAATTACCTATTGGTCCAAATACAATAAAAATCAAAGGTACCATTACTGTAATACACACTAATGGAGTTAAAACACCTTTAACATTTTCATGAATGACTTTATTACAAAACTTTTCTAGTATAGATAATATCCACACTGCAATAATAGCTGGCAAAATCGTATATCCATAACTTGTTAAATTTACCGGTATGGATAAAAAAGTAACATTCATACCACTATGTGCTATGTTTATAATATTAGGATAAATCATAGCACCCACTATGCTAACTGATAATATTTCATTAGCACCAAATTTTTTAGCTGCTGTAAAAGCAACAATTAATGGCATGAAATAAAACAAACTATCCGAAGCCGCAAATAGTATGCTATATGTTCCGCTACTTTTATCAATAATTCGTAATGCTGCAAAAATAGCAAGTAAACCTTTTAATATTCCAGCACCTGCTAAAACACCAAAAAAAGGTGTAAATATAACTGTAATAATATCTATTGCTACATTAACAATATTTTTATCACTAGATTCAGTTTTGGCTATATTTTCATCCATACTAATGGTATTCATTATTTCCGAATAAACGTTTTCAACTTTGTTACCAATAACTACTTGATATTGTCCTCCATTTTCAACAACGCTAACAACTCCATCTAACTTTTCAATTTTTTCTTTATTAGCTTCTGATACATTTTTCAATTTAAATCTTAATCTAGTCGCACAGTGTACTAGCGATATTATATTATTTTCACCACCAACATTTTCTACTATTTCCTTTCCTAATTGCGAATAATCCATTTTCTCTCTCCTTTTTTTTACTTGAAAATATTAAATAATATCAAAAATTATAATCTCTTTAAGTTAATTAAATTATATCAATTTATTTTTGTTCATTTTAGTATGTATTTTGACCTAAAAAGGGTGCATTGTTGACTTCTAAATTTAATTTTAAATTTTATGTTAATTTATCAATTATAATAATATTATAGTTGTGGATATTATAATTTCTATGATACAATTCACACAATAAAATATAAAAGGGTGATTATATGGATTATAAACACGAAAAAATAGATATTAACCATGATATTAATGCAAAATTTAATTATTTCAGTGACAATGGTAGTATTATTTCTAAGCATTGGCATCGTAGTCTGGAATTAATATATATTATGACAGGTAGTCTGGAAGTTAATGTAAATGGGATAGATTATTCTATGCATGAAAACGATTTGATAGTCATTAACTCTTTAACAATACACTCAACAATATGTAAATATAAAAATACAGCTGTAGTACTACAAATACCCTATGCATTTTGTGAGAATTATATTGATGATATGTCTACCACAAGATTTATGTGCACTCCTGATATTTCAGATAATGAAATACTAATTTATATTAATGAACTTAAAATTATTCTATTAGAGTTTTACCACACTTATGAAAAAAAAGAACTTGGATATATACTAAAGGTTAACAGTTTAATTTTTAAATTACTGTTTATTTTAGTAAATAAACTTAGTGAAAAAGATAAAAAATTTGACATAAAACAAAGCGATAAATATCTAAACAGATTATCTATAATAATTGACTATGTAAAAAATCATTATAGAGAGCATATTACTCTTGAATCTGCTTCAAATGAACTTTATTTAAATTCTGAATATTTTTCTCGCTTTTTTAAAAAATATATGGGTATAACCTTTTTTAAATACTTAAATACTATTCGCTTAGAACATGCTTATATAGACATTGTAAACACTGATAATAATATATCTCAAATTATAGATAATAATGGTTTCACTAATTATAAAATGTTTATAAAGTTATTTAAAGATGCCTACAGTTGCACCCCTTTTGAAAAGCGTAAACAGATTAAAAGTAAAAAAAAATAGATATTTCAAAAATATAAAATATCTATTTCAAAACAAATATATATAAGTTTTGACACATAAAAGCCATACATATAAGGTATCTTTTACTTACTTATTTATGGCTTTTGATTGTCTCTATACATGGATTTTACGCATTTCCAACAACCCTCTTTTAATTTAGGCTATGTTTAATAACAGTGTTGATAATATGACAATTTTTAAGGGAAGCGTAAAATGGCTTCCCTTAATTCACATTTCATGAAAATTGTTCACTTTATAAAGCTAAATATTATACTAATTTTATTCAATCTTATGAATTGAAATTTATTCACCCATTCTTATATTTTTAACTGTCTTATGTTCAAGTGAAAAGTTTGAATAAATTCTTTCTCCACCTTGTCCCGTAGGTGCTTGTGCAAGAAGTCCTACTTTTATTGTTTCTTCAACTGGAAGATTAAAGAACCTCATCATATAAAAGTTTGACCCGTCTGTAGAATAATGGAATGCGAAGGAATTACCAGTTTTTACAATTTGCAACCATACTTCATTTCCATCAATATTACAACCATTAGCATCATCGGACATCTGATTAGTTACAACACTTACTACTGTATGGGTATCAAAGTCTGTAAGTTCAAAGCAAGCTTTTGCCCATACATTTAAGTCTTTCATAACCATAATAGAAGATGAATCATAAGTATCTTTAAAATCATGGTTTACTTTTACACGCATTACAAAATCCCCTGTTACTTCTGTATAAAAGTATGGTGCATTACATAACGACTGAGGAGTAATACCTTCTTCTGAAATTGCTCCATTGTTACAGAAGAAATCACTTTCTGCTGATGCGTGCATTACAATTTTACCTTCATCAAATTTAATGTTACTCTCATTTAACCACTTAAAATTTTGAAAATCTGTTTGGTTCATTTTTTACATTCCTCCAATACTTTAATAAATTCCTAAATCCTCTAACTCTTTCTTTACTGACGCTACACCTGACATAATAAGACCTCCGTAATTCTTCATATAGTCTAATTATATCCATATTCATAAAATATCAATTTTCAACATTCATCTCAAATATAGCCTTAATTTAATTCTTAGATTTTTAGTTTGATGCTTTACTTCTTTCTTGTAAATCTTTTAATATTGAAGGATATTCTTCATCTAATTTATATAAAAATAGTACTCCTATTTGAACTAAAGTTATGATTACAGGTATATATACATATAATGATTTTATAGCAAATATTGCAGAAGCACTTTGTACCTTAGCAGTACCTACATATCCAGCTGCAGCTAATACCCAACCTATTGCAGCTGCACCAAGTCCACCACCAACTTTAAATCCAAAACTTGCTGCACTATTTGTTAATCCCTCTATTCTTATTCCTGTTTTCCACTCACCATATTCAATAGTATCAGACACCATTGCAAACATACAAGCAGCTATCCCAGCATTACCAATACCTCTAATTATATTACCTGCAAGTAACATTTGAACATTACTAACAGCTAAACCGATTACAATATATCCTAGTACAGACACTACAGATCCTACTATCATAACGTTTCTTTTACCGAATCTTTTGATTATTCCTGCTACCAAGAACATTGCAACTATTTGTGTTAAACTACATGCTGTAGCTAACATACCAACAGCTCCTGTATTCCCCATTACTGTTTGAGCATAGTAGATAGTAGAACCTCCATTTATAGTCATGCCGACAAATATTAATATTAATATTTGTGTAATATAAATCCAATATTTATTTTGAAAAAGAACTTTTAACCCAACCTTTACAGGAACATCTTCTTTGGCTTTTGACCCATCTGCTGGTTTTACTCTTTCTTTAGTTCCTAAGAAAGTAAAAGTGAATAGAGCCACAGCTACTACACCAAATAATGCAAAAGTATATGTCCATGCTCTCGCATCATTTCCAAACATCTTAACTACTGGTAAAGTTAACAGAGCAATTCCCATTGATCCTACTGTAGATAGTATCATTCTAAAAATACTAAGTACTGAACGTTCATATTGATCCTGAGTAATTAGTGCATTTAATGTTGCATATGGTACATTTATTGATGTATATATTATTGTAGATGTTATGTTGTAAGTTACAAAAATATATATAAGTTTGGCACTAACTCCCCAGCTAGTTGGAACTGAAAACATTAATATGCCACCTATAGCAAACGGGATTGCCATTCTAATTATCCACGGTCTAGCTTTACCATATTTAGATTTAGTTCTATCTACTATAACTCCCATTGTTAAATCGGCTACACAGTCTAAAAAACGTGATATAAGCATTATAGTTCCAACTGCTGCTGCGCCTACCCCAATAACATTTGTATAATAAAACATTAAAAACGTTGTTATAGCTGCATATATGATGTTATTTGCTAAATCCCCCGAACCATAAGCTAGCCTTTCCATAAAACTAACTTTAGCAATATTATTTTCACTCATTTTAATACCCCCATTAATTTTTATTAAACCCTTTTTAAATTTCTAAAGAAAATGTATTAATCGAATGCGCTTTTATAATTGCAGAAAAACTTTCCCCTTCATATTTAAATGTAAGCTCACGATCTATATCCATTGCATTTCCAACAATAACTACTAATTCACCATTAGGATTTTCAAATACAACTGCATTTGATGTCCAATGTCCTTTTGTTACAACTTTTCTTGCACCTGGCTTTACAAAATGAGAAAAATGTTTCATAACATAATATTCTGGTTGATATGTAACCTTTTTAGTTTCTTCATCTACTGTTATCATTGAATTTTGTTTCCATCCCCATGTACTAACGCCACCTTCTGGCAATACCATATTCCAGTATAAATAACTTTCTACTCCATGTTGAAAATAATGCCAAAATAATCCGAAAACGTATTCAGCATGTTCCCAACTATTTTCTCCATCTCCACATTCATTTTCTGTTTGCATAAGTCTTATTTCTGGATAACTTAATTCAGCTTGCTCAATAACATGTTTACCTCCCCATTGAAAACCTACTCCAGAGACATATTCACGAGCTTCCTTGTCTGCTAATACTGTATTAACATATTGATCATAAAATTCAGAGAAAGATGCACACCCTGGCATTGACATTCTAAAATCAACAAATGGTCCATTTATAGTTCCTAACCATATTTCAGTATCTAATCCTTTATTTCTTATTTGTGGTCCCAAATAATACTTAATAAAATCTCTAAGTTCCTTCCCACTCCATAAACATGATGGGAATACTTGATCTGCTAATGGTTCATTTTGAATGTGAACTTGTTCTACATTTATGCCTTCTTTTGCATAATTTTCTAAATATTTTATAAAATAGTTTGCATATGCTTTAAGATTTTTTTCTTCCCATTTCAATTTTCCATTGTTATATGCACGTTTTGTTTTCATCCATGTTGGTGGACTCCAAGGAGATGCAAATAGATACATTTCTGATTTTCTTTTTATTGCTTCTTTAACAAATGGAAGTAAATATTCTTTGTCTCTTTCAATTGAAAAATTGTTTAATTCATAATCATCTGGAGTTTCATCATAGCTATGCCATTCTAGAGCATAATCACTAGCACCCATAGGTAGTCTTCCCATGTTAAAGGAACATCCTTTTTCATTAAACAAATCATCTAAAATTTTATTCCTTTCTTCATCATTTAATTTTTTTAGTACGTCCCATTCAGCTTCGTTAAAGCATCCACCAAACCCTTTAACTGTTTGTCTTCTTTCACTAGTAACTTCTAATGTATCTTCATATTTTTCCTTTCCTGTTTCGCCTTCCTTCCAAAATACTTGACCATTACTATAAATGTGTTTAATCGATTTCAATCCGCTCACCTCTTTAAATATTTTCGATATCGTTTACAATCATATTATACAAAACATACCTTCTAATTTTAAGTGAACTTATTGACTTAAAAATAGTATGTTTTTGACTTGATTCATATTCTTTATATAGAACTAAACCGCTAAAATCGGTGGCAGGTATGTACCAATATAAGCTTTTAGCTTGCATTCTGTTCTTAGGCATCATCAAAAAGAAATAGCAAGTCAGTATTCTGGTATATTTTGTGGTATGTCTCCTCGCCTACCGCAAAATATCCTCAGAATCTTTGACTTGTTATTTCTTTTCAGATGCCTTAATTCCCAATATTTTAAATGAAACTCGACTCGCTGCGCTCGCTGAATAAGTTCGTCTGGCAAAATCTGAGATTTTGAGCCTCACTTAAAATAAGCGAGCTTACAAACTTCGTAAACTCGCTTATTATATATGGTAGCCCCAACGGGAATCGGACCCGTGACTCCGCCTTGAGAGGGCGATGTCTTAACCTCTTGACCATGGGGCCCTATCATAATAGTATGACATGAAGATACTCCATGTCATACATTTTAATTAATATTTTACAATATTATTCCCAATGTGCCGTTACACCTAAAAGTCACACCCGCACTTTCGCAGGTGGGTTTCCCTCAAATCATTTCTGCCTACTTCGCCTAAAATGGAAGCTTGACATCTATGACTATTATTGAAAATCCCTAAATATATCTGTCGGTTGAACATATAAGTTTTGCGAACACCTCAGGACTTGCTACTTGTATTATTATATCATTTTTAATCTAAGTTTCAAATTAAAATTATGCCATTTTTTATGATTATAAGACTGTAGCTTCATTATTATGCACATTTCTTCTAAAAGCTTGTATTCTTATAATTTTAAATCATCTATAACTTTTTCTATATCTATTTCTTCACCACGTTTTGCAAATTCAACTATAACTTCAATAGAATCAATTTGCTCCTCGTCTATATCATAAGTTATATACTGTGCTTCCACCGAAAATTTTTCCATACATTCCTCAATTATTTCTCCTACATTATCAATCACTAAATCATTAAGATATGGTATGAAAAATTCCTGATTCCATTTGTCACCTTCTGCCTCTTCTGTACATTCATCATTTGAATACGCTCTAGCAGCTTCAATTTCAGCATCGTCAAAGTCATAATAAAATCTTGCAAGAAAAACATCATCTTTATATTTGATTTCTTCAATATCTCCTAAGTCATTTCCTTTTAAATAATCAATTATAGCTGTTTTTTCCATAATAATCCTCCTACATTGATTTTTGCAATATTATGCAACCATTATGTTGTATATTCTAGCAAAAAACTTTTCTAATATTTATAAGCTTTTTGGTTAAAACTAATATTAAAAACTTATCTCCTAACTATAATAACACATTTGTGGCTAGATTATAAACAACATAAATTATTATTCTGCATTATTATGTATTATCACAATTTTGGCAATATTCCGCATATTGCTTAAACTCTTTATATATTTCTTTATTGTTATATAATCAGACAGTACACAACAATATCATTAGCATCTAAAAAAATAACTAGTCAGTATGCTAGTCTATTTTCTTTCAGATGCATTACTCGGAGGTATGTGAAATGAACGTAAATTTAATCGGTGTTCCATTATTTTATGGATCTGATAAAAAGGGAGTGGATCTCGGCCCTGACAAATTAAGAGAAAATAAAATAATAGATGTGATAAAAAATAACAACCATAAAATACACGATTTAGGTAATATAGATGTTCCAGATGTTAATACTAGTGACAAATACTCTTCAAATGTTAATATGAAGTATCTTTCACCTATAGTTGATGTAAATACGCAGTTAGCACAAGAAGTTTATGATTCACTTAAATCCAATAATTTTCCTTTTGTAGTAGGCGGAGATCACTCACTAGGAATTGGAAGTATAGCAGGTGTAAGCAAATATTATAAAAATATTGCCGTAATATGGGTTGATGCTCATGGCGACATAAATACGGATAAAACTTCTGATACAGGCAATGTCCATGGAATGCCACTAGCCGCTTCAATGGGCTTCGGCTCCTCAGAACTTACAGATATCTATTATAAGGGCGTTAAGGTTAATCCCAAAAATGTTTTCATTATAGGTGCTAGATCACTGGATAAAGGTGAAAAAGATCTTACAAAACAAAAACATCTTAATGTTTATTCAACTGAAGATGTTAAAACTAAAGGCATTGATACAATACTTGATGAAATCAACCAAAAGATAAAAGAAAGCGGTGTTGATGCTATACATCTTAGTTTTGATATAGACTGCCTTGATCCAACCCTAGTTCCTGGTACTGGGACTCCAGTTTCAAATGGAATGAACCTTCAAGATGCTAAATATCTTATAAAATATTTAATGGAGACTAAACTTGTAAAATCCATGGATTTAGTTGAACTAAATACCTTACTTGATAAAAGTGATACTACTATAAAACTTGTAATGGACCTTGTGGACTGGACCTTCAAATACCTTGAATAATTGCTTTGAGAGTTTCTCAACGGAGTTAAATACTGCAAATTATTTATATTTTCATAAGTTAAAAGTTAAGAGTTGCTGAAGATTTTCTGCTGGCGCAGAAGAATCTATGAAATAATAATGGAAATAGTTTTTTGGGGAACGTACGTAGATTTGTTGAAAAAATCTATGTGCGTTTTTTATGTATGACTAGCTAAACTTCCTTATTACTAGTATTGCCACAAAAAATAAAAATTACTATAGGAATTTTTCCCCATAGTAATTTTCAATTATTATTCACCTTTTCTTTGAAATTTCACACAAACCTACATAAGTTCTCTTTTCATATCATTTTATTATTGTTTTATTATTTTGTTTATTGTTTTGTTTATTGTTTATATTTTGCCCTAAGGCAAAATCTCCTTAACTTTTAACTCTTAACTTTTAACTCTTAACTTAAATTAAGTTTATTCCTACCTTGATTTGTCCCCAATTAAAAGTTTATAGTAATTGTATAAATGTTTCTATAAATTCATCTGCTGCTTTATATTCTTTTTCTGCTGGTACAAATTTAAATTTCAAACCACCTGGTACAATCTTAAACTTAAGTGATCTAAGTCTTTCTGTAAGCATTGGAACACCTTCACCACTCCAGCCAAATGAGCCAAATGCGCCTGCTGCTTTACCTCTACCAGTAATGGCACTAGCATGTGAAAGTAAATCCCATGATGGTTTTACAGCATCCTGATTTATAGTAGGGGATCCTACTAATATTCCACTTGCTTTTTCAATTAGCTCAGTTGCTTTTTCTGGATCTGTCTCAGTGATGTCATGTACCTCTGCTTTTATCCCCTTTTTATTTATGGATTCTGCTAGATATTCTGCCATAGCCTTTGTATTACCATAAGCACTTATATAAAACACCTGCACATTTTTTTCATTTTTCTCTTCTTTTGCCCATTCTCTATAAAGTTTTATGTACTTATCAGCATCGGTCATGTGAACTGGACCATGGCTTGGTGCAACTATGTCTATCTTTAGACCTTCAATCTTATCAAGTCCAGCATTTACAAATCTCTTGAAGGGTGACATTATAACTTCAAAGTAATATTTCATTTCATCTAAATAATCACCCTGGCATTTATCTTTAAGGCAGTATTTAGGGCAGTAATGACATCCCATTACGTCACAAGTAAATAGTGTATTTGCTTCTTCATAATATGTAAACATGGTGTCTGGCCAGTGCAGATTAGGTGCTGATATAAATTTAAGAGTGGACTTTCCTAAATTAAGAGTTCCTAATGCTATTGCATCCTGATTATTAAAATCTCTATTTACAATTTCCTTTGCATAATTAATTGCTGCTTTTGAAGCAACAACTGTTGCCTCTGGATATGCCTCTATAAGTTTAATTAATGAACCACTGTGATCTAGTTCTGTATGCTGTACAATTATATAGTCAACTTTTCTTTCACCAATTACCTCTTTTATATTACCTATAAATTCATCAAAGAATCCACTTTTGACGCAATCAATTACTGCTACCTTCTCATCATCGATTAAATAAGAGTTGTATGTACTTCCTCTTTTGGTTTCCATTATTATATCAAAAACTCTTAATTTTTCATCCTTTACTCCAACCCAATGAATATTATCTTTTAATTTTTCAGAACTCATAAAATCACTCTCCAATTATTGTGTTGAGTCATAAATGGTAATTATACTATTTATGCCCCATTATTATTCTATATTATGCTATGGTTTACATGAACATAGAACTTTCTTACCCATTATTCTACCACATTAAATTATTTTTTCAATTTAATTTTACCCTAAAAGTGGTGAAATATCCCTTTCATAACATACATATTCAAGGTGTAGTGCCCTTGTTAATGAAACATAAAGTATCTTCTTATCAAGTTCATTATCTCCATAATTTTCTTGGTTACAATTATAGATTACACTGCAATCAAACTCCAATCCTTTAGTCATATAAGAAGGAATAATTATCTTTTGCATTTTAACATTTTTCTCCGTATCCTTTATAAGTTCCCAATCATACTCACTGTATTTTTTTAAGAATTCTTTTATACCTTTGCATTCCTCTGAAAGTTCTACCTATAATAGCTATGCTGTTCTTTCCCTTTTCTGCACACACATTTACTATATCATCTAATTTATCTCCAAAATCTTTATTTCCCTTAAACTGAATTACTTCAGGCTCTGGCCCATGTCTTAAAACAGGCATGGCAGGTTTTAAACTATTTTCTTGTTTCTTTAGTACTCCATTAGCAAAATTAATTATTTCTACAGTAGAGCGATAACTCTGAGTTAGTTGCACATAATTTGCAGAATTATCAAATACATCTTTAATAAGTTTCTCCCAACTATTTATTCCCTTGTAAAAGTAAATTCCTTGCCCAACGTCCCCAACAATTGTAAATGAATCATTTGTTGCCATATACCTAATAACTGCGTATTGAAAAGCACTGTAATCTTGTGCTTCATCAATTACTATATGTTTAAACATAAGACCTTGTGGCACACCTTCAAGCTTGAATTTCAAATACATAATAGTAGTTAAATCATCGCTATCTATAGCACCATTTTTTTCATTACTCTCAAATTCTTCCCTAATATATTTCCACAGTTTTATAGGAATAGATTCCTCTGCAATTTTGCCTATTATTTCTTCATTTTCAACCATTTTATTTAGTAGTTTTTTTGTGTCCGAATGTTTCCAATTCTCAAAGTAGTTCTCCATGCTCTCCTTTGACAACTTTAGTATTTGTTTCTTCCTAGCATCTCTTTCATCATATATTTGTATTATTATTTTTCTTCTCTCTTCTCCATCTTCCATAGTGTTTTTTATTGTAGCCACCTTGTACTCAAAATCAGAGGATATCTTCGCCACAAATTCAGGTAATTTTTCTTTAAGTTTATTATTAAAGTATCTCTTTATTTCATCTTTTCTCTTGTCTAATGGAAGATGCGCCATATCCCTTACAAACAACCTTCTTATTTCAGAAGCTTTAAAAAGAGGAAATCCATCTACATTTATATCTTCTACATTAGCGTCCTCAATTTCTATATATCTTATATACCTGTCTAGAATTCTTTTATATAGTAATGAACCTTTAAACTTACTACTCTCGGTGATATAATTATTATCTTCTTTTGATTCAAGTACAGATGATAATTTTTTATCCTTAGTAATCACCTTCCCCTTTATTTTAAGTCCTTTTACCGCTAATTCCTCAAACGTCATCTGTTTAACCATATCTATACCAAGACTTGGCAAAACCATTGATATATAATCTAAAAACAGTTTATTAGGCGCTATAACTAAAATATCCTTTCCACCTAATGTTTTATTATATTTATATAATAAATAAGCAAGCCTGTGAAGTGCTATTGTAGTTTTTCCTGAACCTGCTGAACCTTGTACTATTAAAGGCGCATTTTTACCAGCTCTAATAATGTCATTTTGCTCCTTTTGTATAGTTGCAACCACATCCTTAAGCTTTCTACTGACGCTTTCCTCAAGATTTATCTTCAAAAACTCATCTGTAAGGACATTTTCTCCATCAGCGGATTTTAAAATTATTTCATTTATACCTTCATCAAAAGCATCCGTAAGTTCTCTATCCCTTATTAGAAATTTACGCTTCAAGTTTAGTTCTCCATCAATAAAACCATCAGGGATTTCATAGGATGCTTCTCCTTGAGTTTTACTATAGTATAAATCAGCAATTGGTGCTCTCCAATCAATTACTATTTCATCACCAGTTTTGCTATCTCCAAGTCCAAATTTACCTATATAAAAGCTTTCATTATCTCTTAACACTTCTCTAAAATCAATTCTTGCAAAATAAGGCTCATCTTTTGTTTCCATATATTTCTCTAAATTTTTATGAGTTATTGCATATAGCTTCTCAGCTGTCTCTAGTTCTTCGCTATATCTGCCCTTTGATTCCTTCTTTAACTCTCCAATTTTAATCTTAAGTTCATTATCATTTTCATCAGCTAAAATCATTTCATTTTCTATCCACTTTTGGGTAGACTTAAGCTTAACCTTTTCAAATTCAAATTCATCTTTTTCTATTGACACTTTGGCACCTCATTTCTTAACCAAATTATATACATGCAAGGTATTATTATATATCTATCAATTAATTTATTCAATAGCTCTATTTTTTACCTTTGCTTCATATAATATATTGTTATTATTTGTGTTTTCGGAGGTAATTTAAATTTATGAAAATTCTAATTACAGGAGCTGAAAGTAATTTAGGCAAATATATAGAAACTTATATTGGACAAACGAATCAAACCTTTGCTTTCACAAAGGAGATACTGGATATATCCAAAAAAGATCTTACCTATAAAACCATAACCTCAGTGAATCCTGACATAGTTATACATTTGGATTCACAGGATAATATTGAAACATGTGAAATGGATGAATCCAGCGCATATACACAGAACACCATAGGTACACTAAATGTTGCCTATCCTTGTAGTATACTTAACATACCCATAATTTATCTATCTACTTCCTATGTCTATAGTAACAAATGTAAATGCAGTAATTTTGAAACTGATGAATGTAATCCTGTTAATATATATGGAAGAACAAAACTAGCTGGTGAAAAACTCATCAGAACTCTTTGCAAAAAATACTTTATAATTAGAACGGGTTGGTTATTTGGGTATGATGACTGTTTCGTCAATAAAATAATTAGCAACAGAAATTATTCCCTATTTGTTTGTAGCCCAGAAGTTGGGAATCCGACCTATGTAGAAGACCTTTGTGACGCCATAAAAGAAATGCTTCATTCTGATTTATATGGAATTTACAACTGCTGCAATCCTCCAAGCATAAGCAAATCTCTTTGGATTAAAGAGATTTTCAGCCTAGCAAATATCGAAAGAAGCATTTTAGAACTACCCGAAAACTTTATTACTAACACTGCAAAACGTCCACAAAATTGTTCTCTTAATATCTCGCTTATAAAAAATTGTTTTAATATAGATTTTCCAAGCTCTAATGTAAGGCTTTTAGAATATATGAACAAAAAGGGATATGTATTAAAAGAGTAGTGTAAAGTTTTTGACTTACACTTGCTAATGCAAAGTAACATCTTAGATACTAAATATAGCTTTTCTTACCTCTTATTGACACCTCTCCAGAGATAAGTGCTTCATGTTTTCCATCTTCATATTGTACAACTAAACTGCCATCTTCCTTTAGTTCTAGAGCTTCAGCGTTTATGGCAACACCCCTTTTAATAACCATAATTTCTCTTCCTACTAAAATAGATTTTTCTCTGCAAATTGAAATGGTTTTTTTTATGTCGTCCTTATCAATATAATCCTTATATAAAACCTCTAGATTATTGAGAATACCTGCTACTAAAACTTTTCTATCAACTTTCATTCCTGTTTCTAATTTAAGAGAAGTTGCAACTTTACTTACCTCCTCATCAAAATCATCAGCATCAACATTAACATTTATGCCAATCCCCATTACAACAAAGTTCACCATTGTAAGTTCACAGCTCATCTCAGTCAATATTCCACATACTTTTTTATTGTTTATTATTATGTCATTAGGCCATTTGATAAGGCTCTCTATGTTCATATCACAGAGTGCCTTATTAACTGCTGCCGCTGCGATCTGAGTAAGCAGTGAAACCTTCATAGGATCAATTCTCGGTTTCATTATAATTGACATCCATATTCCTTTACCATTAGGTGAGATAAAATTTCTTCCAAGCCGTCCCTTTCCATTAGTCTGCTCCTCACTTATTACTACTGTTCCATGCACAGCGCCAGTAGAAGCCAATTTTTTGCCTCTAAGTTGGTTGAATCTAAAGAATTAAAATGTATTATATTTCTCCCTAATTTTTCTGTTTCTAATTTGTCCCCTATTTCCTCATAAGTTAATTTATCAGGACAAGATACTAATCTATATCCTCGTTTTGATATAGATTCAATTTCATATCCCTCTGCTTTTAACTGATTAATACATTTCCAAATTGCAGTTCTGCTTACCTCAAAACTTTCACTTATTTTTCCACCAGAAACAAAGGCATCTCGATTTGTCTTTAATAATTTTAATATTTCTTTTTTCAATATTTTGCCTCCAATATATTTTATCTAGTCGCCATAGTGACTTTGATTCAAGTAAGGCATCTGAAAAGAAATAACGAGTCAAGGATTCTGAGGATATTTTGCGGGAGGCGAGGAGCCATTACCTGCGCATATTGATATATGTAATGGTTATTGCGACGAAGTATACCACAAAATAGACCAGAATACTGACTTGTTATTTCTTTGATGATGCCTACTACTACTCAGATTGTATCTTTACCCAATGTTAAAATTACTTGAACTTTGTGAAAAATATTATAAAGTAGCTGTACAAAGGAAAATACCATTATGAATATCAATGGAAAAAAATATCTGCTCTGACCTTCTGTTATAAATTGAGTTATGCTGAACATATAAAAAAGCATTAGAAGGTATACCTGAAATTTATAATTTATATTATCCCTACTACCCTTATTTTCAACTAAATCTTTAATTTTCATTACACTTAAAATTAAAATGTATATAAGTGCAGGAATAAACACTATTTTTCTTATTGTTTGAGTAAATATTTGCAATTTATGTTCTTGTTCATAGCTAAAATTATTCCCTGGAAAAACCCATGAAATATCTTCACCTGCAAAATATGTATTTCTTAATCTCATAATTCCTAATTGAACAAACCTTGTTTTATGTGATGTTATCCATTTTGAAGCTGCTGCCTTAAATATTTTACACCGAGTTGCTCTATTTCCATTTTTGTAAGGCGCAGTGTTTACAACTGAGTTTTTTACATCACTTGAAGACATCCAACCTCCAGTATTATTTTGTGAATTATTATTTATGTAGAGAACTACTCCACTATTTGTGGAGACATATGTAAGTTGTCCCATGAGCTTTGAATTTCTTATTACTAGTGGTGAAATAGTTAAAAGCGTACATGCTAGAATAATCAAACTTGATAACACTGTTTTCTTTAACTTTCTTGTACAAATTAACTCCACTAAAAAAATTCCTAACACATATACTAAAAATGATGCATGTATAATTGTAATAAAACCTGTTAGAATTCCCATGTAAATATACTTATATTTGACCTTACTTAAATAAATTGCTGTTACCATTAATAATCCCGTAGTCATTAGTATTTCTTTTGCTAAAATACTGTTATAAAATATATTATTAGGAAATAACACAAACACAATAAAAACTGTTTTCCTTACTATTTCCTTAATCGCTAATTTTCTTAATATATAATAAAATAATATATAACTTGCACCTGTTAAAATCAAATTGAATATCTTTGCTTTAATAATACCCGCTCCAAATATGGAATATACAAAACCTAAAGTAATTGGATAACCGATAGCCTGCCTTGTATCTCCCCAAAAGCCTCCATTTGCTATATCTGTTGCAAGCTGGTTGTAGTAATTAAAATCCGAAATCGGTGTAGTCTTAATAAAAACTACCCATAAAATGCTTAATATTAATCCAAGTATTATAACTATGTAATAGTAGTAATTTTTTATTTTATTTACTAGAAACTTCACTAAGCTATTCCCCCGTCCGATTAATTTCTAATTACAAAAAGCACTATATAAAGAATATCATATACAGTGCTTTTTCTACAAGTCAAATCCTCTTGAGATATTTAATTTGAAGTTTTTATTAAAATTTCACCAATTTTTCTTTCCATTTTAACCTTCAATCAGAAGTTCACAAAGTCTTCTAATTTCATCTCAAAGGTGGAAACTTTTATTAACTACGAGCCGAAATCAAATTACTTTTAACCTAATTTATACACATGATAAGTTCTTTAGCTACTCAACTCTTCTTAAATCTAGATTGCACCGCTCGCTTTACAACATCAAAAAAGCTTAATGAAGAAATCATATGATCTGGTTTAACATATTTTCGAACAACACGAAGTACTTTTTTGGTTCTTTAGAAGAAAACGTATATGTAACATTTTTTTTAGTTCGGATGGCATATCGTGGAATCCACTTTCCTTTTAGCAATACGGACGCAATTACATAGTCAACATCTTCCCAAGGAATTTGAATACATTTGCCAGAATCATGAGAATTATAAAACTCAAAACTTTTGTCTCCGATCATGATTTTCCCATAGTCGGTAAAACCTCCAAAAGATGTTGCATCAATTACTATATCCACCTTAGTATTGAGTGATTGAACCATACGCTCTACCTCTTTTCTATTTACTTTAACTGTTTTGTGTTTTAACAAAAGCCCAGGCCAAAAGGCCCAGGCTGAATAAAAATATTACATTAATCCGATTAAGTGGAAAACAATACCCACTACGAATAGTCCAAGAATAATGATAATTGGAGATACTTTTTTCTTAAGTAGCCACATGCAAAGAAATGTCAACGCTAATCCTGCAAGTCCAGGAATAAGTGAATCCAAGTTATTTTGCAATGTTGTAACCTTGTGATCAGTTAATGACAATCCACCTGATTGTTGAAGTAGAGCTTGTTGAATACCCTTTGCTCCAGCAGGAATTTTGCTCCAATCAATGAAGCCACCGTCAGCTATCTTAACGGATGATACTGTTGGTGTAAATTTAACAGATACCCATCTGTTAACTAATGATCCTAAAATGAACATACCAAGGATGGATGCTCCCTTTGTAACATCTTGTAGTAAATTACCTGATACATCATCAGTGATACGAGAGCCTGCTTTGTAACCAAACTCTTGTGTATACCACATAAATGTCATACGGATGATATTCCAACCGAAGAAAAAGATAATTGGTCCAAGGATGTTACCACTCATAGCAAGAGAACCAGCTAATGCTCCTAGAATTGGCCTAACAGTAAACCAGAAAACTGGATCTCCCACACCTGCTAAAGGTCCCATCATACCAACTTTAACACCTTGAATAGTTACGTCATCCACTGGTAAACCATTTGCACGATCTTCTTCTAATGCTAATGTTACACCAACGACTGGTGAAGCTACATATGGGTGAGTGTTAAAGAACTCCATATGACGTTTTAATGCAGCTATTCGATCTTCTTTATTTTTATATAATTTCTTTATTGCGGGAATCATCAAGTAAGTCCAACCACCATTTTGCATTCTTTCATAGTTCCATGAACCTTGAAGAAATTGTGAACGCCACCAGACAGAAATACGATCTTTTTTTGTTAATTCTAATTTATTTGCCATTTTAATTTCCCCTCCTTTCTTAGTAGTTATCTATAATATCGCCTAATGGATCACCAGTATTTGAACTTCCACCATTACCTGAGCCACCTTGTTTAATAAGCTTTAAGTAAATAAGAGCCAAACATATACCGATAGCACCAAGTCCGATAAGTGTGATTTGTGTAACAGTTGCTAACACAAAACCAATTGCAAAGAATGGCCATACTTCTTTTGTAGCCATCATGTTGATTACCATTGCATAACCTACAGCTACGACCATTCCACCACCGATTGCTAAACCAGCTGTTAACCAAGCAGGCATTTCTAAAAGTAATGTACGAATTGGACCAGCGCCTAAAGCTAAAATCAAAACTGCTGGAATTGCAATACGCACACCTTGCATACAAATTGCAACAATATGCCACATTTCTAATCTTCCTATATCGCCTTTTTCAGCAGCAGCATCCATCAAATGTACAATTGCTGTAGCTATAGTTCTACAAAGAATTGTTAATAATAATCCTGCAACTGCTAATGGAACAGCAATAGCTATAGCTGAAGGAACTCCTGCTGTACCTTGGCCACCAAGAACTAAAATAATTGCTGATGCAACAGATGCCAGTGCTGCATCTGGTGCTACGGCAGCACCGATATTGGCCCAACCTAAAGCTATCATTTGAAGAGTACCACCTAAGATTAGGCATGGTAATAAATTACCTGTAACTAAGCCGATTAACGTACATGCAACTACTGGTTGGTGGAAGTCAAATTCATCCAAGATACCTTCTACACCAGCTAGAAATGCAACGATAACGACTAATATCATTTGAATTATATTTAGAGTCATGATTATTAATCCTCCTTTTTTAATTAAATAGTTATATTATTTCAGTTTGTTTAATTCAACTTGTGCTTTTTTAAGAATTTCATCCATATTTTCTTTTGAATCATTTGGAACTTTACGAACATCAAAAGTTAGTCCTGCTTGTTTAAGCTTCTTGAAAGTATCAATATCTCCTTGATTAAAAGCAAGCACTTTGCTAGGTTGAACTTTACCTACAGCGTGAGCCATAGAACCGATATTGATTGTCTTCAAAGGTACTCCGCCTTCTACTGCTCTGAGAACATCTTGTGGATTTTCAAAAAGAAGCAATGCACGTTCTCCTCCAAATTGCTTATCATTTTTTGCAAGTTTAATCATTTGATTAACTGGAATTACATGAGCTTTAACACCTGGAGGAGCAGCTTGTGTAATCAATTTTGAACGAAGCTCATCTTTACTTACTTCATCTGACACCACAATAATTCTTGTAGGGTTCACAGATTTTGCCCAAGCAGTGGCTATTTGACCATGAAGTAAACGAGAATCAATACGAGCTAAAACATATTCGAATGATCCAGGTACACCTGTATTAGGTCTTTTAGCAGAAGTTGCTGAAGATTTACTATTATCTGCTGGTTCTAATTCTTCAGGCTTAACTTTAACCCCTTCTTTAGCTGTTTCTAAAATATGAGCCGCAATTTTCTGTGCTGATTCCATTGAAGAACGTGAAGCATAAGCTTCAATCACCATTGGTAAATTCATACCAGCTACGATTGCCCACTTGTCTTTGTGTTCTTCAAATAAACCATTTGCTTGGTTGAATGGTGTACCGCCCCAAAGATCAACTAAGATTAAAACCTCATCTTGGCTGTCAAAGGATGCGATTGCATCTTTCATTTTTGCTTTAAAATCATCAGGTCCTTCGCTAGGCATCAACGTAACAGCTTGTACGTTTTCTTGTTCTCCGAAAATCATTTTAGCAGATTGCAAGATGCCTTTAGCAAATTCTCCGTGACTAGCAAGAATAATTCCTACCATCTTTTATACCTCCTATTTTTTATTTGTTACAGTAAAATTTATATAAAAGTTTTGAAAAACCTGTAACCAAAATTAATAATCATAATGCTTACAACTAAAACCCATTCAAATTTATGTAAGCAATATCGTGACAAAACACCAAAACTAGTAATAAAAGGTTTACATCACGAAATACGAATGCAATGGTACTTTGGCAGAAATTTTTATGTTGAATCTTATAGTTTTGACATTAAATTCACTTTTGAGTCTGAAGAAACTTTTCTTATTTCTAGTTCAATGCCTTTTTCATTTAATTTTTTGAAAGCTTCAATATCTGTATCATCTACTGATACTACACTAGTTATTCGCTTTTTCCCTTCTTTAAATGACATGCCACCAATATTTACACTCTTTATGGCTACTCCACCTTCAACCATTCTTAAAACATCAGTTGGATTAGTGAATAAAAGTAGCACTCTATCAGCTTTATATTTTGGAATATTATAAGCTCTTATTGCCTCATCAATTCCTACAACACTTGATCTAATTCCTGGAGGTGCAACTTGTTCCAAAAGTGTCTTTCTAATTGAGTCCTTTATTACATCATCATTACAAACAATTATTCTTTGACATTTTGTGTCTCTTGACCAAATTGTTGCTACTTGACCATGTATTAATCTGTCATCAATTCTCGCTAACACTATATTCATTATAAATCATCCTCCTCATCAAAAATCTCACCTAAGTTGTCACACTTTTATATATAGCAATTGTCGTGCCAACATAGTGTATCAAAATTTATATTTCATTCTATTACTTTAAAAATAGCGGTTTATTATACAAATGATTTGTCGAATTTAAAAATATTTGATACACTTTTGTCATTTGTAATACTCTAAAGTACAAATTTCACTATAAATAATACAATCTATTTAAAATATTACATAGTGTATCCCACTCACAATGTTTTTATTAGGAATACTGAAAAAAACTATCGGTACCACAATCTATGTTCTTTTACATTTCTTAAATCATTTCGGATAAATAAAATATTTCGTCATCTGTTAATGAGATATTTATAGTTTCTTTAAATATCTTACTTGCCTCCTTAATTATATTAACTCTACTATTATCTAATTTTCCCTTATCGCCCTTATATTTTAAGCCATCATTGATAACCATCCTCTCAAGAGCACAACCCAAATGCACCATTACTCTTATTCTCGTTGCATTATTGAAACTAATTTTAGTTTTTTCTTCCAGTTCACTTACAAACTGATACAAGATTCCTATTATTTTTGATGGATTTAAATATGTTAAAAATTGATTCAAACTATCCTCACATAAGTCCCTAGCAACCACATTTCCCCTTTTTACTTGCACTGGAAAATTGTTATTTTTTATTATGCTCATAAGTGTATTTTCACCATTTCCACTAATCAATTCCTCCAGTGAAATAAATGGAGCGCTGGCTTTAGGATTTATAATACCAACCGACGCAATTATATTGTACTTCAATTTAATATTTTTTATACTATCATCAATACCATTTACACTTATAGGGAAAATTGAAATTTCATCCTCTGTAGTATTTAAAACAATTTTTTCAACCAATTCCTTTAGTTTAATTGCCGTTCCTTCACCAGTAGCGCATATGGTAACAATGGCATTATTCTTACTCTCATCTCCGCTATTTATTTTCTCTTCAAAAGCACTGTAACCTCTGAAATCCTTTAATGAGCTATATATACTTTCTAAATCCATATCCAGAATTGTTGCTTTTCTTATGGCTTCTAATACTAATGAGGTTGTAACCATATCAAGTGTCTTCACTTTTATGTCTGTTTTCTCCATTATTATAGACTCAAAGTTAGCAAGGGAACCCATATCAACAAGTAGTAGAACACCCTTGCCCATATCTATTTCTCTGACTTTTTCGATAATTTCATCTAAAGTCTGAGTTGGATTAACTTCTAAAGGCATATCTATTGCCTCAATTACTCCTTCACCTAAAAGCTGTTTTGCCACATTAACCATGCTACTTGCTGTACTACTACCATGTGCCGCTACGATTATAGCCACATGTTGGTTAGTTTGTTCCTCCGTGATTGAACTGATTAACAGTGTAAGATAAATAACCTCAATTTTAGGAACTACCACACTGTATTTCTTTTCGATCATTCCCTTTACTTCTACGGCAATATTGAATTCTGTACGCTTATCATTTATTATGCCTTCTATATTGGTATACTTAATGTTTTGATGATTACTTAATCTGTTTAAAAATGAACTCAAATGCAAGCTTAATGCATATAAAAATCTATCGGTTAGCCTTTTATCGAGTTTATTTTCAATCATACCCATTATTTCTTCTGAAAATGTAAGAATATCTTCATCTAGTATCTTTAATATTTTACTTCTACCATCTTCCCCATTTTTAACTTTGTTATAAAAGGATTTAATATGCACATTAATATCCGTTGTAATAAAATTGTTTATATATTCCTCATCTGCACCATCTTCTTTTAAAATTGCTGCCTTATCTTCTATTATTTTATAAAGGTTAAAAGGAGGATCATAAGGATCTTTTTCAATTAATACACTATGCCCTTCTGGAGTGACTATTAACTCAGAATCTAAATAGCCAGATATTTCTTCCATCTCTTTACGTTTACCACTTAGATGAAACAATCCACTTTTAATTTCCGAAGGTAATGATTTAAAGTCTATTTCTATGAAATCCTTATTATTTATACTATTCAAAAAACCCTTAGCACAAATAAGTTGAATATTTGATTTCATCTGACCAATATTACCGTAAGATGTACTTCCAATGATAGCCTTTACTGCTTCATCTTCAATTTTTATTACTTTATTCACTCTATGTGCCTCACTCTCGAGTAAAAACTTGATAAAATCCACTTTATCCTTTGATGTTCTTTTATCAAAATTAGGAATAGTTATAATTATTGGTATTCTTCTTACAAAAGTCTTTAATAATGATGAATTGGGATCCTCCGTAGTGGCTCCAATTATTAAAACACATGATTTCCTATTTCTTTCTGTCTCACCCAATCTATTAAATTTTCCTGTATCCATAAAATAAAACAGCATTTCCTGTCCTTCTGGTGGCAATCTATGTATTTCATCTAAAAACAATATACCCTTATCCGCTTTTTCAACAATTCCAGCTTTCTCTGCATCTGCACCTGTATACGCTCCCTTAATGTGTCCAAACAAATGAGAAATTAAAAGTTGAGGATTGTTGTAGTAATCAGCACAATTAAATACTATAAAAGGTGATTTTTCATCCAATTTTTTCGAATACTTTGCTTGTTTGTACATCATATTTGCAAACAAGGTTTTACCAACTCCTGTTTGACCAACAATTAATGTGTGCAAACCATTAGGTGGATAAAGTATTGCAGCTTTCGCCTGTTCAATTTGATTTTTAAGACTAGTTCGTGCTCCTATAAGCTTGTCAAAAGGGCATTCTTCCTCAATAGTTTCATTTTTTTCTAAAAGAATCTCATTTAACTCCTTTATTTCTATAGGACCAGCTTGTAATTTTTTATTTAAAATTCTCTCAATGCATTTCCTATCCACATACAATACAGGTCTTAGTTTTATTTTTATAATCCTGTCCTGTCTAAGCAATTCGTTTAATTCCATACTTACGTTATTTCTTAAAATATCTAAACTCTGAGATATTTCAGCTGCGCTAAAACCGATTTTTTTCTCTAAGTTTTCACGATTAAATTTTTCTGTTTTTTCAGCAATATACTCATAGATTTTTTCACTTCTCTTCAAATTATCACTCCTCACAATTAATACACTTAATATAATTGTTCAATTCCTTTATTATAAACTGTATTGAAATAGATATTCAGGTTTTAAGCACAAAAAAAATACTCCTAAGCATCAATATTATAGGTTTAATGCTAAAAAGTATCAGTTTATTTAGATATCTTCAAAAAATAGCAAGTCAATATTCTGTTCTATTTCCTGAAGATGCCTTATTCAGTATAAATTTATTAATAGCTTTAGCTACTCCATCATTGTCATTGGTATCCGTAATATAATCCGCTTTGCTCTTTACAAGTTCTGTTCCATTTCCCATAGCAATGCCTAGTCCTGCATATTCTATCATGGACAAATCATTTTGGCTATCGCCTATAGTTATTATTTCTTCTGCTTCTAAATTATAATACTTTGCAAGTTCCTTAACTGCTTGTCCTTTTGATACACTTTTTGAAGTAATCTCAATATTGTTTTTACTTGAACTAACAATTTCTAAATTAACAATTTTTTCAAAATCTTCTTTTGCTATTTCTAACCTGCGTGGACTTGTATCTAATATTTCACATTTTATTATATCCTTACTATTTTCTTTTATTGTTTTAAGCAAATTATGTTTTGATACATAGCTTATGTTTAACTTTCCATTTTCAGAATTCATCATAGATTTAAGAAATAGATATTTTGTAATAACATATATAAGTCTACTTGAGCTAATTATACTGTTATGAGTATTTAAATTTAACTTTAATTTATGTTTATTGCAAACCTCTATAATTTTAGCCAAATTTTCAATACCTAATTCATTTTTATAAATAACTTTATCTGTTAACTTTTCTTTTATAATAGCCCCATTTGATGCTATTACTGGTGACTTTACACCTATTAAATTTGAATAAAAAGCTGCATTACTGTAAACTCTTCCAGTAGCAATAACAATTTCTACACCTAAATCATATGCTTTTTTAATGGCGTTTTTATTAATATCACTTACTACTCTTTTACTATTTAAAAGCGTTCCATCCATATCAATACATATTAATTTATATTTCATATATTATCACCTACATACTTTATTCAACTTTTGTTTATTTAAATTATATCATAAACTAATACTTTTATGTTTATATTATATTCCCATTGCTTTTAGCTATTTAAAAACCAAATTGCAAAATTAAGCACTCCGGCAAAAGAAACCCACACTATATAAGGTATCATTAGATATCCTGCTAACTTGTCAATTCTAAAAAATTCAAAGGTTGCGAGCAAAATAAAAATTAATAATATCAATAGCTCCACAAAAGCAAGTCCATATAATCTGAATCTGAAGAATACAATTGGCCACAAAAATTTAGAAATAATTGCAACGCATATAAAACTAGAGCTTTTTTAACATTTTTTCCTTGTTTCCTCTGTTCCCATATCCTATATGCAGCAAGTGCCATTAATATATATAGAATTGTCCACACAATTGGGAACACCCATCCGGGAGGTGAAAACGCAGGCTTTGTAAAGCCCTCATAATCCTTCATATTATCCATACTTAAAAATCCACTTAGCCCACCAACTCCAAGAGCTATCAAAATACTTACAAACATAGCTATGATTTTAGTTTTATCAAACCCCTTCATTTCACTCAATTACGCACACCCCCACTTATTCAGTGACAAGTTACAAGTTACAAGTTAATGAAGCTTTTCTGCTGACACAGAAAAAGCGATTATAGTAAAATAATTATTTTATTTTGCCTAAGGAAAAATCACCTTAACTTGTCACTTGTCACTTTATCTTATAAAGTATTATATACTTATCCAAGCTGAACTATGCCTATATAAATCGGCTTTTTTCTCCTGTGTAGAAAATTGCCAACCTGTGAAGTGGTCTTGTACATTCTATATAAAGAAGTTTTTTATCCAGCTCTGTATTATAATTTTCATCTGATGCATCATAAATTATCACAGCATCAAATTCCAAACCTTTAGCCATATAGGAAGAAACTACCACTGTCCCACCTTTAACTTTTCTTTTCTCTTCGCTTAACATATCTACATTTATTAGATTTTTTAATTTTTTATAAACCTGTATTTTTTGTTTTTCAGTTTTACATATAATTCCAATTGATTGGAGTCCCTGTGCATAGTTCTGGTTTGTTATCTTTTTTATTTTCTTATTCATTTCATCGAAATTGTCCATATGAAAAAGCAATGGTTCTTCCTCATGCCTTTCAAAAAATTCTATACCTGTATTGCTACTAAGAAGTTTCATGGAAAATGAATTTATCTCAAATGAAGACCTGTAACTTTTTTTTAGGGATAATTTAACCGATTTTTTCTTGTTTAATATAATATTAATTTCATTATATATTTTATCCGTCTTATCTCTTTCAATTATTTGATTATAATCACCTAACACTGTGAATTTTGCATTTTTAAATAAAATACTAAATATTTTATACTGAATGGGATAATAATCTTGAGCTTCATCTATAACTACTTGCCTTATCTCATCATAATTTTTACTCTCTTCAACTATTAACTTAAGGTACAAAATAGCAGTGGCATCTTCAAAGCTCCTAAATCCACTATTTAAATTTTTAACAGTAGTAGCTAACATTTCATCAATGTTTTCAGGTAGTTCAATTCCCTGTGATATTTGTTTAAAAAGCCCTTGCTTATTAAACAACTGTTTATAGATTTCAAAACAATCAACATGGGTAAAACCAGGTATGTAATTTAAATTACTTTTAGTTTTAAGTAATAACCTTCTTTCTATCCTTTTAAGTCTTGATGCAATAGACATTTTTATTTTATTATTGAGGAATTCAATTTTTATATTTTCTTTTGTGTCCAAAAGTACTCCATCACAATAAGCATCTTGAAACTGTATAATATTATTCTGATAATATTCTATAAATCTATCTAAAATTGTCACAAAATCCAAAGAACCTTTGAATTTAATATTATCCAGTTTATTTTTACCAATGGCTGAATATTGTTTTTCAATTAGATATTCTAGGGCTAAACTTCTACTTTCTACATAACATTTGTTTCCCAAATATTTTTTTGTTATTTCCTCATATGTAACCTCTTTCACATTTTCTTCTCCTAGTTCTGGCAATACGTCTGAAATATAATCGCTAAAAATAGAATTTGGTGAAATTATAATTATGTTATTTGACTGTAATTTTAGTCCTAGACCAACATAGAGTAAAAATGCAATTCTATGTAAAGCTATTGAAGTCTTACCACTCCCCGCAGATCCTTGAACAATCAAAAGATCACTATCTATATCTCTTATGATTATGTCTTGTTCCTTTTGAATTGTCTCCACTATATTTTTCATTTTACTTGAAGAATTGTGACCTAATGCTTCTTGGAGAATTTCATCATTTATACCTGTGCTACTGTCAAAATAATAATTAAGTTTTGAATTTTCAATTTTATATTGCCTTTTTAATTCTATTTTTCCCTTAATTATGGAATTTGGAGCATCATAAGAAGCTTCTCCTCCTACTTCGCATCTATAAAACATACTTGAAACAGGAGCTCTCCAATCATGAACATAAATATCATCGGTTTTGTTATCCATTATGCTAAAGCGCCCTATATATATTTTGTCTTTATCCTCTTCAAAATCATCCTCAACAAAATCCAATCTTCCAAAATATGGTGACTTAATTGCCAATTCATATTTATTAAGTTCACTTTTATTATTGTGATAATTTCTATCTGCAGTTCTAAATTCCATAAGATTACTAGTCATTTCTGCAATTTTATCAAAATCATTTGAAGAATGTGAACTATTTTCCCACATTTCTTTTCCTGCGGTCCTAAATTCCGTAAGCCTTTTATCTGAATTTTTTTGCAACTTAATCAAATTTTCCCCTATGTATTTTATCGTTTTGTCTAAATATTCCTGTTCCAATATTTTGTCTTCAATCGTTTTGTCTAAATATTCCTGTTCCAATATTTTGTCTTCATTTGTTTCTGACATATTATCACTCTCCAAAAAAATTTAAAAAATCTATTGACATATGGTCATATTTTATATAAAGCATAAACTTAACTTTTTTGGTTAATGCCATGATTAGGGATCATGAACAAAACCTCCCTACGGTCGAGTATTAGGATTGTTATCAATCAGACTGTATCATCACTTTTTCATTATCATATCAGCATCACATTCTGGGCATAAAACAATAGGACTTCCACTTTCTTTATCGAAATCCTCTTCTGGAAAATGTTCTTTAAATATTTCTTTTAGAGTTATTTTACTTTTTTTCATATCATCCTTATTCCATATCTACCTAGATTTTTTATTATCTAATTATATCATGTCCTTTTAATTTTTCACTATCTTTTTTAACCCCTATTATAACTTATCCACAACTCATTGTCGCAAGCTGTTTCCTAAAAAGCAAGTAGGTAATTCAATCACTAGCGAAAAAACTCTAGCTAGTAACTGTCCACTGTTAGGAACCAAGTTAAACAGCTACAGCATCTTAACTCAATCAAATTACTCCTGACGAATGAAATGCTCTAACTGTGCCTAGATGATTCAAATGACTGATATGCTTGAATCATTGGTTGACGCCATATATTCGATTTCTTGAACAATATGTGACCTAATGTAAGTACTAATTAGAGTTGGAATGTTGGTATATTATGTATAATTAATTGATTTATTTCTACTCGATGTATTTGTTCAATGTTGCTCTGTTTTTATTTTTGATTTAATCGTTGTAGCTTGATTTTTATTAGACTCTTACTATTAATATAATCATATCAATAACTAGTAAGCGCTGGAACACATACCGTTACCTAAAAAAAAGTAGCTCCACATTAATCTGTGAAGCTGTTTCTTTTAATAAAATCCTTCTTTTTGTTTATTTCTGTTTCCGTTGTATTTATTCTACATTCAAGCTGCACTTTATCTGCCCATGGCAAATATTCATCAAGCACAGAAGGATTTGATGCAAAATTACTATTGGGTAGTTTTAAGAAGAGATATTCAAGATATTTATAAGCATCTAAATTATTGGCTGCTGCCATAATATCTTCGGTAAATCCTGATATCTGAAGCCTATTAAGGTCAACTACCGCGCACAGATTATCTAATTTATAATGACCACCTGCCATCGCTCCTTCACATATGGAACCTTCAGCTAACTCTCCATCACCTTTCTAAATTTTTAACACTTTCACGTTCAATAAAATATGTGCATACTTGTGTTTTGGTGTGAATATCAGAATCTGCCCTTATCATCTCAATGATTCGTCTTGCAGCAACAATTCCCATTTCTAGTTTTGGAACATGAATACTTGTAAGCCTCGGGGATGTAATTTCACAAAACGGCAAATCGTCAAATCCAATAATGGAAATATCATCTGGAATATTATAACCACATTCCTGTAATGCTTTCATAGCCCCTAGAGCAATCATATCGTTATCTGCAAAAATGCAGTTGGAAGAGGCTGCTTAGTGTCTAAATAAGATATCATATCCTTATATGCTTCGTTCATCGTCGTACTTAATTCCACAACAAATTTGGGGTCAAGTTCCATGTTATGTTCTCTGAATGCAGAAGAAAGTCCTGATTGTCTCTGGCGAAATCCCAAAATTCTAAACTTACCTTTGAGATAGCCGATTTTATTATGGCCTTTTTTTATCAAATAGTTTATTGCCAACCTTACAGAATCTGAATTATTAATCATAACTCCGCTAAAGCTCATATCAGAGCACCAATAATCCAGTAATAGTATAGGAATCTTCGCATTACGATACAACTCCATATCTACATCAGATAATTCTGTTCCTAAAAGAACTACTGCTGTATCTGGACCTTCTAAAATTGACTTAGCTTGTTCTTCATAATCTTCTTGACGTTTATCCAAATTTCCAACAACCATTTCAAATCCAGATTCTCTGCATTCCTGTTCAAACCCATTGATCAATGCTGGGAAAAATGGAGTATCCTCTATTATCGAACCATCCTTTTTATAAATGACCAATTTTATTTTTTTAAAAGTACTTGCATTCAGATATCCAATTTCACGTGCAACTCGAAAGATTTCTTCAGAAGTATCTTTGCTAACATTCGTTTTGTGATTCAATGCATTTGAGATTGTTGTTATTGAAAATCCAGTAATTTTGCTTATATCTTTTATGTTAACCTTCATCTTTCTCCTTCTTATATCCAATATTGATTATAAATTTTGTTCCATCAACATATGTATTGTAAATGACATTGAAGCTGGAACATTCCATAATAGTTTATATATTGAGTCCATAATCATCAATACTATAATTAAAAAATTATTAATCTATTCTTCGTATTCTTACAGCCATATATTCTTTTGCAGGCATATCAATTTTAAATTTACCTTTGAATTTTCCTTTATTTTCAATGGTCATTTCCCAAGTATCTATTAATTCTGCTTCATAATTATAAGCATCATCATAATAATATTCTCTAAAAGATGGACGATTGAAACCATAATAATACAAGTAATATATTCTATTTTCAAAGTTCAAATTAGAGATTGATTCAATCGTAGCAGCTACTTCATCCCATTTAGCTTCAATGGGCATTAAACCAAGCCCCGGTGTATCTGCTAAAATCTTATGAAGAAATTTTAAACGCGTTGGACTTTCGCCATGAAGTTTACCACCATGGGACCACCACAAAATATCATCTGTATTCATAAATGTTTCTCCATGTCCTGCATAACCTCCTCTGCAAGTAGCCTCCCAAAAACGTCTTACCAATTCCTTTCCACTGATATTACCCCACCCATGTTGTATATTCCCCTCATAGGCAATTTCATCCAACACTATTGGTTTTTTATATCGTATTCGCCATTCTGTTACATTTTCTGCAGTTTTATAAATATCCTGACGTTGTATACTACAATGCGTAATCCATGGGCGGGAATAATCGTAAAACGCTTTACAATTGTGAATAGATCTTAAATGGTTATATTTATCTTTCTTACAAATAATATTTGCATATTTTTCCCAGTCTTTTATGGTTTTCTTTGTCATGAGGTCGTACTCATTTGCAAGTGACCACCATACATTCCGATATGCACTGAATCTTGCAATCACATAGTTCCAATATAGATCATCACATTCTTCATTCATTTCACTAAATCCCCAACGGTCATATGGATGCATAACTATTAAATCTGCTTCTATTCCAAGATCTTTTAAATTCTGAATTCTTTCTTCAATCAATTGAAAATGTTTTGGATTGAATCGTTTGTAATCCCAGTTGTTTCCATGAACATTTCCGTTATACTCCATAAAATTTTCTTTTGTTAAAATTGAACTATCACATGGAGTTCCTTCATATGGATAGCTGATTGGTTCTTTCAAGTTATAGTCATAATGCTTTGGGAATATACAGAAACGAATCTTATTAAAAGCATTGTTTTTCAACGTCTCCAGTGTCTGTTTCTGTAATTCCATGGGTTGAAGTTCCCATGCATAACAAGTTGTTCCAATTGAATAATAAGGTGTACCATCTTCATAAGCGAAGTGATATGTATTCGCTACTCTTACTGGTCCATGATTTTTCCCTGTTGCTGGTATTGCTTTAAATTCACCTTTAAACACTTCATCTGAAAATGTTCCCCCTATTTCAAAAGTATAGCTTCCTTTAAATGATGGCATAAACCGAACTTTGTATACACCGTTTCCATCATAAAATCCATCTACGCATTTTGTCTCATTTTTATTTACAAATACACCTTTTATATTATAATCCACAAATGGATTTCTATCAGACCTACCCTTTACGGTCACTTCCAAAGCATCCCACTTTTCTACGGTATCTAAATACATATATTCACTCATAAATTTTCCTCTCTTACTAATATAATTTGACATATAAATATATTTTATGGATTCATCATTACTTTACTGCACCTGACATACCTTCTACAAAATAATTTTGAAAGATCATGAATACAACTAATACGGGAATAACGGAAATCAAAACTCCTGCACAGAGATAACCATAGTCCGTACCATGTTCACCAACAAATGTCATAATCCCAGCTTACTTGGAATGCATTTAGTTTATCATGTAAATCTGGACCACAATAATGCTCAAATAATAATTCAACGAATCTCATTACATCCCATCCATTTAAGCCAGCTGCTCAAATGGGGGTTACACCGTTTTTCTTTAATGTAGCACAATCTGCTTCGAATTCGTCAAATGTAGTTGGTATTGCGATATTATATTTTTTAAAAATATCTTTTCTGTAGTAAACGCTTATGGCATTGTAACTTGTTGGAAGACCAGTAACTTTTCCATTAAACGTACAGAGATTTAGGGCGACCTTTGTATAGGTTTTTGCTCAGTTATTTTCTTTTGCATATTGTGTTAAATCGTAGGTAGCTCCGTTGTCTGCATAATATTCTCCTAAACTTCCACCCCAGTTAAACCACATATTCCGTAATGTACCAGAAGAAGCTACAACCTTGCAGGTATTCTTAATTCCATCGGTATCATAGTAAGATGCATTTACACTAATGCTACTGTTCGCCTTGTTGAATGCTGCAACCATCTTATCAACTGCTACCTGTCTAGTACTCAGTGTCCAAAATGTAACTTCTGTCTTGCCACCGTTTGATGATGGCTTTGATGAGGTTGAAGAGCCACAGCCTGTAATGCTTATTGCAAGCATGGCTATCACCAAGCTAGTACCAAAATTTTTTTATTATAACTAAATTCATTACTAACTCAAAATACGAAATAAAGTTTAATTATCATTGAGCCTTATTGCCAAAACATATATCTAAAGCCTCAAAACTTGGTATAGTTAGTATTAAAAAAACAAACCAATTGTCTATTAACTGACCATTATAATAGAGATAGAAAAGCTAATTGCAATAAAATATTATAAAAATACATGCCAATACAAGTAAGAAACAAATAAATCTACGTATTAAAGATTATATAACTTCTGATAATGTGTGTTCTAAGTATTGAATGTCATAGACTCTGTCTGAACAATAATCGAATAGACTTATTAACTATATCTATTAGCATTAATGCTATTTTACTTGAACGCATTTAATATTAAGCATATTATATTAGTTTTCAGTAAACGTTTGTACTATAAATGAGCGAAAACGCTTGAATAATTTTTAATTGAATTAAGGATAACTTTATATCTTACAACACCTCAACTTCACCATCTAATTCAATTTATAAATTCTATGGTAACCAAAGGCTATTGTGGAAAAATAACTGACATTTCTGACTTTATGCCAGTTAGGCATAGGACCAATATTGGGAAGTTCTTATCTGATAGCCCATGGAATGATGATTCTGTTGAAAGAGCCCTTAAAAAACGCGTAATTGCGAGAATGTGGGAAACGTCTAGACTAACTAAAAAGCCTATCTATGTTGTGATAGATGATACTATTTCAGAGAAGACAGTGCCCTCGTCAAAGCTTACAAAAATGAATATTATGTCTACACATATAGATGCAAGCTTAATGATGTCAAGGATTCGTCAATCGCACTTTGTTGGCCTAAAGAAGCTCTATTTAAACCTGGTTGCTTAAGAGCATTTAGAAGTTTAGATACTGATCTATCAACTGAAGAACTCTTAAATCACTATAAAAACAGATGACCAATTGAAACATTTTTTAGAGAAACAAAAAAAGCATCTTGGGTTAAATCATTATCAAGTAAGAAGCAATCGTAGCATAAACAGATATTTTTTGCTGCTAATGATAACTTATGTATACTGCGAATTAGAAGTAAGTGATGGTACACTAAATTTCAGTACTGGAATTAAAACTGCAAGAAACGAAGTCAAAAAAGAACGAATATCTTGGATCTTTAATCAAGCTAAGCAAGGAATATCTATTGAGACTATTTTAAAAACATTAAAAGTTGCCTAGGATAGTTGATTTAAATTTGCATGGTAAAATATGTTATCAAATTTGCTCGTTTATAGTTTGTAATAGATATCTACAAATTTTGTGTTTCATTCTTCTTAGTTATATTATAAAATAAATTAATAAATATTTCAATAACTATTTTTGTAATATAACAATTTTTTTTATTGTATACTTTCTGTTGATTCGTGCTTATTTTATAGTTCTCCATTTACAATAAATAATATATTATCACATTGTTGACTTTATATCTCGAATATATAATGATTTTTTTAAATTTATTATATAAAAATTTTACTATATTATTTATATATTTATAAACTTCTAAACTAATGTAGAAAGTATTGATAAAAATATGCATCGTATACCAAAAATACTAATGGTAATAATCTATCCTCTGGTAGAATTAAAGTTATGTTTTATAGAGGAGATGGAAAGTTGAAGGGATGGAATTTGTTTGGAGAGATTAAACAATATAAAAATATTGGTTTGAATAAGTCACAAGTAAAAAGAACACTAAATATAGGTTATAATACTGTGAATAAATACTGTGACATGTCTAATGATGAATATGCTCAGTTAATAAATCAAACTAAGAACAGGTCTAAAAAAATAGATGGATATAAAGTTAAAGTATATTGTTTTGCCATGGTATTATCTCATTCAAGATTTAAATATCTACTATGGTCTGATAAACCATTTAACACCCTTTCCTTTATTGATGCTCACAATATAGCTTTTGAATATTTGGGTGGTATGCCTAAATAAATAGTATATGACCAAGATTGAGTACTTCCAGTATCAGAAAATTTTGGAGATATTATTTATACCGAAGGTTTTCAGAATTATGTAGACATTATGAAATATAAAATCAGACTTTGTAGAGGATTTGATCCTCAAAGTAAAGGTTATGCATAGTAAATGATAATGTATAGTAAATATCCTAAGTATTATATAAACTTGCTGCTTTTTAATGTTTAACTTTACATTATTATGCCTGTATAAATTATACAAGGAGGTTTGTACCATGACAAATGAAAATAAAGTTAAAGGCTACGCACTTATTTTTAGTGCGTAGCCTTTAGGCATCTAAAATTTTCTATCATTTGAAGCTATTTTTTGTTCTCATAATCTACTTTGTGAGTTGGAAATTTCACAATAATTAATTATTTTATTTGATTGTGTCCCAATATTACCTTTAAAATTTAAATGTCCCCAGACACACATTTCTTTTAAAATAGTCATAAGAGATAATCCTTTTTTAGATAAAAAATATTCTACTTTTGGTGGAACTTGACTATATTCTTTACGCACTATAATATCATCGGCTTGAAGCTCCTTTAGTTGACTACTCAACATCTTATGAGTAATACATTTAACTGATTTCTTTAGTTCTCCATAACGCATAGTACCACATGTCCATAGCCAAAACCTTATAGTCATCTTCCATTTACCAATAAATATAGACAATGTATATTCAAATGGTTCTGAGTCTACTTCTATTTTTTCATCCATCTCATTACTTTCCTTTCAGTGAGCATCTTACATTAAAGTGCCTACTATCTTTATGTATGATTACATATATAATAATACATATTAGTGATACTTTGCAAAGTAATTTATACTATAGAAGGGGATATAATTATATTATGAATAAATTTAAAGAAATCAAACCTGAAGAATTGAATAAAAGCGCATTTCAACTTATAGGTAAGGATTGGATGCTCATTACAGCTGAAAAGTATAATAAAATAAATACTATGACTGCTTCTTGGGGTGGTTTTGGTGTTATGTTTGCTAAAAGTGTAGTTTATATTGTCATAAGACCTCAGCGTTATACTAAAGAATTTGTGGATAATTCTGATACTTTGTCCCTAACATTCTTTGATGAAACTTATAGAAAACAATTAAGTTATCTTGGAACTGTATCTGGTAAGGATGAAGATAAGATTTCTAAATGTAATTTAACAATTCAACATTCAAATAATACGCCTTACTTTCAAGAAGGAAATATTTCGATTATATGTAAAAAAGTATATGCGCAAGATTTTAAAAGTGAATGTTTTATAGTAAGTGATTTAGATGAAAAATGGTTTCCCGAAAGAGATTATCCTACATTATATATTGCAGAAATAGAAAAAATCCTTATAAAAGAATAGTCAAAATTGATACACAATTTTCCTTCCCATGCTATCGACTTTTCTGCTCTAGCAGAAAAGTCTTCCTTACCTTGTCTTATACAGTATTATATACTCATCCAAGCTGAACTATGCCTATATAAATCTGCT
Source organism: uncultured Clostridiaceae bacterium (assembly GCA_963725425.1). Classification (GTDB taxonomy): domain Bacteria; phylum Bacillota; class Clostridia; order Clostridiales; family Clostridiaceae; genus Clostridium_I. Next base: position 484,738 of record CAVRYJ010000031.1, read on the forward strand.
TTTTTTCCCTATATAAAAAATTGCCAACCTGTGAAGTGGTCTTGTACATTCTATATAAAGAAGTTTTTTATCCAGCTCTGTATTATAATTTTCATCTGATGCATCATAAATTATCACAGCATCAAATTCCAAACCTTTAGCCATATAGGAAGACATCATTACCGTTCCACCTTTATTCTCTTTATTCTCCTTTTTTTCTTCACTTAGCATATCTACCTTTATAAGATCTTTTAATTTTTTATAAACATCTATTTTTTGTTTCTCTGTTTTGCATATAATTCCAATAGATTGGAGCCCCTGTGCATAGTACTTGTCTGTTAGCTTTTTTATATTTCCATTCATTTCATCTAAATTATTCATATTAGAAAGCAGCGGTTCTTCCTCATGTCGCTCAAAAGCTTCTATGATCTCACCAGAACGAAGCAATTGCTTTGCGAATGAACTTATCTCAAAAGAAGACCTATAACTCTTTTTTAGGGTTAGCTTAATGGCTTTTTTCTTATTTAATATACTGTATATTTCTTTATAAATTTCATCTGTCTTTTCCCTTTCGATTACTTGATTATAATCTCCCAGAACTGTATATCTAGCATTTTTGAATAGAATACTGAATATTTTATATTGAATAGGGTAATAATCTTGAGCCTCATCTATAACTACCTGCCTTATCTCATCATAATTTTCATCGCCTTCAACGATTAATTTAATATACAAAAGGCAAGCCGAGTCTTCAAATGTAATAGATCCATTATTTAAATTTTTAGCGGTTTCTTCTAATATATCATCTATATTATCAGGTAATTCTATTCCAACTGATAGTTTTTTAAATAAGTTCTTTTTATTGAAAAAACATTTATAAATTTCAAAACAATCTACATTCGTAAAACTTCTTATAGTATTTATTGTACTTTTAGATTTTTTAATTGATATCAACCTGCTAAATGATTTTATTTGAAATTCATGCCAAGGATGCTGTCTTACTATCTCATAAATTTTAGCAAGTCTTGCTTCTCTCATAGGATGAGTTTTATATAACACCCTTCTTTCTATCCTTTTTAGTCGTTTTGCCATTGGCATTTTGATTTTATTATTGAGAAACTCATTTTTTAATATCTGTTTTGTTACTACCACTGCTCCATCATAATACACATCTTGAAAATGTATCATGTGATGTTCATAATATTCTATGAATCTATCTAAAATTGTTATAAAATCCAAAGATCCTTTAAATTTAATATTATTCAACCTATTTTTACCCTGAGTTACACTTTGATTGCCAATCAAAAATTCAAGAGCAGAACTTCTATTTTCTATACAAAATTCATTGCCTAAATATTTTTTAATTATTTCATCATATGTAATTTCTTTCACGTTTTCTTCTCCCAGCTCTGGAAGTACATCTGAAATATAGTTACTGAAAATAGAATTTGGTGAAATTATAATTATATTATTTGACTTTAATTTTAGGCCTAATCCAACATAAAGTAAAAACGCAATTCTGTGCAATGCTATTGATGTTTTACCACTTCCTGCAGAACCTTGAACAATCAAAAGGTCACTATCTATATCTCTTATTATTATATCTTGCTCTCTTTGAATAGTCTCAACTATGTTTTTCATTTTGCTAGAAGAATTGTGACCTAACACCTCTTGGAGAATTTCATCATTTATACCAGTACTACTGTCAAAATAATAATTAAGCTTTGAATCTTCTATTTTATACTGCCTTTTTAGTTTTACTTCTCCATTAATTGTGGAAGCTGGAGCATCATATGATGCTTTTCCTACTTCACATCTATAAAACATGCTTGAAACAGGTGCTCTCCAATCATAAACATAAATGTCATCAGTTTTCTTATTCATTATATTAAAACGCCCTATATATATTTGTTCTTGATCATCATATCCCTCCTCAACAAAATCAAATCTACCAAAGTAAGGTGATTTTATTGCTCGGTTATATTTATTAAGTTCACTTTTGCTATTGTGAAAATTTCTATCCGCAGTTCTAATTTCCATAAGACTACTATTCATTTCCGGAATCTTATCCGTATCATTTGAAGAATGTGAACTATTTTCCCACATTTCTTTCCCTGAAGCTCTAAACTTACTTAGCCTCTCATCTGAATTACTTTGAAGATTAAGCAAACTCTCACCTATGAATTTTATGGTTTTATCTAGATAGTCCTGTTCCAATATTTTTTCTTTACTTACTTCTGACATCTTATCACTCTCCAAAAGTTTTAAAAAATCTATTGACATTTCATGTTGTTTTATGCTAAGATATAATTGTATTATTAATAAGATTTTTTAGCAGTATTCAACTACTTATTATAAAGTAAAGTTGCGCTTATGTAAAGCATAAGCACAACTTTTTTAGTTAAAAGTTAAAAGCCTTAAGAACTGTTAAAGGTGAATGGAAATAAATTTGTGTAAACAAATCTTTTTCCATTCACCTTTAATTGATTCTTCTGCCCTAGCAGAAAATCTTCCTTAACTGTCCATTGTCACCTGACAACTGCTTCTATGCCTGTTCATCAATCAAGTATAAAAGTCCATCATCCACATCATAAAGAAGTGGTGCAATCAAAATATCATGATACATCTCTCTAAGTCTTTTTACCTCACTTATTGCAAAATTCACTTCATTTACAATTTCGCATACTGGAGCATAACTTTTAAAATAGTCTTCAGCATAAATTTTTTTCCATCCCGTAGCCCTCACTATACCATTAACTATTTTGTCTTTTCTGCCACCAAGATTAACCATACCACAATCGCTGTGTACAATTATAGCTATTGATCTAACTCCTCCCACAGCAAGTGCGTAGGAAACATAAAAACTACTATTATGTAGATTACTTCCCCCTGTTCTAATTACATAGGCGAAATTTTTAGGGATATTTAGTTCTACTCTATTATCCATGCATGTCCCTATAAGAAGTTCTGCATTGTTTATTTCCTCATTTTTTTCATTAAAATTATGATACTCCAAGAGTTTACCAATTGGAGTATCTTTATACTCATTAAAAATATCATCTTTCCTAGTAACTTTTACTAATCTATTCATAAATCCTCCATAATACCCGTATATTTTTTTATTGAGTATTATAACATATTATTATGGACAGGACTACTAAAACTTAGCAAAAATGAAATCTTGTTTAAACCCCTAAAGCTCTTCCAAAGTCTTCAATCAAATCATCAATATTTTCAAGTCCTAAAGAAACTCTTATTAAAGTATCCTTAATTCCAAGTTTTTCTCTTTCTTCCTTTGGTATTTCTGCATGAGACATTTTTACAGGATATGAAACTATTGTCTCAACACCGCCAAGACTTACCGCTACAGCTGCTAGTGTTACATTTTTCATAAAATGAATTGCCGTATCCGTATCTTTTGTTTCAAAAGATAGTACAGCACCACCGCCCCTTGCCTGAGAAAAATGCACATAACTTCCTGGATGATCTGCAAGACCAGGGTAATAAACTTTTTTCACTTTATTATGTTTATTTAGAAAGCCTGCTAGTTTAGCTGCACTTTTTTGTTGCTCATCCAGCCTTACCTTCAGTGTCTTTAGACCACGAAGTAGTAACCAAGAGTCTTGAGGTCCAAGTATTGCTCCAAAAGCATTTTGAACAAAGTAGACTCTGTCAGCCAATTCTTTTCCCTTCACTACCACAAGTCCGCCAACCACGTCACTATGACCTCCAATAAATTTAGTGGCACTATGTACTACAATGTCAGCTCCTAGTTTTATTGGATTTTGCAAATATGGTGACATAAATGTATTATCCACAATAACTATAAGATTATATTGCTTTGCAATTTTAATAACTGCTCTTAAATCTGTTATCTTTAAAAGAGGATTTGATGGAGATTCCAAAAATATTGCCTTTGTATTTGGCTTTATGCTCTCCCTCACTTCATCAAGGTTTGACATATCTACAAAACTTGTTTCCACGTTAAATTTACTTAGAAATTCAGTAGTTATTCTATAAGTTCCCCCATATACATCCTTACAGACTAGCAATTGATCTCCTGCTGAAAATATTGATAAAACCGAAGAAATTCCCGCAATTCCAGATGAAAATGCAAAACCTCTATCTCCACCTTCTAAAATAGCTATAGTACTTTCAAGTGCTTCCCTAGTTGGATTACCCGATCTTGAGTAATCATATTTTCCCATATTTTCTATATCAAATTGATGAAAAGTTGAGGTTTGATATATTGGTATACTAATTGCCCCTGTGCTTTCATCTATTTCATTTCCGTTATGAATAAGTTTAGTCCCAAATTTCATGTTTATAGCCCCCTAGTTATTAATAATTTAAACTTTTGTTAAGATCATTTATAATATCATTTACATTTTCTATGCCTACCGAAAGCCTTAAAAGCTTATCTGTAACACCAAGTCTATTTCTTATTTCTTCTGGTATAGCTGCATGTGTTTGGACATATGGATATGTTATAAGACTCTCTACTCCACCAAGACTTTCTGCAAAAGTTATAAGCTTAACTTCTTCAAGTACTTTCTCTACAATTCTTTTTTCCTTAACTGTAAATGAAATCATTGATCCAAACCCACTTGACTGCTTTATTGACACTTCATACCCCTCATGATCCTTAAACCCTGGATAATACACTTTTTCAACGGCTTCACACTTTCTAAGCCACAATGCTATTTGTTTTGCATTTTCCTGCTGTTTATCAAGCCTTATAGCAAGAGTTTTTATACCTCGAAGTATTAGCCAACTGTCGAAAGGTGAAAGAGTAGCTCCAATAGAAACTTGCGTAAACCTTAGCCTTTCAATCAAATCCGCTCTACTGGCCACCAAAAGACCTGCCAGTGTATCATTGTGTCCACCAAGAAACTTTGTTCCACTATGAACTACTATATCTGCTCCATGATCCAGTGGTCTTTGAAAATAAGGTGTAAGAAAAGTATTATCAACTATTGTGATTAATCCTTTTTTTCTTGCTAAAGTTGATATTTTTCCTATATCACTAACCTTCATCATTGGGTTAGAAGGAGTTTCAATATAAATGGCCTTTGTATTATCTTTTATTCCCAATTCAATTTTTTCTAAGTCTGTTGTGTCTACATATGTTGATTCAATACCATAAGCTTTATATACATCTTCAAAAAGCCTATAAGTTCCACCATACAGATCATCTGATATTATTATATGTTCCCCTGGTTTTAAAAGTCTTGCAACACTATCTATTGCTGCCATTCCAGTGGAAAAGGCTAAACCTTCCTTTCCACCTTCAAGTTTTGCTATTGTCTTTTCAAGTTCTTCTCGTGTAGGATTTTGAAGCCTTGAATAATCATACCCTGTACTCTGGTTTAATCCAATATGTTTAAAAGTTGCACTTTGATATATCGGAACACTTATGCAACCTGTATGGTCAGCCCATTCCCCACTACCATGAACCATTATTGTCTCTAAATTATTACAATCTGTTTTCAAAATGAACGCCCCCAACTTTTTTCTAGACAAACAAAAAAAACGCTTTTCAAAAAGAAAAGCAGCGCATAAATAAAATCCGCGTCTTTTCTTATCTTCCAGAAATAAACTTCATTTCTGCAGGAATTAACACCGTTACATTCGAATGAAAATGCCGGTTGTCGGGTATCATAGGGCCAGTCCCTCCACCTCTCTTGATAAGAACAAGATTGTTATCAATATTAAATTAACTTATTTTGATTTTAACCACTAAATATACTTTTGTCAATACTTTTCGCTATATTTGATAAAATATTTTTTATGAATTTTCTAATATTCTACTTAATACCCATGGTTATTCGCTTTTACTTGTTATTTACTTTGAAATGTCTTAATGTATTAATGTAACGATTAATTATAAAGGGGATTTTATAATGGTATACGTTCCAGATAGCACTCGATACGAAACAATGAAATATAACAGATGTGGGCAAAGTGGTCTTAAATTACCTGCCATTTCTCTTGGGTTATGGCATAATTTTGGGTATGAAGATAATTTTCAAAATTGCAAAGAATTAGTTTTCAGGGCTTTTGACCTGGGAATAACGCATTTTGATCTTGCAAACAATTATGGTCCACCTTATGGTTCTGCTGAAGATACCTTTGGTAGAATATTAAAACAAGATTTATCAAAATATAGAGATGAGATGATAATATCTACAAAAGCAGGCTATGATATGTGGCCAGGTCCTTATGGTAACTTTGGTTCAAAAAAATACCTTGTATCAAGTCTAGATCAAAGTTTAAAGCGCCTTGGATTAGATTACGTTGATATTTTCTACCATCACAGACCTGATCCTAACACTCCACTAGAAGAAACAATGGCAGCACTAGATTTAATAGTAAAACAGGGCAAAGCATTATATGTTGGTATTTCAAATTATGGCCAAGAAGAAACCCTTAAAGCTTCAAAAATACTAAAAAAACTTGGCACCCCTTGCCTAATTCATCAAGCAAAGTATTCAATGTTTAACAGATGGATTGAAGATGGTTTGCAGGATGTACTTAATGATGAAGGCATAGGTACAATTGCCTTCTGCCCACTAGCTCAAGGTGTACTAACAAATAAATATCTCGGTGGTATTCCTTCTGATTCCAGAGCTGCTAGCCACTCAAAATCTTTGAATAGAGGAGATATTACAGAAGAAAAATTAAATAAGATTTCTCGTCTTAACGATATTGCAGCGCAAAGGAATCAATCACTTGCTGCAATGGCATTAGCTTGGGTACTTAGAAAAGGTGTTGTAACTTCTGCTCTTATCGGTGCTAGCAAAGTTAGCCAAATTGATGACAATGTATCTGCTTTAAATAATCTAGACTTTACTGAAGAAGAACTACAACAAATAGACAACACTTTAAAAGAAGTTAAAAGTTAAGAGTTAAAAGTGTAGGAAGATTTTCTGCTAACGCAGAAAAATCAATAAATATAGGGAACGTATGTAGATTGTATAATGCGATATTCGTACATTCCCTTATTGAGTTGTTGGTCTAGGATTAGAAAATTGGTAGGTAAATAAATTTCCATACCAATTTTCAGTTAAATAAATAATTAGATGAGAACATGTTTAATTCTTCTGTTCTTACCTAATTGTTCCATTTTGCCCCAAGGCAAAATTTCCTTAACTCTTAACTCTTAACTTTTAACTTGTTTGCTAAGCTTGCCACTGCTTTATCTGAGATTTTTAGTTTCTATGTGGTCCATATCAGTAAATGTCTTATTTTCCCCAACCATTCCCCAAATAAATGTATAGTTCTTAGTTCCTACACCTGAGTGAATAGACCAACTTGGAGATATAACTGCCTGCTCATTTTTCATAACTATATGTCTTGTTTCATCTGGTGTTCCCATAAGATGAAATACAACATTTTCTTCATCCATATCAAAGTACAAATAGACTTCCATTCTTCTGTCATGAGTGTGGCAAGGCATAGTATTCCATATGTTTCCTTTATCTAGTACAGTCATTCCCATTACTAGTTGACAGCTGTCACAAACTGCTGGATGAACATATTGATTTATAGTTCTTTTATTACACTCCTCATCATTACCAGCCTTTACCTTGTTTGCTTTTTCTAAATTTATTCTAACTGTTGGGTATGTTTTATGCGCTGTAGCACTGTTTAAATAAAACTTAGCAGGTTTATTTATATTTGTACTTTCAAAACTTACCGTCCTTATTCCTCTACCAACATATAACCCATCTCTTGACTGCATATCATACTTTTCTCCGTCTAAAGTTACTGTCCCAGCTCCACCAATGTTTATTATTCCGAGCTCTCTTCCTTCAAGAAAATAATCACTACCAAGTTCTTTACTTCCTTCAAGGAGCAATGGTTTATTTGTTGGAACTACCCCTGCTACAATTATTCTATCATAATGGCTATACACCATAGTTATTTCTCCTGGCAGAAAAACCTTTTCAATAAAAAAATGTTCTCTAAGTTCCTTCGTATCATATTTCTTAGCGTCATCATAGTGACTAGCATATCTAATATCCATTATTAATCCCCCAAAATTTCTTTATTTTCGTTTCGTTAACGTTAACGATTTAAGCATAGTATACACCTTACTTTTTTCAAGGTCAACACGCTCATTAGCTTTCGCCACATGATTTTCTAATTACAAGCTTTGGTTTAAGTATATTAACTCTGCTCTTTATATCTTTTCCTTTTATCTCACATAGCAATAACTCTGAAGCTAATTTACCTATTTTTTTATTGTTCTGATCTACAGTAGTAAGTGGCACCGAAAGCATTGACGACTGTTCAATGTTATCATATCCAGCAATTCCTAAATCCTTTGGGATTTTTATGTTCTTTACAAAGCAATACTTAAGCACTCCCATTGCAACAGTATCGTTAATTGCAAAAATACTGTCAACACCATTAGACATAAGCCTTCTAGCTAATTTAAATCCATCTTGAAATGTAGAATTGCTATTAATAACCAGCTTTGAGTCGAATTCTATATTGTTTTTTTTCAGCACATCTTTATAAGCTCTAAACCTATCATTAGAAGCCGTGGATGTTTTCTCTCCAAGTATTACTCCTATTTTCTTATACCCTTGCATAATCATATGGCTTATAATTTCTGTACCACCATAATAATTATCATTTCCTACAAAAGTTATATCTAAACCTTCTACATAATTATCTGCTATAACTACAGGTACATGTTTAATAAATTCCTCATAATCTTCCTTTTTAGGGTTTACAGGTAAAATAATTATTCCATCAACTCTACCCTCAGCGAGAAAATTTAAATACTTATTTTCATTTATTTTCTTTCTGTCACTATTACATAGTATCAAACCATAACCCTGCTTTTCAATGTACGTGCTTACACCCTTACTTACGTTGGCATAATACTGATTTGTAATATCAGGTATTATTAACCCAATCATATTTGTCTTTTTTGTTATAAGGCTTATAGCAGCAGAATTAGGCATATAATTTAATTCCTTACAAGCTATTAAAATTCTTTTTCTAGTAGCCTCAGATATTTCTGTACTGTCATTTAATGCTCTTGATACAGTCATAGCTGAAACCTTGCAATATTTTGCAACATCTTTAATATTGGTCATATAATCCAGACTTTATAACTGGATTCACATCCCTTCTATTTTTTATTTATATCAATTATACCACAGATACCATAAATACTATTATGTACTTAACCATGTGCTTTAGTCTACTCATTTTTTCATGATGCAATTTGCTTTTGAATGCTAGTCTATCTCCATTCCCATATGCATCGAATTAAAAAATTCACCATTAATACAAAATTCTCTACTCACAATACCCTCTTCTTTAAATCCAAATTTTCTATAGAGTTTTATTCCATTTATATGGTCTGTCTTAACTTTTAAATTTATTTTACGTATAATTTTCGTGTTTTTTGCCCAAATTATTATTTCTCCTAAAAGTGCACTTCCAATGCCTAAGTTCCAGTAAGCTTTTTTAACTGTAATTCCAAGTTCACCTGTATGATGAACCCTGCTTCTAACCCCAGATGAAAATGAAGTTGACCCAATAATTTCGCCCTTTGCTACAGCCACAAGCATTATTGAAGACTCCGTATTAATATTTTCTATATAATCTAACTCCTTTTCAAAAGGAACATTCCATTCCCCCTCACCAAAGGTAAGGTTATCCGATTCTCCACCAATGGCTTTCATATAATCTATGATTTTATTAATGTCATCACCTTTAACTTTTCTTATTGTAATTTCCATTCCATTTTTTACAGTCAGTCGCATCATAAATAAAACCTCCAAATTATTTATTTGGTAATATTTCGGTCCAATAACCATCCGGATCACTAATAAAGTATAAACCCATCTCTTTGTTTTCATAGCAAATACAGTCCAATTTCTTATGTTTTTCAAATGCAGCATCAAAATCATCTGTCCTCACTGCCATATGTATTTCATTGTCCCCTAAATTATAATGTTCTTTTCTATCTCTAAGCCAAGTTAATTCCAGCTGATAATTTGTTTCACCATCTTCAAGATATACAAGTATAAATTCTCCATCCACATGGTTATGCCTTCTTACTTCCTTAAATCCCAAAGCTTCTTCATAAAAGGTTATACTTTTTTCTAAATTAAAAACATTTATATTATTGTGCACAAAATTAAATTTCATTATTTTTTCCCCTTTCAATTTATCTGATTATATTATATTATAAAGTAAATAGTTATAAATTGAAATTTTTTTTGAAGGAGGTGCCTTTAGCTTGGATATTCGTGTATTTATTTTCCACAGCTAGAGTTAATTTATGAAAAGTGATATTAGAGTAAATTATTTATATAACAGTGGTTTCTATATAGAAACTGAAAAACACATTTTAATATTTGACTATTATTTGGATTCAGTGCCTTCAGGTGATAAACTTAAGACCAATGGTGCTATTAGTTTTGAGGATTTAAATGTTGATAAAACATTACTTGTTTTTGCTACTCATGGCCATTTTGATCATTTTAATCCAGTAATTTTTAAGTGGCAACGTCAGGTTGAAAATATAAATTATATTCTAAGTAATGATATTAAAACACCTGAAACTGGTAAAAATATAAATTTAATGGCTCCAAATAATATTTTAAACCTTGGTGACGCTAAAATTATTACCTTTGGTTCTACAGATTTAGGTGTCTCCTTCCTTGTTAAAGTAGACAACCTTACCATATTTCACTCTGGTGATTTAAATTGGTGGGATTGGTTTGATGAGAGCGATACTTATAATTTAAAGATGGAGAAAGACTTTAAAAAAGAAATTTCAAAAGTTAAAAATTATAATATAGATTTGGCTTTTTTCCCTGTTGATCCAAGACTTAAAGATAAATTTTATTTAGGTGGTGAATATTTTATTAATGAAATAAATCCAAAATATTTTATTCCAATGCACTTCGGTGAAAATTACGAAATAACAAAAAACTTTTCACAAAGGTTATCTTCTGCATCAACAGATATAATTGAAATAACCCATAGAGGCCAAAACTTTAGTTTGAAAATATAATGATAAATTATCAAGTTACACGTTAATGAAGATTTTTCGGATATGAAAAAAATTAATGAAATAGTGATGTAAGTGAATTTGTTTATACAAATCCACTTACATCACTAAAAGTATTAGAAGCTTTTACTTGTAACTTATATAGTTTGGTAAACTTGTACACATATTTTTAGCAATGAATTATTTGTCTTTTAAATTCTAAATTTTCTTTTTTTATCCTATTATAATCTTCTAGAAATTTACCTTGTACCCATCCTTGAAATTTATAACGTTTTTCAAAGTCATGTAAGGTATCCAAAATTGCTATTTGAATATCCTTCCCATCTCCATAAAAACTACTTATATTTTTTAGTACTTGTTTTCTGAAAATATTATATTTATCCCTATTGCTCACTTCAATTACATTTGTACCAAATTTTTTAACTCTTTGCTCAAGAGCATCTTCTGTTATAACTAGTGAAAAATATGGTATCTTCTTCTTTACAGCATAATTGTACTCAAGATGTGTATAGCTTAATTTGGACTTATTCTCTATGCTTCCATATCTTCCCCCTAGTATAAGCAGGTATACATCTGATTCATCTATCCATTCCTTTATAGTTTTTAACTGTGAAATATTTCCTGATTTAAATAATTCCATGCCTGCTGGTATGTTCCCTGACTTTAATATAGCCTCAACAGCTGCTTGCCTTTCTTCCGACAAATCGCTATAAGTAGACGATACAAAAACTTGTAATTTTCTTTTAATTACAAAGTTCTCGTCTTTAACCCTGATTATTTTTTTACTTAAAATATCGTTATTTTTTTCAATTTCTTTATTTTCTATATCAGTAAAAAACATTTGTTCCTCTTCCTTCATAGTCAAAAATAAATCCATTAATCTTTTTATTCCATTATTCCAACTAACATAGTAATAATACTCGTCTACAGGATAAACCATGGGATAAAAATTAACATTTTTTAAGTAAGTGATATAATCGCAAGATTCACCAAATATTCTTCTTACTATCATTTCTGATTTTTCTATTAATGAATCTAATTTTACTTCATCACCATATTTTAAGTTATTTAAATCTTTTATAAGCCCGTAAATTAGTTTAGTATTATCCATATATAACACCCCACTTGTGAAGCCTCTATGAAATAAACTAAAAATAGAATTTATAAGCAGAGTTCTTAGTTCCAGGTGGAGTTTCTTTCTACATCTGAAACTTAGAAATCGTTATCCAGGGACGTGTCAGCCGTTATCTCCCACTTAGAGAAGATGGGAGTGTTACGGATGATAGTCATCGGATAAACATGACAGATAACAAAAACTTATCATTAGCCTAATATACAAAATGACCATAGATAGAAACAATTATTGATGATAAAATGATGCGGCAGTTTGTTTCATTTACCATATTATACCACATTTTTTTTTAAGTTTAAACTCTTTATAGTAAATTATATGTCTAATTTTAATAAATATTCATTAGCTCTTTTTAAAACATCTTTATCACTCTCATAGGTAAGTTGTTCATATATATCTTTGTATGTTGATAATTTATAATCTTCTATTTCTTCTTCTTGCATTTTTACAATATAGTCCTCTGAATTACCAATAAAAAATACAACCTCTTTGCGAGTATTTTCATTAGGTGAATATTTCTTTGTCACTCTGAACCCTTCCAATATGTGAGCTTTAATGTTAGTCTCCTCTAAGACCTCTCTTTTAGCAGTTTCTAGCTCTGTTTCTCCTTGTTCAACATGTCCTTTGGCGAATCCCCAATGACCATCTCTTTTACTTTTAATAGCTAAATATAAATGTGTTCCGTTTTCAATTTTATATACAACAGCACCACATGATTTTTCATATTTCATAATTTTCTCCTCTCACATTATAATTTCCTCTTAGTAACATTTTTATTAGTATAACATATTCTAATTATTAGATTAAGGGAGGTGCTAATCTTTGTATTATTATTGTGGAATATGCCCACGCATTATGCAAAATTTATATAGACAAAAGGTAAATAATTTAAATGTTATTACTGATGACCTTAATAAAGAAAACTCAACAATACATGAATTTTTAAAAATCCCTGTCTTACATGGAAATATAAATCCTGAAATTTTAAATAACATAAATACAAATATTAGAAATGATATATTAGAATTTAGGAATCAGTTTGAAACTTCTGCTGAAGAAAACGCAAAAGAAAAGGAAGCCCTAGGACTAAGTTATAAACCTTGGGAAATTTCTAATAATTATATATTAACTTATAATAAAAATAGTCTTTTTAGTATATCTTTAATCTTTGAAGAACTAATCAATGGTAAAAGCAGTTATATTAAGACTTCTTATAATTATGATCTAAAAACTGGTAGCCCGTTGCCTTTGACTGCACTTTTTAAACAAGGAACAGACTACATTGGATTTCTCAATAAAGAAAGCCTAAAACAAATAAAAGCAAATTCATCAAAATATTCATCTAATTCCACTGCGAGTTTCAAAGGAATTACCTCTGATCACCCTTACTATCTAGATAATAACAGCCTAAATTTATTTTTCGGTTTCAATGAAATTGCACCAACTTCTTCAGACATTGCCGTAATAAAAATCCCCTACGAAGACCTAAATAATATACTCAATTTTCCACTTACACGCACTTTTTCAAGTTAAAAGTTAAAAGTGAAGAGTTAAAAGTGAAGAAAAATTTTGCTTAGGCAAAATTAGAAAATTAAATAAATAAATTATTTTATTGGATTATTTCTGCTGCAAGCAGAAAAATCTTCATCCACTCTTAACTTTTAACTCTTAATTCTTAACTTATACAAGTTTGTTTTAGCCTTATTCATTCAATTATAGTTAATAGTTCCATTAGTGAGTTAATAGTGTAGTCACATTTATAGCTTATCTTTTTATTACTTCTGTTTATAATCACCGATTTAGCCTTCATTTTTCTAGCACTTAAAATATCCATGTCAGAGTTTCCAACCATGTATATACACTTGATATCACTATTGTAATACTCCAAAGCTTTATTAATTATCTTATTTCCAGGCTTATACGCTTTAATGTCGCCTGATATAATGAAATCATCAAAATATTTATATATATTTAATCTTTTTAGCTCGCCGATTAGTATATCCGAATCAGAGTCGCTGAATACGATTAATTTTATTTTTGTTTTTTTTAGCTGACTAAGTGAATCTATTACATCATCATACAGGTATGCTTCCTTTGAATAAAATTGTTCATAATAGTCATGGGCAAAATCACTTAGGTCGTCTAAACCCAGTTCTTCTGATATTTCTTTTAGTATCAATTGAAGTATTTCCTTAACACTTAAAAATTGTTCTTCATTTTTATTTCCATAAACATTCTCATATTTTTTCCTTATTAAAGCGTTTATTTCCTCTATATTTTCTTTTCCATATTTGCTAGCAATAAAATGGAACAAATCAGGTGAACCAATTAAGGTTCCTCCAATATCAAAAAAAATCAATTTATTTTCATCCTGATTAATCATAGCTACACCTCATAGATTTTTTGAATAAATTTATTCACAGTAAAAAATATTTTCTGGTTTTTTTCCGTCAAAAACTACATATTTGATTTCAGAAACAATTTGGCCATCCCTTTCATATTTTAATATATTGATATCAAATCTTTCTATATGAAAATCCTCAACATTTTCTTTTTTTATATTATCTCTTATTTCCTTTTGGACCTTCTTTTCCACAATCCTATTCAAAAATGGTGGAAGCCATTTCTTTTTATTAAATTTCAAATAATCGAATTTAATTATTTCAGATAAATTTCCAGTATCTTCTTGTAATACATCTTTAGCGAAGTCTATAAATACTTTATAGTATTCTGAAGATGAAATTTTTCTATCTAAATAACCTTTATCCTTAAAGTATATTCCAAGTTCAAAATAAAAATCAAAAGGACTTTTAAATTTTGGAACAAAATATTTTAGTATATTCCCAAATTTTTGAGAGTTATAGTATTTATCCACAACTTCTTCTATTCTCTTAATTTTTAATATTTCTTCATAACTCATACTATCAGTACACAATATCTCATAAGGTGGATAAGGTGAATAAATCATGCCCCATTTTTCGGTTTCTTGTATCATTGAAGAACCTTTTAGAAGTTTCAAAAATCCCATTTGTACCTCTTCAGGCGCTATAGAGTATACATCGTTAAATGATTTTTTAAATTGAAGGTATGTCTCACCTGGAAGTCCTCCAATTAAATCAAGATGTTGCTTTACGTTTCTGTTAGTTTCCACTTTTACCACTTTATCTTTAATGTCTTCAAATTTTACATTTCTATTAATATTCCTTAAAGTATCTTCATTGGTAGTCTGAACTCCAACTTCCAGCTGAATTCTACCTTTTGGTGCTGTCTTTAACAGTTCTATTTCATCATCTATAAGGATATCCGCCGATATCTCGAAATGGAAAGTGGCATCTGTATCCGCATCAATCAAAAACTTCCATATATCCATGGAAAATTTATGATTACAATTAAAGGTTCTATCTACAAATTTAATTAATTTTATACCTTTATCTATAAAAAATTGTAATTCCCTCTTTGTTCTTTCAGCATCTAAGAATCTCACACCATTAGTTGTTGATGAAAGACAATATTTACATTTAAAAGGGCACCCACGGCTACTTTCATAGTAAACAATCTTATTGCTTAGATCATCATCTTCTTCGTATGGAAAAACAGTTTTGTTTAAATCCATAGGTTCTCTTTCTCCACCAAAACTTATTTCATCCCCATCTTTACAATATAATCCTTTTATTTTTGCGCCACTAAATGGCTTGTTACTAAGCTTGAACTGCACAAATTCCCTAAAAGTTTCCTCACCTTCTTCTTTGATGAGATAATCTCCTTGGCTTTCTGATAAAAATTTTTCCCCATCAAATGAAACCTCAGGTCCTCCAAAAATCACTTCTATGTTCTTATCCAAAGTTTTAATCAGCGTGGCAAGTTTAACTACATATTCTATATTCCAAATATAACAAGAGAAAGCTACTATATTTGGTTTTTCTTCCGTTATGTTTTGAAATATCTTCTCAATTCTATCATTTATAGAAAACTCTTTTATTGTACATTCATAATCCAAATCCTTTGTAAAGGCTTTCAAATACCTTACAGCCAAATTACTATGTATATATTTTGAATTAATGGCCATCAGTAATATCTTCACGTAAAAAACTCCCTTTCTTTTGTGCCTTTATATAGTATATATTATCTGACTGTTTTAAATCAATTATATCAAAATATTGTTTTAATATTTTACAAGTTGTTTTGCAAGAAGCATCTGTAAAAGGATTTTTTGCCTTTATTTTAACTTGTTTAAATCCTTGTCTTGGTACCACAACTTTTAGTTTAATAAAAACACTTTTAAGTCTCGGCTTGTCCACATCCCATAGGTATAAAGTGCCATCATTTTTTAAAAAACTAACTATATCCTTCATTAGATTATTTTTTCCATATACACTTACAATTTCAAATAGAGAAAAGAAAATTACACAGCTATCAAAATAATTTTTTTCTATTCTACCTTTATCTTTTTCTCCACTTAT
Organism: uncultured Clostridiaceae bacterium; assembly: GCA_963725425.1. GTDB lineage: Bacteria > Bacillota > Clostridia > Clostridiales > Clostridiaceae > Clostridium_I. The sequence continues at coordinate 501,353 of CAVRYJ010000031.1, forward strand.
ATAGTCAATTGTTAGGTTATCATCAGTACCCTTGCAAAGTTCATACACTATTCCATGATTTTCAATACCTATATCAAGTACATTACCAAGAAAAGCTTCCTTTTCAAGATTTATAAATATCTCTTTACTCATATATTTCACCTCATAATTTACTAATTCTTTAGAAAAGCGATAATTCCTCCAATTTTTTGGAAAATTATCGCTTTTATTAGGCACATATACTATTAGGCATCATCACTTTATATTTGGTAATATATCTTCATAAAAATCCAACATAAAACCTGCTGTAGTCCGTTCTGCCTCTGGTATAATAATATTCGAAATTCTACTATAGCTTACGTCTATACTACTTATATTTTTAAATTTTTTATAGGTGTTATTTGACATCAATGCATTTGCCTTTATATATTGATCTATTGTTTCATACCTTTTACTCTCCTCTGCCATTTCAAAAGGATACCCACTAACTAATTTTTTTAAAATCCACTGTTCAAAAGCTCTATGGCTCTTTAAAAGCTTATTGTTTACATGGTGTGGCACTGTGGTATCTTGAATTAAATGGCAGGCGGCACCAAAATAAAACACTGACTTTGAAATTTCTCCTGCGTCAGCATAATTCACTGCTACCTTATAATATTTTTTACATTCCAATAGGGCATTTGAAAATCCATATAATCCTTTTTCTTCTGAATAATGATAAAAGTGATTTGTACTTTTGAAGTCCTGATCTGCAAATGCTACCCCCCGATTTAGCTCAGCTACATATTTTAAGAAAAATCTATATTCTTCTTCATGCCCTTCTTCTTTTATTATTTCCATTCCCCTTATATTTATATATTTATGAACAGTGCAATAGGTTTTTACAAGCAATTTTTTTATTGGATTTACCTTTGCCATAACACTTCTAACTGCATTACCATAATGTTTTTCAATTGTCTTTTCCATATTATCACCTAGTTTTATTTTTTTATTTTTTCAAGTACAAGTATAAATACTATAGATATTGTGATTGCAGAAAACAACACATATATCATTATATTATTTACAGGAAATTTTTTATCTATTCCTCTGCTATTTGTAATTGAAACTAAAACTCCCTGATTTGAATCTAACATGGTAAAACTATTATCATTAAACTTCATGCTTACTATATTGGCTTTGCTAATAAAACTGGCAAAAACTTTACCTGCTGCATTTTTATTAAAAAAACATATTGAATTTTCTTTAGTGTCATAGAAATATACGCTATCGCTGTCACCGATAATTCCAGTTTTATCAACTGCAAGATCAGACAATGACGAAACCCATTTACTTTGATATATCGGTGCTGGGGGATTAGTTGTTGGATGTTTATCTAATATAAAGTTAACTTTCTGATTGTTTTTGCCAGTAAATCTAGGTGAATCAATAGGATCTCCTCCACTATAATCTGGAAAACCATACCATCCCCCTTTTTCTATATAAAAAATATAATCAGAATCTCCAACTATTGGCCTAAGTCCCCTATCTTCCATTCCTCCAACTACTCCCAAAAGCTTTCCTTGGCTATTAAAATCCATTCCTTTAATGTTTCTTATTCCATATGCATAGGTTTCAGCAGCTTTTGACTTTAAATTATATATAATTATTGATGAATTTCCCGGAAAGTGACCTGATACAATTTGACCCTTTATATTACTTGTATTATATGGAGTAAAAGCACCAGTATTATTAACTCCAAAATTTTGCCCTTTTAGGGTTATAGATTTTGGTGACATATCAAAAATAAATGGATTACTTTTAACCCAAGAGTTATCTTCACCAACCACACCAGAATTTGTTGCTGAACCAATAGATGCATAAAGCATGCCATTTTGTATTTTTATTTTCACATCTTTGTAGTCTCCATAATTTGGTATATTATTAATTAATTCTTCTGTGCTTTTTGTTTTATATTGTACAAATATATGCTGTCTTTAGATGCGTAATAAATCTTATTCTTATAATATTCAATGCTATAGATATTCAAATTGTTATTATATATTATATCATAACTCACTCCATTTTTATCAACATATTGAATTCTGTTATTAAAAGCTATGTATAAACCTCCCATATCGTCCCGTGCAAAATCTTTAGAATTTTTAAGCCCCTTTAAAATTATTGAACTATCTTTTCCTTTAACTTTAATATTAATCTTATAATCCTTGTTATATATATTTCCCATTTTAAACACTGTAAAGCTTATAATTAAAGCTATACAAATTACAGTAACAAGTTTTTTCATGTTTTCCTCCAAAAAATTAAATCCTCTTACCTAATTTATATTAAAAAGATAAGAGGATATGCACAGATTCATATAATTGTAAGAATTATGTGTTGTCTTTCTACATTGCAAAGAGCTTCAAAAATTCTAACTATATCTTCATTTTTTATTTCATGTTTATATTTTTCATAGAATCTTACTGCATGTTTTTCTTTTACACTAGCCAAATTCAAAAGTGCCTTATCATCTTTGTATTTATCATAGCTTATATCGGTTAATATTGGCATCCTTTTAAATCCACCTATTTTAAAATGAATTTTCGCGTGCATCATTTCTACTTTACTTAATGCAGTGAACAATTCCTTAGTTTTTTTATTTTCTGCTTTTTTGCTGCTTTACGGTAGAAGTCGCCATTAAAGATTTCCAATTTTACTGCATGGTCTAAAATCTTTATAGTATTTTCATCTAGTAACTTAAACTCTACACTTAACATTTCTTTACCATGACTTATAAATTCTTGACCTACCCCACAAAATGGACAATTAATTATATAGTCCGACCTATTCTTTTGATTAAAGGTAACACTATTAACTCCAAAATTTTTTTCATTTATTTCAGCCCCACAAATCATACATCTATAGCTTTCCATAATTCTTCACCCACCAACCTTTTTTAAGTTAAAAGTTAAGAGTTAAAAGATGAACCTTTTATATTCTTTGATTTTCTGCCCCAGCAAAAAATCCTCCTTAACTCTTAACTCTTAACTTTTAACTCTTAACTGTTTCTCTTAGTATCCGTATCTATTTATCAAATCATCTATGTGTTCAAATACTAATTTAGTATTTATATTCTTTTTATGTACTTTTATGTCTTCCCTTGTCACCATAAATACAATACTAGAATACTTGCTATCTTTTATTTTCTTTATGGCTTTTCCATATATGTAACTGTCATCTTCTCTAAATTCATACATAAATATATTTTTAGAGAAGGCATCCACTGCTAATGTTCTTAAATTAAGTTTACCTTCAATCAACTTAATAGTATTATCTTCATAAGTGAATTTTTTTAATATTTTTAGCCTGCCATCTAAATGAGAACCTTTAAACATAAAATATTTTTTTGCTATACTTCTTCCATCTTCTGAACATATGATTAAACTGTACCTGTAGTCATCTCTGGTTAAATCCGAATTTTTCTTTGCATAATTTTTTAACTTTTCACACTCCTTTATAGCAAAACCAAATTTTAATTTAAGTAATTCTCTTGTAAATAAAGAGCTGCTGCTTTTATCAACTGCTGAATTGAACATATAACGTCATCCTTCCATTACATTTAAAATCATTATAGAATATTAAAACAATACTAGTCATAAATATTATGTATGAATACTATTATTAGGAGCATAAAATGAAATTAGATAAATTTTATAAAGATACACTAATCTTAACCGTCTCCAATCTAGCAACAGGTATTTTAAGATTTGTATTTTCAATAATACTCTCAAATAAGCTCGGAGCAGAAGGATTAGGCCTATACTCTCTTATAATGCCACTATATGACCTATTTGCCTGTGCTACCTGTGGTGGAATAATAGTTGCTGTATCACGAAGTTCTGCAATACTTGCGGCAAACGATGATTATTTAAACATACATAGACTTATACGTATAACTATATTATTCGAACTCTTTTGGTCAATATTTATATGTATCCCCATATTACTTAACTCAAATTCAATAGCATCATATTTTATTAAAGATAGTCGAACTGTTTATTCTATAGAAATAATATGTCCTGCTCTTATTTTTATAGCTTTGTCCTCTGTATTCAAAGGTTATTTCTATGGCATATCCCAGGCTAAGATACCTGCTTATATAGACATCGTAGAAAAAGCAATAAGAATTGCAGTAGTAATAGGTATAGTTAATATTTTTTTTCTTAAAAGTATGGTCCAAACTATATCCGCTGTGTACGCTGCTTTAACTTTTGGAGAACTAATAAGCCTTCTAATGTTATACGTTGCTTATATAATATATAAGAGTAAATATAGAGGTGTTTCCACTACTCCTGAAAGCAAAGGGCAACTTCTTTCTGATGCTTTAACTGTTTCTGTCCCTCTTTGCATCAACGGTTTTCTTTCTTCACTTTTAAATGCAGCCTCAACTTTAATTGTTCCCAGAAGACTAGTGTTTGCTGGATTAAGTTACAGTACAGCCCTTTCTCTTATTGGCAAATTTACTGGTATGGCTTTCAATATAACATTTTTCCCCATGGTAGTTATAATGTCAATGTCCACCGTTTTAGTTCCAGACATATCAAAAAGCCTTAATAAAAAGGATTATTACTCCATGGAAAAACGAATTTGCGATGTTATTAAGTTGTCCTTTTATATTGGTATTTCTACCGCAATAATAAGTTTATGTATTCCAGATAATTTGGGCAAGCTATTTTATGGAAGAAATGATTTAGGAATATATATAATAACCAGTTCAATTTGTGCTCCAATAACCTATGCTTCGGCCTCAACCTATTCAATACTAAGCGGTTTAGAGAAGCAAACAAAAATATTAATTAATTCATTTCTTGTTTCTATTGAAGAAATTGTGCTTTTGTATGTTTTAACTGGAATTCCAAGTATAAATATTTATGGTTATGCCATAACGCTTTTTATAACCAGTGCTACTTCATATTTTTTAAACATGCACGAAATAAATAAAATATGTAATATTACCTTTTATTTTGATGATATATTTTTAGATATAATTTTTGCTGTATTACTGTTTTTATTCCTTGGAATTTTAAACAATATTCTTTCAAATTCATTACTTATATTTAAGAGTATATTAATTATAATTGTAGGTTTTATATTGTATTTACTCTTGGCTGTACCCGTAAAAAAAGCACTTTTCAAATAAAATTCTGCCCACCCATGCTGCGGAGTGAGTCTTATGACTACCAGAGAATGAATAATATTTCATTGTAACAAAAAAGCTATATCAAAATACTTTAAAATACTTTAAAATATTATGATATAGTTTTTTAATCTAAATTCGATATCATGCTCTTTGGTATATGTTTTTTTATCCTTTGTGGTATAATTTGTAAATCTTCTTTTGTAATTCCCTTAGTTAAAAACAATGCATAAAAATATGCTAATATCCCAACAAACATAGCTATCATAGTAGCCACGGCATTATTAATGTATCCCTTTAATACGAATCCTATTATAAAACTCATTAAAGAATATACTACGTACAATACTGCTCCCATAAATATAGATGCTACTAATGGTTTAAAAGCATGTCTTAATAATCTGATTTTAACACGCAAATGCTTTTGCAGACATATTGAGTTCATTATCATTGGAATTAAAAATCCAAATATACTTCCAATAATTGCCCCATAAATATTTATTTTTGGTCTTGCAATAAGAAAATAATTTATGGATATCTTAATTACAATACCAATTACCGCATAAAGAGTAACCGTATAAATCTTACCAAGTCCTTGTAATATACTTGTCTGAATTTGAACTATAGACATAAATACTAACACAAGTGCTCCAAATATAAGAATTTTGTATCCTTGGATATCAGATGGATATAGGAGCATAAAAATCGGCTTACTCAAAACAGAAAGTCCAACTGCTGAAGGAATTGCTATTAAAAAACATAGCCTTAAAGCAAAATTTATTTTTTTCCTTACCATTACTTTATCTTTAAGTGCTACAGATCTTGATATAGCTGGCAAAACATTAACTGCTAGTGAAGAAATTATAGCAATAGGTACCCCTATTAGTGTTATGAATATTGCGTATCTTCCACTAAGTCCTTCCGCTAAAACATGACTTAAGCCCGCTACTTTAAGTCTACCAATAGTGTTTGTAGTATCAAAAAGAGTACCCACATTTGTAAGACCAATACTAAGAGTTATAGGAATACTGTATTTTGCAATTTTATGTACTATTTGTTTATTTGTATGTCTTACATGATTTGTTGATACTTTAGTTTGTTTTTCCTTTTTATATACCACTATTAAAAATAGAGCTGATGCTAATGCTCCAACTGTTGTACCAACTGTTGCTCCAACAATTCCAGGAATAACTCCACTTTTAATAAACAATGCTGCAAATCCAAGTGAAAATATTGTATTTAATACCTGTTCTAGAACTTGTGAAATAGCCGTTGGTTTCATATTACTTCTACCTTGAAAATACCCCCTGTAAGCAGATCCTATTGATGTAAAAAGCACTGCAGGAGCTAATGCCATTACAGAAAACTTTGCTTCTGGAAATCCAATAATATTTGTGATTGGACCTGCAATAATAAACATTATCGTAGCCATTACAACACCAACAATGGTAAGAATAAATCTTGCCATTTTGAAGGTTTTCAGTGCACTTCTGTAATTTCCTACTGCATCATACTCTGATACAATTTTTGCTATTGCACTTGGAACACCTGCGTTTGTAAGCACATATATAAAAACATATATCTGATAGGTTGCATTATAAATTCCAAATGGAGTTTCTCCTCCAAGTATTTTAACAAGGAAAGGGTTATAAACCGCAGATAAAACTTTAATAAATAATGTAGCAATAGATAGTATTGCAAAACCCTTAGTAGTAGACTGTTCCTTCATATAGTTTACCTCTTAATATAAATTTAATCCTAAGGCATCTGAAAGAAAGATGTTAAAATGCTTGCCATTTTCTTTGAGATGCCTAACATTAATTATTAAAAATCTTGAAACCAAGAACTCTGTTTATTAAAATTTGAAAACATCTGCTTTTATCTTTTTAAGAACTGGAGGAAGTGATTCTGCTATGGTTTTATTTTCTAAATAAGATAATTTATCTGGGCAATCTTTAAATATCATCTTATACGCATACAAAAATTGATAATCTAAACCATATTTATTGTTAAAGAAACTATTTAACTTCTTGTCTCCATACTTACTGTCACCCACTATAGCATTTCCTAAATGACTTAAATGTGCTCTTAATTGATGACTTCTACCTGTAAGAAGGTCAATCTCAATTAGTGAAAAGCTTCCACAACTTTGAATGTTTTTTACATCCATAGCTATTTTTTTAGTATCTGGCATTTCTGCATCAAATACTTTAGAAATATTTGTGTCTTCATTTTTATATATATAACCTTCATATAATCCTTCTTTTATCCTTCCCTTTACAAGTGCAATGTAATATTTTTGTATACTTCTTTTTCTAATCATCTCATTCAAAAGCTTTATTGCTTCAAAGTTTTTTCCAAACATAACTACTCCTGAGGTATTTCTATCTAACCTGTTGCAAGGTGCTGGTGTAAATGTAACCTCTTTCTCCGGCTCATAATCTCCTTTGTCAAATAGGTAAGACAATACATAATCCGTAAGTGTAGGCTCCTCACTCTCACCATTTGAATGTACTAAAACTCCTGGCCATTTTTCTAAAATAAGCATATTTTTATCTTCATATGTTACTTTAAAATTATTATCTATTCTTTTAAACACTTTTTTTTCTGGTTTTGACTTAATTTCATAGGTTTCTACTAAATCGCCTTGTACAAGGGAGTACTTTTCTTTTGTCTTTTTCCCATTTACTTTAATATCTCCCTTTCGAAAAGACCTAAAGATAGCACTCAATGGCACATCCTTTAACCATTTTCTTACGAATTTATCAACTCTCTGTCCTGCTTCATTTGGTCCAATTATGATTTTCATATTTTCCTCCAAAATTTATATAAAGCCTAAAAGCTGTATATCTCTTAATAATTAATAACAAGTTACCATTATACTACGATATAATTGTTAATTGCAATTAGGCATCTGAAATAAAAGAACAAGTCAAAGATTCTGAGGATATTTTGCGGTAGGCGAGGAGCCATTACCTGCCCATAGTGGGCTATGTAATGGTTATGGCGACGAAGCATACCACAAAATAGACCAGAATACTGACTTGTTATTTCTTTGATGATGCCTCAAGCTTTTTTAAAATGTTAATAGTACTTTCACATTGTATTGCCACACCAATTGGAATACAATCCTCATCAACATCAAAAAGACATCCATGTGCAGGGTTTACTATGCCTTTATTTTCATTTCTACATCCTAAAAAATAAAAAGCTGATGGCCTTTCCAGCGAAAAATATGCAAAACTTTCCACTCCCATATTAGGACTTTGAAGAATGTTAACTTTTTCTTTCCCAATTACATCTTCTGCTGAAGTTTTAACTATTTTAATAATATTGTTATCATTATAAAGGCAAGGATAACTCTCCTCTATATCTATTGTGCAAATCCCTCTCATGGAACTTACAATGCCTTCTGTTATCTCAATAAGTCGTTTCTTTACATATTCTCTTTGCTGCGTTTTCATTGTCCTTATAATACCCCCTAGAGTAACCTCTTCTGGTATTATATTTTGAGCTGTGCCTCCGTGAATATATCCTATAGTTATTACTCCTGGATCTGTAGGTGAAAGTTCTCTACTTATTATTGTTTGCAAAGTATTAACTAAATTACAAGCAATAACTACTGGGTCAATTGTGGTATCAGGATGTGCTCCATGTCCACCTCTTCCCTTTATTTTTATTGTAAATGGATTTGAAGCTGCGTGAACGACTCCTTCTTTTATACCAATTTGTCCCACTTCTATACTTTCATTCACATGTAAACCTATCACTGCATCTACATTGGGATTATTAAGTACGCCATCCGCAATCATAAGTCTTGCTCCCCCTGTAGTTTCCTCTGCAGGTTCAAATAAAAGTTTAACATTTCCAGTAATTTCACCTTTGATACTGTTTAAGAGTTTTGCTACTCCCATAAGTATTGTTGTATGAACGTCATGTCCACATGCATGCATTTTCCCGCTATTTTCAGATGAATATTTGCATTTTTTTTCATCATTTATTGGAAGGGCATCCATATCTGCCCTTAAAGCTACAGTTCTTCCGTCTTTTGCTCCTCGAATTATTGCACATATTCCAGTCTTTGCAGTAATTCTGTATTCAATGCCTTCCATTTTGAGGAACTCCGTAATCTTTTCATTTGTTCTAAAAAGTTCATAATCAAGTTCTGGATGAGAATGGAAATCTCTTCTCAAATCAATAAGTTGATCCTTAATTTTATTTGCCTCATTTAGAAAATTCAAAAATAGCCACCCCTTATTTAATTATTGATTTTCAGATTCCTTATTCCCACTTAACCTCTATAACATCATCATTTTTCAAATTATCGTTATATCCTGCATTTTCTCCATTAAGTCTTAGTACTATACGACCTTTTATCTTTGTAAGATCGAAATCAATATGGTTAAATATATCTACGAATATATATTGTTTTTTCCCATTAAGTGTTATTCTCTTATCATTAACAACAACTTCTATTTCTGAAGTATCTTTAGCCTTAGAAGCTTCATTAACCTTATTTCCATTACTTGTAGATACATTGTCCTTCACATAGTCTTCAATAATATTATTGTCTTCTTCACATGTCTTAGCATCTGTATGTATGCTGTCACCTTCACGTATAGTATAATCATCATTAAGCCTTTCTTCCTCAATATAAAACTCAGTATTCAAATCATTGTTTATATACCTTCTATATTCACCTATAGTTTTAGGTAATATAGTATTAATTTGATCATTCTCTACAATTTTATAATCTATATCAGTTTTTTTGTCATTAACTGAAAATATAGGTTCTATATTTTTAACTTCTCCATCTAAATAGAATCCAACAGAATAAATATTTTTAATATAGTCCTTTATTAAAGGTTCCGCGTTTACTCCATTCTCAGCAAATTCTATTTGAATTTTGTCATTTTCTTTTATTTCAGACTCCATACTTCCAAGGCTTCCATTAATTCTTATAATTGCAGCTTTTGAAATTTTACCAAAGGCTACTCTATTTGCACCATTTAATGTAAATCTAATGTTATTGCCATTCTTACCAATGAGCACCTTAGGATTTATGCCTGCTTGTATTATAACATCCATAACTGAATTTTTCTTGGAGTTAAAAAGACTTACAACACCACTGTTTAAAAACACATCTATAAAATCCCCACCAAATTTTTTTATGGCTACTAGTGCTATTCCTAAAACAGTTACTCCTGTGCTTCCAAGATTATTATCAAGACATACACAGTCTGTTACTGATTCTCTCCCTTTAATTGCTATTCTTTGTGGTAGGATGTTAAGCTCTTTAGCTATAAGTTCCTTTAACGCCGGTGTATGTGCCCCTCCTCCTACTAAAAAAACTGCATTTGGTGCCTTGCCACCATTTAATTCAATAATTTTTACAACAATCTCCTTTGATAGCTTTTCAACTACTGGAGTTATAACTTTTACTATTTCATCAACGCTAACTTTATTTTCTATTCCTAGCACATCCATATAAGAGATTTCCTTTTTAGCTGTTATTTCCTTTTTTATTTTTTCAGCTGAATTAAAGTCCACAAGACATGACTGTGCTATTGCCTCTGTAACCTCATCTCCAGCCATAGCAACCATTCCATAAGCACTAATAGTCTCATTACTACTAATTGCAATATCAGAAGTCCCAGCGCCAATATCAACAAGCGCCAAATTTAGAAGTCTTAAGTTTTGAGGTATAGCAGCTTCCATTGCAGCAATAGGCTCTAATGTTAGATTTGTTACTGTAAGGGCAACTTTTTTTGTAACAGCATATAGACTATCAACAACAGATCTTGGCAAAAAGGTAGCAATTACTTCAGAGGAAATATCTTGACCTTTGTGGCCCAATAAATTGGAAATAGCATAACCATTCAAATAATAATTTTTAACACTATAACCAACACAATAAAGCTTTCCAATGGTCTGTTTATTTACTTCTTCTTCTGCTAGTTTTACTGCCGTAAGTTCAAGACTTCTAATAAGTTCTTTGTCAATTTCCTTGTCTGAATCAATATTTATTTCTGATTTAACTATTGTTGTTCTTAAAAACCTTCCTGCAGCTGCTATTGCCACTCTTTCTAATTTAAAGCCAAGTTCTTCTTCTATTTCACTTTTAACCTTATTTACCGCCCTTGCAACTAGACTAATATCATGTATTTGCCCATCTATCATAGCCCTTTCTTCATGTTCGGTAAATTTTTCAGAAATTACATGAAATTTTTTATCTCTTACCATTCCAACAGTACCAATAACCGTACGAGTTCCTATATCTAAAGAAAATATAGTTTCTTCTGACTTAATATTTTTAGCTACCATACCTTCATACCTCTTTATTTTATTTTATATTCTAAAAGCTCATATTCTTTAAGGAACATGAGCAAAGCGAAGAAAAACATCATTAACTCTCAATTTCCAATTTTCAATTCTTAACTTTCTTATTTTTAGGGTGGCCTCTACTTTACTACAACTGTATTAGTTAGCTTACCAATCTTCTCTATATTACATTCCACAATGTCTCCATTTTTTAATAACTTTTCAGGTTTAAATCCAATTCCCACACCACTAGGCGTACCTGTGGAAATTATATCTCCTGGTTTTATAGTAAAACCTTTAGATAAATCACTTATAATATATGGAATATCGAATATTAGATTTTTTGTATTAGAGTTTTGTCTTACCTCACCGTTTACAGCTAAGCTGATATTAAGTTCAACTGGGAAAGGTATTTCACGTTTATGTACAAGCACTGGTCCCATGGGACAAAAAGTGTCTAAACTCTTTCCTTTGAACCACTGATTATGTCTAACCTGTAGATCTCTTGCAGATACATCATTAATTATTGTATATCCAAAAATATAATTTTCTGCATCTTCTTCTTTAATATTGATTCCTTCTCTTCCAATTACTACAGCTAGTTCTACCTCATAATCCACTTTTTTAGTAACGGATTCAGAAAATCTTATTTCATCCATGTCTCCTATACATATATTTGTAGCTTTTGTAAAGTAGATTGGTGCTTTTGGTATTCCATCACCAGAAATCACCGTGGCATCAACTTCCTTTACATGTTCAATATAGTTTTTACCTAAACAAAATACATTTCTACGTGGTGATTTAATTGGTGCAACTAGTTTAACATCTGCCAATGGTATACCATCGAACTTCCTGTTTTTTATATTGTTCTCAATATTTTCAATTTCGTCATTATAAATTCCTATAAATTCACTCATAGAATCTACCCTTGTCTTCCCCAATGAAACAAGTATCAAATTTAATTCAACAACCTTGTCATCTATTATCGTTCCTAAATATTCCATTTTATTGTATCTATAATTAACAAATTTCATAATTCTATCTCCTCACCTTTATCACTTACATACTGACTCTAATAATACTACTAAATCAGAATATTAATCAAATTTTTTGGTATAACTATTGAAATATTAATTTACTTGTGTGTATAATTAGTTGTTGTACTAATTATTACTACACAAATTTATTTAGTGAGGGTATATTATATGTTTAAATCTTATGATCAATCCATTGGAAATCTAACAAATAGAACCAATAAAAAAATAATACACTATATTAATAGCAAACTGGAAAAATTCGCCCTTACGACTGAACAATGGCTGGTATTACTTAGACTGTCCAAACAAGACAAAATAAGCCAAAAACATTTGGCTGAAATCTCAGGTAAAGATCAACCCACCCTAACTAGAATATTGGATATATTGACGAGAAAAGCTTTAACAGAACGTCATCCAAGTTCTGAAGATAGACGTTCTTTTTCTGTGCATATAACTGATAAGGGTTTAAATCTTACAGAAAAGGTTTCACCATTGTTAGAAGACATATTTAAAGAAATGCTTAATGATATATCCGATGAGAAACTAAATATATACAGAGAAGTTCTTTTACAGATTAGTGAAAACATTAACGATTTACAACAATAGTGGATCTTTTTAGTAAAATTAATTAACATGCTTACATTTTCTGAAGATACCTAAAAAAGGAGAAATACTAATGACTAACGAAGCAGTTTCAACAAAACTATGGACAAAAAGTTACATTTTTATGTTATTAACAAATTTATTTATATATTTAGCTTTTTATATGCTTACGCCAACTTTACCTGCATATGCTAAGGCAACTGGAGGCAGTAATCTAGAAGCAAGTCTTGTAGTAAGTACATTCTCTATAACATCCTTGCTCATAAGACTGTTTACAGGAAGTATTATGGACAGAATTGAAATTAAACCATTACTTCTAGTAGGTGCTATAATTCTCGGTGCTAGTACATTATCCTATATTTGGCTTCCCTTAGATGCAATAATATTGGTTCGTGTTGTTCAAGGAATCGGTTGGGGTCTTGCCTCTACTGGAGCTGCTGCAATTTTTTCTGATATTGTACCTGATAATAAACGTGGTGAAGGTATGGGTTACTATTCTCTTTCAATGATAATATCCATGGCTTTATCCCCAGTTGTAGCAATAATAATTATGAATTTATATAGTTTCAAATATATTGCACTTATGTCAATAGGCCTTGTTGTAATTGGTTGTTTATGCTTTACTGCTGTCAAAATACCTAAAAAAAATATTATACCTAATAAATCCGAAAAAAAGTTTTCATTAAAGGATTCATTTGAAAAAAAAGCCGCTTTACCTTCTTTATTATGTTTTTTGCTTACAGTTACTTTTTGTGGAATCATGAGCTATATAATGTTGTATGGTAAAGAACTTAAAATAACAAATATTTGGGTCTATTTTGTTGGATACGCTGCAATGATTCTAGTAACAAGACCCGTTATTGGCAAAATTTTCGACAAAAGGGGACATTCCGTTATAATCATACCTGGCACCGCTACAATGATTATAGGTCTTATAATATTATCCTATGTTCATTCAGTTCCTACTTTAATATTATCTTCATTATTTTATGGGCTTGGCTATGGTGCTGTTCAACCGTCTCTGCAAGCCTGGGCAGTTAATCGATCACCTGACAATAGAAAAGGCGCTGCCAATGGAACATTCTTATCAGCTATGGATTTAGCCTATACCGTTGGTTCCGTACTTCTAAGTTTTGTTGCTGAACATAGTAATTATGCCATGATGTACAAATTATCTTCAATCTTTTTAGTATTGCTTCTAGTCATATATTCACATCACTTAATTAAAACCAACACTAGCATTGAAGAAGTTTTAGAGGAAGATGTGTCTTAATTCTACTCAAAGGGCTAATTTATTATGAATGGAGCTGTTGCACTAAGAGTAAATACTACAATATATTGTATATAAATTGCTTAATGTAACAGCTCCATTTATTTTTATTTCATATATGTCACAATGTTACCTTTTCTTGGAATTTGAACTAAATCACTCTGTTCAGCATACCCTAAGACAACTCCACCACATATGATTTCATTTTTAGGAATCCCCAACTTTTTTATATACTCTTTGATTGAATCATTATCAGCAAGCCATCTTAATTGATTTACCCAACACGAACCAACATTGATTGAATTACCAGCAAGCATCATGTTCTCAAGTGTAGTTGAACTATCTGCCATAGCATTTCCATATTCTCTTAAATTACTCACTATTACTAATGTAGGGGCATTATACATAAAATCATAAGTACCCTTTTGTGATTGTAGGATTGCTCCCTTCAAACTTTTATAAGTATTTTCTGTAACTTCCATTTTAGAAAATTCTTCTAAAACCAATTTTTTTATTTCATCAAGTATAACTTCATTTTGAACAACAACAAAATGACTAGTTTGATTGTTTCCACCACTAGGTGCATACTGACCAGCTTCAATGATTTGAGACAATTCCTCATCTGATATTTGCTCTTGTTTGTATTTTCTAATACTTCTGCGGCTTTTGATATTTTTTATTACTTCATTTTCCATTAAATTTTCCTCCTATTTTTATTGAATGTTCATTCACTAATAGTGAACTTTTTTACACATATAACAATTTAAATTCATTAGCTAATGCCTTAGCATAACGTATCTATAAAATGATTTTCTTCCTCGTCATTAATTTTTTTCTCTTCAGTTTTACTTTCTTCTTTTATCGTTTCATTATGCGTTTTTTTATCATAGGCTGTTGAAAGTAATTCCTTAAAATTAGAACCATTCATCGTCTTACGATTAAATAATCTCAGTTTTATTTTTCTTAATTTAGTGACTTTTCCTACTCTAGAAACTGGTTTGATTTTATCAGACATCTCCTAGCCCCCCTATTCTGTAAATCGCAATTTTCTTATTAATCTTTCACTTGGATTTAGTATATAGTTTGTTTTTGGATTTTACAACCTTTCGTTCATTGAATGCTCTGAATATTCTAAAAAACATGCATAAAAATGAATGTAACTTCTAAATAAGTTACACCCACTTTTATGCTTAGCAATTCCATATTCAATTTTGCAGACTTCCTTTGATAAAATATTTACTTATACATAATATATTCTACAAAAGTAAACTCCTTTATTTATACATAAAATATATAAATGCTCAAATATCTTCAATTTTCTCAATAAGCTTATTGTTCCCTAGTACCACGGGGTCAAACTTTCGTTTAACTTCACCACTAAATTCAATTTCAACAACCTTATTATTAATCTCAGTTATCTTTCCTTTGCCAAAAGACTCGTGTTTTACCATCTCTCCAACTTTATACTCCCCAGTATAAGGGTTATTAAACTCTAGTCCACATTCAGCCACAAACCTTGAAGGTTCTTTCGTTTTGCCACGTATGTCACGACTTATGCCTAGCCATAAATTATCAATAGCACGAGTTATTCCTACGTAAAAAAGTCTTCTTTCTTCTTCTAAGTTCTTTTCAATGCCACTTTTATGGGGTATTGTTTCTTCGCAGCAATTTATAATAAACACGTTTTTAAATTCCATGCCCTTTACACCATGAATTGTGCTTAAAATCACTGCATCTTTGGTGGAATCCTTTTTAATGTTCTTAAGCTCTTCACTAACCTCATCTACGTGAGCTAAAAATCCAACTATACTTTTATACCCCTCTGCTGACTTTTTAAACTCTTCAATAATTTGAAGCAATTCATTCATATCATTCTTAAATTTCTGTGAATATTCCGTTATATAATCATTATATCCAAGCTCTGAAATTATAGTTTGTATCGCCCATCCTAAAGACTTCTTATTTAATCCTTGTATATTTTGTTTAAGCTTATCCGCAGCCTTCATTTGAAAAATAGGCAAATCATCCACATTTTTCAAGATTTCGAATAAATCCTCTTTAAACCCATATGATTTAACCTTTTCAAGGCTAAGTTTTCCAATATACCTAAAAGGCTTGTTTATTATTCTTAAAAAGCTAGCCTTATCTGTATTATCAATGGAAAGTTTTAAATATGACAATATATCTTTGCAAATAAAATGCTCAAAAAAATTATATTCCTTATCCAATAGTTTAAAAGGTATCTTTCTTCTTATAAAATTATCTATTAGACTCCTACTCTCCACATTTGTCCTGTAAAGAATTACAAAATCACTATAGTTTATTCCATTAATTACTTTCAATTTTACGATATTCTGATATATTTCTTCCGCTTGACTGTTTTCATTGGCATTATTTAATACAAGTATATTTCCCTTTTCAGTTTTATTAGCCACTATTTCTTTTTCATTTCTCATAACATTATTTTTTATAAGATTTTTAGAAATATCCACAATATTGGACTTGCTTCTATAGTTTTTGCTTAGATATATCTTTTTTCCACCAGTGAATATTTTAGGAAAATTCACCATACATTCTGGTTTTGAACCTCTAAAACCATAAATGCATTGGTCTTCATCTCCCACTGCATATAAACTATTTCCACCATTTAACATTTTTAAAAGTTCTATTTGTAACGAATCTGAGTCTTGAAATTCATCTACAAGCATATACTTAAATAGTTTTCTATAGCCTTCTAATAAGCTTTCATCATTTTTAAACAGTTCAAGACATTGAAGCTGCAAATCATCAAAATCCATTAAATTTTTTTCTTCCTTATAATCTTCATAAGCATCAAAACATTTTTTGAATATGCCATCCTCAATTGAAGGTTTGAATTCTTCTAAAGACAACTTAGATGTTTTGAATTTTGAAATATCTCCTATTACTTCTCTTAGTTTATCTTTATTAACTTCATCCATATACATTAGTAATACGTTTTTAACAATCTTATTGGTTTCATAACCTTGAATGATATTGATAAAATTTTTATGTCTTTTTAGTATTTTATAAAATAAACCATGAAAAGTTCCAAAGAAGGGTTCTTTACCATTTACAAATAATTTTTTATATCTATTTTTCATATTAGTTGCAGCAGCCTTTGTAAATGTTATTATAATTATATTTTCCCTTTTAACTGCAAAACTATTTATTTGTTCTGGCATCTTCTCACATTTTCCTGATAAATATAGCCTAAGTTGTTCCACATGTTTCTGCTCAATAGAATCATCTACACATTTTGTTCCGTATACCTCCCCAAAAGTACAAAGATAATCCACTCTATTTATTATAACTTGAGTTTTACCTGCTCCAGGGCAGGCAATTACTATACAGTTTCTATCACTTTTAATAACTGCATTTATTTGAGAAGCATCAAGCTTCTCATATCGTTTTTCAATTATTTTATCTCTTAAACTACAAAATTCATCAATTAATTCGTTTTTAATCATTTTGACCCCTATCTTAGCCCTCTAAATAGTTCACAGTATGCTAGTATATTTTCTTTCATATACGTGTTACTTTAACTTACTCAATACTACTAGCCTTAAAACCCACCACCGCTAATAAATGGATATTTTGTTCTCTACTATTTATTATTGACAATTTTTATCTATAATAATAATTTTGTAATTAATGGAATAGTAACTATAGAAAATACTGTGCTTACAAATATACTTTTTACGGCCAAAGTATTATCTCCTCCGTACTGGAAGCTTAAAACTGCTGTATTTGAAGCTACTGGTAATGCTTCTAATAAAACTATTATTTCAATAATTAAATTTGGTGCTCCTAAAAGCTTCAATACGAAAAAAATGATAATTGGTACTAATATAAGCCTTATAAAAGTTAATATGTATACAATTTTACCACTAAAAGCTGTTTTAAGATTCGTTTCTCCAAGCATCACTCCAACTATTATCATGGATAACGGTGAAGTCATTGAACCAACTGAATTTATAGTTAAGCCTATAACATTGGGTATTTTTATTCCTGTGATAAATATTAAAATTCCTATTACTGTTGCTATTATCGCTGGGTTAAAAATAATTTTTTTAAGTTCTCGAAATGTATTGCCACCCTCTTCTTTAAGTACCATTATCCCATAACTAAACATAAACAAGTTTATAACTATTCCCAAAATCGAACAATAAAAAACACCCGGACTTCCATAGATACCTTTTAAAACTGGGTATCCCATAAAACCCGAATTTGCAAATAAGGTTACAAATTTTGCAATACCCTTTTTACCCTGTGGCAATTTAAAATAGACTATTTTCGAAAAAATTATTAATACAATATGTATTATTACTCCATATATTATTATTTTTTCAGCGTTAATCATCATGTTCTTTGAAAAATTTGTGTTAAATGAACTTATTATTAATAGTGGTAATGTTATGTTTAAAAGTATTTTGCTAAGTCCATCATTTATTTCTTTATTGATATAATTCTTTTTTTTGGCGTATATTCCTACGAACATGGTTAAAAACAAAATTAGCACTTGATTTATTACGTTGGAATTCAAAAAAGCCACTCCTTCTTTTTGTCTATTACAATCTATTTTACAACTTTTTTGCGCCTACTGTCTAATGTATTTTCTTTCACTAGAAAAGTATTGTATAATATATAATTATAATATATTTAAAGAATCTTAAGGATAGGGGCGTTTTATATGGAACTCAATAAAAATTATTCTGTTAGAAATGAAAGAAATCTTACCATGCTTGTAGACTTTTATGAACTAACTATGGGAAATGGTTATCTTGAAAATGGAGTAGGAGATAAAATCGCCTATTTTGATATGTTTTTCAGAAGGATACCTGATGAAGGCGGCTACTGCATTATGGCTGGTGTAACTCAGTTAGTCGAGTATTTATCAAGTCTTAAATTCACAGATGAAGACATCGAATATTTAAAGTATAAAGGCGGGTTTTCAGAAAGGTTTCTGGACTACCTAAGAAACTTTAAGTTTAGTTGCGATGTTTTCGCAGTGCCAGAAGGAAATCCTGTTTTTCCAAACGAACCTCTAGTTACTGTAAGAGGTCCTGCTATTCAAGCTCAATTTGTAGAAACAATGATACTTTTAACTGTTAACCATCAAACCTTAATCGCCACAAAAGCAAATAGAATATGTAGAGCTGCTGGTGAAAGACCTGTTATGGAATTTGGTTCTAGACGTGCCCAAGGTTACGACGGAGCTATTTATGGTTCAAGGGCTGCGATTATTGGAGGCTGTAGTGCCACAGCTTGTACAATTTCTGAAGAGATGTTTGGCATACCTGCCATTGGGACAATGGCTCACTCTTGGATACAACTATTTGGTAGTGAATATGAATCTTTCAAAGCTTGGGCAACTACCTACCCTGATAACTGCCTTTTACTAATAGATACTTATAATGTTTTAAAATCTGGTCTTCCAAATGCAATAAAAGTATTTGATGAAATTTTAAAACCTCATGGCATTAGACCCATTGGAATTAGAATTGATAGTGGTGATATTACTTATCTTACTAAAAAATGCAGAAAAGTATTAGATGCTGCTGGTTATTCTGATGCCAAAATAACAATTTCTAATTCCCTTGATGAACACATAATTACTGATGTATTGGCTCAAGGTGCCAAGATTGATAGTTTTGGTGTTGGTGAAAGACTTATTACTGCCAGAAGTGAACCTGTATTTGGTGGAGTGTATAAATTAGTTGCTGTTGAAGAAAATAATACTGTGGTACCTAAAATAAAGATAAGTGAAAATGAAGACAAGATAACAAACCCAGGATTTAAAAAAGTATATAGAATATTTGATAAATCTACTGATAAAGCTATAGCTGACATTATTACCCTTAATGATGAGGTAATTGATGAAACTAAAACCCTAGAAATATTTGACCCGATTTATACATGGAAAAAGAAAAGAATAAGAAACTTTTACGTTAAAGCTTTGCAGGTTCCAATATTTGAAAAAGGAAATGCAGTATATCAAAGTCCTAGTGTAAATGAAATAAAAAATTTTGCAGAAAAAGAAACAAATAAACTTTGGCAAGAGGTACTAAGGCTTGAAAACCCTCATAATTATTATGTAGATCTTTCCACTAACCTTTGGAATTTAAAACAAAATTTATTGCATCGTTATTCCGACATATATGAAGAATAAGGAGAATACTATGAATATACAAATATCTGAAGAAGCACATTTGAATTTATATAATCTTTTAAAAGAACACAAAGAATACAATTGCGTACGTTTTTCCTTTGTAAGCTCCTGCTGTAGTCATGCTACAGTTGATGTTATTTTAGACGAACTAAAGGAAGATGACCTGTTAGAAAATATAGATGGCATAACCTTTATTTACTCAAACACCATAGAAGAAAACATCAAATCTATAAATCTTGCTTTTACAGATTCAGGCTTTATGCTGAAATGTGAACCAAATACCAAAAGCAAGGATTGTACCAGTTGCAGCAATTCAAACAAATCCAGTGGTTGCGGCAGTTGCAGTAGTAAAACCAAATAAATGTAAATAAGTAAAAAGGCCAGCAATCATTATTTTGCCGACCTTTTACTTATTTATTCATATCTTAATGCTTCAATTGGATCTAATGCAGCTGCTTTTTTAGCTGGATATAGTCCAAAGAATATTCCTACTGCTGATGAAAAGAGAATTGCTGCTATAACTACTGTAGGTGAAATTACTGGTGTCACATTTACAGCATTACCAACAAGTTCTGCACCACCTATTCCTATTGCCATTCCAATCAATCCACCAATGAGAGAAATTATAACAGATTCAGTCAAGAACTGTATCATAATATTTTGAGTTGTAGCTCCAATAGCCTTTCTAATTCCAATTTCTCTTGTTCTCTCAGTTACTGATACAAGCATTATATTCATAACTCCAATACCACCAACTAGCAATGAAATTCCTGCTACTGCTCCAACAAAATCTGTAAATATTCCTAGTACGTTATTTATTTGATCCATTTGTTTAAATAGGTTAGAGGCTGTATAAATACTTTTTCCTCTATTGTTATGTCTACTTTCTAATATACTTACGGCACTATCTCCTGCTGACTGAACATCATTCTTTGAATCTGCTGCTATAGTTAAATTGCTAATAGTAAAATTAGCTGAGTACATAGTCTGTGCAAATGAAATTGGTACATCTATGTTTATAGCTGCATTAACGCCTCCGCCTCCAAAACTACCTGAAGAACTTTTTACTCCTACAATAGTAACTTTTTGTGTTGCGCCCAAAGGTCCAATATCCATAGTTTTCCCTACTGCGTCAGCTGTACCAAATAAAGCTGTAGCTGTACTGTCATCTATCACTGCTACAGCTTTTCCTTCATTTTCCTCTAGCTCATTAAAATATCTACCATAGGATATAGTATAATTTTGGATATCTGCATAGTCCGTAGTAGCACCCGTAATATTTGCATTTTTTGATATAATGCTTGACACTGCAATGCCTTTCTCGGATACCGTTGGGCTTACATATTTTATTTCACGTACCTCTTGTTTGATCTGAAGAGCATCCTTTAAGGTAAAGTAATCACTTTGCTGTGCTTTAGATGAATCTATGCCTATAGTCACCGTAGTTGCACCTATTTTACTAAAAGCATCTGTAATATAATTTTGAGCACCTTGCCCAAGGGATACAATTGCTATTACAGCACTTATTCCTATAATTATTCCTAGCATTGTTAGGAAGGATCGCATTTTATTTGCCAATATACTTCCTGTTGCTATTCTAAAACTCTCTAAAAAATTCATATTACCATCCTTTACAACATATTCTTGAAATTAGTTAAATGTTATAACCTAACTCTATTTTTTACATCTTCGTCAGCTATTATTTCCCCATCTTTAAACCTTATAATTCTCCTTGTATAAACAGCAACATCTGGCTCATGAGTTACCATAACCACTGTAGAACCTTCATCATTTAAATCCTGGAAAATTTTCATTATATCAAAAGTTGATTTTGAATCAAGGTTTCCAGTTGGTTCATCAGCCATAATAACATTAGGTCTGTTTACTATTGCTCTGGCAATAGCTACTCTCTGTTTTTGTCCACCAGATATTTCATTTGGTCTATGCTTAATCCTATCTCCTAGCGATACCTTTTCTAAAGCCTCCATGGCTCTTTCTCGTCTTTCCTTTACAGGAACACCTGAGTATACCATTGGCAATTCTACATTTTGCAGTACCGTTAACCTTGGTAATAAATTAAATGCCTGAAATACAAAACCGATTTCTTTGTTTCGCACAAATGCCAGTTCATTACCAGTAAGATTTGAAACATCTTGATCATTGAGCATGTATTTTCCCTGATCCATTTTGTCAAGACAACCCAATATGTTCATAAAAGTAGATTTTCCTGATCCAGAAGGCCCCATTATAGAAGTAAATTCTCCTTTTTCTATTTTTAAATTCACTGCCTTAAGTGCTGTAAAATCTATATCTCCAGTTATATATCTCTTAGTTATATTAGTAACCTCAATCATGTTTTTAGGTGCCCCCTTAATTAGCTTTTACCAAAGTTCCATTTTCTATTGTTGCACTTGGGTTAAGTATTACCTTATCAGAAACGTTAAGTCCACTTTTTACCTCTGCCTCAGTGTCTGATTGTAAACCCAATTGAATTTCTTTTTGAACAGCTTTATTATTTGATATAACAAATACATAGTTATTTCCTAACTTATCTGTTTTTATACTTTCTGCTGGAACAGTTAATACCTTGTCACTTTCTCCAGTTAGTATATTAACATCTGAATCAAAACCTTCTATTAATCCAACTTGGGGCTTATCTATATCTATATCTGCTAAAAGTGTCGTACTTGAAGTAGTCGAAGATGTTGATGTTACTGCTGATGGTGCTACATATGATACTTTACCCGTATAGTTTTTATTTGCAAAATTTAAAGTTACAGCTTCTCCTACCTTAACTTCACTAGCACTGTATTTATCTAAATTCACTTCTGCCTCAAGATTACTTTCATCCTCTATTGTTACTGCTGCTGTACTACCACCAGAAGTTGAACTTCCAACTCCCGTTCCACCTACTTTAGCATTTAATGCTGTAACTACTCCATCAAAATCTGCTACATTGCTATTTACACTTTTTGCTAAATTTGCATTAGCAGTGTCTAAATTAAGCTGTGCTAGACTTATTGAATTATTAGCTTGTTTTAACTTTTCTGTACTATCTGGCGTCTGTGTTTTTGTATTATTTACCAAATCCTGTTCTTGACTATTTGCTGTACTTAAATTTATTTGAGCCTGCTTTACTGCTACAGTTAAATCTGCAACTTGATATGTTACTAACACTTCTCCTGCTTTCACCTTATCTCCAACTTTTACATTCACAGTTGCAACCTTGGCTTGATCTGGTGCATAATAATCCTTACTGTTTTTCGACTTTATAGTTGCGGTTGTCGAAAAATAAGCTTTTATGTCACCCTTTGTGACACTTGCTGAACTAACGCTTATAAATTTACCCTTATTTTTACTTGTTCGACCAATTCCTATTGCAGCCGCAATAACTACTAAAATTATTATACCTATAATGACTTTTTTCTTCATAATTATTTGTTTCCTCCTTAAGTATCATGTTTTTATTTCATCATGTAATTACATTTTACAACATATTTATAATTTCGCAATAAAATTATAAATAAAACTTTATAAATAGTAAAAAAACATTTTATCTTAAATCAAGATAAAATGAGTTTTTATATACTAGTTTATATATAATTTTCAGTCTTTTATAATATTTGTCTATAATCATTTTCTCCTTAAAGTTAGTATTTATGCTTAAATTGAAAATTTTTTTCTTGCCTCACTTAGGCATCATCAAAAAAATAGCAAGTCAGTATCCTCAGGATTCTTGACTTGTTATTTTCTTTCAGATGCCTTATTCTAAATTTTTTATTTTTGAAAATAAATCCAATTGTCTTCTTTTCAATCTATCGCCTGTATTTTGCTATATAATTATAAAAACTCCAACTATTTAAAAACTCATTTGTACCATCATAACCGGATTTATATAGTTTATTGCACTTTTTATGAGATATATTGAATTCTGTAGTCCTAACCCCCTCTGTTTTTATTGAAATAGTCCTAACTGCATTCCTTGTCCGGCAAATATTCTTCCTCATTTCTGTCAACCATGGTTTCCACCACATCAATAAAATATGAAAACAAATCCTTCCCATGGTTATTTACATTTGTATTTATATTATTTTGTAATTTAAATCCAAAAGTTGGCCACCTTGGAGTTTCCGCTACATCAAAAATCCAAATTGGAAAATTACTTATAATTCCACCATCCACAATATAACTTATATTATTGTTATATTTAAGCTTAACTGGTTTAAAGAAAAATGGAATACTTGTGCTCATTCTAACAGCCTTTGCTATTTCAAATTCCGATGGTTCAAAACCGTAGTTTTTTAAATCATCAGGAATTATTAAGATATTTCTTTTGGTCACATCCGCAGCAATTATTTTAAGTGTTCTTTCTCCATATGTTTCAAGATCTTTAAATTTTACTATGCCTTTTTTCTTTAAAAGTTTGTAAATCCATTTTTCAATTAAACGTCCATCATAAAACCCTTTACTTCTTATAAGTTCTATAGCATTGCCCATTAATGGAATACCGCCATACACACCTGTGCTTAAAATCTTTGTATAATCCATATTAAGCATTATTTCTTTCAATTCTTGCCCTGTATAACCAGCTGCGAGTAATGCTGCTGTAATAGCTCCTGCTGACGTTCCTGCAAGTTTGTTAAAAGTGTAACCATTTTCTTCTAAAGCCTCAATTGCACCTACAAAAGCTATCCCTTTTACTCCTCCCCCCTGAAATACCACATCAACTTTCATATAGCCCTCCTAATTAAAATCTTGATCTTATTCTTTTTTCAAAGATAAGAACTATTTCATACATTATATATGCAAGTATTGCAAGAATTACTATACTCATCATTACCATATCAAGCTGAGATATCTGTCCACCATATACTATTAAAAATCCTAGCCCTTCCTTGGCTACTAGAAATTCTCCCATTATTACCCCAACCCAAGAAAGTCCAACACTAATTCTAAGAGCTGATACTATACTTGGGATAGATGATGGTATTACCAGCATTACAAGAATCTGAAATTTGTTAGCACCAAAGGTTTTTAAAAGTTTAATTTTATCGGTGTCCACTCTCTTAAATCCATCTAAAATGCTTATTATTGTAGTTACAATAGATATTAAAATTGCGATAGTAACTATTGCTTTAATTCCATTTCCTACCCAAAATATTATTATTGGAGCTAAAGCAACCTTAGGCAATGCATTTAACACTACGATATATGGATCTAGGACCTTTGAAAGAAAGTTGCACCACCAAAGTATTACTGCTATAACTATGCCAAGTAGAGTGCCTAAAGTAAAACCTAACACTGTTTCATAACATGTTACCCCTATATGTGTAAACAGTGTTCCTTCTTTATATATTGTAATAAGACTAGCAAATGCTCTACTTGGAGTACTTATAAAAAATGGGTCTATCCACTTTAAATCTCCTGCTATTTCCCATAATGCAAAAAAGGCAATCAATATAAGCCATCTTACAAATGTAATCATCCTATTTTTGTTTTTTGTGTCTTTAATAAATTTATTATGTTCCTGGCTTTCATTATTCATCTATTTCAAGCTCCCTCCACACAGAATCAAAATATTCTCTAAACCTAGGATCTTCTCTCTTTTTTAAAGGAGTAAGTGAATCGTCCCCAAAATCTATAGATACGTCTTTTTTTATCTTTGCCGGCCTTTTTGAAAATATTATTATTCTTTCAGACATGGATATTGCCTCTGATATATCGTGAGTAACCATTATAACTGTTTTGTTTTCCTGTTTTATTATCTTATAAATTTCATCACTAGCGCGAAGTCTACTTTGATAATCTAGAGCTGAAAATGGCTCATCTAAAATTAAAATTTCAGGATTTAATGCTAAAGTTCTTATTAATGAAACTCTTTGCCTCATTCCTCCTGAAAGCTCACTGGGATAATGCTTTTTAAATTCTGCAAGCTTATATTCTTTTAGCATTTTCTCTATTTTTTCAATATTTGCTAATGTTTTTCTATGTTGTACTTTAAGACCAATTAATACATTTTCATAAACATTTAACCATTCAAAAAGTTCGTCTTTTTGAAACATATATCCAAACTTTCTAGTGAAATTTTCTTGATTTTGCCCATCCACTAAAATTTTTCCCTTTGAAGGTTTTATAAGCCCAGCTATAATGTTTAGTAATGTTGATTTTCCACATCCTGACGGGCCAACAATACTTACAAACTCACCTTTGTTTACATTAAAACTTACATCCTTTATAGCTTCTGTTTCACAAAGCATGGAGTGATAATTCATAAATATATGTTTAATTTCTATTTTATTCATTTTCAACTCTCCAAAAATAATTACTACTTTAGGCATCTGAAAAGAAATAACAAGTCAAAGATTCTGAGGATATTTTGCGGTAGGCGAGGAGCCAAAACCTTGCGCAATCGTTGGCTATGTAATGGTTATGCAAGGCGAATCATACCACAAAATAGACCAGAATATTGATTTGTTATTTCTTTGATGATGCCTTATATATACCATTATATGAATTTGCCTAACTGGTTGTGTAACCAAAAAAGATAGAGAATAATTTTCTTATTGAAAATTATTCTCTATCCCACTTATTTTAGTTACAAGTTACAAGCTACAAGACAAGTTACAAGTTACAAGTTACAAGTTAATGAAATTTTGCCTACAGCAAAATAATATAATTATTTTGTTCGACTTTTCTGCCCTAGCAGAAAAATCTTCCTTAACTCTTAACTCTTAACTTTTAACTCTTAACTGTTTTATTTGCTTGCTTCTTTTGCAATATCTGTGTTTACAAGTTTGTTAAAAGCTGGTCGTGTTTTTATGAGATCCTTTTGGTACCCTTCTATAATGTCCATTAGCCTATTTATATCACTTTTATTTATTTCAGGACTATAAGCAAATGCATTTACCTTCTTATAATTATTTACATTTTGCGCTATGAGATTTACATCGCTGCCAGGAAAAAATGATTTTATCTTCTCTGCAACTTTAATATTACTATTATTTTCCACCCATTTTTGGCCCTTGTAAATAGCTTTAGTGAACTTAACCAAGGTGTCTTTATTTTTATCTAAGTAAGATTTTGTTGTAAAATAGCAAGTATAAGGGAGAGTTCCTGCTTCACTTCCTATAGACGATTCAATATATCCAGAGCCGGTTTGCCTCAAAATACTAGCAGTAGGTTCAAAAAGTGCAACATAATCTCCTGTACCTGCCTTGAATGCCTCTGCTGTTGCATTAAACTGTATATTAGTTATAATGTTAACGTCCTTTTTAGGATTTAGACCATGTTTCTTAAGTACAAATTCCAATGTCATTTCAGGAACTCCACCTGGTCGTGCGCCAATGATTGTCTTCCCCTTAAGTTCTTCCCACTTGAAATTTTTTTCTTCTTTTCTTCCAACAAGAAAAGAGCCATCTTTTTGGGTAAGCTCTGCAAATACCACTGGATAATCCTCTTTATTTTGATTCTGGATATAAATTGATTGTTCCGGGCCGCAAAAACCTATGTCAGCGTTTTTACTAAGCACTTCCTGCATAGTTTTATCTGCACCCTGGCCAATTGAAAGGTCAATATCGAGACCTTCTTCTTTAAAATATCCGTTATTAACTGCAGCATAGAAAGGTGCATAAAATACTGAACGGACAACCTCATTCAGCTTTATTTTTTTAACAGATGACTCAGATTTACTGCTAGTGGCGCAACCATAAAAAAGAGATGTGCATAAACATAATAAAATTAGTAGACAGGTTGGATAAAACATTTTTTTCTTCATATATACCCACCATTATAAATATTCTAATCATTATTATATGCACATCCCAATTATTTGTTCATATTTAGATACATTACTTGTTATTTCTTTTCAGATGCCTTAATTTCTGGAAACCAGAGTGCTATTTCCCTTTTAGCATTTTCTTCGTTATCCGATGCATGAACTAAATTTCTTGTTCTATCATCGGCATAAATCCCTCTAATGCTACCCATCTCTGCAAGCTTAGGATCTTTGTTTCCATGTATTTTTCTAACAATATCTATAACATCCTCTCCGCCAACTATCATTGCACATATTCTATCTTCGGTTATATAGTTAATTAAATCGTTAAAATACTCTTTTCCTTGATGTTCTTTGTAATGCATTTCTGCTATACTTCTGTCAGCCTGAAGCATTTTCAGCGCAATTATATAGAGGCTTTTTTCCTCGTAAAAACTAATAATACTACCGATTAATCCCCTCTGAACTCCGTCAGGTTTAATTAATACCAAGGTTTTTTCCATCGCCGAATCACCTACCTTACGTAATATTTAAACTTTACACCTATTGTTTTAATTCTACCTTTATTCCAAGTTCTACTTCTATTCCATTCTTTACTTCTACTTCATCATCAAAATTCAGAATATGATCCTCTGAATAATAGTATTGACATAATCTTCTAACATTATGCCTACTCTTACCTGTAACTGATTTAAATGGACATGTTGAATCATTTTCTTCATTACAATAAAATGGACATTCCTTAAAACAACTTACCTCTTCTTCATAGGTACTCAAAAATGAACATTTTTCCATAACTACACCCCGCATTCGTAATTAATGGTAATATTTACAAATCTTTTGTTTACATTATAAACTATTATAGTAAAAAAATGAATACTAACTTTATAAATTAAAATGAAAAAAGTTCACTTGTTTACGTATAATATGAAATTTTTATCAATAATTTATATTTACCCTTTTAAAACACCCTAATATGGAATATAATTTTACATAGTAAACACCTTGAAACTTTTTTAAAGGGAGATGATACTTTGAAAAAGAAATTATTGGATTATGTCATCATTTTATTACTTTGCTTTTTAGTGGCACCAGCCGCATTTTATTTTATTTTAAGTTCATCTGAATTTAACATTTACAATCTTTATTACGCTAAAACTGCATATATAGAAATGTACTTGAAAATAGCACTAGCTGGCTTATTTTTATTTGTACTAGTAAAACTTCTGAATAAAATATTATTTAGAGTATTAACTAGTAGACCTACAGAAAAAGCTAAACTAATATCCATTGAAAAAATAGATGTTAGTAGCATAGGTCTAAGTTTAATAGGTGATTCAGACGGATTTGATGAGATTTATAATATAAAGTTTAAGCATAATAATAAGATAATTGATATAACTATTTCAAAAGAAAATGTGCAAAATGATCTTAATAAGGAAGATTCTCCTTACGTAGAATATCAACATATTAATCTTATTAAAATATTCAACAAATTTCTTAATATTAAAGTCCACACTAAAAAATAGCCACAAAAGTAAGCACTTGCTATGTGCTTACATTTTGCTTTATGATGCTAAAATAATATGTTTTTCAAAAAATCTTTAGAATATCAATTGATGAAAATAGCTTATAAATGGAGAGATGAAATTGAAGCGTAAAATTATTTCTATAATCTTAACTCTAGCAATATCCTTATCAATAACTTCAAATGTGTTTGCTACTGAAATAAGTTCAGCACCAAACATCACTGCTAAGGCAGCTGTGGCAATAGATGCTAGTACTGGTGAGATAATATATTCAAAAAACCTTGACGGTAAAGAGTATCCTGCCAGTACCACAAAACTTTTAACAGCTTTAATACTTACTGAATCAAAAAAGCCAAGTGATATACTTACATATACTGCCAGTGCTAAGGCTCAACCTTCTGCATCTTTAAACGTTGATAAAAAAGCAATAAAAGTTGGTGAAAAAATCACTGCTCAGAGTGCTTTGAATGGAATGCTTATTTATTCGGCAAATGATATTGCCTACATGATTGCAGACAATATTATAGGAAAAACTAATGATAACATAAGCGAAACAAACACTGATTTTTCTTCACTAATGAATAAAAAAGTTGCTAAACTTGGTCTTAAAAACACACATTTTGTAACTCCAAATGGTCTACACGATCCAAACCACTACTCAACCGCATATGATATGAGTATAATAGGTAAAAATGCCTTTGAAAATAAAAACATTCTTTATGCCTTAGAGCAAAAAAATTATGTATTCCAAACAGAAGATGGACTTAAAATTCCTATTATAAGTACCAATAAACTTATTTTAAATAAACTTCCACTCTATGATAGCACCTGTATTGCTGGAAAGACCGGATACACAAGTGAAGCCGGGCGATGTTTAATCGCCATTTTTAACAGAAATGGTAGAAAAATTATTGGTGTTGTTATGAATTCGAAGATTGAACCATCAGACACCCTAGCCTTTAAGGACATGGAAGCTTTAATAAATTACAGTTATTCTATAAAAGATACAAAACTTTATTCTGCTAATAATACGCTTAGTACTAAAAGCCTTAGCTATAAACCCTTGAGATTTTTCGGACCTACCAAGACCATAGAAATTCCACTTAAGGTAAGTAAAAATGTTGAATACTATAAAAATGATGTTAATGATAAAGAAAAAACTACATCTACTACCCTAACCACAACAAATCCATGGAAAATAAAATCAAATACTTCCATTGGTACACTTACGTTGAAAGAAAGAGGTGTAACTAAAAAATATAACCTGTATACAACTTTTTCTTCTAGTGATTTGATAAAACAAAATATACTTACCTATGTGGGAACTGTTGCTATAGTACTTGTAATTCTTATAATATGCCTAAGAATTAGAAAGATAAGAAAAATAAGAGGGTAACAAACTTAGTAAAGTTAAGAGTTAAGAGTTAATGAAGATTTTTCTGCTAGCGCAGAAAAGTCAATTAAATCAAGGAGTTAGATTTGTTGACGCAAATCTAACTCCTTGATTTTTTCCATATTAAAATCGAACCAACTTATTAACATTTTTTTCATATTTACCAAAGTTATGCACAAATATATAACCAGTATCAATTATTCAATCCTTTTAACTTTTAATTTGCATCTTGTCCTTTGAGAAGGTTGAGGCGGTAGAACGATTAAAATAAAACATGGATAAGCAAAAGATCACAACCCCCAATACAATATACACAGGTGAAAATTTAGCAGTATAATATATTAGTATTGGGAAAATAAAGGTACCACATACATTAAAGGTTATATGTGCAATTATGGAACCTAAAATAGTCATAGTCCTAACACATGCATATCCTAAAATCAGTCCTAATATAGCAGTATAAATGCCCTGAAACATATTCATATGATAGACTCCAAAAGTAACTGCTTGAATAATAACCGCTGGAACCGCCCTTAAATTTTCTCTTATTTCACTTAGTATTATCCCTCGAAACAGTATTTCTTCAAAAATTGGTGCTAAAATAAGTACTGCTATTATACCTAAAACTGAAGTCATTGTTCCACTTATACTGTTCTGTGTCTGATTATAAGATGGAAAATACTTTAGAACATAACCAGATATGGCTGACAGAGCCAAGCTGTAGCCTGCCGTAATAGCGATTATGAGAAATACATTTTTTGTTTTTATTTTGTTGAATTTACACATTTCAAAGATATTCTTTTCCCTTGCCTTTATAATTAAAACATATAGTAAAAATGATATGATCATTGCAGGAATTAATATTGTAGCAGTATTTTCATTTAAAAATTTAGTTAAATTAGAACCTGTAATGCCTTTAAAAGCAGCCTGAAGACTTACAATAATAACATCTACAATTTGAAATACATAGTATATAAGCAAGTATAATAGTATAAAGGCTGTTGCTTTAACATGTTTCATATAATCCCACCTTTTAAATAATCTACAAGCCCCTCTCCACTGATAGAAGAGAACTTTCCTTCAGCAACTTTAAAATGCTGTGCATTTTTATTTATTTTATTTATTGCCGATGCAACCTCAGCGTGACAAGTAAGAAAAAATATTTGATTAGTTTTAGAAAGTTCACTAAATAACTTAATTGAATTATTTAAATGTTTAGCATCAAAATTCACCAGTGAATCGTCAATTATTACAGGTAATTTTGATTTAATTTCCCCAATTCTGCTAAGTCTTACAGACAAAAACAATTGTTCTTTTGTTCCCCGGCTTAAGTCCCTCATGCTTTCATTTAGCACCCCGTTTTTATCTAATGTTTTAAAATCTGCTCTTGTAAGATTATCTACTGGGAACACTTCCGAAAACTCTCCATCTGTTATATCGCTTAATATTTTGCCCGTTCCCTTTAAAATTGTATTTTTAGCACCTTGAATAAAATCATTTTGAAGTAATTGAAGTATAAATGCCGCAACGTTATTAACAGCATACTCCTCTGCTACCTTTTTAAGCCGTACTCTTCCATTTTCAATTTTATTATGGGCTAAGGTTATATCCTCGCTACTATACAATCTATTTACTTCATCCTTCAAACTTGTCCTCTCGTCCTTTAAACCACTTAATGTATTTGTTTCAGCTTCATATTTTAATCTAAGTTCACTGGCATTTCTTTTTATATCCTTCATATCAATATAAGTATTTACAATTATTTCAAATCTGCCGAACAATTCTACAGTATGGTCATCTTTAGTTAATATCTTTTTTACTCTATCTATTTGTAGTGAGTGAATCAACTGATTTTTTGAATTATTGTACTTATTTTTAATTGTTCCATATTCATTAAATATTTTACACTTCTCAATATTTTTATTGAGATTTAATAAAATATCCACATTATCTTCCAATTTAAGAGTTTCTCTAATTTTTTCTTCTAGTAAGTCTTTTGCTATAATTACAGCACTAAGTTTTTCATATGCACTAAATAGCGTACTTAACTTACTTATATTTTCAAATAGGTCCCCGCTATTTTCTATAAGATTTCTTCTTACCTTTAATTCATCTATAACTAAAAAAACATTAAATTTAATAAGTAGATCTAATAATTTCCCTAGTTCCAATTTGATATCTTTTTCCAGTGTGCACATATTATCTAAATCATATTTTAAATGCATAACCTTCTTCTTTATATCTCTAACTAAAGTGAAATAAATTTTAATACTTGATGTAGGCACTTCCTTTTTTAGTTGGAGTAAATCCTTATACTTCAAAACACTCTCTTCTAAATTATCTTTCTTGTCCAATAAATGTGATAGCTCTTTTTTTCTCTTTGACATGTCCAAGTTTATAGCCTTAGCACTTGTATTCTGTGAACTATTCTCCCTAGTTTTTCTTGAAAAAATAATATTAAGTGATGTGATTACTATACCTGCTATACTTATTAACACTCCAAAAATCTTATTAAAATTATACACAACAAACCCTATAATTAAAAATATACACACAAAAATAATATTTTTTATAAACATATTTTTCTCATTGGATATCCAACTAACTTTTAATTCTAGAAGTTTTTCTTGAAATTGTTTTATGCTACAATTGATTTCCTCTATCTTAGTCTCCATAAGCTTTAATTCATCAATGTTTTCACTTAATTGAATAAAAGATATTTCTTCTGTATTTATATCCAATATCTTAGTGAAGTCATCCTTCCATTCCTCATTTATATCTGTAGCATCAACTACTATTTCATGCTTTGCAGCCCTACATTCTTCAAGCATAATTCTGTAGTTCTCCATCTTCTGCCTAATTCCTGAAATCATAAGTTCCCGGTCTGCAATTTCCTTTCCATATTGCTTAAAGCATTCTAATATATAATGAGAAATCCCATTGTTCTTTGAAAAGCCTAACTTAGCCTCCTGGTATTCATCTAATACTAATAAGTATTCATCCCTTAACCCAGAGCAAATATCCAAGGATAAATTTTTAGCATCAATATCTTCATATATCCCCTTGCTGACCTTATTATTAAGTAATAGCTTAAGTCCATCAATTTCTTTATACAAGTCATAATTCACCATTAAAATTTCAGTAATAAATATACTATCCTCTATAGCCTTTATTTTAACTTCCAATTCATGTATGTTGTTTTCAAGAAAACTAATCCTGTTTATATCACTATTATACTTTTCAACCTGAGTTAGAACCTTATCTTTTAAATTTAGTCCCTGAGATATTTCATTATAACTATCTTTGAATAATTTTGTTCTAGGATTTCCATTTTTCCCACCTATTTTTTCTGCTAGTCCTTTAAAATCAGAAATCATTCTTGGCACAGAAATAACATCCTTTAATCCTGCTCCTAAAAGTACTGACTGCAATTTTTCATCCTCTTTGCCAATATAGTTAAGTTCATCCAAAGATATTGTGAATATTTGTTTATAAGTAAATAAATCTACATCATTATATACATTCTCTATACTGTCTATACCTAAAGGCTTGAAAATATGTGGTTTTGAATATCCATTTACCCTAGCTATAAATTCCTTATTGCTATCATCTAGGAATTTTCCTTCTACCTCATATTCAATTCTAGCTGGAGGAATATCCATAGATTTTGAAAATCCATAAGGAAAATATCTTAAGATGTCTAATAATGTTGATTTACCAGCTCTATTATTTCCTCCAATAACTACAATTTCCGAGGAAATATCTTCTAGGCTTACGTTATTAAAAATTCCAAAATCCTTAATGTACAAGCTTTTGATGTGCATCTATCTGTTCTCCTTTATAAACTTCATTAAAATAAGTTCCTTTGCCTCATTTAATATTTTATCAAAGGTATCCTTGTCTAGTTGAACCTTTAAGTTGTTTAGGTTTTCCCTAT
The DNA here is from genome assembly GCA_963725425.1 of uncultured Clostridiaceae bacterium. Lineage (GTDB taxonomy): Bacteria > Bacillota > Clostridia > Clostridiales > Clostridiaceae > Clostridium_I. The sequence goes on from CAVRYJ010000031.1 coordinate 536,565, forward strand.
CATAATTTTCTTCCCATACTTGTCCAAAGCTTTCAATGAGTAAGCCTTTAAGTTCACCTTCATCACTTACTCGCTGACACAGTTCATATAGTTTTTTTATAGTCCCATTATTCTCTAAAAATTCGCAATAATCTGTTAATGGATTTTCAATTCTCACATCTATGGAATCTGAATAAACAAAGACATCATCTTGCATAAATTCTGAATTTAATTCGTCGCATATTATCTCAGTTATATCATCTGAACTTTCCGCAAAAATATTCTTAAGTTTTCCTCTTCCAGTTATAATCCATCGAATGGCATACCCTTTTATTATTTCTGATAAGTCTTCTTTATTTTTAAATTCTTTAGGAATTTTGGGAGATGCTTCTTTTAAACTCTTTGCTCGATTTGAGATTAACTCTATGAGTTCTGTTAGATTTTCAGGTGTTTTATGCTCATTATCATTTATATTAATTTCAATTTTATCCCATATAACTGATGAAGTTGGTAAGAAGTTCAGTTCCACTTTTCTATTTTCATCTACTTTTACAAAAGTACATCCACCAATTCCTATTTCCCCGGTATCTCTGCCCTGTGGTATTCCAGAAAATACAACAGTAGGCTTTCCTTCATTAAGCACAGAACATTTATGTATATGCCCTAATGCCCAATAGTTAATATTATCATTGGACTTTAAATTTGCTAATGTGCATGGAACATAGTTTAAACTATTTCCATTTAGCTCAGTATGTAACATTCCTATATTAAAAGCGCCATCCTGAGGTGGATTATATGAACTATACATCTTCCTACTATCCCATTTTCCCCTATAAGATTGGCCACATATTCTTGCTATTATATTTGAATCTTCATCTAAAATATCAAACTGACTTAATTTTTCACTTTTGCAAAGGAATACATTTGCAGGCATTTTGAATAATTCTCTCCTGATTATAAAAGCATCATGATTACCACCAATTATAAAAACCTTTATATTCTTTTGGAGTAATCTTTCACATTGATGAAAGAAAAAATTATTCGCCTTTATGGATATTGCATCTTTATCGTATAAATCCCCACTTATCAATAAAAAATTCACACTATAAAAAATGGCATAATCAATTATTTTCTGGAATGCACTATAAACCGCATCTTTAAATATATCATTTTCTTTAAATATATCTTCATTGCCAGTATTTAACATGCTTCCTAAATGAATATCTGCTGTATGTATAAATTTTATTGGTAAACCCAAATGGATCACCACCTCTACGTTTTAATCTCACTATATTTCATTTTATAAGCCTCTTCAATCATTTCCATTTTGAAATCTGCTTCACTCATGTCTAAATCTACATTTTTCATTATGTTGCTAATTGACAATTCTGCTACCTTTTTAATAAGTTTAATCTTATACGTTTCTAATAAAGTTTCCTCTATATCTTCTTGTGATTTACAATTTTCTATATCCACAATATGTTCCATATATATATGCTTTTTTTTAAGTCCATATCCCAAAATAATTGGAACCCAAGAATTTTCCGGAATATTTTCACTATATATCAGAGCTATTTTAAAGCCTTTATCTATACCTGCTATAACTCTTTGGATTCCTGATTTATAATTACTACTATCTATGAAATCTTCAAAATTTATTTCTTTTTGTTTTAGATTAAACTCATTTTCCATATTTATATAGTAAATGTGAAGTTTATTGAGATTTTTCTTAATACTTTCCGGATTAAATTCCACATTAGCTTTATCTTGATCATCAGTGCCTTCCCTAACATCAATAATACAATTGATGCCATATTGGTTCAATGAATCAATAAATTCACTAAACTTTTTATTTAAATAACTGATACTATAACATAATTTCCTCATAAATTTAAAAACTCTTCTTTCACTAATTTTTTTAAAGTTACTTTGTTATTTCTTTGATGATTCCTTATTATGATCACTTCTTAACAATTCAAATACATTTATCATAAACTGTGGAAGGTTTCCTGGTATTTTTGCACTAACTAAATTTCTGTCTATGCAGTTTCCAGTATTTGTATAATCTCCACCTGCATTTATTATATCATCAATTATTTCCTCTGGACAAGTTATTTGATACCCATCTATTGCCATTGAAGATATTAAAATTACTGCTCCAAGTCCTGCGCATCCAATAAGTTTACTTTTGGCACTAATTTTAGATACAATATCTTTTATATATATATTATTTCTAAGTTTGTATGCTGAAAGCCCCCCTGAAATGATAATTCCATCATATTCATCTGGATTAATAGAACTAGGATACTCATCTACATCTAAAGTGTATCCGTGTAGTCCAATATAACTATCTTTATTCCCCGTTCCAATTACAGTTACTCTAACACCTTCTTCTCTCAGCCTAAAAATAGGATAAAGCGCCTCCATATCTTCGAAACCATCTTCTGCAAGCACTATAATATTCTTTTCACTTAACTCCATTTTAACTCTCCTCATCATAATAGATTATTGACCACCATGCTAGATATTAACAAAATATTTCATACTCTATATTCTATCCGTAATATACGCTATATATCAACATATTTTTTACACTATATACATTATAAAATACTTTTTCAATTTAGAGAATAATATTTATATATTATTTTATTATCACATAAACAAAACAATCATATAATACTAAAGAATAGAATGTTTGAAAGGTGAATTATATATGTTTTTTGATCCATACAGTACTTATTCTAGAGTAGCTGTGCCTATTTCCTATGCCAGAATATTTCATGCTGTGCCAAAAGCTCCTGCTGTTGATGTTTATTTAAACAACAAAATAATTGCTAAAAACCTTCGTTTTGGTGATTTTACAGAATATACATCACTGCAGCCAGGTCATTATGAAGTTCAAATATTTAAGGCAGGAAGTCGCACAGATTTATTGCTCAGGGAAAATCTATACGTAAATCCTTCTTCAATTTATACTATTGCTGCTATTGGGTATGTATCAAGTATTAGTCTACTGCCAATACTCGAACCTAAGGGACCTTTAATACCAGGAAAGCTTTTTATAAGATTTGGTCATCTTTCTCCAAATTCCCCCAATGTGGACCTAACTCTTTATGATGGAAAAAAACTTTTTACCAATGTACCCTATAAGAAAGTCACAGGGTATATACCTTTAAGCCCAGGTACCTATAATTTTAAACTTATTGCATCTGACACCGGTAATTTAGTTTTAAACATACCTAATATAAATTTAAGAGACCACAGATTTTACAGTATATATGCAATTGGTCTTCTAGGTGATAAACCACCTCTTCAGGTTGTTATTCCTTTAGACGGTAACTCATATATTAATTTATAGGTTTTAAATTTATACAATCCGTTATATTATGCCTTGACACTATTTTTCTGTTATATTATTATGTAATAGTATGATATTGCATATTAGTGTATTTACGTTGTAGTATTGTTTATCAGTATTCGTATAATTGCCTTTCATCTTAAAGTGGTGGGAGGCTTTAATTTTATTTTTATAGGAGTGAGTTAAATGTCTTCAAAAGAAATAAGAACAAGATTTGCACCAAGTCCAACTGGCTATATGCATATAGGTAACCTTAGAACTGCCTTATACACCTACCTTATTGCAAAACATGAGGGTGGTAAGTTTATATTAAGAATAGAAGATACAGACCAAGAACGTCTTGTAGAAGGTTCTGTAGATATTATCTATAGTACCTTAAAAGAAACTGGTCTTGTACACGATGAAGGTCCAGACATTGGTGGTCCTGTTGGTCCCTATGTACAAAGTGAAAGAAAAGGTATGTACCTTGGTTATGCAAAACAGTTAGTTAAAAATGGCGAGGCATATTATTGCTTTTGTTCAAAGGAAAGGTTAGATATTTTAAAGACAAATTCAGAAGCTTTAAAAAGACCTTTCAAATACGATAAACATTGCAAAAACCTTCCTAAAGAAGAAATTGAGCAAAAATTAGCAGATGGTACACCTTATGTTATAAGACAAAATAATCCACTAACTGGTTTTACTACTTTTAACGATGTTATTTATGGTAACATTTCTGTGGATAATTCAGAGCTTGATGATATGATACTTATAAAATCTGATGGTTTCCCTACTTATAACTTTGCAAATGTAGTAGATGACCATCTTATGGGTATAACTCATGTAGTACGAGGTAATGAATATCTTTCATCCGCCCCTAAATATAACAGACTTTATGAGGCTTTTGATTGGGAAGTTCCAATTTATGTTCATTGTCCACCAATCATGAAAGATGTTCATAACAAGTTAAGTAAAAGAAATGGAGATGCTTCATTTCAGGATCTTGTTCAAAAAGGCTACATTAAAGAAGCGGTTCTTAACTATATATCTTTACTTGGTTGGAATCCTGAAGGAGAAAATGAGATATTCACCCTTGAGGAGTTAGTTAAAATATTTGACTACACCACAATAACCAAATCTCCTGCAATATTTGATCCAGTTAAACTAAGATGGATGAACGGAGAATATATTAAAAGAATGCCACTAGAAAAATTCCATGAAATGGCATTACCTTACTATGAAGGAGTTATAACAAACAGCAATATAGACCTTTTAAAAATTACTGAACTTTTACAGACTAGAGTTGAAGTATTAGGCGAAATACCTGAAATCATTGATTTCTTTAATAGTCTTCCTGAATATGATATAGCAATATATACTCATAAGAAGATGAAAACTAATAACGAGAATTCCCTAGTAAGCCTAAAAAAAGCCCTCCCAATACTAGAAGGTTTAACTGATTGGAATACAGAAGCTTTACATAATTCCATGATGGATCTTGCAAAAGAAATGGAAGTTAAAAACGGTATAGTATTATGGCCACTTAGAACTGCTCTATCTGGAAAACAATTTACCCCAGGCGGTGCCTTCGAAATAGGTGACATAATTGGAAAAGAAGAATCAATAAAAAGAATTAAGATTGGAATAGACAAACTTTCAAACAGTTAAGAGTTAAAAGTTAAAAGTTAAGAGTGATGGAAATTTTGCCTTTGGGCAAAATACAATAATTAATAGAATCTTTTTATTGAAATAGGAGGTTAGTAGATTTTTAACAAATCTACTAACCTCCTATTTCATTGATTTTTTGTTCTTCTCCGAAAAATCTTCCTTAACTCTTAACTCTTAACTTTTAACTTTTAACTTGTTAAATCTCTGTTATCTGATCATAATTGAGAAGTAGTAGTTTATCATATTTTGCCCCAAAAACACTGTAATCATTGCAGCGATTGTTATAAATGGACCAAATGCTATATAATCTTTCCTACCCTTTATTTTAAGTGCTATAAGTAGCATACCTACAATTCCACCTAAAACAAATGAAAGCATCAGCATGACCACTGTAAGCTTCCATCCGAGAAACAATCCACATAATAGACATATTTCTGCGTCTCCCCAGCCCATGCCTTTAGTTGTTAATATTATAATTGCTATTATAGTGCCACCAAGTAGGCCCCCCAGAATAAAAGGTACTGCCACATCGATTTTATAATAAACTCCCACTAAAATAAATATTACCCCTGCAGCCATTCCAGTAATAGTAGTACTGGAATACACATCGGTAGTATCAAAATCAATCATTCCAATTACTATGAGAAGAGATATAAACACTATGAATTTTATTGTTAAAATATCAATTCCGTACTTTAGAAAAATAAGATAAAATAATATACCTGTTATTAATTCTATTATAGGATACCTAAGTGAAATCTTCTCCTTGCAGTATCTGCACTTACCTTTCAAAACCACATAACTTAAAACTGGCACAAGGTCATACCACTTCAATTCATTGCTGCAGCTTGTACAATGCGAAGGAGGATAAGCAATAGATTCACCCTTTTGAATTCTAAAAATGCACACATTAAAAAAGCTTCCAAATATCAAACCGCATATAAAAACAAATATACCCATAATTAAATTCATAAAATCACCACTTCTAAATTTTTGTTTTAGCTTAGGCATAATCAAAAAGCTGTCAGTATTCTGGTACATTTTTCTTTTACAATCTAATTTAGCTTTAGATAAGTGCTTAAAATGAAGCCTATCTAAACTCACAAACTGAGTTTTTGGAATAAGGTGGGGTGGTTTTTTTGACCCCATCTGATTCTTATTAACATTGGACTTACCATATGATAAATACACTAATTACTAGTTGATGTATTAGTTGGTGTTTCTACTGGTGTTTCATTGATATTAATACTTGATGAAGTTCCATTAACGGTTGACACGGAAAAATCCCCATCTGCTACTTTTTGTAGCTGAGCTAGAGTAGCTACTTCATCTGTTCCAGATGGTGCAGTTGTTGTTCCATCAAGGCATTTGGGAATTTTAGTAGTATCAAGCATATTAGCCTTAATTAAGTCTGCAATACCAGCAGTATAATTCATATAAGCTACCCCATCAGCGCCTGTACCGTCCCCTATTTCATCAGCACTGCTGTCTTTGTCAGCATTATAAGCCTCAATTGAGCTAACTATAGTTTTAGCACTATTCTGGATATTCGACTTTTCTGCCTTCTGTCTGTATCCAAGAACATTAGGTACAAGAATTGCACCAAGTATAGCAATAATGGCAATAACAACTATTACTTCAATGAGTGTGAATCCGCTCTTTTTTTTCTTTTCTATATCAAATAACATGATATATCACCTCCATGTATCAATTTACACAAGGAATGTGTATATCATAATATTTGACTAAAATCACATAATTTAATCACTTATTTTTAAATTTTTGTTATCTTCTTCCTTTTCTTCCTTCATATACTTTTTCCAATTTGTAACTATGTGAAATAAACTCACTACATCCTGCTCATTATAAAGAAGAATCTTATCCTTCTTTTCCTCTGGCATTCTTTGAAAATAACTTTCACAGTTCATTATCTTGTTTATTGTTTTTGCAAGATTAGACCCACTAATAAGTTCACTTTCACGATTAATGTCAAATATCTTCTCTAAATTTTTAAGACCTATTCCAACTTTCTTGATTTTTTCATACTCTTTTTGTAAATCAATTTGTCCAAATACTTCTTCAATATTGTATTCCATACCACTTTTATTATATAAATATCTTAAAACCGTAAAATCATTATTTCCTGAAAAAGTAACAATATATTTTTTATTAAACTTGCACCTTTGCTCCTGAAAATAATCTTCCACCATGTACAGAATTTGCTCGGCATCTTTTTTATTTTCTATCATGTACTGTGTTACATGGATAGATGATGTATTTTTGTCGTAATAGCAACATCCAAACACCCCTATACATATGGGTTTCTTATACACATAATGCTCTAAATCAAAAAATAGTGCATCTTCATATAATAAATTATTATCATCATTGCTTAAAACATAATCTAAATCAATACTTGTAACGGGTATAATATTATTCCTAATTATCACTAACATCACTCTTCCTTTTAAGCAAAATTGTTACTATATAATGCCTAAACATATAATTTATAATAATATTATACCCTAATATTACGGTTATTGAAAATAATCTACTTTATATATGCAGTAATTCTCATCTTCATAAACTACAGACAAATTTTTATAACCACTTAAAATGTCATATATGCTATAAGATTTATTTACTAATATATATTGTATTTTATATTTAGTAATTAGCTGCTCAGGTTCATAGTGGTCCACAAAGGCCCTCATAAAGTCGTAAAAGGCATTTGTATTCTTATTGTAGCTTGGCAAAAACAAATCCGCCCTGCTATCCACAAAGCTTGGTATGCCCCTAAATATAAGATATGGACTATCATTATAATGGCTAAGAAGCCTGCTTGATTTTATATCAGGGTGACTATTTATATAATTTGCAGCATAAATTGGATAATCAGCACTGTCCACTGTGAATAAAGACATTTTATTGGAAAAGAAATTATATGTATAAAAAACATTAGGCATAATCAAAACAGCTTCAATAAAAATGAAAATAATTGCCATTACTAATTTTTTTGTTATCACACCCCTTAAAGCCTTAATGATGTATATTCCTTTGGGCAAACTATTAAATATATTCTCTAGTGCACCTAATATATATGGTGATAAAATTGGTAATGCTAAAATAGACAAAAATATAATTTGCCTATTTGAAGAAAGTGCCAAAAGTATAATGCTTCCGGAAAACAATATATCTTTGAATTTTACTCGATTAAAAGCATAAATAAACACCATAAAAATAACGATTATCAAAGATGCCTTATAATCGTATAAAGCTGTAACCTTCCACTCATTAATATAGGTTTTTTCAACTGACATCTCTTTCATAGCATTTATCGTATACATGTAAATATTATAAGTATAAGGATTTACTAAAATACAAAATAGTGATGCTACAAAATACTTATAATTTTTAAAAACCGTATAATAAGCAAATATAATTAGGTAAATAGGATATATTCCACCGTGAAGGTTTATACCTATTATTAACACAATAAGCCCAATTAAATATTTTCGCTTCTCTAGTAAAATACATAAGGCAAGGATCACTACTATGGACACAGTCAGTGGTCTAAAAGCTAGCCCCACATCGTTGTATAAGGTCACCAGATATAAACTAATGCAAATTAAAGAAACCCACCTATTTTTGCTTCTCAGCTTTATTAACGAATAGAGCAAAATACACGTTATAGTGTTTATTATTCCAATAAATATTGCTACAGATGTAAATCCATGTATTGAATAAACTAAATAGGCCACAATTCCAAATAGCCATTCATGGCTGATCCATTTTAAGTTTAAACTCTTTCCATACCAAGAAAAAATATCATGGTATGGTATGGACATATTTTTTATAATATATTCTCCCACTTTAATGTGCCAAAAGCCATCATTTACTATTTTGAAGGTTAGCCCGTAGAAGAGGCCGAAACATAAACAAGCTAAAAAAATTATGTAGAATATAACATTGCTTATGTTATTATGATTAAAGTTATTATTAGTATTTGTATTCATAAAATTTCCTTTCCATTGAAAAATTTATTTCTTACTTACTATTTTACATAATAATTAACTTTAAATATACAATAATTTTTATCTTCATATATTATTTTTAGATTAAATGGATTAATTAACCTTGTATATCTTAAAATCATTATCAATTTCAACAACTAATTTGCACCATTTAGCACCGTTTTTATATAGGTTAGGGTACTTTTTGTTTATAGCATCTAAAGATGAAAGATTGGTAACTCCGTTTTTTGAAATTGGGTTGGGTATAACTATATATTTAATTTTGTTTTTTACTGGAGAATTTATGGCGTCATAAAATGTATAACTACTGCTAGTTACTACGTTTCCTAAGTTGTTAATATTTACTACAATCTTAAATGTCATAAAGGTATCTAAAAGTATTTTACCAGCAGCACAATTTTTGTTAATATAATTACTTGTTTTAATGTCTGCATCGCTTATCCCACCATTTGAACCATAATCCGAACTAGTCCAAGGCTTAATCATAAGGTATTCGTCATGAGCTATTGCCTTATTTCCCATAGCATAATATACGGAAAATGAGGTAAATATGAAAAAAATTATTGTTATAATAGTACCTACTGTTTTTTTTACATTTGTAGGCATCCCGCCAATTTCATTTGGATACCAGGCAGCACTAATTGGTAAGATATATGCATAATATCTAATCCAATTTGCCGATACTCCTTTAAAAATCAAAACAGCTTGAAGTCCCATAATACTCACCAAAAATAGCATAAAATAAATAGTATCTTTTTTAAAAATACTCTTATTTATTATTTTTAGAATAAATACTCCCATAACAATAGGCAAAAAGTAAATTATTTTATTGCCTACTGCAGCTATAACACCATTTATATTGTGAACGGCATGTATTAAAATTGGATCATTAATAGTGGATGATTGTCCTTGATTGGAGTAAGCTGAATTTAAAAAGTATAACGGGTTGCCCATTATTATCCAGTTTGCCAATATCCAAATTAATATAGAATATGCTAATGGAGTAAATATAACAGTACATGTCCCTTCAAACCTAGACCATCTCTTTTGGAAAGATCCCTTCTCAGTGCTCAAAGCCCATAACCCAATTGAAAGAAAAATCGCAACCGCTAATGGTATTGCCTCATATCTTGTTAAAAATGCAAAAGCTAAAAATATACTCATCTTTATTATATTATTAGCTTTGCCTGGATCATGCTCCCAATTGGTAAAACTTATGGCAATACATAAAATAAAATAGAAAAAAATTGCTTCGCTCATACCGTTTAACCCGTATATAAATATATATGGATTAAAACAAAACAAAAGTGTAATGATTATCGCAACAATAGTTGATACTTCTGCTTTTTTAAAACTTCTATATATGGCTGAGCATGCTAAAGAAGAAAATATAGCTGTGACTATAGTACCTGAATATCCATTTGTAACCATACCCTTAAATACTGGATAAAATAGAACTAATGGTAGCTGCAAAAGACTAGGCAGAGGATTCCAAACAAACCCTATTGCCCCTAGGTGTGGCGGCTGAATAAATATAACATAAAAAGCATTGGCAGTTCTGCTTAGTGCATCCCCAGGAAATGCTTTTTTTACAAATGCAAAGTAATACCCAAATACAAGTTCAGCTATTAAAACTGCTATAGCAAGAATCCATGATATAATTTTATCTTGTTTTGTAAAATCATCTTTCATACTTTCTGCCACCCTTAAAACATCCCTACTCATCAGAAAAGGAATCATATTTTTTATTAGTTAACCCATGTACTGTTTTTTCCCAATGGAATGGATTTACTATTAACTGCTTTAATGCTTTGTAGGATGCAATACTATGCAAAACCCAATATAGTGGAGTTAGCAAGGCGTATTTCACCATACTGTAAGAGAATATATTTTTATTGTTTTCAGTTTTATCCATTTCACATATTACCCAATATATACCGCCCATATGCATAAATGTAAAAAAGAAATTGCCCGTAACTATTCAGCTACTATTTTGTATAAAATATATGTGTGCTCAAAAAACGTACTACCCTCAAATATTTTGTGTATTTGAGGGTAGTATGATGATATTAATTTTCTGCACACTAAAAAGAGGTGATTACACCTCTTTTATCGGAGCTTTTAAATCTAAAGTTGGGTCTATTGGATTTGCTGTAAATACTGATTTTATACAGTCTAAAGCATTATTACCTTGTTTTCTTACAGTAGATACATATCCCCTAATTCTAGTGAAAGCATTTGCTCCTGCTGGACTTCTAAAAGTTCCAGAAATTTTTTGTTTCACCTTAGCCATGCGTAAATCTCGTTCCGCTTGGTTATTGTCAAAGGGAATATCAAAATCATACATGAAAGCAAGAACTTGATTTTTATATCCACATAATCTATTAAGTAAATTAAGACTTACACTCCTTTTAACCTTCTTCTGAGAGTATAATTCAATATTTTTAGAATAGTCTTCATCAAAACCAGCGTTAAGTATTTTATCATACTTTGCTTCAAAATCTTGAAGTCTATTTGTCGGTAAAGCATGATAATTGTTGAAGATTAAGTCTACTTCACGCTTAATTTCAATTAACAAATCTTTCATTGGCTTTGCCCATTCTTGATTTTGTAGCTCGGTTATAGCATTAAGTTCCCTTAATATATGAGCATTGCATAGGGCATGACTACAGTTGGTGTATTTATTATATGTTTTAAAACCATCATGTACTGCCGTACCAGTGAATTTTGAGAGTATTCCAATTTCATCAGTTGCTTCTTTACCTCGTTTTTCATGACATGCATAGAAAGTAAGGTTTTCATTTGAAGCAACGTGAAGCCATTTACGCTTTTTCTCTACATACATACCAGTCTCATCAAAGTGAACAGCACCAGTAGATGAGATAATACTATTTTTAATATTATCCTCTATAGGCCGTAATTTTTCATAACAGCTTTCATTAAATGTAACTATACTTCCTTGGCTCAGATGATGGTTAAATAAATCTTCAATAAGTTCAGCACTTCTTTTATATGGAATTAGCTGATATTGTGTTAAATAAACAGCTATAGCCTTTAACTTTTCACCATATTGAACTGTATTTATAATCCCATCAGGGAACCTAGCGGTATTTTTACATTTGCATTGTGGACATATTTTTACTTCTGCTCTATGCTCTGTAGTTTTAGCTTTTATTTCAGGTATATCTATAACTTGGCGAACAATATATCTTTCAAGCGATGTATCTTTTAAAGATGCTCCGCATTCAATACATTTTTCTAGACTATGAATTTTAATTTCATCAGGATTGTCATTTATACTCAAGGTTGACCCTTCATGACCTTCCTGACCGCCAGGTCGTTTACCTGATTTAGTCCTTAAACTCTTAGTTTTCTTTTCGAATCCATCTGATGATGGTGGCTTACTGCTGTTATTACTATTTTTATTTATTTGACTTTCTAATGACTTAACACGCCCGTTTAAAGCCATATTATCATTAGAAAGTGATTCTACTTGAGAATTTAGTGTATTAATTTCATTTGATAATTTGTTAATAGCACTTATAACTTGAGATATACCTTGGTTGTAAATCTCAGTAATATGGCTTTCAGTCACGATGTGTCACCACCTTATCATTAGTTTTTGCAAGATAGGATTTATATTACCAAAAATCAATGATAAATGGAAGAGTTTTTTTCAATAAATTAATAATAGCACTAAATGAAATTTATTTTAATAGCTGAATAGTTACAATTGCCCACTATAAATAGAATTAATGCTAAATATGCTATTGCTCCCGGAAATAATAGTGGAACCCAATAAGCTTTACAAACAAACCAAATTATCATAAGTGCCCATAAAAATGGATTAATTAACGGTAGAAGTATTGAACTTAAAATCATAGCTTGAAATCCAAAAAATCCTCTGAACCCTATTTCTTTAAATAATTTAACTGGTGACCTCATATGAACAAGCCATGTCTGCATATACCCTTTTATCCATCTAGATCTTTGTCTAATCCAGTTCCCAATATTACTAGTTGCTTCTTCCCAAGTTATTGAATCTAGAACAACTGTGGTATTTGAAGTTTTATAAAGTCTAACACCTAAATCAGCATCCTCAGTAACGTTGTATGGATCCCAAGCTCCAACCTGCTTTAATTTTTGTAATTTGAAATGGTTTGAGGTTCCACCTAGTGGAACTGGTATTTTTAGTTGTACGACTCCAGGTAATAGTAATTCAAACCACATGCTATATTCTTCTGTGAACCAGTTAGTTAAAATATTTTGCCTACTATTAAAATAATTTAATTTGCATTGAACACATATACATTCTTCAGGTTCTTTTTTAAATGTTAGATATACTTTTTTCAACTGATCTAGAGATGGTCTATCCTCAGCATCATAAATAACGACATATTCACCCCTAGAACCTATAAGCCCATAATTACATGCCTTTGGCTTTGTTTTAGGTATACTTGTGGGAACAACTAATGTGGTAAAACAAGAAGGAAGTTTCATAGCTTTTGCAACCTTAATAGTTTCCTTATCATCTTCCTCAAGTAACAACCTAACATCCAATTTTGACTTTGGATAATCCATATCATTAATATTTTTAACTATACCCTTAAGCATCCCTTTTTCTTTATATAAAGGAATCAAAATTGTATATATAGGCAATTTTCTTTCATCTATAGCCTCTAACTCTTCCTTTGTTATTCGAACTTGGGCATCCTTATTTATACCTTTCATTAAAATCATTGTTTTATAAAATGACAAAATAAAATAAAGTATCTGTATTAAAACACTTATAACGATAAAAACCATTAAGGGTTTAAAAATAGCTCCTATTATTATGAGTATACCTATAATAATGGGAGTTATCTTTTGTCTTTTAGTAAAGGTAATTGACGCTGAGTTTTGTGGTTGCTCATATTTAAGCTTATTAATACTTTCTTCCACTAAGTCTTTTCCATAGATGGTTGTCCAGTACTTATCTATGGCAAATTGACTGGTTAATACCTGCTCCATTTTCATGTCTAAATGTTTTTCTATATCACTAATAGCTTCATTATCTAAAATTTCTGCAGTAGCCACTATATAATGATCATCCAGTTTATTAATTAAAGCTATATTGTATTTTCTTGCGACTTCAAAGGAAATGTTATTTAGATTCTGAATTTCTACACTGTCTCCAGCACTGCCCAACTCAAATTGCTTTGCAATGTATTTGTATAACACTTCTCTAGAAATTATTTCTAGAGATAACATTATGTCCCCGAGTTTTCCACCACTTCTTAGCTGAAAGGAAAGAGTCCTGTCTAATTGTTCTCTGGTTATTTCTTTATTTAATATTAGTAGCTCCCCCAGTGGAAGCCTAGCTTGATCCCTTATTGCATTAGCAATTTCATCTACCTGTTTCTGACTTAGAAGCTTTTTCCGAGCTAAAATATTGCCTATTCTTCCACCGTTTTGTTGTTGGAAATCTAATACATCCTTTAATTGTTTTATTGATATAAGCTTTCTGTCTAATAAAATATCTCCAAATCTCACTGCGGCAATATACTTAACGTTATTTTCTGAATCCAACTCCTTAGAAATATAATTAAGTAGAATGTCATAAGTAATGATATCTAAAGATACCAATATCTCGCCTATAAGTCCTCCATGTTTTTTTTCATAGGCTAGGGCTATATTTAATTGTTCCTTAGTTATTTCTTTATTTGATAGTAAGGCTTCTAGCAAAGAGGTATCATAAACATCAGTTTTATTGAATTTGTACAAAGCTATCACAAGCTGCCTGTAAGTAATATATCCTAGGGAAATTAATGCTTTACCTATCTTACAATCATGAATTTTCTGATACTGTGTTGCTTCTTCTATGTCTTTGTTAGTGAGATAACCTTGATTCAATAGATATTCTCCTAATCTCATTATTCCTCCCAATGTAGCTAGTCAGTTTTAGTATTTCGTATATATATGACTTATCTGAATTATAAAGTTTAAAATAATTTTTAAACATAAACTAAAATTACAATTAGCATTGTGTACTAATTTATTTTATAATATAATTCGCCATAGTTCAACAATTTTAAACAAATAAATATATAATAATACATTAATTTTTGAAACAATAGACTTTTTTTCCAAAAGTAAGCAAAAAAATGTATCCCCTGATTATAAATAGCAGGGGATACATTTAAAATAGCATAAAATACTTACTATTTTACGTAATAATTAACTTTAAATATACAATAATTTTTATCTTCATAAATTATTTTTAGATTTTTATAGGATTTAAATGTATTATAAATTCCATTTGATTTATTAATTAGGATATAATTTATTTTATATTTTGTTATAAGGCTCTCAGGTTTATATTGCTCTTCAATGGCTAACATAAAATCATAAAAAGCATCCGTATTACTATTATAACTTGATAAAAACAAGTCTGCTCTACTGTCCACAAAAGATGGTATCCCTCTAAAAATCAAATATTGGCTATCATTATAGTGACTAAACAAATGGCTATTTTTAATTTCCGCATGTTTATTTATATAATTTGAAGCGTACACTGGATTACTAGCAGGATTCACTTTATACAATGGTTTGCCATTATTAAAAAATGTATAACAATAGTTTACGTTACCCCACAAAAATACCACCTCAAACAATACAAGAACAAAACTTTTAAAAAATATTTCCTTTTTCACTTTAAATACAGTTTTCATGTTTTTTAATAACTTCACCTTGAACAAATAGTCATTTAATATTACATCAAGTGCTTCATCAAAGTATGGACTTATTATAGGAATAACCACAATAGGTAAAAAAACTAATTGTCTATAGGATGTTATGGATAATAATACAAAACACCCAGAAAATATAATATCTTTTAACTTCAATCTTGCCAATGCATAAATGAGTCCAGTAATTAAAATAATAAATAATGATACTTTAAAATCATAAAGCGGTACTGTTCCCCACTCCTTGATAAACATCTTTTCAAATTTCATTTCTTGCATAGCTTTTATTGTATACAAATATAGGTTGTAAGTGTTAGGATTCACAATTATGCTTATTACTGAAATTAAAAAATATTTGTTGTTTTTGAATAAGGTATAATATGCGAATATAATTATATAAACCGGATATATTCCACCATGAACATTAATACCAATTATTAATGCTAATATTGCAAGCAAATATTTCTTTTTTTCTAACAATATACACATAACTAAAATTATAATCAATGACACGTAGATTGGTCTTAATGATAAATCTGTATCATGAGCTAAAAATATTAAGTAGAAACTTGTAAAAAGCAAAGATGTCCATTTGTTCCCTGTTCTGATTTTTATTAAGTAATACAATAATAATACAGTTATAACACTTATTGTTCCCATAAAAACTGATAGTGAAAAGAAACCATTTATAGAATAAACTAAATAAACTATAATACCAAAAAGCCACTCATGACTAATCCATTTTAAATGCATGCTTTTCCCATACCAAGAGAAAATATCGTAATGTGGTATGGTTTTATTTTTTATAATATATTCGCCAACTTTTATATGCCAAAATCCATCATTCATTGTTGTGAAACTTAAGCCATAAATAAATGCAATAGCTATAATTATTATAAAAAACAAATAATAAAAAAATGTAGAATTACTTATTATTTGTTTTTTAGTCATCAGATCATGAATTTTATCCAGTTTATTTTTCATACTGTTTTATGTTCTCCTTATATAGCTGTTAATTTTCTTGTGTATTACTTTGTTAATTGTAACTTCCTATACTAAAGATTGGCGTTCCTGAACCAGTGTTACTGGTTGTTCCCGTACTAGTGTTACCTGTCGTTACTCCCGAACTAGTGCTACCTGCTGATCCTGAATCTGTAAGATTAGCTTCAGTGTAGGTACTATCTAGATTGGCACTTAGGAATGTATTTATTTCCTTCTCAGTTGTACTTGAAAAAGGTAGCGTTTGTCCCGCCACATCAATTGCGGTCATATTGGTCGTTGTATTTTGATTTTGAAAACCGTTTGAATATAGTACTGAATGAACAAAATTGACCGGTGAAGACACATTATTACCTATTGAAAACTGGCCTGTACAATATATAACTGTGTTATTTATGTTTAAAGTGTTACTTATATTTATATTGTTATTATTAAAATCGTTATAACTTCCTGCAATATTAACACTACCATCAATAATAATAAGCTTATATCTATTACCAACAGAACTATTTATTGCTTGTATTACAGCATTTTCTGTATTTTCAACTCTAATAAATGCCAAATCATTACAACTTTCATCCCATGGAACATTACCATTACCATTCCATTCAGGATAACTACTGTTGTTCACTACATTAGCAATATTATATGTTTTAGCAATTCTAGATATATTATTAGGTAATGATGGAGATATAGGTTCTGTGGGCATTGAAGGTTCTGAATCAGAGTTAGAAATACTATTGGATTTTATGTACATTTGTGCGTTATTATGTGTAGTATTGTCAGTTAATTTTCCACCAGATATTACTGTATATGATCCATTGTAATAACTATTATTATTACTATTAAACGTGATATCACCGTTTGATTTAGCATAATAGTTACCATTTATTTGGTTATAATAACCCCAATCATTCATAATATCATTATTGGATTTTAAGCTAAAGGCACCACTTACTTTATTGACAGTTTTATTTGATATGCCACTAAATTGAGTATACCTTAATATACTATTATTAGCATTATTACTAGTTACATAGAAATCATTTGTAACATCTTTTTCCTGATTTGAAGCAGCGCCTAAATCTACACTTCCACCAGCTTCTGCTATTAAATTTGATTTAGTACTGCTATTCCCAACTTGAAAATATTTATCCAAGTATATATTAGAATTACTTTTTAGCAGAACACTACTGTTTATATTTACATTATTACTATTATTAGTAAAATCAATATCTCCAGTACCATTCTCTACAGTTAACCCACCATTATTAATATTCAATGTTTGATTCATCTGAAAGCCACTTGCACTATTCACATAAGTATCACCATAAATATTACTGGTAGATGCATTATTTTCAAAATTCACAGCTTTATCCGATAAAACAGTCAACCCAGATGGCTCAGTTAGAGTTCCGCATGTAATATTTTGCCCCAGTGTAATATCACCACTACTTTGCAAAAATATAGAACCATCAACACTTGTACTTGTACTATTATTATCAAGTGTTAGTTCGCCAGAAGTATCCACAACTGTTAGATTACCGTTACTTACATTCAAATTCGTGCCAATTTCTGAAATAGAATTACCTTGTAAATATAAAGATCCATTCGCAGTTAGTGTAGTTCCTGATCCATTTCCTAACTTAAGCCCACTGCCAAACACATTTATACAATTGTCTGTGAGAAAATTTCCGTCACTAGTTGTAGGACTTGTTGGGCCCGTTGGATTAGTTGGATCGCTGGGAATAGTTGGGTTGTTTAACACAACAGTTATGGTTTTTGAATGCTTATTATTTAAATCATGTGCTGTAGATGTTATGGTGCCAAAAATAGTCCCAGTTCCAGTCCCACTACCTGCTAAAAATGAAACAGAACAAGTTATATTATTGTTAGCATCAGATGAATTTAAAGTACCGTCAGGTAAATCCATGCTAGAAACGCATTGTTTTTCGGTAATCGCTTTTGAAATTCCATAATCTGCTCCAGATTCCGCAAGTAGATCCACTTTTTTCATATCATCGTAGGTAATTTCTGTCTTATATGTACTCGTATAAACTTCAAGAAGGGATGTTCCAAGAACTAATAACAATGTAATCACAAAAAGCATTATAATAAGAGCTGAACCATTTTGTTTTTTACTTATCATTACTATACCCCCATGTTTCTCATAGCTATATTAGTTTGAAATTCTTGAGTATTCCCTATAACTGTCAATCCTATATTATATAGATTATTTCCTTGTGAAGCTATCTCTAAATAATTAACGTTATATGCAATTATAATACAATTCGAGCTACTATTATTAACTATATTGGTGCACTTATATAATGTTGTTTTATTATATAATACATATACACATTGTGTTGAAGTACCATCTGCTGGGGTTATTGCTACTATTTCAGTTCCAGTTATTGTATTATTAGATGTTTTAAGTGTAAAGTTATTTCCTTTTACTGTTGTATCTACAGCTTGTGCTTCTGAGATACTCTCACTCACATCATTCATAACTTTTGCTCTAGTACTTTGGACATTGTCATTATTCATTCCACTAGAATAGGTTCTATAATAAAAAGTATATATTTGAAATATTATTGAAAATACTATAGTCATAATTGCCATGACTGCTATTAGTTCCACCAGCGTAAGTCCTTTCTTTTTTCCTCTCATATAACTTACCTGCTTTCATAAAAATCTTTAATAGATTGATATTTTGAACCTTTATCCAATCTCCATGATTTAACGTAAATGTGATAAGTAGTCACATCAACTACTTGTACTTTTGAAATACTTATTAATGCTCCAAATGCATGCCCATTCTTAAGTGGATTGGTATCTGCAGTACCTGATATCATTTCATTAATTCCATCTTCTAAATCACCAATACTATTAAAGTAAATATTATAAGAAACTCCATTACTACCAATACTACTGAAATCATAGGAAGTTCTGAATTTC
Organism: uncultured Clostridiaceae bacterium; assembly: GCA_963725425.1. Classification (GTDB taxonomy): domain Bacteria; phylum Bacillota; class Clostridia; order Clostridiales; family Clostridiaceae; genus Clostridium_I. The sequence goes on from CAVRYJ010000031.1 coordinate 556,268, forward strand.
TCTATAATAGTCTCTGAAAATTGAATATTATTCTGACTAATTTCATTGCCTTGCCCTGTAGTAATGGCTATAGAAAATGCTAGTGAAACAGCTACGAAAGCTATAGAAAATATTGCTATAGCAGCTATAACCTCTATTAGAGTAAAACCTTTTTTCATTAAATACCACACCCTAAACTATTTTGATTTACCCTTAATTAAACAAATCACTTTTACCATAGCTTCCTAAGTTAAAATCGTATTTTGGCTTTGTATCGCCGTTGAAAAAGCAATAATTTCCATTTATAGTTGCACTAATTCCTTTTGCTAGTGTAGTTACAGTACCCAAAGCAGAATTGTTATTATTTTGCAGTTTATTATCACCATTTGATAAAGTAAAGTCCGTGATTTTAAAAATTCTAGTTTCTTTTTCAATGGCTGACATAGTTTTTGTAATATTACTGTAACTTCCTGTGATAATTATAATTACGGGTAATTTCATAAGTGCGTTTGTATTAGTTCTGATATTTTGATTTTTATTACCTTTATAAGCGTATAAACTTGAATCAGAAAAAGTAAGACTACTTAAAATAGTATTATTATTAGAACATATGGTAGCAATTGAATTTTGTATATCCGCATCTTTTATATTGCTTGGAATTCCATTACTACTTATTTTATATTTTTGTTTTAGTGATGTTATTTTAGTTTTAAGTTGTATATTTTCATTTTTCAATATATCCATTTGGTTATATTGGTCATTTAATGCTGTAATTTTTGTATTCATATTTGAATTTATGGATAAAATAGGATTTATGATAAATTCATAATAAGCAGCCAAAATTAATATAATTACAATTATTCCAATTTCGACTTTATCTTTATCACTTAATTTACTCATTTATTTTCAGCTCCTATTTTAATGGTAAATGTAAATGAATTACCATCGGAAATTACACTAATTAGTCTCGCAGTATTATATTTGTCACTTTGCTGTAAATTTGCAACAAAAATCGCTGTGGAATTATCTTTAGAAGCGTTACCAATTATAGTATATACATCATTAACTCTAGCAATGGATGTAAGCTTTATGTCTTGAGTTACAAATTTTTGTATTCCTTCTATCCACTGTGAAGTATAATCATCATTATTCTTTAGCTTATTATACAAATTTATATTGTTTGTGTATAAGTTTACTTCATCACTAAGTTTTTTGTTTTCGTCTTTAACTTGTCCATAATTTGAAAGCTTATTTTCACTTTTTACATAGTCATTTTTTAATACAATGGAATACACAAATAAAATCATGAAAACAAGTACTAGTAAACTAAAAACACCTAACGAACCATATTTTACATTGTTACTAATTTTTGTATTTGAATCTTCTTTTAAAGAATCTGGAATTAAATTTATAGACTTATCTTTAGCTTTTCCTAAAACAACACCAATCTCAAATATAAAATCATTTATATTTAAATTACTTTCATGGTTTATTCCTAAATCTTTATATATGTTATTACAATCATTTTCTACTTCAGTATTAAGCAATTCTGTTGAATATTCTTTTAAACCCTTAATCTTAGAAATATCACCTACAAAAAAAACTTTATCCATTTTTTTCTTTCTCTTACCAGTAAAATAAAATTGTATGTTTTTTTCAAATGAATTTAAAATATTATCTATAGTTTTTTTAATCTTTAATGATTTCTCATCTAATTTTTCTAAATCATTAAAATTAGCATTACTAATTGCCTCAATTGCCTCATCATCAGATATTCTAAAGGTGTTAACCAATTGCTTTATTATATTATCCTGTCCAAAAGGCATCTCTCTTTGAAAAAAAAGTTTTCCGTTTTTAAGCATGATAAAATTTGTAGTACTTTTACCAAAATTTATTATACCAATATCTTGAAGTTGTTTATTTTTAATAAAAGGGATTTTGAAAATTCTTGCCAAACTATTTGCTGCAACTTCTATTCCTATAAGTTTTAAATTAATTTTATCTGCTAATTCCTTATATTTGTCGATTTTTTGTTTAGGAGCAGCGCACACAAGAGCACTATATATCTTTTTATCTTTATTATTTATTTTTCCTATTATTTCATAATCAATATAATGATTTTCACCTTGTTCAGGTAAATACTGCGTCATTTCCCATTTTGCAGCATCTAATATTTTTGATTGTTCCATTATAGGAACTTCCGTATTCCTTATCAATATGTCAGAACCACTAATAATAAAAACTACCTTATCGCAATGTACCCCATTTTTCTTTATGTATTCATTTATTTTACCAGCAATAAGGTCACCATCTAATATTTCATTATTTTTAAAAGCAACTTCTGGTATTTTTATGGTTTCTGCACTATCTATTTTTTTATTTTTAGATTGCAATAAATTTATGTAGTTTTCTTCAATTCTAATGATAAATGGTTCATTTTTATTTAAATTCATTGCGCTCCTCCTAAAACAATATACTGTTTTTTTTAATAAGTATTAGCTTTTTTAAGGCTAATACTTATTTGTTTATATTTTAGAAACAAAATCAAAACCCTTTTTGTGACATATTTTGTAAATTGTCAATTTCACATCCGCTTACAGTAGTATCATTGCCCAATTTCCCCATTACATCCATAATCGTAGGATCAGTCGATGTTGGTGCTGCTGTTCCTAATGAATTTACAAGATTTGTATTTGTGTTAGTATTAATTTCAGATCCTGCAGCAACATTTGTATTGTAAACTTCTATAGCTTGTTGCACAGTTTTTGCATCTGCCTGTACTCTAGCTGTCTTAGCTGACGCTACGTATCCTGATACTCTCGGTACAATGATAAGAGCTAAAACCGCTAAAATAGCTATTACGACGATAAGTTCAATAAGCGTGAATCCTTTCTTTTTCTTCTTTAATTTTAAATCTTTCATGTTTTATCCCCCTTGAAATTTTTTATATTTAATTACCTGCCAAAGAATATGTTTGGAATATAGGTAATAAAATTGACACTATTACAAATCCTACAACTACACCAAGTATTATAATTATCGCTGGTTCTATTAAGGTAGTAAGTTGCGCTGTGGCAACTTCTATTTCTCCATCATAAAATTCCGCTGTTTTTGTTAATACAGAATCAAGTGTTCCTGATTCTTCTCCAACTTTAATCATCTGGGTTAGCATACTTGGGAAAATCCCCAATGAGCTAAGTGTTTCCGCCAGTGCCGCACCTTTTTGTAATTCCTCCATAGTTCCTAAAATCAAATTTTTAACATATTCATTTTCTACAACATTTGCACTGATTTCAATGGCGGTCAATATGGAAACTCCACTATTAATAAGTATGCCAAAGGTTCTTGCAAATCTAGCCGAAATAAGTTTCCTATTTATTTTTCCAATTAGAACTATGTCCACTTTTAGCTTGTCATACTCAAATCTTTTTAGCTTGGTTATATATCTAAAACTAGCCATTAATGCAATGATACCTATAATATATATCCACCAAAAATTAACAAGTGAACTACTTATACCTGTAACTATCTTTGTTGGCAATGGAATATTCTTGGCTGTACCACCATTTTGAAGTATCATATTTGTAAAAGTAGGCACAACTTTTATGACTAAGACATTTACTACTATGAAGGCAAAAATTGAAATTATAGCTGGATAGGTAAGTGCTTGTTTTACCTTTTGTTGTTGTTTATATTCTTTTTCATAATAATCTGCTAATTTTTTCATAATTTCATCAAGATTTCCACTGGATTCCCCAACAGCAACCATATTTACAAACATTTCAGGAAATTCCTTATAGTCTCCAAATGATTTTGACAACTCCTGGCCTTTTTGAACACTATCAGAAACATTTGAAATAACAGTTTTAAACCTTTGATTATCTGTTTCATCTTTTAGTATATCCAGTGCTTTTACTATTCCCATACCGGATGATATGATATAGGAAAACTCTCTGCAAAAAACATATAAATCCTTTAAACTTACTTTTTGAAATTGCGACAAATCCATATTAAAAAATGATTTTTTCTCATTGTTTATGCTTATTGGATATACCCCTACAGACCTTAGTGCAGTTATAACTGCAGTTTCATCAGTGGCATCCATCTTGCCTTTTCTCAATGCACCTTGTTTAGTTTTACCTTCATATTCAAATATAGACAAAATAGATTCCTCCTCTACTATTCCTTAAGGAATGCAGTTTTAACTAATTCATCAAAAGTTGTGACCCCAGAAATAACAAGATTTGTACAAGATTTTCTTATAGTTTGAATATTGTTTTTCTCTATACTTAACTGTTTTAATTCCTCTGCACTAGCTCTATTCATTATAAGTTCTCTATGTTCTTTTGTTATCTCCATAATTTCATATACCCCAACTCTTCCGTGATAACCACTGTGATGGCACTTAACGCAACCTTTTCCCTTATATAAGGTTAATTGCTCATTCTTATGTATTTCTAAAACTTCTTTTTCATAATTACTTGCTTCGTAACTTTCACTACAATTTGGACAAATAGTTCTTACGAGTCTTTGGGCTATAATTCCTCCAAGAGCCATAGCTACAAGATAAGGTTCAATTCCCATATCAACTAGTCTCATTATGGATGAAGCTGCATCATTGGTATGTATTGTACTTAGCACTAAATGGCCTGTTATTGCTGCTCTTACAGCAATTTCTGCCGTTTCACTATCTCTCATTTCACCAATCATTACTATATCTGGATCCTGCCTTAATATGGATCTTAATCCTGTAGCAAACGTTAATCCTGCTTTATTGTTTACATTAACTTGATTTACGCCATCAAGAACATATTCAACTGGGTCTTCAACTGTAATAATATTTTTTTCATTATTGTTGAGCTCATTTAAAATGGTATATAGAGTTGTAGATTTTCCGCTTCCAGTGGGCCCCGTCACAAGTATTATTCCATATGGTATTTTTATCATTCTTTCCAAAACTTTTATCTCTTGTTCATCCATTCCAAGCTTATCCTTACCAACATGAACACTATCTTGTCTCAGAATTCTTATAACTATCTTCTCACCATTAATTGTTGGAATGGATGATACTCTTAAGTCAACAGATTTACTATTATATTCTATTTTCATTCTTCCATCTTGAGGTATTCTCTTTTCAGCTATATTCATATTTGACAATATCTTAATTCTAGTAGTTATTGCTCCTAAAGACTCAATAGGAAGTTTTTTTTGTTCGTATAAAACCCCGTCAATTCTATATCTTATTTTTAAATACTTTTCAAATGGTTCAATATGTATATCACTGCTATTTGAATTTATAGCATCACTCAAAATCAAATTTATAAGTTTTACTATGGGAGCGTTACTTATATCTTTAATTTCACTTAGATGTTCATTTTCTTCTTTTTCAATCTTAAGTTTATGTTCTCGAGTAAATTCTTCTGCCGCTTTTTCAACCTTTTCTCCTGAATAAAGCTTGTCTATAATTTTTATAATTTCAGATTTTGTTGCGATTAATGGTTGTACTTCATAACCAGACGCAACTCTTACGTCATCTTGCGCAAATATGTTAAGTGGATCAGACATTACAACTTGAATTTTTTCATTAACAATACCTGTTGGCACAAGGATATGCTTTCTAGCCAACCTTTCTGGTATAAGTTTTGTCAATTTAAAATCAATATCTAAAAAATCCAAGTAAACTCTCTGTATTCCAAGTTGTATTTCAAGCACATCTATTATATCTTCTTCAGTAATATATCCTTCATCAGTTAAGATTTCTCCAAGCCTTTTACCTGTGTTTTTTTGTTTTGTTAGGGCTTCTTCCAATTCTTTTTCTGTTATTTTTCCTGCTTCTACTAATAAATCACCTAATCTTTTAACTTCTCTTGGCATTTTAAATCTCCCTATGTAGGTAACTATCACTTTATTTTATTATACTATCTGACTTGATATGATTCAACAATTTTTCTATATTTTTCTATATTTTCAGCAATTTAAATTAGAATTTTAATATATTTATAAAAAAATAATCTAAAAAGTACATATCGAGCCATTTATATAATATATTTACTTTTCATACAAAATATATTATATTATCTGTTTTATGTTACTAGCATTATTTTCTCATTATTAATGAATTAATATGATTTTATCCAATGTGAACATATATTTTATCAATATTTTATATTAGAACTTAAGCTGAACAAAAATTAAGACGTCCATTGTAATGGACGTCCTTTACTTTTATAATAATAAGCTATTAAAATGCAGGAACTATACTTCCCTTGTATTTAGCTTCAATAAACTTCTTGATTGCTGGTGAATTAATGGCTTTATCTAAAGCTTTAATATAAGGTTTATTTTCATTTCCTTTTTTAACTGCAATTACATTTGCATAAGGTGAATCTTTAGCTTCTAAAAATAATGCATCTTTTGTTGGGTTTAAATTTGCTTCCAGTGCATAATTTGCATTTATAACAGATATATCAACGTCATCAAGTGTCCTTGGAAGCTGTGCTGCATCGAGTTCAGTAAATTTTAAATTCTTTTTATTTTCAGTAATATCATTTACAGTTGGCAAATCCACATTTTTAACTTTAATCAGTCCTGCTTTTTCTAACAATAGTAATGCTCTAGCTCCATTTGAAGCATCATTTGGTATTGCTACTTTCGAACCGTCTTTAAGATCTTTCAAGCTCTTTATTTTCTTTGAATATATTCCCATTGGTTCAATGTGAACTTTAACAGTAGCAACTAAGTCTGTTTTGTGCTCTTTGTTGAAAGTATTTAAATATGGTATATGCTGAAAGAAATTCGCATCTAGTTCTCCATCATTTAATGCTACATTAGGTTGCACATAGTCATTAAACACCTTTATCTCAAGGGTGTAACCTTCCTTAGCAAGTATTGGTTTTACTTGGTCCAATATTTCTGCATGAGGAATAGCTGAGGCACCTATTATTATAGTCTTCTTATCTGTACTTGAAGTGCTAGCCTTACTTGCGCCACAACCCGTTATGGCAAATATTGTAATTATTCCTAATAGTATTACTCCTAAATGTTTCTTCATTATAAAAACCCCCTTAAAATTTTGCTGATTTTATTTTTTGTCTAAATAAACTGTAATATGCACTTATGTATCTTAAAAAAATAAATGTCCGAAAATAATATCGGGCATTTATACCACTATCATTCTCATCTCTCAGCTATCGCTGCAGGAATTAGCACCATTATGCTGAACAATATTCAGCACTGGTTGTTGGGCTTCAAAGGGCCAGTCCCTCCACCTCTCTTGATAAACAGATTTTTTTGTTTCATATGAAGTTTTTTCCTCCAAGTGAAAATCAATTTAAATGAATAATTTCAAGTTGTTATTTTTTTATTTAACTTTGTGTATTGATTTCTTCTACAATCCTTATTTGTATTATATGTTTAGTGGGTTTTAAAGTCAATGTTTTTAGTGATTTTCATACAATTTATATTTATTAGCTATGTTCATTATCATATTGATAATAAACAAAATATTATTTTACAAAGTTAAAAAAAGCTAATATTTTTTATAATTACTCCAAATCAAAGTGGACAGAAACAAATCTGTTCCTGTCCACTTTGATTGATTTTTCTGCCCCGACAGAAAAATCTTCAATAACTCTTAACTTTTAACTCTTAACTTTTAACTTTTCTAAGAAGTAGTCCACAACATCCTGAAGCTCAATGATTCCCAAAACTTTTTTATTTTCAACCACAGGAAGTGCCAATATATCGTTTTTTCTTAGCCTAATAGCAGTTTCTTCCACCTCTTCATCACCATTAGCAATAATGACTTTATCAGACATTACAGATTTTACAGAATAAGTATCATAGTGGCCTTCTTCAACTAAAAATCTATAGATATCCGCTTTTACTACCATTCCAACTAAATTCAAATTATCGTTTACAACAGGTACACCATTGATTCCATTAGCATTCATAAGCTCAAGTGCAAATTTTAAAGTTTCATCCTCATTTACATGAAAATATTTAGTATTCATAAGCTCTCTAACCTTCATAAAACCACTTCCTTTATATTATTATATCATCACATGAGCATATAATATCAAATTTATTATATTTTAGAAGTTATCTCCCACCATTTCTAATAATTCTTTTTCGTCGCAACTACCCTTAATTAAACTATCTATAATTTTGCTTGCAGATTTTTTAGAAACTTTGTTATAATTTATTTCCGCAGTTATATTATTTTTATCCAATAAAAATTTTAAATAACTCAATTGTTTTTCAGTTATTCCATCTTCCCGAGCAAAATCAGAGCCTGTTTCTATCTTAAACACAACTTTAAATATTTTAGGAAGATTAAGCACATCCTCGTAATTATGCAGCATTATTACCTCTCTTAACTTTTCTGACCTAGAACTAAGATATTCTCTATATAATTCTACGCTCTTTCCTCCATCAATCTTGTCCAATCTATTTATTCCAATATATTGCTCTACACTTTTTAGATTACATCTAGTTAGCCCAAGTTGCTTATAATATGGTTTTATCATTCTATAAAGATCAACATGCTCTAATGGTGCTACAAAGTTTTCTATGTTATTTTTAAGCATTCTGTTATTTATAAATGGTTCATCAAATGCCTTTCCATTATATGAACACCATTTATCGTAGCCCTTTAAATCTTCCATGAATGCTTCCAATACATATTTTTCGTCCGATTTTTCATCTGCATAATACTGTTTAATTCTAAAATTATTTTTATCTGTAAATGAACCTAATGAAATTAACATTATTATATCTTCATGTTTATCGAATCCTGTAGTCTCAATATCAAAATATGCAATACTATCCATTTCATATTTATTTACCATTTCTTTATTTAAAATTAGTTCTGAATCTCTTTCTATTACTACCATTAAAAATCCCCCAAATTATTTTTTTTCACATTAAAAATTATACAACATTTTTAATTTTTTGAAACTAGAACAATTATTTTAAAACTCGGTGTATATTTTTTCACTGATAAGTGCAATAATAGTAATATATAGTGTTTTTATTATTAATGTATCACTGTATAGCTTAAATATATGCAAATTGTGAAACTTGCATATTTTCTTTAAAATTTGCTTTGATAAACTAGCAATAAATTTGGTATAATATTATTGATTGGCATACATAGGAGTTGATTTGAATGAATATTAATATTAGTGGTCTAGATGAACTTGATATTCAAATTTTGGATATTTTAGTTAAAAATTCTAGAACGCCTTATCTTGAAATAGCTAGGATGTGCCACGTAAGTGGTGGTACAATCCATGTAAGAATGAAAAAGATGGAGGATCTTGGAATTATCAAAGGTACTAAATTAATCATAGATAATTCTAAGCTTGGTTACGATGTTTGTTGCTTCATCGGCATATTTTTAGACAAGGCTATTTCCTACAAGGGAGTTCTTGAAAAACTAAAAACTATAAATGAAATAGTCGAGCTTCACTACACTACAGGCGATTATTCACTTTTCGCAAAAGTTATTTGTAAGAGTATTGCAGACTTACAAGAATTACTTATGAACAGCATACAGATTATAGATGGTGTTCAAAGAACGAGTACTTTCATATCACTATCTCAACCAATTGATAGAAATATACAATTTTAATTGAGCAAAATAATTTTATTATAAGTTTTAATAGCCCAGTAATAATTTATTGAAAACTACACATAATAGAGTTGTAAATTTCAATAAAGGAGATGGGCTTTTATGAAAAGCTTAGATATCATTACACTTGTTTTAATTATTATCGGCGCTATAAATTGGGGTTTAATTGGTTTTTTCCAATTTGATTTAGTTGCTGCAATATTTGGTACTATGTCAACTTTTACTAGAATTATATACGCTTTAGTTGGTATAGCAGGTTTATATGGTATTTCTTTTTTCGGAAGAGATCGAGACCACACAGTAGAAAGAGAAAGAGAACGATAATTCAAAACAGCTATCTCATAATGGATATTATGAGATAGCTGTTTTGTTGATTCTTCTGCGTTAGCAGAAAATCCACCTTAACTCTTAACTTTTTCCCCCCCTCTGTTACATAGATTTTACAACTTCTAGTAGTTTTTTAGCTGCTTCCATTGGACCATTCTTCTCTTTGCCTTTTATTCCAAGACAAGTTCTTAATTGTCCTATTTTTACGCCGGTATTTCCAAATTTCCTGAAATAGTCCACTAAAAGCTTATCAGTTTCTTCTTTTTGCACAGGTCCAAAAGGGTTTGCAAAATAGGTATTAACTAGCCCCTTCTCAGTAGTTGTTCCCTTTGCCATTCTTGCGCCATTTCTAAAAATTGGTAGAGCTTCAACTATGCTAGAAAAGAATTCTAATTTTTCCCCGTCATCATAATTATTTGCATACAAGAATAAATCTATTGGATATCCTTTTCTTATATCATTGTAAGTTGCTACAGGCATAACAAGTCTGGCATTTATTTTATCAGGATTCATAAATATACTTCTATCAATTTCTCTAAAAGCATATCCAGGATCCAAATCATCTAGTCTCACAAAGGCTCCTATTTCCGTTCCAAAACCTAATGGTTTATTGTCACCATCTAGTTTAACGATGCCCATGTCATCGAAAATTATAGTCATATCGCTTATATAATCTTCACTTAATTCTCTAAAAGCTTCTAGACTTTCAGATTTTCCTGCACCGCTATCACCCATTATGATTATATTGGCTTCTTTACCATTTTTCATTATAATATTCACCATGGCACCATGAATTGGTAAATATCCTTTTTTTATCATTATCAGATTATGTAAAGTTAATGTCATTTTTTTTATGTATCCAAAATAATCAATTTCTTCACTATAACTAATATAACCAAGCATTATATCATTTTTAGTATCATCATAAAAAACCGTCTTTAGTTTTTTGAATCGTCCTTTGCACCAAATACATAAATTATATCAGGTTTTTTATTTTCATATTCCTCGCGTCTTGCCATTTCAAAAAGGTTACATAAAGAAATACCAAGACTCATAAAATCCCTATGAAAATATATAAATGCTAAAAGTTCTCCAACTTTTACAGGCATGCAATACCAATGTTCTTTGGATATATCACAATCTCTTAATGGATTCTCATAAACCTCACTAAACAATCCATCTCGTGTATTTTTTTTTGGATATATTATAAATGGTGGATCAATTAAAACAGAATCTATAAAACTTATCCCCTTAAGGCACTGGTATTCATCAAAAATATTCCATTTTATATTATTAACTATTACTCCTACATTGCCCCCTGCAGGTAACTGCCTATATACCTTAGGCTTATGCCCTTCTATGTTTTCCTCTATTTTTCTGTATGTAGATAATACAAGGTTTGAAAATCTATTATTAGCATCTAAAAAGCTTAAATTTCCAATTCCATCGTTAGCACTTACATTTTCTATAAAAGTATATCTCTCCAGTTTTCTCCAAAAACCATATAATCCTTCTAGAAAATTTATAAGCATATCTTTATCTTGAAATATAGTTTTGTATTTATCGTTAACATTTATAATGGATTTTTCATCCATAATAGTAAGTAGCTTCAAAAAATCAATTACATTTTCACTTATTTCCTTATTGTCACTATTCACCTTAAGCTCACTAATATATTTATATATATTAGACCCTCTCTTCTCAAGTGTCTTTAAGTATGCCAAAGTAACCCTTCTAAATCCGTTACTTGTGAGTAGTTCTTCATGTGTAGTACAATATTTTACTGTGAAATTAATCATGGCATTATCATTACTTAGTGAAAAATCTTTAATCATAATTTATAGCCTCCTTTGAATTTTATGAAAACCATAGCACAAATTATATTTTGTATATAATTATACCATATGTATGGAATATATTTATAATTAAGTAAATTATATAGAAGAATCTTAAAATAGATTATTAGTAAGGCTTTTGTATCCATTCAATGAATTTGCAAACCAGACGTAATCTGTAAATTTATTTCAATTTAAAATTCATAAAATTTCTTCACCTCTTTTTTATTATAATATTATATAATAAAAAAGCAGGAAAATAAATCTCCTGCTTCCTTGCTAGTTCATTGCCTTTTTTATTCCACGGCTTATTGTATTCTCATAATCAATAAACTTGTATATGTCTTCATCAAATAGCTCACTAAATTCTTTAAGTTCCTTTATAGTAAGTTCTTCTATTGGTTTATGATCACTTTCACACTTCAATACAATTTGGCCAATCACTCCATGTGCATCTCTAAATGCCAAGCCCTTACTAACTAAATAATCTGCAGCTTCTGTGGCATTTAAAAAACCATGTTTTACAGCTTTAAGCATAGATTCTTTTTTAATTTTTATTGTCCCAAGCATACCATTCATTACTTTAATACAACTAAGTGATGTATTAAGTGCATTAAAGAAGCTTTCCTTGTCCTCCTGCATGTCCTTGTTATATGCAAGAGGTATTCCCTTCATTGTTGTTAAAAGAGCCATAAGGCTACCATAAACTCTTCCTGTCTTGCCTCTTATAAGTTCAGCTGCATCAGGATTTTTCTTCTGAGGCATAATACTACTCCCAGTTGAAAACTCATCGCTTATTTGGATAAAATCAAATTCTTTAGTACTCCAAATTATTAACTCTTCACTTAGTCTACTTAAATGCATCATAATTATAGAGAAATTAGACATAAGTTCTATTAAATAGTCTCTGTCACTTACCCCATCTAGAAAATTATCTGCTATTCCGCTAAACCCAAGTTCACTGGCCGTATATTTTCTATCTGTTCCATAAGTTGTCCCAGCAAGTGCACAACAGCCAAGTGGACTAAAATCCATAATTTCTATGGCATTTTCTATCCGTGTAACGTCTCTTGTGAACATACTGAAATAAGCCATCATATGATGTTTAAATGTAACTACTTGAGCCCTTTGCATATGAGTATACCCTGGCATTATACAATTATTTTCTTCACCTGTTTTTTTTATGGTATTTAATAATACCTGTAAGTTTTCTATTACTTCTTTTGCCATATTTTTAGCATATAGTCTAGTGTCCAACGCAACTTGATCATTTCTACTTCTAGCAGTATGCATTTTTTTCCCTGGCTCACCTATACGCTGAATTAAATTAACTTCTACAAAACTGTGTATATCCTCATAGTCTCCATCAATTTGGAGTTTTCCATTTTCTATATCCTGAAGTATTAAATTTAATCCATCAATTATTTTATCTACATCTTGCTTTTCTAATATATTACATTTTCCTAGCATCTTTACATGTGCTATACTACCAATAATATCTTCGTGATACAAAGTTTTATCAAAGCTTAAAGAACTATTAAAATCCTCCATAAGCTTGCTTTCTGAATCTTTAAATCTTCCGCCCCAAAGCTTCATAACTATTTACCTGCCTTCTTCATGTCCTTAAGTGCTTTGATTTTGACTGGCAAACTGAACAATTTTATAAATCCTTCTGCATCTTTATGATCATATAAATCACTTGCTCCAAAAGAGGATATTCCTTCATCATATAATGCCTCTGGTGAATCAATACCGGCTACCATAATATTCCCTTTATAAAGTTTAAGTTTAACTGTACCAGTTACATTTTCTTGAGTTTTATCTATAAATGCATCAAGTGCTTCCTTTAAATTCGTAAACCAAAGTCCATCATAAACAAGTTCTGCATATCTTTGAGCAATAAGTTGTTTGTAATGAAAAGTGTTTTTATCTAAAGTAAGACTTTCTAGTTCTTCGTGAGCTGCATATAAAATTGTTCCACCTGGAGTTTCATATACTCCTCTTGATTTCATTCCAACTAATCTGTTTTCAACTAAATCTATTACTCCAATACCATTTTCTCCACCGATTTTATTTAATAATTTAACAAGTGCCACAGGGTCTAGCTCTTTTCCATTAACAAGCTTTGGAATTCCGGCTTCAAAATATATACTTACATAACTAGCTTCGTCTTTTGCCTTCTCTGGTGGCACTACCATTTTATACATTTCAGTTTTATGTTCATTGCTCGGATCCTCAAGATCTCCACCTTCATGACTTATGTGCCAAATATTCATGTCTTCTGAATATATTTTTTCCTTTGTTACAGGAACTTCTACGCCAACTTTTGCAGCATAATCTATGGCATCTTCTCTTGATTTAATATCCCATATTCTCCAAGGTGCTATGATTTTTATAGAAGGATCAAGAGCAGCTATGCTTGTTTCAAATCTTACTTGATCATTCCCTTTACCAGTACAACCATGACAAATATATTTTGCTCCTTCTTTATGGGCAATTTCAACAAGCTTTTTCGCTATAAGTGGTCGTGCAAAAGCTGTTCCTAAAAGATATTTTCCTTCATAAACTGCACCTGACTTGATTGCTTTAAATAAATATTCTTTTACGAATTCTTCTTTCACATCTTCAACATAAATCTTGGAACAACCTGAACTAATTGCTTTTTTTTCTACAGCTTTCATATCATCATCTTGGCCAACATTTACGCAAACTGCAATTACATCTATATCATAATTTTCCTTAAGCCATGGAATTGTGATTGATGTATCAAGCCCTCCTGAATACGCTAAAACAACTTTATCTTTCATAATGAAATCATCCTTTCTTTTTATAAATATACATATTTATTTATATTTTCTTTATATTTTTTATTAAGTTTGCTTGCTTATCTATATTCATTATATATCTTTTATTATATTTATACAACATTAATTTATATTTATACACAAGCTTTTTCTCTCAGAGAGCACGTTTTTTCTCAAAAGATTACATTTCAAAGTAGTGAGATAATCCGAAAATAATAATAATAAATTTGTTGAAAAATAAAAAATGCAACGATTTTCAATCAATCGTTGCATTTTCTTCCTAAATCGTTCCGATTATAAAATTCTTTGTTTCCTACTATTTATCATATTTTGCCCTAAGGCAAAATTTCCTTAACTTTTAACTTTTAACTTTTAACTTTTAACTTGAAAAGCTTTAGAAGCTTGAAAAGTTTGCGAATCTTATCAAAGCTTTTGATTATTTCCTCTGTAAATTCCTTAGTTGTAGCATTTCCACCTAAGTCCACAGTTAACTTATTACCTTCTTCGAGTACTTTTGCAACAGCATCATGGATTCTGTCAGCAGCTTCAGTCTCACCAATATATTTTAGCATCATTACTGAAGATAAAATTATAGCAACTGGATTTGCTATGCCTTTTCCTGCGATATCTGGTGCTGATCCATGTACCGATTCAAATATAGCTATATCTTTACCTATATTTGCTCCTGGCACAACTCCAAGACCGCCTACAAGACCTGCGCCCATGTCAGACAATATGTCACCATATAGATTCGGCATAACAAGTACATCATAGTTTTCTGGATTTTGCACTAGTTTCATGCTCATAGCATCTACGATTATATCTTCAAACGCAATGTCAGGGTAATTTTTTGCTACATTTCTTGTAGTGTTTAAAAATAAACCATCTGAAAATTTCATTATATTTGCTTTATGAACTACTGTTACTTTTTTTCTTCCTTCGTTTCTGGCATATTCAAAAGCAAATTTAGCTATTTTTTCAGTAGCTTCCTTTGTAATAAGTTTAATGGTTTCAGCAGCATAATCACCTATCATGTGTTCAATTCCACCATATAAATCTTCTGTATTTTCACGCACTATTACAAGATCTACATTATCATATCTTGATTTTATGCCTTTATAAGTTTTAATAGGTCTTACATTGGCATACAAATTAAACTTTTGTCTAAGTGCTACATTAACACTTCTGAAGCCTTTTCCAACAGGTGTAGTTATTGGTCCTTTAAGTCCAATTTTATTCTTTTCTATACTCTTTAGAACATACTCTGGTAGTGGTGTATTGTATTCTGCCATTACCTTTGTTCCAGCTTCTACAACATCCCATTTTATATTCACTCCTGCTTCCTTTATTACACGCGTTGCAGCTTCTGTAACTTCTGGTCCTATTCCATCACCTGGTATAAGTGTTAAATTATATTCTTTACTCACAATTATAGCCTCATTTCTCTAAAATATTTGTATGAAAATTAACCATCTGATGCAAAATAGCTAGCTCATCACGCTAGTCTATTTTTCGTCAGATGCCTTACCCTGCATAACTACCTTCTACACATATAAGTTCTTGAAATATAGTTTTTACAGCTAACTCTAACTCTTTATTACTTATAGCAGAATTTCTACCACTTTCGTATTCAGAATCAACCCACCTTTTAACCTGCACAATTCTTTCATCTTTTTTACTTATTTTATCATCATTACTCAATTTAAAATAAGTATTTATCCAAGCTGCTATGCCAGCCTGCCCTGAATATTCATTAACTGCAATTAAAATTGGTCTGTCAAGAATTTTGCTTGTATCAAAAATATTATATATTTCTTCATCTTTTAGCATACCATCTGCATGAATTCCAGCCCTGGTAAGATTGAAATCACTCCCCACAAATGGCGTTCTTGGTGGAATTTCATATCCCATGTTACTAGTAAAATATTGAGCCAATTCTGTAATAACTTTAAGATTCATATTTTTGCTATTGCCCTTTATTTGGCTATATTCCATAACCATAGCTTCTAATGGACAATTTCCAGTTCTTTCTCCTATCCCAAATAACGTGGTATTAACGCTAGCAGAACCGCATAACCAAGCTGTTGTTGCTCCAGGTACCACATGATAAAAATCATTATGCCCATGCCATTCCAAGGCACTAGATGGAACATTTCCATATTTTTTAAGTCCACTTATAATCTTTGGAATACTTCTTGGCAATGCTGCCGATGGATACGAAACACCAAGCCCCAAAGTATCACAAGCTCTTATCTTAACTTGTATATTGGCTTCCTTAGACATTTCCATAAGCTTTTTTACTAATGGAATCACAAATCCAAAAAAATCTGCTCTTGTAATATCCTCAAGATGAACCCTTGGAACTATACCATATTCTAATGCTTTTGCAACTATAGTAATATATTTATTGAAAATTTCTTTTCTAGAAGATTTAAATTTTTTAAAGATATGGTAGTCAGAACATGACATGAGAATCCCGGTCTCCTTGACTCCCAGCTTTTTAACTTTTTCTAATTCATCGATATTAGCTCTAATCCAAGTAGTTATTTCTGGAAACTTATAACCTAGCCTTTGACAATCCTCGATTGCTTTAATATCCCTATTAGTGTAAATAAAAAACTCTGTTTGCCGTATAATTCCAGAATTATTGTCTAGTTTATTTAAATATTTAAATATTTCCAATATCTGTTCCTCTTTAAAAGGGGTCATGGATTGTTGACCATCTCTAAATGTAGTATCTGTAATAAAAATATTATCAGGTAAGTCCATGATTACAGATTCTTCATCAAATTTAACCTTAGGTACATCTGAATATGGAAAAATATCCCTGTACAGATTGGGCTCTTTAACATTTTTTATTTCATAATTAATTTTGTTGCCTTTTTCATCAACGTTGAAATTAAAATCCATCATAGCACCACTCCTTTATAAGTACCAATTTGCAAGTTTAGTAATACATTAATTCAATTAATAGTCTGCTTGCATATATTGTACATTTTATAATTTAATAATTATTCTACTACGTTCAACGCATTTTGTGAACAATGCTGAATAAAATTAATAATAATACACTTATTTATTGATTAATATATTTATATTATCATATTTTTTTGCAACTTGCAAATGTATAAATTCATACTTTTGAATAATTTGATATTAGGTTCTTCATTTATGATTCATAGCATTCTGGTAATTCTATGGAAAATAAAAAAACTAGAAACAGATTTAGTTCCTAGTTTTAAGCTATATATTTATAAATTCAAGCTAATGTTTTAAGTTCTTCTGCAATTTTTTCTTTTACTACATCTGCGAAATTTGACTTTTCTTCTTTAGTCAAATTATCTACGTAAATAGGCTCTAATATTGACATATTTATGGTCGCTGGTTTTAGTTTTCCCTTACTTCCCTCAAAAACTTTAAATGAGTTATCTAATACAATAGGTACTAACGGAACTTTAGCCTTCAAAGCAATCCTCATACTACCTTTTTTAAATTCTCCTAGTTTATGACTTTTACTTCTTGTTCCTTCTGGGAAAATAAGCATACTATAACCATTGTTAACATTTTCAATTGCTTGATTTATTGCCTTCAATGATTCTCTGATATTTTCTCTGTCAATAAATACACAATGCATATCTTTCATCCAAGTACGAACTATAGGCATTTTTAATATTTCTTTTTGCAACAAATCCTAAATTTGTATTTAGCTTTGACATTAGCACTAAAAAATCTGCATTTCCTTGATGATTTGAAACAAATATACAATTTCCTTTAGGTAAATTTTCCATACCTTTTATATTTACCTTTACTCCTATCACTTTTAACATGTGACCAGCCCATAAATTCACCATTTTATACACATAATAATCATATTTCTCTGGTGACTTGGATTTTCTAGACACAAACAGATACAATCTAAAAAGTAGTGTTAATAATAGCAAAATAACAAAATAAATATACTTTAGAATATACATTCCTTTACCTCTTTTCAAAGTCTCTCACAATATACGTAGATACTTTTATTATACCTACCTATATGTGCTTTTTCAAGTAATTCAGGTATAGAAACCATAGAAGATGAAATTAAGCATAAATTTAGCACTATTTGTCTTTACCTTTTATTAAAAGATACACGCCAATCAATATAAAAAATGCCGGTACAAAATACTGTCTTATAATATAGAATATATCAAATGTTATAAAAAACTTATTTGCTAAAGCAAGTACCCCAACTACAATTAGAATCCACGCAAACGTCAGCCATCCTTTATTGGTTATATTTATACTGTTTATGTCATTCTTTGAAAAGAAACTTCTATCTTGAATTATTTCCCCTCTATCAAATTTATTTGCTACTTTATACGTATCAAAAAAGTATACAACCAAAATGGAATAGAAAATATATATGAAATAACTCCAAACCCAATATAATGAAATAACTTTGGAACCATAAAGTACAATATCATTGTTTCAGCGCCAAACCTTAGCATTCCAAAATACATATAACCTGCTCCTGGCAATAGAGCTACTAAAAATGTAACAAACCCGCTTCTTTTTTCCATTTAGAACCACTCTCCTATTTGACTTTTTACACCGTCAAGTTTATATTTACACTCATCCTGATACACATTTGCCTGAAATCTTATCTTATCCTCTATATTTAAGAATGAATATTGAATATTAGTCATTCCTATAACACCTATAATAATGCCACTTAAAATAAGACTTGTTGCTACAGGTCTATTAATAAGCTCTAATAACCTGTTCCTATAATTTTTTTTCTTTTGATTTTTTATATTCAATTTTTTCAATAGTGTTTCATCATAATCATTGGATATATTAAACTCACTTGCAGAGGATCTTATAATACCATCAATGGAATCCCACTTTTTTTTCGTCATACATAATTCCCTCCTTCATAAACATAACCCTTAAACTTTGTTTTCCTCTATATATTCTTCCTTCTACAGCTTTTTGTGATATATCTAGTATCTCACCTATCTCTTTTTGATCTAAACCTACATAATAAAACAAAACAATGGGAATCTTTATATGCTTTGATAACATATTTATACATTCCCTTATATATATTTTTTCATCTAAATCCTCACTTTTTACGCTTTCCTTGCTGAAACCAGTGAGCATTGATTTAATACTTAGTTTTCTCGTGAAATCTATACATTTAGAAACCGCTATTTTATATAAATAAGTTGATATAGAGCATCCTAACCTAAATTTGTTTATATTTTTGTAAAAAGTTATAAACACATCTTGAGATAAATCTTCTGCTTCATGACTATCTTTGGTATAAGAATAACATAATCCTATAATTTTCTTTTTATAATTATCAACTAGATAAATGAATGAATTTTCATCTCCTGCTCTTATTTTGTTCATTAGTTCTTCATCATTCAACCTTCTCACTCCTGACTGCTGATTTTTATAGAACCAAGTTTTATACTAATATCAGCACTATTACTTCCATCTCCTGTATTTTTATTTAACTCTCCATTTTTTGCTTGTTCATCATTAAATTTGATATTTCCCATTTTACAACTTAATAATGCCTTTATATTTTCTTCTTTAGTATTCAATTTTACTACTGCATTATCTCCATTAATCTTAATCCTTTTAAAATTGTAATTATTGATATCCACAGCTCCATTTTTCATGTCAATATCAATGTTAGCAGAATTACCATCTATATTATTTTTAATGTTATTTCCTTTTATTTTTATATTGCTTACATCTTTTATATTCACGTCTGCATTATCAGTGTCTAAATTAACACTAGCCAAACTTTGTATTTCTAATTTTGCATTTTGAGATTGTATTTCCATTGTAGAATTGGGTAGATTATCATAATCACTAATTTTAGAATTGTTTATTATAAGATTTAAGTCAAATCCATCTGGAATGAATATAGTCCCCTCCACCCCTTTAACATAATTTTCATCTATATTTATTAAATCAAAACCATCCTGGTTTGCAGCATTAATATCATATTTTTTAAGACCACTATCAGCATCAACCTTAATTGTAAGTTCAAGCCTTACATTGTTATCGGTTGATTTTTTAATATTTATATTTCCATTTTTAGTTTCAAATCTAATTTTTTTATTTGTTGTATTAATAACTTTATTACTTTCTATACTTTTCATATTACCATCAAAATTTATATTGAAAATATTATCACTAAAATCCGAAAATCCTTTATCTAAAAAATCATAAGTGTCATAGTAAACATTAGTAAAAAAGAATATTAATATAATAAATATAATGCCAATATTAAAATTATGTTTTATACTTTCTGTTGAAATTCTAAAATGCACTAAAATTTCTATTCCTAACATTATAAATATAATTGGCCACCATTTAAATATTTTGTTTGCAATCACTGGATTAGTATTTTTCATTATTAACCATATTCCATAATAAATCAGACCTAAAGCTAAAGACACTGTCCCTATTTTTTTCATTAAAATTCACCCCTAAATTTACTTTTCATATATATTGACGTATACAAACTTATAAATCCCACGGGATAAAAAAATACAAATAAAAAAAACCTAGATTTAGTAAAATCTAAGTTTATTATATCAAATAAATGGCTCTGCGAAAAGGATTTGAACCTTCAACCTATCGGTTAACAGCCGAGTGCTCCACCGTTGAGCTATCGCAGAACATTGACCAGCGACGACTTACTCTTCCACCGGGCTACCCCTGCAGTACCATCAGCGCTTTAGAGCTTAACCTTCGTGTTCGGAATGGGAACGGGTGTTGCCTCTAAGCCATTATCACTGGATTAAGCAGACATTCCAAATCTTCGATTTGGTATGGTCGCTTATGCAAATCGCATAGCGATTTACTTTCCTTTAAAAACAAACCCTCAACCTTAGGAATCTTCCACCCCGCAAATCCAAGAATTTTCACTCTCAAACGTAGGAATCTTTTAATCCTAAAATCCAACAATCTATTTTCTAAAGTAAATATGAGAATTTGCACTCTCAAAATTGCATAGTATACAAACAAGTAAAGTAAAATATATTGGTCAAGCCCTCGACCTATTAGTATTAGTCAGCTAAATACATTGCTGCACTTACACCTCTAACCTATCAACCTGATAGTCTTTCAGGGGTCTTACTAGCTTACGCTATGGGAAATCTAATCTTGAGGTGGGCTTCACGCTTAGATGCTTTCAGCGTTTATCCCTTCCCGACATAGCTACCCAGCTATACCACTGGCGTGATAACTGGTGCACCAGAGGTCAGTCCATCCCGGTCCTCTCGTACTAAGGACAGCTCCTCTCAAATTTCCTACGCCCGCGACGGATAGGGACCGAACTGTCTCACGACGTTCTGAACCCAGCTCGCGTGCCGCTTTAATGGGCGAACAGCCCAACCCTTGGGACCTACTACAGCCCCAGGATGCGACGAGCCGACATCGAGGTGCCAAACCTCCCCGTCGATGTGGACTCTTGGGGGAGATCAGCCTGTTATCCCCGAGGTAGCTTTTATCCGTTGAGCGATGGCCCTCCCACGAGGTACCACCGGATCACTAAGCCCGACTTTCGTCCCTGCTCCACTTGTTGGTGTCGCAGTCAGGCTCCCTTCTGCCTTTGCACTCTACGCGCGATTTCCAACCGCGCTGAGGGAACCTTTGGGCGCCTCCGTTACTCTTTCGGAGGCGACCGCCCCAGTCAAACTGCCCATCTAGCAATGTCCCGTGACCAGATTCATGGTCACCGGTTAGAACCTCAATACTGTCAGGGTGGTATCCCAAGGATGACTCCGCAAGAGCTAACGCTCCTGTTTCCAAGTCTCCCACCTATCCTGTACAGACAATATCGAAATTCAATGCTAAACTACAGTAAAGCTCTACGGGGTCTTTCCGTCCAATCGCGGGTAGCAAGCATCTTCACTTGCACTACAATTTCGCCGGATTCGTTGTTGAGACAGTGCCCAAGTCATTACGCCATTCGTGCGGGTCGGAACTTACCCGACAAGGAATTTCGCTACCTTAGGACCGTTATAGTTACGGCCGCCGTTTACTGGGGCTTAAGTTCATGGCTTCGCCCGAAAGCTAACCAATCCCCTTAACCTTCCAGCACCGGGCAGGCGTCAGCCCCTATACATCAGCTTTCGCTTTAGCAGAGACCTGTGTTTTTGCTAAACAGTTGCTTGGGCCTATTCTCTGCGACCTGCATAAAGCAGGCACCCCTTCTCCCGAAGTTACGGGGTCAATTTGCCGAGTTCCTTAACAACGATTCTTCCGATGGTCTTAGGATTCTCTCCTCACCTACCTGTGTCGGTTTGCGGTACGGGCACCAAAATCCTAGATAGAAGTTTTTCTTGGCAGTGTGAAATCGGATACTTCGCTCAAAAGAGCTCCCCATAACATCTTGACTAATTAGGCGGATTTGCCAACCTACATGTCTTAATGCTTAGACGCACATCCAATAGTGCGCACATCCTATCCTGCTGCGTCACTCCATTTCTCAAAACGGAGTTTGGTGGTATCGGAATATCAACCGATTGTCCATCACCTACGCCTTTCGGCCTCGGCTTAGGTCCCGACTAACCCTGAGCGGACGAGCCTTCCTCAGGAAACCTTAGGTTTTCGACCACTAAGATTCTCACTTAATTCTCGCTACTTATGTCAGCATACTCTCTCCTGTACAGTCCACCACTCCTTGCGGTATGACTTCAACCTATACAGGATGCTCCTCTACCGCTTACGTTAAACGTAAGCCCATAGCTTCGGTGGTAAGTTTTAGCCCCGGACATCTTCGGCGCAGGATCTCTTGACTAGTGAGCTATTACGCACTCTTTAAATGAGTGGCTGCTTCTGAGCCAACATCCTAGTTGTCTTAGAAATCCCACATCCTTTTCCACTTAACTTACACTTTGGGACCTTAGCTGATGATCTGGGCTGTTTCCCTTTTGACCATGGATCTTATCATTCATAGTCTGACTGCCGAAATAAAAGTATATGGCATTCGGAGTTTGATAGAGTTCAGTAACTGTTGTCAGCCCCTAGCTCATTCAGTGCTCTACCTCCATAACTCAATTAATCGACGCTAGCCCTAAAGCTATTTCGAGGAGAACCAGCTATCTCCGAGTTCGATTAGAATTTCTCCGCTATCCACAGTTCATCCCATGATTTTTCAACACCAACGGGTTCGGTCCTCCACGGAATTTTACTTCCGCTTCAACCTGACCATGGATAGGTCACTCGGTTTCGGGTCTATAGCATGCAACTAGTCGCCCTATTCAGACTTGGTTTCCCTTCGGCTCCACACCATAAGTGCTTAACCTCGCTACATACCATAACTCGCTGACTCGTTCTACAAAAAGCACGTCGTCACACATAAAAAGTGCTTCGACCGGTTGTAGGCACACGGTTTCAGGTTCTATTTCACTCCCCTTCCGGGGTTCTTTTCACCTTTCCCTCACGGTACTGTTTCACTATCGGTCACTAGTTAGTATTTAGCCTTGGGAGGTGGTCCTCCCTGCTTCCCACAAGGTTTCACGTGTCTCGTGGTACTCTGGATTAGATCTTGTAATTTTCTCTTTTTACCTACAGGACTTTTACCTTCTACGGTTGAGCTTTCCAGAACTCTTCGGTTAAGATATTATACTGTTATGATCTATCCGCAACCCCAAGAACAAAGTTCTTGGTTTGGGCTCTTCCCTTTTCGCTCGCCGCTACTTAGGAAATCGATGTTTCTTTCTCTTCCTCTGGGTACTTAGATGTTTCAGTTCCCCAGGTTTATCCCTATATACCTATGAATTCAGTATACAGTACATACTGTTAAGTATGTGGGTTTCCCCATTCGGAAATCTCCGGATCACAGGCTATTTGCGCCTACCCGAAGCTTATCGCAGCTTGTCGCGTCCTTCTTCGACTTCTAGTGCCAAGGCATTCACCATGCGCCCTTTGTAGCTTGACCTTTTAGAATTCCCAAAATCAAAGATTATGGTTATTCAACGCTCCGCATTAAAGCGAAGCTTCCCTTCAATATTGCTATTGAAAAGTTTAGTCTTCATTCAATCTAATAAAACATTGAACATGATACAAAGAATAAATTTATGATTTTTTTACCTTACTTGTTTTTTTACTATGCAATTTTCAAAGTACAATCTTTCTACACTTTAAAACTATGTTCTAAAGTGGTGGGCTTAAATGGACTCGAACCATCGACCTCACGCTTATCAGGCGTGCGCTCTAACCAGCTGAGCTATAAGCCCAAAATCTTCAGAGGTGTTTACATTTATTAGGCACAATACCCAATAAAAATTGACTAGCTTACTAGTCAATTCTGTGTAATCTCTCAAAATTAAACAGAAAATAAGAATTTCATAAAACAAACTGTCATAGTAGTTATCCTACCATGTCGACTCCTTAGAAAGGAGGTGATCCAGCCGCAGGTTCTCCTACGGCTACCTTGTTACGACTTCACCCTAATCACCGATCCTACCTTCGGCCGCTGGCTCCAATAAAGGTTACCTCACGGACTTCGGGTATTACCAGCTCTCATGGTGTGACGGGCGGTGTGTACAAGGCCCGGGAACGTATTCACCGCGACATTCTGATTCGCGATTACTAGCAACTCCAACTTCATGTAGGCGAGTTTCAGCCTACAATCCGAACTGAGATGAGATTTGAAGTTTGGCTCCACCTCGCGGTATTGCATCTCGTTGTTCTCACCATTGTAGCACGTGTGTAGCCCTAGACATAAGGGGCATGATGATTTGACGTCATCCCCGCCTTCCTCCCGGTTAACCCGGGCAGTCTCACTAGAGTGCTCAACTTAATGGTAGCAACTAATGATAAGGGTTGCGCTCGTTGCGGGACTTAACCCAACATCTCACGACACGAGCTGACGACAACCATGCACCACCTGTCTTCCTGCCCCGAAGGGCTTCCCTTATTACAGGTAATTCAGGAGATGTCAAGTCTAGGTAAGGTTCTTCGCGTTGCTTCGAATTAAACCACATGCTCCGCTGCTTGTGCGGGCCCCCGTCAATTCCTTTGAGTTTTAATCTTGCGACCGTACTTCCCAGGCGGAGTACTTATTGTGTTAACGACGGCACAGAAGGAGTCGATACCTCCTACACCTAGTACTCATCGTTTACGGCGTGGACTACCAGGGTATCTAATCCTGTTTGCTCCCCACGCTTTCATGTCTCAGCGTCAGTTACAGTCCAGAAAGCCGCCTTCGCCACTGATGTTCTTCCTAATATCTACGCATTTCACCGCTACACTAGGAATTCCGCTTTCCTCTCCTGCACTCTAGATACCCAGTTTGAAATGCAGCCCCCAGGTTAAGCCCGGGGATTTCACATCTCACTTAAATATCCGCCTACACATCCTTTACGCCCAGTAATTCCGGACAACGCTTGCCACCTACGTATTACCGCGGCTGCTGGCACGTAGTTAGCCGTGGCTTCCTCCTTGGGTACCGTCATTATCGTCCCCAAAGACAGAGTTTTACAACCCGAAGGCCTTCATCACTCACGCGGCGTTGCTGCATCAGGCTTTCGCCCATTGTGCAATATTCCCCACTGCTGCCTCCCGTAGGAGTCTGGACCGTGTCTCAGTTCCAATGTGGCCGATCACCCTCTCAGGTCGGCTACGCATCGTTGCCTTGGTGAGCCGTTACCTCTCCAACTAGCTAATGCGCCGCGGGTCCATCTCAAAGCGGATTTCTCCTTTAATTGTGGCTCCATGCGAAGCTACAATATTATGCGGTATTAATCTTCCTTTCGAAAGGCTATCCCCCACTTTGAGGCAGGTTACCCACGTGTTACTCACCCGTCCGCCGCTAGAAACCCGAAGGTTTCTCGCTCGACTTGCATGTGTTAAGCACGCCGCCAGCGTTCGTCCTGAGCCAGGATCAAACTCTCATAAAAAAGTGTTTGATTAAGCTCATTTCGCTTAATATAAATATTTTAAATCTTATTTCTAAGATTCAAAGAAATTTGCTGGTTTACTTAATTCTTATTTTCTGTTTAATTTTCAAAGATCACTTTGTTGCCTTTTAGCAACTCTTATATAATATCACAATTGCAAACCCTTTGTCAATACTTTTTTTCAGTATCAATTTCAGTTGGTTATTTATTTTTTTCTCGTTTGTTTCTTGCGACGTGTTCTATAATACCATAATTATTTGTACTAGTTTACTGTGTACACCTCAATTATTCAAATTAAATCCTATATCCTTTATTTGTTTGCATATATTCATTAATTTATTATAATTGATACACACGGCAAAGTATATCAATATAAACATAGTTATTGGAATCAGGTGTGGTTTTGACGCAATCTCATTCTTATTAACAGATAGGCTGTCTCAAAATAACAAAGTTAAGAATTGAAAATTGAGAGTTAATAATGTTTTTCTTCGCTTTGTTACGAAAAACTAATAATTAATTTTCCACCCTCAATTATAAAAATCATAAGAAATTGCTTTGCAATTTCTTATGATTTTTAGGGCAACTCTTTTGTTATCCTTTAGTGAAAATCGTTAGTAAGGCATCATCAAAAAAATAACAAGTCAGTATCCTTGTCTATTTTGTGGTATGCAACGCCTTGCATAACCATTACATAGCCCACTATGCGCAGGTAATGGCTCCTCGCCTACCGCAAAATATCCTCAGGATTCTTGACTTGTTATTTTCTTTCAGATGCCTAAGGGGCGTGTCAGCCGTTATACTCTAAAGAAAAGCGGTTGATTTAGATTTTATTTACTATCAATCACCAAATGATACACCTATACTTCTTCCTACTCTTATAAGTTCACCATCTATATCTACGTTTCTTGTCTTACCTATAACGTTTTCAAGAGATTCAGATGAAATTTTATTTTCAGCTAAACATACCATCCTTCCGAATTCTCCATCATTTATCATTTCTACTGCCTTTACTCCATATCTTGTAGATAGTATTCTGTCGTAAGTTGATGCATTTCCACCTCTCTGAATATGACCAAGCACGGTACATCTAACTTCATGATTTTTAACTAGCTCCTCTAAATCAACTGCAAGTTTATTGCCTATTCCTCCAAGTCGAATAGGATCAGGACTATCTTTAACTATTTTGCTTACTACTACATCCCCATATTTTGGTTTTGCTCCTTCAGCTACCACAATTATACTAAATAATTTTCCCAGATTTTCTCTTTCTCTTATCTTGTCCACTATTTTATTGATGTCATATGGAATCTCCGGAATCAATATGACATCTGCGGCACCAGCAATTCCAGACTCAAGAGCTATCCACCCTGCATTTCTGCCCATTACTTCAAGTATCATTATTCTATGATGTGATTCTGCAGTTGTATGTAACCTATCTAATGCTTCTGTTGCAACATCTATCGCTGTATTAAATCCAAAAGTTACATCCGTTGCTGGTAAATCATTATCTATTGTTTTTGGAACTCCTATAATTTTCACCCCTTTTCTAGCAAAATCCCTGGCACTAGTTAATGTACCATCTCCTCCTATTACAACTAAAACATCTATATTCGATTTTTTTAAATTTTCTATAGCAGTATCTGATACATCTTTTTTTATCTTTTTGCCTCCATCTTCCACGGAGTAATCAAAAAGGTTATCTTTGTTGGAACTGTACAAAATAGTCCCACCCTTATGCAATATTCCAGAAACACTTTCTAATGTTAATGGAACTGCTTGATTGTTGTATAGTCCTCGATATCCAAAAGTATAACCAATAACTTCATAACCATATTTAAGAATAGCTGTTTTTGTAACCCCCCTTATTACAGCATTTAATCCAGGACAATCCCCACCACCAGTGAGTAGTGCAATTTTTTTTATTTTATTATACATAACCAGTCCCCCTACACCATATTTAATTAAATTATACATTATATTCCTTGAAATTAAAATGATATTTTCAACAATATTAACCTACACAATTATTTATAAATTATATTTATGGCAAATAATATCACTTGATTTTTCATCATATCCATTTTTCATATACCGTTCCAATGTTTCATGCATCTCTACGTAAAATCCCTTATCTTCACTTATCATTTTATTTTTAATCAATTCCTTAATTATATTTTTCTTAAATATTACATTCCATTCTTCTTCACTTAAAAACTGCTTATACCTTTTATATTCAGATTTTTCAACTCTTTGAACATATTGTCCATCATAAAATAATATTATTTGATTTGATACAACCAATATTTTTTCTACACTAACAGATATTGGTGTATCTAAAGTATCTGACACAATTAAAATCAGAAGTTCTTTTTCATCCCCGACTATCTTGCAACATTGAACTCTACCCATTCCTATATCATTTTTTATCCATTTCCCATTACTTATAAATTCATCAATTTTGCTCGTCATATCCATTTATATCTCTCCTTTATATAGGTAATAACTTTATTATTACCTAAACAATAAAAAAAACCCGTGAATAATTCACGAGTTTTAAAAATCAACAGATATTATTACGATACATTTATTACTTTAGTAAATGCCAATATTAAAAATATAATTGAAAACGCTATTCTATATATAGCGAATATTCTCATTCGTCGTTTCTTTAAGAAGTTCATGAATTTTTCTACTACAAATAGTGCAACTACAAAAGAAACAACAAAGCCAATAGCTATCTCTATACCCTGCATTGCAGTTAATGAAAACATATTGGTAACAAGTTCATATCCCGTGGCTATAAACATAGTTGGAATAGCAAGAAAAAATGAAAATTCTGCTGCAGCAACTGTTGTAAGTCCCACTATCCAACCTCCCATAATTGTGGAAGCTGATCTTGAGAAGCCAGGCCAAATTACAGAAAGGCATTGGAAACATCCTATTATAAATGCTTGTTTTAATGTTATATCAGATATTTTATTTGTTTTGTTCCCATATCTGTATTTGTTCTCAACTAGAATCATAAGTATGCCACCAACAAGTAGTGCTAGTGATACTGGAAGCACCTTCATAAGATGAGCATTAACATATTTATGTGTTAATAATCCAATAAATCCTGATGGTATAAATGCTACAATTAAATTTCTCCAAAGTTTTGAACCAAAACTTTTAAATGTTGGATCCTTTATTGTCTTAAATGATTCAACTAGTTTGTCCCAGAAAAGTACTACCACAGCTAGTATGGCACCAAGTTGAATTACAATCTCAAATAAGTTGCTGAAGTCTCCTTTAAAATTAATCAAGTCACTAACCATTATTAAGTGCCCAGTTGATGATACAGGCAAAAATTCAGTTATTCCTTCTACTATTCCAAGTATAATTACCTTTATAATAATCAAGATATTTGCGGTCATATTTTTTTCGCACCCCATTCTTCTATTATTCTTTGAATTTTACAATTTATAGAAAAAGCTGAAATTTTATAATTCTATTCTGTTTATTATTTCTTTTTCAACTTTCTCTACGTTAGGGACATATGATTTTAAAAGTTTTATTTTCCCTTTTATTTCATATTTGCCAAGATATGCTGGAATAAAAACACTATCCCCTGATTCTATCTTTTCACTTCCACCTTCAAAGTTAATATCTCCATTACCTTCTACGCAAGTGAATATGTAAAATCTCTCTTGATCGCTATTTTCTACAACACTGTTTTTAACATCATAAAGTTCAAAAGAAAACTTGTCACATAGATTATAGTAAGTCTTATCAAAATCTTCTCCTTCAATCTTTAATCCCTTACTCTTTTGGCCTCTAATATTTAAATCTATTACATCCAAAGCTTTAGCCACATGAATTTCTCTACCTCTGTTGTAGTCATATACTCTATACGTGGTGTCACTGTTTTGCTGTATTTCCGCAATTATAACCCCTTCACCAATTGCATGAACTAAACCACTTTTTACAAAGTAAACCTCACCTTTTTTAACTGGTATTCTATTTAAATATTTATCCAATGTTCCAGCATTTATAGCTTCCTCAAACTGTTCTTTTGTGCATTCTTTAGTACCAACTACTAGATTTGCACCTTCAAAAGCTTCTACCACATACCAAATTTCTGTTTTTCCAAGTTCTCCTTCAACTCTATGGGCATATTCATCGTTTGGATGAACTTGAACAGACAATTTGTCCTTTGCATTGATAAGTTTAATTAAAAGAGGAAACGATTCAAGATTTATTTTATCTCCAAGCACTCTTTTTCCCTGTTGTTTTATGAGTTCATCTAATCTAGTACCCTTAAACTCTCCATTTGAAACAATACTCATACCATGTGGATGACATGCAACATCCCAACTCTCGCCTATCTCACCATCAGGTAGATTTTTTCTGTAATTTTCTAAATCTCTTCCGCCCCAAATTTTTTCATAATATAAATTTTCAAATTTTAATGGATACATAATTTTTCTCCCATCTATTCTTAATAAGTTTTACACATAATATATATTACAGCTATGAACTGTAATATTCAATTAAATATAGTTACATTATTATTAATTTATAATACAAAGATACAACTTAATAACATTATTAACAATTAAAAATTTTCTAAATTCTTTTGTGGTTTGTAAACATAGAGCAATTATGCTAATATATACGTGCATTTAGCTATTATACATTATTAATTAAGGAGAATATTATGAATACAAAATCTAAACAATATTTAATGCTTATAGTCGGTACTGTTCTTTATTCATTATATGCTTCATTGCTACTAACACCTTCCAAAATAGGTACTGGAGGTGTACTTGGTATAGCCCTTTCTCTCCACACTCTATTTAACTTTAAAATAGGTATAACTTCAATTATCTTAAATGTGCCACTATTTATTTTTGGCTTTAAGTTTTTAGGTAGAAACTTTGCTATAAAAAGTGGCATAATCGTCGTGTTATCTTCTCTAATGATTGACTTTATAAGTTCCATCTTACCTAATTTTTCTATACTACCAATTAATGATAAACTTACCTCATCAATTTTCTGTGGTGTTGTATCAGGTATATCAATGTCTATGTTATTCATGGGTGGTGGCTCTACTGGGGGATTTGATATATCCGCAAAGGTTTTTAAGGACAAATTAAAGACTGTACAATTATCTCATATTCTACTTGTACAGGATTTCTTTGTATATGTATTCGTTGGTATAGTAATGGGCCCTCATTCAGTATTATATGCTCTTATAATGAGTTTTATACGTTCTAAAACAATAGATACTATGCAAGAAGGTATAGCATCATCAAGGCAGTGTATAATAATATGTAACAATTATGAAGAGATTATTGAAGAGGTAAATACCGTCCTTGGAAGAGGTGTTACAGTCTTAAATGCCACTGGTGGCTATTCACATCATAATAAAAAGTTTATATATGTTGTAGTGCAAAAGCATCAAATTACTGAATTAAGATTGATTATAAAAAAAATAGATCCTTTAGCTTTTGTAGCTGTTTCTCCTGTTAACGATATTTTAGGCAACTACAAACAAAAATCTCTCTCTGTATAATTTAAAATTATATCAGTGTTTTAATGTAATGTTTAGGCAATGGACATTCCACTACAATTGTTATACAATAAAAATTGTTATTGAATCATGTGTAAATTATAGGAAAATAATTTACATACTAATATATTCCCTAATAGGAGGTGTCTCTAATTAAAATTAAGTCTTTACTCAGCATTTTAATTTCAAAAATAATAATTAAATTATCAAAAATTTTGTTTAAAGGTGGCTCTAATTTCCCTGGAAAGATAGCTCTAAAATTAGATAAAAACATACTTGGCACAGTAGCGAAAGATTATAAAATCATATTAGTGACTGGTACCAATGGAAAAACAACTACTACTAGTATGATTTACAATATGATTAAAAGTAGCAATAAGGCTGTAATTACTAACAGTACTGGTGCTAACCTCGAACCTGGAATAACTTCTTGTTTTATTGATAATTACAGATTTAATAAGGATACTTCAGAAAAATATGCCGTAATAGAAGTTGATGAAGCTAATCTTAAATTTATTACTGAATATGTCACACCTAAAATAATAATAATAACTAATTTATTCAGAGATCAACTGGATAGATATGGTGAGGTATATACAACCTTAAACAAAATATTAGAAAGGTATAGTTAAATCCCCTGGATCTACTCTATTATTAAATGGGGATGAATCTCTACTTGGAGATTTAAAAGTTCCAAACCCACAACTATTTTACGGTTTTGAATGTTCTCCTAACAAAAGCACGGTAGTAGATATAAATGCAGATGCGAAATTTTGCAAAAATTGCAAAAATGCTTATTCCTATGAATTCATTACATATAATCATTTAGGAAAATTTTATTGTGAAAAGTGTGGTTATAAAAGACCAGCTCTTGACTATTTTGTTAATTCCATAGATGAACTAACTACTTCAAGTTCCTTAGTTAAAATTAATGATTTCCAGTACACAATTAATCAACCTGGCGTTTACAATATATATAATGGACTTTGTGCCATAGCAACTGCTAAAATTTTAGAAATAGATGAAGAAGTTATACGTAGTGCTCTCAAAACTACCGCTAGTAGCTTTGGTAGACAAGAATCCATTCAAATAAATGGGAAAGAAGTTAAAATAATATTAGTGAAAAATCCAGCTGGTTACAATGAAGCCCTTAACACCGTTTCACTAGACCATAGAAGTTTAAACTTATGTATGTTATTAAATGATAACTATGCAGATGGACGAGACGTTTCTTGGATTTGGGATGTGGATTTTGAACAACTTAAAAACCTAAACATTGCAAATACCATTGTTGGTGGATCAAGATTATATGATATGGCTGTTAGACTTAAAGTGGCAGGTCTTGATTACATCAAATTTTCAATATGTGAAAACCATGAAACTTTACTAAAAAGTATAGAAGACTGTGAAGGCGAAATTGTATACATACTTGCCACTTATACAGCTATGATTAATTTCAGAAAATTCTTACACGGCAAAAAGCTTATTAAAAATCTTTGGTAAGCTACATTTTAAATTGGTGGTGAAAATAATGGAACTTAACATTTGTCACTTATATCCTGATCTTTTAAATGTTTATGGTGATGTAGGTAACATATTAATACTAAAATATAGAGCTTCTAAAAGAAATATCGATGTAAATGTATATAATGTATCTATTAATGATTCCTTTAAGGCTGATGATTACGACATAGTTTTTTTCGGTGGCGGTCAAGATTATGAACAATCTATCGTTTCAGATGATTTAATACAGTCAAAAAAGATGAAATTTTTAAATATATTAATGGTGGTAAAGTATTCCTATCCATTTGTGGGGGATATCAACTTTTAGGTAAATACTACACAACGCCTGATGGTGAAAAGTTAGATGGTCTAGGTATTCTTGATATACGAACAGACGGTGGAGATACACGATTTATTGGAAATACTGTTATTAAAAATGAGGAGACTGGTGAAACCTTTGTTGGTTTTGAAAACCATTCTGGAAGAACTCATATTCATGATTCAAAACCCTTAGGTAAAGTTATTTCTGGCTTTGGGAATAATGGTTTTGATGGCTTTGAGGGCGTTGTTTACAAAAATACTTATGGAACATATTTTCATGGTTCTCTTTTATCTAAAAACCCTGAGCTTGCAGACAAATTGATTAAAACAGCTCTAGAACTAAAATATGGTGAAGTGGAACTTGAACCTTTGGATGATGAATTTGAACTGAAAGCTAAAGAATTTATCATTAATAGAGAAAATCAAAAATAATTAAAAATAATGAGGGTAGTAGTTTGTGTAAACAAATCTACTACCCTCATTATTTTATCCAAGCTGTTTCAAAATAAGAAAGTTAAGAAAATTGAAAGTCAATTGTCAATTGTCAATTCTCTATTGCTGTCCGATTTCTTTCGAGTCTTTTGTTTTTTCCGAATCATTTAAAGTACTATGTCTTATTCCATATGTAAAATAAATAATTATTCCAATACAAAGCCAAATAAGGAATCCTATCCAAGTTATTAATTTTAATCTACTTAATAACACTATACAACATATTACTGTTATTGCTGGCAAAACTGGTACACCAGGACAGCTGAATTTTCTTTTAACATTTGGCATTGTTTTTCTAAGTACAATAACTGCAAGGGATACAACTATAAAACTCACTAATGTACCTGTACTTAAAAATTCAACAATTATATCAAGAGGCAAAAATCCTGCTATTATAGCTGCTACAATACCAGTTATAGCAGTTGCTATATATGGTGTATTATGTTTTTCATGTATTTTTGAAAATGCCTTTGGTATTAATCCATCTCTAGACATAACCATAAATACTCTTGTTTGCCCATATAATACTGCTATCATGGTTGAAATCATTCCAATTATTGCTCCAACTCCTACTAGAGCTGATCCCCAATTGATTCCAACTGCTGCTAGTGCGCCAGGCACTGCGTTCTGTGGTATAATATTCTTGTAATTAACCATACCCGTAAGCACAAAAGCAACTGAAACGTACAATACAGTTACTACTGCTAGACAGATGAAAAGACCACGTGGTACATCTCTATTTGGATTTTCAGCCTCTTCAGCTGTAGTTGCTATTGCATCAAATCCAATATATGAGAAAAATATAGTTGCTGTACCTGCTAAAATACCTTGAAACCCATAAGGTGCAAATGACTTATAATTTACAGGTTTTATATGAAATGCACCAAGAAATAGAAATAAAGCTATGACAAACAACTTTATACATACAATAATATTATTTATATGTGAACTTTCCTTCATTCCATAGTACAACATATATGTTAAACTTAATGTTATTAAGATTGCTGGAAGGTCTAAGATTCCTCCCTTACTTGGTGAAGCTGAAATAGCATGCGGAATAGTTATTCCTGCATTTTGTAGAATACCTACTAATGTTCCTGACCACCCTGAAGCTACGGCACTACATGCAACTAAATATTCCGCTGTTAAGCACCATCCAACTATCATAGCAATAAATTCTCCAAATGTTATATATGCATATGAATATGTACTTCCTGCTACAGGAAACATAGTTGCGAGTTCCGAATAACAAAGTCCACACAAGCATGCCACTATGCCTGCTAAAACAAATGAAATAATAATTCCAGGACCTGCCATACGAGCTCCTGTACCTGTTGCCACAAATATTCCTACACCAACTACTGCTCCAATTCCTATGCCGGCAATATCTTTTGTCTTAAGATTTTTTTTCAAATGAGTTTTTTTAGCACTGTCAAGCATACTTTCTAGTGTTTTCTTCCTGAATAAGTTCAATTGTAAAGCCTCCTATATTTTTTGAGTTCTCATATGTATTATCAAAATCATAAATTTATTATCATTTTAATAAATTATGTAACTCTTATTATATAAGTATTTGTATATATTTTAAAGGTCTTTGGGATTATAAATGAATAGTTTCACATATTTACTATAAAATCGTTTTCATTTTAGCGATTTTATATGTATAAAACACTTAGGCACAATCAAGAAAATAACAAGTCAAAGATTCTGAGGATATTTTGCGGTAGGCGATTAAGCATACCACAAAATAGACCAGAATATTAACTTGTTATTTTTTTGATGATGCATTATATAATATTCAAAAGTAGAAGTTGTAAATAAAGGCTTTATAATACTCCCACTTGATTCAAAGAACTCTGTTATCTTCCATAACCATTTTCATGTGTTTTTTGCCATTTCCAAGCTGTATCAATTATTGTTTCCAATGAATTAAATCTTGGTCTCCAGTTAAGTTCTTCCATTGCCTTTTGTGAAGAAGCTATCAATATAGCTGGGTCACCTGCACGTCTTGGGGCGATTTCAGCATCAATATTAAGTCCTGTAACCTTTCGTGTAACATCAACAACCTCTTTTACTGAAAATCCCTTCCCATTTCCAAGATTATATGTAGCACTATCCTTACCTATTTTTAGCCTTTTAAGAGCTAAAAGGTGAGCACTTGCTAAATCAGTTACGTGAACATAGTCTCTAATACAAGTCCCATCGTTAGTTTTATAATCGTCTCCGAAAATATATATTTTTTCTCTCTTTTTAAGTGCTGCTTGAAAAATCAATGGTATAAGATGAGTTTCGGGATTATGATCTTCACCAATTTTACCATTAATATGAGCACCTGCTGCATTAAAATACCTTAATGCAGTATATTTTATTCCATAAGCCCCATCACACCACTTTAATATTTTTTCTACAGTAAGTTTTGATTCACCATAGGGATTAGTTGGAAATGTCTTGTCTCCTTCTAAAATCGGCGTGTTTTCTGGTTCTCCATAAGTAGCTGCAGTAGATGAAAACACTATGTATTTTGTACCATAATCTCTCATTGCCTCCAATAAACTTATAGTTCCTCCTACATTGTTAGCAAAATACTTTAATGGATTTTCTACGCTTTCGCCAACAAGGGAATCAGCAGCAAAATCAATAACTGCTTCTATTTTATTTTCTTTAAATACTTTATCTAGTATTTTCCTATCTCTAATATCTCCTACATATAACTTACCACCTGAAATAGCATCAATATGACCTTTCTGAAAATTATCAAGAATTACTACCTCTTCACCATTTTCTAAAAGTTCAGCTACCATATGACTTCCTATGTAACCTGCTCCTCCACAAACTAATATAGACATATTTTCCCTCCTCAGATATAATAAAATATAGCTATACTTATAACTACTAGTACAAACTATTGTTATAAGTATAGCACAATTTAACATATTTTCTTGATTCTAATTCATTAAGTTTTTGTAACTTTCTATTACTAAATCATCATTTTCACCTGACACTTTTATTGTCATGCCGTCATTTATCTCTCCAGATATAATTTTTCTGGCGATTTTAGTTTCAAGATTATTCTCAATATACCTTTTTAACGGTCTTGCTCCATATATAGGATCATAACCTTCCTCAGCCATGATTTTTTTAGCACTATCCTCAATAATGATTCCCACATTTTTTTCTCTAAGTTTTGCGCTTATATTCTCTGTAAATATATCAATAATTTTTACTATAGCCTCTAAGCTTAGAGGTTTGAACATTATTATATCATCAAGCCTATTTAAAAATTCAGGTTTAAACCTTGACTTCATATCATTCATTATGTCCTTTTTAACTTCCTCACTAATACCATCCTTCACAGATTCATTAGTCAAATATCTACTTCCAATGTTGGATGTCATTATTATTATACTGTTTTTAAAATCTATAGTTTGGCCTTTACTATCAGTAAGCCTTCCATCATCTAAAATCTGTAGGAATATATTAAATACATCATCATGTGCTTTTTCTATTTCATCAAATAATATTACACTATATGGTTTTCTTCTTACTGCTTCTGTAAGTTGACCTCCCTCTTCATACCCAACATATCCTGGTGGTGCTCCAATAAGCCTTGAAACAGAATATTTCTCCATATATTCCGACATATCAATTCTAATTATATTGTCTTCGCTATCAAAAAGTGTTCTGGCTAGAGTTTTAGCAAGTTCTGTTTTTCCAACACCTGTAGGTCCAAGAAATATAAATGAACCAATAGGCCTTTTTATATCTTTAAGTCCTGCTCTTGCCCTTATGACGGCATTTGCTACTGATGTTATAGCCTCACTTTGACCTATAACCCTTTTGCTAAGTTCATCTTCCAGTCTAAGTAATTTTTTTCTCTCACCTTCCAAAAGATTTGATACAGGTATTCCAGTCCATTTTGAAATGATATCTGAAATCTCAACTTCCGTCACCTCTTCTTTTAGAATGGAATTTTCTTTTTTATTATGAATTAGCTCTTCTTTAGCGGATATTTCTTTTGTAAGTTTTGGTACAATGCCGTATTTAAGTTCGGCTGCTTTATTTAGATCATATTCTCGCTCTGCTTTTTCAATAAGCCCATTTGCACTTTCTAATTTTGTCTTTAATTCTTTAATTTCTGTTATTTTTGCCTTTTCTTTTTCATATTTTGAAGTGAATTCCTTGTCTTTTTCTTTCAATTCGCTTAATTCTTTTTCTATTATTTTTAGTCTTTCAGTTGAAGCCTTGTCACTTTCTTTACTTAATGCTTCTTTTTCTATTTCCATTTGAAAGATTTTTCTTTTAAGAGTATCCATTTCTGCTGGCATACTATCTATTTCTGTCCTTATCATTGCTCCTGCTTCATCAATCAAATCTATTGCTTTATCTGGTAAAAATCTATCCGTAATATATCTATCAGAAAGCTTTGCAGCCGCGATAATAGCTGAATCATGTATTCTTACTCCATGATAAATTTCAAACCTTTCCTTTAAACCTCTTAAAATTGAAATTGTATCGTCTACAGTTGGTTCTGAGATTACAACAGGCTGAAATCTTCTTTCAAGTGCCTTATCTTTTTCTATATATTGTCTATATTCATTAAAGGTAGTAGCTCCAATACAATGTAAATCTCCTCTGGCAAGAAGAGGTTTTATAATATTTGCTGCATCCATAGCCCCTTCAGTTTTTCCTGCTCCAACAATGGTGTGAATCTCATCTATAAATAAAATAATTTTACCATTACTACTTTGAACTTCCTTTAGAACGGCTTTTAGCCTTTCTTCAAATTCACCTTTATATTTTGCTCCTGCAATAAGTGAACTCATGTCTAAAGAAAAAATTATACTGTCTTTTAAACCATCTGGAACATCGCCTTTTACAATTCTCTGTGCAAGTCCTTCAACTATAGCTGTCTTTCCAACACCTGGCTCTCCTATTAATACTGGATTATTTTTGGTTCGCCTTGATAATATCCTGACAGTTCTCCTTATCTCTTCATCTCTTCCAATTACAGGATCTAATTTATGTTTTTTTGCCTCACTTACAAGATTTATCCCATATTTTTTCAATGCGTCATAAGTCCCTTCTGGATCTTGTGAATCAACTTTTTGATTTCCTCTGACTTTTGATAAAGCCTGTAAAAATTCCTTTTTAGATACGTTATTATTTTTCAGTATAACTGTTATACCATCACTGTTACCAAGATTTAAAATTGCTAAAATTACATGTTCTGCACTTATATAAGAATCTTTAAATTCATCAGCTATTTTTTCCGCATCAATAAATAATTCATCAAATTTTCTTGTTATATATATTGAAGAATTATCAGCGCCTTTCCCAAGAACCTTTGGCATTCTATTTAATTCCGTTTGAATATCCATTTTTAGTTTATCAACATCTACACCCATTTTACTGAAAATATTCGGAATAATACCATCCTCATCCGAAATTAGTGCCATAAAAAGATGTATAATCTCAATACTCTGATGATTATTCTCTATAGCGATAGACCTAGCATCATTTATTGCCTTTCCAACTTTAACTGTTAACTTCTCAGTATTCATATATTCCATCTCCTAAAAATAATATTTTACAAAAA
This sequence comes from uncultured Clostridiaceae bacterium, assembly GCA_963725425.1. Classification (GTDB taxonomy): domain Bacteria; phylum Bacillota; class Clostridia; order Clostridiales; family Clostridiaceae; genus Clostridium_I. The sequence continues at coordinate 596,228 of CAVRYJ010000031.1, forward strand.
AATAATTAAAGGCGTTAGACTAACACCTTTAATTATATACTATTCATCAAAACATAACTTAAATAGTTAGTTTTATTATAACTTTTTACTTAAATTTATTGCAAAAGAAAAATATTTTAATGATTCTGGAATATTGTTATTTTTGAAATATAAATTACCTAGTTCCAAATATCTATTATAAATCTGTTCCTTAGTTCCTATTTTTAATAATATATCTATGGACAAATTCATATACATTTCAACCATTTCAAATTCTTCAATACTACTTATTGTTATAGCCTTAAAATAATAGGCTTTCTCAATAAAAACATCATTATTCAAATCTATAGCATAATTTAATATCTTATCGCTAAGTTCTCGTGCTTTGTTTATTCTTCCTATGTCTATCAAAGTTTGCATTACATCAAGCATGAAATTTACATATCCAAATTTATCCTCATCAGGATATAACTTCATTGCATCATTTATATATTCAAGGGCTTTTTCATTTTTAGTTGTGCCAATCATAGCTGCACCATATCTATACAAAAAAATTGCTTTTTCACTGATGTTATTTTTGCAAAGATCAAAAGAACACTTTTCATATTCTTCAAACTTATCGTTACCTACTTTAATTGAAAGAACAGCCATTAGATTGTAAATTTCCGCCATATTACTATCTTGATTCAATTTTCCTATATAATCAATAAGTTTAATAACTATTTCATATGACTTTTTATATTTCTTCATAAGTAAATAACAATTTGCCTCCTGATAAATTGCATTTGTGATCATCTTGCAATCTTTTGAGGCATTTAAAAGTAACTGTTTACGTACATTATTATAATAACTTGCTGCTTGGAAATATTCATTTCCCATATACAAATACCTGCCAATATCCATATAATAGATTAACCTATTACTATCCTTACCGGATTTTATACATAAATTGTAATATTTGGACGTGTAAACTTGACATGAATTCACATCTTTTATATCCAGATAATAATTAAATAATAAATGCATAATATCAAAAGCTATTGAATAATATTTATATTCTTCCGCATATTCTAAGTTATATTTAAACATTTTTTCATGTTCAGATTTAATTGAATTGGAATAAATATTTTTTAAATTTTCCTCTAATTGCTCTTTAATATCTTTGTCTAAATACTCAATATCTATGTCTAATTTTTCTGCAACTAATTTTATTACCCATTGCTCAGGGTTTATTTTTCCATTTTCAATGCAACTCATTTTAGAAATTGATATTTTATTAGAACATACATCTTTAAGAGTATATCCCTTGTATATCCTTGATCTTTTGATTTTTTCACCAATAGATAGTATTTCCATGTTCCACACACCTATCTTTTCCGCTTATATATATTTAACTGCTCCAAGTTGTTTAAATGCTTCAACACCCTTGCTCAAATATTCAGCTGCCTGTTTATCATCTCCATTATCCATATAAAATTTCCCTAAAGTGATAGAAAGCTCACCTATATATTTTGTTAGGGATACTTCTTCTGCATAATCTAAAGCCATAATCAAGGTATTCTCTGCATCTTTAATATTTTTATCTAAAATATCTACTCTATATTTTAGTAAATAATATTTCATTAAGCCATCTACATTTTGTGTAGATATAGTTTCCATTATCTCACTAAGCATTCGTCTTGAGTTTTCAACATCTTTTAGCTTAATATAATTATCGCAAATATTTGAGAGTGTCTCAATAATTGAATCTTTGTCACTTTTACCTCTGATCTCTTTTGCATTATTTAGGTGAATAAAAGACTCTTCTAAATTATCAAATTCATAGAATAATCTACCCAAATCATTTTCTATATCCCCAATATATGCCATATCCTTATTTTTCTTAAATACATCAAGCGATTTTTCTGAATATTTTATTGCATTATTTAGGTCCTGCTTCTTAATATACTCTTTAGATAATAGTAAAAGTGATTTTCCGTACTCTTTGGTATTGTTTATTTCAAAAAATTTTTCTTTGGCAAGATAACTATAATTTATTGCCTTATCCATATTATCCAGTTTGAAGTAGAGAAGAGCTATATAATAATATATCTCGCCTAACAAAAAATCATTTCCAATATCATTTTCTTGAAAAACCTTTTCTGCCTGCTGAAAATAACTACATGATGAGTGATACGCTTTTAAATCAAGTGTTATCTTTCCAAGCTTCACATATGTATTGATTACTTCTTCTTGCAAACCAATTTTGATAAAAATAGCGTTAGCAGCTAAAAAATACTGTTGTGCTAGTCCCATCTCATTTTCATCAGTGCTTATTACTCCACGTAAATATAAATTTCTTGCTTTTCTGCTATCTAAAGAATACTTTTCTGCATAATACATAGCACTTTCCAAAAATTGTTCACCTAGCTGTAGTTCATTGTTTAAAATGTGCGCCTCCCCAACGTTCTCATAATAGCTGCATATTTTTTCAGCTTGAGTTTCTTCCGATTCCATTAAATATTCCACTGAAGTATTTAATGCTCCAGCTAAATATTCTAATAAATCCATGCTTGGATTAGACTTACCTGACTCAACTAAACTTATTTGGCCTGGAGTTATTCTATCTCCAGCTAAGTCTTTTAGCGTCATACTAAGATCTTTTCTTCTTGATTTGATTTTTTCGCCTAAAGACAACATTTCCATATTTTATCTTCCTTTGCATAACGTTCGTTTGTAAAATTTTAGCATATTTTTTTATATGCCGATAATATTTTCTATTATATCATAATTTCCTCACTAATTACAAAACAAACTATGAATTAAATTAAAATATTTTTTAAAATATGGTATTTAATATGTTTATTTATTCATTTTTTTGAGTTTTCTTCTTAATTAGAAGCTTAATTCCTTTATTTTCTAAAATGTTAGTCTTGTAACATTATATACCATAATTCAATCTAAAACTATGTATTATTCAAAAATTACTTTTTGTTATAAATCATGAAATACTGATTGAATTTATCCGTGGTAAAATTAATATAATTAATTTATAGTTTCATTATATTAATAAAAAATTCAATTATTATTTAATTATTCAATCCTACTATTGATTTATTTAATATAGAGTATTATAATAAAAATATGAAAAAGGAGAGAGTAATTATGACTTATAAAGTGATAAGTAAATGTCCAATATGCAGTGCAAAACTTAATATTATAAAGCTTAAATGTGATAAATGCGGTACTGTTATTGAAAATGACTTTGAGTTTTCTAAATTTGAATGTTTAAGTGAAGAACATCTTGGTTTTATAGAAGTTTTTTTAAAGTGTAGAGGTAATATTAAAGATGTGGAAAAAGAGCTTGGTATATCCTATCCCACTGTTAGAGCTAAGTTAGATGAAGTGGTTTCTGCTCTTGGATATTTTACTGAGGCAAAGAAATTAACAACTAGTAGCACTGAAATACTTGATATGCTTGAAAAAGGTGATATATCAGCTGAGCAAGCAATAAATATGATTAAAGAAAATTAAAATTAGAAAGGATGTTTAATAATGAAAGAGGAAATTAAAAGGATTTTAAAAATGGTTGAGGATGGCAAAATTGATATGGATAAGGCTAGTGAGCTTATTGAGGCTATTAACAAGCCTGCTAATTTAGCACAATTATCAACATCCAAAAATCTAGACAAAATGCTTAAAGTTAAAGTTTTGTCAGCAACAAATGATATTGTAAATGTGAACATTCCAATTAAATTTTTGAAAGCTATAGGAAATGCTGTTAATAATATTAAAATACCAGGCATATCGGATGCAGAGGGCATAGATATAAAAATGATTATGGAAGCTATAGATTCCGGTCTTGATGGAAAAATAGTAGACGTGAAAAGCAGCAATGGAGACATAGTTGAAGTGTATATAGAATGATTTCATGATTTTTTTTAACCACTTCATCCATATATTTAAGCATCTTAAGAAGGTAGCTTTTCAGTATTCTGCTATATTTTGTGATATGCCCTATGAAAGGAAGCGAAAAGTTGAAGATATATATAAGGTTAAACAATGGAAAAAGTTTTAAAATACCAGCACCATTATTCATGGTAAAAGCCGCCCTAGGTTTTGGCGGCTTTGGAGTATCAATTGCTAGAAGATATATTCCCGAAGAACAACGACAATATATTGATTGTATTAACTTTAAAGAGCTTAGAAAAGGTTTTGATGTGTTACGAGATTATAAAGGTTTAACCTTGGTAGAAGTACACTCTAGTGATGGAACAGAAGTAACCATAATCATTTAAGTTAGGCATCTGAAAGAAAATACCAATTCAATCATGTATGAAAACAAATTCTTGACAATATTATTGAAAACATGTATATTTTCTATAGTGGAAACTAAATATACCAAATAGGTTTCCAAAATCTAAATAGAGGTGTTCAATATGGAAAATAGCATGTTTTCTCGTAAAGAATTATTATTTTTGATTACAATAAGTTTAGCTTTGGGTATTAGGCAAATGGCTATGACTATGATTATGCCATTTATTTCTATTTACAGTAAAACTTTAACAAGTAGCAATGCAACCTTAGCTGGAGTAGCACTAGGAGTTTTTGGTCTAACTCAAGCTATATTTCAAATTCCATTTGGAATTTGGAGTGATAAAATAGGAAACAAACGGATGATTTTAATAGGACTTTTGCAAGTAATAATGGGACTAGTCATTGCCTACCTTGCTAAAAGTATATATATACTTATTTTTGCTAGAGCTTTACAAGGAAGTGGAGCAGTTCTAGCAACTGGTTATTCATGGGTTACTGGTAGTGTGGATAATAAAAAAAGACCGAGAGCTTTAAGCATTTTAGGAATGATTATTGGTTTTGCAGCAGCATCAGCTTTTGCTTTAGGTCCTTTGGTTAATAATTATCTATCAGTTAGGCAAATGTTTTTAGTATGTGCAATGTTAATTTTCGTAGTATGGATTATCATATTATTTTTCTTAAAAGAAACTCATGAAAAAAGTTCTAAGAAGATGCTAGAAAATCCGATTAAGATAGGTGATGGCATTAAAGTTTTATTAAAAAGCCCAAAGTTTTTAGGACTTAACTTAGCAGGATTTTTTAATAACTATATAATGGTGTCAGTATTTTATATAGTACCAATATATCTTGAAAAAATCACTGGTATTAATGGTATGTGGAAAATTTTTATGCCAGCAGTAATTATTGCTATAATATGTATGAAAAAATCCATTATATTTATTGAAAAAGGTTACAGTTCATATTTAATTGTAGTTGCATTTGTTATAACTGCTATAGGCATCTGTTTTTATTTTAATAATAAATCCTTTTACTTTATATTGATAGGAAGTATATTATTTATGACAGGATATATTTTATTAGCTACGGTAATACCGACAATTGCTAATGATATTGCAGAAAATAGCTATAGAGGTGCAGCAAATGGAATAATTAATAGTTTTCAATATATTGGATCTTTTGTAGGCTCGGTGATTACTGGTGCCTTATGGAATAATCACAAAAGTATATCTTTATTATTAATAATAGCAATATGTGTAATGGGTATATTTACTGTAAAAATAACTAAAAAAGCTTTTCTAGTGGAATGAAATAAAATTTGAATGAGGCTGATAAAATGAGAGAAATAATAATGAAAGTTGCTGCTGAAAAGATACAAGCATATGGATTAAGAAAATTCACCATGGATGAAATCGCAACAGAACTTAAAATTAGTAAAAAAACTATATATAAACATTTTAAAAACAAAGATGATATTATATTTGAATATTTCAAAGAAATAATAGAAAGCGATAAAACTTACACCCTCGAGGCTATAAAACAAGATAGTTCTTTTGCCCAAAGGTTGAATTCTATAATTTATTCATACCATAAATATAAGCTTCCCGTTAGTATATTAGATGAAGCACATAAGTTTTATTATGAGGAATGGGAGAAAATTCAGGAACTAAAAAATTTTAAATTAAATCTAATAGAAAAAGCACTGAAAGACGGCATGGAAGATGGTATTTTAAGAAGTGATGTGGACCTAACTATCCTAAGCACCATATTAGAGAGTGTTAGCAACACATTTCTAGACTACGAATTTCTAAGCAAAAATGATATTACTATGAAACAAGCCATGAATCAGGTAATTACGATACTGCTACATGGAATTTTGAAATAATCAATGATAAAAGCTTGAACTGTTATCATTGAAATATATATTCATAATGACTTTAGTCATCATCAAAAATAATATAGCTAAAATTTAAAACATGAAGGAAATCTTATCAAGGGTTTTAGTAATGGTATATTATGCTTTGAGGCAATTCTGTTTTAAATGCATATGTTCACTGTCAATATACTGAACTACTTTATCGAATCATTCACTATATTTCAGTTTTATGGTAATTATAGAAAACTCGACTATCTACGTTAGCTTATTTTTTCTTCAAAGAATCAGTTAACATGTTTTCAATCTGTTGCAAAAAATTAATAATATCACAAATAATAATTGATCTTTTGCTGATTCTTAAATTTAGTTTATCTAATCCCTGACCAAAAGAAGCTACAAGTTCCCCAACAGATCCCACCCCTGTTGCCGCTCCATTAATCTCTGAACTTGTACGTTCTATTCCTAAAATTATATGTTTGCTAAAATGTTTTACTTCATTAGTACAATCAGTTACCTGTTTGAAATTTTCTTTAACATTCTGTGCATATTCAAAATTATCCTGGATTGCTGTTTTAGAGTTTCCAATTTCTTCTTTTAGCGAATTTAAATTTTCATATAAATTCTTAACGCTTTGATCAATTCCATTTACTAATTTTGTTGTTGATGACGATAATTTTCTTATTTCATCTGCTACTACGGAAAACCCCTTACCGGCATCTCCGGCTCTAGCAGCTTCAATGGACGCATTTAATGCTAAAAGATTCGTATTACTGGCTATACTCGTTATATTATTTGACATATCTTGAATATCGCCGAAATTATTTTCTAATGTATGAAACGCTTCTGTAATTGAATTAAGCTTGGTGCTTGTACCCTTAATTTTATCTGCTAATGTTCCCATTTTATCATCAGCTTGTTTTACCGAAACTTCAGAACGATTCATAACACCATCAATTTTACTTACATATTGACTAAAATCATTAAAATTAGAATCTAAACTGTTAATCATATCTTGTATATTACTAATTTTTGAATATGTATTATCAATCTCTTCAATACATTGAGTTACTTTAACTTCTTCATCCATAAATTCTGCAAGTTTTTTTTCTATGTGCAAAACACCATAATTAATATACTTATCATAATTAAAATTTTTTCCCAGATCTAATTTTTCATTTTCCTCTATTTTTAAATTCACTTCTTGATTTGAATTTACATTTTTATTTTTCTTTAATTTAAACCACTTCATATCTTATCACCTTCACCTATTCGAATACAGCTAGAACCATTGTTTGATTAAAATGTTGTTCACCAAGCTGCTCCCCATAACCTGCAAATCCAATATAATTTCCTAAAGCACTACTCATATTTTTAGCAAATTCATTTAAATATACATTCTTTTCGAAAAGCATTGATCTTGCTAAACAGTTTATCATGATAGCTAATGATGGATTTGGAACCTCTTTTTTTACTTTGTCTATTGTTTCATTAATTACCTTCCTGTAATCATCGGGTTCCAAAAGTACCATCTTAGAATTGTTATATATTCTTGCATGATATGACATTCCATAATTTTCAGTAACCATTTTGTTTGCAGTAATATACATATTATCTCCAATAATTCTTCCAATAGGATAACTATCCAAATATTTAGGAAGATCTTCAACCGTGGTATTTAATGCTTCTGCTATTACTTTTGCAGCTGGTTTGTTATTGTATTCATAAACTATACGATTTCTTACATCCACTTTAGTTGCTGTAAAATAATGAGTAGTTGGTTTATAAATATTTTCTCTGTATAATCTGATTTTACCACCTAAATTTTTAATTATTACAAAAACGCACGCATTATCATATACCATACCATTAAATGAAATCATTGTTTTTTCCGCTCTACCACGATCACCTGCTGATCCTCCAAATAGTGGAATTTTTTTGATTTGAAGTACAGAATTTAATGCAGATAGAACTAATTCTTCACAACTTATTAAAGCAGTAGAAATTTCAAAACACACAGTATTGGAAATATCATGAAATTTATTTGTACATTCTGTTACTCTGTCAACATATTTTAATGGATATCTATCTACCTCTTCTAATATGTCCGCATAACATTCAATTCCATCTTCAACACCCATTACAATCAATGTATCTTTATAAGTTCCATCTTTGCAAAATCCAGCAAAAGTAGTAGATCCAACAATAACACTGTCATTAAAATTATCTTTCATTCGTTCAGCATATCCTTCAAAATGTTCAACATCAGAAAAAAATAATATTAATTTAGGTGATTTAAGCCCCATAGTAGCCTCTGATATTGCTTCTTTTAAATCACTTTTAGAACTTCTTCCTACTTTATAATTCATTCTTATCACCTTCTACAATAAAATATATGTCCTTTATGATTTTACAAACTATTTTATATGTTTATTATCAAATTATTATAATTAGCATTAACTAATATACAAATTATACTTAATTAAGCCATAAAATTCAACTATATCCAAAAAATTTTACTTAGAGTTAACATATATAGAAACCCTCAACTTATAGGCTACCATAATATATAAAAAACTGAAGAACCACGAAGATAAAACTTTATTACAACAATCCATAAAACACCCCCGTGAGGTCATAAAAATGTTAAAATGTATTCACATAGATGGTGCAATTTATATGTAATATAAATTGTATTCAAAGTTTAAAAAAATACGGTATTATAAATATTATTTCAAGTTGAATAATATCTGAGATTTTATAAAATTGCATATATCACCATATGTTCCATAAAGGAGACGATATTTAAATGAATGACAACAACACTACTAATACTGAAGATACTACTGCTACCATAGAGATAGATAAAATTATAGAGAAAGATGCTACTATTAGAATGGATAAGGTTATAGAGAAAAATACTAAATGGCAGACGTTTAAAAAATGGTCGGGAAAATGTATTATTACTTGTGCAAAAAAAGTTAGTGAATGCAGTACTACTTTAGCAAACAAAATTGCCCACTGTGCTACTTCTTGTGCAAAAAAAATATCTAGAACTAAATTTTCAGTTATAATGAATGCTAAATATAATGAAATCTACGGTGAAATACATAAGTCATTAATGAAAATAACTTGTAGATTAGCTCATAACAATGGACCTAAAGAAATGGACCAGCTGAAAAGATCAGATAAATCTGTTACTACTCTAAATGCTAAGACGCCAACCATGGAAAAAATTTGTGATTTCTTTGTATTGATCTTTAAAAAGACAGTAGCCTTAGTTAAATGTATTGCTGTGTTTATTTTAAATGCTACTACTATACTTTGTATTTTAGTAGCAAGAGTTGTTTATTATACTGCTAAAGAAATTATTTATTCTTGTAAAGAAATAGTACTGACATTGAAAGATGCTATTGATAATTTTAAACGTTTCTAAAAGATAAAAATAGTTTCTGGAGATATTTATGAGACTTCAGTGGATAGCATGATATCATTCCAGAATCTTCAAAATCCGCCTTTATTATGGCTAGAAAAAATGGACATTCCACTTACAAGATTTAAATTTTAGTTTTCTATTGTATGATATCTTATTTATTGCTTTGAAATACTTTTTCAGCTATAAATTGCTACGTTTTTAATGGAAACTCGACTCGTTGCACTCGCTGAGTAAATTCGAATAACAAAATATGAAATTTTGATTCTCATTTAATGGAAACTCGACTCACTGCGTTCGCTGAGTAAGTTCGACTAACCAAATTGGAAATTTGGAGTCCTGTAAGTCTAATGTTCCTCAAAAGCTAGAAAATCCTGCTTTTTTTAATGGAAACTCGACTCGCTTTGCTCGCTGAGTAAGTTCGACTAACCAAATTGGAAATTTGGAGTCTCACTTAACCCAAGCATCACTTAATGCCTTAATAGCTGGTTCTATATCTTCCGTAGGTATTCCCTTATACGAAATCAATACCCTAACCTTCCCCTTTTGCTCATAATTATTTTTTACTATATAATACTTTGAAATAGGTATAATTTTTATATCAGCATCTTTGGCAAGATTAATAATTTGCTCTTCTGTGGAATTTGTTTTAATCTCCAGAATAACCCTCATTCCGGCACTACTGCTTATTAAATTAATATTATTTCCCATATACGTATTAATTGCTTTTGTAATAATATTATATTTATTTTCATAATGTCTTCTCATTTTCCTGATATGACCTTGCAAATAACCTTTCTCCATAAAGCGTGCTAATGCAATTTGATTCAACTTAGAAGTAGTTTGTTCATTCATTTTGTATTTATCCAAATATATATCTAGTAACCAATAAGGTAGTACCATGAAACTTATACGAAGGCTTGGAATAAAAATCTTAGAAAATGTACCTAGATATATCACTTTATCGAAGTTATCTAAACTTTTTAATGAAGGAATAGGTTTTCCTACAAATCTCATTTCACTGTCATAATCATCCTCGATAATAATTCCATTATTATTTTGTGCCCAACTTAAAAGCTGTAATCTATTCTTTACAGACATTATTACACCTTTAGGAAATTGATGAGATGGAGTAACAAATGTAATCTTACATTTACTATTTTCAAGTTGCTTTACATCTATTCCATCCTCACTCACATCAATAGGTTCAATATTAAATTCATTTCTTTCAAAAACATATCGTATATAGTTGCTTCCAGGTTCCTCCATCCCAATGCTATTAAAATTTTCTCTAAGCACCTGGCAAATCAAATTCAAACAATACTGTGTTCCTGCACCCACAACAATTTGGTTTGGCTTACAATGTACACCTCTATTTTCATATACATATTTTGCAAGTTCACAGCGTAGTTCATATTCTCCCTGTGGATCACCGTAGCTTAAAAGACTCTCAAATTCCTCATTTATTATTGAATTTATTATGTTTTTCCATGGTTTTATGTTATAACAAGCTTTATCCGTATATCGTGGTGCAAAATCATATTTAAATTTTTTTGAACTATCAGTATTTTCATCCACTAAGCTTGTAGAATTAAAAACTTTTGGTACTTTTAATAAATCAGATTTGATATTTTCAACCAAGTAGCCAACTTTAGGAATTCTTTTAATATATCCTTCAGCATAAAGTTGCTCATATGCAGCTTGGATAGTATTTTTACTGAGCTCAAGTTGTTTCGACAGTTTTCTAAGGGGTGGTAATTTTTCATTTCCTTTAATATTTCCATATATAATTTCTTTCTTTATACATTCATATAATTGGTAATATATTGGTTTATCTATTGTATTATCTATAAGTGGAGTAAATGAAAACATGACATCAGTCTCCTTCTGTACCCTTAGATTAAAAAAATCTGTCCCTTTAACATATTACAAATTTGAATTATATTATATATGTTAACACATTTTGTGACAATTACTATAAAAAAAATGAAACCATAAAGGGGGATATTGTTATGTATAATTGTGCCTTATGTTCTATCCACGTATGTAGCAGTGGTGAATTAAATAATGCTCCAAAAAATTGTCCATGTGTAAGTGAAAAAATGGATGGTATAAAATCATTATATAATAATGAAGAAAATTACAAACTTGCTAAGGCCTCATCCTTAGTTGTAAGCGAATGTTACGGGGAAAAGACAAGACTCGAAGAAACTATAGCTTTCGCAAAAAAGTGTGGTTATATCAAAATCGGTCTAGCCTTTTGCATTGGTCTCGCCAATGAAAGCAAAGTTGTAAGTAAAGTACTATCTTATAATGGCTTTGAAGTAATTTCAGTTATTTGTAAAAATGGGCATATTTCCAGAGCGTTAATCAATGTAGATGCTACAAGCAAGGTAGCTATGTGTAATCCAATTGGTCAAGCCGTATTTTTAAATGAAGCCAAAACAGACCTAAATATTGTTATAGGCCTATGCGTTGGTCATGATTCTTTATTCATAAAATACTCAGCAGCTCCTATAACTATTTTTGCAGTAAAGGACAGAGTTTTATGCCATAATCCTTTAGCCGTAATTTATCAAGCTGATTCATACTACAAAGATAAATTATTTCCTAAAAAGACAAGCAATAGGTAAAATAATATGAGGTTTCTCCAATACTATTGTTATACTTCATGTGCTGGCTGAGTAAATTCCACTGACAAAATTGAAATTTTAGCTTTCTATTGTTTGATATCTTATTTATTGCTTTTAAATACTTTTTCTAGCTATAAATTGCTACGTTTTTAATGGAAACTCGACTCGTTGCACTCGCTGAGTAAATTCGAATAACAAAATATGAAATTTTGATTCTCATTTAATGGAAACTCGACTCACTGCGTTCGCTGAGTAAGTTCGACTAACCAAATTGGAAATTTGGAGTCTCGTAAGTCTAATGTTCTTCAAAAGCTAGAAAATCCTGATTTTTTAATGGAAACTCGACTCACTGCGTTCGCTGAGTAAGTTCGACTAACCAAATTGGAAATTTGGAGTCTCACTTATCTTTCAAGCCATTCTTTAACTAATGAATTAAATAGTTCTTCCTGCTCTATCTGCAAATTATGTCCTGCTCTATCTAGTACTGCAAAAGTTGCTCTTGGATATTTATCTAAAATATCCCAAGCATCTTTATAGCCTACGCATGAATCTTGACGTCCTAATAGAATAAGCGTGGGTTTATTAAATTTTTCCTCCATATTATCTACATCAAAAGAAAAATCATATCCACTGGCATCAATATTTTCTAAAAAATCAATATCTGCCACCTTTATACCAGACAGTATTTCATCTCTATACCTCTCCCAAATGCTTTTACTTTGTACTACTTGTATCGAAGAAAAACCTTCTGCATCGGATGGTTCAAGTTGTGATAATAACTCATCATCTCTCTTTAAAATAATATGTGATGGAATATTGCGTTTTTTTAAATTTCTTGTAATAGAAGGACATAATAGGAATAGCCCATCTACTCTATCTTTCATTTTATATACTATTCCTCTTGCCAAATATCCACCAAAAGATTCACCTGCAATTAAAAAATTTTCATTTGGAATAACTTTTTCAATAAAATTAATTACCACTTCTAACATTGTATCTATATTTGTAATCCAATTTTCACCTTTAGTTTTTCCCATTCCTGGTAAGTCCATATATATTCTTTTATATCCATCTTTGTTATTAAATACAGGCTCCATACATCCTGACATTAATCTATGATCTACTGGAGAACCATGTAACATAATAATTGCTTTTCCACTACCTACTACCTCATAATTTATAGATATATTTTTCATCTTACATTCCATTCTTTTCTTCTCCTTTCATTTCTTTATTCATTAATATTGGCTTCCTATTATTTGAATATTTCTATAAAACAATACCAAACATACGTTCTTTTGTCAAATTATTCTTATTTTGTATCTCATTTTATCAATCATTACTATATTCTAATTGCAGCCAAAATAATAAAGCAGGAGAACCCCATCATCTGAGGTTCTCCTGCTTTATTATTTATTCACCTTTTATCAAAGTTTAGCTATATACAGGAGTTTTTTTAGGAAACTCCACTCGCTGAGTAAGTTCGACTGACAAAATGTGAAATTATGATTCTCATTTATGATATTTAAGTTATCGTTGGTGATATACTCTTTTCTAGTTAGAAAATCATCGTTTTTTAATGGAAACTCGACTCGCTGTGCTCGCTGTGCTCGCTGAGTAAGTTCCACTGACCAAATTAGAAATTTGGAGTGTCACTTATGTTATTTCCATAAGCACTCAGATATACTTATTTCAGAAAATATTGCTTCAAAGGTGGATTTTGAAGGACTACAAGCATATACACCAAAACTAACTTCTTTATCCCCTTGGAATAAATGAAAAATCCTCATTTGTTTAAATTCTTTGCCTTCCAATGAATTTTCAATGCAGAAATCACTTTCCCTACGACTCAATCTATAATACATTGACTTAATATTGCCTTTTATATCAGTGGTTGCCCAATCCGAAAATCCATTATTAGTAACTACACTACCTAACCTTTGATATTTTTCGTTTTCATATTCAATAGAAGCTTTAGTCCAATTATTATTATTTTGATACATAATAACTCCACATTGATCAAATTGTTTTTTGCTATTAAAATCAGTCTTTATAGTAAATGAAAAATATTTTTCATTAGTTTTAATTAATAATGCAGGAGCATTATCATTTCTGAATCCATAATAAGTTCTCTGCCAAAAATCCGTATTTGGTTCTGTTGTAATAGCAATTTTATTGTTTTTAATCTCATATTTTTTAGGTTTATAAATCCAAAAAGCCTTGCCAAAATCAAAGTTAAACATTCCTATTCCTCCACACAAAATAATAATTATTATTAGACTACATTATAAATTGTTCCAAGATAAACTCTACTCACTACATTGTCTGAGTAAGTTGGTATATACTTGCGGAACAAGGTGGAGCAACTATAGTATCATTATCTATGAATGCAACACCATTATTTGAATAAATTAATTCATAACTTGAATTGATATTTACCTTACATGAAACTTCTTCCTTTGAAGGGTTTAATACAACAAGTATACTTCCTTCTTTTCCAGTTCTCTTATACACAAATGGATAAGTTCTTTCCTTTGCATATAGAAATTCTATAGCCCCATTAGAACAAAGAGGTTCATTTTCAAGCCGTAATTTAATTAATTTTTTCACTTCATTATATAAGGAATCCTTGGCTTCCAATTGTTTTTTTACTGTTGGCCTATTTTCACTTGGGTCTTGCATGATGTATAAATCTTCTTGTTTAGCATCAGAAAATCCTGCATTAACGGTGTCATCCCATTGCATTGGGCTACGAGAACCTGTCCTTCCATAGCCACCTTCCACAGATGTAAGCTTTTCTATATAGTTCATTCCTATCTCGTCCCCATAATAAATGAAAGGTGCTCCTGGCATTGTAAGCAGAAATGCAAATGTTATTTTTATTTCTTCTTCATCTAGTTTTTCTTTAATTCTTTCCATATCGTGATTACCTGAAGGAATGCACATAAGTCCTTTTCCATCTGTTAATTTGTAATTTTCCATGTACTTATTTGCAAACTCAAATATATCCCCTTTTCCTTCTTTTGAAAAAAACGGATTTTCACCTCGGAATAAATCTAAGTAATGAGATGTGCCAAAGTGCAATAGAAAGTCCATGTGAAAACCTGCCAGTAAGGATTTATCGGGCTCTCCCCATTCTGAAATAAGCACAGCTTCCGTAAATTTCTCATCTAAAAAGCTTCTAAAATTTTGCCATAATTTAATAGTTTCTTTACTGTCAGTATCATTTTTTACCAGTGATCCAGCCATATCTACGCGAAAACCATCACAACCCATGTTTAGCCAAAAACTCATTACATCTTTCATGGCTTCCCTAGTGGCAATTGCTTCTTTTGAATCAACTCCAAACTGCCAGCTCTTATTGGGATTTGCAAAACCATAGTTCAGTGCTGGCTGAGAAGAAAAGAAGTTTACTGCCGAGCATCCCTCTCTGTCCGATATTCCACGAATACATCCAACGATATTAGAAACATCCTTGAAATCTTCCCATATACTATCTGACCAAATATATCTATTAGTATATTTGTTTTCTGCTGCTTTCATAGACTCCTTAAACCAAGGATGTGAAATTGAAGTGTGCCCAGGTACTAAGTCCAAAATTATATGCATATTTTTTTCATGTAATTTTTCAAAAAGTTCGTTTAAATCCTCATTTTTGCCATAACGAGGTGCTACTTTCAAATAATCTTCAACATCATATCCAGCATCTGCAAAAGGAGAAGCAAAACATGGGTTTAGCCATATTGCATTACAACCTAATTCATGAATATAATTTAATTTTTCTATAATTCCTTGAATATCTCCAATACCATCAGAATTACTATCCTTAAAACTTTGTGGATAAATTTCATAAAATACAGCATTGTCCAACCATTTTGACATAATAGACCCGCCTCCAATAAGTAAATCAAATTTTCAGTTTGAAACTCTGTAATAACATAATATCAATATATTATCATTAATTCTTGCAAAATATTCACGTAAAATAACATAATATTCACAACTTTCCATTGAAAAAATATAATAGTTTGATACAATGAAGAAAAGGAGGCTGATTGTGCAACATGGATAATTTTTTAAAAGAAGAAAAACTACAAGGAACATTATTATATCCATTTCAAATTTATCATATGTATGATGCTAATGCTAAAATATTTGTTTCACATCACTGGCATGATTATGTTGAAATAATCTATATAGAAACCGGGAAACTTTTTATTAGCATCAGTAATGAACAATACATGGGCGTACCTGGAGATATTTTTTTTATAAATGAAGAAGAATTACACGAAATGTATGTGGAAGATACCAAAACATTATATTATGCCTTCCTTTTTCCAATGAAATATTTGAATTTTGAGATGAAGGATTTTGTGGAAAATTCGTACCTTGGATCCCTTTATAATAAAGATAGCACTTTCACAAATAAACTTCCCCAAGCCTGCAAAGTCTATGAAGAAATATGCCACCAGCTAGAACTTCTGATTCATTTGAATGAATCAGAAGAAATGGCATATCAATTTGGAACAAAAATAGCACTTTTAAATATCATCTATCTTTTAGCAAAAGAAAAACTTATTAAAGAAAAGGTAAATAACCATTCTCTTAGTAAAATCAATAAATTAAATTTACTTAAAGACATCACTTCCTATATATATAAAAATTATAATGATAAGATTTATTTAAAAACCATTTCTAATAAATTCGGAATGTGTCCAAAATATTTTTGTAAATTTTTCAAGGATAATTTCGGAAAAACTTTTATTGAATATTTAAAAGATCTCAGGATAGAAAAATCTATGAACATGTTAATTGACTCAAATTTATCTATTATGGATATTTCTTTTGCAAATGGTTTCGAAAATTTTAGTTATTATATCCGTACATTTAAAAAATTGGTAGGGTGTACACCTTCCTCTTATAGAAAACAAAAACATTGTGCTGTAATGAAACATACTCTATAGGTTATTCATCTAATGCCATTCCTGCAAGCACATCTGCACGTTCATTATATTTTACACCTGTGTGACCCTTAATTTTAATAAAATTAACTTTGATAAGTTTTGAATTTTCTCGCATAAACTCATGATAAGCTTGGGCAATACGAGCCTTTCTATTCCAAGTTCCAAGTGCCCAACATTCTATACCTTGATAGTCATAACAAAGGTTGATTTCTTTATATCCATTTTTCACAGCATATGTAACAGCCTTCATAGCACCTGTAAGTTCTCCTGATATATTTCTTAAAGCAACTGCCTCTGGTTCTTTATTACCAACTCCACTCTCCTCATAAATAACTTTATCATCTAATACAGCTACTACACCGTATGAATAATTTCCTACTACCTCTTTAAAACTTCCATCCACATATATAGTAAGCAAAGTATGATCAGCTGTTTCTGATGTTTTGCAATTGATTGTTTGCACATCAAGAAAATTTTGAGCTAATTCTCTGCTAGCAAAACTTTTATATATAACCCCTTTAACTCCCTTAATTTCTTTCTGACACTCTGGCCAACTCTCATATATATTCGGTGTTCCACTTGCTCCTTTTAGAACAGCATAAAATTTAGACATTTATTTTGTTTCTCCTTCTTGTATAATATATATTTTTTTATCTTTATTATAACTTTTTACCACCGCAGTTGTATATAAATATATTAGTTAATACTCTAAAATCAACAGAGGATTATTAAAACTTTTAATCATTTTATCTAAGTAGTCATCTAATGTCAATTATTTACCATTAGACATTTACATAATACAGTGTATAATAAGATTATGTAAACAAATACTTTGAATCCTTAAGTTACTGAAAGATAAAGTTAAGCTTGCACTAAAATTTGGTTTTGATCACATCTCAGTGTTAGTTGAATAAAATCCTGCGCCTAGTAGCCGTTAACTCACAACTTGTAAAAGCGGGAGTCTTACGGCTACTAGCGAATAGAATAATAATTGTTTAAATATATGAAAAATATAGGAGGTACGTTTGTGAATAAGCTAAAAAATAAATTTATATTAATACCCGTTACAATAAGTATTATATCTTTGATAATGCTTGGTATAATTAATTTTGCAGGTATTAAGTCCATTGACAAACAATACTTATATTTTCGTAAAGATATATCCAGCAATCTGGTTGATGAAGTATTTGTTACAAATTCACCCAAAATAGATGTAAAACTTAAAAATGGTACAATTTATCAAACAGATAATCCTAGAGTAGCAAATTTTAAGGAACAGTTACTAGAAGATAATATTCAAGTATCTGAGACACCTTATTATCCTACTATTGAAATATTACCAATATTAGTTCTTGTTATTTCCTTGATAATTGCAATATTCATGATGGTAAAATCCAAATCTTTTACCCATAAAAAATTATTTGCAGTAGACTCTTTAGATATAACCCCAGAGGAGAGCACAACTTTTGACTTTAACTCCGTGGCCGGGAATGAAGAGGCAAAAGAGAGCGTAAATGACATCGTTGATTTTCTAAAAAATCCAGAAAAATATTCTCATTATGGTGCAAGGATGCCAAAGGGAATCATTCTTTATGGTGAGCCTGGTACCGGTAAAACCCTTTTAGCAAAAGCCGTAGCCGGTGAAGCAAAAGTTCCTTTTTATGCTATGACTGGTTCTGATTTTATTCAAATCTATGTAGGTGTAGGTGCCAGTAGAATAAGACAGCTTTTTAAAAAAGCAAGAACAAATGGTAAAGCTGTTATTTTTATAGATGAAATAGATGCTATTGGTAAAAAAAGATCTGGAGGCAGTTCTGGTGGTTCAGACGAGAGAGATCAAACCCTTAACGCATTGCTAACAGAAATGTCTGGTTTCAATGAAAAAGAAGGAATAGTTGTTATTGCTGCCACAAACAGATTAGATATGCTAGACTCTGCTCTCTTAAGGCCAGGTAGATTTGACAGACATATTGAAATATCACTTCCTGATTTAAGTGCCAGAAAAAAAATAATACAACTTCACCTAAATAATAAACCAGTTGGAAAAATAAATATAGAAGACTGGTCACGGAAAACTGCATATTTTTCAGGTGCAAAACTTGAAAGCCTTATAAATGAAGCTGCTATTATAGCTTGCAAAGATAAAAGTGAACGTATTGAAGATCAACATATTGATAAAGCCTACTCCATAGTATTAGCAGGTTATGAAAAGATAAATAGATCTCATATAAGTGAAAAGGATAGAAAAATCACAGCTTTTCACGAGGCTGGACATGCATTGTTGTCCCTTAAACTACTACCTGAAGATACACTATCCAAGGTAACAATAATACCAAGCACAAAAGGTGCTGGTGGATATACTTTAAGCATCCCCATGGATACTATGTATCAAAATAAAGACTATATAAAGAAAAAAATCATGGTTCTACTAGGTGGAAGATTAGCTGAAGAACTAACATTCTCTAAAGACTTTATAACCACTGGCGCCTACAGTGACCTTAAGGAAAGTACAAATCTTGTTAAAAATATGGTCACTCAATATGGAATGGGCGATAGTATAGGTTTACTTAATCTTTCAGAACTTTCAAATATAGATTGTAATGTTGGCAATGACATAACTTTAGAGTGTAAAAATATTCTAAATTCACTCTATGAAGAAGCAAAAACTCTTTTATCTTCAAATCTAACTATTTTGAACGAGCTTTCAGAAAGGCTTTTGGATAAAGAGACGCTTTTATCAGATGAAATCTATAAAATAGTGACAAGTGATAAGTTACAAGTTGCTGAAGATCTTCTGCTAACGCAGAAGAATCAATAAAAAAGGAATGCTAGTAGATTTGTTTACAAATCTACTAGCATTCCTTTATATTAACTAATTGTTTTATTTTGCGCCAAGGCAAAATTTCCTTAACTTGTCACTTGTCACTTGTCACTTGTCACTTAGCTTGTCACTTGTCACTTCTTCTCTCAGCTTTTTAACTTAATTTGCTAACTTTCTTTATATAAAATCCACGAGAGTGCCGTTCCACTAATAAATCCGCCCAGATGTGCGAATAAATCTATATTGGGCACTGAAACAGAAAAAATAAGATTTATTACTATTACCACTATAACATTTTTTAAAAATCCTTTTCCAATCCTGTCTCTAAGTTTGTATGCCATTACGAGAGTTGCTCCCATTATGCCGAATATTGCTCCAGAAGCTCCTATTGACATAGAACTACTGCATAAATAACTTAAGGAAGATGCACATATGGCCGAAACAATATAAATCACTATATATCTTGATTTTCCATAAATTTTTTCAACCAATTTTCCTACTATATATAGTGAATACATATTCATTGTAATATGAACAATACCCTCATGCAAAAATTCACTAGTTAAAAGTCTGTAATACTGACCACTACTAATAAGTGCATTGTCCTTCGCTCCCATGGCGATTAATACATTGGAATCTATATTAAATATGTTACCTGAAAAATATGCAGATATTAAAAATATCACAATATTGATTGCTATAATAAAATATGTAACTAAATAGTCAGCTGGATTTTCATGTGGTTTTTGAGAATTTATAATATTTTCTATTTCCCCAGCCCTGCCATCCATATCTGTTGAAATATATAAAACTTTATTTTTATTAATATTTAGTGCTATAAGTCTATTTTCATCTAGGTTCACATGAGAATTACTTTTGGTTATTAAGACCTTAACATACTCTATACTCTCTTTATGGTTGATTTCTAAATCATTTATAATTATATCTAATTGTTTACGCTGATTATTCTCAAAAAATACAAAAACTTTTTTTGGAGAAATTTCACTATTTATAACTCCCCATAAATAATCATTTCCACATTTAAGCTCTGTTATTTGATAATTATACTGCCTGCTAAGACTTTCAATAAGTAATCTTGTTTTTTTATTCATAATATTCTCCATTTTAATAAAAAATTTATTAATTTTAAATATTCCATTACAATTAAATTACTATTATTTTATTATTCATTACATAAATCCCATTAATATCACTAATTATACTATATCTTCTATTGTAATATCATTGTTACATATTAAGTCAATCTCATAAAACCTTTCTGATTTTTTTGTGCAATTAACATTCAAAACTCTTATAATTGGTCTATCAGGAAATCCACCATTTTGCCTTATTACATATCCTTCAACCTTATTAGATAAAATCACATGACTTCCTAATGGGTAAACGGAAAAAGTATTTTTAAATTTATTTACAATTTTACTGTCAAACATATTTCCACTACCAGCCAAAATAAGTTCGTAGGCATCATTAGGTTTAAATCTCTTCCTATAGCTCCTATTGCTTGCAACTGCAGCATATACGTCACACACACAGGCTACTCTTCCAAATTTAGATATAGAATTTCCACTTAATCCATATGGGTAACCTTTTCCATCAAATCTTTCATGATGTTCTGATACTACTCTAATTGTATTATCAGATATTGTATAGTTTTTTTCCAAAATTTCTTTTCCATAAATAGGATGCTTCCTTATTTCCTTAAATTCATCATCCGTTAAAGACCCCTTTTTATTTATTATAGCATATGGGACCTTTGTTTTGCCGATATCGTGAAGAATCGCTCCCGTACCTAGCTCTCTCAATTCATTGGAATTAAAATTCATGTTAAGTCCCAAGAATGTTGACATTACGCATGTATCAATACAGTGAAGATATGTATAATTGTCATAGGTCTTTATATCAAAAAGAAAACTATTTATATCTCCAGTCTCCATAATATAATTAATTAACTCTTCTAATACTTTTATCGATTCCCTTATGTTTGTCTTATCGTTATTACAAATATTTTTTACTATTTTTGACATGTTCTTCATTGTCAAACTTTTAAGTTCTACCAATTTATCATCGTAAATATCTACATCAGCGAACCTATCATCTTCTATATAAACATAAGAAACTCCTATTTCCTTAAGTCTTTGTATAAATCTATTATTCAATTTAATACCCGATCTTAGCAATATAGTGCCTTCATTAGTATATATATTTTTTCCTAAAACTTCATTTTCATTAACATTATCCATAAACTCTAATCTCATAAAAATCTCCTTCACATGAAAAGACTAAAATTCTCAAGTACTTCTTACAATATTACATCATTATGTAATATTTAACAAGATACTTGTTTTCGTTTTATTTTAAATTGATTAATAAAACCATTCAAGTACTACTTGAATATATATGAATAACCATAAAAATTGATAAATGAAGTTGTGTCAAAATAAGAAAGTTAAGAATTAAAAATTGAGATTAAAGGATGCTTTTCTTCACTGTGTTCACAAAATCCAAAAAGTTAATGCTGATTTTACATGGATTTGCTACGTAAAATCGACATTAACTTTCAATTGTCAATTGTTACTTGTTACTTGTTACTTGTTACTTGTTACTTGTATCTTGCCTGTCACTTTCCAGCATATCCAATAGTTTATTAAATCTATCAATAGTATCTTCAAGTGGTTTTGGTGTTGTCATATCAACTCCGCCTCTTTTTAATACCTCGATTGGATAATCACTGGCACCACTCTTTAAAAATTCTTTATACTTAAGTACTGCATCTTTTTCACCATTAAGTATCATATTGCAAAATGAATTAGCTGCCGAATATCCAGTAGCATATTGATACACATAAAAATCACTATAAAAATGAGGTATTCTTGCCCATTCCATATCTATTTCATTATCTATAATCATATTCTTGCCAAAATATTTCACATTGAGTTCATGCCATATTTTACAATAATCTTCCCCTGAAAGAGGTGAACCATTTTCTATACTTTCATGTATTACTTTTTCAAATTCAGCAAACATAACTTGCCTAAACACAGTAGTTCTTATTTGTTCAAGCTGTTGATTTACAAAATACAGTTTTTTCTCTTTATTTTGCTCTTTATTTATTAAGTGGTTTATAAGTAAACATTCATTAGTAGTTGACGCAACCTCTGCGCAAAACAATGAATAATCTGCATATATATAAGGTTGATTTTTCCTTGAATAATATGAGTGTATTGAATGACCCATCTCATGAGCTAGTGTTGAAACATCATTCAATTCATAATTATAATTTAACAACACATATGGCATAGTATCGTAGCTACCAGAAGAATAAGCTCCTCCTCTTTTGCCTTTATTTTCAAATACATCTACCCATCCTTCATCAATGCCTTCCTGAAAAATATGCAAATAATCCTCTCCAAGAGGTTTTAATCCTTCTTTTACGATTTTCACTGCTTCGTCAAATTCGATATGTTCTTTTGGCACATCTACTATAGGTACATATAAATCATACATATGAAGTTCATCCAAGTTCAGAAGTTCCTTTTTAATCTTTACATATCTATGCATAGAATCTTTGAGTTTGTCATTTATGGTGGCCAATAGATTTGTATATACTTCTATTGGAATATCATTTGGCATTAAGCTGGATTCCATAGAATTTTTGTAATGTCTTGTCTTTGACTGGAATACAAAATTTTTAACAGAAGATGATAATGACTCTGCAAAGGTGTTCTTATATTTTCCATAAGTATTAAATAGAGTAGTAAATGCTTTTTTCCTAACTTCTCTATTTTTAGATTTTATAAATTCACTATATTTTACTTCCGTTAGTTCAACTTTTCTTCCATCTTCATCAGTTATATTAGGGAATGTCATATCTGCATTAGAAAGCATACTAAAAATATTACCAGGTGATTCTAAACAATCAGAAACTCCTGCCAATATTTTTTCTTCACTTTTTGAAAGTATATGGGGTTTCATTTTTAAAATATCTTTAAGTGCAAATTCATATAATTTTAATTCTGGTAGCTCCTTAATTTCTATTTCAATAGTAGCATCTGGAAGTGCTAATATTTCTGGAATAAAAAAAGCCTCTGCACTATTAAACTCAGAAAGATACGCATCTATTTTGCTTCTCAAAATTTGAAACTCTGTGTTTGCAGTATTTTCATCACTTCTTTGATGTGCATAAACGCATAATTTTTCTAATATTCTTGAAGCTTTCTCATCTAATTTGTAAAACTCCAATAATTTTTCACTATCACTAAATTTTCCACTAAAACTACTTATTTGCGTTGCATAACTTCTAACTTTATTAAAATCGGCCTCAAATGCTTCATTGTCCTTGTATATCTTATCTATTTTCCATTTATACTTTTCTTCAATCATATTCCTTGATTTTGTTTTTTCTATTTCATCCATATATCATTCTCCTCCTAGCATTAGTTTGTTTTAAGGCATCTGAGAAAATACACTAGCATACTAGCTAGCTTTTTTTCAAAATCCATAAATGATTATCACCGCTATTTTCAATATTTTTAGGCACAATCAAGAAAATAACAAGTCAAAGATTCTGAGGATATTTTGCGGTAGGCGAGGAGCCAAAACCTCGCGCATATTGATATATGTAATGGTTATGGAAGGCGTTGCCTACCACTAAATACACCAGAATACTGGCTTGTTATTTTTTTGATGATGCCTTAGTATAAACTCTTTTTATCTTTAATATCCTCAAAAACATTCTTTACAGCTTTTTCCACAAGAATGCATGTTTCTACAAGCTTATCTTTCATATCCATATGTTCTGGTAAAAAATCGAATTTTAGTTTCCAAGTTGGATTGTATTCATCATCTACGTCTTCTATTTCATAGCCATCTTTTGAAAACATACTATAGTTAAAAATATCAAAAATAGCGGAGTACTCCCATTCTTCAACATCTTTATTTGTATCAAAAAACAAATTAACCTTTTCACCATCGAAGTACATTTTAGTAACATATTCGGCTCCATCACTTACTTCATAGCTACCGAGCTCTCTCACAAAAAGATTGCTTACTTTATCCTTTTCCATTAAAACTAAAGATGAAAAATTCATTATAACACTCCTTTATTTGTATCAAAATTAAAGTACATATAGTCTTTACAAATGGCAATATATTTATTATAATATATTTACATTTTATGGATATTAATTATAGGGGGGCTTATTTTGAAAAAAAAATCCAAACATAAAAATATATCAATAGTTATCTTCTGTATTGTAGTTTTTATAGTCCTTTTAGCAAGACATAATATTGAAAACGACAAACGCACAGACATAACTTATTCTGCAGAACACTATTTAACTACAGGTTTTTTTAACAATTATAAATTATACAATGTTGATTACTATCGCATTGTATTTTCAGATACAAAAAATGCAATACTTGAGGTACAAGGTATGGAATATAAAGTTCCACATAAGATTGTTAAATATAGAATGATTATGCAGAAGGATAGGGACGGCCTTTGGAGTGTTAAAACACTGGCGCCACTTTCAAATTTAGAAACTACAAATGAATCCAATTGAAATAATTATTTTTCGCTGGTTTTGGATAGTTTTTCCAAGCATTCTTGACAAACAGCCTTCATTTTAAGTTCATGCTCCAAAAGCACAAATCCAGTTTTATTCTTAATTAATTCTTCTATTGGAATCATTGGACAATCTATTTCTATCTTTTTATGACAACAACTGCATTCAATTTTATGCTTATGTTTATATTCCTTTATTTTATAATTATATTTTCCGTCACCTAAATCAAATTTATCCACAATATCTTTGCTGGCAAATAATTCCAAACTCCTATAAACAGTGGACAAATCAATATTGTTACCCTCACTAAATGACTTCTCATATATGGAATCCGCAGTTATAGGCTCTACTGAATTATATATAATATTTAAAATAACAACTCGGCCTCTAGTTATTTTTATTTTTTTTTCTTTTAAACAAGATTCACAGTTCACCTTATCACCTTATAATAATTTTTATTCTAATTATATCACATATCTAGTATCGTATAATGGCTCTTGTAAATATAATCTTTAAAAAAGCAGCAATTTTATTCCAAAAATCACAAGTATAAATCCGCCCATAAAATCTGCATATTTTGCTATTAAATCAATTTTAGAAATATATAATGAAATAATAAACCCAATTGAAGAAATAATTAATGTAACTAGTCCAATAAAGACTGTTTGAAATAGCACTATAATTGGATTTATAATATGTCCCAAGATTGTAAATCCAATAACCAAGGCATCTATACTTACAGATGCACCAAGAATAAAATACATTTTATTATTTAGCAAAAAAATATTGTTTTTATGTTCAATACCATCTCTAATCATAATTATTCCTACCGTAACTATAATAGCTCCACCCATTATCCTAGGTATAGCAATTATGTATGTACTAAAAAAAAGTCCAAAATATGCACCTATAAGTGAAAAAAGAAATTGAAAGAAGCCAAATGATAGTGCAAATAAAATTTTATTTTTTATTCTTAATGCTCTATTTATACCAATACTTATAGCAACCCCAAAGGCATCCAATGACAAAGCCACTGCTATTAAAAAAGTGTAATTTATATTCATAAATACCTCCAAATTTATATATATATTTGAATCCATAATTAATATATGTTAAAATATTTGTGGGTAGTATCATTTTGAACTGCACCAAAAATGTTATATAGATTATTATTCTGCTCATATCAAATAGAATGAGACAGCTTATACGGGAGCTACGGGGCTGTATCGAATTTTTAAAAATTGCTTGTCAATTTTTCACTATTTTGAGGCAACCCCTTTATTATTATAAAAAGATGGTGATGCCATGGATTTGAACTTTGGTTTCGTCGGCGCCGGAAGGGTTGGAGTAAGCCTAGGTAAATATTTTAGTGTTCATAATCTAAAAGTATCTGGTTACTACAGTAGAAATGGAAACTCGGCAAAAGAAGCTGCTAGATTCACAAATAGCCTTTTTTACACAGAATTAAAGGACCTAATTAAAAATTGTAATGTGATATTTATTACAACTCCCGATGATGTAATTCCTAAGATATGGACTGAAATTAAAAACTATAATCTAAAAGATAAAATCATTTGCCATACAAGTGGTTCCTTATCCTCATCGATCTTTTCAAATATAAACACTTTAGGAGCATTCGGATATTCTACCCATCCCATGTGTGCTTTTTCCGATAAATTCAATGCCTATAAATCACTAGACAAAGTATACTTTTCAATAGAAGGAGATGAACTGTATTTAAACCAATTAAAAGATTTTTTTAACCTATTAGGCAACAAAGTTATTCTAATAGATAAGTACAAAAAAACATTATATCATGTTGCAAATGTTACAGTTTCGAATTTAGTACTTTCACTTTTAGATATAGGTTGCAATTACCTTACTAATTGTGGTATTGATAATGAAACTGCATTAAGTGCACTTATGCCTTTAATCGAAAGCAATATAAATAACATAAAGGAAAGTGGATTTATTAATGCCTTAACAGGTCCCGTAGAGCGCATGGATATAGATACAATAAAGCATCACCTTTCTGCTATACCAGAAGAAGATGCTCTATTGTACAAACATTTATCTTTAAATCTAGTTGATTTAGCAGAAAAAAAGCATACCCAAACTTGTTATAAATTAATAAGAAATGAACTGAGGCGTAAATAATCCAAATAATTATTTACATTAGTACAAGGAGGTAACAAATATGAAAAACAGTATTTCAACTTTCATGGAGGCAAAAGATAAGCACGAAAAGATTACAATGCTCACAGCATATGATTATTCCATGGCTAAGATTATAGATAACGCTGGTGTTAATGGAATTTTGGTTGGTGATTCTCTTGGAATGGTATGTCTTGGATATAAAGACACTTTAAGCGTAACAATGGAAGATATGCTACACCATATAAAAGCAGTTACCCGTGGTAGCAAAAATGCCCTTGTAGTTGGAGATATGCCATTTATGTCCTATCAGACATCTGTTTATGATGCAGTGAAAAATGCTGGAAGAATAATTCAAGAAGGCTATGCTGGTGCTGTAAAACTTGAAGGTGGTTCTTCCGTATATGAAGAGGTAAAAGCCATCGTAAAAGCTCAAATCCCAGTAATGGGTCATATCGGCCTAACACCACAATCTGTAAATGTGTTTGGTGGCTTCAAGGTTCAAGGTAAAGATGAAATTAAAGCTAAAAAAATAATAGAAGATGCAAAAAAATTAGAGGATGCTGGCGTATTTTCCATAGTGCTAGAAGGCATACCTTGGAAACTAGCAAAAATTATAACTGAAAGCGTTACTGTACCCACAATAGGAATTGGTGCTGGCAAATACTGTGATGGACAAATTCTTGTATATCAGGATATGTTAGGTCTATTCTCTGATTTCACGCCTAAATTCGTTAAAACCTATGGCAATGCTGGTGAAGTTATGAATACTGCATTTAAAGATTATATTACAGAGGTTAAGGATGGTGTTTTTCCTTCTGAAGAACACAGTTATAAAATTGATGATGAAATCATAAACAAATTGTATTAGGGGGAAAATAGTAATGAAAAGCATAAACTCAATAGATGAAGTAAGAAATCAAATTAAAATATGGAAAAAACAAGGCCTAACTATTGGTCTTGTAACAACCATGGGATTTTTACATGAAGGTCACGAGAGCCTTATTAAAAGAGCAGCAAGAGAAAATGATAAAGTTATAGTAAGTATATTTGTAAATCCAACTCAATTTGCCCCAAATGAAGACTTAGAGGCTTATCCTAGAGATATAAAAAAAGATGAAGTTCTATGCATTGGTGCTGGTGCTCACCTGATTTTTAATCCATTACCTGCAAGTATGTACTATGAGGATGCATGTACAACCATAAACGTAGCAGGACTAACTGAAGGTTTATGTGGTGCAAAACGACCAGTTCACTTTGGAGGTGTTTGTCTCGTAGTTTCAAAATTATTCAATATCATAACACCAGACAAAGCCTACTTTGGTGAAAAAGATGCTCAACAGCTAGCTGTTGTAAAAAGAATGGTACGAGATTTAAACTTTGACATTGAAATAGTTGGATGCCCTATAATAAGAGAAGTTGATGGGCTTGCACAAAGTTCCAGAAATATTTATCTATCAGAAAATGAAAGAAAAGCTGCTTTAATACTAAATGAAAGCCTTAGCTTATCTAAAGAGACCCTTAAAAACGGTGAAAGAAACGCCAGCATTATTAATGACATCATTGAGAAAAAAATAACCTCAGAAGTCCTAGCTAGAGTTGATTACATTGAGATAGTTGATAGTTTGGATTTAAAACCTGTTACACATATAACTGATTCTATTTTAGTTGCCATAGCCGTTTATATTGGAAAAACTAGGCTTATTGATAATTTTACTTATAGACCATAAGGCATCATCAAAGAAATAACAAGTCAGTATTCTGGTATATTTTGTCCGATGACTACATCTTCTATTAAGTGGAAGATGTAGTCACTGGATAACGATTTCTAAGTTTCATATGGAGAAAGAAACTCCACCTGAAACAAAGAACTCTGTTAATGGTATGCAACGCCTTCCATAACCATTACATATATCAATATGCGCAAGGTTTTGGCTCCTCGCCTATCGCAAAATATCCTCAGAATCTTTGACTTGTTATTTCTTTTCAGATGCCTAATTCTTATTCATACTAGGAGGACTAATATGCAATTAACTATGTTAAAATCAAAAATTCATAGAGCAACAGTTACAGAAGCAAATCTAAATTATGTGGGAAGCATAACCATTGACAAGAATCTCATGGAGAAAGCCAGTATTATTGAATATGAAAAGATACAGGTTGTAGATATAAATAACGGAAGTAGACTTGAAACCTATGTTATTGAAGGAAAGAAAGGTAGCAAAGTTATTTGTTTAAATGGAGCAGCCGCAAGATTTGTACAACCAGGCGATAAGGTTATTTTAATGACATATTGCCAATTGAATGAAAATGAAGCTAGTGGACACAGACCCAAGGTTGTTTTTTGGATGATAATAATTCAATTTCTGAAATAACCGATTTTGAGAAACATGGGCAAAGTAAGTAAACATAGTTAAAAGTTATGGAGGATTTTCCTGCCCTGCCGTGCAGAAAAATCTATTAATATAATTTCTTAATTGTTTTAAACTTATATTTTATCCATTCCATATCTGTGTGTATGTTTATAGTTAAAATCTTTCAATAAAAGAAGGAGTAAGTATATTTGTGTGAACAAATATACTTACTCCTTCTTTTATTGATTTTTCAGTTTCTCCGAAAACTCTTCATTAACTTTTAACTCTGAACTTTTAACTCTTAACTACTTATTTCCCCTTCTTCTTTCGCTTTCTTATCTGCAATTTGCATAGTACTATGACTTTTACTATAAACAAAGTATACAACAAGTCCTAGTGCGAACCACACGAAGAATCTAATAATTGTTATAGGCTGCAGTTGAATAATTAAATATCCACATGCTAATGCAGAAATGATAGGTGTAAATGGTACACCTGGACACTTAAATGATCTTTTAAGATCAGGTCTTCTAATTCTCAATGCTATTATTCCTAAAGAAACAATTATAAAGGCTGCTAATGTACCAATATTAGTAAGTTCTGAAACTATAGTTATTGGTAAAAAGCCTGCAATTACTGCAGCTGCTATTCCAACTAAAGTTGTGCATATTACTGGTGTCTTAGTCTTTTCACTTACCTTACCAAGTGCTTTAGGTAAAAGACCATCTCTAGACATTGCAAAGAATATTCTAGTCTGACCAAACATCATAACTAAAAGTACTGAAGTTATTCCACATATAGCACCAACAGATACTAATGCTGAACCCCAATTTATGCCAATTTGTTGAAGAGCAAATGCCACTGGAGCTGAAGTACCTTTAAATTTAAGATATGGAACTACTCCTGTTAATATAGCAGAAACTACTATATAAAGTACTGTACAAATTACAAGTGAATAAATAATTCCCTTTGGTAGATCTTTTGAGGATCTTTAACTTCTTCTGCAGCTGTGGATACTGCATCAAAACCTATATATGCAAAGAATACATAAGCTGCACCTTTAACTACTCCACCAAAACCATAAGGCATAAAAGGATGCCAATTTGCAGGTTTTACATGACCTACTGCTAAAATTATAAATAATACAATAACCGCAAGTTTTATTATAACTATAATATTATTTACTCTTGTACTCTGCTTAACACCTGAAATCAAAAGCAAAGCTATTAGAGTAACAATGATAACTGCTGGTAAATTAACAATACCGCCATCTAGTGGTGCAGATACAAGTTTGGCTGGAAGATAAATCCCAACGCTACCTAGTAAACTCACTACATATCCTGACCAACCTATTGCCACCGTACCTATGGCAACTGTATATTCCAGAATAAGATCCCAACCTATAATCCAACCCCATATTTCTCCAAGAGCAGCATAGCCATAAGTATATGCACTTCCCGCCACTGGTACCATAGCTGCAAATTCAGCATAACAAAGTGCAGCGAAAACACATGCAAACGCAGCTATAACAAATGATAATACTAGTGCTGGTCCTGAAAAATTAGCGGCTGCGAGTCCTGTTATAACAAAAATACCTGTTCCAACAATAGCTCCAATTCCAAGTAAAGTTAGTTCAAAAGGCCCTAGAACCTTAGCTAATGATTTTTTTCCCTTAGTTTCTGCTATTAAAACATCAATAGACTTAGTTTTAAATATTTCTTTCAATCAAAATCCCCCCTTAATTGTTATATTAATAACGATTCTTATGCATAGTTGCTAATTTAATAATTATTATACCATTTATCTATATATATATGCAATACCTAATATCATTATTTTATATTAATTGTATTAATTGTAATACGTGTTAATTTATTAGAAATAAAATTGGGATGCAAGTAAATTTGTGTAAGCAAATTTACTTGCATCCCAATTTTATTGAGTTTTCTGCTAAGCAGAAAACTCTTCATTAACTCTTACCTTTTAACTCTTACCTTTTAACTGATTTACCCGTTCTCTCTATCCGTATAAATCTTCATATATTATTTTAAATACTTCAAGAGCTTCACTGATTTTACCCTTTAAAAGTATTTTCTTATTTTCTAATTCCATAATTCCGCTTTCAGTTAAAGAATATATCTTTTGTGTCTTTTTAACTTCATCATTCCATTCACCAATTATATGACCGTTTCTTTCCATTTTCTTTAATAACGGATATATTCCCCCTGTACTAGGTATCCACAGTCCATCGGTCTTCTCCCCTATTTTATGTGCTATATCATTGCCATTAGTAGATCCCAAGCTTAAAATATAGAGCACATATAAAGGAAGCAGTCCCTTTGTAAATACCTGTCCAACAGCTTGTTCCTCTTTCTCGATTTTTTTTAGTTTAGCCAATTTTTCCTTATATTCTTTATAAAGTCTTTTCTCTTCTTCTTTAACATCAAAGCCGTTAAAGCTACCCATATTTTATTCTTCCTCTACCAGAACAAGCCCAACAAGTCCCGGTCCACTGTGAACTCCTGACACAGGACTAATACAGCCACCCCAATTAATAGCCATAACATTATCTAATTTTTCTATGACCTTTTTAACCTTCAATGTATCTTCTTCTGCGTTACCATGCATAGCATAGGCAGTGCATTTTTTCTTATCTGTTATTTCTTTTGCTATTTCAACCAATTTTGACAAAGACTGTTTTCTACCTCTTACTTTTGCATAAGTATAATATTTGCCATCAATATCCACTGATATTATAGGTTTAAGGTTTAATAATGTGCCTATTGTTCCTGCCACTTTACCAATTCTTCCACCTTTAATTAGATATTCTAAAGTATCTACAACAAAAAACAAGTGAATTCTTTTTTGTATATTAGGTATAGCTTCCACAATTTCATCAAGATTTTTCCCTTGTTCTATAAGCTTTGCACATTCTTCCACTAATGCCCCTTCACCAAGAGATATGGATTTTGAATCGCAAATATATGATTTTATTTCAGGGTAATTTTGGCTTACTAGTGTTAATCCATTATTAATCCCTGAAAGTCCTGTTGACAAGGTTATTCCAAGAACTTGTGTATAACCTTCTTTTATTAACTCTTCATAAACATCTTCCATATCTTGAAGTGCAGGCATTGATGATGTTGGTATTTCCCTGGCAAAACCATCATAAACCTGTTGTGACGATATTTCAATTTTATCCTTGTATTCTCTGTCCTTATATATAATTCTAAATGATAGAACCTTTATATTATATTTCTTAACTATCTCATCTGGTAAATCCGCTGTTGTATCAGTAATTAACGCTACTTTTTCCATTTAGACACCACTCCTAAATTTTAGGCATCTGAAGAGAAATAACAAGTCAAAGATTCTGAGGATATTTTGCGGTAGGCGAGGAGCCATTACCTGCGCATAGTGGGCTATGTAATGGTTATGACGACTAAGTATACCACAAAATAGACCAGAATACTGACTTGTTATTTCTTCGATGATGCCTTTATTATCCTAATATTTATTATATCACTACTGAGTATATTATCAATAGTGATACATATACTCAGTAGTGATAATAAATAGTAAAAAAAATCTCTTTTTATTAATATTACAATACATATAATAATATACAAAAAAAGTGGCATATGCTTCCTGCAAGTACGAACAAATGCCATATAGCATGATTATATGGTATTTTGTCAAATAGAAACAGAACGGAACCCAATGTATATATTACTCCACCAATTACTAGTAGTGCTACACCTGCTGCGGGCAAATTCGCAACCAACGTTTTTAAATAAAATACAATTAACCATCCCATTACAACATACACAATTGTAGAAATCACTTCAAATTTTCCAGTAAAAAACACTTTTATTGTTACACCTATAACTGCTGCTCCCCATACTACTCCAAAAATTATCCAACCGCCATGATTTCTAAGTACAGTTAATGCAAAGGGTGTATATGTTCCTGCAATCAGAATATATATTGATGCGTGGTCAAAAACTCTTAGTACCTTTTTAGCCTTTTTATTAGGTATACTGTGATACAATGTGGAGAAAAGATACAGTAATACAAGACAAACTCCATAAATTGTATAACTAACCACATACCATGCATTCCCATAATGCGTAGAAAAAACTATAAGCAGTACTAATGCTGAAATAGCAAGAAGTGTACCTATACCATGGGTAACTGCATTTGCTATTTCCTCACCTTTAGAATAGAAACTGTTTTTAGGCATAATTTTTCACTCCAATCTTGATATTCTCATCTATACAATAATATTATAAACCAAATTAAAAGACAATAGAACTATGTTTATATGGTATAAAATTTTTCGATTTCTATTTTATCATTGTCAATACTAGCTAAATATCTTATAATATACTTTAGCTATATAAAATAATCAAATATTATAATTTAAAAGGTGATATTGTGAAACTAAAAGAAATGTTTACTAACTTTATGGGCATGAGAACTTTAAAAACGGCTATTTCTGTATTTCTATGTATATTGGTCACAAGGCTACTGGGTATTGAATATCCCTTTTATTCTTGTATAGCTGCGGTTATATCCATGCAGGGTTCTGTTTCCTCTTCCTTCCATACTGGTAAAAATAGAATGCTTGGTACATTTGTAGGTGCCTTTACTGGTCTTATATTTGCACTTATTGCACCTGCGAATATTTTTCTAATTGGATTAGGAATTACAATTGTTATATCCATATGCAGCCATTTGAAATGGAATAAATCTGTAAGTATTAGTTGTATAGTGTTTTTGGCTATCATGACCAACCTAAATGGAAAAAGTCCCTTTATCTACAGTTCAGGCCGGTTAATTGAAACTTTCATAGGTATAGTTATTTCAGTTGCTGTGAATTATACCATATGTCCTCCAAAATATTTGGATAGAATAATTTTATCCAGTAACAAGCTTATAGATACTACAATTTTATTTTGTGGAAATAAGTTTTGCCATAATGTTAATATGGATGTTCTAACTATACGTAAAGAAATCGCTCATTTAAATACACATATGGACAACTATAAAAAAGACTTTATAATAAAGCCACAAGAACTTATAGAAATAAATACAGTTATAGATATTATAAAAATGTGTGACATAATATTGATAAGTACTAATATCATCAATTCCTTAGGAGATAATTTACATATAAATGATGATAATAAAAAAAAGCTCACCAAATTATACAATTATAATTTAGATGATCGTGACTACGAAAACAATAATTTCAATATAGTGTTCAACTATCATCTCAATATAATAATTGATTGCGTGGAAAAGCTACTAGAATTGGAAATAAACAAGAAACAAATAGGAAACCTACACTAACGATAATGGTATGGCAAAATGGTAATAAACTGCTACGGTGTTTTATAGTGACAAGTTTCAAGTGACAAGTGACAAATTGTGGACGATTTTTTGCTAACGCAAAACAATCAACCAAATATATTAATATTGGGTTGATTGTTTTTTTATATTGTTTTTATTTTGCCCTAAGGCAAAATTTCCTTAACTTGTCACTTAGCTTGTCACTTGTCACTTGTCACTTGTCA
Organism: uncultured Clostridiaceae bacterium; assembly: GCA_963725425.1. Classification (GTDB taxonomy): domain Bacteria; phylum Bacillota; class Clostridia; order Clostridiales; family Clostridiaceae; genus Clostridium_I. The sequence goes on from CAVRYJ010000031.1 coordinate 631,896, forward strand.
CTTGCTTTTACTTTGCTAGTTCCAGAATAGTATTGGCATATATTTTTGCATTTGCCACTAAATCTTCAATTTCTATATATTCATTAGCTTGATGATCTAGATCTGGTTTTCCAGGGAATATTGGTCCAAAGGCAACAATATTAGGCATTTCTTTAGCATATGTTCCCCCTCCAATTGATAATAGCTTTGCTTCTTCTCCTGTCTGCTCTGTATACACCTTTTGAAGTGTTTTTATAAGTTCATGATCCTCAGGGAAATATAGTGGTTTTTGATGTTGCATATTTTCAATAACCATTCCAGTACCACTTATTCTTTCGTTAAATGGATTCATGAGATCTTCATAAATTTTAGTTACAGGATATCTTATGTTTAAAGCAAGTCTTGCCTTATCCTCATCTATATTTACAACTCCTAAATTAAATGAAAGCTTTCCTGAAATATCATCTGACAGTCCTATTCCAAAGGATTCTCCATTGACTTCAAGTCCAACATATTTATTAAAGAAATTGATTAAATCTAATATATCTGATTTTCCAAGATCAAGTTCTCCTAAAAATGCAAAGAGTTCCATAATAGCATTTTTACCAAGTTCTGGTAAACTTCCATGAGCCGCAACACCGAAGGCTTTTATTATTACCAACTCACCTTTTTCTTCTGCTTTTAAATCATATCCAGTTCTTTCAGCAAAATGGTAGCAACTTTCAATTACATTGCTTTTTAAACCTGCTTTTATCCCTGCTTCACAATAATCAGGAACCATATTTGATTTTTGTCCACCTCTTACATATTCAATGCTTATTTCACTTTCTGACTTAACTGAAAGTTCTTTAACAAGATCAAAAGTAGTAATACCCTTTTCCCCATTTATAATTGGATATTCAGCATCAGGAGTAAATCCGGATACTGGTGGTTTTTCTCTTGCAAGATAATATTCAAGTTCTTTGCTACCAGATTCTTCATTAGTACCAAAGATAACTCTTACCTTTTTTGAAAGAGTAGCGCCTGAATCTACAAGTGCTTTAAGTCCAAATAATGCAGACATTATAGGTCCTTTATCATCTGTTGTTCCTCTTCCATAAATCTTACCATCATGTATTTCAGCTGCATAAGGTGGGTATTTCCAACCAGAACCCTCTGGTACAACATCAAGATGTCCTAAAACGCCAACATATTCCTCTCCAGTTCCATATTCAGCATATCCAACATAATTATCTAAGTTTACAACCTTAAAACCAAGGTCACTTGCTATAGTCAGTACTAATTCAAGTGCATTAGCTGGCCCTTCACCAAAGGGCATGCCTGCTTTAGGTTCTCCCTCCACACTTTTTACTCTTACTACTTCTTGAACAGCTTCAATAAGCTTATCCTTAAGTATATCTACATTACTATTAATATCCATATATTTTCCCTCCATTATGCTATCTAATATGTTACAATTACTACTTATATTATAAGCTTTATTAGCAAATATTATCAACTACTACGATACAACTCATTGATTTTTTACTAAAGCTCAATTGCCTTATTTCTTAGCTCTGTTATCTTTTCCTTATTTTTTAAAGACATATAAATATAAAATGGTATACCTGCTAATATTAAAAGAAAGCCGTACATAACTATTTGTGCTCCAGAACCATATATAGCCCAAACTGCATATATGAATCCAAGCAAAGGAACAATAGAATTTTTAACAAATGTGAGTAAATTGAATTTATCTCCTCTTTTGGATATTAGCATAATTTCTGATGCAGCAGTCATAGCATAAACTGGTAAAAACGATAAAGTTGCTAGCAAAGCTACAAAAGAAAAGGCTGATGTAAAACTCTTATTATAATTCATAAATAGAAGTACATTTACAAGTACTGAACCTATGATTAAAGATGCGTAAGGCGTCTTAAATTTAGGATGTACCTTGGAAAAAATACTTGGAAATATTTTATCATTTCCAGCTGCATAAGCTACTCTTGCTGTAGATAAAATCCATCCTATAGTAGTTCCAAGTATACTTATTACTGCTCCAACCGTTACAAACGTCACAACGTTGCTTCCAAAATACTTTGAAAGTATGTCAGCGATTGGTGCACCACTTTTTGAAAGTTGGGTATTTGACTCTGCTCCCATTGCAGCTATATTTATACCCATATACATAACTGTTGCTATAATTATCCCAAGTATCGTACTTCTTTTAACATTTTTTTCTGGATTTTTTATTTCTCCAGCGGTGATTGAAGCACTCTCAAGTCCAACAAAAGCCCAAAGTGTAGAAGTTGCAGCAATTGGCATAGTTCCTATGCCCTTACCTTTTGGAAATAACGGCATCACATTACTAATATGAAAATGTGTTCCTGCAGCTACAATAAAAAATAAAAATAAAAGAATCTCAAATACAGTTATTGTAGTTTGAATTTTTCCAGCCAGTCTAACACCTACTACATTTACTATAGTAAATATCCAAAGTATCCCACTTGTAAATAAAAGACCTGCAATATGGCTAGTGCTTAATATAGGAAATAACATTCCTGCATAACTAGCAATTGCAATTATGACAGCTGCATTTCCAATCCATGACCCATTCCAGTATAACCATGCACTTAAAAATCCTATAAAATCCCCAAATGCGCTTTTAGAATATTCATAGGGACCTCCAGTTTTAGGTATTTTAGATCCTAATTTTGCAAAGGATAACGCCAAAAAATAGATCCTACTGCCGTAAGAACCCATGCCATCATTGTTGCTCCAGGTCCTGATTGTTTTGCTAGTGTTGCTGGAAGCATAAAAATACCTGATCCCATAATATTTCCGGTAACTAGTGCTGTTGCAATAAAAAGACCTATGTCTTTTTTTAGATGTGATTTCTTTTGTTCCATAATATTTCCCCCTTATCGGTTATTTCCGATAAGCAAATTTACTAAGATGAGCATATCAAAAAGCCCAGAGTTACGAGCACTCAAGACTTAATTAATACATACACAATATGTATGAAAATTCATTTTGAATGATAGCGCTCCACAAAATAGTTGTGACAGTTTTACACATATTCTGCATAAAACCAGTTATATAGTATTAAAGCATTTACTATAAACTTCGGCGAAATTTCCTTTCCATCTGCTTCATTTTGCTTTTATCCACAGATATACTATTAAATAACGCACCTCTACCTCAGTTATTCACTTACGATTTTTAATTATGCACCATAGAAAACTTTATGTCAACTATCTTTCATTTGACATTCATTATTAATAAAATAAGAGTATAATAAAATTGAATCATGTGAAAAATAGCATGGGTTATTTTTTCCATGATGTGTAATATAATTTAAAATAAAAGGTGGTGATATCATGAATAGTAATTTAAAAAATCTAACAAGGGCAGCTTTCCTTCTTGCCATAGCTATCATATTTCAATTAATAGGAAGAACTTTTCCTGGGGTAAGCCAAATTCTAGTTGGTCCAGCTGTAAATGCTATACTTATTTTAGCTGCTTCAATATGTGGTTTGTGGCTTGGAGTTGCGGTTGGCATTCTAACTCCAGTTTTAGCTTGGATTCTAGGTCAACTTGCTCCTCCATTAGCCCCATTTATACCATTTATAATAATAGGTAATGTAATATTCGTTGTGCTATATTATAACTTTAGAAAAATAAATAAATACGGGGATGTTTTGGGAATAATTATAGGTGCAATATTTAAGTTTTTGTTCTTATATTTGTCCGCAACAAAAATAGTAATTGCATTAAGACTCTTTACCAATCCTAAAATAATACGAACCCTTTCAGTTGCTATGGGAGTTTTGCAGCTTATAACCGCTTTAGTCGGCGGCATAATAGCAATAATACTTTTAAAACTGCTTAAGAACAAAATTGATTACAGAAGTTAACACTAGATGTATAATTAGAATTAAAAGGAGCTTAGTTCAGCTACTTTTAATTCTAATTATACTAAAAATCCAATCACTTATTTCATCTTTTAGGCGTCTGGAATTACTTCCATTTCTCCTTTCAAAAGAGCTCTTCTTTTACGGTATTCTAAAATAGGCCCATCACCTTGAATAAGACTTTCTTCCATTTTAAGTTCTGCATTTATAGGTATTTGAGTTAATACTACTTTACGGTCTTGATGAAGTATATATTTATTACTAAAATTACTCATTTCAATAAATCCTCATATTTTTTTATTTCTTTTGGTTTTAATTGTTGTTCTTCTCCATTATCCACTACATTATTAACATATAAAGTCATTAGATTTTCTTCCCATTTAACCACCGGACCATTAACTAAGGTTTTATTCCCCCTACCTATAGACGACGCATGTACAAAAGGTAAATGAACAACATCTAATTGATTTTCAATGGCTCTAGTGTAATGAACTGTCCACATCTCCGAGAAACCTCCATAAGAAAAGCCCTCACGCAAGTCTTTGAAAAAAGGTATTTCAGGCAGCTCATCTCTAGTTTCTCCATACCATAACCAAATTAGATCATATTTTTCTTCTATCTTGTAAGCATGAACTTTATACCTTTCTGATACATGACTATTTTTGCCATTAGCTGATATTAAATTCACCTTACCATCTTCACTTCTCCAAAGAGCCATTTTCTCACCTAGCCTTGTTATACCAATTGTTTTTTTACTTTTTACCTCTTTTGATTCCAATATAGCATATCATTGATTTTTGATCATATTCATCCACCCTCTCTTCGTTTTAACAATACAATATATTACTATAAAACCAATACAGAAAAAAATCCCATATTGGTTTTAACTTCTAACTATTAAGTTGTTTGGTTTGCTAAATGTTTTCTATTTTAACTACATCATATCCAGCATCTTCAACAGCAAGCTTAATCTTTTCATCGGTAACACTGTCATTTATGTCTAGCTCTGCTGATTTCTTTTCAAGACTTACATTGATTTTTTCTGCTCCTATTTCCTCTAATGCATCTGTTACATGATGAACACAGTGATTGCAGCTCATTCCTTCTATTGATATTAGTTTTTTCATTTATAATTCTCCTCTTTATAATTATTTGATAGCCAATTTAATGACATACCAATTTGACACTTTGCTTTAAAATTAGTTTCTCATAGCTAAATGAGAATGATTCATGACTGATTATTGTTTTCATTTGTATTATAACATAATATTATCTAGATTTTGTGTGGATTTCGAAAAATTATTTATTATTTACTATTTATTTAAACATCCACTGCTTTTTCATTTCTATGTGAAAACGCAATTTTAAGTAAAACTGGTGTTATTACCGTGGTAAGAATAACAACAATTATAGTAGGTAGAAATATTTCTTGAGTAATAATATGTTTTTGGAGTCCTATATTTGCAGTAATTATAGCGACCTCTCCCCTTGATACCATTCCTACTCCGATCTGAAGTGACTCACTTTTAGTCATCTTTAAGAATCTTGCAGCTCCTCCGCATCCAACTATTTTTCCAACAACTGCTGCTAGAAACATAACTAATGTAATAACTAAAACCTCTAAGTTAAATCCCTTTAAATTAGCTTCAATTCCAACACTTGCGAAAAATATAAGTGATAAGAAGCCTGAGGAAATAGCTTTAACATTTTTTTCTATATATACTTTATGCGCAGTAGCTGAAAGTACTAATCCGCATATATATGCGCCAGTAATACCTGCTATTCCTATTTTTTCTGCAATAAATGCTATTATAAATGCAGCGGCTATGGAAAAAGTCAACAGTTCTCTTCCTGGTTTCATTGTTTTGGTAAATTTATTCAAATATCCTGGTAAATATACTATTGTAGCTATTGAAGCTACACAAAATATAATTATTTTCCCTAGGGTTAATAAAAGACTTAATGTTTGCGCCCCGGAATCTGCATTTGATCCAGAAGTTTGTGCTAGTGCAAGAACTACGGATATTAATACAAGTCCTAGAACGTCATCAATTACCGCAGCACCAAGAATGTTAATTCCAGACCTTGTGTTTAATTTTCCAAGTTCAGTAAGAGTCTCTACCGAAATGCTCACACTTGTTGCTGTTAATATTACTCCAACAAATACATTTTCCCACGCATTATTAAAGAACATATATGCACTTCCTATCCCTAGTATAAGTGGTACTAGCACACCTACCATTGCGATTACAAATGAGGTAAAACCAGCTTTTTTAAACTCCTCAATATTTGTTTCAAGACCAGCCAAAAACATAAGCATGATTACTCCTAAATCTGCTAATAGCTTTATATTAGCATCGTATTGTACAATATTTAATACCACTGGTCCAAGAATTACTCCTGCAACCAGCGCCCCAAGCACCTCTGGCATTTTTAGTTTTCTACTAATAATTCCGCCTATCTTTGTAAACATAAGAATTAATGCAATATCTAATAATGTCTTTTCCATATGAATCTCCTTTGTTCCTAGTTTAAATATATGATTTTTTATTTGTCCGTTTTCTTCAAAAAATAAAAAAATAGAAAGCCCTAAAAAACGGACTTCCCACCCCAGAAGACATAAACTCTCTTGAATACAGGCAATGTGCACCTGTTCAACCGTAAAACCGATATAAATTACATTAATTATACCATATTATTAGTGTTAAATCAATAATTTTCAGTAGGCAGCCAGCCTTATAATAAATTTGCTTCCTTTTCCTTCTTCACTATAAACATTTATTTTTCCACCATGAGCTTCCACCAATGCCTTTGTTATAGTAAGACCTATTCCTGAACCACCGGTATTTCTATTTCGTGATTTATCGCTTCTATAAAATCTTTCAAAAATATAAGGCAAGTCTTTCTCTGAAATTCCAATTCCGTTATCCTTGACTTCAATTATAATATTTTCCTGAATTTTTTTTAATATTACATCTACTTTACCGTAACTATTCAGCTATTAAAATAAATTTCATTTAGTGCTATTATTAATTTATTGAAAAAAACTCTTCCATTTATCATTGATTTTTGGTAATATAAATCCTATCTTGCAAAAACTAATGATAAGGTGGTGACACATCGTGACTGAAAGCCATATTACTGAGATTTACAACCAAGGTATATCTCAAGTTATAAGTGCTATTAACAAATTATCAAATGAAATTAATACACTAAATTCTCAAGTAGAATCACTTTCTAATGATAATATGGCTTTAAACGGGCGTGTTAAGTCATTAGAAAGTCAAATAAATAAAAATAGTAATAACAGCAGTAAGCCACCATCATCAGATGGATTCAAAAGAAAACTAAGAGTTTAAGGACTAAATCAGGTAAACGACCTGGCGGTCAGGAAGGTCATGAAGGGTCAACCTTGAGTATAAATGACAATCCTGATGAAATTAAAATTCATAGTCTAGAAAAATGTATTGAATGCGGAGCATCTTTAAAAGATACATCGCTTGAAAGATATATTGTTCGCCAAGTTATAGATATACCTGAAATAAAAGCTAAAACTACAGAGCATAGAGCAGAAGTAAAAATATGCCCACAATGCAAATGTAAAAATACCGCTAGGTTCCCTGATGGGATTATAAATACAGTTCAATATGGTGAAAAGTTAAAGGCTATAGCTGTTTATTTAACACAATATCAGCTAATTCCATATAAAAGAAGTGCTGAACTTATTGAAGATTTATTTAACCATCATCTGAGCCAAGGAAGTATAGTTACATTTAATGAAAGCTGTTATGAAAAATTACGGCCTATAGAGGATAATATTAAAAATAGTATTATCTCATCTACTGGTGCTGTTCACTTTGATGAGACTGGTATGTATGTAGAGAAAAAGCGTAAATGGCTTCACGTTGCTTCAAATGAAAACCTTACTTTCTATGCATGTCATGAAAAACGAGGTAAAGAAGCAACTGATGAAATTGGAATACTCTCAAAATTCACTGGTACGGCAGTACATGATGGTTTTAAAACATATAATAAATACACCAACTGTAGTCATGCCCTATGCAATGCTCATATATTAAGGGAACTTAATGCTATAACCGAGCTACAAAATCAAGAATGGGCAACGCCGATGAAAGATTTGTTAATTGAAATTAAGCGTGAAGTAGACTTAATCTTCAACAATTATCATGCTTTACCTATAAATAGACTTCAAGATTTTGAAGCAAAGTATGATAAAATACTTAACGCTGGTTTTGATGAAGACTATTCTAAAAATATTGAATTATACTCTCAGAAGAAGGTTAAAAGGAGTGTAAGTCTTAATTTACTTAATAGATTATGTGGATATAAAAATCAAGTTCTTGCTTTCATGTATGATTTTGATATTCCCTTTGACAATAACCAAGCGGAACGAGATTTACGCATGGCTAAGGTGAAACAAAAAATTTCTGGAACTTTTAGAAGCCCAGCAGGAGCAAATGCTTTCACTAGAATTAGGGGATATGTATCTACTGTAAGAAAACAAGGTAATAATGCTTTAGACTGTATAAAATCAGTATTTACAGCAAATCCAATAGACCCAACTTTAGATTTAAAAGCTCCGATAAAAGAGGTGTAATCACCTCTTTTTAGTGTGCAGAAAATTAATATCATCATACTACCCTCAAATACACAAAATATTTGAGGGTAGTACGTTTTTTGAGCACACATATATTTTATACAAAATAGTAGCTGAATAGTTACACTTTACCGTTGTTTTCCAAATATTTATAGGCATTTGAAAGTACATTGTCCATAATCTGTATTATCTTATCTTTATCCATGAACACTTCAATGGCTTGCATTGGGTTTATAGTCAATTTATAATTTTTCTTACTATACATAGGCTCAAAATTTCTTATAATATTGACTAATAAGTCTCCAATGTTAAAATTACTCCTGTTTAAAACCAAATTAACTTCTTCCAGTTTAGAAAGATTACGTAGGCTGTTAACTAGCTTAATTAGTCTTTCTATTTCTTCATAAAAGCTTTCAAGCCTTTCCTTTGTTGGCTCCCATATTCCATCAAGCATTGCTTCAATATGAGCCTTTAAAATGGAAAGTGGAGTTCTCAGTTCATGTGCCATATCTGAAGTTGCACTTTTTCTAAGCATTTCTTGTTCTTTTAGAGTCGCTCCTAGAAAATTCATAGAACTTGATAATTCAATAATTTCTTTTGTATTGCTTTTTATTTCACACTTAGCATTCAAATCACCATTTCTTATTTTATTTGCTACATCAGTTATTTTAATTAGTGGCTTTGACACCTGCCTTGAAAAAATAATACTTATAAAAAAACCAAGTAGCAACGCAATAAATGCAGATAAAGCAAAAGCTTTATTTAAAGTCATTTTAAAATTTAATGCATCACTATTTATATATGAGTTATCAAAATACCCCACAACAATATTTCCAATATTTTTTTTATTTTTTTCTAAATTATATTTTACTTCAGTGTAATTTCCATTTTTTCCTTCATTATTGTTTTCCATCATAGAACCCATCATAGAATTCATTTTTGATCTATCCTTGGTATTGGTATCGTCATAAGATAATATTGTTTTTCCATTAGCATCTTTAATATCTACAAATAAATTTTCCATGGATGAATATCTTTTAATCTCTTCCATATCTACATCAGAGAATCCAGTTTTATCACTATATAAACCTTCAGTAATCTTAGCTATTTTTTCTATTTTGTTTTTCTGTTCAGTTTGAAGATAATCGTTAAACCTTGAATTAATCATTATATTAGAAATAATACAATTTGTAGTTATTGCTATAACAACAGATAAAAGAAAGCCAAAGGCTAACTTCTTTGTTAAAGATATCTTCATAGCTTTTACCTCACCCTACTCCATAAATTTATATCCCATCCTATATATTGTGATAATATATCTAGGTTCTTTAGGATTATCTTCTATTTTCTGCCTTATGTTCTTTATGTAAGTATCTATTGTTCTATCCACACCATCATAATCAAGGCCAAAGGCTTTTTCTACTAATTTTTCTCTAGAAAACACTTGTCCTGGACTAGTTAGTAATGCTTTTAGAATCTTGAACTCATAAGTTGTCATACTTAATATATTGCCCTTCTTTTTAGCTTCAAACTTCTTTATATCAACTTTTAAATCTCCATTATTAAAAACAAGGACATCTGCAAGTGGTTCACTATCCCTATATGATCTTCTAATTAGTGCCCTTACTCTAACCACTAGTTCTCTCACACTAAAAGGTTTTGTTAAATAGTCATCTGCACCTATTGATATTCCTTCTATTTTATCCTCTTCTTCACTCCTTGCTGTTAGCATTATTATTGGAATTTGGGACTTGGCCCTTACCTTATTACAAACCTCTATTCCTGATATTTTGGGAAGCATTAAATCAAGAACTAGCAGGTGCACTATTTCATTTTTAAATATGTCCAAAGCTGTTTCACCATCTAAAGCAGTTATAACCTTATAGTCTTCTTTTTCAAGATACGCCCTTACTACATCCAAAATTTTTTGTTCGTCGTCCACCACAAGTATTGTTTTTCTTTCTTCCACAACTTTCACCCCAAACGGTTTCTTTTCAACATTATGTACTATTCTACATAAGTAATCAAGCCCCGTAAATTACGAGGCTTGATTGCTTATGTTATCTCTTCTTTTTATTTGAAAGAATGGTTCTTCTCTTAATGTACTCTTCTTCCGTTATCTCCCCACTAGCATACTTTTCATCCAATATGTTAAATACTTTTGATTTATCTGTACCACTAACATATTTTTTATATAACTTAACACCTACCACTATTAGTGCGATTAATACAACTAGGTTAAATATCATTGTCATTGGAAAGAATCCACCGCCAAAACTGCCACGCATTCCATAACCACCATATCCATTCATCATAATTATTCCTCCTCAAAGCTTTTATTCTATACACTTATTATAAAATAAAATTGTGGAGGATTTATGGAGATTATGAATTTAGGCACCTTAAAAAAATATCTAATAACTATTTTCTTTCAGATGCCTCATCCTTGGGTTCTTATAAGCAAACTAAATTTATCCATTTCGCTATGAAGTTTCTCAAGCACAATCCCAAAACAAAACCATATAGGTGCAAAATCAAGTTTTATTAATCCATCAATAGATGTAAATCCTGTATAATTCCATGGACACACACCTAAAATAAGCCTTAAAAGAAAGCCACTAGTATATTCAACAACAAAAATAATGAATGTATAAACACCTCCTCGTAAAATAAGCGGCCAACTTTTTATTTTATGTTGCAATGGTTCAAAAAAACTGTAAGACCATATATAGGGAACATCCATATATAAGTAAATCCACTTAATCTTATATCTCCCTGAAGTAGAGATCCAATTCCAGTCCAAAATATTTCTGCACAAAGTCCAACTAGGCCGTATACTAAAAATCTTTTCATCATGGATATATGTTTTGCTAATATACTTTAAATATTCCTCTAATTTATAATTTCTTTCAGTTCTTCTAAAGTTTTATAGTCTGTTAAATCATATTGAAGTGGAGTCAATGTAACATATCCATTGTTTAGAAATTCAACGTCTGTACCTTGATCATAAATTTGATTTTTTATTCCATTGGCAATGTATGTTACTTCGTTACCATTTCTACCTATTTCTTTATACCGATCTTCATATAGTCTTCCACCACTTTTACATACTTTGATTCCTTTTATTTTACTCTCTTCAATTGAAGGCACATTTAAATTTAAAACTATATTACTTCCAATGTAGTTTTCTTTTGATAATTTTAAAATTTTTCTAGTATATTTTGCTGCTATTTTGTAATTTATTTCTTCACCATTTAGATGTGCTGACACTGCAATTGAAGGTATTTTATTAATGGCAGCTTCTATTGCCGCAGAAACTGTTCCTGAATAAAGAATATCTCGACCTAGATTTACCCCTCTATTTATCCCTGATATTACTATGTCCATGCCTTCATTATTGCATAATTTCAGAACACCAATTCTAACACAGTCTGCTGGTGTTCCACTAACACTATATGCTTTTGATTTTATCCCATCAATTTCAACTTTTTTTACGGTTAGTGGGCGTCCAAGCGTAATAGAATGACCACATGCACTTCTTTGATCATCTGGTGCTACAATAGTAACAACATTGTCTTTTTCCAGTTCTTTTGCTAAAATGTACAAACCCTCAGCATGAATCCCATCATCATTTACTAATAATATTTTCATATTTACACCTCAAAATATAAACTTTTGATAATATTATAGCATAAATAGAGTTCTTAGAATCAGATGTGGTCTCGTTTTTGACCCCATCAGATAAACAGGCCATAAATTATCACATTTTCACCTATAAATAGCAGTGACAATGTGATAATTTATGGCCTACAGTGACATATCGACATTTGTAATATACTACTGTTTATATTTACAAAACTAATATATTCCTTTACTTATATATCTGTCTCCCCTATCAGCAAAAGAGTTACAATATTTGCATTTTCTACTCGTTCTGAAATTTTTAATGCTGCTACCATGGCTGCACCTGAAGAACTTCCAACTAAAATTCCCTCTTTTGAAGCTATTTCTCGTACCATGTTAAAAGCTTCATGGTCAGCTATCTTTATAACTTCATCTATAAGACTAACATCCATAGTTCTTGGCATAAAATTGTTTCCAATACCCTCTATCTCATAGCACCCTTCAATCCCACCACCAATAGTTGAACCATTAGGATCCGCTAATATACCTTTGATATTGAGATTTTTTTCTTTTAGATATTTCATAATGCCAGTGTAAGTTCCCCCACTACCAGCTCCACAAACAAAATAGTCAATTTTACCATCCAAGTCCTTATATATTTCAGGTCCCGTTGTCTCATAATGTGCTGCAGGATTCTGTAAATTGTCAAACTGTCTAAGGCTTATAGAATTTTTAGTAGTTTTAACCAGTTCCTCAGCTTTTGCTATAGCTCCAAGCATACCTTCTTCTCTTGATGTGTTTACTATTTTAGCTCCAAGTGCTCTCATAATAGCTTGTTTCTCTAAAGAAAATTTTTCAGGTACAACAAAAATTACATTATAACCTTTATTAACAGCCGCAAGTGCTATACCTATTCCTGTATTCCCAGCCGTTGCTTCAATAATTGTATACCCGCTCTTTAATACTCCTTTTTCCTCAGCATCTCTCAGCATATATATGCCAATCCTGTCCTTAACACTTCCGCCAGGATTATTAGTTTCAAGCTTTGCAAAGACGTTAACACTTTCTTTTACCTTTATATGATTTATTTTTATTAGTGGCGTACTACCAATTAACTCTCTAATATCTTCTATATATTTCATTTTCCTACCCTCTCTATATGGCATATTTAAGAAAATAGCTACCCTATTTTTTTCAGCTACCTATTCTATTTACTTGCTTTAAAAGCTACATCCAAGTCCGCTATTAAATCATCAGAATTTTCTATTCCCACTGATAATCTAATTAAATTATCAACAATTCCAACCTTTTGTCTTATTTCTGCTGGTATAGCCGCATGTGTCATACTTGCAGGATGACAAATTAGTGACTCAACCCCCCCAAGACTTTCGCCAAAGGTAATGAGTCTAAAACTTGATAAGAACTTCTTATAATCATACCCATCCTTAATAACGAATGATATTATTCCGCCATAACCACTTGCTTGTCTTGTTTGAACTTCATAGCCTGGATGATCATGAAAACCAGGATAATATACCTTTTGAACTTCTGCTCTATTCTTTAAATATTTTGCAATTACCTTACCATTAGCATTGTGTCTATCCATTCTTACCGCTAAGGTTTTAATTCCCCTTATAAGTAAAAATGAATCAAAAGGTGCTAAAACTCCACCTGTAGAGTTTTGAATAAAACGTATTTTTTCAGCTAGCTCCTCAGTATTAACTACGACGAGACCTGAAACTACATCACTATGGCCTCCTAAATATTTTGTAGCACTATGAATTACTATATCTGCTCCAAGTGTAATAGGTGTCTGGAGATAAGGTGTCATAAATGTATTATCAACAATGGTAAGAATGTCATTATCATTTGCTATATCAGCTATTGCCCTAATATCTGTAATGTCCATAAGTGGATTAGTAGGTGTTTCAATATATATTGCCTTTACAGTTTCATCTATACTTCTTTTAACTTCTGCAATGTTTGTTGTATCTGCGATGATATATCCTATATTAAAGTTCTTAAATATCTTGTCCAATACTCTGAAGGTTCCTCCATATATATTGTTAGATATTATTATTTTATCCCCTGCCTTAAATAGAGTAAGAACAGCTGTAATTGCTGCCATACCAGAGGCAAAAGCAAACCCCTCATAACCATGTTCCAATTCACAAATCAGCTTTTCAAGAGCTTCTCTTGTGGGATTACCAGTTCTTGAATATTCATATCCTGAATTTACTCCAAATGCTTCTTGTTTGTAAGTTGAAGTTTGAAAGATAGGCACGTTTACCGCACCTGTCCTCTCATCGCCATCTATTCCACCATGAATTACTAAAGATTCTATTTTCATATTTTTCATCCTCCTGTTACTTTAGGTAGTGTAAATTTATTTACACTACTTCTTTGATTTTTTCTTTATATATCAAGGGTTGCAGAGTTTTTTCAACGCAAAAAACAATGACCCCCTAATTTCATGTTATAATTGAATATCTCACCAAACAAAAATGAACATGAAAGGATGTCATTGTCTTGGATTCAATTATAACTTATTTATTTTTATATAATCAATACCTTTTGAAAGAAATTTCTAAATTACTTTTGTTAATTGCCAAATATATTCCTCTTAAACAATGGGGTTTTGATGATTCACATAGCCCCGAATATCAAAAGTTCAAGGTTGATAAGCTTCCAAAAATCTTTAATCCAGAACCTGTAGATTACCAGCTACTTTTAGGTTATTATAAGCACCGATACGGTAAAAGCATTAAGCCTGTCAACCGAAGATCTAAAAAATCTGTTGTATCTGAAACTACTGTGTGTCCTCGTTGTGGCGCTACGCACCAATATCTTTATAAAAACAACGGTTCCAAAGGTCAATGTTTATGCAAGGTTTGTGGTGAACGTTTTAGTGATATTAACATCTATAACCGACCTATAGCTTTACGTTGTCCTTACTGCGGAAATATCCTTGTTCCTACAAAAGATCGTAAGCATTTTAGAATACACAAATGTATAAACGCGAAGTGTTCGTACTATCTCAGCAATCTCCGTAAACTTCCTAAAGGATTAAATCTTGCTGATAAACATAAGTACAAGCTTCATTACATCTATCGTGAATTCACCATAGATTTTTTTAAGATGGACTTACATGAACTTCCCAAAAATGCTGTTAATTTCAAGTACAAGAGGTTCAATGCCCACATCATGGGTTTATGCCTTACTTATCACGTTAATCTTAAACTATCAACTAGACAAACGGCTCACGCCTTAAAAGAAATACACGGTATTAAGATCTCACATACAATGGTTGCTAACTATGCTATGACTGCCGCAGCAGTTATCAAACCTTTTACAGATACCTTTGACTATAAACCTGCAAATATACTTTCTGCTGATGAAACTTATATCAAGATGAAAGGCATAAAACATTACGTTTGGATTATCATGGACACATGTAAAAAATCCATTCTAGGTTACCAGGTATCAGATACTCGTGCCGTAGGCCCTTGTATCCTCACAATGCGTATGGCTTTTGAAAAGTTTAAAGTATTCCCTGGCAAAGCTCTTAAATTCATCGCAGATGGTTATAGTGCATATCCACTTGCCAGCCAACAATGTAAACTAGAAAAAGGCTGGGACTTTGATGTTACTCAGGTCATAGGACTAAGCAATGATGATGCTGTTACAACTAAATATCGCTGGGTAAAGCAGATAGTTGAAAGGCTTAACCGCACATTCAAATCATCTTACCGAGTTACTTGTGGCTATGGAAGTGAAAATGGTGCTCTATACGGCGTATCCCTTTGGGTCGCATATTACAATTTTTTACGACCACATCCTTATAACTACTGGAAACCATTGAATGAGTTAGACGCTTTAAAAAACGCAGATAATATGCCTGCAAAATGGCAACTTCTTATTTATCTTGGTCAGCAGACTATATTGAATATGCAAAAAACTTAATTTTGGTAAAAACTCAATATAGAAACCTCAATTACATTTTTTTATATTATAAAAAATGTCTTTTTGTCATGTTCAAAACTAAAATTTTACTGATATATGATGCTGTTTTATGATTTAATAACATAATTTTATCTGCATTTTATTTTTACTCTTTTTTCATAGCTCACTTTACACTATCTTACTTTATTTAATTGCAGTAGCTATAAATATTCCTGTTTTTGTGTATTCACCTTTGCTTGAATAACCCTTACAAAATAAATCTGTGTTCTCTATATTAATGTTTCTAAAATTCACTTTTTTAAACCAATTGCTAATCTCATCATTTGAAAAACCTAACCATTCATCAAACATTTCTCTTCTTGCCCACTCTCCATCATGCTTCATTACATCAGAGATCACCACAGTTCCACCTTTTTTAAGCATTCTATACATTTCAGAAATGGCTACCTCTGCATCTTTAATATGATGAAGTGCCATATTTATAAATACCACATCTAAAGATTCATCGAACAGTGATATGTCAACTAGAGAAGATTTTAATGGGTATATATTATTTAAATTTTTTTCTTGGAGAGATTTTTTTAATACCTTTAACATATTTATAGAATTGTCCACAGAAAAAACTATACTTGCCTCACTTGCAAGTGCCAGTGAAATAAATCCTGAACCACAACCTAAATCTCCTACCACCTTATTTTTTATATCTGCCTTTGATAAAACCTCATACTTTAATCTTTCTTCAAAATAGTCACTCCTAATTACATTCCACTTATCTGCTATATTATTAAAATATTCTAGAGAATTCATATATATTCTCCTTTCTTATTTTTCCAATTGAAATACTATGATTAGTATTAAAAAAATACAAAATATAATTGTTATCTTATATAGCTACATTACACTGCTATTCCCTATCAAATTAATTGGAATAATACATTATCTTAATACACATAATATTCTAAAGCATTAATTTTGTCAACAAAATAAGTAATAATTTTTTTCATTTCTAATTTTCAAAACCATTTTGTTTACAATCAACAAACTATAGTTTATACTTTGTAATTTGTATTAGTTACTAATGATTATCAATGAAGGAATTAAATATGAATAATATTATAGATTCAATTAAAAAACATAGATCAATAACAAATAGTAAACGAAAGTTTTGAAGGACTTTCAGCTGGAATTTTTGATGCTGGCCTTGCAATGGGAGGAGCAATAGTAGCTGCAGAATCTCTTGGACTTGGTATAGTTCCAATAGGTGGTGTTAGACATAACCCTAAAGGAATAATTGAACTATTAGAATTAACTGAATATACTTACCCATTAGTTGGTTTAGCTGTGGGATATCCAACTGACATTTCCAAACAAAAACCAAGATTTCCACTTAAAGCTTTTAGACACGATGAAACTTACAATAAGGATAAAATGAAAGATTTAATAGATGGATATGACGCTACTATGGAAGTGTATCTAAAAGAAATAGGAAGAGAGCAAGAAGTTAACTGGAGTGAATCTACTTCAAATATATACCAATATGTTTATTATCCAGAAGTTAAACCAACACTGGAAAGCCAAGGATTTAAAATTGATAAATAATCTCACCTTAAATTCCATAATAATACATTTAAGGTAAGTTAGAAGCAATATGACAATGTATGATCAAAGGTATCTCATACGATGCCATGTTGCTTTTCATAAGTAAATATCCATTAACTCTCAATTTTCAATTTTTATTTTAGGGTGGCCACTTATATATAGACTAAACACTTTAACTATAATTTCTATAATTTTCTTTAGCCATCATCAAATCTTATTGATTTAAGCCTAGTCCTTTTCATCCAACTTATCATTAATTTTTTTTGCAACATTTTCCTTGGCATCATGAAATTTATCCTTCATATCCGCCTTTTTAGACTGAAGCTTTCCTTTAAGTTCTGTTTCCTCACTACCTGTAGCCTTTCCAACAACCTCATTAGTTTTTCCTATAACCTTATCCTTTGTTTCCTCAAATTTGTCTTTTGAATCTGACATTTTATCATCTCCATTTACTTTTTAAAATTATTTTCTAGAAGTTAGTATTAACTTTTTTACTAATATTATTAATTTTTATATATTACATGTAAACTAAAGTTGACATCTACGAAAAAAAGTAATATATTAATAATGTAAACTAAAGTTGACAAAGAGGTGATAATTTATTGCAAAATAGGATAAAAGAATTTAGACAAAAACATGGAATAACTCAAGAAGAATTTTCGGATAAAGTGGGTGTTTCAAGGCAAACCATAGTAGCATTAGAAAAAGGCAAGTATAACCCTTCAGTTGTATTAGCTTGTAGAATTGCACAATTATTTAATACTGTTGTTGAGGATATCTTTATTATGGAGGAGGAAGATTATGTTAAGTTATAAGGCGAAAAAATATATTAATAAACAAACCTCTATTTTTGGTAGTTTAGCATTTGTCGGATTAGTGGTTTTCATATTGGGTACTTTTTTTAACATTTTAAGAGATGAAATGCTTGGTATATGTATTGGATTTATACCCACTGGTGTAATTGGTGTAATAATAACACAACGAATGAAAAATAACCCTGAAAAAACAGAAAAGATGATTACAATTGAAACAGAAGAAAGACTACAACTCATAAGATATAAAACTGGTAACTGTGCTTTTTGGGTTACATTTATATGTATTTCTGTTGCTACCACACTATCAAGATATATTTCAATATCCTTACCAATATTTTTATCAATAACTTTAATTGCTATGGTTTTAATCCGTGTCATAGCATCAATAGTATGCCACAAAATCTCATGATTACTAATTTAATGAAAAGATGTTTTATGAGAATACAAAATAGACTAGCAATAATGCAAGTCTATTTTGTATCACATGCCATAATTATATTTTTTAATTCATCAACATTAATATCCGTAATAATCCCCTTTTTATCCCAATGTTTTCTGCAACCACAATAATCAAGTATTACACACTGTGGTACTAAATCCAAACGTCTTGCAGCAAGTCCACCACTTATCAAATTTAAAAGACAAGCAACTCCTACAATTCCTAATTCCCCAAACTTAACTTTTCCATCCGTAAATGCTGAGGAACCATGTGGTATTATTAAAACTTCAAAACCAAGTTCATCTCCCATTTTACTCAGCTTATTAACACTGCATTCTTTTGTACAATGCCCGCAAATATATCCGTTTTTTGTGTTCTTTGCCTTACATTGATTACTTGGCTTATATCTCATACAAATTGGAACGAGTAGTTTCTTTTTTCTCGTTTTAACAAAATCATTTCTAAAAGCTCTATTAAGGATTTCTGCCCCCACCATGTTTAGATGATACTCTACTCTTTGTCTACCTGTGAAAATAATATCTTCCCTAAAGCGATACCTGATTTTTTGTTTATTTAGAAATGGTTGTACATTTGATGTGTATTTTCCAACTATTTGTTCACTTACACCTTCAAACCAAACTCCATAGTCAATAAATAATTTTAAAATATGGATTGATTTATCCTGTGGCAAAATTTGAAAATATCCTTCCCAATTTAAAATTTTCTTCACTTCTTCATCAAATTCACCAGAAACTAGTAGCCAAGACCTGAGTTTTTTTAAGCCCAAAATAGATGTGTCAACTGTACCGTTTGATTTTCTATTTAAAAAGATTGTGGAGGAAAAACCTCGAATAAAATCCGTACCTACTTTTATAGCTTTTCCTTTTTTTCTTAATGCGACTAGATTAATAAGAATTTCACCCTTGTTTTTTGCTAACTTCTGTGCTTTATTCCCATATACATTCCAAAGTACCCCAATGATTAAAGCTTCTAACATACATTCTTCTCTGCTTCTTAAGGTTTCAATGTTATTTTCTTTATTAAAATCCATAAAATCGTCAATAACCTGTTTTAGTATCTTTTCCCCATATAATAATGTTTCATCTGCCAAAATCTTAGCATCTACATAATACCGGTTTGAATTTATATTTTGTTCTAAAAGTGAATAAGTGATAATTTTTTTCATATTTTTACCTCAATTATCTATATATACTTACATAATATATGGATAATTGGCATTTGTAAATAATAATTTCCATATAAACAAAAGTAAAAATAGCCCTCACCTATGGTTTAGATGAAGACCATTTATATTTTCATTGATTTTATGCTACATTTCACCCCTGTTTAATCCTTCTGTCTTATGTTTTTTCATTTCACTATCATGAATCACTTGTGGTTTTGAACTTTTCATATCTTGCTTTCTAGTTTTCTTTTTCCCTGTAGCATGTGACATAAAAGCACTTCCTTTCATCTTTTAGTTTTACCTTGCAAACTACAATTATTCACTTCTTTTCATGAAGCTAATTATGTGATAACCCTTTTTAGCAAAATCATTTGAAAAAATGGTATAATAAAAAAAGAGGTGATAAAATGCCTATTGATATGAAACCAAATACAAATGGAATAAAAATCACTACTGTTCTATCAAAAACAGCTGAAATAGTGGCAGTAATTAATATCTTAGCAGATAGAAAACACCATGAATATATAAAAGATTGGATAGATTCCACATATTCAAATCTTTCATTAAGTAGTAAAAAAATGCTAGGACTAATTTCTCAATTGCCCTATCAGGGATTTGAATTTTTTGAAATAATTTTAGATACAAGAATCTTTGATGATATAGGAAATCTTTCAAAAAGGATAATGAATTATGAAGATAAGCAGTTTACGTATATACTAACCGGTGAACAAATAAAAATGGAAAAAATAAAGGAAATAAGAGAACACAAAGAAGATCTTCAAAAATTCATAGATGACCTACCTTGGCTATATAGAGGGGGCATGGAAATTTATGAGTGGATAATAAATAATACTGATGACTTTAAACTAAGTCTAGTAAAATTGATTTCCGAAGTTGCTAGCCCTTTATTTGAAAAAAAGTTTAATTCTTTAGAAATAGAATATAAACATGGCTTACAAGATATATCTAGTAAACTTAATAAAAGTACTCCCTTACAACTGGCAAATTATATTATGAATAAACTTGTAGAAGATAATTCTGAGATTTGTGAATACATTTTCATACCCTCATATTTTATTAATCCACATTATGTAATGGCTTTTAATAAATATGCAAGAATGTTTTTGTATGATATAAGAGAGGAATCAGTAGTAATTAGAAAAGAAACTGGTGAGAAATTAAGTGCCAAATTAAAGATACTTTCAGATAAAACCCGTCTTGAAATTTTGAGGCTTCTTATACTTCAGCCTTGTTCAGGTACTACACTATCTAATAGACTTAATCTTACTAATGCTACTATTTCTCATCATATAGAGCTCTTAAGATCCGTAAGCCTTATAACTGAAATAAGAGATAAAAATACTAAGTACTACAGTTCAAATGTAACAGAAATAGATAAACTTATTAAAAATTTACAAAATTACCTTTATAATAAATAAAAGATTCTCAAAAGTCAGAGAATCTTTTCTCATTTAATTAATTCATTTTAATTATTGAAAATTAATTTTTACCGTGGTATAGTATTCTTATCTAGTTAGATACTAATCTAATTAGATAAGAATATAACTTCTGGAGGGGTATTAATGGAAAGGCATTTTAGTAGAAAAGAATTAACATTTTTAATTGGAATGGGCCTTGTAATGGGAATGAGAGAGTTATCCATGACCATGTTAAATCCATTTATCAGAATTTATGGTTTAACATTAGCTGGAAGTACGCCCTTTTTATGCGGGCTTGCACTTGGTATATATGGATTAACTAATGCTATTTTTCAGATTCCATTCGGGATTATTAGTGATAAGTATGGCCGAAAGCCCATAATACTAATAGGCTTGCTTCAGCTTATTTTAGGATTTTTGCTAAGCTATATTACTTCAAATATTCATTTGTTTATAATAGCCAGGGCACTTCAGGGCAGTGGTGCAATAATGGCTATAGCTTATTCTTGGCTTGGAGATGCTGTGCCGGACGATAAAAAGAGTAGAGCCATGGGGATAGCCGGTATCATTGTGGCAATTGGTGCTGTGGTTGCCTTTGCGCTAGGACCAATTCTTTATAAAACTATGTCTTTAAAAAATATGTTTTTAGGCTGTGCTACCATTTTATTGTTTGCAGGGATTTTCATATTGTTTTTTCTTAAAGAAGACAAAAAATTTCAAAAATCAGAAAAAAGCATTGTCATTATTGAACATTTTAAGAATCGGAAGCTAATGAATCTTAGCATGTGCGGATTTATTTTTAACTATGTAATGGCTGAAATGTTTTTTTTAGTTCCAACCTTTCTAGAAAAATCAATTGGTGCAGGTAATATGTGGATGGTATTCACGCCGGGTGTACTATGTGGAATTATAATCATGCTTTTTGCTTCAAATATGGCAGATGCAGGACATTTCAAGCAGGTAAGCATTTTAGCATTTGTTGCTTTATTACTAGGTTCAGCAAGTATTGCTATTAAAACCATCTTCTTTAATACAGCTGGAGTAATTCTTCTTTTATCTGGATTTATGACTCTTACCTCAGGAATACCTTCAGCAGTAAATAAAATGGTAAATAAAAATAACAGAGGTAGTGCAAATGGTATACTTCAGACTCTTACCTTTTTAGGTTTTTTCGTAGGACCTACCCTTACTGGATTTTTGATGGGTAGAGTTTCAGACCCCTTACTGCAGATTATTCCCATTTTTCTTTCAATTATTGGCATTATACTGATTAATAACAATGATAAAATTAATGTTGAGTCAGGCTCAAAATATGAAAGTTGATAATTGAGAATTGAGAGTTAAGATTACTACTGGTCTTTTCTTTGTTTGATTTTCTGCGCCAGCAGAAAATCTTCCTTAACTTGCGGATTGGCCCCCTCAGATGGGACTTTATAATCTAATTACTAGCTCATTCTTAAAATTTGAATTTTTCAAATTATAGAACTCAAATGGAGTTCTGTAATCTATCGATGAATGAACTCGTATAGTATTGTAACCATTAACATAATTAAAGACAACAGCCCTTGCTTCTTCTAAAGTGTTGAATATCCTACCTGCAAGGCATTCGTCTTGAAGGTATCTATGATATGACTCTATATGTGCATCATAATTGGGGCTATGCACAGGGATTCTTTCGTGTATTAAGTTTTCCTTTATACACATTTTTTCGAATTTATGTGCGATAAACTGTGACCCATTATCTGTCCGCATTGTAAGTCCTGTCACACTATTTTTAATGTCCCTATTATATAATGCGGCAAGCATCACTTCCTGAGCTGTCTCAGTATTGGCAGAGAGCGACATTTTACAAGATACAATGTTTCGGTCAAACACATCTATTATTGAGGTCAAATAAGCCACCTGACGTGTGCCTGCAATATAAATATATTTTGTATCCATCTCCCATAATCCATTGGAATGATTAATTAAATGGTTTTTACAAATACGTTTATATTTGCTATCACACTCCATTTTATCTCTTAACATTCCCATTGAATTCATTAATCTATAAACCTTTTTCTTATTTATCTTTAAACAATATTTTCGCTTAAGTACAGATGATACTTTCTTGTATCCATAATGTCTACCAAACTCTTCAGATTTTATTTTACTTATATATTTCTGTATTTCTAAGTCATTTATTTTTACATTATTAAGATTATAACTAAATCCTGGTATAATACCATTTTCCCTTCTAACCGGCTTATCGCCTTCTGCTATAACCTTTTGTCTTCGATAATACGTTGACTTTTTTAGCCCTAGTATTCTAATAATAGCAATCACTGGCGCTCCACAAGAAATACATTGTTCAGCATATTCGTAGTAGTCTATATCGTCTTCTTTTTTTTTAGTAGATCTCTTAATATTGCTATTTCTAAATCTTTTTCCTTATTTTCATCAATTAATTTCTTGTACTCAGTTTTGTAATTTACAATGATGTTCTCTTCTTTTGGTTCCTTCGGCTTCAGTGTCTGTTGATATCTTCTATAATTACCTTTCCAATTTGCAACTTGACCAGGATTAAGCTCATGCTTTGCTGCAACTAAAGCATTACTCCCGTATTCCAAAGCTTCTTCAACAATTGCAACTCTCTCTTCTTCTGTGAACTTTCTTGTAAATCTAGTAGTCATAATTTACCCCCTAAACACTACTTTTTTATTCTACCTTCATTCGAGTGTGTAGTCCAGCTTCTTGAGGGGGTCTATTAGCTTGTCACTTGTCACTTGTCACTTGTCACTTGTCACTTGTCACTTGTCACTTGTCCCTTGCTTTTGCCTTATTTAAAGAGTTTCTATCTCTTTTCTTTCTTTCTTTTTATTTCCCGTTTTTAGTTCCCTCTTTGCAAGTTCTTCTTTAACGTCCTTTAGCTCTACTCCTTCATTAGCTAAAAGCACCAATAAATGATATGTTAAATCGCATACTTCATTAATAAGCTCTACCTTGTCTGGATTTTTTGCTGCCACTATTACTTCTGTTGCTTCTTCCCCAACCTTTTTTAAAATCTTATCAAGACCTTTTTCAAAAAGGTAGTTCGTATATGAACCCTCTAGTGGTATTTTTTTTCTCGCAAGAATAGTCTGGTATAATTCATTTATAACTTCACTCATAATTTTCTCCTTTATTCTAGGCATCTAAAAAAACGCCTTAGAATTCTACGTCCTTAAAGAAACAACTTCTGCTTCCTGTGTGGCATGCTGCTCCAACTTGATCTACCTGAATGAGAAGAGTGTCATTATCACAGTCCAGTCCTATTGATAAAACATGCTGAATGTGGCCTGAAGTTGCACCTTTATTCCAATATTCATTTCTAGACCGGCTCCAAAACCAGGTAGTTTTTGTATCAATGGTTCTTTTTAATGCTTCCTTATTCATATAGGCAAGCATTAAAACTTCCTTGTTTAAACTATCTACAATTATAGCTGGTACCAAACCCTTACTAAAATCTACTGTTTCAAGTAGCTCTATAGCCTTCATGAGCAAACACTCCATTTCTATGAAATATAATAAAAATTAAATTCTTACACTTACACCTTTTTCCTTTAAATATTCCTTAACATCTTTAATAGTAAGCTCCCTGTAATGAAATAGAGAGGCTGCAAGAGCTGCATCACAATTGGCTTTTTCAAAAACCTGATAAAAATGATCTATAGTTCCACAGCCACCTGATGCTATAACCGGAATATTAACGCTACTAGTTATAGCTGAGGTCAGCTCCAAATCATAACCATTTTTAGTACCGTCAGTATCCATGCTAGTAAGAAGTATTTCTCCACACCCAAGTACTTCCACTTTTTTAGCCCATTCTACCGCATCAAGTCCAGTGTCAATCCTTCCTCCAGCTATTACAACATTCCATCCAGTACCATCTTTTCTTTTTCTTCCATCTATTGCCACAACTACGCATTGACTTCCAAACCTTTCAGCCGCCCTTTTAACAAGGGTAGGATCCTTTACAGCTGATGAATTAATTGATATTTTATCCGCTCCAGCGGCTAAAATATTCCTAAAATCTTCAAGAGTCCTTATGCCACCACCTACTGTAAGTGGGATAAATATCTTTTCTGCCGCTTTTTTTACCACATCTATCATGGTGCATCTTCCATCAGAAGTTGCGGTTATATCTAAAAATACTATTTCATCTGCGCCTTCTTCGTTATAAAATTCAGCAATTTTCACTGGATCTCCTACATCTTTTAGATTCACAAAATTTATTCCCTTTACAACTCTACCCATATTCACATCAAGACAAGGTATTATCCTTTTGGTAAGCATAACTTAGCCTCCTTACTTTATTATTTCCTTAACTTTTTCTAGGAATACATCCATTTCTTCCTCTGAACCTATAGTTATTCTTAAATAATTATTTATTTTAGGTTTGTTAAAATACCTTACAAGTATGCCTTTTTCACGAAGTTTTATAAATATAGTCTCAGCTGGTATTTTCTTGTGAGAGGCAAATATAAAATTAGCCTTTGATGGAACAACGCTAAAACCAATCTTAGTAAGCTTTTTAACTGTGTTTTCTCTTGTTTTTATTATTCTTTTTGTACATTTTTTAAAGTATTTCTCATCCTCAAATGCTGCTACTGCTGCTACCTGTGCTATTCTATCTGCTGTATAAGAATTAAAAGAATTCTTTATTCTATTTAATCCATGGATAAGTTCCTCTTGTCCAAGTGCCAGACCAACTCTCATTCCAGCCAGAGATCTTGATTTTGATAATGTCTGAACCACCAAAAGGTTAGGATAATCCTTTATTAAACTTACCACAGATTCACCGCCAAAATCCACATATGCCTCATCTATTATTACTACCTTTTCAGAATTATAATCTAAAATTCTTTTTATAGAAGAAATATCTAGAAATTTACCTGTTGGCGCATTGGGATTTGATATTACAACTCCACCATTTTTACTTAGAAAATCTTCAACATTTACTGAAAAATCTTCATTTAGTTTTGAAAGTCTCGTCTTTAACCCATAAAGATTAGCGTAGACAGGATAAAAACTATAACTTATGTCAGGATAAACTATTTCTTCCTTTGCATTAAAAAAAGTCAAAAATGACAGTGCCAATACTTCGTCTGAGCCATTCCCTGCAAACACCTGATTTCTATTTAAATCATAATATTCTGCAACAGTTTCACGTAGCCAATCACAATCAGGATCAGGATACAATCTTAAATCACCGTTTGCAGCATCTTTTATTGCTTTTAATACCTTTTCTGATGGTGGATATGGATTTTCATTTGTATTTAATTTTATGTATTTTTTGTCCTTGGGTTGCTCTCCACTAACATATGGCTCTATAGTTTTCGTAATTTCATTCCAAAATTTACTCATTTTTATAACCCCTGTTTTTTTCAATAATCTGAATACCGACTGCTATTGCTTCCTTTAAATCAATATTTCCTGAATATATAGCCTTGCCAACTATGGTTCCATAAAATCCCATTTTATTTATAGCCTTTAAATCTTCCAATTCCTTTATTCCACCTGAAGCTATTATATTACAGTTTACGCTATCATTTATCCTTTGTAATTGAACAAGATTTGGACCCATTAATGTTCCATCCTTACTTATATCTGTAAATATGATAGTTTTCACACCTATAGCCTCTATCTCTTTAGCAAAATCTATGTAATTTATGTCACTTACATTTGTCCATCCGTTTACTGCAACCTTCTCATCCTTAGCATCTATCCCTACTGCTATTTTATCACCATATTTTTCTACAGCCTCTGCCACAAAGTTTTTATCTTTTAGTGCTGCAGTACCAAGTATTACTCTTGATAAGCCTGCTTCTATTAAAGCATCCACAGTTTTTATATCTCTTATACCTCCACCAAGTTCCACAGGAATATTAACTTCCTTTATTACTTTTAATATAATTTTTAGATTTTTAATGGTACCATTTAATGCTCCATCAAGGTCCACCATGTGAATATATTCTGCTCCTGCTTTTTTAAAAGACATAGCAACCTCTATTGGATTTTCGCCAACTACTTCTAGAGCGTCAAATTTTCCTTGATATAGTCTTACACATTTTCCATTTCTTAAGTCCATTGCTGGGAATATAATCATAAAAATCATTTCTCCTTTTATTAATCACATAATTTCCAAAAGTTTTTAAGCATTTGAATTCCTGGATTCCCACTCTTCTCTGGGTGAAATTGCGTTCCAAATATATTTCCATTACTTACAACTGCGGTCACATTAACTCCGTATAATGTGATGGCATCTATATTTTCTTTATCCATATCAGCATAATAAGAGTGCACAAAATACACATAACTATTATTCTTTACCCCTTCTAGAATAGGGGATGATTTGATTATATTTAAATTATTCCAGCCCATATGAGGTACTTTTAAATCTATTTGAAATTTTTTGATTTTTCCTCTAATAAACCCTAATCCCTTTGTGTTTTTCACTTCATCACTTTCATCAAAAAGTAATTGCATTCCAAGACATATTCCAAGTATGGGTATATTCATCTTTACAGCCTTTTGTAAAGTAACATCAATTTTAAATTCTTTTATATTAGCCATAGCATCTGGAAAAGCACCTACACCAGGCAAAATGATACCGTTGCTACTTAATATTTCATCTTCATCTGAAGTGATATTACATGTAGCACCAAAAGATTCAAATGCTTTTTGTACACTTCTTATATTTCCCATACCATAATCGACAATACTAATTTTTTTACTTTTCAAGGTAATCACCTCACATTTATTCTAAACTTCCCTTTGTAGACATAACCCCTTTAATTCTTGAATCAATCTGCACGGCTTCCCTTAAAGCCCTTCCTAGCCCTTTAAAAAGTCCTTCAATCATATGATGAGTATTTTTACCATATAATACTTTCGCATGAAGAGTTATCCCGGAGTTCATGGCTACAGCTCTAAAAAACTCTTCCACCATTTCAGTTTCAAAGTTTCCTAGTATTTTAGTTTCAAAATTTCCCTCAAATACTAAGAATGGTCTTCCGCTAATATCCATGGACACAAGTTCAAGACTTTCGTCCATAGGTAAATAGGAGGTTCCGTATCTTTTTATGCCTTTTTTATCTCCTAAAGCCTTGGCTATACACTTACCTAAAACAATTCCAACATCCTCAACTAAATGATGTGAATCCACGTATAAATCTCCCTTTGCTTTAACCTTTAGATTTAATAATCCATGTTTTGTGAAAAGTGTAAGCATATGATCAAAAAAGCCCACTCCTGTATCTATTTCTGAAATTCCTTCTCCATCAAGATTTAAACTCATTTCTATTTGCGTTTCAAATGTATCTCTCTTAATTAAAACCTCTCTTTTTACCATTTATATCACCCCTAAAATCTTACCTTTATGGCATTTGCATGAGCTGTTAAACCTTCAACTTCTGCTATTGCTATTATTTTTTCTTTAACCTCTCTAAGTGCAGGTTCACTATAATAAATGTAGCTTGATTTCTTAATAAACGTATCTACAGACAATGGAGAGAAAAATCTAGCAGTACCACTTGTAGGTAATACATGATTAGGACCTGCCATATAATCTCCTAGTGGCTCAGGTGAAAAGCTTCCAAGAAAAATTGATCCTGCATTTTTTACTTTACCAAGATATAAAAACGGATCTTTTACAACAAGTTCAAAATGTTCTGGAGCTATTTCATTTGCAAGAGTTATTCCTTCATCTATACTTTCAACTACAAATATAACTCCAAAGTTTTTAAGTGATTGTTCAATTATTACTTTTCTGGCTAAACCTTGAATCTGTTTTTTTATTTCCCCTTGTACCTTAATTGCAAGTTCCTTTGATGTTGTTACAAAAATAGCAGATGATAACTTATCATGTTCTGCCTGAGACATTAAATCAGCTGCTATAAAACTTGCATCTCCTGTTTCATCCGCTAGCACTAATATTTCACTTGGTCCTGCTATCATATCTATATCAACTAGTCCAAATACACTTTTTTTGCTAGTGCCACAAATATATTCCCAGGTCCAACTATCTTATCCACTTTTTTTATAGTTTCTGTTCCATAAGCAAGTGCTGCTATGGCCTGAGCTCCTCCAACCTTATATATTTCATCCACTCCGGCTATGTCCGCAGCTACCAGTATTGCTGGATTTATATTACCATCTTTTTGTGGTGGTGTAACCATAACTATTTTTTCCACTCCTGCCACCTTTGCTGGTATAGCATTCATCAATACCGAAGAAGGGTATGATGCAGTTCCACCTGGAACATATATCCCAACTCTAGCAAGCCCTCTAACTAATTGTCCCATAACTACTCCATTGTCCTTAGTCATAATCCAAGCTTTTTCCCTTTGTTTCTCATGAAATTCAGTAATGTTTTTTGTGCTGTTTTTAATGCATCTATAAATTTCACATCAACTTTTGCATAGGCACTACCTATCTCTTCCTTGCTTACATTTAATGATGTTATTATTTCACTATCAAATTTTCTTGTATAATCAAGTATTGCTTTATCTCCACCATTTTTAATATTTTGAAGTATTTCCTGAACAACTTTATTTGCATCTTCCTCAGTGCTACCGGATCTTTCTTTTAGGCTTTTAAAATAATCATTTGCTCCTTCTGAATTTGCCTGTAATATGTCTATCATTTCACTCATTGTAATTTCCTCCTAATTATTGACTACTCCTTGAACATCACTAATAAGTTTTTTTATTTTCTCAATTCTCATCTTCATGCTAGCTCTATTTACAATCATCCGGGCACTTACATCACATATTTCATCAAAAATAACTAATCCATTTTCTTTTAAAGTAGTCCCAGTTTCAACTATATCCACAATAGCATCTGAAAGCCCGATTATAGGTGCAAGTTCCACTGATCCTTCAATTTTAATAATTTCAACATCCTTGCCTAGTTTTCTAAAATATTCTCTAGTAACTCTTGGATATTTTGTAGCTATCTTTTTTCTGTTATAGCCCTTATTTAAATCAAAACTAGGAAGTGATGCCAATGCAAATTTGCATTTACCAACCTTTAAATCCACAACTTCATAAAAATCTATTCCTGCTTCTAAAAGTGTGTCCTTACCCACAATTCCTATATCTGCTGCCCCATGTTCCACATAGGTTAAAACGTCTGCGGCCTTTACTAATACAAATTGGATATTATTTTTCTTGTCACTTAGAACAAGTTTTCTACCTTTGTTTTTTAGTTCTTTTGTGTCTATGCCTATTTTATCAAATATATCTATAGAAAATTTTTCAAGCCTTCCCTTTGTAAGTGCTATTCTTAACGGTTTTAAGCATTCCATAATAAAAATCCTCATTTCTAAAATTTGTATTCTTTTTTGACCAGCCATTACTACTCATTTGCCGCTCTGTTCCATCCATTACGTTTATCAAACATCTGCAGTCAACTCTTTCACAATATTTTAATGCTTCTTCCTGGCTATCAAATAATGCAACTTCAGCCTTAACTCCAGTTTCATTGATTTTTTTCAGTAAATTATAACCCTTATCCAAATTAACAATATCACAAAATACTACCTTTTCTATATCCTTATCAGAAGTAAGTTTTTTCTGTAATCTAAGTGCTTCAAGTATAATATCCACATTTATGGCAAACCCTGTTGCTGGTAAGCTTTCACCAAAATTTTCAATTAGTTTGTCATACCTGCCTCCACTTAATATACTGTCACCAACTTCCATGCAATATCCCCTGAATATTAATCCTGAATAATAATTCAAATTTTGCACCATACCAAGATCTACAGATATATATTTGCCAAATCCAAGTTTATCCATTATTTCATACACATCTTCTATACACTTAAGTGATGTAATGTTATCCACATTGTTTAAAAGTTTTTGTGTTTCTTTTATTACCTCTTTACCACCAAAAAGTTCCGGAAGTCTCGCCAAAACTAAGCTTATATTTTTATCTATATTATTTCTATTATCATCTAAAAATTCTTTTAGAGCCGATATATTTTTATTTTGAATTAACATTCTTAATGCTTCTTTTTTTGCTTCATCCAAATTTACCGTTTCTGTAAGTTCTTTAAAAAACTTAGAATCTCCAATTTCAATCTTAAAATCCTCAAGACCTATTTTTTTAAGAGCTTCTATTCCGGTGTATATTGCTTCTACATCTCCACGGATTCCAATGGCTCCTAATATTTCAATCCCTGATTGAGTAAATTCACTAAGTTTACCATTTAATATTTCATTTACTCTAAATATATTTTGGCTATAACAAAGCTTCATAGGAAACATTTCTTTTTTTATCTTAGTAGCAGCAATTCTTGCTATAGGTGTTGTCATATCAGCCCTTAGAACTAATATTCTTCCCCTGTTATCAAACAACTTAAACATCTTTTCTTGACTAATTGGTTGATCATTCATATTAAATACATCATAGAACTCCAAAGTTGGTGAGATAATTTCATGATATCCATAATTTTTATATACATCTCTAAGCAAATTTTCTATTTCAATTTTTGAATAACATTCATTAAAAAGTATATCTCGTGTACCTTCAGGTATATAGTTATTTAAGTTTGGCATGTTAAATCCCCCGTAATCAGTTTTTTCTTTATTGATTTATCACTGCACCGCTGTACTATAATGAAATATTAACAATAAAATCAGTACTTGTCAACTTAAAATTGTTATTTTATCAAATAAATAAAAGCAAAATGAAAATAAGTACTCTTTTCATTTTGCTTTTATTTATTCTTCTATATATACTTTTTTAATATCATCGCTATTCTATATGTCATGTTCTTATTTACAAAGATAATTTAGTTTAGTTGATAAATTTGATACTTGAACCTTAAAAAGATTATTTGTTTCATATGTAAACATGGCTATTAATTCTTTGTATTCCTGCATGTATGGGTATTCATTTAATTTTGAACCTTGCATTCTCTCCAGATGTTGGTTTATTCTACTCTCGTATTCAACAAGCTTTTCTATCCTAGAATAATAATTTACAAACTCCTGTATTTCTTCATTACTTAGTTTTGATGAAATATAACCAAAACATTGAAGCCAATTTTTCATAATAGTAACGTTGCTTATTTTAACAAGTTCAAATCGTTTATTTTTAAATAAACGTCTGCTCCTTTCAATATCTGCTCTAAATATCCTAGCATAACTTTTTACGGAATCATTATGTTTATATTCCTTTATCTTTTGTTCATACCAAACAATTATAAATAATGAACTAAACATCCCTACTAAAATCCCAATTATTATGCTATTGAGAGATACTTTATTTACAACTGAAACATCTTTGTAATTTACATCTACAAGTTGGTTATTGTATAATATTACATTTAAAATAATAAGTAATATGAGCAAAAATATTATTATAATATAGGACTTTCCCCTGATGAAATTGAGCAGTTTATCTAGATGAATACCTTCGTCTACCGAATTTTTATCTGCATTTACTCCTGTAAACATTTTAATATTTCTCCTTTCCTACATTTCACCTATTCGCAGTCAGCCATGGAACTCCTAGTCTACCTAACATACAAAATAATTTTCCCGAAATCAGAATTTGAGTTATAAATCTTTATAAGTGTGGAGTTTAATTGCTGCAACGTGTTGTATTTACTTTATGCATTAAGTTCGCATTAAAAATTATAAATTACTCATCATTCTATTATATATTACATATTATATATTGTTTTACATATAATTACAATACATATGTAAAAAATAAATATAACATCAATGAAATATCAATGTTATATTTCAAAATTTCAGTGAAGATTTAGGCACAATCAAGAAAATAGATTAGCATACTGGCTAATTATTTTTTGAATGACGCATTACCTAATTTAAGATTTGGAATTGCATTAAAATCAAATGGTGCCTTTTTTCCTTTAATATACTCAAAATATGCAGCACTTCCTATCATTGCTGCATTGTCCGTACAGAGCACTGGCTCTGGAAATAAAACAGCTATATTATTTATTTTTCCTACTTCCTTAAATGTTTTTCTAAGGCATGAATTGGATGCAACTCCTCCTGCCACTGCAATTTTATCTACATTTTTTATTTTACATGCTTTTATTGTATTTTCTATTAAAACATCTACCACTGCATTTTGAAAAGATGCAGCCACATCAGCTATATTAATCTCTTCACCCTTCATTTCCATCTTATTTAAGTAATTTAATACCGATGACTTTACTCCACTAAATGAAAAATCCAATGATCCATCATGAAAATTTGCCCTAGGAAATTTTATTGCATTCTCATTTCCTTCCTTTGCAATTTTATCAATTTTAGGTCCACCCGGATAGCCAAGCCCTATGGCTCTTGCCACCTTATCATAAGCTTCACCTGCTGCATCATCTCTTGTCTCCGCCATTACTTCAAATACACCGTATTCTTTCACATATACTATAAATGTGTGACCTCCTGAGACAACTAAACACAGAAATGGTGGTTTCAAATCATTATACTGTATAAAGTTTGCGCTAATATGTCCTTCAATATGGTTAACAGCTATTAAAGGTTTGTTAATAGCGTAAGAAAGTCCTTTAGCATACTGCACTCCTACAAGCAGTGCTCCCACAAGTCCCGGTCCATAGGTTACACCTATGGCATCAATTTCTTCAAATGAAAGTTTTGCTTCTTGCATTGCAGCATCTACCACACCAGCAATAGCTTCTATATGCTTTCTTGACGCAACTTCTGGAACAACGCCACCAAACTTTGTGTGTATTGCTATTTGTGATGCTATTACATTTGACAGTACTTTTCTTCCATTTACAACTACAGCAGCTGAGGTTTCATCACAGCTACTTTCTATAGCTAATATGTTTATATCTTTTTTCATTTTATTATTCTACCTCTTTATCGATTAGCTTTATCATTGCTTTTATTTTATTACTATCCATTATACTATTCTTTTCACTCTGCATGAAATTTATAAGTTTGTCCAATTCTATTACAGTAGTAACTTTTGTTTTAATTTCTAACTTTGTATCAAAGTTATGATTAAATACTACTACTGAATAAACTTTTATATCACGAAAGTTACCATGTGACAACATGTTTTTCAATGCATTAACATGTCCACTGGATTGTTTACATGGATTATAAAATTGCTTTTCGTATATCTTTCCGTCTTTACCAGCTTTCCTTTGAATCCAATTGTCGTCATCTTCTTTACCGATAATTGTCCCTCTCATATTTTTAGTCTCAATACAAAATAATCCATAGGGCGATACCACTAAATGATCAATTTGTGCTCCCTTTTCTTTTCCTCCAATTACAATATCATTATAAATTAAATATTTATTATTTAATTTTAGTAACTCATTAGCAATTGCTAGTTCTCCCTTAATTCCATAGTCATATATTTGTGTCTTTCCTGTAAACCTTATACTAATAATAAAGCATACAACAACGATAAATATTGTACTATGTATATTTCTTGTAAAAGCGTATATTACAATGGAAAGTATACCCATTGCTATAGTTAATCCCTGTATTATATAATCATTTCTTCTTTTTTTATTTAAAGATGTTTCTTTCTTCTTAGTAATTGCCATGCTTTTACCTCCAGTTATATACCTATTATAAGATTATATCCTAAGTTTATATAAATGTAAAAGCAACTTTTGTGTAAAGAATAAATTTTGTATGCAACTCTATGATATAATATTTTTAAGGTGGAACTAATATTTAGGTGATTTTTACCCACTACATGAATGTTAATTAAATCGTTCCATTTGGGTGCAGCCAATGAATCTATATTTTCACATGGTGAGGATATTACATCTAGCACTGGAATGGAAAATATTTTTTAGTGCAAGGAGCCAATAATGAATAATTGTTATGCCAAAGTTATAGTTACAGGATCACCAATTACAAAATCCAATTTCAAGCTTTCTAATACTCAAGGAAGAGCTATATTACCTAGTAATTCTGGAAAATATCACGATAGATATGCACTTTATGAGGAAGAAATTGCTTATGAAACAAGAGTTCAAAATCCAAATGTAACCTTAGACGAAGCCTTGATTGCAGTACTAAAAGTCTATTATAAGAGTGAAAAAAGGCATCCTGATACAAATAACATTACCAAAAGTATATTTGATGGAATTGAAAAAAGCGGTCTCATAATAAATGATGCTCAGATTAGACGACTCGTAATAGAAGAATTTTATGACAAAGTTAATCCAAGGTTTGAGCTAGAATTATTTGGAGAAAGCCGTTATAGTGTAAATTATAACATTGTGATTAAAGAAGAAAAAAGTGAGAAGATTGTATATTCACCACCATCAAATAGGACAAACAAGTTTATTAAAAAAGAGACCGCTAAAAAAATTTCTTCGGATTTAATTCTCTGTGAAATATGTAACAAGGAAATAATTGGAAATGAATTTATTTCTGCAAATAATGGTAAAATGATAATATGTAAGCCCTGTTCAAAAAAATTATTTTAATAAAGGCAGATTTTAGGTACCATCAAAAAAATAACAAATCAGTATTCTGGTCTATTTTCTTGATTATACCTTGAAAATGCCTAATTCTAGAGAAGGTGAAAGAATGGATAAAACAGAAATATTTATAAGTCGTAGCAAACATCTAAAATCACAGGAATTGATACTAAAAAAAAGTCACAGTATTTTTGGAACATTAAGGCTTCTATCTTTTATTGCCATTTTGATCTCGGTTTTTTTAATTATAAAAAAGCCTTCATCAATTATAATACTAATGGGGTTATTTATTTCTACAATTCTTTTTATAATTTTTTTAGTTCATGATCGAAATTTATCTTCACAGCTAAAAAAGATTAGGCGTTTATTTCTAATAAATGATAAATACATGAAAAGGATAGCTGGTACTTGGACGGAATTTGAGGATATTGGTGAAGATTTCAAAGATTTACAGCACCCTTACTCCAATGATTTAGACATATTTGGAAGTAATTCTTTATTTCAGTTAATTAATACTACAAAGACCTTCCTTGGGAGACATAAGTTAATAACCTTATTAAAGTCTCCAGAACTTGATACAGAAGCTATAACAAAAAGGCAAACAGCTGTAAAGGAATTATCAGGGAAAATCGAATTTTGTGAAAACCTTGAAGATGAAGGCATGTCAAATATAAAAATCTCCAATGATACTAATGCACTACTTACTTTCATTGAGGATTTGAATAATACTTTTAAAGGTTATGTTAAAACAGTTATAACCATATTGCCAATAGTTACAATAGTATTCTGCATTCTAGCCATGTTATTTAAAATTCCTGTTTTGTACGATATTTTACTCATTTTATTTATACTTCATGCTTTAATTAATGTACTAAGTTTAATAAAAGTTTATCCTGTGCTAAATTCAATGGAGAGTTTTAACAATGATTTCGCCGCATATGGAAATATATTAAAACTCATAGAAAATGAGGATTTTAAAGATTCATATCTATGCGAATTAAGAGATAATCTATTTGTAAAAGATAAGGCTTCTAATATTTTAAGAAAGCTAGACACAATTATAAGTGCTATTAATTTCAGAAATAATTTTCTGCTATACATTGTATTAAATCTATTGTTTTTCTGGGATTATAGGTGCTTGTTTTATCTTGAAACTTGGAAAGGTAATTATGGTACTATGGTTAGAAAATATTTAGATACCGCAGCTGATTTTGAAGTAATATCAAGTTTAGCTACAATATCACATTTAGATTCAAACCTTTGCTACCCAACTTTTTCAAGCACAAACACTAAAATTAATGCAAAGGCACTTGGGCATCCATTGATATTGCCTTCCGATAGAATTTATAATGATATAGACCTTGAAAATAACATTTTCATTATTACAGGTTCTAATATGTCAGGTAAAACCACATTTTTAAGAACTATAGGTATAAATCTAGTTTTGGCTTATACTGGTGCACCAGTTTGTGCTAGCTCAATGGAATGTAGCTTACTAAAAATCTTCACATCTATGCGTATTAGTGATGATTTAAGTAAAGGTCTATCCACCTTTTATGTTGAACTGACTCGAATTAAAACTATCTTGGATTTTTTACCACAAAAAGATCCAATGTTATTTTTAATTGATGAAATCTTTAGAGGAACTAATTCTAATGATAGAATAATAGGTGCAAAAACTGTTTTAAAGAATCTAGATAAAGAATGGTGTTCTGGACTAATTTCCACCCATGATTTTGAGTTGTGTGATTTAGAAGAAGTTAACAAAGATCGAATTAGAAATTATCATTTCAGAGAAGACTATACAGATAACAAGATACACTTTGATTACAAATTGAGAGATGGTCGTTCCGACACCACTAATGCAAAATATTTGATGAAAATGGTGGGAATTGATATTTAAATTAATATTTATATTTTAAGTTTTAATAGGGTAGTGTACGTAGATTTGGGTAAATATAATCTATGTACGTTACCCTATTAAAACTTAATTAATAACCAATAACCTTAGGTATCTTGTAAAAAATGGCTAGTCAAGCATGCTAGTCTATTTTTGTGTCATATGTCTTATTTAAAACCTGTAAAGGCAAAAATATAGTTATTGTTGTTCCATAATTAACTTTGCTATTTACATTAATGGTTCCATTATGTATTAGTATAATCCACTTTGCAATTGACAGTCCTAGACCAGTGCCACCCGTTTCCTTAGTTCTTGATTTATCTGCTCTATAAAATCTATTGAATACATTGGGAAGGTCTTCTTTAGATATCCCAATTCCCGTGTCTTCTATTGTAACTACTGCTCCACTTTTTTCAAGACGAGAACTTATTGTTATTTTACCACCAGAAGGTGTGTACTTTATGCTATTGTCTATAAATATTCGTAATGCTTCTTTAAGTAATTTTACATCTGAATTAATGATGATATTCTCATTTTCAATATTTATTATTTCGTGATTGTTGTCAATCAATCTTGTTTCCCTTATAACTTCATCGATTAATTCATTGAGCAGCGCATTGTGTTTTTCTATGGTTTGTCTATTATTATCACCCCTTGCAAGAAATAAAAGTTTTTCTATTAAGTCCTTCATGCTCTCAGCTTCAGTTTTAATTGCCTCTATGGATTCATCAAGCACATCTTTATCGTTCTTTCCCCATCTGCTTAAAAGACTGGCATAACCTTGAATCACTGATATTGGTGTTCTTAATTCATGAGAAGCATCTGCCACAAATTGATTTTGTTGCTGGTACGCCTTCTGTATCCTATCAAACATCTCATTAAAAGTCTCAGCAAGCTCCCTAAGTTCATCTTGTGCACCACTTATATCTAGCCTTGTATCAAGAGCATTTATGTTGATATTTTTAGCCGTACTTGTCATATTTTCAACAGGTTTAATCATTTTTCTACTGGCCTTCGAGCCTACTTTTATAACTATAATGGTGAAAATTAAATCAATGAAAAGTAAACCAATGAAAACCATTAATATACTTATTAACTCTTGGAATAAATTGTGTTGAATTTGGATATAAATTTCTTTTCCATTAAATTTTGCTGTATCATTAAGAACAATACTAGGGATTGATGTATTTTCATTGGGTTTTACGTAGATTCCATTATGTGACACAACTAAATACTTTCCATTTAACTTACTCACACCGCTATTCATATCTTCTTTATAAAAATTAGTTTTGCTTTTGTTTTGTATTGTGGAATAAATGCCTTTATGATCCTGATCAAATATACTTATATCTACATTTTCAATTTCCGAGAGTTTTTTAATATCATACCGAGAGATTTTCTTACTACTTTCCAAATTATATGAAACAATCTGAAAATCCTTTTGTATGTTATCTTCCACATTTCTACCATTATATATTGTGAATCCCGCTAAAATTATTAGGTTAAGCAGTAAAAATGCTACAAAAAAAATGGAAGTGTAAACTGCTGTCATCTTAAATGTAATGGAAAACCTAAATCTTCTTATAATATATTTTTTTAATTTATGAATTAATTTAAAACAAGTTTTGAGGAATACAATGGGGGCTCGTATTATTAATTTAGCATATTTGCCAGTTCCTATAGTGTGATTTTTTTTATCCTTCATCTTTTACTAAATACCCTACGCCTCTAACTGTTACTATTAATTTTATTTTATATTTCTCATCTATTTTACTTCTTAGATACCGTATGTATACATCCACTACATTCGTATCTCCAAAATAATCATACCCCCATACTTTTTCCACTATCTTTTCTCTAGTAAGAACTATATTCTTATTTTCTACAAGATATCTCAATAGATCAAATTCCCTTTTAGTTAAATTTATAGTTTCACTATCATAGGAAACCTTGTATGCTTTTATATATATTTTTAATTTTTTAATTTGTAAAATTTCTAGTTTCTCAACTTTAACCATTTTTGATTTTAAGGCAGACCTTATTCTTGCCAGAAGTTCCTCTATGGCAAATGGTTTTGTTATGTAATCATTTGCTCCCAAATCAAGACCAATAACTTTATCCATAATTTCATCTTTTGCTGTTAGCATTATAACAGGGACCTCCGAGCTTTCTCTAAGCCTTCTTAGCACCTCTATTCCATTCATAGTTGGTAGCATTATATCCAGCAGTATCAGATCAAATTTTTCTTCTAGTGCCTTTTGGAGAGCAATTCTGCCTTCATAACATTTTTCCACATCATAGCCTTCATACTTTAATTCTAACTCTAAAAATCTAGCTATTTTAATTTCATCTTCAACAATAAAAATTCTTTGCTTCACCATAAAAGACCTCCTGCATCTATTACAAATAAAATAAGACATCTAAGAAATAATCAAATCCTATTATTTTCTTAATGCCTTATTTTATTATACTTCAATTCTTAAGTTTAAAACACTACTAAAGATTCAGTTTTATAACGTTTTATTTTACTTAGTAGCATTTTCAGTGAAACTTTCCTTAGCTTTGTCCACTATATTTGTTACCTTATCAATAGTTTCATTAACCTTCATATCTTCACCATTTTTACCTTGAAACTTAATTTTATGTCCAGTTATGAGTGCAACTATTAAACCTATTACTGTAACATATGGTGCTACCACTGTTATAATTACAACTACAGTTACTGGCAGGCTTAATATTGTATTTTGTCCTTTTCTTATAATAAATTTTGTGTTGTTTCCTTTTTTGATGATTTTTTTTACTATAGTGAAAAAACTGCTCTCTTTTTCCTGATTAACTTTATTTTGTTTTTCCAGATAAATTAATGCTTCAACTATATCACCATTTGTCTTTTCAAGCGCCTCCCTTGCCTCTTCATAACTTACATTAGCTCGCCTTTTTAATTCATCAATTAATTCTAATTTTACTGTCATCTTTAATCCCTCCAATTAATATTATGGCTTAATTATAAATCACAATAATTAACTGTAGGTTAATGTAACATTAGAATTAGATTAGAAAATAATGCCTTATACAAATAGCTTCTTTAAATCCTCTATTGAAATCTTATTGAATGAATCCGTAGTTAAATCTGCTGTAGAAAGATCTTGGTTTCCAGAGTGTTCACTTATATAGCCAAGGCACTTCATTCCTGCTCTATTAGCAGCTATAACCCCATTATGAGAATCCTCTACAACAAGACATTCTTCTGGTTTTACTAAAAGTTTATTAGCTGCATATAGAAATATGTCTGGTTCCGGTTTGCTTAACTTAACATACTGCCCAGAAACTACGGCATCAAAATATTTTTCAAGTTTAATTGCCTTTAATGAAACTTCTATAGCATTCATGTTTGATGATGAGCCCACCGCTAGCTTAAATTTATTTTCACTCAAACTATTTACAAGTTCAGTTACTCCATCTATTGCCTTTAACACATCACCTGATGTAATATGATTGTAATAACCATCCGTATTTAATTGCATTAGTTCTTCAATTTCCTTGTCTATATCATAATTTTCCTTAATACAGCTCCACTTATAGTTTGCAGTGGTTCCTACAAATTTATTATGTTCTCCCTCTTTAAGTTCTATGCCTAAGCTTTTTAAAAGTTTAGTTTCAACTTTCAAATGTTCTAGTTCACTGTCTACTAAAACACCATCCATATCAAATATTACGGCTTTTAACATTTTTACTCCTCCTCGTTTGTTCACTATAAGTATATCTTATATTAAGAGTAATAAAAAAACAAAATTATGCCAAATAACATTAAAAGAGGGCCTCTGAAAAGCCCTCAAGAATTTTTACCAACCCATATTTTTACAAGGGTTACCACAGGACAAATAGAATAATGCAATTATAAATAAGATGCCATTATCCAATTTGCTTCCATGTCCTCCCTTTTTGGAAAATTGAAGAATTATTAATATTAATATAACCAGTGTTGGCAAACTGCATAAACAATTATTACCCATAGCTGGCATTGGTTGACATATTGCAACCTCTTGGCGGTTTCTACACATTATATACCCCCCCTTTTGGGCTGTGGTCAATGTATCTTTATTTTCCATCATTTGTTTATACTATATACTATTCCTCTGGTTAAAAAAGGTGAATCACTTTTATCTATTTTGATCCTTTACTTTTGTTTTTTGTCATAAGCTTAAGCATACTGATTATTGCAGCCAACTGCTTGAAATCTATATTATTTATTGTTTGTTGCAATTCCTTTATGTTTACATCATTCACAGTATTTTGCAATTTTTTCATATCCATATTTTTAAGCATATTCTGTATTTCTGCTGGATCCATATCTTTATTCTTTTCTTTATTGTTTTCTTTATTGTTTTCTTTATTATCATTTTTACTAGACATAAAAACACCTCTTTATTTAAAGGAGGGTAAATACATACCCTCCTTATAGTATAAATTAGAAACCTGTTTTACATGGACTATTACAGGATAAATAGAATAAAGCTATTATAAACAATATGCTATTATCTACTAATTTACCTGCGCATCCTGATGAGGAACTAGAACTAGAACATGAACTTGTTCTTTTGCATTTCTTGCTAAACTGAAGTATTATTAAAATTAAAATTATTAAAGTAGGTAAACTACAGCCGCAACCTCTTCCTCCAAATCCACCTATATTAGGAAATACTGGTGCACTTGGTTGACATCCACAATCACTTACATATCTTCTACTCATTAATAACCCTCCCTTGGGTAGTAATGCTTTGTATCATATTTTCCATCATTTGTTTATATTATATTTTATTCAATATATAAAAACTTGTGCTACTGTAAAATAAATTATGTTATTTTTTTGTATTCATTCTGCTCATGCCATAGGCTTCAATCAAAACAGTTATGAGTTCTCCTTTATCTGAATCTAAAAGGATTTTAATTGCATTTATTATTTCAGCTCTAGATTTATTATTTCCTTCTGCTTCCCTACTTCCCATTTTTTCAAGCACTGGAACCATATCCAAAACATTTATTTTACCTAATATTTTAGCTATATTGTCTAAATTAAAATCAAATGGACTGTTATTTTCAGGTTCTTTTACAATATGATGATGCTTTTTATGTGTAGGCATATTTATACCCCCTCATTCTAAAATTGTTATGTTTTAGATAAACGCTAAAATAAAATTTATCTAAAACATAACCTAAAATACAACTTTAAACAGTTTCTTCTGAAGTATGTTTTTTCCCATCCTTACATAAAAATATCAAGGCAACTACAACAACAATAAATATTCCATTATTTCCTAAAATTTTTTTAAAACCAGCTTTATTATCATTAGGTGTATCATTAGCAATATTTTCAAAAATCTTTTCTGCTGATGTATGTGAAGTTCTACGTTTATGTCCCCGATGCGTAGTAACCTTTTCCCTTTCTTTTTCATTTTCTTTCTTTTCTTCATCTCTATTAAAATTTAAGTTATAAAATTTTTTGCCTTTGCCAAATCCAAAAACAACTACAAGTATTAACGCCCATACAATTAAATTAGATCCTTTTCCGGTTTTACCCATCATATCCATTATACCCATACTTTATCCTCCTTTCTAAAAAGCAAAATCTACGCTGTTAATATATACTATTCTTTAATCCATATTTTGCTTAGATTGCCTTAAAAAAAGGTGCATAAATTATGCACCTTTAGGCATGTAAAAAAATTGTCTTATTATCATTTATTCCTTATAAGATGCCTTTCATCTCAATATTTTACTTATAGTATAAATTTGAAGTATCATATCTATAAGATCTGCCTTGTCTGAATTAACCATAGGTTTCAATGCATTTAGCACTTCAAATTCCTTATTTCCTCTAGGCCTTTTTTCATTTATATCTGCAGATTTCATACCCATAGGGCCAAATAAAGATGATAACTGCCCAATATCCACAGAGCCTAGTAAACTCATTATTTGACTTATATCTATATTTTTAAATAAACCTGCCAAATTCCCAAAATCCATGTTGGCAAAATTATCATTATTTCCATCTATAACCTCTTCACCTTCTAGTGGCTCTCCATCGCTAGTTGACATAATATCACCCCTTTATTAAAAGGAGGGCCAACTTAATTGCCCTCCTTAATTGTTA
The DNA here is from genome assembly GCA_963725425.1 of uncultured Clostridiaceae bacterium. GTDB lineage: Bacteria > Bacillota > Clostridia > Clostridiales > Clostridiaceae > Clostridium_I. Next base: position 675,984 of record CAVRYJ010000031.1, read on the forward strand.
ACAAACACTTTGTTGTTTACAAGGATTACAACAACATAAATAAAATATAGTAATTATGAATAATATACCATCATCTACAAGTTGCCCGTCTCCATCCTCATCGGTATCTATACATTCTTTTTTCTTACTAAACTGCAAAACTATTAATATTAATATAGTAAGTTGCGATAAATTGCAACAACAATTTCCCCCACGTTTAAATGCTAAATTATTTGAAAACATATAACCCCCTCCCTAGGTAATTCATATTAACTACTAAAAACTAGTGCTACTCCCAGCGAAATCTGTACCATCATCAGTATCCAAATTTATTATATTTGTATTTGTATTTTTATTACCACCTGCAAGTAAAGCTAATATTACAACTACCCAGATTATTGATACTCTTCCAATACCGGCACCATTTCCCCTTCTACGCCTTCTGCAGCATGGATCATTGCAACCTGAAATAATTCCTCCAGCATTACCTCCACCACCACAACAGCAAAACAAAAAGAATATGACCACTAAAATCAGTAAAATATTGTTATTTTTTTTTCCAAAAAGGCCACAATTAGCAATATCCTTAGAGCTTAAACCCATACCCATTCACTTCCCCAAGATTTTTTGAAGATGCCCTAAGCTTTAGTTCTTCACAATATATAATATTCTTTGCATATAAAAAATGACACAGTTACATATATTGCACATAAAATACTTTTACATTTAATGTTTTTATGTTGAATTTATCCTTTCCCTTATTCTAATATATTTTAAACTATTAGTCATTTTAACTATTATATTTTATGCTTTTTGTATACCTCTTGTTACTAACTCGTTAATAATCTCATACCTTCTGGTGATGAAATTTCAAAGCTTAGTCTGGCTATAAAATGATACATAGACATAGTAGTGGCAGGATCCTACTGAAGTCTGATATAGCAAAGTAGCTGGAAATTGCAATACCCTCTAAAAAGTTAAGAGTTATTTAAGATTTTCTGACACAGCAGAAAATAAATAAAAGAAGAACACGTATAGATTTGTAAACAAATCTATACGTGTTCTTCTTTAAAAACTCTTAACTCTTAACTCTTAACTCTTAACTCTTAACTCTTAACTCTTAACTCTTAACTCTTAACTGATGAATCCTGTCTTATATTACTTTCTTATATATATTTATTTCTCCTTGCTTTTCCATATATTTATTCATTTCAGGCACAATTCTTTGAAAATGCTCTGAAGCCATATGTGCTTTAAGAACTTCTTTATTTTCCCATTCTTCTATCATAGTAAGTATATTTTCATCATTTTCATCCTGATATATTTCATATTTTATACATCCATCTTCTTCTTCTTCTGTCAAATCCACTAGTTCTTTTACGAGGTCTAAAACCTCTTTAACTTTATTTAACTTAACAAAATTCTTTGCTATAACCTTTACCATAACATTACCATCCTTCGATCTATTATTTAAAGCTATCATAATGAACACTATCTTTATTAAACCTATCCACAAATGTACTTTTTTGATCTGGATATCCAACTGGAACTACTGCGTATGGTACTATATTTTCTGGCAAATTAAAAAGCTCTTTGACAAAACTCATATTTTCTTCAGATACCGCTGTACCAAGCCATACCGCCCCCAGTCCCAAGTATGTAGCCTCTAATAATAGATTTTCTGTAGCTGCTCCTAAATCTTGTTGCCATGCATCTGCCACCTTAAGTTTGGCTTTATTGGCCACTATTATAAACGTAACTGCAGAGTTTGCCACCATTTTTGAATATGGACTCATTCCTGATAATTTGCTTAATGTTTCTTTATTTTCAATTACAATAAATTCCCATGGTTGTTCATTAACTGCTGATGGTGCTTGCATTGCTGCTCTTAATAATTTTTCTATTTTTTCCTTTTCAACTGGTTTATCTTGATATTTTCTTATACTTGTTCTATTAAAAATTGCTTCCATGTTATTACCTCCTAGTAATATATATTTTTTAGTGTATACCACCCATTAATTCATCTTAAATAAGTCATTCTAATTTGCTACAAGCCTTATTAATTATTTCAGTTAGATGATTATAATCCTCTTCTCCAAGATATTTTTCATACCTCATATGAAGGTTACTCCATGCCGTATTTATATCATTTTTAAGTTTTTTCCCTTTTTCAGTTAAAAAATAAACGAATTTTTTCCTTCCGTTTTTCTTTCCAAAGTGAATCACTTGTCACTTAACATAATTAGCTGCATTAATCCCTGCAAGATTTCCTTCTTTAGCCACGCTATCAGCAGATTCATTAATGTGTAATGCATTTCCACATACAAAAATTCCTCCAATATCAGTTTGCAAAGTTTCATCAACCTTAGGTCCCTGGGTTTCCTTTCCTATACTAACACCTAACTTACTAATAATCTCAATCTCAGGAATTAATTTAAATGCCAGTATTAAATTATCACAAGCTATAAATTCCTCTGTACCTTCCATTTTTCTATTATTTATATCAACCTTTATAACATTTACCCCAGTTATCCTCTGTGTACCTTGAATTTGTATTACATCATATCCAAGTCTAACTGGTATATTAAAAGGTTTTACCCAGTTTTCAAAATTCTTTTTAAGTCCTAATATATGATTTTTACGTTCTATTATAGCCTCTACATGAATACCTTCAACTTCGAGCCTTCCTGCCATTATTAGCCCTATATTATTTGAGCCTAAAACTATAACATTTTTACCAGTTGCATAGCCTTCCATATTAACAAATCTCTGAACAGCTCCTGCAGTATATATTCCTGCACACTTATTTCTGTTAATGTCGCCCTTTAAATTTCCATTTTCTCTAGCCCCTGCTGCGTATATCAAAGCTTTACCTCTTATCTTGAATACACCATCTGTTCCATTCACTGCAGTCACTATCTTATCTCTATCTATATTTAAAACTGTAGTATTAGTCTTATATACGATATTTAAAGTTTTAACTATTTCTATAAGCCTCTCAGCATATTCAGGACCTGTAATGTTTTCGTTAAAAGTATCCATTCCAAATCCATCATGAATGCATTGATTTAATATTCCACCCAAGTTGTCCTCCCTATCTATTATAATTAAATCATCAATACCTTCTTTTTTAGCTGCTATTGCTGCCGAAATACCTGCGGGCCCTGCCCCTATAACAATAATATCATATATTTTCATAAATTTACCTCCAGAGTACGTTACAATAAAAAAAATGTAGATTAATCTTTATCCAAATCTATAATGATAAAATTAGTAAGCCTACCTATTGATTTTATCATTATATACTTTAACATTCAACAAAGATATAAACAGAGTTCTTTAGGGTAAAACGTTAGTAAGGCAGGTATCAACCGTTATCTCCAACTTAATAAGAGGATGTCCAAAAATGATAAGAAATTTCAAAGCAATTTGTCAAGTTAAGAATTAAGAGTGAAAAATTGAAAGTTACTGTTGATTTTTCTTGAGAAGAGTGAAGAAAACCATCATTACCTTTCAATTTTTAATTCTTAACTTTGTTATTTTTAGGGCAGCCTCTCTCTTTAGAATAAGATGGGTGTGTTAAATATTGTAGTCATCGCATAAAATAACAAACAGTTTTCTAATTTGATTATTTTGCCCGAAGGCAAAATTTCCTTAACTCTTAACTTTTAACTTTATTTACTCTGCTTTCCTTCTGTACTTATTATAACTTCTCTATATGGTAAAATAATTTTTGCTTCCAGCATTGCTGATTTTACAGCATCCACAATTCCGCCGCAGCATGGTACTTCCATTCTTACCACTGTTATGCTTTTTATATCATTATTACTCAAAATATCTATTAACTTTTTCTTGTAATAATTTACGTCATCCAATTTAGGGCATCCTATAACTGTTATATGATCCTTTATAAAATCCTTATGAAAATCAGCATAGGCATAAGCTGTACAATCTGCTGCTACCAATAGATTCGCTCCATTTAAATATACTGCTCTTGTATTTATTAAATTTAGTTGGACAGGCCATTGTCTTAGTTCCGAACTATTCTTTTCCTCACTAGTAATATCTATCTTCTTTACTGTTTTTTCTGAAACATGAGATTTTCTAACTATTGTCCTTGCTACTGTGCCTGGACATCCACAAGGCATATCATGTTCATCCGGTAAATTTTTTTCTTTTTCTTCCTTAAGATCTTGAACCGCATCTACGCTATACTCAGTAGCATCTCTTTCTATTATTTCAATAGCTCCTTCAGGACATCCTGGAAGGCAATCACCTAGCCCATCGCAATAAATATCACTTATAAGACTTGCTTTTCCATCCACTAGTTGAATTGCTCCTTCATGACAAGCTTTTATACATATTCCACAACCATTACATTTTTCTTCATGTATTTTAACAATTTTTCTTTTCATCTTGTTTGCCTCCGATTTATATTTTATATTAATGAAGCATATCCATTTTATCGTTGCTTTCATGTTTTTATTATAGTAATATTTTAATATAAAGTCGGTAACTTATGTTACGTTCTACAAAAGTATTTTGGATTTATCTTAAATATTAAAAATAAATAAAATGGAAGTGAACAAAATGTCTAAATTTACAAATATCTTAAATTATTGCATAATATTTAAAAGTTTTAATATAGATTCTATAGAAAACCTATTGTCTCAAATAGATTATAAAATAAATTTATATTCAAAGGATCAAATAATAGCCGCTGAAGGTGATAATTGCTACGATTTAGGAATTATACTTGAAGGAGCAATTGAAGTTAAAAAGCTTTTTGTTTCTGGTAAAACTGTTACCATCGCAAAATTTTTGCCATCAGATATATTTGGAGAAGTTATTATTTTTTCAGACATGAATAAATATCCTTCCACTATTATGGCTTCGGATAATTGTAAAATATTATTCATAAGCAAGATTGATATTATTAAGCTCTGTAGTCTTAACACCAATATATTAAGTAATTTCATGGGATTATTGTCTAATAAAATTCTCATGCTAAATAATAAATTAAAGAACTTATCCTATGAAACATTAAGGGAAAAGGTAACAAGTTTTTTACTTGAAAATTACTATGTAAACAAGAAAAACATATTTCAAATAAATTCTTCCAGAAAAGAAATGGCAGAAGCCTTAGGCGTACCACGACCTTCACTTTCAAGAGAACTTATAAACATGAGAAATGACAAACTTATTGACTTTCACAAAAATACTTTTAAAATTTTAGACCTAAATAACCTGGAAGATATACTTTCATAATAAAGTTACTATTCCATTTTAAACAATATCCATTTACAAGTACTAAGTTCATATTTTAATTCAAACACCTTATTTATTCCACATATTATGCTTTGGCACCTAAACACCAACATATTATTTCCTGCTAGTTTCTCCTTAGTAACCTGTATAACCTTATCAACTTTTATCACTACATTGGCTTCATCTTCTGCAGAATACCTGAATCTTATGGGGTGTAGATTTCCATTTTTATCACCCCACCATAGCATATCAACATACTTTGCCAATATTTTCATTCAATATTCACCGCCACATACTTATTTAGGGTTAAAAGTTAGTTATTTCTTTGATGATGCCTAATACACCTTATCTTATAGTCTACTTGCCATAGCAGTATATTTATCTTCTCCTACCCCACCATTCATTGGCTTTAAACCAGATTGCAAAAACATGCCCCTTTGAACAGAATCTGAACCATATTTCATTCTAATTTTATCAATAGCACTGTCTAGTGCTCTTTGTTTTTCTATGTCTTTACTATCAAAGATTGATAGTTGGTGGTTTCCATTTGAGCAGAGTTCTGACACCGACACTCCTAGGAGTCTCAGCTTTTCTCCCCTCCAAACTTCATCAAAAAGTGAATATGCGACTTTTGCAATTTCATTTGTACAATCAGTTGCACACACTAGTTTTCGTTGCCTTGAATAACATAAAAAATCACCGTTTTTTATTTCAATAGATACAAGTGAACAAAGATTTTGTGAATTTCTAAGTCTCATTCCAACAGTTTCACAAAGTGAAAGTAGCACCATATATGCAGTTCTTCTATCACTGACATCAAATGCCATTGTTGTGGAATTACCCATACTCTTCATGTCCGTAAGATTACTGCCTTTTACTTCTGAATTTTCTATTCCATTGGCATAATTCCAAATTAAAATACCATGACTTTTAAACACGGTTTTTAAAATATTAGGATCAAAATTCGCAAGTTCACCTATGGTATTAATATTTAATTTATGAAGTTTAGGTGATGTAGCCCTTCCTACCATAAATAAATCTTCTACAGGCATGGTCCACATTTTTTTCTTTATCTCATTTTCAAAAAGCGTATGAACCTTATCTGGTTTTTCGAAGTCTGAAGCCATTTTTGCTAGGAGCTTGTTATGAGCTATTCCTATATTAACTGTAAATCCAAGTTCCACCTTTATCCGTTCCTTTATATCATAAGCAAGTTTTATTGGATCTTTATATAGGTTTCCCATATTAGAAAAATCCAAAAAGCACTCATCAATGGAGAACCTCTGAATTACAGGTGTAAACTCCTTTAAGATATTTAGCATAACATTGCTACACCTTACATATAAATCATATTTAGGAGCCACAACCTTAAGGTTCGGGCATTTTTGTCTTGCTGAAAACAAAGATTCTCCAGTTTTAATGTTATATTTTTTAGCTAACATAGATTTTGCCAAAACTATTCCATGACGACTTAATGGATCTCCTCCTATAACTGCTGGTATTTTCCTTATATCCACAGTTGCACCATGTTGAAGTGCATCCGCCGCAGTCCATGATAAAAAAGCAGAATTCACATCAATGTGAAAAATCATTTTTTCCTTACAATCTCTCATATAAAAACCTTCTATCCTTATATATTAAAACTTATGCTCATACAGTTTTTGTATTTTGTAAATAGATTAATTATATTATATACGAACATATGTTCTATGTAAAGCATTTTAATTTAAACTATACGAAATTTATTTTTAATAATAATGATTATTACTTGTAATCTCTATACTAATTGTATAAAATTTATATAAGGAAGCTACAATATCTAAGAATGCATATCACAAAAGTGAATATATAAAATTACCTGGAGGGATTTCTATGACAAAATTAGTTTTAATAAGGCATGGTGAAAGTGAATGGAATAAAGAAAATAGATTCACAGGTTGGACAGATGTAGATTTATCTGAAAAAGGCCTAGAAGAAGCTGTTCATGCAGGAAAAATATTAAAAAATAATAACTACTTATTTGACATTTCTTACACTTCAGTTTTAAAAAGAGCAATAAAAACTCTTTCTACTATTCTAGAGGAATTAGACCTTCTTTGGATACCCGTATATAAATCTTGGAAACTTAATGAAAGACATTATGGTGCACTCCAAGGTTTAAACAAAGCTGAAACAGCTAAAAAATATGGAGATGAACAGGTTCACAAATGGAGACGATATGTAGACGTAAGACCACCTGCACTAGATAAAAGTGATGCCAGATATGCAGGAAATGAATATAAATATCATGACTTAAAACAAGAAGAAATACCTGCTACTGAAAACCTTGATGATACACAAAAAAGAGTAATTGAATACTGGCATGAATTTATTGTTCCTCAAATAAAAGGCGGCAAAAAAATCATTATAACCGCTCATGGAAATACTCTAAGGTCACTTGTAAGATATCTGGATAAAATTCCCGGAAACGGAATTGCTAATTTGAATATACCAACTGGTATCCCACTTGTATATGAACTAGATGAAGATTTATCACCAATACGCCACTATTATTTAGGTATGGATGGTGAATTACCTGCAGAGATTATATCCACTGATATACCAAAAAAAGTAGAAGACTATAAAACCATTATTGAAAAATAGCTCTAATGAAATTTATAAAAGTATGTCAAGGTTTATTAAAGCATAGAAAAGAAACACACATACTTGCGAAATATAATCTATTAATCAAAAACCAAGGAACTGTATCCCAATAGAAATTAATTTCTATTGGGATACAGCATAAAAATAATTTTATTTTATTTTATTTTGCCCCAAGGCGAAATTCCCTTAACTCTTAACCTTTAACTTCTTTTTTTTGTGAAAGTTCTTTATCCAATTTATTAAAAATAGGAAATTCGTCTTCAGTATGAAGGGAAACATCTAGAACATCGTATAGTTTCTCCAGTTGTTTTATGATTTGCTCTGTTCTTTCATCGTTTTTTATAAGTAAATACATCTGACTGGTATCACTATCATTTATCTCTGAACATATTATACCCTCTAAATTAAAAGCCCTTCTAGCGAAGAGTCCAACAATGTGAGACATAACCCCAGGATGATTATTAACTATTAATTTTATTACATAATTTTCTGTTGTCATAGTATTTCACCACCTATCATCTCGGAGATTCCTGCTCCTGGCACAACCATGGGTACAACATTCTCAAATTCTTCAATTGGTATGTTTATTAAATGTGGTCCCTTTTCACCAAATATTTTTTTTAATACATCTAATGGCTTCTCATCTTTTTTAACATTATAGCCTTCAATTCCAAACCCCTTAGCTATAGTTGCAAAATCCGGATTTGTAACAAACTTTGATGCCATATAATGTTCATGATAAAATAACTGTTGCTGTTGTCTTACAAGCCCCAAACGTCCATTGTTTAATATTATTATTTTTACGTTTAACTGTAAATCAGCTAAGGTAGCAAGTTCTTGAATATTCATTAAAAATGATCCATCACCAGAAAAACAAACTATAGTTTTTTCTGGATTCGCAATTGCTGCACCAATGGCAGCGGGAAGCCCAAAACCCATAGTTCCAAGTCCACTAGATGTTAAAAGTGTTTTAGGATGTTTAAATGGATACGTTTTTACAACCCACATCTGATGCTGACCAACATCTGTTGTAATTATAGTGTCATCTGGAGCTAAATCACTCACAGTTTTAATTATATTTATTGGATGAAAGTCATCCTGCACGTCCGGCACACATATTGGCATTTGCATTTTTTTATTTTGTATATAGCTTATCCACACTGTCCTGTTATTTTCATCTATAAAATCTATCATTTCATCCATAACTTGAGCTATATCTGCACAAATTGACAAATCGGTTTTTTTGATTTTATCTATTTCTACATCATCTATATCCACATGAATTATTTTAGCTTCAGGGCAAAATTTATTTATATTTCCAACTGCTCTATCGTCAAAACGTACTCCAAATGCAAGTATAAGGTCTGATTCATTTAGAAGTAAATTAGTATATCTTTCACCGTGCATTCCAAGCATTCCAATATAAAGAGGATCTTGCATTGGAAATGTACCAAGCCCCATTGTTGTTGAAACTACCGGTATATTATTTTTCTTTGCAAATCTATATAGAATTTCTGCAGAATCTGAATTTACAATTCCACCGCCAATATATAAAATTGGTTTATCCGACTTATTTATCATTTTTGCAGCTTTCTTAATTAACCCTTCATCAATAGTATTACCGATAATTTTAGTTATAAGTTCAGGCCATTTTTCAAACTCCACTTCTTCTGTTTGGACATTCTTAGGAATATCTACCAAAACAGGTCCCTTCCTGCCTTCTTCTGCAATTCTAAAAGCTTCAGGAATAACATAAAAAAGTTCTTCTGCTGATCTCACAAAAAAATTATGTTTTGTTATTGGAACAGTTAGTCCATAAGTGTCCACTTCTTGGAAAGAATCCGTTCCCACATAATCATATGACACTTGACCTGTTATAGCTACCATCGGTACAGAATCAAGCTTAGCATCAGCAATTCCAGTAAGTAGATTTGTTGCACCTGGACCAGATGTAGCAAAACATACTGCTGCCTTTCCTGTTGAACGAGCTATCCCATGAGCTATAAATGCTGCACCTTGTTCATGCCTTGCCAAGACATGTTTTATGCCACTATTATACAACGCATCATAAAGTGGAAGATTTGTTCCACCAGGAATTCCAGCAATAACGTCTATACCTAGTTTTTCTAAAAGTTTTATTGTTATTTCAGCCCCACTCAATCTCATAAAAAAACGCCCCCCTTCTCTCAGTCTAAAATTAAAAGTTAAGAGTTATAAGTTGTCTTTACAAGTTAAAAATAGCACCTAAGTTTATTAAGTTTTCTGCCACAGCATAAAACTTTTCATTAACTCTTAACTTTTAACTTTTAACTCTTAACTGTTTGTGTTACCCTCTTCTATTTCAATATCATTTAATTATATATATTTTTAACAAATTTTATTACGTAGAGGTATTATTGTCAATGGTTTTTGCCTATTATTGCACTTTATATTTTAAATAGGCATTTTTTTGAAAATTCTATAAAATCACTATATGTAAATTAACGATTTTCCAGCGTTCTTCCTTAACTTGTATTTGGTCACAGTTTCTTGTTTCTGTTCACTTATTAAGTTTTCTGTCCCAGCAGAAAACTTTTCATTAACTCTTAACTTTTAACTGTTTTCACGCTTGCTTCAAGCCAGTCTACAAATTGTCTAGCTGTCCTTGCTGAGCGCCCATTATACCAAAGTTCCCATTTTTTAGCTTCACTATGTAAGGTTTCTTTATCAATATTCAGATTTCTTTTTTCCGCTATACCGTCCACAATTTCTAAATATTTTTTCTGATCTGGTGAGGAGAAAACAACATTTATACCAAATCTATCTGCAAGAGATAATTTTTCCTGAACACTATCTCCAGAATGAACTTCTTCATTACCACTCCCTGCTCTCTCACTGAAATATTCCTTTACAAGATGTCTTCTATTAGACGTTGCATATATTAAAATATTTGAGGATTTGCTTTCAAGTCCACCCTCTAATATAGCTTTAAGTGCTGTGTAACTCTCTTCATCATCCCCAAATACAAGATCATCAACAAAAATTATAAACCTCTGTGTTCTGTCCTTTAAACTTCTTATTATATCAGGGAAATCTGTAAGATAAGCCTTTGGCACTTCAACCATTCTAAGTCCTTTTGTATAATATTTATTTAATATAGCTTTTACAGTGGATGACTTTCCAGTGCCTCTATCTCCATGTAGGAGTACATTGTTTCCAGAAAAACCATTTAAAAATTGAACTGTATTTTCTATTATTACGGATCTTTCCACTTCATATCCAATAAGGTCTTCTATCTCAACTGGATCAGGTCTCTTTACCCCCTTAAAGTATCCTTTTCCATCTATACGCTCCCACACAAAAGCCCTATACTCAGCAAATGCTCCAGAACCATAGTTTTTATGAAAAGCTTCAAGTTCATCTATAAATTCTGACCACCTAGTAGTATTACTTAATTTTTCTTTTATAGCATTTATATGCCTTGGATAATCCTCTGTATTAAGTTCTGAACACTTAGTATCCCATTCTGGTAGTTTTTCAATAATGTATTTAAACTCACTTTCGCCAAAATAACTTAATAAATAGTTTTTAATACTTTGGGAATTTACTCTTGATAGTAACTGAAGATTTTCTAAATCGATATGTACTGCTTCTTTTATAAAATCTCTCTTTTTACCTATTTTACAGTTATCAACACTTTTTGAGAATGGATTTTCATCAAATATAATTTTATCTATAATATACTCCTCTAAAGAGTTTGCCTCACTTTCAGCTAAACTAAGAAAAAAGTCATTATAAAAATTGAGAACTATAGGTAATTGCTTCTCATCACCGCTAATATAATCAAGTAATGTTTTAAGTTTTTTAATCACTGTATCTTGTAGTAATTTTCTATAGATGGAAATTGAATCTAATGCCAGTTTAGAACTTTTGATTTCAAACATATTTGCCCCCTAATTAATCTTATGTTTTTTTGTAAAAACCCGAACTCCTTCAACTAAAATTCAGGTAGAACTCCAAGTAAAATTTTCCCACCTGAGTACAAGTTTTATTTTAGGCACCTTAAATAAAATAGACTAGAATACTCTCTAGTTATTTTTTTAAGATGCCTTATTTATTTATCTTAATAAATTACGCCTTAAAAGTCAAATTACTAAAATATGCAATTGGGACTATGTCATGGATAAATTTATTGAATAACATTCTAGTAACATTGAAAGCTTTGTATATCCCGTAAATCCATTCCAAAGTATCCCCATCGATGACCATTCCACTTGTAGCCTGATGCTGACTGCCTCCCTACATAGGTAAGCCAAGCCCAAAATGACTTTCCTCTTTTAGGCCATATATAAACATATCTGTATACACAAGGTCTTATCGCACCTGGATCTACTGCCTTCAGTTCTGGTTCACCTTTTTTTTGTGACTTAACAGGTGTTTTGCTTGGAGGTGGTCCTGGAGGTGATCCTGGCTGTTGACCTTGTGGTGGTCCATTATGTGATCCTTGATGTGATCCATGTTGTGACCCGTAAGGCTGACCTCCTGAATATCCTGATCCTGTCTGTCTAGGGCTTTCACATTGTCCAACATAGGAATATCTGTATGGACAGAAAGGTGGAATCTCAGAATCATCATATTGCTGTGAATCATAGTCACTGTAAAATTCGTCGCTGTTTTCATTGTATGTTTCTTCTGGCTCATGATGTCTGTAGTAATTACAGTAATACATGGTTTTTCTCCTTTTTTTTGATCTCAATATACTATATGCAACTTTACCTATGTGGGTAACACTAAAATCATAGTTTTTTATAAACAGAATTCTTAGTTTAAGTTGGAGTTTTTAGGCCGTAGGTCATCCATCTGAAACTTAGAAATCGTTATCCAGAGACGTAGCAGCCGTTATACTCTAAATAGAAAGCGATTGATGAAACGACTAAGTGATTCACACCAAGCAAAGCTTGGGTTCTCTACTTTTCTAATTTTCCCACTTAATAGAAGATGGGAGTGCTACGGATGGTAGTCATCGGATAAACAGAGTTCATTTATTTTTCCCTCAGAGTCAAAATTATATTTTTTAAGATTGCATACACTGGAACTACTGCAAAAGCAGCAAAGGGACCCAGTACCGCCACTGCTAATATTACTAAAATTATATCTGTCAGTGGATGTATGTTCATACTCCTAGACATAACTATAGGCACCACAACTCTTCCTTTCAATGTTTGAACTACAATAAACACAACTATAAGCTTTATAATCATTGATACACCCATACTTACTGCAATAACTACTGGAATTATCATTGCTATAAAAAATCCTACAAATGGTATGAATGCTAGAATAAAAGTTATGGATGAAAGTAACATAGCATCTGGCATACCTATTATTTTATAGCCAATAAAAATTAACGTTGCTAGTGAAAATGCGACTTTAGCCTGACCTGTAACGTAATGACTTAATATGTCATCACTGTCACTTAGTAGTTTTGATATTAATTTCTTTTTATCATCTTTTGTGAACTCCAATATTTTATCTTGAAGTTTATGACCATCGCATAATAAGTAGTACACCATTATTATCATCAATAACACTGCAGAAAACGTATTCATAAAATATCCAACTACTTTTCTACCTATTTGTCCCATGCTGCCCATATAACTTTTCACCATGGCAGTTAACAAGCGGTAAATTTCCTTCAACCCTATAAAATTATCTACCCATTTTATTGTCCCATCTATGTTTTTTTTATCATTTATTATTTTAATAAGCTCACTACTTATTTGGTAAAATTGTTCATAGATATATTGCCAAAAATAAGCTCCAACACCACTTAAAATAAATATAAAAATAAGTAAAGTTAACATACTGGATTTTCCGTAACTTATACCTTTATGAATAAAAATTAGGTTTAAAGGTCTTATAATGTAATATATTAGTATAGATAAGAATAATGGAATTATAACCGTTTTATCTACAGCTATAACAAGCTTTGCTAAAAATTTCATCTTGCTTAAAAACATAAATGCCAAAAGTACTAAGTTTATTATTAGTAAATAATGAATTGCTTTGTTTCTCAATTTACCACACCCTAAGATAAAGTCCATAAATCCTTTCATTACAAACTTTAATTAGGCATATAGTGCAAAATAGACTAAAATGCTACCTAGTCATCTTTTGAATACGCCTTGAACTTATTTTAAGCATATTCCTTAGATTTAATTCCTATATTTATATTAATTTTTTAGTTATATTATATATATCATCTATAGCATTTAATAAAGTATTAACCTCATCTTCATTTAAAACCTTTATTCTTAGGTGCATATCATCTACTATTTTCGTCTTAAACAAACATAAAAAATTATTACCTTCCTCTGATAACTTAACATTTATTATTCTTCTGTCATTTTTATTGTATACCCGTTCAACAAAATTAGCTTTAAGTAGCTTATCAATAATAATTGTAAGCTGTTGTTTAGAAACAGACATATTCTTCGATAGCTCAGACATGCTCAACATGCCTTCGTCATGAAGTATAAAAATAGCTCTATGTTGAAGTGGACTTAAATTAGGCTCGCAGCCTATATCCAAGGACTTTATTAATCTTTTTTCCAAAGTTGGTATTAAATAAACAAGTTTTTCAATTAATTCTTCTATGTCCTGATCCATTTTATTAACCTCACTTTCAACGTAATTATAGCATAAGCGGAGAACCCAAATTTTAATTTAGTACGAATTGGTTACTCAGACATATAAACCCGAACTTTTTTTACGCCTTATGGCTTTCTTTTTTGATAAGCATTGAGATAATTGTGTGTGCGCACTCATCAATGAGAATAGTTTGATTGATATCGGCGCTATGATCGAAGGCTAACTCATCTTCAATACCTTTTACCATTTGAAACATCAAAAATGTCTGTTCCCGCTCATGCCTAAAAGTATAACCAGACTCTTGAATCCGTCCGGAGATTGCTTTCATCATTGTTTTTTCCACATGGATAAAGTAATTTTTTACATCTTCGTCCATGTATTGCAAAGATATTATCTCATTGTGAAATGGCCTTTTCAAACCATATAATTTCACAAATATTTGAAGAACTTTTTTGATTACGTTTAAGATATCACCTGATGTGGACAGGCTGTCCATCTTCTCACATATATCCTCTGTAAGACTTTCACCGAATTTATATAAACATGCCAGAAGAATGTCCTTTTTATCGCTAAAATATGCATATATACTACCAGTTGACAATCCGGCTTTTTTTGCAATTTGTGCTGTATTGGTACTGAAATACCCATTTTCCATAAAAATACTATAGGCTGCTTCAATAATCTTTTCTTTTTTTGCTATGGAACGTTTTTGCTGTGGAATTCGCACATCTTTTTTTTCCATTCATAGCCACCCCTTCGTATAGTATTGAAATTACTATATGTTAATTTTAATAATTAATTTCGTATTTGTCAATGTGAAACTGTGTTTATATTTATATTGACTTTTGTATTCTATTGTATCAATATAAATATAAGATTAGTTTCATATTATGGGGGGATTACAATGAGAAAACAAAAAAGCATCCTTGGTTTTATTGCATTGACAATAGCCATGTCCATGGGAACACTTGACAGTACTATCATCAATATAGCACTTCCCAGCATTACAACATACTTTAATTCAAATTTAAAAGATACAAGCTGGATCAGCACAATATATGTGCTTGGCCTTTCAGTGTTTATGATCACCGCTTCAAAACTTGCGGACCAATTTGGTCGTAAAAAAATGATGATGATTGGTCTTACACTTTTTGGTGTAAGTTCAGCCATGTGTGGACTTTCAAGTTCCCTGCTATTTCTGATTGTTATGCGATTTATTCAGGGTATAGGCGGCGCAATTATCACACCTATTGTGGTACCAATGGGGCTAGAAATATTTAGCAAAGAGAAAGCACAGTTTGTAGCAGCCATAGTAGGTGCTGTAACTGCTTTAGCAGCTGCAGGTGGCCCTCCAATTGGTGGCCTGTTAATAGAGTATATAAATTGGCAAGTAATTTTTTTTGTCAATGTTCCACTTGCATTGATTTCCATTGTATTAACTTCACTGTTCATTAGAGAATCTTATGATAAAACCGTCTCAAAAAGTATAGACTGGGTGGGAATGTTTCTGCTTACTACCACACTTTTTCTGCTCATATTTGCTCTTCTAAAAGGCAATGATTATGGATGGACCTCAACAATGATAGTTTCCATGTTCATCGGCTCAGCTGCTACACTTGCACTTTTTATTCTCACGGAATCAAAAGTACCCTCCCCAATGTTAGAACTTAGCCTATTCAGTGAACCAACATTTAGCTTTTCCAGTGTATGTTACTTGATAACCGGATTCGCCATTGTAAGCCCAGTTCTGATTTTTAACTATTTTCTACAAAATGCTTTGGGTTATGAAGCTTTAACTGCTGCATTTATTGTAATGGCAGTTTCCCTAACAGTTATTGTCTCAATGCCTCTTGGAAACGCTATTGCCAGCAAATTTGACGCAAGGCCCGTGAACTTTCTCGGTGTTATTCTAATGGGTGTCGGTGTTTTACTTCTTTCACAACTTAAGATTAACACATCTAAAGCTGCCATGACTTGTGATATGATTGTTTTTGGATTGGGTCTTGGCTTCTCGTGCCAGTCACTAGTTTCCTCCATTAAGTTCCTACCACCAGAAAAAAGTGGTATGGGTTCAGGTATAGTCAATGCTGCAAGACAAATCGGAACGTGTATTGGCATTGCTCTACTTGTAAGCATGCTGGATGCAAATGTGTCAAATGCTAAAATTAACATAAGAAATGATGCAATATTAAAAATACATCATACAAAAATTGTAGATTCAATTAAAACAATAATGATCAAAGACATAAATGACAGCTTAAGCGGAAATAATAACCTTAGTGAAACAGAGCAAAACGATTTGCAAAAGAAGCTTAAGAAAGATATACAGCAACACTTATATTCATTGACTACAGTGCCGGGACCTGCAGGCAACGATGTACTTGCAAAGCTTTATGATGGAACCACAAAATTAAGTGTTGGGGCCAGTAATGCTTCAGATGGGCAAAAGAAACTGAATACTGGTATTGAAACACTAGGCTTGGGGCTTGACACAATGTATAGTGGCAGTGAATCACTCACTTCTGGAGTTGGAGATTTGGATAGCGGACTTTCACAGTCACTTTCCTCTTCTCAAACGCTTAACTCGGCGAGTAAGCAAGGTTTGAATACTCTATCCTCAGGAATTGGCAATGTGGATGATGGTACAAAAAAAATGCTTGGCCAGTTTTCCCCCAGTGGTAATTCAAACAGCCCAACTATTTATGACGGGGTTACAGGTGTTACCAGTGGGGCTCAATGTCTTTCTTCAAACATGAACAGTTATTTCAGTGCTGTAAATTGCACATTTTATCTTATGATTAAAAACGACCCTAATTCGTCACAACTACTTGCAGTGTATAAAAGTAGTCTGGAACAAGCACAAACCGCATACTTAAAATCTGATGGTGCATCCAAAGAACAATATAAACAGAAGGTTAATGTGCTTGGTAATCTTGTGAATCTTTATATGATTGGAACAGATTCTTCAGTGACAAATGAACAACAATTTCAGAAAAAACTTATTACCATTGCTAAACAAAACCAAACTAATGAAAACATCGTTTCTGGCGGCAATAATATTATTGATGGTGCAAGTCAGTTATCAAATGCTTCTGAAAAATTAGATGCACAGTTTGCTAATAGTGGCACTTTCAAAAACGGTATGATTCAACTAGCAGATGGTGCAGATAAATTAAATAAAAGCACTGTAAGCCTTATATCCCTTCAGACCGGAATCAGTAATATTACAAATGGTTTGTCAAAATTAAAAGGTGGATCAACAAAACTCTTAACCGGTTCACAAGATTTGCAAAATGCTATTAAATCATCCAAAGATGGTAGTAATCAATTGTTGTCAGGTTCAAATAAATTAGTTGAAGCAAATGTAAAAATAAAGGGTGGCGCAGTTCAGATTGCATCCAATGCTAGGTTGGCAGGACAACAAAGTGAAATACAAAGTACAGTAAATGAAATAAACGTGTATAAAGATAACACTGTTGCAAATGCATTTGATAAAACCTTTATGATTCCTGCAGTCATTCTCATTTTGGCTTCCATTTGTGGCATATTTACAGATAGGAAAAAAGAGTAGTGAAAAGGGATATCTCAAAATCACTTTGAGATATCCCTTTTTTTATTATTTATTTTCCTTATTATAATTACCAATAGAAGCATTAATAGCTTTTGCGGCATTATCGATAGCTTGCTGTGGTGTCTGCTTATTCTGAAGCATTAATTCTATGTTTGATTCAATATCCTGCCTTGCTTCAGGGAATACAGCCATCAAAGCACCTGCAGCCGTTTTAGGTGATGAATGTAATTGGTCAATAGCAGTTTTAAATTGAGGATTTTTCTTAATGTTATCCTTCAGAAGTTGAACGTCATAAGCTTTCTTTGTAACTGGGAAATATCCTGTCTGTGTGCTCCAGTAAGCTTGTTCCTGTGGTGATACCATGTATTTTATGAATTCCCAAGCTGCGTTTTGTTTTGCAGTATCTTTATTCTTTAAAATCCATAATGAAGCTCCACCTATAGAAACTCCACCATCTTTAGTTCCATCAAAGGATGGTAATGCTCCAGTTCCAAGGTCAAACCTTCCACCTATGGAACTTAAATCTGATGTTAAATCCGCTGTAGATTCAATATACATAGCTGTTTTTCCAGCAATAAAAGCATTTTCTGTATCATCTTCATTTCTTCCATAGTTTGTTGCATAGCCTGAATCTACTAATTTTTTCCATTCATTTAAAACTGTTAACCCTCCACCATTTTTATCAAAATCTACTGCTGTAGCAGATGAAGTTCTACCATTACCATTGTCTGCATAATTTTTTCCCTGCTTAGCTAAAAATTGTTCAAACAACCATCCATATATAGCCATAGAAAATCCATATTGAGTTGTATTTCCTAAACCATCTTTCTTAGTAAGTGCTTTTGCATCGCTTTCTAATTCAGAAAATGTTTTTGGTGGCGTATTTGGATCAAGCCCTGCCTCCTTAAATGCATTTTTGTTATAATACAATATGGGTGTTGATGAATTAAAAGGCATTGAATAAAGTTTCTTATCCACTGTGTAATATGCTAATAAATTTGGTTCCAAGCTTGAGGTATCAAATTTTTCACTAGCTATAAAAGTCTGCATTGGTACTTCCCACTTACTGTCAATCATAAATTTTGTACCTATATCATATACTTGCGCAACATCAGGTGCTCCACCAGCTGTTTCTGCACTTTTCAACTTATTGATTTCTTCATCATACTTACCCTGAAATTCAGCCGTAACCTTAATACCTGTTTGGGAGTTATTAAAGTCACTGACTATTTTATTTAAGGCCTGTCCATTTTTACCACTCATTGCATGCCAAAATGTAATTTGTACCGGTTTTGCAGCGCTACTTGATGCCTGTTGTCCATTAGATGAGCACCCCGCTAAGGTTCCCAATAATATTACTGATGTCATTAATAAACGAAAAATTTTTCTTTTCATCTTTTTCCCCTCTCAAATACATATTAAATTTATTTTTTAATAATTGCATAATAGTATATACAATTATGCAATTATTAACCTTTAACAGCTCCAGATGTCATGCCTTCTATTAATTGTTTTTGACCAATTATAAATATTATAATTGATGGCAATAATACCATAATGATTCCCGCCATTATAATACCAAAGGATTGGTTCTCTGCAAATTGAAGCATGCCTATACCTATCTGTACTGTTCTAGAGCTATCTTTACTTGTTACTAGTAATGGCCATAAATATTGATTCCAAGTAATCAAAAATGTATAGATTCCAAGAGCGCCTGCTATAGGTTTTGACAGTGGTAACACTATTTTTGTGAAGAATTTAAAATTGCTACACCCATCTAATTTAGCTGCTTCATATAGTTCTTTGGGTAATGTTAAATAATATTGTCTCATCATAAATATACCCATAGCAGAACTCAAATATGGAACTATTAAAGCCTTATAGCTATCAAGCCAACCTAATGATCCAATAGTAAGATAATTTGATATTAGTGTAGTTTCTGCTGGTATCATCATAGTAGCAATCATTGCAATAAATAATATTTTTTTGCCTTTGAATTCAAAAAACGTAAATACAAAAGCTGCCATACTAGAAGTTAGTATCTGACCTATAGTTACTAATGAAGATACAACAAAACTATTTAATATAAAAGTCATTATAGGTGCAGTGCTCAAAGCATCCTTATAATTTTGTATGTATAAACTTTTTGGGATCAGCTTTGGTGGAAATGTAAATATCTGATCTGGAGGCATTAAGCTTATAAGTAACGCATATATCAAAGGAGAAATAGTAATGAGTCCCAAAACAATATTAACTATATAAAGCGTTATTTTTTTTAATTTTTTATTCATATTACCACGCTTTCCTCCCTTTTATTGGTAAAATACCTTGCTTTTCTCATATCTAAATTGTACTAACGTTATTATGAGCATTATTAGGAAAAGTATTATGGATTCAGCACTCGCCATGCCAAACCTATTGTTAAAAAAAGCGTCTCTGTATATTGAAAAAACCAACACATTAGTTGCCTCACCAGGTCCCCCTGTAGTCATAATATTTATTGGCACAAATGTCTGAAAAGCATTTATTATATTTATAATTGTCACAAAAAACAATGTTGGTGATAAACATGGTAATGTAATATTTTTAAAACATTGAAAATAATTTCCACCATCTATATGAGCACTTTCATATAATTCTTTTGGAATATTTTTTAGCCCTGTAGTTATAAACACATAGTTTATGCAAGCATTAAGCCATATAATAACAACTGCTACTGCTACTACTCCCCAAAATGAACTGGTAAACCATCCTATTTTAATTTTAAATATATAATTAATAAGTCCTATACTAGGGTTAAAAAGTAGCATCCAAATTATTGCAGCTGAAGCTGAAGATACCGCCATTGGCATAGCATAAAGAGTATTAAATAAGCCCTTACATTTAAGTTTATTATTCGTTAATAAAGCCGCAATAAGCCCTAAAACGATTGATGGTATGGTTGTTATAACTACAAACTTAAGAGTAACAATTATACTGTTTATAAAACTTTGGGATTTAAAAAGCTCAATATAATTTGACATTCCTGCAAAATGGCTTGCCTCCCCTTGAGCATTTGTGTTAAACACACTTAAGTAAATGGTTTTTATAAATGGTAGATACGTAAATAATATAAAAATTAACAAACATGGTAAAAGATATAAATAAGGCTCAGCAACTCTAATAAAACTCTTTTTTGCTACCTTTGCACGAGCCAGATCATTTTCATATTCTCTCACTTCACTCTTTATTTCTTCCATGAAATACCTCCTCTTTCTAAATTGCATGAATTAAGTTTATCTATAATATGTTAAGTTAGTGTTATAAGGACTATAAGTCTTTGTTAAAACACTGAAATATATTTTACTATTTTATTACAATCCATCTATCATACAAATTTCTTGGACATAAAAAAAAGAGTAGCACAATTTCTAATGCTACTCTAAACTAAATATCAATGCTGATATTCACACAATAGTTCCTTGAATATTTTCACATGAAGTTTTTCATCCAATATAATTCTTTCTAAAAGTGCCTCTATACTACAGTTTTTTATTTTTACAATGTGCTTTTGATACTGAAGTATTGCCTGGTATTCACTGTTTATTGCCAGTTTTAATCTTTCTTCCGTACTACAACCATAAGGTACAAAACTACTGCACCAAATTTCACCACAGCCACTAATAAATTTAGGTTTTGCTCCCAAATCAACAATAACATCTCCAAGTAAGGCTAGGTGACACATTTCAACCTGCGCGATTCCTAAAAATACATCCTGAATACATTCATTACAAGTTACAAGATGAGCATAAATATACTGAGCTATGGCTGTGTATTCACTAACACAGGATGCATAATCGTCTAAAATTAAAGCGGCATAACATTTGTTTTTTTTATCTATACATACCTCAGGGTATGGTAAGTTTACCCTAAAACAGGATTTATCCATATAGTTCATCTCCTTTACATCTCTTGCAATATTATAATATTGCTATGCAAAGATAGAAGTACTAAACATTATATGAGAAATTAAAAACATTTCACAAAAATTTAGGATTTTTTTAACTTTTTACTTTTAACTTTTTACTCTTTGCTTTTAACTAGAAAGCGCGTTTATATTGTTCTGGTAATTTAATATCTATATTCTTTTCTTTTGCCTTATTAAGCACCCAGAAAGGATTTCTTAGCAATTCTCTTCCTAACGCAACTAAGTCAGCTCTTTCATTAGATAATATTTCTTCAACCATATCTATTTCTGTTATTAATCCTACTGCTATGGTTGGTATATTACATTCACTTTTAATTGTCTGCGCAAAATTTATCTGATAACCTGGATAAAGATTTATATTGGCCGGAACAAGTCCACCAGAACTTACGTGTACAACATCCACATATTCTTTAACTATATTTATAATTTGAACCATTTCTTTTATTGAAATTCCACCTTTTTTATAATCTTCAGCAGATACTCTTAAAGATATTGGTTTCCCCTTTGGCCAGACTTCCTTTACTGCCACAAGAATCTCCTTTAAAAATCTAGTTCTGTTTTCAGTAGTCTTGCCATATCCATCTTGTCTTAAATTAGAAAGTGGAGATAAAAATTGATCTATTAGATATCCGTGTGCCCCATGTATCTCTATTGCATCAAATCCTGCCTTATCCGCACGAATTGAAGCCTCCTGAAACCTAAGTATAATTTCCTTTATTTCAACTTTAGTAAGTTCTTTTGGCAGCTTGTATTTTTCATCATAACTAACAGCACTAGGCGCTAAAGGTTGTCCAGAATTGCCTACGTATTTTCTACCTGCATGATTTAATTGTATTCCTATTTTAGAACCATATTTTTTTACACTTTGTACTAAACTCTTTAAACCTTTTATATGTTTATCATCCCATATTCCTAAATCATTGTCGCTTATTCTTCCATTAGGTGTTATGCCCGTTGATTCAACTATTATAAACCCTACTCCTCCTAAAGATCTTGTAGTGTAATGATTAAGATGAAAATCATTTACCTCTCCAGAATTATCCGCTGAGTACATACACATAGGTGGCATTACAATCCTATTTTTAAATTTCAGTGATTTTATGCTATATTCTTCAAAAGTTTTCATACATGCTACCTCCTAATCTATTATTTTTCTTGCTAATACACATTATATTTCTTATAATGTGATTTGCACAGTAACGTTATTTTTAATCTACTTGACGTTAAGTATAACACTTTATTCAATATGAGGAGATTTACTAATGAAAAAATTTAAGAAGACCTATATAGAAATAACTAATGTTTGTAATTTAAATTGCGAATTTTGTCCCAGTTGTGCTAGAAGACCTGAATTTATGACCATTGAACTATTTGAAAAAATACTAAGTGAAATAAAAAATTATTCTGATCACATATATTTCCATGTTAAAGGGGAGCCAACCTTGCACCCACTGCTAGGAACGTTTTTAGATATAGCTCTAGCATACGGATATAAGGTAAATATAACTACTAATGGTACACTTATAGAAAGCTCTAAAGAGACAATGCTAAATAAACCTGCTCTTAGGCAAGTTAATTTTTCACTGCATAGCTTTGATGCCAATCTAAAAACTACTACTATGAAAAAGTACTTAGATGATATCTTCGCCTTTGCAAAAGAAGCCTCAATGAATACAAATATAATTTCGTCGCTACGATTATGGAATCTAAGTGAAGACAACAATATTAACCTTAGTGAAGAGACTAATAAGTTTATTCTTAGACAAATAGAAGATGCCTTTAATCTAGATTACATGATAAAAGAAAAACTAGGTGAAGCTCGTGGCATAACCCTTGCTCCAAATATATATTTAAATCAATCATCGCTTTTTAATTGGCCTGATATAAATGAAAGTGAAGAAAATCTCCATGGTTTTTGTTATGGACTAAGAGATCAAGTTGCTATTCTAGTCGACGGCAGTGTGGTTCCTTGTTGTCTTGATGGTGAAGGCGTAATTAATTTAGGCAATATAAAAGATACCAGTTTTAAAAACATTATAGAGAATGAAAGATCTAATGCATTATATGATGGTTTTTCCAATAGAAATGTAGTTGAACCGCTATGTCGAAAATGCGACTATAGAAGAAAGTTCAACAAATAAATGAAGATATTCAGTTAAAAAAAGTGCTTAATAATTTCTTACTTACACATTAAGAAATTATTAAGCACTTAAAATTTAAAAATTATTTTACCCTATTCAAAATCTCGTCAGCACTAAGCTTCTCTTGCTCTCCGCTTTCCATATTCTTAAAAGTCAAAAGTCCACTTTTAATTTCTTCCTCACCTATTATAATTACATAAGGAATTCCTGCATTATTTGCATAGGTAAGTTTTTTGGAAAACTTAGTTTTTTCAAGATAAACTTCAGAATTAATGCCTTGTTTTCTTAATTTATTCATAGTGGCAATGGCATAATCCATTTCTTCATCCATAGGTACTACCAAAACCTTTGTTAAAGTAGATGCTAATGTTTCTTCTTTTAAAATGCCTATGTCCTTAAGTTGAGAAAATAATCTTGTTATTCCTATAGACATTCCCACACCCTGAAGTTTTTCCTTAGTATAGTACTCAGCCAGGTTATCATAACGCCCCCCTGAGCATATTGAACCTATGCTTTTAAAATCTTCAAGTATTGTTTCATAAACTGTACCTGTGTAATAATCTAGGCCTCTAGCTATCTTTAAATCTATAACGTAATTTTCTTCTGTAACTCCGTAGCATTCTAGGTAATGGCTTACAATTTCAATTTCATTAAGACCTTCCTTGAAAGTAGCTTCTTCAATATTTAAATCTTTAAGTTCAGTTAAAATTTTTGCTTTATCTCCAACTATACTTATGAAGGCTATTATTTTATCCACAGTTTCTGCTTCAAGTCCAATAGTTATAAGCTCTTTAGCCACAGAATCCACACCTATTTTATCTAATTTATCTACAATTCTTAACACGTTTGTGGCATCCGTTACATTTAAAGATTTAAAAAATCCATTAAGAATTTTTCTGTTATTTATATGTATTTTAAATGCTGGTAGACCTATTTCCTTAAGAATAGAGCAGATTATACTTGGAAGTTCTGCATCATTTATAAGGCTTAGTTCTCCCTTTGATATAACATCTATATCACATTGATAAAATTCACGATAACGTCCTTTTTGGTTTCTTTCCCCTCTATACACTTTTCCAATTTGGTATCTTCTAAATGGAAACACAATATCCTCAATATGTTGTGCTGCATATCTTGCAAATGGAACTGTTAAATCAAACCTTAAGGATATATCATTACTTCCCTTTGTAAATCTGTAAATTTGCTTATCCGTCTCTTCGCTTCCCTTAGCAAGAAGTATTTCACTTTTTTCCATTACAGGAGTATCAATTGGAACAAACCCACTTTTTTCATAGTTGTTTTTTATGATATCCATAATTCTATTGAATTCTATTTGTTCTTTAGGTAATAATTCCATGAAACCTGATAGTATTGACGGTTTGATGATTTTATTATTCACTGCTCTGTTGCCTCCTTAATATATCAGCATGAGATAAACAAAGATTAACATACTGACTAGTTATTTCTTTGAAGATGGTAAAAATAAAAAAGCCATGCAGAATCGTACCTGCACGGCTACCAATAATTTAATTAAAGTGCCATCACCAAAGATACAATTCTAGTATTGCTAGAGACCCGTATCTATGGCTAATTTTATCCATGATACAAGTTCTAATAATGGTGATGGTAAACTAATGTTATTACTTTAATTAAATTTCTCATATTTTTCTCCTAATTATACAAATTGATCTCTTCAAATTATACCATATTGAAATTAACCCTTCAAGTATTGTGAATAATTAATTTAGGCAGTTTTTCTTCTTCCTGAAAATCTTGTTTTTGTTTTCTCTACTACTTTTGCATTTGGTGCCTTTATAGTACGTGCAATAACAATTGAGATTACACACATTACACCTATAACCATGAAAGTTGCTTTATAACCTCCAAGTATACTTCCAATAAATGACCCTGATAGAGCTCCAAGCCCAAAACCCTGATATATTATCCCATAATTTTTGCTGTGATTTTTAAGTCCGAAGAACTCTCCCACAATTGCTGGGAAAACAGTAATATTACCGCCAAAACAAAATGCAATTCCAGCAACACAAGCAAAGAATATTCCAAAGTTCATATGAACTGTACTCATAACAACAACGCTTGTAGCCATTACAATGAAGCTAAATACTACAACATTAAGTCTACCAACTTTATCTGATAGAGTTCCTAAAATAATTCTTCCTGCAGTATTAGAAATAGCTACCATTGCCACTGCATTTGCAGCTACTAATGGAGTAAGTCCTACTAATTGTACCCCGATATCCTTAACAATTCCTATAAGATAAAGTCCGCTCATACATGTTGTAAACATCATTATAAATAACAAATATGCCTCTTTTTTCTTTAACATTTGTCTTGGTGTTAAGTCTTCTACATTAGAATTATTCTTAACCACTTGCTTAACCTCTGGTGCATCCTTCAATAGTTGTGCTCCACCAACTACCAATATGAGTGCTATAATACCCCAACATAAGAATGCAAATGTAACACCCTTAGAACTCATGACACCTGAATTTATATATTTAAAAATCAAACTTCCAATTCCATAAGATCCTACAGAAATTCCTGATATAAGACCTTTTTTCTCTGGAAACCATTTTATACAATTTGAAAGTGAAGTTATGTAGGCTATTCCATCTGCTGCTCCTACAATTACACCGGCTGTTACATAAAGCATTGCTAGTGAGTTTACCCTAGATGTTAATATAAGTCCGGTGCCTAATATTATTCCTGCAAAAGTTATAAGTTTTCTTATTCCAATTTTATCTTGAATTTTTCCTGCAAATAAAGTTGAAAATGCTAATGCAAAACTGGTAATGGAAAATGTAATTGCCACACTGCTTAACTGCCAACCAAACTTATCAGCAAGAGGTTGATTAAATAAACTCCACGTGTAAATTGTTCCAAGTCCTATTTGAGCAATTACAGTACCTAATAATATTAAAAATCTGTTTTGAGATGTTTTTTCAATTTTCAACATTCTCCTCACTCCCCTTATCTAAGGCTTGTAGCTTAAACCTTTTCAGCTGCATCCTTATGCTTGACATGATTATATATCCATATCAAGCATAAGGATGCTATTATGAGTGAGATGCTATTATTGTTACATAAAATGCATTTATATGTTCATGATCTGCTTGAATTTTTTAACATTGCTTCTGCTTACTGGTATCTCTTCTGCAATATCTTTAAGTCTTAAGTTATATGTATTATTAAACCAAGGTATTATTTCTTTAATTTTAGTAAGATTTACAATATAAGATCTATGAGATTTAAAAAATATTTCTTTTGGCAGCGTATCATAAAATTCTGATATAGACATTTTTACAATATATTCTTCATTCTTTGTTAATACACATGTTTCTCTGTCCTTCGCCTCACAATAATATATATCATCTACATTTGTAACCATTATCTTACCATTTTTTAATAGATTTATTCTATTAGTAATTGCATGCAAATCTCCATTTTTCGAATTATAACTAAGCTCAAGTTTTTTAAGCATTGATCTAATCCTAGTTTCATCATAGGGCTTTAATATATAGTCAAAAGCTTCTACTTCAAAGGCCTCTACTGCATGTTCTCTATATGCTGTTATAAAAACTATATATGGTTTTTCTGAAAATTGGCTTATACTTTTTGCTATGACTACTCCATCCACAGACCCTATATTAATATCTAAAAATATAACATCCACCTTATTTTTCTGCATGAATTTCAGTACCTCTATTCCATCTTCAAATTCACCCATTATCTCTATACTACTGAAATTTTTAATAAAATACTTCAGTTCTTCCCTGGCCAGAAATTCATCTTCAACTATTATACATTTCACAAAATCATCTCCTAATGAAAAATTCCATTTTCGTCCCTTTTTCTAATCTTTCTATATTTATACCTTCACCATACATGAGTTTAAGCCTCAAATAAACATTATATAAACCTATTTTATTTTCAGGCATATTTCCACTATAAACCTTATTAATTATCTCCTGACTTATGCCAACCCCGGTGTCTTCAACTGTTATTTTCACCCTCTCATCTTCACAGTTTTTAACACTTAGTTTTATTGTTCCTGTACCTTTTCCAGCAAGGACACCATGAATTATTGCATTTTCTACTATGGGTTGTATTATAAGGCTTGGTACTTTTATATTTACATCATCAATTTCATAAACAAGATTAATCTTGTCCCCAAATCTTGCTTTTTCTATTTCTACAAAATCTTTGACCTGTTTAAGTTCTTTTTTTATATCGATTAATCCATCATTAATTTCAAGATTGTATCTTAAATAGTTTGATAAGTTTATAATAAGTTCCCTTGCCTTGTCAGGATTTATTCTAATAAATGAAGTTATTGCATTTAGCGCATTGAACAAGAAATGAGGATTAATTTGCCTCTGCAAAGCCCTAATTTCTGCCTTGTTTGCAGTCTCCCTTATCTGTTCAACCTTAGAAACTTCCATTAAGGTTGATATTATCTGTGAAAGACCAGTTGAAAGAGCTTTAATAGAATAAGTTATTTTATTAGAATTTTTATAATATATCTTTAAAGTACCACTTACTCCATTTTTATCTTCAAATGGTATTATTATTGCGGATTTTAAATTTCTGTGATCATTTTTTACATTATCATTATTTATCAATATTTTATTCTTTAAAATGGCTACTTTAGTTGCTTCATTTATTTCTTTATCCTGCACATTATATATGTCCTCATCAACTCCAACATAGGCGAGTACGTGTATTTTATCAGTTATGGATACAGCATCTGCCTGCATATGCTCTTTAATTATAGTACATATTTTTCTTAAGGATACATTGTTTATATTTCTAAAATAAGGCAATGTCTCATTAGCAATGTCAAGTGCAAGCTTTGACTGTTGACCAGCTATCATTTCCTTTTCATCATCTACAAACTGCATTAAAAGTATAATAAATCCTACATTTATTTCTCCTAGTATCATTGGTATTGCTATTTTTGAAACTATGCTTAATCCAAGTGTATACGGTTTTGTCATTATTAATATAAGCACCATAGTTAATACTTCACAAACCATGCCAAGTAGAATTCCTGCTATGTACAAATATTTTCTTTCAACTTTTTTATTTATGTATCCTGATGATATTCCAGCTACTATGCTCGTTATAAGACATGGCAGAGAGGTTACCCCATGAATATCAATTAAAAATCTATGACTACCTGCTACTAGTCCCGTTATTATTCCTACCTCAGGTCCAAATAATATACCACCGGATACTATAGTTATAGTTCTTATGTTTAGTAAAGATCCATCTACCTTAATACCTGCGTAAGTTTCAAAAATAGCGAAAGCTGAAAATATAGTACATATAACTGCTATGTCCTTTTTTTCATATTTGTCCTTTTGAAATATTTTTCTAAAACCCTTTATCCTAGTAACTACAAATAACATCACTAGCAGCCACATAGCTCTTTCCATGAGCATAGTAAACATATTAAAATTATACCATATCATAACTAAAGTCCTTTCTAATATAATTTAACTCTTAACTCTTAACTTTTAACTTTTAACTGCTAACTGCTTCTATTTTACCCCTTTTTTCTAACAACTTTCAAAATAATACAAAAAACATTTACTTATGCATTGATTTTATATTACAATACTGATGAGTTAATATCTATAAAAATTAATTATTAGTTTTTGTGATCATAGTGAAAAAACATCATTAACTATCAATTTTTACTTCTTAACTTTCTTATTTTTATAGTAGCCACTTTTTCCTAGGATAAATAAAGAAAGGTGTGACATTAAATGATTAATCATAAAATAGGTTATGCTTGCACTCCCATTTGTTTGCCATATAGAACTTCTAGAAACACAATATTAAAAAATTTCACTGAAGAAAAATTTAATGAATGTGTAAAAGGAAACTTAACCGATTTAAAAAGCATTCTAGATTGGAATGTGGAGAATAATGTATTTTTTTTTAGAATTAGTTCAGATATAATACCTTTTGCAAGTCATGATGTAAATGATATAGAATGGTGGGATACCTTTAAATATGAACTTGAAGACATAGGAACCTTTATAAAAGAAAATGATATGAGAGTCTCTATGCATCCAGGTCAATATACAGTTTTAAATTCTACCAAAGAAGAAGTTGTAGCAAAAAGCATATTAGACCTAGAATATCACTGCAAATTTTTAGATGCCTTAAAAGTTGATTACACAAATAAAATAACACTTCATCTTGGTGGGGTTTATGGCGACAAACCAAATGCACTTAATAGATTTATTTCTGGATTTAGTAGATTGTCTCCCTCACTAAAAAAGCGCTTAGTTTTAGAAAACGATGATAAAAGCTACACTATAAAAGATGTATTAGGTGTTTGTGAAATACTTAAAATACCTGCTATATTTGACAATCTTCATAATAAACTAAATCCAAGTGAACTTAGTCTAGATGAAATTTTTAAGAGAGTTGCCTCAACTTGGAGCCTTACGGATGGAAACATAAAAATGCATTATTCAGAGCAAGATGAGAACAAAAGGAATGGTTCACATTCTAAATTTGTAATAACAAAAAATTTTGTTACATATATAGAGCAAATTGAAAACTTAAAAGTAGATATAATGCTTGAAGTAAAGGACAAAGAATTATCTGCTTTAAAATGTGTAAATATTCTTAATCCACATCCTAGTGCTTCAATTAGATATTCTCAGTGGGCAAAATATAAATATTCAGTTATGGAAAAAAGCTATACAAATTATAATGAATGCAGTAAAATTGTAAATTCCACAGCTTCTATAAGTGATATTTATGAAGCCATTGACCAAGCACTAATGCTACCTTTTAGCCTAGGAAATTTTATAAACACAGCTGAGCATGTATATGGTTATGTGAAAAAACAGACTACCGAAAAGGAAAAAGAAGTTTTTTTTCAATTATTAGAGGAACCTTTACTCAATAAAGATAAAATAAAATTAATGCTTCAAAAATTATGCAAAAAATATAATAAAAAATATATAAATGAGTCATACTATTTTATATATTGACACAAAAAAATTATATCAGTATAATTAATGGAATATTACATATTATTTAATAACAAAAGGGAGTAGTTTACTAGATATTGTCAACATATTGGCTTAAACGCCTGGCAATGTCCGCGAAAATGCGAAACGAGACTTTTGACGTGTTTTTTTACACGCCAAGGGTCTTTTATTTTTTTCTAAAGGAGAATAAACATGATAATAAATATTTTAGTTATGCTTGCAGCTGCACTTATTATATATTTTAGCAGTGAGCTGTTTGTAAATGGTATTGAATGGGTTGGAAAAGCCTTCAAAATATCTCAAAATGCAGTAGGTACAGTCCTGGCGGCTTTTGGTACAGCTTTACCAGAAAGCATTGTTACCTTTATAGCTGTAGTATTTGGTACTAGCGCTAGCCAAAAAGATATTGGTGTAGGTGCTGCTCTTGGAGGTCCTCTAGTTTTAAGCACCCTTGCTTATGCTATTGTTGGAATTAGTATAATATTATTCACTGGAAAAAGAACCTCTGGCAGTTGCTTAAAGTTCAACAATAAAAAACTTGCTAGAGATCAAGTGTGGTTCATGGCAATTTTTGCTTTTAAAGTTTTTTTAGGTCTTGTGGCTTTTTCAATAAAACCATGGCTTGGTTTTCTGTTTTTAGGCGCCTATGCTCTTTATTTCTACAAGGAAATGAGTGCTGAAGTAGAAGAAACCGGAGAGAAATTACAACCTTTAAAAATATGTCCTAAAATCGAAACTCCCCCTAAATCAATGATATTACTCCAAACATTATTAGCCCTTATATTCATATTTCTTGGTTCACAATTATTTGTACATAATTTAAGTTCACTAAGTACTAGTCTTGGGATGCCAGCACATTTGGTTGCTCTACTATTAAGCCCTGTAGCAACAGAATTACCTGAAATAGTGAATGCGATTATATGGGTAAAGCAAGGCAAAGAAAAACTTGCCCTTGCAAATATAAGTGGTTCCATGATGATTCAAGCTACAATACCAAGTGCCTTAGGTATTATATTTACTCCCTGGTTATTTGATAAATCGCTTATAGTTTCAGCAATAATAACTTTTATGGCTATCATTGCCATATGGCTTAATTTGAAAAAGCATTGTATATCTGCTAAAAGATTATCTATGAATGCTATATTTTATGTTATTTTCATTGTCTGTATAATCCTTATAAACAGATAAAAAAAGGGGGATTTGTAAGTCTTAAGACTTACAAAACTCCCTTTATTTTTCTTAAAAAATACCCTGCCACCAAAGGCATTATCCCCAAAAATATCAAGTAAAATTTCAGTATGGATACGTCCTTAAATAGCATTAACAATAGTATCAATATGCTTACGCTAATAGCTCTTCCACCATTTAATACCATATCTCTATTAATCATATATTCAATTCTTTTACCTGTATCATCTTGTGTATCAATAATATTAAAAGTTGCTGAAGATAACTGCACCATAAAAAATGGCAGACAAAATGCATCGATTATAGCATATATTAATAATGTATTGAAGTTTATATTTATAACTAATGGCCAAACTGCAAAAAATGATCCTATAATTCCAAATAGTATGGATTTTCGTCTATGTGGAGGCTTTATTATTTTTTGCACAAGAACATATGAAATTGACGTCACAAGTCCTGCAACTAAAGCAATTATCCCTAGGGTAAGTTCTTTTTTTAATATCTGAATTGCCAGTATATTTATAAGAAAAACCATTACTGAATCTCTGAATCCCCAGAAAAACGTTGCTGTGCGGATGGTTTTCCAACCTTCACTATTATTGCCAAATGCTTTTTTAAAATCAATCTTACCAGAATAACTACCACATTTAAAAATTGTACTAATTAATACAAGCACTATAAATATAATACATGTAGTAGTGAACACTATCCTATACCCTGTAAGTCCCTTAAATCTACTGATTGTAACTGCAGCAGTTATTGGTCCTACAATTGCTGCAAGCCCAGAAAATCCACCATTTAGTCCATTAAAAGTATCCCTGTTATTAAGACTAGTAAAATCACAACATAAAACATTAAATGGTAACCAATAAAAACCAGCCGCTATACCATTTATAACACCAAGTGAATATATATAAGCTGTTCCTTTGTTTCCTATGTATAATATTAGAGCGAAAAAAAATGCATAAATAAATAATCCCAATCTTAAGGACCATATGCCATTTTTCTTTTTGACAATACTCCGGCTATAACAAAAGTAATTGGAGTGGTGATATTAATTATTAAATTGTATATAGCTATTACCATAAAATTGTTAGT
This sequence comes from uncultured Clostridiaceae bacterium, assembly GCA_963725425.1. Classification (GTDB taxonomy): domain Bacteria; phylum Bacillota; class Clostridia; order Clostridiales; family Clostridiaceae; genus Clostridium_I. Next base: position 709,506 of record CAVRYJ010000031.1, read on the forward strand.
TTCTCTCCAAAAAAACACATTTATAAAAATATCAGATAACCCCATAGCAAAAGAAAATAGAGCGCTTACAAGTAGTAAAACTTTAGCATTTTTGCACATAACAACTCCCCTTAATTGGTTTTTAAGTCATCTTTTAAAAATATATAGCAAAAAATGCTAGTTATTTTTTAAAGACGCCCAGATTTATTATGTGCATTATTAAGAGCTAAATACTAATTTAAAAATAAATTTTCTTAGTGTATACTGGAAATAAAAAAAGGATGATAATTGATATGAATCTAGATGAAATAAGAAAATACTGTAGCAAAAAAATGGAGTAAGTGAAAAATTTCCTTTTGATGAAGATACTTTAGTAATATATGTAGGTTCTAAAATGTTTTTACTTACTAGCATTAACTCAGCCGCACCAAGAATAAGCTTAAAATGTGATCCAATCATGTCAATAGACCTTAGAAGGGACTACAAATCTATTGAGCCAGGATATCATCTTAATAAAAAGCACTGGAATTCAATAACCCTAGGTGAAGAACTTTCAGATGACCAAATCAAATTTTTTATAGATATGTCATACAATCTAGTATTTAATAATTTAAAAAGAAGTGAAAGATTGGCTATTAATCCATCTCAAAACAAATAACTTACCTCTTAACATAAGATATAACCGTAGTAGAAATAATACGCTATTAATGAACAATCTGAAAGCTAAGGCTACGTAACTATAGAAATCGAAAATACGAGCAATGTTCTTTGACAATTGAATAATACGTTGTTAAAAAGCAAAAATAAGAGTTTACTTTAGATTATTTATATAATATACAGGGGGTATCAATTATGAAAAAGAAAGTATCGGAATTGTCAGTTGAAGAATTCAAGAAAGTGTTCCCAATAATTTTAAAAGAATATAACTCAAGTTATAAAGACTGGTACCAAAATGAAAAACAAAATATTTTGAACGCTGTAAAAGCCGAAGATATTGCACGTATTAATCATATTGGGAGTAGTGCGGTGGAAGGTTTGATAGCGAAGCCCACAATAGACATTTTATTGGAAATTGACGGTTGCTGTAATGTTACAAAGTTAGTTGAAGATTTAAAAGCGATTGGTTATGGTGATCAAATTTTCACTCGAAGAGACGAACCAATGAGATTATTATTGGGTAAAGGCTATTCTTCCGACGGATATGCAGAAAAAGTTTATCACCTCCATGTCAGATACTTGGGAAATTGGGATGAACTATATTTTAGAGATTTTCTTATAGCAAATCCTGATGTGGCAACTGACTATGGGAAATTAAAATTAAATATACTAAAAGATATTGAAAAAGGTACAATAGAACGTATACCAAATGGAAATCCAAATGGATACTCACAAGCAAAATTAGAATTCGTTAAAAAATATACTAATTACGCAAAACAAGAATTTCATGATATATATAAACCAAGATAATAAGCGTAATGTAAAGGTGAATAGTTCGCTATCATCTGAAGTATTATTGTTATGGAATAATGAATTAGGAAATCACAATGTCAATGCTGAAAATTATGCTTTAGAGAAAAGACTTTCTGCACTTATATTAAATAGCGGATTTCAACGCACAAAAGCACATGATTTTTATGAGTCCAAAGATTTTGATAAGTTATCGTATTGTTTTACTAAAAAATTTTAACTCCGGAATGTTCTTATCATGCGTTACAATGGTAAAAGAAATGCCGTATAAAATTATTTATAATAACCAAATAAATCGAAATTTATCGAGGTAATGATAATGTCAATATGGATAAAAATAATCTTGAAAGTATTGTTTTGGGTTCTTGTCGGGGGAATTGGTTTCAATTATATAATGAGGTTTATAAGTTATTCTTTTTATAAGCGTGCAAAACAAAATGGCAAGATTGAACAAACTGTTCAAAGAATTGAGATTGACAATTCGCTCATAGGATATGTAAGAAGTGTTAATTTTCATGAGAAAAAGAAAGCTATACTTTATTTTGGCGGTTCTGGCGAAATTGCATATAATGCTGTTCTTAGTTATGCGAAACTGTTTAACGATTACATTTTTGCTTGTGTAGATTATAAAGGAACTCAAGAAAGTAAAGGGAGGATGAATTTAAAGACAATGCAAGAATCTTCATTGCAGCTATATGATTACATAATCAAACAAGATTATGTGGACACTTCGCATATTGTTATTATGGGATATAGCTATGGAGCAGGAATTGCAACATATCTTGCTTCAAAAGGAAAATGTGCAAAACTTGTACTGATAGCTGGCTATCGTGATATTTGTGATTTATACAATAAAATTATACCTGTCTTCCTTGGTCCAATTAGAATATTTGTTACAGACAATATTGATGCAAAAACATATGCTGCTAACATCCAAGCAGAAGCTTTACTTATTACATCAGATGGTGACAAAACAATAAACGAAAAAATCCCACAAGCACTTTCAAAATATTTCAAAAATGCAATAGTAAAAGATTTTAAGGGAATTGACCATGCAGATTATTGGAAACATGAAGAAGTTGTTTCATATATTTGTGAGTTTATAGATAACTAATTTCTAATTTTTAGAGTTGAATAAAATAAGCATATCGTAAAGTTGAGTTGATTCGTATTCTTCATATAGTGTACACAAGAAATGGAATGCAAGCAGATTTACCTAAACACTCCTACTTGCATTCCCCTATGTTTCAATCTTCTAACTTTTAACTTTTAACTGCTTCTTTGTCCTTTGTAACTTGTGAAGCTGTCTCTTTAGTATCATTTTTTTTCTCTTTATTGTTTGCTTTATCTGCAGATTTCTTTAATAAATCCATTATATTTACTCCAGTTAAGGCTTCAACGGTTTCAGGTAATTGAGACATAATATCAGTTACATAACCAGTAACCTTAGCTGCACCATTTCCTTTTCCTGAACCCGAGCCATTGTCAACAATAACAATTTTTTCAGTTTTAGATAATGGTTCAGAAATAGCTTTTGCAATCTCTGGAAGTTTTTCTATGATCATTTGAGTCATAGCAGCATCATTGTATTGCTTGTACGCTTCTGCTTTTTTCATCATAGCCTCAGCTTCTGCTTTACCCTTTTCTCTAATTATATCAACTTCTGCCATACCTTGAAGTCTTAAAGCTTCAGACTTTGCTTTACCTTGAAGTTCTATAAGTCTTGCCCCTGCTTCTGCATCTGCAATTTGTGTGTACTTCACTGCATCTGCAATTCTACCCTGTTTGTAATTATCTGCCTCTGCTTCTTTTCGAACTGTACCTTCCAATTCTTTTTCTTTTCTTAAAGCTTCTTTTTCAGCAATTTCTATCTCTTTTTCTTTTCTTGTAATTTCAATTTGCAGTGTAGCTTCTGTAAGTTCTTTTTCTTTTTCTTTTCTTGTTATTTGAACTTGAACTTCCGTTTCTGTAACTTCTTTTTTAGCTTTATTAGCCTCAATTTCATAAGCTAAATCTGCTGTAGCCTTTGCTTTTTGTTGCTCTAATCTATATCCTTGTACCTTTAATTCCTTATCTTTTTCGGATTCAGAAATTTGAGTTTCGGATAAAAGCTTAGCAGCCTCGCCTAATCTAACTGCTTCTGCTGTTTTAATTTTTGTCTCCTTTGCAGCTTCTGCCTCTGCTATAAATGCATCTCTTTTTACTGCTGCTATTCTAGGTTTACCAAGTGCTTCTAAGTATCCATTTCTATCTGAAATATCCTTAATTGTTAAAACCTTAAGTTCAAGACCTAGTTGTCCTAAATCTACTGCTGCAACTTCTTGAACATGTGAAGCAAAAGTTTCTCTATCTTTATATATTTCCTCTATGGTCATTTTAGATACAATTTCTCTTAGTTTACCTTCGAGAACATTTTTAGTTGTATGCTGAATGACTTCAAGAGTATGTTGCATACCATTTGAAGTGTTAAATTGTTCTGCAGCTGATAAAATAGAATCAGTATCAGATTTTACCTTTACAACAGCAACTCCATCTGCTGTTATTCCAACTCCTTGTCCAGTTAAAGCACCATCAATACGAATTTCAATTTCCATGTTTTCCAGAGAAAGTTTATCCGTTCTTTCCAATAATGGAACTACAAAACCACCACCACCAGTGATAACTCTCTTTTTAAGACCTGTTACAATCATAGCTTTGTCTTGAGGTACCCTTTTCCACATAGAAAAGATACCAATAAACAATAAAATAATAACTCCTACAATAATAGCTGGTACAATAAATGTTGACACGTTTAATACCATATTCCCACTCCTCATAATTTTAAAATTCCGCTAGTTGTCTAACGGTTCAACATAAAAAATTTTATCTTTAATCACATATATTAATACTTTTTCTCCTTGCTCAATTGCCTTTTTAGAAACATGCTGTGCTGGCGCATTATATTTAGTTCCATTAACAACATAACCTATTGTACCAAATCCATTCTCCATTATTTTAGATATGACAACGGCCTCCATCCCTATAAGTTTATCTTGATAAACTGCACTTGTGTTTTGTGCCTTACTTAAAGGTACAATTACAAATCTAAATATTGAAAATGAAATAACAAGTCCAACTATAAATGCCAATATAAATGTAATTATTGGGTTTAGTCCATGACTAGTGCCAATAATACCTATACCACCAAATATTGTAATAAATGACACTATAGTTATTGGCTTTAATGGAGACATACCTGCTCCACCATGTCCACCAATTTGACCATCAATATGTGCTGTAATATCCCCCCCAATATGAACAATGTCAAATAATCCTCCAATTAAAAATGTAATAACCGTATATATAACCCCTACCAAAAATAAAATAATATACACATGTTCCATAATTTTAACTCCTCACCTCCTTATTTTTTTTTATTAACAGAGTTCTCAGTTTCAGGTGCAGTTTTTAGGCCGTAGGTCATCCATCTGAAAGTTAGAACTCGTTAGTAATGCACTTGTCAGCCGTTATACTCTAAAGAGAAAGCGATTCACATCAAATCAAAGATTTGAGTTCTGATGGAACCACAAAGTGATTCACACCAAGCAAAGCTTGGGTTCTCTACTTTTCTGCTTTTCCCACCTAGTAGAAGATGGAAGTTTTACGGATGGTCGTCGTCGGATAAAAGATGTATTAAATAGTATTTATTAACTTTTTATGTGATATTTATTATTATAACATATGTTCCATTTTAATCAATATCTTTTCAGTTTATTTTAATTTAATTTTTCGACAAAATAGTCCTAATAATTTAATTTCATTTTTTTTAGGCATCTGAAAAGAAATAACAAGTCAAAGATTCTGAGGATATTTTGCGGTAGGCGAGGAAGCATTACCTTGCGCATAGTGGGCTATGTAATGGTTATGGTGACGAAGCATACCACAAAATAGACCAGAATACTGACTTGTTATTTCTTTGATGATGCCTTAATATCATATTCACATTATATATCTATTCTTCATATTATGTATGACAGAGGAGGTAATAATTATGTTATATAATTATTATGAAAAAACTAAAGTTCCTAATATTCTAAACGCTGAAAATACCTTAGGTTTAGTTAGGGACTCCAGCAATCCTTTATATAAAATTCCTATATTTCTAAGTTATGCTACTCCTTATAATAAAGTGCAAATGTTGTTCCTAAATAGAATTATAGAAAATATAAAATCAAACCTGCTTTTCCCCCGAACTCTTGGTGGTACTGACCAATATACAGAAACAAATATGATCTCTATTCGCCGTATGATACTAAGTACTTTTGGAATGATGTCCATTGCCTTCCATCGTGTTTATATTAAGGAGGCCATTTCAAAAAGACATTCACCATCCACACAATATTTTAAGAAGTTTTGGCTCAGTAGCCCTTACCTGCAAATTGAACCTTCAATGGCTTTCCAACATGGATTACCACTTATGCTTATGATGGAAAAAGGAACGAATCAAGATATCACCCAAAACTCAGTGTTTGGAGGCATTTACGCTCCTAACTCTATGCCCCTAAATATAATAATTTTTGATCTAACAGGTGAAAAGACAATAAACGACTTTTTTGCCTCTGCTTTTTGGAATGAGGCTTTCATGAATTGGGTTGGACAAGTTAGAAATGCTTACGCCATTAAAACAGAACCAGACTTTAAATATGAATGTTAATATGCACCTGCTAGTAACAGATTAACAATGCAACTCTAAAGAGTAAGATATTTTACAGCTTTTAAGCTAAAATATTTGAAAATATATAAGAAAGTTTGCTCTTTAGAGTTGCCTATTTTTAAAGTAAAATTGCATAATCTTATTTATCATATTATAATTGACCTAACGTACATGTTAAAACATATGGAGGAAGTTTTTGTCATGAAATTTAAAAATTTAGTTTTATTATTTATAATAAGTTTATTATGCTTTTTTTTATCAGCTTGTACAGCTTCTAAACCCACCAGCTCTAATACAATTAATAGTAACATCATAAATAGCCAAGTTAATGAATCGGTTTCAACAGATAATGAAACGACTATGCCTGAGCTAACTAATAAAACAACTGTTGATGTTCCAATACAACAAATATATAAAAATGAGCAAGAAGCAGCAAATTTTCAATTACATATGTCCAGTGTAGATGATTCATTAAAAGGTGTTGGAGATGAAAATACAAGTAATGATAACAATTAAAGGATAGGTGATTCCAATGAAAGCAATAAAAACACCCGTAGTTTTGTTAATAACATTAATTTTAGTCATGACATTTTCAGTAATTTCATCTGCCGTCACTGATAAAACACATCCATCAGGAAAATATATGAAAGGCAAAAGTAATTTTAATGGAAAACAGAAGCCTTTGAATGCTCCTGATGGAAGTGCTAAACCAGAAAATAATGACAATTCAAGTAGTAATACAGTTTTACCTAGCGCATCACAAAACAATGCTCCACAAGACAATGCATCTAATAATCAGGCAGAAACATCAACTAATATTACAGCTGCCCAAATACTAGTTGAAATAAATGATATAAAAAAACAAACATATACAATTATAGATTCAGATAATAAAAATATGAAGCAAATTAATATACAAAAATCGCAAGTAGATAATTACATAGATTATATAAATAAAGGCTCAATTGTCTATAATGATGATCAATTAGCCCAAATTACTACCTTATTATCTAAACTAACTACAGATTCTCAAACTGTTAGAAGTGACTCTTCTACTATTAATTCCGATATAACTATGGTTAACACATTTTCAGATAATAAAAATTATAAAAATGTATTAATCAAACTCAATGATGAGCTTGCAGCACTGCAAACAAGGATTCCAGATATAAATAACGTTAGTGCTGACTTCACTAGTACCCTTGCAGTATTAGTTCAAGGACAAGCTGTTGGCTCAATAATAAATGAGCCAACAGCTTCACCAGCCAATTCCTCATTAGTTCCAACAGATAACAACACTACTAACTAGACTTTTTAAATCGTATTTGAAGCTAAACTCATTCAGCAGTAGTTGCTACTTCTGCTGAATGACATTCTACTGCCACACTGCCTTAACCAAATCACAGTTTTAAATAGAAACTTATTGTATTTCCTCCACTTTCTGCACATATACTTCCATGGTGAAGTTGTACAATGCTCTTTGCTATAGCAAGACCTAGTCCAGAGCCCCCGGTTTCAGAAGCCCTTGAAGAATCACTTCTGTATAATCTCTCAAAGAGCTTAGGAAGGTTTTCTTTTTCAATATGCTTACCGCTGTTTTTTATCTCAATAATAACTTTATACCCATCCTTGGATAAATTCACATTGATTATTCCTGGTTTTTCACTATAGCTTACAGCATTATTTAACAGATTCTCTAGCACCCTTATTATCTTATCCACATCCACATTAATATAAATTTCTTCTTCAGGCGCTTTATATTCCACTGTCAAGTAATTTTCATCAAACACCGGTCCAATACCTTCTACAACCTGTCTTAAAAGTTCATTCATGGAAACATATGTTTTATTCAGTTCTACCATCCTATCTGAGAGCTTTGTGTATTCAAAAAGATCATTTATCAATAGCTTTAATCTCTGAGCTTTATCATTAATTATTTTAATGTATTTTCCCTGATTTCCTTCCTGCTTCCTTTCTTCCACTAGCTTAACATAGCCTATAATGGAAGTTAGTGGAGTTCTAAGGTCATGAGAAATATTAGTAATAAGTTCATTTTTGCTTTGTTCCACTTTTCTCTCCTGTTCAATACTTGAGCTAAGCTTTTCAGCCATACTATTCATATTTTCTGCAAGCAATGCAAACTCATCTTTGCCTATTACCTTAACCCTATATTTCAGGTTCCCATCTGATATCTCTTTAAGACCATTGGTCAGTTCTTCAAAATACTTAATTTTAATTGTAATAATTATATAAAATAAACCTAGTAAGGCAATTAACGCTATTAAAATAACTACTCCTTCATTTTTATATACCATTCCTCTTACAATAATAAAACCACCAAATTTATTATTGATAGGAGTTACTGTATAAATATTTGACTCCCAATCTATATGTTTATTATAATTAATTATCTCTTTATGGATAGCTTCTATATCAAGTTGCTTTTCATAATTCCCATAAGATTGGCGGAGCACCCTTCCGCTTCTGTCAGTTATAATTATATCAAAATGATGAGCTTTAGCCTCACTATCAATAAAATCCGTTAAGTTATTACTAACACTATATGTCTTAAAATCTCTTATAACAACCTCTTTCTTAGGCTTACTGCCAATTAGTAACTCTTTTACATTTTCAGCAGATTGCTTCATTATGCTTATGTCATTTTTATAGTAAGAATTATTATGTTTACCTGCATTTTCAATAATGAATGCACCTGCAAACATGATTATAATAAATACCGCAAAACAAAAAATCAATGTTAATATCAGTTTAAATCTTATACCAAAGTGTACTCTATTTTTCAATCTTATAACCTACTCCCCATACATTCTTAATATATTTAGGTTGTTTCGCATTTTCCCCAAGCTTTTCCCTAAGGTTTTTTATATGGGTCATAATAGTATTATCTGATTGGTAGAAAATCTCATCCCATACAGCTTCATATATCTTCCTGCTACTGAATACAATTCCCCTGTTATCTGCCAGAAGCTTTAATATTTCAAATTCCTTTGGTGTCAGTTTTATATGCTTCCCTGACACTTTCACCTCATGGTTTTCTACAATTTTCCATCTAAATCATCTCCAGAAATATATTCTATACTTTAAGTATAGAATATATTTCTGAATTAATTTTGGGATATATCTGAAGACTTTCTAAAGATTTAATGTATTTTTACCACTTAAGACACCTGAAAGTAAATAACAAGTCATCCTCTTAATTAGCTATTATCTGTTTTAATATTCTATCCCTATTATTAATTGCCAATTCATAATTTGGATCAATTTCAATAGCTCTATTAAAACTCTGAACTGCCTCTTGAAATTTTCCAAGTTTATAAAGATCATAACCTTTATTGTTATGTGACACTGAGTCTTCATGATCCAGTTCTATTGCTTTATCATAACATTCTATTGCCTGTTCATAATTATTTTGTTCATCTAACACAAATCCTAAATGAAAATAAGCAGATTGAGTATCATCTGTAAACTTTATTGTATCTCTAAAACATTTCTCAGCTTCAGTGTATTTACCTTGAGCTTCTAATAACAAGCCTTTATTATAATATGGAAAAGGATCATCATCATCTATTTCAATGGCTTTATCAAAATATTCCAAAGCTTTTTGATATTTTCCCTGTTCCGTAAATATCATGCCAGAATAAACATATGGCTCCAAGTATTCTTTATCTAGCTCAATAGCCTTATTAAAACATTCCAAAGCTTTTTCATAGGAATTTTTATTTTCAAATATTACACCTTTTTGAAAAATTGCATACACATAATTATTATCAATTTCTAATATCCTATCTAAATATTTCACAGCAGCATCATAATCTTCAATTTCTACTAAAGTGTCAGCTAAGTAATACATATAGTCCAAATTGTCTGGACTTAATTCATGCATTTTATTCAAAAGCTTTAATTCTTCTTCATACTTGCCTTGATCATGAAGAAGCACAGACAAATTGCTCATAGCCTCTAAATCTCCTGGATTAATGCTAAGTGCTATATTATAAAATTCTATTGCCTTCTCATAGTTTTCTAATATATCATAACAATATCCCTTGTTATACATACACTTTTCTCTATCTGAACCCTTTAATATTGCAATATTAAATTCCTTTATAGCTTCATCATATTTTTCAAGTGCCATTAATATTTCACCTTTTAGTACGTAAAACTCTGCATATTCAGAATAGCTTTCAAGTGAAGTTTCACAAATTTTTAAAGCTTTTTTATATTTACATTCCTCATATAATTTTTCTATTTCTTCCTGCAATGCTATTTCTAATTTTTCCATTTTCTTTCTCACTTTCTTTTAAATAGTTTTTCAATGAATTAGGCACTTACTTTATTAAATTGAACAAATTGTTTTTCTTGCTATCTTCAATTAAGGAAAATCTGTCTATGTTAAAATCATAGCCCTGCTTTACCTCATTAATAACTGTATTTAATTTATAATCACTAAATTTCAATTGATTATTATATTTTATTTCCCCAGTTACTTTATATTCAATATGCTCTGGAATACTTCCAGCAATATAGACAGGAAATTTGTCCTCTACCTTTTTATATATCAATGCAAATTGGTATATTGAAGCATCAATTATACTTGATCCATAAGTATTAAAACAATGAGCATATTGCCTTTTATAACCATTAATTTCCACATACAAAATTCCTTCTACTGCCATAAGTTCCATATCCAAAATCTTACCACATTGATATATAAAGCTTGACATAATCCTTGCGCTACCCATTACCTGATAGTTACCTATGCAATAACTACACAACTTCTTTAAAAACTTAACATTATCGTCCATTTTATCACCACTCTATACAAATTTGTTAAATCAATGGTTTTTATCATATTATCATTATAACCCTTGAACACACAGTGATACAATTTGTTTACTTAATTCTCAAGGAGGATATGTCAATGAAAAAGGAACACTAGAAAAGCACTCTATTGATTTCTTCTATACTTATAACAATGATGAGGAAGGTGCTTACGTGGATGAGTTACAATCCATCATCCAGGGTGATAATATACGACTACATCTCTTTAACGCAAAGGAAAAAGGTTTTTTATCCGTAGCAGAAATCACTAAATACATAAAAACAGATGAACCTATTGATGTTTACTTCTGCGGTCCTAAACCTATGAGGGAAAGTTTAAAAAAACAATTTGCTAAAAGCAATCTTAGAGTTGTAAGCTTTCACTATGAACAATTTCAATTTAAATAGACAGGATGATATCTTAATATATTAGACTAACAAAAACCCGTAAAGAGTAACCTCTTTACGGGTAAAATGTCTACTAATTAAAGAACTGCGATGTTTTCTGCTTGTGGTCCTTTTGGTCCTTTAACAACATCGTAAGAAACTTTTTGTCCTTCATCAAGGGATTTGTAACCCTCTGAATTTATTTGTGAAAAATGAGCAAAAGCATCATTTCCGTCTTCTCCTGTAATAAATCCAAAACCTTTTTCTGAATTAAACCATTTAACTGTACCAGTCATATGCTGTGTACCTCCGAAATTTTATTTCTTAAACTCTTTGTAATAATCCACCCTAATAAAATTTCGATATTAACATACTATATTAATAAGTACTAATTGAAATATATCTGCGCTTCATAATTTACGATTCATTTAAGTATGTTCTCATTATATCATCTTTATATATATAAAGCAAGCCATTTCCACAAATGAAAAACCCGTAAAGAGCTATGCTCTTTACGGGTTTTTCGGTTAATTAAAGAACTGTAATATTTTCTGCTTGTGGTCCTTTTGGTCCTTGAACAACGTCATAAGAAACTTTTTGTCCTTCATCAAGGGATTTGTAACCCTCTGAATTTATTTGTGAAAAATGAGCGAAAACATCATTTCCGTCTTCTCCTGTAATAAATCCAAATCCTTTTTCTCCATTAAACCATTTAACTGTACCATTCATAAAATGTGTACCTCCGAAATTTTATTTTACTTAAACTCTTTGTAATAATCCACCAATAAAATTTCGATATTAACATACTGATATTGATAAGTACTAATTGAAATATATCTATGTTGCATTATTTACGATTCATTTAAGTCATGACTCTATTATAACATTTATTTTTTTATAAAGCAACTTATTTTTAAAAATAAAAAAAGCCAGTAAAGATTTAACCCTCTACTAGCTTTTATCTGTTAATTAAAGAACGCTGATATTTTCTGCTTGTGGTCCTTTTGGTCCTTCAACAACGTCATAAGAAACTTTTTGTCCTTCATCAAGGGATTTATAACCCTCTGAGTTTATTTGTGAAAAATGAGCGAAAACATCATTTCCGTCTTCTCCTGTAATAAATCCAAATCCTTTTTCTCCATTAAACCATTTAACTGTACCATTCATAAAATGTGTACCTCCGAAATTTTATTTTGCTTAAATTCTTTGTAATAATCCACCAATAAAATTTCGATATCACCATACTATAAAAACAAGTACTAATTGAAATATATCTGCGCTTCATAATTTACGATTTATTTAAGTATGTCCTTATTATAGCATCTATTGTTACATAAAGCAAGCTTTTACTAAAATCAAAAAAATGATGTCTCAAAACAAGAAAGTTGAAAATTGAGAGTTAATAATGTTTTTCTTCACTCATCTCGAGAAAAACTAATAATTAACTTTCAATTTTCTGCTCTCAATTCGTAACTTAAGAAATTGCTTTGCAATTTCTTGTGATTTTTAGGACAGCACCTTCTTATTCACTAATGCATCTGAAAGAAAATAACAAGTCAAAGATCCTGAGGATATTTTGCGGTAGGCCAGGAGCCATTACCTGCCCAAGCGTTGGCTATGTAATGGTTATGTAAGGCGTTGCATACCATAAACAGAGTTCTTTGTTTCAGGTGGAGTTCTTTTCTCCATCTGAAACTTAGAAATCGTTATCCAGTGACTGCCATCTTCCACTTAATAGAAGATGGTAGTCATCGGACAAAATAGACCAGGATACTGACTTGTTGTTTTTTTGATGATGCCTAACTAAATAACAGTAATATTTTCTGCTTGTGGTCCTTTAGGTCCTTCTGCAACATCATAAGAAACTTTTTGTCCTTCATCAAGGGATTTGTAACCCTCTGAATTTATTTTTGAAAAATGTGCAAACACATCATTTCCATCTTCTCCTGTAATAAATCCAAATCCTTTTTGTCCATTAAACCATTTAACTGTACCAGTCATAATATTCGTACCTCCGAAATTTCATTTTTTCTTAAACTATTGTAATAATTCACTAATAAAATTTCCATATAACCATACTAAGAAGTATTAATTGAAATATATCCGTGTTCATATTACTTATTACTAATTTAAGCTAACATTAATTATATAACTTTTTATTATGTATTTCAAGATACTTGAAGTTAAATTTTTTCATTAGCTAAACAGTTGCACAATCTGATCTTCTGATAGAGTAGAAAGTCCTTCATTACCTGAAAGTCCCTCGCCTAAAATATTATCTATAAGCTTTTTTTTCTCTTCTTGTAGGGCAATAATTTTTTCCTCAATAGTACCTTTAGCGATAAGTTTTATTACCTCAACAACATTTTTCTGTCCTATCCTGTGTGCTCTATCTGTAGCCTGTTCCTCAACTGCTGGATTCCACCACGGGTCAAAGTGGATTACAATATCTGCAGAAGTTAGATTTAATCCTGTACCTCCAGCTTTTAGGCTGATTAAAAACACTGAATTTTCGCCTCCATTAAAATTATCCACCAAACTCATCCTCTTTTGTGAAGGAACTGAACCATCAAGATAGCTGTATTCTATTCCATCATAGCTAATTCTCTCAGCAATATTTTTAAGTACAGAAGTAAATTGAGAAAACACCAATATTCTGTGCCCTTCATCTATACTTTGCCTTAATATTTCTGCTAATGCCTCTATCTTGGAACTAATTCCATCATATTCATTTATTACTATGGACGGATCCAGACATAGCTGTCTAAGTTTTGTTATATATGCAAGTATTTCAATTTTGCTATTTTTAAATTCATCATCCTTAACTTTTTTCTCAATAAGTTCCAGTGCATGTTTTGCGTAGGCTGCATATACAGTTTTCTGTTTATCATCAAGATCAACCATAATCGTCTTTTCTATTTTATCCGGAAGTTCCTTTATAACATCTTTTTTCTTTCTCCTTAAAATGAAAGGCTTTATAAATCTACTCAGATCCTTTATAACCTCTGGCTCCTCTTTGATCTTTTTGTAATACTTTACACTAAACATCTTTTCATCAAACAGATATCCAGGCATAACAAAATCAAAAATGGACCATAATTCCATAACTGAGTTTTCTATTGGCGTACCTGTTAATGCAAATCTTGTCTTTGCATTGATTTTTTTAACGCTTATTGCATTTTGACAGTGAGGATTTTTAATATACTGTGCTTCATCTAATATGCAGTAGTTGAATTCCACATTATTATAAGTCTCCAAATCTCGTTTCAAAAGGTTATATGTAGTTATAATAACATCATAGCTTTCAGTATCTATAATTATGCTTTCTCGCTCTTTTGCGGACCATTTACTACAATAGCTTTCATATTTGGTGCGAACATTTCAAATTCATTTGCCCAGTTATATAGAAGTGAAGTTGGAACCACAATAAGAGACTTGCTCCCCTTGTTTGAAAGCAAAAATGTAATTGCTTGCAGCGTTTTTCCAAGCCCCATTTCATCCCCAAGTATTCCTCCAAAACCAAGATAATCCAAAGTTTTAAACCAATTATAGCCTACTTTTTGATATTCTCTTAATGTCCCTTGAATATTTTCTGGCTCTTTAAATGAAAGACTTTCTATATTCTTTAGCTTATTTCTTATTTTTTTAAGTTCCGTTTTTCCCTTAATATATCTCATACCATTTTCTTCCATATATTCATCTAGATAAATAGCTTTGTTTTTAGGGATTTCAATGTGATTGTCATTGATGTCTTCAGGACAAACTGAATCTATCAGCTTTAAAAATTTTTGCATTTCTATTTCTTCTAGGTCAAGATATTCTCCTGATTTTAGTTTGTAATATTTAAGATTATCTCTAAAAGCCCTGAGTATAGCACTAGTTTCGCTTGGAGAAATATCCCCAAGTTTAAAATCCATATCCAAATAGCTATATTTACCTGTTCTTATATTTCCCGTTATACCTTTAGCCTTAAGAGACTTAATACCCTTAAAGTTTTCCGAGTAAAATACCTCACCTATTTTCTGAAGCTTTTCCACTTCACTTTTAAAAAATCTGAATGTATAGTCATCTCCCCACATCAAAAAGAACTTACCATCTATATCTTGAAATCCTAAGGACCTTAATGCTCCAAGTACATCTTCCTCTCTTCTTGAATCCCTATATATAATTTTTTCACTACAATCTTCAAATATATTAAACTCATGGACTCCGTATTTTACTTTTGTAGTTAAATTAATATCCTTATTCTCTTTATCAAAATAGAATTTAAATTCACATTTTTCTATTACTACCTTTTCTCTTATGGATTTTCCAAGTGTAACGCACTTTGATAAGCAATTCAGGCTTGGAATTAAGTTTCTGAGTATTGTATCCTCCTTGGAACCTTCCAGTGTTACAACCTTAGCTTTATTAAACACACTAAGATAAGGCTCAATCTTTGAACAGTATTCATAGTCTGGAAGGTATATATTTGTACCAAATAGAAACACATTATTCCTTGAACTCAATGCTACCGGCATTCCACCTGGCACTTTAAGAATATAATCATCTTTTATTTTTTTCAAATCGAAATCTATGTCAGGAGACCCATGAATTATTTCAGTTTGAACAGTCCTAAATAAAAAGCCCTCATTTAAGTAGACCCTATGCCCAATCACAGCAGAGAAAAATTCTTTTAACAAATAATCTGGTATATGTATGTACTTACCATCAATAACGGAGTTTTTTCTATTGCTACCATACCCAGAGCTTTTATCTATACTTATGAGCATCTGAATAAATTCAATAAGACATCTGTCTTTAACACTAATCTTTTGTTCCTTAATATTAAATGTAAAATTTTTTCCGTAATTTACAGGTATATTATTATTAATACATAGTAAAAACCTTCCAATATCCTTTAAGATATAGAGATTATTTGAAGTCATAGAAGTAAGCCCTATTCTAAACTCACAAAAAAGCTTATGATCCCATTGTCCTCTATTTAAATAAACCTCGAGTTTAATCTCTTTTTTACCCTTTTCATCTCCCAAAAGCATAGACAAGGTATCCAATCCCGTTTTAACTTGAGTAGCTTTCAATATTTTGGGTTCATTTAAAACTGGGAGTTTTATAATCTCATCTACACCTTTATAAAAAGTAGCTATCAAGTGTTTGCAGCAATAGTTTTCTTTTTGAATTCATTATTTTCAAAATCCAGGCAACTGCAACTAGTGGACACTATGTTTTTATTTATAACATCCATTTCAATTTCTGTTGTATATTCATTAAAAAGATTTTCTGAAATCACATTACCCTTTATGTAAATCAGCCCATCTTCATTTTCAATATTTATATTGGAAACCAAATCATTGTCAAAGACTCTCAATCCTTTTGCATGATTCTTTCCACTAATTTGTTCATTAAATATTTGCAGTAAAGCATTCCTATCCATTTTCTTATCTCCCCAGTGGCTTATATTCTACAGTATTTAATTATATCACAAATGCTAACCTTATTTTCCAATATATATTTTTGTATAATTAAAGCATAATCACAGAGTGAAACTTCTCAAGTTTTAGCTTCTATGCTAGACATTCGAAAAGAAGAGCTTATGGCAAGTATTAAAAACGACAAAGAAAAGCTCTCGCAAATACAAAATTTAATTAATAATATTAATGAGGAGGTCGATTACAATATGTTTAAATACAATGTGATTATAAAAAAGGTAGCTATGAGGGTTATCCTACTACTTACAATGTATTAATGAAATGGATTGAAGAAAATGGCTACAAAATTATAGGACCAAATAGAGAAGTTTATTTAGAAGGCGCATGGTAAGTGAAAAATCCAGAAGATTATATTACTGAAATTCAAATACCTGTGACAAAAGAATAACAATAAATATTACTAAATAAGATATCCCATAAAATAATTGAAAAATCATTTTATGGGATATCTGTAGTAAATAATCATTAATTATTATAGTATGGTTTCACTAATCTATATCTTTAATTACAAAATTACAAGGCCCACCCTCACAATTCATAACAACCTCGTCATCAATACCTGCAAAGATTTCTTCTGTTTTATTAACGTTTAGGTTTTTTCCATTATTATTATTTTCATTTTTCATTTTTATAACCTCCATTTTATTTATCTATTTTCACTTTATAATTTGTCATGATATAATTTGTCCTTCCTATATACAAATTATATCATGATAATATATAAATATCAATAGTTATTATTAATCAATATGCATTGTTAATTAATAATAACTAGACTATGGATAAAATTAAAAATAATCAGTTATAACTGTAAAGGGAACCTAATACTTAGATGTAGTTTTAGGAAACCTCTCCTTAATTTTATAAATTTCGTGCCCAGGTGGCTATGGCTTTTATATCTTTTGGACTAGTCCTACAACAACCTCCAATTAATTTAGCTCCATGTTTATACCAGTCTTTTGCGCTGCAAGCAAACCCTTCACTTGAGGAATCTCCATGCCAATTTTTTTGCTCCGAGTCATATTTTTCTCCGGAATTTGGATATACCACAATAGGTTTTGTGGAGTTCTTCGCCACTTCACTTATTAATGATGAAATGAACTGAGGTGGAGTACAATTTATCCCAATAGCTGCTATATTCTCAAATTCCTCTAAAAATTTAGCACAATCAGAAATCAAACTTCCATCACTTATCTGCAAATCATTTTTTGCACTAAAACTTATCCATGCATACACTCCTGGAAATTCTTTAAGAAGTTTTGCAATCGCCCTAGCTTCAATAATACTAGGGATTGTCTCACAGGCAAGAATGTCAGGTTTTGCTTCTATGAGTGCTTGCATTTCTTGGTCTGTGAAAGTCCATCAATTGTTTTTCTGTGAGATTATAATCTCCCCTGTACTCACTTCCATCTGCAATGTAAGCACCATAAGGGCCTACGGAAGCAGCAATTAACGGATATGGTCTGTTTTCTCTGTTTTTCTCCTCTTTCCAAAAATCATCTCTTGCTTTACTTGCAATTTCAACCGATCTTTGAATAAGTTCTATAGCTTTACTTTCAGTGTACCCTCGCTTAACAAAACCTTCGATGGTAGCTTGATAGCTAGAAGTGATCGCGCAATCTGCACCAGATACAAAATAATCATAATGAACTTTTTGGATTTTGCTAGGGTTATCTGCCAATATTTTAGCCGACCATAAATCATCATTTATATCGCAACCTCGCTTTTCAAGCTCTGTAGCCAATGCCCCATCTAAAATAATTAAAGGATATTTTTTTAAAATGTTTTCTATTGGATTCATAATATTTTTATAGCCCCCCCTCAATGCATTTTTATATGACAAGGATATTTTCTCACAATATTTAGATATAAACAATAAGATTTATTATATCTGTTGACTATTTTACATAAGGTTATGACGGTCTTATGGAGAATAAACGAGTTGTAATGCCATTATTTAGTTAAGAGTTAAGAGTTGCAGAAAAATCGATTAAAAAGAAGTAGATTTGCCAAGGCAAATCTACTTCTTTTTTATTTTTTATTTTTATTTTTTGCCCTAAGGCAAAATTTCCTTAACTCTTAACTTTTAACTCTTAATTTTTAACTTTTTTAAAGTTGCCCTTGCTTTTCATAGGTTTGAAACTTCCCTGGTTTGCTCTCATCTATGATATATACCGTAGCTCCTTTATTAAAGCCTTCTTTTCCATAGCCATTATAGCCAGTACTACGGCCATATCCTAGTGTTATTCCATCTATTTTCCCTCTATAGTCGTTTATATGGTCATGTCCACAAAAAACGCCTGTAACATTTCCCATTTTCTTCAAAGAATCCAAAAACCCTCTATCACGACTTTGAGTACATTCCATTTCATTCCTGCTTCCATGGAAATGCCCACTTAATCCAATCTGCTTTTGCTGCTGAAGGGGAATGTGAAAAAACATAATTGAAGGAATTATTTTATGAAATTCTTTTTCTAAATTATCGGACAATCTTTCATACCAACGGATCTGCCTTCTTGTTATGTAATCATATCCTCTATAACAATAATCTCCTGAATCCATCATAAAGATATTTTGAACTGTATCAACACCTTTTGAATCTTTTATCAATAAATTATAATCCCCAGATCTACCTATTACAGTTGAGAATCTTTCGCTCAAATTATGGGAATATGACATGTATATTTTCATCTGTTCTTCCCTATTTACACTACAAAGTTCACAGTCATGATTCCCAAGAACCACTGCCCAGGGTATTTTAGTGGCCTCAACTGTACTGGCTATATTATGTATTGCCTTTTCCGTTGCACCTCTTGATCTACAATAGCGGCCATCAATGCAGTCACCTGTTAATAATACAAGATCTGGTTTCTCTGCCTCCATAACACTTTTCATAAGATTTATAGTCTTTTCATTTTTCTCCGTTCTCTCATGAAGATCTGTAAATTGAACAATTTTAAAAGTACCATCTGTTTTAAATTTAAGTTCAAATTTCTGTGGCATCCCACTTTCCTTTTTTCTTTCACACATAAAATAAATCAACTCACTAAATATACCTAAAAATTTTTCAAATAAATACTTTAGCAAATTACCATCCCCCAAATAATAATTTTAAGAAATTTTATTTATTATTATTTATTTCCGTAGAGAATTTTGTTATTTCTCACCAAATAAACAACTCTTCCTATAGAAGTTTTACCATCATTGCCTCTTATCTCTACCTTAATTCCTCTTGGGTGATCGTGTCTTGTAAGTCTTCTAACAACCTGCCCCTTTGTTAAATCCTCTATTTTACTAGCTGACCGTTGCATATCTTTCTCACAAATATATACTGTCTCTCCAACATTAATAGAGTTTATTAATTTGCTTTCATGTGATCTATCCTTAAAATTATCTTTTTCCATTTTTATCTTCCTTTCAAGTTTAAATATTAATTGCATTACAATTACATTATAATCTACTGTATACAATATTAATACCTTAGACCGAAAGAGTTTTTTTCTATAAGCTTATTTTAACAGTGATAATACCTAAAATTAAACCTGAGCAATTTTATGCCAGCCTTTGATTAAAATCCACCAGTCTTTCTTAAGCCTTATTCTTTTGTTTGCAACCTATCATTTTAGCTATCTCTTTTTTATCATTAGGTAGTCTTCCCTCATGTAATAAGTGTTATAATAATAGAACAAATTAATCCACAGAGGTGATAAAACATGTTAAAAATAGGTTCACACGTTTCAATGAGTGGCAAAGATATGCTTTTAGGTTCTGCTTTAGAAGCTATCTCCTATGGATCTAACACTTTTATGGTATACACAGGAGCACCCCAAAATACTTCTAGAAAACCAATTGATCAGCTTAAAATTGATGAAGCAATAGCACAAATGAATAGTAATGGTATCGATGAGATAGTAGTACATGCTCCTTATATAATAAATCTAGGAAATAGCATAAAACCTGAAACCTTTGAACTTGGGGTGAATTTCCTCAGAGAAGAAATAAATAGGACTGCTGCTTTAAAAAAAGCCAAACAAATTGTTTTACATCCAGGTGCCCACGTTGGTGCAGGTACTGAAAAAGGTATAGAACAAATTATTAAAGGACTTAATGAAGTTCTTACGAAGGATCAAACTGTAAGTGTTGCACTTGAAACTATGGCAGGTAAAGGTACTGAATGTGGAAGAACATTTGAAGAGCTTGCTAAAATCATTGCTGGGGTAAAGTACAACGAAAAACTTACAATTTGCCTGGATACTTGTCATATTAATGATGCTGGTTATGATGTTGTGAATGATTTTGATGGAGTACTTAAAGATTTCGATAATATAATCGGACTTGATAGACTAAAGGTAATCCATCTTAATGATAGCAAAAATCCTCTTGGAAGTAGAAAAGACAGGCATGAAATGATTGGTTTTGGTCACATAGGTTTTGATGCACTTTGTTACGTGGCAAACCATGAACTTTTAAAGAATATCCCTAAAATTTTAGAAACTCCATATCTAGCTAATGATGATGGAACTAAAAAACCTCCATACAAATTTGAAATTGCCATGCTTAAGAAAAAAGTGTTTAATAAAAACATTAAAGAAGATATATTTTCAGAAATTTAGACAATACTCCTATTTTTTATAGAATACCCCTTGTAAATTTACAAGTTTCGCTATATTATTAATCTATAGTAGTTGTCCAATAATAATCGTTATTATTATTGGAATCACATAAGGGAGTGATTAATTTGAAACCTGTAACTATGTTTATAACAAGCTGGTGTCCTTACTGCAAACAGGCACTAACTTTAATGGATACATTAAAAAGAGAAGATCCTAAATATGGAGATATTGATATTAAAACAATTGATGAGGAACTTGAACCAGAAGTTTCAAAAAGATATGATTATTATTATGTTCCTACATATTATGTTGATGATGTTAAATTGCATGAAGGAATTCCATCGAAAGATATTATAAAAGGAGTGTTTGAACAAGCACTTCAAAGTTAATCCTTAGATATTCTATTGTTTATAAAATACAAAATCACTTGGAATTTTAAATCCCAAGTGATTTTGTATTTATTCTTTTAATCTATCTTCTTTTATAACTCCAGATGATCCCAGGCAAACCCTTTATTATCTTCACCAAATTTACAAATTATTCCTTCATTATGCTAGAAACCGTTTATATACCAAATTAATGATATAATATAGAATATCTATTTAGGAGGAACTATTATGGAAATTTTACATATAGAAAATTTAACTAAAGAGGAGGAAAATCTTATTGTAATTGATAATATGAATTTAAAAATCGAATCTGGACAAACTATTGCTATCAAATGTACTGAGGATGTATCTCTTATGCTCTTTACCCTAATACTTGAAAGATCTAAGCCTTCTAAAGGAAATATCAATTGGCTTATTACTCCTAAAATAAGCACAATTTTAAAAGATGAGGGACTTTATGAAAGATTAACCGTAGATGATTATTTGTATTTTTTCAAAGATTTATCCAGTTATAAAGGCTCTACAAAAGAGATAAAATCTGCATTGGAACTTCTACCTATTGAACATAAAAAAATAAAAGATCTAGATTATTCTCAAAAAGGAAGACTAAAAATAGCAAGAGCTCTTTTAAATAATCCAAATTTGCTTCTTGTGCAAGAACCAACACTTTACCATGATGCTGAAAGTTCATCAATAATATGTGAAGCTTTCTCCTACATAAATAATTTAGGAATATCAATATTATCCACTTCAGTTTCACTTGAAGAAGTTCTCTTATTAAATTGCAAAAGTTATATTTTAGATAAACATGGTTTTAAAAAGTTAGAAACAGATAAAACAACCAGTGCTGAACTTATTAATAATACTTCAGTTAAAATAACTAAAATTCCAGCAAAAATTGATGATAGAATAATACTCTTTAATCCTACCGAAATAGATTATATTGAAAGTTATGATGGTACAAGCTATTTGCACGTTAATGATGATAAATTTCCATGTAATATGTCTTTAATAGAGCTAGAAAACAAGCTTATACCTTTTGGCTTTTTTAGATGCCATCGGTCATATTTAGTAAATCTCCAGAAAATACGTGAATTAGTTACCTGGACACGAAATAGCTATAGTCTCATTTTAGATGACAGTAAAAATAATTCTATCCCTCTTGCAAAAGCTAGGCTTGAGGAAATCAAGAAATTTTTAGACCTTTAATTTACTCCCTTTAGCTTATTTATTACTGATTTCATGGAATTTTTAATGTTTTAAATATGGAAACTGCCATAATTAAGTTACAAGTAGTAAGACATCTGACACTGAAATAAAGTATTTTACTTAGAATTTTTTTTAAGATGCCTAAAAGTGAAAGGAGTAATTATGGAAAATATAATTTTTATGAAAGAAATAAAAAAGACTTTCAAAGATAAAGTAGTTTTAAATCATCTTACTTTTCAAGTGAAAAAAAATGAAATATTTGGTTTATTAGGTCCTAGTGGTTCTGGAAAAACAACCACAATAAAAATATTAACATCTCAAATTATGCCCACCTCTGGTGAGGCTTTCATTCTTAATAATGATGTCTATTCATTTGATAGACGTATATTAAGTAGATTTGGTATTTTAAGTGACAATAGTGGTATTTATGAAAGACTTACCGTTTGGGACAACCTAAAACTTTTTGCAGATATATGTGGTGCAGATAAAAAATCCATAGGCGATCTTTTGGATAGAGTTGGCTTAAGTGATGATAAAAGAACGGTTGCTAAAAAACTTTCTAAAGGAATGAAACAAAGATTAATTCTAGCTCGCTCTATAATAAATAAACCAGAATTATTATTTTTAGATGAACCGACCTCATCATTGGATCCTTCTATTTCCAGTGAAATACATAAGCTTTTGAAAGAGATAAATTCAGAAGGAACAACAATATTTTTGACTACCCACGATATGGTAGAGGCAGACAAACTCTGTGATCGTATTGGATTTTTAAACAATGGAAACATTACTCAGATTGATTCCCCTGAAAACTTAAAATTAAAATATGCAAAACCAGTTATTGAAGTTAAATTAAAAGGACAGGATAATAAGATATTTTTGAGTAAAAATGCAGAAAATGCTGAGAAGATAAGATCATGGATTGCATCTGATGCACTTGATTCTATACATTCTTGTGAGCCAAGCATTGAAGAAATATTTCTTAAGGTAACAGGGAGGAAACTAGGGTGAAATCATCAATTAGGCATATAAAAGCTATATTTGTAAAAGAGATTAAAGATTATTATAAAAATCCATTAACCTTACTTGTGCTTAGTGCTTCTATAATAGTGTTTTTTATGATTGTTTTCATTCATAGAATTAAGCATGGTGGCAATAGTAGCTTAAATTATTTTAGTATTGTTTTGGCATTGGACTATAACATTTCGTTTTCATGTACTTTTTTTCCATCTTTCTATATAGTAGAAGAAAAAGAAAAAAGGACTTTGGATGTTTTGATACTTTCTGGAATAAGCCCACTAGAATTTTTACTTGGTAAGACTTTACCAACAGTATTCATAATAATGTTAACAAGTACCTGTATGTTACTATTGTCTAAAATTAATTTTAGATATCTTCCCTCATTATGCATATTAGTTTTTATAATAATTAGCAGTGAAGTAATTTTAATGTCCCTTATAGGAATTATATCTAAGAATTCTATACAATCTTTAATATATTCTTTGCCATTTGTTTTAATTTTAATGTTTGTACCTATGTTTTCATTTAATAAGACTATTTACAAAATTAATAGCCTTATTAATGTTTCAAATATGAATTTTATTATAAAAAATATCTTAAATGGAAAAGGTTTTTTTTATTCCCAGTATAGTTTATTTGTGATTTTTACATGGTTAATCGTACCTTCAATACTTTTCATTTTGATTTACAAAACAAAAAAATTATATTAGAACTGGAAGTGTTAAAATGT
Organism: uncultured Clostridiaceae bacterium; assembly: GCA_963725425.1. GTDB lineage: Bacteria > Bacillota > Clostridia > Clostridiales > Clostridiaceae > Clostridium_I. The sequence continues at coordinate 734,321 of CAVRYJ010000031.1, forward strand.
GTTTTTCTAAAAAAATAGTCAAAGCCTTAATTATTAAAGAATTAAAAGATTACTATAGAAATCCTATAGTATTAGTTATATTATTTTTGCCGGTTTTTTTCACTATGTTTTATTATAATATGTTTAATAATTCTAAGCTTATGTCGGTTAATATGTGTATTAATTATGGCATTATCTTTTCAGGTTCATTTTTACCATCCTATCTCATTACTGAGGAAAAAGATAAAAAAACTCTTGATGTACTTATATTGTCTTCTGTAAATTCCCTTGAGTTTCTAATTGGAAAACTTTTGCCTTGTATCTTTCTCTCCCTATTGGCAAACATAATTTCATTATTTATATTCAAACTAAATTTTATAAGTTTTTTACAAATTACATTTTTAATATTTATTTCTTTACTTAGTATTATTTTTATTGGTACACTAATTGGTTTTGTATGCAGAAATCAATCTGAAGCTATGATTTGTTCTGTTCTAATAATAGTTTTTTTATATATAGTCCCACTTTTGAGAAATCTAAATCTAGTAACATCAAAAATATCATCACTTTTAGGAATATCTAATATGGATCTAGTAATAAATAATATTCTTAAAGACAAGGGATTTTTTTATTCTAATTACAGTTTATTGGTTATGGCATTTTGGGTTATATTACCTGTTTTTATTTTCTCATATATTTATAAACACAAGAAGCTAGAATAATCATCCTAGCTTCTTTATATCCTTCTAAAGCTTCAATGTGCGTTGAATTCATATCAATTACTATGATGTAGCTCCATATTGAATTATATTAAATTTAACATGAGCAGTTATTTTGGCATTTTTATAGGCTGTATGCCAATCTACACCTTTCCAATAGCTGTTATGATAGGCTCTTACCATATCTCCAATACCAATAGGATCACTTTCGATGCTTTGCATATACCCAATTAGTTTCTGACAATCTGCTTCAATTTGCCCCTGTATATGTTGATTTAACTGTTTCACTTTATTTTCATCTCTTAAAGTGTCCCACCTATACTCATCTATAATTCCAGTTAAATCTAAATTAATGTCCACTACTAGCTTGTTATTTTTTGTAGAAATACTAATTTTTTTACTCTTTTGGCCAACGTTAACTGCTAATCCATGCTTAGGTCTTTCAACATCATCAGTTCCTATATCACCAGCTTGATAGTAATATTTCTTATTTTTCAAAGTTTTTGTCATTGCCGTTAATAGCCCATTTTGTTTTTCATCTATGGTGCCTACCATTTTCTCTTGGCAGAATAAAGCTGAACCTTTTACTTCAATAGAATTAGAATTAAGTTTTATCAGTGGTACAGCATTATCAATGCCTGGTGCCATGCTTATTATGTCATAGTTATAAACTCTAGTCTCTTGGGTATATGCAGAATCAATAGCACGTTGAAGAAGTTCATTCATATATGTAGATGGTCTAGGTTTATCTTTTAAATTTTCTGCTCCGTGTATTAAATTTTTAGGGCTTCCATCAACAACAACAATCAAAGAAAGTATTGGGTCTGAGGGATCCCTTTCGAATATTGAATTAAATTTAGTGATAATGCCTTTTTCCGCAATTTCATTAGAAAATAATATAAGTTGAATTCTACCTGCCAGCAGTGACTTTCCTGAGGTTCTATTTAGCTTTTCCCTACCTATCCTTCCTAAACTTGATTCAGTATCAAGTATTTCTCCTCTACCCTTAGCAGTTGGGTCAATTACGGGTCTGGCATAGGTAAGTTTCATATCTCCTGAAGGTGCTGACTCTACACCCATTATGGTTATAAACCCAGTGTCTTCTATGGGATTTTGATCCCAACAGCCGGAAAGAATAACGGGAATAATAGTTAAAAAAATAATGAATTTTTTAAATATTTTATTCACTTGGTTTCGCCTCTTTTTTTCTTATAAAGGAGAATAAGTAACATATAGTTAAAAATATGGAAAATGCGGTTCCCCATATTACCATAACATTATTGTGAATGTCTAGCTGTGAATTACTTTTAGGTAAATTACTTAGTAGTATTGTTATAGCGGTAAACACAATTAGATATATTGCTTTTTTCTTTAGATTTAACAGTTTATGTAGACTATAATACGCTATACAAAAATACCCTCTAGTTGCCATAGCCATTGCTGGTATCCAAAAAGCTACAAATATTAGATCTATTCTTTCCAGCACTGGAGCTCTATAAGAAGAAGAAAGTTCAACAAGTGGATACATGCATTTTTTTAATAATTCTTCTCCAAAGAAAGAGGTTGTAACTAAAACAAGAATTGTAAAAAATATAGTGGTTATTATATTTGAGCATAAAGAATATTTCATAGCCTTTTGCTTATTTGTAATTTCTGGATATACCACTGAAATTACTTCATAACCTAGAAATGCATAAATGCAGGGACTAAAGCTAGCTTTTATACCCTCTACTCCGCTTTCACCAATGGGCATTATAAAAGTTAACCTTAAGGCTTTAAATACAAGGAGAAACAAAACACAACAAATAAATAAGGAAATATATATCATAAATGTATATCTGGCTACATATTTTAAGCCGTACCATACTAAGTAGTAAGTAGGTATTAAAACAAAGATGCATAATACTAAGTTGGGAGTTAACCTTAATAGATGAACATGTAAAATATTTGTATAAGATCTTAGATATAGGCATGCTGAATACCATAAATATAAAACTATAAGTAAATTTAATAAACCACCTAGGTATTTTCCGTATAAAAATGTATTTATTTCATATATAGATTTATTGCCATACTTATTCATAAGCTTTATTACTAGTGCTATTAAACCGGTTATTATTATTCCAAATAAAAGTATTGAAATCCAACCATCATGACCAGAAGTTATAGCTAAATAAGCTGGTAAACTTAAAGTTACTGTACCTAGCTGAATTGATATTAAAAGTCCCATTAATTGACTGGAGGTAATTTGATTTTGTCTATTATCCATTTCCACTACCCCTTTTCTTATCTAATGGTTTTGCTACATCAGGTCTTCTCTTTAAAAATTTAAATGGACCTCGTATATTTGTATCTTTTAAATCACGAAACTTAAAAGGTGCTATAGGCTGAAAGTAGGGCTCCCCAAGAGAGTCTAATACTATCAAATGAGCTAATACAGTAAACATGGGAATTACTACTCCAACAATACCGAATATTGATGATGATATCATAATAATATATTTAACTATTCGAAGGGAAATGCCCATGTCATAAGTAGGAATGGTAAATCCTGCAATGGCAGAAACAGCTATTACTATTATCATAAGGTTGCTTACAATCCCAGCTTGCACAGCGGCCTGCCCTATTACCAGTCCTCCAACAATACTTATAGAAGTAGTTATAAAGGAGGGCAGTCTAATTGAAGCTTCTCTAATCATTTCTATTACAAATTCTATCAAAAACGCTTCCACAACAGGAGGAAAAGGAACATCTACTCTGGACTCTGCGATTGGTACTAGTAGCGGTAGAGGTATCATGTAGTAATGGTAGCTAAGTATTGAAATATACATGCCTGGAACAAATAAGGCTACCAATATTGCTATCATTCTTAGCATAACTAAGTAAGTCCCCCCTATCCAGTTGGTGTTATAATCATCAGCTGCTTGAGTAAATGAATGAAAGGTCACAGGAACTATGAGTACAAATGAGGTTTCTTGAAGCATTATAACAAATCGGCCTTCCAAAAGGCCCGCAGTTGCCTTATCTGGTCTCTCAGTAGCAAGGTATTGTGGAAAAATAGAATTGGGATGATCCGAAATAATTTGTTCTAAATATCCAATTCCTATAAAACCGTCATAATTAAGTTTACTCAATTTATCACATAGAATTTGTAGCAAACTAGGATTAGCTATATGCTCAAGATAAGCTATAGTAACTGTTTGATTTGAGGTAGCGCCAATAGTAAAATTCTTAAATTTAAGATTTGAATTTGCCACTTTCCTTCTCAGTGTAGATATATTAGTCGCCATGTCCTCAATAAATCCATAATGATCCCATCTTACACTTTTTTCTCCTTGGGGCTCATCAATAGATCTTTTTTCATATTTTTTTAGTGCACAAGAAATTCCACAATTTAGTCCCTCACATATAAAGATCACATTTCCCGATAATATGTCTGATATTAAGCTGTCAATTACTAAAGGGAATGTTAATCCTGCTACAGGAATTTTATTAGGAAGATATTTTAACTCATCATAGTCTAATTTTTTTAAATTAAGTATGGGATAAAGAAAGTCTCTTTGCATAAGATCAATATCACATAAACCTTGAACAAAAAAGAAACAACCTTGTTTTCCTGTATTTAAAATAACTTTTCGTCTTATAATATCTGGACAATTTTTGAATCTACTGTCAATTAATAAAAAGTTTTTCTCAAAATCATCATATAAATTTACATTTGTATTGTTAGCTTTATTTTTATCTTCACCCATTTTACATCACCACTATCAGTATTTGTAATATATAAAATGTTATACGTGAACTGTATACGTTTATTAGGCACAATCAAGAAAATAACAAGTCAAAGATTCTGATGATATTTTGCGGTAGGCGATGAGCCAAACCCTTGTACAAGCGTTGTCTATGTGGTGGTCATGACCATGAAGCATACCATAAACACACCATAATAATGACTTGTTATTTTTTTGATGAGGCCTAATATCAAAAGCTCTGAAACATTTCCTTTTTAATACCGCACACCGGGCATTTAGTAACATTATCACCGATTTCCGTAAATCCACACACTGGGCAAACATATATCTTATCCACCCCAATATCCTTACCTTGTTTAGCCTTTAACTGTGAATTCTTAAACAATTCTGCATGTATTTTTTCAGCTTCTAGTGCATAATGGAAAGATCTTTCTGCATCCTTTTCCATTTGAAATTTAGCAGTTTGTAAATATACAGGGTACATTTGATTAACTTCATGCAGTTCTCCATTTATTGCTCCTTGTAAATTGTCAGCTACATCTGTGTTCCCAAAAACAGCTCCAGCAGAAACCGTACTGTCTCCTACTTCCTCCTTAAGCACATTAAAATGATTTTTAGCATGAACCCATTCTGCATTTGCAACCGCCTTAAACAGTCTTCCTATATTAGGCATTCCTTTTTTTTCAGCATCCTCGCCCCATATTAAATATCTCATATGAGCCATGCTTTCTCCTCCATAGGCTGAACGCAAGAAATCCGCTGTCATAACATTATTTATTGGCATAAGCTTCGCATCCTCTCAAAATTATATCATTGTATATTATTTTGCAAATTCAAATTAATATTCCTTATTTTAAAAAAGTTTATGGCAAAGCATATTTTTATAGTATACTGGAAGCAATGTAGCAGAAAGGTGGAATACTCATGAATTTAAGATTTTTAGTTACCCCCTTCGGAATTTTAGTAGGTATTGCCTTTGGTTTCGCCATACTTAATTTCTTTGTAAAATACATAAATAAAGTTTACATTAACAAACTAGGAAATGATAAGAAGGATTTAAAACAAACTTATAGAAGTTTTATGAAGCCAATTGTAAAATACCATAAAATAGCCGGTATACTGGCAATAGTCTTTTTAGGTATACATTTTTATGCCACATTCTCTTCTGGTAGAATTAAATTCAGTGGAGTAATTGCTGGTGTAATTATGCTTATAGTAGTAAGTCTTGGAATCTACGGTTTCAAAATAAGTAAAAATAAGCGTGGCCCTTGGCTTAAGGTTCATAGAATTTTAGCTTTTGTACTTTTATTCGCCATAGTTTTTCATGTATTATAAATAAATTAGAACTAAAGATTGCCAACTTAAAGTTTCACCTTTAAATCGGCAATCTATTTATTATTTTAAACCTACCTAATATCTACTTTTTTAATAAATCTCTTGGTATATGGCAATATCCATTAGGATTTTTATCTAAATATTTTTGATGATAAACCTCAGCATCATAAAAATTCTTTAATGGAGCTATTTCTGTTACAATATTATCTTTGTAATTTTTTTGTTCCTCTTCTTTGGATTCAAGTATAACTTCTAAATCTTTGTCATCCACATAATATATTCCTGTACGATATTGATTTCCAACATCATGTCCCTGTCTGTCCGTTATTGTTGGATCTACAACCTTCCAGTAGGCTGACAAAAGTTTTTTAAGCTGAACTTTATTTTCATCATATTCTAAATAGCAAGCTTCTGCATATCCAGTTCCATGTTCAGATACCTCTTCATAAGTTGGGTTTTGTGTATGGCCATTTGCATATCCAACCTTTGTGGCAAAAACACCATCAATTGTATTAAAATATGCCTCTACTCCCCAAAAACAACCGCCTGCAAATATTATTTTTTTCATAGCTGAGCCCTCCTAGCATCTTTATTGATATTATATCTCAATTAGCTCGTATTTACTAGAACCTAGTCCAATTTTTTCGGCATACTGAAGAGTCCTTCCTCTTCTAAATACGGTTTTATTATTTGTTTTATCCAGCATATCTAAACATGCCATATCAATTGCCACAGGATCTATAGATGCAAATATTCCTAAATCTTTAGCTATATTTTTCATGTTGTGACCTTCACAATCACAACCTTTTGTTATATTAAAGGCAAACGTAATATATATATTACGTTTGTTCTTAGCCGCAGCAAATGCATATTCCACAAGTCTCTCATTAAATGACTTTGATATACTAGCTACCCAGCTATTGGAAATAGCACCATGAGGGCACACTGATATACATGAAGCACAACCAATACACTTGTCCTTATCAATTTTAGCTTTTTTATTAATAGTTATAGCATTTACTGGGCATTTTTTAAGACAAGAATTACAGGCTTTGCACTTAAAATAATTAATATTAGGTTTAGAATTTGCATGTTGAGCCAGTTTTCCTCCAATAGAGGCACATCCCATTCCAAGTTGTTTTATTGCACCACCAAATCCTGCTAAAGCATGTCCCTTAAAATGGCTTAAAATTATAAGTTGTTTACTTCTTGCTATTTCTCCTGCAACCTTACAACTTTTAAAATTATTTTTATTTATTTCCACTTCTTCATAATTTTCACCGTGTTCACCATCTGCTATTATTATAGGCAATTGGGTAAAACCATGCTCTAAAGCAAGTTTTAAATGTTTTTCCTTTGAATTTCTCTCGCCTCTATATAATACACTTGTCTCAATAAATGAACTATCAATATTTTTCTCTTTTAAATAATCAATTATCCCTAGGTAGTTATCTGATGCAATATAGGTATTATTGCCCTTTTCACCAAAGTGAACCTTTAGAGGTATAAAGCTTTCAAGTTCAATACTTTCATCAATTACTATTTTATCTAATAATTCTTTTGATACACTTTGTATTACCTCAGTTTCAGAATAGGAGTTTACGGGTTTAAAATATACCTTTGCCATTATATCTTCCTCTCACTTTTCAAAATATTTTTATATTATTTCAATCCATTTTATGCCTATTAATTTATACTGTCAACGTAATAAAATAAATGCTTTTACATTATATTTTTAATACTTCAAAAAAGTAATAATAAATTTTGTTCCTATATTTACTTTACTCTTAACTTCAATTAACCCATCATGAGATTCTATTATTGATTTTGCCAGTGCCAAACCTATACCTACAGAATCACTGTTTTTAGAGTTTTTGCCTTATAAAATCTTTTAAATATATTAGGTAAATCTTCTTCACTTATGCCTTCTCCATTGTCTTCTATTTCGATCCTTCTATAAAGTGGATTTTCTGTTAATTGTATATTTATTATCCCATTTTTATTGCAGTGCTCTATAGCATTTCTTAATTATATTTATAAAAGCCTCTTCTAGCCATGATTTATCATGATTAAAAATCACTTTTTCACTATTTTTAAATTTTATTATTACCATAGTCTCCTCTACTTGTTCTCTAAGTGTATCAATGGAATTTTCAATAGTTTCATTTAAATCATCAGGTTCTTTGGCGAATTCTATAGATTTAGAATCCAGTCTTGCCAATTTTAATATGCTTTTTATAAGCCAATTCATTCTATAAAGTTGTTTTTTATTATTTTGCAGGAAAAACTGACTTTTTTCCCGTGTAAGTTCTTTAGTAAGTAAAATGTCATTATAAACAAACATTGAAGAGAGTGGAGTTTTTAGTTGATGTGATATATCAGAAAGCAAGTCCACTAAAAAATGTTTTTCCTTATTAAGTTCGTCTATGTTGTTTCTAATTATTGTTCTCATAGAGTTAAATGAAGTGAATAATTTTGCAAAATCTCCTTCTTTATCTTCATTAATCCATATATCATATTCCCCATCTACTACTTTTTTAGCCGCTAAAGTAATCTTTCTAACGTTATTATAAAAATAAGCATATTGCATATAATTGAGAATAAAAAATACAGCTGCCATAATAACAAAAATACCTATAATAAAATATGTATTATATAATATAGTTCTATTTACATAAGGAAATAGCTGATTTTGGAGCTCCGGTGTTAATCCATATTGTTTTAAAATTACCATCCCTCGTTTTGCATCTTTTTCTGAAACTTCTTTTGTAGTTATTGGGATAATATCCTTTAATAGCTTTGGATCTTCATGGTTTATTTTATTTGTAACAGCCGCCAAACTTTTTATATAATTTGCCTTCAGATTATTATTATTTATTTGTACTATTGAAAGCGTCACCACTAAAAAAAACATATTTAAGAACAAAATAGCCATTGTACTTTTTTTTAGTTCTGGATTTATAAAATATCGTCCCATCTTAATCTACTCCTTAACAACAGTTTTATTCCACCTATAACCTAAACCCCTCTGAGTTATTATATATTCTGGCACTTTTACATTTTCCTCTATTTTACCTCTGATTCTTTTAATATAAACTGAAAGGGTATTTTCATCAAAAAAGCTTCCTCCACATCAATCAATTCATTAAGTATCTCACTTCTTTTAATCAATATTTGTGGTTTATTCATAAATATCAAGAGCAATTTATATTCCTGTGCACTAAGAAATATTTCCTTACCTCCCTTTGTGATTGTTGCAATAGAGCGTATCTACAATAACATCTCCACTTATGAGCTTATTCCCATTACTGACATTTTTATAGTTTCTTCTTATTAAAACCTTTATTCTTGATAAAAACTCCTTTACTCCAAAGGGTTTTGTAATATAATCATCACCACCAAGTTCTAGCCCTAACACAATGTTAACCTCTTCATCTAGCGCCGTTAAAAACATTATAGGTATATCACTTTTAGTCCTTATATATTTACATAGTGAATATCCACTCCCATCTGGTAAATTAATATCCAAAATAATTAAATCTAAATCTTCATTTTCGAAAATATTTTTACCTGCCTGTAAGCTAGCCGCTCTTAATACTTCATAGCCTTCTTCTTTTAATGTAAACTCTATACCTAAAGACAATGCTTCGTCGTCTTCCACAAATAATAATCTTGTCATAAATTAACCCCCAAAAACTTCTTACTTACATTTTACACTATAAAAGATAAAAACTACAAAAAGTTATGAGCTTCAAAACTGGTTACAAACTTCAAAATTAGTAACAAGCTTAAAGTTACAAGTTTAAACATTTTATTTATTTGAAATAAAAGAAGATGCAAATATGCTTGCATCTTCTTTATTGATTTCTGCCCCAGCAGAAAATCCTCCTTAACTCTTAACTCTTAACTTTTAACTCTTAACTATTTATTACCCATCTTCTCTAATAATCTCAATTATATTTTCTTTGTTTATTCTTCCAAGAGGACTAAGTACAGACAAATATCCAATTATCATTGCTGCACCTCCTGCAATTGCTATACCAACCCAGGGAATGTTCCATGGTAAATCTTGTATTCCCATTATGCTTTTATACATTAGATAAGATAAACCAGATGCTATTATAGAACCATATATAGTTCCTACTATTCCATATAAAAGGCCTTCTAGTACTATCATCTTTTTTAAGCCTTTTTGAGTAAGTCCTATGGCTTTAAGTGCGGCGAATTCTCTTTTTCTAAGTATAATATTTGTTGTTAGTGTGTTTATTATATTTACGCTACTTATTAGTGATACAACAATTACAAAACCATAAACTAATATTTCAACCATTAAAATTGTGGATTTACCTCTTCTATTTCTATCTATCCTATCTAGTGTACCAAGAGCAGGATTATCTTGTATTGTAGCTTGAATTTCATTCTGTGCTTTATCCTCTAATTTCACATCTTTAATTTCAATATTTAAAGATGAAGGTCGTGTCTCTCCTATACCTGTTAAACTTTTTACAACTTTTTGAGTTGTTATTAATTTTATTCCTTTAATTGCAAAATTGGACTCAAAAGGATCTTCATTAAGAATTGCAAGCACCTTAACTTTTTTTATTGGATTATCTTTATTTTTTTCATCTAAAAAATTCTTAAGTTCTATCTCATCCCCTATATTTAGATTGACAATTGGACCAGAGTATTTTTTGCCTGTTTTCTCATTAATTACATAGTCTTTGTTAACAACAATAACTCCATTTTCATCGTTTAATTTAGATATATCTATTTTTCCTGCCTCTACATATTTCTTAGCCTCTTCCATAGAATTATCATCATATATTGAGATCCTTCCGCCCTCAAACATGGTTTTTTCTTCTCCATTTAGTTTTTCTTTTTTATAAAAATCAGGATAAGCCTTTACTTGTTCTATTTCCTTACCGCTATCCATGTATTCTTTAAACGGAAAGTCTCCATACACCCTATATACTTTACTCACTGTATTTAATCTACTTATATTGTCTATAATATTATTACTAATATTTTCATTATTTTCGTCTGAACTTGACCTATTTTGAACAACTGAAAAATCTATTTTATCCCCTTCATTACCACTCCCATTTAAATTTAAAGTCATATCCATAAAAGACTTAAACGTGACAAACAACACTACACTTATTACTATAGAAAATACTGTTATTCTATATCTTTTTTTATTCCTTTTAATGTTTTTTGCCGCTAAACCTCCTTCAAATCCAAAAATTTTACCTATGATTCTATTTTTACTCCTCTTTATTTTTTCTTTGGTTATAGAAGTTCTACTATTTATAGCTACAAGTGGCGAAATTCGCCCCGCAAAGAAAGATGGAATTAATGCTGAAAAGTACACCGAGGCTATTCCAATTGCAGTACTGATTAAAAGTACTTCTGGAGAAATAGCAATTTCCATAGGCATAACTGTATCTGCGCCTATGAGTTTAAATGCAATTTTGATTCCGTATATTGCTATAATACCAAGGAGTAGTCCAATTGGTATACCAATGGCTGCTAAAATGGTAGCCTCTCTAAGTACCATTTTTCTTAACTGCTTGGGTGTCATTCCTACAGCCCTTAAAAGACCAAACTGCTTTAATCTTTCCACAACACTTATTTGAAACGAGTTGTATATTACTGCAATAGTAGCAATTACTACTATTGATATTACTATTGCAAGCATCCCAAACATTGCCTTAGCGATAGAATCTCCACCTCCGCCTTCTAAATCAATAACATAGCTATTATTATCTACTGTTTTTTTATCTGCTAAACTATCTAGCTCGCTCACAGCATTTTTTAAATTTGTTTTTGAACTGATTTGTACAACCAAAGTTGAACCACTTATAGGTATATCATTACTCTTAGATAATAGTATTCCTTTATTCTCCATTTGATTCTGTGTGTTATCTTCTAATAATCCCACAAGTTTGTATTTTTTATTATCCAGATTGATTGTATCTCCAATTTTAATACCTTTTTTAATATACTTAGATGCCCATTTTTCTACAGCAACTTCATTTTTATCATTAGGAAGTCTGCCTTCTTTTATTTTATAAGGTAATAATTCTATGGCACTATCTGACGCAATTTTAGGTGTAAGCACTACTCCATTTCCAAGATTTATATCCGACTTAAATTGTAAAAGTCCACTACTTTCAACCTTAGGATTACTCCTAACCTTTGAAACAAGATTACTGTTAAGGCTTCTAAATTCCACATGCCAAGAACCATATTCATTTTTATACTGAGTTACTTCTGCAGCTTGAATTCCTTTTAAAAAGAAACCAATTGACGCAATAAGCGCTACTGATAAAACTATACCGATAATAGTAAGAATACTTCTTTTTTTATTTGCTCTCAGATATCTACCTGTTAACTGCTTATAACTTTGTATCATAACAATTGCACCCCTTCTTGCATTTCTCATACTGCCCTAAATAATCATTTAGATTATTTAGCCTCCCCTCTAATTATTCTTCAAAAATTTATCTGAAACTATTGCACCATCTTCTACGGTAATAGCTCTATCTGCTAAATCAGCAATATTAACATCATGAGTAATAAGTATTAATGTTTGATTGTATTTTTTCGCTGTATATTTTAGTAGCTCAATTACTTCTCTTGAATTCTTACTATCCAAATTTCCTGTAGGTTCATCAGCAAAAATAATAGAAGGCTTGTTTAAAAGTGCACGTCCTATGGATACTCTTTGCTGTTGTCCACCTGAAAGTTCTGAAGGAAGATGAGTTCTCCTATCATCCAGCCCAAGCACATGTATTATTTCATCTAAATACACTTTATCAACTTTATCATTATCCATTAGTGCTGGAAGAGCTATATTCTCTTCTACATCTAATACTGGAATAAGATTAAAAAATTGAAATATAAAGCCAACCTTTCTCCTCCTAAAAATAGCAAGTCTTGCTTCTTTATAATCATAAATGCTTTCACCATCAATAATTACCTTTCCTGAGGTTGGTCTGTCTAGTCCTCCTAAGAGATGTAGCAATGTACTTTTACCTGAACCAGAAGCACCTACTATTGCAACAAAATCTCCCTTATTAACCGATAAATTTATATTTTTAAGTGCTTCTACCTTTGTATCACCTTTTCCATAAGACTTATTTAAATTTTCTACTCTTAATATTTCCATATAAATTACTCTCCTAACTAATTTAATATAATTTTCTTTAAACATAACTTTTAAGTTTCATATTCCTTATAAATTAAGTATAGTTAATATTCCATTTTTACTCCATATCACTTTGCTTACAAATAAATAGTTTTTCTTACAATTTTGTAAGAAAAACTATTTATTAAACAAATTAGGAACATATCAACATTTCTACTATGCCAGAAAATTTTAATTATTTTGCTTGACAAATAGTCAGTACTGAGTATAATTATACTCAGTACTGACTATTTAGGAGGAATTTATTATGATACCACTTTATATTCTTGGTCTTTTGTTAAGGTTTGGATCGCAGCATGGTTACCAAATAAAAAAGACAATTGCAGATCAATTGTCGGATTTCACACAAATCAAACTTTCAGCTATTTATTACCATCTAGAAAAGATGGAGGATAAGGGATTTTTATCTGCTGCTCGAGAAAAGGATACCAACAAGCTGGAGAAAATCGTTTATTCCATCACAGATAAGGGCAAAACAGAATTTCAAAGGCTTTTAAACGGATTGCTTGAATTAGATTATAAGCCTGTATTCCCTTCTGATGGTATTTTTTACTTTTCCGATGCTTTAGACATAAACGTAATCAATGAACATTTAAGAGACTATATTGTAAAGCTACAAGCTATAATAGTTGCAATTGAAAAACACAAGAAGCAGACATTACAATTCATACCTGATGAAATGAAAGTAATGGCGAAGATTATTTTCAGTCATCACCAGTATCATTATCAGACTGAACTTAATTGGGCCGTTGAATCATTAAAAAATCTAAGTTAAAGAGGTGTTATATAATGTTAAAACAAAGAATAATCGAAACAAATCATGGAATTAATGGAGATTTAACTGTTGCAAATTATAATCTATTCTCAAGAAATATGCGAGACAAGGGATGGAATAACCTAAGTAGTATATTAAACTCAGGAATTAAAAATGGAAATGTGCTTGAGATTGGCCCTGGACCGGGATATCTTGGGCTTGAATGGTTGAAGCAATCTAAGTCTACAAACTCCAAGCTTACTGGATGCGAAATTAGCCGTGAAATGATAACCCTAGCTACAAAAAAATGCAAAAGAATACGGACTGGAGTCAGTTGCTTGTTATGTTGAGGGTAATTCCATGCAAATGCCATTTGAAGACTGTTCTTTTGATTCAGTTTTTTCAAATGGGTCACTACATGAATGGCAAGAACCTATTAAAGTTTTCAATGAAATCCATAGGGTTTTGAAACCTGGTGGCTTGTATTGTATAACCGATTTGAGGAGAGATGTGAATTCATTATTGAAATGGCTCATCTATTTTTCAACCAAACCAAAAGAAATACGCCCTGGATTTCTTTCTTCACAAAGTGCCTCTTATACTGCTAACGAAATAAAAAATATATTAGATCAATCCGCTTTAAAAAAGTACAGTATTAATAAAAATTTTCTAACCTTGTGCATATCTGGTAAAACAAATCAAACTATACTTTAGAAAGTTCATTCACAATTAACAGTCAGTATAACGTTTAAAATATCTATATAATATAGAAAAGGGGATAATATTATGGAAAAACCACTCTATAGTAGAAATTTCACTGTGGATTATTTTGAAAAGGACAGCAATTTATGGAATTTAACATCATATTTAAAAGACAATACCCATGAAATTAAAGTTGAGTTAGACATTTCGGTTCCAGATATGTTTATAAAAAATGGTAATGTAGATTTCATAAAATATCCTATGGACGGTTGCTTAATAATTAAAGAAAAAATAAAAGAGGTAATCGGATTATGTTTGTATGATGATTTTTCTTATAGAATCAGACAATTATTTTTAGGCGGTAGTGGGTGTTCAAATATAATGCATCTATTGGGAGTCTCCGCCCCAGCAATAATTTATTTCTATTATACAGAACAGATAAAAAGAGGAAATATGACTCATGAACAATGGTGGAAATTTGTAAGTACTAAACTTCCACATGCTTGCATTGCTCATACAAAAATCTGATGTGACATTTTGTTTATTATCCTTGTACTTTTATTGACGATTTTGCTCTTTGTTATTAATGTCTAACAGTGCATCCAAAAATATATTTATCTACAGCATTTACAGCCTCTGTTAGGATGCGTTCACAATCAATTTTATTACTAAAAAAACTACTTAATCAACAATGGCATTAAGCAAGGAAAAGCTACTATGGCAGCAGCTTCAATATCCTTCACCTTGATTTCATCCTTGAACTCCTGAAAATAATTCAGTATTGTTTCCTGTATTTGATTGTTTTGTTTTCCCATAATGGTGGCTACTTCGAGCTTTGAAAGGGAGAGGATATAGATTTCCTTATTTAGCTCTCTGGAACATTCATGAACCTTGATCATGCTGTCCAGAAGTTTGCGTAACCATGCTTTTCGATCCAGACTGTAGCTAATAATCTCTTTTGTGAATTTTTCATGAATCTGAATAAATGATTTATTATATCGGTGGAGTATTTCAAAAAAAATTGTATCCTTATCCTTAAAATAGAAATACAAGTTTGCAATAGAAATATTAGCAATCTTAGCAATTTCATTAGTAGTGTTTTTATAATATCCTTTTTCACAAAAAAGTTTAAAAGCTACATTCAATATTTTTCCTGTGTTTGTATGCTCCGCTTTTGCCTTGGCTTGTGCATCGGATTGTCCCTATACATATTATTATCAACTCCTATAGCTTATTCTCCTTTAATTGTATTCTATAACAAAATATTACTATTGAAATGTGATAAGTCAATATATTTAGAGCTTATACTCTAAATAATCAAACTGATATTTTTATAGTTTGCTGCTCTTAATATTGATATTATTTATGTATATCCTGATATAATCATGAAACTATCTTTCATTTTCATCTTTTAATGTAGTATAATTTTTTTAATACACCACTATAAATATACAATTTTAACGTTAAAATTGTCTTTTCATGTATAAAGGGGATTAAAAAATGAATTACTACTTAAGGGGACAAGTCGCAAAAATAGCTAATATTCATCCAGAAACACTTAGATATTATGAAACAAGTGGTCTTATTAAAAATATAGTGAGGTCAGACAATGGATATAGACTATATCCTGAAACAGTATTAACCCAACTTGCGTTTATTGGGAATGCTAAAGAAACAGGATTTACACTTAAAGAAATTAAAGAAATGTTTGATATTGCTGAGACTAAAGCAGTAGGCTTTTCTGATTTTTCCGACCTAATTGATGAAAAAATTAAAGAAATTGATAAAAAGATGGGAAGTTTGGATGAGATGAAAAACGCTCTTGTAAGCTTTAAGAACAATGAAAAACAAGCAATAAACTGCCCACACATCCGGGCATTTATGAATAATTTTAAAAATGAATAAATATGTTGACACTGTAGTATACTACATACTTTATAATTACCTTATACAGATAATAATATAAAGAAGGTGCATAGTTTGAATTTATTTTAAATTGCTTTAATTTTCTGTTTTGTATTGATTTTTCTTTGTGTACTAGCATATAGGTTATATATTCGTAGGATTTTTAAACTAGATTTATTGTGTGATATTGATAAATCTAAATCAATAGATGTTACAAAAACATCATATACAAACATACTGAACACAAATTTCTACCCATGGATGTTTACAGACCTTCAGGGATAAGTAAAGACTCCAAACTACCCTCAATTGTTTTTTTACATGGAGAGGGTCCAGAAAAACTTGTTGGAAATGCAAAGGACTGGAACTTATATGCTTCCTACGGTAAGCTTGCAGCAAGCAACGATTTCATAGGAGTTACTTTTAATCGTAGCCGCATGAATTTTAATTTTAAAAATGCTAACGTAAAAAAAGATATTTTTGATGCTATAACTTATATTAGAGAAAATGCAGAGAAGCTGAATATAGATAAAGATAGGATTTGTATTTGGGGATATTCCTTAGGAGGTCTATACGTCAGCCAATTTATAAAAAATGCCCCTTACTATATAAAATGTCTTGTCTCCTATTATGGCTTACTTGATATTAAAACTAGAACAAAAGCTGTTAATAAGGAGTATGAGAGCTATTGTCCTGAAACTTATCTTCCTGCTATGAATGATAAGTTTCCACCTTTACTTATTGTAAAGGCGGCTAAAGATAAAGTTAAAGGTGTTAATAAATCAATAGATAATTTCATGAGAATAGCAAAATCAAGGAACATTAAATTTGACTATATTGTTCACAGTACGGGACAACATTCTTTTGATGCACTAGATAACAATGATGAAACTAAAGCTGTCATAGATAGAACTCTTGATTTTATAAGGAAAAATAGTTAAATAAATATATATTGCCATTTATTTAAAGTTAATTTACATAATATTCCTTTATTCTAAAAAATCATACCAGTAGAGGTATGATTTTTTTTAAATCATGATTGAAGTCCTTTTTATAAATTTTTTGTACACTTCTCAATATAGGTATCACAAGATTATAATATTTAGGTGCATGAGATAATAAATCTGCAGTTTGAACTTGAAGAAGGTACGACATATTAGCTTGTCCAATTAGTTCAATAGTCTGAGAAACGCCTTCTATTGTATCATTTATCTTAAGGTCATGGTATTTTATAAGTTTACATACTATTGCTATTAAGCCATCATCATATTCAAGCCTTTTTAGTATTAATCCAGCTAGTATTTCACTTGCTTCTCCATGTCCCCCAAATCTTTCACCTCCATCAGCAAAAACCTTTTTATATGGCTTTCCAATATCATGAAATAATGTAGTAAGCTTTAATATTAAATTAAGATCTACCTTATTTACTGTTTCAGCTATGTGTTCATATACATTATATATATGATTAGGGTGTATTTGAGTACAATTAACACAAATGATCAACTCCGGAACTAATTTAAGAATTTCTTCTTGATTATTTTTTATATTTTTACTTGTTAAAAGTATTTGGTTTAATCTTTCTTTATCTTTTTTATATTGCATAATTTACATCTCCCCTTATAAAACTAGTATAAATGAAAATATAAACATTGATATTACAACAATGAATACTAATGACGCAATTAATAATCTTATTAGTTATAAATCAGATATAGCAATTCTTGGTGGTGGGGCAATTAATTATACAGATAAAATAGATACATATAAAATAATAGAAGATGATATATGGTTTGTATCTGCTCCTAATCATAAATATGCTAATAAAAAAGTTAGCTTAAGTGATATTATGTTAGAATCATTTATAATGAGAGAAAAAGGAAGTTATTTGAGAATACGTTTGGAATCCATCTGCCATGCATTTGGTCTTTCTTTACCTAACATAGCACTTGAGTTTAATGGATTGCATGAAACACTTGTGGCTTCAATGGCAGGTTGTGGGGTGACGTTTTGTTCTTCTATAGGGGTTAAAGAACTTGCTTATACAGGCAAACTATCAAGAATTTATGTTGAAAACATCAATCTTAAAAATGAAATTGTTATTTGTACACGTAAAAATGAAACTAGCTCACAACTAGTTAACAATTTTATCTCAATTATTAAGAATTTTACTTGATAAAAATATTAGGAAGTTCACTCACAAGCAAATTCAAAAATTCTTCAATTATTTTTTTATCCTCAGCGTTACCATATAAGTTCACGCTGAAAGTTATAGTATCCTTAAAACTTGTCAAAGCTACTTGAAAATATGGTTTATATTTTATAGAACCACACATAAAAGCTTCCTCAATTGATGTACCTTCAAAACTTAGTTTTTTAGAATCTAAAATTCCTATATTGGTCATTCCAATTAAGGGGTTTTTAAATAAATTTTTCATGATACTTCTAATTTTATTGTACTTAAAAATCCTGAAAATTAAAGACAACTTTACGAACCCATTAAGTCCAATAAACTTAGTTTTCTTCAAATTCATATCCTTATTAACTTTCATAACCGTGGCCGTGAAATTTTCCTTAATGTCGTAATCAATATGAGTAATAGCAGTGGAGGTCAAATTACAAATTGCATCAATATTTTTAACCTTTAGATTTCTACGCATATCCACCATTATTGGTATGTTAAGCTGGCTACTGTTATCTAAACTTAACGTCTTGTAAAGTGCTCTATATAATGCAGCAAGAACCACATCATTTATTGTCACTTTATATTTTTTACAATATTTTTTAATGGAAAGGTACCTATTCTGAGATATTTTATTGGTAACAATAAATGGATTAACATCTTTGCCTTGGCTTAATGGAAACTTATAATCACTAGATTTATTACTTTCTTTATTTTGCAATAACAAAACCTTTATCTTATCATTTAATGAAAATTTCTGGTTAATTCGTTTGAGGCTTCTATCACCATTAAACAGATGATCTGGTGCATAATTATAATCCTCTGTAAGCTCTGAATATAAATCACTTAATAAATACATATATTCCTTAAAATCAGCCGCATCACAAATCATATGGTTCATAATAATTGCTAATGAATCCTTCTTTGAGCTGAAAATACAAGCTTTCATTTGAGGCCCAGTAAATTCATTGGTCCTAGATGTAGTAAACTTATTAAAATCCTCTTCATTATCTACAATAGTTAGAATATCTTTAAAATTAGAAACCTCTACCTTTGCCCAATAAGGCTCTACCCTATCTTCCACAAATGCACTTCCAAGAATAGGCATAACCTGAAACATTAGAGTTAAGGCTTTTTTCATAATATTCTTTTGAACTTTATTATCAAACTTCATTATACAATGAAGCTGATGGTCATTAAAACTGTATGTCTCAAATAAAAATTGAAGCTTGTCAAAAATTTCTGCTTTAAATCTCATAATAATGGCCTCCTTTGCCTGAGTCACAGTAACTAGCAATATTATTAATCTAAATAGTATATGCATGTAAAAGATCATCCATAGCTACATTTTTAGATATTCACTCCGATATTTCCAATATACTAGATTAGTAGATTAATATCAATGTGTTATTTGCACATTAAAATTTCTTATTAATCCACTGATTTAACAACAATGTTTTTGTCAATAATCACTTATATAGAGGTGATTATTATCATGACAATCCAAATCAATGCTGCTACTTTTACAGGTATTAAAGGAATTCCTATAAACGTGGAAGTTGATATTTCAAAAGGCCTTCCTGCTTTTAACATAGTTGGACTTGCAGATACTTCTGTTAAGGAATCCAAGGAAAGAGTACGTTCTGCCATAATAAATTCTGGCTACACATTTCCAATAAAAAGAATAACTATTAATCTAGCCCCTGCTGACTTAAAAAAAGAAGGATCACTATTTGATTTGCCCATAGCAATTGGCATTTTAGCGGCAACAGATCAAATTGTAAAGGATTGTATCAATGATTATATTATAATAGGTGAACTTTCATTAAATGGTAATTTAAAGAAAATTAAAGGTGCACTACCCATTGTTACTTACGGAGTTAATAACAATATTTGCAAAATCATTGTTCCCACCTCTAATGCTCGCGAATGTTCCATGGTAAAAGAGTCCAAAGTGTTTGCCTTTGACACCTTGTCACAGGTAGTTGATTATTTTCAATATATGGATTCATTACCTTTTGAATACAATGAAAATATAACAGAAGATAATTTCCAATTGGATTTTGATGAAATTGTAGGTCAAGAGAGTTCAAAACGTGCCATTGAGGTTTCAGCTTCAGGTGGTCACAATCTTATGCTTTACGGTTCTCCAGGCTCAGGAAAAACTATGATGGCAAAGAGAATACCAACTATACTTCCACCACTAAATTATGATGAAGCTTTAGAAGTAACTCAAATTTATAGTGTTTCTGGAAATTTAGATAACAACAGTTTAATATTTAAAAGACCTTTTAGAAATCCACACCATACAAGTTCCACCATAGCTCTTGTTGGTGGTGGCAGCAAACTTATTCCAGGAGAGATTTCCCTTGCACATAATGGTGTTTTATTTTTAGACGAACTTCCTGAATTTAAAAGAGGTGTTCTTGAGGCTTTAAGACAGCCCTTAGAAGATAGAATTATAAAATTTTCAAAGGCCACTGGTAACGTAACCTACCCCGCTAGCTTCATGTTTATCTCTGCATTAAATCCATGCCCATGTGGAAATTATGGTTCAAATAAAGATTGTACTTGCAGCGAATATGAAAGAAAACGATATATTGCAAAACTTTCAGGTGCACTACTTGATAGAATTGATATATTTTCTTCTGTAAACTCACTTAATTATGATGATATTAAAAAAAAGGATAAATCTGAAACTTCAAAAGAAATAAGAACTAGAGTTACTCTATCGCGGAAAATCCAAGAGGAGAGATTTAAGGATGACAATATCCACTGCAATGCACAAATGCAACAAAAACATATAGAAAAGTATTGCGAATTAAGTCCTGATTGCTCAAAAATAATCAAAAGTCTCTTTAACAGCTTTCATGTAAGCGCAAGAGCCTATAGCCGAATTTTAAAAGTAGCACGAACAATTGCGGATATGAAAAGCTCCGAAAAAATAGCCTCATCGGATATAATTGAGGCTGTTCAATATAGAAAGTTTATTGATGGAAAAATTGTATGATTTTAGTATAAATCTTTCAAGCTAATTTATGTGTGCTATAATAAAACAAATTAGTAGTTTATTCAGCACACGTATTTTACTTTGGAGGTAAAAATGATTAAATTTATATTATATTATCTTATTTTAATAAACTTAACTAGCATAATAATTATGGCTTATGATAAACGTAGAGCAATAAACCGAAAGTGGAGAGTTCCCGAGGCTCATTTATTCTTTATAGCCATCATTTTCGGAAGCCTAGGAAGTATTATTGGTATGTTTTTATTTCATCATAAAACTAAACACTTAAAATTCACAATTGGGATGCCTCTAATCTTAATAATTCAAGTCATAATTTTATATAGATTTATAATATTATAAGGCATCTTGAATAAAATAACAAGTCAAAGATTCTGAGGATATTTTGCGGTATACTAAGAGCCAAAACCTTCCGCATATTGATATATGTAATGTTTATGGTGATGAAGCATACCATAAACAGATTTCTAAGTTTCAGGTGGAGTTTTTAGGCCGTAGGTCATCCATCTGAAACTTAGAAATCGTCATCTAGTGACTACCATCTTTCACTTAATATAAGATAGTAGTATTCTAGCTGGTAGTCATGGGATTGTTGTAACTTAATCTTGTCTGCTTACCACATAGGTCATTTCCTGAAGATTGTATAGTCCATCATGTGATGTTCCAGCATAGTGCGCAGACATATCTCCTGGTTTAGTAACTATACTTACACCTAAGAGAGTCATTTTCTCTATAAAGGCGTCTTCGTCTCCACTATAGCCCATAGTCTGAAGATAGGCTTTTAAATTTTTTTCTACATATTCATAAACTTGATTTTTACTTTCATAAGGACAAAGAAATACAAATCTGTAAAAACATCTATCTAAATCTGCCTTGTCTGGCAAACTTTCATTTAAAATCACAGTATAATCTGCATTAAATGAAGAATATAACTTTACCTTTTCCCCTTTATTAATTCCATATTTAATCAAACAATATTGCCTATCCTGCATAGTTTTTACGGAATTCCAGGGTGTTAAATAAGCCTTTGGCAGTATTTCACTAAAACGTTTAAAAGCACTGGCTAGCTTTTCTGCAAAACTATTTAAATCCATATTCTTATTTGCAAATATTACTCTAGGAGATAGACAAGCTTTTTGTTCCCATAAAACAATGTCTTTAGCTACATCCTCAGCAGTTTTATCCATATCCTCTACTTTATCTAAAACTTCAAAACTTATCTTAGCACCATGCATTATCAAATGAGCCTTATGTTTAGCACAAAGTTCTGCCATTATACTTCCTGAATATTCTCCGCCCCAATGAACAATGCAATCGCTATCCCTTACGATAGTTTCGTATATATTTTTAGTGCTACTGTCAAAATAAACTACTGAAAGTCTATCTTTTATTGTTTCGTCTATTTCACATAGACTTTTGTAAAATGCATATGCAAAATAAGGTTCGTCTGCAGAAACTTTTACCAAATTACAATTCTTAGATAAAAGCCCCATGGCTATGCTCATAGGTATAACCACAAATGCATTCCCTGATACATTGTGAAATACTAGTCCCCTTGGCTGCCTATGCACTTTTCCATAGCTTGTACTAATCCATTTATCCATTATTTCTAGATTCCCAATTTCTTCAGTAATTGTTTTTTCTACATTTTCTCGAAGTAGCATCCTCATACTTCCCTCTAGTTCACAGACTACCAATTCATAACTTTGATTGGTTATTCTGGCAAGCATTTGTATATGCTTATTTGAATACTCTCTATTAAGCCAAAGCTTTGCACATTTGTCTAAAATATCTATGTTTTTTTCAGTACCTATATCATGAGCTTTTATCTCGTTAGCCTTAAGCCTTTTAACTTCTCTTTTTATATCAGCCTCACTTGATTCGTTAAGCTCTAGCTTATAATCATTTATTTCCTTTTCCATTAATATACTTCCACAGCTATAATCAATACTCATGCCTTTTCCACCTCCTTTATATCCAATGTAGCACCACAACCTTTAGCTTCTGATCCTTTAACTCTACCAATAATTTTTATTGTCATAGCTTCTGATCCACATTCTGGACATCTTGTTTCAGAAACTATCTCTGCCATATCATCTACCATTATTGAGGCTCCAGCAAAAGATGAAGTTCCATAAGCATTGAGCATCTGAAGTAATCCTCTATCCCCTCTTTCATGCAATGGTCGTAATGTTTTTATATCTCTTATTATAACTTTTCCCCACTGTGGTATATGAAATAAGTAATCTTTTGGGTCTTTAGAATAATGTCCTGTTATTGGGAAACTGTTTTCTGTAAAAGAATATGTGTCAATAAAATTTTCTTCAGGTATACCAAGAAAACTAGAAACTTCTTCTACAAATCTCCATCTTTCTATTTTAGTTCCTATATTTATAGTTCCCTTTTTACCATCCCAGCCGCCTCCTCCCGTATGCACTATAGCTCTAGTGCCAAGTTTAAACGGTTTCATTTTCTCTTTTAGATACTTAACCGCATTGTAAATTAGCGGTGTTGATCCCCTTAAAGCTACATTGTGATTTTTGTTATTATGTTCATTTAAAAATTTCATAAAATACTGTAAATCAACAGAAAATTCTCCTTTGCACGGATGCAATAGAAAATAAGTGTTTTCACTATATGGAAATGCATTTAAAAAATTCCCAATATATGACTCAGTAGGCTTGTCTAATATTTGTACGCTTTTATACTTTCTCATAACTTCAGGTTCAGGATAAAAAACACAATTATACTCACTTGATGTATCCAATCTTTCATTTTCAAGTTGAATAAATTCTTTTATCTGTAAAATGTCTTTCTTACTTCTGCCAACAATGCTTGGATCTCCACTTGTACTACTGGATACGGTCCATTTTTCCAAGCTTTTTGGCTCAGTTCTTAATAATGTCGTGTACATATTCGCAGATTTTTTAAAAAGAGTTGTCTCAACAAACGGAACTTTCTCCATGTCGTCATCCATGTTTAATTCTTTAGCTGGATCATAAGATTGGCTACTACATATTAATTTATAAGCGTCGCAATCTTCATATTGTGAAATTATATTAGTCCTAAAATCTTGGAAAAAATTATATTTCTCCATATTTATCCCCCTTATTGTTTGTTTATTTATAACAACATAATAATACGTATACACATATTTGTTAAATCGATGTTGCATGTAAATTTTGTTATTTTTGTCATTTAGTTCTTATTGTCTTGTTTATTCTTCTTTTATTATAGTTTTTTATAATATGTATTTTTAATAAAGTGAAACTAGCACTCAAATCAGGTGAAACCGCATCTGAGTGCTAGTTTTGAACCAAAGTTATGCGCTCTTACGCCTGATAGCGAATGGATAAAATAAAGAAGGAATCCGAAATTTGTATTTCAACAAACTTCAGATTCCTTCTTTAATTGTAATCTTTTAACAATGTTAAATGTATTAACTATTAAAAATTCCATTCTATTTTCTTTCATGTGACTTATACTTCAAAGATTCACCTATGAAGACTTCAAATAATCTCAAAAATTGTGGGTGTTTAACTGTTAAATCCTCGGGATGCCATTGGACCCCCAATACAAAAGTATTCTCTAAGTGTTCTATCCCCTCTATTATTCCATCTGGAGATGTTGCTACAGCCTTAAATTTATCACTTACTCTATTTACTGCCTGATGATGAAAAGAATTAACATGAAGCACGTCTTTGCCAAAAATATGGAACAACTTCGAACTTTTCTCAATATTCACCGTATGATAAAGATTATATGTAAGGTTTGCCATAGGTGCATGTCCATTAGGTTTCTCTGCTTGCGCATTTATATCTTGATATAGTGTTCCACCTAGAGCAACATTCATAAGTTGAACTCCTCTGCATATTCCAAGGATAGGAATATTTCTATCCAGTGCCTTTAAATAAAGCTTTACTTCATATTCATCTCTATCTGGTGAAATATAAGTTACTTCTTTTATAGGATTTTCACCATAAAGAAGTGGGCTTATATCTTCTCCACCAGATAATAATAATCCATCTATAGTATCCAAATAATTATCTATATCCTCATCATTTTGTACAAGTGGAATTAAAATAGGCGTACCGCCTGCCATATTAACTGACTTAGCATAATTATAATTAATAGAACTGTGTACTTTATTATCTCTGTTTTCACATAGTGTTGTAATCCCTATAATTGGTTTCATTTTCTCACTCTCCTTTTTCAAAACTAAGCATCAAATTAAAAGTCCATATGCTTAATAATTGATCATAACATTTAGGAATGTAATTAAATTTGTGTACCAAATCTAATTACATTCCTAAATATTAGATTTTTGGGCCTTAGGCCGAAAAATCTTCCTTAACTCTTAACTTTTAACCATTAACTCTTAACTGTTTTTAAAGTACTTTATTGAGAAAGTCTTTTGTTCTAGCATTTTGTGGATTTGTAAAAAAGTTTTCTGGCGTATTTTCTTCAACAATATATCCGTCTGCCATAAATATTACTCTATCTGCGACTTCTCTTGCAAAACCCATTTCATGGGTAACAACAATCATTGTCATCCCCTCTTTTGCAAGATTCTTCATAACATTTAGAACTTCTCCAACCATCTCTGGATCCAGTGCTGACGTTGGCTCATCAAATAACATAACATCAGGTTCCATAGCAAGTGCTCTTGCTATAGCGACTCTTTGCTTCTGTCCACCAGAAAGTCTATCAGGATATTCATTTGCTTTATCCTTGAGACCTACTTTATCAAGTAGATCATTTGCTCTTTTTTCAGCCGCTTCTTTTCCCATTTTATTAAGTTGTAATAGTGCAAGTGTAATATTTTTTAAAACAGTTAAATGTGGAAATAAGTTAAAGTTTTGAAATACCATTCCGATATTTTCTCTTACCTTATCAATATTAACTTTTTTATCAGCGACATTTTGGCCATCTACTATAATTTTACCTTCTGTAATTTCTTCCAGCGCATTAACACATCTCAGTAATGTGCTTTTTCCAGAACCAGATGGTCCAATTATACAAACAACTTCATTTTTTTTAACCGTAAGATTTATTTTCTTTAAAACTTCATTATTACCATAAGATTTTTTTAATTCTTGAATTTCTATCATATCGTTAAACGCTCCTCAACCTTCCTTGCAGCAATAGTTATTATCTTTATAATAACAAAGTAAATTATCCCAACAAATAACCATGTTTGAAAAGCTGCATATGTTGATGCCATTATAATTTGTCCATTTCCCGTAAGTTCCTGTATTCCTATTACTGAAAGAATAGAAGTATCCTTAAGTGAAATTATAAATTGATTTACTAGTGCAGGTATCATTTTTCTCACTGCTTGAGGAAGCACAACAGTTATCATAGCTTTTTTGTATGGAATACCTAAGCTTCTTGCTGCCTCCATTTGCCCACTATCAACAGCAAGTATTCCACCTCTAAATATCTCAGCCATATATGCACCCGCATTAAGACTGGTTGCAATTATACCTGCCAAAATAACATTTATTTTAAATGTAGAAAGCCCTACTATTCCGAATTTACTACCAATAGCCTGTACTGCAACTGGTAACCCAAAATAGATAAAAAATGCTTGAACAATAAGCGGTGTTCCTCTTATTATATCAATATATGCTCCACAAATAACTCTAAAAACATTGTGTTTTCCCTTGCTTATATTAATTAATCCAACAACTATCCCAATTACTATTGCAATGGCTATGGAAACAACACTTAAAAACATTGTCATTTCAAGTCCTTGCAAAAGCATAGAATAACTTTGTTTAAATAATGTTACAATCCCCAATAAAACTCACCTACTTATTTATAATGTACAATTTAACTATTTTACATTAATATATTTTTTTATTATCTTATCGTATTCTCCATTAGCTTTAATAGCTTTAAGTCCTGCATTAAATTTCTTTAAAAGTTCCGCATTTGCTCCCTTTTTAACAATAAAACCATATTGATCTTTGGTTATCTTGCCACCAACTAACTTTAATTTTGAATTTTTATCTTGGGATATTTTATAACCAACAACTGGATAATCATCAAAAGCTACATCAGCATTTCCATCTTCTACTTCCAAGAACATAGACGGAGTATCTTCAAAATATTTTATAGTAAGTCCCAATTTTTCCTTATTATCTTCAGCATATTTAGCTCCCATAGCTCCTTTTTTAACGGCAACTGTCTTTCCTTTTAAATCAGCAATTGAAGTTATATTACTGTTATCACTTTTAACTACAGCAGTAAGTCCTGAATCATAGTATGGATCAGAAAAATCAACTGTCTTTTTTCTAAGGTCAGTTATACTTATTCCGGCAACTGCCCCATCTACTATTCCTGATTGAATTCCAGGTATCATTCCTGAAAATTTCATTATCTTCAATTCATATGAAAATTTTTGTTCTTTTGCAATAGCACTTAATAAATCAAGATCAATTCCAACATTTTTATCTCCTTGCTTAAATTCAAAAGGTGCATATGTTGGATCTACTGCAATTGTATATTTTTTGTCAGCGCTTTGTGATGCAGTTGAGCTACTTCCACAACCTGATAATAAGATTCCCATGATTAATGCCATTCCCGTTATAGTTGCAATTATTTTTTTCTTCACGATAGAGCCCCCAATTTATTAATAATTTATCTATTTTTTTAAATTTGTTATAAACTGTCCGTATATAATTATACAATTAACAATATGTTAACATTATAGATAGTAAATTAATAATTGTCAACAAAAAAAGCGTACTTTTGGTAAAAGTACGCTTTTTTCGACACAGATGTTGTCAAAAACAAACCACATCTGGGGCAAAGAACTCTTTTTATATTTTTTAAAAATTAGCTTTCCGTATTTTATCATAATAATCAATTTCATGAGTTTCATATTCTTCATCTAAAAGTGTGGATTTCATTAAAAAATCAGCCGTTGATTTACTCATAGCAACAGGAATATCATACATAACTGAAATTCTAAGAAGAGCCTTGACATCTGGATCATGAGGCTGAGATGTTAGTGGGTCCCAGAAAAAAATCATAAAATCAACTTCTCCATTAACTATGGCGGCTCCAACCTGTTCGTCTCCACCTAGTGGTCCACTCTTATATGCTTTTATAGGTAAACCTACATTTTCTGAAATAAGTTTTGCAGTAGTGCCTGTACCACAAAGAAAATGTTTTCTTAGAATGCTTTTATTTTCTTTTGCCCAACTGATTAAAGCTTCCTTTCTATTATCGTGTGCTATTAAAGCTATTTTCTTTTGTTTTCCAATCGTATAACTCATAATTTCCCCCTATATAAATTTAATAAATTATATAACATTTCTAATATTATATCATATTCACACTATTATTGGCTGTTTTTTTAACAAGACTTAAGCTATAAAATTGCCTTAAGTCTTATAATACAATATAATCAATGTAGCGTATAAAGTTAACTTAATAATTGTACGAGATATAATATGTATAGCAAAAGCTAATAAAAAAAGATGAGGTGGGATATTATGAGTAATGATATATTATTAGAATCTGGCACAGGTGAAGTTGAGATAATAGAATTTATAGTAGGTGAACATCATTATGCTATAAACGTCATAAAAGTAAAAGAAATTTTGGATGTACAGTCCAGCACCATAACAAAACTACCAGAAGCTCATCCTTCTATAGCAGGATTAATATTGTCTAGAAATACGATACTGACACTAGTTGATTTGAAATACGTTTTGGATAATAAAAGTAAAACTGACGTTCTGTCCAAAGTAATAGTATGTGAGTTTAATAAAATCAGAGTTGCTTTTAGTATTGATGACATTGTGGGTGTTCATCGTATTAAAT
Source organism: uncultured Clostridiaceae bacterium (assembly GCA_963725425.1). GTDB lineage: Bacteria > Bacillota > Clostridia > Clostridiales > Clostridiaceae > Clostridium_I. Next base: position 763,720 of record CAVRYJ010000031.1, read on the forward strand.
GGACTGAAATTCTAAAACCAGATGATATATCCACAAACTCGTTAGTAGTTGGTAATATAATAATGGAAGATAAAATAATACTTATGCTAGACTTCGAGAAAATAGTTACAGATATTAATCCAAGTACTGGTATTAATGCAGATAAAATTGTAAATGTTGATTATAAAGACAGAGGCGACATTAAATTATTTTTAGCAGATGACTCTCCATTAATAAGAAGACTTTTGTCCGATACGCTTACCAAAGCCGGTTTTAAATATCTAACATTTTTTGACGATGGAAAACAAGCTTTAGACGCTCTATTAGAAATAGCTGAAAAAAAGAAGGAAAATTTCAAGGAGGATGTACAAATTCTTATTACAGATATTGAAATGCCTCAATTGGATGGACTTACTCTTACAAGAACAATAAAAGAAAATCCTTATTTAAGTAAATTACCTATTATCATTTTTTCTTCCCTTATAACAGATAATCTAAGACATAAAGGCGATTCCGTGGGTGCTGATGGTCAACTTAGTAAACCTGAAGTAGGCCTTCTTGTTAATATGATTGATGATTTTATTGAAAACTCACCAATACCAACACGAAAAACAGTTAAGAGTTAAAAGTTAAAAGTTAAGAGTCAAGGAAGATTTTTCTGCTAAAGCAGAAAAGTCGATTAAAATAATTATATAATTATTTTATTTTGCCCTAAGGCAAAATCACCTTAACTCTTACCTTTTAACTATTAACTTTATTTATTAGGTTTTTGCTTTAAATTGTTTGCCACATTTTTTACAGTTTATTGTCACATGCCCTTTTTTTCTAGGTACTCTAAGCTTCTGAGAACATTCAGGACACTTAAACACCTTATACTTTCTAAATTCATTGAACTTATATATTACTCCGTAAAATTTTTGTCTTATTATGATGATTACTCTATTAAAGGCTTGCAGTTCCTGATTTCTTTTATATTTATTTTTAGAAATGGCTCTCCATGCTGCATAACCTATTAACGCAATACCTACGACTAGAGTGATTATATTTCTATTTAATAAAATTACTAAACCTACAATTAATAAATACTTTGAAAGATTATCTAACCCATATGAATTTTTAAACGAATTTCTAAAAAAATTTGAAAATCTATTCAATTATGTCCCTCCTAACAAATAAATCTATAATATGACCTTATCACATTATAGATTATTTACAAGAAAACAATTTGTTAATTTTTTCTTATGTAAAGATTTTCTACTTGCTCAAGCCTCTTCAAAAATAGAAAGCACATATGCTAATTTGCTTTCTTTGAGAAGTGTTATACTATTATAGTGCTTTCACCTAAAATTATATACTGCTGATTTTTTACTATAATCTGTAGTTCCTTAATGCTCTCGTTAGTGATTTCTATGCTGCTTTCTGCTATCTTTACTTTAATTAAAAAACCTCTGTATCTGATTTTAAAAGAAAATAGCTCCCATTTATCTGGCATAGAAGGATCTAACGTCAATACATCATTTTTTACTTTTAGTCCCCCAAAACCTTCCACTATGGACATCCATGTTCCTGCCATACTAGTTATGTGACAACCGTCTTCTGTATCATCATTGTAATTATCAATGTCCAGTCTTGACGTTTGTAAATACATCTCATAAGCCTTTCCCCTCATATTTAACTTTGATGCTAATATTGAATGAATACATGGTGATAATGATGATTCATGTACAGTCCTTGGCTCATAAAATTCATAATTTTTCCTTATAGTTTCTAAATCATATAAATGTTGAAGAAAATACAGTCCTTGAAGTACATCTGCCTGTTTTATAAAACACGACCTTAAAATTCTGTCCCATGACCATTTCTTATGTAATGGACGATTTTCATTAGGTAAATCCTTTGCTAAAATTTGCTCTTTATCCATATACCCATCCTGTTGAAGAAATATACCTAATTTCTCATCCTTGGGATAAAACATATTTTCTACGATATCTAGCCACGTGGAAATTTCACTGGCTGTAATATTAAGTTTCTTTACCAAATCTTCGTACTTATTAATATCCTGATTCTTTATATTTGATAAAACCTCTATTGTATATTCCATAGTCCAAACTGCTATTCTATTAGTATACCAATTATTATTTACATTATTTTCATATTCATTGGGGCCAGTAACACCTAAAATCACGTATTTGCCTTTTGTTTCCGAATAATTGACCCTTTCTTCCCAAAATCTTGATAATTCAGCAAGAACCTCTATTCCATACCGATTTAAATATTCTTTATCGCCAGTATAATTTACATAATTATATATAGCATAAGCTATTGCACCATTTCTGTGTATTTCTTCAAAAGTAATTTCCCATTCATTATGGCATTCTTCGCCATTCATAGTTACCATTGGATACAATGCACCCTTTTTATATCCTAATTTTCTTGCATTTTCTTTAGCCTTCTCAAGTTGTTTATATCTATATATTAAAAGATTTCTTGAAATTTTTTGATCTGCTGTGGATAAATAAAATGGGAGACAGTAAGCTTCAGTGTCCCAATAGGTACCACCACCATATTTTTCTCCTGTAAAACCCTTAGGACCAATATTAAGCCTTGCATCCTCACCTGTATAGGTCTGATTTAATTGAAAAATATTAAACCTAATTGCTTGCTGTGCAGCTAAATCTCCCTTTATAATTATATCACTAGCCTTCCATTTTTCTTCCCAAGCATTAGCCTGTTCTTTAGCTAGTTTAGAAAATCCTTTACTATATGCCTTTTCTAACTTCTGTATTGCTATTGTAGTTAATTCATCAATTTTAAAATCTCTAGAAGTAACATTTGCCACATATTTAAAAATTGTTAACTTTTCATTTTTAATCAAATTTAACTTTACTATATTTCCTACTAATTTTTCTTTTTCTATAATTTCTATTTCACAAGCAGTTTTTACATTATCTTTAAAAATATCATATTTCATAGCTGAACAAAGATAGAAATCAGTTTTTTGGTTTTTACCGTTAAATATCCATTACCCAGTCCTATTTGTTTTGATATTGTATCCCAAAATTTTTCATCATAATTGGAATCCTCATTTTTAATATCCCCGTCTAAGTATGGTGATATAGTTACCTCGCCATCAAAATTCAAAGGGGTTATTGAATACTCTATAGCGCCAATTTCTTTATCCACTATACTTATAAACCTTTTAGTTTGAATTTTTACTTCATTGCCATTCTTAATTTTAGCAATAAAGCTTCTATATAAAAATCCATCTTTCATATTTAATATTCTACTAAAATTCCTTACATCACATTGCGCTATATCAAGCTTTGTGTTTTCAATGTAAACATCAATGCCAATCCAATTTGTACAATTTAATACTTTAGCAAAGTACTCTGGATATCCATTCTTCCACCATCCAACTCTTGTTTTATCTGGATAGTAAATTCCTGCCATATATGTTCCACTAAGGGTGCTTCCTGTATATCCTTCTTCAAAATTTGCTCTTTGTCCCATATATCCATTACCCAAACTAAAAATACTTTCTGATACCTTGTTGTTTTTATCATTGAAGCTGTTCTCAATAATATTCCATGAGTCTAACTCTAAATACCTCTTCACTTTAATCCCCCGTTCTAAATTAATATTTTATAACAAGTCAAGCCTTTCAATTTTCATTTCGTCTAGTGAATTAATAACAAAATTTGCTCTATTTAAAATTTCACTATTTCCAATGCCAATTGAATACATTCCAGCATTTATAGCAGCTTCAATTCCTGCCTCAGCATCTTCAAAAACCACACAATTTTTAGGAAGTACATTTAGTTCCTTAGCACCTAATAAAAACACTTCCGGATTTGGCTTTGCATGAGTTACTTTATTGCCATCAATTATTGCATCAAAATACTCAGTTAGACCAAGTTTATTTAATATTGTCATTGCATTTTTACTTACCGATCCCAAAGCCATTTTAATATTTTTATTTGTTACTATTTGCAAAAATTCTCTAGCACCTGGTAAAATATCATCACTTTTGATATTTGAAATAAATTTCACATACCAATTATTCTTTTTTTCTGCCAATATAAGTTTTTCTTCATAACTTATATTTACATTTCCAAACTTCAGAAGTATGTCTAAAGAATCCATTCTACTTACACCTTTAAGTTTTTCATTTTGTTCTTCGGTAAATTCGAAACAAAGTTCACTAGCAAGCTTTTTCCATGCCAAATAATGATATTTTGCCGTATCCACAATGACTCCATCCAAATCAAAAATACAGGCTTCTATTTTGCTCATATTCATCCTCCTCGTCTTAATTCTAGAACGATGTCACCTTTGGCGGACAGTTAATCCTTTATTCTTCATTCTTCATTCTTTATTCTTTATTCTTTATTCTTTACTTCTTCATAATAAACTCTCATCATTTCTCCCATGCCCCAAGCTTGAGCAGAACATCCCCTTACCCTATTGGGATAGTTTCCATCTAATATTTCAGAGACATTTCCAATACACTTCTCATCTATTTGCTGATAAAATAATTTAAATATTTTCTTTGTGAATTCCTTATCTTTATAATACCTATTAATAGCAGATATAAATGGTCCCATAAGCCATGTCCAAACTGTTCCTTGATGATAAACTAAATCTCTTGTGTTGCTATCTCCTATATACTCGCCTTTATACTTCACATTCTCTGTGTCAAGACTTCTAAGTCCATAAATTGTGTATAATTTTTCAAAAGCAGTGGCAATTATTTTCAATGCAAAATCTCTTGGAACTATTTCAAATGGTAAGCTAATTGCTATGATTGCATTAGGTCTTATATCATCATTAACTCCATTTTCGTTAATATAATCATATAGATAAGATTTATCTATATTCCAAAATTGCTTTAAAAAATTATTTATAACATTTTCTTTGATAACTTCATAGTTTCTACAATTCACATTAAACTTCTTACAAAGTTCTATATAAATGCATATTGAGTTATACCATAGTGCATTTATTTCTACAGCTTTTCCTTGCCGAGGTGTAACTACAAAGTTTCCTATTTTAACATCCATCCACGTAATCTGTGTATCCTCATTTCCAGCAATAAGCAAACAGTCTTTTTTATCCATTCCAATATTGAAATCAGTTCCATTCATATAAGATTGTATAATTTCTGTTAGATGTGGAAATATGTTTTTCTCTACAAAAGCATAATCCTCTGTATATTTAATGTATTTGTAAACAGCTATAAAATACCACAGGCTAGCATCTACCGTATTGTATAACGGCTCAGCACCATCGTCTGGAAACATATTAGGAACTAATCCATTTTTTATATATTTGGAGAATGTTAAAAGTATTTCTCTAGCATCTTGATATCTCCTTGTTACTAGAGTTAGTCCCGTAAAAGCTATCATTGTATCCCTACCCCAATCAGTAAACCAAGGATATCCAGCTATAACTGTAGCTGATTTTGTAGACTGCCTTTTTACAATAAACTGATCACATGCCAGTGCTAATACCTTCATTTTTTCATCACAATTGGGCATATTTTTTATAAGCTTTTTCTTTCTATTAATCTCATTTATAAAATAACTTTCCCCATTGGTGTTTTTTATTTCTTCGGTGGAAGCTATAATACTAAAATTATACTTTTCCATAGGGTTTAGTGAAATTTCAAAAACGCCCGCCTTAAAATTGTACTCCTTTGACTTGAATCCCCTATCATTTTCCTCTTTATAATAAAAGCTCTGATTCCACTGATTTGTTTCACTGTATGTTCCTTTGTCTGATTTAATGAAAAGCTGAGTATCATTCACATCAAAAATTATATTGGTTTCATTTTTATTAGTCTTTTGATTACAATGGAAACCTTGTATTTCTGTTATCTCATGATGATCCCTGTTATTGACAAGAACGTCAATAGAAATTGTTATAGGTTTGTTGTTATTCCTTATATTATAACTAATTACTGTTTTGTTTTCGCCATATACCATAGTAATTTTCTTTTCTATTATTATTCCTTCTACAAGATAATTGAACCTAGGAAAATAATCATATTCAAAATCTTGCTGAAATATAAGTCCCTTTTCAAACTTATTGGGATTGTATTGATTAGTATAAATCTTGTATTCCTTGTCTTCTATATATACAGTTTCATCTAACTTTGATAGTAGAACCCTTCTGTTTATTGGAGGTGTCAATGCTGCTACAAGTAATGCATTGTATTTATTTATATTACATCCACATATAGAAGCACTTGAAAATCCACCTAAACCGTTAGTTAATAGATACTCTTTAGATGTAGCATTATAGAAATCAATTAATCCTGTTTTATTGATTTTCATGATAAATATTCCTTCCATTGCTTTGAATGTGCAATCGCTTGCACTATAATTATATTATAAAGTAGAATTTTACTTTAGTCAACATGATTTAGGCATTTGAAATAAAACAGCAAGTGAAAATTTTGCGGTAGGCAAATAGCCATAACCAGCACAAGTGTTAGCTATATAAATGTTAAGAGTCAAAAGTTTTAATCTCTCTTAACTTTTAACTCTTAACTTGAGAAACTACCCTTTTACTGCCCCAGCAGTAAGACCCTTAGCAATAAATCTCTGTAAAAGCATAAATAAAATTGCTACTGGTATAGTTGCCATAACTGCTGCTGCTGAGAACTGAGTCCAATTGGCCGAAAATTGATTGTATATAAATTGCATTAGGCCTGTTGCCAAAGTTTGATTACTTGCATCCTTCATTAAAGCACTAGTATATGCGAATTCACTATAAACCCCAACAAAACTGAACAAGAATATAACAGCTAGCATTGGTTTTGATAATGGAAGTATTATTTTGGTGAATACTTGAAAGTGACTAGCTCCATCAACCTTAGCGGCTTCATCTAATTCTTTAGGAAGACTATCAATAAAGCCTTTTAATAGCCAAATATTATATGCACTCCCACCTGCTAGTAGGAGAATAAGAATCCAAAATTGATCAATAAATCCATATTTATAAGCCACGCCCAAAACTGCAGGAACAGTCATTGTAGCTGGAAACATTTGAAGAATTAACAATGACATTAACCCATTTTTTCTTCCTTTAAATTTCATTCTTGAAAAAGCATATGCAGCAAAAATACTGATGACTAACTGTATTAGAGCAACAGTTGTACATAAAATCATGCTGTTTCTCATCCATATTTTAAAATCAGTTTCATTTAAAACCTTTGTATAATTGCTAAAAGTTATTGCCTTAGGCAATAATGTAGTAGAAAAGAAAGTTTCACCTTTAGTTAATGAAGACGTAACTACTGAAAACATAGGAAATAGAACAATTAATATGGAAATCCAAAGCACAAATCTTGAAATCCAAAGGTCCCTTACTTCATCTGATCTTAACCTATGTTTATAACCTAAATTATTTTGTATTTTCTCATCAGTTTTTACTTTCATAATTAATCTACCTCCTTAAATGCTCCGGATAATTTGAAGCTTATAAAACTAATTGTACCAATAATTACAAATAGTATTATGGAAAACGCTGCTCCCATATCATATCTAGTATATTGGGTAGAAAGCTTATATGTTGTTGATGCAAGTATATCCGTATATCCTGCAAATTGAGTAGTGACTTTTGCAGGTAATCCTTTTGTTATAAAATAAGCTGCACCTAGATTGGAGAAGTTAAATGAAAAAGAAGATATTAAAAGTGGTAATGATGATGATGTTATTGATGGTAATGTGATTTTTGTAAACTTTTGAAATTTAGTAGCCCCATCAATATCTGCTGCCTCATAATAAGTATCAGGAATATTTGAAAGTGCGCCAATACATACATTCATCATATATGGAAAACCTAGCCAAAGAGTTGCAATACAAACTCCTACTCTAGCCCAAAACGGATCAATTAGCCATGGAATTCCAGTATTAATGAGATGTAAACTTTTCAATAAAATATTAATTCCACCATATTTTTGATCTAGTAACCCTTGCCAAGCTAAAGTTGCAATAGTTGCTGGAAGTGCCCAAGGCAAAATTAGTAATCCTTTATAAATTGTTGCTTCTTTCATATTGGGATTATTTAATAATATTGAAAAAAATAAGCCTATAGCGAAAGACCCAAATGTTCCAACAACTGCAAAAATTATTGTCCATCCAAAGACCGGAAAAAATATAGATTTAAAAGGTCCATTGAAAATTGATACAAAGTTGTCGATTCCTATTAAGTGAAAATCATTTAAATGATTTAAATTGTAATTTGTAAATGCAAGGTACACAGTATACACAATAGGTAAAAAAGCTAATATAAATATTGAAATTAATGCAGGGGATAAATACACATATGGTCTTATTTTATCGTATAATTTTTTATGCATAACTGGTTTTTTTGGTCTCTTTGGTTTTTCTAGATTTACCATTAATAACCCTCCTGTAATCTATATTTTAATAACTCTATATTAATTAAACTTTATAAGGAGAGTTTTACTCTCCTTATAAAGTTGTTTTTTATTTCATTAGTGCGATTCCTTGTACAACTTGGTCATGCATAGCTTTTCCTGCTGCATCTGGAGTTATTTTACCTGCAGTTAATAATTGTAAGTTGTTTCCAGTTGGAGTCCATACTGTTTGCATTTCTGGAATATTAGGCATTGGCTGGCCATTTTTAACTTGTGTAATGAAAGCTGATGTTATCTTATTATCTTTGAATTCTGGTTTATTTAATTCTGAATTAAGTGCTGGTATTCTATTACCTGCTTTAATTACTGATTCATTATTTTCTTGAAGATACTTCATTAAGTCCCAATCTTCCGTTTTATTCTTAGAATTAGAATTTACAAAAGATGCTTGTACTCCAACGAATGAAGGTATTCCTCCTGGAAGTGGTGATACTGAAAATTTTGTACCTGCTGTTGTTAATGTACTAACATCCCATGGTCCACTTATATAGAAACCAATTTTCCCTGATTGAAAGGATGCAAGTGCGGTACTCCCTTTGATATCAGGAGTCATAAATTTATATTTTGTAACAAAATCTTGAATTGTCTGTAATCCTTTTATTGATCCGGCATTTCCAAGACCTACATCATTAGGATCTAAAGCTCCTTTTCCTTTATCTTTGAATACATATCCGCCATTAGCAGCCATAAAAGTATAACTAAAATAGAGGTTATTAACATCATACTGAAATCCAACTTTTTGACTTTGAGCAATCAAATCGTCAACTGTTGTTGGTACAGTTGTAACTTTATCTGTGTTATAGAACAATGCATATGTTTCAATACTCATTGGAACAGCATACATTTTCCCGTCATAGGATACTGCTTTAATTGATGTATCCACATAATCAGATGTATTAATTACACCTGATGGAACTGGTTCTAATAAACCAGCCTTTTGGAAAGTTCCAAAGTTGTCATGAGCCATTCCATACATAATGTCAGGACCCTTACTACTCCTTGCTGCTTGCAAGAATTCTTGACTTTTTGATGTATCTAATGAATCTAATTGCACGGTTACAGTGTTGCCAGTTTTCTTAGCCCACTTCTGTGCTACTGTATTTAATGCAGTGATTTCTGGTTTTGTTAAATGTGACCAAACTATAAGATGTTTTCCTGACTTTGTTGTAGAGCTTGTACTTGATCCGCACCCGACTAAAGCTGTTGTTAGTAAAAGAGCTGTTAAAACTGAACATAATACTTTTACTTTTCTATTCATGTGTTTTTCCCCCTCTAAATAATTTATAACATTCCATGCAAACGGTTGCAATGTTTAATTTGATTATAGAATAGCTTTTCAAGTTAGTCAATAGCAATTTCAATTTTATATGAGATTTTTTTAGTTTTTAGCCAATTTCCCATTTTATATAAAATTCTATAACTTATGCATAACTGTTATTTCTATAAACCGTTGGTGAAACCCCTACTATAGCTTTGAAGTTTCTACTGAAATGACTTTGATCATAGAAACCCAATAAAATCCCAATATATAAAATGCTTTTATCTGTACTAAGTAGCAGGTTCTTTGCCCTACCTATTTTCACTTTTTTTACATATTTCATTACTGAAATATTCATATTTTTTTTAAAACAATCGCTTGCATAGCCCACTGAAATGTTTAAATCCCTAGCTAATTTATCAAGAGACAAGTGATTTTCAATATTTATATGTATGTATTGAAGCATTCTATTAATCATAAAATTATCAGTGACTTGAATATCATTTATTAAAATATTAAAATACTCAGTTGCCATGCTAATTTCTAGAGCTTGCAGTTCAGTTAAATTAGTAATAGCCTGGATTTCATAATAATATTTATTGTATAAAGGATGAAGGGCACTCGTTGACACTCCATTTTTTATAATTTCCTTAGTGTATATTGCATTCCAAATAATTAAATTATTTTTTTTATTACTAATTGACTGTCCATCTTCTTTTTCCTGTAGATGTTTTTCTTTGATATTACTTAATACTTTTGATATATTTTTTGATTCCATTAAAAAGAATATATCATTATTAAAAATATAAATATCGGATTCAAAAGTCTCTAACATCATTTTACACCTCTTCTTTTAACCACAACTTTATCATTTTTAAAAACCAAATTCAATAATAATACATAAGATCACATTGTTTATATACATATTTTATTAACCATATACAATTTGTTTTAAATAATTATGTTATAATTGCACCATAAACAGAGTTCTTAGTTTCAGGTGGAGTTTTTTCTCCATCTGAAACTTATTAACAGATTTCTTAGCATCTTTGATGCTTAGAAATCGTTATCCTTTAGGGGAAATCGTTAGTAAGGCGCGTGTCAGCCGTTATACTCTAAATAGAAAGCAATTGATGAAACTACTAAGTGACTAGCACCAAGCAAGCTTGGGTTCTCTACTTTTCTGCTTTTCCCACTTAGTAGAAGATAATAGTGTTACGGATGGTATCATCGGATAAATATACTAATGGATAAAAAAGTATCAATGTCATCTTCCACTTGTTATTTTTTCATATGTCTAATTAAAATGTTTAAATGAGGTAGATAAAAATGAACAGACATGCAATATATCATATTACTGAACCACCTTACGCCTATGGTAAAAATTTGAACACACTAGTCTTAAGAATAAGAACAGCAAAATGTGATATTAAAAAATGCTATGTGCATTATAGAAGCAGATATAATTGCCAAGATCCATATTATGTTAAAGAAATGAAAATTATAGCTCAGGCTGATTTGTTTGATTATTTTGAAACAGAAGTATCCGTGGAGAGAAACAGGTATAGGTACTACTTTGAATTAATTGACACAAATAACAATAGAATATTTTTTGATGAGAGAGGTTTTAGACAAAAAGCACCAACTTTAGATCAATTTACGGCTTTTCAATTTGCCTATCTAGCACAGGGCGATATATATGAAGAGTCCACTTGGCTACAAGAATCAGTTGCCTACCAAATTTTCCTAGAACGTTTTAATAATGGTGATAAAAGTAATGATCCAAAAAATACCGCCATATGGGGTTCTCAAGTAAAAACTAGATCCAGTTTTGGTGGAGATCTTCAAGGACTTATTGATAAACTAGCCTATTTAGAAGAATTGGGTATTAATTTAATTTACTTAACTCCTATATTTAAATCCAATTCAAACCACAAATATAATACAGCAGATTATTATGCCGTTGACCCTCAGTTTGGAACACTAGGCACCGCAAAAGAGCTGATAAAAAAATGTCACGAAAAAGGTATTAGAATCATTTTTGATGCGGTATTCAATCATTCGGGTAGTGACTTTTTGCCTTCAAGGATTTACTAAAAAATCAATTAGCTTCAAAGTATAATGATTGGTATTTTATCGATAGTTACCCAGTTAGCACTGATAAAGTTACCTATTATACTTTTGGTGATGGTCTCAGTAACATGCCAAAATTGAATACCCACAACAAAGAAGTAAGAAAGTATTTATTACAGGTTGGTGAATTTTGGGTAAAAGAAATAGGTATTGATGGTTGGAGATTGGATGTTTGTGATGAAGTTGACCATGATTTTTGGAGAGCATTTAGTAAAGTAGTTAAAGGTGCTAACAAAGATGCCATTATAGTCGGGGAAATAATGCATGAAGCGAATTCCTTCTTAAAAGGGGATCAGATGGACAGTATAATGAACTATCCTTTTAAATTTGCTTTAGTGGATTTCTTCGGTAAAAGAAGCATACCTGTAGAAAAATTTAACGATATACTGTCCTTTAACCGAACTATTTACATGAGTAGCATCACAAGGCAACTCTGGAATCTAATTGGTAGTCATGATACTAAGAGATTTTTAACTGAATGTGGGGATAATGTAGACAGAATGAAGCTTGCAATTGCCTTCCAGTTCTGCTATCAAGGTGTCCCTTATATTTATTATGGAGATGAAATCGGTCTTAATGGTGGTGAAGACCCTCAGTGCAGAAAATGTATGATTTGGGAAGAGGATAAACAGAACATGGAATTATTTAACCTTTACAAGACTATGATATCCCTTAGAAAAGATAATAAGGCTCTTATTTATGGAGATTATAAAACACTATACTGCAAAGACAACATATTGGTTTTTAATAGAAGTTATGAAGGTACATCCATCTTAATTGCTATTAACAATAACGATGAGAAGTCCAGTGTTAATATATCTTTAGGCCACAATGCTGTAGATATTTTAACTTCAGAGAAAATACTATTAAACAATGGATTAATCTTAGAACCCATGGAATTTAAAATAATTAAACTGTAAGCTATGGAGTTAAGGCGCCTGCTCTTAACTTGCTTTTCACTTGTCACTTGTCACTTGTCACCTGCATTGTTGATTCTCTTTCAATTAGGTTAGTCTCTATTATGTAATGAGTCTCATCCACATTGTTTTTTAGCTTATCAATTAATAATTTAGAAGCATAGTATCCAACTTTTTTAACATTGATATCAACAGACGTTAATGTTGGCTTATGATATTCCGCTAAAGGGGTATTGTTAAATCCAATAACAGCAACGTCTCTTATGTTTTTTTCATTCATAACTTTATATGTTCCAAAAGCCAACAAATCATCAGCGGCCACTACTGCCTCTGGAGTTTCATTTTCTAGTATAGCTTTCATTGCATCATAACCACATTCTTCATTAAATCCATTGACCTCTTTTATTAATTTCTTATCAACATTAACGCCATGTACCTTATGAGCTTGAATATATCCATTTAGCCTATCTTTTCCAACGCTTATCTCATTTTTAGGTCCTATAAATGCTATTCTCTCGTATCCTTTCATTAAAAGTTTACTTACAACATTATACATAGCTTGAAAATTATCATTATCTACCCACAAAACATTTTTGTATCCTCAGGTCTACCAATAACCACAAATGGAAATTCCATTTCTTTCAGGTATTCTATACAGCTATCTTCAGAATATACCGTTGTAAGTATTATCCCATCTGTTAAATTACCATTTACGTAATCTTTTACACATTTTAGTTCTTCTTCCTTGTCAGAACAGAAAGTGTACATTATGTAATACCCTTGTTTCTTGGCATAAGCACTTATACCTTCCATTACCTGTATAAAAAATGGGTTTTTAGACAAATCTTCTATTTTACTAGTTAAAATAATACCAATAATATTAGTTGATTTATTTGCAAGACCTCTTGCAACTACATTAGGATGATAATTTAACTTTATAATTATATCTCTAACTTTCTTTTTCGTTTTTTCACTTATTCTGGGATTTTCACTTATAACCCTTGACACAGTTGAAGGGGCTACGTTTGCTTCTCTCGCTACATCCTTTATAGTAACGCTCATTTATTTTCACATCCTGACATTCAATTTTACACAAACGGGTTCGGCTTTGCACAACCGCTTTCATACATTCAATTGTATGAAACCTCATTATGTATGTCAAGTGAATTTAATCAGTTAAAAATTAATAGTTAAGAGTTGATGAAGATTTTTCTGCTGGCGCAGAAATAATCAATTGAAATAAAAATAATAAAACCCATAGTTCTGTTTAATCATCCCTATAAGTCTTACACAATTAAATAATACGGTTATTTCATTTCATATTTTTTTATGTTTTTATATCATTTATGTTCTTTATTATATTTTCTATTTTGCCCTAAGGCAAAATTTCCTTAACTCTTAACTTTTATCTCTTAACTATTAACTTAATGAAGTGCTTCTTTAACTTCTTTAACGAAGTTTCTTACGTTTTCCAGCATTTCTTTTTGGTTTTCCATTTCATCCACTTTTTTAACAATAGCACTTCCAATAATAATTCCATCACAATATTGTTTAAGTTCTTTAGCCATTTTAGCATCGGATATTCCAAAACCAATTGCTTTTGGAATGTCTGTAAACTTAGAAACGGTATCCATATAAGCTTTCATGTCTGTGTTAATTTCTGTCCTTGTACCCGTAACTCCATTAGTTGAAACGCAGTATATAAATCCACTGGCATTTTTAACTATTTTTTCTATCCTTTCCTTTGATGTTGGCGCGATTAGTGGGATAAGTGCAACTTCATATCTATCTGTAATAGTAAGAATATCTTTTCTTTCTTCAATAGGTAAATCCGGTATTATTATCCCATCTATTTGAGCTTCATTACATTGTGCTATAAATCTCTCTATTCCATATTTAAATACTGAATTATAATAAACCAAAAACACTAGTGGAACCTCTGTATTTTTGCGTATATTTTTAACTGCATCCATTATGCCTTTAATTGTTGTACCATTTTTAAGTGATCTAGCAGAAGACTTTTGAATGGTAGCTCCATCAGCTATTGGATCTGAATATGGAACCCCAAGTTCAATAATATCAGCTCCACCATCTTCCATTGCATACACAAGCTTAGCTGTAGTTTCAAAATCCGGATCACCAGCGGTTACAAAAGAAATCATTGCCTTTTCATTTTTTTCCCTTAGTTCTTTAAATTTCAAATCTATTCTATTCATTTAAAGTTACCCCCATTATTTTAGCTATAGTGTTAACATCCTTATCTCCTCTACCTGATATATTTACAATCATAAGTTTATCCTTAGAAAGTGCTTTTGCTAATTTCATTGCATAGGCAATTGCATGGGAACTTTCAAGTGCAGGTATAATTCCTTCTGTAGCAGATGTATCCATAAAAGCTTTTACAGCTTCATCATCTTTAATTGATACATACTCAGCCCTTCCTATGTCATGCAAATATGCATGTTCAGGCCCTACGCCAGGATAGTCAAGTCCTGCGGATATTGAGTAAGCAGGAAGTATTTGTCCATCTTCGTCCTGAAGTACATAAGTCATCATTCCATGTATTACACCAACTGAGCCCTTAGCTATAGTTGCAGCATTTTCTTCTGTATCAACTCCACGCCCTGCTGCTTCTACTCCAATTAGTTTTACATCCTTATCATCTATAAATGGATAAAAAATTCCCATGGCGTTACTTCCACCGCCAATACAAGCCAATATATAATCAGGAAGTCTCCCCTCTTTTTCTAGTATCTGTCTCCTAGCTTCATCCCCGATTACTCTTTGAAATTCTCTTACCATAGTTGGATATGGGTGTGGTCCCATAACAGTTCCTATAACGTAAAAAGTATCATCTATACATGTAACCCATTGCCTCATAGCTTCATTTACAGCATCCTTTAAAGTACCGGTTCCTGCCGTTACTGAAGTAACTTTTGCTCCCAAAATCTTCATTTTGAATACATTTAGTGCTTGTCTTTGTATGTCTTCCTCACCCATAAATATTTCACATTCCATACCAAACATAGCAGCTACAGTTGCTGTAGCAACTCCGTGTTGACCAGCTCCAGTCTCTGCAATAACCTTCTTCTTACCCATTCTCTTAGCTAAAAGTATCTGTCCTAAAGCATTATTAATTTTGTGAGCTCCTGTATGATTCAAATCCTCTCTTTTAAAATATATCTTTGCTCCACCTAATCTTTTTGTTAGATTTTCTGCATAATAAAGTGGAGATTCCCTTCCCACATAATCCTTCAAATAATATTTAAATTCATCAATAAACTTTTCATCTGCCATTGCCTTGTCAAATTCCTCTTCAAGTTCTGTCACAGCACTCATAATAGTTTCTGGTACATATTGTCCGCCAAATTTTCCAAATCTACCTTTCATTTTTTATACCCTCACTTTTTCAATAAATTTTTTTATTTTGTTAAAGTCTTTAATGCCGTAAGTTTCCACACCGCTAGAAATATCCACAGCATATGGTTTTGCAATTTCTATGGCCTTGCGTACATTTTCTATGCTAAGACCACCCGCCAATATAAGTTTTTTGTATATTAAGTCTTCGTATAAGGTTCCAGTTAAAGCTTTGACCCATGCCTCCTGTGACTCCCTTTATACTACTGTCCAAAACAACTCCCTCAATAGGATAGCCATTTATTTCATCCATAATATCTTGCTCTACATTTTTCATTGAAATCTCTATTGATTTACTCTTCCATATGGTAAAGCCCTTAAAATTAGATAGATAAACTTGATCCTCATCACCATGAAATTGCAATACAGCCAAATTAGCATTCTTTGCTATTTCTTTAACCTGTTCTATGTCTTCATTGACAAACACCCCAACTTTTTTTATTTCTTTGTCTAACATATTTCCTAAAATCTTAGCCAAATTTGAATCTACTTGTCTTTTGCTTTTTGCAAATACAAAACCGATGTAATCTGGTAAAAGTTCATTGACATATTCAATATCTTCTTGCCTTTTTAGTCCACAAATTTTAATTTTAACCATAGTTTTTTTACCCTTTTGCCTTTGCTAAGAAATCTCTAATAACCTGAATATTCTCTATATTCCTCATAAAAGTTTCGCCGATAAGCACTGCATTTGTACCTAGTGAACTTAAATACAAGATATCCTCTGGAGTTTTTATACCACTTTCTGATACAATAACCTTTTCCTTTGGAATGTATTTTATAAGTTCTTCTGCACACTTTAAATCCACAATAAAATTTTTTAAATTTCTGTTATTAATTCCTATTATATCTACTTCTGCTTCTAATGCTATTTCCAATTCTTGCCTATCATGGACTTCCACAAGACATTGAAGCCCAAGTTCTCTTGAAAGTTTATAAAAACTCCTTAGCTTTTTACCAAGTATACTTACAATAAGAAGCATCGCATCTGCACCAATGTATTTTGTCTCAAATATCTGGTACTCATCAATTATAAAATCCTTACGAAGTATTGGTTTTGCGGTGGTATCTTTGACAATTTTAATATACTCATCTCGTCCCTTAAAAAATCTTTTTTCTGTGAGCACTGAAATGGCCTCAATATTTACTTTTTCATACACCTTTGCTATACTTTCAGGATCAAAGTTTTCTTTTATAATTCCCTTAGAAGGTGATGCCTTTTTAATTTCAGCTATTATGCTTATCCCATCGTAGCTTAAACTCTCTTTAAAATCACGGGTTTTGATATCCATTATTTCGTTTTCTAGTCCATACAGTGGCTTCATAATTTTTTCTTCTTCTACTTGTTTCTTTTTATAATTCACAATATCATCTAAAATCAAAATTTTCCCTCCTCTCCTATTAATAATTAATCCTCGTTACTACATCTAACAAGCTCTTCTAGTTTTTCAAAAACAACTCCATTATCTAAAAGCTTCTCTGAAAGCACAATTCCATCTTTAATATTTTCTACTACCTTGCCCACATATAAAGCAGCTGCAGTATTTATAACAACTATATCTCGCTTAGGTCCTTTTGAACCTTTAAATATATCAATTATTATTTCAGCATTTTCTTTAGCACAAGATCCCAGTATATCTTCAGGTTTTGCCAAATCTATACCATATTCAGTAGGATCGATTATATAATCTGTAATCTTCCCTTCTTTTATTTCACTTGCATAAGTAATTGTAGTTGTCGTTATTTCATCTAAACCATCCTTGCCGCATATTACAATTGCCCTTTCAGTTCCAAGCCTTAGAAGTACTTCTGCTATAGGATGAGTTAATTCCTTACTGTATACTCCTAGGACTTGACCCTTGGTAAAAGCGGGATTGGTAAGTGGTCCCAAAATATTGAATATAGTTCTCACTCCAAGTTCCTTTCTTATTGGTCCAACATTTTTCATAGCTGAATGATACTTTTGTGCAAATAGAAATGCCATTCCATTCGCATCAATAAGTTTTTTAGCCTTTTTGTATCCAAATCTATGTTAAAACCTAATTCTTGAAGTACATCTGCACTTCCACTACTACTGGATACTGCTCTATTACCATGTTTTGCAACTTTAACCCCAGCCGCTGCTGCAATAATTGCTACAGCTGTTGATATATTAAAAGTCTTACCACCATCTCCACCAGTACCACAAGTATCAATGGCGTAGGTTGAATCTAATATTAATGGCAATGCCTTATCTCTCATAGCTCTAGCAGATCCTGTTATCTCCTCTACGGTTTCTCCTTTCATCCTAAGTGCCATTAGGAAAGCTCCAACCTGTGCAGGTTTTGCGTTTCCCCCCATAATCTCTTCTATTGCTGAATAAGATTCTTGTTCAGTTAAATTTTCCTTTTCAGATAATTTTTTTATTAGTTGTTGTAACATTACAAATCGCCTCCACAAAATTCTTAATCAAAAGCTTCCCATCCTCTGTTTTTATTGATTCAGGATGAAATTGCAATCCATAAACCTGATAATCCCTATGTTTAACTGCCATAACCTCTCCGTCATCAAGACTTTCAGCTGTAACTTTTAATTTTTGTGGAAAAGTATTCTTTTCTACCACCAGTGAATGATACCTCATAACAAGTAATCGATCCTTTACTCCTTCAAATAAGCCATCCTTGTCATGTTTTATCATTGAAGTTTTACCATGTCTTATATTTTGTGCCCTAACTATATCTCCACCATAGGCATAACAAATGGCTTGATGTCCTAAACATATCCCTAATATCGGTACTTTTCCACCGAATTTTTTTATTGTCTCCACAGATATTCCAGCTTTCTTCGGTGTGCCCGGTCCTGGTGAAATGATTATCCCTTCAGGTTTCATATTTTTTATTTCCTCTAAAGTTATTTCATCATTTCTCCTAACAAGTACATTCCCATATATTTCTCCAACATATTGATAAATGTTATAGGTAAAAGAATCATAATTATCTATTATTAATATCATTTAAATCACCTCTCTCATTGCCATTGCCTTATTTAAAGTTTCTTTGTATTCAGTCTTAGGGTCTGAATCATAAACAATTCCTGCACCAGCTTGAACATAACTGTACTCATCTTTAAATATAATTGTTCTTATAGCAATACACATATCCATATTCCCATTGCTGGAAAAATACCCTACTGCGCCAGCATAACTTCCTCTTCTAAGACTTTCAAGTTCATCTATTATCTGCATTGCCCTCACTTTAGGTGCGCCGGATACTGTACCCACAGGAAGACATGAACTAAGTGCATTAAAACAGTTTAGACCTTTCTTGAGTTTTCCAGAAACCGCAGAAACTATATGCATAATATGTGAATAAAACTCAACATCCATGAACCTAGTGACTTCTACTGTTCCAAATTCACTTATTTTTCCTATATCATTTCTGCCCAGATCTACAAGCATTAAGTGCTCTGCAGTCTCTTTTTCGTCTGAAAGCAGCTCTAATTTAAGTTTTTCATCTTCCTTTGAATTGGCTCCCCTTGGTCTTGAACCCGCTATAGGATTAGTTGTCACAGTCCCATTTATACACGAAACTAAAATTTCAGGTGAAGACCCAGCAATTTGAAACTCTTCAAATTCAAAATAGAAAAGATAAGGTGATGGATTTTCTGCACGTAGCCTTCTGTATACATCAAATGAATTATCTGTATTTTTAAATTTCAGTCTTTGTGATAATACTACTTGAAATATATCCCCCGCCTTTATGTATTCCTTAGCCTTGTTTACCATAGAACAAAATTCTTCTTCAGTCACGTTTGATTCAAAAGTCTTTGCCTTTGCTACCTCTTTAAATTTATGCATAATGCTATCAGCCGTAATATCTTCTTTTATCTTGTTTAATTCGCGGGTTATATCTTCATAACATAAGTTGTCCTCTGAAAATACATTGTAAATAATATATATTTCATGCTTAAAGTGGTCATAACATATAAAAGTTTTGTAAAACATTAAATAGCTTTCTGGTAATTTTAATTCATCTATATTGTTATCAGGTAATTTTTCATATTGTCTTATTACGTCATAACCTACATACCCAACAGCACCGCCTGTAAATGGAACATTAAACAAAGATTTATCATAGTCTGTGTCCACGTATTTTTTTACATAGTCTAAAATTTTACCCTTAGCCCAGATTACTTCCTTAAAATTATCTATTACTATTTTCTCTTTGTAACTTTTCATTGTTAAATATGGATTCACTCCTAAAAAAGAAAATCTACCTATTTCACTTTCCGAATATACGCTTTCAAGAAGAAATTTTCTCTTGCCCTTAAGTTTGTAATATATCCCTATAGGCGTTAATTCATCTCCACTTAACTTAAGGGTAATAGGAAATGTTTTTTTCTTTTCCCTATGCTCTAAAAATTCGTTTTCTGTAAGATTAAACATATTATCCCACCTTCTTTTTATTTTTATATAAAAAAAGTCACTTCATCCTTGTAATGGGATGAAGTGACTTTGAGCCACCCATTTTAGGTAATATAACTTATTTAGGCATATTTATACGAAAAATTTTACAAATAAAAAAACATCTCATCCATTAAAGGACGAAATGTAAAATTTCGTTATGCCACCTAAGCAAAAAACTATTTAATCAAGGTACAGATTACTCGATACCAGGTCTTTTTAACGGTAGACTACCGGCTACTGCTACTAAACTTTCACATCGCGTCTCACAGATCCATTCAATATAAGCTACAGTACTTGGCTTTCACTAATCCAAATTCGCTTTAACCTTGCTTTTATATCTACTACTTCTGCTCATAGATTTATTTGATATTTTCATAAATATACATCTTTTTTGTATCTGTCAATAGTTTATTTTAACATATCCAGTAAAAGTTTATAATTTCCCTTTGCCTTATCAATTTGGATTTTTGAAGTATCCTTTTTCTTATGAACTTCATCAATCTCAGAATCTAAATTATCTATTTCTTCTTTTAAAGCCGCTTCAAACTTTGGTATATTCTCAATTATCCTTTTAACTATATACACATATTCATCTTCATAAAGTTTATAACATTTAAACTCTCCTGAAGTAAGCCTTCCATCTGAAAAAATGTATATAAATCTGTCCTTCATGCTATCAGAAAGCATTATCTCAACTTTATGTTTATACAGTCTAAAAGTTGCTTCTCTATCCTTAACAAATATAGGAAATATAGTTGAAAACATAAAAGTTTTGTCGTCAGAAGAATTGTCCAATAGTCCAACATGTGAAAAATCTCTTGAATTTAGGCAATCTTCAACTTCACTTGAAAATATTTTTACCTTAATACTCATTGAAACTTTTTCTCTTAATTCTTCTTCTTTTTCTTTAGAAACATAGTTTCCTATAGAACTAATAATATCCTCTATATAATTCTTTTTAGGTTTCTCTATCATATGAATCACCTCATTTAGCTAATATAACAAAAGTATACATTTTTCCTTTGAAAATTGCAAATAGATAAACAAAGTTCTTGACATCAAGGTAGGTTTTTGTTTTTCACCCCATCTGAAACTTAGAGATCGTTAGTAAGGGACATAGCTTCTCTTTACTCGCACTTGAAAATATATTTCTATTACCCCTTGCTTTAATCTATTTAATCTATTATGATTATTATATGATAATTAATATTTGTTAATTTTACATAAAATAATCACATAATTATGAATATTAAAATTTGGAGGGATGTATATTATGTTTGAAAATATTTTAAGTGGAAATACTTATAAAAGTTTAATTAATGGAGAATGGATTGAAAGTGATAGTAAAAAAACTATAGAAATATATTCACCTACAGACAAAAGTTTAGTTGGAAAAATCCAAGCTTTCTCAAAAGATGAAGTAGACAAAATCATTGAAAATTCAAAGAAAGCTCAAAAAGCTTGGGGAAGTACTCCTATAAATGAACGTGCTGAAATACTCTACAATGTAGCTGCACTATTAGATGAAAATGTAGAGACAATATCCAAAATTATGCAAAAAGAAATTGCTAAAGATTCAAAATCAGCAACTTCCGAAGTAAAAAGAACAGTAGATTTTATTAATTTTACTGCAAGTGAAGGAAATCATGTTGAAGGTGAAACCATTGGTGCTGATAGTTTCCCCGGCTATAAAAAAAATAAAATTTCATTTGTTACAAGAATACCTCTAGGTACGGTACTAGCAATATCACCTTTTAATTATCCTGTTAACCTTTCAGCATCTAAAATTGCTCCAGCACTTATAGCTGGAAACAGTGTAATTTTAAAACCACCTACACAAGGCGCAATAAGCGCATTATACTTAGCTGAAATATTTAATAAAGCAGGCCTTCCAGCAGGACTACTTAATGTTGTAACTGGTAGAGGCTCTGAAATAGGCGATTATATAGTTGCTCACAAAGATATTAACTTTATCAATTTTACAGGAAGTAGCGAAGTTGGAAGACACATTTCAAAAATATCTGATATGGTTCCCCTACTTCTTGAACTTGGTGGTAAGGATGCCGCAATCGTTCTTAAGGATGCTGATTTAGAACTAGCTTCTAGCAACATAGTTGCTGGTGCTTATGGATATTCCGGCCAAAGATGCACCGCAGTAAAAAGAGTATTAGTTGTAAATGAAGTAGCAGATCAGCTTACTCAGCTTGTTACAGAAAAGATAAAACTATTAAAGGTTGGAAAACCTGAGGATGGCGTTGATATAACACCACTAATCAGTGATAAAGCTGCTGACTTTGTTCAGGAACTCATTGATGATTCAATAAATAAAGGAGCAAAACTTGTAATAGGTAACAAAAGAGAAGGTAATTTAATTTACCCTACTCTAATAGATAACGTAACTACTGACATGAGACTCGCATGGGAAGAACCTTTTGGTCCCGTACTTCCTATCATTCGTATTAAGAATATGGATGAAGGTATTAAAATTGCAAATGAATCTGAATACGGTCTTCAATCTGCAGTGTTTACAGAAAATATAAATGATGCCTTCTATGTAGCTCAAAAACTCGAGGTCGGAGCAGTTCAAATTAACAATAAAACTGAAAGAGGACCAGACCATTTCCCATTCCTTGGAGTTAAATCTTCTGGTATGGGAACTCAAGGCATAAGATATAGCATTGAAGCTATGAGTAGACCTAAAGCAATAGTTTTAAATTTAAAATAAATGATTATTCGGAATTTCATGTTGAATAATCACTAAACTAGAGAACGTCCACAGCTTTGTATAAATAAAATCTGCGGACGTGTTTTTATGTTTTTATGTTTTTTATTTTATTTTATTTTGTTTTGTTTTGTTTTGTTTTATTTTGCCCAAAGGCAAAATCTCCTTAACTTTTAACTCTTAACTCTTAACTGTATTTACGTATTTCTCTAGCTTGTGTGTTACCTCTAGGCACCAAATTATTTGCAGGTTGTGATAATAGCGGTACAAGTTCTTCTGACAGTAAAAACGTCACTGTTAATATTTTTCAATTTAAAGTTGAAGCTAAAACTGCTCTTGATAAGTGAGAAGAAATTAATTTTGCCAAATATTTTAATAACAATACTATGTGCTGCACTAGATCTATTATTTTTATCTCCCTTTTACATAATTATAGTAAATGCTTTTAAAACAAAGAGAGAATTATTTAAAGACACATTATCGCTGCCAATAACTTATACCATGATGTATACAAATAATCTTAAAAGTATAAACATATTATGTGGTTTAGAGAAGGATCTTGTAATAGTTAGGGGCGACTTAGACAATTTAGTTTATAACAAAAATCCCATCATAGGTGGTTCCCAAGAAACGGACCCAGATCTTGTTGTGGGAGAAAATGATAAATTCATTAAAACCTATGATAAACTAGTAAATTCGACTTCAACCGAAGGTGTTAAACAATGGAAATCAATAAAATCCGAAATCAATCAATACAAGGTTGAAAGAAAAGAGGTCATAAAATCAGTTCAGAATGGTAACTATAATCAAGCAAGTGATGAATTTGTTACTAAAGTTGAGATAACGAGAAATATAATGTTTGATAATCTTGATAGCCTTATATCTTTGAACAACAAGCAGTCAGAAAATTTTTACAATGAAAATAATACAAAAGTTATTAAGGTGGGCTCTGAAATTTAAGAGCCTGCTTTAATTTTGTTTTCAATGATATGAGTTAAAAACATTATCTCATGAATTGAACAATTGCAAAAATAAATATATAATTGTATTATATTTATTAAATCGTCAAAATAATAAAGGAGGTACCGACACTTGGCTGATAACAAAATTATAAACTTCTTTAAAGAAAACAAATTTTCATATATCGCAGGTATAATATTCATGATATTATCATCATACATTCAGGCACTTTTCCCAAAAGTCCTTGGAAAAACCATTGATTTATTAAGTGTACATAGCATTAATAAATCAATGGTTTTTACTGATATTTTTTACATAGTGTTAATATCAATAGGTACTTTTATATTTACATTTATATGGAGAAATCTAGTCATAGGTAATGCTCGAAAGCTTGAGTGTGATCTCCGTGAAAAGCTATTTTCTCATTTTCAGAAAATGTCACCTGAATTTTATAGTGAAAGGAAAACCGGTGACCTTATAGCCTATGCAATCAATGATATCTCTGCTGTAAGAATGACCTTTGGTCCTGCCACTGCTCTTGCTATAAACGGAGTAGTCTTATGTATAGTTTCAATATACTCAATGTGTAATGCCATAGATTTCAGGCTTACTTTAATTACCTTACTTCCGATTCCATTTATAGTCATATTTACAACAAAAATAGGCAAAATCATAAAAGTAAGATTTCGAAAAGTTCAGGAAAATTTTTCAAATATATCTGACAAAGTTCAGGAAAACATATATGGCATTAGAGTTATTAAGGGTTATGTACAGGAAGATAATGAAATAGAAAATTTTGAAATATTAAATAAGCAAATTTCAAATTCTAACCTAAGCATGGTTAGAGCTTCTTCACTTTTAGCCCCAGTTATTGAGGTTGCTTTTAGTATAAGTTTTGTTATGAACCTTATTATAGGTGGTAACATGGTACTAGCTAAGAAAATATCCTTAGGTGATTTTGTTGCTTTTAATAGCTATTTAACTATGATTATGACCCCTATCATCTCCATTGGACGTGTAATAAACATATATCAAAGGGGTATGGCTTCCCTTGGAAGACTAAATGATATTTTCAAAGTTAAACCACAAATAAAGGACGCTTTAAATCAAAAAACAATTGAACTTCTTGGCAATGCGGAATTTAAAAATTTTGACTTTTCATATCCTGGCACAAGTACTAATGTATTAAATAATATAAATTTAAAGATTTCAAAAGGCCACACTCTTGGAATTATAGGTAAAACCGGTTCTGGAAAAAGTACCCTGGTAAACAGTCTGTTTAAACTATACAATCTAGGATCAGGTGAAGTGTTTATAGATGGCAAGGACATAAATACTATTCCTGTTGCAGCCTTAAGAACAAGCTTTGCTATAATTCCTCAGGATAATTTTTTATTCTCTGACACAATAAAAAATAATATTTCTTTTTTCAAAGATATATACTCTGAAGATGATTTGGAGGTTGCTTCCAAAAACTCTTTGATTTATGAAAGTATAGTAGACTTTAAAGATGGCTTTGAAACACTCCTTGGAGAACGTGGAGTAAATCTTTCTGGTGGTCAAAAACAGCGTGTTTCCATTGCAAGGGCTATAATAAGAAACCCATCCATTTTAATATTGGATGATTCCCTTTCTGCAGTAGACACCATAACGGAAAAACAAGTACTTCACAATTTAAAAGAGCTAAGGGCTGATAAAACAAACATAATAATTGCTCACAGAATATCTGCTGTTGCCCATGCTGATGAAATAATAGTACTTGATAAAGGTCGTATCTCGGAAAGAGGAACTCATACACAACTTATTAAAGAAAGGGGGCTTTATTATGAAATCTACAATGAACAATGTGGAGGCAGAAAATGATGACTTTATCTTTCCTAAAGAGAGTAGCTTAAAGCGATTGTTAAAACTTACAATACCACATATGAAAAAAATTATACTTGCCGCTATACTTGTATTACTTATCAATTTATCAATAATAATTAAACCATACATATTAAAATTGGTTATTGATGATTTTTTAGTTAAACGTCTTCCATCTAAAGGACTTTACTCAATTGTGAATTTGGGAATATTATATCTTCTTGTCTCAGTTTCCGGAAATTTCTTTTCCTACGCACAGGAAAATATAATAAATAAAGTTGGACAAGATATTTTAAGAAATTTGAGAAGTAAAATTTTTACCACAATAGAACTTCTTCCTCTTAAATATCTAGATAACAATTCTTCTGGAAGGCTTATAACCAGAGCTACCAACGATGTTGAAGCAATAAGTGATATGTATACAGATGTAATTTTAAATCTATTTCAGGATATATTTCTTTTAATTGGAATAATATATGCCATGTTTGCTTTAAATTTCAAACTTGCCCTTATTTCACTTTCTGTTTTACCACTTATGTCATTGATTCTTTTTTTACTTAAGAAAAAAATCAAAAGGAATTTTTTAAATATTAAAACCATAATAGGCAGGATTAATGGCTTTATGGCTGAAAATATATCTGGAATGAAAATTATTCAGATATTCAGAGCTGAAAAAGAAAAACATGATGAATTTTTAAAACTTAACGATAGTTATTTTACAAGTACTGTGCTTCAAGTTCAATTAAACAGTATTTTAAAACCTGGAACTCAGTTTTTCCAGAATATGACCATAGCTCTCCTCCTTTTTTACGGTGTTAATAAAGTAGGCAATCATACTCTAGAAATTGGAGTAATATATGCTTTTACCACTTATATACAGAATTTCTTTGATCCAATATCAGACTTAGCTGACCAATATACAACAATACAATCAGCTTTAGTTTCGGCAGATAGAATTTTTGAACTACTTGACCAAGATTCCACTCTTGAACCTTTGGATGAAGGATCTATGATGGATAAAATTCAAGGCAATATAGAATTCAAACACGTTTGGTTTGCCTATAATAATTCTGACTGGATACTAAAAGATATAAGTTTTACGGTAAAGAAAGGTGAAACAGCTGCCTTCGTTGGAGAAACCGGTGCAGGCAAATCCACCATAATAACCCTTTTAAATAGATTTTACAAAGTTCAAAAAGGTGAGATTCTTATAGATGGAATAAACATTAATGACATCAAGTTGAAAATTTTAAGAAAAAATGTTGCAGTAGTATTTCAAGATGTATTTCTATTCTCCGGAACCATAAGGAGTAATATAACTTTAAATGACAAAGTTGAACCATCCCTATTAGAGGAAGCAATAAATATGTCCTGCGTTAATGATCTTATTAAGAATTTTAAAGCTGGCATAGATGAACCTGTTATGGAGAGGGGCAACACCCTTTCAGAAGGTGAAAAGCAGCTAATATCATTTGCAAGAGCCGTGGCTCATAATCCATCTGTTTTTGTGTTTGATGAAGCCACAGCGAATATTGACACTCAAACAGAAAAATTAATACAAAAAGCTATAGACAACATAGCAATAGATAGAACTACTATTGTCATAGCACACAGATTATCCACAATAAGAAATGCTGATAAGATAATTGTTATGAAAAGTGGCGGCATACTTGAAGTTGGAAATCATAGTGAACTTATGAATAATGATTCCTATTATAGCTACCTTGTTAATCAAAATCAGTTTGAGACAACTTCTCCAAATTTCTAATAATTTATGTGTCAACTGAATTTGAAAATGTCCCAAAAAGTTTTAATTATTAGCACCAGCAATAGCTGGTGCTTTGTTACGCTTTTAACCTTATTTTTGGGTATAGCAAACACATCTTACAACTTAATTTTTTTAAGTAAAAAGATTTTTTTAGTTTTTTTATGCTATGCTTCCTTTTGGCGATGAGCCTGTTTGTTACAGTACCCTTCAAATGATGCTTTCCTCCATGGGTGATTCATCGGTGGTATGTAGCGTTTTTTAGGAGTCTTAGGGATCACCGCAAGGTCAAAGTTCCTTGATGAGGGAACATGCTCTGGAAGCAATTCAAGAGCATAAACTTTTTCATTTACACAAAAATATAGCTCATTGTTAAACGCCTTTATTACTATACCGCAGGTACCTTTATGATAATACACAGGGTGAGCCTTAGCATCCACAGGAAGATAATATCCTTTATTGTATTTTACACAACTCCCATTGTCTACTTTCCTACCAGCAAGTACACCAAGAGTTAAATTGATTTTTTCAATACTAGGTTGTGTTTCAAATACAGATTTGATATTATCTAATGGTAGCGCAAACTGAGCATTGAATTTTTTTATGTAGGAGTTTAAAAATTCATTTGCTTGCTCAAGTGTGCCTACTCCGGCTAAGCGCAATTCAATTGGGAGTCTTGATTGCAGTGTTTGGAACATTCGTTCCACTCGTCCCTTAGCTTGTGGAATACTGGTGGTTTTAATATCGATTCCAAGTTGTTTGCATGCATAGCCAAATTGAGTGAAAGTGTCCTCTTCGATAGAAGGGGATCTTTTCTGTTTATACTCAAAAACTGTACGCCTATCGGTGTAAAACATATATGGAATACCGTAGGTTTTCAATATTTGCTCAAGTACATGATAATATCCATTTAGCGTTTCTTGGGCATCAAAATAAGCGCCTACAATAGCTCCGGTAGAATCGTCTACAGCGATATGGAGTTGACTCTTGGACTCACCAAACCAAAGATGAACAGATGCATCCATCTGTAGCATTTCTCCAAAGTATGCACATCTCGGGCGTCTAGGATGTGCTTCTTCAATAGCAAGAATGGAGCTCTGAATAATACTAGCTTTTTCCTTCGATTTTGTAGATTTTCCCATATCTATTAGTTTTGCTTGTAAAGCTTTTTTAGTAACACGATTTGCCTTTGGTGACAGGATGAATTCCTGTAAAAGGATAGAACGTACAGTGTTTGATGAAACTGTAATTCCTTCAAAATCTTTTAATAGCTCTGAAAAATGAATCAGATTGCTGTCTTCATACTTTGTGCGATATAAATCAACAATAGTTTGTCTTGTAGCATCTGGTAAAGCGTGTGCAGGTTTTACGCCACGGTTTCCATGGATAAAAAAGTTCTTTCCTTTTTCTTTATAGCCAATAATCATTCTATTAATATGTCTAACAGTGCAATTAAGTTCTATAGCTGCTCTTCGCTTATTGCCATTAATATCTACTAATTTTTTTATTATTTTATATTTTGCATTTTCATTCATCCTTAAATCTACCTTTCTGATTTTGTCCACCTCATTTCTTAGTCATGAGGTTTTATTATACTACATTCTTTTTGGGACATAATCAAATTCGGTATAATAAGACATTATCACAATTCGATCAGACTTCTCCAAATTTCTAATAATTTATGTTGACAAATATTTTTCTTTAGTGTAGTATATAGTAAATTAAATAAATCTTATCAAGAGCGGTGGAGGGATTGGCCCTATGAAACCCGACAACCAACATTTTTCATTTGAATGTATGGTGTTAAATCCAACAGATTATTTCTGATAGATAAGGAGAATTACGACTTTACAAAGTTGTTTTCCTTATGGAAGGCAACTTTTTTATTACCAGTATTTATTATTTATAGTTTAGTTTTCTCATTTTACCTATTATGCAAATATGAAAAGTATATTATCATAAATTAAGGAGGGTTTTTATGCCAATAAATATTCCTAACGATCTGCCCGCTGTTAAAACATTAGCCGCTGAAAATATATTTGTCATGAATGAGCATCGAGCTGTAAAACAGGATATAAGACCTCTTAATATAGTTATACTAAATCTTATGCCAGTAAAGACAGTTACAGAAACTCAATTGCTTAGACTTCTAGGCAATTCACCACTACAGGTTGATATAACATTAATATATCCCAAAACCCATATGTCAAAGAACACTTCTGAGGCATACCTTTTTAAATATTATCAAACTTTTAATGAAATAAAGCACAGAAAATTTGATGGGATGATAATAACAGGAGCACCTGTAGAACTGCTTCAATTTGAGACCATAGATTATTGGGATGAATTAACTGAAATAATGGATTGGAGCCTTAAAAATGTATACTCAACATTCCACATATGTTGGGCATCTCAGGCAGGTCTCTACTATCATTTTGGAGTTCCAAAGCATAATCTCCGCCAAAAGTTGTTTGGAATTTTTCCTCAAAAAGTAAATAGAAAAAATGTGAGGTTACTCTCTGGCTTTGATGACATATTTTATGTGCCACAATCACGGCATACAGAATTTTTAAAAGAAGATATAGAAAAAATTCCTGAACTCACGATTTTAGCTGAATCAAAGGAGTCAGGTCCATATATAGTTGCTACTAATGGTGGTAGGCAAATTTTTGTAACTGGTCACTCAGAATATGATCTACTATCTTTAAAAGATGAATATGTTAGAGATACTTCAAGTGGCATTAATATTGATATACCCAAAAATTACTTTCCTAATGATGACGTTAATTTAGCTCCATTGTCAACTTGGAGAAGTCACGCAAACTTGTTGTTTTTAAATTGGCTTAATTATTATGTTTATCAAGAAACACCTTATGATCTAAATAAACTTTAAAATTGTTAGCAAAGAAATAAAAATATAAATTATAAAAATTAGAGGAGAGATTAAAATGAGTGAAAGAAAATTATCATTTGAAACTTTACAAGTACATGCAGGACAAGTGGTGGATCCAACAACCCATTCAAGGGCTGTTCCAATTTATCAAACAACATCTTTTGTATTTGATAATGCAGATGATGCTGCTGACCTGTTCCAATTAAAAAAACCTGGTAATGTTTATGGAAGAATTATGAATCCAACAACTGATGTTTTTGAAAAGAGAATAGCAGAACTTGAAGGTGGCGTTGCAGGACTTGCTACTGCTTCAGGACTTGCCGCAATTTTTTATTCAATACTAAATGTGGCTAGTGCTGGTGATGAAATTGTCGCAGCTAGTACATTATATGGTGGAACTTATGAATTATTTTCAATAACTTTAAAAAAGCTTGGAATTACAACAATTTTTGTTGATCCAGACGATCCTGAAAACTTCAGAGGCGCTATTACAGATAAAACAAAAGCTGTTTACGCTGAAACAATTGGTAATCCAAGAATTAACGTTTTGGATATAGAAGCAGTTGCTAAGATTGCACACGAAAATAAAATACCATTTATTATTGATAATACCTTTGGTACTCCTTACCTAGTAAGACCAATAGAATATGGTGCAGACGTAGTTGTTCACTCTGCAACTAAATTCATCGGCGGACATGGAACTACAATTGGTGGAGTTTTAGTTGATGCTGGTAAATTTGACTGGAGAGCCAGTGGGAAATTCCCTGATTTTACAACCCCTGATAAAAGCTACAATGGACTGGTATATGCTGATTTAGGTGCACCTGCTTTTGCTTTAAAAGCTAGAGTTCAACTACTTAGAAACACTGGTGCAACTCTAAGCCCACAAAGTGCATTCACATTCCTTCAAGGTCTAGAGTCACTATCTCTAAGAGTTGAAAGACATGTATCTAATACAAGAAAAATAGTTGACTACTTAAGTAAACACCCAAAAGTATCGTGGATAAACTATCCTGAACTAGAAGGTAGCCCATATAAAGAATTATCTGCAAAATATCTACCAAAGGGCGCAGGTTCAATCTTTACATTTGGAATTAAAGGCGGTCTTGAAGCTGGAAAGACATTTATTAATAGTCTTGAATTATTTTCTTTATTAGCAAATGTTGCTGATGCTAAATCACTTGTAATTCACCCCGCAAGCACAACTCACGCAGAGCTTAATGAAGAAGAACAAAAATCTGCTGGAGTTACACCAGATTTAGTAAGGCTTTCTATTGGTGTTGAAGGCGTTGATGACTTGATTTACGATTTGGATCAAGCCTTAGCAAAAGCTTAATCAGTGACAAGTTTCAAGTTAAAACCTTCTTAAATCTTTGAAATAAAATGGAATGGAGGTAGTTGTCACTACTTCCATTCCATTTGTTCATTACTCCGCTATTTCCTTAATACAATAAATAATATTAAAAGAACCAGTACTAAAATAATAGAACCTATAATAATAAACCAGCTTGAATTTTTAGTAGATGCAACTGAAGCAAGAGGTGGGTCGGACTTTGTTAAAAAGCTTAAATCTACATTCTGTAAATTTCTCAAATCATTAGCCATTTCCAGAGCGGATGAATATCTTTCTTCTTTACGCCTTCTTAATGCCTTTTTAATTACTGCATATAAGCTAGGGCTAACATCTTTACGAATATCCGTTAATGGTTTCATATTTCCATTCATATGTTGATACATTACAGCAAGTGGATTATCTCCTGTATATGGAGGAATACCAGCCAAAAGATAATAAATGAGACATCCAACTGCATAAATATCACTTTTGGGGCCACCACGTTCTCCTTTTATCTGCTCAGGTGACATATATTCAGGAGTTCCCATTAAGCCTGAAAATCCTCTGTATGTTACCCTTGGCGCCCCTTCCATTCCTGCAATTCCAAAATCAATTATTTTAATATGCCCATCCGTTCCAATTAGTAAATTTTCAGGTTTTATATCCCGATGGCAAATACCTTTCTCATGACAGTAATGCAAAACTTCAAGCAAATTAGCGCAAAGCTCTATAATTTTATCTACAGTATATTTACGTTTATCATTCATTACAGAAGCTATGGATTTACCTTCAACATAATTTAAAACTAAAAAGGGAGGATTACCTTCTGAATAGTTCAAAGCACGTGGCAAATCAGGATGATTAAGTAGTTTACCTATAGCTATCTCTCGTTTAAAACGTTCATAAACAGCCGGATCACCTAATTGTGTTATATCAGGGAACTTAAGTACAACCTTATCATTAGTTTGTAAATCATCTGCTAAAAAGGTACTAGCAAAACCGCCTTGACCTAAAGCACTAACTAGTTTAAATCTATTATCAAATATAGTTCCAACTTCCGGTTTTAACACCTATTATCTCCCCCCTTAATTTATATTATAAAGCTTTATCCCCTGTCTCGCCTGTTCTTATACGGATGGCATTTCCAACAGGATAAGTGAATATCTTGCCATCACCGATTTCCCCAGTCCTTGTAGCTTTTATTATTACATCTATAACCTTATCAACCACCTCATCTAATACTACTATTTCAATTTTAGTTTTAGGTAAAAGTGTAATATTATATTCTGTATTCCAATTATCAATATCTAAATGTCCTTTTTGCAGACCGCAACCAATAGCCTCTGTTACAGTCATTCCGTGTATACCAATATTTCCCAAAGCATTCTTAACTTCCAAAATATTGTTAGGACGTAATATACATTCTATTTTTGTCAAAATAAACACCACCTTTATTTATAATAATAATATACCAAATAAACCACCTATTGTGAATTATTATATATTTAATTTTCAAACTAATTTATTTACTTCAACTGTCATTATTGTCATATTATCAAATCCACCACGCTGATTTAGCTGTCTAACTATTCCTTTTAAACCTTCCTCTGAATTATATTTTTGTATGAATTCCTTTAATTCGTTTTCAGTTGCGTGCTCTAACATTCCGTCAGTAACCAAACAAAAAATATCACCAGGTATAATTTTTCCTGAATAAAAATCTGGTGGCATAATAGGGCTATCACCTAATGCTTTAAGCAAAATGTTTTTATTAGGGTGTACCCTAGCTTGCTCTGGAGTTATAAGCCCAAGTCTTACTAACTTACCTACAAAGCTGTGGTCCTTTGTTAATTGAACCATTTTATTTGACCTGATTAAAAAAATCTTTGAATCTCCGATATGGGTAATAAAAAATTTATCATGTTTTATTAAAAGTGCACTAAGGGTACACTTCATATTTTGAAATGCAGTGTTAGTACCCGTAGAAAGATCATACAAATGAACCGCCGTATACTGAAAAGCATTTTTAAAACGTTCTGGTGTTTTTTCAGAATGTGCTCCAAAATAATATTCTTGAAGTAAAACATTCACCGCTTCTGCACTTGCTACATTACCTGCAGCACATCCACCAACACCATCTGCTATAGCAAAAATACTCCCCCATTTATACATGATTGATTCATCAGTTGGAATAAAATGACCATGATAGTCATCGTTTTGTTGACGAATTCTTCCAATATCAGTACAGCTATGGACTACAAGAGGCTTAGAATTCGCATTATTTTTTAACCTTAACATTGATTTATCCAATGTATCCCCCTCCCCAAAAACATTAATAAATGAGTCTGTGGCAAAATAATAAAGTTAAGAATTGAAAATTGAGAGTTAATGATGTTTTTCTTCGCACTTCTAAGAAAAACTGACAATAAAATAGACATTAACTTTCAATTTTCCACTCTCAATTCTGAGCCTAAGTTTAGACATACCCATTTAGTACTTAATTATAGTTTTTGATTACTCCTTAAGAACAATAGGACGATTTAATTTTTTACTATTAAAATTCAAATAGACAATACCTATTAACATCCACGCCACTGATACTAAAATAGCTGCAATTGATGCAACCTGTGTTGCTCCTCCACCTAAAATACCTAAATATAGTACTGCAAGTAACATTGCTAGGTTTGCGAGAAAACCTAAAATTGGAACAATAATATGAGTCAGTGGATTACGCTTAGGGCTACGTCTAAATGCTACTAGTGCAATTAAATTTGTCAAACCATATAGTACAAATGTTCCTATATTTGATATTAAGGTTACAGCTGTTAAGTTAGTAACAGATATAACTCCAATTCCACCAATGATAGCTGATACAATAGTTATTATCCAAACAGCGGTACGAGGTGTAGCATATTGTGGATGTAATGCACCTAAAACTGATGGAACTTCGTCATCTTTTGCCATAGCGTAAGTTATTCTTACTGCGGTATTCATACAAGCAAGAGTACTACCAAAAACAGCCATAGCAACAGATATAGCCACTATAATCATAAGCACAAAACCTGAATGATTCAATAATACATTGCCAAGATTCTTTACCATATCTCCAATTGGCGCACTTGATGCTGCTGCTGCACCTATACCAGTTTGAACCTTGCCTGCTGAATCTGTAATCTTATACGATGTATTCAACCATGAATTTGCTCCAATATATTCAAAAAGATAACATAATAGACCTTGAATTGCTAGAGATAATATAACCCCTCTGCTTACATGTTTAGGTGATTTTGATTCCCCAGCTAAAGCTGTAGCTGATTCAAATCCAACTAATAGTAATATTGAAATAGTTGCTTGAAATAATACATTGGATATACTATGTGGCGCAACTACTGATGTAATACTTGAGTGTACGAACTGTACATGTTCTGGATTAGTAAATCTATAAATCAATGCAAGTATAGTAACAAATACAAGGGTAACTATTTGTACTATATTAATTACTATACTTGAAAGCGTTGAACCATTAATACCTCTGTATGCAACGGCACCAGTAACAGCTGCAAACACTATAGCTATTACAACTTGACCAAAAACCGGTACATTAATTCCAAATTGACTAAATATATAAGTTATTAATGTTGCCATCATTGCTACCATTACGCCAGGATATACCCAATAGTATACATGTGAAAACCATCCTATAATATACTTTGAAACTCTTGAAAAAGCAGATATTTTTGAACTATCATTTATAAGTGCCCTTTCTGCAAAGTAATATGAACTCCCTGTTCCTGCTTCTGGATATAATTCAGATAACTTAGAATAAGAAATTGCTGTTAAGAATGCCAATATCAATGCTACTACAAGACCTGCAAACATATCTTCTGCTGTAGTTGTACCTGCGCTGTTAACTTGAGATGCTTGTATTTGAAAAGTAAGCCATAAAAATGCTCCAGGTGCAATTAATGCCATTGCATTCATTGTAACACCAGTTAATCCTAAGGTTTTCTTTAATTCTGTTTTCTCTGACATGAAAAATTCCCCCTATTCTTAATTTCTCTTAAATTCAAATAATATTTTATAAACAGACTTTTAAAACTAATAAAAAAAGTAATTATCATAACGGCTATTTTAATAGAGTGGCCACCCTTATTAACAGATTAGTGAAGCTATTTTATTATTTCATCAAATTGTATGTTTAAATATTGCTAATAGCATATTTTTTTTCTATTAATAATATCAAATCATCAACTTATCCTTATTATAACATATGGTTTCATAAATTCAATACCCAAAATGATAAATTATCAATTTTTATACATTTTAATAATTAATTTAATATAAATTGCATGATATAATTAATAATTTCTATTTAAATTTGTGGTTTGGATTACAAATACTATTGCATATTAACAAAAAAAATATATTATAATATTATTATTAAAGAAAGATAATTTATAAATTAGGAGGTAAGTATATGATTAAAATATTAGAATGGATTTCAAATCATCTGCTACATATGGTACTAATAGTAGGTGCTTTCTCGCTTATATTTCCTCAGATCGGATCGAATTTAGGATGGATTGTTACCCCCGTACTTGCTATCATGGTGTTAAATGTAAGTATGACAATTAAAATAGAGGATATTAAACAAATCAAAAAATATCCATTAATAATTTTATGGAGTGCTTTCCTTCAATTTGTTCCAATGGTATTATTCTCTTTACTGCTTTCAAAAGTCTTCTTAAAATCAAATGATATTAGCACTGGACAATTACTTTTAGGTAGTCTTCCAGCCGACATTTCAGCTCCACTTATGGTTTATCTTGTAGGTGGAAGTACCGCCTTAGCAACTGCTATGCTCGTTACTCAAATGTTTCTAACACCTTTTATTCTTCCTAATGTATTAAGATTACTAGGTGGAGTAGCATTTAAAGTACCAACATCATATCTTGTTATTGAATTATCTGTAATTATTTTAATACCAGTAGCCCTGGGTATTTTATTAAATTATTTTTCAACATGGATAAAAAGAAGAGAACAAATTTGGTCTGGTAGTGCCTCTCTATGTTACATAATTTTGCTTTTTGTAGTTGTATCATCCAATGCTGAAGCTATAATTGCTCTTAAAATGTTTGCATTTCTCATATTACTTGTGGAAATAGCACTTAATGTTTTTGGCTATATTTTGGCATTTATAACAAAACTCATCTTCAAACAAAACAAAGTATTTTTGCCTCTTTTATTTCTTGTAAGTAGTAAAGAATTTGGCATTGCGTCTGCATCGGTTGACACCATGAAACTTAATTCTTCAATAGTAATACCATCTACATTTTATGCAGTAGTACAAATGATATCTTCACCTATTATGGTAATGATAATTAAAAAATATAAAAAAACTACAGGCGAATATTTAAAAAATGACATAAACACATCTGCATCCTAAATAGAGAGAATTCTTGGAATACTAGGTGAGAGTATTAGAGCGGGTAGTCATCGAATAAAAGAAGGCTATGTAACAATAGGATTTAATTTCTACTGTTGCATAGCCTTTTGACCCATTTCCCATACCTCATGTAAATCATACACATAACAATTGATAATGCGCTTGCCAAAGGAGATGCAAACCCAATTTGGTATAGTGTAACCCCTGGCATTTTACTTAAAACATAAGGAACAGGGATACGAATAAGAAATGTAGAAATCATGCTCTGAATCATTGGAAACATTGAATTGCCACAACCAACGAGAAATGAGTTTATACAAAATACAAAACAGACCAAGATACAATCGATACTGTATGATTTCAGATATAGTGCAGCTGTATCTATTACCGCTCTATCTGTTGAAAACAATGCTATCAGTGATTTAGGATTCAATTGTGAATATATACAACATATTATGCCGAAGATTAAAGAAAATCCAATACCTGTGTACAAACTTTCTTTTGCCCTTTTAGGTTCTCCAGCACCCATATTATGTGCTGTCATTACTGAGATTGCTGAAGCAAATGCAAATGGTGGAATCATTGTAAATACAATTATCTTTTCTACAACACCTACAGATGCGGAAACAGTAAGTCCCATTGTATTAACAATGGCTGTAACTAGGAGAAAAGCAATATTTACTAAACCATCCTGTAATGCTATTGGTAATCCCAACTTAAATATCATTTTTACCTTAGCTGCTTGAAGTTTTATATGAGTATGATTAAATTCAAATGTAAACCCCGTCTTTTTTAAAAATCTAACCCCAAGTGTAAAGCTGGCAGCTTGGGCAGTTATAGTACTAATTGCGGCTCCTGCAGCTCCCATGTGAAAAGCACCAACTAAAATTAAATCCATGGCAATATTAATTACACAAGCTACTGCAATAAAAAATAATGGTGCTTTTGAATTACCTAACCCTCTTAAAATACCACTTACCGTATTGTACCCAACAATGAATAAAATACCACAAGAACTGATTAATATAAACTGTTTAGTATATTGAATTGCCTGAGCTGGTGTGCGCATTAATGCTGTAATGTTCCCTGTAAACACCAACATAACTACAGTTAAAATAGCGGCAATTATACAAAATATACAAATCATAGTTCCTATTGTATCTGCTATGTTTTGGTACTTCTTTTTCCCAAAATATTGGCCAATTAAAACCGTTGCCCCTGTGTTTATTCCAACGATAACTCCAGTTATTGTCTGCATAAATTGACTTCCTGTGGCTACAGCCGAAACTTCTGCTGAACTAGAAAACTGCCCAACAATTAATAAATCAGCTGCACCATATAGAGCTTGCAGTAAATTGGCTAGTAAAAACGGAGCTGCAAATTTTAATAATGTTTTTACAACATTTCCCTCTACTAAATTGTTCTGTTGTTCCATGATATATAAACCTCCTAAACGCAAAAATGCTGGATAGCACAGTTGGCATTATTAAGCCACCTTATCCAGCATATAGTTATTTATATACCCTCCGATGAATAAAATATACGATACTACATCTAGGATATGTTGGCAATAAAATCAAAGCTGTTAATACCTCTAATCAATGTGCCATTAATTGTTTAAAATAAAGGATGTAAGTAGATTTGTGTAAACAAATTTACTTACATCCCCTTGAATTTTATTGATTTTTCTGCGTCAGCAGAAAATCTTCCTTAACTCTTAACTCTTAACTCTTAACTAGAAAAAGATACGCTTCTTAGATTAAATTTTGCCTATTTGTTAGCGTCTTTTTCTTTGTCTCTGTACTGAAGAGCCGCTTTTCCTTCGTCTCCTGTACTTACACGAATAACATTTTGAACTTCATATACAAAAATCTTACCATCACCAATATGCCCTGTATGTAATACTTTCT
Organism: uncultured Clostridiaceae bacterium; assembly: GCA_963725425.1. Taxonomy (GTDB): domain Bacteria; phylum Bacillota; class Clostridia; order Clostridiales; family Clostridiaceae; genus Clostridium_I. The sequence continues at coordinate 803,206 of CAVRYJ010000031.1, forward strand.
TTGCTACATCTACAACATCCTTAACTGGCACATCGCTTACTACTATCTCCACTTTCACCTTTTGTAATAAATTCATTTCTACTGTATTTCCTCGATAGTATTCCTTGTGTCCTTTTTGCATTCCACACCCCAAAACATTCGTAACCGTCATACCTGTAATACCTATTTCACTCAATGCATCCTTCAAATCATCAAACCTACTTGGAGAAGTAATAATATCTATCTTTGTAAGCTTTTCACCCATAATAAATCCTCCTCTCTCATTTTCGAATTTTAAAAAAACACCTTCTTAGTTTAAACCACCGTATGCATCTTCACCATGTGAAGAAACATCTAGGCCTGCTTGTTCTTCTTCTTCAGTAACTCTGAGTCCCATAACCTTTTTTATTACTATTAATATTATAAATGTAACTACTGCTGCATAAACAACCGTTGCACCGATTCCTACTAATTGTTTTCCTACTAATGATATATTACCATGAATGAGACCATTATCGCCAGCCGGATTTATACCCTTCCAGGCAAATATACCTGTTGCAATCCCGCCCCAAATTCCTCCGACACCATGACATCCAAAAGCGTCAAGGGCATCATCATAACCTAATTTTGCTTTTAAGAATGTAACAGACGAGAAACAAATTGCTCCTCCAATTAATCCTATTAAGATAGAAGCTAATGGACTTACATAGCCTGCACCTGGCGTTATTGCAACTAATCCTGCTACTGCTCCAGTGGCAATTCCTAAAGATGTTACTTTCTTTCTATGAATATACTCACATACTGCCCATGCAATCGCTGATGCTGCTGCTGCTGTATTTGTTGTAATAAAAGCATTTAACGCTAAACTATTTATTCCAAGAGCACTACCTGCATTAAAGCCAAACCATCCGAACCAAAGCAGTGCTGCTCCTAGCATTGTCATTGGTATATTATGTGGGGTAACTGATTTTTTTCTCTTCCTGCCACCAAGCATTATGGCTACCACCAGTGCTGACACACCTGAACTTATGTGAACAACGTCTCCACCAGCAAAGTCTAGTGCTCCAAAATTTTTTATCCATCCATTAACTCCCCATACCCAATGAGCTAGTGGATCATAAACTAGAGTAGTCCAAAGTAATAGAAATACTACAAAAGACATAAATTTCATTCGTTCAGCAATTGCTCCTGAAATTAATGCTGGAGTTATAATTGCAAACATTAACTGAAATAACATAAATGCTTGATGTGGTATTGTAGCTGCATACTGAGCATTTGGTGCGAATCCAACACCTCTTAGCCCTGCAAATTGAAAATTACCTATAAGTCCATTAATATCCTTACCAAACGCTAATGTATACCCAATTAGTATCCACTGTAATGATACTATTACAATTGCAACATAACTATGCATAGTTGTACTTAATACATTTTTTCTTCTAACCATTCCCCCGTAAAACAATGCAAGTCCCGGCGTCATTAGCATAACTAGTGCTGTTGCGAAAAGAACAAAAGCTGTATCTCCTGTATTTATTCCGTTCATAAAGAATTCCTCCTCCGCTTTTTATGTATGAAAATTATGATTAACAATAAGACCTTTGTTATAAATAATATAATCACATTGTTTTCTATTCTATCGTATAATTATCTTATTGTCAATAAATTTATTATTATTTTGATAAGATAGCAATCATATGCCTTGATATTGCACATATTGTATATTTTTATAAATTATCAGTATGATAATTTTTTTATTTAGAATTCACCTTATTACTTATATTAATTACTAAAAAGTAAAAAAAAGTTTGCCTCAAAACATAGAAATTTGCCACATAATTCTATTAGTTACAAGTGACAATTTAAGTTCTATTATAATTTCCTTAAAATAAAATAGGGATGGAAGTAGATTTGTGTACACAAATCTACCTCCATCCCCATTTTATTGATTTTTCGGTTTTCCCCGAAAAATCTTCCTTAACTCTTAACTCTTAACTTTTAACTTTTAACTTTTTTACTCCTGCTTATTATAAAGAAAACAACTGCAAATAGCATTAAAACTGCAAGTTCTTGTGAAACACCCATTAGTGAGCTGCCACTCAAAATTTTATTTTGTGCTTTCATCACCCAAGTAGAAGGTACAAAATTTGATATATTCTGAAGTGTACTTCCCATTATATCTCTTGGCCAGAAACACCCTCCAAGCATTACTATAGGTGTGCTTACCAGTGCCATGGTGGCATTTGCTTGTTTTAAAGTCTTAGATCTATTGCATATAGCCACCCCAAGTGCCACACACGCAATACCAAACACAGCAAATACTACAAACAAATTGATTAATGATGGGCCTAAATCACTGTGAAACACATTTTTCATTATCAATAAAACTCCTGCAATCTGTATTAAATTCACAACTATAAAACTTAATATACATTGAAACATATAGTCTCCAGCTTTAATTCCATTAGCAAATATCCTATTATATGTCCCTGACGCTTTATCCCTTAAAATCAATGTGGTTACCATAGTACTGAGATATATCATGCTCATTACTAAAAAACCTAAAGAACTTGATGAAGCCGCAATCTTGTAATTTTCTCCATCGCTATATTTAATCCGTGATGCAAAACTCCCCTTTTCATAATCCCTTAGACCCTGATAAAATTTACTGCTATCTCCATTTGCTGCTACTGATATATTTTTAGTTGCATTTGTAAAACTGTTCACTAGATAGTTTATGGATGAATCATTATTTGTTCCTTTAATACTATACATTTGAATCTTACTTGAATTATTATTGTTTAATATACTGTCAGTAAAACCTTTTGGGATTATAACTGCCGTATCAATACTTTTATCAATGATAGCATCCTTAATTTCATCCTGTTTTATTTCATTAATTGTTCCCTTTGCCTTTAATGTTTCTTTTAGCATAGAAGTGAGTTTAGTATTATCATTGTCAACAAATCCTATATTAAAACCAGTACTACCTGAACTATACATATTTGCTATAATGGCCGTAAATGCAATAGGAATAACAAACATAACTATTAAGTTAGTTTTTTTTCTAAATATCCTCTTTAAATTATTAAAAAATATTGTCATGCTATCTTCCTCCTTCCACCAACTGCGGCTATTACAAAAGCAATTATCGCAATTATAAACATTGTTATTATTGATTGACCTGCCACAGAAAGTGAACCACCGTAAATTGCATTAAACAGTGCTGTTTGTGCCAATTGATTTGGTACATAATTAATGAGTATATTATTACCCATAGACATCTTTATATATCCTCCAGACACAAAAGTGAATATTGGTACAATTATTCTTAAAATTCCCGATGCTTTATCCGTATCTCCCATAACAGATGCAAACATAACTCCTATTGCTGTTGACAGTACAGACAATGCAAGCATTGTAGCAAATATTATAAGTGGATGACCTCCCCAATTTGCACCATAAACATATTTAGTAAATAAAATCAGAACCAAAGCTTGAAGTAGTAATGTAAATATAGCTCCAAGCAATACACCAAACAGATGCTCAAAAGCCCCAGTTGATGTTGTCTTTATCCTTTTACCAATGTTATTAAAGAACATATCATCTAATTCAGCACAGCCATACATGGCACCATACATAAGCGTCATTACTAGCATGGTTACCGCATAATAATCTATAGCTCTAGGGCTCTTGCCCTCTATGCTTAGAAAATTTTCATGAATATTTTCACTTGTAGTATATTTAAACCTTTTATTCGCTATTTTAGAAGCAACCATTGTAGTGTTTGCGCCATCATTGTAGCTATCAATTATACTCTGTACAATAGTATTCCTAACAGAATCACTTTTATTTTCATAGATGTTGATTTTTCCTTTTTTGTCTTTGCTTATATTACTTGAATAATCTTTATCAATATATATAAGAGCCGTGACTTTTCCCTCATTCACAAGTTTAACGCCTTGGTTATAGTTACTTGCTTTTTTAACATCAAGCATATCCTTAATATCCTTGTCTTTAAGAAAATCATCAAAATTCTTTGATATATCTTTATTATCACTATTTAAATAGTATACAGTTGTTTTTCCTAGGTCTTTAACAGAAAAGGTATCTGTACTTTTAAGAGCACTTCCTAAAATCAGTATCAAAACTATTGGCAATAATAATGTAGTAATAAGCGTCTTCCTATCACGTAAATTTCTCTGAATTACACTGAGCGCTATATAAAATACTTTCAATTTACTAACCTCCTTAATGTTAATCTCTTAACTTTCTTCCTGTAAGCGTTAAAAACACCCTTTCTAACGTAGGTTTTTCAACAACAATAGAAATGATTTTACTCTTAAATTCAGCTGCCTTACCAGTAATTGCAGTTATATTCTCACTGTTTTTTTCAGACACCACTATTATTGTATTTCCATCCACTTCACAGGTTTTAACTCCCTTAATACCCTCTATGCCTTTAATTAATACATCATCAACATGCGATAGTTCTAGCTCCACACTCTCGTCATTTAGTATTAATTCTTTTAATTCATCTGTAGTACCAGTGGCAATTTCCTTGCCATGATCAATAATGGTTATCTTTGTACATAGTTGCTCTATTTCCTCCATGTAATGTGATGTATATATTATTGTGGACCCAAGCTCATTAAGTTTCTTAACTGACTCCAAAATATGATTTCTTGATTGTGGATCTATACCCACAGTAGGCTCATCCATGATAATTAGCTTGGGCCTATGAACTATGGCACAAGCTATATTAAGTCTTCTTTTCATTCCACCTGAATATTGCGATGGTTTATCCTTTTGTCTATCCCATAATCCAGTAAAATCCAGTGACTCCTTAACTCTTTCCTTTAAAAGTGAGCCTTTTAAACCATTTAACCTACCGAAGAAAGCTACATTTTCATAGGCAGAAAGCTCGTCAAACACTGCAATATCCTGTGGAGCAACTCCTATATTCTTTTTTATTTCCCTTTCATGTTGCTTAAACTTTTTACCAAATACCATAATCTCTCCGCTATCTACTTTTGTTAACCCACATATAGCATTTATAGTTGTAGACTTTCCTGCTCCATTTGGTCCTAGCAGTCCATAAATTTGTCCTTCTTCAACTTTCAAATTTAAATTATCCACTGCAACAAAGTCTTTGTATTTTTTCTGAAGGTTCTTGATTTCTAATAACATAATAAATCCTCCTATAAATTCAATTCAAGCTCCACTTTAGGCATCTGAGTGCTTGTATCTCTTCTTCATATTTATATAATACAAAAATTGGACCTAATGAGATAGTTACTATTAGCATATATGTTTATGACAATTGTCATTTTAGGCATCTGAAAGAAATTTGTGTAAAATTGCAAACCAGTATTCTAATTAACATTTACAAGTTAACACTATTTTCATCTAAATCAAAAAAATAAAATAAGGATACAAGTAGCTTTGTCTTCACAACTCCACTTGCATCCTCTAAAAATTCAAAAATTTTTAACTTGTAACTTGTCACTTGTCACTTGCGGATTGGCCCCCTCAGATGGGACTTTATAATCTAATTACTAGCTCATTCTTAAAATTTGAATTTTTCAAATTATAGAACTCAAATGGAGTTCTGTAATCTATCGATGAATGAACTCGTATAGTATTGTAACCATTAACATAATTAAAGACAACAGCCCTTGCTTCTTCTAAAGTGTTGAATATCCTACCTGCAAGGCATTCGTCTTGAAGGTATCTATGATATGACTCTATATGTGCATCATAATTGGGGCTATGCACAGGGATTCTTTCGTGTATTAAGTTTTCCTTTATACACATTTTTTCGAATTTATGTGCGATAAACTGTGACCCATTATCTGTCCGCATTGTAAGTCCTGTCACACTATTTTTAATGTCCCTATTATATAATGCGGCAAGCATCACTTCCTGAGCTGTCTCAGTATTGGCAGAGAGCGACATTTTACAAGATACAATGTTTCGGTCAAACACATCTATTATTGAGGTCAAATAAGCCACCTGACGTGTGCCTGCAATATAAATATATTTTGTATCCATCTCCCATAATCCATTGGAATGATTAATTAAATGGTTTTTACAAATACGTTTATATTTGCTAACACGCTCCATTTTATCTCTTAACATTCCCATTGAATTCATTAATCTATAAACCTTTTTCTTATTTATCTTTAAACAATATTTTCGCTTAAGTACAGATGATACTTTCTTGTATCCATAATGTCTACCAAACTCTTCAGATTTTATTTTACTTATATATTTCTGTATTTCTAAGTCATTTATTTTTACATTATTAAGATTATAACTAAATCCTGGTATAATACCATTTTCCCTTCTAACCGGCTTATCGCCTTCTGCTATAACCTTTTGTCTTCGATAATACGTTGACTTTTTTAGCCCTAGTATTCTAATAATAGCAATCACTGGCGCTCCACAAGAAATACATTGTTCAGCATATTCGTAGTAGTCTATATCGTCTTCTTTTTTTTTAGTAGATCTCTTAATATTGCTATTTCTAAATCTTTTTCCTTATTTTCATCAATTAATTTCTTGTACTCAGTTTTGTAATTTACAATGATGTTCTCTTCTTTTGGTTCCTTCGGCTTCAGTGTCTGTTGATATCTTCTATAATTACCTTTCCAATTTGCAACTTGACCAGGATTAAGCTCATGCTTTGCTGCAACTAAAGCATTACTCCCGTATTCCAAAGCTTCTTCAACAATTGCAACTCTCTCTTCTTCTGTGAACTTTCTTGTAAATCTAGTAGTCATAATTTACCCCCTAAACACTACTTTTTTATTCTACCTTCATTCGAGTGTGTAGTCCAGCTTCTTGAGGGGGTCTATTAGCTTGTAACTTGTAACTTGTAACTTAAACCTTATCCCCGTTACTCTTTATTACGTCCTTATACCAATAGAAGCTTTTTTTCTTAATTCTCCTTAAATCTTTTAAATCAAATTCATCCCTATTAACATATATAAAACCGTAACGTTTGTTACAACCTTGATGTGTACTAACAAGGTCAATAGCAGACCATGGACAGTATCCAAAAAGCTTGACCCCGTCATTTATAGCAAGTTTTGCTTGTTCAATATGTTTGCTAAGATAATCAATACGATAATCGTCATTGATTATCTCTCCATCTTCCAATTTATCAAAGGCACCTAGCCCATTTTCTGTAACAATTAACGGTAAATCATATCTTTCATTTAATTCACGCAAAGTATTTCTAAAACCAACAGGATCTATTTCCCATCCAAATTCACTTTTTTCTAAATTAGGATTCGATGTTCCCTTAAATACTCCTTGTTCCTCAAAAGCACCTTGTTGATCAGCCTTAGATTTATCATTGCCTTTATTCTTTATACTTTCAGTTGCTGTAGAAGATGCATAATAATTAAAAGCAATAAAATCTGGGCTTGCATCTTTTAATATATCCATATCTCCTTCTTCAATAATTGGAGTACATTCTTTTTCCTCCATATAACTCCATGCCACACTGTTATATCTACCAAATACAGCTGCATCTAAATATAACCAATTCCTTATTGATGAAAAGTTAGAAGCTGCAAGTACATCTTCTGGCTTTGAAGTTGCAGGATAAACAGAACTAATATTAGGTGCTGGTCCAATTTTAGCTTTAGGACACATATCGTGACAAAGCTTCATTGCTTTAGCTTGTGCAAGTAACATATGGTGATTTTGCTGATATAATTTTTTAGCTGGATTCTCTCCATCCGAACCGGTAGTTCCTAAAACAGCTCCAAATAAAATCATCATATTTTGTTCATTAATTGTAAGCCAATATTTCACTTTATCTCCAAAATTCTCGAACAAAATTTTAGCATAATTGTCAAAAGCATCAATAGTTTTTCTATTTGACCATCCACCTTTTTTTTCAATTTCTACGGGTAAATCAAAGTGGTACATTGTAACAATAGGTTCTATGCCATAGGATAACAATTCATCAATCAAATTATTATAAAATTTTATTCCTTTTTGATTTATTTCACCAGTACCATTTGGCAAGATTCTTGTCCATGCAATAGAAAATCTAAATGCTTTAAAACCCATTTCTGAAAACAACTTAATATCTTCTTTATACGTATGATAAAAATCACTGGCAACTTTAAAATCAGTTGTTCCTTCAGGATATTTTGCTATATCCTGAACAGATAAACCTTTTCCATCTTCATTAAAAGCCCCTTCTACTTGATATGCTGACGTAGATGCTCCCCATAAAAAATCTTTCGTAAATCCTTTTATTTTTTTATGATACATTTTAATCATCCTCCATATATTTTCAATTTTACATGTTGTACCATGTATATTTTTAGGAATCTTTTGAAAATTAACAAGTCAATATACCCGTCTATTTTGAGAAAGATGCCTTAAAATTCTATAGATTCTTAATGTCCTTAGCAATTTCATTAAAACAATCTTCAGCTTGTGGATAAATTCCACATTTATCAATAAAAGCATGATCTATACCATTATATCTTATATTTCTAGCATTTACACCTGCCTCAATTAATTTCTTAACATATACTTCTCCTTGTACTCTTAAATAATCATATTCTGCATTTATTACTAGTGTCTTTGGCAAATTGCTGAAATCCTTTTCAAGTAATGGTGAAATATATATGTCTTCAGAATTAGCGCCTTGAATATATAAATCATGCATAGCATTATTACTACTTAATCCAAGTACACATTCTTTTATCATTTTATCATTGTTTTTTATATTATATTGTGAAATATTCCAATTATATTCTTGTCCATTTTTATTTGTAAGTATAACTACTGGATAAATTAGTGCCTGATATTTTATCATATTTGTTTTTTCGTTTCTATCTTTTAAAGAACATACTGCTGCAAAATTGCCACCTGCACTATCTCCTGAAACGCATATTTTTTCTTTATCTATATTTAACTCACTTGGTTTGCTATATGCGTATTTAACAGCATCAAAACAGTCTACAAATCCCTTTGGATATGGATTTTCTGGAGCTAGTCTATAGTCTACTGAAATCACTACAGCACTTGCCTTATCAGCTATGGCTTTGCATGGATTTTCTAGTACATCTACTGTACCACCAATGAATCCACCACCATGAAAAAATATCAAACATGGCATTTTACCTTTATTTTCTTTTGGAGTGTATATTCTTATTGGTATATCTCCGTTTTCACCTTTTATATTCTTGTAAACTGTTGTAATTTCTCTAGTTGTTATATCCTTATTATCCCAGCCCATAGATTGTCTCATTTCGCCTATTGGATAACCATTAAAAACAAAGTTGTCCTTTTCTTTTTTATAATTTTCTCTAGTTTCTGTCATTATCTTGTATACTCTTGGGTCTAGCACACCATCTTCATCTAAATCTGGTATTTGTTTTATTGTTACATCTATACAGTTAGCTCTCTCTATTTTAGTTTTATTCCCCAATATTTTTACTAAATCTAAATTATTATCGTTTTTCATGTTGCATTCTCCCCCTATTAATTTATTTTTTCTGCACTTATGCACAGTTTTAGTGATTAAGGCATCTCTTTTGCAAAATAAAATGGTGTGCTAACTGTTATTTTGCAAAGGAGATACCTTAATATTAAAATTAAAAACTTTTCAAATAAAATATAGCAAGTTGCGTCCTATCACGAAGCTCAAGTTTTTCCAGTAGATTAGTAATATAATTTCTTATAGTCCCTTCACCTAAATAAAGCTTTGAGGAAATCTCCTTATTTGATAACCCTTCACCTATGAGTCTCAATATATCCATTTCCCTTTCAGTCATGTTAAAGTCCTTTAGGTTATTTTTGTTTTCATACTTAATACGTGAAGCTATTGCTTCCGCCACCTCTTTTTCAAAAACCATATTTCCCTTCATAACTGCTTTAAGACTATCAATTATACTGTCCGAGGCTTGATTCTTAAGTATATAACCTTGTGCTCCGTTTTTCAGTGCCTCTTTTATATACTCATCATCCTTAAATGTGGTGAGTATAACTACCTTTATATTCTTAAAGCTAGATTTAATTAGTTTAGTTCCAAGCACACCATCCATAATTGGCATTCTTACATCCATAAGTACAATATCTGGTCTTAGTTCTGTGCATAAGTCATATCCTTGTTGACCATTACTTGCCGTGCCAACTACCTCTATATTATCATCTAATCCAAGTAATATACTTAAACTTTCTCTTATTAATGCATCATCATCAACTATTAGTAGTTTCAAAAATTTTACCCCCCTCACTATCAATTGGAATAACGCATACTATTAAAAATCCATCTTCTCCACTGATGGCTATGCTTCCCCCAACATTCCTTATTCTTTCCTTAATTCCACTTATTCCAAGTCCTTCTTTTAATTTATCGCATCCAACACCATTATCCTTTATAAATAGCCTGATGTATTTTTCATTAATGTCTAACCTTATGTCCATTTTAGTTGCTCTAAAATGCTTTCTAGCATTGGTAAGTGCTTCCTTAATATTTGTTACCACCAGTTCCATATGTTGTGGCTTCACTATATTGATATCGCCGCTATGCTTAAACTCTACTGTGCAAAACCTAAAATCATCAATAACCCTTGTAACATATTCTATGCCAAGATTCTCTTTTGGTTTTATATTATGCACTGTATCCCTCACCACGTTTAGAGAATCAGATAATCCATTAATACTCCTTTTAAGCATTTCTTTTGCCTTATCATCATCTTTTCCATATAGTTTTTCCACAACCTGAAGCTCCATAAATATACCTGCTAAACTATGACCAATATTATCATGAATATTTCTAGCTATTCTATTTCTCTCTTTAATTTCTGCAATATGAACAGCTTCCCTTGATGAATTTAACAACTGAACCTTAGTGATTTCCAGTTCATATCGAAGTCTTCTTTCGCTATCAATTCTATCCCTGTAGGATTTTTCTTTAATTTTGATTTGTCTAATCAAATATCCAACAATACCTGCTATGGCATAAAATACTAATAAATTCGCCTCATTGTTTGCTTTAAAATATATTATAGAAATTACCACAAAACCTATTCCTATGTAACTCCTGTCATAAACAAAATCAAAGATACTTATGGCGTACAATGGCATGAATATATCGTTCATATATACCGAAAATGTAATGATTAAAAATTCAACTATAACTATGTACATTGAATCATTAAATTTCTCTTTTACAATGCATATAGCAGTGACAAGTAAAAGACTTACAACTACCTTATAATCTAGTTCTCCCTTAATTTGAAATTGGCTTAACGCAAAGCCGAAAAAGATAGCTTTGAAAATGTAATTAACTTTTTTCATAATATACCTCAATGAGTTTAGTCTTTTAATCTACAATATCTCGTTTTGTAAAAATTCCAAGGAGAAAAAATACAACACTAAACAAGGTTATAACTATTATATTTATACTAACAGAATTTATTTTTCCTCCCCCTAACAAAACAACGTCTATTGCCTTAACCATCCAAGTAGTTGGAACAAAATTAGATATATATTGAAAAGTGTTTGGCATCATATCACTATTCCAAAAACATCCTCCTAGCATACACATTGGAACCATAATTACACTGGAAAATAAATTTTTTTGTTTTTGTTACTAGCTAGAGATTTTGCACACAAGCCTATGGCTACAGTTGTAACTGAAAATAAAATAAACAATAAATATAAAGATAATATATATGGCATTATTATTTCTCTATACATTATAAACAATGTTATGAATAAAACTGTTACTTGAACTAGTTGCAGGACAAATAAAACCAGTAAACATTGAAACATATAGCTTGCTATGGTTATTGGTGCTGCAAAAGTTCTTATATTTTTGATTTTTTCTTTATCAGTAAGTATTACAGCTCCAAAACTAATTGAACTGAGTAGCATAAACATTATTAAAAAATCAAGACTTCCTACAATATATGATTTTTTTTTATTTCCTACTTCTATAACATTAGTTTTGTAGTTTTCACTTTGCAAATTTTCAAAGCCCAAATAAAAGCTGTTTTTATTTTCCTTTGCCATAGCTACTACATTAAGAACATTTTTTAAATAACTGGTTACATTATCATTTATAACACTGTAGATATTGGAATCCTTATCAAAATAGCTCTTTACCGATAATTTTTTTCCTGTAATTATTTCATTTGTAAGTCCCTTATCTAAAACTAAAACATACTGAATTTCCCCTGAGCTTAAAGCATCTTCAATACTATTTTTATTTATATGTATAATTCTATAATCTTCACCCATACTTTTTATAAGACCAAATGTAACTTCAGTTTTATCATAATCCATTACAGCTATTTTGGGTGTGATCCAATTAAAATGAACATAAACAACTAAAACTGACATTAGGATTGGAAGTATTAGCATAAAGATAATGCTTTTTTTTAGCTTTAATATTCTCTTTGCAGTGTATATAAAAACATTCACTCTGCCTTTCTCCTTCCTAAAACTATTGTAATTAAAAAGAATAAAATTGATGCTAATATTAATTCTATATAAAATCCACTAACGTCCATTCCATAGCCATAGATATTTTTTAATATTATATTTTTAGCAGCAGAACTTGGAGACAAAAAACTTATATTATTTATACTATCACTTAAAAACATATTTCCAACATATCCTCCTGAAATAATTGTCCAAAAGGGAACAGCCAGATTAATTATGTAATCAATTACCACTATATCCTTTATAACACTGCCTATAAAAGTTCCCAAACTCACAGTGAAAAATGAGAACAAAAGAATTATGGGTATCAGATTTATAATATTATTTCCCAAATTCACTTTATAAATAAATTTACTAAAGATTAATATACACGTAGCCTGAAAAAAAATCACACTTACACTTCCAAGTATTTTACCAATCATATGCTCTATTGTATCTATTGGAAGACTTTTTATTCTGCCTAACATATTTTTATTCTTATCTCCATTTACAATATCCACCCCATATTGTGAACAATATAGCATTATCATAAGTGTCATAGTTACAGCATAATAACCTGTTGAAGTAGCTTTTTTACCCTGGAAATTTAATGGATTATTCTGTATTATGTCATTCTTAACTTTTCCAGTTACATCCTCATCATATTTATAGCTGTCTATAGCGCTTTTTATCATGGACACATCAAAATTATTTGAATAGTATACATAGAGATTTTTTACCTGTGGAGAGGATTCTCCCTTTGAATTTCCAAGTTCAATATAAGCATCATTTATTTTTTTCCTCACATCGTTTATTCCAATTTCTCTTGATTTAACCTCTATAATATTTATTCTATCCTTATAGGCTTCATTAGCCTTTAGAAAGTTTTGAAAATCATCAATATTCTTTTGATTATTACTATAAATACATATACTCTGCTTGTCAAAACTCATAGGTTCATATGCAATCTTTAGTGAATTCCCAAGGACCAATATCAATAAAAGCGTAAAAAATATAACACTTATTATTCCTGATTTATTTTTCAGTTGCCGTTTAGCTGTATAATAGGCAATACGTAACACATTCATATATTCACTTCCTAGTTTCTAAGTGTTCTTCCTGTTAGAGTTAAAAATACGCTTTCTATGGTTGGTTTTTCTATATTTATATCTAAAATCTCAATTCCTGAATTTACAATTAAATCTATTATTGTACCCAGATTTTTGCTTCCTTTACTAGAAATTATATGGGCATTATTTTCATCCATATTACATTCTTTTACACCATATATAGCCTTAATCTTATCAATCAATGTAAAATTAATTGAAGAAAGTTTTATTTTAACTTTTTCTTCCATAGAAACCATGCTTTTAAGTTCATCTTTATTTCCATGGGCAATTATTCTTCCATGATCTAGTATTGCAATATCAGTGCAAAGCCTTTCAATTTCCTCCATATAATGTGAAGTATATATTATAGTGGCACCATCTTTGTTTAATTTTTCTATTCCGTCCAAAATATGGCTTCTAGACTGAGGATCTATACTTGCTGTTGGTTCATCCATGATTATAAGCTTTGGATGATGCACAATACCACAGGCTATATTAAGCCTTCTTAGCATTCCACCTGAAAATTCATCTGGAAATTTTTTTTTCTCTTTAAATAGTCCTGAAAAGTTCAAAGCATCGTAAACACATTCCCTTAAATATTTTCCCTTTAAACCATAAAGTCCACCAAAATACATCAAGTTGTCATAAGCACTTAAATCATAGTACAAGGATACATTTTGAGTAACTATACCAATGTGCTTTTTAATTTCCAATTCATATTTTTTTATATCCTTTCCAAATACGAATATATTTCCTGAATCAATTCTATTAAGACCTATTATACAATTTATAATAGTAGTTTTGCCAGCTCCATTGGGGCCTAAAAGTCCAAATATCTCCCCCTCATTAATTGAGAGATTTACATTATCCACTGCTAAAAATTCTCCATAGCGTTTAATTAAATTTTTTATCTCTAAAACCGTGATATTCACCCCACCCACTTGTTTGACTAACTAGTTGCAAATTAATAATAGCAGGTTTTACATATTATCTCAAGGAACACAAACACATAATAAGTTAAAAGTTAAGAGTTAAAAGTTAAGAGTTATTGAAGATTTTTCTGCTGGCGCAGAAAAATCGATAAAAATATAGAACATAGGTAGATTTGTGTGACAAATCTACCTATGTTCTACATTTTTAGCATTTAATCTTCATTTCTTCATTTTTTCTATTATGTTATTTTGCCCTAAGGCAAAATGTCCATAACTCTTAACTCTTAACTTTTAACTTTTAACTTTGTTTACTAAGAGCATCTTTTACTGCGTTTATTATTCCGTCACTGCTATGAGTGGCACCTGACACTGTATCTACACTAGTTGACTGTGCTTGTATAATTTCATTTGGTATTCCATTTTTAGCTTTTTCATAATATCCTGGGGTATCATTTATACTGTCTACACTAACGGATGTAATTTTACCGCCCTTTACTGTAACTGTAACACCAATAGTTGATTGAAATCCATCTGCAGAACCTTTGTAGGTTCCATCTTTATATTTGCCTTGCTGAGATCCAGTAGCTGTTGACGACACACTAGTTGTAGCTCCCATATATTTAGTTACAGCCGAGCCTCCCAAGTTGTTAAGAGCATATATTGCTCCAAAACCTGCAATAGCAATTGAACTAGCTAGTGCTGGATTCACATCTTCATTAAGTATATTAGCTTGAGTGTTTCTTCTAGGACAGACCTCTACGCATCTAAGACAACTTATGCATTCTCCCCCGCATTGCTCCTGGACTTTGTAAAGTTGTATTCCCATTGAACAATTATTTGTGCAGATTCTACACTTACCACATTTATCATTAGGCTTACTGATTTTAAATATACTTATTCTTGATACTAATGTAAATATAGCTCCTAATGGACATAAATATCTACAAAAGAATCTTTCAATAAAGGCAGCACCTATTCCTATTAGCACCAAAAGTATAAAACCAATAGTATATTTAGATATAACCTGAGGAAAACTTGTTATCTCTCCAAAGGCATCCCATGGATTTGAAGTTACGAATATAGTGCTTCCCATTGTCCAAACAAACACTATAATCAAAATTAGAATTAAATACTTTACATATTTTAGCACAGCATCTACATTACTATCAACTTTATAATTTACTTTAAATATATGCTTTGATATTTTATAGATTATATCATTAAAGGTACCAAAAGCACACATCCATCCGCAGAAGAATCTCCCAAATATAATCGTTAATGGTATAATTGTGAAAAGTTCAATCATATTAGGATAAGACTGAATCAAATTAAAATTACCTTTTATTATTGATAAGTATATGCTTTTTATTCCACTAAAAGTTAATGTGAAAAGTCCCGGTAATAAAAATAGAAAAGCGATTTGAATTGCAATTCTTAATATCTGCATCTTTTTAACTTTAGTTTTCATATAAATCACTCCTCGTCTCCAAAATAAATTCTTCATTACATAGTATAAAATTATCTTTCATACCTGCTGTAACTGATATTTTCTTATCTTCTGTTATAAATATAGCTTCAATTCCATCTAATGACTGTATTAATTTTAAGGCTTTGTTCAGTCCTAATATATAAACGCCTGTAGATAATCCATCTCCATCTATGGACAAATCAGATATTATAGTTGCACTAATAATTTTGCTTTCCGAAGGGTACCCTGTTCTTGGATCAATAATATGCTGAAGTTTTTTACCATCAACCTTAAAATATCTTTCGTAGTTTCCAGAAGTAACTACAGACTTATTCATGACACTTATAATTCCAACAGAATCCCCTCGCAAACTAATTGGATTTTGAATACCAATCTTAAAAGGCTCTCCATTTAGTTTCTTGCCCATGGCAAAAACATTTCCCCCAAGGTTAATCAAAGCACTTTTTATACCTTTATTTAAAAATATGTTTTTAACCTGGTCTGCAGCATATCCCTTAGCGATGCCTCCTAAATCTATTTCCTGATTTTTATGTTTTAATCCTACTGCATTATTTTTTTCATCCAAAACTACGTCTTTATAATTTATAAGTTTAAGTTTCTCATCTATTTCAGTTTTACTTGGAACTCTTTGCTTATCACTACCAATTCCCCATAGGCCTACAATTGGTCTTATTGTTATATCAAAAGCTCCTTGTGAAAGATAGCAAAATTCAATTGCCTTCTTTATCACAAAATAAGTGTCTTCACTTACTATCTGTAATTTACCTCCAGCATTTTTGTTTATTTTTGAGACTTCACTATAATCCTTAAATACTGACATTTCATCGTCAATACTCATAATTTTTTTCATAGCTTGCTCCACTGCTTCTTCACCTTTTTTTCCGTAAACTATTAATGTCATTATGGTTCCCAAGGAATAAAACTCCTTTTCATATTGTTGTTTTCTATTATTACCTCTAATAAATGTTAAAACTAGCATAATGGCAAGTATTAGAACTATTACTAATAAAAACAAATTCATTTGTATCACCTCAACATTTAATATTATAAATAACTTATCTGAATATAAGGTTAGAATTTGCTGAGATTTTGCTGAGAAAACTTTAAACAAATTATTAAAGATGAGCTATTTCCGCTCATCTTTTTAAAAATATATAAAAAGTAGTTCCAATTCCGACTTCACTTTTAACGTCAATTTTACCCCCATGAGCATCAATTATAGATTTTACAATTGAAAGTCCTAAACCATAACCTCCATCTTTACGAGATCTATGTGACTCACTTCTAAAAAACCTATCAAATATCTTGCCTAAATGTTCCTCCGTAATTCCTGTTCCATTGTCCTTAACCTTTATTACTGCATAACCCTTAGAGGTTCCTAATGCATTATCCGCACTTATAGTGATACATCCATTTTTTTCATCAGTATGCCTTACAGCATTTTGTACAAGATTGAAAATAACTTGCTTAATCTTGTTTCTATTTACGTAAACAAATATATCATCTTTTAATTTTAATTCTATTTTTCTTTCTCCTGAAAGTATATTAAGCTGTGGATATACTTCTTCTATAATGTCACTTATTTTCTCCGAATACATATCCTTTTCCTTATTCATATCTAACCTGTTCAATAATAATAAATCATTAACTAATTTAGTTAGACGTTCACTCTCTATAAAAATGCTGCTTAAAGCTAAATATAATTGTTTTTCATTTTTTGCGGCTCCCCTTAATAGCACTTCAACAAAGCCATGAATAGAAGTAAGTGGTGTCCTTAACTCGTGTGAAGCATCAGAAACGAATTGCCTCATTTTTTCTTTAATAGCCCTCTCCTTTTTAAAGGATATTTCTATTCCTTCTAGCATATTGTTAAATGCATTAGATAAGCTGTCAATTTCAATTTGACCGTTGTGTACTGTTAATCTTTTGTCCAATTGCCCTACGTCAATCTGTTCCACCGTATCCTTCATATTATAAAGTGGTTTTAAAGTGTATTTAAATACCTTTCCTGCTACAATTGCACCTATTATAAGAATTAATAAAGAAGCTATAATATAAATTTGTACTTGCCTCTCAAGTATATCTTGAACAGGTTTTGCTGAAATAGCTAACTGTAATAAACCTACTGGCGAATCAATATTTCCAATTTTACGAAATCCAACTATCTGTAAATTATTATTTTTATCTTTAACTAGCCTATATCCTTCCAATGTTCCTTTTTGATTTAATAAATCCTTATATTGTTTTTGAGAAAGTTCAGGGATAGGAAGAGGTATTTGTGCTTTTCCAAAATCTTTTACTCTATCACTATCAGTGTCATAAATATCAGTTAAGTTTTGCATTTTACTTCTACTAGCTATTTTTTTACCATTAACATCTATAACTGCTGCACACATGTTTTCATCAATGGTCATATCTATAATTTTAGATGAGTTTTTTAAAAGCTCTGTAACCTTAATATTATTGAAGGTATTTTCTTCAATATTATGAAACCTGGCATCTAAAATTTGTTCTTTGCTGGAATATAAATATTGCTTGGTGCTTGTATACTGAAAGACCTGCATTATTACTAAAAGGAGTAATAATATTAAAATAAATCGTTCTATTAATTGCCATCTTAAACTATTTGGTTTAAGTAATTTTCTCATCTTTTTCATTTATTTCCCACCTTATATTCCATTAAGGCATCTGAACCTTTATTTAAATTATTTTTTATTCTTCTACTGATTATATATATAACAGTTTAAAATTACAATGAATTATAATTCACAATATTCATATGTAAAAAAAAGCAGAAGAGGATTTAAAAAAATCCTCTTCTGCTTTAATTGTTTTTTCTGCCCCAGCAAAAAAATCTTCCTAACTTTTAACTCTTAACTTTTAACTCTTAACTGCTCTTCTAAATCCTATGTGTTCCTTCCCCTATTCCTGTACAATAAAAGCTTGGTTCATATCCCATTCTTTTAGTATAATTTTCTCTTACTCTATTAATAAATTCTTCTATCCTTTCATTTTTAACAATGGCAATGGCACAGCCGCCAAAGCCAGCTCCTGTCATTCTAGCACCCAAACAACCTTCTACTAAAAGTGCCTCTTCCACAACAGCGTCCAGTTCTTTTCCTGTAACCTCATATAGATATCTTAAAGAATTATGTGATTCCGTAAGTAGTTGCCCAAATTCTTTAATCTCACCTTTATTAAGGCATTCAAAAGCCTTTAATACTCGTGCATTTTCATATACACAATGCTTAGCCCTATTTTTAATTTTTTCATCTGTAAATAGACTTTCTAGTTCATCAAATTCAGAAGGTTTAATTTCACATATATTGTTTATTTTCTTCTTGCCACTTAAGATTTTAAAAGCCTGTTCACATTCTTCTCTTCTTTCATTGTATTTTGATTCATTTAATGCTCGTCGCTTATTTGTATTCATAATTACTATAGAATTATCTAAAAGGTTTACATCTGAATATTGATATTCTAAATTTTCACAATTTAAAAGCATAGCTTTATTCTTTTTTCCCATACCTACTGCGAATTGATCCATTATGCCACAGTTTACTCCAACAAAATTATTTTCTGATTTCTGTCCAATTTTAACTAATTCTAACCTATCTATCTTATCCTCATTAAATAAATTATTTACTATTACACCTATAAGAAGTTCCAAAGAAGCAGATGAAGATAAACCTGCTCCGTTAGGTATATTTCCGCTTATTAATAAATCCATGCCACTTACTTCATATCCCATATCCATCATAATCTTTATAACACCTTTAGGATAATTTGCCCAATCATCATCTTCTTTGAATTCAATACTATTTGCCTCAACGCTAACCTTCAATTCGAAATTTGTGCTTGCCAAATTTATTTTTCCATCATTTCTTTTCCGTACACAAGCATATGTTCCAAAATCTGTAGCACAAGGAAAAACATATCCTCCATTATAATCAATATGCTCACCAATAAGATTTACTCTTCCTGGTGAAGAAAAACTTATAACTTCTCCCTCCCCGTATAATTTCATAAAATTTTCTTTTAATTCTTCAATTTCCATATATATATCCCCTTTAATATTATATAATTTTATAGTTTTTTAAACCCTAATTCACTCATGAATTTTACGAAAGCCAAAAATCCCATTTTTGTTTTCTTATATACCCCTGCATCCAAAAGTACCTTTAAAAATTTAGTTCCAACCTCTTGTTCAAGAATTTTTTCTGAGGTTTTTCTATTTTTTATAATTCCATATGTTCCTTGCATATGTTCAATCCAACTCTTATGTTTAGATAATTCCGGTATTTCATCTATGATAGATATCTTTTCCGTACCAGTTAAAATCTTTTCAATATAATAAAGTTCGTTTTTAAGTCTCGATGGTAAAACAGCGAGTCCCATAACTTCAATAAGTCCTATGTTTTCTTTTTTTATATGATGCAGTTCTTTATGTGGATGAAATATTCCATCTGGATACTCTTCTGTAGTTCTGTTATTCCTAAGCACCAAATCTATTTCATATTCTCCTGATTTATTAATCCTTACTATAGGAGTTATTGTATTATGGGCTATAGCCTCACCATTTTCGTGAGTATATGCTAAAATTTTTGTGCTTTCATCACTGTATTCTCCCCATTTAGCCAATATATCAGTACTCATTTTTATTAGTACATTTTTATTTTTACTTGACAGCCTTATAACTGAAAGAGGCCATTTAACAATAGAAGCCTTTACATCTTTATACTCATCATGAGTAAACTCCGCTTCAGCTTTTGCAACTTCCATTGGGAATATGTGCCTTCCACCTTGAAAGTGTTCATGGGTAAGTATTGATCCACCAACTATAGGTAAATCCGCATTTGACCCAATAAAATAGTGTGGAAACTGATTAACAAAATCAAAGAGTCTTATAAATGTATTTTCAGATATTTTCATTGGTACATGTTCCCCTTTGAAAACTATACAGTGCTCATTATAATATACATAAGGTGAATATTGAAAATACCAGTTTTCTCCGTGAAGTTTAACTGGAATAACCCTGTGATTCTGTCTTGCTGGACGACTTAAGTTACCTGCAAATCCAACATTTTCTTTGCATAACAAGCATTTGGGATATTCATGCTCAGGTAAAGCTTTAGCAGCTGCAATGTCTTTTGGGTCCTTTTCAGGTTTTGATAAATTTATAGTTATTTCTAGATGTCCATATTCTGTTTTTGTGGTCCAATATAAATCTTTATTTATTCTATCCATTCTGATATAATTTGAACTCTTGCACATAGCATAAAACTGGTCTGTGGCCTTTTCAATTCCAATATTTTTAGATGTGTGCTCAAATTTACTAACAACTTCAGATTCTCTCGGCATCAAAAGTCCCATTATTTTAGTATCTAATAAATCCCTATATGTAGTTGTATTACTGGATAACATACCTATCTCTAATGCATAATTTAATAAACTCTCCAAAATTTTTGCTAGAGTGTCTGAAGCCTCATATTCTATTTTTTCTTCATGGTATTCTCTTAAATTAAATAATTCCATCAAGGCATTTCTGCTTGGAACAACATCTAATTTTTCTATGAGTTTATGTTTTATTGCAAATTTAAGTAGCCTTTCTATATCCCTCGAACATTTTTCATCGTTCATCTTATCACCCCATGGCATTTATAGAAAACCTTTTCTATAAATAGAATAACAAATAATGAATCATATTACAATAGTTTTATCATAGCAGAATTGAAAATATAAGTATATCTTTCTATTTTAACCGCATATTTTCTTAAGTTAGGCATCTTTAAATATTTTATATTCCTCAATTTTTCTATAAAGTGTTGCAATACCAATTCCAAGTTTAATCGCAGCCATTTTTTTACCATCTGTACTAAACCCGTATATTGAAAGGGCATTTTTTATAGCTTGTTTTTCAATCTGCTTCAAATTAAGAATTTTATCATATTCATTTGGATTTGATTTTTCAACCTCTTCTATTAATCTTTGGGGAATAATTTCTTTAGTAATTATTCCACTGGAATCTATTATATTTATCATAAATTCTACTGTACTTCTTAATTCCGAAGTATTCCCAGGCCAATTATATTTAAGAAAATATTCCCATACCTCTCCATCTATTCCTATGAATTTCTTATTGAAAATTTTTGCGAATTTTACGAAAAAACTATATACTATTATCTTTATATCTTCTGTCCTTTTCCTTAATGGCATAATTTCAATTGGTATAACATTTAGAAAATAATATAGCTCCTGATTAAAGCATCCTTTTTTTATTAGTAGTTCAATATTCTTGTTTGTACCTGCAATAACTCTAATGTCGATTTTAATCAATTTGTTTTCGTTAAACTCATTTATTTGTTGAGTTTTTAATGTTCTTAAAAGCTTTATTTGTATATCCAATGGCATTTCATCTATACTTTTTAAGAATATAGTTCCCTTGTTTGCAATTTCAAGTTTTCCACTTTCAAACCTAGCGTTATTACCCGAGTACCCGAACAATTCCTGCTCCATTAAATCTTTCCTAATATTGCTACAGTCAAATTCTATAAATGTTTCTTTTTTTCTATAGCTTGTTCTATGAATAGCCCTAGCTAGCGCTTGTTTTCCGACTCCACTTTCGCCTTTTATAAATATTGTAGATGTGGAATCAGATATCTTTAGTATACTTCTTTTAATATTGGTTACATTTGAAGACGTTCCTAATATACTATCAAAAATCACCTCATTATCAATACTGGCAATTCTGTTTATATTATTTTTAACGACCTTACTTTCATAAAATACAAATATATATTCATACCTTTCCTCAAGCCCGGTATTGCTTAAATCACCAACTAAAAAATATTCTTCTCCATTTACCAAAACCTTATATTCTTTAGCCTCCATAATATAGTTACCTGTGAAGTCCATATTTATTTTAAAAATACTTTCATCATAAATTCCCAATATATCATTAGCCTTTTTATTTGAATAGGATATGTAATAATACTTGTCTAGTATAACAACTGCTTCATTTATGTACTCTGTAATAACCTTTAGCAATCCCACTAATGATCTACTCTTTTCTAGTTCCATATTTTCATAAACTTTTTCACTTATTACACGAGATAAATATTTTATGAGCTCAATGTAATTATTTAAATTTGCCACTATCCTATCCCTTTGCTTTTCATCTAAACATACTAATTCTATAATTCCTATAGTCTGATCATTTAAAATTATTGGTGCACACATTTCCAATTTAATTATACAAGTGTCTGCTTTAGTACAATTTAAACATATATTATTTTTTTTAGTGTCACTTATAACCTGTATTTCTCCTGAACTAATTATTTTCATATATAGAGGTTTGTCTTCTTCTAAATTTACATCTGTTTTTCTTTTAAAACTGCCACTTCTAGCTATTGTATTAAATTTATTATCCATAATTCTCATATCAACTTCTAATAATTCACTTAATTTATCTAAATAATCACTTAATTTTTTTTGTATTTTTTTTAATATTGTACCCATAACACACCTCTTTAAAAACGCATTTATTGTGTATGAGTATATTATTATTATTCTAAAATGTCAACTATTATTTTGATAAATTGTTAAAAATACATCCTTATTTATAATCATTTATAACTTTTTCTTTGTATAATGTTCTAAATTCATAACATGCATATTGTTCACAAAATGCTGTTTCCATAATATTATTTTATGCTTGTTTGCCTTCAAACTGTAAATTATATAGTCTTGAATAAATACCATTCATATTAAGTAAGGTTTCATGATTTCCTACCTCTGGTATGATTCCATTATCTAAAACTAAGATTTTATCTGCATGTTGAATGGTTGATAGCCTGTGGGCTACTACCATTGTGCTTCTACCCTTCATAAGAATGTCTAAGGCTTTTTGAACTGCATCTTCAGACTCAGAATCCAAAGATGAGGTAGCTTCATCTAAAAGAAGTATAGGTGCATTCTTAAGAATAGCACGAGCTATGGCAATCCTTTGTCTTTGACCTCCTGAGAGGTGTGCTCCTCTTTCCCCAACTTCAGTTTCATACCCAGAAGGAAGCGCCATTATGAAATCATGAGCATTGGCAGACTTTGCTGCTTCCATAACCTGTCCAAATGTGGCATTTTCCTTTCCATAAGATATATTATCAGCAATTGTTCCGCTAAAAAGATAATTATCTTGAGGAACATATGCTATGAGACTTCTTAACTCCTCAAGACTAAATGTATTTATATCTTTTCCAAATACCTTTATGCAACCTTCTTTGATGTTGTAGAATTTTAAGAGGAGCTTAAATAAAGTACTTTTACCACCTCCGCTGGAGCCTACAATAGCTATAACTTCATTTTTGCCAACCTCTATATTTACACTATTTAAAACATTGATTTCTTCATATGCAAACTTAATATTTTCAAATTCTATAATTCTATCTTGAGCATCCATGTCTACATTTGTTAAATTGTTTGAGGTTGCAGTGTTTTCTTCTTCTATATCTAAAATTTCAAATATTCTATCTATTCCTGCAAGAGAACCTTGAAGCTGGGTCAAAAATCCCCCTAAGGAATTAAACATCCACATTAAACCAAATAACATTTGCATTATAGCCATAAGTTTTCCAAAAGTAAGCATGTTATTAATAACAAAGACTATGCCTATGACGGAAATACCTATAAAGCTCATATTTCCAAGAAAGCTATTTATACAATTTAAGAAAGAATTTTTAATTACACGATTCATTGACCACTTTCTAATATCTTTATTATTCATCTTAACTTTTTCTTGCATTAATTCTAATAGATTAAATGTTTTAATAACTTGTATACCACCTAAAATATCTGTAAGCTTTTGATTTAGGGAAGATAATAAATCTTGTATTTTATCACTAACCTTTTTTAAGGGTTTGATAAATAAAGTGTTTGAAATTAAGGTAAGTGTTCCGACTATAATTCCCAAAATGGCCATATGCCAATCAAGATAAAATATAACTATAATAGAACCTATACCAGATATAGTTGGCATCATTACCATTAAAATCTGGTAACTATAAGCATTTTCAGCAGCTTGAACATCATTTGTTAGCCTTGAAATCAAATCTCCACTATGATTATTTTCAATGTATTTTACAGGAAGCTTTTCTATATGAGAAAATAATGCTTTTCGTATATACCCTGTAGTCTTTTTTATACTGCTATCAAAAGCATAGGAGAAAAAAGGAATAACTATTACTAATGTACCAAAGCCCGCAGCCATAAAAACAATACCTTTAATTAGTGCATTCATATCTTTATTTAAAAGTGCTTCTGTCATTGCTTTTATTCCAATTGCCGAAAAAAAATTGCAAATAAAATTAATAAAGCTCAGTCCAATTAAGCCTATGGTATATGTAGTCCGGCTTTTCTTTAAGAATTTAGTAACTCTAAATAAATTATTGTTTTTTAGCCTTTTTAACATATTGCTGCCACCTCCCTATGCATCTGATTTTTGCATCTTATCTTCAGATTTGTCAATAAATTGTTTTAAGTAAAGTTGTTTGTATAAAGTGTTCTTTAGAAATAATTCTTCATGAGTACCTTCTTCCACCACACATCCATCATCCATCACAAGTATTCTATCTGCATTCTGGATGGTAGAAAGTCTATGGGCAACAACTAATGTTGTCCTATTTTTCATAAGTTTCAAAAGTGCATTTTGTACTTCCTTTTCTGACTCTGTATCTAAGGCAGATGTAGCTTCATCTAAAAGAAGAATAGGGGCATTTTTAAGGATAGCTCTTGCTATGGCAATTCTTTGTTTTTGACCGCCTGATAGCTTTACCCCTCTTTCACCAGTTAAAGTATCATATCCCTCAGGCAGTGACATAATAAAATCATGACAATTAGCTTGTTTTGCAGCAGTGGTTATTTCCTCCTTTGAAGCCTGAGGATTTCCATAGGATATGTTGGTATAAATGCTTTCAGGGAAAAGATAATTATCCTGCGATACTGTAGATATCAAATTTCGCATATCAGTTAGCTTCCAAGAGCTAATATCATGATTATATATTTTTATACTACCTTTATTGATACCATAAAAACCAGTAATTAATTTTAGTAGTGTGCTTTTTCCACAGCCACTATGACCAACTAAAGCCACTGTTTCACTATTTTTTATGTTGAAGCTTAATTCTTTTAAAATATTTTTGTATTCATTATATGAAAAACATGCACCTTCAAAGCTTATGGCAGGAACTTTATAGTTAACATTAAATATAGTACCATCTGTTCTTTCCTTTACTTCATTCCATACTTCATTTAATCGCTCAGCACCTGCCGAAGCTGACCTAAATCCCTTTATCAGATTAGGAACATTACTCAAAGGATTAACCACAAAATTTATAAGCTGAATAAATGCTATTAACATTCCAAATGTAATTTCACCACGAATACCTAAATATCCTCCGTAGGCAAAACAAAGGATAAAAGGAAGAATATTCATAAGCATACCAAAAGGAGAGACTATAGCTTCCGTTAAACAAGCTTTCAATCCTTTGTAAACTGCTCTATTAACAGCCTCATCGTATCTTTCCTTCATGTTTTCTTGAAGCACAAAAGACTTTATAATAAGAAGACCAGAAATACAATCTTCTGCAAGAGAATTTACCTTACCTAGCTCCTCCTGTTGCTGCTTTGTATATTTTTGTACTGGCTTGCTTAAAGTTATGGAAAGTACCATCAAAAGTGGAATTGAAATTACAGTAAACAAAGCAAGCTTCCAACTTATTATAAATAGATATGCCCCAGACAAAATCACTCTTAAAGGAATAGCTAAAAGATCACCTAATGTACTTTGCAAAAAGTTTTGGATAAGTACTAAATCACTATTTACTCTTGAAACTAAATCTCCAGAAGGATGTTTGTCCAAATATGGAATTGGGAGACTACTGATATCTCTAAGGGTTTTCTGCCTAATATCAAATAAGCAGTACTCCGTAAACCTTCCTGTAAAAAATGTTTTAATAAATTTAATTGTCATATCTGAAAATATTACTACCAAAAATAAAACTAAAAACTTTTTTAGCGCTACAAAGTTTTTTGCCGTAGCTGCATCTGCAACTCCACCTATTGCTTTTGCAAAATATATTCCTATAATAACTTCAATAACAATTGCAAAAAAAGTTATTATTAAAGAATTTTTATATTTTTTTATAAAAGGAAATAAGCTTTTAATAGCCATATTGTGGGAAGATTTTTTTTCATCCATAAACAAAACTCCTTAAAAATAAGATTTAAATAATAAATCCATGTTTTTATGCTATTATTAATTACATTATAATTCTATATTTAACTCATTATATCATGTTTTGAAAAATAACACATTAATGAGTTTTTAGGGCAGCATGGAGTTGTATGTTAAGATACAATTCTATGCTGCCCTTCATTTGCATTTAGTCTATATTCTTCTTGCTGTTTTTGAAATAGAATTACACAGTAAATCCCTTTGTAATTTTATTAAGTTTTTCTGCCATTTCAGATAAGCTTTCTGTAGTCCTTTCTATTTCATTCATTGTACTAAGTTGTTCCTGTATGCTGGCACTAATATTTTCAGTTCCTTCTGCCATTTTGTTTGAGCTATCTGCTATGTTTCCAACAGCTTTCTGTATTTCTCTACTACTGGCCACCTGTTGCTCATTAGATTCATCTATTTCATCTATCTGTCCTCCGATTTCCTGTATATTTTGAATTATACTTTGTATACTTTCCTTAACTTCATCCGCTTTATTAACTCCAATTGACACTCGCTCTTCAACTTTTTGAGCTGAAGTAACTGCCAAGCTTGATTTTGATTGATTTTCCTTAATTAAACCTGCTATTTCTCCTGCAGCCTTACTACTTCCATCAGCCAATTTTCGTATTTCTTCTGCTACTACGCTAAATCCCTTTCCTGATTCACCTGCCCTTGCAGCTTCTATCGCTGCATTTAATGCTAAAAGATTAGTCTGCTCTGAAATTGATGTTATTATTTTAATAATATCACCTATCTTTTTTGAGGAATAATCCAGTTCATTTATAATAGTGAATACTTCTTTTGAACATGTTGCTATTTCAGTAATATTTTCAGTAATTTCAGATATTTTAACTGCACTCTTTTCAGCTGCCTTTCTTGCGTTTAAACTGTTACTGGCAGTATTCTTACTTGCAACTGCTGTTGACTCAGAAAAATTCGAAGCTTCACTAAGACTCGCATTGGTTTCTTCAATAGCAGCGGCGGAATCTGTAGTATCCGATGCTATTTCAATTATAGTATTTGATATTTCTTCTAAAGACTTTGTACTAGAAAAACTGGCATTATGTAACTCTATGCTGGAATCTGTTATTGTCTTAGCTGATTCTGTAACTTCACCAACCATAAGTTGAAGCTTACTCATAAACAAATCAAAATTGTTGCTTAGTTGTCCTATTTCATCCTTACTGTCATAACCAATTCTTTTAGTTAAATCTCCATTACTATCTGAAATTTCCTTAAGTTTTGTAGTAACTTTATTAACAGGAACAACAATTGACCTTATTATAAATAAAGACAAAATTACCATTATAACTATACATATCAATACAAACAGTGCCAATCCAGCTATAGTTTTCATGAAAAGCGATTGGCTAACAGTATAGATTTGTTTTGCAGCCTCTACATGTTTATTAATAATTGTATCTAAAGAAGATTCTAATGTTGTCTTTGTGCTATCCAAATTTTTCATATCGCTTGGTGTAGCTCTCATATTTTGCTGCTGACTATTACTACTTTCTTCTTGACTTTTAGTAGATGCATTTATAGCGGTTTTATATTTATTATAATTACTTAATACTAATTTAAAATCATTGTTGCTTTTGTAAGATGATAAACTACTCTCTATTGATTTTTCTTTAGATGAAATGTTTGTTTCTATTTTCCCCTTTGACGCCGAGTCTGTAGCACTCATAAGCGAATTGTTCTGGGATCTTATATACTCAATATCAGTCTTTATATTTTCCAATTGTACAATTGGAATCATTCGTGAATTATTCAGATCCCTAAGTTTTCCATTACTATCTGCAAAATCCTTTATTGAAACAAACCCTATAATAACTAAAAATAACAAAAAACTAGTTGAAAGCAGCGCTAATTTTTTGCCTAACTTCATATTTTTAAAAAAATTCATTTTACATTCCCCCAATTCTTATGTATTATTTGTTATTATACATAGAAATTACCATCAAATTATGTAGTAATCGTGTGAAATCAGTGTGATAATGAGTTGTTTCATTAACATTTCATGAAATTGTGCTTGTAAACTTTAATATTTGTACCCATACATTGTAATAATTTAAATATTTATTATATAATCTTTTTATAACTTTACTAAAGGAGTGGAATATATATGAACAAATTACATAAAAAACTTGATTTAAAATCCTTAGCCCAAATCGCTATGATGGCTGCTATTATTTTTGTTGCTATTTCTATTATTAAAATACCCTCAGGTATTGGTTATATAAATTTAGGTGATAGTATGGTATTTGTAGGAGCTATTATATTAGGTGGTAAAAAAGGAGCTGTTGCTGCTGGAATTGGAGGTTTTTTATCCGATTTATTAGGCGGTTACCCTGTTTATTCACCATTTACTTTGGTAATAAAGGCTGTGATGGCTTTAATTGTTGGTGCCCTTGTACTAAAATATAACCACACTGGGAAAAATATTATAATAAATACCGTAAGTTTTATTGTAGCTGGTATTTGGGAAGTAATTGCATATTTTGGTGCAGACATTATAGTATATACACTTACTGTATCACCAAAATTAAATGTAGCTCTAACAACAGCTTTGCTTGACATCCCTGGTAACATTGCACAAGCAGCAGTTGGTATTGTTATTGCCGTACCTGTTACAGTATTACTAAAAAAAAGTGGTGTTTTTCATACTACTAAAAGCACAATAAACTAAACATTTCGGCATAATCAAAAAAGCAATGCAGCATGGCAATGCACGTGAAAACGGCTATTGTAGTGAACTTTAGAAAGACTTAGGCTTACGTTTATTAAATCCCGTTAAGAAACCTTTACTGTTTGAGTGAAACGAGTTTAAAGGTTTTAGGGATTTGAGAAACGTAAGCCTTAGTCTTTTTTTAAGTCTAGCGAGTAGCCTTTGAACGCGCAGTTACATGCTGCCTCATAAACATTAAATCTATTATTTTAGCTACCAATTATAGATTAGATTTTAAATACTCTGCAAAACTTTCCATGGAGGTAGCGTCTTGAAAACTTGCTTGTGCTCTTTTAGCGTTACCACCACCTCTTCCATCAAACTCTTTTAATTTTTCCTTAAATAATTTCCCGCATTCAAAATCAAAAGAACCATTTTGCGCTAGAATCAATTTTTTATCCTTAATTGAAGTTAATATCAAAATAGCCTCTGTGTCCTTAAGCTTTTCATAAAGCTTGTCAAGAAAATCAAAACCTTCCTCATTGTATTTTGAGATTATAAACTTAGTGTCAGAACTTTCAATCAAAGCTTCTGCTTCTTTTGAAGCTATTTTAGAATAAAGATTTGAAACCTGTTTTCTTAATTCTTCTATTGCCTCATTTTGACCTTTTATTTTTTCTATAATACCAGAGTCCTCAACAGAAAACCCACGGGCAATCTCCGTAACATAATCATGTTTTATTTGATAATCCTTTAGTGCTCTCCATCCACATTTTATATACACTCTAGTCATACCTTTATTCTTTTCCCATTTAATTATCTTTATAATGCCAACTTCTCCAGTTCTGTTAACCTGAGTTCCGCAACAAGCACTATAATCTATGCTTTCACCCATTTGAACCATTCTAATAAGGCCTTCAGCTTTTATTTCCTTTCTAAGTGGAAGTTTTAATGCTTCTTCCTTTGATAGGAAATAAGTTTTTACAGGTTCATTTCTAAATATGTATGAGTTAGCTTCAGCTTCAACTTTCCTTATCATTTCCACTGTGATATCTTGCATTTCTATATCTATAGTTACATAATCAATTCCAAGATGGAATCCTGCATTTGACACCTTATAAAGTTTAAAAAAAGCTGCAGACATAAGATGTTCTCCTGAATGTTGCTGAATATGATCAACTCTTCTTTCAAAATCCACCTTACATTTAACCGACTTACTAGAAGGCTTCTCACCCATAACGTGATAGATTATATCATTTTCTTCATGAACATACTCAACTCTTATATTATCAATAAACCCGGTATCAGCTGGCTGCCCACCACCTTCAGGATAAAAAGGGGTACTCTTTAACACAACTTCAAATTTATTATCCTTTTCTATTATATCTTCTACTTCACATTCTGCCTCACAAATGTATGGATCATCATAAAATAATTTTTTAGTCATTTATACCATTCCCTTCATTATTAGTAGAACTAATTTATTCCTTAATAATAACCTAACACAAAACTTGAATATAATAAAGTGGAAACCAATATAATGAAGGTAATCTACTGCACCATACCTAAAACTCTCTTGAATTCTAATACTACTTTTATCAGCAGTAATAAATATCACATCTACTAACAATTCTTCTTTTCTCACCCATTTTATAAGATCAACCCCATTTTCTCTAGGTAGATAAATATATTGTTTCCAATGTTAGCTTTTGTTAATCCTAATATATTTTCAGCTTCTTTATTAAATAAAATAAGCTTCCCTTTTTCGTCTATTGCAAGTATTCCCTCCTTAACATTTTCAAGTATAGCTTCTTTCTCTTTTAACATCCATGCTATTTCTTTTGGCTCCAAACCAAAAATTGTTTTTTGATATTTGAAGCTAACATATTTGCACCAATAATACCTAAATTTAATAAAGCATCCTTAGCTGTATCGGTTTCTGCTACAGAATTACCAATATTGAAAAGATTATATTCAAGTTGATTAGTGAGTAAAATTTTCATTTGGTTATAGCAAAGTATTGTTATGCTTCCTATGGTAAACAATAAAAATATGGATTTTACAAGTATATTTAAAGCAGGGCTTCCTGGAATACTGCTAGGAATACTGGTTACTTTAGTTTCTGGACTTGGTACTTACTTTGTCCACTACTTGTTGGTTTCTTAGAAAAAGGATGTGAAAAACAAATTGCTGCCTGTGAAAGCAATGAGACTATTGCTAAACCTGAGCCAACTTTGGTTTAAGAACTATAAACTTTATTTTTTACATTTAAATATTCCTGCCATTTTAGTAATTTTTATTTTTCCTTTTTTACCCATTTTAGATGATAGATATTCTGTAAATTCATCATATCTATCATTTAAATATTCGTGCTCATTCCCATGACAAGATAAAATATAATCTAACAATGGTTTATAATCATCCACCATCAAATAATCGTTATAAATAAACTTTTCAACATCTGAAAACCAATTTTTCAACTCTGATTCCCCATTTTCCAAGCCAAAAATTTCGTATAGATTAACCTCTGACAATGCTATTCTTGCATCAAAACCCTTTGTTAATTCCTCAATTTCTTTCATATGCTCTTTTCCATAGGTACTACAAAAGAAAAACCCACCATTCTTGAGTACTCTATTTATTTCATTAAAAACTTTTTCTCTATCCTTAAGATAAAATACCATATGATTAGCTATAACAACATCAATGGATTCATCTTCATAGGGAATTTCATGACAATCAAATATATTATAGGTAATACTATCTTTTACAGACTTTAAATTATCTTTCATATCGCTAATCATACCAACAGAAATATCTGATGCTATTATTTCACAATGTTCTGGTATTCTTTCTTGATTAGCCCTCCAAAGTTCACCATTACCACAACCTAATTCAAGCACTTTTAATTTAGGCTTCAAATTCAAAATATTAAAAATCCATTGAAACCATCCTATTTTATTGGTAGAATATTTTTTATGTAATTGAATCCTAACATCCAAATTCGAAGAATTTCTATACTGTTCTACAATACTTTTTTCCATATTTATAACATGGATTATGTTAATTATTTTGCTCCAATCAACATTAGGCTCTTCCTCTAACATTTTGGATGCATCATTTATTGACTCTTCCACTAAATATAGGTGATTTATTTTACTCCTTACTAATTGCAATTGTATTGCAAAAGACTTTTTCAAGTAATTATTATCACTATCATTCACTGATAAATCCATGATCTCTTCTAATGAAAACCCCAAATATTTTAAAGCTAATATTTTTGTAGTTTAGCAAAATCATGTTCTGTATATAATCTATACCCTGCTTCATTAATGCAAGATGGTTTTAATAGACCTTTATTATCATAAAATCTGATTGTTCTAATAGACACATTAGCTTTTTTCCCAAATTCACCAGTAGTATAATATTTTTTATCTTTCATAACATCACCTATCATTTCTTAATTTAACTGGGTGTATATTGTTCATATTCTTAATTATTCTAAATATTATACATTTTTGTATTTATCATTGCTTCCATTGTATCATTTTTAATCTAATAAAAAAAGTGCTTGACCATTACCTTACGTAACCATTTATACTCTTAATTAGAATAAAATTTACAAGGAGGCTATTCGTATGAAAACTTATTTAGTAACAGGTGGTGCAGGATTTATTGGCTCAAATTTTATAACTTATATCTTTGCAAAAAATTATAATAATATTAGAGTAATAAATATTGACAACTTAACTTACTCTGGAAATCTTGAGAATTTAGCAGCAGTTGAAGGAAATCCTAATTATGAATTTATCCAAGGAGATGTTTGTGATAAAAATTTAATTACTGATGTAATGGGAAAAAATGATATTGATTATGTAGTTCATTTCGCAGCGGAAACCCATGTAGATCGAAGTATTGAGAATTCAAAAGTTTTTGCGGACACAAATATTTTAGGGACACTTAATCTACTAAATTGTGCTAAGAAATCTTGGGAAGAAGAAAATGGATTTAAGCCCGGGAAGAAATTTTTATATGTTTCTACAGATGAGGTTTATGGTGATTTGCTTCATGGTGGATTTTTTACTGAAAAAACTCTGCTTAGTCCACGTAACCCATATGCTGCAAGCAAAGCTGGTGCAGAAATGATGGTTAAGGCTTATTACGAAACACATAGGCTACCAATAAATATTACTAGATGTTCAAATAATTATGGACCTTATCAATTTCCCGAAAAATTAATACCACTATTAATTAATAATTGCATAAACCATAAGTATTTACCTATTTACGGGGATGGTCAAAATATTAGAGATTGGCTTTTCGTAGATGACCATTGTAAAGCCATAGATATGGTAATAACAAAAGGAAGACTTGGTGAAGTTTATAATATAGGAGGTCATAACGAGAGAACAACAGTTGAGATTGCTAAAATAATTGTAGATTACTTAAATAAAAATTATGACAGTACTATTACCGAAAATCTTATAAAATTTGTTACAGATAGAAAAGGACATGACAGAAGATATGCTATAGATTCAAAAAAGGTTAGTAAGGAGCTAGGATGGCTTCCAGATACTAATTTTCAAGACGGTATTAAAAAGACGATAAAATGGTATATAGAAAATCAAATTTGGATGAACGGTATAACATCTGGAGAGTATCAAAATTATTATAAAAAGCATTATGACAATAGATGAAAATGTTGTAAATCATGGCCATCGGCATAACCGGTGGCTTTCTCAAATTACAAAAATATAATACTAATTAAATGTAAGCTAATATCTATTCCTATGAAATTGAAGTAAGATAGTAATTGTAAAGTAAAAATTTAAATGAAAATACTACCCAGCAAATAATATCATTTGTTGACACATTCTGGCTTGTTATTTTATTCAAGATGCCTTAATGCATTTTATGATACATATACATTATATAAAGGGTAGTTAAAGTTAATTAATATTTAAGGAGATAGTATGATGAATCCTAATTTATTCTTAAATAAGAAAATGAGAAATAAAATCATAGGAGTAGCTATATTTATAGTGTTTGTTATTTTAATACCGTTATTATGTTTTTTGGTTAATGATTCAAATATTGGAAATTTAAATATAAACCCAGGTAAATCTGTAATGTCAAAGACTCAATTTTTTAATACCATTGCACCTGCTGCCGAGGAGATTTATAAACAAGACAAAATATTTGCATCAATTACTTTAGCACAAGCAATGCTAGAAAGTAGCACTGGCAATTCTGCATTAACAAGGAAAGCTAATAATTTGTTTGGTATAAAGGCATACAACTGGACGGGAAAAACTATAAAAATGCAAACAAAGGAACATAATGATGGTACTGATATAGTTACAATGGGGACATTTCGTTCTTATGATAATTGGGGTGAAAGTATTGAGGATCATACAAACTTTTTAATGGAAAACAATACCTATAAGCATCATGGAGTATTTAAAGCAACTAGCTTTGCAGAGCAGGCAAAAGCACTTCAAGCGTCAGGTTATGCCACTGATCCAGACTATGCAAAAGAGCTTGTAGCATTAATTAAAGAATATAACTTAGATAAGTATGATACTATAAAATAGCAGCGAACTTTGCTTATAATAAAATAGGGATGTAGATAGATTTATACAACAAATTCACCTACATCCCCTATTTTATTGATTTTTTCGCTAACGCGAAAAAATCTTCCTTAACTCTTAACTCTTAACTCTTAACTTGAGAAAGTGTGTTATTAACAATTTTATCATATAACTTATCCACAATTCCTCTAATCTTATAACTATACAAATTACTAGTTATAAACACAATTATATAAGCTCCAATCACATCTAGTGGATAATGATGTCCAACATATATTCTAGAAAATCCAACCACAAAGGACAATATAGTTAGTATTGTTCCAAGTAATCTATTGTACTTTCCTAGTCCTAGGGCTATACTCATGGTTCCTGTTGCGTGGTCACTAGGAAAAGATGCATCTTTTGCATGAGGAAGTAATAAATTTACTTTATTATTAACAAAAGGTCTATTTACATAAAATACACTTCCAATTAAAAAATTTATGAATAGATTAATTACCGTAAGAATAATAACGTTTATTGCAGCTTTTTTATATTCAGAATTTTTCTTAACAATTCCAAGAATAAATACAAATGCTAAAATAAGCATAAACATATACGGTACATATTTTGTAGAAAATATCATGCTATAATCTAAAATCTTGTTTTTGTTTGCTAAGTTGTTTATCAATCTAAAAAGTTCTAAGTTCATTTTGTCATTCCCTTCATAATGGATACAATACCAAACTGTTTCGTTTTGTACATGTAACCATTATGAAGGGGTAAAATTAAATTTAGATTAAAAATTTAATAAATTGATTTATAGATTTCAAATATTTCCTGAGCATTAGTATCTCTCGGATTACCCGGGGTACATGCATCAGCAAGTGCTGATTCTGAAAGCGCATGCAAATCTTCTTCCTTAACACCAATTTCTTTTAAAGTCTTTGGAATTTTAACATCCTCTGAAAGCTTCCTAACCGCACCTATAGCTGCTTTTCTATATTCTTCTTGTGACATATTATCTACGCCTTCTACACCCATTTGACGAGCGATTTCTCTGTACTTTTCTCCTGTATATGCCGCATTATATTCCATAACATAGGGTAAAATTACTGCATTAGCCACTCCATGTGGAGTGCTATAAAATGCTCCAAGTGGATGTGCCATTCCATGAACAAGGCCAAGTCCTACATTACTAAATCCCATTCCTGCCACGTATTGTCCAAGTGCCATATCTTCTCTTCCTTTAGGCTCGTTTGCTACTGCACTTCTAAGTGAACGTGAAATGATCTCAATAGCTTTTAAATGTAGCGTATCTGTTAGTTCCCAAGCACCTTTTGTAATATATCCTTCAATTGCATGCGTTAAAGCATCCATTCCAGTAGCCGCTGTTAATCCCTTTGGCATTGAAGACATCATTTTTGAATCTACAACTGCTATAACTGGAATATCATGTGGATCTACACATACAAATTTTCGTTTTTTCTCTTCATCTGTTATAACGTAATTAATTGTAACTTCTGCTGCAGTCCCTGCTGTAGTTGGAACTGCTATGATAGGCACGCATTTATTATTAGTCATCACTGCCCCTTCAAGGCTTCTCACATCTGAAAATTCAGGATTGTTTATAATGATTCCAATAGCTTTAGCTGTATCAATTGATGAACCACCACCTATTGCTATTAAATAATCTGCCACCGTTTCTTTAAACTTTTCTATGCCACTTTTTACTACATTTATTGTTGGATTAGGTTTTACTTCATCAAAAATCACATAATCCAAATTGTTTTTTTTCAGTAAATCGGTTACATTACTAACTACATTAAATTTTATTAAGTCTTTGTCAGTTACAACTAGTGCTTTTTTATAACCTCTTATTTTAGCTTCTGAAACAATATTTTCAATTGCTCCTGCCCCTATATAACTTGTCTCATTTAAAACCATTCTGTTTGCCATAATAAATCAAATCTCCCCTTATAATTTATTTAAGAGACTACCCTAAAAATCATAAAAAATTGCAAAACAATTTATTAAACTGCGAATTGAGAGTGAAAATTTAATTATTAGTTTTTCTGAGCAGAGTGAAGGAAAACATCATTAACTATCAATTTTCAATTCTTAACTTTCTTATTTTTATGGTAGCCCCAATAAAGCATATTAAAATATTAATCTAAATAGTCTTCTGAAATACTAACATTAAATGCTTTTCCTAAATCTCTGAAATTTTGAGAAGTTATTGTTTGTTTCTTTCCACCCATAGCTAGTACTTTTACTAAGATTTCAGCTGATTTTTCCACTGTATCCATAAGTCCAAATGTTAAATCTAAAGTTTCACCTGCACAGAACATTCCATGATGTGCCCAAATTACCACGTCATGTTTATTCATTAATTTACCAGTTTCATTGGCAATGGCAGCTCCACCTGGAACCATCCAAGGAACGATGCCAATGCCACTTGGAAATACCACTGGACATTCTGTTGCCATTTCCCACAATTGTCTAGTAAATACTTTACCATCTAGTGGTAGTACAAATGTTAAAGCTATTGCATTTGTAGTATGTGAATGCATTATAACTCTGTAAGCCCCATTTGTTTTTTCTTTCTTTATTGAATGGCTCATTAAATGTGAAGTTATTTCACTTGTTGGTCTTGCTCCATTTATAAGTCCCCAAACTATTTTATAATTTTCACCTTTTTCATCAACCTTAATTATTCCTGCATTTTCTTCTAAACAAACTGTCATATTTCTTATAAATTTTCCGCTTCCAGTTACTAAAAAGTATTCATTAGCTAAGTTTTTAACAGTCACTCCAATTGGAGTGTATGCTGAATCTTCACTTATAAATCCTTTAACCCCAACTACTTCATCTTCTGTCAATCTGTAAGTAATGTTTCCACCGTTTCTTTCATGCCAACCTTTTAGCCATGCGTCATTAGTAATTTTCTTAAAGTTTTGTACAAATTTCATATCTTCTATAGTCATTTTTATCTCCTACTTTCTTCATAGTTCGATTTTTTAACCCATTTATCATTTGTTTCTTAATTCTAAGTTCTGCATTAAATTATTTTCTCTTTGATAATTCAGTCTTTTCATATTCCTTAACATCCTTAAGCCAGTCTTCTCTTACTGGAACATTATTTTTTTCACAATAATAATTCCAAATATCACCCATTGGATAAGTTTTAAACTCTTCCATTAAAGCTAATCTTTCTGTGAAATTTCCTTCGTCTTGTAATTCTTTTAATTTTTCATTAGGAATTAACATTGCATTTAATAATGCCTTTATCATATTTCTTGTTCCAATTGTCCACGCTGCTATTCTATTTATACTAGCAT
Source organism: uncultured Clostridiaceae bacterium (assembly GCA_963725425.1). Classification (GTDB taxonomy): domain Bacteria; phylum Bacillota; class Clostridia; order Clostridiales; family Clostridiaceae; genus Clostridium_I. The sequence continues at coordinate 842,034 of CAVRYJ010000031.1, forward strand.
CAAAGAAATCTAGTCCAATAATTACTCTATCTAGTGCATCATTTCTTACAATTTCTTTAGCTAATTCTTTAAGTTCATCGTCTAAAAGAATAACATGATCAGAATCCCATCTTACTGGTCTGCTAACGTGAAGTGCAACTTTTTCATTAAATAATAACATTGCTGAGAGTTTATCTGACACAACTTCAGTAGGATGGTAATGCCCTGTATCCATTAATGACATTATATTATTTTTAGCTGCATAACTTATATAAAACTCACTTGAACCCACAGTATAAGCTTCTGCACCAAGTCCAAATACCTTTGATTCAACGCAATCAAGATTGTACTTTTTATCTGTTTTCACTTTGAATATTTCATCTAGTGATTCTTTAAGTCTTCTTCTAGGTCCTAATCTATCGCTTGGAATATCTTTATAACCATCTGGAATCCAAATGTTAGTTAAACAAGTTTGTCCAAGTTCCTCGCCAAAATATTCTCCAATTTTTCGGCAAGCTATGCAATGTCTAATCCAAAAATCTCTTGTTTCTTTATTGGGACTAGATAAAGTTAATCCGTCTGCAGCTTTTGGATGAGAAAAAATTGTTGGATTAAAATCAAGTCCTAATCCATTTTTCTTTGCCCAATCTACCCAATTTTTAAAATGTTCTGCTTTTAATTCATCTCTTTCAACTACCTTTCCATCAGTTTCAGCATATATTGCATGAAGATTTACTTTATGTTTTCCTGGAATTAGGCTTAAAGCTTTTTCTAAATCGCGTCTTAATTCTTCTGCATTTCTAGCCCTTCCTGGATAATTACCAGTAGCAGCAATTCCTCCTGATAATTCATTTTGACTTGCTTCAAAACCTTTGACATCATCACCTTGCCAGCAATGAACTGATATTTTTACCTTGTTAAGAACTTCTAAAATCTTATCTACATCTAATCCCCATTTTTCATATTCTTTTTTAGCCACCTCATATTTTTCTTTAATATTCATTTATATTTGCCTCCCTTATAATTTAAATTAATACTTATTTATATTTGCCTCCCTTATAATTTAAATTAATACTTATTTTTCATTAGGTTTAAATATATTAATATCAAAAGATTCTTTAATAACCTTTCTTGCCTCACCTAAATCCTTAAATACATTTTCACTTATTAGTTGAGCTACAAGATTTCCTATTGCCGTAGCTTCCACAGGTCCTGCTAAAACTTCTTTTCCAGTAACCTTAGCAACTAATTCATTTAAAAAATTATTTTGACATCCACCACCAAAAATATTTATTCGCTTATACTTTTTTTCAAATATTTCTTCAAGATTTGCTGCGGCTTTTTCATAACAGTGTGCTAAACTATTAAAAACACACATTGCTATTTCTCCAATCTTTTGTGGCATTTTTTGATCTGTATCCTTGCAATAATTTTTTATTTCTTCAATCATATTTTCAGGTTTTAAAAACCTATCCTGATCCACATCTACTATTGATGGAAACTCCCTGTTTTCCCTAGCAAGTTCCACTAGTTCCGCAAATGAATATTTATCATTAAGATTTCTCCTAACTTCTTGAATCACCCAAAGGCCCATAATATTTTTTAAAAATCTATATCTATAATCTATACCACCCTCATTAGTAAAGTTGTATTCCATAGCTTGTGGCACACAGATAGGAAATCTATTTTCAACACCCATTAATGACCATGTACCTGAGCTTAAATATATACTATCATTATCATTACATACTGATGATATAAAGGCTGAACCTGTATCGTGAGTTGCAGGCAGTATAACTTCCATGTCAAATCCAAAATCCGCCACTAATTCCTTTCTTAAATTTCCAAGATTAGTTTTAGGAAGTTTTATTTCTTGAAATATATCTTTTTTAATTCCGAGTTCTTCTAATATTTTGCTATCCCAAGTTCTATCAAAAGAATTTACCAGTTGTGTTGAAGATGCATTAGTATACTCATTTACCTTTTTACCTGTAAGCAGAAAATTTAAATAATCCGGAATCATTAAAAAAGTTTTTGCTCTTTCCAAAATTTCCGGATTATTCTTTTTTATTGATAATAATTGATAAACAGTATTAAATCTTTGGAACTGAATACCTGTATACAAATACATCATATCTTTAGGAATAATCTTAAATGTCTCTTCCATCATTCCTTCTGTTCTGTCATCTCTATAAGCTACTGCATTACCTAAAATATCATCCTTTTCATCTAGTAACACAAAATCCACTGCCCATGTATCTATTCCAATACTCTTTGGTATTTTTCCAAGCTTTTTACATTTTTTAATACCTATTTTTATATCTTTGAATAACTGAGGAATATTCCAACAATATTCATTTCCTATTTTACTAATTCCATTTTGAAATCTGTAAACTTGTTCTAATTTTAACTTTCCATTTTCTACGCTTCCCAACATATGTCTTCCACTAGAAGCCCCAATATCGATGGCTAAATAGTAATCCATAAGCTACCTCCTTTTTTGAAAACCTTTACGCATATTTTTCTAAAAGTCATACATTAACTCTATTTTAATTTAATAGCCTTGTATTTTCTATGGCCTATAATGATAATCTTACTGTCCTAATAATCAACTGTATTTGGCTGTAATTTATTACTTTCTTCTGTACTCATCTGGTGTTACTCCTACCTGGTCCTTAAATTGCCTATAAAAATAGCTTACATTGGAATATCCGATTTCTGTAACTACATCTATTACTGACATTTTTGTATTCAACAATAAATATTCTGCTTTATTTATCTTCTTTTCTATTATAAGTTGCGTTAATGTTTTCCCTATAACCTTTTTAACTAATTTACCTATATAATCAGGATTATAACCAAAATGCTCTGCCATAGACTTTAGCGATATATCATTATAATGGCTGTTAATGTAACTTAGAATTTCCGTAGATATTGTGGAATCAATTTTATAAACTAAATCACTAGATAAATTTTTTGATAATCTCTTAACAATTCATTAAACAGCAACATTATATAAGCACGGATAGCCGTTTCCATTCCATTTTTTTTATCATAATATTCCATGAGTATTTGCATCATAAAATTATATACCTTATGATTTTCTGATGTTTTAAAATTAATATATTGCTTAAATTCATTTTTACCATACAATGCCTTGACAATAAAATTAGAGATTAAATCATTATCCGCAATTTGGCTCATAAAAATCCAATCAAAAAACTCTTTTTTAATTAATATGTTGATAGCTATATCATTTTCACTGGCTTTTTCAATGCTATGTTCCACATTCATATCTAATAATAGAATTTCTCCTTTTTCTATTATTATTTTTTTACCTTCAATTTCCTGTTTTATACTTCCTGAATACACAAACATCATTTCTAAATAGTCATGCTTATGTTTGGAAAATTTTACAAATCTGTCATGTTTATGAATAGATATAACTTCTGAATCTTTCATTAATTTTTTATTGTTAATTACCCATGAATCATTTTTGAATTTATTTGAAAAATGTTCCTTAAGTTCAATATTAAGGTTTTTATTCATTTCACTTTTATATAAATCATATGTTTTATTTTCAATATCAGTAAATTTTTTTAAAATTACATCAAGATTTGAAACATTCACATTATCACCATCACTTCATATTTTACAATCCTTTACTTATTATAGTTTTATAAGCTCAGTCTTACAATTTATAATTAATAAATTTCAAAGTTTAGGTGTTAATATTATTTTATTTCAAGCAGTTCTACTTTTAATCTAAATGGAATACTTCTTTTAGATCAATCGAAACCGGGCTATTATCAACATTAGTTTCCATAACCTCCTTCATATACTTCCACCATTTTAGTCCAAATTTCATTATGGCGTTTTTTATATTCATCCTGCATGCCACTAAATACTTTCATTACAATACATTTATGAATCATCATAGATTCCTCCTTGTATACGTTTTTATTGCCTATATTTATTGTAACTTTATGTGTATAAACAATCATTGACCTTAAAAGTGTTTATCACTATCAAAATCAGTTTTTATTCATCGTTTATATTTAATTTAACTCTTACCTTAGTTCCTTTTCCCTCTTCACTGGTGAATTCTATAGTTCCACTCTTCATATCCCCAATGCGCTTTGCAATGGAAAGCCCGAGTCCAGTGCCAGTTTTTCCCTTTGATCTGTATTTATCTACAGTGTAAAACCAATTATTATCTTTAAATTTTCATCCCAAAATTAGAAAGATGATAATAACCTAAAATAAAAAAATTACTACAGTAAATTTTTGCCATAGTAATCCCCAATTAAATTTGTTGTCTTATCTTTAAATTTACACAGACTTATGGACGTTCTCAAAAACTATTGAAATAATTGAAAAATATTCAACTATCTCATATTATATATATATGGAAAAAAACTTTTCTTAATATTATTCAAAAGATTTTCATTAAATATTAATTGTACTATTTTTGTATATATTGATTCTCTTTTTATTGAATACAATTTAGGGTAGATTTCATCTTCACCGCTGCCTCAGTAGCACTGTACTCTGATTTTAACGCTTTGATCAAATTTTTTACTGAGAGCAATTCAGTTATTTTATAAGCATTCTGTCCTGCAAATACAAAACCATCTTTCAAGTTACCTTTTTTAGCATTCAATAATGCCAAGGATATGCAGTAAGGACTTTTTTTATAATCGCAAGTTCGAATACATTTAAAAGGACAATTGAAGGGTTTTTTTAAATGATTTTTCACATCATCCAAAAACTTATTTCTAATTGCTCTTCCAGGCAAGCCAACAGGACTTTTTATTATTACTATATCCTTTTCTTTGCAATCAATATAAGACTGTTTAAATTCCATAGATGCATCACATTCATAAGTTGCAACAAAGTGGGTTCCCATTTGAACTCCTGATGCACCCATATTTATAAATTTATAAATATCTGCTCCTGAATATATCCCGCCACCAACAATTATAGGTATGTTTATATTGTATTTTATCTCATACTTCTTAACTTCATTAATCACTTCTGGAACTAACCTTTCCAAAGAATAATTGGAATCAAAGATTTGTTCTTCCTTAAAACCTAAGTGTCCGCCCGCCATAGGTCCTTCAAGTACAAATGCATCGGGGACATAGTCATATTTTTTAATCCATCTTTTCAGTATAATCCGTGTAGCTCTTGCTGATGAAACTATTGGAACCAATTTGGTCTTACTTTTCTTACCTACTAAATTAGGTAGTTCCATTGGCAGTCCTGCTCCTGAGAAAATGATATCTGCCCCCTCTTCAATGGCTACTTTAACAATCTCTTTGTAATCAGCTAGAGCCACCATAATGTTTACTCCAATAATTCCACTTGTTTGTTCTTTAGCTTTTCTAATCTCATTTCTAATTGCCCTTTTGTTGGCCTCAAGTGAATTCGTTCCAAAATCCTTTTCTTCCATACCTGTTCCTACGGCTGAAATTACCCCTATACCTCCTTCATTAGCTACAGCAGTTGCTAATGATGAAAGTGATATACCCACACCCATTCCACCTTGAACAATTGGTACATTTGCAATTAAACTACCAATGACTAATTTGGGCATGTTCTTAAATAAGCCTTTAACTTCACTCATAAAATTAAATTCTCCTTTTTTAAATTGATTATTAGTACTAACAACTATTCCTATTTAATTTGGTTATCCTTCAAACGATTGTTAACTTTATCGACAAAAAATTTGTAAATACTTGCGGCTATAGGAACACTCAAAAGCATACCAATAATTCCACCTAATTCACCACCTATTATAATTACACCGAACACCCAAATTCCTGGCAATCCTATGCTTGACCCTACTACCTTTGGATAAATAAGATTGCTTTCCAGTTCTTCTAGTATAGATATAAAAATCAAGAAAAATAGAGCACTCATTGGACTTACTGTCACAATCATAAAAACTCCTAATGCAGCTCCTAAATATGCACCCAAAACTGGAATCAATCCAGTAACACCTATAAAAGCACCAACTGCATAGGGAAACCCAAATATAGGCATTCCAATACTGCATAAACAACCTTTAATAACAGCTTGCACACATTGTCCTAGAATAAAATTTAAAAATGTATTATTAATAACATTAAAAATATATTCTATTTTATTTATGCTCTCGCCTCTTAAGAAATGCACTCATTACCTTTCTTATCTGCATTAATAATTTCTCTTTATTTACTAGAGCATAAATAGCAAAGGTAATTGCAATAATAAAATTCATTAAGTCATTAGTTAATGATCCCATTAATGAAAAAATGGAGTTTAAAATATCATTAAGTATATTGGAAGCGGTAGACATTATACTTTGTAAAATTCCATCAATATTTATATGCAGTGCTGCTGACCCTTTTCTAATTACTTCATACTTATCACTATTTGTCGTAATAAAATCCTTCACATTTTTTAATACTATGGGGATTTCAGTGATTATACTAGAAATTGTATTAACAAATTGTGGTATTACAATTAAAGATATTATTACTATCATCCCTATAATTAACAATATGGATAAGGAAATACAAACAATTCTTTTGGATTTTTTACAAATTTGTTACTTGTTTTGGGAAAATATTTTTTTTCTAACTTCTTCATTAATATATTTAAAATATAAGCTATTATTAACCCATAAACTAGTGGCAGAGCTGCGTTACCAATATTCCTTAATTGTGATATGATTTTCTCAGAATACTTTATTAAAAGTACCAAACATGTTAATAATAATACTTCTTCAAAACCATTGTTGCGTTATGACCACCAAATCCAAAGCCATTGGATAGAGCATATTTTACGTCTGCATTTTTCCCAATATTAGGAATATGGTTTAAATCACAATTTTTATCCTCTTTCCTGTAATTTATTGTTGGTGGTAAAAAGCCCTCATTTAGAGATAAAGCAACAATAATTGCCTCTATAGCTCCTGCAGCTCCCATTAAATGTCCTGTCATTTTTTTGATTCATCAAAAGCAATCTTTGTTGCTGCTAAAGCATATTGACAAAATGTATCCATTCTTTTTATTTGTTTTTTTGAATAAAATCCAATGGATGAAAATCTCTTATTTCAGCCGCTACTTTTGTTGTAAAATCTGTACTGTCAAATTTAGTTAATGTGCTAATACCGTTTTTCCCTATTTTTATGTTGTTCCAGAATTTTTTTGTACCTATTCCTAATGAAGACAACACCCCTGTTCCTATTATCACTACTCTTTTGTTCATTATTACTCCTGACCTTTACAGACTTATTATATTTTATTTTGGGTTATCATAAGTTTTTGAATATTTTTCTAAGACTATGCCGAACAACCTTTGCTTAATAAGCCATCAAGTCCATTTCCAATAATATTTCTTACTTTTTCATTCAAATTACACTGATCTTGTCTTGATAATTGATCTGTATATATTGGTTTATGAAACATAATTGTCACTCTATTTCCTGTTGCTTTAATATTTTTTTCTATAATTCTATAAGTTCCATTTATAGTTACTGGCACAATTGGTGCTTTGGATTTTAGCGCTAACTTTAAGCTTCCTTTTTTAAATTTGCCAATTTTAGAGCTTAAACTTCTTGTTCCTTCTGGGAAAATAGTCATTGAATAACCCTTTTTTACATTCTCTGCTGCTTCATTAATTGCCCTTAACCCATCCCTAACATGATTTCTATCCATAAATACTGTGTGGACTGCTTTAAACAACGCTCCAATAATTGGGATTTTTTTTAACTCTTTTTTTGCTACACAACCAGTTCCCCTTTTTATAATGGCTGAAAATAGAACGGCATCAAAATTTCCTTGATGATTTGAAACAAATACACAAGCTTCATCAGGAATATTCTGCTCTCCAATAACTTCTATATGAGTTTTTGTTATTTTTATCGCATAATTGCATATATCTCTTGTTAATCTATATGCATATTCATCTGCCTCACTCTGATCTTTAATTTTAAAAAACGCTAGTTTTAGCCTACAAAAATTTTTAAATAATAAGTATATGCTAAAATTTAAAAGCAGATAAATTTTGTACATACCTTTTCACCTCTTGTTATTTTTTTATTATTTTTTGATTAACCTTATAAACGAATATCATATTAAGCTATCAGATTCTAACTCGAAATAAAAACATGTTCCATTTTCCCTATCACTTTTTACATGAATGCTCCCATTCATTCTCATGGTTACTTCTTTCGCTATGGATAAACCCAGTCCAGCTCCTTCCTCTTTATGTGCTTTATCTACTTTATAAAAACGATCAAAAATATAAGGCAAATCTTCTGACTTAATTAGAGACCCCGTATTGCAAACATATACGATAATTTTTCTTTTTTCTTTCTTTGCAGATAGTGTAATAGTACTGCTCTCCTTTGCAAATTTCAGAGCATTGTCAATTAAAATGGTCAAAACTTGTGCAATACGATGAATGTTTCCATTTGCATATATGGGAAATTCACTTTTTTTTACAATTAATCTCATATTTTTTTCTTCTGCTAACATTTTAAATTTATCCTGCTGATCATATAGTATAGCTAAAACATCAGCCATCTGCATTTCAAAAGGTGTGTTTCTTGACTGCAATCTTGATAATTCAAATAAATCATTTACTAATACGTTTAGCCTTTCTACTTCATTATAAATAATTTCATAAAAGTGATTTCTCTTACATTCATCTTTAACCATTCCCTCTTTAAGTGGAATAATCAGACCTTTTACAGCTGTAAGAGGAGACCTTAGCTCGTGAGAAACATTTGCTACATAATCTCTCCTTGTTTGTTCAAGTCTTCTAGCCTCAGTAACATCTTTAAAAAGAAGTACAGTGCCTACAATGCCATTTTCATCAGAGTGTATGGGAGATCCTGAAATTAAAATACTCCTTTCGTTATAGGCGCATGTGGCTATCTCTATTTCTTGTTTTTCAATTGCTGACAAAGATACTTTATATATTACTTCTCGCAGGTGTTCCTGCAATTCCTCTAAGCTAGTTTGGTCACCAAACATCTCTTCAAAAGTATGGTTTTTTAGGTTGATTTTTTGGTTTATGTCAAATCCCAGTAACCCATCACCCATGGAGTTCAGTATCTGCTTTAGCAAGTTACCCTCGGTAGTAAGAGAATTAATTGTCTTGGAGAGCTCTGATGCTAGTTTATTTAAAGTAACTGCAAGTTGCCCAATTTCTCCATTATAATTTTCTTTCGCACGAATTGAAAAATCTCCCTGTGACATGGCCATTGCAACTTTTTTCATCTCTACTAAAGGGTTAGCCATTTTTTTAGATGCAACCAAAACAGCCGGTACCACAACACCTAAGGTAATAAGCATAGAGCAAAGCACCCCGGTATTAACTCCAAATATTATTTGATTGGCAATGTTTATTTTTGATTCAATATATTCGCTGTAAATGCTATATAATGTTACCGTTAGTCCTATGGAAATCAATATAAAGATTACCATTACAATAAAAATCACCTTAACGAATGAACTTTTTATATTTAAATACTTTTCTTTTTTCATATTCCTCCCTCAAACTTATATCCTACTCCATAAACAGATTGAATTCGCTGTGCATACTCTCTTGGAAGATGTGAGCGAATTCTGTTTATGTGAGTGTCAATAGTTCTCCTATCCACATAGGTATAATCAGCCCCCCATACCTTATCTAGGATTTCATCTCTTGATAACGCCGCCCCTTGATTTGACAAGAGCAAAAATAATATCTCAATCTCCTTGGGTGTAGCATTTATTAAAACATCATTAAAAATAATTTTATAAGTAGCTACATTAACTTCTAGATCACCAAATTTAACAGTTGATGATACCTTTTTAACATTTATATCTTCTATCCTTCTAAGCACGGTTCTGACTCTAGCAACTACTTCCCTTGGATTAAATGGTTTTACAATATAATCATCAGCCCCTAATTCAAGTCCAAGAAGAATATCAATTTCTTCCCCTCTTGCAGTGAGCATTATTATGGGAACTTTAGACACCTTACGTATTTCTTTGCATACTTCGATTCCTGATATATAAGGCATCATAATATCCAAGATGATAAGGTCAAAATTACCCTCTAATGCTTTTTTCAAAGCTTCTTGGCCGTTGTATACGCTTGTATATGAAAAATTATTATCCTCCAAATATATCCCGAGGGAACTATGAACTGCCTGATCATCATCACAAATCAGAATATGTGTCATTTATACTCTCCCATCTAGCACTGTACTAGTTATTATGAATTATCCCATCAAAAAAACAGCAATTCCTACTAGTCCAGGACCTACGTGTACACCTAATACTGGACTTATCTGTCCTCTTATTTTTATTTTAACATCTGGAATTACCATTTCCAATTTATCTTTAATCTTTTCTAATTCCTTCACAGAACCACTATAAACAATGGCAATCTCAGCTTTTTTACCTGAACCAATAAATTCCTTTGCCAGTGTAATTGCTTTCTTAATACATCTCTTTGAACCTCGTTCTTTCCCTGCAATACAATATGTTCCATCCTCACCACAGGTAATAACAGGCTTTATCCCTAGCGCTACTCCAATCATAGAGGCCACCAGGCCTATTCTACCGCCTTTACATAAGTATTCCAAGGTTTCAAGACAGAAAAAAATTTTTGAATTACCATACTCTGATTCTAGTAATTGTATAGTTTTCTCATAGTTTTTTCCTTCCTCCAGATGTTTAGCTGCTGATATAGCATACATACCACTTCCAATACCTATATTTTTTGTATCAAATAGATATGTGTGTATACCATTCTCTTTAAATTCATCACTAACTAGTCTAATAAGGTTGAATGTACCACTTAAATTACTTGAAATACTAATTGATATAATTTTATTGTACCCATCCTTAGCAATATGTTGAAACACCTCTTCAGCATCACTATATTGTGGTAATGATGTTGTCGGAATTTCCATATTTAACTTTTCATATACCTCTTCAGGAGAAATATCAATTTTATCTCTGAAAGATTCTTCTTTATAATTTATTCTAAGAGGCACTACATAAATTGGATATTTTTTTAGATACTCTTCTGGAACATCACAACAAGAATCAACTAAAATTGCAAACTCATAAGTTTTACTTTGTAAATCAATTTCATCAACTTTACTATTCATAATTCCAGCATCCCTTTCACTTTTAGCGGAGAAACTCTCTACTATCGTAATTTATCTTAATTATAATGAATAAATAAAGTTATTTCTACAAACTTAACAATTGTACACAATTGTACACATTATGCTACATACTTGTATCCAAATCAAATAGATACCTGTTTTTTACTTTACAAATCTTCAAATAGTTAAACAAATTTACAAAAGCCATGTGAAAAATTGATTTCACATGGTTTACGTGGTACGTCAGAATGGAATTGAACCCCTTAACAACTGGTTTAGTATATAAAACATATACCCTTCGTTAATACCTAATTTCCATCTTCATTTACAACATTGTTCCTATCAACTTCAGGACTGCTATATTCAAATCTTGTATAACTTAGTCCATAGCCAAATGGGAATACTGTTTATATCTCTCTTGTTCTTAGATTATCGTAATTGTAAAATGAAACTAATTTAACTTTTTTTACTTTGAGATGGACCCTTTATTTATGAAATGAGATTTAATTTAATACTTACCTTAGTTCCCTTTTCCTCTTCACTGCTAAGCTCTATAGTTCCACCATGAAGTTCTACAATCCTCTTGGCAATGGAAAGTCCGAGCCCAGTACCAGTTTTTTCCTTTGACCTAGATTTATCTACAGTATAAAATCTGTCAAAAATATTTTCTATTTCTTCTTTTGGTATTCCCATGCCTGTATCACTTACCATTATCTCTACAATTTTATTGTGTACTACAGAATTTATAACTATTCTTCCATGCTCTGGGGTGAATTTAATGCTATTTTCAATAAATATTCTAAGCATTTGCTTTATTGTACTGTAATCCGCAAAAATATTTGTTTTATCATTTCGAGTGCTACATATTATATGATTTTTAGAAATAAGTTTGCTTTCTTCAATAACCTGTTCAATTAGTTCATTAAGCATAAAATTTGATTTTTCCATTTGATAAACACCACTATCACCCTTAGCAAGAAAAAGCAATTGTTCCACCATGTCCGCCATATTAGAAGCCTCAAACTTAATTGCATAAATTGATTTTTCTAGTGCCTCTCTGTCATCCTTACCCCATCTGTCTAATAAGTTCGCATAACCTTTAATTACAGCAATGGGTGTTCTAAGTTCATGGGAAGCATCCGATACAAATTCAGCCTGCTGGTCAAAAGAATCTTGAAGTCTGTTTATCATAGTATTAAAAGTGCTCCCAAGTCTTTTTAGTTCATCCTCAGGTCCTATTATATCTATTCTTTCCTTTAGATTATTAATGCTTATATTTTCAGCGATTTTAGTAATATTATCAATGGGGTTTAGCATCTTTTTACTTATGAAATATCCTATGAAAATTGAAAGAATAATACCTGTAAGGTCGGCTATACCCATTAATCCAAATAATACACTCATAAAATCATATTCTCTGTCCATATCTTTAACTATCTGCAAATTCACAGTACCAAATTTATTGCTTTGAATTTTTATATTTTCATATAATAAATGCCTATCTTTCTCCTCAAGATATTGTATTGTATTGTATGACTCTTTATTTTGTATCTTATAATAAAATCTATCTGAAATATTTAAAATTTTCCCGTTTTGCTGTGTTACCTTTATATACAAATTTTCTTTAGCAGGTATATTTAATAAAAGTTTTTTATCTGATATATCAACGTGTCCCCCTACATTATTTAGAAATATATTTTTAGCATCCTCTACCTGTTTATTTCCTTGGGAATAAAAATAATTTCTTATTCCATATAAAACAGAAGCATTGAGCATTAGTAATATAAGTGAAAACATAAAAGCGTACATTATTGTTAACTTAACGGAAATCTTAGCTTTTTTTAAAAACTTAATATTCATTATTTATCACCTTTAATTACATACCCAACTCCTCTAACGGTAGTAATTAGTTTATTTTCAAATTCATCATCTATTTTACAACGTAAATACCTTATAAATACATCTACCACATTAGTATCCCCTTCATATTCATAGCCCCAAATCTTCTCGATTAGTTGTTCTCTTGTAAGCACGATGTTTTTATTTATAAGTAGCGTTTCTAACAGATCATATTCTTTTTTAGTTAGATCAATTTTTCTGCCACCTCGTACTACTTGATGGCTATTATTATTCATAACTATATCACCTAACTTTATTTCTTCATACTTATATTCCGATGCGTCATCCCTTTGCACCACCCTTATCCTTGCTAGAAGTTCTTCTATTGCAAAAGGTTTTGTCATATAATCATTAGCTCCAATATCCAGCCCCCTTACCTTATAGCTTATATCACTTTTAGCTGTAAGCATTATAATAGGCACCTTGGAAAACTTTCTTACCTCTTTGCAAACTTCAATTCCATTTAACCCTGGCAGCATAAGATCAAGAATAATCAAATCATATTTATCATTTTCAACCTTTTTTAAACCTTCTATTCCATCATAGGCTATATCAGTTTTATATCCCTCATGATTTAGCTCCATCTCAATAAACATTGCCATTTGCCTTTCATCTTCAATTATAAGTATTTTGAATTTTTCCATAGCCTTCACCTCTTCATCTTAAACCTTATTATAATATATTATCCTTAAATAAGTTAAAATTAGATTAAAATAAAAAAGAGCCTTTACTTAGACTCTTTTCTTACTGGCTTATATTTTGACTTGTTTTTTTCAGAAGGATCTATATTTTCGTAGTCACTACCTTCATCCTTTTTTAATCCTAATGATGCCATTTTCTTTTTGTTACTTTTAGTTTATTGCTCATAATACTTCCGTTACGTAAACTTTATAAAACTCTATAGTAACATTATATAAGTTTAAATTCACTTCCTTATTCATCGTGTCCGATTTCGCAAGTCCAAAGAATATACTACTTTCGTTTGATAGAACACTGATAGAACCACAAAGTGATTCACACAAAAGTAGAGTTTTTGGTTTTGATGAAGCTACAAAGTGATTCACACCAAGCAAAGCTTGGTTTCTCTACTTTTCTACTTTTCCAAAGGCTTAAATTCGGGTGTAACTCACCCTACACAATAGCGTAATTCGTTTAAGTGACTTATGCTATTTCATATCTTGATAAATTAATACTTGCATTTTTATCTCTATTTATTACAGCTCCACAATTTTCACATACAAAGGTTCTTTCTGACAGTGAGAGTTTTGGCTTAACGTATCCACAACATGAACATGTTTTTGATGATGTATAAAACCTGTCAGCTTCTACAAATTCAATACCATATTTTTCTGATTTATATTTAACCATGGTTTTAAATTCAAAGAATCCTTGTTTTGCGATAGCCTTAGATAAATGTCTATTTTTCATCATTCCTTTTACATTTAATGTTTCCATAACTATGCGAGATGGTTTGGTTTTCACTATCTCTGTAGTTACTTTATGTCTGTAATCATTTCCGATGTTATCAAGATTTTTGTGTAATTTTATAATATGCTTTTCAAGTTTTATAATATTGCTTGTTTTAACGTAACTTCCTCCTTTTTTATTTAATTGGTATTTTCTAGATACCTTACGTTGCAATCTACGTAATCTCTTTTCTAGTTTTTTAACTTTTTTAGTCTTGTTAATGTTTTTATAAGGGTCTTTAATATTAGAGCATATAGCTAAATCTTTCAGGCCAAGATCTATCCCAATACTTTTCCCTGTTAGTTCTACTGGTGCTTGAATTAGTTCGACACCTACTGAAATATACCAGTGAACACCGTTAAAGCTAATTCTTGGATTACTGTATTTAACATTCGTAGCTATTCTACCGTACTCTGATAGTTTCACTTTTCCAAGCTTTTCTAATTGAACATGAGTTTCTGTAAATTTAATTTTTACATTGTCATTATAGAAAGACGGCTTAGACCTCCTTCGGCTCTTGAATTTTGGCTTATCAGCTAACTTCTTGAAAAATTACATGTAAGCTTCACAACCATCTTTAGCAGCCTGTTTAGCTACGTTATTACTGATAGAATTTAACCATTGGTACTGATGCGTTTTCTTTAGTTGTGTTATTTCTTTCCTAAGGTCATTATTTGATATAAATTTGCCACCATTTTTATGATTTTCTTCTTGTCTTGCACAAGTCCAATTATAAATAAATCTTGGAGTTCCAGCGCATTGAAACAGCTTAGAAATTTGCTTATTGTTCGGTTCTAACCTAACTTTAATTGCTGTTAACATCTTCTACTAACTCCTTAATAATTTTCTTATTTCATTTACCTTTTTAGTATTAGCTAAAATACCTTCTTTAAGCCCTAAAAAGATTATTAAGTTGTTATTTCGAAGTGAAACTTGCATTTACTATAAACAATGTATAAATATAAGAGTATTATATAAACTTATATATGTTATTGTTAACTGTTAGTCGCCTCATATATTTATAAAATATGCTTCCTAATATTCATATACAAGTTTATTCTCTCACATAATAGCTAACTTATTCATACTAATTGTATTAGGCATCATCAAAGATATATTTATAAAATGCGTTTTTAATTTTTTCCCTGCATTAGGGAAAATACCATGGCTAGTAATGCGCAAATAACAGCGACGAAAATTATGACCTCCATTCCCTTGACAAGAGATATATTGGTCAGGGAATAACCAGTCAAGCTATGCTTTGCATAAGTAGCTTTAGCTGTTCCAGAAACATAGTTAAAAAGCACACCACTAATAGCCACTCCCATGACCATGCCAATATTACGCATAGTAGCTAAAATACCTGATGTCTCACCACGCTGAAGTTCAGGTGCATTACCCATGACAGTACTATTGTTTGGTATCTGGAACATTCCTGAACCGGCTCCAGTGAGGATCATAGCAATAATTATATACCAATATGGAGTATCAGATTTTAAAAAGCAAAGAAGTAACAAACCAAAAGCCATTATGCACATACCAGAAGAGGCCATTATGCGATTGTCATAGCTATCAGATAATCTTCCAATGCTAATTGCAACCAGTATGATGGCAAGCGGCATTGGAATATAAACAAGCCCAGTCATTGCGGTAGAAAGCATCCTGACTTTTTCCAGATAAAACGGAGCTATGAATGCAAGAATAAACTGTGCCATATAGTTGAATGTAGCGGCTGCGATATTTGCTGAAAAAACACGGTTTTGGAACAATCCCAGATTAAGCAATGGGTATTCTGACCATCTTTCAACGAAAAAAAATACTATGAAGAGTGTTAGACTTACAACAAGCATAGTAGCAAATAGTATAGAACTTATGCCTTCATTGCCACCAAGATTAAGAGGTAGTAGAACTAGAAAAAGTGCTAGAAAAATGAGTATGCTTCCCTTTATGTCAAATAACACGGCGGTTCCTTTTGAATCCATAGGTATGCTCTTAGCTCCAAGAGAAATGCCCACAATACCAAATGGAATATTCATAAAAAATATACTTTGCCATCCTAATACACTTGCCAGCGCTCCTCCAACTACAGGTCCACTGCAAGTTCCAACTGCCACTGCAATTGTAGTAACGCTGAATGCCCTCCCTCTACTTTCGGGAGCGACATAATCTGTGATTATGGCAAAATTGGATGAAAACATCATTGCTGCTCCAAGTGCTTGAAATATGCGACATACAATAAGCATCTGAATACTAATAGAAAGGCCACATAGAAATGATCCAATAGTAAAAATTATGAATCCTGTTAGATAAATTTTTCTATGTCCAAAGATATCTGATAGTCTACCGAATGTAAGCAGTAAACTGCTTACTATTAACAGATAAGCAGTGACAACCCACTCCACTATGGATAAAGTTACATGATAATAATTCTGAATAACTGGAAGAACCACATTGACAACATTTGAGTCCATAACTGACATAAATGACCCGATTGCAATTGACAGTAACATAAGCCTCATCCTAGGTTTTTTTAGTGCTAACATTTGAATCCTCCTTTTATATAGTGAACTATTGTTCATTATTAAAATAAAAAAATATATTGAATTATTGCCTGAATAATCTAGAATTTATTAGGTGATATCATCAATATTTAATTACTATCTTCACTTTTATGCCCATCAAGTCTTATATGCAAGTCTTTAAACGATATATATATTAATTTATTTATAAGCAATTTAATCCTATCTACATCATAGTCTTCCTTTAATATAAGGGAAATTCCCTCAACTAATGTATAGGAAACAACATAAATCATGGTCTTATTGTTTTCATCACGGGATATACTTTTATGATAAGACTGCACGTTAATATTGTTAATTAAATTTACAAGTTCTTCTTTAACATTCTCGTACTTTGAGCCCTTACTTTTATTGAATATTATCGTAATTTCCACATCAGACTCCATTATTATTTCGACTAATTCATTTATAATATCATTTACATATGGCATAGGTGCACAATTATTGCTTAGTACTGATTGATTAATTTGTTCCTGTATCTTTGAAAGATAGGTGAAAATTTTAGTATAAACCGGATCAATTAGTGTTTCAAAAAGTGCTTCTTTATTAGTAAAATATCTATAAATACTGCCTAATGCGATACCTGAACCTGATGCAATATTTCTCATGGATGCCTCTAAATATCCATTTTTTTTAAACTCCCTTAAAGCTATTGAAAGAATCTTATCTCTCACTTCTTCTTTTAAATATTGCATCTATGAACCTCCGTTCGCTTTTAATTATATTTTATACTATATACCATAAAATGTAAAGAAATTTATTCTCTTGATTTTGTTAAAATAATATATTATATATTATCCTCAAAAAAATTAAAATTAGATTAAAATAAAATAAAATAAAAGTCTCTGATATACAATTATATTGATATAATATAATTGCACTTATAGTATTTTGTGGGACTAACAATCATTAATATAAGAAGGAGAATAAAAATGATAGATTTATTTAAAGCTTTTTCTACAAGAAAAGATTTTTTTTATGAGGGAGCATTTATCGCAAAGGTAAAATACCAACGTTTTCATCCAGATTCAAATGAAGAAACTTTTAGGAGTGAAATTGTAAAAAGTAATAGAAGGCTTTGTATAGCAAGCTGTAGTGGATATATTCAAAATGAAATTTCCGAAACCTTAACTTTGTATTTAATGATGAATGTAACCGTTAAAGAGTATGTTCAACCAGAACCTATTAAAGACGAAGGCACTTTATGGCGCACTTTCTCAAAAGAAGAAATCTCCAATTTTAGTAAGCTAACTGGAGATACAAATTCTATTCATCTTACAGAAAATCCTGTTGTACAAGGATTATTCATTTTGAAAGGACTTTGTGACACAACTCAAACAAATAAAATAGAAGTAAAATACATTCATCCTGTTTATGGTGGTAATCCTGTTTACTTAAAACATGAGGGAAATACTATCAAAGGTTTTAGTAATGCTATGTTATGCTTTGAATCAACACTACTTTAAAAATTGTAAACTGTTTTTTTATACTGCTTTGCGTTTTTCATCTTTCCTTTGGACTAGCGAAAACACCATGGCTAATAATGCGCAAATATCAGCAATAAAAACATAGTTTTCTCAATTGTATTACCTTAATTCATTATGAGAAGCAACATGCCAAGGCACGTTAAGAGGCTATTGGATAAAATGTATTATTCGGCTATTATGAGCTGTCTCGTGAACTAGTTATTACTATTTCTCCATCTTTAATATCAATTGCTACCGTTCCCCAGTTAGTTAAATTTCCAAAAAGAACTTCATCCACAAAATGAGGTTTAATGTTTTGTTCAACTACCCTTAGAATTTCTCTAGCCCCATAAACTGAAGAATACCCTTTTTCAGCAATCCATTTATAACAAGCATCTGTAACCTTTAATTTTATATTTTTTGTTAATAGTTTTGCCTCAAACTCTCTTATACTTTTTTTAGCAATAAGAAGTGCCATATTTTCATCCATATTGTTAAATACAACAATATCATTGAGCCTATTTCTAAACTCTGGTGAAAATGTTCTTTCCACTTCTTTTTTAATTTCTTGACTTTGCTGTTTTCTTTCTCCAAAACCAATTACAGATTTTCCAAGTTTCGCAGCTCCTGCGTTAGATGTCATTATTAAAATAACATTTCTAAAATCAGCTTTTTTACCTGTATTATCTGTAAGTGTTGCATAATCCATTAATTGAAGAAGCACATTTAAAATATCTGGATGAGCCTTTTCTATTTCATCTAGTAATAACACACAATAAGGTTTTTTTCTAACTGCATCTGTTAAAATTCCACCTTCTTCATAACCTACATATCCTGGTGGTGCTCCTATAAGTTTAGATACAGAATGTTTTTCCTGATACTCACTCATATCAAACCTTATAAGTGGGATTCCTAGATTCTCTGCAAGTTTTCTTGAGATTTCTGTTTTTCCAACTCCAGTAGGTCCTACAAAAAGTAGATTTGCCACAGTTTTCCCATCCTCATTAAAACCTGCCCTTGAACGTTTTATAGCTCTAACTACTATTTTTATAGCCTCATCCTGTGAATATATATACTTTTTAATAGTACTTTCGAGATTTTTCAATTTTTCAGTTTCATTTGTGGAGATGTTTTGCTCTGGAATCTTTGCCATAGATGAAATTACTTTTTCCACATCGCTTTTATTTATAATACTGATATCATCCTCATTAACTTTATGCAATTTAACATATGCACCAACCTCATCCATAACATCAATCGCCTTATCTGGAAGAAATCTATCATTGATATACTTAGCAGATAATTCCGCAGCTGTTTTTAATGCCTCATCAGTATACTTTACTTGATGAAACTTTTCATAGTTTTCCTTTAGTCCAAGTAAAATAGCATAGGTTTCTTTTGCTGAAGGCTCTAATATTTCTATCTTTTGAAATCTCCTAGATAGCGCCCTATCCTTTTCAAATATCTTCTTATACTCATCATAGGTAGTTGCCCCTATAAATTTAATCTTTCCATCCAAAAGAAAGGGTTTCAAAATGTTTGAAGCATCCATAGCACCACCAGAGGTCGCCCCAGCACCTATTATAGTATGAATTTCATCAATATAAACAATGACATTTTCTTGCTTTCTCAATTTATTTAAAACCTTTTTAATTCTTTCTTCAAAATCTCCTCTATACCTAGTTCCTGCAAGTAGACTTCCCATATCAAGATAATATACCTTACTTCCCCTAAGTGCCTTTGGTACTTTATCTTGAGCTATTAGTTTTGCTAAACCTTCCGTTATTGCTGTCTTACCTACACCAGGCTCACCGACGTGAATAGGGTTATTTTTAAATCTTCTTGATAATATCTGAATTGTCTTTTCTAAAACATCTTCTCTCCCTATAAGTGGATCTATTTGCCCTTTTCTTGCCTTTTCAGTTAAATCCACAGTATACTTACTAAGAAAATCCTCTTTAGTTTTAGATCCTTTATCATTAAATTCCCTCTCTTCGTAAGCTTTCCCAAGGTTTTCACCATAAATCTCAGATTCTTCTTCCTCTTCTACAATGTTTATACCATGAGTAATATAGTTTAAAATATCAAGTTTTTTTATTCCTTGCTTCTTAATAAAATAACTTCCAAAGGAGTTTTCTTCATCATATATAGCTACAATAATGTCCCCCAATTTAATGCTATCTTTACCTGCTGATATAACATGCTCAGCTGCTTCACTTAAAATATTTTCAATACCTTCTGTCTGCACCGGTTCTCTATTTTCTACAATATCCATATTTTCTTTGAAAAAATTATTCAAATCACTTTTAAGTAACTCTGCATTTCCACCACAATTTTTGATTAATCTTTTTCCTTCATCAAAAAACAGTGAAGCATAAAGAATGTGCTCTGGAGTAAGATACTCATGCCCTTTATCTTTTGCCTCATTATATGCTGCAGTAATTATTTCATTTAATATATCATCCATTCTCATATAATTATTCCTCTTCCATACTTAATTTAAAGGGAAAACCACTCTCTTCAGCCATATTCATTGCCTGATTCAGCTTTGTCTTTGCTATATCATATGTATATATACCTGCCACTCCCACGCCTTTTCTGTGAACATCATACATTATTTGTGTAGCTTCAATGGCACCCTTTTTAAAGATTACAGTTAACGCCTGAATAACAAATTCCATGGTAGTATAATCATCATTATGCATAAGCACTTTATACATCTTAGGTTTTTTTATCTCTACTTTGTACTCTTCTTTTGTGATGGTCTTTTCTGGCATAATATCAACTCCTAAACTGTCTAAAATACATCTTTGACTTATTATTTCTTTCATATGCATTAATCCTTATAATACATTATATTATATACCTTTGTAATCATAAAGATAGTTTAAGCATATTTTCTGATAAATCATAACTATTTTGCATAAAAAATAGCACTTGGAATCAACCAAATGCTAAAATATATTTTAAAGGGGTAATCTTTATGTTCCTATCTTAATCTTTATTTATGACAATACTATGTCAGCATTAAGTACTATTTGTAAATAATTAATATCTCACCTTCTTTTTGTTTGTATCTCTTCTAAAACCTTCTTAATAAATAATTGAGTATCAGTTGTCCCTAAATCTCCATCACTTCTTGAACGAACAGATATCAACCTGTTTTCCATTTCTTTTTTGCCTATGACAATCATGTATGGTATTTTTTCAAGCTGACTAGACCTTATTTTATAACCTATTCTTTCAGAAGAAGAATCCAGTTCAACTCTTATATCAAGATTGTGGAGTTCTTGTCTTAGCTCCTCTGCTCTGTAAATACAATCATCATTTACTGTGAGTATTTTTACTTGTACAGGTGCTAGCCAAAGTGGAAATGCTCCTGCATAATGTTCAATTAATGTTCCTACAAATCTTTCCATAGAGCCCAGTAATGTTCTATGGAGCATAATTGGAACGTGATCTTGTCCATCAGTTCCAATATAAGTCATTCCAAATTTCCTTGGCAAGTTCATATCAAGTTGAATTGTTGTACCCTGCCATTCCCTTCCAATTGCATCCACAACTTTCATATCTATTGCTGGACCATAAAATTTAGCTCCACCAATGTCTTTTTGATATTCAATATTTCTTTGTTGCAAAATAGTTTCCATAAATCTATAAATTCACCTTGTTTATAAAAAAATATATCTTCATCAATAGGCATATCATTTATAAGTTCAATTTTATAATTTTCACCTCTCTCATCCATTAATTTTACTGCTTCATATTTCGTTAGCTTAAATTTTTCTATCCTATAATTTTCTTTTATTATTTTTTTCATCTCTATCTCTATGTTTTGCAGAATATCTTCAGTGATTGTTACTTCTAAATCTATATCATAATAAAATCCATTCTCGCTAGCATCACCTATAGCTAACTTTGCTTCTGGATATAGTCTTTTAACTCCTTGAGCCATAATCTGAGAAGAAGAATGCCAAAACCCCTTCATTTTTTCAATATTATTTAACATACAATAATCCTCCCTAATGATACTTTTTAATAAAAGTTCAAAAATGTCCTCACTAGTTACAGGTGACATGTCCTGAACAATCAGAGAAGTATATTAAATTGCCATTGTATGTTAAAGAGCTTGTTATAAAAAGCATTTCTTCTCATCTCTCATTCCCCCTAAAAAATAAAAAAACCCTGTCCACAAAGGGACAAGAGTTAAATTTCCTGTATTTCCACCCTAATCACACCTTGAAATCCAAATTTCAAAATGTCACTAAAAGCGATTATAACGTAATCACCGATAAAGCTTACTATTAGTTCAGCACATAGCTCAAAGGTGGTTTTCAGTCATCCATACCTAGAAATGCTTTCAGCCAATGGCACTTCTTTTCTTTTAGCTGGGTTCAACTTATTTTTCCTTTTCAAAGCCTTTTCATATAATATAATGTAAATTTGTTATAAGTATACACAATAGTATTACAATAGTCAATAGGTTATTTTTATATGCAATTCATCTAAAGATATTAGAAAGCAAGGCAGATATGTTATCTTATTTGCTAATATACCTCTGCTTTGGGCTTCTAGGTTTATCAGGTATAGTTAACATTACTATATTTTTTTCTATAAGTGGTGTTAATATCTCTTTTCTAAAATACTCTCTATTTTTTAGATTTAAATAATCCATTACTTCTCTAAAAATTTTATCCCTGATACTTATCCTAATATCGCCTTCCAAATAAAAAGTATATGGTAAATGTTTATTTACAAAGGACAGTAATCTATCATAACTTTCAATTAAATTAATGCGAATGTCATCTCTATCATCATATCTGTCTAAATTTACCTTTCTAAGGATAGCATCTGTTTTATAAAAAGGTATAACCGACAAAATTACTTCATCTTTGCCAAGCAACAAAATGGATGCTAATGTAAATCCCTCTATGTTGTTTTTGTAGTCATGAATATACAGTCCTGCACTTTTTAAAAGTTCCATGTCATCCATGTTCTTCCAATGATGATTAGCTACCCTTATAGAAGCGACTTTCCTTGCTCTTACTATAAGGTCTTCCCTTAAATCACCAAGATTAACGTATTGATATACTGTATTTTCAATATAGGTTGTTTGCTTTCTCTGATAAAGAGCAGCTACTTGATTGGTATGATCCGTAATAATTATATCGCCGTCTTCATTTCTATCGTATATTTTACCATTACATCTATGAACTTGTGAGCTTTCAGGTATAAATTCCTGCTATTAGTATTACTCACTCTGTAACTTTTGTTGTTTTCTTCAAAATATCGTCAAGATTTAGCCCTAGAGAACTTTTAATTTCCTCATTAACCTGTTTACATGTTTCTCTATATTTTTTATAATCCTCGCTGAGTACTTCTAAATACTCACAAAAATTATTTTCATATTTTCTAATACTGTTAACGGCACCACTTGATTTATTTAAAGCTTCACGAAATTTATTTCTTGCTTCTTTGTTTTCATTCATTAATTTTATAAATGAAACAGTATCTTTTTTATGTTTTTCCTTTTTATCTGAATCGCCACTTAAAAGATCCTCTATTTTTTTCTTTGACTTTGCCTTAAATTGGTTAATAAAATTCATATCAATGCCATCTATACCTTCTAAAATTGGATCATCGTAATCTACATCTTCCCCCTCATCTAATATTTCCACAAGTTTTAGCCACGCTTTCTCTTTTTCTGCTGAATCAACAAGAATATTAAGGAATGGTTCATAGCTAGCAACCAATATTTTACCGCAATTTCCTGGAAAAGTTCTTAATAGCTTATTACATAAAAGTTCTTTCTTATTATCTACAGAAAGCTCTAGAGTTTCTCTTAATTTCGTTGCCTGCTCACCAATACTACTGTAGTCTTGTAAATTCTTATCAATTATGTTTGTAATAACAACCTTACTTTTTTCTAAGTTACTAATGGTTTCCATTATCTTTTTTAAAGTGTCCTTCATAATTTGAGTAAGGTTCTTATCCCCTTGCAATAAACACTTTATTTCACTAATTGGTATATCCATAGCCCTTAATGCACCAATTAGATTTAATTTTATAACATCATCATCTGTGTACTCTCTGTAATTATTGTCATTATTTTTATAAGGATTGATTAAATCTTGAATTTCATAATACTTTATAGCCCGTTTTGTTAATCCAGTTTTCTCTGATACAATTTTTATATTCATAAATAGCCCCCCTAGCAAAAATAGATATTAGTTTTTCTTTAATCTAACTATATATGTATACCTAGGGTTCAAGTCAATAGTTTTTAGTACTTTCAATAAATAACTTTTCTATTTTTATAATAATATTCTTTATCACGTTCATTTATTTTCCTTGATACACGGCATGGGTTTCCTACAGCCACTACATTTTCAGGAATATCATGAGTAACAACACTTCCAGCACCTATAACTGAATTATCACCTATGGTGACACCTGGTAAAATCACTACATTTGAACCTATCCATACATCGTCACCGATTCTTATGGGGATTGAAAACTGAGTACCTGGCCTTCGAAGCTGTGCGTCAACTGGATGCCCTGTAGGTGTTATTGTTACATTTGGTGCTATCATTACATGCTCACCTATATAAACATCAATATCATCTACAATTACAAGATTAAAATTAGCATAAAAATAATCGCCAATATGCACATTTATACCATATGCCATGTGTACTGGTGGTTCAATCCAAATGTGTTCACCCATATTGCCTAATAATTTTTTCAGCAAGTCTTTCATTTTTGTTTCTTCACTTGGACGTGTATGATTATAATCATATAATAATTCTTTACACCTTCTACGTTCTTCTTCAAGCCCTTCCCCTGAATCTATATACAACATACCATTTTTCATTTTCTCTCTAATTGTCATAATACCCTCCTTGATTTATAATATTTAAATTATTATATTGGATAATAATTTATTACAGCCATTTTAATCATTGTAGCTGAATTGTTTATATATATATGCGGTTTAGATGCATCAAAAACAATTGAATCTCCAGATTGTAAAATATTTTTTTTATTATCTGTTTCTAAAATAAGCTCTCCATCAAAAACCAGTATATATTCTTTTTCATTCTCACCATGGGAGTCTGAAGTGTAGGAACTTTTGGGGTCTAGTTCTACAGTAAATAGTTCGAAATTTCTTTCTCTTTCAATAGAAAAAGAACAGAAAATTCTATATTTACCATCTTCACTCTGCTGCCTTACAGTGTTATTTTTTTTTACTAACATAGTTTTACTAGTAGTTTCATCTATTAGAGCTGTATATGGAACTTTAAGCCCATTAGCTATTTTCCAAATTGTATTTATAGTTGGGTTTGATTGACCTCGTTCAATTTGCCCAATCATCACCTTGCTTACACCTGAAAGTGTAGAAAGATCACTCAAACTTAGTTTTCGATCATTTCTAAGTCTCCTCAGATTTGAACCAATGATACTTTTTAACTCCATAATAATTCACCTCTTGACAAATATAAGGTACAGTTGTATAAATATAGTAAGATAAAATATAACGTACAATAAGTATATTATAGCATACGTTTTATATTTGTAAACATTTGGGGTGATAATGTGGCTGAACTAAATAAAATTTATTTAAACAAGGATTCTTTTCGAAATGGAGTTAGAGATTGCCTTCCAACTTTATTTGGATATTTAAGCATAGGATTTGCCTGTGGCGTAGTAAGCAAATCTTGTGGCATGACAATCTTAGAAACTGTAGCTATGAGTACTTTTGTGTATGCTGGGTCCTCTCAATTTATTGCTGCTAGTATGATATTATCTTTAGCAACCGTGCCCAGCGTAATTATAACAATTTTTTTAGTAAATCTTAGACATTTGCTTATGAGTGCATCAATAGCTCCTAAGTTTAAAAATAATTCACTACTTAAAAACTTTACAGTAGGTGCACTTTTAACAGATGAAACCTTTGCTCTTGCTTCATCAAAATCAAATAATAAAGATAATATTGCCTACAGATGGATGATGGGAATAAACTTAACGGCCTATTTAAATTGGATTTTAGCAACTTTTATTGGCGCTTATTTTAGTAGCTTAATTTATGATTATAAGAAATTTGGACTTGATTTTGCACTTACCGCAATGTTTATTGGGCTTTTAATTTCCAGTGTAAAAGAAAATTCTAAAATTAAGCAATCATTACTTATTATAGTTTCATCAGTTTTGGCTTTAATAATTTCTATTAAGTTTTTTTCTGTAAATACCGGAATTATGATTGCAGCAATATTTGGAGCTTTTGTTGGGGGGATAACAGAAAAATGGATATGAATATTTGGTATATAATCCTTGGAGGATGCGTAGTAACACTACTGCCTAGAATACTTCCTGTAATGTTAATTTCAAAGATTAATTTAAATGAAAAGGTAGTTAAATTTTTAAAATATATTCCAATCTCCATTTTAACTGCCCTTGTAGCTTCAGAGTTATTGATTTCAAACAACAAGTTTTCAATGAATACTTCTGTTATAATTGCGGCTATTATTACCGCTATAGTCGCAATTAAAAAGAACAATTTGCTACTAACTGTAATAGCTGGTGTAATATCAATGGCAGTTTTGAGATTTATATTTTAATTATTTGAATATACTTCATTAATCATAACAAATCTATAACCATTTTGCTTTAAAGCAGGCAAAACAGATTTTAATGCTTTAATTGTTTTTAGAGGAGAGTTTTTTGCACCTCTGCCATCATGTAGTAATATTATATCACCAGGTTTAACATTATTAATGAGTTTATTTTTAATATAATCTACTGTTACCCACCTACTCCAATCCATAGCATGTATTGACCATAACACTATTTTCAAATGGTTTATTTTAGCACAATGAAATGTAGCTGGATTAAAGATTCCCCAGGTCGGCCTAAAAAATTCAACCTTTAACCCAAGTTTATTCATGATCTTCAATGATTTTGAAAAATCTTCCTCTGTTTTATTGGGAAGTTTGAAAATATCATTAGTATGCTTTAAAGAATGGAGTTCAATGTAATGACCGTCTTTTTTAATGTGTTTAATTATGCTAGGATATTTTCCCGCTTTTTCTGCTAGAACAAAAAATGTACATTTTACATTGTTTTGTTTAAGTACATCAGGAAGCTCTAGCGTATATCTTGGATCAGGTCCATCACCAAAAGTAAGTGCAATTATCTTTTCTTTTGAAGGAACTTTTTTTATTATTTTATTTGAAAATTTTCTATAATACAAGTTAGGTAATATTGCATAGGTTATTACTACACAAAAAATAAATAATTCCATCTTTTCCCGTCCTTAAATCAATGTTTTCTTCGATAAATTAAATTAAATTTTCAACTAATTTTAATGCTGGAATCTTGCTGCTTTCAATATCTATACTGTCTATGAAATCAACTATTTCTTCAGCACTATTAAAATTAACATATTTTCGCTGATCTCTCCTTATTTCCTCCAATTTTTTATTATTATCTTTCCCAAGTTCATAAACTATATTATATATATTCTTTATGTTATGGCAGTATATCCCTAAATTATATTTCTCAGCAAAGTAAGAATTCCCTTGTTCCTGACCTGGTAGTTCTCCAGTCATTACAATAGGTACATTACATGAAACCGCCTCCATCATTACATTAGGACTAGCCCTTGTGAATACAATATCTGAAGTAAGCATTAATTCTTGGATATTATCTACAAAACCATAAACCTTAGCCCTATCTCCAAAGCTATGCAATAATGACTGTTCTAACTTATTTTTAAGTTGTTTATTTCTACCTGCCACAATATTAACATTACAATCAAAGTTTTTCAGAAGAATATCTGCAATCTTTCTCATGTTGCCAACGCCTTCGCCGCCGCTCATAATTAAGCAATTTAATTTTTTATCGTCTTTGTTCTCTTTTATGTTTGTTACATTACTATAGTGAAACCTTGATCTTACTGGTAAATTTATAATTCTTATTTTATTGTTAGCTACTCCATATTCTAAACATTTATCTTTAGCCTCAACTGTTGGACTTATAATATATTCAGCTCTTTTATCAACCCAAAGTGAAGATATACTTGTAAGGTCCGCAATTAAAGTTACTACAGGTATTTTATAATTATTTTTTTCTAATAAATTTATTATAGATCCATTAAAATTAGGATGAACAGTTAAAATTAAATCAGGCTTAATTTGTTCTACTAGTTTTATGAATTTTTCTTTTATAGTTATTTCTACTATCTCATTTACTATCTGTGGTTTAACTGAAGATATGTCCCATATGAGTTCCCATAGTCCTTCGGCCTTTCTAGTAATAAGCCCATAGGATTTTCCTATGGCCATAAGTGGTTTACCACCAAGTGAAAAACCATCCACCACGTGAATATTTATATTTTCTCTCATTTCAAATTTTTCTTGCAATGCCTCAGTGATACTCTTATGTCCATTTCCAGTATGATTTGATGAAATAATAAGAATGTTTTTAATCATAAGTTGAACCTCCTTCTCCTAGTAACATTTAATTATATATTTTGCAACATTAAAATTGTATTAAAATCGCATTAAAATTGTATTAAAACTTCAATATTATAGTTAAATATACATAGATTAAATGAACAATTGAAACGAGGAACTTGATAACAAAATTATTGCTATAAGCTCTGCTACACTAAGAGTAAATACTACAATATATTGTGTTAATTTTTCATTTATAAAACAGTATATTGCATATAAATTGCTTAATGCAACAGCCCCAATTTTACATGTTAGCATTTTTAGTTTGCACTATGTTATATCTAGTTATATAATTGATATTATTCCTGCACTTATTTTAATACTATTTGCAGTTTTTATTCCATGACTGCCATCCGTAACACTCCCACCTTACTCTAAAGAGAAAGCGATTTATGAAACTATATTTTTGACAGAAGATAAATTTAGATTTTGAAGAAAGGACATCTCAAATGAAAAAGAAAAAAAGTAAGGTCAGAAGATTAATAAAACGTTTATTTTCAAGTATTTTAATTTTACTTATTATTTTTAGTGGATTTATTTATTTAAAATATTGGCCAACTATCACATCTTTATATAAAGATGCAACCATAAAAGTAAATAGTTGTTCTGCAGAAACTTTTGAAAATAGAGCAAATTCTTTAAACCATAGTTCCTTCTCATATTTACAGTCAGCGCAAATTCCTACTGATGTAAAAAATGCCTTTATTTCTATTGAGGATAAGGATTTTTACAACCATGGTGGCGTAAGCATTGAAGCGGTTTTTAGATCAATTTATTCTTATTTCGATAATGGTGGGAAAATAACCCAAGGTGGAAGTACTATTACCCAGCAATTAGCCAGAAATGTATTTTTGAATTTTGATAAAAACTATGAAAGAAAATTGGAAGAAATGTTCATTGCCATTAAACTAGAACAAAAATTCACGAAAAATCAAATATTAGAATTTTATATTAACAATATTAATTTCAGTAATAGTGCTTATGGCATTAATCCCGCGTCTGAAAAATTTTTCAATAAAAACTGTAACCAGTTAAACCTTTCACAATTGTCATTATTGGCTGCAATACCAAATGATCCTACATATTATGATCCAATAAAACATCTAAATAACACTTTACAACGTAGAAATTTAATATTAGAAAAAATGAAGGAAAATAATTATATAACAGATGGACAATATGGGACTGCTATTAATTATAAAATAGTGTTGAATTTAGGCAAAACATATTAGTCACAGTCAAGAAAATAACTAATCACACTATTTGTATATTTTCTTGATTGTGACTTACATTATGACCAATTATTTTAATAAACCTATTCTATTAAAGGGATACACAGTAATTTGTGCCTTCCCTTGTATATCTTTACTTAAAATATAGCTATTTTTCCAATACCTACTATCAAGTGAATTAGCCCTATTATCTCCTAGAAAAAAATATTCACCTTTAGGTACCTTAAAACTTCCCGTTTTACCTCCATTATTTTTAACATAAGGCTCATTTAATTTTGAGTTATTTACCCAAACAGTACCATCTGATTTTACTTCTACCGTATCACCAGGAAGACCAATGACTCTTTTTATTAAACGCATCCCTAGTTCTTTTGAATAAAATTCAATTATATCTCCTTCTTTTATATTATTATAATTATAAATTCTAGTTACAAAAATGTTATCGCCAACCTTAATAGTTGGATACATTGATGGGGTAGGTACTTCTATTTTAAAAAGTAAAAATTTATTTATTAATAATGCAAAAATCACCGCTACAATTATTGGTGCAAACCACTCTTTTATAATATGTTTTAATATTTTCATTTATATAGCCCCTTAGGCAGTATGCTGCAAAAATAAACTAGCATACTTCCTTGTTATTTTTTGAAAATTCCTTGAATTATGATGCAACCTTAGAAGTGAACATAGTCATTAAAATAGATAATAAAATCCATACTGGAATTCCCAATTTAAAAAGTTTTTCAAAAAACCAATTATTAAAAGATGATTGACAAAAATTCAATTGGTTTGATTCATTAATAAGTCTTTGATATATTTTTTCTTTCGTTCCATATGGTGGTTCAATATCTGAATCTATAGATTTAAATATTTTTTTTAAGATTTCATCTTCCTTTGTCATATAATTCATCTCCTGACATCTTGATAAATTCTTTTTTGAAACTGTTTTTTGCCCTTTGCAACATTCCATCAATAGACTTTGGTGTTTTACATAAACATTTTGCAATATCATTTACACTATAATCATCTATATATTTTAGAATGAGAACATATTTATAAATTGGCTTCAATTTGTTTAATATTTCTAAAATCACTTTTCTAGTTTCTAAATTCATAACCACAAGTTCAATATTTTGATTATCCTCTACATAATTCAGTTCTTCCGAGCCGGCAAAACCATCCTTCCGTATATTATTTCTGTAATAATTTAATATTTTATTTTTTGCTATTCCGCATAACCAAGTTTTATAAGAACTTGTACCTTTATAGTTAGCCATTCCTTTTATTGCACTAATAAAAATCTCTTGAACTATATCTTCCGTAGCCTCTTTATTTGCTGCTAACCTTATAGCTACAAAAGAATAAACATAATTAAAATTTTCTTCATATATTTCTTTAAAATTTTCTTCATTGATTCTTTTCACATTTAAAAATTTTTTTATCATCCATTTCCACCTATACATCTGCCGTATTACCCCATAATATCATCTAGAATTATTCTTAATTTACCATATTTTAATCTCCTTTCATATATTTAGTCACAAAAAAAGAAAAAATCCCCTGAAAAATTTAAAAAATACAATTAAATCAGTGATACTAATTGTGTTTTAAATTTGAGGGGTCAGCATCTAAAAAAAATAATCTACTATAAATATCTCAAAACAAACTCTATACAGGCACCTCCAGATTCTGAATTAAATGCTCTTATACTTCCGCCTTGTATTTCCACCAATTTTTTTACAATATAAAGACCAAGACCAGCATGACCATTTTTAGAATTACGTGATTGATCTCCCTTATAGAATTTATTGAATAAATTGGATAAATCTTTACTACTAAATCCCTTTCCCGAGTCCAGAACTGTAAATTTAATATTTTCCTCATTTTCATCTATATTAATAGTTATTTGCCCATAATTAGGTGTATATCTAATACTATTTAATATAATATTGTCCAGTATTCGTTCAAGCTTAAACACATCAACTGAACATGTCTTTTTATCATGTTTTTCATGATTTATATTGAGCTTAAAATCTATATTTTTATCCTTGCTAAGCATTTCATAATTTTCTTTTTTTCTTCTCATAAAGGACTCTATATCTAACTCAGCAGTGCAAACTTCTATATTCTGGTTTTCCAGTTCAGCGGCATAAATCATCTCTTTTATAAGTTCTGATCCTCTATTTGTATTTTCATCTATTACATTTAAATATTTAATTAGCTTTTGTACATCTTTATAATTTCCATCTAAAAGTGATTCAACATATCCCTTTATAATAGAAAAAGGTGTTTTAAGATCATGTGCAAGTGCTTCCACCATTTCATGCCTTTCCTGTTCTGTTCTCCACTGATTAAGTAAGGATTCCTTAAGTTCTGATTTCATTTTATTAAAACCCTGACACAGTTTTCCAAGTTCATTGTCAGCATCATAATCTATATTAAAATCAAGGTCCTTTTGTTCAATCTTTTTAGACGCATCAATAAGCATGTTCACCGGTTTACTTATATTCCTTTCGAATTTTCTTGAGAAAACCCCTGTAAACAGTGCTATATAAATAAATGGAGAAAAAATAATCACAATAAACAATGGTATTATCCATATTTTATCCCATGAACTTATATAATGAATCTTTACTGTATATGATAGAGAGACAGCTCCAACTGCTTTACCACCAGAATCCAATATGGGGATGATATTAATAAATTCATTTCCCCTTGAAATATTAGTATTTATTGTTCTATATAATTCCTCTTTACTATTTATTATTTTTTTATCATCAGTTCCATATATTATATGTGCATTTTCATCCATAACTTGATATTTCATTCCTTGGCTAGGAATGACCTTATCAAGAGATGGTTTTTCCTTAGGATCTAAAATAACTATACCGTCTTTTTTAATGTAGTTTTCAATATCCGGAATTTTTTTTTCATAGTAGTTGGCTGGATATATCTTTTGAATTCAATCATTCCATAAATAACAAGCCCAGATACAATAAGTAACAATTGTTGCCATTATACTTGTTACAATAATTAGTATAAAGATTATTCTAAATTGCGTTTTTAAAGGTTTTTTCTCTAGCATTTGTTACCTCCCAAAATATAGAAAAGAATTTCTCATAGTACTACTTGATTTTTTCAAAACGGTATCCTATACCCCATACCGTGGATATATATTGAGTGGTAGGATCAATTTCTGAAAGTTTCGCCCTAATCTTTTTCACATGTTCTGTTACAGTAGAATAATCACCCTGTGCATCATATCCCCAAATATGCTCATAAATTTGCTCTTTAGAAAATACCTGTCCTGGATGTGATGACAGAAGTTCAATTATATCAAATTCCCGTTTTGCAAACGCTACAGCTTCATTATTAATTTGCACCTCTCGACCTTTTAAATCTATAGTAAGATTGCCTAAATTAATTAAAACTCTTTTCCCAGTCTCGTTAAGAAAAATCGCCCTTTTTTCTCTCCTTAGATGAGAATCAATTTTTGGCCATTAGTTCTTTAAGGTGAAAGGGCTTTACTATATAGTCGTCTCCACCTAATGCTAGAGCCTTTACTTTATCTGTCTCAGATTGTTTTGCACTTAAAAATATTATAGGGCATTGAACCCTATCTCTTATATTTCTGCAAACTTCATATCCGTCCATGCCAGGCATCATTATATCCAGTATTATAAGTTCTGGCATGTTCTTTGCTTTTTCTAAAGCTTCATCCCCATTAGATGCACTGAAAACAACATGACCTCTACTCTCTAAAGAATCCTTTAATAGCAATATAATGTCTTCTTCATCGTCTACTATCAAAATTTTACTCATTATAATATACCCTCCAACTTAGGCATCATCAATCATATGATTTCCTACCTTCCCACTTGTTAAACCATATTAATCCTAGGATTGATATGACTATGAATGAGAGAGTCACAGGTATTATACCCTTTATTGTTTCATGAAAAATATACTTATGATATTTTATACTTTCACCTGGTAAATAGAAAAATTGTATCATGGATAAGCGGTAAGGCCATGCCCATATAACAAATTGCCACACTTTATCTCCAATGTAAATTAATAAAGCTGATATAACAATGCCTGCTCCTCCAAAACCAATTGACGCTCCCATTCCAAAGGCTAGACTTAACCATAGATTAAATGCCAATAGTGGAATTGTACCTATCTCCGTAAATGCTGCCGCTCTAATAAAAATCATCCATGAAACTTTTATATTTATAAATAAGGCTAATCCAAATACAAGAACAAATGTTGCAATTATAATACTTACTGAAGTAAACAAAATAAGCATTGTAAGTTTTCCAAGATACAGACTTGTACGTGATAATTTACACCCTAAAAACCCATTAAAACTTCCAGCCAATTCTTCTTCATATATAATAAATCCTGAAATTAATCCTACCACAATTGGTATAATCATTGTGGTCCAACCTTCAAAAAAATACTGAAATATATTATTTTGAAGGTTGGGAGTAATTTTTTTTAAAGAAAAATACCATAGTAAGAATATTGAGTATATAATTGGGGCAAAAAAAACTACCCACCTCATAGGTGTACGTTTAGTTTTAAGCCACTCTGCAGATAATATTTTTACAATTGTCATCATGACACCTCTCTTTTATTAAACCATAATGCAGTTATAAAAGTAAATAACACCAAAGCTATAATTGACATAATTATTCCAATTGGTATTACAGAAGCATTAAGTAAAGGATCACCTGCGTTTAAAGCTTCTGCGTTTGGACCTATTGACCAAATTGGGCATATAAGCCTTGTAGCATAACTCCATGGTACTGTTATCCAGTATGATTTAGATGCTGCTGCAGTTCCCACAATAAGACCTAAAAAGCCAAGTGCCATACTTCCAAAAATTCCTTTCCAAGTAGCTGCCCATATTTGAAGAGGTATTATGGCAAGAGAAGTTAACCATAGGATACCACCACTTTCGAAAATTTTAGCCCATGGAACGCCTTGGTATATATTATGAAG
Organism: uncultured Clostridiaceae bacterium; assembly: GCA_963725425.1. Lineage (GTDB taxonomy): Bacteria > Bacillota > Clostridia > Clostridiales > Clostridiaceae > Clostridium_I. Next base: position 877,338 of record CAVRYJ010000031.1, read on the forward strand.
AACCGTAGAAACTATAATGGTTTCAAGAACAATAAGAACTAGAATAGATAATAATGTGTGAATTGACATTACTATAATTTTTCCTATCCATATACGAGATGGCGATATATTATGAACTAATAAATTTCTGTAATTTCCTGCTTTTTTTTCCTGCATTCCAGCTAAGGCTCCTAGCAGTGCTATTCCAATAGGTATAAAGATTACTGCCAAAAAATTACATGCTTCTTGAACAAAAAATTGCCTTGGAACTGTCAATGCCATCATTACAGCAACCAGTGGCATAATTATGATTAATTTTCTAGTAAATGTCCTTTTGTATTTAATATATTCTGCTTGTATTATATTAATCATTTTTGGGCCTCCTTTACAACCTTCATAAATAAGGCTTCAAGGTCTTCTTCTTTACTTATTGCTCCTTGATATCTAAGAAGTCCATCACTTATTATTCCCACATGGTCTACAATTTGAGAAATTTCTGTTAATACGTGGCTTGAAACAATTACTGTAATACCCCGCTTTGGAAATGAACGAATAACTTCTCGTAATTCTTGAATACCTATTGGATCAAGTCCATTGGTTGGCTCGTCTAGTATGAGTAACTTTGGATTGCCAAGAAGCGCAATTGCCATTCCAAGTCTCTGCTTCATTCCCATTGAAAAATGAGATGACAATTTTTTGCCCGTGTTTTTCAAATCTACTGTTTCAAGTACATCGTTAATGCTATCTTTTGATAGACCCATTAGTTTTGTATGAACCAAAAGATTTTCTTTGGCAGTAAGATTTCCATATAGAGCTGGTGCTTCAATTAATGCACCTATTGCTTCAAGATGTTTTCGTTCCAACTTTCCACCGTCAATTAATATTTCACCTGAGCTTGGATGCAAAAGACCTGATATCATCTTTAATGTTGTAGTCTTTCCCGCACCATTGGGCCCTAAAAGACCATAAATAGTTCCCGCTTGTACTTGTAGTGAAATATTGTTTACTGCCAGTTGCTTTCCAAAGTTTTTACATAACTTTTTGTTTCTAAACTATATTTTTGCATTTTCTTCACCCTTTCGTAAATCATTAATTTGTGTACAATTAATAATTTACCAGGCAATTATAAAGAAAGTATAACGTTTTGGTATAAATAAAAAAATTTAGTCGTCCCAATGCCACTTGGTCCGACTAATACACTGTTAAACATTTATTTTATTTCAATAACTCTATTAATAAAATCCATGCCTTCTATGACGTGAGAAACAACAATTAATGTTCCTTGGAAATCCTTGTCCCTTAAAATACCTAAAATTAAATCTCTTGTTAGAGCATCTACATTTGAAATGGGTTCATCTAAAATTATTACATCCTTATTTGAAAGGATTACCCTTATGAACGCTATTACCTGTGCTTGTCCACCTGAAACTCCAGAAGTATTTTGGGTTATTTCAGTGTCTAAACCTTTAGGCAGTTTATTTATATATTCTTGAAGTCCTAACTTTCTTATAAGTGTTTCCACATCTTGAAGCTTCTTTTCAGTTTGTCCATACAATATATTATCTAAAACAGTTCCTCTAAATAAGAATATACTCTGAGATACAATTCCTATTCTTTCCCTTAAGCTTTTATTGTTAATCACAGCAAGATCTATATTGTTACATAAAATTTTACCTTCATCTGGGTTATACAAACCCAGTAACAGTTTTATAATTGTAGATTTACCAGAACCATTTTCTCCTTTAATAAGAACTTTTTCTCCCTTATTTATTTCAAAATTTATATTATTTAACACATTTTTTGTATTATTTTTATATTTAAAGCCTACATTTTCTAGTTTAATACTCTTAATTTTTTCATTTAGATATTGATTTTTACCACTATTTTCATCATCCATATCTAAAAGTTCGTAAAGCCTCTCAATACTTAGGCATACTGGTTTTATCATAGTTACTAAAGTCCCTATCCCTTGAACGCTACTAAAAACTTTAGCTATGTACAAAGAAAAAGATGTATATAATCCAACAGTAAACTGTCCCTTTAAAATCAAAATTCCTGCAACCAGTAGTACTAAAAGAGTGCCAAAATTATTAATTACTGTTATATTACCCATGAGCATAATCGTGGATTTACTTTGCTTTAAGCTACTCTTTACAAGTTTAGATAATTTTTCATTAAACTTTTTGAGATGACTAGACTTTCCATTAAGTATTTTTATATCCTCAATGCCATTGATTATTTCAAAACATTCTCCATTCAAAGTTGCATTATATTCTAGCATTTCCTTTGTATTCTTCATGAAGTTGCCCATAGATAACTTAGTGGCAAAGAAAAACAATGGTGTCAATATAAGTACTACTATGGAAAGCTTATAATTTATAGCAAACATTGTTACCAATGCGAGAACTGCATCAGTTAAGCTCAACATTATCCTTACATAAGATGGTGAAAAAATGTTACCAACAGAACTACATTCCGCTATCCTACTCTGAACATACCCCTTCTCAGTATTTGCAAGATAACTCATAGGTAGTTCCATAACCTTATCCATTACAGAACATCTAAGATCATTAACTACTAAATTGTTAATCATAACAAACATATAATTTGAAGCAATGGAAATAACATAGCTCAAAATATATAATATTGCTATTATACCAACATACATATAGAGCATATTGTATCCCTTTTTCGCTATGAGTACCTTATCCATAATGATTCCTATTATATATGGAACTGGTGTGGAAATAATTGAACCAAATAACATTCCTATAATTCCTGCCACGAAAATTACCCTGTGCTTCTTTATAAAAGGTCTTAACTTTAAAAGACTACTTAGTTTACCCATATTTACTATTCCCTTCTAAATTCATTACGTATATAATGATTATAAAGCAATACCTAGGGTAACAGTCAAGTTTTATATTGGAGTGAAAATAATAACATCTTACAATTTGGAGACAATTTGGAGATAAAATCAACACATAAATAGTACATAATAGAAATATAGTTAATATTACGTGCACGCAATTAACTTGCTTATTTAAAGCTTAATATAAAAAAATAGATAATCTAAATATGTACTGAAAAGTATATGAGGAGACGAATAAAATGAATAAAAAAAGATTATTATGTGTAACGCTTACAGCAGTGTTACTAGTCTCAAGTACAGCAATAGTGGCTTTTGCAGATCAAACTTCTGCTATGGCTACTAAAAATGTTATTAAAGTGACAAGTGATGGAAATAAAGTATTTCAAAAAGACACTGATTCAAAAAGTAGATATATTATAATTGATGATAGTGCAGGGGTTAAATTTACTAGTACAGCGAATGGAAATAATCCTTTGGCTTCTCTAAATGATCAACTTCAGAAGATGGAAAATGGAACTATAAAAAGCACTCCTGCTGATATTCAATCACTAAAAACTCTAATCAGTGACATTAAAAGTGGTAAGGTTCAGAGTAAAGTAATAACTGTCAATAATTCACAGTCATCCCCAGAAAACAATAATAATACTAATGTTAAAATCTTAAATATAAGTGATAATCAAGCTATTCAATCTGCTAAAGATGCTATAAAATATTATACAGGCGTAGATGCAGATAATATAATAGGTAGAGATGCCTTGAAACCTTATATTACTAGAAATAGTAGCCCCTACGCTTGGGGTCCGGACATTTTAGTATCTTTCAGTAGCGATAGTAACACTACCGACAACATTTCTGCTTCAATATCAGCTGTTGATGGAAAGGTATATAATGTTACAGCAATGGTTGATATTTATTATAAAACTAGTATTGATGAAAACAAAGTTAAGGCTGCTGCTGCATCATTTTTAAAAGACAAGGGTTTGGGTGATAATTTTACAAGTATAACTGTTGATTATGAGAAAACTTCAGTAGGCATTGTGGGCGCAAAGGCATTGTACACTGATGGAACTGAAATATTGATGGAATTTAATGCTGATAATAATTCTGTCATTAACTTCACTCATTACAATTTAAAGACAATGAAATTTGCTAATTAAAAATCCTAACTTATATAGATATACAGCCTTTACGTTGTATATCTATATAAATTTTTTATGGCTGGACATTTTTGAGCACAAGTGGTAATAAGATGCCAATACCTGAACATCAATGAAATGTTTATATGGTAGCCAAATCAAGACACAGACGAAATAATGGCGCAGATCTAGGTCTTGCTTTATGTGCACAAATTGCTGAAATTCATAATGCTAAACTTCTGGTGGATAGTGAAGTTGGTAAAGGTACTCCAATAAAGATTTGTTTTAAGGATTAAATAAACATTCACTTCACCTGAGAATTTTTTCAAGTTTTATTTTCTATCAACTTATAAAGAAGCTAGCCGGCTTCTACATCACTATCTTTAAATACTTTCTTGTAGTGGCTATAAAATAGATTCCATATATAACACTGAAAGTTATTATACTTGTAATTACACGAACTATTATATTGTAATTCATTAATTCGCTGAGAAGTGACATGTCCACGCAACTATGAATTATACCAACCACTAAGGGTAACAAGTAAGAAATCCCAATTTGTTTTCCCACGGCCCTAAGTGCTTCTTTATCCGTCATTCCAATTATTTCTAAAATCCTGTATTTATCCCTGTCTATATATGCTTCACTTATGAGTTTAAAATATATTATATATACCGTAGCCACAACAAAACCAATGCTAAAAAAGCTCCAAGAAAAAGTCCAGCTACAATGGCTGTTATTCCTATAAAAATAAGTTCTATGGCGTAAATGGAAGCTATTTCGATGTTTGTCATACCCATAAAAGCATAAATTCCTAAAGGCTATACTGAATGAATTCATTAATAATTCCCCACCATTTTTCATAAGCAGTAGCATTACCTTAAATTCATTCCTATATGATATTTATTCATGAATAAATAGTTATTATTACCATAATGCTAACTTTAAAATAGAAATTTCATAACATTGACATTTACAAAAATAACTTATATAATAAACATAAAATGAAGTGTCATTCTATACTTGAATTGAGGTGATACAATGGTTTATAAAAGTTCAAAAGCAACTCAAGTAAGAAAAAATTTAAAAAGAAAACATATCATATGCACTGCAATTAAAGTTTTTTCCCAAAACGGTTATCATGGTACTACCGTAAAAGATGTGGTTGAAGCCGCCGACATATCAGTAGGAACATTCTATTTTTATTTCAAAAATAAAGAAGATCTGTTTGAGATTATTTATGATGAAGTGTCGGAGGAATTATTTAATAAAGCTATATGTGCTGCTATGGAAAACATAAATAAAGAGCTTGACTTAGGTTTCAGTAAGGCAATTACCTTTTTTCTAAAAGTTATTGATTTAAATAGACCTCTTGCAAAAATTTTGCTTATAGAAGCCGTAGGGTTAAATCCAAAATTTGAAATAAAAAGAACTGAGGTCACCCAAAAATATGTTAATTATGCTGCAGATGCTTTTGAAAAAATGAAGGTGTGGGCAGATGTTAGCATTCCTGATGTAAAGATATTCTCATTAGCTTTTATAGGAACACTTTATAACGTAATACTGGAGTGGCTTCAGGGTAATAAACCAAATGATCTTACAGATTATGCCTATGCACTTACAATCTATAATCTTCAAGCTTTAGGAATAGATTACGATAAAGAAAAGATTAAAGACGGTATATCAGAGATTCTAAATAAAAATTTCAAAATGTAAAGGAGCAAAAATTATGCGAAAAATGTTAAAAATGCGTTGGGTTTTGTTAGCTATATGGGTCGTAGTTACAGTTGCATTTGCATTAAACCAACCTAACCTAAAACAAATATTAAACCAAAAGGGGCAAGCTACCATTAGTGAAGATTCCCCATCACTAGTTGCAGCTGATATGATAAACAAAATGGGAACCTCTAAGGGTGATACCGCAATATTCGTTTTCAATGATCCCAAAAAAATATCTGCTTCAGATATGGATGACATTCAAAAAGGTATAGAAACACTTCGTAATCGTAAGGCTTCCCTAAAAATAAATAATATAGTAGATCCTTTTAGTACTCCTGATGCTAAAGATCAACTTATATCTAAAGATGGTACTACCTTAATAACTCAAGTTACTTATGATAAAGGAACTAGAGATAGTGAAACTATAATAAATGGATTTACAAATGCTGTAAAAGGTGTTAAGGTAACTCACTATATAACAGGTGCACTAGCAATAAACAATGATTATTTAGCAGCTACAAATAAAGGTGTTTCAAAAAGTGCAATTTTAACCGTTATATTTATATTATTGGTACTTATAATAATGTTCCGTTCCGTAGTAACACCTTTTATATCCTTGTTCGCAGTTGGAATTGCTTACCTGTGTTCTTTAGGAATAATAGGAATTTTAATAAATGTGTTTAACTTCCCAATAACCAGTTTAACTCAAATGTTTATGATTCTGGTATTGTTTGGTATAGGTACAGACTATAACATACTCCTATTCAATAGATTTAAAGAAGAATTAGGTCATGGATTGTCTATTGATGATGCAATTGTTACTACTTATAAAACTGCTGGAAAAACAGTATTTTTCAGTGGACTAACAGTATTTATGGCTTTTGCTAGCCTTAGTTTTGTACAATTTCCAATTTATCGTTCAGCTAATGCTGTAGCTATTGGGATCGCTGTACTTTTATTAGAACTCTTAACTTTAACACCCATTTTAATGATAATTATAGGTGGAAAATTATTTTGGCCTTCTCATGATTCCTCAGGTCACAAAGAGAGTAAAGTATGGGCAAAAGTAACTACAGTTTCTGTAAAGCATCCTGCAATATCTTTATTAGTAGTTGCTGCAATTATAGCCCCTGTGATATTATTTAATACCACAAAGTTATCCTTTGATAGTCTTAAGGATTTAAGTGCTGATACACCTTCAGTAAAAGGATTTAACTTGATTTCAGATAAATTTGGCAGAGGAAAAGCTATGCCAACTACTATAGTCCTTGAAAGTAAAAAACCAATGGACAATAATGAATCCTTAGCAGTAGTGGATTCATTAACAGAAAAACTAAAAGGATTAAATGGAGTTAAACAAGTAAGCAGTGTAACTGAGCCAAAGGGAGACCCAATAGAAAGCTTTTATACAAATACTCAAACTAAGACTGTAGTAACTGGCCTTGGCTCTGCGAGTGGTGGGGTTAGCCAAATTAATGATGGTTTAAAGAAAATTGGTACTAGTCTTAACACCCCAAATTTTTCAGGTGTTAAGGATTTGGCTAATGGTACTGGAACCCTCGAGACTGGTATTGGAGCAGTTACCGATGGTCTCACGAAAATTGATGCTGGTATAGATCAAGGGGCTAGTGGAGCTGACAAACTTACTGCTGGTATTGCACAGTTAAAAACTGGTTTGGCTACTCTTAATGGTGGCTTACAGACAATATCTACCAATATGACTGAAGTTCAACAAGGTTATGTTAAGCTTGGTGATGGTTATAAATCCTTACCAGCTTCAATAACACAACTCCAACAATTAGTTGCTGGGATGAATGCTTCCGTAGCTTCACTTGGAAATAAATATCCAAATGATCAGGATGTTGCTACTCTTAAAGGGCAGCTCGCAGGACTTTCCAAAGGATTAGATGGACTATCATCAGGCATAACTACTGCAAATGCGAATTATGATGTATTAACATCTGGGCTTGCTAAACTAAATGGTGGTCTAAAACTCATGATAGCTAACACTAGTACTAATTCTCAGTTAGTCACGGGAATAAATCAGTTAGAAACAGGAGAAGCTAGTTTAGCTTCAGGACTTAGACAAGGAAGTGCAGGTCAAAAAACTGTAATTTCTAGTATGGCTCAATTAAAGGCTGGAGCAGGAAAAATTAAGGATGGGCAAAATACCCTGTATACCGGTCTTAGCACTTTAAGTGGTGGAATGGTGCAACTTAAAGATGGTATAGGCAAAAGTAGTGATGGACTAGGAACAATCAATACTGGAATAAATAAAGCTAATGGATTCTTAACACAGCTAACAAATACACAATCATTTTATATACCTACCCAAGCTTTTGGTACTCCTGATATAAATAAAATGTTTGATGCATATATGTCAAAGAATAGAAAGATAACAATACTAACTGTAACCCTTACGTCAGATCCATATGCTACACAATCTATAAAGCTTATAGATACAATGAATAACATAACTGAAAATCAATTAAAAGGTACCAAACTTTCTGATGCAAAGTTTGGAATATCTGGTCCAACTGCCAACACAAATGATTTAAATAATATAGCTACTCATGATATAACATTTACACAAATAATAGTACTTTCCGCTATATTTATATTATTAGTGCTAGTAATAAGATCTTTCTGGATCCCAGTTTATATAGTTGGATCCTTATTAGTAGCATATTATACAGCTATTTCCGTAACATCATTTTTAACATCAAAATTATTTAGTGAAGTAGGTGGAATGTCTTGGAATGTACCATTCTTCTCCTTCGTTGTAATTGCAGCCTTAGGGGTTGATTATAGCATATTCCTTATGACACGTTTTAGAGAATATCCAAATACCCCTCCAAAGGAAGCCATAGTACTAGCCGCTAAAAATATTGGAGGAGTAGTGATGTCTGCAGCACTAATACTTGCAGGTACATTTGCTACATTATATCCATCAAATATACACATATTAATGGAGCTTGCTATTTGTGTAGTAACAGGATTATTCCTATTAAGTTGTATTCTACTTCCTATAGTTATTCCTGCTTTGATTTCTTTATCAGAAAACATATCTTCAAAAACAAAAGCAGAAATTAAAGAAGCCTCAGCTAAGGATTCAATATCATAACAAAATGAAAAATCACAATTTTCTTTGATATAAATTAAAAGTAAAAAATAAGGCTTCTAAATTTGTTTAAAACAAATCTAGAAGCCTTATTTTTTATTTTATAACCTGCCAGAAAATCTTCTTTTTGAACAAGTTTACAATAAAATTTCAAATTATATTATAATTTAATCTTTATAACTATCTTTTTTATATTCTCTGGTTTTTCAAAAACACAACCTGGTTTATGACCATCTTCAGGAAAAAACATACAAAAATAATTGTCTTTTAAGTTTATTCGTGAAGAATGATTACCTTGTTTATAAAAAATCACATCTTTTTCTTTCGAGTACTCTTCCGCTACAGTTAATTGGTCTATTGGTGACCATATAATACTTTCTTCACCTTTAACAATATACTGAATATCAATATATTGTTTATGTGATTCCCATTTTTTTTCTTTCTCATCTTTCGTTATATACGATTGTACAGATGCATAAACATTATCAGAATCTATTTCATATTTTCCATCTTTAAGATTGGCAGTGTCCTTGTTATTCAAAAAATCAAAAGCCTTCCGAAAATTACTATTTATATTTGTATATAAGTTCTGGTTTTCCAGCTTGTCTAAAATCATTTTATACCCCTCTTTTCAATATTATTTTTAGTACATCATTTTACTTGTTTAGGCTAATGAAAATAATAGCACTTACATTTATTATTGTAGCAACATCATTGTTTTACTGCAACAAATTCCAAAACTAATTCAATTTTCTAATTTCAGCTATAATCAAAGAAATTACAGGAAATATAATTACGAAAGGTATCACAAATACTGAGTATATACTTGATGAATATACTTGATCCACTGTTGCAGAGTACATAGTCATTGAAATTATAACACTTATAACTCCAACAGGAATCACTAATGGTTTATAACTCCGTAATTTAAAAAACTGAGCCATTGCCAATACTGTTGCATAATAAAAAATACAAATTTTTAGAAATAAATTAAATAGAAGTACTACTGCAACCAAAACTTCAGTCCTTTCAATAACCTCTCCTATATTTATCATTCTTGCTACTTGATATGATGAAAGTACATGAATGGATTCTATATTCCCAAGAATAGATGTATTTCGAAAAATTACAGATAAAAAAAATATACCACCTATAATTAAACCCCAAAATGAAGATTTCTTCACTTCATTTATGTCATTAACATATGGAAAAATCATTAGAAATACAACTATTTCACCAAATGGAATAGATATCATAAGATTAGTTCCCTGAACAAATTCTTTTAAATTTACTTGAAAAAAAGGTAGAAAATTTGATAATTGGATATCCTTAATAGTAACTATAGTAATAAATATACTTACAATTATTGCTATTATAGTTAAAATGAATCCTGCCCTAGCTATTACTTCTATTCCTTTTTTCACCGTGTACATACATATTATAATAGTGAATATTGCAAATAACATAATATCTGTTTCTGGAAAAAGGTATGTAGAAAAAAAATCCACTATAAATCTCAGATTTGCAGGAATAATAAACCAAAAATAATAAATATATAATATAGACATGATTTTCCCAAAATAATTTCCATATATTTCGCCATTTATCTCTATTAAATTTTTTCCTGGAAATCTTTTGCTTAGTGTTGTATATACTAATAATAAAAGCAATGTTATGGTAAAACCTGCTAGCAAAACTACCCAGGTATCTTGTTTTGTTATTCCACTTATGAAAGCTGCTGTAAGAGTAGAAGCTTCAATTAATCCAATAATCAAAAACATTAATTGAGAACTTGATATTATACCTTTTTCACTCTTCATAATTACCACTACCTCTATACATAAAAATTAGTTTTGTTTATAATTTAAATGTAATATATCCTTTATCAAATATTCCTCTCCCTTTACAGGATTAGGTATTGGTATACCTATAATATAAAATAAACTCATTACAAATGCTACAATTAGAAATACAGAAAATATTCTAAGTTCATGCCAGTATCTATTTTTAATTAACCCCGGAGTCTCAAACAATATTATACCTGTAAAAGCTATTATCAATAAAAATATCATTTTGCACCTCATTATACTATTTATCTGGTGACATAATAGGTTTAGTGATTCTACCTGTTCTATTTAATTTTGCGTCTACACTTACATCTATTGGAATCTTTTGAAAAATCTTATCCCAATTTGCCTCCATTTTACTCCATTGTTTAGGATAATGCTGATATATAATATCTCCAAATCCAAATGTATCTGCATTTAATTCTCGTGCTTTTTTTAATGATGAAATCACCTCTTCCTTTATAATATCCTCCTCAGCTTTTTCAAGTATAGCAAAAGCTTTTGGATTTGCTAAATCTTCTGAAGAAGTTTGCTCCTGCAAGTCTCCTTCTTGTTTTATCTCTATTTTTATTTTGGGTTTATTATTTTTTATTTCTGAAGTTATTTTACTACTAACACGTATTGTTTCAATATCCACCTTATCTTTTTCACCTGGAATGCTCACAGTAACAACCCCATCTTTAACTTTATTTATCCCCCATAAAAGGCCGCGGGTTTCTTTTTTATCAAGTGTTCCCACCATTTTATCCTTTTTAAATACTGCTGTTTCTGAAAGATATACTGTCTTTTTCTTATCTTCTTTTGATACCTCTATTATAGGTGCAATAGGTGCTGTGGTTTTACTCATGAGCCTTGATGCAAAATCTTTTAACTCTACGGCTGGCATTAATGATGTATCTTCTTCTTGATTACTTATCAATTCTCCAATACTTCTTCCAGAAGTAGTCTCAAGTTCTGGTTTTATATCTAATATTTCACTAGCAGTTCCATTAGCTACTATGACCCATACCAAAAGTCGATTTTCACGGTAACGCAGAAAAAAATCAATATACTTTGCAATTCCTGATTCTGCTGCATATTTTCCTAAAATGATCACTTGATTGTGTGAAAAAAACAATTTACGATTTATTTTACGATTCATATTTTTTATTGCATCAGAAACACTTTTACCTTGTTGTCGTAAATTTAAAAAACCAGAATCACCTCCACTATCACCTCCACTGGAACTTTTGGGAGCGCTTTTAATATCTAACACCTTAGCAACTTGAGCCGTTACATCTACCACATCAGTTCCTTTTCCTTTATCAATTCCAACGCCCATTACAATAGCTAGCTTATTTAACTCATGACCATCCCAACAGGAGGTCAGATTTAAAACCATTAAAATACATACAATTATCTTTACTAGTATATTTATGTATTTTTTCATTAGATTCACCTCATCTAATCTAATCCTTATTTTCTCCCTCAAACGGTGGCTCAGGTTTTGAACCTTCACTTTGCCTCTTTAAATTATGCCACCCTATTGTTCTTGGTCTAGTAAACATACTCCATAAATGAGTTCTTATGAATGTATCCTTTAAATCTTCTGAGCTTAGTGGTGCTAATGGTGCTAAATATGGTGTTCCAAAAGATCTTAAAGATACCACATGTACCAGTACTAACAAAAAACCAATCCCCACTCCAAATATACCTAAAATCCCCCCCAAAACAAGAAACATTATCCGTAGAATAGAGATAACATCTGTATACACTGGGACTACAAAACTAGAAATGGCTGTTAGTGCTACCACTATAACCGTAAGTCCTCCAATGAGACCTGCTGAAACAGCAGCTTCACCAATTACTAAAGCGCCTACAATACTTACCGCTTGACCTACGGGACGTGGTAAACGAACTCCCGCTTCTCTTAATATTTCAAAAGTTATCATCATAACACCAACCTCCATAACTGCAGGGAAAGGAACCCCTTCATGACTTGCTGCCATAGTAAGTAATAATGTGGTTGGTATTAGTTCCTGATGAAATGTAGATAATATTACATAAGAAGCTGGGGCTAACACACTTACGTAAAAAGCAATAAACCTTAATATTCTTATAACACTTGCATAAAATGGTCTTGAATAATAATCTTCTGCGCTTTGAAAACCTTCAATAAAAAGCATAGGCATGGTAAGTACAAAAGGAGTTCCATCAACTAAAATAGCAGCTCTTCCCTCCAATATCTTGGCAGCAGTTGTATCCGGTTTTTCCGAATTACCTATAGTAGGAAAAATTGAATAAGGTGCATCTTCTATAAATTGTTCAATGTATCCCGACTCCAGAATAGCATCTGTATTAATTCTATTTAACCTTTTTTTTATTTCTTTAATGAGTTTAGGATTAACAATACCTTTTATATAAACAACACATACACTAGTTCTTGTTTGTGTACCAATTTTCATTGTTTCAAATGATAATTTCGGATTTTTTATTTTACGGCGCAATAATGTCATATTTGTAGCAATATTTTCACAAAAGCCTTCTCTAGGTCCCCTTACTACAGCTTCAGTTTTAGCCTCCTCTATAGCACGTGTTTTAAATCCCTTTGACTGAATACTCAAAGCATCCTTAGAACCTTGCCTTAGAAATATGGTGTTTCCAGATAAGCACCCATCGATTAGTTCACTTATGTTAGTGGTCTGCTTTACGTTTCCAACAGAAATAAGGGCATTTTTTATAATGCTTAAATCACCAAATTCTAATTCACTTTCATTTTCTAAATTATATAATTTACTGTCATGCATAAAAGGTTTAATTATGTTCTCATCTATAGTTATTTTTTCTGTCATACCTTCTAAATATATAACTGCTGCATTAATTTGTAATTTAGAACCAAAGGAAAATTCCCGATAAATTATATCATTGCTTGATCCTAAAATTTTTTTTAAAGCACTTAGGTTATCTTTAAGACTAAAGGAGAGTTCAGGTTGTAAAATCTTTTTTTCTGTAGTTTCATTATTAATTTTAGGACTTTTAAGTTGCATACACTTAATTTTTTTATATAAATAGTTAAACACTGTCCTTATCCCTTCTTTCAGATACCTTATCTTTTTTCTTATTAACATCATTGTTAAAATCGCGATTATAATATTTCACCTTGAAAATATAGAGAAAGCACTGGCAAATAAGTACTACAACTAATACAACAGTACATACCCATGAAAATACAATCATTAATGCCGGATAGAATCCTCTTTCTTCCAATATTTTTTTTAAAAATTCTATAATCCACATATTACTTACCACCTTAAAATATCTATAATTCAGATCTCTTCTTTTTTATCTTGTAAATAATTAGTAATAATAGAGGTGCAATATTAGTGTAAACTACAGCAAAATAGTGTACATCAAAAGGAAACATCCACTGATGAAACACATAACTAGATTCAAATACCATGGAGAACCATAGCAAAAAAACACTTACCAAAATGATCATTAGTTTATTGTTTTTAATTTTAAATAATGTAGTTAAAATTAAAACAACAGCATTTAGATATATAACCATCTTGAAAAATCCCCCGAAAAATATAATAAGAACTCCAATAGCATCAAAATTAGTTATTATATTTCCTATATTAATTAACCGTATAGTTTCTACTAGAGGTACTGTAGCAATCGAAACATATCTAGCCCCTAACACAGTTATATCCATAATCACAGTTGTACAAAGCATTATTCCAGAATAAAAAACAGCTTTCATGGCAGTCTTCCTTACAAGTTTTTTTTCATTTGCATAATTCCAATACATTAGAAAAACAAACATCTCTCCAAATGGAAATACTACCATACTAGGCAAAGTTTTTAACACTGGCTTAATACCCTTACCTAAAACTGGTGTTAAATTTCTAAAATCCACATCTCCTGATATGTAAACTAATATATACAGACTTAGCATAAATAATAAAATAATAGGCATAATTATTTCACTGGAACGAGCTAATACTTCAACTCCATTAAATAGAACATATATAGCCACTAATACGAATATAAAATTTATAACTAATAGTGGTGTTTCTGGAAGTACAGTTATAATTATTAGTTCACCAAATTCTCGAAGATTACGAGCACAATGCCAAAAGCAACCTAATAAACTAAGTAGAATAAGTGGTATTCCAAGTTTTTTCCCTAATACACTAAGAATTATTTCAACATAATTTTTATCAGGAAATGCACTTTGAAGTTCTGTATAAATCCACACAAACCCTAACCCAATTAATAAACCAAGTAAAATTACTATCCAAGCATCCTGCTTAGCATCAATACCTAATGCAAAAACAGAGGTACTCCCTACTTCAAATAAAAACATTAGTGTAAATAATTGATGCTTACTTAAATGTATCATTTGACTCCCTTCCTTATCTTTGATAAAGTAGCAACACTAAAAATTAGTTTTCACATTGCTACCCTGTATATATCTAGCTCTCAAAAGGCAGTATCTCATAAATATATATTAACCACTAATATTTTTAATATGTATTATAAATCATTTTCCAAAGCAATAATATTCAGATGCTTTAATCGATAACATTCCCAAAACATATTTGTAAAATATTTTAAATAAGTACTAATATTCTGTATAATTAAAAGCTCAGCCAACCTGTAGTTTTACCATAAAAACCACATGCTAACTGAGCCTCATATCTTTAATTCATACCCATATTCAATACAAATTATCACTTAACCCATAATCTCTATCTAAATAAAGCATAATACCATGAACAACTCCTTGTCCATCAATTATGGCTGTTTTTCTTGATTTATCATCTGCTGAGGTTGCTACAGCATTTGCAATAACTGTTAATAAATCTTTTTCAGACATATTGGGATTTTGAGCCATGGCAGTAGCAATGATTTGTGCCGCATTAGTGCTTACGCTTCCATCTAGCACAGCGATATCAAAAGATAGAGCAAATCCTCTTACAGTTTTCAAATTATATTTAGTGCATATAATCATAGCCTGTTTAACATAATAACTTTGTGCATCATTTTCAATACTTATGTAGTCCGCATTTTGGTATAAACTAACAAGCTCAGAGTGCCAAGGTTCAATAATATTATTTGAACCGTCATTGATGCTTTGAGCCCATATAGACTGATTTGCCTGGGTATTCAGTATCATAGCATGCAAAGCATCATAGTTTGTCCCAAAAATACCTTTAAGTTCAGAATTATATTCTCTGTCCATTCTATTTAGCAGTGGCTGCAAGGAATCTTGACCTATACACCATTGAAGATATCCTAGTGATAAGCCTTGCCCATCAGCATTTCCAGCAATTTCACTAGCATCTCCAACTTCAAACTGTCTAGTTATACTGCTTGCAATATTAACAACACTATCTGATGGAGAAGTATAAGTTTGTATATAAGAACTAGATACATAGGCAATCCCACCATTATAATTAATCTTATCCCACACTATGCCGCTAGAGTCAGTCACATTACCCAGAACTTCCACCTTAACATAATCATATAGCTGACCCAGCACCGTACTACTTGTATTAGGTGCTGATCTTACATTAAGATCATTTTGAAAATCTGTATTATTCACATATCCGTCTGTATATGTTGGTGCTGGTGCTGATGCTATTCCTTGTATCGAAGCAGTTAATGTTGCATTTTCTATGACATCTTGAACAGCGGTTACAGCACTGTGAGCTGCAACTATATCTGCAGCTACTTTGGAAGTTACTGCTTTATTAACTGCATTTATAGCAGTTACTTCTGCTGTTTTTTCAGCATCTGTCTTTACTATTTCTATTCTTAAAGCTTCCATTCTAAGTCCTTGATTCTGTGTACCAGCAAGTGTTGCTGCTGTTACGTCTGTTCCGTTTAAAGTTGTAATAGGAGTCATCCATCCGTAATTTTGTACTTGTACTTGATATTTTACTGCATATCCCGGTAAGCCCTTTAAAGTCATTTTAAATGCTTCAACTCTAAGTCCTTGATTTTGAGTACCAGCCATTGTAGCAGTGGCAATATTGTTTCCAGTTGTAGTAACTGGTGTCATCCATCCGTAGTTCTGTACTTGTCCTTGGTATGTAATGCTTGCTCCTGCTGGTAAATTAGTTCCTGAAATTTTTAGTGCTTCAACTCTTAAACCTTGATGAACAGTACCTGCTATGTTAGCAGAAGTAATATCTGCTGCATCTCCAGTTGTAGTAACTGATGCCATCCATCCTATATTCTGAACTTGTCCCTCATATTCAACACCGTATATTGATGGTGGCGCTGTTGTTGATGTAGTTGCTGCGAATACACTAGCTGCAGGTAATATTGTTGTAGCTGCTAATGCTACTGCGATAAGAATACTTAACCTTTTTTTCTTCAATTTTTAATTCCCCCCAATTAAGTTAGTTTTAAACCAACTTAATCCTTCAAACATTTTTCATAAATACATTATATAACATCTACTAGCATAATTCATTAAAATTATATCCGCAATGCTCACTGAACCTTTTATACTTAAAACATATTTAAAACATATCCTAATATAACAGCTTATTTATAGGGCTGTATGGCGTAAGCAAATTTTGAATTTTCTCATAAGGAATCTTTATTTTAAACAAGCCATAATAATATGGAGTGTATTCATTTTCCACTCTCACCTTAAATGATTATAATACATTGTATTTGGGTACAATGTGGAATGTGCAAATATATCTTGATTTTTCAACTAATTATATAGCTACTGGCTCTTATGGGTTCCATTTCATATGAAATGGATTTCAACAATAAATTTACATTGCTATTATAATTTTGCATTTTATGACACCGTTAGCATACTAGCTATAAGTATACAATGATGCAGTATAGCTGCTATGAGATACTCTAGCTTTTTTCCTAGCATTAAGTATGCCATCTTATACGGTTTAACAAACTGACAACTCTATGATACTATATAAGTTGCCAGTTATATTTAATAAACATGGGCTGACTTTCTATTATATTATTGAGGAGAGGAAATATGTTAGAATTTAATAACATAACAAAAGTTTTTAAAAACCAGAGAGTAATTAACAACACTAATTTTACCGTAAATGATGGAGAATTTATAGTCATAGTAGGACCTAGTGGTTGTGGTAAAACCACCACATTAAAAATGATTAATAGGTTAATTGCACCTACTTCAGGAACTATCCTTTTAGATGGTAAGGATATAATGAAGCAAGATGTGATTAAACTACGCCGAAATATGGGATACGTAATACAGCAAACCGGACTACTTCCCCATTTGACTGTAAGTGAAAATATTGGACTTCTTCCACGCCTTGAAAAATGGCCAGAAGAAAAAATAACTAAAAGAATAACTGAACTTTTAAAAATGATAAAAATGGACCCGGAAAAATTTCAGGACAGATATCCATGTGAATTAAGCGGAGGCCAGCAACAACGAATTGGAGTGGCAAGAGCCCTTTCAACAAATCCGGATATAATTCTTATGGATGAACCTTTCAGTGCACTAGACCCAATTTCTAGAGGCCAGCTCCAGGATCAGATGTTTGATCTTCAGCAGGATCTTAAAAAGACGATAATTTTCGTAACTCATGATATGGATGAAGCAATTAAACTTGGAGATAGAATTTGTATTATGAATGGTGGAAATATTCTTCAGTTTGATACTCCAGAAGAGATTTTAAAGAATCCTGCCAATGAGTTTGTTAAAGAATTTATAGGCAAAAATAGAATCTGGCAAGAACCAGAATTTATAAAAGCTAAAGACATTATGATTACAGAACCAACTAAAATTACAGGTAGCCGAACAGTAATTCAAGCTGTTGGAATCATGAAATCAAATAAAGTCGACAGTTTATTGATTGTTAATAAAGAAGATAAGTTAGAAGGAATTATTACATTAAAAGATATCGGAATAAATCAAATAGGTTCTACAAAAGTAGAAGCTATTATGGGAAGAGATATTAAAACTGTTAATATTAATGATTCCTTAGTAGATATATTAACTTTGATGAATGAACTTAATATAGGTTATGTACCCGTTGTAGATGATAATTCAGAATTAGTTGGTCTAATTACTAGAAGTAGCCTGCTGGGCGTTTTAAGCAGCCAGTATATTAACCAAGAGGTGGAATTGTAATGAATATATTAAATACAATAGATAAATTTAAAGACTTTGTAATTTCAAGACAAAGTCAGATAATAACTTTAACCATTCAGCATATTCAATTAACCCTGATTTCTGTACTTATAGCTATTATCATTGGAATTCCCTTAGGTATATTAATATCTAGATACAAAAAGTTATCAGGACCGGTTATAGGCGTTGCAAATGTAATGCAAGCAATACCTAGTTTGGCATTATTAGGGTTTCTAATACCAGTACTTGGAATAGGTAGTACACCCGCCATATTGATGGTAATTTTATATTCCTTACTGCCTATTATAAAAAATACCTATATTGGGCTTATTAATATAAATCCAGATGTAATTGAAACATCTAAAGGCATGGGTATGACAAACAGACAAATACTTAAAATAGTTCAATTACCACTTGCTTTCCCAATAATTATGTCAGGTATAAGAATAGCCGCAGTTACTGCTGTTGGACTAATGACAATTGCAGCCTTTATAGGTGCAGGTGGACTTGGTTATATGGTATTCTCAGGAGTACAAGTTGTAGATAACAATATGATTCTAGCTGGAGCAATTCCAGCATGTATATTAGCCCTATTGATGGACTTTATTATTGGAAAAATTGAACAAGGTGTAACACCTCCAGGAATAAGAAAAGGGGATGGTACAATTAAACTTCCAACTAGAAGAAAAAAATATAAATTTAACAAAATGCAAAAAATCATAGCTAGTTGTTTAGTTCTTGTTATCGTAGCTAGTGGTGTATTTTTCGCCACTAAGAAAAGCCCTGTAATTGTGGTGGGTTGTTACAACAGTAGTGAACAACTAATATTAGGTAATATGCTATCCACCTTAATAGAAAAAAACACAAATATTAAAGTACAAACAGATTTAAATTTAGGAGGCTCAGGCATAGCTTATACTGCACTAAAATCCGGTAAAATAGACATGTACCCTGAGTATACTGGAATGAGTTTAGTTGGTATTATGAAGAGAGCACCTATTAGTGACCCAGCTTTAGCTTATAAAACTGTAAGTGATTATTATGTTAAAAACTATGGCATAACTTGGCTAAAACCTTATGGTTTTAATGATACTTATACAATGTCTGTAAGACAAGACACTGCAAAACAATACAATCTAGAGACCATTTCAGACCTAGCAAAGGTAGGCAACAAACTTGCACTAGGTGCTACATTAGAATTCTGTAATAGAGCCGATGGTTATCCAGGACTCTCTAAAGCATATAATTTTCATTTTAAGAGCGTTAGTTCTATTGATGGAGGGCTAAGATATGAATCCATAGGTAATAAAAAAGTTGATGTTATAGATGCTTTTAGTACAGAGGGATTATTAAAGTCATATAAACTTAAGATTTTAAAGGATGATAAAGGTTTCTTTCCAAATTACGATGCTGCAACTATAGTTAGTACTGCAACACTTAATAAATATCCTGAACTTAAACCACTACTTAATAAATTAGGTGGTAAGATTACCGCTGAGAAAATGATAGACTTAAATTATAAAGTTGATAAACTTGGTGATGATCCAGCACAAGTTGCGGAAGACTTCTTAAGAGCCAATAAGCTAATTAAATAGCCCTACATTTATTAGTTAAAAGTTAAGAGTTAAAAGTTATGGAAATTTTGCCTTAGGGCAAAATAAAAACATACAAAATAAAAACATACAAAATAAAAAATCGATCAAATATTATATTATTTGATCGATTTTTCTGTGTCAGAAGAAAGTTTCAATTTTCCTACATATAAATAATGCTCACTACAAGCAAAAGTTTGCTGATCTTCTGATAAACTATATATTATATCAATCCATTTTTCAAATTTTTCTTTTGGTAATTCATTTATTTTTTCTTCCGAAATTGCTGAATAACCTTCCACCCCTGCAAATGCAAGTTCCTTTAATTTAAATTTACTAATAAAACTTCTTATCTCTGATGGAGTCATGAAATATGCAGTAGTAAATCCATCCTTTGCTTTGTTAACTCCATTATTTATATATCTAAGAAGTTTCTCTGAGTTATCAATACCTGAAGGATCACATTTAAGCATGTCCAGTATTGGCGCATAACCAGATATAAACGACACAATTAAGATTCCACCAGGCTTTAAAAGTGATAAGGTATCCTTAACTACTTTTTCTCTGTCTTCATATTTTAAAAGATGATAAAGTGGTCCCATTAACAGAATCACATCAAATTGCCCTAAATTATATTTTGGTAGCTCTAAAGCATTTCCATGAATATATCCTTCTAGCTCCACTTTGTTTTGAATAGCCTTTTCTTTAGCAATTTCAATATGCTTTTTAGTTAAATCTAGTAGTGTTACCTTGTGCCCTTTTGAAGCTAAATAAATAGAGTATCTGCCTGGTCCACCCCCGATATCTAATACTCTTGAATTGTTAGGCACATATTTATCTAAATATCGTTTTGTTATTTCGAATTCAACCTTATGCCTTTCTAGTCTATTCCACTCATCATAACCACCATAAAATTTTTCTATTTCATCCATTATAATTTCCTCCTCGATGTTTATTCTATCTCAAACCAATTTACAACCTTATCTTTCTTAAACCCTAAACCCAAGGCGAGCCTCATGGATCTTTCGTTTTTTTCTTCAATATGTGCAAATGGTATTTTATTTTCATCTCGAACCTTTTTAATTAAATCTATGATTACGTCTTTTGCATGTCCCCGATTTCTATATTCAGGTAAAACATGTAAAAATCCTATAGCTCCATCATCTTGAGTAATTGCCCAGGCTATTGGTTTGTCCCCATAACGTATACATGAGCTCACCCCATTTGTTATTCTTTCACTTATGTATTCTATAGATATAAAATCTTTATAATCTGAATTCTCATATATAAACTCAGCATCATTAATTGTTAATTTCGATGCACTATGTTTAGGTTTATGTATAGATGTACTGTTTGATAATATCAATCTCATAGTAGATAATTTCCATTTAATTTTGCTATCTTTAATTAAAATAGGAGACATCCATTCTTCAATTATTGCAAAACTCTGTTTATCATTATAATCTAATTTACTCCTTATTATAGTAAGTTCTTCTTTCGATTTACAACTTATGTAAATCCAATTTCTATCACTCGTTCCTTTAATTATAACTGAATCGCCTACCTTTTCTGTATAGTATATTGGATAATTTTCCATAAAATTTATAATATTTATATTGTTAATTTCATCTTTTTTTAAATACTCTATTATTTTATTCTTTTCAATCAAAATTTTATCCTCCAATTACTTATCTATAAAATCATACTGTTCTATTAGTCAGTGAATATTTAAGAAATCCCTCATCCATGTTTAACTCTATAATTCCTGTTTCATTTAAATATTCAACATAGGACCATAACATTCTTTCTATTACGGCATATCTATATCTGCATATTACTCCTTTTATTTTGAATAAATCTCTTTTGCCACATGTCTTTTCCATCTGCACTAGCACCCGCCATACCCATCATGTTATCTCCGTAAAATGCAGCAACTGCAAGTACATCTGAGTGATTTTTATCAAAAGCAAAAGCTTCGTTAAATCTCTCATCATTTTTAAACAACAAAATATCCTCATACTCATACCACTTTACATTGATAAGAGGTTCAATCAAAGTCACATTGGAATTTGGCAAATAGTAGTGGTGAATATCAGCTATTTCTGAATTTTCCACCATATTAATTCATCAGTTTCCTTATACTTAACAGCACCCGAATTTTCTAATACTTTATGGGATGCTACATTTTCTTTTTCTGTGTCTGCAATTACCTGCTTTGCTTTGGGATTTTCAAAAATCCACTGGATTAGTCCTTTTAAAGCTTCTGTAGCATATCCATTCTTTCTGTATTTCTCTTCAATACCATACCCAACAATTACTTCACCATTTTTATTTGGGTAACCTTTAATCATTATAAATCCGATTATCTGATTTTCTTCTTTAAGAACAACTGCCCAATTTGTTAGCCATAAATAGTTTTTCTCATCCTCAAGTACCTTTCTTAACCTGACTTTCATAGCATATTTCATTTCCCCATCAAGAATTGTAGTAGTAACTCTTACCCCAAGTTCTGTCTCCATTTGTCCATAATTATCCACAGCTAGATGTAGATGTTGTGCCTGTAAAGGTATTAATTTTAATCTCTCAGTTTCTAATTCCATCATATTGTCCTCCCTCAATAATATATTATTTCATCATATGTTCCTCTTAAATTACAGATTTATATTGAAATTTTTAAGTTTGTCTCTCAAATCCTTAGAACTTTGAAAAAGTATTGTACCAAAATTAAGTTTTTTTGCACCTTCCAAATTAGCTTGTACATCATCTATGAATATTGATTCGCCAGGTCTAAGCTGATATTTTTCTATTATTTTTTTATAAATATTTTCCTCAGGCTTAATTAACTTTTCTTTGTAAGAAACAATACCTCCGTCAAAAAGTTTGAAAAAATCATATCTTTTTGTTACATTTTCAAATGCTAACAATTGAAAATTAGATAAAAAATAAACTTTATATTTTGCATTTTTCAATTCTTTTAAAATTTCAATTGAATCTTCAATAGGGGTAAGAAGATCATACCAATTTTCAAAAACCAGTTTTATAAAATCTCCATTTTCACTTCTATTTATAAGAATACTTATTGCTTCTTTTTCAGTAAGTGTTCCTCTATCAAGCATTACCCATTCTTCACTTTGAAACACTTCTTTATACACCTCTAAAACTTTATCAGCCTCTTTGATTTTCGTCCTTAAGTACTCCTCTGGTTTAAAGTCCAATAATACATTTCCAATATCAAATATTATATTTTTATACATAGTCTATTCCACCTTTGTGCAAAATTATTAGTTAGGTTTTTATATCTGTATTTTTTAAATATAGCCTATGACAATTAGTTTATTTATTAAAAGCTGACATAATTATTTCATCATAGTACTTTCCATCTTTAAAGATTTCATCTTTTAAAGTTCCTTCCACTTCAAACCCACACTTTTCATAACATTTTTAGCTCTTAAATTAAATGAAAAAGTACTTAATCTTATCTTATGAATATTCATATCTTGAAAAATAAATTTAGTCAACACCTTCATAGCATCAGTGCCATAACCTTTTTCCCAATATTCCTTGTCCCCAATCATAATCCCGACTGTTGCAACACGTGCTAACCAGTTTACACTTTGAATACCACATCCACCAATATATCTTTTTGTTTTTATATCATCAATGGCAAAATTATAATTACCAGTCTCAGTACTTTTTTGTGATTTTACCCAAGATTCTTCCTCCCATGGACTCATTGGGAATGGAATACCTGTAACTAAAAATTTTTTAAGTTCTTTATCATTAACTAATGATAAAGCTATAGGTATATCTTCTTCCTTATATGCTCTTAAACAAACTTTTTCTCCATAATACATTTTTCATTTCTCCATTATATATTTATTTTTGCAATTTTCCACCATATTAATTAATCAGTTTCTAATTTCATCGTGATGTCCCCCTCTAAAGAATTCTTTGTTTATATTATACATTAATGTAGTAATTTAAGTTATCTTTAATTTGCATATTTTCACCTATAACATCTTACATTTGTAACCTTCATAACCCTTAACTACTAAACTCACAAAGATTAAAACTATTTAGTAAATACTAAATATGGTATATAATATAGATGAGTGATTCATTAATAATTGAAAAATAATAGCATGAAATTTCAAAATTCGGGGTGGTGATTGTTCATTGATGAAAAAAAGATTCAATAGCACAGGTGTTTGTGTTCCCAGAAAGCATTACATGGTTGACATAAGTAATAAACTTGCTCAAATAAGAAAACTAATTGATAATGAATTTTATTTTACTATAAATAGACCAAGGCAATATGGAAAAACAACAACTTTAAATGAATTAGTTAATCTCCTTGAAGAGGAATATTTAGTTGCAAGTATTAGTTTCGAAGGCATTGGAGATAAGGTTTTTCAAGATGAAGAGGAATTTTCCAAGGTTTTTATTGAACTATTAAGTGATAGTATACAATTTGCTGATGAAAGTGAAAGTAAAAGGCTTAATTCATTAGCTAATAATATAAATAATATAAAAGATTTATCTAAGATAATAACAAACTTTGCCCGTGAAGCTTCAAAGGAGCTTATTTTGTTTATAGATGAAGTAGATAAAAGTTCTAATAACCAATTGTTCTTAAGCTTTATAGGAATGCTTAGAAATAAATATTTAGCAAGGGAAGTATGTAAAGATTTTACATTTAAATCAGTTATTTTAGCTGGGCTACATGATGTGAAAAGCTTAAAATTAAAACTTAGAAATGATGAAGAGTCCAAATATAACTCCCCATGGAATATAGCTGTAGATTTTAATGTGGATATGAGCTTTTCTCCAGAAGAAATTGCTACTATGCTAGAGGAGTATTGTATAGACAATAGAATAATTATGAACACCCATGATCTTAGCAAAGAACTATATTTTTTTACAAGCGGTTATCCTTATCTAGTAAGTAAAATTTGTCAAATAATTGATGAAAAAATAAATATACACCCTACACCTTGGACAAAATATCATATATTATTAGCCGTCAAAATGCTCTTAGAAGAAAAAAATACTTTGTTTGATACCCTAATAAAAAATTTAGAAAACAATAATGAGCTTTATGATTATATAGATGATTTAATAGTAAAAGGAATTGAAAAAAGTTTTAATAATTATAATCCTATAATTGAAATGGGAATGACCTATGGTTATTTTAAAAATGTTAATGGGAAAGTCGCTGTAGCTAATAAAATATTTGCAGAAATAATATATAATTATATGGTTTCAAAATTAGAAAATAATTATAATAAGATAGATAGTTATAATTTTAATGGACAATTTACAGAACCTAACGGAGGACTAAATATAGAGAAAGTTCTTCGAAAATTTATGTTGTTCATGAAAGAACAATATTCATCTAAAGATGAAGAATTTATAGAACATCATGGTAGACTATTATTTTTAGCTTTCATAAAACCTATAATTAATGGAATTGGCTTTGATTTTAAAGAGGTACAAATTTCAGAAGAAAAAAGGTTAGATTTAGTAATAACTTATAATAATTTTAAATACGTAATTGAAATGAAAATATGGAGAGGCTCTAAATATCACGAAGGTGGAGTAAAACAACTTTGGGACTATTTAGACATTCATGATTTAGATAAAGGATATTTATTAGTATATAATTTTAATAAAAATAAAGAATTTAAAGAGGAACAGATAAAATATCAAGATAAAGATATTTTTGAAGTTTTTGTTTGAATATATATAATCCATAACAGAAAAAACAGAAAGTCAGTATTTTGTATAAAATTATGCTTAAAAGAAAGGTAAGGTGCCAATTATGAATAAAAAAGATTTAGCTGATTTAAGAAAAGAATTTAAATTAAGTAACTATAATACCCCTGTAAAAGAAGTATATAGTGTGTATCTAAAAAAGGATAATAATGAAATTATAAAAAAAGAACTCATTCCTTTTGATATGATGGATTCAGAGAAAAATGAACTTTATCTAAATAATTTTAAAAAGATTCTTACTGGAACAATAGATGCAAAAATATTCGAATTAGCTTTTAATGCTGAAAACCAAGAAGAGAACACACAAAACATATTAAATAAGGCATTAGGTTCAAGTGAAAGTCTAGTAGAGTACTCGGACAAAATAGTTGAGAAGATATCTAAAAATTATACATATGATACTGATATAGTAATAAATTTTGCAAGAGCTGAATACTACAATGGAAACAAGAAACCAAGAAAAGACTCAGATGACTCCATAGAAGATTATATGCAAGCTTTAGAGTTTATTTTATGTAGCATTAACAAAGTTGACATTCCTAAAAAGGTTTTAAAATTTGACTATACGGCTATGACTTTTAAAGCAAATTCTGCATTAGACACCACAATAAATTTAAATTCACCTTTAGATGGATTTATGTTTCCTAGCTTTAGTGAAGGATATACAGATGTAAACAAGCTTGTGTACTATTCTTCCAAGTCCAAGCAGTTAAATTTAAAATTTGTAGAAGAAGTTTTAAATTGCAAAGTTAAACAGACTGGTATAGAAGAAAAAGAGAGCTTTAATGCCATATTAAATGATGTAATTGGAGATAAAATAAAATCCGATGCTATGCAAGAAATTTATGAAAAAATAAATGAAAAATTAGAAGATACCATCGACGACGATGAAGAACCTACTATGAATATGAACCAAATTAGACGAGTTTTAGAAGACAGTGGCATAGAGAATACTGAAGTTTTAGAAAGTTCTTTTGGGGCGATTTGTGGAGGAGATTATGCTTTTAAGGTGAAAAATATAATTCCAGATTTTAATAGTAAATCTATAAAAATCGAAAATGAAAACGCTAGTATCGTTATTAATCCAAGAGATTTGAGTTCAGTTAAACAAGTTGTTAATAAAAATGGTACTAGATGCCTTGTAATTGAATTAAGTGAAGATGTAGCGATAAATGGATTTAAGCTAGAAACTGAGGAGCAAGGTGTAATATAACAAAATTCACGTAATATATTAAAAAAAGATGCTATTATATATTAATTAGGGGTGATTTTATGTATATTAGCGGTCTTTTGTTTATTATTTTTATTATTGTTTCAACAATACACATTCTTTCTGTTAAAAAAGAAAATGAAATAGGAAAGAGGTTAACTAAACCACTTTTAATGCCTTTACTTATATTCATATATGTAATTAGTGAAAAAAATCCACATGCTTTTGTCATAGCAGCCTTATTGGCAGGTTTCCTTGGAGATGTATTTCTGATGGGAAATAAAGGATTTTTTATAGCTGGATTGTTATCATTTTTAATAGGTCATATTTTTTATATTTTAGTATTTGCTAAATCCATATACCCATTTAAGCTTAATTATATATTTATAATTGTAGCACTATTTTATATTAGCTATGGTATATTTATTCTTAATAAACTTCGTCCATTTTTAAACGCCATGAAAATTCCAACACTTCTATATTTAATTTCAATTTTGGGAATGAGTTTTACTAGTCTTGTACGCATAAATAATTTTAATAATTATGGAGATTGGTTAACCTTTATTGGCTCGATTTTATTTGTTATTTCTGACACATTACTTGCTTTTAACATTTTTAAAGCTCACTCAAAAATAAGAGAAGTCTATGTAATGTTGACCTATATTCTTGCACAAACATTTATTATTTTAGGACTTTTATAAGTGGTATCCTAGTTTCTTCAGCCAAATCTACTTTTTAGATTTGGCTGATTTTTTATATTTGCATAAAATATAGCTGTTCACTTATTTTTAAACTCTTTATAATCATTCCATAACCTCATAAGTGGAGTTGATAATTGGAGTATATCAATATCGCTATCATTACTACAAATTTTGTCAACTAATTTATCTGTAAGTTTATTATCTAGATTTTTAACTTGAAAATCTATTTTCTCATCACTTAGGCTTTCTAAAAATCTTCTAAAAACAAGAGAATGATTGTAATTTTCTAGCAGCGGTTTAACAAGTTCCTCATAAGTTCCTATTTCACAAATATCGTATGCTGAATATATTCCCGTTAATATTGATGCATATTGTCCAAACCCTAGGCCTGGAGAAATAGTACCAAAACAATTTCCAAGGAAATATGTATTATCTATTTTAGCCTTATTACATATTCCCATCATATATCTTGTAATCTCAAAATTATCAGTTATTCTAAGGTTTTGGTCTAGATTCTTACATGCTAAATCATAGAATTTTTTCCATATATCATCAAGATTTAATTTTATATTGTCAGGATAATCAGGATAAGCTATAACTAAGTTTGCTTCTTTTTCGGAATAAGGTATAAGCCAACCATACCCTTTAGGTACTATCTCATAATTAAACCATACATGAGGGTTACTCTTTACAAAATCTCCTTCAACAGTTACTCCTTTTATAGTACAAGTAAGATCACACTTATAATTGCCTAAATTAGAAGCATATTCTCCATCTCCAGTAGCTAACAATACATGATCAAAATTTTTACATAGATATTCGTATTCATAGGTTGAATTAAAATTAATACTAGATTTTACTTGTTTAGCCAATTGATTTTCATAAGAATCTGCATGCCTACCTCGTACATTTGTGTATCCAATCTTCCCCTCAATAGCACCAATCTCATTTTTCAAATGCATAAATAATTTATTTACTTCATCTATAGGTTTTAGGTTTATATTGAAATCTTTGGATAATTGTGCCAAACAGTCCTTAGTTGGTCTATTAAGTATACTAAACATTCCTTCTGCATTAACAAATCTATCCCCTACACAACTCCTTTTCTCGAAAATAGTTGGTTTAATCCCATGTTTTTCAAGGGTTATGGCGCAAGAGAGTCCTGACATTCCAGCTCCCATAATGGCAACTTCCATTTCAATCACCTTCTACCTTATATAATGTATAACCTAATAGAATTTTATACATTAGTAACAATATAAATATTAACTCATTAGATAGATTGAAAAAAAACAAATTGATATTGTAATCTAACATTCATCCCTTAAGTTCTTTGTGAAATTTATGAACTCTAAAAATCACTATTATACTTTTAACTAGTACTTGCATTGATATCACTATTAAATAAGAAATGGCACCTTGATTTAGTACCTCGTTGCCTGGCAAACTACCAAGTTTATGCCTAAAAATAAATTTTAATATAACTTGTCTATATACCATATATAACACTATGCAAATAATAATAAACTCAGTTTCATTCAAAATTTTCACCCCCAGTAAATCATTTATTATTATTTTAACTATATTTCAATCAAAACTTTCACCTTATCATAATTTTCTCCCCATTTTATTGGAATAAATGCGATAGTTGTGAATCCTTTGTCCATTTTAGTTTTAAACTTTACTCCTCCACCTAATAAAAAAATCCTCTTTTCAATTCCCTTAAGTCCATTAGATTTATTTAATACATTACATCCTATTCCATTATCCTTGAAAACAATATACACTCTTTTCCTCAGCTTTATACATATTGAAACCTGGTTTGCCTGTCCATGTTTTATACTATTTGTTAGACTCTCTTGAATTGTTTTATAAATTGTGTCCTTTATATCAATGCTTACTCCTCCTAAATGCTTATCAAAATCCATATTTATCTTTAAATTTTTGCTTAATGTTACATTTTTATTTAAATCTTCATTAAGTTCATTAACCTTTCCTCTTTCTATATTTACATATCTAATAGAAAATAATAAACTAATAAAACCCAAATAAGTGATTACATTATCTATAGCATAGAAATAATTAATTTTATAATTGTTATTTGAAATATAATTATATACGTCTGGTCCAAAATATCCAACTGCATGTATATATATTATTCCTTTTTTTATATTATATTTTTCTTTAATAATTATGTCTATCATTGTTAACAAAATATATATGTAACAAATAGCACCCAAAAAGAATTTCAAAATGCTTATTCCAACAATAAACATTATTATTGAAGCATAATATATTTTATTATTAGAAATATTCATTTTTCTAAAATACTCATTAAGAAAAACAATTACATCAATATATTAACAAAACACAATCATTAATAGCATAAATATTATACCATATTGTTGTATTGTTACAATATATTTCAATATAAATATAAAATTGTGCTAATACTATTCCTCTGAGTGAAAAATGTGCTAAAATTATTCATAGAATATATTTAATATTTTTAAGGCGAGGAGATAATTTATGAATAACCAGTTAACTGAAGAGGACATAAAAAAATTAAGAGAAGAAGTAGCCTATAGAAACACTAAATTACGTTTTGAAATTGCAAAAGAAAAAATGGTAGCTGCAGCCTTTGGTGATAGAAGCGAAAATGCTGAATACAAAGCAGCTTCACAAAGATATTATGAAAATAACAGGCGAATAGCTTACCTAACACGTATGATAAAATCATCCGTTGAAGTAGCAACTACCATTGATAAAGACAAAGTTAGCATAGGGAGTACTGTTAAAATCAAATTTTTAGATAGTGGCGAAACTGATGAAATTACACTTGATACTATAGTTAATGCAGATCCAATTGAAAGCATTATTAGTATAGACTCACCACTGGGAAGAGCCATCATCGGTAAATCTATAGGTGATGTTGTAAATGTTGCTTTTCCGGATGGATTACATTCTATAGAGATAATTTCCTTATAGTGCTAAAGACATTTATACCTCCTTTAGCACTTTTATTTTCTTAATCAACTAAGCTCAAATTATATCTCCGAGTAATTAGCTTTTGACTCGCCTCCCATAGTTTTTTTGCAACAGCAATATCATAAGATTCATCAGAAGACTTAGTTTCAAATAGCCCTTTTTTGTCTCCTTCAAAATATTTTCCGCTTATCTCAATATTATTTTTTATGGCAAGGTTTACAAGATGTATAGCCCCTTCTCTTGGCGTCTGTGGATCTTTAAACTTATAAATCAAAGGAAGAAAAATTTTTAATAGCAGTGGAAAATATTCCCCTTGATTCGTGCGACAGAGCCCGGGGCAAAGAGTAGTAGACGCAATGTTATATTTTTCCCATCGCCTTGACAGTTCATATGCGAAAAAAACTTTTGCAAGTGTAGCTTGTTTTGCATATTTAGCATATGAAAAGTGTAAATTCCCCTGTAAGTCCTTAAAATCAATTGTAGACTTAAAATTACCTTCAGCTAATGAAGCCTTATGACCTCTTCCGGAAATTGTGATAACTTTTGAGTTTTCTGCATCTTTTAGAGGTTCAAACAATAAATTTGTCAATAGAAAATGTGACAGATAATTACTAAAGAACAGTCCGTCAAAGCCATCTACTGTATAGTATTTTTTAATTATTTTATCACCAGCACAATTAAAAAGAATATCTAATTTAGAATACTTACTTTTAAATTCCAATACCAGTTCATTTATAGACGCTATAGAACATAAATCTGTAGGTATCCACTCCACTTTATTTTTAGCGTAACTTTTTATTTCACTAAATGCTTCTCTGCCCCGTGACTTATCACGACTCACCATAATAACTTGTGCCCCCGCCTTAGCCATAATTTCAGCAACTCCCTTACCAATTCCAGAACTTGCCCCTGTTACTAAACATATTTTATTTTTTACCTCCCCCATAAAACAAATCTACCTCCCTTTAACTAATTATGAGTTGTTATGCGTTTAATGATTCCTTCTCTTTATAACTGCTATTGTCCCTCTACTATGGCGATATAATTTAAATTTATGTTTTAAATTAAATCCTAATTAAAAACAACTGTCTACTAAATTATAGCCTATTTGTATACTTATTGTAACCTAGATTTCAATAAAATGGGAATGCAAAGCAATTTGCACTCCCACTCATCACAAATGGCTGAATATATGACATTCCATGCCCTGTTCCCCCACTACTTATAAGTACTAATGGATTATTCCATGTTTAAGAGCTACTACAAATAATATTATTGTGAGCAAAATTATTCCTACACTCTCAGTAAAAACTGCAGCATTATTAATTAATGTAGTCAATTTCACACTCACAATATTTAACGTAGCTTGAATAAACAAAGTTACAATTACAATTGTAGTAATTTCCCCTACGTTTCCTTTAAGTCCAATTAGTGATGCTATTATTGGAGCAAGACCTGAATCAATAGTAGGAACTGAAAAGTTTAAGGTTTCTTTTTAATTCCTGTTTATATTCAATATTTTTCGTTATGCTGGTTTCAGTATGTTCACAATACTCTTGACCACTTTTCATAAAAATCCCACCTTATTATAAATTTAAAATTACTTTGCATATAGAATACTTAATTTACCTTTTATACAATTGCTATCCTAAAATTATATTATCATCTATTGTTAATAATATCAATATAATTTTAGTAATTTAATAATTATTTGTTTAATTTTTTATTAATTAAGTTTTAATTTGTATGTTTAATCATCTAATTTATAAATCAGTATTCTTTACAACAATAGTATGATTTTTATCTTTATAATTTCATTTTTATAAGAATATTTCTATAAATAGTAATGATATTTTGCTAATAAGAAAATCAAATACTAAATTCATATATTGAAACATAAGAAAAGTAAAAAAAGTATGTTATTAAAGGATTTCAACAAAAATAGTCGAACTATAATCTATTATAGGTAATGTAAAAACACATTATTATAAAATATATTTAGGTGATATAAATCACTAAAATGATATTGGGGTGATATTTTGTTTAAATCAACAAATAAAAAAATTCGTTCAATCTTAGAAGTTAATAATATAAATAATTTTAAGTATGAACCATCTAAAATAAGTATCATATATTTTGCCATAGGGTTTATTTGGATTTTATTTTCGAATTTGATTCAAAACAAGCTTATTGAGAATAAGGATACTTTAGGAATAGTAAATACCTATAAAGGTTGGCTTTACGTCTTTGTTACCTCATGCATACTTTATTCCTTAATTAAAAGTCTGCTAAAGAAAATAGAACTCTCAGAAGATAAGCTTAATCAAAACTATGAGGAGTTATCCTTAGCTCATGAAGAGCTTGAGGCTACAAATGAAGAATTAATTGCATCTGAAGAAGAATTAAGAAAACAAATTAATGAATTAAATAATACTAGCAATAAGTTAATTGAAAGTGAACGACTTTTAAATAGGGCTCAAGTTATTGGGAATATAGGAAATTGGGAGTTTGATTTAATAAATCAGGTTGCTTTTGGATCTCCACAAGCCTTTGAAATTTATGGAATAAATCGAAAAGCAGGGATAATATCC
The DNA here is from genome assembly GCA_963725425.1 of uncultured Clostridiaceae bacterium. Lineage (GTDB taxonomy): Bacteria > Bacillota > Clostridia > Clostridiales > Clostridiaceae > Clostridium_I. The sequence continues at coordinate 911,003 of CAVRYJ010000031.1, forward strand.
TTACCCTATATAAAAAGTGTTGTTGTACCAGAAGATAGAACCAAAGTAGAAAATACAATGAACCTTTTAATTAAAGAAAATTTCAAATATGATATTGAATTTAGAATTAAGCGGGATGATAATGGTGAAATAAGACATCTACATTCTGTGGCAGAGACTGAATATGATGTTCAGGGAAAATTTTTAAGAGTTGTTGGTGTAATTCAAGATATCACTGAAAGAAAGATTGATGAAATAAGCCTTAAAAATAATAATGAAGAACTGAATGCACTTTATGAGGAACTTACAGCTTCAGAAGAAGAATTAAGGCAGCAACTTGATGAAATATTAGAGAGCAAAGAATTGTTAGAATTAAGTGAAGAAAAATACAAAACTATGATCAATAATTCACATAACATTATTTATAGTTGCAATACTGATGGCGTTTTTATTGCAGTAAACAATAAGTTTTGTGAATTTACTAAAATCCCTGAAAACGAAATCATTGGTAGGAAACTTAGTGAAATTCCCTTTTATAATTCTAACATTGAATTAGAAAAAAATATAGAAAAAGTGGTTACCACTGGGGAAATTTTAAAATTTGAAAATAAATATAGCGAAGATGCAATATTTACAGTAACCCTTTCCCCTATATTTGATATCAAAAATAAAGTTATAGGAGTAACTGGTACAAATCATAATATAACAGAGGCAAAAAAGAGTGAACAAACCATACGACGAATGGCGTACTATGATAGTTTAACGAATTTACCAAACAGAGTATTTTTCTTTGATGAATTAGAAAAAGAAATTTATGTTGCTAGAAAAAATCGCACTAAATTATATGTTTTATTTCTCGATATGGATAATTTTAAAAGAGTTAATGATTCACTTGGTCATGTATTTGGAGATGAATTATTGAAGGAAGCTTCTAGAAGACTAATAGCATGCATGAGACCAGGTGATACAGTTGCTAGAATAAGTGGTGATGAATTCTCTATACTGATTAAAAATATCGAAAATACAAATGAAATTGTGCCTATTATTGATGATATTCTAAACGTGTTTTATAAAACTTTTCATATACTAAACAGTTCAGTTAATATGACATCTAGCATTGGTATTTCAGTATTTCCAGATAACGGTAAATCACCTGAGGACCTTATAAGAAGCTCAGATATTGCAATGTATAAGGCAAAGGAACTTGGTAAAAATAAGTCTCAATTTTTCAATGTTCATATGAAAAATGAACTTATTAAAAAACTTAATATAGAAACCATGCTTAGAAAAGCAATTAAAAATCAGGAATTTGTTTTATATTATCAACCACAATTTGATGCTAAAACAAAAAAGTTACGTGGACTTGAGGCGTTAATAAGGTGGAACAATCCAGAGCTAGGATTTTTAAGTCCTTTAGAGTTTATATCTATAGCAGAAGAAACAGGTCTTATTTCAGAAATAGGAGATTGGGTTTTAAATACTGCTTGTGCCTATGGCAAAAAAATAAATGATACCTACGGAAATAATATAACAGTTGCTGTTAACATATCTCCAATTCAGTTAAAACTCACAAATTTTTATGATAGTGTCATAAATGCTATTAATAAGTCTGGGATAAATCCTTCTAATTTGGAACTTGAGGTGACAGAAAATATTTTAATAGATAACTTTGAATTTTCATTGAAAATTTTCAATGATTTAAAAAAGTACGGAGTTAGCATTTCATTAGACGATTTCGGGACAGGTTATTCTTCCTTAAGCTACCTAAAAAAGCTCCCAATTGACTTGCTAAAAATTGATAAATCCTTTATTGATGAAATAAATATATTAAATCCTAAAAATGACTTTATTGAATCTATAATTTCATTAATCCACAATCTCAATATTGAGGCATTAGCAGAAGGCGTGGAAGATAAATTCCAATATGATTACCTTGCAAGTGCTGGCATAGATAATATTCAAGGTTTTTATTTAGGTAAGCCTTTACCAGAATTTGAAGTTGAAAAAGCACTTGATGAGGCATGGACACTTTAAGCATCTTCAAAAAGCTGCATGGTATGAACTTTCATACCATGCAGCTTTTTTATTAAAGTATTTTCATTATTTTCCCTATAGAGTGTTAAAATAGTCATTAAAATGTATAAAATTAGAGGATTTAGCAAATCAGTGTCGAATTATATTAAATAATATATTATATAATTCATTATTCTATATTATATTCAGGTGAATTTAATGGAATAAAATCATATTGGAGTGATATTATGTTTGCATCAAAAGATGAGAAAAAGTATTTATCAGAAAAAGAACTTAATGAAAGCTATAATAAGTTACTGTTAGATCATGAGAAGCTTGAATCTATCACTGGAAATTTAATTTCATCTGAAGAAAATTTACGAAAACAAGTTAATGATTTAAATATCACTATCAATAAATTAATTGTTAGTGATAAACGTTTGAATAAAGCTCAATCAATTGGGAAAATAGGAAATTGGGAATTAGACTTAATAAATCAAACTGTTTTTGGGTCTTCTGAAGCCTTTCGAATTTATGGAGTAGGTGAAGAAAAAGAAATAGTATCCTTGCCTTATATAAAAAGCATTGTTGTAATAGAAGATATATCTAAAATCGAAAATGCAATGAACCTTTTAATTAAAGAAAACATAAAATTTGATGTAGAATTTAGAATTAAACGAGATGATAACGGAGAAGAAAGATATATTCATTCTCTTGCAAAGACTGAATATGATGCCACTAAAAAATATTCAATTGTCCTTGGAGTAATTCAGGATATCACAGAGCAAAAACAAAGTGAGCATATAATAAGTCAAATGGCTTATTATGATGATCTAACAAATTTACCAAACAGGGTATTTTTCTTTGATAAATTACAAAATGAAATCAATGATGCTAGAAAAAATTGTACTAAATTAGCTGTTTTATTACTTGATATAGATAATTTTAAAAGAATTAACGGTTCACTTGGTCATTACTTTGGAGATGAACTATTGAAAGAAGCTTCTAAAAGACTAAAAGAATGCCTGAGTGAAGTGTCAACTGAATTTGAAAATGTCCCAAAAAGTTTTAATTATTAGCACCAGCAATAGCTGGTGCTTTGTTACGCTTTTAACCTTATTTTTGGGTATAGCAAACACATCTTACAACTTAATTTTTTTAAGTAAAAAGATTTTTTTAGTTTTTTTATGCTATGCTTCCTTTTGGCGATGAGCCTGTTTGTTACAGTACCCTTCAAATGATGCTTTCCTCCATGGGTGATTCATCGGTGGTATGTAGCGTTTTTTAGGAGTCTTAGGGATCACCGCAAGGTCAAAGTTCCTTGATGAGGGAACATGCTCTGGAAGCAATTCAAGAGCATAAACTTTTTCATTTACACAAAAATATAGCTCATTGTTAAACGCCTTTATTACTATACCGCAGGTACCTTTATGATAATACACAGGGTGAGCCTTAGCATCCACAGGAAGATAATATCCTTTATTGTATTTTACACAACTCCCATTGTCTACTTTCCTACCAGCAAGTACACCAAGAGTTAAATTGATTTTTTCAATACTAGGTTGTGTTTCAAATACAGATTTGATATTATCTAATGGTAGCGCAAACTGAGCATTGAATTTTTTTATGTAGGAGTTTAAAAATTCATTTGCTTGCTCAAGTGTGCCTACTCCGGCTAAGCGCAATTCAATTGGGAGTCTTGATTGCAGTGTTTGGAACATTCGTTCCACTCGTCCCTTAGCTTGTGGAATACTGGTGGTTTTAATATCGATTCCAAGTTGTTTGCATGCATAGCCAAATTGAGTGAAAGTGTCCTCTTCGATAGAAGGGGATCTTTTCTGTTTATACTCAAAAACTGTACGCCTATCGGTGTAAAACATATATGGAATACCGTAGGTTTTCAATATTTGCTCAAGTACATGATAATATCCATTTAGCGTTTCTTGGGCATCAAAATAAGCGCCTACAATAGCTCCGGTAGAATCGTCTACAGCGATATGGAGTTGACTCTTGGACTCACCAAACCAAAGATGAACAGATGCATCCATCTGTAGCATTTCTCCAAAGTATGCACATCTCGGGCGTCTAGGATGTGCTTCTTCAATAGCAAGAATGGAGCTCTGAATAATACTAGCTTTTTCCTTCGATTTTGTAGATTTTCCCATATCTATTAGTTTTGCTTGTAAAGCTTTTTTAGTAACACGATTTGCCTTTGGTGACAGGATGAATTCCTGTAAAAGGATAGAACGTACAGTGTTTGATGAAACTGTAATTCCTTCAAAATCTTTTAATAGCTCTGAAAAATGAATCAGATTGCTGTCTTCATACTTTGTGCGATATAAATCAACAATAGTTTGTCTTGTAGCATCTGGTAAAGCGTGTGCAGGTTTTACGCCACGGTTTCCATGGATAAAAAAGTTCTTTCCTTTTTCTTTATAGCCAATAATCATTCTATTAATATGTCTAACAGTGCAATTAAGTTCTATAGCTGCTCTTCGCTTATTGCCATTAATATCTACTAATTTTTTTATTATTTTATATTTTGCATTTTCATTCATCCTTAAATCTACCTTTCTGATTTTGTCCACCTCATTTCTTAGTCATGAGGTTTTATTATACTACATTCTTTTTGGGACATAATCAAATTCGGTATAATAAGACATTATCACAATTCGATCAGAAAAAGACTAAAAGAATGCCTGAGTGAAGTTGACACAGTTGCTAGATTAGGTGGTGATAGTTTCTTAGTACTTCTGAAAAATTTTGAAAATGGAAATGAGATTTTACCTACTATTGATAAAATTATAAACATACTCAATGAAGCATTTCATATAGAAAACAGTTCCATTAATATTACATGTAGAATTGGTATTTCAGTATTCCCAGGTGATGGAGAACTACCTGAGGAACTCGTAAGAAATGCTGATATTGCTATGCACAAAGCAAAACAACTTGGTAAAAATAGGTATCATTTTTTTAATATTAATATGAAAAACGAACTTCTTAGAAAACTTAATATAGAAGTAATGCTGAGAAAAGCAATAACAAAAGGTGAATTTATTTTATATTATCAACCGCAGTTTAATGCTAAAACAAAAAAGCTTCATGGATTTGAGGCATTAATCCGATGGAATAGTCCAGAACTTGGATTTCTAAATCCTTTAGAATTTATATCAATAGCAGAAGAAACCGGACTTATTTCAGTAATAGACGACTGGGTTTTAAATACTGCTTGCACCTATGTCAAAAAAATCAATGAAACATATGGATGTAATATTACAATTGCTGTGAATATATCTCCAGTTCAATTAAAACTTCCTAATTTCTATAATAGTGTTATAGGAGCTATTAATAAATCAGGTATTAAACCATGCAGTTTGGAACTAGAGGTGACCGAAAATATTATAATAGATAATTTTCAGTTTACCTTGAAAATTTTGAACCATCTAAAAAAATATGGAGTTAGGCTTTCATTAGATGATTTTGGAACCGGTTACTCCTCTTTAAGCTATTTGAAAGAACTCCCAATCGATTTATTGAAAATCGACAAATCCTTCATTGATGAAATTAATATGTCAAATCCCAAAAATGACTTTATTGAATCTATAATTTCATTAATACATAAGCTAGATATTCAGGCACTAGCGGAAGGTGTGGAGGATAAATTCCAATATGACTACTTAGTAGGCGCTGGCATTGATAGCATACAAGGTTATTATTTAGGTAAACCAATGCCTGAAGAAGAAGTTGAGAAAGCACTTACTGGAACGTGGATATTTTAATATCCACACTTTTACTTCGTGCCTAAGTTCTAGCCATATATTAATTATTTTTTCTTACTGTTAGCATTATTAGCATCTTCTCTATTATCTGTAGCTTTATTATTATGAAAACTATTAGTGAATTGCATATTTTTAATTTCTTTGTTTACTTTAACATTTTCAGTTTTTTTATTTCTATTCATGATAAATCTCCTTTCCATTTGCAATATTTATTGTTTTATTCGCAATTATAGTTTTCGTAGATTTATCAATGATATGTATGGAAATTTTTTTACATTGGCATACAACTTATATATTATTTTATATGCCCTTTAATATCACCGTATCCTTCTTCTTCCATTTTATCATAAGGGATGAATTTTATAGATGCACTATTAATGCAATACCTATTGCCACCTTTATCCTCTGGCCCATCATCAAATACATGCCCTTAATTTTTTTTTCCATACTAGCATCTCCTTACAATTTGTTTAGTTTTATATTTTATGAATTAATTATACCTTTTTAGCAATAAATCACAACCACAATATTATATGAAAAACCACCGAATTTTTTATAATTCAGTGGTTTTTTATTGTAACGTTTAGCTACATACTTTAATCAAGCTGCATACTTCTTATTCTTTTTTATCTTTTGAGAAATCAATGTTATTGTTCCTGCTATAAAACATAATGACCCTAGAAGAACAAGCACATTAGTATCTATTGGTGAACCCGTTTGTGGTAGTGTTTTAATTGTAGAATTACCTAAAGCACTATTTTTTATGATATTTAGTGATGGATTTGTTGTTAAATTTACTGGTGATGGTGTTATTGGTGTTACCGTATTTACTGGAGTAGATTCAAGTTGAGTAATAGTAGCTTCAGCTGCAGTTAGCTTGCTATTACTACCTACTAAAGCCATTTGCGTAGACGTTAAATTATTGTAAGCAAATCTAGCGGTTGCTACCGAATCTTTATCTGAAAGTGTAATTTTTGAAGGCAGTTCATCAATTATATCATTTACTTTTTGCGCTACACTTGCATCTGCTGATTGAAGTGATGCTATTACATTTGCTGAAGTATTTGAACCTATTAAATCATTTATATATACATCTGCATCCAGGTCATTTGTAATAATACTTACTGTATGGGCACCTGATTTAATGTTTGCAATGGTCAGTATTCCATTTGAATCAGTAGTTGCCACAGCTATACTGGAATTATCTATTGAATATATTACCTTAGTATTGGCTACTGCAGTTGTACCATTTTTCACAGCAATAGTTGCTGTATAAGGTTTGTATACGTATCTTGAAATAGCCTTTCCCCTTCCTTTAGTTGAAGGATAAGTAAAACTGCCTCCACCTTGCTGCGTAAGTTTTGTTATATATTGAGAAGTTATAACATCTAGAGCATTGCCTTCACCAATGTTTTTTAGACTTCCAAGCATTGTATAACCATCTCCGCCGCCAACCTCATAATCATTTGAAGCTAATACAATTTTCGTAGTGGTATCACTAGGATCAAGCACTTGCTTATCCGTACCATCTGAATTTGTTAACACGATTTTAGTTACTCTGTTTAGTGAAGCCTTCAAGGGATTGTATTCAAATCTCATACCAGAAATTTGAGGAAACCTACCATCTGCGCCAGTAATTATGCCTGTAGTAGAGTCTTGTCCTACTATTTTAGATACACCATTTTCTATAACCTTATAAAGAGTGGCCGGTGTTACTTCTTTTAGAGACAAAATATTTCCAAAGGGAAGCACTGTTGTTATTTGTCCTTGATTTATATTTCCTTCAGGAATAGAGTCCCTTACGCCTCCACCATTTTCCAATGAAATTACAGGAAGTCCATCATATGAGGTCCCTTTTATCTGTGATTTGCCACTGTCAGCCATAGCATCAGCTACTAAATCACCTAAGTTTGTTTCTCCAAGTCTTCCAACCGATTCACCGTTAACCGTTCCACCCCATAATGAGTTATTTATGCGACCAACCACCTTTGCAAATATAGGCGCTTGAGAAGTATTGATTTGAGTAGCTAAAGCTTTAACAGTTGGATCAGGAGTATATGTTGAAGCATTTGCTGCAGATATCATGTTCTCATTTGCTTTTACCTCACCTGTTGCATCAACTGCAATATCAATTCTACCTAGATTTGCACTGTAACAGCCAGTTTGTGCTATTAGTGTGTTTTTTACATGTTTATTTTCAATTGTATGGCTGTGCCCATCAATTATTACGTTTATTCCATTAACATCTTTAGCAATATCATCACTTATTGGGCTACTTGAAGGATCATTACCAATATGCATTATGCCTACTATTACAGTGGCTCCTTCGCTTCTAAGTTTACTAACCTCTGTTTTGGAAGTTGCTATGGGATCTTCAAAAGTTACACCTTGAAGATTTGTAGGATTTGTTTTATATACTGTTTCTTGAGTTGTAATACCAAAGAAACCAACCTTTATCCCATTAACAGTTTTAAGAAAATCCGATCCATTACTACCATTTATACCTGCAAGCAAAGGTTGTCCATTCTGTATTGTATTGGCTGAAACTATAGGGAAATTTGCAAGTGCTACATTAGTCAATGTTTGAGCTTTACCATAGTCAAATTCATGATTTCCTAAAGCCATACCATCATATCCAGCTGCATTCATTAATTTAATTATGTCAGCTCCTTTACTTATAGTTGCAAAGGGTACACCCTGGGATGCATCACCTGCATCAATTAGTAGTGAGTTTGGCACACTTTTCTTAATAGCTGCAACGTAGTCCGACCCAATTTGCGTTAGTACTGGTGCTTTTGCCGTATTAAATGCATCAAGCAAACGTCCATGCATATCATTAGTATGAAATATTGTTATTTCTGTAGGTAATGTATTGCCTGCCGCAAAAACAGGAATTTGCACAAATAGAATACTAAGTATCATTACTAAAGATAAAATATGAAATGATAGTTTTTTATGAAATTTACTCCTCATAATATCCCCCTCATAAATAATTGAATATAGTAATTAATATACAATTTTGTATGTTATATGACTACTATTATAACACGTTATGAGCATGAATATTATTAGTTTTATGTTTATTAATGTAAAATGCACCTAACATTCTTAATTGTCTCAGTAATTTAGGCGCTAAACAAATTGAAATATATACTGAACAAAAAAACATATAAAAGACCACCAAATTATTTTTTATAATCCGGTGGTCTTTTAGCTTTGCTAAATTGATTTTTTCCTATATATAACAATTACACTGAAGCTTCTAGTTATAAAGAAGCTTTATATATATTTAATACATCCTCAGCTTCTAATGGCTTAAAGCTCCCAAGATGTCTTCCTGCAGTAGCTTGTTTTGCCATTTTCTCTAATTTTTCTTCACCGATTCCAATTTCTTTTAATGTAGTAGGAATTCCAAGTGTTACAAAAAACTCTTTTGTCTTTTTAATAGCATTATGAGCTATTTCATATTTATCTCCACTAGCGTCGAGTCCCCAAACATTAACTCCATATTCAGCAAACTTGTTTACTGTTTTATCATTTAGTGAATATTCCATCCAATGTGGAGTTAAAATTGCAAGTCCAACACCATGCGTAATATCATAAAATGCACTTAACTCATGCTCCATTGCATGGACGCTCCACTCTGTTTGTTTTCCATAACTTAAAATACCATTTATAGCAAGACTTGAAGTCCACATTAAATTTGATCTTGCTTCATAATTATCAGGTTCATCAATAGCTTTTCTACCATAATTTATGCAAGTTTTAAGCATTGCTTCCGCCATTCTATTTTGCAGAAAGGCTTCGTTAGTATTACTAAAATAAACTTCGAAAATATGACTCATTATGTCCGCTGTACCTGCTGCAGTTTGATTTGCAGGAACTGAAAATGTAAAGGTTGGATCTAGTATTGAGAACTTAGGTGCCATGTCTTCATGACCAGTGCCTAATTTTTCATTAGTATCTAGATTTGTAATCACTCCTCCTGCATCCATTTCGGAACCAGTAGCAGCTAATGTTAGTACGCTAGCAATAGGAAGAACTCCTGTTATTTTCCTTGGGTCAGCAACTATATCCCATGCATCTCCATCATAATAATAACCTGCTGCTATAACCTTTGCACAATCAATTGTACTTCCTCCACCTACAGCAAGTACAAAGTCTATTTTATTCTCCCTGCACATTTCCACACCTTTTCTTACTGTTGTTATTCTTGGATTAGGCTCTACACCTGCAAGTTCGAAGAAAGTAATTTTGTTTTTATTAAAAATGTCTACGATTTTGTCATAAAGTCCACTTCTCTTTATGCTACCTCCGCCGTAAACAAGTAATACTCTTGAACCATAATTTTTAACCTGATCTGCAAGTACTTCTATTTTATTTTTTCCAAAAAATATTTTTGTTGGTATTAAATAATTAAAATTTAACATTTTATAATCTCCTTTATTTTTTAGATCACCTATTTTTTTATCCCATTCCAAAAAATTTCAAAAACTTCATTTATAACTTTTTCATCTACCTTAAACATATCTGAATTATTTGTTCTATACAATTGATTAACAGTTCCAAGCATTGATACCATAACAGCCTCATAGGATACATCTCTAATAGTGCCAGATTTAAACGATCTATTATAAAGATCTCTTAAGTGAGAATACCTAGTCAAACTGCTTTTAACTATTTCTTTATTTATGAATGGAGAAGTGGCAAACTGATCCATAAATTTCGCTTCAAATGGATTTTTTATAAAATAGTTTATCATGTTTTTCCATTTTAAACTATATTCATCTTTTTCAGAAATGCCTTCTTCCATACCTTTTAAAATAGCATCATTAAAATCTTTCTTTACATTGGCATATAACTCATTAATAATGTCATCTTTACTTTTGAAATACCTATATATTGTTCCTGCTGCAACACCTGAATCACTAGCAATAAGAGATACAGGTGTTGCGTGAAAACCATTTTCAGTTATAAGCTTTAGTGTACTGTGTAAAATCAAAGCTTTCTTATCCATTGAATTAAAAATGCCTCCTTCGGAATGAACATTCATTCCACGTCTTAAGAATATCTTATATTTTATGGAATGTCAATACCCCGAATAGAGCCTCTTCCGTTCTATAGAATATTCTAACTAATCTAGCTGTAGAAAATTCATAACTAATTTCAATTGATATTTGAGGTTACTTTAGATATAATAAAATCAGTTTATGATTGGAAGTGATACCTTGTTTAAATTTGAAGATATTATATCTGGCAATTATTCTCAATACCCTGAAGAAATACAAGAATATATGGAAAATTACTCAGAACTATTACGAGACGAAATTAAAGATGAGTTAATTAAAAACAAAACAGACATGATGCTTAAGAACCTAGACAAAAGTAATGAAACCTTTATAACTGTTTTAAGCGAAATACTAGAAAATGGTACTAAAGGCTACAACAGAATGTCTACTAAGACACTTATAGACATGTACCTAGACATAAAAAGCCCAGAAGAATTTGCTGATATATTAGAAAAAATCAATGATGAAATTTCACTTAAGGCACAATCTAGAAAATAACAAGTCAAAGATATTGAAAAAGGGGCTGTTGCATTAGCGATTTTTAAAATCGCTATGAACAGCCCTTTTTCTATACTATATTTTTGATTTTAGGATTGATTTTATATTTTTATTAATTGATATGGAAAAAAGGGTATACAAAATAGAAGGTATTTTTTACCCATTTTTTTGATTTTTGAAATTATAAAGTTTACGCTGTTTTTAATGGAAAAACATAAGAACCACAACGTCCATTTTGTATTTTATTGTGTAGCTTATTTACGTTATGTGAAATCCCTAACAAGATGCATTCCGCCAGTATGTTTTGCTTTCCACGACACAAGAAACGCCTGAATCCCATGTCTTGTTTTACTTCACCAAAAGCACCTTCAGACTGAATACTTCGATTCATTCTTAGTTCAGTTCCTTCATCACTAATAATTCTTTCTAATGATTTCTGCCGTTTTTCCTGAAACAACTTAGAGATTTCCAAATGCTTTGTGCGTTCTTCTAATGGAGTTTTACAATTTTTGCCTTTAATGCATTTTGATTTCAATTGACAGTTGCTACAGTCTTCACAGGTGTAACATGTTTTTTCACTTACATATCCTGTTTTGCTTTTTGTGTTTTTAATACCTGATACTTTTAACTTTTTCCCATTGCTACAAACATAAATATCTTCAGCTGGTTTATAAATCATATTTTCCTTCCTACTAATATCTGTCTTATACTTTCGTGTTTTACTGATTTCATAATTTGAAGGCTTGATGAATGCTAGCTGTTGATTATTTTCCAAATACAAATAATTTTCTTCACTTTCATATCCAGAATCTGCAATGATTCTTTTGTAAATCCGGTTCTGTTTTTCCCGTAGGGTGTCTAAAAATGGAATTAGCATAGTAGTATCTGTACACTGTGGTCCAGCTGTAACACAAACAACATATTCTGCATCCGTTCCAAACTGGACATTATAGGCAGGTTTTAGCTGGCCATTTCTCATAGCATCTTCTTTCATCCTCATAAATGTAGCATCATGATCTGTTTTTGAAAAGCTATTTCTATTGCCCATGATATGAATGTACTGATTATACTGTTTCAATTTTGTAATGTACTTATCAAGCTGCTCTAATGTTTTTTGAATTAAACTTTTTCGTTTACCACAACCATGGACAAAAACTATACATTCTTCTTTCTGTATCTTCTTAAGTTTTTTACGAAGTTTATTTAGGTGATAAATTTTAATTTCACTTTTATATAAAATTTTAATTCCAAAATCTTTTTCAGCTTGCAAAATAAATGCAGGAATTTTATCCATGAGTTTTTTCTGATTTTTAGTAACTGATTTTTTCCAGACGAAGGTGTACTTGTTGGCTGCCGCCTCAATCTTTGTACCGTCAATGAACAGATTTTCTAGAGAAAGCTCTCCGTTATCTGCCAGAAAGTCTGTCATTTGTGTTAAAAGTTCTTCAGCAACTGGTGCAAAATGAAGGCTACGAAATCTAGCTATAGTTGAATAAACTGGCGCTGACGCACTTTCTAAAAGATACATGAAATTAATATCTCGCTTGCATGCACTTGCAATTTTACGTGAAGCATAATAATGGTTCATGTACGCATATAACATAATCTTAAGCATCTGCCTTGGGGTTGGCTGATTTTTCCTTATACGGAAATAAGTCTGGTATAATTCTCTTAAATCCATCTCCTCTACAACCTGACTTAGTAACCTCACAGAATCATCTTTAGGAATCATGTATTCAGTATTTATTGGCAGTTTTAATTGATAAAAACTGTCATGAATGGTATAATTTTTGTGTGTTAAATTGTTCATTTTCATAAATATATTTTACACCTTTTCCCTAACTTTTTTAAGCTAGGGAATTGTTTTTTTTATAAAAAAAACTGCTACACTAATTTCTTAGTGCAACAGCCCCTTTTTTTAATCCAAAAACTCAACTAAATTTTTATCTAATCTAGATATTCTAGCTAGAGAGTATATATCATATCCCTTATCCTCTAAAATTTTTCTACCCGGTTGAAAAGATTTTTCAATGACAATTCCTATACCTGTAAGTTTAGCTCCTGCTTCTTCAATTATACGTGCTGCACCCATTGCTGCTTCCCCATTTGCTAAAAAATCGTCAATGAGCAAAATTTTATCATCTTTATCTATGTATTTTTTAGAAAGCGTTAATTCATAGTCTGTGTCCTTTGTAAATGAATGCACAGTCGTCTGATAAACCTTTCCCTTTAAAATTTTAGAATTTTGTTTTTTTAGTATTATAAGTTTCAAGCCCATTTGCAACGCTGCCATAGCTGCTGGTGCAATACCAGAAGTTTCAATTGTAAATACCTTTGTAATTCCATGTTCTTTAAAATAGTCCTTAAAACATGTTCCTACTTCATACATCAAATTAAGGTCTACCTGATGATTAAGGAATGAATCAACCTTCAACACATTTTTATTTAATGCTTGTCCTTCTTCAATTATACGTTTTTTTAATGCTTGCATATGTTCACCTCAATAATTCTTATTTTGTATCTTCTTTCAGTATTAAATTTAGCAATAATGCTACAATTGTTCCCGTTGAAATTCCTGATGAAAAAATCATCTTTAGCGCATCTGGAAGTTTAGCAAGAAAATCTGGGCGGAAAGTAACTCCGAGTCCAAGACCTATAGATGTTGCCATAATTAATAAGTTTCTGTTGCTGATTTTTACTTTGCTTAAAGTTTGAATTCCAGCGGCTGCCACTGTTCCAAACATTACAATTCCTACACCACCAAGTACTGGCTGAGGCATTATATTTATAAGCGCTGCAAATTTAGGTAATAATCCCAAAACAACAAGTATAATTCCTGCCGTCATTGTAACGTAACGGCTTGCTACCTTAGTTAATGGTATAAGTCCAATATTTTGGCTAAAAGAAGTATTTGGCATCGCTCCAAAAAAGCCTGCTAGCACGCTACCCACACCATCCGAAAGCACACCTGCCCCTATACGTTTATCATCTAATTCTACTTTTGATACTTCACCAATTGCCTTAATGCATCCAACAGTTCCAATAGTTGAAACTAGATATGCTGGTATAAATGGTAGTACAGCATCTAATCTAAAATTTACACCATGGGCTAAAATTTGTGGCAGTGATATAAAACTAGCACTGGTAACTGAAGAGAAATTAACCATACCAAGTGGAATACAAATTAAATACCCTACAAACATTCCTATTATTACAGATGCACTACTAATAAGCCCTTTGCCATAGTGATTTATGAGTAATGTTATTAGCATTATAAAAAGCGAAATTCCGATATTTTTTAAACTTCCATAATTCTTTGATCCTGCTCCTCCTGCTGCCCAATCCATCGCCACAGGTATTAGCGTTAATCCTATTAATGTAACTACCGTTCCTGTAACAATTGGTGGAAATAGTTTCATTAAAGGTTTTATAAAAAAGCTTAATATGATTACAAGTATTCCACCTAAAATAGTTGCACCTAAAATTCCTGGTAATCCATACTTTGAGCCTACTGCAATAGCTGGAGCCACAAAGGTAAAGTCTGTTCCCATAACGCAAGCTATTTTTGCACCTACTGGCCCTATTTTCCTTGACTGAATAAAAGTGGCAACACCTGCCATTAATATTGCGCTGCTTATTAATGCGGTTGTTGTTTTTACATCAAATTTTAATGCTGCTGAAATAACTATTGGAACAACTATAATTCCACCAAAAGCAGCAAAAATATGTTGAAACCCTAGCAAAATCTGTATCAATGTTTCAGGTTTATCCTCAATTCCATAATTCAGTTCATTATTAACATCATGATTTTTTGGCTTTTCCATGTTATATTCTTCTCCCTCTATGTTAAAAACAAATTTATTCATACATAAACACTTATATGGATACATGTCCTAGTTTAATGAAAGCAAAAAAGCACCTCAAAAAATGATTGAGATACTGAGTTTAATAAAATATATATGAAAAATACTATATACATCCCAAAACGCATTACCTCGTAGTCTGCTATTTTTTTTGGCTAGCAGGTAGAAACTCTCGGACCACATTACCGATATTATACGAGTTTTTGTATGATATAAATCATTATATCATACAAGTAATGATTTATAAAAGCACATAGATAATATAGTAATTATCTATGTGCTACATATTATTTAAAATATCGATAGGTTGATTAACAGGATTTTGAATATTTTCTACTTCATTTTTTGTACCTTCCTTTAAAGATGTAATAATATTTTGCTGAGCTGCAAAAGAGAGCATAATACTTGAAACAGTGGATAAAAAACTACCTAGAATTATATTATCTTTAGGTGAGTTTCCTTCCATAACTGTAAATGCAACTAAGTTTGCTAAAATGATAAATTCCTCAGGGCTTAATGAATCAAAATATGACATTTAAGCTCACCTCAAATTTATTATATTCAAATTATTTGGGTGCAGTTACAATTTTAAGTGAATTTGCAACAAATCCAGTACCACCATTTATAGAAGCATAAAATCCCTTTGCTATTCCTATAATTTTCTTATTATTTTTCACCAGTGAATAAACTGTACCATCAATGCTAAGTATATTTAAGACAAAAATAGAATATATTATGATCTAAATGTATTTAATACGAAGGGTGGAATTGAATTTTAATGGAAAATAAAAATAAAAGCAATACTCTAGAAAATAAAGTTGAAACTTCATTATTAAAAGAGAAAAACTTGGTGAATTTAGCAGTTCATTTGATGGAATTAATAAAGAGATATATAATGAATATGAATTGGTAAATAAGATATATGCGACATTCTTATGTATTGAAAATAAAATTAATGAGGTGGCAAATGTATCAACAGAGAATTCTGCTTCTTCAGAAGAAATATTTGCTGAGATGGAACAGCAGAATAACCGTATTGATGATATTCAAAAATCTATTGTCGAAATAGATAATCTATGTGAAGAATTAAAAAAATATAACTTAGATAGGAGTGATAAAAATGAATAAATCTAATATTGTAATAACTATTAATCGTCAAGTTGGCAGCGGAGGAAGATATTTAGGATATAAACTTGCTCAAAAGTTGAACTTTTTATATTTAAATCATGAGATTGTTAAAGACGCAGCAAACGATTTAGGAACCTATGTTGAAAACTTAGAAGCTAGTGATGAAAAACAAACTCCTCTATGGACTTCATTAGTGTCTAGTTACGCATTTGGTAGTTTAGAGTTCAATCAAGATATACAAATTATATCAGATAAACAAGCACATAAAGCTGAATCAAATATTATTACAAAAGTTGCAAGTGAAAAATCAGCTGTAATAATAGGAAGAGGTGGATCTTATATTCTTAGAAATCACCCAAGACATGTAAGTATATTTTTTAATGCCGATCTTGATTTTCGTAAAAAACGGATTCAAAAAGAACATAATATTTCAGGAAACGAAGCTTTGGAATATATACAAAAAACAGATAAGGAAAGATTAAAATATTTCAAATCACTTACTGGCCAAGATATGTATAATGCTTGTGGATACAATCTTACTATTGATACTGGGAAGATTGGACTTGAAAAAAGTTTGGATCTCATTATGGAATATTTGAAAAAACGATTTGGAAATGAAGTAATCTAACTACTTTGGAATGTACATAGACTTGTGTAAA
Organism: uncultured Clostridiaceae bacterium; assembly: GCA_963725425.1. Taxonomy (GTDB): domain Bacteria; phylum Bacillota; class Clostridia; order Clostridiales; family Clostridiaceae; genus Clostridium_I. The sequence continues at coordinate 927,994 of CAVRYJ010000031.1, forward strand.
TCAAATCTATGTACATTCTTTTTATGTATATGTACCTGGTAATAATAGCATTAATTTCTTCTTGACCTAATATATTTTGCTTTTATCTATAGCTGATTTATAATAATTAATTTTAACATTTAATTTTTCAAGATGTTCATTTGCCCTAGCTATTTCTTCTTTGAGCGCAGTTCTATGTTTTATTAGCATTTCCATTCTTTCATTCATAGTAGAATCACCAACAGCACGCATCTGTGCATATTTTTGAATTTCCTTAATAGGCATCTTTGTATCCTTTAATCGCTTTATAAATTCTATCCAAGTAACATCTTTTTCACTATAGCAACGCCTGCCATTATCTTTACGATCTGGAATAATTAAGTTTTCTTTTTCATAGTAACGTAATGTGTATATGCTTATATTAGTAAGATTCGAAAATTCACCGATTGAATAATTCATCTTAAAATCTCCTTTTTAATACTTGACCTAGAGTTAACTCTACATTATATAATGCAATTGTAGCATATTAAAGGAGGTTTTCAAATGGAAAGAAACAATAAATACACAGTTATTACAGGGGCAAGTTCTGGCATTGGATATGAAACTGCAAAAGCATTTGCAAAACGAGGTAAAAATTTAGTTATTATCGCCCGCAGCAAAGAGAAATTAGAGAAATTAAAAGCAGAAATTTCGCTGGATAATCCATCATTAAATATCATAGTTAAAGATGCTGATTTATCTGTTATTCCTAATGTTTATAAGTTGTATAAAGAACTAAAGCCCTACAAAATTGAAACATGGATTAACAATGCTGGCTTTGGCAATTATGACAGCGTGGCTAATCAAAATTTAGAAAAGGTAGAAACTATGCTACGATTAAATGTTGAAGCTTTGGTAATTTTATCGTCTCTGTTTGTTCATGATTATCAAAATATTCAGGGTTCCCAGCTCATAAATATTTCCTCTGCTGGTGGCTATACTATTGTGCCCAATGCCGTTACTTATTGTGCAAGCAAATTTTTTGTAAGCACATTTACTGAGGGACTAGCAAGAGAATTAAAAGAATCTAATTCAGAATTACAGGCAAAAGTATTAGCACCTGCCGCTACAGAAACAAATTTTGGAAAAATTGCTAATAACCTAGAAGACTACAATTATGATAAGCTTTTTGGTACTTATCATACTAGCCAGCAGATGGCTAATTTTTTACTTGAATTGTATGATAGTGATGAAATTGTTGGAACAGTGAATAGGGAATCTTTTAAATTTAATTTAGGATCTCCACTATTTGATTATGCAGGAAATTCAAAACACAATCAGAAGGTTACATCTAAGGTAAAATAATAGTTTCATCTTGCATCCAACTTCTAATTAAAATTAAAAGTCTCATAATTATCCCAGTGGTAATTATGAGACTTTCAATTACCTATTTTATATTTATATAGTATTTACTTTGCTAAAATTTCTTTTATGTACTCCGCTAATACTTTTGCTGCTCTTTCATGTGATAAAGTTCCTGGATGATTTCTTGAACCTACTGTTTGATCTGTTGTCTTTGGAAGTTGAATAATAGACAGATTTCTATCTCCTGTTTTTCTAGTATAACTATCTACAGCACGATAAATTGCTGGCATCAAGGGTATACCAATCATCCCGTAGACCCATATTATATTTGCCTTCTTGTTGTATTTTCTAAGCTTAATAAGAAAATTTACAACTGCCGCTTCAAATGCTTTTACGTCTTCTTCATTAAAGCTACCATCTTCATCTAATCGTTGTTTATAAGTTTCTCCAGTTACTTCATCCTTCCATTCTGGTGAATTAAAAGCTCCTCCATCGTTTGTTCCAAGATTAACTACCACAATATCCGGCTGCCAAGAATCAAAATCATTTTCTTTATAGGCCCCTAAAGCTTCATTTTTCTCACCTGTAACTAATCCACAAACCTTTTCATAGTACTCAGGAATATTATAATGCAGATTGTTATCCCAGCTTGTAAGAACTCCCCATCCACTTTGAGAAATAATTCTATATTCTGCATTTAAAATATCTGCTGTGATTTTTGTATAATTATTGAGAGCACTAAACCACATAGGAATCCAATCCATTTCTCCTTTAGCGCCTATTGCTCCTTCTCCAGAAGTAATACTGTCCCCTATAAACTCTAATCTATAGGGTTTTTCTTCAACAGGTAAAAATTCTCCATCAAACTTCACTGCATGTATTTGCAGATAGCAACCAGGATCACCACTCATAGCCTGTGAATCTTTTACGATGCGCACATTTTTTGTGACGTTTTCATTCATGCCTCTAAAAACGCAAATCCAATACTTTCCCGATATTAGCATTTGTCTGCTTACAAAAGCTCCGTTAATAGCTATGCTTATCCAAGGCTCATAAATATCATAATCCACCTCTACTTGAATCCAAAGTTCAGAACCCTTTGCATTTAATTCAATGCCACTTCCTGTCCAAAACAAGGTTAATGGAGAAAGATTGCCTGTTGTTCTTCCATGTACCTTTAAATTTATAATCTCTGATAATTTATGTACCTTTAGTTTATAGTTTTCTTTCATATTTCTTATTCTCCTTATATTCTTCTAATATTTTTCAATTTTTTCTAATATTTTATTACTTTCTAACATTCTATATAAAATGCAAAAAACCTTCTTATTGATGAAGGTGGCTAGTAATAATATAATTTAACGAAAATTGGAAAGTTATCAGCAATAGTGTCCGAGAAGATAGTAGCTCAAGGTAAAGTTATCCTAGAAGTTAGCGCTGATAAAAATGAGTATCATTTCAAATATGTTATTGGAGACGGTGTGCCTAAAGTCATGGCTGATGGTGAAACTAAATATTTATCTTCTGAAGTAGCTGGAGGTTTTACTGGCGTGTATATTGGACTTTACGCTACAAGTAATGGAATGAAAAATAGTACACCTGCAGATTTTGATTATTTTATATATAGGATATAACCACATATTGAACATAATTGTGTATTTTCTATTAGTATCGATTAAAAATAGGTTTGCAAAGTAAGGTTTTTTATTAGATCTTAAAGCTATTCTCTCCTCTCCAAATGCAACAAGAAACAGACTAAACATTAATCTAGTCTGTTTCTTTGTAATAGATGGATATCAGAAACCAAGTTCTTCATTTATTATTACAATTTCCATATCCATGTTATTCATCTTTTTATAGTAAGTTATAATGCCATTGCATATGCGATCTGGGCTGGAACAATTATAACAGCGATCTCCTTTTAATGCACATGGTGTTCTAAGTCCTAAACGCATAGCATTACGAGGGGCAGCAATGTTACGGGCACGCCAGATTGCCTCTTCAAGGGTAGGTGTGAGTTTATTTGTGCCAACAACAAAATATACCTTCTTGTGACCAAACAGTGAACCAGCAATGCGATTACCAGTTCCATCAATATTGACCAGTTCTCCGGTTTCTGACATGGCGTTCACTGAGGTTAAAAAAATATTTGTAGTCAAGCACTCTATGGCAGTTTCATTAAATGTTTTCCCTAGAATGCAATGTGCAGGATCAACAACCCTGTTGCGAAAAGAAAGACGTTCAAACAGGTTCATATGCAACAAAGTATCAGAATCACCAAAGCCAACAGATTTGTCATTAATGCTACTGTCCAAATATTTTGCCGCATCTTCGGCAGTTTTAAATAATGTCACGCAATAACCATTATGCTCAAGTGCTACAATTGCTTTTTCAATATTCATAGTTACACTGTACCCTCCAAGCTCTTTTTCTTATATGCTTTTTGTTAATGGTATCTATCTATTATAAAACCAAAAATAGTAATCATCAACTAATTGATAATTATTACTATTCTTTTCTACTAATTTTAGCAAACATAAAGGAAATGAATATTGTTTTCTCTACCCTCATAGCTGAAACATATCATATAAATTTCAGCCATGAAAACCTTTAGAAAAACATTGACAAATAATATAAAAGATTTTATAATATGCTTGTAAGCATTTACGAACTAAGTTCGCATATGTGAATTCAAAGTGATTAAGGTGATAATATGAATATTATTAAAGAAAATAAATCAGCTGCACGAGTTGTAGATTTGTTAGTACTAATGGCCCACAGTGAAAATTTTTTAACATTAAACGAAATTTGTAGTGCTAATGGCTTGCCAAAAAGCAGTGCATTTGAATTGATTCAAACTCTAGTGAATAAAGGTCTTATTGAAGTAGAAGATGAGAGATTGAAAACTTATGGATTGAGTTTACTCGCCTTCGAAATAGGTAGTGCTTATCTTTCAAATTTAGGTATTACTGATGCTGCAAGACCATATATTCAGGAACTTAATAAAAGAACAGGCAGTACAGTATTTCTAGGGATAGAAGACAATGGCAGTATTGTGTATCTTGATAAAGCTGAAAATCATTCAATTATGAAACCTACTGCTAAACTTGGTTCAAGACGTTATATATATACAACAGGTGTTGGCAAAGCACTGCTGGCTGCATATTCTAAGGAAAAAATTGAAAAGATACTGAATCAACAGACTCTATCAAGCAAAACAAAATTTTCACATACCACGTTAGAAGAAATATTAAATGATATGAGCGAAATAAAAAAACGTGGATACTCAATTGACGATCGTGAGGACAACACAGGGATGTATTGCATGGGAGCAGCAATTTATGATCAGTTTAGTAATCCTATTGCATCTATTAGCGTGGCAAGTTTATACAATGGTATGAATGATGAAAGAAAAAATTTTATTTCAAAATCTGTAACTGACACTGCTATGCTAATTTCCAGAAGACTTGGATATAGTGGTAGCAAACTGTACATGACTTAATTTTAATAAAATTCACCTGTGCACTGAGTTTATTTTCGTATTATTATCAATCACAACTTATGATAAAGAGGAGAGATTATATGTGGAAAAAATTAGATAACCTAAAGAAAATTGAAGAAACGGGAATCGTTTTAATCATTCGCCTTGACGACGAAAAAGAAGCAATAAATGTAGCAGAAGCCGCTATAAAAGCTGGTATTTTGGCACTGGAAATTACAATGAGTGTACCAAATGCACTGGGAATCATTAAAACATTATCGGAAAAGTATAAGAATAAAGGGATTGTTATTGGAGCAGGTACGGTACTTGATGCAGAAACTGCACGAGCAGCTATACTTGCAGGCGCAAGTATGTTAGTAAGTCCTAATCTGAATCCTGAAATGATTAAAATGGCAAACCGTTACCAGGCAATTAGTATTAGTGGAGCATTTACTCCAACTGAAATTTTAAACACCATGGAAGCAGGTGCAGATATTGTTAAACTGTTCCCAGCCGAATTTGTTGGTCCAGCATATGTTAAAACTGTGAAATCTCCATTAGATCAAACACCTATTTTACCAACCGGTGGCATCACTCCTGAAAACGCAAAAGAATGGTTCAAAGCCGGAGCAACCTGTCTCGGGATAGGCAGTTTCATCACTAAAGCTGCTCAAAAAGACGGTGATTATACAAAAGTTACTGAGGCTGCTAAACTATTTTTAAACGTAGTTAAAGAATGCCACTCAAATAAATAATATTTCAGTTTATTTCAATATCACATATTTATTTTGCAAAGGCATTTAGTCGTGTAACTTTACAAAATAAATATGTAGTACCTTGAACCATAAGTCATGAAAACCATCACACTTTATGAAAACGATTTTAATAAATGATTGGAGGAACTATAATGAAACAAAATGAAAATATTAAGGATACATCTAATACAGGATCAGTGAATATTACAAAAATCAAAAATAACATACGCTGGACTTTTGTAAGTTTACTACTAATTGGAGCTATTGTCAACTACCTTGATAGGGCAAACCTTAGTGTTGCCAATACAACTATTGCAAGAGAATTTCATCTATCATCGACTGAAATGGGTTTCTTACTATCAGCGTTTTTATGGCCATACGCCCTTGCCAATTTACCAGCAGGATGGCTAGTAGATAAATTTGGACCTAAAAAAATGTTTTCTGCTGCTTCCGGTTTTTGGTCCGCAGCAACTATTATTTGTTCATTTGTACAAACATATCCTTTATTCTATCTTATGCGTATGGTATTAGGTGTAGCTGAATCACCATTTTTTACGGCTGGACTCAAGGTAAATCAAAAATGGTTTTCCAATAAAGAAAGAGGACTCCCTATTTCAATTATAAATACAGGTTCACAGATTTCTAATGCTATTGCTCCACCGATTTTAACTTTATTGATGGTAGCAGTCGGGTGGAGGAGTATGTTTGTCATAATAGGTGTACTTGGACTACTTGTTTTATTTGCATGGCAAAAACTTTATAGAGATCCTACATCTGAAGAAACAATTGCTATAAAAGGTTCTTTAGAAGCAGCGGCTGAATTAAGAAGAGGAAAATCTTCAGAAAAGCAGGCTTCATGGGGAGAACTTTTTAAACATAAAAACACATGGTTTATGATTATAGGTAACTTCGGAATAATGTTTACCATATGGGTTTATTTAACATGGCTTCCTGCTTATTTGCAGAAACAATATGGCTTTAGCATAGTTAAAAGTGGAATAGTGGCTTCTTTACCATATTTATGCGGAATTGCAGGAGTACTCCTTGGTGGATTTTTATCAGACTTTTTGATTAAAAAAGGTGTGCAAGCAATAAATTCACGTAAAGTTCCTATTGTTGGCGGAGCACTTCTTGCAGCGCTAGCTACTGCACCACTTCCATTTATAAGAAATACTAATTTGAGCATTTTACTTCTATGCATTGGTTACTTTGCATCACAATTGCCATCAGGAGTTATTTGGACTCTTGCTGCTGATGTTGCACCAAGTGAACAAGTTGCATCCTTAGGAGCAATTCAAAATTTCGGAGGATTTTTAGGAGCAGCTATGGCACCAATAATAACTGGAATTGTACTAGATAGAACTGGAAGTATGAGCAGTGTATTTTTAATAGGTGCAGGACTTCTTCTTCTTGGAGCTATTTCATACGGAATATTCTTAAAGCCAATACCTAAAAAAGGAGGCATAAGTGCATGACACCTAAAGTGATATTTTTAGTTGGACCTGCAGGTTCTGGAAAATCCACAGTTGGCAAACTTATTTCATCCCACTTTCACCTAGGATATCTAGATAAAGACGTTATTTGCAATAAGTTTACTGGAAAGATGCTAGAAAACCAGGGACTTTCACCTAATGAAAGAGATGGTTGTGATTTTTATCAAAATGTAATTATGCCACTTGAATATGAAACTTTACTTGAAATAGCAGCAGACAATATAAAAAATGGAATCTCAGTGATTTTAGATGCTCCATTTATTGGTTATTTCGGAGATGAAAAGTATATAGAAAAACTCAAAGAAAAATACAGCTGGGAGAATTCTGTTCCCTTAGTTTTAAAAGTAACTGTTAGCTCTGAAGTTTTATTTGAAAGAATTAAAGAGCGTAATACTCAAAGAGATGAATGGAAACTTGAAAATTGGGATGTTTTTATTGATAGTTTAAAATCAAAAAAATGTCTTTGGAAAGATGTACAAATAAAACAATTTGATAATAGCCAAGAGATTATTGATAGCGATGGTTTATTTAACATAATACAGGAGCATTTCTAATGAAACTTTTTATTGATACAGCTAATGTTGATGAAATAAGAGAGGCTAATGAAATGGGTGTTATTTGTGGTGTTACTACGAATCCATCTCTAATAGCAAAAGAAGGTAGAGATTTTAATGAGGTTATAAAAGAAATAGCTTCTATTGTAGATGGCCCCATCAGTGGTGAAGTCATTGCACTAGATGCAAAGGGAATGATAGAACAAGGAAGACAAATAGCTAAAATTCATAAAAATATGATTGTTAAAATACCAATGACTGAAGAAGGTTTGAAAGCTGTAAATGTACTTTCAAAAGAAGAAATTAAAACAAATGTAACACTAATATTTTCAGCAGGACAAGCATTACTTGCTGCAAGAGCAGGGGCTTCTTATGTAAGTCCTTTTCTTGGGAGACTAGATGATATAAATTCTAATGCTTTGGAATTAATAAGAACTATTGTTACAATATTTAAAGTTCATGGAATACAAACAGAAATAATATCTGCAAGCATAAGAAATCCAATGCATGTTACAGATGCAGCAGTGGCAGGTTCACATATTGCTACAGTACCATTTAAAATTATAAAACAAATGATCAAGCATCCATTAACAGATAGTGGAATAGAAAGATTCATGAAGGACTGGAAAGAAACATTTGGTAAATAAAAGTTCATTGATACAAGTCAGTTTACAAAAATGTAAATTGGCTTGTATCAATGTTTTCTTGGAAACGATGTATCTTTTCAAGAATGATTTGCACCCTTATGACGATTTGGTCTATGCGAAATTGCTATGAGTTATTATTATTTGTTACAATACCCCTTACATATTCGGTGTCTAATTTCATCTATGCTCATCTTCAATACACCCCCATTTATCTTTTTAAATTCTTCATATTTCTTCTCTAACTCTGGATTTTCAATTAAAAACAAGTATTCTAAAAAATCCACTAATGCCTTTATTTGGTCATTATTTTTAACTTTGTCGTAATGTACTAATTCTTCAGCTTCCTCCATTTTTTAACTTGTCACTTGTTGTGTGATCCTAAGTTGTTTAAACACATGACCTACAAATTACTAAATACTTAGAATACATCTTTACTAGTTTCCCTTAAACCTTTGATACTAGATGTTATGTTTTCTATAGCCGCATTTATTTCTTCTGTTGATGCTGCTTGTTCTTCACTTATTGCAGCTGTTTCTTCAATAGCGCTAGATATTTTGTTCATTGATTCATTAACATTATCAAGGATCTTTTTTATAGTGGTCACTGATTCTTTACTTTGATTTGCAAGTTTTCTTACTTCTGTAGCTACAACAGAAAATCCCTTTCCATTTTCACCTGCCCTTGCAGCCTCTATGGCTGCATTTAGTCCTAATAAATTTGTTTGATTAGCAATATTTTTAATAAGTTCAAGTACTGTATCTGTTTGCGCTACTGTCTGCACTGTTTCTTCTGCCAATTTCATTACACTTTGCTCACGCTCTGCAAGGCTTACTGATGAATTTGCCATTTCATTGGTATTTGCAGTGACTTCAGTTATTGAATCCTTAAGCTCATCCATGTGCTTAATTAAACTTGTATTCTTCATTGTATCAATTCCGTTAAGAATGGCACCAATCATTTCATTTTTAGAATTTCTTATTGGTAATGCGATTACTTTTAATGATTGTCCAAATACCTCTTCTGGTATAAATTGAACTTTATCTGTATTTGTATCTAAACATTCTTTTAGTAAACTTACTGGTTTTGAACCATATTCAAAATTGAAATCCACCTCATCTGAACTTACATAATCAATTGCAGCATCTTTGCTAGCTAAAGTAAATGCGCACTTATTTGTAACAAGTCTCGTGAAATATGGCATAACAACTGCAAAACACCTTAATATCTCATCATCCGATAATTCTTCTTTGAAATACTCTCTATAATCCATATATATGCTCCTCCGAAAAAAAATATTTATTATTGCTCAATTTCATCTTATTAAACTACTTTTTTAACATTTTTCGTACTATAAAATATACATAAAGCCACACTTTAATTATCGTTATTTTTAAATAAAACATAATATGTCAAATGAATTGTTTTTTTGTAACCTTGATGAAGGTATCAACTAACGGGTTATCATTGTTTTTATTTATGGCAATACCGTAAGAAGAATAATGATGTGTCTCCTTTAATTCGCTTACGTGAACATACTCAAAATCCGTAAGTACCTCTTCTCCTATAATTGCTATGCCTTTATTCATACAAACCATTAATATCATTTCATCTAATGAATTTACTTCTTTTGCGATACGTGGCTGAAATCCATCTTGTTCACAGGCCTTTATAAATTGTTCATGGTATTTTGGTCCAAATGCCTTGGAAAATATAATGATATTTTCGTCTTTAAGCTCGTTCCCATACACATTACTTCGCTCAGAAAAATGATGATTTTCAGCACATATTACAACAAGCTTATTGCTAAATAACGGATAATAAATGCTATTATCCATTGCATCTATATCATTTGCAATACCAAATATAATCTCCAATCTATTTTCACTTAGGTCTTTTGAAAGACTAAAGAAGTTACCTTCGCTAATGTCAATGTTTATTTCTGGAAAGTCTTCCACAAATAATTTTAATATAGGAGGCAGAAGCATATTCTCTGCAGCTCCACAAATGCCTATCCGTATAGTTTCCTTGTATCCATCTTTTAAGAGTTTTGCCTTTTGCACCGCCTTGTAATAATCATCCACCAGTTTTTTGAACTAAAATAAAAGCACTTCCCCGCGGCTGTAAGTGCGGGACGATAAGGCCTTCTGTCAAATAATCTAAATCCTACTATACTTTCTAAAACATTTATTTGCTTAGAAATCGCTGTCTGTGAAATAAAACATTTTTTTGCAGCTTTCGTAAATGATCCTTCTTCCGCCACTGCAAAAAAATATTCCAATCTCTTAATGTCCATTACAAACACCACCTTACAGCCTATTATAACAAAAAAAAAGTTTAGCAACAAAAAAGAAGCATATGCTTCTTTTTGCTGCTTTTAATTTTTATTTATTATATTTTCTTTGAAATAATTGTTTCAGAGACATTGGTTTTTCTCCAACTAAGTTTTGATAGTCATCTGTCATGATTTCCATTTTTTTATTGCGAACAGCTGCTCCACAGGAAACCATGTCCTCACTACACCAAGGCCAAGGGGAGTTCTTCATATCTTCGGTTGTTCTAGGAATACCCATTTTATCAAATTGTGCAAACAATTCATCGTCACTGACGGATATAAACTCAAACTTTTTTCCTATGACTTCTGTTGCAATTGCCATACAATCGCTGCAAGTTAATAATTCAGTACCACATACAGTGTAAGCATGATTATCTTCACCGGCGCCCATTGCAACTGCTGCTATAGCCTTGGCACAAGCCTCTCTAGCAATATATGCAACCCTTCCAGCTCCTTGATTAGAAATCCACTTACCAGTTTCGAAATTGCTATCCATTACGGTGTCAAGAACTGCCTCAGCATAGTTACTATCTCTAACAAAACGATAAATCAGACCGGACTCCTTGATATAATCTTCTGTAAAATTATGATCTTCTAGTACCAATGCTTGGTTGCTTGGGTCACCTGCTCCAGAATAAGAAGTGTATATGATTCTTTTAATTCCAGCTATTTTTGCTGCATCAACAGCATTTTTATGAGCATTCCTTCTTGGCTTTCCTATGAATGGCATGGATACCAGTACCATAGTTTCTGCACCTTCAAATGCCTTTGGTAAATTCTCAGTATTGTTATAATCAACATGTCTTATTTCGATACCCATTTTTTTGTATTTATCTAGTTTTTCCATATTATATCCTGCGAAAATCAAATTGCTGAAATCTTTTGTTTTTTCTAACACGAACTCAGCAATGTGACCACCTAATTGACCATCAACACCATTTATAATTAATTTCCCCATTATGTAGCCTCCTCTAAATTGTTTATTCTTTTATTATCTCACAATATGAATAATAAGATAATATGAAATAATAAGTTACATGCCAACAAAAAGTTGGTATGTTTAACAATGGTGAGGCATAACGTATAACCCTCTCAAAACTCTTTGAATTCACTATTGTTAATTGTTATTATTGGTAATATAATACATAGTATATACTATTGTAAAAATGTTTTTCAAATTATTATAAAGGGTGTGTTGATATTAGTATTTTTAATAAAATAGAGATCGTAAACTTTTCAAAATTTAAATCAATTTCAATACTTACTTATGTCTTTTTATTCGTCTCAATTAGAGGTATGAGTTTGTTTATGGATATGAAGTATTTTTGGATTATATGTGCTTTAATAGGTGGTATTTTATTAATAATAAAAAATAGTTCTATAAAAAATAAAAAGTATAAAAATAGAATAATTTTTTTGATATTTTATTGCTAATTGTAAGTACTATCCTATATTTTTATATTAATTTACCTTTTTTAATAAGAGATGTATTCTCTTTCATAGTGCTGATAATTTATGCATATATATACTTCAAATTATTATTTAATGGTAAATTATTAAATAATTAACCATTTAAACGCCTCATATTTCTTATCTAGCTCTGGATCTTCAATTAAAAACAAGTATTCTAAAAAATCTACTAATGCCTTAATTTGATCATTATCAGTAATTCATGATTATATTAAAATTCTTTCCATGATTTCACTTCGTTACTAAAAATATATATTATTGGTAACCAGAGTTTAATGCTCTATATACTTATTTTCTTGATCACTCCCACAGCCACTCCTAAAATATTCATCTGAACCTCTGTAACATTAATTGGTTCATACGCTGAATTTTCAGGCATAAGAAGTATTGAATCACCCATTCTAACAAATCTTTTTAATGTAGTATTGCCATCTAAATCAACCGCTACTATTTCATAATTATTTGCTGTATTTTGCTTTTGTAGAACTACTAAGTCTCCATCATTGATATTCGCATTTATCATACTATCGCCTTTTACTTTTACTATATAATTAGTACTGTTTCTTTGAACCCACAAATTGGGAATGTAGAATTCATCATCAATAGTAGAATTTAATAAAATAGGATTTCCAGCCGCAATTGCACTAAATACATTTAATTTTTTCATATCATTAATGTCTGACACTTCTTCGTTTTCAAAAAACAATTCGCTTATGTTATTGTAATCTCTCATGAATTTATGATTTACATTGTTTTTTAAATCAACATAGCAATAATTTTCAAGGCTAGATGGTAGCATTGAAGACATAAATATAGGTATATCATCTATAACTTCAAGATCACTGTTTATGAATACTATATCTATTCCATCTGTAGCAACTCCATATTCACAAGTTGATGATGTACTTATATAACTTTTTAGTTGCTCAATACAATTTGAAAGTCCTGCTCCCTGTCTTTTAACTTCAATGAAAATAAAAGGTGTCTTACTATTGTTCTTATAGTTAGAAACAGCTACGTCCACATAACCTATTTTAGAAAAACTATTAACTTGGTACTCTATATCAATAAGTCTCTCTGGGTATTTATAAGTTTCTTTCAATTCATTTATAATCCACTGCCTAACTTTTTCTTCTTGTGAATATACATCTTTAATCTTTTCCTTAAAACAGAAATTTTCCTGTGAAATGGCATAGAAATGACTTATTAATGTGTTTTCACCATGTTTTAAGTACTTAGAATTTATATCACTTATAAACCTTGATGGATTGCCATCAGATGTCATATAAAGTCTTTCAGTAGCCCTAGTCATACCAACATACATAAGTTTTCTTTCTCTAGTTTCAAAAGATCCGCCATCATCCATGCTATTGCTTTTAAATGGAATCGAATTAGAATTGAGACCAATCATAATAACAACTTTAAACTCAAGACCCTTGATTGAATGCATGGTTAAAATCTTAACTTTTTCATCTCCAAATTCATAACCATCCTGATTTGTCATAAGTTTAAAAGGTACTTTTGCATCTTCAAGGTAAGTACTAAATTCCTGGATTTGGCCATGAGTTCTGGCTATATCAGCTATATCACCATAATTATACTGTTTTGAAAGTTTACAGATAAGATTTTTTACGTAATTAGCCTCCAATATTTTATCCCCAAACACTCTGAAGACTGGGTAAACACCTTGCTTATCCAATAAAGAGGGCTTAACATAGTTTTCATCCTCAGTAATAAGTAGATCTTTTTCTAATAGACTATATGCAGCTTGGGCAATTTGAGTAGTTGTTCTATAATTTTTAGCAAGAGAATTACTCCTTCCCTTTTCAATAATTTTGATAAAATACTATTATTATTTAACATTCTGTATAAAATGAAAAAACCCTTCTTTTGAAGGGTTTTTGTGGTGGATTATGTAATTTTAGTGTCTACTATAACAATTTCTTTTGCATTTCCTAAACTATTTTTAGTTGTTGTATTAATAGTTCACAATATAGTTTTAAACTATCCAATAATTCATTTTTAATTGATGAAACTACTACTTGAATAAACTAAATTTAGGGTCAAACTTCCTAGTTAGCTTGATCCTAAATTTGTATTTTTGTATGAAAATATTACTTTATCTTATTTTTAATATTTGCATATCCTTCTTCTTCCATTTTGTCATAAAGAATGAATTTTATAGATGCGCTATTTATGCAATACCTCATGCCGCCCTTTTCCTCTGGACCATCATCAAATACATGTCCTAAATGAATATCACCACGTTTACTTCGTACCTCACTTCTATCCATATTATAACTATTGTCTTTTTTATAGTTTACTACTTCTGAGTCAATTGGAGACGTAAAACTTGGCCATCCACATCCAGAATCATACTTTTCTCCGGATGAAAATAAGGGTTCACCTGTTACTACATCTACGTATATCCCTGGTTCTTTATTATCCCAATACTCGTTTTTAAAAGCACTTTCAGTGTTGTTTTCTACGGCAACCTTATACTGGATATCAGTTAATTTGTTTTTTATTTCTGCATCACTTGGTCTTGAATATTTCTTTTTTTCCATGTTAACATCGCCTTTCTACATCTATAGTTTTATATTTTATGACTTAATTATACCTTTTCAGAAGTAAATCACAACTACAAACTCATATAAAAAAGCATCGAATTTTTTTATAATTCATTTTTCATAACCTCCAGTCAAATATTCGTAAATAGAATTCTCCACAGGTTGGTTCATCAGAAATCTGATTTTAACAACGGATACATTTTTACCTTTTCCGTCTGGCATTGTTGTTTGCTCTATGCTTCCATCTATTGGTGTAATTTCCCCCATGTAATAAAAATCACTGCTTTCACCATTACTTTTTTTAATAAATAAAGGAATTCTAAGCCCTGATTTATAATTAGCAATAGTGACAACATCTGGACTTTTTAAAGTTCGTTTTGATTTTGACATCATCTCAAATTCATAATTATTAATAAATCCATCATTATATTTAGTAGTAGCTGATATGTTTTCATCCTTATGATAATTTACAAATATGGGACAATTAGTTTTATCACTGCTGACAATATATCCACCAACGTTTTGTGCTACAGGGTTCTTGTCCCAATTTAGAATTCTGAAAACATCTTTTCTTGAGTACTTTCGATACAATACAAAGCCTTTTATGTACTTGTCTCCATTAAAAAACTTATCATATATAACCTCAGAATAACTTAACATATCAATTAAAAATGTAAAAAAGGTTTCATTTTTTAATAACAGTTTAAACTCTTCTGTAAATGAAATTTCCTCATTACTACAAAAAACAATATTCAAATTATATTTTTCTTTTATACTTATTATTTTATTGTTTTCCTTTTCGGTGACGAACTCAAAATTTATGTTTCTAATGCATGATTCTATGGTAACCCTGTCCACTGTAACTCCGTATTTTTTAAGAACCAGAGCTTTGATTTTTTCTTTTTTTATAGATTCATTCTTTAAAAGGAAACTAAGAATCATAACTTCCTCAATTCTTTTAGTGTTTGCGATTTCATTACAAAACAATTCAAGAAGCTTAACTTGTTTTTTTGATAAGATATTCTGCAAAGTATCTTCCTGCGTAGAAGCAAAATTAAAATATGACCTGGAATAATCCACATAAAGCTGTGGATCTCGTGAACCATGCTCTAGAAAATCCATCATCATAGGAATTTTTCCAAGCTTAAATTTTAATAACTCATAATCCTTCACAAGATCTTTTTTTAGTTGCATATTGGAATTATCAATAGATTCAAAAATTCGTTTTCTAGCGATTCTATCAAAATTAACAGTAGATGCTCCAGGTATAAACAAACTCCCGCTAACCATTAACTTACGCAAGGTATCTTTATTGTAGGAATCATTACCATACAATGCAATGGGCACTAAATAGCTATTTTGATAATTACCTATAAAATCAATGATAGTTACATATTCCTTATTAACAGCTTTTCGTAAACCTCTTCCTAATTGCTGTACAAAAATAATTGCAGACTGGGTAGGCCTTAACATTATTATCTGATTAACTTTAGGAATATCAATGCCTTCGTTGAATATGTCCACAGTGAAAATATAATCCAGCTTTTCATTTTCATTATCGCTCTCCAGATTAACTATAGCCTGAGATCTTTCATTCTCACTACTTTTTCCGCTTAGAGAAACCGTATTGTATCCCCTAGCATTAAAAAGGTTAGATAATTCATTACTTTCCTCCACGGAACTACAAAACACCAAACCTCTTGTGCATCCATTATCAGATCCATAAAACTCTGCCTTTTCAATAATCCTGTCTACTCGCTCCTTGGCTATTAAAAGGTTAAATGTTACATTTTCTCCAAGTACATTACCATTAACAGTAATATCAGTTACGCCAAAATAATGAAACATACAAAGCATTTTTTCTTCTAAGGCTCTATGCAGACGTATCTCGTAGGCAATATTGTAATCAAATTCCTTGAAAATATCAAAACCATCGGTTCTTTCAGGCGTTGCCGTCATTCCTAATAAAAACTTAGGTTGAAAATGGTTTAATATTTTTTGATAAGTAGCAGCTCCTGCCCTGTGTGTTTCATCTATTACGATATAGTCAAAATAATTTTTATCAAATTGCTCCAAGTTATTATCTATTGAAATTGTTTGTATAGTTGAAAATAAATAATCTGCCTGGATGTTTTTTATGTTTCCAGAATACATTCCCATGGATTTACTTGTGCCAAAAACTTTAATAAAACTTTTCATAGCCGCTTTAGCAATATTGGCTCTATGAACAATAAAAAGAAATTTTTTAGGATTTACTTCTTTTACATCGAAGGCAGACAAAAAAGTTTTTCCTGTTCCTGTGGCTGAAATTAAAAGGGCTTTATCCTTATTCGCCAGTCTTAACTTTTTCAAATTTTTTAGAGCCTCAACCTGCATTGAGTTTGGCTGAAGTGGTTTATTTATAAAAAGATCAATTTTATTTTCATCTCTATTAGAAAAAGCCATTTGAGCCTTATATATTTTTTCATAATTATTAATAAATTCAGTATTTACAATTTCAGAACTTACAAACTCATTATTAAATTCTTTTATAGCATCTATTATTAATTTTCCTCCACTCGTAGATGATACTTTTAAATTCCATTCTTTATTTGAACACAAAGCACTGGCGGTAAGGTTGCTGCTTCCAATAATCAGATCATAACTACTTCCCTTCTTAAATAAATACCCTTTAGCATGAAAATTTCCCTTAGTTACTATCCTTAAATCAATATTTTTAAATTTTAATAAGGTTTTTAATGCCTCTGGCTCTGTGAAATTTTGATACTGTGAAACAAGTATTTTACCCATAATATTTTTTTCTTCTAATTCCTTTAACAAATTCATTAATACTGTAACTCCACTTTTAGTTAGAAACGCCACCGAAAACCAAAATTCATCACAACTTCTTAAACTCTTATCTATAGTTATTAAAACTTTTTTACCGTTAATTTTATCATTTAAAACAAGCTCTGGTAAGTACTCTTGTTTTGAAGGATGGTACTTGTTTATAAAACCAGTTATCAAACTTTTGGGTAACTCAGTATATAAAGCATCTTTGTTATACATCTCCAATAATTTTTCAACTATAGGTAAATCTGCTGCTGCAAAAGGAAGAGTTTCTAATTCATTTTTAGTTAACCATTTGTAATTGCTATGTTCTTTTAATACAAACTGATCCGTAGATGATTTGCATATAAAACTATGTATTGTAAGCTTGAAATCTGGATATTCATGTGTTACAGTAAGGAACTCATTTTCTATTTCAATTTTAGATTGGAACTTTTCCTTAAATTCTCTTGCTAGAGCTTGTTCTTTTGTTTCACTGGACTCCACTGTAGCACCAGGGAACTGAAACTTTTGTGAAATATATTCATATTCACTTGCTTCACCTTGTGAACATAAAATTTTATCATCATTTATAATAATTGCTGTAGCAACCTCATAGTTTTTCATGTTTATCATCCCTTTTACCCGTAATTAATTATGTTCCAAATACACCATTGTAATTATTAATTATGTTATATTATGATTTTATTCTTCAAAAAACTTATAGCTTAATTTTACCATATGAATGCCTTAACATTCATTTTATGATAAAATTAATTTGAGGTGAAACTATGAAAAAACTAATAAAAGTTGTAGGAGCTATTATAGAAAATAATGAACATGAAATATTATGTGCCCTTCGTTCTCCAAAAATGGCTATGCCTAACCACTTTGAATTTCCTGGTGGCAAAATAGAAAAGGGTGAAAGTTATAAAGAAGCAATAGAAAGAGAAATTCGTGAGGAATTGAATTGCAAAGTTAAATTTAATAGCATTTTCAATGAAAATGTTTATGATTATGGTGACTTTATAGTAAGCTTAACCACAGTTAAATGTTCTCTCATATCCGGCACTCCAACTGCTGATGAACATTCAAAATTAATTTGGTTAAAACGAGAAAATCTAAAATCTTTAGTATGGGCACCGGCAGATGTGGTGGCGGTGGAACAATTGATTGAAGAAGATATATAACTAATTACTATACATTAGATAAATCTATCTTTATTGGGATTTTAAACCAAAACCAAGGTTCCGACTAAATCGTCAGAACCTTTTAAGCCCATTTATTTACAGTCTCATGATACTTTGTGATCTAACCGAATTTTCTATGAATTATTGTTATTTGTTACAACACCCTTTACATATTCTACATCTAATTCATTTATCTCAGCGATATATTCTATAGAAAGCCCTTTTTTATATTGTTTCAATATTAGTTGTTCTATTCCTTTTTCTATTCCTTTTTCTATTCCCTTTTCTATTCCCTTTTCTATTCCTTCTTCCGTATAGTATAACTTTCTAATTTCATCTATGCTCATCTTCAATACACCCCCATTTATCTTTTTAAATTCTTCATATTTCTTCTCTAACTCTGGATTTTCAATTAAAAACAAGTATTCTAAAAAATCCACTAATGCCTTTATTTGGTCATTATTTTTAACTTTGTCGTAATGTACTAATTCTTCAGCTAATCTTATCTTTGCATCATATATATCCTCGTTACTTGTACCAGTCACCAATAGATTTTTTGCTATTTTAAAAACTAATTTCAATGGATTATCACTACTTATTCTTTCAAGATTTATCTTTTCTACATCAATAGTCCTAAAATTATATTTTAGTATATTTCTTTCTATCTCAGGTAATTTATATACATAGTTTCTATCTTTTCCACGATCACCTTTATACGTATATATTGCAGCTGCCACTATCTCAGATTTGTCGTTGTATTTATATCTAAATTTATCCCATATCCTATAAAAGTATCTGAACATTCTTTCTCCAAAAACTTCATGTCCACTGCCATAGCTTTGCACTTCTACATGTATGAATAATATCTTACTTCCTTTATCTTTTAATCTTACTTTAATTATCTTATCAGATATTACTTTTTCGCTACTGTCTTTGTCAAATATATCCTTTTGTATTTCTTGCAACTCTTTATCTAATGATTCTGTTCCAAGATCCCAAGCTATTTTATTAAATATCTCTGGAAAAAGTAATTCTACTATTTCTACTTCAAATGCCTCCAAAATTGATTTCCATGCTGCATCAAAATCATGTTTTTTTGCCAAAATTCATTCACATCCTTTGGGTTATAAACTATGCTCTAATTAATTTTATTATATCACAATAAGCGGAGAAAAATATAAAAGGTCTCAAAATTGAAGAAGAAGATTGCTTTATGAAAAAACCACAGCGGATTTTTATGATTTTATTATAGTTGATGAATTTCACCATGCAGAAGCACCCTCTTATCAAAAGCTACTGAATTATTACCAGCCTAAAATATTACTAGGATTAACCGCTACTCCTGAGAGAATGGATGGCAAAAACGTATTGGAACACTTTGATGATAGAATAGCAGCAGAAATGAGACTACCTGAAGCTATAGACCGAAAGCTTTTGAGTACATTTCAGTATTTTGCAGTTTCGGATACCATTGATCTTTCAAAACTTAAATGGACAAGGGGTGGCTATGATAAAAAAGAATTAGAAAATGTATATACAAGTAATGATATTAGGGTGAACAGTATAATAACTAGCCTTAATAAATATGTAACGGATATGGATGAAGTTATAGGGCTTGGTTTCTGCGTAAGAGTTTTGCATGCTAAATATATGGCAGATAGTTTTAATAGTCATGGAATACCCGCCATGGCTGTGCTAGGTGAAAGCAGCAAGGAAGACAGGGATAGTGCTAAACATAAACTTGTAAGTGGGGAAGTTAAATTTTTATTTACTGTGGACTAATATAATGAAGGAATAGATATTACGAAATATAAAGGACGCAAGAATCACAAAATCAAATTTGATAAGTAAAATAAAATACTTTGAAAGTGATACTGGCAAAACCCCTATCTTAAGCAATTTTTTAGATTATTATAATTTTTCATTGAATGATGTTTACGGTAAAAGTGGAGATAGGAACTTTAGTAGAATGATGGCTACCGCAGGTTTAATTCCTTGTTTTGAAAATAAGGATGAGGATACCATAACAAAAAGATTAAAGAATTTATTTCATATAAATTCAAGAAAACTTATAAACTTTGTTATAAAGCTATCAACCAACATGGAAAACTTGAAAGACTGTAAGTTTGATATTGAAGAAAAATTAATGCTTGGTATGATATATTACAGTTTTTATTTAGATGCGCCAGCAAAGCTTGGTTATACCTCCTTTGAAAATGCTTTAACTACTCTTTATGAGGATAATAAGATAATGATAAAAGAGGCATTTGATATATTGCAGCACAACTACCAACATATTGATTTTGTAGATAAGCAGGTTAATTTAGGATTCATCTGCCTTATAGATTTGTATTGCAGTTATTCTACGGACCAAACAATGGCAGCACTTGGATACTTTCAGGAAAGTGTAAAACCAACCTTTCGAGAAGGAGTTAAACACTTTAAAGCAAAGAAGCTAGATGTTTTTTTCATAACGCTTAATAAATCAGAAAAAGATTATTCACCTTCTACGCTGTATGACGATTATGCTATCAATGAAAGATTATGTGCCTTCGTTCTCCAAAAATGTCTATCCCAAACCACTTTGAATTTCCTGGTGGCAAAATAGAAAAGGATGAAAGTTATAAAGAAGCTATCGAGCGAGAAATTCGTGAGGAATTGGATTGCAAAGTTGAATTTAACAGCATTTTTAATGAAAATGTTTATGAATATGATGCCTTTGTAGTAAACTTAACTACAGTTAAATGTTCTCTCATTTCTGGCACTCCAACTGCTGATGAACATTCAAAGTTAATTGGTTAAAAAGAGAAAATCTAAAATCTTTAGTATGGGCACCAGCAGATGTGGTGGCGGTGGAAGAATTGATTGAAGAATGTATTGCTTCATTTTAAACTTATAGTTAACCATTTGTAAACATAGTACGGAGGTTGTTTTTAATAAAATAATATTAGAATCACCTTCATTAATTAAACCAGCTAATGTTATGGTTCAAGAATCTGTTTTGCTTTTCCTCGGTGTTAAATATTTACATTTAAATACATCTCATGTTAAGGTTCAAGCTAATAATCTGTACTAGCTATTAAATACGGTGTTTTATTTAAATACATCTTATGTTAAGGTTCAAGGTCAATGCTCCGGACAATTCAATTATTGCGATCGAATTTAAATACATCTCATGTTAAGGTTCAAGATTTTATTTTTTTCTTACAAAGTATTGACTTTGTCAATTTAAATACATCTCATGTTAAGGTTCAAGTTATTAAAAAGAATAGTGCCATTGATTCATCCAAATTTAAATACATCTCATGTTAAGGTTCAAGAAGAGTATCGTTTAAAACTAAAATATACAATATGGCATTTAAATACATCTCATGTTAAGGTTCAAGCATAGTAAGACACGCTTTGTAGTATCTTGGTGGGTCATTTAAATACATCTCATGTTAAGGTTCAAGTGAGAAGATAAAAGACAAAATCGACAGTATAGCTAAATTTAAATACATCTCATGTTAAGGTTCAAGTTATCCCATGCAAGGCAAATATAGAAAGCCCATGGATATTTAAATACATCTCATGTTAAGGTTCAAGAAAACTATATGAAGTGCATGAAACCAATGATAAGTTATTTAAATACATCTCATGTTAAGGTTCAAGATGAAATTCATATGTTGTTCGGTAGTAACGGACAAACATTTAAATACATCTCATGTTAAGGTTCAAGATAGTCAAGACTATCAATATATTGCAGAAAATGCGCATTTAAATACATCTCATGTTAAGGTTCAAGGTCTATCCATATAATTTTCATATCCAACAAAATCTATTTAAATACATCTCATGTTAAGGTTCAAGCATGGTAATGTTGGTAGTCTTGTTGGTGCTACTGTATTTAAATACATCTCATGTTAAGGTTCAAGAAGGCGGCCTATTCTAGCTGGTGCGGATGCAATAATATTTAAATACATCTCATGTTAAGGTTCAAGAGATAACCTATTTGAATTATTACCTAAATACAGCTAATTTAAATACATCTCATGTTAAGGTTCAAGTTAATAAATATAGGAGCAAAGGGAAAATCACTGGATTTAAATACATCTCATGTTAAGGTTCAATCGGCCGTGTAAATAATTTTGTGTATTCTCTTTCTTTGAACAAATAATTAGCATATAAGTTGTTTGTAAAATGATGTTGATACGAGTCGATGAATACTCTCGTATCATCATCAGTATATAGTATGTTATTCCCATTTTGTGAGGAGAATATACATCAGCTTACCCAATAACAGGATATGGATATGCTGAGGAGCAACCCGAGCGGTTATTGGGGTTCTACAGGAACGGGTGGTCTTTTGACTATCCGTTTTTACCCGTTCCTGACGGAATTAAAGCGATAAACCTCTGGGGTTTGGGGACAGAGTCCCAAGGTTAAGCATCTCTTCTCAGTATTTCGGCAAATAGAATATTGAGTTGGCTTACTACAAGATTCCAGTTTGAATATACTCTGTTCCATTTCTTACTTATCTTTTGGGTAGCCAGATATAGCATTTTCATAAGGCTCTCATCATTAGGGAATATGAGTTTTGTCTTTGTTACCTTCCTAAACTGACTATTAAGACTTTCTATAGCATTAGTAGTATACATAATTCTACGAATATAATCAGGAAAAGCAAAGAAGGTTATGAGATTATCCCAGTTTTCTTCCCAGCTTTTTATGGCATTGGGATACTTATTTCCCCACTTTTCTTTTGCATATTGAAGGTTTTCGAGAGCGGTAGCTTCATTTACTGAACCATAAATTGATTTTAGATCTGATACAAATGCTTTTCTATCTTTATAAGGTATATATTTTATGCTTGATCTTATTTGATGAATTATGCAACGTTGTATTTTAGCAAAAGGATAAACTGCGCCTATAGCCTCTTTAAAGCCATTTAAACCATCTACACAGAATACAAGAACATCTTGAATTCCTCTGTTTTTAAGGTCATTGAGCACTGAAAGCCAAAATTTACTACTTTCATTAGCACCTATCCATATGCCTAGAACTTCTTTTTCTCCATCCATATTTACGCCCAAAACTACGTAAGCTGCTTTAACAACAATCTGTTTATCCTCACGTACTTTGTAATGTATGGCATCCATAAATACAAATGAATATGTCCTATCTAGTGGTCTATTTTGCCATTCTGTAACTACAGGAATAATTCTGTTTGTTATATTAGACACCATTTCGGCCGATATCTCAACATCATACAGATTTTTTACTTGCTCCGCAATATCTCTAGTGGTCATTCCTGCTGCGTAAAGAGCCATAACTTTATCTTCAATGCCAGTTACATTTCGTTGAAACTTAGGTACTATCTTAGGTTCAAATTCACCATTACGATCACGTGGTATATTAAGTTCGACAGTTCCTAGCTCAGACTTAACAGTTTTCTTTGAGTATCCATTTCGGCTGTTTTGAGTTTGCTTTTCAGATATAGCATATCTATCGTATCCAAGTTGTGTATCCATTTCTGATTCTAATGTTTCTTGAAGAACATCTCTAAACATTTCTTTCATAGCTACTATAACTTCATCAGGACTTGTGAAATTTTGTTCCTTAACATAATTTCTTAAAACCTCTTTTGATAAATTCGACATAAAAATGCTCCTCCTTGTAATAATTTGGTAATTCATTTATCTAAATTATCGCCAAGAAAGAGTACTTTTTATTCAGTTTACACAAAATTTTTTACAGGCTCGTTCAAGCAATGATGTTGTATCCGTTGTAGTTGCACCATTATCTATTTAAATACATCTCATGTTAAGGTTCAAGATATAATTCTTTATTATAACTGGCTATTTTGTTCATATTTAAATACATCTCATGTTAAGGTTCAAGTTAATGAATCATTTTGTTTTAATTCACTCATTTTAGAATTTAAATACATCTCATGTTAAGGTTCAAGTGAACAGAAGCAGTATTAAAGGAATCTATACTTGTATTTAAATACATCTCATGTTAAGGTTCAAGGACAGTGGGGAGGTTTTTTTAGATGCGGAGATTCTATTTAAATACATCTCATGTTAAGGTTCAAGAATTCTACGGTTACAAATACTATAGGTCTTTTCTCATTTAAATACATCTCATGTTAAGGTTCAAGCTAGAATAATTGAAAAAGATACTTTAGCACAAATGTGATTTAAATACATCTCATGTTAAGGTTCAAGATGTTGAAATTGCTAATAGAAAAGTAGGCGCTGGAACACATACCGTTACCTAAAAAAGAAGCTCCACATTAATTTGTGAGGTTGCTTTTTTTAATAAAATCCTTCTTTTGCAATTTTCTTTATGTAGTTATACTGTTTCCGAATAAGTTTCTTAAACTCAGTATCTGATAGCTCATTGTACGTAGGTATGCCTTCTTCATAAAGACATTCGTATATTAAATCGCAATAATCGTCGTCTTCTCGATGCATTTTTTTGTATCTTTGTTCTAGCTCATATGGAAAATCAAGAGTATAAGATATTCCATCAATTTCTCCGGTGAGAAACTTCTTTGTCATATTCATCATGTAGTTAATATTAGGCTGACTCACTGCAAGGGTCCTCCTTTTTATTTATTTCTGTTTCCGTTGTATTTATTCTACATTCAAGCTGCACTTTATCTGCCCATGGCAAATATTCATCAAGCACAGAAGGATTTGATGCAAAATTACTATTGGGTAGTTTTCGGAAGAGATATTCAAGATATTTATAAGCATCTAAATTGTTGGCTGCTGCCGTATTTATAATGCTAAATACAGTAGCTGATGCTTCTGCTCCCTCTGTCGAATCAGAAAATAGTGAGTTTTTACGTGTGATAGCTACGGGTTTCACTGCAATTTCCGACAAATTATTCGATAAAGGTATTCTTCCGTCAAGTAGAAAATTGGTAAAATATTTTTTATGATTTAGTGTATATCCCAAAGCTTTCTTCAAGTAGTCTTGATTAGTAAATGTATTTTCTGCCCATGCAAAAAGGCATCCAATACAGGGACACTATATATAAGTCTTTTCTTTTTTCTTTCCTCAGCCAATAACTCTTTCCATTTTCTTTCTAGTCTAAAGAGTTTATCACAATAAGCTCGTCCAATGGCTCCGCCTGATCCTGGAATTTCTTTTTTTCTAGAATCCAAGGGAATGGCTTCTAGATAATATCGTCTTAGATGGCTGAAACAAAGACAACGTGTAATTCCTTCAACCTTTTCATACCCAGCATATGCATCTGAAACATGATAACTATGAAAACCTTCAAGGAACTTCTTTGCGTGGTCCCCAGAACGAGTGCTGGTGTATTTGTATAAAACTATTGGTGGACCTTCACAGTTACCACTCCTATGTATCCAAATATAAGATTTGCTAGATGCTTTCTTCCCAGCTTCGTGATTTACCTGCCAGGTTGTTTCATCACTCATGATAACGCTACATTTTAGCAATTGCTGGTGCATCTTCTCATATAGAGGATTCAACCAATATTCAGAGCTGCGTATTACCCAGTTTGCCATCATGTCTCTCTTAAGTTCAGCACCCATTCTTTTAAAGTCTTTTTCTTGGCGATAGAGTGGTACTGACATCATATACTTTTGATACATTACCCATGCTACGCATGAAGGCGAAGCAAAAGAGTGCGTAAGCACAGGCACTGGTACAGGTGCACAAATTATAGAATCATATGGATTAGTATCATTTTTCCCACACTCAACACATTTATAAACATATTGGACGTAGTCCTTCATTATTAGCTTTGCTGGGATATATTCCATTTCAGATCTTACTTTTTTCTTTCCGATTATCTCAAGTTCACTGCCGCAGATTTTACAAATAGTTTCTTCGGCATTAAGGACACATTCCACTACCTCATGTGGTAGTGCTTTAATCAAATTTTCTCTGTCACCCTTTTTTCTAACAGGTCTCTTATGTTCTTTGATATTTATAACATTATTTTCGGTTTCATCTGAAATTTCATCAATTAGTTCACCAAAAAGGAAACATTGCCCATATATCTGAGGTGTTTTCTCACTTGATGCTCCAAACCTCTGTTTTGCTGCATGTAAAACTGCTTGAGTGAGAACCTCAACATTGTGTTCCAGTAGATTCACCTTTTCCTGCAGTGCTCTATTTTCATTTTCGAGTTGTCTAATACGTTGATTTTTTTCATCTAAAGACTGCATTTTAAAGGCTCCTTTCTGGTTAATCAATTA
>CAVRYJ010000032.1:0-10859 GCA_963725425.1 uncultured Clostridiaceae bacterium
ATATGCTAATTATATAACACTGCTTGAATAGAAAAAATTCTATTATAATTCTTTCAGACTTGGATATACTAATTTTGTAATTTAGGAGGTTTACTTATGAAAAAAGTAACTTTAAGTGAAGAATTGGCACAAAAAATAGGATATAAAAGCTTAAAAGGTTTAAAGTTAAGTATAAGCAGGAAATTAGGCAAGGGGGCTTATACAAAAGATTTGGAGATACAGATAATTAAGCTGGTTGCTGTAGCAGCTAAAGAGTGAGCCCGATGTTATAGAAGAATTATTAAGAGAAGAACATAACTAGCAACATGAAAGGATCACAGTCACATGGAGAATGAAATAAAAAACAGCTAGAAAATTCTAATGGAAGAGAAGTTCTCCTTTGAAGATGATAGTGAATGGAGTAAGGTATTAAATTCTCAAATTATATATACAGATGAAGAAAAGAAAGCTTTAAACAATTTATTTAAAAAATAAAACGAATAGTATAAATATATAAAAGAAAAAAATAATTTATTTATTAAAGCAGACAGCAAAAATAGATGATTTATAAAATTAATTAATAATTTTATATCTTTGTCAATTCTTTATAAATGTGGACTAAGCTATAATTTTGAAAAGAAAATTATATAGTCTACTCTGGTAAGACGCATTATTATTTTTTTCTAATTGATTAAATATAGTTTTTACATCTTTCCACCAGTTTTTATCTTCTGAGATTTTTCGTTTATCCACTTGAAGGGTTCTTCAGAGGAAGGTTGTCTTTGCATAAATTGATTATTGTTACACTTGCAATTCTACAAGCATCATCAATATTTGTGTTATAATCTTTCCAACTATGATATACATTAAAAGGATTATTTGCTATAGCTTTTGAATAAGGTCTTCTTTTGGAACAAAACTTTGTTCTTGCCCTGCAATAGCAAAAAGAACCAGAGGATTTAAATTATATTCTTTTGATATAGATATAATAGTAGAAAAATAAGGTTCTTCTACTTAAAAGTGAGTGCTTATCGGTTAAAAATTTTTTTAAATACATATTGATTTATATCCTTATATTTAAAATAGTTAGGAAGATTGGAAAGTGATGCTTTATCTCGTGAATATTTTTGGACACTGTTTTTTTATTATCTGCACTTTTGCTATCCAAATTTTTATTTGCTGATATTTTAGAAAATATATTCCTTAATATGTTATATTTGTTTCTTGAGATAGATTATGGTATATTAATGTACGCTTATTAAATATAAGTATAATGAAAACTGCTAATATGCAAAGGAGATATTTTGTCATTCCATTATTTAATATTTTTATAATTTCCTATATAATTAAAAAATAATTTTAAATTTTTGTGTATCTTAAAAAAATATTTTCATCCTTAACATTACTTGAAATGTTAATATCTTCAATTCTTTCGCCAGATAAATCAAAAATCTTAGTATGGTCTACAACTTTATTGGAAGTTTCAGTATTTTTGCAATTATTTAATCCATTAATGCTAGAATAATAGTTTTCTAGGT
Source organism: uncultured Clostridiaceae bacterium (assembly GCA_963725425.1). Lineage (GTDB taxonomy): Bacteria > Bacillota > Clostridia > Clostridiales > Clostridiaceae > Clostridium_I. The sequence continues at coordinate 1,518 of CAVRYJ010000032.1, forward strand.
ATTCCCTTGGTATTTTATTTTCTACTTTTGAGTTAATCCATTTTAATAAGTTACCCCCAAAATTATCAGATTTATCCTGTAGTGAAACGTAAGTATCTAATATATCTATAAGAAAAATGTTTTGTTCACCTTTTAATATCATATTATTTAATATGATTTGTTTAACGTCTTTCCTGTATTCATCTTCAAGACCTTGAGTATTTTTATCTAGAATCTGATGAACTGCTTTTGAAAGAACAGCTGCTTTTTCAGGAGTTGTATAGTTTATATATTTATTGCTTATATATTTTTTTAACAACACAATATCCTGCTTTGTTATAACTTTTTTCATTTCTAGTTCATAAATAAAATTATCCATATCAGACTCCTAATAAAAAATATTTTTACAGAAAATTTTGGAAACACATTATAGTAATATATTCTACATGTGTTTATGAAATCCTTCTAAAAATATTAAGGAAGCTGAGTTAAAAATTAAATTTGTAAAGTTTAGTAAATTATAAAAAATATTCACAACTTAAGATAATCACTTCTTTTATAAATTGGAGTGTGGAGTAAAAATAACTAGTCAATCTGCTAGTCTATTTTGTGCCATACTGCGCCTAACGAACCCTTAGATAGGAGCCACTATCTGCGGAACCTGTCTCCTTGTCTGGCACAAAATATCCGTCGCATCTTTGACTAGTTAGTTTCTGGAAGATCACTTAATTAAGGCATCTTCAAAAAATAACAAGTCCATCTGCTAGTCTATTTTGTGTCATGCTGCGTCAGCAGAACCCTTAGATAGGATTCACTATCTGCGGAACCTGCTTCCTTGCCTGACGCAAAATATCCGTCGTATTTGGACTTGTTATTTTTTCCCAGATGACTAAAAAACTATTTTTTAATATTAAATTCCATAGTTGCAGGAGAATGAAGATTATAAACAGCACCATTTTGTCCTGTAGTCTGAATATCTTTTATAAATAAAGTATATTTTTCGCCACTTTCATATGGAACAATAGGTTCTACTTTGATTGATTTGCTACTGCTGTCATAGGATACATTGACTTTAATCTGTCATTTTGATTATTTAAAACAAATACGTTGGCAGTATTAACTGTAGCAGGATTTATATCCCGGGCAAAGTTAATTGTCCATACTTTATTTGCAGGTACATTATCTTTTTTATCAATAGTTGTAATTTGTCCCTTTTCTTCTTCAAAAGTTGACATATCTTTTATATTAATAAAATCATCTTTATTTTGTTCAATTTGAGCTTTACCGCCAACTACACATATATAGTTTTGCTTTAAAATTGCGTCCATAAGAGGAGCAGAATTCTTTATGTCTTCTTTACTGGTTGATAATATATCTTCTTTTTCTTTTTGTAAATCTGACTGAGTAGTATTTGTAAAATACATGTAATCAGCTGTATCGCTTATCGCAAAAGGAGTGGAATTATCAAAGGAGTTATCAAATTGTCCTATGGTACCTACTATATAATCAGTCATCTGTTTTGCATCAGCATCAAAATTTTTTAAGTATTCAGGTATTTTGTTGAAGGTATCTATAGTGGTTTTTAAATTAGGATCTCTGTATGAGTAAAGGAGAATATCACCATCATTGTCAGCCATATATGCACCATATGCACCCCCTTGAACTCTTATGTTGTTCCAGAGATAATCGCTTTGCAATATATTTTTAAGGACATCAAGCTTTCCATTTTGATCATAACCGGATTTGTTTAACTCTCCACCTTTGACCACATATTGAACATCAGAAGGAATAATTAAGCCTTCATTTATTTTTGAGCTGTCAAAAGAATAAGTGCAACTTGGAAGGCTGCTGTTATTTAATGTAGTTGAAAATTTATTAAAACTATTTACAAAATTAGTATAGCTGTTTTCATCGCCTGTAAAACTAGCTATCATATTCTGCCTACTAAATATCATATCACTGCAGCGCTTTTAAGGTTATTTACGATTTCGTCGCTTTTATTATCAAAGTTTGAGTTTAAATCACATAGAAAGGAATATAAGCCTTCATTCTGATAATCTTGGATATTTGCCTGATTCTGACATATATGAAAGTACCTTATTAAGTGCTAAATTAATCCCGTTATAGGTCATATCATTTTCCTTATTAATCTTCATATTTTGAATTATTTGTTTTATACGGGACTTATCTCCAAGATTACTGTTCAATACTATTTCATCTAAAAGGTTAAAACAATTAGGCAAATTTTCGTCAAGACTTACTAAGCTGACTATATTTTTGGATAGTATGAATTCTTATCCCCATGCTTTACAAGGCACACAGGAGAAAAACTTATGCCTCCTGAGTTAATCAATAATTGTTCATTGAGTTTTTCCTTAGTACAAGTTTGTATCTAAATTGTCTAAAAGGTTAACCAACAAATAAATATATCCAAGTTTATCTTGTGGAATTTTATCAGTATTAAAATACAACTTTGTATAGTCTACTCCGTTATTATATATAGAATGTTTTAGAACATTAATTCCATTTTCGCTTTTTTCTTCAGTTTTATATTCTGGAACACTGCTGTCAATATCTTTAATTGAAAGAGCTGGTAAAGTATTTAGCTCATCTTTAGAGGATGGCGTTTGCTGCCACTTTAACAAATCTTGTGAGTCACTAATCAATTGATTTAGCTGATCTTTCGTAAGTGAAGATCTATAATTTGCTAATCTTGTTTGTAAATTAGATTCATTTTGGTCTTCAAGTCCTGATACAGGCTTTAAAACTACTAAGGATGAATGTGTATTGTCTATTAAATATTTTTGTATCATACTTTGTAGATAATTTGATTTTAATTTGTTTTTTATATTTGCTAGGTCGGAAGCAATATTTAAATACATAGAAGGATCACCATCATGAATCCAGCTTCTCATGATAAGCATATTGTATTCAATAGAAGAATCACTTTTAATCATACGGTTTGATAAATCATATACCTTTAGAACAGAATTAATCAAATCATCACTAAAACCATTTTGCACTATATTTTTTAAAGTATCATTGATAACTTGCTCAAATTTATCCTTTTGATTTTCGCTTACATTTGCTGCAGTTATACTTAAGGTAGGTTGAATATTGGTAAAATCAAATTGGACACTTACATTTTCACCGAAGCCATTATCTTTTAAAGCTTTTGTCAAGGGAGAAGATGGTATTCCTCCAAGCAGGGTCTGAAGGAATGCAAAGGCTTCAACTATATCTTTATCAGTATTTTTGCCTACTACATAATTTAATGTTAAATAACTTTTGCTATCTGTGGCAGTACCTTTGGGAACGGGATATTCTACTTCGCTATAAGCTTTTTTAGTAAAAGGCTTTTCAATTTCATAATCAGGTCTTGAGTCTTTCTTGTCAAATTTGTTTAAATAAGTTTCTCCAATAAAATTTAATGTTTTATTTATATCCATTTTTCCGTATAAATAGAAATAGCAATTTGAAGGATTATAGTTTTCATTATATGTCTTTATTAGTTCATCATAAGTAAGAGTAGGTATTTTGTCAGGAAGTCCTCCCGATTCAAAATTGTAAGAAGTATCTGGAAAAAGAGATTGCTGTATGGATCTTCTTAAGATCCAGTCTGCAGAGGCATAATCGCCCTTCATTTCATTGTAAACCACCCCGTTATATTTTAAATTAGAACTAGAAGAATCGAGTTCATATCTCCCGCCTTCCTGCTCAAAAATTCTTTTATCATTAAGAACATTAGGATAGAACACTGCATCAAGATATACACTCATAAGATTATGAAAATCTTTATCATTTTTGCTTGATATAGGATATATGGTGGTTTCATCCGTAGTATATGCATTGATAAGCGTACCTAAAGATTGTTTGGAAATCTGAGTTATAAGCTCTTTTACAGGAGAATTTTTGAACCACAAAGCACAGAATGCTCTATTACATGATTAACACCCGTATCATCTTTTGCAGGAGTGCGGAAATTCATGCACATAGTTTTGGTGTCACTGTCATTTTTAAGATATATAAGCTGTGCTCCGCTTTTAGCATGCTTGTATATGTAAACATTGCACTTTAGATCATCTGACCAATTTTGAGAAACAAGTTTAAATCCTCCAAGAGAATCATTTGAAGCTGTAGAAGTGGAATATGAAGTTTGATTACTTATATCTTCTGCTTTTACAGTTAAATATGGTGATATTGTAAAAAAGTTCAGTATAAATGCTGCTGTTATGGCTGCTGAAATTAAAGACTTTAAACCCTTATTCACTTATATTTACCCCCTTATTTTATAATACAAATAGTTATAATAAATAATTTCATTTTAGCATAGATGCTATATATACTCAATGAAATTTGAACTATAATAATCTATGGTTATTATAAACTTAAATATTAGAAAATATTCTTAACTATCTAAGAGTTTTGCCGATGCAGTATGGCACAAAATAGGCTAGCAGATTGACTTGTTATCTTTTTGAAGATGCATAAGACAATGAACATAACAGTCTTAAAAGTGTTAAGGTATAGCTAGCATTAAAAATAGATGATTTAGTTTTTAGAAAGGAATGATTATTATGGCATGTACAATAAAAGTTATAAAGAAAGGTGATCAGGTAACAAATTTATGGTCTGGAGGGACAACAACACAGATAGCTATTTATCCTGAAGATTCAGATTATGGTAAACGCAATTTTAAATGGAGATTGAGTTCTGCAAAGGTTAATATGGAGGAATCAACATTTACTTATCTTAAAGGCATTCAAAGAATTATTATGATAATTAAAGGAGAAATGTTTCTTAAGCATATGGATCATCACAGCATACTTTTAAAACAATTTGAACAGGACAGTTTTAAAGGAGAATGGACAACACAAAGCATTGGAAAAGTAAGAGATTTTAATTTAATGATGGCAGAGGGATACGCTGGAAAATTAGCAGCTGTTAAAATAAAAAAAAATAGTTTTTATGAATTATCAGACAAAGGTTATAAAATAAGGGCAAATGAAAATTTGTGGCAGGCATTTTATTCAGTTGATAGTAGTATTACATTAAAATTAGATGGAAGAGAAGCTTTTAAAATTCAGGAAGGTGATTTAATATTAATTCATAGGCAGAATACAAAAGAAAAAATACATATAACAATATTTAATAATGGTGAAAATGATGCGGATATTATAGAGTCAGATATATATGACATAGGATAAGAAACAAACTATCTATGAAATCCATGTTTAATTGTCTCTCAAAAAATATCCGCAGCATCTTTGATTTGTTATTTTATTTCAGATCACTTAATTAAATATTCTATAAGAGTTCTTGTAGGTACTCCAGTAGCACCTATATCATAAATACCAGAAGAACTCGATGCTGAAGCTGGTCCTGCAATATCTAAATGTGCAAAATTGATATCTTCTGCAAAAGATTTTAAAAATAAACCAGCCACTATACCACCACAATTGGTACCTGTGTTTCTAAGATCTGCACTTGCAGTTTTAAGCTGTTCCATATATTCAGGATTGTGTGGAAGCCTCCAGAAATTTTCACCAACTTTTAGTCCACAGCTAATAATTTCATTCGCAAGTTTATCACTGTTGCTTAAAAATCCAACATTTATTGAACCCAAAAAGTTTGCACAGGAGCCTGTTAATGTGGCAATATCAATAATGGTAGTTGCACCTAGTTCTTTAGCATAAGAAATAGCATCACATAATATCATACGACCTTCTGCATCTGTTGAAATTATCTGAACTGTTTTACCACTGTATGTGGTAATTACATCACCAGGTTTATATGCTGTACCGGAAGGCATATTTTCCACAACCGGAACTAATGCTAAAATGTTTTTGCTAGGTTTAAAATTACCAATAGCTTTCATGATGCCTAAAACCGAAGCTGCACCAGCCATGTCTCCTATCATAAGTTCCATGTTCTTAGATGGCTTTAATGATATTCCACCGCTGTCAAAAGTAAAATCCTTTCCTATTATAGCAGTAATTTCTTTACTATTAGGATTTCCGAGATATTGGAGCACTATTAATCTTGGAGCATGCTGACTGCCGCTTGCAACATATAAAATACCGTTCATTCCCATCTGTTTAAGCATATATTTATCTAATATTTTAATGTCTAAGTTTTCTTCTTCTGTTATCATTTCACTTTGCTGAACAAGGTATTTAGGAGTCACGTAGTTTGAAGGCATATTTGTAAGCTCACGCACATAATTTACGCTTTTTGCTACAATGAGTCCACGTCTTATGGAATCTTTATAGCAGGATATTATATTGACTTTCTGCAAATAAGATTTATTCTCTGCATCTTTTTTTTATACCATTGAAATTATATAATGCAAGTTCGAATGTTTTGACTATTTTATAACCGAAATCTTCAAAGGTTATCAAGTATATCCAAATCTTCAATATTGTTTGTTTTAAGTTCCGTATTGCTTTTCCTAATGTATTCAGAAGCATTATTGCATTAAATTCTTCAGTGATACCTAAACCAAGTATGATGATTTTTTTATATTCAGATTTATCTAAAGTATTAATTATCTCAACTTCATCAAGGTCTCCTTTGACTGTAGAATATTTTATTACTCCATTTATATCTTCAGTGTAGTTTATCAAAGTTTTTGAATTTGAAAACTAATAAATTTGAGTATACTTTATTGTTGTTAACACCTATCAAGGCAAACACCTCCTTCAAACATAATAACATATTTTAAAATAAATGTTTATATATTAATTTAGGTATCTGAAATAAAATATCAAGTAATTCATATATCATTAAAAATAAAAAGGAATTTAGAAACTGACGTAGAATTATAAATGCTTAAGGAGGTAGAAACATGTTTGATATCAATATAAAATTTGAAAATATAGATATTTCAAGCCTGGAAAGTGAAGATATAGTACCTGTTCAAAAATGGCTCAATATTCAGCAGAGTTATTGCACTAATTATGATAAGCCTGTGGGACTTGAGGAATTTTATAATAGGTTTTTAAATATTCTATGCAAGTGAAAATGAATTTTTTTTAAAAATAAATGAAGAAAATGAACTTATAGGAGTTTTTAAAGGAAGAATTGAATTCAAAAAAATGACAGAAGTATGGATATGGTATTTCTTAATGGATAATAGACTAAGAAATTTAGCACTTGGAAGTAATATACTTAAACATATTATGAATCATTTTACTAGCAGGTATGGATTTGATTGCTTTCTACACATCGTCACAAGGCGATATGGGCTTGTTAAGTTTTGGAAAAAAAATAATTATGAAATTATAAGAATATCGAAAAATTTTTTTAATATAAGCAGCAAAGGTGTAGATTTAATAATATTTAAAAATAAATAAAATACTTGAAATAGCTATACGTATAAACGCAAAAAAGTTTCAGAATATAACGTAAATTAGTTAAAAGAAGTTACATTTTTATTGACAAAATAAATTGATATAGTTATAATAAAAAAGAGCTGAATCCTAAATTTTAGGTACGGAGGAACCAGATTGTTGGGGTTAATCTGATTACCATGATTAAAGTTTTTTCTATATTTACCATATCAAGAAAAATTAGATTTTTAATTATGAAAATTAGTAGGGGACCTTCATCCCGAACCCGTCAGCTAACTCCGGAGGCAATAAGGAGGAAAGTCCAATGAAAAAAAACTCAAAAGTATTTTTCATTTTTGCTGTGTTAATTTGTGTTATTGTTACAGCAAAGATGAAAACAGACGTGGTAAAAGCTGATGCAGATATTAAATCCAGGACAAGCATTAGTTGTTCGTTCAGTAAATTTATCCACGGACAAAGTTATAACAGTACCTGAGAAACAAACACAGAAGTTTTATGGTGCAAAAAAAGGGAAACGGTAAGCAGAGGTGGAAGCGATTTCAACAGTAGTTCTGCTTCAACATCAAGTGGAAATGGCAGCGTTGTTTCCTATGCCTACAATTTCATGGGAAGGCCGTATGTGTATGGTGCTTCTGGACCTAAGGCTTTTGATTGTTCAGGCTTTACGGCATATGTTTACAGTAATTTTGGAGTTTCTTTACCTCATTATACTGTTTCACAGATGCAGGTAGGTCAGGGAGTTGACAAAGGTAATTTGCAGCAGGGTGATTTAGTATTCTTTAACACTGCAGGTTATGTATCACATGTAGGCATATACATAGGCGGAGGACAGTTCATACATGCATCTTCAGGAAGCGGAAAGATAACTGTAAGCAGCTTGAGTGATAGTTATTATGAATCCAGATATGTAGGTGCAAGAGAAAACTACAAGTAGGTATTATATTTTATAAACCGACAGAGATTATGTCGGTTTTTTTTTAGTCTAAGTTATCCCTTACATTAATAGATTAAAGTGAAATTACATTTTAAATAAACGGAGGGATAAAAATGAAATATACCAGATATGACATTAAAAAAAATAATAATGATAACTTATTTATTATAGCAGTATTTATTTTTATACTTATTCTTGCATTTTTTGTTGGAACTGTAATATCTGATGTTTTTATCAAAAAACGCGTTAGCACCCAACCAACTAAAAATGATAATACATCAAACATTTTGAAAAAAAACGATAAAAATAACAGTACAAACTTCATTGTAATTCAAGGAGGGGTGTACCAAAAAAGAGAAATATCTGGATGCTGCAAAAGCTATTTTAAATCCATATGGCAATTGTTTTACTGTTCAGGAAAATGGTAGGACCGAGACTAATACTTGGAATATATACTGAAAGTGATGGAGAAAAACTTATAACGGAGCTTTCTTCAAAAAAATAGAAAATTCAAAAATAATTTTTAAAATTAATGGGGATAATTTATGTAATTATGAAATTGTACAAGTTATTAGTGCTGAGATACAGATATTAACAAAATTCTCAGATAAAAATATTAAATCTATACAAACGGAAGAGTTGAAAAAATGGTGTTCGTCACTTAAAGATGCTGATAAAAATAGTAATAATTATAGTATATTAATTGATATGAAAAGCTATATAAATAATCTTCCTAAAGAACTTGTAAGAGATAATGTACCTGAAAACTATATATATTTATTCAATGATTTGAAGAAAATTAAAGCAGATTAATTTTTAAACTTTCACCTTATTGGTGAAAGTTTTTATTGTAAATTCATGCAAAAATTTATTTGAAAAAAATTTTTTAACAATACTCTAGGCACTTGTTTAACCTTTTACTAAATGATAAACTATATAAGATGTATTGTTAAGGTGGGGATTATGTGAAAGCAAGCAGTAATAAACCTAAAATGGCTGCATTTATAATTTTTGTAGGCGCTATAAGTGGAAGCTTTATTGGCGAAATAATTGGAAACAATTTTAAATCTATGCAAT
>CAVRYJ010000033.1:0-7246 GCA_963725425.1 uncultured Clostridiaceae bacterium
CAGTAATTCAATCACCACAAGTGCAGCTATTACCTGGGATAATGGTAATCCTACTTATGATGGCTATACAGCAGGGACATATATGTTTACAGGAACGTTAATACTGCCACAGGGAGTCACGAATCCAGACAATAAAAAGGCAAATGTAAATATTATTGTAGGAGCAGCATGGGACCCTTCTAATAATGGTGGACATGGAGGTGGATCATCACCAAGTACTTCACACAACACCAGATTCTAGTGGGACAACTTCTACAACAGTTACTGGTAATGCAATAGATGGTACTACAGGTACTCAAGTTTCTAATATTTCAGCTACAGTAACTACTGATAATAACGGTAATAGACTGTTTCCATGAATGCAGCTCAAGCAGTAGTAATGAAACAACCGGATGGAAGCACAAGCGCATTAAGCTGATGTTTCTAAGGTTTCAATTGTAACAGCAGCAGGTTCTTCAGTTACAGTTTCTGATGATGGGAAAATACAGGTTCAGGGACTGGCTAAAGGAACGGATAATAGTTTTAAAATTACCTATGATTTAGGAAATGGACAGAAAATAACTATTGGAAACATGGAAATTAAAGTTGCTGGTGATGGAAGCGTAAGTTTAACCAAGTACATCTATTGACCCATATGGACAATAACTGATGCGGCAACAGGTAAAACTATTGGTGGGGCTAATGTAACATTATATTATGCAAATACGATAGAAATAAGACAGCAGGAAAAACTCCGGACACTGTAGTACCACTACCTAGCATAGATGGATTTAAACCTAACAACAATAAAAATCCACAGATAAGTGATGCTGCGGGTAGCTATGGTTTCATGGTATTCCCAACTCAGATTACTATATGATAGAGTCAAGGATGGATATAACAAATATACAAGCCCGACGATTTCTGTAGAGCAATGAAATACGTAAAATGGGATTTCAAAAATGAATAACAATAAATACTGCAAAACCTGTTATAACATTAACAGGAAATGCTGAAGTTACATTAAAATTACATGACGGTTATACTGATGCAGGAGCAACAGCAAAGGATAGTAAGGGCAATGATTTAACAAATAGCATAGTTACTGTAAATCCTGTAAATACTGATAAAGCAGGAGATTATAAGGTAACTTATAATGTAAAGATGCAAGTGGTAATCTTGCAGATCAAGTAACAAGAATAGTACATGTAGCAGAAACAGATATGAAAAAAGTGGACAGATTATCAGGACAGGACTAGAGTAGATACAGCTATTAAATATTGCAAAGGCAACATATACAGGTAAGGTTTCAAATGTTATACTTGCAACTGCAGATAACTATCCGGATGCATTAACAGGAAGTGTACTAGCATATAAGCTTAATGCACCAATATTATTGGTTGGAAACTCTGATGCAGATCAGGAAAAAGTACTGGATTATATGAAATCAAATATGGATTCTACAGGAACAGTTTATATTTTAGGAGGTACCGGTGCAGTAAGCAAAGATATGGAAGAAAAAGTAACTGCCAGCAGGTTTCAATAATATAAACAGAATAGGCGGAGCAGACAGATATGAAACAGCAGTAAAAATTGCTGAAACAATAGGAGCTAGGAACAGGAAAACCAATAGTTATTGCATATGGAGAAGATTATCCAGATTCACTTTCAATAAGCAGTGCTGCAGCAGTAAATCAGTATCCTATATTATTGGTTAAAGAAAATGAAATTTCAGATGTAGTAAATAAAGAAATATCAAATTAAATCCAAACAAAGTATATATTATAGGATTACAGGGAGCAATAAGCAGAATGTAGAAAATCAGGTTCAGCAAATTACATCAATTGATAAAGCAAATATTGTAAGGATAGGTGGAGAAAACAGGTTGAAACTTCCCTTGAAATAGCAAAATACTTCAATCTATCAGGAAATACAGTATGTATAGCAACAGAAAACAACTTTCCAGATGCATTAGCAGGAAGTATCTATGCAGCAAAAAATAATGCACCAATACTTCTTGTGGATACTACTCTTTCAAATAAAACAAGGTCGTATTTACAAGCTTCTAATTTCTTAGAAGCCACTATTTTCGGTGGAACAGGAGCTGTAAATAATGAAGTTCAAGATGAAATTTCTAGCTTGATAAATAAATAGTTAATGTATTAAAAGGGAGCAAATTCACTAATGAATTTGCTCCCTTTACTTGTATTATAGAAAAAAATATTGACATACGTATTTTGCATATCTAAAATTAGTTTAGTGGATATTTAAATTACACACAATAAATATAAAATAATAAATGGAGGATAAATATGAGCACTGACCAAATCTTTACCCATAGTAATGGAGAATTAGGTCTCATCGTTTTGGAAAGTTGTAAGGAACTAGGTGAAAAAATAAATGAACATATTAAAATTAAAAGAGAAACAGACGAATCGTTTTTATTGCCTTCTCAAGAAATACGTTTTTCTAATGGTGAAGGTAAAGTAAAACTTTCAGAAACTGTTAGAGGTAAGGATATCTATATACTTTGTGATGTTGGAAACCATAGCTGTACATATAATATGTTTGGAATAGTAAATCACAAAGGTCCTGATGAACATTTTCAAGATATAAAAAGAACTGTTTCAGCTATAAGAGGAAAGGCTAAAAGAATAACTGTTATAATGCCACTATTATATGCATCAAGACAACATAAAAGAAAAGGCCGTGAATCTTTAGATTGTGCCTTAGCACTTCAAGAGCTGGAAAGGTTAGGAGTACAAGAGATATTAACATTTGATGCTCATGATCCTAATGTTCAAAATGCAATTCCATTACTATCATTTGAAAATTTATATCCCACATATGATATTCTTAAAACTATTATAACAGATGAAAAGGATATCGAAATTAATAAGGATAACATGCTTGTTATAAGTCCAGATACTGGTGCAATGGATAGAGCTATATATTATTCAAGCGTCCTTGGCGTAGATGTAGGACTATTTTATAAGAGAAGAGATCACTCAAAAATTGTAAATGGAAAAAATCCAATAGTAAAGCATGAATATATGGGAAGACCTGTTGACAATCAAGATGTATTAATAGTTGATGATATGATTGCTTCTGGAGAATCAGTTCTTGATATAGCAAGGGAATTAAATCAAGAAAAGCCAGAAATGTTTATGTTGCTACTAGCTTTGCATTTTTTACAGAAGGACTTGAAAATTTTAAAAAGTATTATGATGAAAAAATAATAACAAGAGTTTATTCAACAAATTTAACTTACATATCGCCTGAGCTGGAAAAAGCTGAATGGTTTAGAAAAGTTGATATGTCAGAGTTCATAGCGAGAATAATAAATAGATTAAACAAGGAACAATCTATTGCTAGTTTTATGGATGTCGACATATGTAATACATGAATTAATAGAAAATAGGAGGTAGATAGCATAGTTTAAAAATAGTACTGCTAAGAGCAACAAATCTTGAACTGTTTATTTCATTTAACGTGACTTCAATATGTAAGGATTCCTAGATTCACTTTGCTAGAAAAGTCAACCCCTTTCTATTCCTCATGGAGCTGTTTTCAGCGATTTTTTTAAATCGCTGAAAACAGCTCTTTTTATTACTATTTGGGATTAAACCAACTGAATAGGTCGATGTTGTTTCTTCAGTGCTATGATGCACCCTATTGCTGCAAGAAGCATGATTATTCCCAATACATGTATTCCAGCAGCGTAACTGTATGCATCACTAATTGCACCAATAGCTGGAGGGCCAAGGTTTTGACCCGACATTCCATAAGAGTACTTAGTACACCTAGTGACGCTCCCAATTGTCCCTTTTGTGCGACATCTGCTGCCAATGCACTGGTGCTTGCAGTTATAAGAGCAAAACCCAGTCCATATATAAGAATCAAAGGAATAATGGCTAGTGTGGACTTTAAAACGGCTAGAAGAAAAAAGGAAGTGGCACATGCTAACAAACCTGTAACCATCATAGGCAGACGGCCAAGTTGATCCGATGCTCGACCAAATAATGGCTTAAACAGAATGGTCCCAACCAGCTGTACGCCTAACAGTATACCGATTTGACCAGTAGACATGCCAAGCTGTTTTGCGTAAAGTGGGAATATCATTTCAAACGCACCATAGGAGAAGTATGCACAAGCTTCAAGTGTTCCCACTAGAAACAGTGTGCGATAGCTCAACAGTGCCCACAACTTTTCGAAGAATGAAACCTTCTGACCTCATCTTTTTCGCCCGAGCAACATCTTTATCTTCCACTTCTTCTGGTTTGTGAAAGAACCAAACAGCTGCCGCGAGAGCCAAAAAACCAGCAACACCTGCAATCAGATAGACGCTTACATGTCCTCCTAGGTCATATGCAGTGCCCCCGACGGTTGGAGCCAAAGCACGACCAATTAGAGTGGCGGAGGAATAAAGAGAAACTTGTTCGGTCTGACTTAAAGGCCGCAATAGTAGCCATAGCTACAGGCCCGAATGCAGCAGTTGCAAAACCATGATAGAAACGAACAATACCAAGTCCAAGAGGATTTTGCACAAGAAGATAAAAAAATGGTGCACTGGCAAATATGAGTAATGATCCTACAAGAGTTTTTCTGTACCCAAATCGATCAGCTAAATCCCCAGCAAGATAGCTGACCAGAATCCCAGGTATAGTTGATGCTGATGCGATCCAGCCAACCTGTGCACCTGTTGCACCTAAGCTTTTAGCGAATATGGGCAGAACAGGTGATTTTGATATTGTAGAACTAAAGATTGCCAGGGCACCGCAGCATCCAATCATTAGAATCATACGTAGTTCACTAGAAATTTTTTTCATAAATCATTCCTCCTACCATTTAATACGAAGGCGATGCTTTTCGATTTGTTTCTAACTTTGTATCTCCATGTAAATCCCAAAAAATCTTAAACTCCAGTTTTTCAACCTCCCTTTGCTGCTTATAACTGATGCGAAGCGTGGCGTTTTCAGGAATTAAAATGTCTTTGTCAAGGTCTTCCAAAACAGACTTGATATTGTTGCCACTTTCTTTTACTGTGAATAAAGCTTCACCAATATTATCAAGCAGGTCAGTGGATTTCCCCGGTTTATCTTTAGAAATCATGTACAGCTCGTTTGAGTTGATGTAGTCAAAAGAATCTCCAGAAGCAATCCAATTAGTAAGAGCTTCTTTGCTAATTGCCACTCTCTACCTATTTTTCTGGCGGGAATATGCTCTTCTCGCAGTAATTTAATAAGCGTCTTTGGCGACTCCAAAAAATTCAACAGCTTGCTCAAGGTTTAAAATATCGTTATTCATAAAAAGACATACAACTCCTTCCTAATTTTCAATAATAGTATACCATGTCTGATATTCAAATTCAATGTAAAACAGTATTTGATATGAATTTAGCAGTATAAAGTAAGAACTTAGCAGTCATACTTAGTGTTTCAAGTGTTATATATCGGTTTATTAAAATTATAAAGAATGTAAAATAAATGAAAGAAGTACATCCATTCAATGCGTGTATTCTTTATTAGTCATGGCTTTCAGTCAATGATATAAGAAGAAACTTCTAACTTCATACGGTAAATAATGTATATCAATAATAAATTTGGTAATAATTGATAATATATGATTTAAGGAGGGACAAACAATGATATTAAAAAAAATTAAAACTTTATTAATCACTGTAAGTGCAGTTACTGTTTTATTAAATAATAGTGCTTTTTCTGCTACTGTTTGCGCTGCAGAAAATGCTTCACCTAATGTAACTTTGCAATCGACTAATGTTAGTAATAAAAGTACTGTAGATTTGAAGAAATTAAAGCATAATCTCAATAGGCTGTTTAATGCTGGGCTTGTTGAAAATAATATTAAAGGAACAAATACAAATGCAGCAATAAAGAAATATGGGTTAATACTGAGGAAGTGCAAATCCAACTATTTTATTACAACTAACAGAACAGGTATTAACATTCCAAGTTTGTAAACAAGCTAGTAACAGTGCTGCTGTAGGATATATTCAATATAGAGTTGGAGCTACAATTGATAGAAAATTTGGACCAATTACAGCTAAAAAAGTAGCAGCATTCCAAAAATCAAAAGGTATTACTTCAAATGGTATTGTAGATTGTGTAACCTGGGCTAAATTAATGCAATAAATTAGTTAGAAAACGCATGTCTCGTTGCCGCACTTCTACTTTCATTCATGATTGTGCCATATGCGACATGGGTGGTTAGTTCTGAATTGTAATTTATATTGTTGCAACAGAATTTTTTATTTCACTTATAAGGGATCTTCCAGAAACTAACTAGCAGATTGACTAGTTGGTTTTTGAGATCCTAACGCCTTGATACCTGAAAATAGAATCATTTCATGCTAATTCTGTTTTGAGTATATCCGCCATAAATTTTTCTAGATTATAATTAACATTAAGAAGTTTAGTATATTCTTCATATTCTGAGGTAGAAATAATATCATATAATAATATTATCAATTCAAGAAAACCTGAGGAGGAGTTAAATGTTTTTTCCTGCATACAATTCAATTTCTTATAAATATCAAAATATCCTAAAATCTGCGGCTATTGATGCTTACATCTACGGATATCCTATTGTTCTCATGGATGTAACTTAAAAAAAATATACTTGCTGATGGAACACTTTTGAACCAGTTCTTTAATGAGCGTTCCTTTCCAGATCCCGAATTCAATACAGTTGTAAGACCTAACGTTGACACCCTGTATTCTTCTGCCTGGCTTGATCTGTCTAAAGAACCTGTAATGTTGCATGTCCCTGATACCGGTAAAACATACTACCTTCTAGAGCTATTGGATGCCCTGGACAAATGTTTTTTCATCAATCGGAACCAGAACAACAGGCTCTAAAGAAAAAAGTTTTATAATAGTCGGTCCTTATTGGAATGGTAATCTTCCGGACGGAATTACAAAAATTTATGCTCCAACTAACACTGTATGGATCATCGGCCGCACTCAGACAAATGGACCCGCGGATTATCCTTTGGTTCATTCTATTCAAGATAACTATTTGTTAACACCTCTTGTATCTCGCAAAAATTAAAAGCTTCACCAACAAACAATCAAGTAGAACCTGAAAAGACTTATGATAAGATATCTCCTACAGATAAAGTCGTAAAACGGATGCGATAACATTTTTTTTCGAAACAATGATAAATGTGTATAAAATAAAGAATCCTCCTGTTATTAAAGATCCGTTTATAAATTATGAACTTGCTGTTTTGGGAATGGTACAGGGA
>CAVRYJ010000034.1:0-11398 GCA_963725425.1 uncultured Clostridiaceae bacterium
GTAGGAGTAAGGGCCTTCAGAGTTGCAATGGATGCAATCTGCATGAAGGGTATTCCTCTAAGTGAAGCAGCTAAAACAAATGGAAGAGTTACGTGGTTCACTTGAAAAATGGGATACTTTTGGTGACGAAAGTGTTAAGAAAAATTACGCAATTTAAATAAGGTTGAAGAATTTATATGTAATGAAAAACCAGTGATAGTGAAAATATTCTCCATGTTGATGACTAATCAGTAGGGTAATATAATTAAATCAAGATATGAATTGGTAATACCATCAAAGATGAGCAATTGCACATCAATTATCTAAATATAATTGATACATGACATTAGTTAAAAAAAAGCGATATTCCCATGGGATTAAGTAAAATTAAACAGGCTATTAGTACATTAAAAAGATGAAAAGATAAATTATATGTAAAAATAAATAAAAAATGGAGGTAATATTTATGAACAGATTTTATAGTCCTATGTTAAACCCAAATTATGAAGGTGTAAATCTTAATGATTTATGTGTAGCTACTTATTTAATTGGTGCTTCCAAATATGAGGATCCAATAATTAAAGCTCAAAGTGTAGGTATTGAACAGACAACTGGGTCATGGACAGATGTTGCAGCAGAGACAGATGAGATTAGAGCACTATATGCTTCAAAAGTAATTGGTATATATGAGGTTCCTGATTATGAGAACCAGGAAAATGTAAAACAAGATATAGCTGAGGATGGAACTAGATGGTATGTTGTAAGAATAGGCTATCCAGTTGCAAACATTGAAGATAATATTCCACTACTCTTTGGAACAATTCTTGGTAATATAACTGCACTGCCAAATTTAAGGATACTTGATATTGATTTTCCTGAAAGCTTTGTAGCTAAGTTTCAGGGACCAAAGTTTGGTATTCAAGGAATAAGAGACATATTAGGAGTTTATGACAGACCGCTTCTTAATAATATGATTAAACCTTGTACAGGATATACACCTGAAGTAGGAGCTAAATTATTTTATGAAGCAGCAGTAGGCGGAGTAGATATTATAAAAGACGATGAATTAATAGGAGGAGACAGATCATTTAATAAACTTGAAGAACGTGTAACAAAGAATATGGCTGCAGCAGCAAAAGCTGATAAAATTAAAGGCGAAAAAACTATGTATGCTGTAAACATAACTGATGAAGTATCAAGACTCAAGGACAATGCAATGAAAGCAATAAATGCAGGAGCTAATTGTATAATGGTTGATACCTTTGGCATTGGATTATCTGCACTTAGATCCCTAGCAGAAGATCCTAAGATAAATGTACCAATATTATCACATTGCTGCTTCGGTGCTTCCTGGACAGTTTCGCCATATCAGGGAGTAAGCTCTACTGTACTTACTAAGTTAACAAGGATGTGTGGAGCAGATACATTGCTTATAGAGATGCCATATGGAAAATTTGATCTACTTCCTTTTAAATATAGAAAGAGTATTACTACTTGTACTGGTAAGTTTTATGATCTAAAACCAGCTCTACCATTCGTAGGAGGCGGGGTTGTACCTGGATTAATATCAAAAATTCTGGATGATGCAGGAAAAGATATATTGCTGGGTGTAGGAGCTGCTATACATGGACATAAAATGGGACCTCAGGCAGGAGCAAAAGCATTCAGAGCTGCAATGAATGCATCTATGAAGGGTATTCCTTTAAGTGAAGCAGCTAAAACAAATGAAGAATTACGTGTTTCACTTGAAAAATGGGGTACTTTTGGTGACGAAAGTGTTAAGAAAAATTATGCAATTTAAATAAGGTTGATTATAGTAAATTCTTGGGGTGTCGAAAGCTACTGAAAGTAGTTTTCGATGCTTCTTTTTTTATATAAATAGCGGATAAAGTTGAATCAAAATCTTTCTTTGAAATATGTCTTCTTTCAAACAAATAATTACATTACTTATTTTTAGATTTTTTTATATTACGAATTTAAGTTAAAATATTTCATTATATACTATTTTTTATTTTTATAGTTAAATATATAATAGAAATGTTAAAAGAAATAAATTTAAAGCTTACGGTGGTTTAACCATATAATGAAGGTAGGAAAATATAATGGAAGCTGAAATAGAAAATTCTTGGTTTACAACTGAAAAAATAGATGAGGATACATTTGCTATAAGTGAATATGGACACTGGGAAAAAGTACATTCATTTTTGCTTTTAGGAAAAGAAAGGGCAATTCTTATTGATACAGGTCTTGGAATAGGAAATATTAAGAATGTAACAGATAAGTTAACGAAGCTACCTATTATAGTTATTACAACGCATGTACATTGGGATCATATAGGAGATCATGGAAAATTTAAAGACATATATGTGCATGAAAAAGAAGAAGATTGGTTGATTAATGGTATAAAAGGACTTTCAATTGAACAGATAAAGAAAGATTTGATTCGAGATATAACAAAGCAATTACCTGATGAGTTTGATTACAGGGCATATAAGATATATCAGGGAAAGCCAGCAGGCTTACTGTATGATGGAGAAATCATTGATATTGGAAAGAGAAAAGCTGTAATATATCATACCCCGGGACATTCTCCAGGTCATATAGCTATTTTTGATGAGGACAGAGGATATTTATTCACAGGAGATCTTCTATACAGTAATGAAACTCCAATATACGCATTTTATCCTAGTACCAGTCCAACAGACCTTGTAAATTCATTAGAGAAAATCTGTAAGCTTCCTCATGTTTTAAAAATTTATGGATCTCATAACAAACTTGGACTTGAAGCGGATATTTTAAATGAGGTGAAAAGTGCAGTTAAAGAATTAAGAGAAAAAGGGCTTGTGAAGTTTGGAACAGGAACTCATAAATTTAATGGATTCAGTATCAAATTTTAATAATTACGTTGGCAAATATAAAAGAGGAGGGTACTGTTAATGTATTTTGCTATTGAAAGAATAAAAAAAATAGACGAAGAATTGAAAAATTTAATTTATGAAAAAAAATTAAAAATAAATAATTACAGGGTAAAAGAAGGAAACTTTACATCAATAAAAGAGGCTTATGGGAGCGAGGGGGAATTTAAAAAATTTGGTTATGGTGATTTCTGGGGAGGCAGAGACAAACACTGCTGGTTTAGTACTGAAGTTACAATACCGGAAGGTTACGAAGGGGAAACGGCAGCTCTGCTTTTTCATACGGGAGAAGAAGGATGGGATGCTGTAAATCCACAGTTTATTCTTTATGTTAACGATGAACTTGTTCAAGGCATAGATGTAAACCATAGAGAAATAATTATAAGAGAAAAAGCTGAAGCTAATGAAAAAATGAAAATAGATTTACATGCATATAGCGGAATGCTGGATAAGCAAAGTAAACTTTTTGGCCAATTTATAACAATTAATAAGGAGGTAAGGGAGTTATACTATAATATTCAGGTTCCGGTACTTGTATGTGAAAAGCTGGAAGAAGACGATGAAAAAAGAATAGATATGCTTTCAGTATTAAATGCTACTATAAATATTCTAGATTTAAGAAAACCCAATTCGGAAGAATTTTTTAAGTCTGTTAAAGCTGCAAATGAATATGTCAAAGAAGAATTTTATAATAAAATGTGCGGGAAAGATGATGTAATTGCAACTTGTGTAGGGCATACTCATATTGATGTGGCATGGATGTGGACTGTTGAGCAAACTAAAGAGAAGGCGGTAAGAAGTTTTTCAACGGTACTTAAGCTTATGGAAGAATATCCTGAATACATATTTATGTCAAGCCAGCCTCAGTTATACAAATTTGTTAAGGAAAGAAATCCTGAGCTTTATGAAAAAATAAAGGAAAAGATAAAGAAGAGAGTATGGGAGCCTGAAGGCGCCATGTGGCTTGAAGCCGACTGCAATGTTACATCAGGGGAATCTTTAGTAAGGCAGATAATGTATGGCAAAAGATTTTTTAAAAAAGAATTTAATGTTGAAAACGAAGTTCTATGGCTTCCTGATGTTTTCGGGTATAGTGCTGCTCTTCCTCAGATACTTAAGAAATCAGAAGTAAATTATTTTATGACAACAAAAATATCCTGGAATGAATTTAATAAAATTCCTTATGATACATTTATGTGGAAAGGAATTGATGGAACTGAAGTTCTTACGCATTTTATAACAACTACAGACCTTAATCCAAACAATAAAGTACATTTTACAACCTATAATGGACAACTTCATCCTGCAGCAATTATGGGAGGATGGAAGAGATATCAGCAGAAGGAAATAAATAAGGATATACTTATCTCTTTTGGTTTCGGAGATGGCGGAGGGGGAGCCACAAAGGAAATGCTTGAAATGGGGAGAAGAATGAATAAAGGGATTCCTGGATGCCCTAAAGTAGTGATGGGTAATTCAAAGGAATACTTTAAAAGACTTGAAGCTAAAGTGAAAAATAACAAAAGACTACCTGAATGGGTAGGAGAGCTGTACCTTGAATATCATCGAGGAACATATACCTCTATGGGAAAAAATAAAAGATTCAATCGTAAGTGCGAATATCTGTATCAGGATATAGAAAATTTAATGTCTTTTGATATGCTTCTTGGTGGTAAATATTATCAGAAAGAATTAAATTCAGCCTGGGAAAACATATTGTTAAATCAATTCCATGATATTTTACCAGGGTCTGCTATAAAGGAAGTATATGAAGTTTCTACAGAGGAATATACAGGGCTTATAAGTAAAGGAAAAGAACTTTTAAATATGGGCTTTAAGGGGCTGTGTTCCAAAATAGATTTGAAAGAGAAATCAATTGTTGTATTTAATACACTGTCACATAACAGAAGTGATATAGTAGCTCTTGATCTGGATAAAGATATGAAAGGAAAATATATACAAGATAGCGTTGGTAATGAAATTCCTTCTCAAATATGTAAAGAAAGTGGAATTGAAAAATTACTTTTGTTTGTGAGGGATGTTCCGGCTAAAGGATATAAGGTGCTTAATATATGTAAAGAAAAAGCCGGTGAAAGTTCTAACTTAATTATAAATAAAAATAAACTTCAAAATAAGTTTTACTCAATAGATATAGATGATAAAGGAACATTTACATCCCGATATGACAGAATAAACAAAAGAGAAGTATTGAAAAAAGGAGAAAGAGGAAACAAACTTCAGGCTTTTGAAGATAAACCTATGGAATTTGACAATTGGAATATAGATATATATTATCAGGAAAAAATGTGGGAGATAGATGATGTAGAAAATATTGAAATCATTGAAAATGGACCTGTGAGAGGAAGACTAAGAATTACTAGAAGATTTATGGATTCTGTTATTAAACAGGATATTTGTATCTATGAAGATACTCCGGGAATAGATTTTGATACTTATGTGGATTGGAAAGAGTCACAGATACTTTTAAAGGCGGCTTTCCCTGTAGATATTCATGCAGATAAAGCGACTTATGATATTCAGTATGGAAATGTTGAAAGGCCTACTCATTTTAATACTTCCTGGGATACTGCAAGATTTGAAGTATGCGGACATAAATGGGCAGATATTTCTGAAGATGGCTTTGGAGTAAGCTTAATGAATGATTGCAAATACGGTTACGATATTAAAGACGGGGTTATGAGACTAACTCTTATAAAATCAGGCATAGAGCCGAATAAAGATGCGGATAAAGAGGAACATTTCTTTAAATATTCACTTTATCCTCATGAGGGTAATTGGAAGAAGGGGAATACAGTTCAAAAAGCTTATGAAATTAACGTACCTCTTATTGCTTCCATAGAAAAAGCTCATAAAGGTAGTTTGCCTGAAAAACTATCCTTTATAACCCTAAACAAAGATAATGTAATTTTGGAAACCGTGAAGAAGGCTGAAGACAGTGATGATATAGTAGTAAGAATGTATGAATGTTATAATAGAAGAACAGAAGTAAAATTGACATTCTTTAATGATTTTATAAAAATTTGCGAATGTAATCTGCTTGAAAGGGATATAAACGAGATTTCATTTGAAAAAAATAGTTTCAGTTTTACAATCAAGCCTTATGAGATAAAAACATTTAAAATTAGCTGTGCTAATTTTAAAAAATAAATATTAGAAACAGAGACGGCAATTGCTAATATTTGATGCATTACAACTCTCAATGAAAAAAATGATATTGGTTTTCCAGTATCGTTTTTTTATGACAATAAAGATATAATTTTATTTTATGATAGCTTCACAAGACATTAGGCATCTTCAAAAAAATAACAAGTCCATCTGCTAGTCTATTTTGTGTCATGCTGCGTCAGCAGAACCCTTAGATAGGGGTTCACTATCTGCGGAACCTGCTTCCTTGCCTGACGCAAAATATCCGTCGTATTTGGACTTGTTATTTTTTTTCAGATGCCTTATAAAGCGAAACTATCATAAATTATTTTTTAATATGAACCATAAATGCATAATATTACTATACTGGTATTATTATTAAATTTCAAAGGTTAATCAAATGTGATATAATTTAGGGAATAACTTTTAAGGTATAATAAATAATGGTTGGAGGTAATAATGTGAATAATTGGATAAGAGATGCTATATTTTATCATATTTATACTTTAGGATTTTGCGGGGCACCATTTTCTAATGATGAAAATGGTGAGGTTGTAAACAGATTAAAAAAAGTAGAAGGTTGGATTGAACATTTTAAAATTATTGGAATAAATGCTATTTATTTTGGACCTCTTTTGAGTCTGGTGACTCATGGATATGATACCGTTGATTATTATAAAGTTGATAGAAGGTTAGGCAGCAATGAAAATCTAAAAAATCTTTGTGTAAGTTTGCATCAAAATGGGATAAGAGTTATATTAGATGCAGTTTTTAACCATGTAGGCACGTGGTTTTTCTGCTTTTAAAGACATAATGGAAAAGGGACAAGGTTCTAGATATTGCGGGTGGTTTTCAAATATAAGATTTGATATGAAGAGTCCTTATGGTGATAATTTTACTTATGATTCATGGGAAGGACATTATGAACTTGTGAAATTAAACCTTAGGAATCCTAAGTGAAAGAGTATTTGTTTAAGGCAGTTGAGTACTGGATAGATAACTATGATATTGATGGCTTAAGATTTGATGCTGCAAACTGTCTGGATATGGACTTTTTAAGGGAAATCTCTGGATTTTGCAGAAGTAAAAAGAAAGACTTTTGGCTTATGGGAGAAATAATTCATGGAGATTACAATAAATGGGCAAACGATAGCATGTTGGATTCAATAACGAATTATGAATGCTATAAAGGAATTTACTCAAGTCATAATGATAAAAACTATTTTGAAATTGCTTACTCAATAAATAGACAGTCAGGAGATTATGGAATTTATAAAAATATATTGTTGTATAATTTTTTAGATAATCATGATGTTAATAGAATAGCAAGCACATTAAAAAAACAGGAATATCTTGAACTTGCATATACGCTGCTTTTTACTATGCCTGGAGTTCCATCAATATATTACGGAAGTGAATGGGGAATATACGGCATAAAAGAGAATAATTCTGATTCTGGATTAAGACCTGAATTGAATTTACAAACTGTTCAGGATACCTCAGCAGATAAAAACCTAATAGCAGTAATATCTGAATTATCAAAAATCAGAAAGAATTCGGATGTCTTTAAATATGGAATTTATAAGCAGATATTGCTAAGAAATCAACAATTTGCTTTTGCAAGAATTTCAGATAATGAAAACTGCAATAACACTGCTTAATTTGTCTGAAAGCGATAGCATGATGGAATTTAATGTACCTATAAACGGATCATATGCAATTGACATTTTAGATAATGATAAGAAATATGAAATTAAGGACAAACAGTTAAATATAAATGTTCCTGCTTTTGGAAAAATGATAATTAAGATATATTGATTTTGAAAAATTTTGATTTTTAGAAGGATTTTAGTGAGAGTTGCAGAATAGATATATTAATTGTAAGCATGATCAATCTTACAATTAAATTTTGTAAAACACTTGAAAAATGTATATTAAAATTCTATAATATAAAAAATGAAATAGCATGTAACTGATTCTATAAAAGGGGGATGAAATATGAAAAAAAGTATAGTAAGTACCATCTCTATTTTAATTTTTACTTTAATGTTTTGGACTATGCCTGCTAAAGCAGCGTCAACAGAAACAGTACAGACTGAAAGATTATGGGGAAATGACAGATATAAAACATGCCAATATTGTAAATGAGGGCTGGCAGTCTTCGAATTATGCTGTATAGTTAACGGAGAAAATTTTCCAGATGCGTTAAGTTCATCTACACTAGCCCAAAAGTATAATGCACCGAACATTCTTACAGAACTCAATAGTTTAGATAGTAATATAAGTTATCAATTAGGGCAGATTAAATGTGAAGAAAGTCTTTATAGTCGGAGGACCAGGTGTGGTAGGACCTGAGGTAGAAGAGCAGCTTAATGCAATTGGTATATCAACTGAAAGATTTTACGGAGCCGACAGAACAGCAACATCTATAGTGGTAGCAGGTCAGATAGGAACATCAAATGGAATAATCTTAACAACAGATAGTGACTATACGGATACGTCTCTTTCAGCAGCGCCTATAGCTGCTAAATTACAGATACCTATTATATTAATGCCAAAAGATTCAGTGCCTGATTCGGTGAGCAATTTTATATCTGGGAAAAATATATCTAAAACTTATATACTAGGTGATGAAAATTTAATTAGTGATAGTGTAGCTTCACAGTTTCCTAACGTTCAAAGAATCAGCGGAATGGATAAGTATGATAAAAACATAAACATAATAAATACTTTTAAAGATAAATTTGACTTTAGTAATGTGTGTTTGGCTTATTCAGAAACATTTGCAGATGCACTTTCAGGATCAGCCTTTTCAGCATTAAATGGTAATCCAATAGTTTTAGTCGGGGATTACCCAAGTAAATATACTAAAGATTTTTTTAAAGATGAAAAAGATAAAATTAGTAAAGTAACTATATTTGGCGGCACCGCAGGAATTAAAGACTATGAAGTTGGAGACATTATTAGTGGGAATAGTAATTTGCAGTTAGATTATATAAAAAATAATAGTATATATAATTTTGTTATGAAGGATGAAAACGGTGTAGGGTATACTGCTTACGTTTATTCTGATGATTCTCAAAGCGCAGTAGCCGCATATGACAGCAGCGTAGATTGGGGTTATGTTTGGGCGGGAGCTTCTGAAGGTGATAAGTTATGTCATGGCCATTTTAAAATAGCATATATAAAAGATGGCAGTGATGATATTACCGTTTCAAATTTGAAGAACTTTATTTCACAAGATGATATATATTGTTTTAATACAAATGCAAACCTTGTTAGGAATGTAGAAAATAAATTCACAGGTTATCCTGATTTCCTAATAGTAGGACAAACTATTGGAACGAATGATTCTTTAATAAATATTTATTGTATAAAAAATGGTAATTTACAATTAGTTAATATATATGATTCAGATAAAGTATATACAGGATTTGATACTTCAACCGGACAAAATCCATTTTTCAGACAAGCAAGCGAAGATACATTCATAACATCAGTGTATGATAATGATGATCAGAACTCTGGTTACGATGTAAATACCTATGAATTTAATAAAGATACATGTTCATTTAAATTCTTAAATAAAAAGCATATGTCAACGGAAGAATATAATAATTTATATCAGTAAACTTAATTAGGACTATTGTTAGTTAGAAAATGCATGTCCTCATCACCGTACTTCAATTTTCATTCATGGTTGTGGCATATGCGGCATGGGTGGTTAGTTAGGAAATAGAAGTTCTTTCTAGTTTAATTTTTGGTTGTGCGGCAACATGCATGGGCAGTTAATTAGAAATCTGAAATAAAGATAAAGTTTATTACGATATAAAACAAGAAGCTGTCATACTAAACAATTAGTGTGACAGCTTTTCTCTTAATAAAAATATGATTCTCTGGCTTAAAAATCTATTCAACTTTATAGTTATTAAGTAAGTGCTTAAGTTTATCTGAAGATTTTGCAAGATTGCTAATTGAACTTGATATTTCTTCAATTGAAGAAGATTGTTCTTCTGCAGAGGCGGATACTTCTTCACTTGCGGCAGCATTTTGCTCTATTAAACCAGCTATATTTTTAATTGCATCTTCAAGAGAAGCAGAACTTTTATCAATACGTTGAGTCTTATCAGAAATCTGAATAATTTCGTCAGTTACTTTTAAAGTTGAATCTTTTACTTTAACAAAAATATTCTCAGTGCCTTTTATAGATTCAGTTTGTTCTTCCATAGATTTTTGAGCTTTTCCCATTTTTAAAACAATATCACTTATTCCGCCTTGAATTTCTTTAATTAAAGATTCAATTTTTACTGTTGAAGTATTCGATGATTCAGCTAATTTTCTTATTTCATCAGCTACCACAGCAAAACCTTTTCCAGCCTCACCTGCTCTTGCAGCTTCTATGGAAGCATTCAAGGCCAATAAATTTGTCTGCGATGCAATATCGTTAATAACATCAATAAATTCTGATATTCGGACTGATTTTTTGAAAGGTTTAAAATTGAAACTGAAACTTCTTCAGTAGTATTTTTACTATCCAGCATTTTATCATTTTGAAATTTTAATGCTTGCAATACCGTCTGAAACTATTTCTTTTGTTCCAATTGCAAGCCTTTTCATGTTTTTGCTCAGCTATGTCATTAATTTCATTTAATTCTTCTGTTACGTTTATTACCATATCACTAGCCTTTTCTTGGTTAAAATAGATTGTTCAGTTGCACCGCTTGCTACATCTGAAATGGTTTCGGATATTTGCCTGGAAGTTTTAACAGCTTCATCTGAAGTGTTAAGTATATTATTTGATGAAGAAGCTACTAAATTGCTCATTTCTTTTGTTTCTCCAATTATGTTTTTAATTTTTTCAATAAATTGGTTAAATTTCATAGTCAATGTTCCTAATTCATTCTTTGAAAAAATGGTTCCTTGTATTGTTAGATCACCATTTTCAGCTTTTTTCATAAGAACTATAAACTGATTTATAAATTTCTCAATATTTTTATAAGTTGATAAAGTCATAAAAATAAGTAGACTAATTAAGCATGCACTTATGATTATAATAATAAATAAGTACAATTTTACATATAAAAATAGCTTTAACTCTTAATTAGATCAATGTATGATCGATTTTGAGGTTGAGCAGCTATGGGATATCGAGCGGTCGAGAAGCTGGCGGGCGTGGTGGTGATGGGGCTCTCGGCCGGCGTCGATCCAAGCCCCGGCCCTATGTCGGAGAACTTCACGGTTACCGACGCGAGCTACGTGGTATGGTCCGACGACTCGGGTGATGATCAGGTGAACTTCCTGGCCGTTGTCTAGGTTCCGGCTTGGAAAACTATCCCTTG
>CAVRYJ010000035.1:0-107557 GCA_963725425.1 uncultured Clostridiaceae bacterium
AAGACTAGGCCCTGAGGCAGCATCTGTGCAACCAGAATTTTAAAAGAAAATATTGTTGCCTTTAAGGCGTTAGCTAAATGAAATTAGATTTTACACAAGATAAGTTGGTCAATTTAGGATTAGGAATAGTAAAAGGAGAAACTAACCATGATAATACTTTGCCAATTGTTATACCACTGAGGCTCGTACTACTCACTAAAACCTAAATTTGACGCAATAAATGTGAAAAATAAAAAAGGCATATTAATAAAAGGCTTTTTTAAATATTTTAAAACTATGACCTACTACTTTTTTTATCATTTATATAGATATCCAATGCTTCAGTTGCTTTAATAGAAAGTCTAATAATTACAACAAGTGCTATCGCATAGATAATATTAAGTATCCAACCTGCTATTTGTCCAACCATAGAAGAATTAATAATCATCCCCAGTATACCTACCAATGAACAAAATGAACCTATAATTAGCCATATTTGCCATACCTTTAGTTTCATCATTAAATTACCTCCACACAATATCTAGTGTACCAACTTGTACACCGATTGATTTTACTTACTTTATACATTAACTATATATAATATTATCATTATTTACCAAACTTTGTAATGAGATTTATAAATATAGCTAGTTTCATATTGATGTGCCTAAATTAACCAACTCACAACTAGGTCTTGTGCTTATAAAGAGTTGTGGTGCATTATTGACAAACATTATGAACAACAACAGCCTCTTGTTGATGAACAATATAAGAAAGATACGCTATAACTGAATCTAAATTCATATCACCTAAGCTCTACTAATTGGAATTTATATAACTGTCCATATCTATATATACTTCAATACATCTAGCGGTTTTTCAATTTGCTTAAATTTCTCTTTTCTACCTGATGGTTGAATAGTTCCCTCTTGTAAATACCAAACTGCTTGGACTGCATTCATTCCTAGTTCTCTAGCAACTTCTAATTCAGAGCTACCTCCGTCTCCCACATACAAACATTCGCCAGCTTTTGCCCTCAATTTATTCATGCAACTTTTATAAATTTCAGTATCTGGTTTTTGTATTCCCTGTTCATATGATAAGTAAACTGCATCAAAATATGGAAACAGTGTACTTTTTGAAATTACATATGCTTCTTCTGAAAAACAATTACTTATCAATCCTATCATAATTCCTTTTTCCTTTAAGCTACGAAGCAATGGCATTATTTCTGGGTGCAAATGATTAAAACACTCTTCCTTTGCTGCTATACGTTTTTGAACCATTAAATTACATAATTCCCCAGAATAGCAATTGTTCTTTATAAGAATAATTTCGAGGACTTCTTCCAGTGTCATTTTACCTATTGTTCGGTCGATTTCTGTAGATTTCCACAGTTCTTGAAATTTTTCCTCTGATATTCCTGCATCTATAGCCATTTGTGTGCCGAAATATAGAGGACTTTTAAAAAGAGTTATTAAGGTTTCATACATATCAAAGATTACTACTTTTATCATAAATACACCAACTCATCATTTTTGATAAATTACTATTCGCCTGTTAATAATCTATACTTCTCAATAAAAGAAGGCATGGAATCAATTGTAACTACCTATTATCACATCAACAAATTGCTATTTATTGAGTTGTTTCGCATCCTTCATATGTCGCACTGATCTACTTTTACGTTGCAACAGATGAACGATGTGACTTAACTATAATTATTTATTATGTTCATAAGTCACAAATGAAATTGCTTATTTCTTTATTAACATCATCATAGTTATCCGCATTAGAAAAATGTGATGCACCTTTGATTATATGCAACGGATAGCCCTCCTTTTTTGACCATGCTTCACAATATTGCTTCACTTTTCCTGTTTTATCATATTCACCCACCGAAATGAGAACAGGGAAATCAAAATGTACTGACTCTTTTCTGTCAAAAACCCTCCCATAGGCTATACCCATTTGTTCAACAATATCAGCTTTGCTTAAAGGCTCCAGCATTTTAAGCATCATATCAAAGGCATATTGCGTTTTTGAAACCGATTTTGCCATACTAGTACGCAACATTTTATCAGTAAAACATTTTGCCATCGGCTCAACCTTTTTGAGCCACCATCTGTCTACTGCAGAATAGTAAGACAATCCTAATGGTGTGGTATCTAAAGCAATAAACGCACTTACTTTGCTAGGGTACTGTATTGCGAATTCCTGACTTGGGTATCCTCCCATTGACATACCAACCAATATAACCTGATGGATATTCTCAGTATCAAGTATTGTTTTCAATTCTATAGCGGTATTTGCATAAGAGAAATCGGTATAAGGACGAGATTCTCCATGTAAAGGAACGTCCCATGTAATGACAGTATATTTGTTTGAAAAATATTCAACCTGTTTTTCAAACATAATATGATTTGCTGTTAACCCATGTGTAAATACAATACACTTTGAATTTTCATCCACATTCCGATTTATCCAATAATGTGTTGTACCACGCCCTGATTTTACACTTTTATGTTCCACAATTAAATTACCTCGCTTTCAAAAAAATTCAAATGATGCTTAACCCGCCATAATTACAATCACGCAATAATTAATATGTAAATTATACCATTGCGTAGTGCGTATTACCATTTATTAACGTGAGTGAATTATAAAGTATTTATCCATTTTATGTTTTAGAGTGAGTTTTGTCGGAAAAGTTAGCTGTACCCCAAAATAAACAAATTGAAATTCTACGAATTTTTAACACAAATTTCCATAAAATTTGAACTCATGAATAATCAGGGATAAATAATAAATAGGTGTTTTATAATTTTTGTTGACAATAACAGACCGATTGGTCTATTATGAGATTAATGAAGTTAAAAGCAATAAAGGGAGATATAAAAATGGCTAAGAACACAAAAGGTGAACAATCAAAAAATAAACTAATTGAATGTGCAGCTGAGTTATTTATGCGAAAAGGCTATAATGCCACTGGGATTAGCGATATTTTGGCAGGTACAGGACTTCCTAAGGGATCATTTTATTTTCATTTTGCAAGTAAAAAAGACTTAGCAGTGAAGGTTTCTATTTATTTTGAAAACAAAATTGGTGTGTGGATATTCAATACGGCAAAGGGGAGGGTGTGGGAAGATTTTATAACAGTATTAATTGGACAAATGATTGAAGAAGCTGAGAGTAAAATTTTTTTTGGATGTCCATTTGCTGTCCTGGGACTGGAAATTGCATTTTCTGAACCCGATATAGCAGAATACTATTCAAAATCCCTGAAGAAGTTAATAGATATATTCACATCAGTTTTAGAGTATTCTGGACTTCCTGCAGGTGGCGCTTCTGCCAGCGCAAATCGTGCTTTTGCTATATATGAAGGCTATTTACTATATTTCAGAGTAAGTAAAGATATAAATGTATTAAGACTGATGTTAAAAGATCTTTTGGCTATAAATAAAAGCTATTAAAATAAGGAGTGATTAATAAATGCATTCAGTATCATCTCAAATAAAAAATGCAGCGCTTAATATGGGTTATGAAAAATGTGGTATTATTAAAATATCTGATATGTCAGGTTATGAGGAAAAACTTAATGAACGTATTGAAAGGGTTCCAGAGGTTAAGCCTTATTATAAAGGATTTTATCGTTTTGCACACCTGCAAGAGGCATATCCATGGGCAAAATCCATTGTTATATGTGTAAGGAAATATGGAAAATATCATGTGCCAGAGCATCTAAAAGGTATGATTGCAAAATCCTATTTATTTGATAGTAGAACAGACGAAAATTCTAAAGATTTTCAAGACAGTTTAAAATTTGAGAGATATATGAACGGTGCTGGACTCAGGACAGAAACTGAACGAAAATTTGGTGTTACTGCATTGCGCTGGGCAGCGATGAAAGCCGGACTTGGAGTAATTCGTAAAAATAATTTTTTTTATACAGAAGATGGCTCATGGATGTTTTTAGAAGCATGGTTGATTGATAAGGAATTAGAATCTATAGAAATACCAACAGTGCAAGCTTGTCCTGAAGAATGCAATTTATGCATTAAAGCTTGCCCTACAGCCTCTTTATCACAACCATATACTATGAACATGGTATCGTGTATTTCTAACCTTACCACATTCGAGGGTAGGGATATGCCAAAGGAAAAGTATAATGCTCAGATTGGAAATTGGGTTTATGGGTGCGATGTTTGTCAAGATGTTTGTCCTATGAATAAAAATCGTTGGAAAGAAACAGAAGAATTTCCTAATTTACATGAATTAGGCCAACATATATCATTAAAAAAAATACTTAAGATGGACTATGAGTTTTTAGAAAATACAATACAGCCCAAATTTTGGTATATAAAAAAAGAAGATGTCTGGAAATGGAAAGTTAATGCGATAAATGTAATGGTAAATGAATATAAGGAACAATATAAGGACTGTATCTTTGATGCATGTAATGACAATAATGAAAAAGTAAGAGAAATGGCTCAATGGGCAATTCAAAAATTGAATCTAATATAAGGCATCATTAAAATAAAAGATTGGGGATATAAAATGATAAATCGATGGAATAAATATTTGTCATTGCGGTGATCTAGGACATATTTTAAATTTTTGAACCATATCATTTATTTCAATACATTTAATCAACTATCCCTTTTTCCTTCTTTAATTTGAAAATCTCTTCAACCGCTTGTTTATATCCCCCAGCTTCTTTAAAAGATTTACTTATTTTCCCCATGCTTTCAAGATAACTTGGATCTTCTTGAACTTTTTCAATAGCAGTTCTTAATATTTCTGGTGTGATGTTATCTTTATCAAGAGAAATTGTAGCTCCAAGTTCTGATGCTCTTGCCGCCATATACGGTTGATCTGCGCTAATTGGAATTGCAACAAATGGTACATTATTATATAACAAATCACTAATACTATTCATTCCCGCATGGGTTATAGCAACATCTGTATACTTTAAAATTTCTAATTGAGGAACATAATTTTTCACTATGAAATTCTCAGGTATATGAAATTTAGAAATATCTATATTATATGCAGTCATGACTACAACAGCATCAAGCTCAGCAAAGGTTTTGAAAAATATATCATAAAGTTTATCATTCGTATTATTAAATACCGTACCTAATGAAATATACACAACTTTTTTATCTTTTAATTTTTCAAAGGGAAAATCTATAACTTCCTTCCTATCATAGATTGGTGGACCTATAAATATAAAACTATCATCATAATGTTCTGGGCGTGCAAGAAAAAATTTGGATGTATATACAATATTTAAATTACCTTTGATAAACAATAAATGAAGTATATTAGTAGGCATTTTAACCTTATAAATTTTGTTTAAACTATCTGCTAATTTAATGTACTTATCCGTGAATACGTACTCCTTTATTCGTTTTTCACTTATAAGTCCATCCATAAGTTCCTTTGCAGTGGCAAATTCTGCAAAAGAAGAAATTGAGGGTATTTTTAATATTTGAGAAATAATATATCCTAATGGAAACATAGAACTATGGACAACATAATCAAATTTTATACCTTTAATTTGTTCCATAATGATTGGAAGAATTTTCATATTTAAGTTAAGTTTCTGTTCAATATGATTCATGAACTTGTCTTCAATATTTCCATCCATAGAAATATTAGAACTATTTTTCGAAATAATAGTCATATCTTTGCCATAGCTTTTAAATGTAGCACCCACTTTTTCGATTCTTTCTCTATACTCTTCTGAACAAAAATAAGTCACTTGTTCTCCTTCTTTTACCAATTCATCTACCAAACCTAGTGTTGGATTAACATGACCGTTAGAGGGTATATTTAAAAAAAGTACATTAGACATATATACATCTCCTTATATTATCTTGTTTTTTGTTTTAATTATAATTTTTTTCAGTTCTAATCTAATTATTTTACACCTATTTTGCCTCTGCCACATTTTTATGCATTGATGGTAGTAATAGTGCTGGAATGAGTGCTATTACTGCAAAGCCAATAGACCACCAGAAAGCGACATTGTATGCACTTGCAACAGTTTGGATATTGGATACGTAACTACTTGAAATCTGATGCTGGACAACTGTTGCAAGTATGGCTGACCCGAAAGCTCCTCCGATTGTTTGTAAAATCCTCGTTGCAATACTGGCATCAGGTACTTGATCACGGCTTAATCCCATATATGCGGAAGCCATAATTGGAATTAGCAATCCACCAAGTCCTGCTCCTCGTATAATCAATGCACCTGCCAATAGTACCTGATTAGTATCAGGACCAGCAAAAGCAAATGGCAGAGTACCAACAATTGTAACCACAAGACTTATCATAACTATTAAACGTGAACCTATACGGTCGGCTAGTATCCCGATCTTTCCTCTTGTAAGTAACATACCAATTCCTTGTGGAATGAGCAAAATACCAGTAAATAATATACTTTCACCACGCACCTGCTGGTAGTATAATGGCAGAATAAGCATAGCTCCATTAGTCACAATACCGGACATAAAAAGCAAAACAGATGAGGCGGAAAAATTACGTGATTTAAACAAATGTAAATCAACAACTGGCGTATTTTTCGTACGTAAGGCGTAGATAATGAACGACGCCATTAGGACAATGCCAATAAATATAGGAATAATAACAGCACTATTGTTAAATCCATTATGAGCACTCATCTGAGAGATGCCATAAATGAATGCAGCAAACGCAGGAGACAACAACGAAATGCCTATAATATCTAGATGATTTTTACTGTGTGTTTGTTCTTCAGTGGGTAATCCCCATAAGGCTAGCAAAAAAGCAATAATGGTAATTGGAATATTAATATAAAAAGTCCAACGCCAACCTAAACTGTTTACGATAACGCCACCAAGCATTGGTCCAAGTATTGGACCAAGCAACATTGGCAAACTTACAATTGACATTATATGTGCCAAATTTTTGCCGTCAGCTTTCTGAACAAGTATTGTTGTAAGAGTTGGCATCATTAAACCAGCACCAACTCCCTGTAGGAGTCTAAAACTTATTAGGCTTTCTATATTCCATGACAGAGATGAGAGTACTGAACCCACTAAGAATACTATGAGTGAAAACATATACACACGCTTACCTCCAAAACGATTGGAAGCCCATCCTGAAACTGGTACAGATATAGCCATTGCAAGGACATATCCCGTAATAACCCACTGGATTAGTGCCAGTGTGCTGTTTAAATTACTTGATATTGTTTTTATAGCTACATTGACCATTGTCGAATCCAATAATGGTGCAAGAGAACCTATCACCAGGATTATGGCTATCTTAAGCAGCGCTGGATCAAGTTTTTCTTTCTGAGACTTTGAGATATTTTTTTTATCATTTGTCATATTAATGCACCCCTTTTCTTATAAATGTAGTTTAGTAACTAAACTATATGAAAATCTTTTCCTATTTACCTTTAATCGATTGGATTTAGCTTATCAAGTCTATGCCTAGTCATAATGCTTCTCATTATGCAGCTGTAGTTTAGCACCTAAACTACAGCTTAAAATAAAACTATCTGAAATTTATCCAATAGTTAGGTTTTTACAACTATTGGATAAATTTATTTAGTATTTATTTTTTCAGTATGCTTACCTATGAAATCAAGTATACTCTCAAAACCATTGATTTTTTCATCTGATAAAGTTTTCATATACTCAACCAAACTATCAAATACCTTGGAATGAGATTGTTCATGTACATCAAAAGCTTTTTTGCCTTTATCTGTAAGTAACAAAATGACTTCTTTCCCGTATTCTGATTTGCGTTCTTTTAAAATATAACCTTTTTTCACAAGTTTGCTGACAGTTTGTGACACTCCTCCCTTGGTTATGCCGAAACTCTGACTAAGTTCAGTAACTGTTTCACCCATTTTAGATCCAATGGCCTGAATCATATGAATTTCGGAATTATAAAGTAATTCATTGGTTCCATAATCACGAGGTTTCGAATCATACTTGGCGTATTGATTTATAACCTTACCGAATTGGTTAATTGATTTTTGTATTGCTTCATTTTTATAATCCATAAGTGTAGTTTAGCAACTAAACTATGTTTTGTCAAGAAAAAGTTTTAATTCTAGTTGCCTATCTTTCTCTTTTCAGATGCCTTATATGAACATACTATAAATTTTTCACATCATGTTCATCGACGGCTCTTTTGTGATCTGTTTTTCCATATCAAAGTGTTACCATACCTGCATCCGCTTATTGGAGATTGGAGTTTTTATTTATTAATTTTATAAAAACAAGAGCACCACTTGCCAAACAAATTGCACCCATAAAAATGAACGCATATCTCATTCCATAAACAAATATGTCGCCTCTGCCTTGGATATAACCTGATACCCTTTTACCCGCCTTTAAGCTCATAAATGTATATAAAATCATTGTTGATAAAGAAATCCCAAAGGTTGTTCCAAAATTTCTGGCAAAAGCGTTAAGACTTCCTGCTATTCCAAGTTTGCTTTTTGGAGCATTTGACATAACGAGTGTGTTATTCGGTGGCTGAAAAAGTCCGTATCCTAGACCAATTACGCAGATAAAGATGCAAAGGGCTATATACGAGGCAATTTGATTCAATGTTGCCATCAGTACTAGCCCCATGGCCATGGTAACCAAGCCTGCTAGAGTCAGTATTTCAGAACCGATTTTATCTGCTAAGGCTCCGGTCAATGGCGAAACTACTGCGAGAATAATTGCAAAAGTCATCATGATCAAACCAGAATCACCAGGAGATAATTTTAAGACATCTTCCAGATAAAAAGGTAGAATCAAACTGTAGCCACCAAGCGCCATATTAGAGATAAATGTACAAAAAAGACTAACAGAGAATACCATGTTTTTTAAAATAGTCAAGTCAATGATGGGATCCATGGACTTCTTCTCAATAAAAAGAAAATAACAAAATGAAAAGATCGCAATAGTTAAAGAAGTATAAAAAAACCAATTATTACGATTGGCATTCGTGCTAATCGTAAATGCGTAGAACAAACACAATATTGAGAATGACAGTAAAACGGTTCCCACAACATCTATCTTTCCCTTTTTTATGGAATCACGGGGTAGAATTAAAAATCCTATAATAGTTATAACAACTCCAATGGGCACATTAATATAAAAAATGTAATTCCATTTAAAATAAGTAGCTATAAAACCTCCAATAGGCGGACCAGCCATCGTACCAAGTGCTAGCATAGTACCGGATATTCCAAGAGCCTTACCTCTTTCATTTATTGGAAATATCTGCGTTATAATTCCTTGATTGTTTGCCATGGCAGCCGATGCTCCAATAGCCTGTATCACTCTTGAAAAAATCAAAATGTGAAAATTATTTGACAATCCGCAAAAAAGTGAACCTAATGTAAACACAAGCAATCCGAAATTAAATACAGAAGTTTTCCCAACTATATCTCCCAGTCTTCCAAACAACAAGAGAGAACAAACAACCACTAGGAGATAAGAAAGCACCACCATCTGAATTGTTGAAATATCCATTGAAAACTGTTTCGCCATAACAGGCAATGAAATATTCACAACTGTGATGCCCAAAGTCGCCATGAATGGAAGAAATTACAAAACGGCCAAGCTTGCCCATCGATTTTTATAAGTATCTTTCATATCATGCATATATTTTTTGACTCCTTTCTTTGACTAAAGTAGAATAATACATTACTATTATAGCAAGTATGTATTTATATTTCCAATACGTAAATATGATGTAATTCATACAATAAATTATATGAATAAATATGGAGGGATACGCTATGAACCAAAAACAATTAAGCTATTTTTTAGCAATTGCTGAGGAGGGTAACATAACAAAAGCCGCTGAAAGGTTGCATATACCGCAGCCTCATTTAAGTAACCAGTTAAAAAATATGGAAATTGAGCTTGGTGTGAACCTTGCAGTGAGAAACACAAGAAATCTTCAATTGACAGATGCTGGCAGCCGTTTACAGTATCGCGCAACTCAGATTCTCGATCTTATGGACTTAACTACCAAGGAATTGGAAGAGTTTGAAGCCGGACTTCATGGAATCCTGACAATCGGCGCAATTACAACGTCCACTGCAATTCTTTTACCAAATGCTGTAAATACATTTCATCAGAAATTTCCAAAGGTCAGATTTGAAATTCAAAATATAAGCACTAAAAGAATACTTGAACTATTAAAAATCGGGACAATAGAGATTGGAATCATCCGAACGCCCATTGATTTGGAATTATATAAGTCAATAAATTTGAAAAATCAGCCTATGGTTGCTGCTACAATAGATGATAAATTTTTTGAAAATCATAATAAAATTGACCTTACCAAACTTTCAGGAAAACCACTACTTGTTAATTACAGATTTGAATCAATCATTACTGAATCTTGTAGAAATATGGGCTTTGAGCCAAATATTCTTTGCAAGGTGGACGATACACGGACAATTTTGTTATGGGCAAGCCTTGGAATGGGCATAGCCATTATTCCAAAGGATTGGATCAATATAGTGCCAGGATTAAACCTTTCTTACAGAGAAATCAATGCACCATCCTTGATAACAAGCTCAGCGGTTGTTTGGATGAAAAACCGTTGCTTATCTTCTGTGGCGAAAAATTTTTTATACTTATTTGAGAACTCTGAAAAGCTTGAAATTAAGGGAATATGAGAAATTGGGTGTTTTTTACTTACCCGCCAAAAAGGTATATTAGTATATTGAATTGTTATTTTTCTTCATTGTGCCTACTAACTTCATCTCCCCTTAATTCTAAATCCTCAATTGCTTTTGCAATTTTAACTTTTATATAGAAAAAATAAGTGTAAGGTCTTAATTTATAGGACTTTACACTTATTTAACCAGTTGAGCACAATTACATTTGTGCCAAGTTGGGATTAATAATAAACACTCAATATTTAATACTTATTTTTTTAACCTAGGTGTTTATAATTCTATGTTACTTTTTAATTGTTATAGTTAGATTATCTTTAGTTGTTGTATGAGTTGAATCTGTGTATTGTGTTTTATAATCTTCATTATTCCAAGTATCTTTAATTGAGTATAGACTTGTTAAGTTATTATAGACACAGTACAAACTAGATAAAACAGTATTTTTACTTACATCTAATGTTGTTAATTTATTAAAAGCACAGTACAAACTAGATAAAGCAGTATTTTTACTTACATCTAATATTGTTAATTTATTAGAAGCACATCCCAAATTAGTTAAAGCTGTATTTTTATTTACATCTAATGTTGTTAAGCCATTATTGTAACATTCCAAACCAGTTAAAGCTGTAAAATACTCAATTCCATTTAAGCTACTTATATTGCCACCAGACATATCTAGTGTTTTTATGTTTTTTACATCAGAATAAAGAATTGGTGAGGAACTTGCTTTTCCTATCAATGAATATACTTTATTTTCAAAATTTTTATCCGTAAATTTTGAAGTTATATCTGCACTATCTGGTATTGGTACTGGTATTGGTACTGGTATTGATGTTGTGCTTGTTTTTACTATTCTTATTTCTAAAGCTTCTATGCGTAGACTTTGACCATCTGTTCCAGATTCTTCACCATCAGAAACCCAATCTTGCCATCCTATATTTTGCAAATGACCTCTATACTGTATTGATGCACCTATTGGTAACGTCCCAGTTAATTTCATTCTTAAAGCTTCTACTCTGAGCCCTTGACCGTCTGTTCCAACTTCTTGACCATCAGATACCCAATTATGCCATCCTATATTTTGTACATAACCTTGATATGTAACGCCTATGTGGTTTGTGGTTGATGTATCTGCTTTTACAATAGCATTGCCCAAAAATAGTGTTAAAGTTAAAACTATAGTCAGCATCATTGGTATTGATCTGTTTTTATGCATTGCTTTCCCCCTCTTTATTGAAATATATAGAAATTTATAAAATTATAGGTTTATTTTATAAAATTATAGCGTTTTTTCATATATTTTTCAATTACACACAACTACTGCTGTGTGGATCTTACCTCATTAAAGTGTACAGTGGATTATATATTTAAAACATGAATTTGACCCAAATGATAAATAAACATTATAATAGGTAATGTACTTATATGCTTATTTTGTATAAAAAAACTATTTAGGGGTGTTTTATGAGATATTTAGAACTTTTAATAAATTTTTTCATTTTCATAACAAGTATTAACTTGGTTTTTCTAAAAAAGCAGAAATTTAATATTATATTATCACTGATATCTTCTGTTTTATGTATTTTGAGCATCATGTTAGGAGGATATCGATTGCAAATGATTCCTGCTTATTTTTTAACTTTTGTTATTTTACTTATTAGTATTATATGTAGATTTTCGGGACAGTTCAAGGTAAATAAGATAGTTAAAACTCTTGGTACAGTTATGTTTACTTTAGTACTAATAGTATCAATTGTCTTTCCTCTAGCATTTCCAATTGCGGATTTACCTAAACCACAAGGATCTTATCTTGTAGGAACCAGGTATCTAAGCTTCACAGACACATCAAGAAAAGGAATTTTTACAGCTCCAAATGATTACCGAAAACTTGCAGTTCAGGTTTGGTATCCATCTGATAGTTCTAATGGAAAACAAGTACAAAAATGGTTGCCAAATTATAAATCTACCAATTATTTTGCAAAATCCATGGGTACAATTGATTTATTTGCACAAATGGATCTTTCTAAGACAAACAGTTATTTAAATGCTAATCTTTCGTCTAAAGAAACAAAGTACCCTATAATAATATTTTCTCATGGATATGGAGGATTTCAAGGACAAAATACTATTCAGATGGAAAACCTTGCTAGCCATGGCTACGTGGTGTTTAGCATAGCACATACATATGAAGCTTTTGTCAGTATCTTTCCAGAAAGCAAAATTATTCCATATAGTACTGAACGTTTTAAAGATTTAGAGGATGAAGAAATAGCTGCTGAAAACTCTATTAAAAAAGGCAAATTACCTGTAGAAGATAAAATTATGACTCAAAGTGTACATATATGGAGTGATGATACTCGTTTTGTAATTAATCAAATAGAAAAAATCAATAATGGTAAAATTAAGGACATGTTCAACAATAAGTTGGATGTTTCAGAAATAGGAGCTATGGGACATTCATTAGGTGGTGCTACATCTGGACAGGCATCTATTGAAGATAGTAGAATTAAAGCATTTATCAATATGGATGGAAGTCCAATTGGGGATGCTAAAAATAGTATAATTAAACAGCCTTTTATGCTCATGACAGAGGCAACATCTAAAAATGCGATTATTGCTGGATACAATCCTAAACAAAAAAATTATATAACTGTAGCTGTTAACGGTGCAAGTCATTATAACTTTACCGATTTGTCAGTGTTGTTTCCCATAGGTAAACAGTTAGGGTTTTTAGGAAGTATTGATGGAAAACGACAGGAACAAATCGTAAATGATTATACATTATCATTTTTTAACAAATATATAAAAGGTATGAAAGAACCTTTTATTGGTAGTAAATCTTCTAAGTATCCTGAAGTAACAGTGCAAAGGCATTAACAAAGTATGCTCCTTCTAATAGTTTATAGTTAACGACCCCGTAGGCTATAATTTATTAATCTGTTCAAAAATTTCCCTACTTTATGCTAAAACCCAAGGATTTTCGGTGGAATAGTTTTTAGCATAGAGTGGGGAAATAAATTAGGCAAGTACATCTATTGATTTAACTTTATCTGAATTATTTTCATCCATTTTATTATTGGTGGCTTCTGATGCTTTTTTAATATTTTTACTTGTTTTACTATTAATATTATCTGCACTTATGTCATCTTTGTCAGCTTTTGGTGTTTGAACTTCACTAATTTTACTATTGCTATTTTCTAATGTTTTTGTAATATTATTATTTAATTTACCTAATTTACTGCTTAAAGCATCTGCACTTGCGTCATCTTTGTCAGCTTGCTGTGTTTCAGATTCAGCAAGATTTTGTGCTCCACTACCTTCATCTAGAGCTGCATCTGACTTTAACACTGCCGATTGACCTTTAAATGATTTTCTCGTAGCGTTAACCATATTCATTTGTTTATATAAAGCAGAACTAGATATTAGTGTATCTTCTTCAGTGCTATTAATAGTTGCACTGTTATTTTTAGTATTAGTTTTAGTATTTGTGGTTGTATTAGTATTAGTATTAGTATTAGTATTAGTATTAGTAACAGCATTATCTACTTGCATTTGCTGAATCTTTGAATCAATTTGCTGAATTTGCTTTTGCAATGATTTTATTGTCATTTGATTAGCATCCATATTTGAATTATCTGAGCGTACTGTTTGTAGTTGCTTTTTTAGATCATTCTCTTGGCTTTGGAGAGCTTTAATTTCATCATCATTTGTTTTGCCTTTTTTATTATTCAAAGGTAATGAAATATTCTTGTTATTAAAAGATGAGATTGACTTTAACACAATTAGACCTTCCTTCTATGTATAATAATTTGAAAATATAAACTCATATTATATATATTCGTATATAAGTAAAATTTTATTACATCCATTTGTATATTTTATTTTTAATTCCAAGAAGAACAATTATAATTTAATTTACAAATTTACGCCTTAGGACTTTCAATATATTGTTTAGATATACAAACACATTTGCAAAACCTAAAGCATATTATAATTTTATAACACTATGATAGGAAGGAACAATATGTATAGAACTTATAGGACGTATCCATATCCTTATTGTGATGATACGCCAAGGTATAATCCAGACAGTATATATAATGATTATAGCACCTATTCGTGCCCTTATTTTGCTAGTACCACAATGTATGACCCCTATATTCCTATTTATGATGAAATGGAGTATAGTTCAAGATTTGATTCCTCACAATCAGCAATGGGTAATGACCCAATTGTATTGAAAGATTATGGGCCACAACCTTTCGTAGTTAATATTAATGAAGCCAGCAAGCAAAATAATACTTTCCGTACCGCTTTATGGACAGGAAATCATCTCCAAGTTACTTTGATGAGCATTAAGGTTGGTGATGACATAGGTTTAGAAGTTCATCCAAACGTTGACCAATTCATACGTATTGAAAACGGACAAGCAATTGTTAAAATGGGAAGAAGTAAAAACAAGCAAGATTTTCAAGCAAAGGTATCTGATGACTTTGCAATCATGATACCTGCTGGTACCTGGCACAATGTTATCAATACAGGCAATAGACCACTTAAAGTATACTCTATCTATGCACCACCTCAACATCCCCATGGTGTAGTTGATATGACAAAACCAGCTGAATAAGTTGCTGGAAAGAACCACCGATAATTAATAATAAACCAATATTACCTGACCCTATGTGGATTTATTGCATGGGGTTAGACTTCTTTTATTATTAAATAAATCTTAAATTACCTATTATGCATAGGCTATTCAATTTTTGGTTAACAATTTTCAAATAAAATTTAATAAAATAAAGGTAATAAATTCTGCGAAATTAATTTAAGCTATCAGCATCGGACCTTACCGGAACTGCCTGAATGCCATGATAATGGAGAATATGATCTGATCGTCACATTGCGCTACAACTTATTACAGGATAAGAAGCCAATAATAATAAAAATTACCAAAAAGGTTGACATTTGTTGAGCTGATGTGCAAAATAAAAAAGAGTGAAAAGATGGTTTAGAAATAAGGAGTGATTAAAGATGAGGTACATTGATCTTCATACCCATTCAGTATACTCAGACGGTACGTATACACCTGCTGAGTTAGTGTCTTATGCACAGAAAAAGGGCTTATCTGCAATATCTCTTACCGACCATGACACGATAGATGGTTTGGATGAGGCAAGAAAGCAATCTGAGATTTTGGGCATATGTTTTATTAATGGTGTAGAGATTAATTCTTTTTGCTGTGTAAACAACGAAAAGATTGATATTCATGTCTTGGGGTATTTGTTTAACGCAAGTGAAATAAAAGCCTACATGGCAAAGCTGAAAACGTTACGTTATGAGCATAACAAAGCTATTATTAATGCTCTTCGTGCCATTGGAATTGATATAGATTATGCATATATGGATGAGCTAGCGAAAAAAAGTACAGTAACTCGTTTGCACTTTGCTAGGACTTTAGTTCAAAAGGCTATGCTGGAACTGTAAAAGATGCACTTTCTCAATACCTACATAAAGGAGGTTCCGCCTACGTTGAGTATAACAACCAGCCCTTTTCTGTGGTATCCAAAATAATACATGATGCTGGTGGTGTTGTATCATTGGCTCACCCCGCACAGTATGGATTAAACCACTTTGAGATCAAATGTTAGTCAAGTCTCTTAAGAACACCGGGCTAGATGCAATTGAGTGTATACATCCATCACAAGATGTGTCATATACACAAAAAATTATGATCTTGCAAAACAGAATAACTTGGTTATAACCGGAGGGAGTGACTTTCATGGAAAAAACGATGATGGAATAGATTTAGGAGTAGGTGGAGGCGAAATGTTAGTTCCAGAGAGTT
The DNA here is from genome assembly GCA_963725425.1 of uncultured Clostridiaceae bacterium. Taxonomy (GTDB): domain Bacteria; phylum Bacillota; class Clostridia; order Clostridiales; family Clostridiaceae; genus Clostridium_I. The sequence continues at coordinate 16,515 of CAVRYJ010000035.1, forward strand.
TTTTAACAGGACTTGATATGATGTAAATCAGTAGATATTGGGGTACTGCCAACATTTCCGACAAAATGCATTCTAAGACATAAAATGGATAAATACTTATAATTCACTCACGTTACGAAATGGTTATATGCATTACACAATGTTATGATTTGCATATTAATTATTGCGTGATTGTAAAATGTTACGAAGCAAAAATTATTTATATTATCGGAGGTTGAATATGAATATTGAAATCCGTGAAATTAAAGCAAATGATTATTCTGAAATATTATTGTTATGGAATAATGAATTAGGAAATCACAATGTCAATGCTGAAAATATTTTCCAAAGGTTTGAAAGAATGAATAAAGATGAAAATTACAAAACATTTGTCGCATTGTTTGAAAACAAGATAGTAGGTTGTATTACGTTGGTACAAACAATGGCCTTGGAATACGAAATAGGATACTTAAAAATCAATGGTCTTGCTGTACAAGAGAATTTTCAAAAAAAGGAATAGGCACTAAACTTCTTAGACATGCTGAAAATTATGCTTTAGAGAAAAGACTTTCTGGACTTATATTAAATAGCGGATTTCAACGCACAAAAGCACATGATTTTTATGAGTCCAAAGGTTTTGATAAGTTATCGTATTGTTTTACTAAAAAATTTTAACTCCGGAATGTTCTGATATTGTTCATCAACAAGAGTATTTTTACTCTTGTTTTATTTTTTTCAAAGGACCCATAAAAATTTTGATGAAAGCTTATTAAATTTTAATAATAGATAAAACCTTAGAGTGGGTAAAAGTTGATTCTTTTACCCATTTATTGTCTTAGCGTGGGTTTTGTCGGTAATGTTATATGGAGGTGGTGAATGAAAATGAAAATAGGTAGGTTGCTTGGAATAACTACATACTTATTAAATCGTGATATTGTAAATGCAAATGCATTAGCAAAAAAAGTTCGAGGTTTCATCTCGAACTATACAGCGTGATATCGAAACATTAAATTTAGCAGGAATACCTATTACATCTATACAGGGGACCAATGGTAGATATGGAATTGTTGATAGCTTTAAGTTTGAAAAACAAATAACCAATACAGAAGACTATCTTTTTATTATTACTGCATTAATGGGAATGCGTTCAGCTTATAATAATAAAAAACTTGAGACAACATTGGAAAAACTACTGAGTATCTCTAAAGAAGGAAAGAATATAAGTCCCAAAATAAAGCTTGATTTTAGTGCTTCACGAGAAGGCAGTAATATTGATGAATATCTAGAAATAATTGAAACGGCTTCAGCAAGAAAAACAAGATACTTGTGAATATATGGATGTAAAATTATTATGCAAAGAATCCATACGTATTTATTTTGAGGAATATTTCTCTAATGGATGCATTACAAGCCTAGATGATGGAGATTTTATAGTACAACTTACTGTACCAGAGAATGAAATTGGTTGGAAGGGAATACTTTTGACTTACGGAAATAAAATTGAAATAATAGAGCCAGAGAAATTAAAAGTAGAATTTGTGTCAAAGGCAAATGAAATTATTAATATTTATAAATAATATACCACATACAGTTGTCGTATATCCCTCTTTATAATAAGTATCGCTAATTATAAAGGAGGAGGTTTTCAAACGACGATTTAAAGGGAACTATCCCACATTTCTAGATCAATGCATCAATGTGTGTAAGAAACCATTCTTACCTTTTAGCACATCCTCCCGTATAATCTGTCCCACTTTTTCAGGCTCTTCAAATATTGGGCTGTGAGCAGATTCCTTAAAAGATAAAATCCCTTTAAAGGCGCATGAAGTTTTTTAAGATAAGCTTCTGACATGGAATAGTTTACTGTATAATCATATATTCCCGAAAAGAAATATACCGGAATATCAATTTTTGTTATGGTGTTACTCAAATCTGTCCTGTAAAGTTCACTATTTAAAATAGTAGAATTTGAAAATGCTTTTCCACGCCATATATTAATTTTTTCCATCAAGGTATATTCACGATTCAACATAACTGGCATAAAAATTCCAGTGACTACTGATTTCATTTTATGCGTTGTACCAATTCCTGCTCTATGCATCACATCGTCCCTTATTTTATTGTATGCATCTGGTAGATAATCTATTGTTTCAATAGGTGTTGCCTGAAGCTTCTTTTCAGTTTTTTCATCACCTGTTACCTTGTAGTACTTAATCATATATTCATATGCCATTTTCTCTGATTCCATTTGATTTGATATTTGCCCAACACCAATATAAGCATTGTATAACTCAGGTGATTTTGCTGCTGCCTGCAATGCTATATATGAACCCCATGAGTGTCCCATAAGGTATATTTTATCTTGTCCCAAATGCTTACGCAGATAGTTTGTTACTTCTATTGTGTCAGATACAACCTGTCTTGTTGTCATTGTTTTTGCTGAGATATCACTGCTATAGGATAAACCTGAGCCACGCTGATCCCACCATACTACCGTAAAATATTTCTCGAAGTCCCGTATGATATGTTTCAGTAAGCCAATATTCTGGCATACCAGGGCCTCCGTGAACAAAAAGCAGTACTGGATTTGATGCATTTTCACTTTTAATAATCATTCCCATCTTTACTCCGTTAATCTCAATATAGGCTTTTCTGCGAAATACTACCTTTTATTACTTTACCGTTTTTATCTAAAAATGGTTTTACTTTTCCTTGACTTTGTACTAGTAAAATAACTGCAAGTGTAATGATGCATAGAGTAATGAGAAAAACTGAAATCAACATTATTTTTCCACCCCTTCGTGCTGACATCGTTTAAAAGAAGTACTTGTTTTGTGATTTTCATTTTGACAGTTCATTTATATATAATCAGCATCCTTTCTTATCCCTAACAATAGTAGTAAATATCCAACTGCATATACTTGGATTGTATAATTTCTAAAAATTTTGATTTGGTGTGATAAGTAGATAGCCCAATCTTTGATTGGTGCTAGTCACTTAGTAGTTTCATCAGTCGCTTTCTCTTTAGAGTAAGATGGGATTGTTACGGATGGTAGTCATGGGATAAACTACAAAAATAAATCCCCAATTAATATACAGCCTGTGGATCGAGCCAATAAGAAATATATATTAATATATAGTATTACATCTTCACGTTAACCCTTAATATCAATATCAAATAACAGTATATAATGCTGATACTATATACTATTATGGGGGTGTTTTAAAATAAGAAAGTGGAGAATTGAGAGTGGAGAGTGGAGGGTTAATGTTAATGTTGATTTTATGTAGCAAAGCTACGTAAAATCTAAAACTAATTATTAGTTTTTCTGAGCAAGGCGAAGAAAAACATCATTAACTCTCAATTCTCAATTTTCAATTCTCCACTTAATAAATTGCAAAGCAATTTATTATAATTTTAGTGTATCCCACATTTCTAGATTAACGCATTAATTTGTTTTCGCAGCTGTTTTTGCTGCTGTAGCTGCTGTTAATGCGGTAGTAGCTGCTGTTAATGTTGCTGTATCGCTAACAACAGTAGCTTGAACTGGCACAGATACTGCTAAATCAGCTGTTAATGCATTTTTAGCTGTAGTTACATTAGTATAAACAGTATCAGTAGCTAATCCACCTGCTGCTATATAAGCTGCCATTGGTGCTGTAGTTGCTGTAATTGCTGCTGTTCCTGTTGTTACAGCTGTTTTTGCTGCTGTAGCTGCTGTTAATGAGGTAGTAGCTGCTGTTAATGTTGCCGTATCTGTTACAATAGTAGCCTGAACTGGCATAACTGCTGCTAAATGAGATGATAATGTTGTTTTATCTGTAGTTACAGCGGTATAAACAGCGTCTGTTGTTAGCCCACCTGCTGCTATATAAGCTGCCATTGGTGCTGTAGTCCCAGCAATTGCTGCTGTAGCTGCTGTTTTTACAGATGTTAAGGCAGTTGTAACTGTTGTTAATGCATTAGTTGCTGCTGTTAGTACTGCTGTATCTGCAGCAATAGTAGCTTGAGCTGGAACAGTAGCCGCTAAATCTGTTGTTAATGCTGTGCTAGCTGTAGTTACAGCGGTATAAATAGCATCTGTAGCAAAACCACCTGCTGCTATATAAGCTGCCAATGGTGCTGTAGATGCCGCTATTGCTGCCGTTGCTGCTGTCTTTGTACCTGTTTTTGCAGTTGTAACTGTCGTTAATGCAGTAGTTGCTGCTGTTAATGCAGCGGTATCGCTAGCAATAGTAGTTTGTACTGGTGCAGTAGCTGCTAAATCAGCTGTTAATGCTGTGCTAGCTGTAGTTACAGCGGTATAAATAGCATCTGTAGCTAATCCACCTGCTGCTATATAAGCTGACAGTGGTGCTGTAGATGCCGCTATTGCTGCTGTAGCTGCTGTCTTTACAGTTGCTTTTGCTGCTGTTGCTGCTGTTAATGCAGTAGTAGCTGCTGTTAACGTTGCTGTATCTGTAACAATAGGTGAAGTTGCTCCTAAATCAGTTGTTACTGCTGTTCTAGCTGTAGTTACAGCAGTATAAGCAGTGTCTGTAGCTGATCCACCTGCTGCTAAATAAGCAGATTGTGCAGTTCCACTTGCAGTAATAGCTGTTAATGCATCAGTTGCATTTGTTAATGCAGTTGTTGCAGTTGTTAATGTTGTTGTATCTGTATTAATAGTAGCCTGAACTGGCACTGCTACTGCTAAATCAGCTGTTAATGTAGCGCTTGCTGTAGTTACAGTAGTATAAATAGTGTCTGTACTTGATCCACCTGCTGCTATATAAGCTGCCATAGGTGCAGTAGTCGCAGCAATTGCAGCAGTTGCAGTTGTTTTTACAGATGCTTTTGCAGCTGTAGCAGCGGCTAAGGAAGTAGTCGCTGCTGTTAATGTTGCTGTATCTGTATCAATAGTAGCTTGAACTGGTTTAGCTGCTGCTAAATCATCTTTTAATGCTGTTCTAGCTGTAGTAACAGAAGTATAAACAGCATCTGTAGTTAATCCACCTGCTGTTGTATAAGCGGTTTGTGCAGCTCCACTTGTAGTAATTGCTGTATTTACTGCTAATGGTATAGCTGCTATTCTAGCAGTTAATTCTGCATTTTCTATAGTATCCTGTACAGCTGTAACAGCTTTTGTAGCTGCTAATATATCTACTGAAAATCCAGAAGTTTCTGCTGCTTGTACTGCATTTATTCCAGTAATTTCTGCTGTCTTTTCATCATCAGTTTTTACAAGTTCTATTCTTAGAGCTTCTAGTCTAAGACCCTTGCCAATAGTACCTGCTATTGCTGCTGAACTTATAGTTGTTCCATTTGCAGTTTGAACTGCAGCCTGCCATCCAATATTTTGAACGTGTGCTTCATATTTTATTGCATATCCTGGAAGACCAGCTAAGGTTATTTTAAATGATTCCTCTCTAAGACCTAGTCCATTAGTTCCCGCTTCTGCTGCAGAATCTATAGTTGTGTTTCCAGTTGTAGTAACTGCTTTCTGCCACCCAATGTTCTGTACTTGGCTTTGGTATGTAATGCTTGCACCTTCTGGTAAATTAGTTCCTGTGATTTTTAATGCTTCAACTCTTAACCCTTGTCCATTAGTACCAGCTTCACCCACAGTAGCAATATCTGCTTGATCACCAATTGTTGTTACAGGTTTTTGCCATCCGATATTTTGAACGTGACCCTCGTATTCAATACCGTATGTTGACGCTGGTGCTGTAGTTGTAGTTGTAGTTGTAGTTGTAGTTGTAGTTGTAGTGTCTGCGAAAACACTAGCTGCTGGTAATATAGTAGTTGCTGCTAAACTTAATGCAATAGAAATGCTTAAACTCTTCTTCTTCATTTTCCAGTCTCCTTTGTAATTTTTATATTTTAAAAATATTTTCTACCTAGGTGAAATCTGTTTATTAGGTATTCGTTTAATTTCGAAGACGAATTATAGTATGGTAAGTCATAACAATTCTAGTTAATTTATTTACTTTTACTAGTTTTCACAGCTTCTGGTTAATATTTTACCATTTTCACTGTTGTAATACCAGCATCTCTGTACAACCAAAGGCGAATTAGAAGTTATGTTGTATTCTGTTTCTTATACAAATTATTCATAGAAGATTAATAATCTAAAATACAACCATTCATAATAATCTGATTGGCTGAAAATAAAGCTCAACATAATTCCAACAAGTGTGTTTATGTGATATAATTAGTATTATTTGTAATATATGAGAAACCTTAATACTCTTATATTGTCTAATTACATGGTGCTTCGTGTAATTTATATAACATATAGTGTTATATAAATTAGCTATGCGGCTCTATTACAAACCTTAAACTCAAATGTCTTTGGAGGTGAAATTTTAATGATAAGAAGAATTATATTGCGAAATAGCCTAGATCAAAAATTATCCCATGCAGAGTAAGCAATAGTAAAAACTACTTCTGTATGGGAGTAATAGGTTAACTATCTGCTGAACTCTGCACTTTATTTATAACTGATAAATAGGGAGCGGATATTATGAAATATTTAAATGCAGCAGAAGTATTACCAAAACATTTATTAATGGAAATCCAAAAACATATAAGCGGTGAAGTTCTATATATACCAAGTGGAGAAGAACATATAAGATGGGGCGAAAAAAATGGTTCTAGACGTTATTTTGAAAATAGAAATAAAAATATAAAACAACAATATGAAAACGGTTGTAGTCTAGAACAGATATCTCTGGAATATGGACTAGCATATGAAACTGTGCGAAAAATTTTATATAAAAAATGATGCGACATCTGAAATAGACTAGCATATTGGTTTGCTTTTTTGAAGATGACTAAGATGAGGGATTGAAAATATTTTAATCCCTCATCTATTTTTTAGTGAATAGAATGATTATAGATAAAGTTGGCATTTATAGTGTATTAAATAGTGTTTATAATAGTAATAAAAAGGCGGTGATAATATGTCAATACGGTTTAGAAATTATACAAAACAAGCAGGCATTACAGAAGATTATTATAAGGTTAGGACATTTTTTGTGAAATTGGGATACGCAGAATTTACATACACCAGATGGGATTGGATGGCAACACATGGCCATTTAGATAAGCATGCTGTAGGTAAAATTGGTTTATGGGAGGATGAGAAGGAAATAATAGGGGTGGCAACCTTTGATTGTAAACTTGGGAAAGCTTTTTGCTTAACTTTTCCGGAATATGCATCTTGAAAAAGGATATGTTATTATATGCGAAAGATAGTCTTTGTAAGGATGGAGAATTTGGCGTTATGATTGCAGATACTGATTTAAAATTTCAGGATATTGCAGCGAATAGCGGCTTTGCTAGCACAGAGCAGAAAGAAAGTGATGCGATTTTTTATTTGGATAAAACCTCCACAGCATATGATTTGCCTGAAGGATTTCATATTACTACCCTAAAGGAAACATATGACATAAATCAATATAGGCGTGTATTATGGAAAGGATTTAATCACCAATTGAATGGTGAAGGAGAATTCCAAATTTCTAAAGAAAAAGATCAACTTGGGCAAGAAGAGATGATTCGTCCTAATGTGGACCTAAGTCTAAAGGTGGCCGCAGTTGCACCTGATGGAAATTTTGCTGCTTATTGTGGTATGTGGTATGATCCCAAAGCAGGTTATGCAGTAATAGAACCTGTAGCAACAGATCCCGATTATCGCAAGATGGGCTTAGGAAGGGCAGTGGTTTTAGAGGGAATCCGACGGGTTGGAAAACTTGGAGCAAAGACAGCTTTGGTAGGTTCTTCACAACAGTTCTATTATAGTATTGGATTGCGTCCATTTGCCACAACTACCATGTGGAAGCAAAAATAGAGTTCTTGGAATCAGGATAAAATATTAGGTATGAAACTAATTTCAAACTTAATTGTCGCTACATTAAACAGACAATTGATTGGCTTAACTATGAAAAGATCCAGTCCACCCGTTCCTATCATATCCGGTAAATTAGCAATTCCAATAAAGAAAGTAACCATGGGTAAATTGTCTATGAAGAAGAATACGCCCAAAAAGAAAATCACCTGATATATTGTCCAACAATTTACTTATTTACCACTTTGGTATATATTGAATTCCTAATAATGTCAAAAATTCATTTTATCTTGTTCAGCTCTTTTATTACATAGGCGAATATTTAATGAAGTGGTATACATTTGACGAAAAATTTTTTAAATATCTTAGAGATTATGAAGATAGAATACCAAAAAAACATTATGGTGACGATAAACAGAGTTCTAAGTTTTAGGTGGATTTTTTCTCCACCTGAAACTTAGAAATCGTTATCCAGTAAGTCATATATTCCTTTTGTGATGTCACAAAATATAGAATCCATAATCTTGTGACATGAAATAATACCAACACAAAAATCATACATATTGTGACAGCTATAGGTTTGTAAAAATAGTATCTAATGGTATAATATTCTTAAAAGTTACGTCGGAATCATAAAAAAAGTGAACTACAGATTATTTATACTAGGAGGGGAAACAAAATGCTTAACGAATATTTACAAAATTTCAAAAATAATATTAAAAGCCCAAACACACTAATGCTTTATAAACTTAAATGGGCGCAATTAGAAAGACATATTGAAACTAAAAACTTGAAAATTCTGGATTTTGGGAGTGGCTTTGGAACTACAGCAAATTATTTGGCAAAAATAACGAAGTTATCGCAATTGACCCCAACGCTGATATGATTGAAGAACGTGAATGCGAAAATAAATACACACAGATAATCGGGAAATTTGAAAAATTGAATGATTTCGGTGACGATACTTTTGATGTTATTGTATGTCATAATGTATTGGAGTTTGCCTCGGAACGAGCCGAAATTGTGAAAGAATTTTCACGTATACTTAAAAGTGGCGGAGTTTTATCTATAGTAAAAAATAATAATGACGGTAGAATTATGTCCAAAGCTATTGCAAATGATATAGATGGTGCTGTTGATTTACTTGAAGGTGGACACATTTCAAACACTTTTGGTACAGTGTATGTGTATAATCCCGAAGAGTTAACAAAGTGGGGTTTCAATCTTAAAATTGAAAAAATATTAGGCCTAAAGACGTTTTTTGGTTTACAGAGTAACGAAAATAAAAAACTTGAGCCACAATGGATAGATAAAGTATTTAATATTGAAATGAAGGTATCAGATTTAGAGCCATACAAAAGCGTTTCGCTTTTTAATCACGTTTTGCTAAGAAAATTATAATTGGTGTTTGGTATAGTTGGCATATAAAAAATTTTATTTTAAGTCAGACTTATTTCTATTAATATAATAAACATAATCTATAGTAAACTTAATACACAATATTCAAATTACGTTATAGCAGCCACAAAATAGTAGTCCAATTTTTGATTTATATTTCATCAAAATGGAGGATACTGTCTTATGGCTGCTTTTTAATCGTTGCCGTACCCCAGGATCGTTAACAATCACAATTAAAAAAAGTATTTACAACAGACATATAAATATGTATAATAATATCATCACATTATATATCGTAACGATATATAACGTTGAGATATATGGATTGTAATATATGAAAGGGGTTAACTTAAATGACTGAATTTATAATACTTGGTTTTCTTATGACTAGGAACATGACTGGTTACGATATTAAGCAGACAATGAGCATCAGTACTTCGAATTTTATGGATGCCAGTTTTGGTAGCATTTATCCATGCTTAAAAAGATTAGTACAAAAGAAGTTAATATGTCTTGAGGAAATCACAACAAATGGCAAATTAAAGAAAATATACTCTATAACAGAACAAGGTAAAGAAGAGTTTATGACATGGCTCAAATCTCCAATAGAAGTTTCTAAAACCAGTACTGCAAGTGCATTATCTAAAATATTTTTTTTCGATAATTTAGATAATGAAGAGATAACTAATTCAATAAATACATATATAGAAGATTTAACTAGATTGAAAAATAATTTATTAGATGTAAAGGAAATGCTTAGAAATCATGGTAATAACTTTGAAATTTCCACTCTAAGTTTTGGATTAGACTTCTATGACTTCACTATAAACTGGTACAAAAATTATTTAGACAATGTAAATAAGAAACTATGAAAAGAAAACTATACCAGGGGGAAATTATGAAAACTACAATTTATTATTTTTCTGGAACAGGAAACTCATTAAAAGTAGCGCAAGATTTAGCTGAGAAATTAGGAGATACAGAAGTCATACCAATTACTAGTGCTATAAAAGAAGAGGGGAAAATTTTATTTTCTTCAGAAATAGTTGGTATTATTTATCCTGTGTATATTTGGGGTATTCCTCAAATAGTATCTAAATTCATTAAAAAAATATCAAAAACAAATAAGGTTAATTATTTATTTGCTATAACTACTAATCATACACAAGTAGCTGGTTCTTTACTTGTATTAGCTAATAGACTTCGTTCTAGAAAGCTAAAACTTTCAGCAGGATTTTCAGTGATTATGCCTAATAATTATACACTTTCACAAAAGGAACATTCTATGAATAACTTAAAACCTTTATTTACTGCTTCAGAAAAAAGATTGGACGAAATATCATTACTTATAAAAGATGAAAATGAATGTGAAATTGAAAGGGGTCCTCTTAAGCAACGTATTATAAATACTGGATTTATTAATCACTTTGTATCTTTGATTTTTCCATGGCTGGACATACCTTTTTCCACTGATGATAAGTGTATTTCATGTGGACTGTGTGAAAAAGTATGTCCAGTTCAAAATATTAAATTAAGAAAGGGTAAACCTGTTTGGCTCCATAAATGTGAACAATGTTTTCGATGTATAAATTTATGCCCTCAGCAATCAATACAATATTTAAATAAAACTGCTGGCAAATTGAGATATAAAAATCCTTATGTTAAATTAGATGATTTGATAAAAAAATAACCCAAATAGGAGCTGTTTTATATGAAAATTATAGTATTAAATGGAAGCCCTAAAGGTGACCTCAGTGTTACAATGCAGTATATTAAATATATTCAAAAAAAATTTAGCCAACATGAATTAAAAATAATTAATATTGCTGAGAGAATTGGTCAGATAGAAAAAGATAAAAAAGTTTTTGATGGTATTATTAATGAAATTAAGAGCAGTGATGGAGTTATTTGGGGATTTCCTCTTTATTTTTTCCTTGTTTCTTCACAATATAAAAGATTTATAGAATTAATTTTTGAAAGAAATGTAGAAGCTGTCTTTAAGGGAAAATATACTTCAATCTTGGCTACATCAGTTAAGTTATTGGACCATACTGCAATAAATTATATGAATTCTATTTGTGATGATTTAAATATGAACTATGTAGATTATTTCTCAGCACATATGGATGATTTAGAAAAAGAAAGTGAAAGAAAAAATTTGTTGCAATTTGCCCGGAACTATTTTGATGCAATAGAAAATAGAAGAGTTACTTTTAAAAATTATAGCTCAATATCCTATTCTCCTATACAATATAATTCTGAAACAAATTCTGATAAAATAGATGTTTTGAGTAAAAAAATGGTTATAGTAACTGATTCTTTAGAAGACAGTAATTTAAAAAACATGATAGAGCAATTTAGAAACTCATTCTCTAGTAATATAGAGCTAATAAGTCTTCAAGATATAGATATAAAAGGCGGGTGCCTAGGGTGCATAAGGTGTGGTTACGATTTTACATGTGCTTACACTGGTAAAGATGGTTTTATTGACTTTTATAATAGCAAAATGAAAACTGCAGATATAATAATCTTTGCTGGAACCATTAAAGACAGGTATTTATCTTCTATCTGGAAAAGGTACTTTGACAGATCATTTTTTAATGCACACACCCCCTCTCTTTCTGGCAAACAATTGGGATTTATCCTATCTGGCCCTTTAAAGCAGATTCCTAATCTAAGGCAAATACTAGAAGGATATGCACAATGGCAGATGTCAAACATAGTAGGATTTGTAACTGATGAGCAAAAAACATCTAAGGAAATTGATGAACAGTTATATTCTTTAGCACTGAATGTTACTCATTTTTCAATTATGGATTACCATAAGCCTTATACCTTTCTTGGAACAGGTTTTTGGAAGATAGCTAGAGATGAAATATGGGGTAATTTAAGATTTCCGTTTATTGGTGACTATAAGGCTTACAAGAAACTTAATATATATGATTTTCCTCAAAAGAACTATAAATCTAGGATAAAAAACTTAATATTGATTTTAATGGTTAAAATTCCGGCTATAAGAAAAGAAACTTACTTAAATAGATTAAAACCTAACATAATTGCTTCCATAAAGAAAATTGTAGAAGATCCAAACTTGTAATATACTCAAATATAGTACAGTTCTGTTATTCTGGGATTAACAGGAGTAGGAGGAAATCATATGACAAAACAGATGTGTCAGGAAGAGTACATACGAAGAATTCATAAAGTGCAGGATTACATGGAGCATCATTTAGGACAGTCCATGTCCATTGAGGAGCTTGGAAGTGTCGCTGGGTTTTCCAAATATCATTTCAGCAGGATCTTTCAGTGCCTGTTACATGAGCCGTTAGCCCATTATGTGAACCGGATTCGTATGGAGAGGGCACTTTTTTTGCTGGCACACCGGTCAGATAAAAATATGACGGACATTGCCTATCAGCTGGGCTATACGGATTCAGCCGTATTTTCCCGGGCATTTAAGAATTATTATGGTTCCAGTCCAAGAGAATATCGGAAGGAATATAGCAAGAATTGCAAAGATTCTTTTTTATTATCTGAGTACAATAAGAACACAGCGAAGAAAGAATGGGCAGGCAATCTGTTTCCCGTGACCGGGCAGATTACCATAGAAAATCTGCAGGAAAAACAGGTGGCTTATGTGAGATATACAGGCACTTATGAGACATTAGCGAAAGAGTATGCGAATCTTATGCAGACGTTATTTGCTTATGCAAAGGAGCAGCACTTTCTTGTGGATGGTCAGAACTGGCTGCTTGCCATGTATCATGACAATCCCGAATTCGCAGAGGCGAGCCAGTTCCGTACCAGTCTGTGTCTGACGGTGCCAAAGGACATTCGCATTCAGGAAGATGGAATCCTTGGAAACATGAAGTTAGAAGGCGGTCTGTATGCGGTGGGACATTTTCAGATTCAGCAGGAGCACTACAGCGATGCCTGGAATTACATGTATCAGGAGTGGATCACCAGAAGTGGTTATGTTCCAAGAAACTCCTATCCATTTGAAGTGTATCGCAATAATCCCTACGTAAGCGAGAGCCATATCCATAAGTTAGACATCTACGTTCCCATTGAGCCCATTCTTTTCTAATATGCTGCAAATCCATTCAGAGAGGTGAGCATATGGAAGAAATCAAGATTCAAGGAGCACTAATCCATAATCTTAAAAATATCAATCTGGAGCAACTCATTCCAGATAAAACAACTCTCCTTTTGGAGGTCTATGAGAGTCTGCAGGTAACAGCTAGTTTTGTGCGGATTCTAAAGAACAAATACGGCATTGTTACTAAAGCTATTAGATCAGCTGGTTGCCAGTGGCAATTCTGTGATTGTCATCGAACACAATGTAGAGGTCTTAAAGAATTGTGATTATATCATTGAACTTGGTCCGGAAGGTGGGGACAAGGGCGGCGAGATTATTGCTAAAGGAACACCAGAGAGTCTGAGAGACAATCTGAATTCCAAAACAGGGAGGTATCTTGCATGAACTTAGAAACACTGGTGGGTGATGACTTATATTTGTAAGGGGGTAACATATGAATCAAAGAAAAAACATATGGTTAGAAAAGATAATAAACAGTAGCTATAACAACACTGCAGGCATAATTGTGCTAAAAAACGGTAAAACATTATATGAAAACTACTATAATGGATATACCGCTGCTAACCCCGTTCATGTAGCATCGGTAACAAAAAGTATTTTTTCTGCATTGATTGGTATCGCCATAGAGAATGGGCATATCAAAAGTATTGACCAGAAAGTATTGGATTTCTTCCCTGATTACACTGTTAAAACAGGTGAGAAAACCATACAGACCGTCACGCTTAAGAATATGCTCACTATGACAGCCCCGTATAAATATAAGGTGAAACCATACCGAAAAGTTCTTCACCAGCGATAACTGGATAAAAGCTGCACTGGATTTATTAGGAGGTAAAGGGCAGATAGGAGATTTTAGGTATACTCCCCTCATAGGAGCACATATCTTGTCGGGCATTCTCGTAAAAGCGACAGGTCAATCAGTACTTGATTTCGCTACGGAAAATTTATTCTCGCCACTGGGGATCAATGTTACGCACAATGTAGTGTTGCGTAATAAAGAAGAGTACATGACCCTTATGAAAGATAAAAACACTAGTGGCTGGGTTGTTGATCCGCAAGGGATAAACCCGGCAAGCTGGGGTCTTTTCTTGACGCCTATGGATATGGCAAAAATAGGCCAGCTATACCTAAGTAGAGGAATATGGGAAAGTAAACAAATTATACCGACAAGGTGGATAGATGAGAGTACAAAAGAACATAGCCGATGGGGCAAGCTATCCTATGGCTATCTGTGGTGGATTATTGATGATAAAGAACATATCTATGCAGCTTTGGGAGATGGAGGAAATGTGATTTATGTCAATGAAAAGAAAAAAATGGTAGTTTCTATTGCTTGTCTTTTTATCCCACGTGCTAAGGATAGAATAAAGCTTATTAAAGAGTATATTGAACCAATGTTTGAGAATTGTGTATAATTAATTAATTTTAAATAAGTTAGTTACCATGTTAGTTGTAATGCATCAAACGAGAATTCCAACTAACATGGTAACTAATAAGTCATTGAATTAAGTCATTAATAGTATTCCAACTCTCTAGTTTTTTCCCCAATTCAGTCTTTCCATTCTCTTAGGTTATAATTGACCTTCTCAGTTGATTGCTTACTTTTTTAACCATGATAAAATGCCCTGCAATTAAGAAAATGAAACTTCAATTTACTTTGATTTTCTATGTAGCACCATTAATTAAGTTTGCTCCAGTAAACTGACTATTATAAAGATCTGCATAGAAACCATTTTTAGTAAGAAGCTCATTATGGTTACCCATCTCAATAATACTTCCTTTATTCATAACTAATATTAAGTCTGCATTTTTAATTGTAGAAAGTCTATGTGCAATTACAAAACTTGTTCTATTTTGCATTAGATCTGTCATAGCCCTTTGTATATAAACTTCTGTTCTTGAGTCAACACTACTTGTAGCTTCATCTAGTATCATAATAGTTGGATTTGCAAGTATTGCTCTAGCTATAGTAAGAAGCTGTTTTTGACCCTGGGATATATTTGAAGCGTCTTCATTTAATATTGTATTATATCCATCAGGAAGAGTCTTAATAAAGTGGTGTGCATGAGCTGCTGTTACTGCCTGAATGACTTGTTCTTCTGCTACTCCTTCTTTGCCATAAGCGATATTGTCCATTATAGTGCCATTGAAAAGCCAAGTATCCTGAAGTACCATACCAAACATATTACGTAGTTCACCACGTTTTATGTCTCTTATATCTACTCCGTCAATTGTGATTTTACCGCCATCTATTTCATAGAACCGCATCAATAAATTAACTATTGTGGTCTTACCTGCACCAGTGGGCCCAACGATAGCGATTATCTGTCCTTGTTTGACTTCTATATTCATATTCTTTATAAGTGATTCTTCTTTTTTATAGCTGAAATCTACGTTTTCAAATTTTACTTCTCCCTTAGGAAAAGCTATTACTTTAGCATCAGTAAGATCTGGCAATTCTTCATCCTCATCTAAAATTTCAAAGATACGTTCAGCAGATGCCACAGTTGATTGAATAATATTAGCTATATTGGAAGCTTGAGCGATTGGCCCAGTGAATTGTCCCGAATATTGAATAAATGCTAGAATATCACCTATTGTTATTGTACCCATAATTGCTAGGATTCCGCCTATAACACAGATAGCAACATATTCTATATTCCCAACAAATGCTATTAAAGGCATTATTATACCTGAGATAAACTGTGCGTTATAGCCAGCAATATAGAGTTTATCATTAATAGAATTAAATATCTCCATAGATTCATCCTCACGCCCAAATGCCTTAATGATCTTGTGACCAGTGTACATTTCTTCAACATGACCATTAAGTTCTCCCAGGGATTTTTGCTGAGCAGCAAAGTATTTCTGAGAGTGTTTGGCAACATTCTTTGTTACTACAACATAAAGTGGTAGAGTTAAAATAACAATAACTGTTAATAACGGGCTTATTGAAAGCATCATCACAACAACAAAAGTAATCGTTACTATAGAAGTAATCAGTGTAGTAAGACCTTGCTGCAGTGAAGTTGATATATTATCGATGTCATTGGTAACTCGGCTCAATATTTCGCCATGGGTTCTTGCATCAAAGAACTTAAGAGGCAAGAGTGAAAGCTTCTCATCAACTTCCTTGCGCATATTATAAACTGTTTTTTGGGCAACTCCAGCCATAATATACTGTTGCAGATAACTAAATGCTGCACTAATAAGATATAACCCTAAAAGAATTAACAGAATTTGACCGATATAAGTGAAGTCCATTGCTGGAATAGGCTTATGCATCTTCATAGCCATGATTTTAGCTCCAAAGCCTTCTGCTATTTTGGTTATAGCCTTACCCATAATTTTGGGGCCAATAGTACTAAAAACTGTGCTGAGAATTGCAAATATAAACACAGCAATAAATTTGGTTCTTTGAGGCTTTAAATATCTAAGCAATCTGAAAAGTGTCACCTTGAAATTTTTTACTTTTTCTACCGGTTTTCTAGATGATCCCCCATGTATTTCACTCATTACAATTCCTCCTTTGAAAGCTGTGAATCTACAATCTCACAATATACCTTACAGGTTTTAAGCAGTTCTTCATGAGTTCCAATGCCCGATATATGGCCATTATCTAAGACTATAATCCTATCAGCATCCCTAACTGTTGAAACACTTTGAGCAATAATAAAAACTGTAGCATCTGCGATTTCAGGTTTAAGAGCTACACGTAGCTTGGCATCCGTTTTAAAGTCTAGTGCTGAAAAACTATCATCAAAAATATATATTTCAGCTTTTCTAATTAAGGCACGGGCAATTGAGAGACGTTGCTTCTGTCCTCCGGAAACATTGGTTCCGCCCTGTGCAATATGGTGATCAAAGCCCCCTTCTATCTCTGTGACAAATTCTGTCCCTTGCGCAACAGAAACCGCATGCTCAATTTCTTCCATGTTAGCATCTTTTTTTCCGTATCTTATATTTTCAGCAATGGTACCAGAAAAAAGTATTGTGTTTTGAGGTACAAGACCGATTTTAGAATGAAGCGCTTTTTGACTCATTCCTCTGACATCCACTCCATCAACCAAAACAATACCGCTTTCAACATCATAAAAACGTGTAATTAAATTAATCAATGTTGATTTACCTGAGCCAGTACCTCCAATAATTGCTGTGGTTTCACCAGGTTTCGCGCTAAAGGTTATATTATTAAGAGCTGGATTGTCTGCGCCAGGATATCTAAATGAAACATCTTTAAATTCAACAAAACCTTTTTTACTACTTGCTATTTTTGATTTTTCGGGATCAATGATGTCAATGTCGGTTTCAAGTACTTCATTGATTCTAGCTGCCGAAACCTGAGCACGAGGTACCATTACAAATAACATAACCAGCATGAGTACTGAGGTTAGTATTTGAGTAGCATATTGAATGAATGCTAAAAGTGATCCAATCTTCATTGCTCCGTATTCTATTCTAATAGCTCCAAACCAAACAAGCGCCACGGTTGTCAAGCTCATAATAAGCGTCATTACAGGCATTAACATAGCCATGATTATATTGGTTTTAATTGCGTTGTCCATAAGATCAACATTTGCATTATCAAATCGTACTTTTTCTTTATTAATACGATTAAAAGCACGTATGACTCTGATACCCATAAGATTTTCCCGTAAAACAAGATTTAATTTATCTATTTTTTTCTGCATTACCTTAAATAGTGGCATAACTTTTATTAATGTAATACCAATAATAACGAACAGTATTGGTATGGCAGCCACAAGTACCCAAGTTAAAGATGTATCTTGTTTCAAGGCCATAATGACTCCACCAATACAAGTGAAAGGCGCTGTAACCATCATACTAAGAATCAAAATTGATACTTGTTGAATTTGTGTTACATCATTAGTCGTTCTTGTAATCAGTGTGGCCGCCCCTAATCTGTCAAACTCATGCAATGAAAAACTTTCAACTTTAGCAAAAATTTTTTTGCGTAATATCTTTCCAAAACCTTCTGCTGTTCTTGATGAGAGGTTGGTAGCTATAATTGAGCATAAAGTTCCTCCTGCTGCAATGAGCAACATAAAACCACCAATTTTAATAATGTAATTAATATTTTTATTAGCTAAACCGTTGTCAACAATATCTGCCATTAAGGTGGGTAAATAGAGATTTGAAAGTACTTGTGCAAAAAGAAGTACAATAAGGACAACTATATATGTTGTATATTGTTTTAGAAATCTAAACAATTTAATCATTTAACAATCACTCTCCAATCCTCAGTTATATTACTGAGCTCAAATTATTTTTTACCACGTTCTATAGGCTTCTTCAAAGTATTTTAGTAATTTAACATACTTTCCCCCTGCTTTAGTAATTAAAACACGTTTTTTCCTCACTCTACGAACACAGTTAAATGCTAATACTGTTAGGTATTTGTGGGAACTTAAGCAGTTACGTTATGTAACTGCTTAGGTTGTAAAATCTTCAGAGTTTTTATCTGCAAGTTTTTTAATAATCCGGATATACTCCTTTGCGTCGTCTTCTCCAAGATATTGAAGCATATTGACTACAAAGCTCATTCTTATATGATTCTGCTTTTCTACATGCTCTCTTCCTGCATCAGTTAAGTCAATCAAAATTCTTCTGCGATCTTCTGGGTCAATTCTTCGTGAAGTCAGCCCTTTCCCATCCAGACTGTTAAGAATCGCTGCAATTCTAGCTGAAGTGATTTCCATAGCCTTACTGATATCACCTGGAATCACATTTCCTTCATGTTCGTAAATATAGTAGAGTACAAAATTTTCACCATGCATGAAATCGTTAATCTGCTTCTGGGGATTTCTTCTATGCATCTGATTCATGACTCCCATGAAATCATGGGCTAAACTTTCGAAATCCATTTTTTCACCTTCTTGTATTGAATATTACCTAACGCTGTTAAGTATATATACTGTTATATATTTTGTCAATGCTAATTCTTATTTTTTTCTAAGAAATGTATTTATACGATTAAAAGTATAAATTGCAATAAATTCATTTCAAAAAGTATACAAGTAATCCAAGGAATTCAATGATTTTACTATATAGGCTAAGCCAACCTTTTGACAAGCAAATTAAATAATAGTACTCTAAAAGAATAAATATAAAAGGCGTAAAGCTTGGTATAAAAAGCTCTATATTGATTATATTGGGAGGATTGGTTGTTTTGAAAAAAGACACACACATGAAGAAAATAGCTGACGCTAAAAGGCTATTAATAATACTGATTATATTTGGTACAGTTTTTCTTGGCCTTATATCTAGGCTTTTCTATGTTATGTATATTAATGGTAATGTATATAAAACTGGCGCATTATATCAGTGGCAAACTGATATAACAATTAGCCCCAAAAGGGGGAGTATACTTGATCGTAATGGAAATGAGCTTGCAGTGAGTTTAGCTGCATATAGGGTAGATATAGATATGAATACTTTAAGAGTATCGTTGAAAAATAGTGGTATGTCCATGGAAACTTTAACAGGAAAATTGTCTTCTATTTTAAATATGTCTTCAAAGGAAGTTACAAATATATTATATATGAAGTCACCAGATGGTAATCCAATTAAATATGCAACGCTAGCACGGCAAATAGAAAAGAATCAAGCTGATGCAATAACGGCACTGAAGATACCGGGGCTTATTGTTTCGGATGACGCTCAGAGGCACTATATAAATAACAACTTTTTAGCAAGCACTCTTGGATTTACAAATGCAGAAGGAGAAGGAGTATCTGGAGTAGAACAAAGTTATAACACTGAGCTTACAGGGATTCCTGGTAGGGAAGTATTAGAGGCGGATAGAAATAAGAATGCACTTCCATATGATAATCCACAATATGTTGCTCCAGTAGATGGAAAGAATGTGGAGCTAACTGTTGACGAGAGAATTCAGATATTTGCAGAAGACGCAGCAGAAAAAGCCTTAAAGGATAATAAAGCCAAATCAGTTACCATAACCGTGATGAATCCTAAAAATGGTGAAATATTAGCTATGGTAAGTAAGCCAGATTATAATCCTAACAATCCAAACGCAAATATAAGTGGGACAAGTACGCCAACTCAGGATTTATGGAAAAATAATGCAATCCAGAATACCTTTGAACCAGGATCTATATTTAAGGTGATTACGTCCTATGCTGCGCTGTCTGAAAATGTTGTGAATGAAGCCACTAGATTTTATGATCCTGGATATGTAATTGTTGATGGTGTTCGTATTAATGAGTGGAATTTGACAGGTTTTCCATCTCAGACTTTTGAAGATATAATTAAAAATTCCAGTAATGTTGGATTTGTGAATGTAGGCGTAAATTTATTAGGCAAAGAGAAATTATTTAAATATATAAATTTATTTAACCTTGGTCAGAAAACAGGTGTAGATTTGCCTGGTGAGAGTACTGGCATAGTAAGAAATATTAATAAAACAAATGATGTTGATTTAGCTAATATATCTTTTGGGCAGGGAATTTCTTTGACAGCAGTACAATACTTAGCTGCTTTTAATTCTGTAGCAAATGGAGGAACTTGGATCACACCTCACATAATGAAAGAAATAGTACATACAGATACCAAAGATAATAAGCAAGTGGTAGATACTACGTATAATAATCTAGGAGAAAAAAAGATACTTAATCCTACTATTACTAGTACGCTAAGAACATATTTGAGAAAGGTTGTTAGTGATGGAGTTGGATCTGCTGCCGAAGTTCCAGGACTTGATATAGCGGGAAAAACAGGAACCGCACAAAAGTCAGATCCGGCGACTGGAGGATATGCACCTGGAAAATATATGTCTTCATTTGCAGGTATGGCACCATATAGTGATCCTAAAATCACAATGCTGATATCTATAGATGAACCTGATCCATCTAACTATTATGCTGGTTCAACTGCAGCTCCAGTTGCTAAAACTCTGTTTACAGAAATATTTAATTATCTTCAAACAAGTGGAGATGCATCACTAAAATAAACAGAGTTCTTGGTTTCAGGTGGAGTTTTTAGGCCGTAGGTCATCCATCTGAAACTTAGAAATCGTTATCCAGGGACGTAGCAACCGTTATACTCTAAAGAGAAAGCGATTCACATCAAATCAAAGATTTGAGTTCTCTGCTTTTCCCACTTAATAGAAGATGGGAGTGTTACGGATGGTAGTCATCGGATAAAATTTAGTTCTAATCATGTTCTCCATCAGCCCTATTTATGTTTGAAACATTAGCGTCTATATTAATTTATAGATGCTTTTTTATTAGAATTTATTATAAAGCATTATATTACATAATATTATCAAATAAATTAATAATATGGTTGATTTGTATATATTATAGTGTAAGATATAATTAATTCTAAAATAATTTATTTAAAGGAGTGCTTTTATGAAGGGCAAATTTATAAAAAATATGTCATTGGTTTTATTTCTTGTGACTGTTATGAGTTTTGGCGTTGCAAAAGCAGCAACTAATGATAATGCTATTCCATCAAAAACAAAACCTGATATAAACATTAAATATGATAACAATAATAATGAAGAGTTACTTATAATATCCGCCCCTAATAATAAGGTTATTAATTACTATGAGTATGACATTGCAAAACAAAATCTTAATAAGATTTATAGTATAAATAAAACATGTTATCCAACTGCCTCTTTATCCAATGATGGGAAAATATTATATTATACAAAAAGTGATAAAGATGGGTATGCTCAACTGTTTCAAAGGAATTTAAATACAAATCAGGAAAAGCAGTTAACAACAAAAGTGGTTGATAAGGTTGTTAATGTTGATTTTTTAAAAATTAATTACAAAAAAAATCTAATTTATTTAAGGACAGTCCAAGATGACCATAGAAATTTTAATTTATCAATATATGATATAAGTAATAATAAATTAAACATATTAGATAAAAATGAAAAAGATTTATCAGATCAATTTTTTGATTTTACTAACTCGTCAAATTCTATATTAGTATTTCAAAATTCTGAGCAAGAAAAATTTAATCTTATGGATGAAGCTAACAAAAGTAAAAACTTTAATTATTCAATAAATAATAAAATGATAATAAAGGATGAAAATGGTAGATATGAAGAAAATTATGGCACAATAAAAAGTAACATTGTAGATGTATCCATATCTCCAAATAAACAATCAGCAATAATTTTAACAGAAGAAATGGACAAATTTAAAAAACAAATTATATTAGATAGTTTTAATAATGTTAATGAACCCAAATCCATTTTAAGCACTGATGGACGTTATCAAGATATAGCGACAATATGTTTTTCTAAAGATGGAAATGGATTTTATTTTGTTGCTAGTGAATCCAATAATCAATACAACGTGTATTATTATGATCTAAAAAATAAAACTACTTTAACAGTATTAAAAATTGATAATGAGCAAATTCTTGATTGCATTGAAACACATAAATAAGGGTAACCGTGAACATTTACGGTTTAACCCACTCAGTTTATATATGAATAATGTCTCCTGCACTTGCTTTTTCTAGCCTATTGATTATAGAGTTTCCTAAACCACTGTCATTGGGAGCTTGTATATAAATATGACTTACATTTAATTTATCACATTCTCTAAGTAAATCAAATATCTTTCGTGCAGCTATATTTAACATTTTAAAACTTCCTAAACTATATATATGTTCATAGTTTTTAAAATCATTTAGAAACTCTTCAAAACAAATTATAACATTATCCTCATTTGCATTTTCTTTAATCCATTTAGAAGTCTTTAAATAATTTCCCTCAACCAATGTTACTGGTGCATCTGGCGCGTAGTGTCTATATTTCATTCCTGGAGCCTTTGGAATTTCATTTTCTTTCACAGTTAATAAATCCTTTTTATATATAAGATTTGGAATTACATTACATATATTTTCCAAGCTTATTGCTCCTGGCCTTAGAAGTATTGGATCTGGAGTAGACATATCTATAATTGTTGATTCTAATCCAATTGAACAAGGACCGCCATCTAAAATACAGGGAATTTTTCCATTTAAATCATTATAGCAATGCTCACTACTAGTAGTTGATGGTTTTCCTGATAAATTTGCAGATGGAGCTACTAATAAAGTTCCGCTCTCTTTAATTATAGCTCTTGCTATTTCACTTTTGGGAAATCTAACTCCTACAGTTTTCATTCCTGCAGTAACTGTATCTGAAATGCAATCTTTCTTATTAAAAATCAAAGTTACTGATCCCGGCCAAAAAGCATCAAATACTTTCTCTGCCTCTTGTGGAATGTCTTTGCATATATCATAAACTTGTTCTAATTTATATATATGTATCAATAAAGGATTATCTTGCGGTCTTCCTTTAACTTCAAATACTTTTTTTATTGCATTTTCATTAAAAGCATCAGCAGCTAATCCATAAACAGTTTCTGTTGGAATTGCAATAACTTCACCTTTTCTTAGATACTCTGCACCTTTCACAATATTTTCATAATTGACATTTAAATCTTTAACATTTAATATTTCTGTTTCCATAGTGTACCTCCTATTTTTTCAAAGCACTGTCTACCCATAATTATTGTTTCACCAGTGGTCATTTCTTTAAATCTTCTTTGTTCTCCTTTTATCTTCCATGGTATTATACCATTATTTACTATTACATTATTTTTTGTTACTGCAACTATTGCCAGTAACCCCCCTTGGAGGCGTTACAATCGAAGCGAGCTTGCTAACGATTATTCGTTACGGTCAGTGTTGATTTTGACTTTCCTCCTAGAAAAGAAATAATCGCAGCAAGAACCGTAATCATTCCCAATGATAGAAATACAATTCTGTAAGCATATGTAGCTGACGCGAATCCAAGTGAATTTCCTTGCACTTTATGATCAAAAATATCCAAAAAAGTTGAATAGATAACACCTGTGATAGCTACGCCAAAAATCTCTCCCATGTTTATCACTGTAGAACGTATTCCCGACGCAATTCCCCTATTTTCAGCACTTACACTGTCCATAATTTGTTTCATATTCGGCGTCTGAAAAAGGCCGCAACCAATACCTGCTGTACTAGAGCATACATTCCAATAAAGCATGGAACTTTTTATGGTCAACCCATAGCATAAGATAAAAATGCTCACTGCTGTTATTAGCATCCCAACAGTGCAGATTATATGAATTTTAAAGCGATCAGCCAATATCCCACTTAAAGGTGCCACGCACATCATTGCAACAGTAATGGGAAGCATAGCCTGACCTGCAGCGGACGCAGACATCATCCAATGCTTTTCAAAAAAATACGGTGTTATATAAATAAAACCATATTGCATAATAAAAACCAAAAGTAGAGAGCCATTCCCTGCAATAAATGATTTGTTCTTAAATAGCGAAATCTTTAGGAGTGGATTAGATGAATGAGCTTCCCACATTATAAATCCCAAGAGTAATATGATTCCAACGGCCAGTAATATTAAACTTAAGAGTTTTTCTTCCGGAGTTTCCATCATGTCAAGGGAAAAGACAATAAAAGCTAATGAACTACAAAACAAAATGCTTCCGAAAATATCAAAAGTCACTTTTTTCTTAACCTGATCGGAGGGTAAATTCAAAATAGCTAATAGGATTGAAATAACTCCAAAAGGAATATTTAAATAAAATATACTTCGAAAACCAAAGGTTGAGGTGAAAATTCCACCAACAACAGGACCAGCACATAGTGCAAGGGAAAGACTGATTGCTGTAGCACTAAATGCTTTTCCTCTGCTAGTTTTTGGGACTATATCCGTTATAATCGCAGGCCCTGAAGACATCACCATTGCCCCGCCAAGAGCCTGCATGCCTCTCGCAATAATTAGCATGGGAAAATTCATTGATAGTCCGCAAATGATAGAACTTAGTGTGAAAACAGAAAAACCCATTACCATTAATTTTTTTCGGCCTTTTATATCCGAAAGTTTTCCGAAACATAATACAGAGCCACTAATAACCAAAAGATAAACAGTAATCACCCATTCCGCTGTAGCTTGCGTTTCATGAAAATACCCTTGTATTACGGGTAGAGCTACATTGACTACGCTGGCATCTAGAGTGGTCATAAAAAAGCCTAAACTAATTACCGCAACTGAAATGAATATGCTCTTTTTCGAAAGCATGTTTGTTTCGTGATCTACATTTTTCATCTTGATACCCTCTCACTATTGTTATTTTGAACTATTGTTCAAAAATATATTATACCTTTTTACTGCATAATGTCAATATATTTTGAACAAATGATCAAATATATTGACATCCGTTTTTTGAGGCTTTAAAATGGTATTGGAGGAGATTAAGAATGAATGAAAATTGGTCTAGTAAGTTCAAACAGTCTCGTTCCACTAATACTAAAGAAAGAATTATAGATTCTGCCATTGAATTTTTCCATGATAATGGCTATTATGGTGCTTCTATTCGAAAGTTTGCAAAATCCGCAGGGATTTCTGTTGGAAGTTTATACTTCTATTTCAATGATATGGATGAACTTTTTCTTGAAGTTATGCAAAAGCTAAATGATAAGTTCTCTACCAGTGCGGATCAGGCTATTCAAGAGGCAGAAATTTACCATAAGGATAAAAAAGAGTGGTTGCGTACATTCATGGTAAATCTGTTAAATGCCCATGAGAATCTTGGAAAGCTACACAATGAACTTAAAGCACTCTATTTTGAGAAACCAGAACTTGCCCCTATTAAAGAAGAACAAGAAAAAAGAACCCGTCAGCTTATGATGAACATGCTACATAAACTTGTCAAGGATGATTTGAAAGTTAAAAATCCAGAAATTGCAATTCTCGTTTTAAATGACATTAGTGATGCAGTGTTAGATAGGCTAACATATGGTGATGATTCAATAAGGAAAGATGATCTATTGGATGAGTATGTGGAACTAATGTATAAGTATTTATTTGTATAAAACAACCGATGTGTCTTTGCTTTTCCTGCTTAATTTTGCACGGGGAGCGTATTGTGGCTGTTGCACTAAGAAATTAGTACAGCAGCTTTTTTAAACAATTGGTTTTCCTGATAAATTTGCAGATGGAGCTACTAATAAAGTTCCGTTTTCTTGCTATTTCACTTTTGAGAAATCTAACTCCTACAGTTTTCATTCCTGCAGTAACTGTATCTGAAATGCAATCTTTCTTATTAAAAATAAAAGTTACTGATTCCGGTCAAAAAGCATCAAATACTTTCTCTGCCTCTTGGCTAATCCATAAACAGTTTCTGTTGGAATTGCGATAACTCACCTTTTCTTAAATTCCCTATAAAAACAATAAATCGCTATTAAAAGCATAATCGATTGATTACACTGCATATGATTCCAAAGGAAATCAAACTACGAATTATGATTTAATAAATGCCGGCGTTTGCCAGAGGAGCGAGCTTGCCTCTCGCCTTGCAGATGAGTCTAGCTTCTATCTTTTTATAAAATTTCCTTTAATAATTTTTTGCTTTGCTTTTGCTGATACATCAATTGATCTGCTTGTTCATAAAGTTGATAAATGTTTTCATAATCATCTGTATAATGTACACATCCATAACTAAACTTAAGCTTATAAGGTTTCTTTTCTATTTCATTATATTCCTTAACATTTTGTATTAATTTTTGCAAATAAAAATCAACCTTTTCTCGTGACTCTTCTTCTAATAAAACTAAAAACTCATCTCCTCCTACCCGAATTAGCTTTTTTCTTCTTAGCACAAAACTTTCAACGAGTATACCGGCAAATTTCTTAATAGCTTCATCCCCTTCAGGATGTCCATATTGATCATTAATTTTCTTAAACTTATCCATATCTATATAAATTAAAAAAAGTTTATTCTTTTTCTTTTTGATTTATATTTTGGATATAATTGTCATAGGATAAGCGATTTTCTAATCCTGTCAAACTATCACGATTGGACTGATCAGTGAGTATAAAAATATACGTAATCACACTAATTATTGCTGAACTATTCCAAATGACTAAATCATTGGGATATATTAGCTGTATACTGGAAAGTATAGCAGGTACAATATAAAAGGAACTAAATAAATCGCATTCCAACCAAGTAAACTTTTTACGATGCTTATAAATAAAATATAAGTTATATACAATGTATATGTAACTTACACAAAGGAAAATAAAAAACAATTGTCCCCTTTCATATATATTATTACTAGTTATATAAAAAACCATACTAAATTTATAACTTGCTAATGAACATACGGTATTAATTATCAATGGGAATATGAGTATATAATTTACTTTTATTTTTTCCCTTTGATACATATTAGCCCATTCTATAGCAAACAAATATCCAAGATATAAAACAATTGGTGCTAATATAAATCCAAACATATTCACTAGCTTATTTAATACCATAAATTCCTTTAAATTCGAATTGCTTAATATTACACTAAATGTCTCAAGTATTAAACAAAGCATGATTAATCCCATAATCAACATAAATAGCATATTAGTTGTTTTTTTTCTATTCATATTAAAATAAGCATGTACAAGTAAAATAAACAATAAAATTGATAAAACAATATTTATTTGGGCTTGTCCTAAAATAATTATTTTATTATACCCCCTTTTTTATTTTTATATGTGAATTATTAAATCAATTATTTGTTTATTTAAATCACATATTTCAACTATTTTCAGAAATTTTGTGTTTACTCTCAAGAATACTGTTTGGTATCATCAATTTTCCTATATCATGAAAATTGCCTGCTATACTCATTGATTTTATATCTAACTTTGACATTCCAAATAATTCAGATAACTTTACCGCACATTCTGATACGCCAGATGTATGTGTAGCAGTAAATTGGGACTTGAAATCTATTAGGTCTCGATATAAGTTAGATATTAACGATATATCTTTCAAACCTATTTGTATATTTTTAAATGGTCTATTGTTCAATAACAATGAATGTACTCGTGGCGAAGTTAAATCTAACCAAAATGCCTCTCTTCTAGATAAATCAACAAAATAATCTACTATCTTTCTATTGATAACTGTATCAGCTAATTTTCTTATTATTTCTACTATATCATTTCTTCGATGTAAAATATATTTATTTCTATCTATTAATCTTTCCACACAATCAGATAACAATACGATTTGAGATGATAAAACTAATGGTGTTTCTATGCCTTCTTCCCAATCCTCCCAATTTCTATGATGATTTCTTACTATTTTTGAAATCTTTCTTAGCCATGGTATTTGTTCTAATAATAATTCTCCCCTTATTGTATGAATATCTTCATCTACTACTCGGAAATTATGAACAGATGTTTTTTCTTCCACTGTTATTGCACCAATATCATGTAATAGCGCAGCTGTAAAAATGTTTTCAGTAATTTCTGGTTCTAAATCAGCATATTTTGCTACTTCAAGTGCAATAAATGCTGTTCTATGTTGATGTTGAGCAATCAAGGGATTTGCTAAATCTGTTATTTCTGATAAGGATAATAGTAAATTATCTTTATTTACAGATAACTGGTTTTTCATAAATTAGCCTCCTTTTTAAATAGAAATTGATGTAATTTTACAATTTCATGGTAACTATATTTATAATAAAAATATATATTTAACAAAGAACACTCATCCTCTTGGACAAGTGTTCCAATTATAAATCTATGGTCTATAATTTTTTTGCTATATTATTTAGTTCTTATGTTGAAGAAGTAATTTCTTCTGATAATTTATTTAAATTTAATTTAAACTATTTAGTACATTATACCGACAAAATATGACAAATTGAATAGCCTATAAGCATACTAATAACATTGTCTTATAGACTATTTTTGATTTTATG
This sequence comes from uncultured Clostridiaceae bacterium, assembly GCA_963725425.1. Classification (GTDB taxonomy): domain Bacteria; phylum Bacillota; class Clostridia; order Clostridiales; family Clostridiaceae; genus Clostridium_I. The sequence goes on from CAVRYJ010000035.1 coordinate 45,645, forward strand.
GTTCGGTATTACATATATGGGTAGTTACCGTGAAATGCTGGTTTTATCCCTTTACCCCATATTAGCAGATAAAAAGAAATATAACCCATATTGTAATATGGATTATATTTCTTTTTAAAGTTTTAGTGTTAACATTAAACAACCTAATACCATAGGTAAAGTCTTAATTATTTTATTTTTCACACTATCCTCCCCCTATTAATTTAAATCAGTTGATAATAACAAATATTTTTCAGATAAAGTTGAGTTACTTTGTTTTAAGTACATAAGAGCCAATTTATCATAAATAGATTTAAGATTGCTTTTATTTTCATTATTCCTTAATAACTCAATTATTTCAAGATAAACTTTCTCTAAATTTTTCATATCATTTGATTTATCATATATATCTGCCAATGTATTATTACCTTTTATTAAATATTCTATGTCATTATATTCCTTTGAATATTTTAAACCTAGCTCAATGGTTTTAATTGCAGCATCATTTAAATTTTGTTTTAAAAAAACTATTGATTTCTCTATAAATGTAACTCCTAAGTTTATTCTATCCAATTCACTTCTAAACTTTTCAGCCATTTCAAAATACTTTAAACTCTCTTTAAAATCATTTTTATGACAATAATTTAATCCTAAATTATTATACACATAACCTTTAACAGGATTTTCACTGTCTGAAATTTTTTCAAGCAATGATTTATAGATGTCTATAGCTTTATCGTAATCTCCAGTAAGTTCATAACATATGGCTTTCATGGTTATCGCATAATTATAATGAGGATCTCTTTTATTCGCAACGGACAAATATTTTTCAATAGTTTCTAATGATAAATCTATTTTGTTAATCTTTTTATATGAAAGTGCCAAACTATATAAAGATAAATTATACATTTCCTTATCATCATAAACAAATGCATAATATAGAGTTAAATTAAAATAAACTATGGCTGTATCGTACTGTAGGCTCTTACCCTTACAAGAACCCAATCTATAATAAACCCAACTTAGTTCTTTACTCTTATCCATAGTTTTATATATTTTTATAGCTTGTTCATAATTAGTGCAAGCTTGATCAAAATTTTTCTTTTCCTCGTTAATTTCTCCGATTTTAAAGTATGTTTTAGCCTGTACCACTAATAAATCATATTCATTGATTAATTCAAAAATGACATCAATTGTGCTTTGAGTCATCTCATCATTTTTAAGCCTGTTTAAACAATAAATTTCAGCATCCTCACTGGGTGATCGCATTAGATAACCTTCATCAACATTCAAAATAAAATTAAGTTTCTCTGCTTTTTCATTGAACTTCTCTGCTAATCTAATAGCTGTCTTATAAGAAACATCGCTTTTACCTGTTTCAATCATGCTTATAAGTCCTCTGGTTACATGTTCGGTAACTAAATCCTCTTGTGTAATATTTAATTGCTCTCTTAATTTTTGAATCTTTTCGCCTGCAGATAAGAATTTCATCACATCACCTTAATCCTATGATTTCTATTAAAATAATAATATCCCATATATGGGCTTAGTGCAACATCAAAAATAATTTAGAGTTAAGTGCAAGGGGATCTCCACCATTGTCCCACAAAAACGACTCTAAGGCTAACAAGCTCGTCTCTCTCGGGTGGTCATTAACAAATTGTTAACAATGAAGTAATATAATCTTCCAGATGCAAAATTTTCTCAAATAATTACTGAATTACATTCATAACGAACGTTTAAGGATATAAATTTGATATTCGATACACTACAAAAAAATGACATTTGACCCTAACCATAGAAGTATTTATAAGTGTATAATATATACTAAAAAGGGTGAATTTATTATGATTAAAATATATTTGTTTTGTTCAGGTGGTATGTCATCAAGTCTGCTGGCATCAAGAATGAGAAAAGCAGCAGAATCAAAAGGTATAGAAGCTGAAATTAAAGCATTTTCTTTATCACAGATATCTAAAAAGTTAGATAATTTAGACGTGGCATTACTAGGACCTCAGGTAGCATATAGGCTACCCTGGGTACAAAAACTATGTGATGATAAAAAGGTTCCAGTTGCTATAATACCATCAGTTGATTATGGAATGATGGATGGTCCGAACGTTTTTGAGTTTGCATTAAAACAAATCAACTAAAGTATGCGATGGAGGAATATAATTGATGAATATTATACACTATGTTAAATAATCCATGATATAAATACAGATTATATAGGAGGGTACCAAATGAGTTCAATTATTAAAAAAAAAAACATTTGTCAAGGTGTTTTTCTTGCAATATGTGCATTGTCATATTGCTACGGCTATAGTTTAATTTTTACAGATAATACTACTTTGCTGAAACAAACAATTGCTATGATTGTGGGCATTTTTTTAGCAATTGTAGCAACAAAATCATTAGATTTAATAGTAAAAACAAAAGCCAAGTTATTTGTTAATAAATCGTCACTTCTAGTATCTATTGTTTTAATTTTTATAAACCAACTATCAATATTATTTATAAAAAACAATATTTCAACCATACATGCAATAATGTTAATGACTTTATTAATAATAACCCTTATAGCTATTAGCTAATTTTTTGGTATAGATTTAAAAAAATTTAGTTTGAATATAAATATACAAACTTTTTTGTGTTATTTTAATTTTTATATGTTTCTTCTTACCTTATACCTTCATTTCAGGTACATTTGATAAAATTAGGTATTACAGTGTATATGATAAAAATTTGCTACGTCAAACTTTAAATGGATTGAAATCATTAATTTATCCTGCGGCTTACGAGGAATATTTATTCAGAGGACTTTTGATATCTGGATTATTATACTTTAATTTAGAAAAATGGAAAATCAACATAATCCAAGCCACTATCTTTGGACTTATGCATATATATATGAATCAAAGTTATGGCATTAGTCTTAAAAGTGCTATATTTCTCACAAGTATGCAAATCTCATTGGGCTATGTATACGGGAAAATTTTCTTCAAAACTAATTCTCTAATGCCAGTGATTATACTTCATACGTTAATAGATACGCTGTAATTAATATTTTTTTAGAAAAATATTATAATTTGATTTTATATTCACTGTAACAGTTTAATAAAAGGAGACTAATTTATGGAATGTTTATTTAATAAAAAACTAATTACAGCAACAGTTTTAGCTTTATCATTATTGATTGCTGTTGGTTGCTCAAGTACAGCTAATAAATCAGACAATAATATAAATGGTACAAAAGCAAAGAATGAAACTTCTGCTCAATCTAATATTGTTACAACTTCAGAAAATTCAAAGCCTGTAAGTGAAAATAATACAAATAAGGTAGCAACTAGTTCTAACAAATCTAACAGTACAGCCAAGATAGCGACTAATAATAATTCAAATCAGGATATAAGCGATAAAATCAAAAATTATATTTTAAATGGCCAGAGAAATAAGCCAGATTCAGTAAAAATGAAGTGGAGTCCAGCATTCCTAAATCAAGTTGATATTAATAGTTTATATAAGCAATATAAATCTAATGAAGGTAGTGCTAACGACTTAGAGAGCTTTGCCAAATATATGACTCTAAACGCACCTATCCCTAGGAACTGGAAAGAACTATTTTATAAAGATTTATATACTTTATATGGTGAAAAAGTTTCTAGATTAGAATACTTAGGTCATGATTTATATCAAGCATATGTTGTAATAAATGGTAAAGAGGTACCATATGTTGCAGTTTCATCGAGAACTGGTTATTTTCATGGATAGTTATTAATCATAAAAATATCCTAATGTACACATAATTTTCTTGATTATTTGTATTCTATATTTTGACACATAGACCATATGCTATGGGTAAAATATAGTGTCCATATCCAATGTCAATTTTTCTTCTGTCATTTATACGTTCCCCCATTGATGTGTTTTTATTGTCACTTTAATGGTAGCATTTTTGCAAATGGTGGACTTTATTTTTATAGAGTTTCCTTAGCTTAATGGCTATGGGGTTGTACCCCAAAAGGCATAATTGCCTTTTTTTATTTCTACTTTTCCCCTGGTGACACGAATGCTGATACTACCCCCAAAATTTTTGCCTTGACATTGTTTAGATAATGCCTTATTATACATATAGACCAGTCGATATATTATATATTTAGAAAGGACGTTAATTAAGTGAGATGTAAAACCGAATCAAGAGAAAAAATCCTTACAACTGCAGCAATGCTTTTTCAGGTTAAGGGCTTTAATGCTACGGGATTAAACGAAATATTATCAGAAAGTGGCTCACCTAAAGGTTCACTATATTACTATTTTCCAAATGGAAAAGAGGAATTAGCTATAGAAGCTATACAATTATCAAGTAAATCTATTCAAAAAAAATTAAAAACTTCATTAGACAAGTACTCAAGTCCAATTGAGGCTATACAATTCGCTATTAAAAATATAACGGAAGATTTAAAAAAAGGAAATAAACTAAAAGATATTTCTATAAGCCTTATAGCTTTAGAGACCTATTTGTCAAGTGAACCCCTAAGAGAAGCCTGCAAAGAAGTTTTTGAAATTTTAAAATGCATGTATGCTAAAAAACTAATTGAAAGTGGAATTTCAAAAAAAGTAGCACAGGAATTAGGCATTCTTATACAATTAATGGTTGAAGGAGCTATTACCATATCACTTACCCAAAGAAATGCTACACCCCTCTTGACAGTTAGTAATCATATAAATATATTGTTAAGTCCTTATTTAAACACTAAATAATACTTTTAATTGCTCTTTTATTTACTGTATTTATAGCTTATGTATCTAATAGAATAATTCATTAAAATTTATAGTTTAGTCTATGCTTAATATAACGACTGGTCTATATATAATTTAAAGGAGACTACACTTTATGACCGCAGAAAAAATTTATGATGAAGAAGAAACTTATGATGAAGAAAAAAAAACACACTATAATGCAAAATCAATTATGTTTGTATTACTACTTGGAGGCTTCATATCCCTATTTAATGAAACAATACTAAATGTAGCATTTCCAACGTTAATGGCAGAAATGCATATCACAGCCACCGCTGCCCAATGGCTAACCACTGGTTATGTCTTAGTAGTTGGAATTCTTTTACCAGTTACGGCATTTCTTATTCACACATTTACTACAAAACAATTATATGTAAGCGCAATGTTAATATTTTTAGTAGGAACTGTCTTCGCTGTATTTTCTACATCGTTTCCAGCTTTATTAATTGCAAGAGTAGTTCAAGGATGTGGTACAGGAATGCTAATACCTATTATGATAAATTCAGCACTAGCCATCACTCCACGTGAAAAGCATGGTTCAGTAATGGGCTTATGCATTTGCATAATTACATTAGGTCCTGCACTTGGTCCAGTAGTTTCTGGTTTACTACTACAATATTTTAATTGGCACTCATTATTTATCCTAATAACTCCATTTTTGATTCTTTGTATAGTTTTGGGTTATGTTTTTTTAACCAATACAGCTGAGATAACAAAACCTAAAATTGACTATTGGTCTATCCTGCTATCAACTATAGGTTTTGCAGGAATTATATTTGCAGTAAGTGTGGCTAGCACTTCCAGTGTGCTAACTACTTCTATTATTTTTGCAATTGGATTAATAGCATTAATTTTGTTTAGCAAACGCCAATTATCATTAGAACAACCAATCCTAGATATACGTGCATTTAAGCATCCTGTATTCTCTATATGTGTAATACTTGTTGTACTAATACAGATGTTCCAATTTTCAATAAATATGATGTTGCCTTTGCTCCTACAAAACGGCTTAAAAACATCTTCTCTAGTATCCGCACTTGTTTTATTTCCAGCAATTTTTGTTGCTGCTATATTAACTCCATTCGTAGGTAAAATATACGATAAAATAGGTGGCAAAACATTGATTCCAGCAGGCCTTTTCATAATGTGTATTTTTACCTTCATATTATCTCGTGTTACACCATCGACTTCCGTGCTAATAATTACACTTATATATTGTTGTATAATGGTTGGAATGTCTATGTGTATGTCAACTAGTCAGACAGCTGGGATTAGTCAATTACCAACTAAAGGTCAATCAGATGGTGTTGCAATAATAAGCACTTCAATGCAAATAGCAGGTGCTTTGGGTTCAGCTTTATTTGTAGGTATCATGACAGCATATCAAAGTAACTACTTAAGGAACGGGAGCACTCCAAGTAATTCGCAAAATCAAATAAAAGCTATATATAGTGGTTTCGGCCATTCTGTAACAGTTGCGGCTATACTATTGCAATAGGTTTTGTATTATCCTTGTTTATGAGACGACACCGGTAAAAAAATTAATGCTTAGTATCTCAAAATTGAAAGATTATCAACTAATTTTTTTAGTTAAAAGTCAATGAAGGTTTTTCGGCTAAAGCCCATAGCCATCAAGCTAATAACTCCAAAATTTGTTTATGGTATAATTTTTTCAGGAAAATAAAAACAAGAAGGTACAAATAAAATATGAGCAAAAGATTAAAGACATTAATAAAAGAAGTGAAAGAAATATTCTCGATTGAATATTTGGATAAAGTTGAGTGAAAAAGACATCATATTGTTAAACGAGACATGTTGGGGAGACCTCAATATTAAGGAGGTATTTTATGTACAAGAAAGAGGAAAGCGAAATAGGAACAATTACAAAGACGATTGAAACAGAGGTGGTGGTGCTTTGGAGGTGGTACTGCTGGTATTATTACCAAGCACTAACAGCCGCAGAAAATAATGTAAAGTTATTTTGCTTGAAAAGGGAAATAATTGTTATCCACCACGTACTATTGGAGCAATAGGTTCAAAAGTACAGAAGGAACATGGAGTAGAAATCAGATAGAGAATAAAATTGTAAATGGATTATTCGTCATGCCTGTTATAGGGTAGATCAAAGATTAATTAACTTAGGGCAGATGAAAGTGGAGAGATGATTGATTGGCTGTGCAATATAATGACAAATAATCGCACTGAAGTCACACTTGAAACCGATATAAATAAGAATATGAATATAAGAGAGTGGTCAGACCTGCCATAGTTTTTATAATGATAATTCAGAAGATAAAAGAAAGCCTGTAAAAATACTTGAAAAAAATGAAAGCACATGGAGTTAATATAATGACAAGAACTCCAATGATTCAGTAAACAACTGATGATGATAAAGTTATCCAGGCGTTATTGTTAAAAATTCAGCTGGAGATATATTGCAAATAAATGCAAGCAAGGGAGTTGTTCTTGCCACGGGTGGCTATTGTAACAATATGGAAATGTTAAAGGAATTAAATCCAATTGCTGTATCTAATATAACTTCACTTCCATTAACACAAAATGTAACAGGTGACGGAATTAAAGCTGCTAAAGAAATAGGCGCTGAAATGGATCCTATTTCGACAGTAATGATTTTTGATCGTGAAGCAGTAAAACCAGGAAAAGTAGCAGGAGAACCATTTGAAGGTAAAATGTTTTGGTTAGGTAGTCAGCCATTCCTAAAGGTAAATAAATTAGGTGAGCGTTATACAAATGAATCAGTTCCATATGATTTTTGTATACATGCTGCTAGCATGCAGCCAGGTAAAGTGTGGTGCTCTATATTCGATTCAAATTGGAGGAAAGACGTACTGAAATTTCATACAATTGGTTGTTCACGAGTTGTACTTCCAGAAGATAATGAAAAATATCCATGCAACTTTAATATGAAAATTATAGAAGGAATGAATGAGCAATTGTTAAAAGCTGGTTATATGCAACAGGCGAATACAATTGAAGAACTTGCTGAAAAATTAATGCTTCCTCCTCAAACATTAAAGACAAACATATATCGTTATAATGAATTATGTGAAAAGGGTGAAGATAAAGATTTCGGAAAGACATCTTTTCGTATGAGACCTATTGTTAAAGCACCATTTTATGGCATAACAGTAGGTGGAAATTTATTATGTACATTAGATGGCTTGAGAATTAATACTAATATGCAGGTATTAGATAAAAATATGGAGCCAATTAAAGGACTATTTGCAGTTGGAAACGATAGTGGTGGCTTCTTTGCATATTCGTATCCAGAACTAGCTCCAGGAGTTGCAGCAGGCAGATCTATGACATTTGGTCGCCATGTAGGTAAATATTTAGCGGATTTATAACTCATATTCCGCACAATAGATTTCAAAAATCCAATAATTTATTTTAGAAGTTTTTTACATTTCTAAATTGGTGTTTGCAACCTCAATTTAGAAATGTTTTTTGGTCCCAAATAAAAAGGCTTAGCCTGTTGCTTGAAATTAAAATTATGCATCGCAAATAGGGTGTTTTTCTACATATATACAAATATAGGTTGTAACCAGCAAAACACACGCTAATGAATTTGTTAGAAAGTTTATTTACTGTTCCTGAAGTTGTAGCATATTTTTGGATATTTGTAGCCTGTGCTGATGCACTGCTTTATAGCTAATCCGGTGTTCATTATGTAAATTACCACTACTAATTTTAAGTTATAATTGCCCTTCACACCTATGTTCATTGTACGATTATAGCTAAAACCTTACGCTGGCTAAATAAAATAAGAAAATAAATATAAAATTGGGATTAAGCCTAAAAGATGCTTTAAAAATACCGAATATATATGTATATATTATAGGGATTTAGGTTCTCTTATGTAAATATGAACTCGAGGGGTAATTAAATGAAAAAACAAAAGATGCTAGCGTTAGCTCTTACGGGACTATTGGCTATATCAGCTATTGGTTTATCAAGTGGAAAAGCGGTAAAAGCAGACACAACAACAGCTGGAGCAGTGGGAGTTACTTATAGAGGGCACGTTCAAAGTATAGGTTGGCAACCTTTCGTAAGTGATGGAGCAGAAGCAGGTACAGACGGTAAAAGTTTAAGAGTAGAAGCATTAGACATGACATTATCAAACGTTCCATCAGGTGCACATATAGAATATCAAGCACATGTACAAAATATTGGTTGGCAATCACCTGTAGAAGACGGAGCTGAAGCTGGTACAGATGGTAAATCATTAAGAGTTGAAGCAATTAAAATCGCATTAGTGGATTTACCAGGGTACACGGTTCAATATAGGGCACATGTTCAAAGTATAGGATGGCAGGCATGGGTAAGTGACGGAGTAGAAGCAGGTACAGATGGTAAAGGTTTAAGAATTGAAGCCATTGAAGCCAGGGTGGTTAAAACAGCAGATGGAAGCACACCAACGCCTGCATCTTTTGTAAATGTTTATGGTAATTCTATTATTGCTTCTGTTCCCAGTAAAGATTCCATTGAGGCCGATGTGACCTTAAATGGCGTGGGAACAGGTTCTCATGCGAAGCTGGTAATTTGTACACCAACTAGTGCAGTTTCTTTTGGATTACAGTATGATAGTTGTGCTGTAGCTCCATACACAGGAAAGACCATGGCAATTATTGAAAACATTGGTTCCAACAGTGCAGGTGGCCAATCCTACACCCGTCCGGGAAATAAAGAGGTTACGCTTGGAAAGTCTTATCATTTGATGTTAACTATTAACGATGATGGTTCTGGCTCAGTTTATCTGAATAATATAGTGATTGGAACTTTCAGTAACCCAAATTTGGCCGGACAGATGCTCTATTTAAGAGTGGAAGCTTCTGGAAGAGTTAATAATGATCATGTATCTGCAACTTTCTCCAATATTAAGCTGAAATATGGAGGAACTTATGAAGATCAAGCATACTCTATTCATGAATTTAAAACGAACCCAACTATAAATTATACATCAAGTTCGTGGGATAATATTAGTTTTGCTGGGTATATCTCTGGTCTTGGAGCAGGACAGAATTGGGATAGCGCATATGGTTCAGTATCAGATATTATTCAATTCGTACAATAAATTATAGAGATAAAATGCGAAGGCACTGGGATTTTTCCAGTGCCTTCTCTACAAATGAGATGCCTAATATTCTGCTACATTACAACTTTCCAAGCGGAATTGTACCCTTGGAATTTTTTATAAATATAATATATTTAAAATAATCTGTAGTGTATCCTCCATTAAACTCCTTAACAAAATATGTTTCACTATTAAATGGAGAGTTATTACCATTTAATTTAAATATAGTTATATCAGTTTTACTGTATTTATCAAGAATAAAACTGTTAGAGATGGGTGACCCTGCTTTAGACTCAGTGTAATTCTGTACAACGTTCATATAGTAACAATCTTCATAACCATAAGCTATAGATAACACCTTTCCTTTTACAGGTGAATCATTGCTGTTCAAATACATAGCGAATCTTGTTCCACTCTCATTAGTATAGGATGATGTTGGACTCCGTTGGTAAACGTGCTCCATTCCAAACTCACCAAAATATTTTTTAGTAGGAAAATGTGAATATATTCTCTTAAAGTTACTATAAATAAGTGGCTCTCTTATATTATCAAAATTTGATTCACTGGAAGTCTTGGTATTTTTAAAATTCACAATATTATCAACTACAATGCTAAAATCAAAATATTTGCTTCCAAAGTAGCTATTATAAATATGTGACTTTGACTTTATATCACTTTGTAAATTCTCAATAGATGCTATAAGGGCATTATCATTTTTTAAGTTATAGCTATTCGTAAATTGTTCTATTGCTGGTCGTATTTCATTTGGTGGAGAATTACTTGGAAGTATAGAATTAAGATATGCATAGGCTGTTTTGATCTGCTGTTCAATATCAATGCCTATAACTTTTATTCTTTGATTTTCAGGAACAGTTAGATTATATTTTCTTAATTCAATCCAAGAATTATATTCATCTTTACTCCATGAAAAGGTTCTTGGTACATTGTTGTAAACAAGTTTTAATTTTGATTCATCACCTGATTCAAGATATTCATTAATATAACATGAAGAACTATACCCTATTTCAGCCAATAAATAGCTTATTTTATCCTTTTGGTTAAGGTGCTTTAATAATGCAAGTTTAACTTCATAGTTTTTTGCTACTGCATGTCCTTCTCCCGTTAAAATAACATTGTTTTTTTTAATATCACTATCCATGATACTGAATCCATTATTGTGATTATCCTTGCTTATATCTACACTAGCATGATTTTCTTCCAAAAAATTATTTACTGCATCGCTAGAAGTACTTGATTTCTTAGTAGGATTATTATAACAACCACTGATAAAACATATAATTAATGTTAGACAAATAAATAATTTCACATATTTCTTTACATTGAAATTTCTCATTAAAAACCTTCTTTCTTGTAAGTATATATTCTATAAAAGTTAGTATTTTCCTGCTTAATACTATAATTTATTATTCCTGTTAAGGTGTATAGCCCACATACAAGTAAAAATGAACCACATGCTGGAATTAATATCTATTATGTGACTATGCAGTGTTTTAGACTGAATTTAATATTATAAATATAATTAGTAAAATTAATTTCTTTTTAGAGTAAGATGGGAGTGCTAAGGATGGTAGTCATTAGAAAAATTTTCAACAAGAAGAAGTAAAAAAATAGGGCACATTATGGAAACTTTTATCCATGATGTGCCCTATTTTTTTACACGTGGGGTTAACAACAACCTTGGGCGTTGCCAATAATTAGTTTACACTAAATGTAACTTTAGCACCTAATTACTTTAATTCGTAATGTGTCCACATTCTTAAAATCTTAATTGCCTTTTCTTTCTCATAAACTTTATAAATTATTCTATGCTGTATATTTTTATGTACGTCAAACATTATTTTATAGTTTTGAATCATCAATGTTGTTAAGCCATTGTTCAATGTGAGAAGCTATTCCTTTAAAACTTTCCTCTTCAAAAGGGGACTGAAGATTTGCTAGTTTAACCAGCTCTAGAAATGATTTACTTCCACCAGCCTTGCATAAATCTTTGTAATCTTCCCAGGCTTTAGTTCTATTTCCATTGGCTTTTTTCCAAAATTGAAAAGCACAAATTTGGGCTAAAGTATAATCAATATAATAAAAAGGAACTTCATAAATATGGGCTTGCTGCTGCCAGTATCCACCAGCTTCTAAAAATTCATTATCCTCATAATTTCGGTGTGGTAAGTATTTCTTTTCTATAGTTCTCCATGCAGTCTTTCTTTCTTTAGGGGTAGCTTCTGGATTATTGTAAACAAAATGTTGGAATTCATCAACTGTAACTCCATAAGGCACAAAGAGAAGAGCTGCACTTAAATGAGCAAATTTGTATTTATCGGCTTGTTCTTCAAAAAATAGGTTCATCCAAGGCCAAGTCAAAAATTCCATACTCATAGAGTGGATTTCAGCTGATTCAGAAGTAGGAAAACTATATTCTGGTATTTTATAACCACGGCTTGTGTATACCTGGAAAGCATGACCAGATTCATGGGTTAACACATCTACATCGCCAGAGGTGCCATTAAAATTTGAAAATATAAAAGGAGAATGGTATTTGCTTATATAAGTGCAATAACCGCCACCAGCTTTCCCCTTTTTAGTTACTAGGTCTAAAAGCTCGTTCTCAACCATAAAGTTAAAATATTCTTCTGTTTCAGGAGACAATTCAGAAAACATTTTTTTTGCTTTATTTAGGATCCATTCTGAATTACCCTTTGGCTTGGCATTACCATCTTTATAGGTAATACTTTCATCGTAATAATTTAGAGTTTCAACACCTAATCTATTTTTTTGTTTTGCTCTTAAACTAGTTGCTATGGGAACAATATATTTCTCCACTTGCTTTCTATAATTTGCAACCATTTCAGGATTATAATCTGATCTAAGCATCCTAGCGTAGCCAACTTCAACAAAGTTTTTGTAACCCAGTTTCTTGGCTATTGTTGTTCTTACTTTTACCAAGGAGTCATAAATACTATCTAACTCTGCTTCATTGTCTTTAAAAAATCCCCATCTTGCTAGATTAGCAGATTTCCTTGTGTCCCTATCAGGAGATTGTTGAAAGGGTGTTAATCCAGATAAATTTCTTTCCTCACCTTGAAAAACAATCTTAGCAGATGCAATTAGTTTAGTATATTGGCTTACAAGCTTATTTTCTTCCTGTAAATCGCCTATAATTTCAGGAGAAAAAGTTTTAAGGGCTAGTTCAGCTATGGTGAATAACTGCTTACCCCACTTTGCCATTAACTGATCTTTAAACTTAGAATTTACCAATGCAGCATAATATTTTGAAATCAACTCTTCGTATAAAGGGTTATTTTCATCAAAAAATGTTTGTTCTTCATCATAAAATTTGTTTGTAGTATCAATAGAGTTTCTGATATAGACAATCTGCTGCAAAGATTCAAAATCACTTCTCAAACTATTTATTTTTAACATTAATTCATCTTGTTCTTTAAAGCTTGTAGCTGAAATAAATTTGTCTAAATCAGAATTAAATTCATTTTGAAGTAAGCTAATATTGGGCCTTTTGTATGTAACTTCATTAAATTTCATTAAATGCCTCCTTTTCCGTAATCATAACATTGTCTATTATTAACCACAATATCTTTTTTATTCCCACAGTTATACATTTATGTTACAATTTAATTGACATATACAAGATGATTTAAGATGCAGCAGTGCTTGAAGTAACTTGGAAATCATAAAATATGATGGATGAATGCTATTGAAAAGTAAATATTTATTAATTATATTTATTTTTGTAATATTACTAAAGGGGGAAAGAAAAAATTGATTAAATTAAATAAAAAAATGGTTACTACAGTACTGATCTTATTTTTTTTAGTATCAGTAGCATGTTTTATATCAAAGGACGAATCAAAGGGCCTAGAATACGGAACATTTTGTTATATATTATTTTTTGATCATTCCCAAATAACAAAATACGATTATATTTTTGTAGGCAGTTTAGTTCTGGGACTAGTTTTGAATTTTGTTTATATATTTTATAAAAACATCTACTTGATTAATTTTTATTCTTTAGTTATTAGTAGCCTATTAATTTTTACATATTTAAAAAAATCAGGAGTGAAACATGAGTAGCAAGAGATAGCACCGAAATGGAGGTTAGTATGAAAAAAATGAAATTGTTAACTATAATTATTGTAGTGGTACTATCAATTGTAATTGGAGGTGAGATTTTATTTTCTACATATGAGACAAAGAGCATAACAAGTTTTTTTGATAACCATACCAGTAAAATCAATAAAATAGATATAACCAATGGGAATAATGGTGAGATTATAAGTGTTGATAATAAAAAAGTAATAGGTCATATATCTACATATTTATCAAAACTCAAGTTTAAAAAAATTTCACCGCCCCCAAGTACCGGTTGGTGCTATTGGTTCTTTATATATGAAAATCATAAAAAAGTGTTAGATATTACTTTTTTAGGTGACCAGTGCATTATTAATAACTCTAAATATAGAATACAAAAATCAACAGATGTGACAGTTGATGCACTATATAATGAAGCAAAGAAAGCTTATAAATAAAATAGGACACATTATGGAACCTTCTATCCATGATGTGCCCTATTTTTACACCTATGTGGGCTGTACTCCTAACACAAAATCCCTATGAACAGCCCCCTTAAATCATTCTATTTTGAATTAATTATTGATTCAGCTATTTTTATCATTTCATCTTTGCTAAGTCCGTTGCCGCTATCGGTAATACTATATCCTATATTATTATCTTCCCATCGTAGTGCATGAGTTAAAACTAATCTATTAACAACTGTTTGTTTTTTTGTTTTCGATCCCACCGTAATAAAATCAACTTTGCCTTCTTTTGCATCTTCTTCATCCTGCTTTGTAAATTTATAATCAGGAGAAACTATATGTTGATTATATTGTGCAAAGATTCCTACTTTATCCCCAATATTTATGCTGCTTCCGTTCTTAAATATTGTAGATACGGATCTATCATTTGCAATATCTAATCCAATAAATTTATCCTTATCTGAGCCATTTCTGTATATCCCTCCTACTTCTTTTTTATTATCTTTATTACTAGGATTTGTATCATCTGCATATTTTGCTGTAGACTTATCAACTAATTTAAAATTCCCAGGAAGAGAACTTGGCATTTTCACCTGAAAACCCGCATCTTTTGAAATTTGTTCATTGCCCTGAGAAACCGAATAAGTTTTATCTGACAAATAGCCTTTAGCCATACCTGAAGCTCCTACTATTACAGACCCACTAATTAGAATAGCTAAACAAGAAGCTATAGCTATTGATTTTCTTGAATTTAAATGTAATAATTTCTTCCCACTGCTTGGCATTTTAATATCACTCCTATTTAAATCTAATTTTTTTATTATGCTTTCAAATGTATTACCCTTTAGTTCAATTTCTTCTGATTTTTCATTTAAAGATTCTTTTATAATATTATCAAACTGTTTTTGCTCTTGCATTTTTATTTTCCTCCCTTATCTTCAATTCATTTTGGAAAGAATACCCTTCAAAATCCTTTTTCATAAAATCTTTTTCAAGAAGTTTTCTTGCATTATATAACCTGGATTTTACCGTGCCTTGAAAACAACCTAAAACTCCAGATATATCTTTTATTGATAATTCGTTATAATAGTATAATATAACCGCTGCTTTCATTGGCAGCGGCAATTTGTCAACGGATTTACCTACCAAATTTTTCATTTCATTTTTCTCTACATCATGTGACAATGTATCTGTATACTTATCATTAATATTATCTATGGATACTTCAACTTTATTTTTTGAGCAATAGCGCCAACTAATTCTTGTAAGTATTTTATAAAACCAAGCCTTAAAAGCTTCATGATTTTTCAAGTTTTTAATTTCATGGTAACATTGAATAAATGTCTCTTGAACTATATCTTCGCAAATATCTTTTCTTCCAGTTATTAAATAAGCTGTACGTACTGCCTTCTTGCTATATTTTTCAAACAAAAGATTGAAGGCATCTATTTGTCCATCTTTTATATTTTCTATTATTTCTTTTTCATCCACATCCTAACCTCCTCGTAATTTGGTGCACCTACTACTTAAGAGACATAAAAAACTAAATTGGTTCATTAATTCTTTATTATTTACAAATTATTACAATAGTACCAAAACAGTATATTGTTTTGGCGAGCAAAAAAAATTGGTAACAACCGTGGGAGTTGCCAATAATTAGTTTACACTAAACGAACCTTAATGTAATATATAAATGATGTTTTATTTAGAAAATATGATATAATAAAGATATATTTGTAAAAAATAGGTTAGAAGAGTAATTCATTATATTTTCATATAATCCGTATTGCTACTCCCATTTACAATCACAAAGATTAAGGAGGAAATATGTTAAAAAATTATATATTATTAACAGGTATTGTAACAGTAGTTTTAGGTATTAGTGGATATACAAATAGTACCTATAGTAATGCACCTATGAATAATAAGTCCGTAATTTCTAATAAAACTACAATAACTCAAGGAAAAAGTGATTTAAACAAGACTAATGAACAGGGCGACAAAGATTTAGGAGCATCATTTAAAGAAGCAAGTGATTTAAAGAAGCCTAATATAGAAGATGCTAGGAATTTTGAAACATCTCTTAAAAATGGCAGTGTAATAATGATTACCAGAGATAATAGTACAGAACTTGAAGTGTATAATATATCAACGCTAGATAAATTTCTAGATTCATTTAATAGTGGTAAGGAAGGCTATGTGCGCATAATTAAGGGAAGCATAGTAAATGGTAAAATTTTAGTAAATAAACTTAACGAGTATGAAACTGATGGTAAAGTTATTAAAGATACAGTATATGATGCCTATGCTGATAAAAATAAATTTATACAAGGAACACCAGCGTATTTCCCTAAAATGGCAAAAACGTATTCAGGTAATGGAATTAGATATACTATTCTTGAAAGTAAAGATACTCCAGACAATATGGGAGGAACTGTAATCAGTTTTGATAAGAGTAGTATTAAAAATTAACTATTAGAGCATTACTTGCTCTAAAATAATAAATGGGAAGCAAGCTGGCTTCCCTGACAACTCCCCGGTATAGCATCAATAATATAGAAACTGTTCAAACTGAAGAACAATTAGCAAAATCTCTAGGTATTGGATATGTAAGATTTGCAGTTCCAGATCATAAACCACCTCAAGATGTACAAGCTGATTCATATATTCAATTTGTAAAAACTCTTCCAAATGGTACTTGGTTGCACTTTCTTTGTAGATCCGGCATAGGAAGAACTACTACATTTATGGCAATGTATGATATGATGAAAAATGCGAAAACCGTAAATTTTAATGATATGATGAAAAGACAACAATTAATTGGTGGTGCAAACTTATTAGGTGGACAAGATGCCTCTAGTGCATCCGATGCCAAAGCACGTTCTACATTTTTAAAGGACTTTTATAATTATTGTGGTGAAAATAATAATAATTTCAATACAACATGGACTCAATGGATGAAAACCCATAAATAATATGCTAAATTCATATAAACAAGAGGACAACATGAAATATATAAATTTCATGTTGCCCTCTTTGCATTAACTATTTTTATTTTTAAATTCTCGTATAAAATATACAATATATTGAACTAGCCATAAATAGAATACCTGATAAAAAATATGTTACTCTAGAAAACATCCATATAGTGCTTTTTCAAATGTCTTATTCATATTTTTCCCCAAGCGTTACCAATGAATAACCAATAGATATGGAACCTATTACATACAGTAAATCTATTATTTGCGATATTATAGTAAAAAAACTAGGTTTTAACACCTAGTTTTCATAATGGATGTGGTGATTCCTCATCTATGTGTACGTGATTTCCTTTAAAACTACTTGTTGAATTATGATTTAATCCACCCGTAAATATTGTTAGTGTTAACATTAAGCAACTTAACCCCACAGTTAAAGTCTTTATTATTTTATTTTTCATACCATTCCCCACCCTATTTATTTAAATTTTTTGATAATAACAAATATTTTTCACATAGAGATACTTTATCTTGTTTTAAATACATAAGTGCCAATTTAACATAAACAGATACAAGCTTATTCCATTCCTTACTTGTATTTATCAATTCAATTAATGAAATATATGTTCTTTCTAAATTTTCATTTTCACTCTGCTTATCGTATATATCTGCCAATATATAATTACCCTTTATCAAATACTCTACGTCATTATATTCCTTAGCATATTTTAAGCCTATTTCTATGGTTTTAATTGCATCATCATTTAAGTTCTGCTTGAGAAAAACAATTGATTTCTCTATTAAACTATGTGATACATTCTTTTTATCCACTTCAAATTTAAACTTTTCAGCCATCTCAAAATATTTCAAACTCTCTTTAAAATCATTTTTATGACAATAATTTAATCCTAAATTATTATAAACATAACCCAAAATAGGATTTTCATTATCTGATATTTTTTCCAGTAATGATTTGTATATATCTATAGCTTTATCATAATTTTCTTTAGCTTCATAACATGAAGCCTTAATGTTGAGACCGTAATTATAATAAAAATCCGTCTCACTGGCAACAGATAAATATTTTTCAATGGTTTCTAAAGCTAAATCTATTTCATTTAGGTACTTATAGCTATTTGCTAAACCATATAAACACACTTTTTGCGTTTCTTTATCATCGTGCGCGAAGGAATAATACTGACTTAAATTATAATATACAATTGCAGCATCATATTTAAAATTGTTTGCCTTACACCCACCCATTTTTAAATATATATATCCTAATTCTTCACTCTTGCCCATAGATTTGTATATATTTATAGCTTTATCATAATTGATAATTGCTTCCCCAAAATCCCTTCTATTCGAAGAAAGTTGTCCAATTTTAACGTATGTTTTAGCCTGTACAAATAATAAATCATATTGATTGATTATTTCAAAAATTTCATCAATTGTACTTTTAGTTATGTCCTCATTTTTAAGCTTATTTAAACAATAAATTTCAGCATCTTCACCTGGCGAACGCATTAAATATGCTTCATCAATATTCATTATAATGTTAATTTCTTCAGCTTTTTCGTTAAATTTTTCAGCCAATCTAACCCCTGTTTTATAAGAAACCTCCCTTCGACCTGTTTCAATCATACTTATAAGTCCTCTAGTAACTCTTTCTGAAACTAAATCCTCTTGTTTAATATTTAATTGCTCTCTTAGCTTCCTAACTTTTTCTCCCGTCGTTAAAAATTTCATTCCCTCACCTTTTCCCTAATTTTTCTATATATGTATAATATACAATATTATAATAGAAATAGCAACATTTTTTAATATTTAATGTTTTTATGCATTTCATAGTTTTGTAATCGTTTTCGGAACCCTATGAGTAATATTCCTTAAATTAACACAATCATACTAAACTAACAAAATCCGCTCATTTTTTTATGATGTAGCTATTAATTTTACTATAGTAATGATTAATTTTATATAAGCACTTGAAAGAAACCACTAAAAATAGATAAAAATAGACCTCAGAGATTTCACTTATTCC
This sequence comes from uncultured Clostridiaceae bacterium, assembly GCA_963725425.1. Lineage (GTDB taxonomy): Bacteria > Bacillota > Clostridia > Clostridiales > Clostridiaceae > Clostridium_I. Next base: position 65,109 of record CAVRYJ010000035.1, read on the forward strand.
CTGAAGTCTATTTTATTTTTGACCATAGATACTTGAACATAATTACATTGTATAAAAATAGCAAGAAAAATAAAGGATAATAAGTAGATTGAATTTACTAGCAAAACAAACTTTTAACAATTTGTTTTGCTAGTCCCTCTTTTTCTGCAATAAATAAATCCATTTTTGTTTCATTGCAGGTATATTAATATTTCTTAATTTAAAAACCACATTTCCTAAAAATTTACTTGTGAGTATATCAGTAAATACATATATTTCATATCTATATCTAGGTTGAGTTTCTATGAACACATGTACAGTTACAAATCCTATAATTAAAATTGGTAGTATATCTAAATCATTACTGCTTTTTTTTAAATTCACTATAAGCCAAATAAATGTACCTATAAGTAAAAAAGCATATTGTATATTTCCTATATTAACAAGTTCAAAAATATAATTATTTATTTGACTTGTTGTAAGGGCAAAATAATATTGATTATCAGCATCTCCCATAAAATGATACATTTTATCTATTATAAATTCACTTGTAGATTTATAATTTCTCACTAAATTGTCCAATGTTACCATACATTTCTCATTATATTTATTATAATCAAAATTTAATGTTTTTAAGTCAAAATAAACCTGTGTCTCCCTAGCATTTTTTGTTGCTATATTATAGATTCCACTACCTTTTAACCCTAAAACAAATTTAAAATATTTTGCATTACTCACACTAATAGGTGAAGGTGCAATTCTACATTCCATAGCTGCTATATCAAAACATTTTACAATAAATAAAAAACTAACTATGAAAATTATATATTTTTTTGATAATTTAAAATAATCTTTTTCTACTATAATTTTGTGAATAGTAATTATAGTGAATGCTATAATTACTATAAATGCCACAGGTCTTAAAATTTCAGTAAACCCCAAGAAAATACCTGACAATAATAAAGACTTTGTTGTAGCTTTAAGCATGAAATATAATGATAAACATAAAAATACAGTGCTAATATGTTGATTATTTATAATAGAGGATCCCATAATATTAGGAATATATATCATGTACAACACTGAAGAAATAGCTGCTATATCTTTGTCAAATATGATTTCAGAAATTTTATAAATCATTATTGATGTTAGTGTTAGCGTTATACACTCTGATATTTTAAAACATATAATTCTATTTCCAAATACTTTCATCAAAAAAGCAAGATATGTAGTATATCCAATTTGATAGTTATAAAAATAAAAATAGCTTAATTTATTAAAACTTTCTTTTGCAAAAGAACCGTTTAATATTTCCTTTGCACCACCTAATAGAACCTCATAATCACTAACAGGAATAGTCATTGCATAGTTATTCCATGCAAAATATATAAGTGCTGATGAAGCTATTAATACAATAAAAAACAGCTTATTACTATATCTATTTAATTTAATACTTATTAGAATAATGCCTAAATATGATATTAATATAAGTATTGTTTTTAAGATATTTATATTAGATTTATTTAATGAATAATATGAAAATATCATAAGTAATACTATAACAACACATATAAATAATATCAATTTATTTAGTTTAAAATGTTTCTTTACTAACAACATAGATAATTTCATCCTCTCGCTGACACGTCACTCAATTAGCATAATTTGTTAACAACCACTGGTGGTTGTTAACCCATCCGTAATAATATCCGGTTCTTGATGAAACTATAACATAAGGTATTTCTTTACCATTTAATACAATATACGCTTGGTATGAATCATGGTCCAAAAATTTTAGTCTAGAAATTTTTCCCAAATGTGGATCAGCTAAGTCTTTTTGAAATAGTTCTTTCCAATCACTAGGAATAGGTGCATTTAGAGTCATATATTTAGCAAAATCATCTAAGTTGTCAGCTTCACCCCAATTAGATATATATTGCTTATAAAGACTTTCAATATCAACTCGATTTAGGAAGGCTGTACTCCATTTATATTTTAGTTGATCTATTTTATCTCCTTGACCATTAAGAATATAATTTTTAATTTTTGAGGTAATATCACTATGGTTTTTGGTAGAAGATTGACTTGGCTTAGTAGTATTGCTCACTGGTGTACTATTATTTGTAGTAATGCTATTTAAATTAGTGCCCAGTGTCTTTACTGTACTTGAACAACCTACCGCAAATACTAGACACAAAGCTATAGCAGTACCTGCAATTGATTTTTTATTAAATGATGAAATCATAATTATTCGTCTTTTACTATATTTATTAGAAAAACCTAGAGTACCAATAAACATATTTGGTTTTGAAAGCATTTGAAGCATATCAATAATAGTTTCGCCGTAGTCTCTAATTTCCTTGGAATTTAATGCCTTGATGGCAGTGGCATCACAGGCCAGTTCACAATCCTGTTTAAATTCATAAAGTGAATAAACAATTAATGGATTGAACCAATATATAACCTGAAGTAGCATTATAACCACATTTAATACTAAGTCTTTTCTCTTTATATGAGCTAATTCATGTAGAAATACAAATTTAAGTTTTTGTGATGATAATCCATGAATAATCCGCTGTGAAATTAATATTTTAGGTCTTATGATGCCATAAACAGCAGGTGATTTTACATCATCATCATAAATAATAGATATTTTTGAATTTATTCCAAGTTCTAATTTAGATTCTTGTAGTATGTGATCTACATCTGTTCTCTTACACTCATGTCTTTTCTTTATATTAATCCATAACATTATATTCACAACAATTATATATGCTAAAATTAATGAGACTCCAATAATCCAAATTAAAGCTGCAGTTTTTAAATTAAAACCAAATCCACTACTTACGGCCATTGGTGGTTTATAATTATCCTTGGATGCATGTAAATTTGTAACGCTTGAAAAGTTTTTATATACTACTGAAGATATATAATATTTTTGTGATTTATCATTAATAAAATTAAATGGACTTAACTGACTTTGAAAATTTAAAGGTATTATAAGTTTGATTACAAGCAAAAACCAAATATAGTAATGAATTTTTCCGCTAAGCTTTTTTCTAAAAATAATTTTTATGAGAAGTATTGCCACTGCTAATATACTGGCTGCTATAGATATTACTACTATCTGCCCAAATAAGTTATCCAAATTCATTAGGTTTCACCTTGCCTTTCACTTCTTCATACCTTCATTAAGTAGCTGTTGTAACTCTTCAATTTCTTTTTTAGACAGCTTTTCATTGTTAATAAAATTTGAAAGCATATGATTAACTGATCCATCGTAAACTTTTTTAATAAATGATCTAGTCTCTTCCATTACACAATCTTTTTTATCTAAAATAGGATAAAATCTAAACTGTGAACCTTCTTTATTAATACCTACAGCACCCTTATTAACTAGTCTATTAATTAATGAATGGATAGTTTTAGGTTTCCAAGAGGTTTTAGGACTTAGAACTTCAATTATCTGAGTAGAAGTTAATTTAGGTTCTTCCCATAATACTTTGATCACAATCCACTCCGCATCAGATATTTTACAATTTGTTTTATTCATTACATATCCTCCTTCTTACAAGTGTAATCTACAAGTATAGATTACACTTGTAGAGGAGAATGTCAAGTAATTTTGCAATAAACTCAATTTGTATAAAATTTAGTATATGATAACTACTATTTTATGATAACTAATTTGTCCCTGATGACGGTAACTTTCAATGAATAAATAATAAAATATATGTATACAATATATATACATTGTATTTACAAAAGCAGCTTTTTGTTATACAATGTATATAATATGAGCGAAAGGAGTGATACTATGGCTCTAAAAACAGTTAATATTCGCATTGATGAAGAATTAAAGAAACAAGCAGAAAGCCTTTTTTCAGACTTTGGTATGAATATGACAACAGCATTTACTCTTTTTGTAAAAGCAGTTGTCAGAGAACGGAAAATACCTTTTGAAATTACTGCAAGTGAACCGTTTTATAATGAATCTAATATGGCACACCTGAAAAAATCTATGGATCAACTTAATGAAGGAAAAGGTACAATCCACGATATTGTTGAGGTGGAGAATGAACAAAAGATGGTCTGATGAAGCTTGGAGCGATTATGTTTATTGGCAGTCACAGGATAAAAAAACAGTAAAGAAGATTAATCAACTTCTTAAAGATATTGATTGCAACGGATATAATGGTATTGGAAAACCAGAACCATTAAAATATGAATTACAGGGTTTTTGGAGTAGAAAAATTGATGATGTGAACCGTTTGGTATACCGAATTGAAAACGAACAAATTGAAATAGCTCAATGTAAGACACACTATGAAAAGCAAGAATCTCTGACAACTTAAAGACTTTAGGTATAAACAGAGTTCTTAGTTTCAGATGGAGTTTTTTCTCCATCTGAAACTTATTAACAGATTTCTTAGCATCTTTGATGCTTAGAAAGCGTTATCCTTTATGGGAAAGCTCGCTTCGCTGGCAACGACCCTCGGGGTTTATAACTGAATGCAATGACTTTAATAAGTCTAATCCAATTAGACCATTAGTTTCTCCCTTTTCTGTATGAGAAGATATTTCGTATTTCACTATAAATTTCTTCTTTGGTAGTATGATATACTATTTCCTTATCACCGCATTTGACAAGTTCTTGTGTAGCATCATCTTCATTATTTAAAATATTAATTACAGACATATCATCTATATATTCTTTATTGTCAATTTCATGGGAATTAAGGATTTGAAGTTTTAACCATTCATCGGGATACTGTTTTCGTACTTCATTCCATTTCATAACAGTCAACTACTTTAGTTTATATATATATTTTATCATATTATAGCAAGAAAAATAAAGGATAATAAGTAGATATAATTTACTAGCAAAATAATTTAAACAATGCCTAATATTGTTGACAGTATACAACCTTTAGTATAAAATAAATTTAAAGGTTGATTATGCAATGTTTAGTATTGTAAAAATTCGTTATAGCTAAGGGGTAGAGATGGTTAAATTACTAATTTTATATTATTTGAATATTAAAGAAACACATGGATATGAAATTCAAAAGTTTCTACAAGCAAGTGGATTTGATACCTGGACTAGTATTAAAGCTGGTTCAATATATTATGCTTTAAATAAGATGGAAAAGGAAGGTGAGATAGCCCTAGTACGAGAAGAGACAAGAGGCTCAAGAGTAAGAAGAATTTACAAAATCACAGATTTAGGGATAACGCGACTTAAGAAAACTATTGAAAAAGAGTTAGCTAAACCATTAGTGCCTTTAAATTTAGATAAATTTATTCTACCAATCACTTTTAATAAGCTAGATAAAGATGTAGCTATTAAGCTAATTGAGGAACATATGAAAGAGCTTAATAAAACATTAGAATATTGGAACTATTGGAAAAATAAAAAAATTAATTGTGACAGTCCCCAGGTTGAGCGTATTTCTTTTGAAATGACAATAGCTAACTATGAATATGAACTCAAATGGGATAAAGCATTGATTGAAGAATTTGATTTATATTATAAGTTGAGTGGAGAAAATGAAGATATAATCAAAAACTTTCACTTTAGTGAAATGGATGAAAACCCTACATCAAATGTTGATATGAGTAAAGCAAGTGTAAACCAATTAAAAGATATCATATTGAACAATTCAGATGAATCAAAGGCTGCTCTAGAAAAGTTAATAACTGTGATTCAAAAAGAATATAAACAGAGTTCTTAGTTTCAGGTGGAGTTTTTAGGCCGTAGGTCATCCATCTGAAACTTAGAAATCGTTATCCAGGGACGTAGCAGCCGTTATACTCTAAAGAGAAAGCGATTCACATCAAATCAAAGATTTGAGTTCTCTGCTTTTCCCACTTAGTAGAAGATGGGAGTGTTACGGATGGTAGTCATCGGATAAATGCATTTGGCAATGATAATTCATTGCTAAATTTTAAATACCAATACTAAACATTGTATATAAAATGTTTTATATAGGAGGAAATAAAAATGGAGAAAATTTTAACGGTTAAAGGATTAAAGAAGAATTTTGATAAAAAAGAAGTTGTGAGAGGAATTACATTTGATATTGGCTACAAGGAGATTGTTGGATTTTTAGGACCCAATGGAGCTGGAAAAAGTACTACTATAAATATGATCTGTACAATACTTAATATGGATGATGGTGTTGTGTTATTTAAAAACAAGGATGTTAAAGAAAATGAAAAAACATTTAAAAAACATTTAGGTTTAGTTCCACAAGATATTGCATTTTTTTCAGATCTTTCTGCCTTTGATAATGTAAAATTCTTTGGTTCCCTATATGGCTTAAAGGGAAGTAATCTTAAAAAGAATGCTGAGGAGGCATTAGAACACGTAGGCCTTTTAGATAGAAGAAAAGATTATCCAGATACTTTTTCAGGAGGAATGAAGAGAAGGCTTAATATAGCTTGTTCAATAGTGCACAGGCCCCAATTATTAATTATGGATGAGCCAACGGTTGGAATAGATCCTCAATCAAGAAACAATATATTAGAAGTGACGAAAAAGCTTAGAGATGAAGGAACAACAATAATATATATATCTCATTATATGGAGGAAATCGAATCCGTTTGCTCAAGATTAATTATAATAGATAAAGGCAAAATCATTGAACAAGGGAATAAAGATGAAATTAAGAAAAAATATAAGGAAAAAGGGTTAGATAGTTTAGAGGAAATTTTCTTACAGTTAACTGGAAAAGAATTAAGAGACTAATGGAGGTAATGATATGAGCGGTTTTAATGTATTATTTAATATGGGCATGAAAAGAAGACTTAAGGATTCATTTCTCATAGGTTATGGAACTATATTCCCTTTATTTTTAATAGGAATACTTGGATACATGGCATCAAATTATTTTTCAGGAGAGAATGGAATAACTTCATATTATTACTACAGTATAGTAACTATTCCGTTTTGTACATTCTTAGGGTCAGTAACCCTTGTATACGTTACAAGAGAAGAGAGCATGCATAAATGTGGAGAAAGATTTATTATAGCTCCAATTAGTAAAACTGCTATAATATTATCGAAAATAATTCCTGCTACTATAGCTATGATGGTCTATAATTTGATTTTAATGCTCATATGTAAATTTATTTTTAAGGTGCCTTATAACGGGTATTTTATACAGGTATATATTTTATATTCCATACTTGGATTAATGTCATGTGCCGTGGGTACATTTATAGGTGTAACTACTAAGGACTTTATGCAGGTTCAAAATTTTATCAGTACTCCAATATTAATTATGGCAATGTTAGGTGGAACCTTCTTCCCCATTGGATCTTTAGGAAGAGTTGTAGAAATCATAAGCTACATTTCACCATTAACATGGATTAACAAAGGTATATTCCTAATGCTTAACGATCATAGCAATGAAATTTATTATCTTGCATCAGGCATAATACTAACTTTAGGTATAATATTTACATTTGGTGCTATTAAAAGGTTTAGAAAGGAGGCATTTCTTTAATGGGTATATTACTAGTTATAAAGAATGAATTTATAAGGAGCTTGAAGTACAAAAGAAAATGGCATTAACATTGTTAGTACCAATTATAGCAGTAATAGCCGCAATGGGAATTAATAGTCTTATGAAACCTTCTATTAATATAGGGATAATTAATAAAGGCTCAGTAAATGTATATGAGCACTTTAAAGAAAAATCTGATTATGTAAAAGGACTAACTATAAATAAAGCAAATGAAAATAGTATTAATACAGATATGATTCTTGGTAAATATGCCGCTGTAATTAAGTTTAATAAAGATAAATCATTTGAGGTAATGGGATTAGATAGTAAGCTTAAAGAAAATATCCGGCAAATAATGAAGACTTATTTTACCAATGGAGATTTAAATGGATTTGAAATTTATTTATCAAAGATTCAAAGCCAAAGTATGACAGTAGCACAAAGAGGTGGGGGCTTTATACTACTAACATTAATAATAACCTGTACTTTATCAGCATGCAATTTAATAAAGGATCAGGAATATGGTACTTTAAAAAGATTTTCAATCTCTCCATATAAACCCATTAGCTATATATTAGGAACGTTTTTATATAATCTCCTAAATACAATTCTGCAGATAATAATAGCAGTTATAATATTAACAATTTTACCTATAGATATTGGAATTAGTGGGTTACAATTACTTGTTATTGGATTAACTATAGCTATTATTGCATCAAGTTTAAGTTGTTTGATTGTAAATTTATGTAAAACTGAATTACAGGCAAGTTTAATTGCATCAGTAGTCTCTGTGATAATGTCATTACTGGGAGGCTCATTTTTACCCTTGGATAAAATGCCTACAGTATTAAAATACGTAAGTAATGTCACTATAACAAAATGGTTAATTATATTTATTGGAAAAATACAGATAGGAGTATTCACTGGTGCTGCATTCATTCCAATTGAGATTATACTAGGCTTATCTATATTAATGATTATTGTTTCTTGTAAATTAGGAGAAAGAAAATTCATCTAGCAGAACATCCTAATCCTTTAAATTTGCTGTTTTTAGTCAGCTTCATAAATGTTATATGTGGTAACTCTCCATGAGGGCCTCTAGATTTAGCAAGCTGACTAGCATCTAAACTCTGAAAATCATTTTCTGAAATATCTGATCCACTTATGTTCCATGAGTTATTTGTATTGTTTTGTGATGGAAGATTTGCTCTATCTAATGAATTGTTTTTATAAGCAAGATTATAATGTAACGCTTCCCTTGTTCCGTCAATGTCAATAGGTGTACTTATATTTAAGCACTCAACCATATTGAAGTTTCCTGCCTTGTTATTGTATGAAGTATTGTAAGACCAAGTTGCTGCTTGTCCAGGCTGATGATTTGCATAAAATCCATGGGCTCCATTGTTAGCAGAAATACAATTCTTAACAGTATTAACTGTAGACTCATGTGTTATTACTCTTTTCCCAAAGCCACCAGCCTTGAATCCATTAGAATCTCCGCCTGCATTCATATTAAATGCCCAGCATGAATTAAAGGTATTAGATGCATTTGAACTAATGCAGTCAAAGCCATCATCACTACAGTTCCATGCACGACATTCTTTAAATATAACCCCATCTCCATGAGCTCCAAAACCATCTGTATTCCCAATTGATGGCCCTATTCCGATGTTATTATAAGAATCACATCTAATACATTCTCCTTTTCCATGAATTGTGAAGTAAAAACCATTTGCTTGATTATTACAGCATGTAACTTGATTAAATGTTGCGTTTCCTTCAATTCTAAAACATTCAGATTGCTTTTGGTTACCTACTGGAACTCCTGTTACTTTAATAGATATAAATTTGACGTCCTTAGCTGTAGATGCGATACGAAAGGCTGCCACACGTTTTGACGTTGATACATTTGAAAAGTCAAAAATGGGAACGTCTTTAGAAGAATATGCTTTATACGTAATACCACTCTTAGTAATTTCGTGTACATAATTGTAATTAATATCGGAATCAGCAATAGTAAAATTTTTATATGTTCCGCCAAGTATGTACACTGTATCTCCTGAAGATGCTACTTCCTGTGCTTTTGCAATAGTTGCAAACGGTTTCTTAAGTGTTCCATTGTTATTATCACTTCCATTTGTGGCTATATAATAGCCCCTAGTATGAGCAGATACTGATGTACAGACACCAATTCCTGTACATAATAAAATTGTCACAACACACAAACACAGTTTCTTAAATAAATTTTCCATAAGGCGCCTCCAAAAAATATTTTATCCCATCTCATATTTTACTGCTTAAAATATCTGCATAATACAATTATATGAAGCATTTTCCATATATTTATAATTATTCATAAATATTATAGTAGTAATTATGAAAATTAGCAACTAAAAAATTTATGTCATACAATGAGATGAACATAGACATAGGATAATACTAGAAGCCGTTTCCTACAGTTAATAATATTTAGGAAGTGGTGTCTGTCCTAAAAATCATAATAAATTGACAAGTAATTTATTAAGCTCAGATTTGAAGGTGGAGAGTTAAGAATGGACAATTGACAATGGACAGTTAATGTTGATTTTACGTAGCTTTGCTACGTAAAATCTAAAATTTATTATTAGTTTCTCTGAGCAAAGCGAAGAAAAACATCATTAACTCTCAACTCTCAACTTTCAACTCTCAATTTTCTTGATTGTGCCTTATAGTTTTTTCGCAATATTGTTTAGTTCTTCTGTTGAAGAAGTAATTTCTTCTATACTTGCAGTAATTTCCTCAGTAGCAGATGCTTGTTCCTCACTTGAAGCTAGAGAGCTCATACTCTTTTCACTAACTTCATTTACCTTGGCTATTATATCATTTGCAAGTTTATTTATTTTAGGAACAGTACTCTTGGACTGCTGAGAAAGATTTCTTATTTCTTCTGCTACAACACCGAACCCTTTACCAGCTTCGCCAGCCCTTGCAGCTTCAATAGCCGCATTTAACCCAAGCATTTTTGTTTCATCTGCAATTTCTTTAATAAAAGAAGAAACTTGATTTATTTCTTCAGATAATTTAGTTATTTCTTTGATTTCAACATTAAGTTCCTGCTCATTTATATGTATTTGAGATGCAGATGCAGCTAATTCTTCTATAGCTGCTGCTATACCTGTAAGATTATTTTCCAAATTATTTGACATGTCACGTAAATCTGCTGCAATTTCTTTTGGAGTAATTATACTTAAAGTTCCAACAATTTCAGTTGGATTATCCTCATCATACATAGGATAGCAAGCTTCTAAAACATTTACACCATATATAGATCTATCTAGTTCTTCAATAATTTCTTTTCCTTGGACAATAGTATTACTTGCAATAGAATTATCTTCCAATATATCTGATTTTTGTAAAGAACTAACATCAAATTTATTTGAAGCTTGTTTATCTAAGATTTTTTCTAAATCTGTTACAAATAGCACAGCGCCTTCTGGAAACATTTCAGCAATAATAGGTGCGAAATCTTTAAAAGACTTCATCACATGATGTAATCTAGGAATTAATATAGAAAAAGCTCCTACTATTTGGTCTTCTTCATCCACTACAGGAATTGCTACAATATCAAATCTACTTCCATATAGGGATCTTGGAGTACTCTGTTTTATGGTTTCCTTTTTATTCATTGCTTTGGCGGCGATACTATCACTTTTTATTTTTTCTCCAATATTGAAAAGATCCAAATCTAAAGTACTAGATGACTTTCTCCACTGTATTGTGTCCTTTTCGGTATATACAAACAGTATTCCTCCAGGTATTATTTCAACTTCAACTTCCGCAAGCGCTTTTATATGATCTAATCCACTAATTGAAATCATGATATCAACTCCCTATCTAAATTATATTTAAAAATTTCTTCTTTTAATTTTAATACATTCAATATTATAATTATACGTTCATCAACTATTGTGATACCATCAATACTGTTTTGGCTAATTCCAGCCATCTCATTAACTAAATGTTGTATTGACTCTTCATCCGTTCTGAGCACCTCAGATACATCATCAACAATGATGCCTAGTCTACTACCTTCAATTTCAAGTATTAACAGTCTGCTGTCTATGCTTCTTTCTGATTCATCAATACCAAATCTTTTTTTTAGATCAAATACAGGAATGATTTTTCCTCTTAGATTAATGATTCCTTTGACAAAACTAGGAGTACTGGGTATATTGGTAACTTTAGGTATACGTATTATTTCCTGTGCACAAGAAATATTTACCCCATACTCATCTAGCCCTAAGTTAAAAACAACTAACTGACAATAATTCAACTTGACACAACTCCTTCCCAAATTTTTTTATTTTTACTGATTTAGCTATTCCATCTACAGAAACTAGCTTTATTAATATATATCCTTCTAATGTAATGTAAAATAGAAAAATCAATAAACGACTTATATTTTGACAAATTCATATATAACTTGTATGATTATTAAACAATATAGATATTTTGTTTAATTAAATTTAATAAAATTATAAAATGAAGAGATTAAATTTACTTATGTCTATATACAATTACAAAATATAACATTTTAGTTCAAATTAATTTGAATTTATTGAGTAATAATTGGATTACTATGAATATTATGTTATAATTAATTAAACAAAATATCTATTTTGACCAATTTTACTAAGGAGAATAACTATGTCTAAAGATACTAATGGTAAGATTAAGTATTTAACACAAAAGGAAACACATTCACTCTTTTGTGCTATTAAAGATTCAAACACATCACACTCATTTAGAGATCTGGCGATTTTTAGAATTGCATATAGATGTGGATTAAGAGCTTCAGAGGTTTCGTTACTAACAGTTCAGGATTATAACTCTTCTAAAGGGGAACTTTATTGCAAACGACTTAAAGGAAGTAATAATAATACCTTAAGACTGGACAATGAAACAAAGTCTATTTTAGACAAATATTTATCTGAAAATAATATAACTTCTTATTCACAAGTATTATTTGCAAGTCAAAAACACAATCCAATTTCAAGACAAACATTAAATTATTTAATGAAAAAATATTGTCCCTTAGCTAACATTGAAGACAAATCGAAGCATCATTTCCATGCTCTCAAACATACAACTGCAATCCACTTAGCTGAATCAGATATGGATATTAAAGAGTTGCAATGGTGGCTTGGTCATAAGTCCGTCTCAAATACAGAAATTTATTTTCAATTTACCACAAAACAGCAAGAAAGATTATATTCTAAATTAGATGCGAAAAGTGAAATGGTTTAACTCATGGCAAAAGCCCCCCCTGGTGTCTTTAACTTTATTTGTAAAGGTTTAAGTCATATGAACGAAAAGTATATTAGGAGTATTATAGTAAAAAAGTATTTGTATGTTTAATGGTGGATTGAATAACATTTTAATTTTACTGTATATTTCAAAATATTTTTGTAGTTTCATCAATATGGCTACAACTAGAGACGGCATAAGGGGGATATAAAAATGTTTAAAAATCTAAAAATACTGCAAAAAGTAACTCTACTATCAATAAGCTTGTTAATATTTGCTTCTATTATTGGTTGTACAGGTTATTACTTTACTGAAAAATCAAATAATAGCATATCTACAATGCATAATAGTAACTTAAAAACTATAAATTTGGTAGATGATATGAGACTTGAATTACGAACGTCCCAGGTGGATTTACTGAATTTAATTCTAAATAATGGTGATGAAAAGAAACAAAAAGTATATTCAGATGAACTGAGTTCAAAATTGAAAGGGACAAATGCTGATATTACTGCATCAAAAAATTAGATTTAGACAAAACTGATAAAAGTATGCTGATTTCAATTGAAAAAGGCATGTCGCAATATGAATAGATTTGTATTCGGATTTTGAGCCGATAAAAACTAGCACCCTAAGATTATCACTTAAATGATGCTAGTCAATGAAGTTGCTCAATTTCCGAAACAAATTATAGAACGAAGCCGCGGGTCATTTTCTATGGGGTTTCAATAACACCCATATACCCTAAAATTTGCTGTCTTTTATATCTTAGCATAATATTTGGAATAAATGAATGAGATAGCAATATTTTTTTGACTTTTTTTCTATATTAAGATATAGTTTCCCCCCTCCCCATAGATTATTTCACTATTCCCATTTGATTTTCTTATGCAGTTTTTATTGTGGTTGTAGGTGGTGCACAAATTTTAGGTTGTAATTTTCGCCTTGTAGACATTTTTCCTTTGCAGCAAGGACATATAGTAATATCTTTTCCTGTAATTTGTAAAATAAGTTCTGCTGTGTTAAGATTTTCATCAACATCTTCTGAGACTGCAACATTAAGAATTAATTTACATTTTTTAAGTTTAAGTACACGATTCCTATTGCTCAAAATTCCATAGTGTCTTATCTTAACAAACTTATGTGGCAATATATGCATAATGAACCTGCGTATGAATTCTTCTGCTGTAACAGTCATATATTTTTCTTTATTATTGTCACGATAATCTTTCCACTTGAAGACTACGAGACCATTTTCCATAGCAACAATTCTATTATTTGAAATGGCTACCCTATGAGTATATCTTCCTAAATATTCAAGTACATGTTCAGAACTACCAAACGGCGGTTTACAATAAACTATCCATTCTTTCTCATAGAGTTTATCTATAAAACAATGAAAAACATCTTTATATTTTAAATCTTCAATAGTGCTAGTGAATTTAAGTTTTGGATTATTATAATATTCTTTCTTTAGGTAGAATAAAAATTTCCCACGAAACTTCCTTGACAACACCTTAACAGGTATGAAAAAATTTTCTTTTGAATTTATCCATTTCCTACCATCTAAAGATAAACCTCCACTTGGAACTAAACAATGAATATGTGGATGATTCATAAGATTTTGACCCCACGTATGAAGTATTGTAGTAAAACCTATTTGAGCACCAAGATACTTCGTATCAGAAGAAAGCTCTAAAAGAGTTTCAGAAACCGCTTTAAATAAAATAGAGTACATTTCTTTCTGATTTGTAAGTGTTAAAAAATTCAATTCAGCTGGTATAGTAAAAACTACATGGAAATAGGACACAGGTAGTAAGTCTTTTTTCCTTTGGATAATCCATTTTTCTTTAGCTAATGTTTGACATTTAGGACAATGCCTGTTTCTACAAGAATCATAGGATATTCTTGTATGTCCACATTCTTCACATTCATCTACATGACCGCCCAATTGGGCGGTTCGACATAAGATAATGTCATTAATAGTTTTTATAATATTCAAAGGAAGTTTATGATTTTTACAATAAGTTTCACCGTGTTCTGCTAATATATCTTGCAGTTCAATCATCTTGATCACCTAATAATAATATGTCTAACGGACTCTTTATATTTAATAAATCCATTCGTGTAAGATGTAAATATATAGTAGTTGTTGTTATTCGAGTATGTCCTAAAAGTCTCTGAATATAACAAATATCAGTGCCAGCATCTAAGAGGTGGGTTGCAAAGCTGTGACGCATACTGTGTACAGTTGCACGTTTAATAATCCCCACTTTTTTTATAGCTTTTTCAAATACTCTTTGAACACTACGTGGAGTTATAGCATCCGTACGATATCTTCCTGAGAATAAATATTCTTGAGGATGATATATGTTCCAATATTCTCTGAGAATTTGTAGATTTGAATCTGATAATAAAGTGTACCTGTCTTTTTTGCCTTTGCCCTGCCGTATAAATATTTGCATATTTTTGCTGTCTATATCTGATACTTTTAGATTACAAACCTCGCTAACTCTTAATCCTGCGGAATAAATAGTCATTAATATAGCTTTATGCTTAATATTTTCAGTAACATCAAAAATAGCTTTAATTTCTTGAGGAGACAGTACTACCGGTAGTCTTCGACGTTCTTTTATTCTAGGGATTCTATTAACGTCCCAAATTCTATGTAAAATCTTCGTATAAAGAATTTTTAATGCTGTGTAAATTGAACCAATAGAGCCTTCTGTTAAATGCCTTACTGTGATACAATAATATAAATACTCACATATTTCTTTTTCACCTAATAAATCTGGAGATTTATTATAATGTTTAGCGAAATTACTAACGTGAGCAATATAATATTTAGTTGTAATGGGACTGTAACCTTTTAGCTCCATATACATTATCATTTGTTTTCTTAATTCTGACATATTGTTAACACTCCTTAAATATATTTTGTTCCCAAATAAAATAATACCGGAAGTGTTAATAATAATAAAGTGGTATTTACATAAAAAATAAATACCACTTGAAATTTATACATATCTTAAGTTTTAATCCTAAAGTTTTAAATTAATAGATTACCTCCCACCGTCGATAGCGGTTTAGTTCTATGTTACCATATGTACAAAAATAAAAGATATGTCTTCCTCTGGGAATATGAAAATTCAAGATATATATGCTTATTATTTTACTAACCAGACGAATATAGATGCTATTCGTTCTACAGCTAATAGCTTATTGAAAGCTCAAATTAAAGAAACCGATGATACATACGCTAAGGTAGAAAATGTTAGTAAAAAATCTCTGGCAATAATTATAACTATTTTAGTTATAGCTATAATTATTGGGGTAATGCTTACAGCTCATATAGTAAGACCAATTACTTATTCATTAAATGCTGCAACCAGTTACCTAGGAATACTTGCAACTGGCGATTTTAGTCAAGATATATCCCCCATTTTGTTAAAGAATGAAGATGAGGTTGGAATAATGTTAAAAGCTGTAGACAAAATGCAAAAGTCTATAAGGAATGCTATAACATCAGTTATTAGTGAATCCAAAAATATTGAGAGTATGGTTAGTGCTGCTGGGGACAACATTTCAAAATTAACTCTTCATATGGAAGATGTATCTGCTACAACAGAAGAGCTTTCAGCTGGAATGGAAGAAACCGCAGCATCTACTGAAGAAATGAATGTTACATCAGAGAAAATAGAAAATACTATTGATACTATTGCTTCTAGGGCAAAAGAAAGTGCTTTATCTTCAAATGAGATAAGTAAAAGGGCAAATGAAATAAAGTCCAATGCAATAGCCTCTCAAAGTAAAGCAGATGAAGTGTATTCCAGGACTAATAAAAACCTAAGGGATGCAATTGAAAAATCAAAGTCTGTGGAACAAATTAAAGTATTATCTGAATCTATATTACAGGTTACAGCCCAAACTAATCTTCTAGCCCTAAATGCAGCCATAGAAGCAGCTAGAGCCGGTGAAGCTGGCAAAGGGTTTGCAGTAGTGGCAAACGAAATATCAAAACTTGCGGAAGCCTCAAAAAATACTGTAAACGAAATACAGAATATAACACAAATAGTACTGGTTTCCGTAGAAAATCTCACAACAAGTTCCAGTGAAATATTAGAATTCGTTGAAAAACAGGTTAACAGTGATTATGCTTCAATGGTAGAAACAGGAGAAAAGTACAATAAGGATGCTGAGAATATTTATAGGTTATGTAATAACTTTAGTATGACAACTAAAGAAATCAAAGACTTAATGAAAAATATTACAAAAGATCTAAATGGGATAACTTTATCAACAAATGAAGGTGCAGAAGGTACTTCCACTATAGCAGCAAAAACAATCAGTATAGTTGAAATGGCAAACGAACTTAAGAAACAAACCATTGGTATTAAGGATAGTGTAGATACACTCTATGGATTTGTATCAGTGTTTAAGATATAATTTTTACAAAATTAAAAAGCCTTTGCAAACATTAATGTTTGTAAAGGTTTTTTTAATTTATCATGTATCATGTATCATGTTTCTGGAAAGCCCCCCATGATTTGTAGTATTTGCTCTTAGTGCAACAGTTCCTTGGTTTTTATAGAAATTAAACCCAAATTATCTTTATCAAATTTTTCTTTAATTTCTATAATCATCTTTTCGTCAAAACACATTATTAAATATGCAATTATACTAGTAAAAAATAAAAATCCCACAATTTTGAAATATTTAAGTGTCCAAAATATACTTGCAATTATAGCTAATTTTAATATAGTAACTGGAAATTTTCTTATACTAAAATATATTGATAACAATATTACATCCTTGGTTCCCATTTTAAATTTAGATAGTATAGAAAATGAGTACAATCCAATAAGTATTACTATAATCATTAATCCTAAAAAAAACGTAGAAGTGAATTTATAATCAGAATTTGAACTTACAAACTTTATATCAACTGCTAATATTATCACTGATAAAAGTATAATCATCCATGTTTTCAGTGATTGTTTAAAATTTTGCTTATAAGCTGTGATGTAGTCTTTCCATACGGATATTTCTTTTTCTATTATTAGCTTTTCCATTATGGATAGTAGAGCGCTAATAGATGGTCCACATGGAATCGCTGTAATGAATAACAGTATAATCGCATATATATTAGGTTCTGCTACTGCAAGAGTCGCTATAAATATTATATTTGAAAGCAAAAATAATAAATTTGCAGCAGCAAAATAATAAATATAACTTAATATTGTATACATTGGACTACTAAAAAAATCTTTTTTCCCCATATTTGAATCCACCTTATCCATAATAACTCCTTTAACTCCATTGTTTTATTAGCAATTAAATTTTGCAGGTTTAAGCTTAATTTAAATCAATGCACAATTCACAATGTGAAACCGTAATTGTAAATTGTGTATTGTCTTACTATTTCAATTTATTCTTTGTGGATTTATAAACCTTATTAGTCATATCTGAAAGTTTGTCACTACCCTTAGTTTTACAGCTATCTACATAACTGTCCCAATCTTTGCTTAAAGAAGCATTTCCCAATATAAATTTCAATGTCATTTCATTAGCATAATCCATAAGTGGTTGACTTATTAATGTTGTTTGTTCACGCTGGGAATCTGAAAAAAGTACTGGAGGATCAGGGCTAATAAATGTTTTTGTAGCCTTTATTTCTTTCTGGAAAGCTTTATCTGCATCACTCATCATAGAATAAACAAGATCATCACTTCCTCCATAGCTGAATACACCGCCGCTAAAACCATACTGTTGTCTTAAATCTTTGCTTCCGCCCTTTGGATTAAGGTTTTGAAAGTTTATACCGTCAACAAGTGTTCTCTTTCCATTTGCCTCATTATAAGTAGCACCTTTAATTCCCCATTTACAAAGAGTTTGTCCTTCATCGCTGTACCACAACCAGTCTACAAATTTAAGCATCTGATGGAAGTTTGGATCTTTAGCAGCTTTTGCTGAGAACATTATTCCATTTTCAAGACGACTGGATGTAAGAAGAGCTCCTTTGGGTCCTGATGGAACATTGATTTTTATTATTTTATATTTTCCAGCACCTAAAGTTTGATCCATTGATTGTCTGTAACTAAGTAAATATTGTGAGTTTGTAGCTATCATAAAGGATTTACCATTTACAAATTTCTGAACAGCTTGATCGTCATTTTGAGTAAAACTTTCAGGATCTAATAATTTTTCATTTACAAGACTATTAAAGTAAGTAAGCATATTTTTGTATTCCTTTGAAGCAGGTGAAAAAGAGAACTTGTCTGATGACTTATTATACATTTCACCATTTCCACCATTCCATACATATGCTGCTCCAAAAGTTGGTGCAGCTAAGTTCAAAGTACATGCAAACTGAAATCTATCTGACCAAGGATATACATCAGGATATATTTTCTTAAGTTTTTCAAGTACTGTTTTTAATTCATCATAAGAAGTTGGAACTTTAATATTATTTTTTTCAAGTATGTCTGTTCTTATTGCAAAGGAATAATCTTGAACTGGAGTCTGATGTAAACCTGGTAGAACATAGTATTTTCCATCGGCTTGCATTATTGATTTAAGATCATCTTTCATATTCCATTCCTTAATCTTCTTTTGAAAATTAGGCATTTCACTTACATAATCGCTTATTGGAAGTATAGCGCCTGATGATATAAATGAATTTTCTTGCCCTGGATAGGTTTTAGGCATAATTTCAGGAGCATCACCTGTACTTATGAGAAGGCTTCTTTTGAATAAAATCACTCATAGGCACTACCGTAAGTTTTAAGGATACATTTGTTATTTTCTTTATTTGTTTAAATAAAAGCCAATCCTGTTTGTATGGATATGTTGGTGAATCATTGAAAAGCATAGTGAATGTCAATGGTTTTGAAGATTTAAACGTAACATCTGCCTTTCCTACTGTTGCTTTTTCTACTGTGGAATTTGTTGTGCTACTACTGGAATCACCACATCCAGCAAATAAAGTCGAAGATATTGCAGTAGCAAGAACTAATGTAATCAAGGCTTTCAGTGTCTTCTTCATTTTATAATTCCCCCTCTATTTATATATTTTTTTAACCTTTTACTGATCCAATCAAAACTCCCTTTACGAAGTATTTTTGGACAAAAGGATAAACACAAAGTATTGGTAAAACTGTTAATATTATAGATGCTGATTTTATTGTATCTGCAACTTGTGCTAAGGCTTCAGTGTTGGAACCACTATTTGCTGCTGTTGTTTGTGCTCCTGCTATTATATTTCTTATATATAAAGTAACTGGGAATAGTTCCTTGTCATCAAGATACATAAATGGTCCAAACCAATTATTCCAAGCAGCAACAGCATAAAACAATGCTATTGTAGCTATAATAGGTTTTGAAAGTGGCAATACAATTCTACAAAGTATCCCATAAGTGTCAAGACCATCAACCTCTGCTGCTTCTTCTAATTCAATAGGTAACCCATCAAAAAACGTTTTCATAACTATCATGTTATAAGTACTTATTGCGCCAGGAATAATTACTGCCCAAATTGTATTTCTCATTCCTAAGCCTTTTACTATTACATAGTTTGGAATTATTCCACCGCCAAAGAACATAGTAAATAAAGCAAAAACTAAAAAAAAGTTTCTTCCTATTAATCTTTTTTTAGAAAGAGCATATGCCATAGTACCTGTTAAAAACATTGATATAGCTGTGCTTAAAACTGTGTATATAATGGTATTTTTATATTCAACCCAAAAATCTTTTTCATGCATAATTACATTATAAGTCTCAGTTGTAAATCCTCTAGGATAGAAAGTTACCATTCCTTTCATAATATATTTTTCACTACTAAAGGACTGCGCTAATACATATAAAAATGGATAAAGCATTACCAATACTACTATAAGCATTATTAGTACATTAAACACTTTAAATACTTTATATTGCTTTGACTCCTGCATCTACATCTCCTCCATTACCATAAACTTGTTTCCGAGAATTTTTTTGAAAAATGATTTGCCCCACCTATTAATACTAAACCTATAATAGATTCAAATAATCCCATAGCTGTTGCATAACTAAAGTTATTCGATACAAGACCCATCCTATATACATATGTAGATATTACATCTGCTGTAGAATAAGTTAGCGGATTATAAAGTAGCATTATTTTTTCAAAGCCTATTCCTAAAAGTCCTCCTATATTAAGTATTAAAAGTATCACAATTGTAGGCATAATTCCCGGAATGGTTACGTGAAGAGTTTGCTGCCACCTATTTGCTCCATCTATTTTTGCAGAATCATATAATTCCATATTTATATTAGATAGTGCTGCTAAATACAATATTGCTCCCCAGCCCAGACCTTGCCATATTCCAGAACTTACATATATCGTTCTAAACCATTGAGGCAATGATAGAAAATCAATTGTTGAACCTGTAAAGTGTTTAACTATCATATTTATTACACCTGATGATGGTGAAAGAAGTTCCTGTATCATTCCTGCTACTACAACAGTTGAAAGGAAATATGGAAGATAAGATACAGTTTGGACAATTTTCTTGAATTTACTTCCTTTAATTTCATTTAATAAAAGTGCAAATATAATAGGGAAAGGAAATCCTATTACTAACTGTAAAATACTCATTATAAGTGTGTTTTTAAATACTGCCCAAAATGTGGGATCACTTATAAACAATTTAAAGTATTTTAACCCAACCCACTCAGTTCCAAATATAGGCCCTCCAGGCACATAATTTCTAAATGCAATTATATTTCCGAACATAGGCCCGTACTTGAAAATTACATAATATATAACAGGCAAGACTAAAAGACTATATAATTGCCAATCTCTGCCTATTATTTTAATGTTTTTACTTAGTTTTGTCTTAGACTTAGTATTCTTTTGTTTTTTCGCTACTGATATCGTTTGCATTTTATACTCTCCTCTCTTATATTTTTAATTTAATGATATTATTTTATTTTTTTTTTAACAAGAAGCATTCCTGTATTTAGCGTGTAAAAATACGCTTTTGATCCTTTCACTTTTATTAGTACATTGCATTTCTATTTATCAAAATTTTTAAATTAGATTGCAAATTTAGAGTCTATTGCATTTTAATCATTTAATTACATCATTGCATTTTTTTAACATAAAATATATAATATATTAATAAGAAGGTGGGCTTAATGCATTTTAGAAAAAAAGCAGTTAATGAAATTCCTGAAAGAAAACGTTTTCAGAGACAAATATTTTTTGTTTTTTGTTGCCAATGCCTATAATATTCTTATCAATTTTATTGGTTTACAATAATTATAAAACCTTATCTGAGGAGCAATTGAAAAAAAATAGTATTTCAAATTTATCTGCTCTTGCAAATGTTGTAGATAATTCATTAAATGAATTACAAAACACAACCCTACTTCTTTCATCAAACAATAATCTTTACGATATATTTTATTCAAACTACAAGTTAGACCAGCTGGATACATATAAGATAGCTGATATACAAAATACTTTACTTAAATTTAAATCTACAAAACCAATTATAGATAGTGTATATATCCTTAATAAAATTAGTAATGAAGTTATTGATACTTCTGGAACTTATAGTACAGATAATTTTTATGAAAGGACTTCAAACTATAAAGACTATAATAGAGATTTTTGGATGAATTTAACCGTTGATACTCTTTATTATAAAATACTAAATGTAACCACTCTTAAAACTGCAACATATGAAACCTTTAACAGAAGGAATGTAATACCTTTTGTTACCTCTAATATTGAAAGTTTAAAATCTCCAAATCTTTTTGTTATAAACATAAGTGCAAATGAGCTTCAGAATTTACTTGATAAATATAAATTTATACCTAGCATGGATTTATCTATAGTAAACAAAAAAGGGGTAATGTTTGATTCAACCAATTCAATCCTTTGCAATAAGTTTATTGAAGATAAAAATTTCTTACACCTACTCCATAAATCAAATGATGGGTTTTTCCAGTTTAATGTAAACGATAACAAATATATGGTTATGAGTTTTTCTTCTGATACAGCAAAATTCAACGATTTTATTTATGTTGCATTTATTCCTTACAATGATTTTTATGCCAATCTTGTAAATATAAGAAGGTTAGCATATCTTATAATATTTTTTGGTATGTGTACATCTGTTTTTTGCGCCTACTTTTTAAGTAAAAAGATATACAGCCCAATAAATAATTTAGTACATGTACTTAAAAAAAATAACCCCAATAGCTCATATAATAATCTTGGAGAAATTGAATACTTAAACAATCAAATAGATGAAATCTTATTAAGTAAAAATACATTTAAAAACAATATTTCTAAACTTACACCTTTAGTATACTCACAATATTTAACTAAAATTTTAAC
Source organism: uncultured Clostridiaceae bacterium (assembly GCA_963725425.1). GTDB lineage: Bacteria > Bacillota > Clostridia > Clostridiales > Clostridiaceae > Clostridium_I. The sequence goes on from CAVRYJ010000035.1 coordinate 88,272, forward strand.
TGATACAAATTTTATGGCAGATGAAGATTTAAGAGATTTTATCAATTCACAAAAAATAGAATTTGATTATAGCAGTTTTTGTGTAAGTCTTTTTGATCTAAATTTTACAGAAAAGTATCACTCTACTTATAAAAATCAGGAATTCTTACTTGCCATAAACGGCATATCTAAAATGTTACAGAATATTGCCCTTGGAAATTATACAACTCAATTATTGAAAATGGGAAAAACCAGAATATGTATTATAATTAATGTATCAGAAAATGAAAATATACAAGCTATACTAGAAAATTTAAAAGATGTTATTTCTATTTTTACTTACGACAGAAATCTTATAAATATAACAGCTGGAATAGGAAGAGTTTATCCTTTTCTAAGAGGAATACAGAAATCTTATGCCGAAGCTTTTAAATCTCTATCTTCTCTATCAACTGTGTGTGAGGAAAACATAAAACTATACTCAAGTGATATTGCTGAAAAAAAGTTTAATTATTCAATAAGTGATGAAAACAAATTATACAATTACTTAATTGGATCTTATAAGAATGAAGCAATAACTTTACTGGATTCTATAATAGAAAAAAACACCAAACAAGATTCATCTCAATATTTAATTAAAGGTTTATATGTAAACATATATAATACTATTTTGCAAGTGGCAGACGATAAAAAAATCTCCATTTCAAAGATTATGGACAAAGATTATTTGGATATAGATTTAGAGATAAATCATCTTTCAATAACCACTTTGGATTCCTATATTCATAACTTAATGATTAAGCTTTTAGAAGCGAATAAATGTAATGGTAGATTTGATATCAATGAAATTACAGTTTATGTAAATAATCACTATAATGAAGATATATACATAGAAAAAATTGCTGATATTTTTAATATATCTGATAAATATCTAGCTAAAATATTCAAAAATTCAACAGGAGTATCTTTTCATAGCTATTTAATCTCACTTAGAATTACAGAATCAAAGAAAATACTGTTAGGAACTGATTTAAGCATCACTAAAATTGGAGAAATGGTTGGTTTTAGTACTCACAGCACCTTCTTTAGAGTATTTAAGAATTTTGAGGGAGTAAATCCCACGCAGTATAGATCCATTAACAAAAAAGGGTGAAGCTGGCATTATTTAAAATTCATAGCACCGCTTCACTCACGTTATTTTACAAATTTAAACCACTTGAAGTCAAATTGTGATCCCGGCAAGAATACAAATGTAACCTGCTGCATACCTTTAACGGTATCTAGAGCGAATTCGCGTTCTACATAATCCTCAGAATACTTAAATTCTGCAATCTGCTTTACTTCTCCATCTGCACAATTAAAGCGAACATGTATAGTATTTTTTTCAATTACGGAACGTCCACAAATAATAAGTTTTGAAAATCCTTCTTGTCCAAAATCCATGTTTTCATATACCAAAGAAACGTTGTTTCCAATTTTCTCTATAGCATCCTTAGTTACAAGAAATGAGTCACCATAAATTCCATTGTTTTCTTTTGCACATAACTTTTCATATGCTTTATCAAGCTTTTTAAATATAAATCCCTTAATGTGTATCTTATGCTCACGTAGAACAAAACATATATTTGTTACGCCTTTAAATCTTCTTGGCAATTTATAAGTTTGTTCCTGATAAGTATTCCATATAGTTCCCCTATCATAAATTACCTTTGATACTAGATTACTACCTACTTCCTCCGGCATTCCTTCCCATATTTCAATAGGGAATGGTTCACTTTCTAGAGCAAATATAGGAATTGTTAACTCATCTGAGCCGTATTCTCCAAAATCAACCCCTTTAAAACCCACATAACTATCTTCGTCTGTTAATGTTGCTACACCACGATCATTACCATTAGTTAATTCACAGTTACTAGCATTATAAAGCCCTCCAGATATAAATTCATAGGGGTCCAAATTAGCTTTTCCAAGACCAGTTATTTCAAACTCAAGCTGAGAAATCAATTTAACCTTGTGAGAACCATTTTTAGTTGTGCATCTCAAACGTAAATTACCATCACCAAATGCAGTAATTATAGCATGGTTTCCCTCTGCCATAACGCTAGCAATATTAGAATCTATACCTGCATCATTTGTAACACGCCATTCTAAATCCTTGTAAGTAGCATTTTCAGGATAAATTTTTGCATTTACTCTTACCTCAGTTAAATTCTCGTTAAGTTTATTACCTTGAACGCTAGTTAATTCAATTTTTCTAACCGGTACTTCATCTAATTTCTCGCACCTCTCATTTTCTGTAAATGCTGTTATGCCATTTTGTATTTCACATGGTAACGCCTTTAATGAAATACTTACTGTTTTAATTCCAATAGATGAAACCTCCATACATATTTCACCAGGTGCAAGTTTTGCAGCAATAACTGCTAATAGTTTTCCGCTAAAAAGTCTGCGGCTAGTTCCTTTATATTCATCAAAATCCGTACTATCACCATTATCAAGGCCAACAAGTCTTCCAGCTCCACTAACAGAAACTTCAACGCGGTTATTTGCATTTTCAGTAGGCGTGCCATTGTCGTCTACCATAGATATCTCTGCAAAAATTAAATCTCTGCCATCTGCCATTAACTGGGTCTTATTTGGTTTAAGAACAATCTTTGATGCATCCTTGAAAGAACTTTTACTATCTTCTGCAATAATTTTATAATCTTCATCGTAGGCTACAGCTTTAAGAATTCCTTTTCTATAAGGAATCTTAAAACTTCCAACTAGTTCACTACCTTTTTTATGATCAATATTAAATAATCCAAGAGATTTTTCATTAAAAAATAATTCAATCTTTGGTGCATTAGAACATACACGTACATCAATTATTTGTCCTTCATTAAAATCCCAATAAGGGAAAATATGAATCATGGGTTTTGTCTTATAATCTGTCCACTCTGACTGATAAATATAGAAAGAATCTTTAGGAAAACCAGCGGTGTCAATTTGCCCAAAATAAGAGTTCTTTGTAAAATACGGTGTAGGTTCTCCTATATAATCAAATCCTGTCCATACAAATTGTCCCAAGGAATATGGAATGTCCCTATCAGCGCTTATGCACCATTCTATACTTTTGGCTCCCCAACTTGTAGCACTATTTCCAAGAGCCGAGCACTGCTCATCATCATCAGCAAGAACGGACTGTGAATATGGAAAATGATATATTCCTCTGCTTTGTACAATTGACCCTGTTTCGCTACCATATATAATCCAGTCTTTGTGTTCTTTATGATGCTTATCATAGTATTTTTCTGCATAGTTATATCCTGCTATCTTAACAATATCAGCACACTTTTGTGCGTTTTCCCATGGCATATAGTTAGATGCAATTGTGACTCTTGCATTTTTCTTAGGATCGTGACTAAGTACCATATTTTGAAGCATTTTTGTTATTTCTTGTCCTCTTTCTCCTGCATGAGTATCGTAAATTTCGTTACCAATACTCCACATAATTACGCTTGGATGATTACGATCACGACGGATCCAACTTGCCACATCCTTTTCTGCCCAATCATTAAAAAAATTGGCATAATCATATTTAGTTTTTGGCTTTTCCCACATATCAAAAGCTTCTGAATCAATAAGAATTCCCATTTCATCTGCAAGTTCCATTAGCTCTACTGCAGGCATATTATGTGAGGTACGTACTGCATTTACACCCATTTTTTTTAACATTTCAAATTGTCTTCTGATTGCTGCCGTGTTTACTGCTGCTCCAAGACATCCAAGATCATGGTGCTGACACATGCCATTAAGTTTTATATGTTTTCCATTTAAAGAAAATCCATTATCTGAATTAAACTCTATAGTTCTAAACCCAAAGCTTTGAACTTCTTCTTCAATTGTGTTTCCATCAGCTATTAATTGAGTTTTTAATTTATAAAGCACAGTAGATTCTAAGTCCCAAAGTTCAGGTAACTTCACAAAAATAGTTTGCTTGTCTATTTCTACTCCATCTAAAAGGCTGAGCTTCTTATCTGCCACAGCTACAACTTTCCCATTTTTATCTATGATTGTATGCTGCACTTTAAATCCAATTGCTTTCTTATTTTTATTCCCTGTAACCTCAGTTTCTACTTCAACTTGCCACCCATCTGACTCTTTCCTTGTTGAAATATAAATTCCATCTGATACTATGTGACAGCTTGGCATTGTTTTAAGCCAAACATTTCTATAGATACCTGCACCAGAATACCATCTTGAATTTGGAGATTCATATATAACTTGAACTTTTATTTCATTTTCTCCAAGCTTCAATAACTCTGTTATATCAAACTCAAAAGTTGAATAACCATACTTCCATTGTCCAGCTTGTATATCGTTTACATAAATTTTAGAATTCATATAAACACCCTCAAAACGAATTGTAACCCTACTTTCTTCTGTATTTCCATTAAATATAAATTTTTTTCTATACCATCCTTCACTTGTTTCATATAAATCCTTTGTATTATAGATTAACCAGTCGTGAGGTATATCTACAGCCTTCCAATGAATGTTTGCATCATTAATTTCCTCTAAGCCCCTATGTGATTTTTGCTTAATAAATTCCCATCCGTCATTGAATAATATTTTCTCGCTCATTGTAACACTTCCCATAAAAAAATCATTAAAATAAAAAACTTTGTCCAATATATAAAATGAAATTTATATCAGCAGAAAGCTTTAACATTTTAAAGTTACTTTATCATATCATATTTATTTTACTTTAAAACAAATATTTAGGATAATTTTATGAAACTACACTCCCACTTGTAAAAAATTGTACCAAAGTATGTAATTTGATGATAATATTATATAGTAAATTCAATCTATCCCATAACTACCATTCGTAACTTACAATGGAATAAAATTATTAATTTTTGAAAGGTATTGAGATGAAAAATAATTTAAAATATAATAATAGAAAATATAACACAAAAAACATGAAGAGTAGACCTAAAGTAAATAAAATTAAAACAAGAAAACTTGTATTTTACTTTATAATCTGTCAGTTGTTATATGGAATGGTAACAGCACCAATACTACTTTATTACAGTCCACTATTTACAAATTTAAGAAAAAACATTGTTGGAACTGCAATGAGTACAAATAGTCATGCATTTATTGCAACATTATTTTTATCTGACAAACGAATACAGGAAATACTTAATAATGGTGTAAGTGATACAACAGCACAGAACTATAATGACATTAAACTAGGTAACAAGGACAAAACAATTGACCAAATACCAATACAAGGGAAAAAATTTACTGGAATAATGGTTATTGTTCATGACCCAACACGTGTTAAGATTGGATATTCATCTAAGCTTCTTAAAGTAGGACAAAAAACTAGCGAAATAGGTAAAGAAAACAATGCTCTTGTAGCTATAAATGGCGGAGGTTTTGATGACAAGGGGAAAAACTCAACTACTATTTGGACTGGTGATGGCGCAATACCTACTGGAATAATTATTTCTAATGGAAAGCTGGTTTTTCCTAGTAGAAATAATCTTGATACTAACCAAGTTTTTAAAGGTGTTGCAGGGATTACAACTAAAGGTGAATTAATTGTAGGAGATCATACAGTTAATGAGTTGCTTCAATTAGGCGTTAAAGAAGCACTATGTTTTGGACCAACACTCATAAAAAATGGTGTAAGGACAAAAGGTTTTCAAGAACAAGGAGCTGACCCAAGAACAGTAATTGGTCAGAAAAAAGATGGATCAATAATATTACTTACAATAGATGGTAGACAAGGCCTTGAAGCAGGAGCTACACTAGAAGATGTTCAAAAAGTAATGCAAGAAACGGGTGGAGCATGGAATGCTGTTAATCTTGATGGTGGAGCATCTACAACCATGTACTACGAAGGGAAGGTACAGAACAGTCCTTGTGATAAATACGGAGAAAGGCCGATTCCTACAGCTATATACGTAAGAAAATAGGGGGTATTACAGTGAAGGCTTCAAAAGGTTGTTTACTTGGCTAATAATTTCACTGGTTCTCCAGTGTTCAGTATACTTATTCTTAGACAAAATCTATTATGCTGAGGAGGGAACTATAAAAAAAGGTAAAGAGATAACTATAGAGGATGAGCAAAAGAAAATTACTCCAAATGTAGTTTTTAATAATAATGATAAAAATATTTCACTTTCAGATGATTTGAGCTATACCGCCTATTTAAACAATGGACACGTAACTGTAGTTGATACAAATTCTGGAAAGATTACAGGAAATTTAAAGTATTCTAATGGCATTCAATGTCTTGCTTATAAATGGGTCCCTAGTACAGATGTGGTTATGATTGCTGAAAAATTAAATGGTGCTCATCAGATAAGAGTTTATTCCTATGATGCAGAAAAGCAGGTAAAATCTGAAGTTTATGACTCAGAACATAATAAAGTGGACTCTGTTCCAGCAGGTGTTTCAGTAAACATGCAAATATCAGATTTAACCGGGCTTCTTTACATTAAAGTTGGATATAGTGAAACATCAGATAATATATATAGAATAGATAGAAATGAGGATCTAACTAGGGTACTTAAGGCTATAAATATTGGGGCAATTGCATTAGCTTCCGATGACGATCAACTTGCCTATGAGGATTTAGCTTCTGGTGGAATTAAAACAAATTATTCGCCAAAACCAAGGATAAGTATTCCAGGTGTTTTGAGAGCATCTATAGTTGGAACAGATGGAAATGATAATTTCTATATAGGAAATGGACGAGAGCAATCAAATGAAATACATTATGGAAAACTCACTGAAAATACTTCATCTTGGAATGTACTACCACTAGGTAAAATGGTAGATAACAGGAGTATAGTGGTAAAACAAAATGGGACCGTATATATAGTAGATACACAAAACAGCAGTGTCACTAATGTTAAAAATAATAAATCTTATGGTTATCAAGGAAACTTTTGTGAAATAAATAATGATTACATAATTTATACAAATGGTAGTAAACTTATGATTAAACAGATGAAATAGGAGAAGACCTCAGGGTGCAATGAATTATTTACAAATAGTATTCAATGTTGACACAGGTTGGACATAAATAAATACTATTATATAAATATAGAGATTACCCCCTCTTAAAATACGTATAATAAGCATCTAGATGATTCTAGGTGCTATTTTTCTTTTTTTGGGTATTAAAATCAACAATTTCATTAACTGGCATTAATAGTTAAAAACCCTGGGGACGTTAACACTTTTTTTATCTTGATTTCGTTTTATTTTATATTAATTCGCTGAATTGCCATAGTATAACGTCATACTTATATCCAAATGCCTCCAACTCTGCATACAGTATTGATTTATCTACATCATAAAATATTAAAGCTGAAGCTATATCTTCTATGGAAGCTGATATTTTGAAATTGTTTTTATCTACTCTACTGTGAAGTAAAACCATTATTTGACTAGGAAACACATCTAAAGAAACTTTTATTTGAAAATAGGAGTTTATTATAGTTTTTCTATCTATAAATAAATCAACATCAACTATAAATGGTCCTATTGAAGAAATCTGATTGGCTGGAAGGTCTGTCCAATCTAAACTTAATATTTTATCCGTGCAAAACTTTCCTGTATAAAAATTAGATGATGGCTTTTTAGAAATAGTATAGTACATACCCAACCAATCCTTTCTTGTTATTAAATTCTAGGAACAGCCTAATAGGCTGTTCCTGCTTTATTTTATATCAATTCGCTGAATTGCCATAGTATAATGTCATACTTATATCCAAATGCAACCAACTCAGCATACAATATTGATTTGTCTACATCAAAAATTATAGAAGCTGATGCTATATCGTCTATTGAAGCTGCTAATTTAGGATTGTTTTTATCTATTCTACCATCAAGTAGAACGACTTTTCCTACAAATGGTATATTTACAGAAACTTTTACTGCAAAATAGGAGTTTAATATATTGTCTGGATCTATAAATAAATCAAGAGCAATTGTAAAAGGTCCTATATTAATTTCCTGATTAACTGTACTGTCTGTCCAATCTAAATCTAATATATCATCTGTTAAAAACTTTCCTGTATAAAAATTAGAACACGATGTCTTTTCAATAGTATAGTGCATCCCTATTACTCCCTTTTTTATCTTTTTTTTATCACTTTTTAATTATAGAAATAGTTATTATGAGCCAATACTATAATATTAATTTTATTATTTTTTGTGCATCTTTTTGAATGATATTATTTAGAAAATATGATACTATATTGACTCAAAACGAAGGGAACTTTTTTTGCAACATTATGTTCATTCTTTTAAAATCTATTTATTTAATAGACTGTGCAATTTTTATTACTTCATCTTTTGTAATTTCTTTACTTTAATTGTGAGAGAATTTATCTTCAATACTTTTCTTCTTCATCATATGTTAATACGTATAAGTCCTCATTTCATTACACACATTTTGAGAAAGATTTCTAAAACAACCTTCATGGGATGAATCACAGCAGGTCGCATAGTATGTTTAAACTTTTTCTTAGCATTAAAGCTGATTTCATTAAAATGAAGAATACACCTTTCTATTGGTTTCACATTTGTATTCCAATTATATGCATAGTTATATCTTTAGGTTGGTATTATTTCTCCCATAATAATGATGCAATAGGTACAACTGGAATGTACTTGCAGACTATTTCAATGTTTTTTCCCCTATTAATAGGGATTATATGCCCCATGGTAATAGAGCAAGAAGCAGGTGCAGGGAGATTTAAAGAAATGCTTGGAGGTTTCTATGGAAAACAATTAAGCCTCATTAGTAAGATATTAATGCTACTTTTTTCAGGATTTATTTCCATTGTTATAGCTGTAGGAGGTTTTTTTATTGCATTTCAGTTTATTTTACATGAAACCCTATTTCCTGCATCTTTTTACGTATATATAGTTTTAATTATATTCGGAAGCCAAATATTTCTATACTTGTTCCACATATGGTTAAGTCTTTTGTGGGGGGCAGGAGCATCTATAGGAATTGGAATTTTTGAAACTATGATTTCTGCTTTAATGCATACTGGACTTGGTGAAGGTACGTGGCAATGGATACCCTGTGGATGGGGTATGAGATTTTCTGATTATTTTTTAGTGAAATTGTATATTTTACACCAGTCATTAAGTAAATTCCCGGACTTTATCCAAGGGGTTAAAAATAGCATCTTATTTACTGTGATATTTGGAATGATTCTTATTATATGGTTTAACTTTTATGAAGGAAGGAAAGAAATTTGATTACATTTCTTCAATATCAATTTTACTTATTGCTTATGAACAATATAAGAATGTTCATAAGCTTTAACAATAGTTAGCCTATAAGTTCCTTCGGAACTTTATACTAATATTTGCTTAATTTTTTTCCTTGACTATAATGATTTCTATCCCTAAATCTTTAATTCTTGCAACTTCATCTTCAACTGCTTCCCAATCTGTAATTACCATATCAATATCTTTTGTATCAACTATTTTTGCCAGTAATTGTACGCCTAGCTTTACATTGGGCACAAGACATATTGTGTTTTTGAAGATTCAATTACAGTTCTTTGAAGTGCAGCTATCTCAAAGGATGTATTACTTAAACCAAATTTAGCTGAAAGAGCTGGACCAGAAATAAAAGCTTTATCTATACGTATGCTTTTAATAAATTCAAGTGTTAGTGAATCCCTCATATTCCCATGATTTCTCACCTTCCCACAAGCAATATACATATCAATGTTTTCAAAACATCTAAGTTCATCAGCAATAATAATTGAATTTGTTATTAAGGTGTAATTAAAATTCTTAGGCAGGTATTTTATCATTAGATAATCTATACTTGCACCTCCTAAATAAATAGTATCACCCTCATTAACATAGGAAGAAGCTTCTTTGGCAATAGCATCATAGAAAGGATTTATTTCTTTAATATCCCTTGCCGTATAATTTTGGGGTTTAGTCATTCTGACCTTTGTTTTTGGTATAGCACCACCATGAGTTCTCTTTAAAAAATTATTTTCTTCTAGAATTATTAAGTCTCTTCTTATTGTGTCAATGGATACATTGAGCTTAACTGAAAGATCGCTAGCTACTACTTTATTGTCTTTTTCTAATTGTTCAAGGATTAATTGATGACGTTCCTCAATAAACATTTAAATTCCTCCTTATGAAATATCTTGCAATTTTAGTATATGCGTTTATTTGCATGTTGTCAAGGTTTTATGCATGTTATTTCTTATTTATGAGGTTTTGAAGTTAAAAGCTATGCTTTAATTTCGTCTCCACTCATCTATTATAAGTCCATGACTAAAAGAAAAAAACGGATAAAAATATGTGTATTGTACGTAATGTACGCGTAAGCAAACAAAAATAGACATGATGTCTTTTAAAAGACAAAACGTCTATTTTTGATTATTAACAAATGTTTCTAATTAATATAAAATAAAGTTAGACTAAAATTAAATATTTTGGAGGTATAAAATGTCAGATTATGAAATCAGAAAAAATTATGTAGAAGATTATGTTGCACCTTATGGTCAGAAGATTATGTATGGTAAAATTTCATTGGAAGATCATTATGAGTCCCCTACTTGGGATGCCACAGGTGATCCTCAGAATGAAACAGCCAGAAATAAAGTAGATTATTTTGAAGCAGTGAAATCACGCTTGCATTCGGCTGAATTACGCATCAAGGATATGGACAGAAACGGGGTGGAAATGAGTATCATGTCCCTGACTCAGCCCGGTATTCAGGAAGTTCTTGACACAAAAGAAGCAGTAAAAATTGCTCACGAAATGAACCTTTGGGTCTATGAAAATTATGTTAAAAAATATCCCAAACGTTTCAACGCTTTTGCTGCTGTAGCAATGCAAGATCCAGAAGCAGCATGTGGAGAATTGGATTTTTGTGTAAAAGAGCTTGGATTTGTCGGAGTGCTTATCAACGGCTATACTATGAAAGGTGACAAACAACATATTGAATATTTGGATGAGCCTCAGAATAGATGCTTATGGAAAAAGATGTCTGAATTAAATGTTCCTATGTATCTACACCCACGTGATCCAGCCCCAAGCCAGCAATTGGGCTATAAAGGATATCCAGGACTTTTAGGTTCAGCTTGGGGATTTGGAGCTGAAACAGCCCTACATGCCATCCGTATCCTCTGCAGTGGCATTTTTGATGAGTTTCCAAATGCCAAGCTTATCCTAGCTCATCAAGGCGAAGGTTTAACCTTTGGATTATCACGACTTCAGCAACGCCTCGACAATCAAAAACCATGCGGTGCGCATAAAAAGCCCTTGACCTACTACTTTGACAACAATGTCTGGGTTACTACCAGTGGCCATTTCAACACTAATGCTTTGATAGATACTCTTTCGGAGTGCGGCATCAGTAAAGTAATGTTTTCCGCAGATACACCTTATGAAAGCCTTGACAATGCTGCCATCTGGTTCGATAATGTTCCTATGAGTTACTCAGAAAGGATAAAAATCGGACGTCAAAATGCCATTGATTTGCTCAGACTAAATATCTAAATGACAACTTGGCTTAGGTATTATGTTTTTCGCAATTCAAAGGCAGCTACTAAATTGGTAGTTGCCTTTTCTGCCATTTAGTGCGCTTTCTATGAACACTTATTTTCACTATACTGCAGCTCCAAACCATTTTCAAATGATTTTATAATACCACTATTAATTTTCATTTTATATAAATCCCATTTTTTTAAGTTCTTCTATTCAATATCTTATTAAATATTTATTCCTATATTGAGAAGGTGTACAATTCATATATTTTTTAAATACTTTTCCAAAATAACTTGTTCCATTAAAGCCTACATCAAATGCAATGTTAGAAATAGATTCTTTACTTTTCAAAAGCAATTCTGAAGCTTTTGAAATTCTATATCTCATCAAATAGTCAAAAGGTGTCTCTTTTAAGATCCTTTTAAAGCAACGACAGCATTCGCTCTTACTGATGCCTACTGCCATTGCAATATTATCTAATAGAATATTATCTTCATAATATTTGTGTATATATTGTAGAGCTGATTTTACACGTTCTTCATCAGGTGAGGCAACAGACACAGAATCTTTAATTTTTTCTTTCATTTCTATAACTAAATTTAACCAAAGACTGTCTAGACAATTTCTCATTTCTAGTTCGTATCCATAGGCTTTTTCATTGGACAATGAAAAAATTTCTTCTAAATATTTTAATATGGTTTTTTTCCATTGAACATCAGGTTTTAAACAGATAAATTTCAAATTACTGTTTTCAATGATTGGATTTAAATATTTTTTTTCAATAAGTGACTGCTCAGTACCTCCAATTAAAGTTGGGTGGAATACAATGGAAAACATCATACAATTATTATTATTATTATTATATGGCTTAATTTGATGCAGTACATTTGAATTCACCATAATTCCTTCCCCAGGTTGTAAAATTATTTTTCGATTTTCAACAAAAATGATTACCTTGTCACAAAGCGAATATGAAAACTGTAGTTCCTTATGCCAATGCCATCTGATATGACCATCTTCAAATAGATTAAATTTATCTGTATAAATTGCTATTGGAAAATCATAAGAACCATGTTTTGTTGTCTCCTGTAAAGAATCATCAACTTCTATTTTTGCTACCTGCATTTTTATCATCTCGCTAATATAGTTTTAAATTTTGGCAATATATTAATTGTTATAGCTTTAAAATAATAATATAATTATCACATGATTATTTGAATAAATCAATATAGTTGCAATGAATCACAAATAATACTAGTAGCTACTATATTAAAATTTATTTAAAATAATTAGTAAGAAAGTGAGGGATAATATTGTGAAAATTAAGCCAAGAATAAAAGGAATAATGCTTGTAATCATAGGGTGCACGTTATGGGGAATATCAGGTACTGTAGCTCAATACTTGTTCCAGAAAAAAGGATTTAGTCCAGAGTGGCTTGTTGTGATTCGTTTATTAGTATCAGGACTAATTTTGTTATTATATGCTTTTCTGAAAGGTAGCCAAGATATATGGAAAATTTGGAAGTCTAAACATAACTGTTTGAGCCTTATATCTTTTAGCATTATAGGTATGTTAGGCGTTCAGTATTCATATTTTGCTGCTATTAAATATGGAAATGCAGCAACAGCCACAATACTTCAATATTTATCACCAGTGATAATTACTTGTTATTTAGCTATTCGTACTAAAAAAATTCCAAATTCACAGGAAGCTATAGCTATTATCTTAGCTATGGTAGGTACATTTTTTATCATTACCAAAGGTAATATTCATAGCATATCTATTTCTAAGTTAGCATTATTTTGGGGAATTAGTTCAGCATTTGCAGCAGCTTTCTACACATTGCAGCCTCGTTCTCTTCTTAATAAATGGGGTTCTACACTTGTAGTTGGCTGGGGAATGCTCATTGGTGGAATAGCTTTTAGTTTTATCCATCAGCCTTGGAATTTTACAGGTAAGTGGTCTATTCCTTCAATATTTGCTGTTATATTTGTAGTATTGTTTGGCACTCTCATTGCTTTTTATTGTTATTTGGAAAGTTTAAAATATATAAAGCCAACAGAAACAAGTGTACTATCCTCTGTTGAGCCCTTATCTGCAGCCCTTTTATCTGTGTTATGGTTACATGTTCCTTTTGGTATACCACAATGTTTAGGAACAGTATGCATTATAGTTACAATTATAATTTTGTCTCGTGCAAAGAGTAAAAAAAGTATAACTGATCTTAATGTTTCATAGCAAAAATACAATAAGGTGGGATGAAGGTTTTTTAACTTAATGAACTATTTACAAATAGTATTCAATGTGGACATCCACTGGACATAAATAAATACTATTATATAAATATAGAGATTACCCCCTCTTAAAATACGTATAATAAGCATCTGGATGATTCTAGGTGCTAATTTTTTGCCATAAATATACACTTTTTACGTTTTCGCTGCCAGTGCAACCAGAATCAGTTGTCTACTGAATTTCTTTTTCCGATTTGATAATCTTTGTTATTTGCAAACATAAAAGCAATCGTTCTTGCTTTTTCAAATGAAAACTATTTTTTTAGGGTTTACATAATTTTTTAAATCTGGCAAAAAGCTGACTCCCGCATTAATACTCACCATCATCATTGCATCGTCCATGTTTTCAACTAAAATCCGGTCGTCCGTTTTTGGTTTAGGAATATTTATGTTGTGATATAAATCATAGTAGGCAATCTGTTCTCTGTTTTTAACATACGATATGATCCGTTCTCCATTTAAATCCTCAAGCTCAATCAGCAGTTTTTCAGAGAGTCTGTTTTCTTTGCTGACACATAATTTCGGATACGTTTGGTACACCTTCAGCTCTTCTAATTCGTCAGAAGAAATCCTCAATGTAAACCCAATATCAATTGTACCATTTAGTAAATTTGATTTCATGTCTCTATAATTGCACTGAACAATATTCAATTTTACCTTGTCATATTTCTGGTGGAATGTCGAAAGAACCGGAGCGATTACAGACCGGTCGAACATGCTGAAAAATCCAATTTTTATCATGCCGTCAAATCCGCCTGCTACATCTTTGGTTTTTTGCACGGCATTCTCAAATTGTCTTATGATACGCTTAGATTCATATAAAAATACTTTTCCGGCAGATGTTAATTGAACGTTTTTTTTATCCCGATAGAATAATTTCACCCCAATTTCCTCTTCCAAAGCGGCAATTTGCTGGCTTACAGCCGTTTGAGAAACATAAAGAACCTGGGCTGCTTTTGAAAAACTACTTAATCTTGCTACTTCAATAAAACACTTTATTTTCTTTAAGTCCATTGTAGATATCTCCTATCAATGTTAATCATTATATGCCTTGTTGAATAAAACCACTTTATTTCTACCCGCCATTTTAGCTTTATATAACGCACTATCTGCATATTCAACAAGCTTATCTATATTATTAGTTACATCCGGATATGTTGAAACTCCTATAGAAACAGTTACATTAATAATGGATTTATCAGAAATATAAAATTTATTAGATTCAATATTCTTTCTTATTCTTTCTGCAATTCTAAGTGCATGAGGGGCGGAACAATCTAATAGTAGTGCTGAAAATTCTTCTACTCCATACGAGCTATGATATCAAACTCCCTACAGGTGTTACTTAGAATCTTTGCCAAAATCTTTTAATACAATGTCCCCTGAACTATGTCCATATGTATCATTTATGTTTTTAAAATAATCAATATCAAAATATAATAAAGACAACCTCTGCTCTTTTCTAATAGCTTCTTTGGAAACACTATTCAAAGAAATATGAAACTGTCTTACATTATTTAATCCAGTTAAAAAGTCTACTGATGCCTGATTCTTTAATTTTTTATATAATCTTGCACTTTTGCTCAAATACTCTGTATATTTGAAAATAATATATGATTCTAGTAATGTAATAAAACAGTATAATGGAAAAACTTTAAATAGCAGCACTAAATCTTTAGTAATAATTAACACTGCAATAAAGTTCACTAATAATAAATATATAATGGAATAAATCCACTTTGTTTTTCGTTTTATCTTAATTAAATTTATGATGCTAAATCCAATTCCCAGAATTAAAATAACTACTACTGAAACTATGGACACTTTAGAAATGGGAAAATATAGAATATCAAAAGTGCATATTGTTAAAGAAGCTATAATCGTAGATAACCATCCTACATAAAGTGCAGATAAGAGGATTGATAGAGCACTAAAATCAACTATTACGTTAGAAATAATATGAATATTAAATAATGTTACTATTATTCCTAATATGCTACTGCAAACTCCAACTACTGACTTTAAAATTACTGACTTATTTCTGATTATATGTTTGTCTTTAAAAAAATTATGAGAAATACTTATAGCTGAAATGAAAATGCATGTTTCAATAAATAAGCCTATAATCATGATAGTAACCTCTCTCTAAGTTCTAATCAAATATTGTATTGGCTAATAAAAGTAAAAAATGAGTATTGTCGCTTGTATTGACACTTTATGTATAATTATACTCTTATTATATATAATAGCACCACTATTTTACAAATGTCTACCCTAATTATTATCCGATTACTGCCAGCTGTTTTGCAGTGTGATTTTCCTGCAGTACAATTGACACTTTAAAATTTTAATTGAATTAAGGCACAATTAAGAAAATAACAAGTCAAAGATTCTGAGGATATTTTGCGGTAGGCCGGGAGTCAAAATCTTGCGTAAGCATTAGCTATGTAATGCTTATGGAATACGTTACATACCATAAAATAGACCAGAACACTAACTTGTTATTTCTTTGATGATGCCTTATATTAATTCGCTGAATTGCCATAGTATAATGTCATACTTATATCCAAATGCAGTCAACTCTGCATACAGTATTGATTTATCTACATCATAAAATTATAGAAGCAGATGCTATATCGTCTATTGAAGCTGCTAATTTAGGATTGTTTTTATCTATTCTACCGTCAAGTAGAACGACTTTTCCTACAAATGGTATATTTACAGAAACTTTTACTGCAAAATAGGAGGTTAATGACCGTCAATGTCCTCTGTATTTTGTTAACAACCCCGTGTAAGGCGTTGCGAGCATGCCAATTACACGTTGTGAAATCTAAACATGAATCTAATACACGGTTTTAGCTGTTAATCATATACTATTGTGAATAATCATTTGTAACTAATAATTTTAAAGAGGTTAGAAAATGAAAACAAACAATGATATTTCTTTCGTAATAAATGCAGGAGGGACACCTTCCATTCAAGAGGGGCCTTACGTTCAAAGACCTGCAGCTGGTATACCTGGAAGGTTATTTTTAGATACTGATAATGGTATTTTATACAGAGATTCAGGAACTAGATGGATACATTTACAATTAGGACCTGAAGGTCCTGAAGGTCCTAGAGGTCCGCGGGGAAATATGGGATATTGGGGGCCACAAGGGCCACAGGGACCACAGGGTGTTCCTGGTCCTGCCGGTGGAGTAACTGGAGCTACCGGACCTACTGGTCCTACTGGCATCACCGGTGCTACTGGTGCTACCGGTGCTGCTGGTGCTGATGGTGCTACCGGCGCTACTGGCGCTACTGGCGCTATGGTGCTGATGGTGCGACCGGTGCTACCGGCGCTACTGGTGCTACCGGTGCTGCTGGTACTACTGGTGCTTCTGGCGCTACTGGCGCTACCGGTGCTGCTGGTGCTACTGGCGCTGCTGGTACTACTGGTGCTACTGGCGCTACTGGTGCTACCGGTGCTACCGGTGCTGCTGGTACTACTGGTGCTTCTGGCGCTACTGGCGCTACCGGTGCTGCTGGTGCTACTGGTGCTACTGGCATTACCGGTCCTGGCCCCCGCCCACGCGATTGCGCAAGGCTATCGCTTTGACAGCTATGGCGATGCCACTTTATCTGTTGCCCGAATCACGCGAGGAGAGAAGGTGACCGAGCCTTTCACGTTCAAGGTGGCGCGTAGCGACGGCGCGGCTCGGGTCGGGGAGATCCTCAATCGGCGTGGCGTCATCCGCACTCCGGCCTTCATGCCGGTCGGTACCGCGCAACCGTCAAGGGCATGTATCCCGATCAAGTGCAGGCGCTCGGCGCCGATGTCGTGCTCGGCAACACCTTTATCACCTGATGTTGCGTCCCGGCGCCGAGCGGTCGCAGCGCTCGGCGGCCTGCACCGATTCATGAATGGCCTTACCCATCCTCGACATTGCGGCGGCTTCCAGGTGATGTCGCTCGCTCGAAGCTGCGGAAACTCGACGAGAACGGCGTGACCTCCAGTCGCATGTCGACGGGGGCACGCCACGAACTTTCCGCCCGAGCCGGCGCGATGGAGATCCAGGGCCTGCTCGACAGCGACATCCACATGCAGTTCGACGAATGCGTGAAGCTGACCGGGCGTCCGAGGCCGAGACCGCGCGCGCCATGCGCCTGTCGTTGCGCTGGGCGGAGCGGTCGCGCAACGGGGCGTTCAGCAACAAGCCCGGACAGGCCGTCTTCGGCATCGTTCAGGGTGGGGTTACCCCCGACCCTCTGCGCATCGAGAGCGCCAAGGCACTGGCCGGCATGGATTTCACGGGCTCCGCCATCGGCGGGCTCGCCGTCGGCGAACCGCGAGCACGAGATGCTGGCCATGCTCGACATCGTCGTCCCAGACCCGCCGGGAGGCCAAGCCGCGCTATCTGATGGGCGTCGGCACGCCCTTACGACCTGATCCCGAGGCGGTTTCGCGCGGCATCGACATGTTCGATTGCGTCCTGCCGACGCGGGGCCGGCCGTCATGGCATCGCCTATACGCATGCAGGGAAGCTCAATTTACGCAATGCCCGGCACGCCGACGATCCCGCTCCGCTCGATGCCGATCTTACATTGCCCCGCTGCCCGCGACTATTCTCGCGCCTATCTGCATCATCTGGTGAAGGCCGGCGAGCTTTTGGGCATGATGCTCCTGGACGTGGACGAAATCTTGCCTATTATCAGGAACTGATGGCCGGCATCCGCAAGGCCATCGCCGAGCAGCGCTTCACCCAATTCGCGGCCGAGACCGCGGCCGGCTGGGCGCAGGACGAAGGCGATGTCCAGACTGACCAGTGAGGCCAGCCGACAATCCACAGCTTTTCACGGTCTCGCCGCCCACCTCGGATTGTGCAGACAAGGATTCGGCGCGAGAGCGAATTGTCGGGGACGTCAAGTCTCAGGCATGGTTTCACGGTTGAGTGCACAGTCCGCTCGGTCCCGCGCGGCGTGAACCGCAATAAAAAGGCAAGGTACGATCGGTTGACCGACCGATACCTTGCCTAATAAACCCCACCTTGCTTTTCCAAGCCTCTCGATCGGTCAGAGACGCCAACACCACGCACCAATCGTTCCTTGACGGCAACGGGCCTGGGAAAAGCACTCCTCCCGAGACTTGGAATACGAGACACGCACGATATGCAGCGGCCTCTTCCTGACAACGCTACGCTAGCCCATATGCTGCGCGCTTGTCGAGTACCTTGCTGCCAAGAAACGCAAAAGATCATTGTTGCATTGCGGTAGTGGATGTTGCGTTGCAGCGAAATCATCGGGCGGTAGTCCGCGGGGCCTTGGTTGCGGCTTGTCTTTTCACTTCTCTTGCGATTGGGTGCGCACGCTGCGGCAGCGCGCTGTCGGTCGCCGACGGCGGCGTGCGCTGCGGTCTGCCTCTGTCGTCGAGCCCCCCATGCGCCTTTCCCGTTATTTTTTACCGATCCTCCGCGAGACGCCGA
>CAVRYJ010000036.1:0-9921 GCA_963725425.1 uncultured Clostridiaceae bacterium
ACGCCCAAAGTTTCTTAATTGAACAAAACTTTTGACTGTCAAGTTACTTAAATCCTTTCTGGATAATATACTGCCGGTACATATAAATCTTAAAGATTATATTTATTTTATGGGATTTTATTAATAAGCTCAAGGAAATGCTCTAATGAATTAAGTAAGTTCATTAAGTCATCTTCATCAAGAACATGTAATTTTCTTTCGTATGGTATCAAATCTGTTTTTCCTAAAATTATCAATTAAATTTAAACGGAATGGAGCGAGCATTATATTTACAATTCTTCTGTCGTTATCATCATGTTCTCTAATAACATACCCCATCTTAGCTAACTTATCTATAATAGGTGTTGCTTGTTGTTTTGATATATCCATTTGGTTTGAAAGTTCTGTCATAGTGCATTTCTTTAAATCATGTAATATTTCTAAAGCGTGCATCTGCAGCGGACTCTGTAAACTTTTGTCTGATTGTCAACAGGTTTCATAAACTTATTAAGAAATATAGTTGCTAGGTTATCGAGCTTTTCTGTAGTCTCACTTATTAGATTCTCGTTCAAAAAATCATCTCCTGTTAATAATATTTAAACATTATCGTATGGTATTGACAATGCATAGGCAAGTTAGTATTATTAATAGTAAACAATAGTGTACTATTAATAAATATTTATAATAAACATTTATTTATTATAAACTAAAGTTTACAATAAATAAAGACATATAATCAATATATATGTTATCACAAATTATTTTTAATTTACAGGGTCAGAAGTATTTGAAAGGATTTAACAAAGTAAGAATAAAACTATATAAGTTGTACTAATTAAATTATAGCCCATTATATACCACGTTAAATTAATAAGCATTCATGTTATTATGTAAATACAAATGATCACAGGAATGGTGGTAACGATGGGAAAATATAACAATATTTTCCCATATTTTGAATTTATATGATTAGTGGTAATAAGAAATTATGCGTAAAATTAAAAAATGAAAGGATGGGCGTAAAAATGAACAGAAGGAAAGTTGTCATTGTTGCTATCACGGTTATATTTATTATCGGTATTAGTATTGCTGGTAAAAAAATATTTTTAGCAGGTTTTAAAAAAAATATTCAGGTATCTGCTGTAAATAAGGTTGTTAAAACACAAAAAGTAGAAGAAGGTACGACAGGTACAAAAGCAGTATTTAAGGCATCTTTGGAAGCAGTAGACGAAGGGGCTATAACCAATCAAATAGGAGAAAAGGTTATTCAGGTTTTGTTTGAAAATGGACAAGATGTGTCACAAGGACAGACATTAGTAAAGCTAGATGATACTGATATTAGAAATAGCATAGCTACTGCTGAGGCACAGGTTGACTCTGCTGAAGCACAATTAAAATCTGCAGAAAATCAAATTACGGCTGCTGAATTAACGGTACAAAAGGCCCAAGACAGCTATGACACAGCTCAGCGTGACTATAATAGGGAAAAAACTCTTTATGAACAAGGGGTAGTTGCAAAAACTGACTATGAAAATGCTGAAACTACGTGAAAAATGCGAAGAATGCATTAGATTCAGCACAGGTTAACTTAGATTCAGCTAAAATTAGCGTTGAAACTCAAAAAACAAATATACAGACAGCAGAAACGAGTTTAAATACGCAAAGAAGTTCTTTGGAAGAGACGACTATAACAGCTTCTATAAGCGGCGTTATAGATGAAAAGAATGTTAGTTTGGGTCAGTATTTAATTATTGGAACTGTTCTGGGAAAAATAGAGAATACTTCCAGCATATATGCTGTTATACAGGTGAAAAATAGCGATTTAAGCTATGTAAAGACAGACACAAAGGCTATATTAAAGCTGGATGAAAGATATTAAAGGCTTATGAGGGCACTGTTGAAAAAATATAGACGCTGTAGCTGATTAATCTCCAGAGTGTTTAATTGTAAAATTAGAATTGATAATAAAGATGGTGAATTGAAGCCTGGAATTTTTGGACAAGTAGAAATTGAAACAGGCAGTGATAAAAAATCTATACTATTACCTTTACAAGTTTTAGCAGGTAGTGAAGGAAACTATTATGTTTTTTGAATGATAATGGCAAAGCTAAAAAATGTACTGTAACTACAGGCGAGGTTAGCAAAGATACTGTGGAGATTACATCTGGTGTAAAAGCAGGTGATGAAGTTATTGTTACTAACGTAAGCACACTGTTAGATGGTGACACTATAACAGTAGTTTCTAAATAGGAGGTAAATAATGTTTATTGCAAATCTTAGTATAAAAAGACCTGTATTTATAACTGTAATAATTATTGCTTTACTGGCCGTGGGTATGGTTTGTTATAGCGGTTTGGCAATTAATCAGATGCCAGATGTAGACCCTCCTTATGCTACGGTAACAGTAAATGAGAACGGCGCTTCTCCGGATCAAATGGAATCGAAGATAACTAAAAAGTAGAAGATGCAGTAGCACAAATATCTGGAGTAAAACATATTACTTCTACCATAACTGATGGTAATTCAAATACTACGATTGAATTTGAAATGGACAAGGATGTAGATCAGGCAGTACAGGATGTCAGGGATAAAATTAATGGAATCAGGGGCCAATTGCCTCAAGATATAGATGAACCAGTTGTTACGAAAATGGATATGAGTGCATCAGCAATTATTGCTCTTGCTGTTACCAGCAATTCTATGTCTAACCGCGATTTATCCCAATTAGTAGACGATAATATTTCGAAGAAATTAAATGCTGTAAAAGGCGTAGGATCTGTTACAACTTATGGAACACAAGACAGAGAAATTCATATAAAGTTAGATAAAAATAAATTAGCTGCTTTTAATATAACAACTACAGATGTTACAGCAAGTTTGGCAAATGATAATATAAATCAATCCAGCGGCAAGGTTTCTAATGAAAATACAGAAATCACATTAAATACTAATAGTTCTATAAAAAATGTAAATGATTTTCTTAATGTTTTGGTTGCAAAGCGCAATGGTGTAGAAATTCGTGTTAGAGATATAGCTTCAGTAGAGGATGGTACAAAAGATAGGGATAGTCTATCTTATTATAATGGAAAGGAAGCTATAGGAATTAATGTTGTTAAGCAGTCAGGATCTAACACGGTACAGGTAGCAGATGATATAAAGAAGGAAGTTGTAAATATTCAGGCTTCTTTACCTAAAGGCATAAATATAGCTATTACTACGGATAATTCAAAGGATATAAGGGATTCTGTAAATGATGTTAAACAAACCATAATTGAAGGCTGTATTCTTGCAGTACTTATAATCTTTCTGTTTTTAAAGGAATTAAGCAGTACTGCTATTAGTGCTATCAGTCTTCCTGTATCTATTGTTACTACATTTATTGCATTAAAGGTTATGAATTTTTCTCTTAATACAATGTCGTTAATGGGATTATCTCTTTCTGTAGGATTACTAATTGATGACGCTATTGTTGTTATTGAAAATGTTTCTCGTCATTTAAACATGGGCAAGTCCGCTATTCAGGCAGCAAAGGATGGTACTGCCGAAATTGGACTAGCAGTTATGGCAACTACCTTTGCAGTAGTTGCGGTATTTGCTCCTATAGCTATGGTCAGCGGTATGATAGGTAAGTTTTTTAAACAATTTGGTCTTACTGTTGCAGCAGCAGTGCTTGTTTCACTATTTGTATCTTTTACACTGGTTCCAATGCTTTCTTCAAAATACCTAAAGCATGAAAAAGATAAAAAGCTGCCAATTATAGGAACTTTTTTAGATTGGTTTAACAAGAAATTTGATAGCTTAGCTAACATATATTCCCGTGTCTTAAAGGTGTCGTTGAATCATAGAAAAATAACTATTATTATACCTATAATATTTTTCTTTGTTAGTATATTTGTGGCTACTAAACTTAATACAAGTTTTATGAGTGCATCTGATGATGGAAACATTGATATACAAGCAAATTTCGATGCGGGAAGTACTTTAACCAGTGCTTCTAATACTAATAAAGCTATAGAAGATATAATTAAAAAACATTCTGGAATAGAATATATATATTCCACAGTTCAAGCTGATAGTTCGGATATTACTGTAAAACTTATTGACAGTAGACAAAGAAAAAAATCTACCAAGGAAATAGCAGAGCAAATACACAATGATTTAGATGAAGGTATCCGGTATTGAATTAGCTGTTAATACGAATACAGGAATGGGTTCAGGAAAAGAAATTCAATTTCATATTCAAGGTCAGGACTTTAATCAGCTTTATGATTACGCATTAAAAGCTAAAAAAGCATTAAAGGAGACTGCGGGAGCGACAGATGTAAGCTTGAGCTATAAAGCAGGTAAACCGGAATTAAAACTTGATGTAGACAGGGATAAGGCTGCAGATTTAAATGTAGATGCAAATTCTGTATCTAATACTTTAAATACGCTGTTTAATGGTTCCGTAGTAACTAAATTTGAAACTGAAAAAGATAGGTATGATGTCCGTGCCATATTGCAGGATGACCAAAGAAAGGATTTTGACAGTCTGGATGGAATTTATGTAGCTAGTTCATCTGGTAAAATGGTTCCTGTAGATCAAGTAACTAAAAAGGTTTTTACTACTGCTTCGTCTACAGTTAATAGATATGACAAGTTAAGAGAAATTAAGTTAACTTCTAATGTCAGTGCAGGTACTTCTTCTGGAAAGGTTAATATGAAATTTAATACTGGATTAACAGGTAAGCTTGCTCCTCCGAATGGAGTAACTATAGGTGCTGGAGGAAATCAATCAGATATGGTTGATGCTTTTAAAAGCTTAATCATTGCACTTGGAATGGGTATTTTATTTATATTTTTGGTACTTGCAGCACAATTCGAGAGCTTTGTAGATCCATTAGCTGTATTGTTTTCTTTGCCTTTAGCAATTATTGGTGCTATTCTTGGATTGTTTGTTTGCAATAAAGATTTAAATATAATGTCTGCGATAGGTGTTATAATGCTTATGGGATTAGTTACCAAGAATGCAATCCTGCTTATTGATTTTACAAAACAAAGGCGCAGTGAAGGTGAGGAAATAAAAGAAGCCTTAATACAAGCAGGGCATACACGTTTAAGGCCAATACTTATGACAACACTGGCTATGATTGCAGGTATGCTTCCTACAGCGTTAGGTACAGGCTCTAGTGCGGCAACGCGTGCCCCAATGGCGGATGCAATTATAGGAGGTCTTATTACATCAACCTTGCTGACCCTTTTTGTTGTACCGTGTATATATACAATATTAGATGATTTAAAGAGGGTCTTTAGCAGAAATAAAATTAAGAAGGATTATGGTATTGAATCGAAATAAACCTCACCATATAACTTTGGAGAAAGAATATGTGTTATATTTAGGAAGTACAGAAGAATTTAAAAAGATGTTAGGGGGATCAGCAGTAAATAACGGATGTGAGAAAGTAAAAGAATTAGTAATAATAGGAGCTAGTGCAGCATATTCTATTGGACTTGGTTCATGCTGGATTCACCGTACTAAGCAGATGTTTGAGAGTGAGGAAGGAAAAGCTCTCTTAAAAGAATGGGGAATAGCAGGTGATTATGTTGGTGTAGGTTCATGTATTTTAGGGTATCCTGATTGTGAAAACCCTAAGGCATCTCCAAGAAAAGATAATTTTATTGTGATGGTAAAATAAGAAAAATTATAAAAAACAGTTACTGTGGCTTTATTGAACCTCCAGTGACACTAATCAAGTTAAAAATAATATTGCACAGCTCATTCATTGAGCTGTGTTTTTAGTAACGGATGCAAGCCTTACATTATAATGAACCTAAGAATTCAGACAAAAAAATTAATATGCATAAAACCAAGGTTTTAACCGTTATAGAGCGATGCTCTGAAGTGTTTAAAAGACATTTTGGAGCATTTTTCATGCCAGACATCTAAAGAGCTTATAAATAAAATTCTTGGAACAGATACCGAAACAGATGCAGCTTTTTTAAAGAGGTTTTTGTCTTTTGTACAGACTCCGGCTGCAAGTGGTAATGCAGCACATTATATTGAGTGGGTAAAGCAAGTTCCGGGGATTGAAGCAGTACAAGTTTTTCCTTTGTGGAATGGTGCGGGAACAATAAAAGTTTATGCCATAGATGCTAACAGTCAGCTACTAAACAATGATTTGCTTTCAAGTTTACAGAAAATTATATAGAAAATCAAAGACCTATAGGAGCTTCAGTTACTTATGAAACAGCTACAGTAGAAACTAATAATAATCAACTGACAACAACTTCTTTTGTTCAGGCAGCAATTATCTACATCGGAAACATACTCCTTCATTATTTTCGGGGTAAGTTTTTTCCCTAACTCATATATTTTGTCTACTGTTTTTATAGTAGGGTGTTTCTCATCCCAAGTCATAGTTTTTGCAAACTTTAGGGATCTTCAAAAAAATAACTAGTCAGATTCTGGTCTATTTTGTGCTATGCTTCATCACCATAACCCTTACATAGGGTCCACTATGCGCGGGTCATGGTTCTTCGCCTAGCGCAAAATATCCTCAGAATCTTTGACTTGTTATTTTTTTTCAGATCCCTTATAA
This sequence comes from uncultured Clostridiaceae bacterium, assembly GCA_963725425.1. Lineage (GTDB taxonomy): Bacteria > Bacillota > Clostridia > Clostridiales > Clostridiaceae > Clostridium_I. Next base: position 6,558 of record CAVRYJ010000036.1, read on the forward strand.
CTGTTTCTTCAGAATCTAATAAATCGCCATTCCAGTTTTGCTCAAGAGCAGCCCATGTTCTTTCAATAGGATTATATTTGCTATGATATGGTGGATAATAAACTAACTTTATTGTTACAAAATATTTGTTTGCAAATTCAACAATTCTTTTTATAAATTGAGTTCTATGACTGTTGTTTTCTGGTCCATTATCTGAATTAAGAATAAGTGCTTGTATATCTGAAAAGGCTTCTTTATTGCTTAACCCGAAATCTTCTATAAATATCTATAATAAAATCTGCTGTTGCTTTTGTCGTTGTAAAGTACAACATTAAATCTTTAGTTTTAACGTTTAGTATCTCAAATGGAGTAATAGTTTCACCTTTATATAACCTTGTTGAATCAAATTTATGGTCTGTTTGGCTTTGAGAATCAATTATATCTTTTATATCATCTATAATATTGGGTAAATAGTTTTCTGTTTTTTTACGACCCCTCGCATTAAAAGTATATTCACATCTTATTCCAGTTCTTAATTCATGTCTACCCTTTCTTATTGTATCTCTGCCAACATTAAATTCTTTAGCAACAAAAGTGTTACCACCATAACCGTATTCCTCAGATATAGTTGCTAATATAATTCTATTATCACGATTTTCAACATTTGGTTTATGGAAAGGAATGATAATTTATATGAAACTTATAGAAAATTTACATATTATTGCACGTAAATATTGCATTGAAAATATTGGAAATATTGAAAGTATTAAAAGAAAATATATTGATATTGAGAAAGAAATAGCATTTTTCTATAATTCTGAAAATTTAATCAAAATGCGAAATGGGGAGGAGATAAGTGGTTTTGAAGAATTCAACAAATATCTAAATGAACAGAATTATTATATATCAAGCTCAAGTTACGGCTAATGGTAAAGATAATTTCCTTGGGGCAGATATAAAATACTATGAAGAAAAAGGTAAATATTTTGATATGAATGGAAAAGAAATAAATCTGCTGTTGCAATTGACATAACAGCTCAAACAAATTTGAAATATTGGTTGATTAATCAGCTAGTATTTTAAATAGATTATGGTTAATATGTAATGCAGCTATTGAAATTAAAAGTAATAATAATATTCTTTAAAAATTATGATGCAACAATAAGAAAAATATGTTATAATTGCCAATAGTTAAAAGGAAAATATATTATGTTATAATATAGCTTTTGTGAAAAGCAAATAAATATAATGGGGGAAAGTAAATGTCCATACAAGTAATAATTGTTTTGATTCTTACGTTCATCATTTATATAATTTCAACGTTAGCTTATTCTGTAAGAATTGTTGGTGTAAGAACAGGAAGGATAGCAATATCTTTTGCAGTATTTAATATTTTTGCATTAATCTCTAGGACTGCAAATAGTATTCAAGCACCATTAATGGCTAAAACAATTGAAAATACTATAAAAATAGGAAACCCTCAAAATTTATTATTTATATTCAGATGGATACTATTTTCTCATACGCTTAAAGTTAGCCCTCATTGCTCCTTCAACGGATAAACTATCCATTGGAAAGCCATAATAAATGCTTGGATTGCAACACATAATATTAATGTGATAAGTTTAATACCATTTGATATTTATAAACTAAATATTGATTGATTAATTGCCGGAATAATTTTAGAGTCTATTCTAGTTATAAAAACATCATTTCTATTAAAATAAATTTACAATGAAATACATTCACTTATTTATATAACCTTCCTCTTGGTTCTAGGCAGCTACTAAAATTAATACTTAAATATATGGTTGTCCATTTATTTAAGTAATGTGCAACCATGATATTATTATGTGTTTAACAATGGTAAAAAAACAAACTATCATTCGGAAGCATATTCAGAGGATAAATCATATTCATCAAGTGTTTCAATAGTAGTTTTCCTTTTGCGTTTATCATAGAAACTTTGCTCTGAAACAGCTTCAAGTATAGATATTAAGTTATCAATTTGATATGATTTTGGGCCTATATTATCAAGGATTTTCATATTCTTATCCTTTATTTGTTTATTGAACTTTAATATACTTATTCTTCTATTAAATTTTTTGTACATTGAATTGTAGAGCATTGCAAACATATTTGACATAAGAACTAGCATCGCTAGTCTCCCATAAATAACACAATCAAGGCAGTCACTGTTTACGTTACCCAATTTATCGATTCCGTTGATTCCCTTCCAACTTTTAAAAATAAGTTCAATTTGCCATCGGATTCTGTAAATATCACAAATAACTTCAGCAGGAATCATTTCTTCTGCTGCGTTTGTAATGAGTATATTAAAGCCTAGTATTTCACTTTGTAATTTTGAAATAGCTTCTCCTTTTTTACGAGCAGCTTCATTGGCTTTTCTCCTTCTTTCATTAGCGATAGCTTCTGGAAGCTTAACAGCCACAAGTCGGCAAAGTATCCTGTTATTTTTAGTACCTCCAATGTACACGTAAGTGTCCAATATTCCATTTACTGAGTTTTTCAGTAGTGTCAGTATACTTATTTTTTCGAATTTTCCTTCTTTAGAAATATGATCAACATAGTATTTCGTGCTGGTTTTTACTCTACTTAAGAAGTATGCACCTTTAGCTTCAATTTCTTTGAATTTTGCTGTATCAAAATATCCTAGATCAACTATTGTTAAATCATTTTCCTTAGACTCTTTTACTATCTGTGTCATATACTTTGCATCATTTTCAGTAGCATCTAAAATGTCTACCTTTTTATATGTCTTTGTTAATATATTGAACATTACCTGGATTTTTAAGGCTGATTTTGCATTTGTGCCTCCAAGACCCTTCCATTTTTTTGCTAACTTATCAGGTAATGATAATGTTGAAGCATCACAGACATACACGTTGTTAAATTGCTTTAGTATCTTCACTGTTTCCACTGATATAGCTTGCTTTGTAGCACATTCCATTGAACGTTTGAAAATCTCTTTCATTAGCAATGCACCCATTTTCAATCTTTGATCAATTGCAGAAGAAGTGATTTTAAGTCCAGGTTGTATATCCGTGCATATTGCAGCTATCTCTTTAACTGTAACATTTGACCTGTTCAAGATGCCAAATACAAAGGCTTTTACAAAGGTTAATGCTTCTAATTTTCCCTGTCTTTTTACAAATCCTATCTTTATAGCAATTTCATTAATTGTCCTTACATAAAAAAATTTCATAAAGTTCTTCAAAATGGATACACTAATGCTTGAGTTATTTATAGCAATCTACCACCTTTCGTTTTGGGATATATTATAGTGGTAGGTTGTCTATTTTTTTGCCTTTTTATTTATGTAAGTTTATCCAAGATAGGCATGCACTGGCTTAACTTTACGCCT
>CAVRYJ010000037.1:0-11702 GCA_963725425.1 uncultured Clostridiaceae bacterium
GAAAATTAGAAAGTCATTTTATATACGGTATATCCATTTGATAAATAAATTTAGCTTAAAACAATGAATGTAAAGGAAGCGAATGTCAATGAGTTCTCAAAATCGTAATATAGATATGTGCAACGGTCCGTTGTTCAAGAAGATATTTATTTTTGCTTTGCCAATTATGGCAATGTATATCTTGCAACTGTTATTTAATACTGCTGATATGGTGGTAGTAGGGCATTTTTCAGGCAGCAAGGCATTGGCTGCAGTGGGAGCCACAGGTGCACTCATTAATCTTACTATAACCTTATTTATGGGTTTATCCGTAGGTACCACCGTCGTTGTGGCTCGTGATTGTGGTGCAGATCGACCAGATGCTGTGAGTGGATCTCTTACTTCATACATCTATTGCCATCAGTATTATTGGTGGATTGATTGTCATGGTTATAGGTATCATACTTTCTAAGCCTTTGCTGAAGATGATGGGCACTCCAGAGGATATTATTGGATTGTCCGTAGTATATATGAAAATCTACTTTATCAGTACGCCTGCTAACATGGTATACAATTTTGCAGCAGCTATCTTGCGTGCTACAGGTGATAGCCGTCGTCCAATGTACTATCTTATTATTGCCGGTACATTACACGTGATATTTAATCTTTTTGTAATTGTACTACATATGGGAGTAGCTGGAGTGGCATCTGCCACAGTCATTTCTGAGTATATCTCGGTGCTGCTTATTATGATATGTCTATACAGATGTGAGGGAGCTATACGTTTCATACCGCGTAAAATGTGTATTGATAAACATGAGCTAAAGGACATTGTGAGGATTGGTTTGCCAGCAGGAATGCAGGGATTATTGTTCTCCATTTCCAATGTGCTGATCCAGTCAGCAGTTAATTCCTTCGGATTCACCATGGTGGCTGCTAGTGCAGCTGCAAGCAATGTTGAAAACTATATCGGTACCACAATGAACGCCTATTATAATGCACAATTTCTTTTACCGGACAGAACATGGGGGCAAAGAAATGATAGAATTGATACCATTGCAAAAGTGTGTACAGTATTAATCTTTGCCACATGGATTCTCCTAGGCGGTGCGACAGTGATTTTTGGAAAGCAACTGCTTGGTATCTTCACCTCCGACCAGGAGGTCATTAAGCTTGGCATGCTGCGTATTAATATCATGGTGGTTGCATACTTTACCTGCGGCATGATGAACGTGTATCCGGGCTCCTACCGTGCGATGGGCTATTCTATATCGCCTATGATTTCCACACTAGTAGGTGCCTGTCTTATGCGAATTCTTTGGCTGACTACAATCTTTACTTGGTATCCAACAGAGGTTATGCTCTTTGCCTGCTACCCGGTTACTTGGGCTTTGGCTGGAATTGGGCAGGTAGGTATTTTCTTCTATGCTCGACGCCAGATTCGTAAGCTTAATGTGCCGCAGGTTGGGATTGTGAATATATAGAATTGGCACTACAAATGAAATAATTATTGAAGGTTAAGGTTAAAATGGCATGTTCTTTATGCTTTAATAATAATTTATTTTCCAAGACGAGATGACAATGATGATATAGCATCTTTCCAATATGGATATAATAAAGTATAATTAATATATAATCAGTTATATTAAAAATTAGTTAATGGAGGGAAATATATGGCTTTAAGAGAATCTAATATAGACGTTCATATATCTTCTGACTTAGTACCATTACTTGATGATTTATCACATGGAAACAGTGTTAATGATAATGTAAGAATATCCATAGCTATTAGCTTATTTGTAGCAAAAACAGTTTCTCGTGCTAGAGCAGCAGAAATTGCAGAATTATCTTTAAATGATTTTATATACACATTAAAAATAAAGAAAATTCCATGGGGTGAATATTCAGATGAAGATGTTGTTCAAGATGACATTACAGCGAAATATTTGCTTAGGAAATTAGGGAGAATAAAAGAATGGATTAGTGGTATAGAGAAGATATAGTAATGTAAAACGAGGGAGTGATAGTATGTATTTATCAGTTAAAGAAGTTAAAACATTAGATGAATATAAATTATTATTAACTTTCGAAAATAGTGAGGTAAGGTTATTTGATATGAATCCATATTTAGAAAAAGGTATATTTAAAGAATTAAAAGATATATCTTTGTTTAAATCTGCAAAAGTTAGCTTTGATACAGTGGAATGGGAGAATGAGGCGGACATAATCCTGAAACACTATATGAATATAGTGTTCCTTATAGTATTAATTAATAGTGGATTTCACCCACTATGCCTCGCCTCCACCAATGAAACCCACGAATACATAAAAACCGTATTGGAAAGATCCAGTACGGTTTTTTATATTGTGTACGGTTTTAGAATTACAAAAAGCGAACCGTTTAAGTGTACAATCCCAAATAAAAAGGGGGCATTGTTAATGAAAAAAGTTTTAAATGATAGAAAAGATGTAGATCAAGCACTTACTTGGGATTTATTTACTATTTGTGATACAGATGAAAAATTTTAATTAGCTATAAAAGAGATGAAAGAGCTTCTTATGGCAAAGTGCCTTTTAAAGACTAATAAGGATAAAAGGCCTAGAAGATGGACTTTATCTTCAATAATTGACCATACTTATTATCATAATTTTGTAACTCACCTTTTGGAAGCAGCTTATCAAAGAGAAGTATACAGAATAATTGATGAGATAGTTAAGCTCACTGAAGAAATTGAAGCGTAGCTTTTTAGTTAGATATATGACTTTACTATAAAAAAACAAAAATGAAATTGCACAGATATATTATCTAATCTTTCACATAATATTGCCTGAGGATTATGATATTATACCCAAACATGTGTTGACTCTCCCCTTACAGGAGAATATATACTCATTATATGGAGCAAAAAGAATAAAAAGATGAGTATGAATTCGGAAGGAGACCACATTATGGAGGATAGCATTAGTATTAGTCATTTGAAAAAATGTTACAAAGAAAAAGTGGCTGTAGATGATTTATCTATTTGCGTTAAAAAGGGAGAAATTTTCGGACTGCTGGGGCACAATGGAGCAGGAAAATCAACAACCATTGATTGCGTTTTGGGACTGAAAAAATTTGAGAGAGGATGTGTCTAGTATTCTTGGAATGAATCCTGCTTTGCAGCGGAAAAAACTGTTTGAAAGGGTTGGAGTGCAGTTACAGCAATCTTGCTATCAGGGAGGCATTAAAGTAGGAGAATTATGCGAGGAAACCTCTGCACTTTATAAAAATCCTGAGGATTATAAAAAACTCTTAGAAGAGTTTAAGCTGTCTAAGTTTGAGAAAAAACAAGTATCAAGTTTATCAGGAGGCGAAAAACAGAAATTATCGGTGCTGCTTGCACTAGTGCCAAATCCAGAGGTTATTTTTTTAGATGAATTGACAACTGGATTAGATACTGTAGCAAGAAGGGAAGTTTGGAAACAGTTAAATTGTTTAAAAGAAAAGCAAACTACGATTTTTCTAACATCACATTATATGGATGAAGTGGAGGCTCTTTGTGATAGAGTATGTATTATTAAAAATGGTAAAGAAGTAGTAAGTGGTAGCGTGGAAGAAGTAGTAAAAAAGAGTCCTTATGAGCGACTGGAAGAAGCGTATCTTTGGTATATGGGTGAGGAGGCAGCAAAATGAAAAGATTTTTTAAATTATTAAAAATAGAAGGTTTATTAGCACTTAGATGTCCAGACAGTATATTTTTTGGAGTCTGTATGCCTGTAGGAGTTATTGTATTACTGGGCATTGTTTCTGGATCAAAATCTGCTTTTCATGGAGCAGATTATACGCTTCTAGAAAGCTCTTTTGGAGCATTAATTACAGTTGGTATTTGTGCTACTGCTTTTATGGGGATTCCTTTAACAATTGCGGATTATAGAGACAAGAAAATTTTAAAACATTTTTTTGTAACACCAGTGAGTCCTGTTGTATTACTATTAGTGCAGGGAGTCATCAATATGATACTTTCAATTGTATCAGCAATATTTGTATATGTAGCGGTAAAGTTATTTTTTGGTTACGAGATGAGAGGCTCAAAAACTGGATTTATGTTATCATATTTTTTGGTCATGATTTCCATGTACAGTATTGGAATGCTTATGGCAAGTATCTGTAAAAGTATAAAAATAGCAAATGTGGTTTGCAGTATTGTCTATTTTCCTATGCTATTATTATCGGGTGCAACTATACCATATGAAGTTTTTCCCAAAGCATTGCAGTATGCTGCAAATGTTTTGCCTCTTACCCAAGGAATTAAATTATTGAAAGGGTACTCTTTGGGATTACCGCAGCAAAGCTTGTTAATACCTATTGTTATTATGATAGTATGGAGTGTGGTTGGTATTACTGTATCAATTAAAACATTTATATGGGAATAGATAAATATAAATTTTTACATAGATGGAGGCAATTATGAAGGAGCAATATAAATGTGAACGAAAAGAAGATATTACATTATATAAAATCGGATTATTTTCACAAATGAATCGAGTTACAATAAAAGCACTACGATATTATGATGATATTGATTTGCTAAAGCCTATATATGTTGATGAGCACAGCGGATATCGCTATTATACTTCTGCACAATTACCAGTTCTTCATCAGATATTGGCACTAAGACAGATGGGGTTTACTTTAGAAGAAATCAAAAAGGTGCAAAGTGGTATGTCAGAAGAAAAACTACTTTTACAAAAGAAGAGTGAACTAATAAAAAAAATTGCAGAGGAAACCATGAAGTTATCTCAGGTGGAATGTTATTTACTGCAAAAGGATGCTGACAGAGATTATCACTTTGTCTTAAAAGAATTGCCTGAAGTAATTGTTGCTTCTATGAGGACAATTATACCAAACTATAGGGCTCTGTTTGATATTATTCTCCCTATGGGATCAGAAATGCAGCGACTGGGTTGTATTTGTGCAGTTCCTGAATATTGCTTTAATATTTATCATGACGGCGAATATAAGGAATGCGATGTAGATGTAGAAATTTGTGAAGCGGTTACCCAAAAAGAAGATTCTCATATGCTGACCTTTAAGACCATAGAGAAAGTTGAAACGGCAGCTTGTGTGCTACATAAAGGTGCTTATGAAGGATTTCCCAAAGCATATGCTGCTGCTTTAAAGTGGATAGAGGAAAATGGATTTGAAATCACAGACAATCCACGAGAATCTTATATTGATGGTGCTTGGAATAAGAATTCTGAAGATGATTGGCTAACAGAAATTCAGTTTCCAGTTAAAAATATACTATGATACAACCTTAAAATTAATATATTATTTAAGTTTATTTACTTAAAACATTAGTATATAATTATACTAAGCTTGTAGATTAAGAAATAGTGACTATGCTGTGGATTGTTGCAATTAATATTGGCTCACTTCATTAAGCTAATTTTTAGAGTAAAAGAGGGGAGGTAAAAATAATGGAAGAATTAGAAAAGAAAATTACAGGCAAAATTGCATTATTAGTAGTTCTGGCAATTTTACTTTATATAGGATTTAATTATTGGAATTCTATGATGGGAATAATAAAATCAGGGTATGATATATTATTTCCATTTATTTTAGGAGGGTGTATTGCATTTATTCTTAACATTCCAGTTACAATTCTATCGGAAAAATTGTCTAAGGTTAAGGAAAATAAAATGGGAGTGCTAATCAGAAAAATGAGTACAGGTATTAGCATAATAGTTTCATGCTTCATTATAATAGGAATTTTAGTTTTATTTTTGTATATTATTATTCCTAACATTATAAATACTTTTATGATATTGCCAAAAACTTTTGACAATTCTACAATAGCGTTGAAGAATTGGATAGATAGCAATACCTGGTTATCTAAAAAAGTAGTTAATGTAGTTAATAATTCCGGAATAAATTGGAATGAAATTTTTTATAATATAAAATCAAAGATTTTTAAAGGAGCAAGTTCAATTGCATTATCTACTTTAGGAGCTGTCACAACTTTTGCTAGTGCTGTTTTAGAATTTATATTAGGTTTTATATTTTCTATCTACATTTTGACACAAAAGAAAAAACTTAGGATTCAGTTTAAAAAGATATTATATGCATTTCTGCCGATTAAGATAGCGGAGTTAACTTTAGAAGTAATATTGCTTACTAGCGAAACCTTTTCCAATTTTATCACAGGTCAATGTATTGAATCCGCAATATTAGGATTAATGTTTTTTGTCACAATGACTATTTTTAAAATTCCATATGCTCTGGTTATTAGTATTTTAATTGGTATTACAGCTATTATTCCTGTTCTAGGTTCACTAATTGGATGTGCAATTTCAACATTTTTAATTGTAATGATTAACCCGATGAAAGCGGGGGTGTTTATAATTGTTTTCTTGGTACTTAAGCAGGTAGAAGATAACTTTATTTACCCCAAAATTGTGGGGAATTCTATTGGACTTCCACCTATTTGGGTTCTAGTAGCTATTACAGTTGGTGGAAAAATTCTTGGGGTAGCAGGGATGATTATTTTTATTCCATTATTTTCTGTTGCATATGTATTATTCAAAAAAGAGGTATATGCGAGACTAAAGAAAAAGGAGCTAGAGATAAATTAGGTTCTTTCTGAGTTTTGGGTATTCGCATTAAATGGGGAGACTGTTGCATTAGCATAAAAAAATATGCTAACGCGACAGCGTTTTTTTTTGCATTTTATAGGTAAATTAATGATATTCTAAGTTCAAATTAGCTACGTAACAAAAAAATGGCACACTTTAATAACCAAATGAAATACAAAACTTTCGGTGATTTTTTTTTGTTGGATGACAATCATTTTGTCTATAATTATACAGAAGATGAAAACATCTTAGATATTTATGTCAAATCAAAACCACACAGTTGTTGTTACCCTAAATGCGGTTCAGAAAGCAGACAGTTACATGCTACTTTATGAAAGGATTCTACAGGATACACCAATTCATTGCAAACAGACATCTCTTCATGCGAATGTTTAAGCCTATGTGTTTTAAATATAAAAATAAGATTCTAATATACTAAAAAAATAGAAAGCATTACGGATATTATAGAGCTTTCAAGAAAAGTTTAGTATAATAGATATATGAGGTGATGCTTTTGAAGATAAACAATTTATTTAGTTTGATACTATTAGTATCAGCATTAGTGCTGCTTTGTATAGGGCATTATTCATGGAAGAGAAATAAGCTATATGTGTCCATATCTTTGCTTCCTGTGTCTATTTATGCATGTGGATATGCATTTGAAATATTATGTACAAGCATTGAGTGGGTAAAGTTTTGGGTTAAAGTAGAATATTTAGGAGCTTCTTTTCTAGGCGTACTATGGTTAATGCTTGCACTTAATTTTACTGGGTATAAAGATAAAATTAAAAAGGAAAATTTAATGTTACTATACATTATGCCTTTTATTACGTTAGTAATGAATTGCACTAATGATTTTCATCATTTGTTTTATAAAAAAATGTACATGAATAATCAGGGGATTTTTCCAATTTTAGAAGTAATATATGGTCCCTGGTATTGGGTGCATACTGTATACAACTATGTGTTAATGTTTATAGGTTTAATAATTTTTATAAGGGCTTATTTAAAAGCAGTAACAATTGTAAGAAAACAAATATTATTTTTAATAATTGCCTGGATAATACCATGGATTTCAGATGTTATTTATACGCTAAGATTGCTTCATTTTGATATGGATTTGTGTCCACTTGCACTCTCTTTTTCAGCAATGATATGTAGCTTTGCTATATTAAAAATTAAATTGTTAAAACTTACACCAGTAGCATTGGAAAAAGTTTTTTCTAATATGTTAGATGGGGTTATAATACTAGATTCTGAAAATAATATAGTTAATTTTAACAACTCATCAAAAAATATTATTTCAGAATTGAGGTATATAGAGCCAGGTGACAAAAAATTCAGGAGGTATTTAAGGAATACAAAACAGTACTAAAGGCTGTAAATAGTGATTCTTATAATGAAAGTATAATAATTATAAAAAATAAAGAGCAATTAAGATATTATAAGATGAATATTAACAATGTATATGAAAAATCTCGTAAAATCATTGGGAAAATACTATTGTTTCATGACATTACTGAAATTGAGATACAGAAGAAAAGGATATCTGATAATTTAAATTTGATTGAAACGTTTATGGATGCGATTCCCAATCCTATATATTATATGGATGAGCATGGAGCATATAACCATTGCAATGCTGCCTTTGCAGAATTTTTAGGTATGAAGGAAGAGAAACTCATAGGAAAGACTGTTTATGAAGTATATGAAAAGGAAGTAGCAGGAATTTATGATAAAGAAAATAAGGAGTTAATAGAGAAAAAAGGAACTCAAGTTTATGAATCAAAGCTTATACATTACGATGAAACATATCATGATGTGATTTTTAGTAAATCAGTTGTTGTAAACGAAGAGGGGAATGTTAAAGGATTAGTTGGTGTTGCAATAGATATTACAGAACAAAAAAAGGATAGAGAAAAAATAGATAAGTTATTAAAGCTAAAGGAATCAATGCTGAAGATAGGATATTCCATTAATGAAATATCTAACATTAATGAATTACTTCAATTTATATTAGATGAAGTTATTAATTGTATTGATGAGAGAAGTTGTGGTTCCATATTGCTTTTAGACAAGGATAAAAATTTAAAAATAGCTGTAGCGAAAGGTTATGATTCAGAAAAGGTTAAAATATTTGCAGTCAGGTTGGACGAACACTTTACATGGTTTAATAATGGAAGAAATATAGATAAAACAGTTATTTTTAATGATATTGATAAAATGAAAGATATAAATATGCTAAATACAACAGAAGGAATAAAAATAAAATCTGCTATTAGTTCACCAATTATTGTAGATGGTAAATTGTACGGCTTTTTAAATATTGATAGTAGGTATAATAATATATTTAACGAAGGAGACTTAGAATTAATGGAATACATGAGAAATCAGATTTCCATAGCCATTACTAAGCATAAACTTTATGAAGAAACTGTATATTTATCTAGATACGATAAATTAACTAATGTATATAATAGAAGTTATTTTGAACAATTATTTTGTACTGATATTTATAATGATAATGCAGATAAAAAAGAATTTTTTGCAGCGGTTTTTGACTTAAATGGACTGAAATTTATTAATGATAATTATGGTCATTTAGCTGGTGATGAATTGATTAAAACATTTTCAAAAGGTATAAGTAGTTTAGCTGGGGATTCTGATATTATAGGAAGATTTGGAGGAGACGAATTTGTAGGAGTTTTCTTTAATGTAGATTCACAAAGTTTAATCAATAAATTTGATAGATTGATTGAACACTTTAAAAATAATTCAATAATCTTTGAGGAAAACAAAATAGTTTGCAGTTATAGTTATGGTATTGCTAATTTTCCAAAAGAGGGAAAACAATTTAAACAACTAATAAAAATTGCTGATGAACGTATGTATAAATATAAGAGCATAGTAAAAAGTAAAAAAAATAACTAAACAAAAATGCTCTATAGTTTCTCAAATAATAGGATAAAATATAAGAATTTGTTTTTAAAAAAAACAGAAAAATAGTGGATTCCAAAGATTGTGTTTCGCCTCCACCATTAATTCTTTCTTCAATAATTAAAATTATCATCAATAAAATATAAAAATGACAATATAAATTTGAATTTGTAAAAAGAGCTGATAGTTTTTAAAATGGACCCTATGTCAAGGACAATTTAAAAAAAGGGACTATAAAACAAGTAAATATTCTAATATTCTAGTGTCATGGAGGCAATATGACACAGGAACACTGGCTATTGTATCTCCATCAGATACGATTAGTCAGTGTTTTTAATTTAACAGCATATTGATATGACTTATGACTTTGACAATCAAATTTTTGAATGAAATGTTTCGAATATGGGGTGACCATATTGACAAACCTCTTGAAGCATATCTTTTAGCCACGTATGAAGAAGAACCTTTTCCTTATGAATGGAGCGAACAAGACCTGTACGAGCAAATCCGCAAGCTCATTTTTCAGTATGAACAAGGAGAACTTGATATAAGTGTTCCATCTCTTCAAGAACGTGAAAGGATGCGTTATGATGCTCTGAAAGAAAGTTATTTGGAACTTTTGGGAGAAGTTACTGAACTGCGGCATACAATTAGCGGTGCTGTAAATCTACTTGAGAAAAACAATCGTATATCTGGTGAAGACAGCTTGATTCCCTTTTAGTCTTTTATAGGATATTCACCGGTTTGGAGATATCCTGCATACTGATTGGGTGACAGTTTTGCCAGTCCCCATTGATAGCGGTCATTGTTGTAATAGTCCATATAGTCGTCAATTTCAAATTTCAGATCAGAGAAGCTGCTGCATCTCTCCAAATGAATTTCGTCTTTCATATGACCGAAAAAAGATTCCGTGGGGCATTATCCCAACAGTTGCCCCTTCTGGACATGGACTGGCGCAGTTCTTTATCCTTTAGAAGTTTCCGAAAAGATATGCTTGTATAATGGCATCCTCTGATCAGAATGTAGGATGGTCTCACTGCTTAACGAAATTCCATGATTATGTATAAGCATGTTTACTGTTTCAAGCACAAAGTCTACTTCCAAAGATTCACTTGTAACGTAAGCCAGTACCTGATTAGTACAGGCATCCTTAATCACAGAAAGATATGCCTTATCGCCATGATTGTAGAAAAGGTATGTGATGTCAGTAAGAAGTATCTTTCCAGGACCATGTCCTTGAAATTCCCTATTTACTAAATTTTTAGAAATACTATCGGTTTTCATAGCTTTTGCCATACGACGATAGGGGTTTGCCTTACGTATAGGACATTTCAAGCTATATTTATTCATAAGCCGCTGTACCTTCTTACGGTTCATTGGGATTCCTTGATTCAGAAGACGCATATGTATACCACGTGAACCCTTATCATACCCTCGGAATTTATATGCCTCCAAAATCTGTTCGAAATCCTTCTTATCCTGTTCTTCTTTTACATCTCTTATATCCACAGCATTCAGCCATCGGTAATAACCGGAGCGTGATACTCCAGCTGCTTCGCAAAGCCAGCTGATATTTAACAGGTTGTTATCACGTTGAATCATTTCTTTGATGAGCTTATATTTGATGTATGGTGCCGCTTGTATTCCCAGTTCGCCTGTCGATCTATCTGAATATTTTTTTTTAGAAATTCGTTCTCTTGGTTTAAATATGCGATTTTCTGTTCTAAACGTTTAATTTTTTCATCATCGGTAAGTTCCTTTATGGATGGACGCCCAGTGTTATTTTTTCTAGTGTCTTCATATCCCTCCGGTCTCAATTCATATAACTTCGTCCGGGCTACAAGAACTATCTTTTCCGTTTCTTTCCAAGTATGCGATGATCAATCCCCATATCAGCCAAAATTTGTGATGGTAATTTTCCAGAGCAATATTCTTCTTCAAATTTTTCTTTAATTCTTTCGTATAGGTAATTGATTTTTCACTTACCTTTTCTATGTATGCGTTCTTCCTCAGTTCACTCTGTTGTTCTTGCGTAAAATAATTTTTCCCCATAGCAACACTCCCCTAACTTCATAGATTAATTATAACAAAAAGACCCTATAAAATAGAGTCTTTTAATTTTCGGGCAAGTAAGCCCCTTTTTTTAACTGTCTATCTTATAGGGTCCATTT
>CAVRYJ010000038.1:0-21239 GCA_963725425.1 uncultured Clostridiaceae bacterium
TGTTAGTCTACTTGGTTCAGTCTCGTGTACCAGTTATAGTAGAGAATGGGAATGGTAAGTATACAATTACCTATCCACCTAATACCATAGGTGCTTCAGCTGCCCCTTTTTCAAACTTAGAGGTAGGTGTAAACCTTGTACCTAAAGATATGGTGATCCTGATGGTTTAACTCCAGATGTTATGGGATTATCCACGAGCAGAATTACTACAGCTACTAGAGCAAATAATATATTTTATGATAGTGCTACTAGAAGTTATGCTCTAAAGGGTTATGGTACAGCTGAAACAACTTGTATGGTTGCTTTTAAACCTCTTCAAGTCTTAATGGATAAGAACGGTGGTTTAAGAACTTCATACTTTCAGTAAAACCTAATCAAAAATATTCATTACAAGCTGAGATGAAAGGTTCTCTTGTTGGTAATTAGGGATAATTATTAAATGGGTAAATAGTAGTGGGGCAATGGTATCTCAAAGTGCAAATACACTTAATGCTGATGGTACTTTTCAGATAATGAGTGTTGTTACAGATATTGCGCCATCTACTGCTATAGGTGCTTATTTCTCATTTGAAGGTACTGGATTTAATACAACAGATAGGATTTATATTAGACGTATTCAAATGAATGAGGGTGATTTAGTACCTTATAGACCTAGTTATTTACGTGTAACTCCTTGGAAATCAGCAACTACAATATCTCAAAGTGTTAGTGCTAATGTAGATTGGACTGGTTTATCATACGCTGGTAATACAGATACAACTGGTACTATGGGTTCAGGTAATTCTGCAATGGCAACTTTAGTCAAAACCCCTTCAGCTGGATCATGGACAGTACCTGAATTTTTGTATTTATGTAATTATGTGTTTGGAATACCAGCTAATGCTGTTATTAAAGGTATCTTTCTTCTATGCAAACTTCAGCTAGTGTAGCTGGTTATTGTAATGATAGAGCTATTGGTATAGTAGAAAATGGAGTAAATACTAGTAATAATAGGACTTTACCTAGCTTTTATGGTATGAATACTTCAACTACAGGGAATATGGAGATGTATGGTAGTTGGAGGAATCTATGGGGAAGAGCATCTACTACTCCTACACAATTAAATGCTACAACTTTTGGATTTATGTTTTATCCTGAGAATGTAAGTACAGTAGGTACTTCAAATGTTTATATAAATAACCGCGTGTAATGCGGATATGTTATTTAACTCCTAATGCTAGGCGAACAATTAATTTTTGGAGATAAAACAGTACAATTTAATACTTTATAGAACACGATAGCGCAACCACCAACTACTTATTTACATGATTTAAAGTCAGTAACTTTTAATGATGTTATATGTCAATTAGAAGACAATTAGGATATATTGGAATGGTTCAGCTTGATAGAGGGCATCATTACGATAAGAAATCACTAGAAAGAATAACTTGTTATCTGAAAGAGTTAGTAATGTAATAAATTACAGTAAATCAGGTGAAGTGATCAGAAACTAGACCTTCGAGTATAAATGTACCTAGGAATAGTATTAGAGCCTTAGAAGGTCTTGTAGATTATGATGGAGTATACCTATTGATACTGTAATTAATATGATAGATACACATCCATATGCACATACTGGATACGGTATTATTGCGAAATTGAACATGAAAGAGTTAATAGAATGATTCTAAAGTAGATTTAACTGTAGATTATGTTACAAAAGATTTAACAGCACCTTTAAAGGCTGACTATACTAAAATAACAACTCCACCATTCTGAATGTGATTACTTAACCGATTATGAAACCTATATATATAATTTAATAGGTGGATCGGTAGGTAATATGTGGAATATAGATGATGTAACATATAAAGGTACAATTGGAACACCAACAGTAAATAATAGCGCTTTAGGACTTGATTTAGTATTAAAAACAGGTGATAGCGTTTATTATGGTTCAGATGAAACATTTAAAGTACCATTTGGATATAAGACAAGATTCACATTTACTAAACCAACAAG
Source organism: uncultured Clostridiaceae bacterium (assembly GCA_963725425.1). Classification (GTDB taxonomy): domain Bacteria; phylum Bacillota; class Clostridia; order Clostridiales; family Clostridiaceae; genus Clostridium_I. Next base: position 2,002 of record CAVRYJ010000038.1, read on the forward strand.
TGGCAGTATGAATGTAATGGTTAAATTACGTAATGCTGCTGATAAATACCTATCTATCTAACTATCAATGGAACAGGTATAACTGCTAATTCTACAATAAGTGGTACACATATAGTATCATCTAGTATTCCTAAGTGGAGCTAGTACATTTGATGTATACTTAGACGTTGATATTAAAGGCAGAGTAACTGCAAGTGTAGATGTAACCAACGGAACTAATATAGATAATTATGTATGTGAAGGATTATTATTAGAATATTCTGCAAGTTATAAAGATAGTATACAATTTACTAATTCATCTGTTGTAGCTACTAATACTTTTAACTTCCAACAGTACAGCTATTCTAGAAAGTTATTTGCGCAGAATTTAAACACTACTATTCGTAATATAGTGCATATTCCAGAGCCTTCACAGTAAATCTAGAACCTAGATTTTATAGAAAAATTCAGGAAGGCAGCTTGTACTGTTACATAAATCCAACACGAGATATGATTTCATGTTCCCCCTAGCAACTATTTCGATACAAGAGTGTGAGATTAATTGACGAACTAGGAGCTAGGATATTAAGTAATGATATTGTAAGTGCTAATTCTAATGGTATTGTAACACTTGAAAACACTCTAATAAGGATTATATTCAATATTCCAGAGAAGACTATACAGATATATGGATTCTACTATGGATGGGTATTTATAGGTTCATTATATGTTAAAAATATGTATAATATAAAGCCGAGTCAATATAGGCTTTGATAGTCTAAGCGTTAAAGTATCTGAAATGACATGGACATTAAAACGTGGAAAACCATTTGTTTATGTAAACCATCCATATGATGATCGTTAACATTACATCTACATATGATAAGACATGGCATAGCGACGGTAATCAAGTTGGAATGGACGAAAATATAACTTCTACTAATCAAGTAGTTCCTTTAAATGGATTATTTTATTGTAATCTGTATGATATTATCGGTGATTTAGGTTATGCAAGATATCAACCTTCTTTAAGGAATATAAATGTTAATAATATACCAGCTTCAGCTGAAAGTAAAATGGATGGTATGTTAATTATTTACAGCTAATGATTGTCATACGGACTTAGGGTTAGATGGTCATTAAATCGACACAGAATATATTTATATATCTATAAGGAGGTGAAAAAATGAGTTATATCCAATTAAACGAGTAATGAAGTACGCTAAACGGTTAAAGAATGAAGGATATTGTGAAGTGGATATAGAAGCATATAATCATGAGCAGACTAAGGTTATTACATCTAGTGATTGGGGAGAAGTCCTAACACTAAAACCTTTTTAAAATATGATATGGTATTTACTGGCGCTAAGAAATACGAATTCCAAGATAGATTTCCATGGTTAATTATTTGACTATAGACGAAACAGGAGAATATAGGATACTAATCTATCGTTTAACCAGTCCAACGTATAATGCAGAATCTATTAAAGTTCAAATACCAGAGGGTAAAGATTTTGGGTAAAACAATTAAAGCATATGAGTGAATTTGTACGATGTTATGACTTTGATTAAAAATCTAACCCATGGAGTAAATAGTATAGCTATAGATGCAGGTGGTCAAGCTGCAATAGCAGTTAGTTGTACTTAAACGAATTAATCGTTACCATGGTAATAGTGATAATGAAGGTAATATACAGATTCAAGATGCTAAATTCACTCAAAATGGTATAGATAGCATAATACACTTGAAATAAATATATTAAATGATACTAAATTCGATACTGATAGCTACAAGCAATACATAAATCAGGGATTAACCTTGAATATATGAATCAGTTAATATTAAAAATGGGAGAAAGCTAGAAATGAATCAACCCATGGATTCGGTGGATATATTTCAGTACCTGAATCCTATTCTTAAGGATAGAATGAGTATTAAGATTAGTGGAGTAGATAGGTACGAGAATGGATATAAACCCTATAACTAAAGAGATAACTTCAGGTGGAGCTATAACTACCCAAAGCAATCTAACATTTAACACTAATAGCCCTTATACTGTAATTTACTATGCCCTACAAGCTCGAATTACCATTAACTTCTAATCTTGATACAATAGTAAAAAATATTCCACCTCAAAAATATGATTCCGAATTGATTGTGGTAATACTAGTTTATTTAATGGCTTTACAGTTCATAATATGACTAAAAAAAGGGTTAAAGATAGATATAAAGGTACTGTTCTAGAATTACAAAATGGGTATAAAACTAATACAGCTGTGACTTTATTACTACTTAATTAAATGGTGCTGTTAAGAACCATAGAATTAGCTGGAAGGTAGATCAGTCTACTAAAAGTGTTCGTTCAGCTGTTGGTGGAATATTTCATATAGAATATGGTATGGGTTCTAAAGGAGTAACATCAGTTGAATATGATAATGTAGTTAGTGGAGGCGATACTACTAAGTCTGATAGAGTATGTATGCCTATTGGGGTAACTGGTTCATGTGGAAGTCCAACAGTAGCTATAGATTATAAACCTAGAACAAAAATAACGTGTTTCGTAAATCATTGTACTGAATGTGGTGCAGATGGTACACTTGAATTATCTGAAAAACCTGGAACTGATATTTATCATAATCAAGTTACTTGTAAGAAGTGTGGAGCTGATTTTTGTGCTAAAGATGGGATGGTATTAAACAGTAGAAGAACATCTAAGCTTAAAACTGTTAGTTCAACTGCAAGTATCAAGACAGTTAAGACAACAAAGAAACACCTGGATTTGACAATCAAAAGCCATTTTTAGCCTGGATAGAGGTTCAATATTCAATTACAGAAACTGGAACTATAAAAACAGCTAATATAGACTTTACAAGATGTTACAAACTACTAATAAAGTTGGAGCATTAACTAAAGATATGGCTTTAGATACATGGTTTACTACTGAATTTGACTTAGTTAATATATTGAATACAGTTGAACAGCCTACACCTTCAGAGATATATTTAAGGAAGCTTTCATTAGTAACTAAGGCACCAGCTACTGATTTATATGATCCTAAGAATGTTGATGATGTAGCTACAGCATATAAGATTAGAATAAAGTCAATAGGATTTAAAAATGGTACTGCATTAGTACCTGAAGTATTAAAAGTAGCTGGTAAAACTCCATTAGAGGTTTTAAAGACTATAGCAACTAAATTAAACTTAACTGGTATTATAAAATCAGCTTCAGAAAGAAGATATGACCAGTTATCTTTAGAATTAAGCGATAGTGTATTATCTAATTTTGAAGTTAAAGAAGGAGTTAATCTACTTGATGTTTCTAATGAAAAATATACTCCAGCAGCAATTTAAAAAACTCTATAACTAAGGTATATAAGAACACTAATGGAACTTATAATGCTGTTCGTATGGTAGATATTAATTCTATAGCTCATTATGGTACTGACGGTGATGTTGGTCGGTTTTAAATGAAGAACCTGGTCTATATCAAGCTAGGTATCAAGCCATAGTAGATTTAGATGCTAATAATATACCTCAATGGAGTTATCTGTTGAACTGTTAGGATTACCAGATGCTAGAGTAGGAAGATTAGTGTCTTGTACGTTCTATAATAGTTATTATAATGATATAAAGACTATTAAATCGGTATCATGTTCATATACAGCAGCAGGACATAAAGTTACAACCGAATTAGGATTAGATAATCTATCTAAACAAATATCAGCTCAAAAGAATATTCAGCAGTTAAAACGTAATTTAAGACCAGCCATTACATATATTGGTGGTGCTGCATATGAATCGGCAGTTGATTTAGATTAGAAAATATCCGTCATGTAAAAAAGATGAGTATTTAACTAGACTTTATGCGAACCTAAAAATCCTTAATGATAGGCGTTACGAAAGTGAGGTAATGAGCATGAAGTACCAGAATACTCTTAGACAAATTAAGGTTTACATTAGATATGGTCAAAGACGACCTATCGAAACAATTTAATATAGACAAGAGGTGATTGATATGGTAGATTTAAAAAAAGGTAGTATTGGAAAAGATGTAATAACATTACAGAAATGGTTAAACAGTAAAGGATATACAGATAACACTGGAAGAAAATTACTAGAAGATGGTAAACTAGGTGATTTAACAGTACAAGCAATAATCAAGTTCCAGAAAGCTAAACGATTAAAACAAGACGGTATATTTGGACAAATAAGCCAAGGTAAAGCATATGGTATAATAACTACAGCAGCAACAGTAGTAACACCAACAGTTAAACCAGCAGCAGATGATGGATGTAAAACAAGCCCAAGATGGCTTAATGATAAAGATATGGTTCAAGACACTAACTATTTCTGTGGATTAAACTGTAGCCAACAAGTATTATATGAATTATATGGAGTTCGTGTAAAAGAATCTGAAATGGCACCAATAGATGGTACTACAACTGATGGAACTGGTCATGCTGGAATAATAGCAGGAATTAAATATGAAGCTAAAAAGAATGGATTTAAAGAACCTAGTGTAGAGTTTGTAAACTTTAGTGATGTTGGATGGGCTAAAGTTGCAGATATGGTAGCTGATCCTAATATTGGTGTGTTCTTCCATGACCTGTACCGTAAAAAGTGGGGTCATTATGAATATCCAATGGCAGTATGTCTAGCCAATAAAATAGTTAAAATAGCTAACAGTCTATCAGGTGGATATATAGAAAATAGAACATTTGCAGAACATGAAGCATATGTGAGTTTAATCTCGCAACCGTCTTTATGTATAGTACGCAAAGTATGAAGAACTGTATAACTATATTCTTATATACCTATATATCTTAGATGATATAAGATGTAATTAGGTGTAGGGGTCAATTACCTTCTTAAATAGGAGGTTTTTGATCCCATTTTTTTTATCGAAAAATTCATAAATGTAATAAAAAAATCATGAATGTATATAATGCAGAGTAATGATGACTAAAATCTGTTACTTTCACATACGAAACTACTAATATTAAAAAAACAATAGAGGTGATTTAAGGTGATGAATATGAAAATCGGAAGGATGGACGTTAAAAAAGTAGCTAAAAAATTAATTAATAAAGATTATGAAGAACTCAAAGAGCGAACTGCTTTAGTAGATGAAGATCCAAAAACCTATACAGATGAAAGATTAGACGTTCTTTTAAATGAAGACTTCAATATCTACACTTCAGGTGATTTATTACGAATAGAAGTTAAACGTGGACAATTAATGTTCCTAAAAAACTTTGTAACTATGAATGTTGATAATAGATTTGTATTCTCAGCAGACTATGATAATAAAGATTTAACGATAAGAATAGATAAAGACAGTATTAATGATGTAAACTTTGATAGATTAATAGAATATATGTATTTACACACATTAATCTAACTACTACCTACCTACTACCCTACTACTACCTACCACCTACGTACCACCTACGTACCACCATGGTACCACTACTATACCACCTTACTTATGTCTTTAAACTATTCTAATTACTAATTTTATAATACTATATTATATTCTATATATCTATATTATCAACACTATAGACAGATGAATATAGAGATATAATATATAATATATACTAATAACATTATACATAGTTAAACCAACGATAATACGTTACTAACTACTACTAACTACTACTAATTACTACTATAACCCTGGAAACAGTCAATTGTTATAATGTTCAATTTTCTAGAATATTAGCGTTTTACACAGAGGCACCTCTATTCTGAGAAGTGTTCCGTCGGGAACCAATCTGAGGTAGCTGAGGTATAGTACAGCCTAATCGGAGTACATTTCGTTCCCAACGGATTTCAATATAAAGCGATTCCGTTGGAACTTTTCTTAAAAAGGAGTTCAACCCATACGTTATAGCCAATTTCGTTCACAGGATGGCATTTCCGTTGGACACTTAGCACCTATTTTTCCTTCTTTTGCGATTCTCAAGCAATATTATTTTTTCTACTGTAGAAAGTACCCAAAAAGTGTGTTACCAGGATCACAAAAACACTAATTTATCACGATCTATCACGAAATGCACCTTGAACATAACACCAACAATTCGATCTAAACCTGAACACATAAAATAACTTTGTAAAACAAAAAACAAATAAATTATAGTCAAACGACCTCATTAAATAGCGACCTTCTCAAAAAAATAAATAAAAACAACAGAAAATAGCTGGAGGGGTCAATGCCCCCCTTAAATAGCGAACATTTCACGTTTCACATCTTTCTGACATTGGATTTTTTTATTATATATCATTATATATTTATATATTCATTCAAGCCCTAAACTTGAAGCCCCAGGCACCCCAGGCACCAACCCCAGGCGCAGCAGCCATGGCAACCACACCCAGGCAAAAAAATATTATAAATAAATATCATCATGGCATCATGGCTGCCGCCATGAGTAGACCTACAGGCACCAGGCAAAAACCACCAAATAAAAACGGACACGAAACCGAAGCCCAGGAACTCCAGGCACACCCGAACCCACAACAGCTGCAAAAACACGCATAAAATTTTTTTGACATTGCCAAACGCAGCCCCCGAGCGCCCCAATCTTTAATATGTCATATCCAAAAAGCCCCAATTCCAGAACCAAACAATATACCAGGCTATAAAATAAGTGTAATGAAAAAAACATGAATGTATATAATGAAGATAAAAATTAATTCCAGGAGATAAAAACCATGATAGACATAAAAGAACCGTATAGAATAGAAGACAGCACAGGAACGACATTAATATTTAAGCCCAGGCTAGAAAAAGCGCTTATAGATATTGATATTATCGCAACAGTTGAAGACCAAAACGAGAATTTAACATGGCTAGACCCCCAAGAACTTGAAATACTAGACCAGGACAACCCAGATTATACGAACTGTAAAAGAGAGTTTATAAATATCTATAGGCACCTAGAAGCGCTGCAAATTCCTTTAATTGCTTTTTATGACCCCTATATCATGGAAGACATAGAACCATATAAGGAATTAACAGACTACCTAGACCAGCTGCACAATATCGCCACCGAAGATTTAAATATGATATTTGAAGCTGCACACAACACCCATATATCAGGAAACACCGAGGAAATTTTAGAAATAGCAACCGAGGAAGAGTTTAAAATATTAAGAAAAGACACGCCCCAGGCTATAGAAAATTATATTGATGCTATAGAGATAACAGCACACAAGCTGTATAACGGAACCACCGAATATACTTTATTTATAGACAAAAACGCCAGGTATTATACCGATTTAATTTTAATAAGTGAAGACCAGGCATTTAAAATATGTGATTACTGCAACCAAACCGAAACCATCCAGGACATAAAAGCAGAAATACTGCTAGGAATTTTAAAACTAGATTATTATTACACGTAGACCCAGGAGCTAGGAACATGATAACAATTGAAAAAACACAAAATAATAAGTTTACAACCGTAGAAATAGGAAATTTAAAACTCTATTTTTCATATGAAACCATAATAGGATTTAAGACAGGCACCAGGACAACTGCAATAAAAAATTATTGGAGCAACACCACAGGCAGACATTTAAACACCTTTTCAGATAAAAGCGAAAGACTAGAGCGCCCAGACTTTAACCAGGCACTAGAAACCACATTAAAAGAACATAATTTAAATTAAGTGTAATAAAAAAAGTATAAGGCGGGTAAAAAAATGATAATAGAAATAGAAAACCCTTTACATCATGGCTTTTATGGTAATTCCTTATTAAATCCAGGCGAAGAAGGAAACGGAATAGAATTTAACCACCAAGAAAGCGACAACCAGGAACTAGACAACTATTTGGATGATAATAATATCTGTTTAGAATATGATTATGAGAATTATACCCGAATAGTAACCCAGGAACTAAATAACTATTTCTTAGAACTAATTAACGAACTAGTTTATGATTTATTCAGTATAGAAGATTTATTTATTAAAAAAGAGTCCGAACAGCTTATAAGCCCCAAATATTACAACTACAGCACCGACCAATCATATATTAAAGCCCAGGTAGACCCAAAAAAATTATTAAAATTCTTAAACCTAATGTTTAGAGAATATCACGACGAATTAGAAGCAGGAATAATAGAAAAACATAGCAGCTATGATGGATTTATAAGCTTTTATTCCAATGATATAGACGAATGGCAGGACAAAAAGGGATTATTTGACTGCAACGAACTTGCAACAATCTTTTCTATTTTAATAAGTGTATCTGATAACGACCCAGAAGAGCGCTTTTATGCAATTTATGACATATGCAACGACGCTTTTTATAATGTAGAACACTATTATGAGATGTTACAGGACGGAGAATTTAAGAAAATAAGCTATAACGAGCTTATACCACTAGCAGCAGCAGCAACCAGGCAGAAAGAAGCCGAAGCACTTGCAGCAAAAGAGCAAACAAAATTAATAGTTTAAAACACTTTTAAAATTTTTTTGACATTGCTTAAAGGAGCGCATAGCATGGCTAGATTTAATTATAAAGATATATTATACAACTACAGCGCTATTCCCTACAGCGCCATAATACAATTAGAGAAAGCAGGACACACCGAACAGGAAATACTAGAAATTTATGGATATGATAATCACAACCTAGGAACATTATTAAGGAGCTGAAAACATGAATAAATACGAAATCACAGGCAAAAATTTAATATTAGACGGAACCACCATAAAACACCTAGCAGAACACGAAACGGAAGCAGCCGAACTGATAACAGACATATTAAACAATTTTAATATAGAATGTAAAGACACCACAGCAGACCAGGAACTTTTTATAAGCGAATATACCAATAAAAGCGACTACAGCAGCGAAGAAATAGAAAATTTAATAATCCCACTATTGCTGCTAGACGATTATTATAATTTTAAAGAGTTATTGGCAGCCCAAGACCTAGAGGAATTTATCAACAGGATAGACACAACAGCACGAGAAAGCTTATATCTAAATTTACAAATGGATGATTTTTTATATAATCTAAATGAAATATTCCAGGTACCAAGCAACTTAGAAAGCTATGTTGATTATGATAGTATAATAAACGATATGGAAGCCAACAGCGAATTAACGACATATAATTTAAGACACCAAGGCAGCGACTTTATAATATCTAGATTTATGGTAGAATATATCAACTTTGAAAATTTTATATATGAACTCAAAATTTAAAGCCCTAATATTCCCCTAATTCCTTTTATTTTATATCCAAATTCCTTAGTTTTTATTTTTAACCTATTTCCCAGGCTAGTTTTAATTATTTTTTTATTGCTCCAGGTAACAGCACCAGGACAGCGCCAGAAACTCCAGCAGATCCACCGACGCTGCATAAAATTTTTTTGACATTGCCGAACTAAGGCAGCAGCAGCGCCCATGGCAGCAGCAGCCCACCCCCAGACCTTTTTTAAAATAAGTGTAATGAAAAACCGATAAGTATTTAAGCACAGCCACCAAATAAGGATACAAGGCAGCAAAAGCCCCACAACTAAAGAGCAGGTTATAATATGAACATGAAAAAAACAATAAAAAGAATAAAATTTATACACACAGGCGCAAATCTAAACAATATTACAGAACGGTACAGAAGCCAGGAAATCACAAAAGCCATATTAAACGACGAGATTTAAAATAAAATTCCTTTAATTTTTTAAGTGTAATAAAAAAAGTATAAGCCAGGACGTGAAAAAATGTTTTTAATCAATAAAAAATCTATAGAATACCAAATAAAAGAAGCAGCTAACAGAGAAGTTCAGGACGAATTAAAAGAATATTTAGAAATGGATGCAGAATTAACAGGATACGAAAACGAAACCGAATTTATAGTTTACAGGATGCAAACCGTATTAAAAGAATTTTATAGAAGATACGAAATAAAAGTAGGTTCCAGATATTTAGGAATAAATTTATTAATTCCTAGATACACAGCAGTTGAAGCAGGACAGGAATTAAGCAACTTTTTATTTGAACAGGGAATCACATTTAATTTAAATTTTAACTATGAGGAATCCTATTTTAAAATAGAATATCCATATTTAGAAAGCCATGAAGACTGCAAAGAAACATTAGAAAATATTTTTGATATGTTAATAAAAAGGACTTTCCAATAGTCCATATTTTTTAAGTGTAATGAAAAAACTATAAGCCAGGTGAAAAAATGCCAGAACTCAACGGACTAGAAAATTATTTTATAACTGTAGCAAACGAGAGAAAAGCCCAGGCAGCAGCAGCAGCCGAGCAGGAAAAAACAAACGGATTTAAATTATTAATGAATTTAAGAAGATATGCCAGGAGATAAAAAAAATGATAAAAACTATAGCCCTATATGGATTTATGGAAGTAGACCAATTTAAAAACAATTTAATAGACTGTAGGAGCGTATTTACAATAAACAAAATAGGCGACATCATTAAAAATGAATTATATTTCAGTTGCAGGAGCGTTGCAGCATGAATAAGAACCAATACACAATAAAACCCATAATAATTTTAATATTCATATTTACAATAATAATTTTATTCAACTAGACCAGGAGCAGCAACAATGGAAATTATAGACCAAATAACAATAAAAGAATATTCCCAGGCAGAAACCCATATTTACCAGGAAATATGCAGCAAAAAAATAAACTTAGAACTCACAGCCCCAGAAATGCAGCAAACAGGATTTATAAGCTGCATAAACGGTATAATATCAATAAGCCATAATTATAAAATAGAAATATATGGGAATATCATAGAATTAAATCTTAAAATAGACCCAAGGCATAATGGATGGTATGAAACTCAAAAGATATTAATTCCAAACCCCCAGGACTATAATATAATAATTACAGAATACTTTTTAACAATAACAAACAAAAACGATAACAGAACACCACAGCAATTAATTAAAGAATTTTATAAACATGAATAAAATTTTTTTGACATTGCCTAAAGGAGCCTAGAGAATGCCCGAATATGTAAAAGTATGTCCTATATGTAAGAAAGAATTTAAAGCAGCCAGGAGCGATGCTATTTACTGCAATGTAAACTGTAGAAACAAAGCTTATAGACGCAGCCAACAGGTAGAAAAAAAATGTAAATACTGCGGCAAATCTTATTTTAGGAACGTAGAAAATAAAATAAAACTGTTCTGTAGTGAAGACTGCAAAACCAAATTTAAGCAGGACAAAAATTTAAAAGCAGTAAGGAAATACGAAGGAACCGAAAAAGGACAAGGGAACAAGGTTAAAACACAACGAAACCGAGGAATAGGAACACATCAAAATATAACACGCCCAGACATCACAAACACCGTAGAAGATTGGAACAAACAAATAAAAGAAATTCAGAACCTTAAAAAGTTTATAGGATTAAGACCCAGGTAAAAATATTTTTTAATAAATTATCTGTAATGAAAAAACCATAAGGAGATTTAAGACCATGTTTAATATAGAAGAAACCGACGAATACGAAGAAATTATAATATTTATCGAAGAGCATAAGGACGAATTAAAAAGCCATGATATATTGATAACCCTAGACAAGGACGATAAAGAGATTTATATCTATTTCCTAACAGCAGCAGGACTAGACACCTTTCAAGATTATTATATCCAGGACATAGACCAATTTATTGATATTTTAAACCAATTCCAAGCGCTCCAGGTGAAATATATTTCAAACTATGAAATTCAAGAAGCCCAGGAACAGGAAGACCAGAAAGGCAGCAACTTTTTAAAATATGTAAAATCCCACCAAGAACAGAAAGCCCCAGGAAGTGAATAAAAATGTATAAACCAGCAGCAGGACTAATGCAGGAAATTAATAATAGAAGCTTTTATCCAAACTATGAAAAACCATCCAACTTTATTATCCTAAACAAAAACGGAAACAACCAATATATCCAGGACATAAAGACAAATGAAGACTTTATAATACTTGATAATGTAAAATATCCAATAAACCAGGTAAGCTTTAACATAAGAATTGATAGACAACTCTCAAAAGCCTACAGCGCCCCAGGATACAACCCCACCTATTACAATGTATATATCAAAATAAATAATTAAAGCCCTATCTATTCCCCTTTTCTCTATTTTTTGGATCCAATTTCTCCACTTTTCAAATTAAAGCAATATTACAGCTAGTTTTATATTAATTATATTCCCTATTTCTCAAGCAGCAACAGCAGCGCCAGGACTAAACCCACATATGCTGCAAATAACAACAATAAAAACCATATAGCAAATTTTTTTGACATTGCCTAAACAAGCCCAAACAAGCAACTACAGCAGATATAAGACCCTATTTAAAGCCCTTAATAATAACAAGCTAAATAACCAGGTACAAACAAGCACAAGAAGACAAGACAAACAAGAACCACAGCAACAACAATGCAGCACCACACCACACCACGCAACCTTTAAGACATTGCCAGGATAAAAACCAGAACAGCTGCAAACAACCCAAAAACAAGGCAGCAAATAACAATAACAAACCCACATATTAAACCAATCCCACAAACAATGCAGATATAACAACACACAACAACAATAAGAAGACATGAAGAGATAACACAACAATGATAACAATATAACTATATCAATAACAAATAAAGCATAACAAAATAAGACTTAAAAAATCCAATATCAAAATAGTTTAAATCTAATACAGGACGAACACACTTTAAAAACTCACACCAACATTAAATTATTATTCACTTCTTAAAATCAAATTCCTTTTCTTTTACTGCGTTATACCGAAGTTTAACGAAGTACAACAAAAAATTAAACTAACGCAGAAAGCAGCAATAGACCAACAGCACCAGGAGAAGCCAGAACCCACCAACCACCGAAAAAATCCCAACTAGTACCCCCTAGTCAAAAGAAGCAGCTAAGCTAGAACATTTTATAAAAAAGGAAGTAAATTAATGTCGGCATTATCAGTATCTAACTCTACGTAATGCTTTAGCAAATTTAATTTCTGTTATCCATGATGGAATGTCATTTATATTTTTATAGGAATGGATGATTGTATGTTGTAGGTCTTCTGCATATCTTGAAGCAATAGTAGGACGATTTTCAACATCAAATGTTATAATGGCTGATTCTAATAGAGATTCGGCTTTATTTCTTTGCTCAAGAGTGGCTTTCATTGGTTTCCCAGGATTAGGATAAAAATCATTGTTAAACATTTTAATAGCTTTACAGAGATTAATTGCTTCTTGATTACTTAATTCACATTCGCATAGATATTCAGCTACAAAATTAAGGAATTTTAGTATACTTTTGAATTTATCTAACAGTTCAGGATTATCATTAGCACATATGCTAATCTTTTGACGTAATTCATCAGCTTCTAGTATATTTTCCCTAGTTAAATTACTCCATTTATCATCTATAGGAGTCCATTCTTTCTTTTTCATCAAGCATTCATGGTAGAGATTTAAACATTCAGTAGAGTTCATTATGTTTTCTTCATTCAAATTAATACCTCCAATTATGATTCTAAGCTATTCTCTATAATTTGAATTTCATCATCTGTTAATCCATATAATTGGTATACCATCTGATCTATTTCATTATCTGTTTTTTCAATTTCTTGAAGTAATGGCTTAATTTTAGTTATACTTTCTTCAAATTCTTTTTTAAGAAGTTCTTGAGTTTTTCTATGTTTAATATCTACTTTTTTCTTGTTTAATTCAATTAAGAAATCTTCAAAAGATAATTCATAATATTTATCAAGTTTCTGAGAAAACTTAGCAATATCGTATGTACGCTTTAACCAGTTTTTAAATCCATTAATCTCAGCTAATAAATCTTTATTAATAAGAATTTCTTTATCAGTTTTTTCGATTAGTGGGAATTGTTCTTTTAATGCAGTAGGATAAATTGGAATTTGTTCGATTTTATTTTTTTTCCATTGTTGGTATCCACCAGCAATGTTTTCCCCAATTAATTTAAAAATAAAAAAAGATATTTTAGAATTTAGATTGCTTAATATGTATTTTATATCATATTCAAGATTTTTAATAGTTAAAAAGTAAACAGAAGCATCAACAAATTTTTTATCATCAGAATAACTAAAATTAGGTTTGTTTGCTATATTACTCCAGATAATCTTATTATTATTAAATTCTGAATAGTAATCTGAAGCAAATCGTTGAAATGCGTACCATTCATATCTTTTACCAACTTCGGCTTGGTTTCTTTTTGAAAGCCTTTCTTTATGTATTAACATATAATTGTAAAGAGCAGTATATTGCTTTTTAAATTCTATTTCTGCTTCTTTTGAAGCGCCCTTTATATTTTCTTTTGTAAAGGGAAATGCCAAGGATATAAAGTAAATAAAGGTATTTAAAGTCATTACTACATCTTTTAATATTCTTTCCTCTTAATAAAGGTTTAATAATGCTTTCATTTTTAAAATCTTCCTTTATTAATTTATTTTTTATTTTTTCATCAAAGATAAATGCTTTATCATAACCTGTTTTTATACCATAAAAGATGTTTAAATCTGGAATGTCTTTAATTTGAATCCCTTTGTTAATTATTTTATCTCTCAAATCTAAGATTTCTGGATGTTTGATGCTCCAAATATTATCATTAAGTCTTTTTTGGGGAATATCAAAATCATTATTTATCAAAATATTATTATCCTCTAGATAATCTTTCTTTATTATAACAACAGCAGGATTAGTAGTTACATCTTCAAAAACTTCTTTTCCAGTATAATCAGTATATTTGAGTAATTGATATTCTAAAATGAATTTTCTCAGTGGTTTATCATTTTTTGTTTTAGTAAATTTATTAGCACATATAAATGAGAACATTCCTTTTTCTTTCAGTATTTTAATTCCTCTTTCAAAAAAATACACATATAAATCAGCCATTCCAGTATAAACCCTATAATTATCTTTTAAATAAGGTTTAATCTCTTTAAATTTCTCTTGTCTTACATATGGTGGGTTTCCAATTACTATGTCAAAACCATCATTTTCTTTGAAAATATAACTAAATTGTTCTTCCCAATTGAATGGTTTATCTGTAAATTTAGGATCATCAATTAATGAATTTCCACATTTAATATTGTCATCTAAGTTAGGTAGAGGTAAATCTTTTTTACATACTTTTAAAAATAATGAAAGTTTTGTTATTTCAACAGATTCTTCGTTAAGGTCTACTCCATAAATGTTATCCAAAAGAATCTGTCTACGTTCTTCTATGGTATCATAAAATGGATTTAATGAATTATCCCCTTTATATTTCTGTTCACGTATAGCTTGATGAATTTCAACAAGATATCACCAGCTTTATTTAAGAATGCTCCAGAACCACAAGCAGGGTCTACAATTTTGATTTCTCCTAACTTTCTCTTCTAATTCATTAATTTTAGATCCAAAATGTTCATCAAGTAAATCTTCAACAGTATTAGCCTTTCCAGATTCACTAAGATAAGGAATAATAGTATTCCTACATATGTAATCTGTTATATATTCTGGAGTATAAAATATGCCCTCTTTTCCTTCTATTCTTCTTATCTTCTTTAAGTTCTTCAATCTCACCTATGGGTTTTCAAAAATATGCCCTAAAATATTAACATCTACATCAGTTGAAAAATCAAATGTAGAAATTGTCATTAAATTCTTATAAATCGGATTAATTTCTCTTTCATGATGTTTTAACTTTTCTTCAACGATATTTTCATATTCTTTAAAATTCCAAGATTTCGATATGTATCCTTAAAAATACTCTGATCTTCAACAAATATCCTAATTTTTAAAGATTCTATAAATTCTGGAGTTTCGTCAAATTTTATATTCGTTTTTGAAGTTTCTCCTGAGAAGAGTCCACCATTATATCCACTAATCTTTTTAAAGTCATTACCTTTATTTATATTTTTAAATAGACGATTTAACTTATGCCATATTCAGAATCACCTAAATCATTATCCTCAACTATTTAAGATAGTTTCAAATGATATTTCAGGTGGTAAAAGTCTTCAAATCCTCTGCAAAACAAATAAAAATATATCTATTAAGTATTAGTTGTGAATAATGTACTGATGTTTCTCTAGTAAATTCTGGGTTATATTCCAGTTCAGCTATTAGCATTAATCTTGTTTCACTTAAAAAGTTTATAAAATTCTACTTCAAAATCTCTTTGTTGAAAACCGTCTTTGAAATTAGTTTTTCTAATAGATTATATATTCTATTGTAGAAAATTTGGAAAATATAAGCATGAATAATTTAAAGGTTTCAGGGTCTTGTAAATCTTCAGCTTTAAAAGAGATATAATGATGTTCTTTTGTATGCCAGTTGTATAATCTGAAATTCATCATAATTCGATAAGAATATCCAATCTATATCACCTGAACGTATTACCTAGCATAATCAAAAGCTTGATTGTAACAGGTTACTCCTATCAGCTTTTCGATTCTGAGGCTTATTTAATATTGCGTTTGATTCCTTTGAGTTCTATAACCATGAATTTATTATTGTCTTTTTTATGGCATTTTCACTTAGTCCTCTACCATATTGTTCTTTTACGTTTTCAATAATGTTTTTCTTCATAGTTATATCCTAATATGTCTTCCAGGATGTATACGTGAAAATCTACCATAATTAGCGACTTTTTCCTTTAATTCACGGTTTTCTAATAGTTTGATCCATTTTAAAATGCTTTTTTTTGGAATGTGTTAAGCTAAGCTCTTTTTTTATATTTACTTAGATATTTATTCATTAATGATTGGTTAAATAGGTTATTCGGTCGCCATGGAGAATCTAATTGTAGTATTTTTGTTTTATTATTTTAATCCATTCATATTTTATTATTATTTGTAAGTGTAATGTTTTTTGGGCTATGAATGTATAGTATGGTGAGTATTAATGGTAGTAGTGAAATTGGAAAAAGAACAGTTTAATGAATTCATGGAAGATATGTTGGATATTTTAAAAGTTAGGTGGTAATGTATCCATATATGATTCCTGGGATGAATTTTTAGAACTGTTAGCAAAGTATCATATATTTATTGAAGATGTGAAATAATGGCTAAGAAAAAGAGAGTATGGAAGATTATTTAAATGATGGTTATAAGGTTAGTTTCGAGAATGAGTATGTTACCACGCTTAGTAAGAATGTTAGAAGACACGCATGGTATTCTTTGGTTATTGCAACTTTAATATTCCTGCCTTTATGCTTGTTGGCATTCCGTAGAAAGACTGATGATGTTACTTTTAAGAAGTAATATTCTAGTCAATTCTTTTTATAATATTTAAGTGTAATGTTTTTTAAATGAGTATATATGTTGGTGATTTTATGAGCATTTCAGATACGTATGTTGAACCCTGGTTAGCTAAGTTCTTGTATGGAACTACTACTAAGACGATGCAGCAATTAGAAAATAGATCAAGGTGATAATATGGGAGATAGTATTATTGTGTTTATTCCAGTTGTTAGATATATTGCTATGAAAGCTATGATTAAATTTCAAGATGGAGCTTTATTAGAAGCTGCTGATAAGATAGCAAAGCAACAGGATTATATTGCTATACTTGAAACTGAACTAGATGATTTAAAGTGTAAGAATGAAGTTTTAGAATTAATATAGATATAGTTACACGTGCAGAGAAGAAAGTGGAGTATTTGGAGAGTATTATTAAGAATAGTAAGATTAATGAACGTTGCAAAGGATGTGCATTATTATGAATTGCCTAGGAGAATCTGTGGTATTCATAGTACTGCTGATTGCGAAGATTGTTGGTTAGAAGGGGAATAAATGACACGCCTTCCTATTTTTCCATAAGACTAAATGCTGTCCTGCTTGTTATAGTACAGTACAAGTATTTGGAGCTGTTAAACTAGGTCAATATAGATGTGTAGAGATCCGACTTTATAAATAGTAGGCAAAAGATGGGTTATTTAATTGAAAAGGATTTAATTGATAAAGATAATATTATAATTACTATTTTAAAGAGTTAAAATAAGATAAAGAACGGTATTAACCGTTTCTATTTTTGCTATAATCAAAATACAACATACCAGCTAAAGGTATAATCCTAGTTTTCAAAAGGAGAATCTCTATCAAACATTATTGTCAAGTTCTAATCAGTATAACTAACTCCAATTCCCTTAACCCCTTCTTTTCCCACTTCAAAACTAAAATTATTCATTGGAAAAACTACATTTACTCTTTTAATAGTCATAAAATCAAATACCCCCTATCTTGGCTTTCTTCTTAAATTCTGCTTCTTCTTTACTCTTTATTTCAGTTTTAATATATATCAATCCGATTCCAATAGTAGATATAACTGAATAATCCCATTCAACTGATTCATCATAAATGATTTTAATTTCGTGTATGCCTCTTTTTTGTTGTATGGATTTAACTCCATCTTTTCCTACTTCATATATTTCTTTATCTAATTGCATTTTTATAATTGACATATTTTCACCTTCTTTTGTTAATTACCAAACTGGTAATGTGCCTAACATGACTTTTGGCGTGTTTGAGTCTTCGGGATCAACTGTATAGTCAATTACTGGTACATTTGCCAGATTTATAATAGTAGTTGTATAATCAGCATCTGGTTCATATGATATTATTATTTTCTTAGATGATTCATTTAGCTCTATTGAAAGTAACCCCTTCATCCCCACTTCGTATTCTTGACCTAAAACTTTTACTTTTAGTAATTTCATTTTATCACCAATTCTAATATATTTTAATACTGTATAAACTTTAATTTTTAACTGTAACGTTTTTTACATGAGTGTATAGTATAACTGAGGTGATTATTAGTGAGGAAATTAAAGTTTGCGAATCCTCTATTTGAAGATGGATTAAACCTAACAGTCAGAAAAGGCGATAAATCGCATGGTAAGAAGGGTAATATAAGATTAACCGATGTTAAAGGTAATTTTAAGAGAGTTGCTTTAATTAGTCATACAATGTTCGGAAATTTCTCTAATTTAAATGATATGTTATTGGAACATGAGCATGATCCTGAGTGTAGAACTGTAGATGGGTTATTTAAAGCCATGAAAGAAGTATATCCAGGATTTAAACGAACAGATGATATTACACTAGTATTCTTTATTCCAGGGTGATTATGATGAAAGTTATATGTGAAAGAGCTGGAGAATGTGAAACTCCAGATAGTCCATACTGTAACAATCCTAAATGCGATCATAAGGATGTTCATGAAAAGTAAGAATCAACCATGTG
>CAVRYJ010000039.1:0-50226 GCA_963725425.1 uncultured Clostridiaceae bacterium
AAAAGTTTGAATGGTATCGAGATGATAATTATGTTTGGCATATTAAAAATGTTAAATCTGTAAAAGTTGATGGAAAAACAATAAAAGTTAATACATTTTACACTCTGGAGGATGGCAAATTTGTGGAAGCAGAGGAGTGATAAGCGATGGACGGAAGTCCATGAAAATTAACCTTAGATGAAATTGAATTACTATACAGCCTAGAATATGATCCAAAATATTTTCTATTTTTAGATAAGGACGCACAAAGCATAAAATTTGTCGAAACCACCAGTGGCAAAGTTTTAGAACTGCATAGATAAGGAGATGATATAAGATGCCTAGATTAAATATAGACAGTCAAGGCATTTACGACGAAGCTACAGGACAACAAGTATGTGAAGCTGATACATTGGACATTCAAACTGTACAAGCGCTTATATACGGTGTAGAAAGTTTTAAAGGCAGTAATAGAGATTTTGGCAAGTATTTGAAAGAAGGTGAAAAGAATGTGGATTAGAAGCAAAGATAAAACAAGATTATTAAATGTAAATTTTGTAGAAACGGCAGATAGCAAAATATTAGGATATCAATTTGCTTTATTCGCAGGAGATTACTCTTGCAATAGTAGCTGGGGCTCAGATAATGACATAAATCTAGGAGAATATGATACCCACGAAAGAGCAATTGAGGTACTAGATGATATACAAAGAGGCATTGAGCTTAACTCTACAAGAGTTTTCCAAATGCCAGAAAAATAAAAAAGAGCTACAAAAGTAGCCAAAGTAAAATATTCAATTACATTATAGTTTAGCGGCTGAAATAAATCAATAGGAGGTTAGAAGTCAAATTGTTTAAAAAAGTAGGTAGACCACAGAAATATAACAAAGATGAATATGGCAAAAACCTTGATAAAAAGAAGCTAACTCTTGAAATAGGTAATAGGGTTTATAAAGCATTGCAAGTTAAAAAAGCCATTGAAGAAATAACAATTAATACTTATGTTGAACAATTAGAAAAGTCCATTGAAAGCAAATATGTTGAAATTGTTAAAATTGAATGTGAATTTAGAGAGATAGAAAAGCAGCGAGTTGAGTTGAATAATAAAGAATTAGGACTAACTTATAGATTGCAGGATTTAAGCAAAAGTAAACCTTAAATAAAATCAATAGGAGGAATTTTATAAAATGGCAAAGTTTAAAATCGATGTTGATATAGATTGTTTAGATGAAGATGGTTCTTTAGATGAACAGCTAATGGATTCTATCAAAGAAGCAATAATAAATAAGGTTCAGACTTCTGTACTGAGAAAAATTGAAGAAACTGCTGCAGATGTAGCTAGAAAGCAGAATTGGAATATGGATTAATGAGTTTATATTAAAAATGTCTAAGGAAAGGAAACTGCCTTATAAAAAGAGCAATTATGATAGTGAAGTCAAAATGGTTTCAATAGAAGAACTGCTAGGGGGTCCAGTTTGAAAAGGCTTTAGATAGGGATGTTGATGAAAACGGAAAATATACAGATAGTTCTTACCATAAATATGGTACACGTCTACAATGGATAACCGGCAAGATGGCTGAAAAATATGCTGATGAAAGAGTGCAAAAATTTGTAAAAGATATTAAAACAGATATTGAGACCTATACTTCTGAGAAAGTTAAGGATGAAATGATGAAGCAACTAGCTGCAAGCCTAGTTTCAAATATTGATTTCAACAAAGTTTTTAAGGAGTAATCATGGAAAAATTTGACAATCTCCAAGTAAACCTATTGATTTGGGCTGTAGAAACTCAAATTAACGATAGGGCTAAGATGGCTAAGGAAACTACTAGCGATAACTTTTCAAGTCAAATGAATCATGAAAAAAGACAGTATGAAAATATTTTAAAGATATTGGAAGGGGAAAATAAAGCATGAATAATATAATAGCAAATGTTCGTGAAGAACAGCAACATTTAAAATCAGTCACAGCCGAAATGATGGTGAGCAAACAGGCACAACAAGTTCAAGTTGCAATGTTAGCAGCTAAAAAATTTCCACGAGATGAAGTAGAAGCATTCAACAGAGTTTTGAGGTCTTGCCAAAGGAAATCCTTAGCAGAACAAAGCATGTATGAATATCCAAGAGGTGGGCAAAAGTTCTAGGTCCGAGTATAAGACTTCCAGAAGCAGTTGCACAAAATTGGGGCAATATGGAGTCTGACATAACCGAACTTGAACAGAAGGAGGATAGTAGCACAGTTGAAGCCTATGCATGGGATTTAGAAACAAATACTAAAAGAAGCATGATTTTTGAGGTCAAACACGAAAGAAAAGCTAAAGGGAAAATTAATAAATTCGATGATCCACGAGACATATATCAGTTGGTAGCAAATCAAGGCTCAAGAAGAGTAAGGGCTTGCATACTTGCAGTAATACCAGGTGATGTGGTTGAATCAGCAGTTGAAGAATGCAAAAAATTCTTAAAAATGGTAATACTGAACCATTAATTGACAGAGTAAGAAAAATGGTAGGTGTCTTTGAAAAGGACTTTTCAGTTAGCAAGGATATGCTTGAACAATATATTGGTTGTAGTAGTGAAGCCTTTAGCGAAAATGATTTTATTAGGCTGAGAAGCGTTTATAAATCTTTAAAAGATGGTATGTCAAAACGTGAAGATTATTTTGATATTTCATCACCTAAAAAAGATACTGAAAAAGCTCATACCAAGCTTGATGATAAGTTTAAAAAAGCTAATAAAACTAATTCAGATAATATACCTAATGAAGAATTTGAAGGTACACCTTTTGAAGAAAAGGGTGATGAATAGTGCTACAACTTACAGATGATAATTATTTTAGTTCAGAAGCAGACAAAGAATATTTGAGTGTATCTCAATTTAAAAGTTTTCTACCTCAATACCATGGTTGCGAAGCTGCAGCCATGGCGAAATTAAACGGAACTTATGTGCAAGAAGATAAGACAGCTCTATTAGTAGGCTCATATTTTCATAGTCATTTTGAAGGTGCTTTAAACAAATTTAAACAAGAAAATCCAAGCATCTTTACTCAAAGGAGAATTAAAAGCACAGTATAATCAAGCGAATGAAATGATAAATTGTCTTGAAACTGATGAATACTTTAAGCAAATATACACAGGAGATAAGGAAAAAATATTTACTTTTGATTTGTTTGGTGTTCCTTGGAAAATAAAAGTTGACTTACTGAATATTGAAGATGGCTATTTTGTGGATCTGAAAACTGTAAGAGATTTTCAGGGACAATGGATTTATGACGAAGCAAAAAGAAGAAAAGAAGTCAGTTTTGTTGAATATTGGGGTTACTTAATCCAAATGGCAGTATATAAAACAGGTATTGAACTTGCTACAGGTGAAAAAGATTTGGAAGGGTTTATCATAGCAGTTACCAAACAAACTCCACCGGATAAGGTGCCACTGTACTTTAAACTGGAAGATTATGAGTATGGTTTAGGCATAGTGAAAAGTAATATCCAGCATATTTTAGATGTAAAAAATGGCATTGTTCAACCTCAGAGGTGTGAAAAATGTGCATACTGTAGAAGCACAAAAAACTTGATAGGACAATCCATTATTCAGAGTTATTAGCAGATTAGATAATTAAGAAGGTGAACTGATGGCAAGACCACAAAAAATGGACTAGAGTATTTCCCTTTAGATGTTGATATAGATCAAGATGATAAAATTGCACTGATTGAACCTATACGCTGCGGTAAATGTGATTATTGCAGATCTACTAAAAAGTTAGACAAGGCAATACATTATTCTGAATTGTAGGTGAACAGCATGTTTGAAGAATTATTATTGAAAATATATTATTTTCTGGATAAAAAATTATTTATAGATAGTAGTAGAGAATATCTTGAGGGGCAAATAGAGGATTTAGAACAGGAAAAATATCATCTGGAAAGGCAGCTTGAAGATAAGGACTTTGAGATTGAAAATTTAGAGGAGCGATTATCTTCATACGAAAGATATATTTAAAGCAACGTTTATGCACATAGGACAAGCATAAATAGTTTTTAGGCACAATGCCACTACTGTAAAAAACAATCGTTCCAAAGCGACGTATGAGGGTTAAAAGAAGGTGATTGAAATTGAAAATAAGTCCAGATTGGAGAATTGAATGCGATTCATTAAATACTATTATCCTTCAAAGGAAAATTTCAAAAGATGCTGCCGGAAAAGTAAAAGAGATTTGGAAAAATCAGGGTTATTATGCAAACATACAGCAAGCTTACAGAGAGTTGGTAAGGTTGAAGATAAATAGTACAGGGATGAATGTTTAGAACAGGTTTGCTTACAGATTGATGAATTATACGAAATGATAGATAAAACGAAAGTTGTAAAATTTGATAGGATTGAGGAATGCCAAGAGGAAGAATTAGACAATGGTTAAGAAGGTGAACTGATGGCGAATAAACGTATGTTTTCATTAAAGGTTATAGACACTGATTTATTTTTAGATATGCCAATGACAGCAAGGCTATTATATTACGATTTAAGCATGAGAGCTGATGATGATGGGTTTGTAGCTTCTCCTAAAAAAATACAAAGAATGATAGGTTGTAGTGATGATGATTTAAGGTTACTTATATTGAAGCAGTTTGTAATCCCTTTTGATAGCGGAGTATGCGTTATAAGGCATTGGAGAATACACAACTATATAAGAGGAGATAGGCATTCAGATACTATTTATCAAGATGAAAAAAATCAATTAGTTGAAAATAATGGTACTTATGAATTAAGTGTCATACCAAACGACAACCAAATGTCATACCAAATGGATACACAGGTTAGGTTAGGTAAGGTTAGGTTAGGTAAGGTTAGTTTAGATAAAGAAAAAAATAAACCACCTAACGGATATGAAACTTTAATTAATGCTTACACAAGCAATGAAAATCTTGTAAATGCCATCCTAGACTTTATAAAAATGCGTAAAGCTATTAAAAAACCTTTAACTGATAGAGCTTTAAAACTAATCCTTGATAAACTTGATACGCTTGCCACTAGCAATGATGATGCAAAGATTGAGATATTAAATCAAAGCATAATGAACTCGTGGCAAGGGGTATTCCCTTTAAAAAGTGATAGTAAATCAGATAAATACAATAAAAATGTTCAAAGAGGGAATAGAACTTGTGCAAAAATATCAGAATGAGGAAACTAAGGAGGAAAAATCAGTATGGGATGTATTGTAGCCAAAGCAGAAGCCGCAAAACTGCAAACAATCATTGCTGCAATGTATCATAACTTTGAAATAACAGATTTTAAAACAGCCTTATGGTTCGATATGATTGGTGATTTATCCTTTAAAGTGGCTCAAATGGCACTAAAAAAAGTAATGCTAACAAGCCAATATCCTCCAACAGTTGCGGAAGTACGGAAGGCTGCAGCTGAAATAATGACACCTCAAACAGAAACATTAGATGCAGGTAAAGCTTGGGGAGAAGTTACGAAAGCTATAGGAAAATGGGGATTTTATGAACCTGAAAAAGCATTTGAAATGATGTCTCCTCTTACACAACAGGTTGTAAAACAATTAAGTTGGAGAGAAATATGTATGTGTGAAGAAACTGGAGTTATAAGAGGGGAGTTTATGAGGATGTTTAACTCACTTTCTGAAAGACAAAAGCAGGACAAACTATTGCCTAAAAAATTTACAGATGAAATAGAGCTTATTGCAACAAATTTAAAACAAATAGGTACCGGAAAGAAGGAGTAGCCTATGGAGAAAGTACCTTCAGATGGATCTATGGAAGTTTTTAAAAAGTTAAAAATAATTTTAGGCACGGAAGAAGAGGTAACAAAGCAAGCACAGGAGTTTGAAAAGAATCATAATGTTGTGAATATAAAACAATATTCAGTGAATACAGTGTTTATATTTTATTTAGAATAGGGAGGGGATGAAATGCATAGGAAAGAGATTGAATTATGTTCGGGGCAAATGAGCATATGGAACATACCTGCAAAAGCTCCTGAAAAGATTGAAAAAATAGAAGAACATTCGGACACAAAGACGGAGCCACTACTAACACAAGAACAAGCAAAAATCTATGAGCGATATATGTCAGTTACAAATGTGCGAAGAGTAGTAAAAAGGTCAGGATATTTAGCAATAGAAGTCCAAACCAATGATGAAATTAAAACTCATTATATAAAAGCTGACGGAATGGAAGATTTCAGCGTTGACAAAGAAACAGCAGTATTACCTGGAGATAAAATAATATATCATAGCAATTTTGAAATAGAAAATACTAAGATTCAAAATGATAAGCTTCAGCAGTTACTTTGTAGCTCCAGAGATAAGATTAAAAGAGTAATAAAGCGTAAAGGTGACTTTAATATTTTAGTTGAAATGCAGGACAAGGTTATTGACATATTGCCTAATGGGTGGGCACTTGATTTTGAAACTATAAAATCTATTGATTGCACCAAAGACGAAATCTTTATAATCCCTGAAAAGATTGAAAGTAAAGAACCAGTAATGAACGAATCAAATTTGAAAACAATGCAGCAGTCGATTAAAGTTGGTGATTTCGTGGAGTCGGAGTATTTTGGGGAAAATAATTCAAGGAGAAATAGTTCATGCTTACGGTCTTGCAGATACAATCCTGAACATAAGATGGTTTGACAATGGATCAAAGGAAACTGCCATTGGAAGATCAATGGTAAACAATATATTAAGATGCGGATAAAAGTTAAACAATTAGGAGGCACAAATATGGACACTCATTTTTGGAAAGAGGAAATTTGGAGACTGTACTATGAAGGATATTCATTTGATGAAGCTAGAAGAAAGGTTAAAAAGATGATGAAGGAGGTAGCAAATGCAAGGAGTAACAAATAACCCAAAGCCTGTACCTAAGATGGAATTAGGGCAACATGTAAGGATAAAAGTTAAAGAAAATATTCAAGGAAATGCGCCTGCAAAAACAATAGATGGGTATGTATTTTTCATGAATGATAGCTATGTATCAATAAAGTGTAAAAATAAGCCGGATAGCGTATTGAAAAATGATTTTATATGCGGAAGGGCGGTGTTAGTGTGAAAATATTAGTCTTAGATAAAAATAAAGTGACTGGTGAAGATAAGTCAAAAGAAACTTGGAAAGAGGTATGTTGCAAACTAAATGAAGAACTTATCGAAGTTGTCGGAGCTGTAGCGATCGGAAACAAAGAACATATGGCAGAGGAATTGTTTGACATTATCCAGGTAGCTGTAGGAGGACTGGATAAGCTTGGAACAGATGATAAGGTTGATTTGGAACAGGAAGATATAAAACATAATAATAAACTTATCGGCAGAGGTTGGAGCCGCAAGAAGATTTATGAAGTGGAGGAAATAGAATAATGAGCAAACCACATTGCTATGGAGAAATGAACTGGATTTTAAAATATCATGAAGATCATATACCAAACGACGCTATATGTGATTGTGAATACACGAATAGCTGTTTAAGATTAACAAGGAATAAGCAGGAAGTTCAAGAAACACAATCAGATAGCAAAATTAAGCGCATACACAACGTAGGACAAGCAGAAAAGTAAAATAGGTATAAATGTATGGCTAGAATTAAAGATGGCTTAGAAACCTTATAAACTAAAATGAACAGTATCGTTTTATTTATATATATAGATTAATAGATGAAAGGGCAAAATGGATAAAAAAGTATGGGAAGCAGTAAATAAGCGTAGTGGTGGAAAGTGTGAAGAATGTGGTCGAAACAATCCGTCAAAGCATCATGCATTTGGTGGATCTAATAGGGAAAGATTAGAAATGGCGGAAACAGTATTTGATTTGTGCTATGAGGATCACCAAGGGGACAGTGGAGTCCATAACAATAGAGAAAAAGACTTGAAATACAAAAGAATTGCTACACAGAATTTATTAGACAAAGGTTGGAGTAAAGAAAAAATTATAAAAGAAGTTGGTAGGTGGTATTTAGAATGGTAGAAGGTGAATTTAAATGCATTGGTCGGAACAGCAGTATCAAGAATATCTAAAAAGCCATGGTAAAGAAATAGAAAAACCAGAAGTGAAAAAGCAAAAATATAACAACAATGGATCCTGGAGGGATGGAGTTTATTTCCGTTCACAGTTAGAACTAAAAAGGTACTGCCAGCTTAAACTATTGTTTCATGCAGGGGAAATTGCAGGATTTGTAACACAGCCACAGTTTATTTTACAGGAGGGGAATGAAAACAATAAAGCTATTACTTATAGTGCGGATTTCTTAATTCTGCATAATGATGGTACTTATAGCGTGGAAGATACTAAAGGCTATGAATCTGAAACATGGAAGAGGACGTATAAACAATTTAAGTTGAGATACCCAAAGATAAAATTAGAAGTTTTAAAGGAAGTGTGACCGTGAAATGATAATTCTTGAAGATTTAAACTTCCAATGGGAGCCAACAGATGTTTTTAAAGTAAAAGAACTGTGGAAACAAGGCGAGCACTTAGAAGTTATCGCAAAAGCGGTTGCAAGAAGTGAGGAAGAAACATTTCTATTGCTACTACACTTGGCACGGATAAGGCAGGTTAGAGAGCGAAGTAATGGAATATTGGGGAAGGTGAGTTAATGCCTATAGAATATAAAGTTTATGGATGCAAATTTAAATGTGGTACAAAGCACAGCAAAAGCCTTGAAGGTGTGGTAGAGCACGAAAGCAAATGTTGGTATAATCCTAAAAATAAAACATGCATGACGTGTAAATATGGAAAATTGGTGAATGATTCTTGTGACCACCCAGAGTTACCAGAGAATCCTGTGGAAAGATGGAGATATAGAGATTGCAGCGAATCGCACTGCCAAGACATTGAATTTAAAGAGAACTCACATAAAGAAAAGATAGTCCCTAATGTAAAGTGTGAATTTTGGAAATTAAAGGTGTAATGCTATGAAACAATTATGGCAAACATGTAAAGTATTAAAAATTAATACGGATAAGGGTAAAACAATCCTTGAAGTTACCACGGATGCAACTAAAGAGGAAATTTTAAGATATGCAACGGATAAAGGTTTGAAGGGTGAAATAAAGTTTGATGATGGTCGCGGTATAACAACAGAACAAAGGAAGAAAATATTTGCTACCATAAAAGATTTTAGCCTATATACAGGATATGAAGCAGAATATGCAAGGCAATTATTAACTTTAGCGTATTGTTATGAAAGCAATACTGAGCCATTTAGTCTAAGTAATTGCAGTTTAGAGGTTGCCAGAGAATTTATAAATTACCTAATAGATTTCTGTATAGAGCAAGACATACCGCTTTCAGAAACAGCATTAGAGCGTACAGACGATATAGGAAAATATCTCTATGTAACAATACAGAAGAAAATTTGCTGTATCTGTGGCAAGAAAGGAATTATTTACAACTTGCATGATGGAAAGAAAATGTGCATGTGTGATATTCATCATGATATAGCGAAAACAAAGGGATTGAAGGAATTTCAAAGGCTTTATAAAGTATATGGAATAAAGGTTACAAACTAGAGAGGTGGAATTATGTTACAAATACTAGAGCTATTCGGAGGTATAGGAAGTCCAAGAAAGGCACTAATGAATATAGGAGTACCAGTTAAAGCTATTGATTATGTTGAGATAGACCCCAAAGCAGTAATGAGCTATAATGCTATATTTCACAAAGAATTAAAATATAAAGTGCAAAACGTAATAGGTTATAATCTTAGGTCTGATATTCTTATCCATGGTAGCCCTTGCCAAGACTTTTCAATTGCAGGACACCAAAAGGGAGCAGATGAAGGGACAGAAACACGTTCAAGCTTAATGTGGGAAACAATCCATATAATTCAGCAGATGGGAATATGGAAGCCACGAATTGTAATTTGGGAAAATGTAAAGAATGTTTTATCCAAGCATATGAGGCATAATTTCAATAGATACCTGAAAGAAATGCAGAAAATAGGATATACGAGTAACTTTGAAACACTTAATGCTATGGATTTTGGGTTACCTCAGAATAGGGACAGAGTTTTTACAGTATCTTGCTTAGGAAGTTCAATATTTAATTTTAAGACATTAGAGAGAAAGCCAATGAGAAATATTAAAGAGTTTCTTGAAAGTAATGCATCAGATGAATTTACAGTTACACAGCCAAGCATACTTAGCGTAATAGGGCATAAGGGCATTAAAAGAGCAACAGTAATAAAAGACTACTGCTACACAATAACGAAAGACAAGACAGATGTCCTGCACAAGTAATTTATTTAGGAAATGGTAAGTATAGATTTTTAACTGATAAAGAATGTTGGAGATTGCAAGGATATGAAGATGAAGATTACTATAATGCAGCTAAGGTAAATACTAAAAGGACTTTATATAAACAGGCAGGAAATTCGATTCCGGTAACAATATTTGAAAGCATATTTAAACAATTATTAGCTTAAAAGGAGTGGCTATGCGTGATAGATGTATGTTATGTCACAGAAAATTAAAAGACATTGAATCTAAAAGCAGAGGATTAGGCCCAGTGTGTTGGGGAAAGCTTGTAAAACTGGACAAGCAGGAAAAGGCTAAACGGAAAGCACGAAGGGAAGAAAGAAAAGTTAAGATACAAGTTTTAGAGGGACAAGTAAATATGTTTGAGGGTGAATAAATGAAAATAGGTTTACTAGATGTAGATGGGCATAAATTTCCAAACTTAGCATTGATGAAAATATCAGCATGGCATAAGAAACTAGGTGATGATGTAGAGATGTTCTTCCCCTTTAATCATTATGACAGAGTTTATATGTCAAAGGTATTTACATTTACACCAGATTTCAATACGTGCATTAATGCGGATGAAGTAATAAAAGGCGGTACAGGATATGACTTAAAAAATAAATTACCTGAAGAAATAGAAAGTATTTACCCTGATTACAGTTTACACGGTATAAAAAATACTGCATACGGATTCTTAACAAGAGGTTGTCCAAGAGGATGCGAATTTTGTATAGTAGGAGAAAAAGAAGGCAAATGCAGCCATAAAGTAGCTGATTTAAAAAATTTCTGGAATGGGCAGAAAGAAGTTAAGCTACTTGATCCCAATTTATTAGCAGCAATGAACATATAGAATTACTTGAACAATTGATTGAAAGTAATGCATGGGTAGATATAACACAAGGCTTTGATATTAGATTAACTAATCATAAGAATATAGATTTAATTAAGCAAATGAGAATCAAAATGTTACACTTCGCATGGGATAAAGAAAAAGATGAAAAAACTATAATTGAAAAATTAAAACAGTTTAAAGAATTGACTGGATTCGACCATAGAAAATTAGGGGTGTACATGCTTACAAATTTTGATACTACGTTTGATTATGACTTGTATAGAGTATATAAACTTAAAGAACTTGGATATGATCCCTACGTTATGATTTTTAACAAAGATAAAGCTCCTAGGAATATTAGATTACTTCAAAGGTGGGTAAATAATAAAATCATATTCAGAAGTGGAAACGCTGAAACCTATGAAGAATATAATTCAAAGATAGGTTGAAGCTATGAAAATAATGATAATCAGCCGTGGTAAAAACGATTGATACAAGGCAGGAGATAGATACACGGTTAAGAAGGAAACGGAGACAGAATATATAACTGCAAAAGGGAATGTACGGAAAGAGGATGCTATAGAACTATGACGGATTTTGAATACTTTATGCAATATAAAAGCTAGGGAATATAAAGGAGGAACAAATAAAAATGATAGAAGTATCAAGCGGAACGGTTGTAACAGGTGCAAGTGATGATTTAATAGAAATTGATGGGGAATTAGAAGAAGAATTCAATGCTTATAATTGTTCAGATGGGACTATGGCTTTCAGTGATGGCACATTGCTAAATGTAGATTATGATGAATACGGCATATGGAGGTTTACACCATTATTCAAAGGAAACTTATTTGAAAAAATAGTTGTCGGCTCCATAGAAAAAGATACCAATGACGAAGTTTACTTTAAAAATGGTTTAAAATGGTGCGTTTTTTCTGTTGAAATGCAAGTTGCGGTTAATAGAAACAAAAACTAAATAGGTTGCAATATAAAAGCTAGGGAATATATTTACTCCCTAGCCAATACAAGGGGTGTATATAAGTGGATTCAGTTACAAGAATAAATTCTCTCCTGGTTCCATTCCGTATTCACCTTCCCTGATTATATTGTGTGCAGATAATAAGCAAAATATTTGAGGAAATTGGAGGGAATATATGAGTTCAGATATTAAATGTATAGGCGGTAGAATGACATATAAAAGATGTACTGCAAAGCTTCAAAAGGAGAATGAAAAGTTATATGAAGATTTTAAAATTCATGGGTGGCTTGACCTTATGAGCGAGCACGGTGCAAGACCTACGAGAATGGTCTAAACCTACTAAAAATGGTATAAACGTAAATTTCGAGGTGATGCAGACTAAAGAAGATTATCAAGCAGAGATAGGAAAAGTTCAAGGATATATCGCTGAGGCTAATAAAAAGTTTGGTACTGATTGGAAGGTGACTTTCGAACCGATAGAGGAGGTAAAACATTGAAAATAGATGTAACTGTTAATCAAAAACCAGTATCAGTAAGTTTCGATTGTCCTCATTGTGAGGAGGAAATTGAAATAGAGTATCAAGATTTCTCTAACGAGTTGGGAGAACCTTGCGACTGGGAATATTCAAAAGTTAAATGTCCTAAATGTGGCAAAACAACAGAAATAGGTAGTGTTGAGTGGGATTAATGAAATAGGAGGTATAAAAACAAATGAATGCCGAGTTAATTAAACTAGCATACAGAGGAATAATTAGCTACATGGCAGGCAGAGAATATAAAAGCTTAATAACAGAGGTTCAGGCAGAAACAGAGGACAAGCTAGTAAAATGCAGATATAAAATAAACGGTAAATGGGTACATGCATATATAGATTTCAGCACTAGAGCTATTACAAAGACAGACGGAACGGTGCTGAGAAAAGTATGTTGAATATAATTATGGGAATAGTGGCAGTTGCATGTATAGCTGCAGGTATGAAATGGAGGGAATAAGGAGATAGAAAATGTCCATCCAAAACACTATAAAGGTTTGAAAATTGACACCCCAAACAATCAAAACATAGTAAGGGCAAGAGTAGAAAAATACTGCCTTAAATGTGATTTGTTTATGGGTAAAGAGCATGATTTTTCTGAATGCCAAACAGCTGATAAATGGGAAAATGGTGGAATAATAAAAAAGAAAACCTGCCCTTTTGACAATATGGTAGTATCACTAATCCAACCACAAATAAAATGTAAGGTTGAGGAAAAAATAAAAGAGAAGCCTAATTACATGGCAGAGATGCTAAAAAAGTACGGAGAGGAGCAGCAGGACAATGATACTGGATGAAGCAGTAAAAAATTAAGAAAATGAAACTCTCGAAGCATTATAGAAATATTGAAGCCGATACTTAAAAGAGTTTTTGGCACACAAAAGGCAAGGGAAAGACCAAATTTAAAATCGACCAGGACTAAAACAGTCAAATGCTTCAGTAAATGTAAGAATTTTAATATAGGCTCATACCCATAAAAGAATAGACAAGCTATATAGAAAAGGCAATAGAACTAGAGCGTATGAGAAAGTATAGCAGAGGAGGTAATAACCAAAATGGAGAGAAACTATAAAATAGATAGCTTTACACCTAATTTTTGTGCACTATTGTATTGCGTATTAAACCCAAAAGCAGTATCAAGCAATAAGAGCCTAGCATATTTCGGAGTTTATGAGCATGAGAAAATACATCACAGAGAAGAGAAGCTAGGTTTATTGTAGATGAAGTAGAAAACATAAGAAAATTATATTGGGAAAATGGAATGAGCCAGAAACAGATAGGTAAAATTTATGGTTGCAGCTGCACAAGTATCGGGGCAACCATGAAGAGGTACAATATACCGACTAGAAAAGCAGGGGACAACATGAAACCTAATTCGGAAAATTGGAATTACTTATAGGAGGTTTGAATGATAGATAAGAGTACCTTCAGAGCAACAGAAAAGAAACTATACAATTATTTCAGCAAGGATAAAAAAATGAACTCCATAAATAGAAAGATGGATCAGATTGTTAAGCAAATAACTGAAATAGAGAAAGACATTGAAGAAACAAATATCAGTATTCCTGAAGAGTCGAGGAGTATAGCATATGAGGAAAGAGTTCAAAGCTCCAGTGATGCAACAAGCTATGCTGAAAGAACTGCAATTCGAATAATTGAAAACTTAGAAAAAGAAAAAGCTAATAAGCAGGAGGAAATTATACTGTTAAAACAGGAGCTAAGGACCATTGAAGATGATTGCTCTATAATAGGTTCGAATGTAGGTCAACTAGATGAAGAATCTTTGAAATTCCTAAAAACTAAATATAGTGGACATGTATCTGATTGGGAAGTAGGGCAAAAGCTAGATATGAGTCAATCCACAGCATATCGTACTAGAGTAGAATTAGTAGAAGATGTAGCAAGATGGGAAGTATGGTTCAAAAACATGAATAAAAATTGAATAAAAGTTGAATAAAAAATATAAGCAAATGGGTTTATAATAATAATATGAAGAATATAGGATTAACGTCCACAGAGGCTACAAACTAAAGGTGGAATGAGATTTATTGCGGTTGCACATATCAAAGTAACCGCATACCAGTGGGAATTGTACAGGAAAAGGGTAGTACATAAGCTATTATTGGAAGGTTAGAATAGCACATCAATATTCTGCTAATCCGAAGCATTAGGTTTACACCTGAAAGGTTAATGTAGGAACGGTGGGATAAGTATTAATGAGGTAACAACGGTTTGGAGCTATGCATAGACATAGTGTAGGTTCAAGTCCTACTGCCTCAACCAAAAGGAATCGTCTTAAATGTGGCGGTTCCTTTTTATTATGTAAAATGTGAGGTGAGGATATGCTAAGTATATACACAAGCTATAAATGTGATAGATGTCATAAGGAATTTGTATTACTGACAGAGGAGCTACAGCAGATGTTAAAAACTCACTACCTTTCATGTCCTTACTGTCAATGCAAAAAGTCTGTAAAGAAAAGGAAACGGATAATTTAAAGAAATGTATGCAGGAAAGAGCTATACAAGAGTTAAGGGAGCTTTAAGGCAGGTGAAATAAATGAAATATGATTCATTAGCATATGAGTGCAAGAAATGTTGTTATGGTTGCAATGAAAATCAGAAAGAATGCAAATATAAAAAGGCAAGAAGCAA
The DNA here is from genome assembly GCA_963725425.1 of uncultured Clostridiaceae bacterium. GTDB lineage: Bacteria > Bacillota > Clostridia > Clostridiales > Clostridiaceae > Clostridium_I. The sequence continues at coordinate 15,225 of CAVRYJ010000039.1, forward strand.
GCTTACAAGAAGAACGCTATATGCTACTAGAAAACCAAAGGTTAATTAAGACGTGTAAAAGCGTCTTTTTTTATATACATTTTTAGGTTTTGTGAGGAACAATCACCAACCTTCTAGGAGAGAAGAATTGCCGGATAAGTCCCGGCAGCTCCTATTTAAAAATAATCTTAGGAGGGAACAAGATGAATCAATTAGTATCAATTAGAAAAATCAATGGAATGGAAGATTTATATGTAGACAGTAAACTAATAGCAGATAGAAGTAATAACAACCACAAAAGTATACTTGATATGATTTATAGATACGAAGATCTTATAAAAGAGTTTGGGAAGGTCGCATTTGAAATGCGACCTTTGGAAAGTGGGCAAAGAAAAGGTTGCATATCTCAATGAACAGCAGACAACTTTTCTTATGACACTGCTAAAAAATAACAATGAGGTTGTAAAATTTAAATTTGAACTTGTAAAAGAATTTTTTATAATGAGAGAACTTTTGAGGGAAAGGAAATCTTCTGAATGGCAGGAAACAAGAATAAAAAGCAAGTTATGCAGAAGAAATGAAACTGATGTTATTATGACAAAGCTTATTCCTCTAGCAGAAAAACAAGGAAGCAAGAACGCTGGAAAGCTATATATGGTTTATACTAAATTAGTAAATGATTGCGTAGGTATACCAGCTAAAAGTAGAGAAAAAGCCACTAGAAGAATATTAGATGTTATATATAATTTAGAAAATCTAATAGATCATGTAATAACTGAAGAAACTGAAAAAGGTACTTATTATAAAGACATATACCAAATATGTAAAGGTAAATGCCACTTGTTAGCAGAATTAAGTTACCTACCACAACAAAGATTAATAGCATAAGTTGTTTAACATTTGCAGGAAATCTCATTCTAGTGTAGAAGTTATGTACTAGAAAGGGGATTAGAAGATGGATGATAATAATTTAAGTATTGATGATGTTAAGGCGATAAGCCCTGATGGTGGATATACACAAACGGTTTTAATTAATTTTATAAAATACTATGGTATCGAAAATATTACTCCTGAACTATTAAATGAGTTTGAAAAACACTTTTCTAATCAAATGTTATTTGGTCAGGAAACTTTCTGGAAATTCTATAAAAAAGCAATGGATAATGAAAATGCAAAACGCAGCAAGAAAACAAATAAAACTATATTGATATGGACTTGGGTTGTTGGTGTTACTACATTAATATCAGCTATATTTTCAATTTTAGCTTACTTTAAACCAACACCATAAATAATTAAACTTTTTTGACTAGGCAGTTCTATATAAGCAGGAAATCATCTTTATATGTGGAAATAATATACAAAAGGAGATGATACCATGGGTATTAAAATTATATTAATAGATGGTACGGAAGTTACAGGAGAATTGATAAATACAACTACTGATGAAATTATTATAAAAGATGCTTATTACATGCATGAATTTAGTAGAAAATGTTTAGCCCCAGATAGTAATACGGAGGTACATTTAATAAAAAATCAGGTTAAATGGTACTATATAGCAGAAGCTAAGGATTTATAAGAGTAGAGAGGTATAAAAGCCCCTCTATTTTTTATTGAAATTAAGTAATAAAGTAATTAAAAGAAATAATTTAACATAATTTAAAGGATTTTTATACCTTATGTAGAATATTTTACATGAGGTGGTTAGTGTGGATGAAAAAGAGATAAATTATAGGATAATACATGAAAAATTAAAGTTACATGTTAATTATATTATAGGAATTAGTATAGCTATTACTGCATTAGTTATTATAGCTTCAAGTTACGGAAACGTAGCTTTTGTGGGGCAAGTTTCTTTTGCAGGTACAGTTTCATCAATAATACTTTCTGTTATAGCTATAATTATTACGATAATAGGAGAGACAAAATCAGATAATACAAAAGATAAATTAGTTAATGTTTCAAGTGAATTAGAGAATATAGCAAATAATATAATTGGTGCGACAAGTAAACTAGAAGCTTCTGTTAATTCGAACCAAGAATTATCTAATGGAATATATACTATGCAGAACAAACTAGAGGATATTGGACAGAAGATTAATGCTAAAGATATACAAACAAATGATGAAATGGTAGTTGATGAAGAGAGCGACATGTTTAACTGTTACATAAAAGTTTTTAGAAATGCATCAGTTTATTTGAGAGAAGAATTATACAAAGAGTTATCACTAACTTTATTTTATTCAGCGAAAAAAATAGAAAATGGATCACTAGAAATAAGATATGATGAATTCTTAGGTGATATGCAAAAGCTACAAATTAATTTTAATAATAGTAGCGATGGTTGGATACAAGCTTTTATATTTGCAAGGGGGTTATGGGGAAGTGGAAAATTTAGGAACTGTGTTAAAGAGTTAACAATAGTTAGGTATGCTGATGAAATCCAAAAATAAAGTCTCTTTTTGAAACTAAAGCAATTGGAAATAAAAGCTAGAACGTTTAAGAGCTCTGAAGGGGACTCTTTTTTAATACATAAAAATAGGAAGCAAATGAGGTGGTGATATGGGTAGACAAAGAAGCCCTAACAGAGATAAAGCCTTCGAAATATATAAGGATCATAAAGGAAATATAACAAATAGGGAGATTGCTGACATACTTGAAGAAGATGAAAAGAAAGTTGCAGTGTGGAAGCAGAGAGATAAATGGAATGGAGAAACAAATGTTGTACAACATAAAAACAAATGTTGTACAACAAAAAATAATAACAATAAAAAAACAAATAAAGAGGAGCCCAAGTTTGAAAAAGATTTAGAGATAAAAAACTCTGAGCTTACTGATAGACAAAGACTTTTCTGTGTTTACTACGTTAAGTACAGAAATAAGACTAAGGCATATATGAGGACGTATAAATGCAGTTATGAAAACGCATGTGCTCATTCATATGAACTGTGGAAAAACGTGGAGATAAAGAAAGAAATAGATAAGAGATTAGAAGAACTTAGAGACAACATAAAATTAGACACACAGGATATAGCACAAAAGTATATAGATGTAGCATTCGCTGATATAAATGATTTTTTAGATTTCGGAACAAAGGAAACAATAGTAGATAATAAAGCGACAGGCAGAAAGAAGAAAGTGTTATTTAATTATGTTGACTTTAAAAATGACATAGATGGAAGTCTTGTATCAGAAGTTAAGCAAAGTAAAGAAGGAGTTTCAATAAAACTGTATGATAAACTTAAAGCCTTGGAATGGTTAGGGACACACATTGATTTACTTGATACGGTAACTAAGGAAAGATATAAATTAGAAAGAGAAAAATTTGAGTTTGAAAAATCTAAGGTTACGGAAGACACTCAGCAAATTGAAGATGATGGATTTATAGAAGCCTTAAAGGGCACAGCAGCAGAGGATTGGAAAGATGATGAAGAAGATTAGATCAGTATTTAAATTCAAACCATTCTCCAAGAAACAACGTAAAGTATTAAACTGGTGGACTGATGGTAGCCCTGTAAAAGATTATGATGGAATAATAGCAGATGGAGCTATACGTTCAGGCAAGACGGTATCTATGGCATTATCATTTGTTATATGGGCTACAGAGACATTTAGTAATCAAAACTTAGGAATGTGTGGTAAGACAGTAGGAAGTTTTAAACGTAACGTATGGTTTTGGTTAAAACTAATGCTTTGGAGCCGTGGCTATAAAATAACAAAATTTTCTGAAATGGGAGATAATGTTTATATTATAAGCAGAAATGGCAAAAGCAACTATTACTATATTTTTGGTGGAAAAGATGAAGGCTCACAAGATTTAATACAGGGTATAACTCTAGCCGGAATAATATTTGATGAAGTGGCATTAATGCCTGAATCCTTTGTGAATCAAGCAACTGGACGTTGTTCAGTTGAAGACTCAAAGTTCTGGTTTAACTGCAATCCAGATGGCCCTATGCATTGGTTTAAAGTAAATTGGATAGATAAGGATAAAGAAAAAAATTTATTATATATGCATTTTACAATGGATGATAATTTAAGCCTATCTGAAAAGATAAAACAAAGATACCGCAGCATGTATGTAGGTGTCTTTTTTAAGCGATTCATACAAGGTTTATGGGCAATGGCACAGGGTGCTATATATGATATGTGGTGCGAGCAAAATGAAATTGTAGAGGATGAGCTACCTGCAAATTTAAAACATACCGCAAGAAGGTATATAGCCGTAGACTATGGTACTTCAAATCCAATGGTTTTTTTGGATATATATGATGATGGTAACACATTATGGATTGTTAATGAATATTACTATGACAGCAAAGAATCCGGCAGGCAAAAAGAAGATTTGGAATATGCAGAGGATTTTAAAAAGTTCATTGGAGATGAACACCCTATGTATGTAATAGTAGATCCCTCCGCTTTAAGCTTCAAAGTAGCTTTAAAAAATAAGGGATATAGAGTTAAAGACGCTGATAATGATGTATCTGATGGTATAAGAATGACATCGACAATGATAGCACAGAGAAAAATAAAAGCGGTCAAGGCTAAATGCATACGTACGATTAAAGATATAACAAGCTATATATGGGATGAAAAGGCAGCTCAACATGGAGAAGAAAAACCTTTAAAAGTAAATGACCATCGGTGTGATGCGTTAAGATACTTTGTAAAAACAATAATAAAGCCACGAAGATTAAGCAGATAATTAATATATATGCATAAAATAAAGTATAAATATACTGAAATAGCGAATAAATATTCAAAATATGCTAAATATATTGGGGATATACAACCTAAAATGCATAAATTATCAATATAACTGTCGCTAAATTAAATTTTCGCGACGTTGGAAAGGAGGTTTGAAATTGAGTAGAAGAAATAAAAAATATGCCGTGGTACTTGATAAAAAAAGCGTAGATAGCTGCTAAAAAAGCTAATCCTCAAAGAAGAGTTACAAAAGATTCGTTCAGTAATCCAATGGCGCGGCTAGGATATGATACCCCTAATCTCATGGAAGGTACTCAATACCCTATGACCAGACTAACACAGCAATATCAACTAATGAATAGCCTTTATCGTGGGCATTGGATAATAAGAAAAGTGATAGACAGCATTCCAGGAGATATGTGTAAAAATTGGATAAAGATTAACACGCAGTTAAAACCAGATGAATTAAAAAGATTTGATAACCTCCAGAGAACAACACGAATACAGAGAGATATATTGCAAGGCTTAAAATGGGGACGACTTTATGGTGGTGCGGCAGCTGTAATAATAATAGATGGTCAAGAAGATATATTAGATCAACCACTAGATTACAACACCATCATGCCAGGAAGTTTTAAAGGACTAATAGTATCTGATAGATGGTCTGGGATAACTCCAGGAGCCGAAACAATAGAAGATGTTAATAGTCCTGATTATGGGTTTCCTGAATACTATGAATGGTTTGGAGATAATCAAACTGTCAAAGTACACTACAGCAGGATATTAAGATTTATAGGGAGAGAACTTCCGTACTGGAAAAGTATGCGGAGAACTCTTGGGGCGAATCTGAGGTAGAAGTTGTATTTGATGAATTAAAGAAAAGAGATAATACAAGTTGGAATATTGCCCAGCTTGTTTTTTTAGCAAATTTAAGAGTATTAAAAATGGGAGATCTAGGAGAACTACTTTCCAGTACAGATGAACAATCACAACAGGATTTATATAATACGTTGCAAGCACAAAACTGGTTGATGTCTAATATGGGTACATATGTTTTGAGCAAAGATGATGAATTTGACACTAAAACATATACCTTTTCAGGGCTGAATGATATATATGAAAGTTTCATGCTTGATATAGCAGGAGCAGCAGAAATACCAGTTACCAAATTATTTGGACGTGCACCTGCTGGAATGAATGCAACTGGGGATTCGGATCTCCAAAATTATTATGATATGATAGGACAAAAGCAAACAGAACAATTGCAACCTGTACTGGACAAACTATTACCTATTATGTTTATAAGCGAATTTGGGAGCGTACCAGAAGATTGGGATTATTCATTTAATCCTGTAGCAACTCCGAGTGAAAATGAACTTGCAGACATAGTAGAAAAGAAAACTAACTCAATTGTCAATGTTTTTGTTCAAGGAATAACAAGTCAAAAGATAGCATTGAAAGAACTCAAACAAATGAGTGACAGCACAGGAATGTTTACTAACATCACGGATGAAGATATAGAAAATGCGGATGACGGTACTGGTATGGACGATATGGGTCAAAGTGACACATTAAATTTTAATGAGCCGTCAGCTAAATTGCCAATAACTGACGGCGATTTTAAAGAATCGGATCATCCAAGAAATGAAAATGGACAATTTGGAAGTAAAGGCGGTGGAAGTGGTGAATGCAAAGGTGAAATTAAAGTTGACTCTAAAACTAGGCAGCATTATAATGAAAATATAATAGGAGTTAAGGTAGCTAGTGGACACGTTGTAAAATCAGTAGCAGAACATGCTATTAAGAGGGCAATTCAAAGAAAATTAAGATGCTGAAGATATAAAAAATGCATTAGAAGAACCTTGGGCAATAACACCCCAAAAGTTTAATAGTAAAGGCGAACCATCAATAAAGCTTTATGGTGATAAGGCAGTTGTAGCTATAAACCCTGAAAGAGGTAAAATATGCACAGTATGGGGAAGGGATGCAAATATAATGATTCTGAAATTTACCTGTGAACAATCTAAATTTTTAAATGATGAGTTATCTTTAAAAATAGAGCCCAATAAAGGCTATGATTTTGAAAAAACAAATCTTGAAAAAATACTGAGTCATTGTATGGATACTGAAGCTGAAGAAGCTGATGAAGCTGATGAAAACGGTGAAAATATAAGTCAGAGAGGTAAAGTTGCCGCTGATTTATGTGATTTAATAATGAAAGTTCACAGAAAATGGGCTAACGATATGGCAATATTGAAATAAAAGATTACAGCATTAAGCATCTCGAATGAGGTGCTTTTTTATTTGGAGGATATATATGAATCGAACAGCAAAGGATTTATGGAAACCCAAACGCAGAATAGAATCATTATATCAAAAGACATTAGTACAACTGATGAAAAAGCTTCAGAAAAATATAGTTGGTTTAGGAAATCCAAGCGATATATTAAACCAAATAAGAAAATTTATGAATAATTCTTACCTAAATGAATTTGCAGATTCAGCATCTATGAAAATGGTAACACATTTATTTACTGATGCAGGAAGTACATGGAGAGAAGCAGCCAGAGAAAACAGTAAAGGAAGAATAATATATGAGGCTCTAAGGAAAGAGTTAAAAGGACCAATAGGGTTTGCAATAAAAGATCAGATTCAAAGAAATGCTGAAATAATTAAATCCTTACCGTTGGATATTTCAAGAGAAGTTACAAGGCATGTTTTACAAGAAAGCCTAAAAGGTAGGAGAGCAAGCGATATAGCAGATGATATTGAAGCTTTATTTCCTCTTTGGAGTAAAGCGAAAGCAAAACTTATAGCACGTACAGAAGTGAGTAAAACATCTACAGCGTTAACGCAGGCTAGATGTGAAGATTTAGGACTTGATTGGTATAATTGGAGAACATCTGAAGATAGCAGAGTAAGAAGCTCACATAAACATATGGAGGGAGTTTTAGTTAAATGGAGTAATCCTCCATCACCTGAAGAACTTATCCATGCTAAATCATATGGGCACTATCATGCAGGCAATATATTCAATTGTAGATGTTACCCGGAACCGGTAATAGCATTAGATGCTATTACATGGCCACATAAAGTTTATTTTCAAGGAAAGATTCAAACCATGTCAAGAAAACAATTTGAAAGAATAGCATAAAAAGGGGTGAAAATATGAAAGCAAATATGAAAATAGTATCAACTGCATTGGTAAGAGAAAGCATACTGAACATTGAACCATTTGGCAATACTGTAAACTTAAATGTTAATAAAATGCAGGAAAATGGTATAGAAGTAGAGATTCAATATCAGCAATCAGATAAATTCATAACAGCTCTTATAGTAGGAAGGAAGTAATAGACATTAGAGGTGAGCAGCACAGATGGAAACACTTCAAAGAAAGCAAATTAATATAATCTTAAATAAAATGGATACTATCATAGAAGTGCTTGAATATTTTCTTAAAACAAAATATGTGGTATGTGTTGAAGATGGAGGAGAAGGAAGTGGAAATTTTGAACATGAAGGAAGACCAGGGGAAATTGGTGGAAGTGGAGAAGGAGGGGGGCTATACAATTCATCTAAAAAAACTATAGATATTATCAATAAAGCATATGAAGAAGCTAAGAAAATTGAACCTCAGATCACAAATGATTTAAAAAATATATGCAGCTCTATAGGATGCAAGCTTACTGGTTTAGATTTCAGATTAAAAACCAAAGAATCATTATTGAGAAAAGTAAATAGTGATCTTATTAATAACCCCGAAGGAGATGCCAAAAGCGTTGTAAGTAGGATGTTCGACATAGTTAGATATACTAATATTTCCAATGCTAAAAACTTAACGCAAGATTACTTTAGATGTATTGAAAAATTACAAGAAAGAGGATATACTTTAATTAGAGTAAAGAACACTTGGCTAAAGAAAGTGCCATATAAAGGAATCAATTGTGTTTTAAAGAGCCCTAATGGTGAGCAACAGTTTGAATTGCAATTTCACACTAAACAAAGTTTTGACGTAAAAGATACTGAGATGCATAAACTTTATGAGGAATATAGATTAGATAGTACGTCAGAAAGTAGACGTGTTGAAATTGAAAATGAAATGTTTAAGCTTTCAAACAATTTAGAGATTCCGTTTAATGTTGGAAAAATTAGTGATTATGATGAAACGAAGGTGAAGTAAGTGTCTGATTTCTATTTTGCATACGACTATAGTTCTATAAACAATACAGCTTCTAAATTATGTAGGCATATAAATCATGCATTTGAAATATATGATCCTATTAGGCAAGAATGGGTTAAAGATAATGAACTTGCGAGAATATTTATTGGAGAAGATATGTATTATGATGAAATAACCGAAGATCAAGCTAAAAAAATAATTGAAAATTTGAATAAGCAATAAAGTAAAGTTTAAAGAAAGGTTGACTATTATGGAAACTTGGAAATATATGAAATCAACTGATATGCCCAAGGGTAAGAGCTATCTTGTAAGACAAAGAGGTGGAGAAACGGAAGAGTGGAATTCACAAAGGAGAACATGGCAAAAAATAATAATGCCATAGGAGCATTTATCGGATTTGAAGATCACTATGTAAAAATCAATGAAGAAGAAGCAAATAATATCATTACACAATACAAATAAAAGCACTTACTTAAATAAAAATAGTAGGTGCTTTTATTATGCCTAAAATTAAGAAAATGAGGTAAAAACAATATGGATGAAAATAGAATAAAAGTTGGTATGACTGTAAATTATATTCATTATCCAAGTATGAAGCCAAAAACAGGTAAAGTTAAAGCTTTAGTAAAAGTAATTAATCATATAAACAAAAAGATTATTGGTAAAACAGTGGGATTTGTTGAATATCAAAATGGCTGTATACCTGATTTAGTATTTATTGAGGATATGACGTTAATTAAGTCTTGAGAAATAGGGCTTTTTTTTATTTTATCTGAAAGGAAGTGATATATCTTGAAAGCTTTTTATGGCTCTCGGTTCAGCCCTAATATGACAAGGACTCCCGAGGGTTTTTTAATATGTCATAATGTACCAATTGCCCGTACTGGATGGTATCAATATTTAGGTGAAGAGATAGGTGCAGATGATAAAAGAGGACAGATAGTCAAAGTATACAGAAACCCTGATGAAGTATTTGGCCCTACAGCTATCGCAAGTTTTGAGGGCAAAACAGTAACAGATGAACATCCTCCAGAATTGTTGGATAGTGATAATAACAATATCTATGATAAAGGTGATGTAACCAATGTCCGGCAGGGTAAAGGTGAGCAATCAGATTTATTACTAGCTGATTTAGTAGTAAAAGATGGACAGCTGATAAATGAAATAGAACAGGGTAAGCGTGAAGTATCATGTGGCTATGATTGCGTTTATTCAGAGAATGAAGATGGGACATATTCACAAGGGCAAATATGCGGAAACCATGTAGCTATTGTTGAAAATGGCAGAGCTGGAAACCGCGTTGCAATAAAAGATTCAAATAAGAAATTGGAAGGAGAAAAAAATAATATGGCAGGTAAAACTAAATTACCAAGGAAACATTCTATCATGACAGATTTTTTTACAGCTATAGGACTTAAACATTTTGCAATGGATGCAGAACCAGAGGAGATTATGGACGCAATGGAAGGGCTAACAGCAGAAAAACAGGAAAAGGATGAGGAAACCAAGGCTGAAACCAAAGCGACAGATGAAGAACCAACAGCACAATCAGGTGATGGATTGAAAGAGTTGGCTTCTAAAGTTGATAAATTAACTGACATTGTGTCTAAGCTCGTTGAAAGCGACAAAAGGTTCATGAAAAAATTAAGCCAGAAGAATCCATTGATGCAATGATTGAAGAACTAGAAAAACCGAAAGAACATTCTTCTGAAGATGAACAGGGAGAAGAAGAGGAAAGTATGACATTACCAGTTGAAGAAATTGAAGATGAAGGTATTCCAGAAGCACCAGAAGCTGCAGAAGGTGAAAAACCTAAGAACCCATTACCTAATGCAGATAGTATGTTAAGAATGTTGAAAGTAATGAAACCTATTATAGCAAACATTCCAGATCCAGAAGCAAAGGAAAGCGTGTGACTCTCTAAAAAGAGAATTTAATGCAATAAAAAATGGCAATGGAATAAATGGCTATAATGTAATATCTAAAGCTCAAAAACAATCAGCTAGAAAAGCTAAAGACACTGCATCCACAAATAAGAGCAAGCAGGAAGCAGCATATAAGGCAATAGATGATATCAAGTTTAAATGCAATCCACATTACAAGAAAGAAGGGGAATAAACATGCCAGGAACAGTAATCGGAAAAATAATGAATTTTGGTTATCCAGGAAACATTTCCAGAAGCGTGGATGCCATAGTGGATAATAGAATATTAAAAAGTAGTCTAGTAGGTGGGGTTGAGCAAAATACACCTGTAGCATTTGGAGAACCAGTTATATTGAATCCAGATAACACATATTCAAGGTTTGGTGCTACTGGAACAATGACTAGCATCTCCGGAATAGCTGTAAGAGAGGTAAAACAATCTACAAGCTATTCAAGTGCTATAGGTCAATATAATCCGGGTGAAGGTATGGATGTGCTTGTAAGGGGTACAGCCACAGTATTATGTAACAATGGTACACCAACTGCAGGGGGAAACGTATATGTACGTATAGCTGCAAATACAAGTTTCCCTAATGGAATAGTAGGACAATTCGAAGCAGCAGCAGATGGAACCAATACGATATTGATAACGAATATGAAATGGACAACAGGGCAGGTAGACAGTAATGGAGTAGCAGAAGTCACTATAACTACCATAGTAAATCCTTAAAGGGGGCAAATAAATAATGAGTTTTAAACAAAATGGGAATATATTAACAATGGATGGAGTAGGCGGAATGTCATACGCACAAGATGCAGCTGCTATAGGTTCTAGCATGGCATTTCTTGTGGGTGAGTTGGAAAAAAGAGATCCTAAATTATACGAACCACTCACAAGCGTTACCTGGCAGAGAGATATAGTTGCAAAACCAGGTGGAGGTTGGGTACAGTATTCCTCTAATTACTTTGTAGATTATGCGACTACAGGTGGAAATCAATACGGGATTATTGCAGGGCAAACAAATAATATTCCAACCATGCAGGCTAATGTTTCAAAGGATAATTACAAAGTTGTCCCTTGGGCTAATGTTCTAAAAGTACCGTTTATAGATCAACAGAGATTGCAGGGTATAGGTAGAAATTTAGATGAAATATTAAAATCAGGAATAACATTGAACTATAACAAATCAATTGATATGATGGTTTATAATGGATTACCTTCGGAGAATTTCTATGGCTTAATAAACAACCCAACAGTAACAGCAACGACAGTAGCAGTAGGTGCATCTACTCTTACAGCATGGAATAAAAAAACACAGGATGAAATATTGGCAGATGTAAACACAGCTTTAAATACGGCTTGGGCAAATGCTCAATATGATCTAAGCGGTATGCCTAATCAGATTTTGATACCTCCAGCACAGTATGGATATATTGTTCAGACGAAAGTCAGCCAGGCTGGTAACATATCAATTTTAAATTATTTGCTTGAAAATAATATAGCTAAAAATCAGGGAGTAGATCTTGTAATAATGCCTTCAAGGTGGTGTATAGGAGCAGGAACGGGTTCAACTGATAGAATGGTTGCATACGTTAATGACGAAACAAAAGTTAACTTTGATTTACCTCAACCTATCATGAGGGTATTCACTCAGCCAAGTGCTGAACAGATGGCGTATTTGACACCATATGCTGCTAACATAGGCCAGGTAAAATTTTTGTATAACCAGTGTGTTAACTACAGCGACGGAATATAAGGAGCGATAATATTATGATGATACATTCTAAAAAAACATTTATGTTTATAAACCCAGACGAGCCTTTAGAAAAGGTAACTGTTAAAAATGAAGACATTGTAACAGTTCCGGATTGGGTTGAAAATACTTTGTTATTCAAATTAGCTTCAACACCTGACAAAAACCAACATGTTGACATAACACTTGTAGCAGGTAAGCAGCAGAAAATTGCAGTCGAAAATGGTGATCTAAGTTTGGCAGAACAAAATAAAAATGGGAAAAATACAGAATCATCTACTGATGAAAAGTAGGTGATTTTTTATGGGCGGTATTCTTAATTACGGGAATGGCGAACAATCTATAAATATAAATGCTGTATCTGATAGTGCTAGTAATATAAAAACTGGCACTAATCCATCTTTTACATTGTCAGATTTTTATGATGTGTATCCTCAATTTGCATCTAATAGCAACAATAACTTAATTCCATCAACTATAGTTCAGATGTATATCGATTTGGCTGATGCATGTATAAAACAATCAAGATGGCACAGCTATTGGCAAATTGCAACTGGATGGTTTGTAGCTCATTTCTGTACTTTATACTTGCAAGGAACAGCTGATCCAAACGGTGGAGCAGGTGCAGTACTGGAAGCAGGGAAAGCAAGAGGACTTGATACATCCGAAAGTGTAGATGGTGTATCTGTAAGTACGGAGTACAATTCTATCGGTCAGGATTTAGATGGATGGGCAGCGTGGAAGCTTACTATATATGGTCAGCAACTAGCAACGATAGGCAAGTTAGTAGGTAAAGGCGGCATGTATATTTATTAAAGGTGGCGATTAAATGCTTAATGGATTCGCTAATGTTACAAGCAAAATAGATAAAATGGGAGATTTAAAAGATATCTTAAATAATCTAGCAAATAAAGATGTCTTGGTTGGAATACCTCAAGAGGATAGTTCAAGGGGAGACGTGATTCATAATAGGCAACTTAAAAATAAGAAAAAAGTGGGCAGCATTTCACGTGGAGAAGATACTATAAACAATGCCGAACTTTTATATATGTTGTCACATGGAGTTAGGCAAACACAGATGATAAAAGAAATGCAGGAAGAAGTTGAGCAAAGCAGCTATTCCCATGCTTATGAAATGTATGTACATGAACATGGTTCACCTTTGTGGCATTCTCCGCCAAGACCAGTACTTGAACCGGCAATTGAAAATAGCAAGGAATTAATAGCCGAACAGCTTAAAAAAGCTATGCAAGTTGCTTTAGATGGTAAAGACCCATTATCTCAATTGCAAAAAGCTGGAATGCTTGGGCAAAATGCTGCTAGAGATTGGTTTACTAATCCTAAAAATGGATGGGAACCTAATTCACCACTTACAATTAAATTAAAAGGATCATCTAATCCTCTTATTGATACAGGAGAAATGCGAAAGGCTATAACTTATGTGGTTAAGGAGAAATAATATATGCTGAATGTAGGAAGAGTTTTGAATAATCCAAGATGGGAAACCACCTTTGTAGTAAATAGGAAAACAGGGCAATGGCAATCAGGTGATTTTATACAAAACGAAGATCCAATAACTTTCAGCGGTGTTGTGTTATCTCCGGGGACAAAGGATATAGTTCAAGTGCCTGAAGGCGATAGAGTATCCGAAATGAAATTATTTCTTACAAAATCTAAAATGTATGTAACTCATGCTGCAGAAGATAATTTTGCTGGAACTTCAGATGAAATATTATGGGAAGATCATAGGTATAGATTATATCAAGTAAAGAACTGGAATAACTTTGGATATTATAAAGCTATAGGAATAATGATGGAAGGTGAATAAATCTGGATATTAATAATTTGCAAATCAATGATGTCACGGGCATATTTTGGAGTTTAATAATGCAATTATTAGGCTTTGACTCTTCTACCGGAACCAATCAAGGTAAAGTGAGAAAGTCATGGCCAACAGGTACAAATGGTTCACCAGGATGGAAAAGAAATGAAGATGTATGCTTCATAAGAGCTGAGGATGCAGACGATAGTATAAGCAAACAATTTGATACCAATTATTCTAATAATGATTCAGTTAGTGTAAATCAACAAATAGACTATAGTGGGGTATTTCAGATTAGTTTAATTTTCTATGGCCCCAATAGCAACATGCATGCTAAAATGGTTAAAAATGCTTTGTACAGCTCTAATGATATTAAATTATTGCTTCAACAAAATAATCTCTATGTTGTGCAAGATGTTAATATTCCACAAAGAGTACCAGAGCTATTTGTTGGCCAATGGTGGGGAAAGAACAGACTTTAGCTTTAAAGTTAATACATTGGTAAAGTCTCAAAATATAATTCCGGCATTTAGCGAAGTTGATATAAATATAAATACAGATTCTATTGTAGAAGCAAACACAATAGTTGAAACAAATTAAAAAAAGGAGGTCAAAATATGAGTTTGACTCTTGATGATATAGTAAAAGTATCTTTGAGCGTGTCGCAGACAGGTTCCGTTTATTCGTCCTTAAATTTAGGTTTGATTATAGGAACTTCGAATGTAATAAGTACTACTCAAAGAGTAAAAATATATTCTAGCACTAATTCAATGCTTGCAGATGGGTTCAGCACAACTTCACTTGAATTTTTGGCAGCAGAATTATATTTTTCACAAAGCCCACAACCTTCAAATGTTGCAATTGGTGTGTGGAATAAGGCAGGATCAGAAACAGCACTACAGGCAGTAACATCTTGCAGACAGGCAAATAATCAATGGTATGCATGTTATATATGTGGAGCAGCTAAAGCAGATATATTAGCAGTAGCGCCATACATAGATTCTTGCAAACCATTAGCTACTTATTTTTATACTACTCATGATTCTGATGTTATTAATGGAGTTGCCGGAAATATAATGCAAACACTGCAACGTCAAAGTACTCATAGATCATTAGGGCAGTATTCTACCGCAAATGTACAAACAGCAGGGTATGAAACAGGTGCAAGTGGTGGTTCTACCGATATATCAGCAGGTACAGCAAATAAATTTCAAATTGCAGTAGATGGAGATACTACTCCCAAAACAGTTACTTTAACCTTATCAAACTGTACAAGTGGCCCAGCTATAGCAACAGAGATGCAGTCAGAAATACGAGTTTTAGCTGGTGCTTATGCTATTATTTCAGTTTCATACACAAACAATGTATATGTTATAACTTCAGGAACAACAGGTACGAGTTCAAAAATAAGGATAACGGCAGGATCAAGCAATGATGTTACAGCCATACTTAAAACAGGTATCGCAAATGGTGCAGTAGATACAGATGGAACACAAACATATATTGATTCAGCTGCATCTATTATGGGCTACGCAATGGGTGCTAATACTGGGCTTACTAATAGTGCGTATGATCTAGCATATAAAAGTGAACCAGGAGTGAGCACAGAAAGTTTGGATGAAACACAGCTTGCAACGATAAAAGGCTACAATGGCAATGTATATATTAATCGTGGTAGTACGTATAACCTTTTTGAACAGGGTACAACAGCAGATGGTACAAATTATGATTCTATTATCAATTTGGATGTATTAACTAATAATATTCAAATTGCTGTTTTAAACGCCTTAACTTCTGCAACTAAAATACCACAAACAGACGGTGGATTAAACACATTGATGTTAGCAATAAAATCACCTTGCGAGAATGCCAAAAATGTGGGTTTTATAGCTCCAGGAATATGGAACGCTGCTGCCATAGGAAGCTTGAACACAGGAGATGCACTTTCTATAGGCTATAAAATCATGTCTGCTACAATAGCCGATCAGTCAGAAACAGACAGAACAGCAAGGAAGGCACCTAATATCTATGTGGCAGTTAAGTTAGCAGGTGCGATTGAATATGTTGTTATAGGAATAACAGTTAATAATTAATGGAAGAAGGTGTAAAAATTGAATCATACTTATAGTTTTCAGGATCTTAGTTTTTCAATCGAACATCCTGATGTAGGAACATACACCGCCAACGGTTCAGGAATTGGCTCAATAACAATAGATATGGCAACTGAAAGAACGGCACATGATGTAGCAGCTGATGGTACTATAATGGTTAGCAAAATAGCTGGTAGAAATGGAACGCTTGTGTTAGAAATTCAGCAGACTTCAGACTTAAATACATGGTTTAGAAAATGGTATAACTATCTTGAAACAGCACCATCAAGTGGATTGGATAGAAACCACATGTGCAATACAATCAAGTGTAATGGGAGATTCTTACTCTATTGCAGGAATATCACCGCAAAAACAAGCATCTAGGTCTTATAAAGCACAAGGGCAGCAAGTTTCTTGGACGTTAATGGCGGCAGATATTCAGCAGGATAATATATAGGAGGTAAACTATGGGAAAGCAAGAAGAGTTTAAAAAAATTGATTTATGCGATCGGAATTTTATGATTAGAAAATTTGATGCACTGACAGGCAGCTATATGCTTTGTAAAGTTGGAGGAATAATTTCTTCAATCTTTACAGGCACAAGCAAGGATGAATTGGCAAAGTTAAAAGATAAACTCGACAGTAAAGAATCTGATGTCAATTTTGATTTTGCGAAAATACTAAAGGAAATATCCAAGCTTCCCGAAGAAGATTTCAGGTACATTCAAACAAAATGCTTACAGGTGTGTTTTGAAGAATTGCAAGCAGGCCCAGCACAGGTTTTTACCAAAAATGAAACGTGGGGAATAATGAACGCTGATACTAAGTTAGCCATGGGCTTAACTATTCATGCCTTGATGTTCAATGTGATGGATTTTTTCGGAGGGAGCCTCTCAAGTTTACTTGCAGAGGATGTGAATTTACCCCAGCAGTAACTGAAAATATAGACACATTTGCATATTTGCCAGTTATGGCTGGGATGTGGAAACAACATGAGGTATGGGACGGAACATATACATTCAATGATTTATTGGATGCAAGAGAAATGATAATGGTTAAATGTGAGAATGAAGCAAGGAATATTGAACATGCACGGAACAACAGGGGGGAATAGCTATGGCATTAGATGTAATAAAAGAGTATCTAGTTAGTTTAGGCTTCAATGTCGATAATAAAAGTCTGGATACAGCTAATAAAACCGTTGATGGATTCCAAACCAATGTAGTTAAAACTGCAACTAAATTTGTTTCTGAATTCAGCAAATCCGCCTTAGCTTTTTCCTCTTTTATTGTTGGCGCAAATGTAGGAATTGCTAAATTTATATCAAGCTTAGGTAAAGCTGACATAGAAAATGAAATATTTGCACGTAAGATGTGGACAAATCAAGAAAGTGCCATGGCTTTAAACTATAGTATGAAGGCTTTAGGAGCTAATCTTGAAGATTTATATTTAAGCCCTACATTAATGAACCAGTTTATTCAACTAAGAAAAGAAGCGTATCAGTTGCAAGCTCCAGCAGGGTATAAAGATGAACTTAAACAAATACAAGATATACGATTTGAATTTGCCAGATTAAAACTTGAAGCAACCTATTCATTACAGTGGATAGGTTATTATTTTATGAAGTACATGGCCGGGCCTATAGGTGAATTTAAAACTAAATTTCATGATTTTAATGATATGCTGGTTCAGACAATGCCACATTGGACAAAAATTATTGCACAAGTTATGAGTTGGTTTGTATCATTAGGAATTGCAGGTGTGAAGGGAATAAAAGATATAGGTGCTGCAATTAGCTGGATAGCAGATCTAATTCCACTAAAAATAAAGCTTATTATTGCATCACTGCTTGGCATTAATACAATACTAGCAATGAGTCCATTAATGAGGTTCATAACGTTATTAGGAGTAGGATTATTGTTATTGCAAGATTTTTACACATATAAAAGTGGGGGGAAATCTGCATTAGCCCCATTGTGGGAAGACCTTACAAAAATCTATGATAAATTTAAAAATAGTGGAGACATTAAAAAATTTAAAACAGATATTAAAAATGCATTTAATGAGATAGATTCCGATATAGCAATAGCCAGCAATTTCGTTATAGATTTTTTAGGCAAATTCAAAGAACCTGTGACATTGAATAATTTCAAGAGCTCATTGAATGATTTAAAAAGTATAGCTAAGACTTTAGGAACTGATGGTGCTAATTGGGTAAAAGATTTTGCCAATGAACTAAAAAATGATAAAGACGTACAAAGCTTTATAAAAGATTTAAGTAAACTAATAGCTTCAATAACTCATTTACTTAAAGATGTGATAGGCTCACCTGCTACACAAAAAGCTATAGAGATTTTCGGAGAAGCATTAACCAAGATTATAAAAGGTGCAGTTGATGTTGTAGATGAACTTGTAAAAGGATTAACAAGTGCAATTGATTTGATGGACAAAATAGGTATGGGAGACTCAACAGATGTAAACAAAAAATTAACTCCACCATCAAATTATTATACATCTCCTGGTGATGCTACCAAGGATTTTTCAAAATCAGGGATTGTGCAAAGTAATTCAAGATTTTGAAAATAATTTTAGAGGTAATATAAAAAATAATTTGAAAATTTTTTAAATTGGAACCCTATCGGTGATTTATTAGGCGTTAAAGCTAAAACAGTATCTTATAATGCTCAACCGCAATAATTTTTTACCTTACATTACACCAACGAGTACAACCACTAACCACGTTACTCAAAATTTGAATCAAACTTACCATATTTATGGAACTGATTCAAATTCAACAGCAAATTCTATACAAGATACTTCTACGCAGACCTTACGAAACATGAAAGGGGTATTGCTATGAATGTAATATTAGATTATAACAATGCTTCTATAAAAGATTTAGTTTATGTTAAATCTAATATCGGGGGATGGTTTTTTGATGCTATTATCCATACCGATTACACCAGAGAATTATATATAACTGAAAATCCAGTAGAAACAGGTTCATCTATATCAGATCATTCATATATAAAACCTGTAAAACTTACAATGGAAATCAAAATGTCCGATTGTATGACGAGCAGAATACCAGGGCAATTTAACGATGGAGATTCGAGGTCATTAGATGCATTTCAGGTGCTTGCAGAACTACAACAGCAACGAATACCTGTAAGAGTTATGACAAGGCTAGGTAAATTCGACAATATGCTTATACAGTCTATAAACGTGCCAGATGATGTTAAAACTCTATATGGATTAGATGCAACTGTAATTTTACAAGAAATATTTGTAGCACAGACTACCACAGTAAAAATAAGTGCTAATGCACAGGTTACAGATAGTACGAATAGAGGAACGGTAGAACCAGTACAGGCAGATGAAAGTTTACTTTACCAAGGGTTAGTCCAAATGTATGGAGAAACAAAAGCAAAAATTATGGTACAAGAGCTTAATAAAAAAGTTAATTAATAATATATAAAATTTCTATAATTTGGAGTATAATGATGTAAAAATAGGAGTATATGGGAGCATGTATATAAGACAACCTTTTATAAAAAGGCTGAGATATGAAAAGATAGTGGAGGAAAACTAAAAATGCGTACTTTTCTAAATAAGGTAATACAATTGTTAACCAATAAATCATCTACTTCAAATGATAAAACAAGAACTTGGAGAGATTCTGCTATTAAAGATAATAATAGCTTTGTGTTCAACAGTGATTATGATGCTGTTATGAAATTGATAAAAAATGGAGAATATAATTATATTTCAAAAGTTGTTCTACCTGAAGGAATGGTTAAAGGTGTTAGTTTAGGGGAAATTGCTAAATCAATTATGGAAGAATCATGCAAAGATTTAGGTATAATAAATGAAACTATCAGAATTGAATTAGCTTCAATAATAGCCTATGGTTCGATCTATTCTCATAGAAACGAAATGATTGCAGATAATTTCGTTAAAAAGATATTAGAAGAAAATAATATTGAATTAAATTTTCCTAAAAGTCTTATTGATTATATGGAAAATGGATTCAGAAAAAAGAAATATACCATAAAAAATATTATTGAAATATATGTAAGATTTTATATTACAAAAGCTGAAAGTAAAGCCGAACTTGAAAGCTTTAAAAAAATGGGTATAGAGAGAATAAGAATAGAAACGTGTAGGGATGAAAAAGTTTGCAATAAGTGTAAGAAACATGATCGATATAGCCCATTCAATTGCTAAACTTCCTTTGTTACCATTATGCTGGGGTTGTAGATGTTACTATAGTCCTGTGATATCTAAAGGCTGAAATCCAGTAAGCAAAAAATAATAAATTAGCTATAGATTAATTTAAAGAGACGTTTTTATGTCTCTTTTTTTAATGAGGTGATTTAATGAGTTATACTAAAATTCCATTAACAACAGATCCAAATCAAAATTTCACAACGACAATTCCAATAAATAATAAAAATATTACTTTAACTTTGGATATTAGATATAACGGAATTGGTGGATACTGGTTTATGTCCGTTACAGATAAAAAGACAGGTAATGTATTAATTGATTCTTTGCCATTACTTACTGGTGAATATCCATCAGGAGACATTTTACACCAATATCAATATTTAGGAATAGGTAGTGCAACTGTAGTCAAAACAGGTAATTTGTCTGATGATTCACCAGATTCAACAAATTTAGGCACGAATTTTGTGCTCTTATGGGGTGACACTGTTTAGGTGAAAGGGATGATACCATATGTCAAGTGAACAAAATTTTATAAACAATATCTTAACTGGTGCAAGAAATGGGTATTCAATGTATGGAGTTTATACATCTGTAACATTAGCACAGGCTATTATAGAGTCAGGATGGGGCAGTTCTAAAGTTTCCCAAAATGATAATAATCTATTCGGGATTAAATTTGATGGTAATCATGATCCTTCATTAAGTATTTCTCAAGGTTCAGCAGCAACAGACGGAGGATATTTTACTAGGTATTCGTCATGGTCTGATTCAGTTCAAGACCATGGATATTTTCTGCGACATAATTCAAATTATGCTGCTGCCTTTAGTGCTAAAGATCCGTTAACACAATTACGAGCTATTGCCAATGGTAATTATGGTGGTGCTGATACTGAAGGCTATTATAATACTATTGCAGGCTGTCTTAAGATGTACGATCTAACACAATATGATACAGGTACTTATACGGGTACAGTATCCTCTGGAACTGGTAGCACTAACACAGGCATAGATAGTTTAAGTATACCGGTTACAAATTATAGTGTTATAGGAGGTAGCCAACAATCTAACGGTGTTTTATATGGTAGAAAATATAGAGTGCTTGTAGTTGATAATAATAAAGGTACTGCATTGGACGTGTCACAATTAAGGTGTAAATTTAATATTCAAAAAACAATGATGATGCAGGCTAATTATTCAACAATAACAATTTATAATTTGTCTGCAAATACTGAAAATAGTCTCATAACAGAAGGCAATAGAATTGTAGTTGAAGCAGGGTACGAAGGGGAACAATATGGAGTAATATTTGATGGAACTGTCATACAACCCATTAGAGATAAACAGGACGGAGTAGATTACCTCTTAACTTTAAATTGTTTAGATGCGGACGGTTTTTTGAATGGTGGAGTAGTAAATTTTTCTTTGCTAAAAGGGCAAACACATAGAGATGTTGTTAATAATCTGGTAAGTAAAGCGAAGGTTTCTACTTTTGCCGGGAATTTATCAAAAGACCTTGATAATGTACAGTTACTACGTGGGAAAGTATGTTTTGGATTAGCTAAGGATATTATGAGTCAAATTGCTAAAACACAAGGTGGCACTTTTTACATGGAAGACGGAGCTGTTAATATAATCAAAATGACAGATTTACCTACAGATGAAATTATAGAGCTGTCTCCATCTTCTGGATTAATTGGAGTACCTGCACAAACTGAATATGGAGTGTCAGGAAAATGCCTATTGAATCCACGTGTAAAGGTTAATTCATTAATCCATATAGATAATTCACTAATTCACGATATGCAAGCACAAATAAAACAAGTAATAAGGAGTCTTGATAATAGCGGCATATATAGAGTTATTCAAGTTAACTATAATTGTGATACTAGAGGGGACGAATGGTTTTCAGAGTTTCAAACAGTGAGTCAGGCAGGAATGATGCCTTCAATGATGAATAATTCTACAGGTAACCCATTTTAAAGGATGCGACAATATGAGAACTATAAGTGAAAGAACAAATGGTAACAATGAAGAAGAAATACTTAAAACTTTTGAAAATAATCTTAAGAACATATTAAGAGTAGCGATGCCCGGGATAATACAGAGCTTTGACGTTAAAACACAGACGGTAACAGTGCAACTAGCAATAAAAGAAAAATTAAGAGATTATAGTGATTTATCAGTATCGGATGAGCAATTACCTTTACTTTTGGATGTACCTATCGTAGTACCTAAAGGTGGCAAGTTTGTTTTGACAACTCCTATCCAACAAGGCGATGAATGTTTAGTAGTGTTTGCCGATATGTGTATAGATGGATGGTGGGCGAATGGAGGAATACAAAATCAAATTGAGAAGCGTAGACATGATTTGTCTGACGCTTTTGCTATTTTAGGGGTATTTTCTCAACCTAACCGGATAAGCAACTATTCTCAAGATTCTATGGAGTTAAGGTCACTTGATGGAAATACAAAAATATCTGTAAAAGAGAATGAAATTGATATAATAGCTGCTACAGTAAAAATAAATGGGCAGGTGATTTCATGAAGTATAGAAAATTAGATGGAAATGGAGATTATACATTTGGACAAAATGCTCAAAATTTTTTAACTGATATTGATGCAGTTGCTCAGGCAATAAAGACAAGCCTTTTATTGTTACAGGGTGAATGGTGGGAGGATACTTCTTCAGGGCTTCCACTATTCCAAAATATTTTAAGCCAACCCAGAATTTCACAAAATAAAATAGATTTGATAATAAAAGATAATATATTAAATGTATATGGAGTCAAAGGTATTAAGGATTTTGCAAGTAATTATAGTAATAGAAGTTATAGCGTTTCTTGCACAATAGATACTCAATACGGAAGTACACAAATAACAGTTCCATTGGAGGTGGCTTTATAATGGCATATTTCATACCTTATATTGATTCTACAGGGTTTCATATGCCGACCTATGCAGATATATTAGATTCCCTTACTTCAAGTGCTAAAACAATTTTTGGACAAGATATATACCTCGGAGAAGATAGCCAGGATTATCAATTTATGTCCGCAGTTGCTTCAAAAATATACGATTCATTTTTAACTGCTCAGTCGGTATATAACAGTTATGGACCATCTACTTCCGTAGGTACAGCATTGGACACTGTTGTGAAAATAAACGGTATAAGAAGGATTGGAGCTTCATATTCAACATGCAATGTAACATTGTCAGGAACACCAAACACAGTTATAAATAATGGTAAGCTCCAAGACAATAATAATATTCTGTGGGATTTACCGACTACAGTTACACTTGATAATAACGGCAGTGCTACAGTTTCGGTACAATGTGAACAAACAGGAGCAGTAATAGTAGGGACTAATTCTTTCATAATAGCAACCCCACTTTATGGCTGGATGGGTGTAACTAATACAGCGAATGTTAATGTGGGAACAGATATTGAAGCAGATTCAGCACTAAGGAGCAGGCAGGCACAAAGTACTTCATTATCTTCATTAACTGTTCTGGATAGTTTAAAAGCTATGATTATGGCAGTGCAAGGGGTATCAAGGTCACAGGCATACGAAAACTTCACAAATACCACAGATTCAAACGGATTGCCGGCGCATAGCGTTACGTGTGTAGTTGAAGGTGGCACTGACTATGATGTAGCAAATGCAATATATCTCAAAAGGGGAATAGGTCCTTTGACAAATGGAACTACAAGTGTAGAAATAGAAGACCAATATAGCCAACTTACAAATATAAGCTTTTACCGACCGTCTTATGTTGATGTTGATATAACAATAAATGTGAAGAAATTAAATAATTATACTTCTCAAACTTCAATAAATATACAAAATGCAGTAGCGAATTTTTTAAACAGTTTTTCAATAGGAAACAGCTTAAGTAATTCTGGGTTGTGGGGTGCTGCATTGTCATCCATGCAGAGTTTAAATAATCCTACTTTTTCCATTACGTCAATAACGGATACTAGGCATGGGAGCGTGCAATCAACACAGGATATTGCATTAGCATTCAATGAAGTTTTAAGGGGTAACGCATCTTATATAACGGTTAATGCATCATAGGAGGTAGCTGAAAAATGGCAGTAGATAAATATTTGAATTTAGTAACTTCAGAGCATAAAACAAAGCCTAAATTTATGTCGTGGCTTTCCGCAAATTTAGGCTTAATTGATGATGCTACAAATGCAATGAACAATATAATATTTAATTTCGATATAGATAATGCAGCAGGAATGCAATTAGACACTTTAGGAAAAATAATAGGCATAAGCAGAATGTTGAATTTTCAACCCAGTGATGGGAGTTCACCTGTTTTGGATGATACTACATATAGAATGTTATTGAAATCTAAGATAGTAAGTAATAATTGGGATGGCACAATAGGAGAAGTACAAGCACTTTGGAATGATATATTTTCACAATATAGATTAATAATGAAAGACAATCAAAATATGAGTGTATCTGCTATCGCTGTAGGCTCAACTACAACATTACAAAAACAGATGATTACAAGCGGTTTAGTTATACCCAGGCCTGTAGCAGTAGCAATGAATTATAGTTTTATGACAAATATTATATTTGCGTATGATATAAATGATGGTGCTACTTACGGCGGCTATGATGTTGGCTATTGGATACAATCTTTATAAAGGAGGAATTTAATTGGCAGGGAGTACAAATTTTCAGGTTTTTGACCAAAATGCAAGCAATATGTCAAGCGATTCAAGTTACACAAATGATAGTGCAAGAGTCAACGGAGTAGGACAAGGAATTGCTTCTTCCCTTACTCACAATAAATTATATAGACAAGTGTCTATTATGACTACCGCTATAGCACAATTTATAGTTGCAAATAATTATAACGCAAATGATACTGATTTAAATGCTTTATTAACATCTATAACAAACACTTTTGCCACTAATACTCTATTAACCACCCATGAATCCGATAACACTAGGCACATAACTACTTATACTACTACAAATTCATCAAATATTTCTTCGGGACAGTGGACGAAGATTGCAACTATTATAATAAGTTCAATCTATAGTGAAATTGGTTGTAGTGCAGATATACTTTCTACTGCTAGTGGAATTGTAACACAATCTAAATGTAGATTGTATTTAAAAGTACAGCAAGGCGGTTCAATGGGCGCTGTACCTAGTGTTGGCTTAGAAATAACCGCTAATGAAGTTATCAACAGTTCAAACTTTATGGCAATAACAAACGCAACGTCTACTCAATCTACAGTAGACGTATATATAAAAGTTCCTAATGCATATTTTATAGTAACTTTAATTCCGATAATAAATAATGGAGTCACTTTTCTATCTAATCAGCCCTTTGTTTCTACCCTACCTGCAGGCACACAAATAACTTGCCAGACATTACCGATAGATGCTAGTACATTGGGAGGCAATCCTGCAAGTGCTTTTGCTCCTAATGGATATGGATTAGGAACAATAGCTCCAGACATATCTAACACCAATTTAAATAATTATATGTTAACAGGCTTTTTTAAAGGAATGAACGTAACTAATGCCCCGAATATTGGATGGTTCTTTTTTATTATAGAAGGGTATGACGGTACAACTTGGACAAGTCAAATAGCGATAAGTTTTGGTTCAAACAATACAGGTAATTTAATGTATACAAGAGTGCAAGCACGTGGTACATGGTCAGTATGGAAACAAGTAGAAACTCAGGATAATAAAAATGTTGCTGGGGGATATGTGGGATTAGATAGCAATGCAAAAGCTTTAATTGCTAATATGCCAGATGCACTTACTAAACCTAATCCGAATGTATTATTTAATTCAAGTGGAGAATTTGGCTTAACTGGGTGGATCGATAACAGCGCAGGAAGAATGTTGATAGAACCCTGTAGCCAAGGTGGAAATTGTTTTGATTTTCCAGCTACTACAAGTAGTAGCGAATATCCAAACATTCAATCGAATAATATAGCCTGCCCAGCAGGAGCAACTTTAACCTTAAGCTCAGATATGTATGCGTCAAATATTACAGTAGGTAACATTGTAGTATGTATAAATTGTTATAGTAGTTCAGGTACTTTAACTCAATTTGCAACTCCATATGCTACTAATGGCACAGGATGGGCAAGATACAGTACCACTTTTACCACACCTGCAAATACAGCACATATTGCGGTGGCTCTTCAAAAACAAGCAAGTACAACAGGCGAAGGAGCATGGAAAAGGGTTAAGTTAGAGTACGGAAGTGTTGCAACGCCATATTCACAGGAAGCTGATATAGGGTTATCAGCTGAGCCTTCCAGTTTAGGCACAAACGGCTATAAAAAATTTGCAGATGGGTTGATAATGCAATGGGGTTCTTTTGCATGTAATGGTAATAATATTTATGGCGTCACATTTCCTATACAGTTTCCGAGAGCTTGCCAATTTTGCATTCCAAATGTGGAAGGCAATTATTACGATAGGATTAATGCTTACAATTTCAGTACGACGGGATGTTTGCTGCGTTCTCCGGACATAGCACCAAGTGACACTGAACCGATATGTTGGTTTGCAATAGGATATTAGGAGGGGAACAAAAATGAAATTTGTAAAATATAATAATGCAACAGGAAATATAATAACTTTTTATACACCTGACATTCATACAAATATACCGACAGGAACAATGCAAATAAGTGATGCAGTTTGGCAGAATATAATTGATGGTAATTGCCAGTACAAAGTTGACTTAAGCAAAATATCTGGAATAACAGCAGAGGTTGATAATTTAGCGGATTTATTTATAGCAATAGTACCTACGCCACCAACTTTAGCAGATGTAAAAAATTCTAAAATACAGGAAATGGCCAACACTTACAATACTACTATTATAAATACTTTTCAATCATCTGCTTTTGATAATGAAACTATAGAAACTTATAGTTGTAGTTTAGCAGACCAGCAAAGAATCAATGGAGAGGTTACAATGGCAATAGCGAACTTACAAGGCTTTTCCAGTGAGCCTATAAGCTGGAAGAATGCAAATCAGACTCAATGTGTTACATGGCAACCTAAAAATATGATTACATTAGGTACTGATTTGCATAAATTTATTACACAACAAAGTGATTATTTAGAAGTTTTGACAGTATATATTAATAGCCTAACAAATATTGATGATGTAAATAAAGTTACTTGGGGAATGACAATACCTACTACAACCAGTACAGCTACAACGTCATAGGAGGCAAAAACATGCAGATAATAAAACATTTAATAAGGTCAATACTCTTAATCTTGATAATGGGTATATTGTATTACGGAATTGAAGTATTATGGCGTGGATATTCCTATTGGGAAATGATTTTAATAGGTGGGATGTCTGCGTATCTGATTGGACTACTGGATGAAGGAAAGACTACTTTTACAAGAAACCCATGTTTGTTAAATGTTTGATAGGAACATTAATTACTTTAGCTATAGAATTTAGTTCAGGAATGATATTTAATGTATGGTTAGGAATGAATCTCTGGAGCTATAAAGGTGTCTTTGGAAATGTATATGGACAAATTTGTTTACCTTATGCAATTGGGTGGTTCTTCTTGATTCCACTAGCTCTATTTATAAATGATAGGTTAAGGCATCTTTTATTTAAAGAAAAAGAGCCTAGAATTTCATTATTAGATTATTATAAAAAATTAATAACAGGAAAATAAAGACTGCAGCAGGTCTTTTTATTTTGCCTTAAAAAAAAGGCATATGTCGTGAGACAGCATTAAACTCTTCAAAAAGAAAGGATGATAGAAATGGAAAACAAATTAATACCAATGGAATATAAAAATCAAAGAATAATGACAACTAAAGTTTTAGCTGAAGCTTATGGAACTAATGAAGACAATATAAAGGCAAACTTTAATAGAAATAAAGAAAGATTCATTGAGGGAAAGCATTATTATCAACTTGAAGGCGAAGAACTGAAGGAATTTAAAAGGGTGGTGACTAAAAGTAACGACCCTTCAATTAAGTTTGCCAGTGTGCTAACACTATGGACAGATAGAGGAGCAGCAAGACACGCTAAAATTCTTGATACGAACGAAGCATGGGAAGTATACGAAAAACTAGAGGACACGTATTTCAAAGTTCAAGAAATAAAGGAAAATATTCGGTTGAATTTAGCAAATAAAGAAATTGAAAGACTTGAAGCCACTGTAAATAAATTTGAGAAGCTAACTGAAGAAGCTAAACTGCAATATAAGCCGAGTCATAAAAGAAAATTAGATTACAATAAAATGATTAAATCGCTAACTAATAATGATGAAGAAACTCAAGTAGTTAAAGATTGGACTTTCGGCTTACTGGGTATAGAAAAATGGGAAGATACCTGTGTAGATGATTCTAAGAAAATTATAGAAACAATTACTACAATAGCAAGATTACTAACAATAAAAAAGTTTGAACAGCTAAGATTATTTTAAAAGCTTATAGAGATATATAGCTTTTAATTTTGCCTTAAATTAATACTATGTAAACATTAAAAATACCTGTAAACACACTGTAATAACCATGTTAACAATGTTTACAGTGAATTGTTAACAAATCTAAACCAGGAGGTCGTATTATGCAAGAGACAATAAATATTGAAGAGAGAGTTGCTAAACATGATGAAATGCTAGAATCTCATGAAAAAATACTAGATAGACATGAGACTGATATATCTGATTTAAAAGAATTTAAAGGAAAGACAACTGGTACCTTAGAAGGAGTACAAAAAAGTATAGACAACATAGCAATTACTGCAAGGTGGGGAGTAGGTTTATTAATACCTACTTTTTTAACTTTAGTGGGAATTTTAATTACTTTGATGAAAAAATAAGAAAGGAAGCGATAATGCATGTAGCCAAAAAAGTTTTTAATTATATTATGTACAAACAGGAGGATGGTTTTAATGAAAGGAATAGATGTATCAAATTATCAGGGCACAATTAACTTCAACACAGTTAAAAATTCAGGCATAGAGATAGTTTATATTAAAGCTACTGAGGGACTAACAATTAATGATTCTATGCTACAAACTTATTGCACGCAGGCAAAAACAGCAGGCTTAAAAGTAGGCTTCTATCACTATATGCATACAAATGATCCAGTATCTGAAGCAGAACATTTTTTAAATGCTATTTCTGGACTGGATGCTGATTGCAAATATGTACTTGATGTGGAAGATAGTTCTTTGCAGGTAAGTGCTGCTGATACGAGCAGCAGAATAGTTAAATTTTGTGAATATATTGAATCAAAAGGCAAGGATGTTGCAATTTATACAGGGAAAAATTTTTATGAAAACTTTGTAACAGGCGGTGCTAGAAGCTATTCTTTATGGGTTGCAGATTACGGAGTAAATGATCCAGGCATTACAGGTTATGCAGGATGGCAATACTCTGAAAGTGGTTCAGTGAGTGGTATTTCAGGTAATGTAGATTTAGATGATTTTACAGATAGTATTTTAATAAAAAATGAGGAGGAAAAAGAAGTGGAAAATATAGTAGTGTATGGAAACAGTGTAGACAGAAGGGCAGCAGAGTACTTAGCAGATGCATTGAAATGTCCAACCCTAGATGGAACTATACAATTTACTTATGATGGTGTAGTTAAAAATGTATATTGTGTAGGTGGAGCACCTGCAGGAGGTTTTACGAGCTACGCAAAGAAAATTATAACAGGCAAAGATAGATTCGATACCTGTCAGCAGGTTTTAGACTTTATAAGTAATGGATGTAAATAATTAATAAAAAATAGGGAGATGTATTTTATTATGACAAATTTATTAAATCAATTTTCTACAACTTTGATAACTATCGCTATTGCATTGGTTAGCTTGGCAGGTTCATACGCTTTATATTTTATTGGTAAAGCTAAAACCAAGTTAAGTGAGGAAACTATTAAAAATGTAAAAGATGCGACGCAAAGAACATTGATTCAAAATGCATTAGATAGGGTTAGCACATTAGCACAGACAGTTGTTACGGAAACAGAGCAGACTACTGCTGCTAGTTTAAGGCAGGCTGTAGCAAATGGAACAGTAGATAAGTCAGAATTAATTGCATTAGGTAAAAATGCAGTAGGTACAATTTATAGCCAGTTGAAGCCAGATACAATATCCTTACTTGAAACTGAATTAACGGATGTAAAAGGATATATAACAAGCGTAGTAGAAGCACAGGTATTTAATTTAAAACAGAATAGCCCTACTGCTCTTAATATTGCAAGCACTCCAACAGTTACAGCTTCAAATAATGCTACGGCAACTACAGGGCAGGCAGCAGCACAATAGTATTTTACCCCGGTGTAATGCCGGGGCTTATTTATACTTGCATCTAAATTAATATAGGATTATAATTTTATATAAAACATTTTTAAAAAAAGGAGAAGCAGTTATGAAGTTATTTAAAAGGAATTTCCTGCTAATCCTCATTATCGCTGTTGTTATAAATTTATTAATGACAACTATAGCAAAATAAAAATAATGGGGAGCTGCCTTCGGGCAGTTACCCTATAAAATAATTTGTAAATATTTTTGCATAAAAATTGTTTGATTTTTCTTAAACTAAATTGATACAATTTATAACCAAAATCCTTAATAATCCCATGGTTGGTTGGTTTTTGCTTGATTTTATAAAATCAGGGTACAATCAAAGTAGTTCATTTTTTATTGAATTTTATCTTGAACGATTGTACAAAGCTTGATTTTTAGGCAGATAAGCAAAAGTATAAAAGAATTAGTAAATATGAAAGGCTCTGGGGTTATTCCTCAGAGCCTTTATTCTAATAGTATTCTATTGGAAAGTTACTGTATTTACTGGAATTCTAAATGTTTTTTGGCTATCATATTTTTCTATTGTTAGTACAAATTGATTTTGTTTTGAATCATTTGTAATTATACCACGAAATATACCATTAGCATCAATATTATCGATTTTTACTTTTATTTTATCTCCAGCTGAAATATTATTGTAGGTTTCTTCAAATTTAGAATCTAATAACGTATCTGTTATTTTGTCGAACATATTTGTCGTTAAATTCAACAAACTATTATCTACTACTTCAACGCCAGCAACTGATTTTATCTGATTAAAATAATTATATGCAAACAACTTAGGAAAGCCAAAAAATACAATTAAAATAATTACTGCAATAGTAAGTATTTTTTTCAATATAAAAACCTTCTTTCATTAAATAATGAGTAAAGGAAAGCTTATGCTAGTAATAGGCTTTCCTATTTTTTTATTTCCTTATTTTATCTTTATCAACCCAGAATTTGAAAACTTTAAGTCCATACCAAGAAGCATAAATTCTGTGGCCTTTTCTAGTTATATAGGGACTATATATCCACATAATCATTCTCCTTTCACAAATTTCCACTTGCAAAAGTGAGTTTACTTATGATAGAATTAGTTTGCGAGACTAAATATTCCATACTAGCCAAAGGTAAACCACTTAAAGGTTTATTTTTTCATTTGATGAAAGCGTACCGGTAGCAGATTTATTTACATAATCATCTTTTTTACTTATAGCTTCAAGTTTAGTTTTACCATAGAACTGTTTTCGCACCAGTTTACCGCTATCATCACGACCAAGCGTAATGGTACATCTCCATCCATCTTTAAATTTATTGACAGATCCCTCACCATTTGCTTTTTTAGTTGGCATTATTATTCACATCCTTTCATGCTGTGGTTACTGTGAAATTGATTAAAGTAACTACAAATTATATAATCCGCTCCGGAATATTTAATATATGTAATGGAGCGGTATGCTTCTAAATTTCATAAGTATCAAAGCTCAAATTTGAGCCATACAATTTTTTATAATATTTTTATAAGTCTGGAGCGGTAGCAACTAAACAAATATTCATCAAAATGAAGGGTGCCGCAAATTTGATGCAGGGGGATTAAATTTAATCATCCTTTTGACCATTAGTATTAGAATATTTATTTTTGTTAATTTTAAATAATTCAAATTCAATCATATCTCTAATTTTTTTTCCTAATTCGTGGTATTCAGTATCAGATAAATTTAAATTTGCAAAATCTCTATCGACTATGTAGCAAAGTGTAGCAACTGCTTCATAAAATGCACCTGGATTATTAATGTCCGGCTTTTTAAAAACTCCTCCAGGTATTGGCATATAGTCCTTGCTATTTTTATTATTTAAATATGGATAAAACTCATTTACAATTTCTTTATCTTCATCAAGTAGACCGTTTATAAAATCTTCTTTTGTTATTGGTTCATTTAAAAAGTATTTTTTTATTAAATTTCCTTGGGGGTCATTATCTTTGTTGTTATAAACGACAGTTGTAAAAGTATCGGCTGCAATCCACTGAGCAATTTGTTCATCATTGCAATCAATACATTGTGCAATTTCTTTAATTTCTTCATAAGTAGCATTGTTAGTATTGCTAAGAAAAGATTTTAATCTGTCAATTGATATGTTTGTATCATTAGATATTTGTTCTAAACTTGAATCTTCAGAAATTAGCTGTTTTAAGACTTTGCTTGTTATAGTGTCTTTTTCTCCAGCCAATTCATTTATAGTTACTTCTAAAGCATTTGCAATTTTATTAATCATATCTATATTAGGCTCTCTTTGCCCCTGTTCATATTTGGAAAGAGTATGTATGGAGATGCCTAACTTATTAGATAAATATTCTCTGGATAATTTTTTGATTTTACGAAACTTTTTTATATTTTCGCCTAATTTACTCAAAGTAATCACCTCAAATTTATTATAGCACAAAATGGGTGCAATAATACAGATAATTTATTTAATTAGCTAAATAAATTATTGACAAAACACAAAATGGGTGTTAAATTATAAATATAAGCACAATATGGGTACAAAATATAGACACTGGAAGGTGAGATCATGGGATTAAAGTTAAAACTTAAAAGAATTGAAAGAGGGTTTAAGCAATATGAATTTGCTGAAAAGTTAGGAATTTCAAGATACTACTTATCAGCATTGGAAAGAGATAAATGCAAAAATCCTAGCATTGATTTAATGAAAAAAATATCTGAATTACTAGAAACACCAGTACAAGAATTATTCTTTGAAGAATAGCTTACTCAAAATTGAGTAATTGCATATCTTAAAATTTCATATCTAACTTACATCACAGGAGGGCAAAAAGGAGTGCAATGCTTCAGAAAATATTTAGAAAGGAAGTAAGCGTATGAAATTAGTTTTTATTAAATCAAGTAATTTAAATGAAGAACCATTTACAACATCAAGAATTATTGCGGAATATGGTGGACAACAGCATAAAAATATTAGAGAACTTATTGAAAATCATGAAAGAGATATTAAAGAGTTTGGAAGGGTTACGTTTGAAACAATACCTTTAGCGATAAATGATGATGAAGTTTATACGTTTGAAACGGATAAACCTAAAATTTCCAAAGGCGGTAGACCTGAAAAAATTTATAAATTGAATGAACAGCAAGCAACTTTTTTAATAACTCTTATGAAAAATACTAGAAAGGTTATTGGATTTAAAAAAGCATTGGTAAAACAATTCTATGAAATGCGGGAAGAACTTACTAAAAGAAGAATTGAAAGGGCACAGGGAAAGCAATACAGAAATGCATTAACAGAAGCTATTGACAAATTACCTGAAAGTAAACATAAAAATATGCTACACAAACACTATACGGATCTAGCTTATAAACTAACATTCGGAAAAAATACCAAACAATTAAGAATTGAGCTTGAAATAGGTGATAAAGAAACTCCCAGGGATTATTTACCGTCAAAAGATGTTGATAAATTTGCAGTTGAGCATATTATTCAGGTTCTTGCCAATAATAGGGCCTTTACAAATTATAGAGGAGGGAAATTAGAATGGAGAACTCAAAACGAAAAGTATCTTATAGTGTGATAAGATACTCTCCTGATAAATTAAAAGGAGAAATTATAAATGTTGGATTGTTGTTACATAACATCACGGATAAAAATATAAAATATCATATATTGGATGCGAAGGTCACCAAAATTGCGAGCTGTTATAGAAAATGATATAGAAATTA
This sequence comes from uncultured Clostridiaceae bacterium, assembly GCA_963725425.1. Lineage (GTDB taxonomy): Bacteria > Bacillota > Clostridia > Clostridiales > Clostridiaceae > Clostridium_I. The sequence goes on from CAVRYJ010000039.1 coordinate 49,980, forward strand.
ATATATATAAAACCTATAAAGATGTTTTAGAACTTTATCTAGAGAAAGATAAAGATGATATATCTGGAATAGTAGGAAATCTTCATATTGCGTCTTACTACGAAGAAGATTTCATGGATAAAATGTATAAATATTATAATGACAATGAAATTTCGCTATCCTTACCCAATATAGCTTATACTAAAAATGAGGATAAATTATTTGAAATGATATTGAAACGATATGTCGGTGAATGTAATTTAAGATT
>CAVRYJ010000040.1:0-265000 GCA_963725425.1 uncultured Clostridiaceae bacterium
CTTCGCAGCTACCCCTGCTACTATTCCAGCAATTGCTCCTGCAGTAACCCTCTTAACTATTTTAGCATTTTGTTTTTTTGTCTTTCCATCATCTTTTTCTCTAATATCTCTCTTATTTTCATTACTAGCCCTCCTAATAATTTTTATTCAATTTAATTATTTAAATTTAAGTATAGCATAAGTCGACATATTTTTCACCTTATAGTGAAATGTTAAATTCACTAATAAGCAAACTATAGTAAGAAATAAACTGCATGAAAGCTATTATTACTGTTAAGTTCTTGTTATATACTGCTAAACTCATGTTAAATACTGTTTTCTATTGAATTTATATTTAAAACTTGATATACTAATATTAAAAGGTAGGAAGGAGTTGCATGCCACATCATGAGTAACGACATATTAAACCTTGAGCAAGCTGTTGAATTTTTGGGAGTCAGTGAAAAAACGCTGATCAAATTATTACGAGAGGAACATATTCCGGCAAGAAAAATAGGTAGAGAGTGGCGCTTCAGTAAAGAAGCTCTTATAAATTGGATCTCCTCTGGAGACTCTTTTGACTACATAAACCAGAATGAACTGTACAGAATTTCTAAAGATATACCAGGAAATTCCAATGTACTGGTTAATAATATTATTGGAACTTTGTCCACAATAAAAGAACAAGGCAACAATATTAAATCTATTCTAGAAAATCTGGACAGCGATATTATAATCCCCGAAAACGCCACTCTGCGCATAAGCTATAAACAGCAAAGAGAGATAGAAAAACTTGAATTTAAGATTTTTCGGGATTTGCGTGATGATTCAAAACTTGAAACAAATCAAAAGGCGTCTCATCCGTATTAAATTAGGAGGAATATTATATGAAAAAAATTTCTAATGGGCTCCGTATGATTCTTATGATTGGTTGTTGTGGTGCCCTGGCAATCTTTAGCTCTACAATATCGAAGTCTCCTATTTTACCTATATTCGCCAAAAGTTTAGGGGCAAACGGCTCTGAGATTGGGTGGATTGCGTCAGCATCTACCATACCAGGAATTTTGGTAAGCTACATAGCTGGAGATTTGGCAGACAGATTTGGATACAAAAAAATTCTTGTTGGATCCTTACTAATCTTTGCCAGTGCACCATTTTTTTATCTATTGGTTCAAAATCCTCTAGAACTTGGTACAGTTCGTTTTTATCACGGTTTTGCAACCGCTGCATTTGGACCTGTTGCCATGGCTACTATTGCCGCCTACAGCGGTAAAAATATTGGTCGAAATTTATCTCTTTATTCCTCTACAACTCTGGTTGGCCGTGCCTTGGCTCCAACCGTTGGTGGCACAATGTATCAATTTGGTGGGTATACTAGCGTATATCTGATTGCAGGTGTTGCAGGCATCTTAGCTCTGATTCTGGCAATTTGGTTCTTTCGAAAACCCGGAGAAATAGAAGAAAAAGTGGCTACTCAAGCAAAACGAGATGAAGCTAGTGAGCTTCCTTTCTTCAAAAAGTTGTGGATAGTGCTACGATATCGTCCGCTATTGCTAGTTGGAGTGCTTGACGCTTGTGCATACTTCGCCTATGGAGCATTTGAAATGGTTTTCCCACTTTATGCAAAGCAGATTGGTATGTCTACTGGTGAAATTGGTGTTCTTCTTGGAATACAACTGGTTGGAATGGTTCTATTTAAGCCATTATTCGGAAAAGCATCGGATGAATTTGGCCGTTTGCCTATGGTGGTTATCGGTCTACTAGCATGTGTCTTTTCCTTCTTCCTTCTAGCCGTTTTAAAATCCATATTTGCCATTATTCCTTTAATCCTCATATATGGTCTTGGTTTTGCCCTTATAACTGCAAGTACCAGTGCATTAGCAGCTGATGTAGCACGTAAAGGACAATTAGGAGCATCCTTAGGTATACTAAGCACACTTATGGATGTAGGTCAAACCTTCGGTCCTCCAGCTATTGGTGCAATTAGTGATACATACAGCTATGCTGCTGGAATTGGTGTATTGGGTGTAGTTCTGCTACTTGCGGCAATAGGATGCATAATAGCTCTAGTGAAACAGCATGGCTCGGCTCAATTAACTTAATTCCAAGCTGTAAGGTAACCTATATACAAATCAGAAATTGAACTGTGACCAAAAACATAGATCACAGTTCAATTTTTAAGTTATAGATTTTAAAATTTCTATTGACTTTTATCTATTGCCTTCTTTTCCCAGTAAAAAAATCAATAAGAAATACGATAACTGCTACAACAATTAGAAGGTGTATCATCCCTCCACCAATTCTAAGGATAAACCCTAGCAGCCAAAAAAATACTATTATTCCTCCTAGCCAACGTAAAAATCCCATATACATCACTCCTCACATAATCTTTTTCTAATTTAAATCTATCAAAATATGTTGCTTTCTATTCATTTGTTGACATATGATAATACATTGATTGAATTCCCACTCGACCCGGACCTGTAAAGCGATTTGTAATGATATTCGTTGCTGCAAACAAACCAGTTGAAATGGACTGAACATTCGTTTCCATTCTAACGTCTGGATCTTTATAAAGCCAACCACCTGGTTCTACATCTATTTGTTCGCCTGAAGCCAGTACCTTTTCAAACACATTACCATATCCATGTAACCATAAGATACCATCTCCCTCATTGCAATGAAATTTATCGATAAAAAAGCCTGTGCCCCCAAACATCATATTTGAAATTCCTTTAATGCGTTCAAAAGTATATTCAATATTATCTGTTGCGGCAAGAAATTGGTGTTCCCGAATATGTAAACCTTGCCCTTGATTCATATGAATTCCAAAAACATGTCCCACACCGTCACGGCTAAAAGCGATCTGTCCTGGTCCATCTGCCTCAGTAATAAATACCTGCATACCTGCAACCATTCGTTTTAAAGCACCTTTCATTGGACGGATTCCAATTTTGATACTAGGATGCTTCCATAGTAAAATATGATGTTCAAAAAATATTCTTTGCCCTTGCACTAATTCCACAGTTAATGCTGGAACTAGTTCTCCTTCTAAATGATAAGTTATTCCAGCAAACGTTTCATCGCTTGTTTTCGTTGCTAATAATATTGGTCTTTGCATTTATTTCACTCCTCATATAATAAGTTTAATAATGGCCCAATGCCCTAATAAAAAGCGAGCATATAATATTAGTATAAATTTATTTTGTAACAATTATATCATAGTGTTCAAAAACATCTCAATATAAAATGAAAAAAGACATATTTAGTTTCATTTAATGATAAAAGCAATTTTCTTGTATTGTCATTGAGCATCATCCTATCACCCTTAACTAAACCATGAGTGTCTAATAATATGTCCTTTTCTTCACTTAAGACGATTTTACCGTTATCAATTAAAATCAGTACATCAGCAACTTTATCTAAATCCGAAGTAATATGCGTAGAAAAAAATACACTTTTGCCTTCTTCTTTAATAAACTCCAATAGTATGTCCATAAGTTCACTTCGCACTAATGGGTCAAGTCCACTTGTAGGCTCGTCCATAATAAGTAAATCAGCATGATGAGAAAGCGCCAAAGCAATTCCGTACTTCATTCGCATACCTTTAGACAAAGTAGAAATTTTTTGATTGGTTTTCAACTTGAAACGCCCAATATAACTTTTAAATACTGATTCATCCCAATTTGAATATGCTGGGGCAATAATGCTCTTCATTTGCATCATTGTCATGTCTTCATAGAAATAGCCTTCATCCAATACAATTGATTAAGGCATCTTCAAAAAAATAACAAACCAGTATGCTAGCCTATTTCTTTGAGATGCCTTAATAACTCATTCGCACTTTTTTATTGCTTTTATTTCCAAATTATTATTTTCTAGTTTTTCCCTTTCCCTCTGATAAAATCAATAATGAATACTATAGCAGCAACAATAATCAACAGATGTATCATACTCCCACCAATTTTAAACAAAAAACCAAGTAACCAAAAAACTAATATTATTCCCCCTAGCCAGCGTAAAAATCCCATATATATCACTCCTTCTCATATTAATTTTGTTTAAACCAATATTATCAATTTGCACTAATTATTTACAACCAGTAACTTATATAATTCCTATCTATATTAAGTGGCTACTAATTGCTTATTAATCCTTATATTATCTACTTTTTATCGCCACTTTATTCAGAATAGCAAATCTTTATATGGAGCTTATTTTTAAAACTCTGTACGCTTATTAAGAAACATTTTCAATTCAGTGAATTTATATTAATTTTGTAAGCAAACTATATATTATTTTGTGGTAAAAACTCCTAATATAAAATAAATTAAAAAGGACCACCATGTATCAAAACAATACTTACGGTGGCTTGAGAGTACGGAAATATAAAAAATGATGTACTAAAGTTATCTAAGCTTTCCTGGACTTTTTCTATGATCTTCAGCCCTTTTTTCTATTTTATTCCTTAATTTTGGTCCGGCAACTTGAACAGCCTGTTGTCCCTGGCTTATAACTAGATGAGTTTCACCACCTTTATCATAAGGTGCATTTCTCTTAGGTGATTGAATTTTAATTGCTTTTGGAGCTATAGATTTTGGAACACTAGTTTTTGTCACTGTATTCGGCACACTTGTACTCCATCCTTTAGAAAAATATTTTCCGATTACTCCAATAATAATCATAACTAACATAATCGTTGCTATGATAATCATTGCCTTTTTATTTTTACTCAAGCTTTTATTCCCTGATAGTATTTTTTTATCCTTTTTAATTGTTAGATTTTCCTTAAAAGCCACTCCACCCATAACCTTTGTGAAGTCCTGATTTGTATCAAGTACAACTGTATCCATAAGTTTTGTAGCACCATTTGACTTATTTTTTAGATTGGCATTAAAATCAAACTCTTCTTTAATTATATTTATAGCTTGAACCATTTCCGCTGCGGATTGATATCTATTAATAGGATCTTTCTCCACTGCCTTTAAAATCACTTGATTTATAGATTCAGGTAAATCCGTAATAATCGCTTTAGGCGAATCAATAGGTTGCTGAATATGCATCATAGCTATGGAAATAGAACTTTCTGCATCATAGGGTACTTTTCCCGTAACCATTTCGTACATCACAATACCTAAAGAATATATGTCTGTTCTACAATCCACAACTAGGCCTTTTGCTTGTTCAGGAGAAAAATAATATACAGAACCCATAATCTTATTGGAACTGGTCATTGTATGTGAATCTGACACTTTAGCTATTCCAAAATCCATTACCTTTGCAGTATTATCATCTGTAATCATAATATTATCTGGTTTTATATCTCGATGAATTATATTGTTTTTATGAGCACACTGAAGTGCTTTTGCTATTTGCAAAGCTATCTCTACAATCTTACAAGGGTTCATTCTAGCATTTTCTTTTATTACTTGCTTTAATGTTTTTCCACTAATATATTCCATAACAATAAAATTAATACCATTTTCTTCACCAACATCATAAACATTCACTATGCTAGGATGGGACACACTTGCAACAGCACTGGCTTCTCTTTTAAATCTAGCCACAAAGTCTTCATCCTTACTAAACTCTATTTTTAATATTTTTACAGCCACAAATCTATTTAATAAATGACACTTTGCCTTATAAACAATTCCCATGCCACCTTCACCAATTTTCTCTAATAACTCATATCTATTTAAAAGTAAGGTTCCTATCATATTTGCTTGTCCTCCTATAAAAATCAATAACCTGTACATTATATCATATCATAGTGAATACCTATGAACCCATTACTTTTGTAGAACAAAAGAACTTTTATTTTTTTATCTATGATGTTTTTCAAACACACAGGTGGTACAATGGTATAAATAATTCGGATGCCTAAATTAAAATTAAGTGGGAAGGAGCTAAAAAAGAATGATCAAGAATTCTTTTTTCAAGATATCAAATCTTAAGAAAATACTAGTAATGCTTTTTTCACTATTAATAGTTTTATCTGTCTCAATATTAATTATCACAGAAGTAATAAACTCTCAACCAGATAACGTTCAGACGTCTATTGATAATAAATTTAATAAAATAAAAATTCAACTTGAATTCAACGGTCTAACTAAAACAGTTAAGGAAATGACTAAGGATTACTCAAAGCTGTTTGATGGATTTAGTAATATAATTATTACAAATGATAATGGTAAAATCCTTTATAAGGTAAACAATGGGTATATTTCAGAAAAAAATAATTTTTCAGTTATTATAAACCCTTGGAAAACAACTGAAGATATTAATGATATAGCCTATTTGCTAGATAGTAAAGATAATATCAAATACTCAGCACAATTAGATATATCTCGTAATACGAATAAACTAAAAGCTGAAAGCTCTAAAAATGTTTTATCAAAAGTTTTGTTTCCAAAAAAAGTTGATAGCGATGATTCCTTAGGAACTAAGGAAATAACAAATAGTGATGGATCTTCTTATGTTAATCCCTCTGATACCAACATAATTATCAACTATGAATATATTGCTTCAAAAGGATATAATTTGTATTCTTTATATGACTCCGATCATCAATATAATAGTTATTATATTTTTACAAATTTATTAACGAAAGTAAGGTTATGTTTAATAATTCCCGCATCCGTTTTATTAATTTTATTTTGGATATTATTATCTTTGTGGGTATTTAAAGATGCACAGAAACGACATTTAAATGCTCCTAAATGGGCAATACTCACTTTTTTCATAAATGTTTTTGGTCTTGGCATTTATTTTATATTTAGACCTAAAAGTTTAAAGTGCTCTTTTGTAATAAAGATGTTCAAGATGATTGGCTCTTATGCCCATATTGTGGGAAGAAGTTAAAGTGAAACTATCACTTAGTTGAACTTGGAACTCACTAAGTGATAGTTTCATCAAAATAGATTAGAGGGAGCAATAATTATGAAGAAAAAATTAATAGTACCAATTTTAATATTTATTTTATTACTCAGTGGCTGTAGCCGTACCTCTCCCACAGTAATACACAATGCCTCAACAAGTAATAAGGCTCCCCTTTTAGGAAGCACTGAATATATAGAAAAGATTAAAAAAATAGCTAAAAAATCTGGAAATCGAAACGCATTATCAGTAATCATGAAAGATGTGGACAAAAATGGAAATCAGCTTGATAATAATCAATCAGACAACATTAGAAGATTTCATTATTTTGTAAGTTCACTGATTTATAAAATTGGTTATGTAGATATGGAAACCAATTATTTCAGAAATAAATTAAACAGAGCACCTAAAACCTTGAAAATACTAATCCGTATAAATAAAACACTTCCAATTAATAAACGTTGGATATTACTTAATACTGGAAATTCAGGTTATCACATGCAGGGAGTTGATGGAGAATATAACCTAAAATTCATATCTTATGATGATTTTTATGAAGCTGTTTATAATAAAAACGGAATTCTTCTAGATGAACATAACGATCCAATTAATATGGGTACCTATAACTATGCTGCTGGAATACCTAGTAGCACTGCTCATGTAAAATTTGACGTGTCCCCTTATCTTATATGGGGCAATACTCTAAATTCAACTCAAAAAGGTAAGTATAATATAGATCTAGGTGTAAATTTAGCATATTTTAATTATAAAAAACATGCTGCAAGCGTTTATATATACCGCAAAAAATTATTCGGAATGCAGCAAGGCAGAGTCCAATGATTTTCAAACATTAATCTCATTTTATAAAGATTTTACTCAGATACTCAATATTATAAATAGCTAGAATTTTATACAAAAAACATACGTATGCCAATGATGATATTATCCAATTAGCAAGTCCATTTGATTTACATAAGGAAAAACAAACATCACCTATGGGCAGTGGAAATAATAAGGCTTCTTTTTTTTCATTCAATAAATCTACTATGATATGCAATGCGTAACCAAGCCCAAACCAAACAACAAAATTCCCTGAAATTAACCAAACGCCCAAATTCATTGTAAAAAAGCCAAGAATACTATGCATATACTTTCTGTGCCCTGTGATTCTTCCTAAAACAATTGATACTACTATTAAGCAAACTCCCAGTGCCCTAGCTTGACTAGGCATATTTTTCCCTATGATTCCTAAAATGTTGTAATGGAATCTATATGTTAATACCAAATATAACATTGTCAGTACAATGGTTCCATATATTATATCACTAACAACTTGTCCTGCTTTAGATACCTTCAAATCTGCATCTGTAGCATAAGATCCAAGCACAACAAATCCTAATCCAAGCAAAGATGTTTTTATATCCACCTTAGGCACTAATAAAAAAGCTGCAGCGCAAATTCCCACTGCAGCATGCGTTTTTCCAGTCATTGGAATTCCTCCTTAGTATTTTCTTTGATGATGTCTAATACTTACTCTAACTGGTAAGTATCGCTTTCACCACTGTATGCACAGACACCCATACGTGGTGAGTTTGTAATATCCATTACATATGAATCCTCACCATTATAATCTTCCTCACATTTTTCACATAAAAAAGTGTAATCACTCCATTCACCATCCATTAATATGAATTCAGCTTTTTCTCCACACTTTTTGCAAGTATACTCCTCCATATTGTTTCTTGCTAGTAAAGTAATTTTATCCAGTGTAGCAATTCCCCTATACTTTTCTACTACTGTAAGCTTCAAAGTAGTTGTACTGCCAAAATCATATTCATGTTTAAAAACTGACCCCACAGTTAATACGTCTTTTAATTTAATTTTACTCATATCTTCTGCCTCTTCGCCAAATAGCCCAGAGTATTCTTCATCTATATTATCCTCATAAGAAATATAATTTATTGTAAATGAGCTTAAATGCCCACAGCATTCTAGCCATATATCTCTTAAAAAAGCATCTAAATCACTTAATGTAGCATTGTTTTTTATTTGTATATACAGCCAATATGCCTTATCATAAAACCCTTCTATCTTTATCATAAAATAATTCGTTTTTCCCTCACCTAAATCATTGCATTTAAGCAAGTGACTTTTCATTGCAACTTTACCCAATTCTTTTTGCAAATATAACATTTTCCTTTTGTGGTCGGTGTTCTTGCCATTTTCTTGCATCTCCTATTCTATAATAAATTCATAAAATTGTAAGTACTTATCTATCAACATGCCTTATGTATTTTTATTCTCTTATAACAAATAATCTGCTAAGATCCGTTGAATTTATTACTTCTGAAATTATATCTATTATTCCTGGTAATAAATGAAAAAAGTCTTCCCAAGTTGTATATTTAACTATTTCATTCTTTTCAAACTTATATACTTTTCCATTGTATTCTATTTCTTTGTCATCGTATATCCAAATTTGATTATTATGAGATATTGCATTCCTAATGAATGTAGTGATTGTAATTGCATCATATTCCTTAATATTTAATTTATAAAATAAGTTTTTATAAATTTTTGAAATCCTATTATCTTCAATATTGTATTGTTTTGCAAACTTTCTAAAACTAGATTCTATGGTAGAACAAAGCACAAAAATAAATCCTATTTTTATAATATTATCATTTATCTCTTCTGGAACGCCTTCCCCATTTTCACATGATACATTTTCCAATGCTTTTTTATTAGAAATACAGTTTAAATTTACAGCTTTCATTATATTGCAAAGATTTTTTAATAATAAAATTCTTTCATCTTTATTCTCTTTCCAATTTGAGTGTTTTTTTGCTGTTTCATCATAAAATTTTTCAAAAGGATTGATGCATTTTTCGAAAAAATCATGAAATTGTTCGTCATTCATATTTAAAGCCTCCATTTCGTACAATACTATACTAACACATATTATATTTTATCTAATAAAGTTCATGAATATCTTATCTTCGCTTTCTGGTTCTGCAACCTTACCTTTTCCATTTTCAACAAGCTTCATAAGCCAAGCCATATTTTTACCAAGAACACTCATTATCTGTTTACCTTCTTCATCTTGTTCAGCTTCCCCTGGAGCTGTTCCATTTATTACATTCCAATAGTTTGAAGCTGGCATAAGCATTTCAGAATAATTAATATAATTATTCAATTGATCAAAAGTAGGAATACCACCTGCACGTCTAACAGCAACAACTGAAGCTCCCACCTTATGTCTCAGCATGGATTTATTTACGCTTGTAACATAAAATGCTCTATCCAAAAATGATTTCATTGTTCCACCTATAGCTGCATAATGAACTGGAGAACCCAATATTATACCATCTGCCTCTTTCATTTTTTGAATCCATTCATTTACTTCATCCTTAATTATGCATTTTTCATCTTGATTTCTTACGCAACCATTACAAGCAAGACATCCCCTTATAGCCTTATTACCTACATGAATAATTTCTACTTCAATTCCTTCCTTTTTTAGCTCCCCAGCAACCATTTTGATGCCATGAAATGTATTTCCTTCTTTATGTGGACTTCCGTTAAATGCAACTACTTTCATATCTTTTACCTCACCTTATATTTTTTTCATGATGCCTTATATTTAATGCCTTTACTACTTGGCACTAAATATAGTATACTCAACACGAAGTTTTATAACAAGTAGGCACTTTAAGGTAGGAATTAGTTCCCGCATTAAAAATAATCGAAGCATGGTCCAAAAAACATTTTTCTGATATAATAAATAATTTTAAAATGAATATTACAATTACAATTTGTTAATAATTAAAATATATCCTATATCAAGATATCCACTTCATTTATGAACGCGCCAAAAGGCGCGTTCTTTTTGTATGATATTTAATCTAAACCTTCTTGTAATATACTTTCCGAAGAATTGAAACATATTCCTTTAATTGCCCATATGCCTCAGATGCTTGCACATAGCCATTATCCTCAAGTGGTTTATATAGTGAAATATATTTTTCTGAAATTCCGTTAATAGACATGATTATTAATTCTATAGCCTTTTGAGTATCGATATCATTCCTAAACAATGTATAATTAATATCTTCTACAGTTAGTTTATAATCATATAATTTATTATATCTAATCTCTATATCAGCATTTAATTCTTCCGGGATATTTATAAATGCGTTTGCAAAAAACCGATAAGCTATTGGTTCATCCAAAACGATAGAAAGCTTTAATTCAGCCCACTCTAAAATACGGCTAAGAATGTCAGGATTATTTACCTTTACCTTTTTCAGCATTAAATTCACATAAAAATTAATCGCATAATCCAGAATATATAGATAAAGCTTCTTCTTGTTATCAAAATAGTTAAATAAGGAGCCTTTTGAGATACCTGCATTTAAAACGATATTGTTAGTATAGGCATTACCATAACCATTTTTACTGAATTCTTTTATGCAAGCATCAATTATTTTCTTATGGAAGTTTTTCAAAATTAGTACACAATTGCTTCACCTCGTATTATTTACCAGTAGGAATTCATGAATTTCTGGTGGTAATGGCTGGTTATTGATCCATGCTGCAAGTACTTCATTAAATAGTTTTGGGTTAGCAAGTGAAGCCCCATGTTTTACTTGAGACATACTATAGCCTTTACAATTTGGATTTGATTTAACCAAGGCAATTAGTGATTTTTTCATGAAGCTTGGCTCCTTAGAACCTATAAGCACTAATGAAGGAACAGTCATTTCTTTAAACGTATCAGGTAATTTATAATCAAAATATCCAAGCATAAAAGTTGAAAGTGTTTTTGCGGTAAGACACTTGGTATCCTGATAGTATGTTTCAAAACAGCTATCACTAATATACATATCTTTAGCTTGAAATTTAGCAAATTTTCTGTTACTAGCAAGAGGTGTGGACCACTTTACCATTAATGGTATCATATGATTTAGTAGTCTAAAAGGCCTGACAAGACAACTGTTTATCAATGCACATTCAACTAAATCTGGCCTTATGCTCAGTATATCCACAACTATTTGTGCTCCAAGTGAAAGACCTACAAGAATAACTTTTTTTCCATTTGATTTTGTTTCAATAATTTTAATGATTTTTTCCGAACAGTCCCTGGTCGATATATACTCCTCATGCCTGCTATTTCCATGACCAGGCAAATCAGGAGTTAAACAGTAATATTGATTTTTAAAAAATTCAACTTGATTATCCCACATCCAACTACTAATTCCTCCTCCATGAATGAAAACTATAGTTTTTCCTAATTTATTACCTGTCTCACTACAAAATAAAGACATTATGAAACTCTCCTTTTTTGACCACGTGGTCATTATAGTTTATTACAGTTAGGCTCATGAGCAATATCGTTTATTAGGCATCAGAAAAAAAAAAATAGTTTAGATCAATTTCCGTATAAAGTTATAGGCTATTTCATCTTCCCATTGAGATATTTTAATATGACCTAAGGTTACTTCGTTAACACGAAAGTTCAAGAGGTCTTTTAGTTTATTGTAATATTTCTCTCTATCTAGCCTAATTTTACTTAGTAAAATTTTTGTGCACACGGCTTGCTATTTGCATCAGAAGGCAGTATCAGCATAGCTAAGCCTCCAACATATTTATTTTTATTTACATTAGGCTTTATCATATTTATGTAGGCTGTGCCATCACTTGAACTTTGTAAGTTGAAAAATATAAGCTTATCTGAAATATAATAATTACCAGTAAAATATTTAACCATCTCAATATTAGCAAGAATCTTAAATATCACATTATCATTACAAATCTCAATTACACCTTCCTGTATGGCACCTTCTCTAGCTAGGTTAGTCACTAGAAAATAAACATAGTATTTTTCTTCAAATATATTAAATTCGGTTTCCTTATTATCTTGCAAATTTTCAATATCTACTGGACTTAAGGGCATCCCAATAAGTTTCTCCAAACTTATGCTATATACCTCACAAATATATAATAAAGTTTCTATTGATGGAAACGCACCTGCTGATTTATATTTAGAAAGTAAATCCTCTGATATACCAATTTTCATAGCAAGTTTCTTTTGTGTTAACTCTAGTTGAATTAGTTTTTTTAGATTATATACGAATGTTTTAGAGGCTTTTTCATACATATTATTTTTCAAAGCTTTAACTGCATTGATGTCATTTATTATAATATCAGGATTATTCTTAATGTAATCTGATTTGCTTTTTACCTTTTCATCTATTTCCATAAGTTCATATAAATCCCTTTTCAATTTAATCTCTCCCACATGACTATTCTATAATGATAATCAAGTTACTTGAATTATATTCAAGTAACCTTTTTATAATTTTCAAGTATATTTGATATTAATATATATTTGTTGAACCAAGTTAATTAATATATTATCATAATCATGAGATTATAAAAATATACGTTTTTATTTGGAGTATACCACATTGATGTCTAATATTTCAAATAAAACGAAAGAGGTTATTATGAATACTATTATTTATGCTGTGTTATTAAGTTTTTTAATATCTTCAATTACTGGATTGCTTGTTATACCATTATTCAAAGTATTAAAATTAGGACAAAATATACGAGAAGAAGGTCCTAGAAGTCATCATAGAAAAGCTGGTACGCCTACCTTTGGTGGTATTATATTTATTTTCTCAGCAATTATTACAATGTTATTTTTCATAAAACAATATAATAAGGAAATTATAATTTTATTCTATGCCTTTTTAGCTTTTGGATCTATAGGCTTCATTGATGATATTTTAAAGAAAATACATAAAAAAAATGAGGGATTAACCTCAAAACAAAAGATGATATTATTAATTTTTGTTTCAAGTATTTTTGCCCTTTACGCATACGGTAATTATTCAATTGGCACATTAATCATGTTTCCATTCACTGGTAAAATGATTAATCTTGGAATATTATATGTACCATTTATTATACTTTATTATGTATCTACAACCAATGCAGTAAATTTAACTGATGGATTGGATGGACTTGCTACATCAATAACATTACTTGTAATGACGTTTTTTGCTTTGATAAGTTTTAATATGGGTTATTATTCCTTGGCGGTTTTTTGTGGATGTGTAGCTGGTTCTTTATTAGGGTTCTTAAGGTACAATTCCTATCCAGCTAAAATAATTATGGGCGATACTGGTTCTATAGCGCTTGGAGGTGTAGTTGCCACAGTAGCCGTAATACTTAGAAATCCTCTTATTGTCATTATAGTTGGAGGCATATATGTGGTGGAAACATTGTCTGTAATAATACAAGTAACGTCATTTAAACTGTTGGGTAAGCGTATTTTTAAGATGACACCTATTCATCATTCTTTTGAATTATCTGGATGGCATGAAGCTAAAATAGTTTCACTATTTTCAATTATAACAACAATTTTATGCCTTATTGCATTTTTATCATACTAAGGTATCATCAAAAATAGCAAGTCAGTATTCCGGTATATTTTGTGATATTACTAAATTATACGATACTAATTTCAATATTTGATGGAAGTAATTCAAACTGTTGTTCTTTAATATTTGTGTCAGTTATTAGAATGATTCATTTAGATTCAAAATTGCATGTTATTTTTATTGGTGGAGATTACAATGCTTATGTAGGTGGAAATGTAGGTTTTCATTCTATTGAACAAGTTAAACTTTATCGTTGTAATAAATCTTTTATAGGCTGTAGTGGAATAGATCTTATATCTGGAATTATTAGTACAGGTATATCTGAGGATGCAGGTACTAGAAAAGCAATTATGAGTATATCTATATAATGACTTTGCTTGAACAATACGATGTAAATTTAATATAAAATAGAATTTATTTACCTGATGTTGATGAGTCATTTTGTTGCTGTTCAGTTATACTATTTTGTTGGTTACCTGCACTTGAAAACCCTGTTAAAATACCCATGAAAGAAAAAAGGAATAACCCAATCATAGTTAGCATGATAATAAAAGAATATACCGTCCATGCCTTATAGGAATTAAAAATGCTGACCTTTTTCCATTCACTTGGGTTCTTGGCTTCTATCTTCCTATAGATTGAATTCACAATGCATATAAAAAGTACTATTAATAAAACTCCATATACCAATACAATATACATTTTAAACCCTCCTTATTCAGTATCATAAATTTAATTCCTTTCTACCTTCTCTACTCATAAATCTTTAATTGGCCATCCATTTTTTCTCCCATTCAGTATTTTGGTAATTTCCAATTAGTTAAATATAATTAAATTGTAACATAAATGTATGACCGTGGAAATAGAAAATATCGTCAATTAAAAAGTATATAAATCCGATTGTATTATGCATATCTTTACTCAAAAAAGTCAAACTAATAACATGGAGGTGTTTATCTATGAGTAAAAGGCCTTTAGTTCCAGAAGCTAAAAGTGCACTTGATAAGTTAAAAATAGAAAGTGCCAATGAAATAGGTATAGAACTTAATAATAAATACAAAGGAAATGCATCTTCAAAAGCCAATGCAGCAACAGGTGGTGCAATAGGTGGTTCGCTCACTAAGAAAATGGTAGAGGCTTTCGAAAAGAAACTAGTTGATAAATAGCTTTAACAAAGAACAACAAAAGCATTTCATAAACAGAGTTTTTAGAATCAGGTTGGTTTTTTGTTTTTGACCCATCTTGATTCTTGTTAACTCTTAACATTTGTTTTCCTACCTTCTTTTCTTTCTTGTTTTTCCTTATCCAATAAATATACACCATTTTTATCCTTCATCAATATTATTGAATTATTAACATCCAAGAATTTTAAAGATAAGCCTCTAAGAAACAATTGTTTTTCACCTGAAGACAATCCATTAATATCAAACTCTTTACCTGCATTATTTTTAAAAACTGGCTTTGTGTTTTCATCCTCTCACAAGCCTATAAGTTTAACATCTAAATCCATAACAGAAAAAATACTGTTTATTTCATCGCATACCTTATCTATGACTTCACCAATAATCTTTTTTCTATTTTTAAATATTTCCTTGTTTATCTTTGTGGCAATAAATGAAGGTATATTTTCTGCTATGTTTGGATTATATTATTCATACACATTCATATCTACTATTTCCTCCACATCTTACCACATTTTCAAACTTTTTTATGTATATGATTTAGAGTAAAATATCCTACATATCTAATATGTATATAATTATTGCTTATTAAATATTTTACACTTCAATTTCCTATTGCACTATAAAAAAACACCACCTATACGTACAGGTGATGTTTTTTATTTACATTTATTATGTTATGAAATGATATTAAAATTCTTATCCAACCATACTAGATATTTTAATATCCTCATCTATTTCTACTTCATTTTTAGGTTTCCTTATAATAAGACTCAAAACAATTCCCACAATAGCTATACACGCACAAAGTAAAAACGTATCATCATAAGAACTTATGGCTGCAGTTAATTGATTTTTAGTATTAGCTATATGATAAGTCATTCTTGAAGTTAAAAACCCTGTCATTCCTGCAATTGCAAAAGAAAAAATAACTTGTTGAAAAGCTCCAGTTAGTGGAGTTACTCGACTTATCAAATTTTTTGGTGCAGCTTGAAGCATATGAGAGTTAATTGGCATCATAACTAGTCCTGACCCTAATCCCATTGCTATAAGACATAGTACAATATATGTTACACTTGTAGTTGCTGATACCTTTGATAGCATAAATAAAACCACAGCTGATATTGATACTCCTGTAATTGCCAAAGGTTTTGCCCCTATTTTATCAAATAACTTTCCGGATATTGGCATCATGATACCTGCTGAAAGAGCCTGTGGTAAAAGAATAAATCCGGTGTGAAGTGTTGTAAATCCCTTAACACTTTGTAAATATAATGGAGCAAGTATCATTACTGAAAATAATGTAATCTGAAAAATGGATAAAACCGCAATTCCAGTTGAAAATTCCAAAGATCCAAATACTTTAAGTTCAATTAAAGGCTCTTTTTGTGATAACTCAACGTAAATAAATATAATTAAAGCAATGATTCCCACAACTAATCCAACAATAGTATTAGTTGAAGTCCAACTTTTACTTCCTTCATTAACACCATAAACTAACATTCCAAAAGCAATAGGTGCCAAAATCATTCCGAAAATATCAAGAGATGGTACATCTTTACGTTCAAATTCAGGTAAAAAAAGATAAGTTACTATAATAGCAATAATTCCTATTGGTATATTAATACGGAATATCCAATGCCAGGAGGAATATTCTAAAATATAACCTGAAACCACAGGTCCAAGGGTTGGTGCAAGTAGTATTGGCATACCAAGTAAACCCATAAATGTTCCTAATTTATCTTTAGGTGCTATTCTGAAGATTGTTGCTATACCTATAGGCATAACCATACCGCCTCCAATACCTTGAATAACTCTAAATAGAATTAATTGTGAAGGAGATGTAGCCATAGAACATAAAGCTGAGCCTAATGTAAATAATGAAATAACAATAATAAAAATTCGTTTTGTACCAAAACGATCTGTCATCCACCCTGCTAATGGAATAACCGCAGCAAGTGCCAGTGCATATCCAGTTATTGTCCATTGTATCGTTGAAAGGTTACTTCCAAAATATTTAACTATTCCTGGAATAGCAACGTTCAAAACAGAACTATCTAGACTTACCATAAACATTCCCACAATAATCGCTATTATCGGACCTACCACAGATTTTTCTGGTGCTAATTTTTTTGTTTTTGTGTTTATCAATTGAACGCCTCCATC
Source organism: uncultured Clostridiaceae bacterium (assembly GCA_963725425.1). Lineage (GTDB taxonomy): Bacteria > Bacillota > Clostridia > Clostridiales > Clostridiaceae > Clostridium_I. Next base: position 17,657 of record CAVRYJ010000040.1, read on the forward strand.
TTTTAGTTGATATTAATTAAATCTAAAATATATAGTGAATTATATTTTATCCATTATATATTATTTTTCTCCTTTTTAGATATAATTTTTTATATTTTTACAACAATGATGTCTTAAACAACGCAAGTTGTTTAAACTACTACTGTATGTTACAATAATCATAATAATATGTAATACTCATTATTGCAACCAACAAATAAATCATACCGTTGCTTAATCAACATAATAGCCATGGTGTTGCCAATATAAGTACAAAAAAACATAAAATAAAAGATTTGAATAATTAAAATCTATCAGTGTATAAGTATCTATACTAGATAAATAAATAAAGGGGAAATCCATATGCTAGCCAAAATTAATAAAACTGATCCTAGAGTTATTAGAACTCGTATTTTAATACAAGATGCTTTCATTTCACTGTCCAAAGAGAAAGACTTTAATACTATCACTGTTAGGGATATTACTGAGAGAGCTACAATAAATAGAGCTACCTTCTACGCACATTATAGTGATAAATATGTACTAATAGAATCTATTATTTCTGATACATTCATGGCTTTCGTATCCAAAAGGATTCAGCCGCAAGCCCAGGCGTCAGAAGGAACCATGCGGAATTTAATTCTTTCTGTATGCGATTATCATGAAAATTTACGCAATCTATGTAAACCAAGCTATAAATCATTAACTCCTATAATTGAAATAAAAGTGAAATCACAATTAGAGGAGATAATAACTTCTTTGTTAACAAAAAATATAAATTCCACTGATAACGAGAAAAGAATCATTGATTTATTGGCTACAATGATAGCTTGTTCCATTTGTGGTGCAGTTTATGATTGGCATATGAAAGAACCATTAACTACATCTTCGACTTTTACAGAAGAGATTCTTCCTTTTATTATGGCGGGTGGTTATGGGGAACGGTGTCAAGATATAAATCACCAGTAATTCACCATAATTTTATGAAAAACATGTGTCTTAAATTGATTTTTCAAATCATTTAAGGCATCTGAAACTTAGAAATCGTTATCCAGTGACCACCATCTTCCACTTAATAGAAGAAGGTGGTCATCGGACAAAATAGACCAGAATACTGACTTGTTATTTCTTTGATGATGCCATAAGACACACGATAAACTCATTTAACTGATAAATTTATTAAGTATTCTTATCTTTTACAAATTAACAGTTTTAATCCCTGCATCACTATACCTATTACCATGTGCAATATTTTTGGGGCTAATTTCATCAATCCGTGATAAATCTTCTGGAGTCAATTTTATTTCAAGTGCTCTGATGAAACTACTAAATCACTATTCCCTAGTTTCCTTGTTTTCATTTCAAAATTTAATTCTTTTTTCATTGTTTACATCCCCCTCATATTTATGAAAATCCATTTGCTGCTTACCCCATATATATAATTCATTCAATGCAGGGATCAATCCTTTTCCTCTTTCTGTTAATGAATATTCAACCCTAGGTGGAATTTCATTATATTGTGTGCGAGTTATAAGTTTATTACCCTCTAGCTCTTTTAAAGATTTTGTAAGCATCATATTAGTGATACCACCAATACTACGTTTTAATTCATTATATCTAATGATCTGGTTTTCAAACAAATACCACATGATTGGTAATTTCCATTTTTGTCCAACAATATCAAGAGCATATATTATAGGACATTGTTTTTCATATATATTTTCATTAGCAAATTCTTCATTATTGATAATATTATTATTCATAGTACTCCTTATAATCTTTAATAGTATGTTTTTCATACTTAAACAGAAGAAACTGCATACTTGTACATTTATGTCTTTGTGATATATTGATTATAGCAGAAAAACTTAACTTATTACAAACTAAAAAAACTAGGAGTGTTTTATAATGAAAATTTATGCTATTAACGGAAGTCCAAGAAAAAATAAAAATACAGCTACCTTACTAAAAAAAGCGCTTGATGGCGTAAAATTCTCAGTGAAAACTGAGGAAGTCCAAACTGAAGTTATAAATTTATACGACTATAATTTTAGTGGATGTAAAAGCTGTTTTGCATGTAAAAGAATTGATGGTAAAAGTTATGGAAAATGTGCATTAAGAGATGATATTACTGAAATTATAGAAAATGTGTCTCAAGCCGATGGGATTATTTTTGGTTCACCAATCTATTTTCAAAATATAACCGGTGAATTAAAATCGTTTTTAGAAAGATTGTTATTTCCTTACCTTACTTATGACGATAACCATACTTCCCTGGCCCCTAAAAAAATGCCAACAGCTTTTATTTACACAATGAATGTAACAGAAGAACGAATGGTAAAAAATGGTTATGTAAATACCTTTAATCAAATTGAATCATATATTCAAGCCATATTTTCAAAACCAGAATCGATGCATTCAAATAATACATATCAATTTGATGATTATTCAAAATATAAGTCTGATCTTTTTTCAGAAGAAGATAAAGCTAAACAAAAAAGCATTCAATTTCCTTTAGATTGTGAAAAAGCCTTTGAAATTGGCGTAAACATGACTAAAAACAAAAGAGACCAGAATTAACTGTTTTTTTTGCTTTCAATCAATTTCAGTAATTAAATATACTATGTTATAATCTTGAAATATATCTTTAGGTTAATGATGCCTTATTCGCATTTATCTTTAGGATTATCACTCCTTACTTTTGTATTTTTTTGTATTTTTTTGTCTTTCTTAGTTAAACCTATGGTTCCAAGAAGAATGAAAGCACCCACAGTATATGGTAAATTCATATGTATGTCGAACAAATTTCCAGCCATTATAGGTCCAATTATATTACCCATACTATTATAAGTATTATTTAGTCCAGAAACAAAACCTTGCTGATCACCTGCTTCATTTGAAAGCATTGTATTTACTGTTGGTCTCAAAAATGAATTAAATGCAAAAAATATGGAAGACACAGCTAAAAGGTATATAAAATTAACTTTTACTAGCATTAAGAAAAGGGCAACTGCTGTCATCAGCAAAGAAAATCTAATTAATTTATATTCTCCATAACGTTTTATTACTTTATCTATAAGGCACACCTGAACTATAATTCCAATAGCTGCTCCTAATGTTATTAGGATAGAAATTTCTCGAGATGTAAATCCATATTTTTTCTCTACATATAGTGAAAATACCGTTTCATAGTTTACTAAACCAAAAGTCATAACAAGTATAAGTAATAAGTATCGAAAATATGGTGAGCGAAAGGACTTTAGGAGTTGTTTGCAAATAGATTCCTGCTTCTCAGAAGTTTTTGATGCACTCCTTTTTTCTAAAGGCAGTGTCTCTGGAAGTATAAATGTTAATAAGGTTGCAATAAGACCTAAAGCAGATGCAAAAAAATACGGTACCCGTATTCCAAATCCAGCTATAAGCCCTCCTATTCCAGGTCCTAGTACCATTCCTAAATTCATAGAAGCACTTAAGTACCCCATCCCCTTTGCACGAGTTTCTTTTGTTGTCATATCTGCTACACATGCAAGGGCAGATGGTACCATAATTCCCAGTCCAATTCCTCCTATAAAACGTGCTATGTATAAAATTAATAATTTATGAGCGATTGCAAATATAAAATCAGAAATAACTGTAAAAAGCAGACCAGATAAGATCATTTTTTTTCTTCCATACTTGTCTGAAAGTCGCCCCCCTATAGGTGAAAAGAGGAATTGCGCTGCTCCAAAAGCAGCCACTAAGTACCCTGCTGCCGTTCCAGCTGCATTAAATTGTTTTAAATAATCCGGTAAAATTGGAATAACCATGCCTTGTCCCAGTAACGCAATAAATAAATTAAGCATTAGTATATATAAAGCAAATTTTTTTTCAACATATGAATTAAACACTATTTATCTCTCCTATTGTTGTCTCATTTAATCCTTTTCATCCATCCCATCATGCTTATATTTCATAATTCCGTTGTAGCATCAAAACCAGTCTTTGTAGCATTCCATAAAGTCCCGACTTTTGAATTACAATGTTCAATAACATAAGTTTCTCATGCTATATTTTTAAATAACTCTACCTGCTTTTACACCTAATGATAAAATTACACATGTATCCCAGCTTTACGGAAAAAATTCTTAGTTTTATTATAGCGGGAGGCTATAGTGAAATATGTCAGTATATAAAAGACCAGTAAATTTTCTAAAGCAATTTGCTAAAAAAGCATGTGCCTTAAACTGATTTTCAAAATCATTTTAAGGCACATTCTAAACCTTTATACTGCCATTTTAGTATTTTATTTCTGAAATTGGTAATGCCCCGTTTGCTACTTACCACATATATATAGTTCATTCAAAGCATTCCATATAAATCATAGTAGTATGTTTTTCATACTTAGACAGAATAAGTTGCATTTTTGTATATATATTCCTTAATGATATATTGATTATAACATAAAAACTTATCATATTCCAATATTATAAATATCCTTCATATACATCCTCTTGACAAAATAAAAGTATTCCTACCCATATTTCAGGGTAAAAGTTTCCGTGATTATAATAGTTGTTATTATTTTCTTTCATATGACTTATTTGTATTAATAATTATTTTTCTTTAATATAATATCATGAGTTCCGCCTTCTATTATACTAGTATGAGATACCAATGTCATAAATTACGAATTTAACGTTCGATATAAATCGGAAAATACTATTGACGTATATCGTAATAGATGTATAATTTATTATGATAGTAAAATATAAACTTCTGTTCATCAAAGGTGGTTATTCAATGAAGATGTTAAAAGATAAAATTCACATTGCAAGTTCCATGGTATATGAGTTGTTAGCTTCTATGTTTAGGCTAGAATGTCATGAACAACTGCTTCCCCAAGACCAACAAAAACTCAAGTATGTTTCAGAGGATTTAACGAAATGGGTGACGAAGAGTAGGTCAAAATTAACAGATAACATGAGAGAGGATATAAATGTATTCTTTAATTATGAAAGCTTCTTAGGTTTGTCTTTAGTTCAACTTATTTGGGAAAATGGTTGCTATGAAAACATAGATAACTTTTTTCATTTTATGGATAAGTACCCAGCAAAAGATCTGATTAAAAACTTTTTCAACACTGGTTATAGTCAAGACCAAATGCTTCGAAGCATTGATAATCCTATAGAAGTTAAGAGTTTTTTAGATAGTTCTTCATTACCTGAGGTAGAAAAATGGAAACTAACCTATTTTTGCTCTGCACCTGATGAAACTAAAAAAAGATTTATAACCCTTTTAAATGATTTTTACATAACAATATTTAAGGAGAACTTAGATATGCTACAAAAATCCCATATTAAAAGTATTACCTATATGGAAGAAAAGCTAAGAAAAAGACCTTATGAAGTGCTTGATAAGCTACTTACTTTTGACTTAGAAAATACCAATGATAAAATCATACTTATACCATCATATTACTACAATACCGCTTCCCTTTTCTCCTACTTTGAGGAGGGACAAAGGTTAATATACCTTTACGGTACATCTCAGCCTGAATTTGAATTTTCAGATGATATTTCATCTGAAAGAGTTCTTACTGCCATAAAAGTTTTAAGTGATGAAAACCGTATTAAAACCATTGAAATTTTGAATACTACCCCTTGCTATGGTTATGAACTATCTCAGAAACTAGGAATTTCAAGTTCAACCATCTCACACCATCTGTCTCTTCTTACCAATATAGGAGTCATAACCCCAGTGAGGGAAGAAAATAAGGTTTACTATCAGGTTAATAAAGATAACATTAGGAAGTTATTAAAACAATTTGAAAACATGCTAACTTAGAGTTAGCCCTTTTTTTAAGTGTATATTCTATGTAAATGAAACTATAAGTTCGATATCAATAGGAGGTATGTAATGAAAGTACTTAGAAATAAAGATTTTATGCTTTTATGGTTAGCCCAAAATATTTCAAAATTAGGAACGACATTATACGATATTGCATTAATGTGGTATATGTATAAGAAAACAGGGTCATCTATTGCACTTGGATTAAGTGTTTTGTGTTTTACTGTACCATCTGTTTTAATAGCACCACTAGCTGGTGTTTTTGCAGATAGGCTTGACAAGAAAAAAATTATAATTAATGCTGATATCCTAAATGGAATTATAATGCTGATATTTAGTTACTTTATTTTTGTAGATAGCTATCCTATTTATACTCCATATATTTTCATGATACTATCTTCCATAGTTACAGCGGTATTTAATCCAGCAATATCATCTTCTATCCCAGTTATAGTGGAAGAAAAAGACTTGAAGGATGCAAATACACTAAATCAAATGACCTCTCAAATAACAAATATATTAGGACCAGTACTGGCAGGTATACTTATAGCCTTTATTAATATAGGATTGTTATTTTTCATAAATGGGTTATCTTTTTTAATTTGCGCCATTATAGAAAGTTTTATAGTAATACCTAAAATTATTATTGAAACGAGTACCCATGGAATAGCTTCACAGTTTAAGGAAGGGTTAATCTATGTAGCGAAAAATAGGTCACTATTATATCTTGTGATGGCAGGAGGCGTTATTATAAATTTTTTCTTAGCTCCCCTATCAATTTATGAAACTATACTGTCAACTAAAATTCTTAATGTTGGCTCCACCGGATTTGGAATGATGAACTCTGCTATATCTGTAGGAGCACTAATTGGAGCTTTACTTATAATGGTAAATATCTTTAATGATAAATACAAAATGACAATAATAGGTCTATGTATAGAGGGAACAGCAGTGGCACTTTTAGGGTTAGTTCCGAATTATTATGTTGTACTATCGGCCGAAGCTATTTTAGGATTAGGTATCGCAATGGCCAGTGTTGGAATAAGCACCCTCTACCAAACACTGATACCTAAAGATAAAATGGGTAGGGTAATGGCATTAGCTAGCACCTTATGCAGTGTATCTGTTCCATTAGGCACACTGCTAGGTTCAACCATAATTACATATATTCCTTTAAATATAATACTAATTATATCAGGGATATTTATATTAGTAACAGGGCTTTTATTAGTGCCATTACTTGGAGTTAAGGTAAAGAATACTTGTAACTAACCTTGGATACAGTCTACTTCCCCTTGGAGCTTCAGTTATCAACCTTTTACAGCTCCAGCAACCAAGCTCTGCTGAACCTGCTCACTCAGTAATGCATATATAATAATAGTTGGAACCGTTGCAAGAACAAGCCCTGCGCCAATAGGCCCCCAGTTAGTGGAATATTGCCCTGAAAGGGACATTATTCCCACGGTTAATGTTTTCTTAACATCATCATTGATAAATGTATTTGCAAACATCAGCTCATTCCATGAAGAGAGATAAGTAAAAATAGCAATGGTAGCAAGAGCGGGCCTTACAATAGGAACTATTATTTTCATGAATATCTGATATATATTGCAGCCATCAATGCAGGCTGCTTCCTCGAGTTCAGGAGGTATATTAAGCATGAAACTCGTTAGGATGAATATGCCCATAGGTAGTGCAAATGCAACATAAGGTATTATAAGCGCAAAATATGTATTTAAAAGATTAACCTTTTGAAGGATTAAAAATAGTGGCAGTACTGTTGCTTGAATTGGTATCATCATACCCATCAGGAATATAAACAAAACCGGTTTGCTTAACTTCCATTTCATACGTGCAATTGCATACGATGCAGTCGCTATTAAAATGCTTGATATAATAATGGTCATACCCGTAACTATAACACTATTCAAGAAATACCTGAATACATTGCCGCTTGTCAAAGCCGTGGTATAATTTGATACCATCCATTTATGCGGCAGACCCATTATATTACCTCCGAAAATCTCATCGTTGTTTTTAAATGAGAAAAGGAACAACCAAAAAAGAGGATATATTTGTATAAAAGCCCACACGCTTAAAAATATGAAGAGTATAAATTTTCCTATTTTTCTCAAAGAAACACGTCGGACTTTGAAGACTTTTTCTGATGCTTTTGCACTATTTATAATATTTTTCATATCGCCCACACTCCTTAGCCTAGTTATTTTCTTTCCCAAAAAGTTTGTTAATCAAGATCGTGCATATACAACATTCGACTACGATGAATATTGCCATTGCACTTCCATAGCCATATTGATATTTATTAAAAATATCAGTATACATAAGCGTTGTTGGAACTTCACTAGCATGAAGCGGCCCTCCATTAGTAAGCACATATATCAAATCAAATGATTTGAATGACCCTATTACGGCAAAAACAACACATACCTTTAGTATTGGCTTTATGAGAGGTATTGTTATTTTGAATGCTATAGTGCTCTCACTGGCACCGTCAATCCTTGCAGCCTCATATATATCTGGAGAAATTGATTTGGCGGATGCATACATAAGAAGCATATGATAACCTATATATTGCCACAAAATTGGTATAAAAACCGCTCCCAAAACAGTCTTAGTATTAGCAAGCCATTGGTTTTCAAGGAACTTTAGCCCTAGTTTTGAAAGTATGACATTTAAAAGGCCATAATCTGAGTTATATATTTTCATCCAGAGCTGCCCTACAGCAACAGTTGCTAAAATTACCGGTATAAAATATATTGTCCTGAAAAACTTTTCGCCACGTATTCCTCTTGCCAGAACAAGCGCGAGGAAAAGTGAAATAGGCAATTGAATGCAAACAGATAATACAGCCAGTAATAACGAATTCCCTACAGATTTTAAGAACCCATCACTATTACTAATAAATAAGTTTTTATAGTTCTGCAACCCTATATAAACACCTTTGCTTATACCGTCCCACTTAAGCAAACTGTACTGAAAAGAAAAGAAGATTGGAAGCAAAACGATTACAAAGAAGATAAGAAACGCTGGGAAAACAAACAAGAATATTGCCTTTTTGTTCTTCAACATATTCTCCATACACATATCAGCCCCTTATAGTAAATTAATTTCTTTATTATTAATAATAACCGTTTTATTTAAAATTTTAATATAATTTCATTACTAAAATCTTTGAATTTTTGCCAATGTATAAAAATGATATTTAACATTTATTATAATATAGATATACTTTACTAAGACTTAAGCTGATACTTTGGAACTGGGAAAGCTTATTGGATTATATCAAAGAAATGCTGCTATTGCTTTAAGAGAAGATGTAGTAAAAAAATTAAAGAAGTATGTACAAAAAGTTAATGTTTATTTAACATTTTGTGAGTTATTATATAAATGTAAACATTTACTAAAATTAAAATTATTTAAAAGGGTGGGAGAAAAATGAGAAAATTAACAAAAAACTTAGCAATTCCTCTTTTGGTTGGTTCCATGCTGCTAGGCCTTGCAGGATGCCAATCATCCAGCACAAGCTCAAGTAACACTTCAAAAAAGTAACTTTGACTTTCTGGAACATTGCAACTACTGACCCTGGAAAGACAGCAGTAAACAATGTTGTAAAAGAATGGAACACGAAAAATCCAAATGTCCAGATTGTATCAAGTGTGACAGAAAACAATGCATATAAGACAAAAATCAAAGCAGCTATTGCTGGAGGTGATGCTCCTGACATAATGTATTCATGGGCAGGCGGTTTTACGAAACCTTTTGTAGACGCAGGTAAAATACTTCCTTTGGATAGTTATCTCAATGACGGAACAAAGGATAAGATGCTTCCTGGTGCATTAACAAATGTAACTTATAATAGCAAGGTTTATGGGTTGACATATAATCAGCAGGCTGGAGCATTATATGTCAACAAAGACATGTTTGATAGCAATGGTATAAAGATACCAACTACATTTGATGAATTGCTGGCTGCAGTTAAAGCCTTTAGAGCAAAAGGTATTACACCGATGGCTGTTGGTGAAAAGGATGAATGGCCAGGTATGTGGTACTATGATATGATAGCTCTTCGTATGGCAGGTTCACAGCTTAGCCTGGATGCTCTGAATAAAAAGACATCTTTTGATAACCCTGCATTTATAAATGCTGCAGAGAAACTGCAGGAACTTGTTAAGGCCCAGGCTTTTGACCCAGGTGCATTAAGTATTACAAGAGATGATTCAACTGTACAACTAACTCAAGGAAAGATTCCAATGTATTTTGGAGGAAACTTTGATGCTGGAACTATTGATGCTTCACCAATGAAAGGCAAAATAATAGCTGTAAAATTCCCATCAATCAGCGGTGGAAGCAGTGAATCTAATGATTATCTTGGTGGTGGTGCAGATTGCCTTCTTGTAAACGCTGACACAAAAGATAAAACCGATGCTGTAAAAGCTGCTAAATTCCTTGCTCAGAATCTTTCTTCCCAGTTCTATTTAACAGGCGCAGGTCTACCTGAATGGAAATATAATGATGTTGATCAATCAAAAATTGATCCGCTTTCAAAGCAGATCATGTCTGATATAGTTGCTGGATCAAAAGCAAGTGTTCCAGCTTGGGACCTTTATCTTGAAGGTGCCGATGCACAGAATCATCAGGATCTTGTAGCTAAAATCTTTGGTGGCCAGATTACACCTGCGGATTTTGCTAAACAGATGCAACTGCAGGTTGGTGCAAACAAATAATACTGAAGTATAAATGATGCTTCTTTAAAACAAATATAAAATTCACTACACATTGGTAAAAAACTACCGGACTGATTTATAAGTTCGGTAGTTTTCTTTAAACTCCTTTTAAAAATGAGATGCAAAGGTTCTAATTTGCAGATTTCATTTTTACGTATCCATTATCTTTGAGTTTGCTATTATTAATAATTTTTTTATATTCGCTTATAGATAAACTTGTATATTTTTTAAAACAGGTAGAAAAATAATTGGGATCTGAAATACCAATGCGATCAGCAATTTCGAAAGCTTTCATATATCCTTCTTTCAAAAGCTCAATGGCCTTTTCCATACGTATTTTTGTAAGATATTCTACAAAACTTATGCCTATCTCTTTTTTAAACATGCGGCTTAAATAGCTTGGGTTTAAATACAAGTGTTTTGCAATCAAAGAAAGCGACAGTTCATTGTCACCAAGATTATCATCAATATATTTCTTGGCTTTTATTATTATATCGTCAATTTGCCTTGTTTGCTGGGCATTGATTGTTTTAATGGATTCAAATATAATTTTATGTAAAAATTTTATTGTATCCGGAAGCGTATCGAGTAAAAGAAGTTCATTAAATGACGCAATCTGTGAGTTATATATTTCATCAGTATTATCTATACCCATGCCTATTAATGTTTTAAAATTAATAGCTATAATATTCATTACAATTACTCGTATATCCTTTAAAGTATTTTTACTCTTTAGATCAATATTTTCAAAATATTGATTGACCAGAAAAGCAGCTTTGTCGTATAATCCTGACTTTAAATAAAAACTCATTTTTTCATTTAGTTCATTTATATTATAGATATTATTATTATTACCAATATTAATATGATCATAAAGAATAACTATATTATTTCCCACAGTAACCCTGTATTTTAAAGCATCCAAGGATTCTTTGTATGAAGTGTGGATTTCCCACATATGTTTTTTAATTCCTCCAAGTCCAATACTCACAGAGTATTGTGTATTATCAATAATTTTTGTTTTTAGGGTTTCACATTTCTCAAAAGATCTATATTTTCATTATTGTTCAAAATAATAATTCTGTTTAACGTATCATAAAAAATATAGATAAATTCATCTCTCTGAAAAAAATCCTTTATCATATTCATTGTTTTTATATTCCGTATAAAATATGTCCAATTATTTACATTATCATCATCGATACTTGAACTGTTAATTTCTATTGCAGCAACCTGAGCACTTTGATATTTAAAACGCAACCCTAAAAACGAAGCCTTGTTTATGATTTTTTCGGTCTCAAAATTTCTACTAAGAAGTTCAATGAGGAACTTTTCTTTAATGTAAGGAAGGTTGTCGCTTAATTGTTTTTTTAGCGAATTATATTCATTGTAACTTTCCCTCTCATAATCAATAATATTTTTAAGTTTTGATGCTGACTTAAAAACCTCATCATTATTTATTGGTTTTAGCAGAAAATCTAAAACTCCAATTTTTATGCTTTTTTGTGCATAGTCAAAATCATCATATCCTGATAGTATTACAATTTTAGTTTTAGGGCGCCTTTGAATTACCATCTCACTAAATTTAATACCGTCAATTATGGGCATATTTATATCCGTGAATAGAATATCTGGAGACAATTCTTCAACAAGATCCATTCCTGAAATAGCATTTTGTGCTTCGCCGACTATTTCCATATCAAGAAATTTCCAGTCAATACAGTTTTTGATTAAATTTATTTCAAGGGGTTCATCATCAACTACAACCACCCTAATTTTTTTTGATGTTTCTGACATTATTAAGACTCCTTTACTTGTGGAATAGTCATTGTTACTTTTGTGCCATTACCTTTTTCACTTTGAATATCGATTATATTTTCTGAATCATAATAGATATTCAACCTCTCTATTGTTGCTCTAAGACCAACACCGGTAAATATACCTTTTTTAATATTTTTAATTATTTTTTCATCAATACCTATACCATCATCCTCCACAGACAGTATAATGTGGTCTTCATAATACATAGCATAAATTGTAATTTTACCAGCTCCCAATTTTCCCCTTATACCATGATTTATTGCATTTTCAACAAGAGGCTGCAAAGTAAGGCGTGGTATTTTAATATTAAGCACTCTGTGGTCAATGTTAATATCTGTTGTAAATCTGCCACATAATCTTATTTTTGAACTGTAAGATAATTTCTTACCATAGTTATTTCTTCTTTAATAGTAATCTCCTCATTCCCATTGCTTAAAAATAATCTATAGAACTGGCCTAATGCCTTAACAAATTCAAAGGCTTGGTCATTTTCTTTGGATAAAATCAGTGAACTTATGGCATCAAGGGAATTATAAAGAAAATGAGGTTTAATCTGCTCTTGAAGCACATCAAGTTCGGCTTTCCTCTTTGTCCTATTTTCTTCAATAATATCTATAAAAAGTTTTTTAATTTGACGAATCATTATGTTATAAATATTTTTTAGCTCACCTATTTCATCATTACCCGTTTTTATATTTACTTCTTTGAATTTGCCAAGTTCTACTTCCTTCATTGCTTGAATAAGTGTTTGTATAGGCCTAGTTATAATAAGTGAAGAAAATAAAAGGCCTACAATAAGTAAAACGCCATTTACTATTATTCCAATTAATAAGACAACATTATAGCTTTGGTTCACTGTGGATAATTCGTTAAATAAATTAATACTTATAATTTTCCAGCCATATTGGTTTTCCAATTCTGTTATTATATATTGTTTTGAATTGATATTTTGTATTGCTGAGTAATTTTTGCTGTTATAATTAAAACTCTGCAATAACTTTTTATTGGCAGGCAAATCTGCATTGATAATATTATGATTTTTTTCATCTAGCAAAATAATGTTTCGTACGGATGCATTACCATCATACAATCTATCTTTAATGTATTGGTCTGGAATATTAATTACCATTACTCCAATGATTTTTTGTGTATTTAAGTCATTTATCAACCTTATCATGGAAACATAATTTTGAGAACCACTTTGAAATGTGCCTCCACCGTTTAATTTCAATAAATATCTTCCGCGCAATTCAAGCAGATTGTTATACCAGCTAGAAGTTTTTATAGCCTGCAGATTTATATTCTTTGTTTGAGCTGTATTATCAATAAAATATTTATTGCCATAATTATCGAAAAGGTAGATTGAAGAGATATTGTCATTAAAATTCATAAAGTCTGCCATATAATTGTCTATTTCCTGCTGATATGTAAAATTGCTTTTCTCGCTGCCGTTTCTTAAAATATTTTGGATTGTCTGACTTGAGATTAACATCATGGACTGATTATCTGTGATATTAATTATATAATCCATCTTTGAACTTACTGATTTTACAGCATCTACAGACATTTGCTTTACTTTATCGGATATAGTTTTCTTGTCTGTTTGTATAAAAAAGAAGATGATAAATGATATTGAAAGTATAAATATGACTAAATAATAAAATATAATTTTTGTAGATATTTTCAAATTCTTAAACCACCTATTAAACTTATACATAATCACTTGTTTTTTTAAAAAACCTTTTTATTATGCTCATATCTCAACCTCATTTCTCTGTTTTATCTATACTTATATATCCATCTTCAAAACTTGCACATTTCCCCTCTAAATCCATTATGATTGATTTTTCATTAAACATAACTAAATAGCAAAGCGCACTCCAAAAGAAAAATAGTACAATAGAGTTAGAAATTTTCATTACATCTTTTTTTCTGAAAGAAAATCTAGATATAATTGGCAAAATATAAAATGTTATAGAAATTAAAATAAAGGCTACAGTTATTAAAATAAAGTTAATCTCCTTAAATATTAAAACCATATTTGTAAATATTTATTATTATTACCATAGTTTTATTGTACAACCTTAATTAAACGTTTTCAAGATTTTTTTCAAATAGAGTTGAAAATGGGTAGGTTAATTATTCAATACTGCTAGCCTATATCTCCTGATACCACGTCCAGTCGCATTTCATTCCCATTATAATCTATATAATAATGAGAAACCACCCTTCTCTCTTTTTTAAAATACTTCTCTTTTCTCTCTAAAAGCATATTAATTAAATTTTCCATCTCTGTGATCTTCGCTTCATCCTTAAATTTACTTTCTCTAATAATACTTTCTCTACCCTCTATAAATTTATCTTCTGGAAATAAAGACAAATTCCAAACTACTACTGAAAAACCTACTGCGCTCTCGATTCTAATTTTATTGTCCTTTGCATCTTTAAGCAAAGGATCAGCAAATTCTAATATAATTTCTGACATTTTTTGTTTTTTCTTTCAAACCCTTGGTTTGAATTTTTATTACACCTGTTGCTATTCCGGATTTTTTTCTTTCTAACCTTACTTTTAGCCATATTCTAATTCTCCTCACTTTATATAACATCATTAAAATACTGTTTTATATTCGCAGTGTTTTTACCTAATTTTATTTCTTTATCACCAATATAAATTACTAATTTTCCTTCTATAGAAATATTCACATCATATTTCAAATTTCTTTTCTTATACTCTAAAGACAAAAAAGATTTATAAAATCCTCAGTTTCTTTAAGTGATTTGATTTTTCTATCACTCTTTTTTTCTGAAATAGATTTTTTTAAAGAACCCTTTACTTCCTTCATTATCTTGTAAAGGTTTATTTGTTTCCACCTTACTCGCCTTAAATTTAAATCTTCAAAAATCAAATCGCCGCTTTTCCTTATAATAGGAACACCATAAAGCTGATTTTCAAGTTTTTTTACTGTAGGGTTATTGCAATCAAATTTGCTCATAATAAATAGAGCTCCGTAATCATATTCAGTCCGTATAAGTCTTCCATAAATTTGCTTCAAATCTATAGACACGATTGGAAAATTAACTTTTGAATAGGCACTCCAATAATTGCCACCCTTTTCAACATTTTTTTCTATTAATGACTTATAAAAAGGTTCATTGCTATTTATATTAGGCACTTTGTCTAAAACTACAGTTGTCATAGTATCCCCTGGAATATCTATACCTTCAAAAAATCCCTTTGAACCTAGGAGAATGTGTCTGCCTTCTCTTGATTTAAGTTTCTCTATATCTTTTTTACCTTCCACAACGCTAATTCCAAGTGTGTTAAGATCATCTGTAGCTTTATTTTTAAATGCATTAAGCCTTTTTATACTTGTGAAAAGCACAATAATATTGCCTTCAACATTACGTGCAAGTTCCACAACAAATTTTTTCATTTCCTCTGAAAAAGCTTCTACATCATTTGGATTCATATTTTCTATAGCATAAATTGCACTTTTATCTCTATATTTAAAGATTGGTTTTATAGGCATTACTTCTACTATTTCTTTATTTTGAGACTTTGCAATATTAATGCCTAATGTGCTTTTTAAATTATTGTAGCTGTTATCAGTACTTAAAGTTGCAGATAAAAACAGGCAACTTTTAACGCACTTTAGGACCTTTTCATAAAAGGCACCTGATACATCTAATGGAATGCTGGCTATCTTCCACCAATTAAAATTTTTATCTACTTCAAAGTAAAAGCAATAATCCTCTTCACTTTGATTAGATATATCTTCTAAAAACCTAATATAATCATTTATAACTTCTACTTTTTCTATTAATATCTTAAGCCTTTTATCCTTTTCCATGTTAGATATATTTTTGAGAACCGAAACTGCTTTATCTAAATCTATATTAAGTCTTGCCATGTCTCCTTTAAGACATACTAAATATTTTATTATCATTGCTATATTAGAATTACTTTTATTTAAATGTTCTTTAATATTGTATTCTCTGCTTATTTTACTGCTTACCACATAGTTTTCAAAAGCACCCTTAATATTTCTAATTTCATTGCTGCACCTCTCTATATCAGCTTCTACTTCGCTTAAAGGCAAAGTGTCCTTTTTAGTTCTTGTTGATAAATAATATAGATATCCACTCTTTTCAGAGCTGTCACATATATCCTTTAAAAAATTTTCAAATTCGTATGAAATCAAATTTTCTTCATAAGCTTCATAGACTTCTTTTGATAAATTATGAGCTTCATCCACCACAATATTCTCAAGTGGAGCGATGCTTTGATAAGACCACCTTAGCAATAGTGAATGATTTACTACAATAAGTTGTGACTCCTTTATAGCTTCAACCTTTAAAGCATAATAACATCTCTCTTTATATTTGCATTTTTCCGGATCACAAAGTTCAGTATCACATATGCACTTCTCTAGTAATTCCTTTAAATTGAACTTTTCTTTTATATCATCACTTATATCTTCTATATCTCCAATTCCCTTTTCTGTTATAAGTCTTTTTAAATACACATAGCCAATAAGGGTTTTCATGTCCTTTGGAAACTCTATATCCTCAAATCCATCAATACATAGATAATTATTTTTCCCTTTTATTAATGTATACTTAATATCCCTTTTTAAATCTAATGCTTCTAAAAGATTGGGAATGTCCTTATCTACAAGCTGATTTTGCAATCCCTTAGTATTAGTAGATATAATGATTTTTTCTTGCTTAAGATGAGTATGTATAATAGCTGGAAGTAGATAAGCCATGCTTTTCCCAAGACCTGTTGGTGCTTCCATTATAGTAATTTTTTCATTTTGTAGACCTTCTCGTGCAAATTTTGATGCATCCATTTGCTCCGGTCTTAAAGTATAACTTGTGCCATTCCTTTTCCAGATCTTTTTGTTTTCAAAAAGTTTTTCATAATCCTTAAGAGCAAAAACTGGATAGGGCTCTCTTTCTTTATTTGCTAAAGTAATAGCTTCATTATTATCTAAAAAACATTTCACATCATCCATGTTTACATTTGAAATATATTTATACCAGTTCCACTGCTCAAGATTTATAAAATTCATAGATAAAGTATACCCATTTTCACAATAAAATCGGCTTAAACAAAAATTAAGTACCTCTATTATTTCTTCAACATAACTAAGCTCCCTACGCTTTTCTTCTTTATAATAAGGAATAAATTTTTTTGTTAAATATTTAAGATTAAACTCTGGAAGTTCAGGAAAGAGTATAGCAATAAGCTCTACTGAATCTAAAAACATATTATTTACAGCTATGAAATTTTTTTGAAATGATAAATCATGACATACCAAAGGAAGGTCTTCTATGAAAACCTTTAATTTCTTCATAACCTCATTAAACTCCAAGGCACTATTCAGTTTTTCTTGAGTAATTCCTTTGTAAAACCCCAAAATGCTTAGTGGGACAGATCTATTGGGATTAACTAAAGCATCAAATTTAGTGACTTTTTTTTCTTTTATCTTAATGGCACTGATTTTTATTATTTTATCATTTTTAGGATCATTGCCTGTAGTTTTTATATCTAAAAATACTAAATTGTTTAATACACTATAAGGTTTCATAACTGCTCCTTGTCATTTGCTGAGATTCTTAGTTGTTATGCGTGTTCAAAAATAGGAAACCAGTATGCTAGTCTATTTTATTATTAACTTTCTTACAATCTCTTCACACTCATTAATGCTTATTATTTTAGGTACTGGATAGCCTGGATTTCCTTCTTTAGTAGCTCTTTGTGCAATTAAATGTACATCCTCATTCCTTAGTTCTTTAATGCCTAAAGGAATATTCATATTTTTATTCATATCCTTTATCTTTGCTATTAATTTTAGAGCTAAATCCTTTTGGGATTCATTTTTGTTTCCCGAATTTACATAAATAGCAATCTCAGATAACTTTTTATAGACTAATTCTCCATAATACTCCAATACCTTAGGAAGTATTATGGCATTAGCTAGACCATGCGCCACCCCATATAACCCACCAATACTATGAGCTATTGCATGTACATATCCAACATAAGCTCTAGTAAAAGCCGCTCCTGCATAATTTGATGCTAGCAGCATTGAATTACGTGCTTCTATATTGGTTCCATCTTTATACACAATTTCCAAATTATCTATAATCATTTTAGCAGCTTTGAGTGCTTTATCATTTGTATAATTTGTTCCATTTTTCCCAACATAAGCTTCAATAGCATGGGTCAATGCATCCATTCCAGTTGAAGCAGTGAGCTGCTTTGGGACCCCCACAGTTAATTCTGGGTCTAATATTGCAAAATCCGGTACGAGTTTAAGATCTGCAATTGCATATTTTTCATGGGTGGAAGAATCCGTTACTACCGCAGCTACGGTAGCTTCTGATCCACTTCCTGCAGTAGTAGGCACTGCTAGAAGTGGTGGGATAGGCTTTTTTACTTTTAGAAAACCCCTTAAATCTTTAATTTGTAAATTACTATTAGTAGCTCTTGCTGCTACCACCTTTGCACAATCAATTGGGGAACCTCCTCCGATTGCAGCTATAGCATTACAATTAGTAGTTTGATAAACTTTTAGACATTCCTCAATATTTTCTATGGTAGGATTAGGTTTTACACTATCATAAATCTCATAACATATATTATTTTCTTTTAGCTTTCCTAAAACATTGTCTAGTAATCCTGATTTCATTATAGTTTTGCTTACTATAATTAGAGCTTTATCGATATGTTGTTCTTTCATTATATCTGATAATTTATTTACACTACCTGCACCAGTGATTAACTTAGGTTCTTTAAAGTGTACTAGTTTAGCCCCAGTTCTAACTACTGCCTGAACTGTTCTATAATATATTTTTTTTAATGTCCAAATCATATTTTCCCTCCATATCTCTATGTAACTATAATAATTCATTATAGACAGTTCTTCAAGCTATCAGATTTATTTTATTGAACAATATCGTTTATAAATGGCGTTTGAGTCGCTGTTCCATTTTCATAATCTATAACATATTTCGTATTTGTACTAAATACTACAGCCGAAGTCAACGTTATTTTCAAAATACATGTTCCAGTGTCATCTTCATTTACATGAAGGTTATAAAATGCGATAAAAACTTCTTGTAATTCTTTTGTTAAAGCTAGATTTTGCTCAATTTTTGGGTTACCAAGATTTTCACCAATCCCCTGTGCACACATCAAATCCTTACAAATTGCCACATTGTATTTCTCCTCTATCTCTTTCATCTTGTGCGTGGACATATGTGTTATAACATAAAACGAACCGTCTTTATAATATCCATTCACATTACGAACGTTTACACCATTTCCCTTGCATGTTGCCAGAGATATTACCACATCATGTCCTAATTGCTCAGTCATTAGTTCAGTTGCCGATTTAAAAGTATTCATTAGATGCCTCCTTATTTGGGAAAATTATACTATCTGAATTGTAACATATAAATAGCAATGTACTTTGCCATCTTTCGTATATTCACCTGGAACAGTGCTCTCAAAATCTGCTGTGAAGGTTCTATGTATATGTCCCGATTTTTGCTCTGACCATACCTTTTCCCATGCCTTTCTAGTACAAACACTTATTTCTCCGTTTTCATCTTTTTCATCATATTTTTTATAAAAACCTTTGTTTACTTCTGCATCCATCTTTTGAAAAAAGTCCACTGTTACAGCCATTATCGTTAGGTCATAGTCTCCATTTTCATCACTGGAATAATTACTGTATTTTGCAATAATATAATACTGTTTCATAATCAAAAATCAATGTTCCATTATTATTATACTTTCTAAATAGAAGTTCAAATTCTGAAATCATATGATTAAATTCGGTGGCTTCTTCATTTGGAATATATGAATAAGATACCAAATCCCCTTTTAATCTTTCTAAATTAAACACTTGAGCATTAGAGAATACTTCTTTATGAATTGTTTGTAAACCAAAGAACTTAGGTAAATCTGTATTAAGTGAATTCCTAGATTCTTTTTCTGTATATTTTGCAATTAGTTCCATATATTCATTCATAAATTGGCTATTACTAAATTTTCTTCTGTTATTGCATATTACTACGAATCCATCAGGCTTTAATATTCTGAGAAATTCTTTTTTTGTAGGTTCTGGTTCAAACCAATGAAATGCTTGTCCTGATGTAATTATATCTACTGATTCTGATTCCAATTTCGTATATTCAGAAGATGCATCTATCGAATAAAAATTTTTGTAATTAATTAGATATTTTTCACCTGCTGACCTCATTTCTGCATTAGGTTCAATACCATATACTTCGTTCCCATTATCCAAAAATAATTTGCTAGAGATTCCTGTTCCAGAACCAATATCAGCAATAATATCTCCTTTAGTTAATCCAATTGTGGTATTTAAGAATTTTATTATTTCATTAGGATAGTGAGGTCTATATTTTGCATAGTTCTCTACACGATTGCTAAATCTACCTTTGGGATTAAGTTCTTCTAATTTCATAATATCCTCCATATTTACTTTATAATATAATTGATAAATAATTATACTCTTCCGAAGTAACTTCAAATACTACTGCATCTTATCTACATTTATATCTCATAATTAAATGATAACATAAATGTATAATAATAGGTAGAAAATGCGTAGCTATTTTCTACGTACACAATTTAATTGTAAATAAAAACTCCAAGATACCACTCTCAGAGTTTTTTAACTATTTTTTATAACTACTAAAATATTATTCAGACTTCCTTTTTTCTCCAATTGGAATATGTAAAGTGTTTTTTTAATCCACTTGTATTGGTATTTATAGTACCACAGTATCTATACATATCTCATATTTTCAAAAACACACCAAGTATTTTACTTAATACTTGCAAAATAGTCTTTTTCAAATTGATCCAAATAATACTTTTTATCACCATAGTTTCTTATTACATATTCTATAAAGTCACAAACTTTAATATAGTCTGACTCATATAAATTTCTGCCTTCCTTTATAGTTTTAAATTGAAGAGTTATAGGTGCTTTATTTATATTTATAGTATCGATATTATCTATTTTAATTGTATCAGTGATACCACATGCAATTTTTATTTCTTCAAAATCGTTTATATCCTTGTCATAAAGTATGGAAAAATCTATATCGCTATCCTCTCTTTGATATTCCGTTCCATAAGAACCTATGATCCATACCCCTAAAATATTAGGCTGACTACTGAAATATTTTTTTAAGTTTTCTATTTTATTTTCTATATTCAGCAAAGTTACATCCGTTACGTAAACTTTATAAAACTCTATAGTAACATTATATAAGTTTAAATTTACTTCCTTATTCATCGTATCCGATTTCGCAATTCCAAAGAATATACTACTTTCGTTTGATATAACACTGATAGAACCACAAAGTGATTCACACAAAAGTAGAGCTTTGGTTTTTACTTTTCCAAAGGCTTAAATTCGGGTGTAACTCACCCTACACAATAGCGTAATTCGTTTAAGTGACTTATGCTATTTCATATCTTGATAAATTAATACTTGCATTTTTATCTCTATTTATTACAGCTCCACAATTTTCACATACAAAGGTTCTTTCTACAGTGAGAGTTTTGGCTTAACATATCCACAACATGAACATGTTTTTGATGATGTATAAAACCTGTCAGCTTCTACAAATTCAATACCATATTTTTCTGATTTATATTTAACCATGGTTTTAAATTCAAAGAATCCTTGTTTTGCGATAGCCTTAGATAAATGTCTATTTTTCATCATTCCTTTTACATTTAATGTTTGCATAACTATGCGAGATGGTTTGGTTTTCACTATCTCTGTAGTTACTTTATGTCTGTAATCATTTCCGATGTTATCAAGATTTTTGTGTAATTTTATAATATGCTTTTCAAGTTTTATAATATTGCTTGTTTTAACGTAACTTCCTCCTTTTTTATTTAATTGGTATTTTCTAGATACCTTACGTTGCAATCTACGTAATCTCTTTTCTAGTTTTTTAACTTTTTTAGTCTTGTTAATGTTTTTATAAGGTTCTTTAATATTAGAGCATATAGCTAAATCTTTCAGGCCAAGATCTATCCCAATACTTTTCCCTGTTAGTTCTACTGGTGCTTGAATTAGTTCGACACCTACTGAAATATACCAGTGAACACCGTTAAAGCTAATTCTTGGATTACTGTATTTAACATTCGTAGCTATTCTACCGTACTCTGATAGTTTCACTTTTCCAAGCTTTTCTAATTGAACATGAGTTTCTGTAAATTTAATTTTTACATTGTCATTATAGAAAGACGGCTTAGACCTCCTTCGGCTCTTGAATTTTGGCTTATCAGCTAACTTCTTGAAAAATTACATGTAAGCTTCACAACCATCTTTAGCAGCCTGTTTAGCTACGTTATTACTGATAGAATTTAACCATTGGTACTGATGCGTTTTCTTTAGTTGTGTTATTTCTTTCCTAAGGTCATTATTTGATATAAATTTGCCACCATTTTTATGATTTTCTTCTTGTCTTGCACAAGTCCAATTATAAATAAATCTTGGAGTTCCAGCGCATTGAAACAGCTTAGAAATTTGCTTATTGTTCGGTTCTAACCTAACTTTAATTGCTGTTAACATCTTCTACTAACTCCTTAATAATTTTCTTATTTCATTTACCTTTTTAGTATTAGCTAAAATACCTTCTTTAAGCCCTAAAAAGATTATTAAGTTGTTATTTCGAAGTGAAACTTGCATTTACTATAAACAATGTATAAATATAAGAGTATTATATAAACTTATATATGTTATTGTTAACTGTTAGTTTCCTCCTAATCTACACTTATTTTTATAAATTTCATTATGTAAATAATACTTTTAGTTATTACTTACATATTGATATTATTAACTATATTTTTTATAAAAGCCTCAAAGTCTACTAAATTATTTTGATTTATCTCATAAATCATTTCATCACTAACATCATAGTACATATGAACAATTCTATTTCTAAATTTAGCCATAGCAAAATACGTATCTATATATTTTACTTCTATAATATTTTCCTTTGCAAGTATTTCAAAAATTTCCTTGTTAGTTTGTGGCTTGCCCAGTCTCATCCTAGCTATTATATGACTACTTATGTCCATCATAGCTTCAATTGTTACCTGTAGCAGATACTTTGCACTATCTACATTGCGAAAGTCTTCTATAAATTCATTTTTGGGGAGAATTTGCAATTTGTTTAATTTGTCTAAGTTGTTTTGCATAAATTCTATTTTTTGTTTTATTTTAGGTAAATCAACATTAATAATCATACTCCAACACCTCTATATAACTCTACTATACCAGCAAAAAATCTCTTTTCATAATACATATAATCCTAACATATCTCTTTATTTATGTCATCTCTTATTCATCATAATATCTTTCGTAAAAGTAATTGTAGAAATATTAATTATTGTACTATTTCACTTACTATTATTTCAAAATAGAACAAATATCCTTCCAGCCATATCCAACCAATTTAACTTTTTGATTTCCATATGTATGCAGTCTCTCCCCTACTTTTATTCCTCCTATTTTTTCATAAAACCTACAATATACATTATCCTTTAAAGCCCAAATGATTAATGAATTGCACCCTAAATCAACTAGTTCTTTAACTGCGATTTTTATGAGTTTACTCCCATATCCACGATTTTGATACGCTTTTAGAATATACATGGCATGTAAATCAGCATCATATTCATACTCTTTTTCATTATTAATCCCATAAAAAGCGAATCCAACTATATCTTTTGATTCGTTTTCTATCACATGCACTCTTTCAGTTTGCATATCGTCCTGAATAATTTTTTTCCACTTTTCAGTTTTTTCGTCGCAGGATATGGAATTCAAGTATTCATCACAAATCAATCCCTTATATGTCTCATGCCATGCCGCAACATGCACTTTCGCAATACCAGAGGAATCGGCTATCACTGCCTTTCTAATATTCATAACTTCAACTCCATTTCTATATGTAACTATAATAATTCATTATAAACTGTTATTCAAAGCCAACGGATTTATATAAATTTAGTGGATTACTGTTTTTAGTTTCTACATCTAATTCTATCTCATTTATGTTTTTTTCATTTATTAAACGTAAAACTTCCATTAAAGTTGCCTTACCATAACCTTTTCCTCTGAAATCAGGCAATATTCCAAAACCACATATAAATGCTAAATTATCACTATAATCAACTCTAATTTTGCCTATAATCTCACTCTTTAAGTAAACCATATTCATTTAACATTTTACTCCTCCTCTAATTCAGATGTGATAAAGCGAATATCTTCTGCAAATTTTCGTAATGTTTTGTGCAGATTTAATTATTCTCATTTTGCGAATATACTTTTTATGTTAACTTGCAGCTCACTTGATGTGAGCTCTATAATCAATTCTTCAATTGCTGATATGCTTGCCATTACACAAATTATATACATCAGTTCAGTTGCAAGAATATAGGAAAGCAATATTGGGAATATGAATAAAACTATACCGGTGATTTTATTTCCATAAGTGTGAAGACTTGCAAATGTTTTATATTTTTTCATGGCGACAACCATTGCTACTAATCTAATGATACCAATTAAAATAATCCAAATGACGATTTTGCTAGTAGGATTTACGATTGGATAAAGCGCAAATAATAATACACCCACCATTGTCATATCAGCCACTGAATCAATCTTTGCACCAAAACTGCTTGCTGTCCCTGTTCTTCTGGCAATAAACCCATCCATAATATCACTGAATCCACAAATAATATATACAGCGTAAAAAGTTATGCTTAATGGATTAACGAAAATCAAGATCAAAGAAAAAATTATTCTACTAGCCGATATACAATTTGGTATTGATTTCATCCAACCATCTCCATAATATTTAGAATATTATTCATTAGGTTCCGAAGTCCAATTATTAATTTTATCGTTAATATTAAAAACCAGACCTTTATCTTTTATATAAACTACATTTTCATCAGGGTATGTGATAACATCATCTTTTTCACGAGTTCCTACATCAAGTATCTGTAATATTTCTGTACTATTATTTATAAACTGATGTGCAATACCCGTGGCCGCAGTTTTTGAAATAACATCACCTTTTTTTATTAATTTTTCCTCCCCGTCTATTCTTAATATACCTTGTCCATTGATTATGAGGAAAAATTCCTCCTGTTTTGAATGTGAATGATATTTTACACTTTCAGCACCAGGTTTTACATAATCTATATTTACATATATTTTTTCACAACCAATGGCATTACCTATTAATACAGTTTTCATTTTAGTTCTAAAATCAGGATCATACATATACTCTTTTGGGATATTATCAATATTAGATATATTATTCATTATATTTCTCCTCCAATACGTTTTGTGTTATGATTTTCGTGCAAGATATAGGTAGCTGTATCATTAATGATTATTTCATTACTATATTCTTCAATAGCTGTGCTAATCGCATTATAAAACGGTAAGTGAATGAGACTAAAATAGTCCCTTATTTTTCAATCTCTACAATCCATGTAAAATTCACCATGTGCTCAAAGTGAATTTTACAATCTAAATTTTTAATATATTTTTCTAATTTTTCTATATTAGTATAATGTTTATTTTTAATTGCGCTACATAAATCTTCTCTACCTTTACTACCTAGATTATTTAGACATATTTTTCTTTCTTTATCATTGGCAAACATAAAATCTACAATAATAATTTTTCCATCATTTTTTATATACTCTAACATGTACTTAATTGCTTCTTCCTTTTCATTATCATTTAGGCTATGAAACGCAAATGTGGTTACAACAATATCAACATCATTCTTTATATAAGGCTTATCTAAGAAATCCCCTAATTTAATTTTCATCTTATCATATTTCTTTTTAGCGAATAAAAGCATTTCCATGCTTTTGTCAATTCCTGTTATATCCATTTTCTCACTTAATTCACCACATAGATTACCTGTTCCACATCCTATATCAATAACACTTACTGCCCCATGTTCAATTATTCTGCTTCTTATTTCAAATAAAATTTCATCGTGTTTTTCAAATAAACCTAATTCATCATTTGATTTATCTCTAACCATTTTATCAAATTTTATTGCTATATTATCAAATTTCAAAATGCAACTTCTCCTCCATTCACTATCTCGTTTTTCTAAAATATCGTCTAACATAATAAGTACGTCATTTTATGTTTTAATGATCTCTTAGTGAATTTTTCTAACATTGCTAATTTCTCCATTTATGAATCTTATCACAATCTCAGTATGAATTTCAATAATCTATAGCCCTATTATTTCACTTACAGCCTGTGCCCAAAATTTTTCAGGGATATAAGGCCACACACAATCGCCAGTTTGTTCTATACATAACTCCATAGCTCTTGATAGAATTTTACCATGTGACGTATTCCCTCCACGAAGGATAATTTCAGTTATCAGGCTCCAGTAAGGTGCATGTTCATGAAGCTTAACTTCATGCATATCTCTGATTACTCTATCAACGTCATAATCAAGACTGATAAATTCCTCTGACCATATCCCCGCATTTCCATGCAATATCAAGAACTGTGTCTTTCTTTCACTAAAAAGGGGTACACCAACGGCACCTGGATTTAGAACACATTTTTCGTTATGTACTATTTTTCTTTGCACATGGGAATGACCACATAAGATGATTGATGTTTTCACACTTTTCATAACTTCCATAGTCCTATCATCATCTGGTAACATTTTTTCATTTATCTTATAGGGTGAACCATGACAAATAGTGATTACTGGCATCTCACCCACCGTTATCTCACGTACTGGTTGCAACTGTTCAAAAAAGTCCAAATCTCTGGATGTAAGACAATTGTATGCATATAGTAGTGCACCACTTGTAGAGGTTTTATCCTTCCAGAGTCTCTCACCGCCAGCACGGTATTTTAGCCAATAATCTTCCTTATTTCCCTTGATAAAATAACATTTATATCTATCATTTACATCATATAATATCTGCATTGTTCTTTCAGGGTATGCTAATTCGCCAATATAATCACCCAAAAATAAAAATGTACTAATATTGCGTGAAAATGCGTATTCAAGGCAACGCTGCAATGCAATGTAATTACCATGAATATCTGCTAAGACTGCTATCTCCATATTTTTCTCCTCCATTTCAAAATTTAATTTATGGATATGTTATACAAATAACTTTTTTCGCCTTATCCTCTCATTCGGAAGTAACTTCAAAATACTACGGCATCTTAACTCCCCTGTATTCCATAATTTAATGGTAACATAAATGTATAATAATGGGAAGACAAATACATTTCGCCATTAAAACATAATAACTTCATTTAATTGTGAACCCATCCCTAATCATTGAATTACATGCTTGGGAATTTTTATTTTAATAGATTGTTACATTATAATATACAAAAAAAAGCGGAATAATTAAATTCCGCTCTTTTTAATAATTAGTAATTCATTATTAGTATTCATTCATTTTCCCTTTCATCTACTGGAGTTCCATAACTAGTTTTATACATTTGATCTCTATTAAAACCCCCTCGCTCACATTTATCTTTATCAGTTTTACCACCTAAAGACCCTGTTACATAGGTATTTTTACCTTCAGGAGTTTCTTTAGACATCTGTATATCCTCTTGGCTTTTTATTGAGTTTATTTGGCTTGAATTGTTTTTCTTATTTGTTTCTTGCATTATAATCCACTTCCTCGGTTTTATCTTATATTCTAATAATAGTATCTGTACCAACTTACACAACTATACTAGATATTTTAGAATCCCCATGGAATTATACTTCTTTTTTCTTCCAATTAGAATACGCAAAGTGCTTCTTGTTTATAATGTCGTCATCGTACACCGTGCAGTCACCATGACTCCAATCGGCCTTTATTAATTCAACCACATGTCCATAATTTTGTTTCAAATCATCAAAGGTATTTTGTTTTTTCTCTCTTTCGTAATTTTCATTCAATTCTTGTTGCATTTCTTCCGGAATGTTTTCATATTGATCATTATAATCATCGCTACCATCTGCTTGCACATCACCAGTATAATCTTCATTCACATATTCATTATCAATGATTTCTTGAGCAAACTTATACCCACTTCCGTCTATAGGTTTACCTTCCTTGATTATCCCCTTAAATCCATATGTTCCATCAAGCTCAAAGAACTCAGAGCATTCAATATTTCCGGTATAAGGGGCTTTATTGCGGTATTCACCTTTAAAATAAATTATTTTTTTGGATGATTTGTTTAGATATTTACCTTTAAGCATTTTGCCTTTTTCAAAGGTTCCAGAAAACATCAGTTTTAATGAATTCTTATTAGCATAGTACTTTCCTTGTCCATAATATTTTCCATCTGCAATTAGTCCCTGATATTTCATTATATTTGGAGAATAAAAGATGGTGGTATATCCCTCTGTTTGTTTACCCTCGCCGTTAAATTTACAGTCAAAAATTAATTCTTTTTCTTCTCTAAATTTATTACTATACTTGCCGCTAACCACTTTACCATTTTCACATTTTAAAGCGTATAAAATAGTACCATCATCTAAATGCCACTGATCTGTTCCATTTTGTATAATTCCATTTATAAATTCACCTTTGTACTTTACACTTTCATTGTTTTGATTAACGCACAAATCTCCATCTTCACTACTATAACTGTATTCATCATTATATAAATTCACTTTTGATGCCATTTGGATTTTTCTTAAGATGGGATAATATCTATTGTTCAAAATGGATTCAGTTACCCCATCAAAATCCATCCATAAATGGTCTAATAAAACTGAAATAAAAATCTTTTTAGACAGTTGTTTAACTAATGTTTTCAGTTCATTACTCTCATTATCTGGATTTGGCGTACGCTCTAGTTCACTAAGCAGGGAAAAACTATTATATAGATTAAATAACATTTCAATTTCTTTTCCTGTTAATATATCTCTTAGATTTCCAATATTTTTAACCCAATCAGTGATAATATTTAATTTATTTGTTTCTATAGCTTTGGTTTTTAGCATTTGTGTTGAATACAACATTTTAAGAATGCTTATATTTGAAACAAGATCATAATATACTATTAAAGCACTTTCCCTAACTATCTCTTTATCTTTATTTTCTTCTTTGTTGCTCATATCTTGCCACAGTTTATTGCTTTCTATGCTTGCCTTCCAAATAGCGTAGGATAATAAACCAGTTACTTCAATTCCAACAACTGAAATATAATAGTATACATATTCCCCCAGCTTTATAGGCGTAGAAATATCTATAATTAATCCATTTGTATTAAAATGCAGTGCCTCCCATTTCACAATCAAACTTATAGCCCATATTACTAAAATAGGGCAAATCAAAATCCAAAACAAATATTTTCTTACAAAATCTCTAACCCTATAGCCCTTTCCCATTATTGTTTCCTCCAGTCGCCCTAGTTGTCTATTTCCAATTAGAATCATAATTATAGGCTTATATCGTAACACCTACATATAAATTATATACTAAATCACATGTCAGTGTTAATGTATAATTTTGGGTAACTGATTAGAATAAAAGAAGGCCATTCTAAGAGATATTGAACACTTCATCTACATCACTAACTCTATCCCCATCAATAAACCCTTCCTTCACCATTTCTTTCATTATATCTATAACCTTGTCATGGGATAGTGGATTCCTGTAGGGTCTTTCCTCTGTTAATGCTTGATAAATATCTATACAACCCATAAGTCTAGAATTAAAATCTAGTTCACTGGCATTTTTACCATAAGGATAACCAAACCCATTTAGTTTTTCATGATGATTAGCAGCCCATTCTGTTATATCTTCAAACCCATCAATTTTTGATAATGCCACTCTAGTATAATAAGTGTGTGCTTTTATTATATCAAACTCATCCTCAGTTAGCTTATCGGGTTTATCTAAAATACTGTTAGGAACAGCAAGTTTCCCTAAATCGTGAAGATTTGCTGCAATAACTAGTTTTGTTTTTTCATCAGCATCATAATTATAATAGTCTGCCATTATAGCAGCTTTCTCTGCAATTCCCTTTGAATGTTTCCTTGTAAATTTAGATTTCGAGTCAATTATTTTTGAAAATACATCTGTCATTTTCCCTACATCTAAAAGACTTAGTTCCCTAGTGAATTTCGGCGTATATTTATTTAAAGCTGAATTAATAAAATTATCTCCCATATCTAATCTAAAACTTGTACTATTCGTTATCTCCAAAAACGCTTCACATATTTCAGGTTTAAACAACTTGCCGCTTTGTTCTTTTGCAAACTTTTCTATTTTTCTTTTGTTCTTATCACATATTTTATCAAGGATAAATCCATTTTCCATAAAATCAGCAAAACATATTATTTGAGACATAAGTGGTATTTCATGCCCTTTTAATTTATAAAACCCTGAACCATCATATTTTTCATGGTGATATTTTATAATATTTTTGCGTTTTTTTAGAAAAGGGTAGTTAAGAGCGTTGTTTTCACCAGTTATACAATGTTGCATTAAATGTTCTTCATCATTTATATTATCATATATAACATCATTCCTAGCTTCACATATACCATTGTCATGTAAAATAGCCAGTGAAACAATATCGTATAAATCTTCATCATTAAAGTCCATTTTTTTAGCTATTCTTAAAGTAATGTATGCAACCCTCTTACCATGGTTTGTCCTTTTACCAGCTATATCAATTTCCACAAAATCTAGTGCAAATGATACAGCTAGTAAGAATTGATTTAAACTAAACTTCATCATTAGTCGCTCCTTTCAAATCCCATATATGTTTGAACAGTATTTTCTTTAGAAAATAGAACTAGCACTCATCTGGTTTGGTATTTCAAACCCCAAATGAGTGCTAGTTTATTTATTTATTTCTGTTTTTTACTCTATTAGGTTTTGCTTTTGGTCTTGGCTTAAGTGAATCATTTCTCTTTTCTTCAATTTTTGTTTTTCTGTTTTTATTCCCAGTCCAAAAATCCACTGTTGTAAAAATAGCAAGAAATAATATAGCCATTCCTGTGTAATATTGCCAGCTATTTACTTTGAATTTATTGGATAACAATGTACTGATTATTAGCAATGCAACTGACACAATGATAGATCCAATTTTAATCTGCATAGTTATTTTAATTTTACTAATTACAAATACCTTTAATAAATTATATAATATTATAGTTATTAGTGAAAATACTAATACCTCTAATACTAAGCTACCTGTTATTCCCATTTTCATCACTCCCCCAAAATTATACTACATTTCTTCTACTACGCCTATTCCTAATAACTTTAATCCATTTTTTATTACTTGTGTTGTTGCTTCTGTAAGTTTAAGTCTTGCATTTCTAACTTTTCCATCCTCTTCTGTACTCATTCTGTTACTATTATAAAATTTGTTGAAAGCTTTTGCAACTTCAATAATATGTCTTGTGAGAATTGATGGTTCTAATTTATCTATGGCACTAAAAATAGCACTTTGGAAGCTTTCTAAAAGTTTTATGAGTTCAAAATCTTCCGCAGTACTTAATTTTGAATAATCTATTTCTCCTTGCGCTAATCCAAGCTTTCTAAGTATACTATTGCCTCGTGCATAAGTGTATTGAACATATGGACCTGTTTCTCCATCAAAGCTAAGCATTTCCTTCCAATCAAACACTATGTCTTTCTCTCTTGTGTTTTTAAGATAAGTAAACACAATTGCACCTATTCCCACTGTCTTTGAAACTTCCTCTTTATTTTTAAGCTTAGGGTTTTTTTCGTTTATTATTTCAAGAGTTTTCTCCACAGCTTCATTTAAAAGTTCATCTAGGAATACAACATCTCCCTTTCTGGTAGAAAGCTTTCTGTCTGTAAATCTCACCATACCATAACTAACGTGCTGGCAATCCTTTGACCAGTCATGACCCATTAATTCCAAAGTCTTAAATAACTGTTTGAAATGAAGTTTTTGATCGCTTCCAACTACATAAATACTTTTATAAAAATCATAAGTTTTTTTTCTATACTCTGCTGCTGCGAGATCTCGTGTAGCATAGATTGTGGCACCATCTGATTTTTTAATAATACAAGGAGGCATATTGTAATCATCAAGCATTACTACCTTAGCACCATTGCTAGTCACGAGAATACCCTTTTTATCTATTTCCTCAACTATAGCGTCCATTTTATCATTATAGAAACTTTCTCCTGTATAGGCATCAAATTTTACATTAAGGAGTTTATATACAACTTCAAATTCCTTTAAGCTTAGTTCCCTAAACTTTTCCCAAAGCTCAACTTCTTCCTTTTCACCATCTTCTAACTTTTTGAAATACAACCTTCCCTCATCTTCAAGAGTTGGGTCTTTTTCTGCTTCAGCATGAAATTTTACATATATTCTTAGAAGCTCTTTTATTGGTTCTTTCTCCAAGGCGCCTTTATCACACCATCTTTTGTAGGCCGAAATAAGCTTACCAAACTGAGTACCCCAGTCTCCAAGATGATTTATACCTATACAGTTGTAGCCTTCAAAACTGAGAATTTTATATAGTGAATTCCCTATAGCTGTACCAAATAAATGACCTACGTGGAATGGCTTTGCAATATTAGGTGATGAAAAATCAATAGTTATATTTTTACCTTCTCCAACCTTAGACGCGCCATATTCATCTTTTTTATTTAGTATTTCTTCTAAAGTATTTTTGCTAAATATATCTTTATCAACAAAGAAATTCAAATATGGTCCTAAATTATCTACTCTTTCAAAACCTTCTTTATTTATCTTTTGTGCAAGTTCTTCGGCTATTATGTTAGGAGCCTTTCTAGGTTTTTCGCTAGAGTAAAGCATGGAAAAGCATAATCTCCCATATCTGATTTGGGTGGTATTTCAATTAATTTCTCAATTGTTTCTACGTCCACCTCTAGATTTTCTTTTATTTTATTTGCTATTATTTTTTTATAGTCCATTAAATTTCCTCCTGTAAAGTAAATTGTTTTTCTTAAACAAAAAAAACGTCCCTGCAAAAATATGCAGAGACGGAAACGTTTCCGCGGTACCACTCTGGTTGACTTAAGGCTTCTTTGATGATGCATTAAGTCCACTCAACACTTTAACGCAGTGCACGGCTTTCATCAGACTTCTCAGCCCTTTGAAGCTTTTCCGAGGCTCTTTTCACTTAAGGTTCCTCACAAAAAAATACTAGTTAGTATGCTAGTATTTTTTCTGCAAGATACCCTATAACCTAAGTACGCCATATTCTTTAACATACTTACAATAAAAACTGCTGAACTTTCACCAAAAACCTTCAGCTCGCTTTGAGTTTTATACTGGTTACTTTCCTCTTCGATAAATTTGTATATAACTAACTTACTATAAATTATAGTATTGCACCCATACTTATGTCAAGATTAAATTATATTTTCTAGGTAATTTGAAAATTGAATACATCTTAAAATTTCCACTGAATTTATATTTTAATAAGCTGTTATTGGTATAAATTTTTGTTCTTTTTCCTGCCTTTTAGCCTTCTTTATTTGCTTCATAGCCTTTCTTGCAAAATACGTTTGGCTATTAATTCTCTCATCATCATCTTTGAATGTAACTCTATTATACGTGCCATCACTACTTAGAATTCTAGCTTTTACGTTATCTGCAAGATATACTTCTAAATAGCTTTTTATCTTATGTTTATTATGCTCAGCCTCTACAGGAAACAGTATTTCCACCCTTTTATCCAAATTTCTATTCATTAAATCTGCACTAGATAAATATATATCCTCTTCCCCATTGTTATAAAAGTAAAAAATTCTACTATGTTCTAGAAACCTTCCAACTATACTCCTTACCGTAATATTTTCACTTACGTCTGGAATTCCCGGTCTTAAGCAACATATTCCCCTTACAATACACTGAATCTTAACTCCTGCTTTAGAAGCCTTATATAGTGCATCTATTGTTTCCTTATCTACTAGGGAATTTATCTTTATAATTATATGAGATTTCTTTCCACTACTAGCATTTTCCTCTTCTCTCTTTATAAGCGAAATAAATTTTTTTCTAAGACCTGTGGGTGCTATATATAATTTATTCATTTCATCTATAGTTGAATAACCTGAAAGCATATTAAATAAAGCTGAAGCATCCTCGCCTATATATGGATTTGAAGTAAAGAGTCCCATATCAGTGTAGAAGTTAGCCGTTACATCATTATAATTTCCTGTTGCCATATGGACATATCTTTTTATTCCATCAGCCTCGTTTCTCACAATTAACAGTATCTTTCCGTGGATTTTCAGCCCAAGGAGGCCATAGATTACATGACAACCTGCTTTTTCAAGTTTTTTCGCCCATATTATATTATTCTCTTCATCAAATCTTGCCTTAAGTTCAACAAGAACGGTGACTTGCTTTCCATTTTCTGCAGCTTCCATTAATGCCTTTACTATAGGTGAATTACCACTTACCCTGTAAAGCGTCTGTTTAATTGCCAAAACCCTAGGATCTTTTGCAGCATTTTTCACTAAATCCACAACACAATCAAAACTCTGATAAGGATGATGCACTAAAATATCCTGCTTTGAAATAGTGGCGAACATATTTGAATCTGATATAAACTCCGCTACTGGTACTGGTTTATATCCAACATATTTCAAATTATCACAATCTACAATAGATTTAAGCTTTGAAAGAAAGGTCAAATCTATTGCTCCCTTTATTCTATAAAATTCTCCAAATGATCCTTCTAATTCATCCTTGAGCACTTTTATTAGTCCTTCGCTCATATCATCCTCTATCTCTATTCTTATGGCTTCACCCCATTTTCTGTTCTTTACTGATTGTTCAATTGCTTCAAGTAAATCCTCAGCGCCTTCTTCATCAATACTAAGGTCTGCATTTCTAGTGATTCTATAGCAAGCCATATCCTTAATGTTATGTCCTCTAAATACATCCTCTATATTTATTTTAATTACATCTTCTAGTAATATATAACACTTTTCCTCTCCATTAACTGCTGGCATCTCTATAATTCTATCAAGTACTGATGGAACCTGAACAGTAGCAAAGATATTTTCTTTTTCATCCATTCCATCAATAAAAAGCGCTATATTAAGACTTTTATTCATTATGAGTGGAAACGGTCTGCTACTATCCACTACCATTGGTGTTAACACAGGATACACGTTTTTATGAAAATATGTATGTAAAAATTTCACCTGACCTTCATTTAAATCTTTTGGTTTAACAATAACAATTTTTTCATCTTTCAAATGGTTATTTAGCTGATTATATATATCATATTCTTTATGAACCAATTCATGTACCTTAACCGTTATCCTTTTAACCTGCTCAGTGGCACTTAATCCCGCTAAATCTGCCTTGTCGAAATTTGCCTGTACTTGTTCTATTAGTGAAGCAACCCTAATCATAAAAAATTCATCCAAATTTGAGCTTACGATTGATAAAAAATTCAGCCTCTCCAGTAAAGGATTTGTTTTGTCTGCTGCTTCCTCCAATACTCTTTCATTGAATTCAAGCCAACTTAGTTCTCTATTAATAAAGTTTTCGTACTTGTTATCCATATTTTCCACCACCTATCTTTAGTTTAACAAATCTGATTTTTTATATTTATTACTGGTTTTATACCCATAACTTCTTCAAAAAATTCCGCCTTATTCTCAAAGCTCCAGATTTCCAATGTTATATCATTATAAGCCTCTACTGTAAAATACACTTTTTTATCATCCATTCTTATGTCAATATCAATAAACTTATCTTTCTTAGATATATTTAAAGCCTCTGACAATTTTAAGATAGAAGCCAATTTTGAAACCGTAAGTTTATCTGAATAGCTTAGTCTTTTATAATTTTCGTGTGATGCAGAAGGAATCTCCTCCTCATGATATCTTACAATGTTAGCAACTATATTTAAATTTTTATCGGAAAGCCCCAAAATTTCTTCATTATGAATAAGATTATAGCAGAAATATCCATTTTCATTTAAATTTACGAATTTTCCAATGTCATGTAAAATAGCTGATATTTCTAAAAGTAGCCTCTCCTCATTCCCAAGTCTATGAACCTTCCTTGTACAATCAAATATCTTTAAAGCCAGCCTTTTTACTTTCTGTGCATGTTCCTTGTCAATGGAATATTTCTCACCCATATGCCAAACTGTGCTTATAATATCATTTTCAAATACCTTTCTCTTTTCTGGACTAAGCTTGTTGCTTAACATATCTATTAGCATTCCATGTCTAAGAGAAACATGTGGCACATAAATCCCCTCTGCCACAGTCATATTGAAAAAAGTTTCTATTATTATGGAGGAAGGTAACAAAAGTTTCGCCTCAGTAAAATTTATATCAAAAGTTTCACATATTTTTTCCGTGCTCATATTTTTTATCTTTTTGAAAAATCTAAAAGGGAATCTTTTGTAATAAAACTTACATCATTGTCATAAATCTTAAGTAGGAGCTTAAGACCACCACCAAGTCCAATAAAATTTTTTATTTTATAACTTTCTAAATAATTTCTGAGTGTATAGATTTTACTCTCTATAAATTCACTCATCACCTGTGTAAAATTCAATGTAGAATTTTCAAGAGGGTCTAATATCTCCCTTAGTCTTAACGAACCTATTTTTATATATTCTGTAAATTTTAAATTTCCCTCATTATATAAAGAAATCTCAACTCCACCAGAACCAATATTTATAATCATTGCGCCATCATTATATATTTTTTCAGAGTCTTCCAATCTATCTCTAAGTGCTTTAAATACTAAGAATCTTTCCTGTGCTGTGTTTACAACTTGAATCTCTATTGCAGTTCTCACTCGTATCTGTTCCAAAACATATTCTCTATTATCTGCTTCTCTAATACCACTAGTTGAAATTGCCCAATAAGACTTTACGCCATAATCTTTCATAAGTCTTACAAACCCGTTTAATATATTACAAGATTCATAAATTGCTTCAGGCCCAATTCTTCGTTTTGAAAAAGTATCTTTTCCAATTGACGTATTTTTTGTAGTTCTTCTAATACTTTTATTTCACCATCACTACCTATTTCAGCTATTATCATTCTAAAAAAATTAGCTCCGAGATCCAATGCAGCTATGGTTTCTATTTGAATATTGTCCATATTAATTATCCCCAATCTCATCTATAATTCTGCATCATATTACAATTTATCGTTTTAATTTCATTTTACCATTTTTTTAATTAAAATATAATATTAAAATTTGTATTGAATAAAATTAGTATATGAAATAATATATATTATAACAACAAATTGTTAATAACTCTTTAAAAAACACAATATTTTAACATTGCTATATAATAATTTTCTAATAGTTGAGGTGGAAGTATGAATAAAAAGGTAGGAATAATTGATATAGGATCTAACTCAGTGAGACTTTTGCTTGCAGAAATTGGTGATAAAAAGTACTTTAGAGTAATTAATGAGCTAAAAGAATATGTAAGACTTGGAGATGGACTTGATGATAATGATCTCTTGAGTGAAGAAAAAATGGATTTAGCCATAAAGACTCTCTCCACATATAAAAATATATGCGATTCCTTTCAGGTATCAGAAATAACTGCTGTTGCTACTGAAGCTGTGAGGAGAGCAAAAAATAGTTCTGATTTTTTAGGTAGAACTAATGCTATAGGGCTGAATATTAAAATACTTTCAGGCACCGAAGAGGCTTACTATGACTACTTTAGTACCATTAATAGTGTAGACATTAATAATGCTCTTATTATGGATATTGGTGGAGCAAGTACAGAACTTATACTTGTTAAAAATAGAGAACTTGTAAACAGTATTAGTCTTCCTTTTGGTGCTATTACGCTTACTCAGCATTTTCAAATTACTGATATTTTGGATGAAGAACAAGAAAAAGAACTAATTGGCTTTATAAAAAAGAATTTAAATTCATTAGAATGGTTAACTGAAGCTAAGGGCCTACCTCTTATTGGAATAGGTGGCAGTATAAGAACTATTGGGAAAATACACAAAAAATCTGTAGATTACCCTTTGAATTTAATACATAATTATGAAATGGTTAGTGATGACATAACCTCAATTTATAATTCTGTTAAAACAAAAAACAATATTCAACGAAAAAAAATAAAAGGACTTTCCGTTGACAGAGCTGATATTTTCGTTGGAGCTGCTGCTTTAGTTACAACATTAATGGAATTATGTTCAATAAAAAAAATTCAAATTAGTAGAAATGGTATTAGAGAGGGACTGCTTTACAGCCACCTTTGTGAAAACCAGAAGCCAATAGATGACATATTGGCTTTCTCAATTAACAACATATTAATTAATCAAAATTCTGACAAAAGGCATTCAGAACATATATACCATCTTTTTAAATCCCTTTGCAAGGGACTTGACATCCTTTTAAATAATAATTACAGCCTAGATAACATAATAGAAACTTCCGCTATGCTTCATGATATTGGCTCTAATATAACCTATTATTTTCATCATAAGCATTCTCTCTACATGATACTAAATTCTCAAATTTATGGACTAACCCATAGAGAATTGGTTATGAGTGCCTGCATAGCTGCAAACCATAGAGATGATAACATTGCAGTTAACTACCAACAATATAAAATGATAATAGATAAAGAAGATTTAGAACTAATAAAAAAGCTAGGGCTCCTTTTAAGACTATCTGAAAGCCTTGATAAAAGTATGACCTATAAAATCTCTGATATAACTTGCGATATCCATGATGAAAGCGTAATAATAACAACTATTTCAAAGGGAGCTGCGTATATTGAAATGAAAGATGCACTGTGTGGAGCTGAAAGTTTTAAAAATATTTTCTATAAGAAGCTTTATGTTGTTTGATTCTGCTATAATGTTATAGAAGTAGGCATCATCAAAAAACAACAAGTCAGTATTCTGTTCTATTTTGTGGTATGCCTTAGGTAAATTTTAAGGAGGTTTTTTAATGGCAAGTTCTTATTCATTTGATATAGTATCAGATGTAGATATGCAAGAAGTAGATAACGCTATAAATCAGTCTAAAAAGGAGATTTCTCAAAGGTATGATTTTAAAAACAGTACAATTGAGATAGAACTAGTTAAAGACGAAATTAAAATTACTGCAGATGATGATTTTAAAATGAAGGCAGTAATCGAAGTTCTTAAAGGAAAGTTTATTAAAAGAGGTGTTTCACCTAAATGCCTTGAGTTTGAAGAAAAAAAAGGTGAAACTTTAGGCGCTGCAAAACAAACTGCCAAAATTGTAAAAGGAATATCAAAAGAAAAATCTAAACTTATTAACACAGACATCAAAAATAGCGAATTAAAAGTTAAAACACAAATATTAGATGACGTTCTAAGGGTTACAGCAAAAGACAAAGACGAACTACAAAAAGTTATTGCACTAGTAAAAGGAAATGACTACGATATATCTATTCAATTTACAAACTACAGATAACACAACTGAAACTAAAGTTAAAAGTTAAGAGTTAGGGAAATTTTGCCTTATGGCAAAATAATTGATAAAGAGTAAAGAATTCTGAAAAGAAATAACAAGTCAAAGATTCTGAGGATATTTTGCGGTAGGCGAGTAGCCAAAACCTTGCGCAAGCGTTGGCTATATAATGGTTATGCAAGGCGAAGCATACCACGAAATAGACCAGAATACTGACTTGTTATTTCTTTGATGATGCCTTATTCCTTTTAGTATTTCCAAAGAACTTGTAGATGTATTTTCTTATTTAATTCATGAGAAAAATCGATCAAAACTTGCAACACTGTTTGCCCTGAAATTAGAAAAGTGCAACAATATTAATAAGTAATAGGTGCTCTTTTTTTAATTTCCTCCATGCCTTGCAGTATTTCTTGTCTAGAGAAGTTTCCCAGAGCCAGCTGTTCATCAGTTTTTTGTAGTAAAAGATTATAGAAATCATTTCCTATGTCAATTAAATCATTGCTTGGATTTTTATCAATTTCTTCAAATAATATGTTTTCAGCTTCATTATATTTACCTTGAAGCACAAAACGTTTTAATAATATGGGAAGTATATCTTTTCCAGTCATAGCATCTATGCTGATATTTTCAAATTCTTTTTGCTTATTATTTAAACGAGTCTTTGCTGCTATCTTACCAATTGATTCAATTATTCTTAATATATAATCATTGGTCATAATCTACCTCCTATATTTTTTCTATACATCTATTGCTTTTGCTTAGTTATCTGTATTTTACCATTCTACTCTAGCCATTCCAATAGTTATTTTGAAACAGTCTGAATATAAAAAGATAAGCTATATAATGAGCTATAACGGACAGACTATGTTGTATATAATATTACTTATAGTAAAATTTCTTACTTTGTAGTATAATTTAAATAAACCCAAGCATATATTTTTAATTGGGTTTGTATTTTATTACTTACGGAGGATAAAATGGGAAATTGGATTATACTTATTACCGGAATACTTAATATTACTATGTTAGATATTGTTTTAAGTGGTGACAACATAGGAGTTATTGCACTTGCTACAAAGGACTTACCATCAAAACTTGCTAAAAAGGCGTCCTTAATTGGCGTAATAGCCGCCATCACCCTTAGAATAATCTTTGCATGTTTAGTTACATATATTTTAATGATTCAGTGGCTTCCTATTAAGCTTGTAGGCGGTGCTATTCTTGTAGTAATAACCTGGGGTTTGATTAAACCCAGCGAAGATACACATATCTCAAAAGGCGGTTCAACTACAACATTAAGCCATGCAGTCCTCAGTATTGTATTTGCTGATTTAACTATGAGTTTGGATAATGTGCTTGCTATTGCAGGAAGTGCTCATGGCAACATAGCTTTGATAGTTTTTGGACTTTTATTAAATATTCCACTTATTTTCTTTGGAAGCGTTTATGTGGCAAAAATCATGAGGAA
The DNA here is from genome assembly GCA_963725425.1 of uncultured Clostridiaceae bacterium. Lineage (GTDB taxonomy): Bacteria > Bacillota > Clostridia > Clostridiales > Clostridiaceae > Clostridium_I. The sequence continues at coordinate 59,017 of CAVRYJ010000040.1, forward strand.
ATATCCAATTGTTATTTACATTGGTGCTGCTATTCTTGCTCACACAGCTTTTGATATGATGCTTAACGACAGATTATTGCTCAATTTATTACCACAGCTTATTATTCAATATGTACCGTATATAGCAGCGGGATTAACATTGATGTATGGTATTTTTATCTTAATTAGAGATAAAAATAAACCGCTACTATAACTAGTGACAAGTTAAAAGTTAAAAGTTAAAACATTCTGGATTGTTTTAGAAGGTTTAGGGATGTAAGTAGATCTGATTTGACGAATCTATTTACATCCCTATTTTATTGATTTTTTCTACTATTTGAAGCAAACTAATACCATTGATATCCGCTTGGCTACTGAACTTACCAATCTTCGCTGTTTTGCAACCCTTACATGCAAATTAACAAGGAAAAACTGTGTCATTAAAACTATGCAGTACATAATTTTAATGACACAGTTTCCTCCCAGCCATAAATCTAATTTTACGACTAATTCAGGCATCATCAAAGAAATAACATAAGAGAATGGTATGAACATTAATATTTTATCCATTTTACCTTATTTTATACATTTAGATTTCTCTTTTTATAAAAAATATAAGTAGAGCTTAATTCTACCAATATTATTAATATGGATAACATTAAAAATCTAGGGTCAAAACCACTTCCATACATCAATTGCTTAGAATCAAAATATTTAAATGGAGTTAAAAATTTTAAATTGTTAAACTTGTCATTTACATCAATAATTACAGATAAGAGATAGGTTACTACAAGTAGGATTGTAGCATAATTTGTTGCTGAATTAGCTCTTTTGCAAGTAGCAGCCATTGCCGTCCCTATACTTAAAAATAAAATTTGTAGAATAAACATCCCTATCATTAACAATAGAATATCCTTTGTTAATGCTTCACCTGAATTAAAATTTTTCACTATTACAAGGGAACTTACAAGTGTCACAACATTTAAAATAACTATATTTGCTAGTGAGGCTAATATTTTTTCTGTGATTATTCTATTCCTCGAAACTGGCTTTGCTAATAAAAATTCTGTGGTTTTATCCCTTTCTTCTTTAGAAATAATATTAGCACCAAGCATTGTAGAATGAATTGTAGCCATTAAAAGTATATATACGAAAAGTATTCCATAATAGCCACTTACTTTTGATAAATCAAAAGTACCTAGCCCCAAAAGTGCTTTCAGCGACGTTGGCATTTGAGACATAAGCTGGTTATAAGATACTCCTTTAGTATCCGCAGCACTAAATTTAGCCATACCACTTATAACTAATAATATCATAGCTATACACCAGATTATCAGTGATTTACTATTTGCCTTCATTTCTCTCATAAATATATTCATAATCTCCCACCCTTTCATGCAACATGAATATCTTTTTTGAATATATAAAATAGCTAACTGCTAAAGTAACAATAATAAATATTATTTCTATTATTATAAACTTACCTTCATATGCTGAATTTTTAATAATATATGCCGAATCGTAATATCTAAAAGGAATAATATACCTCATAGTATTTACTCCTATTATTGAACTAAACATATCAATAAAAAAGAACCCGAACACAGTACTTAATGAAACCGTAAGTACTGATTTTATTTTAGGCACAACTACTGAAACAATAATTCCTAAAAACATAAACATAAGTTGCACAAAAAACACTGTTAATGAAAGCATAAAAAATATTTTGTAATCAAAAAATGTAGTATTAACGACCTTTGCCATAATACTAGCACCAGTAATATAAATGATGTTTGTATATATCAATGAAACTATTGCCGCTAGTACCTTAGCCGTGATGATAGTTCCCCTTTTTACAGGTTTTGTAAGAAGGAAATCTGCTGTTTTTTCACGAACTTCCTTTGATAAAATGGAGGTTCCTAGATTCATTGCTTGAATAGCACTGCACAGTAATACGTATAAAAGTGTTAAGGATGAATAAAATCCTAAAAAAGAAGTTACACTATCTACAGAAATGCCCATGGCCTTTGTAACTGCAGGTGGATAAGCTCCAAGTAATTTTTTAAAACCCGCTGCATCTTTATTAATTGCTGGAAACATTGAAAGCATAATCACAGCTATTGCCACCAAGGAAATAGACCAGATAATAGTGCTTTTTCTATAGGCTTTAAGTTCATGAATGAATATATTCATTGCCTTACACTTCCTTTTCATAGTAATGCATAAATATCTCTTCTAAATCTGGTTCTTCTATCCATAAATTCACTATATCTATTTGCTCAATCTTTTTTATAACATCATTAATGTCTCCTCTAAACAAGAAACTTACCATATCCTCCTTTATTTCTAGATTACTAACCCCTACCATATTAAAATAATTCTTCTCAATAGGATTTTTAGTTTCAACCTTGAACTTTTTGTGGTTATTATCTTTTAATGTACTGATTTGTTGAAGTTTTATAAGTCGTCCATCCTTAATAATTGCAACCCTATCACACATTTTCTGAACTTCACTTAAAATATGCGATGAAAATAAAATTGTAGCACCTTTTTTATTTTCATCTTTTAACAATTCAAAGAATTTTTGCTGCATAAGGGGATCTAGTCCACTAGTAGGCTCATCCAAAATTATAAGTTTTGGCTCATGAAGTAAACCTTGAACTATGCCGACTTTCTTTTTATTTCCGAAGGATAAATCATCAATTTTTTTATTTACATCCAGATTCATTATTTCAACTAATTCTTTTATCTTTTTACTGCAATCTTTTTTATAAAAACTTGCTGAATAATTTAAAAGATCTATTACCTTCATATTTTCATAATAAAATACTTCCGATGGTAAATATCCAATTTCCTTTTTAATCTCCTCTGAATATTTAATGCTATCTTTCCCAAAAATACTGATGCTTCCACTGGTGGGATAAATAAGTGACAGCATGGTCCTTATAGTTGTTGACTTTCCAGCTCCATTGGGCCCAATAAATCCAAAAATTTCTCCCTGCTCAACGTTAAAACTAATATCCGTAATGCCTCTTGATTTACCATAGGTTTTTGTAAGATTTTTGATTTCAATAATATTCATTTTAAGCGCCTCCATTATTTTGTCCAATTCCACCTTTCATAAGAGAAACCATATCTTTTATAAATGGTTCAAAATCCTCAAAGGACATATCATAAATTTCTTTACCCTTTTTCTTTGCAATAATCATCATTCCTTCTTTAAATTTACCCGATATTGCTGAAATATAAAGAAAAACATTTTCTGTGCTTATATCACAACGAATTAACCCCTGTTTTTTATCATTTTCAATCATTTGTTTCATTTGTTTAATAGATGGCTCAGATTCCTTTATTATAATATTAAATACATCCCCGCTTATCTCGCTTTTAATATCTAAATATATATTTTGGAGAAAAACGTATACCTCCCTTTCATCTGAAAAAAGTGTCCAAGCTTTTTTATAACCAAAATATATATAATCAAAAATACTCATGTCATAGCAAACTTTTATGGCTTTATCCACATATTTGAAGGATATATCACATGCCAATTTAACACAGTATAAACACAGTTCCTTTTTACCATCAAAATATTGATATATACTTCCCTTGGAAACCTCTGCATTTTTTGCAATGACTCCTACATTTCCATTTTTATAACCTTTTTCTGAAAATTCTTTCATTGCCTGATTTATAATTTTTTTCTGCTTTTCTTCATCTAAATTTAAAAATGTTTCCTTTGGCATTTTTCCCTCCTTCTTATATAATTGACAGTAAATCATCTTGAGTAACTTGTATGACTTCCAAGTCATATGACCATATAGTCATAATATAATATAAATTATTGTGATTGTCAATAGATATAATTTTGTATAAAGTTTGATTTCTGAGGATATTTGCGGTAGGCGAGGAGCAAAACCTTTCTAAGTCTTGTATACATAATGGAAGGCGATGCATACCATTACCATAATTCTTTGTTTCAGGCGGGGATTTCCATATTAAACTTATTAATAGATTCCTTAGCATCTTTCATGCTTAGAAATCCTTATCCTTTAGAGGAAATCAGTAGTAATGTCAGTATCAACCGTTATCTTCAACTTAATAAAAGGGAGCTGTTGCATTAAGCAATTTATATACAATATACTGTTTTATAAATGAAAAATAAACACAGTATATTGTAGTATTTGCTCTTTGTTCAACATCTCCCTTCTCTCTAGAGTAGGAAGGTAGTCATGGAAAAAAGCAATCAGAATACTGACTTGTTGTTTTTCCATAATTTCCAAGTGCCTTATTGTATAATCCTTCGTGCGGCACAAAAATCTGGTCTAACACTAAGGGTAGATATTCTTACATCACAACCTGTTTTTGGAGCTTCTATAAATTGATTTGAACCTATGTAAATACCAACATGATATGGGGAAGCTTGTCCACCGAAGAACACTAAATCTCCAGGCTTTATATCTGATTTAGCTACTGCTGCTCCAACATTTACTTGATCATAAGTTGTCCTTGGAAGTTGAACTTCATATGATCCATTATGACCATATACATATTGAACAAATCCAGAGCAATCAAATCCAGACGGCGTTGTTCCACCATAAACATAAGGAACACCTATAAATTTTTGGCATAAGCTATAACTTTGCTGCTTAAATCTAAAGCAGTAACATTAATAGTAACATTTGCACTACTAGTTGAGCCATCATTTCCAATAGCGTTAATTGTAATTGTGTGATTACCAGTTGTAGAAGGTACCAATATTGAACTTATATATCCTGAATTATCACCACTTGGATAACCAGGCATAACATTATTTACGTCAGGTCTACTCACATTGTATTGTGCTCCAGTTAATAAAGTTCCGTCCATAAGAACTTGTACATTTTTTACTCCTGCTTTGTTTACTGTCCATCCTTTAATATCAATAGCGCTACCACTTGTTATTTTTTGACCACTTGTTGGAGTTTCTATCTTTGTAGCTTGTTGTGGCAAAGCATTAACATTAATAGTAACATCTGAACTACTAGTTGAGCCATCATCTCCAATAGCTGTAACAGTAATAGTATGTTTACCAGGTGTAGAAGGAGCAACTATCGAACTAATAAAACCGGAATTAGAAGCATTTGGGTAACCAAGAGTAGCATTTAGGTCAGTACTACTTATATTGCACTGTGCTCCAATTAAAAAAGTTCCATCCATGATAACTTGTACATCTTTTATTCCTGATTTGTTTACCGCCCACCCAGTAATATCAATATTACTGCCAATATACATGCCTATATTATTGGTTGGAGAGACTATTGTTGTAGTAGATTGAGGTAATGTAGCAGCTTCAACATGCTGATTATATGCAAAAAACATTATGAAGGTTGCTAAAAACATAAATAATATTATTTTATTTTTCATAAGACTCCTTCTTTTTCAAGATTTTTTGAAATTTTGCTTCTTATGTAAACGATTTTTAGATATACCTAGTAAGTATACCACTAAATATTATAAATTGGTATAAATTATAATATTTTGACTAATAAACATAAAATTTAATCTTGTTTATAGACATTTTATATTTTTTCTTACTATTGAAAACCATAAGTGTTGTAAATAGCATTATAAATGCAATGATATACCTTACCCATACCAAAGTAATCGTTGAAACAATATTTAAAATATATTTACTTACTACATACATTCCACCCCATACTAAAGCAGGTAAAAACAGTCATATAGAACCAATTAATCAATTGTACTTGTCATTTATTGGCCCAGATGCTCCAAATCCCTTGATTACAACAATTCCTTGAAGATAATCAGTTAAAACTCCACCGATTGGTGAAATTATTGAATCATAATAAGGCCAAATCAATTTTGTTCTAAATGGAGAATTTTGTTCATTTAATCGAAATAAAGTTACATCATTATTTAGATTAAATGCATCGAAATTATCACCATTATCTAAGATATATGTATGATATTTACCATCACTTCCGAAAGCTATTCCTTCACATTGTTCATATACGTACCCTATTGAATAAACTTTGCCTTTTAGTTTTGAATTATTATTAGATATTCTTGCTGCAAAAGATTCTGTAATACTTGATTTATGTTGAAGCACATGCTCCAATCCGAATTGACCATAATATTTTCCTTTAGGGAATTTATTATACAATATGCTAAAATTATCATACATGTATTTTTCTCTTAACTTTAAAAATTCAGTTTCTTTATCAGGATTATCTATTTTCGAACATTGTTGTGTTTTTATAATATTGTTTACAACATACTGAAATTGAAAAAGATGATTTCCCAAATATCTCTTGTATATGTTTTGATTTTCATGTAAACTTTTCTGAATTTTTGTAAAACATTGAGTGATTTCATCATTACTTATAATTATGTGCTTGTTAGCTTTATCATAAATATTTCTAAATCCTTCTATAGACGAATAAATATATTCTGGTTCTCTTTTGCAGGTAAAATATTATTAATATATCCATATGAAGTAATTAACTTAACTTCAATATCAATACCAACTACCTCAATTTTCTTATCCTTAGGTAATTTTTTATTATATTTATATAGTTCCTTCCAAAAATCATAATCGTCTGTATTCCAAAAAAAGTTCCTTTTATAGGTTTAAATATATTTTCCAATATTGCCACATCACCGGATTTTAAATAATCATTAAGATAACAAGCTTCACTATATGAATATTCACATAATAAATATTTAAAGTTAGTCTTTTCTTTAAAATACTTTAAAAATTTCATTTTCAACTTGCAATTTGCACTGTTAGCGTGAGTTTCTCCAGTTAAAAATATTTCTTTTTCTTTAATATCATTATCTAGTACATTCAAGTCTGAAATATCCTGTGCATTTCTCAAATAAATTCCAGAATAATTGTCCTTTAGATAATCCTTATCTGAAGGAATATCTAAACTTCTTTCAACATAAAATGTACAAAACAAAATTATACAAGTAAAAATGATGAAATTTTTTATAATAATGCTTTTTCTTAATTTCAATTATTGTCCCCCCCATTCACAAAATATATATTAAAGTATCCAGATTAAAATAATTGAAATTATCAATTGCGCACTATTATAATTATAATTCTAATTATTTTTAACATTATTATACATCAACATTCTTTTATTCTCTATTGTGTCATCCTTCATCATTTTTTGTACTATATCATCTTTGGATTTCATTTGCAAGAAAATGAGCTCAATTGCAAAAGTATTTAGTTAATTGGGATATTGACAAAATTTATGGTAAAATTAAAATATAAATAAATCAATACTCAGAGGTGTGAAATGGGAAAAAAAGGGGAATTAATAGGACAAGGTAGAACAGCTGAAATATTTCAATGGGGCGAAGGTAAAATCCTAAAGCTTTTCAGAAAAGATATGCCACAAAAATTAGCTAATTATGAATATGAAAAAAGTTTAATTATAAATAATAAAATAGAAAATACTCCTAAGGTTTATGAACTAATGGATGAAGATGGAAGAAACGGTATTGTATATGAACAAATAAACGGAAAAACTATGATGCAAATATTAGCCAGCAAGCCTTTGGAAGTAAAGAAGCAAGCCAAAATAATGGCAGAATTACATAAATCAATTCAGATAGAAGTAGATTTTAAACTACCACAGTATAAGGAGAACTTAAAGTATAATATATCAAGAACCACACTACTCTCAGAAAAGATAAAAACCAACCTGTATTTGTATATTGAAGAACTTCCAGACGATAACATTTTATGTCATGGGGATTTTCATCCTGATAATGTTATTATAACAGAGGATAACCCTATTATTATAGATTGGATGACAGCCTCAAAGGGAAGTGCAACAGCTGACATAGCTAGGACCTCCATAATTTTAAAATATAGTGATATTCCTATAAAATCGTACTTCAAGAAAAAAGTTATCACCTTTATCAGAAAGAAATTTCTTTCTGAATACATGAAACACTATATAAGAATTTCAGGCGAGAATATTAAACAAATTGAAAAATGGGAACTACCCATTGCAGCAGCTAGATTAAGTGAAAATCCCCCTGAAGTTGAAGCAGAGGCGCTTCTAAATTTCATTAATATAAAAATAAAAAATAAAACTAAGACACAATTATGATTATGATTAACTTTTCATTTCCACCTATATTTCATTATAATTTAGGCACATTTATTCATGTATAAAAGCCTTGAATTAAATCTGCCTAATAAAATTATTTACTATTTCAGCCAAAATTTTGTAGCAAGAAACAATACAATTGTAAATACTACTATGCCAATTATTAACAGAGGAACAACCATCTCAAATATAGCCAAAGCAATGGCAATATAATCTTTAAACTCTGGTTTTATGCCACCTTTTAGTTTTTTCTTTTCATCCTTATCCATAGAATTCTCCCCTTTACACTAAATGACATGCAACACAATGCCCTGGTGCTACTTCTCTATACTCAGGAGATTCCTGGGAACATCTTTCTACTGCATAAGGACACCTTGTATGAAACTTACACCCAGAAGGAGGATTTGCCGGACTTGGCATATCACCAGTTAGTATTATTCTATTTTTCTTAAGGGTTGGGTCTGGTATTGGTATTGCGGATAAAAGAGCTTTTGTATATGGGTGAAGTGGATTTTTAAATAACTCTTTTTTATCAGCAATCTCCACCATGGATCCTAAATACATTACCCCAATTCTATGACAAATGTGCTGAACCACACTTAAATCATGAGAAATAAACAAATATGAAAAACCATTTTTCTCTTGCAGTTTTGTAAGTAAATTTATAATCTGTGCTTGAATAGATACATCCAATGCGGATACAGGCTCATCTGCAACTATAAACTTCGGGTTTAAAATTAGTGCTCTAGCAATACCTATTCTCTGCCTTTGTCCACCAGAAAATTCATGTGGATACCTCCTGTACTGATATGGAGAAAGACCGCATGTTTCTAGAGTTTCCATTACTCTATCTTTTATATCTTTTTTGAACAAATTCCATGATCTAAAAGTGCTTCACCTACAATTTCTCCAACTGACATTCTTGGGTTTAGTGAACTATAGGGATCTTGAAATATTATTTGCATTTCTAATCTTAATTCTCTAAGGTGCTTTTTTTTAAGTTTGTAAATATCAGTACCTTCAAAATACACGTTTCCACTTGTTTTTTCTTGTAATCTTAATATAGACCTACCCGCAGTGGACTTTCCACAACCAGACTCGCCCACAAGTCCTAGAGTTTCACCTTTTTTTATATCAAAAGAGATATCCTCTACAGCTTTAACTTGTCCTACTACTTTATGAAATACTCCACCTGTAATTGGAAAATATTTTTTCAATTTTTCTACCCTTAACAAAACATCCTCCATTTATTTCGCCTCCATTTTTTTCTCATAAAGCCAGCATGCCACTTTATGACCATCATTAATTTCTGCTAAAAGAGGCTGCTCTTGTCTACACTTTTCCATAGCTTTTTCGCATCTTGGATTAAAATAGCATCCTTTGGGCATATGATGAGGATTTGGAACTTGCCCAGGTATTGAATACAAAACATCTTGTTGTTTATTTATAATAGGTTTAGATTTTAGAAGTCCAATAGTATAAGGATGTGAAGGATTTTTAAATAATTCAAAAACGTTAGCTTCCTCTACAATCTTTCCTGCATACATAACAGCAACATAATCTGCGGTTTCGGCTACAACACCTAAATCATGGGTTATAAGCATAATTGCCGTATTAAATTTTTTTTGCAACGCTTTCATTAGTTCCAAAATTTGTGCTTGTATCGTAACATCTAAAGCTGTGGTTGGCTCATCAGCTAATAAAAGTTCTGGATCACAAGCCATAGCCATGGCTATCATAGCCCTTTGTTTCATACCACCACTCAATTCATAGGGATATGAATCAGCTATTTTTTCTGGTCTTGGTATCCCAACAGTTTTTATCATTTCAATGGCTTCTTTTTTTGCGTCTGCCTTGCTTATTTTTTTATGAAGCATTATAGATTCCTGTATTTGATCACCTATACTAAAAACCGGATTTAAAGAAGTCATGGGTTCTTGAAATATAACAGATATTTTATTTCCTCGTAGTGCTCTAAGCTCTTCATCCCTAAGTTTTATTATATCTTTTCCCTTGAATTTTATTTCTCCGCCTTCAATTACTCCTGGTGGACTAGGTATTAGTTTCATAATTGACATAGCGGTTATACTTTTTCCACAACCTGATTCTCCAACTATGGCAAGGGTCTCACCTTGCTTTATATTAAAACTAACATCGTCTACCGCCTTAACTACACCTTCCTCAGTATAAAAATATGTTTTCAAGTTTTTAACTTGCAATAAATATTCTGCCATAGCTCTGCCCCCCTAATTATTATGCTTTGGATCAAGTGCATCTCTTAAACCATCACCAATTAAATTTACCGATACAACTGTAAGTAAAATACAGATTCCCGCTGGTATCCAAAGCCATGGGTAACTTTGCAGTGAATCCATATCCGATACGGATTGCACTAATGCTCCCCACGAAGGAGTTGGAACTGTAACTCCAAGTCCTAAAAAGCTTAGCCCGGATTCTGTAAGAATAGCACTGCCCACACCAAGAGCTGCTGAAACAATAATTATTGCTGCAGTATTGGGAAGTAGATGTTTGAACATTTTTCTACTATCCTTTAGTCCTAAGGCTTCAGCTGCTTGCATATATTCTTTTTCCCTTAAAGATAATATTTCGCCTCTTACTAAACGGCAAAGTCCAGGCCAACTTAATAATCCTATAATAAGCATTAGAAAATACATTTTATTTTCTGGTCTTACTTTTAAATCTAACATTAAAGCACCAATCATCATAAGTATTGGAAGTGTTGGCAGACAAGAAAATATATCCACAAGCCTCATTATTATAGAATCAATAATTCCACCATAATAACCTGCAATAACCCCTAACCCAACACCTATAACAACTTGAACTAAAACTGAAAAGAATCCAACAGCTAGCGATATTCTTCCTGCATACATAACTCTAGTTAAGTTATCTCTTCCGCTAGCATCTGTGCCAAGTAAATGAACTAAGGATGGTTCAGCTGTTGTATTCGTTAAATCTATAGATGCCATATTATATGGTGACAAAATAGGTCCTATTATTGCAATTAAAATAATAATTGTAAGTATAACTAATCCTGTCATAGCAATTTTATTTTTTGTGAATTTTTTCCAAGCTATTTTTCCAGGACTCATTATTACTTCATCTTCGTATTTTTTTTCTAATTCATTGTTAGTTTGTAATTTACTTTCCATGCCACACCCCTCCTATTTAAGCCTTATCCTTGGATCAACAACTGCGTATGTAATATCTGCAATCAAGTTTCCAAGAAGAGTCAAAACTGCATAAATCATATTGATACCCATGCACAACGGATAATCTCTATTTAGTACAGCTAAATATGTAACAGGTCCTATTCCTGGCCACGAAAAAATTTGTTCTGTTATAATAGCACCTGCAAATAATCCTGGAATAGTGAAACCAAGCAAAGTAATTATAGGAATTAAAGCATTTCCTTAATGCATGTTTATAAATCACTACTTTCTCCCTTAAGCCTTTAGCCCTTGCAGTTCTTATGTAATCCTCACTAATTACCTCTAGCATGCTAGATCTCATGTATTTCATAATACCTGCCACGCTTGTAATCGTTAGCACAAGAAATGGCAAAAACATATGGTGCATAATATCCAAAATTCTTGCAACTCCAGTTGCCGTACTTCCTATATCCTCCATTCCAGAAACTGGAAATAGTGAAAGTTTCATTGAAAATAAACTAATTAGTAGTAATCCCACAAAGAAATCAGGAATTGACATTGCTATAAATGCAAATACAGAAGATGCAGAATCAAACATAGAATATTGTTTTGTAGCTGCTACTACACCAATTGGTATGGCAATTACAATCACTGCTATTGTAGACAATAACCCCAAATAAAAAGAATTCCATATATATGTGTTTATAACACTACTTACGCTTTTTTGTAAAAAGTTGATGTTCCTAAATCACCATGTATTGCCCCCTTAAGCCAATATAAATACTGAACTATCTTTGGCTTATCCAAATGCAATTGGTGCCTTAGCTGTGCTTTAGCTTCCACAGTCATATGTGCATTATTCCCTCCGGTTACAGCATCTCCAGGAGCCATAGCGAAAATCAAGAATATAATTAATGAAATTCCTAATATAATTGGGATCATTGCTAAAACTCTTCTAATTATATACTGCCTCATTTTTTTCCTCCCCATATGTAATATAAACATTAACTTATATACAAAATTCAAGTAACTACTTATACTTAAATCACATTTTTTCCATTTTAATAATTGAATATTAATTTAAAATATTGTGATATGCCCAAAAATTTATTGGGCATATCACAAAGATTAATAATTATTTTAATTCAAGTTTTTCAATATTAGTTGTCCAATCTGAAAAGGATCCTAATTTATACCCTTTAACTCTAGTATTTATTGCCCATGTATCCTTAGTTTGTGATAAGAATATATATGGCACTTCATCATTTATTAATTTACCCCATTTTTGATAAATTGCTTTTCTCTTATTCTGGTCAAGTTCAGCTAAACCCTGTTTTAAAAGTTTATCACTTTCAGCATTATGGAAAGATACATTATTTGATCCTCCAGTGATATCTTGATCCCCGTCAAATATCTGTGATGCATCTGGATCTGCATCTAATGACCAAGCCATACAATAAGCTTGATAATCTCTTTTACCATTTACTAAATCGATTTTACTTATAACAGTATTAAAATCAAGTGAAACTAGCTGAGTATCAATGCCAATCTTCTTATAATTATCCTTCATGACTGCAACTAATGACTCATAAAATTTAATACCTGATGGATATAAAAAAGTGAAAGTAAACTTCTTGCCATCTTTATATCTAAATCCATCACTAGTATTTATTTTCCATCCAGCTTCATCTAACAGTTTTCCTGCTTTAGTAGCATTATAGGCATATTGATTTATATCATTTGAATATGCCCATTGTACTGGTGAGAACGGTTGATTACTTACTTCTCCATATCCTTTATAAAATGAATCAATAAGGCCTTTTCTGTTAAGTCCATAAACTAAAGCTTGTCGAACCTTTTTATCCTGAAAAAGTGGATCTTTTAAATTTAATCCAATATATCTGTATCCAAGATCAGGAAATAGTTGAAGGTCTAAGAATCCGGCTTTTTTCAGTGGATTTATAGTAGTAGGGGTACTTTGAACTAAATCTACGTCTGTTTCACCTTTTTCTAGTTTTTGAACATTTGTCGTTGTATCCGTCTTAACACAAACTATATTTTTTATTTTTGGTTTTCCTTTATAGTAGTCATCATTCCTAACTAGGTCTTCTTCTTGTCCAGGTTTAAATGACATTAACTTGTATGGTCCAGTTCCTATTGGTTTTAAATCTAAATCATGAACTTTTTTGAAATTTCCTTTATTAAAACCATAATAGTGCTTAGGCATTATTTGATTTCCGAACAGCGTTCTTGTAGCACTAGCATTTTTTTCATTTAAAGTTATAGCTATTGTACTAGGATCTTTAACAACTATACCTGAAAGAGAAGTTGCACTTCCTTGGTTATATTCTTTGTATCCCTTTATCCATGAGAAATAGCTACCAGCTTGCCCATCATAGCTAGGATCTGAACCTGCTGTGAATGTAAACGCAACATCATCCGCTGTAAGTTTTGTTCCATCACTGAATTTTACATTATCTTTTAAATTAAATGTATAAGTTAATCCATCAGATGAGACTGTATAATTCTTAGCTAAATCACATATTGGATTACCATTTGAATCAATTGATAGAAGTCCATTAAACACCAGTTCCACTAAATATTGATCATATGTTGTAGCAGCAGTAAGTGCATTTATATTTCCATTAGGGTCCATATTACCTACAACTAATGTATCCTTTCTGTTCTTAGCAAGTGCTGGATTAGCAGATGGTTTTGTAGCTGCTATAACTTGTGTAGCATTTTTGGTTAGGTCCTGTTTTGTTACTGCTGTATTTTGATTTCCACATGCTGTGGATACAACTGCTACTGACATAAATAAAGCCAAAGCAACAGCTATTTTTTTACTTTTCATTGATTTTCCCCCTCTAAGCTATCTGTATATTTCATATATAGTCCTTAACTAAAATAGAAACTATATATGTTGTAACCACATTTTATATTATGATTTTTTTCGTAATAACAGTGGTGAGTTTAATTTTCCTGTTTTAATATTTAATTACATATAAGGTTGAATTTGTTTACATTATATTATCACAATTGTTTTACATAGTCAATTAATTTTATCAAATATCGTAAAATTTTCACATTTATATTGATAATTTATCAATGGATTGTTTCATTATAGCTTGATTTTATTAAATTGATAACATATATGAACTAATGCCACCATTTCGTTTCTATAATTGCTATATGTACATAAAATGTTTGAATTATTGTTTATTTAACATATAATGTATAAATCAATAGTCTTTGCTGAATATATAACTGTCAATAAATTAATCGTGACATCTTTGAGTATCTAGCGGTTGCATTTACTGCATTTTCATCACCAAGTGAATATAAACTAATTTCGTTGTTTTACCCATGAGGCATTGTTAATATATTTTATTAGATTGATAAATTAGATAAATATTCTGTTATTAAACCTAGTTGTTTAATAAATAACATAATATTACCCTTATATACACTATCTGTCAATATTTATTTTGCTTATCTTTACAAAATAGTTAAACTTCAAAAGCACTTATTAATTAGGCATCTTTATGTAATAAAATAATTTATGCAAACGGTTGCCTTGATTGCCATAATAATATATAATTATCACTATAAATATATTTTTAAAATTTAAGGGGGACAATATGGACATAAAATCACTTCCAAAAGTTGCTTATTTTTGTATGGAATATGCATTAGATTCTGACTTTAAAACCTATGCTGGAGGGCTTGGTATACTTGCAGGCGACTATCTAAAAGGCGCAAAAGACATGAATTTACCTTTAGTTGGTATAGGTATTAGATGGAAACAAGGTTATGGTGAACAGGTAATTGGCACAGATGGATTACCTTATGATGCCTACCATAATTACAAACACGATTTTTTGACAGATACAGGTATAAAAGTTTCAGTAAAAATTAGAAATGTAGATATTTTCTGTAAGGTGTGGAAATGTGAAAACTTTGGTAATAATCCAATTTATCTTCTTGATACAGACATTCCAGAAAATTCTGAAACATGGATAACTGGACAACTTTACGGTTGGTTTGGTGAAGAACGAATTGCTCAGGAAATGGTACTTGGCATTGGCGGAATTAAAGCTTTAAGAGCACTTGCAATTACAGTTGATGTTTACCACTTTAATGAAGGGCATGCTGATCTAGCCGCTATAGAATTAATTAGAGAAAAAATGGCTTTAGGTTATACCTTCGAAGAAGCTTTACAAACCACAAGAGATGAAGTTGTTTTTACAACTCATACCCCTATTGTTCAGGGTAATGAATCTCATCCAATGGATAAACTTGAATTTATGGGTGCTTTTAATGGGCTATCAAGGACTCAAATGATACAGATTGCAGGAGACCCTTTTAATATGACCGTTGCAGGTTTAAGACTATCAAGAAAATCGAATGCAGTGGCTCAGCTTCATGCTGAAACTGCAAATAAGATGTGGGAGGACGTTTGTGGCAAAAATAGAATCATTGGAATAACAAATGCTATACACAAAGGTACTTGGGTAGACCCAAGAATCACAAAAACTTTTAATGAACATGGAGATCTTTTAGCTACTCATAAGTCGATAAAAAAAGAATTGATAGCCTTTGTAAAAGAAAGGACAAATTCAACTCTAGATGCAGATAAACTCCTTATTGGATTTTCCAGAAGAGCTGCTCCATATAAAAGAAGTGACCTTATATTTAGAAAACCTGAAGTAATTGATCCTCTGCTTAAGTCTGGCAAAATTCAAATAGTATTTTCTGGAAAAGCTCATCCTTTAGATGATGTTGGGAAAGAAATAGTTGCCAATTTAGTTGCCATGATGAAAAAATATCCAAATTCAGTAGTTTTCTTGGCGAACTATGACATGAATATAGGTAGAATGCTAACTAGAGGCTCTGACATCTGGCTAAATAACCCAAGAAGACCTTTAGAGGCAAGTGGTACTTCCGGAATGAAGTCTGCAATGAACGGTGTCCTTAACTGCTCTATACTTGATGGTTGGTGGCCAGAAGCATGTAATGATGGCATTAATGGTTGGCAATTTGGTGATGGCATTGGCATTATTGATGGCAAGGATAGTGCTGAAGATCTGGAAAAACTTGATAAGCATGACTGTGATGCTTTATATGATGTTCTACTAAACAAAGTTCTTCCAACCTACTACAACAACAAAGTTAAATGGGAAGAAATGATGCACCAAAGCATTAAGAGTTGCTCTAAATACTTTGGAGTTGAAAGAATGCTTACAGAATACTATGAAAAACTTTACCAAAAATAGACTAGTATACTGACTTGTGATTTTTTTTAAGATGCGTAATATTATCTTACTTGTGATGTCAACTTAAGGGTTAAGCGTTATAATTACAATAGCCAAAACCATTAAGCTGACATCATATCTCTAAAAAATATACAAGCATATTTTCTTGTTTTTAATACTTACCTCTTCCCTGACCATCAACTTTAACCTTTACATTAACCTCTATGTCAGAATTGCTTACTATTTTATTCCAGTTAGCTCCTGTATTTCTTCCATATTTAGCAGCTGCCACTCTCCCCAAATCTAAAACATCTATTTTATATTCCCTTATTATTTTGTGTAAAGTAGAATTACAGTTTTTTTCCACAAACTCCTCCATATCATTTTCAAATCTTTTCATCTGCCTTTGATCTAAATTTAAATTTTCATATAATTGATTAGTAACTATTTCGCCTTTTAAATTCAAGTTTATTACAAATCTATATTTTCCATTTTCTTTATAGCATCGTACTTTATTTTTAGCGGTTGCATATAAATTTATATACTTCTTAGAACTTTTTTGTATTGTTAAAATTCCTTTTACGTCATCCTCTTTGAGCATATTTATTACTCTAGCTTCATTTATATTTAAGGTGCCAACCATTTTGTCTTTATTAAACATGGCAAGACCTGTGGTTTCTATAAGCCCCTGTTTTATTCCTATGTATGGAAGTAACACTGTTCTACCTTCAGCATCCATTGTTACTATAACATCCATAAGCCCATATTTAGTAGAAAAAAAATTAAATTGACTTAGGTTTTGCATCATACCATACATATAGTCAGAACAACTTTCATAACCCTTAACTTTATATTTTAGCATATCTTCTGCTTTTCCTTGGCAGACTATACATTGTGCGCTGTCATTTCCTTGTGCATTATTTATATTCAAATCCATAAAATTATTCAAGCCATTTCTTGCTGCGTCTTCACTAAATATAACTATTTTGTTTAAACCTAATATAAACCTTTTACCTGATTTTAGCTGTCTATCTCCTCTAGTGCTCCCTATACTCAAACTTTCTCCCGATAGAATATAACTACTTATCTTGTTACTTTCTTTAAATGAATATACTTCTACAGGCACTTTATAGACTATAGGGCCACCCTTCTTTTCTATATCTGCGCCTATCCCCACTGGTATCTCCAAGTTTTCTACTGGTTGACTTTTTGAACCCATAAACGATATAATAAAAATTAATATCATTGCAATTAATAATAATAATTTCTTATTTTTTTTCATAATTTTTATCATTCCTTTCGCTTCGCTCAGGCACAAACAAGTTATAAAAAATCATTGCACCTATCCTCACTTTGATATAATATTTTTTTATGGGATAGCAATACACTACAGAGCACGGGAGGAGGAGTGGCGAATTTATTTCGACCCCGCATAATTATATGTGCCGTCATCCTTTCAAGTACAAACAAGTGGGACATTGAGCCCGGACTCTTATCATTGGTAATAAGCCATGTTTATTTAGTCGTTGGATGACAGTCAATGTTGCTATCCCTTTTTTATTCTAGGTGGTGATACTTATGATGAGGCTTACTTACCCCATCTGTTGCGGGCTTGACGTCCACAAAAATGTTATCGTTGCAACCATCGTTACTACTGATAAAACTGGAATATCTAAGTATAATCAAAAATCTTTTTCTACAATCAACTCTGATATTCAAAAGTTTCACAATTGGCTAATTGAAAATGACTGCAAACATGTCTGTATGGAGTCCACTGGTAAGTACTGGATTCCTATTTTTAATTACCTTGAAAGGGATATTGATGTATGTCTTACACACCCTAAATATGTCAAAGCCATTAAAGGTAAGAAAACAGATAAAAAAGATTCTAAATGGATTGCTGATCTCTATAAGTTTGATTTGGTAAGAAGCTCCTTCATTCCACCAAAAGACTTTCGTCAACTTCGGGAATTAGCTCGTTATCGTTTCAAATTGGTTTGTATGAAGTCATCTGAAAAGAACCGCATCCAAAACTGTATGACTGTTTCAAATATTGGAATTGCCAATGTTCTGTCTGATCCCTTTGGCAAAACCGCTACTGAAATCATGACGTATCTTCTTACTAATACGTCTACGACTATTGACGACAAAGCTTTGCGTAAGCTTATTAAAAAAAGAGCTACTGCTAAATCTGATGAAATCATTGAAGCTATTAAAGGCTACAATATTGAAAGCGACCAAGCTAAAAAGTTAGATTTGGCCAGAAAACATCTAGAATATCTAGATAATATGATTACACAAACCGAAGTGGAACTTTATGTTCGTATCAAACCATACTATAAATTTGTGGAATATATTTCCTCAATCCCTGGTATAACAGAACTTAGTGCCACAATTATTCTTGCAGAAATCGGTGTGAACATGAACATCTTTGATGATGCAAAACATCTTTGTTCTTGGTGTGGACTTTCACCTAGTAATAATGAATCCGCTGGCAAGAAAAAATCTGTCCGAATAGCAAAAGCAGGTGCTTATTTAAAACCAATGATGGTTCAATGTGCGCTTGCTGCAATTAAGAGCAAAAAACAACCTTATTTTTCAATAAAATATGGACGAATTAAAAAGCGCCGTGGACACAAAAAAGCAATTATTGCTATTGCCAGAATGATGATGGTATCTATTTACCACATAATTTGTGAGAAACAATCCTTTAATCCAAGAGATTATATTGAATTAATGAATCCAAATTTCAATCGGCCAAAAGTAACTTTAAATGATACTAATGTTTTTGCTTACCTTGAATCTCAAGGTTATGATACTTCTTTATTAGTTAAATGCAACGATAACTAATACTAACTTGTTAATACTTCAAAAAAAGGTTCTTACGAACCTTTAATTAAGGTCGCCTCAAATTCCACTTTATTTTTCACTCTTATCATCCTTTTTATATCTTATCATAATTGCTATTATTGACACATAAAGTAAGTTGAATATTACATAACAAGGTGTTATTACACCTATATAATATCTTCTAGTTGTTACATTACCATATAGCGTTGACATATAGAAAATTATGGGATATAGACAGATAGTAACAGTTTCAGCAGATACCTTTTTTATTAATCTACTTAATCCAAAAGAAATGGCAAAATAATAAATTGAAATGCACCTAAGTACCACCAATGCCCACAATGATATAAATATATATCTAAAACTATTTATAATTGGAATATGTATACTATCACTTAAAACTAATGTTGGCCATAAAAATTTTGGAGCTGTATCTATACCAAAATAATAAATAGTTAAAAAAGTAATCCATGTATAACCAACTATATCAATCCCAATGCCAACTAAACAACATTTTAGAAGCTTTTTGCTGTTATATAAAAACGGATAAATTAAAAATGTAATTTCAGCTCCTGTATAAAAAAAAGCTGTTTCTTTTGAAGCATTTGCTATATTCATTAATCCAGCCCCACCAATCGGCATTAATTCTAAAATACTTCCATGATTTAATGCTGCGCCAGGAATTATGGCCAAAATTATAGTTATATAAAATACCACTTCACATAATCTTCCAAGCGGTTTTAATCCTTTATATGACACGTAAGCGGCCACTGATAAAACCGTTGCAAATATTTGATAATTATTTAAAAAAGTTGTGGCATATACTTTAAATACATTACCAAAACCTGAAAGTTCTGATGTTACAGCAAATAAAAAGAATAAAATAAAAACCATATTCAAAATGCTTCCTAATATGTTTCCAAAACATCTTTTACTCAAAATAAGCACATTATCCCTAGGAAATTTTTTGCACATATAGCTTGCTACTATACCCAAATATATTGGATATATGCCTCCAATTAAACAAGACATCCAAGCATCTTGTTTTCCATCCTTTATAACTTCATTAGGCATATATATAAGTCCTATGCCAACTATAGCAGAACCTATCATAAGGGTAACTTGACTTGTTGATAAATATACATTTTTAGCCTTATTCATCCTTTTCACCCCTAAAATCACTTTTTCTTATTGGATTGGTATTTGGAATAACTTCAGGCCTTTTATCCATTTTCCAAATAGGTGCCCTTATTATTATGTCTTTCATATCACTCTTGTTAAATGTAAAATATGGTACTCCATAATTTTCCATAGAACAAAGATATGCCAATATAAAAAACCAACCTAATACTATTCCAAGTGCACCAAGCCAATTGGCTAGAATTAGCATAGGATAATTTATTATTCTTATAGCCATGGACATTTGATAATTTGATATTACAAAAGCCGCTACAGTAATAAGTCCTGCAACTAGTAGCGTTGTTGCACTTACAGCCTTTGATCTAAGAGCTGCAT
This sequence comes from uncultured Clostridiaceae bacterium, assembly GCA_963725425.1. Lineage (GTDB taxonomy): Bacteria > Bacillota > Clostridia > Clostridiales > Clostridiaceae > Clostridium_I. The sequence goes on from CAVRYJ010000040.1 coordinate 79,924, forward strand.
CTCCAATAATAATACCTCCTACTATATTTAGAGTTCCTCCAATTTTACTTGGCAATCTGAATCCTCCTTCCCTTATAAATTCTATAGTTAAGTTAATAGCTACTAAACCCATGAATGGTGTTAAAATTGTACCCATTCTATCTTGAATAAGTGATACTACAAATTCAATGGGGATTAGTTCTGCATTAAATTTTATAAATGTTATATAAATAGACGGAAAACTTACTACTGTAAACATAGCTATAATTCTCACAATTCTTATAAACCAAGCCTGAATCGTTCTTCCATAATAGTCCTCATTTGTCTGAAAGAAGTCAAAAAATGTGCTAGGGTAGATAGTAACATACGGAGTGCCTTCAAGTAGAAATACTATTCTGCCCTCCATTAGATTTGCCTCTACAACGTCTGGCCTCTCTGAACCAATAAACTGGGGAAAAACGCTATAACTATGTTCTTCAATACTCTGCTCAATTGTACTGTTTGATGGTACAGAATCCATATCTATACTATTTACTCGTTCCTTTATTTTTTCTAAAAATTCCTTATCCACTATGTCATCTATATACATTATCACGAGGTCAGTTTGGCTTCTCCTTCCAACAGTATATTTCTCTGTTTTCAAATTTCCGTCTTTAATTCGCCTTCGAAGCATGCTTATATTTATTTCCAAATTTTCTACAAAACCTTCCCTAGGTCCTCTTAGAGATTCATCGCTAGTTGGTTCTGTAATTGCTCTATATACCCCTCCCGTAGTATCTACTACAACAAATTTACAAGAACCATCAATTACGATTACTGTTTTTCCCCTTTTAATGTTTTCAACTGATTTACTTAGCTCTGTCTCCACAAAAGTATTGCTAACAGCTATATATTTTCTGCATAAATAATAATCCATATTTATACTGTCTATAAATTCTTCTTGGATCTTAAACATTAATGGATGCATAATATCTCTATCTATAATATCCTTATTCGCTAATCCATTTATATATATTATTGCTACTCTCAAATGCTTTTTTTGCCAATAAGAATTTCTCTCACTACTAACTGGTTTTCATTTATAAATGATTCCCTTATACTTTTAATATACTTATCAGCATTATCTCCATTACAGTCCACCATCATCACCTCATTATTTATCTCCAGCTTATTATTGCCCAAACTGCTGAAAATATATGATTTTTCATAAAAAAGAGGTGCTGTCTTAAAATAGAAACTAGTTTCTATTTTAAGACAGCACCTCTTAACTCTCAATTCTCAACTCGTAATTAAAGTAGCTACCACTTTATTTTAAGTTTCTCTTTAGATACATACTTATTAAAAATTTCCTTTAAAATCTGAAGCTCATTATTTTCCTTTCTTAAAAACCTTACAGGTATTATAAGTGCTTGATTTCTAGAAGCATAAATCTCAATGTTACTTTTATAGTCTTTTATTGAACTAATGCTGCTCCATTTCACCATGCTTTTGGAAACATCAGAATTTACTTTTATTCCTCTACTAGAGAATGTATACGTATATTCCGTTGTAATGAATTTATCATCATTAATTAATCTCTTGCAATTATAGCAAATTAACACTGGTGGCCCCACTACAAATAAAATAATTACTACTATGTATATGCTTAATGAAACATTATTTATTTTACCATATTTATTATAATATGATATCAGTACATAGGATAATAGCAACAAATTACCCACTGATACGGCCATCCATAGCTTTGTCCCTCTTTTTCTATAGTAGCTACTAAAAGTATATTTCAATAAATCCTTAAATCCCATTTTTACTTTAATTTTCATTTCATCTGTATTAACTTTTTTCATTCTGTTTAACACATCCATTTTCTTTGATTTTTCTATCCATAATAACTTTTATCTCTTTAGTAAGCTGTATAGAGGCTTCTATTTCAATTTTTCTATTTGATACACTTTCTACACTACACCCTATTGGTATTCCCTTTTCAAGTCCAAAATCCAACAATTCCTCAAATGTATTTTTACAAAGATCCAAAGACTTCTCAAGTATATCATTAGAATTCATTAAATCATTTTCAAGCCATTTAGGTATATTAATGCCTAACCATTTCATAAAATCCAAAGTTTTGCTTGATCCGCATGGTGTTAGATTTATTATTATAGGAACCATTTCTATCTTATTTTTTCTACAGTAGTAATAATAATCCGACAAGAAATTTTTAGCGGGTTCTACGTTATAAACCGCTTGAGACACAAAAAACTTGCAACCATTTTCAATCTTGTTTATTATCCTAAGATGTTCATCATTATATTTCGTGTGCCTTTCTGGTATTATAACCCCTCCAAAATTTAATTTCCCATTTGATTTTCTGCTCATATTATATGCATCTTTAAGATTTAGTTTAACCTTTTGAGTTTTAGCAGATGCACCAACGAATACTGAAAATCTATCATTATCCCAATCTGATTGAATCCAATTTGAAAACTCTGTTTGTTCATATTTTCCAACGCAACGATAAATTATTTTTGGTATCTTCAGTTCTTTCAAATATTGATGACTATAAATCTCTGGATCTATTGTCTCTAAAAAGGGAAATGGTCTTTCTTCCGTGATTCTGTCCTCTTCATCTTGAATGTCATATAAAATAAGTCCATCAATATTTGTATCTTTTATTCTCTCTATTTGCTTTTGAGATATTTCCTTGACCTTTTGTTGTTCAGTCCCCTTTTTAGGTGGCGTTATTCCATAGATTAAAATCCCAGGTTCTTTATTTAATATTTTATCTTTAAGCATAATTATTTTAGTGTAAGTCATTATAAATCATAATAAATTGCACTAAATTTTCACCTCACTTTAATTCTATAAATTTCAGTATTTCAATTTAATAATTTTGATAATTATACCACCATACTGTATATTTTTAAATATAAATTATTTTTCATATCTGTTTTTACTATAATTTAAATATGTGCTATACTTTGCTATATAAATCACAGATACGAGGAGATTTACTATGAAGTTCAACAAAATAAACCATATTGCCATCATTTGTTCTGATTATTACAAATCCAAGAAATTTTACACTGAAATTTTGGGCTTTTCTATAATAAATGAAGCCTATAGAAGTGAACGAGATTCTTATAAATTAGATCTTAGCGTTGGATTCAATGATAGATTGGAACTTTTTTCATTCCCTAATGCGCCAAAAAGACTCAGCTATCCAGAAGCTTGTGGGCTTAGGCATATTTCTTTTGAGGTTGATGATATTGAAGCTTGCGCTACATACTTAAAAACACACAATATAAAGGTTGAACCAATAAGAATTGATGAATTTACAGATAAAAAGTTCACTTTTTTTAGTGATCCTGATGATTTACCAATAGAAATCTACGCCAGATAAACAAGCTTAGAATTGAGAATGGAAAGTTGAAAGTTAAGGCAACATTAACTTTCAATTTTTACTTTCTTATTTTGTTATTTCAATTGTTGCAAAAGCATCGTGAGGATGAATTGATTCTTGATTATGAGAGCTTACCTTAAACCAACTGATTCTTTCATCCTCATTCATTTCTTTTGCTGTTAGTCTTACTATATCCTCAACGAATCTTGGATTTTCATATGCTTTTTCAGTAACATACTTTTCATCCACTCTCTTAAGTATTGGATATAATTCACAACTTGCAGTTGCCTCAACCATTGATATTATATCCTCTATGAAAACTTCATTATTATATCTAATAGATGCAACAACATATCCTCTTTGATTATGAGCTGAATATTCGCTTATGGCTTTTGAGCACGGGCACAGAGTGGTTATAGGCACCTCAGCACTAAGTATTAAGTCAAACTCATCTGTTCTTTTGCTAAACTTAGATTCTATTTTACATTTGTATGGCATTAGCCCTTGGAATTTAGATACTGGAGCAATCTTTGGTAGAAAATATTTAAAATCTATATTTAAATAAGAATCTCCAGACTGAAGCCTTTCGCACATTTCATTTAGTACAAATTTAACATCATTCTTATAATCCTTTATATAAAATTTATCTCTATACAATTCAGACAATATTATTGGGAGCCTACTCATATTTATTCCCTTTAAATCTTTTTCAAGACTAACTGCCATAGAAAAATTCCCGATAGTGGAAATTATTTCTCCATCCTTTTTTCTTATGGAAAGTGGATGTTCTATGTTTTCAACCCCCACTTTATTTATGTTAAATTCAAAGTTTCCTTTTTGATTCTGTATATCTTTCATTTAATCTCTCACCTTCAGCTACTATTTTCTAGTCATATATTCTGTGGGATCTTCATATCCAGCTTCTTCAAAAGCTTTTAACCTTAATAGGCAACTATCACACTCTCCACAAGCCTTCTCATATCCATTATAACATGTCCATGTGGATGCATAATCTACACCAAGCTTTACACCTAGTTTTATTTCCTCTGCCTTTGTTTTATTCATAAATGGTGCATGTATTTTTATCTTTTTATTATCTTTTACTGCACAAACAGTACCTTGATTTATTGCATTTTCCATAGCATCAATAAATTTTTTTCTACAGTCAACGTATCCTGAATAATCTACTTGGCTCACACCTATAAATATATCTTGAGCTCCTATAGCTTCAGCATAGGAAGCAGCATAGGATAAGAATATCATATTTCTTGCTGGCACATAGGTTACAGGAATATCTTCTCTATTAGGATCACCACTTGGAACCTGAATATTAGAATCAGTTAACGCAGAACCACCCCAAGCGTTCATGTTAGTATTTACAATAATGTGTTCTTTTATATTTGCCTGATTTGCAATTTTCTTTGCAAATTCTAATTCTTTCTTATGTCTTTGACCATAATCAAATGATATTGCATAGACCTCGTACCCTTCAGATTTTGCTAAATATAATGCTGTACTGGAATCCAATCCTCCAGATAATAACACAACTGTTTTTTTCACTTTTATCACTTCTCTCGTATATAATAGGCTAATAAATTTTCACTTAATTATATATGATATTTAAAATAACTTCAACTAATTATCCCATGGCTGGCTCTAAAAATAAGATGGGTTCAAAAATAAGAACCAACCTTGTATTTCAAGACTGTGTTTATGAATTAATTTCAGCCCTGTGGTATAATGTACTCAAAATCTATTTTTATTTTAGGAGGATTAATATGTTTGATGTAAAAGAGTATGATGATAAGTATAAAATATATGAATTGATTGACAGTGAAAAAAAATCCTACATAAAATTGTGTCCAGAAAGAGGCGGCATAATAATAGGTTTTGGAGTTAATGAAACTGAAACTCTATACCTTGACAAGGATACTTTTTATGATTCAAATTCAAATGTACGAGGCGGCATTCCAGTTTTGTTTCCGCTGTGTGGTCAACTACCCAATGGGAAATACGAACTAAACGGATTTGAATATTCAATGAAAAACCATGGTCTTGCTAGAATAAACAAATGGGAAGTAATAGATACACAAATTAAAGATAATGCATCTATTACAATAAAGTTCCAAAGCGATACCATTACTAAAAAATCATTCCCATTTGATTTTGAAGTTATATTCAAATATACCTTGAAGGGTAATAAGCTTACTATATCTCAACAATTTTCAAACAAATCGGATGTTGTTATGCCTATGTCAATAGGATATCATCCCTACTTTAAAGCCAAAAACAAAGATGACATCTTTTATCATACAAATGCAACAGAATTCTTAGATAATAATGATATGAAAATAAAACCTGTTTCAAAAGAAAATATAAATATATCAAAAAGTGTTGAATCAAAAATATTATTAAATCATACTGGAAACTCTTTCACTTTTAAATTAAATGATTTGAATAGGAAGTTCACCTTTACATATGACAATTTTTTTAAGTATATAGTTATATGGTCAGTAATTGATTCTGATTTTGTATGTGTAGAACCTTGGTCAGCAAAGAACAGTTCACTCTACACAAAACAAGACCTTATTTATGTTAATCCAAAGGAAAAATTAGATTTTAGCGTTTCACTAACAGTAGAACTGTAGAACCACCATACAAGTGCAACCTTAATTACATTAGCCTTTGTTGTTACGAGGGATTAGCATGGCTATGAATGTGGAAGGGACTATTCGAGCGAGCTTTAGAAAGACTTATGGTACCTTTTGTTAAATTACGTTAAGAAACTTTTATTGTCTGAGCGCAGCGAGTTTAAAAGTTTTAGTAATTTGGCAAACGGTACCCTTAGTCTTTCAAAGTGTAGCGAGTAGTCCCTAAACATGCATAGGCATGCTACTCTCCCAATGATGAAGGCTATTCAAGTCCTACATTTATTTTTTTCCAAATTTCTGGATATTTTCGTTTTATATTTATTATTCTAAATTCCTTACTACTAACAAAAGCTTGTACAGTATTTCCTGTTGCTAATATTTTATTGTCACTAGCTCTATACACCTCATATTGAAAAACTACTTTTACCCCAGTGATTTCTTCAATATGTGTCTTAATTAAAACCTCATCGCCGTATTTAGCACCTTGAATATATTTACAGTGAGTTTCAATTATAGGCATCATTATTCCCATATCTTCCATTTCTTTATATGTTATATTTAACTTTTCTATAAATTCATCTCTAGCAACTTCAAACCACACGTAATATTTTGAATGATGTACAATACCCATTTTATCGGTTTCTACATATCTAACCTTGAGACTTGTTTCATTAACAACCATATTTTTCAACCCCCTGAATTCTTATGTTTAGCCATATAAAACAAATATGATTAAGCATGCTGACTAGTTTGCTTTTTAAATGTTTACTTATATTATACCATATTAATAATATGGTATTTCAAGTTCGGATTTATTTACAACAAATATAAACAAAATTTTGTTTATACTATTGTTGAATATACATACATAATGCTTTATCATATAAGATAGGTAATTATACTGAAGATAATTGTATGAAGAAAAATTAACTTAGTATATTCCATAACTTTATAAAACAGTAAAGGGGATATTAATTATGCAAAAAACAAAAATGGTTTTTACAATTGGTCCTGCTAGCGATAGCGAAGAAATATTGACAAAACTTATGGAAATAGGAATGAATGTTACTAGACTTAATTTTTCACACGGTACACATGACGATCACAAGTTAAAAATGGATCTTATAAAAAACCTTAGGGAAAAACTCAATAAATCCGTTGCTATAATGCTTGATATTAAAGGTCCTAAAATTAGGACTCACAATTTTAATGGAGATAAGGTCTTAATTGATAAAGGACAAAAATTCACCTTTAGTTGCGGAAGCGAGATACTTGGAAATAAAGAGAGATGCTCTGTTTCTTATGAAGAACTTTGCCATGACCTTAAGCCGAATGGTACAATTCTTGTGGATGACGGTCTTCTTGAATTTAAAATTAATTCAATTGAAGGCACTGAAATAAATTGCACAGCTATCAATTCTGGTTATATAGGAAATCATAAAGGAATAAATGTTCCTAACGTATCTATCGGACTTCCTGCCGTAACTGAAAAAGACAAATCAGATTTAATATTTGGATGTGAACAAGATGTTGATATAGTAGCAGCTTCTTTTATAAGAAAAGCAGCTGATGTACTAGATGTGAGAAAAATCCTTAACGCAAATGGTGGAGAGCACATCCAAATAATATCAAAAATTGAAACACAAGAAGGCGTAGATAACATAGATGCAATAATTGAGGTTTCTGATGGTATTATGGTTGCTAGAGGAGATATGGGTGTTGAAATACCACTTCAAAGAGTTCCTATAGTCCAAAAAATGATAATACATAAATGTAATAAGCTTGGAAAACCAGTTATAACTGCAACTCAGATGCTAGACTCTATGATTAGAAATCCAAGACCTACTAGGGCTGAGGCTTCAGACATAGCAAATGCTATATTTGATGGTACTGATGCAATCATGCTTAGCGGTGAAAGTGCTAGCGGTGACTATCCATTAGAAGCTGCTTTAACAATGTCTAACATTGCCATAGAGGCAGAATCAAATATTGATTACTCAGCTGCTTTAAATAAAAGAAAAGACAGATTTCTTAATAACATTTCAAATGCTATTAGTCTTGCTACATGTACAACCGCTGATGAATTAAAGGTATCTGCAATAATTACAGCAACTCAAAGTGGTCTTACTGCTAGAATGGTGTCAAAATACAGACCAAGTTGTCCAATTATTGCTGTAACACCTAGTAAAAAAGTTGCAAGAAGTCTATCTATCAATTTTGGATTACAGACTATAATTTCAAGAAAATTAACTTCTACAGATGAATTAATGGCAGACGCCGTGGAAAAATGCTTAACAGCTGGCTACATAAAAAAAGGTGACGTTGTGATAATTGCAGCCGGCATACCTGTTGGTCAGTCTGGCACTACGAATATGATGAAAATACAAGAAGTTTAATCAAGTTGCAAGTGACAAGTGGCAAGTTAAAAGCTTTCATAATTATTGAAAGTGTTTGGGGATGTAAGAAGATTTGATTAACAAATCTTCTTACATCCCCTTTCATTGATTTTTTCTGCCTCAGCAGAAAAAATCTTCATTAACTTGTAACTTATCACTTAAAACTCTTAACTAGAAAAGCTTTTTCTCAGTTTCCCCCTACTTTGGAAGACAGTTTATTTTAGTTAAAGTTTCTGATTAAGATTAAGTTCTCTTATAATTTTAAATATTTGATTTATACTTATATTAATTATTATCCATGTTATACCAAAAATGTATCCTGCCAAAATACTGCTTGCAGTGGCCTCTCTTAAAAGTATAGCTGCTGTTCCTGTAAATACACACAATGCAATTGAAATTGTAACGATTAATGTATTTATCCAATATTTGTTTTGATACTCCATAATTATAAAAGTTAAATATCCATAAAGCATTACAGAAATAAATGCTACATCACAAGGAAAATTATCCCATATACTACTCTGCCCTGTTCCCACTATTGAAAATACAGTTTGGATTAAGGAGTATGCTAGCTCCCCACCTAAAGTATTTACTACAATTCCAATTATCTCTGACTTCTTATTTTTACTCTTAAATAGAATAAATGATACTAAACATAAAGTTAAACCTAAAACCACAACTTTGTTTTCTAAAATCAGAAATACATTCATGAAAGTTGGCGTATTAAAATTAAAAATACTTCTTATTACGTATGCTGTAGTGCTATTATATTTAATAAACTCATTGTCCATAATTTTATCTATAACAACTAGAATTACAACTACCATAATCAAAAGTATGAATTGTGTAAATATAAATGCAAATTTAATTTTTCCAAGTGAGTTGTATGTAGTAATAATTGTATTTATCCATTTATAAATACAGTCTTTTATCTGAACCTTGTAATAATTTATTATAAGTATAGCACCCACAAGTAAAGCTACTATTATACATAGTATTACTGCATATTTACCAGCATTGGCATGTAATTTATCCCATTTTCCACCTAATACTTTACCAAGAGATATAAATGCAAATGACCATATAAAAGCACCCAAGTAGGAATGAGTTGCAAATTTTTTATAAGAGACATTGGTAACTCCAGCTGTATAACCCGTTATATGTCTTACACCTGGAATAAAATACGTTACCACTAACAGTTTATTTCCATATGAATCAAACCATTTTGATACCTTGTCCAGCTTTTTCGGACCAAGATGCACGTATTTCCCGTATTTCTTAAAAAAGCCTATACCTAATGTTTTACCAATAAAATATGAAATAGTGACTCCAATGGTTATACCAGCAAATGCTACTAACAAACTGATTCCATAGTTTAACTTACCTTTATATACTAAATAGCCACAATAACTCATTAAGGTTTCTCCAGGCAACGGGAAAGCCAAAAGTTCAAGTATTAGTGCACCTAACAATACCCAATATCCATAATTATTAAAAAGTGTATGAATTGATGCCAATTTTAAGACCCCCATACCTAATCAAAACTTAAATCTACTTAATATTTTAACATAAAATGCTGAGTAGCAGACAAATATTTATCTAATTATTTATGTTTTTTGTATTATTACAGTAACACGCGTTTATCCCATGACTTCAATCAATAAAGTTTCATTGACAAGTAATAGCTTTTCCATAAAAGCTGGTCTTGAAAGCCATTCACCATGCACAAATGAAATAAAAACTGTATACTTAAAAGATACAGCTCCTAGAATGAGTAAAATTGTTCATTCTAAATCGTCAATTGCCTCTTGTAATTTTCTTTATATCTGCTTCGTATACATGTATATCATTAAAACTTTCAGCTGCCTCGCTTCTCAATTTTGCCCAATTTTTTGGTACATGATTACCCGTAGAAAAATCTAATGTGTTAGTATTTCCTAGTTCTATTCTTATGTTATCCAAAGTTTTGCAATCTTTAAATAATTTTGGAGCGAATGCTAAACAAACATCCAAAATAGCATTTTTGTCGTCCCTATCTACTGGAATAACAGCATGTATATTCCCAAGTCTTTGAAGTTTTTCTTCATCATATTTTGCTTCATACCACCTTTTTTCTCCTTCTCCTTGTAGAATTTCAACGTATATATCTTCTAAACCATCTTTACCATCCTGACCAATCATATAAATTTTAGAAAAGAAAGCCATAATAATCTCATCTCCAAATAAATTTTAATAATATTGTGTGTAAATAGATTTTTTTTATAATGATTTATTATATACACACTTGGAAAATAATAGTTACATAAAACATACATCACATGAGAATAATATAGTTAGAAAGGAGTGTTATGTATGACTAAAGGCAAATCAAAAATTAAAAAAAGTAACTTAATAAAAAATAAGGTGCAAAATAAAATTCAAAATAACTCACTTGATCCTTCTACTTTTACTGAAAAGTTAAAAAATACTTCCATAAGTGAATTAAACGCGATATTAAAAGGTGAATACATGGCAATAGACTCCTATGAAAAATATATAGATAATATGCCTGATGCAAATGCAAAATCAGAACTCCAAAAAATACAAAAAGAGCATAAAATTCAAGCTATAGCCTTGGCAGAAAGAGTACAGAATCTTGGAGGCACCCCCACAAAAAGTGTAGGAGTAATTGGCAAAGTCGCTGAAACTATTTCTGATATTAAGGATATCACTAAAAGTAAACCAAGTAGTTATATTGAGAAAGCGCTAAATGGTGAAAATCAAGGAGTTAACTTAGTTAATGAAATGATTAAAGGTGATCTTGATAATGATAGTAAAAATTTAGTAAATTCAATGCTAAATCAAGATAAGACTCACATCAATACACTATCAGGCCTTGCCACAAGTCTTGAATCAACTAACAAATGATTACACGGGGACTATACAGTTAAAAGTTAAAAGTTAAGGGTTAAAAGTTGAAATACGCTATAATATTGAAAGGTGAGTATATTTGTGTAAACAGATATACTCACCTTTACGTTTTGATTCTTCTGCTTCAGCAGAAAATCTTCCTTAACTCTTAACTTTTAACTCTTAACTTTTTTTTATTCCCTGCTTTATTTAACTATATATTTCTTTACAAATTCAAATAATTTATAGGATTCTTTGGCTTTCCTTAACCCAGGTATACCTAAGTCTTGCTCTCTGTTTATCTTTGGTACGCTACTAAAACAAGTTTCAACAAAAAGTTTATTTATAAAAGTATATAACCCTTTTATTTCTGGATCTGCTTTTTCAATATGTATTACTGCTGTTTCATCACTTATCTTTTCACCAATGGTAAGGGCTACTATTTTATCCTCCACAAACACCACCATACCATTAAAACTAAAATTATCCATATTCCTTAACAGGCTTTCCACACCTTTAATCTCATAACATAAGTACTCACTCTTGTCCTCTTTTTGTTCTAACCAATAGTTTAGTGCTTCAATACACTCTTCCACAGGGACCTCCCTTATGTCCTTTACAGTATATGAATAATTTTTTATAAATTGATTGTAGTGGTTCTTTTTAGCATGAAGTTTTTTTCCTGAAAGAGATATCAACTTTTCACTATCATAAACATAGTCAAAATTATCTCTATCCTCAATGATTTCCATATTATCTCCATATATTGCATTTAAATCTTCTACAAAACTTTCCTCAATATCTTTAAACAAGCATTCCATATTAAACTCAATTTTATACTGTTTTAACATTTCAACTATTTCTCTTAGCTCTTCAGTTTTATAGCCTAAGGGTTGCATAAAATGAGTAGCTCCGTCAAAATCCTTCTTCTTAATAATTAATATATTGTTATATATTGCATACTCTATCTCACAGGCATCTCTCCATATATAAAGTGTAGTAAATGAATATTCACAACTCTTATAATCAAAATTATTTAAATAACTATCAAATAATTTCTTATCGTTCAAATCAATTTTCTTAAATTTTAACACAAAATCACTCCGATTCCATAGCAAATTAACATTCATTATTATTTAATACTTAATTTCAAGAATGTTGTTTTTTTATTATACCATAAAATTAATTAGATATGTACTAATTATTTAAAAGACAGTTTCAACCCCTTAATTGTTAAGCATATTTTAAAAATAAAAAAAAGCAGTATGCCAAGTTTATTTTACATTATATGCTTTATAACCAGAAATGCAATCTATAAATCAAAAATTATTTTTTATATACTGATACCGCTATGTTGAAATTTCCTTCTGAATCACAATCTGCATCTACATTATGCTGTATTCCCTTAGTATCTGATTCTTTATCAAACTCATCCTTAACAAAGGTCATAGTCTTCAAATTGCTTTCATCTTTTGATATTTGAAAATTTAACTTAATTCCATTTTTTAAACAATTTGCAGTTACACTGACTTCATCCATTTTGTAAGCTGAATTTATTTTGTTAAATTCGCCACCATTTATATCTATAGCAGACTGTACTTCATTAAAATGATTGTTTCCCTTCACTGAATCATCTACAAATCTCGCATCCTCAACACTGTAATCTTTTATTATCTGAGCTGCACAGCCCATAGTCGTTTCATCACCACTAGTTATAATTATTCCGTATATTCTATTTATTGAATGTGCCCTAAGTGATTTTTCTATTGTCTTAACACTCTGCTTTTTTCCAGAATCAATGAGAATGTTTTTTTCTCCATATTGAATAAGCACACAGCCGTTATCTCCATTATCAATAAAATTAATCTTCAATATGTTTTTTCCAATATCACTGGTAATATTCTGTGCTTCTGTGGTCTTAGCTCCACTGGAAGCTGCTTCTTTATTTCCTTCACTTGAAGAATCACTTGTAATAGGTATTTGTATATATCCTACAAATGCCACTATTGCACCAATTGCAATACCTATAATGTAGAATTTAAGATTTTTACCCTTCTTTATTATAGCAGTTATGGACATAGTTATAAAATAAAGTATAAAAACGAAACCTACTATCAATAGCAATATTTCCATAAATATCATCCTCTCAAGTTCTATATTAAAAATATTGACATATTGATCATTTAATATTCAATTTTATTTATCCCATAGCTACCCGCTCTAATACTCCCACCTTGATTCAAAGAATTCTGTTTATCCTATAAAAGCCCACCGTCAATGGTAATTATTTTTGAAGTTATATAACTTGAATTATCGCTTGCAAGGAAAACAGCAAGTTTTCCAACTTCCTCCGCCATTCCATACCGTCCCATTGGTATTTCTTCTTTTAAAGCCTTAGTTTCTTCCTCACTAAAGCATTTATTCATATTTGTATCAATTACTCCTGGAGCTATACCATTTACTCTTATATTCGATGGAGCTAGCTCTTTTCCAAGTGCCATTGTAAATGAATTTATAGCACCTTTTGAAGCCGAATATAAAACTTCACAGGATGCTCCTATATTTCCCCATATAGAAGAAATATTTATTATTACCCCACTTTTTCTCCCCAGCATATTTTTTAATGCAGCATGAGTACAGTTGTATACTGACTTAAAATTTGAATTCAAAATATTATCATATTCTTTCTCAGTAGTATCTATAAATACACCTATACTTGATATGCCTGCATTGTTCACTAAAACATCAATTTTTCCAAAATCTTTCACTATGTTTTCGATCATGTTCTCTGACTCCTTAAAACTTCTAACATCCGCTTTATATTTTTTAGAATAAACACCGATCTCATTTATAAGGTTTATAGTTTCTTCTGCACCTTCTTCATCTGTCATATAGTTAATAGCTATCATTGCTCCTGATTCTGCCATTTCAATAGCTATATCTCTTCCTATTCCCCTTGAGGAACCTGTAATCAATACTACTTTTCCATTTAAAACATCACTCATTACATATCACCAATCCTTATTACTTAGTTAGGCATCTTCAAAAAATAGCAAAATAGCACGTCAGTATGCTAATCTATTTTCTTTCAGATGCCTTAGATGAAAAAATTCACTTCCCATATGGAAAGTGAATTTTTTAAAAATTAATTTTCTTCTTTCTCATTCCAACATTCATAACCAAAGCAATAGCCATATAATTGGGAATAATAAAACTAAGACCGCGACTCATAAATGGTAATGGAATTCCCGAAATAGGAACTAGTCCAATTGTCATACCTATATTCCAAAAAATCCAAAAAATAAACCCTGTAAAGGTACCAATACAAATGGCCCTTCCTAAAAGATCCTTAGATTGTCTACCAATTTTCAATATTTTATACAATATAAATGCAAATAGCAATAATAATACTATGCATCCTATAATCCCCCATTCTTCTCCAACTACAGAGAAAATAAAATCCGTACTATTTTCTGGTACATATTGACCAGCTACCTGTGTTCCTTTTAAAAAGCCTTTACCAAATATTCCTCCAGAACCTATTCCAACTTTAGAATTTGCAAGCTGATAACTCGTAGCTTGACCAAACATGGATGTAATTCTTTGTTTTTGATAAGATTTTAAAATATTACTATTCCAAACAATGTAACATAATGGAACAATCGATATAATTGCTCCGTAAACTACTTTTAAGTCGATGCCCGAGATAAATAGCATACCTAATGTTATACAAAGGCAAATCACACCCATACCAAGGTTAGGTTGCTTATGAATCAATAACACTGGTATTATTGTATAAACCAGTATAATACCAACATTCTTAAACTTGTTAACCTCACCATCCATATCGTTTATTTTTTTAGCAATAAACAAGGTTAAAATAACTACAAAAAAACCAGCAGGCTCAAATTGTTGATGTGCTATTTGTATCCACGAATTTGCACCATTTATTTTTGTGGTAAAAAAAAGTGTATATACTAGCACAATATTCCCTAACCAATACAATATAGTTGAATAGCTACTCATCAAGCTGTAATCCATTAACAATATTATGTACACTAATACAAGGCTTACTCCTATACCAACAAATTGTTGAAGCAAATAACTTGTAGAACGTGATGCACTATAAACATTCAAAGCTCCGAAAATTGATATTATCAGAACTGCAATAAGTAAACTAAAATCTATTTGCTTCAATAATTTTTTATCAATAATCCATTTTTTCAAGTGTTAAGCCCCCTGTATTCCGAGTGTTACTAACCATAGTAACTCAAAAACTATTTAGATTCCAAACATATATATAAGTTAAACCACACCTTTGAATTATAACACTTGTCTTATAATAAATCATCAAATTATTGTGTACAATGTCAATTACATATTTACAAATTATGAATAAAGAGAAAACTACCAATATTATTAATTAAAAGTTATCTCTTTCGCTTCACTTAAATCTTATCCTATTGTAAATTATTATTGTTGTTTACATTACTCATAAAAACATGATTATTAGCATCAGTGGCTTGTAAGTATTCATTACCATCAGCATCCTTTTCCAGGCGAACACCAATAATATTCCCTTGGTATGCCATACTTACTGCTTCTTCCTTCATTATTATATCGCCATTTTCAAGTCCATAAGCAATTGTTTCACCATTATTGTTCGTCACTACCTTTTTTATTACATGAGAGTTTTTAAATTCAAATGGCATAAATCTATACCTCCTTGCAATTATCATACTGCCCTAAATAATCATTTAGATTATTTAGCCTCCAGTGTTTCTTAAGTTATTGCCTCCAATGCCTTAGAACATATTTTCTCCAATATGATAAAATTTATGCACAATTCATCGTTTAAGGAATGTTCAAAAAAAATCCACAAGAATGCTGACTAGCTATTTTTTTGAAGATACCTAAGTGTAGCTTTTACAAACATGATCTTCATACCTAATTTTGCAAATTTGTTTTCATATTCAGTAGTAACATTTTCTTTAAAGCTACTATTATGAAGGTCATAAGTATAATAATTAATTTCAAAATTGCTTGACTGAAGATATTCCATAGAATCATCAAATAAATCTATGTTATCTGTTTTAAACCATATTTCTGTGTTTTCCCTTATAAATTGCTTATATTTCTCCAAAAATTTAGTATGAGTAAGTCTTCTTTTATTATGCCTGTCCTTAGGCCAAGGGTTGCAAAAATTTATATATATTCTGCTTATTTCATTTTCACTAAATATTTCTTCTATAAAGGCTATTTGTAGTGGTATTATCCTTACATTTGAGATTTCCATTTTCAGAACATTTCTCAATGTACAAACTAAAACCTCATCTTTTAAATCAATTGCTATATAGTTTTTATCCGGATTTTGAATTGCATTTTTTGCTGTAAATTCTCCTCTTCCACATCCAAGTTCAAGATATATTTCATTATTATTTCCAAATACTTCACTCCACTTACCTTTGAAGTCTCTAGGTTCTATTATAACTAAAGGGCTTTTTTCTAGTTCAGGTCTTGCCCACCATTTTTTCCTAAGTCTCATTAAATTTCCTCCGCCCTTAACATAAGGCATCTTACTCAAACTAGACTAGTAGCTCTAACTAGTTATCTTTTTGAAGATGCCTTTGCTATATTTAAAATATTTCCTCATCAATATTAAATCATCTGATAACAAGCTGTGCAATATTCAAAAACATCTGACACATTGAATTGCTTGGATTTCCTATAATTATACCAAGTACAGAATTGCTACCAAATAAAGGCATAGCTAATACTATAAAAATAATCAACTGATATTTGTACAAAGAATCAGATACATTGTAAAATACCTTAGGAAATAAATCCCTTAATATATGAAAACCATCAAAACCAGGTATAGGTAACAGATTCAAAAGTGAAAGCATACAATTCCACCTTATAACATAATAAGCTATTGACATTATTATTGTAGCTAAAGAACCGGATGTCAAAAACTTACCCAAAATTGTTGTTATAAAAGCAAAAATGAACGCAACAAGTACATTTGCCAGAGGTCCTGCTATCGACACCTTCAAATCATCTCGATTATAATTTTTATATGCACTTGGGTTAGTTTCTACTGGTTTTGCCCAACCAAAACCAATAATTAAAATTAGAATTAAACCTATTGGATCTATATGTGCAATTGGATTTAAAGTTAATCGTCCCTGAAATCTAGGTGTTCTATCCCCTAATCTATCTGCTACTACAGCATGTGCATACTCATGAAAAGTAAATGCTATTAAAATTGCAGGTATAGATAAAATAATATATAAAGCTTGCCCACTGTAACTTCCCATTTTAGTTCCTCCTATTAATTTCTATTTACGCTTCTTAAAAAAATAGTGTAATTTTTTCTTTTTATTTTTCAAGATAACTTATATTACATAATTATATCAAACTTTCATTTAAGATATAATACAATTTACAAATAAAAAATTTGCAGACTAATCTCTGCAAACCCTTATTTATATGATGTGTTTACAAGCTTGCCATTATCCTGAGATACAATTTCCTCATCTGTCATCTTAATGAGGCTCCCCTTGTAATCAGTAATTTTGTTTGTCTTTAGAGAAGTAAGTATACCTTTAAGATTATCATTTACATATATGTTTCCATTTTCCGTTACAAGTGAATCTTTAGGGTTAAACTGATTAACAACATTTATAGTCTGCCACTGATCAACTGGAGTTTCAGTATTTCCATAATATACATTTGTAATTAAACCATTTACTTCGTTTCCTACGTAAATATTATTATCATCATCCGCTCCTAAAATCACAGGATTCTGAACATTAGTAAAATTCATACTTGCTTTATCATTTGTAGAAACAATTGTATGTGAGCTTAAATCCTCATAAACCAGTTCAGCTTTATCAGGTAGAATCTTTGTATTTCCGATTTTTGAAGAGACTGTGTCTACAGAACTCACATCATCCATAGCATTATTTAAATATATTTGTGATTTATATGAATTTCTGCTTACTTTTATATATATTAAGTTTGTTACTGGAGAAATTTGAATATCTTCAACTTTTGATGAGCTATCTGACCAGGTAACATCATTTATCTTATTTTTAATAGCTTTAGTTGCATCATAAGACATTAATTCTATTTCTCCACTTCCGTCAATTGGCTTTTCTGCTATTATAAGTCTATGTCTATCTGAAACCCAATTATAAAATGATATCATGTTGCCCTTATCTGGTAAAACTTCCTTAAGTTGACCGTTAGAAGTATCCACGGTCTTCAGTGTTCCATTCTCACAATATGAAACAAATCTTCCATCATATGAAGCATTGATGTTTATTGCGTCATCAGGAATATTAATAGAAATTTCCTGCTTTTTTATTGGTTTAGTTACTACTTTTTTTATTATAAACGAATTTTCTGTTTTTAAATAATATGTATTAATATAATATAGTCCAGCAAATTGTATTGCTAGGGATATTATTATCCATATACTTAAGTGCTTCATAACCTTTATCATAAGTGCACCTCCCACTATTTGGCATAAACAATCGAAGGCACATATCTTTCACCAACGGCATCACTAGGATTGTTTATTATATTTCCATTGTAATACATTGTGGATGACGAACCTCCATCTAATGCCACAGCGTTCATTGCACCGTATTTTAGCATTAGATTTCTAACGTCCTCATAGGATGCACCAGCACTTCCAACAGTTCTTCCATCAATAGTTAGAAATAATATACTTCCATCTTCCATCTGTCCTATTGCTGTTCTAGGTGCAAGCCCTGACTCTTGACCTATAACCTCAGGCTTACCATTCACTATAAGAGCAGCTTCACATGAAATAGCATCATTAGCATCTGCTGCCAATAAATCATTTGCACTGTAATTTCCTACAATCATAGTTCCACCAGATGTAAGACCAAAACTTTCTATTTTTTTATTATTATCTCCATCGAAACTACTAATAATTTTTCCGTTTGAAATAAGGTTACCTATAGGTATACCACCAGTTCCTGTGTACTTTGCACTTCCCACAGTTGCCTCATCAGAAAAGTCCCCACCATTGATCGCTGCAACAGCATCATATCTCTGTGCCATAACACTTGTAATCTGACCTTCTTTTCCAAGGTTTTTTGTGTATCCAACTTTTACTCTTGTAGGATCTTTAATAACTAGTAAATATCCTTTAAATTTTCCTCCTACAGCCTCAACATTTTCTAAATCAATTCCTGTATCATTTAAATGTTGTACATGAATCTCACTTGCATTTGTTTTTTCTAAAGTTGTTGTTTTGCCACTCTTAGCTGTACTATAATTAGTCAAATTATTTATTTCTGTATCTGATAAAAACCACCTAGCCACGTATTGATGTCTTCCTGAATTTATAAACATGCTAACCACATTTTTCGTAACATTTGTGAATGGTCCATAGAATACCAAAAGTGTTAGAGACACTGAAGTAAAAAGAATCTGAAACAACAAAAACAGGCCGGAATATTTAAGTTTTGATAATTTCTTGCCATTTGTCTTGTTTTCTTCTGATTTTCTTTTATTTTTAAAAATAGACATCAATTTACCTTTCCTTTCATAATTTACTACAAGCATATTCTACTATATAAAGGGATTTTTTAAAATAGATCTTACTATATTTATATTTTATAACGCTTTAAACGTTAGTTTACCACCATTACTATAAATAATGTTTCCATTATCTATTTGCAAAAAAGTACCTTGATAATTATAAGTTTTATTACCTTTCACATCTTTAACCACACTATTTTGTCTGTCCACAGTGTAAACACTTCCATTTTGTAACACTACTATATTTGTGTTATCTACCATTGGCCCTAAAGCTAGGCTTTTCCATGAATTGGTATTATCTGCAAGTTTTCCATAATATATTTCATTTGACTGTGTACTGCCGTTTCCAAAATAGAAATTGTCACTGTCATCAGTTCCAATAATTGATGGTCTTGCAATAGTTCTTTTAGCCGAATAGTTAGTCCTTATTTTCCCAAATGATGGCTCCTCATATGCAAGTTGATCATCATTAGAAGCTACTGCAAAATTACCGATATTACTTGTCAAAGTATTAACAGTAAAAAGTTCTTCATTTCTATCTATCCTAAACATACTTGAAGAAGTATTAGTGTGGCTAACCTTTATGTATAGTACTCCCGTTGATACTGACATTTTAAGTTCTGCACTCTTCCCAGCCCTTACTGAAATTTCTTTTTTATTTAATGTGTCCGTTATTTCAGTTTTAACTTCATTATCTGCATCATAAGAGAAAAATTTTATTGTATTGCTATTTATTTTTTCAACAATATCCATAATATCTGTTCCTGGAACCCACATATAAGTAAGACACTGTACTCCACTTGTATATTTTAAATTTGCTCTTGCCTTTCCTGTGTTAGTATCTACTACATTAACTAGACCATTTTCCATTGAAGCAGTGTATTCCAAATCATCTGATAAAGTTATATTTGTAGCAAAACTATTTACTAGCACATTTGGAACAACTTTTTGGTTTGTTTCTTCTGCTGTTATATCTGTCCCTTTTATATTTCCCTCTTTAGCGTAATAATATTTATCCAAAAACAAATAAACTGAGCACTGGAGAACCAGTGAAATTATAATCCAAATCATTATCCTCTTTGAAGCTTTCACTGCCATTCCTCCTATTTCTTTACATATATAGCTGTGGGTATTAATCTTTCTCCAAACTTGGTGTCACTTGGGGTGTTACGAACTTTCCCATTGTAGTACATAGTAGTGGATGCCCCACCGTCAAGATTTACTGCATTAACAGCACCGTATTGTTGCATTACTGTCTGTACATCCTCTATAAACGCACCTGCTTTTAAACCTTTCCTTCCATCCAATGTCAAAAGTAATATATATCCGTCTTTCGTTTGCCCAATTGCTGTTCTAGGGTCTGCTCCTTGGCTTACAAGTCCAGTCTGTAGTACTCCATTTTCAATTAGTGTCGGTCCAAAGCAGAGTGCTTCAGTTACCCCATCACCTAATAATTCATCAATAGAATAGTCTCCAACTATCATCTTTCCAGTTTTATCAATGCCAACCACTCCAGTATATGTTTGCTTAGTATCAGCATCAGCTGAAGATGGGAAAACTAATTTCCCATTGGAAATAATAATTCCTGTAGGTAAACCACCATCACCTGTCCATGTGGCTGTGGAATTACTACCCTTATCAGTAAATCCGCCACCATTTATAGCTGCAATTGCATTATTTTCCTTTGCAATGTCGCTTGTCTTTTGTCCAGAGGTACCTAGATTTTTTGTATATCCAACCTTAACTCGAGTTGGATCATATACTATAACTAGAAAACCATTAAACTTATTTCCTGCTATTTTTATTACTTTAATCTTATTATTATGACCACCCGTATTTATTTTGCTTAAATCTTGAGATACTACAGCTCCAAGTCCACCACTGGCCGTACCTTTAGTTATTGACTGTATTTGTTTATCGGACAAAAATAAAGTGGCAATAAATTCATGACTTTTTGTGCTCATGGCTGTTCCCACTATATTCTTTCTAAGATTTGTGAAAAGTGGCGAATAGTACACAATTATTGGCGCCGTTGCAATTCCAAAAGAAGCTGAAATACTATGAAATACATTAAAAGTTTCAACGGATTAGTTTTTTTAACCACTTTTTTTCTATGCTTTGTATTACTGTATTGTCTATTATTAGTTTTATTTTTCATCTTATTACCTCATAATTTCATATTACGCATAAATTACATTTTACATCAATATAAAAAACTTTTCGTTTATAATTTATGTCTTTTTTGTAAATCATTTAATTTCTAAAAATATAATGCTATGCTTATTAGTGAAAACGTCCCAATTAAGGATTAACATAAAAAATTCCAGAACAATTATCTGAAATCTTTTATATTATAACCTTTTTATCACATTAAAAGCAAGCCCTAATATAATTTCCCCTATAATTTCAGTTAAATTAATATGTTTAAATGCCGCAATTTTTTTGACAATTGATAGTTTTTATTATATAATAGAGCTAATTAAACAATAAGGATGGTGCTTATGAACAGCATAACTAGTATTTTTAAAGAAAAGAGATTAAAATTGACACCACAACGTATAGCAGTATATAAGTATTTAAAATCTACAAAAAAGCATCCTTCTGCAGAAACAATTTATAAAGCTTTACAAGAAGACTATCCTACTATGAGTTTAGCCACAGTATATAAAGCTTTAAAAACACTTGCAGAAGTCAACTTGGTAGAAGAATTAAATGTTGGAGAAGGTAATTTTAGATACGACAGTAACGTAACACCTCATCCACATATACAGTGTATTTCATGTGGTAAAGTAGACGATATCGAGAATTTAACTTTTTCTGATCTAAATATGAGAGTAAAAGAATTTACCGATTACGAAGTATTAACTAATAAAATATACTTCTACGGAATTTGTAAATGTTGTAGAGACAAAGTAATTGCTCTAGAAAGCAATTAATTTTTTAATAATGGGGCTGTTGCATTAGCGATTTTTAAAATCGCTATGAACAGCCCTTTTTCTATACTATATTTTTGATTTTAGGATTGATTTTATATTTTTATTAATTGATATGGAAAAAAGGGTATACAAAATAGAAGGTATTTTTTACCCATTTTTTTGATTTTTGAAATTATAAAGTTTACGCTGTTTTTAATGGAAAAACATAAGAACCACAACGTCCATTTTGTATTTTATTGTGTAGCTTATTTACGTTATGTGAAATCCCTAACAAGATGCATTCCGCCAGTATGTTTTGCTTTCCACGACACAAGAAACGCCTGAATCCCATGTCTTGTTTTACTTCACCAAAAGCACCTTCAGACTGAATACTTCGATTCATTCTTAGTTCAGTTCCTTCATCACTAATAATTCTTTCTAATGATTTCTGCCGTTTTTCCTGAAACAACTTAGAGATTTCCAAATGCTTTGTGCGTTCTTCTAATGGAGTTTTACAATTTTTGCTTTTAATGCATTTTGATTTCAATTGACAGTTGCTACAGTCTTCACAGGTGTAACATGTTTTTTCACTTACATATCCTGTTTTGCTTTTTGTGTTTTTAATACCTGATACTTTTAACTTTTTCCCATTGCTACAAACATAAATATCTTCAGCTGGTTTATAAATCATATTTTCCTTCCTACTAATATCTGTCTTATACTTTCGTGTTTTACTGATTTCATAATTTGAAGGCTTGATGAATGCTAGCTGTTGATTATTTTCCAAATACAAATAATTTTCTTCACTTTCATATCCAGAATCTGCAATGATTCTTTTGTAAATCCGGTTCTGTTTTTCCCGTAGGGTGTCTAAAAATGGAATTAGCATAGTAGTATCTGTACACTGTGGTCCAGCTGTAACACAAACAACATATTCTGCATCCGTTCCAAACTGGACATTATAGGCAGGTTTTAGCTGGCCATTTTTCATAGCATCTTCTTTCATCCTCATAAATGTAGCATCATGATCTGTTTTTGAAAAGCTATTTCTATTGCCCATGATATGAATGTACTGATTATACTGTTTCAATTTTGTAATGTACTTATCAAGCTGCTCTAATGTTTTTTGAATTAAACTTTTTCGTTTACCACAACCATGGACAAAAACTATACATTCTTCTTTCTGTATCTTCTTAAGTTTTTTACGAAGTTTATTTAGGTGATAAATTTTAGTTTCACTTTTATATAAAATTTTAATTCCAAAATCTTTTTCAGCTTGCAAAATAAATGCAGGAATTTTATCCATGAGTTTTTTCTGATTTTTAGTAACTGATTTTTTCCAAACGAAGGTGTACTTGTTGGCTGCCGCCTCAATCTTTGTACCGTCAATGAACAGATTTTCTAGAGAAAGCTCTCCGTTATCTGCCAGAAAGTCTGTCATTTGTGTTAAAAGTTCTTCAGCAACTGGTGCAAAATGAAGGCTACGAAATCTAGCTATAGTTGAATAAACTGGCGCTGACGCACTTTCTAAAAGATACATGAAATTAATATCTCGCTTGCATGCACTTGCAATTTTACGTGAAGCATAATAATGGTTCATGTACGCATATAACATAATCTTAAGCATCTGCCTTGGGGTTGGCTGATTTTTCCTTATACGGAAATAAGTCTGGTATAATTCTCTTAAATCCATCTCCTCTACAACCTGACTTAGTAACCTCACAGAATCATCTTTAGGAATCATGTATTCAGTATTTATTGGCAGTTTTAATTGATAAAAACTGTCATGAATGGTATAATTTTTGTGTGTTAAATTGTTCATTTTCATAAATATATTTTACACCTTTTCCCTAACTTTTTTAAGCTAGGGAATTGTTTTTTTTTATAAAAAAAACTGCTACACTAATTTCTTAGTGCAACAGCCCCATTATTTTTTTGTTTTTATTTAAAAATATTAAATACAAATTTATAATAAATAAACACTTTGTGTCATATATTTTCCATGAGGTGATTTATATGAAACTAAATGTTTTTTTCTTAAGAAAGCGTTATATATATTATGGTGCTCTCCTAATACTAATATTTATTTTACTAATTTTATTCTTATTATCTAAAAACACATCTTATATTTTTTCAACTTCCGATGGACAAAAAAGTATTCAAAATTATGATTTAACAGGAGATGGATTAAAAGATTCTATTTACATAACCAAAAGAAAATGAATACGTAATAAATATGGCTTCAAAAGGCGAAAATTTTATTTTAAAATCTAAAAACAAAACTAACAGCTTAGGGAATTACTATACTTATTGGCCTTTGCGACTTACACTTTTAGATGCCTCCAGAGATAAACTTCCAGAAATTTTTGTACAGGCCTCCAAAGATGGATCTCCTATTCAAAATGTGTTTATGTGGAAAAATAATAAATTTCAAAATATAATAAGTAATTCCAACAATCTTCTTGGTTTTATAGATTATCACAATAACAAAACTCCTAAAATCATTTTAGGAAACCTGAATAATACCACTACTGATTTATCTAATTATATTATATCTAAAAACAATTTAGTTAAATACCCTGCAAACTATAGTTCTAATTTTTTGGGAAAAGATTCTATTATGCAATTTATAAAATATGTTAATAGCCTTCCTTACAACATTTTATACAGCCCAAAAGAGGTGTTTTATCCTGAAGTCTCCAGTAGTATTACAAAAACTATTGATGCACTTTGTAGCTTTAATGCTACATATTACTTTCAAGATGGATTTTTTATTGATAATAATTGTGATAACGATGGAAAAATAACCAGCATGAAATGGGTTTTGAATTTTAAAGGTATTTCCAATTTAGATAATAAAATTGTAAAAAACTACACTATGGACTTAATTTTAAAACCATATGGAAATGCAAATACCAACTACTACTTCAAAATATTTTATGCTGACTTAATAAATCAAGACAATTCATCTGTTTTATACCTGCCATAACACTTCTTCAAGTTAAAAGTTAAAAGTTAAAAATCAAGGAATATTTTCGGCTAAAGCCGAAAAATAAAATAAAAAAGGGACCGTTTTACGGTCCCAAGGGGGATGGGGGGTTTAGCATAAAACAAAGGTTTTCACCTTTTTCCTATGCTAATGGAGATATTATCTCCAATTACATTTATTATGATGCCCAACCTTTAGTTTTTTATTCAAAATTAAAATTATTTTAATAATAATTTTATAAAAAGTATAACCTATAAAACTTCATTGTAGATATGATCAAGTAAGTCCTCTGTTCCAACTTTTTTTAATGAGGAATAAAAATAGATTTCCTCATTTTTACCTAGCGCAAAAGTTTCTCTTATTACCTTTTCACTTTTGTGAAGATCGGTTTTCGTAAGCTTGTCACTTTTAGTCGAAACAATCATACACTTGTATCCATAATGCTTAACCCAGTTATACATTAATAAATCATCTGCATTAGGTTTTCTTCTACAATCCACCAATAGAACAACTTTCTTAAGTTCTGGTCTTCCAGTCAAGTATATACCTATCATACTTCCCCAACTTTTTTTCTCTTCTTTTGAAATTTTAGCATATCCATATCCTGGTAGATCCACTAAGTATGAACTACTATTTATCATAAAATAGTTGATAAGTCTTGTTTTTCCTGGAGTCGAGCTTACTTTAACTAATTTTCTTCTATTAGTAATTGCATTAATTATAGAAGATTTCCCAACATTTGATCTTCCTATAAATGCCACTTCTGGCAAGCCGTCTGTGGGAAATTGTTCAAATTTCACAGCCGAAATTATAAACTCAGCTTGTTTTATTTCCATTATTTTCTTCACCAACCAATGCATTATTTATAACATCCTCGACTTTTTCTGCTAGTATAAAATTGACCTTATTCATAACTGATTTAGGAATATTTTTTAAGTCCTTTTCATTTTGCTTAGGAATTATTATAGTATCTATTCCAGCTCTATGCGCTGCTAAAGACTTTTCCTTAAGTCCCCCTATTGGAAGTACCCTTCCCGTAAGAGTTATCTCTCCAGTCATTGCTACATTATGCTTAACTCTTCTATTACTTAGTGCTGAAACTAAGGCCGTTATAATTGTAACTCCCGCTGAAGGACCGTCCTTAGGTACTGCACCTTCAGGAACATGAATATGAATATCTTTTTCTTTATAAAATTTTTCGTTAATGCTATATTTTTTAGCATTAGTTCTTACATAACTAAATCCAGCTTCAGCTGACTCTTTCATTACATCACCTATTTGCCCTGTAATTGAAAGTTTACCTGTTCCAGGCATAACAGCAACTTCTATAGGTAATGTATCTCCACCATAGCCAGTCCACGCCATTCCTGTCACCACACCTATCTTGTCTTCTTTGTCAATTTTGTCATAGGTATACATATCCGATCCCAAATATTTTTTAACAATTGCAGCAGTAATTGTTGTAGTTTGTTTATTTTTTTCTACCATTTCAGCTATGGATTTTCTGATAACTGCCGCTATTTTTCTTTCAAGATTTCTAACTCCAGACTCTCTAGTGTAGTTGTCTATAATGCAACTTAAAGCATCATCTGTAAAAGTAATTTTTCCATTATCTAAAGAATGTTCTTCTAATTCCTTTTGCACTAAATGATTTTTTGCAATATTAAGCTTTTCTTCCGAAGTGTATCCAGAAACTTCTATTATCTCCATTCTATCTAAAAGTGGAATGGGGATTGTATCTAGAGTATTAGCAGTAGTTACAAACATAACATCTGACAAGTCGAAATCCAGCTCCAAAAAATGATCTCTAAAACTATAATTTTGCTCAGAATCTAACACTTCCAAAAGAGCTGCTGCTGGATCACCCTTATATCCATCACCCATTTTATCTATTTCATCCAATAAAAATAGTGGGTTCATTGATTTAGCTTGCTTCATACTATAAATGATTCTACCTGGTATTGCTCCTACATAAGTTCTCCTATGCCCTCTTATATCTGCTTCATCACTTACTCCACCAAGAGACATTCTTACAAAATTCTTGTTTAATGCATGTGCTATAGACTTAGCAATTGATGTTTTGCCTACTCCTGGAGGACCAACAAGACACAAAATAGGTCCTTTTATTGAATTACTCATCTTCTTAACAGCAAGATATTCAATTATCCTATCTTTAACTTCTTTAATACCATAATGCTCTTTATTTAATATATCCCTAGTAGCTTTTATATCAATATGATCCTTAGTTTTAATATTCCAAGGTAAATCTAAAATCCAATCAAGGTAATTTCTAATTACTCCGCCTTCTGATGAAAAACTACCCGCATTTTTAAGCCTACTCAGCTCGTATATTGCTTTTGCCTTTATATCTTTGGGAAGTTTTGCCTTAGTTATTTTACTTTTATATTTTTTTTGTTCCTTTTTGTCTTCATCATCTTCCCCTAATTCTTCTTGCATTACTTTTATTTGTTCTCTCAGATAATATTCTTTTGACCTTTTTCTATCTTATCTCTAACCTTACTTCCTATTTCTTTTTCTACTTCCAGTATATCTATTTCACTGTTTAAAACTTCTAGGATTATATCTAATCTTTTCATTGGTTCAATTGCTTCTAGTATTTCTTGTTTCTTTTCCTGTTTTACTACTAAATATGAACATATTGTATCTGCAAATCTTCCTAAATCGTCTTCCTCATCTAGAGAAATGAGTGTATCATTAGGAACAGCACCAGAAAGTTTTATATATGAACTAAAGCTCTCTTTTACAAGTCTAGTTAATGCTATACTTTCATTATTTTTAATAGAATCATTATCATTAATCTCTTCTATTTCAACCTTCATGAAATGTTCATTTTCTATATATGCACTAATCTTTCCTCTTTTTTCTCCTTCAACTAAAACCCTTACTGTATCACCAGGTAGTTTTAAAATTTGCTTAATTGTACATATAGTACCGGTTGAATATATATCGCTTGCTTCAGGTGATTCAGTTTTTGCATTTCTTTGTGCAGCTAAAAAAACCTCTTGTTTATTTACCATTGCATCTTCTAGAGCTAAAATAGACTTTTCTCTTCCAACATCAAAATGCATTACCATATAAGGAAATATAATTATACCTCTCAGTGGTATTAGAGGAAGAACTTTAACATCATCACTCATTTTTCTCCCCTCACTTTCAATTGCTTTACTAATTGTGTAGATAGTCTAATATATTATACATTTAAAATGAATTAATTTCAATTACGAAAATTCAATTTGCTGTAAAATTAATTAAAATTCCTATTTTCAGATTTTTCATTATCCGCCAGTAGGACATCTGCTTTTGTCTCAATTATTATTTTTCCAGCCTTCTGTTCATTTGTAAATGCAAAACTAAAAACTTCTTCAATACTACTTACGGGCAAAATTTTTGCTCCTTTAATTTTTTTAAAGTTTTCCTGCCAATTTTCTTTTGGTATTATTATTGTATCTGCTCCTGCTTTTATGGCAGCAGTTATTTTTGCAGTAACTCCTCCTACTGGCTTTACTTTTCCATATAGAGATATTTCTCCTGTCATTGCTATTTTATTATCCACATATATTTCTTTAACTGCACTAAATATAGCCGTAGCAATACTAATGCCAGCTGATGGTCCATCTACAGGTATACCACCTGGGAAATTTACATGAATATCATAATCATCACACATTAATTTGAAATTTTTTTGTAACATCGTAATTACATTTTCCACTGAACACCTTGCATTACTTTTCCTAATAACCTTACCATTTGCATTTTTAATTTCTTCTTCATCTACTATACCTGTTACTTTAAGAGCACCCTTCTTATTTATTGCCCTAATTGCACTGGCTTCTATCTCCATAACTGCGCCCATATTAGGTCCATATACAGCAAGACCATTTACATATCCAACTTGTGGTACTTCATTTATTTTTTTATCTATTTTTGGTGAATATTGACCGTTCTCGATAACCCATTCAATATCTTCAATTGTGATTTTATCTCTCTTTTCATTTAGCGCTATACCAAATGCTAGCTGTATCAAATTAACAGCATCTCTTCCATTATTTGAGTACATACCCACCATTTCTAATGCTCTTTTTTCAATCTTTGTACCTACCTTATTAACTGAATTTAGTGCTATTCTTTTTATTTCATCCGAAAGTAGTGGTCTGAAAAATATTTCTACACACCTTGATCTTAAGGCAGGACATATTTCTTCTGGTGTACGAGTTGTTGCACCTATAAGTCTAAAATCTGCTGGTAACCCATTTTCGAATATTTCTTTTATGTAGCTCGGCATATTTTTGTCATTTGAATTGTAATAAGAACTATCAAGAAAAACTTTTCTGTCTTCTAAAACCTTAAGCAACTTATTCATTTCAGTTGGATGAAGTTCACCTATTTCATCTATAAACAAGATGCCCCCATGTGCTCTAGTTACAGCTCCAGGTTTAGGCTGTGGTATCCCTGCGATGCCTAATGCACCTGCTCCTTGGTATATAGGGTCGTGGACAGAGCCTATAAGTGGATCTGCGATGCCTCTATCATCAAATCTAACGGTAGTTGCATCAATTTCAACAAATTTTGCATCTTTCCTAAACGGTGAATAACATGCTTGCTTTGCATCCTCTAAAACAAGTCTTGCAGCTGCTGTTTTCCCTATACCTGGTGGTCCATATATTATTATATTTTGAGGGTTGGGACCACATATAGCTGCTCTTAGAGCTTTTATTCCTTTTTCTTGGCCTATAATTTCCTCAAAAGTTTTTGGTCTGCTCTTTTCAGTAAGTGGTACTGTCAACTTTATTTCCCTAAGTGCATTCAAATTATCCATTTCAATTTTACTTTCTTTATTTATTACTATTTTAGATGTTCTTTGCCCCTTGAGAAGATTAAAAAAGTATATTCCTATGACTAGTGTAAAGAATAATTCTGCTATTAATAATACTGCTACCATATTAGTTCAGAAACCATCTCAAAATTGTTACTCAAATTTCTTGTTTTAAGATAGTTTCTCCCTCCCTTCATAATTTACTATTTATTAGTTATTATTTACACTTTCATAGCAATATATTCCACAAAAAAGGAGAGTAATAATTACTCTCCTCTAATATCTAACTCTAGGCTGTTTCTGGTCCTTTTTTCTTCTTTATATCTTCAGTTTTATTTACAACTGGTTCCGAAGTTACAACTATACTTTCGTCTAACACAAGCTCAGGCTGCCCTGTGGTTATAGTGCTTTCATTTACTAGCACTTTCTTTACGTCTTGCCTTGAAGGAATATCAAACATGATATTCTTCATCATATCTTCTATTATTGCCCTCAAACCCCTTGCTCCTGTATTCCTCTTTATCGCTTCTTTAGCTATAGCAATTAGAGACTCTTTGTCAAATTCAAGTTCTACATTATCCATCTTGAATAATTTTTTGTATTGCTTTACTAATGCATTTTTAGGTTTACTCAATATTTCAATCAATGCACCTTCATCCAATGCATCCAATGTAACAAGAATTGGAAGTCTTCCTACAAATTCAGGTATTAGTCCAAATTTCAGAAGGTCTCCTGGCATAATATCATTTAATAGAATACCTATGTCTTTTTCTTTCTTAGACATAATTTCTGCACCAAAACCCAAAGAACTTTTTCTTGTTCTGTTTTCTATTATCTTATCAACACCATCAAAGGCACCACCACATATAAACAGAATATTGGTAGTATTGATTTGTATAAATTCTTGGTGTGGATGTTTTCTTCCACCTTGAGGTGGAACCGAAGCAGTTGTTCCTTCAAGAATCTTTAATAATGCCTGTTGAACACCCTCACCTGAAACATCTCTAGTAATTGATGGATTCTCTGATTTTCTAGCTATTTTATCGATTTCATCAATGTATATTATACCCTTTTCAGCTTTTTCTACGTCATAATCGGCATTTTGAATAAGCTTAAGAAGTATATTTTCTACATCCTCACCAACATACCCTGCTTCTGTCAAAGTTGTAGCATCAGCTATAGCAAAAGGTACATTTAAGAATTTAGCTAAAGTCTGTGCTAGAAGTGTCTTGCCTGAACCTGTTGGCCCTAATAAAAGTATATTACTTTTCTGCAATTCAACTTCTTCACCAGTTACATTAGAATTAATTCTTTTGTAATGGTTATACACAGCAACAGCTAATGATTTTTTAGCATCTTCTTGACCAATTACATATTGATCTAAATAGTTCTTTATCTCAACGGGCTTAGGTAATGAGCCTACTTCTACTGAAGATGTATCTTCAAATTCATCGGTTATTATTTCAGAACATAACTCAATGCATTCATCACAAATGTACACTCCAGGTCCTGCAATAAGTCTTCTAACTTGATCTTGACTTTTGCCACAAAAAGAACATCTCAACTGTTTTTTATCATCAAATTTTGCCATCTTTACACCTCACTTAAAGGTTATTTCTTTTTGCTGTGAATATTTCATCTATCAATCCATAAGCCTTAGCTTCATCAGCATCTAAAAAATTATCTCTCTCTGTATCTTTATTGATAACTTCTATAGGCTGACCGGTTCTTTCACTAAAAATTGTGTTTAATTTCTTTTTTATTTTAAGAATTCTTTCAGCATGTATTCCTATATCTGTTGCTTGACCTTGAAATCCTCCAAGGGGTTGATGGATCATTATTTCACTATTAGGAAGCGCAAATCTCTTTCCCTTTGCACCAGCGCATAGTAAAAATGCCCCCATTGATGCTGCCATACCAACACATATTGTTGAAACATCTGGTTTTATATATTGCATTGTATCATAAATACCCATACCAGCAGTTATTGATCCACCTGGGCTATTTATGTATAGGTTTATATCCTTGTCTGGATCTTCACTTTCTAGAAATAATAGCTGTGCTATTATTAAGCTAGCTGTTACATCATTTACTTCTTCTCCTAAAAATACGATTCTGTCTTTTAGAAGCCTAGAATAAATGTCATAAGACCTTTCTCCCTTGTTTGTTTGCTCTACAACCATAGGTACCAAACTCATAAAAATCCCTCCCATATAGCAACAAAAGTATTGCCTAATTCATCTAATATTTAACCTCTTTATATTATGCTAACATAATGTAGTAAATAATCAATACCTTTTTAATTTTTAATTTTTACTAATCTACAGATTTACTGCTACTAACTAGTAAATCAATAACTTTTTCATTTGCAGCATCGTGCTCTAAAATATTTTTTGAGCATCTAGAAGCATCTTTGCCATTTTTTCTGGGTCTTTTTCTGAATACTGCTTAGCAAGTTCTGTTGCCTTTTCAAGAAGTTCTTCTTCAGTTACCTTAATACCTTCTTGTTTCACTATTTCTTCAAGAACGAGTCTTGTCTTTACTCTTTTCTCAGCAGTTTCCCTCATGTAATCTCTTACTTTTTCTTCTGAGCTATTTGTAAATTCATAATAAGATTTAAGATCTAAACCTTGATAACTCAATTTACTTTCTAATTCTTTAATCATTTGATCAACTTCGCTTTTCACCATAGCTTCTGGTACATCTACCTTAGCATTATCGCATACAGCTGATATAACAGCATCTTCATATTCATCTTTTTCTTTTTTACTGTTTGTTTCTTCAAATTTGATTTTTGTATCATTTCTTAATTCTTCTAATGTATCGAATTCTGAAACATCTTTTGCAAATTCGTCATCAAGTGCTGGTAGTTCTTTAATTTTAATTTCTTTTATAGTTACATTGAATAAAGCTTTTTTTCCATTAAAATCTTCTTTACCGTATTCTTCTGGAAAGCTTACTTCTACATCCTTTGTATCGCCTTTTTTTAGTCCTATGAGTTGTTCTTCAAAGTTGTCTATGAAAGCACCACTTCCTATTTCTAATGAATAGTCAGCACCTTCTCCACCTTCAAAAGGTGTACCATCAATAGATCCTTTAAAGTCTATTACAGCAATGTTAGTATCTTCTACCAGACCTTCTTCAGGTTTTGTTTCAATTCTAGCATTTTTCTGTTGCATAGCTTTTAGTTCATTATTTATATCTTCTTCGGTAACTGGATACTGAACTTTTTTTACTTCTACGCCTTTGTATTCTCCAAGTTCAACTTCGGGAATTACTGTAACCTTAGCAGTATATACAAAGTCTTTTCCTTCTCCAATTTCTACTATATCAATTTCAGGATAATCAACTGGCTTTATATCATTTTCCTGAAGTGCTACAGGATATGTATCATCACAGCAAAAATTCACCGCATCTTCATAAAACACCCCTGCGCCATAATGCTGTTCAATTATAGATAAAGGTGCTTTACCCTTTCTAAAACCTGGTACATCGTACTTTTTACTATTTTTCTTATATGCTTTTTTAACAGCCTCATTAAATTTTGCTGCCTCAACTGTAATTTCAAATTTAACGATGTTATTTTCCAATTTTTCTAGTTTTGCATTCATACGTAAATTCCTCCTAATCAAGTGAAAGCTTATTAACTTTAACATTATAACACATTATTATGTATTTACAAACATTAATTGTAAGACAATCATCTATGAATCTTTCATATATTATATAACAAAAAAGCTTTGGTTTACAATTATAACTTCATATGTTTTTAAATTATATTTATGCTTACAATAATTAGTGAACACATATCTAAATGTATTTAACTAAAAAGTCTTTGGCTTCAGTAAGCTGACTATATGACGTGTAATTGTTTCCATATACTTCTATTATAGCATTTCCTGAATAATTATGTGATTTTATTTTATCAAATATAGATATAAAATCAACATTCCCATCTCCCGGCAATAAACAAATATTTTTTTCATCTCTATCATTTACATGAAAATTAATAAGACTTCTATCCATTATATCTAGATATTTAAAAGGATGTATTTTAGTCTTATAAGCTTGTTTTATATCAAAAGTAAAATACAAAGGATACTTTGTATTTGTTTTTATCATATTCAAATATTGTAAATTGCTTGACATACACCAAGCTACATTTTCTTGTGCCAATTTAATACCATTTTCCCCAGCAATATACGTTAGTGTATTATACACTTCATAGATTAATTTAAAATCAATTTCGCCCATATCTGTTAATCTCAGTCCATGAAAGGTATAGCAACTTGCGCCTAAAATGCTAGCTGCCTTACAAACCTTTTTAAAGTATTTGAGCATGTCTATTCTTCTCCTTTTATACGAGTCAAAAAGATATGGTTCATACAAAGGCGAAAAACTATGTACACTATTTATTTTCAAACCACACTTTTCTTTTTTATCTTTAAGTAGTTCTATAAAGTCTTTTTCAAATTCCATAGTTGTGTTCAAAAAAATTTCTGCACATTTAAAACCTAACCCCGATATTAGCTCAATGCTGTCCTCCGTCTCTACCTTTGGATAAAACACAGCTGAAGACAACCCTATATCCATACTGGTCACCTACCTTTAATTAGTTATGGAACCGTCTCCCTTTAAATATTGTGTTTTATCATCAGTGACAATTTCTAATCCATTTGCAGTAATATTGTTTATCTGCACATTTAATCCAGTAATATTTGTATTTATATTAGTCTTACCCTGTACATTATACTTCCAAATATATTTGTCATTCTTATCAAACCAAGGAAGTTGACTTATATATGCAATATTACTGTCATCTATAAATTTAGGTGATTGAACCCATATGTATGTTGGAGTGCTTTTTAATATTGTATTCTTATCAAAAGTTTGTCCGCTTCCCGAAACATATGACGAATTTGTTATATTTGATGATGTTCCATCTGAATTTGCAAGCATAACGTCCTGTGTGCTTTTTTGAAACAAAACCACTGCAGAACTTGAAGGATTTATATTATAATCTAAGTCAGAATCGTTATTATCAACGCTCTTGATAACTTTTGCAGTTGTAGTATTATCATATATAATTTTCACTTGTTTACCACTTGGCATAGTAACAACAAAATTTCCCGTATCAACTTTTTTAGTTACAGCATTATTTTTCTTCACTACTTTATCTTTTTTTACTGCTGTTTTTGATTTACTTTGTTGTTTTGTAGTCTTAGTGCTACTACTCTTCATAATATTTCCTAAAGTTTTACCTACTCCACTAAAATTATTCTTAGCTAACACTATTGCTATCACAGAAACAATTATTATAATAATAATACCAATGGTGATTTTCTTTTTTCTTCTTCTCATTTTTTTTTGGTATTTGCTACTAAAAATACTTGGTTTTGCCAATTTTAACCCTCCTTAACTTACTACTTATTACTACTTATTATAACTCATTATTAATCATTTTAATAATTTTTTTCATAATAAAAAAACAGAGTGGACAACCCACTCTATTAATTTTGATTCATCATTGTACTAATTATATCAATTTTCAATTAGATTTGAAAGTATTCTACTGCTTGTTCACAAAATATTTACTCATAGTACTATACTCCACTTCATTATTTGAAAGTTTATATTTTATAGCGGTGAGAAATACTTCAGCTGTATCAATACAAGTGAATACAGGTACTCTATGTTCTGTAGCCTTTCTTCTAAGTTTAAATCCCAAGGTTTCTAACATGTTTCCCTTAGTAGGTGAATTTATTATGAATTTAAAATCTCGCTCTCCTAAGTTGTCAATTGCATCCTGTATTTCTAATATGTTGCATTTAATACCACTTTTATTTAAATACTCTCCAGTTTCTGAAGATGCGTAGATATTAAAACCTAGTTCAACATATTTTTTTATTATTTTTATTCCCTCTTCTTTATCCAAATCTTTTAAAGACACATATATATTCCCTTTAGTGGGAACAATATAGTTCGCACCACAGAAGCCTTTATACACTGCAGATTCAAAATCTTCCCCAACCCCTAGTACTTCTCCAGTAGATTTCATCTCCGGTCCAAGATATGTATCAACATCCACAAGTTTTTCATTGGAGAAAACCGGCACTTTAATGGCGTAAAGTTTATTTTCCTTAATAAGTCCTGTACCATAACCAAAGTCCTCAACTTTGCCCCCCAGCATTATTTGCACTGCTAGGTTAACCATTTGAATTCCAGTTACCTTACTAAGAATTGGAACTGTCCTTGAAGCTCTTGGATTAACTTCAATTACATAAACATCCTTTCCATCATACACATATTGTATATTAAACAAACCATTTATATTTAAAGCTTTAGCTATTCTTTGAGTATAGCTTTCAAGTGTATTCAGTACGTTATCTGAAAGAGTTCTTGTAGGATACATTGTTATACTATCTCCAGAATGCACTCCAGTTCTCTCTACATGTTCCATAATTCCAGGTATCAATATGTCCTCACCATCTGAAATTGCATCAACTTCTATTTCAGTGCCTTTAACATACCTATCAATAAGCACTGGGTGGTCCGATGATAAATTAACTGCATCTGTCATATACTTTTCAAGTGTTTTATTGTCGTGTACAACTTGCATAGCTCTGCCACCTATAACATAAGAAGGTCTTACTATTACAGGATAACCTAGAATTTCTATAGCTTTGTATGCACCCTCCATATCTGTAACCGCCACTCCTTTTGGAAGAGGAATCTTAATGTCATTTAAAAGTTTACTGAATTTTTCTCTGTCCTCTGCAAGATCTATTGATTCAAATGAGGTACCAAGTATGTTAATATTTTTTTTGCTTATTACCTCAGCTAGATTTATTGCTGTTTGACCACCAAATTGAACAATTACTCCATATGGCTTTTCCTTTTCAATAATATCTAACACATTATCTATATATAAAGATTCAAAATAAAGTTTATCCGCTGTGTCAAAATCTGTGCTTACAGTTTCAGGATTGTTATTTATTATTATAGATTTGTAGCCAGCTTCTTTTATGCCCCATACTCCATGGACACAACAATAGTCAAATTCAATCCCTTGACCTATTCTTATAGGTCCTGATCCAATAACTATTATTTTCTTATCATCATCAATGATATCTTCATCCTCATCTTCATAGCAAGAGTAATAATAAGGTGTATCTGCCTCAAACTCTCCGCTACAAGTATCCACCATTTTATAAACTGGTGCTATCTTATTCTCCTTTAATACATTTCTTATAAAGTCCTCATCTTTTCCAGTAATTCTACTGATTTCTTTTACTGTGAACCCCATCTTTTTCGCTTCTATAATATTATCTTCTGATGGATTTTTCTTAAGAACTACTTCCATATCTATAATTGATTTAATGCTATTTAAAAACCAGCAATCTATTTTTGTTATATTATGAATTTTCTCTATAGTTATTCCTTTTCTCATAGCTTCAGCTATAGCAAATATTCTCTCATCATCTTGAAGCTTTATTTTTTCTATCAGTTCATCTGTAGTGAATTCTTCAAGGTAATCAAGTCTTAATCCAACTATTTTTTCTTCTAATGAAGTAACTGCTTTTAAAAGTGCATTTATAAATGTTCTATCAATAGACATCACCTCACCAGTTGCCTTCATCTGTGTTCCTAGAGTTCTAAACGCAGTATCAAATTTATTGAAAGGCCACTTTGGAATTTTCACTACACAATAATCAAGTGCAGGTTCAAAACATGCACTTGAGTTTTTAGTGACATAATTTTTCAGTTCATCTAAGCTATAACCAACAGCTATTTTTGATGCAATCTTTGCTATTGGATATCC
Organism: uncultured Clostridiaceae bacterium; assembly: GCA_963725425.1. GTDB lineage: Bacteria > Bacillota > Clostridia > Clostridiales > Clostridiaceae > Clostridium_I. The sequence continues at coordinate 118,379 of CAVRYJ010000040.1, forward strand.
TGCTGCCTTAGATGCTAGTGCACTTGAACGGCTAACTCTTGGATTTACCTCTATAACTATATAATTATTACTTTCAGGGTCAAGTGCATATTGAATGTTACACCCACCTTCAATTTTAAGGTTCCTTATAATCTTTATTGCAGCTCTTCTAAGCATTTGATATTCAGTATCTCTAAGTGTTTGTGACGGTACAACTACAATACTATCGCCGGTATGTATTCCAACCGGATCAAAATTTTCCATGTTACAAATAATTATACAATTGTCTTTTCCATCTCTAATAACTTCATATTCAATCTCTTTCCATCCCGCTACACTCTGTTCCAAAAGTATTTGACCAATTGGACTCATTTCTATTCCCATACTTGAAATTTTCAGTAGTTCTTCCATATTTTCAGCTATACCACCACCAGTTCCGCCCATGGTATAAGCAGGCCTTATAATAACTGGAAATCCAAATTCGTTTACAAACTCTACGCATTGATTAACCTCAGTTGCAACTATACTTTCTGGGACTGGCTCGTCAATCTTTTTCATAAGGTTTTTAAATTCTTCTCTGTCTTCTGCTTTCTTTATTGCCTCACTGTTTACTCCTAAAAGCCTTACATTATACTTTTCAAGAATACCTTTATCCTTAAGATTCATTGCAAGATTAAGCGCTGTTTGCCCTCCAAAGCCTGCAAGTATTCCATCAGGTCTTTCCTTTGCTATGATTTTTTCTAATGCTTCTACTGTAAGCGGCTCTATAAAAATTTTATCTGCAATATGATAATCCGTCATTATTGTTGCAGGATTACTGTTTACTAGTATTGTCTGAATTCCTTCTTCTCTTATAGCTTTAGCAGCCTCAGTCCCTGAATAATCAAATTCTGCTGCCTGACCAATAATTATAGGACCAGAACCAATAATCAGAGCTTTTTTTATAGTTTTGTCTAAAGGCATATTCATTTCCTCCAATATATTTATATTTTATTTATATTTAATTTTAGTCTATATTGCTTCTTCCTTCACGTTTTTATCCATTAGCATAAGAAATTTATCAAAAAGATACGATGTGTCAGTTGGTCCTGGGGCACCTTCTGGATGAAACTGTACAGAAAACACTGGTAAAGACTTGTGTTTCATCCCCTCAACAGTACCATCATTAAGGTTTTTATGAGTAATTATCATCCCTTTATTTTCAACACTCTTTGGATCAACTGCATATCCGTGATTTTGTGATGTTATATAAGCTTTATCTCTTTCTATATCATAGACTCCGTGATTTCCACCTCTATGTCCGAATTTAAGCTTATAAGTGTCTCCTCCAACAGCTAATGCTATAATTTGATGTCCAAGACATATTCCAAAGGTTGGTACTGAATTTATTATACTCTTTACTGTGCTAGTAACACCCGCTAATTCTTTTGGGTCTCCAGGTCCATTTGTAAGAAATACTCCATCTGGTTTGATACTCATTATTTCATTGTAGCTAGTGTTATATGGAAATATTGTTATGTCACAATTTCTTTGCTTTAGATTTTCAATAATGTTGTTCTTTTCTCCAAAATCCATAACTGCAACTTTAAATCCGCTGCCATTAATGTGCTTAATTTCCTTTGTACTTACCAGTTTTACGTAATTTTTCCTAATATCCTTTTCATCCATAATACTTTTTAGTTTTTTAGTGCTGAACTCGTCGTTTGATATTATACATTTCATTGCCCCAGCACTTCTTATTTTTTTCGTAATAGACCTTGTATCTACATCACATAAACCAACTACATTCATGGTTTTAAGCATATCGTCTATACTACCTTCACTCATATAATTAGATGGATTTTTGCATACGGATTTTACAATAAAACCTTTTGCATACACTCTTTCAGATTCATTTTCATAACTATTTACCCCATAATTACCTATCAAAGGATATGTCATGTTAATTATCTGACCTGCATAAGAAGGGTCAGTAAGTATTTCCTGATATCCAGTCATACACGTATTAAAAACAAGTTCTCCAACTGCTGTGCCTATTTTTCCAAAACCCTTGCCAATGTATGTTGTTCCATCTTCCAAATATAATATGCCTTTCATAAAACACACCTCTTCTTATATATTAAAACGCAGTAATTAATATTTATACATTTAAGTTCATATTTATACATAGATTATCATATTACTAGTTTTCCTGTCAACTCAAATTTAATACTACAAAACTTGATTTTCCCCATAAAAATAGAGCCTTATCCTGCTCAGGAAGGCTCTTGCGTACAAAAACAAAGCTCTGCATAAAATTATATTATGCCACTTTTAATATATACAATCTCACCTTCTCAGCCTCACAGGACCAAACTTAAAGGTTATATTTAATTTTCAATTTCTTTCTTTTATTATACACTAATTCAAAATTAATATCAATAGTTTATTTGAATTTTCTACAATCTGAAATTGAATAAATAATATTTATATTCGTAGTAGAACGAACCCTGCGCAATGAAAGAAGGCTTATTTTACTCCATAAATATCATAATATTCTTCTATTTTTTTCTTCATTTCATCGTTAATTAAAATTTTACCATCTATTTCTTTATTATAAAGGTGAGATACTACGTCCTCGATGGTAACTATAGCACAAGTTTTCATACTAAATTCTTCTTTAATTTCAGTTAAGGCTGACTTCGCACCATTTCCTCTTTCCATTCTATCTACAGAAATTATTAGACCAATTACATCTACATCACCTTGAGCTTTTATAATTGGCATTGTTTCATGTATTGAAGTACCAGCAGTAGTTACATCCTCAATTATAACTACTTTATCTCCAGATTTAATCTTACTTCCGAGAAGTATACCGGTATCACCATGATCTTTTACTTCTTTCCTATTTGAACAGTAACCTACATTAATGTCATATATGTTATTTAATGAAATAGAAGTAGTTACACTAAGAGGAATTCCTTTATATGCTGGTCCAAACAATATGTTAAAATTGCCGCCAAAGTTTTCTTTAATAGCCTCAGCATAAAATTCTCCGAGTTTACTAAGCTGTTTCCCAGTTTTATAGTTTCCAGTATTAACAAAGAAGGGAGTTTTTCTTCCGCTTTTAGTTGTAAAATCTCCAAAAGTAAGCACTCCACAGTCTACCATAAATTCGATAAAATCCTTTTTATATTGTTCCATCGTTGCACACACTCCCGTTATTTTAAAAATTCGATTTATATAATTCCTGTTATTTCTGATAAATCTTTAATGCCTTCTTTTTTCATAAATGCATCTATTTCTTCTATAATATCTAAACATATATCCGGTTTAATAAAGTTTGCTGTGCCAACTTGAATAGCTGTTGCCCCTGCCATAATAAATTCTATAGCATTTCTACCAGTTATGATACCTCCCATTCCGATTACAGGGATTTCTACAGCCTTTGAAACTTCATATACCATTCTTAATGCCATAGGTTTTATACATGCTCCTGAAAGACCAGCTGTAATGTTATCAAATATAGGTTTCCTTCTATTTATATCTATTGCCATTGCCTTAAAAGTATTTACAAGGGATATGGAATCTGCTCCTGCCTCGGTACATTTAACTGCCATATCAACTATATCTTCTGCATTTGGTGATAGCTTTACCATAAGTGGTTTTTTAGAATATTTTCTAACACTACTCACAATATCATATGCCACCTTTGATTTTATTCCAAAGGCCATACCACCATGTTTAACGTTAGGGCATGATATATTTAGTTCAATCATATCCACATCAGTTTTGTCTAGAAGCTCCATTCCCATTTCATAATCTTCCTTGGAGCCACCGCCCAGATTTGCAATAATCACGGTTTTAAATTCTTTCATCATAGGTAACTCTTCTTTTATAAAAGCCTTAACTCCTGGGTTTTGAAGGCCTACGCTGTTCATAATACCACCGTCAACTTCATATATCCTAATGCCTGTATTGCCTTCCTTAGGGTTTATAGTTAGTCCCTTTGAAGAAATTCCGCCAAGCCTTCCTACATCAAAATAGTTGTTATAATCATTTCCAAAACCAAAGGTACCAGAAGCTGCAATTACTGGATTTTTAAATTCTATGCCCGAAATATTAACTTTAGTCATTTATGGCAAGCTCCTCTCCAAGAAAAACTGGTCCCTCTTTGCATGACCTTTTTCTTCCACTTTTAGTTTTGCAAGTACACACAAGGCAAGCCCCTATTCCACATGCCATTCTATTTTCCATGGATACATAAACAGGAACCTTCTTTTCCTCACACATTTTAACAACTTTCCTCATCATTATCTCAGGTCCGCAACACAAAACTACATCGTAGTCCTGAACCTTTAGTAAATCTGTAACATAACCTTTGTGACCAGCATCACCATTTTCTGTGGATAAGTAGAAGTTATTAACATATTTTTCCACATTATCCACAATTTTGCTCTTGTTCCTGAATCCCACGTGCAAATCTACATTACAATTTTTTAATTTATTAATAAGATATCTCATTGGAGCTATGCCTATTCCACCAGCCACTATTGCCACTTTTCCATTTATTTTTCCAATGTCAAAACCATTTCCTAAAGGTCCTGTAAGCTTTATTTCATCACCCAAAATAAGTTTAGATAAAATTTCTGTTCCTCTTCCAAAAACTCTATAAAGAAAAGTTATAGTGTCCCCCTCAATATTGTTAATACTTATGGGTCTTGACAGTGTTGGTTCCTTGTCCCAGGCTCTAAGCATATAGAATTGACCCGGCGTGCCTTCAAATTTTCCCTTAATACTTATTTCATAGATATCATCATCTATTTTTTTATTGCTATATACTTTTTCAACTAAATATTTTTCACTCATAGTTTCCCCCATAATTTAAATATTAGGCATCTGAAAAGAAATAGCTAGTCAGTATGCTATTTTATTTCACATGACTTAGTATATCATCTCGCATAGTTATAGCTGCCTTTCTTGCAGATTTTTCAAAGATTTCTTCTCCATTTTCCTCTTTTCTGTAAGCAAGTAGTATCCCTCTTGAAGAATTAACTACACCACCATTACCATTAGTTAAATAATTTGAGACATCCTTTGATGTTCCACCTTGAGCACCATAACCTGGTATTAAAAAGAAAGTTGAAGCTAAATCATTTCTCATTTCTTTACCTTCAAACCCCGTAGTACAACCAACCACAGCTCCAATTGAACTATAGCCGCATTCACCTATGTAATTATTCCCCATTTCATTTAGCTTTGACCCAACAAAATCATAAACTCTTTTATTTTCACAGGTGCTTATGTATTGAATATCCCTTGAGCCTTTATTTGAAGTCCTTAGTAAAATAAAAACACCTTTTTCATTGTCTTTTATATAGGGAAGATAAGGCTCTATACTATCAAACCCCATATAAGGATTTAATGTTATAAAATCGCTTTCAAAGTCACCCTCAAAATGGGCCTTGGCATACATTTCTGCTGTTCTTGATATATCCCCTCTTTTAATATCTGCAATAGATATTGCTTTTTCATTCTTCAAGTATTCTAATGTTTTTTTATATGCGGTAAGTCCCTTTAATCCATAAGCCTCATAATAAGCAATTTGAATCTTATAACATGCAACAACATCTATAGTTTCATCTATTATCTTTTTATTGAAATTAAATAATGCATCTTCTATATTTTCATACTTTTTTAAAAAGTTCTTGGGCAAATAATTAAGATCTGTATCTAGACCTAAACAAACGTTTCCTTTTTTTTCAACACTACTATATAATCTATCTATAATCATATTTAAAAACTCCCTCTATATATTAGCCATCTAAGAATGTCCAGTAAGCATCCTAGTCTATTTTCATTCGCATTCCTTATAAACAGTTTCTCCACGTCTTAACGTTCTTAATACAACACCATATAATTGCATGCCATTAAAACAAGTATTCCTACCCTTTGACACAAAATAATTTGAATCAACAGTGTATTTCTTATCTAAATCTAAAATTACAAGGTCTCCGTCATATCCTGGCTCTATTCTACCTTTGTTAAACTTCAGTATTTCCGAAGGGTTTTTAGACATTATTTCTGAAAGTTTATTTAAACTTATATTGTTGTTTTTAACAAGTTCCGTATAAGATATTGAAAAAGAAGTTTCAATTCCTGATATACCACATGCTCCATTTCTTTTATCCTCTTTTGTATGTGGTGCATGATCTGTTCCTATGGCATCTACATAACCATCTTTTATTGCCTTTATAAGATATTGTCTATCTTCTTCTTCTCTAAGTGGAGGATTCACCTTATATCTATCTTCTCCAGTTAGAGATATATGATGTGGAGTTACTTCGCAGGTTATATTAATCCCCTGTTTTTTGCCCTTTTAATTTCCTTCATAGCTTCTTTTGTGCTTACGTGGCAAAGGTGAAGATGTGCTCCTGTAAACTTAGCAAGTTCTATATCACGTATTGTCATCAAATTTTCTGAAAGTCTTGTGCTAATGTGCGTTGCTTCCATATCCTCTGCATGGGACATAACAACCCAATCCTTTTCCTTTGCTATTTTCATAGCTTGAAGCATAATTCCGCTGTTACATACACCTTTTCCATCATCAGAGATACACTTGATACTATCATCAAGTGTATCTAGATGGCTTATATCTTTGCCATCTAAATCTTTTGTTATACTAACTGTTTGATTAATATCTAATAGCCCAATTTTCTCAGACTTATCCCGTACATAATTTACTATTTCCATAGAGCTACTTGCTGGCCTCGTATTTCCCATGAGATTCACTGCGGTATATCCGCCCTTTACTGCTGCGTGGCTTCCACTCTCTATATCCTCTTTATATGTAAAACCCGGGTCTCTAAAATGGCTGTGTAAATCCACAAAGGCAGGCATTACAACCTTTCCAGTGGCATCTATTGTTTCACAATTTTTTTCTAAATGGAGTCCTATTTCCTCTATTATTCCGTCTTTTATATATATATCACCAAGAAAATCACAAGAAAAATCAACCATTCTTCCTTTCTTAATTAAAAGTTCCAAAACAATTCCTCCTTAGGCATTTTCAAGAAAACTGTCACTATGCCAGTGTATTTTGTTTTACATGCCTTATATTGTAACTATTTCATCACAATACTCACACCTGTACTCTCCCTTTTCTTCATCTACCAAATCGAACACATGAGGTACATATTTTTCAACAGAAGTAATACATCGTGGATTTTTACATTTCAGTACATTTTCAACCTTTTGGGAAGGCTAAGTTTAATTTTTTCCTTAATTACCTCATTCTCAATTATGTTTACTGTAATATTATGGTCTAAAATTCCAAGCATTTTAAAATCTAAGTCTATGTCATTTTCAATTTTTATTATATCTTTTTGGTGTTTTTAATACTATTTACATTCATAATTAACGCAGTAGGAAAATCCGCATCTTCAAGATTTAAATAATTATATATCTTTATACCGTGCCCAGCTTGAATATGGTCAATAACAATGCCATTGATTATACTGTTTATAGTAATCATTATGCCACCCCCAAAAGTTTTGCCATTAATGCCATTCGTACAAACATGCCAAACTTAGCCTGTTTAAAATAACATGCCCTTGGATCATCATCCACTTCATAAGCTATTTCATTTACTCTTGGTAATGGATGAAGTATTATCATATCTTTCTTAGCTGATTCTAATTTTTGTTTATCTAAAATATAACTATCCTTTAGTCTTATATAATCCTCTTCATTAAAAAATCTTTCTTTTTGCACTCGTGTCATATAGAGAATGTCTAAATCTCCTATTACTTTTTCTAACTTATGTGCTTCCACAAATTCAATATTATTTTTTTGAAGTATCTCTTTTTTAATATAATCTGGAATTTTTAATTCATTAGGTGAGATTAATATGAATTTATTGTTTTTATATCTTGAAATCGACTTAATAAGAGAATGAACTGTTCTTCCAAACTTAAGATCACCACATATACCGATTGTTGAGTCTGTTAACTTACCTTTAATATTTCTGATTGTAAGAAGATCCGTTAATGTTTGAGTAGGATGTTGATGCCCTCCGTCTCCTGCATTTATTATAGGTATTTCTGAGTACATAGCCGCAATTTTAGGAGCACCTTCTTTGGGATGCCTCATTGCAACTATATCCGCATAACAGCCTACAACTCTTATAGTATCAGCCACAGTTTCACCCTTAGAGACTGAGGTTGAATTTGGTTCTGAAAAGCCAACAACTTGACCTCCAAGTCTTAACATAGCAGTTTCAAAGCTGAATCTTGTTCTAGTACTTGGTTCATAAAAGAGTGTAGCTAATATCTTACCAAAAGCTATTTTTTGGTATTCCTCTGGTCTTTTCATTATATCGTCTGCTAATTTAAATATTTCGTCTAATTCATCAATACTTAAATCCATAGGATCGATTAAACTTCTTCCTTTTAACATATTAATCCTCCTTCTTAGTCTCTCTGTACTAAATTTAAAGGTGCAAAAAATGCCCTCCACTAAAGGAAGGCATAATGATATCAAGACTCATTTATATCCTAATTTTACCTTCCCAGTTTCTCTGAACTGAACTTAAAGGCTAATCAATTCGATTATCATATTATCATACCCATAATTTATTGTCAATAAGCTCTGCACTAAAACAGTTAAAAGTTAAAAGTTAAGGAAATTTTGCTGTAAGCAAAATAATTTATATAAAAATATAAATTATTCAGCTCCTAAAACCAATGTATAATTCGCATACATTTTGTAAATTTTTTTATAACAACCCTACTTTTTCGTAAATTTATGTGGAAAAATGTTTGTTTAACCATTACAATGAATATTGTGTATAATGAATTTACTTACATCTTGAAAGGATTGTGTTAATTTGATTGATCATATTATAAACTTGTTAATTTTAATACTAGGCAAAATTGGATACTTGGGAACTTTTTTTGGAATGTTCTTTGAAAGTGCATGCATCCCAATACCAAGCGAAATCACCTTACCATTGGGTGGTTATCTAAGCTTTACAGGTCAGTTAAATTTGATACTTGTTATAATCTTTGGTACTGCTGGAGGAACTGCTGGTTCCATATTTGCATATTTTATAGGAGCAAAGGGTGGAAGACCTCTTGTTGAGAAATATGCTGATAAACTTCACCTTTCAAAGGAAAAACTTGATAGTAGCGATGGCTTATTTAATAAATATGGTGATAAAATAATATTTATATCAAGACTTCTTCCTATTGTTAGAACCTTTATCTCGCTACCTGCAGGAATTGCAAAAATGAACTTTGCTAAATTCACTACCTATACCATTATTGGTTCCGCAATTTGGAGTTCAATTTTAGTATATCTAGGTTTTGCTATGGGTGAACATTGGGAAACCATCCGTTCATATTATCATTACTTAGATATGGCAGTTGCCATCGCAATTGTTGCTATCATAGTATTTAAACTCATAACTCGAAAGAAACAAAAGAAAACCAATAACTAAATCAGTTAAGAGTTAAAAGTTAAGAGTTGATGAAGATTTTCTGCTAACGCAGAATAATCAATTATAAAAGTAATGCAGATGTGTAAACACATCTGCATTACTTTTATATATATTGCTTTTATTTTGCCCTAAGGCAAAATTTCCTTAACTCTTAACTCTTAACTTTTAACTTTTACAGTTGCTGTGCTATTTCAAATTGCATATTATAAAGCGAGGCATAAGTTCCATCCCTCTCCATAAGCTCGTTGTGGTTTCCTCTCTCTATAATGCCTTCATCTGTTAGAACCATAATCTCATCTGCATTTCTTATAGTACTAAGTCTATGTGCTATTACTATTGTTGTTCTATTTTTTGAAAGTTCATCAAGTGAATTTTGTATGAACTTTTCGCTGGCATTGTCAAGGGCCGAAGTTGCTTCATCAAGAATTAGTATTGGTGGATTTTTAAGAAATACCCTAGCAATGGATATTCTCTGTTTCTGACCACCAGAAAGTTTAACTCCTCTTTCTCCTACAAAAGTATCATAGCCATCTTCAAGTTCAATAATATAATCATGTATATTAGCTCGTTTTGAAGCTAATACTATCTCTTCATCCGTTGCATCTTCTCTACCGTAAGCAATGTTTTCTTTAATAGATCCACCAAACAAATACACCTCTTGCTGTACAATACCTATAGCGTTTCTCAGTGAATTTAGTTTAATATCTCTTACATCAATTCCATCTATAGTAATACTCCCATCTGAAGTCTCATAAAATCGTGGAATAAGACTACAAAATGTAGTTTTCCCACCACCAGAAGGCCCGACTATTGCTATTTTTTTGCCAGAGTCTATTTTTACATTAATATTATCAAATATATTTAAGCCCTCACCATATCTAAATGTAACATTTTTAAATTCAATAGTGCCTTTAGTGTCCATAAGGCTTACAGCGCCTTTTTTATCAACAATGTCAGGATTTGTATCAAGTATTTGTAATAGCCTTGTGAAACCAGTTAATCCTCGTTGAAATTGTTCTGTGAAATTTACCAGCTTATCCACAGGATTTAAAAATATATTTATATACAATATGTATATTACAAGGTCAGAAACGCTAAAACTTCCACTACTTATAAATATGCCACCAACTAAAATTACAGAAAGATATAACATACCTTCAAAAAAACTATTTCCACTGTAGTATTTACCCATTATAAAATAACTTTTTTCCTTAGTCTTTAAAAATTCTAAATTTCCCTTTCGAAATTTAGCCTCCTCTACTTTTTCGTTTGCAAATGATTTAACAACTCTTATACCTGAAAGTGTATCTTGAACTACTGCATTTACATTTGCAATTTTTACTCTATTGCTCATAAATACTTTTTCCATCTTTTTATTGTAATATAACGAAAAATATAGCATTACTAATGTAAAAAATACTAGTAAAAATGTTATTGGAACATTTATGCTGAAAAGAATAGCAAAAGAACCTATTATCTTTATTAACGAAATAAATAAATCTTCTGGTCCATGATGTGCCAGTTCTGATATGTCAAACAAATCATTTACTATTCTTGACATAAGTGTTCCAGTATTATTATTATCATAATATGAAAAAGAAAGTTTTTGATAATGTTCAAAAAGGTCCCTTCTCATATTTGTTTCCATTTTGGCTCCCATTATATGTCCCCAAGATGTTATGAAGTATTGGCAGAAATATCTTATTATATACATAAATAATAGTGCTGCACCAAGTATTAGAACATACCTCAATATAATATTTTTATCCTTTAATATATACACATGATTCAATAAAAATTGTACAATTATAGGAAAAGCTAAATCCACTGCGGATAATATGAGTGCACAGAACATATCTGCCACGAATAATTTTTTATATGGTTTGTAATAAGTAAAAAATCTTTTTAGTTTATTCATTATTAAAATATCACCTTTCCTTTAAACTAATTATAATGCCCATTTCATAAGAGTACCATTTAACTTTAATTTTATCAATAAGTTGTTTACCTTAGTTTCTCATCTCTAATAAATCAATTCCAAAAGGACCTTAAATTACATAGAATATGATTTATAAAACTACATACTATACTAACGTAACACAAAACAAATTATTATTTATAAGGAGATGTTTACTAATGGCAAGTAGAGGAAATAGAGTTTTAGTACCTGAAGCAAAAGAAGGCTTAAACAAATTTAAAATGGAAGCAGCTCATGAGGTAGGTACTCCTTTATCCGAAGGATACAATGGTGATCTTACTTCAAAACAAAATGGTTCTGTTGGTGGCCAAATGGTTAAGAAGATGGTTCAGGATTACGAAAACAAAATAAGCAAATAGTTATGCTGTTGTAAAGAAAAAGAAGTTGTTTCAAAGTTAGAAATTATCTTAGCAATTTCTAACTGGTTTGAAACAGCCTCTTTCTCTTATTTTTCAAACTCTTCTTATTGATTTTTCAGTTTTTCCGAAAAATCTTCCCTAACTCTTAACTTTTAACTTTTAACTATTTACCGCCCTAATATTAAATCTTGAAGTATATTTATCAAAATTCAGAACATCACTTTTTTTAATTATTCCTATAAATATATTGTTATCATCAACAACAGGAGTAAAACTTTGATTCATCATATCATTTGGCAAATCTTCTACCTTACAATCTATATGCACAGGTTTATTTGTAATTTTCCTTACTATATCCAATATTCCCATTTTATTCAAATCTTTGAATTCAACCTTTGGGGAATTATTAATCTTACGAATTAAATCTTCCTTTGTAACGGTACCAACATATATGCCATGCTCATCTAATATGGGAATTTGTATGCAATTATGATATTTCATTTTTTCTAAAATCTGCCTCACAGTAGAAGTTAATTTCCCATATATCACTTCTTTTTTAGGAGTTAAAAAAAACACTATAGTCATAACTATTAACCTCTTTCCTTAGATTACTTTTTTAATACCATAACTATATTATATATATATTCTTTCAACATTTCAAGTACTATTTTATTAATTTGTTAATAAACCCCCGCATATTTTTAACAAATTAATAAAATATTCGTTTATTGTTATTAATCCGCCCATGAATAACTTTAAAACTCCGTATAATTACCTACAGTAAAATGGAGGGCAAATAGATTTATCTATTTGCTCCCCCATTTCATGGATATTTCGCCTTGAGCCGAAATATCTTCCTTAACTCTTAACTTTTAACTGCTTTCTTATGTCCACATAATTATCTTTATCAAGTCCTGCTTCATCAAAACAAACCATGTTATTTATTGTATACATAGCGGTTTCTATTATATTAAATGCTAGCGGACATCCGGAACCTTCACCTAATCGCATTTTTAGATTAAGCATAGGCTCAAGTCCAATTTCTTTCATTACATGTACCATACCTGGTTCAGCGGATAAATGAGATGGAAAAATATAATCCCTAACATTTTTATTTAACCTATATGCGCATAAAGCTGCCACTGAAGAAATCAATCCATCAATTACAATAGGTACTCCATTTCTTGCAGCTCCTAAAAAGCATCCACAAATTCCTGCAATATCAAAGCCTCCTACTTTAGAAATAACATCCACAATGTCCTCTTTTTTAGGTGAATTTACGGCAATTGCCTGCCTAACCACTATTTTTTTATTTTTTAGTTGTTCATCTGTGAGACCTGAGCCTTTACCAACTGCACTATCCACGTTAATCCCTAATAATACACTTAATACAGCAGCAGATGTGGTTGTATTTCCAACTCCCATTTCGCCAGTTCCAAATAAATTATAACCTTCACTGCATAATCTATCTGCAGTTTCAATGCCTATTTCTATTGCTTTAATAGTCTCTACTCTTGTCATTGCAGGCTCTTTTGCTATATTTTTTGTGCCATATGCTATTTTCTTATTTATTATTTGTGGATTATGAAAATCTGCATTTACACCAACATCCACAATTGTCAAATCTACTTCTTCTTTTTTAGCCAGTACACAAACCCCTGTAGTTCCCTTGGTAAAGTTATTCATTACAATTGCTGTTATATTTTGTGGACAGGTACTTATTCCTTCTTCAACTACTCCATTGTCTCCACACATGATAATTATATTTTTTTTATACTTTCTAGATTCTAGTCCACCTTGAATTCCTGCCATCTTTGCAGCAATTTCTTCTAGTACACCAAGACTTCCTATAGGTTTTGATAGATTGTCTATAATATTCCATGCTTTTTTTATTTCTGATTCATTTGATGGTATAATGCTTTGTAATGTTTTATTAAATAGTTCCATACTGCTCCTTTTTAAGACATAATGAAGAAAATAGACTAGCATACTGATTTGTTATTTTCTCCAAATGCCTAGTTGAATAATTATTTATAGTTAAATTATACTACTTTATATATGTTATTTTTCTTTTACTTTTTGGTATAGTTCAATAATTAACTTTACCATGTCTCTATAAGTTATAGAAGTCATAAATTGATCTTGGGCATGCATTAGCAGAATCGTTTTTTCTATTATTTTTCCATTTAATTCTTCTTCCATAAGTTTTGTTTGAATATTGTGTGCTTCTCCAATAGCCTTACCTGCTTCTTTTAATTTAGCTTCTGCTCCTTCTTTATCATCCTTTAATATAAGGTTAAATGCTTCCTCTACTAATGCCTTAGCATTTCCGCTTTGTGTTATAAGCATCATAGAGTCTTGTACTAATTGTTTATCCATTTTTCTAACCTCTATTCTATTAAATCTTATATTTTTTCTTATATTTACATTAAAATAAAACCTTTACATCCTATTAATAAAAACTATGAATTTATAAGTGCAAGTGCTTGATCTAATACATTTTCACCATTAATCATTCCAAAATCTTTCATACTTATTATGTCAACTGGGCATGATCCATTTACAATACCTCTTATTTCTGAAACCATATGCCTAATTTGAGGTCCAACTAATATTACATCTGCTTCCTCTTTAATTTCACCTAATACTTCTACTGTGTATGCATCTATTTTAACTTCTACTCCTTTTGCTGCAGCAGCAACTCTCATTCCCTTTACAAGTACAGAAGTTGACATTCCTGCATTACATATTAAATATATATTCATAATAAATTCCCCCTGAAATTTGTTTGTTATTATATTATCAATATAACGGTTTAGTGAATATAATAACATATATGTATATATAATAGTATAAAATGCAAAAATTTAATAGAAAATAGACTCATATCCATAGTGGTAAACTCGAATTACAACAATCCATGACTTAAGATATCTAATATGTATTAGGTTTGTTAACCTAATAATCAGAGGTGGTTCAAAATGAAATCAAGCTACCCCCTAACTGAAAGCCTAATTTCATTTTGAATATCTATCTGCTATTGTTGATGCTGCATAAGATTCTGGTTTAGTCATACATGCAAATCCATAGGACCTTACCCATGTAGTGATTTCAGGGATAATACTTGAAGTAGGCCCGCTTTCTCCAGCATCTACATGAATACCTATTCCGTAATTAAAATTTTCAGCTTGAAATTTTTTTGAAAGTTTCATAGCAAGTTCAATGCTCACACTTGTTTCATAGAATAATTTTTTATGAACATTGGTGAGTTTTTTTATCTTTTTAATGTCGTAGAAAAATATACCACCATGACCAATGCGATGTACTGAAACTACCAATACAACTTTGGTTAGATCAAAATTCTGACTGTCCGTACCCACTGAGATATGATATGTTTCTTTAGGAGCTTTACCAACAAAGTTTTTTATAATCTGAAACATTTTATCAAAATCAACATTTCCATAAGTTATACTTCGCATACTCTCTCCAACTTTCATAATTAATATTTAATCATCTAAAAAAATACCAGCATAATTGATCTGTTATTTTTTAAGAAACCTTATATATATATTATTATTATATTGTTAAGAAACAATACCTAGAAAGGTTAACTTTTAGTAACTATTCAGCTATTAAAATAAATTGAATTTAGTGATATTATTAATTTATTAAAAAAAACTCTTCCATTTATCATTAATTTTTGGTATTATAAATCCTATCTTGCAAAAACTAATGATAAGGTGGTGACACATCGTGACTGAAAGCCATATTGTTGAGATTTACAACCAAGGTATATCTCAAGTTATAAGTGCTATTAGCAAATTATCAAATGAAATTAATACACTAAATTCTCAAGTAGGATCACTTTCTAAAGATAATATGGCTTTAAACGAGCGTGTTAAGTCATTAGAAAGTCAATTAAATAAAAATAGTAATAACAGCAGTAAGCCACCATCATCAGATGGATTTAAAAAGAAAACTAAGAGTTTAAGGACTAAATCAGGTAAACGACCTGGCGGTCAGGAAGGTCATGAAGGGTCAACCTTGAGTATAAATGACAATCCTGATGAAATTAAAATTCATAGTCTAGAAAAATGTATTGAATGCGGAGCATCTTTAAAAGATACATCGCTTGAAAGATATATTGTTCGCCAAGTTATAGATATACCTGAAATAAAAGCTAAAACTACAGAGCATAGAGCAGAAGTAAAAATATGTCCACAATGCAAATGTAAAAATACAGCTAGGTTCCCTGATGGAATTGTAAATACAGTTCAATATGGTGAAAAGTTAAAGGCTATAGCTGTTTATTTAACACAATATCAGCTAATTCCATATAAAAGAAGTGCTGAACTTATTGAAGATTTATTTAACCATCATCTGAGCCAAGGAAGTATAGTTACATTTAATGAAAGCTGTTATGAAAAATTACAGCCTATAGAGGATAATATTAAAAATAGTGTTATCTCATCTACTGGTGCTGTTCACTTTGATGAGACTGGTATGTATGTAGAGAAAAAGCGTAAATGGCTTCACGTTGCTTCAAATGAAAACCTTACTTTCTATGCATGTCATGAAAAACGAGGTAAAGAAGCAACTGATGAAATTGGAATACTCTCAAAATTCACTGGTACGGCAGTACATGATGGTTTTAAAACATATAATAAATACACCAACTGTAGTCATGCCCTATGCAATGCTCATATATTAAGGGAACTTAATGCTATAACCGAGCTACAAAATCAAGAATGGGCAAAGCCAATGAAAGATTTGTTAATTGAAATTAAGCGTGAAGTAGACTTAATCTTCAACAATTATCATGCTTTACCTATAAATAAACTTCAAGATTTTGAAGTAAAGTATGATAAAATACTTAACGCAGGTTTTGATGAAGACTATTCTAAAAATATTGAATTATACTCTCAGAAGAAGGTAAAAAGGAGTGTAAGTCTTAATTTACTTAATAGATTATGTGGATATAAAAATCAAGTTCTTGCCTTCATGTATGATTTTGATATTCCCTTTGACAATAACCAAGCGGAACGAGATTTACGCATGGCTAAGGTGAAACAAAAAATTTCTGGAACTTTTAGAAGTCCAGCAGGAGCAAGTGCTTTCACTAGAATTAGGGGATATGTATCTACTGTAAGAAAACAAGGTAATAATGCTTTAGACTGTATAAAATCAGTATTTACAGCAAATCCAATAGACCCAACTTCAGATTTAAAAGCTCCGATAAAAGAGGTGTAATCACCTCTTTTTAGTGTGCATAAAATTAATATCATCGTACTACCCTCAAATACACAAAATATTTGAGGGTAGTACGTTTTTTGAGCACACATATATCTTATACAAAACAGTAGCTGAATAGTTACAACTTTTAAGTGATTTACAGAATAAGACATCTGAAAAATATCTAGTGTATTTTTCAGATGCCTCATGATTTTATAAGCTTAAATAATTATATAATTATGCTAAAAACATATGTTTATTTTTAAATCTATGTTTTTGGTAAAATAGCATCATTCTTTATACATATACGCTCTGGTAGATGGAAGTTCATTATTAAGACCTTTAGTAAATAAAAATTGATTAATATCCATAACTCCATAATGAAATGACGCTGCACAAGCATTTAAATAAAGTCTCCACATTCTTATGAATCTCTCATCTTTAATTTTTCTAACTTCATCTAGTACTTCTTCAAAATTGCTTGCCCAACATTGTAGAGTTTTTGCATAATGTAATCTTAAACTTTCAACATCTACCAAATGGAAATCGTAATTAGGCATAAGACCTATAAGTTCCCTTGTAGATGGTATGTATCCACCTGGAAATATGTATCTTCGTATCCACTCATTTACTTCACCCTTAGTTTGAGCCGTAATACAGTGTAAAAGAGAAAGTCCATGTTCTTCTAGTAGTTTACTTACGGTCTCCATGTATATAGGTAAATTTTTTCTGCCAACATGTTCAACCATTCCAACACTTACTACTCTATCAAACTTCTCACCTGATTTAAGTAAATCCCTATAATCAAGTAATCTAACTTCTACTATTTCCTCAAGGTTATTAGCCTTAATTCTTTCAGTAACTTTGTCAAACTGTTCATTGCTTAAGGTTACGCCAAGCGCATGTACGTTGTATTTTTTAGCTGCTGTAATTATAAGTTCTCCCCACCCACAACCAATATCTAAAATTTTCTGTCCCTCTTTTAAGTTTAATTTTTTTAGAATATGTTCCACTTTATTTAGTTGCGCATTATGTAATGTATCATTTTCATTTTTGAAATATGCACAGGAATAACTCATAGTCTCATCTAACCACAGTCTAAAAAAATCATTTCCTAAATCATAATGGTATTGTATATCATTTTTACTCTTTTTAATTGAATTTGGTTTGAATTTATTTAATTTTTGAAATATTTCAGCTTTATGTAAAAAACTCTCTTTATTCTTATATATTGATTCTATAATTTCTTGAATACTCCCTTGAAAATCAATTATATTATCCATATAGGCTTCCCCAAATGTTAAGAAAGGGTCATTTATAATATCTTTTTTAGATATTTTATCATTTAATTTCAATTTAAATTTAGCCTGTTCGTCTCCAAATTTTTGGACGGTACCATCAGTAAATTCAACCTCGAAACTATCATAAAATGCATTTTTTACAAATTCGCTCAAAAAAAATTTATCTATATCCATTTTTATCATCTCCATTGATATTTTAACATCACTGCTATAATGTAGAAACAAGGTAAGCTGTAAAAAGCTCAAAAAGTTCTATAATATTCCTGGGATTTTTCCCGGAAATTTCATGTATCTTTTCCAATCTATAATTTAACGTATTTCTATGTATATGCAATTTTTCTGAAGTAAGGTTAACTTCCTGATTATTATACACATAAACTACTAAGGTTTGTAGAAGATCTATTTGTTTTGCTTCCTCCTTTAATTTTTCAATAATATTAATTAACTGAGAATCCCCTTTAAACTTAGAAAGCATTGAAATAAAATGCAAATCTTTAAATAAAAAAACGTTCTTGTTGTTTTCCAATTTTTTGCCAATATTTAATGCTGTAAGTGCTTGTTTTACTGAATTTGCTATAATTGTTTCATTGAGTCCTATTCCGAAGTTAATACTAGCATATTCATTATCAAAACATTTTTCCATTCTTTGGATAATAACTTCATCAGAATTCATAAAAAGAACTATTGTATAGGAGTTAAGCATATAAAAATATTCATTTTTTTCCAAAAAGTGATTTAAATTATTCCTTATTTTTTTTGAAGTTTCTTCATTAAAATTTATTACTACTGCTGTATGTGGAATTGTTAAATTTATTCCTAGAGAAAGTCCACTTTCAATAAAATTTTCTGAATAATCTTCTGTTGTATATGACAGATCACAGAGAAACTTTTCTATTCGTTGTTCCTTTACATTTTTCTCACTTAAGGTGTATTCTTGATTTATTAAAAGCTCTACTGTTACACGTGCTAGTTCACTAAATGGTTTTACAATACTTGGATCCCCAGAAATTCCAATAACGCCAATAAGTTTTCCATCAAAAAAATTGGGTGAATTCACTCCTCTTTTCACACCGGCATAAGAGTTATCATATATTTCAACTATCTTCTCAGATTTCAATACTGTTTTGGCTCCTGAATGAACTTGATTAATTCTATTTGAATCTGCGCTACCTATTATTACACCCTGCTCATCTGTAATAATTACGTTATATGGAATAACCTTCATAATTTTATACACAATCTTTTGTGCCAGTTGCTTAGACAATTTTATCATAATAGCACCCTATCTGTAGTTTACATTAAACTACAATTTATATTAAGCTATGAAATATATTTGCAAGCATTGGAGCCACTATTACTGTTATTAATCCTGTTAGTCCTATTGCAAGACTACCCATTGCTCCCTCAACTTCCCCTAGTTCAATTGCCTTTGAAGTACCAATTGCGTGGGACGAGCATCCTAGTGCTATACCTCTCGCAACTCTATCATTTATATGAAATATTTTAAAAATAGTAGGTCCTATTACAGCCCCTGTTATACCAGTAATTATGATAGCTGCCACAGTTATTGAAGGTATACCTCCAATCTGCTTTGAAACCGCCATGCCAATTGGCGTGGTGATGGATTTAGGAATCATTGATAAACTAAGTTGTTTTGAAATTCCAAATAGATGACACATAAGAATCACACTAATAATTCCCCCTATTGTTCCTAGTGAAATACCTATGAATATAGGTATTGCATTTGCCTTGAATAGTTTTATCTTTTTATATAATGGGACTGCGAGTACCACTGTTGCTGGTGCCAGTAAGAATGTTATAAACTGTCCTCCAGTATTATATTCAGTCACGCTTATATTAAAATATTTTAGAATGCAATAAGCAGAATTATACTTACTAAAAGCGGATTTAAAATAGCTAACTTTATTTTTTTATTAATATAGCATCCAATTTCAAATGTAATTAAAGAAATCATTATGAAAAATGATGGCGAAGAAATTAAATCTTGCAAAATATTCAGCTCCTTTTAAGCAATTGCACTGTTATACCAGTAATAACCATAGCTACAACTGTAGATATTAAAATTATAATAATTAAATATGGCCAACAATTTTTTATACTACCTACACTTGCAATAAGTCCAACACCTGCAGGAACAAAGAAAAAAGGTAAGTGTTCTAATAAAAAATTACTTACATCTTCTATTGCTTCTACTTTTAAAATTCCAGAACATAAAAAGATCACAAGTAATATCATACCAACTACATTTCCTGGTATCTTTAGTCCCAGCAACGTACTTATGACACTGCCTAAAAAACAAAATACAAGTATAATTGCCAGTTGCCTTATAATTTTCATCATTACGCCCCCTCTCTAGATATCTTTATTCATTTGTTCATTTGCACCAATGCTGGATGCATAAATATTATTTTATACCAATTTGCAATAATACACAATGGTCATTTGATTTGTCTTTTTTCTATTCTATTGTGCATTTGAACAAAATCTCCTATAGTAATCGTATACACTCTATCTTATAAAGATGGTATCTCAAAATAATTAGAAATTACAAAACAGTTTTCTAGTACAAGCCCACAAAAAAACATTTTGAAGTGATAAGTTAATAAAGATTTTCAGCTGAAAGCGAAAAATCAATAAAATAGAGATGTAAGAAGATTTGTTAAAACAAATCTTCTTACATCTCTTACCTATTTTCAGACATTTTATTCTATGAAAGTTATTTTAATTATATATTTTGCCACAAGGCAAAATCTCCTTAAATTATTATTTTCCAGTAACATTCTTTTTTAATTGTTCTAAGGCTTCAAAATATCTGTTTGACTTAAGATTAGGGAATGCTCTGATAAGTCTTCTGTGAAGTATGTCCTTTCCTTCTATAAGCTTATTATAACTATGTCTATGTTCTTCTATCTCACTTTCATACTTTCTTTTGATTGAAATTAAATTGTCCTCATATGTCTTTTTAAACTCCATAGAATTTTCATCGTATTTCCTCTTAAGTTCAATTGTATTTTTTGATATTTCTTTAGCTATAGCATCAGAGCTTTCTTTTATTTTAGCTGATATCTCATCAATCTTTTTTAATCTTACATTAAACTTCAATACTGTTTCAACTGCGGCTACAATATCTGCAAATAATAAAATAATTATTAAAACCAAAATTATATTTCCTAAGAATATTGGAATTAATTTTGTAGTGTCCCTAACTATAGTATGGATGACTTTCAGAACAAAAACACTTGCTATGCCCCAAATCAATGAAAACCTAAGACAAATATACCCTTTTACATTAAATAGCCTGTTTGAATAATCCCACCATCTATTATTGAACAATTTTTCAAGTATAAAACCAGTTGTAAATTCAATAAGTGACGTAACAAAAATAGAAACAATAAAAATCAAGGCTAAATTATTTTTAATTGGTATAGTAAGTTCTATAAGTATAACAACTCCAAACCCATATATAGGACAAACTGGTCCATTCAAAAATCCCCTGTTCACAAATTCTCCTGTTTTAATTGCCGCATATGCCACTTCAATGCACCATCCTATAAATGCATAAACAATAAAATAAAGTATAACGTTATATAATGATAAATTAAAAATTATTATGTTTTCCATAGATACTCCCATATAACTTCAGTCTCAAGCGTCTTCAAAAAAATAACTAGCTTGCATGCTAGTCTATTTTGCGCTTCATGTTTCATTTATATATACATTATACTTACAAACAAGCTTATTGTATACTATTTTACAAATTTCACTTTTCTTTAATATTAGGCATCATCAAAAAAGAAAGTCAGTATTCTGGTATATTTTATTAATTTACCCCTTTAGCACGTATAATATTTTCATATGATGACATTAAGGGTATTCTTAGTCCATATGTTTCTATTTTATATTTTTTATTAATCCTAAGTCCCCAGTATAAATCTTCCGAATTTAATTTAAATTCCAGTGCACTATCAGTATCATCAAATGTGGTTATATTACCATCTTCTGTTTGCGCATAAATTAAGTAAATATCACTATTATTGTAAATTTTTATTTGTTTATTTGAAATAGTTACTATATAAGTATTTCTAAATAAATGAGGGAAAAAAGCAACCACACCTACTATGAGCACAATGCCAATTATTATTAATACAATATTAAATTTGTAAATTCTTTTTCTTTTAAACTGATAAAAATTATTTTTTATCATAAAATCTCCTCGATTATAATAAATATATTCTATTTAATTAGTACTCTTTTTTTCTAAATATTAGTAGTAATATTTAAATATTTTTAATTTAATATTGTATTTATTATCAATATTGTATATATAACATTTTGCAACTATGAACAAAAATGTACAAAGGATTTAACTGTTTATACTAGGTATTTTAATAACAAAGTTGCTAATCCAAGAAAGAAGAAGAAACCACACACATCTGTAAATGTTGTTACAAACACAGCTGAAGCTAATGCAGGATCTACCTTTAGTTTTTTTAATATTACAGGTACTAGATAACCTACAATGCTTGCCACGCACATGTTTCCAAGCATTGAAACTCCAACTACTAACCCAAATACAGGCTTATGAGCCCATAGCATTCCTATTGCTCCAATTACCACTCCAATAGCTACCCCATTAATTAACCCTACTAATATTTCTTTTCTAAATACTTTTTTTGCATTTTCTTTTGTAAATTCCCCTAATGCTATACCTCTTACAATTAAGGTCAAGCTTTGAGTCCCTGCATTTCCTCCCATTCCAGCAATTATAGGATTGAAAGCTGCAAGTATAACTACTTTATCAATGGTGTTACTAAAGACCCCTACAGTAGCTCCAGCAAGTATTGCGGTAACCAAATTTACATAAAGCCATGGTAATCTGCTCTTTACTGAAGCAAATGTTGGTCCATCAATTACCTCTCCTTCATTAACTCCACCAAGACGTAAGATATCTTCTGTTGCTTCCTCTCTTACTACCTCAATAATATCATCTACAGTAATTACCCCAAGCATCTCACCTTTTTCATCCGTAACAGGCATTGCTTGAAAACCATACTTTTCAAATAGAGTCGCAACCTCTTCTTGATCCATTTCTACTGGGAGACTTTTAACCTTCTCATGCATTATTTCTCCGATTTTTGTGGGAAAGGTTGATATAACTAATTCTCTAAGGGATATTATTCCTTTTAAAATATCTTTTTCATCTAATACATAAAGATAATAAGCCGTTTCTGCATCAATGCCTGCAGTTTGAAGATATTTCAATGTTTCTTTTACAGTCATATCTTCCTTAATAGCTAAAAATTCTGAGGCCATAAGACCACCAGCAGTATCATCTTCATAGTTTAAAAGTTCTTTAACATCTTCTGCTTCCTCTTTTCCTAAATGACTTAAAAATCTAATTATTCTTTCAGGTTCCAAGTTAGCCAGTAAATCTGCTATTTCATCGGAAGTCATCTCATTAACAATTTTATATTGTTCAAGTTCTGAGAATAGGTTTAGGAAATCCTCTTTTTCTTCCTCTTCCATCTCCTCAAAAATATTAGCTATAAGCCATATAGGTAATTTCTCCATTATCGTGAATTTATCAATGTCACTATCCCTTAAAACTTCCAGTATATCAGCTGGATGTATGTCTTCCAGGTATTGTTCAAGTTCATCTGTATTATTATATATCAATAATTTCTTTAAATCCGACTTTAGTAAAGGCTCATTCAAGTTGATTCACTTCCTTATGTATATAATATACCTAAATATTAAAATATTATTTAGGTTTCCACCTAGTCTTAATTATTACCTTTTCCTTTATATTCATATACATATGATAAACAAATCTCCATACATTGTTCTTTTATACCAAAATAGACTACCTTGCAGTAGCCTATTGAAATTTGGGAACATTATATTTTTTTTATTTTTTATGCATACGTTTTTTTAATTTACTACCATGTTCACCAACCCAAAGTAGCATTTTACTATATATGGGAGCATTGGCCTTTTGAAGTTCGCTATGCTTCCTACCATAAGAAAAATAAATTATTAATCCAACTAACAACCAGATTACAAATCTAATCCATGTTTCTACTGGCAAAGATGTCATTAAATATACACAAGCTATTATCGTAAGCATTGGCAAAAATGGAACCCAGGGACATCTAAACTTTCTTTCGGCATTTGGCATTGTTTTTCTAAGCACTATTACACCTATAGAAACAAGAACAAATGCAAATAATGTACCTATGTTACATAGCTTTATTATCTCCTGCAATGGTAAAAATCCTGATATTGCCGCTGCTAAAACACCTGTGATTACTGTGCAAAGAGTGGGTGTTTTGTGAACCGGATGTACTTTTGAGAATACCTTAGGTAATAGCCCATCTCTTGACATAACCATAAATACTCTTATCTGTCCATAAAGCATTACTAGTAGCGTTGAAATCATGCCTATAACTGCACCTGTTCCAACTAGCGCTGCACCCCAGTTAATTCCAAACCTTGACAACGCATCTGGAATAGCATTGTTTTGACTTATTTCTTTAAATGGTACCATACCCGTTATTACAACTGCAACTGTAACGTAAAGAACAATTACAACTCCTAGGCAAATTGCAAGTCCTCTAGGTACATCTCTCTTTGGATTTATAGTTTCCTCCGCAGCCGTTGAAACCGCATCAAAACCAATATAAGCAAAAAACATAATTGAAGCACCTGCCATAACACCCTTCCATCCAAAAGGAGCAAATGGTTTATAATTAGCTACACTAATATGAAATACACCAAGCACTATAAATAAAATAATAACTCCAATTTTTATTAGAACTATTGCATTGTTAAGTTTTGCACTTTCTTTTATACCAACAAACAATATACATGTTACAAGCCCAACTATAAGAACAGATGGTAAATCAACAAATCCCCCCTCTGTAGGTCCATGGGTTATTACTGCAGGTAAATTGAGTCCTGCAGACTTTAATAAGCCAACGAAGGTTCCTGACCAACCGGATGCAACAGCTGCTGAGGAAACTAAATATTCAAGCATTAAATCCCATCCTATAATCCAAGCTATTACTTCGCCAAACGCAATATAGGAATATGTATAAGTACTACCTGCAACTGGAAACATGGTAGCTAGTTCAGCATAAGTAAGTGCACAAAGCCCACTAGTTATTGCTGCTACTATAAATGATAAAACTACTGCTGGTCCTGCCATATGAGCACCAACACCTGTGGAAACAAAAATTCCTGTACCAAGTACTGCACCTATTCCAAGTGCCGCAAGATCAGTGGATGTAAGATTCTTTTTAAGATCTGATTTTTCGGCAGAATGAAGCACCTGTTTTAGTGATTTTGTTTTCCATATATCCTTAATATTCATAATGTTCCTCCTTTGTAAAAACAATACTGATTCCTACATTAATTTATCCATTGGAGATAAGTTGACAAATTAATGTAAGATATGCACTTCATTTGTTAACTAACATTCAGATGGTTTAAAAATAGAACCACCTAAGTACAATTTTCACTTTATAAACACCGCCCAACATAAAACTACTAAAAGTATATTTGCTATCGCTAGATCTGCATATACAATATAGTCTATAATCTTTTTCCGTTTGTAATATCTCTGAAATCTCTTTTCAGAACGTTCTTGAAACTCCCTACATTCTTGTATTGTATCCTTTGACTCCTTAGTTATACGTGCTTTCTTGGTGATATATGTATTCTCAATTTTACTTTGAAGCTGTGAAATGGTATTTTGACACTTACCACGCAGCTGTTTTATGGGCTTTATTCCCCAAATTTTCTTAACATTCACAATATTTCTCCTTTGTAACACAATAATAATATGAACTTTTATTTTATGATTAAATCACTAAGTTCTATAACCAGTTAGCTTTTCACAAAAATTTATAAAAGCATAAAAAAAAGTCTCCCTTCGTTAAATTCCCTAAAAGCATTTAACAAAAGAAACCCTTATATAGATAGTATAGCAGAAAACCTCCCATTTTTCAATTAACGAAGAAAAAGCCATACCCTAAATAGTGAAATAGTATTGCTTGCTTTCTAGTAACAATCAACCTAACCGCTATTCTGTTTATATACAAACGGTATCATGGTTAATATTGCTATCAATTTTTAATTGGTTACCAATCATTCTCATTCATGTATTGTTCTACAAGATATAAGAATATTGTTACTCCCAGCAAATCCGCACTTCCACCAGGACTTATATTTTCCTCAATAAACTCTTCACACAAATTATTGATTTTTGTCCTTCCAATATTAGTTTTCATTCCTCCAAGTTTAATTATCTCTATTGCTTTTTTCCTTACCTGCTCTAAAACCTTTGGGTTATGTCTATAGATAATAGTTGAGTCATCGCAAATCTGCATTATTCCAATTAGGGTATTAACTAGTCTATCATTAACATTCAAGTCTGAATTTTGTTTATAAAAATCAAGAGCGAAATTAAAAACTGTTGGAATTCCTTTTTCAACTTCACCTCGTACGCCTTCAGTTTTATATTTAAAAAACAATTTTTCACCGTGGCTTAATTCTACATTCTCTTTTAAAATTGAAAGCTCATTATTTACTATCCCATTAGTCATTCCTTTTATGATATCTTGGATATATCTAAAATCTTTTTTTTCATAAATTGCTTTTCCTGTAGCTGCACAAGCTACACCCATTAAGAAAAGCATCCCTTTATGAGTATTAATCCCTTTGGTTTTAATAAACATATCTTTTTCAGCTTCTACTCCTATTGATCTAATTTCATTGAATATTTCCTTATATGTCTTATCTGAAAAACCCTCCTGGACAAACAAAGGTAAATACTTGCTTAGCATAGATGTACTGTCAACAAATGTAAAAAAGTCCATATCCTTATGAGCCCCACAAGACACTGGCGATACTAGACCTGGTGATGGATAACAAGAAACTTCATATATCATAGCCTGAATTGCAAAACTACTAATCGTCATTGAAGTCTCATTTATTGTATATGTCATTTTACTTTTCATTTCATCTCTCCGAATATAATTTGAAGTTATTTGATAATAATTATATCTTATAATCAAACATTTTGTAATTGCACTAGACCAAAGCAATGCTATTACAGTATAATCCTTATCTTTCCATAATTCTATATAAATAAATGAATCCATCCTAAATCATTCACCTAGTCCTATAATCATCTATCACTTAATGGGACGTAATTACTTCTTTCTGCAACACACTTATATGCGGGTCTAATAATCTTACCATTGTTTATTATTTCCTCAAGCCTATGAGCACTCCAACCAGCTATTCTTGATATAGCAAAAATAGGCGTGAATATCTCCTCTGGTATATCTAGCATTTTATAAACAAACCCTGAATAAAAATCTACATTGGCACTTACTCCTTTATAAATTTTTCGAACGCTGGCAATTACTTTAGGTGCTAGTTCCTCTACTTTTGCATAAAGATTGTATTCATCCTCTAGACCTTTTTCCTTGGCGAGTCTTGCTACATATCCTTTAAAAATAACTGCCCTTGGGTCAGATATAGAATAAACAGCATGACCTATTCCGTAGATTAAACCTGATTTATCAAAGGCCTCTTTGTTAAGTATTTTTGATAAATATTTTTGGATTTCTACTTCATCTGTCCAATCGCTCAATTGTTCTTTCATATCTTCAAACATTTTAACAACCTTAATATTTGCACCACCATGTCTTGGACCTTTTAAAGAACCAAGGGCAGCTGCTATTACTGAATAAGTATCTGAACCAGAAGAAGTTACTACATGTGTAACAAACGTGGAGTTATTACCCCCACCGTGCTCTGCATGAAGTACTAGTGAAAGATCAAGTAGTATAGCTTCAAGTTTTGTGAATTTACTATCATTTCTAAGCATATACAGAATATTTTCCGCAGTACTTAAATCTGGACTTGGATCATGAATAATCAAGCTGTTATTGTTATGATAATGTGACAAAGCTTGATAACCATATACCCCAATAAGTGGAAAATATGCAATCAATCGAATACATTGCTCAAGAACATTGCTTACAGAAGTATCCTCAGCTTTATCGTCTAGACTATAAAGCGCAAGTACGCTCCTTGCTAGTGAATTCATTATATTTTTACTTGGCATCTTTAATATCATATCCCGTACGAATCCGTCAGGAAGTTTTCTATATTTTGCAAGTAGTTCTGTAAATGTTTTAAGTTCTTCTCCATTTGGAAGTTCACTAAAAAGCAATAAGTAACACGTTTCTTCAAATCCAAATCTACCATCTTCAAGGAAACCATCTACTATATCATTAATATTTATGCCTCTATATCTTAATGAACCTGGTACTGGAATCATCTTGTTTTCCTTAGCTATAAATGAATTTACTTCTCCTATTTCAGTTAACCCTACAAGTACTCCTCGACCATCAGTATCTCTAAGACCTCGCTTAACTTCATATTTATTATACTGTTCTAAATCTATAGAACCGCTTAATTTTTCAGACATTTTTTTTTCAAACTCATCCAGTTTGTTATTATCCATAATATGCCTCCTTTCAAAATAGTTTTTAAATTGTTTCAGTAATAATAAGGTTAAGTAAATTTATTTACTGCACTCTACTTAAATTCTTTGATTATACAAAAATAGCCTACTTTATAGTAGGTATTTCGAATTCACAACTTTATTTATATTATTTTGTTAATTAGGTGTACTTTTGTCAATAGTACTGTAATAGTTACTGTTTAAAAAAGAATAATACCTACACACATTTCATTAAGCACAGACTTTAGTCTAAAACCATGCCAGTGGAAGGACGCATTATAGGTATTATTTTAATTTTTATGTCTTAGCTACTACAACGATAATCTTTATATATGTATGTATATGATATCACATATACATACATAAGTATGCATAAAAAATTTTCCATTTTTACAGTTGTGATATTTTTTAGAGGCTTCCTTTATGGTTAGGCATCTAAATTTTCTCTAAAATTTTTCTTCACCTCTAAAAGATATTCTATATCATTTAAAAATTGAAATAACATAGCTCTATTTTCAAATTCCTCCCTTGATTTAGGGAGCTCTTGAATTTCACATGCTTCCCTAACACCTTTTAACTCTCTTAAAAGTTCCTCAGCTGTATTGTATTCACCAAAATCTAATGCCACTTTTTCTGTAAATGCAGCAACCATTTCTGTTTGCTGAAAATTCATGTAAAATTTTACAAAATGTGTTCTCATATATTTTAATATTTCATATTGCAGGGTCCTCATTTCCATGTATTGAACATAATACTTTACTTCATTCATAATATAATTATTCAAATTTCTATATGCCCTTTCAGTACCTTCCTTTAGTTTACTCTCCAAGTCATTAAAAAGCATTTCCTCTTCAATATGTACAGACTGATTTCTCAAACTCTCTGCCATTTGAAATAAAATTTTTCTCATATATTCTTCAATATCGTTTTGATTTTCCTTGATTTTGCCTTCAACTTTAGGCATATATATATTTAAAATAATACCAATTCCCGCACCTATAGTCATAAGTAAGAGTTCATTTTTTATTAGAAATGGCGCTACTGACCTTTCAACTAATAAATGAGTAACTAAAACTGAACTAACCACTATTCCATCTGTAATTTTCAAAATTACTGTCAAAGGAATAAAAATAATTAAATATATTCCAAAAACAATTGGAGTATATCCAAAAACTAAAAATAACACGCCTGAAATAAACAGGGCTAAAATGGTTGATTCAATCCTTTGCAGAGCTAAAGTTATTGATGTTTTCTTAGTGTTGTGAACACTTAGTATTGTTATAATTCCAGCAGCAGATGCATATTTTAGACCCAAAGAACCAGCAATAATAATCGCAATGGCTGAACCCACTGCAGTCTTAAAAGTTCTAAGTCCAATAAATTTTTTCATATTTCCTCCATAAATCCGAACTTTGTTATGTGTATGGTTAATGATAGCATCTTTGTTGCTACCAAAAAACATCTGCTCCCACAAACCTTCTTTTTCAAAAACTTCTTTCTTTCCATCCTTTTGGATTGTTAACTTGACCTCACCAATGCATCTCATATAAGTAGGATTGATTCTTAAGGCTTTAGCCGCTAACTTTTTTATTTTAGAAATTCCTGTTCCATCAAACATATTTACAGTTAAAATATCATGTTCCCTTTTAAATTCTATTTCATAGTTTGTTGTATTGTCCACCTGATGGATGAAAGTCAAGTTATTATCAATGAATTTTTTAGTTATGGGGTGATATTTAGTACTTAATCTTTTCACTACAGTTTTTTCTTCATTATCATCTAATATAATTCCATCTTTCCCTACCATGAAAACTGGTAATCGAACATAACCATATTTCTTTTCTGCTATAATATCACAAGCTATGATTGTATAATCGCCAATATTTGCACGACACCAATACCAATGATTCATGAGTTTACTCATATGGATATTACCCCAGTTGTGATCATGATATCCATTTCCATTTAACTCAAAGGTTTCGCCTTGAACTTTTAAGGTAGCACTAACATCTGCAGACGGGCACCCTACAAACCATGCAAAATAATACTCCTGCCTTTCACCATAATACCAATGTCCTGTTCCAGGACGCCACATTGGTAGTTTTGGTTTCATAATGCAATTATATTCAACTTCTCCTTCTACAAAATGTATCAGATAATTTCCATCACAATATTTAATACTACTTCTACAAATTCTTACATCGCATTGTTCCCTAGACGCACGAATTATTTGCCCTTTACCTTCAGAAATACGTTTTAGTATGGTTTTTCCACTTGGAAAGGTTATCTCAAGAGACGCTGTTGGATTTGCCTGGCCTCTTACATCAAATCCAGCCTTGGTATAAAATACTACCACTATTTTGCTACCATCTGTGTATTCAGCATCAAAATACCACCATTCGTATGTTCTTTCACCACCGATACTTCTCATTCCATCTTCCCAAATTGATGTTTCCTTAGTTATCCCTAATTTTTGATAATAGCTAATATTTTTGGCTAGAAATGCATTTTTATTCATGCTTCATCCCCCTTTTCACGGATGTTACGCGCCTTACTAGCGATTTCTAAATTTCAGCATTAAAGGTAAGTATAAATTCTACATAATGCTATTAGTATAATCTGTGAAGTTGATTTTTGCAATTTTAACCTGTAACAATTCATTTTACATAATAATAAGATAGAATAAACCACTTTAATCTTACATTATTATGTTCCTATACACTAAAAAAAATATAAATAATCTAATTTCAAAATATTTACTACATGTAAAAAAGGAGCGAACTATATGTTATATAATAGAATATCAGGGTTAGTTAGTGTTGTAATAACTAATTATAATCATGTTAAATATATAGTAGATTGTCTTGACAGTATAAAGAATCAGACCTATAAGAACATTGAAATTATTATTGTTGATGATGCCTCTACAGATAACAGTATTCAGGTTATAAACAATTGGATTGAAACTAACAAACTTTCCATGCCAAAACAAGATTTAATAACCTTGGCCTCACTTCCAAGAAATTCAGGTTTTGCTGGAGCTACTGACCTTGGTTTCTTTCTATCTAGAGGGGAATTTATAGCTTGTCAAGATTCAGATGATTTATCGCATCCTAAACGTATTGAAAAACAAGTTAAATTCTTAAAAGAAAATCCAGATGTTAATGTTATAGGTACTAATTATTCAACCTTTGAAGATAATTATTTTGAACTCACCCCTGTAAAAAACTGGCTAGGTTATGGTGTTAATAACGTAAAAGAAATATATTCAAAAGGCGGCCATTGTGTATGCTATGGAACAATTCTATTTTCCGGAAAATTATTTGATAAATTTGGAGGTCTAACTAGAAGACTTCCAGGAGCTGAGGATTATGAATTTATAACTAAGATTCTTTCTTCTGGCATAGATAATTTACCAGATATATTATATTATTATCGTCATCATTCTAATCAGCGTTCACACCAATTCTATAGGGAAAAAACTATTAGCACTACTGATCCTATAAAAGTCTTGTTAACTATGGATAGTATGGGCATTGGAGGCACAGAAACCCACGTATTAACCTTGGCGGCAGAATTAATAAAATCTAAAATCAACGTAGTTATATTAGCTAATAAAGGAGCCTTATATAATGAATTTAACAAATTAGGCTGCACTATCTATACTATGGAGTTTCCATTAACTATAATTAACTCTGAGGATAATGCCTCAATATATAAAAATAGAATTGAACAAATTATTAAGAATGAAAACATTACTATTATCCATGCTCATCAATCTCCTTCTGGCGCGTTATGTATTGATGTTGCAAAAAAGCTTAATATTCCTTGTGTTTTTACTGTACACGGCTTATATTATCAAGATATAGCCTCAGATAAATTAAATAATTGCACTAAGGTAATAAGTGTAAGTGAGCCTGTTTTCGATTGGCTCCAAACCTTCAATATTCCATCAATAGTAATTCCAAATGGTATAGATTTTAACAGTTTTTCTCCTGAAACAGCTACTAATATTCGTAATTATTTGCAAGTGCCTGATGATGCCTTTGTTATTCTATATGCTAGTAGAATAGCCTGGGGAAAGATAGCTATTTGTGAAAATTTAATAAAAGTATGCAGAGATTTACGAAATATAGAAAACATGAATATTCATGCTTTTATTATTGGAGATGGACCTGGTTTTAAGGACATCAAAGAAATTACTGATAAAATCAATAACTCCTCAAATAAAAAATTTATTCACCTCTTTGGTGAACGAACCGATATGCTTAATTTTTATTCAAATAGTGACTGCATAGTTGGCACAGGACGAGTTGCATTAGAAGCAATGGCCTGCGGAAAGCCCTTAATTGCTACTGGTAATCAAGGATATTTCGGCTTAGTAACTCAAGATAATTTTAAAGAAGCCTGCCAGATTTATTTTGCAGATCATAAAGCAAGAAAAAGTAATAATGAACACTTTTTATATGAAGATTTAAGCTATATTTATAAAAATAAAGACCTGATAAAAAAGACGGGTGAATCAAGTATTGAATGGTCCAGAAATATCTTTGATATTAGTAGAACAACCCAGAAAATCATTAAAGTATATAAATCTGCTATAAAAGTATTTGATTGATTTCTTAATATAGAGGTTGCCCTAAAAATCATTAACTCTCAATTTTCAATTTTTAACTTTCTTATGTTGAGACAGCCTCTTTACTTTAATTTAATAATATCCTTATATATTCCCATTATTCTCTCAGCAACCTTACCTACTTCAAATTTTTCAATACACCATTTTCTGCTCCATTTACCTAATTCCACTGATTTTTGTATGGAGTCAACTAAATATTCTATACTCTTAGTGAGACTTCTATTATTATTATTATCACCTACTTTATCTTTATGATCTCCAAAATACAAATTCCACATTTCCTCCTTGTTCTCTTCACTTACAATACCAATGTACCCTTTACTTCCAACAGCAATTACTAGTGCTTCACAGCTTAAAGCCTCCAATGCTACTCTTCCAGTTCCAATGATTATATTACTTTCCAAATAATAAGGTAACACATCATATTTTGCTCCTATTACATAAATTGATTTTCTATTTAGTGATAAATTTATTTTCTCTGCCATCCGAATTATATTTTCTTTTTTATCACCATCTCCTATAATAATGCAATATATATATCCAAACTTAAGTGCAATTTCATTGAAACTGGATAAAACCTGTTCAGCTGCAACTCCTTTTCCCCATCCTAGTCTACTGCAGTACAATATAACAATAGCATTTTTAGGGATACCTAAGTTTTCTCTAATGAGTTTATGATCTATGCCAGGCTTAAAAGTCCCAGTATCTATACCATTGGGGATTACTGTGAGCAAACCTTGAAATTCATCCCCAATATTTTCAATAAAAAGATTTTTAACAGGATTACTAACAGCAATAATTGCTTTTGCTTCAATACAAGTTGACAACAAAATTGATTTTGAATAAAACATTCCATGTAGGGTTATGATGTATGGAATACTATATGCTTTATAAATTTCTTTGCCTAGTTCCATACTTTTATTTAGATGACAGTGTACTAAGTTAATACCTTCAGTATCTATAAGATGTTTTATCTCTTCAATTGCCTTAAGTTTCACATTCATTGAAATTCTAATAACCTTTATTCCGTATAGTTTAAATACCTCTTGAAAAATACCTCCAAGGCTTCCTATTATCACATATACCCCCTTTTCCATTAAAGCCTTAGTTAGATTAAGAACGTAGGTTTCAGTTCCACCAATATTAAGCTCATCTACAAGCATTAGTACACGACAAATACTAGACTTATTAACCTTTATCTTTTCAACTTTAATGTTAGCTATTTCATTATGAAATCCCCTATACCTTATATTATTCATTAATTCCTTATTATCAAAAATAGTTCTCATATATTTTATACGCTCTACTTTACTAATAAAATGGTAAGCATTACTGTGCCTTCGATAATAATAAAGAGTGTTATATATTTTTTCCATACTACTGGTCTTTAATAAGTTTAATACCAATTCTACTTCATCTTCATATTCCGTTTTTTTATATAAAATATTAATATCCTTAAAAAGGTCCCTTCGTATCATTAAAGATGGAAAAATAATAGGATAATTGCCTCCAAGTATAGCTCTATCTATATCTTCTTTAGTCCTATAAAAGCTTTGAAACATATTTATATTTTTGCACTGATTTTTATATCTATAGTCTTCAGTAAAAGCTTTTATGCCACAGGATACCATGCCTACCTCATTATGCTCCTTTAAGTAACTTGCCTGTAATTCTAACCGATTTTTCAAACTTATATCGTCTGGATCATGTCTAATTACATATTCGCCGTGAATTTTCTTAAGACCAGTAGCAAAAGCTTCAAGCATTCCAATCTTAGCCTCCAGATTGATAAACTGAATCCTTGGATCATTAAATTCATTTACTATTTTCCAAATTTTTTTAAGAGGATCCCAAGCTAAAATGAACAATTCCCAATTTTTGTATGTTTGGGTGCAAATACTATTAATACTATCCCAAACATATTCCTCATTAATAACTGTCATTATTAAACTTACTAATTCCTCCATTTATCTCACTTTCCTCAACATATTAACTACTATTTCTTAAGTCTAAAATGATGGAGCTTTCTCAAAATAAGAAAGTTAAGAATTGAAAATTGAGAGTTAATGATATTTTTCTTTGCTCTGCTGCAAAAAACTAATAATTAGTTTTAGATTTTAAGTAGCTTTTCTACATAAAATCAACATCAACTTTCAACTTTCCACTATGAATTCTCAATTTATCTTATGGTTTGGGGCAGCCCCATCATTTTATTTCTATAAATTGAACTATTAACGCTATTTATCATCTCCATTTCTATGGACTAATTGACTGTATAGCACTGTATTACCGCCACTGATAATTCCAGTGTCACTTATTCCAAATATATTCACTACGGTGCTACTCTGATGGATTATACTTAAGCGTACCTCATAAAGCTTAATATCTAAACAATCTCCATATATGGATGTTGCAACTTGGATATCACTAATTTTACCTTCCATAGGATCCAATTGTACAAGGTCTCCCTTCAAAAGAATTGGGGTACCATTGCTCCAATCGTAAACTCTATATTTGAGAAGCTCTGAATCTTTTCCAAGGTTAACCCAGGTTATTCGCACAAAGTTTGTAATCTGATCCCTTGTTAACACTCCAGTTGTATAGTTATAAAGCCACATATTATCACTCCTTTCATTAAGAGCCACATAATATAATATGAATTATCTAGCTGAAATGTTATCACGGCATTTCATAGTACATCACAATGGAATGCAAATCCTTACTTTCGCACCTTGTGTCACATGTGAATTCATAATCTCCATCCTGCCATTGTGTTGTTTTACAATAGAATCTGCAATGTATAAACCCATTCCGTAGTGTGATTTAGATTTTCTACTGGAATCACCCATGTAAAATTGTTGTTTTGCTTCAAGTAAATCTTCTTTTGAAAAACCATTTCCACTGTCAGAAATAATAAAATCAATATGTTTTTCCATTCCTTCTACCATAAATATAATTGTCCCATTCTCAGGAGAATGATCAACCGCATTAGATGCCACATTCATAATAGCTCTTTTTAACAAACCATAATCCCCGCAAAAATATTGAGGAAGGTTCTTCACACTAAAATCCACCTTTACCTTCTTGGCGGAGGATAAAGCATTTATATTACGATGAATTTCATCCACATATTTTTCGCTATCAATATTTTCATTGCAAAAAACATATCCAATTTCCGCTTTTGAAATTTCAATTAATTTCCTAACATATTGTTCCATCTCCTGGGTACTCTCTGCAATATATTTTGTATATTCTTTTTGCTCTCCATTTTGATTTGTTTCAATCAATAATTCTACATTTCCACGGACAATTGTTATTGGAGTTTTTATATCATGTGCTAAGGCAGCAATCTGCTGCCTACGTGTTTGTTCTAATTCCCATTGTTTTTTTAGAGAAACTTTTAATGCTTCTTTCATTTTATCTATTGAAAAAAGCGCATTATCTATTTCAAAAATGCCACTTGATTCTATTGAAAAATCTAAGTTTTGGTTTTGTACTTTCTCCGCTACCCTTTGTAGACCACTCATTTTTTCAGTAAACTTTTTTCCAAAAGTGTAAGCTAATATAACAACTTCTAAAGCAAATCCAAAACAAAATAAGAGAATTACAAGTAAACCTGGACTTGGCAAAAAACTACGTAAAGTAGGAGAAGCAAACTGCATTGATAGTGGATATCGTATAATACAAACCTGATTTTTTCGGGAGATTTTTAAATAATAATCCGGAAAATCATCAGCTTTTTCACTATTTTTCACAAGGTTCCATGCTTTTTTAGCATCCCTAAGGCTTAAATTCCCAGAAATCATATTTCCACGGGTTGTGTATACTGCATACTTGCACAAATCCGGAATCAAATTAGAAGTCACTGTTTTACTTGATGCAATTTTATCCTTTGCTGCTAACACTTGTTTCTCAACGTAATTAGTAGGAAGTATGGCTCCAGATGACCATTGAATAGAGAAAAATATTCCTAGCACTACTATCATAAAAAGTGTAACTATGGAGAACACAAACAAATACTTAATAAAGATGGTCCGTAGTTTTACCGGTTTTTTAATGTTTTGCACTTTTTTTACATCCATTTATATCCGATCCCCCAAATTGTTTCAATTGGTGAGGCCTTAAACTTTGCAAATTTTGCCCGAATGTTTTTAATATGCTCTACTATTGCCAAACTATCACTTTCTCCATTAAATCCAAAAATAGATTCATATATTTTTTCTTTTGAAAACACTTGTCCACGATTGTGGGCAAGAAATTCGCAAATTTCATATTCACTTTTCGTTAATGGTATTTTTTCATCGTGTATTGTTATTTCTTTACCAGACAAGTTAAAATGAGTATCCCCAAGGCAAAGGACACTTCGTTTTTCACGATTTTCACGTCTTAGGTGAGCGTTGATTCGTGCTCGCAGTTCACTAGCTCCAAAGGGCTTTGAAATATAATCGTCAGCTCCTACCCCTAGTCCATATGTAATATCATTTTCCATTGCTTTTGCTGTGAGAAACAAGATAGGACAATCCACTTTACTCCGGATATTCTGGCAAAGAGTAAAACCGTCCACACCTGGCATCATAACATCTAGTAAAATTAATTCAAATTCACCCAGTTGCTGGCTTAAAACCTTATTAGAATCAGAAATAGTTGTAACAATGTGACCATCTTTTTGCAATATGTTTTTTATTAATGCTAACACTGCATTATCATCATCCACAGCTAATATTTTTGACATTTTCTCACCTCTCTACAAGTATAACCCAAATGCAAAAATCCATCAATTTCATTTCAGATCCCTAATTTCCCGATTTTCTCCCTTCCCAGTGCAAAAACCATATTGCTCCAAATACAGTAATGGCAATTGATCCAGCAATGCATAGCCAAATCCCTAAGTGAAGCTCTGAAAGATTCTGTGAAAAACTAGGGTCTCCTGACATATACTTGTTAAAAATATCTGAGAACCGAATCCCCCAGGCGCACGGTAAAAACTCCCATCTGCCATTCCCCAATAATGTAATAAAGAGAGCAGATAAAAGGCTTTCTAGTATACCAATACCTATGGATACCATATTTCCAAATTTCAGGCTAACAATAAGATGCAAAACATAGAGAAAAATACTGCTGACAAACAAAATACAGGCAGCATATAAATAATAGCCAATTCCAAATGGTGATTTGTGCAAAATATATATAAATCCAGCACCAAATCCGCATACTAGTAGCAATACGGAACTAAATCCAAGTAAAAGAACCACTAACAGTTTACTCAAAAATGGCAACAATTTTATCCTTGATGTTAGCATTTGCTGAAAATCTCCCACTGAAGATTCCTGCTCTGCTACCATGGAACATACAATTCCGATCACAATTGGAAATATAAATGCTGTCATTTCTAAAAATCCCACTACTTTAGAAGTTGATTTCTGTGGTGAATAGGAATAATATGCAAGAAATATTATTATACCCAAAAGTGGAAGTAAAAAATGCATTAACAATATGAGTTGCCTTTTCATTTTTATAAAATCTGATTTAATAAAACGTAAAAAAATAGTCATGTTATTTTGCCTCCTTTTTACGGAATAATAATGAAGTTACTACTAAAAGAATTATAAACAATACAATAGAAATCATAACTCCAGGAAAAATCACGTTTTTGTCATTTAATGGACTATTTGCTGGAACTGGCAGTGCACTTGGAAGTGCACCTATTACTGGACACATTAATCTGCTTGTAATGGCATAAGGAAAAGCAAACCATGATGGCTCTATTGCTAAAAGTACGCCTACAATATTGAGTGCAATATTAATTATAAGTGTGATAACCATTCCCACCCGTTCTATAAGAAAAAGGCTTAATGGAATCAGCCATAAAAATGTGACAAAAATAAGAATGCTCCCTCAATACTGCTAGAAAATGAAACTGAACCTTCCCATATAAACCTAGAGAGATTTATTCCTATGAAAGAAACCACACAGGATAGGAAATAAAACCATACACAAACAATAATTTTGGAAGTCCATACTTTAGACAAATCAATAGGAAGACTAAGAATGGCCCGGCATTCTAGCTTTTTTTCGTCCTTATTAATTATACCTGCACAAATAAGCGTAAGTGCACCTGGCAATATCAAGGTATACCAAAAGTTATAGCTACTTATTTGATAAAATCTTCCTGGCTCTAATATCATGACAATCAACATTGTGAAAATTGGTGCAGCCCATGCCAATTTTTTTGTAAATGTGCCTTTGTATTTTCTGTATTCTGACATAATGCATCTAAACATATTACTCACCGTCTTTTCTATTTTCACGTACTACTTGCCTGAATAATTTTTCAAGATCCTGTCCGTGATTAATTTTATCTTCATAACCCAATACTCCACCGGCAATAATCCCAATATGGTCTGCAATCTGTTCAACTTCTGACAGATAATGACTAGATAATATCACAGTAATACCTTTGCTTGGAAATGATTGAATTAATTCACGCAAATCTTGAATACCCATGGGATCAAGTCCGTTTGTAGGTTCATCCAAGATTAGTAGTTCTGGATTATTTAAAAGCGCAATGGCTATTCCAAGGCGCTGTTTCATTCCCATGGAAAATTGTCCAGAACGTTTTTTACCAGTGCCAGTTAGATCCACAATTTTAAGCACTTCTTCAATGCGAGAATCAGGAAGACCAAATAAAGTAGTGCGCACCTTTAAGTTTTCCCTTGCTGTGAGATTCTCATATAAAGGTGGAGATTCAATTAGTGCTCCAATGTTTAAAAGATCTTTTCTAACCCATGGATGTTCATCAAATATAATTTCGCCTGAAGTAGGCCTTAGCATCCCCGTAATCATTTTTAATGTGGTGGATTTTCCAGCACCATTTGGTCCCAGAAGACCGTAAACAGAATTTTTCTCAATGGAAATTGAAACATTATTTACTGCTAATTGATTTTTAAATTTTTTACTAAGTTTTTTGTCTCCAAAATATAATTGTTCATTGCATTCATCCTTTCTTTCTTTTCTAAATATACTTTATAATACATTTATAAGGATTTTATAAGGATTATTATATTGCAATGAAATAATTAAATTACTCATAATATAATTTCATGAATATAAAAATAAAATAGGGATGTAAGTGAATTCATAAAAACAAATCCACCTACATCCCTAAAACTTCTCAAAACCTTTAAAACGTCTTAACTTGTCACTTGTCACTTGTCACTTTTATCTTCTACTAAATAACCTCAATACAAACAAAAATATATTTATAAAGTCTAAATATAAAGATAAAGCGGCTAATACAACCCCATGCATATCATTACTTTGTGCTTGCATACGTTTTATTTTCTGCATGTCATATGCTGTTAATGCACAGAATATTATTATACCTAATAAAGCTATTCCTATATTGAATGTGGCAGAAACAATAAAAATTTGCATAATCATAAGTAAAATTAAACCTATTACAAACATCATAGCAAATTGTCCTATTGCACTTAAGTCTTTCTTTGTTGTTAAACCTATCATCCCACTACTGAAGAACATTGCTGAGGTTAATGCAAATACGGTAATTAATTCACCTTGATTTACAGTTAAAAAAATCACACTTAATGTTACACCATTTACTGCTGAATAAACCAAAAACCAAAACATTGCAGCAGCAGTAGACATTTTAGAAACTCTCTTAACTAACGTTATAACCATAACCAGTTCCAAAATCATAGCCCCGTAAAATACTGAGTCAGGTACACCCATTATAT
The DNA here is from genome assembly GCA_963725425.1 of uncultured Clostridiaceae bacterium. GTDB lineage: Bacteria > Bacillota > Clostridia > Clostridiales > Clostridiaceae > Clostridium_I. Next base: position 159,657 of record CAVRYJ010000040.1, read on the forward strand.
ACTTGCTCATCAACATACCAACGATAAATGTTATTAGTAATCCAACCCCCATTAGACATAAAGTTTTTCCCATAAAAGTTGATTTAGTTTTTATCATACTATTACTTTCCATACTGTTCATAACTCCTTTACTCTTATATTTATCAATCCCTTAACTATATTAATATATTCAATTTTTTTATTATTTATTTATTGAAGATACTTATTAAGTATAACATTAAATTAGATTTATTACGATCTTAAAAATTTGTTAACTCTCTACTAAATGATTATTGCAATTATCCATGGTGCCTATTTAACAAGTGATAAAATATCATAAATTTTACATAACCTTTTCCATAGCCAATGTCAGACATAAGACTTGTTGGAGCATTTCTTAGATGTAAAGGTACTGCTTGAGTGAGATTCACAGTGCATTCAGGCATCCCAATATAGTGTGAGGCTTCATAGGCGTTGTAGCTACAGCTAACTCCAATACATTAATTGCAGTTTGTGCATCACCATTAGAAAATTCTGCTATCATTTTCAGTAATGAAATATCAATACTTATAGGCAATCCTTTGTATCCTCTTTCATCTAAAAAAGCATTTTTTAAAAGCTTAATAATATCTTCAGCATTCAAAGCCTTTAATACAACTACTTTTGAACGTGATAAAAGCGCAGAGTTAACTTCAAAGGATGAATTTTCAGTAGTAGCCCCTATTAAAATGATACTGCCTTTTTCAACATAAGGCAGAAAGACATCTTGTTGCGCTTTATTAAAACGATTTATAAGTTAATTTATCAAACATTGAATTTTGCATAAAATCTATTTTAACACCCTCAATTTTATTATATAATTAACATGTATTTGACTTCTATTTCATTTGTTTGAAAGGTATGAACCTCTTTAATCCATTTGGAAGAATATCAAGTTCATCATTAGTAATACCATTAATTAATAACATAGCATAAAAATATGATAACATTCCTAATACAATAGATATAAGTACAGAAATTATATTATTAAAATATCCTTTAATAATAAAACCTAAGGTATAACTTATACTATTATATATCACATAAATTACTGCTGCCATGAATGCAGAAGAAACTAATGGTTTAAATATATAGGATTTAAAATTAATCTTTAATTTTAAAGTTCTCTGTATATATACAATATTTAAAACTATGGGTACTCCAAAACCTAAAGCACTACCTATTATTGCTCCATAAATACCCACAGTCGGTATTGATACCAAAATATAATTTGCGATGTATTTCACTACTAACCCTAGTGCTGAGTAAAAAAACACCACATAGAGTTTTCCTATTCCCTGTAGAATACTTGTTTGAATCAGACTTAATGCCATAAATATTACTATTACAGAACCAAATATCATAATTTTATATCCGTCTCCCAAATGTAGCAGTTCATATATAGGTTTACCTAATACAGAAAACCCTACTGCTGCTGGTATAGCAATAAGAAAATTCACCTTAAATGCAAAATTTATTTTGTTCGTTGTAAGTTTTTTATCATTAAGAGCTACAGCCCTTGATATTGCTGGTAATATAGCCATGCCCAATGCAGATATTATAGTAATGGGTACATTTATAATCGTAGTATATTTTGCATACATTCCAAAAATATTTTGAGCATAAACTGTTGAACTTCCGCCAGCTATTAGTCTGCTTGTTATGTTATAGCTGTCAATAAGTGTGCCTGCATTTGTTATACCAATACACATAGTTATAGGTATACTGTATTTTAAAATTCTCCTTAAAACTTGCTTATTGCTATGTCTTATAAGTTTTTTATTATTATCCAAATTGTCTGTTTTAAAATGTTTGCTTTTTTCAAAAGTTACTATTAAATAAGACGCAGAAGCTAATGCACCTAAAGTAGTACCAATAGTTGCACCTACACAACCTGCCTCTATGCCATGCCTTATAAGTATAGCCGCAAATAAGAGTGAAAATACTGTATTTAATATCTGCTCCAATACCTGTGATATTGCTGTGGGCTTCATATTATTTGTACCTTGGAAATATCCTCTGTAAGCAGAAGCTACAGATGTAAAAACTATAGCAGGACAAAGAGCAATTACGGAATATTTAGCCTCTCCATAATTCATATGTGCTGTAAGCGATCCGGACACAAAAAACATTATTAGTGCCATTACCATTCCTACAATAAAAAGCAAAAGCCGTGATATCTTAAAAGTCTTTAGTGCACTCTTGTAATTTCCAACTGCCACAAATTCAGATACCAGTTTTGATATAGCACTTGGTACCCCTGTGTTTGTCAGTACATATATAAACGCGTAAATTTGATATGTAACACTATAAATTGCATATGGTCTATTTCCTCCAATTATATTAATGAGGAGTGGCATATAAATTACAGATAAAAGTTTCACTGCTATTGCAGCAGTTGATAAAATAGCAAATCCTTTACTTGTGGATTGTTCTTCCATTAAATTAACCTCTTACACTTTAAGATTTTAAAAAAAATTATTTTGATTTTTTAATTTTAAATTTGTCATCCATTATTAGTTGAAAATATAAAATCACTAAGATTAGTGTTTTACCATTATTACATAACCATTTTACATTTTATCAAAAATCCTTTTAGATTACAATTTTACTATGGAGAAAATTTATACAATATATTGTAATATTATTAATTGTGAGTAAAAAAAATATGCCAACTATCCCAGTAATCACATAGGATTATGAAAAAAGGAGTATAAAATGGAAATCGGACAAATAAAATATTTTATTGAAGTATATAATTGCAAGAGCTTTTCTAGAGCTGCTAAAAATCTTCACATTTCACAGCAAGGATTAAGTAAAACAATAAAAAATTTAGAAGAAGAATTGAATATCTCGTTATTTAATCGTTCATCTAAGGGTGTACAACCTACTGAATTTGGTAATTTACTATTAGAAAAATCTCATAATATTGTAGATGAATTTGATTTAATGGAAGCCAATTTACATTATGAATCAAAATTAAAGAAAGGAACAATTTGCATAGGATTGCCACATTTATTGTGTACTAACTTTTTTGCTACTATCATTTACAAATTTCAACACAAATATCCTGACATAAAACTAGAAGTTGTGGAATCGCCTTCATATGTATGTGATAAAAAAATTGAGAATAACTTGATTGATATTTCTTTTGGAATTAAAACTACGACTTCTGATAAATTTCAATTCATTCCTATTCTTTCTTGTGACATGATGTCAATAGTTACTAAAGACAATCCTCTAGCTCAGAAAACTTCTATAAGTTTTAAGGATTTACAAAATGAAAAATTTATAATGTTACCACCGGAATACAAATCACATGAACTAATTATTCAACGTTGTTTACAGTCAGCATTTAAACCAAACATAGTTTTTCAAACCTCACAGCTAGATCTTATTATTGAAATGGTTACCCTAAATAGGGGAATAGCTATTCTTCCCAAAATTAATTCATTAAATGCTACAAAAGTCAGTGATAATATTTCTGCTGTTTCATTTGGAGATATTCCTTTCAAAATTCAAGTGGGTTTTATAATTAATAAAAATCGAATTTTAAATAACATTGTGAATATTTTAATAGAGTATACATTGAATTCTTTTAATACCAAAAATCAGCTGAAGTATTAATAACACCCAATTTCATATGTAGAAGAAGCCATTAATTTAAAAAATTGATGGCTTCTTCTACATTATTTAGTTGTATATAGTACAACCTATATTTGCTATGCAAAATATAGATATAAATGTATATTAATAGTATAAATTGTCTAAATAACATAGATTTTCAAAGTATTTAAATCTTGTATTAAAAAATTACAATATATTTATGAAAGGAGCTGTATTAATTTGGGTTATTGTCAACTAGTTGTATTTAACTTGGGACTAGAAGAGTATGCAATCAATATTTCTTGTGCTGAAGAGATAATTCGTATTCCTAAATTCACTAAAATACCTAATGTTCCATCATTTATTGAAGGTGTTATTAATCTAAGAGGTAAAATAATTTCTGTTTTTGACCTGAAGAAAAGGTTTGGGCTGAGTCAATGTGAGAGAAGTACTGATAGTAGGCTGCTGATACTTGAGCTAGATGACATGAAGGTAGGTATTATTGTTGATGATGTTTCAGAGGTTATTAGAATTGATGAACAATCAATCCAGAATCTAAATTCTGAAGTTGCTACCATTAGCAAAAATAGTATACAAGGCATCAGTATAATTGACAATAGAATAATTATAATATTAAATGTTTTAAACCTGAAGTCAGAAATTTTTAAATATAATTTAGAAAAGAGGTTAGTATAATGATTTCAATAAATGGATTAGATTATATAAAGTCTATAGCAAACATTCAGGCTAATATTATACCTGGAGGTATTTTATTTTTGGCTATTGAAGGTGACACAATAACATGGAAACAATCCTCTGAAACATTTGACCTTAATTTTTTCAATGTTGGGGAAATCATTAAGACTAACAGTGTAAATAATAGAGCAATGAAAGAAAAAAAAATAATAATTGAAAATATTCACCGTTCTGTTTATGGCATAAGATTAAGTGCTATTTCCATTCCTTTGATTAATGATAATCAAGAAATCGTGGGATGTTTTTCAATTTTTCTTCCAAGATTGCATCCTGTGGCCAAAGCTTTTCAAGATTTTGCACCAATGTTAGTTCATATGTTTCCAGAAGGTTCAACCGTTTTTGTAACTGATTTAGAAAAAATAGTAAATAAACAATCTTCGGTGAAATTTGACATACCTTCTTTACAAGTTAATGATGTTCTTTCCGAAGACTCTATTGAAATAAGGACTATTAAATTGAAACAACCTATTCTTGAAGAAGTGAATGATTCAATATATGGAATACCCGTTTTCGAAGCATGTTATCCACTTTTTGATGAAGATAATTCAGCTGAAGTTGTTGGAAGTTTTGTTATAATCACACCAAAAGAAGCTGCAGTGACTTTACGTAATATGTCAGGAAATCTTCAAAGCGGTCTTGCAGGAATAACTTCTGCTATTGAGGAGTTGGCAGCATCAGCATCCACCATACATAACAATGAACAGGATCTGAATAAAGATATTAAAGAAATAATTAAACTGGCAGAAGAAATTAATGAAGTATCTTCTTTTATTAAAGAAATTGCAGATGAAACAAAAATGCTTGGACTAAACGCAGCTATAGAAGCGGCAAGAGCTGGAGAGGCAGGCAGAGGTTTTGGAGTTGTGGCAGAAGAAATCAGAAAACTTTCTGAACAATCCAAAAGTACAGTTCCCAAAATTAAAAAATTAACAGATAACATAAAAGCAAAAGTAGATGAAGCAAGTGGAAAAAGTCAAGGTTCAATGTCTTCAAGCGAGGAACAAGCCGCAGCATCAGAAGAAATTACAGCAAGTATTGAAGAAATTTCTTCTATGTCTGAAGAATTAAATAAAATTGCACAAGATTTATAAACATATTTTGATTAAGCCGCATAGCTAAATTCTATTGAACATCATTAGCTTTTATAAAATTTAATATATTTATTCCTTCTCCTCAAACTCAATGGATATAAAATAATATGGATAATGATATGAGAAGAATGAATAAATATTTTTCAATTTAGTTATCAACATTTTCCCTATCTTACTAACAAAATATATGCCTTATATAACCATACTATACTAATCACCTTTACATTTTTTTATGATATTTAAACAAACATACATCATATACTCCCATAATAATCAAATACGATACAGCCACAAGTACAATTGTAAGTAAATTAACCTTAAGCAAGACATATATAATTATAAGAATACCAAATACTATTTTAGTAGCATCAAACGCCTTTGCTTTAGCTTTGTTTCTAATAATAATGATCCGTTCATCTTTGTCTTTTTCTTTAATCTGAAATTCACCATATATACCACTCGTAGTTAAACCTATAGCTATTGCAATAACAATCATGGATATAGTTTTCGGTGTATAACCCCCTACAAAAAACATTCCAACTAGAGAACTAATAAGTGCTACAACTAATACAACCATAAATATAATGTTAAATAAACTTAAACCTTTTTTAGTTTTCATTTTCTGTACTCTCCTCATAAATAAATATTTCTTCAATACTCATGTTGAACAATTTTGAAATTTTGAAAGCAAGTAGTATAGATGGATTATAACGTCCATTTTCCAGTGAACCAATTGTCTGCCTTGATACTTCAAGCCTACTAGCAAGTTGTTCCTGCGTAATCCCATGATCTTTTCTAATTTCTTCAATCCTATTCTTCAATTTAGTGCCTCCAATTATAAAATGCAAAGCATGCTTTCCATATTTATAATATCATTGTATTAATTCTATGTCAAGCTTACTTTCCATTATTGATTGAACATGTTTTTCATTTTTCAAAAGTGTAAGAATTATAAAATGTTTTTACTATCTATTTTATTCTTATTGAAGTTACAATATCCACGCTAAATAGTCTGTGAAATATAATGATATTCCACAGGCTATTTACTGATTGTCTATGCCACTTAGAAGGCACCTTTCTTCATTTTACTTTTAGTAATAATACTGCCCAGTAGCCAGAGCGCTACAATCCAAATAAGTAAATAGATAAGTTGTCCTTTAAATTGTAACATGCTCTTACCATTCTCTATCCCTTGAATCATGGTCATATATTGCTTTTGTGGTAGTATGCTACAAAGGAAGTCAAGAACTTTATTGTTTCCCGTAAATGAATAAAAACAGCCTGCTAATACACAAGTTATCATATAAATTCCGCTGGCAGTTACAGATACTTCCCTCTCGATCACTGATACGAAAAATAAAGCAAGTGCCGTTGATAGTGCACTAAGAATCGCAATCAATATTGCTAGCATTAAAAGTCCGTATCCAATATCAGTGCCAAAACACAACTTTGTGATAACAAGTGCAATATATGTTGGCAAAAAAATAAATAAAAATGTCATAATTCCCTGTGCAAAAATATATACCCTTTCGCTGACAGGTGCAGTTAAAATACGTCTGAATGTTTTTAAATTTCTATCCTCTGGAAAAAGTGCTATCAAAGCAATCCCCTGCATTAATAGAATCATTAAAATAAATCCTATAATTCTTGTTCCTGCACCTCTTGTAGCTTGTTCACTCTGATCACCTGGCAAAAGTTTACCTACTTCAAAAAAGTTTTTTATGCTTTTTTTATCGGCTTTACTCTTTATAGCTGTTACATCATAAGTTCCAGGCTTTTTTTCTTGTACAATGGCATCATATTTAGACAAAAGCAGATCCGAAATTGCTGGTTTTTCTTTCATTACATGAATTTTAATTCTGCTGTCTTTGGGAACATTCTGTGCATTATTTGAAACCAAAGCAATATTTGCACTTCTATCCATTTTTCCAGAAAATAATACACCAGCACCAATCATGAGAGGTACAATAACCAGTGCTACTATAATAATCTCTTTCTTGGCTAAAATTCTTCTAAAATTATTTTTTAATAAATTTATTATATTCATTATACGTACTCCTCCGGTTTAAAAGTGATTTGGCATATTAAAATACAAATAATAGATCCTACTAGCCCAATTATCACAGTTGGTAGATATATGCTGAAGTCATTATCGTATATAACCTTAAAGGCACATTCCGTAATCCACCTAACTGGTGAAACGTAGGATATTGTATCTACAATTTTTCCAAGACTGGCTACAGGAAAAAATATACCTCCGAAAAACACAAATACCATTATCGGAATATTTATTACAGAATTTGCACCTTCTTCACTTTTTAAAATGCAACAGAACATAGTACCAACTGAGCATCCAAATAATGAAATTATATTGATTAGTAGCATAATATACAAAATGTTTTTTCCACCAAAGTTAATGTTAAAAACAAATTGTCCGACAATCAATATAACACTGTAAGAAATGCTGGCCAAAATATAAGTGGAAATCAATTTAGATAAATATATTTCTGTTTTTGAAACCGGTGCATATACAATACGACTGTTCCCTCTTTTTACCGTTTCCTCCATAAATGTGTTTGTAGCTGTGATTGCAATCATTAACGCAGTAAAAATCATCATTGTTACGCCGTAATAATCATAGGAAGTAACGCTACTTGCTGTATAATCGTTTTTTGTAACAAAGCCCATAATCCCGATCATTATTAATGGAAGCACAGTATTAACAATTAACAGCATTGGATTTCTAATGATATTCATAAAATCAAATTTTACTATTTTTATAAAGTTCATTCTTTTCCTCCTAATCCCTCAGCTTTTTGCCGGTAAGTTCTAAAAATACAGTTTCAAGTGATGTCTCAATACTACTCATATTTTCAATTTTACATCCTTTTTCTATAATTGAAGATATGATTTCATTTAGATTATCTTTTGACTTCGCCATAGTTATCAAAGCTTCATTTTCAGTTATATTAACTTTTGTTACTCCATCAATTCCAGTGAACTGCTTTTGGCTTAATTTTTTTATATTATTTAAGTGAAAAGAATAGGTGATTTCATCATTCACTTTCTGTTTTAATTCTTCTTTTGTACCTCCTGCAATTATCTTTCCTTCATTCATAATAATAATTCTATCAGAAATTGCCTCCACCTCTTCCATGTAATGTGTGGAATAGATAACTGTAGCGCCTCTGTTTTTCAGTATTTTAATAGATTCCAATATATGATTTCTTGACTGTGGATCAATCCCAACTGTGGGTTCATCCATAATAATAAGTTTTGGACTGTGGGCTATGGCACAAGCAATATTTAATCTTCTTTTCATACCACCAGAAAAAGTTTTTGGCTTATCATCTTTTTTATCATAAAGACCTACTAATTCCAACGCCTCTTTTACCTTGTCTTTCAGCTGTTTTCCTTTGAGCTTATACAAACTTCCGAAAAAGTTTACATTTTGCTCCGCAGTAATTTCTTCATAAATAGCTAAGTCTTGAGGAACGATTCCAATTCCAAGCTTTACGATTTTTGCATCTTTTTTTAGATCATGCCCTAAAATAGTTATTTCACCATTATCAGGTGCCAGTATTGTAGCCAAAATATTGATAATTGTACTTTTACCTGCCCCATTAGGCCCTAAGAGTGCTAAGATTTCCCCCTTACTTACTGCAAAATTGACTCCATCAACAGCTTTTTTAGCATCATAACTTTTTTCTAAATTTTTAACTGTAACAATATTATTCATTTTTATCTCCTCACTTTTAGACAATGTACTGTCTAAAAATAATAACACAATATCTTTTTTTAGTCAATATACTGTCTTTTTTTATTTTCAGTGTTTTGTCTAAAGCTGTAAATCCACTACAAATAAATAGGGATGTAGGTGAATTTCCTCAAACAAATTCACTTACATCCCTATTTATTAACTTATCACTTGTCACTTGCATCTTGTATCTTGTCTTTGCTAGTATTATTTCTAAGTCGTCCAACTTCATTTATTAATCTAGTTACTTGATCCTGATCTACTTCAATACCAACATTTCCTTCCTCTTCAAATCCATCTTGCTCTTCACCATCAAAACGGTACAATTTTTTTAATAATCCCCACAATATTTCCATTTCTTCAGTTTTAAAATCCTTAAAAACATCAGCAAAAAAATATATACTTGCCTCAGATACTTCCATCAAAACCTGTTTTCCGTACTCCGTGATTTTAACATTCACCGCACGCTTATCCTGCTGGCTTGGTACAGTGATTACATATCCTTTTCTCTCCATAATGGTTATAATTTGTTTTACACTTTGTTTGGTGGTACCTAATTTTCTAGCAATATTATTAAGTGTTGTTTGATCTTCCTGCAAATGACCAATTGCTACCATTGTCATAATCTGTCTTGATGTCATGGTCCCAAGGTATTTATCTGCTTTTACCTGAATCTTATTGGCAAGAGAAAATAGTGTTGCATAAGTTTGCTGCATTAAAAATATTTCTCTATAATTATCCATATTTTTCTCCTTCTTTATAGACACTATATTGTCTATGATAATAATAACAGAACATATGGACTTCATCAATATTAGGATCAATTAGTATTCAATTTTCCCATATTTCCTTTAGGCATCTTCAAAAAAATAGCAAGTCAGTATTCTGGTCTATTTTGTGGTATACTTCGTGGGCATAACCATTACATAGCCCACTATGCGCAAGGTAATGTCTCCTTGCCGAAACCATTAATGCTCCTGCCAGTGATCCTATACCCAAAGCTGCCATTAACAAACCATATATTTTTTCACCTTGGTGAAGTACATTTTTAGTAAATACCGGAATTAAAATGTTATAATTAAATACAAATATGCCTACAACCAAAACCATTAATATTGTCTGCATAAGGGTGGAATCTTGTGCAATATATATTAACCCATCTTTAATTTCTTTAAGCATATTACTGTTCACAGCTTTTTTTCTTACATATGGATTAACTTCTATTTTTAATAAACTAAAAATAACCGCCATGAAACTAAATCCATTTATCAAAAAACACCATCCGGCTCCAAAGAATACCATAAAAACTGCGCCTATTGCTGGTCCCGCTATTCTTGCTAAGTTAAATGTTGCAGAATTCAGAGCAATTGCATTCATTATATCTTCTTTCCCTACCATTTCCACAGTAAATGCCTGTCTTGTTGGCATATCAATAGTATTGGAAAATCCTAATATCAATGCTAGAATAAGTACATATTCATATTTAACGTTATTTGTAAAAACAAGTGTTGCTAATACAAAAGCTAAAATCATAGAAATGGTTTGAGTTATAATCAATATTTTTTTCTTTGGATATTTATCAATAACAACCCCTGCGAAAAGTGAGAAGATTGTGATTGGCAAAAATTGAATTGTTCCTAATAATCCCAAAAGAAATGGTGACCCAGTTAAAGAAAGAACAATCCATGACTGTCCAATATTTTGTATCCATGTTCCTATCAGTGAAACACATTGACCTAGCCAATAATATCTAAAATTTTTATGTGATAATGCATGAAAATTATTATTAACAATGTTTTTAGAATTTTTGATTATATTCATTAGTATTCGCCTTCTTAGCTAATGTTATATGTAAAGCTTTTATCAAATAATTATATCATATAATTATTTGACATTTGTTCTCAATAGTTAATTCTAGTAAAACATTGTCGGCCATGTTTATATCATCCGCATTTCTATGAACATAATTACAAATTAGTTTTATTATGTATAAGAGATTAATGGGCTGTTCCACTAATTTCTTAGTACAACAGCCCCATAAAATATAGCATAAACTTTATTTGAAATTAACTATTAAACTTTTTATATCAACAGTTTTAGTTAACATTCCATCCGCCTTTAAAAAGTCTTGAGTCTTTTTAAGTTCGGTTATATCTTTTTGTGTTATTTTGGGATCAAAGTCGTATAGACCATACATACTTTTAACTTGATCCACTGTAAGTTTTGTCTCATCTGCTGTCATTTTGTATGTTTTATCTTTATTATTCTTCATAAATTCTAGACTTTTCTCATGAACTGCAAGATATCTTTTTGCTATGTCGGGATATTTCGCCAAAAACTTTCCATCTGCTGCGATTACAATTGTTCCATCTATAATTCCATCGCCAGTTGTTAGTACACGAGCTCCACTTTTTTCTGCATTAGCAACTGAAGGTCCAGCAACAAGTGCTGCGTCCACCTTTCCAGCTAGAAGAGCTGATACGCTACTTGGTATATCCATATTACTAAACTCAACATCGTCTGCTTTCATATTGTCTTTTGACAATGCTCCAAGAAGTAGCTGATGAAGTATAGTGCCTTTAGGACCAACTACTCTTTTCCCTTTAAGATCTTTTATTGTTTTTATATTGGGATCTCTAACCATTATTGTGAATGCTTTTGGAGCTCTACTGTATATTCCAATAATTTTAATATTAACCCCATTGGCTGCTGCAAGAATAACTGAAGTGGCACCAATGGCATTACAAAAATCAAGTGAACCTGCTGCAACAGCTTCTGTCATTTTTGAACCATCAGTTATTTCTGGATAATTAATTTTAATACCATCTTTAGCAAATTCATTTTCAAAGAAATGATTTTTCTTTTCAACAATAGAAGGCACATTTAAAGGTGCTTTTACGTAAGAAATGCTAATGTTTTTTGGGTTAGTTGCCTTTGGTGGATTCGCTACCTGTTTTTGCCCACAACCAGCAAAAGAGGTTGAAATAATCAATGCACTTAAAATAATACCCGTTTTCTTAATAAAATTCATTTTGTTCCTCCTGTAGTAATTTATTGAAAATATTTGAAATCTGTTTTTTATAATAAAAAAATTCCTCACTGATAGTATCTCTGTAATAATCAATGTTAATAGGTATTTCTTTTATTACCTTGCCTGTGTCCATTACAATAATTTTTTGCCCTAGGTAAATTGCTTCTTCAATATCATGAGTTACAAATAGGATTGTTTTACCACTTTTTAAAAAAATATTTATTAAATCATTTTGAATTTTCTTCCTATTAAATGGATCTAGTGCTCCTAGTGGCTCATCCATAAGTATTATTTGTGGCTCATAACATAGAGTTCTTCCTAATGAAGTTCTTTGTGCCATTCCTCCTGATATTTGAGAAGGATATGCATTTCTAAAATTATAAAGACCTAGTAGTTTCAAATACTCATATACTTTTTCATTTACATAGGCTTTATCTTTACAGTTAATAAGGGAAAATGCCATGTTTTCTTCCACCGTAAGCCAGGGCATAAGTCTAGGCTCCTGAAACACTATGGATATTTTATTGTCTTGCCCATCATTTAAATCAGTTAACTCAACTGTACCTTCACTTTTAGTATCAATACCACAGAGTAATTTCAATAGGGTTGTTTTGCCACAACCACTTCTGCCAACTATTGTTACAAAACTCCCATTTTCCACTGTTAAATCAATATTTTTCAAAGCTAATATTTTTTTATTGCTAATTTCAAATGTTTTGGAGAGATTTTTAATTATTAGACCAGCCATATTATACTTCCTTTCCATAGGAATTCGTAAGTTTTTTTGATATTTTAATAATACAATAATCAATAAAATAGCCTAAAATACCTATTGATAGTATGCCAACAATAACAATATCAGGTCTTGAAAGCTGCTCTGCATCTATAATCATGTATCCAATTCCTGAGGAAGCCGCTATAAGTTCAGCGCCCATCAGCGATCTCCAGCTATAACCGAGCCCAAGTTGAATCCCTGTCATTATTGAGGGTATAGCCTGGGGAAATATAATCCTAAAAAATTTATCTTTTTTACTAAAATGAAATATTTCACCAACTTCAAGAAGTTTTTTATCATAATTTGTGACTCCATTTAATGTGTTTGAAAAAACAGGAAAAAATGTTGCTAAAAAAATAATTACAAGTTTTGAGGATTCACCGATACCTAACCATAATATTAATATTGGAATCATGGCAAGGGGCGGAATATGTCTCATGAATTCTAAAAAAGGTTCAACATAAGGAATTACCTTTGGTTTGCTCCCGAGAAATATAGCAAGTGAAAAAGCAACTACAAAAGTTATTGTAAATCCAACAATAACTCTTAAAAAACTTACTATTAAGTTTTTTAAAAGCTCACCTGATTTTAGCATTTCATATGCAGCCACTAAAACTACCTTAGGAGACGGAACAATATAACTATTAACGACATGAAACTTAGCAACAACAATCCATATTACTATTATAAATAATGGCAAGACTAGTCCCTTTATTTTTCTCATATATTTCCTTTCAATACTACTTTTTAATAAGGCATCCCATGCAAAAATATACTAACACACTGATTTGTTGCTTTTTGATGATGCCTAAAAACACAAATAAAAAAAACTCTCCGAATGGAAAGCTTAATAACAAAAAGTCGGTTAATAAAACCTAGATAGTTTGTATATATTCTTTCCTTCCAGATCAGAACAAGTCTTGGCCGTTGGGTTAGTTTTATCCTTATCAAATGGAAAAAATCTTTAATCATCTGATTAATAAAAGTTGTATTAATCAATATTTTATCATACTTAGAAAATAAATGCTAATTTAAGCAAAATATTCATAATCTCATACCATACCATTTTACACTTATATACTTGTTTTTGTTTATGTAGTTTCCCTTATAATTAGCTCAACCGGTAAAATATTTTCAAATAGAATTCGCAACTTTTATAATTGATGCTGCTATCAAATCACTACTTGCGAAACATCCATCTATGTCTGGATGTTTTGCGAACATCTCATATACTAAATTTTCATAACCTTCAAAATAGTTTAATTCTGTATGTTAAAGAACATAATCAATATTTTGTTCTTTAACTACATAAATAAATGCTAGGCATCTGTTATTTGCATAGTATTCAATAGAGCTGGTTCGTTGTGCAAAAAATGGTTGAGCAACATCTGTGATTATTAGTCCGATTAGATTTTACTTTCCCATAAATAATGAACGTGCTATTTCACCCATATTTATATTTCCAGAAAAGTTAGTTTCTATATATTGCATAGTTTTCTTTATATATATATCCTTATAATTACTACCAAATGCAATGTCATTTTCAGCTTTTTCATTAAATTTATTCATCCTCTCAATTTGTATAAAAATCATCTTATATTATAGCACTACTAAGCAAAAACGCTACTGATAACATAAGCTATGTAAAATGGGATATGAATAGAAATATGGCAGAAATTGGTTCGGAATGTTTGCCAGTAGAAAGGCAAAAATAAACAGCTCATAGATATATGCTAGGGCTATATCGAATTATGGATGAGATAACTTCAGCAGTTCCAAATCACCAATTGCACAGGAATACTTCTCTTAAGGTGATTATCAAAGCATCATATGGATTTTAAAGAGCAAATAATGTAAAGATGTTCTGCCTTGTAAAAGGAGCTGCCTCAAAATAGAAATTAATTTTATTTTGACACAGCTCCTTCTATACTCAAAAAAAAGCAAAAAGGTAATTCCAAGAAGTCTACTTTTTGTATGATTGGGATATGATAGACATAAAAACCTAATTCAGTGCATATATGAAAATCACGAATAAATATCAGAAAGTTCAACTTGTATACTTTCATTTCTGTTTTTCATATTTCTATTATAAATCATATTTTCATGAAATACATTTTTTGAAGGAAGCCTGACTGTAAACTTACTTCCTTTACCAACTTCACTTTTAACAGATATACTCCCACCATGTAATTCTGCAATGGACTTAACTAGACTTAAACCAATACCTGTACCTTCCGTATTTCTTGATAGTGAGTTATCTACCTGCTTAAATCTATCAAAAATAATAGCTAAGTCCTTCTCTTCAATACCAATTCCATTATCTTTTACTGATATTTCAACAAATTCATTTTTATCACTAACCTCCACAAATATTTCATCACCTTCATCTGAAAATTTTATGGCATTGGATATAAGATTTAACACTATTCTCTCTATCTTTTCTGAATCACAAGCTATAATTTTTTCTTCTATATTCGTATCGAAAATAATGCTTAAGTTTTTACTGTCTGTAAAAGTAGTTACAGACGTAACCAATTTCTCCACTATTTCTACTATATTGTTATTTGATAAGTTGAGTTTAAAGAATCCAGCTTCAATTTTAGATAAATCAACTATGTTATTAATAAGTTTGGATAACCTATAACAATTTTGCTTGATTGAGTCAGTATATTTAATAATTGAATTTCTATTTTCGTCTAATGACCCACTTTTGCAATACATATCAAATAACTGAACTGTTGAAAAAATAACATTTAATGGTGTTTTAAGTTCATGGGATATGTTAACAAAAAATTCTCCCTGCACTCTATTAGCAATAATTAACTCTGCTGCACGTTTACCTTTCTCCTCATTTTGAAATGTAAGTTCCTTATTTGCAATGATTAATTCTGCAGCACGTTTACCTTTTTCTTCGTTTTGAAATGCAAGCTCTTTATTTGCAATAATTAACTCTGCTGCACGTTTACCTTTCTCCTCATTTTGAAATGTAAGTTCTTTATTTGCAATGATTAATTCTGCTGCACGTTTACCTTTCTCCTCATTTTGAAATGTAAGTTCTTTATTTGCAATGATTAACTCTGCTGCACGTTCTGCTTTCTCCCCGCTTTGAAATGCAATCTCCTTATTAGCAATAATTAACTCTGCTGTACGTTCTGCTTTCTCTCCGCTTTGAAATGCAATCTCCTTATTAGCAATAATTAACTCTGCTGTACGTTCTGCTTTCTCTCCGCTTTGAAATGCAATCTCTTTATTAGCAATAATTAACTCTGCTATTCGTTCTGCTTTCTCTTCTTTTTCTCTAAGTCTCATTTTCAGTTGTTCTGCTACCGACTTTCCAATTATCTGTTTATAAAAATTATCATTCATATGGCATCACTCCTCAGTCTACTTTTTTCGGTGTAGTGGTCCATTTATCCGAGGACTATCTGCTGTTTAGTACTAGGTTTTATAATCCACAGTTTTAAAACTAATTGTCATTTTCTTTATTATATTCTACATTTCGACTAAATTCTACATTTAGACCGGATTATTTATAATTTAATATAATGAGATTATTTTACCAACCAATATATTTTTTTATTGCAGCAGCTACTCCATTGTCATCATTAGATAAAGTTACATCATCAGCTGAGAGCTTTACCTTATCGGGAGCGTTTCCCCCAGCAATGTCCACTGCTGCATACTGAATCATATCGATATCTAGACATAACATCTTATATTTCTTCATAGTATAATTCCCACTAAAAATTTTATTACGTTGGCTAACTAAACCGATGGAGATAGTGTCCCACCTGAACCCTTCAAATATATATAAGGATTACTTGGTTTAGCTATTGGTTTCACATTTGTAACCTTAATTACTGGTATTGTTTTATTAATAGGATCATCCTTATCAAAATTAGGATTAACATCTATAATTCCAGTGACCTCTACCCACTGATCATTCTGCAGGGTAGAATGATCAATCTTAATAACAAGTCCTGTTAACTCAGCATCTGCTGCACAGCATATTATAATCATTCTCCCCACTACAAATGTATCCTTTGGAAAAGTTTCATCTTTATATACAAAACCTCCAATAGTTATCTTTTTGCCCTTATATTTATTTGCATTATACTTTATTTCATTTACAACATCAGAATAATTTTTCTCATTTGGTTTTATTAAATTTCCTTGAAACCCACTTGCACCACTTCCATTTGAATTTGAAGCACTACTAGTTGCAGCATAGCTATCATTAGAATATCCTTTTTGTGAAACTATTTCTCCATTAAGTCCCTGGGGATTTACTATATATACTAGCACTAAGGGAAGTAAAAATATTGTAGATGCACCTTTTACGTGACTACCATTACCCTTAAATATCTTTTTTACCTGCAAGAGAGATAATATTATAAATATAAAAAGCGAGAAATACATATAAATCGTCATTCTTGGATGAATAAATAAATAAAGTTTTTGGTTGAAATAAGATAGTATATGTAATAAGTAAATCCTACTAGTATTATAAGCCACTTTAGTTCTTTCATATTTACTTTAAACAAATGAGGCACCTCCACACAACCAATTTGAATTTATCTAATCCATAGCCAATTGTGATACTCTAAAATCATCTACAATTGGATACCTGTAAAATTCAGAACTATTCCTATGGTAAAACATACAATAAATATCAATGATATTAATTTAATAATAAACTTAGGTTTAAAGGTTTGGCTAAGCATAAGGGTATTTTTTATATCTATCATTGGCCCAAATATCAAGAAAGCAAGGATAGATCCACTGGTAAACTGACCTACAAATGTTCTTGCAATGAAAGCGTCCGTTTCTGAACAAACTGAAAGCAAAAAAGCTAGAGCTATCATTACTAAAACAGAAGTTACACTGTTATGACCTATGGTAAGCATATATTTTCTTGGTAAGACTACCTGCATTACAGATGAAAGAAAAGCGCCTGCTATTACATATTTGCCCACATCCTTGAATTCCTCACTTGTATGTTCAAGTATTTCAACAATAGATCCTGCAATTGTAACCCTTTCACCTTCTTTATG
The DNA here is from genome assembly GCA_963725425.1 of uncultured Clostridiaceae bacterium. Taxonomy (GTDB): domain Bacteria; phylum Bacillota; class Clostridia; order Clostridiales; family Clostridiaceae; genus Clostridium_I. The sequence goes on from CAVRYJ010000040.1 coordinate 177,745, forward strand.
ATGATGTTCATGTCCACATGAGCACTCACCATCATCATGGTGATGATGGTGATGTTCTTCATGAAGTTGTGAATATAAATGTGATTGCATTTTATTAGTAGATTGATTTAGAGTATATATCCATTGCCCAGCAACTCTTCTCACTGTTTTAGCATCATCTTCAGTTTTAAATTTACTGACTATAAATCCAATTGTCATAGCACTAAGAGCTCCAATTCCCCCTCTCATCAAAACCATATATGAGCTACTCTGAAATGCATAATAGGTAGAAACAAGTACTACAGGATTTATTATTGGAACTGAAAGCATAAATGTAACCCCAATATACAGAGGCATTCCCTTTTTCAAAAGCCGTCTAACTATTGGAATTATGGCGCAATCACATACAGGAAACACTATTCCAACAATACCTGCAATAAAAATTCCCACTACTTTATTTTTAGGAATTATCCTGGCTATAGTCTCTTCAGATATAAATACCTGAATTAAAGATGATATAAATACACCAATTATTATGAACGGTATAGCCTCTAAAATTATACTTAAAAATATGGTAGTAAAACTTTGAAGCATTGCATTTTGAATTATTGGGCTAATTTCAATTTTCAGAGAAACTAGGATTAAGAATAACAAAAGAAAGATAGGGAGTAATACTATTATGATGGCAGGACTAGTTCCTCTACTTTGTCTTGTTTCTAACAAATTTTCTCACCTCATTTTAATTTACTAGCCACTAGAAATTAATACAATAGGTTAAATATAATCTATTGTATTATAAGTGATTGCAATTTTTCCAGTTAAGCTAGCCTCTGTTAACTAAGTTTTTATCTGTATATTATGTATATAAACTAATGAGGTAAGATATTACTTTTATTATTTTAAGGAATTGTTAAGTTAAACATATTGATAAGTCAAAAAGTCCAAGACTTCCAGTAAACTCACTGGAAGTCTATTAAAATATTCATCTTTCCTAAGGCAAATTACATTTTTCTTATTTACTCTTAGAGCTTATATAAGCTATAACCCTTGCACATGTATAAAACAATACTCCTATAATTGACACTAAGAATCCTATTGGCAATCCAAAAAAATATGCTAGAATCAATGAAGTCCATACAGTACTCAATGAAAATATCAGGGATAATAAAATTACTTTCCTTGGATTACTTGTTATATATATACTTGCTGCCATAGGTGCAATAAGTAAACTAAAGCAAAGCAATGCACCTACTATTGGTACAGTAACTGCAGTAACCAAGGCCAGAATAACCATAAAGCACATCTCTATAAATCTAACCGGTATTCCTCGTGATTCTGCTATTTCTTTAGAAACAGATGCCAGAAGTAATGGTCTGTACAAAAAAATTATTGCAAATAGGCATATTGCTCCTAAAACAGCTGTATCTATAACTTGTTCTGTGCTAATTCCTACAATTTGACCAAACAAAAGTGCATAAGCTCCAGCAGCATACTTGTTGCTTAAACCTAAGAAAAGTGCACCTATTCCAAGTGTTGCAACTAAAATAAGTGCAGTTACCACATCATTACGTTCTTCCTTGCTAAGATATCCAATTAATAAAGCACCTAATATTGAAAATACAGACAGTCCATATATAGGATTAATATTAATTAGCACTGCTCCAGCTCCACCAGCAAATCCAATTTGAGGTAATGCATGTGCTGCAAATGAAGCGTTTCGAATAACAACAAAGTAACCAATAAATGTGCAAAGAATAGCTACTATAGTTCCACTAATCCACGCATGAATCATAAAGGTATCTGTGAACACTCCTAAATTAATCATTATTGAGCACCCCACTAGTTTTTATGATTCCTGAATTAGAAAGCTTATGTTTTAATCTAGCTAAAAGATAGAACAATAAAATAAGAGTTGAAACAAAAAAACTTACTGTCCATCCTCGTCCTGTAGGTGGCCATTGAAAGCTATCATATGCAAGAATAATTCCAAGCCACATAGCTATAATTCCTATACTAGCTGAGACTAACATTGCTGAACTCATTTTGCGTGTAAGCTGTATAGCTGCAGCTGCAGGTCCAATTAATAAAGCAGTACTTAAAAGTGCCCCTGTAATCAATGATCCCTCTTCTACTACAAAAGATAACAAAACCACAAATATAATACTGATAAACCTAACTGGAATACCTCTTGTCTTTGCTATATCTGGTTCAATTGAACATAACAGTAAAGGACGATATATTATACATATAATAATTGCTGTAGCAATTGTTAGCATAGCTATAATTATAACTGTATTACGATTGACAACAAAAATAGAACCAAATAGAATTAACATAGATGCGTTTGATTTACCAGTAAAACGCATATCAAGATATAGAAATAAAGATTCTAGTCCCAGTGCCACGGATAAAACAATTCCTGTTGATAAATCTCTCTCTTTGGCCCCATTGCCCAAGGTTTCCATTCCAATAGCTGTAAGTATACCAAAGCCTAAAAATCCCCATAAAGTATTAATTCCAATTAAAAATGCTATAGCTGCACCCGCCCCACCAAAGTCGGATATAGCATGACCCGCAAAGGATTGACCTCTAATAATTACAAACACACCAATTACTCCAGATATTGCTGCAACAACGGTGCTAAGTATCAAAGCATTTATAACCTCTGAATTTTGAAAAAAACCTGGTGCAAACAAAAGTTCACTCAGTTGTTTCATGTATTAACCTCCGATTCTACGCAGTAATTATTAGAATCACAATTTAGCCCTGGATTATTTCCACCTACAACCATAATCCTTCCGTTAACATGTAATACTTCAACTGGATAACCATACAAATTACTTAGTACGTCATTGTGGAAAACATCTGAAACTTTTCCTATAGCAGCCTTTCCTTCCGCAAGGTATAATACTCTATCCATAACATCTAAAAGAGGATTCATGTCATGTGCAACCAAAATTATAGTTACACCTTTCTCTCTACCTATTTTAGAAATTAACTTTGTTACTTCATAAGCACTTTTAATGTCAAGATTTGATAATGGTTCATCTAATAACAAAATTTTAGGATCTGTAAGTAATGCCTGAGCAATAAGTAGCCTTTGCTGTTCACCACCTGACAGTTTACCAATAGGAGAATCAGCGTATCCAGTGGCATCAACGGCTTCCAATATTTCATCCACACGTTTTTTTCGCTTTTTACTTGGAAGTGGAATTCCAAAGCGATGCCCATCTAATCCAAGTGCAACTAAATCACGTCCTCTTAAGGGAATGTTTGGTTCTAAAAATATTTTTTGTGGTACATAACCTATTTGTCTATTCCCTTTTTTAGCTGTTTCCCCAAAAAAAATTCACCTTTCCTTCTGTAGGAGATAATAACCCTAAAATCACCTTAAGTAAGGTTGATTTTCCTGCTCCATTTGAACCTATTAATCCTACAAATTCACCAGGGTAAAATTCAACATTTACATTTCTAAGGACATGCTTTTCGTAGAATTTTACGGATATATTATCAAGTGTTAAAATTGGGTTCTTTATATTTACTGCTATAGAATCTGTCATGACATAGTCTCCGTGGAAAGCTTATCTTTTAAAGCTTTCAATATATTTTTAGTTTCGTCTTCCATCCATGTTTGATATGTATGTTTAGGAGGCATTGTCTCATATACACCTACAACTGGAATATTATTGTTTTTAGCAAGATTCAATAAATTAGTAGTTACATCATCCATAGATTGTTCATTATACACAAATACTTTAACCTTTTTTTCTTTTAAAAGATCCTCCTCAATTTTAACATTCTGCGGTGACGGATCGGTGCCATTCATTACAGAAGCTTGAAATCCCCATGGAGTTTTTACGTCTAAATTTGCAGCTTCTAACAAATAATTTGCTACTGGTTCAGTAACTGCAACTCCATTTTTACCATAGGACTTCTGAATTTCATTCAAATCATTCTTCCATGTTTTTAGAGAATTATCAAATATAGTTAATCTATCTTGAAAATATTTTTTTTCATTGGGTAACTGACTTTCTAAATTTTCAGTAATTAGCTTTGCTACTTTCTCCATAGTATCTGGTTTATACCAAAGATGTGGATTTGCAGTATTATCAGAATAACCTAAAGACTTACCAACATTTATTGTAGTTCTATTTGAATTTTCGGAACTGGATTCAAGTTTATCCATAAAATCATCATATCCTAGGCCATTTTGAACAATTAGTGTTGCATTACTTATATTAGTTTCATCTTGAGTATTTGCTTCATATGAATGTGGATCAGTACTAGGATTACTTATAATAGCTGTAACTGATACATATTTCCCGCCAATTTGTTTTATAACATCTGCATATTGATTTTCTGCACCAACAGTTTCAACCACTTTTGCGGATGTTGAAGAACTTGAAGAAGACTGAGTACTGCATCCTATTAAAGATATTGATACTAAAACAGAAGTGGTAATAATCATCAATGCTTTCCAATTATATATTTTGAAATTATTATTTAATTTAATTAGTTTCATTTTGTCCTCCCAGAATTAATGTAAATGCAATTTGATTGCATTTACATTAATTCTAGGGCATATTTTATCATTTGTCAAGAATTTGTTTTCATATTTTTCCCATTTCATATATGCACTTTAATTTTAGCAAAACAACTTGTAAAGATATAAGGTATCATCAAAAATTAACAAGTGAATAGAATTCAGATTTATATTTTTAATGTTTAAGCCTGCCCGGTGAACGTTAGATACAGAAGCACTGCGTTTAGTACTATTATTATAGTAGCTATTACAACACCCAAAAACCTTACAAACCCTTTGTTAACTAAGATTCCCATCAAATCTTTACGTTTAGCTATAATTAGCATTTGAATGATGGGGAATGGAAGGATAAAACTAAGTGCAACCTGACTCAAAACAAGGGTATCCATTGGATTAATTCCAATTGCAATAATAACTAAAGCTGGCATCATAGTTACAAGCCTTCTAACATTTATAGGTATGCTCAAATTAACAAAACCTTTCATAATTGTTTGTCCTGCCATAGTTCCAACAGCTGAAGATGATAGTCCTGACGCAAGTAATGCTATTCCAAATGCGCCGCTTGATAAAGACCCTAGCAATGGTTGTAATGATTTATTCGCCTGTTCCATTGTATCAACTACTATTCCATTTTTATAAAATACTGCAGCAGATACTATAACCATTGCAGCATTAACAATAAAAGCAATATTCATAGCAATAGCAACATCTAGCTTTTCCATTCTTAAATGTTTTAATTTTCCTTCATTAGATGAATCCGTACCTCTATATTGAACTAAGTGTGAGTGTAAATATATAACATGTGGCATAACTGTTGCTCCAAGCATTCCTACTGCTATTAATACAGCTTCACCATTAGGTAACATAGGAACTATTGTATGAATTGCCACTTGAGTCCAATCAGGTTTTGCAAGAAATAATTCTATTGTATATGCAATGCTGATTACTGCCACAAGAGCTGCTATTATAATCTCAACAATTTTCTGTCCGTATTTCTCCATGTAGCAAATTAAATAGGTTAATAACCCGGTAAGAAGTCCTGCATATATCATTGGTATTCCAAATAATAAATATAATCCTAATGTCCCACCAATGAACTCAGCTAAATCTGTTGCCATAGCTCCTATCTCTGCAACAATCCAAAATATCCAGTTTGTAGATTTTGAAAATACCTTAGCACACATTTCAGGTAGGTTGTGACCTGTAGCTATTCCTAGCTTTGCAGACATAATTTGCAAAAATATAGCTATTAAATTACTCCATAAAATAACCCAAATGAGAACATAATTAAATTTTGACCCTCCACTGATATTGGTGGCGAAATTTCCTGGATCTATATATGCAACACTAACAACAAATGCTGGTCCTAAAAACTTTAGTAATTGCATTATTCTACTTTTCTTTTCCATTTTTTCATCATCAAATCCGCTATTTATAGCAGTATGTTTTGGTGGATTTAAACCCACATCAATTAAACCCTTTTCGCTCTGCATTAAAACATCCCCTTAACTTTTAAATATATTTAATATGGATAAAACCATTATTTAAAGTTAACCATTTTAGCCTAAGCTAACTTTATTTTTATAATATAAATTATGTTTTTGATGCCAAAACTGTTACTCCAAAGTAATTTTCTTATTTAATCATGCATATAATTTAATTGATATACTATAGTCTAAAGTAGGTGATAATATGGATAATAATCGCTTCTACACTTTTAATGAATATATGAAAAATGAAGAGGATTCGCTTTCTGCTTCTATGCAAGACTATCTTGAGATGATATATAGATTATCTGTAAACACAGGTTTTATAAGAATTCATGAACTTTCAAATGCACTTAATGTACAACCACCTTCTGCCACCAAAATGGTACAAAAGCTTGCTGAGCTAAAGCTTTTAAAATATGAGAAATATGGAGTTTTAATGCTAGATGAAGAAGGAAAACTACTTGGAGAAGAATTGCTTCATCGTCACAATATTATCGAAAAATTTTTAAAGATATTAGGAATCCCTGAATCAGAAATCTTAACTGAGACTGAGAAAATCGAGCATACTATAAGTAAAAGAACAGCAAAATGTTTTGAGAATTTCATAGAATTTAGTAAGGCTAATCAGGAGACAACAAATAAGCTTAAAAACTACATCCAGACGCATAAAGGATAATGATATTAATAAAAAATCAGTACAGGAATAACTCCCCATACTGATTTTCTTAGTTCCACTTGGAAACATCCATATAATATTCTAAATAACATAATCATATTCCTTTCTATGCCTTGTTAGGTTATTGACTTACCTTTTATTTAACATTAATATATAAGTGAAACTTGAATTAAAATAGCAAATAATAAATTACACTTAGGAGAATATTATGACCACAACACTTTATTTAATTAGACATGGAGAAACTAAATGGAACAAACTAGGTAAATTTCAAGGAAGTAAGGACATATCTCTATCTGAGGATGGTATTTCCCAGGCAAGATATTTGGCAAAAAGATTAGATGGAAACTTTGATTATATTTATACAAGTCCTTTAATACGTGCAAAAAAAACAGCAGAAATTATAAGTGAAAAATCAAAAGTAGTACCAATAATTTTTCCTGACATGCGTGAAATAAACTATGGAGACTGGGAAGGTCTTACCATAAGCGAAATAAAAAGTTCCTATTCCAATGAGTTTAAACTCTGGAAAAATGATAAAATAACTGCTCCAATCTGCGGTGGAGATGGAAGTCTTAAGAATGCTGCTGCAAGAGGTAAAAAATCAGTTTTAAAGATTGTACAAGCTCATTCAAGTAAAAAGATAGTTTTAGTTGCACATGGTGGAATCATAAAAGCTGCCATTATCGGTCTTTTTAATTTTGAAATGACCATGTATCATAAGATTTACATCGGAAACACTTCAATAACTAAACTTATATTCAATGATAAATTTGAACCAATAATTGAAGTCATGAATGATACAAGTCATTTAGTTGATACGCTTTAGAGATCCTGATTCATAAGGGTCTCTAACTTATTTATATGCTCATTGAAAACATTATGAAAATATTCCTTTGTAATCCCTATTATTTCTCGTTCCCATGAGTTTTTTTCGTAAATATGGTTTGCACCATCTATAATTTCGAGTTTGGTATTATCTCCGTAAATCTCTAAATATCTTTTGGAAGCCACTAAAGGCACCACTTCATCTCTATTACCATGAATAATAATTGACTTTTTTTCATAACATGCCGCTCTATCATATATTTTTATTTTCTTAATGTCCTCTATAAACTTCTTTCCAAGAAGTAATCCTTCCACATCAAAGTTTCCACTCTGCAAAAAATCATCTAATTTATCACCTACATAAGTGTTAGATAATATTATTTTATCCATAGTTCCTGCAGGCGACCACAGACAAAGTGTGTTAATCTCATCTTTTCTATCTCCAGCTATAATGCTCGCTATAGCCCCGCCCATACTAAATCCCATTATTCCTATCTTTTCTTTATCTATAAAATCCAAATTTTTTACATAATCCAAAATATTATTTGCATCTACTATTTCCGTTCCCAGTGTCATATCAACAAATTCTCCATCACTCTCACCAGAACCTGAGAAATCGAACCTAATACTGGCTATTCCTAATTCTTCTAATTTTCTACATAATTTTACAAACATAAAATGGGGTCCCATTTTATTTCCACAAAATCCATGGTATATTATAACTATTGGTGCTTTTTTATTCACATCTTCTGGAATGTGAAGGGCACCTCTTAACACTAAATCTCCGCTTTTTATTTCCACTGCCTTCTGCATTATAAACACCTCTATATTTATCCTAGTATTCCTATATATTTAGTGTATTGTTTTTAGTAGGTTTTGTCAACAATGATTTTTTTAATATTACATGAATAAACTATAAACAACGTTATTTAGGGGAAATCGTTAGTAAAGTGCGTAACAACCGTTATACTCTAAAGAAAAAACGATTGATGAAACTGCTAAGTGACTAGCGCCAAGCAAAGCTTGGGCTATCTACTTTTCCCACTTAGTCATGACCACCCGTTAAACGGGTGGCATGCACTAGCCCTATAAGGGCCTGATACTGGCTGTGTCTCAAGACACGTTGAATAAGTTCGCCAACCGCATAATTTTTACAGACTACCCCTAAAGGGGTTATTTCTTTTTGCCTATATTTACAGGCTCACCCGTGAACGGGTCAATAAACTCTTTCATACTTATTTGATCACTTCCTATATCTTCTTGTAATTGATTTTTTATATACTCTTGTATCGCCTTTTTATTTCTTCCAACTGTGTCGGATAAGTCCGAACCCTTTCGAGTTCTTTCTCTCCTAAGAACCGTGCTTGAAGGTTTCCCTTCACACGGCTCACGCATCCTAAACTTTCAAATCTTTCATTTTTGTTAGTCTAAACTTGAAAGCGGCTGTTCCCTTATATGCCATTCTTTTTGCGGCTCTTCTTCGTTCTCTCTTTATCAAGAAATATTCTTTTTCTGTGTACGGGTTCATGTCGAGTTTAATTCTTTCGTGCCTAACAATTGGTATGTCAGATGGTAGGATTAAAGTTGCTTTTTTTCCATCCGAGAAAATCCAGTCCCTTGAACCTTTACTTTTCCAGTATCTCTCTTTTAGCCATTTTGCTCCCTTGTTTGGATGTCTTCTTTTTGCCCATTTCCAAACCATAGTGAATATACGACAATTCAAAATTTCAAATGTCTGCTTTGCACAAACTGGCTGATGATAATTACACCAACCTTTCAAAACTTGATTCAATTTGTAAATTAGGAATTCTTGCTTTACTGTCTTATTCGCATGTATAATTTCACTTATCTTCTTTGTGACTTTATTCAGAGATTTTACAGATGGCTTGATTATCAACTTACTACTGTACTTTCTAAAGTTCCACCCAAGAAAATCAAATCCATCATTTATATTAGTTATGACTGTCTTTTCCTTGGATAGTTCAAGTCCTCTTTTTTTCAAAAATTCACTAATTATGACCACAATTTGCTCAAGAACATCTTTGTTATTTGCTGTTACTACAAAATCATCTGCATATCTTACGATATTCAGCTGATTTGGATTGTTTCTATTGTGGTAACTGACTTTTCCCTTCTTTGTCAAGAAATAATTCCTGGCTATTTCATATTCAAGTCCATCTAGTGTCAAATTTGCAAGAGTTGGACTAATTGTTCCACCTTGAATTGCTCCCTTTGTAGTTGGGAAAAGTTGTTTTCTATAAACAAAACCAGCCTTAAGAAACTTATTGAGTATCATCTTATTAATTGGAATATTATCCAACATCCATTGATGGTTTATATTATCAAAACAACCCTTGATGTCTCCCTCTAGAATCCACTGACCACTCCTTCTTGATGATAGCATTGTAAAAATTTGCTCCATTGCATCCGCACAGCTCCTATATTTTCTAAAACCAAAGCTACGCTTATCACCAATAGTCTCTGCTATTGGTTGCAGAGCATACAAAAATAGTGTCTGCATTGCTCTATCATTCATAGTAGGAATACTCAGTGGTCTCAGTTTTCCATTTTCCTTCTTGATATGAACCCGCCTTGTCGGCATTGGCTTATAGCCTTTTTTTACCTTCAAGTCGATAACCGCCTGATATTTTTGCTTATTTGTTGTCCAAAGTACCTTATCCACTCCAGCGGTTTTCCCACCTTTGTTTCTAGTCACTTTTTTCACCGACAAAGCTTTTGCATAAAAGGAATGTGTTATGAGATGCTGAAGCCTTTTTACAAGATTCCATTTTCTCATTTCTACTGCCTTTACTATCCGGAGTTGAAGTCTATTAACATATTCTTCAGCTATTTTCCAGTCGATTGACTGCCATTTCATCTCATCAGAACTGTTTGAACGATTCTCACATTTCGTGCAATTGAATCCTTGTTCATCCATAGTAATTCATCCCTTTCCTGTAATAGAATACGTGCCGAAGTCAGCTATCTTTCAATTGGAACAAATCTTGAATTCCTATACTCTATATTACATAGAGCCCTTCGCTTTTTCGGCATCCTTTACCCTCTAGTCATTGTACATTTCTCACGATTTGCCTACCATTTTACAGGAGACCATAGGGCTTAACCTTGTCTAGCTATCTGAATAGTTATGATTCACTTAGGATGTACCAATAAACCGATAGGATCGAGCTTTACCTCTGTCATCTTATTACCGTACGTGAACAATTACGGTAATCATCCTATATTCCCTTTTGGGTAAGGCGTATCATCTACCTTTCACCTTTTCTACTTGACGATTCTACAATACTTCACTTGCGTTATCCATATGAATCTTTTCCTAGTTGCAGTAATGGTTGTAGATACCATACTTGCCCCGTTGTCCCAGTTTGCTTAGAACCTCCAAATTACTTTGAACGCACCAACTGGTAGGAATACCCGAAGATGATCGGGAAATACTTTTAGCATAATTCAGACAACCCCTCTAAGGTCGCACATCCACATAATAACCTCTACACCAAAATTGTCTATTTCCATACTTATACTTCAAGTTTGCATGTCTATCAAATATCATTAGCGAACTCTTACCTTTCAGATATCCCATAAATTGTGCAACACTTAACTTCGGTGGTATACTCACTAGCATATGTATGTGATCTGGACATGCATTTGCTTCTATTATTTCTACGCCTTTATACTCACATAATTTCCTTAGTATTTGCCCTATATCAACCTTTATTTTCCCATATATTATCTGCCTTCGATACTTGGGTGCAAACACAATATGGTATTTGCAATTCCATTTACTGTGTGCTAAACTCTGAATGTCCATTTGGATAACCTCCTTTGCCTTTAAAATTGGTTGGCGAACCTAATTTTATATTAGCAAAGGGGGTTCTTTTTTTCCACTCATAGCTATAAGCTTTTTAGAACCACAGGTAAAACCTGTGGTATTCAAAACACAAATAAAAGCAGGTGACCCAAATCTATGATTTGGGTGACCTGCGTTCTCTTTAGAGTAAGATTGAAGTCATGGGATAAAAATCAAATGAACATTATATATCAGAAAATTCAATACTAATCTTCTCAACATGTACTGCTGTACCTTCTTGAATTTCACAAACCTGACCATCCACAATATGTTTTACAGGGAGATGTATTTTGAATTTACTTCCCTCACCATATTTGCTCTCTACATGTATACTACCTCCATGCATTTCCACTAGGGACTTTACTAGTGAAAGTCCTATTCCGCTACCTTCATGATCTCTAGTAAATGATTTGTCTACTTGCACAAATCGCTTAAAAATAGAATTGATTTTATCTTCTTCTATACCAATACCTGTATCTTCTACGATTATTTCAACATTCCCACCACCATCATGAATCCCTACGAAAATAGAAGCTCCTGCCTTTGAGAATTTAACAGCATTAGATAAAAGATTAAGTATAATTCTTTCAATCTTTTCATAATCACAAGCTATAACCTTCTCTTCTATATCCGTATCAAAAATAATGCTTATCCCTCTACTTTTTATGTAATTAGCTGCAGATTGTGTTATATCCTCTACAACTGAAACTATATCCATGTTTTTAAAATCCGCTTTCAAGTACCCAGAATCAATTTTATTTACATCTATCAAATTATTTACAAGTTTTAAAAGCCTATAACAATTTTGCTTCATAACATTAAAATGATTGCTAATATCTTTGCCAACAATCTTAATTGACCCATCCCTAATATAAAGATTTAAAAGCTGTAATGTACTTAATAAAATATTTAAAGGTGTCCGTAATTCATGAGATATATTTGAAAAAAATTCCAATTCCTGTTGGCTCTCAAGAAGAATTTTTTCTTTTGTTTTAAGCTTTTCTGAGTATTCAATAACTTCATCCTTAGCTCTAATATAATGTAATATTATAACTATAAACAGACTTATTAAAAAAATTACAATTCCCCACTGGGATAAGTATAATTCGGAATGATTGGCATTGAAATTCCAATTTAAAACATCAAAAATTCCAAAGCAACAAAGTACAGTAAAGCCAAATAGAAATATTCTTATCTCAGCATTCCAAGAAGAATAAACTTTTATGATTGATACAATAACAATTATCATACTAATTGCTATTGATACATAGAAAATATGCACTGTACTATCTATACGAATTATATTTAGAAAATTCAATAACAGAGTTAAAACTAAAAGTACTAAATGAAATCCACTCACAGTTTTAAAAATAGTTTCAAATTTATTATCCAGTAGGTTATTTATAAATAAACTAAATACTATTGGCATTGAATATTGTGAAATAATTTTTATATATTCCCAAAACTGCGGAGCATAAAAAAATAATTGTTTTATTCCTCCAGCAGATATAAGCCATATTCCTGAAGTTATACAAGCAAAACTAAAGGACACAAAAATTATGCTGTCCTTTAAGTTAATAAGTGAAACAAATGAAACAAGTAAAATACTAAGACCTACAAAAACAAATAAAGATGCAACTATGAATGAAGGCAAATTTTTTTCTATAACATTTATCAAATTGTTACTTTCAGAGCTTATTGCAAAATTTCTTACATTGCCTACAGCTGAAACTTCCGGTGAATGCATTCGAATAAAAACAGTTTTATCAGTATAATCATTAGGCAATCCTATGATATGCCAAAACGATCCTGGCAATTTGTATGGATTATCCCTATTAAAACTTCCAAAACTATATATTAATTTACCATCCATAAACATTTGAAAGTCTTGATTATAAGTGTAAAAATATATACTTGGATCTCTAAAATTCCCTTTAGGAAGCACTACTTTCAGCCAAGCATATCCTTTTGAGTCCTTCATATGAGGGCTCAATGGAAAATTGAGGCTTTTCCATGAAGTTTTATCATTATCATTAATCCATGTAACCTTACCATTTTTGTCTTTTGGTGAATCACCCACCCTGTATTGCCAACCCTTAGTTACAGATATCGGTGGAATTATTTTTACCAAATGTGAGTTATCTATATTCAAAATAGTTACCCATATTAAAATCATTATAATTGCCAGTATCCCTAATATTGTCTTTTTCATAACTATCTCCTTAAAAATTGTGACAAATTTTCCTTTCATAAGGCACAATCAAGAAAATAACAAGTCAAATATCCAAGAAACCTGAGTTATTATTTTTTTTCATGATGCCTAAGTTTAATTATAGCAAATTTGCCTCAAATATAGCACATTATACTTATATTAGCATAAATTTATTTTTTATGTTCTTTTAGCTTTATGATAAATTAGGAACATTAATATACATTATTTTATATACTATACTATATTCCAAAAATACTTAGCATCATGTCACAATTAATTCTTATGCTATGATATATGCTAATAAAACAACCATTTAAGGAGTGATAAACTTATGGATGATAAAGATATTTTTGACTGTAAACCAGAAAAAAAATTGCTACAAGTTCCAGTTGTTGTTGGATATGGAGAAAAACAAGAGTTAGTAGTTAAGCTTTCTACTGTTTCACCACCTAGCCCTCCTATTTTCCGTATCGTAGATATCGATAAAGAAGTTGTAATTACAAATTTTTCAATAGTACCCCCTACTTGCAAAACTGACGATAAGTGGATAGGAAAAGTAATTCTAGATGGCTATATCGATAAAAATGTAAACTACAAAACTATAACCGATTATGCTTGTGATGCTGTAAATGGACCATTATATCAGTTCACAACAAGAATAGATTTTGCTTCTTTTGTTGACGTAGCTGCCAATGAACCATTTGATGAATATGATACTGTAGAAATACTTGAAGCCTATGTTGAAGGAGAAAAAGAAGAATTACAAGATCCAAATCCTTTAGACTCTGGTGCTCCTGATTGGGCCGTAACCTACAATAAACTTCTTGAAAAAATAATTATTAAAATCAAGCTAAAAATCACAAAAATTGAGCACATTAAAGTTCATGTAGAGCTTTAAATTTTCACTCATATAATAAATAAACTAAGGAGTTGCCCTAGAAATAAGAAATTGCAAAGTAATTTGTTAAGTTGAGAATTGATAGTGGAAATTTGAGAGTTAATGTTGATTTTACGTAACGTAGTGAAGAAAAACATCATTAACTCTCAACCTTCAATTTCCAATTCTTAACTTTCTTATTTTTAGGGCAGCCTCTTTTTATATAAGGCATCTTTAGAAAATCTTTCAGTCTGACTATACTAGTTTCTTTTAGATGCCTAACTTAAAATTCTTTTCAATCTTTTTTTGATATTTTCCTAAGAGATTCCAAATCCATATTCATCAATTCCTCAATTGAATGGTCATCATCTACTTGAAACTGCAAAACTTCTTCTTTAAGTTTAGGCAATACAAGATATTTCTCCACATTTTCAGTTTGTTGCTCCACTGGCTCATAAGTGGTACTCTCACCCTCTGAATCAGAATCATAAGTGATTTTTATTTCTCCTAAAACTTCTATCTCATAACTGGCATCATTGTGGTGTTTATTCTTCAACTTAAATCCACAAGTGGGTTCAAAAGAAACATCCTCTATTACTCCTCTTTTTTCAGATCCACCATCTGGCAATAATAAAATTTCATTAAAAGTTTTTCTTATAGTTTTAACTTCATAATTACTTTTTCGTCTAGAATCATGTCTATAAAAAATAAGTATATCATAATCACCATAAACCCCAATTTTACTTTCTGGTAATTCTTTTGTAAAAATATTTTGTAATTTAACTTTACAGTCAATTATAGTGTTACGCTCAAACTCCAGTAGCTCTGTACTCTCTGAAATTTCTTTATTAACTGTGGTCATAAATTTATTAATCTCCTTATTTTTATTACTATACTTATATTTTATATTTATTTTTACAATACTGTTACCTTTATTGTGCCTTATTCAAAAACTTCTATAATATTATTTAAGACATCACTATTCTCTTTAATCTTCACATCATTTCCAATTACGCATAAGTAATTTTCGTCTGTAACAGCCTTTAATAATTTTGAATATCCCTTTATATCTTCCTTACTAGTGCTTAAAATCTCTTCACGTTCCTTTTGTATAGAATCTTCAGTTATTTTTTTAAAATAATTTTCATCAGAACGTTCACCTTTTTTTCTAGGGCTTAATGGCGCATCTAGCCCTGATATAGTTCCAATAATATATTTCGTCATTTCATAATCATCCGCATTAAAATCTTCTGCGAATTTATATGCTTCATCGTATATCTTAAGTGTTTCCTTAAGCCCAGGATCTCTATAAGAATAAAAAGCCAAATTACCACTTTGAGCTATTGATACTCCACAGCCATAAGCTCCACCCATAACTCTTAAGTTGTTCCATAAATAATTTAAGGATAATACATTCCGCAAAACCTGTAATTTTCCTGAATATTCATACCCAAGCTTTTTAAAATTATAACCCTTAACAACATATTGAACCTTGCTTGAAGTAGTAAGTCCTTCATTTTCAGCACTATTTAAGCTCTTTATAAAAACAAATTCACTGTTTGTATTTTTGTCTTCAAGTTTTAATATATTAACATTAGCCTTAAACACATCATATACTTCTGCTTCTCCAGTTAAGCTTATTACTAAATTACCTTTAGTAAATAACAAGCTGGATATCGCCTCTAAATTTTTACATATCTCTTCATATTTGTTATCCATATTTTTATCTATGTCACATAAAAATTTATAAAACTCTATGCCCTTTAAAGTTTCATTATACTTTCCCACATTAGAAAAATACGAAGTAAGCCTTCCCAATGCCACTACATGACCATTTTGATTTATAGCTGCTTCCAATTTTGATTTAAGTTGTTGAACTATTTCCTTAAGTCTCTTCTTGCTGTAAAACTTACTACTAAGCAAAATTTGCTGTAAAATTTCTAGTGAATCAGCCAATTTTTCAGTAAGCACTTTAACCTTCACTGTAAATTTAGGATAATAATCATCCGTTGTATCCTTACTTGCTATTACCGTGTTTGTAAACCTTATTTCTCCGGTTTTAATATTTATTTCATTAGCTAATTCATCGTATTTATACTTTGCTGTATCAACCATTCCAAGAACATCTTCTAGTAATGCAAGATATTGCAGTTGCTTCCTTGGGATTTTACTTGAATCAAAATATAAATTAAAATATGCTATTTTATTTGTGAATATCTCATGATAAAGTGTTTTTATTCCATGAATTTCTGTCTCACTTAGTGGCATTTTTTCTGATGTTCTGTCTATATCACTTAATGATAACAATGGAATTTTCCTAAGGTCTTCTGGTGAATCTTCACTAGACTGCCTTATCTTTAGATTTTCTGTTTGGGCTACAATTTTTTTAAGATCTTTTGTATTTAAAGACTTCTTAAATTGTTTTAGCTTGGCATTTAGCCTATTTGAACTCTTTTCTGCAATGGTTTTTGAAGGTTTAATAATAACCAAACTTTGATGATTGCTATTTATTATATGTTTTTCAATGAATTTTTCAAAATAATTACTGTTAATAGCTGTTTTAACCTTTGATAAGCTCTCTTCAAATTTTAAATTTATAAGGGGATTTTCATCATAAAGCCAGCTGTCCATTGCTATTATGCTATAAATTAGTCCCTTAGGCATTGAACCAAAGTCAGCTTCTCTTAGCTGGAATTCCTTAACGTTTATTGCTGCTTCTATAAGTTTTTTATCTATTCCATCATGCACCAGTTTTTTAAGCGTTTCAAATACCACATTTTTAAACTCATCCTGTTTGTCTTCATTGGAATTTTTCACAATAACTGAAAAATAAGGTTGCAGGATACTGTTATCATAAATTCCAGAAACATCTTTACCTATTCCAGCATTAAGTAGTGCTTTTTTTAGTGGTGCTGCACTACTTTCAAGTAGTAAATACTCAAGTATATCAAAAGCAAGGCTAACTTCTGGGTCATTGGATTTTGCCGCAACAAAATTTAAACTTAAATAAGTTTTATCCAGTTCTGATTCATTGGATAATATAGGATATTCTCCTACTATAACTACATCTTTTCCTATGGGTTTTTGTAGTTCAATGCTAGAATCCACCTGAATTTTATCATAGCCACTTAAATACTCTCTGTCCAGAAATTCCAATTTATTCTCTAAGTTCATATTTCCATATAGGTATATATAACTATTAGCTGGGCTATAATATTTTTTATGAGAAGCAATAAAATTGTCGTAGGTTAAATCAGGTATATTTTCAGGGTCTCCACCTGACTCAAAACCATAGGTAGTGTCTGGAAAAAGTGAATTCTGTATCTTTCTCATAAGAATTCCATCTGGTGATGAGAATGCTCCCTTCATCTCGTTGTAAACAACGCCTTTATAGGTAATCTCTTCATCTGCCTTATTCAGTTCATAATGCCACCCTTCCTGCTTAAATATATCTTCATATTTATAGATATTAGGATGAAATACAGAATCCATATAAACACCAATAAGGTTTAAAAAGTCTTTGTCATTTTTACTGGCAACTGGGTACATTGTCTTATCGCTGAATGTAAATGCATTTAAAAAAGTGTTTAAAGAACCTTTTAAAAGCTCTACAAAAGGTTCTTTAACTGGATATTTTTCAGAACCACATAAAACGGAATGTTCCAATATATGAAATACTCCCGTACTATCCTTAGGTGGTGTCCTAAAGCTAATAGAAAATACTTTATTGTCATCATCATTTTCTAAATATAAAAGTTTTGCTCCACTTTTAACATGCTGAAAAATAAATGCTGTTGCATTTATCTCTTTAACTTCTTCTTGCTGTAAAAATTTGAATCCATGACAAATATCATCTTTCTCAAAAAAATTCATAACACATCGCTCCTCTATCTATTATATTTTTTCTAATATTACAAATGAATACTGCACATTGTTTTCCATGTTGTTTTTTTCTTCTATAACTCTATATTTATTTACATCAAATTTAGGAAAATATGTGTCACCCTCTTCTGAAGAGACTATTTTTGTTAAATATAATCTCTTGCAATAAGGAAGTAATTGTTTATAAATCGCCCCTCCTCCTATAATAAAAACCTCATGAGAAGAATTCTCATATTTCAATATTTCTTTAATATCATGTACTATTATTACTCTATCATCTGGAATGGTATATCCTTCATTTTCAGTAATAACAATGTGTTTCCTATTTGGCAATACTCCAGGTAAAGATTCAAAGGTTTTTCTACCCATAACAATTGTTTTTCCCGTGGTTATCTTTTTAAATCTTTTTAAATCACTTGAAATATGCCATATTAATTTATTTTGGTTACCTATTACATAATTGTCGTTAAGAGCAACAATAATATTTAGCATTAAACAGATACCTCCATTTTTATTTTACCAAGATGTTTGTAATCAATAAGCTTAATATCCTCAGCAGTAAAGTCATAGAAATTTGTTATTTCAGGATTAACCCATAATTTCGGAGCTTCAACTCCTTGTTCTCTTCTTCCTAGTTGTAGTTTCATTCCTTCAACTTGATTTTCATAAATATGAGCATTATTTACAATGTGCGAGAATAAACCAGGTTTATAACCAGTTACTTGGGCAATTAAATGTACAAGAACAGCATATTGACTCATATTAAATGGTACGCCCAATGGAAAGTCTCCACTTCTTTGTACTAACATACAGTTAAGTCTATCTCCATTTACATCCCAAAGTGTTTCATAACAACATGGTTGTAATGCCATATCTGGTAGGTCTTCGATATTCCACAAAGATATAATCATGCGCCTATCCTGCGGATTTGTTTTAAGTGTATTTATAAGCTTATCAATCTGTTTGAATTTTGCTACTTGATAGCCATATGCTTTTCCAATTGTACCATCTGGTCTCATCCATTCATCCCAAACATGAACATTTTGCTCTTGGAGCTTCGTAACATCATTTGACTGATCTTTATATATCCATAGTAATTCCTTTACTGCTGTTTTAAATGCCACAAACTTTGTTGTTAATATTGGGAACTCCTTGGATAAATCGTATTGCATAATTTGGTGAGGTAACTTAAATGTAGCTACCCCTGTTCTATTGTTGTCATAATATCCCTTATCTAAAATATTTTCAACAATATCTAAATATTGTTTATCAGCGTAACTCATAATTTATCACTCCATTTATCTTTATATGGTTTGCATAGTAAAAACTAGTCTATACAACTCAAAAAACCATTTTTCACTACTTACTAATGATATCATTTCTCTTGTGATTTATATAGCGATTATTTGTTCTTACTCTATTATTTTTCTTGTCCATACATTATAATCATAAAATTGCTCATATTTTTCTCATTGCATAAATATCTAGTGCACCTACTTGTACACTGATCGATTTTACTTAGTTTATGCATATACAATATATACCTATTTACTAAATTATAGCTCATTTCTGTGTTAATTGTAATATTAATTTCAATGTAATGCGTATACCTAAAGAAGCAACTAATTTTTAATTAAAAATAGAGTAAATTGTATATTGATATTTTAACATTTTAGTATTAATATGTAATTATATGAATACTGCTTATAAGATGTAAGTATTATACTATTAAGCATGTATAAGTAAAAATATTTATAAGGGGTATAGCTATGAAAAGTAAAAAAACATTTTCTCTCCTGCTAAGTGCTATCATTACCTGTAGTTTATCTTCTACAACTTTTGGACAAGATATTAACGTTAAAAATATGGCGTTAGTTTCCACTACTTCAGATAGTAACCTACAAAATCAAAATAATTCTAAAATTTCAGAGGAAAACGCAAAAACCATTGCAAAAAAAGCTTTAAATGATTACTTCGGTATTACAATTGATGATACAGTATATCAAACTAACGTTAATTTTACACCTAATTATATGAATGGATCTAATAGTGGAAATTATATGTGGCAGATATCTTGGAATACTAATAATCAACAAAAAAATGTAAACATCAACGTTGTAGTAGATGCCGATTCAGGTAGAGTAATTAATGTAGATAACTATACCTATAGCAATAATCAAATACCCACAGTTGCAACGCTTACAGAAGATCAAGCCCAAAAAATAGGTGAGGATTTCTTAACCAAAATAAATCCACAAGAATTTTCACAGTGTAAATTTGTTGATAATACTCAATTTAACAATCTGATAGGTGGAAATTCATCTTCCTATAATTTCAGCTACACTAGAATGGCAAATGGTATACCTTTCATTGGTGATTCTTTGAGTGTAGGAGTAGATGGTGTTACAGGTAAAATTTGTTCTTATAGCATTAAATGGAGTGATAATACTATTCCCACACTTTCAACGGATAGCCTTATATCTCAAGATAAAGCGACTCAGACATTGGAGGATAATTTAAAGCTTCAACCTAAATATATTCTTTATAGAGATCAATATGGAATTGCTGATACGAATCAAACTTTAAAACTTGTTTATGCTCTTGATACAACAAACGGAGTTAGCCTTGATGCAAAAACTGGTACAATGATAAATAATACTCCAGTAGCAACTCAGGTAAAAGATTTAGATGCAACTGAAAAACAATCATTTATTAATAGCTATAAAACTGTGAATAAATTACCTAAAGAATTAGATAGTGATTCTGCCGAAGCAATAATGAAACAAATTACTTCAGCGATATATGGAGAGTCCTACGATATTCAATCTATAAATTATCAAGATATGAATAATGGATTAAGAACAAATACAAGTTGTTGGTCAGGAGAGTTCTATAAGAAAGATTCAACAAATCAGCTAGCTGATAGAGGTAATATAATTATAGACTCTTTAACAGGGCAACTTGTATCTATAGATAAATTTAATTATGGCAACACTGGTTCTAATGATAATACTAATACTAACCAACCAAAGCTTAGTTGGGAACAAGCTTATGATAATGCTATAGCTACAATTGAAAAATACTTCCCAGATAAGGTGAAAGATATAAATACTCAGCAAAGTTATAAAACAAATATAATGTATATTAACAAAACTTTACAATCCAGTACAACCTACAATTTTAACTTTAATAGGTTAATTAATGGAATACCCTATGAAGATGATAGTATTAACATGAATTTTAATGGTACTACAGGTGAAATAACCAATATTAATAATTCATGGACTCAAAATTTACAAGCACCCTCAACTAATGGAAGCA
Organism: uncultured Clostridiaceae bacterium; assembly: GCA_963725425.1. Lineage (GTDB taxonomy): Bacteria > Bacillota > Clostridia > Clostridiales > Clostridiaceae > Clostridium_I. Next base: position 199,421 of record CAVRYJ010000040.1, read on the forward strand.
TGAGTCAAGGGGATGCGAAGAATATATTCTTTGGTAAATATACTCCTGAACTTGTATACTCCCCTGTTAATACAAGTACTGACCCTAAAAATTCAGTAATGGAAGTTAAGCCTGTGTATAGCATAGAAGGCAACCAACAATTTAGTGCATATAATAATAATATAGATGCATTCACTGGAAAATTTTTGGATTATAACGGACAAGAACTTGATAATAATGTAGATGCATTTAAAGCAAAAATCAAGGGTAGCCCCGTGGAAAAAGAATTAAGCATTTTAGCTTATGACGGAATAATCGATACTAAAGATTTTGATATAAATAAACAAATCACTAGGCTCGATTTAATAAAAATGCTTGTTAATTTAAAAGGATATACCCCTTATATTTCAAACTCAGCACCATCTCTAAATATAAATTACAATGGGACAAAAGGTGATGAGACCTATAAATATCTACAAGCTGCAGTAAGCTATGGAATACTTGATAACTCCGGAAGTTTCAATGGTGACGAAAAGATCACAAGAGAAGAAATGATTAAAGATATTGTAAAACTTGCAGGATATGAGAAACTTGCTCAGTCAAAAGGTATTTTTGTACTTACCTACAGTGATGTTAAAGATATTACTACAGATAATCTAGGATATGTTGCTATATCTAAAGGGCTAGGTTTAACTAATGATACTGATAATAAATTTAGACCTAATGACCCTGCAACCATTACAGATGCTGCTTTTTCTATCTATAAGATTTTAGATAGTTTTAGAAGTAACTAATAATAAGTCATCATGAAAAAAATATCCATTAAGAGCTCACTGGCTCTTAATGGATATTTTAAATTTATCCGTGCACACATCCTTTTTTACTGAATAAAATGTATTATACGCGGGGGGGGGTAAGTGACATGTTTCATATTGAAATTAATACTAAAAAGCGCATATTGACACTATTTAACAACGGTGCAAAGATAAAGCAATACCACGTTGCTGTAGGAAAGCCTTCTACTCCTACACCTAAAGGTAACTGGGTTATTATTAAGAAAGGCTTGTGGGGAAAACAATTTGGAGGACATTTTATGCAACTCAATGTTCCATTTGGAATTTACGGTATTCATGGAACTGATATGCCAAAGTCAATTTCTCAAGCGGTAAGCCACGGATGTATCCGTATGTATAGCAAAGATGCAAAAGAGCTGTATAATCTAGTTCCTGTTGGTACTCCAGTGTATATTTATTAATAACATAAGTCCAGTATTTACTCACCATAGAAGAACCATTTACTAAATCATACTCAAAATTTATAATACCTTGCTGTGATTTTCACAAATAGATTTCATCCTGCTACTAAATAAAAATTTTTCATATTCTGCTTGTTCATAAAATTTACATGCCCTTTTATTTTGAATAAATGCATCTAGCCTTATTGATGTATAATTATTATTTCTTGCAAAACTCTCTGCAAAACTTTTAAATTAAATTGTAGCTGTTTTAATAAGTGAGCGAGTTATTTACTATTGAGTTAACTTAGGAAATATTGTATAATAATGTTAAGACATATTTTGAAAAGAGGTTATAAAATGTTTGCAACTTACTTATTTAACAATAACAGAATTCGTTAATAAAACTTTTATATAAGTTTTTAAGGTCTGGAAAAACAGGCTTTTTTGTTGTACGAATTTTATTATATGCATTTTTTAATGCAATGTTAGAAAGGTAGGTATTTTTATGTCCAAAAATAAGAATTTACAATATAAATCTGCGGTTAATTTCTTGTCTAAATTCATAGTACCTCATAGAAAGTGGTACTTAATAGCAGTTACTATATCAATATTACTCATTGGAATAAATATTTTCCAAACATATGTTACTAGTATTCTTGTAAATAATTCCTCAAGGGGCAACCTTTTAAAAGTTATATCAGTAATCTCAATGTTCTTACTCATAGTTACTTTTAACATTATACTAACATATATGAATAGCAGGTGTTGTTCAATATTAGCAGCATTAGCTGGACGAGATATAAAGCGGTATATTTATAAAAGATTACTTAATTCAAAATACTCTGAAATTCAGAAATTAAAATCTGGGGATATACTAAACACTATAAATACTGATACTGGCAATGTGTGTAGCTTTATCGCTGGTGATTTAATAGGTCTGTTTTCACAATTTGTAATGGCTTTTGCAGGAATTACTTACTTGCTAATTGTGAATCCGTTTTTATGTCTAGTAACCTTTGCTTACACTCCAATTGGAACGTTCTTTACACTTTCACTAAATCGAAAGCTGAATGAATTATACCCTAAAAATGCTGATTATAAAGGCGAGGCACTTTCTGTTGTTGAACAAGCTCTCTCTTGTATTCCAGTTATAAAATCCTTTATGATGGAAAAACTGACTGTAAAACGTATAAAGGCACAATATGATAATATTTATGATACTGATATGAAAATAGCCTTTTACAATGCTCTGATGCAACCAGCATGTTACAGTACATCCTATATACCAAGAATTGTATATCTGTTTTTCGGTGGATATATGGTTATGAACAATACGTTATCTATTGGTACATTTATTGCAGTATATAGTCTGCTTGATTTTATCATTGGTCCAACGGTGTATTTCCCATTTATGCTTAATGGTCTTAATAATACTGTTGCCTCAATAAATCGCATAAAGCGTCTTGAAAACTTACCTATGGAAGATATAAAACCTGCCATAAGCAAAAACTATGATAAACCATCAATAAACATTGATAAGTTATACTTTGGATATATCTCTGATAAATATATCATTAAGGATTTGTCCTTTGAATATGCTGGCTGCGGTATTGTTGCGCTGTGCGGAAGCTCTGGAGTCGGCAAGACAACTCTTTTGGATTTGATAGCTGGATTGTATAAACCTGAAAAGGGTAAAATTGAGATATGTGGTGATATAGGTGTGGTTTCACAGGATACTTATTTATTTCCTGTAAGTGTTATGGAAAATATCCGTTGTGCAAAAACAAATGCCTTGGATGAAGAAGTAATAAATGCTGCTAAAAAGGCAGAGGCAGACAACTTCATTAAAGCATTGCCTTGTGGCTATGACACGATACTTGGTGATGGAAATAATAACTTGTCAGGAGGACAAAGGCAACGCATTTCACTAGCAAGAGCTATACTTAAAAATGCTGATATTTGGCTGCTTGATGAACCAACTTCAGCACTTGATGTTAAAACAGAGAGCTTTATATTAAATACAATCAAAGCAGTATCTAATGAAAATTTAATAATTGTATCCGCTCACAGAAAATCACTCATATCTTGCGCTGATTTGATACTGAATTTGCAGGAGGTGACAGTGCAATGAAACTACTTGAAAATTTCAATATATCAACTATAATTAAGTCAATACAGATAATGGGTAAGCGTAAAAAACTGTTTCTTTTTTGTATTTTCCTGTTCTGTAGTATAGAATTAGCTGGAATACCCCTTTTAACTTATGGGATTAAGGGCGTAATCAATGCAGTTACTTCAAAAAACTATTCCTTGTTTTGGATATCAATGCTATTAATTATGATAAAGCATTTGATATGGAGTGCCTATTCTCCTATAAGTGCATACCTTTGTGATTATGCATCAAAGGGAGCAATTCGTGACTTTAAAGTGAAAACAACGAAGCATATAATAAAGCTCCCACAAAGCTATCATGATTTAAAGGCTAATGGGGAATTATTGTCCCTTATGTCTAGTGATACAACCTGTTTGCAAGGAATATACGATTGGAGCTTTTTTCAAGTAATTCGTAGTGCACTTCAAGGTGTGGGTGGTGTTGTAATGATGGCAATAATGGATTGGCGTTTTGCTATTGTGGTATTTGTGCTTGGTACTATAAATGTATATACCATCTCATATTTTAGTAAAAACCTTGAACATACTGGCGAAAAGCTTCAAGCGAATCTTTCAAAAAACAATATAGATGCCTATGAACTTATGAAAGCTGCAAAAACAATACGGTTGTTAAAACTTAGTAACAATAAAAAATATGAATTTGAAAGTACTACTGGAGAAGAAGCAGATACTCGAATAAAAAGCGGCAAAATATCTTCAAAAATGAATGCAATTATTACTGGGCTTAATGGTATTTCCTATCTTGCAATTATTGCCATCGGATCTGTTTTTGTATTTTATAACTTGTCAGATTGGGGAACGGTCATCGCTCTTACAGGGTTAAAGGGTTCTACAGATTGTCTTTTCTCCGAATGTGGACAACATATGGCTGGGATGCAGACTAATGTAGCAGGAGTTAAAAGATTGCTTAATGTATTATGTGAAAAAGAAGAAACCTTTTCACATGACAGAAAGTTTATAATTGCAAAGGATTCTATTCCTTTGAGAGCAAATAATATAAACTTTTCTTATGATGGGGAAATCCCTGTACTTAAAGACATAAATATATCCATAGAACTTGGTAATCTAACAGCTCTTGTTGGGGAAAGTGGGTGTGGCAAAAGCTCTCTGATGAAACTGCTTTTAGCATTATATGAACCAGATGATGGTAGTATATACTTTAGTGGAAATGAAATAGTAACCCTTGAAACTTTACGGAGTAAAACTGCTTATGTACCACAAGATCCAATGCTGTTTTCAGGAACTGTGTTTGATAATATAACCTGTGGATGTGAGGATGCAACCATCGCTCAGGCTATATCTGCAGCTAAGGCTGCAGACGCTGATGAATTTATAGAGTCTTTGCCAGAAGGATATGATACTATAATTCTTGAGAACGGCAAAAATTTTTCAGGTGGCCAAAAACAGAGAATTGCTATTGCAAGAGCAATTTATAAAAACGCATCTATTTTATTACTTGATGAAATTACTGCATCACTTGATAATAATGCTGAAGAAAAAATAATGGAGATTATTTGCAATATAAGTAAATCTAAAGCAGTTCTCATTATTACGCATAAGCCTGATATAGCCGCATATGCAGACAAAGTATATCACTTAAACTGAGAACCCCTTAATTGTAAACTTAAAGTTCGATCCAATTACAATAGTTAACTAGCATAATATGTACTTATGAATCCATATATTTTTAGTAGCACTAGCATCCAGATTGTTAGTGCTACGATTTATTTAACTTTACAGCCAATTCAGCATATGTTTTGGTATAATTGCTTTTTCTCCATAAATACCTTCTTTTACTTTATTTAGAAATTCACCATTACTTCCCGTAGTTATTATTTTCTTTTTAATATATAACTTCCAATATTAAATCCGTATCTTTCATAAAATGGCAATGCATGATCATTTCCATAAACTACACCAATTTGAATATTTGTTATTCCTTTTGCTTTAAACCAATTCAATGCATCCTCTATAAGTTGTCCGCCAATGCCAAGCTTGCGATACTGATTTTCAATATAGATAGATTCTATTTCTCCTGAATTGTTTTCAATTGAACTTAGGCAATACCCTACATATTTTTTAGTATCACTATCAAAAACCATGTGTAACTTAACAATACCTCGCCGTGCTTTTTTATAAATAGATTTCATTCTCTTACTAAAGGTAAAGTTTTCATATTTACTCCTAAAATGAATCGATTTTTGAACATGTATAGAATTCAATTTTTCCCATAATGGCCTAATCAATTCAATTTCAACTATGTCTTTCTCAAGTATACTTATATTACTGAGTCTTTTTTCAAAACAATAGAACTCTCCTTTTCTAAAATCCACAATTCCTACCTTTTCATATCCAACTTTTTCATATAATTTGTTTGCTACTTTATTTTTTATAAATGCATCAAGTCTTATTGATTTATAGTTATTATCTCTTGCAAAATTCTCTGCAAAGTTTATTAAGGATTTTGCAATTCCCATTTCCTGATATTTTGGATCAACGCATAACCTATGAATTACTAATTGTTTTCCAGAAAAATATTTCCAATTTAAATCTTCATACTCTTTGGCTTGATCCTCATTTAGTACTATGATTCCATTAATGATTTTATTTTCAACGCTTTCATATAAAGTTCCTTCTGAAATATCTTGACCTATTATTTCTCTGTTTGGGTACATATCATCCCATTGATAAATTTCTTTTGACTCCATATCAATAATAGCATCTTTGATGATATTCATTATAAAATTTAATTCTTGAATGCCAGCTTTTCTTATTATCATATTTTTTTCTAATATTTTTTCATCCAATTAAAATCCACCTTCTCTCTTCTTTATTTTATAAATATTATTTCCAATTATAACATAAACATCAAAATTGGAGTAAAAAAATAAAAGATATAGAAAGTGCGAAAATATTTTTTATATGTAACCATATTACTCAATGATATAATAAGAACTGATAGGTTCCTTATAATTGTTGCGAGGTGTTATATTAATGAAAAATCATGAACGAATAATATTTCATATAGATGTAAATTCTGCATTCCTTTCTTGGTCGGCGGTTGACTCAATAAAAAATGGAGAAAAAATAGATATTAGAAAAATACCTTCTGTTATTGGAGGCGATGAGGCTAGTAGACATGGCATTGTACTTGCTAAATCTACTTCAGCTAAAAAATATGGCATAATTACTGGAGAAAGTTTATTTTCTGCCAGGAAAAAATGTCCTAACCTTAAAGTTGTTCCTCCTTGTTTTCCAGTATACCAGAAGTATAGTAAATCTATGATTGAGCTTTTACAGGAGTATACGCCTTTACTTCAGCAATATTCTATAGATGAATGTTTTTTGGATGTTACTAAGGATTTAATGGATGAACCAATAAAAATGGCAGATGCTATAAGACAGCGTATTAAAATAGAACTTGGTTTTACCGTTAATATAGGTATATCTAATAATAAGCTTTTGGCAAAAATGGCATCAGAATTTAATAAGCCTGATAAAGTGAACACCTTATACCCTTCAGAAATAGAAGAAAAGCTCTGGCCTTTAAGTGTTGGCGAGTTATTTATGGTAGGTAAAAAAGCTACTGAAAAGCTTAATAGCCTTTATATTTTCAATATTGGAGAGCTAGCAAATTATAGTGCTGAGTTATTAAAGGCAAAATTTAAAAGCTATGGTTTAATGATTTGGGAATATGCTAATGGAATAGACTCTTCTGATGTTGAGTGTAATACTTCTGAAATGAAAGTTATAAGTAATTCTACTACCTTCCCTGATGATATAACCGACAGTGCCTCTGCATATAATATCTTAAAAACCCTTGCTGAAAATTTATCTACACGATTAAGAGAATTAAATAAATATTGTAGCTCAATTTCTGTAAGCATAAGGAGTAGCGATTTCAAAAATTATTCACATCAAAAAACGTTACTTAATCCAACCTGTTCCACTAAAAAAATTATAGCCACCGTATTACAATTGTTTGATGAAGCGTGGAAAAAGGAACCTATTAGACTTCTTGGAGTAGCCTTAACACAATTAGCAGATGAAGGATATTATCAGATGTCAATTTTTCAAATGGTACAAGACGATAAGGAAAAATCACTGGATAAAGCAATTGATTCAATAAGAAAGAAATATGGCCATGATATAATCTCAAATTGAGTCGAAAACTAGATTAAAACTCTCTTTATATATTTTGTGGTAAAATCAGGTTAAAGTTAACCTATTTAGGGAAAGAGGAAAAATTATTATGAATAATAAAATTTTAATTATTGAAGATGACATGGCTATTAGCGAAATGGTTAAAGAATACTTGATAAAAGATGGATTTATAGTAGTAACTGCTTTTGACGGTGAAGAGGCAATACTTAAATATTTAAATAATGATTTTGATTTACTGCTACTTGACTTAATGATGCCAAAACTTGATGGCATTGAAACCATGAAAATCATTAGAGAAAAAAGTTCAGTACCTATTTTAATTATGTCTGCAAAAGATAGTGATGTAGATAAGGCTATTGGCCTTGGACTTGGTGCCGATGATTATATCGCCAAACCTTTTTCTATGATTGAAATTTCTGCAAGAATTAAAGCAGCTATTCGACGAGCTACAAAATACTCTAACAATAATAATGATAAAAAAAAAGAACCCCAAGTATTTAATATAGGAAAACTTACTATAGATGTAGATAATTTTTTAGTTAGTAAAAATAATGAAACTATATCGCTTACTTCTAAAGAATTTGACATATTAAAATTATTTATCCAAAATCCTAATAGAGTTTTTACTAAGGCTCAACTTTACAGTTTTATTTGGAAAGATGAATACTTTGGAGATGAAAATGTAATTAATGTCCATATGAGAAGATTAAGAGAAAAGATAGAGGATGACCCATCCAAACCACAATATATAAAGACATTATGGGGCATTGGTTATAAACTGGAGGTCACCTAAGTGATTACTTTATTATTAATTATAATTTTTATTTTAATTGGTATAATAATCCTTCAATACAAATCTAAAAAGCAAAGAAGTAGAAATTTAATATATATTGAAACCAAATTGGATAAAATTATAAATGCGGATACTAACGAGAAGCTCCTAGTTGTCACTGATGATGCAGTGCTTAGAGAATTGCTTGTAACGATTAATGGTCTTTTAGATTTCAGTCATAAAATACTGGCCGACTATAGAAAAAAAGAAATATCAATGAGCAAAATGCTTTCAAATATATCTCACGATTTAAAAACTCCGCTTACCGTAATCCTGGGATATATTGAAACTATAAAATTGGACAAGAATATGAAAAGAGAAGAAAGAGAACTTTTACTTACTAAAGTTCACAATAAAACTCTTGAAGTAATTGAACTTATAAATAAATTTTTTGATTTAGCAAAACTGGAATCAGGAGATAAAGAATTACCGTTAACTAGAGTAAATATGAATGAGGTTTGTAGAAAAAATATATTGAACTTTTATGAAAATTTGACTGCACAAGGTTATGAAGTGAATATCCTGATTCCTGAAACTAATATTTTTGCCCTGGGAAATTTGGAGGCTCTAGAGAGAATAATGAACAATTTGATTTCCAATGCAATTAAATATGGCGGTCATGGCAAGTACCTTGGTCTAAATTTAAGTTGTGATGATAACTTTTGCTATGTGGAGATTTTAGATAAGGGCAAGGGTATTGATGAAATTAACATTGAAAAAGTATTTGAAAGGATCTACACTCTGGAAGACTCAAGGAATAAATTATTTCAAGGCAGTGGACTAGGACTTACTATAACTAAAAGACTTGTTGAAAAATTAGGAGGCGAAATCTCTCTTAGGAGCAAGCCTTATGAGAAAACCAGCTTCACCTTTAAACTCCGGAAAATAACTTATTAGTTTAAGAGGCCTTAATGATGCTTCTCATAATTTAATAAAACCTCTGAAAGAAATAAAACTTAACATTGACTAAACTTTTTTGAAAATTCCCAAGATAAATAAAATATAGTAATAAATTTGAACGAAAGTCCTCAGAGAGGCAGTTGTCAAGTACCAGGTGCAAAATGCCAGTTCAAAACGTATTTAACTGGTATATTGTACCTGGAAACTGCTTCTCTGCTTATGTGTGCTTAAGAATTTTGTAAGATTTGCTTAATAAAAAAGAAAAGTTCATACCATACAATGAAACTATAGTAAATCATCTTAAAAATGTAACAAGATAAGGATGCCTAAAATAAGAAAGGGGTAAATACAGTATGGATTATATATTAAGGACGACGAACTTAGTGAAAAATTTTAAAGATAAACATGTGGTTTCTGATGTAAATATGAATATAAAAAAAGGAGAAATTTATGGTTTCTTAGGTCCTAATGGGGCAGGCAAAACCACAATCATGAAAATGATAGTAAATCTTATTAAACCTAGTAGCGGAGAAATTGAAATCTTTGGTGATAAACTTAACAATAAATCCTATGAAACTTTGAAACGGATAGGAAGCATTATTGAGTATCCTGTATTTTATGATAAGCTCACTGCTAAAGAGAACCTAGACCTTCATTGTGAGTACATGGGATATTACGATAAAAGTGCCATAGACAAAGCTTTAAATCTTGTAAATTTAAAAGGCATAGATGATAAGGCAGTTAAAGACCTTTCTCTTGGTATGAAACAGAGGCTTGGAATAGCCCGTGCAATTCTAACTAAACCTGATTTATTAATACTAGATGAACCTATCAATGGCCTTGATCCAATAGGAATTAAAGAAGTTAGGAATCTATTCAAAATGTTAAGTAAAGAATATGGCATAACAATTTTAATATCTAGCCACATTTTAGTTGAAATTGAACAAATAGCCGATACCATAGGGATTATTAATAATGGAATGTTAATAAAAGAGGTTTCCATGTCCAGCATAAGAGATGAGCATACTAAATATATCGAAATAATTACTAAAGATTATACACGGGCAGCCTTTATTTTAGAAAATGAGCTGAATATCTCCAACTTTAAAATTATTGACAACAGTATAATAAGAATATATGACTTAACACAACCTCAAAAGGATATTGCAAAAGCTTTAATTTTAAAAGGTGTTGAGATTGAAGCTATAAATAAGAAAAATAGTTCCTTAGAAGATTATTTCTTAAAACTTTTAAATGGGAGTGATTTAAGTGCTTAAATTGATGAAACTCGAAATTAAGAAGTTTAAATTTGGCGGAACTATAAAAGGAGTTATAATTGCAAATTTAATTATTTTGGGTTTTTTATTTATTTTTATTTATGCCTCGCAAACGGATAAGGAAATGACCCTTAATACTTATAATAATATTTTTTTATTTACAGGTATTTTTGTAAGAGCTACTTTCTCAATTTTTGCAGCTGTATTGATTTCAAAATTAATAATTGGTGAGTACAAAAGCAAAACAATAAACATTTTGTTTACTTATCCAATAAGCCGTAAAAAGATTATGGTAGCAAAGTTAGCTATTGTATTGATATTTGCTTTTGCAGCTATGATAATATCAAATATTTTCCTGAACTCTAGTTTGTTCATTTTAAATATCTTTGCACCCTTTATTAAAGATTCATTAACAGTAGATATTTTAGTTGAAAATTCCATTAATATTCTTGTGTATTCCACAGCTTTTTCATTTGTAAGTTTAATTCCCGTATATGTAGGTATGAAAAGGAAATCTGGCTCAGCTACATTAGTAACCTCAATTATAATAGTAAGTTTATTAAATAGTGGATTTAAGGGAAATTCATTAAGCTCTATTATCATAATTCCAGTGATACTTGCAATTATCGGAGCAATTACTGCTTATTTGTCCATAAAAGATGTGGAAAAAGTAGATGTGGTTAATTTTTAGATGAAACAAGGTAGGAAATGACAGTTGCTAATTTATATGAAATTTAATTATAAATTCATAAGGTGTGAGGCATAGTCCATTCGTAGCTAATGCCTCACACCTCACCTTTACTCTTATCTAGAAAATTGCTTTTCTAGTCAAACAAGCTAACCTGCTGAATTTGTCCTAGTCTTACCAATGTTTGTGGATCATTATCTTTAAAAAATGCTTTTCTTACTTCCATTTCCTTGGTCATAATCTGAACATCACTATTTTCAGGATTCTTAAGTCTACAACTGTATACTATAGGAAAATAGGTTCTTATAAATTTCCCCTCTGCTAGTGCTGTAAGTGCGATTATTTGAAACCCAAGTTGCTTTGCTATAAAAAACACTGGATCAAGTACATGATCACTGGATGCCTTTCCAAAAGGATTATCCAGTATAACAGTTCTGTGTCTTGCATAACTTGATGTTATTTGTGTTCTTTTTTCTGCTGTATAATTTAAAATTCCAAGAAAAAGAGTCATATTTTTGCTCCATTTTTCTCCACCAGACCACAGGTTAGACTGCTCCCAAGAAAAGGGTATGCTATTTACCTTTCCATCATTGGTAACCTTACGACATTTTACTTTTATAGTATTTTGTTTCATTACGTGCTGCAAAAGCTGTTTAGAAGAAAGCCATTTTTCTATAGCTTTTTTTACCTGCATTTCATCTTCAATACCATTTTCATCTCTAAATTTTTCGCTTTCAAGTTGGCCAAGCATCCATTCCACGTACTTAATAAGCTCTTCTTTACCTTCTTTTTCATTCCATTCAGGTATATTAAATGTAAATACTTCTTTCCAAGTGTTCTCTAGTTTTATCCTTGTTTTTTTAGGTATGGATCTAAGCTCCTCAGCAATCGACAAAAGATATGAATGGAGATATTTTATGAATTGTTGAAGTTCAATATCATGTTCTCTCATGTTACCTTCAACAAGTTCAATTATTTTTTCAATTCTTCCTTTCATGGATTTTTGCCATTCTTTTATATCTTCATAATTATTTTTATACTGGACGCCTGAAACAGCCATATCTTTTAGTTTTACATCCATAATTCCTGATTCACAAAATTTAATAAATTTTTGTTTTTTATCCTCTACACTTTTTTTCCTAATTTCACATTGGTAGCTAAGTCCCTTTAAACCTTCTAATATTTCACTAACATATTTTTTTCTATTATACGGGAAGTTTTCTTTAAATCCATCCTCTATATTTCCTGCCATAATATCTTCTACAAGATACATATATTTGCCATTCTCCATCCTAAGTTCTACAACAATATTATCTATATCTTTTTTGAATCGTTAATCTAGTTTCCATATCCAGTAGATATTTTTCTTGCTCCTGATTTTCATCCTGCTCTTTGTCAATTTTAATTTTTATCGCCTTAAGTTCTTCTTTAAAACCAACTATTTCATCATACTTTTTATAAAAATCCCCTTTTCTTAATTCATAAGTGTTTTCATTCTTTTGAAGCAAATTCAAGAATGAATTTCTTTCTTTTTCCAATTTTTTTAAAGGCTTTTTAATTTTATTTATATCTATAGTTATCCTTGAAATTTCATCTAATCCGTTTATAGGAAAATCTAAAGTATCATCTATTTCAAATTCACCTTCAAGCAGCAAGTCATTTATTTGTTGCTTAAAACTATCTAGATCACTTTTATTTAAACTAAGATTGTACTCCAGGTCATCTCTTCCTCGTTGTTTTTTTTCAATCTGGTCCTTTAATCCTCTTCTCTCCTGCCTCAATAATTCTTCACTTTTTTCGGAGAATTTAGGTAAAACCCCACTAACTTCTTTATAAAGCTCTTTACCAATAAGAAGCGAAATACTATCTTTAATATTATCAAGTTGACTTTTAATATCATCAATTATACCTTCAATACTTACTCTTTCACTGTCATATTTTGAAAATTCCATTCTATTTTTTTGCAATACATCTTCCAAACTGTTTTTTTCAGCTTCACCTTTTGATTTTCTGCCCTTCTTTTCAACATATTCTTGAGCCCTCAATATCTTTCTATCAAGAACATTTTTTTCATCTTGAATGTCATTAAGAAGGTTTGCATATTTTTTTATATCCTGTTCAATAATAACTATTCTAGCTTCCTTTTCTCCTATATTTATCTTAAGTCTATCCATATTATCCTGGATTGCTTTTAGCTCTTGAAGAATAGCACAGTGCTGGTCGTATGGATAGCTATCAAAAAATCCCCTTACATTTTTTAGAATACCATTATGTATATTTAATTCATCCTCTTTTTCTTTTCTTGCCCTTGTTGCTTCTTTTGCAACCTTTTCCATATCACCTTTCCAGTTTTGAAAATTAGTCTTTACAAGACCATCCTCCCAAATTTCAGGAAATACTAGAAATTCATTATTACTAACTTTATCATTAATTTTATTTCTTGCCTCATTTACAGTTAAAACAAATACTGGGTGAGTTATAAGTTTATTATTACTTTTTATCTTTTCAATAAGTTTTAGAGCATCGGCGTCTGTAACCACTATGGAGATTGCCCAATATGGATAGATGTCATATAAATTTTTTTCTGTTTTTTCAGTATTTTTAGATATCGTCTCCACATAAGAGCTACCACTTTCAATGTATGAAAAATTATTCTTCCAGTTGTTTATTAATCCTTCAACAATTGGATCTGCTGTGAAGTATTCATTGGCTTTATAGTCATCTAAAAATTTACAAGAAATCCTCTCACTTAGAATAAATTTTTCTTTTTCAAAGAGCAATCTTTCATTCTTTGTTTCAAGATGATTTATAATACCTGGTTGTTTTGAATATATGGAGTCATTGTTACCATAGGTAATCTCTGCTAAATTAAGCTGATTTTTAACTTTTTCTTCTTCTTCTCGCTGTTTATTCAGCTTTTCACCTAGCACTGAGTTATCACTTGTTAATTTATTTAGTGTTACCCTTAACTTTGGCAAATCTGAATTTAAGCTATTCTTTTCATTTTCACTTTTATCTTTTTCTTGGGTATAATTAAAACTTTCCTCTTCAATTTTCCTAGTTCTAATTTGCCATTTTTTATTTTCTTCCTCCACTTCTTCCTTAGAAGGATTTGCAAGTATTTCTCTAGCAATTTTATTCATATCCTCATTCATTATTTCTATAGTTTTTTCTGTGCTTTGTTTTTCATTTTCAAACTTTGCTTTTTCCTTTTCTATCCTTGTAATTTCGTTTTTATAGCCTTGGCATTTATCTCCATAATTTCTAAGCTGACCCTTAACAATATCTGAATTTGTGTTAAGCTTATGCTCCTCATCTGAAAAGTAGCCTTTTAATTCTCTAGTATTGTTCGCCATTTTTGTCCTTATATCCTGTATATCCTCATCTTCATCTAATTTAGATATACTTTCACTTATAAATCTAATGGTATCTTCTTTATCTTTTATCCCTTTTCTTAAATGTGCAGCCCTAAGATTACATAAAGTTTTCTTTTTTTCTTCATTCCTGTTGTTAAGTTCTTGAAATTTATCATTAGCGATATTAAATTCACTTCTGCTAGATTCTAAATCTTTTTGTAATACTGCTAAATCATAGGATAAATTCTGCTTTATTAAATAGTCTTCCTTACTCTTAAGTTCTATCTTTTGGTTTTCATTTTCATCTAGCTTTGCCTTGTTATCCTGCTGCTCTTTTTCTACAAAATTGTATATAGCTTTAGTTCGCTCTTTTTCACCTGTAAACTTTTCATTGATATCATTATAGTTTTCAAATACATCCACAAAAGATTCAATATGGCTATCAATAAGTTTACTTTCTTCAACTCTAGCCTTAAGTTCTTTATATTTTTTAAAATGTTCCCTTTGTTTTTCAAAAGTTTCTGCAAAATCTTTAGTTCCATTTCCTGAAAGGGCATCTTCCACAACTGGAATCAATAAATTATCCACTAACTGACCCGTGGTTTTACATGAATCAAAAAAGCTTCTACTCCACCTTCCGTGCCGTTAATAAGCGCGATTTTTCTCCATTCAGAAGGTATTATTTTAAAATTATTTTCAATATATTCATGGTAATCTTTTATTTTTGAGAAAGTATGTGCACTTACCCTGTTTTTACCCATAGTAATATAATAATCTGCTATCTCATCCTTAGTAGCAGATCTTTTATTACCCTTGGCGCTTTCCATTACAAAAGGCAATTTATCAATAGAATTATCATCATTATCTTCATATTCATACACATATCTATAAGAATCTACTGAGGCTTTGTTTATAAATAGGGTTACACAAGTTAAAGCATATCTTCTTGGTCTTTCGCTTATTATCCATTCAATAGCAATATGTGCTGCATTATTTTCCAGGCTAAGTGTATCTTTTATTTTTCTACCTGCAACTTCAGCATGAGGCAGAACTGCCTGAATTGCTGCCTGAATAAAAACTGTTTTACCTCCACCATTTTCAAGTATTATTGCACCATTGTGACCTTCAAACTGAAAAATATCATCATTATATCTTTTGTCACCATTTTCATAAATTACATTTGTGAAACGTATTTTTGATATTGAAGGCATTACTCTTCCCCCTCTTTTTTACGGTCAAGTCCATACATAAAATCAAGTATTCCCCTGTTATAATCATATTCCATATAATATCTCTGGATAATAGTCTTTGATTTTTCCGTAAGTTCCAGTTCTTCATTTCCAATATCTTTTATAAGCTCCTGGGCTTCTAAAAATTGTTTTACCGTGTTCACAAAACTTTTTCTACTGTTTGTCCTCGCATCCTGAACCTTAACATTTTCCTTTATTTCATCAACATCTTCCCATTTCTTAGCGATAAGAGACCAATTATAATCAAATTCTTTATCAAGTTCTTTTAATTTTTCTATTGGGTGCTCTTTAATTGAGCTAATTCTTTCATTTAAACTTTGTAGCCAATCATCGAGAGTTAGGAAATCTCTAGTTGGTTCCATAGTTTGATAGCTATCATAAAACTCCCCAAATAATACTATTATTGAAATATACATCAAATATAAATCTAAATTAATAGCCTTGCTAGGAAGATATTTTTTCTTTAGGCTATCATTTGAAACGTGAAATATGGAATTTCTGGATATTGGTATCATATATAAATAATCCCCAGAAACAAACACTGTACAGTCAACTTCTTTTACAAAATCATCTACAAGACCTCTTAACACCTCATCTGTCATATAAAGACGCATTTCATCTTTCTGTGCATATCCCTTCACTGAAAGCAATGAGTAAAGTTTAAAGCCCTGCATCACCTGTTCATTATCATATTGCAATTATTTTTCCTCCAGTCTAAGGTGCATATTTTGAAGAGAAAATCTATCCGTGACTTTTAGCACTTCATTTATTTCTTCCACATAAAACCGGCTTCCTTTTCCAGCCATCAATGCAAATGATTCTTCAAATAAGACATACTTATCTTTTTCAATATTATCAATTTTAATAGGCGACTTCTGGTGAAGTATTATAAAGTAGTCATAAAAGCAGCGATTATTTAGTATATTACTGTAATTATTACCATACATGTACAAAATTAATTCAGCAATAGTTATTTTCGTTTTATCTCCCATAACCTCTAACATTATTTCCGTGATTTTCTTAAAATTCTTTTTCTCATTCAAAATATCTATATCCTCTTTTTCTTTGTCTGAAACCGTTAAAAAATCAGAAGAACTGACTTTTTTTTCACCAGTTTCAAATCTTTGTTTTGAAAATACTGTAAGAGGTGACCATATTTGAATTTTTTCAATATATAAAAATGGTTCTATTAACCTTTTAGTAGCACTAAGTGGTAGTGGCGAAGCAAAAACTCTACTTGTTATTTCCTGATTAAAGTTAAAAGAATCAATTCCCACATAATATAAAGATTCCTGTGCAGCTTGAAGTGCAGAAGTTTTAAGAATTATGCTTTCTCTGAAAAGTTTAGTGTGTCCATAATGTACTTCTCCAAGTTCTCTATCTATTTGAATAATAAGTTCATATGCCTTTTTATCCTTTTCATTTGTTATCTCATTTCCCACTTTTTCCTTTGTTTCTTTTACAAAAGCTCTTAATTCTTTGAATTCGTCATTTTCGCGGTTAAGTCTCATATTTATATCTTCAACAATATTTTTATATCTGTCATATGTCTTATCCGATACTATATTTCTTTGTATTTCATGCTTTATTTTAACCATTTTTTCTTCAAGCTGTTTAACATTAAGATCCATCTCATCTATTTGCCTTAGCGCACTTACAAATTCACCTTTTTCAAGCTGTTTCCTAAGTACCAGCTGATTTATAGAAATTTGAAATTCACTAAAATATTCTTTTGTGGCAAATATAAGTTCTAGTCCCTGCTCATCCAGTGAATAATATTGGGTATTTGTTTCTGAATCAGCTCTTTCTGCCTTAAGTATTGAGTATTCCACATATTCGTTTTCCCTAGTATCCCAATTATAAAATTCTCTCCTGTTTCTTTTCCCATTTTGTGGCCTAAAAGCTTCAATTATAGTTCTAGATACTTTTTCAAATTCATTATAATCAAGAGCAATTTCACAATTATTTAACTTCTCATAGAATAGTGCCAGTTCCTTTACTCCTGCCTTTTTACTTCTAACAAGCATATTTTCAAAAAGAAAAGTAGTGCTAAAAGACCTAGACTAAAATAATCTATGACGTTACCATTTTTGTCCTTTCCTGTTTTGTTTTCAAGCCTGTATAGAGGGTCAAATAAAGCTAACCTTTGAATTCTCTCTCTATAATTATTGGTAATATCCTTTATTTTTATATCCATTGTGTGTTCCTCCAAATATTTTGAAGTTCCTCTTTATTTGTAACTATTCAGCTACTATTTTGTATAAAATATATGTGTGCTCAAAAAACGTACTACCCTCAAATATTTTGTGTATTTGAGGGTAGTATGATGATATTAATTTTCTGCACACTAAAAAGAGGTGATTACACCTCTTTTATCGGAGCTTTTAAATCTAAAGTTGGGTCTATTGGATTTGCTGTAAATACTGATTTTATACAGTCTAAAGCATTATTACCTTGTTTTCTTACAGTAGATACATATCCCCTAATTCTAGTGAAAGCATTTGCTCCTGCTGGGCTTCTAAAAGTTCCAGAAATTTTTTGTTTCACCTTAGCCATGCGTAAATCTCGTTCCGCTTGGTTATTGTCAAAGGGAATATCAAAATCATACATGAAAGCAAGAACTTGATTTTTATATCCACATAATCTATTAAGTAAATTAAGACTTACACTCCTTTTAACCTTCTTCTGAGAGTATAATTCAATATTTTTAGAATAGTCTTCATCAAAACCAGCGTTAAGTATTTTATCATACTTTGCTTCAAAATCTTGAAGTCTATTTATAGGTAAAGCATGATAATTGTTGAAGATTAAGTCTACTTCACGCTTAATTTCAATTAACAAATCTTTCATCGGCGTTGCCCATTCTTGATTTTGTAGCTCGGTTATAGCATTAAGTTCCCTTAATATATGAGCATTGCATAGGGCATGACTACAGTTGGTGTATTTATTATATGTTTTAAAACCATCATGTACTGCCGTACCAGTGAATTTTGAGAGTATTCCAATTTCATCAGTTGCTTCTTTACCTCGTTTTTCATGACATGCATAGAAAGTAAGGTTTTCATTTGAAGCAACGTGAAGCCATTTACGCTTTTTCTCTACATACATACCAGTCTCATCAAAGTGAACAGCACCAGTAGATGAGATAATACTATTTTTAATATTATCCTCTATAGGCCGTAATTTTTCATAACAGCTTTCATTAAATGTAACTATACTTCCTTGGCTCAGATGATGGTTAAATAAATCTTCAATAAGTTCAGCACTTCTTTTATATGGAATTAGCTGATATTGTGTTAAATAAACAGCTATAGCCTTTAACTTTTCACCATATTGAACTGTATTTATAATCCCATCAGGGAACCTAGCGGTATTTTTACATTTGCATTGTGGGCATATTTTTACTTCTGCTCTATGCTCTGTAGTTTTAGCTTTTATTTCAGGTATATCTATAACTTGGCGAACAATATATCTTTCAAGCGATGTATCTTTTAAAGATGCTCCGCATTCAATACATTTTTCTAGACTATGAATTTTAATTTCATCAGGATTGTCATTTATACTCAAGGTTGACCCTTCATGACCTTCCTGACCGCCAGGTCGTTTACCTGATTTAGTCCTTAAACTCTTAGTTTTCTTTTTGAATCCATCTGATGATGGTGGCTTACTGCTGTTATTACTATTTTTATTTATTTGACTTTCTAATGACTTAACACGCCCGTTTAAAGCCATATTATCATTAGAAAGTGATTCTACTTGAGAATTTAGTGTATTAATTTCATTTGATAATTTGTTAATAGCACTTATAACTTGAGATATACCTTGGTTGTAAATCTCAGTAATATGGCTTTCAGTCACGATGTGTCACCACCTTATCATTAGTTTTTGCAAGATAGGATTTATATTACCAAAAATCAATGATAAATGGAAGAGTTTTTTTCAATAAATTAATAATAGCACTAAATGAAATTTATTTTAATAGCTGAATAGTTACCTTTATTTAATGCTTCTTGGGGCAAATAGCTGCCATTCTCCAAAATATTTTTAATAGAATTTTTTTCCTCGCTCTTAAAACATTCAAGAAAATTATTCAGTGCATTAGTATTTTTCTGTTGATTTTCCTTACCTTTGCTCCTGTTTTTTTTGAGCATGGCACTATAAAAATTTACTGCAAGTATAGCACCTCTTTTCTCATTCAGTGAGTTCCATATAGATACTCCTTCATAGTCTAAATCCCCAAAATAATAAAGCACATGTTCACCCTTTATGTTCAGTTGTTTTTCAAGAAGTACTATGTTGGAAACTATTTTCCATCCGCTTCCAAAAATCAAAGAAGTAAATGTAGTTTCCTTTAATGCATCCATTAATGCTAAAAATGTAGCCTTGTTTTCCACAATCAAATGAGCATAGGTTCTTCTGTTAAATTCCCCTGGATTAACTGCCATCATAAGTGGATCATTAGAATGAAGTATTCTAAGTTTATCCCATAGATTTATATTTTCAAGAAGTTTTTTGCCACCCTTTTCATCAATCCATTTTTCATCCCCAGATATATCAAAAGATACTTCCTGCACAGTTTTAAACTCAGTTTCTAAAAATCCATTTTTTATGTAGTCATTTACTTTATATATGTATGGCATATCCCTGTTCCATACTTTATCACTTAATTTATAATAATTCTGAAGATCAATCCCATTTGAGATTTGGAGTGCAACCTTTTGGATTTCCTGAATGTGCTCCTTATTTAAATTGAATTTATTAATTCCAAACTTATAAGCTAAAGAAATTTCCTTTCCATTTTTATTTTTAGGATTTTTTTCTGTTAGTATATCCTCTTCAATCAACTTTTTTATGCTCCCAGCTATTTCTTTATATGTTACTTCCCCTGAAAATAAGCTTTCCAGCTCACTTAAGGTGATAGTGGATTTTTTATATGTTTTTAAATAAAGTATCAATCTATTTTTCATAATCATTCTCCCAAAATACAATCAAATTATATTAACTGAGTTTATTATAACATTTAGGCACAATCAAGAAAATAGCAGGTCAAAGATTCTGAGGATATTTTGGGAAGGCGAAGAGACAAAATTAATTACTTAAATTACCATATTTTTTTCATAAAACACTTGAATATTTTTTGAAATACAGCATATAATAAGTATCATAAAGGATATAATGATTGAGCAAAAAGTTTATAATGTTGGAAAAGATTTTATTACAGTTGTTTTAGCAATTATAATAGAATTCCAACTAATTTATTGATTGAATAAATTTATGCTTGGTCGAGCAGAACATATTTATATGTTATGACCTACTTAATTATAGTCTAAAGATTATAATAAGGTAATAAGTTATAAATATTTGTGCTTGAAATCGTTATATTCTTTATATAGCTGAGACCGAAAAAAGTTTTAGCGTAATGAATAGGAACTAATCTAATTATTGTTAGATTAGTTCCTATTTTAATTATTTATACGTTCACACACTGGTTTATCACAAACATTTTTATATGAGCTTCTACCTATTTTTTTTCATGGGTTTCTTCTTAATAAAGATAAGTTTTTTAATATCTGACATTTCATCGTCATTTTCCACTCTATAATGTATCCAACCACCAGCACCGCAGGGTGAATCGCTTTCTCTTTAAAGTAAGATGTGCGTGTTACTGATGGCAGTCATCGTACAAAATAACAAGTCAGGAATTCTAATATAACATTTATCCCATTGCTCAAATATGATATAATTGGATATATATTGTAAATAATATATGTATAGGATTATAATGTGATATTTCGTTAAATTTATAAATATTAGGTGAACAAAATGGATAAAATACTTATTATTGAAGATAACAAAGATGTAAATCTGATGCTTGCGGAAACATTAAATTGTAAAGGCTATCAAGTAAAGTCTGCCTATACTGGAGTTCAAGGAATGAAGGAGGCAAAGACAGAAGGGTTCGATTTGATTCTCTTAGATATTATGCTTCCTTACAAAAGTGGGGATGAGATACTAAAAGAGATTCGAACATTTTCAGATGTACCTGTAATCATTATTTCTGCCAAGGATATGGTAGGAACCAAAATTGATTTATTGAAGCTTGGTGCTGATGATTATATTACCAAACCATTTGATTTGCAAGAAGTTGCAGCCCGCATAGCATCAAATTTACGACGTTATCATAAGATGGAGAAAATTAATAATGTGCTTAAGTACAAGGATATGGTGCTAGACGTATATGCAAAACATATTACGGTTAATGGGAACGAGTTAGTCCTTACAGCAAAAGAATATCTTATTATTGAGTTATTGATGCAAAATATGGAAAAAGTATTTTCTAAATCCAACATATATGAATCCATATGGAAAGAAGAATATCTTGGAGATGATAATGCAATAAAAACCCATATGAGTAATCTGCGTAGCAAGCTAAAGAAAGTAAATTCTAATGAGGAATATATCGAAACGGTATGGGGACTAGGCTATCGTCTATGCAAGAAATAAATTATCTGTTTCTTAACAATTTTTTTTATGCACTTAACCTTTTCTAAACCTTTGGGAATTAAACTTAATAATAGAAAGGGCAGGTGAACAAAATGAAAGAATATGTTTTGAAAACAAACGACTTAACCAAAAGCTATCACGGTGTCAATGCTTTACAGGATATGTCGGTGACATTAGAAGCTGGTAAAATATACGGCTTAATCGGTCAGAACGGCGCTGGAAAATCTACGTTGATGCGTATTGTTGCAGGACATTCTTTCCCCACAAGCGGTAGCATTCAGCTTTTCGGGCATACAGGCGAAAAAGCCTTGGAGAAAGAAAGAAAAAGGCTTGGATGTATGATTGAATACCCCAGTCTTACCCCTAACATGACAGCAAAGGATAATATCAAACTTCACAGAATCATCAGAGGTATTCCAAACAAGGAAATTGAGTATGAATTATTAGAGATTGTAGGACTTACTGATACAAAGAAAAAGAAAGCAAAAAACTTTTCCCTTGGCATGAAGCAACGTTTAGGCATCGCTATAGCTCTGCTTGGAAGTCCTGAATTTCTTATTTTAGACGAGCCCATAAATGGGCTTGACCCATTAGGCGTTGTGGAGATACGGAATCTTCTGAAAAAGCTATGTGAAGAACGACAAATGACAATTTTAATTTCAAGTCATAATTTACCGGAGATGTATCAAACGGCCACTGATTACATTATCATTCACAAAGGACAAGTGAAGCAGACCCTAACCCTTGCTGAACTTGAAGAACGTTGTAAACATCATCTTCTCATAAAATGCAATGATGCAGAAAAATTAGTTAGCGTTTTGGAAATGAAGCTGAATACAACTAGCTACAAAGTTATGCCGGATAAAAGTGTTAAGCTGTTTGATTATCTGGACGAAAAAGAACGAGTAGCAAGAATCCTATTTGAAAACAAGATTATCGTTACAAACCTTTCAAATGAGGGTGACACTCTTGAAGATTACTTTATCTCTATTGTTGGAGGTGGCGAGAATGTATAATCTGATTTTGGCTGATTTATTTAAGTTACGCAAATCAATGGCTATTAAGATTTTATTTGCAATCACAACTGCAAGTGCGGTAGCCATGGCGGTGATGGCATATTTAATACCACAGGGTAAGATTTCCGCCAGCATGAGTGGAATTGGGTTTATGTTTTCGGATGCGGACATTATGAGCATTCGGGGGTATTATGGCAGGTTTTTTTATATGCGGTGATTTCGATAATAAAACAATCCATGATGCTATTGCCAGTGGCTGTAGCAGGGCTGAGGTCATAGTCAGTAAGACAACTGTATTTTGCTGTGCCATAGCGTTCATCCTGCTTCCATATGCCATCATAACTGGTATTGCTCTTAGCTCAGGTTGCAAGTTCAGCATGGGCTCTGTATCAGTGGGTTTCCTATATATACTGACATCAAAAACTGGTACAGCCTTTTCAGCAGCAGTGATATTGAAGATGTTAGCTATCATGTTCACCCTAATAATTGTATCTATGGCACAACTGAGTGTCTGTGTACCCCTTGCCTTTGTGCTTAAGAAGCCAGTCCTTGTGGTTCCTATTTATTATGGTTTTTCAATTCTTTGTGCGCAGCTCACCACATTAAGAAACAGCTCCACCCTGTTTTATCATATTTTCGCCTGTACGCCATATGGAGGTAACTACACTTTTATGACATTGAATTCCCCAGTGGGAGATATCTTCAAGGCAATCTTCGTTAGTCTGATATTTATAATTGCAATAATTGCTGTTACTTACTGTGCATTTAGAAAATCAGAAATTAAGTAGCTATGAAAGGTTGGTGAAAATGCTTTGGTAATTGTATTCGGTACTTTGAGCTTAGTAATTATATTATTCGGTGGGTATATCATCTTTTTACAGCTACAATTACGGAACATTAACGTTCAGCTGACTAAACGTCTAACTGAGCGTACACGTCAGCCTATCAGTTTGCAGCTGATTAACAAGGGACTTAATACTATGGCTGTCAATATCAATAATTGTCTAAAGGCGGAGGAAACTCTCCGTCTTAACAGCGTTCGTGAAGAAAAAAAGTTTAAAGAACTAATTGCTAATATATCCCACGATTTGCGTACACCACTTACTGCTATAATGGGATATCAGCAGCTTATGGAAAATGGTGAATTGACCAACGAACAGCAAAAAAAACTTCAAATTGCCAGAAAACACGCCGAGGAATTGAGCCTACTAATTGAAAACTTTTTTGAGTATTCCTATCTCTTAAATACAGAACTGGTACTTAATATGGAACGAATTAATCTTACAAATATTGTGACGGAGTGCCTCGCAGCGTCAGTTCCCACATTTGAAAAAAATAATATGAAGGTACACCTTGAGGAAACTCCGCCAATTTTTGTCCTCGCTGATAAAGAAATGGTCATGAGGATTATCCAAAATTTAATTCGCAATTGTATTCAGCACTGTAATGGTGACATAGAGGTGAGATTACTGGCTACTGAAAATGTGCTTATATCGTTCAGAAATCCTGTGAAAAGTACTTCTGAAATTGATGTAGAACGGCTCTTTGACCGTTTCTATACCGGTGATAAATCAAGAAGCAATAATACAGGGCTAGGGTTGTCCATCGTAAGACTGCTTGCTGAAACTATGGGTGGCAGTGCAAGTGCGTCATTACAGACCGGATTGCTTGATATTAAGGTTAGCCTGCCCTTGTTCAAGAATGAATAATAGTTTTGATAATGATTAATAAACAATTAATTTTATTCCCACATATATAAGTAGAATCATTATTATTTTCATGGCGCCCTTATTAATTTGATTGAAAAATTTAAAACCTAACCACTCAATCGGACCTACAACTATTTCAACACCACAAACTATAAAGCCTACACCTATTAAAGTGGAAAAGATTGCTGAATGAAACATCGCTATGCCTAATATAACAAACCATATCCCCATACATAAAAAGCCCATGGTTTCACCTATCGAATTCCCACAATATATATGAAAAGATTCAAAAACTATTTTAATTGTTTGTTTAATATCATCATTAGTATCTCCATCAACATACTTGCTTGATAAATTATCTGCTAAAAACACCCATCGCATAAATCCTAACACATAAAAAATTCCTGAAGAAATGCCAAGACAAGCACCAATGATTAAATAAGGCGTGTCATTCCTACTCACAATTTTATAAAATATAGCTGATAATGGTATCTGCATTAATCCACCAAATACATTACAAATCCAAAAAAATTTGAGTTTTGCTCCTCCCTCATGATATTTTCGCAATATAATATCAACAGGTTCCCTCAATATCTGGGGATAGCTAAAAACCGTAGTAATACCAATTTGTCCCACACTAAATGCCAAAGCCACTATAATAATAAAAATACCTGAAACCTTATAAAATGTACTCATATCCAAAATAAATTCCTCCTGTAAATTATATTATAATAGATGTTTAGCTACTAAACATGCAAATAAAAGAAACAATTATTTAGAATCTTTTTCATCTAAAAAATCGTCTAATATGCTAAGTGTATCTAAAAAAGTCTCAATATTTTCATCTGACAGATAATTTAATTTTTTTGTTATTTCAGCATAAAACCTTTTATGGTATTCTTCATGCCCTTTATATACTAACTTTCCTTTTTCAGTTAATTCTAAAGAGACTTCATTTTCAGTCATGGACACCATTGTTTTGCTTACCATATCTTTTATGATGACCTTCTTATTTAGGTAAGCAAATAAATACCTAATAGAACTATAGTAGATAATGCGAATCCAACTGTTTTCCAATATCTATAATATACAGCTTCTCCAATTCCATACATTGAAAATATAATTAATGAACTAAGCATTATTAAATCAAAATACCTATGAGTCACATATGAAATTAAAGCGACCACGAAAAACATAACACCAACTAATAACATACATATAACTTTAATTATCATCTCTTTATCTGTGGAATTATGCGGTAACTCCTGATGTTGCTTCCTTGCTAAGCTTATTCCATTTTTTTTAACAAGATATTGTATATTTGTTATGATTTCTCCTGCACCAAAAGCTAAAAAAAGTGCTCTAAATATTTCTTGTTTCCAAGTCATTGTTTTGCTCCTCCTTTGATAAATTACTAATAATTTGCTTCAAAGCATGGTATAATACCTTAGTATTCTCATCACTTAGTCCCACCAAAGCTTCCTTTGTAACATTCTCAGCTATCAAGTCAATTTCCTTCACTGCATTTTTTGCCTTTTCAGTTAATGTAATCACGTAAGACCTTCTATCGTTTTTATCAATTGCCTTATCAATAAAATTTTTTTCATATAGATTTAAAATAACAGATCCTGCTGTTGCTTTATCCCCTCTTAATTCAGTCGCAATTTCAGCCTGTGTTAATTCTTCTTTATTAAACAACAATTTTATAACAGCCCACTGTGATGTTGTAAGATTATATGCTTCCAAATTTTTATCCATTTTTCTCTTAATGAATCTTGCACTTGTGTTAAGCAAATATCCTAATATATTTTGTATTTCCATATAGCTTCCTCCTTCTTATAATAGTAAGTACACATATCGTATGTATACTTACTATTATAAGCTATTGTAAATATGTGTCAATGTATTTTGTAAATTATATTATATGAATTTTTATTTAACTTTCCTATATCTATATGTGCAAAATCAAAGAGAGAATATCAAAATAGAGATGTCATTAGATTTGTTTAAACAAATCTAATGACATCTCTATATATTATGATCAATTATCACCAAGAAAACCACGTTCTAATTCTCTATTTTCAGTTTGTTCTCTATTAGTTATTTTGCCCCAAGGCAAAATTTCCATAACTCTTAACTTTTAACTTCTTTTTATTTTATTTGGTAGGCTTTTACAATTTCAGCGATATACATAGTATGATAATCATTATCTGTATAACTTTGATCAATAAGTGCATGAACGTCAAAGTTTTCTGGCTTTAGTTCTGTATGGTAAAGCTTTCTGCATATTAGCACGAGTTTAGCCTCTTCAAAATAAGGAGTGTTCTCCTCAAATTCCACCGTAAGCTTACTCTCCTTTATTTTATCCTCGTCTCTTCCAGATACACTGCCAAGTAGATTAAGAGCTGCTCGATATTTTTCATCATATACTGTTAGAGAAAATGTATCTTCTCTATCTATAAATTCTTTTGTATAACGTTGTGGTCTAATGTAAATAGTTGCTACATTTTTGTTCCAGATTATACCCAGCCCACCCCAACTGGCAGTCATTGCATTCACCTTTTCCTTATTCCCTGCTGCTACTACTAGCCAGTCTTTTCTAATTGTTGTAAAAGGGTTTAAATTTAGATCTTCTACTTTTATTTCTTTTAATGTCATAATGTTTTCCTCCATTTTTTAGTGATAACAATTTTTTTATCGCTAGTAAAATTTCATATTTAATAATGATTAGAATAAAATCATACCACTTTTCAGATTTATATCATATTCTTATCTGTGTTATCTTTATGTATTATTATCTTATTCTTCTATGTTAGAAGCTTTTCTATTCAACTTATTATTTTAACAAGTACACCCTAGCTTCGTATGGTCTTAATATAATATCACTAAACTGTTGATCTTTAACCTGATAATTACTTATCAACAATTCTGCTTTTTTATACTCTAAGTTTTTTTCTAATTTAAATTCTGTCTCAGCTTCATAAAAATTAAGCACAACTAATAATTTTTCATCATTATAACTTCTTGTATAAGCAAATATACTCTCATGGTCTAAAAGCAAAATATCTATGTCACCATAAACTATTACCTCATGTTCTTTTCTCAGTTTAATTAGTTTTTGATAATAATAAAATACCGAATTTTTATCCTTTAAAGCATTTGCTACATTTATGTCACTATAGTTTGGATTCACCTTTATCCATGGTACAGCTTCTGAAAAGCCTGCATTTATGGAATTATCCCATTGCACTGGGGTTCTAGCATTATCTCTTCCTTTTGCATAAATTGCCTTTAATAATACATCTTTAGGTACTCCCTGTTGTGATTTTTCTTTGAACATATTTTGAATTTCTATATCCTTATAATCTTCAATGTGTTTAAACTTAACATTTGTCATGGCTATTTCTTCACCTTGATATATATAAGGAGTCCCCTGCCATGTATGAATAAAGGTTGCAAGCATCTTAGCCGATTGTGCTCTATATTCCCCATCATTACCGAACCGTGATACTAGTCTTGCCTGATCATGGTTGTTTAAAAACAACGAATTCCAAGCGTTTTCCTTTAAGCCATCATACCATTTGTACATTATATTTTTAAAAGTGGTTAATTTCCAGTCGGTAACGTCCCATTTACCATCAGCTCCACAATCTATATCCATAAGTTCAAATTGAAATAGCATATTCAACTCATTTCTATCTTCATTCACATAAAGTTTTGCGATTTCAGGGGTAATACCTGGTGTTTCACCTACAGTCATAATATCATATTTACTTAAAACTTCTCTGTTCATCTCCTGTAAGAACTCATGAATTCTTGGTCCATTAGCTGTAAATGGAAACCCATTGCCGTAAAGATCTTTTTCTCCCTTTTCACCATCTGGAAATCCTGGTACCTTTGAAATAAAATTAATAACATCCATCCTATATCCATCTATTCCTTTATCCAGCCAAAATTTCATCATATCATATACTTCATTTCTTACTTTTACGTTTTCCCAATTTAAATCTGGCTGTTTTTTTGAAAACAAATGAAGATAATATTGCCCTGTTGTCCCATCATATTCCCAAGCCGAACCACTAAAGAATGATCCCCAATTATTTGGAGGATTTTCACCCTTTCCATCTCTCCATATATAGTAATCTCTATAAGGATTATCTTTAGATTTTCTACTCTCGGCAAACCATTCATGCTCATCTGAAGTATGATTTACTACCAAATCCATTATTAATTTAAGTCCTCTTTTATGCATCTCTTTTAATAATTCATTAAAATCCTCTTCTGTTCCAAATTCCTTCATCACTCGTCTATAATTACTAATATCATAACCATTATCATCATTTGGTGATTGATAAATTGGAGATAACCATATAATATTAACACCTAGCTCCTTTAAATAATCCAATTTTTCAATTATACCTCTTAAATCGCCTACTCCATCTCCATTGGAATCCTTAAAACTCCTAGGGTAGATTTGATATACTACTCCTTCTTTCCACCAAGTCTTTTCCATATTTTATTTCCCCTTCCACCTTATTTATTTAAACATAATTATGTATACCATTATTTTAAATTCATGATTCTATATATCTTATATTAATTTTAATCTTTATCTTCTACTATGTAAACCATATCACATTCTAAAGTTATGGAATAATATATCTAATTGAGGCATTATAATATTGAAAGGTGGACAATAAAATGATTTTAAAAAACATAGATACACACAGATTAATTTTAATGCCAGTAACCCTTGAAATAACTAAAGCATTATTAGCAGGAAATAACAATGAAATTGAAAAACTTGGAATTAAAACAAATAAAAGCTGGCCTACAAATGACACTATGGATATTTTGCCGATTATAAATAAGTCGTTAGAAAAGGACAAAATTCCAAGTGGATTTGAATTTTGGATGATTGTGAAAAAAGACAATATGCAAGTTATTGGAGATATAGGTTTTCACGGAAAACCCAATGGAAAAGGTGAAGTTGAAGTTGGCTTTGGATTAGTAGAAAATGAAAGAGAAAAAGGTTTCGGTTTTGAATCATTAAAAGCCATTATGGCTTGGGCACTTTCTAATGAAAATGTTAAAGTATTCAAAGCAGATTGCTTGATTGATAACAGACCTTCAGCAAGAATATTAGAAAAATCTGGTATGAAAGAAATTAATAGAGACAAAAAATTAATTTACTGGGAAGTTGTAAAACCTGTATAAAAATAATTAAGGCATCTGAAAAGAAATAACAAGTCAAAGATTCTGAGAATATTTTGCGGTAGGCGAGGAGCCAAAACCTTGCGCATATTGATATATGTAATGGTTATGGAAGGCGTTGCATACCACGAAATAGACCATAAACTGACTTGTTATTTCTTTGAAGATGCCTTATATACCCAATACTACCAATATACTAAACACAATTTTTTTTAATATTGTTATAATAGCAATTGCTATTAACGGTGAAAAATCAATCATCGTATTGTTAAAATATCTTTCCTGAATCATCCTACCAGGTTGAAGAAGAGGGCTCGTAACTTTATGCAATAATTCTATATATTGATTTGTGCGATTAGCATAAACCCAAGATAAAATCACTTCAATAAATATTGCATAATAAAGTACATTAAAAATTATGTTAATTAAACTAATCAAACCTTTCACCATCCCCAATTTTAGTAATACAGATAACAATTAATCGTTGCCCTTATACTAATGTATTTTTTCCAAAGCATACATATTTTATTTACTTCGCATACAAACAAATTCCCATTTAAATTCACCTTATATCTCAAAATTAAATTATAACATAACTGCAGCGCTATGCGAAGAAAAAAAGTGTCTTCATTATCCACATTGACGGCACTTCATAAGAATCTATGTTTATGTTATCTATTTTAACTTATCTAAAGTTTCTTAAAATTGTCTTTCAATTGTTTCAAATTCAAGATTACATTGGATTTATTTGCCACTAATTTCTAATATCCACGTAAAATTAGATATATGTTCATAATTAACTTCATATTCTAACTGTTCTGCATAATTCTTCATTTCTTCAATATCCGTATAATATTCATCCTCAATTATATCCCATAAATCCTCTCTGCCTTTTTGGATCAGATATTCCTTTTCTTTAATTCTCTCCATATTGTTTAAAAACATTAAATCCGCAATAATAATTGTCCCATCAGCTTTTAAGTATCCCATTAATAGATTTATTGCCTTCTGTTTTTCTACAAAATTCAAATGATGAAATGCAAAGGTTGACGTTACCACATCAAATTGATTTTTTATAAAAGGTTCATTTAAAAAGTTTCCTAACCGGAGCTTAATATCAGGATATTTGCCCTTTGCTTTTAAAAGCATTTCTATACTTTGGTCTACTCCAGTGAATTCTATACTATCATTCATTTTTCCATACAAATTTCCTGTTCCACATCCAATATCAATCACCTTTAGTGCCTTGTATTTAGATATTATTTTACTTACACTTTCTAATACAAAATCATAATTTTCAAATAGGTCTAAATCCCCACCTACGTTCTCCTTAACTGAATCATCATAATTAGTGGCCCAGGAATCAAAGCCCCATTTGTCAAGCCAATCATCCCTTTTTCCTTTGTTTTCACTAAGGCATATATCTATCTTATTGAAATATTCACCAAAATCAGTAACTCCAGGCGAATTTAATGCCTCATTGACGCTTTGCTTCAGAGTAATTTTAATGTTTTCTAACTGGCTAATTTTATTATCCACAGCTTTTAATTGAAGATCCAGTGCATGTATTATTTTGTCTTCATCAAATTGTTTGTCTAAGAGTCGCTTGATATCCTTTAATGCAATGCCCATCTCTTTTAAAACAGTTAATTGCTTTAATTTCAATAGATCATCTTCACTATAATTTCTATAGTTGTTCGCATCCCTCTTTGGAACCACTATACCCAAATCCTCATATATTCTTAATGCTTTTGGAGAAATATTAAATTGGTCGTATACTGTTTTTGTATTCATGTAAAATCACCTCTATAAGAATATAAACCCTGCCCCTTGGGCAAGGTCAATAGTAAAATTCATCTTTATATTTGTATCCTAAAATCATTAAAATCAAATATTCCGTTCCCCTGTTTTAGCATATCTTTATCTTCTATATCTTTAAATGCATTTTTAATATTGCTTATTAATTCTACTTGCAAATTTAAATCATTATGTCCAGGTAGTATTTTCGTTATTCCTTTTAATCTACTAATTTTATCAATAGATTGTTTAAACAGCATAGGATCTGTACTTGGATAGAATGCATATAATGTTCCTTTATAAACCAAGTCCCCAGTAAATAAATACCCCTTTTCATCTTCAAAAAGACAAATATGCCCTGGTGAATGTCCTGGAGTATGTATAACTCTGATTTTTCTTGAACCAATATCTATAACATCATTGTCATTTAATATCTTAGTTGGCTCTCCAGTATAAATTTTATAATTGTCTATGTTAAAATCCATTGGTGGCTTTCTACTGAAAGGTTCTGCCATAATATTTTCTAGGGTTGCACTAAGTGGAACAGGAATGCCATTTTTAAGCCATTCTGCATCATCCTTATGAACACAAATTTTATGAAATAATGCATGTCCACCTATATGATCCCAATGTACATGCGTTGTAACTACTATCACAGGTAAATCTGTCAACTTATCAACTTCATCTTTAATATTCCCTATTCCCAGTCCCGTGTCTATTAAAATAGCTGCCTCCTTGCCTATTAGTAAATAAGAATGTACTTTTTCCCAATGTCCGTATTCACTTATAACATAGGTTTCTTCATCAATTTTCTCTACTTCAAACCAATGTTCCATATATCTCACCTTTTAGTGCCATCCTTTATTCATTATCATATGCATTTATTGCTATGGGCAATGCTTGAATTACTGTATTTCCCACTGCTGGTAATCCAACTAAGACTGCACTTATTATTTCTTCTCTTGTGGCTCCAAGAGACTTTGCATGTTTAACATGAAAAGGTAACCCATTTTCAAGTCTTACGGAAGCTAATACTGCAATATATGCTAGTTCCTCTGTTTTTGAATCTAGTTTACTTGCACCATCTAATTTTTGTACTGTTTCCATCCATATCTTTTGATATTCTGGAGCTTCCTTAATAAAAGTTTGAAATGCATTACTAACCAATGACATATCACTCATTTTCTGATTCCTCCTAAAATAATTTTTTTATCATCACTATTATAATAGCAGAATAGCAAATACAGGAATATATGTCAATATATCGTACCGATTAATGCAAATTAGAAAAATCACATTATTTTTTTGATAATGCCTTAATTGGTACTTGACAATATAAGGATATAGTATTATATTATGTGTATTACATGATATAGTACACGCAGTACACGTAATGTAAATAGTGAAATTTAAATTTATTTGAAAGAAGGTGAGTCATTGATAACTATAGACAGCAGAAGAAGTAAACCTATTTATGAACAGATCATTGAGAAAGTAAAAGAAAATATAATAAAAGGGATATTAAAGCCAGGCGATAAGCTGCCTTCTGTAAGAGAACTTGCATCCATTTTAACTATCAATCCCAATACTATAAGCAAGGCATATAATGAGCTTGAAAGAATGGGTGCAATTGAGGTTATGCGCGGTAAAGGAACCTTTGTAGCAGAAAATTTCAAACCTACCATGGATGAAGAAAAGATGAAAGAAATTAAAGAACATATGAAAAAAATAATTATAGAAGCACATTATATAGGTCTTGGTAAAGATAAGATGCTTGATTTATTTAATGAAATTTATAGAGAGTTTTAGATTTTTAAAATGGAGGTGTTAACTTGATAGATATAAAAAATGTGAGCAAAAAATAGACGATAAATATATTCTTAAAAATGTAAATTTGCATATAAACAAAGGTAGTATATTTGGAATAATTGGTGAAAATGGTGCGGGGAAAACTACATTAATAAAATGCCTTACAGGTATTTACAGAGTTGATGATGGAGTTATATTAATAGATGGTGAGGATGTATTTGATAACAATAGAGTAAAACAGAAGATTGGTTATGTATCTGATGAAAATCAGTATTTTTCCTCTTTCAAAGTAAAGGAACTGGTGAAATTTTATAAGAAAACCTATAAGGATTTTTCAGAGGAAAGATTTGAAGAACTTAATAAAAAACTAAAAATTCCTACAGAACGAAGAATAAGAGATCTTTCCAAAGGCATGAAGATGAGAGCAGCTCTTCTTTTAAATCTAAGCATAGAACCAGATATCCTAATACTTGATGAGCCCACATCGGGCCTTGATCCTGTGATTAAGAAGGAAATAATGTCCATTATCTTAGATGAAGTGGCTTCAAGGGGGGTAACTGTATTTATTTCATCACACCACCTAGATCATATGGAGAGAATATGTGACAATGTAGCAATAATTGAACATGGTGAAATAAAACTAACAAGTTCTATGGAAGAAGCTAAAAATAGCATAAGAAAACTCCAAGTGGTATTTAAAGATGGCACTGATATAAATAAAGAGCTTTCTTATCTTAATGAAATAATTAAGATTGAGTCTATAGGTAGAGTAAATTACATAATCACTAAAGATTACACCGAAGATTTTGAAAAAAAGCTTTATGATATAGGGGCTGAATTTATAGAAATTGTAGATATGAGTCTTGAGGACATGTTTATCTATTTCGTAAAACAGGAGGATAAAAATGAATAAAATTATAAACAAAGCTCTTTTTTATAAGGAATGGATAAATATAAGATGGGTAACCATTTTAACTATTTTTATGCTCTTATATTTTAAAGTTTACGGTGTTATTTCAGAGCTAAATCTAAATAAAACATCTATAAAACAGACTGGAAGGATATGGACTAATAGATGGTTCAACAATGGACTTTATATAAAAGATCGCTATTTTATCGCAATGGCGTTTATTATAATAATATTAGCCGTAGTTTTGTTTATGGGCGAAAAGACCAGTGAAACTCAAGGATTTATAGCTTCTATGCCATTTACAAGAAAAGAGATAATACTTAATAAGTGGATTGTTGGAGTGATAAGCATACTCATAAGTTTTGTAGTTACCTACATATTTTTAAGTTTGATTTATGCCGCAAATATTAATAGCCTTGATACTTCATTAAATCCATATTCTGATATAGTCAAATGGTTTTTTATGGATACATTTCAGTACATCTGCATTTTTACTTTTATAATGCTAGCACAGGCAGTTATGGGAAATAGTATAGTATCCGGTATAGTAGGAGGAATAATGCTTGCAGTACCAGGGTTTATAACATCTGTAGTTCAAGATATAGTTATGAAATATCAGACATTTAATAATTTTAGAGGTTTAATTTTTGTTAAAGTTAGCGGTTGGCTAAATATTTATGGATACAATGGAGCCAGTCAAATGTGGTTTAATACAGTACCAAATAGAGTTAATAATATGTACAGAACTTTTTATTATAATGATTTTGGATTAAAGTTATTAATATTTTTTATACTAACTTGCCTTTTTTTGTATTTGACTTATGTAGCCTATAAAAAGAGAAACTTAGAATATAATTTAAGAATAATAGCTTTTAAAAATTTAGAACCATTCTTTATTTTTGGCTTTGCAATATGCTTAGGTTTTTTATCAGCGATTATCTTTGAAAGTCAAAGTTTACATGTATTGGGAATTTTGGTTGCTGTTTTCGCTGTAGCAGGCTATTTTATAGCTAAACAATTACTTAAGGTGTTTTCATCAGGTAAATAACTGACATGCAACAATTATTTATCGAATATCAATAAATAATTGTTGCAATACAATATAATCTATAGTAATATAAATATATAAATTGTTTTAAATTTGGAGGTAAATATCATGAACACTAAATCAAATGGATCTAAAGATATAATCGCTTTTTTATTGGCTATTATTTATGCCTTAGGTATAATTAGTCTTGTATTATCTGTACTGGTTTATTTTATATTTCCCAATTATTTTACAATTAAATCATCTTTATTTATGTTGATTTTATCTATAGTTGCTTATTGTTCTGTTCTTGAAATAATTCGTGAATTAATTAAAATAAATGATACACTTATTATTGATAAAATGCCCTTTGTAAAAGCAAACGTCGAAAGAGATGCAAAGAATATCAATTTGTTTATTTATAATTTCAGTTTATGTTTTTATCAAAGATTGGTTGAAATTTAAAAGTCATTTTTTAGCTTTTGATTTTGATAATACTGGTTTAGTCACAGACTCGGAATTCATAATTTTTGTTTTATTGGGATTATTGGTATTAGTTCTTGCCAATATATTTAAAAATGCTATTGAAATTAAAAATGAAAATGATCTGACTATATAGTGGAGGATAAAATGGCAATTATAATAAATTTAGATGTAATGATGGCAAAAAGAAAGATTTCCCTTTCTGAATTAGCGCAAAGGGTTGGAATTACAAATGCCAACTTATCTATACTAAAAAATAGCAAGGGAAAAGCTATAAGATTTTCTACCCTTGAGGCAATTTGCCATGAACTTAAGTGCCAACCTGGTGATATATTAGAATACAAAGATTAATTCTAGTGCATTTATTTTAGACATTAAAACCATAAGACTAAACGGCTTGATATCTAATCATCTGTTTCCGTATCAAGCGTTGTAGCAGCATATGCTTGCTTATATGTAGCTATTTATATATATCCGAAAATTCTATATTGAGTTTCTGTATGAATTTTTCACTTACTGATTCCGAAGTTGCAATTTCATCATTATCCCTGTCTACCTGTTTGCATGGAATATAAATAATAAATTCACTGCCATAACCTACTTCACTTTCTACTGATATTGTTCCACCATGTAGTTCTACTAATGCCTTTACTAGTGATAGCCCTATTCCACTACCTTCATGATCTCGAGCAAGTGATTTGTCAACTTGTACGAAACGTTCAAAAATAACATTTAGTTTATTTTTTGGAATTCCCCTTCCAGTATCCTTTACTGTCAAACAAATATTATCAATACCATCCTCTATAGTAACCATGATACTACCACCACAAGGAGTAAACTTTATTGCATTAGATAATAGATTCATAATAACTCTCTCTATTTTTTCTGGGTCACAGGCAATAATTTTCTCCTCTACATCTGTATCAAATACTAGGGATAACCCTTTATTTTCTATATAATCAGCTACAGATAAAGTTATATCTTCTACGAGACTAATTATATTATTATTAGTTTCATTTATCTCAAAGTAACCTAAATCCATTTTTGTAATATCAATCAAATTATTAACTAACCTCAAAAGCCGAAAACAATTTTGTTTCATTATCTTTGTATATTTATATATATCTGTATTTGAATCTTTACATGAACAACCTTCTAGTTTAAGTTCATGTATCTGAAGTGCAGAAAAAATTACATTTATTGGAGTTCTTAACTCATGAGAAATATTAGAAAAGAACTCTGTTCTAATCCTATCATACTCCTCAATCTCATCTACCCTTTTTCTTTCTTCCTCTGATCTTTTTTGTAATTCTAATGAATGCCTCAGCTTTTTTTCACTTTCCTTTAAAGCTTCTTCAGTTTTTGTACGCTCAGCAATTTCCTCTCCTAATAAAACATTAAATTCTTTAATTTCAGCAGTTATCTCTCGTAGTTCTTCTGCTCTCTCTGTTCTGCTATTTTCTAAGGCTTCAAATCCTTGCTCCATGAATGTCAGTTTTAACTGTGTCTCAACCCGTGAAAGAACTTCTTTATTGTTAAATGGCATAGTTATATAATCATCGCCTCCACAAGAAAATATTCTATCCTTATCGAAAGCTTGGATGCTTGTAATAATAAAAACTATTGGAACTTTCTTAAGTCTTTCCTCGCTTTTAAAAATCTCACAAATTTTATATCCATCAGTAATAGGCATATTGACTTTAAGTAGAATCATATCTGGCGGGTTTTCTCTTGCCGATTGCAGGGCAAATTCGGCACTAGCCATAGCTCTAACATTATATTCCTTCTTCTCAAGTATCACGGTCAATGAGTTAACATTTGAAGAACAATCATCGACAATAAGTACATTTGCCTTGATTAAATGACTTTTTATAATATCCATAATTCATTGCTCCATTTCAAAATGTTTTAATTATATTTTGCTTGATCTCTTAAGAATAATAATCCTGTTTATGAATTAATTTTTGATCTAAAAATCAACATGGTAGAAGTTTGGTTCATATGTCCTATGAATTCTTCACCATAAGTGGAAAAACCTATTGTTGGAATATCGCTAAATATTTCAGCATACTGCTTTTGAAGATTATTTTCCTCTAATTTGCTTGTCCTCTCTATGCAATTGAAATTTATGATACCATTAATTTCACCAAAATCATTGACTTGATTTTCAATAGCTTTCTTAGTGTCTTCAATAATATCTGTAGGCTCGAGTAATTTTACTTCCATTCCTTCTAAAATATTGCAATAAAACGATATATTTGTACCATTTAGTCCTTGAGGACTCCTTATGAATATATTATTTTCTCCAACCAATAAACCTACGGGATTAGTCATAAAGTAGTTGGGTGCAGCTTCAATTGAAGTTGCGCCTACTGCATCAGCATATTCAAAAATTGCAGGTCTGTTATTAAATTCAATTACTTCTCTTGTTACTTCATTTACTTTATTTGCAATTAAAATATGATCCGAAGCTTTAAAACTTTGTGTTTTAATAACATTAAACTCAGCATTGTCACTTATTTTCAACATTATAAGAACCGCAGCATCAGTAAATGCCTTTCCATTTGCACAAACATGTGTTTTAACAAATTTCGAATCATCTCCTGCAGACCCACCAACAAAGATAACATTAGTTCTATTCCCTATCAAATCCATCATTTTTTCCTCTTTTCTACTTATACCATCAATTAATACTATACCAACGTATTTTGTTGCATCCATATTATATGAACTCTCATTAAAATATTTATCAAAAGAGCAAAATACTTCTCCAACGCTTATATTTTCTTTCATATTTTCAATTATTTCTACTTTTGCATCAGAAACAATATTTTCATTAATAGCCATTGCTACAACAGAATTTTTAAGCATTTTACCACTAACTATTTCACCAGCAGTAGAACAACCAACTACAGTGCTATCCTCAAAAGCTACTTTCATCAAATTGCTCAGCCTTCCTTGATCAAAAATTGGGGAAGCAAAATATATTACTAATCTTGCATTACAACCCTTCAACTGACTTTTAATATCTAATGCAACCTCATTTTCTAAACATTTTGTTGAAAACACAGCTTTAATTTTAACATCATTATTTTCTAACCTTTTTACATTTAACAAATCCGAAATATTGAGAAGTTTTTCCATGATTGCCCTATCGTCAGTTGAGTAACTATGAAATTTGCTTGGATTAATTCCCTTAAGAATTAATTTTGCTTTAGTCATTTCAGCAATGGCGGGATTTCCATTTGACCGTTCTTCAATGATATTATCAATTATATCCTTTATTTTACCAGACAATTATAACCATTCCTTCTTTATAATATTTGTAGATTTTTCCACAATTTATTCTATTATAGAAAACAAATTTACTTATTTACAACTACTGTTCTATTATAATCCATATATTAACATATTTCTATAAATAAAGTACAAGTTTAGTCATTTATTCATTTACATATATTTTCAAATTATGCTATATTTTTTATAGTTCTATTTATTTTGTCCATATTTTTTTATATACTATATATATTAATGCAAGTATTTGTAAACTAAATAAATTAAGCCGGCACTATTTTTCAAATAGTGCCGGCTTAATTTCTACATATATAATAATTTAATAAATCTTTTTTGGTCCTTATTACTAATGTATCCATGATCTTCATAAAACCTATGTGCTTCTAGTCTATTAATGCCTGATGAGAGCCTAATGCCCGTATATCCTTTACACTTTGCCAAAGATTCCAGTTGCTGAATCAACAAATTACCCACTCCACTATTTCTGTACTTTTCTTTAACTACAAATCCCAAAATGTTTATTAATGAATCTGAATAAAGCAATTCATAAGGACTACCATGAATATATCCAATCACTTCACAATCTACCTGTGCCACAAAAACTATATCATGTTTTTTATCCAACACATACTGAATTCGTTCCTTA
This sequence comes from uncultured Clostridiaceae bacterium, assembly GCA_963725425.1. Taxonomy (GTDB): domain Bacteria; phylum Bacillota; class Clostridia; order Clostridiales; family Clostridiaceae; genus Clostridium_I. The sequence continues at coordinate 239,685 of CAVRYJ010000040.1, forward strand.
ACTTTTTCTTTTCCATATTCATAACCCAATTCTTTGTTTAGTGAGTAAATATCCTCAAAATCATTAACTTTAACTTGTCTAATATCAATATTCTCCATTTAAATAGCACCTCGTATAATATTACTTACTATAGACCCTGTAATATTTATAATATCATTCCATTTTTATTATATATAGTACCAGCAATATTATAATTTATATGCTAGGTGGTTCCGTATATTTCTATCTTGTCTTCAATTTTTGTCATCATTTTTTAATTTCAAATAACCTCAAATTTGCAAGATCAATTGTATATTTAATTATTCCTTGATTTAAATATTCATCATCAGAAGCTAATCTATATTTTAGAGTACCTTGATTTATTAATTCAATTGTTCTCCACTTTAAATATCCATCTTTTACGACTTGACCACAGTTACCAAGAACACTTCCAATGACTCTCATAGACTTTTTATAGTGATTTTCAGTATATCTTAAAATCAAAGAATCATAATAGTTATTCTCTACATTTATTATTTTATTTTCATTATATATTCTAAGTTCTTTATTTTCAGACACAATAGTTATCCATTCATTCACATTACTTTCTCTTTCAGATTTTGAAATTAATGTTTCTCTTCCAATTAATGAGATAAGATTATCTTTAGACAAATGCCCTACATCTTTAATTTCAATTTTTGTACCTAATTTATTTATTATATTAACACTTGAGGCATTAATCTCGTATACAGAGCACTCTTTATCTCTTAGCATATATTGTATAAACAATGACCCACATCTATCAATTACACCATTTGCTGTCCAAATTATTATTACGTCATCTTGACCCAATATTTCTATAATTTCAATTAAATAATTATACTCTGTTTCAAAATTTTCACCGTATGTTTGATGCAAATTACTAAAAACACCTTCACTCAAAATTTTTCTTGTGTTAATCATTTTTTCTATATCTAAAAATAATGGTCCTAATGATAAATCATCACAAAATGGAATCCTTTTCCCATCCAATCCAGGGAATACACTTTGTGCTTGTCTAAATGTTCCTAATGCTGATTCGCCAAAGACAATATTATATTTTTCCATAAATTCCTCCTTGTATTATTATCCATATGCTGAATAAAATAATTGAAAATATACTAAATATTATACTTACTAATTTATTAGTTCCCTTAAAATAACTTGCTACTAATGCTAATATTAATGCCTAAAATGAAAAATCAATGTTTTCCTATTAATTTAATTATTTTAAAAAATAATATATTGTTCTTTAAATCTTTGACTACACCAATATTACCATTAATATAATCCTTAATCTGCTCTTTTCTATGAGGTACAATAAGCATTGGTAATTTAGGCATCATCAAAGAAATAACAAGTCAGTATTCTGGTCTATTTTGTGGTATGCTTCATCGCCATAACCATTACATCTATCAATATGCGCAGGTAATGGCTCTTCGCCTACCGCAAAATATCCTCAGAATCTTTGACTTATTATTTCTTTTCAGATGCCTTATCTCCAGTAAACCACCTTAACTCACTTATTTCACTTCCACTTTTATGGGAATTCCTCCTGGTTCATAATTTATATTGCTAATACCATTATAAGTTACAGTTTTTCTGCTATACAAAACAGCTCAGCAAAATCACATACTACTGTAGCATTGGGATTTTTGTATATCTCATATTTCATTTTTTCTAATCCCTTCTCATAATCAGAATCCTTCAATAAAGTCAATATCGATATATCCCTATTTTCTGCATATGCTAACAAGTTAGATATTTTTTGAGCTCTCATATTATATTTAATTTGTAAATTCACATTAAATCCTCTATTAAATAGTTCATTATAAATTAATTCCTTTTCCCAGAACCTTTTTGTATCCTCAATATATGCACCTTGAAAATATATATAAACCCACCACTTTTTCATATCATGTATTGCTATATTATGTATTTTAAAAGTTCCATTTTTCTTTAATACACGGGCTACTTCATTTAATACTTCTGACTTTTTAGTAAAATGCTGAAATGCATAGTTGTTTACAATATAGTCAAAACTATTTGAATCGTAGGGCATAGTTTCTGCTAGTCCGTTGGTAAATTTTACATTTTCGACTTTAGTTTTTGCAACATCTAACATTTTGTTTGAAGCATCTAATCCATACCAATTAATATTATTGCTATTAAAATACTGCATTTGATTGCTAAGGTAAATACCTGTTCCACATGCTAAATCCAGTACATTATATTTATCATATACACCTTTCCCAATTAATTCTGATAACTTAAAATCTTGTTTAATATTTTGCCTGTACTGATTCTTATCATACTTATTTGCTATTTTTGAGTAATCAGTAACCTTCACTAAATTATCCCTCCCATATATTATCATAAAATTTACATATAAATGACATAGGTTTTCCTATTACAATACATTTGGTGTAACACCAACAGGCTTATCATTTTCATATGCTACATAAAAATTTTGAGTGTTGTCATTGAAATTTTCTATATTTTTTTCTCTCATCCATAAATACCATTTAGTAAATTCTTCTTCTGTTTCACAAAATGTCCTTCCCTGTGTTTTGATAGAAAATAAATGTGATGTTTTAAAATATTCTCTTTGTACTCATAATTAAATTTGCTTTCTAACCTTATATCCATAATAACGCACTCCTCTATTTAAAAAATAACATTCGTGAAAAATCTACACCTTATCTTAACAAAGGCATACTCCCTGTTAACTTGTTTACTTTTTTCTTATTACCACATATTGCAAGACCTAAATAAATATGTTCTGTCTCTGATATAGTTGACGCTTTCTGTAGATATTGGCTGTAAACATTGCAACCTTGCGCGACATCAGAAAAGTCCACCACAATAATATCATCAAAATCACAGGTGTATAATCTTTTTCTCAATTCTCTAAGTATTTCCTTATTTCCCTTTAGGATTGGAACAGGTATTTTAGTAATACCTAAGTGTTTTTGTCCTGAAGCATCAGTAGCATCTTCTCCCACAATTTTTGGGATATGCTTTCCTAATGTAATTCCTAATATCGCTGCGGTATTTGCAATTATTCCCAATGGTAGATCTTCATCTATTACTATAACGCATTTTTCATCTTGTTCTGACATCATTTATTTTTCTCCTTAATTTCACAATTTGTTTTCCCTCTGAAATAAACAACCTTGCTACAGTATTCTTTGTCAGTCATCTTCTGCACTCCTACATTCGCCTTTAAAAATATTCATGTATTGTTTTGGAGTTAGCCCAATAAGTTTTTTAAAAAAATTTGTAAAATGGCTTTGATCTGTAAAACCCGTTTGCAATGCCACATCTATTGGGGTTATGCCCTGTTCTAAAAATTTCTTTGCCTTACCAATTCTAATGGTTTCAAGATAGCTGTATGGTGATATTCCTTTTTGCTTAGTAAAAGAGCGTACCAAGTAATATTTGCTTAATCCAGTTAAATCACTCAGCTCATTTAGTGTAATATTTTTCATGTAGTTGCTTTCGAAAAAATCACACACCGACTTAATTTCTGCATTGGATTGCTGCATGGCATCTACTTCAAAAACATGATCATATTCAGCTATCAATTGCTCAGTTATCATTAAAAAAATTTCCTCTTTTTTAAAATCTTTTTCCTCTTGCATTAGCATAAGATGTAGTTCTCTCAAGGAAGGGACTAAATCGTTGTGAAACAAAACCTGTTCCGTAAAATAAGGCAGATAATCTTCACCAGTTATTTCAAGTGCAATTTTCCTCATTACTTCCGGCTGAATATTAATGCACCGGTAATCAAGTGTTCTGCCATCAATTTGTTTGCATGTATGAGCATCATGAGGATTAAACAGAATTAAATCACCAGTTTCAATGGTATATTCTTTATTCTTGCAACATAAATGTCTCTGCCCACTTTCAATAAATCCAATCACATAGTACTCGTGAAAATGGTTTGGAAATTTTTGCATAATTCCTTTGAAGCTATAAGCTTCTATGTTCAAATCTGTATCAAAACAAACAGTTCGAGTTTCATTTTTCATTTCGTATCCTCCTTCTAAACTATCTGTTTTAAAGATATCATAGATAACTTAATAGATATTGTATGATATTGCTTATATAGCTATACTTACTCATTTTATTAATTGAATAAATGAATATCCTAATTTAAAACCATAAAATATTAATATTATGCCGCAAATTAGATTTATCCACTTTATCATTTTATTAAATTTGTTTTGAAACATCGAAACAAAAGTTGCCAAAACATTAAACCATAAAAATGATGCCAAACATACACCTAATATAAAGTATATTGACATTTCAGAAGGGAGAGAAGTACGGAAGCCTCCTAATAATAAGGAACCATCAATTATAGCTTGTGGGTTTAGCCATGTCACTGCAAAGCAAGAACCAATAGTTTTAATTAAAGAATGGTCTACCCTCTTATCAGCTGATGTTTGTGAAGTTGAACGAATCAGTCCAATGCCTATATAAACTACAACAATACTGCCAAGTAAAAGTATTATACCTTTTAATACAGAAAATTTTTCCACCAAAAATCCTATTCCAAAGAAACATGAAATGGCAAGAGAAATATCGAAAAAAATAGTTATAATTGCAACTTGATATGTTTTGATTTTATTCTCTCGCATTGCAGTGTTTATTAGATATAAATTTTGAGTTCCTATAGGTGCTACATAAGCAAGTCCAAATATTAGCCCCTGTAATATATATTTAAGCATATTTAACTCCCATCTATAATTTTCATTTGTAATTTAACTAATAATTTCGTATTTTTCATTAGAAAGTGCATTTATAGCTTTATCGATATCATTATTTTTCACAAGTATATAATCCGTATCATATGTGGAAATAGCAAATATACTTATTTTCTCCTGGGCTAATATAGTGCTAATTGATGAAATGATTCCAATTAGTGAAAAATCTAATGTTCCTTGAACCTTTAGAACTCTCCAATCTTTTTCACATTTAATATCCATGGGTACACAATCTTCGGAACATACAATTGATAATTCATCTACTGTTTTTGTTATAGAATAAAACGAACTCTTTTTCCCCCATTCAGGAATTGATTCTTCTGCATTTAATCTGCACACTCCAAATTTCTCTTTCAGTAATTTTATTGTTAATATTTTTTCTAACATATTGATTAATCCTCCGTATGATAAATCTATTCTCTACGCGTCCATCCTGTCCGCAAAGTATTACTCCAACTATTTCATCATTAATCATAGCAATAAAATTTGATGTAGTATTTATTAATATAAATTTTGATATTCCATTTTTTGAATCATCCCAAAATATCTAACCAAATCTTAATAGTTCATGCCTAAATTATAACATTAAATATTATAATTTACCATTTATCACATATTTGTATAAATAAAAATAGAGCCTTTCAGCTCTATTTTTTTTTCTTATGATTTGGGAAATAAAGATACTATTTTAAGTTCTAATTATGTATATAAAAATCGTAACTTTCTTTTGAACCAATTTCTTTCACACAATTTATTAAAGATACTATATCTAAATCATTATTTTTAATCTCATTTTCTAAACCTTCAAAATATCCTTTATCTACTTCAGTATCTTCAATGTTAGATTTTGAAATCTTAAATCTCCATTCTATCAATGAATATATTTCATCAAATGAAGTTATGTTTTGGATTTTATATTTTATTGAATTCATTATTTCTACATTTTCATCTGAAAATAATTTTATAAGTTCAATTTTTTCATTAGCAAACGTTAAAAATAAAATACACTTATTCTCGTCATTATAAATTGTATCAATAGGAATATAACATACACCTTTTTCTGTATAACTATAGCGATTATCAACTATCTCGTCTACTTTGAAATCATCCAATCTAAAACACCTCACTCTCTATACTTATATAATCGAAATAAAGACATTTTTCTTTATGAATTATATTCCAAAGTAACTGATTTTTTAAGATTTTAAATAATGCACAGACTTCCTAAGTGCATCAATTGTTTTAGTCTCAATCACACAACTGCAACTATTATTTTTAGCAATTGCAAGTTTTTCCATTATATCTATTTCTCCAGTACCTAGTACTAGATGATTTTTAGTTCCTTTTGCATCGTGAATATGCATGTGTAATAGTCTGTCTCTGTTTGAAAGAATAAACCTGCTATCTTTATGATTTGCACTATGATCGTGTCCAATATCCCAAGTTAATGCGAATACCTTACTTTCAAGCAATAATTCTAAACCTTCAATTTGAAATACCTTATATCCTCCAGTATTTTCAACACATATTTTAATATTACTATTACCTATGGCTTCAGTACACCTATCCCGAAACTTCTTTAAATCATCTATGTACCTGTTTTTATATTCATTGAATAAATATACTTTTTTATCTGGCAGTGTAAAATGTACCCCCATTGCCATATGCATATTTAATATTGGTATTTCTAATTCTTTCGCAATTTGTATTGCATCTAATACAGTATTAATATATGCATTAGCCACTTGCTTATTGAAATCACAAACATTAATGTTTTCATCTAAATGTATTGTGAAAAATATGTTTTCTTCTTCTTCTTTGATTTTCTTTAACATAGCTTTATCTATAGAATCAATCTGATATTGTGGAAGATTCATATTGAGTTCAATAAAATCTAGTGATAAATTTCTACATACCTTAACCGTCTGCCTTATATCATCACATTCAATTAATGTAGGCATTCCAAAAACAATATTATTTTTCATGGCTTAACCTCCTAAATGTAATACTAATATGTTTAAGTATATGTAATTTTCAACCTATCTGTACTAAACATAATTTTCCTCCTAAAATATTTTATCCTTTAGTATTAAATTCTTTTTTAAACCTAAAAATAAAAGCTACAGTTACCATAAGAGAAGGTACTAAAATTATAAAAGACACTGAACCAACTAAAAATAAAATAAGATCAAATACCCTATTATTTATTTTAGGTAATAAAAATATATAACTAATAATTGCTATTAATAATGTAAATGCACTTGTTTCTAATATTTTTAAATATATACTTTTTGGGGCTTTATATTTATCTAAATAGCTTTTTTGGTCCGTATAAATTGGTACCGTACCAATGGGAGCTGAAAAGAAATGATAGGGTCCATAAGAACGCATATGCTTCCAACCGCTGAGACCAAATAATTCAAAGTATTCCTCTTTATCTTTCTTTAATTCTTTGTAGTCCATTGAATAAATCAGGTCTTTTGGTTCTCCTTTTTCAAATTTATATCTAAGCAAAGACATCTTACTAAGAAACCAGCCTTGTTTAGCCAATTTGCTCATTTTTTTTAAAACACCATCTTCATCAAAAGCTAATCCCATATTCCATAAATACTTATTATCCATCTTATTTCCCTCCTATAAAAGATTTAAGAATTCTTTTCCTTGTTCTACCATAGCTATCCTTCTGTTAATATCTTTTTTGAGTATATCTTTTCCTTTATTCGTTAATGCGTAATTTTTTCGTCTAGCCTCTTCATCTTCCAATAATTCAATATAACCACCTTCCTGCAATTTTTTTAATGTTGTATATAAACTTGCTGGACCAATTATCATTTCCCCTTTAGAAATTTCTTTAACTTTTTGCATTATTCCGTATCCATGAATTGGTCTTACTAAAGTAATCAATATATAATAATTTGAATCCGTCAATATCTCATCATCCAGTGATTTACCACGAGCCAAGACCTTACCTCCTATATATATCGTTTAATGTTATATCGTTTAATGATAAATTATCAAATACTATAAATTTTGTCAATAGTTTTTATTATTCTGTTACATCACAACTATGGTTTTATGCTAAAAAAAGAAGCTCTACTTTGAAATAGACCTTCTTTTGTGTTTTTTCTTTAATTGACTTTCTGCGCCAGCAGAAAATCTTCCTTAACTTTTAACTTTTAACTCTTAACTCTTAACTAAATTACTCCTTACCGTCAATTTCTCTCTATTTTGATAAACTCTCTTTGTATGTATATCACCGTAGTATGCATATCCCCGTCATTTGAATAGTTTATGAAACGCTAGCTTTCTTAACAAATTCAATTTCAAGTAAATCCTGAAGTACATCATTATTTGATTTGTGAAGAGGAAGTTCTAAGGTCATGTTTATCATAATATTTGTTTTATTTTCAACATTAATCTCAGTGTTAACAATTCGTATATTTTCATTTGTAATGGCAGAAGTGAACATCTTGATTCTATTATTACTATCTTCCGTTCCGTCAATTACAAGCTGTAATTCACAAAAGTTGTTGCTACGAATTTTTTTATCAATGTGAAATACATCTTCAAGGATAAAATAAATAATAACCGTGGCCATTATAGCTGGAATGTATAAATTACTCCCAACTGCAAGTCCAATACAGGCAATAAACCACATACTTGCTGCAGTTGTAAGTCCAACAATATTTCTTCCTTCTTTGATTATACTTGCCATTCCTAAAAACCCTATTCCTGAAATAACTTGAGCACCTAACCTCATAACATCAATATTAGATTTATTTAATATACTGTAGTCTATGGAAATTATCTGAACTAACGCAGCACTAACACAAACAACTATATGAGTCCTTAATCCAATGGACATGCCTCTTTTTTGCCTTTGTTGACCAATTAATCCCCCTAAAACACATGCTGTTAATATTTTCATTAAGTCTTGTAAATACATCATTTTTCACACCCATACCGCCTTATAGCTATTTTAATAAATACCTATAAATATTTTTCAAACTTGTTAAATAATCATTCTAGTATATGAATTGTAACATACTTTTAATTATAGTTATATTAGCTAATAACTCAAAAAAGCGTTTAATAGTTGATAAAATATTAAACATCCATCAACTTGTTTTATTAAATAATTTGTGATAACACATGACTTTGTATGAAAACATAATATTGAAAACCGTTTCACTGCAGGTAAGATCAATATTTGTTAAATTTATAATTTTTTTAATTCTGTAACTCATGGTATTTCTATGAATAAATAGTTCTTTAGATGTTTTTAATAAATTTTGGTTGTTTTTTAAATAAATATAAAGCGTGTTGAATAAATCCGAGTTATTTTCATGGTCATACTGACTAAGTTTAATTAATGCTGGATGGTAATACTCTGAATAATCTATTTGATTACAAGTTAAAGAAATCAAGTCGTAAAATTGGATATCAGAATAAAAAATACATAAATTTTCAGGATCAATACTTTCTCCAATTTTTAATGCTTTTACGGATTGTCCATAGTACTTTTTTAAAAACATCATGTCTGAAAAGCCCTTGCTTACTCCAACCTTCAACCCATTTGCTCTTAAAAAAGCTTTAAATTCATCAAAAACTTCCCAGATAACATTTGATTTATCATAATCGCAAATAATTATAACATTATCCTTGTAATACACTGTATTAATGTTAGGGAAATATGAGCTCAAATTATCAGTTAGATGCCTAGTATATTTGGGGGTTGATTTATATTTTGAAATATCTATAGCAAGTACAGATAGTTTTTTGCTTAATACTATTTCTGCACTCTTCATACGTTCTTTTAACACTTTACTACTAACAATTTTGTCCTCAAGGATATCATAAATCAATTCCGAATAAGCTACATTACTAGCATTTCTATAAAAATTATTTTTCTTCATCTCCTCGCCCATAATTTTGCTTGTAATGGATAGTAGCTCCATGTCTTTTGATGTATAGGGTTTTCTAGAAACTAACAATATTATGCTACCAATATGTTTTCCATTAATAACAACTCTTGATATAAGTTTTAATGTAGTGCTGGCAGTGCAGGTTACTTCAAAAACAGCATCTTCATTAATTGCTTTTTGTACACTTCTTAATTTTTTTGCTCCTGCTATAAAATCATAGCTACAGTAGCCATTTTTTAGATTTTCTAACCATATGGGGTCTGTAATATATTTAATATCTGAATTTGCAAGTACTTTATAGTTAGAATCCACAAAAATTAATGGATTTTTTAATAAAGATGCTGCAACTTCAATTATTCCATCGATTCCCTTACCTAAAAAAACTGATTTTAATAATAAGGAAGTATTTTGATTTCCAATAGTATCCTCTAAAAACAAGTCACTTGTCCTATTAAATATCTCAAATATATCTTCTGAACTTTTTAGTTCAATTATATTAATTCCATTAGAAGAGTAATCTTTGCAACACATTCCATTATCATTAGTTAAGACAAAAGTATTTTCTTTAAAGTTATTTACCATTTTTTGAAAGGTGGAAGTTTTTCCAACGTAAATTGTATTTTCATCAAAAATTTTCTGATTACTGGCGAGTAATTTTGCATTATTAAATAATGTTCTCACTTCACCACTGAAATAAATATTAACTGAATCTTTTGAAAATTGATTACAAACACTATTAAAGCTTACACTCATGGCATTCACCTCCATATAATTATAGTGCAAAAAGCACAAATAAATCAATTATTTTGTTATGTTTTGAATAATTAAATAAGTAAAAAAAAGTGATATAGTGAATTTGATGAATGGAGGTAACAACTTATGAAATATGAAAATCTTTTTTCAAAAGGTTACATTGGGAAATTAGAAATTAAGAACAGGATAGTAATGCCAGCCATGGGAACATCTTTAGCCTCTTCAACAGGAGAAGCCTCAGATGAAATAATTCAATATTATGAAGAACGAGCTAAAGGAGGTTGTGGATTAATAATCACAGAGGTAACAAGAATTGATGATGTTACTGGCATTGCAACTCCAAACCAACTCAGCGTTACAGACTTAAAGTTTATACCTAGGCTTCAAAAACTTGCAAGAGCAGTTCATAGGCATGATACAAAGATATTCATTCAATTACACCATCCAGGCAGGGAAACCCATGCAAGTATGATGCACGGAACACAAATTGTTGGTCCAAGTCCAGTAATGTCATCTGCAATTGGAGAAATGCCAAGGGAACTTACTATTGATGAAATAAAAGAACTGGTTAAAAAATTTATTTTTGGCGCTAAAGTTGCACAAATGTCAGGCATAGATGGGGTTGAAATTCATGCTGCTCATGGCTATCTTATTGGTCAGTTTATGAGTCCTCAGTCAAACATAAGAACCGATGAATACGGCGGTGATTTTACAAAAAGAATGAGGTTTATAACTGAAATAATTGCGGGCATACACAATGTATGTGGTGATAATTTCCCAATATCCGTAAGAATTGATGGAGATGAATTTATAAAAGGTGGAATTACTCTTACAGAGGCTATTGATGAAGCAAAATATCTTGAAGTCCTCAATGTAAACGCTATCAATGTTAGTGCAGGGACTTATGAGTCTGTAAACACAATTATTGAACCAATTTCATACCCAGAGGGCTGGAAAAGACACCTTTCACAGGGTATTAAAGACTCTATAAATATTCCTGTAATAGCTTGTGACGTAATAAGAAAACCTGAATTTGCAGAAAGTCTTCTAAAGGATGGAAACCTGGACTTTGTAGCTCTTGGAAGACAACAACTTGCTGATCCTGAATGGGCAATAAAAGCAATGTGCGGTAGAGAAAAAGAAATTAGACCTTGTATTTCCTGTTTGCACTGCATTGAACAGTTACTGTCTTGCAAAGTTGCAAATTGTGCAGTGAATGCCAGGATGGGTAGAGAACTTGAATATAGCAAATTTGAAGAAAATGGACAAGGAAGAGTTGTAGCAGTAATTGGTGGTGGTCCTTCTGGAATGGAAGCTAGTAGAGTTCTTGCACTTAAAGACTTTAAACCAGTTTTATTTGAAAAAGAGGAATCACTTGGTGGCTGCATTAATTTTGGTAGTAAACCTCCTCTAAAAGATAAATTAAATTGGCTAGTAAACAATATGACCTATCAGTTAAAACAACTTGATATTGACATTAGACTTAACTCGTCGCCTTCAATAGATGATCTAAAAGCTTTGAATCCCTATGCAGTATTTATGGCAACTGGAGCTTCTTCCATAATTCCTAAAATACCAGGAATAGAAAACAATTTAGTTTGCACAGTAATTGACGTGTTATCAGGTAAAGTAATCATTAAGAATAAAAACGTTATTGTGGTTGGCTCAGGTATGACAGGCCTTGAAACAGCAGAATTTTTAGTAGCAAAAGGTAATACTGTTACTGTTATGGAAATGCAAGACAAAATTGGTCCTGATGCATATCTTCCAAATCTTATTGACGTAACAACTAGATTAAGAAAAAGTGGAGTAAAGTTAGTCCCTTCAAGAAAACTTCTTACCATTAAAGCGGATGGAATTACCGCTGAAGATATGGTAAGTGAAGATATTATTTCAATAAATGCAGATGCAGTAGTATTATCTCTTGGTGTTAAACCGAATAATGCAATGGTTATAGAACTAGAGAAAAATTTTCAACTGGTTAAGGTGATTGGTGATGTCTCAAAGCCAGGCAGAATAGCTGATGCAATTCAATCAGGTTTTGAGAAAGCATATGTACTGGAATAAATTTTAAGGAGTGATTTTATTATGAAAGATTTTAATGGCAAGGTAGCAGTTATTACAGGTGCTGCAAATGGCATAGGATTTGCAGTAGCACAGGAATGTGCAAAACGAAAAATTAAGATAGTTATAGCTGATATTGATGGGTCAGACCTAATGAAAGCAGAAGAAAAACTTAAGGCACAAGGGGCTGAAGTACTCTCTGTTCAGATGGATGTTATGAAGTATGAAGATATGGAAATGCTGAGTAGAAAAGCTATTGAAAGATTTGAGCATGTTGACCTATTGTTTAATAATGCAGGTATTGTAATTCCAGGTCCAGCTTGGCTACTTTCTTTAAATGATTGGGAATGGATTATGAAAGCTAATGTGTGGGGTGCTATACATGGCGAAAAGGTATTTATTCCAATAATGTTAAAACAGAATACAGATTGTCATATTGTAAACACCTCATCTGTAGCTGGTCTTCTTGATTTAAATGGTATGTCAGCTTACCATACTTCAAAGTTTGCCTGTATAGGTCTCTCAGAGTCCACATATTTAGATCTTCAGTGCGCAACAGACAAGATAAAGATGTCTGTATTCTGTCCAGGTTTCATTCAAACAGATTTAGATAATTGTGAGAGACATAGACCAGACATTTATAAAAATGATATGAGCCAGCCATATTATCAAAGTGATTTGTATGCACAAGAAGAAGCACAGAAACATAAGGTTATCAAAAATGGAATGCCTATTGATACAATTGGAGCTACTATCTTCAAGGCAATAGAAGATGAACAGTTTTATATTTTGACAAATCCAGAGTTAAATCCACTCATTGGTCTAAGAATAAAAAATATGTTTGATGGTGGTGGCCCATCTATGAGTGTTATTCGTGGTATTAAATAATCCAATAATTTTTTTAAATATAGGGAGGAATTATTTATGGGAAGTTTTATAAAAGATATGGGTTCTATTATTAAAAATGGTGGTAAACCAACAATATTTTATGATGCAGAGATGCTTACCATGTATTGGGAAACAAAGCCTGAAATTATAGCTAGAATACTTCCAGCACCTTTAAAACCAGCTACAAGACCACTTGTACATGCTTTTATAGCCAATTATCCTAAAACTAGTTTTTGTCCACCATACAGTGAAGCTGGATTATTTATTTTAGCTGACTACAATGGAGAACTTGGAACCTACTGTCTTTCTATGCCAATAACTGATGATATGGGAATGGCTATGGGAAGAGAAATCTGTGGACTTCCAAAGAAAATGGCAAAGATTGATTTCAAGGTAGACGGTGACAATTTACAAGGAACTATAAGTAGACATGGTATAGAATTCTTTAATGTTAAGGCAAAACTTTCTGGTAATTTTAACTCTGAAGATGCTAGCGAAGTTATTACCGGAATTTATGGTACAGGTCTACCTATGTTTAACATTAAATACTCAAAGGCAGTTGATGGCAGTGGCTTTGATCTGCCACCTACTCTTGTTAAACAGAGTTTAAATTATGACATAAGTGCTTCTAAACCATCAGAAGTGGCGATTATTTTAAAAGATTCACCTCATGACCCTTGGGCTGAACTTGAAGTAGTTAAAATGCTAGGTGCTATTTATACTGTCAGTACCAATACTCTATTAAAAGGCTCGATATTAGCTCCCATAAACCCTGTTTCCTATATACCTTATTCATTACAAAAGTGGGATTGGTGGCAAGATGCACTTTAATATAATAGGTAAAATGGAATGAATTAAAATCATAAGAAATTGAGAGTAGAAAATTGAAAGATAACGAGTTCTAAGTTTCAGATGAATGACCTACGGCCTAAAAACTCCACCTGAAACTTAGAACTCTGTTTATTTTCTTGACTTACCCTATTTATCTATAAATTAATACCACTCAAGTCACATTTATTTTTTTAAATAATATTGAACATGGAACTAATGCCACTTAAAGTGTATTTGTGTTTATTAGTTATATTCTATCTTTTATACTACACTCTTCCATGCGTATGTTATCCATATTTATCCTCTATTCCTTTACATATCATAATATATTATAGTTTGAATTTCTCTGTGCATTTGCCATATATCACAATCTTGATTGCATAGAATTATAATCGTTGAATCAATATTGGGATAGTATGAAAGCATCGCACCTACACCATCGTTTAAACCGTCTTTACGAATGCAGAAAACTTCACCATTATTTTCTACAAATTCAAAGGCATATCCATTTCTTATTGTTGCATTAGGCGCAGGTTTCCATTTCTTAAATGGCCTTGCAAATTCACAATGAGGTGAAAATATCATGTCCGTATATTCTGCATTTAATAACATATTTTCATTAAGATTTCGGATAAAAATATCAAGGTTATTTACAGTTGTATACACTCCGCTATCTGGAGAACCTATAGAAGGATACGAGTATATATTCTTCTTCCATTTAGTAATATTTTTATTTTTATCATAGCAAGCAATGTATCCTTCTGCTGTATTTTCATTCACTTCATCCATTGCACAAAATTTTGTATTTAGCATGCCTAAAGGTATGAAAATATTATCTGTGACAAACCTTCTATAATCTTGTCCACTTGTTTTTTCTATGGCTAAGCCCAGTAAAACAAAAGCACAATTATTATATCTGACATCCGTCCCCGCCTTAAAAATGGGTTGTTTAAATGCAAATTGAGGAAGAAAATCCCTTGTATTTCGAATAGAATAATTTGGCTTATTTATAAATAAATCAGAGTAAATTTCCCCTGCTTCTTCGTCTGCATCATCAGCTATTCCAGAGGTATGAGTAAGCAGATTATAAATACTTACATCTGTTGGGATTGCAGTTCCTTTTAGGTCTATAACATCTGTAATTTTATCCTCAAAATGTAACAATCCTTTTTCTATTAGAAGCAAAACTGCTGTTGCAGTAAAAACCTTGGTAATAGATGCAGTATCAAAGAGAGTATTAACCTCATTTGGAATATGAAAACCTCTGTGTGCTAAACCATATCCTTGCTGAAAAATCACATCATTGCCCCGTTTCACAAGACAGACACCCGAAAAATTATGTTTTTCACTGAAACCATCACATATTTTTTGTATTTTTTCCCTCATAACTTCACCTCAAAAACTAAGATAAATATCTAGTTACAACTGATTCCGCTAAGCATTTTGATGAATCTATTATATTAATTTTAGGCTTTGCTCTTTCTAATACTACATTTAAGTCAGTACATGCTATTACTATAGTTTCTATATCTTGACTTTTTACATCTTCTATAAGTTCATTCCAAATGTCTATGTTATCTGAATTTTCTTTTTCTATTTTTATATTCTGAATAAGCTTATTCAACTTTACTTGCCATTCGTCTCTAAAAATAAATTTATGACCGCCATCTATCATTCCCTTTTGATAAATTTCAGACTCAAATGTTGAACTTGTTGAAAAAAGAGTTATACTTTGTGAGACTATAGGTAGTTTTCTAACAGTTTCTTCTACTATGTTTAATAAAGGTACAGTAATAGATTTTTGTAATTCCTTAAAATATATATGTGCTGAATTACAAGGCATTGCAATAAAACTCACACCATTTGACTCAAGCTTCTGCAATCCTTCAATTATAGTTTTTTTCATAAGATCATGATTTATTGGACGATCAATATAAAATGGAGTTGGCAAAGAATATATCATCATTTTGGGAAATTCCTCATCGTATTTTGCTCCATATTTAAATTGACATTCATCTATAACCATGTCAATAAAAGGTGCCGTTGACCTTGGCCCCATTCCAGCTAAAATTCCAATTAATTTTTCACTCATTTAAACTGTTTCCTTTCGTAATAAATTTTCACTATTTATTTTATACAAATGTATATACCAAACTCTTCATTAGTTGCAATATTGCCGCTTAAATCTTTATAACAATCTATCTTCAAAATCCAGCATTACCCAATAACATCACTTAATGAAAAGTTCCTTTGTTTTTATTGATATTCTATAATTTACGCCATAGCTTACCGTTGTGACGCAAGCTATGAAAATAGCGTCTTAACTTTGTTGCTTAACTTTATGATAACGTAAAATGTTTATGAGCATCTGTGTGTAATAATAAAGATAAATCATTACAACCCCTATTATTAGATATTCATATGGAAATTTACATTTCTCCACGGTATGATCAATATCAAGCTTAAACGCATACGTACTTGCTTTTCTCAAATGCCAAGGTGAGGAAACAATAACAGCAGTATTGAATTCTCTGCTTTGCATAATTTCTTTTGAATTCATCAAATTTCCATATGTATTTTGGGAAAGTTTTTCACGAATTATACTGTAATCAGGAATCCCTAATTCTATTAAGGCTTTTGCCATAACATCAGCTTCAATATGTTCATTAGCAACGGCTGCACCAGAGCATATTATAGTCTTGGCAATTCCATTATGATATAACCTTGCGGCTTTATTTATTCTCTCTCTTAAGATTGGTGATGCATTTCCATTTTTTTTGCATGGTAGCCAAGTACAATAATCACATCCCTTTTTTGTCCATTATTATAAACCGCTTTCTTAAAGTTATAACATATTACAATATATAAAATCATAAAATACAATAATATTAGGCATAAAATATATAATAGTATCATTTAACATAATTCCTCTCACATGTGTTCATTATTACTCTTAGTTAACAACACAATAATCTATTTATAACTTCTTTTACCATCAAATTTATATGATCTCGCCAACATAATCCGACCAAACCCACGCTAAGGATATAAATGGCAATAAAACAAGAGTAAAAATACTCTTGTTGATGAATAATATAAAGAATGCGATGTGATTTAGATAATTTGCTTCTCAACATATTTTTTATATTTTTTCCTTCATACCTTCACCTCAAAAACTAATTAAATTATAATTTATCAACTATTGTATTCCATGTTAATTCTAAAACCCCTGTCATATTTGATGGCTCATTAGAAACGTATATAACCACTGCATTTTTGTTAGGCAATACTACTACATATTCATCTAAAATATTTCCTTTATACAATATCTATTTTATACAAGCGTATATACCAAACTCTTCAGTAGTTGCAATATTTCCACCTAAATCTTTATAACAATCTATCTTTGAGAATCCAGCATGACCCAATAAATTAATAACATCACTTAATGAAAAAGCCCTTTGTTTTTCTTTATATTCTATAATTTCATCATTAATAGTGTCTATTGATATACACTTTTCAATCCTGAACCCATCTTCAATATACTTTTCACTCAAAATATACTTATTATTTTTTTCTCCCCAATTTCGGATTTTATCTTGTTTGATATTGGGTATTATTTGAGGACCTGCAGTTCTAAGTAGAAACTTTCCACCTTTTTTAAGTGCATTATAAATATTCTTTAAATGAGTATTTAATTCCACTTCATCCATAAAACCTAAAGTATGATAGTATGCAATGGCAAAATCATATGTATTTCGTTCTTTAATTTCCGAACCTCTTTCTAGCCTAAATTCAATATTCAAATTACGAACTTTTGCACTTTCGGTTGCTTGCTTCAAATATGTCTCTGCCACATCAATACCTTTAACTTCATACCCCTTATGCGCAAATTCTATGGACTGTCTACCTGTTCCGCAACCTATATCTAACATCTTCAATGGAGCTTGTACGTTTAAAATGGTTTCCACCATAGAAACTTCATTATTTGTTTCTTCTTCATCAGGCATTCCTTGCCACTCCATAAAACTTTCCTGTGCCTCTGTGTTCTCCCATGTCCAATTAATTAATTTTCTTTTCAAAATTTTTTCCTCCATTTCACTCTATATCATTTTTAATTGCTTTTATAGATATTATTTCTCCTTTAGCAATACAACTCCCACAAGTTCCCTCTTTTAGTCCCCAATGAATCCCTCATCTTATTACTCCCTCTTTGCAAGCAAAAGCATCTAGTAAAACTCATCTCGTCCTGTTGGTATTTCAGATAAATCTGCAAAACCAACAAGCGTAGCACCAGGATTTTTTAATTGTTTCTCAATTACCTCATATGACGACATAATTTAATTTAAAATTATACTCCTAATTCAATCCAATAACGTTGGTCAATAGTTCCATCTTCATATATAATTTCATTTTCAAGAACGCCTCCATTATTAATTATACTTTTTGCCGAGCCTATATTATCCTTGTAACAAACCATAAGAACTCTATCAATTTTCAGTTTTTTACATTCTTCTAATACTAAAGCTATCATTTGGGTAGCATAACCCTTTTTTCTCTCTGATGGTGGAATACCATCACCTATATGCCCGCCATCTTTAAGAAGTTCTTCATTAAGCCAATGTCTGATATTTACAGTTCCTACAATAATGTCACGCTTATCATCATATGCCCATAATGTAGTTGCTGGAATACCACCATACAGACACCCATTTTTCTCTTCCTCAAACCCATACAAATATTCATCAAATTTTTTGTAATCTAATCTACCTATACTGTATAGTATAATTTTCTCACCAATGGTGTACCATTCATCCATCATCTCTTTGTATTGCTTCTCATATTTTTTATCTGGTTTTACTAACTTTAACATAATATTACCACCTTCATTAAATACAAAAATAATTTGTAATAATTTACTCTTGTGACTTAAGCCATCATCAAAGAAATAACAAGTCAGTATTCTGGTCTATTTTGTGGTATGCAACGCCTTGCATAACCATTACATAGCCGACGCTTGCGCAGGCAATGCCTCCTCGCCTACCGCAAAATATCCTCAGAATCTTTGACTTGTTATTTCTTTTCAGCTGCCTAACTTAAGAAGATTCCAGAGCATTTCATAAAAACATTACGCAAATTTAAAAACACTAATCATATAATCTTCTTCTGGAAAATCTCCACAAAAATCAAATCCTGCTCTAGAATAAAAATCTTTTAATTTTACGTTTCCAGCCCAACAGTCCAAGTATAATATCTTTCTTAAATTTCTTGAAGTCTCAAAAGCATAGCTAATGTAGTCTCATATATCACTCTAATATCTCCTGTTTATTATTAATGCACCGTAATTACTCTTATGTCATAACATACGAAGATAATGACTTAACTCAACTTTATATTATGCTCATATAACGAATTTACGCAAATACAGATTCCTTTAACGTAATTTTCTTTTTATCTAAATCAACCTCGGTATCAATTCCATATGGAATGATACATCTTGGTTCTGCATGTCCAAAATTCACATTGTATAATATTGGTAAATCTCTATTTTCGATAATCTTATAATAAATTTCTTTATATTCCTCATAATATTGTTCGTTTTGGGGCTTTCCAACAATTATTCCGCTAATGACATCAAAGATACCTATATTTTTTAAAGCAAGTAATTCCTTTTCAAATTCTTCAGGTTTAGGCTTCTCTTCGCATGTTTCAATGAACAATATTTTATTTTTCCATTCATTTAATGTTGGGAACAATCCATACCTATCACATATATCTTTTTCATCCTCATATCGTGTATTGGCTAATATATCATAGAAACTTTCAAGGCAACCACCCAAAAGTCTTCCCTCAAATTTTCCTTTTCCTTGTAGAACTTCATATCCTTTTTTCTCTAAATGCTCTACTCTGCTTGTTCCTATTGCATCTATAGAAAAATCTGTACGATCCTCATACCAAACATTACTTGATTCTATACACTCTTCCTTATGATGCTCAAAATACTTTAAAAATGATTTTCTCGTATATGGTAGCATTTCTTTATCCAGTTCAGCTAAATCACAAACAAAAGTAGGCCCATAAAAAGTTCCCATTCCCAGTTTATAGAACATCAAATGATTAATTGTAGTATCTGAAAACCCTGTAAATAATTTAGGATTATTTTTAACAGCATTAATAAAATCATTATCATCTAATAAATATGGTACTGTTCTATATGTATCATCTCCTCCAATTGCACAAATAATTCCCTTTATGGATGTATCATAAAAAGCATCTTTTAAATCCTGTGCTCTGGCTTCTGGATGATTTTTTAAATACTCTATTCCTTTTAATGCGTTTGGCATTACAACTGGTACTAACCCAAACTCTTTTATTCTCTTTAGTCCTATACCTAATTCATGTTTTGCAAAATCTTCACCAAGCATACCACTGGACATACTTACAACTGCAACTTTATCCCCTTTTACTAATGATTCTGGTTTTTTCATACATATCACTCCATATATCAATTATTTATTTAACAGTTTGTTCTACAATTCAAAACTTTTATTCAAAATATTCATTTTCTTTTCCAAATTTTTTGTTCGTGCCCACAACCTCAGGCCATTTCCCAGTTTCATTAATTAACTCTTCTTTAGTTAATATACAGTCACTTATAATATCAAGAGAATTTAGATTTTCCTCGTGAAAAGATGGCTCACTGTACATTCTTGGATTACTTTAGCTGTAAGAGCATCTTAGCTTTTTCCCCAACAGAATATATATAAAGCTTATGTAAAGGTCTTGTCATAGCAATGTAAAGAAGCTTTACATCCAAAGGATCTGTGGAATATTTCTCTTTACTTGCATTTGCAATAATCACCACGTCAAATTCAAGTCCTTTAACTAAATAGGATGGAATTAGAGCTACTCCCCCGTAGAATTCACTTTCATCTCCGTTAATTACTTTTATATTTAATTCATAACTATTTAAATCTGCTTTTAGCTGATTACATTCTTCTAATGTTTTGCATATGATTGCTGCAGATTTAAATCCTTCCTGCTTAATTATAGAAATCTCATCAGCTATAGCTCTTGCAACCTCCTTCAAAGTTGACTTCTCAATTACATTTACATCATCGCCATGTCTTATAACTGGCTTTGAAGGTGGTAACTTAGGGTCATTTAAAAATTTAATTACTGAATTTGCTGCTTCCATTATTTCAATAGTAGTTCTATAACTCTGTTCCAATGTAAGCATAGAATAATTGTCTTCACCAAATATGCTTTCAGAAACACTTTTCCAATCATTTATACCCCTGTATGAGTAAATTCCTTGACATAAATCTCCAAGAATTGTGAAAGAGTTACTTCCAATAAGTTTTTTAAGAATAAACAACTGGAAAGCACTGAAATCCTGTGCCTCATCGATTACAACATGTCTTACAGAAAGCTTTTCATCCAAACCAATAATCATATATTTCATATACATCAGTGGAGCTAAATCCTCAAACTCTATTCCATTTTTATTTAAATTATATAAGGTATAGGTTCTTATTTGTTCTGCCATAATTTCATCAATATATGGATGGCATAACTTGCAAAATAGAACTTTATCATTTAATAATTGTTTATAATATTCCCAGGGTGATAAAGCAGTTAACTTGGATAAGTACTCCTTAATAATGGTTTTAGAATGTTTTTTAACTTTTTTAATAAGTTCTTCCCGCTCATCCGCAAGTTCAATAATAAGCTTTCTTCTGTTTGCCGACTGCTTCATAGTTCCTCGTACTTCATCTATCTTGCCATCATATTCATTTTCAATTTGGTGAATGATAGGATCTTTTCTTTGTTTTAAGGTATTCACCAGAGTTTTCCTAATTTCATTAATCCTTTGCATAAGGGGAAGCCGTTTATAATCCTTACAGAAAAATTCATTTATTTTTTCATATTCGATTAGCACAAAGCTGTCTATTTTAAAGTCTTCTTTAGGCACAAAACTTTTTTCAATAGTATTTATATAATTATCAAGTACATTTTTAAAGTCTAGGGACGATTTAAAAGAGGAGATATTTTTTATTATGCTGCTTTTAGAATTTTTATTATTCACTAAAAAAGAAAGTTTTTCATAGGGATTTTCAAGTTTTAACTTTTTACCTATAATATTCATGGCAAAGTCCTCAAAGGTGGTTTGAAGTACGTTTTCCACCCCTAAATCCGGGAGTACCTCAGAAATATAACTTAAGAAAAATTGATTTGGTGCTATTATCATGAAATTTTTGGGACTTAGCGTCTTTTCATAATTATATAGAAGATAAGCAATTCTGTGAAGGGCTATTGTTGTTTTTCCTCCGCCTGCTGCTCCCTGTACAACTAAACATTTCCACATATCCGCCCTTATTACCTTGTTCTGCTCTGCTTGAATAGTTGATACGATATCTTTTAATCTTTTATCCTTACTAGCGCCTAGGGCCGCTTGAAGAAATTCATCATTGGTGGTTATATCAATATCATAAATTTCCTTTAATTCGGCATTTTCGATGGTATATTGTCTTTTCAATTTTATTTGACCTTTTATTGCACCCTCTGGACTTTCATATAATCCATTTCCAAGTCTTCCTTCGTAGTAAAGAGTTGCAACTGGAGCACGCCAATCTACTATAATCAGTTTCTGGTCTTCATCTCTCAGCATTGATATTTTACCAATGTACAACTTTTGAAGTTCTTGGTTACCATCTTCAATAAAATCCACCCTGGCAAAATAGGGTTTTACTATACTTTTGTTTAGATTTTTTAGTCTTTGCGATAGGGAATCCTGAAGGTTTGAGTTGATTAATAATTCATTATACTGCTCAGCATTATCCGAATTATAATGCTGTACACTATATTCCACTTCTTTATCTATTTTTGATTTCTGATTTTTCACATTTTTATTATAATTCTTTATGTATTTTAAGGTATAATCTAGTTTTTCAAGTTCATTATTATAGTCAGGATGATTTAGTGCCGACATTTTAACACCTCACATTAGTGTTTGTTATTTAATAAATCATCTGACTATTATATCATCTATTTCAAATAAATTCTATATTTACATGTAATATTATTATTTGGGCATCTTCAAAAAAACAATATGACTGCCAAAATATTATTTCAGCAGTCATACATATTAATTTAACCGATTTCTAATTCATCAATATCAACTTGATTTAAAATGTCTTTTAGCTTTTTTAGTTCTTCTTTATTTAATGTTATTCCTTTTCCCATTTTTTCATGGTTTTCATCCCACTCACGAATATCTATCTTAGCCTTTTTATTGTTCCAAGTCATTAGATTAACTTCTCTTTTCCATCCTTTTGCATTTTCTGATATGGTACCTATAGTCTTTATAATATCAAATTTAAACTCCGCCATTTTTATCTCTCCTTATGTATGATCCTATTGTACATTTTAACCTGTTACAAAATTTAATTCAAGGTGAATATATTCTGTAAATTCTTAAGTTAAAGTGTGCAAACTGTTTCAAGTGCAACTTCAATCATCTTTGTGAAAGTTGTTTGTCTTTCTTCTGCAGTTGTAACTTCCCCAGAAATGAAATGATCACTAACAGTTAATAGCGCTAATGCATCAACACCATATTTTGCAGCTATTGTGTATAGAGCTGCTGCTTCCATTTCTACACCTAAGCATCCAAATTCAGCCCATTGCTTCCACGCATCCTCATTATCTCCATAGAAAGTATCTGAACTAAATACGCTTCCTACTTTAGGATCAAACCCTTTTTGAGTTGCTATATCATATGACCTCTTCAAGAGTTTAAAACTTGCAGTAGGTGCAAAATTACTGCCATGAAATCTAATACTATTTATATTTGAATCTGTGGATGCAGACATAGCTATAATCAAGTCTCTTACCTTTACATTTTCTTGATATGATCCGCAAGTCCCAACTCTAATTAAATTCTTAACTCCATAGCTTTGAATTAGCTCATTTACATATATAGATATTGATGGTATTCCCATACCTGTTCCTTGCACAGAAACTCTTTTACCTTTGTATGTTCCGGTAAATCCATACATACCTCTAACTTCATTAAAACAAATTACATCTTTTAAAAAATTTTCAGCGATAAACTTTGCCCTTAATGGATCTCCTGGTAATAATATACTTTCTGCTATTTGACCTTCTTTTGCGTTTATATGTGTACTCATTTTTTCTTACCTTCCTCTCGATAATTTAAACATTTTGTTAAGGCATCATCAAATTCATTTATATATCTGCTCTTTTAGTGCATTCATTTAAATAATCTATATGATTTAGTTTACCACATTTCTGTATTTTTTTATCTAAAGTATGGCACTTATTTTAAATAAATCCATATAAAAGTCCTGGCGACTTTGAAACCAAACAAGACGTTCATAATTTTATTTATAAATGATTTTTAAGCCACGCCACAAGTAATTTCAATATCATTCACCTCAAAACTTGGAATGCAATTATCTCTCCACTTAACTTCTTCATTAAAGTCCTTTAACTCTTAACTCTTAACTCTTAACTTTTAACTTTTAACTAATTATTAATGGCATCTGCCCAAAATTGCCACTCAACCGTGTCTCTTGAATTCAGCTTAAACCCTGAAGCTCCCACACTTGCTTTTTTACCATTAACGTAATATACCCATCCGCTATTAGGTCCTTTGCTTTTCTCCTGCTCATGATTTATGTTAGAAACATAAATTCCAGTAATACTGTTTGTATACTGAATGTATATGCCCTGTCTTTTTAATACACTTATAGTTATGTCTGCTACGGACATTCCCCCTAAGTTTTCATGAGAGCTATAATTTTTGCTACTATCTTCATGGTCAACGATACTGAAATTAGCCTCTTCAGCATTATTTTTTACTGAACTATTAGCTTGTGAACTCTTATCTCCTGTTACTATACTACTCGTTGCATTTTTTGATGTGTTTTCATCATTTGTAGCATTACTGCTTGAAGTAGTCACTTTTGGATCAGTCTCATTTTGAGAAGTATTAGCTACTTTAGATTTATTTTCTCCTACGCTTGTTTTGTTAGTCGAAGCG
>CAVRYJ010000040.1:272500-520646 GCA_963725425.1 uncultured Clostridiaceae bacterium
GAGGGATCGCTTGTAGACAGAAACGCTTCTCAACGGATCGACCCCGATGTCTGCCCAGGTGCACCGACAGAACGCCGACACAGAACGAGGAAGCGTAGTCTTCAAGCTCAGCAACGAACGGCGCGCTACGGCACCTCTGATCGGACCTCCCTCCCAATTCACAAGACGGTCTAAGAGCTGAGCGTGAACGCATGTACTGGTGCAACCGTGCTAGCAACACTTTTTACTGGCGGTCTGTATTAATGATCCTTCCGCAGGTTCACCTACGGAAACCTTGTTACGACTTTTACTTCCTCCAAAACACGTTTGCCTATATCTTCTCGAATACGTGGCCGAGTGTTCCACCCAGCTCGGTCCCAATCCGAAGAATTCAAGATATGTTCCAGTCGGTAGTAGCGACGGGCGGTGTGTACAAAGGGCAGGAACGTAATCAACGCGAGCTGATGACTGGCGCTTACTGGGATTTTCTCGTTTAAGGGGAATAATGCAATCCCACCCCTAGCACGAAGGAGATTTAACGTGTTAACCAACTCTTACGAGAAAAGGTATAATACACGTTGCTGATTGCTTCAGTGTAGCGCGCGTGCAGCCCCGAACATCTAAGGGCATCACAGACCTGTTATTGCTCAATCTCGTGCAGTTAAGAAGATGAATGTAAATATAAGAAGATAGATAAATTAATAATATATAGTATATTTAATAGGATAGAGTATGGTTATGATTATTATCTATAGTATTACTATAACTCGAATCTTTATAACTAAACCCTGGTGCTGTTTTTCCATCAATATTAAAGGAACCCTGATCCATTACCACAGTAGGCGATTGATCTTTATTATATCCACTTATTTTATAAGTATGCCAACCATATTTAAGACCTTTTACCTGTATATTGCCAGTACTATCAGTAACATAGTTTTCATTATCTATAGTAACCATAGCTCCTATGATTGCTGAGTTTACTGATATTGACCTCGAATTGCTATCGTAGGAATCATGTTGCCAGCTAAATGTCATTGTAAAACCGCTACCAGGTCGTACTATTTCAGGACTGAATTTCAATGAATTTAAAAAAGCAGTGTTCATATCCTTGTTACCGTAATAAAATATGATTTCGTCACCTGCTTTTGGCGTATATGGATAAGGCGCATCCACAGTTTTTCCATCCGCATGTTTTACATAATTCATCCATCCATCGTATCCGTGCTGAATACTCCCTGATTTTATATTATCAATTTCTGATAAATAACTTTTGTCCCCTACAAACTCAATTTTATTTTGCTTAAGAACATCTATTGCCGCGTCAGCTGCTGTAGTTCCCATTCCGTAACCTTTGGCAATTGTTCCATTAAGTCCTTCTATTCTAACAAGACAACTTCCTGATGTATCAGCATTTACTACTTGTGCCATGCTACTAAAACAAAGCGTCATTGCCATTAAAAGTGTCAGTATAATACTCCCTACTCTTTTCAATTTTTCTCCTCCCCATATTCTTTTATATAAGTAATTTCAAGTCTTCTTTTAAATCTATCTAGGACCTTATAAAACACGTCAAAAAATATTATACAAAACACGAAGCTACTTGCTGCATGTGCTAAATCAAAGGTTATACCAGTAAAATAAGCTATAAAAACACTTTTTAATGTAAGTGGTTTTATAAAGCCTACAACATACCATAAGTCCATAATCCAATCAAACATGAATCCATAAAAAAAGCAAATAAAGGCAAAGACTTCTCCAGAAATATGTTTTTTCTTTTTTCCAATAATTCCAGAAATGAAGCCAACCATGCCCCAGGCCAACATCTGCCAAGGCGACCAAGGACCTTGCCCTAAAAATATATTTGAAACAAAAGCTGTAGTACTTCCAATTAAAAAACCTTCATAAGGGCCAAATACAAGACCTGAAATAGCTACAATAAAAGTTGTTGGTTTTATATTGGGAAAAGGTGCGAATACAACTCTTCCAATTGCACCAAAAGTACTTAATGTAGCAATAAGTGCAATTTCTTTATTTCCAAGACAACTTTTTTCAAAATATATATAACTTAGAACTAATATAATTATAACTCCTAAAGTAATAATCCATGAAAAATCGCCCTTAACCTTAAAGGTTAAAAATCCAAGGATAACAAAAATTAATATGGTGAATACTATAATTATTTTTTTCATTTTATTTCCTCATTTTCTATATACAATTCCTGTGCCTCTTTTAATGTGAAAATATTCCTTTCCGAGCTTCGAATTAATTTGTTTATAGTTGTAGTATAAAATATTCCACTTCCGAGAACCTCTTCACGATTGCCTTTGGCTACTTTTTCACCATTAAACATAAGCATAAATTCACTACAAAACTCACCTGCAAAATCTATGTCATGAGTTATTAGCAATATTGTTGTACCCTCATTATTTATCTTCTTAAGTATATTACCAAGTTTTTCTTTTATTTTTATGTCCAGCCCTCTAGTAGGTTCATCTAGCATTAATATTTCAGGCTTTAATACCATAATTGAAGCAATAGCAACCCTTTGTCTTTGTCCACCACTTAAATCTCTTGGGTTCTTGTCTTTCACATCGTACATATCAAAAGATTTTAGTATTTCATCAATTAAGGTATAGTCCTTAATATTAAAGTTATCCAATGTGAATTTTATTTCTTCAAATACTGTCTCTTTTGTTAGATAATCATTAGGATTTTGTGATACATAACCTATAGTGCCTGCAATATCCCTTAATTTCACCTTACAAACTTCTCTTCCAGAAATTTTAATGCTGCCACTATATTTCTTTATACCCATTATGGCTTTCATAAAAGTACTTTTACCCGCACCATTTGCACCAAGAATTGCAACAAAATCGCCTTTTTTTATGGAAATGTTTAAATTCTTTATTGCCTCAAATTTATCATAGATACAGTAAAGATGCTTAACATCAATAATTGTATCGCCAGTATTTTTAGCATCATTTACTGGATTTTGAAATTTAAGCTTTTTTATATCCTTTCTCATCTGCTTTAAATCTCCCGGCATTTTCTCCATTCTTAGTGATTTTGCGAACTTAAGATAAGTTGGGAGAAAATCTAATAGCCTTTCATCATTACTTCTGTAATAAGCTTCTTTCTCCCCATAAAAGATCATATTTCCCTCATCCATAACTGAAATTTTATCAGCCAGATCAAACCATCTATCAACTCTTTGCTCAATTATTATAATTGTTATACCTAATTCTATATTTATCTTTTTTATAATTGATCCGACTTCATCTGCAGCTGAAGGATCAAGTTGTGAGGTAGGTTCATCTAAAATAATGCATTTGGGCATATAACTAAGTGCTGCTGTAATAGCAACTTTTTGCTTTTCGCCTCCTGAGAGGCTCACTATATCACGATAAGCAATATTTGAAATATTCGTAAACTGAAGGGATTCAAACACTCTTCTTTTTATTTCCTCTTCAGGGGTTCCAACGTTCTCAAGACCAAATGCAATTTCCCTATGAACTCGATTCATGGTGAGCTGTCGTTCAGGATCTTGAAACACCATGGTTATTTCCTTAGCTCTTTCCCTTTGAGTAATATTTCTTATATCCTGTCCGTTTATATAAACATTTCCACCAATAGTGCCTCCGTAAAAATCCGGAACAGCACCTGTTATACATTTTGCTAGAGTTGATTTTCCCGAACCTGATTTCCCAGTTATAAGTACAAGATCCCCTTGCTCCACAACAAAATTTATGTTTTGTAGCGTTTTGATTTTTTCTCTAGGATAGTAATAATCTAAATTTTTAATTTCAATATATGACATGGTTTTTCTCCTTTAGAATGCAATACAATTCACCTGCTAAAACAATAGTTAATATAAAAATTGTTAAAATTCCTTTATTAATTATTTTGCTTAAATTAATACCATCATAAACATTGAAATTATCTTTGCCTAAAGCTTTAATTATAATGAAAACTCCAAGCAAAATAATTGATGAAAAGAAAATAATATAATCGTAATTTTTTAATTTTTGTCTGTCATATACTGTTCTCTTTGAACTTAGAAACCCCCGTACATAGGCTGCTTCTCCAATATCAAAAGCACTTTCTAGTGAATCTTCAAGGATTACTGATAAAAGTGGAGCATAACTTTTTATTTTATTTTTAAGACCTTTTACCTGAAAATCTACACCTCTTATACTGTAAATTTCCTTTAGTGAAGTCATCCTTTTTTTCATTTGTGGAAACATTTTTAATGAAATCATCATAGTTACTGTGGTTTTTGGCATTACACTAGAGAAAAAGGAAACAGCCTTATCTGAATCTATCATAACTCCAAGCAGTGTAAAAATTAAAATTACAAGTAAAAGCTTAAATGAAAGAGAAAAGGCATATATAAATGCTTCAAGTGTAAATGCTCTATTAAATAGAACAAATATTACTGTTGTTCCTTGGGTTACAAAAATCAAATTAATAATAATTGTTAAAAGCGCAAATGGAACAAACAATAAAATGCTTCTTTTTAGTGATGGCAGTTTACTAGTAGCGGCTAAAATACAGATTATAGGTACAAATATTCCAATTATGATAAGTGGATTGTCTGAACCTATTACCAAAATCAATAAAACAAAATTAAGTACAAGTGTTGAAAATACATGGATGTTCTCAAATTTTTTTATCATTTTTCTCCCCAAAAAAATATGCCAGACACATGTCCGGCAAAGTTTATTTATGTAGTCCACAAAAAATCCCACATAATATAATACCATGCCTTCCCTCCGAAGGTGGATAAATCACGAAAACATATAAGATATCCTGACTTGTACCTCATCTTAGTGACACTCTTCCCAGAAAAAATTTCCAGTGATAATGTGCCATTCATCTGTACTCACAGTAGCGGGGGCTGCTGCGGATTTAAACCGCATTCCCTTAAATATTTTCATATTAAATTTTATATTCACTTACCTTAATTATAATTTATGACAATACAATGTCAATATAATTCGTGTTTTAAGTGATATTCAAATTACAAAATACTTGAATTAAATCCTTTACCATCTACTTCGGCAGCATCTATTATAGAAATCAAAGCATCACCGTCAATTTTAAGCACTGAGAATTTAAGTTCTGGTAATTTTGATACGTGTATTATGCAATATATAACTTTTCTTTGTTGCCCTGTAAGTGCCTTACCATCTAGTAGTGTTGCTCCACGATGCATATGGGTTGATATATACTCACAAACTTCAGCCTCTTTGTCCGTAATTATAAGTAATACCTTTTTCCTTGATAAACCATGGACTATCTTATCTGTTACAAAGGCTGCTATATACATGCTCATTAATGTATACAATGCAACCGCAATTCCATTTAGTAACATTCCAAAAAACACTATTACACAATTTACAATAAAACCCAGTTGCCCGACGTCAAAACTATCATATCTCTTTTTTACTAGCATTACTACTATATTCATACCACCCTCAGAACCGTGATTTGAGTAAGCTATGCCTGCTCCCACACCAGTTAACACACCTCCATATACACAGAGTAGAAGCGTATCATGCACTGTAACAATACTGCTTAAATTTTTAGTCAATAATAAAAATACCGATAGCGAAACAGTGC
Source organism: uncultured Clostridiaceae bacterium (assembly GCA_963725425.1). Taxonomy (GTDB): domain Bacteria; phylum Bacillota; class Clostridia; order Clostridiales; family Clostridiaceae; genus Clostridium_I. The sequence goes on from CAVRYJ010000040.1 coordinate 278,105, forward strand.
CAATTGTACTGTATACCGTAAATCTTTTATTTAACTTCCTATAGCTTAACGCTAGTAAAGGTATATTAGCTATTAGTACTGTATATCCTGCTGGAAACTTCAAAGCATACTGAACTAAGATTGCTATACCTGATAACCCACCGCTAAATAGTTTTGCACTTACCAAAAACATATTTACGCCTATCGCAGATACTAAACATCCCGCTATAACAAAAACAGCATTTTTAATATTTTGCTTATTAAATATCTTATTAGAGTTCACATTATCCCCCCATTTTAAAATTATAATTGAATTATATCCCATTTTCATCAATTTCGTACATTTATATTTTTATTATATTCAAAAGTTAATACTATGATTTATTTCCAATATTGTTATAATTAGTGGTATAATTATAACAATATATTGTAAATTAAGATTAATATGAAATTTATTAAAAGGAGGTGTGTATCATGGAAGGTACTATTATTTCTTATTCTATAAAGGCTAAAGCCCACGAACTAGCCATTATAAAATTAAAATCGCAAAATTTATTAGAAACCTCTCCAACGGATTTAGCTAATGAATATTTAAAAATCTATAATGAAGTTTTTAGCAGTCTGCAATTAGAAGAAGATAATGAGAGCAAATTAATCAAAGAAAATAAGCATAAGAAAAAAAAATAATAAGCTAAACTCTAACCCAATGCCAAATCTGCTAGAGATTTTATCATTTCTTTTATGAAAATATATAAAATAAGTGTAACTTGAGTTTTATAGAAAAAAGAACCCATTATGAGTTCTTTTTTTATAAATTTAGAAACTATATTTTAAATTGTTAGTAGGTGATTATATTGAAAATATTGGGAATGTGTGGAAAATCATCTTATAGACGATTAAATAGTTGATACTTTTAATAAACTTAATCTTTTCCACTTTACTAGACAAAACCTTGTTATGAATTATCATCACTAATTTTATATGCTTTTTTAATCTTTATTATTGCTTCAAGTTTAGCATATATAGCTGTTTGTGCATCAAAAAGTTTTTCTTTTTCTAATTCAATCTGTGATTTTGTGAATTTTGGATCATAATAAGTTTTTGTACTAATTGCTAACTTTTCGCTAATTTCATTTTTAATAATTTCTTTATCCCAACTAAGTAATTCATCTTCAATATTTTTATACTTTTCATTTTGTTCTTCCTCAATCTCTTTTATAACTTCTTCTCTTAACTCAAAATAATTTTCCATATTATCAACCACCTTTAAACATATAATTCTATATGTAAACGATAATGTCCTTCTTTTTTTAAATAATATAAATAAATATATTTATTACCACTTTCTTTAACGAAAAACATCATTTTCTGTGTAGACTTCAATGCCATTTTCAATTAATAATTCTGCTGTTAACCCTATACCTTTTATTAATTTTCCTGAAAATGTTCCATCATATATAAACTCACATCCGCAAGATGGGCTTTTAGATTTTAATATAGCTTTTTTTATACCAATAACTTTTGCTATAGCTAACGCTTTTTTTGCTCCATCAGCAAATTTTTCAGTTAAATTTTCTCCCTCCTTGCTAATAATTTTCTTATTTCCACTCCTATCTATAATAATTTCACACCCTGTTCTTGGTGTAGGTAACCCTGCTAACTGTTCTGGACAAATAGCAATAGCTTTCCCACACTTTACTAATTCACATATGACCTTGCTTTCACTATTTTTCCCATCATACCTACAATTTATTCCTGCTAAACACGCACTTACTAAATACATAATATAATATCTCCTTTTTCACCTTGGAAATGCTCCATTATTTATATCAATACAAGTACCATTAATATATTCAGGACAATCTGTAGCCAGCCAATATATTGTCTTTGCAACTTCTTCTGCTTTAGCAAATCTATCTGTAAACACACTATTTTTTATAGCTTTTTTTCTCTCTTTTGGTATTATTGAAAGCATATCTGTTTCAACCGGTCCTGGTGCCACAGCGTTTATCACAATTCCTTTTGAACCAAACAATTTAGCAAAACTTTTGGTTGCATTAATTATTCCAGCTTTTGAAACTCCATACCAAATATCCGGATGACCAATCTGTCCTGCAACGGAAGCTGTGTTTACAATTCTTCCTGTTCCGACTTTAATCATTGATTTTGAAACCTGTGTTATTAATTCTATTGGAGCGTAAAGATTTATCTTCATAATATTTTCTATATTTTCTTGAGGATAGTTATCATATGCAAAAGGATTCATTTTTCCTGCGTTATTCACCAATATATCAACAGCACCAATACTGCTAACTAAATCTTTTATACCGTTTATATTAGCTAGGTCATATTGTACCTTTTCTACATTGTCATTATTATTAAATTCAAAATTCTTAAAATCTCTTGCTATGACAATAACCTTAAAATTATTTTCATTAAAAATACGTGTAGTCGCAAGTCCAATTCCTTTATTTCCACCTGTAATTAATACTGTTTTTTTCATTATATCCACTTCTTTCATATTAAATTCCATTATATTATTCTAAAATTCTTATGTTTAATTATATCAGAATTTATCATTTAAAATCAGTAAAATCTTAAAAAAGAAGGAAGACAAAGGCTCCTGTTTTTCCACAGGAGCCTTTAAATTTAATATTATTTAAATATTTTGATACGCTCTTCTAATGGCTGAAATTGTTTTTCATCGGGCTGAGCTGTTGGTTTACCAAAAGGCATTTGTGCAATTAGTTTCCAATTACTTGGTACCTTCCATTCATTTTTCACATCAGCTTCAATAATTTCATTATAATGTTGTAATGATGCTCCCAAGCCTTCAATTTCTAATGAAGTCCAGATCGCATATTGATGCATACCACTCGTTTGCTGAGCCCAAACTGGGAAATTATCTTTATATAGAGAAAATTGTTCTTGTAAACCTTGAATTACAGCACTATCTTCAAAGAATAAAACTGTACCATACCCACTTTTAAATGAATTTATTTTATCCTCAGTAGCACTAAATTGATCAGCAGGAACTATCTTCCTTAAAGATTCTTTTGCTATGTCCCATAGTTTATCGTGATGCTTTCCTAGTAATAAAACCAATCTTGAACTTTGAGCATTAAATGATGATGGCGTATATTTTACAGCATGTTCAATTACCTCTTTAATTTTCTCATCTGTAGTTACTACCTCTTTGCTAATTCCATAAAATGAACGTCTGTCTGCAGTAGCAGTATAAAAATCCTTTGTCATATTAATCATTCCTTCCAAATTTAATATTTAATATTTAATATTTATTTGTATTTAGATGTTTATATATTCATTGATAAACTTGTAAATACTTATTATTGCTTTTATTAGTTAATTACATTTAGTAACTATCTCTACATTCATTATCACATATGCTTTTCTATTAGTCAATGGTTATTATAAAAAAATATGTTTTAATATTTCTACTATATATTTTCTATAGAAACGGCCCGTACTGGTGAACCATCAGCATCTTTATTTTTAAGTGGCATAATGCTCAAAAAAAGTAATCTTCCCCAATTGAATCTAAATTTGTTAGGTTTTCAATTATTATAATGTCCTTTGTCATTAATATTTTATGAACAGCAAATGCAGATGATTTTATATCGTCAATTGAAATTGCATCAATGCCAATACCTTTTAATTTAAATTGGGACAACCACTCAGCAGATTGTTCACTCAAATAAGGAAAATCTTCATAATACTTTTTATCTCCCCAATATTTACTCCACCCAGTTTTTATTATAAGGAACTCCACATTTTTTATTTTTTCATCATATGCCTTTAAACTATCAACATCTATTAACCCCATATTTACATTTGAAAAATCCAGAATAGTTGCCTTTCCAATAAAATGTGCTATATCTAAATCACCTAAACAATGTCCATTATAAAACATATGTGCTGGTGCATCTATATGAGTCCCTGTATGTGAACTCATAATTATTTTAGTCTCTTGAAACCCATCTATTTCTACTGTACTGGTCTTTTCAAAAATTGGTTGCTCATCTCCTGGGAAAATTGGCATGTGCGAATAAATAGTATGTGTTAAATCAGTAACTTTCATAACTACCATCTCCTAAAAAATATTTATCATAGCCACCTCTATTTTTATCTTTTAAATGCCCCGTTATTTATAGCAATACAAGTACCATAAATACCTCTCTATTTAATCTTATTTATACTCCATTTTAATTTCATCTATTTAAAGTTTCTATCTTTATAGGCATAGGATTTTTAAATACAGATTCCCAATCTTTATAATTTGATTTTTTCACTATAAAATTGGTAATATTATTTACTCATTTCATAGAATACCACCGCAAATTCTTAAGTGTAATTAGGCATAATCATTATTATAAATAACAAAATATGCAAAAATCAATCATCAATTTCCTCAATAATATAATGTTTCAAAATTGATCTAACACTTTCAGAGAAATCATCACCTGCACCCCAATCGAACTTAATGAACATTCCTTGTGCACTTCCAGTAGCAACAGATGTTACTTGTGTTTTTCCATTTAAATTATTTACCATAACAACTAAAGCAACCCGATTACTTACTCTCATAAAATACTTATCAAATATTAATGTTCCATAATCCTTTCCATTCCCAATATCATGAAACTCCTCAAAAATCAATTCTGCATCTTGCTCATCTTTAACCCTATTCATTACTTCAGTTGACGTCAAATTTACAATAAAACTGCATTTACTCATAAAATATCTCCTTTGAAAGTTTTTTTAGTTTATTTGCATTTAAAAAGCATTCAATTTGAAATATCTTTAGATTAGGTTTACTAACACCAGCATCTCCAGCAGTAATGATATTTTCAAATTAATTACTTTATAATATTAAAGCTTTGCAATTAACCCAGTTTTTTCAATTGCAATTTCCCAAAGTACCTTGCTTACTTTATACCTATTCATCTCATATTCATTTATATATTTAATATTCCAATTTTTAAAAAGTTCCTTTAACTGATTTTCATCAAAAAATCTTTTTAAATTACCCTCAATATCATAAAAATTCTCTTCTATTTTTATACCTTGACCTGAACCATGGTTTACATCCTTTGTTGAATTAACTCTACACAATAGAACACCATCACGCATTAAAACTCTGTGTATTTCTTTTAATATTTTTTGAGTATCATTCCATGTAAAATAATGTAATGAAAGGTCTGAAATTATTATTTTTGCACAATTATTTTCAAATGGTAGCCCAGCTTTCATGTCAAAACATTTAACTGTTAGGTTATCCATAAAATTATTTAATCTCCGCAATGCTTCCACTGAGAAATCACAGGAAACAACCTCGAACCCTCTCTCTTTAAGGTAAAGAGTATCATTACCAAATCCACATCCTAAATCAATAATTGGAATGTCTTTAGATTTAATAAGTATATTTTCATATTTATCTAGCCATAAATCATAATCAATTTTCCTATTTCCTATAGACTTATATATTTTCTCCCAATAGTTCCTTTGAGTATTCATCTTTCACCAACCTTTTAAAATCACCATATAATTTTTATAAACTTATCTTATTTATTTCCCTCAGCTACCCAAATAACATCATTCCTCATTTGATTTATATACCAATTAGACACTTCTTCAAGATTAATTTTACTTTTGAATGAAGTTAATTTATCTGAAACAACTTCTTCAATTACTTCTCCATCGGGTGCAATTAACATAGTTGGGCAATGTTGATTCATATTAGCATTATTTGAACTTATAAGAAATCTTTGATTTTCTGCTGCTCTGCTTATAAGTTGGCTTCTCCAAACTGAAAGCCCGCCTCCACCAACGGCATTTGTTAAATACACAAATATATCTGCACCATTTAACGCCAAACATCTCCACTGTTCGGGAAAATGAATTTCCCTGCATAGTTGTACTCCTATATTCACCTCCCCATTCTTAAACTTTAGTTTATGTACTGTAAGCTTATTGCCTGCTTGAAATACTCCTCTTTCATGAGTAGCTAAATTCACCTTTTTATATGTAAATTCTTCATTATCATCTGAATACCCCGATAATGCTCCTTCAGACAAAACAACTAAATCATCCATCTCTGATTTATCCAAAATGTTAACAATATTATTTAAATTTTCTTCAATATTAAAAGAAATTGGGAATTGCCCTACTATTATTGATATTTCCATAATTACCTCCAATCATCAATTGAGTAGCCATATAATTGCCATATTAAACCCTAAACCCCATAATACTTTTAATATAATCGAATTTATCTTTAGATGTTAATAATTCTAATAGTTTAAATGCTATATCTATTGCAGCACAAGGGTTCCAACATTTTATATTTTCTTTCCTTTATTTTTTTAAAATATTTAAATTACCGATAGAAATATTATACACTTGTACACCTATGAATTCCATAATGTTATAATTGAGTTATATACTATACCTTATCTAATTATTACTTGTAGAAATAATATGCTAGGCGTATGTTTGCAAGTTATTTTATCAGAAAGGCAGCTAATATTTGTTTAATTAATAGTACACTATGTGGAATTTAATGATATAATTTACATATAAACTATTTATAATCTTATACATACTTACAAAATATTTTAAATAATGATTATAAACAGAGTTCCTGGAATCAGGCAAGCTTTTGTTTTTGAACCCATCTGATTGTTATTAACAGAATTCTTAGAATCTCTGATGCTTAGAATATGAAGTGGAGTTATATTATGGAAATTAAATTCTAAAGATCAACTATTGATGATGCGGAAACACTAATTAATATACGAAATAAAAGCTTTTACGCAGATTACATGAAATATGGTGAATGCCCTGGATATAATATCTCAAAAGAACATATGACTACCTCAATTTTAAATAGAATATCATATAAGATAATCTGTAATAATGAAGTAGTAGGCAATATAAGCATACGGGATAATCATGATAACACTTATTATCTTGGTTGTCTTTGTGTAATATCAGATTATGAAAACAGAGGAATAGGACAGAAAGGCATTAAGTTTATAGAAAGTGAATTTCCCAATGCAACTGTTTGGACTTTACGAACGCCTGCAGATAAAGAGAGAAATCATTATTTCTATAAAAAAATGGGCTATACCATCATAAATGAATGTATAGAGGGTTATGTTAAATTAGTGGTGTTTGAGAAAAAAATCAAGCCTACAAAGTAAGCCTAATTTTGATATATATATCAAAGATTCCTTAATACTCAGCTCTCCTAAGCCTTCCAATCATACTCCCTTTTACTTTTGAAACTAAGTCTTCTCCTATTTCATTTATTTTCTAGAACATTGTCCGGCTGGAATAACCAATATATCAATTTTAGGACAATTATCTATACTATACTTAGAATTTACAATGAATTAAAAATTGGTTTAATTCAGTATTATTGCTTTTTGAGCACTGATTTTATGCAATTATCAACATATCCATTATCTTGAAGTTTACGTTGCACCTTGTTTTTCCATGCATCTTTCTTTAATAATAAAGCTAAATCTGTGTCATACCACTTTTCAACATCAGAACGTAAAACTTTATATTTTGATCCAGTAAAATTGTAGGTTATGACCTGAAGATTTTCAATTAAAGCGAATGCAGCCGTAGAATTGTAAATCAAAGCTTTATTCACCTTACTCTCATTAACATTTCCTATATTATCCTTATAATTCACTTCCACTGCTAGCTTATCTGGAAATAATTGAAAGGACATTGGGATATTATTTAAAGGCAGATTGTAAAATAGATTTGTTATATTGCTGGAGTTTCCCATATATTTATTTTTATATTTTAATATACTATTTAAATCATGAGTTATTGGATTTTGCTGCTCAGCTATATAATGATTAGTTCTATGATTATATTTAGGTATAATTACCCCTTGAACTAATCCAACTAAAATAATTCCTATTATTGCCAGGAAAACTATTATCTTATTCCTTGTTTTCATCATCTTCACCTACCTCATACCTTAAAATCAGCTTTGGAGCTACATTAAAAATCAAAGGGATTATAATCAAAACAAATGGAATAAAGTATGCTATTGCTATTTCTGCAAACTGATACGGTCCTGTTGTGATAACTGGTCTTGAAAACCAAATATTGCTTCCAAATCGAATAGCAGTGGTAAGAAGAGTGGACACGGAGATATACAAAAACCAAACAATCCAAGCTATTCTTCTGAATTTATAAGAAGATTGTATATTAATAAAGGATTTACACTGTAAATATTCAATATTGTTTTCTCTATTTAATAGGAAGTACCTCATACCAACAGCAAAACTAGAAATAAAAAGACCTATATTCAATATAATCCCTGCACCAATAATTTCAACAGGTATTGTTATTATCCATGCTATTATAAAATAGAGTAAAACTATTTGCGTATATTCAAGTTTATATTTATTTATATAAACTTTTTTATTTCCATCAATAAGATAATCTATACTGCTTATGCTTTCTTTCGCTTTATTAATAGCTTCGTTGTATTTCATGCCTTTGGCAGTTAAATCCTCTACCTTTGCTTCAAGGTTACTTAAAATCTCATATTTTAATTCTTTTATCTGTTCATTTTCTTTATATCTAGCAAACATACTATCTACATGATTTTTCAAGTTATTCACAACTATTAATCCTTCCTTTCAATGAGTTTATCAATTAAACCTCTAGCTATCTTCCAGGCTGAAAGTGATTTTTCATAATTTTCTCTACCCAATTGTGTGATTTTATAATACTTTCGCCTTCCTCCCTGACTTTCATTTCCCCAATATGAGTGAATAAATTTTTGTGATTCAAGTCTTTTTAAACTAGTATATAGCGATGGCTCTTTTAATTCATATTTTCCTTCACTAATCCTTGAAATTGTTTTTATAATTTCATAGCCATAATTATCCCCATCACATAGTACACGAAGCATAATGGTATCAATGTTTCCACGAATTAAATCGCTACTAATATTGCTTTCATTCATGTTGTTCACCTCATAATTATATTATATATAAAATTACTATGTGTGTCAATGTACTATTTGTAAAATACTAATATTTTTTATTCTACGAAAGCTATTTAAATTTTATTATTTTAGTAGTTACAGCATAATATTTATGTAATAAAGTGTGGCCAATGATCTTTGAAAATTAGATAAAATGCGGTGTTATAATTATAGTTATACTTCCCATTAAAGAAATATATTAGATAACTTACATAAAATCTGTGGTATAATTTACATTAGTTATGTGGAAGTGGTAAATAAATATTAGTAGGATGATGAATGAAAATTGATTGGCAAAGTTTTTTCTCCATCTGAAAGTTATTAACAGACTTCTTGGCATCTTCGATGCTTAGAAGTCTGTTATCCTTTAGGTAAAATCGTTAGTAAGAAATTGCGAAGAAAATATTCTGATTTGAAATCAATATAGGGAGGTAGTCGTTTGAAAAAAAGAACAAAAATTTTAATTTACAGGTTAGTAATTGTTATGTCAATATTCTTAATAATACAAGTAATCGCAAAAGGTATTGTTCAACCATATGTTATTAAGCACTTTGGTTTAAATTATAAAGATTCTATGTTTACTGTTATTCTATGTTATTTTTCGGTTTTATATGGAATGATTTCTATTGTATTAATAATGTTTTTTGAAAAAAGGTTTAAAAATATAAGATGATTTTTGAATTCATATTGGTAAACAACAGTATAATTATGGCGCAAATTAGGTATTTAGCGTCACAACTTAAAAACCAAACAATTATTTAAACCACCGTATTATTCGCCTATATATCATGCTCCAGTTAAAAACTTGAATTCTACGGTGGTTTTGCATCTCATTTCAAAGTATCTATTCTAATTAATTTTAAATTTATTTATCTCAGTACCTAGCTGTTCAGCTAATATTTTAAGATCACTTGAATATTTTGTGAACTGTTCCATAGTGGCTGATATTTCTTCTGTAGATGCCGTAACTTCTTCAGATGCGGAAGCCGTTTGTTCTGATATATATGAGATATTCTGAATCTCTGATACTGTGGATTGTTTTTTAGCATCTATATCAATAATAGATATCTTTACTTCATCAACCTTTTTAATCATTACGTTAATTGATTTTAGTATTTTACTAAATATTTCCTTAGTTTCAGCAACTGCTAGCTCCTGTTCATTTACTATGCTTTCAGTTGATTTAATTGCTCCTACTGCTTTATCTGATTTCGTCTGTATCGTTGTTATAATTTCCTTTATTTCTTCCGTTGATTTTTGTGACTGTTCAGCAAGTTTTCGTATTTCTCCTGCTACTACAGCAAATCCTTTACCTGCTTCACCTGCACGTGCAGACTCTATGCTTGCATTTAATGATAAGAGATTGGTTTGTTCAGTTATACCCCCTAATGTTTCAGATATAGCATTTATTTGCTTAGTGCTTTCATTCATATCTTGAACTATATTGTTAACTTCTTTTGTTGATGTTTTAGTTTTATTTGATTTTTCAATTAAGGTATCAACCATGCTTAGTCCTTTTGAGCCTAATTCTTTAGTGCTGCTTGAAATTCTATCCATTTGGCTAGAGATATTACTAATCTCATCTATTTTATTTGATAAATTGCCCATTTCTAAAACACCATTTTGAGCATTTCCAGCCTGTTCTACTGCCCCTCCAGATACTTGCTCTATTGCACTTGCAACCTCACTTATAGAAGCTGTAACTTCCTCCGACATACTTGCAAGATTTGTTGATGTCTGTAGCACCGTATTGGCTGATTTTGTAACATTATTCATAAGATTTGAAATATTTTTCATCATTAGATTAAATGATATAGCCAAATCTTTGAATTCGTCTTTTGTTGAAACACTTATATCTACTGTTAAATCACCATCCGAAGCTTTTGCAAATACCTCTTTTAGCTTTTTGATATTTTCAGCTATTCCTTTACTTAATATAAATGCCATTAATATTGCGATCAAGCCCATTACTAAAAGTATCAGCAATGTGACATATAATATTGAATTTGTATCATTAGATAATTCACTATTGTCTAATGTTGCTACTAATTTCCAACCAGTAATGTTATTTGTTTGGTATACTCCAAATTTACTTGCGCCACTATATGTATACTGAACAAATCCATTATTACTTGTTTTAACTTTATTCCAAAATGATAATTTAGCTGCTGCATTTGTTCCTATAAGATTCTTTTGAGGATGAGCTATAATATTACCATTTACATCAGACATAAATATGTATCCTGAAGTTCCTACTTTTTTTGTAGAAATCTTATTTACAAGTGTATCTAAGGAAATATTCATTGCTACAACGCCGATGGTTTTTCCATCTTTTTCTACCGTTTTTGCTATAGATACAACCATTATTCCTTTTTGTGCATCTTTAAATGGTAAAGTTACTATTAATTGCCCTTTATGTTCTAATGCTTGTTTATACCAAACTCTTTCAGTTGCTTTATATCCATCTGGCATTTTCTGATTTGGGTATATGTCAAATTTACCGCTTTCAGTTCCATAATACGTTGTAAATATATCATTATCACTTTCTTTTATTCCTTTTAATACATCAGGAACATAATTAGAATTATCACCTGCATCAAAATTAATGAAATCATAATTATTTGACATAGTCGAAACCATATCCGTAAATCCACGGAAGTACGAAGAGAGTCCATCATTTACTTCTGACAGTGTTTGTGTGCTTGTCACCGTTAATTTTTTACTAAGAATTGACTTTGACTGATTATAAGAACCAACACCTAATATGATTAGTGGTACTAAACATATTGATACCAAACTAATAATTAGCTTACTCCTAATACTGTTTAAATTTATTTTCAATATTATTCCCCCCTATTTTACATTCATTTAATATTTATGATAATAAGTTATTTCTCGACCTTGTCTGATATAACTTAACCTTTTTTTTATAATTATTAGATAAAAGTACGATTATTTCAATATAATATTAATATGATTTAATAATTCTAAATATTTTACAAAAAACGTATAAAAAAAAATAGAATCAAGCATATTTACTGCTGCTCCTATTTTTTTCAAGATTATTTCATTCTATATGTGATTTTCAAAGCATATAGCTTTAGTATTATTGACGCATCTCCCATAATTTTGTATACATAGTTTGAATGCAACATCTATTGCAGCACAATGATTGTAACATTTTGTCTCTTATTCCTATTTCTCTAAAACCCCAATTTTTTGTGTAAAAGGATGCTACCTATGTTTTCGTCAATTGGCTAATAAAGAGCAATCAAATATTCCTTAATACTCAACTCTCCTAAGCCTTGAAATTATATTCCATATCTCCTTTTACTTTTAAAACTAAATCTTCTCCTAATAATTTTCCTAAAACATATAAAGACATATAAAGACATATAAAGACCAGAATAAACTCCTGCTGATAAAATTATCTTTCCATTATCAACAAATCGTTTATCTGAAACTATTTTTGCTTTAAGTACAATTTCCTATAATAACTCAATAGCATTATGATGTGTTCTAGCCTGTATTCCATGGATTAACTAGTAATTTGCTAAATATAAACCATTCTCCTTGAATAACACGCTCAACAAATTCTTTAATTCTATCTGAAATATGTACTGATCTAATTAATTTTAAATTTATTTATTTCAATTTCTAACTGTTCTGCTAATATTTTAAGATCACTTGAATATTTTGTGAACTGTTCCATAGTAGCTGATATTTCTTCTGTTGAAGCAGTAACTTCCTCAGATGCCGAAGCTGTTTGTTCTGATATATATGAGATATTCTGAATTTCTAATACTGTGGATTGTTTTTTATCATCTATATCAACAATAGATATTTTTACTTCATCAACCTTTTTAATAATTACGTTAATTGATTTTAAGATTTTACTAAATATTTCCTTAGTTTCGACAACTGCCAGTTCCTGCTCATTTACTACGCTTTCAGTTGATTTAATTGCGCCTACTGCTTTATCTGATTTCACCTGTATAGTTGTTATAATTTGCTTTATTTCTTCCGTTGATTTCTTTGACTGTTCAGCAAGTTTTCGTATTTCTCCTGCTACTACAGCAAATCCTTTACCTGCTTCACCTGCACGAGCAGATTCTATACTTGCATTTAATGATAAGAGATTGGTTTGTTCAGTTATACCCCCTAATGTTTCAGATATTGCATTTATTTGCTTAATGCTTTCATTCATATCTTGAACTATATTATTAACTTCTTTTGTTGATATTTTAGTTTTATTTGATTTTTCTATTAATGTACCAATCATACTTAGTCCTTTTGAGCCTAATTCCTTAGTATTGCTTGAAAGTCTATCCATTTGGTAAGAGGTAACACTAATTTTATCTATTTTATTTGATAAATCCTCCATTTCTAAAACACCCTTTTGAGCATTTTCAGCCTGCTCAACTGCTCCTCCTGATACTTGTTCTATTGCAGTCGCTACCTCACTTATAGAAGCTGTTACTTCCTCTGACATACTTGCAAGACTTGTGGATGTTTTTAAAACCGCCTCGGATGAGTTTGTGACATTATTCATAAGATTTGATATGTTTTTTATCATTAAATTAAATGATATAGCTAAATCTTTGAATTCATCTTTTGTTGAAGCGGTTATAGACATAGTAAAATCGCCATTTGAAGCTTTAGCAAAGGCTTCTTTTAATTTTCTGATGTTAAGAGCTATCCCCTTACTCAATATGAGTGACATAAATATTGCAATCAGTACCATTACTAATAGTATCAATAATGTAACGTATAGTATTGAATTTGTATCATTAGACAATTCAGTGTTGTCTAATGTAGCTACTAGTTTCCAACCAGTGAGGTTATTTGTTTGGTATACTCCAAACTTTTTCGCACCATTATATGTATAATCAACAAATCCATTATTACTGGATTTTGCCTTATTCCAAAATGATAATTTAGAAGCTGCATTTGTTCCGATAAGATTTTTTTGAGGGCTTGCTATGATATTACCATTTGCATCTGCTAAAAATACGTATCCTGAAATTCCTACTTTTTTAGTAGAGATTTTATTCGCAAGTGTAGTTAATGAAATATCCAATGCTACAGCTCCAACTGTTTTGCCATCTTTCTCCACTGTTTTTGCTAAAGATACAACCATTTCCCCTGTTTTCGCATCCTTATAAGGTGCCGTTACTATTGTTTGGCCCTTGTGCTGTAAAGCCTGCTTATACCAAGGTCTTTCTGTTGCTTTATATCCATTAGGCATTTTTTGATTAGGATATATGTCAAATTTGCCACTTTCAGTACCGTAATACGCATTAAATATATCCTTATCGCTTGTTTGGACACTTTGGAGCACATCCGGCACATATTGAGAATTATCAACTGTATCAATATTAACAAAATCATGATTACTTGACATCATTGAAATCATATCCGTAAATCCACGTAAATATGAAGATAATCCATCATTTACTTCTGTAAGTGTTTGTGTACTTGTCACCGTCAATTTTTTACTAAGAATTGATTTTGACTGACTGTAAGATCCAACCCCTAATATGATTAATGGAATTACACAAATTGATACTAAACTAATAATTAGTTTGCTACGAATACTGTTTAAATTTGTAGACTTCATTTTACCTACCCCTTTTAGTTTATCTAATATATAATATAATAAATTACATTTTGACTGAATTCAACTCAAATCGACCATTTTCTGAATAATTATTTAATGAAAAATATTTAACTTACGAAATGCATAAATATAATAATATTAATATTTTTAAATTCCAGCAAAACTATATAAATAAGAACATAAAAATAAGACTAAGTAACCCAACTGCTTAATCCTATAAAAACTATTCTTATTATTCATCTATTGCACACCTTTAAAAGAATGTCATGTGGTGTGTTGACATTTTCTTAAATGATTTTAATTTCTGATTCCCCCTTTTGGCAAAACAAAGGTTTGTGAATATCATATTAATACTTGTTGATTATTGTCCTAGATTTTTAAAATCCATTCAATAGCTTCTAAAACATTGTTTGCTATATAATCCGGATCTATATCTGACCATTTCGCCCTATGTTTTCCTAATGACTCATTACCTGATCCAGTTAATACAAGTATTTTCCTCATATCAGCCCTTTCTGCGGCCATCATATCACTCCACCTGTCCCCAATAACAATACATTTTGATTGATCAAGTTTATATTCTGTTTCTGCTTTTAATAACAAACCGGTTTCAGGTTTTCTACATTTACAATTATATTCTTGAGAATGTGGACATATATAGGCTTTTTCAATGCCGAAGCCTGTTAACTCATTAATAAAATCTTCTTCCTTGGCTTCTCCCATTGAAATACCTGGTTGGTTAGTAAATGCAAAGACTTTAATTCCATTATTCTTTAGCATTTTTATAGCTTTATCTGTAAAAGGGTATTTAAACAAATAATTATCTTGTTCAAGCTCAATTGCCACCCCTATAGTATTACTACTATGAATGTTAATCCAAGTGAAGCAAAAATAATTGCTAATTCCCTTTGTTTGAAAATATAGGAGATACCAACAAGCACAATTAAAATAGCAATTAAAGAACAAATTTTGAATACAGCCTCTAACATAATTAATAAATTCTTTTTCCTCCAAAGGCATGAATTGTTCTTGTTCCAGCAATGCATTTTCCACCTTGAATTGTTCCTTTTGGAATAAATATTTCGTCCCCTACATTTAGAACAAATTCTTTTCCATTCATAGTAACTGTATACTGTCCACAAACACAAACCATATACTCATCAAATTCGTGTTTATGTTCTTTAGAAATTTTATCAGAATAACATGTCCAAAAAGCCATTTGACTATCATCTTTACCCTGAAAAAAATAGCCATCAATATCTTTTGTATTTTGCTGATTACTACTGATATGGTTATTTTCATTCTTCATAAACTCTGGAAAATCTTTCATGTTAGCAATCCACCTACCTATATAAAATAATGCTCAGTCTTCAATTTAATCAGTAAATTTCTGTGGCTGTATTTGGCGATTTCTTGATATGTTTTATAAACTCAAAGCTTCTTTTAGCTTCATCATAATTATATTCGTATTCAAAAATTTCACCTACTTCAGGTGCAATCTCTGCAAACAATTGGCATGTTGTAATCAATGCATTCCAAGAAGAATCATAATCGCTCATATTAAAAGTTTTCATTAATCTTGTCCATATGTCCAAATCTAAATATTCTTTTAAATATTTGTTTGCTTTTCCCATACTTACTTTAAATTCTGTTTGAGTACCCACATACCAACTTAGCATGGTTAGTAATTCTTGTCGCACATAACTATTCATTACTTCTATGGTAAAAAGAATTTCTTGCCTCCAAAGTCCTTTTGCGCAATATGGTGCTACCCACCAAAAATTATTACAGCGACTAAAATATTGTCCATATGTAGGTTTTTTAACCCAATAATCTTCATCAGATGGAGCTGTAATTTGTGATAAACTGTTATCTTTATCAAGCAGTGGAACAGTCAGCTTATCCCTTCCATATTCTTTTATTAGCATATCCATAGTCTGAATATGCAAGTCAATTCTATTTCCATCTGTAAACTGCATTAAATATGTATAACCATTTTTAAAATCAACATCACGTCCTTGTATTTTATCAAGCTTATCAGGTTCCTGAAAAATAATTGGCTCGCCAAAAACACTTATCCACCCTTCATCTCTTACAAAAGACGCTGTTTCAGTAACTACATAAACAATGTCATAGTCCTGAAAAATATCCTTTTTCACATTAGGATTTGCCCGAGAACCATTCATATAAACAGCTCTAACTCTATTATCTCTATTTGCCACACCCAATATTAAATCAAACATTTCCTTTTCAGTTCGCACATAAACACTCCTTTTATACCCTCATATTCGCATTATTTCTTAGCCAATTTCCTGCACTTTCGCTTCAGTTGAATTGATTCATTAATATGTACAATATTGTGGCGAGTTACTGGCATTAGCAAAATACCAGCAACATTCTTTCTACTCCAAAAATCTATTAGCCAATTAGCACCTTCAACATTTAAAACTCCACCTTCATCTAAAACACGCTGTAACCTACCGGCTTCCATTTTTCTTTTTAAATCTGACGCTTCAAATCCATTAATAATTTCACGAGTCTTTCTACCCACAGTTTTTCTATAATTTTTTAATTCATTCATATTTATACTTAAACTAAAATCAATAATTTCTTCATTAGTCATAGCATTGCCTGTATCACAAACACTTACATTCATTTTTTTAAGCCAATTATCGCTATTTACAACTTGAGTATCGTCAGCAACTAGTATGTTCATTGTAATATCTTCTATTCTTGTTGAATGCCATAAACACCACGCTATAGTCGCTTCATCCTTTATGGCTGGCATAGTGCGAAATGCTATTTCATCCAATCCGTCCCATAATTCATCCTCAAATGTTTCAACATTGGTTTGTGACATTTGAGATGTATGTACCATTGCATGTTGGTCTAAGCATAATTTAATTGCTTCATCAAATTTATCTGATTTCGTTATTATACTTTTTAATAACTGTTGCTTAGAGTTCCATAACTCTTTTTTATCCATATTTATCTCCTCTCATTGTTTTTAATTTTTTACTATTTTGTATTAGGCTTACTTACTAAGTATACATTTATTTCCTGATGAATTTCAACATAGAACTAATATAATCTCTCTTTATTTGGCACAAAAAGAGAGGTATACTAATTTGAAATAGAGTATTCTATTGCTAGGAGATGAATAGATGGAATGGGTAGAAAGATTAAACAGTGCGATAAATTATATTGAAGAGAATATATATGCTAGGATTAAGTTGGAAGAAGTATCCCGAGTTGCATGTTGTGGGACTTATCATTTAAAAATGTTTGCATATATGGCAGACATACCGTTATCAGAGTACATGGGTTAATTTTGTTTTTAATTGTAATACTTCACTATCACTTAAACCAATTTGAGAAAAATATTCTTCTACTGAGTTGTATTTTTGCTGAAAAATATCCAGAAATTTCTCCATATACTCTGCTTTCGGAGTTATTATATTTACATCAACATTCTTATTGCTCTTACAAAACTGTTGTATCATAGATGCTAAATATGCCTTGGAAATCTGATAATCTGCTGAAATATCTGTTTTACAAACACCAGCTAATAGGAGCAGCAATGCTGAAATTACTCCTGTCCTATCTTTTCCTGCTGTACAGTGATACAAAACACCACCTTTAGCTTTTGCAAATACTCTCATGATATTAAGTACATTTTTTTGCTCGTCTACCATTTCAAAGTACGAATCTGAAACAGATTCAACACTTGTTGGTAAACATCCATCTCCATGTGCTTTACAATGATAGTATTGGAAATTTTTTTCATTTTTCAAAGCACAAGGTTTCCTTTGAACCTCATCATCGCTTCTGAGATCAACTATTGTTGTTATATTATTGGATAATAATAGTTCTATATCCTCATTTGAAACTTGAATTGGCACATCGCTACGGAGAAATACCTTATACGTGGTGGTTTTTCCATAAGCTATGGGATATCCACCTAAATCACGTGTGTTAAGAGTGTTACTTAATAAAAATCTACGCATATATTCACTTCCTTATACATTATTTAATAATACTTTCTTCGCCTTTAATTAACTCTTTAAAATAATTCATCAAGTAAAATATAGTAATTTATCTTTTCATAATCTGGTTTTATATTCAAGCATTCAAATAATAAATCTGTATATTTCTTACTTTTAAGATTATATTCTAATGAACGAACACATAAAGCAATATCTTGCCATATATCCGCTATTCCCGCTCTGCCTAAATCAATAAAACCTATCACGTTTTCATTATCAAGAAACACATTAGGTAAACAATAGTCTCCATGAGAAAGAACAAGTTCTTCTTTAGGCTGATTTGCAACTAAATAATCATATAGTTCTTTAGGTGAACTATATGATGTGTTTTCTTCCCAATCCTTCATATCTATTTCATTATTTTCAATTCTTTGCCTTGCAATATTTAATTTACTTTTTAACGTGCAGTCGAATGGACAATTTGAAATATCTACTGCCTGTAAGATATTAATTCCCGTTGCTAAAAGTCTCACTAATTTTGTGGGATTATTTAGATGTTGCTCCGAACATGCCATTTCACCAACTGCCTTTGTCATAAGTAGGTAATCATAACCTTGTTCTCTACATTGAGCAACGATTTGTGGGACATGCAGTCTTTCCTGCAACCACTCCATTATTTTTTGTTCATGTTCAAATTCCGGATTTATTTTTTCTACTTTTAAATATAAAATGTTATCATAATTTGTGAAACAATATACTGACGCTTCTGAGCACCCTAAACTGTCCTTACTGCAAGTCATACCTTTTATATATTGTTGCATTATTTTTGGAAATTCATTGTTTTGCATTTTATCTCCCTCCTCAAATTAGAACTCTTTATATAAGTATTTTCTATCTGTAATAACAGTCCACCCTCTGTACATGCTACTTAGCTTAATTCAGGATTTCTTTTCAGATACTTTATATAAATTAATAATTATGCTCATTATTCAATATTATCAATGTATAACGAAAATACTCTACCCAAGTAATCAATATCAGTTATATTTTTTATGTTTGGAATATGTATAAATATCATTTTGGTATTAAGCTTATATTTATTTATAAACTCTAGACCTGTATAAAATATATGATTACATAAATAATTTCCAGCATTATTGGAAATTATAACATTAAAACAATTACTATTAAGAACTTTTTTTAAGTTCTTATAATCATAATTATAAATTATCTGTAAACGCTTTAATTACCAATTTGAATTTTGGGTTATTCTCAACATACAATATATGTTTACCTTTCATTATTTCAATCTTTTCATTTGGGAAAATAAAATTTTTATAGTGATTAGTACCAATAGCAAAATCCTCGCTACCAGTTATGACAAGTACAGGAACATCTATCTCTTTTGTAATATCGAAATAGCTTACAAAATACTCTTTATTCTTAAAAGCTTGATTTGCCATAGCTGTATTAATGTTTTTAATTTCACTAATGGCATAATTTACTTTTTCAAAGTTACTATAATCTCTATATTGAAGTTTATAAAATATATTTTTCTCATTAAGTAAATTAAAAATATATTGCCACTTTTCTAATACAGAACTGAAAACAGATAATTGTAATTCTTCTTTAAACAACAGCTTAGAGCCATAATATATTTGACTTATTATTAAATTATCCACCTTTTTCTTTATTCAATCTAAATATCTATATAGTTGTGACACTATAACCTACGAGTGTTCAAGTATCATAGACATGCAATTAGTAACCTATAGCATAATTTCTTTCATTTTACGCTTATAAAGTTCTACAGTTTCATGATAATCCATAATAATTCCTTCTTCTCTGGCAAAATTTCCATAGCCTCTCGGCTCTCCTTTTAATCTAGGGAAAAGTTGGAAATGCAAATGATTCCTTTTACCATCACATATTGTACACATATACACTTTTTCTGCACAAATAATTTGCTTATGAAGTTTAATTATTGCATCTGATATTTTTAATATATGTGTTCCTAATTCAAGAGGCATTTCAGAAATGTCTTCATAATGTTCCTTTGATGCAATAATTGTCTGTCCAGTTGCTCTTGGGTATTTTTCAAATTGACACCTTACCTTTTCATCATCGTAAAAAATTAAACCCTCGTCAGGAAATATATCTCCTGTTTTAAAGTTATAACATCCGAAGCATATGCCTTTTTCTTGTAATTGTTTTATCTTTTCAAATCTTTCATTTAGTGCTTTTTCTTCGTTATCTGACAATTGTTTAACGTACATTTTCACCCCACCTTATTTAATTAAATTGTTTATTATATCTTTATATCTGATGTTCAGGCACGCATTACCACCTTTCTATAATTATTTTTTGTATGTAACAGTTATAAATTTACTGACTGTTTTTCCAATAATATAGAATAAGCTCCCAAATGTTTTTTTATAAAATGGAACAGTTATCAAAGGATCATAAGTATTTTTACTTCTTAATTGGTTAATCCAGTATACGCCATCTTGAGTTTCATAGTCTGTTCCTTTTGTATATCCAAGGCTCATTCCTCTAAATAGATTGTATGGTATTAAAACAGCAAAAGTAGGTGTATGCATTTTTTTAGATGAAACATCACTATGAAATTTTTCTGCCACCCTTTTGCATTTTATTTTTGTTTTCTTATCCGGTATATAATTATTCCAACTATAAGATGATATAGATAATTTATAACAATAGTTAAATCCAATTCCTTTTAGCCATCCCGCAAGGTAGGTTGCTGCACTATTACCGCCTACGCCACCAGCTGTGGTAACAACAATTGCTTTGTTTTTGAAAAAGTGAGGTCTGTGAAGCATATAGCACAAGTGATCAATTAAATTTTTAGTCAAAGCGTTTGGCTGCATATTAAAGGTTGTCATTGCAAAAATAATGCCATCACTTTCATCAATTTTATCAATTATTTTCTGCATAATTTTATGATGAGGACAGTATTCATGACCTTTTCTAAAGCAAAGGCTGCATCCAGTGCAAAATGGTAGTTCCAAATCTGTTAACTGTATTTCTTCCAATGTTGATTCTGGTGAAATTTCTTGTAGATCTTCCTCAATTAATTTAACTAACTGCCATGTATTACCTTTATGAGGGCTTCCATTAAATACTAAATATTTTATACTATTCATCTCCTTATAATAATGTTTTCTTCAATTTATTTTATTGAGATAACCACGAATGCTTTTATAGTGTGTTTGCCTCCAGCATTATCAATAAAATAATAATCTATTGCTGTTATCTTGATTTGAGAAAAGCTTGAATATAATTCTTTTATTTCCTCTATGGTGGAATAATGATGTGGTATGTTTTCTTCACCCTCAACGTTATTAATAAAAGTATCTTTTTCTATTTCTTCACCTTTACCGTAATTATTGTCTTCTATTGAAACATAATCAATAACTACAACTCCGTCAGGTTTCAATACTCTATATATTTCATTTACATTTTTACGTGAGTCTTCTAATGTTCCATGTCCTGTTGTCCACACACACAGAATTCCATCTAATGAATTGTTATTGAATGCCTGCCTGTACCACATCCTAAATCCATTATACATTTACAACCATTTCTCTTGAAAATATCTATAGCTATTTTTACAGTTGGTAGTACCTCAGATTGAACTTCTCCCTGGTCTTTATATATTTTATCCCATTCTTGTTCCCATTTAATATCCACTATTCTCACCCTCTGAATCCATATTTAAGTAAAATATTAGTTCTTCCCAGCCTTCATGTTTTAATCTTTAACTTAATTTTCTTTAGCATTCAATGCTGTTTTATACAAAGTTCCTGCCATTTCATAAGCCAACAATACTGTTCGTAACAATCTTTTTCATCTAAACTTTGTAGTCCCTGACACCTAACTATTCTTGATATTATTTGAAAATGCCTAACAGCAATAAAATCAAAAATAGAATTACACTCTCTATCACTCAATACACGCACTTTACTATATCCTGAATAAAAGCGTTCGTATAAATTCATAGTTTTACTATACATTGATTCATGAAACTGATTAAAGCTAGTATCATCACTCATGTACGCAACATCCATACTCGGGTAATCACCTGAAGCATCATCTAAATCGAAAATAACATATTCTCCACTTTGATTTCTAATCATATTCCCCGTATGAAGGTCTCCATGACAGAAACTTTTTGGTAACTTGTTTATACGCTACCATAATTCATCGCCATATTGTTGAAGGTGAAAAATTTTTTCTCTATCAAAATCCTTTTCTCTCATAATGGAGATATAATCATCAAAGTAATCAAATTTAGTTTTGTTTATAAGTTGGTGTGGATAGCTTTCCATTAATCGATGAAGTTCCCCAATCTGTTTTCCTATGCTTTCTGCATCGTGCTTTCCATCTGGTACTGTTCCTTCTATATAATTATATAATATTCCTGTGCAGCGACCATCTGGGCAGGAAAGAGTTATATTGCTTTCATCTTTTGAAGTTCTGACAACAGAAACCGCTGGATATGAGTTCGCTTTTAGATAATCTAGTATGTGAACCGTTTGTAATGCATCATTCGTTTTTTATGAAAATAGGGTAATAAGTTCACTGTAGATTATACTTATTGGTTAAATTTACCTTTCAAGAATTGCTAAGTTCACCTTGGAATCGAACTCTATATCCAATCGTCCATGCAGGCATAAATCCTACTCTATACGCTACCTTTTGAGAAGCAATGTTACTTAATGAAACTCCGTAACAGGGCACAATATTCCGCTTCAAAATTTCCATAGTGAGAGCGTTTACCAGATATACCGCTAACTCATTATTGCGATATTCTGGTAGTACATCTACCCCAATCCCCCACATTTTTGAGCAGAGCCCCGACGCTCCTGCCATCGCAACGATGGCATTCTCTTGTTTGGCGAGTATTACCAGAGTATCCTGGATAGGTTGATTCATATTATATTGAATAGCATAACTAAATCCACGAAAGTCATACAATTTTGGAATTTCATTTTTTTCCACTGTCTCATATAAAAAGCCGTCTGGTGCTGAAATATGCTTCAAGTTATCAATATCAGGTAAATACCACACGGAATGACTACAGAGAAACGGCATTGAAAACGCTTCGTCACGGCTTTTTCCTATTAACTGTTCTTTTGCATATTTCAACCGTGCAAGAGTTGCAGAAACAATAATTGATTTACCCATAGTCATTATATCAAAGTGCTGTTTTTCTCCCGAATACGGCATTCTTCCAGGATTATCCTTTGATTCTACAAAAACAAAACTATCTTTTTCTCCATTAATATCGGCAACGGTGCAGTTCAAATTAATAGAGAGTTGATTTTGAACAATAGTGAGTATTTCATGATTTGTCACTTTATCATACCTCCAACCTAATAAATAGTATCACTACATCGAAATATAAACTCTGAATTTAGTTAAACCACATTATATATCTTTGGAATTCCCCAGTACCTTAAAGCTCTTTCTATTGGTTTTATAACATACTTTGTTCATGTACCAGCCGTTGTAGATATTACAAGAACAGTCTTATCATATTTTCTCTCCTTTATTTCAAAAAATATTCAAATTACTGATAGAAATATTATACACTTATATTCCTACAAATTCCATAATAGGACAATTAAGTTTTTAAGTTATACCTTATTTCGTTATTTAGTTATTTATAGAAATAATATTTTAAATATATGTTTACAAGTTATTTTGTCATAAAATCAGCTAATAAATGCATACCTTAGAGGTGCATACCCTAAGTGGATCAAGTCTCGCAAATACCGTTTTTCTTACTGAAGCCCAGCTTAGCACTGCAAAAGGTGATTGCCATACAATCTACCTAGTAGTTTAGACACCATCAAAAAAATAGTAAGTCAGTATTCTGAGTTTATTTTCTTTGACATGACTTATCTATCCAATTGACTTACTTCTTCGCTCCATCAAAATCACATCATGCCACTCACCATTACTCATTTTACTTATTTTTTCTCTTATTCCTATTTCTCTAAAACCACAGCTTTTATGTAATGCGATGCTACCTACATTTTCTTTAATTATCCCTGATTGCAAAGTCCAAAATCCATTTTCTTCGGATAATTTAACTAAGTTCGTTAGTAGTTCCTTCCCTATGCCTTTTCCTCTATATTCTTCTCCTATATATATGCTAACTTCCCCAACCCCTGCGTAAACGCATCTGCTAGAAGTTGGACTCAGCGCACACCACCCTAGTACTTTTTTACCTAACCTAGCAACTAATCTACAAGTTTTAATATGACCATGATCCCACTGATCTAAGTTTGGCAACTCTGTCTGAAATGTAGCTTTACCTGTGTTTATGCCCTCTGAATAAACCTTTACTACTCCCTGCCAATCAGCCTTAGTCATTTCCTGAATTATATAATCCATATAAATTACTCCTCCTACAAATATCTAGTGTACCAACTTGTACACCGATTGATTTTACTTATTTTATACTTAAACTACATATATTCTGGTCTATTTCTTTTCAGATGCCTAATATCTTTTTAACATCTTTTAGATTTCTAATAATATTATAATCGCTATGAGTTACTCTGTTGTAAACATATAATCTCCAATCCCTGCATAATACAAATGAACTAATACCAAGTTCTATTGCACCTCCACAATTTTTTATACTATCATCAATAAATATAGCCTCTTCAGCACAAATATTAAGTTCCTTAAGCGCTGTTTTATACATTATCTCATTTGGCTTTGTAACTCCCTTTACTGAAGAAATAACAAATGATGAAAAATACTCCCTTATATTAGCTTTCATAAAAACATTCTCCAGGGATGGCCATGCATCTGATACAACTCCTAATTTATAACCTTTGCTTAATTCTGGTATGTACTTAAACACATCCTTATAAAAGCTATATTTATTGTAGTTATACACCAAATCCTTGGCAATAGCTTGTATATGCTTATCATGTAATTGTAGTTGAGGCATGTACTTAGAAAATATCCTGTAATATTGAACAAAGTGTTTGTACTCTTCATTTTCATTTATAATTGAATTTTGATCACTAATATATTCTCCTGCTTTTTTAAATGCTTGCTTCTTTTGTGATGCTGATATTGAATCGTAAATTTTTTTATTAACATAGCTAAAAAAGTTAGGTGATATAAACCACTCTCCTGTCACCGGTTCATTTAACACTCTACCTGAATCCATTAAAATAGCTTTAATTTTATGCTTATCAAAAGGTAATGTCTTTTTACCTTTATTTAATTGCATTATTCTTCCCCCTTTGTATAATATAGCTTGTTATACATCTTTCATTTATATCCTTTAAATCAATTCATAATATATAATAGCTCCTAAAATATTCTAAAAAAATAAACCACAGACCACTTGGCATTCACCCAAATTTTCTGTAGTTTTATAATTAAGCTTGCTACTGCTTTTTCTCTTAGTAAGAGCGAATCAAAATGTCCAGTAATACTATATGTTTAATCGATTCTTAATTTCCTTGTCGATTCTATTAATCCTACCATCCTGCCTAATAGTTTTATTTGCAATGTAGTTGACATCGTCTTTTATTTCTGATAAACCCATATTTAAATCATCTATGCCTTTTGAATTTTCTTCAACTTTACCTCTTATTTCAGCGGTTATTTCGTAATTAACTTTATATCCATCACCAAGTGATTTTAATTTATCATCTATATCAACTTCTATTTTAGTATATATATTCTTTATATCCTGTTTAACAGAATTCATATCCTGCTTTACTTCGCTCACATCTTTTTCCATTGAGTCAAAACGACTATTGATTTCACCATACATCTTGGTTAAAAGTTCGAATGTTTTATCGCTTTCCATTTACTCACCGCCTAGCTATTATTATAAACTTTTGTATTTTAATTTCAATTATATCTTTATTCTAATAATTTAGTGTCCTCTATGTTTATCATTCTTCTTATGTTGTTTCAATTGAAATTTTTTATGTTTTTCTTCTTCTTTTTCATCTCTTGAAATTATCTTTTTCTCTATTTTATTAGTCTCATGCTGCATTTGCATAGCTAGTTGTGCTTTAGTACTCATGCCTTTGTTTTCCATTTCTTTGTTTATTTCTCTTTGGTATCTCTTAGGATTTATTCTTCTTTTTTCAACTACTTCAATGTTTAACGGATTAGTGAACCGTAAATCGTAAAAATTTTTTGATATAAATTCAAACACCTCATAATCTTTTGGTTCCGGTCCAAATATAACCTTCGAAACTTCATATTTCCCATTATAAGCCTTTTCAAATATTCCTACCCAAAATGCGCCCTCAAAAAATACATCTAATTTAATACTAATTTCCATTTCAATTTTCCCCCTGATTGTTATAATTCATCCTATGACTAGCATCCGTAATAACACTTCCATATTCTATTAAGTGGAAGATAACGGTTGCTACGTCCCTGGATAACGATTTCTAAGAATCAGATGGGTTCAAAAACAAAACCCCACCTGATTCCAAGAACTCTGTTTATCATAGAAAATGGACGACCCCAGGAGGGAAGGTTACTGCTACCTATTGAAACAATATGTAGATTCGGACTACCAACCGAAACTGTGTTTTTATCTCTATTTTGCGATATTTACTTATGATAATGTTCGCTTAATTATAACATTAATTTGATTTTTTTTATATGACTTCAATCTGTTTTTCTCTATTTACGAAGTAATCATCATAGATCATAAATTTTCTTTTAATTGGTCTGTATCCTTTTTTAGAATCATTTTAATACTGAAATATATCAATAAAAATCCAACGAAAATATTTAATATTTGTATTACGTTTGTTGAGAGAAATGACTTAGCAAAACTTCCCATCAATGCTATTAGAGTTAGGAATAGTATTGTTGATAATAATGCCCCAATACCAAATAGATAAACATCGTTTCTTTTCATGTTTTCCTCTGAAATTTCGGTTCCAAATACACCTGCCCAAAAAATTATTGTAAGTGGATTTGATGCAGTAAGGATTATTGCATTAGTAAACATATTATTTGAACTCGATGTATTTTGTAAATTCAAACTTGGTATTAAACTAATATTAAATTGACTTGAAATTGTGCTTAATCCAAAAACAAATAAAATAATAGCACCAAATATCTTTAAACACACTCTTACATTTTTCCTGTCAATTATTGTTGCTATGCCAAGAATAGCAACAATAATATAAATCCCATCTATTAGAGCTACCCCTACTACTCCTTTTTCTGCTATATAAAATCCTTTTAACGATGCTATTTGAAATATAAAAATACATACTGGGCCTATCGCCAGTTGTAGCAACATACCAAATTTAAAGCCTCTAAAAATAGAAATCATCCCCCTCTCGCTCTCATATGCAATTTATTTATAGCCTAATAAGATGTTGTTAATCAATTGTATCTTAGGTAGCATAACAATGAGATGTGATGATTGCCAATCTTCTCCTGAACCAACTACAAATACTCTATTAAAGACCGTTTTTAAATTTGAAAAGTGTTTACAATCCTCTATTTCATCTAATCTCCAACCTGATAGAGAAAGTCCATAATACCCATTATTTTTATTACATTCAGATAGTAAATAAATAATAAAGTTATCATTTAGACTATCATACATGTTTTATTTCTTGCCTCCAAAGTCCTTTTGCCCAATACATAAATTCAATGTGTTACCCCTACTTTTATCATTGGACCTCCATCATTTATTATAAATCCTTTATAACTACCGGATTTTTGTTTTTCTACAGTAACGAAACTATATCCAATTGTAGGATAAGCATCAGTTTCTTTTTCCTTTGAAACAAAATCGACTTCCCAAGTATCCCACCCAGTTTTTTTCACATTCATAATAAGTACATAATCATTAATTTTATTTTTATCACTATGATACTCCTTAGATTCATAATCAAACATACCTTGTGTTGCCGCATTTATTATATCAGAATTAACCCCACTTATTTTATTAGTAAAGGTAATGTTGTATGAAATTTTTAGATTATTAGATTTTTTATTTATTGTCTCTTTAGTACCCGCTTGAATTACATTTTTCTGAGAATTGATAGCATTATAAATCCCCCATACAGATAAAGTCATTATAACAATTAAAACTACCACTGCAGTTATATTAAGTTTAATTAATTTATAATGTTTTTTATCCATAGATCAATTTTCACCTCTTATCAGTTTTTATAATCATGCTATGAAAGAATTATCTCGAATTCAATTTCATGTAATATTGGAATATCGTCAAAACCATATAAAGGTATTTCAGGTTTGATTTTTCTTGATTCTTGTACAGAGTTTATATATATGTTTTTTATATTAAAACCTTTCTTTTGGTAGTATCGTATGGCCTTAGTATTATCATTAGTGGTTACAAGCCAAATTCTTTTGCAATTATGTTCTTTTGCAATTTCTATTACTTTATCTATTAAATTTGTTCCAATACCTTGATGTTCAATTAAACTGTCAAGTGATACTATTTCACATTCATTATTTTCAATGCAATAACTTATTAATCCTTTTATTTTATCATTTACAATAAATACATAACCTTTCAATTTATCTGCTGAATGTATTTTACCCTTTGTAACTATTATTGTTGAACCCCAATTTTCTTCTATAAAATTCACAATCTTATTTCTAGCCTTCTCATTAATTGGCGTGATCTCACACATTATTAAACCTCCATTTTTCCAAACCAAACTTCCTCAGCTTTGTCCCAAATACAATTTGGCACTAATTTATAATTATTGAATCCACTCTCTTCAGCCAGATTATAAGCATATTTAATAAAATCAATCGTTACGTCTTTTCCTTCTTTTATACTTTGAAGTGTTAGCATTGACCAAGTTCTACAATTTTTGAGAAGTCCACTTTGAAAAAATTTATGTTCTAATTCTTTTAAATCATATTCCACCTGATGATGTGAAACTAACCATTTATTATCATTCCAAGTTAAAACTGCATACTCAGCAAACTTATTGTTATTGAATGGAACACCTACAGAACCGGGATTTACTATCAATTTATTATATGCCACTTTACTCCATGACTTATGGGTATGTCCACAAATTAAAACCGACTCTTTTATACCTTTAAGTGATTTTTCTACCCTTTCAGGATACTTATCTTTGAAAAGTTGCTGTGAAATACCAAATGGTGAGCCATGTACTACCCTTATAGTATCCATTTTGGGTAAAGAAATATTTAATTGTTCTGGTAATTCATCAATATGTTTTATATTATCTTTATCTAGGTTATTATATGTCCACACCGTAGCTGCCATTTGTTCATATTTACTCCATTCGTTATGCATTCCTTTATGATAATCTAATATGTATTGTTCCCTGTTACCTTTAATAACATAAGCATTAAGCTTTTTAATTTTTTCTAATACTTCATTGTTTTCAGGACAATCTACAATCTGGTCACCAGCTATAATAAACTTATCAATGTCTACCATATTAATATCATTAAGTACAGCATTAAATGCAGTTAGATTTCCATGTATATCTGATAAAACAGCAATTTTCATTATTTCACCACCTGTTCATTAGGACATTCACCAGCTCGAGCTGCTATAATAACTGATAGATAATCCTGAATCATTTCTCTGTTAACATTCATTTGTATAAGATATAAATCCGCCAGTGTTTTCTTCAATTGTAAAATCATTTTTTTATCTTCCGTTTCTAATGTCACAGGTGTATACTCCACGAGAAATACGGTTCTTGCAACATCATACAAAAAATCTCCATGGCACACATTCATGAAATCTATAACAGCTGTATGTCCATTTGATATAAATATATTACCAGGATGGAAATCTCCATGACAAAGTGTATTTCCATCTTTCAGTTTATCTAGAATTAACAACACTTGTTTTTGCTTTTCCGAATTAGCTAATATTCCATTTACTATATTGCATTCTAAAAATTCCTTGTAATTCGGTACATTACTAATGCTATTCTGAGCCATTGCCTTATGTAGCTGTGCCATATATTCCGCACATTTTTGAATATCTCCTGTTTTTAAAACCCAGTCTAGCAGAGATTCACCCTCAACTCTGTCATATATAATACCCATTCGATCCTCACAAAAAACAATCTCATATGCCTTTGGTTTTGCAAAATCCATATTACTTATTGCCTTTGCATTATGGAACTCTTTTTCTACCGCATCTTTTGAATATCCTTGATAGAAAAGCTTAATCACCTTATGTTCTTTCAATTCATACACAGTTGCCGTATTCCCTATGCCAATTATTTCTCCATACTTCATTTATTTTTCACCTAGTCTTTCAAAATATTAACCGAGTATCTTCTGAAAAATTTATTGCTTTCTTTATCAAATATTTCCGAATCAAAGATGCCACCATTTTTTTCAATTATCTTTGCTGAGGCATAGTTATCTGTTTTACAAGTCAGTAGTACTGTATTTAAGTTTATTGATTTTGCTTTCTTAAGCCCCAATTTTAAGATAAGTTTACCATATCCATTTTTTCGCTGAGATGGAGATATATCATATCCAATATGCCCGCCTATATTTTTTAGAAACTCTGAATTTAATTCTTTTCTAATCCTAACAACTCCGAATATTTTGTTGTACTTATTAACTAACCAATAGGTACAACATGGTACCCAACCTTCTGTTAATCCAATGCCTTTTGAATTATCTATAAGACTTTTAATATAACTATCAAAATCATTCAGAGCTTCTTTATACATATTATATTTTTCTATTTCACCATTGTTTTTATAGTCCTCTACCATTTCTGCAAATCCTTCATTGCATTCATTTGAAGGTTCTATCAAAAAAACTTCATCCATAATTATTCCTCCTACTAATTCATTTTTCCATAAAGCGATATTACTGAAATGTAATATTGTACAATCCTTAATTAACTTAATTTAAGATTTATTTTACTCTTTTAGCAATTGGATGATTTTCACTAAACTGCACCAAATCCCAAAGGTTGCCGTATAAATCTTTGAATACTGCAACGGTACCATAGGATTGCTCTTTAGGTTCTCTAACAAATTCTATACCTTTTGCTATCATTTCATTATAATCTCTCCAGAAATCATCTGTTCCAAGGAATAGGAAAACCCTTCCGCCTGCCTGATTCCCAATAAACGAAAGTTGTTCAGGTTTCGAAGCCCTTGCAAGCAATATTGTGGTTCCTGACGAACTTGGTGGAGACACTACCACCCAACGTTTATCTTGTTCTTGTTGATATGTATCTTCTATTAATGTAAAATGAAGTTTTTTTGTATAAAATTCAATGGCTTCATCATAGTCTTTCACTACTAATGCAATGTGTACAACAGATTGTATCATTTTCTTTACCTCACTTTTAAAAAATATATAAATAATAAACTATCAGAGCTGAGCAATCATTCTTACTTCTCTATAAGTTCTTCCACCAGATTCATATTCAAACACTTCTTTTTTTTCAAAACCCAATTTTGCATACAAAGCAATAGCAACTGGATTATCAACTTCCGCACTTGTATAAAGTTGTATATGACCATATTTATTTACAATATATTTCATAAATTTTTGTAAAGCCACTTTTCCCATTCCTTGATTTTGATATTTCACATCTACCATAAATCTACTCATTGACCATCCGTTGATTTCAATATCCAAATCGTATAAAATGAAACCAACCATTATATTGTCATTATAAATACCTAATGTGTATAAATTGGGTTCATATGCCGCTTGGACTAAAGAGAACATATTGGATGCGACAAATTTATTTTGTTCCTCACTTAACTTAAGGTCTATACATTCCTTATAATTTGTTATATCAATTTGTTTGAACTTAATATTCATCTTTTGAATCTCCTCACAAAATAAGCAATGGCAACTTTCTCTATACGTCCCTCAATAATCCAGTTGCCTTACTATCAATATTATTATTAATTTCTAATTGCTGTTCTGGCATTCGTTTATATATTTTTTCAATTACATACCATATTGTACCATGTAAATGATAATATGGAATATCAAATTGTTAGTTTTCGGTGATAAAATTACTGATCTTTTCATTCTATAGAAATCCCATTGCAGTTTGAACGATTTTCATTTGTTCCACAAATAGTGGCAATAATTTTTCCTTTTGAATCAAATTTTCTACTCAAATAATTCATTAACATTCACTTCCTTTACGTGGAAACTTCATTTTGCATAATGGACATGTATTTCAACGTGTATTATGCACAACCACATATTATTACCATTTTACTTATAAGGAAAGTAATGTGGGATTTTAGATTGAAATTCTTTTAAACTTACTATATGATTATCATCGTTAAATTCAATCAGTGATACACCATCAAATTCTCCCATATTTCCGTCATATTTACATTTGAAATACCATTCAACAGCAACCATATTTGCTTCATGAATAAATTGTTTTATATCCCACACAATTACTGTCCCTCTTTTATTCCACTCTTCAAACCATCTTTGAATAACTTCTATTCCAATGTATTCAGGTCCATAGCATTCACTGTAGATTGCTTTTGAATCAAAAGTTTCTTTTAATAGTTGACCATTCTTGTTTAACCAAGATTGAAAATAGTTTTTAATAATTTGTTCTCGTTCCATAATCAGATGTACCTCCAATAATAGATAAATAATTTTCAAAATCTTTTATTAACTTAATTTAAGGTTTGATTCACTTTTTTAGAAGAATGTAACTTGGACTAACTTAAGATTATGCTCGCACACCTATATACAAGGAGGATGTCTTGGGTGCAATCGAAATACCATTCCATGTATTGCCCATCCCAATATCTTTGGGCGTTACGTTTTGATAATGTCCTTCCATACCATCAATTTGAACATTCATATTCTCATCAATGGTAACTATGACATGCAATGGCTCCTTGTAAAGAATCAAATCCTTAATATAAGGGTATTTTTTATGTATTTCATTGCTGTAATTAAATGTTTCCTTTATCCCATGCCAAATATAAGTCATAGAATTTAATGTATAATAATGAATTCCATTAATAACTTTTACATCGTCTCCATGGTCATGACCATTCATGCAAAACAATACTTTCTTTCCATTTCTATTCCTTTGCTCAATAATAGCTCTGACTTCTTCACGATTAGAGATTCCTCGCTTCATAAAATCATTTGAAAGACTTTGATGTGAAAAAATCACATAATGAAATTGTTCGTCCTTTATTTCATTTCTTAGCCATGCTATTTCTTCACGTGGAACATACGGATAATCATCCGTTGTTTTATCATAATTACGTCTGCGATATGGCGCATTTCCATTTGAATTTTTTATGTAATTTGCATCAAGCATGATAAATTTCACATTCCCAAATACAAATGAATAATAATCATTTTCCATGCCAAAAAATTTAAGCACAACATCAATTGGATAAACATCCGAATTATGATTTCCCACATTAAATAAGCATGGAACACCCAATTCTTTCAATTGAATGATTATATGCTTATTGTCATCTGTTGGATTACATAGATCTCCTAGTTCAATAACAAAATCTACATTTTCCTTTTTTACTGAATTAATAAATTCACGTATTCGTCTGTCGCCGTCATGAATGGCATCATAATGTAAATCTGTAAAAGCTGCAAATTTCAATTTATAATCCTCCCTAAATTTCAATATTTAATTTAAATTGAGAGTAAAACTTTTTACATTTGTTATAATAATCAATTTATTTTTATATTGGTTCAGCATTTTTTCAAAGTCTGCTCTATTATGTTCAAAATCTTTAGTCCACTTATACATTGATTTTAGCATTTTAAAATCTGAGTTATAATTACATTTTTCAATCCCTAGTTTTTGCTTAACATAGCGTAATAATATACGATACTTTCGTTTCCAAAGTGGCGTATCAAGAAAAATTATTTTATCAGCTATATCAAATAAACAATGGCAACTTTCTCTATAAGTACCCTCAATAATCCAATTACCTTCACTATCAATATTATTAATAATTTCTAATTGCTGTTCTGGTTTTCGTTTATATCTTTGATCTTCAGTTTTATGCCATACAATACTATCTAATTCATAGAATGGAATGTTAAATTGTATAGACAACCTTTTAGCAAGTGTAGTTTTTCCACTTGCTACTATTCCAATTATATAAATTTTACTCATAAATTTCTCCTTAAGAAATGTTTATCCTTGCTCAATTGCTTACAGGTTTTGTATATTTTGAACAATTGTATTATTAAGCTTAATCAATTGATTGATTACTACATCCCAAAAGTCAAAGCCTTTTTCGTTAGTCTAGCGCTTTCATATACACTCATAGTTCAATCCAATATCGTTGAAATAATTCATCATCATTAGGAACTTGATTTTCCAATATTCCACCACAAGATTTTATGGTCCTTGCAGAAGCAATATTATCAGCGTCACATGTAAGTAAGACTTTTTCCATTTCCAATTTTCTACATTCATCCAATGCAATTTTCAACATTTCCTTAGCATACCCTTTTCTGCGTTCAATTTCCCTTACACTATATCCAATATGTCCTCCGTAATTATATAAATATTCATTTAATGTATGCCTGAGATTTATCATACCAACTAAGCTATTATCTTCTTCCCTAATTGCTAAGAACACACTTGCAGTTACCTCAGTATGTTTTGTACTCACATTTTCATTATCCGATACAAATTTAATCCATTCTTCATAAACATCATATTTTTGCAAATATGATGTGCCTGCCAAATCATCACCATTCTCCATAAATTCTTTTTTGTATTCTAAAACTTGTTGTTTATATTCCATAGATGGTCTTAATAATCTCATAACTTCATACATCCCCTATCGTTTATACTAATCAAAGTTTACTACTCTGGAACTCTTTTACCATTAACACCACTCTTCAAACCATCTTTGAATAACTTCTATTCCAATGTATTCAGGTACATAACATTCACTGTAGATTGCTTTTGAATCAAAAGTCTCTTTTCATAGTTGACCATTCTTGTTTAACCAAGATTGAAAATAGTTTTTTATAATATCATTTTACTGTTTTCTTGGTTTATATCTATCAGCATATTCTTCTTTTGCCTTTTCTGTATATTTAAAAATGAAATCAGATTTAGCATTTGTATATCCATCTCGGTCATGCTCATATTTTTCTATCAATGCTAATTTAAGGTTACCATATTCTTTAGCGATTTCTTTATGTTCTATAAGGTAGTCTCTAAAATATAATTCATTCCAGTTATTATAGTAGCGAACATGCAAATGATATACTTTTTCTGCAAAACCTTCTTTTGTATATCCTTTATTAAATACCATTTTCATACATGGCTTATTTTGCGATGACATCAATGCCCACCCATTCTGCAGTAGGTTATCTGTTAATTGTTCAATATTGCTTTCTTTATCTATTTCCAACAAAATATCCACTGTTGGCTTTGCAATCAAGCCTTCAACCGCACTACTTCCTATATGATTAATACGCATAATATTTTTTCTATCAATACAACTTAAAAGTTTTTGTTTTTCGGTTTCATACCAATTTTTATAATTTGTATTGTGTTCTTTTAAGATGATTGGGAATAGCTCCCATAATTCCTCCAGCGTCATTTCTGACAATTCTTTTCCCATATATACCTCCACTCAAAAAATATAAATAATATATACTTTTTACATCAATTTTAATTGGCCTATGCTATGTTCATTCCAAATTCCAAATCCTTCTGAATACTTTTTTTCTAAAAACATAGGTAATCTTTGTTCAAGTCCTTGTGCAAAATTAAGTTTTAGCAAATCATCTTTATTAACCCAAAACACATTGCCTTCGTCCGTTTTCTCTAACAGCTCTCCACTAAATAACTCTGTTTTGTAATTAAATACAAAATACCTATCGCCAGTTTCATCATTATACCAGTAGATAATTCCACACGGTTCTAAATTTGATATAGTTAGACCAGTTTCTTCTTTTATTTCTCTAATTGTTGACTCTACTATACTTTCTCCACCTTCTATATGTCCTCCTGGAAATGAAATTCCTTTCCAGGATTTAATTCTATCTTGAACTAAAACTTTATTATTTGTTTTATCATAAACCATGCACATATTTGTCAATTCTAACTTAGGCATTGCTATTACTTCACCTCACAAAATGATGATAGATTCGCGTTATGAACTACCTATTGGAAAACCAAGTTCTATAATCATCAAGTACTTTTTTTGCCATATCACTCAAATCTAAATCTTCCAAATCACATAATGGAAAAATATACTTCTTCCTATCTAATCGTACTCACCCCTTTCCACAGCAATTCTTATATGTTAAATATATCATATCTAAGTATCATTTTGTGCTATTTTTGTCTTTTATTCCTAATAAAAAAACATTATTCAAAATTAGCATTATTCTTTTTTCATATTTATAATGCATAACATTAAAGATTACTGATATTACCCAAAACTGTGCCGAACACTAATGCTCCTATAAATGAAGTATCTAATCCCAAAGATAATAAACAAAAAAAGACACATTATACTATTTTATATAATATAACGTGTCTTTTTTTGTTTATTAAATTTATACTAACTAAGCAATCAAATGTTCGCTGATAATAAAGTTCCACAAAATATTCTGCACCCAAACATTAAATCTCAACCTCTTTTCCAACCCCTTTTTCTACCAAAATGAACCTAAATCCAATCTATTTTTATCCATCGAATTTCCTGCATTCAATCTGCCTCTCCATCAATCTTTTTCACGCTCTTTTCTCTCACTATTACTCCATAAAATCCATCATTATTTTCACTTATATCAAAAGCCTTACGGCATAAACCCCCATCGTTTTTTCAAACCTCTCTTTCTATCTTTCTTCTCAAATCTATCTATTCTCAATCCTTTAATCAATCTTTTTTCCCTCTTTTATCCCCTCAAAACTTACCCGAAGGGTTCTATATTTCCTCCACCCATCTATCCAATCACAGGCTAACGCCTTTATACTTAAACCTTATCTAAGAATTGGTACATCTTGTTTTACATCTATCTATAATTCTTTTGGGATTGTTTCATGGTACATTTATTCAAGATTTCTATCTGGTATTATAATTGGCTAGTTTAAGGTAAAATCAGAAGAAGCGGAAAAAGCTAATAGAGTGCGTAAGCCTCTATTAGCTTTTGGAGCAATTATTTATTTGTAGTTGCACAAACCCATTCCTTAATCCTAATTTTGAATCTACGATTTATTGAACAGAAAAGAGATGGATGGAGAGGTACAAGAGACAAATCCTGCACTTTACTCATGCTTTATTGTTATGAATTAGAGGTTTTAGAGATGGTTTGTATTTTTCCTTATGGGATAAAATATAAGCCCCACATTTAGCCGATTAAGACTTAATGTGAGGCTTAATTATTGATTTAATTCCGAAACTATTTTAGTAGTTTATGAAACTATTTTATTAGTTTTGGAACTTTATTATCATGGTACATAGATAGGATTAAGCTTGTTTACCAAATAAAAAGTTTTTAATTTCCTTGAATTCAAAAGAAATCTATACTCTAACCAATTGTGTAAATAATAATAATAATAATAAGTTAAGTGATATATTTTTTTATCTGATAATATTGCATTAGTAAATTAAACTGACTTCCATATGTATTAGCTATACTAAAATTCTCCATTGATAGTGTTTTAATTATCTCATATAAATAATTAAAGAATCCTTTCTCTGTTATTTATTTAATAAATATTTCATTACCTTCCCCATAATAAATTAAATAAATATAATCATCAATTATTTTTTTTAAGAATATTTCATATTCTTTATCTACAAGAAGCTGTGTATTATTATATATCCGAAATATTTACAGTGTATTTTTGCAAATATTGTCTTTCATTTTTTTGACACAAGCATTGCATATTTTTTATTAAAATCTTTATCTCGAATCAGTTTTTTAAATTTTTCAACTAATTAATCTTCTAATGTTGATATATCTATAAAAAAAAAGGACCCCCATTAAGACTGCATGTGAGGCTCATAATTATCTCTATTTTCCAAACTTTATTATGAATTTGAAAACGTTTTTATTAGTATATATGCATATTAAAGTCCAACTTATTTTAATTGTTATGTAATTACATTATAATGACTACCATAAAAGTTTATGATTTTTTATTTTATGAACGCACTTCCCAAATTTAAGAATCTTCCTAATTCATAAAGCATTCCTGACGCAATTAGACTCCCTGTAACTCCTTCTAAAACATTTTTTATTGTTTGCAAAGAATTCATAATAAGGTTTTTGTTTTTATTTTCACTTTTCTTTTCAAGTTCTTTTGATATTTCTATTAAAGAATTATCTATACTCTCTTTATCTTCTTCTTTTAGTTCTATATTTTCTATATTACCAGAAATCATCTCAAATAAAGTCCGCACTTTTTTTTCATCCAATTTACTTGAACTAAATATATTTATATTATTATCACCAGTATTAATCATATCAGCTTCTATCTTGTTTATATTACCCATTCTAATTTTAGACATATAACTCTCCTCAACTTACAATTTAAATGCTATTCACATTTAAAAGTGTTTATATTTTTGTCCCCAATATTAATCATGTCAGCCTTTATTTCACCATTAATATTAAATGTATAATTATTCATTCTGTTACCCAAAGCTTCTTCCAACTGTTTTTTTAGTTTATCCATTTCATCAAACATATTTAGTCCTTGAACTACTCTACCATTTAGTTTAGCAACTTCTATATTTTCTGGTGCTAACTTTTCAGACTCCTCTATATATTGTTTTGCAGTTGAAAATTCGTTTTTCTCTAAATATGAAATTGTAATTAAATTGTATAAATCAACTATCATATCAAAGCTAAACCCTAATCCATCAATAGTCATGCCATTTTTAATCCGTTGATATATTTCAAATATATAATTAAAACTCCCAATTCCATTTAAAAATTTATTCGCCCATTTTATTGTATCATCATATTTATTAAGCTTAGAATAATCCACTGCCAATCCAATATATGCAAATTGGAAGAAATTATCCAATTCTCTTCTTTCGCCATATCCAAGCTTATCAAAAGAAAATTCATAATACATTATGCTTTTTTGATAATCACCTAGTAATCTAAATATATCACCTTTATACCTATATAATTCAGACATTGTATCATCTAATACAATAGTTTTATTTAGCCACTTCTCTGCCTGTAGATATAATTTCAATCCAACACAACAGTGATATGTTTTTGCATAAACAAGTATCTTATCATTATTACCTGTGTCATTATCAACTAATTCATTTGCTTTAATTAGATATTTATAAGCCTTTTCATACTGTGTTATTGATAAATAAGAATCTCCAAGAATGTAATAATCAGAAATATCTTTATTAACTTCTTCTTGCACTAATCTAATTTTTTTCTTAGCTAATTCCTTATAATCAAACGAGAAAATAAGTTTATCTTTATATTCAAAAGAAAATTTCATTAAACCAACTTCCAAATCGGAGTTTTCATCTACTTTATATTCATTGCTTCTGCAAAAGTATGCACACACTGAACATTCTTTTGCACGTTTTCTAAGAAAATTGTTATAGTTACCAGCATATTTTCTCCAACTTATTGTTTCTTGGCCCATTTGAAATTTATCACAACACCAATTACATATATTCTGTTTGCAAACATTACATCTAAATATAGCAATTCTCTTCTTACACAAATCACAAACTTCTAACATTTATGTATAACTCCTTCAATTTCATTCTTTTATATATATTTTCAGTAGTATAATAGGTCTATATTTCTATTAAATATTGATTGAGTCTATCTAATTTAGCATAAGTATATTTTTTTAATTCATACCCGTTTTTTTCCATTTTTTGAATCTCATCAATATAAAAACTGATTTTTTGAATGTTTTGTGAAGAAATTCTAGGAGTAAATACTCTAAATAATTTTTCTTTCAAAAAATCATTTTCATCCATATAAAAATTAATGCTTACTACCTTATCCATAAGGCTAAACTTATCACTAATTGAATAATCACAATTAACTCTATTTGATATGAATTTGTATAAATTATTCTCATAAGGTTCTAAATTAATCTTTATTTTAATGTTTTTTCTTATTTCATCCGTATTAAATGTTGGATTAACATTATATTGTGCTGATGTAATATAAATATCTTTTATACTATTTAACTGTAATTTAGGCACGGTTCTATCAATTTTTTTTATTAATTGTAGATAAGTCTCATATATCTTTCCCCCAGTCCAATTAGAACTTAAAATAACGTAACATTGAAAAGTATTAAACAAATCTATATAACATGCCAAAATATTTTTATGACTAAATAAAATTAATGTATGAAATAGTTCTGTCCGTGTATCTAATTCTAAATACTTATCAAAAGCATTGCAGGGATAAAATGGTATCATTGGGGCTTTAAAAGAGATACTTTCCACTGTATTGTTATTTTTTTTTACATTTACAATATCTTTAATGAAATTTAATGGTATTCCCTTATAAATTGAAAAGTTAAACGCAGTTTTTATCATTCCTTGCTTAAAGCTATCATTAATTAAATCGAAATAATAAGACAAAATTCTAAATTCATTTTTATCTATATTTTGCTTATACTTTTTCTTATACTCAATACAATCTACAACCTTTTTCTCTCGTATAATCACATCGTAGATTATTCCATCTTTGATATTTTTAGCTCTTCCCTTACAAGTTGGTATCTCACTTTTTCTACTTTTTTTCATATTAGTGATTTGTGTCACAATAGGTGAAAATATCTTACAAAAGCCATTATCTATACTTTTTTCAACGATGTTATTACATTTATTGCAACATATGTCATATGATTCAATTAATCCACCTAATCCATTATTAATAATATGTTCCTTGCTCTTATTATCATCATCAATTTTAGCCCCACAATATATGCATACCATTATCTTCAATCCTTTAAATTCATTTTAGATTTTATTTCTTTTAACAGCACTTTAACTGTTTTGATTTTTAACAGCTACATCCCTCTATGTGTTAATTTAAAATTATTCATTATCATATAAAAATAATAAAGAATAAAAGCTCTATTTCGTATTAGCATTCTACCTAATCACAATATATATTTTGTAATAAATCATCTCCATTATTGGATAGCTATTTTGTTCAAATCTTTTATATTAAATATTATTAATTAAATATATAATTTAAATTGTAGATTTAATATCTATGTAAATATATTTCTTTACTGCTACAAATTACATACTTGTTCATAATTATACCATACCATTTCAATAAATTATCGTAGTCACTAAATTTATTCACATATATCATAAAAGCTTTAGTTTTTTTCATTATCCTTTTGATTAATACCAGCCAGTTTATCAATTATCCAAGCTTTGTTATTATGTATATGATTCAAATTTTTCTTAACCCACATTACTCTTCTCTTTTTAAATTCATTAACTGATTCTACTTGCCTTTCTAAATATTCCTTTGTCTTAGGCATTTTATCTATATATTTTTGTATTAAATAAACCTTACCTATCTTTCTCCCAACAGCCCCAACAGTAACACGTTCTGGCTTCTCACTGCTATTAAACATAGCTTCTACCACATCTTTAGCCACTTTCAATATTTCTCTATCCCTCTTCTTCCAATCTATCTTTTGCTATACCCGTATGCTTTTTTTAAAGGTGAATTCTCATTTATCCACTTTTTATCGTGCCTATTTAACCACGTATAAGTAGCCATATCTAAATCTCTTATGAAACTTTTACTATTATTATGGCAGTCCCGTATAAGACTTAGCCATTTTTCTCTATAAACCACCTTTTCCTCATATGTTTTACCAATATAAGTTTTACACTTCCTTACCTCTACATACTTTGCATTAAATAAAGTTTCAATATCAATATTTAGATACTCTATCATTAAAAAATGCTGAATAGGATGAAAACTCTTTCTATGTTTTCTTGTTATTGCAGTGACCCAATTATACTTATTCTCAACTTTAAAATTACAACCTAGAAGCGTCAAATA
This sequence comes from uncultured Clostridiaceae bacterium, assembly GCA_963725425.1. GTDB lineage: Bacteria > Bacillota > Clostridia > Clostridiales > Clostridiaceae > Clostridium_I. The sequence goes on from CAVRYJ010000040.1 coordinate 320,823, forward strand.
CTCTTCCCCATAAAATCTTTTAAAATCTTTTAGCAAGTCCTGTTGATAAATATTCATTCTACTTTGTGCCATCCCTTTATCTATTAATTTTTTAAGGTAATACTCCCTAAAAAAGTTCATTTTTTTATATTCAAAATTACTATTCATAATTTTGTTAGCATTGTTACAAAATGTTTTTTGATGTTCAATAATATTTTTACTCAAATGTGTTAAAACTATATCTCTATTGTTTATGTTCATCTCTAAATTTATATATTCCTGCCTATTTCTTAAATCCACTGATTTATTAGAAATTTTAAGTTCACAAAAATGTTTATAGCACATCAATGCTCCTTGCAGTTGATGTGCTATATGCCAATAGGATTCCCCATAATTCTTTCTGTCTTTCTCAACGCAAATAGGGCAATATTTTAATACAGAATCTATCTTTATAGTATTATTGCACATTCCTAGGCTTGTAAATATTAAAGACCCATTTCCATCGGCCATCAAATCATAAACATTCTTAGCTCTTTCATTTGTTAAAAATGCTGTATAATATTTATATAAAGTGTGTGTTGTAATAATCTCATCTACCGTAAGTTTGCAATATTTAGGGAGATTCCTTAGCAATAAATTAATATTAGCAGGTAGTTCCCTACCTGCTGTTAATGATGCTGTATTAAATAAATCTCTTAGTGTTGTTTTACTATTTAAATTTCCACTCCATACGTGAAATCTGGAAATTGCACCGTAAAGTGTTTCATTTTCATAAATTATAGGAAAAAATGTAACCAATATTAAATTACCTCCTCAATGAAATCATCAATATTCCTGATATAATTTGAATTTTTCAACCCTTGATAAACAGAAATATTAGTTTCTTTACACTTTTTAGCAATAAATCTTATATCAAACTCATCTTTTATAGTTATTTTCTTCCTTTTTAATTTCTTTTTTTCTTTAACATTATTATTTCCTGTTTTCATTAATAGATTAAGTAATGTTCTCGTTAAGTCATTAATATCTGTTTCCTCTAAATTTGGGATTTGGTCTATATATCTATTGATTTCACTTTCTTGAAACCCTAAATCCAACAATTTAATAACTACCTCTTCTTTTATATTAAAATCATGGATTTCCTTTTTTTCTTCTTTTACTCTTCTAAATTCATCAATACTACTATTTAAATTAATCTGTTTTTGTTCATTATTTATAAAATTCGAGACATCCAATACCATAATATCGTTATAAGAAGCCATGTTACGTAGATTTCCATTTTTTAAAGACTTCAGCATAGGCTTGACTAATTTTAAATTTTCGTCTGCTACCTTTTTAATTAGCACAGGAGTAATAATTTCTTTTCTGGAAGAAATTGCTCTTACCTGTGCCATAAAAAATATTTTCACGGCAATATCTATTATTCCCTGGCTTTCGTCATATAGCACATCTAAGAATTCTTCTGATATTTTTTGTGGCTTTTTAACCCACTGATAATCCCATAATCCTTCTATTAATAAATTCCAATATTCATCTTTACGAAGTCTGTCCCACACCATATCCCCCTGCCCTCTACGTGCTTGTCTAAATTCGCTTTGTAATATTGGCATTGCCTTTGGAGTCCCTACTAAAACAATTGGAATAGATAAATTTATAAGAGAGACAAAATAATTCAACATTTTTTCCGCACCACCACCTTTTGTTAAGCTGAGGTTTTGAATTTCATCGACTATAATTATGCCTAATCCCACACTTCTCGATATTTGATTAATAATTGGAAGCATTGCGTTTGCGGATAATCTTGCCAAATGATATTTTTCAAAATAGTTACTCCCCAGTATAGAATCTACCTTACTAAAGTATTCTAAGCATAATGCTTTAAGTGACCCATCATAGGGACAATCAAGTTTTAAATAAGTAAGCTGTGTCATTGTAAATGTCTTACCTTTATATTTTGAATGCACAATAACTTCTGGCATTAAACTTAGTACTTTGGATATTATTGTCGATTTTCCCATTCCACTAACACCAATCAACGAAAAACCACTGGAAGTGGTTATAAAGTTGTCTCCATTATTATAATTTAGATTTCCACTTTGTATTTCCCTATAGCCATTATTAAAACTTCTCACATAATCAGGTGAAATAGGGTTTCTACTAATATATCCTCCTCGAATTATTCTTGATATTTTAGCTTCTAAATCCAAGTGACATGGTAATACCTGAAAGTATTGAAATATTCGTTGGACTAAGTGAAGGCGGATGTGAGACTCATATTCACGTTCTTTTTTATCAAATTTAGGATAATACCCTATCATTCTTATTACATCTGACTTACTATTTATTAACGGCAAAGCTTCTATGAACGGATTTCCCGAATATTCATCAATTATTTGTTCATTATATATAGCTTCAACTTCAAAATTATTCTTCACTATATTTACCTCCTTTTTGTCTTTCTTTTAACATCATTAGGTCGTCTTTACTTTCATCTTCTGTTTTATAATTAATAACTACTCCATTTTTTTCTATTTTATCCCCAAGTATAAATGCTTCTTTTTTTCTGTTGATGAATTTCTCAGCATATCTATTCTCCCTAATACCTTTCATATCTGATTGTTTTAATTCTATTCCACTTGATTGCATTGTTGCCTCTTTTACAATTGATTCTATATCATTCATTAAATTTATTTTCTTTTCTACCTCCTCTCTCTCAACATCTTTCATCATTAATAATTCTTTTTCCCTTAAATATTCAATCTCTTCTATTGTTTTATCTAAATATCTGTATTCTTTATTTAATAGAAAACATTTTTCATAACTTGTACCATTTTTATTAATCCAGTATATGTTATTAAGATTACGTGGGTCATATACTATATCTATTTTGAAATTTCCCTTTGACCTTGCAGTTTCAAATATCATATTTTTTATAGCTGTTAAAGAACTATAAAAAATTCCCTTGAATCTAATACCATTTTTTGTTACTGTCGCTGTACATTTGGGCATTAGGCTTAACTTTATTAAATCCTCTGAAACGGTTCTTAGTATTCCACTTTTATTTTTTATTCCCCAATTCCATAATTTTATTGGAATAGCTTCAACTTCATCTTTAATCATTCCTTTTTCTCTTTTATATCCTTTTAAAAGATGATGATTGTTATGATATAAAATACAAAGTATTATTATCTTAGTAAATTGTTTTATATCAAGCTTTGAATCTAATGAATAATGTTTTGCCCCTCTCTCCCTAAAATCTGGGTTAATAGAACCAGGTATTTGAGATTTAGTATTTAAATTTAGCAAACGGAAGTGCTGTTCAACAATAGGTTTCCATTCTGGACGATATGGTGGAGTATTAGAGACTTTTATGTCAAGATTATTTGATAAATTGTCAGCATTGAATCCCACCAATTCTCCTCTATCCCCTAATATAGAAAATGGTACATGTTTTGCGGGCCACTCATCTTCAGTAATATCAATTCCGTATTCTTCTTTACAAAATTTAACTTTGTCTGTCATAGCATTTGCTAGTGCAACCATAGCTCCGACCCATGAAGCTGATTCATATGAAATATTGAAGCCAGTGACTAAGCGACTATACGTGTCCACGATGATATAAATCGTGGGCCTTCCAATTATCCATTTTTTGTTAAATTCAGAAACCAAATACACGTCTCCTATTGTTGCGTCAATCTGATATTCCATCCCGCTTCCTATTATTGAATCATTAACTGAGTTCAGTACTGCTCTATGTTTTTGATAAAAAATTCTTCCGCCATTTCTACTTGAAATTTCTTTCTTTATGTCCCTATTTTTATTGAACCAGTATCTATACTGGCATAATGTCGGTATATTTTCTTTTTCTTTTAAAATCAATTCTTTTTTGCCCATTTGACTAATAACATTCTCAGTAAAATATTCTTTTAACATCAGATGATAAGCTGTTACTAATGAATTCTTGTTTTGGTTATAATAGAATCTATTTATTGAAGTTTTAAATATCTTTTTAATACTCTCATCTATATTTACACCAGTATTAACTTCATTAACCTTCGGTCTTCCTCTCTTAATAATACCTGATTTCTTATCTATTTTTTCATTTCCACAATGATAGTAATCCGATATTAGTGAATTCCTTGTTTTACCCCTTTGCCAATATTTCCTAATACATTCTTCGACAGTGCTTCTACTTACTCCATATTTACAAATAACTTTACCAATAAATTTATTTCTTTCTCTTGTAACAAAAATGTTAGGTTCATCTGTATTTTTATAAATTTCCATTACAATCTCATACGCTTTATCTCTTCTAGTAATTTCCTTGTTGCTAAGCTGTGCTTCATCTATTACTCTAAAATACTTTTCATTTTTTATAACTTCTATTTTCTTTCCCATTTGTAGTGTATTTAATTTTGATAGTTTAATCTCGTACGGCCAACTCCTATCAAATATATTTATTAAAAATGCCATATCATCTTTCTCTGAAAGCCATAAAACTCTTTGAATCAATTTTTCATCTTTATCCCATTGTATCAAGCTGTTCAGCATTATATTACAATACATTATTATCCACCTCTTTAAAATTCACAATTATATCACTTGTTAACATCTCAATATCAATAGGAATATCTATGTTTACTAATATTTCTTTATCTATAATCATGTTTTTTAATACTCCAAGTGAAGTACCCACCGTAAGTAAAAGTTCATCATCTATATTACTTAAAATAGCTTTAAGACTACATTGATTTGAATTTATTTTGCTTGTAATCATTCGTCTTATATACCGTTCTTTATCAAATCCCATTTCTGTTTTCCCTAGATATAACCATTTAATGTTTTTTACCTTTATAATTGGTATATCTTTATTTGTTATAATCGCCCACTGGACACCTTTTTTATTCCAGTATCGTCTTTCTAATTCAAGCTTTTCCAATGTCAAATCCCTATATAATTCGGTCTCATTTCTTACAGATAACGCCATATATTTTTCTCCTACCGTACTTTTTATAGTAATAACAAATGTTGTAGTAAATGTGTACTGCTCTCCTGTTTTTTTATCTTTAAACTTATCTAATCTAATATCTGATAAGTCTGTTACCACATCTTGTAAATCCAACAATGGATAGTGCTCTTTTATATCTGTAACGTGCTGGTTGTAATCCAGAATATAGAACAGATTAGTTTCTACATCACTTAATAAATATTGAACCCTATTTGTTGTTTTTCCTCTGATTCTTGAAATTCTTCCTTTAGATGCAAAATCACCGATTTTTATTCCTGGAATATATTCTTCCTTCTGATTTTTACTTAAACCCTTTAAATAAATCATTTTTAATAATCCTCCCCCATATTTTTAATATACTCATGTCAACAAAAAAAGTAAAAATGCACTATAGTAAAAAAATCCTCTTTTTTTTAAAGGGATTACCATAGTGCATTTCTTATATTTAATTTTTTATTATAAATCATAATAACTCTGCCATATCTTTCAGCTTCTTGATTGACGGATTTGTATACAAAAGTGTTGTCCTAACATCTCTATGGCCAACTTGATTAGCCACATCTGCAATTGTATATCCCATGTCCAAAGCGTGGCTACAGTAGTAGTGCCTGAGCATATGAGGTGTTACTACATTACTATATTTTTGAAATTCTCTATTTACAACTGACCTACTTAAATTATCGTTTTCTCTTGATACAAATAAGGATTTACCTTCCGTTCTTCTTACCTTTATATATGACCTTAGAGCTTGTATAACTTTATTATTTAGATAAACGATTCTCTGCTTGTTTCCTTTACCTTTTCTGATTAAAATTTCTTTTGCTTCAAAACATACATCATTCAATAAGATATTGAGGGCTTCTGTTATTCTAACACCTGTATAGCTAATTAATGTCACTATAGCATATAGTCTTAAATCCCCATCCTCTAATATCCTTTGCCTAAGTATCTCAACATCCTTTTTTTCTATTTGGCATGGGTTAGCATACTGAGTCTGAATTTTAATACTATCTTTCTTATCTACAACAAATTCATTTTGGATTCCTTTATTAACTAAAAATCTATTTAATGAAACCAATGAACTTATTTTTGCATTTATAGTTCTTCCATTCAGATTTCTTCCCTTAAACTTTTTTACGTTAATTAAGTAAGTTTTATATTCAATGACATTATCTCTATGAAGCTTAATTAATTCTAATCCAAAACTCTCCTTAAACCATTTAATATATTCTTTAAGATTAATAATATAACTTTTAATAGTGTTATCACTTTTACCATCGTTTATAAGACAATTCTTAAATTCTTCTAAATCTATCAAATATAAATGCCTCCTTGCAATTATGTTGTAGTACCTTTATACCCCTTCCATTGTATTTATGTTTCACTTGTATTGGTATTTTAGTCAATTCTACCATATAAACAACCACCACAGCACCATATTACTAATTATGTTGCATTGCACATAGTCAATGGTCTGGCTATCTCCTCATATAAACTAAAATTCTTATACCCCTCCACATATTTGAACTTTTAATTATATATATAAACTACATATATATATATTACCTATGGTGTTCACTTCATTACATTTTGTCGATTATTTCATATAATAAATGTAAGCGGTTAATAACTAGTCACATTGACATCTATTAACCGTTACATTTATACTGTTATCTATATATCAGCATAAACTATGAATTATTTCATTGTTGTATTGCAACTCCATTTATATTTATTTAATTGTTATATAAGGTTAAAGTCATGATATATTATCAAATGCCTTTGCAATTTTATATTTAGATTTCATTACTTCTCCAAAATTATCGCCAAACATTCTAAATCTGCTACTTAAAACTTTTAAATTCTTCCCAAAATCTTCTGGCAATATTTGTGGATTTTCTTTTAAAAACTCTAGGAAATTTTTCATCTTCTGTTCTATGTCTTTATATTTTTTAGTCTTTTTAGTATCTTCTATTCTTTTATCAACAGCATATTTTTCTTCTAATGTTGATTCATTTATTGGAGCCATAACATTGTTAACCAAATTTTCATTTTTAGTTTTAAATTTACTTATTCCTTCTTTATTAATGTTTTCAAACACCTCTTCTAATGTGTTTTTTATGTCCTCTGGAAACTTTACTTCTACTGTTGAGTCCAAATCATTTACAAGTCCAATCCATGCCTTCTCCTTTTCAGCATTATCAATTGGTTCATCAAGAAATGCACCGTATATAATAGACATTAATCTCCCAAAACCACCTGGAAAAATTCTCTCCAATTCTTTGCTCATGTAACCACTGCATACCTTAGCATCCTTATCCAAGTAAATAATCAACTTTTCTAAATTATCTGTAGTGGTATCCACATTTCCTTTATCGTAATCTTCAATTAAGTTTTCAATTATTTCTTTTGATTTATTGATATATTGGATTCTGCTTTTAAATAAATTCAATTGCTTGTACATAATTTTATTTATTTCTAAAGGTTTATCAAGTATAGTAGAAATATCCTTAGTAGAAATATCTAGTTTTCTTAAAGCATTAATTTTTTTTAACCTATCTACATCTTCTTCTGTATAAATCCTATAATCATTCTCCTTATCTTTTATTGGGTTTATTAATCCTACCCCTTCATAATAATAGATAGCTTTCTTTGTTAATCCAGTAATTTTCATAACTTCATTAATTATCATAATTATCACCTCTGAAATTTACTATAAACTATACCCTTGGGTAATAGTCAATAGCTTCTTTATAACTAATTTAAATGTTACTTTAGATAACATTTCATTGATAGTTGTAAATTTAATCTATATCTATTAAGTTAAACTTTTAATTAAATCCTATTACAAATTAGAATCACTATCTTTAAGAAATGGTGATTCTATATCGTGCTGTGCTAATATAGGCTTATCTATCGGAAATTTAATATTTAAATCTGGGTCATTCCATGCTATCCCCCTTCCATATTTCTGATGAAAATAATTGTCAATTCTCATTACAACGTTTGTATTATCCTCCAATGATAAAAAGGCATGTCCAAATCCTTTTGGAATATATATTTGTTTTGGATTATTCGAGGATAATTCCACACATACCCATCGCTTGTATGTCTTTGACTTTCTTCTTAAATCAATTGCAAAATCAAGTCCACTCCCTTTGGTACAATAAAGTAGTTTTGCCTGTGCCATTGGATTGTTTTGAAAATGTATCCCATATAATGTTCCTGCATTTTTGGGACAATATACATTTTCTTCAACAAAATCAATTTCTATTCCCACTTCATTTAACTCTCGTCTTGAAAAATTTCGATATGAACAACCTCTTATTTCAAAATTTTTTTCATACTCTAAAATTATGACTTCTTGTAAGTCAGTCGGTGTGGCTTTCAACATTTGTTATTCCTCCCTTAAAAATCAATACAAACAATCTTTAACTCGCTGTTTTTTTACTATTGTTGAACAATAGTAAAAAAATGTGCATTAAATTAACCACATGTTATGCTGATTTTATCTAGTCAAATAAATTGGAATTTGTCATATTTTTATTCTTGCGTAATGTTCTTTTTCATCAGAATGATGGATATAAGCATCATTATTCAGTTGCACTTTTAATGATGCAGGATTATCAAGATGAACGCTAAAATATATTTCACCTTCTTTGATAACTTCTTTTGCCTTTTCTATTGCTAATGCCAACCCTTTAGTCGCATATCCTTTACCACGATAATTTTTTTTAACACCATAGCCAATATGTCCAGCACCGTTTTTTAAAGAATCTGTTAGCCAATGCCTTATCTTAAATAATCCCACAATATTATTGTCATCCCATAAAAAATATAGTGTCTGTGGAACATAACCATTAGGCAAATCTATACCTTTCGAAGATTTTATAATTTTGGGTAATGCTCGATTAATAAAGTCTTCATAGGAAAGTCCATAATATTTGTTTTCAAAACCATTTTCATCTAGAGGAGTATCTTTAAGAAATTGATACTCTTTTTCGGTATCTTCTACATTTGCTTGTTTCAAATAAATCATATTTCACCTCGTTAAATTATTATTTGTCTGTGCATTATTTAAATAATCGTTACTTTGCATTTTCATACTTGTGATGCATAAAATGAAAATTGTCAATTAATAACTGTAAATGAAATTCTTCTGATATCCTACGTGATAACGTGGACTTTCCAATTCCAACAGCCCCTGTAATATCAATTTTCAAATTACACCTCCCAATAAATAAACAATCCTTGTGTAACCACTAGGTAGGAGAGATTACTTCCTTTAATCAATTAGTAATCCCATTATAAAAGAGTCATAAAACTCACCATTAATTAAAAAATCTCTTTTTACTATTCCTTCTTCTAAAAATCCAAGTTTGTTATACAGGTGAATACCTCGTGTATTGTCAGTTCTAACTCTTAAATTAATTTTTCTAATTACTCCTAAATTTTTACTCCAGTCAATTAAGTATTCCACAAGTTCTTGACCTATATAGTTTCCCCAATATTTTTTAAGGATACTTACTCCGAATTCACCGATATGAGCAGTTCTTTGTCTTGAGCCTCCAGAAAAATTTAAATTACCAACTACCTTTCCGTTAATTTCAGCTATAATAAACAATGCATTTTTCTTCTTTAAGGTATTCTCCATAAAATCTTGTTCCTGTTCAACACTTCTACCAAAATGCCATATACCAAAGGTTAAAAATTCTGATTCTCCTCCAATTATATTAAGATACTCTATTAGTGCCACAGCGTCTGACCTAACAGCTTCTCTAATTATAATTTTTTCATTATTAGAGTTTATTTCTTTCATTTATAAAGCCTCCAATTCCAAATTTAACTCAATTTCAATTTAAAATCTACAAGTACCCATCACTCCTTTCTTTATTAAAATAAAAAGCACCCTTGGACATAGCTATAGCTTTGCCCAAGGGTGCTTTGATAATATCAAATGCACGGTTCCACCTTGATTTTTCGCTTTCGAGTTCAAACAAACTCTATTCTTTAATGCAGAAGTACGATAATATTTATTTCATATTACAGCTCAGGAACGGTTTTCACTATTACTTTACAAAAGGAACTCTCATCTAATATTCCTATCTCTGGTTGTCTTGTATTAGTTACTCTTTCCTTCATTACTTTTGATAATTTGTAATTTATTATAATGCTTTAAATATATCTTGTCAACTATACAATATTTAAGAATATATAATATACACTATTTTTATAAGTTAGTGTATATTATATATTTTTTAAAATGGAATAGTAGCCGATTGTTATTCATAACAATTAGCCACTTAAAGGTTTTATGTTTTATCACGTAGAATTTCTTTTCAACTAACGATTCTTATTGTTTTAAACCAAGTACTTTCACAAATTATTGTTTATAAATTATAAAAATAAAAAAGGCGTATCGATGAGTTGCCTTTTACGAATTGCAAAGAAAAATCAACAAGACAGTCTCATTTTGAATTGTAATAATCTTGCTTCAAAAGTGCATACATATAAGCATCACAAATTCCTTGATTATTGATGTCAGCTTTACGTAATGTCCCCTCATATTGCAAACCACATTTCAACATAACTTTACCTGAATTTGTATTTCTAGGGTCATGCCTGGATTCAATACGCTTAACTCCAACTCTTTCAATTAAAAATGGAATAATTCCATTAAAAGCCTCAGAGGTTATACCTTTGTGCCACCATTTTCTTCCGATACAGTAACCAATGTGTACCATATCAATCTCTTCTTTCATATGAACAACATTTATAGTACCAATAGGTTCATTTCCATTTTCTTTTAATACAATTGCCCATTGGTAAAATCTATCATCAAAATAACTATCAATCCAGTTTGTCAATATACTTTCGGCTGTTTCTACAGACATAATAGGTGACCAAGTTAAGAATTTTGTCACCTCAATATCGTTTCCCCAATTGCTAAACAACGCTTGTGAATCTGATTTATTAAATTTACGTAATTTCAATCTTTTCGTTTCTATTTGTAAAGTCCCTAAGTGACGCATAATTAACCTCCAACTATTGAATACTCGTTACTTCTCATTTTCTTTACTATTGTTCAACCATATAAGAAAGTTGGTAATTAATTTTTTAAATAATATTGGCACTTTCATATTTTTATTCTACTTTTCTTCATTAATACTGTCCAAAGAAAAGATTTTCCAAATATATTTTCATCAACCGATTCCTTCATTTCTCTAAATTCAATTATTTCAAAATACGCTTCCAAAATTGTTTTTAATTTATATTCAGTAAATCCAAGTCCTCCGTGCATTGAGTGGTCTCTATATACATCATAATCAGATATATTTGCACCACCTTTCAAGTTGAAACATACCATTGAAAAATATCCATCTGTTTTTAAATATTTTAATATAGTTTTAAGGTATTCATTTCTTCTATGTGGCTTTATATGATGGAAGCATCCACTATCATAAATGAAATCAAAACTCTCTAATTTATCTTGAAAATCATATATTGATTGACATAAAAAATTTACGTTTAAAGAATGTTCTTCTGCTATTTCTTTTCCACATTCAATAGACGTTTTTGAAAAATCGATTCCATAAGTTTCAAATCCTCTCTTTGCAAGATATAAAGAGTTTCTGCCCTTTCCACAACCGATGTCTAGTGCCTTTCCATTATTTATCAATCCTCTATCAAAATATGAAATAAGGTTCTCATCAGGAATATTATTTAAAAATGGAATAGGCTTTTCCCTATGAGAATAGAAATTATTCCACCATTCACTATCTCTTTTTTCTAAAAGCTTGTCTAACATAATAAATACATCATTTTCTGTTTTAATAATTTCTGAATTGATTTCATTGGACATCGTAAATACCTCCATATAATAATAGGATTCACTTATATTTGTACTTAATACTTGTATGCTACTTAGTATTACCCATAATTCTGAAACTTCTAAACTATAAATTTCTTCTCATCAAACTAAAACTCTGCCCTGTTGGTCCAACTAATGGTTGTGTTGCCATAAATAATGCAAGATTCCTAACATCCTCTGGTTTTTTTATCCATTCACCTTCAATAGAAAATACTGAATTACTATCTTTCATACTACTATTACCCATATTTGTAACTACAGGTCCTGGAATTAATTCATTAACACTAATATTAAACATATATAATTCCTGTGCTAATACCCTTGTTAACATCCATAACCCTGCTTTAGAACATGAATATGCAGAACTATCTGCCCTTCCTTTATGACCTAACCCTGAGCCAATGGTAATTATTTTACCTCCACCTCGTTTCTTCATATATGGAATGGATACCCTGGCTGTATAATACGCTCCAGTCAGATTTATGTCGATTATTGTTTTCCAATTTTCAATATTTGACTCTTGAACTGATGTATTGTTGTAATCAACACCTGCATTTATAACAACTATATCTATTCCACCATAAGTTTTATAAACTTTTTTAAACACTTCATCTAATTCATTATAATTACTAACATCACATTATAATGCTATTGCATTGCCATTGTTCTTATTTATAAAGTCAGCTGTACCACTAATTTCATTCTGACTCCTTGATATACAACATACTTTTGCCCCATTATTTGCATATGATATTGCAATAGCCTTACCTATCCCTTTTCCTGCACCTGTAACAACTGCAACTTTATTCTCTAATGAATTACACATAAAATCCTCCTTATGATTTATATATATTTTTTTCTTAGTTAGATTGATTTTACACTTGCATAGCATGATGGGGAAAAAGTTAATTAATACAACTACATATTTCGGCTTATTTTCTTCGTATTAAAACGCCTTTCATATATTCTGAATCATTATGTAAATGGTAAATTTTTTCTTTTTCAATCTCAGTACATCCAATTAATATTTTTATCTCTGAATCTCTTTTTAGCAAATCTACAATACAAATAATGGCATCTAATTCTTGCTTGACATCTGTACCGTTCCAAACATCAATACCACCAACATCCATAGATGTCGTACCATTTAGATAGCCATAATCAACTTCATATATCATATCATGATATTGTGGATGTCTTGTTCCTTTGGCTCTATCAATGACAATTTCTGAATTACTGACAATCTCATCTAAGGCACCCCAAAATACTGAATTATCCTCCATATTTCTACCTCCCAAACAAAATATTCATAACCTTTACTTCTCCATTTTTTAATATTCTTCATCGGCACAGCTTCTTGTTCTGCTCATTTGTGTAACCCATTTTTATAACTTTTACACCACTTTGTTTTTTAAATTTTTTTATCTTCTTAAAGCCACATTTCAGATAACATTTAATTGCTCTTTCATTGTTTGAACGGACATTAAGAATGATTTGATTTATTTGCATATGTATAATAACCTTTTCAACAGCATTACAAATTGCTTTCTCACCAATACCTAATCCACGCATTTTATTATCAACAATGAATATTCCCATAGTTGCAAAATCCTCTATTGCTAATTTTCTTTCAAACCATATACTTCCAATATGTTTTTCATTAGCAACAATATAATACCAATCCAATAAATTTGTTTCCATATTAACTAAGTAATTATGCGGATATATTCTGGATTGGTATTGACTTAGGTTTTCATCATAGCATTCATCAAATTCAGTATAAATTTCAATATTATTTTTAGTAATTGGTATCAATATACTGTCAATCATAAAATCCTCCAATGTTATTTTTTATTATGCGTATTCTACGAATTAGATGCATTAAATTTTTATAAGTTCCAATATTTGTTTAGGTTTTTTTAAAATATAATTTGCATTAATTCCAACTGAGACTTTAGCACCCCATAACGCTAATGCGAAATCTATACCAGAACTGAATGCACATTCCATATCATATTTAGTGTCCCCAATATATAAAGTATTTGATTTATCTACCCCAGACAGTTCAATAAATTTTAAAATTGGTTCTGGATTAGGTTTATGCTTTTCTGTATCATCTGCACAAACCACTAATTTAAAGTAATTGCCTAAACCAAAAGGTACAAAATCATTTGTGTACTCTTCTTTAGTCTTTGATGTGACTATACCTATTGAAATTCCCATTTCGTTTAATTTAACTAAAGTGTCCTTAATATCGTCAAATACTTTCACTTTATCAAGATATTCTTTAAAATATCTATTCCATTTCTCATTTGATTCAAAAGATTAGTTATTCCAAGTTTACTTAATGTAACTTCTCCTGGAATACCTAAAGCGAATCTTAATTCCTCAAAACTATATTTTTTATTTAATTCTTCAGATACTAATTTTTGAAGTGATGAAAGGACTGCAAATTCGGTATCTAAAATTGTACCATCAATATCAAATATAATATAATTGTACATCATTTACCCCCTAATTATTTACATGATTCAGTTCGTATTTAATTATGATTGTTCAACAATATAAGAAAGTTGTATCTTAAAAATAGCCTTCCTCCGACAAAATTCATTTACCAAATTTCATAGCCAACTTATCTAACGCATCATCGCATACTCTATATACTGTCCACTCGTCCATTGGAACTGCACCCATTTGTTTGTAAAATTCAATTGATGACTCATTCCAATCCAAGCACCACCATTCTAATCTTCCACACTTTCTTTCAACAGACAATTTAGCAAGAAAAGAAAGGACGATTTTCCCCATACCCTTTCCTCTCATTTCAGGTTTTACATATAAATCTTCCAAGTAAATACCTGATGTCCCTAAAAAAGTAGAAAAATTGTGAAAGAATACTGCAAATGCTACTGGTTTATTTTTATATTCACCAATAATAACCTCAGCCACTTTTCTTTCAAATAGAGATTCTATTAAAATTTCTTCTGTTGCTACAACCTCATTCAACATTTTTTCATAATTTGCCAATTCCTTTATAAATTCTAAAATTAATGAAACATCCTTTATTTCTGCATACCTTAACTTGAAATCATCCAAATTAGTATCAATTAACATTTTTATACCTCCATCTGTATAAGTAAATTAAGACATATTGTTATAGGTCAAGAATGATTTCAGTAAATACTGATTTTTAGTCATTAAAAATCACAGGAATAAAAAAGCAAAAAGCACATTTGGTAGTGTATACCATTTGTGCTTTTTGTCTAGGCTTTAAGTACGTGTAAAAAACCTATAAACATCATAATACAAATCAATAAGGAAATCAATACCAATATTAATGATTATTGTAATTATGTTGATAAGGTTTTTGTTCGGAAGAACCTTGGTATTCCTAAGTCAGATAAATTGAAGAAGAATGGTACTTTTAAAAGAGGATTATTCTTTCTGTTGGACGGTGTCATAAGATACAAGAAAATAAAAATCCAGACAATGCTTTGGAGAAAAAGCAATGGAGAAAGGTTTTATATCAGCTTATTTCCTTCAAATATTATTAAATATAACAAAGTTGATACCGGACTAATTGAATTTATCAGTAATAACGTGAAAGAAGGTGAGTATGTTTTTCAATACGCAGATGACTCAGCAGATACTATTGATTGTGAAGATATTCTAATACGTTCTTGTTCTAATGTAGAAAGAAGTTGCATGAGTAGGAGCCTATCGGCTTTACTGAACAGTAGGTTCACAGAAATCCTAAATAATAATATTGAAGTTATTAGCTTTTCAGATTATTTAAAAATAAAACTAAAGTTTAAACAAATCTATCTACTAATTAAGACAGCTTCAATTTGTTCTGAGTACGGAGTGCTCCTAGATGCGAGTCTATCTTCACTAAACCTAATTTTCAAATTTTTACGATAATTTCCACGAGATATATATTGTCCACTTTTTTATTTTAGTGCGAATTACCCATAATTCGAATTTATCATACAATATTCGTTTTATTTTTTTCCTTCCTTTGTCATTCTAATTTTATCAAATATTATCCAACTGTTTCTTAGTTTGATATTCCTAAAAAAAGCAAGAAATTCTGAATTTACAGGACAAGCTCCCATATTTTATGATTGATGCATCAAAGTTAATAGGAGGTGCTTTTTATAATGGTTGGAAATATTAAAGACGAGGATGCAATTGCTTTTTTTAAGTTACAAGTAATTACACCCATGCTTGAAGCAAACAAAGGTTTTGTAGACAAAACAGCTAAAAAACTTTCGCATCAACAGTTTAATGATGTAGTAAACAAAAAAATAATAACTTACTCATACAGAACTCTATACAAATTTTACTCATCCTACAAAAAATTTGGATTCGATGGATTAAAACCTAAAATTAAATCAAGTAAAGGTACACATCCAGCTATACCACAGGAGCTTATTGATGAAATAATGAAACTTAAAGAAGAACTTCCAACAAGGTCTGCATTAAAAATTATTGTAATGCTGGAACTTGCTAAGAAAATTGAAAAAGGCTTTTTGAAACTCCGTACAGTAAATAGACTATTAAACAATTATGGTTATACCAGAAAAAATCTCACTAAGGATCATAGAGTATATATAAAACATGAAAAAGAGTGTATCAATAAAATGTGGCAAAGTGATATTATGGAAGCCTGTTATTTAACGGATAAGAACGGCGAAAGCCGGCTAGTTTATCTCATAGGCTTTATTGATGATCACAGTAGGCGTATATTACACTGTCAATTCTATTTTGACGCTACGCTAACAAGACTTGAAGATTGTCTCCAAAAGGCCGTTATTAAATTTGGTTCTCCAAAAAGTTTGTATGTCGATAATGGAAAAGTATATATCTCAGCACAATTTAAAATAATATGTGCAAAGCTAGGTATAACTTTAAAATATGCAACTCCATACCATCCATCTGGGAAAGGGAAAATAGAAAAATATTGGAGATATGTTCAAAGTTCTTTTATGTCTGAGATTAGAAAAAATAAAATTTCAAATATAATAGAATTAAATGACATGCTACAAGCGTGGCTTAAATATGAGTATCACGAAAAGCTTCATAACGGTATTGGGATGACACCTATTGAAAAATGGAATAAATCTTTGACTGAAGGTACCAAATTGAGATACTTATCGCCTGTTCAACTTAATGAAATTTTCATGCATTGTTCTGAAAGAAGTGTATCTAAATATGGTGTAATATCCTTTAATGGTAATACCTATGAAGCCGACGCATCCTTAGTTATGAAGAAAATCGAAATACGATATAATCCATTCCATCTTGAAATTCTTCATACCTATTATAATGACAAGTATTATGGCGTTGCTAAAATAATTGACCTCAATAATACAAAACATAAAAGTGTCAGACCTTTAGAAGAAGATCCACAAGTGGAATCAGATATAGCTAAAGAATATCTTGAGAATATAAAAAGTAACTATCAAGAATATCTTAAAAGTCAGGTTGCACAGCACATCTCTAAATATAATACCCAAGATGCTTCGCATATAAGCCAAGGAAAAGCTCCTAAAAATAAAGATACAGGAATATTTAGAGCGCCAAAAGATAAAGAAATTGTAATTGATAAAGGTGAGTTTATTTCCATAGTTGTTGATAAACTTTCAATAGACAATATAACATTTACGGAAAAAAGCAAACTTTATGATCTTTGGAAAACATTCAAAGAATTTAACAAGGATATTTTAATATCAATACTTGATGATATTAAAGAGAAATCCCCAGACTTTAATCGCAATTTCCTATACTATCTCTCCGAGATAAAAAAGCAATATGAACAACAAATCAATTCTATAACTGAAGCCGGAGGCGCTAAATATGAGTGCAATAAATAGTTCTATATGTCAAAATTTCAAATTAAGCTATATTCCTTTTTTAGAACGTTCAAAATCATATTTTAAATACGAACGGTTCAATGATAATATAGACCTTTTGTCTTCAGCTTTTATGTCAAGGCAAATTGTATGTATTACTGGTGCAGCTGGAACAGGAAAGAGCTCACTTATATTTTATGCAGTAAATGGTTTAGATCCATCACAGTTCAGAGTTGCAGGCATAGAATTATCTAATCCAAATAAAAAAGCACTGTATAAAACTCTTGCAATAAAGGTTGGTTTAAAGCCGCCATATAATGCTGATGATATAAAACTTCAACTTATAAATTTCTTTGACGAACAAAATGCGCTGGGCAAATTCAATACTATTATAATCGATGAAGCACACACACTTTCTATGCCAATTTTTGATGAATTAAGAAGTTTTTATGATGAGGGGAACAATTTTTCTCTTATTTTATCAGGTATGCCCTCTTTAAGAAATCAACTAAATATTGGTGTTAATCAACCTTTAAAACAGAGAATATTTCTTTTCCTCGATTGTGCGGGATTAAGTTTGAACGAAACAAAAGAATATATAAACAACCAGCTAACTCTTGCTGGGGCGAAAGTCCCAATAATTGATGAGAAATGTTTCAATTTTATCCATAGTGTAACTTCTGGTGTACCAAGACGTATAAATCAACTCTGTTATGGTGGATTACTGTCCACTTTTAAAATTAGAGAAACAATAATTTCAGAAGAAACTTTAAAAAAAGTACATGAAAAACTTAATTATCAAATTTCGTAGGAGGCTGAATAGAAATGAATTTTGAATGTAGCATGAAAACTGATAATGGCATAGAAGAGTGGTCTGGTTTGATTGTTAACTTAATAAATCATGGAAGTCATTATGAGATGAGAATAGAAAGTAGATCGGGGATAATGGTTATATTCGGAGAATCACGCCTTGGATATTTTGCTTGTATCCCTGATTTTGGAGCAGGATGTCATATTGTACACCCATCAGATCTTTTTTGGAATACTGAAAAATTAGTTAGTGTGCTTGGTGAAGTAGATGGAATAACTGTTGCTTGTGCGCTGAAAGCTATCGCACCTAAACTTAAAATGAGAAAAAAGATACCTCATCCTTACTAAAACAGTAAAAATAATTATCACCATGATGCTTGTCTTCATGGTGATAATTATTTTTCTGCACACTGTCGTGTTTCTTGGCTAAACCCCTGTAATTTTGAATGACTCATAACAGACATATTATTTTCTATTCTTCATTAGCTTAAATAGAGATTTAATATAGAATATAGGAATATTATGTACATCACTTATTTTTGAATAACAATTTCATTCCAAAAAAGGCAAGAATAAATCCTACAATAACATTAAGAATTTGAATCATTATCTGAGGTAAAAATGCACTCAAAACGCTACCATAGTTAAAAATACTACTGTAGACAATATACAACCAAATCCAAAAAGAAAAGTTGTTTTTTTGTTAGTGTATTTTCAATTATTTGAGTTGAAAATACACCACTCCAAAAATAATTGTCAATGGATTGGAAGCAGTAAGCAATAAACCTTGAATGAAAATATTCTGGCTGGTAACATTAGAAAATAATGCTACATGCTACAGTGGGCAAAAATGTAAAAGCAAATACTGCCATTATTGTATTTATACCAAACAATATTAATACAAAACACCCCAATATTTTGATAACAGATTTAATCTTTTCTTTATTAAGAATAACTGCCACACCAATACCAGATAAAGTTATATATAATCCATCAATAATGGCAATTGCTAAAACAAGTGATAAACCCATTAAAAATCCATATGTAGTAGCCGTGTTAAATACCCTTAAACACATCGGTTCAACAGCAATCTGTAATAGCATTCCAAATTTAAACCCTCTATAAATCATTTGTTACCCCCAAAAATTATAAATAATTTTTAATTCACCATAAATTACCGTTATTTACCAAGTATTTTGTATAAATTAATTATTCATACATTTTAGAAAATGGGTCATATGTGCTATTTTCATTCCAGATGTATTCAATACTTTTACTAATATCAATTGCTTTTTCTTTTCCCATAAGGTCTGCTATAAAACCTAATGTCATATCTATTCCAGCGGATACACCAGACGAAGTATATATATTACCATCCTTTACCCATCTTGCTTCTCTTACCCACAGTACATCTTTCCCTTGCTCTATAACCCAATTAAAGGCTCTTTTATTTGTTGTTGCTCTTTTTCTATCTAATATTCCTGTTTTAGCAAGTAAAGCCGAACCTGTACATACACTAATTATGTATTTTGATTGATTAGAAATATCTTTTATGAAATTAACAAAATTATTGTCATTAACTTTTTCTCTTGTTCCGTTACCGCCTGGCACAAGTAGAATTTTTTCTATATCATTTTCGCTTTTATATAAATTAGTATCTACTCTTACATTTTGAGAACTTTGAACAATTCCTCCATTAATTGATATGAAATTCAATTTAAAAACGTCTGGCAACCTCCCAAATATTTCAACTGGACCAAATACATCTAATGTTTCAAATTTATCAAATAAAAATACATCTACTCTGTAAATCATTATATTTTCTCCTCTTACCACTCAATAATCTATCCTTGTGACGTAGTTTTTTAAGATTATAACAATATTTTGTACATCTTAATTCTTTCGCACCCTAATAATAAGTGCAGGAGGTATCTCATTCCATTCTGTTTTATCTGTGTTGAACACAGGTTCTATTCATATATTTTTGCGTCCAAGGGCAATTAGATAAACATTTTAAACAAGTACTACAGAGGTATACATCTACAATTAAATCCCTATCCACATCCGTATTCCATGTTGCTCCATGAATAGCCCCTACAGGGCAAACATCCTTACAATCAGTACATGTCCCACATTTAGGCATTATTATTGGATTATTTTCAGTAGTAAATGGAATATTTGTTAATACGGTACACATGCACATTGCACTTCCATACTCCTGAGTAACTAATAGATTACTTTTACCAATCCAACCCAATCCAGCCAAAATGGCAATCGTTTTATGTGGGAGTGGAGTAGTTTTCGTAGTTTCATTAAAAAATCCATGCGAAATTAGATTTCTTTCTGATTGAGCAAAGGCTTTGTACCCTTTTGCAACGAGAAAATCAGCCGTCCATTCTGCTAGTTCATCAACACGATGTTCCTTTTCCGAAAACTCGGAATAATCTAATATGTTTTCTTTTGATAAACAAAAAATATAATTTTGGCTTAGAACTAGCCCTATTAAAATAGCAACGCTGTATCCCCTATTTTCTTTTACCGAGAGCATTGATATATCAACTTCCTTGATAAAATTAACACCACGCATATTTAACTCAGATATCAACTCATTTATCATATGTAACACCTCCTATTTTCTCTCAGTTGTAAAATAGTATGTAGTTCCAATCTTTTCATCATTACGACACACCATAAGAAATATACGACATAAATCAATCTAAAATTATATCACCTCAACTCTACAAATTGAGATTTAACAAGTGCATATTATGCTTATAATCCTACTTATAAATTCAAATCGCTATTTTCTAATGTAGGTGCATTAATGTCATGGTGTGCCAGTATTGGGTTATCAATTGGATATATAATTCCTATTTCAGAATCATTGTATGCAATTTGCCTTGAATAGCGAGAATCAAAAGGCTCATCAAAACACATAACGTTTCTTGTATCATGTTCCAGTGAAATAAACGCATGACCGAACCCTTTAGGAATATATATTTGTTTTCGATTATCCTCACTCAATTCCACACTAATCCATTTTAAATATGTAGAAGAGTCTTTTCGTAAATCAATAGCATAATCAATTCCCCTACCCTTAATACAAAATAATAGTTTAGCCTGTGCTTTTGGGCTATTTTGAAAATGTATGCCATAAAGTGTACCTGCATTGGCGGAACAATATATACGTTCCTCTATATAATTAAAGTAAATTTTTTCTTTTTCCAATTCACTTTTGCAATATAGCGGATAGGAAAATCCTCTATTATCGGTATTAAACTCATATTCAAGAATTTTTACTTCTTCTAAAGATGTACTTGTAACTTTCAAAGAATCACTCCTGTTCTATCAATTATAATTAATTCATAATTATAATTACTATTTTTATATTTCATATGTCACATTATTTTACCTTTTAGACGCAAGATAAAAAAATACAAAACCACTTAACTGCGTATTATGTTATGTGTGTCATTTTATGATTTACCAATAGCATGTGTCTGACATATAAAATTGGGGTATCCGTTCTCTAACTTTATATCTTTGAAATTTTGGCTTCTCCATTGTATCGTATACTGTTGAGTATATTCATTTGTCATACAGTCAATATAACGAACTCCAAAATTTATGTCGTCCCCCAAAATGTTCTTACTGGCATGAATTTCAAAACAAAATTCTCCACTATCATTCACCTGAATTAATTCATTATAGGCTATACCACCCAAATTCTTTCCAGTATAAATCACCAAAGTATTGGCAAATCCTTGCCCTATATTCCTAAGTCTTATTCTATAATACAATATTTTTTCTTCCAAAATATCATTATTTGTTGCCTTACTTTTGATTTCATAAATGTTTACTCCATCTGTAACGCTACTATCTGTTTTTTTATCCGTATATCCATTCACTTCTACCATTAGAAACGGCATATGTTCTACACGGCTTTTGATTGCGTCTGAATCACGGTAATATTTTATAGTCCATGCCACACCCACAACCGTCAATGACCCTGATATTATCCCACCAATAATATCGCCCCAGTAAGAAGCTAACGAACCAATCCATGTTGCATTTAAATCATTGGTGACAGATAATTTTTCTATTGAATCGTGCATAAAAGTCTGCACACCGATAGCTACTGCACAAAGACTTCCTAATAAAAAAATAATTAATAATATCGTCTTATACCAGTGTTTACCTTTTCTTTCAATCGGAATGCCAAATCGTTGAATGTATATCTTATTCATCTTCATAAAGCCTCCACTAAATTAGTAATTATCTTCGAGTGATATAAATAATCATTAGTTCGTAGTTAATAATTATTATGACTCTGCTGATGATACCACAATCATTCCATCTTTATCTAATAATTGGGTGATAGATGTACCAGCAACATTTCCAGTTGTACTATGTAAATAGTTTACTCCTGTTACTGTATCAACAATAAAATCAACTCCCGCTTCCTTAAGTTCATTTCTATCTCCATATCCGAACAAAACACCAATTGAATCAATGCCAACCTTTTTTGCACCGATAATATCATGCTCCCTGTCGCCAATCATTATTACTTTTAATAAATCGATAATATTACAACTTTCAAGTGCGTACTTAATAACTTCATCCTTTTTCGTTCTTTTCCCATCAATATTACTACCAGCAATACAAGTAAAATATTGTGCATTGTTAAAATACTCCAATACTTGTTTTGCAAATACTTCAGATTTAGATGTTGCCACAATTAGTATTTTGTTATTGTCTTTTAGCGTTTTAAGCAAATCTTCGACTCCATCATAAAGAAAATTTTCAAATATGCCCTTATCTCTGTAATATTCACGATAGTATTCTACAGATATTTTTGATTTTTCTTCTGAAAACCCATAATAATTTTCAAATGAATTAAGCAATGGAGGTCCGATAAATCTATATAGTTGACTTCTGTCGCTGACTTCAATACCATATTTCTTTAGGGCATACATAACAGAATTTGTTATGCCTATCCCTGAATACGTCAGTGTTCCATCGAAGTCAAATAATATGTATTCATATTTCATAAATCATTGTCCCTTTTCTTATCTGGTGTAGACATGCTACATTGATTAACAAGCATTTAATCCCCCTGGAAAAATTCTAATTATAATGATTTAGCCTTTTGATTCCCATTAACGAAACTATTAATATAGTATATTTCATCTTCATTAGGCAGTTTTTTATATAAGTTAATATATCTATCAATCACTTTATTTTTTAAGCACTCATTTCCAACAAAATCTCCTATTCTAATAAGTTCATTAAGGAAATCCTGAATTTCCTTATTACTTTCTGGCTCATTGTGAGAGGTTATATAATGTATTATTTTATATTTTTTTATTTTATCTATCATTGGTATTAATTTATCTCTACTGTAACTCCATTCTCCACTATATATATCCTCACATAAACAATCTCCTAAAAACATTGTCTTTTCATCTGGAATATAAATTAATGAAGAATCATCAGAATGGCATCCACCTACATTTTCTATAATGCAATCCATTCCACCCAAATCAATTTTCAAACTATCTTTGAAAGTAATATCTGCATTACATGTCTTAAAGTTATCTCTAAATGGCATTTCAAGTTTTATCATTTCACTGCAAAACTCAATTTCTTCTCCTTTCCTTACTCTTTCATCCAATGAAAAATCATCCCATGCTAATTTCCCCATTATATTTAATTTTTCTTTAGTTTTATGCTGACAAATACTTATCAAGTTCATAGTTTCTATTCCAAACACATGGTCCCAATGCCAGTGAGTAATTGCTAAGAATTTAATTGGTGAGATATCTAATTTACATGCCTCCTCCAAAAAATCATTAGCATGTGCAGGAGAATTTCCTGCGTCTACTAC
The DNA here is from genome assembly GCA_963725425.1 of uncultured Clostridiaceae bacterium. Lineage (GTDB taxonomy): Bacteria > Bacillota > Clostridia > Clostridiales > Clostridiaceae > Clostridium_I. Next base: position 345,233 of record CAVRYJ010000040.1, read on the forward strand.
TAAACTATATTTGTCACCACATATTAATCCTAATACTGGTCTGTCAGTTTTTCTATCATTGGGCATATAGTAAATCCTATCTGTAAGCTTTTTTAACATATCTACTTGCATCTGCCTTTCTTCGTTGTGTCTTTTGATATCCTTATGATTATATTTCTCACATCAATTTTTATTTTGAATATTATAATATTTTAAAATAATATTACAATAATAGTTATTTTTTTAATCTGGAACGGAATAAGCAAATGGTACTAGCTCTCTCACAGCAATCTTCTTTAATTGATTCTTTGTATTAATAATCACTTCACACTCTGGCATGTAGTCCATAAGGACTTGTCTACAATTCCCGCATGGTGGCAATATTTCTTTACCATTTTTCCCTCTGACAGCAACTATACATTCAAAGTCCCTTTCACCGTGAGTTATGGCTGAACCAATGGCTATTATTTCAGCACAAGCACCATGAAGGGAATATACATTCACTCCTGTATAAATTTTTCCGTTTTTACATCTAACTGCTACTGCAACTGTATGATTATATTTTATGCTATCATAATTCTTTTTTATAGTTTCAGATGCTTTTTCAATTAGTTCAAAATCATTTTCTGTCAAATCTTGCATTTAATTTTACCTCCTATAAATTCAAGTTAATTAATAATATTCATTGCATTAATCCAATCATCTCTCAAAATTGCATAATGAACAACGTCATAGAATCTATCTTTAACTTTTACTTCTTGTAAACCTTTGCCCTCGTAGTTCATTCCACATTTCTGCATGACACGACCAGAACCTTCATTCCCTACATAATGTGTAGATTCAACACGATTCAATTCTAGCTTTGAAAATGAAAGATTTAATATTAAATTCAAAGACTCCGACATATAATTGTTGTTCCAATATTTCTTGCTTAATACATAACCAAAACTTGCTTTATTATGCTCAATACATAGCCTTAATTCAATACAACCAATACATCTATGCTCTGATTTTAATTCAATTGCAAAGGTTCCAATTTTATCTATATAATGTTCTTTTACTGTTTTTTCTGTTTGTGTTATATCCGTATGAGATGGCCATGTTAAATATTTTGTTACAATATTATCGCTGGCATATAAGAACACATCATCTATATCATCTATAGAAAATGGTCTTAATATTAATCTGTTTGATTCTAATATAGAATTTTCCTTTATAATTTCATTATAATCCATCATTTTCTTCTCCTCTTATAAATAATTTATACCTTTCTATCATTATGTATTAGTGGCCTATTGCTGTGATGCAATATATGAAAAATGAGTACTCAATTATAAATATTATACTCACACCACACTGTTTATTAATTTGGTTTTTAATTGTAATACTTCACTATCACTTAACCCAATTTGAGAAAAATATTCTTCTACTGTGCTATATTTTTGCTCAAACATATTTAGAAATTCATCCATATATTCTGTTTTTGGAGTTATTATATTCACGTCAACATCACTATTCTTTTTACAAAATTGTTGTATCATAGAACCTAGATATGCTTGTGAAATCTGATAATCATCTAAAATGTCTGTTTTACAAACACCAGATAATAACAAGAGCAATGCTGAAATCACCCCAGTCCTATCCTTCCCAGCGGTACAATGGTAGAAAACACCGCCTTTAGCTTTTACAAATACTCTCATGATATTAAGTACAGTTTTTGCTCGTCTACCATCTCAAAATACGAATCTGAAACATCATCAACACTTGCAGGTAAGCATCCATCTCCATACATTTTGCGATGATAGTATTCGAAATTTTTATCATTTTCAAAAGCACAGGGTTTGCTTTGAACTTCATCATCGCTTCTTAGGTCAACTATTGTGGTTATATTGTTGGATAATAATAGTTCTATATCATTATCCGATACTTGAATTGGCACATCACTACGAAGAAATACATTGTATCTTGTTACTTTTCCACAATCTATTGGATAGCCACCTAAATCACGTGTGTTGAGAGTGTTACTTAATGGAAATCGACGCATATAACCGCTTCCTTTACTATTCATTATTTAATAATACTTTCGTTACCTTTAATTAACGCCATACCGAAAAATAATATAGTTTGGAATTACATCTTTAAAATGATTTTGGCACTTTCATATTTTTCTTTTATTATTTCTTTGCCTTCAGGACATAGTTTATTCCAACTTCTTTCAATCTTTTCACTTACCCAATTAGCACCCTCACTTACATTCATTTTTCTTTTATAATATACAAGATATAATAGTGACGGCACTTGGTCTATATGTGCCATTGCATCAGCACTTGAAAGACATATTGACTCCTTAGTAGTTTTTTTAAGTATTACACTACCCCTATGTTGAATGATACAGTCTTTAATTATATTAATTCTTTCTTCTGAATAATTAAAATCTTTTAAAATCCGTTCAGCTTCAATCGCCCCGTATATATGATGTTCTTTATACATGGCTGAATCTTTTACACTTGCATAGTCATGTAACAAAGCTGATATTTCAACTATTTCTTTATCTGCTCCCAATCTTTCAGCCAACAATTTTGCATATTTAACTACGATAACAACATGATAAGTCCATCCTTCATATCCAAATATATTGGTATCTTTCTTACTCGCTTCCTCAACAATATCTGAAATAGCTTGTATTAATTCTGTTGAATTCAAAGAAATCCCTCCTATTTAAATTTATGATAGCTATTAGTTTAATTTCATACTTTTATCAACAAATGTTTTCATAATTATATCATTTATTCCAAATAATCTCCATATATACAAATTAGCTTTATTTTGGCCTTATATAATACAATCCTTCACTTAATCTCTAATTAATTGCAAAAAAATACTCTGGATTATCCAGAGTAGAAATCACGATTTATTTTAAGTTTTAGTATAATGCTTCTTTTGGGAAAATAGTTTATCCCCTCACTATTGTCTATTCAAAATAATTTTTAAAATGATTACTTAATTGGATTATAAACAGAAAAATAACGAACATCTCTAGTGAAAATATAACAATTTGTGTTTGTTTAGAAGTAATACCTCTAAAAACTAATAAACAACATATACACAATGCTATGTTAGATAATACTATGGAAATATGGCATATATACTTTACTATCTTCTCTAATATTTGTCTTTTATACATTATAATCTCCTGTACTATTTATATTATTCTCACCAATTCTTCTTATTTACTAATCGAAATGTAATTTTTTCAAAATCAATATTTTTAATATATTTTTTCATTTTAACATTACCGTTACAGCAAATACTTATTTAAAAATATTCATCCAGTAAAAATCACTATTCTTAATCATTTCTACTTATGCTAACATTCAATAATAGCTTCTTAATTCTATTCCTGCATACCTTCTCTTTTACCTTCCTCAAATTTTTTCCTAAAATCCGAAACATAAATTTTCCACTTTTCTTCTTCAAATCCAACAATTTTAAATATATCATCATCAGTAAAATTGGTATTAATCAACAATTTGCTAACAACTTTTGCTCTCATAACAAGATTTGAATCATGTCTGCCATACTTTTCGCCTTCATCAAACCCATTTTTGAATGAATTTGTAATTATCCCCTTAAAATCACCATCAACCAATTGCATCAATTTCTTCATTTCATTCTGCAAATTTTCGTCTTTTGCTCTATTGTAATTCCAAACATCAAAAATACTATCAGTGTCCATATTTTTGCTTTCTCCTTTATATTATATTATATTATCAAATCCAATATATTTGATAATATCCTCTAAGCAGTTTAATAACTTTTTTCGTGTTTTTTTCTTCTTGTGATAACAGTCCCTTTGGGAATGTGGTTTTCTTTCTTTTCACTATAAGCATAGCTTTATTCCTATTATCTACCATTATTATACCCTCCTCACTTAATTATTGGATATCTAAATATGATGTAGTTTCCTCTTATGAGAACACTACTGTTAGCAACCCGCCTGTTATATTATTTTAATATTGTTTAATTCATACTTACTCTATTTTATATAAACTTAATACTACAACCTAGCCTCTACATTCCTTACAAAGCCCATCGTCATCTATGTCATCTGTTTCTGCTAAGCAACAGTAACATATTCCTACTTCTTGTCCAACATTATTATCAAGAATTTCTCCATAATTACAGTCATACTGTCTACTAATTTTAATAATCTCCAATGCAAATTTACGAGCTTTTTCCCTGCCTATAGTTTCAAATATGTTCATGTCTTTAGCTGTACAAAGCACATCATTTAACATATAACTTCCTGAATGATTTGACATTTTAACACCCCTTTCTTATTTTTTTCAATCCTAGTAAAGTTTAATTTATTCCCATCATTCACTTCTAACATGATTGTTTCATTCTTTTCCCGATTAATTTAAAAATTTCGATATATTTTTAAAACACATGTTGTAGCATCCTCTAGAGAGGAGAAACTACCCTAGGCAACCATCCTGTTATATAAATTAATATGTTACCAGCACCTAACCCACAGAATTATTAACCTCTACTTATTTATTCATTCTATCAATACCTCCCTGAATTCTTATAAACTATCAACAAAAAAGGATGTTAATATCTACAATTTCTATATTTGTTAATATTTCAAACAAGTTCTTTATCATTAATTATATCAAATAACTTAAAACAGTGTTATTGCACATAGTCAACAAGCTTGTGCTACGTATTCCTACTTTGTAGCACAAGGTAGAGCAACTATGGTGCTATCTTGTAGCATATAGTAGCACCTAAATAAGTATTATAAATAAACTAAACTAATGGAGGAATACAAATGAAAAACATACTTATTGCAATAGACACAGGTAAGCACAGTACAAAATCTATATCTAAAATTAATGGGGTTATAGGAAAGGATATATTTAGGACAAAAGTACAGCAAATTAACAATCTTGGAGTTGAACTTACTAATAACTCTTACAATGTAGAATTTGGTGGCAAATCATATTTAATTGGTGAGATGCTCAGTGAAGATAAATGTGATTACACTATAAGCAAGAGTTCTATTAATCACCAATTGTGCGTTTATTTGTCTATATGTAAAATGATAGATAAATCTAATGTAATGGACTTTGGTGTCCCTAATGTTTATTTATCTTTGAACGTACCTATTAATATATATAAAAATAATACATTAAAACAGGAGTATCAAAACTTTATTCAAAAAAATGGTGGACTAATAACAATAAAAGTTAATGGTAGGTCTTTTGCATTTAAAATTAACTTAGTGTTAGCACTCCCAGAAGCAACAGCTTCAATATATTCAAACATCGATTATTTCAGAAATAAGAAAGCTACAATTATTGACTGTGGCTCATTGAATACAAGTTATTGCACATTTAATAAATTAGTTCCGCTTTTGGAAAGTATGGTAATAGCTAACTCTGGCATTAATGTTTTAAGGTCTACAATAGCCGAAGCATTAACTACATCCAGTGGGATATTAGTATCAAACGATGATACTGAACAAATACTCCAAGACGGTTACTTATTTATTGATGGGGTTAAAATAATTGAAAGTAAGGCGATAATTGAAAATCTAATTAGAAATCATGTGCTCGAAATTTTCAATTATGCCAAAAGTAGAAATATAAGCTTTAATAATACGGAATTAATATTTACTGGTGGCGGTACTTTACTACTAAAAAAATACATCTTGGAAATATATCCAGATGCTACTTTTGAGATAGACCCACAATACGCTAATGTACTTAGCTATTTTACTATATTGGAGATAAAATACAATGGCAAAAAATAAAATATCTTTAAGCTTCTCTAAAAAGTATTTGGATTTGTATACAGTCCTCAAATCCAAGGAAAATAGTAGCGAATATATATGCAATTTAATTAGGGCAGATTTAGAAACTTCTGATGGTGCATTTGAATTTAGAGTAGAGCAAATACTTGAAAAAATTTTAGATGATAAGAAGTTAATCTATAACAGCTCAGACAAACCTTCTGAAAATACAGGTAACAAAGCCACAGATGAAGATATAGATTTAATCCTAAATATCTTCTAATTTTAAATTTAAACAAGCTACTTGCATATTATAATTGCAAATAGCTTGTTTTATATGTATAAGCATTTGATTTTTAGGCTATATTTTAATATTTATTACTATATAAAAGTAATTTAACTAATGAGCCCTCTAAAACAGAAACATCTCTATGATGGTTTTAATTGATTTAACTAGGATTTACTCAACGCAATTCCCTTTCCCATTTTTTCGTGTTTTTATCTCACTCACGAATATCAACCTTTGCCTTTTTATTGTTCCATGCTATTAGATTAACTTCTCTTTTCCAACCCTTAGAGCTTTCAGATATAGTACCTAAATTCTTTTTAATCTCAAATTTAAACTTTACTCGTATGTAATTTCTAAACAATACTTACTGACTTTAATTTAAAATTTTCATCGTATTCGTCAAAATCCATTCTATATACTTCACAACCAATTTCAAAACCTATATTAGTAAGCTCTTCTACATAGTTCTCCTCACATTTATATCCAATATATATTGCTTCAATTTTTAATCCAACATTTGATAAACTTATGCTTTTACCATTAATCTCATCAATATTTTCATATAATAATCTATACTCCTCTTCATAATCCCAGAAATCATGTTTGCAACAAAATGACATATAAAAATGTGCAAAATACTTATAAAATTCATCTGTAGGCTTTTTTAATCCTTGATTATATGATTTTGCAATCTCATTAAATATCATAGTTGGAACTACTGCACTTTTAATTCGTTTAGGCTCATATTGTACTTGATATATTAACCTTGGGTTCAAAACAGAATACTTTATACAATAACCTTTATGATTATTTGCATAATGTGCCCACATTGGCATATTATCATCAATTTTTGAAGAAAAACATGTAATAAGTGTTCTACATTTAAATATTTCTAAAAAATTTTGTAATTTATCAATTTCCCATTCAGTTTCTTTTAATCTATCAATGTCTAATGTTAATATCTTAAACTCAAAGGGGTCATTAAATTGTTTATAATTAGATACCCACAACTTACCATCTCTTAATGAATCTAATTTCAACTTATTTTCACTACTAAAATTAACATATTTTTCATCAAGTAATGAGCAATATTTGTATAGGGTCTTAGGTATATATTCATCTTTATACTTTATAGCCTCTCTCAAACCATTACTATTAAGTAATTCTTCAAATTTATTCATGTTCATTTTAGTATTCATTCCTTCACATCCTTTTTACAATTATACTTTTATTCTCAATTTATAAGTCCATCCTTACCCCATAATTTTTAAGCCATTCTTTTCTTACTTCATAGTCAGGAAAAACCAAAGCCACTTGTTCCCAAAATTCTTTGGAATGATTTCTATGATACATATGACACATCTCATGCACTATTATGTAGTCCAAAGCATTAGCCTTTGCCATGATACATCTCCAATTAAATAGCAGTTCGTTTTTCGATGTACAACTTGCCCATCTCTTCTTTTGTTCTTTAACTTTTATAGCTGTGGGAACAATATTAAAGTACTTCTGATAGTATTTAACCTTTAATCCTATAATTTGTTTTGCTTTGCATCTGTACCATAATTCCATAGCTTGTCTAATATCTTCTTCATTTTTATTTGGAGCTGTAATAATAAATTTACCTCTAAATAGTTTAACTTTAGGTTCTTTTATACTTAAATCTAATTCTATTTGCAGTGAGTAGTTCCTTCCTAAATACATAAAAGATTCACCATTAACAAATTCTCTATCAATATGAATATAATGCATATGTTTATAAGAATATATGTTCTGTATAATCCAATTTGCTTTTCCTTTTACCTTCTCAAATACTCTTTTCTCTGTTGTTCCTATAGGTGCAGTAACAGTATCTGGTGGTTCAACTGCAATTTCCATTATTTTTTTATTCTTATAAGCTACATTAAATTCTATATTTTTTATTCCATATTTATCTTTTTAAAATATTTTATATTAAGTGTGTGAAGTATTACCCTCTCAACATAAGATGTCTTGGAAATGCTAGTAACCCAATTATCTCCCCACCTTTTGTTAGAATGGAACTGAATTTTGTTTATTACATTCATCTTCTATTATTGCAGAATTTTTATTATAAAATAGAGTAAGTTGCTTGGTATATTTCGGTTTGAATCCATATAGCCTAACATTGTCCTCGCTCGTCATCTCGGTTTCATTTAATAATTCCAAATCATAAAAATGGTTTATAATATCTTGATAAACTTCTGATGAATCGCCTTCAATATAATAACAATTAAAATCCATCCACTCTTTAAATTTATCTATTCCCTTTTGCTTTTGCCAAGCCCATTCAAACTTATATCTTCTTTTCCCTAACATATACTTTAGAAATATACATTCATTTATATTGATTTGCCCAGTCATTATTAATTCTTCTATGTAATCATTTTTAATACTACTGTCTACGATTACTGCATCTTTCTCAATAGCATCACAACTAATTTGCTTATAACTATCAATCTTTAATATTATGTCCTTTGCATAATTCGCCACTTTTAAAGGTTCATTTGAAAATAAACTTAAAATTCCTATAACATCTTCTTCATTTAATATAGTTGCCAATCTATCATTTGTGGTAAATATACCTTTAAGCAACTCCCTATAATTCTTGTTTTCTATCGCTATGGGTTTTATTTTTTTATCAAAGGCATATGCAATGCCCATTTCTATTTGACATGGAATACTTTCATAAAAATTATCTGATAACATAGCTAATATATAATCGCTATTTTCAATTTCTCTTTTTATTATTTTGTAAAAATTTTCACCGAACCCAATTGAATTTGTATGTGCTTTTGATGAATAAAATATTTTACAACCTAATCTTTCTAAAGCTTTTATAAATTCATCAATATGTGAACTATCAGAATTTGAATGGCTTATGAAAACTTTCATAATATATACCCCTCGTATAATTCTTCATTAATTTTTTATTTTTTAGTGCTTTTCAATTTCGTTTTTTAGACTCATATTTGTACTTTTGTAATCTTTCTTCGCATGACCTAAATTCATCCTCTGTGAAAGGCTCCTTATATTAATCTTTTGAACCAAAGCTTCTACTGATAAATCGAGTCTTCCAAGTTTCCAACGCTTTGAAAGCCTTCCGTTCCACCTTCTTTTCATATTAATTCTTTTGCAGTTTTAACTCTATCTTTTTCACTAAGTATTTCTAGAAATATCTTGTAGCTCTATTTCAACATTTTTTATCCCCTTTCCTATAAATATCAGTTATCACAGTGAAACTTTTCTTTCTAAATCATTCATACTCTCACACATTGACTTACTTTATTTTACTATTTTACAATTATATGGAATAAACCTGTATTCCATATTATTTTACATATTTCTTTATATAAATGTTGTCTTTCTATTAGATTTGCTTTATCAAATTGATTATATGCGTTAAAACTCAATCCATTATTTTGTATAAATCTTATAAATAATGGGTTATTGCCATAGCAGTTACCATTTAATGTTCTTGCTAATAAGTTTTCACTATCATATTTGACCACCTTGCTTGTATATTCCATATCTTGAAGGCTTCTATTTTTATCTTTAGGAAGCACTAAAAGTCCGCCAAACCTATTTCTAAAACTTAAAAATTCTTCTTCTGTTAAAAACTCATTTTGATGATTTCCTTGTGTATAATCATTTGCCCATATATGTTCTATGTCATAAGGATTTTTTTGTTTTCGATTAACATAATTATGGAAACTACTATTTATTCCGCTATTTTCTTCTAAATAGTAAGTTATTCTTGATAAAATATGAAGCATATATCTTGCAGTAAATTGATTTAAATAAAAACTATCAATACCATCTAAAGTATATTCCATGTTCTTAATATACTTCTTCAAATATCTTAATTAATTCATTAATGTTTTTTCTTCTTATCTTCTTCGTTAAATTAAATATTGTGTATCTTATTGACGAGTAATCTACTGTTTTAAAATTAAATACACGCACTGCAATAAATTGGTCTATAAAACATGATACAAGCTTTATTTTCTTATTTATTATATCTAATATATCATCTGGACAAATTGAAGCTAATATTATTTGATATTGAAATGTGAATCCTCTATCTGCATTATAAAATAAGTATTCATATTCTTTATTAAAATTTTGTGCAAACTCTTTCAATCTTATATATACATTTGAAAAAGTTTTGAATTCCTTTAAAATAAATTGTTCAAAATCACTACTTTTATTTATACCCATTACCAAGTTGTTTTCCATAACCCATTTATGGAAGGTCTGTCCAATTACTTCAAAATCTTTATCCTCAGCACCTTTTTTGCCTTCTCTTATAGAATCTGCATATTGAGACCTTAACCAATCTTTTATAAAATCTGCGTCTCCATCTTTTTCAATCTCTTTTAAAATCAAAATATTTTCTTTCCAAATATCATTTGCCTTATTTCTTATTGCATTATCGCTTATTTCAGAAAGAAGATACCCTTTAAGCATTTCAGTAGGTGTAAGCCGAAGTCCTCTATCATTCATAGTCACAAATACTTTATGTGCGTCTTGTTCTGAATCAGTTCTTATTTCTATTAAAACTACATTATATATTAACCAATTAAGGAAAAGTGGAAGTAACTCATATTTAAGTTCATCTGGAAAAATATTTTCAATATCCAAATATCTACCATATAAATTTATTACGCTCTCAGATTTTTCATTATTTATATCATATTCTCCATTTTCAAATAATCCTTGTAGACAAGCTTTTCTTTCAGCAACATTAATACAAAAGGTTTTTATCCCATATTTTTCCGAATATATTAGATTATCAACTTGAACTTTTCCTTTTTTATTATTTTTTTGCAGGTTGTTAAGATATATAAGCAGTAATGTTAAAGATGATAATCTCTGCTGACCATCTATTATTGCATTATCATTAGTCAGAATTATAGGACCTAAAAAATAATCTCCATATTTTTCGACATCCTGAATATTATCTTCTGCTTGATAGTATTCAAGAAATTCATTAGCCAAATCATCTATTAGCTCCTTTATCTGTTTTTCTTGCCAACTATATTCTCTTTGATAATAGTGAACAGTATATCTATTATTAAATAATTTATTAACTTCAATTGGACTTCCTATAATTTTATTCATCAATATTACCTCATTTCAGACTGTTTACTTTAAATAATAGTTTCTTTTATTCCATTATCAATTTTTTTAATGTATTATATTATCTTATTTTGTTCATCAATATCATGTAACATGCTTTTAATATTCCTTATAAATTTCCAATTTACTCTTTGCATTATAGCTCCGTATGTAGATGGATTTACTTGATTAACTTTCTATATTCCTACCCTTGTATAATATTAATTGAACTCTTTTCTATGTTCTTCAACTCTAAATATTTCAAATCATAATCCTGCATACCTTTATCAGATAATGATTGAACAATATATTCTATTTTTATAATTTACCAATGCTCAGATATCTGCTTATTTTCTCAATTTCATAATTTGCGATTTCCACATAAGTATTTATCCCATTTGTGACTGCTTTTGTTATTATTGCCTTTGCTATTTATTTAAAGATTGTTCACGTGCTGTATCAATTCATTTTCATTCACATCGTTTGTCCAATATTTATCAATTAATTGGTTTAAAACGTCCACCAATTTTCTCTGTGTTTTGTAAAATAATTTTATGTTCATGAAACCTCACCCTCTTAATGATATCTATATTTCTACCTTATTTGTATTTTATTCTTACATTTTGATAAAAGCAAGAATAAAATACAAATAGTTTGTTTCATATATCTATGCTATTATATCAATCCTATCCTTAACCCTACCATTTCTATAAGCTCAGTTAAATTTGAATTCTTATTTAATTGTGAGTTCTCTATAGATGTATCAAATATCTCTTTATCCCCTATTATTACTAACTGTATTTGGGCTATAGAACAAACAGTATATAAAATATTTTTGTTTAGAATATTGTCTTGTTCCTTCGCGATAATCAATTAGTGCACGAATTGATTATGTTGACTTAGTAAACCCATATATATTAAATTTTTATGTTCTAATTTCGCCATATTCACTATATTAAAGGCTTTACATGATTTTTAGCATATAAATTCTTAACCCCTTGATTATTTTCGCAGGATTATCAAAAATTTTTTTACTGCTATTATATTTAGATTTCTTATAAGTATAGGAAATTGTCACTTTAAAATATAAATCTCTTATAATCTTAAAACATATTAATCATGTTTTAGACTTAATTCTGCCTAACTGGTAATAAATAATCCTATCAACCTTTCTGCCAACAATGAATGTCTTTCCTTACTTATCCTATTAACACCTTCATTAAAAACTTCCTTATTCCCTATTATAGTTACACTCTCAATTCCTCTCGTTACTGCCACATAAATTAATTCTCGATTTAGCATCTCTCATGTTCCTTATCCATAACCATTATTACATGCTCTGCTTCACTGCCTTGACTCTTATGTACAGTGCACGCATACGCAAGTTCTATATCTATCTGCTTCCTTTTAAAAGTTACTACTCTACAGCCGAAATTTATTGTAATAAGTTCAACACTGTTGTAGCTGGTCTTTACCAACTGTATAAATCCTTTTTGCCCATTAAATACCTCTTTTTTGGGATTATTCTTAGTAACAATTATTGAATCTAATATTCCAAATCTATAAACTTCTCTTTCTTCAATCCTATTAAACTTATCAGCTATTTCCATATTCAGTTGTTCTACCCCATTATGCCCTCTCCTGATGGGTGACATGACTTGTATGTCATAAATGCTTACACCGTTTTTTAATAGTCTATCAATTTTACTTATTACTTGCTGGCTTATTTTTTCACTTTCAGTTTCTATAAATTCGAATTCGTTTTTCTTCAACCATATGCCAGATTTTTTACCATCTATTACAATACCTTTAAGTATTTTTTCTGCATTAACATTAATCATTTTGAGCCCTTTTTTCCGCCTAACAACCTCAGTTAGATTTACTACTGGAATAATCCCACTCTTCAATAATTCACTAAAAACGTTTCCTGCCTCAATTGATGGCAACTGGAATTTATCTCCCACAATTATAATGTTAATATTTTTATTATCTTTTACGCTTGCAAGTAGCATCTTAAATAGTTCCAAACCTACTGTACCTGCTTCATCTAATATAATTACATCAGCTTTAACGCTAAACACCTTATTACTATCTTTCACCCCGATTCCGAGCAATCTATGTATTGTGGACCCTTGCATACCAGTAATAGCACTAATTCTTTCTACAGCCTTCCCTGTAAATGAAGTAAGTTGGATATTATTTTTCTTTAAGTGTTTGAAGCCATCTACTATAGCCTTAATAGTTGTGGTTTTTCCTCCTCCTGCAACGCCCGAAATGATACTTATTCTATTGGTAAGAGCCATTTTTACAGCTTCCTGTTGTAAATAATTCAGTTTAATGTCTACTGAATCATAAGCATTTATAAATTCAGCAACTTTGATTGTATCGCAGTTATACCTTCTATTTTCTTCCACAAAATATGCTATTAAATTAGCCATCTCTACCTCTGCATTATATAATCTACTAAGATATATACATTCTCTTCCTTGATTATCTCGAACTGTTACAATCTCACAATCAATTTCTAAAAGCTCTATAGCTTTTTCTAACACTTCCTTAGCCATCTCTTCAACTAATAATACATTTAAGTTATGCATTAATTCAGATTTATATATAAATGTATGACCTTCAAATTGATTGAGATACTCATTTACATGAATTATTGTGGCCGCAACAACACTTATATTCTTATCCATTTCACACTTATTACTACTATTTGTTACAATTATTCTTTTCACTACATCAAAATCAATTTTATAATGGCATAATATATATAGTTTCTGTTCAGTTATATTTATTACATCACATCCATAATCTTCAACTAATTCATTTGCTACTTCTTCGCCAACTTTAAATTTCTCTATAAGTTTGCATTTAATTCCTAACACTTTATCTATATTTTTTTTCTCCATATGTATATAAATTCTCCTTTTTACTTAGTTACAAATTAAGTATGCCATAAAGTCAATAGTGTTAATATAGATAACATGCCTTAGTAAGTTCGAGCTTTGGGGCCTTAAAAAAAGACAGAAGCACTAACTTGCTTTTGCCTTTGTCACTTTGTCCTTAAATATTAAATTTGCTGTTTCTCCGCCAAATTTTACACTACAGTTTGCATACGAAAAAGTACTTACAGTAATACGTTCTCCACTAAATAACATTATTTTAGCTAATTGTTCTGCTTTTTCAAATAACTCTTTATTATATTCTACAATATAAAACCAGGTTATTTCGTTTCTATCCCAGTTACTATATTTCCCATCATTTGAATCTGTTTTCTGAACCAAACCAAGTAAAGCAAACGTGTTAATTACATGATTTATAGTACTCTTTGCCTTTTCCATTCCCTCTGCAAGATAATCCATAGATGAAGAAAACACCCACTTATTATTGATTTGCTTATGATAATAAAGTTTGTCAATTGCAATGTTTAATACAGCTTCTAATTTAGATATATGCTTACATATGAGTTCATACAAAGCTGGGAATTTATCTTTATTTAAATTTTTACTAACGAAATTCTTGCATCTGTTATACTTATCCCTAATCTCTTCAAATTCTTTAATCCTAACATCCAATAATTCGCATAATTCCTTCAAGGCCTCCTTGAAATCACAACACATAAAAATCTGGTATAAATCCAACAAATCCAATGTATGAGTAACAAAATAATTATCCTTATCTTTGTTTCCGATAATATATAAATACTTATTAATACTGTTTCTATGGCTATAGCTTATCCATGCTTGAGTTTCTCCACCTTTTATTACAAGTTCCCTGACATACATTCCAAACCTTTCATATGCAGAAATAGTTATTTCCTTTTCGGGATACTTTTCAATTTCTCTTTCTACTGCTTCATTTGCTTCTCTTGCAGTCTTAAAAGCAAAAGAAATCCTTTGTTCCTCAATTATAAATTCACAATTAAAAGTTTTTTCCATTAACACATCCAAACCCAAAATATATCTTAAATCTATGTTGTTAATAAGACTCATAGCTTCTTGAATTGTATAAACCTCTTTATTAATAGCTAATTGTTCTCTTATAAGTCCCCTATTATTGGTTACATATTCCTTATACCTATTATTCTCTCCAAGAACTTGCTGTGCCTTTTTAATATTATCTTTAATAATA
The DNA here is from genome assembly GCA_963725425.1 of uncultured Clostridiaceae bacterium. GTDB lineage: Bacteria > Bacillota > Clostridia > Clostridiales > Clostridiaceae > Clostridium_I. The sequence continues at coordinate 360,571 of CAVRYJ010000040.1, forward strand.
TTATTTAGAGATTTATTAGCCTTTAATACTCCCCTTACGTCAACCTCTGCAACAGCTACTTCTTTTATACCGACTATATCCTTAATCCTGTTAATTCTACCCATAAATTTTTCCCTCCAAAAACCGAACGATTACTGTTTAAATATTACTTATTAAATATTTCTAAGTTTTACTTTTAGATAAATGTTATACTCCTTTAGAAATAAATTAAGTTTAGTTATATAAGTTAATCTTAATATAGCTAAGAATTGATTTATATTCCATAGCCACATGGTTCTATAAGGTTTAACTGTATCCAATTTGTATAGAAACAAAACAGCAATGAATAAAATAATCTTGAAGGTTACAATCGTTACTTTTAGTTATTAAACATACTTTTGACTATATAAATAGTCTTGCTATTGCTGAGTTATTCAAACCTTTATGTAACAAAATAAGAATTTATTAAATCCATATATTCTCACAAAATTAAATTAAAAATCTCGTTTATTTCATTCTAATTTATTAATAACTAATATAGCTTAAACTGCTATTAATGATATTTTCGTATTTAGTTGTTAAGTTTATAGTATCAATTTACTTAGAACCAAAAATGACACACTGAATTAAAAATCCAGATGTGTCATTTAACCAATTGATTTTTTAATTTAAGATTGTCTCTTTTTTAATAATTCGTTGAAATCTTTAACATTATATTGCTTTAATATTCCTCTTGCATCATATATTTCATAATTTTTATATGAATTTTGTATGTTACTAAATGATATATCTCCAGCATTATCATTATCAACACAGACTATTATTGTATCTATAGTTTTATATAATTTCAAATACGTAGCAATTTTTTTTATCTTTGTACTACCCGCAAGACTTAAAAGAATACTGTCCTGCAACTTTGATTTATACATTTGGAAATAGCTTATTAAATCGATTGAAGCTTCAAAAACTATAATATTTTTTATATTTTTTCCAATTACAATTGTAAATCCATAAGCTTCGTTGGAATTCTTAACAACACTGGTATATGATTTATTACTATAAGTTCCCTTCGCCTCTCCTCCAACTGTAAATCCATCAGAATTAATATATTTAAAAATTACATTATGTGATTTATCTTCAATTATTTTTTGTTGTTCTATTAATTCTTTCACTAATAAACAATTTATTTTTCTTGTATTTATTAAATATCCAAATGTTCTTCTCATGTCTTGATTTACTTCAATATCGACATTACCTTTTATGATAATTTTTTTTTCTTCGTTTCCTATTTTTTCATCTTTAGAATATGAACTACAATTGCAATTTAATATATATTCTATCGCCTTCCTAAAGTCGCCATTTGTTTTGTTAGACTGGACATAGGATATAATATTTCCCTTCTCATTTTTTGAATACCAGTTGTACCATAACATATTACCCTTTCTATTTAACATAAAAGAATCATGTTTAGTACACATATAACAGTTACTACCCGCATTCTTAAAATAGTAACCCTCCTTTTCCAAGAAGTCCTTAAAATCTACGTTTCTTGCTCTCTCTATTAGCTCTTTTGCAATCAATGCCATATTTATTATCTCCTTAATATCTTGTATTTCTATAATTTTACAAGAATATTTAGAAAACATATATAGTGAAACAGTTTAACAAGGTTCGAGTACCATATATCAAAATTTAGCTGTTTTTTGACACAAATAATATTTCTGCATAGTATTTTATATTGTAGCCTTCCTAATTATAGTTATATAGAATATAACTCATTGCCATTTTGTTACTACTTTTAGTATCTTGGTGTCACTCTTCGTATATCATTGTTACTTTTCGTATTTTATTATTACTCTTAGTATCTTGTCGTCACTTTACATCTTTTATTAGCCAATATCACTATTAGAAATACGATAAACGTATTAGATTATTTATAAGTAAATCATTATGTATTATCACATACCCTAAGATGTTAGACTGTAATAATATTAGATACATAAACCATTATTCAATTTTCTATATTCTATTTTTTTATTATAAGATTTTTTTACTTTTTCCTACATATAGGTTTATGATTCGGGAGTAGTTGTGAATATTCTGATAATATGAAGAGTTGACTAATTAAGAGAGGTATATGCTATTCTTAGATTTTTGAAAATACACCCTGGAGATTGGTTTGAGCTGTCTGGTGAAGACATTAATGAAACTTACAATTCTTCTAACTTATAAGTATTAGAATTATTTCAATGGTCTTAATTAGATTTTATACTAAATATAAATAAAGAACACCTTCAAAGTGGTGTTCTTTTTATTACCTGTTTTAAAAATATTACACACTTTCTGATTTGAAGATAATTTATCATAATACTTTCTCAAACTCTGTCAAATAAATATCTTTACTAATTTCAATATCCTTTTTCTTTTTATATCCATTTTTTAAATATAAATTAACGGCAGGTAGATTCTCCTTCCCAGTACATACAGCTACTATATTTATATTACTTCCAAGTTTCTCTATAAAATTAACCAGTTCGACTGCAATACCTCGCCTAAAAAACATGGGATGTATTGCAACCCTATGTATGTCTAATATATTTTCAATAATTTTATATGATATTACCCCTGCTAAATCATCATTTATATTGTATCCATAAAAGATTTCTTCACATGCTATCAGACTATCTATTGTATCCTTTAATGGTGGTATCTCATAGAAGCCTATAATCTCAGCTTCAATTTTATATGATGCCATTTGTAATTTAATAACACGTTTTGCTGTTTCTATATCTTTTAAATTCAGCCTTTCAATCATCTCTATTTCCTCCTATTTCTATATAATTATTTACGATTATATAGTAATGCTTGGCAAAAACAATCTTAAAAAACTATTCCAATGATGCCAATTAATGCTCTTCTTATATATATACCTTCTCGAATGTTACGTATTACTCGTAACCACATATTATTACGATTTTACTTATAAGGGCAGTAATGTGGGATTTTAGATTGAAATTCTTTTAACTTTACTATATGATTATCATCATTAAATTCAATCAATGATACACCATCAAATTCTCCGATTTGTCCATCATATTCACACTTGAAATGCCATTCAACAGCAATCATATTCGCTTCATGAATAAATTGTTTTATATCCCATACGATTACTGTTCCTCTTCTATTCCAATCTTCAAACCACCTTTGAATAACTTCTACTCCAATATATTCAGGTCCATAACATTCACTGTAGATTGCTTTTGAATCAAAAATTTCTTTTAATAGTATACCATTCTTATTTAACCAAGATTGAAAATAGTTCATAATAATTTGCTCTCGTTCCATAATCAGATATACCTCCAATATTAGATATATAATATTAACGATTTTTATTAACTTAATTTAAGGTTTACTTCACTTTTAATAAAAAATATGAATTAACTTATTAATCTTTCTATTGTATTCTGTATGCTTTCTACAGTTGCAAATCTACCATTGAATATTGTAAAGTTATAAAATTCATATAAATCCTTTGCTAATATATTTCCATTATCAAATGTTGTATTTGTCTTTTCAGGAATAATTAGTTTAAACCCATATTCAAATGCAACTTTACAAGTAGTATCAAAACAGTATTCTGTTTGCATTCCTGTAATAACCAATTGATTTATACCTTTATTGTCCAAATAATCTTTTAGATTCGTATCCTTAAAAGCAGAATTATAGGTCTTGTTTATTATCATTTCATCCTCATTTGGACTTATTTCAGAATATATCTTCCATGCCTCTGAATTTGGTTCTAATTCACCACCAATTTCATCATTATGTTGAGCATAAATTACCTCTACATTGTTTTCTCTACATGTTTTAATTAATATTTTTATATTCCCTATAACCTCTTCTACTGCATAAGGTTTTGCTAATACTAATGCATTTTGAACATCTACAACTAAAAGTGCTATATTGCCCATATCTCTGTCCCCTCGTATACAAGTTTATTTTAGTTTAAACATATAATATTTAAATATATAATTATTTTACAAAATAGTATTGGAACCTTCCAAAAATCCTTCAGTCGTCATAACCTTTGCAAACATTCCATCTAAAGATGCCATATACGTTGCATGTACAATTTTAGCAGGGATATTATAACCATTCCATATTAGGTCTTTTGTAGTGCAAGCATCTTCTATCAGGGTCACAATAAGTCCTATATCATTTGCATATCTTACTGTAGTATCAATGCACATGTGTGTCATCATTCCACATACCACAATATGGTCAATATTATTATCAGAAATAGTTTTAGCTAATCCAGTTTCAAAAAAACTATTAGGAACATGTTTTATAAAAACTTTTTCATCATTATTTGGAGTCACAAGGGAATTTATTTCTACCCCAATACTTTCTTTTAAAAACAATTTAGCTTTATCCTCCATATTTACATGTTGTACATGTAAAACAGTTAAATTATTTTCTCTAAAAAAGTTAAGTATAGCCTTAGCATTATTTGCAGTTTCTACAGGATGGTATAATTCGGACTTTCCACCATCAAAATAATCGTTTTGAATATCAATCAATATTAATGCACTGTTCATTCTTATTACCTCCTATCATTAACTACATTATAGTAGCATTAGCTAGGAAGTAAATTACTTACTTTTTTGTGGGTACTCTGTAGAATAGACGATTCCTTTTTGGTCTAAAAAATCTGTCATTCCATGCTCAACCATATAGTCAACACCTATACTTTGTAGTATTTCTATAGCAGGTATAATCTTCTTACCTCTATCATCAGTGAGAAAGTATTCTACATGTAGTGGATACCCAATATTGTTTGTTTTATCAATAAGTCCAAATTCTTTCAACTCTTTAAGTTGCTCCAATAACATTTTCTGACTAATACCTGCTATATCTTTTTTAAGCTTTGAAAGGGATGTAGGTCCATATTTCAATTGCCATAAAATTATTGATTTCCATTTTCCTTTAATTATATCGTGTGCTACTTCTAGAGGACATGTATACTCATCTCTTATCTTCAATTTATATCACATTATTCAATTATCAAATGCTATAATATGTTAACTAATTCATCCTAAAATATACTAGTATGGAATAATACGAAGATAGCGAAGTAATTTATCTTAACATTATGAACGTTATCCCACTACAAACTTGACTGCTTCCTCGTAACATTTAACTTTCTTAACAGTAAAATATTTCATGAATTCTTTTGTCCACATGTCCATCTCTTCTTCTATCTCATTTACTTCATTCAAAATAAACACAACATTTTTACAATCTGTATTTGACATAGCTGGGAGCAATAAAGAGAATCCCCATTCTGTATCTTCTGTTTTGTCTTCAAATCCGTTTCTTGCGTCTACAACAAAATTGCTGTTGTGGTATTTTTTAAGCAATCCCAAGGCAAATCTTGTTGGATTTCTATAGTCATCATAACAGCAAAATTTTTTCCATGTAAGAAATACTATATTACCTTCTATCATATATCTTACATTACTGAATTCTGAATCAAATTCATTTTTATCTATATCTATATTCATAATTTTCCCCTCTCTGATTTGGTAAAATAAAGGCATACTGTAGACCAGAATTTTTTTTATCGTCCGCATCATTTAACTTTACATCACTAACACTCAACCACCCTGCACTAAAGTATAGGGGTTGGGGTTACGACTGAAAGTCGTTTATTAAGGCTAAAGCCATCTAAAGGTTTAGACTAAAGTCAACCTTTAAGACTTTCAGTCTTAATATTTATTTTGTTACAGTTTTTTTACTGTTGCATAAAAAATAGTCTGCACCTATTTAAACTTTTAAAAAGATGTTGCATTATATTTTAAGTATTCTACCTGTACTAAATACTTTAGTTGCTGACCTAAAATTTAAATATAGACTTCATTGTTTTAATATATATGCTTTTTATACTTTCATAGCGTAGCAATCGTTATTGATTTTACCTGTACCTACGGGTTTGCTAAAGCTACCCGACTAAAGTTGGGGGTATTAAACCTGAACATGGAAATAAACTTAAATAAGCTCATTGTATCATGCAATTATATAAATAGCCCTGCTCCACCATATGAATATTGCGTAGTTATATATCTCATATGACGGTTTTATTTTCTATATAGTTCAGCATATAGGTATAACATAGTCTCGTTTTAATAACATTAATTTTATTGATTTATAATAATTTATAATCAATCTTCTTTTCGCTACCAGACTTCATATTTTTTATTTTCACCTCATTTTTTATCATCTCTTCATCCCCAATTAAAATCACATTTTCTACACCTAATTTATTAGCATATTGCATTTTTTTCTTTAATGAATTATCCTCAAAATACACTGTTACCCCGTAGCTCTTTTCCTCTAAGCATTTCATAACTTTTACACAATAATCCATCGTGTCTCCAATTGGTACTATTAGATAATCTAATACATTTTTTATTTTATAATTTTTTATGAACCCTATTTCCTTTAACACGAAAAATAATCTAGTTATTCCTATTGAAATGCCAACCCCTGGCAATATATTATCTGTATAATTTTCTGCCAAGTTATCATATCTTCCACCAGAACAAATTGAACCATAATTTTGATTTTCTACTAAGATTGTTTCGAAAACAGTTCCTGTATAGTAATCTAAGCCTCTAATAATCTTTAGATTTATTCTAAATTGTTTACTATCTACATCTAGAACTTCTAGCATCGATTTAACCTGACTTAATTCATTTATTCCTTCAAGAAAAAAATCATTCTTAATATCAAGTTTTAATAGTTCATCTAATATTATTTCATTGGTTCCTTGGATATTAAATATCCTATTTAAATATCTACTTTTTTCATTACCAATAATATTTATAAGCTCATTTTCAAAACATTCTTTACCAATTTTATCATATTTATCAATCAAAATCATTACATCAGTAGCATTTTCTATGTCCAATTCCCTTAGTATACCTTTTAATATTTTCCTATTACTAATTTGAAACTCATAATTTGCTACTCCTATCTTCCTAAATGCCTTGTCTGCTAAACTTATAACCCAGGCATCGTTATTTATACTTAATTTATCTTTACCAATGACATCAACATCACATTGGTAAAACTCTCTATACCTGCCCTTCTGATTTCGTTCACCTCTGTACACTTTTCCTATTTGATATCTTTTAAAAGGAAATATTAAATCATTATAGTATTGTGCTACATACCTTGCAAAAGGTACTGTTAAATCAAACCTTAATGCTAAATTGTTTTTACCCTTTTGAAAACTATATATTTGTTTTTCTGTTTCTCCACCGCCCTTAGCAAGTAAAACCTCAGCTTTCTCTATTATTGGTGTATCTACAGACATGCATCCGTTATTTTTATAAACATCTGTAATTTTATTCACTATGTCATTAAATATTTCTTGCTCTTCAGGTAATAACTCCATAAATCCTGCTAATATACTTGGTTTTATAATGTTCTTTTTCATTTTATTAACCCCATATCTTATTTTATTTTTATATAACAAAAAAACCATGTAGAAAAAATATCCCACACGGTTCAATAAATTATGGTTGCACTTAATTTATCATTACCTAGAGATACAAATCTACTAAAATAGACTTGTATCTGCTTCAACAGACCAAGCCTCTAGTAATGATGATGTATTGATTTCATACCATTTATAATAAGTGTTTCCATAATAATCCTCCTAAATTCATATTAGTGATATTATATATTAAACTATAGTAACCGTCAACAATATGCTTTTTTATATTGTTAATTCATGTGTGTTATATCGTAATCACTCCGTCTTATTTATTTAGTTACACTTAAATCAGCATAGTCATACATTTATTCATTATGTAAAATTATTATTACATATTGTAAAAAAGCAAATTTAGCTATAAATAAATATGTGACAAATTATCCCTTATAATAAAAAATCTTATATACTTAAATTAGAACAGCTAACCCTTTATTGTAATAGCATTATTATATATACTCTCATAATGCCCTGTATTCTGTTTTTTTAGGTTTCTAATGATATTGTACCAAGTTAACTTACTGAGCCTATTTAAATGTTAATTATATAGCTACATGGTGTAGTTCAATTATATAAGTGCTTAAATTATTCACTCATGTCCCTTATATTATAATAAAACTAAATATAAAAAACATTAATTAATATTTACATTATGTTTTTATATTGTATTTTTTTATTATAAAATTCTTTCTTATTTTCTTATATATAGGTTTATGATTCGGGTATTGTTGTGAATATTCTCATATTTTATAAATATACTGTGATTTTCTGTTTTTATACATTGTTTATTCATATCAAATTTAATAGGAAAAAGCTACATAACTTTAGAATTTATCCACTCTAAATAAATTAATTATAAAAACATATAACTCTTATAAATATTTATTGTGGTTATATTGTATTTTCCAATCGATTATTACCGCATAATTGCATAACATCTTTAACGGCAAGACCTGTTATGTTACTTATTTGGTCTACATCAATATAGGCAAGCTCTAGCAATTTATGTGCAATCCTAACCCGTTCATCCATAACAGCAAACACTATATCTGTCTCACTTCTATCACTGTTTATATATTCTTCCTCTAGAGCTTCAAAAATATCTTCTTCAAATTCCTGCATCATCTTTCCCTCCCTAATATGATTTTTCTAATACAAACCTTCTACTCTAGTTAGTCCATATATTTTAAACTACTTCTTAACATTTTTATCTTCTAATCTTATTTTATATAAAACGAAAGTATATTTCCATATAATTGCCAATAGTGTTCATTTATATTAAAATTCACTACAGGCAAATGTGTCAGCCTTAGTAGAACATTATAGCTATTATCTACTTGTTAAATTAAAGTTATACTTAGAGTACAAATAACGAAAGAAAAGGGGTAAATTCACTTATGGAAGATACATTATTTTGCTTACAAAACAAACTAAATAAGGAACTACTAAATACTTATATAGGCTTAGATGAATACAATTATAATTTACTTATAAATACTATTATAACCATGATTAACACAGTTAGCTCAGGAAAAGCCTTTACTATAGACAATATTATACATAAATTTACTGAAAGTTATATTACATTTAGGTGTACGAGTAGTGTACTTACCCAAAACGAAAATTTCTTCATTATATCAGGTCTACCCGATGTTCATTTGAGCAATCATCAATAATATCCTGTGCAACTTTTATTAGCTATTTCACTTCAAATTCATCATTGTATTAAAATAGCTAAGAAATATAACCAGTGATATAATACCACTGGTTATATTTCTATACTATTTTCTCCTTATTTTCAATTAAATCTTTTCTAATATACTCATAAAATACATAAGTATACCTTTTGACAATTCTTGCAATCATTTTAGTTGTATTATTTATATCTTTATAATTATATGGATTTACATACGTTGCTATTTTGCTATATTCCATATCCCAAGAAGTAATCAAGAAGTCCAGTTTTGATTGAATTTCCTCTTTATTTTCAAATAACCTGGAAAATACTTTCTTTGAATTAAATTGAGAAAAAATAACTTCGACTCCATATAGTCCCTTTTTATTGTAAACAACCCTAATATCTATATCTTCAAAACCAGAGCCGATACTAAAATAGCCCTTTTGTACATCCTTATATTGATACACATTGGGATAAGCTACAAAGTCTTTTCTAAGCTCCTTTATTGTCTTTATAAGAACTTGTTGTTTATAAGTATAGCTTATACCATTATTATCTATAATTTCAGCACTTATTGGATGCTGTGAAGCATAGCTTTTAATAGTATATACTAAAAAAAGATGTTCAAACTTATTTAAACTTTCTAACATTTCTATTTGTCTAAATAAATTTACCCTATTAATTTCTTCAAGTATTTCAATTACATTTTCATTTAATGTATATGCTATAAACTCAATATTTCTATCCGTTGCAAGAGCTAAATAGTTCTTAACCTCTACTAAGTCGCGTTTCCTAAATTCTTTAGCTATCCAAACAAGTAAAGAGGTTCCTTTACCAACAGTAAATATTAAATCTTTTATTTGTTTTAAATGAACTTTATTGCTTTTCGTAAGTTGAACTTCTATTAGACATCTTCTTCCATTCGCATCAAATGCACTTATATCTACCTTTCTCTCCTTGTACTTTTTTTCAAGAAATATTTTATGTAATTTTACCTGTATAGCTTCAAAAATCATATCTGGGTTTAACTGTAAATATAACAAGTATAACAACTCGGGGTGCGAATTACCAAAGCTCATTCCTTATCCCTCCCTATAAGAAAATAAAATCAGCATTACGCTGACTTTACCTTTTCTCTTAATTCATCAATTTTTTGTAATACTATCATTTCATTTATTCTTAATTTATTCCCTACAATATACTCTTCTAAGCTTCCAATTACTCCCTGTAAGGCTAATTTGACATCAATATTTGCCCTCACTCCTAAAAACATAAAATCACTTTTAAAGATTAGTTTGTCCAGAGTATCTATATCTGTTGCAGACGCTACCTGAAACGATTCTGGAAATAATTCTTCGATAACATTTAGTGGAATATCAAAAAATTTACTCAGTCTCCCAATTATTTCCATAGTTGGATTTCGTCTACTACCTCGTTCAAGCCTCGATATATATGCTGGGCTAATTTCAACTTCTTTTTCCAAGTCATACAGAGATAATCCCCGTGAAATTCGTAAAAATTTTATTAATTCCCCAAAATTTTTCACTTCATTTGTTCCTTCCATAACATACATCATCCTCTCGTTTTAAATTTGCTACTTTTATTAAAATAGCTCCTGTTGTTTTTATTGTTCTATATGTTATATGCAGTTACATAAAGTTTTATAATTTTTATCCTTGCTATCATTTTAACTAAATGATAAGTAAAATCGCCAAAATAAAAAAGAGTAATAGCTAAATTATATTAATAATAATTCATCTATCACTCTAACTATTTTATTTTAAAATATATATTTATATATTGTTTACTTAAATCTTAAACTCTTCTTTGATGCATATATAAATCATTTTATCAATTTTTGGTTCAATCTTTTTATCTAAATTTAGTAGTTTGAAAAATGGGTAACGTGGTATAAAAGTAGCTGTGTTTTAACCTTACAGCTATATAATAATAACTTACACTTCGCCCCTTAAATATGGAATTCCATTCTTACTAATAATTTAAGTTAGTCCAAAAATTGTTCTAGGGTTTTTATTTTTAAATTATAATCCTTAATCCATGTTTTATATGCCTGGTCTTGCAAAAAATCCACCATTTTATCTGTTTTCTTTGTTTCTTTAAAATGTTTTAAAGCTAAATAGTATTTTTCTTTATCATTATAAAATATAACAATTGGGGGAAGATTATTCTCTATTAGTATATAATTAAGCACCATTCTTGCTACTAAACCGTTACCATAAGCAAATGGTTGTATACTTTCAAATTCACAGGTAAAGTAGCCTATCAAATTTAATGCATTATCCTCATTTATTTGTACATTATTAACTTCATTTATTAAAGATTTCAAATTTTTTTCTATTTCTGATGTACTTACCCCTGTATCCTCACTATTAATTAGCAACTCTTCTGTAGAACACCCTTTCATTAAAACATGATTAAAATGCTTTATTAAATTAACAGATAATTTTGAATAATTTTCTTCACTTAATTTAAATATACTTTTACAAAGTTCTATGTGATTCTCAATTTCTTTAATTGTTCTATAGTTTCCTTGAAAATTCGTAACTTCCTCTCCTGCAAAAATTGCCTCCACATCTCTTAATCTTGTTTCATTATTTTCTATTTTGTTTGAGCAATATGTAAACTTAACAAAGAGCCCTTTTATTATCTCCTCATTCACCCCTTCTCTCCATATTTTTATACATTTATTATATATCATTTTTACACCCCCTTATCGCATCTGCTTTTTCATCCATTTTCTTACTAGCCTCAATTTTCTTAACCAATAGTAACTTTTTTATAGGTATAACATTATATTTAGCCATTAATCACACCCCTGCTCATCGTCTTCATCTTTATAAAAATCTTTCATTTCATCCATATATGAACGCTTTTCCATTTTTCCTTCTCTCATAAGTTGCATCTCTTTTAATGATTGTTTTAAAGATTTCGCAGGAGTACATGGTCTTATTACCATTGTGTTATCCATAGTTATATCCCTTCCTCTTGAATTGTTTAGTTTTATTTTCTGTGTAGGGTTGTAGAATCTTCTTATATTCATATTAACACACACCTTCATATAAGTTATTAGGCTTAGTCATTGTTCTATCCAAAATCCTTCCGCTCATTTTATCCCACGCTTTTTTCTATAATTTATTCAGGTGATTTATCGAGTTTTTAATCCGTTATTTAAGATGGGTTTCGGTCATAAATCTTCGATTGTAGGTGGAAAAAGTTAAAATTATGAAGGAATGCAGTTTGATATTTCTGCATTCCTTCATAGTTTTCGGACAGACTTTAATATTCGTGGACAAACTCTGATATTTATTTACAGCAATCTCTACAATACCTCTTTATATAAAATGCCAAATGTAATCTTTATATCTATATCATACTCTCGACAAAATTTATGTATAAATCATTTTTCATAACTATCTGATTGAAAAATCTTTCTTCCTTATCAAAAAGTGAAAAGCTTTGCTTCTGAACAACCTAATAAATAATTAATTAACAAATAATTCATTTAATACAATTTGGTATTTTTTAAATCCGATTTTTACATATATAACATTATTATTTTTAATTTCAACTTTCATTTTTGATATAACTTTTTGCATTTTATTTTCATACTTTTTACTGAAATTATCATATTTCAGCAGATTATTATATATTCCTTCATAGAATTCATCATAATCACGTAAATCATATGATGGAGTTATAATTAAATTCTCACTGTTTAATATTTTAAAATAATCTACTATTGCATCATTTTCATTTAGTAAATGAGCACCCACTAATATATTAACCGCTTCGTGATAATTAAATAAATTCATCTTTGTTGTGAGGTAATTATGTGTAAGCTTTGAATATTTTGTATTTAAAATCATTAAATTATTTAAATAACCTTTTAGATTATAAAGATGATGGGTAATATTGAGTATCTTGCCTTTATCGACAATCTCTGCAAGCATGTCCTTATCAAGGATATATATCGTATTCAAAAGTGTTTCCAAGTCGATTTCTCGTTCACCGAGGTAATCAATTTTTTCCTCTCTAGTTTTTGACTGATATTCCGAAATTTTTTTTTTGTTTTTCATTACACCCTCATATACCTTATATTCATCAAAAGCATCGATATAATCTTCAGGATTCATTTTTAACTCTAATATGTTATCAATCTTTTCTTTACACTCCTGAATATAACTCACAATAATATTTGTCTTGTATTGTCTTTCAATATTTTGCATTTGCTCCCAAGTCTTTTTACTATCTTCTTTATTTATGAAGAACATTAATAATATTGTCAGTGCAGATAGCACTGGTGAAAGGATTCCTCCAATAAAGCATCCGAAATCCGAAAAATATTGTGATGACTTTGCACCATTCAATAATATATTTCCTAAATGTACTGGAAATATATTATATAAATTAATAGCCGAAAATAAAAATAATATCACCATAATCGTAATCGTTAATTTACTTTTCAATTTTTCCATAGTAACGCCTCAATTTTTTTATTGTATTCTACTTTAATTTAAAATGTATACTGTTTTTATTATATTAAGTTAGTATAATTAAATCTTCTAAGTTAATACAATTCAATGTAAAACTATTTAATAAGATTATTTTCATTAGGTATAAAATAATTTGATATATACTTAAACATTTTTATTTCAATAACTTTGAGTTTACTTATATAAATCGATATTATTATCTTTCCCATTTTAATCCTTTTGACTTAATTCCTTTAATATTATATTTACATTATGATATTACTTCTTGCTTTTAATAATTATTGGTAAATTAAATGATGTTTTGGTATTGAAATACGAAAAAAAACCATTTTATATAATTATTAATATTATTTTTTCAGTCTTAATATCCTTGTCATTAATTGATAGAACAATTACTATTTGTTCTAATGATAGAAATAACTGTAGTACCTCAAATGGTTTAGTAATACCTTTGTCAGAACATCTATCTAATTCATCAATAAATATAACTATTCCTTTTTCATATTTCTTAGTTTTCTTATCCTTTTTGAACCATCCTTCTATAACCATGTTAAACCATTATCAGATATGATAGTGAGTAATATTAATCCACCTGATTATAACCACCTTATACAATCCCTAAAGCGTCTTGAATGTTTTTTTATACTCCCTTCATTTATTTCTTATTTAATCATTAATCCTGAATATCATCTATCATTCCATAAGGTATTTATCACTACCCATAGTTCCCTCCATCTGAAAGTACCTTTAATATTTTCTATGTATCCTTCTTATTATACTAAAGTTCATTTTTATGCAAATGATATACATAATTTGCTTTGCCCTTATATTTATTTTACATCTTCTTTTATGAAATCTTTAAGGGAAATATCAATTAGCATGCCCTTTAACCTTTTAATTTTATTACTTTGGTTATCTAAGAAGTTTTCTATTGGAACTTTAACAATATAAAATAATGCTAAAAACATTAGCATTACTATAACCACTAATACTGTTAACCTTATAGTATCATTTAGGCCTAATTCAACCTTTCTAATTATTAATCCAAACGAAAATGCAACTATTGGAAAAAGTACTGATTTTGTCATATTAATTAATGGTTTGAATATCTCCGTGCTGAGTTGATAAAAGCCTATTGATAAATCGCATTGCTTGATTAACTCCTGAATTTTCTTTGATTCATATAATTTAAAATGCTTATTCAATATATTTCTAAGCATTTCCAATCTAAAATCATATGCATCTAAGTTCTTCTTATGATTTTTCTGAACCGCCTTATCAGACAAGGGAATCAATATTATTAAAAATACACCATATAGAATTATAGATATTCCACTATATATATCACTATATTTTATTTTTATAAATGAAAATGTTATATAACATATTATTGATATTACTGCCATCATTAAAAATACTGGTATTATCTTATTCTTCTTATAAAAATCTAATAATTTAATTTTAGGATGAAACATCCTGTCCTCTTCCTCTTTTTCATTATACATATCTATTATTAGCAGTATATAATTACTCATAGCTCCACCCCCATAAAATCATATCTCAACTAATCCAATAAATTTATTTGTTAATCTAATATCTATATCTCTCAAATTATTTAAATCTGATATATTAAAGCTTAATAATATGTTTTTTTCTGAATCTTTAAATTTATTATTAAATTCCCCATTATATTTACTAATCTACTGCTCGGTTCTATATTTAACACAATTTTGTTTATCTTCGTTACTTAAATGTATAAATTCACACCGCATACTAAATCTTGAAATCAATGGGTCTTGTATTACATTTTTACTATGTATCCATTCAATCACCAATATAAATAATATGGGAACCATAGCTATGTACAAGTCTATGTTATTAAAATACGATTTAAGGTAATTGTTTATTGAAATAGTAATTAGTATCTCTACTTTTGATAATGCTATAATTAGTGATATTTGCAACACTATAGCTTTACCTTTTTCATTTATCAAATTCACCATAACTAAAACCATCTAAGCCTACTAAAATTCTTTTCCCATAAACTTATTAATTATTCCATTTCAACAATTAAAGGTATAATATAAATATCTTTTTCTTCATACTCTTCACAGATAATACTAACCTTCACTTCATAGTTTCCTGGTTTTAATGGAACAACTCTATACTCTTCTGATAAAACAATATTTCGTGTATGTAATAAATTATTCACCTTAATTGTTAAAGTATTATTTTCAATCCATGAGTTTACGTTTCTGTTTACCCCTCCCCCACTAAAAATGGGTATTTTGCTAAGGTAATTGCTATTTAATCCTAAATTACTGTTAAAAAAGGCAAAATCATTTATATATTTCTTCATACTTTTAATGCTTGTTGTCTTCTCCATATATGCTTGCTCAGCTTTTTTTATAGGGTTTTCTGGCAACAATAGTTTTTTGGCTTTTCATAATCAGTACTCCCATTTATATCTATAATTTTAATTTCATTTGGGAACTGAATTTCAATATACACCTGATTTGCTTTGATTTTTCCATCATTATAAACTGTTATATCAAAGTCTTCTGCATTATCCTTAATCCTATAATATAACATTATTTCGTTGTTATAATCATTTAAAATTTCATGATTTGGTAATGCAGTATTATATTTTTCAATATCTTCTTGACTTATAAATTCTATAAGATATTCTTCAACTTCATCAATTTCAATTTTTTTAATATATTCTTCTTCTAACTCATGATTAGTTTCATATTTGAATTTATGAGCTTCACACTTGTTTATACTCACCTTAATAAATGGTTTTTTAACATCAATTTGACTTTTTAGACTTTCATTTTCAGTTCTTAATTCTCTGTTTTCTTGTCCTAATTTTGTTAATTCCTTGGTTATTTCAACAAAATTAATATTATCATTTCTTTTCCAACCTACTCTTGGTTTTCTTTTAAATGTTTTATATAGTGCAATCGAAACTTTTCCAGCCAATTCGTCTGGAGTTGTCCAAAAATCACATAGCTTATTAAGCTTAGCTTTTTCAATAAAATCATTCAATTTTTTTATTTTATCTGGTTCACATTCCATTTCGTTAGGTCTTATTGATACATTACGTTCCCTAATAAATGATAATACTGGAATGTTGTTCAACTTAGCATAATCATATTCTTTTTCAGTATAACTAAGACCATCCTCCGCTAAACTACCATACCTATGCCCGATTATCAAAATATAGTAATCCGAACTGTCTATTGTTTCTTTTATAATTTGCCACTGTTCATCATCATCTGCACTAAACATTTCCATTCCTACGGGAAAATGATACATTCCCAATATATTATCCCTAACCTTTAGTCTTGCCTCTACCAAATCAGTATATGTTGAACTAATGAATATCTGATATTTAGTATTATCCAAATAAATACATCACCTTTCCAAAAATAAACTTAGCCACTTTTTCCCCTTTTGTTATTGCTGTTTTTTAAAAGCTTTAACTGTCCATATTATTAATTATTAGAGCCTACTACTCAACTGCATTTATATAAAAATTGCATTTGTTATATTATATACTTAAATAAGTCCAATTAAGGTTCTGTTATTATATATAAACTCTTAATGGTGACTAACTTTCTATCTGGATATTCTGAAATATAATATGTATCTCCAGATTGAGCAACTACATTCCCATATATTTGTTTAGTATTTGTTTTATCTCCTAAGACACTATATATGATTGTATTTTGGGAATAGTCAGAAATTGATAATCTTGTAACTTTACCACTTATTAGCATCAACGATGGTGCTAATACACACAAAAATATTAGAAATATTAGAATAATTAAAAAAGGAAATGCTTTATTCAAACCTGTATTTGATTGTTTCAAGTCTTCTGTTTTTTTATTTTTAGTATAATGTGAAAAAAATATGAAATTTTTCAAAAATCTCTTTTTGAATACTACTAATATTAAAAGAATAATTGCGGATATCAAAAATATGCTTATCCCCGCTATATTAGCTTTTTTCAGACATTTGATTACCAGTTCAGCCATTATAAAAATATATGGTAAATCAACAAAGTATTCATAAAAAAAACTTATTAAACTTTTTAGTCTTCGTTTTTTAATAAGCTTGGATATATAATCTCTAAAAAATAATAATAATACATCAGTAATAAATAATATAAAATACGCAAAAATAAATTGTGTATATGTATTTACTCCTAAATTGATATTTAGCTTGCTCAAAACTAAAGATGAAATAGCTAAAAAAACTAACTGCATCTTCGATTATTGCTTTCATAGTCATAAAATATATTGTTAACATTAATGGAATTAATATCAAAGTAAGTAATAAAATTATTGCTTTTGAAAATGAAATATTATTTGTACCAACAAAAATAATAGTACTTACAGTGTAAATTAAAAGTATTTCAAGTATAAACAATGAAAAGTAAAAAGACTTGTCCTTTTTGTTTTTTGTACGGATACACAATATTAATGTTAGTAAATAAGCACTTATATATATAAGTAAAAAAAACACCTAAAGCTATCATAGTTTTAAAATTAAATGGAACAGGGCATACATACATGTCTAATACCGATATTGTATTATTATAATCCCCACCAAAATAATATCCATATAGAAACGCATAACCAAGTTGATAAAATAAATAAAGTATTGTAATACCAATTAATGTTATTATAAGCTGAAATATTTTTGAAAGTTGATATTTCTCAATAATATCATTTGCACCCAATAAATCTTTTATCATATTAATAATATTTTTATATCTATTATTTTGGTTTTTTAATTCTTCCAATAGAACTACTTTTTTACCAGTAAAACTAACTCTATTAATAAATTCATCAATTAATTTATTAAGCTGATTTTTACTTATACTATCAAACAATTCTTTTTGCTTAGTGGTATCTATTATCAACATTTTTTGTATATATTTAGAGTCTGTCTTCAAACTTTTATTTTGTATATTATCTTTTATAATAATTAAACAATCATTTTCATTCATATTTATATATGCTCTCCATAAAATTAATTTCTTATTTATTTTTTAATAGTAGGTGAATATTTGCATTTCAACCTTAACAATTCTTAAAACACAAATATAAAACAATTATATCATCTTTTGTCATGTCTCACCATTTTTATACCTAAATTACTTTATAATATAAAAATGTTTTAAAAAAATTATTAGGAACATTTTTATAATTAATTTTCCAAATTGCATTTATTCTTTACTCCCGCTTTCTTAAAACTCTCCACTTTACTATTTTTTTACCTTTATCCACAAGTTCTTTAACTGCCCATTTTACATTTCTTTTCTGAATCACTTCTATACTTTCATTATTTTGCTCAACAAACTCCTTAGTCCTTGATATTTTATTAAGCTACTTTTGGAGTAAAGATAATTTGCCTATTTTTATCCAACACTACTAATAGTAATCCTCTGAGGCTTTCACTCTAATTTCAACATACCTACTACAACATTTTGAACTTCAATTAATATTTCTTCATCTCTTTTCTCCTAATTAACTCTATTATTTATGCTAGGCTTTTTAATATGTTTGGGAGAGCCTTTATTCAACCATTCTCTATCATTTCTATACACACAAACATACAACCCTTTATTCATGTTTCTTTATTCATGTTTCTTAATTCTGTTTTTGATTTTTCAGTAAACTTGTCAATTAAAACTCCCCACTCATTACGACTACTATAATGTTACTTATAATTTTTATTTATCATTGAAATTTTTATTGCTAAGTATGGCACTTTCTCTACTGTTTCAGTTTTCCAGTATAGTTCTAACCCTAATATATCAGCATATTTTTCTACAGTTCTTGTATCTACTCTTAGTTCTCTGGCAATAGCTCTTAAACTTAGTTTTCCCGCAACCAGTTCTTTAAGTCTTTTTTAACATACTAAACCAAAATTGTTAATCCTACCTATTTTATATCCATCATTTTTGTCAATATGAGGTCCTCTCCTACTGTACACAAATCCACAGTAACATGTGAGTATTACAATTATTCTCTTGCTCTTACAAACAGTCATAGGTTATGTCCAAATCTTCAATTAAATGTTGTAAATAATGCTCTACTCCTATACATTAATGCACATCCATGTTCCATGCGCAAATGGCTTGTATTCTTGCTTATTCTCAAATAGTTCTTGTAACCTCGGCCCTAAATACTCCATGAAAAGCAAATGCCTTATAGGATAAAAAGTTTTCCTGTATTTCCTTACAATCATACTTATCCAGTTACTTTCATCTTCTACAGCAACAATAGATTCTACAGCATTTAAAAACTCTTCTCCATAATAATCTATAGGTTTCCTCACTAATTGATTTTGTTTGATTTTACAATTGAAATTGGCTATGCCTAAATGAATTAATTCTGTCGTATATTGTCCTTCAAACCATGTCATTGGCATATTAGTAAATTTATCATTAATTCTAAATTAATTTCTTACTTAGATTATCTATTATCTTCTTTCCATGATTGTCTCTTTCGTTTTTTATAATATTTTCTTTTATAGTCCTACCAATATTCCAATATGGATTTATAAGTTAATTATTAACAGACATATAAGCTTTTTCTTTACTGTCATATATTAATGAAACTATACTATTATAAAGTGATTTTAATTCTTTGCTATCAACTAAGTTATCATCCATATCTCTAACACCTTATTAATATCCGTTTACTATACCTCCATTACATTAACACCAAAATGCTGATTATTAATAATAAAAACATCTTTCAATTTCAAAAATTCTATTGGACTAACATTAGACTTAATTAATCTAAATATTTTTCCTAACTCTTCACTCCAATAAGTTATTTTCAATTGTGATAGTATTTTTATAATAGAATTACTCTTAGCTTTGTTAAAATTAGTTTTTTCTAAAATACTTAAAAGATACTCAATAATTAAATATTGATTACATCTAAATTCACAAATTCCCATAACTGAAACTAAAATTCCTGCAATCTTTTCATCACTATTGTCTTCAAAAATATTCAATAAATATATGGTTTGTTGTGCTATCTTCTCCATTTTATCTTTATCATAGTCCTGATTTATAGTTCTAATAGCATCCTCCCAAAATTGTAATATCCTTTTTGAATTTCTGTATACTCAACAGCCTTAAAAATATCCATAGACTTAGCCTGTGTAGCAATTTTAGTGAAAGAGCATACATTCTCGTATTCAATATTTTCAATAAATTTCTTGTATAAAGTGTTACTAAATCTTTCTTCATAACCAATTAAAAATCCTAATGCTATAATTTCTGATATTTTTTGTTTTACATTTTTGTCTCTAAATTCAAACGTTAAAGCTTTTTTAAAACTTTCGTGCAATAGAATATAGGTTTCTTCACTAAAATAGTTAGAATAACAATATCCACCTACAAAATACTGCCACCTATCACTACCTATTTCCAATTCAGTAATCTTATTTTTTATCCATTTGTCTTCAATGTACTCAAAATTAACTAAACTCCATCCTAAAAAGATATTCGAATCAATTTCATTATTTTTTAAAAGTGATTCTATAATTCCCTTTTCTGTAACCCAAATGCTATCAAACTCTAAAAAAGCATTTCGTTTTAAAAATAAAGAAAGTTCTAAAATCATAGTTAAGTAAGAACCCTGTACAGAATTTATTATATAAAATATGAAGTCATTATTGCCCCATAGTATTTTATCTACTGGAATACTTATAATTTGTTCAGATATTTTTAAAATAAAATTTTTTATATCTTCTACTATGTTTTTTTCTATAAAATTATTATTCAACATAAAAATAATTGGTGAAAATATAGTCTTATAAAACCGATTTTCATTTACTTCATATAATTTATCTTTCTCTATTGTTTTAAAATCATATGTTGAATAAATATTAATTAAGAACCTAACAATACTTTGATGATATTCACCAATACCATTGTTTCGTTGCTTTAGTAATGCTTCTATACCTTCTACTACATATACATTATATACATGATTTTTTAATTCTTTAAACTTATTTATTGAATTTAAATATTTTAAAGGGTTATCAATAAACACATTTTTTAATGTTTCACCCGTACCTCTATATGAATACTCCTCAAAAAATTCAGTCGTTTTATATTTACTTATATCTAAATCGTTCAACTTATCCATCAACGTATTAACAGACATAGCTTTCATTTCATCACTACTTATACATGACAATTCTTTTACAAAATCGCATTGGGTAATTCTAATTGGGGATACTAAATCATAATCAACTTTTGTTTTTTTATACACTTGTTCATATTTTTCACAAAAAAAATCAAATTGTTTCAATGCTTTATACCTTTTTTGCCTCCATATATTTAAATAGTTTTCCTTTTTATACAAACTGTAACAAATATAGGGACCCTTGTTTATAATATCATCTAATTTTTTTTCTATGTGTAAGTTGGTGGTTTTCATACACTTAAATACTTTCTTAATTTCATCATCAAATATATTATGTCTTAAAGCATATTCAAATTTATCAGTATAGATAAGCTTTTCTAATTCTGTAGGTGTCAAAACATCATACTTGTCCACTACCAAAAATAACGCTAATTTATTCAACATACTTAAATCATCACTAAATAGTAGCTCTATATATTTAACAATACTATCATTATTTTTTAACCCTTGTAATAGTTTTTTAATAATAGCTATACAGTATTCTAAATCATTTATACAATGTCTTTCATCTTCAAAAATGGAATGGTAACTTTCAGAATTAGTAAAAAAATCTTCACATATTTTTTTAGCAGTATTGTCGGTCTCTTCCTCATCAATTTCAGATTTTTTACTTTCAATAAACTTTTTTATGAAATTATATATATCAAATCGGTCGTTATATACGATATTATCAATATCGTTTCTATGTACATCCGATATTATAATTGTTTTACTTTCATTATTTAAACTTACATTGTATTTTTCATTTTCAACTTCAAACGATGATTCATATTTATAAAGAATAGGAGTTATTTCCTCTATAAAAATATCAATAACATTGCAAATCATTTTATTATCACTTTTATAAAGTTTTTCATTATTTAATAATGTATATAAAAAGTTATCATTTAATATCTTGTTTCCTAAATGTTTATTAAGAATAAACTTAAATATGCATGTACTTTTATCATCATTTTTTTCTATGAATTCATCAAATAAAAAATCTAGTTTCCTCAATCTCCATTGAAAAGAACTAATATTTCTATCTAACAAATTTAAAATTTCATTTAAGAAGTCTTCATTATAAAAACACCTCAGTTTAGAAATTATATCAATGATTTCATAATCAATATCAACATTATCTATTTTTACAGCTTCTTTAGATAAATCTAACACATCTTTTATTCTGCTTTTATCTTCAAGAATATACGCAACAATACTATTTAGATATCTAAAAGAATATGCTGAAACTTCTTTAGTCCCATTTCCCTCAATTGCAATTTTGTCAAAATAGCCAAATCGTTTTACTAAACTATACCATAAAGTATTTCCGATAATTTTATTAAAAAAAGTTTCATAGAGTTCTGGCGTTTCTTTAAGATTTAATAAAAATATAAGTTTTTCTTCTTCTCTTATTTTTTGCATAATCAGATTCTCCCTATAAAATCGAGGTTACATTTGTACATTCTTTTTTTTGATATTGCCTCATTCTTTATAATGGTTAAACCATCTACAATTTTATCAAGCTCTTTATATCCATTTTGAGTTTTATCATATGGTATTAGAGTAACTCCATAATTGTCTTTATAATATTTATTAAGAATATTTACTTTTAAATATTCATCTGCATAGCAATCTACTATCATGTATCTTTCATTTCTTGAAATATTAAATCCCTTAAACATATACTGTAATATTTCAATTTCTTGAAGTCCATATCCAATAAAAATTACATCATATTTATTAAATATATTTTCCAAAAAAGTTTTATACCAATTATCTTTTCCCCAATACCTTTTAATATAATCCTCTACAGATACAATTAAATTATCTGTTTCATTAATACTTCCATGGATATGAAATACATTGCCTTTTTGTAGTTTTTTGGTTCTATTATAAAATCTTCTTCCTTATAGAAAACTTTATTCTTTTCATCTTCTATTTTATCAGGTTCTTTTGAGTGTTCTTTATTTTTTTCGTTAACTAAAATATCTAATATATCATCATAATTAGTCGTAATAAAAATTTCATTTAATTCATAAACTTTTCTAAATATCGAATTGGGTTTCTTAATTTCTTCAAGTGAATCTTCCTTCAATTTCATTATTTCTTTCTTTTTATCATCCTCCATGCCTATTAAGTCTTCTGTATGTACGTCAATACCAAACCACTCAATAAATTTTCTCTTCAAGTCGCACTCGTCAATATTTTTATGTAAATTTCTACACAATGATAAAACTGTTTTAAAGTCTTCATCTTTTAACTGAGTATAAGTTTTATAATTAATAATTTTGTCTCTATTACATTCATAATATAAAAAATCTAAATAATTATCTGCAAACTGATTCCAATCTGGAAGTCTCAAATTTGCAGATAATCCCGAGCCAATAAATAGTACAACATTTCCTTGCTTAAACAATTTTATAAGCTCATTTTTAATAATAGTTCTACTCTCAAGCGGTTGTCTAATTTGTTTTTCATCAAATTCTTTAAGTCCATTATCCAATATATTTACCTCTCAATAAATTTATTTTTACCTATTGATTAATTTAGCTTCGTTTTTGTCTTACCTTATTAGTCTTAACATCTATACCTGCCTTCCTCATAACCCTCCATTCTGTCACTTCTTCGCCTTGGCTTTCAATCTCTACAATAGCCCATTTGATTCTTCTTTTATGAAAAGCATCTATACTTTCAATATGGTTTTCACTATAATCCTTCGCTAAAGGCACTTTATCTATATGTTTTTCCAGTAATGATAGCCTCCCTATCTGTTTTCCTATTTTACTTATACTAATTCTTTGAGGCTTCCCTCGCATATTAAAAATACTATTTATAGCTTGTCTAACTTATATTAAAAGTTCTTCATCTATTTTTTCCCAGTCAATATTACTTATTATTTTACACCTTTAGGAAACAAAAGGGGAATGTTTGTTAGAACATTTTTTATCATTTCTATATAACCACATATAAACTTATCTCAATTAACCATTAGCAACCTTAATTTGACCTATCTATGTTCGCTGATAATAAAGTTCCATAATTCCATTATTCCACTCAATCCCTTATCACCGCTTCCCTCACGCCATATTCCCATTTTATGTATCATAATAAAGTCCCAACAGAAAATCACCCATTTTTGCCAACTTATCCACAGGTCATAGAATTAATTTACACCAGAAATCATAATAAAGTTCCACAAAATATTCTGCACCCAAACATTAAATCTCAACCTCTTTTCCAACCCCTTTTTCTACCAAAATGAACCTAAATCCAATCTATTTTTATCCATCGAATTTCCTGCATTCAATCTGCCTCTCCATCAATCTTTTTCACGCTCTTTTCTCTCACTATTACTCCATAAAATCCATCATTATTTTCACTTATATCAAAAGCCTTACGGCATAAACCCCCATCGTTTTTTCAAACCTCTCTTTCTATCTTTCTTCTCAAATCTATCTATTCTCAATCCTTTAATCAATCTTTTTTCCCTCTTTTATCCCCTCAAAACTTACCCGAAGGGTTCTATATTTCCTCCACCCATCTATCCAATCACAGGCTAACGCCTTTATACTTAAACCTTATCTAAGAATTGGTACATCTTGTTTTACATCTATCTATAATTCTTTTGGGATTGTTTCATGGTACATTTATTCAAGATTTCTATCTGGTATTATAATTGGCTAGTTTAAGGTAAAATCAGAAGAAGCGGAAAAAGCTAATAGAGTGCGTAAGCCTCTATTAGCTTTTGGAGCAATTATTTATTTGTAGTTGCACAAACCCATTCCTTAATCCTAATTTTGAATCTACGATTTATTGAACAGAAAAGAGATGGATGGAGAGGTACAAGAGACAAATCCTGCACTTTACTCATGCTTTATTGTTATGAATTAGAGGTTTTAGAGATGGTTTGTATTTTTCCTTATGGGATAAAATATAAGCCCCACATTTAGCCGATTAAGACTTAATGTGAGGCTTAATTATTGATTTAATTCCGAAACTATTTTAGTAGTTTATGAAACTATTTTATTAGTTTTGGAACTTTATTATCATGGTACATCAAAATCTTATTTATTGAATGATTCTTCCACAGCAACTGCAACAGCAACTGTAGCTCCAACCATTGGGTTATTACCCATTCCGATAAGACCCATCATTTCAACGTGAGCTGGAACTGATGATGATCCTGCGAATTGTGCATCTGAATGCATTTCTTCCCATAGTATCAGTCATACCGTATGAAGCTGGACCTGCTCCCATATTATCTGGGTGAAGTGTTCTTCCAGTACCACCACCTGAAGCAACTGAGAAATATTTCTTTCCTTGATTAATACATTCTTTTTTGTATGTTCCAGCAACTGGATGTTGGAATCTTGTTGGGTTAGTTGAATTTCCTGTTATTGAAACGTCAACGCCCTCACTGTGCATTATAGCAACGCCTTCTCTAACATCGTCAGCGCCGTAACATCTAACTGCACCTCTTGCTCCGTCTGAGTAAGCAGTTTCTTTAACTACTGTAAGTTTTGATGTATAATAATCGAATTTAGTTTGTACATATGTAAATCCGTTTATTCTTGAAATTATAAATGCAGCATCTTTTCCAAGACCATTAAGTATTACTCTTAAAGGCTCTTTTCTTACTTTGTTTGCAGCTATTGCAAGACCTATTGCTCCTTCAGCAGCAGCAAAGGATTCATGTCCAGCAAGGAATGCGAAACATTTTGTTTCTTCTCTTAGAAGCATTGCAGCTAAGTTACCATGGCCTAAACCAACTTTTCTGTCATCTGCAACTGATCCAGGGATACAGAAAGCTTGTAAACCTTCTCCTATTGCTTCTGAAGCTTTATCAGCCTTAGTACATCCTTTTTTAATAGCGATTGCAGCACCTACAGTGTAAGCCCAACACGCGTTTTCAAAGCAAATTGGCTGAATTTTTCTAACTATATCATAAACATTTATTCCCTTTTCATCACAAACAGCTTTAGCTTCTTCTATTGTATTCATACCGTATTTTTTTAATACTGGTATAATTTGGTCAATTCTTCTTTCATAACTTTCAAATAATGCCATTATGTTTTCCCTCCTTACCTCTTATTCTTGTCTTGGATCGATAACTTTTACAGCTTCTGCAAATCTACCATAACTTGAAGTAGCTTTTTCCATTGCTTCGTTAGCATCCACGCCTTTTTTGATCATATCCATAACTTTACCAAAGTTTACAAATTCATAACCTATAACTTCATTGTTAGCATCTAGTGCTACATGTTTAACGTAACCTTCAGCCATTTCTAAGTATCTTGTACCTTTAGCTTTAGTTCCGTACATAGTACCAACTTGGCTTCTAAGTCCTTTTCCTAAGTCCTCAAGACCTGCTCCAATAGGTAGTCCACCTTCTGAGAAAGCTGTTTGAGTTCTTCCGTAAACTATTTGTAAAAATAATTCTCTCATTGCTGTGTTTATAGCATCACAAACAAGATCAGTGTTTAATGCTTCAAGAATTGTTTTTCCAGGCAGTATTTCTGAAGCCATAGCTGCTGAATGAGTCATTCCTGAACATCCGATTGTTTCTATTAATGCTTCTTCGATAATACCTTCTTTAACATTAAGAGTTAGTTTACATGCACCTTGTTGTGGAGCACACCAACCTATTCCGTGTGTTAAACCTGATATATCTTTTATTTCTTTAGATTGTACCCATTTTCCTTCTTCTGGTATTGGCGCTGATCCGTGATTGGGTCCTTTAGCAACGCACATCATACTTGCTACTTCTGTTGAATAAATCATTAAAATTTCTCCTTCCTACACAAATACTTAATTCGTTAATACTTTAACAAAAAGATATTGTATTGTACATAACAATACATAGCAATTACATAAGTAATTACTTCAACCATTTAATTTTAACAAATAAAGCTCCCAGTAACAACATCTTTTCAAAAAAACATTATTCTTAGAGCAATTTTTATTATCTTTAGTCTACTGATAATATAATATAATCTAAATATGTATATTTTTTAACACTCTTTCTAAATAAATATACCAAAGTTAAAATACAACTTGACTATAATATGTCACCATGCTATAATTCATATTGTTGACTTTGCCGATGTGGCGGAACGGCATACGCTCACGACTCAAAATCGTGCGGGAAACCATGTGGGTTCGAATCCCACCATCGGCACCAGGTTGCTATTAGAAATGACTGTATCACTTAGTTTTAAAGCTATTTGATACAGTCTTTTTTATTTGTTTCCCACTTCTTTTCCCACTACTAGGATTAATTTTATATTTTAGCTAACTTCTAACCATTTGTAAATGTTGGGGCTTATTCCATAATATTTATAAAATAAGCATAAATACGCATATAATAATAATATAAAGATATTTTATTACCCTTTGGTAACTAATTCATTTGGTCAATTTGACTAACTAACTGTTTGTAGGCAGTTTTTTATTTTTTAAATTAAGGTGAAGAAACATAGTAAAAACAAAAGTTTTTTAGAAGAAGCTTTTATATTTCTTTGTGCAATTTAGGTTAGGTCATTAATGCTTCGCTATGTAATTTTATTTTATTTAGAAGCAGAAGTAAAAAGGAATATAAAAGCATATATCACGATTTGTGTAGAATTTATGAGCGCAAATCACTAAAAATTCAAGTATGCCGCCAACCATTATTATTACCATTATATATAGGCATACGTGGTTTAAAGTAACGGGTTCCATTCTGAGGTGCAAAACCTAAAATTGCGACAATAATAACAGTATTTATTTAATAAATAAAATCAATATATTAATATTAAATCACATTGATTTTATCATAAGAAAACATCTCATGTAAAATGCACAACGGGTTCAGAGGTGATTTTGATAAAATGACAATTTTTAAGGGAAGCCATTTTCGACTTCCCTTAATTTCCGTTTATAGTGTTTTAATTTGGATTATTCTACTATATCTTAGAAATGAGATTTATGAAGTATTAAAGAAAAATGCGAACTAGCTTAACACTTTATTATACTGATTTTTTACTTACACAATGAAGTATCGGCCCATCTTCTTCTTTATAAACCATACCTCTTCCACACTCCATAACTGTAAACCCTGTTTTTTGTGCTAAATCTATCATTTCATTAACAGTAAAACTTTCCCAATAACAATCTGTATTTGCATAAGCAAAGAACTTTTTACCATCAAGATATTTAGAGTATTTTTCTTCTAAAAAATTTTTATCGTGACCAGAAAAACTAAGTATTCCTTTACTTTTTAAAACCCGATTGCATTCTTTTAAAATATGTAGTTTATTATCATCTTCGTAAAAAAGGCCGAAAGTCTGTGACCATATTATTACAACATCAAAAGTGTTACTTTCAAAGGGTAAGTCTAATCCATTTGTTAATAAAAATTCAATATTTCGTTTACTTTCAAAAGCAAATTGTTTTGCGGGTTCTATGACCTTTTCAGAAATGTCAGTAGCAGTAATTTTAAAACCCTTATCATACAAACAAAAGGCTTCTCTACCCATGCCACAACCTATATCAAGAACCCATGATTTAGCAGGAAAATGTGAAACTACTTCGTTTTCCCAAACCTTTAGTTTTTTCTTGGTGTAATCTCTCATATCTCTTATTGAATGTTCATCAGAGTATAATTTTTTTACGATTTCTATATTGTTATTCATGCACATCCCCCTAATAATATTGATAAACCTTAATTCGCATTTTCTTACAACTGCTTACTAAATTATAGCTTACTTATATGCTAATTATAGCATATATTGAAGAATAAGTAATTAAATCATATAAGAAATAGGTTGCTACCTTTATACATCTAAATTCTTGTATATAATAAATCCAAGTCAAAATACCAAATAAATCCTTTCAGCAATGAAATTAAGTACCACCTGTGATTTAATAAAAAATATAAACACAAAGAAAGCACAAGGAAGCGAGATTTTCCTTGTGCCTTTTGATGAATTACCTAAAGTATATAATATCTTTATAATCAAATACTTTATCAGTCAAACCTAAGCGTTGAGCAGGTGTAGAACGTTTACCATTAGACTTTGATTCAAAACAGAAATTATAGAAAGTGCGAAAAATCACCAACATTTGATGTGCATACTTGGGATTATAATTAGCATATATATAACTTTTCCTATCGCCCCTTGCAGTTATAAGTGGTCGTTCCAATATAGATATTCTTCTTCGGACTTGCTGAAAGAAATTGTTGATAGCTCTACTATTTACTTGCATTATAAGGTTGGCTAACTCAGTATCATCTATATAAGAAATATTGCTTATAAGGTTTACCCATCTTATACCTTCATCTATATCTGGGAGAGGGTGTTTAATAGGGTTATTGCCTCTTACGGGGAAATCAATGCCATTTATTGATTTGGAACCATAAAATTTATGCGTTTGTAGCTTACTAAGTACCTTTTGTTCGCCAATTTCGTAAATCGTTCTTGAACTCATACCATTGGCTTTGCCCCAATCATATAATTCTTTTCTACTCCTAAAAGCTTCTCGTCCTGCTTCACCTAATGTAAATTCCTTTTCTGACTGACACGTAAAATAGTACGAGTAACCATCTTTAAAACTTTTGCTGAAAACCTTAAAGATACAATGTTGTAGAGTGTTATCGTCATCAGATACAAAGTACCATTTTCTTGCCTTTATAGTTCTTTGTAGAAGAAAATAATGTGCCATAGCGGTATACTGAGATTTAACGTGACAACCTTCTACATAGTCCTTACGCTTATTAAACAGGTATAAATCATTTTCAAAATCATTTATAGATTGGTCATCATTTTTTGTAGGTGGTTGTGGACAGTATGGGTATTTTAACCTATCATTTTTTCTTAAAAAGGGATAAGAATGGTCGCAATGAAAAATTTCAGTGTCCTTTTCGACATCATCTAATCTTACCTCATAGTCAAATGCTATATCAGTTCTAAATACATAACCAGATTTTAAATCAGCACTTGATAATAGGTAGGTTTGAAGCTTTTTATCTTTCTCAGTGATAAATTCATCCTTTTTTTTAGCTTTACCCTTTAATCGTATGTTATTTAAGTTATAAATCAGCATATCTGTATTAAGCCATATTTCATCAATATCTAAATTGTTTAAAGCTTTAGTTTCATTTCGTTCATTGAACTCCAAGCACTTACGATAAACCCATTCAAGCTTATTGTAATAAGTAGATGAACCAATTTCAAGCTTTTCTATTATTCTTTTTACTGGGGTTCTGCTTAATATATCTTTTGTAAACTGAATTAATATATCATTTCGTTGTTGGTTATAATTAAAGCTTTTCTCTTGACCTGGTAATACATTTGTTATCTTTTTACACTCTTTGCATTGATATTTTTGAAAATTGGTAATACTTTTCCCTCTCTTATAAAATGATTTTTCATCATTGGATGGGGTTTTATCAAGATTGCTACAACCTTCTTTATGAAAGATGTAATGTGGCTCTAATGGAACTACAGAATTTATAGTGATTAATCTTTTTATTTCTTCTGCAACAGACCAATTTGATATAGTATCAGTAGAATTTCCAAGTGATTCACCGAAAACCCCATTGTCTGGAACTGGATTGCATAGTATTCTTGGTTTTGGTTCCGAATTAGGGATAGCAGAATTAGTTGTTTGTTTCAAGGTGTATCTTGATGGCTTGTATTTTAGACCTGTATACACAACCTGGGATAGACCATACCACTTACAGAAGGTGTTATTACAATAGTTTAACTGAATATAATACTTCTCTTTTCCAATTTCTAACAATGTGGGAGCATATAAATAATCCCTATAATCTTTCTGAAAATCAATATTTGATTTTTCAAAATATTCTTTATCACGTTGCTTAATAAGTTCATGAGAAAACGGGCTGTATTCCACAAATGAGCAATTTAATTGAACAAAGGGGTTTGCAATTGAACTATGGCGCTAAAATTATTTCGTATCCTAATGCGGTAACTGCATATCCCATGCCTATAGAAGTCAATGACTTTACAAAGATGGCTGAAATCAATTCAAAACCAATAATTGAAGATATTGTTACCAAACAACACATGCTAATTCCGCCATTAGAAGAACCTGATAAAAAGAGATATGATGCATTTATAGCTAGAATTCATGATGTAGATAGTGGCTACCATGCAAATAATGATTGTATCTCCTGCGGGATATGCCGAGATATTTGTCCGGCAAAGAATATAACCTTAGTAAATGGAACACCTGTATTCCACCACCAATGCGAAAGCTGTATGGCCTGCATCCAACACTGTCCAAAGCGAGCCATCAATTATGAGAATAAGACACAAAATCGAAGTCGTTATACTCATCCTGATATTGGTCATAAAGTCATTTCTCAATATTGCCAACGTTAAGATGTGAATGATTGATTTAACAATCTCCATTTGTTTCTTTGATGTAAGCATTTCTAGAAGTTTAAATGCCACATGACACGCTGTTTCTGGACTGGTCTTGAGAGAATAAAAAAATCACTCATTTCACTTTCTTCTATCATATTATTTACTCCTTTACAAAACTAATTATTGCTTATATTTACTACATTTGCATTGTTAGGAATCCACTCATTCCTATGTGAAATAACTAAAACACAATGGTTGTCGCTACATAGCTCATCCACTGACTTTTCGATGGTTGAAATAATAATGTTATCTAATGATGCATATATTTCATCTAATAATATGATAGGCGATGGATTATAAAACACTCGTGCTAATGCAAGCCTACATCTTTGCCCACCCGAGAAGTTTTTGCCTTTATCTTTTATTTCATGTTCATACTGATTTGGTAGATCTTGAATAAATTCTTTAATACCCGCTTTCTTAATAGCTTCTTTCAAACGCGTTTCATCAATTTTATCTTTAGAAGTTAATGCTATGTTTTCACTAATTGTTCCATTGAATAAAAAAGGTGTTTGTGAAACACAAGTAACTATACTAGAATGAAATTCAGCGTCGCATAACCCTTTAGATGTTTCCAAGCTGATTTTACCACTCAAGGGCTTGTACAACCCATTAATAATGTTAAATAATGTGCTCTTTCCGGCGCCACTCTTCCCAACTATATATGTTACTTCTCCTGAGTTAGCTTTAAAATTTACATCCTTTAATATTATATTATTTTTATCATACCCAAAATTAAGGGCATCTATTTTTATGGAAAATTTCGACTTTATTATATTTCCCACATCAAAAACTTTACTTTCACCATACTGTACTCCAATGATTTCAAAAATCTTTATGCAACCTGTTTTATTTTCTTGATACTCTCTCATAAGAGTACTTATAAATTTATAAGGATTAATCAACACATCATACATTGACACAAACGCAACAAAGGCACCGACGGTAATAATATTACCTTTTATCAAGAATGAGCCCATGAACAAAACACATAATAATGCAAATATCTCAATAGCACTACTTATTGTATCAATATTTGATTCTACTGTAATTGATTTCCTATTGAGATATCTGTACTTTTCAATATTAATATTAAATATGTCACTTGTACTTCGTTCATCACCTGTTAATTTGTAAAATGTAATACCCTGTATCATTTGAAATATAGTGCTAAATACTATTGATTTTTTATTATTAATTTCATTATGAATGCCATATAAACTAGAGACCATTTTTTTATCGATAAGAATTTTAACAAGGCCAAACGCTAATAATACAACTGTCAAATGCCATGATAGAAAATAACCAGCTATTATACTTCCTGCTATTTTGCCCACACTTCCAATGCCCAACTGTATTGCACTATATAATTTACTCACCTGTCCAACATTATTATTAACTTTGAACAACATATCATTCTTATCATAATCTTTTACTAATTCATAATCACCGTATAAAACTCTTTCAACCATTGTTATACGTAATTTACTCTTCATTAAAATAATTTTTTTCTTTAATGTTTGATTTATGAAATATACAGCAAACGTACTAAAACATATTGAAACCGTGAATAATACTATCCCTCGTAAAAATATATTATAGTCACCATCGACACAACCATCGGTAATCCATTTGACCCCCCAGACTATTCCTATTGACATAATAAAACCTCTAAGAAGTTCCAACCCTGAAGTTAAGATTAAAACAGCCAAACACTTATACTGTTTTAAATATTGAAAACTATAAATGAGCGAAAATGCTTGAATAATTTCCCAATGTAAAAAAAAGAAAAACATCTATGTAATCTCCTGTTATAATTAAGTTACAACACAAAAACATAACTAAGGAGATAAACATAAATGTTTAACAACTCAATTGTAACAAAATCATCACCAATATACAAATTCTTAATCGAATTAAGGATAACTTTATATCTTACAACACCTCAACTTCACCATCTAATTCTATTTATAAATTCTATGGTGACCAAAGGCTATTGTGGAAAAATAACTGACGTTTCTGACTTTATGCCGGTTAGGCATAGGACGAATATCGGAAAGTTCTTATCTGATAGCCCATGGAATGAGAATTCTGTTGAAAGAGCCCTTAAAAAACGTGTAATTGCGAGAATATGGGAAACGTCTAGATTAACTAAAAAGCCTATCTATGTTGTGATAGATGATACTATTTCAGAGAAGACAGTGCCCTCGTCAAAGGCTAAGAAACCTACTGAAAAATGTAGATTCCATCATTCTCATTTAAAAGGTAAAGTAGTTTATGGTCATCAAATAGTTACCGTAATGTTATTGTGTGATACTCTTGTTTTACCATATACTATGACAATCTACGATAAAGAAAATATGAGTAAAATCCAAATGGCAATTGAGTTTATAAAATCCTTACCAATCCCAGTAAACAAAGGTTATGTTTTATGTGATAGTTGGTACAGCAACAAAAAATTATTTGATGTTTCAAAAGATTCAGGCTACGCCTATATTGGAGGCTTAAGAACAAATAGAGTAATATATCCTAAAGGTCATGAAAAACTTGGAATTAAGCTTAACCATATGTGTGAGATATTAACTAAAGATGATGTCGACCTCGTCAAAGTTGGCAAAAATGAATATTATGTCTACACATATAGAGGCAAGCTTAATGATGTCAAGGATTCGTTAATCGCACTTTGTTGGCCTAAAGAAGCTTTATTTAAACCCGGTTGCTTAAGAGCATTTATAAGTTTAGATACTGCTCTATCAACTGAAGAACTCTTAAATCACTATAAAAACAGATGGCCAATTGAAACATTTTTTAGAGAAACAAAAAAACATCTTGGGTTAAATCATTATCAAGTAAGAAGCAATCGTAGCATAAACAGATATTTTTTGCTGATGATGATAACTTATGTATACTGCGAATTAGAAGTAAGTAATGGTAAACTAAATTTCAGTACTGGAATTAGAACTGCAAGAAACCAAGTCAAAAAAGAACGAATATCTTGGGTCTTTAATCAAGCTAACCAAGGAATATCTATTGATGCTATTTTAAAAACATTAAAAGTAGCTTAGGATAGTTGATTTAAATTTGCATGGTAAAATATGTTACCAAATTCGCTCATTTATAGTTGAAAATATGTTTTCAAAAAACTTTTATTCACAATAGCACTCCTTTTAAATAGTACTTTCCTTAATCATGCTTTTATATAATGGGTTTTTCGCCATATTATCATAATTATCACAAGCCACTATTCGTCCGTTATCCATTAATACAATTTTATCGAATTTACACATTATCTTATCACTTATTCTATGTGTAACAAGCAAGACACCGCATTCTAATTGTGAAAAAATATTATTTAATATTTTTTGTTCTGCCTGGGTATCAATGGCTGAAAAATATTCATCCAAAACAAGTAAAGGTTTTTTCTTAATAAGTGCCATCAAAATGCCTAATCTCTGTTTTTGACCGACCGAAATATTTTCACCGCCATTTTCCATCATTGTGTGATACCCATTGTTCATTTTAATAATCTCATCATTTATTTCAGCTATTTTAGCAAATCGATACAAATCTTCTCTGTTATAATCGTAACAAACAGCTTTTATATTATTTTCGATAGTATCTGATTGCAAAAACACATCTTGCGGCAAAAACGATATAAATTTTTTTATTGTATTTGAATTTATTTTTTTAATTTCTAGACTATCTACCACAAGACTACCATTATACTCAGAATCATACCCCATTAACAATTTAAGCAATGTGCTTTTACCACTGCCACTAACTCCAATAACCGCTATTTTTTCTTTACTATTAAAATTTAACGAAATATTGTCTAAAGCGATACTACCATTCTTGTACTTGTAACTCACATTATTATAAACTATCGAATACTCATTCATTATTTTACAATTATCACCCTTATCTGGCATATCTTTTAGATTCATTACTTCGTTGTATCTATCAACATTGTTTTTAACACTATAGATATCAGGTATAATACCAGGTAATCCCATAAACATATCAACCATGGGGTCTATTATAGTAAATGTACTTACAATCAAGCCAAAATTAATCAAATTATAAAAGGCTAAGAAACCCCCTACAACATATAGCAAAACATAAATAGCTTGATACCCTATAACACCAGCAACCCAAACCATATTGTCATAAAAAGTCTTCTTTAGTTCGTGTTGAACTAAAGTATTTTCCTTATCTATATAACTACTCCCAAAGTAGTCATTTGCTAAATATATTCGGATATCATCTACATAATCAATAATATCTTTGAATACCATATTTAACGAGGATTTTGCTTTCTGTACCTCTAAGTACTCATCACCACTCTTCTTTCCGTAATATTTAGGAATTATTATTATTATAGGCACAACAATAACGAAAATTAATAAATACATATTGTTTAAACCTATGTACAACAAAATCATTATCAACTTTACAACCTTAGATAAATCAGATATTAAAATATTTAATTGAAAATCGATAATACTTTTAATATCGTCATTAAACCGAGTAATTATATCTGCTTGTGCATATTTATCTATCTCAGATAAATACACTCTATTCAATTTTTCATAGAATTTCGTACTCATCTTTATTTCAGTCTGCATATATACTTGATTAGTGTACAATGCAATAGCTCTATTCAGCAAAATATTCATAAGCACCACTATAATCATGAAGACAGCTAAATAAACAATTTCATTAAATTTTCTCTTAATAACGTAATTTATCAAATCTTTTATGAGCCACAAATAAATGATAAAAATTAGACTACTAAAAAAATTGAATAATATTAAGAGTATTAATTTTCCCTTTTTAATATCAGTAATCTTATAAACCAAACGTATTATATTTCGTAACAAAATTTCCTCCTAACTTTTGATATTAATAACAGCAACAATTAAGTAATTAATTTATTCTAATCTTAACCCTCACAAAATAAGACTATTTCATCACTCACTTTACCAATGATTTCTTCTGAAATATCTAATCCAAAAGTAATGGATACCGTTCTTCCCAACAAGTCTGTAGTTTTTGAATATTTATTATTATTCTTTTCTCCAACAAATCCTATTTTTTCTAATACACAAGGCCAGTAAAGGAAAATACTAGAAGGAGCCTCATTAAGGCAATATATTGTTTTAGCATAAACACCAATTCCGCATAAAAACTCGCCTAACCTAACAGCCATTTCATGCGATTTCAGAACAATGTATATTGATTGCGGAATACTACCCTCAGGATTTAAAACTTTTTGTAAAGTTAGACTTGGTACCGACGACAACTTATTTGCCATCAATTTGTATATTTTACGAAAATACCAAGCATAAGAATCTAGTTTTTTTAATTGCTCAATATAAATTGCTGCATTTATTTCAGAAAGTCGCATGTTATGAGAAGGAAAGCCAGGCATATAGCCCGGATATAAATATAAACGACTCGCATCAGAGAATAAAATTGCTCTCTCATAGACTTCTTTGCTATTAGTAATAAGTGCTCCTCCTTCACCACTACTAATAACCTTATGCTCATGAAAACTAAAACAAGCAACATCCCCAAAAGACCCTAGAGCCTTTCCCTAATAAAACGCTCCTATAGACTGTGCGCAATCTTCAATAAGATAAAGATTATGCTTCTTTGCTATAATTTTCAATTCTTTTACTCTTTCAGCTTTCCCTTGCAAATGAGAATACAATATCGCCTTAGTATTAGGCGTAATGCATTTTTCCACCTCATCGGGAGAAAGCATAAATGTTTCATCAACATTGCATAAAATAGGATTAGAACCAAGATGCATCATGGATGTAGCAGACCCAATATAGTTATAAGTAGGACAAATAACATCATCACCGTATCCAATACCTAATGCCTTAAACGCACATTCCAAAGCGCTCGTACCAGAATTAACAACAAGGCAATATTTTTGTCCAATAAGTTTAGTAATTTCTCTTTCCAATCTAGTACATGGGGAATATCTTAAATGTCGCAGACTCTCCAACGTCATATCACCATAGCGAAATAATCGCTTGGAACTTAAAACTTCCATTACTATATATATTATCCATTATCAACCATTTTTTTGTTTTCATAATTTATTTTTTTTTAGGGCATCCATAAACTTAGTAATGTTTATACTTGTTTATTCTTTTATGGACAAGCATTTTATTAATTATAACATATATATACAAAATATCAAAACATTTTAAAAATTTTCAATTTGAGCAAAAAAATATATTCAGTACCTAATCCATCACTGAATATATTTAACATCTTTATTACTTAAATATTTAATTTTTTTATGTACACTATATTCCTTAAACCTTAATTATTCCAAATTTTTTTTAACATATAAAAAAGATTTGAGAGCGTCCTTATCATTTGTGTATATGAATTTTGAAGCGTGAGTTATTTAAAATAATTCAAGGGCAAAACCACTCCAGAATATTTAGTAAATTGACATTCTTCACTATTGAATGTATTATATTAATATATTGACAATTATTGTAAGTATAATCTATAGTGCTTTTTCTATATTATTTATTTTCATAAATTGCAAATTACAAAAGTGCCCATTTATTCTTTAAAAATGAAATTAAGAATAAGAGAGTAAAACTTGATTAAACGGTTACATTTATCTCCTTTAAAAGTTAAATTTTATTTTTGTGTTGTACACAACAAATTTATGCACTCGCCTAAACCTTAATGTGTGAAAGCTGAGTTTTAAACTTTTACCTTTTGAACAATTATATAATTAGGATAAATGAAATAGGGGGACAACATTTGAATACTATAAATTTAGGAATTCTTGCTCATGTTGATGCAGGAAAGACAACCTTAACAGAAGGATTATTGTTTCATAGCGGGATAATTAGCTCAATGGGAAAGGTTGATAAGGGAACCACAATTACTGATTCCATGAGTATCGAAAAACAACGCGGGATAACTATTCGTTCTTCAACAGTTTCCTTTACTTGGAATAACACAAAAATCAATTTAATTGATACCCCTGGTCACATAGATTTTGTATCAGAGGTAGAACGTGCACTACATGTATTAGATGGAGTAATTTTAGTAATATCAGCTAAAGAATCTGTACAGCCACAAACCCGTATTATTTTTCGCAAAATATTAGAATTAAAACTTCCTACTATTTTATTTATTAATAAATTAGATAGAATGGGTGTATGTACTGAGACTTTATTTCATGAAATACGTACGCTACTTACAGAAGATATTGTTATATTACAAAAATACATTGGTGAAGGAACCTCCTCAATAAAAATAACTTCACAAAACTTTCATGACACAGAGTTGCAAATACCCATCTTGGAACATTGTCCAAAGCTTCTAGAAAAATATATTAATGATCAAAAAATATCAGATGATGAATATAAAAATGCTTTAGTTAGTCTAACACAAAATTCCACTTTATTTCCTGTTTTTGGGGGCGTAGCTTTAGATGACATAGGAATCAAAGAATTATTAACGGCTATAACTGAATACCTTAAGACGTCACAACCAAAATGTGATACACTTTCAGCTTATGTTTATAAAATTGATCGTGATTACCATGGACATAGAAATTGTTATTTCAGAGTGTTCGAAGGAAAATTAAAGGTTCGTGAAATAGTAACTATTTATGGAAGCAACGAAAAAATTGTCATTAAAAATTTATCGACCATTAACAATGGGAAAATCACTCCAGTAGATGAAGTTAACTCAGGAGACATTGGAATTATTTCAGATGAAAAATTGTTGCAATTTGGAAGTATCCTAGGATTTACATGTAGTAAAATCAGAAAAGTAACTATAACAAATCCATTTTTGGAAACTTGCATTACCACTAACGATATATGTGATAGAAGAAACATGTTGGAAGCTCTAAACGAACTATCGGAAGAAGATCCTCTTTTGAAGTTTCAGATTGATCCGCAAACACAAGAAGTCAGATTGCGGCTTTTGGGAAAGTTACAAATGGAGATTATCAGTTCTCTATTATGGGATAGATACCATATATCGGTAAGTTTTACTGAATTAAATACAATATGCAAAGAATATCCAATTAATTCCGGAGTTGCCTCTATTCGACTTGGTCAAGGTGGAAATCATTATAACGCAGGGCTTGTACTTACTATTGAACCATTACCTCTTGGAAGTGGTTTCCAATATGAAAATCACGTCTCCTTTGGATATTTAGAAAAAACCTTTCAAAATGCTGTAATAGAGGGTATAAAAAGCGGACTTGCCTGTGGGTTGAATGGTCATGAGGTTATTGATATTAAAGTCATTTTCCAAGATGCAGACTATGATAGTGTCTTAGGGACCCCATCTGATTTCAGAAAATTAACTCCTATTGTATTTAAGGATGCATTAGCAAACGCATCAGTAAAACTATTAGAACCATGGCAATGCTTTGATATCGTAATTCCTAAAAAATATGATACATATGTTCTTTCTGACCTTCATAAAATGAATGCTATTATCAATGCCTATTCCTATCAAGAGTCCGAGACGTCATTTGGAGGAATTGTGCCTTTAAGTACTTTCATTAATTACGAAGTTGATTTGCTTTCACTTACTGAAGGAAAAGGAATCCTCCTGCATAAATTATATGGTTTCCTACCATGCAAAAAGTAATTTGCAATAAAAATCAAATTTATAGAAGAAAGGAGCGAATATAAAGACTCTCTTTATATTCAACTAAAATTATGTCTAATACCATCTTAGAATCTATTATTAATAATGCTACACTTACACCCGACAAACTAGCTATAATCGATTCAGAGCATACATTATCATATCATCAGCTTTACACTCTAATTAACAGAGTTGCTACTTTCTTAAAGCATAAAGGAGTACGAAAAGGTAGTATAATTATGCTTTCTGCACAAGCTAATACAGACTTTGTAGTATGCTATTTTTCCATCCAACTTCTTGGTGCTATCTGCGTTCCTTATGCCTCGAACGATAAATTACTACGAATCGAAACCATTAGTAATCAAGTGAATGCAATGTTATTATTATCAAACAAATTCTATCCATTTGCCCAAGATAGGACAGTTCTCCAAAGCGAGCTCATATCTAGTAATTTACCAGATTTACCCCACTGTCTACCAAATCCTATTTCCATTTCAGAGATACTATATACATCTTGAACAACAGGAATAGGAAAGGGGGTTGTTTTAACTCATGCAAGCACATACTTCTCTGCTTGTAACATTTCAGAAGTATTGGCTATCACCCCTAATGATACAATAATACTTCCGCTTCCATTGAACCACTCTCATGCACTTGGAACAATCAGAGCCTATCTGCACAAAGGTGCTACTATAATTCTCTCTAATGGTGTTATGTCATTAAATTATATAAAAAAAATGTTACATCTTATAATCCGCTGAATGAAAATTAAAAATATAATAATTAAATATTTACTTTAATGTTAGTAAAATACATTTATTTCCAAAAATGATTTTCAATATTCATGTCGAATATATATGCACAGACTACTAAAAAGGATGTGTGATATATGGATATCAATGATATGAAAGGAACTGAAACGGAAACTTATTGGCATGGGAAAATGAATTTAATAGTTGGTATATGCGAAAGCATGGGTCTTCCTAATATTTTTAATAAAAATTTAAATTCAGATTATGGCAGAAAGCCTGATATACCATATGGAGTTTTGGCTGAAATGCTAATTGTGAATATTTGCAGCAATCACCGTCCTCTTTATCGTCTTAATGATTTTTACACAGATGTTGATTTAGATGGTATTTTTCACTGTGAAATGGATTTGAATAAAATTACAGATGATAGATTTGGGCTTTTATTAGATAAAGTTTATGCAGCTGGAGCAAGAAAAATATTCGGGGAAATAAGTTCTAATGCGTTTACTCTACATAACATAACTGTTAAAAATATAAATTATGACACTACATCAAAAGTTATGTGGGGGGAGTATGAAACTCCCGAAGGGAAACTAGGCGTTATTTCTATAACTTTTGGACATAGCAAGCAAAAAAGACAAGATAAAAAGCAGATAAAACTTGGAGTTGGGACTGCAAACGGAGTTATAATTGATGCCAAAGTACTGTCAGGAAATACAGATGACAAAACTTATAACAATGAAAATTTAGATGATGTGAACTCAGTTATAGAGAGATTTGATATAAACAAAGATAACTTTTACTATATTGCTGATAGTGCATTATTCACACAAAAAAACCTTGAGAAAGCCAAAGATAAGATAAAATTCATTACAAGAATGCCTGATAATACGTTAGTAGCCAAAGAATTATTAGAAGCTACGCTTTCTGATAGAGCTTCAATGAAAGAGATACTTTTCGAAAATGCTCAAGGTAAAAAAGTGCAATACTTTTTAACAGAAAAAACTGCCATTTATAATAACATAAATTTAAAATGTGCTGTGTGTTATTCCACAAGTCTTGAAGAAACTAAGAAAAAAACTATTGAAAAGAAAGTGAATAAAGAATCCGAAAGTATTGAGAAACTAATTAAAAAATATACCAATAGAACCTTTGCTTGCGAAAAAGATGCAAAGAAGGAAATGGAGCTAGTAATCAAAAAAAATTTAGCTAAACTACGATTTTTTAATTACAATATCCATTTAATAGAGAAAGAGAAAAAAGCTGTAGGTCGTCCATCTACTAAACAAACTGATAAGAAAACACGGTTTAGATACGAATTAGGAATTGATTTTATAAAGGATGAAATAAAAATTGCTAAAATTATAGAAAGAGAATGCACTTTTGTATTATGTAGCAATGATTTGTCAATAACTGGCGAAGCCCTATTGTTGGAATATAAAACTCAAAGTAGTATTGAAAAAAAATTTCAACAATTAAAATCCCCACAGTTCGTTAATTCTTTGTATTTGAATTCGCCAGAGAGAATTGAAGCATTAACTTATATGATTCTAATATCTATGATGATACTCTCAGTATCAGAACATGCTGTAAGAACAGGTTTAAACAATGAAAAAACCTTTATTATTGGTCCTGGTAAACTGAAGATGAAAAGACCGACTTTAAAATCTATTGTGGAAATATTCGACAAGGTACCAATGAAAGTTTTCATAGTAAATGGAAAAAAGCAAAGAGTTCTTGGACGCCATTTTAACGATAGCCAAAGTAAGATTTTGAAATATCTCCTCATTCCGGAGGAAGTTTTTTGCTGGAATGGTGCGATGAGTATTTGCGATGCATAATTTTAATTGCAAGCAACAGGCTACGCCTTTTTATTTGCGACCAGAAAAACATTTCTAAATTGAGATTGCGAACATCAATTTAGAAATGAGAAAAAATTTTCTAAAATAAATTATTGGATTTTTGAAATCTATTGTGCGGAATATGAGCTACATGATCACTACAAGAATAGAAAAGACAATCCGTTAAAGAAGAAGCAATCACTGATATTGCTATGCTGTAAGCTAATAAGGATTCTATATGCAATTATGGTTAAACAGGTTGAATATAATCCACAAAACCTAATAAAGGATATAG
Source organism: uncultured Clostridiaceae bacterium (assembly GCA_963725425.1). Taxonomy (GTDB): domain Bacteria; phylum Bacillota; class Clostridia; order Clostridiales; family Clostridiaceae; genus Clostridium_I. The sequence goes on from CAVRYJ010000040.1 coordinate 404,498, forward strand.
CATTTCTACAATTAAGAGAGGCAGTTTAATAAAGTTATCCACAATACAATATAATTAATACTTGTCTTAAAATTATCCACAGCTAATCAAGTTTATTCTTAAGCTATAAAGTGTGGAAAACAAACGATATTCATAAGTTTTTGTGTATTGACCTTTGAAAAAAGAAACTTGGATTAGTCAGTGTTTAGAGACCTCCATAAGGGCATAGACCCGGTATACGAGCATGAACTGACATCCGCCTTTGGATAAACGGAACGAAGGAATTAAGGACATTGATCCTGTGAGACATAGAAGGGTAAGTTACCAGAGTAATTGCGGACACCAAAAGTAATAATATTTTAACAAATAAAACAGTCAGTCTGTTATACTTACTCATCTATGCCCACATATACACAAAATTTATAAATTTATCTAAATAGTTTTTTTATCAAATGATGAGATACTAAGAATGAGTGAGATATCAAGAGAAAATCAAATAACATAGAAGAAGGGCAGTATAAAGAGGCTGTTTCAAAACAGCCTCTTTTACTATTTTTTTCTCACCAAATAGATAAGTACCCCAATGTGTTAGTTATTCATTTTGATGCTAATAATATATAATCTCGCTCTTTTTCGAACCCCAACTTTAATGCTAACCTTACTGATTCAGTATTTTCACTGTTACAGCTCCAATTAGGCTTTATATAATTTGATAAACAATATTTGATAAATTCTACACAAGTAAAATATCCTAATCCTTGTTTTCTATAATTCTGTGAAGTTATAACTGACATTTCAGCATATTCTTTACTTTTAAATACTGAAGTACAATATGAAACAGGAATATTTTGAATCATTGTACAATACCCTATACCATGCTGTATAAATTCGTCTACAGAAGCAAATATCTTTTTATAAGAAGGATCTATATTTTCAATATAGTATTCAATATGCTTTTTGTTCATCTGTTCAATACTATATTCGCATGCGGGTATTATATTTTCTTTATTAAGTTCATAAAATATATCCTCATTAAATCTAAATGATATCCTTTCAACCTTCTCAGTTAAATCTGATATTAGGGGAAAGATATTATTAGCCCATCTTTCAGTATCTGCGTGTAAATCAAAATAACCTAATTCGTGATTATCATCATTGTGTAAATAAACTGAAATATCATTATTGAATGTTCTGTTGTCCTCATTTCCAAAAACATAATATGTTCCACAGGCAGCTATAAATACACTTTTAGGCTCTAATTTATTGTCCACCTGAATATCACCGTGCTGATTTCCCTATATTATTGCATTAACCATCATTATGTTGTGATTAATATTATCCATTAAGTGAGCTATTTTTAAATACTCATTTTTATATAATTTGTACATTCTAATTACCTCTCAACTTGTTTATAAATTAGTTTGTTATATTTTTTAATTTGAATTTCTTTACATTTACAGCGATTATTGTCACTTCTTTAAAATACATAGTCATAGACATTTAAGCCTTTTGTAATTGTTAAAGTTTCAAGGTCCAAATTTGGCTTATTCTAGAAGGCTCCTACAGCAACACTATGTCGAGGCTAAATTTTTCAATTGATATTTCACCTAATTTAATATTTTGATTATTAACAACTTTTTCTAATACTTGTATATAGTTTTGCATAATTCCATTTGCAGTTGATTTTTCATATAGATTAGTTGAAAATTATGTATAAAATACAAGAGTCAATTGCAACAAGTTGTAAATCGTATTATGCCCTTTGATTTTGAAATTTATATGCTGATATAGATATTTCCTTAGCTTTTATAAAGTTTCTATCTAACTTTTGATATACAAGTGCAGTGTCAAATATGGGATTTCTACTAACTTCACGATGAATGCCAAGTTTTTCAACCAGGTCATTAAATTGATTATATACTCTTTTTCATGTAAAAACGTCTATGTTCAGGAGGACAATCATCTAGCACTCCAAAAATTTCATATCCATGCTTAAGATAAAAATCTTTCGCCTGAAAATCAAACGTATCAAGTTTAACGAAACTTTTGATAAATTGTATTTTACTATTTCGCCATTTATTATGTTACCTTCTTACATACTGCCTTCTATGATTACAATATTATCCATATTTGTTTCTCCTTTTTCCTATTTTAATATTAACATAAAAGATTTTAATTCTTTATGTTTCCATATTGTACTGAATAAACTATAAAAGTCATCTTGGTCGAATTAATAGACTCCCAACTTAATAACCTTACCTACCCTTATATACAAAAAATGAATTAGTAAAGACCTTGGCAGTACATTTGTGACGAGTACTGCTTTTTCTCATCTAAATGAAGCATTTTTATAAATCACATAACATATTATTTTGATTTTTTATACTTTGAACTAAAAATTAAAATTAAAATATTCATTTTTTGAAAAGGATTCCTTTAACGGGAGCTTCATAATATCAATAATTATTTCTTCTATTCTTATATATTGATTTTCTATAACTTTTTCCAATATCTTATAGTAGTTTTCTATCATTTCCTTTACAGCAGGCTTCTCATATAAATCAGTTGCATATTCTAAAGTTAATTCTACCTCATTTCCAAAGTCCGTTATGATAAATTGCAAATCATATTGTGCTCGTTCTATTGGCATTTTATATTGCGATATAGTTAAGCCATTTATGCTTATAGGTTTTTTACTAAATTTTTGATATACACATGCGGTGTCAAAAATAGGATTTCTATTTGCATTTCTTTTCACGCCAAGTACTTCAATTAAATCATTAAATTGATAATCTTGATTTTCTATTGATTTAATTAATTTATTGTTTATTTCTTGTAAGTATTCAATAAATGTCTTCTCTTACATTGTATAAAACTAAATCTATTTGAGCGACTACCCAATATTAATATAAAAGATACTGATGTTTTAGATTCTTTGTTACCTTTGGCATCTACTTTACCTGAAGTTTGTTACACTAAAAAGAGTATAACAAAGTCCCCATCTAAATAATATCGGTGGTCTATTTGACGTTTACTATTTATCTTATCTGTAAAAGCTTTTGCTTTATTGGTAGTATTTTCAATGTTAATAATATGTATATACAATATTCTTGTGAAAAGTAAATCTAATAAAAAAAACTTCCACACTGCATAACTTTAGGTTATCTACTAATTAACAAAATAATTATAGAAATCAGCGCTAAGCACCCACTAATGAGGGAAAGAAATACAACTATTTGAGATGGTGTTAATCCTTTTGATAGTAATCTATAATGTACTTGTGTGCGATCTGCTTTATATATCGGATCACCTTTTAAAAGCCTTTTGCTACAACAAACACATTATCGAAAATTGGAACACCTAAAGCTAAAAATGGAATGGTCATTGATAACAATGTTGCTTGCTTGAAAGCCCCATCCAATGAAACAATACCCAAGATAAAACCTAAAAATGTCGCACCAGCATCCCCCATATATATTTTTGCAGGTGGTTTATTATATTGGAGATAACCAATGCAAACTGCTACAAGTATTATTGATAACATAGCTGACACATCTTGTTCCTTTGCTAGTGCTACTACAAATAGCGTTATTGAAGAAATCGAACAAATACTAGCAGCTAACCCATCCATTCCATCTATAAAATTGATTACAGTAGTAACTCCAAAAATCCACATTATAGAAAGAAGGAATTGAAGGCATACTGGCAATAAAATATAATTGTTTGATATAGGATTATTAAAGCCCTTAAATGTTATGCCAGAAGAATATACAATTATTGAAGCTAAAATTTGAACTATAAACTTAGGAAATGCCGGGAAATCTTTTCCTTTCGTTTTATACCAATCATCTATAGTGCCTATTCCAAGTATCAGTATGGACCCTATTGAAATAGATAGAGTTTGGTAACCCCCTCTTTTAGCAAATATTAAATAACTAAAAAAAAATCCTATAAAAATACTTATACTCCCTAATTGTGGTACAGGTTTCTTATGTATCTTGCGTTTGTTAGGCACATCTACAAATCCAATTTTTTTGCTATCTTTGCTACTTGAGGTGTTAAAACAATTACTATTACAAACGCACAAATAAATGCTTCTAAATACCTAATAAAAATCACTCCTTTATCCTAGTTATTTTATTTATGGAAACAACATATTCTTAATTACATTTTTTATCTAATCCAGAGTAAAATTATACTCTATATTCTACATTACATTCAAATTATATGCAAACATAGTCGCATTATACAAATTAGTCAATTTATATAGTAACATTTCTTGCATATTTTATAATTTATAATTTCAATAGTTGTTCCTTCTAAATTAAGTATTGTGTCTTTTTAGCTACATGAAACAAACAAGTTGATTGTTATTCATCTTCTAACTGAAAACGACCATTCTTCTTTGTTTACTTAACCTAAATTGTTCCTGAAACCACTTTGACTTTGCTGCTAATTCCCAATAACTATATAGCTCTACAAATGTAAGTGTTAATCTAAAAGTACCCCACCATTTTAATTGAAATATCCCCCACCTTAAAGTAAACTTTCTTATGATAGACATCATAGGAGGGGAAATGATGATATAAGTTATTCAACTGTGAGTAATTATATAAATAAATTCCTTAACATGGGAACTGAGGCATTTATTAAATCAGAATATGCACTTGGAGATGTTTGTGAGTTTGATTGGGGGAAGCAAAATTAACTATCAATGATATTCCTAGAGTATTTCAAATGGCTGTATTTACATCCGCAAAAGGAAATTATAGATATGCGCAGTTATTTACTAAACAGAATTCAGAATGTTTTAGAGAATCACATGCTTTGTTTTTTGAACATATAGGACAAGTATACAGAACAATTGTTTATGACAATATGAAAGTTGCAGTTAAAAAATTTGTTGAACCAACGGAGAAAGAACCCACTGCAGCACTGCTTAAAATGTCTATTTATTATGGCTTTAATTTTAGATTTTGTAATGTTCGTGCAGGTAATGATTATCCCTAAGTTTCCAATTATGACTACAACAAATATTCTATCATAGAATAAATAAAGCATTCACATATTAAAACTTCGGGATAATAAAATTTTAAATTCTATTTCAATCCACACAGATGAAGCAGCAAGTTATCATTATCTTGCCATAAAGGAACTTCTTTTGGAACAGCATAATGTGGATTTTCTTTCTCAAGAGCAACTTTCAACATTGATACATCGGCTGAAGCATAAACATTGGTAGTGTTCACACTTGCGTGTCCTAGAAAATCCTTGATATAAGAAAGTGGCATCCCCCTCTGATATAGGTGCATTGCTCGGGTATGGCGTAAAAAATCCAAACGTTTGGATTTTATGCTGCACACATATGCTACTAGATTATTTGAAGCAGGTATTCCTGTTAAAACAGTTCAAGTCCTTCTTGGGCATAGTAACATGAGTACAACTATGAATATTTACACTCATGTAATGGAAGATACTAAGGTTGAAGCTATAGACAAAATCAATGTTCTATTTAGTTGAAATAACACAACTGTAACACAACCCATCGTATTTTTATTTAAGGAATTCGCTTATATAAAAAATCACATTGTGCGTATGTGTTATTTTGTTTTAGCAAATATTTAATATAAAATAATTTTGTCACAACTGGCAGCACACTTATTAATAACAACAAATATATAAGCTTGTGTATCAAATCCTACATATTTCCTAAAAGAACCCATAACCTGCTGCTAAAATTGTTTCTTATTTATCAACCGTACTTTACTATGTTTCTATATTCGAAAGATTATATCCTTCATTTATTACAAAAAAAGAGCCATTTCTGGCTCTTTTTCAGAATGCATACTGTTCAATTATTTTTCTACTGAATTCACTATGCCACCCAATTCTCGCTAAAGTTTTCTTCCACTTTGTTAGCGGAAATCCCAACTCTATTAACTACGCATATTAACTCATCTTCTGTACAATTAAATTTTTTACACCAAAACTTTAAATCTTCCACATTAAATATATTTATTTTAATATATTTAGATGGCACTTTAGCGTAAGTTTTTGTCTTAAATAATAACATAATAAATCATCCTTCTTAATAAAAATATTTTATATATAATAGCTATCATTAATATAATTACATTATAAAAAATAAATTGTATTTTGTAAACAGTAATTATCACCAAATAATCAATGATAACGTTTTTATATTAAAAGTTTATTTCAGAATGTTATAATATTGTTTGGTAATATATATATAACTTTATTTTCATAAATATCCATTCCATCCAACAATTGTTAAATTATATAGTTTTTAAACATATCATTATCACTCATTGCTTTCTTTATATACCATAGAAAAATAAGTGCTACAAACTGAATAAATAATTTTCCATCCAAGTTCTCTTCAGATGAAACGGATGTCTGCAAGCATATTCCTAATAGTTTTAACATCGGGCATATTACCATGAAGCTTTCAAAAACTTCAAATAATTCCATATATATTCATCGCCTTAATATAGTATTCTCAATATTTACCAGATCCCAATACTCTTCTAAAAATGTAACTAGTGAGTTTATAACACAATTAAATGGAGTAGTACCAGAGAAGCTGGTACTACTCCATTTTGACACAACCCCTTTATGATTATCAGATATTACATATACTTTTCAGCAATTTCAGCAAGAGGACTTCTTTCTACTTGTTCTAATGTAACATGCCCAGTTATATTAAATGGTTTCATTTTTTCAATAGCATATACCAATCCATTTGATTTCTCATCAACAAGAATGTTGTCAATCTGATTATCCGTTGGATCACCTATAAAAACAAATTTAGAGCCAAAACCTGCTCTTGTAAGCATAAGCTTTGCTAAATGAGGGGTAGTTTGTTGAGCTTCGTCTACAATAACTAAAGCATCTGTTAAAGTTCTTCCACGCATATACGTAAAAGTTTTAGTTTCAATAACACCACTCTTCTTGAATTGGTCAATAAAATCATCAACTGAAATTTCTGGTTTTTTTAATTCAAGATTATCATTTTTTTTAGGTTTTTTATTCTTTATTTTTTCTTTTTTATTGAAATCTTTAAAATCCATTAAGCTTTCAATAGCATCATAGAAACTACCCATCCATGGACGTAATTTTTCTTCTTCAGTCCCAGGTAAGTATCCAATATCATCACCAGCAGGTACTACTGGTTTTACAAAAATAATTCTTCTGTATATTCCTTGTTCAATTACCTTTTGTAGTGCAACAGCAGTTGAAAGAATTGTTTTTCCTGAACCTGCTCCTCCTGAAATGGTTACAAAGCTTATATTAGGGTCCATAAGTAATTCAAAGGCCATTCTTTGTTCTTTATTTATAGGCTCAAGCCCCCAAGCAATCTCCTTTTCATATTTTAAAGGAACTATTTTTTTACCATCAAATTTAGCTAGCATATCTAATTCTGAATCATCCTTTCTTTTTATTGAGATAAATTCATTTGGGTATATTTCCTTGACCAGTTTTTTAGGTAGAGACAATCCTCCTAAATATATTTTAGATATTTCTTCTTCACTTAAAATCATTTTGGTATTACCTTTATACAATTCATCTGTGTTAATTTTATCATTTTCATAGTCTTGTGTAATTATCCCTAGTGCATCGCTCTTAATGGCCATATATAAATCCTTGGTAACTAAGATTGTTTGGATTTTATCATCATCGGAAGATATATTTTTTGCTATTGCCAATATTTTAGTGTCATTTTTAGAAAATTCAAAGCCATTAGGTAAGCAAGCAGTATCACTGTGATTCAATTCTATTTTTAAGGTGCCTCCTGACGGCAATTTTACGCCTTCATGTAGATTACCTAGTTTTCTTATATTATTTAGTTCTCTTGCAGCAATTCGTGCATGATAACCAACAATACCTTCTCTTTTTTTAAGATTATCTAATTCTTCAATACATATTATTGGAATGATTATATTATTGTCTTGAAAATTATATACGAAATTAGGATCGTGTACCATAACATTAGTGTCAATTATATAATTTTTAATCATTTTAGTATCTCCATTAAGCTTTACATTATTTAAACAAGCTTAATAAAGACTCACCCCCTTTAATATTAAGTTAAGTACAAGGTATAATACTTAACTTATATTATATAACGTTAATGTTAATTTTATATATGCTTTACGTTAATAATATGTATGAGCTGGAGTACTGTGCATTAATCCTCCAAAGTCCATTAGAGGAATGAGTCTACTGATTAGGTAAGAAATTTCCCTAGTAACCTATACCACAGTCAAACCATTGAGTTCACTGTTATTTCTAGTGTTGTCACCCTAATCTTTTCTATTAGTCTTAATTATATTTTCTCCCCAATCGCTCTATTTTCATCCATTAAAATTAAATTTTAGAATACTTTTTTATAAACCAAAATTGCATTTAAAAGTAGTAAACTACTTTTAGTAAAAAACACATATTTGATGCTAAGACGTGCTGCTATTTGTCGCCAAATCACAGATCCTCGAAAAGTTCCACTGGCAAGTCCTGAGGCTGAAAAGGCCATATCATAAATAAGTATAGTGCACGCAGTAGTATACCCAGTTACAACTCCATCAAGCGTTCTCAGGGCTATAAGCTCATATATATTTTGTGCAAAGCAATACTTCCAATTACAAGAGCCATTCCAAGGGTTGCCCGTAGGAGCATAGGTTTTCTTCCAAACTTGCCTGCTGCCACATTATGGATTATAATTCCATTACTCATAAGGATAGTAATGTGGGATTTTAGATTGAAATTTTTTTAACCTTACTATGCTATTATCATCATTAAATTCAATCAATGATACACCATCAAATTCTCCAACATGTCCATCATATTTACATTTGAAATACCATTCAACAGCAACAATATTCGGTTCATGAATAATTTGCTTTATATCCCATACTATTATAGCGCCTCATTTATTCCAATCTTCCCCATATACCTTTCTTTAAACAATTAAGTACTTTCTTATAACCAAAAGACTTCCTATAGTCTCTAGAATTATCCCAATAAGTATGAAACTCCATGATATAGTTGTGAATATAAATGATGGATCTATAAAACTAATTAACGTTGTTGCCAAATAATATCTATATATAAAACTATAAAATAAATAAATTGCTATTACTGCTAACACTGCTCCTAAAAATCCAATTATTATTCCCTCAAAGATAAAAGGCCATCTAATAAACCAATCTGTTGCACCAATATATTGCATTATACTAATTTCATTACGTCTTGGATACATAGCGAGTTTTATTGTATTTTTAATTAAAAAAAATGATGCTACCATGAGTATAGGGAAAAGTATCACTCCTACCCATTGAATCTTTTCAGCAATTGATGAAACATTCCTCTGAACAGTTTGTACAACATTAATTTTATTTATACCTTGTAATCCCTTAATCCGAGAAATTATTTTAGGTATATCATTTGGTCCATCCACTTTAATTATATATGCTGCTGATAGTGGAGTATCATTGTGAAAAGTAAAAAAAGTTACACTATTGGCCGCTTTTATTTTATTATATATATTTTGCTGATCTGTAATCTTTATATTATACTTTAAATTCACCTGTATTTCAGCTTGGGTCCCAACACCAATAATTCCCATCTTGAGATTCAACGTAACTATTCAGCTATTAAAATAAATTTCATTTAGTGCTATTATTAATTTATTGAAAAAAACTCTTCCATTTATCATTGATTTTTGGTAATATAAATCCTATCTTGCAAAAACTAATGATAAGGTGGTGACACATCGTGACTGAAAGCCATATTACTGAGATTTACAACCAAGGTATATCTCAAGTTATAAGTGCTATTAACAAATTATCAAATGAAATTAATACACTAAATTCTCAAGTAGAATCACTTTCTAATGATAATATGGCTTTAAACGGGCGTGTTAAGTCATTAGAAAGTCAAATAAATAAAAATAGTAATAACAGCAGTAAGCCACCATCATCAGATGGATTCAAAAAGAAAACTAAGAGTTTAAGGACTAAATCAGGTAAACGACCTGGCGGTCAGGAAGGTCATGAAGGGTCAACCTTGAGTATAAATGACAATCCTGATGAAATTAAAATTCATAGTCTAGAAAAATGTATTGAATGCGGAGCATCTTTAAAAGATACATCGCTTGAAAGATATATTGTTCGCCAAGTTATAGATATACCTGAAATAAAAGCTAAAACTACAGAGCATAGAGCAGAAGTAAAAATATGTCCACAATGCAAATGTAAAAATACCGCTAGGTTCCCTGATGGGATTATAAATACAGTTCAATATGGTGAAAAGTTAAAGGCTATAGCTGTTTATTTAACACAATATCAGCTAATTCCATATAAAAGAAGTGCTGAACTTATTGAAGATTTATTTAACCATCATCTGAGCCAAGGAAGTATAGTTACATTTAATGAAAGCTGTTATGAAAAATTACGGCCTATAGAGGATAATATTAAAAATAGTATTATCTCATCTACTGGTGCTGTTCACTTTGATGAGACTGGTATGTATGTAGAGAAAAAGCGTAAATGGCTTCACGTTGCTTCAAATGAAAACCTTACTTTCTATGCATGTCATGAAAAACGAGGTAAAGAAGCAACTGATGAAATTGGAATACTCTCAAAATTCACTGGTACGGCAGTACATGATGGTTTTAAAACATATAATAAATACACCAACTGTAGTCATGCCCTATGCAATGCTCATATATTAAGGGAACTTAATGCTATAACCGAGCTACAAAATCAAGAATGGGCAAAGCCAATGAAAGATTTGTTAATTGAAATTAAGCGTGAAGTAGACTTAATCTTCAACAATTATCATGCTTTACCGACAAATAGACTTCAAGATTTTGAAGCAAAGTATGATAAAATACTTAACGCTGGTTTTGATGAAGACTATTCTAAAAATATTGAATTATACTCTCAGAAGAAGGTTAAAAGGAGTGTAAGTCTTAATTTACTTAATAGATTATGTGGATATAAAAATCAAGTTCTTGCTTTCATGTATGATTTTGATATTCCCTTTGACAATAACCAAGCGGAACGAGATTTACGCATGGCTAAGGTGAAACAAAAAATTTCTGGAACTTTTAGAAGTCCAGCAGGAGCAAATGCTTTCACTAGAATTAGGGGATATGTATCTACTGTAAGAAAACAAGGTAATAATGCTTTAGACTGTATAAAATCAGTATTTACAGCAAATCCAATAGACCCAACTTTAGATTTAAAAGCTCCGATAAAAGAGGTGTAATCACCTCTTTTTAGTGTGCAGAAAATTAATATCATCATACTACCCTCAAATACACAAAATATTTGAGGGTAGTACGTTTTTTGAGCACACATATATTTTATACAAAATAGTAGCTGAATAGTTACGATTCAACATGAATAGCAAAAATATTCCTAAAATGAATAATGTTGACATTACCGTAGTAATGGTAGAAATACTTCTATTAGAATTTCTTCTAAGGTTTTTTAAAGCATCTTTTAAAAATAAATTCAAAGTACTAATCCTCATAATTTTAACTCCACCTTTTATATAAGTACCCATGAAATCTTTGTTGACTTACACTATATACAACTCTATTTCTTGCTATCTACATTTTCCTCTCAAAAATAATTTACGATTTCGCAATAACTTATAACTAAATTATACCATTGCATACAATGAATCACTATACCTTAATGTGATGAATTCGCCTTTATTTAATATGTTAGAGCATTTCCATTGTTCTGTTAAATCCCATATGCCCTCAAGTGGATAAACAGTGTATTCATAATAACCATCTTGAGTATAACCTTGTTTAGGCATCATTCTAACAGCATAGGCTAAAGAATATAAAGCACCTATTTTATCTTAGTATTGCTCATCATTCGAATTTCATAATATACCCACGTTCTATTGAATTTATAAGTAAAATATATCACACGTAATATGGCATCATGCCGTCATATTATAATAAGAATTATATTACCTGTTTCTACGTGTATCTCGGTGTGTACCCAAATTCAGAATTTCTACTGAGGAATATTGATATTATTTCTTCTATGTTTGATCTTTATGGTAAAGGGAATAAGACACAGAGCACAGGAAGCAATGGCAACAAGTTCAAGAGAAAATAGATACCTTGGCCATGGTCCAAGATAACTCATAATTGAAGTATCTTGAGTTTTCTCACAAAGATACATAATGTTAGTATCCATAAGCTTGTCATATATGCCTATAAACCCTGCATAAATGTTCAGAACCACAAGACTTTTTATTAATGATTTAAAACTAGGCCTATAGCCATAAACAAAGGTCATGAAAAGGCACAGAATAATTATGCTACCGTGGGACAGAAAAAATTCAAAAAATACGAAATGTGGAAAAGCATATATACCCAAATCAGGAGTTATAAGCGCCTCCAGTGAACCGGCCATACCCCAGAAATATACTATTTCATATAGAGGATAACTCTTGCATGCAAACATTATGGCAGATATTATTGTAGATATATCGCATAGTTCTAGAGGGAGTGATGCTTTTAAAGGCAGACCTCCATACATAATGTACCATGCCGTTAAGGAAAGTTGCTGAAGTATGAGAAAAGATGAAATATAAATACGCGTAGACTTTCTTAGTGACAGAAACCTATGCCTAAATACATATGTAAGTATTATAATTGATAAAATTATAGCCAGCGCGATGAGATGTGAAGATGAAAATAATACAAAGGGTCCACCTGTAAAATTAGAAGTAAGGTATTTATTCATATTTATCTCCTCCTAAACTGAATTTATTTATAGTTAGTTATGTCACTCAATACAGCCTCTAAAAAGAAAATGCATTTTTTCAATTATATACAACATAATTGAAAAAAAAATTAATGTCCTTACATTCATTATAAACTTGTCTGATCTCATTATATATCAAAGTTAATAAGTTTAACATCAAATGCATTTTCATTTTTCACGGTTTCTCAGTTAAATTGTATACGTAGCTTTCCCTCCTCATAACTCACTTTAATAATTTCCTTTGACTGCAATTTCTGTGGGAGCATAAAATTACGTTTTTCATTTTTAATAGATATGCTAATTTCATCCCCTTTTTGAAGAAAACTTAATTCTTTTTTATCAAGAAAAGGTATGTTAATAATTAAATAATAACTCCCATCTGTACTTGATTTTTTAACCCGAAAGATTTTATCCTTAAAAAATACTTCTGCTCCAGAAACTTCCTTAAATATGTTCTTCCCCATATTTAATAATGAATCATAGTTTCTAATTTCGCTATTTTTTAACTCAGTTTTAAAAATTGGTACTGGACTAAAACTTTCACTTATATCCTTAAGATTTTCACTTTGAAGTTCCATCCACTTTTCCAAATACCCTTTTCCACCTTCTTTTGGCATTATTTTATTAACAATTATTGCGTCTACATTAAAATTATAAAGATGTAAATAAGAAAAGTTTCGTTTAGCCTCTTTAACAACAATGTTTTCTGGAGTGGTAACTATTCTAAGACTTACATTATCCTTTTGAAGCATTAATTCATGAAATTCATAAATTTTGTTATAAAGATTTTCAATTTCATCAAAGGTTTTTTCATCAGGAACTGGAATCTTTATTGTGTGATCAATTATTGGCTTCACAATTTTAGCTGCCTTTCTTTTCATAGGGAAAAATTTCTCCATCCACCACTTAAAAAGCTCTGGAAACTTCAAAAGTGACATAGTTTCTCCGGTGGGAGCGCAATCAACTATTAACACATCATAATTATTTTCATCATTAATCTGTTTAATTTTAAGTAAGGAAATTAAATCTTGAAAACCTGGGAATACAAGTAATTCTTCAACCTCAATACTTTTCTCAGTTTTTAACAGCATGAGTTTTTCTATATATACCTTAATATTTCCCCAAATAACTTCATTTTCAATAATAGCATCCACCTCTATAGCTTCTAAATTATCTGTGATTTTTATGGGAATGTTAGATAGCTTTGTGCCAAAGGCATCACCAAGACTATGTGCTTGATCAGTACTCATTATAAGCACCTTTTTACCTTGCTTTGCAATTTGACATGCTGTTGCTGATGCAATACTAGTTTTCCCTACTCCACCTTTTCAAATTTCTCACTAAATGTTATTTTTTGAACCATTAATATATCTTCAACATCTAGGGAATCCTTGACTATTCTTTCAAGTCCATTAATACCGTTAATATCAACCTCATACCATTTAATTTTAAACCTAGGCAAATTGAAAAATACTGAATCTATTTCTTCCATGTACTTTTTTTGAATGCATTTCCACTGATCAAAAAAGCTATTGTCTATATCCTCTGGTATTATCCTATTTATATATAAAGCATCTACATTAAAATTATAAAGGTTTAAATACATGTAGTTCCTCTTAGTCTCTTCTATAACCATTTTTTCAGGGATTGTAACTAGCCTAATACTACAATTCTCCCTATCCTTCAATAATTTTTCAAGCTCAAAAAGCAATACATAAAGTTTTTGAATATCATTCATAGCCTCTTTAGACTTTCATAAAAAAATCATTGCAAGACTATTGATTATAAAAAAACGAATAATAAATTATTCATAGTTAATTAAGAAATGTTGGCACTACTTACTGTTGGTTGTCTCAGTTTAATCAACATATAAGTTCTCAAACCATATATTAGAATGTAAGGCATCATCAAAGAAATAACAAGTCAGTATTCTGGTCTATTTTAATGGTACACAACGCCTTCCATAACCATTACATAGCCAACGCTTGCGCAAGGTAATGGATCCTCGTCTACCGCAAAATATCCTCAGAAGCTTTGACTTGTTATTTCTTTTCAAATGCCTAAATGATAAAAAAGGGGAACATATATGTCATTAATTTTATCTGCATTATTATTTAGCTTATCATCTAACCTAGATAATGTAGTTGTAGGAATAGCTTATGGAATAAAGAAAATAAAGATAGGAATAATTGCAAATCTTATAATAGCAATTGTAACAACTACAGGAACATTTTTATCTATGTCAGTTGGAAATTATATATCGAAATTTTTATCTCCCTCTATATCTGATGTTTTAGGTTCTGTAGTTATTATAATCTTGGGATTTTATTTTGTAACCCAAAGTGTAATAAAACTTGCAAAAAACACCAAAACAAATAAACTTTCCTTGAAAAACATTACTGATATGATTGAATATGCAGAAAAATCAGATTTAGATAACTCTGGTGACATAAATATGAAAGAAGCTCTCATTGTAGCATTCGGATTAACATTTAATAATTTAGGTACCGGAGTGGCCGCTAGTATAACTGGAGTTAGTATTGAATTTACAGTTATAGCTACTTTTATATTAAGTATTTTTACGATTATGTTTGGTGAATCTATAGGTAATCATTTATTAGGTAAATTTTTGGGTAAATATGCACCTTTGTTTTCAGGTATATTGCTTATAATACTTGGTATTATTGAATTTCTTAATTAATTAGAAATCCAAGTTGAATATAATAAATTTGAGGTGAGCTTCAATGTCGTTTCTTGATTCAATAAGCCCTGAGGATCTTGCTATTCTTACAACCATAATTTCTATTATTCTTTCAGAAGATAAGTCTGCGTCTGAAAATAATGTATTAGGTAACCTTATATCTAGTATTGGTGCCAATATAAGTACTATTGCTTCCCAACAAGAACATCTTCAATCTTTAGAAGATAAACAAAAACAAATTAAAGATCTTGAACAACAGCTAAGACAACTTAAAAGTGGTTCATGACACATAGGTAACAGAATATCTATGTGCTTCTTATACAATAATTCTCTCTTTGTTATACAAAAAAAAGAACCCTTTTAAGAGTTCTTAATAAATAAAAAATCACATTGCCACCTATGAAATTTTGTCATTTTAACATATTGCTCTAAGTCTGACTTATCATTTGTTTCTAAATTTATTGGTTGCAACCATACATGTACATAATCTTCTTGATAATTTATAATTACCTTTATTACTTCATATTCATCTGTTTCCTTCCAAACCATATCAGATATATAGTCGCCTTTATGCGGTATTATATTTGAATTAAACTTCTTTTGTATTTGTTTAAAACCATTATCAATGTTTTTTAAATTAATTTGTTGTATTAAAATAATTTCCATACTGTAGCCCACCTCTCTACCATATTATTATATATTTAAGATATATTTGCCTGATTTTGTTGAATTAATTTATGTTTTTATTTTTAATAATATAAAACGAAGCTGAAAGTAGAAGTGTCATACTCTGCCCAATTTTCATATTATGAAATAAATCATGGGGTATTTAAGTGAAAAGAAGTCGCTTTGAAATAGAAAATGACTCGAATCATTTTTAGTTGATTTCAATAATATTCTTGTGATTGACGACAGATTGGTGTTAATTAATAAATAAAAGGAAGAAGGTAACCTTTGAATGGACCAAGTAATTTTAAAATTGTTAGAACTATTAATTGGAGCAGGTGTGACAGCCTCAATACCTTTTGTAGTAAAGGCGTTAATAGCAATACAAAAGAAAGCAGTACAGGAATTTGGAGAAAAAAATACTACGCTAATAGAAGATTATGCAGCTAAAGTTGTCGCATCCATTGAACAGAAATACGGTACTTTAGAAAATGAACAAAAGTTTGCAAAAGCTGTTTCATTACTTGAAGCTAAGTTTGGAGTAAATTTTTTAACCGAAAGTGAACTGGAAGTTTTAATAGAAAATGCAGTAGCTCAATTTAAGATAGCACAAGGTAAGATAATTTCTGATGTGACCACTAATACTTCACAATCTAAATGAACAATCCAGATTAAATATTTAAACGTACCCTACTACTCTATAGGGTACATTTTGATAATGCCTTAACTAATCTTTCTTATTAGAAATAGTTTTACCTATCTCTTTTGATAATGCCGAAATCAATTCTTTAGAATCATCCTTATTTATTCCATGATTTATTTCTATAGATTTAATTTCTTTATCATATTTCTCAGCCTTCTCAGTATCATTTTCATCCTCAGCGATTTCTCTTTTATCTATTAGATCAAGTAAATCAACTATGTAGTTATTTTCAATAATTTGATTATATGCATCCGATCCTAAATTTGAAGATCCGGGAAGTTTATCTATTATAGTGGCTAATAGTACTAAATCGTGCTTAACCCCACCTGTTTTCTCTAAAAATCTTTGAACTGCTAAGGTTATTTTCTGTTTGGTTGTCTTATCTTTCATTTTACACGCTCCTTTTATATAACTATCATTTGCTTAAAATTTCTGTTAGGCACATGAAATTTACACTGCAAAAAATCATTATTTAAAAATAATATTATATATAGAGTTTATCATATAATTTAATATATACCTACATTTCTTTAATTATTCTACTCAGAGCATCCCCTTTTATAGTTTTCTTAGTATTTTCCAAAGTCATTATTGCTCAATGATATTTTGGGTTTATTTTTAGTTCCTGCCGCTTTATCAGAAACAGAAGATCTGTTATTTACTTCCTTATGATTTTTCTGTTCTCCTAAATATACTTGATTATTGGATGCAGAGCTTGCTCTTTTTAGCCTGAATTTTCCCACCATACTCTTAAGCATGGATGCTTGACCTGAGAGTTCTTCGCTAGCTGCTGCACTTTCCTCTGCAGTTGCTGAATTAGTTTGTACAACATCTGAAACCTGCTCTATACCTTTATTTATTTGATATATTGCAGTTGCCTGTTCATTTGAAGCCGATGCTATCTCTCCAACTAAAGTAGCCGCTTTACTTACCCCTGCAACTATTTCATTAAGTGATTCTGCAGTATTATTGGCAATTTTTGTTCCAATTTCTGCTTTTTTAATAGAGCCTTCAATTAAATCTGTAGTTTCCTTGGCTGCATTAGTGCTTCTTGCTGCAAGATTTCTTACTTCTTCTGCTACTACTGCAAAACCTTTTCCATGTTGTCCTGCTCTCGCTGCTTCCACTGCTGCATTTAGTGCTAACATATTTGTTTGAAAAGCAATATCGTCAATAACCTTAATTATTTTTGAAATATTTGAGGATGCTTCGTTTATTTCCTCCATAGATTTAAGCATGTCTTTCATATGAGAATTTCCTATGACAGCTCCCTCTTTAGCACTAAGTGCAAGTTCATTTGCCTGACTTGCATTAACTGCATTTTGTTTAGTCTGAGCTGCCACTTCTGTAATAGAAGAAGTTAATTCTTCTATAGAACTTGCTTGTTCAGTAGTTCCCTGTGATAGAGCTTGGCTTCCATCTGACACCTGATTGGAACCAGATAGCACTTCATCAGATGCGTCAGTAATACTGCCTAGAACATTATTAAACTCTTCTAAAGTATGGTTCAAAGAATCCTTTATAATCTTATAGCTGCCTTGATAATCACCAATCATACTTACATTAAGATTTCCAGCTGCCATTTCTTTTAATACTTCTGCAGCTTCTTTTATTGGTTCTTCTACCGCATCAAGTGTATTATTGAAACCTTCTAGCACTTCACGATATCCGCCCTGGAATTTTGATATATCACTTCTTGCCTTAAGGTTACCCGCCACAGCAGAATCTGCTATTGAATTTGATTCCTTTATAAGGTTTTGTATTGTTTCCATCATTACTATCATTGAAGGCATTAACTTATCATTTTCTGATCTTTTGCCAACACTCATAAGACCTTGAAGACCAGTTGTATCGCCCACGGATATTTCAATTAGCAGTTTTACTACAGCTGAAATTCTTGCATGGACAGAATTAATATCTTCTGAAAAGTCCTTCATAGTTCCTTTATAGGAGCCTGTCATAGTTAATGAAAGATCATTTAAAGCCATTTTAGATAATACACTTCTGGATTCATTTATTGGCTTAGATAAAGCATCTAGGGTTTTATTAAATCCTTCTAATATTTCTCTATACCCACCTTGAAATTTCAAAGTATCACCTCTAGCCTCAAGATTTCCTTCTTCTACCACCTCTGAAATACCACTTATTTCTTTAATAAGGTTCTGAATCGTGGTCATCATTAAAATCATTGCTGGCATTAACTTATCATTTTCTGATCTTCTACCTATCTTATTAAGCCCTTCAAGTCTACTTGTATCACCTAAAGATGCTTGTGTAAACAAATCTGATACACTACCAATTCTTTCACTAACAAGATTTATATCCTCTGCTAGTTCCTTCATCATGCCTTCATAAGATCCTGTCATTTTAATTGTAAGATCATTTACAGACATACTTTCTAAAACTTTTCTTGATTCGCTTAATGGCTGGAATATTGCGTCAAGAGCTCTATTAAAACCTTCTATTACCTCGCCATAGCCTCCTTTAAATTTAGAAGCATCACTTCTTGTTTCAAGATTGCCCTTTACAGTAGCATCTGATATTATATTAACCTCTTTAATAAGATTCTTTATATTTGACATCATTGAAATCATTGTTGGTATTAACTCATCATTTTCTGACCGTTTGCCTATCTTAATAATTTCTTCAAGGCCACTAGTATCACCTAATGATATTTCCGTATTAAGTTTTACAATATTGGTAATTCTTGAATTCACAGAATTTATATTATCAGCAAAATCCTTCAACTCGCCATTATATGAACCTACCATTTTAATTGTAAGATCATTTTTAGCCATACTGGCTAAAACCTTATTTGATTCATTTAATGGTTCAGTTATTTCATCTATAATTTTATTTACACCTTGTACTATTTTTTTATAGCTGCCATTATGCTTTGTTTCATCTGCCCTTGTTTCGGTTTTACCTTGAACTATTGCATTCTCTAAGGCTATCTGTGTCCGCTATCAAAGCTTTAAATGATATATCTGATTTGCTTATTGTATTAGATATTGTTAAACCCAGAATAATATCAATTAAAACGCCTACTATAATAGACATTACAATAATCATAGATGTAAAATCATAAACTCCACTTGATCCTATTCTTTTAATAGCTGAATACCCCATATAGCCAACAAAATATCCCACAATAGAAATAGTAGCGAACCCCATTAACAATTTTGAGCGTATTCTCATATTATTAAACCATTTCATAAATTGAACCTCCTTTTTAATTCTTTAGATTAAATTGAAATCACCAGACTTTTAATTTAATTTTTCTTAGTATTTTCCAAAGTCATTATTACTCAATGATATTTTGGGTTTATTTTTAGTTCCTGCCGCTTTATCAAAAACAGAAGATCTGTTATTTACTTCCTTATGATTTCTCTGTTCTCCTAAATATACTTGATTATTGGATGTAGAGCTTGCTCTTTTTAGCCTGAATTTTCCCACCATACTCTTAAGCATGGATGCTTGACCTGAGAGTTCTTCGCTAGCTGCTGCACTTTCCTCTGCAGTTGCTGAATTAGTTTGCACAACATCTGAAACCTGCTCTATACCTTTATTTATTTGATATATTGCAGTTGCCTGTTCATTTGAAGCCGATGCTATCTCTCCAACTAAAGTAGCCGCTTTACTTACCCCTGCAACTATTTCATTAAGTGATTCTGCAGTATTATTGGCTATTTTTGTTCCAATTTCTGCTTTTTTAATAGAGCCTTCAATTAAATCTGTAGTTTCCTTGGCTGCATTAGTGCTTCTTGCTGCAAGATTTCTTACTTCTTCTGCTACTACTGCAAAACCTTTTCCATGTTGTCCTGCTCTCGCCGCTTCCACTGCTGCATTTAGTGCTAACATATTTGTTTGAAAAGCGATATCGTCAATAACCTTAATTATTTTTGAAATATTTGAGGATGCTTCGTTTATTTCCCCCATAGATTTAAGCATGTCTTTCATATGAGAATTTCCTATGACAGCTCCCTCTTTAGCACTAAGTGCAAGTTCATTTGCCTGACTTGCATTAACTGCATTTTGTTTAGTCTGAGCTGCCACTTCTGTAATAGAAGAAGTTAATTCTTCTATAGAACTTGCTTGTTCAGTAGTTCCCTGTGATAGCGCCTGGCTTCCATCTGACACCTGATTGGAACCAGATAGGACTTCATCAGCTGCGTCAGTAATACTGCCTAGAACATTATTAAACTCTTCTAAAGTATGGTTCAAAGAATCCTTTATAACCTTATAGCTGCCTTGATAATCACCAATCATGCTTACATCTAGATTTCCATCAGCCATTTCCTTTAATACTTCTGTAGCCTCATTTATTGGCTCTTCTATAGCATCAAGTGTATTATTAAATCCTTCTATAATTTCACGATATCCTCCTTGAAACTTTGATGTATCACTTCTTGCCTTAAGGTTACCCGCTACAGCAGAATCTGCTATTATATTAGCTTCCTTTACAAGCTTTTGTATTGTGTCCATCATCACTACCATTGAAGGAATTAATTTGTCATTTTCAGACCTTTTCCCAACACTAATAAGACCTTGAAGACCAGTTGTATCACCCACAGATATTTCAACTAGCAATTTTTCAACAACCATAATTCTTGAATTAACAAGATTGATATCTTCTGAAAACTCCTTCATAGCTCCTTTATATGAACCTTTCATAGTCAATGTAAGATCATTTGAAGCCATTTTAGATAGTACTCTTCTAGATTCATTTATTGGCTCAGTAATTGCATCAAGAGTATTATTTACACCCTCTACTATTTTTCTATAATCTCCCGCATGTTTATTTACATCAGCTCTTATATCAAGCTTTCCAGCTTCAGCAGCCTGATTTAACATGTTTGTATCCTTAACTAAGTGTTTGAATGAAGAAATTATTTTTTCGAAGGCTTGTCCTAAGGCACCTAACTCATCTTTAGTGTCCACCAATAGCTCTAAATCAAATTCTCCATCAGCTATGCTATTAGCAGCCTCAACTAACTTATTTATTGGTTTTCCAATTATTCTTGAAATTCCAAATCCTAAAGCTATTGCCAAAATCATTGTAAGTATAACAACCAATATTATTATAATTAAAGCATTATTACCTGCAGTTTTGTTAGAAGCCTGACGAACACCTGCTTGATCAATATTTATCTTAAATGCTTTAGTGATGCTTGCATCTAGTTGTCCGCTTAAAACAGCACCCTGTCCAGTCATTAGTGCCGTAGCTTCATCTGTTCGATTTGAATTTATTAAACCTAGGACTTTGTCCTTAACAACATTATAATTTACAATTGATTGCTGCATTGTTTTTAGATTATCTGTTTCCTCAGTAGATGAAACCTCTTTAGAATAACTCGCCACGTTATCTTGTAAATCATTATATAAAGTATCTATATTATTACTAAATTTAACTTTGGCTTCTGGAGTTTTTGCGGAAGCCATATCCCTTAAATTAATTCTCATACTCAAAAAATCGGTTTCGATTTTTGCTGCTGGCTGAAGTGGTACTAAATTTTCTTGATATAATTGACTACCTTGATCAATAATACTACTGGTGTTTACAATAGCTACAATTCCCACTACAGCACTTAATATAGCTACAATAACAAATCCAACTAAAAGCTTGGATGATATTTTTAAATTTTTATAAAATTTCATTTTACACTTCCTTTATCCTTCTATAAAGATACATTTAAACTAGGATATTTAATTTAATTAAATTAAATTAAATACTCTAGCATTTATAGCATCTTTCTTAGTATTTTCCAAAATCCCCATTACTTAAAGATATTCTTGGTTTATCTTTGGTTACTGCCACCTCAGTCTGCGCTGCAAATTTGTTATTTTGTGCCTTTGCATTCCCCTGAAATTCTAAAGCTACCCCACCATTAGATGAGACTATGTTTCCTTTCAGCCTGAATTTTCCTACCATATTCTTAAGTGTTGAGGCCTGACTTGAAAGTTCTTGGCTAGCTGCTGCACTTTGCTCTGCAGTTGCTGCATTAGTTTGCACCACATCTGAAACTTGTTCTATGCCCTTATTAATTTGATATATTGCAGTTGCCTGTTCGTTTGAAGCCGATGCTATCTCTCCCACAAGTGTTGTTGCTTTAGTTACTCCTATTACTATTTCATTAAGAGAATCTGCAGTATTATTAGCTATTTTTGTTCCAAATTCCACTTTCTTAATAGATCCTTCGATTAAATCTGTAGTCTGCTTAGCTGCATTAGTGCTTCTTGCTGCAAGATTTCTTACTTCTTCTGCCACTACTGCAAATCCTTTACCATGTTGTCCTGCTCTTGCTGCTTCCACTGCAGCATTTAATGCTAACATGTTTGTTTGAAAAGCAATGTCATCTATAACCTTTATAATTTTTGAAATATTAGAGGAAGATTCGTTTATGTCCTCCATAGACTTTAGCATGTCTTTCATATGAGAATTTCCAAGCACAGCTCCTTCTTTAGCCTTAAGTGAAAGTTCATTGGCCTCACTGGCATTAACTGCGTTCTGTTTAGTTTGAGTTGCCACTTCTGTAATAGAAGAATTTAATTCTTCTATAGAACTTGCTTGTTCTGTAGTTCCCTGTGATAGCGCCTGGCTCCCATCTGAAACCTGATTTGAACCTGAAGAAACCTGATCTGCAGCATTATTTATTTCTGTAAATACTTCATTAAAGGAATCTAGTGCATGATTCAATGAATCCTTTATAACCTTATAGCTTCCTAAATAATTTCCTACCATACTAACATTTAAATTCCCTTTTGCCATTTCCCTTAACACTTCTGTAGCCTCATTTATTGGCGCTTCTACTGCATCAAGAGTTTTATTAAGTCCTTCTAATATATCTCTATACCCACCTTGAAATTTTGAAATATCGCTTCTATTTTCAAGATTTCCTTTTGTTGCGCCATTAGCGATGACACCTACTTCCTTAATTAGGTTTTGAAGCGTAGTCATCATTAAAATCATTGATGGCATTAACTTATCATTTTCTGATCTTCTCCCAATTTTATTAAGTCCTTCAAGTCTGCTTGTATCACCTAAAGATGCTTGTGTAAACAAATCTGAAACGCTACTAATTCTTTCATTAACAAAATTTATATCCTCTGCAAGATCCTTCATTATGCCATCATAAGAACCTGTCATTTTAATTGTAAGATCATTTACCGACATACTCTCCAAAACTTTTTTTGATTCATTTAATGGCTTAAATATTGCATCAAGTGCTCTATTAAAACCTTCTATTACCTCGCCATAACCACCTTTAAATTTTGAAGCGTCACTTCTTGTTTCTAGATCTCCCTTTACCGCAGCATTTGATATGATATTAACCTCTTCAATAAGATTTTTTATATTAGACATCATAGCAATCATAGTTGGCATTAACTCATCATTTTCTGACCGTTTGCCAATCTCAACAATCTCTTCAATTCCACTAATATCACCTACTGATATTTCCGTATTAAGTTTTACTATACTTGTAATCCTTGAATTCACAGAATTTATATTCTCCGCGAATTCTTTCATCATGCCTTTATATGAACCTGTCATTTTAATTGAAAGGTCATTTTTAGCCATACCTTCTAAAACTTTATTTGATTCATTTAATGGTTCAGTTATTACATCTATAATTTTATTAATGCCTTGTACTATTTTCTTATAATCTCCATTATATTTTGTTTCATCTGCCCTTGATGTAGTTTCACCTTCCACTATTGAAATCTTAAGAGCATTTGTATCTGCAATTAAAGCCTTAAATGAATTAGTTATCTTTACAAATTCATTTGATAGTTCCAAGGCTTCATCCTTAGTATTACAGTTAACATCTATATTCATATCACCACTCGCAATTTTTTTAGCTACTCCAACAAGTTTTATAATAGATTTGCTTATAATATTAGATATTGTTAAACCTAAAAAAGTGGCAACTAAAATACATACTATAATAGATATTACAATCATGGTGAATGAAGAATCATAAACTTGTTTTGATCCTATTCTTTTAACTGCTGAATATCCCATATAACCAATAAAGCATCCTAAAATTGATGCAATAGTAAAACCAATTAACAATTTTGAACGTATTTTTATATTATTAAACCATCTCATAATTGATTCTCCTTGGGCATCTTGAAAAAAATAGCTAGCTAATATTCATATCTATTTTACATCATGCCTTAATTTATTTTTGTACATATCTGAATTTAAATTATTGTATTCAGACTCTCAAGTTCCCCATCATTAAGAATTTTTTCACAATCAAGCAAAAGCTTAATCTCATTCCCAACTTTACCTATTCCTCTAACATAACGATTTTGAAAACCTGTTTTTATATCTGGTGGAGGAACAATATCACCATCATCTATACTAATTACTTCCGCTACACTATCTACAATAAGTCCCACAGAAGTTCCCTTTATATCAATTACAACTATACATGTCCTTTCATTGTATTCCTTTAGCTCTTTTTTAAACCTTACTCTTACATCAATAACTGGAATAATCTTTCCCCTAAGATTTATTATTCCCTTTACATAATCAGGTAATTCAGGGACTTCCGTTATATCCTGTATAACAATTATCTCTGTAACAAACTTAATTTCAATCCCATAAGCTTCCTTGCCAACAGAGAATGTGAGAAATTTCCCCTTTTGAGTGTCTTCTGAAGTTTCTATGACTTCATCTAAAACCTCTGTCATTTAAATACCACCTTTCTTTTTTACATTATTTTTTATCCTCTAAAAGAGAATAGATTAACCTTGGAATATTTCTTAATGATGTTTGTTTAGTAACCCCTCCAATATCATAGGCTACTTTTGGCATACCATAAACCACACTGGATTGTTCATCCTGTCCAATAGTGTAGGCACCTCTTTGTTTCATTTTCATAAGTCCTTTTGCTCCATCGTAGCCCATGCCTGTTAAAATAATTCCAATGGCACTACTTCCTGCATTCTCTTGCTACTGAATTAAATAGCACATCCACTGAAGGACAATGGCCATTTACTTTTTCACCACTAAAACATTCTACAAAATAATTATTTCCCCGTCTAATTAACTCCATATGTCTGTCTCCTGGGGCAATAAGAATTTTCCCTGGTGTGACACTATCTCCAGTTTCAGCTTCCTTAACCTCCATAGGGCAAATATTATTTAACCTATCTGC
This sequence comes from uncultured Clostridiaceae bacterium, assembly GCA_963725425.1. Taxonomy (GTDB): domain Bacteria; phylum Bacillota; class Clostridia; order Clostridiales; family Clostridiaceae; genus Clostridium_I. Next base: position 430,529 of record CAVRYJ010000040.1, read on the forward strand.
ATACATTTTTGTAAATACAGGAGGCATGTGCTGAGTTATTACCACACCTGGCATATCTATTGGAAAGCCCTTCACAACTTCAAGAATAGCCTGAGTGCCACCAGTGGACGCACCAATAGCAATTATTGTATTACTCTTTTTAGAGTTAATTTTATCTATATGTCTCTCAGTTGAAATATTTTTTTTAATTTGCCCCACTTTTGCCATAGATGCTATTTTTACTTTTATAATCAATTCATTTATAAAAGCTTCCTTACTGCTTCCTGTTACTGAACTAATTTTTGTAACAAAATCCACAGCTCCTGCGTTTAGTGCATCAAAAACATTATCACTTACTGCACTTACTACCACAACTGGTATAGGATATTGAGGCATCAATCTTTTTAAGAACTCAATACCATTCATCTTTGGCATTTCCACATCTAAAGTCATAACATCTGGCTCCAAATCTATTATTTTATCCCTTGCCTGGAAGGCATCTCCTGCAGTGCCCACTACCTCTATCCCACGATCGAGTCCTATACCTCTAGCAATTGTTTCTCTGAAAAGTAATGAATCATCAACAACTAACACTCTTACCTTCTTTGTTATACTCATATTGTTCTATCCTTTCCTGTAAACAGCAGGCATGATATAATTATATTCAGTTTCATTCTTATTTATTGACTCAGAATGACCTATAAAAAGATATCCACCTGATTCAGTTATATCATAAAATTTATTAATCAATTCCATCTTTGTTTTGGCATCAAAATATATCATCACATTTCTGCAGAATATAACATGGAACTTTTTTTTAAAAGGAAATATTGCATTCATTAAATTGAATTCTCTATATATTATTTCATTTCTTATTTCCTCTGTAATCTGGTAGTTTTCATTCTCAACTTTGTTAAAATATTGCATCATCCAATATTTGGACATGGTGTTTACAGCTTCCCCTGTGTAAACTCCCTTTTTAGCAATTTCTAATACCTTTTGAGATATATCTGTAGCCAGTATTTTTGTATTCCACATAGACCTTTCCATTCCAAAATAATCCGCCATTATCATGGCTAAGGTATATGGTTCTTCTCCACTAGAACAGCCTGCACTCCAAATCCTTAAATCTTTAGTTTTAGCCTTTGACTCTAAGTATGGAAGCACAGTATCACTAAAGTATTTAAAATGATCTGCTTCTCTCATAAAATAAGTATGATTAGTAGTAAGCTTATTTATAAGTGTGCTAACCTCATTTCCTGAGGTATCTTTGAAAACAAATTTTAGGTATTCCGAAAAATCATCAAAACCCCTCTCAGTAATCATATTACTAAGACGTCCCTCAATAAGAAGTTTCTTTGCAATAAGGTTTATTCCGTAATTTGCTTTTATATACCCTGTAAGTTCTCTGAATTCACTGTCTTTTAAATTTATCATATAATCACCTTTAATTCTTATATTAGTCCCATGGTACTTAATAAAACCAAGTTCTATGCGATTAATAGAGCTTTCATTAATATTTTCCAAAATCCTTATTATTCAATGATATCCTTGGCTTATTTTTTGTCACTGCCACCTCATCATGAGATAAAAATATGTTTTTTACCCCATTTGTACTTTTCTTAGTTCTTAGAGATGCTTCATCATTTTGTTCAGATGTGTCTCTTTTTAGCCTAAATTTTCCTACCATACCCTTAAGCATTGATGCTTGTCCAGAAAGTTCTTCACTGGCTGCTGCACTTTGCTCTGCCGTTGCTGCATTAGTTTGCACCACATCTGAAACTTGCTCTATGCCCTTATTTATCTGATATATTGCAGTTGCTTGTTCATTTGAAGCTGCCGCTATCTCTCCCACTAAAGTTGCTGCCTTAGTTACCCCTGCTACTATTTCATTGAGAGATTCTGCGGTATTATTAGCAATTTTCGTTCCGAATTCAACTTTTTTAATAGATCCTTCAATTAAATCTGTAGTTTGCTTAGCCGCATTTGTACTTCTTGCTGCAAGATTTCTTACTTCTTCTGCTACTACTGCAAACCCTTTACCATGCTGTCCTGCTCTTGCAGCTTCCACTGCAGCATTTAACGCTAACATGTTTGTTTGGAAAGCGATGTCATCTATAACTTTAATTATTTTTGAAATATTAGAGGATGATTCGTTGATATCTTCCATAGATTTAAGCATATCTTTCATATGTGAATTTCCAAGTACTGCACCTTCTTTAGCAGTTAATGCAAGTTCATTTGCCTCACTTGCATTAACTGCATTTTGTTTAGTCTGAGCTGCTACTTCTGTAATTGAAGAAGTTAATTCTTCTATAGAACTTGCCTGCTCAGTAGTTCCCTGGGATAATGCTTGGCTTCCATCTGAAACTTGATTTGATCCTGAAGATACCTGATCTGCAGCATTGTTTATTTCTGTAAATACTTCATTAAAGGATTCAATTATAAGGTTTAATGCATCCTTAATCTGAGCAAAGTCACCTTTATATTCATTAGTAATTGATAATTTAAGATTTGAGTTACACATTTCTTCTAAAACCTCAGATATTTCAGTTACATAGGAAGATAAGGAATCTATAGTGTCATTTAATGCATTTTTAATATCCGCATGATCTCCTTTATAATCTCCTTTAACATATACCTTTAGGTTTCCATTGGACATTTCCTGCAATACTACTGCTGCTTCCTTAATAGGTTCAATAACAGCATCTAAGGTATTATTTACACCTTCTACTATTTTTTTGTAATCTCCACTATGCTTGCTAGCATCAGCTCTAGTAGAAAGTTTTCCTTCTAAGGCAGCTTTAACTAAATTGCTTGAATCTGAAACCAGTAAATTAATACTATCAATACATTGATTTAAATTATTCTTTATTGTATTAAAATCTCCATTATAGGTATCTGTTATTTTAGGAGGTATATCGCCCTTACTAATTCTATCCACATACTCTGCTGTTACATTTATTTGTGATACAAAGGCATCTATAAGCTTGTTTACTCCTCCTACAAGTTCTCCCCAACCTCCGTTAAATTGAGCAGAGTTACCTCTTGTATCTAATTTACCTTCTTGTGTTGCTTTTATAAGCTTGTTTGTCTCAGCTAAGAGTCCACTCATTACATCTATGCAGCTGTTTAAGTTGTTTTTAATCTCATTGAAATCCCCATTGTAGGTATCTGTTATTTTAGCAGGTATATCCCCCTTACTAATTCTATCCACGTACTCTGCTGTTACATTTATTGGTGATACAAAGGCATCTATAAGCTTGTTTACTCCTCCTACAAGTTCTCCCCAACCTCCGTTAAATTGAGCAGAGTTACCTCTTGTATCTAATTTACCTTCTTGTGTTGCTTTTATAAGATTGTTTGTTTCAGCTAAGAGTCCACTCATTACATCTATGCAGCTGTTTAAGTTGTTTTTAATCTCATTGAAATCTCCATTGTAGGTATCTGTTATTTTAGGAGGTATGTCGCCCTTACTAATTCTATCCACGTACTCTGCTGTTACATTTATTGGTGATACAAGGGCATCTATAAGCTTGTTTACTCCTCCTACAAGTTCTCCCCAACCTCCGTTAAATTGAGCAGAGTTACCTCTTGTATCTAATTTACCTTCTTGTGTTGCTTTTATAAGATTGTTTGTTTCAGCTAAGAGTCCACTCATTACATCTATGCAGCTGTTTAAGTTGTTTTTAATCTCATTGAAATCTCCATTGTAGGTATCTGTTATTTTAGGAGGTATGTCGCCCTTACTAATTCTATCCACGTACTCTGCTGTTACATTTATTGGTGATACAAGGGCATCTATAAGCTTGTTTACTCCTCCTACAAGTTCTCCCCAACCTCCGTTAAATTGAGCAGAGTTACCTCTTGTATCTAATTTACCTTCTTGTGTTGCTTTTATAAGATTGTTTGTTTCAGCTAAGAGCTCTTTAATAGTTCCTACCATTTCTACTATGTTTTTACCTAGCACATCTTTTTCTGACTTAACGTTAAATACAACTGTCAAATCACCATAGGCTATATTTTTAACTGCATCCACTTGTTCATTAATGTTTTCTACTATTTTCTTAAAGGCAAACATTAAAGTCCCTATTTCATCCTTTGTTTCATTATGAATTTCAATAGCTACATCTCCAACAGCAATTCTTTCTGCATAATCTATTAGTTTCTTTATTGGTCTTGTAATAGATTTTGAAATTAATACACCTAACCCTGTAGCAAACACTACACCAAATATTATAATTATGATCTTTTCTATTGTATTTATATCAGAAACTCCTATTATTCCAATTGCTGCAGCAATAATTGCCACAATTAAAAACCCGGTTATTATCCTTGTGCCTAGTTTGAAACTGTTAAAAAGATTCAAATCAATCGACCTCCTGTTAATAATTTTTTAATCCCAATCTGACATTTCCATACAATTGTTTGAAATTCGCATACCATGACCTAAATAAATTGCACTTACTTTTTTACTCACCAGTTTTTCTAATACATCTACAAACTCAGAATCATAAGTTCCCTCGGAAGTATTTATATCCAAAGGAGTATCTCCTAAAAACAATACATGTTTCTGTATCTCCAATTTAATAATTTGCTTTTTTATACTATTTTTCTGAACAACTGTGCATTTGACACAACCGATTCAAATAAATCCTTAACTTGATCCGGCAGCTTTTGAGTCTGTTCCATCGCCAAAAATCCGCCATCTGATAAACTGTCATAAAACATTCTAATGACTTTTATTCTATCCTCTTGAGTAAAATGAAGAAGTACATTTTTACATACTATAAGTCCTACATTTTTCTTTACAGGTACAAGTGTTAATAAATCATGTTTTATAAATCTTATTGAGTTTCTAATTTCAGGTAAAATAGTATAGCTAGTCTTATCATTGTTAGGTATAAAATATTTGGTTAATATTCCCTCGGGTATTCGTTGAACATCGGTTCTAGGGTAGCTACCATCCACTATTATTTTTTCAAACAAATTACTACCATCAATATCTGTTGATATTATTTCCACATTTCTAAAATACATATTGCCCATATTTTCACGTAAAATTATTGCTAAGGAATAGGGCTCTGGCCCCATGGCACATCCTGCATCCCATATTTTAATATGTTGACGTGTTTTTAAGTAAGGTAGTGCATAATCCTTAATAGTATCTAGTGTTTGCTTATCTCTAAAAAAATACGTAAAAGCCATATTGTCCTCCTTTAACTATATATGTAATATAGTATAGAATTAAAAATCTAAATTATTGTATTCAAATTCTCCAGTTCATCATCATTCAGCAATTTATCGCAATCTATCAAAAGTTTAACTTCATTTCCTACTTTTCCTATTCCTCTAACATAACTATTATGAAAACCTGTTTTTATATCTGGTGGCGGAACTATGTTTTCATCATCTATAGTAATTACTTCAGCTACATTATCTACAATAAGTCCAACACAGGTTTCCGTTATATCTTGTATACCAATTATGTCTGTAACAAACTTAATTTCAATACCATAAGCTTCCTTGCCAACAGAAAATGCGAGAAATTTTCCCTTTTGAGTTTCTTCTGAGGTTTCCATATCTTCATCTGAGATCTATGCCATTTATATACATGCCCTTCTTTAGTTTTATCTATCTAAAATGCCACTTACATCTAAAATGAGACTGATGTTACCATCTCCAAGTATTGTACATCCAGCAATACCTTTAGCTTTCTTAATATAGGTTGGTAATGCCTTCACTACCACTTGTTGTTCTCCAATTAGTGCATCTACAAACAAACATGCAGCGCTTGTATTATCTTCTACCACTACCATTATTCCCTTAGCTACTGTAGTCACCATGGTATTTGTATTAAATATTTTATGAAGTCTGTATATTGGATAGGCTTCTCCCCTTATCATTATCATTTCATTTCCTTCAGCATCTTCAATTACTTCATCCTCTTTTGGCTTAAAAGATTCTCTAATGCTTGTAATAGGTATTGTATATTTAGATTTACCAACAGATACCTCTAATCCATCAATTATTGCCAAGGTCAAAGGAATCTTGATCGATATGGTGCTTCCCTTCCCTTTTTCACTTGCTATGGAAATGGACCCACCAATGCTATCTATATTTTTCTTTACTACATCCATTCCAACGCCTCGACCAGAGTATTCTGTAACATTTTCATTCGTGGAAAATCCTGGTAATAAAATATTTGAAAAAATCTCTTTATCCGTTAATTCCTCCTGTGATTTTATAACTAACCCTTTAAGTTTAGCTTTCTCATATATTTTTTCTTTGTCCAGTCCTTTCCCGTCATCACTAACGATTATAAATACATCACCACCAGCATTTTTTGCCTCCAAGGTGATTTTGCCCATTTCTAGTTTTCCAGAAGTTTTTCTTTCATCTTTTTCTTCTATTCCGTGATCTAAAGAATTCCTCACAAGATGCATAAGGGGATCTGAAATATGATCAATAATATTTTTATCCACCTCTGTGTCCTCTCCAATAATTACTAGTTCAACTTCTTTATTTAGCTTTTTACTCATATCTCTCACAATTCTATTCATCTTGTGAAAAGTCATGGATACTGGTATCATTCTTACGGACATTACAATATCCTGTAATTCATTAGTAAGTTTTCTAAGCTGCCTAGATGCTTTTTTAAAATTATCTAACTGTAATCCTTCTAAGTCTGGATTTTTTGTAACCATTGCTTCTGAAATGACGATTTCTCCTACTAAATCTAAGAGCGTGTCCAGTTTTGAAATATTCACACTTATGATGCTTTGCTGCTTTGCACTTTTAGTTATATGTAGATCCTCTTTTTTATTGTTTTCCACAGGTACGATTACGTTCACATCTTCAAGCACGATTTTCGTTTTAGCTTTTAATGCTTTAATCTCTGGTGGATATTCTTCTACAGGTGTAAGTTCTACCTCTCTTAAAAAAATGATTTCATTTAGTTTTTCTTCAACTTTTTCTTTTGTCATATATGTACAAAAACCTATTAAAAAACCATTTTTTCTAATAGTTTCTGTACTGTGATCACTTTCTATAATATCCTCAGGGATGTGGTACATTTCACTGACACAAGTTTTAAAATTGTGAATTACAGCATACGCTCTAACATTCTCCATTTCACAACCATCTTCATAAAAAATTCTTGCCACATATTTATGTTTATCTTCTTCCCTTGAGTTTTCATCTGAATTTAAGTAATATTCAGTATCTTCCCCAGATTGTACAGTATCATTTTCGATAACTTCTCCACTTGCTTCTTTCATATTTTCAAGAAGATTTGAACTTTTTAATACTAAGGCTTCGTTAGATCCATCGGCTTCTCCATCATTTTCGATTTTTGAAACTTCACCTTTGATAAAATCAATTCCTGAAAGCACCAAATCAAATAAGTTTTCAAAGTCAATTTTTGCTTCTTTATTTTCTCTAATAAAGTAAAACAAATCCTCCATTGAATGTGCCAAAACTGAAATATTGTTAAACATCATCATAGCTGATGAACTTTTTATAGTGTGCATTATTCTAAAGATCTCGTTTATTGCCTCTGCACTAATATTTTTACTTTTTTCACATTCAATACTAATTTCTTCAAGTTGCTCCATTAGTTGAGTGGCTTCGAAAAGATATATTTCTAGCATTGGTTCTCTAGTTGTTCCATCCTCTGACATAAAACTACCCCTTCTTTCTAGATAACTATTACAATTTTTTGAAAGCTTTTACTATTGTTTCTTCATTAAATGGTTTTATCACAAAACCCACTGCACCTGACATCACAGCTTCCCTCACAATTGTTTGTTGCCCCAGTGCAGAAATCATCATTACTTTTGCACTCTTATCAAATGCTATTATCTGCTTCAATGCTTCCAGTCCATCCATTACTGGCATTGTAATATCAAGGGTTATAATATCAGGTTTAAGAATCTTATATTTTTCAATAGCTATTTCTCCATTATCAGCCTCTCCAACAATATCAAATCCGTTTTTTTCAAGCATAGTTTTTAGTGCCAACCTCATAAATGCTGCATCATCCGCAATTAAAACTCTTTTCATCAAATTCATCCTCTCTAAAAAATTTATTATATTATCAACTACTAAAAGATTTCACACTTTAATATCGAAACTAAAACTTTGTATATCCTAACATATATCGACTATTTTTTTGTATTATTTAGTAATATTCTTTTTAATTTTAAATATTATTTAGATTTACTAATAAATTAAATTTAAATAATATAGAGAAGCCGAACCTGTTGCACACAATTTACTGCTGCTGGGTTCCATGCTACGGTTTTACATTATAGTGTTTATCCCTCAAAACATCCACAACCACTTCTAGATGTTTCAAGAACAGTGTGCTTGCTACGGGAAAATGCTGAAGAATGGAATATTGACACTGAATGGGATGTCCCTAGCAACTAAAGAAACATCTAATGAAGAGAGAAAAGAAGATTCACATGTTGCTACTTGGATGGAACTTTGTATTCAATGGCTAAATAAGATTTTTTAGTTTGAATTTACAGACCATGTCAGAACTATAAATTAGCAAAATGCTTGAATAATTTTCGAAAAATAAAAAAGGCTGCACTATTTTACGTACAGTCTTAATTACCAAATATAATAAAGTGTCAAATAATCGTTGCTCGTTTATGCTCTTATAGAATACTAGTATAATTTATGTAATTTAATAGAGTAATCTTACTAAATTTACATATCCTTATCTGATTAATTTTGAGAATAAATATCTAGTTATTTGATGGATGCTTCATAAATTGAACTAATTGAATTGGATAACATCAAATTGAATTCTTTATCTGTTTGCTGAGCAGTAAGTCCTTGGGATAAGGCACGGGAAAAACTAGCAATCAAGCCGTTATTATGTGCAAGTTTTTCATTTGCTTCACTTTGAGTGTACCCTCCTGACAAAGCTACTACTCTTACAACATGGGGATTATCCATTAACTCTTTATAAAAGTTATCTTCTGATGGTATTGAAAGTTTAAGTATGACTTTTACGTCTTTGCCAAGGTTAGCTAATTGATTGAAAATTTCAGATTTTAATATTCCTTCTGATTTTTCCTTATCTGCACTGTATATATCAACCTCTGGTTCTATAATTGGAACCAACCCAGCTTCAGCTATTGTTTTGCCAATATCAAATTGTTGCTCAACTATTTTTCGAATTCCTTCTGAATTTGCTTCTTTAATCACCGAACGCATTTTTGTACCAAATATGTTTTTTTCAATGGCACGTTTTAATAGTTCCTCCAAATTCGGAATCAATTTCATAAGCTGAACACCGTTTTCAACTTCAGCAAGTCCTTTATCAATCTTTAAAAAAGGCACAACGCCTTTATCCTCCCAAAGAAAATCTGCTGTAAATTTATCACCAATCTTACGGTCCATAGTATTTTCAAATAATATGGAACCCAAAATATGCTCAGAATTGAATGCAGGGCTTGTTATAATACGCGTTCTCATTTCATGTACCAATTTGAACATTGCTTCGTCATTGGAATAACAGTCTTTGGAAATGCCATACTGCAAAAGTGCATTTGGAGTGCTACCACCACTCTGATCCAATGCAGCGATAAACCCTTTTCCAGTGTGGATTCGATCCATTTGTTCCTTATTCATATACTTTTCCCCCTTAATTTTTATATTTAATTAACTTAATAATCTCTTGACTTCTATTATAGCACTTGTTACTAAAAAAAATGCTCTGACTATATTTTTTGACTATTCAGATATTCCATATCTTCTTTAGAAATTTCAAAATCTACATTAGCATTTTCAATAATATATTCTTCGTGAGTTGACTTCGGAAGTGGCAAAGCGTCTCTTTGTAAAACATATCTGATACATATCTGTGGAATAGTCTTACCATATTTATTTGCCATTTCTGATACAATTCCACTTTTAAGCAGAGCACCTGTAGCAATTGGAGAATAACCTTCAACCAGAATATCGTTATCTTGACAAAAACTAGTGATCTCGTCTTGTGTATTGCCAATAAAGAACTTAATTTGATTTATCATTGGTTTAACTTCACAGTTATCCATAAGATTCTTTATATCCGCTACATCAAAATTTGATACTCCAATCGCTCTTATCTTACCACTTTTATATGCTTCTTCCATAGCAGTCCATACAGCAATGTTTTCCTCAAAATAAGCCTTTTCGGACCCACCGAACATTTCCTGCCAAGGCTTTGGTGCGTGAATCAGCAGTAGGTCAATATAGTCCAAATCAAAATTTTTAAGTGATTTTTTGATTATTGCTACTGCTTCCACGTAACTCTTTATTTCTGCGGGTACTTTTGTGGTAATAAAGAGTTCCTTACGTAGAATTCCACTTTCTCGAACTGCTTTCCCAACTCCTACTTCATTCTGGTACGCAGATGCTGTGTCTATATGTCTATAACCATTTTTCAATGCTACTCCAACAGAATTTACCACTACACTATTTGATACCTGCCAAGTACCAATTGCCATTTTAGGTATTTTCACACCATTAGCCAATTCATAAGTTTCTCTTAATATACTCATTTTTTAACCTCCTGTTAATAATTGGGCATTATTTGATTCCATAATATTCCCCATGTTAAGTTACATCATAGATACTAAAGTATACCATTGTCAATAGGGACTTTATTCATTCCACTGAATAGTAATAATAATCTATCTATCTATCTAAAGTTATTACAATAAATATAGTAGGCTTTGAATATATTAAAATTCCCCATAGATTCCACACCACTTTTCATTTATGGGAAAATGAAGTCAAAGACTACATGTTAACAGACGTATTGGAAGTTCACTTCATAGAAATGGCGAAGTTTAGGAAATGAAAAAATAAAAAAGCATATTAATAAGTTGCCTTTTGGGGATGTTGTGCAAAAAAGCAATTGATATTTATAATAAGTTTGCCCTTATTAACATAAATGCATCCATCTATGCTATAAAGTTTTTATATACCACACATCGCAAGCATAATGTTCTGTTGCAACTACCGGTTTTTCTAATTGAACAAATTTATGCTTTTTATAAAATTTATTGGCTGCCACCATGTTATCAAAGGTCTCAAGATAACACTTTTTATAATACTGTTTTGCAAATTCTAAAGAAATTTTTAATAGTTCATTAGCAATTCCAGTACCTCTCACCCCTTTTAGAGAATACATTTTCTGTAATTCACATATATTTTCCATATTAGTTAAGGGACCAATACCACAACCAGCTACTATTTTATTATTATCTTCAACAACCCAATATTTAGATTTTTCATTTTGATAAACTTGATAAAATTTCCCCAAATTGGCATCTTCCCATGCACATCCTGGTTTGTTTGCTCCAAATTCTATTAAACAAGTTCTGATAAGGGACTCAACTTGTTCATTATCTTTTTCTTGTATTTCTCTAATTAGCATAAACTACCTCCAGCATAAAATTTTAGATATTTTTCAATATTGGATTGTATATATTCCCTGTATTTTTACATTAAGTTACTGTATTATCCTTCTGTTCTATTCTGTCATTCAATTCTTTTATTATTCTTCTTAACTCTCTCCGTTCTTGCTTTGCAATCTTCAACTCTTGCATTACTGCATCATGTGTCTCCAGCGATATCTTCTCTTGTACTTTTGTTCCTTTGTTTGTTGTGTAGTTAATCAATGGTAATGCCGCTGCTTGGAACACACTAGACGATAAGTATTGCACCCATGCTGTTATTGTTGATGGTGGGGTTATAAACGCTGGTATCATCGTTACGATAAAGATTATCCAAAACATATACATACTAGATAGGGCAATAGATAGTTTATCTCCTATAATATCATTCAACTTATTCAAATTATCATCTCCTCTTTATTATTATACATAAAAAATACGCCTGTTAAGAGTTCTTTTTTAATATTAAATTTTTTAATACTTTATAATAAAGAGTTCTCTTATTTTTCAATTACTATTCCCAATTATGCAATTTTACCATTTCATAGTGTTCATTTAATGCTTCATTATTATTTGTTTCTAGTATTACTGGATCTAAGAATACATGTACATTATTTTCTTCTTAATTTATAACAATTTCCTTTACTCTATATTCATAAGAATCTTGCCATACTGAATCTGCTACAAAGTCACCTTCATGTGCCATTATATTTGAATTTAATTTTTTCATCTTTAATATTCAATTATCAAAGAACATTGTTCATATTTTCACTTTCACTAGTTACGTGGTTTTTCAAAATGTGAGCCAAAATTTAATTTTTATTTTTTTTCATGGATTTTTTGTGTCAAATTGCAAATACTATTAATGAACTCAAGTACACATACATACTTGAAAATTTAGGAGGTATGCTCAAATGGAAACAAAAATGCTAAACAACACGTTCAAGATGTAACAACTCAACTTCAAGATGCAAAAATTGTTTGAATCAGGCCCTTAGTTCAGTAGAAAAGCCTGAAAATAAACAACAAATTCAAAATACTCTTAATTCTGTAGATAGTGCTTTACAAAATGCAAATGCTACACTTTCAAATTACAAGGAATAGATTTTCAGTAAGGAGGAATTTATCTTATATTCCTCCTTAAATTTTGTTACACCTTATTTTAAAATTGTTAATTACCATATTTATTATCAATTTTTTAGTGTTTCCCTTATTTTTATATTTCTTATACAACAAAAATTTTATATTAAAATATAATGCAAAGGATGCTATTGTAACAAAGATTCCTACCTTTGTTACAATAGTTCCAACCGAAAACGGAATTCCTGCTATTGCCTAAAATATGTTATGAATTGGAAGCATTATTCTAACAATGCTTTCGGTGGAAATTCAAAATATATACCAAGTATACCCTATTTGTAAAACTTTTTGGATTAGAATTTAAATTGTAAATTTATTTACTATTTTATCTAATGCAGTTGCTAATTGTTTTAATTCTTCTACAGTTCCTGTTACATTTTTAATTGCAGATTCTTGTTCTTCCATAGTGGCAGCTACTTCCTCTGTTGATGCCGCTGTTTCTTCAGTTATTGCTGATATACCTTCAATAGCTCCAATTATATCTTGTTTTCCTTCATCTACTGAATTTATGCTAACTGCAATACTTTGTATTTTTGATTTAGTATTGCCTATTGCCTCTCCGATACCCTTGAAGGCTTCTGTAGAAGTTACCATTACAAAATTTGCTTCTTTAACTGTAGCTTTAGCTTCATCCATATTGTTTTTACCTGAGCTTATTTCACCTTGAATTTGCTTTACTATGTCACCTATCTCCTGTGTGGATACAGCTGTCTTTTCTGCAAGTTTTCTAATTTCCTCTGCTACTACTGCAAAGCCCTTTCCACTTTCACCTGCTCTTGCTGCTTCAATTGCCGCATTTAAAGCTAGTAGATTTGTCTGACTTGCAATTGCTTGAATTGTACTTACAATTTCGCCTATTAAGCTGGATTTGTTTGATAACACAGCTATATTATTAGCCACTTTTTCAGTAGCTTGTGCATTTAATGCAAGCTTTATATCAAGTTCTTTAATTGACCTACTACCGTTCTCTTGAATCTTTTCCATTTCTATTGAATATGATATAAGACTAGTACTGCTTACTGAAATAGCCTCTATCTCATTTGTAAAGATATTTAATTTATGTACACACTTTTGTGCCTCCTTGGCTTGTTCCACAGCTCCGTCAGCCAATGCCTCAACGGTTTGTGAAACAACAGTAATATGTGCTGCTGTTTCCTCAGTATTAGAAAAAATAGTAGTAGAATATTCTACTACTTCAGTAGAGTCCTTCTTTAACTCTTCAACAACCTTTAGTAATTCTCCCCTCAGTTCTACTAACCCTTTTCCCATAACACCTATTTCATCTTTGCTACTTAGCATCTGATGAATGTTTTTATCATTGTATGATAAATCTAGTTTAGCTAATTTACCAATAAACCTTGTTGCTATTTCTATTGGTCGAGATATTCTTTTTCCAATAACGAAATGCAACTACTACTGAAAATATTATGCCTATAAGCATAATTAAAGCAATAATATATATTAAATTATTTAAACCTTTTAACACTTCTGAGGTAGGTACTTTCACTCCCATAATTTGTCCATTATTTAAAGTGAAATAACCCATCATCTGTTTTTTGCCTTCAAAGTTTGTCTCTAACACCATTGATTTTTTACTAGTTAATTCATCAGTTATAAACTTATATTGCCCATTTTCTATGGTATCTAATTTATCAGTTGATTTCTCTTTTGCATCAACTGCAAAACTAAAATCCTTATTTAATAAAAATGCAGAACCAGTATCATAAATTTTTGTATTTAAAATTAGCTTTTTCAAACTTTCAAATGAAATATCCATACCTGCCACTCCAACTAATTTATTATTAGCATACACAGGCATGGTATAAGATATCATGTTTATATTATTACTAGCTGAGTCTATATAAGGTTTTGACCATACTCCATGTCTAGCTGTAATTGCATTATAATACCAATCTAAATCCTCATTGGTTTCTGTATAATCTTTTAATGAATATGAATTGTTGCTAATATTACTGTCTTTATTTTGCTCATCATAATTATATGCTACATCGTAAACCTTACTTCCAGCTGTAAATTTAGGATCAAAATTCATATATAGCCCTACAATACCAGTATTGCTACTACCTAAACTATTAATTAAAGAACTTAGCTGGCTTTCATATGCACTCATATAACTTGGGTCTTTAACCTTAGAAACGTCTATTGTGCCTAAAACTAATCCTGATAACTCCTTTACAGTGTTTTCCACAGATGTAGTCTTTACTGTATATTGATTCCCTCTACTAGACGCTATATTTAATAAGTTCTCTGTGGCTTCCTGCTTTATTATATTTTGTGATTTAACAATACTTGTGATTCCTACAATAGCTGATACTAGAATTGAACAGCTCACTATAGAAACAATTATTTTAGTACTAAGCCTATTTTTCAACAAAATCCCACCTTATGAAATAATTTTATGATTTCTAAATGTAACACTATTATATTATCGGCTATTCTTATAGAATACTTATGTTATTCTAATGAGCATTGATAAATAAGTAAAGTGAATGTTTCTAAGACTTTTGTGGGAAAATAAAAAAGCAAAATTCCCTCAAACATCAGTCTGAGGGAACCTATACACTCTTGAATATTTCGTTAAAATTCTAAAACTCCTTTTATATCATTCTATATAATATTAACAAAACTCATTGACGACGGATTATTAGATAATATCATATATCTAATTACTGTTCTTAATAATGTTTTTTGCGCCTATATATGTGGCTAGAAAATATCCCCCATATATAATACATATACAAATTGCAGCAAATATTATATTGCCTATTATATTGGTAGCTCCTGTTTTTAACAAAATATCATTTGCCAGTTTTAATCCTGCTATAGAATGTATTATAGCCAAGCTCAAAGGTGTAAAAAAATAAATTGCTGTTTGAATAAAAATAGATTTATTGATTGTTCTTTCTTCTACTCCTATTTTCCTTAAAATCTTGTATCTTTCTATACTATCAGCACATTCAGACAATTGTTGAAGTGATAAAATAGCTACACTAGTTATTAAAAATACCAACCCCAAGTAAATTCCTATAAATGCAAAGCTAATAGAGTTACCTTGTTCTTGAACATAAGTATCTACTTTGCTATACTGACTAAATTCTCCGGATTTTGATGTGTTTTTAAATAAAGTATTTATTTTTTTAGAAATTAGTTCTTTATTGGCACTTTTATATTGAATACATAATTTTTGTGAAAAGGGTACTGTGTGTAATTTATTAACATTTTTATCCCCCACAACAATGGTTCCATAATTATATGGATCATAACCAGTTTCAGTATTTACATATATACTTTTATCATATTTAGGCCTAAGCTCGTTACCGTTTAATTTTATTTTTATAAGATTCGTATATAAAATTTTCGTACTCTCAGTATTAGAGATAATTGCATACTCATCACCGCCCAGTTTAATAGGCTTTTTACCTTGAAGAAGCATAAGTTTGTTGAAATCGGTAAGCTTCATAGCCTCAATACTATCAGTTAAAAGTCCTTGAATTTTCTTATTCTTATTAGCTTTTTCAATAGCATTTGGATCTAATATACTTAGATAAGAAAGTTTTGTATCATAGGTTTTATATTCTACATAAGAATCAGTAAAGTTGTTTATATTGATATTACTTCTTTGTAGTTCTTCTACTATAGAACCTTCTGTATTTTCTTCGCCAGGCACAGTTGCATCTATAGTTGCATCATATGGAGTATCAAACTTAATGCTTTTTGAAAGACTGTTATTAAGAGCAAGGCCTGATGACAGCACTTCAATAGATAAAAATAGCATTAAACATATTAAAGTTATGGAAATATAATTTGTATTTATTTTACTATTTATTTGTCTTGCTACAAACATATTTAAATTTTTAAAATATACCTTATCATTAAATTGTAGTATTCGCATTACAAAACTTGATAAAGATATAAAGAAGAATAATGTTCCCATCCCGCCAAGAACAAATAAAATGACCCAATAATTAGATGTACTTATTGAAAATTGATTATTTCTTATAGCCATTATATAAGCTATTATTAAAAGAATTACTGATAATAAAAATAATATAAAAGAGAATTTTTTATATTTAATGTTTATACTTTCGTTCTTTCGTGAAGCGTATATTAAATCTATCAGCTTATATTTTGATATAGAGATATAGTTAAAAAACATTACAAAAATGAAAATAATGCTAAAGTAGCCTATAGTTTTAAAAACAGCACTTTCTGAAAAAATGAATTTATAGTTACTCATATTTATTTCAAACATTTTAGCTGTTACCAGTGATAGTGCTTGTGATGAAAATAAACCCATCAAAAGACCTACTGCAAGGGATAAAATACCTATTATTAAAGTTTCTAAAAATAATATTTTAGATACGTTATTTCTTCCCATACCTAATGTCATATAAACTCCAAACTCTTTTTTCCTTCTCTTTATTAAAAAATTATTAGCATAGATAATTAGAAAGCTAAGTATTATTGATACCAGTATAGATAATCCAGCCATAACCTTTGTAACCATATCTATAACTTGTCTTTGGGATCCACTTATATCTTTCATTATCTTTTGTGCCTCTATAGAGTTAAAAGAGTAAAATATACATACCGCAAAAGTCAATGTTAGAAAATATATTGCATAATCTTTGAAGCTTCTTTTAAGATTTCTTATGGATAAATTATAATACATTATTAACATCACCTCCAAGGAGGGTTACTACTTCAATTATTTTGTTAAAAAAGGTTTTTCTCGAATCATTTTTCCTTTCTAACTCATTAAAAATCTTCCCATCCTTAATAAATAATATTCTTTTAGCATAACTAGCGGTAAATGCATCATGAGTTACCATTAAAATTGTAGCCTTCATTTCCTTATTTAACTTTTCAAAGGATTCTAAAAGAAGTCTTGCCGATTTTGAATCTAAAGCACCTGTTGGTTCATCTGCTAAAATTAATGATGGGCTTGTTATAATAGCTCTAGCTGCAGCTATTCTCTGTTTTTGGCCCCCAGACATTTCATAAGGAAATTTATTTAAAACCCCTGTTATTTCAAGCTTCTCAGCTACTTTTCCTACTAAATCCTTTATTTCTTTAACACTTCTGTTTTGAATTGTTAATGCTAATGCTATATTCTCATAAGCAGTAAGGGTATCTAAAAGGTTAAAGTCTTGAAATATAAAACCAAGTTCCTCTCTTCTAAATCTTTCTAAAGCTTTTACTTTCATTTTTGTTATATCCTTACCATTTATCACTATACTTCCCGTTGAAACATTATCTATAGTTGATACACAGTTAAGTAATGTAGTTTTTCCGCTACCGGATGGACCCATAACCCCTACAAATTCACCTTTTTCAACTTCAAAGCTTATGTTATTAATAGCTTTCGTTATCATTCCTTTTTTGCCATAGTATTTTTCTATGTTACTAACCTTTAAAATCATTTCCATTTTTTATTCCCCCTGCGTTTTTTATTATACATTGATTCTGTAAGCTTATTGTATTATATAAACCCGCTATCTCATATTTAAATACATTACATTAATCTTTCAATAATGAAAGATTAATAAGAATAAATTGAGCCATATGAAAGATCTAATTCCACCCTCATATGGCTCTGCCTTATTTTAAAAAATTTCTGTTTTTATTGTTCCATATGAGAAAAATTACCCATAGGAAAAATTATACTAACTTTAGTTCCTAATAATTTTTTTGATGTAATTTCAATTCCTAAACCTAACTTTTTAGAAAGGTTACTGCATAT
This sequence comes from uncultured Clostridiaceae bacterium, assembly GCA_963725425.1. Taxonomy (GTDB): domain Bacteria; phylum Bacillota; class Clostridia; order Clostridiales; family Clostridiaceae; genus Clostridium_I. The sequence continues at coordinate 448,871 of CAVRYJ010000040.1, forward strand.
ATACAATCCCATCCCTGTAGATTTTCCATACATTCTTCCATTCTCACCTGTGAAGCCTTTACTAAATACTTTTTTTAAATCACTTTCTGAAATTCCTATACCATTATCTTCGATTATTAAAGTGACATTATTTTTATTCTTTTTAGCATATATACTTATTTGGGGATTTTCTTTTTTAGAATATTTTATAGAATTTATAATTATTTGATTTATAATAAATTCTACCCATTTTGTATCATTATATATTTCATAATCCAAGCTTTTTAAATCTAATTTAATATTTTTATAAATAAAAGTTCTTGAATTTTTCTTTACAACATTTTTAACTGATTCTTTTAGTTTAAATTTTTTGATAATATAATCCTTGTTTACATCGGTGCTTCGTGCATAATATAGAACTTGTTCTACATACTCTTCAATATCATTTAATTCTTCTTCTATCTTTCTAGTTGTTTCATTTTTGTTATTTTCTATTATAAGTTTTCCGCATGCAATAGGTGTTTTTATTTCATGAACCCATGACTCAATATACTTCTTGTATTCTCGCTGCTGCTCACTGAACTCTTTTATATGTTCGAGCATATCTCTATTTGTAACAGTTATTATTTCATAAAGGATTTTTCCATCCATAAATTCAGGTTCAGTTATTATTTCACTTAACAAATATTTTCTGTCTAGGCCTTCTAGTTTTTTTAGTAAATTATTGTAATAATTATTCCTTTTTACATATTCCAATATTAATGAAGATAGCATAGGAAGAAACCATAAACAAAATACAAATAAAAGTATGTATGTATAAATACCAATATAATAAAGAAAGATTATTAAAGTGAAAACTAAAACCATATTAACTAATAAAAATACTACTCTTTCTTTTAAAAAATCTAATGTTTTCATTCCACTATATATCCTAGTCCTCTCCTAGTTCCAATAAAGTTTAACCTTCCTATCTCATCAAGTTTTTTTCTAAGTCTTGTTATATTTACAGATAGGCTATTATCATCCGCAAAGTAATCTGCTGACCATAAATATTCCATTAATTCTTCTCGTGATACTATATTACTTTTATTTCTAATTAAAAAGCTTAATATTTTCAATTCATTTTTTGTAAGCTCTATTGTTTTTTCCCCAAACATCATACTGCCATTTGCCATATTTAGCTGCAAACCTTTATGAATTAGAATATCTGTATCTTTAGAATTGGCATATGTTCTTTTTAATACAGAAGATATTCTTGCTAGTAAAATTTGAGTATTATAAGGCTTTGTAATAAAATCATCAGCCCCTAAATTCATACTCATCAGCTCATCAAATTCACTAGCTCTACTTGTAACAACAATAATTGGTATTTCAGATTTTTTTCTGATTTCTTTGCACAAATAATATCCATCATACACTGGTAAATTTATATCTAAAAGAATTAAATCTGGATTAGCTGAATTAATATATTGTAGAATATTCTCGAAAAAATTAGGAGCATCTGTGCTATATCCGTATCTATTTAAAAGTTCAGTTAATTCCAATCTCATAGTTTCAGAATCTTCGATAATTAAAATGTTATGCATAATATTTCACCTCGATTACTGTAATATTCTCTAATATTATTATACAACAGAATTTTAAGCATTTAATTTTTTTTACTTAACAAATTCATAGACTATACATTCTTACCCCATAATAGTCTTCCACAGTTTCTAACGAACAATAATGCTAAGCCAAGCAACTAGGCTTGCTTCTAACATACGTTAAGCATACCAAACAAGTTCATCATGTTATCGCAAGGAGCATAAAAGTTATAAATCAACTATGGTAAATAGATATAAAATATATTACCACAAACTTCATTCTCAGAAGTGGCAATTGCTCACAATTGTATACTAATTACTAGTTTTTAGTAACAATTTTAAATTTCCTGAAACAAGCTAAAACTATTGGCATATTCTAATTTAACATCTATTGCTTTATGACACAAACTGAAAGTTTGTAAAACTTTTGTGGGAAAAGTGTGGGAAGATTAAAAGTAGCTTATTTGTTATTAAATAAGCTACTTTTAATCTTAAATCCAGTGATGTTTTTGAAATATAGTATTCAATATCTATTTATTTTCATTATATTTTCTATTTCAATAAATTATCTAATGCCTTTGTAGTTTTTATCTTCTTATCAACTGCTTTGTTTATACTTCTTCTCACTAATTCAGTATATATTAAATCAACAACAAAAATCTGAGCTATTTTAGTTGAAACTGAACCTGTCTGAAATATTGTTTCTGTTGAAGCATAAGTAAGTTTAGAATCAGCATAACTCATCATCTTGGAATTTAAACTTTGGCTTATGCATATTGTTTTTACCCCTAAGTCTTTTGCAATTTTTAATGAATTAACTATTTCAATTGTATTGCATGAATGAGAAATAGCAAAAATAACTTCATCTGTATCCATGATAGGAGACATCATAATCATAGTATGACTATCTGTATAAGCATCACAATTTATACCTATTCTCATGAATTTATATTTTGCATCGTTTGCCATAATTCCAGAGTAACCAATTCCTATGAAATTCACTTTTTTAGCTTTAGAAATCATTTTAGCAGATTTATATATTTCAGCGTAATCCATTAAGGACATTGTTTGTTCTAATGCATTAATATTAATTGAATAAAACTTTTTTGCAATTGTTTCAATTGAAACCATTTATCCAAGATACATTAAATCCAAAGCTTTTCGCACCGGCTACATCCCAAGTATTACAATTAATCCTTAGTCATCTGTAAAATTTACCATACTAGACAAAGGGAATATTAATGTAACTTTAGTTCCTTTATTCTCCTCAGAATCAATAGTAATTTTTAAGCCCAGTTTTGAACATAGCTTTTCACATAAATACAATCCCATTCCTGTACTTTTACTAAATTTTCTTCCGTTTTCACCAGTAAATCCTTTTTCAAACACTCTATTTATATCTTTATCTATTATACCTACTCCATTATCCTCTATGGTTAACATTACTGAATTAGCTTTGTTAATTGAATATATACTTATCATGGGCTCTTTACTACTTGAGTACTTTATAGAGTTTCCTATTATCTGATTAATAATAAATTCAGTCCATTTTGTATCACTATATACAATTTCATTTATATCTTTTATATCTAATTTTATTTTCTTATGAATAAAATCTCTATAATTTCTTTTAACTACATTCCTTACTACATTATCAAGATTAATTTGTTTTATAATATAGTCTTTACTAACATCATCGCTTCGAGAATAATAAAGCACCTGTTCTACAAACCCCTCAATTCTATTTATCTGGAAGTCTATTTTATTAGTTACTTCATCTCGATTATTTTCAATTATTAGCTTTGTAGAAGCTATTGGTGTTTTAATTTCATGTACCCAGGTCTCTATGTATTCTCTATATTCTACCTGTATATCCTTATAATATTTTACATTTTCGTGCATATCTCTGCTTATCTCTTTAAGTATAGAATTTAACTTTTTCGCTTGTATAAAGTTCGCTTCCTTTATTACCGCTGGAAGTAGATATTTCTTATCTAAATTTTCTAATATGTTATTAATTTCATCATAATAATTTTTGAATTTTATAAATTCTAAAGCCATATAAGAAATTAATGGCAGAAACCAAATACAAAAGACAAATAAAATTATAATGAAATTAACATTAATAGTAATCATTATAGCTGCTAATATGATAAATAGCAGCATGTTAGATATTATTACCAGCATTTTTTCTTTAATGAATTCACCTATACTCATAGCATTATATACCCTAACCCTCTTCTTGTTTCTATTGTATTTTCTATGCCTATCTCTTCAAGTTTTTTTCTTAATCTATTAATATTAACAGTTAAGGTACTATCATCTACAAAATAATCTGATTTCCATAAATATTCCATAAGCAAATCTTGTTTTACTATATTTCCCTTATTGTTTATTAAGTAAGAGAGTATCTTAACCTCATTTTTCGTTAATTCCAAGCATTTATCCTTATAAAGAACCGTTGCATTTGAAAGATTTAAATTAAAATCTTTATAGCTTAATATATTATTAGTTTTTGAACTTCCACCTGCCCTTCTTAAAATATTAGTTATCCTTGCTAATAATATTTCTATATTATAAGGCTTTGTTATAAAATCATCTGCTCCTAAGTTCATACTCATTAATTCATCTAAATCACTATCTCTACTTGTAACTATTATAATTGGAACCCCTGAAGTTTTTCGTATTTCTCTACATATATAATAACCATCAAACACTGGAAGATTAACATCTAACAATATAAGTTCTGCATTCTCATTTTCAACATATTGTATTATATTATTAAAATTCATAGGAGCTTTTACTTCGTATCCATATCTTTTTAAAAAATTTTGTAATTCTTCTCTTATAACTTCATCATCTTCAATAATAATAATTTTTTCCATATGTACTCTTACCTTCCTACTTATTTTATTCTGTACCCTAATATCATAACATATTCTAAATTTCATAAAATCCATGTCTAAAATAAATCTCTTTATAAGTTATTCTTAATAATATTTTTATATCCTACATATGTTGTATAGAAGTATCCTGCATAAATTACAATAAATATTAAAGCTGTTACTAATGCTGAAGAGTTAATATTTGTTTCTTGTAAGCTATTTAAAAAATCGCTAGTTACCTTAATTCCAACCACTGAATGAATTAATGCAAGACTAACTGGAAGACTAAAGTATATCAATGTTTGAACAAAAATTGTTTTATCTATCATTTTTTCGTTTGCACCAAGTCTCCTTAAAGCTTTATATCTTTCTACACTGTCACTAGCTTCTGATAATTGTTGAAGAGCGAGTACTGCCATGCTAGTTATTAAAAATACAATACCTAAATATATTACGATAAATATTATTACATTTGTTGATTCCATACTTTCTGAATAGACTTCATCCTTTGATATACCGAGTATATAAGCACCTTTACCATAGTCCTGGCGTTTTTCATATTTTTTATTATATTTTTCTCTGTTTTTATCTAAATAATTTACATTAAGTACTGAGTTACTAATTTTGTAATCTGATAAAAACTCATCATTTATAACTATTATGAAAAAACTAGTTGTAAAATAAGCCGTTTGAAGATTTTCTTCTATAGCTTTAGGATTTTTTATTAGGTATTCTTTTCCTTTAATATTAATTCTATTATTATTTTTTTTATTTTTTCATTTATTGGTTTCATATACTCATTAGTATTTGATAAAATTAAAACTTCATCATTATTTAAATTTACTTCTTTTTCATTCTTAAATTTTAAAATTTTATTATAATCAGATAGTTTAACAAAAATTACATTGTCATCTGCATCGGCTTTTTTAAAACCTACATCTCCTGTTGTTAAAAATTCACTAGCTTTCATACCTATAAGATATTCATTATGAGCTACAGATTTTTCATTTTTACTTATTTTCAAATTAATTTTATTTAGAACATCTTCTATATTGTAGCCTCCATCCAATTTTTGTACTGATATGCTGGCATCAAATGGTGTTGCATTTTTAAGTCCTGCATCAATAACAGTTTTAAGGCCTATTCCCATAGATAAACTTACTATTGTGAAGAATAACATTAAGCAAATTAAAGACATTGATATGAAGTTTGTATCAACTTTACTATTTATCTGTTTTATTACAAATATATTTAACCCTTTAAAATAAACCTTTTTATTTTTCTTTACTACATATAATATAATTCCAGATAAGCTAAAGAAAAATAACACTGTACCTACTATTCCCAAAGCTATTGATATTAAGAACATAGGGTCTAGTACATTTAAACCTACTTTTAGTATTGATTTATATGCAAACCCAAGTGATCCTAAGCATAAAATAAATGCTATTAAATATATAATAGGATTTTTGAATCTAACATCTTGATTCTTTTTACCTGCTGTTAATAAATCGATTATCTTGTATTTAGATATAACAAATACATTAAATATCATAACAAGTAAAAACATTATTCCAAAGTATAATACAGTTTTGCCTATTGCACCTGTTGAAACCGCAAACTTATATTCATTAATCTGCAAATCAAATAACTTTAATGCAAAGCCAGATAATCCTTGTGATGCTCCAATTCCTAGTATAAGTCCACTAATTAAAGATATAACTCCAACTAGAAAAGTCTCCATTACTAATATCATAGATATTTTTCCTTTTCCCATACCTAAAGTCATATATATTCCTAATTCTTTTTTACGTTTTTTTATCAAGAAATTATTTGCATATAATATTAAACTACCTAATACTATGGATATAAATACTGACGTATAAGACATAACTTGCATTAATTTAGATACAGATTTCATTTTTATAAGTGCCTTTTGTGACCCCATTGAGTTAAAGCTATAAAATATACAAACTGCTAAAGTTAGTGTTAAGAAATATATAGCATAGTCCTTAAAGCCCTTCTTTACATTACCTACAGCTATTTTGGAATACATTATCATCACCTCCAAGTAGAGTTATGACTTCTATAATTTTATTAAAGAATTCTTTTCTAGTATCTTTACCTCTTACTACCTCACTAAAGATTTTTCCATCTTTAATAAAAAGGATTCTATGAGCATAGCTTGCTGTAAAAGCATCATGGGTAACCATAAGTATTGTGGTCTTTAAATCTTTGTTTAAACTTTCAAATTTTCAAGTAATAATCTTTGTTCTAATAGTTTCAATTGTCATAGATTTCATAGGTGTTTCATCCAAGCTAACATTTCTGAACCAGTTGTTAAAATTATATGCCAGCACCATTTCTTGAAGCTTATTTGCATTAGCAATAAATTACATGAGAAGAAATTGTATCAAATTTACACAGTTTTCCCATCTTTGCAGCAAGCTCAGCTGATAGTTTATAAAGTGTAGGATTAACATAGGTTTGAAAATTCGTAGAATATATATCAAAAATAATATGTTCAAGAGGTTTGATTTTGTAAATATTATCATGTAACCTCTCGTTAATAAATTGAACACTCTTTAAGGTTTCAACGGTTGGTCTCTGGTTATACCTTGAGATAGTTGGCTGTGACGCCAATGACTTTTTCTTTAGAATATATGTAAAAGTAGGATTGTTCCTTAATTCATCAGCATGATCATCGGCAGTGTAACCTGCAATTCTTAGATAAATTCTTTGAACATCAATATCCTGATTTTTATGCGTTCTGGAACGTGCAGAATTATCTTCAATGTAAAGATTTTCTTTAATAGTATTACTAAACCCAACCTTTTCATCAAATTCTTTGTATAATAAAAGACCTACATCAGAGTGTAACGGATTTACTTTAGAGGTGCAAAGAGCAAATTTACAGGCACTTTTACAATGACTTCTACAACAAAAAACCTATGCTTTAACCAAAGTTTTAGCATAGGTTTTTACTTTTATTTAGTTATAGATGAACAATAAAATAATATTGTTCACGATATAAAAAATTATTTCTTTTTAAATAATGCTGTCCACATAAAACCTAAGCCTTGTAAAGTACCTTCTATTCCCTCTTTATATTTTTTTATCTCTACAACTTCAAAGTCTTTACAAAATATTTGCTCAAGTTTTTCCTTGGTAAATGCAACACCTACACGGTGTTTTTCATAATACTCCCAGTCTGTAACTTCATCTGCACATTTTTCTCCCCAAGCAAAACATGTTAGCCCAAAGTAAGAACCTTGCTTTAATGAGTTTCTTAATAGTTCTACATATGAAATTCTTCTGTGTGGAGGCAAGTGATGAAAGCAACCACTATCATATATAAAGTCATATTCTTTCCTATCTAACTCAAAAATAGATTTACAGATATAATTAACACTACAATTATTGTTTTCAGCAAATATCCTAGCGTTAGCAATTGCTGATTCAGATAAATCTACTGCGGTTATTTCACTACCTAACTTAGCCATATATACAGCATTCCTTCCTTCCCCACAGCCAAGTTCAAGGACGGTTTTTGGAGCGATTACTCCACTTGTAAAATATCTTTTTAGATTTTCGTCAGGTAAATCGGGATGTACTATAAATGGAGCCTTAGCCCATCTCTCTGAGTAAAAACTGTTCCATAGTGTTGCTTGGTCAGCAAGTTTGTAATCTAACATATTAAATACATCCTCAACATTCAAAATATCTTGATTAGCCACAATATTTTCCTCCTAATTAAAACTTATAAATCAGTTCCTAAAAACACTTGAATTAGTTAGTCAAATTTTACTATTGTATGTATATATTATAAACTATTCAGTAGGCTTTTCCAATATAATGAAACAAATGAGAGTTAAGAAAAATATATTATATCAGTGTAGTTAGACTGTTTATCAGTAATACCTATTCTCTGTGCAGGAGTTAACACATCACCGTTGCCACTCCTGAAAGCCCAACAGAAGTTATAAAATGTTCTCAATATGGTTATGGCATATTGGGCGTACCTTGGATTATAGTTAGAGTAGATATAACTCTTTCCTTCGCCTCTTGCTATACCAAGTCGTCTTTTAAGTATTGATATACTCCTTCTTATCTGATTAATAGTATTTTCCTGTCCATTAGTTAATGAAAATATCAAGTTTTTTAAATCTTGCCCCATATTAATAATATTAACATGCTCAATATTTAGTATATCCCTAAGTACTTCCCTATAATATTCAAGCTTGTTTGATTTCAATATTCCATCAATTTCCTCAATTAAAGCCAGTGAAACTATTCTACCATTTTTGATTACTGGGTTCTGATTTCTAATTGATGCCCTAATTACATCTGGTGTACTATATAATACAGGAGTTTTACATAATAAAAAAATGTCTTCTATGCCTTTTCTTATTGGAGTTTCAAAACTATTTCTTATATCTTTTATTTTACTGATGAGTGATACCAATGTTTCATAACCATCTATTTCTTGAATTTTAGGGCCTTTAACTTTTTTAACAATAGTATTTTCTCTTTCAAATACTGTAGATACAGGACCTGTAGCTGTTGTTTTTTTATATTTAAAAATTTCTTTATTTACATAGCCCAAATTCGAAACATTTTTACCAATTACTATTTCAATAAAATAATTATAGTCGTAATTTAAGAAAAGTTAGTCATAATTACAAATATAGAATTGCCTTTGTTCTATAGAAAGTCATTTTTTTTAACAATCAGATTGAAGTGTTTGGACATTTTTTCTGTATTTTCTATGTTATACTCTGTTTGTTCGACAGGTATATTTATAAAATCAAATTCAATGACATATTTTCTTATATCTTCAATATCAACATAAAAATGAGGGACATTTCTTTCTGTGTCGTCCTCATCTCTCAAAATAGTATTATTATCAATATGTTTATACTTATCAGCACTTTGAAATGTCAAACTGTCTTTTGAGAGTAGGGTAATAAATAGTTCTCCTTTATTTTTCAATACTCTTTTTATTTCTTCAACCGATTTATTAAATCCTTTAGTATCAGTGTGATAGATAACATTGTACGCTATTATACAATCAAATGTATCATCAGCAAACGGTAGATTAAGCATGTCGCATACGTCTGCTGTAATATTTAAGCGTTCTTTCTCTGCCCAATTTTTTAAGTGATTTACACCATAATCGGATAAGTCTACAGAATTAACTTCAAATCCTTTCTGTGCAAAACAAATTCAGTGTCTCCCCAATCCACATCCTAAATCAAGAAACTTCTTAAATCCTTTTGATTTCCATGATTCTATTGTAGGAATTAACCATTGGGTACTTTCATTTTTGCTCCAATCCCAAGGTTTTGATTCAATCATACATTTTCCTCCTTTTTTTAACAATCTGATATTAAACCTAAATTTTATATCTTGAACTAGCTTGTTTGAGCCTGTCATTTCTGTAAGTCTGCTTTCAGGTATTGCTACACCATTTACATATTTGCAAAACTGCATATTAAGTCCACCAATATCAATAAGTCCTACTTCACAATTATTAAATCTTTCTTTATCAAGATAAGGAGCCCCAGAACATTCACTTTTTATTGTTACATCTTCAATACTAAACGTGAAATCTTAGTTATTGACTTTAATTTTATTTAGTTATGTATAAAGCTTTGCTGTATTCTAAACTATAGCGATTTTATATACAAGTTTTTAGCTAATTCTCGGAGCCTATTTTCATCTAATATATATACTGTTTTATTCTTGCATTTTATAATTGATTTTTCTTCAAGTTCTTTTAAAGTTCTATTTAAATGCCTATAGGTTGTTCCTAAAAATTGAGCAATCTCTAGGAAAGATGAATTTAAAACTATATAGTTTTTATCTATTAAATGCTCAATTAAATAGCTGGACAATCTATTTATAAGAGGATATACAAAATTGTAGGAACTATTATTAATAGTTACATAAAGTTTTTCGCTTAAAGACTCTACTAAGTGTCGTAAAAACTTAGAATTATCCAAATATGATTTTCTAAGTATATCTGAAGGGATGGCTATTAAATAGGTATCTTCCGTTGCTTAAATATCACAGGTTATAGGTCGCTTTTTTAAAAGTTCTAAATCTCCTATAGTATTGAATGCTTTATAAAACTTTAATAGCATTGATTTACCATTTTCAAAAGGATATGAAATTTTAATTTTCCCATCCACAAGCAAATAATAATATTTTAGGTTAGTATCAGCTTTAAAAATACACTCATCTTTTTCATAAAAATGAAGTTCCATAAGCTTAATTAAGTCCTTATCAAATATATTTTCTATATCATGCTTAGCAATATAATTACTTAAAAGGTTGTTATTAAAAATTCTTTTCATAAATCCTCCTTAACATGACATGTGTCATGTTCAAACTGTTATAAATATATTATTATATTTATAAAGAGTTGTAAAGCAAGAAGGAGTTCATAGATATATAAAAAATCTTCTCTTATAATTTGGAGGTAAATATGAAATACGAAATAATATTATTTGATGCAGATGATACTTTATTTGACTTTAAAAAATCTGAAAGAGAAGCCTTTAAGAACACTATGCTAGAATTTAATATAGAATATGATGAAAATTATCACTTAAAAATATATCAAACCATAAATACAGCTATATGGAAAGATTTTGAGAATGGACATATTACTCAGGAGAAACTAAAGGTGGAAAGATTTAGAAGATTATCAGATAGTTTAAATGTAAGCTTTGATGAAAATATTTTTGCCAAAGCTTATATGAAGCATTTAGCAAATGCTTCCTTTTTATTTGAGGATAGTCTAGAACTTGTAGAAAATTTGCATAAAAATTATAGACTAGCTATAGTTAGCAATGGACTTAAAGAAGTACAGAATAAAAGAATAAGAAAATCTACTATATCAAATTTTTTTGAAGCGATAGTTGTATCTGAAGAGGTTAAGGTATCAATGCCTGATCCTAAAATATTTGAATATGCTTTAAACAATATAAAGCATACTGACAAAAGCAAAGTATTGATTGTAGGGGATAGTTTAACCTCTGATATACAAGGTGGAATAAATTTTGGTATAGATACATGTTGGTACAATCCTAAGAGAATTGAAAATAAAATCGGAATAATTCCTACTTATGAGATTTCTAATTTGACTGAGCTTAAGCATACTCTTGAAAATTGTCCACTATCTAATCATAGTTTTTGCTAGAAAATACATTTATAAATTATTGCTTATTTATTTTGTTTTGTTTTTTTAAGTAATCTATAAACTCTTCTAACTCTCTATAATTGTTTATAATTTTAACGTTTTTATCCCTATAATTTCTCAATATCTCTTTAATTTTTGGCATAGTATCTTTCTCAAAGTTTTCAATAAAACTAGCAAACTCTTCCGTAATAGTTTCATCAAAACCTTCAGCCATATCATCTCTATTTGTCCCTTGTTTAATATATTCTTCTGCTCTGCTATATGCATTTATTAAGCAGATAGCAGATGATATATTTAATACTATTATTGTATCAGCTAATTGAACTCTCATTTCAAGCGTAGATATATAATTGCCATCAATAATCCACTTATCATATCTATTTGCAAAGTTATTTATTTCTGTAACCAATTTTTCTCTTGTTATATGTAATTTGCCACTAGTATGATATACCTTATCTAAATGCATAACTGGGTAAAACAAAAGCTCATTAATTCTCATAGTTAACACTGATTTCCCTGCTCCTGGACATCCGATAATTATAATTTTCATTTGAATTCACTCCATCATTAACAATTTTTAATTATAAATCCATCTAAATTTCCTTTTTCATCTAATACCATTGCAGCTACATCATCAAAAGTCAAAATATGCTTATTTTCGCCTTTATGCCACTTACCCAACTCATCCCAATCCGCAAATGCTAAAAAGATTTACTGATTATCTGTATATTCAATTATACTAAATTTAATTGTTGTATTTTCCTCCATTACTTTTAAAGCAACCACCAGTTCTGGATTGGTTACTGGTTTATTCACATCTATCATTTAAATTATTACACCTTCAAAATGATCCATTTCATGTTGAATTATTTGTGCTGTAAATCCATTAAACACTTGCTTTTGCTTGTCAAAATTTCTATCAAGATACTTCACCTCTATCATTTCATATCTCTTTGTTTTTCTAAAGCCATTTAAAGATAAACAACTCTCTTCTGTTTCATAAAGCTTTTCTTTTTTTAATATAGATGGATTTATCATAGGCACAATAAGGTTGCCTACAGTAAATACCAATATACGCTTTTTCGCTCCAATCATATTACCAGCCAATCCAACACAACAATCTAAGTTTGCACTTAATGTATCTATTAAATCATCAATTACTACTATATCATTTTTAGTTGCCTCTTCTGATTTTTGTCCTAAAAACAATATATCTTTTACAATTGGTTTTATCATAATTTATACCTCTTTTTCAACTATATTTCTCATAAAAAATAAGATATGATTTTAAAATATATTGTATAACATAAGCATATTAGATAATGGGAAGTTGCGTTAGGCTTTCTTAATCCCATTATTCATTTAGGTATTATGGCATAATTTAAGAACTAACTATACCTTTAAAAATAGTAGTATTCATAGTATATAAAGTTATAAAAATACACATCATAATATCGTTGAATATTAAATAACTATACTTTAATAATATAGAATTTAAAGTATATGAAAAGAAAAGTGAGATGATGTTATGAGAGTAGAACCAGTCATAAAAGGAGATGGAAAAGAAAGATATATATTAGTAAATAATGAAGCGAAGATTATTACACCTGTAGTCAAATTTTTAAAATATAGAGACAATACAGGCGCTGCTAGAAATACTCTAAGAACATATAGTTACCATTTGAAACTATATTTTGAATTTCTAGAGCAATTAAAAATAGATTATTTAGATGTTAGTATTGATGACATTGCCAATTTTGTCGGCTGGCTACAGATGCCAAAAGAAAGTATTAAAGTTATATATATTGGAGTACAAGAAAGTAAACGGTGCGCTAGAACAATAAACGCAATTCTTAATACAGTATTAATATTTTATGACTATATAATGAGACATGAAAATTATAAAAATCAAATGTCCGAAAAACTTAAGAGATTTTCTCCATATTCGCAGAAGGGTTTTAAAGGTTTTTTATATCATATAAACAAAAATAAGATGTTTAAAACTAACATTATTAAATTAAAAGTTCCTAAAATAAAACCTAAAATATTAGAGCGTGAGCAGATTAAACTGTTAATGGAAAGTTGTACAAATAAAAGAGATTTATTTCTTGTTAAACTTTTATGGGAAAGTTCTATGAGAATAGGCGAAGCCTTGAGTCTGTGGATAGAAGACTTTAATATATCAGAAACAAAAATATTTATAAGAGATCGTGGAGAGCTTACAAACAAAGCAGAAATTAAGAATGTATACAGTCCTAGAGCAATTGACGTTTCGCAGGAATTAATGGATGAGTTTATGGATTATATTGCTGAAGTGCATTGTGATGAAGTAGATACAAATTTTGTTTTTATTAAGCTTACAGGAAAAAATAAGTATGAACCAATGGAATATCAAGATGTTGTTTCACTATTTAATAGATTAAAGAAAAAATTATGTTTTAGTATAAACCCTCATATGCTTAGGCACTCATCTCTTACAGAGTTAAGACGATGTGGATGGGGAGCAGAACATCTAAGAATGAGAGCGGGACATAAAAGTTTTCAAACTACTTTCCAAATGTATATCCATCCCAGTGACGAAGATTTAAGAAAAGATTGGGAAAAAGTAAAATCTAATATGACATTAAATCTTGATATGAAAGGATTTGAATAGAGTTGGATACAAAGCAACAAAGCTTATTAAAAAATGAAGTTATAAGAGAAATTAAACTTGAAGGTGAATGGTTGAATGATACTTGGGACTTAAGTATAGGATCATTTGACATATATAATCCAAATGGAAAAAAGTTAAATGGATTAATAGAATTTAGCATTCTCAAAAATGAAAATTTCAAAAATGAAATTAAGTTTTTTATTCAACAAAACATAAAAAGTTATAGATGGAGCGTTAGTTGTGATTACAAGTTTAAGAGAATGAATGAATTGATTCAATTAATATCTTCAAATTATCCATTTTGTTACAGCATTATAGATTTAAATATTGATAATATTTCTTTGAAATTAAGAAATTTCATGAAGGAAATGCAATTTGGGGACGAACGAATAAGGTATATATTATTATTGTTCAGAAACCTAAATAATTATTATATGAAGAAATATGACATAAGAAACGAATTTGAGAAAGATATTTGGGATGTAAGAAATATAAACCCATCTAAAATATCAATTGTCGCAACAAAATATTACTTTAAATTTGTTGATATACCTCAAGCATTCAAAAAGTTAGCTAAAAATTATCTAAGGGTATGTTTAAATAGATATAGTTTTGGATATTGTGAGAAAAAAATAAGGCAGTTGAGACTATTCTCAACTTTTATTTCAGAAAGACATCCAGACTGGAATGATTTGTGCAAGTTAGACAGAGAAGATATTGAAAGATATATAGAATATATGAACGATGTATTTAAAAAAAGTAAAAATACTGAAATGGCGGTATGGAGTTTTTTAATTGAACTAAAGTTATTTTTAGGATACATACAAGCTGCTGATTATAGCGAATCACCTGTAAAGCCAGTTCACACATTGTTATTTAAAGAAGATATGCCTAAATGGCAAGTTTGGAATTTTAGCACTGAAAAATATATTCCAGAATACGTATTGCAACAATTTGATGATAATATTGAGTTTTTAAAAAAAACATACATCCCTATTGCAATTGTATTGAGAGCTACAGGAATGAGAATTTCAGATGTATTAACTATGAGATATAGTAAGTGCTTAGAACTAGTTAATGGCGGATGGTATGTTGTAGCCGATTTAAGTAAGACCAAAACTATCAATCATAGAATACCTATAACCGAAGAAGTTGCAATTGTAATAAAAGGACAGGTGGAAATAGCAAAAAACTTATTTCAATCAGGAATAAATCCAAATAAATTCTTATTTGTTAGCACTAGTCCTGAACGAATGGGTAGACCTCCTTCATCCAGAAACATTTCTAGAGTATTTAACAAACTAGCAGTTGATAGGAAAATCGTAGATGAAGAAGGAAATGTATTCCATTTTAGAAATCATGCTTTTAGGCATACAAAAGCTGTAGAACTAATAAATAATGGAATGAATTTGCTACATGTTCAAAAATGGCTTGGTCATGAAACTCCAGAAATGACATTAAAATATGCTAAATTGTTAGATACAACAATGAGAAAATCATGGGAACAAGTTGTAAAATCAGGACTTTTCAGAGTAAGCATCAGTGATGGAAAATTAGAAGAACTAGAGCCTAGTACTGAAAATAATGATTTGATTGAGTGGGAATATATAAGAAAAAATCTTGATGCTGTCAGAATACCTCTTGGATACTGTTTTAAACCTGATAAGGTTCAATGTAATCATCAGTTAAATCCATGCCTAACATGTAGTAACATGTGCACTAGTCCTGAATTTACACATGAGTTTGAAATTGAAATAGATGAAACTAAAAAACAAATAGAACGAGCCAAACGTTTTGGAAGAACTGTTTGGGTTGAAAAAAATGAAATAGCATTGGATAAATTAAATTCAATTTTGAATGTACTGAAAGAAGGTAAACTATATCATAAGGCAGGTAAGAAAAAGCGAGAATATGTAGGTGATGAGCGTAATGAGTAATAAAACTAATATTAATATTAATGGCTTAATAAAGTATGCAGAAGAAAAAAAGAAAGCGACTGTAGAGAAAGTAGATTTGTGTATACGCACTATTATAAAGAACAAAGGAAATATTAATTTCAATTCTGTTTCTCAGGTTTCAGGAGTATCTAAGGCATATTTATATAAGAATAGTGTGATTAGAGAACGCATTGAGACATTACGTGATCAAAGTGTAGGTACTTTGAAATCTAAGTATATAAAAAAAGAAATGACAGCATCAAGTAAGGACATAGTTATATCTTCTAAAAACAAAAAGATTAAGGAATTAGAAGCAGAAAATAAGAGACTTAAAGAACAGTTAAAGATATTGCAAGGTAAGCTTTATGAAAATATATAGTGTTATATATACAAATATGGTTCTAGCATCTGCATTAATGAAAGGAAAATGAAATGATAGTAACTAAAAAATATATACAAGATTTAAGAGAAAAATCACTTCTAAAGATATCTAAAAAAACAGAAAAACTGATTTTAGAGAAATTTGGCAAAGAACTTAAAATAGATGAAAATGGATATTTTTATGAGTACTCAGAACAAGATATCTGTGAGCAAATAAGGGAAATGATTAGAGCCAAATAATTTATTAATTTAATAGGGGGAACAGTTGCCACTATTAAATTAAACTTTAGAAATAGCGTACAAGCTTATCTATGTAGATATATTAACAACGAATAGGTTAAGAAAGTTCAATGATTTTTACTGCATTAGTATAGATATTGCAAATTATACGACATAATAGCCTAAAGTTTTTCTGCAAATTTTTTGACATTTTGAATATCATTTTCATTGGGTCTGCCCTTGGCGATTCCTCCAATTAATTTGAATGGTCCAAAAGTATCATAACCCTTACATGCAAAGCTACCAACAACTTCAAACCCTTTTTCTTTTAGTTTTTGTTCAATTTGATGGTTTTATTAATAATCGCATGCCAGTATTAATTTTATACTGCCTTAGGTTGAATCCAAGAAAATCGAATCCTTCACTAATATGCGTGATTTTAGTTTTATCATCGGCAAGTGCTAACCCTCTTTTATCAAGGTATGGTTGGATTTTTTCATAGATATTTATAGCCTCTTCTTTTGTTTTGCATACAACTACAAAATCATCAGCATATTTTACTACACCAACTGAGTTTCTGGCTTGCATCTTCCATTTCGATTTGCCCTTTCTTTTTCAAATCTACCAAATTCAATAATTTTAGTCTTTTCTTCTGCACTACTCAGTCGAAATTTAGATAGCCTACATTTTAATGCTTCATATGTAAATATAAAGCCAAAATTAAGTGATATAAACATTCATGTTGAGGAGATCTTAATCCAATTAAGATTTTAACATATTCTGGTGTAACACACTTAAAATAAATATTTGCAAACATGTTTAAACCTTTTTCTAAGGACCAAGAGCATTGATTAAATATATCATCTGTTATTTTCCCAAACCATTCCATTTCTTTTAAAGCATAAATAATTATACAGTCTAAATAAGTCTAATTAGTCTAAATTCATATTTTCAACATTCCTTCTTTAGTAAAAGTAAAAGTTCTGGTATCCTCATATATTTTACTTTATTGTATCAAAACTAAAACCTTGAGATCTTAAATAATCTATTACCTGTGTAAGAGCTTGTACTGTATTTTTTTTTGCCCCCGCATCATGCATTAAGACTACTACCACATTTTTCCCTACAGTATTTTTTTTAAGTTGACTTAATAAATATGGTACACTAGGATTGAAACTTTCAGAATCATTTGTTTCATCATTCCAATCTATATATCTGTAACCTGCTTTAGTAGTGGCATTTCTAAAAGGTGCTAATCTATTACCAAATGGTCCACCTGGGAATCTAACTAGTTCAGAATTGTATTTTTTGCCTAATATTGATTTTAAAATTCCATCACATTTGTCCAAATCTCTAACAAAATTTTCTGTCCCTTCCTTATAATCTAACTGATGACTGTAAGTATGATTTCCAATAATTTCGTCATCATCTGATTCTTTTTTCACAAGATCAGGATATCTCTCTGCGTTTGATCCTATTATGAAAAAATTGGCTTTTATTTTGTTTTGATCTAAAATTTGTAATATTGATGTAGTATTGATAGATGGCCCATCATCAAATGTTAGATAAGCCATCTTCTTACCATCAGTTCTTTTAATATTCCAAGGTGCTACTTCACCTGCTTGCATTTTTACATTTTTATTAGGCACGGCGCTTTCTCTTTTATTCATAGATGATTCTTCATGGGTTGTCCTGTGACTTTTTTTAATTGTATTACCACTTTCAGTTTTATTATTCAAAATAAATACTATTGTTAATATTACAACTATAATTAAACTAACAAATATAATTATAGGCTCCTATTCATAACACCGTTTTTATTTTTTATTCCGATAATTTTTAGCATAATATTACCCATCTCTCCCAAATAATTATTGTTATACATTGTAACATCTTATAAAAAAACTTTTTGTATTACTGGGCTAAACTCCAAATTTTAATAAAGTTTTTTATTCTTAGAAATTGGAATTTTTTATAATAAATTAGTTTTAAAATGGCTTATACAAAAGTTTTTTACCTTTAGCTATTATAAAATCAACTAATTTCACTGTACAATATGCTAAAATCAAACCACCTATAACATCAAGTACCCAATGTACTTCAAGATATAGAGTTGAATATATTACACTAAGGCAAAATAATCCTCAAACCATTTTAAAGATCTTATTTTTCTCTCTTAACACTAATAGAAATACAGCGAATGCTATTGAAACATGCATGGATGGAAAACAATTAATATAAACCAGTGTAAAAAACCAAGTTAATGTGGGAGATGTGTAAATTCTGAAAATACTTCCATTATTAGATGGTATTTTAGCCCATATTGGGTTTAGATTAATCATTATGCCCTTAGTTATTTCCCAATCTAGTATCTTACCCCAAAATGTATATCCAGCTGTTCCGCTTATATGCCTAATGAATAATAAAAACGGTATGGCACAAAACAAGAATGAAATTAATTTAACATTATCTTTTATTTCAGAATAAGCAGTAAAACTTGCAAATGCTAAATATCATCTTCATATTTCCAATAGTAAGTATCTTAAAGTTACACTGGAGCAAACTGGCTATTATAAAGTTCAGCATATTGTCCACCTTTTTCTAACAATCCCTCATGGGTTCCACTTTGAACAATATTACCGTTATCCATGACTAAAATTATGTCAGATTCTTTTATTGTAGAAAGCCTATGTGCTATAACAAAACTGGTTCTTCCTTCTAACATTTTAAGAAATGCCTTTTGGATTCTAAGTTCAGTTATCGTGTCAATATTGCTTGTAGCTTCATCTAAAATAAGCATTGGAGGATCCACAAGCATTACTCTTGCAATAGTAAGAAGCTGTCGTTGACCTTGGGAAAGATTTTCACCTAAATCAGTAATTATAGTGTCATAACCCTTAGGTAAATGGCGTATGAAGCTATGAGATCCAGATGCTTTAGCAGCACTAATTATTTCATCTTCTGTAGCATTAGGTTTACCATAGGCTATATTTTCTTTTATAGTTCCTGAAAAAAGCCAGGTCTCTTGAAGAACCATTCCAAAATTAGTACGCAAGCTATCACGACTTATTTCATTTATATTAGTACCATCAATAAATATACCGCCACTGTTTATCTCATAAAATCTCATCAATAAATTCACAAGAGTTGTTTTGCCTGCACCAGTTTTACCAACGATAGCTACTCTGCTACCCGGATTAACAGTGAGATTGAAATTTTGGATAAGTGGGTGTTTTGGTGTATATGCAAAAGCTACATTTCTAAAAGAAATCACACCTTCATTGTTATGAAGATCAATAGCAATTTTTTGTCACTTACTTCAGATTCCATGTCCATAACATAAAATACACGTTCTGCAGAAGCTGCTGCTGCTTGGATCTGTGTAAATATTGCGGTTATATCGTTTATAGGCCTTGAAAATAAGGTGGAATATATTAGAAAACTTGATATATCACCTACGGTAAGTTTGCCTAAAATAGCAGCAAAACAGCCGATGACACCAACAATTGAATAGATTATGTTATTCACAACTCTTGTAGTTGGACCTGACAGCGAACCGTAAAATTGAGATTTGGTGCCTACTTCACATAAATCATTATTGATATCCTTAAATTTCTTAATGGTATCACCTTCATAATTAAATGCCTTTACAATTTTTTGACCTTCAATAATTTCCTCAATATAAGCATTTAAATTACCTAAAATCTTAGCTTGCTTTTTAAACATTTTCTGAGATCTTATTGTAATAAATCTTGCCACAAAGTAAGAAGCGGGAGAAGAAATCAAAACTACTAATGTCATAACGCGATTTAAGTAGAACATAAACCCTATAGCGCCAACAATGGTAACAATACCTGTAAGAAGTGTTGATAGGGTTTGAATCATACCATCTGAAATTGTTTCTATATCATTGACAAACCTGCTTATGGTATCACCATGAGGACTATTGTCAAAGAATTTTAATGGTAGTGTGCTTATTTTTTTGAAAAGATCATGCCTAATAGTGTTAACTGAAGAAAAAGCTATTAAGTTAGTTAAATATGTCAAAAGCCAATTAAAGATGTTTCCAACAATATACACTAGAGCTATTATAATTAGCACTTTGAATACATAGCTAAAGTCTACAAGACCTTTACCTGTCATCTTATCTATGGTTTTACCTATGAGCATTGGAGCGATAAGACTTGCAATCACAGTTATAATTGCACTAAAAAGAGAAAACACCATATATAGTTTGCTTTTTGACATATATTTTATGATTCTTTTAATAATAGATTTATTCATTATTTATTATCCTCCTTGTATTCCTCATACTGCCCTATATAATCATTTTGATGATGCCTTATCTAGCCTCTTTATCTGAAAGTTGTGAAAGACATATCTCTTTGTATACTTCACAACTTGTCATAAGATAGTGATGTTTGCCTACTCCTACTATCTTTCCATCATCGAATACAATAATTTTATCTGCGTGTTTTATAGAGCTGGCACGCTGTGAAACAATAAGCACAGTCATGCTATCACTGCAATTTTTAAGGGCACTTCTAAGGGATGCATCTGTAGCAAAATCAAGTGCACTGGAGGAGTCATCCAATATTAAAATTTCAGGCGTGGCGATTATTGCCCTAGCAATTGTAAGCCTTTGTTTTTGACCACCAGAAAAGTTATTGCCACCACGAGATACCAGCGTATTATAGCCATTAGGAAGTTTTCTAATGAATTCGTCTGCTTGAGCTATTTTTGCGGCAGCTACGATTTCTTCTTCTGTAGCGTTTTTCTTTCCCCAACGAATATTATCATTAATGCTACCTGTAAAAAGCACGGATTTTTGAGGTACCATACTGATTTTATCCCTAAGTTTCTTCATAGAATAATCTTTAATGTTTATTCCATCTACTTGTATTTCACCTTTAGTTACATCATAAAATCTTGGAATTAAATTTATAAAAGTGGACTTACCAGAGCCTGTACTACCAATGATACCTACTGTTTCGCCCTTATTAATGCTTATGTTAATATCCGTTAGTTCTGGATCACTTGCACTATTATAAGCAAAATCAACTTGGTTAAACTTAATAGAAGCAACTTCATCATGACAAGCTTTTTCTATGTAACTACCATTGTCTTCCATTGAGACTACAGTATCAAGTATTTCATTAACACGATTAGCAGAAGCTAAGGCTTTTGTAAATACAATAACAAGATTTGATACTACAACAAGTGCCAATAATATTTGTGTTACGTAATTTACAAATGCAATAATTGTACCTTGAGAAAGGGTACCAGCATTGATATGATAGCTACTAGCCCATAAAATAGCAACTATTGCTACATTCATAACAAGAGTTGTGAGAGGGTTTAGTAGAGCAGATGTTTTACCAACTAAAACCGCAGTTGAAGTTAAATCATCATTTGCGGCTTTGAATCTTACTTTTTCGTTCTTTGTCTTTGCAAAGGCACGAATTACACGTATACCAGAAAGA
This sequence comes from uncultured Clostridiaceae bacterium, assembly GCA_963725425.1. GTDB lineage: Bacteria > Bacillota > Clostridia > Clostridiales > Clostridiaceae > Clostridium_I. The sequence goes on from CAVRYJ010000040.1 coordinate 471,201, forward strand.
TTTTCACGAATAACTAGACCAAGTTTATCTAACCTATTTTGATATTTACGGTAAAGTGGAGAAGTTCTACTTATGATAAGGTATATAATAATTCCAAATACCGGTGTAGACGCAATCAATATAAGTGCCAATCTAAGGTCAAGTAACATTGACATAATAATAGCCCCAATACATATAAAAGGAGCTCGAAATGCAAGACGAATAAGCATAGCAACTGCTAGTTGAAGCTGATTTACATCATTAGTAATACGATTTGTTAGTGACGCTGTACCGAACTTATCTATTTCCACATAGGAAAAATTAGATATGTGTTCAAACAAATGGTTACGCAAATTAGTTCCAAAGCCTTGAGAAGTACGGGCTGCGAAATACTGACATGTCATAGAACTACAAAAGCCTAAGATTGCCATAGCACACATAATTCCACCCATTTTTAATACATAATTTGTATTGTGTGTTGTTACACCATTATTTATAATAAGTGCCATAAGTGTTGGAAGCAAAAGTTCTAACATTGCTTCTATAAGCTTAAAGATGGGTCCTAAAATACATTCTTTTTTATATGGTTTTAGAAATTTAAAAAGTTTAGACAATAATTATCACTCCAGTATAAAAAAATATTGCATGTTTTATCCACGCAAATATGATTATAGCATAGGTATTGGTATATTAATAATATATGTTTCATATATATGGTATACTAAAATCATATACAAAAGTAATCTGAAAGAAATAAGGCATCTGAAAAGAAATAACGAGTCAAAGATTCTGAGGATATTTTGCGTTAGGCGAGGAGCCAAAACCTTGCGCATATTGATATATGTAATGGTTATGGAGGGCGTTGCATACCACAAAATAGACCAGAGTACTGACTTGTTATTTCTTTGATGATGCCTAATTATCAGTTCAAGGGATAAGAGGGGGAAATGTATGGATATTAAACAACTTAGGTACTTTGTTGCAATAGCAGAAGAAGGTCAAATAACAGCAGCAGCTAAAAGGCTTTACATTGCACAACCACCTTTAAGTCAGCAGCCTAGAAGCTTGGTGGGTAGACCCACTGACAGTATAGGTTCGCGACTAATAATTATGATAAGTCTTGTTATAACAATTGTTGGTACATTACCATTCGCATTTGCCGGTGCTGATACAAATCAGGTATTACTGGCATCTGCTATGCTTTTACGAGGAGCTGGTCTTGGTGGATTATTCATTCCCATTATGGCCTCTGCCTATCTAGGATTAAGTGGAGATCAAGTTCCTGATGCCAGTATTACCACCAGAATTTCACAGACAATTGGTGGGGCATTCGGTCCGTCCATCCTTGCAACAATCCTCCAATATCAACTTTCTAGTCATGGGTTAAGTGATATCTAAACAGTTGAAGGTGCATACAATGTTGCGTTTGGGTGGTCCATTGGATTTATAGTAATTGCAGTTATTCCCGCAATATTGCTGTCAAAGCATAAAGATGTGCAGGTGACAGTGGAGTAACTATTTTCAGTATTTTAATTTGATCACTTGATATATCTTCTTGTAATTGATTTTTTATATACTCTTGTATCTCCTTTTTATTTCTTCCAACTGTGTTGGATAAGTCAGAACCCTTTCGAGTTTCTTCTCTCCTAATGACCGTGCTTGAATGGTTCCCTTCACACGGCTCACGCATCCTAACCTTTCAAATTTTTCATTTTTGTTAACATAAACTTGAAAGCGGCTGCTCCCTTATATGCCATTCTTCTAGCGGCCCTTATTCGTTCTCTCTTTATCAAAAAATATTCTTTTTCTGTGTACGGGTTCATGTCAAGTTTAATTATTTCGTGCCTAACAATTGGTATGTCAGACGGTAGGATTAGAGTTGCTTTTTTCCCATCCGATGTATAATTTCACTTATCTTCTTTGTGACTTTATTCAGAGATTTTACAGATGGTTGGAACAAATCTTGAATTCCTATACTCTATATTACATAGAGCATTCGCTTTTCCGGCATCCTTTACCCTCTGAGCATTGTACATTTCTCACGATTTGCCTACCATTTTTGCAGGAGACCATAGGGCTTAACCTTGTCCAGTTGTCTGGATAATTATGACTCACTTAGGATGTACCCATAAACTCATAGGATTGAGCTTTATCTCTGTCATCTTATTACCGCACGTAAACAATTACGGCAATCATCCTACATTCCCTTTTGGGTAAGGCATATCATCTACTTTTCGCCTTTTTATATTTGACGATTCTGCAATACTTCACTTGCGTTATCCATTGAAACTATTAGAACAAAGCTAATTAAGATTGCTGCTAAAATAGTAAAAGGTGGAAGATACTTAAGTTTTAAACTATGCAGTAGCTGTTCATGAATAATCCGGGTATAGAGATAGAAAAGCATTTGTAGCAGATCTAAAAGCAATTTATGGTTCAGTAAATGAAGCTACCACTCCTGAAAACCTTCAATGCGCAAAAGAAAAGTGGGGAATCTTTTGTGCTTGAATATCTATCCAGCATCATTCTCTAATTTACTATTGGTAATGCTATTGATGTTTAATGTAAGTTATTTTATTAATTCGTTAGTTGTAAATCCTAGTTTATCTTTTACTGCTTCATTAACGTGGGACACCATCTTGGTATTATTTTCTCTATACTTTTTATAATCTTCATTAAGTACACATAAATAATCTTCAAAGTCTTTTTGAATTGGTCCAATTATCTTTAGCATGTGCTTTGCTATTTCAATAGTTTTACTGAATTTCTGCTTAACTTCTTCATTTCCTTTTAGATCTTTTGCAAAATCAGTTTGATGATTTACCATATTATTCTTAATATTCTCATCATAATTTATCAAGGGGTCTATTAAGTCTTTAAATTTAGTATCCATCCTTTTTTTTACTTCATCTAACTTATGTGTATTAAATTTATTAATTTCTTTTATTAAATAATCATTTTCATCTACTTCGTCTACTGAATCCAAAAATTCCACAAGCTTTAGCCATGTTTTCTTTTTTTCATCATTATCAATTTTAATTCTTAAAAACAGCTCATACATAGTAACAATAATCCGTCCAAAGTTTCCAGGAAATATTCTAAGTAAGGTATCAGTATTTTTTAAAGGACTAATCAATCCTTCATTTTCATAATATTTGATGGCTTTTTTTGTCAATCCGGTTTTATCTGATACAATTTTAATATTCATTAATAGCACCTCCAATAAACTTAAAAGTTAGCTAACCTTTAAGTTAACTATAATGGTGTCTGTAAGGTACAAGTCAATAGTATTTGTAAATTAAAAAAACTTTTATAAAGAATACCCTTGCTTAACTTTAATTTACACTTATTAAGTATACATGTTTTATATGTAGATAAGTTTACAATTATTATGTAAAATAATAATAATATATCCATATTCATATTTATTTATGTTTTTTTAATTTATTTGCTATTATGTTTATTAAAAATGATAATAACACAAATACCAATAAAAATATAATTACTTCCATTTCTATTCTCCTCACTAATTTTTTAATGAACACACATTAATATCACTGTTATAGATTCTTTTTTGAATAAATTCTAATAGATAAGTTCATAGAAATAACACCAATTACTAACGCCAGAACATATGGAAACAAGTTTTGGATTATGGTTGAAAATGGAATTGAAATCTTGAATCCAATATTATTTGAAATTAACCATTTTGCTATACTAGGAACCACAAAGAAAATTAACATAATAACACACATTGATACATACTTAGTTTTTTCATAACCAAACTTGTATTCAATTGTCATGCCAATTCCAAAAAAAACAATTAAAAATAGAAGCGAAATTCCAAAGGTAAAAACATTCAGCTTGGGAATACCTATTGGAGCGATAAATGCCGTAATTGTGTATATAATGTAGTTACAGAAAAAAATAATCAAGATAAATATATACCTTGCTTTAACTAATGAATTTCTTGTATAAGGTGTTGTGCAAAGTAACGTAGCACCTTTGTATTTATCCTCTGCCATTGATACCGTACCTATCAGCATAAATTCTATAAGGAGTGCTGTTGGAAAAAAGTTCATAAATCCTCCACTACTAAATTTAATTGCAGTTGTCATATAAATTGGTCCCACAATTGCAAAAACAAGCAAAATCAATAAATAATTTTTGCCTAATATAAAATCTTTTTTTACAAGGCTAAATAACATCTTTATTCCCCCCTAAATTCTTCTTACTACCCTAAATAATCATTTACATTATTTAGCTGCCTATATATGCTAGCATAATATTTTCAATAGTTGGCCTTTCTATTAGAACGCCATTCATCTGCTCACGTACATAAGTTTTTTCGCTAGTAATACCCTCAAATCCATACTCAGTTTCATTTAATGATAGGAACAATTTTCTTGTATGGTCATTGAGCATATTCGTATCACCCTTAACTAAACCATGTGTATCTAATAATATGTCCTTTTCTTCACTTAGGATGATTTTACCTTTATCAATTAAAATCAGTACATCAGCAACTTTATCTAAATCCGATGTAATATGTGTTGAAAAGAACACGCTTTTCCCTTCTTCTTTAATAAACTCCAATAGTATGTCCATAAGTTCACTTCTCACTAATGGGTCAAGTCCGCTTGTAGGCTCATCCATAATTAGCAAATCAGCATGATGGGAAAGCGCCAATGCGATGCCATATTTCATTCGCATACCTTTAGACAAAGTAGAAATTTTTTGATTAAGTTTCAACTTAAAAGATTCGATATAACTTTTGAAAACCGATTCATCCCACTTTGAATATGCAGGAGCAATAATGCTTTTCATTTCCTGCATCGTCATGTTTTCATAGAAATATCCTTCATCCAATACAATGCCTATACGATTTTTAAGTTCTCGCTCATTTTTATCCATTTCTTTACCAAATAATTTAAAACTTCCAGCATCTTTTATTACAAGTCCAAGGATTGATTTTATAACTGTTGTCTTTCCAGCACCATTTATACCAATAAATCCAGTAATGCAACCCTCTTGTAATGAAAAGTTAACATTATCTATTCTAAAAGTACCAAAATCTTTTTTTAGTCCATTTACTTCTAAAATATTTTTCATTTTTCATCCTCCTCAACAAAAATTAAGTCCATCATAGCGTACAGTTCACTTTTGGTAATTCCAAGAGAAGAAGCAGTTTTCCATGCCTCTGTAAGTTTTATTTCTACCATTTGTCTCTTTGATTCCTGTAAAAGTTCAAGGTTTTCAGGTGCTACAAATGAACCTTTTCCTGCTTTAGTTATAATAAATCCTTCTGATTGCAATTCATCATATACCCTTTTAGTAGTAAGAACACTAACATGAATGTCGTTGGCTAGTGCCCGAATTGATGGAAGAATCTCTCCCTGTTTTAATTCATTTCGAAGTATTGCATCTTTGATTTGTTCCTCTATTTGCTGGTATAGTGGCTTATCAGATACATTTGCTATAATAATTTTCATTGGAACTCTCCTCTGTGTTGTCTGCTGTTAATGTCTATGATATACACTATGTACACAATACACATTGTATGGCAATATTACACAATTGTCAATACATATAATCTACTCATAAACCCAATACTTTTTAATTTTCTTAATTAACTATTCTTTACTGTTTGTCTGAAGCTAAGAGTTTTCACAAATTGTTGTTTATAAATGATAAAAATAAGTCTAGACAAACAGTTTGTCCGTATATTTGTCTATTTGTTTAGACCATACCCCTATATAAACTTATTTTTATTTTGCTTTTATTTCACAGTAGACTTTGCTCCTGCGTCGCCCTCGCTGGGGCGACCTATTTTATCATATTCTTTGAATATTGGTAGTATCTCAGTCTAAAGCCTAAAACTTGACACTATAAATGGTAAAAATAAAAAAAAATAAAAGACATATTGAAATCGCCTTTTAAGAATATTATTTACTACCAATCTTCATATGGTCCACCTACATACTCTGTTTTCCTGACTAGAAATTATTTAAGCTGTCCTACCATCTTACATATATGGGTTTCAAAAAACCAAATTAATTCTTCTGTAGCTACATTACTGTTAGATGCAGCATTTGTTCATAACCTTAGATCTGATACACAGATTATTTGATTATTGATGGTCCCATTGGCAATCCTTTACAACCACCTAATATCATTATACCTGACATAAGGGAATATAATCCTTCTACTGCTATCCACAATGCCATCCACTTCACCACTACCATTAATGTTAAGGGTAAGTATCCAAGTACGACAAGAGGATATACTATCAAAAACAATGTTGCAACTACAAACATTGATAGCGGTAAAATTGGCTCTTTGCGCTTAACTATGCATACCGGTATCAGTGCTAATCCTCCCCATAAAAAAGCCATGGACGAAACGGAACCATCTAATCCCAACCCATTGAGAACACCAACATATGTAGCAATATTAGCCAAACCGCCAACACCTGCAAATAACGTTGCGAAAATCATGTACACAGATCCGTTTAGCGCATCGCCTCTTACAAAATAAATTATGGAACCAATTATATATCCAGGGAAACAAGCCAGTTGGGTCAGACCAATAATCAATATTGTATTATTCTTAAGAATGCCTTGAAACATTCCCCAGTATAATATTGTAATCATTGTAAAAAGAAATGTTATAGCTATAGTGGGATCGCCAATCTCTGGTTTTTCAACTATTTTTGTTTCCATTATTATTACCTCTTTTTTATAAAAAAATTTTGGTCTTCATTATGTAACTTTGTTTATAGTCTGATACTATGAAACCGCCCTTGAAATTGTGGAGAACTCGTTATGTCCTCTTAATGAAAATCACCCCAACATTAAGATAACATCATGTTGGAGTGATTTTAAAACAAATGACTGTACCCTCTGTTAATGTATAAATCGTGCAGAAAAGCAGCTATATAGTTCTATCCATTACTTATTAAAACCAAATAATTCATCAAGCCAATCCATTTCTAACTGGTTCTTGAGAAATAGATTATTTTCCGTGCAATGCTGTTCCCCGCCTTCCGCAGCTGTGGTTAGGTTGAACCTGTTCAAGGGGTTTTTAAGCATAGCAAAATGATGACGTTCTTCCACGAGTTTTTCAGGCCCAAATTCTCCCGCACCTACCATGTTCAATACCGGGCAAGTAATTTTATCTTCTAGACCCAATACTGAGTGTGTGCCTAAATAGTCCATCCACTCAGCAATAGTTGTATTAGCATGCCCACATCTAGCGCGGAAATCTCCTTCCAAGAGAAATTTTACTGTTGTGTTGCTTGGATCTATCTGCGATTCCATATCACGAGGATAAGGTTTGGTAGGATCGAAGCCTAGTACGGCCAACATTCCAGATTGCATATCCCAAATAACAGGACTCGAGATAATGGCAGCGATGCGCTTCTCAAAGCAGGCAGCTCTCGTCACGTAGTACCCGCCCACGCTATGTCCAATTAGAACAATACGCTTAGAATCAACCTCCGGGCGAGTCAACGCATAATCCACTGCATAGCCTATTGGAACTTCGGCATCCCATCTCCAGTAGAGATCAGGATTTTCCCAAATTGCTGCTTTCTGGCCAGGAACCTCAATTATCAGCGAATTATAGCCTCTTCGAACTGCTCCCGCGCCGCACTGGTGGTAGACCTCTTCAAGATAGTTCTCGCCACCGCCCATACCTATCAAAGTTGGTCTCTTCTCACCTGGAGCTCCCCCTCGGATGAAATAACCCTTCATTACCCTGCCGTTCTCGTATGGGATATCAACAGGTTCGATTATGGGATCAGAAAGCTTTCCAGCCTCTTTGAACAAGAGTCGTGTTTTTATGGTTGATTCCTTGGTAAGAGGATCCTTATCTCCTGTGTACATTCCAACGCAACCCCAGTATGTCATTGCACGCATGAATGCTTCACGGGCACTAACCTTATGACCTTTTTCCAGGCAGTCCCAGGCTATGGCCTCAACTCGCTTAGCTGTAGTAAGCCAAGCTTGCGTGTAGCTATTAAAATCGCCGTCCACTACATGGGAAGCTGCTTCAAAGCACTCACCCGTAGCAACACCACCATAGGCCTCCTTACTCAAAACACGTGTAAAGTGAAAGTCCATGTGTGACTTGAACTTGTTTGCCATGCCAGCGGAGTGACGAAAAATCTGCGTGTTCTCACCCATCGCTTGGCCAGCTAGTTTCTTCTCATGTTGTTTTTCTTCTTTATTAATCATATTATTCTCCTTCTTATTCATATTATTCTCCTTCTTTAAAATAGATTTGCTTTTTTTAGCTAACATTCTTTCCTATCTAGCCATTTTGTTATAATGAACACCAAATAGATATTATATAAATAAAACCGACTAGTTGGTTTTAAGGTTATAAAAAAAATAATTTTGAGTTTTAAAAAAATTATTTCCCCTATTACATCTTTTTAACATTTGATTTAATCTTTAATTTGTATTGTTATATACAAAACCATCCAGTCGGTTAAATTACTGTAAAAATTATGCTTTTAAACCCTTATATAAGCCATCCCATACAATTAGTAAAGTATTCGGTGTACCTTCGGTAATATCTTTCATAATACTATTCAGTGCTACACCATCACCTGTGAATATAAACATATTTGCGACCTCTTGGTCGCTCATGGATGAGTTGATTTCGCCATTATATCTAGCAATACTGATGATTTCTTCCCAAACTTTTAGTTCACTTTGCAAATTCTCATTTATTCTTTCTCTAAAACTGGGAAAAAGCTTTATGGCATCAAATATAAGACCATAGTAATTCATTTTAAAACTACTATCTATAGCATTTTGCTCGTGCGAGAATGAATAAATCATATTGTCATTCATACACTTTATATAATCGTGATAAAATTGATATAATGAATCCTTTTTAAATTTACTATAATCCACACTTAGCTCAGAAATAAAATGATTAACCATTTCCAGAAAAAACTGTTCTTTGCTCTCAAAATAATGGTAAAAGGCCCCCTTAGACATTCCAGTCTTCTCCACAATCTCTTTCATGGTAACTTCCTTAAAGCTCTTTTGTAGAAAAAGGCTGAGCGAAATTTTTAAAATATGTTCTTTGGTATCATTCATAAATTAATCACCTCTTTCAGAACCGACCATTTGGTATATTTATAATATATCAATTATCTCAAGCTTTGTCAAGTATTTATTATAATCTTGTGGAAAATTTCTGATCGAATTTAATTATGTCCCAAAAAGAATGTAGTATAATAAAACCTCATGACTAAGAAATGAGGTGGACAAAATCAGAAAGGTAGATTTAAGGATGAATGAAAATGCAAAATATAAAATAATAAAAAAATTAGTAGATATTAATGGCAATAAGAGAAGAGCAGCTATAGAACTTAATTGCACTGTTAGACATATTAATAGAATGATTATTGGCTATAAAGAAAAAGGAAAGAACTTTTTTATCCATGGAAACCGTGGCGTAAAACCTGCACACGCTTTACCAGATGCTACAAGACAAACTATTGTTGATTTATATCGCACAAAGTATGAAGACAGCAATCTGACTCATTTTTCAGAGCTATTAAAAGATTTTGAAGGAATTACAGTTTCATCAAACACTGTACGTTCCATCCTTTTACAGGAATTCATCCTGTCACCAAAGGCAAATCGTGTTACTAAAAAAGCTTTACAAGCAAAACTAATAGATATGGGAAAGTCTACAAAATTGAAGGAAAAAGCTAGTATTATTCAGAGCTCCATTCTTGCTATTGAAGAAGCACATCCTAGGCGCCCGAGATGTGCATACTTTGGAGAAATGCTACAGATGGATGCATCTGTTCATCTTTGGTTTGGTGAGTCCAAGAGCCAACTTCATATCGCTGTAGACGATTCTACCGGAGCTATTGTAGGCGCTTATTTTGATGCCCAAGAAACGCTAAATGGATATTATCATGTACTTGAGCAAATATTGAAAACCTACGGTATTCCATATATGTTTTACACCGATAGGCGTACAGTTTTTGAGTATAAACAGAAAAGATCCCCTTCTATCGAAGAGGACACTTTCACTCAATTTGGCTATGCATGCAAACAACTTGGAATCGATATTAAAACCACCAGTATTCCACAAGCTAAGGGACGAGTGGAACGAATGTTCCAAACACTGCAATCAAGACTCCCAATTGAATTGCGCTTAGCCGGAGTAGGCACACTTGAGCAAGCAAATGAATTTTTAAACTCCTACATAAAAAAATTCAATGCTCAGTTTGCGCTACCATTAGATAATATCAAATCTGTATTTGAAACACAACCTAGTATTGAAAAAATCAATTTAACTCTTGGTGTACTTGATGGTAGGAAAGTAGACAATGGGAGTTGTGTAAAATACAATAAAGGATATTATCTTCCTGTGGATGCTAAGGCTCACCCTGTGTATTATCATAAAGGTACCTGCGGTATAGTAATAAAGGCGTTTAACAATGAGCTATATTTTTGTGTAAATGAAAAAGCTTATGCTCTTGAATTGCTTCCAGAGCATGTTCCCTCATCAAGGAACTTTGACCTTGCGGTGATCCCTAAGGCTCCTAAAAAACGCTACATACCACCGATGGATCACCCATGGAGGAAAGCATCATTTGAAGGGTACTGTAACAAACAGGCTCATCGCCAAAAGGAAGCATAGCATAAAAAAACTAAAAAAATCTTTTTACTTAAAAAAATTAAATTGTAAGATGTGTTTGCTATACCTAAAAATAAGGTTAAAAGCGTAACAAAGCACCAGCTATTGCTGGTGCTAATAATTAAAACTTTTTGGGACATTTTCAAATTCAGTTGACAGATATAAATAAGCGTATAATAAATTTGTTCTTTTTTAGACTTTATTATTAAGTTGCTTAAACAGGTTTTTATGAAAAAAGTTATATATTCAAAAATGTCGTCAATTTTATCAATGCTGAACTAGTTATCTATAAATAATCTATGGTAAGGATTGATCGGAATGTTCTTAAAAGGCGAATTATCAATATGCCTTTTTTATTTTTGTAATTTATTGCGTCAAATTTAGGTTTTAGACAGATATAATTTATAAAGTTGGTAGATTCAAAATAAAAGGTTTAACTCTAGCTGGTTTATTAATGTTTGGGAAGGGAAATATAATTAGAGATATATTACCTAATTTAGGCTTGGATTATAGAGAAGAAATAGATAATTTATCTGATACTAGATGGAATGACAGATTTACAATTGATGGCACTTGGGAAAATAATTTATATAATTTTTATTTTTCTGTTATGCCGAAGTTAATTGAAAATATAAAAGTACCATTTCAACTGGAAAATTTAGATAGAAAAGATGATACATCTGTGCACAAAGCAATAAGGGAAGCATTTATAAATTCGATGATACATTCTGATTATAATGTGCAAGGAACAATAAAGATAATTAAAGCAAAGATATGTATGAAATTGATAACCCTGGCAATTTGAAAATAGATAAAGAAAATATATTTAAAGGTGGTAACTCAAAAAGCAGAAACCCAAAATTACAATTAATGTTTAGAATGATAGGGTTGGGAGAAAATGCTGGATCTGGGTTTCCGACAATTTTGTCAGCGTGGAATGAACAACATTGGAGAATACCTGAGCTAGAGGAAGATATGAAACTAAATCATGTTTGTTTGAAATTATGGATGGTTTCTATGATTCCAAGAGGAATGCTTAGATGAATTAAAAAAGATATATAGCAACAGTTTTAACAAACTTGGTAAAAATGAGGTTATGGCATTAGTTACAGCATTTTTAGAAGGTTCGGTTAGTAATTCGAGGTTGCAGTTAATGTGTGATGCTCATCCATATGATATTACTAAGATGTTACATCAATTAGCTGAAAGTAACTATTTAATTGTTGATGGATATGGAAAAGGGAAAAATTACTACATTAATAATGATTTTTTAAATGATGAAGTAGAAATAGATACAACAGAGGATGAGATGAAGATTATTGAGTATATTAAACAAAAAGGGTTTATTACGAATCAATTGTCGAGAGATCACCTTAGTTTTGGGAAAGATAAGAATATTGATTTGTTTAATAGTTTGCAAAAAAACAACTTGTATGTAAAGTGGGGTCAGGAAATAAAGTAAAATATGTTTTATTAAAAACCAACAAATAACATAATATCTAAATCATCATTAGGACTATGAAATAATTGCAAGGTATTGCTGAAGGACCAGCGAAGGACCAGCGAAAATGGTAATACAGAAGTGAGTTAGTTGCAAAGTATAATAAGAATAATTAATTTATTTATTTGTGTAACTAAAATATAATGTTGGCACTTTTGTTGGCAAAATTATATTTTTTTATTTTATGCAAGATTATTTAAAATGAGTATAGCCCAGTTATATCAGTAATTACATTGGTTTATTGAATTTTATATTTTGATGCGTTTTGATCAATATATTAGCTACGAACCAGTTGGTAATGGGTTCGTAGCCCTTCTGACGCACCACATAAACCCTGTGAATCAAAACTTCACAGGGTTTTGATTTTTTTGTAAGTTTGTAAAAAATACCGAGTTGTTGGCAAAAAGAATCCTGGTTATGTAGTTGGTATAAAACAATTGGGCGAAAAAGATTATACAATAAAGATTATAATAGTAGATTAAAGCCAAGCTTCCCAGCGGAAGTTACTGCTGATCAAATTGTAATGGAAGGCAGAACAACAAAATAAATATTACAAATTTTGCATTGAAATTTTTTAGATGAAATTGTGTTTAATTGGATAAATATGGGGTTGTTGTACTAATTTCTTAGTACAACAACCCCATCCTAATTAATTATTTATAAAAGCCTAAAGGACAATTAATGTATCTACTTGTATTCATAGATTTCATTGAGGATATATATTTTTGAAATCTTTGGTTCAAAACTGCCCAGTTTATATTTTGAATAAATGTAGATATATATTTCTTTCTATCTGTTCCAAAATCCATGAAGTATGCATGTTCATAGACATCCATAATTAGTACTGGATAAGAAAGCCAAACAGCTCCAGTATCATGCAAATCACTTCCTATTATATGGAATTTATTATCAATTGAGTCAATAGAAACAATTGCCCATCCCCTCATGGATAAGCCCACATTGGTAAGGAAAGAAATAAAATTGTCATAAGTAGAAAACTGCCTAGTTATAGCATCAAGTACAGGACCATAAGGAGTATTATTGCCATTTGTCATGTTCTGAAAATAAAGATTGTGAAGTTTTGTGCCATTAAGTGCATATGTTTCACCTAGTTTCAGGCTGCGCATCTTTGAATAGGTTGGATTACTATCGGTATAATTGTTTGGTATATAGGGAATGTTCCAAATTTCATTTAGTTTGTTTACGTAACCAACATATAACTTATAATGTTCATCCAGTTGTTTCATAGAAATGCCTTTGACTGATTTAAAATCAAAAGTTTCAGGTTTTATATTGTACATCAAATCACCTTAATATAAATTATTATATACTATACTATGAAACAACTATAATATAATTTACCATTAATAAATTATATGGTATTATGTTATATGAAATTAATATAAATAATGGGGGAGATGTATTTTATGGACAATCCGCAAAAACAAAAGATTGGTGCGGGAATAATAACAATTTCAATAATTACTTTGGTAATTAATGTTTTGCTACTAGTACTTCCAATATTTGCATTAATATTTAAAGACAAGTTAAATGCTCAGCTAATACAACAAGGAATAAATTCAACATATTCTTCGAATGAACTTATACCACTTATAATTATTGGAATACTTGAAATTATTTCGATAATATTAATTCTATTAAGAAATACTATTGGTGTATTTTCCTATTTTATTATATGTATTGGGAATATAGTATATTCAATTGTACAATCAGGTTTTAAATCAGGTACATTAGCTACATTAATATTGCCAACACTTATGGCAATATTTATATGTCCCAAAATAAGAATTTTTAAGATAAAAAACAAGAAGAATAAAATGAGTTAAAAAACAGTCTGTATGAAAATGAGAAAATTTATTAGGAATTTCTCATTAGTATTATACAGACTGTTTTTAATAGCTAATTATTAATTTTAACATTTTGTTAATTTAGGCATTTGTTGTATATATATGCTTTAAAAATATATGGTAATAATGTATTATAGTAATATTATGTACAAGAAAGGTAGTGGCAATATATGAATGCTGTAAGAAACATGAAAGCCATAAAAAAGCTGCAAATAATATTCAATAAATTAATAGTTTACAATTTAGATATTATATTTTTTTTAATTATAATCTCTATAAAAGAAATTAACTATAATAAATTAATCTCACCTTATTTCTTAGATTATAAAACCGCTATTATTTCATCTGTAATTGTAATTGGAAGTATTTCTTTATTATTTAAAAACAAGAATCGAATAAAATATTTATATATAATGGACATACTGATAAGTATAATTGTTTTTGCGGACACATTATATTATAGGTATATCAAAGGTGCTATATCTATAGGAACAATGCGAAATGCAACAATGCTTGGAGACGTATCTTCTGGCGTTCAGAGTCTCCTAAAGTATTCAGATTTCTTTTATTTTGCGGATATAATTATCTTAATACCTATATTATTTTTATATAAAAGATCATCTAGAGTGGATACTTTTTTTTATAGAAGAATTATTATTTTTTTAATAGTATTCGGTATAGGGGCTACAGGCGATGCACAATGTATTCATGCTTTAGATGTTGAACAACCTGGATTAATTCATACAATGTCTAATAAAATGTATTTGATAAGCAAAATTGGCAATATTAATTTTCATGTGATAGATGCCTATAACGAAACATCTACAAAATTATCTAATTTGAAATCAGTTCCAGCTTCAAAGCAAAAGGAGATAAAACAATATTTAGAAAAGAAAGATGCTACAAAAGGAACGATGTTAAAAGGTGCAGGGCAAGGTAAAAATTTAATTGTAATTCAGGTGGAAGCTCTTCAACAATTCGTTATTGGTAAAAAGATTAATGGTGAGGAAATCACACCTAATTTAAACAGATGGCTTGACAAAAGTTTATACTTCAACAATTATTATTACCAAGCTGCAGCGGGAACTACTGCAGATGCTGAATTTTTATCACTAAATTCCTTATATCCTGCACCTACTGGTGCTGCATATGAGCTGTATCCAGGAGATACTTTTGATTCCACTGCAAAACAATTTAATGATAAAGGATATTATACGGTAGCTTTAAATGGCTATGAAAATGGATTTTGGAATAGAAATGTAATGTATAAGGCTGAGAATTTCAGCGATTATTATTCTGAAAAAAATTATAATGATGATGAACAGGTGGGACTTGGTTTAAGTGACAAGTCATTTCTAAATCAGACTTTACAAAAGCTGAAGACCTACAAAGAGCCTTATTATTCCTTTATGATTACTTTAAGTAGCCATATGCCTTATGATGATCAAAAAGGTTATGGTAATAATTTGAATCTTGGAAAATATAAGGGAAGTTATATTGGTAACTATATGAATGGAATTCATTATACGGATGCTCAGCTAGGTATGTTTTTGGACAAACTTGATAAGGAAGGAATTTTAAAGAATTCTATACTTGTACTTTATGGAGATCATTTTGCAATTCCTAAATATGAAGCTCAGGGTTTATATGACCTTCAAGGTATACAAAATGCCACTGATTTGGATTGGGATAGCCTTCAAAAGGTACCAATGATGATCCATTTTCCAAATGACCAGAACAAGGGTGTTGATAGCCTGACTGCAGGGCAGATAGATCTCTATCCAACCATTGCTAATATTTTTAATCTAGATAAAAAATATATGTTTGGAACAGATTTATTAAATACTAACACTAATGTTGTATCCTTTAGAGATAGCTCGTTCACAGATGGTACTGCTTTTTATGTAGCTGATACAGATACATATTATGATATTAAATCTGGGAAAAAAATACCCTCAACAAATAGTCTTGAAAATGAAAAAAAAGATACTAGTAAACAGTTAGAATATAATGATGAAATTTTAAATCATAATCTTATAAAAAATTTTGCAAAATGATTACAAAATTTATATTGTTTTATATGATATAATTGGTATATAAAAGTTTGTTATAGGTTTTTTTAGGAGGTAATGTTCATGATATTTGAAAAATTGTTATTATTTGCAATCTTAATTTATATTTTGATTTGTGGTATTGAGTTTTTGCTGTGTAGAACGCCAACTATAAGTAATGGATTATACAAGATAATCTTTGTGGGTAATATAAAAGGTAATGTGTTTTATAGAAGAGCTGTAGGAATAAGTTTTATTTGTTTAGCGCTTTTTGGATTAGCAGTTATTGTATTGATTACTTTGCATGGTGAACTCACAAAAACGGATCATATTTTTGTTTATACATGTTTTGTTATTGAGGCGATTGATGTATTTTATCTAAATAAAATACGGTATGATTACATAACTAAAAAATAAACTCGCATTTTTAATTTATCCCATGACTACCATCCGTAACACTCCTATATTGAATTAAGTGGGAAAAAAAGAAAAGTAGAAAAGTAGAGAACCCAAGCTTTGATTGGTGCTAGTCACTTAGTAGTTTCATCAATCGCTTTCTCTTTAGAGTATAACGGCTGCTTGTCTCTGGATAGCGATTTCTAAGTTTCAGATTGAGAAAAAAACTTCACCTGAAACTTAGAAATCTATTTATTATATATGTTTGTATTAAGCCGTAACATCAATTATGTTTGATGAAGTTGAACTAGTGCTTGATGAACTGCTAGTTTCTGCTTGTGTTATTTCACTTTCAATTGTTTGCAGTTGGGCTTGTAATGTTTTAATTTGAGCTTGTTTAGTTTTTTCATCTCCACCGCTGCTATTAGCTTGTTGTATTTGTGCTTGAATTTTTGCCTTCTGACTTTCTAAGGCAGCAGTGTTTGAAGTACTGCTACTTGAACTGCTTGAACTAGTACTTTTACTAGCACTTTTACTAGCACTTGATTTGCTACTTGTAACAGTTGATTTAGCTAAATTTGATAATGCTGAATTTGATGAAATAGATGAAATACTCATTTTGTTACCTCCTAAAATTTTAATTTTATATATTGTTCAAAACTATTATAAATTGTAATTGTGGTATAAATATGTTATTTGTAATTATTTAACTAAATAATAGCAATAAACATGTGATATACCATAACATCTGTTTATGTACTTTTGTACCATAAGATTCTTGATATTTTTCTTTAATTGCACTAATATTTACTAAAATGCAAGGCAAAAAAATAGCATATGGAATTAACCAAATGCTTATTTGTATTTTAAGAGGGGGTAATCTCTATAATTATATATTAATCTATAATTATGGCAATGCTATGAAAATATTGAATACTATTTGTAAATAGTTCATTTAATAATTTTCTAATACATAAAATCCATTTGCAAATTACAATAATAATTTTTAAAAATCACCAAATTTTAAAAAGTGTTAGCTTGGAAACGATTTTATTGACAATATCTACATAATTGTTGTGGTGCAATCATATAATATGTATTGGGAGTGGTTTGTATGTTAATAAATACTCATAAAATGATTTCTATATCTGAAGCTAAAGAAAATTTTTCTAAAATAGCAAAGATAGTTGATAAAGAAAAAGCATTAATAATAATGAAAAATAATAAACCTAAATATGTTATTTTAGATTTTGAACAATTCAGTAGGGAAGCTACCTTAGATGAGGATGAGTTAGATACTATTGCGGATAAAATTCTAAAGGAAAATATGCTAGCATTTAAAAAATACTAAAATAAAACACATTTTAGGGACAACCCGCATATGTTTCACAAGTTAAAGTTAAGGAGAATTTGCCGTGAGACAAAATAAATAATGGAAATCACTAAGATAGGTGAATTTTCAACTCACCTATCTTAAGATAAGACAGTAACCTCGTCAAAGGCTAAGAAATCTACTGAAAAATGTGGATTCCACCATTCTGATTTAAAATGTTAAGTAGTTTATGGTCATCAATTAGTTATCGTTATGTTATTGTTTGATACTCTCGTTTTACCATATACTATGACAATATACGATAAAGGAAATGAGAGTGAAATCCAAATGGTAGTTGAGTTTATAAAGTTCTTTTGTAAAGAGGTGTTGTTTTTTAGAAAAAATACAAAGTCCTTGCCAAAAGACATAATAGAAGCAAGTCGTATAGATGGATTAAATGAATTCCAAATATTTACGAAAATATATATGCATACAATGTATCTGATTATGCGGTACCACAAGAAAGTGGAAATCATATAGGTGTAAGGTGGGCCCAAATAAAAGATCAAAGTGGGTTTGGAATTGAGTTTTTGAGTAAAGATGAACCTTTTGAACTTGGAGTATCACCATATACAGCATTTGAATTACAAAATGCAATTCACCATTGAGTTACCAAAAGTAAATTATACAGTAATAACTATAGCTGGAGAACAGATGGGCGTTGGTGGTGTCGATAGTTGGGGTGCACCAGTACATAAAGAATATACTATCATTACTATATTATATATTAATGTACTATATTTTGTATATAATAATATTATAATATACTTGGATTATATTCACCATTAATTAGGAAGAACAATACAAGATAAATGAAGAGCTGGTAATTCTTTATGGGATTTTAAAGATCTAGAATGATAAATTTATAGTAATATGTATAGGGTACTAGAAATATAAAATAAATCAAGGATGAGATGGTATGAGATACAAAAAAAATTCTAAAATAACCAAAATATCTGAAGCGTTAATACTATGTATTATAGATATATTTATAATAACATATATAATTATGTATAACCCCTATAGAAATGGTAGTGCATTGACAATTATAATGCTTTTAGGTTCAGTTTTTATACTATTTTGTCAATACAAATCTGCAAATAAGGAATTTATTACATGTATTATTAATATAAGTATAGCTATTTTGACGTTAACAAGTTTAATAAGAATGATTCTTTAAGCTGTCATCTAAGCTATGGATTTAAGCACATTTTCATAAGGAGCAATATATCTTTTTTATCATTAAAATTTCGCTTAGTTCCTTTTGTGCCATAGCTTTTACTTTTCTTAAATTACAAATAAGTTCACCTTACCCAATCGTTTACTACAGCGTTATAATAATGAATTGACAAAAACAATTCTCACATATATACTAAAAACGTGTAAATGTAAAATCAGACATAGGCTTTAAATTATGTATGATTTTATTTATATACATACATGAATGCTAGGTGACACTTTGATTGGAGGAGATATAATTGTTAGGATCTTTAAAGAAAACTTATGAATTAGTAGCACCTGTATCTGGTAAAATATTAGATTTAGCAGATGTTCCTGACGAAGTATTTGCTCAAAGATTAGTAGGAGATGGAGTAGCAATTGACGCCACAGGCGATGTTATAGTATCACCAGCTGATGGTGAATTATCTTTATTATTCAAGACATATCATGCTTTTGGCTTAACTCTAGATAATGGAACAGAAATTTTGGTTCACATAGGTATTGATACTGTTAAACTTCAAGGTGAGGGATTTCAAGCATTATCTAAGCAAGGTAGACGGGTAAAAAAAGGTGATCCTATAGTGAGAATTAATAGAGATTTTATTAAAAACAAAGGATATTCACTTATTATGCCAGTACTTATTACTAATCTTGATTCTGTATGTGATATTCAATATATTTCAGGAATTCACGTTGAAGCTGGAAAAGACAACATTTACACATACAATATGAAATAATCATATAAAAAAACTGCCAGAAATAAATGGGCAGCTTTTTTATTTTGAATTGCTATTGTTTTAAATTTATAAAACTTTACTTTTTGATTAATATTTATTATAATGAACTTAATAGATGTGTTATTGTTAAATTATGCATGAGTCAAATTGGACTCATTATTTAATTGATATATTGGTATATACAACATATTAATATAATGTTATATTGATATAGGATATAGAGGTGAAACATGAAAAAGATAGAAAAAGGTAATCCACTGCCTATGTATTTTCAAATAAAAGAAATACTAAGTGAGATGATAGAAAATGAAGAATTAAAATCTGGTGATATGATTCCACCTGAAAGAGAGTTATGTAGGATACAACAAGTAAGTAGGATGACCGTAAATAAGGCTATTATGTCTCTAGTTAACGAAGGAATATTATATAGAGAACAAGGGAAAGGTACTTTTGTTGCGGAGCCTAAAAAAAAGCAAATCTTAACTAAATTAAAAGGTTTCACAGAAGAAATGTTAGATAGAGGATTAAAAACAGAAACAAAGATTATTTCATTCACAATAAATGAAGTCACTAAACAGATAAAATCAATTCTTAAAATGCCAGATGGAGAAAACAAGGTTATAGAAATAACTAGACTTAGAATTTTTAATGGAGAACCACTTGGCATAGAAATTGTTTGGCTTCCCTATAATCTTTTTCCTGATATGACGATTGGTATGGTGCAAGGGCAATCTTTATATAGAGTATTTAAAGAAAAATATAATTATTATCCTAAAAAAGCAAAGCAAACAATTGAACCTATAATTTTAAATGACTATGAGTGTGACTTATTGAATCAAAAAGATTCTATTGCTATGTTATTTTGGAGAAGTACATATACTGCAGAGGGCATGCGAATTGAATACAATAAATCAATTTATAGAAGCGATATATATAAATATGAAATTATTATTGAAGATAATGAGTGAAAATCTATAAAGGATGTGGATACATGAAAGCAATTATTAATGGAAAAATAATATTAGAAGATTGCATTTTAGACGAGGGAATCATTGTATTTGATAAGAATATAAAAAGTTTGATTTTTGCAGAAACCTTAAAAAATTTAGATGTAGATAATATTGAAATCATAGATGCAAAGGGTAATTTTGTATCCCCTGGTTTTATAGACATTCATATTCATGGCGCAGAGGGACATGATACTATGGACGGCTCTTTAGAAGATATAGAAGCTATAAGTAAAGCTATAAGTAAGCATGGGGTTACAGCATTTTTACCTACAACTATGACTATGGATAGAAATAAAATTTATAATGCTTTAGATGCAGTTAAGATAGCTATGCAATGTGAGCTAGAGGGGGCTAAAGTTTTAGGAGCACACATGGAAGGTCCTTTTATAAGTGAAAAATACAAAGGTGCTCAAAAAAGATTATATTTTGAAACCTGATGTTAACTTTATTAAGGGATATGAAGATATTATAAAAATTATAACTTTAGCACCTGAGGAAGATAAAGATTTTAACTTTATAAAAAAAGTAAAAGAAGATACAAATATAGTGTTATCTATTGGGCATACTAATGAAAATTATAATGAAGCCATGGAAGCGATAAAATGTGGAATAACCCATGCCACCCATACTTTTAATGCAATGACCCCACTTAATCATAGAGAACCCGGAGTGGTGGGAGCCATAATGAAAAGTGATATTAGTGCAGAATTAATAGCAGATAAAATTCATGTTAATCCCGCAGTATTTCAAATATTACTTAACCTGAAGGGAAAAGATAAATTAGTATTAATAACTGATTCTATGAGAGCTGCTTGTATGGAAGATGGAATTTCAGAACTTGGGGGGCAAAAAGTTATTGTAAAAAATAATGCTGCAAGGCTTGTTGATGGCACTTTAGCAGGCAGTATATTAACTCTTGAAAAAGCAGTAAAAAATATTTACGAAAACACAGATTTAGAATTATATGAAGCAGTAGCGTTAGCTTCTTCAAATCCAGCAAAAGTTCTTAATATTTACCAGCATAAAGGAAGCATAAAACAAGGTAAAAGTGCGGATTTCGTAATTTTTGATAAAGATTTTAAAGTAATACGAACCATAGCTGAAGGAAACACAATTTACAGTAATTTAAACTCATAATATTTTAGGAGGATTTTAAATGAAAGTTATAGTAGTAGACAACTATCAAGAAATGAGTGCAAAGGCGGCAACAATATTTGCAAGTCAAATAACAGTGAAGGCTAATAGTTTATTAGGCTTAGCCACAGGTAGTAGTCCAATGGGTATGTATAAAGAACTTATAAATATGTATGTAGAAAAGGATTTAGATTTTTCCGAAGTAGTTACTTTTAATCTTGATGAATATTATGGATTGGATGAAAGCAATGAACAAAGTTATCATAGTTTTATGAACGAAAATTTCTTTAAATATGTAAATATTCAAAAAACAATATACACATGCCTGATGGTAAAGCAAAAATATGGATAATGAATGTGAAAAATATGATAAAGAGATAATGAAATATGGGGGAATTGACATTCAAGTTCTTGGAATAGGGGTCAATGGTCATATAGGATTTAATGAACCAGATACAAATTTTGAAGCAGAAACTCATGTTGTAAAACTTCAAGAGGAAACTATTAAATCAAATTCTAGATTTTTTAATTCCATTGATGAAGTTCCTACCATGGCTATAAGCATGGGTATGAAAACAATAATGCAATCAAAAAAATAGTGCTTCTTGCTAGTGGAAAAGAAAAAGCAGATATTATAGCAAAAACTATAAATGGCAAAATCATGCCAGAGGTTCCTGCTTCAATTTTAAAGTTGCACAAAGATGTAACTATCATATTGGACAGGGATGCAGCAAGTCTTTTAAGTAGATAATGTTAAAAATAATAATTTTGTCAAGATTATAAAGTATTATTTGGAAATTTAATTCATAATGGCATAATGGTTAAATCCAAGCTTGCTTTCATATGTTACTTTCTTGAAAATTGAAGGTAAGGCGGGAATGGGCAAGGGAAATATTGTAGTTACTACATTAATTTGTTTGTTGCTAAGGCAGCTCCAATTGCAGTAGGTATACATTTAATAACCACGAGTTTATTTAGTTTTTTAGAGAAGCTTGTTTTTAGAATATATATGAGAAAGGCTAAGGCTTTCAAGTTAAGGGTTAAAATTTAATAGAAGGGCCATGGATCCGTATAAATGAAATCCATGGTTCTTCTATTTGTTTATTACTCTCTAAGGCAAGTAACATTTAAATGCCACTTATCCAATAGAAAGTATTGCTTTATTGGATAAATATGGTAAAATATATTTATAAGTGATAGCTAAGTGTCATTGGCAAAATAGATTAGGCATCTGAAAAGAAATAACAAGTCAAAGATTCTGAGGACATTTTGCGGTAGGCAAGGAGCCAAAACCTTGCGCAAGCGTTGCCTATGTAATGGTTATGCAAGGCGTTGCATACCACGAAATAGACCAGAATATTGACTAGTTATCTCTTTGATGATGTCTTAGTAAAGGGGAGAATATATATGAAGATAAAAAGGCTGAATTGTGATTTTGGAAATAGCACAAATAATTTTATGGTAGATGGATATTACTTTGAACTTCCAACTAACGTAGTTGAAATTAGTGAGCAGAGGGCAAATCAGTTACAGGTAAATGGAATAACAGACCCAAAGGAATTGCTAGAGCGATTAGTAGTATCCACAGAGATAGGAAATGCTAGAAAATATTATCTTGTTGGAGAAATGGCAGAGTTATCAAAATTAAGTAATAGCCATGTTGGAAATATGCATGATAAGATAAAGAGTGTTATACCTTATATAAGTTTTTTAAGCGCTATATCATACTATAATGCTATAAACACAGATACTAAAGATGAGGAAATAGAGATTGAGTACATGAGCTGTATGCTGCCAATATGGTTACTAAAAAGAGAACAGAAATTTAGTAGAGCGCAAAGGAGAATGGAAGAAAGGTTTATTGGAGAACATACAGTAAAAGTAATGACTTTTGGAATGGAGAAGGAACTAAAAATCACTGCCCAAAATGTTAAATGTAGGATTGAATCAGAAGTAGCTAGACATGCAATAAAGTATAAAATGGTGGCAAGTGGAGGGGATAGAAACAGCATAACAATAGAAAAGCGAAATAATATAGAATTTGCAGATGATCCAATTGTTTTAGCAGATATTGGAGGAGGTTCTACGGATACAGTAAAGCTAGGAAAAGGACTAGCAGCTCCACAGTCAAGAGAATCCTTTCAGGTAATAGATATTGAACCATTTTTGGGAGAGATTGAACGTCTGCGTAAGGAAAAACTACTAGAAAACTTTCATGATTTAAGGGGACTTGAAAAATTTATTATTAAAAATTATAACCAAGAAAAATATGTACTTAAAGATGAAAACACAGGGAAATATTATGATTTTACAGATCAAATAAATGAGGTATTACAAGAGTATGCCAGTGTTCTTGTGACAAAGTTTTTAAATGCATTTGTACCTGAAAATGGAGAGACAATAAGGTTCATCTATTTTGGAGGAGAAACACCTATTTTAAAGCCTTTTATAAAGCAAGCTTTATTAAATCATATGAGTGAACTTGCCTCAGAAAAAAATCATTTATTCCTTAATGAAATAATACAAGATGATAAAAAGGAAATATTTAAGCCCACGGATAGAACAATTAATTTAACTGCATTAGAAATATTATCAATTGATGAAATGGCAGGTAACTGATGGATGAAGAAAAACGAGGAAGAATGGCTATAAATGCCAAGGATTTACCTGATGATGTATACAAAATTTTAAATGAAAAAGCCTCAAAGCGGGCATTAACTCCCTTTATTATAGAGCTTGTACGTCAGAAGGAGAACACTAAATTAATATTAGATAAACTTATAAGTATTGAGGAAAAAATCGATAACTTTACTTTGGGAAAAATGGTAAAAAATCAAAATTATATTGAGCAAGTAGATGATTCATTAATGGAGGGCATAGTAGTGGAGAACATCAATAAAGTAATTGGTGGTATTGATAAGGAAGATAAAGTCGATTATGATTTTTGACTGATAAATCATTAATTAATGGTCTTATGTACTCACAGTTGTCATAATATCATTACTTATCCATAGAATTTTCAGGTACACAAATCTGTTTTTTTTCGCCTAAAAACTTAGTTATAACTGTACCTGAATATACATTTGCATACATATCATTAACACCTTCTGTGATTATATTATTCCTTATTAATTCGTACACACTATATAGATTTACATCCTTATAAATAGGTTGACCTTTATAAAAATTATTTTCTTCTATTTCTACTAAATTACTATCATAAGTTTGTAATATTCCATCTACATTAATTATATATTGTTTTTTATTATCACTAGTATAAACCTGTTTTACATATATTTTATTATTTGATTTTGATAAGGGGGAAATATCATATGAATTTAAAACTTTATCTTCAACTTGATAACCTTTTGGTGATAAATTCCACATTAAATAGGGAAAAATAAATACAATTGAAACCATTATTATAAAACCAATAAAAGTATCAAATATTATAAATACACACATTTTTTTATATTCATAATTAGAATTATAATTAAATTTTTTCACTTTTAAATTAAGTTTTTTAGTCTGTAAATTAAATAATAAAATAAGCGTTGCAACTGATATTATAATGGATATGTAGAAAAAAACTAGCATATATAAAAACCACCCTTATATGTTATTTTAAAAGTAACTTACTAGTAACTTGAATATATATTAATTTCTACGTAGAAAGCCAAAATTCCTCTATTATATTATTTAATATTGTGCAACCACTCATAAAAAATCACTTGACATAACTAAAGAACTTATAGTATGATAGTTACATAAAGTAAGCTAAATCCATTGAGAGAACTTTGTTTGTTTCTATGTAATTACAAGGGGAGCTGTTATTATGAGTAAAAAATTACCAGTATTATTTATTGCACACGGAAGTCCTATGAATGCATTGGAAAATAATGATTATACACGATCTATAAAGGCTTTGGCACAAAAAATAGAGAGACCAAAGGCAATAATGGTAATATCAGCACATTGGACAACTAGAGGCACATATATTACTTCAGAGGATAAGCCTAAGACAATTTATGATTTTTATGGATTTCCTGAGGAGTTATACAATATAAAATATAGTCCTAAAGGTGCAAAAGAATATTCTAAGATAGCGCTTGAACTTTTGTCAGAGGAGAAGGTTGAGGGTACTACTTCCTGGGGTCTAGATCACGGGGCTTGGACAGTATTAAAGCACATGTATCCAGATGCTGATATACCTGTATTTCAAATGAGTATTAATATATTACTCAATGAAGGGGAACATTATGAACTTGGCAAGAAGTTAGCTTCACTCAGAGAAAAGGGAATACTTATAATAGGTAGCGGAAATATAGTTCACAATTTAAAGGAAGTAGATTTCGCAGAAAATGCAAAACCTGCTGATTGGGCAGTAAAATTTGATGAATATGTTGCAAAGGCAATAAGAGATAAAAGACATTTGGATTTGATTAATTATAGGAGTATTGGAAAGGCAGCAAAATTATCAGTACCAACAGATGAGCATTATTTACCATTGTTATATATAATGGCATTACAAGAAGAAAATGAGAAGGCTGAATTTCTATATGAAGGAATCGTTAGTAGATCTTTATCTATGAGGTCAGTACTGATTAATAGATAATAAAAGAATGGTTAAAGAGAGAATGAATGAATAGTTAAAAGTTAAGAGTTAAGAGTTAAAAGTTAAGGATATTTTGCCTTTGGGCAAAATAAAACCAATATATAAAACCAACCCAATAATATATTTGATTGGTTGGTTTTTATTTGATTATTTTTTTCATTGATTCTTCTGCGCTAGCAGAAAATCATCATTCACTCTTAACTTTTAACTGATTGTATTTGTTCTTTAATCAAACCTTTTTTGTAGGCTAAAAGCAAAAGCTTTAATTCACAAAGTTGTTTTTTTAACTCTATGCCTATATCTGTATCTTCAACCAATTTTCTCTTTGGCACATGTTCTAATACAACTGTAGAAGATAATATATCAGTTTCCTCAGTTATCGCTTTTTCTGTAGACTCAAATGGTTGGTGAGACACAAGCTGTAGTCCGAAGGAATTGTATATTAAAGTGTAACCAGCAATTCCTGTTTTACTTTGATAGGCTTTAGAGAAACCACCATCTATTACCATGAGTTTACCATGCGCTTTTATTGGGTTTTCACCATTTTTCTTTTCTACAGGTATGTGGCCATTAACTATATGGGATTCAGTGGGGTTAAGTCCAAATTCCTTTAAGATGTTATCACAAATTGTTTCATCATTTCTAAAGTCATA
Source organism: uncultured Clostridiaceae bacterium (assembly GCA_963725425.1). GTDB lineage: Bacteria > Bacillota > Clostridia > Clostridiales > Clostridiaceae > Clostridium_I. The sequence continues at coordinate 498,412 of CAVRYJ010000040.1, forward strand.
ATAGGGGTCTTTTTTCTCGTAGTGAGTTTCCTCTTCAGCTATAAAATATCTTTCAAAGGTAGTCATCTTTTCTTTTCCAAACAGAGGAGAAAAAGGTCCAGTCCACAAGTACCACATCATGTCACAACCATACTGCTTTTCAATTGTATTTTCTTTGTAAAAGAAGCCTTCTCTGGTAAATATGTCCAACTTATTCATAAGGGCTTTTCCTTTATATTTTTTATGTTGCAGTGTAACCTCTCTAAAACTTCCGTCCTTATTTAGAGGTATACATCCATGGTATAAAAGATTAGAATTAAATTTCAAATATAAGCTTCCATTTGAAAACAAAAACGAATATGTTTATTTAACTTTTCACTGTTAATAAAAGAGGATTTTAACTTATCTATAAGTTCTACTTCAACATCTAAAAGTTTATAAGGGTCTTTTGGGTCAATAGTTGGAAAATTAGTATCGACTAAGTCATATTTATTGCCATCTAAACTAATAGTTCCAGTTATAAAATCAATGTTATTCAAAAGGAGCCTATAATCCATTTTAAATTCAGGATGTCTTTTTATAATTTCCCCTTCAAGTTTAAATTGAATAATTGCTATAGCCTTATGCATTTTAGCAATTAATTCAAGTTCTCTTACAGTATAATTTTTATCGGATTCAATTTTAGGTAAAAAACTTTCACAAGGGTCATCGCCATAAAAATCCACTGCAAAGGTGGCAAGAGGTAGAAGATTTATACCATAACTGTCTTCAATGGTGGACAAGTTTGCATATCTGGCAGAATTTCTAATCACGTTAGCCATGCATACTTCTGATCCAGATGCTGCACCCATCCAAAGAATATCGTGGTTCCCCCATTGAATGTCAACTGCATGATATTGAGAGAGTATGTCCATAATAATATCTGCTCCAGGACCTCTATCAAATATATCACCTATTATATGTAGTCTATCTATAACTAATCTTTGAATAAGCTTTGACAAGGCAATTATAAATTCATTTGCTCTATCTATGCTTATGATTGTATTTATTATTTCACCATAGTATTTTTCTTTGTCGGCACCTTCTGGTTCCTCGTGTAATAATTCTTCTATGATATAGGCAAAATCTTTTGGAAGAGCTTTTCTAACTTTTGAGCGGGTATATTTTGAAGAAACATTTCTGCAAACTTCAATCAATCTATAAAGGGTTATCTTATACCAATCGTCCATATTAATTTGTTGCTTTAAAATTATATCAAGCTTTTGTTCTGGATAATAAATTAGTGTAGCAAATTTCTTTTTATCACTTTGCTCTAGCCTATTACCAAATATGTCATCAATTTTTCTTTTTATAACGCCAGAAGCATTTTTTAATACGTGAATAAATTGCTCATGTTCTCCATGGATATCGGTAAGGAAATGTTCTGTGCCCTTTGGTAAATTTAGAATTGCTTGAAGATTTATTATCTCAGTTGATGCCTCATTCATAGTAGGATATTGTCGAGACAACAGATTAAGATATTTTAAATTTTTTTTTAGATCTTCATTAGTAAGGTCTTTTTCTAATAGCATATCACATTACCCCCAGAATCAGCATATAGTATACTGTATATAACAACTATTATAGCATATAAGTATATAAATATTAATCGTATTATGCTCCCAACTATATTCCTGTAGTCTTTTAACTTGTCACTTGTCATTTGTAACTTAAAACTTGTAACGTGATCCTATTGTTTCGCCCATAACAACTTTTGTCTCAAATCCAAGTTTTGATTGTTCTAAAATATCATGGTCAATTTTTATTTTGTTACTTTCGAAAAATAATACTATTGTGGAACCCCCAAATTTAAAATATCCTTTTTCTTCACCTTTTGAAACTTTACTTTTAGGTGAATAGGTTTGAAGTATAGATCCAACGCAGGTTGCACCGACTTCAACATAAAGTACATCACCAAAATTATCAGAATGAAGTGTACTCCATTGTCTTTTATTTTCACAAAACAGAGTAGGTACTTTTTTTAGGGCTATAGGGTTAACTGAATAATAGTCTCCTTTAATTTCATGAGTAGAGTCACAAATGCCACTATCTATGAAATGAAATCTATGATAATCGGTGGGACAAAGTCTTAGTATAAGACAAGTACCACTATCATATTTTTTGGCAATAGCGTCATTTTTAATAAAATCATATAAACTATAGGTCATTCCCTTAACTTGAATAAGTTTATTAAGATTTATTTCTGTAAAAACTGTAAGTCTCCCATCACCAGGGGATATGAGAGAAGAACTATTGCTATGTATAGGTCTAGCATCAGGTGTAAGCTTTCTAGAAAAAAAGTCATTGAAGGATTCAAATTTATCAATTGTTTTTTCAGAGTGAGACATATTTATATTAAAATCAGCTACAAATTTTTTAATCTTAGACCTGCTAAATTGGGTGTTGCAGTAACCGCCATAGATTCCTGAAAATATTTTCTTCTTTATTAGTTTTTCCAATAGAAACATCCCCACTGGAGAAGAATATGTCCAAGTCAAATATTTGTCACCAGCTATTTTTTCTATATCGTAATTTTTAGTTTCTCTATTATAATATTTAATCATATTGACCCTCACCATATTTTTTCTCAACTCTGAGTATAAGGTATCCTCAAAAAAATATCAAGCTAGTATGCCTAGTCTATTTTTGACTCGAAAGTTTATAAGATGCCTAAGTTGCTTTAATTTATATGTGAAAAATGAAAAATGAATTAATATACAAACATTATTATAATATATTGTTTTATGTAGTTTTAATAGTATAATGAAGTATAAATAAATTATAGTAGAATTTAAGCATATTATTTATACAAGATAAGTATACGATACCAGTGTGCAACTTTGTGAGGTGAACTTATGAATAAAACTAAAAATTTAATCTTTTTATCAGCAGTTAAGGTTTTTTCAAGCAATGGTTATGACGGTGCCACTATGGATGAAATAGCAATGAATGCAGGCGTTGCTAAAGGTACGTTGTATTATCATTTTAAGAGCAAAGAAGAAATATTTAAGTACATAATATCTGAGGGCATGAAATTAATGCAGGATGAAATAGATACAGCAGCCAATAATGGAGATACAGCAATTGACAGATTGAAATCTGTATTTAGGATTCAACTAGATCTTGTACATAGGAATCGAGACTTCTTTAAAGTTATTGCAGGTCAGCTTTGGGGAAAAGAACTAAGACAGTTTGAATTAAGGGATATAATGCAAAATTATATAAAGGGCATTGAAGCTTTAATAGATGATGCCATGAAGTCTAAAAATGTAAAGGAAGGAAAGTCTATGCTAGTAGCATATTCATTCATCGGAAATTTATGTGCATCCTCGATATATGAGATTTCAACAGGTGATGGTGATATGGAGAATATAGTTGATAGAATGATGGATTATATTCTCAATGGAGTAGCATATAAAGAGAGTTAAAAGCTTCACAAGGTAAGAGTTTCATAAGTTAAAATATTCACAAGTTAAGAGTTAAAAGTTAAGGAAGATTCTTGGGCTTAGGTCCAAAAATCAATAAAAATAGAATGTACTCAGAATTGTTCACACAATTTTGAGTACATTCTATTTTATTTAGTATATTTTACATGTAGAAGCTCATGAGCAAGACCTTCACCAGGTTTTCCAAAGTAACTGTCATACATTTTTATTATAGCAGTATTTTTATGAGATTTTCTCCTCTCAAGATGTTTATCTTGATTGTATAATACAGAGGCTCTTAAAGTTTTATAATTTACAATTTCTCTATTTAAAGCTGTTATATGAGGTTGGCCACCACCATTTACACATCCGCCAGGACAAGCCATGACTTCTATAAAGTGATATTGTTTTTCCTTCATTCTGTCTGACTTCATAAATTCAAATACATTAGCCGCACCATTTAACACAGCAACATTGTATTTATTTCCAGCTATTTCAACAGTAGATTCTTTTATTCCTTTTAAACCTCTTACTTCAGTGTATTCTATATTGGATAGTTCCGCATTTTCAGCAAAATCTTTAGCGGACCTAAGTGCTGCTTCCATAACGCCACCTGTTGCACCAAAAATTGTACCAGCACCACTGTATTCACCCATTGCTGGATCAGCTATACTATCATCAAGGTCTGCAAATTTAATCTTTGCATCTTTAATCATTTTAGCAAGTTCTCTTGTTGTGATTACTGCATCAATTTGTCGTAGACCATTTATTTCCCTTTCAGGCAGATCAGCTTCATATTTTTTATCATTACAAGGCATTACTGTAACCGTATATACATCTTTAGGATCAATTCCTGATATTTTAGGGTAATAAGTCTTTGTTGCAGTACCATATATCTGTTGTGGTGATTTTGCTGTTGAAAGATTTTCAAGTAATTCAGGAAAATAAATTTGAACCTGTCTTACCCAAGCTGCACAACAAGATGTAAACATAGGGAATGGTCCATTGTTTTTTATTCTTTGAAGCAATTCAGTTGCCTCTTCCATAATTGTCATATCAGCACCGAAGTTTATATCAAATATTTTATCGAAGCCAAGAAGTCTTAAAGATGTATAAAGTTTACCAGTTACATCTTTCCCAAAACCCATGTTAAATAATTCACCCATAGCAGTTCTTATTGAAGGTGCCATTGCCACAATTACATGCTTTTTAGGATCAGCTAAAGCTGCATTAACCTTTTCTATATGAGGTTGTTCTGTAAGTGCAGCAACAGGACAGGCAATGACACATTGCCCACATAATAAACAAGTAGAATCATCAAAAGATTTATCACCTACAGTTCCAACTACTCTTTTACCGTCTTTCTTTATAAATTGAATGGAACAAGTTCCTGTGAATTCCTTGCAAGCGGCAACACATCTTCCACACAGTACACACTTAGTTCTATCTAAAACAATTGCTGAACTTCTAGCGTCAACGTATTCAGATTTATCTTTCGGTAAAAATGGTGTTGTAGCTCTTGCTTTAGTTTTAATAACAAGTTTTAAGAATTCGCAGTCTTGTCTCCTTGAACATGGTCCACATTTAAATTCATGTTTATCTAAAAGCATAGATACTCTCTTTTTTATTCGCTCATTTACAGTTTCAGTATTAGTCTGCACAACCATACCATCTTTAACCTTAGTTATGCAGGATAATAGACATTTTCCATCTACTTCTACAAGGCATACTGCACATTTGCCTGAATTTCCACAATCTTTCAAAAAGCATAAAGTAGGTATATCTACTCCATTTTCTCTTGCTACTTCTAAGATAGTTTTGGTTTCGTCTGTTTGTATCTCTTTACCATTTATAACTACTGTAATCATTTTTACCCTCCCAAAAGCAATTTCAGAATACCAAGTTATTATAACATATTTTTTTGTAGTATAATCACTGATACAAAAGATTGTTAAAAAAAATACTAACTCCCACAAAATTCATTATATTGTAGCTCAAAATAGTTGTGACCAAAATAGTGCAACTATTTATAAAACATCACTGAAATTTCGAGAATATTTTTTTACAAGGTGCCGGATTTTAAAATTGAAATCATAAGGTAAAAACCCATCAAAGCTGCGATAATGAAACCACTTATACCAATGATAGATATGTTATAGATTTTAGGACCAATATTGGTTCTTAATATAAGTGAAGAACCAACTATCATGGAGGATATGATAACGGCAAAAACCATTCGATTAACCATTCGGTGTAGATTTTTAATTGGCTGATCCAGATTATTGTGATTAAGTTGAATTTTGGCTCTTCCACTAATAAGACTATCTGAAAGTTCAATGAATTTCGAAGGAGCAGAAGAGGAATCTCTCAGGAATTTAAAGCTATGTAATAAAAGTTCATCTAAATCAAAATCTTTAAAAATTAAATTTTTATTATGGGATTTAATATATGGAATAATCAAATCCATTAGGGCTAAATCTGGAGATATTTTAAACAATACTCCCTCTGTTATAACAATACCTCGAACAAGTATAGTTAGCTCCTTGGGTAATTTTATATTGTTGCGTTTCGTTATATCTAAGATATCCTTAAACATTAAGGATATCTTTATGTTTTTTATGGAGGTTGAAAGATACATATTAAGCATATAATCTACATCTTCATAAAGAGAGTTTCTATTGATATATCCCTGCCGTACACCCATGGACATAAGTATGGATACAAGCATATTAACATCACCATATGCTATGGCTAGAATAGCTTTATTAAGCGAACTTTTAAGTGATGATGAAAGACTTCCCATCATACCAAAATCTATATAACATATTTGATTTTCTCGAATAATAATATTTCCAGGGTGAGGGTCAGCGTGAAAAAATCCGTCTTCAAAAATTTGCTTAAAATATGAAAGAGCAAGTTTTTTTCCAATATCATTTAGAATGTAGTTGTTTTTAGTAAGACTCTCTGTATCATCAATTTTGACACCAACTATATTTTCCATGGTTATTATTTTTTTAGTACAAAACTCTTCAACTATATAAGGACTTGATATATAAGAGATGTTTTTATTCAAATCCTTGAATTTTATTAGATTAACAGCTTCATTTTTAAAGTTCAATTCCTGCTCTATGGATCTTAAGAGCTCATCAATTGCATCTTTTAAATCTATAACTGTATCTTGAAATCTAGTTTTAGTAAGCCTTACAATCTTACTTAAAATAGACAAATCCATATGCATAGCTTTTTCTATATTTGGACGTTGGATTTTAACAATTACAAATCTACCATCGTTTAATATAGCATCATGTACTTGGGCAATGGATGCAGAACCAATAGGATCTTTATCAAAATATAAAAAACTGTCAGCGATTGTTTTGTGAAACTCGCTAATAAAAAGTTGCTCTATGTCATTAAAATCTTCAATAGGCACACTGTCTTGAAGCTTTGATAGTTCTTCAATATATGCTTCAGGCAAGGCATCGGTTCTAGTACTTAAAATCTGACCTATTTTTATGAAGGTAGGACCAAGTTCTTCGAAGGCTTTTCTTAAATTCACAGGAGAGTTTTGATTTTTATTCAACTTAGAGCCAACAAAGAAACCAAAGCCGTAAGAAACGAAAACTTTAACAATTTGTCTTAGTCTAGTTACTGAATTTTTATACATCACTATCTCTCCTTTAGTTTAAAACTAAAAGCCCTAACATAGGTTGTTGGGGCTTTCTTAGGCATCTTAAATTATTACAAAAGCTTTTCTTCAAGTTTTGCAAGCCTGTTTTGTATGTCAGTGATTTCATCTTTTGTAGCGAAGTTAGCAGATTTTAAAATTTCAGCAATATCATCTTTAGAAACAGGTCTTATCTTTTCGCCCTTTTCAGTAATATTCTTTTTTAATTCTTGAGATAGCTCCTTGCCTTCTTCTAGAGTGATTTTCCCTTTTACAACCATTTCATCTATTACTTTTGATGCTTTTTCATAGGTGTAAGCAGCTGAACCAAGTCCTGCAAGGAGAGCATTTTTTAATTGGTTTACCATAATTAATACACCTCCATTATATAATAATTATACCACAATCATATGAAATACATACATATTTGCAAATTTAAAATGTTATATAAATAAATACAACATTTGTTTAATGTTTACAAAAGAATGTTCGATAATATCATCATATATAATTTATTGTGTAATTTATATATGGTATACAAAATACATACTATAGATTTGATAAAGATTAGATGCTGATATATTTGTGGGGGTATATTAATGAAAACCAAGAAAAAAGAAATGAATGTAAATGATTTAGAAGTAGGAATGGTAGCCGCTAAGGATATCATGTGTGAAGGTAAGATATTAATCGTAGAGGGAATTCCTATTACAGAACGTGCAATTCAAAGATTAAAACAAATATATTTTTATAATAAGATACAAATATATACTGACCCAGATCGTAATGAGTTAAAAATTGATCAAATGGAGAGTCTAGAGGAAAACTTTAATGAACTTACTGGTGATTTGTATATGATTTTTAGAGGGATGGAAAACTTACAGATTTCAGGAATAGATGAACTTAGAAACTTTGCGGTGAGAGTAAAAAATGAAGTAGATTTAACTAGTAATATTGTAAAGAACATTGTACTCAAAGGAAGTGGAGAAGATGATATATATAGGCACAGTGTTAATGTTTCTGCTCTAAGCCTAATTCTTGGAAGATGGCTTAATTTTGATGAAGTTCAGCTTAATTTACTAGTATATAGTGCAATTTTACACGACTTTGGTAAACTAAAAATAAATCAAAATATTTTATCAAAACAAGGACCGCTAACTAAAGATGAACTTAAAGAAATGAAATCTCACCCTGTACTTGGATATAATTATATTAGTAAAATACCTTTTCTAGATAAATCAGTGAGTAATGGAATACTTTTGCACCATGAAAGAGAAGATGGCTCTGGGTATCCATTTGGATTAAAATCAGATAGAATTCCACAGTTTGCAAAGATTATAGCAATTGCAGATGTTTTTGACGCAATTAATTCAAAAAGAGTTTATAGGGAAAAAAAAGCACCTTTTGAAGCGCTAGAGATAATTCAAAAAGATGAACTTGGGAAGTTAGATTTCCAATACTGCAAGGTATTTATAAACCATGTTGTAAATTTTTATATGGGTGAAACCGTTATACTTAGTAATGATAGGGTATGTAAAATAATTCAGGTTAACCCAGATAATTTACAAGCTCCACTTTTGCTAGATGGTTCAGAGTTTGTGGATCTTAATGACACAAAAGGTTTATTTATAAGGGAAATGATTATATAATATTGACATTATATATAAATTGTTATAAGATACTAAGGTAAAAGGTATGCATCTATAGCTCAGTCGGATAGAGCAACGGTTTCCTAAACCGTGGGCCGGAGGTTCGAATCCTCTTAGGTGCACCAACATTAAACTCTGTAGTCTTAACGGATTATGGGGCTTTTAATTTTGCTTAGAATTAGTGTATAAATGGTAATTTGGAGACTACCATATAAAAAAACACTTAAAATACTCTATAATTAATCAAAAAGATCTCCTGTATCATGAGAATATCCACATTATTTACATACAAATTCATATGTAAGACCTCAACGTATAGACCTTAGGTATGAACTACTAGTAAAAGAAATTTCAGCTCCAAAGTCAGGACAGTGAAAATAGTATAAGTCTAGAGCCTTGATATTAAAAGGTTTTAGGCTTTTTTATGTTATGGAACGTTAACAATAAAAGGTTGAAATAAAAGGAACGGTAGCATTTATAAAAATAAGCTTTAAGATTGGTATATAAGGTGTTAATGTGCGTTATAGGCACGCATATTAACAAATATAGCATATATAAAAACTATGAAATCCAATATGGTATTGCATAGAAAATCAAAGCAATTTAAAGAAAATTGAAGTCTGATTTTCTTAATTTTTAAGCATTTCTATTTTGGTCAAAAAACATCCAATCACTGGACAAGGGCAATTACAACTTAAAATCAGTTTTGGCTATTCACATAATTGGTCAAAATAAATGTTATGTTTATATTTAAGTATCAAAACGAAGGTTTATGGTACTTATTTCCTTAGAGTGGGTTTTGTCGGTTTCGTTGGCTGTACCAAAGAATAAGTAAATTAACTTAAGACATTTCTAAATTAACCGATATAAATAGGGGTGTGTTCTTAAATTAATGAACCATTTAAACAATTTTACAAAGGAAAAAAATAAAATAAAAGGTGGTTAGTAAAAATGATAAAAACAATAAGTACACATGACGCATATGAATTAAATGTTGATGTTGATAGGAAGATAGTATACGAGGAATTTAAAGGAATGTTCACAAAACAGGCCGTAGCTGATATGAAGAATGATTATAAAACAAAGATTCTTCCTTTATTCAAAAACGATAAATGGGCTAAATTCTGTGATATGAGAAATTACAAATTATCAGATGGTCAAGAAGCATTAGGAGAATTTGTACAATATTGTACTGATAATGGTATGGCTCATGCATCTATCATCGTTGCTAGTGCAGTGGTTAAAATGCAAATGAACAGAGTTGGTAAAACCGTAGGAGTTACTCCCGTAGCATTTACAAGTGCAAAAGAAGGGGAAGATTACTTGAAAACAATGGGATATTAGTACTAAAGGGACATCTTAAACGATGCCCCTTACTTATATGTTGCTAAAAGTAACAAATTAAGCTGAAATATTCGTGTTTTTATTTTCGATAGCATATAAGCACATATCATTTTAAGTACCCAAAATAACTGAGTTTTGCAATTAGGATATATTTTATATATTGAACTGTGAAATCATAACGGAGGAAAACCAAATGAGAATAGCTGACGCAATAATAAAAGTTTTAGGAATTAATAGAGTAAAATGTGTATTCGGTATCCCCGCAAGTACATTTGCGGGGATACTTGATGCAATGGATAATAATATCGAGTTTATAATTACTAAAAATGAAGCAGGTTGTTCATACTCAGCTTCAAGCTATGCAGAACTTTCTAATGAATTAGGTGTGTGTATGTTAGCAGGGGGAGTAGGCCTTAATAATGCGATTAATGGTATTGCAAACGCTCAAAGGAATAAAGCTCCAATGCTTATTATTACTGGTAACGTAAGAAGGCCATATATTGGGAAAGGTGCTTTCCAAGAGTTTGACAATGCTTCAATGGTAAAAAGTATTACAAAATACTCTATAGAGGTATCAAAAGAAGAAGATGCTATAATTGAGCTTCAAAAAGCTATAAAGATTGCTCTTACTCCCCCATGCGGGCCTGTTCATATTTCAATCCCATTTGATGTACAAATGGCAGCTTTCGAAGGGGATATTAATTTAAATATGGCAATAACTAAACCCGTTAACGATAATAAAGCTTTAGACCAATGTATTGAAGAAATAAACAAAACAAATAAGGGTTTGATTTTTATTGGAAGAGGTACAAAAGGTCTTTCTAAGGAAATTAAAGAATTAAGTCAAAAACTCTCATGGCCCATAATATCAACATCAAATGCAAAAGGAATTATAAATACTGATTATCCATATTATATAGGCAATTATGGATTCTGTAGTACTGACAGTGCAATTGATTATGTTGAGAAAGAGAAGATAGACTGTGTAATTTTTCTCGGTACGTCTTTAGGACAATGTGCAACAAGGGATTATAATGATGTCCTCGTTACTGGAAGAAAGGTTTTAAGAATAGATTGGGATAAAAGAGAGTTTAATAGAATATTTAATGAAGATATTTCTGTTTGTTATGACTTGATAGATGCAATGGGTGTACTTATAAACAGAGTAGATAAAAAACAAGAATCTTCTTTTATTAAGCATGAAATGAACAAACCGTATATTAAAGACCATACAGGTATATCTCTAAGGTTGTTATTTGAAAAATTCCCTGATATACTACCCCAATATACATGCTTACATGCAGATACAGGAGACTATTTTAATTATGTATATAAGTATCTGCCAATAAGAGAGGATATGTATCTTCATACAAGTCTTAATTATGGTTGCATTGGTACAGCTTTAGCAGGGGTTATGGGTTCTTATATGTATAATAAGAAAATACCTTATGCTGTAATTGCAGGTGATGGAGCATTTTACATGAATGGAACAGAGATATTAACAGCTAAAGAATACAGTATGCCTATAATATACTTTATAATAAACAATTCAATGTTTGGTCTTATCAAAAATGGAATGAAAGCTCTATTTGGAAGAGATTATACCGGTAAGATTGTGTTTCAAAAAACAACATAGCATCAATTGCAGAGGCTATGGGGGTAGAGGCAATACAAATAACCGATTTAAGCCAGGTTGATGGTCTAAAGGAACTTATGACTAATAGAATTGCGCCTTTGGTTGTAGAAATAATTACTGACGGAACAGAGGTATTCATTGATAAAGATAGAATGAAAAAAGCGATATAAAGGAGCGATAATATGTATAAAGTATTTAATGAACTAATGGGTAAATTAAAAGAAATAATTCCTATAGATGATCTTGCATATCTAACTGTTAAAAATGATGAAGAAGCCTTTGCATTTTATAAAAATGATACTAAAATGGGAGACATTGAAACATGGAAGAAATTTCATAGGGAAGACTACCCTACAATAATTAAGAATATACCTGTACTTATTAAATTAGTAAGTACTAAGAAATACATCGCAATTGAAAATACTCATAAAATGGTTCCAACACAAAAGGAATTCGAAGTGCTAAACATATATAGTATATACTTGTTTCCTATTGTTAGGGATTCTAAAGTAGTAGGGTTTGTGGATATTCCATACACATGTAATTTTCATGTAATTAATAAAGATACACTTGATAAAATTCAACTTTTAGTTAATGACTACAGTAAGAAGATAATAGAAACAGTTTTAGAATATAATAAATAAAAGTATAGAGGAATTAAATGAAACAGGAAAAATTAAAAATTATAAGCCTCTATTTGGGGTAAATAATAAATTTATTTGTTGGCAAAATCATATTATTTAATTTTATTTGATGTTTTTTCAAATGCTTATAAGCTACTAACATCAGTAATTACATGCATTTATATAATTTGTAATTTCTTTGCTCTTTTATAACAGAACTATTTCATTTGAGACTACTCACATAAAGTAGCCTCAATTTTGTTATACCTTTATTTAAGCTACAGACGAGCTTGGAAGTTATTAATGAGCAATTGTAACATATGAAATAGAATACGTGTGCGAGTATACAAACGAGTTTAAGGGCACATGGCTAATACTTAAAAATAATGGGTTATAATTGGGTTCCACTGATGAAAAAAAACACCTAAAACCAATATAAGATAGAATAACTGAAATTATAGTTCAGGATTTTCTCGTTATGCTGTTTAATAAATTATAGTTCCTAGATTAATTGTTTGTCCATATCCAACTGAGAAACATTATCAGAGATATTATGTCATAGATTATCAAGTTCTGTTTTTGCAATTTTTCCATATCATCAGAAATTTGATGAAGATAAAATTTTTCGAAGCCCTTGGGGTTGGGAACATTTATGTTATTTATATGGATTTATTCTATTAATAGCATTTTGAACCTTATCCATAATGTTTTTATTCATTTCTCGAAAATTAAATCATTATAACTATAAAGAAAGATAAAATTAGTACGATAAAATTTAAAAAGGAATATTTATGCAAGGATGCAAATTTATAATTTGGAGGTACACTATGAAAAATTGCTTTAACTACTATTATAATTTAAGTCAGATAAAGTCATTACAACGTCATATAAGGAATATCATATAAACTCTATTTATCAAATTAACAAATTTTCACACACCTCATTATTGAAAGGAGCTATCACAATGAAAAGGTATTTTTCAGGGATTCTATCCCTAGTCGTAATCTTATCTCTTGTTTTTCAAGGGCATATAGCCTATGCGATTGATGCAACCTGTGCATTAACCACGGATGAGGTTACAGTTACTAACAACGTAGGAAAACCAGATACTATATATATCACTGATGTAATGTCTGGCGACATAATTAATGTATATAATGCTGCCTCAGGTGGCAAATTAATAGGTAGAGGGTCTGTTGGAGGGAGTGGCTTTTTAACAATATCAATAGCTCAGCTTGGAATTTCCTCAGGAAGCGTGTACATATCTGATACATCTAAAGGTATGTCAGAGAGCAGTAGAACTGAAATCGACTATGTAGCAGAACCAGTCTCTGATAACCCATTGGCATCTAACGTAACAATTATAAACAATACGGGTAAGGCTGATACAGTATATGTAGATGGGCTTATGCCTGGAGATATACTGAAAATATATAATAAAGCAACTGGTGGAAGCTTAATGGGAACTGCCACAGTACCCTCTAACACCACTGATGTAACCAAATCATTTACTCAACTTGGTGCAAATGGAGGAAGTTTATATCTTTCAGTGACCAGCGTCGGAATGCGTGAAAGTAACAGAGTAGAAGCTGACTTTTCAGCTGAAGGTTACACCATTGCACCTCAAGCAGGTAATATAATAATTACAAACAATGTAGGTAAAGCTTCTACAGTAGATGTTTCCGGGCTTCAACCTGGAGATATAATAAAAATATATACTGTAGCAGTTGGTGGGAGTGTACTGGGAACCGCCACTGTTCCTTCTAATGCCTCAGAAGTAATCAAGTCCTTTAGTCAACTTGGTGCTACAGGTGGAACTTTATATATTTCCGATACAAGCCTAGGAAATGCATGAAAGTACTAGAACTCCTATGCTTTTTTCTGCTGAAAATCAAAGCAATTTAATCAAAAGTGGAAATGTAACAATTACAAACAATACTGGAAAAGCGGATACAATATATGTAGATGGACTTTCTGGTAGTGATAAGGTTAATGTATATACAGCAACATCTGGAGGAACTGCAATAGCAACAGGATATGTTCTAGCATCTGGATCTGATGTTACTATTAGTATAGCTCAACTTGGCAAGAATGCAGGAACTGTTTACCTTTCAGTTACTAGCCAAGGAATGCTTGAAAGTGCTAGAGTTGGTATAGGCTATAATGGTGAAAACCAATCCACTTCAGTTGGTTCAAGTAATATAGTAGTTACCAACAATGCAGGAACAGCTGATACAGTGTATGCATATGACCTTGCTTCTGGCGATATAGTTAATGTATATGATTCCTTAACTGGAGGTAACTTACTGGGAACAGCAACTGCAACAGGTAATAATGCAACTGTTAGCATATCACAGCTTGGAACTTCTGCTGGAACTGTATATGTTTCCGTTACAAGTTCAAACAAGCTGGAAAGTACCAGAGTTCCAATATCTTATTCTGCTGAAAGTCAATCCACATTAATTACTTCTGATGATATATCAGTTACCAATAATGTAGGGATAGCTGATACAGTGTATGTATCTGAACTTTCTGCTGGAGATATAATCAAAGTATATGATGCTCAAAGTGGAGGTAATTTACTAGGAACTGCCACTGTTGCAGCTAGTGGTACTGATGGAACTGTTACCATATCACAGCTTGGAACTTCTGCTGGGACAGTATATGTTTCCATTACAAGTACAAATAAGCTAGAAAGTAGCAGGATTGCAGCATCTTACACTGCTCAAGGGCAATCTACTACCATAAATGCAAATAATATAACTGTAAGTAATAATTCAGGCAAAGCCGATACAGTATATGTTTCTGGATTAAACGCCGGTGATGTTATCAATGTATATGATAGTGTCAGTGGTGGAAATCTACTTGGAACTGCAACTGTGGCTACTAGTAGTACAAATGCTACTGTATCTATAGCTCAACTTGGAACTGGTGCAGGAAGTGTATATGTTTCCGTAACTAGTACAAATAAAATCAAAAGTGCAAGAACACAAGCTTCTTATTCTGCTGAAGGTAGCTCTACTAGCATAACCGCTAGTAATGTAGTAGTTACAAATAATGCAGGACAACCTGATACTGTACAAGTTGATGGACTTTCAGATGGTGAAGTTGTCAATGTGTATGATGCAGCGCAAGGTGGAAATTTGCTTGGAACTGCAACAGTAGCACAATACAGTTCTAACGCAACAATAACAATTGCTCAACTTGGTAGCCAAGCAGGGGATATTTATGTTACGGCAACAAGTCCAAATAAACAAGAAAGTGCTAGGATAATGGTTGGCTATAACGCTGAATCTCAATCTACCTCACTAGACGCTACAAATGTATCCATTACAAACAACTCTGGTACAGCAGATATTATTAAGGTGAATGGACTTTCTGCTAATGACACAGTTAATGTATATAATTTAGGACAAGGTGGAACTTTACTAGGAACTGCAACTGTGGCTACCGGAGGCACAACTGCAAGTATTTCTATACTTCAACTTGGAACTACTGCAGGAAACGTTTATATATCGGTAACAAGCACAAACAAGTCCGAAAGTCCTAGAACACAAGTAAATTATTCTGCAGAGCCAGTTTCAAATACTCCAGCAGCTAGTAATATAGTTGTTACTAATAATGCTGGAATTGCAGATACCGTAGCAGTAACAGGACTTTCAGCAACTGATGTAGTGAATGTATATGATTCTGCGTCTGGTGGAACTTTACTTGGAACTGCAACTGTGGCAAGCTATTCAACAAGTGCAACAGTTTCAATTAATCAACTTGGAACTGGTGCTGGAAATCTATATATTTCTGTAACAAGTACAAGTAAACTTGAAAGTACTAGAACTCAGGTAGGCTTTAGTGGAGAAGCTCAGTCTGTTCAACCTGTAGCTAATAACGTAATTATTGTAAATAATGCGGGAATAGCTGGTACAGTAACAATTAACAATGTAAGCGGCGGCGATATTATAAATGTGTATGATTCAGCCGTTGGTGGAAATTTGCTTGGAACAGCAACAGTTGGAACTTATAATACAAGTGCAACTATTTCTGTTAATCAGCTAGGTGCATTAGCTGGAAATGCATATGTATCAATTACAAATGCAGGAAAGCTAGAAAGCAATAGAACAGTAGTTGCTTACTCCGCAAAACTAGTTAGCAGTGCTCCAGATGCTGCAAACATAACAGTAGTAAACAATGCAACAATAGCTGGTACAGTTGCAGTGCTAGGATTACAACCTAATGATGTAGTTAATATATATGACAGTGCTACAAATGGAACTTTATTAACTACAGCAACAGTACCTTCTGCTAGTATGACAGTAACTCTTTCACTAACACAACTTGCTCTTAAGGGTGGAAGCATATATGTTTCAGTGCAAAGTACTGGGAAAGCAGAAAGTGCTAGAACCATAGTAGCATATAATGCTGAATCACAATCAGTTGCTCCGGCTGCTGGTGATATAACCGTAGTAAATAATTCAGGAATACCCGATACCATTAACGTAACAGGTCTATCGGCTAAAGATATAATCAACGTTTATAGTTTATCTACGGGTGGAACTATAATTGGAACCGCAACTGTGGCAAGTGGTGATTCTGATGCTACGGTAAGTGTTTCACAGCTTGGCACTACTGCAGGAAGTATTTATATATCTGTAACAAGATATGGTGATACAGAGAGCACAAGGACTGAAGCTGATTATGTTTCAGAGTCTACAGCTCCCCTTGTAGGAAATATATCTATAGTAAATAATGCTGTATTAGCTGATACAGTAACAGTTAATGGCATAACTGCTAATGATATTGTTAATGTTTATGATGCAGCAAGTAATGGTAATCTGCTTGGATCAGCTGTTGTGGCAGCCAATAGCACTTCAGCTATTGTCACTATACCACAATTAACCAGTGCAGCTGGAAGTGCATATATTACTGTTACAAATTTCGGAAAAGGCGAAAGTAACAGAACAAAAGCGAATTATATTGCAGAGAAAAACTCAACTGCTTTATATGCTGGAAATATAAATATAGCTAATAACAAAGTAGGTACACCAGATATAATTACAGTTAGCAATTTAGCACCTAGCTCTCTTGTAAAAGTTTATGATGCTTCAACTGGTGGAAATTTGATTGGAATAGCAACAGCATCATCTAATGGTTCACAAGTAACTATTACTATAACTCAACTTGGTATAGATGCTGGAAGCGTATATCTAAGCGTTACAACCCCTGGTAATAATGAAAGCAGCAGAACCGAAGCTGACTATGTTTCTGAGAATTAGGATAGTTTTACTGATACATGATTATATAGAAGAAAGCCTTGCAAAGATTGTTTGCAAGGCTTTTTCTTTTTTGTCATTTATGACATCAAATTTAGATTTTATACAGGTTTTTTAACAATACAGTACCCAATATTCAAATTTTAATCCAATTTGTTTAAACCCAAAATACGATATAAAATTACAAAAACAATACACTGGTTATAAAGAAATATTAAATTTTATAGTAAATAATGCTATAAAATGCTATAATTAATATGTATAGCTAAAAATATATTAAATAAAACAATAATATATTATAAAAATGCAAACGAAGGAGTCTTATGAAAAAAAGGATAATGTTTTTTTTTTTTTAGCAACTTTCTTCATGTTATTTACATATACTAATCATGTTGAAGCTACTACTTTACCAGAAGCTATTACAGTGATAGATGCGCCAACGAATAATCAAGGAATAATCAGTGGCAATATCATTAATGTTAAAGGATGGGCAGTAAATAAATCCGGAATAAAAAAATGTACAAGTTATTATTGACGGAAAATATCTAATGCAAGCACAATACAATGTAGATAGACCTGACGTAAATGCTGCTATGCCTGGTTACCCAAGTGGTAATAATTCAGGATACATAAGTTCAATATTAACGCCTTCTACTGTTGGGATACATACGATTACAATGAATGCTACTGGAAATGATGGATCAACTATTAGTCAAATGTTAAGATTAATGTTTTATCAAAATCTACCACAGTGATAAACCAATTAATCAATAATTCAATAGATACAAGCAATGGAGTTGTATCTTATGCAGAAAAATTTTTAGGAGTTCCTTATGTTTATGGTGGGACAACACCTTCAGGATTTGATTGTTCAGGATTTGTTCAATATGTTTATGCTCATAATGGATCATATTAAATTGAACTTCCAAGGACAACCTATACCCAGATTAATGTGGGAGCACCAATAGCTAAAGCAAACCTGCAACCAGGTGATTTATGGTTTTTGGTAGTATATCATCACCATATCATGAGGGTATGTATGTAGGATCAAATAAGTTTATAGAATCTCCATGTACAGGTTCTGATGTAAGAATTTCTACGTTAAGCACTAGAACAGATTATTGTGCTGGAAGAAGAATAATTAAATAAAAGGCAGTGACAAGTTAAAATCTTTCGAAATTTGTAGAGGTGTAAGTGGATTTGTGCAAACAAATCCACTTAAACCTCTATTTTATTTATTTTTCAGTTTATAAAATTATTCATTTACTCGCAAATCTTAACTGAATGAAAGGCTATTAAGTTATATTATAGGGTATAATAGACTTATGGATAAAATATATAATAACTAAAAGATAAGCGGTGATTCCAGGAACTTTAAACATTGGAGACATTAGGAGGGAAAATTATGAAGATAAAAGATAGTTACATTTTCTTAGCATATGGCGACTCTATTACTAAGGGAATTATTTATGATAATGAAAGTTAAATATGAATTTTAAAAGAAAACTTTACTAACATAATTCAAAATAACATAAAAGGATCAGTATATAATGTGGGTAAATTTGGTAGCACTATTATGAGAGGTATAGTAAGATGTATAAAGATGTGATCGGAAAAAGTCCTGATATAGTATTACTTGAATTTGGTGGTAATGACTGTGACTATAAATGGGATGACATAGCTAAAAATTCTGACATGGAATACAAACCAAATACTGATATTTATTTTTCGCGAAACATACTTAAAATGATAGACACATTGACAGATAATCATATATTACCTGTGCTTATGACTTTACCACCATTAGATCATTTAAAGTATTTCAAATGGATTACTAGGGAGATTCTTCTGCTGAAAAAAATATTTTACAGTGGCTTGGCACCAAGGAGAGACTTTTTACTTGGCATAATTCATATAGTAAAATGATTACTCAGGTAGCTATCGAAACGAAAACTGCAATAATAGATGTAAGAACAGAGTTTTTAAAGTACAGCGATTACAGTAGGTTTTTGTGCAAAGATGGGATACATCCCAATATTGATGGTCAATCACTAATAGGAAATGTAATACTAAAATTTATTAAAGAAAACTATAACTTTTTATTACAGAGTTAAAACATAAAGGCGAATTTCTACTAAATTAGGGATTCGCCTTTAAAATTAATCATTAAATTCTGTAGTAAGAATATATGGAGGATTTTTATGCAAAGTATTAGAAAAAGATTAGGCATAATTATTATAGCTTGTTCAGTTATAGCAATTTTATTATCAGCACTATTTGTTAATTTAGCTGTTAATGGTACTTTTAACAAGTACGTGTCAGATAATCAAAAGCAAAGAAATGATAGAATTGTGCAATATTTTCAAGATGTATACAAACGAGATAAAAAATGGACGAGTAATTCAGGTGAAGAAATAATGCATGAAGCATATATGAGTAATTATTGTTTAACTCTATTAAATGATAAAAAACAAGTGATTTGGGGAATGAATCCCAATGATATAAATGAAAAAAGTCATTTAATGATGCAGCAAAGCAGTAACAGCGGAGTATATAGATCTAATGACTTTTCAATAAAATTAGGGGGAAAAATAGTTGGATACGTGAATATTGGTCAATATTCACCAATATTATTGTCTCAGCAGGATATTAATTTTAAAATTTCAATAAATAGAAGCATAATAATAAGTGTATTATTAACAATTACTATTGTAGTTATAATAAGTATATTCATATCAAAACAATTTTCTAACCCTATAAAATCAGTATCAGATACTTCTGTTGAGACGATCAAACGGTAATTATGATTCTAGTTCCAATATTAAAAGCAACATAATAGAACTTAATAATTTAACTCAAAGCATTAATACATCGGGGAGCAGATTAAAACGTCAAGATGAAATTAGAATGAGATTAGTTTCGGATATATCCCATGAGATTAGAACGCCGTTAAATGTACTTCAAAACAATATAGAAGCTATGATTGATGGAATATTTCCGGTTAATGAAGAACGTTTAAGCTATTTAAATGATGAAGTAATAAGATTTAGCAAGTTATTAGACAACTTAAATGTTATTAAAGAATTTGAAGAAGAGAAAAATAGAATTAAATATGAAGACAATATTTTTAGATACACTTATAATTTCTGTTTGTAATGATTTTAATATTGATTTGAAAAACAAAAATATAATATTGGATATCCACATTGAAAAAGGAAAAAAATTCATGAGTATAGGCGATGAGGATAAACTTAAACAGGTTTTTATAAATTTGGTATCAAACGCAATTAAATTCACACAAGATGGTGGAAATATTTGGCTTGAAATGGAGGAAACAAAAGATAAGATTTTAGTGAAGATAAAGATGATGGCATAGGTATAACAAAAGAGGATTTACCTAATATTTTTGAACGGCTTTATAGAGGGGACAAGAGTCGTAATAAAATACATGGAAGTGGTATAGGATTGACTATTGTAAAAAATATATTAGACATTCATTCTGCAATTATTCATGTAGACAGTATTGTTGATAAGGGAACTACAGTTACGTTGTATTTTAATAAGATACAAATATAAATATTAAATAAAGTCTAATGATGTGAGCTGACCTTTTATAAAACTAATTTTATAGAAGGTTAGCCTTGTTTAAGTAATTATACCTTCTTCATTTTATCTACATAACTTTATTCTATACTAAATATACATAAGGCATCATCAAAGAAATAAATGCAAGTAGAATTCAGTTGACTTAAATATAACGGGGTGATAGTATTAAGGCATAAATATACCACCCCCCTGGGGAGGGGATATAAGAAAAATACAAGGAGTTAAGATTTCATGAATAAAGAAAAAGCCAATGCATTAACTTCATTAAAAACTGCCAAGGGTCAAATAGAAGGAATAATAAAAATGATAGAGGAAGGAAAGGTATTGCATAGATGTATCTAATCAGATAATTGCAGCTCAATCTCTTCTTAAAAAATCGAATATGCTGATTTTAAAACAACATCTAAATCATTGTGTAAAGGAAGCATTTATGCAGGACAATGGCGAGAAAAAGGTTGATGAGATAATAGAACTACTTTCAAGGGCTATTGATAAATAAACAAAAACATATAATTGAAATGAACATTTTTCATAGAGGGTTAAATACGAGGAATATAAATAATCTAAATGATTATTTAGTACAGTATGAGGAATACAGGAGGCTAAATAATCGAAATGATTATTTAGGGCAGTATTAAGGAATACAAGGAGGAGAAAAATGACGAGTAAAACATTAAAAATAGAAGGGATGACTTGCGCGTCTTGCGTAAAAGCAGTGGAGCGAGCTTCTAAAAAAATAGATGGAGTAACAGAGGCAAATGTAAATTTAGCCACTGAAAAACTTAATATAAGTTTTGATGAAACTAAAGTTAAGGTGTCAGACATTCAAGCAGCCGTGGATAAGGCTGGGTATAAAGCATTAATTGAGGAGACAACCAGGATGCTTAGGATAGACGAAATGACTTGTGCGTCTTGCGTAAAAGCTGTGGAAAGGGCAACAAAAAAATTAGATGGAATAACAGAAGCAAATGTAAATTTAGCCACTGAAAAATTGAAGGTGAGT
>CAVRYJ010000041.1:0-335020 GCA_963725425.1 uncultured Clostridiaceae bacterium
AAGTTTAGGTAATGTTATAACAACATCGGCTTCATATGGAGCTCTTGCAACATTCCAAGACTTACATAAGATTGAATTATCAAGTTTTACATGTACGCTATCAGAAAAATCTTCAAATTTAACTCCATATTTTTCTGCAACAGCTATAAGTCCGCATTTTTCTGCAGCCTTTCTAGCATCACCAAACCCTGGTGAATCACCAAATGATATGTTTTCTGTATAATCACTTATTATTCTTATTACTGACTCAAAAACAGAATAATGCGTAACTGTAGGAGATCCAGGTTTTTCAGCACTAAGCAAATTAGGTTTTAATAAAACTTTGCTATTTATAGGTATAAGTTTTCTTAAGAATTCATCTCCTCCTAGTATTTCAAAACCTTCTCTTATCTTATTTTCTATATGTTTCACGTCATAGTCTTCACATTTTAAAAGTGCTATCTTTGCCAATGTTATGTCTCCCCCCACCAAATATAAAATTTCATAATTATTAATCAGAAATTATAAAATTTTTCTTCTTCAATTCGTTTATTATATTATTTAAACAAGATTCATCCTCAACATTAATTGTGTGAAGATGTATTCCTCCAGTAAGTATTGATAGTGGTTCTGCTTGAAATTTCCTTAATTCATTTACAAAATTCTGGATATCATATGGAGTTTTTATCATTAATATACCTCTTATCTCTCCATAAAGTTTATGTTCAATTATAACATCTTCTATTATACCACCAAACTTAACAATAGTTTCTAATTCTTCTTCTATTTCTTCCGGACTATGGCTTACTGCTAGTACCTTTCTAATATTATTTTTTTTAATTTCAGATATTATATACCCTTTGGGTGTAGCAATTATTTTACTGCCACTTGCTCTCAAAATAGCTATGTCCTTAACTATTATTTGTCTTGTTACTCCTAATTCTTTAGCCAATGTTTCACCTTTTATAGGTTCTCTGCTCTCCTCTAAAAGATTGTATATAAGCATTCTTCTTTCCTCTGAATTCATAATAACACCACCAACTTTAAATAATACTCAATTTTTATTGTCACAAATTTTAATTATATTAAGTTCAGCATCTGATAGTAGATTCTCATTATGATGATTTTCAATCAAATATAAGAATCTACTATTATAACCATATTTTTTTAAAATCTCTACCCCCATCTTACCATGATTATAATATACATCAATATCTTTTATATTAATAAATTTTTTTATTTTTCCATTTGTAATACTATTTAAAATAACTATTATTGATTTATTTATAATGTTTACTTTCTTTTGTATTTTACCAATATCATGTAATAATGATATTTTCACAAGTACTTCACTATTTAAACCTTTTTCTAAACACAAAAGTTTTACGTCCTTAGATACATTTATACAATGTTTCTGCTCAGATTTAGCTAGTCTTTTAAATAGTTTTAATTCATCCTTATTTAAAATTTTTTCTACGTATTTTATATCTTCCTCATTTATATCTGAACTCAATGTCCAAACAAACTGCTTAATCCTATAAAAGAACATTATTTAATACTCCTCTACATAGTTGTTAAGATATCTCTAAAAAAATACTGGTCATATACTTACTTTTTTTTGAAAATTCCTTAGTTAAAATTATATATTATATGAAGATTATTTTAAACTATAATATATAAAAACGGGCAAAAAAAATAGCCTACACTGGCTACTTTAAATGGTGGAGGTAAAGAGATTCGAACTCTTGACCCCCTGCGTGCAAGGCAGGTGCTCTCCCAACTGAGCTATACCCCCATATGGTGGACCTTCAGGGACTCGAACCCCAGACCGACCGGTTATGAGCCGGTTGCTCTAACCAACTGAGCTAAAGATCCATTGTGTTTAATAAAAAATATTGAAAGAGTTTTACTCTTTCAATATAGACCCAGCGACGACTTACTCTTCCACCGGGCTACCCCTGCAGTACCATCAGCGCTTTAGAGCTTAACCTTCGTGTTCGGAATGGGAACGGGTGTTGCCTCTAAGCCATTATCACTGGATTAAGCAGATGTTCCAAATCTTCCATTTGGCACAGTCGCTTATGCAAATCGCACAGCGATTTACTTTCCTTTAAAAATAAACCCTCAACCCTAGGAATCTTACAACCCTCAAATCCAAGCACAAGAAATCTTAATCAAATATAAGAATTCAATACTTAAACCCAAAAACTTCTTAATCCTAAAATCCAACAATCTATTTTCTAAAGTAAATATGAGAATTTGCACTCTCAAAATTGCATAGTATACAAACAAATAAAGTAAAATATATTGGTCAAGCCCTCGACCTATTAGTATTAGTCAGCTAAATACATTGCTGCACTTACACCTCTAACCTATCAACCTGATAGTCTTTCAGGGGTCTTACTAGCTTACGCTATGGGAAATCTAATCTTGAGGTGGGCTTCACGCTTAGATGCTTTCAGCGTTTATCCCTTCCCGACATAGCTACCCAGCTATACCACTGGCGTGATAACTGGTGCACCAGAGGTCAGTCCATCCCGGTCCTCTCGTACTAAGGACAGCTCCTCTCAAATTTCCTACGCCCGCGACGGATAGGGACCGAACTGTCTCACGACGTTCTGAACCCAGCTCGCGTGCCGCTTTAATGGGCGAACAGCCCAACCCTTGGGACCTACTACAGCCCCAGGATGCGACGAGCCGACATCGAGGTGCCAAACCTCCCCGTCGATGTGGACTCTTGGGGGAGATCAGCCTGTTATCCCCGAGGTAGCTTTTATCCGTTGAGCGATGGCCCTCCCACGAGGTACCACCGGATCACTAAGCCCGACTTTCGTCCCTGCTCCACTTGTTGGTGTCGCAGTCAGGCTCCCTTCTGCCTTTGCACTCTACGCGCGATTTCCAACCGCGCTGAGGGAACCTTTGGGCGCCTCCGTTACTCTTTCGGAGGCGACCGCCCCAGTCAAACTGCCCATCTAGCAATGTCCCGTGACCAGATTCATGGTCACCGGTTAGAACCTCAATACTGTCAGGGTGGTATCCCAAGGATGACTCCGCAAGAGCTGACGCTCCTGTTTCCAAGTCTCCCACCTATCCTGTACAGACAATATCGAAATTCAATGCTAAACTACAGTAAAGCTCTACGGGGTCTTTCCGTCCAATCGCGGGTAGCAAGCATCTTCACTTGCACTACAATTTCGCCGGATTCGTTGTTGAGACAGTGCCCAAGTCATTACGCCATTCGTGCGGGTCGGAACTTACCCGACAAGGAATTTCGCTACCTTAGGACCGTTATAGTTACGGCCGCCGTTTACTGGGGCTTAAGTTCATGGCTTCGCCCGAAAGCTAACCAATCCCCTTAACCTTCCAGCACCGGGCAGGCGTCAGCCCCTATACATCAGCTTTCGCTTTAGCAGAGACCTGTGTTTTTGCTAAACAGTTGCTTGGGCCTATTCTCTGCGACCTGCATAAAGCAGGCACCCCTTCTCCCGAAGTTACGGGGTCAATTTGCCGAGTTCCTTAACAACGATTCTTCCGATGGTCTTAGGATTCTCTCCTCACCTACCTGTGTCGGTTTGCGGTACGGGCACCAAAATCCTAGATAGAAGTTTTTCTTGGCAGTGTGAAATCGGATACTTCGCTCAAAAGAGCTCCCCATAACATCTTGACTAATTAGGCGGATTTGCCAACCTACATGTCTTAATGCTTAGACGCACATCCAATAGTGCGCACATCCTATCCTGCTGCGTCACTCCATTTCTCAAAACGGAGTTTGGTGGTATCGGAATATCAACCGATTGTCCATCACCTACGCCTTTCGGCCTCGGCTTAGGTCCCGACTAACCCTGAGCGGACGAGCCTTCCTCAGGAAACCTTAGGTTTTCGACCACTAAGATTCTCACTTAGTTCTCGCTACTTATGTCAGCATACTCTCTCCTGTACAGTCCACCACTCCTTGCGGTATGACTTCAACCTATACAGGATGCTCCTCTACCGCTTACGTTAAACGTAAGCCCATAGCTTCGGTGGTAAGTTTTAGCCCCGGACATCTTCGGCGCAGGATCTCTTGACTAGTGAGCTATTACGCACTCTTTAAATGAGTGGCTGCTTCTGAGCCAACATCCTAGTTGTCTTAGAAATCCCACATCCTTTTCCACTTAACTTACACTTTGGGACCTTAGCTGATGATCTGGGCTGTTTCCCTTTTGACCATGGATCTTATCATTCATAGTCTGACTGCCGAAATAAAAGTATATGGCATTCGGAGTTTGATAGAGTTCAGTAACTGTTGTCAGCCCCTAGCTCATTCAGTGCTCTACCTCCATAACTCAATTAATCGACGCTAGCCCTAAAGCTATTTCGAGGAGAACCAGCTATCTCCGAGTTCGATTAGAATTTCTCCGCTATCCACAGTTCATCCCATGATTTTTCAACACCAACGGGTTCGGTCCTCCACGGAATTTTACTTCCGCTTCAACCTGACCATGGATAGGTCACTCGGTTTCGGGTCTATAGCATGCAACTAGTCGCCCTATTCAGACTTGGTTTCCCTTCGGCTCCACACCATAAGTGCTTAACCTCGCTACATACCATAACTCGCTGACTCGTTCTACAAAAAGCACGTCGTCACACATAAAAAGTGCTTCGACCGGTTGTAGGCACACGGTTTCAGGTTCTATTTCACTCCCCTTCCGGGGTTCTTTTCACCTTTCCCTCACGGTACTGTTTCACTATCGGTCACTAGTTAGTATTTAGCCTTGGGAGGTGGTCCTCCCTGCTTCCCACAAGGTTTCACGTGTCTCGTGGTACTCTGGATTAGATCTTGTAATTTTCTCTTTTTACCTACAGGACTTTTACCTTCTACGGTTGAGCTTTCCAGAACTCTTCGGTTAAGATATTATACTGTTATGATCTATCCGCAACCCCAAGAACAAAGTTCTTGGTTTGGGCTCTTCCCTTTTCGCTCGCCGCTACTTAGGAAATCGATGTTTCTTTCTCTTCCTCTGGGTACTTAGATGTTTCAGTTCCCCAGGTTTATCCCTATATACCTATGAATTCAGTATACAGTACATACTGTTAAGTATGTGGGTTTCCCCATTCGGAAATCTCCGGATCACAGGCTATTTGCGCCTACCCGAAGCTTATCGCAGCTTGTCGCGTCCTTCTTCGACTTCTAGTGCCAAGGCATTCACCATGCGCCCTTTGTAGCTTGACCTTTTAGAATTCCCAAAATCAAAGATTATGGTTATTCAACGCTCCGCATTAAAGCGAAGCTTCCCTTCAATATTGCTATTGAAAAGTTTAGTCTTCATTCAATCTAATAAAAGATTGAACATGATACAAAGAATAAATTTATGATTTTTTTACCTTACTTGTTTTTTTACTATGCAATTTTCAAAGTACAATCAATAAGTTTTTTCAAACATTACGTTTAATAAACTTATGTCTATAAATAACCAATGTTATTTATACTCTTTCGAGAGAAATGATCTCTCAAAATTAAACAGAGAATAAGAATTTTATAAAACAAACTGTCATGGTAGTTATCCTACCATGTCGACTCCTTAGAAAGGAGGTGATCCAGCCGCAGGTTCTCCTACGGCTACCTTGTTACGACTTCACCCTAATCACCGATCCTACCTTCGGCCGCTGGCTCCAATAAAGGTTACCTCACGGACTTCGGGTATTACCAGCTCTCATGGTGTGACGGGCGGTGTGTACAAGGCCCGGGAACGTATTCACCGCGACATTCTGATTCGCGATTACTAGCAACTCCAACTTCATGTAGGCGAGTTTCAGCCTACAATCCGAACTGAGATGAGATTTGAAGTTTGGCTCCACCTCGCGGTATTGCATCTCGTTGTTCTCACCATTGTAGCACGTGTGTAGCCCTAGACATAAGGGGCATGATGATTTGACGTCATCCCCGCCTTCCTCCCGGTTAACCCGGGCAGTCTCACTAGAGTGCTCAACTTAATGGTAGCAACTAATGATAAGGGTTGCGCTCGTTGCGGGACTTAACCCAACATCTCACGACACGAGCTGACGACAACCATGCACCACCTGTCTTCCTGCCCCGAAGGGCTTCCCTTATTACAGGTAATTCAGGAGATGTCAAGTCTAGGTAAGGTTCTTCGCGTTGCTTCGAATTAAACCACATGCTCCGCTGCTTGTGCGGGCCCCCGTCAATTCCTTTGAGTTTTAATCTTGCGACCGTACTTCCCAGGCGGAGTACTTATTGTGTTAACGACGGCACAGAAGGAGTCGATACCTCCTACACCTAGTACTCATCGTTTACGGCGTGGACTACCAGGGTATCTAATCCTGTTTGCTCCCCACGCTTTCATGTCTCAGCGTCAGTTACAGTCCAGAAAGCCGCCTTCGCCACTGATGTTCTTCCTAATATCTACGCATTTCACCGCTACACTAGGAATTCCGCTTTCCTCTCCTGCACTCTAGATACCCAGTTTGAAATGCAGCCCCCAGGTTAAGCCCGGGGATTTCACATCTCACTTAAATATCCGCCTACACATCCTTTACGCCCAGTAATTCCGGACAACGCTTGCCACCTACGTATTACCGCGGCTGCTGGCACGTAGTTAGCCGTGGCTTCCTCCTTGGGTACCGTCATTATCGTCCCCAAAGACAGAGTTTTACAACCCGAAGGCCTTCATCACTCACGCGGCGTTGCTGCATCAGGCTTTCGCCCATTGTGCAATATTCCCCACTGCTGCCTCCCGTAGGAGTCTGGACCGTGTCTCAGTTCCAATGTGGCCGATCACCCTCTCAGGTCGGCTACGCATCGTTGCCTTGGTGAGCCGTTACCTCTCCAACTAGCTAATGCGCCGCGGGTCCATCTCAAAGCGGATTTTTCCTTTAATTGTGGCTCCATGCGAAGCTACAATATTATGCGGTATTAATCTTCCTTTCGAAAGGCTATCCCCCACTTTGAGGCAGGTTACCCACGTGTTACTCACCCGTCCGCCGCTAGAAACCCGAAGGTTTCTCGCTCGACTTGCATGTGTTAAGCACGCCGCCAGCGTTCGTCCTGAGCCAGGATCAAACTCTCATAAAAAAGTGTTTGATTAAGCTCATTTCGCTTAATATAAATATTTTAAATCTTATTTCTAAGATTCAAAGAAATTTGCTGGTTTACTTAATTCTTATTCTCTGTTTAATTTTCAAAGATCACTTCGTTGCGTTTATGCAACTCTTATATACTATCACAAGTTGAAACCCTTTGTCAATACTTTTTTTCAGTATCAATTCAGTTTGTTATTTGTTTTTTCTCGTTCGTTTCTTGCGACGTGTTCTATAATACCATAATTATTTATACTAGTTTACTATATGCACCTCAATTAATTAAATTAAACCCTAAATTCTTTGATTTTTGGTACAAATACATTAATTTAACATAATGGATACGCACGGTGATGTATATGAGTTAAAAACGTATTTTTCAAACAAATTTACTGTTATAAATGAAAAAAAGTCGGCAATATATATTATATATTGCCGACTTCACCTTAGTTAGTTATCATTATTTTCTTTTGTATTTACTATGTTATCATCTATACTTACTATATCATCCTCTAAAACATCTACAATATCATCATCTAAAACCAATTTTTCATCTTCAATATCTATTTTAGCTAATGCTACAACTTGTTCGTCATTGGTTTTTCGCATTAGTGTTACTCCCATAGCATTTCTACTAGTAGTTGATATATCAGATACATTTATTCTAATAACAATATCATTACTATTTATAAGCATCATCTCATCGGTATCCTTAACCATTCTAGCCCCAACAAGTTCTCCGGTTTTTTCAGTTACTTTGTAAGTTATTACTCCCTTTCCACCTCTTTTTTGAAGTGAATACTCACTAACATGCGTCCTCTTTCCAAAACCGTTGGAACTTACTACAAGGACCTCTTGCTCGGGATCTACAACCTCTAAACTAACAACAATGTCATCACCTCTAAGTCTTATACCTCTGACTCCAGCAGCATTTCTACCAAGTGGTCTAGCATCTTGTTCATTAAATCTAATAGCATAACCTTGTTTTGTAACAATTAATATTTCACTATGTCCAGTTGTTAATCTTACATCAATAAGTTCATCATCATCTTTAAGATGTATTGCATTAAGCCCACTCTTTCTAATAGATGAATATTGATCTAATGATGTCTTTTTAATCACACCTTTTTTAGTACCCATTATTAAATAATTATCCGAATTAAATTCCCTTAAAGTTATTATAGCCTGAATCTTATCACCCTGGTCTAACTGAAGGAGATTTATCAAATTCGTTCCCTTGGCAGTTCTACCAGCCTCAGGAATTTCATATGCCTTTAATCTATAAGCTCTACCTCTATTACTAAAGAATAACACATGATCATGTGTTGATGTTATAAATATATGTTCTACAAAATCATCATCTTTTGTAGCAAGTGCTTGTATACCTCTTCCTCCTCTTCTCTGAGAAGTATAAGTATCAGCAGGTATTCTCTTTATGTATCCTGCGTGAGTAAGTGTTATTACAACATCTTCCTCTGAAATAAGATCTTCTATATCTATCTCATTTTCAACACTCTCAATTATTGTTCTTCTTTCGTCACCATATTTTGCTTTAATTTCTGTAAGTTCCTCTTTTATGATATTTAAAACTATTTGTCTATCTCCCAGTATGCTCTTTAAATATTCTATATTTTTCATTAATTCTTTTAACTCATCTTCAATTTTATCTCTTTCTAAACCAGTAAGTCTTCTTAATTTCATCTCAACAATAGCTTCTGCTTGAGTTTCTGAAAGGTTAAATTTCTCCATCAAACTCTGTTCAGCATCATGTACTACTTTAGATGCTCTTATAATATTAATCACTTCATCAATGTGATCAAGTGCAATTTTAAGACCTTCTAATAAGTGAGCCCTAGCATTTGCTTTTTCTAATTCAAACTGAGTTCTTCTTGTAATAATCTCTTCTTGGAACTCAATATAGTTTTCTAGTATCTGCTTTAAATTAAGGTACTGAGGCTTTCCATCAACTAGTGCAAGCATAATAATACCAAAACTATCTTGAAGTTTTGTATGCTTATATAGCTGATTTAGTAAAACTTGAGGATTTGCATCCCTTTTAAGTTCAATTACTATTCTCATTCCATCTCTATCTGATTCATCTCTAAGATCAGATATTCCATTTATTTTCTTATCTTTAACAAGTTCTGCCATATTTTCTATAAGTCTTGCCTTATTAACCTGATATGGTAACTCAGTTACAATAATTACATGTCTTCCGTTAATTTCTTCAATTTCTGTTTTTGATCTTATAACAACTTTACCCCTACCTGTTTCATAGGCGCTTCTTATACCAGCTTTACCCATTATACTTGCAGCTGTAGGAAA
The DNA here is from genome assembly GCA_963725425.1 of uncultured Clostridiaceae bacterium. GTDB lineage: Bacteria > Bacillota > Clostridia > Clostridiales > Clostridiaceae > Clostridium_I. The sequence goes on from CAVRYJ010000041.1 coordinate 9,382, forward strand.
ATCCGGTCCTTTTATTTTAGTCATAAGTTCTAGTATTGAGGTTTCGCTATTGTCAATTAACATAAAAACAGCATCAATGACTTCGTTTAAGTTGTGAGGTGGTATGTTTGTTGCCATACCAACAGCAATACCTGCTGAACCATTGACAAGTAGATTAGGAAATCTTGATGGTAGTACTGATGGTTCTTCTTCTTCACCATCAAAATTTGGAACAAAGTCAACTGTATTTTTATTAATATCTCTTATCATTTCAAGTGTTATTTTATTCATCTTAGCTTCTGTATATCTCATTGCAGCCGCTGAATCTCCATCTACAGAACCAAAATTCCCATGTCCATCTACAAGAGGGTACCTTAAGTTAAAATCTTGTGCCATTCTAACTAAAGCACCATAAACTGATGAATCTCCATGTGGATGATACTTACCAAGAACGTCTCCTACTATTCTTGCACATTTTCTATATCCTTTTTCAGGGCTTAATCCTAACTCCTGCATTGAATATATTATTCTTCTATGAACAGGCTTAAGACCATCTCTTACGTCTGGAAGTGCACGATCTACTATTACACTCATTGCGTAATCTATATAACATTTTTTCATTTCGCTACTTATATCTACTTCTAAAACTTTACCTTCATTTTTATTCATGTAACACACCTCTTTTACTGTGCTTTATATTAAATATCTAAATTTATAACATTTTTAGCATTTTGTTGAATGAACTCTCTACGTGGTTCTACTTTATCACCCATAAGAATGGTGAATATTTCATCAGCTTCCCTGGCATCTTGTACTGTTGCCTTTAATAGTATCCTTCTATCTGGGTCCATAGTTGTTTCCCAAAGTTGCTCAGGATTCATCTCGCCAAGTCCTTTGTATCTTTGAATATTCGTATTATTGTCTTTTCCTCCAAGCTCAATTACAGCTCTATCTAATTCATCATCTGTATAGCAATATGTTTCTTTTTTACCTTTTGCAACTTTGTATAATGGAGGTTGAGCTATAAACACATGTCCTTTCTCAACAAGTTCTTTCATATATCTATAAAAGAATGTCAATAATAGCGTTCTAATATGGGCACCATCTACATCGGCATCAGTCATGATTATAATTCTATGATATCTTATCTTTTCTAAATTAAAATCCTGACTTATTCCTGCACCAAAAGCGGTTATCATTGCTCTTATCATTTCAGAGTTTAAAATTTTATCTATTCTCTGTTTTTCAACATTCATTATTTTTCCTCTTAAAGGAAGTATTGCCTGAAATTTTCTATTTCTACCTTGTTTAGCAGAACCGCCAGCGGAATCACCTTCGACTATATAAATTTCACATTCAGATGGATCTTTAGAAGAACAATCAGCAAGCTTTCCTGGTAATGTTGTACTTTCTAGTACAGATTTTCTCCTTGTAAGTTCTCTTGCTTTTTTAGCAGCTTCTCTTGCTCTTGCTGCAATTAGGGACTTATCTATTATAGTTTTCCCAAGTATTGGATCTTCCTCTAAGTAGTTACTTATTTTTTCTCCAACAATGGTATCTACTATTCCTCTTACTTCACTATTTCCAAGTTTTGTTTTCGTCTGTCCTTCAAATTGAGGGTTTGCAAGCTTGATAGATATAACTGCCGTTAAACCTTCTCTTATGTCATCTCCAGATAAGTTCTTATCATTTTCTTTTATAAAACCATACCTTCTAGCATAATCATTTATAACTCTAGTCAATGCTGATTTGAATCCAGCAAGATGAGTACCTCCCTCTACTGTATCAATGTTATTAGCAAAAGAAAACAAATTTTCTACATATCCATCGTTATACTGCATAGCAATTTCAACTTCATAATCATCTTTTCTTCCTTCAATGTAAATTGGTTCTTTAAATAATGGCTCTTTATTTCTATTCAGGTATGAAACAAAAGATTTTATACCACCTTCATAATGGAATAGTTCTTGTTTATCTTGTCTTTCATCAATAAAGTTAATTTTAATACCCTTATTCAAAAAAGCTAATTCTCTTATCCTTTGGGCCAAAGTGTCATATTCAAATTCTATACTTTCAAAAATTTCAGTATCTGGTTTGAAATTAATTTGAGTACCATGTTCATCAGTGTCTCCCAATTTTTCAAAAGCACTAGCTACCTTACCTCTAGCAAAACATTGTCTCCAAATATGTCCTTCGTTTTTTACTATAACTTCACAGGTTTCAGACAACGCATTGACAACAGATGCTCCAACACCATGAAGTCCACCTGAAACCTTGTAGCCTGATCCGCCAAATTTTCCACCCGCATGAAGTACTGTCATTATAACTTCAACTGTTGGTATACCCATTTTATGATGTATGCCTACAGGCATACCTCTTCCATCATCCGCTATGGATACTGAATTATCCTTATGAATGATTATATGTATATTGTGACAAAAACCTGCAAGTGCTTCATCAATACTATTATCTACTATTTCGTAAACAAGATGATGAAGTCCTCTAAGCGATGTACTACCTATATACATTCCCGGTCTTTTTCTTACTGCTTCTAATCCTTCAAGTACTTGTATCTGACTTTCATCATAAATTCCATCATTTTTCGACATTAAAATCCTCCTATCTAAGGTTCTAAATAAAACATTTGACTTCTTTTACATAAAGTCGAAGAAGATATTGGAGACAAAAATACTTTACTCTTCTTATCCACTTCTGCAATTACAAATGATTTTGCCTTATCTTTTGTAATCCTCTCAACGAAACCGTCTTCTTCTGCCATTCTTAAAAACTGACTAGTATCAGAGCTATACATAGTAGTTTCTATATCAAAAATCCCAATAACATCTTTTATTGGCACCACAACATTCTCACCTAAATGCAAAAACATGATAATCCTCCTTATTTCAAAATTTACTCATGATATTTTTCCGTCTTTAACATTAAATATTTTAAAACTGCTATCTATATATTTCTCTATATCATTAATACTTGTGCATGTAATTATTGTTTGTATTCCACTTATAGATTTTAAAATATATCTTTGCCTTGAAGCATCAAGTTCTGATAAAACATCATCTAGTAGCAGTACAGGAGTTTCACCTGTATACTTTTTTAAAATATTTATTGTAGCAAACTTTATTGTAAGAATAGCGGTTCTTTGTTGTCCTTGGGATCCGTAACTCCTTGTATCTATACCATTTATATTTATACTAAAATCATCTTTATGTGGTCCAGATGACGAACCCCCCCTATCAATATCTCTTTTCCTATTATTTTTGTAAATATTTAATAAATCTTTTTCTATATTTTCAAAATCCTTAACTCCTGTAATATATCTGAATTCTATATTTTCTTTTTGGTTTGTTATATCGTTATGTATAGCATTTCCATATTTGTTTAATTTCTCTATATAGTCCAATCTATATTTTATTATTGAGCTACCATACTTTGAGAGTTGTATATCATAAACATCTAAAATATCTAAATTAGTATAACTTCTACTTCTTAGTACCGCATTACGTTCTTCCAAAACCTTATTATACTGTACTAAGTTATAATAGTATCTATCATTTAGCTTAGTTAGTTCTATATCTAGAAATTTCCTTCTATAACTTGGTGAATCCTTTATAATTTTTAGGTCTTCAGGTGAAAATATAACCGCATTAAAAATTCCAAAAAGTTCAGATATTTTTCTTAACTTAATAGAATTTACATTTATACCCTTTTTACCTTCTTTAAAAATTTTTATCTGGATTTTTTTATCAATTCTATCTTTACAAACATAAAGACTTATATATGCTTCATCTTTATTCCAAAAAATAAGTTCTTTATCTCTATTAGTACGGTGGGACTTTGCTATACTACAGTAATATATACTTTCAAGTACATTTGTCTTTCCTTGAGCATTGTCGCCAGTGAAAATATTTATACCTTCACTCATTTCAATGCTAAGCTTTTCATAATTTCTAAAATTATTAAGTTCTAATGACCTTATATGCATAATTCACACCTTATATATTATAACATAAGTATTTAAACTTATGGAGAAACTAATTATTTATACTATTTTGTAACTTTCACCATTAAATTCTACTATGTCACCCTTTACTAGCTTTTTGCCTCTTTGAACTTCAACTTTACCATTGAGTTTAATATCTCCATTTTTTATATAGAACTTTGCATCAGATCCTTGACTTGTAATACCTGACCATTTTAAAAATCCATCAAGCTTTATTATTTCAGTTTGAACTTTTATTTCTTTCATGTAATTCACCCCTCCTATTAGATTATAACCAATTTTTATTATTTTAACTATTTAATAACCTTACAGGTAATACTAGATAAGTACAATTATCATTTTCTTTATCTTTTACAACGCATGGACTTACACTACTAGAGAATTCCATGAATACATCTTCTCCTTCCATTATTTTTAGTAGGTCAATCATATATTTTGCGTTAAATGCAATTTCCAAAGGCTGACCTTGCAAATTTATATTTAATTCTTCTCTTACGTTTCCCAATTGAGAATTAGAAGTGAGAATCATGTATTCATCATTGATGTTAAATTTTATAAGATTTGTATTTCCTTCTTTCGCTACAAGGGATGCTCGCTCTATACAACTTAAAATTTCACCTCTATTTACAGTTATTTTTAAATTGTATTCTTCAGGAATGATAGCTGTATATTTTATAAATTCTCCTTCTAAAAGTCTTGATATTATCTTTGTTTCTCCAAGTGTTATAAGAATATGATTTGTTGTGAAAGTAATATTCACATCGCCCTCATCTTCTAAAATTTTGACTACTTCATTTAATGTTTTTCCTGGAATAACTGCTCTAACAGCACTTTCACTATCTATATCTATATTTTCACTTTTTAGTGCCAATCTATAGCCATCTAGTGCTACTAAGTTTATTTTTTTATCTTTTATTTCAAATAAAACACCTGTTAGTATTGGCCTTGATTCATCTTGAGCTACTGCAAATATAGTTCCTTTTATCATGTTTTTTAATAATTTCTGTTCTATAGAAAAAATATTATTCTCATCAATAGTTGGGAGTGTTGGAAAGTCATCTGCGTTCATGTGAACTAAATTAAATTTAGTTTTTTCACATATTATTTCTATAGAGTTATCTGTAGTAGAGCTTAATTCTATTTCATTATTTGGTAATTTTCTTACTATATCACCAAAGAGTCTAGCATCTACTACTATTTTTCCGCTTTCTAGTACTTCAGCATCTATTGTAGTTTCAATACTTAAATCAATATCAGAACCTATTATTGTTATTTTTCCATCTGATGCCTCTAACAACAATCCTTGAAGTATAGGCATAGCTGATTTTCCAGTTACTGCTTTTTGAGCTACTGAAATGGCTTCTTGCAATATTGTTTTTTTACATATAAATTTCATTTAAAAGCCTCCCTTATTAACATTAATTATAGTGGTTTTAATAGAGTAGATATGATAATAATTATAGTAGTAGTAGTAGTAGGGGCTGTTGATATGTGGATAACATCGAAGAACTTATATATCACTTAATTTTGGTTAAAAATAATTGTGGATAAGTAAACGTCAAAAAAAATGAGTTATCCACATTGTTAACAACAATTTTAATTCTGTTTTTTATCCACAGGGTTAAATTGATTTATTATAAACAATTGTTATTACTTTTGATTTATCTTCTTTGTTATTTCGCTTATTGCGTTTTTTAAAGAATCATCCTTTTTTAAACATTCAGAGATTTTTTCATATCCATGAATTACAGTAGTATGATCTCTACCTCCAAATTCCTCACCTATTTTAGGTAAAGACATATCAGTTAATTTTCGAGATAAGTACATAGCTATTTGTCTAGGATAAGCTATGTTTCTGGTACGTCTAGGTGATTTAAAATCTTCTATTCGTAAATTATAATAGTTAGCAACAATATCTTGAATTAGTTCTATGGTTACTTGTCTTGATTGTCTGTTTGAAATTATATCTTTTAATGCTTCAGATGCAAGATCTATACTTATTTCTCTATTAGTCAAGGAAGAAAAAGCGACTATTCTTATTAAGGCACCTTCTAATTCTCTTATATTTGATTTAATTTTAGTAGCTATATAAACCATTACCTCATTTGGTATATTTATAGTTTCTAAATCTGCTTTTTTCTTTAAAATAGCAATTCTTGTTTCAAAATCAGGGGCCTGGATATCGGCTATAAGTCCCCATTCAAATCGGGATCGTAATCTGTCTTCCAGTGTTGGTATTTCTTTTGGAGGTCTATCACTAGAAAGTATAATTTGTTTGTTATTTTCATGAAGAGCGTTGAATGTGTGGAAGAATTCTTCTTGAGTACGCTCTTTTCCACCAATAAATTGAACATCATCTATAAGAAGAACATCTATATTTCTATACTTAGTTCTAAACTCTTCATTTTTATCATCTTTAATTGAGTTTATAAGTTCATTAGTAAACTTTTCTGATGAAACATATACAACTTTTGCTTTTGGATTATTTTGGAGTATATAATGCCCAATAGCATGCATAAGATGAGTTTTACCAAGTCCAACGCCACCATATATAAACAAAGGATTGTATGCTTTTGCAGGTGCTTCTGCAACAGCTAAACAGGCAGCATGAGCAAAACGATTACTATTACCTATAACAAAAGAATCAAATTTGTATTTTGGATTTAACATTGTAGGCATATCATCACTATTGTTTGATAAATTACTTTCATCAGCCACATCTTCGTCCATTTCTGCTGTTTCTTCTGAAAGTATATTGAAAATTAGAGAAGATTTTTTGTTGTGATAAGTTTTACAGCATTAGAAAGTAAGTCCTTATATCTACTTTCTAATATTTCCTTAGTAAACTGATTAGGGACACCAAGTCTTATGTAATTGTTATCTATAGATAAGGGAGATATACTTTTTATCCAAGTATTAAAGCTAACTTCTGTTAGCTCTCCCTTTATTATGTTTAAAGTTTTTTCCCATATTTCATTTAATTGGGTGCCCATGTTTTATCCTCCAGTAAAAAAAAATTTTGTTCAAAATATAAAAGTTATTAACAATGATATCAACAAATTATTATATATATCTTAGGTTGTTGACAAACTAAGCAAAAGTTATTCACATGTTTATAATATTGTTGATAGAAATATTATAATAAAATTATCCACAATATTTTTAAAATATATATTAACAGGGTAAAATCGTATAAAAACAGAGTATTTTTAATAAATAACTAGATAATTGATGGTTTATACTCATTAATTAAACAAGTTATGCACAATTTTGTCCACAGTCTGTGTATAACTTTTTTATTATTATAATTATTAACAACCCTTTTTATAATAGCAAAACATAAACATCTATTCAAGAAGTTATCCACAAAAAAACTTTTTTAGTTTTAAATTTATCAACAAATGGCTTTATATTGACATTAATATAAGGTGAATATATAATATAAAAGTAAAACTAAAATTAGTTAGTAAGTAAATTGCTATATAAAAAATTGATTAGCATTAAGGAGGTGCATGCAATATGTTTATGACTTATCAACCAAAAAAGAAACAAAGATCAAGAGAACATGGCTTTAGAAAGAGAATGAGCACTCCACAAGGGAGAAATATTCTTAGTAAAAGAAGATTTAAAGGTAGAAAGAAATTGACAGCATAAGGGCCGCTTTTGTGGCCTTTTTCCATAATTGCAGAGAAAAGGAGCAACAGATTTTATATGAAAGATGACAAAATAAGAAAGAATTCAGAGTTCAGAATTGTCTATAGAAAAGGAAAATCTTTCTCTAATAAGCTTCTTGTTTTATATGTATTTAAAAATTTCAAGAATAAGGATATCAATAGAGTTGGAATATCTGTAAGCAAAAAAGTAGGAAAGAGTGTAATTAGAAGCAGAGTTAAAAGATTAATAATTGAAAGCTATAGATTGAACAAAGAATCATTTAAAAAAAGTTATGATTTCGTATTTATTGCTCGATTTGCTTGTAATGATAAAGGATACAGAGAGGTTGAAGCTTCTATGAATAATCTGTTTAGGAAAGCAGGTTTATATTTGGATGAAAATAATATTAATTAAATTAATTAAATTTTATAGAAAATATATATCGGTATTAAAAAAACCAAGTTGTAGATTTTATCCCACCTGTTCTATGTATGCAATCGAAGCAATTGAAAAATATGGTGCGGTAAAAGGTGGTTTTATGGCAATTTGTAGAATTTTCAGGTGTAATCCTTTTAATAAGGGAGGATATGATCCTGTCAAATAAAATCTAGGAGGATATGATTTTGTTCAAAATCCCATTCTTAAATAATATATTCATTAACTTTTTTAATGCTATAAACAATGGTATTTTAGGTATTTTGCCAAACAAAAATATATCATATGGCTTATCAATAATTATTCTCACGATTATAATAAGGATGATACTATTTCCCTTTAACTATAAACAGTTAAAATCTTCGTTTCTTATGACAAAAATTTCTCCAGATGTAAAGATACTTCAGACTAAGTATAAGAGTGATCCAACAAAGCTTAATGAAGAAACTATGAAGTTATATAAAGAAAAAGGGGTTAATCCATTTGGAGGATGTTTACCACTTATACTTCAATATCCTATATTGATTGCTTTATATTTCGTTTTCTCTACATTAACAGGCATAAAAGGCGTTGGATTTTTATGGATTCACGATTTGTCTAAGATTGCCAGTTTTAAAGATTGGACATCATTAATACTTCCTGTTTTTTCTGGTGCAACTACATATGTGTCTGGAATGCTTATGACAGCAAACAATGCTGATAAAGCTCAAGCAAAGCAATCACAAAGTATGAATTTAATTATGTCCGGAGTATTTTTATTTATGAGTTTAAGATTTAATGCTGCATTAGTTCTTTACTGGACGGTAGGTAATTTAATACAAATGTTACAAACAAGGATTGTTATGCTTATGCTTTCAAAGAAAATGGATGATGACGATAACGATAATGATAGCGACAAGAATAAAACTATTGGAGATGCTGATCCTTCAAAAAATAAAATAAGTAAGAAGGATAAGTATAAGAAAAAAGTACCTAATAATAACTAGCCTTATCCTGAAAAGGGGGTGTCTTATGATATGAAATGTATGGAATTTATAGGGAAAACTATTGATGAAGCAAAAGAACATGCACTTAGTGAACTTGGCGTTGATGAAGACAGAGTTCAAATTGAAGTTATTGATGAAGGTAGCAAGGGACTTTTAAGTTTTATAGGAAAAAGGCCTGCTAAAATATCAGTTACGGTAAATAAAGATTATTGTGAAGTGGCAAGATCTTTTTTAACTAGCATTCTAGAAAATATGAACATAGAAGCAGAAATCACCATAAATGAAAGCAATAATATATTAGAAATTGAACTTAAAGGATCTAGTATGGGTATTTTAATTGGATATAGAGGAGAAACTTTAGATTCAATTCAATATCTTGTTAATTTAGTAGTAAACAAAGGTCAAGACGGACAATATAAAAGAGTAGTGCTTGATGCAGAAAACTATAGAGACAAAAGAGAAGAAACATTAAAAAGATTAGCAGTGAGAATGTCTCATAGAGTTGAAAAAACAAGTAAACCCATGAGACTTGAGCCTATGAACCCTTATGAAAGAAGGATAATCCATTTTGCTCTTCAAAGCGATAAATATGTTAAAACTTACAGTGAGGGTGATGAACCTCGTAGATACGTAGTAATTGATTTAAAGAAAGCCTGATGGCTTTCTTTTTACTTGTATGAAACTAAAATTAAGAGAGGAGGAGTTGGTAAGGGTTCCTTACCATAAATATTATGAAAGAATTCGATACAATAGCTGCAATAGCCACTGCAATAGGAGAAAGTGGAGTTTCAATAATAAGAGTTTCAGGAAGTAAATCATTAGAGATTGTAAATAAAATTTTCAAGGCAAAAAATGGAAAGAACATTTTGGATATAAAGACATACACTATGCGTTATGGCAATTTAATAGATGCGAGCAATGGTAGCATTATTGATGAAGTAATAGTCAGTTTTATGAAAGGACCTAAAAGTTTTACCGCTGAAGATACTGTGGAGGTGAATTGTCACGGAGGCATCTTTGTTACAGGTATAATTTTAGAGGAAATTTTAAAATGTGGAGCTAGAATTGCTGAGCCAGGAGAATTTACCAAAAGAGCATTTTTAAATGGAAGAATAGATCTTAGTCAAGCAGAGGCAGTTATGGATATAATAACATCAAAGACAGAAGCTAGCACGAAAGCAGCAGTTATGCAAGCAGAGGGTAGAGTTTGTAAAGAGATAAATATACTAAGAGATGAATTACTAGAAATTATAGCTCATATAGAGGCTACTGTTGATTACCCTGAAGATGATTTAGAAGAAATGACATCCGAAAAGACTACAGAAGTACTTGAAGTTGTTTTAGCTAAAATAATAAAACTTATTTTAAATGCTGATGAAGGTAAAATATTGAGAGAAGGCTTAAAAACTGCAATTATTGGTAAGCCCAATGTTGGTAAATCTTCACTTTTAAATGTATTATTAGAAGAAAATAGGGCTATTGTAACGGATGTGGCAGGAACTACAAGAGATGTTATCGAAGAATATATAAATATTAACGGTATACCAATAAATCTAATGGATACTGCAGGAATACGCGAAACAGATGATACAATAGAAAAAATTGGTGTAGAAAAATCAAAACAAAAGATAGAAGAAGCTGATTTAATAGTATTTATGTTAGATTCTAGCTCTGTTTTAGATGAGAAGGATTTAGAGATAATAGAATATATAAAAAATAAAAAGTACATTGTATTATTAAATAAGATAGATTTACCTAGAAAAATAGACGAAAATAGTCTAAAAGATATTAATCCTGAATCTATAATTGAAATTTCAGCAAAAAATGGTTTTGGTATAGATGAATTAAAAAGCAAAATAGAAAGTCTCTTCTTTAAAGGTAACATTAAATTAAATGATTATGTTATTACAAATACTAGACATAAAGCTGCGTTAATAAAAGCAAGAAAAAGTTTAGTTGATGCATTAGAAGCCTTAAGGAACACATCTGCAATTGATCTAGCATCAATAGATGTAAGAAATGCTTGGTACGCTTTAGGTGAAGTAACGGGGGACACTCTAGAAGAGGATCTTATTGATAAAATATTCAAAAATTTTTGTTTAGGGAAGTAGGTGAACGTTATGATTAAATATGTTAGTGATAGTTTTGATGTAATAGTAATTGGAGCTGGGCATGCGGGATGTGAAGCAGCTCTGGCATCAGCAAGGATGGGAGCCAAAACATTAGTATGTACAATGAACTTAGATAGTATAGCAATGATGCCTTGTAATCCTAATGTAGGCGGAACTGCCAAAGGACATTTAGTTCGAGAAATAGATGCCTTAGGTGGAGAAATGGGTGTAAATATTGATCATACTTTTACCCAATCGAAGATGCTGAATTTATCAAAAGGTCCAGCAGTACATTCTTTAAGAGCACAGGCCGATAAAAAAAGATATTCAGAAAGAATGAAAAATGTACTTGAAAAACAAGATAATTTATATATAAAGCAGATAGAAGTTATTAGTATTGATATGAGCGGTGGAAAAGTTAAAGGTGTGCTTACCAAAAATGGTGCATATTTTGCAGCAAAAGCTGTTATTTTAGCTACTGGAACTTACCTTAAATCAAGAATAATCATTGGTGAAGTAAATTATAGTGGTGGACCAAGTGGACTGTTCCCAGCAAATGAATTATCACAAAGTCTTGTAGATGAGGGTATAGAACTAAGACGTTTTAAGACAGGTACCCCAGCGCGAATAAATAGAAGGTCAGTTGATTTTTCAAAGATGATAGAGCAACCTGGAGATGAGATTCTTACACCATTTTCATTTGTAAGTCAAAATATAGATAGAGAACAAGTACTTTGTTATCTAACTTATACTAACCAGGAAACTCATAATGTTATAAGGGAGAATATAGATAGATCACCTTTGTATAATGGAACTCTTAAAAGTATTGGACCAAGATATTGTCCATCTATTGAGGATAAGGTCATGCGATTTCCAGATAAAATTCAGCATCAAATATTTATTGAGCCAGAAGGTGAAAATACTAATGAAATGTATGTTGGTGGTATGTCTAGTTCACTTCCTGAGGAAGTTCAATTAAAGATGCTTAGAACAGTAAAAGGGCTTGAAAATGCTGAAATACTAAGAACTGCATATGCTATTGAATATGATTGTATAGATCCAATTCAACTTAAATTATCTTTGGAATTCAAAAAAATTCAAGGATTATTTGGTGCAGGTCAATTAAACGGGAGTTCTGGATATGAGGAAGCTGCAAGTCAAGGTCTTATAGCAGGAATAAATGCAGCACTTAAAGTAAAGGATAAGGAACCTTTAATACTATGTAGATCAGATGCGTATATTGGCGTGCTAATTGATGATCTTGTCACTAAAGGTACGAATGAACCTTACAGAATAATGACGTCAAGAGCAGAGTACAGACTCTTGCTTAGACAAGATAATGCTGATCTTAGATTAACTGAAATGGGACGCAAAATTGGATTAGTTACTGATAAGAGATATGAAATTTTTACTAATAGGAAAAAAGCTATATATGATGAGATATGTAGACTAAAAAAGCTTCAAATTACAACTAAGAGTGAAGTGAATGATTTCCTTGTGAGTCTTAATTCAGCACCATTAAAGAAACCAGTTAGTTTATATGAAATTATAAAAAGACCAGAACTTAACTATAATGATGTAGAAGGCTTAGACAAAGAAAGACCTAATTTGTTAAAGCATATAACTGATGAAGTTGAAATTATGACCAAGTATGAAGGCTACATTTGTAAGCAGATTGAGCAGGTTAATCAGTTTAAAAAGTTTGAAAGTAGAGTTATCCCGGATGATATAGACTTTAACATGGTAAGAGGTTTAAGGGTTGAAGCAATTCAGAAAATGAATAAATTGAAACCTGCTAATTTAGGCCAGGCATCAAGAATCTCAGGAGTATCACCGGCAGATATATCAGTTCTAATGATATATCTTGATCAATACTTCAAGGCAAAGACAAAATAATAGTGGCCCAAAATGTAATAATATTGAATATAGTTAATTATGTTTACTTAAAAGGAGGAAAAATGATATATTTTGACGTAATGAATAAAGCTTGTGAAAAAGTAGGGCTAAGTTTTGATGAAAATAAATATGATAAATTTATAAAATATAAAGAAATGATACAGGAATGGAATGAAAAAATTAATCTTACAACTATAACAGAAGATTCAGAAATAATTGAAAAACATTTTATTGATTCTATAAAGTCTTTTAATTTCAAGTTTTTAAAAGATTCCGAAAATCTTATTGACGTTGGTTCAGGTGCTGGATTTCCAGGTATACCTATAAAAATAGTTAATAGTAATATAAAGGTTGTACTGCTTGATTCCTTGAATAAAAGAATAAACTTTCTCAATGAAGTAATAAAAGAACTAGATTTAAAAGATATAAAGACGATTCATGGTAGAGCAGAAGATTTTGCTAAAAATAAGGTATATAGAGAAAAGTTTGATATAGCAACGTCTAGAGCTGTGGCTAATATGACCGTATTAACTGAATTTTGCATGCCATATGTAAAAGTAGGTGGATATTTTTTAGCACTTAAAGGTCCAAGTATTGAACAGGAACTCAAAGATTCAAAAAATGCTATAGGTACTTTAGGTGGTAAAATACAAGATGTTATTAAAGTTGATATGGAAGATAGTGAAATGAATCATAACTTAGTTATAGTAAAAAAGATGAGGACAACAGATATGAGGTACCCAAGAAAAGCTGGAATGGTTACAAAAAAACCACTGAAATAAATAAATTAAATAATTAATTGTATAAAAGAAGGATTTTATCAATTAATGAAGAAAATAAGTGTAAGGCATCTTGAAAAAATAGCTTTTCAGTAAGTTAGTATATTTCCGTTCCAAGATGTCTAATGAAATATATATGAGGGATGGTTTCTACTATGATTAGTGAGGATATACTATATATACCAACAGATTGTATTTATGCTAATGCTTATCAGCCAAGAAAGTATTTTGATGAAGGATCACTTAATGAGTTAGCGCAATCAATAAAAAATTATGGTATAATACAACCATTATCAGTTAGAAAGGGTAATGAAGGAAAATATGAACTTGTGGCAGGAGAAAGAAGACTTAGAGCGGCAAAAATAGCTGGACTAAAATCCATTCCAGCTATAGTTGTAGATATTTCTGACAATGAATCAGCTGCTATTGCACTTCTTGAAAATCTTCAAAGAGAGGATTTGAATTTTATAGAAGAAGCAGAAGCCTATTATAATCTAATTAAAGAACATGGATATACACAAGAGAAGCTTGCATTAAGTATTGGCAAAAAGCAATCTACCGTAGCTAATAAGATAAGAGTATTAAAACTGGATAGTGAACTTAGAAAATTGATTTTAAAGAATTCGTTAACAGAGAGACATGCTAGAGCATTATTGAAATTACCTAATCTAAAGATTCAGAAGAAAGTATTAAGGTCAATAATCAAGCAGGAGTTAAATGTTAAAAAAACTGATGAATTGGTTGAGAGGGAGCTATTTAAGATTGATAATGTTGATATAGCTTCAGACGGAAAGAAAAGAATAAAAGGGATCTTTAGTCCTAAAATTTATATTAATACAATTAAGCAGGTATTCGATAAGTATGGAATAAATGCTAGTTATAAGTCTCATGACTTAGAAGAATTTATTGAAGTTATAATTAAAATACCTAAAAATAATGTTTCACGTGAAACATTGAAAAAATAAGTTCACATTTTATGTGGGCTTTTATTTTTATAAAGATTTAAGAATCATAAAATAATAACAAGTCGGCATTCTGGTCTGTTTATGGTATGCGACGCCTTGTATAACCATTACATTGACAACGTGTTCTCATGGTTCTCATTCTTGCCTACCGCAAAATATCCTCAAAATATTTGGTTTGCAATTTTCGAATATTGTGCCTTACATATCCCAATATTCGAAGGTTTTGATTCTTCGTCTATCGCAAAAATATCCTGTGAATATTTGACTTGGTATCTTCATGAAGATACCTTATGTATTTTGGACATAAAAATATTAAAAATTATTATAAATGTTTTGTGAAAACTATATATAAAATAAAGGTGTCATATTATAATAATAATATGAAATAATATGATTTTGTAGTATTATTTGATTATGTATCTACTAAAATCAGATAGACATAATGGAGAGAGGTGAAATTAAATGAAAGTAGTTAGTATTTTCAATCAAAAAGGCGGTGTAGGTAAAACTACAACAAACATAAATTTATGTTCATATTTAGCAATGCAAGGATATAGAATATTGACAATCGATATAGACCCTCAAGGAAATACAACAAGTGGGCTAGGATTTGATAAAAAGACAATAAATGAATCTATGTATGATGTTATTACAACAGATGAAAGGCTTCAAGATGTTATACTTAAATTAGAACTTATTGATAATTTCTTTATAGCACCATCAACTTTAGAACTTGCAGGAGCTGAAGTTGAAATAATCGATATAAAAAATAGAGAGTCTATATTAAAAAATAAAATTAAGGAAATTCAGAATGAATATGACTATATATTTATAGATTGTCCGCCATCTTTAGGTCTTTTAACAATTAATGCTTTATGTGCATCAGACAGTGTATTGATCCCAATACAAGCTGAATTCTATGCATTAGAAGGGGTTGGACAGCTTATTAATACAATCAATTTAGTTAATAAGTCTTTGAATAAAGACCTTGATGTTGAAGGAGTAGTTCTGACTATGTTTAATAATAGAACAAAACTCTCAAACGAGGTTTACAATGAGGTGGAAAAATATTTTGGAGAAAAAATTTATAAAACATCAATTCCAAGAAATATAAGGCTTGCTGAAGCACCAAGTTTTGGATTACCAATTTTGCTTTATGATGAAAAATGTAAGGGCGCAGACTGCTATAGAGAGTTAGCTGAAGAATTTTTAATGAGACAAAAGAGGTGATTTTATTATGAATAAAAAAGGTGGATTAGGTAAAGGCCTTGGAGCCTTAATTAACCAAAACAATGTAGATGAAGTTAGAAATAGCAAAGTTAACCTAATTTCAATTAATTCAATTAAACCAAATACTGATCAGCCTAGAAAAAATTTTGATGATGAAAAAATAGAAAATTTAGCCGAATCAATCAAGGAACATGGAATTATTCAACCTCTTGTTCTAATGAAGCAAGATAATAATTATGTTATTGTTGCAGGAGAAAGACGGTGGAGGGCTGCAAAGAATATCGGACTTACAGAGATTCCAGCAGTAATAATGGAGTTAACAGATAAAGAATTATTAGAAGTTTCATTAATAGAAAATATTCAGAGAGAGGATTTAAATCCAATTGAAGAGGCGTTAGCATATAAAAAATTACTGGTGGATTTTCATTTAACCCAAGAAGAGTTAGGAAAAAAAGTAGGTAAATCACGTACTGTAATAACAAATTGTATTAGGTTATTGAATTTAGATAAAAGAGTCCAAGTATATTTAATTGATGGAGTAATATCAGAAGGTCATTCTAGGACGTTATTAGGAATCGATGATAATGAGGAGCAATACAAATTAGCACAAAAAATAATTGATGAAGGTCTTACCGTAAGGGAGACAGAAAAATTAATAAAAAAATTGCAAGATGATAATCAAGAAGAAAATCAAGAAGAGATTAAGACTAATGTTGACGAAAAATTTGTTTTGTACATAAAAGATATACGAGATAGATTAGAAGGAGTATTTGGTACAAAGGTAAATTTAAAAAATAAAAATAACAAAGGTAAAATTGAAATAGAATATTATTCAAATGATGACTTACAAAGAATACTTGAAATACTAAAATTATAAATGTTTCATGTGAAACATAGTGAAATTATGAAAGGAAGAATTTGAATGGGAAATATAATAAAAAGTTACAATGATTATAGTATATATATAGTAGCTGCACTGATTTTATTGGTTATTATTTTATTTATAATTATAGCTGTTTATGGTAAATCAATTGACAGAGTTGAACTTAGACTTAAAAAACTCACGAGGGGAGTAGATAATACTAATCTTGAAGAGTTGGTATCATCATATATGGATAGAGTAGATAGGGCAACTGAAGAAACAGAACAAATAAAAAAATTATATGCTGATATACATGAAAAAGTTGATAGATGTTTGCAAAATGTATCAGTTATACGGTTTAAAGCATTTGATAATGTGGGAAGTGATTTAAGTTTCTCAATAGCAATGCTTGACAATAATAAAGATGGGGTAGTAATTACAAGTATTTATGGGAGGGATGAAAGTACAACATATGCAAAACCTATTGATAAAGGTATATCAAGATATGAGTTATCAGCAGAAGAAGATACAGCATTAAAAAATTCTATAGATAAAATAGGATAAAATGAATACAAAAACCTCCCTATGGAAATAATATAATAAGGGAGGTTTTTTATATGAAAATATGTGTTTCAGATGAACTTAGAGATGTAAGTGAAGAATTAAAAAAAAGAGGATATAAAATAGTTAATATAAATTCAAATAATGATTGTGATGCATTTATATGTGATTTGAAAAATGGGGGATTAAATCATATGAGCTCTGAAAACAGTATTAAAAAAGACGGTATGTTAATAATCGATATAGGTAGTAAAAGCATAGATGAAATAGAATATATACTAAAAAATAGACTGTATACATCTATTTTCTAAGGAAAAATACTGTTTTAAAGAAAGTAGTTCATTATTAAGGTATCTGAAAGTAAATAACAAGTCAAAGATTGTGAGGATATTTTGCACCAAGCGAAGCACTATAATTCAATCATAACTTTAGCTATATAATGGTTATGGAAATGAATCATGGTGCAAAATATACTAAAATATGGTTTGATATTTTCTTTCAGATACTTATAATAAAATTCAAATTTTCAGATACATAATATAAAATCTTCAAAGGTTAGTTTTATGAAAAAGACACTTTTGAAGCATGCAATGTTTTAAGGATAGATTGATAAATTCCTTTTGAAATAACATCAGCTAGATGCATAACGGTAAAAAGTCTGGTACTCTGTAAAATCATAAATTCTAAATTTCCAGAAATGTTTACAATGCCAGTAATACTCAAATCACCTATGGGTGGAAGGGTTTTATGTACCGCGGCACCAGGGAAAATAGGTCTGCTTTCTATTATTATATTACCTACACTTTGGGGGCTACCAAGACAAGCATCTATTGCTATTATATATGGATTATTGTATATTTTGTTAATTTTGATTATAGTGGAACATAAGTTTTTAGCATGTACGGGTGATTGTAAATCACCATACAAAAATATTTTATTTCTTACAAGCAATGTTAATTTGTCGCCTACTAGTGGTCCTAAGGAATCTCCAGTAGATCTATCTGTACCAATACATAAAAATACAACAGGCCTATCTTCCTTTAGTACTAAAGAAAGTTCTTCTGATAATGTGTCGCTTATAATAAAAACAGACTTTGTTTCATTGGAATCAATTATTGTTTTAGGAACCATAAAAAAACCTCCTTTTCTAAAATTTTGACCTAAAAGGAGGTTTTCTATACTATAATATTTCTATATTCTTAAGCATATTGAAAATAAGTACATAAAACATACAGAATATTATTCCCATTACACCACCTGCTTGGAGACCAATAAATAAAGCAGCCAAAGCGGCAACAGGATGAATGCCCATAGTAGATGAAACAATTTTAGGTTCAATAATTTGCCTTATTATTGAAATTATAGTATAAGCAATTACAAGACCTATAGCAGTGAAATAATTTCCCATTAACATGTAGATAAATGCTGCAGGAAAATATATAATTGCTATACCTACTATAGGTAAAAAATCACAAATTGCAGTGATTAATGATAATATAATTATATAATTAACACCAAGTATTGAATAAGCAATTAGTGTTTCTACAAGAGTAATACATATTACAATTACTTCTGACATAAAGTAATTAAAAAGCATTTTCTTAACATGAGTAATTATATTAAGAATTTTATCACTTTTATCCAAAGGTAAAAAGTCCGTAAATTTGTTTTTGCATTAGAAAAATCTCGTGTAAAAAAGTATGTAGAAATAAAAGTAAATAATATAACCATAACAACATAAGGTATAGACGATAATAAATTTACGATGTAGGTCATTAATTTTCCAGATATATCCACTGTAGTGCTTAATGTTTTTGTAATATAACTTGAAAGATTTTGTTGTATGGTGCTTGATATAGAAGGATCTAAGTTCTTATATATGGTTTGTAAACTATTCACTAAATCATTTATTCTTGGTGATACTTGAACAGCATATGTCTGAGCGTTTTTGCCCAAAGTAATTGCTTCATTAGTTATGGAAGTTATAATGAATACCATTATTAATATAATAATCAAAGAAAAAATAGTCGTTGTAATTAGAGCAGCAATGTAATTTTTTAATTTTAATTTTTTAATAAGAAAGTTAGTTGGCTTCTGAACTATAAATGCAAATATTAAAGCAAGTACAAATGGTAGAGTATAACCAATGGTTTTAAAGAATATGACAAAACAAAATGTATAAATCACAGAAAATATTATTGCTCTATCTAATTTGGCTAGTAACTTATTCAAATGAATAAAACCTCCTTGTAAAACATTATTTAAATATGAAAAAACATCAAAATATGAAAATCAAAATACCTATAAATTCCCCAAATTATAAAGGCAAAACCAGTAAGGATTGTACCTAACATTAAAAATGAAACTGTATTTGTTGATTTTTCATGTGACAAAATATTAAAGCCTTTATATGCTAAGAAATTTAATAGAGAAAACCATAAAACCATTCCTACGATTATGGAAAAAATAAAAACAAAGTACCCTGATTTACTTATGTGATACCAAGCTTTAAGAACAGTTCCACTCATTGCTAGCCATATAGATGGAGTCATTGGATTAGATACTGTTATCATGAAACCTGTAGCAAATGATAATGAACTCATATTTGAATTTTTTATAAATCTAGAAAAAACAGTTGAATTTCCTTTATGGTTTCTTATTGAATTATATCCAATTAAAGACAATAATAAACCGGATATTATCCAGAATATTGCTTCGGTTTTTCTATTTCTGTTTAATATGTTAGCGAGTCCAGCATTAATTAACAGGAGATAAAACACGTCAGCACTTATTGCACCTAGCGAAACTTTAAGACCTTCACTATAACCCATAGATAAAGTCCTTTTAACTGATTCGATTCCGCTTGGGCCTATGGGAATTGACATTACGAAGCCTGTAGTGATGCCTAGAACTGTTGCTTTAAGTAAGAGTATAAGCATGTTCATAAATATACCTCATTAATATTATTAAATTATATATCTTTCAGTAGTACTTGCAATATTCTGTGAAAAATATTGCTGCTTGATTGTAAGAGTATAAACAAGAGTATAACGATATATGGTGTATTATACCATACATATTATGTACTTAAGAACTAAATTATATTTATAAAAGATTAAATACATACAAAAGTGAACTTCTGAAAACAAAGATTCTATGTTATATTATAATAAAAATATCAAGGTGGCTATGAGATGTTAAATACTATGTCAATATTTACTGGTATAAATGTTGAGTTAAAAAAACTTAATGTTGTAAACTTTAATTTCAGTAAATTTTTTGATAATTGTTTTCAAATAATAATAACTGTGGTACTTATGTATGCAACAATAAAGATAGGAAGTAAAATAATTGAAAAGACATTGACAAAGCAGCATACAATGTTCTCCACGGATTTAAAAAAAGCAAAAACCCTTAGTGCAGTATTAAAAAGTTTGCTTAAATATGCAGTATACTTTTTGGTATTATGACCATATTTGGAACTGTAAACCTTACGCTAGCTAGTATTGGTGGTGTTACAATTGGACTTGCTTCACAAAATTTGATTAAAGACGTTATCAATGGATTTTTTATTCTATTTGAAAATCAATATGTAGTAGGAGATCATGTAACGATTGAAGATAAATCAGGTATGGTTGAGAGCATAGAATTAAGGGTGACAAAAATAAGAGCTTTTAATGGAGATCTGTATACTATACCAAATGGTACTATTCAAAATGTAACAAATCATTCCAGAGGAAACATAAGCATTAGTGCAGTGATATGTATAGATTATAAGGAAGATATAGATAGTGTTTTTAAGATAATAAATGTAGCATGTGATAATTTTTATAATAAAGCCAAAGACGAGGTAATTAAGAAACCCGAGGTTTTTGGTATAACAGATTTTAAAGTTAATGGTATGAATATAAGTGTTATAGGAAAAGTAAAACCATCAACTCAAGCACAAAATGAGGTGGATCTTAGAAGATTTATAATGTATGAATTAGATAAAAATAATATAAAGATAGCTAGCAACAAAACAGAGACAATACTGGAAGAAAAAGGGAGGATAAAAAATGAATAAAATCTTTAATTTAGGCGATATTGTAAAAATGAAAAAACAGCATCCTTGTGGAATAAATGCGTGGGAAATAATAAGAACTGGCGCAGATATAAAAATAAAATGTACAGGTTGTGGGAGAATTGTTATGATCCCAAGAAGTAAGTTTGAAAAGGATTTAAAGCAAATTATTGAATCAAAAGAAGAGAGTCTTGAATAAAAAAGATTGATGTTTGTAAATAATTGTGATATAATTGTTTTTGTAATCCCTGCTATGTAAAATGCATAGCCATAGACCAAGGGGAGGAGGTGAATGTAAATGATAATGAGAAAGTATGAAACTCTATTCATATTGGAACCATCATTAGACGAGGAAGCTCTTAAAGCTGGCGTCGAAAAGTTCAAAGGTGTAATTGAAAATGGTGGTGGAACAGTAGATAACGTTGATGATTGGGGCAAGAGAAAACTTGCATATGAAATAAAGAAAGTTAATGAAGGTTTTTATACATTGATAAACTTCACAGCTGGTACTGAATTACCAAAAGAATTAGATCGTGTATTCAGAATTACTGATGGTGTTGTAAGACACATGATAATAAGAGAAGAAGAATAATTTAGCGGTGGTGTTAAAATGAACAAAGTTGTTTTAATAGGCAGACTAACTAAGGACCCTGAGCTCAAGTTTACTCCGGGAAATGGAAATGCTGTTGCCACCTTTACTGTAGCAGTTGATAGAAGACTTCCAAATAAAGATGGTGTTAGAGAGGCCGATTTTGTTCCAATAGTAGTATGGGGCAAACAAGCTGAATCTACAGCTAACTACATGAGCAAAGGAAAGCTTATAGGAATTAGTGGTAGAATACAAACCAGAACTTATGATGCAAAAGATGGCACAAGAAGATATGTGACGGAAGTAGTTGCTGAAGAAGTGCAATTCCTTGAATGGGGAGGCAATAAAGCCTCTACAGGAGCGGATGAAAATCAATCTGATTCAATGAGAGATACAAACAGGCCAAGTGCCGGTAGAGATATGAATAAATCAAGTATTGGTGCAGATATTACTCCAATAGATGATGGTGATATACCGTTCTAAACTTTTAGGTAAGGAGGAGAAAAAATGAGCAGAGATAATGGAAACAGTAAAGAAGGAAGAGACGCTAAAAAAAGGTGCTCCAAGAGGAAGAAGAATGAAGAAGAAGATTTGTTCTTTTGCATCGATAAAGCTGTCCACGTAGATTACAAAGACATTAATAAATTAAGAAAATATATCACAGAAAGAGGAAAGATTCTACCTAGAAGAATTTCTGGAAACTGTGCAAAACATCAAAGAATGTTAACAGAAGCTATTAAGAGAGCAAGAAACATAGCCTTACTACCATACACTACTGAGTAGTTACAGTTGGCAAGTGACAAGTTTTCATAATTGGTGAAAATGCTCAGGGATGCATGTGGATTTGTTTACAAATCTGCTTGCATCCCTTTTTTATCGATTTTTCGGGCTTCATCCGAAAAATCTTCCTTAACTTGTCACTTTTAACCCTTAACTTTTAACTGAATTATTTGGGTTCCCATCCACCTAAAACGTTTTTCTCAGTGCAGTTTTTCGCTTCTTTTTGAAAGCTGTTTTCTTGAGGCGTTTTGAGTTGCACCAGGTCCTTTATTTTCGTATTCATAAAATCTAGAACTCTCAGGTGTAAAATAAATTAGATTACCGTCTTTGTCTTTTCCATGCATTTTTTCCCAGCCATTTATAGTAATATGGGAGTACATAGTACAATTTATATAAATTACGCTACCTACAGCATTTGGGTCAGCTTCTCGATTACCATTTGCAAATAATGTTGTAGGGTGCCAAGGTCTGCCCAGGGAAACAGTGTGCGAATTCATTTTAGTACTCCCTTTTTTTATATTGCACTTATAAAAAACAAACCCATACTTATTCGAAATATTTGTACTTGCAGCAGTTATATATCCATTATCAGTATCACTACCCATATCTAAAGATACTATGTCACATTTGTTAAAAAATGCTTGTCCAGCGCCAAAGATAAAATCAATACACCCAGAGATATAGCAATTTGTAAAATATTGAGTTCCTGAATTAGCATACAATGTGTCTTGGTATCCTAGAAGTCTACAATCTTTAATATAGGCATGATTGCTATCTTTATCAAGTTTAAGTGCAACTGCTTGAGGGTTTGCAAGCTTTGATCCACTGTATCAGCTTTTATTATATTTTTAGGATAATCAAAAGCATTTTCAAAAGTTAAATTTTCTGCTTTAAAGTTTTCAGCAATAACAGAGCAACTAGCAGAACCGAATGTTCCATAAGTTGTTCCATCAGGTCTTTTAGTTGAATTGGCTACATCATAGGTGATTTTTGTCTTATTCATATTTTCACCAATAAATGTGATATTTGGTTTACCAACAGTAATTTTTTCGTGATAACGTCCAGATTTTATAAATATTATATATTCAGTTTTTGATGCTTTTGGAGCTGCTGCTAAAGCTGCTGTAACTGTTTTATAAGTTTCAATTCCATTTACTTTTTCGCCATCAGAACCAGTAAAACTAGTATTAACTACAGCATTGTAAGATGTAATTGTTGTGTTTTTCATGTTATTACCTCCATAATATAGATTTTACATAAAATATTAAAAGTAAGTTTTAGTTGGAAATATTAATATTGGGATACAATATTAGTATATTAAATATTATTAAAAAAATCAATGATAACATGCAAACGTTATCAACATGTTTTAATGATAAAAGCTAAAGTTATGTTTCAGATTAAATTCAAGGTAATTATTGCATATTTACCATATAGGCATATAATAAATTATGAGGCAAAATACTTAAAAATATAAGTTATATGAAATAGGAGTTGTTTATTCAATGGAAAGTGGCCCGAAGTTTTGTTTTATAAAAATAAAAGAGAATAGTATTAAAAGGGTGTGCATATATAAATAAACCATGGATAGTACATTCTTTTAATATGAGGAGGATGTACTATGGAAATGAATAGTTTTTATTTAAGTAGAATCCTTGGAAGTAAAGTTTTTACAGAAGACAGCAGATTTTTTGGAAAAATAAAGGATATTGGTGTTATAAACCGACTAAAAAATCCAAGAGTTGAGGCTGCAAAAGTAAAGACCAAAAAAGGAATTATAAACCTTAAATGGAAGAATGCATTTGTAAAAAAAGAAAATGGTCAATATAAAGTAATCATCAATAAGATTGAAGATATTAATTTGGATGACGTGATGTTTTTAGGACAGCATGTATTAGACAAACAAATAATTGATGTAAATGGAAGAAAAGTTGTTAGGGTAAATGATATAAGGTTATTAAACTATGGTACAAACGTTTTTGTAGTTGCCGCAGATATTGGAACAGAAGGAATTCTTAGGAGATTAGGAGTTGCAAAGCCAATAGTTAGAATGGGTTTCAAATTGTCCAGTAAGCTTATCTTATGGAATGATGTAGAGACAATTTTTAGATCAAACGAAAATATTATGCTTTCAAAAACCTATAATAAATTATCAATCCTTCATCCATCAGATTTAGCGGATATTATAGAAGATTTTGATGAAAATACTGGTATGATGATTTTCTCTAGTCTAGATAATGCTAAGGCAGCGGATGTACTAGAAGAAATGCAGGAGAATAAACAACTAAATTATATAAAAGGTTTGAATACGGATAAAGCGGCCGATATTCTCGGGGAAATGCCAGCTGATGAGGTGGCAGACATATTAGATGGACTAAGTGCACTTAAGGCTGAAGAGTTACTAAACACTATGGAAAAGAATGCTTCAGAGGAAGTAAGGGGACTTTTAGAATATAAAAGCGATGAAGTTGGAAGTCTTATGTCTACTGAGTTTGTTGCATTAAAATGTAATTTAACGGTTGAAAAGGCTATGGAAATGCTTAGAAGAGATAAAGCCAAATGAAGACGTTATGTATTATATTTATGTTGTTAACAATAAGAATAAACTAAAGGGAGTAATATCTTTAAGGGATATTATAGTTGGTGATCCTAAAGATAGTCTTGAAAACATCATGCATAAACAATTTCCATATATATATGATAAAGATGACATACATGATTTAATTAAGATAATTTCAAAATATAATCTTATGGCTATAGCAGTTATAGATAATGAAAAAGATTTACTTGGTAATGTTATTATAAATGACATAGTATATGAAATACTAAAGAAAAACAAAAAAATAGGCTAGATTAGTATGTTATGCATATGGAATTAAATAAGAAAAAGGGAAGACTAAAAAAATCTTCCCTATATTAAGAATTAACGTCTCAGGCAGGGATAGGAAAATTTTTTTAGATAAGGCTGAAGGTGAGAACTATGATATTTGATATAAAATTACAGGTTAAAACTCCAGCGTATATACAGATAAAAAATTATTTCAAAGATATGATATTAAAGGGTATGCTTCTAAAGGATGAAAAATTACCTTCTACTAGGGAACTTGCAGAAATCCTTAAGGTAAGCAGAAATACTATAATAACAGCTTATGAATTTTTAGAGGATGAAGGTCTTATATACATAAAAAAGGGTCAAGGGGCTTTTGTAAAGCATATACATGTTCATAGCCTAGAAAAATGGAGTTTATCATGGAAAAAACAAATAACAAAATACGCTGGAGACTCAGAAAAATTAGATATAATGAAACATGAAATTCTATATAAAAAAGGTATGATTTCATTTAAAAGCATAGCACCTGATGAAAATTTGTTTAATATTGAGGATTTTAAAAGAGCATTTTTAAATAGGATTGCTTTAGAGGGAAATAAACTTCTGAATTATGGTTATGCAATAGGTTATAAACCTCTTATTGAATATCTTCTTCAGTATATGGAGAGCAAAGGCATTAATACTGAAAAAAAAAGTATTTTGGTAACCAATGGGTTTACAGAAGGTATGGATATGATTTTATCATCCATCACAAAGCGGGGAGATAATGTAATTACAGAAAACCCAACTCATAATACAGTAATAAAACTTATGAAACTCCATGGGTTAAACATAATTGGAATAGATATGGATAAAGATGGAATGAAAGTGGATTTGCTTAGAGCAAAACTTAAGGATAACAGGGTGAAACTTTGTTATTTGATACCTTCTTATCATAATCCAACAAGCATTGTTACATCAGCACAGAAAAGGGAAGAGATATACAATATTTTAAAGGAATTTAGGGTTCCACTTATTGAAGATGGTTTTAACGAAGAACTTAGATATACTGGGTCACATATAGCGCCAATTGCTGCAATGCAAGGAGATGGTAATAGTGTGGTGTATATTGGTAGTTTTTCAAAAATACTTTTTCCCGGACTTAGAATAGGTTGGATACTAGCAGATGATGAACTTATATCTATACTGGAAAGTGTAAAAAGAAGTAGGAATATACATACATCTTTTTTAGATCAGGCGATTTTATATGAATATCTTAAAGAAGGTAATTTTGAAAAATATATTAAATTAATTAGAAAGGAATACAAGAGTAAGTACGAATTTGCTCTAAATTGTGCTGAGAAATATATAGAATATAGTTGTATATATGGGGAAGGCGGTATGCATATATTCTTAAAATTAAAAGGAGTAGATGCTAGAGAGGTTTTAAGAGAGTGTGTTAACAAAAATGTAATATTTACGCCAGGTGATATTTTTTATGTGGATGGTGGTGGTAAAGACACTCTAAGGCTTGGAATTTCAAGGAATTCATTAGAAGAGATAGATATTGGCTTCAAAATTATAGGAGACGTAGTATATAGTTTACAAAAAACACCATTGCACAATAATAGTGAAATTGACTATAATTAAAAAAGGTTATAAAAAATTAGGTGGGATATCGATGAAAAAAGGATTGATAATAATTGTTACAATAGCTATTGGAGTATCTTTAGCAGGTTGCAGTCCATTAACGACTAGTAGCAGTGCCGGGAATAAAAAAGCTCAAACGAATCAGATGTCAAATGTTAATAATAGTGAAATATTCAAACCTATAGACGATAAAGTTAAAGCCATAAATGATAAAAAAGTTGATGACTATCTTTCATCTTATATAAGTGGGACAACTATATATAAAAATGAAAAGTCAGAGAAAACTCAATATTTAGAAGATTATACTGTAAAAGCTAATGTTACAGATAAGCAGGTGCTTAACAAGACTGATAATGCCGCACAGGTTCAATATGTAATAAGTACATCGAAATTAAAAGGACCAGCTTTTCTTGACAGTAAAGCTCTTTATGTAAGTAATTTGAAAAAGATAAATGGGGAATGGAAAATAAGTAGTGAGAGTGTATTAAAAATTGAATTTACTAATGATGTGTTTAATACCGTAAACGATAATATACTTGCACTAAATAAAAAGGATATAAACGCATATATGGCTACTATAGATTCCACAGATACAACAGTTTATAGTAAATTTAAAGATAATCAATTAGATCAATTTGATAAATACAGTTTGACTTATACCCTAGAATCAGCAGATATCATTGGATCTGTTGATGATAAAGATACAGCAGTTAAAGTTGTGGAGACTATTGTTAAAGATGATAGTTCCAATTATCAGAACAATAGGACAACTGAAATGATACAACTAAAAAAAGTACAAGGCGTATGGAAAATCTATAAAGTTGAACCTAAGAAAACAGAAAACCTTAAATAAAACAGTGACAAGTGACAAGTGACAAGTGAAGGAAGATTTTCGGCTATGCCGAAAAATCAATGAAAAATGGGATGTAAGTATATTTAAACAAATATACTTACATCCCGTTACATTCTAACTAAGACAATTATAATAGATTTTGTCTTTTAACTTGTCACTTTTAACTTGTTAAGTGCTTGTCACTAAATAATGTTAATGCTTTTTAAAAATTCACCAACAAGCCTATCGTAATCCTCCATGTTTTTTAAGTATGATTCTACGTGGTCAGCATTGGGGGCAATATAGAGCTTTCTAATCCCATGGCTTTTAGCATTATATAAGTCTATACTCATTTTATGTGGAATATAATTATCATTCTCACCGTGAATAAAGAATATTGGTGTTTCAACGTCTGCAATATCTTTTATAGGTGAAATTTGAGTATAAAACAAATTGGTGGTTATTTTAAATAGCAAACTTGAGATAGGTATCAGTGGAAAAGCTGGTAGGTGATAATCAGCCTTAATACGTACTTTAAATAATTCAGTAAGATCTGAATATGGACAATCAGCTATGTAGAAAGATATTCGTTTGTCAATATGAGAGTTTTGAAGAATAGTAGCAGCACCCATGGATTCACCCTGGATACCAACAACAGAACTTTGTCCACACTTTTCAAATACCCAATCAGTCACAGTTTTTAAATCAAATTTTTCGAAGTAACCATAACTGCAGTTTGGACCTCCACTTTTACCATGAAATCTGTGATCATAAATAACCACGTTAAAAGCTCTTTTTAGAAATATATTCATATATTTCATGGAGCCAAATAAAGAATAGGTTATCCCATGGCAAAGTATTATTGTTTTTTTGAATTGTTATTTGGAAAAAATACTGTATGAAGCTTATATCCAAAGTTTGATTGTAAATAAAACTCTTGATTTTCTAGAGTGTCTATTAAGTTATCGTTTATAGCACCCAATTCTTTTTGCAGATTATAAGTTTCTTCATATCCACGGGTTTTCGGGAAACGTACTATGTTAGATAGGTATATTGCAGGTATAAATAAGAGCAAAACTATTAAAAATAACACAATAAAAATTAAAACCAAAAATAACATCTCCTTGCTATTAAAACTCTTTTATACTACTATTAAAATTATATCTCAAAAACAACATAAAGTCCTTATTAAATAGTTTTAATTTTTTATATAAAGGTGGTAGTTGCATAAACTTATAAAAATAACTAAAATAGATATAAAGGGTTTAAGGGGTGAGAGTTTTTTATGAAGCAGGAAGATTTTAAGATAATGTCAAATATTAAAATCATAGAGGAGTTAAAAGCAAATATAATATGCATTATAGGTGATTTATATAAACTTTTGCAAAGGGCAGTAATGTTGCGCAAAATTCTATACTGGAATGTATTTCCGGGGCAATAATATTGTTGTATATTTTAGGTAGCAGAATTGGTTATTCTCATATAGAAATAGATGATGAGATGAGAAAAAAATTGAAATTGGGTATAATTGAAGAGGATGACATTGAAAAGGATGGAAGAGATTTAAGTAAGTTGTATAATCACTTAAAAGAAAGAAGTTAATTTGTGGCATAAAAGTAGGAGGATGAAATGCAAAATAGAATAAATAATACTAGAGCGATGGTTGAATCAGGGGTAATGTCAGCAGTATTGGTGGTAATCATGCTTTTATCTAATTATGTTCCAGGGCTAGATATAGTAGCATACATCATATTACCAACAATCATTGCTTTAGTCTATGTTAAAAATGGATTTAAATATGCACTGAGTTCTTTGTTTATAGCATTAATTCTTGGATTTGTTTTTATAAATATATTTACAGTCATATTATATGGGCTGGTGTTAATTTTTGTTGGGTTAACTTTAGGTTATTGCGTAAAAAATAAAAAGAAGGCTGTTAATACTATTTTATTTTCAAGTATAGGTTTTGTTATTGTTATGGCAATAGATATTTATATATTGCCACTGCTGGTATTTCCTAATGGATTTATTGGGATGGTTAATAGTTTTGTAACTGCAGTTAATGAAGAAATAAAGGTTGGGAGAAATATTTATATAGCTGCAGGTGTAAGTAAAGCACAAATGGAACAATTGCTTCCTTCAACCTATGTACTTACAAATACAAAAGTATTTGAACTAATAGTTCCATTTATAATTATTACAGCAGGTATAGTTGCATTTGTAAATTATAAGATAACTGAAATGATATTTAAAAGAATAAAAATTGATATGGAAAAGAGAAGAAACCTTACATACTTTTTTATTCCAAATTTATTGCTAGCATTACTTATATTACTTGTTTGTATAGGATTGCTTTTGCAACACTTTAATATTCCATTTGGACAATATATTTATATTTTTTCTTGGGAATTATTTCAATTCCTTTTGATTTTAGATGCTATAGCATATTTAACTTATATATTTAGGCATAGATTTAACATGGCAAAGCCATTATGTATAATAATAATAATATTATTAATTGTAGTTCTTAATAACTGGTTTGTTATAATAGGAGTTATAGATAGTACATTTGATTTTAGAAAGCTTGATAATAATAGAATTAAAAAAGATTAGGTGGATAATATGGAAAACAAATATAATTATTCTTCCCCAAGCAATTTACTATATATGCTAATAATTGGAGCATTGGTGTTAACACTTTTGTTTTATGGTCATTTTGTAGTTGGAATTATGTTTTTGTTGTTTTTACTAGGATTAATAGTATACAATATAAAATACAATAAGATTAGGAAGGATGAATGGAAAAAATTCATACTAGATTTTTCATCTAAAATGGATTCAGCAACAAGAAATACTTTGGTTAAACTACCATTTCCACTTATTATTATAGGAGATAAAGGAAATATACTTTGGTATAATCAAAATCTTTCATTGATAATAGATTATGAAGATATTCTTGGAATGAAGATAAATGAAGTAATAAATAAAATAAATGTAAAGGATATATTAGAAGACAATAAAGATTATTATAGGTATATAAAGATTGGAAAAAAGTTTTATGATGTACATATAAGTATTGTAAATACTTCAGATAGTAAAAGTAGTAAAGATAGTATGATTCTTCTATATTTTTACGATGTAAGTGATAAATATGAACTTTTAAATGAAATTGAAAATATAAAGGAATCTGTTATTCTTATTGAGGTTGATAATCTAGATGAGGTAGTAAAGAGTACTCCAGAGGATAAAAAGCCACTTTTGGTAGCAGAAATTGATAGAAATATTAATAGCTATGCTCAAAGTATAAATGCTATGTTTAAAAAGTATTTATCTGGTAAGTATGTATTGGTAATTCAAAATAAAAATTTACAAAAAGAAATTGAGAAAAAGTTTGAGATATTAGATATAATGAGAGAAATAAATGTTGGAAATACTCTAGCTGTAACCCTTAGTATTGGTACTGGAAAGGGAGGAGAAACTCCTCTAGAAAATTATAACTTTGCAGTATCCGCTAAAGAGCTAGCACTTGGTAGAGGTGGAGATCAGTCAGTTGTTAAGATAAAGGATAAACTCTTATTTTATGGTGGTAAAACTAAAGAGGTTGAAAAGAGTACTAAGGTCCGTGCAAGAATAATAGGTCAATCTCTAGTTGATCTTGTAAAGGAAAGTAGTAATATAATCATAATGGGTCATAGTAACCCTGATGTAGATTGCTTTGGAGGAGCAATCGGTGTATACAGTGCAATAAGGATGTTTAATGATGAGAGTTATGTATTAGTTGATAAAATAAGCGACAATGTAAAAGGCATAGCAGATAAATTTAAAAGGGATGAAAATTATAAAAATAGTTTTAAGAATATAAGAGAAAGTGAAGATATTGTAGATGAAAACAGTCTTCTTATATTGGTGGATGTAAATAGTAAGAGTTATGTTCAGAGCCCACATCTGTTAAGTAAATTTAAAAGGGTTGTAATTATAGATCATCATAGAAAATCACCTGATGTAATTGAGGATGCCATACTTAGTTATATTGAGCCATATGCCTCATCTACAGCAGAACTTGTAACAGAAATGGTTCAATATATGAACGAAAAATATAAAATGAAGCCAATAGAAGCAGAGGCACTACTTGCAGGTATATGCGTAGATACTAAGAATTTCTATTTTAAAACAGGTGTCAGAACCTTTGAAGCTGCGGCATATCTGAGAAAACAGGGAGCAGATACAATTGATGTAAAAAAACTTTTCTCTAGTAATTTAACTAGTTATATTAAAAAAGCAGAAATTATAAAATCTGCTGAGATAATTGAAAAAAATATTGCTATTGCAACATGTCCAATTGAAATTCAGGATAATATACTTGCAGCCCAAGCGGCAGATGAGCTTCTGAATATTACCGGAATTGAAGCCTCATTTGTATTAGTTAGGATAAAAAACGAAATTTTAATAAGTGGAAGATCCTTTGGCGATATAAATGTTCAACTTATAATGGAATCATTAGGAGGAGGGGGACATATGACAATGGCAGGAGCAAAGGTAGAATTTACATCTGAAAATAAGGGCATAGAAAATAATAAAACCCAAATGGATGATGTAATAATAAAATTAAAAAATTTAATAACAAAGTACATAAAGGAAGGGGAATAGATATGAAAGTTATACTTTTAAAAGATATAAAGGGAGTAGGAAAAAGAAGTGAGGTTATAAATGCATCTGATGGTTATGCGAGGAATTTTTTATTTCCTAAAAAATATGCTGAGGAGGCAAATGATTCTAATTTGCACATATTAAATCGAAAAACTGAGACAACTAGAAGAAAAAAACTTGAAGAAACTGAGGCAGCACAAGCAATCGCAGATTCGCTTAAAGGAAAACAAATAAAAATATCTGCAAAAGCAGGAGAAGCAGGAAGGCTGTTTGGTGCTATAACAAGTAAAGATATTTCTGCTGAAATTAAAAAACAATTTCAAATAGATATAGATAAGAAAAAAATAATTACAGAGGCTATAAGACAATTGGGCAATCATGAGGTTGAACTTAAAATTTATCCCGAAGTATCCACTAAGATAAATGTGTTTGTAGTAGAGCAGTAGAGAGGAGAAAAATTTTGAAACTACAGTTTGATTCAGATAAAAAAGACAATGATGATAATAAATATATACCTTTAGATATTAAAGTTGAAATACTATTTAATACAGTTAAAAATGTATTTGATCAAGGAACTATTAAATCAAAGGTAGTAAAATACAAACTTCAAAAATTCATGAAAAATGATGATGTTTATAAAAGGTTATATGCATTGAATAAAATAGTTTGTGATAGTGAATCAGTAGATATAATACCAACAGAAAAAAATGCAGATCAGGTAATAGAAGATACAAACAAATGTTTAGTTGATCATATAGCAAGGGAATATGTTGAAAATAAACTTCAAAGCGATGTTGAGCAAGCTTTAATGGAAAAACAAGATAAGTACATTGAAGAGGTAAAGCTTGGGATTATTAAAAAGAAAAAAGGCATTGAAAATGCTAAAACAATGAAAAAGCTGGAAAAGCTAGAAATGTTAGATGCAAATAAGCTTACAAAAAGCATACAATCAATGTTAAGGCCAGATTCTTTCGAAGAGATTATAGGACAAGAGAGAGCAATTAAAGCAATTTTATCAAAAATAGCCTCTCCCTATCCTCAGCATATTATTTTATATGGACCTCCTGGTGTTGGTAAAACAACAGCAGCAAGAATAGCAATCAATGAATCTAAAAAGCTAAAGTATACTCCTTTTGGAGAAAATTCTAAATTTGTTGAGGTTGATGGTGCAACTTTAAGATGGGATCCAAGGGAAATTACAAATCCACTTTTGGGATCTGTTCATGACCCTATTTATCAAGGAAGTAAGAGAGATTTAGCTGAAGGTGGAATACCAGAGCCAAAAACTGGGCTTGTTACTGAAGCACATGGAGGAGTTCTATTTATTGATGAAATAGGAGAACTGGATAACATACTTCAAAACAAATTATTAAAAGTTCTTGAAGATAAAAGGGTTGAATTTTCATCTTCTTACTATGATCCTGATGATGAAAATATACCCAAATATATTAAGTACCTGTTTGAAAAGGGAGCACCAGCAGATTTTTTATTAATTGGCGCAACTACAAGACAGCCTTCAGAAATAAATTCTGCACTTAGATCAAGATGTACAGAAGTATATTTTGAACCACTTTCTGCAAAAGATATACAGCGTATAGTTAAAAATGCTAGCGAAAAACTAAATGTGGATTTGGAAACAGGAGTAAGTGAACTAATAAGCAGATATACTATTGAGGGAAGACGTGCAATAAACATTTTAGCCGATGTATATGGTTTTGTATTATACAATAAAGGTTTAAATCCAAAGGATAAAGTTACTATTACTATTAAAGAAGCGGAAGAGGTACTAGGAATTAGTAGGCTTACTCCTTATGATACTATAGAGAAAGAAAATAACTATGAAATCGGTCATGTTTATGGACTCGGGGTTAGTGGTTTTATAGGTTCAACCATTGAAATAGAAGCAGCTGTTTTTGAGGCTAAACACAAAGGTCGTGGAACTGTAAGGTTTAATGATACGGCGGGAAGTATGGCTAAGGATTCGGTGTTTAATGCAGCATCTGTCATAAGAAATATAACCGATAAGGATATTAGTGATTATGATATACACGTGAATTTTGTAGGTGGTGGAAAGATAGATGGACCATCAGCAGGAGCTGCTATAACAGTTTGTATTATAAGTGCTCTTTTAAATAGGCCACTAAGACAGGATATTGCAATTACTGGGGAAATATCTTTAAAAGGTAAAATAAAACCTGTTGGGGGGATATTTGAAAAAGTATATGGAGCAAGAAGAAAACATATAAAACTTATTACTGTTCCTATGGAAAATTTAAAAGAAGTGCCAAAAGGACTAACGGATATAGAAATAAAAGCGGTAGATACTATAGAAGAATTAATGGATATAGTACTCAAAGCACCTTTATAGAAATAAGTTATCATATACGCATAGGAGAGATTATAAATGGATGCACCTCTTAGAAGTTTACCACAAAATATAGAAGCAGAGCAGTCCGTTATTGGATCAATGATTCTAGATAAAAACTCAGTGGCCGAAGCATCAGAAATTTTAAGGGATGAAGATTTTTATAGAGAAAATCACAAATTGATTTTTGGTGCAATAATGGAGCTTTATCAAAAGGATATGCCTGTAGATATGATAACTCTAATTGACCATTTAAGGTCAACAGATAAGATTGAAGGAGCAGGTGGAATCACATATATTACTGAACTTTGTAATTCTGTACCATCCACTGTAAATTTACATTCATACATTGAAATAGTAAAAAACAAAGCAGTGCTTAGAAAGCTTATTAAATCTTCCAATGAGATTATTGATGAAAGCTATAGTCTTCAGGACAACGTTCCTAAGGTATTAGATAGTGCTGAAAAAAAAATATTTGATATTGCCCAGAACAAATCAACTAACGACTTTGAAGCTTTGAGCACAGTTCTTGAAAGAGGTTTTACTGAAATTGAAAGATTATACAATAATAAAGGCGAGGTTTCAGGTGTAGCATCAGGTTTTCCTGAACTTGATGCAAAAACTTCTGGTTTTCAAAAAGGTGATATGGTACTTGTAGCAGCAAGGCCTTCAATGGGAAAGACAACTTTTGCTTTAAATTTAGCAGAGTATGCAGCATTAAGACAAGGCAAAAGTATAGTTATATTTTCACTAGAAATGTCAAAAGAGCAGCTTGCTTATAAACTTTTGTGTTCAGAGGCAAATGTAGATATGCTGAAACTTAGAACTGGAAATCTTGAAGATAGTGACTGGGATAACATAGCGAAAGCTTCAGGGCCGCTTGCAGAAGCAAAGATGTATATTGATGATACTGCTGGTATATCTGTAATGGAAATGCGTTCTAAATGCAGAAGAATTAAAATAGAGCATGGCATTGATATGATTGTAATTGATTATCTTCAGCTTATGTCAGGTTCAGGAGAAAGTAGGCAACAGGAAGTTTCAGAAATTTCAAGATCTATAAAAGCACTGGCAAAGGAAATGCAGTGCCCAATAATAGCACTTTCTCAGCTGTCACGTGCACCTGAGCAGAGAACAGACCATAGACCTATGCTTTCTGACCTTAGAGAATCAGGATCTATTGAACAAGATGCTGATATAGTTATGTTTCTATATAGAGATGAATACTATGATGAGGAAACTGAAGATAAAAATGTGGCAGAGTGTATTATTTCAAAACAAAGAAATGGTCCAACTGGAACTGTGAAACTTGCTTGGATTGGACAATACAGTAAATTTGCTAGACTTGATATTATCCACAGGGAGGAATAAAAACTTATCCACCTTGTGCATAAAAAACTAATTAAAAACATTATCAACATGTGGATAAGTTTCGTTTTTTAAAACAATCCACTGATGTGGACAGTTTTTAAAAACAGTTAAGAGTTAAAAGAGAAGAGTTAAGAGTTGATGAAGATTTTTCTGCCTAAGCAGAAAAATCCATAAAAAAATAGAACTGATATAGATTTTGAAATCTATATCAGTTCTATTTTTTAAATTGCAAACCATAAATTTTTCAATTAAAGTAGACAAATTTTAATTATTTGATATCAATTTTTTTTCGTTCAATGCCTTTTTCTTTTTTTGGAAGAGTTATTTTAAGTACACCATCTGTAAAGGAAGCATCAACAGTATTTTCATCAATATTATCTATATAAAAACTTCTCTTAAATTCTCCGTGAGTTCTCTCACGTCTTATAAAATCATTATCGTTATTTTCAACCGTTTCATCTCTCTTTGCAGAAATAGTTAAATAATTATTGTCATATTCTAGTGAAATATCTTCCTTTTTAATTCCAGGTAAATCAGCATCTATTGTATAATTATTTTCATCTTCTTTAAGATCGACATTAAAGTTGCTACTACCTGTAAGCATTGGTGAAAAAAAATCATCTCTTAAAAAATCGCTAAATAAATCATTTAAACCAAACCCTTTTTTTGTAATACCATTGTTTCTTCTAAATGGAACCATATCAAACATAAAAAAACCTCCTCAATACGTTTATATTATTAAATTTGCTAAGGAAAGTTTTATTCCCTTTCCTTGACTACACTTATATGATAAGTCTAAAGTCAAAGAAAGTCAAAGTCTAAAAATCAAAGATTTTAAAAGATAATGAAAGCAATAGATATATATATTAATATAAATGATTTATTTATATTAATTTATGGAAAATACGGGATATTTCAAAAAATTATAAAGGTAAAACATATATATGATTATGCAAAAGATTCAAGTAGGCTCATTTTAGCATAGATTAAAATTGTCCAATTGATTATTGTATGGTAGGGTTAGAATAATCAATTGGATGCTTTTAAGAAAAACACTGAAGATTTTAACTGTCGTATCTTTAGAACCTTAAAGGGGCTGTTGCATTAGCGATTTTTAAAATCGCTATGAACAGCCCTTTTTCTATACTATATTTTTGATTTTAGGATTGATTTTATATTTTTATTAATTGATATGGAAAAAAGGGTATACAAAATAGAAGGTATTTTTTACCCATTTTTTTGATTTTTGAAATTATAAAGTTTACGCTGTTTTTAATGGAAAAACATAAGAACCACAACGTCCATTTTGTATTTTATTGTGTAGCTTATTTACGTTATGTGAAATCCCTAACAAGATGCATTCCGCCAGTATGTTTTGCTTTCCACGACACAAGAAACGCCTGAATCCCATGTCTTGTTTTACTTCACCAAAAGCACCTTCAGACTGAATACTTCGATTCATTCTTAGTTCAGTTCCTTCATCACTAATAATTCTTTCTAATGATTTCTGCCGTTTTTCCTGAAACAACTTAGAGATTTCCAAATGCTTTGTGCGTTCTTCTAATGGAGTTTTACAATTTTTGCCTTTAATGCATTTTGATTTCAATTGACAGTTGCTACAGTCTTCACAGGTGTAACATGTTTTTTCACTTACATATCCTGTTTTGCTTTTTGTGTTTTTAATACCTGATACTTTTAACTTTTTCCCATTGCTACAAACATAAATATCTTCAGCTGGTTTATAAATCATATTTTCCTTCCTACTAATATCTGTCTTATACTTTCGTGTTTTACTGATTTCATAATTTGAAGGCTTGATGAATGCTAGCTGTTGATTATTTTCCAAATACAAATAATTTTCTTCACTTTCATATCCAGAATCTGCAATGATTCTT
This sequence comes from uncultured Clostridiaceae bacterium, assembly GCA_963725425.1. GTDB lineage: Bacteria > Bacillota > Clostridia > Clostridiales > Clostridiaceae > Clostridium_I. Next base: position 47,859 of record CAVRYJ010000041.1, read on the forward strand.
TTGTAAATCCGGTTCTGTTTTTCCCGTAGGGTGTCTAAAAATGGAATTAGCATAGTAGTATCTGTACACTGTGGTCCAGCTGTAACACAAACAACATATTCTGCATCCGTTCCAAACTGGACATTATAGGCAGGTTTTAGCTGGCCATTTCTCATAGCATCTTCTTTCATCCTCATAAATGTAGCATCATGATCTGTTTTTGAAAAGCTATTTCTATTGCCCATGATATGAATGTACTGATTATACTGTTTCAATTTTGTAATGTACTTATCAAGCTGCTCTAATGTTTTTTGAATTAAACTTTTTCGTTTACCACAACCATGGACAAAAACTATACATTCTTCTTTCTGTATCTTCTTAAGTTTTTTACGAAGTTTATTTAGGTGATAAATTTTAATTTCACTTTTATATAAAATTTTAATTCCAAAATCTTTTTCAGCTTGCAAAATAAATGCAGGAATTTTATCCATGAGTTTTTTCTGATTTTTAGTAACTGATTTTTTCCAGACGAAGGTGTACTTGTTGGCTGCCGCCTCAATCTTTGTACCGTCAATGAACAGATTTTCTAGAGAAAGCTCTCCGTTATCTGCCAGAAAGTCTGTCATTTGTGTTAAAAGTTCTTCAGCAACTGGTGCAAAATGAAGGCTACGAAATCTAGCTATAGTTGAATAAACTGGCGCTGACGCACTTTCTAAAAGATACATGAAATTAATATCTCGCTTGCATGCACTTGCAATTTTACGTGAAGCATAATAATGGTTCATGTACGCATATAACATAATCTTAAGCATCTGCCTTGGGGTTGGCTGATTTTTCCTTATACGGAAATAAGTCTGGTATAATTCTCTTAAATCCATCTCCTCTACAACCTGACTTAGTAACCTCACAGAATCATCTTTAGGAATCATGTATTCAGTATTTATTGGCAGTTTTAATTGATAAAAACTGTCATGAATGGTATAATTTTTGTGTGTTAAATTGTTCATTTTCATAAATATATTTTACACCTTTTCCCTAACTTTTTTAAGCTAGGGAATTGTTTTTTTTATAAAAAAAACTGCTACACTAATTTCTTAGTGCAACAGCCCCTTTTCAGTTTAATCTAGAATTTATTTTTAAATCTCTTTTCCCACTCCTGAATTAGCCCAGGTCTAAAATCTGGATGAGCTATATTTATCAAAGCCCTTGCTCTGTCTTTTAAAGTTTTCCTGCTGAGATATGCAGATCCATGTTCAGTTACAACGTATTTCACCTCATTTCTTGAGGTAGTTACTGCAGCTCCTTCATCAAGGAATGGAACTATCCTTGAAATTTTACCTTTACTTGCAGTTGAAGGCATTGCTATAATTGATATACCACCCTTAGCCATTGATGCTCCTCTTACAAAATCAACTTGTCCACCAACTCCACTAAACTGCTTTAAGCCTATTGAATCAGCTACCACCTGTCCCATTAAATCCACTTGAATACATGAATTTATGGAAACCATCTTATAGTTTTGAGCTATTACAATAGGATTATTTGTATAACTAACTGGATACATTTCTACACTTGGATTATTATCAACAAAATCATATAGTTTCTTTGTACCCATTAAAAAAGAAACAACTGTTTTTCCTGGATGTAAAGTCTTTAATTTGTTTGTCACAACACCACTTTCAATTAAATCAACTACTCCGTCAGATATCATTTCTGAATGAATGCCTAGATTTTTTTTATCCTTTAAGAATAACAATACAGCATCCGGAATTGCCCCTATACCAAGTTGAAGTGTAGAACCATCTTCAATAAGCTTTGCACAATTCTCACCTATAGCTCGTTCTACGTCTCCAATTTTGGGAGGCTTAAGCTCTATAATGTCATTGGATGTCTCAACTATATAATCTATATCAGAAATATGAATAAATGAATCTCCCATTGTTCTTGGCATTTTGTCATTTAGCTCTGCTATAACTATTTTTGCTGATTCTGCTGCTGTCTTTGTATAATCATTTGAAACCCCAAAGCTACAATAGCCATGTTCATCAGGACGAGTTAATTGAACTATTGCTACATCTACAGGTAACGTGCCTTCCTTAAACAGATTTGGTATTTGAGAGAAAAAACATGGTGTATAGTCTGCTCTTCCGTCGAAAACTGCTTCTCTTGTTGTTGCTCCAACAAATAATGAATTATGACGAAAATGACCGGCCATGTCAGGCATAGCATATTGACTTTTTCCCATTGAAATCATGTGTACAATTTCTACATTTTTGTAATTATCCTTATTTTTAACCATTGCAGAAATAATCTGTTGTGGTTCACCACAAGCGTGTCCAGTTACTATTCTATCTCCTGATTTAATGGTTTTTACTGCTTCTTCTGCTGTAACTATTTTGTTATTATACATGTCTTTCCAATTCATTTTAAGCACCCCTTTATTATATTTTTAGCATTGTTAATTAACTTGTTTCATTATTTCCTGATTATTAAATTAATCATCAAAAATATTGGCAACTAACTCTAATTGATCAGTTAGCAATTCTTCATCTATATTTTTTTCAATTTCTTTTATTAGTCTATAGATTTTATATTCATCCACATCATAGATTTGTTGAATTTCTTTTATTAATTCATAGATTTTAGACTCATCTGTGTTATAAATTTCTGGATCCATACTCTTTTCAATATTGTAAATTTCTCTTAATAATATAGCAACCTTAAGTTTATTCTCCATCATAATAAAATCACTCCTCATTGTATAATGATTTATATAATGTAAAATATGCTAGACAGCCTAATACTATTCCACCTAATACCTGTGTAATAATATATACTGACACCTTATCCCAATGGAATTTTCCTTTACAGCTAAAGATAAAGTAATCGCTGGATCAATTGTGGTTGAATCTATAGAAGGATACCATATGACTCATGTTTAATAAGGTATAAACCGCATGAAAATATCAAATTTATTAAATTATTATACATTCAGCGGAATATGAGTTATAAAACTATAAATTAAACATATATACATAGAAAAGATAGAAATTTAGTAAATGGTGATAAAAATAATATTATAATTCATTGAATGAATGTGAAATTAATATCATTGTTGATTGTGAGGTAAATTAATATTATAATCGACGGTAAGGGGGAATTAATATGAATATAGCAAGAGAAGAAAAATTAAGGATTTATCAAGAAGAATTAAAAAAGGCAAATGAGTCTGCTGAAAGTTATGTAGTTAATCAGTTGAAAAGTATGGCTGAAAGATTACAAGTAGTTGCAGATTCAGAAGGGTTTGGAGTGGATTATGGATTAGGTGAAAATGATAATGATATAGGTCCTATAAGTACTGATAGTCCTTATGTTTCGGTCTATGCTCATAAAGATATTACAATGGCTGATTTTAAAGATAGTGATACATTCAAGGTACTTGGATCTTTAGATGAAGTTTCAAATATACAGTTTATGGAGAATAAACAAGGAAGCTATGATATTGAGCCATTGTCATGTATGTATGTTGAATTTCCTGAGTTAACAGATTTAATATATGAGACATTGAAAACTACTATTACATGCCCTGAATGTGGATATGCTGATGTAAAGAATAAGTTTTCTGGAGAATCTGATTGTAGCGTAGAATGTCCTGAATGTCATGAAATATTCAATCCTGCTAAGATTAAAGCTATAGCATTAATTAAGAATAGATTTACTTTTGTAGGAATGTTAGATCGAGATGGCACTATTTTAGAAAAAGTGGTGCCTTTCTCAGTTAGTAAAGGTGATAAAGAAGATGGAATACCTACCTATGAGCCTGGTGATTTGTATGGTACAGATGATGGTAATTACGCCATAGTTGGTAATCAGCATGGAACATTAACTATAGTAGATGATAACGATGACATGTATGATGTTGATGGATCGGATTTTGCATTATTGAACCCTCGTATAAAAGTATAAGACAAAGCACTGAACTTTTACACATGATTTTTCTAGGACACAGCCTGTGTTCTCAGCATTTAAAGCAAAAGAATGAAGAACATCTCCTTATTTGGTATAATTGAATCACGACAAACAAAAACCAAAGGCGATGTTCTTCATGAATACAATTATACCAAAAAATGATACCCAAAAATAGTTTAAATCTACTATAGATATATTCTTTAGGAAAAATAGAATCAAATCTTTTCTAAAACGATCAAATCTTTCAAAAGAAAAATGGGTCCACTGTGGGGCAATATTTAAATTGCACGCATTTAAATTGGAGATAATTTTTATTTTTTCAGATGACTAAATCAATGGAAAAACGTACATGAAGATCAAAGTATGCAAATCCTATTTAAATCTTGGAACGGGATTTCAAGGTCTTTGTTATGATTCAATGATTGCACATACAACAATTGCAATGCTCGCACTATGGGTGAACTATTTTTCCTTGCTTATGATGAGTTTCATGACATATAATTTTGAGATGCCTTATTAGGAAATAAATAAAACTTCTATGGAAATTATAGACATACTATGAGGTAAAATGTAAAATATTTGTTGAAAACTGTATATTGTTGTTTTAATCATCTCCAAAAATGTTATAATATATAAAAAGATGAATATAAATAATTTGAAGGAGCATGATCAAAATGCAAACTGGAGAAGGTCTAGTAATTGAAGTCAGCGGTAACATCGCTAAAATCAAGACTGGGAGACATAATGATTGTAAGAATTGCGGTGCTTGTTCAGGAAATGATGCTATCATTATCAGTGCTAAAAATCCTAAAGGGGCAATGCCGGGTCAGAGAGTTGCTTATGAGGTAAAAGAGATTAATGCAGTAAAGGGGGTATTTATAGTTTTTGTTTTACCATTAATCGTTGTATTTGTTGGAGTAATGTTAGGATGGTTACTAGGTAGCTTAATTGGAGGATATATTTTAACTTTTGAAGTATTGATAGGAGCGGTTGCTTTTATTTTAGCAATGATTTATATAAAATCAGTTGATCATTCAGCAAATGCAAGCGATAAATCATATCCAGTAATTATACGCATATTGTAATAAATTCGGGAATAAACTAATTATAGTAAATTCTCAATTTATATATAAAATTTTAATGATTTTGTAATATACACATTAGATTATAAATAGAGTTCTTAGTTTCAGGTGGAGTTTTTTTTCTCCATCTGAAACTTAGAACTCGTTAGTCAGGTGTGTGTCAGGCGTTATACTCTAAAGAGAAAGCGATTGATGAAACTACAAAATGATTCACACCAAGCAAAGCTTGGGTTCTCTACTTTTCTACTTTTATGCTTTTCCTACTTAGTAGAAGATGGGAGAGTTACGGATGGTAGTCATCGGATAAAAAATAATTACTTATATTTTACAAGTAAACGATTTAAAAATAAATTTGTGAGGCGATTGTTAATGGTACGAAGTTTTCTTGGAGGAATTCATCCAAAAGATGGTAAAAGTTATACTGCTGATAAGCCAATTGAATCTGTTCCATTCCCCGAAAAAGTAATTATTCCTATGAGACAGCATATTGGAGCCCTATGTGTGCCGATTGTCAAAGTTGGTGATACTGTTTATAAAGGACAAACTATTGCTAAAAGTGATGCTTTTGTTTCCAGCCCTATACATGCGACTATTTCTGGTGAAATTATAGATATTAGTGAATATCCTCATGCTTCTGGAAATAAATGTTTATCAATAGTTATTAAGAGTGATGGATTGGATCAATGGATAGAAGGTATTCCATTACAACGTGATTGGCAAAAAATGGAGATAAAAGAGCTCAATGAGATTATTAAGAATTCAGGAATAGTTGGAATGGGGGGTGCTGCATTTCCAACTCATATAAAACTTTCTCCTGGGCCAGATAAAAAAATTGATACTTTTATACTTAATGCTGCTGAGTGTGAACCATACTTAACAGCAGATTATAGAATGATGATTGAATATTCACAGCGTATAGTAACTGGAGTTAATATAATTATGAAAATACTGGGGGTTAATAAGGGTTTTGTAGGAATTGAAGATAATAAACCTGAGGCTGTAAAAGTTATGGAAAAAGCTTTCAAAGGAACAAATGTTGATGTAGTAGCTTTGCCCACAAAGTATCCTCAGGGTGGAGAAAAAATGCTTATAAAGATACTTACAGATCGTGAAGTGCCTTCAGGTGGGCTTCCAGGAGATGTTGGCATCGTAGTTCAGAATGTTGGTACGGCAGTAGCAATTTGTGATGCTGTAGTTAACGGTATTCCACTTATTGAAAGAGTTACTACAGTTTCAGGTGATGCAATAAAAGAACCAAAAAATCTATTATTAAGAATAGGTACAAGTTTTAAGGAGGCAATTGATTATTGTGGAGGATTTACTGTAACTCCTGAAAAAATAATTATGGGAGGACCAATGATGGGATTTGCACAATCCACTTTGGAAGTACCTATAATTAAAGGTGTCTCAGGAATACTCGCTTTAAGTAAATCAGTGGTGAATTCTGGAGAAGAATCCCCATGTATTAGATGCGGAAGATGTGTAGAGGCATGTCCAATGGGTTTAATACCGAGTATGTTAAGTATATTAGGAGAACAACAAAAGTACAAAGAAGCAAAAGAAGACTATAGTTTGTTCAACTGCATAGAGTGTGGGAGCTGTGTTTATGTTTGTCCCGCTAAAAGAAATATCGTTCAATATATAAGATATTCCAAAGCACAAAATGCAGCACAGTCAGCAAAGAAATAGGAGGTAATAAAAAATGAATTCAGAAATTAAAGCTCAAGAAAAAATATTTACCATTTCAGCTTCACCACATATTCGCTGTGAAGAATCAATTTCTAAAATAATGTGGAATGTAAATTTGGCGTTGGCACCTGCAGCTATTTTTGGGATATATCACTTCGGTCTTCCAGCTTTTATAAATATAGCTGTATCTATATTTTCTGCAGTGATTGCTGAGTATCTGGTACAAAAATTTCGTAAGGTAAAGATTACTGCATTTGATGGTAGTGCATTCTTAACAGGTTTGTTATTAGCTATGAGTGTTTCACCGAATTTGCCTCCTGTAATGATGGCAGTAGGTAGCTTCATTGCAATTGTAATAGCAAAGCAGTCCATGGGTGGTTTGGGTTTTAATATCTTTAATCCTGCACATATTGGAAGAGCAGCTTTAATGGTATCCTGGCCGATTGCAATGACAAACTGGACGAGTTTATCAACTAAGGTAGATGTAGTAACCAGTGCTACTCCTTTGGCTATATTAAAGCAACAGGGATATTCGAAGCTTTTAGATACCTTTGGAGGACATACAGCTTTATATAAAGCAATGTTTATTGGAAATAGAAATGGAAGTATAGGAGAAACCTCTACGATTCTACTTATATTAGGGGGAGTGTATCTGCTATATAAGGGCTATATTAATATTGAAATTCCTGTTTGTATGATTGGAACTGTAGGATTATTAACATGGATTTTTGCGCCTTCTGGTTTTTTTACAGGAGATCCACTTTTTAATATGATGGCTGGAGGACTGGTTATAGGAGCTTTCTTTATGGCGACGGATATGGTAACTATTCCCATTACCCACAAAGGTCAGATAATTTTTGCTATTGGAGCTGGTATGATAACGGCCCTAATAAGATTAAAGGGAGGATATCCAGAAGGCGTTTGTTATTCAATTTTGCTAATGAATGCTGTAACACCGCTAATTGATCGATTTGTACAACCTAAAAAGTTTGGAGTAAGGGGGTAATTAAATGTCTGGAGAACATGCTAATAAAGAATACTCAATTTTACAAATAACATTAAACCTAGCCGGGGCCTGTTTAATATCTGGATTAATAATTGCAGTGACATATTTTATAACTGCCCCCATCGCAACACAAAAAAATGAAATGTTAAAACAGCAGGCTATGAAGGATCTAGTTGCTAATGCGGATAGTTTTAAGTCTGTACCAAATAAAACTCAATGGTTTGCTGCCGAAAAATCAGGAAAAGTAATAGCTTACATAGTTCCTAGTGAAACTAAGGGTTACGGAGGCGAAATTGATATGCTTGTGGCTGTTTCGAGTAATGGAAAGGTTATTGATTATAATATATTGACAACTAATGAAACTCCCGGTCTTGGATCTAATGCCTCAAAGGATTCTTTTAGAGATCGTTTCAAAGGAAAGAAATCTGCAGCGTTAAAGGTAGTGAAGGATCCATCTAATAAAATAAATATTCAAGCTATGACCGGGGCTACAATTACATCTACGGCAGTAACTAAGGGTGTTAAAGAAGCAGTTGACAAAGTTGATGAATTTGTGGGAGGTAAATAAGATGAAAGAATTATGGAAGATATTTTATAAGGGACTATTTGATGAAAATCCCATATTTAGATTGGCTTTAAGTCTTTGTCCAGCACTAGCCGTTACTACCTCAGTTATAAATGCATTAACCATGGGATTATCAGTAATGTTTGTTATAACAACAAATAATACTGTAGTGTCTTTGACACGTAAGCTTGTAAATCCAAAGGTTCGTGTACCAGTTTATATAACATCAATTGCAACAATAGTAACTGTTTTACAGCTTATATTACAAGCTTTTTTCCCAGTATTGTATAAAGCGTTAGGAATATATTTAGCATTAATAGTTGTATTTGCAATTATATTAGCAAGAGCTGAAGTATTTGCTTCTAAAAATAAGGTTATTCCCTCTTTCCTTGATGGACTTGGTATGGGATGTGGTTTTACAATTGCTATGCTTGCTATTGGAGTAATTAGAGAACTTTTGGGAAATGGAACCATACTAGGAATTACCATACTAGGATCTTGGTATAGTCCTGCTTTAATTATGATTTTACCACCTGGTGCATTCATACTAATTGGTTATATGATTGGTGCTATAAAAATTTATGATGAAAAAAAAGAAGAAAGATTAAAAAGGAGTGAGGTATAATGGTAGCCTATTTAACCTTATTTATAAGCGCTGTAGTTGTAAATAATTTTGTGTTAACAAGATTTTTAGGACTGTGTATTTTCTTTGGAGTTTCTAAAAACCTAAGTGCATCTGTAGGAATGGGTATGGCAGTTACATCCGTAATAACACTTAGCTCAATGTTATCTTGGGTAGTGTATCATTTTATACTTTTCCCTTTTCATTTAACATTTTTGACAACTGTAGTTTTTGTATTGTTAATAGCTAGTTTTGTACAATTATTAGAAATGATTATTAAAAAACAAGCACCTGCTTTATATAATATGTGGGGTATATATCTTGTTTTAATTGCTACTAATTGTATAGTATTGTCTGTTCCAATTTTAAATGTAGAATCAAATTATCCTTTTTTAATGAGTGTAGTTTCAGCCGTTGGAGCGGGTGTTGGATTTGCATTTGCATTGATACTTATGGCAAGTCTTAGAGAAAAATTGGTAAATGCCAAAGTACCTAAACCATTGGAAGGAATGGGGATAGCATTTATTTTAGCAGGTATGTTATCATTGGCTTTCCTTGGTTTTTCAGGAATGATAAAGAGTTAACAGGGAGGAAAAAAATATGAACACAGCTATAATGATTTTAATAGTAATGGTGGCACTTGGAATTGTATTTGGTTTTATTCTTGCTATTGCTAGTAAAAAATTTTCCATAGAAGTTGATCCAAAGATACATGAAGTAGAAGATATTCTTCCTAAAGGACAATGCGGTGCTTGTGGTTATGCAGGGTGTTCGGCCTATGCTGAGGCGGTGGTTTTAAATTCTGAGGTGCCACCAAATCTATGTGTTCCTGGTAAAGGACCTGTTGCAAATTTAGTAGCTGAGATTACAGGAAAAGCAGCTTCCAAGGTAGATCCTAAAGTAGCGCATATAAGATGTAATGGATCCATTGATAAATCAATCTTAAGTTATAACTATAAAGGAATAAAGGATTGTGTTGCTGCAAATTTGCTCCAAGGTGGGCCTAAAGGATGTAAATTTGGATGTATAGGCTTTGGAACTTGTGTAAAAAAATGTCCATTTGGCGCTATGACTATTGGAGAAGAAGGTTTACCAATAATTAATCTTAAAAGGTGTACTGGTTGTGGAAGTTGCGCAGCAGCTTGTCCTAAAAAAGTAATAGAGATGATATCTCCAGATTCTCCTGTAAAAGTAAATTGTAATTCTAATGATAGGGGAGCTGTAGCTAGAAAGCTTTGTTCAAATGCATGTTTAGGTTGTGGTCTTTGTAGAAAGAATTGTAGTTATGGAGCTATAAAAATCGAAAATAATCTTGCCATTGTTGATTCAAACATATGTATTCTGCAATGCAACTCAGCTACTTGTATAGGTAAATGTCCTACAGGAGCAATAAAATCTGCTACTAGTGGCATAAATGAAAAATTAAAAGATAAAGACGTGTAATACAGGATATCGGAGGCAATATAGGAGTGGAAAATCTGATGATTATCTAGGTGTAATCAAGATATCCAATCAAGGATTATCAACATCAGGAGAGTATGAACAATACTTTATTAAAAACGGGAAAAATATCATCATGTTATGGATTCTAAAACTGGAGCGCCCACAGAAAATGGGGTTATGAGCTATACAGTAGTAATTCAGGGTAATGTTAAAGATAATTCAATTTAGTTAAAAGAGACTAGCATACTGATTTGTTATTTTCTTGAATATGGCTAATAAATAACCAACGGCTAAGCCGTTGGTTATTTATTAGCCATTAAGGTAACGCAACTTAGATAAATGTTTAACCACATAATTTCCTGTTATACCAATGAAAACTCCAGTTCCTATACCTGCTATTGATAAAATTGGCAAGTAAAGCATAACAGCAATATTTTTAACTATAGCTGAAGCCACAAGTAATTGCCCTATATTATGAAATACAGCACCTGTTGCACTTACACCTATAATGCTAATTTTATCTTTTACAAATTTTTTCATACATATCATGGCAAAATAACTAAGAATGGCACCTGATGCGCTATACATAAGGCTTGCCATATTACCAACTAGGGTTGCTGAAAGTATAAGTCTCAGTATTATTATTAAAAAAACATCTTTCTTACTGTTTAAGGTATATAGTGCTATTACTGTAATTAAGTTTGTAAGCCCAAGCTTTGCACCTGGTGCAATAAAAGGCACAGGAATCATACCTTCAATTACATAAAGTACTAAAGATTGCGCAACTAAAAGCGCTATATAAATTATTCGGAATGTTTTCTTCATTTGTTTCACCTCAGCGTGCTGGTATAATATCAGTGTTTTGTTTATTATAATGGGTCTTCACTTCAATCATCAATTTATGAGGAAGGCATATTATGCTTTGACCTGGCTTTGATATAAAACCGGTTTTTATACATATTTTATCTTTACAATCTGCATCTATTATTCCAATTGACTGATCCGAAACTTTAATTTTATTGTATCCGTACTTTGATTTTATGTCTATGAGATCTTCACCTTTATGTTCAGATAAAGGTATTGTTTTATAGAACTTTCCTTCTAAAGTTATTTCTGCATATGTTTCTGTATACTGCTTGTTCATCATTACGCCCAGAACAATTTCAGGAATAAAGGATAAAACTATTAATAACAGTATGACGATTATATCCCCTTTTTTAAACATATGTATTACCTCATTATCTTTATATTATCACCATGAATCTTCTCATAATAATGGTAAGTCCATTTTCTCTGTACTTATTCATTATACCCATCTGTATATCTGTTGTAAATAGGGCAACATAAAGAGTAATATTTACAATCTATTACTTTTATTCTCTTAGATACACGTTGAAGATAATCAAAATTATTTAGAAAATAGCAGTTTAAATCCAATAGAAGAACATATATAATGGTTTGAATTTGATACAGGTACTTTATGTTGTGTAGTTTAGGTGGTTATTTGGTTTTGATATGAGGTACTATAAAAAATCTTCAGTTAATTGTATATAAGTGATTTTTCTTATAGTAGAATTTTCAGTAATATTAAAAAAGTTACACCAATTGGGGTGTGACTTTTTTATATGTTTAAAGATATACTTTAAAAAGTACTCCTGAAATTTAGTAGGTTAGGGTAAAATAATTACGAACAAGCGTTCTAATAGTAAGATATTAAGATAGTTAAAGAGTTAAAACTCAATACCACAAAACAAAATATAATCCAATATAACGAAAAACAAAAATTTTTCAAATATCATGGAAATGGACCCCTAAAAAAACCTATAACAAACTTTTATATGTTAATTTTAGCATATAAAACAATATAAATTTTTAACTCTTTTTTTCATGAAAAACACAAAAAATAGAACTGCTATGCGTCCTTTATTCCCGGGGTCTAGAGGCTCATACTTTTCTAATCCATTGAGTTATAAGGCTTTAGGGCGTTTACAAATTGATAACATGCAGTCAACATAATCTTCATAAACAACTGTTAAGGTGTAACCACGTTAATAGTTTAAACAACAACTATTAATGAATATTACTAAAACATATTGGAGGTACAATAAATGGCAAAAACTAATTTTTACAAAATTGCTGCTTTAACACTTACATTATCAATGGTGATGGGTTCATCAGTATTTGCATCAACTATACATGGAACTGCAACACAAAATAGCAAAAATTACTGTTGCACATCTGCACAAAACAATAAATTAAATTGTAATTTTAAAAGTAAATTAGATGGTCTTGTTGCCGCAGGAACTATAACTCAAGTTCAGGAAGATGCTACAATGAAACTTTTGCCACCTACTAAAGGAAACGATGGGATAAAATCAAAACTTGATGGACTTGTTAAAACAGGCACAATAAATCAATCTCAAGAAGATTCTATAATTAAGAATTTAATTCCTATTAAAGGGAACGATGAAATAAAAACTAAACTTGATGGACTTGTTACAAATGGTACTATAACTCAAACTCAGGAAGACACTTTAGTTAAACTTTTTACTCCAACTAAAAAAGATGCTGGAATAAAAAATAAACTTGATACTTTGGTTAAAGCAGGAACTATAACTCAGGCTCAAGAAGATGCTTTAGTCAAACTTGAAACTACAAAACCTATTAAAGGTGGTTTAAAAACTGAAGTTGATGGCCTTGTTAAAGCAGGTACCATTACTCAAACACAAGAAGATACAATAATAAAACTTTTCATTCCTACAAAAGAAAATGATGGAATAAAAGCTAAACTTGATACCCTTGTTATATCAGGGAGTATAACTCAAGTTCAGGAAAATGCTATGATAAATGCAATAACAATACATTAATATATAGCTATTAGCTATTGTAATAAGAATGCGATAAGAATGTGATACATAAAAAGAGTGAGATACATTGCGATAATGTCTCACTCTTCTTTTCTTTCTGAAATTATATTAACCTTCAGAGTAATGAATATCTCGGAGTTTTCTATTGTCTAATAATTTAACTGCTAACAATTTCATAACATGTTCGCAACTGAACTTGACGCTCTTGTCACTTCAAGTAATTTAACACAAACTCAAGAAGATGATATCATAATTTCTTTAATAGAAATTATTCAAAACGCAAAAACACAGTTAAACTTACTGAATTATGCAGAAGGAACAAAACAGCGTTATATCTTAAAATCCAATCACTTTTTAAAATATGACGATAAGGCAGGAGATTGTTATTTTTCTAAGGAACTAGGCATAATGTTTTTACAGGATTATTACGGAATTAGGACTGGAATGAAGCTCTCAGTTCCACAGGCTTTCACGGTAAGAGCAATCAAAGTTTTAGGTGAGATGTTGGAATATAGCTGTTTTCTAATATGTCACCAGAAACATGGGAAAAAAGAACCACATCAATTTGAGGTTGTACTTAATAAATATGAACAATCATAAATGAAAGAACAACTGTCAAAACGAACTATCACTGGAAAAAAATTAAATTAATACGCTTTTTAAATTTTCTTCATGCACATGAAATCAGTAATATAGAAATGATTACTTCCAAAGATGTATTGTCTTATATCCATACATTAGATGGTTATAGGCAAGCCACCAAGTCTGGAATAATGTTTACTTTACGAGATTTTTTATTTTTTCTGAATTCAGAAGGATATGTTAAGGATCATTTGGATAACCTATTTCCGGTTATTTTCTCCAATAAATATGCAAGACCTCCGTCTTGTATTTTATGCGGTTATTAATAAATATATGGAACTAGTTGGCATTAATGTTAACAACAGAAAGCATGGTATACATTCTATGAGGCATAGTGCTGCAAGTAACCTGTTGCAAAATCACACTCCTTACCATGTTATTAGTGGAATTCTAGGGCATGAAAATGCAAGTACAACAAAATTGTATCTACGAATCGACATTAATCAACCCTATGTTTTTTAGGATGTTATATGGATGTTGACTAAGAATTAATGAAGCATTATCATTCAAAAAGTTGGATGTTGATCTCACAAAAGGATGTCTTTCCAGAAGTGGTTCAACATGAATAGTGATTTTTCCACATATTTATCATCATACTTTCTAAAATATATACCAAGTAAAACAGGGTACAGTAGCAACACCATTAAATCTTATAGAGATACATTCATAGTTTTTCTAAATTACTGTAATGACGAATTAAAACTAAAGCCGGAGAAAATGAATTTTTCAATAATATGTAGTAATATGATAGAAGACTTCATGTCATGGCTATCGTGTGAAAAAAATATGCTATATCCACAAGGAATCTACGTCTAGAAGCATTACATGCTTTTTTTAGGTATATACAGTTGGAGGCACTGGAATACATGGAACTGTGCAATTCAGTACTTGCAATAAAATCAAAAAAATCACCGATAACTGAAATGAACTACCTAACAATTGAAGCAATCAGAGTACTTCTTTCAATGCCAAACACGAACCTCAAATCTGGACGAAGAGATCTAGCAATTATTGCATTGATGTATGATACGGTGGCTAGGGTTCAGGAAATAGCAGATTTACAAGTTAAAGATATACGGATTAAAATCCCTGCAACAATTCGACTAACAGGCAAAGGAAATAAGACAAGGATCATACCCTTGATGCCTCAAACAATGAGCATCTTAAAAATATATATGGGTGATAATGAACTATTTGATGAAACAAAAGTATCAGAAGCACTGTTTTTTAATACAAACAAAGGGAAACTGACAAGGGCCGGATTATCGTATATATTAGATAAATATGTAAGAAAATAAATCATTGTAAATAAATGCTTGTTTCCTGATAAAATGTCTCCACATGTGCTTCGCCACAGCAAAGCAATGCATTTACTACAGGGTGGGGTAAATTTGATATATATAAGAGATTTTCAGGGCATTCATCCGTTACTACAACTGAAATCTATGCAAAATCAAACCCTGAGATAAAAAAAAGGCTATTGAAAACGCAAGTTGTGACGTGCTTGGAAAAGAGAAATTTTCTGTAGAGGAGAAAAAGGACTTATTAGATTGGCTTAAAACTATGATATGAGAATAATTATGTAAAGTTAGAGGTTAGCAAAAGCTTATACTTAAATACTTTCAGCATTTGACTTTACATAATAATTAACTTTCCATAAGATGAATTTGGATATATTTCTTCTGATAAGGAGGTGGCAGAGCTCCTATTCACTAATATCCCACTTAGAACTGGTAGAAAATCCACAATAATAACAACCAACCTATCTTTCGATAGATGGGGTGAAATATTTGGTGATCCTGTAATGACTGCAGCAATTACCGATAGGTTGACTCACAAATCTTATGTAGTAAATATGAATGGAAACTCTTACAGAATGAAAGAAACCAAAGCTTGGCTTAATAGCCTTGAAAACTAAATCCTATATTTTGGTGGAAAGGATTTTAATTATATTTTGGTCTGAAAATTATGTATAAAATACAGCAATCAAGTATAAAGTTGGGTATATCCGAGATTACCAACTAATTTTCAAGGGAGTTGCGACAATTGAGCCACGTAAAAGATATAAGGTGCCAGTTTTAACTTGGTGGATAGATACAGAAGCTGAGGCAGGGCTTGATGTGTATGAAGGAGTAAAAAATAATTTATACAGGAAGGAAAATATATCAGTGCTTTTAGAAGATGGTAATGGGGTATTTGAGGAAGCTGAAGGAATGGTCTATATTCTAAATCGCGATGGAGCAAGTTATACGCCTGATATGAAGTATTATTTAACTATCATGGAAGGGTATTTAGAGAATAATCTGCCACTACACTTTTTAAGTTCGGCTTATGAAAAAGCGTATAAAATTCAAAAGTTCAATGGATCAAAGGTATTGAATGATAAGGGAGTTGTAAGTAGAAATAATATAAGTAATACAAATTCCGATGCTAAGAGGTGAAAAATAAGGAGGGGTAAATATTGAAAAAGCCAGTATGTAAATTAGTTGGTGAGAACGGAAACATCTTTAACCTAATGGGTATAGCAAGTAGGGTATTAAAACAACAAGGGTTAGGTGAGAAAGCAACTGAAATGACAGAAAAGATTAAACTCAGTGGTAGTTATGATGAAGCATTGATGATAATTATGGAATACGTTGAAGTTGAGTAAGGAGGGATTATATGAATATAACATGGGGTGAAAGATTACCATCACTTTATAAATCATATTTAGAAGGTATTGTAAATAGGTACAATGGAGCTGGTGTAGTTAAAAAACTTACTAAATTTCAAAAGGGGAAAATAAAGCAACTAAAGGTTGAATATCCTGAAATGACAGTTATAGCAGTTTTACATACTTGGTATGATATGGGCGGTTTGACTGAACCAATGAATATCGTGGACTTTATAATGCTAAGTAAATATAAGGAGCCGAGAATAGGTACGATAACCTCTGTATGTTTCCAAAGTTATGCAGAAAATTTAACACGTGAAGGTTACTCAGAGTTAAGTGATATCGGGATAGAAGAACGAGATGGGGTTTTAAAGAGATTATATTAAACTGGATAACTAAAGTATAGAAAAGAGTCTTAAGTTTTAAGTAACTTAGGGCTTTTTTGTTTTACAACTAATAGCAAACTTTATTTAACGCACCAGGTGAAAATTAAATTTATTGCACATTTATGAAATTTAGCAATAAAACTGATGGATTCTAACATTATCAAGTTTTTGTATGAGATGAATTTATATTAATTATAAGGAGGTGGTTAAACATGGTATTTTATAATTCAACTCAATTCGGAGCACTATTAAGTATTAATCCGCAAACATTAAGAGTATGGGAGAAAAAAGGGTTGCTGATACCTCATCACAAGTCTTTTGGAGGACACAGATATTATTCAGACGAACAATTAACAAAACTGATAAACTCAGATAACTCTCAAAAGTAGTAGGTTTCTTAAAATCGTTATCTAGTAAGGGGTCTAAGGTTAATATTGATCATGGTTGAGCCATTAGGATATTGAAGTTAGGTTATCTACAAGGGAATATATATTAATCATTGCATAAAGTAGCTTTAAATATATTAAAGATATGGAGGCGTATTAAAATGATATTTTTCAGACAAAAGTTTGCAGTATCTGAGTTTAATAGGAATAAGGTAAAGGTTGATGATGATGTTTATCTTACTAATTATGATGATACAGTTATATTAGTTGATTGTTTAAATGGTATTGTATACACACCAAAGAAACCAAGAAGCTGTATGATAAAGTGTGAAGGTAATAAAATATTGATGAAAGGAAAGAAATCTGAAACTTGGACAGAGGTCTATAGTACAGACACTGGGTTTCAATTTGGTATTTTTGATATGAAAAGCAAACATCCAATTCATTCAAGTAAGAATTCACAATCTTTACTACTTAGTTACAATGGTGTTTTTTTTATCAGTGTTCATGCGGTTATAGCAACAATGTACTATGGTGAAATAGTAAAATGTGCAGTTGGACAAACTTTAGCCGTTAGGCCACTTGTTATTCATCATAAAAACGGTAATCATCATGATAACAGGATAGCGAACTTAGAGATCCTAACTCATAAAGAGCATTTGGAAAAAGAAAAGATTTTAAGACAAGCTCGTAAAGATCGTAAAAAGTTAAATTCCGATTTAATACAAGCTTATTAAGGCTAGAATTCAGCTATATAATTTGTAGTTACAGATAGCTCATTAATATTTAGGTAAAATCATTAATTTTAGTATCTTTATTAGCAATTTAGCACTGCAAATTATATAATTGCATTTTCAATGAGATGGCAAGTAAAATATATAATCTTATATAAAGGAGTAGTAGACTTTAAAAGTTTACTACTTCTCTCTTCTCTTTGTTTAATTCTTAATTTTAAAATATGTCAACGAACGCTCTACGTTGAAAAATAAGTGGTGCGCCTTACAAATCCCTTGGTTTATTAAAAAAATGGCTTACAGGGCTTATATGGGGCTACAAAGTATATTACTATATTTCACTTTCTTTTATGGTTGCAAAATCATGTAATGATGTTATTTAAGCGGTGTGTAAGGTTCTAAATTGGTTTATTTCTAAATCGTAAAACTACATATGGTTTAGTACTTAAAATATTAGAACTGCCTAGATGAGTAGTTAAATTTGTACCCTGATATTGTAATAAAATAGAGAGTTAAGTGATGGTGCTTCATTATTTTATGGTATGTGGTTACATATAAGTAGTTTTTTAAAGTAGTTGTTTGAAGTTCTACGTTGGTGTATTGCAAATAAAAAAATATTATAGGTATGTACTTATTAACAATAATGGTATGGTAAGCACAAAAATAAATTTTAATGGGTGTATGCGGATGAATTTGAGAGTTAAATCTTTATTTTATAGACATTGGATACGTTAAGAGATATTTTTATAATGATAAAACATCATATATTATGTAACATTACTGTAACTTTAATTGATATTGAGTAAAACAAGCATAATCGTATTTAAAAATCAAATTTAATAGGGAAAGAATACATAATAATTTATGATTAATTTTAAAGTAGATAGATATAAAATATTTAAAGTAGAAAGATAGATTGATGATTTCAATTTGATGATGTCAATGAAGTGATACAAATAATTTCAACATACATATAACAAATCAATTAATTAATGACTAACTTTGAGCAGTTATTAATATAGTGTACAGCAATTCTTACATCACTAGCTTTTGACATCTTAACTATAGTAAATCAAGATAATAGGTTAGTTTAATTTTTATAATTCTAGTTCAAGTAAGATTACATAATATTTCGGTTCATTCAATTCAAATAAATTAAGATAGTAGGCTTTTAGCAGTTATGTAATCATAGCATAGCAACTAGCAAGATAGTTTCGGTAACATGATGCCATTCATTTGGTTCAATCAATTCAGACAGTTCAAGGAAGATAGTAAACAGTATTAACATAGAGTACTAAACAACATCAATCTACCTTAACATTTTCGCATATATGTAATCAATGGAGCTATTCAAGCAAGATTGCCTAATGTTTCAGATTCTTCTATCTTAATTCAAGCAAGATAGGAAGAGAGTTTCATTAATATAACATCAATTTGTATCACAAGTTCAGCCAATAAGCAGAACTTGTGATGTAGCACCTTCGCCTGCAAAAATTAATTCCAAAGCATGACAAATTATGATATTATTGAAATTAGCAGTAAATAGTTCTTCTGAGCATGGGGATAATTATTGTGTAATTTCTGTTATTAAGTGGGAATATGAGTAGGAGGGTTTATGGGGTACATATATATTAAATTAAGTGTTATCATTCTGGGTATTTTTATTTTTTTCATGTTATTAACTAAGATAATTAATTTTAAAACAGATAATATTTCTATTAATAAACCAATGGAGTCTGCCATAGTGAGTTTGGTGATAATAGGTATAGAACTAGTCATTTCACTGGTATATTTGCTAATTATTAAGAAGTATTTTATTAATGCTACAGGGGATGAAAAAACTTTTTTGCAGGTTGGAATATATGTTGTTGAAATATTTTTAGTGATAGCGGTAGTTATTTTTAGAAGAGAGGGTATTAGTAGTATAGGAATTAGAAGAGGGAGTATATTTAAATCAATTATTATTGGAATATTACTGGGGGTTGTTTATTTTATATTGATAAATAAAACTTGTAAAGTAAATAAGGTCGTGGATGTCATCTCCCCTGAAAGTCTTGGAGTTTTTATTAATTTATTTATAGTTGGATTTACTGAGGAAGTTATATTTAGAGGATACCTTCAAGCTAGGCTAATTTCTTGGATAGGCATAAAAAAAGGATACTTTCTGACAGCAATAGTTTTTTCATTTTGTCATTTGCCTAATAGAATGATTATAGGCGGGATGAGTCTTTATGGTGCATTATTGAGTTGTATAGCATTAATTCCTACTAGTTTAACTTTTGGATATATAATCATGAAAACTAAAAGTGTAATTACTGGTTCAATATTTCATACATTTGTAGATTGGACAGAGACTGTAATACAAATATTAAGTTAATAAGAAGTTTTCAAGAATATATAGTGAAAGTTGGATATATATTTTTATGATACAAGAGTCTAAAACTAGGTCACAACGGTAAGTAAAAGCGTAATAGCACAGATATCTGGATAGGAGGTTTAAATTAATTATGAAGGTTATTTACAAAATTACTTATCCAAATGGGGAAATTTATATCGGTAAAGATTTAACTGATAGCATTAATTATTTTGGGAGTGCAAACAGTAAATTAATTGAGAAAGACTTTACAAGAGAAGAAAGAAGAGATTTTACAATCAGAAAAGAGATTTTATGGGAATCAGAAACTGCTACAGATAAAGAAGTCAATCGTAAAGAGGTAGAGTATATAAAGTATTATAATTCAAATAATCCAAGGATAGGTTATAATAGATGGCCTAGATTCAAGCATACTTAAAGATGTATAAAAACAGTTAAGTTACAATCTGCGTATGTTGTGACGGAACAGTAAAAAAATGGATTTGCTTATAGACTAGTTCAACTTATTCGTAAGCCAGATAGGCTGGTTACGGATGTATTGAATTAAGATGTAGAAGGCTTAATAATTGGTGGGTGAAACAACTATGAACAGAATTGAAATATTAAGAAAGTATATTGATGAAATACTTTTGAGTATGACAGATATTCAAGAACGAAGATGTGCTTATTTGCATTTATATGGGGTCGCTCAATTATGTGCATTAATATCACTAAAACGTGGAGAAAACGCTGAACTAGCAACAATGGCAGGTATGCTTCATGTATGCTTCATGACATATATTCGTATGCTAAAATGGACACAAAGGACCATGCACATAAAGGTGCTGCGTTGGCAAGAGAAATTTTGACATCATTGCAGATAACAAATAATGATGAAAATAAAGTGATTTGCGATGCTATTTATTATCATAGTGAAAAAGAAATTACACATTCTAAGTTTAATGAAATCTTAAAAGATGCAGATGTTTTTCAGCACTGTTTATATAATCCTATGTTTGAAGTAAAAGCGCAAGAAAAAAGTAGATATGAAAAACTCCAACTTGAATTTGGCATTGCGTAAGATTAAAATTATATTCTTTTATTGACAGTTTTCATATAATGTGACACAGTGGTAAAAAACGCCATAAATATGAATTTTGAGGTGATGGATTGTGATAATTAGAGAAGCAACTAAGAATGATTTACTTTCAATTGGAAAGGTTCAAGTTAAAAGTAATTCTTCTACTTATGTAGGAATTATGCAGAAGATTATTTGAATAACTTGTCCTATAAAAGTAAATTTATTGAGTGGCAAGAAAAGCTATTTAACGAGAAGAGTACACAATTTATTTATGTGGCAGAAAATGATGATTCTAACATTGTTGGTTTTGCTTCTGGAAGTTTAGTTAGAACAAATGATTTGTTTGAAAGAGAAATTTATTCAATATATCTATTAAAAGAATTTCAACGTAAAGGTATAGGAAAGTTACTTATTGAAGCAGTGATAAGAAAATTTATTGAAAGCAATGTTAGTTCTATGATTTTATGGACACTTCAGGACAACAACTCTTCAAGGTTATTTTATAAAAAGTTGGGAGGCAAGATAGTTGATAAGAGGCTTATAGATAGGGGTGGAAAAGAACTTCAACAAATAGCGTATGCTTGGGAAGATATAAGTCGCATATTTTAGAAATTAACTTATGTCACAACGGTAAAAAAGGTGAAGTAAGAATTATTTATATTATACGATTATGGGAGGTATTAAGATTGGATTCTAAAGGTATTGCTCCTTGGGAGTTATTACAAAAGAAAATGACATGGGAACAGCTAAAATACATACATAATAAAAGAGTCTTGGATTTTGGAAGTGGAAATGGCATGACAGCTAACCATTTTGCCATAGACAATGAAGTTATAGCAATTGAGCCAGATGAAAAGATGCTTAAGGATAGATTTACAGAAAATTATTATACACAAATAAAAGGAGATATGAAGGAACTTAAGAATTTTGAAGATGAATCATTTGATGTGATATTGTGCCACAATGTTTTTGAATATGCAGATGAAAAGAGAAAAAATTATAAAAGAATTTTCAAGGATATTAAAGAAAAATGGCTATCTTTCTGTTTTAAAACATAATAAGACTGGAAGAGTTATGCAGATGGTAGTGTTACTTAATAATTTTGAACATGCCAATGAATTATTAGCAGGTGAAAATGGACATGCACAACAGTTTGGTATCATTAATTACTATGAAGATACAGAAATATTGGAATGGTCAGATAAATTTGAATTAGAAAGAATCTTGGGGATGAGAACCTTTTGGGATTTACAGCAAAATCAAGAAATTCAAAAAGATAAGACATGGCAGGAGCAGATGTTAAAAATTGAATTGAAGGTAAGTGAATTGGAAGAGTATAAAGCCATAGCATTCTTTCATCATGTAATTTTACGAAAAAAGTAATGAACGTTATGAGTATAATATTTAGTGCGCATTCTTCTTAAACTACGTTACAACGGTAAAAAGATAAGCTTTTTCTGCAAAAGACCAAATATATGAATTGAAAAGGTGGATTTATATGGGTAGTCATAGAAATATGATAATATGTGGTGCTTTTATATTAATAATATGTCTAAGTTTCATGACAGGCTGTGTGAAAAGAAGTGACTCTTCAAAGATGGTTGAAACTGTGGTGATTTCTACAACTGAACTAAAAAGCATTGATAAGAGTAGTATTGTTAGTTTAACAGATGATTCTCCTGGCTCTATTTTGTTGATACCTAAAGTTAAAGAAACTACTTTATCTGAAGTTATATCTTGGCTACAGCAAGCCAAGGAGTATAAAGGCAAAATACCGCAATCACAGATATCTGGAATGTTTAAGGCAAATATTGGACCTTCAAAATTATATATAGCAACTTCAGATAAGCATGAAATAACAATACAACCTGCATTTTATCTTGTCTCGAATGATGATAATGGTTATGAAGTTCGTTATGTTACTGATGTACTTAAACTTAATAATGATAAACAAGAAATGTATGTTCAATCCAGTGAGTTATTCAATTGGCTGAAAAATGATAAGTGGAAAACGGAATTTGAAATAAAACAATAAGATAAGTGCATTTTGGGATAATAGTTAAAATTCAATGTTAAAGATTAAAACAGAGGGAAGGCAATTGCTTTCCCTCTTAGCATGTAAATAATTAAGGGTATCGAAGGTGCTGTAGCAGGTCAATTCAATCACATTGTTGAGAAAGAGTGTCAAATAGGAACAATATCTGTGCTCAAGCTCTTAGTCACATAGATATTACTTTATAATCAACAATTCAATAATTTTGCAACCTAGTATTTTATTATTGATTATTTTATCAGCTCAATTGGTTAAAGTTTAAATTTTCGAAAGATAAAGTAGATATTCTTGATTTTCTTCAACAGTTGGTCAAGTTTCTGATATAGATAGTTTTAAATAGTGTGTAAGATTAGGTTGATAATGGTAAACAATTTACGAGCAGTAGTACCGTTATCTATGTAAGTTTCCATTTGGGGTACTCACTGATTTCTATTTACTTGAGGGTTGAATATGTTAAATATTTAAATTATGTTTCTTATGTTGAATTTATTATATAACTAGCTGACATTAAGGCCTTCCAGCGTTATACTACTTTCAAAAAAAGAAAGGATTGATAATTATGAGATACTTAAGTGGGATTCAGGCATTAGCATTAAAATGTGATTTAAATACATCTGGTGAGTGGAATAGTAATTACTTCACATGGGATAAATTAGATATTAGAGAAAGCGAGAATAGTGTTTTCAAAGATTACGGGATTGAGTCAGCAGTTACATTGCCAAATGGAGAGGTACTCCCAAAGAAATTACTAAAGGCAAATCATCTTCGCGCAATTTTAGACTTACTGGAATCAGCCGGGAATTACTCTATAAGACTTCTAAGGTGTTTTGCAATTGACTTTCTAAATACTGATGAATATAATCAAGAGCTATTTGAAAAAGTGGTACTTCTAGCAGCAAACAGGAATTGGGCAATAATAGATGCAATAATGACTTCCGAGTTTGAAGAGGTCTGGTTAGATTTCAAAGCTGGCCAATAGATTTAATAATTGTATTCGGGGTATTTATTAGCTACCTGCACTCTAATGGTGCAGGTTTTTTGTTTTGGGGTTTAGTGAGCTGTAATTATTTTTTGATACTAAAATTCAGCTTGAGATTATTTATCTGCAATAGAAATCAGTATAGATTATTTTTAACGATAAGAAATCAGGGGTGAATTATTAATTTGCAATGGAAATAAGCTTGAATTATTTTTAAGTGTCAAAATTCAGATTAAGATTAGTAATTTGCAATAAAAATCAGCATAGATAATTTTTAGCGCTGAGAAATCAGTGGTTGATTATTAATTGGCTAGAAAAATAAGTGCGAATTATTTTCTATTGTTGAAATTCAGGTTGAGATTATTTATTTGTAATAAAAATAATCTTTAAATTATTATCCGCTTGTAATATTCAGCAGGATTATTTTTTGTAGTTAATATTCAGAGACAAATTATTTATTTGCAATAAAAGTTAGCATTAAAATTTGAAATTATTTCTAAGTGTGAAGCTATATTTTTACAAATATTGCTCAGTTATAGAAGAGATTTAAGGTAAGTTATCTTCAAATATGCTTATATTTCAAGGGTTTGTATATTTTATATTGAAGTTACATTTACTTTTAACACTTTAAATTCTATAAAATCAATAGGTAACAACCTTAATCATCACATCCTTTCTGTAATTTCGCTATTTTTAACAGCTCTAGTGAAGTTCAAATTTTTAAGTAGGGAGTAGTTATAAGTAATGGCACAAATTTTTTTTATTATAGAGTTTTTTACAGACTGATATTTATATTATTATTACAATGAATTCACATGAAAAGCATTATATGTAATGGTACAAGTCTTATGTTTTTTCAAAAGCCTTGTATTGAAGGATTCTACACCGATTTAAAGGGAAATAAGTATTAATCTAATTTACAATTCACAAATGTAATGTTCTATTGTAATGAAATTGTAATGTTGCTGTCGGGGGGAGTGCTAAAAATGAAAACAGTTATTTTTATAAAAGTGAGACAGGGTATCAGAGAACTAGAAAGAAATTTAGGTCATAAATATGGTGATGACGATTTGAGCAATTACAAGTTAGAAGCATTAAATCAAATCAAGAGTTACATTGAGGGTTGTGCACTGACTAATAAAAGGGTGAGAGCATATTTACATTGTAATTGTAGTTGTACTGTAGCAGCTAAGGAGCTTAATATAAAGCAAACAACAATGCAGGTGTATATAACTAGAAGTTCTGAGTCACTAGAGAAAGAAGTTGGAAGTGATGTAGTTGATGCGGTACTAGGAGCAGAATCAGCAGAAGGAGTAGATGCTGTTATGATACAAACAAGACAGAGTATCAAAAAACAAACTAAACCTGACTGTTTTATTAAAGAAGTATATGAAATGCTACCAAAAGCCAAGTATTCATCAGACATTTCTATTAAGGATTGTAAGACTGAATTGATTATTCTTAGCAATTTATCCAGAGTGGGGTTAAGTAAATTAATTAATAAGGGTGATCCTGGTAAGATAGCTTATATTTTATCTATTTTAGAGAGTGATTCTGTGTATGATGTGGGGTTGAGAAATGTTATTTATAGAGCTTTAGAGCCTAATCTAACTTAAATGTTAACCATTGGTTACTTTAATAATTTTATATAAAGAGGAGTTGTATTGTATGGAGCTTTATGAAAAAGTTGTACCACCTGAAGATTGTAATGAGGGTAATGTAGCAAATGACAAAGATGTCAATTTAGTTAGCAAGAAGAAATGGAGCAGAAATAAATCTAAAGAGGAAGGAGAAGTTGTACGAGGTAAGAATATATACGAAAAAGTCTTACTAGCTAGGAGGGATGTCGAAGTTCTTATAAAGAAGGATGAAGAAGTTGCCTTAGCTTTCATAAAGAGGCGTGAGGAAAATCCAGCAGAGCAATTAGATAGTATTCCAGCAGTTGAAATGGGACAGGTATTAAATTATATGCTTAATACTAATAAATCATGGCTTTTAGAGACATTGGGTAATTATATCTTATTAGGTTCCTATGAAGACAATCCTGCTCTTAGGTGGAAGATGCAGATATTTTTAGTTACTTATGAACATATTAAGCCTAGTTTAATAAATTTGAATTGCAGATATGACACAGTAATGGACTGTTTTAAGTTAAATGTTGATGTTAATGGGAATCAGTTAGAAAGAATAAGAGATAATACAGCTGTTGAAGTTGATAGAGTTGAGTTAAAAAGAATACGACACAATCTAGCTGTTGCTGTTATGAGTCATTCAAAATTACAGGGGTTTAGCCAAGAAACACGACAGTGTGCAGAAAAATAATTATCACCATGAAGACAAGCATCATGGTGATAATTATTTTTACTGTTTTAGTAAGGATGAGGTATCTTTTTTCTCATTTTAAGTTTAGGTGCGATAGCTTTCAGCGCACAAGCAACAGTTATTCCATCTACTTCACCAAGCACACTAACTAATTTTTCAGTATTCCAAAAAAGATCTGATGGGTGTACAATATGACATCCTGCTCCAAAATCAGGGATACAAGCAAAATATCCAAGGCGTGATTCTCCGAATATAACCATTATCCCCGATCTACTTTCTATTCTCATCTCATAATGACTTCCATGATTTATTAAGTTAACAATCAAACCAGACCACTCTTCTATGCCATTATCAGTTTTCATGCTACATTCAAAATTCATTTCTATTCAGCCTCCTACGAAATTTGATAATTAAGTTTTTCATGTACTTTTTTTAAAGTTTCTTCTGAAATTATTGTTTCTCTAATTTTAAAAGTGGACAGTAATCCACCATAACAGAGTTGATTTATACGTCTTGGTACACCAGAAGTTACACTATGGATAAAATTGAAACATTTCTCATCAATTATTGGGACTTTCGCCCCAGCAAGAGTTAGCTGGTTGTTTATATATTCTTTTGTTTCGTTCAAACTTAATCCCGCACAATCGAGGAAAAGAAATATTCTCTGTTTTAAAGGTTGATTAACACCAATATTTAGTTGATTTCTTAAAGAGGGCATACCTGATAAAATAAGAGAAAAATTGTTCCCCTCATCATAAAAACTTCTTAATTCATCAAAAATTGGCATAGAAAGTGTGTGTGCTTCATCGATTATAATAGTATTGAATTTGCCCAGCGCATTTTGTTCGTCAAAGAAATTTATAAGTTGAAGTTTTATATCATCAGCATTATATGGCGGCTTTAAACCAACCTTTATTGCAAGAGTTTTATACAGTGCTTTTTTATTTGGATTAGATAATTCTATGCCTGCAACTCTGAACTGTGATGGATCTAAACCATTTACTGCATAAAATATAAGTGAGCTCTTTCCTGTTCCAGCTGCACCAGTAATACATACAATTTGCCTTGACATAAAAGCTGAAGACAAAAGGTCTATATTATCATTGAACCGTTCGTATTTAAAATATGATTTTGAACGTTCTAAAAAAGGAATATAGCTTAATTTGAAATTTTGACATATAGAACTATTTATTGCACTCATATTTAGCGCCTCCGGCTTCAGTTATAGAATTGATTTGTTGTTCATATTGCTTTTTTATCTCGGAGAGATAGTATAGGAAATTGCGATTAAAGTCTGGGGATTTCTCTTTAATATCATCAAGTATTGATATTAAAATATCCTTGTTAAATTCTTTGAATGTTTTCCAAAGATCATAAAGTTTGCTTTTTTCCGTAAATGTTATATTGTCTATTGAAAGTTTATCAACAACTATGGAAATAAACTCACCTTTATCAATTACAATTTCTTTATCTTTTGGCGCTCTAAATATTCCTGTATCTTTATTTTTAGGAGCTTTTCCTTGGCTTATATGCGAAGCATCTTGGGTATTATATTTAGAGATGTGCTGTGCAACCTGACTTTTAAGATATTCTTGATAGTTACTTTTTATATTCTCAAGATATTCTTTAGCTATATCTGATTCCACTTGTGGATCTTCTTCTAAAGGTCTGACACTTTTATGTTTTGTATTATTGAGGTCAATTATTTTAGCAACGCCATAATACTTGTCATTATAATAGGTATGAAGAATTTCAAGATGGAATGGATTATATCGTATTTCGATTTTCTTCATAACTAAGGATGCGTCGGCTTCATAGGTATTACCATTAAAGGATATTACACCATATTTAGATACACTTCTTTCAGAACAATGCATGAAAATTTCATTAAGTTGAACAGGCGATAAGTATCTCAATTTGGTACCTTCAGTCAAAGATTTATTCCATTTTTCAATAGGTGTCATCCCAATACCGTTATGAAGCTTTTCGTGATACTCATATTTAAGCCACGCTTGTAGCATGTCATTTAATTCTATTATATTTGAAATTTTATTTTTTCTAATCTCAGACATAAAAGAACTTTGAACATATCTCCAATATTTTTCTATTTTCCCTTTCCCAGATGGATGGTATGGAGTTGCATATTTTAAAGTTATACCTAGCTTTGCACATATTATTTTAAATTGTGCTGAGATATATACTTTTCCATTATCGACATACAAACTTTTTGGAGAACCAAATTTAATAACGGCCTTTTGGAGACAATCTTCAAGTCTTGTTAGCGTAGCGTCAAAATAGAATTGACAGTGTAATATACGCCTACTGTGATCATCAATAAAGCCTATGAGATAAACTAGCCGGCTTTCGCCGTTCTTATCCGTTAAATAGCAGGCTTCCATAATATCACTTTGCCACATTTTATTGATACACTCTTTTTCATGTTTTATATATACTCTATGATCCTTAGTGAGATTTTTTCTGGTATAACCATAATTGTTTAATAGTCTATTTACTGTACGGAGTTTCAAAAAGCCTTTTTCAATTTTCTTAGCAAGTTCCAGCATTACAATAATTTTTAATGCAGACCTTGTTGGAAGTTCTTCTTTAAGTTTCATTATTTCATCAATAAGCTCCTGTGGTATAGCTGGATGTGTACCTTTACTTGATTTAATTTTAGGTTTTAATCCATCGAATCCAAATTTTTTGTAGGATGAGTAAAATTTGTATAGAGTTCTGTATGAGTAAGTTATTATTTTTTTGTTTACTACATCATTAAACTGTTGATGCGAAAGTTTTTTAGCTGTTTTGTCTACAAAACCTTTGTTTGCTTCAAGCATGGGTGTAATTACTTGTAACTTAAAAAAAGCAATTGCATCCTCGTCTTTAATATTTCCAACCATTATAAAAAGCACCTCCTATTAACTTTGATGCATCAATCATAAAATATGGGAGCTTGTCCTGTAAATTCAGAATTTCTTGCTTTTTTTAGGAATATCAAACTAAGAAACAGTTGGATAATATTTGATAAAATTAGAATGACAAAGGAAGGAAAAAAATAAAACGAATATTGTATGATAAATTCGAATTATGGGTAATTCGCACTAAAATAAAAAAGTGGACAATATATATCTCGTGGAAATTATCGCAAAAATTTGAAAATTAGGTTTAGTGAAGATAGACTCGCATCTAGGAGCACTCCGTACTCAAAACAAATTGAAGCTGTCTTAATTAGTAGATAGATTTGTTTAAACTTTAGTTTTATTTTTAAATAATCTGAAAAGCTAATAACTTCAATATTATTATTTAGGATTTCTGTAAACCTACTGTTCAGTAAAGCCGATAGGCTCCTACTCATGCAACTTCTTTCTACATTAGAACAAGAACGTATTAGAATATCTTCACAATCAATAGTATCTGCTGAGTCATCTGCGTATTGAAAAACATACTCACCTTCTTTCACGTTATTACTGATAAATTCAATTAGTCCGGTATCAACTTTGTTATATTTAATAATATTTGAAGGAAATAAGCTGATATAAAACCTTTCTCCATTGCTTTTTCTCCAAAGCATTGTCTGGATTTTTATTTTCTTGTATCTTATGACACCGTCCAACAGAAAGAATAATCCTCTTTTAAAAGTACCATTCTTCTTCAATTTATCTGACTTAGGAATACCAAGGTTCTTCCGAACAAAAACCTTATCAACATAATTACAATAATCATTAATATTGGTATTGATTTCCTTATTGATTTGTATTATGATGTTTATAGGTTTTTTACACGTACTTAAAGCCTAGACAAAAAGCACAAATGGTATACACTACCAAATGTGCTTTTTGCTTTTTTTATTCCTGTGATTTTTAATGACTAAAAATCAGTATTTACTGAAATCATTCTTGACCTATAACACTGTTGCAATTTCAGGTTCCCTAGCTAAAGTTGAAAAGATTGTAGGTACTGACATTGTAGATATAATTATTGCAGGTAACATATCTGAAGCTGGGGGAAGATTGCATAATTGGATAAGTACGATAAATATCGAGAGTTTAAAGAAATATAGTAATTAGAGTTAAGCTAGTTGTTAAAGGCAGAATAAGTTTTCTAAATCAGAAGATTTATTCTGTTTCTCTTATATTTTATCTAGGAATATTAAAACGATTTAAAAGCTAGTCGTGGTATAAAGAGTTGTTGTTGACATCCTCCAATGTTCATTCTATACTTACAAAACTGTTAATTATAACTGACCTTAGTAGCAAACAATATGTATATATTTTGTTGCTATTAGTGTATTTGGTAAATTAATGTTAAAGGAGTGGTGCTAATGGAACAAGTTGAATTTAGGGATTTAGGTTTTGAAAAAGAAGTAAGGAAGTGCTTAAAGAAGTCAAAGAAAAAATTGACTAGAGATGATTTATTAAAAGTGACGGGTATTCTAATTACAGACCAAGATGATGTTAATGGTTTCTCTGTTCCTTGGCAGAGTGATAGTAGCATGTTTAACATGTCATTTCCAAATCTAAGATTGAATGGTAGTAATTTTGAAGGAGATGTTTGGTTAGAAGATTTAAAGAATTTCAAACATATAGAAACACTACATATATATGTAGGCACTAAAGAACTTTCTTTCTTAGATGGTTTTGAGAAATTAAAGGAATTGTACATTATAGATTCTAGCGAAACAAGCTGGTCATTCATTGAAGGATTACTTTCTTTAAGATACTTGTGTGTAAGAAATGCAGAGTTTAGTAACTTGGCTCCGATTTCTGCCTTATGTAATAAACAACTATCAATTCATAAAAAAAATAAGGAAGAGGCTAATGGCAATATGTTTTTTAGTATTTTCAGGGGCTTACAGAATCTAATGTTGGATGACTGTAATATTGTAGATTTAAGTCCACTTTCAAATTGTTCATTCCTATCAGATATTAATTTATCTAACAATAGAATTAAAGACTTAGCACCTTTAATTACTATAGCTAGTTTGTACTATTTAACTTTAAGATATAATGAAATCAATGATATAAGTCCTTTAAAGGGGTTACAGAGATTATATTTATTAAATTTAAGGCATAACCAAATTGAGGATGTATCTGTATTAGAAACTTTCGAGAATTCAAATCTAAGTAGATTGTTTGTAGAATATAATAATATTGTTGATTATAGCCCACTTGCCAAATTAAACCTTGTGTATAGCGATTTGCCAAGCAATATAAAAAGAAGAGGGGAGTGATATTAAGGTTAAAAGTAAATGAAAAAATGCTGTGACATTATAGAATCGAAGGTTACTAACTACTTCAAGCAGTGTAGTTGTGGAGCTATTGATGGAGACTTTGAGTAGCGAAATGGGTTAGGTAGTCCAGATGATATGGGAGAGTTAAGTGAGTTTTATGAAGAGTGTGAAGAAATGTAGCATTGAAGGGAGATGTCGGTAATGATATTTTATACAGCTGACTTGCATTTAGGTCATAAAGATGTGATAAAACTTTCAAATCGGCCATTCAAAACAATTCGGGAACATGATAATTTTATAATAGATACTTGGAATGCAACTGTTAGCGATAGAGATACTGTTTATATCGTAGGCGATATATATCATAATAACAAGATGAATGTGGGTTTATACCTAGAGAGATTAAAGGGTAAGAAGCATTTAATCATTGGTAATCATGACTTGAAATTTAAGGATATCAACTATGAAAATAGAAAGTACTTTGAAAGTATTGAACAGATGACAATAATAAAGGATAAAGATAGTTCTGTAGTCTTATGTCATTATCCATTGTTAGAGTGGAACGGCTACTTTAGAGGAAACTATATGGTTCATGGTCATATTCACAATAATAGAAAAAATCCTGCTTTTCAGTTTCTGAAGGAACAAGCCAAGGCTTTAAATGCGGGTGTAGATATTAATAATTTTAAGCCAGTAACATTGAAGGAATTAGTAGTAAACAATAATACCTTTAAGAAAGAGGCTTTTGATTAAAGGGAATAGAGGGAATTTTCTAATGGAAGATTCCTTGTATTATTTTTTTTTGCTTTTAATTTTCTGATGAGAATTGAGTAAAATCATCAGTTGATTTTAAGTTGTTGATGTTTTTATCGAGGTACAGTAATTACTAGTAATTTTACAATTAGTAAATCAAGAAGTAGTTAGTCATGATTCTTTTAAATAGTTAAGGTCATCACATTTAGAAAGTTCGTCAAAGCATCTGTAAATGAGGCATGCGAGGATTTAAAAAATATTTTGAAAGGATAAATTAATTCATGAGTGTTAAAGAAATACTAATTATATTTAGTGTAAGAGTCTAATAAAAATCAGGTAATCATGTTATTTCACAATTCAAAAACTTAGGGACATTGTTAGAACAAGGTAAAGCAAACGCACACTTT
The DNA here is from genome assembly GCA_963725425.1 of uncultured Clostridiaceae bacterium. GTDB lineage: Bacteria > Bacillota > Clostridia > Clostridiales > Clostridiaceae > Clostridium_I. The sequence continues at coordinate 81,060 of CAVRYJ010000041.1, forward strand.
ATGATTTAACATACCAATATAATATTGCAACAAATTCTGATTTATAAGAGTCTCATACTTTGTAAGGTGATTTTGAAAGATAAGTATATTCTAATTAGTTCGATTATATGACATCAGCCTCTAGTTCAAGGAGTTCAACCAATGCAATCAATAGTTCTAATATAATTTTGATACAGGTACAGTGGACACACTTCAAATTCAAATAGCTTGTAAAACGTTGGTATTACAAGATTTGACACACTTTATTCTAATAATTTATTGATATATTTGATACGGGCAGAGAAATAGGGTTAGCACAAACATTTATTGAGTTCACTCAATTCAAGCATTTCTGGGACAAATCGGACATCAGCACATTTGATATGTGGAAGAGTAATTAATCAACAATACTAAAATTCTGCCACCTAATAATTACAAGCTGATTATTTGTAGGTGCCATGTATCTAGTACTATAAATTTCTATATTTATATGTAAGAATATGTACAAATCAAGTCAACAATCAAAATAACTAGGTACAAACATTGGGCAAATACATATAACAATTAGGTAACATTTAGTGTGCATTTTAGCAGGAGTAGTTTTGTAATTCAGTGAAGTTTATCTATGGTGAGGGTTTCTAGTATAAGTATTATCTGGGGTATGTGAGAACTGAGATTGAAGAATTAATAAATAAACTAACATAATTAAGAGTTTTCAACATAAGACTGAACATTTTAAAGAAAAAATAGGAGGAATTGGACAACTTATGTAGAAATAGGTATATTATGACTTTAATATGGGAGGAGAAGTGGCTTACAAATATTTTGAAAGTACTTTAGGAATACAATAGTCATTGGTATACAGGTTTACATTAGTGTATTGTAATTTTTACAATATGCAATTAAAGATAACTAAAGTTACTATAATTTCCAACAATAAAATAATAATTGGAGTGATAAGTTATGACTACTAAAGCAATTTTTAATACTAAAGATATTTCTAAATTAACTGGAAAAAGTATGAATGACATTTGTAAAGAATTTAGAAAGAACAACTATTTTGATGCATATAAAATTGAAACATGGCAGAGTAATGATAATTGGGAAATGAGTTTAGATGAGGTATTACAGTATATTATGCCTTTCACTCCAGCATGCAAAATTGAGATTGGAGAAGTAGTAAGAAATGATAAAGGAGAACTAGTAGTAGACGTAAATATTCCGAAACATTTAGAAAGGTTAAAAACTGATACGAATTATAAAAAATATTTCGAAGATTATATATATAATGTATTAAATAATAATTTGTATGCCGAATGGGATAGAAAATTTTTAGCATTTTATGGAACAGAGTCTAGAAAATATTTAAATACATTATAATTGGGGGGAATTTAGAATGTCAAAAACAAAAGATTTGCCTACAAGTTATTTAACTAATATCGAAGGAAATGCAAGTAAAATATTAGCAGTACAAAATAAGCATCCGATATTTTCAACATTATATTTAGATCTACAACAATTCTTGAATTCGATAGAGAAAAAAGGTTATAAAATATCTATAGATAAAAATTTCAGCATATATGATTCTAATGATAACTTTGTAGCAAAGGTAGTGTTTTTTAATAATAAAAAGGATTTAAAACCCAAAATTTATCTAGAAGGTAAAATGGGAACTGTATATAAAAAATGTGAGGGTATTTTAGCTAGTAACATATTATCACAATTTACATATAGTGGGTACCATAAAGATTTTCCTTGTAATTCTAGTGATTTTTTGTGTAAGTTAGATGCTGCGTTATAAATAAGCATATATATTAGTAACATAGCATAATTTTCTATAAAAGTAATGTAATCACGTAAAACAATTATATTTTGGCATGGTTATTTAGTTATGAATTGCATTTTTTTTAATATGTAATATAGCTGCTAATTAAAGTATCGAATGTATTAAGATAGAGAGTTACAACACCTCTATCTTGTTTTTATTGTTAAGAATATAAGGAATAATAATTATATACTTACAAAATATCTACTCTTGGCAATTCAAAAAAATCTATCACATATAAATTTGAAACTGATTATTTGTAGTTCTTAATTATATAACAGTTGATTCTGGTGCAAAAACTAAATTTGTGATTTAAAAACCTAGTTTTTTGCTTAAAAGTATCTTAAAACAATCAATATGGGTGTAAAACTAAGTTAGAATTCATTAAAGTGGAGACGATTCTAGTGCAAAAGAGTTTTTGCACTAGAATCAACTGTTTGATTTTATATATAAAACTTAGAGTAATCTACCTAGGTGTATACGTTTTTAAATCTTACTTAATAATCCGAAAATAAAATCAATATTAAATCTTAATTTGACACTTTAATTAGAACCTACTTTATAGAATTTAGTAAGGTTTTGGGAAAGCGTTTTTATGCTAGGTGTTATGAATTTATCAGGTGTTACAAGCTTTACTAAATAAGGTGAAAGGGAGCTGTTATCAATGAAAAATGGTAATTATAACTCAATGATAGTGGAATTAAACGGAAAACGAGGTCTTGTTAATCATCAAGGGGTAGAGTTGATCCCTTCAAATTATGACTCAGTAAAAATTAACGAATTTGAAGAATCAGATAATACTCATTTTGTAGTCACGCTGAATGGGAAACAAGGATTATACGACAGCAAGGGTAAGTTATTAGTTCATGTTGAGTTTGAAGAGGTAATCCCAATGTTTCAAGGTAAGAGGCAATAGTAACATTAAATAGCAAAACAGGAGTAGTTGTTTTTAATCGTGATGTTGTTGTTCCTATAGAAAATGATTCAATATATTATGACTACAACACTGATGAGTATGTGTTGAATTCTGATGCTGAGCTAGACGGTTTAGAAGGTGAGAATGCTCGTAAAGAGTTAATTTGGAATGACTAAGGTTCAAAGTGGGGTAATATTAAAAATTGAAGTGAGGGATTATTCAGTATACAATACCAAGTTCTCAGATGATATTTCAAGTTGTATCGGTTTAAGTTACAGATTTTAACGATTTGAGTTGTGTTGGGACAGAGTTCACACATTCTAAAAAGAAAATATTTATAGAGAGAAATGCAAGCCAAGAATAATGTAAAAATATTTGAGTCAATGATTTATCAGTACAGGATAAGTTCCTAACCTTGTCAACTTGTTATGGGCCTGCAGAAACAACAAAGCGACTAATTGTAGTTGCTAGATTGGTAGTAGAGAAATCAGTATTAAAGGGCTAGCTCTTTAAGGAAGTGATACCTTTTATGTTGTTTGAAACTCTTAAAATCAAATGGTGTTGGTTGATGCAAACAAAATATTGGTTGAAGAAAAGTTAAGTGTGAGAAAGCTAAATATAGAAATCGAAAAACGATAAAGTGAGAACTGGAGGAGACTAAATTACGGGACCAGGCTGTTCGTGATTGGGATAAAGCACAAAGAAATAAGGACGTTTGCTGATAGCGTGGACAAAATATTGAGTGGAATTGATGATGAAGTAAAAAAAGAAAAAATATTAAAATGGTCAAGAAGCAAAGCAGATTGGATTTATACGCTATTAGCTAAACAATATGAATTGTTTGGGGAAAATAAGAATATATCATTAATAATCCGGGTGTATAGTTGTTAATATATTAAATCAGAAATATGCCAATAAAGTAGTTTTAATCAAAATCTATTTAAATACTAAAAGAAATTCATATGAGAAAAAATAGGCGAATTTGTATGTTATTACCTTATATGCTCTTTATTGCTCGAATATACTCGATTTTCTTATCAATTGAATAGCTAAAACACTTGTGATACAATACTATCATCTTAAAGAAAGACAAGGTGATTATTATGGCACAGGCATTTGCTATTCCTAATTCAGATAGTTATGTAGGTATTTTTGAAAGTCTTGTATCTAAATCAGATTTAAGGTTTAATGCAGCAAAGTGTGTAAGTCAATGTACAGGTTGTAGATGTTCATGTAGCAAGGGAAAAGAAGATTTTGATATTGAATGGTAAGGAGGTATGAAATATGGCATTCATAGTACCAGAAAGTGCTGATAGTACAAAAATTTATGGAAATGTTGTAGCAGATGGAAGTGTTGTTATGGCTAAATGTGCATGCGTTTCATGTAATAGCTGTACATGTGCATGCTCTTGTCGAGAATCTATTTCAAATGAAGATTTTTGGGCTTAGCTATCAAACAGGTAAATGGTAAAAGGTTGGGATTGCCATCTCGCGTTAAGTAAATGGCAGTCCTTATTTATTTATTGTATATTAAAAAACTTGCTGTTGTGGAGGCGAAATAATGAGCAATCAATTGTATTACTCAAGGTATTCAAAAGTATTTAGTAAAAATGGTGTACATGCTTATTACCATTCGTTAAGATTAAAACCGTTGTATGTTAATGATAAATATCACGAAATGGTTAAAAAACTTGTTAAAAAAAGGGATGTTGACTTAGTCTTACAAGGAATTGATGAAGTTGATAAAAGTACTTTTCTTCAATTAGTAAAGCAACTTGTAGAATATAAAATTTTTTCTAATGAAGAAGATTTTGATAATAAAATAATAACAAAATTTAGAGACAAATTACCTAAACCGTATATTCAAATAGCATATTTTGTAATAACTGAAGTATGTAATTTAGCATGTTCATATTGTTTTATTGAAAATAATATGAGAAATGATTGTAATAGAGAAAAAATTATGACTAAAGAGACGGTTAAAAAGGGTCTTGATTTCTTCTGTAAACAAATTAAAGCTGAACCAGAGTTATTCAATGAAGAAAAAACAATTATTATTTATGGTGGGGAACCATTAACTAATTTTCAAAATGTTAAATATTTGATTGACTTGATTGATGAATATAAGCAAGTTGGCGATCTACCAGAAAAAACCAATGTTTCTATGATAACAAATGGTACATTGATTTCTGATGAGATTGCTAGTTACTTAAAAGAAGCAAATGTATCTCTTGCAGTATCTCTTGATGGTATGGATGCAAAATGTAATAGCTGCAGAAAATATGTTGGTGGTAAAGAAGCATTTCAAGACATTATTAAGGGGATAGTTACAGCAACAAATGCTGGATGTGAATGTGGGTTATCAATGACATTAACAGAAAGAAACAATTAAAGATTTTTCAAAGATTAAAAATGTAGTTGAAACATATGGTATTTCTAGTTTAGGTTTTAATATTCTAATGACAGATGAAAATTTTAGTGTTAATGATGATTATAATGAAAAAGCTTCCGACTTTATCATTCATGGGTTTGAATATTTTAGAAAAAAGGGAATTTATGAAGACAGAATTATGAGAAAAGCTAAGGCCTTTGTTGATTCTAAAATATATTTATATGATTGTGGAGCATTAGGAGGAAATCAGATTGTTATAGCACCTGATGGAGAAATAGGCATATGCCATGGATATTTACATAACAGGGATTACTTTACAACAAATGTGGACGATATGCAATTTCGTGCAGAAGAAAATGAAGTCTATAAGGAATGGAATCGTAGAACGCCTATTTGTATGGAACAATGTAAAGATTGTGAAGCTATAGGCATTTGTGGTGGAGGATGCCCATTAAATGCAAGAAATAATGGATTTAATAAGTCAATATGGGATTTAGATGAAAGATTTTGTGTTCATGCAAAGAAAACTTTGGAATGGTTGATTTGGGATTTATACGATAAAATATTGCTAAAATAATTTATGCTAAAATTAATAAGTTGGTCGTATCATTGTATATACATTAGGAAGCTTTTTTTCACTATATTTAAATTATGTTGCTTTATTTCAACTTTTATACTGAATATTGGAGAAGAATGCAATTTTAAAGGTTAAATTGAATTACGATTCAATTGCACTTGCAAACAGCACACATACTGATGGTGTAGTAAGAGTAAATAATCATTGGTTGAACGAGCACTATAACTTGTAACTTTAAGTAGTGTGCTATCCAAGTACTTTTCAGTTAACGAATCCAGCATACTAATAATTAAGGTAAGCGCTGGAACACATACCGTTACCTAAAAAAGAAGCTCCACATTAATTTGTGAGGCTGCTTTTTTTAATAAAATCCTTCTTTTGCAATTTTCTTTATGTAGTTATACTGTTTCCGAATAAGTTTCTTAAACTCAGTATCTGATAGCTCATTGTACGTAGGTATGCCTTCTTCATAAAGACATTCGTATATTAAATCGCAATAATCGTCGTCTTCTCGATGCATTTTTTTGTATCTTTGTTCTAGCTCATATGGAAAATCAAGAGTATAAGATATTCCATCAATTTCTCCGGTGAGAAACTTCTTTGTCATATTCATCATGTAGTTAATATTAGGCTGACTCACTGCAAGGGTCCTCCTTTTTATTTATTTCTGTTTCCGTTGTATTTATTCTACATTCAAGCTGCACTTTATCTGCCCATGGCAAATATTCATCAAGCACAGAAGGATTTGATGCAAAATTACTATTGGGTAGTTTTCGGAAGAGATATTCAAGATATTTATAAGCATCTAAATTGTTGGCTGCTGCCGTATTTATAATGCTAAATACAGTAGCTGATGCTTCTGCTCCCTCTGTCGAATCAGAAAATAGTGAGTTTTTACGTGTGATAGCTACGGGTTTCACTGCAATTTCCGACAAATTATTCGATAAAGGTATTCTTCCGTCAAGTAGAAAATTGGTAAAATATTTTTTATGATTTAGTGTATATCCCAAAGCTTTCTTCAAGTAGTCTTGATTAGTAAATGTATTTTCTGCCCATGCAAAAAAGGCATCCAATACAGGGACACTATATATAAGTCTTTTCTTTTTTCTTTCCTCAGCCAATAACTCTTTCCATTTTCTTTCTAGTCTAAAGAGTTTATCACAATAAGCTCGTCCAATGGCTCCGCCTGATCCTGGAATTTCTTTTTTTCTAGAATCCAAGGGAATGGCTTCTAGATAATATCGTCTTAGATGGCTGAAACAAAGACAACGTGTAATTCCTTCAACCTTTTCATACCCAGCATATGCATCTGAAACATGATAACTATGAAAACCTTCAAGGAACTTCTTTGCGTGGTCCCCAGAACGAGTGCTGGTGTATTTGTATAAAACTATTGGTGGACCTTCACAGTTACCACTCCTATGTATCCAAATATAAGATTTGCTAGATGCTTTCTTCCCAGCTTCGTGATTTACCTGCCAGGTTGTTTCATCACTCATGATAACGCTACATTTTAGCAATTGCTGGTGCATCTTCTCATATAGAGGATTCAACCAATATTCAGAGCTGCGTATTACCCAGTTTGCCATCATGTCTCTCTTAAGTTCAGCACCCATTCTTTTAAAGTCTTTTTCTTGGCGATAGAGTGGTACTGACATCATATACTTTTGATACATTACCCATGCTACGCATGAAGGCGAAGCAAAAGAGTGCGTAAGCACAGGCACTGGTACAGGTGCACAAATTATAGAATCATATGGATTAGTATCATTTTTCCCACACTCAACACATTTATAAACATATTGGACGTAGTCCTTCATTATTAGCTTTGCTGGGATATATTCCATTTCAGATCTTACTTTTTTCTTTCCGATTATCTCAAGTTCACTGCCGCAGATTTTACAAATAGTTTCTTCGGCATTAAGGGCACATTCCACTACCTCATGTGGTAGTGCTTTAATCAAATTTTCTCTGTCACCCTTTTTTCTAACAGGTCTCTTATGTTCTTTGATATTTATAACATTATTTTCGGTTTCATCTGAAATTTCATCAATTAGTTCACCAAAAAGGAAACATTGCCCATATATCTGAGGTGTTTTCTCACTTGATGCTCCAAACCTCTGTTTTGCTGCATGTAAAACTGCTTGAGTGAGAACCTCAACATTGTGTTCCAGTAGATTCACCTTTTCCTGCAGTGTTCTATTTTCATTTTCGAGTTGTCTAATACGTTGATTTTTTTCATCTAAAGACTGCATTTTAAAGGCTCCTTTCTGGTTAATCAATTAATTATATTATACCAGAAAAGCGGCTATTATACTAGCTTTTAGGCGATATTAAAAAATCATATTTTCAGTATTAATATTTTCTTTATGTACCTTTTTCTGATCAATTTGCAGACCCTCCAAAAGCCATTCCATTTGACGTTTTGTTATATCCCTTATTTCGCCTTGATTCTTTGGCCACTGAAATTTCATATCATCAGCAAGAAATTTTGTAATCAGAATAAAGCCATTTTTATCCCAGCGTAATGCCCTAAGTGAGTTATGCCGTTTATTGTAGAACAAGAAAACACATTTTAGAGAGTAAGGATCGAGTTTGAATTTCAATGAAACCAATGTAGCAAGTCCATTTTGTTGCTTACGAAAATCTGTTGCACCAAGAGCAATATAGATATGTTCAGCCTCGTCGGCTATATGCTGTATCATAGTTTCTGCAGAACTTTCATTAGTCCTGCTAAAGAAGTTTCATTGAAATTGCTTGGAACTGTTACCTGTATACTCTTGAAAAATATCTGGAAATCATCCGATTTAGATGAATCGCTTATTGATTCCTCAGGATTTAAAAGGATTGGAGTTATTTCAGCAAATGCCATTTCATTATCCGATTTCTGTTTTTTGCTGATTTTATGATTCCAATAATGGAACTTACCTTTGCTAATTTCATTGTTTTTACACCATTCTGAAATGGACATTTTGCTTTTAGCTCTTTCATTAATTCGCTGCTCCCAAAGAAGCTGATCATTAGTTGTTGATCTCAAAATAAAACCTCCTATCGATTACTTTATCAAAGTATATCAAATGGGAGGTTAATTTACATTACGGTGTTTGTTCCATCGCTTACCTTATTTGATTTATATAGGATAATATTATCATTAAATGTGTAACTTCATTCTACAGTATTATATTACACAAAATAATTTATAAATAACCTCAATGAAGCCTTGCCTTTAGGCTCTGCCTAGCGTAACATACACAATACTAGTTAAATATTACATATTGTTGTTAAAAATTAAGAGTCGTAAAGGAGGTGAAATTTTGATTGCAAAGTATATGAGAGTATCTACAAAACAGCAAACGGTGGAGAGGCAGGATTTTCAACTTGATAAATTAAATGTTGATTTTGGTAAATCGTACAGTGATAAAATAACTGGTAAGACAAAGGATAGACCTCAGCTTAATAAAATGTTACTTGAGCTTAAAGCTGGGGATACAGTATATTGTGAATCAATAACTAGATTAGGGAGGTCTTTAAGAGATATAATTGATATTATGGAGCAATTAATAGGCAAGGGTGTTCGTGTTATCATTGTTAAAGAAGGTATTGATTCTGAAGCTACTACCTATAAATTATTGCTTGGAATTTTTGGTAGTATAAGCGAAATGGAAAGAGAGTCTATACAGGAAAGGGTTTTACAAGGAATTGAAAAGTGTAAGGCTTCGGGAACAACATCAACTGGTAGATGGTTTGGAAGAGTTAAGGTTACTGTAAATGATATTCCTAAAGCATTTCAAAAGTATTATTCTCAATTTATAGAAGGAACTATAACTAAAGTTGAGATGGCTAAATTACTTGGGGTAAGTCGTCCTACCGTCTACAGGTGGCTTAATTTATATGAAGACAATTTAAATAAAGAAAAGGTGGTATAAATATATGAATAAAAAAGAAGTTAAAAGCAATGGTACAAGTGTAGCAGTAGTATGTAAGGATGGGGTAACAAGATTGGTTCCTAGTGTAACAGTTAAGGCGATAGCACTTCAAAAATTGTTAGGTATTTCTAAAAATTAATTCTTATATGAGGGGTGATTGTATTGGGAAAAGAGGTACAAGATTTTCTTCAAGAGTTAGCTACTTTGACAAATAAATATGGTATTCAAATTGCAGCATGTGGGTGCTACAATTCTCCTTTTTGATTAAGGTAGATGGTAGTGATGACAGTATTAATATTCTCATGGACAGTTTAGAATTTGATAGAGTTAGTGGAACTTATAATGTTGAAGAGGTATATGCGGAAAGTTGTTATGAATATGATGGCGAAATGTATAACGGTAGTGGTAAAAGGGTACATGATGAGGAGTTCTCAAAAGGGGTATTAGATGACGAAAGCTAAAAAATCACAAAAGTCAATAAATAGAAGGACATTGAAGTATTTTACTGAAGCTACAGTTCTAGCTGTCGATGAAGATTTAAGTGGTGTTTCAGTTGATGATTTATTTATTAATATTTATCTGAAAAGTGACGATAGTGATATCACATATATGATACAGCAGTTTGAAAAGATATTAATTATGTCAAAAGTAAATCATGATAAATTTCAATGCGGGTTACATGACTTTTATTTGAGCATGGCAAGCTATATAAAGGCTAATGGGTTATATAAGAAATTCTTCGAGTTAAGTTATCTTCATTATGTTGTGTTCTGTAAAAAGGGTGTAGGATTAAAAATTTTAAATGGTTATCAAAATCTATTATTGCAACAGTTTCCATATCTAACAGGAACATCTAAGTATGTAGCTTGTGGGGTTGATTCCAAGGGAAAGTTAATGTATGTACCTGAGGTAGGTAAAAATCTTACTCAAATTAATCTAGAGTTGCACCTAATTGTTATTAAAAATAGTACAGAGGAGTTCAATCATCCAGCAGAGATGTTTAAATTATTTAGAAAATATGGTTATGAGGTGAGGGATATGCATGACTGTGAAGAAATAATTGTAAATGATCAAGTTACAACAAATTGTTTGTATCTTATGGCTAATTTCATAACTGAGGATACTAAAGAGTTCATTTCTAAACCGTATAGGAAGGCAATGGATTTAGTGGAAGCTAATCCAATCTTTGAAGTTAATAATATCACTGACAAGGTAAAAGAAAAATTAGTCCAGGGGTCAATGCTTCTTCCAAGTATCGGGGTAAATGCAAGATTTGCAAATTGTGGTGAAGTTAATGAATTATATCTAAGGGAAGTAATAGAAAATGAAAAAATAGTATTACTATTCAGAGTAAAGTTCTCTGATGCTACATACATTTCTGGTTACTACAACACTGTTGATAAAGTGTTTTACGATCCATTTAAGGAAAGTTCTCATAGTGAAATAACTCATGTACCTCTTGAACAGATTGTACTTCAGAACTATATGAATTTAACTATAACTCTTAGTAGTGATGAAAGGAATGAGCTGTTTTGGTTTAAGGAAGTAAAGGATAGTGAGGCCGCTATTGATTTTTACTCAGAGCCTACAGTTTACTACGAAGTGAAAGAGCATAGTGCTAAAGGCAATCAAACACATACTAGGCATTTTGATAGAAGTAAGTATATAGCAGAGTTAATGAAGATACAGCCTTTTCTAAGGAGATTACCTGTAGGAGCTTCAGCAAGCCAAGAAGCTATAAAAGTGGCTAAAAAACTAGGTATTGAATTGCCAAAAGGCATGACATTAGTACGTGGTTTCATCAAGAAAGTTTATTTCAATGAGAAGTGAGGAGGGGTAGTTTGAATAATCTTGAGTGGTGCAAAAGCACTTTTGAAAACAAGACTTGTCAAAGCCATCTTGAAGAAAAGCTTTCTCTTTTATTAGTATCATATTTTAAGGGTAAAGAAGATTACCCAATTGAAAAATTCATTAAAAGTTTTTCAGAAGGTCTACGTTATTTAGAAAGTTTATTATTAATGAAGAAAGGTATTCATAATAGTCAGCTTAAGGTAGGAAATCCGCCTATAAATATGAAAGATTTGGCAACAAAGCATGAAGAAATAGAAAAAATATTACTTGTAGAGATAGATCGACAGTATAGGAATTTTATAACCTTTCTAGCTGTAATTAAAAAGTAAAGATGAAGAGTAGCTTTATCAACATTGGTAAGGCTGTTTTTTATTTTAGATATAAATCTGAACTTAAGATTAATAGAGTGATTACTTTATGGTTGTTGTTTTTAAAAAGTGTAAAATTTTTAGTAATGGTTCAGTTTTAATATTGATTTCGAAAGATAGCTGGAATACTTTTTCAAAAAATTTTTCAGTGAATTTAACAAAATATAGTTAGAAATTATTTAAGAGTAGTTCTTTTATATATAGTATATAGGTAGTGAGAATCTAATAAAATTTAATAAAAAAGACAGAGATACTGATTATTAATATACTGTCATTCAAGCCATGACAGGCTCATATATTATTAGGACATTCAACCAACTCAACATTAAATTACAAATACTAGACAAAAAGCATACATTGAAGAGTACTCTTTTAACTTATTTAGTGAATGTGAACACAACTTCTTGAATTTTTCAATGTTGGTAAGTAATTCGAAATAACAGTTTATCTAGTAATGCAATGATGGAAAAGAATGCATTAATAAAATATTCATCGCTTTGTTTATGGAATAAGATTAAGCAATGCTCCGATTTAATTTACACTTATCAATAATTTAACAATTATTACTATTTAGCAAAAGGTATCAATTATATGTTCTTTGGAATTAGTAGAAGATTCATCTGTTTCAGTGGTCTTCGTTTGTACAATTTTACTTTTAACTTTTTCATCATACGCTCTTTTAAACATTTCATTATAATATAAACCCTTCATTGTTCTATTTTTATGTAAGCTTAGTTTAACTCTTCTAATTCTAGAAATTTTTTTTATCTTCGAAATTGGCTTAATTTCATCTACCATTACATGTCTCCCAACGAAAATGAAGTATCCACGTATCATTGATCCGCAGATTCAATTTTATAAATGATAAATTCTATACTAAGCCTTAATTGTATTAATTACAATGATTAATTCAGATCTTCGATTAATAATCATATACGAATAATGCAATAATACAATTAGTGCTTATGTAAATGGAATAATTAGATGCCAGTAAAGATTGCAATAGTAATAGTTGAGAAAAGTGTGAAGCAGTGAATTAAAGGAGAAAAAATGTATTTTCAACGTTTAACTAAATGAACCCATATAGGTTTGTATGTGAGTCGATTTAAGATAAGATTATAATAAAAAAACCTGATATTAATGATATAATAAAACTCGAGGAATTTTATTAAAAATAAGATGTGATTTCTAAAATTATAGGACAAGGCGAGGGGTTATATTTATGATATACATAGATAGGCAGAAAAACAAACGGGAAAAACGTAAAAAAAGGATAATAAAACTGATAATAGGACTGCTATTATTAGTTTGTGGTGGCACTGCATTCATTATATTAAATAGAGTAAACAATAAAAAAGAAATTGTAAAAACACTAAAACCTAAACATAGTAATACTTCTATAATGAATAAGCGTGAAAGTATTATACCTAAAAGTTCTAATGAAAATCAGTCTGGAGGACAGTATACTCCGTGGACTGATAAGAGAAATGACGGCACGAAAATTGCCTATCTAACTTTTGATGATGGTCCATCCGTTAATACTGATAAAATATTGAAGATATTAAATGAAAATAACGTAAAGGCAAGTTTCTTTTTAATAGGTAAAAATGCTGAAAACAACAGTAACTTAGTAAAAGAGGAAATTGCTGATGGCGAAGTAGTTGGAAATCATACTTATAGCCATCAGTTAAACTATAAAGAAGGACCTGACGTTTTTGTGAATGATATAAATAAATGCCAAGACATTTTAAAGTCTATACTAGGTCCAAGTTATACATTAAGACTTGTTAGATTTCCAGGAGGTTCTTTCGGTCCGAAGATTGTACCATTTAGAAATGCAGTTACTAAAGCAGGGTATAGGTTTATTGATTGGAATGATGAAATAGGAGATGCGGATGGGTATGACTTGCCTGTTCCAATTTTATTAAATAACCTAAAAAAATATACCGTGGAAAATACTGTTGTAATTTTAATGCATGATGCTGGTGCAAAAACAACTACGGTACAAGCTCTACCACAAATAATACAATACTTAAAATCAAAAGGGTATAGCTTTGATACTTTACAGTAGTGATATAGTCAAGGCAAGGATAGGCTTGTTTATAGATGTAAAATAGTAAATTTTGAATTTAAAGACTGTGAAGATGGGACTATAGCATTAGTATTCAAAAAATGTAGCGAAGGTGTATTTATAAATTTCAAGAATAAGTAAAACTAGTCCTTAGAAATAATTTGGCACTTCATTTTATATAAGTGGTATGTAAAATAAAAAACAATTCTGACATTGTGTTGCCACACGCTAAGTTAAGTATGCTAAATTGTTATTTTTACATATTGTAGATCTAATAAAAATAATCTAGATACCTGAATATAATAAAGTGGGTCAAAATATGCAGATTGGAGTTGATAAAATGGAAAATAGAATAAGGTTAAACAAAAACAAAATCGTATTAGCACTTATTTTACTATTATCTGGAGTTCTAAACTTTTATAATTTAAAGATAGAAGGTTTTGCAAATAAGTATTATGCAGCTGGTGTGCGAAGTATGGGGTTAAATATTAGGAATTCATTTTTTGTAGCATTTGATCCAAGTGGATTTGTATCAATTGACAAGCCACCTGTGGGGTTTTGGATTCAGGAACTAAGTTCAAAACTTTTTGGATATAGTGGATTTAGTTTGATATTACCACAGGCACTAGCAGGGGTAATATCAGTTGCCCTTTTATATGTTATTGTAAGAAGACATTTTGGAAGTTTTGCGGCACAAATTTCAGCATTATGTCTTTCTATAACTCCAGTATTTGTGGCAGCAAGTAGAAACAATACTATAGATAATATATTAATACTTTCTATGCTAGCAGCTTTTTACGCTGTACTACTAGCTATAGAAAAAAATAAATGGAGCTATTTTGTATTGAGTACGGCAATAGTTGGTATTGGCTTTAATATTAAAATGTCAGAAGTACTGCTTGTGCTTCCATCAATATATATTGGTTATATGTTTTGCACTAAGTTTACAAAAAAACAGAAAGTTAAACATTTTATTATAGCAACAATTGTGCTTTTAAGCGTATCACTTTCTTGGGCTTTTGTGGTTGACTTAGTTCCAACAAAGGATAGACCGTTTGTTGGGAGTAGCACAAATAATTCTGTTATGGAGTTGATTTTAGGTCACAATGGTTTGGAACGAATTGGAGTTAATATAAACCATCATAAAAGCTTACTGAATGTATTTAAAATTGGAAAAATATCAGTGAAAAAAAACAATACTGTAGAGCAAAAAAATAGTGATAAAAGCGGGAATTCTAATAAACTTTTTACTAAAGGCAATGTTTCTGACCAGATATCTTGGCTTTTACCATTAGCAATAATAGGAATTATAGTAGCTATATTTTTAGAAAGAACCAAAGCACAATTTGATAACGGAAGAATGTCATCTATAGTTTTATGGGGCTTATGGCTAATTCCAGAAATCATTTATTTTAACTTTGATGGAAGTGTTCATACCTATTATATGACTACTATGGCACCAGCAATTGCGGCACTGGTTGGAATAGGAATATATTATATGAAAAAGGATTATAGAACTGGAAAAACGGGTGGGTGGATATTGCCAACTGCTTTTATAATAAATGGAGCTTTCGAAATATATCTTCTATCCTATTACTATAGTTCAATTAAAAGTGTAAGAGCTATTATGATTTGCACTTTCATTTTGAGCATTGCACTATCTAGTATTGTCTTGGCATTGAATCTTAAAAGTCATGCTAGTGAAATTTTAATAAAAATATTATTAACGTTGGGTTTTATAGGGCTTTTGATGCCACCTTTAGTCTGGTCTGCTAGTACACTTATCTATCCAATGAATGGGAGTTCCCCAGTGGCTGGATTGGAATTATCAAAAAGTAAGCAAAATAATTCACTTAGTTATGCCAGTAACAAAAAATTAATAAATTATCTGGAAAGTAACGGCCATAAGGGTGAAAAATATATATTAGCTACACCTACGGCTAGTGGTTATGCATCTGAAATCATAATTGAAACTGGAAAATCCGTGCTTGCTTTCGGGGGTTTTAGTGGAAATGACAACATATTAACAGTTAACAAATTTAAAGAACTAATTGATAGGGGCGAATTGAAATACGCTTTAATCGGTAGTGACAACAATGGTAATAAAGGAATAATCAAGTGGATTAAAGAAAACGGGAAAGCAGTTCCACAGAAGGATTGGTTAGGTAATAATGATTCAAAGAATAATAAAAAAGTACAAACAGATAAAAATAATAAAAATAGGGTTAAAAATATTTCTACACTATATGAATTAGGCTTATAAAAAAATATTTACTATAATACTCGTACTCATAGTATTATAGTAAATATTTTGCTGCTTGTACGCCAATTCATCCAGATTAATGGGGGTAAATGATGAAGAAAATATATGTTGTAATCTTACTAACAATAATTATCTCACTTTCTATGGGACATTTTGTATATGCCTCCGGTAATACTATGGAAACGGTGGAGGTTAAAGTTATAGATTTAGTACCTAATAGTACAGGAAATAATAATATAAGTGATAAAGTGAAGGTTAAAATAATTTCAGGAAAACATAAAGGACAAGTTTTGACAGTAGATAACTTAATAGATAATAAGGATAATGATAAAAATAGTATAGAAAGCTACAATGTACACAAAGGTGATGAAATGTTTCTAGAATATCAAGGAGATAATTATGGGAATATAGAAAATCCGTCTATTTATGATTTTATTAGATATAAATATCTCGCTGTAATAGCTTTTATATTTATTGCCCTTCTAATAGCTATAGGAGGGAAAAAAGGTATAAAGTCTTTATTAACTTTATTATTCACAGTGATTGCTATTGTAAAAATACTTATACCACTTATTTTAAAAGGGGTAAATCCTGAACTTCCTACAATATTAATCTGTATTATATTATTAACAATAAATTTTTTAATAGTAAGTGGCTTTAATAAGAAGAGTTTCAGTGCTATTTTAGGCACAACTTTAGGGTTATCGACTTCAGCAATCTTATTGTTTATTTCTGGGAATATTTTAAGGATTACAGGAATAAATGATGAAGATGTACAAACCCTTTCCACAATTGTAATTGGTAGTACTCTTAATTTTAAAGGGATATTTTTTACTTGTGTAATGCTTGGATCTTTAGGTGCAATAATGGATATTGGTATAACAATATCTTCAACAATGTATGAAATCAAAAATAATAATCCTAGTATAAGTGAAAAAGAATTAATTAAGTCTGGAATGAATGTAGGTAAAGATATAATGGGAACTATGACAAATACTCTTATTCTTGCTTATATAGGAAGTTCTTTGATAGTGTTACTAATATTACTATCATATAATATGTCTTTTATAGAAATTATAAATCAGGATATTGTAGCAAGTGAAGTTTTAAAGGCCTTAATTGGAGGTATAAGTATTATTCTCACTATACCATGTACGGTATTTATTACAGCGAAATTAAAAATATCAGGGAATTGAAGTTTAAAGTTTAGGAGGGGTGGGTATTTTCATTTTAAGTTCAAAATTGATATAAAAACAAATAAAATCAGAGTATTTATTTGTTTTTACAAGTGGGTTACTCTATTTATTAGCAAAACCTGCTTTTGCATTGACCTATAAATGATGTAGATACGATATGAGAATAACATTATTTAGGTATGGAGCAATTGTGTTAATATTGTGTGATTTGTGCTGAAACGTGACATATTTTCTTAAATTGGAGTATAATATTCAAGATAAAAAATAAAAGGGAAAAGGAGGCGAAAATGGTGAGAATAAAGGGAATTAAGAAAGTAATTAGTCCATTTCTTTGTTGCTTTCTCATATTGATGACCGGATTTACATCAACGACAACTGTTATGGCTGACACTAACAGTAATTCACCAGCAATTGTGTGCATAGACTCACCAACAAGTAATTCTACATTAAGTGGTAATACATTAAATGTTTCAGGGTGGTCTCTAGATCAAAGTGGAGTTAAAGAGGTGCAAGTATCTGTAGATAATGGAATAGCTCAAAATGCAAGTATTGGTATATTAAGACTTGATGTTGATGGAGTTCATCCAGGTTATGCAGGTGGAAAAAATAGTGGCTATAGTACTAGTTTAGACATGGCTTCCTTATCAATGGGTTCACATACAATAACTGTAAATAGTACTGGGAATGATGGAGTTGTAACAACTAATAATGTAAATATATCTAAGGTACCAACTATTGGTCAATCTATGCCGCAAATGGTAACAATAGATACACCATCAAATAATTCATATGTATCAAGTAGCAACACATTAAATGTTGTTGGTTGGTCACTTAATGGATATGGAGTAAAAGAAGTACAAGTGTATATAGATAATGCTAATGAAACAGATGCTACTATAGGATTATCAAGACAAGATGTGGCCAATGCTTTTCCCGGCTATGTTGGGGGAAATACAAGTGGATATAGCGCAAGTTTAACGCTTCCAACACTTTCGGATGGTGTACATACCATAAAGGTTGTAAGCACCGGAAATGATGGTTCAGTAGCAACTGGTACAATTAATATTAACAAAGTATCAGAACAAAGTATGCCTGGCATAGTTGCTATAGATACGCCACAAAGCAATTCAACAACTAGTGATAATACACTTAATGTTGCGGGATGGTCATTGAATGTTGCTGGAGTTAAAGAAGTGCAGGTATCAGTAGATAATGGAGCAGCTCAAGATGCAAGTATTGGTATACAAAGACTTGATGTTAATGGAGTTTATCCAGGATATACAGGTGGAAAAACTAGTGGATATAGTACTAGTTTAAATATAACTTCTTTATCAATGGGGACACATACAATAACCGTAACAAGTACTGGAATTGATGGGGTTGTAACAACTAATAATGTAAATATAACTAAGGTACCAACTGTTGGACAATCTATGCCTCCAATGGTGGACATAGATACACCATCAAACAATTCAGATATATCAAGTAATAACACATTAAATGTTGTGGGTTGGACACTTAATGGATATGGCGTTAAGAAAGTACAAGTGTATATAGATAACGGTAATGAAACAGATGCAACTATAGGAATAGCAAGACAAGATGTTGACAATGCCTTTCCAGGATACGCTGGTGGAAGTACAGGTGGATATAACGCAAGTATAAATCTTCCAACACTTTCTGCAGGTATACATACTATAGAGGTTGTAAGTACTGGAAATGATGGTACAGTAACCACTGGTACAGTTAATATTAATAAATTAGCAGAAGAAAACACGCCTGGAATAGTTACCATAGATACTCCAAAATATTCACAAGTAACAGCTACACAAATTGGTGTTACTGGTTGGTCACTAGACCTAAATGGAGTGAAAAGTGTGCAAGTATCAGTAGATAATGGTAATATGCAAGAAGCAACTATAGGCTTATTAAGACAAGATGTAGCTAATATATATCCACAATATGCTGATGCATCAACTAGTGGATTTACCACAGAACTAGACATTTCAAAGTTAACAACTGGAATCCATACGATAACTGTGGTTAGTACTGGTGAAGATGGTACAACAGCGACGAACACCACACAGATAGATATACTTCCGGTAGCATCATCAAATTTGTCTAGCATGGTAGACATAGATACTCCAAGTAATGATGTATTTATAAAAGCGGAAAACTATTTATTCAATGTAACTGGTTGGTCACTTGATGCATTTGGAGTAAAAGAAGTACAAGTATATGTAGATAACATATATACTGGAGATGCTACAACAGGAATTCTACGATCTGATGTAGATAGCACCTATCCTGGATATACAGGTGGAGTAAACAGTGGATATAATTATACTATGAACTTCTCATCTTTATCTTATGGAGCACATGACTTAAGTGTAAGAAGCATCGGAAATGATGGAGTCATAACAACTAAGGATATTGTTATTTATAAAGTATATAATGACACAGATATTGCTTCACAAATAGTTTCATTTTTAGACCTACAATCTAATTTGGATCTAGCAGAGGGACAAGCATTAAACCTTCATGATGGAGATGATAGTGATAATTGTGTCTATTTCTCCAGCTCAGTTTTAAGGGATATTGGTATTAACGTCCCAGCTGGTATGGCAAACACAGAATATTATGTACCATTTATAGCATCACAAGGTTGGGCAGAAGATTATAATGTAAATGATTTGTACCCTGGAAACATATGTTTTACAGTTTCAGATGGTACAGGCTATCCTACTCACACTTATATTTTTTTGGGTTGGGTAAATCCTTTCGATCATACATTAGCTTATGTCGCAGATAATCAAAGTAATGTTATTCATATTCGTAGTATGATTGATGCACCAAATACAGATGCTTTCAGTTTTGGGTTTCATAACTAATAATTAACTATTATTAATCTAAATATTTTTAACATACAATAAAAATGGTATTTCAAAATGATTATTCGTTTTGAAATACCATTTTTATTTTTAGATTGTAAAGCAGTATCGAACCATTAAGATTATAATCATAATCATAATCATAGAGTATGATATAATAATACCTATAGACAAATTTTATGAAGTATAAAATGAAGATAAAAATCAATGAAAATATGTATGATAAATGCAATGATGGGATAAAAATATGACCTAATGTGTTTAAGGGTATAGGATAGGTGAAGGATATGGATAGTGTAAAAGAAGAAAAAAAGCTTTTGAAGGTAACATATCTTTTTTGCATAGTAAGCTTTTTAAATTTGTTTTTAATCAAGCAACCTATGGATAAAGGTGCATTAATTATGGGCGCTGTCCTATGTGTACTTTTGGGATTTTCACATTTTATAGTAAGAAAATTTTTCCCTTATGGAGATAAATATATATTGGTCTTTGCCTGTATACTCTCTTGTATAGGACTTGTTATGTTATATAGGCTGAATATGGCGGAGTCAATAAAACAAATCAGTTGGTTTATTGTGGGGATTGCAACTTTTATACTAATTGTTGTACTGCTACCAGATTTAAAGAGATACGAAAAATATCGATATGTATATCTTACAGGAACTCTCATTTTTGCATCAATGGCTACTTTTATTGGTACAGAGATTAATGGTTCTAGAAGCTGGGTTAAGCTTGGAGGAGTGAGTTTTCAACCTTCAGAGTTTGCAAAACTATTTTTAATTGCATATTTAGCTTCAGCTTTGAAGGACTATAAAAATTTCAAACAACTAATTGAACCTGCTTGTGTTGTTACAGCAACGCTTGGGTTCATGATGATTGAAAAGGCTCTTGGCTCAGCAATTATATTTTTTGCTATAACTGTAACTATGATATATATTTCAACGTCAAGACTTAAGTATATTGTAGCAGCTTTTATATCATTAGCAGCTGGTGGATTCATTAGTTACAAGCTTTTTGCATATGTAAGACTTAGATTTATGATTTGGCAAAATCCTTGGCCATATAGAGCCAATCAAAGTTATCAGGTTGTCCAGTCAATGTATTCCATAGCTTGGGGAGGATTATTTGGTACAGGATTAGGACTTGGATTTCCGAGCTTTGTACCAGTTAACTCTACTGACTTTATTTTTTCTGCAATATGCGAGGAGATGGGAGTTTTGATGGGTTTTGCTATAATGATTTTATATTTTTTGATTTTCTATAGATGTATGAGAGCAGCAGTATTTGCTCAAGATAATTTTTCAAAGCTTTTAGCTGTGGGTATTAGTGCAATGATAGGTTCTCAGGTTTTAGTTATTGTTGGCGGTGTCACAGGTATGATTCCACTTACAGGAATAACACTTCCTCTTGTAAGT
Source organism: uncultured Clostridiaceae bacterium (assembly GCA_963725425.1). Taxonomy (GTDB): domain Bacteria; phylum Bacillota; class Clostridia; order Clostridiales; family Clostridiaceae; genus Clostridium_I. The sequence goes on from CAVRYJ010000041.1 coordinate 102,730, forward strand.
TATGGTGGAAGTTCTATGATTATAGTTTTTATAGCATTAGGTATAATTCAAAAGATGAGCGAATTCGAAAACTAATTTGAGAAAACAAATGGCTGTTATCGTAAAACTTTTTAATGATGCATCTCTAATGTTAGTATACAACCTTAATTTCCATTTCGAAAATCATTTGTTACAATGTTAAAAAAATTATTATTTTAGGGGCGATTTTTAATGTTAAAAATGACAAAATGCAAAGCTTGTGGCAAAGAACTAGCTAGTGGAGCAAATGTTTGTCCTCAATGCGGAAAAGATCAAAAAACCTTTTTATGAAACATAAAATGATTTGTATAATTTTAGCACTTATAGTATTGGGTGTTATAGGAACGACTATTAGTGGCGGTGAAAATCAACCTGCCAAGGGTGGACAGAGTAAATCTACTTCAACTGCAAAAACATTTAAAATAGGTGATGTAATACAATTAAAAAACTCTAAATTTGAAGTAAACAAAATAAGAACTGGCAATGGAATATCAGGTATGGAGCCTCCAACTGGTAAAGAATATTTCTATGTTGATTGCACAATTCAAAATATATCAACTGAAGAGCAAACAGTTTCTTCAATATTGATGTTTAAAGTTCAAGATAGTGATGGAAGATCTTATGATCTAGCTACACCTGGAGACCAAAATGGACACCTTGATGGAAAAATAGGCGTTGGTAAAAAGATATCTGGGGAATATGTAGTAGAAGCTCCTAAGAGTAAAACTGGTTTACAATTAGTATTTGATAGTTCAGTATTTAGCACTGGTAGCCAATTAATTGTAGATCTTAACTAAGAATTACATAATAAAATTTTAAGTACATCTTCAAAGAATAAAAAAGGTCTAAATAGGGTCTTCTTTATTTTGGAATAAGTTACTGAATTGTGTATAAGCTGTTTATTCTATAGGTTCTATTTTATTTATCTAATTGAACACAATTAATAGATTATATCTGTTTAAAACTCAAATTCGACTCAATAAATGACACATTAACATCTCGTTTTACTTGATTGATTTAGTATTTCCTTTAATTCCTTTATATCCTTTTTAGATATTTCTTCTGATTCAATAAAGGTTGAGAGCATGGTTTTAATAGAGCCATTGAATACCCTATTAATAAAGTCTTCGCTTTCAGATTTTATACATTCATCTTCTGATATTAAAGGGAAATAATAATATTTATTACCTACTTTATGAAATCCGATGATATTTTTGTTTAGTAATCGGGTTATTAAGCTTTTAATTGTAGATGACTTCCACTTAGAGTTATCTTTGAGTGCGTTTATAATATTCAGTGATGAAATTTCAGGATTAAACCATATAATTTTCATTACTGCCCACTCAGCATTCGATATTTTAGGAGTTTTATCCATTGTTATTTCACCTCAATTCTGATTACAAATGTAATTGTGATAAGTCAACATACATTTACATTTTATTTTCTGCATAGTATTGTTTTGGTATGTTGAAGGTGATACCTAATATTGATTATTAAGAGTATAGATTAAGTATATTAAAATAGGCACAAAAAATCAATTTTCTTTAAAACTCTATGCACTTTACAAATGGCTTACCCTGTAATATGCATATTAACTCCATATCATTAAATGATTCACTAGAAAAAATAGTTTCAATGTATTAATAGATAGCTATCATTAACTTGGTTTATAATTTAGAGTTAAGATAATCCTAGTACAGCTATATTTCAAAAATACTTAAAATAATGAAGGACTTTTCTAAAATGTAATTATCATTGTTAAATTGAGTGTAGGTTTAAGTTATCAAAAATTATAAGAAGCCCTAAGAAATTTAAATGGATTTTGTAAAAAGCTAATACCTTAGGGTGTTAGCTCATTTGCTTTAGGTTCGATAAATATTAAGGAGGTATTCACAAATATATCAAAATTATAACATGGAAATCATTGTGTAGGTGAAAATATTTAGATATAATATAAATATAGGTATAGTTGCTAATTATTATTAGTTAAGCAGTTTTATATTTTATACGAGAAGAAGGGGGCATGCTGTTTTGGAAAGATTAAAGGTTGTAGGGGTAGCACTGTCAATGTCAATATTATTAGTAGGTGGCTGTGGTTTTAGTAGTAGTTCAGTTCAGCATAAAACTAATACTAAATATGTTTTATCAAGGTATTCACATAAGTCAAATAAGACTAATTCATTGAAAAGTTCAGCAAGTACTATAAACTTGCCTTCAAATACTCAAGATTCTTCAAATTGGGCTGGTTATATAGACTCACCTACTTCTAGTAGTGGTGCGTATACTAGCATTTCTGGTAGTTGGACAATCCCTACTATTTCAGCAAGTAAATCAGATGCAGTGGCATCACAGTGGATAGGGCTAGGTGGCGTATCGTCTACAGATCTTCTTCAAATGGGTACCATTGAGGAAGAAGAAAATGGGCAACCTATGGCAGAAGTATTTTGGGAGAAACTACCTGATGTTGCTCAGAATGTGCTTAGTGTTCCAATTGGTTCAAAGGTTACTGTTAATATATCTGAAGCAACAAGTTCCACATGGAATTTAACATTTAGTGCAACTTCACCAGCAGGACAAACACAAACTCAAACAATTACGGAAGATTTGGATTCTTCTTATGATGGCGGAGTTGGAACATCAGCGGAATGGATTAGTGAAGATCCTTCGGATGCAAATGGACAACTAGTCCCTTTGGCAAATATGGGTACAATAAACTATCAATCAGCTACAGTGGATGGTCAGCTGCTAAATTCTGCTGGGAATACTGTTAAACCAGTTGCGTTGGTATCAAGTTCTCAAAATGTTTTGATTTATCCTTCTATAGTTGGAGCGGATAATGAATCCTTTTCAACTACAAGTGTAACTTCAGGCACAACTACAACTGGAAGTGGAAGAGGAAGAATAAATACAGGTAGCGGCACAAGGATAGGAAGTGGTTCATCTCATAATCAAAGAGGTTGGAGAAATAGATAACATTAATTGAATTGTGAGAATAGATTATAAAATAGAGTAGTGTAAAAACTACTCTATTTTATTTCTTAGTTGGGGTGTAAAAAGTATTTTTCTGTAAGAGGTATATCTTCGAGGACTGAGGTCACTCAATTTTTTATATTTCGAAATAAAAGGTCAGCAATAGAATAATTTTATGACTTACTAATCTGATTACCATTTTTTTATGGTAAACAATTATATAAGCTGTAATTTCTAGGTTTTGTATGAGGTAGCTTTACAACAAGCGGTATGAATTTTTTAGATTAGTTTTTATTTTGCGACATTGGTTTTCAAATGTAGTGATATGGACTATTTATAAAAATATTTTTTAACTGTAATAGTAGAATTTATTGTGCCACATTACTGTAACTTGTGATGACATTGTTTATTTTCAACAACTAAGTATAGATAAATTATAAAATAAGTGGGGACTTTGAAAACAAATTCATCACTATAAATTAGATCGATTGATTTAATTTATAACTATAGAAAGATCAAGTGTTGAGATTGATAACGTAGATCGGTCACATGATATCAGTCAAGCAATTCAGTCACCTCAATCATTAATGTACAGCTCTATAATTCTCTCTCCCATAGATACTAGCCACCTTGTGATACTTTCAAATTTGACTTAGCAACTTTGTATTTTTAGGAATATACTTTCATCTTATACTTCATTATATTTAAAGATAGTAGCTAGTTTTCTCATAAGCAATTTTAGAATACAAAGGTAACTCAGCTAAAGCTTACTTTAGTTGAGTTACCTTGTATTTTTGTACCAAGAACTTCATATATTCGTCAGCTTGATCTCTTCCTTCAAGAGGAAGGGATTTATATATATTGAATGATTTTAGTACATCATCATAATTTCTAATATTGGAAACACCAAACAAATAATCGAAGCTGACATCGAAATATTCAGCAAGTTTTATAAGTGATGTAGCATCTTTCGGAAAATGTTTGTCACTTTCATAATATCCTATCATACGTGCGCCTATATTGATAACTTTTCCAACAACTGCTTGAGTAACTTCTTTTTCTTGACGTAGATTTTTTAAACGTTCACCAAAGGACATCTTGTACCACCTCAAGTTGATTGTACAAAAATACTTTAATTATGAATTAGTTTAGAAGTATTATTTCTAATAATACTTTACATAGCAAGAAAACTTCTATATAATCCAAATTAGAGAACATTATTTCTATAAAAGAACAGAATATACTTATTAGTTAATATATTGAAACACAACAGATACGAGCAAACATGTAGCTTGAGACATATAGAACTAAGAGTCATAATAAGAAAAAATCTGATAGCCTTTTATACAACAATTAATTAGTTATTGGAATATTAAGCAATAATTTATATATTTAAAGAACACTACATAAATTATTACTAATAGTCAAATATATACATAATATGAGGGGGAGAATAATGAATAGAAAGAGAATAACATCATTGATAATTACAACTATGATCGTATCTTTAACAGTATTTTCAGGTATCACAACAACAGTAAAAGCAGATACAACAACATCAAGTACATCACCAGGTGTTACATATGAAGGTCATGTACAGAACGTAGGTTGGCAACCATGGGTTTCTGACGGGGTAGAAGCTGGAACAGATGGGCAAGGATTACGTGTAGAAGCTTTAAAAATAAAGCTTACAGGTACACTGCCTACTGGAGCATCAATTGAATACCAAGGACATGTACAGAACATAGGCTGGCAACCAGTAGTATCTGATGGAGCTGAGATTGGGACAGATGGACAAGGACTTAGAGTTGAGGCAATAAGAATTTCGTTAAAGAATATGGCTGGATATAGCGTACAATACAGAACACATGTCCAAAATATAGGTTGGCAGCCTTGGGTTTCAGATGGTGCTGAAGCTGGAACAGATGGTCAAGGTTTGAGAGTAGAAGCATTGCAAATCAAAATAGTACCTGATACGGTTGTAACTTTTAAAGACACCAATTTAGAGCAGGCAGTAAGAAATACTATAAATAAGCCTACAGGTACTTTATATAAAAATGATGTTGATCATATTATAAATTTGAATGCAAGTACATATTCCATTATTAGTGATATTAGTGGGATTGAAAATTTGACTAATTTAGAGAATCTTGATTTAGATAGTAATAAAATAAGTGACATAAGTGCATTGAGTGGTTTGACTAATTTAAAGGTAAGCGATGGAACAAACACCGTAATGTAAATTAACCTCCCATTTGATATACTTTGATAAAGTAATCGATAGGAGGTTTTATTTTGAGATCAACAACTAATGATCAGCTTCTTTGGGAGCAGCGAATTAATGAAAGAGCTAAAAGTGGAATGTCAGTTTCAGAATGGTGTAAAAACAATGAAATTAGCAAAAGTAGGTATCATTATTGGAATCATAAAATCAGCAAAAAACAGAAACCGGATAACAAAATGGCATTTGTTGAAATAACTCCAATCCTTTTAAATGCCGAGAAACCAATAAGCGATTCAGCTAAATCGGATGATTTCCAGATATTTTTCAAGAGTATACAGGTAACAGTTCCAAGTAATTTCAATCAAACTTCTTTAGCAGGACTAATGAAAGTTCTGCAGAAACTATGATACAGCATATAGCCGATGAGGCTGAACATATCTATATTGCTCTTGGTGCAACAGATTTTCGTAAGCAACAAAATGGACTTGCTACATTGGTTTCATTGAAATTCAAACTTGATCCTTACTCTCTAAAATGTGTTTTCTTGTTCTGCAATAAACGGCATAACTCACTTAGGGCATTACGCTGGGATAAAAATGGCTTTGTTTTGGTTACAAAATTTCTTGCTGATGATATGAAATTTCAGTGGCCAAAGAATGAAGGCGAAATAAGAGATATAACAAAACGTCAAATGGAATGGCTTTTGGAGGGTCTGCAAATTGATCAGAAAAAGGTACATAAAGAAAATATTAATACTGAAAATATGATTTTTTAATATCACCTAAAAGCTAGTATAATAGCCGTTTTTCTGGTATAATATAATTAATTGATTAACCAGAAAGGAGCCTTTAAAATGCAGTCTTCAGATGAAAAAGATCAACGTATTAGACAACTAGAAAATCAAAATAGAACACTGCAGGAAAAGGTGTATCTACTAGAACACAATGTTGAAGTCCTCACTCAAGCAGTGTTACATGCAGCAAAACAGAGGTTTGGAGCATCAAGTGAGAAAACACCTCAGGTATATGGACAATGTTTCCTTTTTGGTGAACTAATTGATGAAATTACAGATGAAACCGAAAATAATGTTATAAATATCAAAGAACATAAGAGACCTGTTAGAAAAAAGGGTGACAGAGAAAAGTTGATTAAAGCACTACCACATGAGGTAGTTGAATGTGTCCTTAATGCCGAAGAAACTATTTGTAAAATCTGCGGCAGTGAACTTGAGATAATAGGAAAGAAAAAAGTAAGATCTGAAATGGAATATATCCCAGCGAAGCTAATAATGAAGGACTACGTCCAATATGTTTATAAATGTGTTGAGTGTGGAAAAAATGATACTAATCCATATGATTCTATAATTTGTGCACCTGTACCAGTGTCTGTGCTTACGCACTCTTTTGCTTCGCCTTCATGCGTAGCATGGGTAATGTATCAAAAGTATATGATGTCAGTACCACTCTACCGCCAAGAAAAAGACTTTATAAGAATGGGTGCTGAACTTAAGAGAGACATGATGGCAAACTGGGTAATACGCAGCTCTGAATATTGGTTGAAGCCTCTATATGATAAGATGCACCAGCAATTGCTAAAATGCAACGTTATCATGAGTGATGAAACAACCTGGCAGGTAAATCACGAAGATGGAAAAAATGCATCTAGCAAGTCTTATATTTGGATACATAGGAATGGTAACTGTGAAGGTCCACCAATAGTTTTATACAAATATACCAGCACTCGTTCTGGGGACCACGCAAAGAAGTTTCTTGAAGGTTTTCATAGTTATCATGTTTCAGATGCATATGCTGGGTATGAAAAGGTTGAAGGAATTATACGATGTCTTTGTTTCAGCCATCTAAGACGATATTATCTAGACGCCATTCCATTGGATTCTAGAAAAAAAGAAATTCCAGGATCAGGCGGAGCCATTGGACGAGCTTATTGTGATAAACTCTTCAGACTAGAAAGAAAATGGAAAGAGTTATTGCCTGAGGAAAGAAAAAAGAAAAGACTTATATATAGTGTCCCTGTATTGGATGCCTTTTTTGCATGGGCAGAAAACACCTTTACTAACCAATACTACTTGAAGAAAGCTTTGGGATATACACTAAATCATAAAAAATATTTTACCAATTTTCTGCTTGACGGAAGAATACCTTTATCTAATAATTTATCGGAGATTGCAGTGAAACCCGTAGCTATCACACGTAAAAACTCACTGTTTTCTGATTCGCCAGAGGGAGCAGAAGCGTCAGCTACTGTATTTAGCATTATAAATACGGCAACAGCCAATAATTTAGATGCTTATAAATATCTTGAATATCTCTTCCGAAAACTACCCAATAGTAATTTTGCATCAAATACTTCTGTGCTTGATGAATATTTGCCATGGGCAGATAAAGTGCAGCTTGAATGTAGAATAAATACAACGGCAACAGAAATAAATAAAAAGGAGGACCCTTGCAGTGAGTCAGCCTAATATTAACTACATGATGAATATGACAAAGAAGTTTCTCAGCGGAGAAATTGATGGAATATCTTATACTCTTGATTTTCCATATGAGCTAGAACAAAGATATAAAAAAATGCATCGAGAAGACGATGATTATTGCGAATTAATATACGAGTGTCTTTATGAAGAAGGCATAGCTACGTACAATGAACTATCAGACACTGAGTTTAAGAAACTTATTCGAAAACAGTATAACTACATAAAGAAAATTGCAAAAGAAGGATTTTATTAAAAAAAGCAGCCTCACAGATTAATGTGGAGCTGCTTTTTTAGGTAACGGTATGTGTTCCAGCGCTTACAATTTAAAGACACTTAATTTATATAATAATCAAATAAGCGATATAAGTGCATTGAGTGGTCTAACTAATCTACAGAATCTTGATTTAGCCACCAATCAAATAAGCAATATAAGTGCATTGTGTAGTTTGACTAATTTACAGAAGCTTGATTTAGGTACAAACAATAAAATAAGTGATATAAGTGCATTGAGAGGTTTGGCTAATTTACAAACTCTTTATTTATTCTCTGACAATCAGATAAGTTGTTATGATATGAAAACATTGGAAAATTCATTACATAAATGTAGCATTTCATATTAAAAACAACATAGCTCACTGAGGATATAAAAGGGTGTACAGTAAAAGTACAGTAAGCTCTTTTTTATTGTTAATGAGTTGTTTTAGAGTATGACCAGCTTTGGGAATAGCCTTTAAGTAATGATGATAAAATAATTACATTTGAATTTGGAAATAGTATTACATTAGCATCAATCTTAGTTTATAGGTACTCTTTTTCAGCTATAAAATATGTATTTTACGAATAAATAGGGGTGATAGTATTGAAGAAAGGGTTTAAAATATTTAATTTATTATTCTGTATGTTAATAACGTTTTCGATATGCTTTTTTAACTTGGGAAGTGTAGTTAAGGCAGACACGATAATATCAAGTACGATAGGAGTTACATACCAAGGACACGTACAGAATATTGGATGGCAGAATTGGGTATCCGATGGAGCAGAAACTGGAACAGATGGACAAGGTTTAAGAGTAGAAGCATTAAAAATCAAACTAACAGGTAATGTACCTACTGGAGCATCAATTGAATACCAAGGACATGTCCAAAATATAGGCTGGCAAACACCAGTAGCAGACGGAGCTGAGATAGGAACAGATGGAAAATCATTGAGAGTAGAGGCAGTAAAGATAGCATTAAAGAACATGCCTGGATACAGTGTACAATATAGAGCACACGTACAGAACGTAGGTTGGCAATCTTGGGTGTCTGACGGTGTTGAAGCGGGTACTGATGCTCAAGGACTTAGAGTTGAAGCATTAGAGATTAAAATAGTAAAAACAGCAGATGGCAGTACACCAACACCATCCGCATTTAGTCCAGTAGTACAAGCACCAAATTATGCTGCATTCTACTGATGTAGTTAATAATGTAAAGAATCAGTATGGCATTTGTACTGCAGATAATTTAAGTAGTAGTAACTCAGGTTTAGCATATGTTAGTAATTCTTTTGACTTCGATGGCGATGGTATAAATGAATTATACATGATTTATTTGAAGCCAAGCACTGATATTGATTCAAGTATACCTACAATCACACAAGAGATATGGAAGCTAAAAGATAATACTCCTACAAAAGTATTTTCAGATGATTCTGAATCTGAGGGTCTGGTAAACTGTAGATCCATTGCTATATCTGAAGATGAATCTAATCGGGCTTATTTATATTATCATTTTTTATATCAAACTGGAGCTGGAGAAGATGTTCTTGATTTAGTTTATGATGGTAATGAGTATAACACATTACAAAATGATAAATTGCAAGAAGTAGCTAACGTAACTAGTGAGGATAAAACAACGGTAGACGAAACAGAACAAATTAAATATATATATGGTGCAGACGACAATGGAAAAGAAATATCTAAAGATGAATATGATGCTACAAATAGTAAATATACTAAGAACGGTGTCGTTAAAATACTTAAGGATTATGGAGGATCAGGATCATTCGAGTTTGATGTAAGCAATAATACTCAAACAATAAATGATTTTTTGACGAAACTAGATCCTACCAGGGAAGATTCTTCATTGAATACTAAAATAGTAGGTATACTTCAGAAAGCTTATGGAGCTCAACTTGAAAAAGCTTATGGATCTCAAATTCAATATGAATGTATGGGTAAGGAAAAAGCTGGTTTTAAAATAGATGGTGAACCATCGGAAGATTATTATATTGTATGTGGTATAAATGTACAGGGTGAATTCTATGTAAATATGGTAACTGGTAAAGCATATTTAAAAGATGATGAGTTAATATACAGTTTGCCAGACATGACTGTAGTGGGACAGTATGGAGATAATTAACAATAAAGTAATAAACATTTTATTAGCAATAAATATAGTATCAAGCATTATATCAAGTACAGATACAATTGTGAAATGTGATCAGTTTCAAATGCTTCAATTATCTCAACTGATTGAAATATTGGTGTAACTATACTGTTAACGTACAGAACATTGGCTGATAGAATTGGGTATTAGATGTAATAGGTTTCAGAATAGAACAATAAGAAATCAAAATAGCCTATGTAAGTACACCAACACTATCTACATTTAGATCAGTAACTGGTTACAACTAGCATTATAGTGTTGTCATCCTTAAAATTAATAATTTAGAACAATTCATTAAAAAAGCTATAAATAGACTAAATCGAGGACGCTTTTTTAAATGGGAGTAAGATAAGTAATGTTGATTAACAATTATTGAAAGATGTTTTACCTTATTGTTATAATTATTTTAATAAATATGGGGTAATAAGTTTGATAACACCATTTGTAATCTAAAGTTAGGGGTGATTTATTATAGTATTATCTAAATTTGAAAATCGTAGTAAAATTTTAGGCGTATGTTTGATTATTATGGTGAGCCTAAGTGGTTGTAGACAGAGTAGTTCAGCTAGTGGTTCACAAAATAAGATTACAACAGTGAAAAAGAGTGTAAGCAAAACACAAGTCAGTTCAAATATTATAGCTAATACAAATGTAGCAGTTTTACAATTAAATAATGCAACTACAGCGTTAACTAATCAATTAGCTTCTTCTAGTGTTGATGTTTCTAGTTTAGCTTTATTAAGTAGTGCTGTAGCGGGTGTAAGGTATGATTTAGAGGAAAAAAGTATAGATTCGAAAAGTGCAACTTTAAAAGATGCAGTTGGAAACTCAAGTATAGCACTAAAACAATTATTAAATTCATACTCACCTTATGGGGTACATAGTAAATTGAGTACTAGTTGTATAGAGATATTGGGTTATTTAAATTACTTAAAGGATACCTATAATTTCGACATAGGTGATTTACCTGCTGATTTAGAACTTCATAATAGTTTGAGTTTAGGGGATATAGTATGGGATGCCACCAAGGGAAATAGTTTAGAGAACTTAGCTAATGGTGGTTTAATAACACAAGTAGATAATTCATTGTACTTTAAAGGTTGGAATAATAAATTATGTACAGCTAATGTTGATGGTTCGAATGCGAAATATACTTATATAGATGAAGATTATGAAAATACAGAAAGTAAATTAGCAGGAATTAATATTATAAATGGAACTTTATTTTATGATTCTTACAGTATACCTACTAATGTAGGAGATATCAATTATTTACAAAGTACAAGTCCAAATAAGAGATTATCAACGAGAATCGATTCAGTATTATGGAATAAATGGGGCTATTCATCAGATGAATTATACATTTGTGATCATATTAACTATGTCACTTGTTACTCACTTAGTAATTTAAGTGTTGTTAAATCGTTTAGCTTAAAAGATAAAAACAATATTAATCTACCTAGCGATGACAGTATTAATTTTTTAGGGGGGGATGAAAATTATATTTATTATCAGGTGGATAATGATTTGTTGTGTGCTTCTTTAGATGGTAGTAATGTACGAGTAATACTACAGGGTGGTAGTAATATACATTTTTCGGGAGACTATATATACTATAATTATAATTCTATATTGCATAGATTAAATTTAAAAACAGGTATTGTTGAAGATGTAATGCCAGCAGTTAGTATCTATAATGTAAATGGAGACTATATATATTATGCAGATTCTGCTGCAACTAGTATTTATAGGTATAAATTAGATTCTTTATTTGAGCCACAAAAGCTAAATAACCAAGTATTTTTAAACCCTGTAGGGAGTATTGCTTTATTACCTAGTGGTTTATATTTTTATGATAATAGTAACAATAATTTTTGTGGAAGAATAGAAGCTGATGGTTCATTGATAGATTTAACTAAATGGACTTATACTGAAAATGAAGGACATACTTTTGGTAATTATACTTTTTAACATAATTATTTATAAATTTAAGTAATATAAATGTGTTTAGTATAAAAAATAAAGTTACTCTCTATGCCTTATTTTATGCCTTATTTTATGCCTATTTGTGGGCATAATAGACCCATTTGGTATGTGTTTCATTATATGTTGTACTATAATACAGAAAATTTACCAGTTAAGTTTGTAGCAACTCTATATTTCATGAGCTCGTAGCTATTAAAACTTATTTTTAGATGTATTACTGTAATAATAGAGCTTTTTAGTGTCAACAATGAAACTTTTACGCTACTGACAGGTGCATTTACTATATGACTTAAGGGTGTTAGCAACCCCATAATTCAGGCGAAGTATATAGTACATTTCATCAAGTCACTATTTGGGGTACTGATATTATAAAAGTCTAGAGATGTGCTTACTCAATATTGAGGTGCAGATTCATTTAGTTCAATCATTTAAATCATTTACCAACATTGATTTGAAATTTTGGGGATCTAGACTACTTAGAAAGAAATTTTTTTATCACAATATTACAATTTAATGTTTGATATTAGTTTAACCTGTAGTAACAATGGTAAATATTTATAAAAATCAAGGTTAAAATAAAATGGTTTCCAAAATAACTGGGTACATATAAAATAAATTCAGCACAGTAATTAAAGTTAAATAATTTAAATTATAAGTACAATGACATTAATAAGAAGATTAGATACTTGGAACGGTTACATGATGTCAACTTACAATTGAAGCAGTTCAAGCATTACTGAGATTCACTATGTAAATAAATCTTTGCAGTTGATTATATTTCGATAAGTTTGCAACTTGATTGTACTTGAGGGGCCAACAGGTATAGTTTAATCAGGCTGAAAGTTTAGTAAATCGAGATTGAATAAAAAGGGGTGATAGTTTTCTAAGGTGCACATATTAAAGGTGGTAGGTAAAAAGTTTTAATTTGGGTCCGAGACACAGGAGCATTTCAATCAATTCGTACAGATGTTAATTCTTTTGGAACGGGGTAATTTTACTTCTAGGAACTTTATTTTGCAAGGTACTGACATTGATTTACAAATGAGTTTCTTCCTATTATGATAGGGAGTTCTATATAACAGAGGTGCGGCGATGCCGCACCTCTTACTCATAGGGAAAGGTTAGTAGTGAATTTGAAGTAGCAGGTTGAAGTTTATTTTTATAAGGTTTAAGAAGAAAGCCATGTAAAATTTGAGTTTTTTACTTAAAGTTACAAAGTTTGAAGGAAAAAACATTTTATGTAGAATTAAGGTTAGATATGGATTTAAGTTTAAATCTAATGAATAAAATGAAGGAGGTACAGCATGGGGCTATTTGGAGCAAGTAAAAAAGAAGTTTGGGAACAGTTGTCTAAAGAAATTCAAGGGGACTATATTGATGCAGGCTTCTGGACAGGTAGTAAAGTTCAAGCACACGTTGGCAACTGGATTGTTTTGTTTGATACATATACTGTGTCTACTGGAAAAACTTCAACGACATATACAAGGATTAGAGCACCTTTTAAAAATCCGAATAACTTTTATTTTAAGATATACAGGAAAGGTATTTTTAGTGACTTAGGTAAATTTTTAGGCATGGAAGATATTATTGTTGGGTGTAGTGGGTTTGACGATGATTTTATAATAAAGGGGAATAACGAAGGAAAGATATTACAATTATTTTCAAATGAAAAAATAAGAGAAGTATTAGAGCTACAACCATCAATAAGTTTAGAAATTAAGGATGATGAAGGTTTCTTTTCAAGTAACTTTCCAAGTAATGTAGATGAGTTGTATTTTACTGTAGTTGGTGTAATAAAGGACATTGAAAGACTAAAAGAGCTGTACGAACTCTTTGCAGAAGTACTGAAAGAGCTGTGTGCAATAGGAATAGCAAGTAATGAAAAGGTAGAGGTTGATTTGAAATAAGTAATTAGACTATTTCTATTAGTGAGTTGGGGTAATGAACACTTGTAAAAATTGTGGCAGGGTTAAGAAAATTAATTGTACTGTGGAACTGCTATGAAAAAATGGAGATCTTTATAAAGGATGCATAGATAAGGCATGGTAATTAGAAACTTTAAGTACTTAACAAACGGTAAGAAAAAAATAAAAAATTTTAATGATATAATGAATAAGATAAGTTCTTTAGATATATATCAAAACAGTTAACATAGGTGATGCTACCTTGCTTAAACGTCTTGTGATAAAGAAATAGAAATTGACTATGAGTTTTTTGTAATAGAACGGTTATTATTTATTACATTGGTTAATACGTAACTTTTGTATCTTAGGGCACAACGGTAAAATATTTTGACTAGATTTTAAAAAAAATAATGTATACAATAAAAGTGATATATTAAAAATCATACAAAGAGCTCAGAGTATATGAGGCTACTAGTGATTCACTTTTTACTAAAGAAGGGATGTTAAAGAATATGAATTTGGTCTTATTTAGACTAATAAATAATTTAGCGAACAAAAACGTATTCCTAGATAAGATTATGATTGTATCTTCAAAGTATGTTATCTATTTATATGCACTTTTAGTAGGATTATATTTAATAATAGGATATGCTGGTAAAAATAAAAAAGCGAAGAAGATAGTAATGCCAATTATACTATTGCTTTCAATAAACTTTATATTAACATTCATAATTGGGACTATTTGGTATGAGCCAAGGCCATTTGTCCACTATACAGTAAATTTATTATATACTCATAAAAGCAATGCTTCATTTCCAAGCACTCACTCAGTAGGTGCAATGACTATAGCATTAGGAGTTAATAATAAAACAAGGAGATTGGGAAAGTTTTTAATTGTTTTAGCAATTATCGTTGGTATATCAAGAGTTTATGTAGGTCAACATTATCCCTTCGACGTCTTAGGAGGATTTTTATTGGCTATTATTAGTAATTATATATATGAAAGGGTTTGTTTAAAATATTTTTATCTTGTACCCCCAAAGTAAGTTACCTAGAGACCAAGATTATACTTTGCTAAGAAGGTATATTTTATGAAGGAGTATGACACAGTTATATTTGATTTAGATGGAACATTACTTAACGCACTTGAAGACCTTACGGATAGTGTGAATTTCTCATTAGCACTGTATGGTTTTAAATGCAGGTAAATAGCTGAAGTTAAGAGTTCTTTAGGCAATGGAGCATCCGTCAATTGAACTTTCTATACCTGAAGGGATTAATAATACCAATTATGAAAGATGTCTTAAAGATTTTTGCAATCACTATTCAGAAAATATGCAAAATAAGACTAATGTTTATAAGGGAATTATGGAGCTTTTAAATCAATTATCAAAAGATGATTATAGGTAGCTTTAATCAAGAGGCAGTAGATAAGAATAAAATAATGTAAGTATCTGTTACAGTATTATCTTGTTTCATTTGATAAACCACAACCAATCGGTTAAGATATAAAAAGAATCAGGAGGATGTGGCTTATGAATTTACATATATTCTTTCAGTGGCATAAATTATTGCATTATATATTGCCAATAATCATTATTTTAATATTCCAAAAACGATTTGGATTATTAAAGATCTGCATAGTTGTATTTATACTTGGTTTTCTTAAAGAGATTCGAGATGTTGTAATTATAGGAGATCCTTTATGGGAGTCAGTAGGAGATACGGTTTCAGATGTAGTGGGTATAGTACTAGGAGTTGTTGTAGTTAATATAAAAAATCAAAACTAAAATACCAATAATCAAAGCAAGTAGATGCGTTGTCTCAAATTTGGAATAGTATCGTTGCATTTTAGTTCTAAAAACACACTTAAGATGTACAACCTGAGTATTTAATGATTGTTGTTTTGGTAGGGTGTGAAATTTCAAGTGGTTGGGAAGATTGTAAATATTTTTGGTGAAATTGATGCTGCAGTAAAGTATATTGATAGAGCTAAAGAGGAATATCAGGTAATTAAAATAAGTAATTAGACTATCTCTATTAGTGAGTTGGGGTAATGAATATTAAAAAAAAAGGCGAATCAATATGCCTTTTTTATTTTTGCCATTTATTTTATAGCGTCAAATTTAGGGTTTAACCATAGATGCTATCAATACAAAAAAAAGAAGGTCGCTCCTATGACAACGATCACACAGTGGTATTTTATTTTTCAATTTTAATATCAACATTTATGTGCTATATCATTACACCATTTATATTGTAATGATATATATGGTGTATCTGTAGCAATGCAGCAGAAATTTACAATTTAATATAATGGGAATTGGCATTCAGTACATGCTATGATGATATATAAATTTGTTAAAAATACCCTCAAAATCAGTAGCTACTGAGTATTTGTTTCTTAGGATATTTTTAATAACCGTTTTAGTGGATTAAATATCAAATACCAAGATTTTGATAAAACTGTTATTTTATTATGAAATTAATATTAGGTATTATAAGTAATTCATGAAACTTGTTGTAATTTTCTGTTCGGTTGCCACACATACCCCTATAAATAATAAATTAATTTTGTAACATTGTGTAATTTAATTTATATACTACTAACAGAACAATAAATTTGTTCTGTTAGTTTAATGTAATTTGTAAAAATAGGTGATTTCCAAAATCTACTGTAACCAATACCATGGCAATTAGTGATTATAATATGTTGGATACACCTACACCTACACCTACACCTACAGTTACTATTACCACATCTGATCTGCCGTAACTGTAGGACAAGGATTTAACAATATTATTGCTATTACAAATAATAACACTTCAGCTTTAACAGTAACAATCCCAGTTATAGCTGTTTCTGTTTAATATAAATTTAAATGGTTTAACGTAATAAATACAAAGGAGTGTCTTAAAAATGTATCAAGGAATAGATGTATTTTAAGGTACCAATGCTACAAATTGGAATCTAGTTAAAAATAGTGGGATACAAATGGTATATATAAAAGCTACTGATGGAGTTTCATATACCAATCCACTAATGGCTTCTCAATATAAAGGTGCAAAAGCTGCAGGTCTATTAGTTGGTTTTTACCATTTTGCAGAAGCGAATACGCCTATATCTGAATATCAACACTTTATGGGTACTATAAACAATTATCAACAAGATCTAAAACCTTGTTTAGATTATGAAATGAGTAGCCCAGATTACAGTTTTATTAATAAATTCATGGCTCAAAATTCTAGTTTGATATTCTATAGTTCCCATAGTATTGCTGATAATACTGGCTTAGCAATAAATAAAATTTGGATAGCAGAACCAGCAACTTCTCCTACCAATACTAGAGGATATGTAGGCATACAGTATTCATGGACTGGAACAGTTAGTGGTATTTCTAACAGTGAAGTAAGTATGGACTATTTTGATAGTGATGTTTTACAAAGTAATGTTACTCCACCAACACCAATACCAATACCAATACCAGTAAGTCCAACTGTTTATACTATTCAATGTCAATTAAATGCTATGACTCATGCCGGATTAGCAACAGATGGGATTCTTGGGGCATTAACAACTAGTAAAATAGAACAATTTGAAGCAATTGTTGGTATCACAGTTGATGGAATCTGGGGATTAGAATGTGTAAATGCAACTGCTCAAATATATGGCAAACCATTGTGTGGATTGATTTATCATGAACCAATACCAACTAGATTAATTCAGTTTAGAATGGGAATTGCTATCGATGGTATATTCGGAACGAATACAGCTAATAGTGTAAAAGCGTGGCAAAACACTAATGGTCTAATTGTAGATGGTATATTTGGACAGTTAAGTTGGGGTAAATTATTAAGTTGATATAAACACTTTAAATGAAATTTAAGATGGTGTAGTTCTGACATAATAATGTGCAAATAGATAAAAATATTGGAGGAATGAGAAATGGGAAAAAAGCTACCTTACAAGTATAACCTAAAAAAATCAAAAGTAAGAGGTACGGACCTATTATTTCATGACTTTTTCGATAAAACACAACCGGTGCCATCTAGTGCTGACTTAAGAGGTGGATATACAACTATAAAAGATCAAGGTCAATTAGGTGCTTGTACAGCCTTTTCAGCAGTATCTGTAATTGAGTATTTATTAAACCCAGGTGTTGATTTATCGGAATTGTATTTCTATTACCAAGAGCGTGCTGAGGATGGAGATATATCACAAGATGGGGGCAGTACTATTAGTAGATCTGCTACGATAGCAACAACTGTCGGCACTTGTTTAGAAAGTTTAGATCCGTATATTGTTGAAGATTTTGCTAACTCTCCAAGAAAAGCAGCAGATACTGACGCACCGAACCACAAAGCAAAAACTAAATATAAAATAGCAACTGTGGACGATATTTTGTATTCCGTGGGTGTACTGAAAAAGCCAGTTTTAATAGGTATTGATGTTTATGAATCGTTTGAGAATATTGGTTCAGATGGGTATGTGCCTATGCCTAAGGATAATGAACAACTTTTAGGTGGACACGCATTGAATATTTGTGGATATTTTTACAAAAGCAATGAATTATATTTTATTGTAAGAAATTCATGGTCCGTAAGTTTCGGAGATAAAGGTTATCTATATATGCCAGTAGAGTTTTTAGAAAAATATTCTAACGATTGGTGGTATATAGATTTAAAATAGCTAACACACAGTAGCATAATAATTTTTAAGCCTGGTGAGATTAAATAAACCCACTAGGCTTTTTTACTTAAAATAACAACACAGTACGTCTTAGACGAAGTATTAAATTGGATATAAAAAGAGCAAATCTATAGTCATAATAGAAGCATGAAAAGAGGCAAGTTACAACCATCAATAAGTTTAGAAATTAAGGATGATGAAGGTTTCTTTTCAAATCACTTTCCAAGTAATGTAGATGAATTGTATTTTACTGTAGTTGGGGTAATAAAGGACATTGAAAGACTAAAAGAGCTGTACGAACTTTTTGCAGAAACACTGAAAGAACTTTGTGTAATAGGAATAGCAAGTAATGAAAAGGTAGAGGTTAATTTGAAATAAGTAATTAGTCTATTTCTATTAGTGAGTTGGGGTAATGAGCACTTGTAAAATAATATATTGTAATAAAAAAAGGGTGATTACAGAAATGGAAAAAGTAACTATTGGAATTGCATTTGCAATTCTATTATGTATTATAAGAGTTTGCGGGTATATAAGAAGTGTTGCCAAAAACAATTTTAAAATAAGAGACTTGGTGGGAACTGGTTCTGGTGAGGAAGTTATCTGGTTAGATAATTCTAAGTATAATAAATATGATATTAGTTTTGAAGCACTTAATGGGAGTGATACTAAAGAAATAATATCAAAAAGAGCACTTATGGTATGAAGATTAATACTGATGCTATAAGTGGAGATGTAAATTTAAAAATTTACAATAATAGCAAAGTTTTATTTGATGAAAATGGTTCAATAAATAAAACTATAACAATTGGTAAGAATGATAGCATAAATGTAAAAGTCCAACTTACAGGCAATAAAGCAAAAGGGCATGTTATAATCAACCTAAGTTAACAACTAAGAAAGTAGGCATAATAAGCTATGTATAAGTTACGTCACAAATGTGTTTCAAGAAGAATTTGATTTATTTGATGTACCTTGAAGGGGGAGAGTTATGCCAAAAGGGGTTACAATAATTCCTATGATTATTCTTGGTCTTATATTTCTTCAAGGATTATTAAATGCCATTAGCCCAAAGTTCCTGTGGAAAATATTTGAAAGTTGGAAAGCTACAAAAAACCAATCAACAGTTATTTCTTATCACGAAGAATATTTGGTATTGTCTCAATGTTAATAGTTGTTGCGATATTTATATTCTCATACTTTATGAGTAAACAATAGGGCAACATGTACTAGAATTGATACGTCATTTTCATATTATGCGTTACGAGGGTAGATAATGGCGAATTAATTAATGTTTATAAATTATAGATAGGAAGGTATTATATATGAATAAAGATGATAATCCTAAACATTGGAAACTAGGAATATTTTATTATAACAAAGATAATCCTGATGAATTTATTGATAAAAGGACAGGTATAGGTACTACACCTAATTTCGCTAGTAAGCGTGGTAGACATATGTTTACACTTATATTTGTGCCTGCTGTAATAATTATAATACTATGTGTCATTATTGGGTTTTTAAGTAGTAAATAAATAATTTAAACTTGTTTCGCAACTTTCTTATAATGTACAGAGGATAACCTTATAGTCACTCAGGAAAATACTCAGCAATAATCATTCAGTTCAGTCAATTCAAGCATATAATCTGGAAGTAGTGCGATTTTCAAATAACATGTATTTAAGGTCTAATTACTAAAGTCATTACTATTGATTTTAGTAATTAGGCTTTCTTGTTTTTTTAAAGGTAAGGGGAAGAGCTGAATAAATAATAGAGATAATTAAATAAATTGTACACCTATCATTTTAGGTGTGAGTATTTTATCATTCTTACTTTGGCAAGGTGTATTTTTCTATTCCTTTTTTGATATATTTGGTACCTCACGATAGAGATTTGTATCTTTTACAAATGTGTTTCTCTAATTGGGGTAACTTTTTTGTTTTTTGTGAGTTGGATTCTATTTTTTGAACTGGGTGTAGAGATTAATTAGGTAGACATGAAGTTGATACTTCAAATTTGGTTTTGAGGGGTTGGAACACATGTCTTATAATTCTGAAGTGTGTGGTAATTTAGCAAAAAAGTACGGTAGGGCGACTTTGACTATTGAAGAGGCTGCAGTTGAGTCAGGTGTGGAGGTATGTGATATAAAAGATGTAATCAAAAGTGGTGAATTGGATGTTAAAAAGATAGGAACAAAAGAGATAATTTCAATTGTATCGTTCTTAAAGTTTTTAGCTGGGGAACCTGTAGAACCAGTAGTTGACATTACTTCAAAACACACGGTAACATCAAACCAAACTTTAGTAATAGTGGAGGATGATGTTGATATGGCAAAAGGAACAGTGGCATATATAAAGCAAAGTAATCTTTGGGTTATTCAGATTGACATAGGTAAAGCAGCTAATGGAAAGCGTATTAGAAAATCTGCAAGTTTTGAAACGGAAGAAGAAGCTATAGAGGCTTTAGAAAAAGAACGTGAATTATTAAAATCTAATTCCGAAGGCGATGCTAGTAACTTCAAGGTTACCACAGATAAGACAGTTAAAGATTATCTTAATTATTATCTATCGCTAGAACAAGGAAGAGGAGGTACTCGAACAAGGGAAAGTTATTATTTTGCAGCTGGAAAGATTTGTGATGAAATTGGGGAGATAAAGTTAGGAAATGTAAATCCTGAGCTAATCATGGGTGTATTAAATGCTTATAAAAAGAAGTATTCTCAAAGTACACTAGATAAGGTCTATATAGTCCTAAATACTGCGTTTAAGTATGCATATGAATCAGATATATTGGACAAAAATTTAATGAAAGGTATAAGCAAGCCCAAAAGTACTAGAGTAAAGAAAGATGAATATAAGGCTTATTCAGAGGATGAAATAAATGATTTAGTTACAGCATCTAAGTGTTATCCTGAGATACGACCAGTTATTCTACTTCTACTGAATACGGGTATGAGACCTGGAGAACTAAGGGGTTTGAAGTGGGATAATATAGACTTCGAAGAGAAAACAGTATTTATTAAGGAAGCTGCTACTCTTGAATTTGTAAATGAGGAAATAGGCATCAAGCCTAAAATGAAGGAAGTAATAAGCCGTACCAAATCTAGTTATAGTGTAAGGAAACTAACTGTACCAGAGGATGTAATAACAGAGCTTAAAATGTGGCGAAAGTATGTAAATGCTAATAAGGTTTATAAAAAGGCAATAAATAGCAAGTTTGTATTTCCTAGTCCAACAGGAGGTTTTGTCGGAGACAGTGTACTTAGGAATAGGTATAAAAAATTTCTTTTAAAGGAAGGGTTCGATAACGGGTATACACTATATAGATTTAGACATACAATGTGTACATTCCTTATAAAGCAGGGCACTGATATTCCTACTGTTCAAAGAATAATGGGAGATAATACTACAGATGTGATATTGAAAATTTACACATCGGTTAATGCTAAAGATGTAAAAGATGCAAGCTCAAAGGTTCAGAGTATTTTAGGTCAGCTTAGTAAACCATCATATAAAATAAGTGATTAAATGGAAAAAAAGTTTGGCATAGTAGTGGCATAGTGATGGCATAGTAGTGAAAAAAGAATTATTGTTAAAAAAGTGAGTTGAGGGTAAAAAATCTTCAACTTATTTTTATTTTTGCATGGAGTTGTTGCATTGCTAGGGTTTGAGGTATATAATTAGTTTTTAACAGGTAAAATTCTGGATAAAACAATGTGTAATTACTTGAATAATGCCTAATTAATGTTAAAACAATGGATAAATATGTATGCTTCCGTAGCACAGCTGGTAGTGCAACTGATTCGTAATCAGTAGGTCGAGTGTTCAAATCACTTCGGGAGCACCAAGACAAAGCTTGTAGCCTCAATGGTTACAGGCTTTTATTGTTTTTTGTAAAATGGGTTAAAAAGTGAAAATGGGTTCTAAATGGGTTCCAATGATATGAAAAAGTAGTGAGAAATAGAACGAATTACAACAAAAAACAAGGTTATTTTTAGCCTTTTTTTTTAACTTCTTTATTTTTATTGAATAAATTTTCAAGTTTATCAGCTGCAGTTCTATCAGAAGTTTATATATAATTCACGTAGATACTACAAAATGAAAAACCATTTTTCTATAACAAGTAAAGCTCAAAAATTACAAAATAAGATAGTAATGTTAGTATTTATATCTTTATTGTTAACCGTTGGCATAGTTTATATATTCTCTTATAGCGTAATAGTAAATAAATTAAATTATATTTTAGTTTCACTTACAATATAGTTATTGATTATTATAAAATCAACGAGCTCCTCGGGAAATAAAGTATTGCAACTTTTTGAATACTGGCATTTGTTGAGAATTAATATCATTTCAAGAAACTTGCTAATCATATAATCATTTAAGCCTAAACACCCTTATACTAAGAATATATGTGACTATAAGGTGTATACCAACATATCCAAAAATATTTTGTACGTAGTATCTAATTTATTAGTATAATATATTTGTATATACAGATGTAGTTTGAAAGTGTATGTGTATATAATAAATTATTAATAATTATATTAAAAGGGTGATTATATATGAAAAGTTCAGAAAAAGTCTACAAATACATATCTGATAGGTGTAATCAACAAATTTATGAAGGTAAAAGCGAATGTATTGGCTTTACTACTAAAGATATAGCAGATGCGTTATCTCTTCAAAGAACAAATGTAAGTACGATTTTGAACAAACTTTTTGAAGAAGGTAAAGTTTTTAAAATCAATTCTAAACCAGTACTTTTCACAGTTAATAAGAGAGTCAATATGACAGATGACATTAAAGATGAGAAAGAAAGTAAAGAAATAAAAAAAAATAATGAAGATAATATTAGTTTCGATACACTTATAGGCGCAAATAATAGCTTAAAAAAATGTGTTCAACAGGCTAAAGCTGCGATATTATATCCTCCTAGCGGGCTTCATTCATTAATTTTAGGACCTACTGGAGTAGGTAAAACTTTATTTGCAGAATTAATGTATAAGTTTGCAGTAGAAAAAGGAGTTATTTCTAAGGATTCTCCTTTTGTATCTTTCAATTGTGCAGATTATGCTAATAATCCACAACTACTACTTGCACATCTTTTTGGAAGTAAAAAAGGTACTTTTACAGGAGCAGACCAAGATAAACTAGGTATTGTGGATAAGGTTAATGGAGGTATACTGTTTTTAGATGAAATACATAGATTACCTTCAGAAGGACAAGAAATGTTATTTATGCTAATTGATAAAGGCGTATATACTCCTTTGGGAGATATTGATGTAAAAAAGAAAAGTAAAGTGCTTATAATTTGTGCAACTACTGAAGATGTAAACAGCAACTTATTAGCTACTTTTGCCAGAAGAATTCCAATGACTATAAATATTCCGGTTTTAAAAGATAGAACTTTAGAAGAAAGATTTGAAATTATCTGTGAATTTTTTAAAGTTGAATCAAGAAGAATTGGGAAAGAAATAACTGTAAGTTCAAGTGCAATCAGAGCATTATTACTTTATAATTGTACTGGTAATATTGGGCAATTAAAAAGTGATATTCAATTAGGGTGTGCAAATGCATTTTTAAAGTATGCGTCAAAAGGAAATAAAAAAATAGAGATTGATACAATTGATTTTTCAAATGTAGTTAAACAAGGACTATTATTCTATACCAAAAATGAAGATATTGTAGATGAAATTATTGGTAAAGATTCAAAATTGAGCTTTAGTTCTAAGGGATCAGATTTACAAGTTGAGTATAGAGATGATCTTTTACCAAGTAATCTTTATGAAAGCATTGAAAAAAGAATTCATGAGCTTAAAGAGCGAGGGATAGAAGAGGAAGATATTAATTTTACAATGTCTTTTGAAATAAAAAATTATTTTACTAAGTATATTGATAAATTTGATCAAGGAGTAAATAAAAAAGAGTTATCAAAAATTGTTGATACCAAGATAATTTCTTTAGTTGAAGAATTTTTTAAAACTGTATCAGAACAACTAAAACGAATTTTTGCCGCTAAAGTTTTTTATGGGCTTTGTTTACATATCAGCTCAACTATTGAGAGAATAATGCATAATGGAATAATAATTAATCACAACTTAAATGAGATAATAGAAAACTATAGCGAAGAATATGGGTTAGCACTTATACTTGCAAATAGACTAGAATTAGAATTTAACGTTAAAATTCCTGCTGATGAGGTAGGGTTTATTGCAATGTTTTTATGCGTCAATAACTTAACTCAAGATGATGAAAGTAACAAACCGGTTATTGTTGTAGCTATGCATGGAAAATCTACAGCATCATCTATGGCTGATGTAGCTAATAAGTTGGTAGGTGGAAATAATGTGTATTCTTATGATATGAAATTAGATGAAAGTGTTAAAAGTGCTTATGGCGAAATAAAAGATTTAATTCAAAATAATCATAGAGGGTCAGGAGTTATATATTGTGTTGATATGGGTTCATTGGGAATGTTTGGGGAACTCATCAGTGAAGAAACAGGCATAGAAATAAGAGTTATTGATATGGTATCAACTCTTATTGTTATAGAGTGTGCTAGAAAAGCATTAACAAGCAATGATATTGAGCAGATATGTAAATCAACTAAACAATCCGTAGGTTATTTAAGTAATTGTAGCACAAGTTTAACAGAAAATTATATGCCAAGCAAAGATAATATAATAGTCACAATATGTATCACAGGAGAGGGTAGCGCAGTAAAATTAAAAAATATGATTGAAGAAGGTCTGAATTTATCAGGAAAAGATATACAGGTTGTACCAGTATCAGCAAATGAAAAAAAAGAAATGTATAATACTTTTAATAAGCTTTCTAAGAACAAGAAGATTATTGCAGTGGTAGGAACTATAAATCCTAGTATTTATGGGATTCCATTTATACCAACTTCAGAATTGTTTCTAGATAAAAATTATACAAAAATTAGAAAAATAGTTGATAGGGTAGTAACAGAAAATTATGATGATATATTTAATACCATATCAAAAGAATTTAAAGAATTAATGATAGAAGATTTTAGACCTTTAT
The DNA here is from genome assembly GCA_963725425.1 of uncultured Clostridiaceae bacterium. Classification (GTDB taxonomy): domain Bacteria; phylum Bacillota; class Clostridia; order Clostridiales; family Clostridiaceae; genus Clostridium_I. The sequence goes on from CAVRYJ010000041.1 coordinate 128,491, forward strand.
GTTTAAATTTCATAAAAATAATTAGAAATAAAGTGACAAAAGATTTAGACCTGTGTAAAATTTCAGGATTAATACTTCATTTAGTTTGCGGATTAATAAAATTAATAAAAAAAGAAAGTATACCTAAATGTGCAAGTAAAGACGTACTTATGAGTAATTATTTGAATGAGTTCATGAATACTAAAGAAGCTTTATGCGAGATAGAAAAATTTTATTTAATTAAATTTTCTGATGATGAAATATGTAATATTCTTATAATTATTTTAGGAGTACAATTTTAGCTTGTATATGTATAAAAAAACATAATGAGTATTAAAGAACGATGATGAGTATAAAAAAACCATAATGAGTATAAAAAAAACATAATGAGTATAATATTTCTGCAGATTAATAAAATGTATGAATTAAAATTTAAAATACTGTAAAAGCACAAGAGTTAGCTATTGACGGGTTATTATTAATAACTCGTTATTTTTTTTATCATAATATACTCATTTTGGCATAATTATTGCTTTATAAATGAATAGAAGCGAAAATACTTTAAAGACAACTTTATAAGGAGGCAATGAAATGAATATTGAACAGATAATAATGGATATAATCATACAATCAGGTGAAGCAAGAGGGTATGCTCATGAGGCATTAGATATGGCTACTGAAGGAAACTTTATAGGTGCAAAAGAAGCGATGGAAAAAGCAAATTCAGCTATAGGCAGAGCTCATAATGTTCAAACAACACTTCTTCGAAAGAAAGCTTCAGGAGACAAATTAGAAGTTTCGCTACTATTTGTACATGCTCAAGATCATTTAATGACAGCTATTACTGAAATGAATTTAATGTCAGAAATTATTAAACTTAGAGAGCAGTTGCAAGCTGTTTTCAAATATTGTAACTTATAAAAAAATTATTATACAAGCATTCCTGTTATGAATTAAAATGAACTTTGAAAAAAAGAGCACCTACTGATAATATAAGGGTATAAATAGTTCGAACTTTTATCCCAAATTTATAATTATCAGTGGAGGTACTCAAAATGAATTATACACAAAATGAGAAGATTATGTCAATAAACGAAAGAACTTTAGTTATAGGAATTGATATTGCAAAGGCGGTTCAATATGCGAGAGCTTTTGATTACAGAGGAATAGAGCTTGGAAAAGTAAAATCCTTTGAAAATACAGCCGAAGGCTTTAAGATATTTGAAGACTGGATAAAATCACTAGCAAATGAAAAACAGAAAAATAATATAATTGTTGGGTTGGAGCCTACAGGACATTATTGGTTTACTTTAGCACACTTCCTAAAGGAGTTAGGAGTAAAGCTAGTTCTTGTCAATCCATATCATGTGAAGCGAATCAAAGAACTTGATGATAACTCTCAAACTAAGAATGATAGTAAAGATCCTAAGACAATTGCTAAATTGGTGATTGATGGCAGATATTTTGAACCTTATATCCCAGAGGGTATATACAGCGATTTAAGAGTAGCCATGGATATGAGAGAAGGTCTTGTCAAGAATCTTAACAAAATAAAGAATAAGGTCACACAATGGATGGACAAATATTTCCCGGAATTTAATGATGTTTTTGGTGATTGGGAAGGTAAAGCAGCTTTGATAACCCTAAAGGAATTTCCAACACCAGAAAAAATCTTATCAACAAGTGTTCAGCAAATAGTTGCAGCATGGAGAAAAGAAGTTAAACGTGCCGTAGGCTTTAATAGAGCTGTTAAATTAGTTGAAGCAGCTAAAATTTCTATAGGCATTAAAGAAGGTCTTAGAATGGGTGAAAAAGATCTTATAGTTAATTTAGAACAATATGATTTATATATTAGACAGCTTGAACAGTTAGAGCTGGAAATTGAAGAATTGGCCCTTCAAATACCAGGAGCAAAGGAAATTTTAACTATTAAAGGTGTAGGTATAATCACTGCTGCTGGCTTTATTGCAGAGGTTGGAGATATTACAAGATTCACACATCCAGGCCAAATACAAAAACTTGCAGGCTTAAATTTAATTGAGAATAGTTCAGGCAAACATAAAGGTAAAACGAGTATAAGTAAAAGAGGACGGTCAAAGCTTCGAGCACTGCTGTTCAGGGTAATGATGCCTTTGGTTGCTAAAAATCCGGAGTTTAAGATGCTACATGATCACTACAAGAATAGAAAAGACAATCCGTTAAAGAAGAAGCAATCACTGATATTGCTATGCTGTAACTCATAATCCGCTGAATGAAAATCAAAAATCTAATAATTAAATATTTACTTTAATGTTAGTAAAATACATTTATTTCCAAAAGGATTTTCAATATTCATGTCGAATATATATGCACAGACTACTAAAAAGGATGTGTGATATATGGATATCAGTGATGTGAAAGGAATTGAAACAGAAACTTATTGGCACGGAAAAATGAATTTAATAGTTGGTATATGCGAAAGCATGGGTCTTCCTGATATTTTTAATAAAAACTTAAATTCAGATTGTGGCAGAAAGCCTGATATACCATACGGAGTTTTGGCTCAAATGCTAATTGTGAATATTTGCAGCAATCACCGTCCTCTTTATCGTCTTAATGATTTTTACACAGATGTTGATTTAGAAGGTATTTTTCACTGTGAAATGGATTTGAATAAAATTACAGATGATAGATTTGGGCTTTTATTAGATAAAGTTTATGCAGCTGGAGCAAGAAAAATATTCGGGGAAATAAGTTCTAATGCGTTTACTCTACATAACATAACTGTTAAAAATATCAATTATGATACTACATCAAAAGTTATGTGGGGGGAGTATGAAACTCCCGAAGGGAAACTAGGCGTTATTTCTATAACTTTTGGACATAGCAAGCAAAAAAGACAAGATAAAAAGCAGATAAAACTTGGTGTTGGGACTGCAAATGGAGTTATAATTGATGCCAAAGTACTGTCAGGAAATACAGATGACAAAACTTATAACAATGAAAATTTAGATGATGTGAACTCAGTTATAGAGAGATTTGATATAACTAAAGATAACTTTTACTATATTGCTGATAGTGCATTATTCACACAAAAAAACCTTGAGAAAGCCAAAGATAAAATAAAACTCATTACAAGAATGCCTGATAATACGTTAGTTGCCAAAGAATTATTAGAAGCTACGCTTTCTGATAGAGCTTCAATGAAAGAGATACTTTTAGAAAATGCTCAAGGTAAAAAAGTGCAATACTTTTTAACAGAAAAAACTGCCATTTATAATAACATAAATTTAAAATGTGCTGTGTGTTATTCAACAAGTCTTGAAGAAACTAAGAAAAAAACTATTGAAAAGAAAGTGAATAAAGAAGCCGAAAGTATTGAGAAACTAATTAAAAAATATACCAATAGAACCTTTGCTTGCGAAAAAGATGCAAAGAAGGAAATAGAGTTAGTAATCAAAAAAATTTAGCTAAACTAAGATTCTTTAATTACAATATCCATTTAATAGAGAAAGAGAAAAAAACTGTAGGTCGTCCATCTACTAAACAAACTGATAAGGAAACACGGTTTAAATACGAATTAGGAATTGATTTTATAAAGGATGAAATAAAAATTGCTAAAATTATAGAAAGAGAAATGCACTTTTGTATTATGTAGCAATGATTTGTCAATAACTGGCGAAGCCCTATTGTTGGAATATAAAACTCAAAGTAGTATTGAAAAAAAATTTCAACAATTAAAATCCCCACAGTTCGTTAATTCTTTGTATTTGAATTCGCCAGAGAGAATTGAAGCATTAACTTATATGATTCTAATATCTATGATGATGCTCTCCGTATCAGAACATGCTGTAAGAACAGGTTTAAACAATGAAAAAGCCTTTATTATTGGTCCTGGTAAACTGAAGATGAAAAGACCGACTTTAAAATCTATTGTGGAAATATTCGACAAGGTACCAATGAAAGTTTCCATAGTAAATGGAAAAAGGCAAAGAGTTCTTGGACGCCATTTTAACGATAGTCAAAGTAAGATTTTGAAATATCTCCTCATTCCGGAGGAAGTTTTTTGCTGGAATGGTGCGATGAGTATTTGCGATGCATAATTTTAATTGCAAGCAACAGGCTACGCCTTTTTATTTGCGACCAGAAAAACATTTCTAAATTGAGATTGCGAATACCAATTTAAAAATGTAAAAAATTTCCTAAAATAAATTATTGGATTTTTGAAATCTATTGTGCGGAATATGAGCTGTAAGCTAATAAGGATTCTATATGCAATTATGGTTAAACAGGTTGCATATAATCCACAAAACCTAATAAAGGATATAGCATTTCTACAATTAAGAGAGGCAGTTTAATAAAGTTATCCACAATACAATATAATTAATACTTGTCTTAAAATTATCCACAGCTAATCAAGTTTATTCTTAAGCTATAAAGTGTGGAAAACAAACGATATTCATAAGTTTTTGTGTATTGACCTTTGAAAAAAGAAACTTGGATTAGTCAGTGTTTAGAGACCTCCATAAGGGCATAGACCCGGTATACGAGCATGAACTGACATCCGCCTTTGGATAAACGGAACGAAGGAATTAAGGACATTGATCCTGTGAGACATAGAAGGGTAAGTTACCAGAGTAATTGCGGACACCAAAAGTAATAATATTTTAACAAATAAAACAGTCAGTCTGTTATACTTACTCATCTATGCCCACATATACACAAAATTTATAAATTTATCTAAATAGTTTTTTTATCAAATGATGAGATACTAAGAATGAGTGAGATATCAAGAGAAAATCAAATAACATAGAAGAAGGAGGAATTAATTATGACGAATATAAGATTATTTTGCACATCAGGGATGTCCACAAGTATGCTTATTAACAAAATGGAAAATGCAGCTAAGGAAAGGGGAATAGAAATAACTGTTGATGCATTTCCAGAATCTCAAATGGCTAAACTCTTAACTAATGTGGATGCTGTACTTTTAGGACCACAAATAAAATTTGCATTAGATAAAGCAAGAAAATTGTGTGCCCCAAAGGAAATACCTGTGGAAGTCATTAATCCAAAAGATTATGGAATGATGGATGGTAAAAAGGTATTAGACCAAGCTTTAAACATGATAAAAAAATAATTAACTATTGGCAGAATAAAAGTCGAAATGGTAAAACTGACCTATAGCATAGTATCCGCTAATTTTGAATTCAGAATTGATTTACTAAAGCAATTGATTATAAAAAAATAGTGGTAACTGACTTATGAAAAAATCTAATTGGAAATACTAAGGTTTAGATTGCATCTCAAAGTTTTCAGAAAAATGTATTGCAGGGACAATTTGATTATAGCAAAAGATAAATGGTGAATTAAAAAATTAGGGGGTACTAACATGAATAAAAATTTTACGGAGAAAATGGAAACGTTATTAATGCCTATCGCTGGAAAAATTTCAGGTAACAGATATCTTTTGGCAATTCGTGATGGTTTTATGCTTTCTATGCCACTTATAATAATAGGTGCTATGTCTTTATTATTAGCAAACTTACCAATACCAGGATATGCTAATTTTATGAAAAATTTATTCGGAGCTGGTTGGGATACTTTCTTTACAATACCTTATAATTGTACCATGGCAATTATGACTATATTTGTAATCGTTGGGGTGGCTAATAGTCTTGCGAGCTACTATGAAATTGAAACAATAACTACTTCAGTTATTGCATTAGTATGTTTCTTTATAATTACACCTTTCTCAACAAATTTTACTCCAAAAGGATTAACTACTGTTTACAAAGTAACAAGCATAATACCAATGGATTGGCTTGGAGCTAAAGGTTTATTTGTTGGTATGATTACAGCAATATTAGTAACTGAAATTGTTAGATTTACAGTTAAACATGGGTGGGTAATTAAAATGCCACAAGGTGTTCCTCCTACAGTTGCAAGAGGATTCTCAGCTTTAATTCCAGCATTTATAGCGTTGTATGTTTTTAACTTAATAAGATTAGGATTTGCATTTACATCCTATGGCACAGTTCATCAATTTATATTTAAAATACTTCAAAAACCATTAACTTCATTAGGAGATACTTATCCAGCAACAATAATTGCTAACTTCTTTATGCAATTATTTTGGGTATTTGGTATCCACGGAGCAAATGTTGTTGGTGCTGTTACTCAACCAATATGGCTTTCAACAGCTGCGGAAAACCTTACTGCATTCCAAGCAGGGAAGGTGCTACCACATATACTTACTCAACAATACGAAGATCTCTTTATTCAACTAGGAGGATCAGGAGCAACCTTATCATTATGTTTATCAATGGTGTTCCTTTGTAAATCAGAACAATGTAAGAAACTTGGAAGGCTTGCAATAATACCAGGATTATTCAACATTAATGAACCTATTATCTTTGGATTACCAATAGTTTTAAATCCAATAATTATAATACCATTTATTATAGTTCCTTTAGTTCTTACAACTATATGCTATTTCTCTATGTCGCTTGGCATAGTACCTAAGCCATCTGGAGTTATAATTCCATGGACTACTCCACCAGTTATCGGGGGATTCATAATCTGTGGCATAAGAGGTGCAATACTTCAAATAGTTGAAATAGTTGTTTCTTTCTTTATATATTTACCATTTATAAAGATATTAGATAAACAATATTATTTAGAAGAAACAACAAATGGTGAAGAAAAAGAAAACGATTTAACATTAAATCCTATTATTAAATCCCTAGATTAGATTAACATATTTATTTTAATATTATTGTTGAACGAAAACTGAAAATGATAAAATCAACTTTAAAAGCTATTATGCTGAGTATGAGTTAAAATAAGAGATTTTTATAAAAATAATATGAAATAGAGGATAAAACAATATGAAAATGAGCGTATTAAAGGAACTAGAAATAAGTTTATTCAAACCACATTTGTATTATAAGCTAAAAAATCTATCACTTATTAGGATTTTATCATTTAATGTTATAAATGCATTGATGGCGTTAACATTTTCAATGACTTCAATTTTTTTCATTGCATTGTTCACAAAAAACTTTTGGGTTTTAGTAGATATTTAGCTACCTTTACTTTACAAAGTTTTATAGCTACTTTTTTATATATGGTATTTGGTTTATTTCTTAGTTCACTAGTAATAAGTGGTTTGTGTTTAGCCATTAATCATTCCAAAAAAATTAAATCTGTAGATTATATTTATTTATTAAATTACGCTACACACTCACTGTTAATATGTGCATTATTAAATAATTTTGTTGGACCATATGTAATTGCTTTTGCCTTAGCATATTGTTTGATAGCATTAAGTAGGCCTTCAAATGTAGTTGAGGATTTGCGCATTATGGATAGGGAATAATAGATGGAGAAAGGAAAGGAATAAAATGAAAAATAGTGATTTAAAGTATAAAAATTATTTGCAGATTTTAAAAGAAGAGCTGGTACCTGCCATGGGATGTACTGAACCAATTGCAATTGCATATGCGGCAGCAAAAGCTAGAAAAGTATTAGGGTGCGTGCCTGAAAAAACTATTGTAGAAGTTAGCGGGAACATTATTAAGAATGTTAAAAGTGTTATAGTTCCTAATACAGGCCATCTAAAAGGAATAGCTGCTGCAACAGCTGCTGGTATTATAGCAGGTCAATCCGAAAAGAAACTAGAAGTTATTTCAGACGTAACTGAAGAAGATATACAAAAGATTAAAGAATATTTATCTACTTATCCTATAGAAGTTAAACTTGTAGATACGCCATTTATATTTGATATACAGATGAGTGTATTTTATAAAGATTCATATGTAAAAGTGAGAATTGTAAACTATCATACCAATATTATTTTAATTGAAAAGAATGGTGAGATACTTTATCACAAAGAGGCAACATCATCAAAGGAAGAAGGTCTTAGTGGTAAAGAATTACTAAACGTAAAAGATATTGTTGATTTCGCAGATTCTGTGGATATAAAAGATATAGAAGATATTATTGGTAGACAGATTGAATATAATTCGAAAATTGCAGAAGAAGGATTAAAAAACAATTATGGTGCCAATATAGGAAGTGTTTTAATTTCAACATATGGTTCTGATATTAAAGTAAGAGCGAAAGCGAAAGCTGCTGCAGGGTCAGATGCCAGAATGAATGGATGTGAACTACCTGTAATTATAGTTTCCGGTAGTGGTAATCAGGGAATGACAGCTTCACTTCCTGTTATTGAATATGGTAATGAATTAAAAGTCTCAAAAGAAAAACTTTATAGAGCTTTGATTATTTCAAATTTAGTTACAATACATCAGAAGACTGGTATAGGAAGACTCTCAGCATATTGTGGTGCTGTTTGTGCAGGAGCTGGAAGTGGAGCAGGCATTACTTACTTATATGGGGGAGGGTATAGAGAAATCTCTCATACAATTGTTAATGCATTGTCAATAATTTCTGGAATGATTTGCGATGGCGCTAAAGCATCGTGTGCGGCTAAAATTGCTACAGCTGTAGATGCTGGAATTCTAGGATATTATATGTTTAAGGAAGGACAGCAGTTTAAGGGGGGCGATGGCATTGTGAAAAAAGGTATCGAAGCTACTATATCAAATGTAGGTAAACTTGCAAAAGAAGGAATGAAAGAAACCGACAAAGAAATTATCAAAATTATGATTGAAAATTAAAATAAAACGTATTAAAAACATTATTGATGATTGTGGAATTTCATAATCGACTATAAATAAAAATTATTTAGGAGGAAAAACTTATGGAAAAGAAAGCCTTAAAGATTGTTACAATCGGTGGAGGAAGTAGTTATACTCCAGAACTAATGGAAGGATTTATTAATAGATATGAAGAACTTCCAATTAAAGAAATCTGGTTAGTGGATATCGAAGATGGAAAAGAAAAGATGGAAATTGTTGGAGCCATGGCACAACGTATGTGGGATGCATCTCCTTATGAGGTAAAGATACATTTAACATTAGATCGTAGAGCAGCTTTGATAGGAGCTGATTTTGTTACAACACAGTTCCGTGTTGGTTTATTAGATGCTCGTATTAAAGACGAAAGAATTCCTTTCACACATGGTATGTTAGGCCAGGAAACAAATGGTGCAGGTGGTATATTTAAAGCATTCCGTACAATTCCTGTTATCTTAAGCATTGTAGAAGATATGAAAGAATTATGTCCTGATGCATGGTTAATCAACTTTACAAATCCATCTGGAATTATTACTGAAGCTGTGATTAAACATGGTGGATGGAAAAAATGTATCGGCTTATGTAACGTACCAGTTATTGCATTAACTAAAGAAGCAGAAATGTTTGGTGTAACTGAAAGAAATTTAGTACATCAGTTCGCTGGATTAAATCATTTCCATTGGCATAAAGTTACTGATGTACATGGTAATAACTTAACTGATAAGATTATTGACAAAATGTATGTTGAAGATACAGGAACTCCAGCTAACATTTTTGATGTTAAATTTCTTATAGATCAACTGAAAGAAATGCAGTTAATTCCTTCTGAATACCACAGATATTATTATATGCAAGATGAAATGTTAAAACATGGATTAGAAGAATTCAATGGTATTGGAACTCGTGCACAACAGGTTAAAGTAACAGAAGCTGAATTATTTGAATTGTACAAAGATCCTAAATTAAACTACAAACCAGAACAGTTAACAAAACGTGGAGGAACACATTATAGTGATGCTGCATGTGAATGTATCAATTCAATTTACAATGATAAAAGAGCTCATATGGTAGTTAGTACTCAAAATAATGGTGCAATTACTGATTTACCATATGATTGTATAGTGGAAATTTCTTCTATCATTACTGGTAAAGGTGCTATGCCACTTAACTGGGGCAAATTCAACTCAGCTGAAAGAGGTTGGGTACAATGCATGAAAGCTATGGAAGAATGTGTTATTGAATCTGCCATCACTGGTAATTATGGGTTAGCGCTGCAAGCATTTCTCTTAAATCCATTAGTAAAAAGTGGAACTTGTGCTAAAGAATTACTAGATGAATTATTAGTTGCACATAAAAAATACTTGCCACAATTTGCTAACAAGATTGCGGAATTAGAATCTGAAGGTGTAGGTTCTAAAGATCCTGTTGTTATGGATTTAATGATTAATGGTCATTGATTATACCTAACAAAGGAGAATATATGACTGAAAGTGAAAGAAACGATATAAAATGACCATCTAAATTTAGGTGGGATATGACACAGAGAGTTATTGCACTACCAGTTTAAATATTTACTGGTAGTGCAATAACTCTCTATAATAATTTACAATACTGTACTATCTTAAAAAATGGTATAGTATGATGACTACGGAAGATAAGTTATACTTATTTTATGAAATAATAAATTGTATATGAAGGAAGGTAATCTTATGAAAAAGAAAATAGTATTTTTTGATATTGATGGAACCATGATGGATGTTCCTTCAGGAATGGTTGAACCATTGCCAAGTACAATTGAAGCAGTAGCGCAATTAAGGTTGAATGGGTATTATTCAGTTGTTGCAACAGCAAGAGCGAAAATGCCAGACGCCTTTTCTAATATAAAATTTGATGGGTTTGTTTTTTGTAATGGAAACTATATTGAGTTCCAAGATAATTTAATTTATGATAACTTCTTTTTAGAAAATCAAATCACTTTTCTAATAGATTTGTTCAAGCAATATCAGGGGCAATACATTTTTAGCGGGCATTTAGGTAAATGGACTAGCTTAGTAATCCATCCATTAGTACTTCGGCATGTTGAACTTTTTGGAAGATCTGTTTCTAGTGAAGATGGTATACAAGTTCCTTGGACCATTGAAGATGTTCATGCAAACATAGTTACAGCTTTGTTCAAAACCGAAAAACAATTGTTTGATTGTAAGTCTAAACTGCCAAGTGATTGGGTGGTAGATGCTTATACAACAGCAAACATCAGAATGGATATTCATTTGCCTGGTTATACAAAAGGAAAAGCAGTTAAATATTTATATGAGAAATTAGGTATAGCTTTCGAAGATACCTATGCCTTTGGCGATGCTTATAATGATATTGAAATGTTACAAATGGTGAAATACGGCATTGCCATGGGTAATGGTACTGATAAAATTAAAGTAATTTCATACGGTGTTACTGATGATGTTGCCCATGACGGTATTTATAATGCATTGAAAAAATATAAGGCAATCTAGGGTAAAGAAACGTCCCCATGCTACTTGATATCTCTAAATAAGGCACAGCAATATATGATAATGCATCTCTTGCAAAATTTTAATTTAAGATACCACAGAGTGTTCAAATCACTTCGGGAACACCAATAAAAGCTTGTAGCCTCAATGGTCACAGGCTTTTATTATTTTTGTAAAATGAGTTCCACTGGTATAAAAAACTAATAAAAAACAAGGTAATTTCTAGCCTTGTTTTTTAACATCTTTATTTTTATTAAATAAATTTTCTAGTTTATCGGCTGCGGTTCTATCGGATTTTTTAAGAGCATGAGTATAGATATTTAGTGTGGTTGATATGTCTGCATGACCTAATCGTTTAGAAACAGTAGCAACGTCCATTCCTTCACTAATTAACAAGGTTGCATTTGTATGTCTCAACCCATGGAAGTTTACAGTATCAAGTAAATATTTTTCTTTATCTTCTTTTGGGATAGTAGCGTCATTTAGAATTTTATTATTGTGCCTTTTTATGAATTTAGAAAACCATTTTCCTAAAGTTTGAGGGAATATAGGTTCACCATTAAGTTTAGTAAATATACGATCACTATCGACCCATAGATAGCCGAGCTTTGCTTTTTCTCCATTTTGCCATAATTTATATTGACGAAGAACAACCATAGCAACATCCGACAATGATATTAATCTTTCACTGCTTTCATTCTTTGTAGATTTAGTGAAGGTACCTTGACCAGGTAAGTATTGAGAAGCTTGACGTATTCTTAATAATTCATTATCAAAGTCCAAATCAGACCATTCTAAGGCATTTAATTCGCCCGCTCTCATGCCACCAAAGATACATAAATACACCATAGCTTTATATTTTATTGGTTCATCGTCTAAGAGTTGCAATATATATGATACTTGGTCAGTTTCAAAATGTTTGGCTTCTTTCTTTTCAACTCTAGGAGGTTTCACTCGTGAGGCAGGGTTATTCAGTATAAATTGCCACTGGACAGCAGATGTAAGAATACTTGATATGACTCTATGATGATATAAAATAGTTCTTTCAGATAGACCACCAGGTTTACCATCGTTGCGTATACCATCTTCACGAAGGTTATTATAAAAAGAGGTTAAATGAGTAGGTTGCAATTTATTTAATTTAATATGACCAAGTGCGGGGATTATTCGACTATTCAATAAATCTTTATAACTAAACAGTGTTTTGGGAGCCAGTTCATTTTCTGCATAATCTTTTAACCACTTTTCTATAAAATCTTCAAAAGTTATTTTTCCTGAATCTAAATATAAACCTTTTTCGATTTCATTTTTAAATAATATCCATTGTTTTTGTGCTTCAGCTAATTGCTTATTAGGCTTGATTTCAGATAGGTTTATAGTCTTATGTTTAATTAGTTTCTTGCCTTTTTTATCATAACCAGTGGACACGGTAAGTCTATATGAATTATCACCACGTTTTTCTATTGATGCCATTAATATTTCTCCTTCCAAATTAATGTTTTACTGTAGGTACTATATAGAAAATCAAAGTAACTATGTTTTTAAAATGGTATATCTTCATCTGAAATAGGTGTGATTGTCGCTGCAACTTGTTTTGTAGCTTCTTCTTGTTTCATTTGAGGATAAGTTTTTTTAGTATTCCAATCTTTTAGTAGTCCTTGAATATAAAATGTTGTAGGTTCTCCACAATGTATGCAATATCTTGCGTTACCTTCGGCTAGTTTACCACAGGAATCTTTAATTTTAACGCGATTATTAAAATCAATTTCCTCATATATACCTTTTGTATTCGTGCATTTGTTTATTAAATTTGTACCACAAATTTTACAGTATGCACTGTCGTCTTTTGTTTCTTCATTACCACACCTTGGACATATATTAGCCTTTCCATTTTTATCTAGCTTAATACTATCATTATAAATCATTTCACCATCGCCTCTTACTAATCTATTATTTCCACATATAGGACAATATTTTGCTGTTTCAGATACAAAAATCTGTCTGCATCTCTAAACATTGTTTCTTATATATAAAATCATGAAATTGATTAATTATAATCTTGTCATACTTATTTATATATTTGTGTTTAGACCATTTTAGATAATCATTAAATCTATAATTTGAAGCTATATCAGACAGTTCACAAATATTTGCAATATCGTTATTATCTCTTATACCCAATTTATATAATATAATGGGATTTGCAAGTAATAAAGAAGCAAAACGATTTGCTTCTGCTTCTAGCCAATCATATTCTTCATCGGCTAGATTATTATCGAAAATTTTAACATTATCACTAATTATAAGATGCCCCAGAAGAATATGACCTAATTCATGGGCTATTGTCCACCTTATTCGGTGATGTGATTTGTGATGAAAATTTGAATCATTATAAAACACTAAATATCGATTTTTTTCAGAATTATAAACAGTGCAACCTTCATCAGAACCAAAATATTCAATAACTTCATTTTCTGATAGATTATATTTTTTTTCATAATAACTATAGGGTACTACTTTACAATTTTTGAATTTAGAAAAAATGTTAGCCATGTCAACTGGATAAGAGCAAATTTTAAATTTTATAAATAACTTATTTACTACATTCTTTATATAGTTATATCTAATCTTCGTCGTCAAAGAAATCTTCAAAAGAAGCCTCTAATATTTTCATCATTTTTTCTCTATCCTTTGGTGACATTTTATTCCTAGCTCTCTCAATTCTACGCATATTTTTAATATCATTATTGTTAATGATTTGCTTGTTTTGTTTATTGCCACTTCTTAGATAGTCAATTGTTGTATTAAAATAGTCTGCTATAGCTCCAAGTTTATCAATAGAAGGAGAACTTGTATTCCATTTTCTTATAGTACCTCTTCCCAATCCTAAGGATCTTTCAAGACCTATTAATGTAGTTCCACGCTCTTGACAAAGCTGTTGTATTCGCTCAATTATCGTCATAAGAAACACCTCCAAAAAATATTTAACAAAGTAGAAAATATTCTATTGACAAGTAGAATAAATGACACTATAATGAAGTTAAGCTAAATTATATGCCAAAGAAAGTAGCTACCAATAGAAAAATAGGTAAGTTGTCGGGTGACAAGTTGCTTTATTTGCTATATTTATAAAGTAGCATATTTTCACGAACATGTCAATAAATTAGCGAAAATATTCAACTATTTTTTAGGGAGGTGAGGTATATGAGTGAAGATAATGATTTTGAAATTGAAGTGAAAGTAGCACTAATCAGAAAAAGAATAACTCAAAACCAGTTTGCTAAAGAATTAGGCATAACTAATGCTTACTTATCTGATATTTTAAGAGGCAACAGAAAAGGTGGAAAATACAAGGAATTAATTAAACAAAAACTTGAAATTAATAAAGATTGTTAAGCAGGCAAAGAAAAGCAATCAAAATTCACTATTTGATTAGCATAAAAGGCTGGTAATAATGATTTTAAATTTTGAAAATAAGGTGGCGTTTCAAATGCGAGTTTATGTAATAGTGCAAGTATCAGTTTGGGGTATTTACAGGTTTGTAGACGTAAAGAAAACAAAGGGACAGGCAAGTGCACTTATAACAGAATTAGAAACTTTGAATAAATCTGTTGGAGTTCATGAAGTTGAATATAAAGTTATTAAAAAACAGATATAGGAACACAGAAAACAATTTTTGGGAGGAATTATTATAATGACTAAAAAAGCATATATGAAGCAAGCAGCAGAAGAATTAGGACTTACAGAATATCAGTTAAGGAGAATGGCTAAAGAACATCGAATACCGTATCTTATGAGCGGGACACGGTATGTGTTTGATGTTGAATTATGCAAGGGATTTCTAAGAAATGAGGCTTTAAAAAATGTAAAACAGGAACAGGATGTTAAAAAGTATGGTGTTTTACGAAAAATAGAAGGCTAATAAGTAGGTGGTGGCATGCAAGAGCAGGGATGGATAAAAATATTCAGAATACTTTTAGATAAACCAATATGGTTACAATCTACACCAGAGCAAAAAACAATTCTTATTACACTACTGCTTATGGCTAATCACAAAGATAAAGAATGGGAATGGAAAGGTAAAAAATTCAAGGCGAAACCGGGACAGTTTATAACTTCATTGAATAGCATTGTTAAGAAGTGTGGCAAAGGTATTTCTACACAGAATGTAAGAACTGCATTAGATAGATTTAAAAAATACGAATTTTTAACATATGAATCAACAAAGACAGGAAGGCTTATAACTATTGTAAATTGGGGACTTTATCAAGAGTTAAAAGATAATGCTAACAAAGGTATTAACAAAGGGGTAACAAACAACCAACAAAGCACTAACAAAGAGCTAACAACTAACAAGAATGATAAGAATGTAAAGAATGATAAGAAATATAATTATATGTCCGATTCTAACGAATACAGACTTGCAACTTATCTATTTAACTACATTAGAAATAATAATCCCAATGCAAAGGAGCCAAACTTGCAAAAGTGGTCCAGGCATTTTGATTATATCCTAAGAATTGATAAGAGAGATATAGAAGAGGTTAAGGCAGTTATTAAATGGTGTCAGAAGAATGACTTTTGGTACAAGAATATTCTTAGTCCAGATAAGCTTAGAAAACAATATGATAGGTTGTTAATTGAAGTTAATAATCCTAAGAATAATAAAAAAGTCGTGGATAATAGTGCTATTGATGAATTTTAGGGGGAATGTGTGATGCTTAGCAAAGAAGCTTTTAAAATCGGATTAAAGAAATTAAATGCAGAGTATGCCAACAAAGGTTTTATTATGAGTAAAGATAGGGTGACACAATGGTATGGATATATGCGTGGTATGAGCGAAACGGAATTCAATACAAGAATAGATTACGTTCTAAAAACATGTTGTTATTCTCCATGTATAGCTGATATTTTAAAAGCAAAAGTAAATGTTAGAAGAAAGGATATTGAAGATATGATTTTATAAGGAATGGTGGGGTAGAAATTGGATTTAGAAAATATGAGAAATATTGATGTAGAGCAAAATATATTAGGAGCTATGATTATAGATTTAAATTCCTCGCTAATGGTTAAAAACCGAGGGGTTAAAAGTAAAGATTTCTCTTTATATAATCATAAGGAGTTATTTGATGCAATTAATGGAGTAACCAGTAAATACAATAGAATTGATTTATTGCTATTGCTAGAATATTTAAAAAGTAAAAATATATTAACTAAGGTTGGCGGTATTTCTTATGTAACACAGATAAGCAACAGTGTAGCAACCACAGCCAATCTAAATAACTATATAGACATATTACTCGAGTACAGTTCCAAACGTGAAATTGGTAGCCTAGCGGAGTATATACAAAATAATTTAAACCAAGATATAAAAGCGTTAAGGTCACATATTCACAGTAAAATATTAGAAATATTTGAAGTTGGCGAAAATGAAGAAACTCCACAAGAATATGGAGAGGAATTTATTAAGTTACTAAACCAAAGAGCTACAGGGGTAGAGGATAGCCAAGGAATTAAAACAGGACTTTTTACGCTTGATGAAACAATAGGAGGATTTTCAAAAGCTGACCTTGTAACAATATTTGCATTTAGTTCTATAGGAAAAACAACGCTAGCGGGGCAAATAGCATTAAATATGATAAAGAGAAATAAAAAGATATTGTTTTTCAGTTTAGAAATGCCCGCAAGACAGGTAATAGAAAGAATGGTTGCAAATTTATGTAGTGTAGAAGGTAGCAGAATGCGAAAAGGGGAAATTGTAGAAAATGAGTGGGATGAGATAATTAAATCTACGAATTATCTTTGTGATGATAATAGATTAATGATATGTGGCAATTCAGATTTTAATGAAATAATTGCTAAAATCCAATTAGAAAAGATTAAAAGCAATATAGATGCTGTATTTATTGATTATATTGGACTAATACAAGCACCTCAAGCTGAAAGAAGGGACTTAACAATAGCCATAGTTACTCAATCATTAAAAGCACTAGCAAGGAATTTAGATATTCCTATAGTAGCCTTGGCACAAGCAAAGCAGAGCGTTCAAAATAAAAATAGTGAAACTTTTAATATAAATGAGAAATTATCTGAAACAGACATAGCTGAAAGTGCATCAATATTTAGGGATAGTGACAAGGTTATAGGCATGTATCGAAATGCTGAACTTGATGACCCTATAGCAAGAAAATTGGCACATGATGATGGTAAATTAAATTATAATTCTAAAGATGCTACGGTAAATCCTAATTGCGTAAATTTGCTTGTTAAGAAATGCAGGAATGGTACTAAAGCAACTCTATCATATTTGTGGGAAGGTCAGTACTTTAGAATAAGAAATTATGAAAGGTAGGCTATGAAATGAACAGATATGAGAATGAAATATTATCGTATTTATCATCAATAGGAATAAGGGCAGAAAATACAAGAGCTAACAGGCAAGTGTATAAAAGCCTTATGGAAATAACTTTTGACTTATTGAATAATGATAATGGAATAAATGGCATAGAGTATCTACATTTTATTGATTGTGTAGCACAGAATATTTTAAATGTATCAATTTATAGCAATGAATATAAAGGAAAACCGAAAAGTAAATTCTTAAATCGCATATACACGGAACTTAAGAAATACCATGATAGATTTGAAAATCAAGTGAAAAAGGATGGAAAGTATTGTCCGAGAGATATTTAATACTATAGATAAACACTTTGAAGGATAGTAGATAAATAATTAAATTGTAGGGGGATTAATTTAATATGATTGTAAAGCATATAGGGAAAATCAGGTACAGGGGGAGAAAATATTGTTTAGCATATGCTGATTTTAAAGGGTTAATAAGCTATATAGGTAAGCGCAAGGGTATATTTTATATATTTATTAGTAGTTGTTTAACGCCAAAGGACAAAAGCAAGGAAATTCATAGACTATTAAAAGATAAAAAGAAATTTGAACATAAGGGAAGGAGAAATATTCCATTATGGTTAAAGTAAGAATTATTTATTCAAGTGATGAGGAGAAGCGCAAACTTATTAATATATTTAGAGATTACTATAAAATATTGAATGTTTCTAAAGAATATAAAAAAGAAGGTACATATAAAAGAATGCACCTAGACCTAATCAACAAATAAAAAGCTTACCAAAAGAAGTAAGCCCGTAACTCGCAATTACAAGTTTACTTCCTTTGAAGTTTAAAATCAAGGGGGAATTTTAATATGAAGTATAAGAGATTAGCAGCAGAAATGTTTGTTAAAGGAATTACTAAAGATGATTTGGCAAAATTATTGGGCAAAAGTAGGAGAGCGATTAATAACAGACTTAATGGTAAAACTGAATTTAGTTATTATGAAGCAATAAAAATAATGGATAATTATTTTAAATATTGTTCCACAGATTATATTTTCTCAATTGATGAGTATGAGCAAGGGGTAAGCATATGAGTGTTCCAATATTTTTATCATATATAGATTTTTGCAAGGAACATCACCATGAGCCGAATGTTACAGAGTTAAAACAATGGAAATTAAAATATAACAATAGGTGATCAGAGATGAACGTGATGCCACTTAAAATTAAGACAGTAATAGTTGACAGAAAAAAGAGAATTATTATAAAAAATACGAATAGATAGGGGAGAATAATATTAATGGGAAAACTGATTAATTTTGTACCAATGGATAACAAACTTATAAATTTTATACTTGACAATTATAAAGGGGTAAGAAGGGATAGAAACTTAAGAATAATAAGTGGTCAATTAAAAAGCACTGATAAAGAATTTAAGAAACATATTCTAAATGAATTAGTATATGCTAGGCGAGATATAATAAAGAACTATAGAACGATAGAAACTTGTGTAGAGTACAGGAAGATACACTCTAAAAATTATAAATACTTTGAAGAGGTTGGTGACATAACTAACGTAGCTGAGACACATATAAAAATAGCTGAAATCGATAAATTAATTAGTGATATAAAAAGCGTTATTTCTATATATGGTGGCTACATCATGGACATATTAAGGTTTGATATGTTATCAGATCATGAAGCGTGTCAAGTATTCAATATTAACTATAAGACTTTCCAGGATGATAAAAAGAGGTATTTAAATATAAGTGAAGGAAATGAAGAACATCTAGTATATAAAGTAATATCTATTTGCGGTCCTGAATATAGACAATGCAAGGGTAGGGCAAAAGAATATTATGACTGCCCTAATAGTGAAATGCCTGTATATTGGGCAATGAATGAACATATCAGGCAAGAGATGAAGGATAATAAGGAATTTCATGAGGCTACATACAAGGCATTCAAAGAAATATTTCCAGAGTTAAAGACCTATAAAACAGTTAAGGATTTAGAAGGCAATATAATAAAGGTTATTGAGGATAAATAAATTGCCAAGTATACAAGCTGAAATTGCAAAGCAAAGGGAAAATTCCCGTGAGTGATTAAGTTATAAGTGGGTATTATAAATAAAAAAATAGTACCTACTTGTTTAAGGAAGTGGTAAGAGTTGTATTGCGTAATACAGAAAGTTGAAAATAAGAAACCTAATACATGGGGTGAAGCCAAGGAGTTAAAAGTAGATACAACAGAATGTTTCATTGATGGTAAGCCTAAAACGTGTTATGGATATAAATATATTGGTAAGTTTGAAAGACCTATAAAAACAGCCTATAAAATAAGTATTCATAAAAGTTTCAGAGAAAGTGGAAAGGTTAAGAAAAAGCAGTGGGTATTATGTACAATGGGGTACTATGATTTAATAGAATACTGTTTATATGATTTTGCAGATGGGAAAATAACAAAAGTTGCAGAGGAAACAGGGTTAAATATTGATTATATATATGATATGGTAAATGAGAAGCTACAGCCTATTATTGATGAGGCAACAAAGGAATATGAAGCCACAGAAGAATATAAAACTAAAGTGGAGCATATGTCTGTATTACAAAAGTACTTTGATACTAAAGCAAAGTTTGAAAAGAAGTACGGTAATGATACTTACGATTATTGTTATGATATCTTTGAAGTTCTAAGGAATGAAGAATATTTAAAAGAATTAGAAACAAGTTACAAAGCACAGCAAGAATATAATCGTAGTTACTATGAAAATTTTAAAAGTAACTACGATAACTTTGATTTTAGTGGTTATCCTAATTCAAAAGGTAGTAACTACACGGAAGATGAGAAAGAGAAGCTTAAAATAATATACAGAGTTCTTGCCGCAAAGTTTCACCCAGATGTAAGCAAAGATGATGGAGAAATGATGAAGTTTGTTAATAGGTTAAAAGATGAGTGGCAAATATAAATGTAGTTATCATATAAAATCATATGGTAACTACACTAAAACGTTGGTAGTATAGGATTCAAAAACTATTTTATGCTACAATTGGGATAAAGATAAATTAAATATTAAAGTACTGCACCATAACAGGGGTGTAAGGCATTAGAAGTAATAGCCACGGGAAAATATATCATATACCTTTAATTTCAGGTTGTGAGTATTATTCCTGTGGCTTTTTTATTCTGTGTTAAAGTGGAATATCACCAACGGAAGATATGGCAAAACAAGCACAAATTGAAAGAAAGGTGGCATAGTGCTATTAGTGATTCTAAGATGCCCCCGGTCTAAAAAAATGGAAAAATTCTGAAACGAGGGAGAACGGTATATAGGGTCGACAAAACCTCTTCCTCGCGTGCGTGAGAAAAAAATGGACTAAATAATGAGTGTTAAAATGTGTAATTTGCTTTTAAGTTAAGGAATACAAGCACTTTAGTTATTTTTTTATCTTAAATTATTTTAGATTTTATGGGATTAATACAGTATAAAAACATAGAAAAATAACTTATAATACGACAAAAACATTAATAAATTAGGTGATTTTAGATGACAAACGAGGAACTAGTGCAATTATACCAGAATGGTGACAAACAAGCGTTAAATGACATTATAGAGCAAAATAAACGTATAGTATATAAGATAGTCAATGAATTTTATGTTGAAAAAACTAACTCAATAGATAAAGAAGATTTAATTCAAGAGGGATATATAGGATTAATGTCCGCAGCAGATAAATATAAAATATATGTTGAACATCCATGTAAGTTTAGCACCTATGCTGTTTATTGGGTGTATCAGAAAATACAAAGGTTTATTTATATTAGGAATACTAATGATGAGATGAGTATAAATACACCTATGGGTGATAATGATGATGCGGAGCTTTTAGACACAATAAAAGATGGCGAATATTGCTATAAAAATATAGAGGATAAATTATACTATGAACAGCTAAGAAAAGAGATTGAGGACGTTATGAATGAATATAATACCCTTATGGAGCGTGAAACCTTAATGTTACGTTATGGATGGAATAACAATTCATGCATGACATTAAAAGAAGTGGCTTCAATATTTGATGTTACTGAGGAGAGAATTAGATATATTGAAAATAGAGCTATGAAGAAAATAAGAACCTCTCCGTGGGGTCAGAAAAAGGTAGTAGAGATATATAAAGAAAAGGTTAATGTATCAAAATATACTGTCAATAAATTAATAGATACAATTAGTTTTGCTGATAAATATTTGAGTTTATAAGAGGTGAAATAATGTGACAAAGGAAGAATTAATTAAAAAGACTGAAGCATTTATTAAGGCAATTCCAGATGTTAAAGAGGAAATCAAAAGGGTTGATAATGGTATTAAAAAATATAATGATGAAATAGAAACACCTAAAAATGAAGTTAAGATATTGGAACATAAAAAGCTAGTATTAGAAAATAAATTACAAAAACTTAAAAATATTATGAGTGTATTAGGTGAGGATGAGCAGAAGGTTATATGCTATAAATATTTTGAAAACATGACTAACAGTAAAGTAAGTAGGATGATTGGTCGTAGTGCTAATTTTTGCAGTAGGAAAAGAATAAACAAGATATTATTTAAGATTGGGAAAGGCATATTTATTAGAGATATTATTGTGTATGGTTTAGAAGAATAATGATAATTAAAGGTATGGTGAATATTTATATGACTTTAAATAGAATCTCGGAGGGCATGAGAAAAGATGTTTTAAACTTGCAAAAGTATTATGAATTAACTAAAAGGATGAAAAATAATGATAGGTACCTTTATTGGGAGAGTTGCAGACGTAGCAATTTGATGATTAAAACATTGGATTTCAGGAATAAAATAAAGGGGCAATTAGATAGTAAGGATCAAGCCATATTTTTCATGAGGTATATATTTAAGTACCCAATAATGAAGAAATCTTAAATATTAGCGAGGAGCTTGATCTGATAATAGTAGAATATATATTAATTAATATTTTATACTTAGTGATTTCATGAATATATACAAAAAATGGTCAGATTTATATAAAAAAGTATTTAACTATAATAAATTTTATAGTATACTAATATACGATAATTTAGCTTGTTTTCTGTGATAGGTTAGATTTTTTTTAATGCTAAATATATCTAAATTTTAATATGTTTAGCTGGGCATAACTTTGTTGTATGTGTTAATCGAAAAAACCACCACTTTACAATTGGGTTATTCCTCTACCAAATTTGCAATTGAGAATTTGTAGGTGGGCTGACGTAGCGTACCATTTACGTTGAAGGTGCTTATGATAGCCTGTTAACATTGTTAAGCTATTGTTCATGAAGGATTAGTTAATGGCATATATTCATAAGCACAGAGGCTCAATGTAGATGGCATTCCATAAACCTTATCAATTGATATATGGGTGGGGATTTTTTTAATTAAAATATGGGGGAGTTTTCAATTCAAAAATACATTTGTAGTAATTAAAGTGAGGTACTGTTATGAATTTTCCCGAAAAGTTAAAAGGAGAAAATGCTAAAGAATATGCGTATAGAGTTTTGAAGAATAATATTATGTCTTTAGAACTTGAACCGGGACAAAATATTAATGAATCAGAGTTAGCACAGCAATTAAATATTTCAAGAACACCTATTAGAGAAATATTAATGAGATTAAAGGAAGAACATCTCATAGAGGTAAAACCACAAATAGGTACATACGTTTCTTTGCTTGAAGAAAAGCTCATTGAAGAAGCATTTTTTATGAGATACTATTTAGAAAAAGAGGTATTAAAGCTTGCTTGTAAGGAGTTTCCAGAAAACAAATTAGAAGAATTAGAAAAGAACTTGATGTATCAAAATCTTATTTTGGGAAAACAAAATAAAATACTTGAATTTCACCACTTAGACATCGAATTTCATGGGATAATATTTTCAGGTGTTAATTTAGAGGACGTTTGGGAGGGGGTATTAAAGATAAGCACCCATTATAATAGATTAAGGTTGTTATCTGAATTAAAATATTCTAACAAGTGTCTAATTGAGCAGCATGAAAAGTTTTTCCATAGTATAAAAAATAAAGATATAAAAGCAATTGAGCCATTATTATTTGAGCATTTCAAAAAACCCAAAGAACAGTGGGGTGCCCTGCTTAATTGTGATTCTGAATATAAGGATTATTTTAAAAGAGAAAATTAAAAAGTATACACATGTTAAGGTGTAAGTACTGATAGATGCTATATAAAAGAAATTATCAAATTCTTTTATATAGCATCTATTACTTTGGTGTTTTTATGCCAAAAATGGAAACTAACTGATTGTTGTATACTAGTATAAAAATATAATATAGCAAAAAATTACTTATAGTATGAGATGGTAAAAGATAAAAGAATTTTATCTTTAATGAGATTTCAGATCATGATACATAGCAATATAAACGATGTAAACGTTGATATATAAAATATGTTATTATGATATAATAGCTGTTAACCTTGGTGTTCTTATATAAAAAATAAAAAAATAGTTGACGCTTGTATACCAGTATGATATAAATATAATATAACAAGAAACTTATTTATAGTATGAAAAAGTTAAAAATAAGAGTTTTTTATTTTTAATAAGATTTTGGTTATGGTATTTAGTAATAGTAATGATGTAAACGTTAATCCTTAGTGCATGTTATTATGATTATGCATTAAGACATCTTAGAAATCAAAATTTAAAAATATGAAAGGAGAAAAGACATCATGCAAATGACTTTTAGATGGTATGGAGATGATGACAAAGTTATTTTAGACAATATAAGGCAGATACCAGGAGTAACTGGAATTGTATCAGCTATTTACGATGTGCCTGTAGGCGAAGTATGGCCAATGGAAAAAATAATGGCTCTAAAGAATAAAATTGAGGCTAAAGGGCTAAGGCTTGAAACCATTGAAAGTGTTCCTGTTCATGAAGATATAAAGATGGGACTTCCATCAAAGGACAGATACATAGCTAACTATTGTGAAACTCTTAGAAATTTAGGAAAAGCAGGTATAAAAGTAGTTTGTTATAATTTTATGCCAGTATTCGATTGGACAAGATCCGAATTAGCACATGAGCTTCCAGATGGTTCAAATGCATTAATTTATAAGCATGAAACTGTATTAAAGATGAATCCATTAACAGGAGAGGTATCACTTCCAGGTTGGGATTCAAGCTATACAAAAGAGGGAATGAAAGATTTATTAGAAAAATATAAAAGTGTGTCAGAAGAAGATTTATGGAATAACCTAAAATATTTCTTAAAACATATTATTGCTGTAGCCGATGAGGTTGCAATTAAAATGGCTATACATCCGGATGATCCACCATGGTCAATATTTGGATTACCAAGAATAATAACTAATAAAGAAAGTCTTGAAAGAGTTATAAACTTGGTGGATAGTCCAAACAATGGTATAACTTTATGTTCTGGATCACTTGGAGTTGATCCAAACAACAATATACCAGAAATGATTCGTTATTTTGGACAAAAAGGAAGAATACATTTTGGACATTGTAGAAATGTTAAAATTACAGGAGAAAAGTGTTTTGAAGAATGTTCACATAGAAGTTTAGATGGATCATTAGATATGTTTGAAATTATAAAAGCTTATCATGATATAGGATTTGATGGACCTATAAGGCCAGATCATGGAAGAATGATTTGGGGAGAAACAGGAAGACCAGGATATGGACTTTGTGATAGGGCATTAGGTGCAGTTTATATGAATGGAATGTGGGAAGCGTTAGAAAAGAAGCAATAAATTATTTAAGGGAGGTATTAATTATGAATTTACCATTTGAGATTGACTTGAAAAATAAAGTTGTAGTAATTACTGGAGCTGGTGGAATACTTTGTAGTGGATTTGCAAAAGTAGTAGCTAAATGTGGAGCTAAAGTAGCATTACTTGATTTAAATAAAAGAGCTGCGGATGCAGTTGCAGAAGAAATAATTGCAGAGGGTGGAACTGCAATTGGAATTGAAACAAATGTACTCGATGTTGATAGTATTAAAAAAGCAAGAAATGAAATAAATGAAAAGTTTGGCACTTGCGATATTTTAATAAATGGTGCAGGCGGGAATAATCCAAAAGGAACCACTTCAAAAGATTTTTTATTTAAGGAGGATTTGGAAAATAAAGACGAAAACATAAAAACTTTCTTCGATTTAGATCCTAAAGGGATTGAATTTGTTTTTAACTTAAATTTCTTAGGAACATTGCTTCCTACTCAGGCTTTTGTAAAAGATATGATAGGTAAAGAAGATGTAACTATAATTAATATTTCTTCTATGAATGCATTTACACCACTTACAAGAATTCCGGCTTACAGTGGAGCTAAAGCAGCAGTTTCAAACTTTACTCAATGGCTTGCAGTACATCTTTCAAAAGTAGGAATAAGGGTGAATGCTATAGCACCTGGGTTCTTTTTAACAAATCAAAATAGAGGATTACTTGTAAATGAAGATGGAAGTTATACTGAAAGAGCACAAAAAATTATAAATGCAACCCCAATGGGTCGTTACGGAGAAGTTGAAGAATTAACTGGAACACTTCTTTGGCTTTTAAATAATAAAGCTTCAGGTTTTGTAAATGGAGTTATTGTACCAGTTGATGGTGGTTTTTCAGCTTATTCAGGAGTGTAGAAGCATCATATTTTAAATATTTTCTCAGCTATGTAGTAACATATAAATGTTATTTACATAGTGAGAAAATCAAAATGCTAGCATAATAATTATTTAGTACAAGTTAAATAGTACCTCTAGAATATTATATACTAGTTCCAGTTAGTCATGTAAGTAAACGTTTTACACAACAGAAGGAAATTAATTTAGATAAAAGAAAAACTTTTTCAAAAATTTTCATTGAAATATTAAATTAATCCGTTGTTAAAAGGATAATATTACAAAGGAAGGGAACGAATAATATGGAGAATAAGCAAAAAAACAAACTAAGTTTAAAAGAAAAGGTTGGTTATGGATGCGGAGATCTTGGAAACGGTTTTATGTTTGATGTAGGCCAATCATATCTACTAAAGTTTTATACTGATGTGCTCGGAATTTCGGGAATTATCGGGGGAAGTGTTTTCTTAATATCAAAAATATTTGATGCCTTTGCAGATACAACTGTAGGAACTATTGTAGATAGAAGAAAACATATTGGTAAGAGAGGAAAATTCAGACCATTTATTTTATTCGGTACCGTACCACTTGCAATCGCTTCAATTTTAACGTTTTTAGCACCTAATATGTCAATGGGATCAAAAATAATTTATGCTTATGCAACGTATATGCTATTTGGACTAGCATATTCTTTTGTAAATATTCCATATGGATCATTGGCATCTGTAATGACTCAAGACTCAGTTGAAAGAACCAAACTTGCATCTTTTAGACAGGCTGGTTCAACTATAGGTGGATTAGTAACAGGAGTAGTTGTAATACCTCTTATTTTAATGTTTCCAAGTGCTAGGATAGGTTATCCTGTAACTATAGGTATTATGGCAATTATAGGTATAATGTTTCATGTAATATGTTATAAAAATACAAATGAAAATACAAGAGTTAGTAATCCAGATAAGAAAAAAGAACCTTTAAGTAAGATGTTTAAAGCACTTTTATCAAACAAACCGTTAATGGTACTAAATGCAGTAAGTTTGATAACAATAACTTGCTATCAACTAAAACTGGCAATGATGGTGTATTACGCTCAATACAATCTTGGTAATATAAAACTAGTTTCAATATTAAATTTTGTAAGTATAGGATGTTCATTGATAGGTGTTGCAATAATGCCATTTGTTGTTAAAAAAATTGGAAAGAAAGCCACTTATATACTTGGTTTAAGCATATGGATAGTTGCTGATATTGTAAACTATTTACTTCCAGTAAGTATGGCCATATTCATGATATTTACAGCTATTGCTTACTTCGGGACAGCATTCATGAATGGATTAAACTGGGCATTTATATCAGATGCTATTGAATATGGAGAATGGAAAACTGGAGAAAGAACGGAGGGCATCATTTATTCTACTTATAGTTTTTGTAGAAAGCTCGCTCAGGCTTTGGCAGGTTTTATTCCAGGTGTAGTTTTAACTGTCATAAGATATGTTCCTAATGTTAAGCAAACAGCACAGACATTATTAAGATTAAAATCATTAATGCTTCTAGTTCCAGCAGTTGGAGTTGCAGTAGCTCTCTTAGTATTCATATTCCTATATAAATTAACAGATAAAAACTACGAAGATATGTTAGCAGAATTAAATGCAAGAAAAAATGTCCAGGTTGTTAAATAATAAACTTTAAATAAAATTTATTTTATTTAAGATAATTTGAGAAAGTGGATGATTACATTGAAAAAATTTATGGATGAAAATTTTTTGTTAAATAATAATACAGCAGTGGAGCTATATCATAATTATGCGAAAAATATGCCTATAATCGACTATCACTGCCATTTGAACCCTAGGGAAATATATGAAAATAAGAAATTTAGAAATATAACTGAGGCTTGGTTATATGGAGATCATTACAAATGGAGAGCAATGAGAAGTAATGGTGTAGAGGAAAAGTATATTACGGAGATGCCAATGATTATGAGAAGTTCATGTCATGGGCAAAAACAATGGCAATGGCAATAGGTAATCCTCTTTATCACTGGACGCATTTAGAACTTCAAAGATTTTTTGATATACATGAACCACTTAGTGAAGAAACTGCTCCTGATATTTGGGAAAAGACAAATGCTTTAATCACCGGAGATGGTTTTGGAGCAAGAGACTTAATTAAAAAATCGAAGGTTAAAGCAATATTTACAACTGATGATCCAACTGATTCATTAGAATATCATATCAAACTTAAGGACGATAATGAATTTGATGTAAATGTTTTACCAACCTTTAGACCAGATAATGGAGTTGAAATAAATAAAGATGGATTTAAATCTTGGGTTCAAAAACTTGGGCAAGTAACTGGAAAGAAAATTAATAGCTATGATGAGTTTCTAGAAGCTTTAGAATCAAGGGTAAGATTTTTCCATGATGTTGGATGCAGAGTGTCAGATCATGGGTTAGGAAGTGTAAAATATGCGGAAGCTTCAAAAAGAATTAGCTGAAATATTTTCAAAAGCTTTAAAAGGTGAAAATATAAGTAAAGATGAAGAAAGTAAACACAGAACATATACAATACAATTTTTGGGAAAGCTATATTGAGAATTAGGCTGGACAATGCAGATTCATATGGGAGCCTTAAGAAATAATAATGTAAAAAGGTTTAAAAAATTAGGGGCAGATACGGGTTTTGATTCTGTCAATGACGAGCAGATAGCATATCCACTTTCAAGGTTACTGGACTCCTTAGAAATGGAAAATTCCCTTCCTAAGACTATATTATATAATTTGAATCCACAAGATAACTATGTACTTGGTACTATGCTTGGAAATTTCCAAGGAAGTGAAGTGCCAGGAAAAATACAATTTGGAGCAGCCTGGTGGTTTCTTGATAATAAGCAGGGTATGATTGAACAAATGACAACATTAGCAAACCTAGGTTTATTAGGCCGTTTTGTTGGAATGCTGACTGATTCTAGAAGTTTTCTATCTTATCCAAGACATGAATATTTCAGAAGAGTACTGTGTAACTTAATTGGAGAATGGGTTGAAAATGGAGAAATACCAAATGATATGGAAGTATTAGGGGGTATTGTTCAAGGAATATCTTATAATAATGCAAAAGAGTATTTTGGAATAGTATAGGCTTAGTATTTTGTTTTTATTGGCAATTTAATTATAAAATGATTGACTCACAAAAAGCTCAAATGATATTCTTAATTTACAGGATATATTTAGCATAATAAACTAATTTATAAACTATATTGTGTGCTGGAAATTACATTAAAGCTTTTTGTGGTCTAATTATAAAATAAATATGACAGGAGAATAATATTATGATGGTAAGTAATAAAATTATAGACATAAAAAATTTTGATAATTACTTAGAAATCACTACAGACGCAGCAAAGTATAAAATTATCCTTTTAAATGATGATATAGTGAGAATTCGCTGTACTTTCGATAATGAGTTTAAGGAAGAAGCATCATATGCTTTAGTTATGACAGCTTGGGAAGATAAATTGGATGAACTATTAGAAGGTGAGAGAACAAGAGTAGCAGCAATTACAAGCAATTATGAAGATTTAGGTGATCATATTGTATTAGTTACAAAATGTTTAAATATAAATATTTATAAAGAGCCTTTTGGTATAGAGATTGTAGATAAGGAAGGTAATATATTACATTCAGATTTAAAAGAAAAATCTTATGTAAAAGATTCATTGGGAAGAGTGTATCATTATTCCTGTATGGAGGATGAAGATTATTTTTATGGTTTTGGTGAAAAATCTGGATACTTAAATAAGAGAAAAAGAAGAATGAAGATGCATAACATAGACACCTATGGTTATGATTCTGAATATACTGATCCTTTATATAAACATATACCTTTTTATATAAAATTCAATAGTAAAAATAATATAGCTAGTGGAATATTTTACAATAATTCTTATGATTCAATTTTTGACGTTGGATGTGAGAAAACTGGATATTGGCATAACTATAGCTATTTCTGTGCTGACGGCGGCGAACTGGATCTATTTTTCATATATGGACCTAAAATAAAAAATGTAGTGAAAAATTATACGGATTTAACAGGTAAAACTAAATTACCTACAAAATATTCTCTAGGCTATATGGGCTCAACAATGTATTATACAGAGTTGGATAAGGATGCAGATAAGACTATTTTGAAATTTTTAGATAAGTGTAAAGAAGGAGAAATTCCTTGTGATGGTTTCTTTTTATCATCAGGATATACTACTGGAGATAGTGGGAAAAGATATGTATTTAATTGGAATTATAATAGATTTAGTAATCCTAAAGAGTTTGTGGATAAAATGAAACAAAAAGGGGCTTCCTTAGTTCCTAATATAAAGCCAGGTATGCTAATTTCCCATCCACTATATAAGGAATTTGATGAAGCTGGAGCGTACATAAAGGATGAAAAAGAAGAAAAATCACAAACGGATAGATACTGGGGAGGATCTGCTTCTTTTGTAGATTTTACAAATCCTAAAGGAAGAGAATTGTGGAAAAAACATTTAAAAGAATCCTTAGTTTCCCTTGGAATCACATCAATATGGAATGATAACAATGAATATGAAATAAATAACCCAGATGCAATCTGCTATTTTGAAGGAATGAAAAAAGAAATAGGCGCTTTAAGACCAATAATGCCAAATTTAATGGCGTTAATGGCAAATAAAACAGTTGAAGAAGTTTATCCCAATTTAAGACCATATGTAGTTAACAGAGCAGGATTTGCAGGTATTCAACGTTATGCTCAGACCTGGGCTGGAGATAATGGGACAAGCTGGAAAAGCTTGAAGTTCAATATTCCAGTAATACTTGGATTAGGACTTTCAGGAGTAGCAAATCAAGGTTGTGATATTGGAGGATTCTTTGGAGATGCACCTGAACCAGAATTATTTGTAAGATGGGTTCAAAATGGAATATTTCAGCCAAGATTTTCAATACATTCTTGCAATACGGATAATACTGTTACTGAGCCATGGATGTACCCTTCATATACAAAATATATAAGTGAAGCTATAAAATTTAGATATAAATTAGTACCATATTTCTATTCCTTATTATTTGAAGCATCTACAGAAGGATCACCAATTATGAGACCTTTAATATATGAATTCTCAGATGATAAAAAGCTGCTTGAAGAAAGCTTTGATTTTATGCTTGGAAGTTCTATTTTGGTTGCAAATGTACTTGAAAAGGGTGCAAAAACAAGAAAAGTATATTTACCAGAAGGAGCTACTTGGTTTGACTGGTATACAAAACAAGTATACCAAGGAGGACAAACAATTGAAGTTGAAGTTTCCTTAGATTCAATTCCTATGTTTTTTAGAAATGGCGCAATTGTTCCCTTAAGTGAAAATTTAATGAATATTCATAAAGATCCAATGGAAAAGCTTAATATTCTAATAGAACCATCAGAGGAATCAAGTTTTATATTATACGAAGATGATGGTGTTACAAACAATTATAAGAATGGAGATTATTTAAAAACAACTATAAGTATTAATAATGAACATGGAGTAAAAGCTGTTTTTGATAAACAAGGTAATTATGAAACAAAGGTTAAAGAAATAGTAATAGATGTAATCTGTAAGGATATAGCTCCAATGCAGGTAAGATTACAAGACGGAAAACTTTCTATGTTCCTTGATAAAAAAGAATGGGAAGCGAGTGAATTTGGCTGGTATTATGATATAGAACAAAAAACAGCTAAAATAAAATACAATAACATTAATGAAAGTTACACATTATATGTTGACTTCAATGTTAAAGATTTAATTTCCATGTAACACACATCAACTCAATAAGATGATCATATTATTAACCTTTACAATAGAAATTGAATTGGGAAAACATTTATATAATTTAAGGAGGTTTATTATGGCATTTCAAGAAAAAGGGTTTGAATCATTCAATAAAAATGATACAGTTCAAGCTTGGATTTATACCCCTGTTCGTAAGCCAAAAGGAGTCATTCAGCTTG
Organism: uncultured Clostridiaceae bacterium; assembly: GCA_963725425.1. Taxonomy (GTDB): domain Bacteria; phylum Bacillota; class Clostridia; order Clostridiales; family Clostridiaceae; genus Clostridium_I. Next base: position 160,649 of record CAVRYJ010000041.1, read on the forward strand.
TACATGGTTATCATGAACATTCACGCAGATATTTGCATATGATATTGAAGCTAAATGAAGCAGGCTTTGTGGTTGCAGCAGATGATCATGTAGGACATGGAAAAACAGCGTATGTTTCAGGTAATTGGAGTGACTGGGGCGATAAAGGTTATATGACAATGATAGAAGATGAACATACACTTCGTAAAATTGTGCAGGAACAATACCCTGATTTACCTTATTTTATGTTTGGACATAGTATGGGATCAATGATTGCCAGATGCTATGCCACTGTTTATGGAGAAGGCATTGATGGATTGATATTATGCGGAACTCCTGGGGTATTTCCAACAGCAGCTTCACTTATGGCTGTTTTGAAAAAGCTGATAGACGAAGGTAAGGGAGAGGAAGTTGATCCAGCTTATGAAGAAAAGCTTATGGATTGGATGTGGACAACAGAACGTTATGAAGAGAATCCTATTACTACAAGAAGTGGATGGGTTTGTAGTGATCCTGATGTGATTGCAGACCATTCAAGAGATATATATAGTAACTTAATAATGTCACCTAATATACGATCATTGTATTATTTTGTGATGATGATGAATGTTGTTGTTGGAACTGTGTGGGCAGAAAAAGTGCCAGCATCAATTCCGGTTTACAATATTGCTGGAGACAAGGACCCAGTTGGTCAGTATGGAGAGGGGGTTTATGCTGTATCCAATTGGCTTGCAGAAACGGGACATATGGTGAGAACAAAAGTTTATCCAGGGTATCGACATGAAATACTTAACTATCTTGATATTAGGGATGAAATTGAAGATGGAATTATAGATTTTATGAATTGTATTATTGAGAAATAATACAATCTATCTTGATTTTATTCAAAGTATTAAGTGATTTATCAGTTTTGTAAAAATAAATATAGAGATATGGAAACTACAATTTAGTTTCCATATCATTTAAAATTATAGACAAAAAGCATTTTATTGTAATTAATAAAATTCTTTTCACCCAGTTAATATAGTTAATAAAAAATAATAAGTAATTATTTATAAAAAGGAAGATGATTATTATGAGTAATGAAAATACTTGTTTCTATTGTGAAAAGGATCAAAGATTACATGACTTAATGATTAAAGTATGTGATCTTGATGTCTCTACTGTTTATTTATTTAAAGAACAAACATATAAAGGACGATGTGTTGTAACTTATAGGGAACATGTAAATGAATTATTTGAACTAGGTGAGCAAGAACTTAATGCATATATGAAGGATGTTACTAGGGTAGCATCTGCAATTAAAAAAGCTTTTGCACCTGATAAAATTAATTATGGAGCATATTCAGATAAGCTTCCACATCTTCATTTTCATATAGTTCCTAAATATGAAAATGATTATTCATGGGGTGGCATATTTGAAATGAACCCAGAGAAAACATATCTTAGTGATGAAGAATATAATAAAAGAATTAATTATATAAAAGAAAATTTATAATTTAATACAATGTAAAACCATTGATTTCAAGATTCTTTGTTGTTTTTAAGCATAAATATGAATATATGAATAGTGAAATTAGTATTGGATTTTATAGTATTGGTTGAAAAAATGCACATCACTATTATTTTGAGGACACGAGTGAACATTTTTTGTTGTGGTGGGCATTTTTTAGTAGGAGTTGATATTAAACTATTTATTGAAACTAAAATTGAAATTAACTGTATTTCTTTTTTATCTTTTATGCAAGAACTATTTCGTAATCAGTATGTTGAGTGTTAAAATCACCTCGGGAGCATCAATATAAGTATAAAAATATTATACAATCAAATATTTCATTTGAGACTACTCACATAAAGTAATCTCAATTTTATTATAAAAATCAGTGAAGTGAGATAATTCTATTTAGTCAATGAATTGATTGGATATTTGTTTATTTGATTTGAAAATTATGGTATAGCCCCCCCTAAGGCACAAGGATTTTCATTTTTTTAAGACCGGTGGTAATCATTAAAAAAACACATGGAGCGCCATATAGGGGGTGTAGTTCAAGTGTAGGTAAAGGTAGGTGATTTTAATGAAAGATGGTAGCAAAAGTATTGATATATAAGTTGTAATAAAATTTCTACATTTTAACGCATAGTCTATCTATAGTTTGTGTAGGAATTTTATTTATATATCTTATAAATTGTTGTACAGCTACTCTTACTTTAGATAATGATTTAAAGAAAATGTTATTTATTACACATGACTTTAACCAACCCCACAACCCCTCTATCAAATTCAATTCTGGACTATATGGAGGTAAAAACATCAACTCAATTCTATCTTTCATTTTGTTCAAAAAGGGTTGTACTAATTTAGCATGATGAATCCTTGCATTATCTAGAATCATAACAATTTTACCTTCTGGATACTTTTTAAGCGTAGCTTGTAGGAATCCAAGAAATACTTTAGCATCATACCTCTCATGTTCTTCGCAATATACACCGCCTGTAGAATAGTCTAATATTCCTATCAACTTAACTCCCGCATTCTTACCGTAGGTTGGTATTTTCTTTTGATGTCCTTTTAGAAACCAAGTGCTTTGTATAGCTTGATAATCTCTAATCATAGATTCATCTTCAAATAGTATGTGAGCTACTTTGCCATTAAGGTGTTTTTTTTAGTGTTTCAAAATCACTTCTGAATTTTTCTTGTTTCATTTTATCAGCCTTTGCCAATACATATGTAGGCTTGGTGTAACTTAAATTTAATCTGTGTAAAACTAAGGCCATACCCTTATGGCTCATTCTTATATTAAATTCTTTAGAAGCCCACTGCCTTATAATTTCAATTGTCCAATTTTTCCTTCCCTCAAACCCGACTTCGTCTGGGGTGTTCTTTGTAACAATTTCAAATATTTTATGCTCTTGCTCAGTACTGAATTTTCTTTTAGCACCTGGAATAGGCTTCATTTTAAGTCCTGTTAATCCATTTAGTTTATAGTTCCTAATATAGTTGCCTACGGCATGTGGCTCCAAGCCCTCCATCTTAGCGATTTTTTTATTATTAAACCCTTCAAAGTGTCTCAATAGGGCAGAGTATCTTTTATACATGCGCACATTTTTTGTTCCCTTTAAAGCAATTTTTATTTCTTCTATTTGTTGTTTTATATCATTAGAAAATAATGCTTTCATATAAAATCCTCACTTTTATAATTTTTTTTAGTTTGGATTATTATATGAATTTATATTAATGGTATTTTAATACATGAATTATTTTTAATGCAACTTATATATATCAAAATGTGATAGGATTTCGGGAGAGATAAAGAAACCCAATAGATTGTTCAGCAAGTGGATTTAAAGACAAAAAAGCTGTGCATTTTATTATAGAAAATGCTGTTTTTTATGTCAATAACACTTGCAGATTTGCAGAAAAAAATCAACGAGGAAGGTGTTGTAAGTGAATATCAAAATGGAGAAAATCAATTCGGAACTAAAAAAAGCCCAGAGGTAGAGATATATAATATTATGATTAAAAATTATATGACGGCTATAAAACAATTAACTGATTTGCTATCTAAACAAGAATTCAATCCAATTGAATAGAAGTGCAATATATGAATTTAAAAGGAAAATTAATTCAATACAGTAATGATGTACTTAAGGGTGTGGTAGGGGGTAAAAAGCCTTTGGACTATTTACGGGGGACCGTGTTACCCATATTTTTTCGTGAAATATTCCCTTTATCAAATTTTTAGGAGGTAGGGGTATGGGCAGAAATGCAAAACTGTGCAGGTACATATTATTATAAAGCTATAAACATAAGAAAAAATAGGATGCTACAGTACGTTATTAAAGGATATGTTGCAAACAATACTCCAAAAAAATGCAATGATTTTTGGAACGCTACAAACAAAATGGTACAAGTCTAGAGCCTTGATATTAAAGGGTTTTAGGCTTTTTTATGTTATGGAACGCTATTATTAAAACTTTAGTTTTTTCAAAACAAAACGAATAATAAAATACATGTAAAGGATTGATATACCTAAGTTTGTGAATGGAGTACTGCTGTGAACGTTACAATTAAAAGGTTGCAATAAAATGGATGTTAGCATTTATAAAATAAGCTTTAAGTATTGGTATATAAGGCTTTTTATATATTTGGAGTATTGAAACTTTTTTGGAAACGTTATTTTATTTACAAAAATCTATTTAGGTTCTGCTTGAAATTAGGTGGTGCCTCTTACGATAAGAGAAACAGGGATAATTATATGTTTTGGCTTACTAATTTCTTCTCCAATTATAAGAGTATATAATAAGTCAGCCGCTTCTAGAGCAATAGTTTTTTGTCCTGATTAATTGTTGTTATTGGAGGATTGCAATATTTAGATACGGAAATACCATCGAATCCAACAATTTTAACTTTTTCTGGCACAGGTATCTTATTTTGCTGAAGTGCAACGAGAGCTCCATGAGCTCTCCAGTCATTAGTTGCAAATATACCATCAAACTCAATCCCCTTTTTAATCAAGTAAGTAACAGTATCCCTGGCCTCTTCAAAGCTGGGTCTGTTCCCACTTAATTTTATAATAAGGTCAGGATTTATAGTATAGTTATATTTCCGTAAAGCATCCCTGTATCCCTCAAGTCTCTGGTTAGTAACAGATAAGCTATTACTTTTGGTTAATGTCAGTATGTGTTTACAACCTTTTTGAATCAATTCTTCAGTTGCCATAAAGCCACCTAAATAGTGATCAGATTCAACATATATCGCGTTATTATCATTTTTAGGTTTTCTATCTATACAAACAATTGGAATATCTCTTTTCATTACATCTAGGGGTATATCCTCACGACCCGATATACATATGATACCGTCAACAAGCTTAGAATCTAAGCTCCTAAAATATTCAGCTTCTTTTAAATCATTTTGACTTGCATTGCAAATAAAAACAGAGTAGCCTCTATCAAAAAAGAATTTCTCGATTTCTAATACTACTGTAGAAAAAAATTCATTACTTATATCAGGGACTATCATACCGATAGTTTTTGATTTACTAACTCTAAGAGTTTTAGCAGTCATGTTTACTGTATAATCATTTTCTTTGATAACATCCATAACCCTTTTAGCAGTTTCTTCAGAAAAACGACCATTATTATTAATAACTCTAGAAACAGTAGCTACAGAAACGTTACTCAATGCAGCAATCTGTTTTATAGATATTTTTTTGTTATTTACCATAAAAAACCTCCGTGTGATTAATCTATATGAGTAATGCATATCTCAAATTAATAATATCATACTAGCTAAGCGTTGTATAGAAAAAAGTAATAGTACCTATTGACAAGATTAAATTATGATGAGATAATAATGGCAACATGAGAAACCGATTACTCAGGATTTACGCAAAGGTTACTCAAAAATAAACATAACTTAGAAAATGGTTATTATAAAAAATTAAATTCATTCAACTATCTTGTAAATTAACATTAATTTTATTAAGAGGAGGAATCAACCGTGAAAAAAATAATTTGTCCATCAATGATGTGTGCAAACTATGACAAACTTAAGGAAGAAGTTAAAGAGTTGGATTTAGCCGGTATAGATATTTTCCACATAGATATTATGGATGGAAATTTTGTACCTAATTTTGGTATGGGAACCCAAGATATTCAGTGTATAAGAAAAAATACAAAAAAATTAATAGACAGTCACTTAATGATTGAAAATCCTGGAGATTATATAGATCTATTTGTAAATTTAGGAGTAGATATAATATATATTCACCCAGAAGCAGATAAGCATCCGACAAGAACACTAGGAAAGATAAAATCAGCAGATAGACAAACTGGTATAGCAATAAATCCAGGAACTTCAGTGGAAACTATTAAAGAATTATTACCATTACTTGATTATATAATGATTATGACAGTGAATCCAGGATTTTCAGGTCAAAAGTATTTACAATTTGTAAATACTAAAATAAATGAGATTATTAAACTAAAAGAAAGCTATGGATTTAAAGTAATGGTGGATGGAGCAATTTCTCCACAAAAGATATATGAACTTTCAAATCTAGGTGTAGACGGTTTTATTTTAGGAACATCTTCTTTATTTGGAAAAGATGAAGACTACAAAACTATTATAGAAAAATTAAAAAAATAATGGAGGGATTGACGTGAAAATAGGTATAGGCAATGATCATGTAGCATACAGATTGAAGCTTGAGATAGCAGAGTATTTAAAAGACTTAGGGCATGAAGTAGTGGACTATGGACATCACAATGAGGATAGAACAGATTATACTATATATGGTGAAAAGGTTGCCAATGCAGTAGTTAGCAAAGAGGTTGATTGTGGAATTGTAATATGTGGAACAGGTGTTGGGATTTCTATAGCAGCTAATAAGGTAAATGGAATAAGAGCAGTTGTTTGTAGTGAACCTTATTCTGCAATGTTATCAAAACAGCATAATAACACTAATATCTTAGCTTTTGGAGCAAGAGTAGTTGGTAGTGAACTTGCAAAAATGATTGTAGATTCATGGCTTGGAGCTAAATATGAAGGTGGCAGACATGCTAGAAGAGTGGGGATGATAAGCGAAATAGAGGAACGACAAAAGCATTAAATAATAGCTAATGAAAGAAGTATATTGAAGATTAACTGAAATTTATACTTATACAATTAAAGTCACTATTATGAATGATTAATTTGGAAAAGATAAACATGTTAAAAACTTCCTATATATTTTAGTGCTATTAAGATCCTAGGGAAGGATAATATAAAAACTAACAATTAAGGAGTTAGGATAATTAATTGTTAAGCAATTTTACAAATTACTTAATATCAGTATTATTGTTTAAGGGAGGTGATAGGTAAATTAACTTTATCATAAATTACAAATTATTTCTTCGAATATTTAATATAAAGGGGATGTAAAAAATGAATTATTCACAATTAGGGAAAGAAATAATTAAAAATGTTGGTGGTGAAAGCAATGTGAATTCATTAGGACATTGTGCCACAAGATTGAGGTTTAAAATAAAAGATAGATCTAAGGTTAACAAAGAAAATATACAAAAATTAGATGGAGTTATAAGTGTTGTAGAAAGTGGCGGGCAGTTCCAAATTATTATAGGAAATACTGTTGGAGATGTATACGATGCCATAGGACGGATATCAAAATTGACAAATGATGATGATGGAGGTAAACAGGAACCCAAAACAAAAGAAAAACTATTTGATAGAGCAATTGATTTAGTATCTTCTATCTTTACTCCAATATTACCTGCACTTATCGGATCTGGTATGATTAAAGGTTTATTGATGCTTGCGAAAAGTCTTGGATTGAATCCTAATTCTGGTGCTTATATGATATTTAACGCCGCTTCAGATAGTGTATTTTATTTTTTACCTATATTATTAGCTTACACTTCTGCAAAGAAATTTAAGGCTAATCTATTTATTGCAGCAGTTATAGCTGGGGCATTAATACATCCAACTTTGGTTGCAGCATTTACTGCGAAAACTTCAATTGATTTCTTTGGAATTCCAGTTGTACTTATGAAATATACTTCATCTGTACTTCCAATTATTTTTGCAGTTTATTTTTTATCAAAGTTAGAGTATATATGTAATAAATATATTAATCCAGTAGCTAAAAATGTATTAACTCCTTTGATATGCATTGGAATAGTGGTACCATGCACTTATTTAGTAATCGGACCAATAACTACTATCTTAGGCAATACCTTAGGTGATGGATACCAATTTCTGTATGCGTTAAGTCCAATTGTAGCCGGATTTATTTTAGGTGGATTATGGCAGGCTCTTGTTGTATTTGGATTACATTGGGGAATTGTTCCGATAGGCTATAATAACTTAGCTTTATATGGCAGAAATACAATTAATGGTATGGTTGGACCATCTAATTTTGCACAAGCCGGAGCAGCATTTGGTGTATTTCTAAAATCTAGAGATACTAAAGTTAGACAACTAACTTTGTCAGCTTCTATTACAGCTCTTTTTAGTATAACTGAACCAGCAATTTATGGTGTTACACTTAAATATAAAAAACCATTTTATATAGCTTGCTTTTCTGGAGCAATAGCTGGTGCGATTGCCGGAGCAGCTCACAGTGCAGCTTTAGCTGCTGGTCCTGTAGGAATTTTAAGTATTCCAATATTTATGGGGCAAGGATTTGGAGGATTTATTGTTGCAATTTTAGTAGCATTCTTCATGTCTGCAATATTAACGTATTTGTTTGGTTACAATGATAAGATGAATGAAAGTGTTTCAGAAGCAAAAGTTATAAACTCAGATAATAATATATTAAATAATTTAATGGACGTTGTAATAAATGCACCAAGCAATGGTGAAATAATAGCATTATCAGATGTTAAGGATGAAGCATTTGCAAGTGAGTCAATGGGAAAAGGGATTGCAATTATACCAAGTGAAGGTAAAATATATTCACCTGTAGACGGTGTTATTTTAGCATTGTTTCCAACAGGGCATGCTATTGGTTTAAAATCAAATGATGGTGCAGAGATTCTAATTCATATCGGTTTTGATACTGTAGAGTTAAAAGGAAAGTATTTCAAACAACATGTAGTTCAAGGTGCGATAGTTAAAAAAGGAGACTTATTAGTAGAATTCGATATTGTAGAAATTAAAAAGGCTGGATATGATATTACAACGCCAATGGTTATAACTAACACAGCTGATTTTACAAATATTGTAGTATCAGCTGAAAAACAAATAACTATAAATGACATGGCATTATTGTTAACTAGAGAGTTATAGTGAAGATGCTTTAGAATTCCAATATTAATTTTGGAAAATGGTATGGGAGATGAGATAAAGTAGAAAATGATGGAACTATTATTGATGATTATCGTATTGAATATTTGACCTGATGGGCTACTGCCCTATATTCTACTCGTGAAGGCTTCCAAAAAAGATATGGCTTTGTCCATGCAGATGAAAATGATAATTTAAAACGTAGACCAAAAAAGTTTTACTGGTACAAAGAGGTAATTGAAACTAATTGTGAAGATTTAAGTAATGATTAAAATGAATAAAGATAAGAAAATGTTTTAATTTGAGAGGAGCAATTTTAAATGGCTAAAGTTAAAAGATTAATAGATTGTACTAAGAGTGATTTTGAGAAAATGACGGCAATTGGATTAAAAGAGTCTATTTACGAATCAGAAGGCAGAGTTATAATGGCACAACATTTGATTATGGCTGGAGAAGGAATGCTAAAGGGTGTAACAAATACAGAAATTGAAGCAGCTTTTGGGGCAGACATGATTCTGTTGAATACTTATCATGTTGACGGAAAACATAATAATCCAGGTATGCAAGGAATGAAATTAAAAGATCTAAAAGAACTTATAAATAGGCCTATTGGAATATATTTAGGATGTCCTAATAAAGGTGAAGAAAAGGTTAGCAGTCATGGACCTATAGCTACACCAGAAAACGTTAGGAGTTGCTTAGAAGAAGGTGCAAACTTTATAGTTCTAGGTGGTAATCCGGGAGCAGGAACAACAATAGAAACAATTATTGAATCAACTAAAATGGCTAAAGAAATAGTTGGTGATAAAGCATTAATATTTTCAGGTAAATGGGAAGATGGAGTAAGAGAAAAAGTTTTAGGAGATCCTCTAGCTAAAAGACCTGCTAAAGAAATTATAAAAGAATTGATAGATGCAGGTGCAGACGTTATAGATTTACCGGCACCTGGATCAAGACATGGAATATCAGTGGATATGATACGAGAGTGTGTAGAGTTTGCTCACTCATATAAACCAGGTACAGTTGTAATGGCATTTTTAGATAGTTCTGTTGAAAGTGCAGATGTAGATACTATAAGAGAAATAGCTTTAAAAATGAAGGAAACAGGTGCAGATATCCATGCAATAGGAGATGGTGGATATGCTGGATGTACAGTACCAGAGAATATATATCAATTATCAATGAGTATTAGGGGAAGAAGATTTACATTTAAGAGAATGGCAGCAAATAACAGATAAAGAAAGATAAAAATAATAGTATTTAAACTTATAACGAAATGGGTGATGTAATGGGCGTAGAAGATATTAGAAAATTAAATGAAAACTTAGTAATAAAAACTGTAGAAGATATAGATTTTAGAGAATATGGAAAGCCTCTAACAGGATTTGATTTTTCTTCGTTAATTAAGTACGCGGAAGAAACTGTGAAAATTCCTAGGGAAGGAAATGAATACGTCGCAAGTATAAAGGAACTTGAAACATTTGATGTGATAGGTAGAATAAAGGATAGTGTTTACGGGAAATTAGAAATCGAAGCAGGGAGTTGTACAGGCCATAATACTTCATTAAACGGGGTTGAATATCACCAAGGAAGTGAAGTTAATATTGGATTAACAGACTGTATCTTGATTATAGGTAAGGTTCAAGATATGGTTGGCAAAACATATGATTCAAGCAAAGCCAAAGCTTTTTATTTAAAGAAAGGACAGGCTATAGAATTATATGGAACCACTCTACACTATACTCCTTGTAAAGTTAAAAAAAATGGATTTTTCACTATTGTGGTTTTATTAAAAGGAACAAATAGGCCTATTGAAAATATAAAAAACAGTATAATAACTAAGGAAAACAAATGGTTTATAACGCATCCATCTCAAATTGAAAAAGTGAAAAATGGGGCATATCCAGGTCTCTTAGGAGATATGATAGAAATAAAAATATGTTCTTAGGAATATTGCTTATTCAAGAGTACTAAGAATATGGACTGAGACTTATTTTTATCTTTGTTATAAAAATAGAAAATGACCCTATAAAGTAGACTTAAAAAGTATACTCTATAGGGTATTATTATGTAGAATTAAATAAAAATAATAATGAAAATAAAATGGCATAAAAACGAAAAAAATAGGCACAAAGAGGGTAAGTTCTGTAAAGTAAATTTGTGATAATATGAAATTATAAGTGAAAAAGCTTAAATGAAAATTTTAGGAGATCATGCAATTGGAGTTTTTATCATTAATAGGCATGTGTGTAGTATTGCCTATATTAATAGTATGATGTGTTAATCTTTTTGTTATTGTATCGTCATTTTTTATAGGTGATGAAATTTTTAAGTTGTCCAACATTAACCAACATTAACCAACATAGTTCAATACAGATATTTATAGGATAAATTGTACTAGTATCTGTAATTTGTTTTATAATAACGTATGCCCTATATTTGAGTTATAGGATATTGATGAACAGTTAAATAAATACGTATACCATTATAACCTTTTAAAATAGCGAATTATCTCTATAAAAAAATGGGTTCCAAATGGGTTCCAATGATGCAGAAAAACGCATAAAATCAACATAAAATAGAATAACTGAAATTATAAGAATGGCTATTTATAAGGGGTTAAGACGAGATAGTATGTCCTAAAATAAGCAAAGATACACATTCGTAATCAGTAGGTCGAGTGTTCAAATCACTTCGGGAGCACCAAGCAAATCCTGCGAAATTAACACTTCACAGGATTTTAAATTTTTTGTAAGCTTCTAAAAAACACTGATTTGTTGGCAAAAGTATATTTTATAAACACTAGTACTAAATCTTTATTTTATCGTGGTTACTTTAAATTTACAGATATAGTAATAATAACTTTATTACAAAGTTCAATCTGATTCTATTTTCATTCCTGTTTGTTCAAAAAAATTGTTGCTCGTAAATTTGTTTGTGAATTTCTTCCTTAATATAATTATAGTTGGTTTTGATATAGCAAGCCCAGCAAAAACATATGATAAAGATACTCCTAAATGTCCTAAATCGCCAAGGTTAACACTGCTTTGTGAAATCTGTGCAATCCATGGAAGTATCAATAATCTCACAGGAATCAATATCAGCCAAAAGGCAGACCCAATTGCAGTACCTTTACACATTATCTTCTGATTTTTTAAGTATAAATTTACTAAAGACCCTTGTAATATTCCAATTAAGATTCCTAAAATAAACCTTCCTATAAATTCCTTAATAACTCCTGAATCTATTTTTGGCATTTCTACTAGAAAAATAGATCGATAATGATAAAAATATAATGAACGAAAGGTATAGTTTTAGTGTAATTTCTTGTTCCTTAAAATGATTATGAATTAGAATTCCAACTATTATGGCGATAATAATAGCAATAGCCACTATATTCATTAGTTGCTCATCTCCTTGTATAATATTTAATTACATATTTTTATATAATTAAATTTTTAGATTTTAATATACAGTTCTCTCCTTTAAAATTTTCTATTTAAAGCTTTTTAATTGACTTTAACTTATGTACACATTATACTTTTAAGAAATAAATAAGCAATTACGCACATTTTTGTGCCCTAGATGATTAACAGAGGAGAAATAAATAATGAATAGAAAAAATATTTATGGTGATGATCGTCCTATTTTGCACGCACTAAATATTGTGGGAGGAAAATGGCGACTGCCAATTTTACGGTATTTATCCGATGGAGGTCTGCGGTATAACCAATTAAAAAGAAAACTAAATGGAATTACTAACATTATGCTAACACGGTCATTGCGGGATTTAGAGGAATATGGTCTTGTGATACGTATTCAATATTCGGTAATACCACCACATGTTGTATATTTTCTAACAGATCATACAAAAAATTTAATTCCTGCCATGATGGCTATTGAAGAGTGGGGTAAAGAGCAAATATTGAGGGAGAAGAATGAGCTATGTCATCATAAAGATAAATAAGCCAATAATTAAGAAGTGAAAAATTATCATCATTTTTTAACACCTTTAAACTGATATGTTTATTTATTTGTTTAAATCATGGATTAGTAGCAATGTATCTACCCAAAAATAAATTTATTTCCCAAATAAGCTAATCAACTTTGTTGACATGCTAATGATATTAGTTTATTATATGGATATATTAGTTTGTAAATTCAATAAGGCATATAAACTAAGGAGACAGAAAAAATGTTAAATAGAGATAAAATAATTGCGGTTGCGGCCGAATTAATAGAAGAAATTGGCTTCAAAAATATAGCTCTTAATAAATTAGCGGATAAATTAGGAATAAAAACTCCTTCGTTATATAACCATTTAGATGGACTAAATGGTTTATATGCAGGAATTGTGGACCTAGGTGTAGAAAAACTAGAGGAATCTCTGAGAAATTCAGCAGTATGTCTATGAAAAGAAGATGACGTGGAAGCTGTTGATTATGCATATAATACGGGGCTTTAGTAGTATTGTACACGGATTTGTCTCTCTTGAAAGTGACGTTTTTTTTAGAGGAGCTACTGATTTGGAAGAAAGTTTTAGGTTATTAATCGTAAGTTTTGTTTAAAGTATAAAAAATAATCAATATTTATAAAAACACTTGTACATATTTTTAAGATCAGTACAGGTGTAGTATTTTTGGAGGGACTCACTATAATAAGACTACGCTTTTAATGGTAACTTAGTTTCAAAATGTGGAGGCAAATATGAATATAAACAACTTATTTTTTCATCTTCATTATTGCAATAGTAGTGGACAAAATGAAGTGGTTAAAAAATCAATAAAAATTAATAGAACACTTCAGCACCATGAACTCATTTTTGTTACTGGAGGTACTGGTTACACTATAGTCAGAAATAAAAAGTTTCAATTAAAAGAAGGTGCACTATTATATATTTGCCCGAATATACAATATGTTATGGAGGAAGATATTAAAGATCCTGTTAGTTGTTTTACAGTTCATTTTAGCTATGCAACTGTGGAATCTAGCGGTAATAAATGGGATATTAAAATGGAAACTGATATGTTACCATTACTTCCAATGCAGGGCTTAAAGGATTATTATCAAATTAAAAGTACATTTAAAAAGTTGGTCCAAAATTGGATTTATAAATTGCCAGGATATGAGTTTATTTCGAAAACTTTACTTCAGCAACTATTATTTGAAATTTTTCAAAATACACAAAACAATAATCAAAATTATTCAACGTCCCTAAAAGTGGAAAAAATTATTGAATATATGCGTAATAATATAAATTCTACAATTACTCTAGCTAAATTATCTGATTTAGTGCAACTTTCGCCAACATATTTATCAAGAATTTTTAAAGAAACTACTGGATATCCCATAATTAAATTTTTTAATAAAATAAAAGTAGATAAAGCCAAAGAATTTATTATTGAAGGAGACAAAAAAATAAATCAAATATCACAAATACTTGGATTTACTGATGAATTTTATTTTAGCAGAATGTTTAAAAAAATTGAGCATATAAGTCCTTCAGAGTTTTATCGCAAAAATGTCCATGGATAATAAAATATTACATGGAGCAAAGTTCTTTTTACAATTATAATTAGGCCGTAATTGAAAATCATGAAGGAGGAAAATAAAATATGGAACCTGAATTTATTGAAAGTAATAAAGTTGCACTAGTTGTTATTGATCTTCAACAAGGTATAGTAAATCCAAGTAGAAAGACTTCACCTTACAGTGCTAAAGAGGTTGTAGAAAACTCAAGAAAGTTGATAGAGGATTTTAAAGCTAAGGGTGTATTTGTTGTCCTTGTAAGGGTTTCTACTTCGGATGGGAAGGATATGGTAAAACCAGAGACTGATTTACCACCAAGTAATTTTAAATTTCCCAAAGGTTTTGATGCTTATGTACCAGAGATAGCAGATATAGACAATACCTATAAAATAACTAAAAGACAGTGGGGAGCGTTTTATGGCACGGATTTAGATTTGCAGTTAAGAAGACGTAAAATAAGTACAATAGTACTTTGTGGTATTTCTACAGGGATTGGAGTAGACACTACCGCAAGAGAAGGCTATTCTAGAGGATTTAATCAATACTTTGTAGAAGATGCAATGACATCTTCTATTGAAGGTGAACATGAATATGTTTGTAAAAACATATTTCCGAAGATAGGTAAAATTAGAACAACCGAAGAAATAATTGCATTAATTAATTAAATAAGTAAAAGAGCTGCTAGGATTTCTAAAAGCTCTTTTACCTATTTAAGGATTAAACTTTCCTATAAACCTTTTTTTTCTCTCCATCCCGTATATTATCGATTCCTATCTTTCTTACTGATCGGTCTAAAACGACAAGAACCAACAATCCCCCAGATATCACAACCTGAAATACAGCCAGATAATGAAGTCCTGCTGTATTTGCGCCGTTATGCAAAAAGGCTCCGTTTGCGGCAGACGCAATCATTGCTCCCAGGTATTGAAAGGTTCTCATAATACCCGTGGAAGAAGCTAATAGTTCAGGCTGTGATTGATAGTACATCGCGTTCTGATTTGCCAAGCTATTCAGTCCTTGCGGAATTCCAACGATCCCCGTTATTATTAAAAGAAAAGGGATAGCTGAGTTATCGCGTAAAAACAAAATTAGAATAAAAGCTATAACAAGAGATCCAGCGCCAAAAATCATTTTCTTAAAAATTCGCGGGTTCTTTCCGGTAAGGCTCGTTACAAGCAGCGCGACGATAAACATAGGAATTGAGATAGTTCCCGACATTGACGGGCTAAGTCCTCTACCTTCCTGTAGCCATTGTGTAAATCCGTAAATAAAACTGTAACAGGCAGTTGCCGTTAAGAGAGTTCGGATATATGTTGCAATGAGTGGCTTATTCCCGATAAACACATTCAACGGAATAAAAGGCTCAGAGGCTATTCGCGATTCGTAATAAACAAAAACAGCCAAAATTACTAAGGAGATTATCAGTAAATATATAAGACTGATCTTCGGGTTCATAATGAATAAGAGTAGTGATATCATCATTACTGCAAACAGAAATATTCCAGCATAATCCATCTTTAAGTTTTTTATTCTACTGCCACTTATTCTTGGAAATCTAATTGCTCCTAAAATAAGGCAGGCAATTGATAACGGTAAATTGATAAGGAAGATACTTTGCCATCCACCGATTCCAATGAGCAATCCGCCCAATACGGGACCTATAACAGCAATCGATTGGTTTGCAATAGAGAGAATGGTGAGAATTCCAGACGGACTTTTTTCTCCTGTCCGATCTGATTCCATGCGAATTAGATACATGGACGAAGGATACCCAGCACAAGTCCCGAGTCCGATTAACACGCGAGCTACGACCAAACACCAGATATTCGGAGAAAAAAAAGCAATTATACTTGCTATCCCTACTAAAGCAGTACCCATCAAATATAAGGGCTTTGGACCAAACGTATCTATCAATTTTCCAACAACAGGCTGTCCGATTGCCGTAGCAAGATACAGAGCTGAAATCAGCCAAGCTGTTTGCGATGGTGGGGCGCCAAATGCATGCCCTATAGGGATCAAAGCAACAGCTATAATTGATGAGTTAATTGGGTTTAGAATCGATCCCAAAATCATAGGAATGTAAAATTTACGATTAAAAAGATTTGTTGTTTTATTCATATAAACACCTTCCTCTAATGGCATGAAACCTGTTTAGTCTTAAATGGTCTGTGTAACAACCATTATAAATCGACAAGGTAATAGGTTATTTAAACATGTCAAAAATTTAGTTATCCTTTTCAAATCATATAGTATAACAAATATATTTGGGCTTAAATGGAGGTTGTATACCACTTGATAATATCCCCTACATGATTTATAATTACAGCCTAATTATAATCGTAAGAAGAGTCTTCCTCCATGTAATATTTTATTATCCATGGACATTTTTAAGATGAAAGTTTAAGAGAAATGATGTCAAACGTAAAGTAAGCATGTTAAAGTTCTATAGGTGCCTATAATATACCATTGTGTATTTATAGGGTTTTAGAAGGGTAAATTGATTCAGTTGCCAAGGAATACTTGACAACTGCTAAAGACGGTAAAAAATACAGCACAAACTATTATAATCTTGATGTTATTATTATCAATAGGCTACAGAGTTAAGTCTGCCCAAGGTACTGAATTTAGGATATGGGCAACTAAAACATTAAGGGAATTTATTATAAAAGGTTTTGTTTTAGATGATGGAAAATTAGAGAATGGATCTAATTCTGGTAAAGATTATTTTGATGAACTATTAGAAAGAATCAGAGAAATAAGAACTTCAGAAAGAAGATTTTATCAAAAAATTATATATGCACAGTGTAGTATTGATTACGATAGAAATTCAGATGTTAGTAAAAACTTTTATGCTATAGGGTTATTACAGGTCATACATCAGCAGAAGGTGAGTATGGAGAATCTAGAGTTCATCAGTATAGAGATTATAAATCACAATTTGATGAAAGAGTTGAAAAGTATTTAAAGGGTAAATACAAATTTATTTGTTGGCAATTTTGTTGGCAAATATATTAAGTGTTTTATTAGCAGTAATATGGTTTGTAGAATGATTGTATTCAGTTTAACAAGGGATGGTTTAATTAAACAGATGTATTCTATAAATCTATATCTTCATTACTAAGAGAATGCTGCTTCACTAAGAATTTTAGCATTAAACTAGCAATAAAAGCTGACGTTCCACATATTACGGTGGATACAGAAAAACTGAAATTATTAATTACTACACTAACTAATGCTGATCCTAAAGCAGTACCACTCCACATAAAAGAGTTATTAACTGCCATAACAGTACCTCTTGATTCTTCACTTAATTGAGTAACAATTACTTGCATTGTTGCAAATGATGCGCCGCCTGCTCCTAACCATAAAAATACGTCAATGGCAGTTAAATAAATACTATTTGCAAATAAGGGAAGAAAAATTAAAGTTATGCCCATAAAGAGTGTTGAAATAACCACTACCTGTTTTTTATTATATTTGTCACTTAAAATACCACCAACCTGCATACCTATTAAATTTCCTATTCCAGCTATGATTAAAAATAATCCAACATATGATACTTTTAAATTAAAACATTTGTTAAGCCAATATCCTAAAAACGTATATAACCCAAAGTTCGCAAAGGAAATAAATAAAGTAACACAGAAACTATATATTACAGTGTTTTGATGAAAAACTTTTTTAAATTGTTCTCCATATTCTCCATCTGTGGAATTTTCCACTTTAATCTCTGGAAATATTATTAAAATACATAAAGTTGCCATGGCTGAAATTACTCCCAAAACATAAAAGCTTTCTTCCCAATTTATTAATTGTGCTAAAAAAGAGCCTATAGGAACACCCAAAATCATGCCTAACGAAAGTGCTGACGCTATTATAGCTGTAACTCTTCCTCTTTCTTTATACTTAAAAAAATCTCCGATGTATGACCAAATATTTGGTGCAGCAAAAGCTGCTCCTACCCCTGTTAAACCTCGGGCTATAAGTATTGCGCTAAAGCTCGTTGACAATCCTGTAGCAATGGATGCAATTGAAAATATTAACATTCCTATAGATATCATCTTTTTTCTGCCAATACGATCCGATATTGGTCCTAATAAAGGAGAAAAAAGCACATAGCAAAGTGAATATACAGTTACTAGGTATCCGCCACTACCAATTTTTACTTTAAGTCCATATACAATAATTGGGATAAGAGGAGATACTATAAAAGTATCACATCCAATTAGGAAAAATACTGTGAACAATAAAATTATTATAATAATTCTTTTTTTCATTGACCATACCACCTATGTTTTTTGATTTGTTTACTACATTAAAATTATTATATAAGTATAGTGATTTATGTTGTACTCCATTGAGTATAATTAAAATTAAGTACTTAAGTCATAATAATGAACCTCCTTCAAAATTAAACTTGCAATTTTTCGTTTTATAATATTATAATAGTGTCAATGGTGTCAAACGTAAAGTAAGCACTTTAAAGTTCTATAGCTACCAATAATATACCATTGTATATTTATAAGGTTTTTGAAGGGGGAAATGTTTTATGGATAAAAAAGAATTGCCTGCCTGTCCTGTAGAAACGGCACTTTCGTTAATGGGTGATAAGTGGAAGATTTTAATTGTAAGGGATTTGCTTTCAGGAACTAAACGTTTTGGTGAATTAAAAAAATCTATTGGATCAATCTCTCAAAAAGTTTTGACTCAGCATCTTAGAGCTATGGAAGAAAGTGGACTAGTGAATAGAAAAGTTTATGCAGAAGTCCCTCCCAAAGTTGAATACTCTCTAACAGAAATTGGGCTTAGCTTGAAGCCTATTCATGATGCCATGTGGAAATGGGGAAAAGAATATAAGAAAAAATTTTAATGTACAGCGACGATTCGTGCAAAAGCAGGTAATTTTGGTTCTAAGGTTTATTAATTAATAAAATAAAATTACAAATAAAATTTTAAGAGATATTTTTATATTTAAACGTTGAGGTATCAAGGAAGATAATGGACAAAGATATAGAGCCTAAAGAGGGAAAAATACTATTTTATACGACTGATGATGGATATATTAATTTAGGTGTTTTATTTTATAATGAAAATGTTTGGTTAAGTCAAGGTCAAATGTCTGAGTTATTTCAAGTAACAAAACAGAATATAAGCTTACATATAAATAATATATTTAGGGAAAATGAACTGAAAATTGATTCAGTTGTCAAGGAATACTTGACAACTGCTAAAGACGGTAAAAAATACAGGACAAACTATTATAATCTTGATGTTATTATATCAGTAGGCTATAGAGTTAAGTCAGTCCAAGGCACTCAATTTAGGATATGGGCAACTAAAACATTAAGAGAATTTATTATAAAAGGTTTTGTTTTAGATGATGGAGGATTAAAGAATGGATCTAATTTTGGTAAAGATTATTTTGATGAACTATTAGAAAGAATCAGAGAAATAAGAGCTTCAGAAAGAAGATTTTATCAAAAGATTACAGATATATATGCACAGTGTAGTATTGATTATGATAGAAATTCAGATGTAAGTAAAAATTTTTATGCTACAGTTCAAAATAAATTACATTGGGCTATTACAGGTCATACAGCAGCAGAAATAATTAAAGATAGGGCAAGTGCAAATAAACCTAACATGGGTTTAAAAACATGGTAAAATGCACCAAGAGGCAAAATATTAAAATCAGATATTATTGTTGCTAAAAATTATCTAACTCAAAAGTTCATCAGGATAGAGATTATAAATCAGACTTTGATGAAAAAGTTGAAAAGTATTTGAAAGGCAAATGACAAATTTATTTGTTGGCACTTTTGTTGGCAAAATTATATTTTTTAATTTTATTTGATATTTGTTAAAATGCTTATAAGCTACTAATATCAGTAATTACATGCATTTATATAATTTTAAATTTTCTGACTTTTTTATGAAAGAACTATTTCGTAATCAGTAGGTCGAGTGTTCAAATCACTTCGGGAGCACCAGAAAAGCCTTGAAAACGCTAAGTTTCAGGGCTTTTTATATTTTTTTTAATTGGCTAGGAAGTTGATTTGTTGGCAAATATACAATAAACAATAAACAATAATTAATGGTAGCACTATTAATTGTATTGTTTTAATAAGGCATAGGCGAAAACAGAATATATAAATATATTAAAATTTTTTATTTGAATTTTAGGTAACTATCCATAATATATTTAGTTAGTCATAAAAAATTGTGTGAAAATTGAACAGGATGAAGTCATAATATTTATGTCAATCGGTTGACATAAATATGTAAACGATATATAATTATATTATGATTTTTAAATTTTATTTTATGGGAGGTTGTTTTATAAATAGTGTCAATAATTAGCATGATCACTAAGGCTACTTAAATAGGAAATAATCATTTATGGTTATATTAATTTGTAGATAAATAAATAAATAACATACATTAAATTATGAAAGATAGGGGAGTATTCTAATGAGTATTAAAAATAAAATTATGTTAATCACTTATGCTGATAGCTTTGGAAAAAATTTAAAAGAAGCAGGCGAAATTTTAAACAAGCATTTTAGAGGAATAGTTGAAGGAGTTCATATATTACCTTTTTATCCATCATCGTCGGATCGTGGATTTGCTCCACTTACTTATAAAGAAGTAGATAAAAATTTTGGAGATTGGAATGATATAGAACAAATCGGAGAAAATTTTTATTTAATGTATGATTTTATGATAAATCATATTTCCAAGAGTTCTGAGTATTTTCAAGATTTCAAGCAGAACAAAGATGAATCACCCTATGCAGACCTATTTATTAGGTACAAAAATTTTTGGCCAGGTGGTGAGCCAAGTGAAAAAGACATAGATTTGATATACAAACGAAAACCAAAAGCCCCATGTATTGATGTTGATTTTTCAGATGGTACAAGTGAAAAAGTGTGGTGTACATTTAATGAAGAACAGATAGATTTAAATATATATTCAGATGTAACAAAAAAATTAATTAAAGATTTTCTAGTTTATCTTTGCAAAAGGAAAGTATCTATTGTAAGGCTAGATGCTTTTGCATATGCAACAAAACGCCCTGGGACAAATTGTTTTTTTATTGAAAAAGATGTTTGGGAACTTCTTGATTTTGTTAGATCAATACTTAATCCATATGGAGTTGAATTATTACCGGAAATACATGAACATTATTCAATGCAAATGAAATTAGCAGAAAAGGGATATTGGGTATATGATTTTGCATTGCCAATGATATTGCTGTATACATTATATAGTGGATCTAATAAACGAATTAATAATTGGCTTAAAATATGCCCAAGAAAACAGTTTACGACTCTTGATACTCATGATGGAATTGGTGTGGTTGATGTTGCTGACCTATTAACTGAAGATGAAATTTATGAAACGAAAAGCAATTTGTTTTCAAAGGGTGCAAACGTAAAGAAGATATACAACACAATGGCGTATAATAATCTTGATGTTTACCAAGTTAATTGTACTTATTATTCTGCTTTAGCAAATAACGATAGATCTTATCTATTAGCTAGAGCTATTCAGTTTTTCACTCCGGGTATTCCACAAGTATATTATGTTGGATTATTAGCTGGTGAAAATGATATTAAATTACTTGAAAAAACCAAGATCGGTAGAAATATTAATAGACATTATTATTCGAAAGAAGAAATTGAGATTAATTTACAAAGACCTGTGCTTAAGCGGTTGTTTAATTTAATGAAATTTAGAAATTCATATGAAGCTTTTGATGGTGATTTGTTTGTAAATGAAGATTGCGCTATAAATAACATTGAACTTACATGGAAAAAAGATGAGTTTAACACAACATTGAGTGCGAATCTAAAGACTCATGAATATAAAATTACTTACTATGATATAAATATAGGGAGATTTGAAGAATTAAAAGAGATTTAGTAGTTACTGGAGCACATCATTGAGCTTTTGTTTCAAATGTACTAAAAAATTGTACAATTGCTTTCACATGTTTTATAGTATACTATAAAACATGTGAATAATTCAAGGGAGGGAAAGCAATTGAAACCCAAAATAAAAGATGTAGCAAAATTAGCAGGTGTGTCTTCTACTACGGTCTCTCGTATTTTAAATAATCGTGGTTATATTAGCGCAAAAACAAGAGAAAACGTTTATAAAGTAATGGAGGAACTAAATTATCATCGAAATGATTTAGCAAGGTCACTTTTTTATAATCGAACATATATAATTGGATTGATTCTTCCAACTACAAGCAATCCATTTTTTGGGCAATTAACTTTTCATATAGAAAATATTTGTATGGCGTTAGGTTATAAGGTTATGCTATGCAATAGTTTGAATCATATTGATAAAGAAAAACAGTATTTAGATATGTTACTAAGGAATCAAGTTGACGGAATAATTGTGGGAACACATAATCAAGGAATATTAGATTATGCAAATGCTAATCTTCACGTTGTTGCAATAGATCGTTATTTATCAGATAAAATTCCTATTGTTTCAAGTGATAATTATGAAGGTGGTAAAATGGCAACCCAATTATTATTGAATAAAGGTTGTAAAAAAATAATACATATTAGTGGTCCAATTGAATTAAAAACACCAGCAAATATGAGAAAGAATGCATATGAAGATGTACTTTTGGCAGTAGATAGAATACCTATTACTTATGAAATATCAGCTAGCTTTGAAAAAGACGCGCATATTGCAATTGTAAATAAACTATTCAATGAAAATAAAGATGTTGATGGCATTTTTGCAAGTGATGATTTAATTGCTTGTGCAGTAATTAATGAAGCTCGAAAAAGGAATATAAATATCCCAAATGATTTAAAATTAATTGGATACGATGGGACAGAAACTATTAGGGCGTGCATGCCACAGCTAACAACTATACAGCAACCAATAGAAGAAGTTGCTAAGGTGGCAGTAAACATTCTAGTAAAACAAATTGATGGTACCTATAATGATACAGATTTACAGACAATTATACCTGTGAAACTTATTGAAGGAACTACTACATAATTTAAATATAAAAGATGATGTGAATGTTTGTGACATCATCCTTTTTATTTATTAAAAAATATGAAAACGTTATATGAAACCGGTTGACATATGGTACCGGTTGATATACAATAAATATATTCAAGTAAACGTTTGTAGAAAGCTATTTTTTATGATGAAGGGGGAATTATAAAATGTCAAATTCAAATTCAAATTCAAATGTCATATTGTCATTAAAGGAAAAACTTAGTTATGGTGCAAGTGATGCTGGATACAATTTAGTTTTTACTGTTATTTCTAGTTTCTTAATGTTTTATTATACAGACGTTGCTGGGGTCAATATAGTAGCGGTAGGAACACTTTTCTTGGTAGTTCGTGTACTGGATGGAGTTGTAAGCCCGATTATTGGTGCAATGATTGATAAAACAAATACTAGATGGGGAAAAATTAGACCTTGGTTTTTATGGTTTACCTGGCCATTTGCTATTATTGGAGTTATGACTTTTTCTGTACCAAGTATTGGTGCTAATGGACAAATAGTTTATATGTATGTAACTTATATATTAATGAATATTTTTGCATCAGCAGTAGGAGTGCCAATAACAGCATTATTGCCTAGTTTGACAACTAATCCACAGGAAAGAATTAAAGCAAATACTTTTAGATGTGTATGTGGTCAAGTAAGTGTTCTTGTTGCAAGTATGGCAACATTACCATTAGTGTCAATTTTAGGACATGGTAATCAGAAAACTGGTTTCTTTTTAACATTACTTTTATATGGCGTAGTCGCAGTGTGTTTGCAACTTACAGCTTTTAAAAACACAAAAGAAAGGGTTATTGTAGAAAAACAAAAGGAAGCATCTTTATTTATTAGCATTAAGGCACTTGTTCGTAATGTGCCATGGTGGATACTTGCTATTTTAAACTTTGTGATTTTCACTGGAATTGTTGTTAAATTACAGGCAACTGTATACTTTTTCAAATACAACATTGGTAATGAAAATATAGCTTCCATAGCTAATGGTTTAAATGCTTTAGCTATGATTTTAGCTATGGCGCTTGTTCCAATCGTTGCTAAAAAGTTAAAAAATAAAAATATAGTTATTTTAGGGTTACTTATTAGTGTTGTTGGTCAATTAATATTATTTGTAGCAACAACAAATCATTCCATAGTAATAACACTTATGGGGGCAGCTATTGCATCTTTTGGACTAGGTGGAGCACAGAGTATAGTATTTGTAATGTTTGCTGATACAGTTGATTACGGTGAGTGGAAATTTAGAGTACGCGCTCAAGGACTAGTTACATCTGCTGGAACAGTTGGAACACAGTGTGGTGCTGGTATTGCTGGTGTGTTAATGTCATTTATATTATCAACATCAGGTTTTATCCCAAATGTGGTTGAAAAAGCTTCAGCACTAAACGCAATTTCATTTTGCTATGTGTGGCTACCAGTTATAACTTTAATTATATGTATTGTATTAATATGTTTTTATCGTTTAGATTCTTGTAGAGAAGAAATGCTTTCAGAGCTTGCAAAGAGACATAATGAGTCAGTTTAAATTATAAAAAAATAACGAAGGGGATTTTCAAATGATTAACTATGTAAATTTTAAATGTGGAGATAATTGGTTAAGAGGAACAGTTCATATTCCAAAAAGTAAAGGCAAAAGCAAATTTCCAACTGTAATTATGTTCCATGGATTTGGTGCTAATAGAATTGAATACTTTTCCTCATTTGTTAACATGTCAAGACTATTAGAAAAGAATAATATTGCTAGTGTACGCTTCGATTTGTCAGGTCATGGTGAGAGTGACGGTGACTTCTTTGATGTTACTATATCAAATGAGGTTAATGAGGGAAAACAAATAATTGATTTTGTAAAAACTCTAGAGTTTGTTGATCTCAATAATATTAATCTAATGGGCATGAGTCTTGGTAGTGTTGTTGCGAGTATTGTAGCTGCAGAAAAAAATGAAGATGTACAATCTTTATGTATGTGGTCACCAGCAGCTGTTGTTGTAGATGAAATTAAAATAAATAAAACATTACAAGGAAAACCATACGCCAAAGAGATTGCAGAAAAAGGATATTTTGATTTCAACACTTTAAAAGTTAGTCAAAAGTTAATAGACGATGCTATAAATTTAGATGTTTACGGTAGGGCTAAAAACTTTGATAAAGATGTTCTAATAATTCATGGAGACAAAGATTGGATTGCACCAGTTAAATATGCGGAAACTTATATTGAACATTATGGTACAAAAGCTAAGCTTGAAATAATAAGTGGAGCAGATCATTCTTGGGGTGTTGTAGATCAAAGAGAACAACTATTTAATAAAACATTAAACTTTTTCTTGAAATAACAGTAAAAGAATATATTAATAAGTTGTTGGCTGTAAAATCAATACTACTAACCAGCAACTTATTAATTTGCATAAGAATTAAATATAGGGAGGTGAATGCTATGGTTTTACTAAATCATAGCAATTTGTATGAATAATGTATTATGTATTGGTGAACTTCTAATTGATTTTATATGTTCGGATATTAATTCAAGTATAATAACTGGAGGAAATTTCAAGAAGAAAGCCGGAGGTGCTCCTGCAAATGTTGCTACTGCTATTTGCAAATTAGGAGGAAAAGCTTCATTTGTTGGGAAAGTGGGTAATGATGCCTTTGGTCTTTTTTTAAAAAACACATTAGAAGATAACATGGTTGATACATCAATGCTTGTATTAGATAAAAATGCTTATACCACACTAGCTTTTGTATCAATAAAATCAGATGGCGAAAGAGATTTTGTTTTTAATAGAGGTGCAGATGAGTTACTAAAATATGAAGAACTAGACATTAATAAAATATTTTCAAATAAAATAATACATTTTGGTTCTGCAACAGCTCTTCTAGGTGGTGAAATGAAGAATACTTATATGGATATTATGAAGAAAGCTAAAGCTAAAGGTATTTTTATATCTTCTGATCCTAATTTTAGAGATAATCTTTGGGGAGCTAGAACTAAAGAATTTATTGAACTATCTCTTGCATGTATAGAAATTGCTGATTTTGTGAAACTCAGCGATGGGGAATTAAAATTAATAACAGGTAAAGAAGATTTAGCTGAAGGAATTAAAAGCATAGGTAAAAATAAAATTGTTGCAGTGACCTTAGGAAAAGATGGAACAATGATTTCTAATGGAAAAAGAACGGAAATTGTTAATAGCATTAATGTAACATCAATTGATTCAACAGGAGCAGGGGATGCCTTTGTAGGAGGGGTACTATATAAAATATCACAGCTATACAATCCACATGAAATTTGCGAAGATTTTAATAAATTAAAAAACTTTATTTATTTTGGAAATAAAGTTGGGGCTAAAGTATGCACAAAATTAGGTGCTATCTCCTCATTGCCAACCATTTCTGAGGTGGAAAATATAAATGAAGATAAATTAGAATTACAGGTTGAATAGTTTCAGTACCCAATATAAAAGGCACAGTAACACCTGGTGCTGCTGAATAGTAGGAACTTGTTTAAATTGGAAATAATTAATGATATATATAGCTCTGATCCAGTGAAAGGAACTGACCAATATGCTGTATGAGGCGTTTCAAACGTGTAGCCATTTACTAATATCCATTAGGAGAGGGAGAGAGGTTAATGTTAAAAACTGCAATGATTTTTGGTAATAATATGGTGATTCAGCAACAAAAGAAGTTTAATATATGGGGAACTGGTCTATCTGGTAGATCTATCACGGGTAGACTAAAAGGAAAGAAAAATGAAGTGGTAGAAGGAATTATAGATAAAAATGGTAATTGGATGCTGGTTTTCCCGCCACTAGAAGCTGAGAGGAATTTAGAACTTACAATAACGGATGGTAACGAGACCTTGACATATGGTAACATTTGTATCGGGGAAGTGTGGCTGGCTGGTGGACAATCCAACATGGAATATTTTTTACAATATGATGCAGAAAAAGAAAGCGTTCTGGATGAAAAAATGAATACTGATATCCGGTTTTTTGATTATCCAGAAGTATCCTATGAAGGACAGCTTGAGGAACATGACTATTCCAGATTTGGCATTTGGAGAACATGTACTAAAGAGGATTTACCTTATTTTTCTGCCGTAGGTTATTATTTTGCGGAGAATTTGCAAAAAATGCTGGACATCCCTATCGGTATAGTTGGATGTAATTGGGGAGGTACTCCTGCCTGCGCCTGGATGGATCCGGATTATCTAAAGGATAATGAAGGAAAAGCATGGCTTGAATCATATGAAGAAGCAGTTAATGATCTTAATGTTGAAGAATATAAGTCTAATTTTCATGCTAATCCTATGAATGACCATTCAAATCCATTACAAGATGAAATGATGAGCAAAATGTTTTATCCGGGACTTTCTCGTGAGGAGCAGTTAGGATTAATTCAAATGATGTCAGGTGATCAGGGGAAGATGCTTTTACCACAGCCAGGACCTTATTATGAAAGGCGTCCTGGTGGATTGTATGAAGTGATGCTGAAAAAGGTTGCACATTATAACGCTCGAGGTGTCATTTGGTATCAGGGGGAAAGCGATGATGAAAAACCAGAAATTTATGGCACGGTTTTTAGTAAAATGATTGAATGCTGGCGTGAACTATGGGGAGATAAACTGCCGTTTTTGTTCGTACAACTGGCTCCATTTGACCAATGGTTATTAGCTTCCGGTAAGCAATTTCCAGAACTGCGTAAGCAACAGGAACTTGTGTCTAAAACAGTACCTGATACCTGGATGATTAGCTCTTCCGATGCCGGTATGGAATGGGATATCCATCCGAAGCATAAGAAACCAATCGGTACTCGTCTAGCTCTATTGGCAAGAGGACATATTTATGGTGAAAATATATTGTGTAATCCTCCTGAATTCTTAAATGCCAAGAGGGTTCCGGAAGGAATAAGGATTGACTTCCAAAATGCAGATGGTTTACATCTAAAGGGTAAGCAGGTGAATGCATTGTCAATTGTGAATGCAGAGGGAACAGCACTTATTCCAATGGGAGTTTCTATTTTTGAGGATGTTTTATTGATCAAGGGAGAATTCCCTGAGGAAGTATACATTTCCTTTGCTAAGACAGGTTACTATGAAATTAATCTTTATAATAAGTACGATAATCCGATGAAACCCTTTGAAGTCATTGTATAACATGATAATTCATTAACTTATTTGTATAAATATCTGATTTATAGTTGGGCTACGCTATAAAATGTAGAGTAGTTTGTAGTAGGAACTTGTTTAAAAAAGTATTTATTGAAAGGATTTTATATTATGAAGGTAAAACAAATTATAGATGGAATTATAAACAAGTTTGGTGGTGTTAAATTTGAACAAACTTGTGACCAACTTATGAGTGGTAGTTTTGATACAGAAGTAACAGGTGTTGTAACTACATTTATGGCAACTGTAGATGTAATCAATGAAGCAATTAATTGTGGAGCCAATTTTATTATCACTCATGAACCAACATTCTATACTGGATTAGATCAAACGGAATGGTTAAAAGAAGACCCAATATATGTAGAAAAGAGAAAAATACTAGAAGAACACGGTATTGCAATTTGGCGTTTCCATGATCATATGCATGCAGCACCTACTGATTTAATTTATGATGGTTTATTAAAAGAGATAGGCTGGGAAGATCATGTGATTAAAGTAATACAATCTCCACATTACGGGGAGATAAAAAAAACGTCTTTCAAAGGATTGGCAGAAGTTTTTAAAGAAAATCCACATTGTTATGAGATACCAGAAATATCTTTGAAAGAATTAGCAGAAAATTTTAAAAAAAAATTAGGAATTGATGTTATTCAAGTTGTAGGATCGCTTAATACTAAATGTAGAAGAGTTGGTATTTTAGTTGGTGGAGTAAGTTTAGGAATAGGTGGAGAAGAAATTCCTATGATTCTAATGAAGGAGCAGAACTTAGATGTTATTGTGTGTGGTGATATCATAGAATGGACTCTATGTCCATACATTCGTGACGCTACTTCCTTAGGGATGAATAAAGCTATGCTTGTTTTAGGGCATGAACGCAGCGAAGAAGCTGGCATGAAATATATGGGTGAATGGTTAGCTCCAATGCTCAAAGGTACTTCAGTACAATTTGTAGATGCAAAAGAACCATTTAAATATTTGTGATAAATAAAATAAATTAATAATTAAACATACTATAGGAGATGAAATAAAATGGCTTTTTTACAAGTAAACTTTTTTTCAAAATGTTTAAAGAGATTAGTTACATTTAATGCACTTATACCAATTGATACATTTGAGATACCTGGTCAAGAGAAAATTGAAAGAGGACCAATGAAAACTCTATATCTTTTACATGGTTACTCGGGAAATCATATGGACTGGGTTTGTGGTTCTAAAATCCAAGAATTATCACTAATACATAATATAGCAGTATTTATGCCATCTGTCGAAAATAATTTTTATTTAGATGATATTGATAAAGGGGAACTATTTGCAGAATTTGTTGGGAATGAGCTAGTAGAATTTACACGTAAGATGTTTCCACTTTCAGATAAAAGAGAAGATACATTTATAGGTGGATTATCTATGGGTGGATATGGAGCAATTCGAAATGGACTAAAATATTCTCAAAATTTTAGTCGCATAATAGCATTATCTTCTGCTCTTATAACTTATAATATTGCTGGGATTACTAGCGATTATAAAGATGAAGTTGCAGACTATAAATATTATACAAGGGTTTTTGGTGATTTAAATAAACTTCTAGGCAGTGATAAAGATCCACAGGCACTTATAATTAAGCCCGGATTATTCATGACGTATAAAAAACCATGCTTTGCATGGCTTAAATACTGATTTTCATAAATATTTAACTTTTCACCTAAAAAGTGATGAAAAGTATAGAAAAAAAGCCTCAAATTTGTTATGGTTAATTTGCAGAAAAACTAATAACAAAGGAGAGACTCATATGTGCAGTTTAATAGAAAAATCACTAAATTTCAATAGCAAAATAAAAATAAATTTTAAAGGTGGAAATTTGACATCAGATGCTGGTCTTTTATTATACAAAGAATTTGATGAAAAAATTGGATTTAGTAAGACCATCAAAAATAATCTTTATGTAAATGATCCATCTGCAGAATCAAGAACTCATAAAAATGAAGATATTTCTATTCAAAAAATATATCAGTACATTGCAGGCTATAATGCGGATAATGATGCTGATGAACTAAGGTATGATCCAACTTTCACTAATATTCTAAATAAGGAAGCTCTCGCTTCTCAACCAACCTTATCAAGATTTAATAGCAGAGTTAATATCAAGACACTAAAAAGTTATGAACAAATTAATGAGATATTACAAGATAAGACATATTCTTTATCAATGCCTGAACATATTCTCTTTGATATAGATTCTACAAATTTGAAGACTTATGGTGAGCAGTATGGTTCAGATTATAATTCTCACTATGGGACCAATGGATATCATCCGTTACTTATGTTTGATGGATTAACTGGAGATTTAATTAAAGCGGAGCTTCGCTCTGGAAACGTATATACGTCAAGACAAGCTGTAAGATTTATTGGTCCTGTTCTTAAAAGATATATAAGTAAGTACCCTTCTATGACAAGATTTATAAGAGGAGATAGTGGCTTTGCTATTCCAGAATTATATGAGATTGCAGAACAGCTAGATACTTTTTATGCTATAAGATTAAAAGTCAGCTCTCAACTTTATAAGTTAGCTTCTGAATTTGCTAAAAGAATGTCCTCACTTTGTAAAAGGGACATGATTTCATCTCATGTTATTTATGGTGAATTTAAATATAAAGCCTCAAGTTGGAAAAAAGAACGCAGAGTTGTTGTCAAAATAGAAAAGCCCGAAGGGCAAATGTGTTATAACTATACTTTTATTGTTACAAACATGACATTATTTCCGGAATTAGTTATTAAATTCTATTGTAACAGAGGTGTGATGGAAAACTTTATAAAGGAAGGAAAGCTCGGTTTGTCTTTTGATAAGATGAGCAGCACTGAATTTATAGCTAATGCAAATAAACTTCAAGAAATGGTACTAGCGTATAATTTCAATAACTGGTTCAGAAATCTTTGTTTAGATAAAACACCGATGAAATCTATGACAATTCAAACTATTCGTACAAGGTTGATTAAGGTTGCTGCCAAAATAATTAAAGGCGGACGATACTTAAAGTTTAAGCTATGCAGTAGTTGCCCATATAAAAAGGTATTTTGGAATATCTTAAATAAAATCCAAGAAATTCCTTTAGCTACGTGATTACATAATTTGTTTTTTTACTTGTAAAATATGGTAATAATATATTTTTAAGAACTCGAGGGAGTAGTCTGCCCTTTTATTGATGACAATATATGTAATTGATGATTTTCTGATATATTCCTACCAATCGCTGAAAATTTTCATCCTAAGAAATGAACAAATTCAAATTCTACGAGATTTTTAACACAAATTCCCATAAAATTTGAACTCATGAATAATCCGGGTTAAGCTAAAGAAGAAAGATGATTATATTCCTAAAATATATATGGCTTGTGGTACTGAAGATTTTTTGCTAGAAGTAAATCATAGATATCGGGATTTCTTAATTTCACAGAAGATAGAGCATACGTATGTTGAAAGTACTGGTATTCATAACTGGGATTTTTGGAATGAATATATTGAAAAAGCAATTATATGGGCAATGAAAAAAGATTCATGACCACCGGCGAAATATTTGATAATAACATTTTGTGGATGCAAAAAAATTTTAGATAGTTACAGTAATAAAAAATTATTTGATGTTTCAAAAGATTCAGCCTACGCCTACATTGGTGGCTTGAGAACAAATAGAGTAATATATCCAAAAGGTCATGAAAAGCTTGGAATTAAGCTTAACCATATGTGTGAGATAATAACTAAAGATGATGTCGACCTGGTCAAAGCTTACAAAAATGAATATTATATCTACACATATAGAGGCAAGCTTAATGATGTGAAAAATTCATTGATCACACTTTGTTGCCCTAAAGAAGCTCTATTTAAACCTGGTTGCTTAAGAGCATTTATAAGTTTAGATACTGATCTATCAACTGAAGAACTCTTAAATCACTATAAAAACAGCTGACCAATTGAAACATTTTTTAGAGAAACAAAAAAACATCTTGGGTTAAATCATTATCAAGTAAGAAGCAATCGTAGCATAAACAGATATTTTTTTGCTGCTAATGATAACTTATGTATACTGCGAATTAGAAGTAAGTGATGGTACACTAAATTTCAGTACTGGAATTAAAACTGCAAGAAACGAAGTCAAAAAAGAACGAATATCTTGGATCTTTAATCAAGCGAGCCAAGGAATATCTATTGATGCTATTTTAAAAACATTAAAAGTAGCTTAGGATAGTTGATTTAAATTTACATGGTAAAACATGTTACCAAATCCGCTCATTTATAGGACAATAATAAATATTTGACTATTTCTGAAAAAAGAGACGAAACAGTCCCAAAAAAGCTGCATCATATGTGATGTGGCTTTTTTTAATACGTAATACATATAGGTAATGCTACAACATAGTAGACTAAAGCAATCACAACTTAAAATTAGTTTTGGCTATTTACATGAATAAAGCTTCCTTTTGTTCTACTGGTAGACTTAATATTTTTTCTAATTGAGGATTTTGATTTATAGTTGATTCATAAGTATCATAAAATACATTAAAGGAAATACATGCTTTTATACGATCCACCTATAAATAATAAAGGTGGTCTAGATGCAGTTTTATTTTTATCATAGTCTAATGAACCATAGAAATATCCTTTTAAGTACGTACTTTCATATGGTATTTGAACAATTTAAAAGTGTGAATACATAAGGTTCATTGATTGTTCGAAAATTTCAACACTCTTTTCGAAGTTTTCATTACGTCTTGAATCAGTACCTTGTAAGAAGAATTCAGCAGTTCTATAGTAATTGTGCAATCTCAAAAAAGCCTCTCTGGCACTTATTTTATTCCCTTATTTAAGCAATCAATACCATATGGCTCATTTTAGTATAATGAAATTTCATATGCCTAGGACTAATTTTACTAAATCACATAAAGTTCACATGAGAATTTGATATTTGCACAATAAATAGTTGCTATACTTTATACATAGGTAAGGAAATCATAAGTAAAATTACTTAAAACAACAAAAGTGGGGTGTAGGTAAAATGAAAAAAATAAAATTAACAAAAGACAATGTTGCACTAAGCATTATTGTATTATTATCTGCAATATTAAATTTTGGAAATTTGAGTATAGAAGGATACGGAAATTCTTATTATGCGTCTGCTGTAAAAAGCATGACTTTAAGTTTGAAAAATTTCTTTTTTGTATCCTTTGATCCAGCAGGCTTTGTAACAATAGATAAACCTCCACTAGGATTTTGGCTTCAAGCAATTTCGGCTAAAATATTTGGATTTAGTGGAGTAAGTATACTTTTGCCATCAGCGCTTGCAGGAGTAATATCGGTTATATTAGTACATCATTTAGTTAAAAAGTCATTTGGAAGTATAGCAGCACTGTTAGCAGCATTATTTCTTGCAATAACACCAGTTTTTGTAGCAGTAAGTAGAAATAATACCATAGATAATATACTTATAGTATTTTTATTGCTTGCTTGTTGGGCACTATTGATTGCAGCAGAAAAGGGAAAAATTAAATATCTAATACTAAGTATGATATTTGTAGGACTTGGTTTTAATGTTAAAATGACCGAGGCATATCTAGTAATTCCAGCTTTGTATTTAACATATTTACTTTCAAATGCAATATCTATAAAAAAGAGAATAGCTCATCTTGTTATCTGTACAGTTATTCTTCTTGGAGTTTCTTTGTCTTGGGCACTAATTGTTGACGCTGTACCTGCATCAAGTAGACCATTTGTAGATAGTAGTACTAATAACACAGTTACAGAACTTATAGTTGGACATAATGGGAGTGAAAGATTCTCATTAAGTAGTTCATCTAAAACCGGCGGTGGTGGTGGCGGTGGTACAGCACCAAGTGGCGCAAGACCAAGTGGGGGTGCTGCAGCACCAAGCGGAATGCAAGGAGGAGGGAGTGCACCAAGTGGAACAAAATCAAGCGGTACTATGCCAAGCGGAACAAAGCCAAGTGGTACTGCACCAACAGGCATGCAAGGTGGTGGTAGTTCATCACAACTTCAAGGTACCTTCGGTGGCGAGATAACTTCAGGGTTCACAAGATTATTTTTGAAGAGTATACTTTCTGATCAAATAGTTTGGTTTATTCCACTAGCGCTATTAGGATTTATTGCAGTGTTCATAAAGGAAAAATTAAAATTTTCTTTAGATAACAAACGGAAAAAAGCCATTGTAATGTGGTTTGCATGGTTTTTACCAGAATTCATGTACTTTAGTTTTAACACAGGGACATTTCATTCATATTACTTAACAATGCTTGCACCCCCAACTGCAGCACTAGCAGGAATTGGAATTGTAGCAATGTGGGAACTATATAAAGAGGGAACATGGAGAGCATGGTTATTACCAGAGGCTTTATTGTTAACTGGGGTAACTCATTTATTGATGCTTTATTACTTTATTAGTTATTCAAATATAATCAAGGTATTGATTGTTTTAGTAACACTACTTTGTGTAATATCATCTGTAATACTTGGAATCTTAAATGTTAGAAAGAAAATAGAAGGAGACCAAGGGATAGATACAATGCTAAAACTTAAGAAAATTTTAATAAGTCTAGCATTAGTTGGAATGGTAATAACACCACTAGTTGGCTCGTCCGCTGTTCTATTTACAAAACTTAGCAGTTCTTTCCCAGCAGCAGGCCTAGAACTACTTTCTGGAACGCAAAGTGGTGGAATGGGTAGTGGCTATAGTAGCAGTAGCACAAAACTTATAACCTTTCTTCAGAAAAATAAAACAGCTAGTCAAAAATATCTACTAGTTGTTAATTCATCAAATTCTGCAGCAGACATAATAATTAGTACTGGAGAACCTGTAATGTCCCTAGGAGGATTTTTAGGAAGCGATAAAATAGTTATTCTAGCCCAGTTTAAACAAATGGTTAGAGCTGGTGAAATAAGATATGTAATGGCTGGTGGAATGGGCGGAGGCGGCAATTCAAGCACAGATATTATGACTTGGGTTGAAAAAACTGGAAAACTCGTATCAGTAAGCGCATATAGTGATTCTACTAAAACAAATAATAGCACTGATAAGACAACAACAACTACTAATAAAACAAGTAGTTCCGATTCAAAGAGTAACAATGCAGGCGGACAAGGTGGCATGAATTCATCCGAACAATTATATGATTTAAAAGCGTACACTGACAGTTTTTTAAGTAAATAAAAGTAGTATTCAGAGATGAGTTGTAAATTATCTCTGAATAATAATAATAATAAATAATTTTTTTATTATTAGTGTCAATATGCAAATAATAGTCATTAAGAAAGGTCGTAATAGTATGAGTGTAAAAAAAGCAGTTATTCCAGCAGCTGGACTTGGGACAAGGTTCTTGCCAGCTACAAAAGCACAGCCAAAGGAAATGTTACCAATAGTAGATAAGCCAACAATTCAATATATCGTTGAAGAAGCAGTGAGTTCAGGAATTCAAGAAGTATTGATAATAATAGGAAGAAACAAAAAATGCATTGAAGACCATTTTGACAAGTCAGCAGAACTTGAAGAAGATCTAAAAAATAGCGGGAAAGAAGAATTATTAGAACTAGTACAAGATATAAGCAACATGGTTAATATATATTATGTCCGTCAAAAAGAGCCCAAAGGATTGGGACAAGCCATAAGTCTTGCAAAGAGTTTTGTTGGGAACGACGCATTTGCGGTAATGCTTGGAGATGACATAGTGGATAGCAAAGTCCCATGTTTAAAACAATTGATAGAGTGCTATGATAAATATAATACATCTATTTTAGGAGTTCAACCAGTAAATTATAACGATGTATCAAAATATGGCATCATTCAAGGTATGGAGATTGAAAAAGGGGTTTATAAGGTAAAAAACATGGTTGAAAAGCCTAAAAAAGAAGAAACACCATCTAATATTGCTATTCTTGGAAGATATATAATAACTCCTGATATATTTGATATATTAAAGAAAACTAAACCAGGTAAAGGTGGAGAAATTCAGCTTACAGATGCATTAGGGGAATTATTAAAACGAGAAGCTATTTATGCTTGTTCATTTGAAGGAAAAAGATATGACATAGGAGATAAATTTGGTTTCATTCAGGCAAATATAGAATATGCACTTAAACGTGAGGATTTGAAAGAAAAGCTAATACCTTACTTACGAGGAGTTATAACAAAATAAATTAAATTATCCAATAGGAAAACCACAGAAAAAATTCTGTGGTTTTTTAGTGTGCTCGACATGGACACAATATTGTCTGTGAAAGTCCGATACAGGGGTCCATAATATTTTCTTAGTGATAACTATTATTTTGTAAAACTAATTTGTTAAATTCAGGTTTAATATTTTTTATATTGCGACCAAATAAAGCATAGACTGAGATAATATACATTGTAATATATGTTAAATTATATATAATAAAAGAATAAGGCTTAAATATATTAAATTATGTATAATAAAAAGAAAGTTTAATGTGGTGATGAAATGGAAAGAAAAAAGATATTAAAAAAGATATTTAATAGGTATTCAATCCTAGTAGTAATAATGGTAATTCTATTTTCAATACTAGGTGTAAGGCTATATGATTTACAAGTATCAAATGGACAATATTACAGCGACACAGCAAATACTAATGCACATAAGATTGTTAAAATAGAAGCACCAAGAGGTTTAATAACAGACAAAAATGGAATAGAACTTGCAACGGAAGTACAAAGTTATAACCTTACATATACAGATACCCATGAGGCTGGTACAAAACTATTCTCAACATTACAAAAGATATTTAAAATTTTGGATGAAAATGGAGAATCACAAACAGATAGTTTTGCTTTAAAAATTGCACCATATAGATTCGAATTTAGTGCCAGTGACCCTAAGGAAATACAAATAATGCAGTTAAGATTTTTAAAAGACAGAGAGTTTCAAGGTAGCTTATTGAAGAAAAATTTTAATAATAAAAAGGAAGCAGAATTAACAAAAACTGAAACTACGGAGCTTAATGA
This sequence comes from uncultured Clostridiaceae bacterium, assembly GCA_963725425.1. Taxonomy (GTDB): domain Bacteria; phylum Bacillota; class Clostridia; order Clostridiales; family Clostridiaceae; genus Clostridium_I. The sequence goes on from CAVRYJ010000041.1 coordinate 198,172, forward strand.
TGAACTTTTAAAATTAACTCCTGAGAAGGTTTATAACGAACTTCTTAAGAACTATGGTGTGATAAAAGGAGTTTCAAGTTTAAAAATACAGACAACTCCAGATTTATTAAGAAGGTATTTAATAGTAAAAGACAGTATAAAGATGAATAGCTTTTCTGAATACAAATCAGTTAATATAGCAAGTAATATAAATAAAGACACAGCGCTTATATTCAAGCAAAGCCTTTCAGAATTACCTGGAATAAATGTAGAAAATCAGCCCAGGAGACAGTACCCATATGCAGAACTTGCTTCATCGGTTCTGGGATATATAAGTAAAATAAACCCTGATGATCAGGAGAAGTATTCGGAAAAAGGCTATGATACAAGTACTGATTATATTGGAGCTTCGGGAATAGAGGCTGCAATGGAAAGTGAGCTAAAGGGAACTAACGGAGGAGATGTGGTGCAGGTTGATAAGCAAGGTAGGGTGAAGACTGAACTTGCGACAAGGCAGGCATCTCCAGGGGACAATGTTCAGCTTACATTAGATGCGAATTTGCAATATGCCACAGAAAATGCTTTAGATACTGAAATGAAAACGTTACAACAAAGAGGAAAAGTTACTGATGGTACAGATACAACTAACGCTACAAGAGGAGCAGCTATTGCCATTAATATTCACACTGGTGGAATATTAGCACTTGCTAGCCTTCCGGGTTTTAATCCTAATGATTTTTCAACGTCACAAGGATTAACTGACGCTCAAATAGAAAAATATTTTAATCCAGATTATGAAAAGATGGCACTAGCTCAGGGAAAGCCGCAAAGTTTAATTGACAAAATGTTCCCAATAGACACAAGTATAAGTGGCAATACAACGATTCGAAAGGATGATTTTGATTATTATCCAAAATACTTGTATGACTATGCAACTATGCCACGTATTCCTTCAGGATCTATCTTTAAGCCAATGACGGCAATAGCAGGTCTTGAAACTGGAGCTATTACTGCTGATACTCCTTACGATGATCAAGCTCTTTTTGATATGGGTGGAGGTAAGATACAGTATTTTAAAACAGAGCAACCAAATGGTCTTGTACACTTAACGAAAGCAATAGAAGTATCTAGTAACCCATATTTTATGAATGTCGGGAAATTATTAAGGCAAAAATGCGGAAATGACATTTTAGCTAAGTATGCATGGGGGTTTGGACTAGGAGCTGATCCCAGTGTAGCAAGCCCTGGTACAGGAATAGAAATAAATGAAAATTTCGGTCAGGTATATAATACTGTATCCCAGAAGAACGTATCAGCTTCGGGATATCTTTTAGATATTGAGCAAGATTTAACTACTGGAGTTTCTGGCACAGGTGGAAAACTTCCACTGATAGATTTATACGATAGAACTGAGGATACAAAGAAAATTTCAGGAATAAAAACTGAAATTAAAACTGATATAAAGAACTCTGTAAAAAATGGAACTTTTTCAAAGAGTAAATATACGGATTTGTTTAAGGAGTTAATAGCAAACAATCCTAAGTATAAAGGCACAACCTTCACTGATGGTGATTTAAAAGCGGTTGTAAATGATGTGAACTACCAATCAGTACAGCAAGGACATGGTTTATTAGGTCTTCCATACAATATGTATCTTGCGTCTATCGGACAAGGTATGGATAATTTTACACCTTTGCAGATGGCAGATTATATAGCAACCATTGCCAATGGTGGAGCAAGAAATAAACTTCATTTAGTTGACAGTATAAAAGATTCCGATGGTAAGGTAGTGTCTCAAACTAGAACTGAGGTTTTAGATAAAGCCAAAATGAGTCTAGAAACGAGAAATCAAGTTATGGAGGGCATGAATGCTGTTACTTCGGGTACAGGTGGCACCACCGATGGTACAGCAGAAGCAGCACTTGGCAATTTTCCTATACCTACAGGCGGTAAAACTGGTACTGCGGAATTTAATACAGCTGATGTACAGAGTGAAGTGGGTAGAGCAGATTATGGATGGTTTGTAGGTTATGCACCAGCTGACAATCCTCAAATTGCAATAGCTGTGGTAATATTTGATGGTGGTTATGGTAGTGATGCTGCTAATGTTGCCAGAGGTATGTACGAAAGTTATTTTAAAAATGATCCAAGAATGGCAAATTATAAAGATGATATTGACATAAATTTAAAACCTATTGTTCATTAAATGTGATAGGTAGACTATAAGGTATAGCACCAGTAAAATGCAGATTTTAAAAGTAAGTATAACGCAATTCAAGGAAGTTTGTAAACAATTAGACAAATTATGGAGGTGAAAAATTGGAAAGGTGGATTTTGGATAAAAAACTAAGAAAACAATTGGATTTACCTTTAATAGTAGTTAGTTTGATAATAGCTATATTTGGTAGTATTAACATTTATAGTGCAACGCATATTGTTAGTGATCATAAGTACTTTACAATGCAATTAATTTACATTACTTTCAGTCTAATGATATCTTATATTTTTCTCTTGTTTGATTATAGTTTAATAGCTAAATTTTCTTATGTTTATACTGGATAGGGGTAGCATTGCTTTTATATACAGACATTGCTGCAAAAATGACAAAAGGAGCCAAACTATGGACTAGCAGTAATATGTATTTGTATTGTTTTTGGAATGTTATTTATTCCTGGATTGAATATAAGGAGAATATTAAGTATATTGCTGATTTTTATTGGGATTCGCGGTATAATGTGGCAATTCAATTTATTAAAGACATATCAATTAACAAGAATTACTAGCTTTTTAGATCCCAAAAATAGTAGTACAGATTCAACTTTACAGGTTGATAATTCAATACTTGCCATAGGGTCAGGTGGACTTTTAGGAAAAGGTTTTTTAAAGAGTACACAGGTTAGTGGAGGATTTATTCCAGAAGCCCATACTGATATGATTTTTTCAATAGTAGGTGAAGAATGGGGACTAGTTGGTGCAGGATTATTATTGATACTATATATTATTATGCTTATGAAAATATTAATAATATCAAAACAGTCAAAAGATATGTTAGGAAAGTTAATTTGTGTTGGATATTTCTCAGCATTAACCTTTTCAATTTATCAAAATATTGGGATGACAATCAGACGTGCGCCAGTGGCGGGAATAACCCTTCCTTTTATGAGTTATGGTGGAAGTTCAATATTGACTAATTTTATTATATTAGCATTGATATTAAATGTTGGGATGAGAAAGAAAAAAATGAATTTTTAAGTTTTAAATATAAACCTTTGCATTTAAAAATGTGTTGAATGTATGTTAATTATGATATATACTAGTTTTACTAGAAATATTTAGGCATTTAGGATATTTAATGAAATATTTTAACTATCAAAAGAATATACTTTGTTAGATATTAAAACTAAAACCTATTTTAAGCGTAGACATGTTTTATGCACTAATCTAAATATAAAAGTAATGGGGGAATAATTATGAAAAAAGTAAGAAAAGTTGTAGCGTTAAGTATAGGTTTACTCATGGCTACTTCGCTGTTTGCTGGTTGCTCAACTGAAGGAACAGCTCTTTTTAATGGATTTGAAAAATCTCAAACAATAACTTCCAGTGAAACTAAAACTAGTATGACATTAAACGTTTCTGCTACCAACCAATCTGCCAAGGAACAACAAGCGCTGGCTACAGTACTACCGCTTATAAATAGCTCAAAAATTTCTACTGACGCAAAACTTAATGAGAATCAAGCAAAAACATCGGCTAAAATGCAAGAAGATATTAATTTGCAATTAGGTCAAACACCAATAAGCACAAGTATTTGGGTTAATGAAGACTTAACTGGAACTACACCTGTTATCAATGAGATATATAAGGTTCCGAAGTTAGTCTCTGATAAATTACCAACACAGTTCCAGGGTAAAGATTATGCTGTACTTGACACAGCTGATATGAAAACTGATCCCAATGCACCTCAAATGGATTATAAAAAGCTTATAACCTTTAGCCAAGAGTTTCAGCCAAAACTTCTTGCTTTTATTAGTAAGTATGCGGTGCAATTCAACCCAACTACAAACTATATTAGTGATGTAGGTGGTAGTAGCTATTTTAAAGATAATAAAAATGAGCAGGACAATATTTATGAATTGAAATTAACTGATAAGTCTCTAAAAGATTTAATACATTATACTTTGACTAATGTTGCTGGAAATACTGATGCTATTAACCTTGCTAAGGATTACGTATCAGGGATAGCATCTGTTTATGGCATAACTGATACAACTAAAATAAATGCTATAACAAACAATTTGCCAGAAGAAATTACAAATTTAAACAAAACATTAAGTTCTATTGATAACCTGAAAATTCTTGGGGATAATGGAATTACAATTAAATATACTGTTAATAATGATGGTTATATTTCAAATGAAGATGGGAATGCACAATTTGTTGTGGATTTACCTAGTATAATTAAACTAGCTAATCCTTCAGCTACAGCAACTACTAGTGCTAACGATCCAACTGGTATATACACAATAGACCTAGGATTTAATACTGATATAACTAATATTAATGGAAATGTAGATGTTGTATTACCAACGTTGAATGCAACTAATTCATTTAAATATATGGATTTAATTAACTCATTAGGTTCAAAAAAATCATCACTTAACCAATCAATCATTAATCAATTGATTGTTAAAAAGTAAAATAGTTAACTAAAAAAATCATCATTAAGTAAGAAAGCTAGGCTTTTAAGCCTAGCTTTCTTTTGCTAAAACTCTCGTGTTTTTAAAATAAACATTCATAGATTAAGTACATTATTAGGTTAACATTCATTAGAGGCGTAGAACATCTTTGCTCTTTAAAATGTGTTGAATGAATTTTAAATATGAGATATACTAGTTTTAATAGAATGATTTAGTCATTTATGGAATAAACTACATAATCTATTTGGGGGTAGTACTATATGGGCAAAAGAATAAAATTTAGTCATTCCTTATTTTATACTTTTTTAATTTTTTCACTTTGTTTTTTTTACTCAGGAAGTAGTGTAAAAGCAGATATTTCCACTACAGCAGAAATAGGCGTTACTTATAACACACACGTCCAAAACATAGGTTGGCAATCTTTCGTAAGTGATGGAGCTGAAGCAGGAACAGTTGGTAAATCCTTAAGATTAGAAGCATTAAACATTAAATTAGATAATGCGCCATCTGGTGCGAAAATAGATTACCAGGTCCATGTACAAGGAATAGGGTGGCAGCCTTGGGTAAGTGACGGAGCTGAAGCAGGAACAAGTGGTAAGGCTTTACGGGTTGAAGCCATTAGAATTAAACTAGAAAATTTACCCGATTATTCTATTCAATACCAAGCACAGGTACAAAGTGTAGGCTGGCAACCTTTCGTAAGTGATGGAGATGAAGCTGGTACTAATGGAAAAAGTTTAAGGCTTGAAGCCATAAAAATAAAGATAGTGCCTAAGGTAACTTCCATAAGCTTAAATAAAAGTTCAGATACCTTAAATGTTAGGGATACAGATACATTAACAGCAAACATAAGCCCAACAAATGCGTCAAGTGCAATTTTAAATTGGAAATCCTCCAATTTAAAAGTAGCAACAGTTGACAGTACAGGTAAAATAATTGCAGTAGGTGCTGGCAATTGCACAATAACTGCGAAAACAGAAGATAATAAAATTTCAGCAAGTTCTATTGTAACTGTAAATGATCCTATAGTAACTTTTAAAGATAACAACTTGGAACAACTTGTTAGAAAGACTATAAATAAGCCAATAGGTGATTTATTTCAAGATGATGTTGCAGATATTACAGATTTAGATTCAGAGAATTATGGTAATACAATAAAAGATCTAAGTGGCATAGAAAATTTAGTTAATTTAACTAGTATTGAACTTAATGATAATGAAATAAGCGATATTAGTGGCTTAAAATCCTTAACTAACTTAAAGGTTGTTTATCTAAATCATAATGAAATAAGTGATATAAGCGTTTTTAGAAATTTACCTGAGTTACAATACCTTGAACTAGGTAACAACAAAATAAGCGATATAAGCATAATAACCAGCTTACCTAATTTAACTCACCTTGAGTTAGGCAACAATAAAATAACTGATATAAGTGCTATAAAAGGTTTAACCAAACTACAATACCTTAATTTGTATAACAACCAAATAAGTGATATAAATTCAATAAAAGGTTTGACTAATTTACAATATATGGACTTATATAACAATCAAATAATCGATATAGGTGCAATAAACAGCTTAACTAATTTATCCGAACTTATTCTAGGTGAGAACAAAATAAGCGATGTAAGTTCAATAAGAAGCTTAACTAATTTAAACTATCTTGACCTAAGTGATAATCAAATAAGTGATACTGATATACAAACATTAAAAAATGTTTTACCTAACGTTAGTATAGGCTTTTAGTTAAAACTTTTTAATTTTATGGGTGAAATTTACTAAACTGTACAATTAGTGTAAAGTTTTATAAAATAAGGATTTACCCTAATTGTACCTTAACCAATAATGTACAGAGGTAATTACTAATTATTTTTCAATAAATATACTCTTGTTTCATAAGGTTTCAATTCAAATGACCTTATATTAACTTCACTATTTATTTTATAATTTCCAATAAGAAATTGCTGAGAACTATACTTTATATCTTCTGGTAAATCAAATGCAGAAATTTTATCTGTAAAATTACATATTACAAGAAGCTTTTCTTCTCCTAAAGTTCTTGTGTAAACATATAGCTCTTGGTTATCTTCAAGAATTAAATCGTAAATTCCATATACTATTATTTCGTTTTTTTGCGAAGATTAATTAATTGTTTATAATAATTAAAGATAGAACCTAGTTCTTCTAATTGAGATTTTACATTGATTTTCTTATAATTTGGATTCACCTTAATCCAAGGTGTTCCAGTTGTGAATCCTGCATTTTTACTATCATCCCACTGCATAGGTGTTCGAGCGTTATCTCTGCTCCTTGCATGAATTGCTGCCATTATTGATATTTGTTTTTTGCCTTTGATAGCTACTTGCTCCTTATAAGCATTTAAAGTCTCAATGTCTTTATAATCTTCTATAGACTCAAAAGCCACATTAGTCATACCAATCTCTTCGCCTTGGTAAATATATGGAGTACCTTGCATCATATGAAGACAAGTCGCTAGCATCTTCGCTGACGTTTTCCAGTATTTTTTATCATTGCCAAAACGTGAAACTACTCTAGGCTGATCATGATTATTCCAGTATAGACTATTCCAGCCACCATTTTCTAATCCTTTTTGCCATTTAGTCATGACTTTTTTTAGTTGAATTAATTCAAAGGGAGCATAACTCCATTTACCATCTTCACCATTTCCAAGGTTCATATGTTCAAATTGAAAAACCATGTTAAGCTCATTTCTGTTTTCATTAGCATATTGCATAGCTTCTTCTGTATTAACTTCTGGTGTTTCTCCTACAGTAATTAAGTCATATTTTGATAATACTTCTTTATTCATTTCTTTTAAAAATTCATTAACTCTTGGCCCATTAATAGAATATGGAGTGAAATCTCCGTAAAGATGTCCTTCACTTGTTTTTCCATCAGGGAACCTCTGATCTTTAGAAATAAAGTTGATAACATCCATTCTAAATCCATCAATTCCTTTGTCCAGCCACCATTTCATTATTTTATATACTTCGTTTCGCACCATTTTATTTTCCCAGTTTAAATCGGGCTGTTTTTTAGAAAATAAATGAAGAAAATACATAGCTGTGTTCTTATCATATTCCCAAGCAGACCCACCAAAACTACACCCCCAGTTATTTGGAGGCTGTCCATCTATTCCGTTTTTCCATATATAATAGTCCCTATATTTATTATTTTTAGATTTTTTGCTCTCTAAAAACCATTTATGCTCATCAGAAGTATGATTTATAACTAAATCAATCATGATTTTTATGTCACTTTCATGAGCCTTTTGAAGTAGCTGATCGAAATCTTTCATGCTACCAAACTCTGTCATAATATCTTGATAATCACTTATATCATATCCGTTATCATCATTTGGAGATTTGTAAATTGGGGAAAGCCATAAGCAATCAATACCAAGTTCTTTTAGATAGTCTAAGTTCTGAGTGATTCCTACCAAATCACCTATGCCATCTCCATTACTATCTTTAAAACTTCTTGGATAAATTTGATATACAACACTTTCTTTCCACCAAGCTTTATTCATACTAATGCCTCCATTATTTTTTATAGTTGAATTCGATTACATGCAAATTTACAATAACATTATATTTTTTGCATTAGTTTTATAACATGGGGAGTATACTTCTTTAATTAAAGTATACTACTTTTGCAAATAATCAATGAGAGTTTAACTTTATGTTTGAAACTGAAGTTCTCTCAACCATATTGACAGGGATGGAAATATCAATATATGGTTCTTCGGGATGATTGATTCTGTAATTTAAAAGTTCTATAGCTGTATTTCCAAATGTGGAGAAATCGGTATAAACACAAGTCATGGGTGGAGTAGCAAGTTTTGTAAAATCAGTATTGTCGAAACAAATTATTGATATATCATCAGGTACTTTAAAGCCATTTGAATTATAATAAAGGCTTAAAAGGAATCCATAGCCTGAATTTGCACAAAACCATGACGTAGGATGTTTCGTTAGACTTTTAAGTTTTTCAAAAACATCGTCTTTTTCTTCTATAATTTTTGTTATTGCAAAATTGTTGTTTAATTTTATATTATTTTTTCTTAGGGCACGTAGATAGCCTTCCCATCGCTCTTCGTAACTTGGAGAAAAATTAATATCACCTATGAAGCCAATATTTCTATGATTATGGTGAATAAGGTAGTCTACTGCGGTATAAGCACCATATTTATTTTTAGCTACAACACAATCACAATTTACATTTGGAGAATGATAGTCCACTATTACTGTAGGAATTTTATAAGATAATAATTTATTTATATAATCATCAGTTAAGTGTGACATAATTATAATACCATCTACAGAGTTATTTGATATAGTTTTAGGTATATCAAGTGAATTCAGAGAATAATCATCTATCAGAATGCACATATAAATTGACATTAGATTGTTTTAATTTATTTTCTATGCTTAAATAAATTTGTCCAAAAAATTCTTTCTTTGATAAAGCAAAACGTGAAGCTATTAAAGCATAATGCTTGATCTTATCGTCTTTAGCCTTATTTTCGTTATAATTATAACCAATTTCGATTGCCTTATTAATTACAAGTTGCCTTGTTGAATCACTTATGCCTGATTTCCCTGAAAGGGCACGGGATACCGAATTTTTAGAAATATTAAGTTCATTTGCTATATCCTGCATAACACTTTTTTTCATAATTACCTCTTAAATATACAATTTATTTTAATGAGTCTATAACATCTTTAAGTTCAAATTGTGCATATGCCATAGAATCATCAGATACTCCATAATACATACTAATAATACCATTATTAATAGATGTACCACAAGAGAAAACAACATTACCAAAAAATCCTTTTGTCTCATATTTCGTAATAGGTTCAAGGATAGGTTTATTACTTCTTCCTATAATTTTGGAAGGATCATTTATATCCAAAAGCAAGGCGCCCATGCAATATCTTTCATCTTCATCTACACCGTGGTAAAACTCAAGCCATCCGAATTCAGTTTTTAAAGGGGGGAGCCTGCTCCTATCTTTTTACAATCCCATTTTCCATCTCTTGTTTCGATAAGTATTTTATGATTACCCCAATGTAAAAGATCTGTAGACTCTGAAATCCATATTTCAGGATTTCCTATACTTGAGGAAATGGGCCTGTTTAATGCATAATATTTACCATTTATTTTTTCTGGAAAAAGTGCAACATCTTTATTTTCTGTCGAAAATATTATACCTAAATCTTTGACTTTTTTAAAATCATCTGTCTTAGAAAGCATAACAACGATTCCGAATTTTGAAACAGAGCTGTAAGCTATGTAATAAGAATCATCTATTTTTGTAACTCTAGGATCTTCGATTCCATATGTTTCATATTTGTTACTAGGAAATATGAATGGGTTTTCATCAACTTTAAAGTGTTTTCCATCTGTGCTTCTTGCAATCCTTAGATGAGAGATAGAAGTTAGATATTCAAAAGCTGAACTGCTGTCTTTTCTATGGATAGCTCTTGAATCACTAAAATCATAATTTGCATCATTTGTTTTAATAGTTTTTATTTTCAAATCAAGATTGTCATCCAAAAAAGGAACTTTGATACTTTTATTATCCTTGTTAATAGGACGTTCTGCTATTCTAAGGATAAGAATAGTTTCGCCATTTAATATGGTAACTCCTGCATTGAAAGCGCCTATAACCTCAAAATCTTTTCTTGACGCTAGGACGCTTTTGGGAGTTATTATAGGATTTTTAATATATCTATCAATATTCATTAAATACTTCCTTTCTTATTATTTTTCATAAAATCAACAAATGGGTTGTCTATTTCAATAATTTGTGATTCAGTGTCACTTACACCTGTATAAAGAGAAGCTTTTTTATCATTAAGTACTATACCACCACTAAATATAACGTCATTTAAGTCAGGTCTTTTGCTTTCTCCTGGCAGGAAATCACTTCTTTCTGCTAAAATTTTAACATCAGAATATTCAAATGTTTCAGTGTTAAAAACAAATGACATTGAGTAATAGTGAAGGCTTTTATGTTCATCGAAGCAGGCTATATGACCAAGAACGCCAACATAATCACTAAACAAAGGATATACTGCATTAGTTCCACCCCATTCGGAGTCGTTAAATAGGTTTTTAAGAAGAGAAGCACTATTTATAATTCCAATACTTAAATGGTCAAGGGTATCTACCTTTGTAAAACCGATTTTGCCTCGTCCACCCTTTTCACCTTGAGGTCTTGAAAAAACACCTATTTCACTACTGTTAAGTTCAAATATCCTTAAATCTTTCATATTATCAGGACCTATAAAAAATAATTTGAGATGAAAGATATCCGTACCTCTATACATTAATGTTCTCCAGGAATGTATATTACCACCAGCAGCATCTTGGAAAGTTTCCACACCACCAATAATAAGTTCATCTTTGATTTTTGTAAAGAAAGGATCTTGGAGATTAAAAACAGGAGCATCTAGTACATGGCACCAAACATCCTCATATTTTTGAAAAAACATAACTTCAGAAAGCTCACTGTTCCTATCCTCAACTCTTCCTGCCAGTGTTTCAATGCCATTATCAATAAATGGGGCAGTAATGTTATAGATATCTTTAAAGGATACTCCTCTAAAAGCAAGTTTCCTTGGGACTTTTTCATAGTGCTGTTTTCTATAATTTTTAAGAAGTTCTTCACAAGTTAAAGTCATTATAATTACACCTCGAATTCTTTAATTTTATCCATTGTCCCATGAATCACAATTTGAGTCAATAGAAATAACGTTATAAAATAAAAATAATTATAATAGTAATGTTAAATAATTATAATAGTAATGTTAAATAAAATAATTATAATAGTTAGACACCTGTTACATAAGACCTATAAGATAAAATTACAAATACTGATTGACATTACAAAAAATATATGACATACTTTAGTCATTCAATGAAAACGAATACGGTTTAATATTATAAATTCTGTAATGTTACTAAGAGGTGAGGTTATGTTATGAACGAATTTCAAAATTTTGGAAAACAGAAAAAAATACAATATCTTCTTAATATTAAGAAACGAAAAAAATTCAGTCCAGGCTATTTGTATGTATGTCCTTGGTTTATAGTATTTTTAATTTTTGGATTAGTACCAATAATAATGAGCTTAGTAATGAGTTTTATGGATTGGCCAACAATAGGGCAAGCTACATTTATTGGATTCAAGAATTTCACAGATTTGATTAGTGATAAAGATTTTATAAGTTCACTAATAATTACAGCAAGATTTGCAATTGTTTCCGTCCCACTTGGGATAATTACATCACTAGCGATAGCTTCAGTTATGATTTCTAAAATTAAAGGCATTGGTTTGTATAGAACAATATATTATTTGCCAGCGATTGTTTCAGGAGTAGCAATAGGAATAATATGGAAATGGATATTAAACCAAAACAATGGGCTTATTAATAATTTTCTTTTAGTATTTGGAATACATGGCCCTGCCTGGTTAAATGATCCTAATTGGGTGCTTCCATCTTATATTCTAATAGGTCTTTGGGGTGCAGGTGCTGGAATGCTTACATATATTGTAGCTTTAAATGATGTTCCACAGGATTTATATGAAGCTGCAAAGGTTCAGGGAGCAGGAAAACTAACTATACTATTTAAGATAACTCTTCCTATGATTAGACCAATACTATATTACAATCTTATCATGGGCATTATAGGAGCATTCCAAAAATTCAATGATGCATATATATTAGGCGGGGCAGGAGGCCAAGGAAACTTTATCCTCTTGGAAATATACAATACCGCTTTTAAGTATTATAAAATGGGATATGCTTGTGCTATGTCTTGGGTATTCGTGATTATTATAATGCTTATAACATTGTTTGTAATAAGATTTACGGATTTCTGGAAGTACGGAAATGAACAAAGTGAGGGTTAACAATGGATAAAATAGAATTTTTAAACAAAAAGAGAAAATTGATTTTCTGCTAAACAATGAACAATCCAATAGGAATAGAAGGCAAATTTTAAAGAATATTATTAAGCATATATTGCTTATTATTGTAGCGGTTTCAATGATAGCTCCATTTTTTTGGATGATTTCAACTTCTCTTAAAACTAACAGTAATGTTTTTACAATTCCTCCTCAGTGGATACCGAATCCCATTGAGTGGAAAAATTATATAAAGGTTTTTCAGGAGGTTCCGTTTTTAAAATTTATTATTAATTCTGTTTTTTATACAGTTTCTGTCTCAGTGCTTGAGACTTCCGTATCAGTAATAGTAGCTTATGGATTTGTTAGATACAAATTCAAAGGTAAAAGATTTCTATTTCTTTTTTTACTTTCAACTATGATGTTACCAAGTCAAGTCACATTAGTGCCAGGATATGTTTTTTGGGCTAAGATGGGTCAATGGATGGGAATTCAATTTATTAACACATATATTCCATTAATTTTACCGGCCATAGGAGGAAATGCTGCTGAAATATTTTTTATGAATCAGTATTTTCAATCTATATCTAAGTCGTTTTCAGAAGCGGCATATTTAAATGGAGCCAATAGTTGGAGGATACTTTGGAAGATATATGTTCCAATGTCTGTACCTGCGATTATGACTATACTTATTGGATCCGTCATGGGAACTTGGAATTCATTTTTAAGTCCATTGATATATTTAAATGATACACAAAAGTTTCCAATTCAGGTTGGATTAGCAATGTTCCAAGGATTATTCCAAACTGATTGGGCTGTAATGATGGCGGCTACTACACTTTCATTAGTCCCAGTGCTTATACTGTTCTTCTCTCTGCAAAAGTATTTTGTAGGCTCAAATAAGGCGGATGGGATAAAATGATGTTTAAATTTAATATTTTGCATAAAATAAATTTAATACCTTTTATAATTGCTGTAATCTTGTTTATGGCAGGATATTTGGATTCAGTTGTTCCTGCACTTGTTAGCAATCAAAATTATATTTCCACGGCAGCTAATGTAATTGATATAAAATTAAATAAAATAGTTTATAAGAATAATGAAATTCAGGTTAGCAGAATGGGGCAGATAACTTATTTCAATGGTGGTTTAAGGGGTGGTTCAGATAAACAGGGATATATAAATATTGTTAAGAACAAAGTAGTTTTATCATTGAATGGAAGTAACTATACAATACCAGTGGCTAAATTCAGTGGTGAGATTCAATTTAAAGATAATGTTAAAAATACAATTAGTATGTTCTACATAATGAACATAGCATCAATTTTTGTAAAATATTTTGCTACGGCTATTTTTGTTTCAGCTGTTATGATTGTTGTATCTGGAGTACTTGCCAGGAAGCTAAATATTATAAAGATAGTAATAAAACCACTGTTTTTAAGTTTTGCAATATCAAGTGTAATTACTTTTATCATTTGGTATACGGTTAATTTGAATATTGCCGTACTAAATGGAACAAATATATTTATTACATCATTAATATTTGCATTAATCATGCTAAACTATTTTAGACACTCTATGGAAGAACATTATTTAGGAGAAGAGGAGATATAATGGCACAAATTACGATAAAAAACTTATACAAGGTTTACGAAAACAAAACATTGGCTATTGATAATTTTAATTTAGAAATAAACAAAAATGAATTCATAGTACTTATAGGGCCTTCAGGATGTGGTAAGTCAACCCTTTTGAGAATGATTGCTGGACTTGAGGATATATCTTTTGGAGATTTGATTATAGATGGGAAGGTAATGAATAACGTACATGCTAAGGATAGAGGAGTGGCAATGGTTTTTCAAAATTATGCGCTTTATCCACATATGAGTAACTATGATAATATAGGTTTTGGTTTAAGTAATAAGAAAGTAAAAAAAAATATTATTGATGAAAAAGTAAGGCATGTTGCAGATATGCTGGAACTTAATGATTATCTTTCGAAAAAAACCAAGTGAACTCTCAGGTGGACAGAGGCAAAGAGTTGCACTTGGAAGAGCGATGGTTCAGGATTCCAAAATATTTTTGATGGACGAACCATTATCAAACCTTGATGCAAAACTAAGAAGTAAAATGAGAATGGAAATATTGACACTTCATAAAAAATTAAATATTACAACTATTTATGTTACCCATGATCAGATTGAAGCCATGACTATGGCGGACAAAATTGTAGTTATAGATCAAGGTATTGTTCAGCAGATAGGGACTCCTAAGGAAATTTATTATCATCCTGATAATTTGTTTGTGGCTAGATTTATTGGGGATCCTGAGATGAATATCATTGAGGGGGAATTAGAAGATGGAAAAATAGTAATTCAGGGTAATATTTTTGAAGTAGGTGAAAAGTATAAAGCTGTAGTTGCAAATTATAATGAGGACAAAATAACTATTGGGATAAGACCGGAAGATATCAATATTTATACTGATAACAATACTGATAACAATACTGATAACCTAATAGAATCTAAGATAAAACTTATTGAAATGAGAGGGGATTACTCGGTTCTTATTATGAAAGCCTTAAATACAGAGTTTCATGCAAAAGTGCCATCTTATCTTGACCTTAAAATAAATGACACCATTTATTTAAGTATAAACATGGATAAAGCTTATTTATTCAGTACCGAAAATGGTTTAAATATTATGAAATATGTATAGTATTTAGATGTTTTGTAAAATAAAATTTGGGAGGATTTACAATGAATAAAATACTAAAAAAAGTAATAGCTTTAAGTTTGTTTGGTGCAGTTATGGGAACATTTTCTGGGTGTGGAAGTGGTTCAGTGGCGTCTTCATCAAAAACAGTTAACATAGAAATAGCCACATGGGCAAATTCCACTGAAAGTAAACAGTTTAATGATATTATTAGTAAAATAAATTCAAGCCAAAAGGAGTATAAAATCACTCAGATTGTTATTCCAGACAACTATTACGACAAGATTCAGACTATGATTGCTGGAAATCAAGCACCAGATCTATTTTGGTTATCTCAGGAATACATTCCTCTTTATGCTAAAGATAAAGCACTTGTGGACGTAACAAGTGATCTTAAGGATCAGACGACAATTAAAATGGATGACTATTATAAGGCATCATTGGATACAGCAAAATATAAAGGATCAACATATGGACTACCTTGGATAGGACAACCATATATGGTATATTATAACAAGGATTTATTCAAGAAAGATGGAGCTAGTGAACCAAACAATAGCTGGACATGGGATCAATTTCATTCAACAGCTCAAAAGTTAACTCAAAATGGTGTATTTGGATTAGCAGATCCAGGAGTTTTACCTCTTCAGGTATTTATGTGGGATGAAGGTGGACAAATGATTGATGAAAATGACAATGTTAAATTAGATTCTGCAGCAAGTATCCAAGGACTTAAAGTTGCAAATACTTTATTAAATGATAAAAGTGCAACAATGCCTTACAATCAGTCTAATTCAATTGGTAGTCAGCAGGCATTTGTAGACCAGAAGGCAGCAATGGTATTCGGAGGCGCAGATGATGGTGTTGAACAGGCAGTTAAAGATGCTGGCGGAAAGTTCCAGGTAGGAATGGCTATGATTCCGGGAGGGTCAAAAGCTCAGAAGACATTCAATTTCTGTGCGTCAACAGTTATTTCTTCTCAAACTAAAAACAAAAAGGCGTCAGAAGATGCTATGGTTGCACTTACAAGTGCAATGTTCAACTGGAAGGTTCCAGCACCTGTTAAGTCAAAGATGAACCAAATAGGAAAAATACAACCGATAAAGGCTTATGCAACAGATGTAATAACAAAATCAGCGAAGATGTCTTTGGGAAATAACAACACTCCAGTACAAAATGAAATTGGAGATATTGAACTGAATAACCTTGATTTGCCAATCTATACCAACAACAATGGTAAAGGTGGAGTAAATGTGGAGCAACTAGCTAAGGATACAGCTAAGTTAATGAGAGATAAACTTAATAGTAGCAAGTAAAGCTTTTAAATACAAATATGATTAAATACTTCATAAAAAAGGACCGTGGGAGTATAGAAAAAACTTTCTATACTCCCACGGTCCTTTTGTGATATTTAAATATTAATCATAGTCTTGCTCTCTTATTACTTTCCATAAAATCAATAAATGGATTGTTTATTTCAATAATTTGTGATTCTGTATCACTTACACCGGTGTAAAGAAAAGCTTTTTTATCATTTAGTATCATACCACCACTAAATATAACGTCATTTAAGTCAGGGCGTTTGCTTTCTCCGGGCAAAAAGTCACTTCTCTCTGCTAATATTTTAACATCTGAATATTCAGATGTTTCGGTGTTAAAAATAAATGACATGGAGTAATAGTGAAGATTTTTATCTTCATCGAAACAAGCTATGTGACCAAGAACACCAACATAATCATCCAATAAAGGATATACTGCGTTAGTTCCTCCCCATTCAGATTCGTCGAAGAAGTCTTTAAGAAGAGAAGCATTATTTATGATTCCAATACTCAAATGATCAATGGTATCTACTTTTGTAAAACCAATTTTTCCTTTTCCACCCTTAATACCTTGAGGTCTTGAAAAAATACCAATTTGACCACTTTTAAGCTCAACTATTCTTAAATCTTTCATATCATCAGGACCTATAAAAAATAATTTCAAATTAAATATATCTTTACCCTTATACATTACTGTTCTCCATGAATCTATTTTACCATTAATATCATTTGGGAAGATTTGCACACCACCAATAATAAGTTCACCTTTAATATTTGTAAAGAAAGGGTCTTGAAGATTAAAAACAGGAGAATCAACTATATGACACCAGATATCACCATATTTTTGAAAAAACATAACCTTAGAAAGTTCACTTTTTCTGTCCTCAACTCTTCCTGCCAGTGTTTCAATACCATTATCAATAAATGGAGCAGTGATGTTATATATATCCTTGATGGACACTCCTTTAAAAGCAAGTTTTTTGGGTACTTTTTCATAGTGATGCTCCCTATAATTTTCAAGAAGATTTTTACAAGATAAAGCCATTATAAATACACCTCTAATATTTCAAATTTATTCATTGTCTATTGTCCCATTAACCATAATTCAAGTCAATATATAACGTTAAAAATTAATAAATTTAAATATATACCAGCATTAATATAATTTAATTTTATCTCTGAAGGTTCTGGTTCTTCAGTAAAAGATTGTGCATAAAGATCCTCATCATATTCAATAACTCCATAAGCAGAAGGATTTTGAACTTGTGTCACTGCAATTGTAACTGCTGCACATTTTTCTTTGTGAAAGTTCATCATATCCATAATATTAATATCACTTAATATATTTCTTTTCAGATGCCTAAATATTATAAATAACTAGGTTCTGAACAATTGCTCATATATTGTAGCAAATCACGCAAATTTGCAGCTGCAAGACAAATGCAAGAATCCGCTCCACCATCTCGAGCATTTAGAAGAATATGATAATCTCCCCATCTTTCTTCAGGATGTATGCTTGGTTCTCCCTGAATAGTTGCATCTTTATCAAATATCCAATTTGATACTCCATCTTTACTAATTGCTTTTGCTAAATGTGAAAATCCTTATTTAATGTAATTTTAATCTTGTTAAATTATATTTTCCTATAGAAACTAATTTTTTTACACACAATTTAAAACTAAGAGTTTATATTCTTATACTGATTTAAGTTCTTGGCTTTTAAATTTATTTACATATATGTTGTAATAAAATATAATTGATACTATAAATTATTTAGGAAGGTGAAATATTAATGACAATTATACAAACTTTAATATTAGCAATTGTGCAGGGAATAACAGAATTATTTCCTATTAGTAGTGCTGGCCATTCAGTACTTACGCCCTATGTTTTTAGGTGGAATCTTAATCCTGTGTTTTTAAAGGAAAAATTTCTTCCATTAGTTGTAATGATGCACTTAGGTACATCTATAGCACTTTTTATTTTCTTTTGGAAAGATTGGAAGGGTATAATAAAATCTATTTTTAACAGTAGAGACTCTAAAAAACTATTATTATTAATTATAGTTGGAACAATACCAGCAGCAATAATAGGATTTGTTTTTGAAACCAAATTAACATTATTATTTGGTAGTGCTTTAGTGGCCTCCATATTTTTAATAGTAAATGGTATTCTATTATTTGTAGGTGAAAGTGCTGCTTCAAAAGGAACAAAGGACATAGAAGATTTGACTTACAAAGAGGCCACTATAATAGGACTTTTTCAATCCTTAGCCCTTATCCCCGGGTTTTCAAGATCCGGTGCTAGTATTACATCTGGTTTTTGGATGGGACTAAAGCATGAGGAGTCAGCACGTTTTTCAATGCTTTTAGCTACTCCTATTATAGCAGGTGCATCAATACTTGAAGTACCTAAATTATTTAAAGCTGCTAATCGTCCGGTGTTACACCTAGCTATCATAGGTGGCATAGCAGCAGGTATATGTGCGCTTATAAGTGTTAATATATTGATGCACTGGTTTAATAAAAAAGAAGTTAATGCCATGCGTCCATTTTCTTATTACTGCTGGATAGTTGGAGGATTAATTTTAATTTCACATTTTATTTAAAATATTGGGAACTAAATAGAACTGAAGGAATCTAATTTACAGATTCCTTCAGTTCTATTGTCTTTAGGTTAATATTTAGGCATACTTTCAATAAATTGGTATTGTAAATATAAAAGTTTCTTATAAATGAAATTTTATGAAAGTACAAAATTAGGGTTTATCTTTAACATGCCTTATTTTTAATAGAAAAATTAAAATAGCTTAAAAAACTATTGTTTTATATTATTATAATAGTATAATAATGACTATAAAATAATATTATACTGACTGGTCATTGCTATTTTAAATCAAAGAGTTTTCTTATAAGAGTAAAGAACATTTAAGAATTACAGTTCAAATTATATGGAGTGATACTATGAACAAAACTAAAAATGCCATTTTTGAAGCTGCTATAAAAATTTTTTCAAATAGGGGGTATACTGGTGCCACAATGGACGAAATTGCACTAAATGCTGGTGTTGCTAAGGGTACACTATATTATCATTTTAAAAGTAAAGAAGAAATTTTTAAATATATTGTATCAGAAGGAATGAATATTATAAGGGAACAAATAGATACAGTTACACAAATTGAAGAAAGTCCCGTTGAAAAACTGAGAGGAATCTGTAAAATTCAACTGGGCATCGTTTATAAGAACAGAGACTTTTTTAAGGTAGTTATGAGCCAACTTTGGGGACAAGAGCTTAGGCAGTCAGAGCTTAGAGATACTATAAAAAATTACATTAAGAATATAGAAAATTACCTTAAAGAAGCTATTAAAGTAGGATACATTATGGAATCAGAAACGTCATTTATGGCATATACATTCTTTGGCACAATATGTTCTGCAGCTGTGTATGAATTAATAAATGGCGAAAATACTAATGTTGATGATGTTATCGAAAATGTGATGTCGTATATTTTACATGGTATAAGTGCTTAATGTAAACATTTACATTAAGGGACAAAAACTAAAGTTAAAATGAATATATTCGAAAATATAAACATGCCATTTACACCATTGACATATAGTGAAAAAAGAGGTATAAATATAACTGACCAGTCAGTTTATATTTTAATAATATTAATGGATCTACTTTTCAGACTAAAAATAAAGAGGTGATTTTATGAATTTTCTTAGAATAGCATGGAGAGATTTTAAGAGTATGTTAACTAACAGAATTGTTAGGGTATCAGTAATAGGTATTATTGTAATACCTCTTTTGTATAGTTTGCTTTATCTTGCAGCATTTTGGGATCCATACAGCAGACTACAAGATATGCCTGTAGCAGTAGTAAACCTTGATAAAGGCGGAGAAAAAGACGCTCAACCAGTGAATTATGGGAAAGACTTAGTTAATAAGCTTAAGGTGGATAAAGAATTGGGATGGAGATTTGTAACTAAGGATGAAGCGGACAAAGGTGTTAAGGGGAGCAAGTATTATGCAGAATTCATTATACCAGATAATTTTTCTGATAAAGTACTTAGTGCAAAAAACGGAAAACCCGTACAGGCTAATATTATCTATTCTGCTAATGAAAAAAGAAACTTTTTAGCAGCACAGATTAATGGAAAAGTAGAAGTACAATTAAAAGCAACTATAGTAAAAACTATTACTAATGAGTATGCAACTGAAACATTTGACAGTCTTTATGAAGTGAAAGATGGTTTTACTAAAGCAGTAAATGGAAGCAATGATCTTAAAAATGGAATAGGTACTGCTAGAGATGGAAGTAATCAACTTAAAGATGGAATTAGCCAAATCAAAAGTAAAATTCCTGATTTAGCAAATGGAATTCAGAAATTATCTGATGGATCAGTTACTTTAGAAAATGGTGTTGATACAACAGCTGTTGATTCTAATGGTAGGCCTATAGGATTAAAGGGTGGAGTTAGCAGTTTAAATCAAGGGTTAAGTCAGGCTGATAATGGCACAAATAATTTAAGTTCAGGAATTCAGCAATTTGAAATACAAGGGGTGACACCATTAGTATCTGCAATAGATCAATTAAATGGAGGGTTTAATTCAACAATACTTCCAGGAATTAAAAGTGTAAAAGACGGAGCTAATCAATTAGCTAGTGGATTAAAATTAGCACAACCTGCAACTAAACAATTATCAAATGGAGCATCTGGATTAAATGCTTCGTCTACAAAAATTGCACAAGGAGCTAATCAATTAAGCTCTTCAATGCAGCCATTAGTAACTGGCGCTTCAGGCATAGCTACTAGTGTAAATACACTTATAAAATCTGTTAGTGATAGTGAAACGGCAGTTGATAATGCATCAACTAATGAACTGGGAGCATATTTAGCAAAAAATCCAAAAGCGCTACAAGATCCAGATATGCAGAAATATTTAAGTTCATTAAATGCTATAAAATCCTCAGAACAATCAACAGATAATACAAATAAAATAACAGCGTTAAAGCAAGGTACTGAACAAGAGGCAAATGGTATGACGGCATTACAAGCTGGCATAACTGCTTATGCAACAGGAGCACAAGGTTATGCATCAGGAGCTCAGCAATTCTCACAAGGAGCAACAGCCTTAACAACGCAATTAGGAACAGCAGTCACTGGAACACAAACACTTAGTGATGGGGCGAATGCTTTATATGCCGGTTCTAAAGGTACATTTGGAGCTGGTTTACAAGCACTAAATAATAATACCACCGCGTTTTCTCAGAGTGTAGATAAGCTATATGACGGTTCAAAACAATTAGCTAGTGGCATGAATACATTGAGCAGTGGGTCAAATGATTTAGTTGCAGGTGTAAGTACTTTATCAAATGGTACCATACAATTAAAGAATGGGTTAGGTACTTTAAACAGTAGTGTACCTCAGTTAGCAGATGGTACAAATAAATTGTATGATGGTTCAAGTACACTATCTGATGGTATGAATAAGCTATATGATGGTTCAAACACACTTTATACTGATTTAAATGATGGTTCAGTAAAACTAAATAAAAATCTTATAAACAGTAGCAAAGTTATGGGTGCATTTATTTCAGATCCATTAAGTATAAAGGAGCAACCTGTAAACCCAGTTAAAAATTACGGTACAGGATTTGCACCATACTTTATACCACTTTCATTATGGGTAGGAGCTCTTATGATGTTCTTTGTTATAACTGACAAAATTGATGATGATATAGATGCAAGCTCTTTATCATTAGTTGCAGGTAAGTATATATCCTATGGTTTTATAGGTACATTGCAAGCCTTACTTGTAAGTACAGTAGTTTTAACTTTAGGGCTACACCCAACTAATATAGTGCTATATTATGTATTTAATATATTTATGTCATTTGCTTTTATAGCCATAATCCAATGCCTAGTATTCTTACTCGGACAAGTAGGAAGAGCAATCGCAATAGTACTGTTAATTCTTCAGTTAACTGCATGTGCGGGTACATTCCCACTAGAGATTGTGCCAAAGTTCTTTAAAGTTCTAAATCCATTTATGCCATTTACCTATTGTGTATCTGCACTTAGAGAAGTAATCTCAGCTACATCAGTGGATTATGCATTACTAGCTAAAGACTTTACAGTTCTAGGATGTATTTTAGCAGTAGCTCTAGTTATATCTGTATTATTCAAGAGCCATGCAGATAAAATGCAAGTAGCTATACATGCAAATGATGCGAACTAAAATATTATTTAGATAAAAAATAAACATAGTATTCATAAAAGGGCAGTAAATAGTTTGTGTAAACAAATCAATTTACTGCCCTTTTGTGAATTTTTAAGTGTTTAAATAAAATGTTCATAGATAAAGATTGCCATAGAAAAGGACATCCTGGAATAATGGCTGTCAAAGTTTATCTTACATAGTTCACTTATTTTATTTAGTCTATTTTTTAATGTATGCCTATGTATAAATAATTTACTACAGGTTTCGGCAGTGCTACATTCATTGATTAGATATAGGTTAAGTGTTTCAAGGTATGAGCTTTTATGTAGGGTATCATAGTCAATAAGAGAGCCTAATATTTCATATGAAAATTTAAGGGAGTAGTCACTGTGGTGCAATATTTCGAACATTTTAAAGAGTTCTATGTCTTCATAGCAGCAAATACCCCTTTTTACCCCTAGCTTTTTTAAAATTTGCTGGCTGGCTAAGGCATCATTAAATGATGCGATTAGATTCTTTGATTTAGTTAGAACACTTGTACCGATTATAAATGTCATATTAAATTCTTTTGATAAATTTGTAAGTATTTTTGAAAGATCAAAATATACATTTTTAAATCGTGTTCCATCCGAGAGGGATACTATATATAAGATCTTTTTTCCTGATAAGGTTAGCGTTACACTGCTATTTATGCTAGAAAAGTAAGATTTTATTTTATCTATGCTTTTTAGGACAATTTCATTTGTTATTGTATTGATATTATTAGACGAAATAGTTAATAAGAAAAGGTACATTGGATAAAGAGTTTCAGTATTTAGCATTTTATTTGTATTATTATAAATATCTATATAAATATTTTCTAATTTATTTTTAAGGTTTATAAAGTCGGAATCACTGCTTAGATTAAGTTGTAGATTTATATTATCAATTAATGTACGTGTTATATATGAAAAAGTGAGAGTTTGTGGCAAATTAATTACAGGAAAATTGTATTTATTTGCAGAATCAATAATATATTTTGGAATCTCAGATATGTAGTATCCAGTTTGTATAGCCATGCCTGCAAGACCTTTGGATTTAAGTCTTAAGATTATATCCTTATAAAGTTTTTCATTATCCATTTCATAGCCAGTGGTTATTAAAAGCTCTCCCTTTTGAAGGGAGTCTAAAGCATCTAATATTTCCATTAAATTTATCCATAACATTTCATTATTACTCCCGCCTTCTCCAGCTACAATGGTTGCACCTTGAAGTAGGTTATATTCTATAATATTTCGAACTAGAAAAGCCAAGGTATTAGCCCCCTTAAATAAAGTAATTATTGATATTATATATTACTTATTCAAAAAAAACAAAGAGAGTCAGGGGCTCCCTAAAAATGTTTATTAACCATTTCTGTAACTGCAAAAGTCGCTACATCATCTGCAAATTTTCCGGGACCAAAACCAGCATCATACCCAAGTTCTTTTGCTAGTCTTTGGGTTATTCTTGCACCTCCACATATAAGAATAAATTTATCTCTCAGGTTTTCAGCTTCAAGAAGTTCAACTAAATTTGTTAGGTTTTTAATGTGAACATCTTTTTGCGTTACAGTTTGGGAAACTAAAAGTACATCTGCATTTAATTCAACTGCTTTTTTAATAAAGTCCTCATTTTCCACCTGGCTTCCTAGATTATAGGCGTCAATCATATCATAACGTTCAATACCATAATGACCAGCATAACCCTTCATATTCATTACTGCATCTATACCAACGGTATGGGCATCTGTTCCAGTGCTAGCGCCAACTACAATGACTTTTCTCTTTATATTATTTCGAATATATTCATCCGTTTCAGCCATGGTCATAGTTTTTACATCTTCAGTTTTAATATTTATAGATGTGTAATCAACGCTGTGCTTAAGGCTTCCGTATAAAATATAGAAAGTAAAATCCTTATCTAGTTTTTTGTGGCAAACTACCTCCCCAGATATAAGGCCCATTTTTTCACCTAGAAGACGGGCAGCTTCTGTGGACTTTTCTGAATCTTTTAATGGAAGTGTAAAACTAACCTGTACTTTACCATCATTCATGGTATCACCATAGGGTTTAACATTTTTTAAATGTAGTGTTTTATCAAATGTTTTTTTTTCAAGAGAATATAATCCACCGCTCATAATAACCATCCTTTCTACTCTATAACATTAATTCTAAAAATGGATTGAAATAAGCCTCATCCTTTGAAATAACCCCATCAAGACCTTTTCCCATATCTCTTGATCTTTTTATTCCCCCAAAAGCTCCCTTTTCAAGAGTATTAAATAGGCCATCTCGTTCTATATCTTTTAAAAGATAATATGCTTCTTTAAGTACGAAATCTGCTCTTTTTTGTATTAAGCCATCCTGTTTAAACTCTATTTCGTCACCTAGATTTTTCATTGAGTTAAACACATAAGAAGCGTTTTCAATAGAAAGTGCCCTGTCAGACATAAAAGGAGTATGGAGTGCCTCAGTAAGCATTCCCAAAAGGTGAATTTTTTGATTTGTCATAACAGATACAATGTTAAATAAGGTATCTTGTACCTGTCCTTTAAATATATTTCCTGTCATATATTTTGTAGGAGGCATATATTTTAATGGAGCTTTATCAAAAATTTCTCTTACCATTTGAGCTTGAGCCAGTTCATAAACAAAAGCATTTTCCATGTCAGGATCCATTTCAAAGGCATGACCAAGACCCATTTGTTCTTCTTTCAGGCCAGCCATAAGTGCAAACTGCTCATTTATAAATTGAGAAGCAAGTACTGTATGAGCTTCTTCAAAGGCGTCAGAAGTAGTTAGATAATTGTCTTCACCTGTGTTTATAATTACCCCTGCATAGCCATTTATAACCCTTGAAAAGTATTGATCAACTAAGGTTCTTTTCATGTTTATATCTCTAAAAAGTATACCGTATAAAGCATCATTAAGCATTACATCAAGCCTTTCAAAAGCACCCATAGCGGCAATCTCACTCATGCATAGACCGGAACAATAGTTACATAGTCGTATATATCTTTTAAGGTCATGACCTACGTCATCAAGTGCTTTTCTCATTAGTTTAAAGTTCTCTTGTGTCGCATAGGTTCCACCAAAACCTTCTGTGGTTGCGCCAAATGGAACATAATCAAGAAGACTTTGCCCAGTGGTTCTTATTACCGCTATGATATCTGCACCTTGTTTTGCCGCGGCAACTGCTTGAGTTATATCTTCATATATGTTTCCAGTTGCTACAATTACATATAGATAAGGGCCATCTTTGTCTCCATAAAGTGCTAAGGTTTTAGCCCTAATTGCTTTATTATCGTTTATTATTTCTATTGATTTTTCAGCTATCTTAATTGCATTTTGTACAGTTTCAATCTCACCTTTTGATTTAAACTCAGTAAGATCAAGACGACCCATTGAAACCTCTCTAGCTATTTCACTTGGGGTAAGACCAGTACTTAGTGTGGCATTACTTAAATAGTAGGCTATACCTTTTGATAGAGCATTTTTACTGTTTACATTGTCTACAACAATGTTTGGAAGAGGAACTCCATTTTCATCTACTCCGTCAATTCCAAATAGTCTGCAAATCGTTCTTTCAACTGAAACAGTGGTATGTTTATCTATAAAATTTTGCACTTCTAAGGATATATTATGAGCACAGAACCTTGCCTTATTTGCTATTTCAAAATTAAGATTCAGTTTGCTTTTCATTGTTAAGCCTCCCTGTGTATATTTCATCAGCAATTTTTATAATTTCTCTATCCATACCCATAAGTGAACAGATGTTAAGTGCATCTCTAGGCACTACAGCATTTTTATCCACTTCTTCTAAAGTGTAATCCATAAGATCATTTATAATTTTAAGATAATTTTCCTCTGAAGTATAAGTGGCGTTAAGGGATGTAAAATCAACGTCTTTTAAGCCCTTTACTTGGTAATGCCGTTTTGCAAAATTGCAAACATCATCATAGTGAGTTGATAATACGGATATTGAAGAAAATTTGTTTAAGTAGCAGACTAAAGCCTTAGTCAAATTACTTCCTTCCACTGGATTAGTACCTCTTGAAAATTCATCAATAAGTATGATTCCGTCCTCATACTTTAATCTTTGAAGTATTTTTTTTAGCTGAACTATTTCTCCCCCAAAGCTGCTAAGGCCTGTTTCCAGTGAACTAGAATCCTCATATAAAAAACAGATGAAGTCTAAAGGGATAAATTCAAAACTTTGTGCAAATGCGAAAAAACCTAGGGAAGCCAGAATGTAATTAAGGGCAATTATGCTTAGAATTACAGTTTTACCACCCATATTTGCGCCAGTAATTACAGAACTACCCATAAATATATTAATGGAGATTGGATAGAAAACGCTTCCTCTTTTTATAACTTCATTCTTTATAAGGGGGTGCACTCCATTTTTCATTTTTATTGTTTTTTCATTTCCAAGAGTTGGTCGACACATTCCATAGTCTATAGCAAGTTTTGCTTTGGCAAATAGAATATCAAGTTTGCCTATGGATAAGGTGAAATTCAATAATTCATCTGCATATCTTGAAATTTCAGAGGAAAGCATTTTTCGTATTTTAAATTCTTCGGACTTTTCTTCATTTATTATAGTGGCTCTTTTTATAAAAAGTTCCTTCTGTTTATTTAAGTCCTTTTCTTTAAAGAGCACTTTATCTATTTCACTTTTTTTGTGGCGTATTTCACAAAGAACATCAGAATAGTCATTATAAATATAAAAGCTACTAGTTTCACTTTTGCTAGGATTAAGTTTTTTATAAACATCAGTAAAATCAAATAAATTAATTTCCTTAAGACCAATGGTACTGCTTTCATAGATTTTCTTTAATTCCATGGAGAGTAAAGCAAAATTTTTGATTTCATAAAGCTCAACATCATCAAGCACCTGGCCTGTTGTACATTTAATAAATGTATTACTAATGTCTCTAAATCGGCCTAATAGAGCAGTGAAGTTATTATAAAATTTATCATCTCTAATCTTTATGATACATTTTTCTATGTTATCATATTCGGTGTTTAGGGTATTTATATCATTAATTTGCTTCACATTATAGATTAAGTTATGGCCAAAAACAGTAGAAACACACATGCTTGCCAATATATTATAAAACCCAATCTTTTCTAAAGTGTTTCTATCCAAATCTATCATATAATCACATCCTAGTCTTGATTTAAAACATTAAAAACGGGAATATTTACTGTACTCTTTAGCCTAGATTCAAGGGTTTTATAGTCTAAGGAATATCCAGACATGGATTTTGGATTTACACTTATGCCAATTATATTTATTTTATTTATGCACTGAAATCTCCCACCCTTATTTAGAAATCTAGAATAACTATCAATATTTAAAAATAGTTTTGTACCATCCTCTATTATAAAGATAACAGTACCTACATTGAACTGAGAATTTAATATATCTATAATAAGTTTGTTTGTAATAGCACCTTTTATAAAAACATATTTTAAATTATCATTAAAATTTGATATAATTTTTTTTGAGGCACCTAGGTTGGTTTTTAATTCACTACTTATTATTTTATCTTCATATACAAAAGCAAGTTTATTGTGTTCCATGACTTTATCATAAAGATCACTTATTTGATCTTCAGTTTTTGAAATAGAAAAAAAACACATTAATTTTAAAGTCTCATTTATAAGAGTATTAATGTCCTCAGAGAATGTGGCGCCAATACAGAGTATTGAGGCTTCTGTAATAAGTGGGTCAGCAAAGGTTTTTCTTGAAAGTGCACCATCTACAATGGTTAAATTAGCACCATATTTCTCCATGATTGTTATAATTTTTTTTGTTCTATTTTTAGTGGAAGCACCAGATAGTTCTACAAAACCCGGGGTTATACTTCTTGCAATTACGATGAAACCAAGAGGTGTATTTATATCTAATACCTCTAATATCTCAAATGTTGCATCACTTATTAATAGGCTAGTTTTTGCTGTGGCAACTAGTGTTCCTTCATCAATATAAATCTTTGGTTTATGAGTTCTAGATACAGTGTCTTTTTCTTCGCCATCCATTCCTATAGAGGTGATTCCAAAGGTTTTATCTCTTATAGTTTTTAGAAGGAAGTTCAAAGTAGTTGTTTTACCTGTATTTTTTTCAAGACCTATAATGGATAAAGTTTTATAATTATACACATTGTTAACAATGCTTAATAATGAGCTGGAGAGTTTCATGCTTTTATAGTTTTAGGGTCAAGCTCAGATTCACTGGCAAAAAGCTTTTCTCTTAATTTCCTTTCAGCATTTCCAGATTCAATAGTAATGTTTTCTCCATTTAAAAGTCCTGAAACTCCAATTTTATGAACCTTTTTTCTACCCATGCATACATCACAGTGACAATTGGGATTATAATTTTTAGGCTCTTGATATGAAGTTATAACTCCTTCAAAGTTTCTAAGGATGATTTTATCATTACTTTGACTTATTACGTAGTTTGGCATTATAGGTATTTTTCCGCCTCCACCTGGAGCATCTACTACGAAGGTTGGAACACAGTACCCAGATGTATGTCCACGAAGGCCTTCGATAATTTCTACACCCTTAGACACAGAAGTTCTAAAATGACTAAGTCCCATGGAAAGATCACATTGATATATATAATATGGTCTAACTCTTATCATAACTAGTTCGTTCACTAGTTTTTTCATCACGTGGACACAATCGTTAACACCTTTTAATAATACTGATTGATTTCCAAGGGGTATACCCGCATTAGCCAATTTTTCGCAGGCTATTTTTGATTCATCAGTGATTTCGTTTGGGTGGTTAAAATGTGTATTTAACCAAATGGGATGATATTTTTTTAGCATATTTACAAGATTATCGGTTATTCTTTGAGGCATAACAACAGGTACTCTTGAGCCTATTCGAATTATTTCCACATGGGGAATTTCTCTCAGCTTTTTTATTATATATTCTAAGTTTTCGTCGCTATTTAAAAGGGCATCTCCTCCAGAAAGAAGAACATCTCTTATAGCTGGATTTGAAGCAATATATTCAATGCATTTTTCAATTTGAGTCATTGGAAGACAGTTATCTTTTCCACCTGCAAATCTTCGCCTAGTACAGTGTCTACAATACATTGCACATTGATCAGTTATAAGTAGTAATACTCTGTCAGGATATCTGTGGGTTAAGCCAGGTACAGGAGAATCTCCATCCTCGTGAAGAGGATCTAGAAGATCCGCACTGGAGATATCTAATTCATCTATGGTAGGGACTGATTGTTTTCTTATAGGGTCATATTTGTCATTGGGATCTATTAAAGATAAATAATATGGGGTTATAGCCATTCTAAACTTGCCAAGACATTTCGTTGCACCCTCTTCTTCTTCTTTTGTAAGATTTAGGTATTTTTTAAGTTGGGGGATGTCTTCTATCCTATTTTTTAGTTGCCATTTCCAATTGTTCCAATCACTATCCTTTACATCTTTAAAAAGCTCATAACGTCTACTGGCTATCATTACAATAATCTCCTTTCATAAAAAATTAGGTTAAGCATATCTATTTTCATAAATTTCACGAAGTTTGCTGCATTCACGAAGTTCATTAAGGGCGATATCTGCATGACCTTTTGTATATCCATTTCCAATATAAAGTTTTATATCTTTACTAACACCTTCCGCACCAAGAGCTGCTTTTGTAAAATTTGTGGCCATTGAGAAGAAATATGCGGTGCCCTCATCTTTCAGGGGGAGTATAGTGGACATTTCAGTGTTAGTTACATTTACGCAGTTAATGGCTATATCGTATTCTTTTCCGCCATTGGCAAAAAGAGCACAATCCAAAACTTCTATGGAATTTGTAGCATCAGCTAAAATTACTTCATCACAAAAGCCTGTTTTTATTAGAGAGTCTTTATCTTTTTCAAACGCAACAAGGCCTACAACTTTTCCATTTTCCCCAACTCTTTTTTTAGCTTCATAGGAGCATAAAATTCCGGATTTACCGAAGGCACCTAAAATTAGTACACTGTCACCTTCTTTTACCAGCTTTGATACCTGAGCTGGTGCACCAGCAACATCCAGTACTGCAAGAGCAAGGTTTTCGCTTAAATCGTGAGGAAGTTTCACGCACATGCCACTTTCAAAGAGAATAGCCCTGCCATCTATTTCAATGCGGTCTATTTCTTTATAAATGGTTTTAATGCTGTATATTTTAAGAGGCGTTAGAGACAAAGACACTAAGGTAGCTATCTTATCACCGATTTTAACATCTGTTTTGTTTATTAAATCTGAGCCAATTTTCTCTATTGTTCCAATAAGCATTCCACCAGATCCTGTAACGGGGTTTTGCATTTTACCACTTTTATTTACAATATTCATAATGGTGGACTTAATTATTTCTAAATCTCCATGAGCAACCTTTTCTATTTGTGAAAAGCTTGCAGAATCTATATTAAGTGCTTGAACTTTAATTAAAATTTCATTGGAAGTTATATTCATGTCGTTTGATATTTTAAGAGCTGATTGAGGCAGTGAACCTTTAGGTTCTATAACTCTGTGAATACCATATTTAGATGGGTTCATTATGCTCACTCCTTAATATTTAGAATTTTCCTTGCTTGAGATACCGAAGCTGTATTTCTTCCAAGAACATTAGCAATATTAACTACCTTTTTAACCATATCAGCATTTGAATTTGCAAGAATACCTTTTTTTATATAAAGATTGTCTTCAAAACCGACACGAACGTGGCCACCACTAGCTATTGCTATTGCTGCCATGTTAAATTGGTGCCTTCCAACACCAGTTACTGTGTATACTGAATCTAAAGGTATACTTCCAACTAAGAATGCTAAATCTCTTAAGTTTGCATTTATGCCACCATGTACACCCATAACAAAATTAAATTGAAGAGGTGATTTTAAAATTCCTTTTTTGAGAAGTCTCAAGGCAGTATCAATCATCCCCTTATCAAAAACTTCTATTTCAGGTTTTATATTAAGTTCCATCATTTTCTCAGCAAAATATATAATGGTGTTTTCTGTATTTAAAAATATCTCATCTTTTCCAAAGTTTAATGTTCCGCAGTCCAAAGTTGCAATTTCGGGTTTTAGCTTTAGAGGGGTTAATCTTTCATTGTTATTCATGCCTACAGCACCACCTGTAGATGGCTCGATAATTACACCATTGCAGCGCTGCCTTATGCCATCAATACATTTTTTTAATATATGATAATCTTGAGTTGGAGTACCATCGTTTTCTCTTACGTGAAGATGAATTATACTGGCACCTGCTTCGTAGGCGCGTTCAGCCTCCTTTATTATTTCTTCTACGGTATAGGGCACATTTGGATTTTGTGCCTTCGTTACCTCAGCTCCACATATTGCTGCAGTAATAATTAAATTTTCCACGTTTTTGGCCTCCCAAATTATTTTTTTCTTTGTCTATCTTTTGGAACAACACAAGTACCTATAGCTTTGCAAACAACAATGGCCTCTTGCAAAAAATCCGCAGCAGAATCATTAATATCAGGTCTTGGTGATATGATTTTTTTGCTTCAAAAGTCATGGTTCGAGAAGTATTTCCGTATTTTATGATTTTTCCTCTTGCTTCTATAAAATCACCGGCATAAACAGGTGCCATGAATTCAATACTTTCATAAGCCTTAAAAAGCCCTTCATCTCCATCATATTCAATTAGAAGCTCTGTTGCTATATCACCAAATAGAGCAAGCATCTCTTGCACCATCTACTAAATTTCCGCCATAGTGAGCATCACATGAACTCATTCTTAGTCTTATAACTGATTCATACAAATTTGAAACCCCCTAAAATTTTAAGTAAAATGAATATATATCTATAATATGATAAAATAATAGAATGTTTATTATCATATTAATAAATAACTACTATTTTTATTATAATTTATTTCAAATTTTCATTCAATGAACCAAATGTACGTAATTAATCGATAAATATGGACATAATGTCCATATTTAATACAATTGTATAAATGTGTAGACAGTAAATTAGCTATGTGAATAGCTAATTTAAATGAAAAAAACATTTTAATCCATATAATAAAATATATATGCAGATAATTGTTAACGTTACCAATTTTCTATTGTATTTTTATAGGTCCATGTTATAATGGAAATATGTAATTATTAAAAGTAATATATATGGCTAAACGTAGAAAGAATTGATAAAAAATACTTTAAATTAAGGAAATGTTAACGTGTGCAAACTATGACTAAATAAAAATAAATCTGGAGGAAAACTAATGAAATTGAACAAAGAAATATATAAAGAGTATAAGAACTATCCAGAAAGGGTTTTACAATTTGGAGAAGGTAATTTTTTAAGAGCCTTTGTTGATTGGCAGATAGATATAATGAATAAAAAAGCGAATTTTAACACAGGTATTGTGGTGATTCAACCTTTAGCAACGGGTAGAGTACTTCCTAAATTAAAAGAGCAAGATGGCTTATTTACGGTGTGTTTGCAAGGAATTAAAGAGGGGAAAGCTGTTAAAGAACATTCAGTAGTTAATTGCATAAGCAGATGTATAAACCCATATGAACAATATGATGAATATTTAAACGTCGCTAAAAACCCTGAACTAAGATTTGTAATTTCTAATACCACGGAAGCAGGAATTGCCTTTGATGAAAACGATAGACTTGGGAACGTATGTCAAAAGAGTTATCCTGGGAAACTCACAGCATTGTTATATGAAAGATTTAAATTCTTTAATGGACAAAAAGATAAAGGTCTTGTTGTTATTCCATGTGAACTTATAGATAGAAATGGAGAAAAACTTAAACAAATAATAAAAAGATATGCTGATGTATGGGGTTTAGGTAAAGATTTTATTTGTTGGATAAATGAGGCGAATACATTTTGTAATACACTTGTAGACAGAATAGTCCCAGGATATCCAAAGGATAATATTAAAGAAGTTACAGAGGAACTTGGATATGAAGACAAGCTAGTAGTTATAGGGGAACAATTCTATTTATGGGTAATAGAAGGGCCAAGCTGGCTTGCAAATGAACTTCCTACAGATAAGGCAGGCCTTAATGTAAAATTAGTTAACGATGTAGCGCCTTATAGAACAAGGAAAGTGAGAATACTTAATGGAGCACATTCTGCATTAGTTCCAGTTGCATATCTTTATGGCCTGGAAACTGTAGGAGAAGCTACTGGACATGAAATTGTAGGGAAATTTATAAGTGATGTAATATATGATGAAATAATTCCATCACTAGTAAATCCAGATATTTCACAAGAAGAATTAAAACATTTTGCTGATGCAGTAATTGAAAGATTTAAAAATCCCTTTGTACATCACTATTTAATGAGTATAGCTTTAAACTCAATGTCGAAATTTGAAACTAGAGATTTACCATCATTATTAAAATACACAGAAATTAAAGGGAAACTACCTAAAAAATTAGTATTTTCCTTGTCATCTCTAATATATTTTTACAAAGGTAAAAGAGGAGAGGAACAAATAAAGCTTTCAGACGATGATTACATTTTAGAGTTTTATAAAAATTTATGGGAAAATTGTGATGGCAGTGAAGACGGCATAAGAAAATTGGTTGAAGAAGTTTTAGGTTACGACAGACTTTGGAAAATGAACCTAAATGAGGTTGAAGGATTAACAGAAGCTGTAACTAAAAATATGATTAATATTGAAAAAATAGGAATAAAGGAAGCATTAAAATTGGTGTGAATTTTAAGTTTAGAGAAAGAAGTAATTAGTTGAAAAACTGAACGCTTCTTTCTTTTATTTGTCACAATAAATATATATCCTGCATTCCCGGATATGTGTAGCAATGATATGATCGAAATCGAACAAAACTTTAATCAATTTTATATTATGTTGTTTATTTTGTTTATTTGTAATATAATTTAATTATTATTGTGCGTTTTAGATGATTAACTTCAAAATTTGTATAAAAGTAAAGGGGTACTTGAATGTTTGCATCAGAAAGGTCAAAAATCATAAAAGGAATATTAATGAAAAAAAATCATATATCAGTGACTAATTTAAGCGAAATGCTTAATGTATCTGAGGTTACCATAAGGCGTGATCTTGAAAAGCTTGAAAAGGAAAAATTTCTTACAAGAACGCATGGAGGAGCCTATTTAAATGAGGATATACTTTCAAGCGACGAAGTTGATGATAATGAAGTTGATGAAGATGATCCATATTTTGAAGAAAGGCTAGAAATAAGTAGGATTGCAGCTCAGATGGTTGATGATGATGATAGCTTAATATTAACTTCTGGTAAGACTAATATGTGTATAGCAAGAAAACTTATAAATAAAAAAAATTTAACTGTACTTACTAATGACATCAATATAGCATCTGAGCTTTCAGTAAATTCAAGTATAAAAATAACTATGCCAGGGGGTGAATTAAATTCAGGTTCCATGACACTTTCAGGAAAACTCACAGAAGAAAATATAAAAAAATTTTTGTATCCAAAGCATTTATAGAAGTTGAAGGTGTGAGTATAGATCATGGTTTTACAGTTAAGAGTATGGAAAAAGCATCTGTTATTAGGGAAATACTAAATATATCAAATGAAAAGATATTTATATGCCATTATAAGGTCTTCGACAATATAGCTTTCTATCAAATTGGGTCAATGAAGTTAGCAGACAAGGTAATAACAAATATTAAAGTAAAGGATAAATATAAGGACTATTTTTTTAATAACAATCTCAAACTTTTTACATCAATTAAAAGTGAAGGTGATGTTTTATGAGTTCCTCGGTCCTAACATTAAGGAACATTAACAAAAAGTTTTCTGAGTACTTTGAATTAAAAAATGTTAACTTAGATTTAAAACATGGAGAAGTGAATGCACTTATAGGAGAGAATGGTTCAGGAAAGACAGAACTTATGAAAATCATAATGGGTATAAATAAAATGGACAACGGTGAAATATATTTTTGTGAAAAAGCTGTAAATATAAATTCACCGGTTGATGCTAAAAGATTAGGAATATATATGATTCATCAGGAGCCACTGTTATATGAAAATTTCTCTATTTCTGAAAACGTTTTTGCAGATAATATGGTTTATTCAATAAAACCTCTTAAAATAATAGATAGAATCAGAATGAATGAAAAGACACAGGAAATTTTAGATAAGTTAAACTTTAAAGTATCAAGTGAAATGTTAGTAAAGCATCTTGGGATAGGACAAAGACAGTTTATAGATATAATTAAGGCATATAATTCTCAGGCAAAGGTAATTATTATGGACGAACCAACCTCCGCACTATCAGAAAGCGAAGTTTTAATACTTTTTAATGTCATTAAAATATTAAAAGAAAAGGGCACGTCCATATTATATATTTCACATAGATTAAATGAAATAAAGAAAATTAGTGACAGGATATCTGTAATGCGTAGGGGGAAAATCATTGGCACTGAAGAAGGAAATTCTGTAAATGTAAAAAATGTAATACATATGATGACCGGAATGAATTTAGCAAGCAGATATCCTAAATTAGATATAAAGAAAGGAAAAGAAATATTTAGAGCTTCAGATTTATGTTATGCTAATTTATTAAAAGAAATTTCATTCACTGCAAGAAAAAAAGAGATAATTGGAATAACTGGTCTTGTTGGATCTGGTGGAAGTGAAATTGCTAAATCTATTTTTGGACTTTTAAAAATTGATAGAGGTGATCTATTCATAAATGGAGAAAAAGTAAAAATAAGCAATCCATTTCAGGCTATTGAAAAGGGTATAGGGTTTATTTCAGAAGATAGGAATGAAGATGATTTATTCATGCATCTTAAAGTATCGGAAAATATTACTTCATTAAGTATAAACAAATATGCGGATAGAAATGTTTTGATAAATTTAAAAAAAGAGAAACTTATAACTAATAAATATATGGATAAGTTAAGCATAAGGATCGGAAATATAGATGATAAGATATCAAATTTAAGTGGAGGAAACCAACAAAAAGTTGTTTTAGCAAAGTTAATGATTTCTAACATTAAAATTTTTTTACTGGACGAGCCTACAAGAGGAATTGATATAGCATCTAAATTAGATGTATACAATCTTATGAATGATGTTGTACTAAATGGCGCAAGTATTGTTTTTATATCATCTGATATTGATGAATTGATGGGAATGTGTGATAGAATTATAGTTTTATGTGATGGAAGTATAGCTGCAATACTTGACAGAGGTGAATTTTCAGAAGAAAAAATAATGTATTATGCTACAGGAGAGAATTAAATATATTACGTATTCTGGTTAAGCCAATCTAACTCATGACAAAAAAACAAGCTATTTGAAAAACGTTG
This sequence comes from uncultured Clostridiaceae bacterium, assembly GCA_963725425.1. Lineage (GTDB taxonomy): Bacteria > Bacillota > Clostridia > Clostridiales > Clostridiaceae > Clostridium_I. The sequence goes on from CAVRYJ010000041.1 coordinate 235,391, forward strand.
GTAAGTCTGTGTAATTATAAAAGAATAAAAAACAAAGTTTATATGGGAAAAAAGTCCTGTAATAACTTTGTTTTTTTTACGTTAATGTTTAATTACATTTTCATATTCAATCATTTAGCTTTTGATCCAGTGTTATTTATTCCATTATTAAAGTATTATATATATAATACTTAGATAATAATGAAAATATATGAAAAAACACAAAGATATTACAAAAAAAAGCTTGCAAAACCGTTTTCGTGATGGTACAATACGATTGAAATCAAAAGCAAATGATTGAAATCGAAGAAGTAGCTTTTAATACATTTTGCTTTTAGAAAGAGGTGATATATTTGGAAGACGAAATACTTTTGGACGTTTCTAAGATAACAAAAACATTTCCAGGTACTAAAGCTTTAAATGAAGTTAGTTTTAAAGTTGCAAGGGCAGAAATTCATTCAGTAATGGGTGAGAATGGTGCTGGAAAATCAACGTTGATGAACATAATCGCTGGTGTTTTTCCAAAGGATAGTGGAGAAATTTTATTTGAAGGCAAAGAGGTATCTTTTAACAATCCAAAGGAAGCACAAGACGCAGGGGTTGGTTTTGTTCATCAAGAATTAAGTGTGTGCCCTGATCTAAATGTAGCTGAAAATATATATATAGGAAGGGTTCCAACATTATCTGCAGGAATTATTGATTTCAAAAAGTTATATGAGAATTGTAATGAAATTTTGAAAATCTTTAAAACTAACATTAATCCTAAACAAAAAGTTAAGGAACTTAGTGTTGCAGAACAACAGATAGTGGAAATAGCAAGATCAATGTCTTTAAATTGTAAACTTTTAATATTTGATGAACCAACATCATCATTAAGCGAATCAGAAGCGGATTTACTTTTTCAAGTTATTAGGAAATTAAAGGAAAATGGAATTAGCATTCTTTATATCAGTCACAGAATGTCAGAAATATTTGATATAGCTGATAAAATTACTATTCTTAGAGACGGTAACTTCATAGATACATTAAATACAAAAGAAACTAATGAAGATGAGGTAATAAAAATGATGGTTGGAAGAGAGATAGGAAAACTTTATCCTGAAAAAGGAAAAGTTACAAAGAAAGAGTTACTAAACATTGAAGGATTCTCATCGCAAGGAATATTTAAGGATATTAATTTCAAATTATATGAAGGTGAAGTGCTTGGCTTTTCAGGACTTGTTGGTTCAGGAAGAACTGAAGTTATGAGAGCAATATGTGCTATTGATCCGAAAAATAGTGGAGAAATATTTATTGAAGGTAAAAAAGTTGAAATAAAAAGCTTTAGGGAAGCCATAGAATATGGAATTGGATACTTAACTGAAGATAGGAAACTTCAGGGATTGTTTTTGAATTTAAGTATTGAAAAAAATATATCCGCGGCAGACTTAGGCAATGTTACTAGTAAAGTACTAATTTCTGGGGATTCTGAAAAAACCATATGCGATAAGTATAAGGAAAAATTGAACATAAAAATTTCAAGCGGGAAGCAAAGCGTGGGAAATTTAAGTGGTGGAAATCAACAAAAGGTTATGATTGCAAAATGGCTGGCCATAAATCCAAAAATAATTATAATGGATGAACCTACACGTGGTATAGATGTAGGTGCAAAAGCCGAGGTACACAGACTTTTACGTGAACTTTCAGATCAGGGTATAGGCGTAATAATGGTATCTTCTGAAATGCCTGAAATAATAGGAATGTGTGATAGAGTAGTTGTAATGCATGAAGGAAGTATAAAAGGTGTTGTAAGCAAAGAAGACATAAATGAAGAAAAAATAATGTTTTATGCTTCTGGAAAAATAGCATAGGGGGAATATTAAATGGAAGTGGGGTATAGTACCAAAAAATCTAAAACAAGTTTTTCGAAAAAAATTATTGCTTTTAGAGAAACAACTCTGATTATAATAATTCTAGCTGTAGCGATAATATTTTCTATATTATCACCAAGTTTCTTAACTACATCAAATTTAACAACTACAGCAATAGGGCTTTCGGCAGATGGGATAATTGCTATAGGTATGACAGTTGCTATTGTTTTAGGAGGATTTGATCTTTCTGTTCCTGGAACTTTTGCTTTAAGCGGTGTGGTTTCAGGGGTATTGTTTTTACAAGGAGTTAACATATGGATTGCTTGTATTATAGCAATGGCAATTGGTATGCTCATTGGTTTTGTAAACGGTATCTTTATAGGCAAAATAGGAATAAATGCTTTTATAGTTACGCTGGGTATGAATGGTATAGCAAGTGGGGCTGCATATGTGGTAACCCAAGGGTCACCCCTTTCTTTAGCAGGAGTACCAAAATCTTTTTTATTCATTGGAAGCGGACATGTGTTTGGAATACCGTTTATGGTGCTTTTATTTATAATACTAACCATATTTGGGGATTTCATGTTGAGGAGGTCAGAACCGTTAAGAAAAGTATTTTACACAGGAAGTAATGAAAAAGCAGCAATACTATCAGGTATAAACACAAAAGATGTTAAAATGTGGGTATTTACACTTACAGCTACGATGGCAGCTTTGGCAGGTGTAGTTAGTACATCTAGATTTACAGTTGCTACGCCAACGGCAGGAGTAGGATCAGATATGAGAGCTATATCTGCGGCAGTAATTGGTGGTGCAAGTCTCCAAGGCGGAGAAGGTACTATATTTGGATCTGTACTTGGTGTTATTCTGCTTAACATTATTAATAATGGTCTTGTGCTTTTAGATGTATCTGTATATTGGCAGAATCTTATAAATGGTGTAATTCTTATTGCAGCAGTCTCTTTTGATTATTTCAGTCATAAAAACAGAGCTAAAAAAATTAAAGCAAAAGCAAAATTATTATAAAAATTGTTACTTAAATTTTATGGGGGTGTATTTAAATGAAAGTATCAAAAAAAATATTGCCATTAATGGTTTCACTTTTAATCGGATCATCTGTTTTATTTACAGGATGTAATAGTGCTACAGTCATGTCTAGTAATGCAAAGGATGCCTTTAAAGGCAATAAATCTGAGACCTATTATATGGTTACATTTAATTCTGGGATAGAATATTGGAAAGGGTGTTTCAATGGTTTTAAGTCTGCAGGAAACAATTTTGGTATTAAGACTGTATACACGGGTGGACCGCAGTATGATGTTAATCAAGAAGTTACAGTACTTGAACAAATAATAGCAAAAAAACCAGCGGGAATTGCAATTTCGGCTATTAATCCTGATGCACTTATTGCTCCCATAAAAGAAGCTATGGATGCAGGAATTCCTATTGTAACTTTTGATTCGGATGCACCTAAGAGTGAAAGATATTCATTTCTTTCAACGGGTAATGAACAAGCCGGTGTTACAGCAGCAAAAGCACTTGCACAGCAACTTGGTAGTGATACTTCCGGTAATGTTATACTTATAACTCAGCCTGGACAGTTAAATGAGGATCAAAGGGCCGAGGGGTTTAAAAAAGAACTTGCTACAGATTTTAAAGGACTAAAAGTAGTTGCAGTAGGTAATGGAAAAGGAGATCAGACAACCGCAGCAAACGTAACATCTGGTTTTCTTCAGGCAAATTCCAATGTAAAAGGAATATTCTGTACAGATGCTACTGGTGGTGTGGGTGTTGCGACAGCAGTTAAAGAATCAGGTTTAGGAGGAAAAGTCAAGGTTATAAGTTTTGATACTGATAAGGGTACTCTTGATGCAATAAAAGCAGGTACAATATCTGCAACTATAGCACAAGGAACTTACAATATGGGATATTGGTCTTTAAATGATCTATTCCAGCTACATCATAAATTGATAAATCCTATTGATAATTGGAAAGAAAAGAAAGTTAATCCTCTTCCTCCAACAGTAGATACAGGAGTTAATATAGTGACAAAGAAAAATGTAAGTTCATTTTACGTTAAGTAAGAAGTTCTTAATTCAAAAATTGTGGAATATGGATAATTTTTGAAATTTAATTAAATAGAATAAAGAAGAAAAATAGAGCTGTAAGCCAAAATATTGGTTTACAGCTCTATTTTTCTTCTTTAATTAACTAAAGTTAAGCACTTTCCTTCTTTTTATTTTTACGAATCCAAATTTATGGATTTCTTCCAGTGATTTACCCTTTGTTTCTGTAACCATTGTTGTAACGAATAAGAGGCAAAGAATATTGGTACCACAGAATATCCAAAAGGTAAATGCACCACCTAGGCTACTAAGTAACATTGGAGTAAATTGACCTATTGCCCAGTTAGCACTCCAGAGGAACATGGTAGCTACGCCTGTTGTTCTTGCCCTTGAATAATTTGGAAATATTTCAGGAATCATAATCCAAGGAATAGGTCACATAGAAATACAGAAAGAAGCAACAAAGCAAATAATAAAGGTTAATATGAGCATTCCATTTTGTACATGTGTATAGAATGCAATTCCAATTAAAAGCATAAAGAAAGCCATTGATGCAGAGCCGAGAGACATTAGCTTCTTACGTCCAACCTTATCTATTAAGAACATAGCAACTACGGTTGCTATAACATCAACAATACCTACCACACTTGTGGCAAGGAAACTTGAATTTTCTTTAAAACCAATCATTCTAAAAATTTCAGGACCATTAATCTTATTTTACTGATGTTTAAAGTCCATCCCTAGTAGTCTTAATTGAAATACGATTTACACTATTGTAAATATTATAAACTGAAATCGATTACAATATTAATAATAATATTTATACGTACAAATGTAAATATTATTATTATTATTATGATATAAATTGTCGAAAAGTGAAAAATAGGCTGTTATTATATAAAAATAAGAGCCTACACTGGTTTTTAAAGTGAATTTGTAGAATTACGAATAATAAGTTCAGGCTTATATAGTATTGAGTCTGAATCAGTAAAATTATTATTATTATTAATTAATTTAATGATTAATTCAGCAGCATCAACGCCCATTTTTTCTTTAGGGTGTGTTATTGAAGTCAATTTTGGTTCCATGATTTTTGAGAGCACAGAATCATCAAAACCTATAATTGAAAGATTCCCAGGAACGTTAAGATTTAATCCATTAGCAATGTTTAGTACCATATATGCAATTTCGTCATTATAACAAAAAATCCCTGTAGGACGGTTTTCTGACTTCAGCACAAGCTCTATTCTTTGTGGTAGGAGAGTTTCCACTTCTTCAGAAAGATAAGTTAAAATTTGATTGGGATAGGGTGTAATTTCATTTTCCTGACATTTTGTAATAAATCCATTCATCCTGCTAATACCCTGAGAATCATCAACTTTAAAAATACCCATTATATTTTTATGACCTAAGAAAATCAAGTGTTCAGTGGCTATTTTACCTCCTTTAAAATCATCAACACGTAAGCTGGGAGCTTTAATTTCAGAATAAGATGCATTTATCATAACGAAAGGGATATTTTGAGAAATTATATTGTTTAAATATCCTATGTTTTGGCTTTGATATGCGCTTTTTGTTGGTTCTAAAATAAGACCGTCTATTTTATGTGCTAACAAATTTTTTAAATTACTATTTTCTAACATAACATTATTGTTAGTAGAGGATAATAACAGAGAATAAGATTCAGCATAGAGGGTATTTTCAACACCACGAATTATATCTGGAAATATATAATTAGATATGTGGGTTGTAAGTACCCCAACATTTTTATTTTTCTTTAATTGTAAATCATTTTCTTTCCAATCAGTTAGATACGTGCCACTGCCTTGTATACTATACACATATTGCTGAGCATCTAAATCACTTATTGCTCTTCTTATAGTATGTCTGCTAACGCTAAATATAGACATCAGTTCAGACTCAGTTGGTATTTTTTCATGAGGCTTATATTTTTCATTAACTGCCCAATCGATAATTTTTTCTATTACTTCTTCATATTTGTGTTTCATGATCTTCTCCCAATAAAACTTATTTGATACAAATATTATAGCAGATAATAAGGGCGTTAACAATAATTCATAAAATTTATACGTATAAATTTTAGAAAGGTATTGACATTGATACTAATAAATATTATTATTTGTGTTGAAAGCAATTGCTTTTAAGAATTGCAAACGTTTAATTAAAAAGGGAGGTCAGTGAAATATACAGTTGGAGTTGATTTTGGATCATCATCTGCAAAGCTGGTGGTTGTTAGTTTGGAAAGGTAAGAGGTTATTACATTTTATGTAAAGGATTACCTTGATGGAGTAATTCAAGGATCAACACCTAGAACCAAAATCAAATTGGGTTATAATTGTGTTTACAATAAAATAAGTACGTACCTTTTTAAATTATTTTATTGACATGTACGTATAAAAATAGTAACATCTATTATTAAGAAACCGTTTACTAATATTTAAGAGGAGGTTTTTCTATTGGCTATAAAAGAGAAAATTGTAGAAGAAATTGAAAATGGTAAAACATCACTAGGAATAGAGTTTGGGTCTACTCGCATTAAGGCTGTTCTTGTTGGAAGTGATTTCCTTCCAATAGCTAGTGGCAACTTTGAATGGGAAACAAACCTAGAGGATGGTATTTGGACCTATTCCCTAGAAGAAATCTGGAAGGGACTACAATACAGTTATCAAAAACTTTTCGCAGAGGTAAAAGAACAATATGGGGTCAAAATTTCAAAAATAGGTTCAATTGGTTTTTCAGCAATGATGCATGGATATATGGCATTTGATAAACAAGGAAATCTTCTTGTTCCTTTTAGGACATGGCGTAATACAATGACAGAAGAAGCAGCGAAAAAGTTAACGGAACTATTTCAATTCAATATTCCTCAGAGATGGAGCATAGCTCATTTATATCAGGCTATTCTCAGTAATGAACCCCATATTGGAAAGCTTGATTTTGTAACTACTTTAGCTGGTTATGTTCATTGGCAATTAACAGGTGAAAAGGTTTTGGGCATTGGTGATGCATCAGGAATGTTTCCAATTGATATGAAGACACATAATTATGATGAGAATATGTTAAAAATGTTCAATGAGTTACCAGAAGTTACAAAACATTCATTAAATGTAGGGGAGATTCTACCAAAGGTCCTTCTAGCTGGGGAGAATGCTGGCATGTTAACTCAAGAAGGAGCAAAAAACTCGATGTGAGTGGAAATCTTCAAGGTGGGATTATGCTATGTCCACCTGAAGGAGACGCAGGTACAGGGATGGTTGCCACAAATTCAGTTTCACCGCGAACGGGCAATGTCTCTGCAGGTACATCAATTTTTGCCATGGTAGTCCTTGAGAAGCCACTTACTAAGGTTCATACAGAGATTGATGTGGTAACTACGCCTTCAGGAGACTTAGTTGGGATGGTTCATGCAAACAATGGTTATTCTGATATAGACGCATGGGTGAATATCTTTCAGCAATTTACTGAAGCAATAAATGTTAAGATTCCAAGAGATCTTCTTTATATGGGGCTCTATAGTCAAGCACTTTTAGGTGATCCTGATTGTGGAGGAATTCTTACTTATAACTATCTTTCAGGTGAAAACATCACAGGTGTTTCGGAAGGTAGACCTCTAGTTGTACGAAAACCCAAAAGTAAATTTACTCTACCAAACTTTATGCGAGCACATCTCTTCACTTCTTTAGGCGCATTGAAAATTGGAATGGACATTCTGCTAAAGGATGAGGATGTGAAACTTGATAAATTACTTGGTCATGGTGGATTGTTTAGAACACCTATTGTGGGACAAGAAGCAGTTGCTGCGGCTGTAAATGCACCAGTATCGGTTATGAAAACCGCAGGTGAAGGTGGCGCATGGGGAATTGCACTATTAGCTAGCTATTTGAAAAATAGGGCCACTAGTTCTACTTTAGAAGAATTTTTATCAAAACAGGTTTTTGCCGGGTTTGTAGCTGAAGAAGTAAAGCCTGACCCAAAAGATGTTGCTGGCTTTGAGCAATTTATGAAGCGTTATAAAAAAGGAATTCCTATTGAACAGGCGGCAGTGGATTATTTAATCTAGATAAATGATAGATGTATAATTAGGGATAATTAAGGGAACATTTTAATCTGATTACAGAAAATACGTATGTTCAAGAAAACAACTTTGTTTTTCTACAGGTGAGATTGATATTTTATCAAATTAAAATCATGATAGTTTACTTGAATAAATAATATTGACTAACTAATGAATAAAGGGGAAGATTAAAATGATGAAAAATGTATCGCCAAAGTTAATTTACTTTTTTGGTGCTTTTGGAGGATTCATGTTTGGATATGATATTGGAATAATTAACGGCGCTTTACCTGGAATTAGTGCAACATGGCATATTAATTCATGGCTTGAAGGGTTAATTACTTCAGGATTGTTTGTGGGAGCTATGCTTGGAGCATCATTAATGGCTTCATTAGCGGATCGTTATGGTCGCCGCAAAATGATTATGTGGAGTGCCATTGTATTTGCAATTGGCGCATTAGGATCAGCTTTTTCTAGTAGTATAGAATTTTTGATTATTGCTCGTATTATCTTAGGTGTAGCTGTAGGCGGAGCTTCTGCTTTGGTGCCAATGTATATGGGAGAAATTAGCCCTGCTGAAACACGGGGAAAGATATCGGGTCTGAATCAGTTAATGATAACTGTAGGAATGCTTTTTGCATATGGTGTAAATTATGCATTTTTACATGTATTTGAAGGATGGCGTTGGATGCTTGGTGGTGCCATGGTACCTGCTATTGTGTTGCTGCTAGGAACATTCCTGTTACCAGAATCACCACGATTCTTGGTGCGAATAGGGAAAAATGAATTGGCGCTAAAAGTGTTACATCAATTACGTTCTTCTGAAGAAGCCGAGAGTGAATATGATGAGATTATTAATTCAAAACATTCTGATTCAGGAACATTTAAGGATTTGTTTACCAAAAAAGCATTACCTGCTGTAATTGCAGGTTGTGGGTTAACACTATTACAACAACTTCAAGGGGCAAATACAATTTTTTATTACTCATCACAAATTTTAGCAAAGGTTTTTGGTTCAGCAATTGGTGGAGTTGTTAGTACTGTTGGTATTGGTGTTGTTTTTGTGTTAGCAACGGTTGTAACATTATTAATTGTAGATAAATTTAAACGTCGTAGCCTATTTATGTCTGGTTCTATCGGAATGGGAACATGTCTATTATTGGTTGGATTAATTTATCCTGCTGCTAGAGCCAATCATGCATGGGCAACATGGGCTGTATTTTTCTTTATCTGCTTGTATGTTATCTTTTATGCATACTCTTGGGCTGCTGTTACTTGGATTGTAGTTGGAGAATTGTTTCCAGCTAATATTCGAGGGCTGGCTACTGGTATTGCATCAACAGTCAACTGGTTTGGCAATATTTTAGTTGCACTATTTTTCCCGGTATTACTTGAAAAAGTAGGATTGTCTATAATCTTCTTTGGTTTTGCTGCAATTTGCGTCATAGGATTTCTATTTGCAAAATATATTCTTTATGAAACAAAAGGAAAATCATTGGAGGAAATCGAAAATTACCTGTACGATCGTTCTATTGGAAAAATCAGTGGATTAAAGAAGGTACAGTGAAAGAAGGTTAAATCATGTTAGAAGAATTAAAACAAAAAGTATTAGAAGCAAATTTACTATTACCTCAATATGGGCTGGTAACTTTTACTTGGGGCAATGTTAGCGGAATTGATAGGGAAAAAGGTTTAATTGTCATAAAACCGAGTGGTGTTGATTATAAAGCAATGAAAGCTAGCGATATGGTTGTTGTTGATATGGATGGAAATGTAGTAGAAGGCGATTTAAACCCTTCAAGCGATACACCCACACATCTAGTTTTATACGAAAAGTTTCCGAGTATCAAAGGTGTGGTGCATACACATTCTCCTTGGGCGGTTTCTTTTGCTCAGGCAGGCAGAGCCATTCCAGCAGCTGGTACAACACATGGTGATTATTTCTACGGTGAAATACCTGTAACACGGCCTATGACGGAAGAAGAGATAATTAAAGATTATGAAAAACAAACAGGTGATGTTGTAGTTGAAACCTTTAATAAAAATAATATTAATCCTGATTATGTTCCAGGGGTATTAGTTAATGACCATGGACCATTTACTTGGGGCACAAGTCCAGAGAATGCGGTTCATAATTCAGTTGTATTAGAAGAAGTTGCAAAAATGGCTTATCACTCATTACAATTGAATCCACAGAACATTACAATGGATCAAGTTTTATTAGATAAACATTTTAATCGTAAACATGGAAAAAATGCATATTATGGTCAAATTAAAAAATAGAACAGGGGGAATATATCATGTTGAAAAATAAAAAGATGAAATTTTGGTTTATAGTAGGAAGTCAGAATCTGTATGGTGAAGAAGCACTTAACCAAGTAAAGAAAGATTCAGAAGAGATTGCGGCTGCTTTAAATGAAAGCAAACAATTACCATACCCTATAGAATTTAAATCATTAGCAACATCTGCAGATCAAATTACACAATTGATGAAAGATGTAAACTATAATGATGATGTAGCTGGCGTTATTACTTGGATGCATACATTCTCACCTGCTAAAATGTGGATTGCAGGTACAAAATTATTACAAAAGCCTCTATTACATTTAGCTACACAATTTTACGAAAACATTCCATGGAAGACAATGGATATGGATTATATGAATTTACATCAAAGTGCTCATGGTGATAGAGAATATGGTTTCATTAACGCAAGACTAAATAAACACAATAAGGTTGTTGTAGGACACTGGAAAAAGGATGAAGTAAAAAAGGAAATTGCGGATTGGATGAACGTAGCTGTTGGATACATTGAAAGCCAACATATTAAGGTTGCACGTTTTGGTGATAACATGAGAAGTGTTGCTGTTACTGAAGGAGATAAAATCGAAGCTCAAATTCAATTTGGATGGACAGTTGATTACTTTGCTGTTGGGGATTTAGTGGCGCAAATGGCTAAGGTTTCACAAAAAGAAATTGATTCTACCTATGAAGAGTTTAAGAAAATTTATAATATGAACATAGGTGAAAATGATCCTAAATTCTATGAAGAACATGTAAAAGAACAAATTAAAATGGAAATTGCATTAAGAACTTTTCTAGAGGCAGGTAATTATACAGCATTTACTACAAATTTTGAAGATTTATATGGCATGAAACAATTGCCAGGCCTTGCAGTTCAACGTTTAAATGCTGAAGGATATGGTTTTGCTGGTGAAGGAGATTGGAAGACTGCGGCTCTTAGTAGATTAATTAAAGTTATGACTAGTAATCAGAAGACAGGGTTTATGGAAGATTACACCTATGAATTAAGCACTGGAAATGAAAGAGTTTTAGGTGCTCATATGCTTGAAGTTGATCCAACATTTGCATCTGATAAACCTACTGTAATTGTTAAACCTTTAGGTATTGGAGATAAAGAAGATCCAGCTCGTTTAACTTTTAATGGTTCAGTTGGAAGTGGCGTTGCTATATCTATGCTTGATTTAGGAACACATTATCGTCTAATTATTAATGAATTGGCGGCTGTGGCACCAAGTGAAGATATGCCTAACTTACCAGTAGCTAAAATGGTATGGATACCAGAACCAAATTTCATTGATGGTGTTAAAGCATGGATTTATGCTGGTGGCGGTCATCATACAGTAGTTACTTTAAATTTATCAGTGGATCAAGTGTATGATTGGAGTCGCATGGTAGGACTTGAGACTGTTATAATAGATCATAATACAAATTTAAGGGACATTATAAAAGAGACAACAAAATAAAATAAAATAAAACAAATCTAGTACCAAGGAGGGTAAAAATAACATCTTGGTTCTAGATTTGAAACAATATAGCTCTTTTCAAATTGACAAAAATAATATAAAATAAGAAAGAAGACTTTGAACTGTTATAATCTAAAGCCTTCTAAAGGAGAATAAGGGTATGAAATTATTTATTGATACAGCAAATGTTGAGGAAATAAAAGAAGCTAACGATATGGGGGTAATATGTGGAGTTACTACTAATCCATCTCTGATAGCTAGGGAAGGAAGAGATTTTAAAGAAGTAATAAAAGAAATCGCATCTATTGTGGATGGTCCTATAAGTGGCGAAGTAATTGCTCTTGATTCAGAAGGTATGATAAAAGAAGGTAGAGACATAGCAAAAATCCATAAAAATATGATAGTAAAAATACCTATGACCCAAGAGGGATTAAAAGCTGTAAAAGTGTTAACTAGCGAAGGAATAAAAACAAATGTAACTCTTATTTTTTCAACAGGTCAAGCACTACTGGCAGCTAGGGCAGGAGCTTCATATGTTAGTCCTTTTCTTGGAAGATTAGACGATATTTCAGTTGATCCACTAACACTAATATCTTCAATTTCAAACATATTTAACATTCATGGAATTAAGACAGAAATAATAGCTGCAAGTATAAGAAATCCAATGCATGTAGTTAATGCTGCAGCATGTGGAGCACATATTGCAACTGTTCCATTAAAAATCATATTACAGATGATAAAACACCCATTAACAGATAGTGGAATAGAAAAGTTCATGAAAGATTGGAAAGAAACTTTTGATAAATAATTAGGAGGCAAGTTTAATGAATGTAGATAATTTAGCCATTAACACTATTAGAATTATTTCTGCAGAAGCCATTGAAAAAGCAAAATCTGGGCATCCAGGGTTACCTATGGGATCTGCTCCCATGGCATATACTCTATGGGCAAAACACTTAAATCAAAATCCAAAGAATTCTAGTTGGGAAAATCGTGATAGATTTGTGCTTTCAGCAGGTCATGGTTCAATGCTTTTGTATTCTTTGCTCCACTTGTTTGGATATGATTTGACTATGGATGATATAAAACAATTTAGACAATATAAAAGTAAGACTCCAGGACATCCAGAATATAAGCATACTCATGGAATAGAAACTACAACAGGACCACTAGGACAGGGAATAAGTAATGCAGTTGGTATGGCCATAGCTGAAGCTCATCTTGCAGAGAAGTTTAATAAAGATGGATATAACGTTGTTAATCATTTTACTTATACTCTTGTTGGTGATGGATGTTTGATGGAAGGAATATCTTCTGAAGCAAGTTCACTTGCAGGTACTTTAGGTCTTGGTAAACTTATAGTTTTATATGATTCAAACAGCATTTCAATAGAAGGAAGCACAGATATAGCTTTTAGAGAAAATGTTGCCAAAAGATATGAAGCATATGGTTGGCAGGTTATAAAGGTTGAGGATGGAACCGATACGGATAAAATAAGTGCAGCAATTACAGAAGCTAAAAAGGAAACAAATAAACCTAGTATACTAATAGTAACAAATATTATAGGATTTGGTTGTCCTGCAAAAGAAGGTAAAGCTTCTGCTCATGGTGAACCTTTAGGAGAAGAAAACTTAAAGTTAACTAAAGAAGCATTAGGATGGACATATGCTCCATTTACTGTACCAGAAGAAGTAAAAGAACATATGGAGATTTTTAAGAAAGAAGCTCAGAAAAAAGAAGATAACTGGAATGAATTATTTAAGAAATATAGATCAGCATATCCAGAACTAGCTAAAGAATGGGATTTGTGGTTTGACGGTAAAGGTGAAGTCAATCTGTTAGATAATGAAAACTTTTGGAAATTTGAAAAACCAATGGCAACTAGACAGTCTTCAGGAATTTTGATTAACAGACTTTCAGCATTAATGCCAAATCTTATAGGTGGATCAGCAGATCTTGCTCCATCAAATAAAACACACATGAATGATAGGGGAGATTTCTCTGCAGAAGACAGAAGTGGATCTAACTTACATTTTGGTGTTAGAGAACATGCAATGGCAGCTATTGCCAATGGTATTTATCTTCATGGAGGATTAAAAGTATTCGTTTCAACCTTCTTTGTATTCAGTGATTACATGAAAGGTGCAATTAGGCTTTCAGCCATTATGAAATTACCAATAGTATACGTGTTAACTCATGATAGCATTGGAGTAGGAGAAGACGGACCAACTCATGAACCTATTGAACAATTAGCTGCACTTAGGTCAATACCAAACATGACTACTATAAGACCAGCAGATTCAAATGAAACTGCTGTAGCATGGCAGGTTGCTATAAACAATAAAAAGGGACCTACTGCTTTAGTACTAACAAGACAGACGTTACCACTATACAAAGATTCAGGTAAAAAAGCATTAAAGGGTGGATATATACTTAAGGATTCAAAGAATAAAGAACTTCCTCAGGTAATACTGATGGCTTCTGGTTCTGAAGTTGAACTTACTTTTAAGGCAGCTGAAAAATTAGCGGAGAAAGGCATAGATGCTAGAGTTGTAAGTATGCCATCTTTTGAATTATTTGATGCACAAAGTGAAGATTATAAAAATTCAGTTTTACCTAAAACTGTAAGAGCTAGAGTTGCTGTAGAAGCAGCATCACCTTTTGGTTGGCATAAATATGTAGGCCTAGATGGAGAAGTTATAGCTATGGAAACATTTGGAGCATCAGGAAAAGCTGAAACTCTATTTGAAGAGTTTGGATTCACGGTAGAAAATGTGATTTCAAAAGTTAATAAGGTTTTAAAAAAGTAATATAAACAGAGTTCTTGGTTTCAGGTGGAGTTTTTTTCTCCATCTGAAACTTAGAAATCGTTATCCAGAGACAAGCAGCCGTTATACTCTAAAGAGAAAGCGATTGATGAAACTACTAAGTGATTCACACCAAGCAAAGCTTGGGTTCTGTACTTTTCTACTTTTCTGCTTTTCCCACTTAGTAGAAGATGGGAGTGTTACGGATGGTAGTCATCGGATAAATTTCACATAAAAACTGGACTAGCAAAAAAACTAGTCTAGTTTTTTCAAGATATTTAATTCTAAATTACACATATTGGAAATGAAATCGTTTTTTAGGGGGAAAGAATATGATAGAAAAAAAGATTTTTGGTTATATTAATGGTAAGGCTATTTATCAGTTTATAATGACAAATAAACATGGAATGAAGGTCTCTTGTATTTCCCATGGGGCCATTTTAAGAGAGATTATTGTTCCTGATAAAAAAGGCAACTTATCAAATGTTTTATTAGGATTTGATAATTTAGAGGACTACGTGAAAGATGATAGCCTGTATCTATGTGCGGCAATAGGAAGAGTTGCAGGGCGTATAGAGAATGGTGAATTCGAAATTAAAGGTAAGCGATATAACGTGCCTCAAAATGAAGGCAAAAACACGCTACATGGTGGTGAACATGGGTTTAATACACTAGACTGGGATAGCAAAATAGAAGAGACAGAGGATAGCGAAAGTGTTACTTTTTATAAAACTATTCATTCAGAAGAAGATGGATTTCCAGGAGAATTAAGAGCAGAAATTATATATGCAATTAATGAAAATAATGATTTATCAATTAATTTTAAGGGGTTATCAGATAAGGATACGCTTTTTAATCCAACAGTGCATTCATATTTTAACTTAAATAATGACGTTACAAAATTATTGTCAAATCATACTCTACAAATTAATGCTTCTGAATATGCTGAACTTGGCACGCAATGCATACCTAATGGTAAATTGAAAGAAGTAAATGGTACATCTTTTGATTTCAGGGAGGCTAAAAATTTACCAGAAGCAATAAAGAAAGTAAAAGAAGAATTGGGTGTTGATGGATTTGACCATCCATTTAAATTAGATAGTGAAAATAGTGCTACATTAATCAATGAGGAAAATGGAAGACGTTTGGATATAAAATCAGATCGGAACGCATTGATTGTTTATACACTAAATGCTGTAGCTGGTGACTTTACAGTACAAAATGAAAAAGTAATTCCTAATATGGGAATAGCATTGGAACCACAAACATTGCCGGATGCAATACATCATAAAGATTTTGGGGATATAGTTCTTCCAGCAAATGAAACTAAAGAATATCATATAAAATATCATTTTAGTGTGGTTTAAAATCAAAGTTTTTGAATACTTACTTAAAGAGTTCTAAGCATCAGGTGTATGGACAACCTAATGCTTAGAACTTTATTTAGGTTATTTAAACCTGTTTACGGAACATATTTTTAATTATATAGGAAACCTCTAATGTGCTTAAAATGTTATTTATTGTTAATCAAAGCATGACTTAAACCACCTTTGCTTGTACTAGTTGTTAAAGTCGTTTTGCCATGTTTACTATTTATTGGTTTGAATATTTTAAAACTTTGTTTTCTGCAATATTCAAATTGATTTTTTGAGTACATAGCATAAGGGTATTTAATGGACATGTCTTCTTGATCTACTTGGTTCTGGCTATAATTTGCACCTGATGGTAAATTTAAAATTATATTACCTAACGTCACTCCAGCAGTTATATTATTTACATTTAAGTTAGTTTTAATCCAATCCCAATAATTGCGAGTTGTGTTATTTGCATATAAAGGTTCATAGAGTAGATTTTATGACGAAAGGTGGATAAACAATAGTGTACTATGGCATGGAAAAGATCCAGGTAGTAAAGGGTGATAATTAAGAAAGTAGCCCTCTGCAAAGGGTTAAATCCTACAGCAGAGGGTTATTTTTATATTATATAAATTCTTCAACTAATTTTTCAAAAGCAGCAATAGATTTTTCAATCATCTCGAATTTCACGCAGTAGGATATTCTAAAGTATCCAGGGCAACCAAAACCACTTCCGGGAACAAGTAGAAGGTTATATTTCATAGCTCTTTTTACAAATTCCACATCATCAGGTATTAATGCTTTTGGGAAAAGGTAAAAAGCTCCTTGTGGTTTTATGCATTCAAAACCAATGGCTGTTAACTTTTCATATAAAAAGTTTCTTCTTTTTTCGTAGCCAGTGATGTCTACCTTAGCATATAAGGCGTCTCCAATAACTTTTTGAAATAATCCTGGTGCATTCACATAGCCAAGGATTCTATTACAGTAGCTAAGTGCACTGTTAAGAAGTGAAACATCTTCAATTCTACTGCTCGTACATATGTAGCCTATTCGCTCTCCTGCAAGACCAAGAGATTTGCTGAAGGAATTTATTATTATAGCATTTTTGAAAATTGAAAGTAAATTTGTAAGTTTAATATTGTCATAAACTATTTTGCTATAAGGCTCGTCTGAAAGAACGTATATTGTTGTTCCAAATTCTTTTTCTTTTTCTGCGAGAATTTTTTCTATGTTTTCAAGAGTAACCTTACTATACACAACACCTGTTGGGTTGTTTGGATTGTTGATTATTATAGCTTTTGTATTTGAATTGATGTTTTTTTCAAAGAGGAGTAAATCAGGTTCAAAGGTTAAAGTATCAGGAGGTACTACAATTGTTTTACCGCCATTATTATCAACATAAGAATTATACTCTACAAAGTATGGGGCAAAAACAATAACTTCTTCTAAGGGATTAAGAATTGATTTTAGGACAACATTTAATCCTCCAGCAGCGCCTACCGTCATTACTATATTTTCTAATGTAAGTGCGATTTTACTTTCATCCTGCAAAGTTTTAGCTATTTTTGCGCGAACTTCAGGATAACCAGCGTTAGCCATATATCTATGGACACCCTTTTCACCCTCTGATATATGTTTTTTAAGTGACTCAAAAACTTCTTTTGGAGGTTCGGCATATGGATTTCCAAGACTATAATCATAAACGTTGTCTGCCCCCACCTCTTTGGCAAGTTTTGTTCCCGCCTCAAACATTTGTCTTATCCAAGAAGAACTACCTAAATTTTCTACTATTTTTTTTGAAAACATGAAAAAGCCCCCATTTATTTTTATTTACAATTATATCATATAAGTCCTTTAATGTTATAGACTAAATGCATTTTGAGGAGCGGCATGGCTATGAACGTTCAGAGGCTACTCCCTAAAACTATGATTTAAAGCATTGATGTTGTATTATAATTCATTTGTCATAAAACTATACCGATTTTTACAATTATAATAAAATAATCTATGACAAATTAACAATAACGAAATTATAACAGATGATAAATGATAAATTACAAATAGTAAGGGGGATTTATTATGCAATTGGAAATTGAAAAAGATGAAATTGAAAAAGGAGCTATGGGTCTACGTAAAGGATGTCTTTCTTCCACTCAAGTTTTAGCACAATCTATTGCAAATGTAGGACCTAGTGTGGCACCGGTCCTAGGAATTCCTGTGGTTTATGCGGTTGCAGGAAATGGCACATGGATTATATATGTATTTGCTACAATTGCTATGTTACTTGTGTCATATAATATTAATCAATTTACTAAGAGATCCGCATCTCCAGGCTCTCTTTACACTTACATTATTAATACAATGGGACCAAAAGTAGGGATAACTGCTGGTTGGGGATTAATACTGGCATATATTATGACTGGATCTGCATGTTTAGCTGGTTTTGCAAATTATTCTAGTATGCTGTTTAGTGTTATAGGTATAAAAGTGCCTATTGCTATAGCGGCAATAGGCGGAGGGGTATTAGCTGCATATGTAGCTTTTAGGGATGTAAAATTATCTGCTAAGTTAATGCTGGCCTTTGAAGTAGTATCTACAATACTTATATTATCACTTTTTGCAGTTGTATTGTTTCATAAAGGGGCTAATGTTGATTATAACCAGCTAAAGCTTAAAGGTGTATCTTTTGATAACCTGAGAATGGGACTGGTAATTGCCTTCTTTGCTTTCACAGGTTTTGAAAGTGCAGCAGCACTTGGAGAGGAGGCAAAGAATCCACTCAAAACTATACCTAGGACATTATTAATAAGCCCTTTAATTGTAGGTTTTCTATTTGTACTTTTTTCATATGCTGAAATTGTAGGTTTTGCTGGAAACTCTATAAAACTAGGTGATGCACAGGCGCCTATATCAATCCTTGCCAATGCAAATGGTATACCAGTTATGGGTTTATTCATAAACATTGGTGCCACAATAAGCTTTTGGTCATGTATGGTAGCTGTAATTACAGCAAGTGCAAGGATTATATTTTATATGGGTCATCATAAAATACTTCCTAGTGTTCTTACAGAAGTACATTCTAAACATGATACTCCATATAAAGCAGTAATAATTGCTGCATTTATATTGATAGCTGTACCAACTATTATGTTGATATTAGGAAGTAACGCCTTTGATATATTTAATTGGCTTGGAACAATTGCAACTTATGGTTTCCTTCTTTGTTATACTCTTTGCGTAATAGCAGCACCAATGTTCTTATATAAAAATAATATTTTAGAGGTGAAACATATTATTGTATCAATAATTACAATTATTATATTATCTGTTCCAATAATAGGCAGTATTTACCCAGTACCAGCTTATCCAATGAACTTATTACCAATAATTTTCTTGGCTTGGTTATTGGCTGGTGGAATATATTTTACAATAAGACTTAAAAAAAATCCTCATATTGTAAAAAGTCTAAATGAAGAATTAAAATCTACGGATGAAAAAATCTTAATATAGGTAATTAAATAAAAGTAACATATCTTTAAGGAGGAGAAAATAATGAATGATGCAAAAATTGATTTCTTGTATTTGAATGAGGCAGACATGATTAAAGCTGGAGTTAAGGAGATGGGTGGTTGCATTGAAGCTATGGAAGAAATGTTTAAATTATTAAAGATTGGGGATTATCGTATGGGTGGTAGCAATGGAAATTCACACGGAGTAATGATGACTTTCCCGGAAGAATCTCCATTTATTAATATGCCTAAAGATGGTCCAGACAGAAGATTTATGGCAATGCCTGCTTATCTAGGTGGAGACTTTGATATGGCTGGTATGAAATGGTATGGGTCAAATGTTGAAAATAAAAGTAAAGGTCTTCCAAGATCAATACTTATGCTTACTTTAAATGATAAAGATACAGGTGCACCTATTGCATATATGTCTGCTAATGTTTTAAGTGCTTATAGAACAGGTGCAGTTCCTGGTGTAGGGGTAAAATATTTTGCTAAAGGGGATTCTAAAATCGTTAGCATTATAGGGCCTGGTGTTATGAGTAAGACAGCATTTGCTGCTACTATGGCTGTCAGATTAGGAATTGAAACAGTTAAGATTAAAGGAAGAAGTAAGAAGTCAATTGATGGATTTGTTAATTATATCAAAGAGGAGTATCCGCAAATTAAGGATATAAGAATTGTGGATACAGAAGAAGATGCCGTTAGGGATAGTGATATTGTTCATATTGCAACATCGAGTCCAACTGGCGATATTAACGATTACCCATATATAAGTGAAGAGTGGATTAAAAAAGGTGCATTGTTGTGTTGTCCAGCAGCAGCTAGATTTGATGATGATTTCATAATAAACAGAGCAAGAACTGTTACTGATAATATTCATTTATATGAAGCTTGGGCAGAAGAAATGGATTTTCCAGCATATAATACTATACCAATTCCAGCAGTACATTGTATGGATTTAATTGTAGAAGGGAAGATGAAAAAAGATCAGATTGATGATTTAGGTGATGTATTAATTGGTAAAGTACCGGTACACCGCGAGGAAGATGAGATTATTATCTACTCAGTTGGTGGTATGCCATTAGAAGATGTGGCATGGGGGACTATAGTTTATAGAAATGCTACTTTGAAAGGAATTGGAACAAAGCTTAATCTTTGGGACGTGCCTAATATGGCATAAGGTTAATAATTAGATTTGAAAGGAGATTTTTTATATGAGAATTAAAGAACATCCAATTTTGGGTAAAAGCAAAAAAGGCCGTTTAATTAATTTTGATTTTGATGGCAAGATATTTGAAGGATATGAAGGAGAACCAATAGCGGCTTCACTAAGAGCAGCAGGTGTAATGGTTCATAGACACACAAGAAAAAATGATTCTCCAAGAGGAATTTTTTGTGCAATTGGAAGATGTACTGATTGCGTTATGGTTGTTGATGGTAAGCCAAATGTAAGAACTTGCGTTACTCCACTTTCAGAAGGAATGAAAGTCCAAACTCAGTATGGTGTTTCGGCAAAAAAGCAAGATTAGATTTTAAAAAGCTATTTTAAAAAGCTATTTTGAAAGGATAGGTGATTGCAATGGAAAGATATGATGTTATAGTAGTCGGGGCGGGTCCTGCAGGTCTATCATCGGCAATAGAAGCTGCTAAAAGAGGACTTAAGGTTGTTGTATTTGATGAAAATTCAAAACCAGGTGGACAATTATTTAAACAGATTCATAAGTTCTTTGGGTCAAAAGAACATAGGGCTAAAATAAGAGGGTTTAAAATAGGTGAGGAACTTTTAAAAGAAGCAGAAGGTGCAGGGGTAGAGGTAGTATTAAATGCAATTGTAATTGGAATATATTTAGATAAAGAAGTGACTATAAACATAAAAGACCAGGTTATTCATTATAAAGGAGATGCAATTATAGTTGCCACAGGTGCTTCTGAAAATATGGTTACATTTGAAGGTTGGACACTTCCAGGAGTTATAGGTGCAGGGGCTGCACAGACTATGATGAATCTTCATGGAATACAGCCTGGGAAGAGAATACTTATGCTTGGTAGTGGAAATGTTGGAGTAGTTGTTAGTTATCAACTATTACAATCTGGCTGTGAGGTAGTGGGTATTGTAGATTCAGCACCTAAAATTGGTGGATACGGTGTGCATTCCGCAAAGGTAGCTAGATGTGGAGTTCAATTCTACCTATCTCATACAATAATTAAAGCTGAAGGAGATCAGTTTGTAACTGGAGTTACTATTGGAGAGGTTGATAATAAGTGGAAGATAATACCTGGAACTGAAAAACATTTTGATGTTGATACAATTTGTCTTGCAGTTGGTCTTTCTCCTATGTCACAGCTTCTTAAAATGGCTGGATGTGAAATGGAGGAGAACCCTAAAAAAGGAGGATTTGTTCCTCTTTGTGGCGAATATGGAGAAACTTCTGTTAAAGGAATATTTGTAGCAGGAGATGTTTCAGGAATAGAAGAGGCAAGTTCAGCTATGATTGAAGGAAGGATTTCAGGTGTAGCAGTTGCGTATAGGTTAGGGTTTATTGAAAAAGAAGAATTGGATGCAAAAGCAGAAGAATTAGAAGAATGCATTACATAGCTTGAGACAGGGGATGTTCGGTCCAAAAAATAAAGGAAAAGATATTGATACAACAGAGGAAGGTTTTGATGTTTCAAAAAATCTCCTAAAAAAAAGGATATTTGACGGATGAAGAAGTGATGAATTATCCAGGAGTAAAATCAATTAAAGGAATTCATCCTGTAATTGAATGTTCACAAAATATTCCTTGCAACCCATGCCAAGATGCTTGTAAAAAGAATTGTATTAAGATTGGGGAAAAGATTACATCACTTCCAATTGTTGACGAGGAAGCAACTTGTATTGGATGCGGAATGTGTGTAGCATCTTGTTCTGGTCAGTCAATATTTCTTTTAAATGAAGATTATGAAGAAGGGTATACAACAGTTACAATGCCCTATGAGTTTTTGCCATTACCAGAAAAAGGAATGAAAGGTATTGCTTTGGACAGAAGCGGACAAAGAATATGTGAGGCAGAAGTTGTGGGGGTTAAATCTCTTCCTGTCTTTGATAAAACTAACCTTTTAACTATAAAGGTACCTAAAGAAATGGGAATGAAAGCTAGATTTTTTAAAGCAGAGTTAGGAGGTAAATATTATGAGTAAAGTTAATGATAGATCAAGAGATATAGGCGAATTTATTTCTCAATCTGATGACCATATTATAATATGCCGTTGCGAGGAAATTACAAAGGGAGAAATAAGGAGGGCAGTACATGATGGAATGTTTACTATTACAGAAATAAGAAGGTATTTAAGAACAGGTATGGGACTTTGTCAAGGTCAGACTTGTAGTAAACTAGTAAAGGGTATTGCAGCTAGAGAACTGGGTATTTCACCATTAGAACTAGAATCAACAGGTTCCCGTGCACCTATGAGACCTATAGAAATGAAAGTTCTTGCAAATGAAAGCAAAGGAGGGAAATAACATGAAAATTTGTGCTGATGTAATAATTATCGGAAGTGGTGTCATAGGAAATGCTACAGCATACTACTTAGCAAAAAAGGTGCTTCTGTTATTGTCCTTGAGAAAAGTAGCAGCATTGGTGATGGAGGTTCTACAAGGAACGGTGGAGGAGTACGTCAATCAGGACGTGATAAAAGAGAGTTACCTCTTGCTATGTATGGAATAAAAAATCTTTGGCCTACATTGTCTCAGGAATTAGGAATGGATGTAGAATATTATCAAGATGGTAATTTAAGACTTGGTAAAACAGAAGATCATATTAAAACTTTAACAAGGCTAGCTAAAAATGCAAATGACTGTGGTCTCGATGTAAGAATGATTTCAGGTAGCGAGGCAAGAAAAATTTGTCCATATCTTTCAGAAGAAGTAATTGGAGCAAGCTGGTGCCCTACTGATGGACATGCAAATCCACTGATGACAACTCTTGCTTATTATCGAAAAGCACGACAAAGGGGAGTACGGTTCGTAACTGGAGAAGAAGTTATTGAAATAAAAAAAGTTAAAGGAAAAGCAAGACAAGTAGTAACTGAAAATAATGTATATGAAGGGGATAACATTATTTTAGCAGCAGGTTATGATAGCCGTAAAATAGCGGCTACAATAGGAATAGATATTCCAATGAGGAAAGTTTTATTAGAGGTACTTGTTACAGAAGCTCAAAAACCTATGTTTTATCAAATGTTAGGTACTGCAGAAGCAGATTTTTATGGGCATCAAAGTCAACATGGTTCGTTTGTATTTGGTGGTTCTTCAGGGGCAGAAGCTTTTAATAAAGACAATGGAACACCAACCACAAGTAGCATTACCTCTTCAGCTATATGTAGAGGTATTATGAAATATTTTCCTATACTTCAAGATGTAAAAATTGTACGTACTTGGGCGGGATGGATAGATGAATGTATAGATCATTTGCCTGTAATAAGTCATGTGGAAGAAGTTCCAGGACTAACTTTAGCCTGTGCCTTTTCAGGACATGGATTTGGAATATCTCCTACTGTAGGAATGCTATTATCTGAGATGCTAACAGAAGGTAAAACCTCTCTTGATATAAGTGCTTTCCGTTATGATAGATTTAAAGCTAAAATATAGATTTTATAAGGAAATTTTTTATAATATTAGCCCACTTTTTACAATTGTTGGTACAACTATGCTCAATAGTCCTACGCAATTAGTGGAAGTTGAAATGGATTCAATAGTGGATCAAAGGCATAATAATAATCAATATATTAATTCATCAGCAAATTCACTAATATATTGATAAAATTATTTCAAAATCCCACTAATTATGATATATTAATAACAACATATTAAAAGTGGAGGGTAATAGTATGATTATTTTTCCCAAGCAACCTTATTTTGTAATGTCTACATCACGATATTATAAAGCCATTGTAATGAATTATGGAATCTCACATTTTTATTGTTTTTATAATGAAAATACAATAGAAAATTCCGCTTTTGCAATACCAGATGGATGTATTGATATTATCTTTTGTTGTGACGAAAAAGACCCATCTGCATATGTGTGTGGAACTGTTCTCCATCCTGAGATTGCATATAGTGAAAAAAACAAATATTTTTTTGGGGTACGTTTTTTACCTGGGAATTCTATAAAATTTAAAAATGCTACTATGTCAGATTTTATAGAAGCTAAAATTCCTTTTTTAGATGTAATAGAAGATAAAGATTTATTTGAGCAAATTACTTCTAGTAAAGATCTTAATTATCAAATAAAAGTGTTTATGGATAAATATATAAAGTCATATATTGACTTTAAGACAACTAATAAATATGAAGATTTAAAAAAATCCATGATGAATAACATAATGAAAACAGCAGGACAAATTAGAGTTAAAGAACTTGCAGACGTAACAGGGTATTCAGTTCGATATATAAACAAGATGTTTTCACGTGAGTTTGGTGTGTCACCAAAGATATTTTGTAAAATGATGAGATTTCAGTACCTTCTAACAAATCTAAATGATTTAAAAAATGACATGTTTGATACCAATCTAACGCAGCTTGCTATGGAACTAGGTTATTATGATCAATCACACATGATTAAGGACTTTCAAGAGTTTACTAACACAACTCCTGGAGAATATATGCACTCACTGAAGGAAACAGAATATAAAAAGCGGCTAGTAATCGTATAATTCATTTTGAGGCGCACCATCTCACCAAAGCGTTGAACTTTTCTCTGAGATTCAGGTTGGCAATTGATATAAAGAAGAGAAACTATCGCACACACCTAGAATACCTTTAAATTTATCCGATGATTAACATCTTTCTATTTAGAGTTGTGATAAAATAATACCAAATAGGTAGAAAGGTGTGATTTTTTATGGCAATAACTGATAAAATAGTGGGATTTGTTGGAACTGGAGTAATGGGAAGAAGTATGGCTCAACATATTTTGGATAAGGGATATAAGGTATTAGTTTATAATAGAACTAAAGCTAGTGCAGATAATTTGGTTGGAAATGGGGCCATTTGGAAGGATACTGTAGGAAAATTAGCTAAGGAATCAGATATAGTTATATCAATGGTTGGATATCCTAAGGATGTTGAGGAAATTTATTTTGGCGATAGTGGGATTATAAGTAATGTAAAAAAAGGAACAGTTATTATTGATATGACTACATCTAAACCAGCATTGGCAAAAAAAATATATGAAAAAGCAAGTGAAAAAGGAATATTTGCCATAGATGCTCCTGTTTCCGGAGGTGACGTAGGCGCTGAAAAGGGAACTTTATCCATAATGGTTGGCGGTGAAGGTGAAGTTTTTGAAAATGTAAAGCCGATACTGGAACTTATGGGTAGTAATATAGTATTTCAAGGGGCAGCAGGTGCTGGTCAACATACTAAAATGTGTAATCAGATAGCTATAGCATCAAATATGATTGGAGTATGTGAGGCTATGGTTTATGCAAAAAAGCAGGACTAGATATGGAAAATGTTTTAAAAAGCATATCTGTGGGAGGAGCAGCAAGTTGGTCTCTTAGTAATTTAGCTCCAAGGATGATTAAGGGCGATTTTGAACCGGGTTTTTATGTAAAACACTTTGTTAAGGATATAAATATTGCTTTATCAGAAGCAAAGGCAATGGGATTTAAAACCCCAGGACTTGAACTTGCAAAGGAATTATATGATGATTTGGTAAAAGAAAATAAAGAAAATTGTGGAACACAGGCGTTATTTCAACTTTATGAGCATAGTTCAAAGTAGTTTGAAATTGCCATTAGGTGGCGGTTTGCCAGTTAAGAGTTAGGGAAGATTTTTCGATGAGGCTGAAAAATCCATTAAATTGGGGAAAAAGTAGATCTGTTTACACAAAGCTACTTTTTTTCTTCACAATAAAACCTCTCACCAGTTTTGCTATTATAGTAAACCCTTAATCTCTTTCCATCACTTGGGTCAATGGTTAGTTCTTCGGTTTTTTCGAATCCTTCTGGAATGTCTGAACCATGGTTTTTGCGATATCGCTTATCCCAAAATACATAGGTTATTACAGCAAAAATAACTATACTTATTTCAAAAATAATATAAAAATTAAGAGCAATTTTCATATTTTTATTCCTTATCCTTTTCGATTATTACAGCAGTACCATATGCTAACACTTCGCTCATTGTATTACCAATTTCACTGGAGTCAAACCTCATCATTACAATTGCATTGGCGCCCATAGCAGTAGCATTTACAACTAAACGGTCGATTGCCTGTTTACGTGCATCTTCAAGCATAGTTGTATATTCATGGATTTCGCCACCTACCAAACTTCTAAGACTAGCTATCACGGTACCACCCAAACCTCTGCTTCTTACGACTAATCCAAAAACTTCACCCTTTACTTCTTTTACTTTGTATCCAATAATGTTTTCAGTAGTAACAACTATCATTAAATTTATCCCCCTTAATAAATATCTTTTATTAAATGCAATTCTTCTATATGTCAGCATTATATGTATTGAAAAGGGGTTGTTGCATTAAGAAATTTATATACAATATATTGTTTTATAAATGAAAAATCAACACAATATGTATGTAGTATTTACTCTTAGTGCAACAGTCCCTTTTCAACGTTTCCTCTTGCAATTGAGTACACTACTACTCCCATTACCACATCTAAGAAAATTACCATTGTCTTCCTGGATCATTTCCCATATCATTAGCTGAACCACGAGGATATAAAACAGAATAATGATCTAACATAGGATCATTACTGTCATTTGTAGATTTAGAAAATACAAATAAAATCTTAAAATCTTTTCCTGCTGTATATCCTATAATTTGGTCCCCACCACTGGTTGTATTATAGGCAGGATTTCCAAGGGTATTTTTCACCATTGAAAGAGATATTTGTGCTAACCTACTGTCAAAAGATCTAACTTCGAAAAGTTGATCTCTGTTAATTCCAAAAACAACATTTTGTTTTGAATAAGTGTAATACGTACCCTTTGCCTGTGCTACCCACTCTGACGTATCTGCTTTACCAAGCTTTGATTCTATGGTTTGGATAGAAGTAGAACTAGCTGGGAAATCACTATTTATAATTTTCCCTTGTTGCGCTAATGTAGTAATACTATTAAGCAGTGCTACTTGTGAATCAGTTTCAGTGCCCTGCGTACCATTACTTGAATTATTTCCAGAACTATTTGTTACATTATTAGCTGAGGAAGAATCAGTACTTGATGTATTTGCTGTAGAAACATTAGCACTATTTGAAGCTCCATTTGTACTCTTAGCACTATTGGAACTATCACTTAATGCCTTATTTGAACTTGAACAACCAACCATAAATACTAAAGATAAAGCAACAATAGCTAATGCAATTGATTTTTTATTTGATGAAATCATAATAATTAGCCTCCTTTTACTACTACATAGTAACTATATTATATATTATCATTATTCACCACACTTTGTAATAAATTCGCACAAATAAGATAATAGCAGTTACTAAATTAAGATGGTTTTACATGTATGGGTAATATAAGTATGCACATCATGTACTGACTTGCTATTTTTTTTGATTATCCCTGAGTATAATGTGGTAAATTAGCCAATGTATTGTGACTATGCTATTATATATGCAATGAATAAATATGAATTCAAGGAGTATTTCAAAATGAAAAAACAAAAGATGTTAGTATTAACTTTTGCAACATTATTAGCTTTATCGACTTTTGGTTTGTTAGATGGACAAGGTGTAAAAGCAAACGCAGCTACAGTTTCTGGTTCAAATGCGGGAACTACTACTTCAGCTAATGCTACAGTGCCTTTCTTAGATGCTAATGGTAAAGTTATAGGAAGCACGTTAGCAGGGAATACAAATACATCACAAGTTAAAAATTTTGCAACAAGTACTGTACAATCAACTATGACTGGTATTGATGTCTATTCAGGTACAAATGTTACAGATTGGAACGCTGTTAAAAATGCTGGTGTAACAGCTGTATACATAAAATTAACAGATGGACTAACTTATAATAATCCCAATGCATTAGCACAGTATAATGGAGCAAAGAGTGCAGGACTTAAAGTTGGAGCATATCACTATGCAGAAGATAATGATGTAGACAGTGAATATAGTCACTTTCAATCACAAGCTTCTAAATACCAGTGGGATTTAAAGCCTGTTTTGGATTATGAGGTAGGAGGAAATACTGATTTAAACTTTATATCTACATTCATGGCCAAAGATTCAAATCTAATATTCTATAGTTCACATACCGTTGCTGATGCAACTGGTTTACCAATTAATAGAATATGGGTTGCAGAACCATCTGATGCTGGTGGATACGCTTTTACAGGTACAACAAAAGGCTATGCAGGGATTCAATATTTATGGCATGGTACTATAAATGGATTACAAGGTGATGCAGATGTGGATTTATTTTCTAATGATATATTGCTAGCGCCACAATTACCATCTTTAATTTGTGTAGATAAACCGCTTATCAACAGTGCTACATCTGATTCATTAAGTATATCAGGATGGTCACTAAATGCTTCAGGAAATAAAGAAGTAGATATACTTGTAGATGGAAAAGAAAATGGAACCGCAACTCTAGGACAACCAAGACCAGATGTAACATCCATATATCCTTTATACGGTATTACCAATAGTGGATTTTCTTACAATTTAGATACAAGTGCTTTAAGCTATGGAAATCATACTATAACGGTTGAATCAATAGGAAATGATGGAAACTCAGCTATTCAAAATGTTAATGTAACAAAACTTGCACCATTACTTTCTGTAGATAAACCCAGTAACAATACAACTATACCTGACTCATTAAGTATATCAGGATGGTCACTAAATATTTCAGGAAATAAAGTAGTCAATATACTTGTAGATGGAAAAGAAAATGGAACTGCAACTCTAGGACAACCGAGACCAGATGTTGTACCAGTACATCCGTTGTATGGCATTACCAATAGTGGATTCTCTTATACTTTAAATGCAAGTAGTTTAAGTTACGGAAATCATACTATAACGGTTCAATCAACAGGAAATGATGGAAACTCAGCTTCCCAAAACATCAATATAGTGAGACCAGATCCGACAGTTTCAGCATCAGCGATAGGAGTTACTTATAGAACTCAAGCACAAAATATCGGTTGGCAACCATACGTAAATTCTGGGGAAGAAGCTGGAACAGTTGGACAAGGTCTAAGACTTGAAACTCTTAATATTAAGTTATTGAATGCACCAGCAGGAGCAAGTATTCAGTATCAGGGACAAGTTCAAAATATTGGCTGGCAACCTTTAGTTTCTGATGGAGCGAATGCTGGCACTGTAGGGTTAGGTCTAAGGCTTGAAACGCTCAGAATCAAATTGGTGAATATGCCTGGATATTCTGTGCAGTATCAAGCACAAGTACAGAATATAGGTTGGCAACCTTTAGTTTCTGATGGAGCTGACGCCGGCACTGTAGGACCGGGCTTAAGGCTTGAAGCAATACGAATAAAGATAGTACCTGTTAAATAAAAATTATAATTTCAATGTAATAGATTGTTGCCATTACCTTTGAATTAGTCTAATTTGTTTTGGAAATTGAGTAACTTTATTGGCTAGCATCGTTTAAGAATTTCTCTTAGGATGCTAGCTTTTATTGGTTCAAAATTGGAATATAAATCTGTATTCTAGCATAATCATATTCTTTGATACTTTATAAATTCTGATTTTCATTTTGGTTAATTATAACATATTGTTCAATTGTCTAAAAGAGTTTATCTGAAACAAATAATTTGTAAATAATGATTATCACATAGACTTTTTTTATGATATAATAATTCCAAGAGTTATACGTAAGAGGTGAATACAATGGAAATGATTAATAAAGATCCTTATTATATAAAAAATATAGATGATCCAACAGAAGAAATGCAGCTGGCGGCGGTTAATAAAAATGGGATACTTTTACAATACATAAAAAACCCTACTGTAGAAGTACAGTGGAAGGCCATTAAAAATAACGTTTGGGCTATTGAATATATAGAAAATCCAACAGAGGAAATGTGTATTTTAACTTTGAAAAAGGCTTGGAATGTGATCAAATTCTTTAAAAGTCCAACTGAGAAAGTTATGCAAAAAGCAGTGAGTGTTAAGGGGTGGGCAATTCAATATTTAAAAAATCCTTCAACTACGATTCAGAAGATTGCGGTTAAAACAGATTGGGATTCAATTAAATATATTACGAGTCCTTCAGAAGAAGTTCAATACATTGCTGTCAGCGAATATTTTGGAGCATTAAAATTTATAAAAGAGCCTACATTAAAAGTAAAGAGAAAAGCTATTATGGAGAATGCAGAGGCAATAAATTATATTGAAGATATAAATGAAGAGGAAATGAAGCTATTTCTAGAGGATAATGTTGATGTAATTAAATATAAGGCAAGTAAGTTGGATGTTCAGTGGATAAAAGATGTGCTTAGAAACAAATTGTGCCGTAGTGATATTGATAGTCAGTATGTTATAAAGTTTGTTAATTGTGGTGAACTACTTATAGATAAAGCAGATTTTATTCATAGTTATGGAAGCAAAGAAGCAAAAGATTTTTTGTGGATTATAAATTGTCATACTGAGGAGAATAAATATGAATTTTAGTGAAGCATTAATTAGCGTAGAGCTCATAATTGAAAGTAATGCAGTTCCACTAATTGTTGGGGAAAGTGGTATAGGAAAAACTTCTCTCATTAAAAGTATTGGTGAAAAAAATAATTATCACATTATAAATATAGATGGAAATATGTTAAAGGAAGGCGAAATTGGGGGACTTCCTACTATTGAAGACTACACTTCAAATATAAATGGAGAAAGTAAAAAGCTTAAGAGAACAGTTTATGCAGTTCATACAAAACTACAAGAAATAGAAAAGGTTTTGAGTAGAGACCCGGAGAAGACAATACTTCTTTTTATAGATGAAATAAACAGGTGTGAGCACAGCGTTCAGCAGGAGCTTATGAGTATAATACTCAATAGAGAAATAAATGGTTTTATAATACCACATCAGGTTAAAGTTGTTGCTGCGATGAATCCTTCAAGTAAATATACCGAATACAGTGATAGCGAATATGGAGTAATAGACATGGATTCGGCACAAGAAGATCGTTTTGTTTGGATAGAGATGGAATCGGATGTTAAGGCTTGGCTTGGATGGGGCATGGATAATATAAATGATGATGTTCTCAGTTTTATTTCTAGTTTCCCAGATTATCTCCATACTCCATACTCAAAAGAGATGGTTAAGGCAACCCCAAGAAGTTGGGAGAGAGTGTCTAGTGCCTATGATGTGTACTTAAAAAGAAAGGACAAATATCCAGAGAAGATTTTTTATAATGTGGTTAAGGGAAATGTTGGTGCAGGCATTGCACAGGAATTTATAACTTTTGTAAGGAATAAAAAAAATCCATTAATCACCATGGAAGAGATATTTGCCAGTGGTAAAGTGCAAACTGAAATAGTGGATAGGATAGAAAAAGAAAGCCATTCAAAACTATATCTATTAGCTAAAAATGTTTTTCGTTATCTTAAAAATAGCGAAAATAAAGATATTGATGTAGGCATATTTTCACAGCTACTCCAGTATTATCCTTCAGATTTAAAACTTGCTATAATGAAGGAATTAAAGTCATTTTACGGAGATGGAATCTATAAAGATTTTCTAAAAAGGGATGATTTTATAGAAGGATATTTTAAAACTTATGGTGATATTGAGAGGTAGAGTTTATGGATGAGAGCAGATTTGAAAGTCTTAGAAAAGAATTGTATGAACATGTGCAGCTGGAACAATATGATAATGATAGCTTTAGGAAAAATTTTTTCAAACTAACACAGATGTGCACAACTGCACTTATGGATAGTGATGATAACTTTTTTGCACTGTTTTTTATACAAGTAAAAAGAGACATAAATTTCAAGTTATCAGAAGCTATGGCGACAAAATTACAGGGAACAGATTTTACAATGTACTTTAATCCACGAGTTTTCTTGGAATGCACATTAAAAGAAATGGAAGCGCTTATTAAACATGAGGTCTATCATATTATGAGCAGACATTATGCAAGGGCAAAAGCATTAAAAAATAAGTATAGTGATTTAGCCATAAATCTAGCCATGGATATATCAATAAATCAGTACTTAATGTACCTTCCACCTTGGTCTAAAAAACTGGAAAATGTAAGTATGGAATACAATGTAGAACTTAAAGAAGATGCAACCATGGAATATTATGCAGCTAAAATTCAAGGGGCTTTAGATAAACTTAGTAAAAAAGATAAGCTTAAGGATTGGGATTCTTCAAATACTCATAAAATTTGGAACGAAATGGATGAAGATATAGATAGCCATCAGATGGATGAGCTCCTGAGAAAAATAGCTGGAAATTCTTTGCGTGGAAAAATACCGGAAAGTATTGATATATTGATGAAGAATATAAATAAAAAACCAGAAGTAAACTGGAACAACTATCTTAAGAGAATACTTGGTATAATGATGCAGGGGCATAAAAAAACTGTAATGCGAAGAAGCAGAAGACAACCAGAGAGGCTAGAATTAAAAGGTACCCTTCCTGGAAGAACAGCAGAAATCATAGTTGCCTTAGATATAAGTGGTAGTATAACAGACACTGAAATTGATTATATGATGACAGAAATCTTTGACATAGTTAAAAACAGCGATTTTGATATAACAATTATAGAATGTGATAGTGAAGTAAGGAGGGTCTATAAAGTTAAAATTAAAAGTCAGGTTAAAAAAAAGATTGATACTAGAGGTGGAACTAGATTTTCACCAGTTTTCCAGTATGTAAAGGAAAAAAGGTTAACAAACAAAGTTATTATTTTTTTTACTGATGGCATAGGTGAAAAAGAAATTTCAGTAGATCTGAGAAATAATAAAGTAATATGGGTATTAACAGGAAGAGAAAGTGAATTTTCAGTAAAAAATCCTCCAGGAATAGTTATTAGCTTAAATAAAAATACTGATAAGAAGGAAAAAATTAAT
The DNA here is from genome assembly GCA_963725425.1 of uncultured Clostridiaceae bacterium. Classification (GTDB taxonomy): domain Bacteria; phylum Bacillota; class Clostridia; order Clostridiales; family Clostridiaceae; genus Clostridium_I. The sequence goes on from CAVRYJ010000041.1 coordinate 268,854, forward strand.
GCTTACGATATTATGAGAGGTGATATGCTACATATAAAGAATGAATGGGCAGGGAAGTGAAAGAAACAGTTGATAAGTGATAAGTGACAAGTGACAAGTGACAAGTGGCAAGTGGCAAGTGGCAAGTGGCAAGTGGCAAGTGGCAAGTGGCAAGTGGCAAGTGGCAAGTGACAAGTTAAAGGACAATTTCGCATACGAAAGGTTTTATGGGAATGTACGCTGATTTGTGAAAATAAAAGAGGCTGTAAAAAATTTTGTGTAAACTGAATAAAATCTACTCTTTCTTGGCGATAATTTAGATAAGCTAATTTACAAATTATTACAAGGAGGAGTATTTTTATGTCGAATTTATCAAAAGAGGTTTTAAGAGACTATATTAAGGAACAAAATTTCACAAGTCCTAATGAAGTTATGACTGCTATGAAGGAAATGTTCAGAGATGTTCTTCAAGAAACATTAGAATCAGAAATGGATGATCAACTTGGATACGACAAATATGGTACATGTGATAAACAATCTCAAAACAGCCGTAATGGTTACTCAAAGAAGACTATTAAATCTCAACTAGGAACGGTTGAACTCAATATACCACGTGACCGTAATGGAGAATTTGAGCCTAAGATTGTACCTAAGTTTCAACGAAATGTAACTGGTATTGATGATAAAGTTATGGCTCTTTATGCTGCAGGAATGACCACAAGAGATATTGCGGAGCAAGTAAAAAATCTGTATGATGTTGAGATATCCGCTGAAATGGTATCTAATATAACTAACAGAATTATTCCTGTAGTCACAGAATGGCAAAATAGACCATTAGATAAAACATATTCATTTGTATTTATGGATGCCATACACTACAAAGTGCGTGAGGATAAACAGATTGTTATTAAAGCAGCTTACGTTGTTTTGGGTGTAAATATGGATGGTGAAAAAGAAGTTTTAGGCATATGGATAGGTGCTAATGAAAGCAGTAAATTCTGGCTTTCAGTACTAAATGATCTTAAAAACAGAGGAATACAAGATGTTCTTGTATTCTGCGTAGATGGCTTAAATGGCTTTAAAGAGGCAATAGGTGCTGTTTATCCCTTTGCTAAAATACAACGTTGTATAATTCATCAAATAAGATCAAGTATGAAATATATACCCTATAAAGATAAAAAGGCATTTGTATCAGATTTAAAATCAATTTATGGTTCTGTAAATGAAGATGTTGCTCTTGAAAATCTTCAATATGCAAAAGAAAAGTGGGCGAAGAAATATCCCAATGCTATTAAAAGCTGGGAGGACAATTGGGATAATCTCATAACATTCTTTGCTTTCCCTGAGACTATTCGTAAGATAATGTATACTACAAATGCTATTGAAAGTCTTAACAGTCAGTTTAGAAAGGTAACAAAAACAAAACTCATATTCCCTAATGATGAGAGCCTTATGAAAATGCTCTATCTATCTACTGAAAAGATAAGCAAAAAATGGAATAGAGTATATTCAAACTGGGATATGGTAGTAAGTCAACTCAATATTCTATTTGTGGAGATACTGAGAAAAGAAGCTTAACGTGGGGACTCTGTCCCCAAACCCCAGAGGTTTATCGCTTTAATTCCGTCAGGAACGGGTGAAAAACGGATAGTCAAAAGACCACCCGTTCCTGTAGAACCTCAGTAACCGCTCGGGTTGCTCCTCAGCATTTCCCTATCCTGTTATTGAGTAAGTCAATGTATATTATATCCTTAACAGGTAATAGTATACTATATAATGACAATTATCCAAGGTAATTAACTGACTAAAATCACCATCATATTACAAATAATTTATATGATAATTATTTGTCCAAAGAAAGAGAATACACAAAATTATTTACACCGCCAAATAACACGTACGTTCCCTTATGTATTACTTTGATTTTGCTAGTTCATTTAGTGAGTCTGCTAAAACAGAAACTTCTTGAATGTTAGCAGTAACTTCTTGTATCGCGGATGTTTGCTGCTCTGTGGTTTCCAATGTAGAATTAGCAGTATCTAAGGTTTTATCTACAGAGTCCTGTATCTTTTTAGTAAGCGCTAAAATTGTTAGGGCAGTTTCTTTTGAATTTTTAGATAAGGCTCTTATTTCAGTTGCTACGACACCAAAACCTTTACCAGCCTCTCCAGCTCTAGCTGCTTCTATGGCAGCATTTAGACCAAGCATCCTTGTGGAGTCTGCAATACTTTTTATGGAATCTAGTATGGTATTTATTTCTTTAGATATATCTTTTACTCTGTTTATTTCATCGTTTAAAACACGCTGATTGCTACTTACATTTATAGAAGATGCGGCTAGTTCTTCCATGGTTGCAGAAATTTGACTGAAATTATCAGCAAGATTATTTGTAACAGTGCTTACAAGCAAACCTTCATAACCTATTTTGACCATTGCATTTGCAACTATAAATAAAACTTCAGCTCCAGCCGTTACATTTTTTTCTCCAGTTTCTTTTACGTTATTTGAAGCCTTTACATATTCATCTCCGTTCACACCTATTTCTTTTGCAGTTTTTCTAAAGCTCGCTTCAACTGGGTCTGAAAATAGAATTTGACCACCCAGTATGGTACCTATAGATTTTCCATTTAGGAGTATTGGAGCTGCAAAGTCAATGAGTCCTGCGTGACATGTATAGACATATGGTTTTCCTAGCCTAGTGGCTTCGTCTCCACCTTTTTTGTGTGATGCAGCACATCGAGATTTCCCAGTGGTGGTGGATTGTGTAAGATTTGAACAAAAATTTGTGTAAGAGCTTGGTTTTGTTACAGGGTTACCATCTCTATTTACAGTAACGCTAGCTATACCCATACTGTCTGCAAAATTGTCTTGAAATTTCTGAAGCATGGTAACATCCATAACATCCTGAATTTCTAATGAGTCTATGTCGATTTCTCCATTAGTTTTTTTTTTAATCATAATAAACACCGCCCTATATATTATTATAATAATATTAAATATAATAATATTTTGTAATAAATACGACAAAATACTACAAAACACTACAACATAAGTAAATTATATATCATAATAATATAATTCTCAATTGTATTATTTATATAATGTTAATATAATACAAAACATTGGCTATATGAATAAAAAATGTATGTGCTAAGGGCTGAGATACAAGTGACAAGTGACAAGTGACAAGTGACAAGTGACAAATAAGTTAAAAAACTTCATAACTTGTCACTTGTGCTTTTATTTGTCCATGATTTTTTTGAGTACACCAGGATAATTGGTAATTATGCCATCAACTTTTAATTTAAGCATGGTTTGCATATCTTTTGGTGTATTCACAGTATAGGTATTAATTCGAATGTTTTCATTGTGGCAGTCTTCAACAATTTTTGAATTCAAGCTATGAAAAGAAGGGTGCAGGGCATCTACTCCAACAAACTTCCCATATTTTTCTGGTCGATAAATGTTTAAGTCATATAGAAGTCCTACATTTATATTTGGTGCTATATCTTTAAAATGTTTCATGGAGTAGTGGTTGAAAGAAGATATTATGATTTTGTCACTAAGAGAATATTCATTTATTTTATTCAGAACGATTTCTTCTAGATTTGAATAGTTTATTATACTGTTTTTTAGTTCTAAATTTAAAATAAGGTTTTCGTTTTTAGCGAAATTCATTAGTTCATCTAAGGTTGGAATGGGTTGACAACTAAATTTATTTGACAAATTACTACCTGCATCTAATTTTACCAGCTCTGAAAAGGTGTAATCTTTAACAAATCCTTTACCATCAGTAGTTCTATTTACTGTTTCATCATGGATAAGTACAGGTATATTGTCCTTTGTGAGTTGTACGTCGGTTTCTATACCATCACAACCTAGGTTCTTAGCACTGAAAAAAGCTAGCATTGTATTTTCTGGATAGTCACCGCTAGCACCTCTATGAGCAATATTTAATGTTTCCATTAGCAAAACCTCCTATATTAATCAAATAAGATTATCAATGACATTATCTCAGATTAATGTTAAAATGTTAAGGCATATCAAAGAAAATGGATCAGAATGTGGCTTGTTATTTTTGAAGATTCTTAAGGAATAAATAAAATATAAAAGCCTAAACAGAAAATCCCAATAATAGGTCAATTCCATTTAGGCTATTATATTTATCTAATTAAAGATTAGCTGTTTCTTAATTCTGTTAAACAACCCTTACAGATATTTTTTCCTCTGTAATTAGTTACGTCTTTAGCTTCTCCACAAAGGATACATGCTGGTTGATATTTCTTTAATATTATTTGCTCACCATCTACATAAATTTCTAGAGCATCTTTCTCAGCTATATCTAGCGTTCTTCTTAATTCTATAGGAATAACGATTCTTCCTAATTCATCTACTTTTCTTACTACACCTGTTGATTTCATTTTAAAACCTCCATAACTACAAAAATCGACTTATTTACTATTTAAATGGTACCAATCATTACATATTAAGTCAATAGTTTTTTAAAAAAAACATAAGAAAAACATAGAGAATTCATAAAATATTCAAAAACTTGCTAATATATTAATATAAGTCCAAATTTAATTCGACAAAAAACAATTCTAATGCATCATAAAATTGTTAAAGTTTTATGAAAACTATAGAAATAAAAAAATAAAAGAAAATATTTCTAAAAAACTATTGATTATTAATAATAAATATTATATAATAATAAATGTTGAAACAATAAAATGTATTTAAAAATTAAATAAAAAAATTATATTTTATAGGAGGAATATTATTATGAAAAAATTTGTATGTAGTGTGTGTGGTTATGTTTATGTAGGTGATGAAGCTCCAAATGAATGTCCTGTATGTAAAGCTGGAAAAGATAAATTTGTAGAGAAAACTGATGATAAAGCAGTGTGGGCAGATGAACACAAGGTTGGTATAGCAACAGGAGTTGATAAAGAAGTAATAGAAGGATTAAGAGCTAACTTTACTGGAGAGTGTAGCGAAGTAGGAATGTATATAGCTATGAGCCGTCAAGCTGATAGAGAAGGTTTCCCAGAAATTGCTGAAGCTTATAAGAGAATTGCTTTTGAAGAAGCTGATCATGCTTCAAAATTTGCAGAACTCCTTGGAGATGTCTTAACGGATAGTACTAAGAAAAATCTTGAACTTAGAGTAGAAGCAGAGTATGGTGCTTGCCAGGGTAAAAAAGATTTAGCTACTTTAGCAAAAAAACTTAACTATGATGCTATTCATGATACAGTTCATGAAATGTGTAAAGATGAAGCTCGTCACGGAAAAGCTTTTGAAGGTTTGTTAAATAGATATTTTGTAAAATAATATAGTGCTGATCATAAAAAATGAAGGCATAAAAAGGCTGTTCTTAATTTATTAAGAACAGCCTTTTTACGTTTTAATTTAAACTTCTGATTAATTTTTCCTATCAGAGAGGTATACATTTGTGTAATTTACAAAGGCTATAACTGCACTTAAAACTGCAATATAGATTAATACCCTTCCAATAAAGGGACTATATACAGCAAATAAAATTGCAATATAAAATAATAATGAAGAAATTTTGCCAAATACATTTGCAGGTATTACTATGTCCTTATGATATAGAGAAATTCCGAATATAATCATAAATATCTCTTTTGAAGCCACAATTAAAAATATCCAAAGTGGAATAAATAATTTGAAAGCTAAACAAAACAGTACAGTTAATAACATCAATTTATCAGCTAATGGATCTAGTACAGTTCCTAATTTGGTAACTATATTATATTTACGTGCTATGTATCCGTCTAATATATCTGTAATTCCTGCAGTAAAATAAATAGCTACAGAAATTTGTAAGCTGTTTGGATTATGTGAGAAAAAAGATACTATGAATATAGGAATCAACAATAATCTAAAAAATGTAAGAATATTGGGTATGTTCAAAAAGATCACCTCCGAGTGTAATACTATTAAAGTATTTCCACTGATATTATAAAATATAATTTTTATATTAATACATTATATAATATTTAGAGTATTAAATATAGATTTTAATTAGGAAAACAGAATATACGAACTATACAAGTTGATAACATATTAATATTCGCTTATTTTATTGACTAGTTTATAGTGCTCTGATAATATATTAAAGGGAGGGGATAAATTTTGAAAAATAATTATGATGTAGTTATAGTTGGAGCTGGGCCTGCGGGTATCTTTACTGCACTTGAATTCACAAAACTTAGACCAAAATCAAGGATTTTGATAGTTGATAGAGGTAAAGGTATAGAAAAAAGGGTATGTCCAGCTAGAAAAACGGGGAAGTGCGTACATTGCAATCCATGTTCAATAACCTTTGGATGGTCAGGCGCAGGAGCTTTTTCAGATGGAAAACTATCATTAAGCCCTGAAGTTGGAGGTAGGATTCTAGAATATTATTCTAAAAAAGAGTCTCAAGAGTTAGTAAATTATTGCGACGATATATATATAAAATTTGGTGCTAACAAGACTGTATATGGATTAAACAGTGAAAAAGTTGATGATATAAAATACGAGGCTAGCAAACACAATATTCGTCTTGTGGAGTGTCCGGTAAGGCATTTAGGAACTGAACTTGCCTATGAGGTATTAAAAGGGATGTACCTACATCTTATGAAAAATACGAATACTGAATTTGAAGAACTTACAGAAGTGACAGATATTATTGTAGAAGATGGAAAAGCTTGTGGAGTGTTTTTAAAGAATAAGGTAAGTGAAAGAGAAATAAGAGCAGAAAACATAATTGTGGCACCAGGTAGAGGCGGAGCAGATTGGCTTTCCAAAGAAGCAAAAAAACTCGACATAAAAACTACTAATAATGCAGTTGATATAGGTGTTAGAGTAGAAGTTCCAAACTCTATAATGGATCATTTAACTAAGGATTTATATGAGGCAAAGCTAGTTTATTATTCAGACACATTTGAGAATAAGGTTAGAACTTTCTGCATGAATCCTGGAGGAGTCGTGTCAGAAGAACATTACGACGAGGCAATGGCAGTAGTAAATGGACACAGCTATTCAGAGAAACATTTAAGAACAAGTAACACAAATTTTGCTATGCTAGTGTCTACGTCATTTACAGAACCATTTAATCAGCCAATGGATTATGGCAAATATATTGCAAAGCTTGGAAATATGTTAACCGGTGGTGGTGTCATGGTACAAAGACTTGGAGATTTGCTTAGTGGAAGAAGAACAAATAAATCAAGACTTGAAAAATCTACTACAATACCAACACTTAAGAATGCAGTACCTGGAGATTTAAGTTTTGTACTTCCTCAAAGGCATTTGACTTCAATTGTTGAGGCATTAAAGGCTTTTGACAAAATCGCACCAGGTTTATATAGCAAAAACACTCTTTTATATGGAGTGGAAGTAAAATTTTATTCAAGTAAAGTTGAAACAAATAATAAGTTTGAAACACGTATTAAAAATTTATATACTATAGGCGATGGCGCAGGAATTACAAGAGGTCTTATGCAAGCGTCAGTAACAGGAGTAATTGTAGCAAGAGATATAGCAAGTAAATATTAGAATTAGGCATCTTAAAAAAAATAAAGAGTAAGTTTACTAATTATTTTTATTTTAGGTACATTATAAATTGAAAGCGAGGAGTTTAAATGTCATCATTTATAGTTTTAGGAGCTCAATGGGGAGACGAAGGTAAAGGTAAAATGACTGATTACCTTGCAGAAAATGCAGATGTTGTTGTTAGGTTTCAAGGTGGAAATAATGCAGGACATACGGTAGAAGTTGGGGATAAACAATATAAACTTCATCTTATACCTTCAGGTATATTATATGGAGATAAGCTTAATGTTATAGGAAACGGTGTTGTTGTAGACCCAAAGGCTATGTTTGAGGAAATTGAATATCTTGAAGGACTAGGAGTTAAAGTAACAGCAGACAACTTTATAGTCAGTGATAGAGCACATCTTGTAATGCCTTATCACAGAGCACTAGATGCAGCAAAGGAGAAGGCAAGAGGTAAAAATGATATAGGAACTACTGGAAAAGGAATTGGGCCTTGTTATACTGATAAAGCTGAAAGAAGTGGCATACGAGTTTGCGATTTAATGCATAAAGAAGTTTTTAAGGTAAGACTCAAGGAAAATATTGATTTTAAAAACCAGATTCTTTCTAAAATATATGGAATGGAAGCATTGGATCTTGATGCAATTTACAAAGAATATTTAGGTTATGCTGAGATGATGAGGAAATTTGTAACTGATACTTCCGTAAGAGTGTATGATGCAATTAAAGCAGGAAAAAATGTCCTTTTTGAAGGAGCACAAGGAAATCTTTTAGATATAGACTATGGTACGTACCCTTTTGTTACATCTTCAAATACAATTGCAGGTGGAGTTTGCACGGGAGCTGGAATAGGACCCAATATGATAAATAGTGTTGTAGGAATTGCTAAAGCGTATACAACTAGAGTTGGAAAAGGACCATTTCCTACAGAGCTTTTAGATGAAATGGGAGAACATATAAGAACAGTTGGACATGAGTTTGGAGTTACAACAGGAAGAGCAAGAAGATGTGGATGGTTAGATGTTGTAATATTAAAATCAGCAGCAAGAGTCTCTGGAATCACAAGTTTTGCTTTAACAAAAATAGATACTTTAGCTGGAATTGATAAGATTAAAATATGTATTGGTTATGATCTTAATGGAAAAACTATAAGTCACGTACCAGCATCTCTTGAAGATTTAGCACTTTGCAAACCAATTTATGAGGAATTTGATGGTTGGGACGATAGCGTGGTGAAAGCGAGAAGTTATGATGAATTACCTAAAAACGCTAAAATATATATAAAGAGAATTGAAGAATTGACTGATACTAAAATTTCTTTAGTTGGTGTTGGACCAAGAAGAGATCAAACTATTGTAGTTAGTGAAATATAAATGTATAATACTTATATTATGACGAAAATATTAATAGAGTTATAATAAATTTGATATGAAAAGAGGTATGTAGTTTATGAGTATTACTAAAGACATGACAATAGGTGAAGTTGTTAGAACTAATCCTGAATCAGCGCAAACGCTAATGAGCTTTGGAATGGGATGCATAGGTTGCCCATCTTCTCAAGGAGAAACATTAGAGCAAGCAGCAATGGTTCACGGACTTGATTTAGATGATTTATTAGTTGCATTAAATAAATAGTTAAATAAACTATAAAAGCACTGCCTAAAAACAGTGCTTATTTTTTTATTTGAAAGTACATCTTTTGAAAAGTATTTGATAAGTTATATTTTGAAAAAATGATTATTTTTAAATAAGGTAAAAATAGTATATAATTAGTATAATATAATATTTTAAATTTGGCTAAGGGGGTATAGATTATGGGAAAATCAATTTATGAGAAAGAATATGATGTTCATCATTATGAAGTAGATGCAAATGGAAGGATATTTGTTGCTAGTATAATGAATTATTTAGATGACTTAGCAGTTTCACAGGCTGAATATTTAAATATAGGTATTGAATACTTATTAACTAATAAAATAGCATGGGTAATATATAAATGGGATGTTAAATTCAATAAATATGCAATGGTTACGGACAAACTTAAAGTTAGGACGGAACCTTATTCAGTGAGAAAATTTTATGCATATAGAAAGTATGAAGTGGTAAACTCAGATGGAGAGGTAATTGTTTCAGCTAATTCTTTATGGTTTCTAATAGATACAGAGAAAAGAAGGCCAAGCAAGATAAGCGAAGAAATATGCACAAAATTTGGACTTAGTTTAAATGACAAAAAACAACTAGAATTTGAAAGACTAAAAAAACCTGAAAATATAACTATGGAAAAAGAGTTTCAAGTTAGATATTCAGATATAGATACAAATAAACACGTGAATAATGTAAGATACGTAACTTGGGCATTGGAGGCAGTGCCTGAAGATATATTGAGTAACTGTACATTAAAAGAATTAAAAATAAATTATGAAAAAGAAACTGAATATGGTGAAGTTATAAAGGTATTATGTGAAGTTAAAGAATTAGACCATGAATATATAGTCATAAGTAGTATACAAAATTCAAAGAATGAAAAACTAACGTTATTTAAAATGGTATGGAATAAGGCATCTTCAAAAAAATAGCAAGTCAGTATTCTGGTCTATTTCGTGGTATGCAACGCCTTACATAACCATTACATAGCTAACGCTTGCGTAGGTAATGCCTCCTCGCCTACCGCAAAATATCCTCAGAATCTTTGACTTGATATTTTCTTTCAGATGCCTAAATAATCTTATTCCATACCATTTCCAGCATTTTTACCTGCAAGATACCCTGAACTCCAAGCCCATTGTAGGTTAAAACCACCACAATCTCCATCAACATCAAGAATTTCTCCACAGAAATATAAGTTCTTCATTTTCTTAGATTCTAATGTTTCATTGTGAATCTGTTTCGTATCAACACCACCAGCAGTAACCTGTGAATTTGTAAAAGAATTAGTAGCAGTTACCTTAAAATTCCAATCCTTTAAAAGTTTTAAAAGGTTCTCTTTTTCATTCCACTGAAGGTCATAACATGGTTTATGTATATCATGTATTTGTGCCTCTTTAAGAAGCACAGGTATAAGTTTCTTGTTTATAATACCTATAAAACAATCAAAAACACTTCTATAACTGAAAGTGCCAAAGTGGTTGTCAAGAAACTCTTTAAGTTCTTCATTGGAAAACGTAGGCATCATATCTATAGCTATGGTAACATTTTGTCCTTTATCCAAATTTACACCTGCAATACGGCTTAATTGGAGAATAGGAGGACCGGATATACCATAGTCAGTAAAGAGTATCTCTCCAAATTCCTTTTTTATGAACTTATTGTTCACCAATATTTGGGCATATCCATTAAATTTAACCCCAGAAATTGCTTTAAGGTTTTTATAGTTAAGCTTTAATTGAACTAGTGATGGCACTGGATCAATAATGCTATGCCCCATAGAAGAGCTAAGAGCATACCCAGAACCATCTGAACCTGACTTTGGTAAAGACTTACCTCCAGCAGCTAATATGAGCTTACTGCATTGATATATGGCGTTTTCAGAGGCAAGTATTTTAAAGATACCATTGTCATGTTCAATTTTTTTAACTTTAGTATTTAAATACACAGGTATTTCTCTTTCAAGCACAGCTGACCTCAGTATGTCCAGCACGGATGATGCTTGCAGAGACATTGGGTACATTTTTCCATCCTCAAGTGTAATTAGTGGTAAACCTAATGAACTAAAAAATAATTCTGTAGATTTATAATTAAAGGTATTAAGGGCAAAATCAAAAAAAATATTGTTGTCACTGTGATATCTAGAAAAATCACAACAGCTGTTGGTTATATTACATCTACCATTTCCGGTAGTTAATATCTTTTTACCTATTCTATCATTGGATTCTAATATAGCAACGTCGCATCCTAAATCCTTTGCTGTAATAGCAGCAATAATTCCAGAAGCACCTCCACCAATTACAATAATGTTGTGTTTCAAAACAAATCACATCCTAAATATTATTATAAGTACATTTTACCCTAAAAAACATTAGTATATATATTTTTTTCTGTTTTATTGGATTCTCATAATTGTTTGGAATATTCTAAAAATAATGATATTATATCATTAGAGGGCTGTTAATAAGTAGAACTCTCAAATTAAGAATGGTTAGGTGGAAATGCAAATGTTTACTATTTATGCTGTATCAGACTCTATAGGTGAGACTGCAGAGCAAGTTGCAAAAGCAACAGCAAGTCAATTTAATACAGAAGTTCAGGTTAAGAGGATAAGTTATGTAAAAGATGTAGGAGAGGCAATAAAGTTTATAGACAGCATAGAGGATATAGAGAACAGTATGGTTATATCTACAGTAGTATTAGTTGATGTTAGAGAAACGCTTACTAAGTATTGTAGTGAGAAAGACATTTCAATAAATAATATTCTGGGACCATGTATTGATACTGTATCAAAGATATTAGACAAAACTCCGGATTATAAGCCAGGGGCAATATGGGATATGGATTCAGATTACTACAAGCGAATAGAGGCCATGGAATTTGCAATTCAATATGATGACAGCAAGGATAATAGAGGTATTGTTAACGCAGATGTAGTTTTACTAGGTTTGTCAAGAACATCCAAAACACCACTTTGTATGTATTTGGCTAATAAATCCATAAAAGCAATAAATGTACCATTAGTGCCAGAAATATCACTTCCAGAAGAATTAAATAAAATAGATAGAAAAAAAATAATAGGATTAACTATAGATCCAATGCAACTTATAGATATAAGAAAGCATAGAATGGATAAATATAAAAGAATTAGTGCTGAAATAGAATATGCAAATGCTGAAAGGGTTCTTCAAGAAATAGAATATGCAGATAGAGTTATGAGAAGACTTAATTGTAATGTTATTGATGTTACGAAAAGGGCAATTGAGGATACTGCTTTACTTATAATGGAGTCAGTGAAATAAGATTATGTTGAAAAATTATTACCATACATGGACAAAATATGTTTTATTAAGTAAAAGTAAACGTTTACCATATAAATAAATCAAAGTATTTATAAATTTAGGTTGACAGGTTGGGTTTTTTTTTGTATCATATTTATTGTCGGGTTGAAAGACCAGAAAGATTAAATTTTAAAAGGCCCCTTGGTCAAGTGGTTAAGACACCACCCTTTCACGGTGGTAACATGGGTTCAAGTCCCGTAGGGGTCACCACACATATTGTGGGCGTTTAGCTCAGCTGGGAGAGCATCTGCCTTACAAGCAGAGGGTCACAGGTTCGAGCCCTGTAATGCCCACCACAATATGACCTGGTAGCTCAGCTGGTTAGAGTGCCGGCCTGTCACGCCGGAGGTCGAGGGTTCGATCCCCTTCCAGGTCGCCAAATGCTGGCATAGCTCAATTGGTAGAGCAACTGACTTGTAATCAGTAGGTTGTGGGTTCAATTCCTACTGCCAGCACCATTTTTTAAAAATAAATTTTAAAGGGCCCCTTGGTCAAGTGGTTAAGACACCACCCTTTCACGGTGGTAACATGGGTTCAAGTCCCGTAGGGGTCACCATAACATATTATGGGCGTTTAGCTCAGCTGGGAGAGCATCTGCCTTACAAGCAGAGGGTCACAGGTTCGAGCCCTGTAATGCCCACCATAATATGACCTGGTAGCTCAGCTGGTTAGAGTGCCGGCCTGTCACGCCGGAGGTCGAGGGTTCGATCCCCTTCCAGGTCGCCATATTAGCTGACATAGCTCAATTGGTAGAGCAACTGACTTGTAATCAGTAGGTTGTGGGTTCAATTCCTACTGTCAGCACCAAAAAAGGTTTCTTAGATTTTATCTAAGAAACCCTTTTTTCCCCGTTTATAATTCTATAAACACAGAGAAAAAAGTTAAGAGTTAAGAGTTAAGAGTTAAGAGTTAAGGAGATTTTGCCTTGGGGCAAAATAAAAGCAATATAAAAAAGCAGCATAAATAGGCAACATAAAAATGAAAAATTTTTAGGAAAGTAATTTGATTTGTTTTGTTTGTACAAATCAAGTTACTTCCCTATTTTATTTATTCTTCGGCTTCAGCCGAAAATATTCCTTAACTCTTAACTTTTAACTTTATTTTGTCCTCTTTGTTTTTAAGTTTTTAATTATTTTCAAGTTAGACTCTCAAAGTAGTAAATCATTGTTTCTGCTTTTGAAGATTTGTCTTAATTCTTATGTCATCTCCATAGAATTTGAAGAGGGTAAAGTCACCAAATAATCTTGAGGTAATTCTTTCAGAATATGTCCTTGAAAGTTTTTCTAGTTCGTAGTTGGAAGAAATAAGCATTTTCTTGTTCATTAAAAGCTTTTTATTGAGGAGGTTGAACAATTCCGTGGATGTAAAGTCTGTTATTTGCTCTGTTCCTAAATCATCCAATATGAGTAAATCACAATTAAGAAGTAAGTTCTCTAGATTATGGTCATTTTCAAATTTAACTTTTTTAAGATCATGAATTATATCATCCGAAGTTCTATATATCACAAGAAAACCCTTATCTAATAAATCCTTTGCAATACAATTGGACAAAAAAGTTTTGCCAGTACCAGAACTACCATAAAACAATAAGTTATTTTTTGTGGATGAGAAGTTTTTCAAATAATCCATTACATATGGAATTATTTTATCCTCCATGTTTTTCCTAGGACTTCTAGGTTCGTTATTTGCCTTCTGGGTTGAGTAATAATCTATGTGAAAGTGTTCAAAATTATTGCTTGCTAGCATGGAATTATGATAAGAATTTTTATAATATAATTTTACAAGTTTTTGTTTATAGCAACTACACTTAGTGGAACCTATATAACCAGTATCCTTACATTTGTTACACTTATAGTGAAGAGATACATAATCCAGAGTAAAGCCATTGGCAACTAATAACTCCGATTTTTTTATTCTCATGTTAGTAATTTGGTTTCTTAAATCATTTAAATAGTTTTCTCTGTCTGCTATATCTTTAAAGGAATTAACAGCTAAATCGATACAGAGCTTTGCTATTTTCTTCTCAAGGTTAAAAACCATAGGAAGCTCTCTTTGAATCTTCTCACGGCGCTCTTTTAATAATCGTGCTTCATTTTCACGAATGTCAGAATACATTTTAGATATTTCTTCTGCGTAACCTCTAATCATTTTTATCCCATCCTAACAATTTCTTTTCAAGTTCATCGTAATCATAAGATCTCTGTTCATAGTCGTTAAAGTTAGTTTTAGGACCAGTTTTTGAAGCTGTCTTTTTATAGGTGCTCCTTTTTAAGTCTTTAGTATCAATATCAGTAAGGTTTTTTATTCCAGCTTTGAACCAGTTAGTTAAAATAGCATCCATGTATTTAAAGTCAGCCTTATTTATTCTGGAAAATGTTATGTCACATGATCTATAGATTACATCTAGGGGAAAACCATAGGAATTAATCCATTTATCAAGAAGTAATTCTTGAGGTTTTAAAACATCGGCATCTTTTATACCTAGGTAATTTAATATTTTCCTTATTTTAATCCATTTGTCTTCATGCTTTTTAATAAAAGATTGAGCATTATCAATGGAATTAATCTTACTGTCGTGCCAACTTATAGCAATTGTTTCAATATATCTGTAATCCGTTTTACCTTTTGAAACGCAATATTCTATAAGTAAAAGAATTAACTCTGGAGGAAAATTAAAATCTCCTATCCAACTTATATACATTTTCATTTCTTTAGTAGATAAAGTTCTTCCAACGAGTTTTTCAATATCTTGAAGCATATCTTTAGTTGAACTGTTATCCAATTCTTTTAAAAGATTAATAGTTTCATCTTTATCAGAACTATTTTCATCAAGATCTAAAAAATCTATATTAAAATTGCCCATGTTATCTATAGGGACTAACTTTACCACTCCTTCATCATTCCAATAGTTCCAAGCATTCATAAGGTCTGTTTCCAAAAGATGAAGAGTATTTGCAAACAATGCTGAATCAACTCCAATCTCTCCCGACACACAATATTTCATTCCTAATATATAAACTTTAACATACTCGCCACGTGCCCTAGGCATGTACTTATCTATAAAAATATTACTTAAAGGGGTATAGTTTTTAAGTTTATTCTTAAACATGAAAGTACTCATAATATCACCGCCTTTCGAATTTGCTTATGCAATATATTGTACACTCACATGTTTATTATAACAAAAATGTGGAGACAAGATTAATATTTTATAATATAAAAATTATGTTAAATATATGTTACCCATAAAATGTACCCAAAATACTAAAGAAAATTCACATTAATATGATATAATTTACTTATTAATAATTTGGCATCTTCAAAGAAATAACTAGTTAGAATTCTAGTGTAATTTTTTTTAGAAGCCGTATAAACAAAATGGGGTGAAGTAATGAAAGCTGAACTTTTATCAGTGGGTACAGAATTATTATTAGGTGATATAGTGAATACTAATGCTCAATATCTTGGAAAAGAACTTGCTAGTCTTGGAATCAATGTTTTTTACCAGACAGTAGTAGGAGATAATCCAGAAAGGCTCAAAAATGCATATAATATTGCTATTAATAGAGCTGATATTATTATAACCACTGGAGGACTTGGACCAACTAAAGACGATTTGACAAAAGAAATAGCAGCAGATTATTTTAATAAAAAGTTGATTTTAGATGAGAAATCCTTAGAAGAAATTGTGGAATATTTTAACAAAATAAATCGTACTCCCACTGAGAATAATAAAAAACAGGCATATTTTCCTGAAGGTTGTATTATAATCAAAAATAATAATGGAACAGCACCAGGCTGTATTATAGAGGAAAATTCTAAAATTGTGATACTACTCCCTGGACCGCCTAAAGAGATGACACAAATGTTTCAGGAGAGCATAGTACCATATCTTAAGAAGTTTCAAGATGGTATGCTTATATCAAAGTCATTAAGGATATCAGGTATTGGTGAGAGTAGCGTAGATGATGCAGTTGGATATATATTAGACAGACAAAAAAATCCAACAGTTGCCCCATATGCCAAGGATAATGAAACGGTGCTAAGGATTACTGCTAAAGTAAAAGATGAAGCAGATGCAGAGAGGCTTATTGCACCTGTAGAAAAAGAAATAAGACAAGTAATTGGAGATATAAACGTATACGGAATAAATGATGAGACTATAGAAGAAGTAGTAGGGAAAATGCTAATTCAAAATAATTTCACTATAGCTACTGCAGAATCATGCACAGGAGGGCTATTAGCAGGAAAGCTAATAGACTATCCTGGGATTTCTGAGGTGTTTTTAGAAGGTGCAGTTACATATAGTAATAATGCTAAAGTGAAAAGGCTTGGAGTAACGGAAAGCACGCTAAATGACTTTGGAGCTGTTAGCAGTGAGTGTGCAGGTGAAATGGCAGCAGGTATTGCAAAGAATGCTGGAACTACTATTGGTATTTCAACAACAGGAATAGCCGGACCTGGTGGTGGAACAGATGAAAAACCTGTAGGGCTTGTATACATGGGGATATATATGTTTGGAGAAGTAAAGACAAAAAAGTTCAATTTTGTTGGTAACAGGCAAAAAGTTAGAGACAGAGCAACTTTTACAGCTTTAGACTGGCTTAGAAGAGAACTCATCCAACACCTTAATCAAGTTAAGAGTTAAAAGTTAAAAGTTAAAAGTTAAAAGTTAAAAGACAAGAAATGTAAGCAAGTAATTTCTTTGAAGGTAGGGATAGTAAAATAATCTGGAAACGAATTATGCTCATGGGTATTTTACTATCCTATATTATCTTTTCATGATACCTTATTTAAATCTAATATGAAGAATCTGGCTTCTATTACGAATAGTGCTCATAAAATTAAACATACGGAAATATAAGTCCTGACGGTGTTTATGCAAGTTTCCCGTACTCCAGCTTTCCACTAATTGGATTTTTGAATCGATTTTTTCAATATCCTTTGCCTTTGTAATTCCCCAATTAAAATTTGAACTGACACCTTTTCCTATAAAATAACTATGTACTACATCAAAATACATTTCTGCATTAGAAAATGCATTGATTAAGAGTTTAAATAATTTTTTGAGATCTTCTTCATGAAAATACATCAAAAGGCCTTCTGCAATAATAAGAACAGGTTCATGGGTTTTATATGGAACTTCAGCCAGCCAACTAGTATCCAATACATTTTTACCAATAAACTTGATTCTTTCATTTTCTTCAAAGAAAAGTTTCCTTGCCTCAATCACTTTTGGCATATCTACGTCAATCCATCTTAAATGTTTATTATCTACTCTTGTAATTCTTGTATCCAAACCAGCACCAATATTGATAATCAATCCATGTTTATGCTTGTTTAGAAATTCATTAACCCCTTGATCAATGACTTCTGTCCTTGCAATGATTCCTACATGAGTAATATTTCCTCCATCAAAATGGCTCAAATCCAAGTTAGAATTTTCAATAATCTCCACAGCCTTAGGATCTTTAATAACACCTTTGGGATCTTTTGTTTCCTTTGCTTTTGCATTAAGTGGAATGAACAATGTTTCTGAAATAGAACCTTTTTCAATTAAATCATTAAGCATAATTTATAATCTCCTTTAATCAATTTCCTAATGATGTAATATATATAAATACTAACATTTTTATATTAATATGTTGTTGATATTTCATTTATTTTCTTAATTATGTAAAAATATTATATCATTTAGTGGAATGACTTAAAAGCTTTTATTATTAAAATTACTAGGAGCTAATTTTATGAAAGAGCTATAAATAAAATCTTCAATAATTACAACCACTTTTCACGTGGCAGGAGATAGTTGGGTTAAAATTATTGTGTAAATAAGTATTTAAACCATTCATATACTTATATAGAAAACCGATATAGGGGTGATTATATGGCATGTCCAAATATTGAAGCCTGTCCATATATTAATAGTAGAGATGAAAGTGAAATTATTAAATATAAAAATATGTTTTGTAATAGTGACTATTGCAAATGCGCAAGATTTAATGTTGGAAATATAACAGGTAGCGTACCAGATGATTTGCGTCCAGATGATTTTGAGGAAGGTAATAGCATAGTGACAAGTGACAAGTGACAAGTGACAAGTGACAAGTTAAGAAGGGACCACCTCAGAATAGAAAATAATTTCAGTTCTGAGGTGGTCCCTTCTAAGTTTATCCGATTCTTCTGCCTCAGCAGAAAATCTTCCTTAACTTGTCACTTGCAACTTGTCACTTTTAACTGCCTCCGCTTCTTTGAGTGGAATCATCTATTCAAAGCTTAAAGCGTCTATTGGACTGAGTTTTGAAGCTTTGTTTGCAGGATATAGTCCAAATACAACTCCTACAGTTACAGAAAAGGCAAAGGATGCTATTACTACAGAGCTAGATAGCTGTATTGCGGTGTTATTAAATGTCTGTAACAATTCACTACCACCAACACCAATTATTACACCTAAAATACCACCTATACCACTAACGAAAACTGCTTCAATTAGAAATTGCAATAATATTGCCTTTCTTTTAGCGCCTAATGCTTTTCTTATACCAATTTCTCTAGTACGTTCCATAACAGATACAAGCATTATGTTCATAATACCAATACCACCAACTAAAAGGGAAATAGCGGCTATACCAGCAAGTTCATTTGTCATGGTTTGGCTAGTAGAGGTTGCAGTCTGAAGTAAACTTGACTGGTTGAACACTCTAAAATATTTATTGGTTACTGTACTAGCAGAGGTAGTAGGAAGACTATATTTAGTATCTAAAAACATTTGTAAATACGACATTGCTGTATTTACGCTGTCAGAACTTGATGCCTGAACGTAGAAAGTTTTTATCGCAGTTGTTTTTAAAAGTCTTTGGGCTGTAGTTAGTGGTAAAAGTACAGTGTCATCTGAAGAACCATTAGAACTAGTTCCTTGTGACTTTAACACTCCAACTATATTAAAAGCTACACCGTCTATGTTGATGCTTTGACCAACAACATTTGTAGAATTAAAAAGTTCCGTTGCTACGTCTGTTCCAACTACTGCTGAATTATATCTATTATCTAAATCATCCTGAGTTATAAAACGTCCACTTTGTGCAGGCATATTTTTTATCGTTTCATAGTTAGGTTCCACAGCCTGCACTGTTGTAGTAGCAGTTTGATCTCCGGCAGATATATTGACATTTCCACTACTAAGGGTGGGTGATATATCCTTAATGCCTGGTTTGGTTTTAAGTTCGTTTAATTCTGTATTTGTAATGGGCTCTGCTTGATTACTGGTAATACTCACAGTAATAAGGTTGGTTCCCATGCTTGAAATAGAATCTTGAACAGACTGTGTACTTCCTTGCCCCATGGCTATCAATATTATAACAGATGCTATACCAATAATTATTCCAAGCATCGTAAGAAAAGAACGCATTTTATTGGCGAAGATGGATTTAATAGCCATTTTAAATAGCTGATGTATTTTCATAATTTTCGCCTCCATCATCAGAAATTATATGTCCATCTTTTATTTGGATTCGTCTCTCAGCCTCTGCTGCTATGGCAAGGTCATGTGTTATAAGAACTATGGTTCTTCCTGATTTATGAAGTTCTTGCAAAAGCGCAAGGACTTCTTTACCAGTTTTACTGTCCAAAGCTCCAGTGGGTTCATCTGCCATAATTACTGATGGGTTTGTTACAAGGGCTCTTGCAATTGCTACTCTCTGTTGCTGTCCACCAGAAAGTTCAGATGGTTTATGGTGAATATGAGAGGATAATCCTACCTGATTTAAAGCTTTTTCAATTCTTTCCTTTCTCTCAGTATTACCGATGCCTAAGTAAATTAGTGGTATTTCCACATTTTCATATACATTTAATTTTGTGAGTAAATTATACCTTTGGAATATGAATCCTATTTTTGCATTTCTTATTTCTGCAAGTTGATCATCATTTAGATTTTGAGCAGGCGTGCCATCAATTATATAGCTTCCTTCTGAAGGTGTATCTAAGCAGCCTAAAATGTTCATCAGAGTA
Organism: uncultured Clostridiaceae bacterium; assembly: GCA_963725425.1. Taxonomy (GTDB): domain Bacteria; phylum Bacillota; class Clostridia; order Clostridiales; family Clostridiaceae; genus Clostridium_I. Next base: position 289,388 of record CAVRYJ010000041.1, read on the forward strand.
GATTTACCAGAACCTGATGGACCAACAATTGCAGCAAACTCACCATCATTTATTTTTAGAGAAACTTTGTCTAGGGCATAAAGTTTTTCTTTACCAATTGTATATATTTTGCTAAGATTTTTTATCTCAATCATATTTAAGTTCCTCCATAATTAGATTATATCTATTCACTATTAGAGCAGGTAGTTATCGGATAAATTATCACTGCTAAGTGTTGAATTAGTTCACCTTTCACTCGGATTAGGGTATAACCCCTATTCTAAGGAAAATTGAATGTTACGAGGTGAATAGGTCAATTTCCACTACGGGAGCCACCGCCACTACCACCGCCAAAGCCGCCACTGCCGCCCATACCACCGCCGTAACCGCCACTGCCGCCCATACCACCACCAGATTTAGATGATGTAGAAGTAGATACATTAGGTAATTGAACAAGTAAACTCTGTCCTTCTGCTAAGCCACTTATGATTTCAATATCATTTTGATTTGAAATACCTGTTTGTACTTCTACAAGTTTACCAGCAGATTTAGAGTTACCACTACTTGAACCATACTTGGATGAGCTGCCTTTACTTCCATAACTAGAACTTGAGCTATGGCTAGAAGAAGTTGAAGGCTCCATTACATATTTCTTCCCATTTACAGTTTGAATAGCATTTGAAGGCACCATTAAAGTGTTGTCTTTACTTTGAACATTTATACTGGCATTTGCGTTCATACCAAGTTTTAAACCTACGGAGCTATCGATTGTTACTATAACATTGTAAGTGGTTACACTATTTGTGCTTGTTCCACTGTCAGGTATAGTTGCTACAGTTCCAGTGTAATTTTTACCAGGAACATCAGCAAAGGTTATGTCAACTTTTTGTCCAAGTGCTATTTTACTAATATCAAGTTCATCTACAGCTACTTGAAGTTGTAAATGGGTTAAATCTGTAATTGTTCCTAGTGTTTTACCAGATTGCACAGAATCACCATTTGCATTAGTAACATTTTCAAAGATTCCATTTATTGGGGCAATCATGTTTTCCTTGCTTAGAGTTGTATTATCATTACCAACTGTAGCTTCAGCTTGTTGAATTGACATATTTTGATCAGCTATGTTGTTGTTATCATTAGTAGCATCATTGGTTAATCCATTTTGTGCGTCAGTTATAGCACCATTATCCTTGTCTAGTGTTGCCTGATCGATATTAGGCTTTGATTTATCTTCAGCGAGTTGGTCATTTGCTTGGGTAATTTTAGATTCATCTGACTGATTGTCAGTGCTACTTTTTTGTTGTGCCAACCCAAGTTGTTGTTTAGCTTCAGTCAGCTTATCCTGATCTGCATTAATCTGATTTTGAATACTTTGATCAACCACCGAACCTAGTGAAGTACCTTGGGTTATTGCACTTCCTGTGGATACTTTAAAATTAGTTAAAGTACCACTGTTTGGAATTGTGATGTCTGCTGTTGATGCAGAGGATACAACTCCAGTTCCGGCAACAGTAACTTTTAGGGTTCCCTTTGTTGCCTGTTCAGTGATATATTTGCTTTGGGTAGTGGATTTAGTTTTAAATTTGGTAATGTATAAATAATATCCGCCACCTGCAATCACTATGAAAATTAATGCGGAAATAATTATTTTTTTTAACGAAGCTCTATTCATTTTAATTCCTCCTAAGTTTGGTGTTTCATAAATACGAATTATAAATAGATGATTATTTGCAAATTTTTGATCATTAATTATATAATATAGTTACTTTGTTACAGCTTCATGGCAAGTTTGTTAATATAGATGCTTTTAGCAGAGCGCAGGCATTTTGAAAAAAATAGAATAGAATTGTTATTTTCTTTCAGGTGCCTAAGATAAAAAATAATCTTTAAAAGGGGCTAGATACAGAATGTATACAGCATATTACGAATCACCAATAGGTATAATAAAAATTAAAGGGTCAGATATAGGAATTGAAGCTTTGCAATTTCTAGAAAAAAACTATAGAAAAGACGAAAAATGTCAGTTGAATGATAATATGCTTATATGTTTAAAGGAGTTAGACGAATATTTTACTAAAGGTAGAACAGAATTCAATGTTAAGTTAAATGTTATTGGAACAGATTTCCAAAAGAAGGTTTGGGATGAACTTTTAAAAATACCTTATGGTGAAGTGAAGTCATATAAAGATATAGCGGTTAAAATAGGAAACTCAAAAGCAGCTAGAGCAGTTGGAGGAGCAAACAATAAAAACAAAATACCAATAATAATTCCATGTCATAGGGTCATAGGTATAAATGGAAAGTTTGTTGGTTATGCTGGTGGTGTTGACAGGAAAAAGTATTTATTGAACCTAGAAGATCAAAAGGAATAAATGTAAAATATTGATAAGTTTCTTGACTAAAAGGTAAATTTTATATATACTTTGACTATCAAAATATTTGATTATCAATACATGAAATTAATATAATACAAATAGAAAAGGAAGAGATGATTATGAGAATACCTTCTTTGGTAATAGGAGATTTAAAGGCAGCGATTCCCATAGTTCAAGGGGGCATGGGTGTAGGTATATCCCGTTCTAGTCTTGCAGGTGCGGTAGCAAATTGTGGCGGAATCGGGGTTATTTCATCTGTGCAAATTGGGTTTGATGACCCAGATTTTGAAAAAAATTCAGAGGCAGCTAACCAGAGGGCACTAAGGAAACATATTAGAAGAGCTAAAGAGATTAGTCCAAATGGAATAATAGGACTTAACATCATGGTTGCTGTTAATAATTATAATGATACAGCAAGGATTGCTGTAGAAGAGGGGATAGATATTATAATTTCTGGTGCTGGACTTCCAATGTCATTGCCAGGTCTTGTAGAAGGGTCAAACACTAAAATCGCGCCAATAGTATCCTCAGGTAAGGCGGCAAAGGTTATCTGCAAAATGTGGGATAAAAAACATAATAGAATACCTGATTTAATTGTGGTTGAAGGACCGGAGGCAGGTGGACACCTTGGATATTCACTTGAGGACTTAAATGGTAAGAAACAAGATTTGGAACATATAGTAATGGATGTTATTCAAGAAATAAAGCCCTATGAAGAAAAGTACAGCATAAAAATACCTGTTATTGCGGGTGGTGGAGTTTACACAGGGAAAGACGTAGCTAAATATCTAAAGCTTGGCGCTGCAGGGGTTCAAATTGCAACTAGATTTATAGCCACAGAAGAATGTGATGCAGATATAAAATATAAGATGGAATATTTAAAATGTAAAAAAGAAGATATAGAAATCGTAGTGAGCCCAGTAGGTATGCCTGGAAGAGCAATTAAAAACAGTTTCATGAAAAGTATAAAGAAAAAAGATGAAAATGAGCATATAACTAAATGTTACAACTGTTTGAAACCTTGTAATCCAAAAGATACACCATATTGTATATCAAAAGCATTAATAAATTCAGTAAAAGGAAATGTAGATGAGGGACTTCTTTTTACTGGAAGTAATGGATATAGACTAAACAAAATCGTAAAGGTAAAAGACCTTATTGATGAAATTATAACTGAATGCAAAAATGAACCAGAGTAGTTTGCGTTATATGAATTTTCATTAAATATAAAATTATTTTAAAGCGGTGATAAGAGTGGATAGGTCATTGAATGTTATGAATGAGTTAATGGTAGATATATTTAATGATATTTTAAGTATAGAGCAATCAGACCTAAAAAAAGGATATTTTAATGATTTATCAGTTACAGAAATTCACACTATTCAGGCTATTGGCATGTATGTGCCAAGGAATATGTCTGAAGTGGCTAGAGACATTGGCATTACATTGGGAACCCTTACAAAAGCTATTGGTAATTTGGTAAAAAAAGGATACGTAGAAAGAAAAAAATCTGAGCAGGATAGACGTGTTGTTAATGTGGATTTAACAAAAAAAGGAAAATTAGCATATAGAATACATGCTAAGTTTCACAGGGATATCATTAGAGAGACAATTGAAGGACTAGACGAAAAAGAAAAAAATACTTTAGTTGATGTTTTAGAGAAACTTAATTTTTCCATAAAAGAAAAATATGACATTAAAACTAGAGCTAATAGGGAGTGATTGTGTGAACAATGTTAAGATAATAGGTGTTGGAAGCTATACACCTGAAAGAATAGTAACCAATTCTGACCTTTCAGAAATAGTTGATACAAATGACGAGTGGATTTCTTCTAGAACGGGGATTAAAGAAAGAAGAATAACGGAAGGTGAAAACACTTCAAGCCTAGCAGCAAAAGCAGCATTAAATGCAATAAAGGATGCTAGCATTGATCCATTAGAAATAGACTTAATAATAGTAGCAACAACATCACCTGATTCATTTACGCCCTCCACCGCGTGTTTAGTTCAAGCGATAATAGGAGCTGATAATGCTACCTGCTTTGATATTGGGGCTGCATGTTCTGGTTTTATATATGGGCTAAATGTTGGAACTCAATTTATTAAGACTGGTCAAGCAAATACGGTGCTTGTAATTGGAGCTGAAGTCCTTTCAAAGATATTGGATTGGAAAGATAGATCAACCTGTGTGCTTTTTGGAGATGGGGCAGGCGCAGCAATGTTAAGAAAAAGTGAAACTAACGGAATATTATCAATATTTACTGGCTCAGATGGAAAAGGGGCAGAATTTTTGGAGTGTCCTGCTGTAACTGTTAATAACCCATTCGCTATTAAAACTGATGGAAAAAGAGAAGTAATATCTATGAATGGAAAAGAGGTATTTAGATTTGCGGTTAAAGTAATACAAATAGGGATAGAAAATTTATTAAAGGGTGGTCTATATACTCTAGATGATATAAAGTACATTGTGCCACATCAAGCTAATATGAGGATTATAGATTTTGCAGCTAAAAAACTCGGTATTGATAATAGTAAGTTTTTTATTAACTTAGACAAATTCGGCAACACATCAGCTGCCACCATACCTATTGCACTGGACGAAATGTCTAAATCAGGACTACTTAAAAAAGGTGACAAAATCATAGCTATTGCATTTGGTGGAGGGTTAACATTTGGTTCAGCACTAATTGAATGGTAGAATAATAAAATTTAGGAGCGTTGTTATGATATTTGAAAAAGTAAAACGTATTACAGCGGAGCAACTAAATCAAGACGAAAAAATTATAAATATGGACACAGCTTTTTGGCGGGATTTAAAGGCTGATTCATTGGATATTTTTCAAATAATAATGGAAATAGAAGATGAATTCAATATACAGATTGAGGATGCAGATGATATAAAGACAGTTGGAGATGTAGTAAAATTTATAAAGAATAGAATTGATGAAAGAGAGTTAAAGGAAATGTCAAAGAATCATAAAAATTAATATATAGATTGTTTTAAATGTGAACTGAAGATATATTAAAGTATAACAATTATTAGGGAGGTTATTATGATTAAATCTGTGTTTTGTGAAATGGCGGGAATAGAATACCCGATTATACAAGGTGGAATGGCTTGGATTGCAGACAGTTCGCTAGCATCAGCAGTTTCTAATGCAGGAGGACTTGGAATAATTGCAGCAGCTAATGCACCAGTAGAGTATATAAGGGAAGAAATAAGAAAAACAAAGAAATTAACAGACAAACCTTTTGGTGTGAACATAATGCTTCTCAGTGACAATGCAGAAGAAGTGGCAAAGATGGTTTGTGAAGAGGGAGTCAAAGTCGTTACTACAGGTGCTGGAAATCCGGGAAAATACATAGAAATGTGGAAAGAACATGGCATAAAGGTTATTCCCGTAATTGCATCAGTTGCTTTAGCCAAGAGAATGGAGAGAAGCGGCGTTGATGCAGTAATAGCAGAAGGCTGCGAATCTGGGGGTCATGTAGGTGAACTTACTACTATGGCAATAGTACCACAAGTTGTTGATGCAGTTAATATACCAGTAATTGCAGCAGGTGGAGTAGGCGATGGAAGAGGACTTGCAGCAGCATTTATGCTTGGGGCAGTAGGCGTACAGGTAGGAACTAGATTTTTAGTTGCAAATGAATGTACAGTTCATGAAAACTATAAAGCTAAGATATTAAAGGCAAAAGACATAGACTCAGTAGTTACTGGAAGACCAACAGGACACCCTGTAAGAGTTTTAAGAAATAAACTTACAAGGAAATTCCAAATCCTTGAAAAAGAGGGAGCTGCGGCGGAAAAGTTTGAAGCATTAGGGGTAGGTGCACTTCCAAAAGCAGTAAAAGATGGAGATGTAGACAACGGATCTGTTATGGCTGGTCAAATTGCAGGACTTGTTTGTAAAACTCAAAGTTGCCAAGAGATAATAAAGGAAATGTTTGCTCAGGCTGAAGAAACATTGAATGTTGTTAAGTCATATTCAAGAAAATAACTAGTGAACATGCGGGCCTATTTTCCTAAATATGACTAGAATAGCATAATATAAATATTGAGAAATGGAGAATTTATATGGGAAAGATAGCATTTTTGTTCTCGGGTCAAGGTGCTCAATACGTGGGTATGGGCAAGGAATTATATGATAATTTTCAGGTGGCAAGAAAGGTTTATGAAGAGGCAGATGCTACTTTAGGTTTTGAAATAAGCAAGATTTCCTTTGAGGGAAGTAAACTTGAGTTAGATAAGACTGAAAATACTCAGCCGGCTATTTTAACAGCTAGCATAGCAGCGCTAAGGGTATTAGAGGAAAAAGGAATAGAAGCAGATGTAACAGCAGGACTTAGTCTTGGAGAATACACAGCACTAGTTTATAGTGGGGTTTTTGAATTTAATGAGGCAGTAAAGCTTGTTAAAAAAAGAGGACGATTTATGCAGGAGGCAGTTCCACAGGGAAAAGGCGCAATGGCAGCAGTTATAGGGCTTGACAGTGAAAAAACTAGGCAAGTGTGCAAAGATGCAAGTAAATTTGGAATCGTAGAGCCTACTAATTTCAACTGTCCAGGACAAATAGCTATAGCAGGTGAAGTGGAAGCTGTAGAAAAGGCAGCTGAAATGGCAAAGACGAGTGGGGCAAGAAAAGTAATAATGCTTCAAGTTAGTGGACCTTTTCATACGTCTATGCTAAAGCCGGCCTCGGATAAATTGAAAATAGAGCTTGAAAATATAAAAATAAGCGATTTTAAATTGCCAGTTATAACAAATGTAACTGCCGATTATATAAAATCAAAGGATGAAGTAAGAGATTTACTCACAAGACAGGTTATGAGCCCAGTACTTTGGGAAGATACAATAAGAAGGATGATATCTGATGGAGTAGATACTTTTGTTGAGATAGGACCTGGAAAAACACTAAGTGGTTTTGTTAAGAAGATAGATAGAAGCCTTAGGATATTTAATGTAGAAGATGTTGATAGTTTAAATAAATGCATCACTGGAATTGTAGCAAAATAGTAGATTTGTGATTAAAGGAGGTATATAACTATGGAATGTATTAATCTTAAAGGTAAAACAGCAATAGTAACAGGCGCAAGTAGAGGGATTGGCAAGGCTATAGCACTAAGGCTTGCAGAATTAGGTGCAAATATTGTTGTTAACTATAGGAGTACACCAGTAGACGACCTTGTTCTGGAAATAGAGAAAAAGGGTGCTAAGGTTATAGCAATAAAAGCAGATGTAAGTAAATTTGATGAAGCAGAAATGCTTGTGAAGGAAACTGTAGAAACATTTGGAACTTTGGATATACTAATTAATAACGCAGGAATTACAAAGGATGCACTGGTAATGAGGATGAAAGAAGAAGACTTTGACAGTGTTATAGACGTAAATTTAAAGGGAGCATTTAACACTATAAGGCATGCAAGTGGTATAATGTTTAGGAAGAGAACTGGAAGAATAATTAACATAACGTCTGTGGTAGGTATAACAGGTAATGCAGGACAAATAAATTATTCTTCAGCAAAAGCAGGACTAATAGGAATGACAAAATCTTTGGCAAAAGAACTTGGAAGCCGTGGAATAACTGTTAATGCAGTAGCACCAGGTTTTATAGGAACAGATATGAGTGATAAACTTTCTGATAAACAGAAGGAAGCTATAATTGGAAGTATTCCATTGAAAAAAGCGGGAAGTACAGAAGATGTAGCAAATCTTGTAGCATTTTTAGTATCAGATATGGCTGCATATATAACTGGTCAAGTTATAAATGTAGATGGCGGAATGGTAATGTAAAGGTACCTAATAGTATATATAAAAGGTAGGCGAGAAATGTATGAGTAGAAGAGTAGTAATCACTGGAATGGGAGCTATCACTCCAGTAGGAAATAGCGTTGATACTTTTTGGAATTCAATTTCAAATGGGGTAGTTGGTATAGACAATATTAAAGCTTTTGATACAACTGACTTTAAAGCTAAACTTGCAGCTGAAGTTAAGGATTTTGATCCTGAAGACTACATAGATAAAAAACAAGCAAAAAGAATGGATAGATTTTGTCAATTTGCATTAGCAGCTTCAAAGGAAGCGGTAGAAAATTCAGGCTTGAAATTTGATGAAGAAAATATGGAAAAAGTAGGAGTTATAGTAGGCTGTGGTATTGGAGGGATAGGAACAATAGAAACACAGGTAGCTAAAATGAATTCAAAGGGACCCAATAGGGTTACACCAATGCTTATACCAATGATAATAAGTAATATGGCATCTGCAAATATAGCAATTGCATATGGTGCAAAAGGCATTTGTACTACAATTGTAAGTGCTTGTGCATCTGGAAATAATGCTATTGGAGAATCATTTCATAAGATAAGAAATAATGAAGCAGATATAATTTTTTCAGGTGGTACGGAAGCATCTATTACGCCCTTATCAGTATCTGGATTTATATCTATGACAGCGTTAAGCAGGAGCACAGATCCTAAAAGAGCATCTATACCATTCGATGCAGAGCGAAATGGTTTTGTAATGGGAGAAGGATCAGGTATATTAATATTGGAAGAATATGAGCATGCAGTAAAAAGAAATGCTAAAATATATGCAGAGGTTGTTGGATACGGATCAACTTGTGATGCCTATCATATAACATCACCGTCACCAGACGGTGCAGAGGGAGCAAGAGCAATTTCTATGTCCATAGAGGACGCAGGTATTAAACCAGAAGAAATTTCATATATAAATGCTCACGGAACAAGTACAACGCTAAACGATAGAACTGAAACAGCTGCTTATAAAAAGGTATTTGGTGAAAATGCATATAAGATTCCAATCAGTTCAACAAAATCTATGACAGGGCATTTACTAGGTGCAGCTGGAGCTGTTGAGGCAATAATATGCGTCAAAGCACTACAGAATAATTTTATTCCGCCTACAGTAGGTCTTGAGGTTAAAGACCCAGAATGTGATCTTGACTATGTTCCCAATGTTGGTAGAAAAGCAGAAGTTGAATATACGCTTTCAAATTCTTTGGGTTTTGGCGGACATAATGCAACAATTATATTTAAGAAGTGGGTTGGGGGTAGTAAAAATGGATTATGAAGCCATAAAGGGTCTTATTAAGACTGCATCAGAAGCAGAATTAACATATTTGAATATTGAATCTGAAGGTATTCATATAATAATGAAGAAGGGCTCAGAGGAAATTGCCAATGACATTTTATTAGAAGATAAGGTGACAACTGGTAAAATTAGTGAAGCTAGAGAAATTGTAAAAAATGATAAGCTAGTTATAGAAGATATAAATATTAAGGTGGTAAAGTCACCAATAGTTGGAACATTTTACGCTTCAGGAGATCCAAAGGCAGGAACTTTCACAAAAGTTGGAAGCAAAGTTAAAAAGGGTGATGTGCTTTGTATCATTGAAGCAATGAAGCTTATGAATGAGATTGATGCTGAATTTGAAGGTGAAGTAATAGAAGTTTTAGTGGAAAATGAGCAGATGGTTGAATATGGTCAGGGTCTATTCAAAATAAAGTGTAATTAGGTCATTATTACGGTGAATGGAGAAAAATTATGAGTTTAGATGTAAAGCAAATAATGGAAATAATACCACACAGATATCCTATGTTATTAGTTGACAAGGTTGAAGTACTAGAGCCAGGTGTTAGAGCAGTAGGATACAAAAATGTTACAATGAATGAACCTTTTTTTCAAGGGCATTTTCCTAGTAATCCTATAATGCCAGGAGTCTTGCAAATTGAAGCAATGGCTCAACTTGGGGCCATTGCATTACTTAGTATGGAACAATTTAAGGGGAAGACACCTCTATTTGGTGGAATAAAAGCAGCAAAATTTAGAGGTATGGTTGTGCCCGGTGACATACTAAAACTTGAGATTGAAATAGTAAAAATCAAGGGTATTGCAGGTATTGGCAAGGGTATTGCTTCAGTAGACGGAAAAAAGGTAGCAGAAGCTGAGCTCACCTTTATGATAATATAGGGTTTAAAAATAAAAAATAAGAACTAAGGCATCTTCAAAAAAATAACTGATCAAGTTGCTAGTCTATTTTCTTTCAGATGCCCAAACTTTAGAAATGGAGAGATAGTTATGCTTAAAAAAATATTGATTGCTAATCGAGGTGAGATAGCAGTTAGGATAATAAGAGCCTGTCAAGAAATGGGAATCGCTACAGTTGCAGTTTATTCTGAGATTGATAGAGATGCAATGCATACCCAAATCGCAGATGAGGCAGTTTGTATTGGTCCAGCTAAATCTCAAGATAGCTATTTAAATATGCAAAATATAATAAGTGCAACAGTGCTTACAGGTGCACAGGCTATTCATCCCGGTTTCGGATTCTTGTCTGAAAACAGTAAGTTTGCAAAAATGTGTGAGGAATGCAACATCGTATTTATAGGACCGGATGCGGCAACTATTGATAATATGGGAAATAAAGCTAAGGCTAGAGAGTTAATGATTAAAGCAGGAGTTCCAGTTATTCCTGGTACAAAGGGCGCTGTAGAGGGTTTAGAAGATGCAGTTAATCAAGCTGTTAAAATTGGATTTCCTGTAATGATAAAGGCATCTGCTGGTGGCGGTGGAAAAGGAATAAGAATAGTTAATGAAAAGAAAGAATTTAAGAGAGCCTTTGAAACAGCACAAACGGAAGCTAGAGTTTCTTTTGGCGATGATACTATGTACATAGAAAAGTTTATAGAAGACCCAAGACATGTAGAATTTCAAATATTGGGTGATGATTTTGGAAATATACTATATCTTGGCGAAAGGGATTGTTCAATTCAAAGGAGAAACCAAAAAGTTCTTGAAGAAGCTCCTTCACCTGTTATGACAGAAAGCCTTAGGAAAAGAATGGGCGAAATGGCAGTAAAGGCTGCTAGAGCTGTAAATTATAAGAATGCTGGAACCATAGAGTTTTTATTAGATAAACACGGAAATTTTTATTTCATGGAAATGAATACACGTATACAGGTGGAACATCCAATTACTGAAATGGTAACGGGTACTGATCTATTAAAAGAGCAGATAAAGATCTCATCAGGTAATGAAATTAGTTTTAAACAAGAAGATATTAAAATTTCAGGTCATGCAATAGAATGTCGTATAAATGCAGAAAATCCGGATAAAGGATTTAGACCTTCTCCAGGAGAAATAAAAGCTCTTAATTTTCCAGGAGGACTTGGAGTAAGAATTGACAGTGCAGTGTTTCAAGGTTATGTAATTCCACCAACTTATGATTCCATGATAGCTAAGTTAATTGTCTATGGTAAAGATAGAGATGAGGCAATAAGTAAAATGAAGAGAGCACTTGGCGAATTTGTTATAGAAGGTGTTGATACAAACATCGATTTCCAGTATAAAATACTTAATAACGAAGCTTTTATTGCTGGAGAATATAATACTAGTTTCATAAAGAATGAATTTAATCTATAATAAAGGGAACAGAACTTCTTGGAAGTATTTCTTTGAAGATTCCAAATGTATGGTAAAGGTTAGGTGAATTATATGGGATTGTTCAGAAAGAGAAAGTATATTACCGTTAGTAATACTAAAATAGATTATGATGAGGATATATTAAGAGAACAGCAGCCTATAATACCAAATGGTATGTGGGTGAAATGCCCAAAGTGTGGAAGGATAATATATAATAAGGATTTAGAAGAAAACTTAAAGGTTTGTGGAAATTGTAATGCTCACATTAGGTTAACTGCAAGGGAGAGAATAGAACTTACTATAGATAAGGGTACCTTTGTTGAATTTGATGCTGACATGAAATCTACAAATCCTTTGGACTTTCCAGACTATGACGTTAAAACGGAAAAAATGAGAGAAAAAACAGGCATAAATGATGCTGTGATTACTGGCATGGGAACAATAGGTGATAAACCTGTAATAATAGCGGTAATGGATAGCAATTTTATGATGGCTAGCATGGGATGCGTTGTTGGTGAAAAGATAACAAGGGCAGTAGAAACCTCAACTGGTAAGGGGTTGCCATTAATAATATTTACAGCATCAGGTGGTGCAAGAATGCAGGAAGGTATGTTCTCGTTAATGCAGATGGCAAAGACTAGTAGTGCCATAGCAAAACATGATGACAAAGGACTTTTATATATTACAGTTCTTACAGATCCAACCACAGGTGGAGTAACTGCAAGTTTTGCTATGCTTGGTGACATAATATTATCAGAGCCGGGTGCTTTGGTTGGATTTGCAGGTAGGAGGGTTATTGAGCAAACGCTTAATGAAGAATTGCCAAAAGAATTTCAAAGCGCTGAATTTTTATTGGAACATGGATTTATAGATAAGATAGTGGCAAGAGTGGAATTAAAAAAAATACTGTGCGATCTTTTACCAGATTAGAAGTGGAGTGATATAGAATGGATATAGAAGAAAGTAAAAATTTATCTGCATGGGAGAGACTTAACATTGCAAGAAGGATAGATAGACCAACGACACTTGATTACATAGAAAATATATTTGATTCATTTATAGAGCTTCATGGAGATCGTAAGTTTGGAGATGATCCTAGCATAGTAGGTGGTATTGCAAAAATAGAAGGCATATCCGTTACTGTTGTTGGAATACAAAAGGGCAGAAACACTAAAGAAAACATAAAGAGAAATTTTGGAATGCCAAACCCTGAAGGTTATAGGAAAGCCCTTAGACTGATGAAACAAGCTGAGAAATTCAGAAGACCTGTAATCTGTTTTGTAGATACGCCAGGGGCATATTGTGGCGTGGGTGCTGAGGAAAGAGGACAGGGCAATGCTATAGCTGAAAATATTATGAGAATGTCAGCGCTTAAAACACCTATAATATCAATAGTTATTGGAGAAGGTGGGAGTGGTGGAGCACTGGCACTAGCAGTTGCAGATCAAGTGTGGATGCTTAAAAATGCTGTATATTCTGTATTATCTCCAGAAGGTTTCGCAAGTATACTTTGGAGAGATGGCAAGAGAGCACAAGAGGCAGCAAACGTAATGAAGATAACAGCTGATGATTTGCTAGGTTATGATATTATTGATAAGATTATAAGTGAGCCTGAGGAAGGTGCACATACTGATTTGAAATATATGTGTAAAAATATAAAAGATGCTTTGATGGAAGCTATGCCAGGTCTTATGGTAAAGGATATGGAAATATTACTTCAAGAAAGATATGATAAGTTTAGAAAAATAGGTAGATTTGAAGAATAAGCAAAGTTGTCGGTATAAATAATGTAAAAAGAATAGGCTAAGATAAAATGATAAAAATCATTTTATCTTAGCCTATTCTCAAATCATTAAAAATAGATAATTGATGTTATACTTATTTTCTTATATTTAAATCATCTAGTATTTTGCCTAGATTATTGGCGCTGATTTTTAATTTTTCAATTTCTTCATTAGAAAGAGGTACTTCTAATTTTTTACTTATACCATCACTATTAATAATACAAGGAATGCTTAGAGCTACATTTTCTATTCCATATTCACCATCAAGGGTTGTAGATACTGGTAGAATACTTAATTCATTGAGGAGAACTGCTTTTACAATTCTGCTAACACTCATCGCTATCCCTGAACTTGTATAACCTTTTAATTGAAGTATTTTCAGACCAGTAGTTTTTGCTTCATCTAATATTGCATCGGTATCAAGTGGCTCTGTGCTACCTAAAAACTTGTCAAATGCACTATAGGGAATTCCGGCTACATTAACAAGACTCCAGGTTGCAAAGGCACTTTCACCATGTTCACCAAGTACATATCCATGTACATTTTTAGTGTCAACTAAATATTTCATTGCTAGTATCCTTCTAAGTCTAGCAGTATCAAGAAGTGTTCCTGTCCCGATAATCTTTTCTTTTGGATAATCAAAATTATTTTGGGCTAGATATGTAACTATATCAACGGGATTTGTAACAATAACTATAATTGCATCCTTGGTATATTTAGTTATAGAGGACATGACATCATTCATAACTTTAACATTTTTATCTGCTAATAACAATCTATCTAAAGTTTCACCAGGCTTAATACTTGGGCCAGCTGTCATTATTATAATTTGAGCATCAGTGCAATCATTATAGTCTCCAACTCTAAGAAGCACATTAGGACTATATGCAAAGGAAGTTGTATGACTTGCGTCAAGGGTTTCACCCTTTGCCTTGTTAACATTGTTGTCTATAACTACAATTTCAGCTACAAGACCTAGGCTTAGCACTGAATTCATAACAGCTGAGCCAACCATACCAGCACCGATAATAACTACTTTGTTTTTTACTGGTTTCATTTAATATTCCTCCTTGTAAATAATTTGATTTTGTTATAATTAATAGTAACTAATTACAGTTAAACAGTTTAGTTTATTATCTTAATTTTGTCAATACAACATTAATCTTCAATCATAATTTCTGATTGAATTGTGATAATGTCTTATTATACCGAATTTGATTATGTCCCAAAAGAATGTAGTATAATAAAACCTCATGACTAAGAAATGAGGTGGACAAAATCAGAAAGGTAGATTTAAGGATGAATGAAAATGCAAAATATAAAATAATAAAAAAATTAGTAGATATTAATGGCAATAAGCGAAGAGCAGCTATAGAACTTAATTGCACTGCTAGACATATTAATAGAATGATTATTGGCTATAAAGAAAAAGGAAAGAGCTTTTTTATCCATGGAAACCGTGGCGTAAAACCTGCACACGCTTTACCAGATGCTACAAGACAAACTATTGTTGATTTATATTGCACAAAGTATGAAGACAGCAATCTGACTCATTTTTCAGAGCTATTAAAAGATTTTGAAGGAATTACAGTTTCATCAAACACTGTACGTTCCATCCTTTTACAGGAATTCATCCTGTCACCAAAGGCAAATCGTGTTACTAAAAAAGCTTTACAAGCAAAACTAATAGATATGGGAAAGTCTACAAAATCGAAGGAAAAAGCTAGTATTATTCAGAACTCCATTCTTGCTATTGAAGAAGCACATCCTAGACGCCCGAGATGTGCATACTTTGGAGAAATGCTACAGATGGATGCATCTGTTCATCTTTGGTTTGGTGAGTCCAAGAGCCAACTTCATATCGCTGTAGACGATTCTACCGGAGCTATTGTAGGCGCTTATTTTGATGCCCAAGAAACGCTAAATGGATATTATCATGTACTTGAGCAAATATTGAAAACCGACGGTATTCCATATATGTTTTACACCGATAGGCGTACAGTTTTTGAGTATAAACAGAAAAGATCCCCTTCTATCTAAGAGGACACTTTCACTCAATTTGGCTATGCATGCAAACAACTTGGAATCGATATTAAAACCACCAGTATTCCACAAGCTAAGGGACGAGTGGAACGAATGTTCCAAACACTGCAATCAAGACTCCCAATTGAATTGCGCTTAGCCGGAGTAGGCACACTTGATCAAGCAAATGAATTTTTAAACTCCTACATAAAAAAATTCAATGCTCAGTTTGCGCTACCATTAGATAATATCAAATCTGTATTTGAAACACAACCTAGTATTGAAAAAATCAATTTAACTCTTGGTGTACTTGATCCCGGATTATTCATGACGTATAAAAAACCATGCTTTGCATGGCTTAAATACTGATTTTCATAAATATTTAACTTTTCACCTAAAAAGTGATGAAAAGTATAGAAAAAAAGCCTCAAATTTGTTATGGTTAATTTGCAGAAAAACTAATAACAAAGGAGAGACTCATATGTGCAGTTTAATAGAAAAATCACTAAATTTCAATAGCAAAATAAAAATAAATTTTAAAGGTGGAAATTTGACATCAGATGCTGGTCTTTTATTATACAAAGAATTTGATGAAAAAATTGGATTTAGTAAGACCATCAAAAATAATCTTTATGTAAATGATCCATCTGCAGAATCAAGAACTCATAAAAATGAAGATATTTCTATTCAAAAAATATATCAGTACATTGCAGGCTATAATGCGGATAATGATGCTGATGAACTAAGGTATGATCCAACTTTCACTAATATTCTAAATAAGGAAGCTCTCGCTTCTCAACCAACCTTATCAAGATTTAATAGCAGAGTTAATATCAAGACACTAAAAAGTTATGAACAAATTAATGAGATATTACAAGATAAGACATATTCTTTATCAATGCCTGAACATATTCTCTTTGATATAGATTCTACAAATTTGAAGACTTATGGTGAGCAGTATGGTTCAGATTATAATTCTCACTATGGGACCAATGGATATCATCCGTTACTTATGTTTGATGGATTAACTGGAGATTTAATTAAAGCGGAGCTTCGCTCTGGAAACGTATATACGTCAAGACAAGCTGTAAGATTTATTGGTCCTGTTCTTAAAAGATATATAAGTAAGTACCCTTCTATGACAAGATTTATAAGAGGAGATAGTGGCTTTGCTATTCCAGAATTATATGAGATTGCAGAACAGCTAGATACTTTTTATGCTATAAGATTAAAAGTCAGCTCTCAACTTTATAAGTTAGCTTCTGAATTTGCTAAAAGAATGTCCTCACTTTGTAAAAGGGACATGATTTCATCTCATGTTATTTATGGTGAATTTAAATATAAAGCCTCAAGTTGGAAAAAAGAACGCAGAGTTGTTGTCAAAATAGAAAAGCCCGAAGGGCAAATGTGTTATAACTATACTTTTATTGTTACAAACATGACATTATTTCCGGAATTAGTTATTAAATTCTATTGTAACAGAGGTGTGATGGAAAACTTTATAAAGGAAGGAAAGCTCGGTTTGTCTTTTGATAAGATGAGCAGCACTGAATTTATAGCTAATGCAAATAAACTTCAAGAAATGGTACTAGCGTATAATTTCAATAACTGGTTCAGAAATCTTTGTTTAGATAAAACACCGATGAAATCTATGACAATTCAAACTATTCGTACAAGGTTGATTAAGGTTGCTGCCAAAATAATTAAAGGCGGACGATACTTAAAGTTTAAGCTATGCAGTAGTTGCCCATATAAAAAGGTATTTTGGAATATCTTAAATAAAATCCAAGAAATTCCTTTAGCTACGTGATTACATAATTTGTTTTTTTACTTGTAAAATATGGTAATAATATATTTTTAAGAACTCGAGGGAGTAGTCTGCCCTTTTATTGATGACAATATATGTAATTGATGATTTTCTGATATATTCCTACCAATCGCTGAAAATTTTCATCCTAAGAAATGAACAAATTCAAATTCTACGAGATTTTTAACACAAATTTCCATAAAATTTGAACTCATGAATAATCCGGGTTGATGGTAGGAAAGTAGACAATGGGAGTTGTGTAAAATACAATAAAGGATATTATCTTCCTGTGGATGCTAAGGCTCACCCTGTGTATTATCATAAAGGTACCTGCGGTATAGTAATAAAGGCGTTTAACAATGAGCTATATTTTTGTGTAAATGAAAAAGTTTATGATCTTGAATTGCTTCCAGAGCATGTTCCCTCATCAAGGAACTTTGACCTTGCGGTGATCCCTAAGACTCCTAAAAAACGCTACATACCACCGATGAATCACCCATGGAGGAAAGCATCATTTGAAGGGTACTGTAACAAACAGGCTCATCGCCAAAAGGAAGCATAGCATAAAAAAACTAAAAAAATCTTTTTACTTAAAAAAATTAAGTTGTAAGATGTGTTTGCTATACCCAAAAATAAGGTTAAAAGCGTAACAAAGCACCAGCTATTGCTGGTGCTAATAATTAAAACTTTTTGGGACATTTTCAAATTCAGTTGACATACAACATTAATCTTCAATCATAATTTGAAAATTACGATTTGAAGATTAATATATTTTATCGGATGGCTGCCAGCAGTAAAACTCCCATCTTCTATAAAAGTGTGAGATAACGGATGCTACACCCATGGATAACGAGTTCTTTGTTTATGACAATTCAAATGCACCTGTATAAAGTTGATAATAATTTCCTTTTTGATCAATTAATGTATCATGATTTCCTCTTTCTATAATCCTGCCTTCCTCTAATACCATAATCACATCAGAATTTTTAACTGTAGAAAGTCTATGCGCAATTACAAATACTGTTCTTCCTTTCATAAGCTTATCCATTCCCTCTTGAACAATTGATTCTGTTCTTGTATCAATACTTGATGTAGCTTCATCAAGTATTAAAACTGGAGGATCAGCTATAGCTGCTCTAGCAATTGTTAATAATTGCCTTTGACCCTGTGATAAATTTCCACCATCACCTGTAATAATTGTTTTATATCCATTTGGCAAGTGTTTTATAAAGCCATGTGCATTTGCAAGTTTTGCTGCTGCAACTACTTCTTCATCCGTTGCCACCAATTTACCATATCTAATATTGTCAGCAACAGTTCCTGTAAATAAGTGCGGATCTTGTAATACCATTCCAAGGGACCTTCTTAAATCATCTTTCTTAATTTTGTTAATATTGATACCATCATATCTTATCTTTCCATCTTGAATGTCATAAAACCGGTTAATTAAATTAGTAATAGTAGTCTTTCCCGCACCTGTAGCACCTACGAAAGCTATCTTTTGTCCTTGTTTTGCGTAAAGCTTTATATTATGTAATATTATTTTTTGACTATTGTAACCAAAATCTACATCATCAAATACTACTTCCCCATGAAGCTTTGTATAAGTAACTGTACCATCTTCGTGGGGATATTTCCATGCCCAAATTCCAGTACGTTCTTTAGACTCTGTTAATTCCTCTTTTTCATTTTCATTTGCATTAACTAATGTTACATAACCTTCATCCATTTCTTTTTCTTCATCAAGAAGCTTAAATATACGTTCAGCTCCTGCTAAAGCCATAATAACAAAATTCAGCTGCTGAGACATCTGATTTATTGTTTGGCTAAAACTTCTTGTAAATTGCAAAAATGAAGCTAGGCTTCCAATGGTGAATCCGCCAAATGCTCCAATGGTCAAAATGGACCCCAAAATAGCAACACATACATAATTAATATACCCTATATTTCCCATTATAGGCATTAAAACATTGGCATACAAATTAGCATTATTAGCACTTTCACAAAGGAGGTCATTTAATTTATCAAAGTTTAGTTTAGCTTCTTGTTCATGACAAAATACTTTTACAACCTTTTGTCCATCCATCATTTCTTCTATATAACCATTTACTTCACCTAAATTTTTTGCTGGTCTTGAAAGTATTTCCCGCTTTTGGATCCAATAGATTTAGTAACATAAACCATTAATATTACAATTAGGACTTGAATTCCTGCAAGAAGTAAACTCAAATAGATCATGGAAATAAATATACTGAGTACACTAATAATTCCTGCTAACAATTGTGGTATACTTTGACTAATCATTTGCCTTAACGTATCTGTATCATTGGTATATAAACTCATTAAATCTCCATGAGAATGTGTATCAAAAAACTAATAGATAAAGATTCCATATGATCAAACATATTATCTCTTATTTTCTTAAGAGAACCATGAGAAACTCCAATCATTACACGGCTATAAACATATGTTGATAATACTCCAACACAATAAATTGATGCCATTGTAACTATCATTTTAAGCATTGGTCCAAAATCAGTTCCATGATATTTTAAAAGTGGTGATATATAGCCATCAATTAATCGTCTTATAAATAAAGTACCAATAACATTAGCAAGAGAACTTATAATAATAGTTACTAGTACAATAAAAAATCGAAACTTATAGTCCTTAAACACAAAGAATAGCAGTCGTTTTAGTGTCTTCAAGGAATTTTTACTGAATTTCGCATGAACATTTTCCCTGCGTGTATTTATCTGTCTAGGTTTACTGGCAGTATTTTGACTCATTGCTATCATCTCCTTTTACTTGAGATTCGTATACATCTTTGTAAATAGCATTTGACTTTAACAATTGATTATGAGTTCCAAACCCATCTATCTTTCCATCATTTAATACAATAATTCTGTCTGCATCTTGAACTGAAGAAATACGCTGTGCAATAATAATCTTTGTAGTATTAGGTATTGTTTCTTTAAAAGCTTGTCGTATAAGTGCGTCAGTTTTAGTGTCAACAGCACTAGTAGAGTCATCTAAAATCAATATTTTAGGTCTTTTAAGTAAAGCCCTTGCAATACATAACCTTTGTTTTTGTCCCCCAGATACATTTGTCCCTCCTTCTTCAATAAAGGTGTCATACTTATTAGAAAGTTTTTCTATGAATTCATCAGCTTGAGCTTGCATTGAGGCAGCAATAAGCTCTTCATCTGTGGCATCTTTATTTCCCCACTTTAAATTTTCCTTTATAGTTCCAGAAAACAATACATTCTTTTGTAGTACCATTGAAACTTCATTTCTAAGAGTTTCAATATCATATTTTGTAACATCAACATTCCCAATTTCTACGCTTCCTTTTGTGACATCGTATAACCTTGGGATAAGTTGAACAAGGGTTGACTTCGCACTACCAGTTTCTCCAATAATCCCTATAGTTTCACCAGAATTAATTTTTATATTGATATCTTCTAGAACTAGATTGTCCATACTTTTGTTATAACTAAAACTAACATTATTAAAGGTTATAGAACCATCTTTCACTTGATAAATAGGATCTTCCCCATTTTCTAAATCACTTTTTTCATCTAAAACTTCTATAATTCTTTCAGCAGATGACTTTGCCATAATTATCATTACAAATACCATTGACATAATCATAAGGCTCATCAATATATTAGTTGTATACGTAAATAGACTCATTAATTGTCCAGTGGTCAAAGATTTTGAAACAATCATTTTTGCTCCAAGCCATGATAGAAGCAAAATGCAAGTATAGACTGTAAACTGCATTATAGGAGCATTGAAAACAATAATTTTTTCAGCTTTTAGAAAATATTGATATAACTTTAGGGATGCCTTATGGAATTTTTCCGTTTCATGATTTTCTCTTACATAAGCTTTTACAGTACGTATGCCAGTTAAATTTTCCTGTACACTGGCATTTAAATCATCATATTTTTTAAATACCTTTAAAAAATATGGATGTACACTAGTCATAATAAAATATAATACAATTCCAAGAAAAAATATGGCACCTAAAAATATGAAGGATAATTTTACATTGATGTAGAAACATATGGACATTGCAAAAATTAACATTAGCGGAGCTCTCACTAATATTCTTATTATCATTTGAAATGCATTTTGAACATTTGTTACATCAGTAGTTAATCTAGTAACAAGTCCTGCTGTAGAATACTTGTCTATATTAGCAAAGGAATAATTTTGTATATTATAATATATACCCTTTCTTAAGTTTCTAGCAAATCCTGTAGATGCACTAGCTGCATATTTACCATTTAATACTCCAAAGGTAAGTGATAAAAATGCTACTATTAACATTACCATTCCCATAATGCATACATATTTTACATTCCCTTTTGACACTCCATTATCAATAATCCATGACATAAATAGTGGAATAATCATCTCCATAGCTGCTTCAAGGGCAACAAATATGGGGGTAAGAATAGTATCCCTTTTAAATTCTTGAATATAACTTGCTAACTTCTTTACCATAACATTCCTCCTCATGTTAGACTTCTAACTAATTACACAAAAAAATTGAAATTAGGCATCTCCAAAAGTTAATGATGCCTTAATCTGCAATTTTCTCAGACAATCTATCAATTAAGTTAATAAGTGTATTTGCTTCATCGTCGCTTAATTCATCGCTTAAGGATCTTTCAAATTTAAGTATGAAATCGTGTACATTTTTCTGAATTTCAATACCCTTCTCTGTAAGTATTATTTTTTTTAGCCTTGCATCTTCAGAAACACTTAATCTTTTTATATATCCATTTTTGTCCATTAATTGAAGAACGCTAGTTACTGATGAACGTCTAATATCAAGTTCTTCTTCTATATCCTTTTGGAAGATATCTCTTTTGTAAGATTCATGGTATATAAATCCTATCACTCTCGACTGCACACCTGTTATCCCATACCGTGCTGCTTCTTTACTTATCTTTCTATGAATCCTGTTTGCACAAATATTTATTTGCTTTCCGATATGTACATCTTCATCCATATTTCACCTCGTAATTATGTTAGATTCCTAACTAATTATAAATTTAAGTACTCATCTTGTCAATATAATACTATTTTAACTTCAATTTGTCATTTAAAAATTACGAAAAAGGCAACTAGTTAGTATGTTAAACTGCTTTTTTTCATATGTCTAAAATGTACAAAATATTTGGCATATGTTATAATCAGGTGAATGTAATATTGCATTTTATATTATAATTGGGGGTCCTAATATGTTGACAAAAGAAGTAACAATAAAAAGTACTGCAGGTCTACATGCAAGACCAGCAACACTTTTAGTGAAAACAGCGTCTACATTTAAAAGTAAAATAGAGATTGAGTATAAGGGTAACAGGATTAATGCAAAGACGCTAATTGGAATACTGTCTCTTGGGGCGGCCTCAGGAGAAAAAATTAAACTATTTATTAGTGGAGAAGATGAAAGCCAAGCGCTTATAGATATGGAAAAAATCGTAGGAAATGTTGAATAAAATACATAAATTAAACCAATGGGCAATTGTTCTGTTGGTTTTTTACTGGTAATTTTTAATTTTAACTATAAGGCATCTTTGACTTGTTATTTTCTTGATTGTGCCTAAATATAAATGATAAACAGGAGGTAACAACTTAAATATGAAAAAAGTTATAATAGCAGAGAAACCATCTGTAGCTAAAAACATTGCAGATGCTTTTAATATTAAAATGCGAAAAAATGGTTATTTTGAAGGTGATGACTATTTAATTACATGGGCATTTGGCCATCTTTTGCAATTATATGATGCTAAAGATTATGATGAAAATATGAAAAGCTGGAGACTTGAAAAGTTTCCATTCATACCAGAAAAATTTGAGTATAAAGTGAAAAGTGACGGTATAGATAGAGCATCTGTAGATAAAGGTGCTGAAAAACAAATTAATTTAATAAAAAACTTAATAGACAGGGATGATGTTGATGGAATTATCTCAGCCACCGATTATGATAGGGAAGGGCAAGTTATTGCAGATGAAATATTCTTATATTTTAATGAAAAAAAGCCTGTATTTAGAATATTATTGAATGAATGGACTGTAGAAGAAGTAAAAAAAGGTATGGCAAATTTAAAACCTAATGAAGAGATGAAATCACTCCAAGATGCAGGTATCGGTAGGCAATGGGCTGATTGGATAATAGGAATAAATTTAACTTCTGTAGCTACGTTAAGATATAAGCCTAATGATAAAAAAATAATAAATATAGGAAGAGTGTTACTTCCAACATTAAAGATTATTTATGATAGAGATAAAGAAATAGAAAACTTTAAATCATCCACTTATTATAAATTATTAGCAACATTTAAGACAAAGAATAATGAAGAATTTGAAGGACTTTATTATGAAAATGAAAATGAAAAATTTGAAGATAAAGAAATTGCTCAAAATATACTTAAACTTTTAAAAGATAAAAATGCAGAAATTATAGAAAAACAAATAGAAAAGAAAAAAGATTATGCACCGATTTTATTTAATTTATCAAATTTACAAGGATATGTTACAAGTAAATACAAAGGATGGACATCTGATAAAGTATTAAAAGTGGCACAATCTCTTTATGAAAAGAAATTTACAACATATCCAAGGACAGGAAGTATTGCATTATCAGAAAGTCTAAAGGAAAGAACAAAAAAGGTACTAGACGTAATGAAAAGAGGATTACCCTATGAAGATCAGGTGAAGTTTACGGAAAATAAAAGAATATTTGATGATTCAAAGGTAGAAAGTCATAGTGCTATAGTCCCAACATATATGAAACCAACAGGATTAAGTAAAGATGAGGAAACTGTGTATAATGCAATAAAAAATAGATTTATAATACAGTTTCTTCCGGTGGCTGAATACGAAGAAACTAAGCTCATATGTAAAGTTAATGAGAGTGAAATTAAAGGAACTTTTGTAACAAAGGGAAAAGTTCAAACGATTGTAGGATGGCATGTTGCCCAGAGAATGGAAAGCAAGGATACTCTTTTACCAATGGTATCAAAAAAAGAAATTGTAGATGTAGTTGATGGTAAAGTAAATGATGTCACAAAGAAACCACCTAAACTTCATACGGAAAAAACACTTTTAAGAGTTATGGAGACATGTGGAAAGAGCTTCAAAGATGAAGAAGATACGGAAGAAATGATGGCTGCTATATTAAGTGGATTTAGTATAGGAACTCCTGCCACAAGGGGTGAAACAATTAAAAAACTAAACGACGCATCATATATCGTGACAAAAGGCAAAAGTCTTACATGTACAGAACTTGGAAAAACATTAGTAGAAATCTTCCCGGCTAAAGAACTTTTAGACTTAGAATACACTGGAAGACTTGAAAAAACACTATCAGATATAGAAAAGGGAAAATTTAAAAAAGAGGATTTCCTCAGTATGATTAAAGAATTTACTATTAAAGCAATAGATGCCATAAAAAAAGATACTTCCATGTTAAAGAATTTTAAAGTAGAATTACCAGAAGGCAAAGAAAGTATAGGAATATGCCCAATATGTGGAAATCAGGTAGTGGAAAATGAGAAGGCATTTGGATGTACCAATTGGAAAAATGGGTGTAACTTTACAATTTGGAAGAGTGATAAGTTCATAGCATCATTAGGGAAAATAGTTAGTAAACAAATGGTGGAATTACTACTTAAAAATGGAAAAGTGGGATTCAGAAATTTGAAGAGTAAAAAGGGGACCACCTATTCGGCCTATTTAAAATATGTAAGAGATGAGAAAACAGGGTACTATAATTGGAAAATGGAATTTATAAATTAAAATCCCAAATTGTTGATTAAGGAGACAACTATTTCTATCTAGTTTTTGTCAAGAAGGTAAATTTAAAATTCATATTGACATACAAACCCATTTAGCTTACTATTCACGTAGGACACAATAAATTATTTAAGAATAGGAGTCGATTTTATGGGGGAGCAAGGAGTAAATTTCATAAGCAATATATTAGTTATTATACTTATTTTTATAGGATTAATACTTATAAGCTATTCAATAAATTTAAGCTACTTGTATTTGATTGGGTTTGTGCCATTGGTGTTAATCCTAATTCTAAGTATGAATATTAGAAAGAAAGCTATTCTTGATGGACTTAATAAAAAATTCAAAAAAGAATGGGGAAAAAATGTTGAAAGGAAAAGAAATTTTAAAAATATCAGACTTACCTTTGATTACATAGAAGATGAAAGCAATGACGAATTTTGTATAGATGATCAAACTTGGTCTGATTTAACCATGGATGAAATGTATACAATTATGGATAGAACCATAACTTCACCTGGTGAGGAAATGTTATATAAAACATTAAGGATGCCTTTATTTAGTGAGGAAAAGCTAAAGAACAGAAATGCCATTATAAATTTGTTTCAGAATAATGAAGAGTTTAGGAATAATTTAGGAAAACATCTTTTGAAACTTAATAGAGTTAGAAAAAATCATGTTCCGGATTTACTATGGAGTGACATTGAAGTTGATATGAAATATAAATCAATATGTAGGATTTTAGCTATACTTCCTATCCTACTTGCATTAGCTCTTTTTTTTACAAAACAATATATTTTATTGTTTCCGCTAATAATAGTTTTTTGTGTAAACCCTTTGTTGCATACGAAAATAAAGAAAACTATATATCAATACGTGTCTTGCATAGGATACGCTAATGCCCTCATAACCGCAGCCAGTAGTATATCAAAGCTTAATGGTGAAGAACTCAAGGAATATAAAGATGTGCTTAGTGATTTGAGTAAAAAAGTCAACCCGATATTAAAGAAAACGGGTGGAATTGGTAGAGTTGAAGGAGTTGACCAAACAGGTATTAGTGATATTTTATACATGATTTTTCTACTTGAAGAAAATCAATTTTTCTCATGTATAGATTTGATAAAAAAGCACCAACAGGATTTAAAAAAATTATATATGTGTGTGGGTGAAATAGATGCGCTTCTTTCAATTGCATCCTATAGAGAGGGCTTAGAAAATTTTACTACTCCAGAATTTACACAGGAAAATGGACACTTTGAGGCCAAGGATATGGTTCATCCTCTTGTTAGTGATGCTGTTTCAAATGACATCACCATGACTAATAAGGGTATAATCTTAACTGGTTCAAATATGTCGGGGAAATCTACTTTCCTTAGAACTATAGGTGTAAATTGTATTTTGGCACAGACAATATATATGACTACTTCTTCATTTTATAGAGCAAGCTTCTTTAAAATAATGACTTCCATAAGCCCAGAAGATAATATTATGAGTGGGAAAAGCTATTATTTCAGGGAGGCGGAGGCACTTCTAAGAATTATTGAGGAAGGCGGAGAAGATTATCCACTGCTTTGCATAATAGATGAAATATTTAGAGGTACTAACCCTGTGGAGAGAATTAATGCGTCCATTGAGATATTAGGATATTTAGAAAGGCATAATTCACTGGCAGTTGTTGCCACCCACGATCTTGAACTTACGGATAGGCTAAAGAATAGTTACGATATGTTTTACTTTACTGAAGACATGGAGAGGGACGGATTGGTATTTGACTATAAATTGAAAGATGGTGTATGCAGAACTAGAAATGCGGTAAAGCTTTTAAAATATTTGAAATATCCAGAGGAAATTATTGAAAATACAAATAGGAGAATAGAAGAAAGCCTCAAAACTTCCCAAAGTTAAGAGTTAAACGCATAAACATAAGTGACCATAGTCGTGTAATTATATGACTATGGTCACTTCTTTCTCTTAAAAAAATAATTTACTATAATTAGGCATCATGAAAAAATAAGTTTAGTAAAAACAGGATTACTTTTTATATTAAGATATATTAACACAGATTATTGTATAAAAGGGAAGGTATATAGTTATTTTTGTAGAATTATAAATAATACTAGCAATTATCTATATAAATAATACTAGTAATTATCTATATAATTTTAGAAAGTTGGTGAAGTATGATTGAATTTAAGGGAGTGACAAAAGTATATCCTAATGGAACTGTGGCTTTGAAGGATATAAATGTAAAAATAGATAAAGGAGAATTTGTAGTAATAGTAGGTTTATCTGGAGCAGGAAAATCTACTTTTTTAAGGTCAATTAATAGGCTACATGAGATAAGTAAGGGAGAAATACTTATAGATGGTAAGTCAATTACTAAAGCCAAAGGAAAAGAATTAAGGAATTTTAGAAGAAATATTGGAATGATATTTCAAAGTTTTAATTTAGTGAACAGATCTACAGTTCTAAATAATGTATTGGCTGGAAGAGTTGGATATCACTCAACACTTAGAACACTTTTAGGAATGTTTCCAAAGGAAGATATTGAATTATCTTTAAACGCATTAAACAGAGTTAACATAAAAGAAAAAGCCTATTCTCGTGCAGATGAGCTATCAGGGGGACAACAACAACGTGTCTCTATTGCAAGGGCTTTAGCTCAGGAAGCAAAGATAATTTTGGCAGATGAACCAGTTGCATCCCTTGATCCATTTACAACGCTGCAAGTTATGGATGATTTGAAAAGAATCAACGAAGAACTAGGTATCACTACAATTGTAAATCTTCATAATGTGGATCTTACAAGAAAATATGCTAATCGAATTTTAGGTTTTCGAGCAGGGGAAATGGTCTTTGATGGTAAAATTGAAGAAGCTACAGATGAAGTCTTTAATGATATCTATGGAAAAAAGATTGGCGATGAAGAAATGCTAGGGGGAGAGTAGTATGAACCAAAATCAAATTTTGAAGCCACCAGCTAAAACAAAAAAAATTCTTACTTTAATTCTTATACTTATGATTATTTTGTCTAGTGGTTTTGAAACTGGAGCAGATTTTTCAAAATTAATATCAGGGCTTCCTCAAATGGGCATTCTTCTTGTACAGATGTTTCCGCCAGATTGGAGTTATGTTTCAGTAATAATGGATCCATTAAAAGAAACTATTAGAATGGCAATTCTAGGAAGTACAATTGGAGGCATTATAGCTATCCCTTTGGCATTATTTGCTGCCAGTAATATTACTAAGACACCTATTCTTCATTATCCTGCAAGGTTTATTCTGAATTTAATAAGGACAATACCTGATTTGCTCTTTGCATCCATATTTGTGGCGATCTTTGGAATAGGACCCGCAGCTGGAGTTATGGCACTTGCTGGTTTTTCTATTGGAATCATAGCAAAACTAGCCTATGAGGCTTTGGAAACTATAGATGATGGACCACTTGAGGCTATGACAGCAGTGGGAGCAAATAAAATTCAGTGGATATACTATGGAGTTTTACCGCAGATATTACCTCAATTTGTATCATATTTCCTTTATACTTTAGAGATTAATGTAAGGGCGGCTTCAGTGCTAGGACTTGTTGGAGCCGGTGGTATAGGGCTGTACTTAAATAGAACACTGGATCTATTTAGATATGATCAGACGTCAGTTATAATTATTGCTACATTGCTAGCGGTAATAATTATTGACGGATTAAGTACATTATTGAGGGAGAAATTTTTATGAAAAATAAAAATAAAATATTCAATATATTAATAATTATAGTAGTTATAGTACTATTTGTTTGGACTTTTACAGGAATTCATTTTGACGGTATTAGACCTACAGCAAAAGAAATCACTAAAGCTATATTTAAGGGGTTAGTACATCCAGACTGGGGATATGTATATAGTCCTGATGGCGAAGATCTGTTAACGGGGTTGTTAGACACATTGGCTATAGCAGCATTAGGAACTTGTATTTCCGCAGTAATTAGCATACCATTTGCTTTTCTTTCAACTAGAAAGATAGTTCATTTAAAAACTCTGACTGCTTTGGGTAGGTTTTTACTAGAGTTTATTAGAACCTTTCCGGAATTAGTTCTCGCTATTTTGTTTATAAAGGCTGTGGGGCCGGGTTCTTTTGCAGGGGTTCTTGCACTAGGGGTTAGCTCGGTAGGTATGGTAGGAAAACTTTTTAGTGAATCTATCGATACTATGAATTTGAATGCTATTGAAGCTCTTACCGCTTGTGGTGGTAATGGAATTCAAAAAATATGGTTTGCAATTATACCACAGGTTTTACCAGAATTTGCATCACTAACGCTATATAGATTTGAAATAAATGTTCGTTCTGCCACCATACTTGGTATCATTGGAGCTGGAGGAATTGGTACTCCTTTAATATATGCTCTCCAAGCAAGGGGATGGAGTAGGGTTGGAATTATTCTTTTAGGTATAATTGTTATGGTAACTATTATAGATTTGATTTCTGGGTATATAAGAAAAAGACTAGTGTAAAGAAAGTAACCACCTTAAAATGACTAATCTCATTTTAAGGTGGTTACTTTCTTTCTGTTATTAGTTACTTCCTGCTACAGCTTTTCCATAATCACGAACTACATCAAAGTCTTTATCATTAGCTACTTTGTATGCAACATGTGAATATACATCATATATAATTTTTTTACCTTGAGGGTCTTTTGAGATAGCGATGAAAGCATCTTGAATTTTCTTTTTCCAAGTTGAATCCATATCGGGACGAACACATATTGTATCATTTGGAATAGGCTGAGTATAGTATATTACTCTAGTTTCAGCAAAAACGTTAGGGTTATCTTTTTTTACTACATTACGGGCATCTTGGAATACAGCAGCAGCATCAACATCGCCATTTAAAACAGCTAGGACACCTTTGTCATGACCTTGTACTGTAATTCCAGTAACATCTTTTTGTGGGTCAATACCAGCTTTTTTCATTTCAGCTGCAGGGAAAATGTATCCAGCAGTTGATGTAACATCTTGCCAAGCAATTTTTTTACCCTTTAAATCTTTTAATGTTTTTATTGGTGAATCCTTTTTTACAATAATTTCTGCTTTATAATTAGTTACTAATTCAGTTGTATTAGAACCATCTGCATCGTTTATACCATATCTTTCAGCTTGAAGTAAAAGATCAGCAGACTTCCTTTCATGAGCTAGAACATAGGCAGTAGGTGGTAAAAAACCTATGTCAACTTGTTTCGAAGCCATTGCTTCAATTATAGTATTGTAATCAGTTGAAACACTAACCTTTACTGGGATTCCTAGTCTTGCACTAAGCAATTTTTCAAGTGGTTTGGCCTTAGCCTCAAGAGTTTCTGCATTTTGAGAAGGCACAAATTCAACTGTTAGTTGTTTTGGGACATAAGCAGAAGATTTAGTTATGCCTTGAGAGGTAGTAGTGCTACCACACCCAGCAAATATAGCTGATGATAAGGAAAGAGCTAAGCCAACACCAATCAATTTTTTCATTTTATTCATTATTAATTTCCTCCATTTCAATATTTAACGTTAACTACTAAATTATAACATGTGAATGAAGTATGTACAAAAGTAATTTTGTTAAAATATATATCCATAATTTAATATACATTTAACCAAAGAATGTATTATATTTTAATGTATATTGTATACTAAAGATAAGGTTGATATAATAAGGTAAACTAACGTGAATGGAGATGTACAAATTTGAATGATAATTTAACAAAAATAGTTATACTAGAGACAAGTGATGTACATGGGAATATTTTACCGATAAATTATGCAAATAATGAATCGGCTGAATGTGGAATCTCCAAGCTAGCTACTATAATTAAGAGGGAACGAGAAAATAACAAAAATGTTGTTCTAATTGACAATGGAGATATGATTCAAGGCACACCTCTAACATATTATTATGCAAAGATAGATAATAAAAAATCTAATCCCATTATTGATACGTTGAATTATTTGAAATATGATGTAGGTGTTATTGGAAATCATGAATTTAACTATGGAAGAGAAATACTTAATGATGTAATAAAACAGTCGGATTTTCCATGGCTTTCAGCTAATATATTAGATAAAATTACAAATGAACCTTTTGTGGTAAACCATATGTAATAAAAGAATTCGAAACAGGGGTTAGGGTTGGTATTCTTGGACTTACGACGAAATATATACCAAATTGGGAAAATCCACATATAATAAGTGATCTGAATTTTTTTGATGTAATTGAAGTAGCTAAAAAATGGGTTAAATTTTTAAAGAAAGATGAGGGAGTAGATTTGGTAATTGTTTCTTACCATGGTGGGTTTGAAAGAAATCTGGAAACTGGTAAGGTAACAGAAACCATAACTGGGGAAAATCAAGCCTACGAACTTTGTATGGAAGTACAAGGAATAGATGTATTGCTTACAGGGCATCAGCATAGATATATAGAAAATAAAAGTATAAATGGTGTGGTTGTAGTTCAGCCAGGGAGTGGAGCTAAGGCCATAGGTAAGGTGGAAGTATCCTTAAAAAAACAGAAGTCTAAGTGGGAAGTAGTAGAAAAGGTTTCTAAACTAATCTATTGTGATGGAGAACAAACAGACAAAAAAATAGAGAGTATAGTAGAAGAAGTTGAAAAGGATACCCAAGGTTGGCTAGACACAAGCATTGGAAAAATAAATGGTGATATGAGAATACATGATTATTTTCAAATAAGAATTAAAGATAGCGCACTAATTGAATTTATAAATCGAGTTCAAATGGATAGTTCAGGCGCAAAAATTTCTAATACTGCTCTTTTGATAACAATTCCAAGGGATTTAATAATAGAGTTACCATGAGGGATATTGTTTCAAATTATATATATCCCAATACTCTAAAAGTAATAGAGGTAAAAGGTGAAGATATAAAAGAGGCACTAGAAAAGTCAGCATCATATTTTGAGATTTATGACGGGAAGAGTATAAAAATGAATCAAAAGTTCGAAGTACCTAAACCACAGCATTATAACTATGATATGTGGGAAGGTATAGAATATGATATAAATATATCTAGACCTTTTGGACAGCGTATTACAAAACTGAATTATATGGGAAAGCCAATGGAACTTAATAAAAAATATCAGGTGGTAATGAATAACTACAGAGCAGGCGGTGGTGGGGATTTCTATATGTTCAAGGATAAACCTGTTATAAAGGATATACCAATTGATATGTCAGAACTCATAGCAAATTATATATTAGATAGAGGAACCATTGAGGCAACGGTAAATCATAACTGGAAAGTAATACACGACTAATCAACTTTATGAGGGTATATCAAGGTAGTGATAAATTGCGAAAAAGTCTTATAGCAGAAAGACCTTAAGGAAGTTAAGAGTTAAGAGTTAAAAGTTAAGAGTTAAGAGTTAAGGAAGATTTTTCTGAAGGGAGCAGAAAAATCAATTAATAAAATAAAACAAAAACCAAATTAATAAAATAAGGCAAAGCTAAAAAGTACAAAGATTGATTTACAAATCTTTGTACTTTCTCTTTTTTTCAAAAACTTGTAATTTGTAACTTGTCACTGTTTTTAAACTGTAACCGGTGGTGTGAACACTCTTAGCATAAGTTCAGCGTCTAGCATGTAGAAAGCTGCCTTGTCTTCACCTATTCTTTCTAATCTCTTTATGATGGAAGTATCAGTTTTTTCTTCTTCAATTTGTTCATCAATAAACCACTTTAAAAAACTTATAGTGGCATGTTCTTTTTCATCTGTTGCTATATCCATAAGATTATAGATTCTCTTAGTAACAATTTGTTCATGATTTAAGGTATCTTTAAATACAGTTAGCATTGAATTAAAATCGGTATCAGGATTTTCAAAACCGGTTATTATAACCTTACCATTCATATCGATTATGTAGTTAAATAATTTTGTAGCATGAAATCTTTCCTCTTCTACTTGAACTTTAAAGAAGTTCGCAAAGCCATTTAAGTCTTCAGAAGCACAATATGCCTGCATGGCTAAATAAATTTGTGCTGAGTAAAATTCGTAGTTAACTTGATCATTTAGTGCAGAAAATAATTTATCACTTATCATTACAATCACCCTTTCAAATTGCGTTCTAACATACTAAAATAATATTCTTAATATTTAGATTATTTTAACATATCCAATAAGTATATTCAACTGGTTAGGAATGTTGGAAGTTGAGAATAATGTCAGATTATATTGACTTTTGGTAAAACTTTGTGTACTATATGATTACAACACTAATAAATAATAAGGGCGTGGAGTAATGTCAAACAGGGTTTTGGAAATTATAAATTTAAGAAAGCAATATAGGAAAAATATAGCTGTAGATGGAGTATCTTTTTATTTAAACGAAGGGGAAATTGTAGGACTTATAGGACCTAATGGAGCTGGAAAAACTACTACTATTAAGTGTATTCTAGGGCTTTTAAGAAAAAATGGAGGAGAAGTTCTGGTCGATGGATTTAGCGATAAAGGTGAGGAATCCAAGTATAAACTTGCATATATCCCTGAAACACCAGATATTTATCCTATGCTCACAATCCACTTACATTTTTAAAAGCTATAATGAAATATATGGTACCTATAATGCTTGTACTATGGTCAGTATTCCAAACAACTAGTGGTAAACATTCGAAAATGAAAGGCTATTATGAGCTGAATTCTAAAATTGATGTTGCAGGATCAATAATTGCAGGGTTAATCCTTTTAATTGTTTTATGGAATCTGTATGCTTCTGTAGAAACATACAATCCCAGTCAGTTCACAATTTCAGATGTAGATTATCTTTTTCCTTCACCAATAAGTCCACGAACTATATATGTTTTTACTATGTTTAGAAGTTCATTTATGATAATTTTTAGAGTAATTTTTACAGGTGTTATATATTTGTATATCGGTTCAAACACCTTGTCAGCAAGTGGGTCAATTTTCATAGCTATAATAGCATTTTATCTTATATCAATATTTTTACAGTCTGCAAGTTGCCTAGTATATTTTTTATGTATTAAATACAATATAGGTAATGGGATAAAATATTTTATAAAGGGATTTATTGTGGTAATTGCTGCCTATATAGCTTTTAAAACTTTTACCAGTAACAATCTAGTACAAGGATTTTTAAAAGCATTAAATGGAAAGGTTATCCAAAGTATACCTGTAATAGGCTGGACTAAGGTTATTGTTTTGTATCCTTATGCAGGTGGTAGTCTGCCAAGTTTCCAGATTATAGCTTTGCTAATAACTACTATAACTGTTTTAGGGTTTACTGTTCTCATGGCAGATGACTATTATGAAGAAGCTTTCAAAGGTGCAGAACATATTCATAAAAGGAAACAAGCAGCTAAAGAAAGAAAAGGTGGTATAGATAGTGTAAATACAGAGAAATATAAAAAGAAAAAAAATACACGAATAAGTATAGATGTTAAAGGTGAATTTAAGGGCCCGTGGGCTTTCCTTTGGAAAGAGATATTAATAAGAAAGATGATAGGCAAGTATGTTTTTATTAATGGGTTTAAAATATTTTGGCTTCTCATATTTTTAGTGATATCTTATTTAATAAGAAAAAACAATGTAGATTCAATAATGGGTATGTATGCATTTGTGTTTATTGGCATCATGATATTCATACCAACAGGAGTTTCACCTTTAATGCTAGAAAGGAGAAGTTCATATTTGTATTTATTACCTGGAAAGGCTAGAGATAAGATATTAGCGATTCATTCAATATCTTTTATAAATACTATAATCTATTGTGGTATTATTACTTTTCCAATTCTTGCTTTCGGAGTAAATATGAAATTTATACAGAGGATATTTTAGTTGCATTTTCTTTAGGGTCAATTTGTACAACACTGATACTTATATTTATAAGTGACTGGCTGTTTTCAAAAATGGAATTAATGGGGTGATATTAAATGATAGATGTTTGTTTACTTGGATGTGGAGGTAGTATGCCGGTCCCAAATCGCTCGCTAACTTCACTTCTTGTGAGCATTAATGGTAGAAAGTTTTTAATTGATTGTGGAGAAGGAACTCAGGTTTCCATGAAGATACTTGGATCAGGATTTAAAAAGATAGATACTATTTGTCTTACCCATTATCATGCTGATCATGTAATGGGACTTCCAGGACTTTTGTTAACCATAGCGAATTCAGGGAGGACTGATGCAATAAATATAATAGGACCTCTTGGCTTAGGATATGTTATGGAAGGACTTTTGGTAGTGGCGCCTAATTTGCCTTACCAGTTAAATTTAATAGAAATAGAACAAGAAAACTTTGAAATAAGATTTGAGGACACGGTAATAAGAACTATTAGATGTGACCATACTATTCCATGTTTGGGATATAGTATTGAAACAATTAGAAAAAGGAAATTTGACATTAAGAAAGCTAATAATAACAATGTACCAATGGAGCTTTGGAGTAAATTACAATCAGGGGAGAAGACTGAAAAAGACGGTAAAGTTTTTCTTCCAGATATGGTTCTAGGAAATGCAAGAAAGGGTATAAAAATTTGCTATGCTACAGATACAAGACCTATAAATAAATTAATAGATTTTATTAAAGATTCAGATTTATTTGTTTGTGAGGGAATGTATGGTGAAAATGAAGAGATAGAAAAAGCAAAGAACAATAGACATATGATTTTTAGAGAAGCCGCTGGGCTTGCTAAAGAAGGCTCAGTTAAAGAACTATGGCTTACTCATTTCAGCCCGTCTTTAAGTGAACCTGCAATGTATATAAAAAATGCAAAAGAAATTTTTGAAAATGTAAAAGTTGGTGAAGATAGGCTTTTTCAGAGATTTAAATACAATTAGCTTAATAATTTGTTTAAATCTAAAAGTCCTTCTCCTTGCTGCCACTTTGGAAAGCATAATAGATTACAGGAAGTTTTTAAAAGTGATAATATATCTTTGTAGTTTAGATTAGGATCTTTTTCAAATAGTAGTGAGCATACTCCACTTATATATGCAGCAGCACAGGAGGTTCCGGTGCACGTGGTGTAGTAATCGCTAAGTTTTGTTGGATAAAGTTTTACTCCATTTCTTTCTGAAATATAATTTGTATCTGAACTTAAGGAACATATATTAACACAGGCTGCAGAAAGATCTGGTTTTGTAAGTTTACCACATGGACCTGCGGAGGAGAAAACATAGGGCCTAATTGTGTCAGTACCATCTAAACCACCAACGGTTATACAACTGTCTAGTGATGCAAACCCCCTAATTGTACTTTTTAGGTTACCATTGCTACCACTTGGAACAATTATAACAATGTTCTTAGCAATGGCTTTTTCAAATAATTTTTTAAACATAGATAAAATAAAATCGTCTTCTGTGTATATTTCAAAGGGCAAGCATATTACTTTGATATTAAATTCACTGCTTTCACTTATTAAAGTACTAATTGCATAAAAAATATGAGAAATGTACGCTTTTCCTATAGCATTAAAGGCTTTTATGCTATAAATGTTGGATTTAGGAGCAATACCCTTATACTTTCCTTTGGAACTATTGCCATTCCCAGAAATTAAACCACTAATAAGAGTGCCCTGACCATTATCGTCATAAGGATATTTTAAATTGTTCACAATATCAATAAATTTCACAACTCGCTTTGATGGAGAGAATAAATCTGGATGAGGATACACACCACTATCGATTATACCTATGCAAACACCATAACCTGTATACTTTGAGGAATTAATAAAACTTGAAGTTATTTTTGAGGGAGAAGGTATATTATTTGAGCATAAATGTGCAAAATCATCAAAAGTGATAAAACTTATTTCTGGTGCTTCAATTAATCTTAGAATTTGTCTTGAGGATATAATTGCACAAATACAATTTATATCTTGTATTTTGCATATAAAATCTCCTCTGTTTACTTTTATTTTATGTTCAACACTATCTAATAGTGCATTGCAGTGAATAATCACTCTATAGCTTTTGAATCTATCATTATCTATAGCACATTTTAAAGCTTTGTCTAGCTTTTTCTTAATTGAGAACATATATTTTTTCTCCTTATAAAAGCTTTCAATTATTATTATATTCTAAATCCCTTTATGAGTTACTATTATAAGGCATCTTGAAAAAATACCTGTTGTATATTTGAATAGATATTTTTTTGATGATGCCGAAGATGTCTAAAATTAGAATTTCCATTTAAATATTACAATTCCCACTAGCATTACTATTACACCAGCTATTTCATTTGCACCAAACTCTATTTTAGCTGCTCCAAATAAACCAAAAGCATCTATAATTGCCGCTGTTATAAGTTGGGAAATGAGTATTGCTGAAATAGCATAGGTAGTTCCCAGGGCGGATATTCCCTTCATCACAGTATATATTATTATTACGGCTAAAACGCCACCAAGCAGATATAATTTATTTGCACTTTTTATGTTTTTAAAATTGTTTTTTCCTGCAATTATCAAAATTAATGTACTCAATAAAAAGGCAGTTCCCTGCACGAAAACATTGGTTTCTAAAAGACCAATCTTGTCACTGAGTCTTGAATTGAAAACGCCCTGAAGGCTCATGCATACACCAGATAATATTGAAAGAATAACACCAAGCATAAAATCACCATCCTAGGATTAGTATAACCAAAAATGATAAAATTATTGAGAAAATAAAAAAGCATAAGATTCCACAAATCTTATGCAAAAATTCAAAAATATTAAATTAAAATATACCAATAGTTTTAACTACTGTAAATTAATATGCCGTAGCTTGTTTTTCATTATTTGCATAATTTTTATCTAGATAAGCTTTTTCTATAGCTTCTTCTGTAAAACCTAAATTAATACCTAAACTTAGGAAATCTTCAAAGAGAGTTATGTAGTGATCAATAGATGAACAGATTAAAAAATCATTGATATCAATAAACAAATCCAAAAATTGTTCTGTAATTTTATTTACAGAGCAGGATAGGACAGGTTCAATGGTTTCAAAGTTCTTATCTATTCCAACACTTAGTATAAAATATAGGCAATCAACATATTCCTCTAAAATAATATTTTGAGGTGATGACTTTTGGGTACACCAATATTTAAAGCACCGAGTTTCATTTGCCAGTGATCCAAATTCTACTTGAAGTGCAAGGGCTTTTTCTGAAAATAACATATCATTTTGTAAATGGTGTTCTTTTGATATTCTACTATCTAATTCTCTTTGCAAATCGAATAGCCTTTTCAAATCCATTAATAAAGCCGCCTTTCTTTTACGTTAGTATATTATATATATTTTATATTAAAGTTAACAATAATAAAAGTTCTCTAAAACGATTACATGAAAATTTTTTATATATTTTTTATATTTCAACAAAATATTATACATAAAATACATATAATACCATTTTATTCTATATAAAATCAAAAAACAGTACATATTGAAAGCTAAAATTTCAATATGTACTGTTTTTTATAAAGCAAGTTAATTTGCGCTACAAAAAGTTAATTTCTATCTAGAATGGGTAAATTATTTGTAAGTATTGTTTTTAAGTTTTTACCTCTTTTTTTGTAAGTTAACTGGAGAGATTCATCTGTACCCCTCTACGCTAAGAAAAAATTAATATACTGGAGTACAATATTTAGCATATTTAGGATTGTTATTTGTAGTTATATTAAAGAATAAATCTTTGATTTTCTTAGAGATTTCCCCTTTAGTTCCATCACCAATTATTCTGTCATCAACTTCAATAACCGGAGTAACCTCCATAGCTGTTCCACTGAAAAATACTTCCTCAGAAGCATATAA
Source organism: uncultured Clostridiaceae bacterium (assembly GCA_963725425.1). Classification (GTDB taxonomy): domain Bacteria; phylum Bacillota; class Clostridia; order Clostridiales; family Clostridiaceae; genus Clostridium_I. Next base: position 328,396 of record CAVRYJ010000041.1, read on the forward strand.
TTCAGTTCTTGATATACTTCGCTCAACTACTTCAAGGCCTAATTCTTCTCTTGCAAGCTCAATAACTGTTTCTCTAGTTATTCCTTCTAATATATTGTCACTTGGTGGTGGTGTTATAAGTTTTCCTTTTTTAACAATGAATAAATTTTCACCAGGTCCTTCACATACATGACCGTTATTAGTTAGGAAAATTGCTTCGTCATAACCTTTACTAGTTACTTCAAGAGAAGCAAGTGCTGAATTAAGGTATGCTGCAGTTGCTTTAGTTCTTGGAGGAAGCATATTATCTTCCAATCTTTGCCAAGAAGTTATGGCAACTTTAAGCTCTGTTTTGCCAGTATAACTTTCTAATGGTTGACAGTAAATCACAAGTCTATTGTCATCGTCAAGGAGCGTTGGTCCAATACCTTCGCCACCTTTATAAGCTAAAGGCCTAATATAAGTTGTTGTTTTGAAGTTATTCTTCTTTAAAAGCTCTAAGGTAATTTTAGATAACTCCTGAACTGTATAAGGTATTTTTATATTAAGAGCCTTACAAGATTGTAAAAGTCTCGTGTAATGATCGTCTATTCTAAAAGCATAAAGTTGATCTTCACTTTTATTGTAATAAGCTCTAATCCCTTCAAAACATCCTAGACCATAATTAAAAGCTTTACTTCTGATACTTATACTTACCTCACTTTCTGGAACGATTTTATCATTGTAAACTACGTAAGAATTGTTCATTGAAAAAGCCCCCTGTAATAAAATTTTATATAAAAAGAACAGACTTCGCCCCTGCTTGGGGCGAAGTCTGTTCGCGGTACCACCCAAATTGTGTACTCGAAATTTTAACGGATTTCCGGCTCAGCCTACTATAATTCAGCTTAGCAACTCAAGGGTGATCTTCAGTAATTTTCAGCTGTAAGATCTCACCATTAACTTACTCTCTGCAGAACTTTAAACTACTTACTTTTCCCTATCATGGTTTATATAAATATTAACTTATGGTTTAATATACTATTTATACAAACTCATGTCAATACATATTGAGCGAAAATTTAATTTAAATGGAGTTGTAGAGCATCCATCTTAGTGATAGAAAATTAGTATTCTTTTAGAGGATAACTTTTAATTGTCATAGTCTTTTTGTTATTCACTGGTTTCCAAAGCTCAATTCTATCAATTCTAGCCATCCTTTGCGGATCAGTAATCCTTGTGGATTCGCAGGCTATTCTGTATTCTTCAGTGGACCATTTTCGGCTTGCATAATTTGTATTTGCTAAAGAAACATGTAAATCCCAGTTATCAATGTTTTGTCTAACATTAAAATTTAGTGATTTAAGTTTGTCATTTAATTTTTTAGCGATTTTTATTATGTAGCCTTTATTTTCAACTTTTAAATTTACTGATTTATATGGAGGATCAAAACAGATTACTCCATTAATATCAACTTTAAATCTTTTATAAGGTTTAATTAATTCAGAAACTATTTTGTCAAGCTCATCAAAATTAGGGTCATCTATAACCTCTAGTGTTATATGGAGCACTGGCAATTTTTTGTACAATTTATATTTTTTGCAAATGTCTTTTTGTATATTCTCAACAAATGAATAAGAATCTTTATCGAATAATGCCACTAAATAATATTTCATCATAATCCCCCATGCCAAAAATTTGAAGATATAAATCATATATCATAGAATAATTATAACACATAAACAGAATTATTATGCAACATAACTGGATGAAATGTTAGGATATACCTAATGAAATGGAAACTTTAAGGCGATAAATTGAAACACTTTTATTTAGGGCATAAACAATAGTGTAAAATGGCATATAATAAGCTTTATATTTGAAATTTAATTTAAAAAAAATAATAATTATGATATAATATAAATCGTAGTTATTTAAAATTGAATTTTTAAAAGTATTATATAATGTGAATCGCGGTTATTTGAAATTGAAATTATGAGAAATATATATATATAGCGAGGATGGATATGGGAATGGACAAGTTAATTATAAATGGTGGTAAAGAACTTTATGGAAGTGTTGATATAGGTGGAGCAAAGAATGCAGCTGTAGCAATTTTGCCTGCTGCAATTATGGCCTCAGAAAATGTATGTGTGATTGATAATATACCTGAAATAGAGGATATCCAATGTGAAGAGAGAATTATGGAGAGCCTTGGTTGTAAAATTACTAGGGTTAAGGATACTATAACTATTGATAGCACTAAACTAGTAAGCTTAAATGCAAATACTGATGATGTTAGAAATATGAGAGCCTCATATTATTTGATAGGGGCTTTGCTAGGACGATTCAAAAAAGCAAGAGTTGACCTTCCTGGCGGTTGTCCTATTGGAGTTAGGCCAATTGACCAGCATATTAAAGGTTTTGAAGCATTAGGTGCTAAAGTGAAAATAGAACATGGAGTAATTATTGTAGATGCTGATAGGCTTATAGGTACAAATATATATTTTGATGTTGTCAGCGTAGGCGCAACAATAAATGTTATGCTTGCAGCAACTTTAGCAGAAGGAACCACAGTACTTGAAAATGCGGCAAAGGAACCACATATTGTGGACGTCGCTAATTTCTTGAATACAATGGGTGCAAATGTGAAAGGTGCTGGTACAGACGTTATAAGGATAACAGGAGTAGAAAAATTGACTGGATGTAACTATAGTGTAATTCCAGATCAAATCGAAGCAGGTACATTTATGATAGCAGCTGCAGCATGTGGTGGATCAGTGAAAATAAACAACGTTATACCTAAACATTTAGAATCAATATCTGCAAAATTAATAGAAATGGGCGCAACTGTTACTGAACAAGATGATTCTGTCACAGTGAAATCCGACGGAAATTTAAAGGGTGTAAATATAAAAACCCTTCCATATCCAGGATTTCCAACGGATGTTCAGCAACCAATGAGTACTGTATTATGTATAGCTAAAGGCAGAAGCATAATAAATGAGAGCATATGGGAAAGTAGATTTAAGCATGTAGATGAACTTAAAAAGATGGGAGCATGTGTAAAAGTAGAAGGAAGAGTTGCAATAATTGATGGAGTGGAAAAGCTAACTGGAGCTATAGTAAAAGCTACGGATTTAAGAGCAGGAGCAGGAATGGTAATTGCAGGACTTCTAGCTGAAGGGACAACTGAAGTTTCTTCTATTGAACATATTGATAGAGGATATCCTCATATAGAGAATAAATTTAGGGCTCTTGGTGCTGATATAAGGAGAGAAAAGTTTTAAGATTAAGATATCTTCAAAAAATAACTAGTCAGTATGTTAGATGCATAAGTTCATATGGTAGGGGAGATAAATATGAAATTTTGTTCACTGTATAGTGGAAGTAGTGGAAATAGTATATTTATAGCATCTGAAAATTCAAGGATACTTGTTGATGCTGGACTTCCGGGAAAGCATATTGAGAAGGCATTGTCGGAAATTGGAGAAGATCCAAAGGAAATTGACGGAATATTTGTAACTCATGAACATATAGACCATGTTAAGGGAGTCGGCGTGCTTTCGAGGAAATATGACATACCCATATATGCCAATGAACCTACATGGAATAGTATGCTAGCAAATATTGGGGAAATAAAAGAACATAATATAAAGGTGATTGATGAAAAAACCGTTAGCATAAGGGATTTAGAGGTAACGGGATATAGAATATCACATGATGCAGCCATGCCAGCTGGCTATTCTGTAGTATGTAAAAATAAGAAAGTATGTGTGGCAACAGATTTAGGGTACTTTTCAGAAGAAGTTAAAGCTGCATTAGTGGATGCAGATGTAATACTTTTAGAAAGCAATCATGATGTAGAAATGCTGAAGTTTGGTCCATATCCTTACAATTTAAAACGAAGAATACTTAGCAATGTTGGGCATTTATCAAATGAAGATTGTGGAAAAGCAATTGTGGACATTATGGGTGGCAAAAAGAAGATAATTGCATTGGGACATTTAAGTAAGACAAATAATTATCCGGATTTAGCATTTAAGACAGTAGTAAATGTGTTAAATGAAAATGGAATAAGCACGGGAAAAGATATAGTGATAACTATGGCAAAGAGAGATATGCCAAGTGTATATCTTGATATTTAGCCTTTTTATAAGGGGATAGGTCTTATGAAAAAAACTAAAATTTCTTGTATTGCTATTTTGATTATATGTTCTAGCCTGATTTTAAGTTCCTGCAAAGATGGTCATTCTTTGAGTAGTAGTTCTGATGCTCAACTTGACAATGTACAATTATACAAGGAAAAAGGTGAGGCAATTGATCTGAATTTGTATTTTGATGCATCCCAAGATGAAAAAAATGCAAAGATAGGTAAAGAGGAAAGATTAATTCAAAAACAAGAGTTGATTGGAGAAGTAATTGTAAACGAACTTATTAAGGGACCATCACTTCAAAGCTCTTATAAGCCAATATTACCTAAAGATACAAAATTGCTTAACTTTTCAATTAATGACAGTATTGCCTATGTAAATTTCAGCAAGGAAGCACAAGTGGCGATGACACCAGTAAAAGAGCAAGCAACACTTGAGAGTCTTGTAACATCGTTGACTCAGTTATCTTACATAAAAAAGGTTAAGATCCAAGTTGAGAACAAGGATGTGGAAACACTTGGTGGAAACTATGACATATCTAAGCCAATAGATATTAATGACATAGATAAAAAAGTAAATAACAATTAGCAATGTAATAATATGACAGGATAAGTTAGAAAAATAACTGGATATATTGATAAAATTAAGATATATTATTATAAGAACATGTATTTAAATTAATAGACGAAGGAGAAAAAAAATGGGCTTATATAAAGATTGGACCGATATGGTTGTAGATTACGTGAAAAATAAGGGAGAGGCAGCTTTTTGGGAAGAATATGGTGCTATAGAGAAAAAGATATATACAAAACTATTAGGTAATCACAAAATCAACGTAAAGGGAAAAATTGAAGATTTGGCAACAGAGTATGAAACTTCAGTAGTATTTTTTATGGGTTTCTTAGATGGAATAAACGAAAGTCTAGTAGAAATCATGGATCTGGAAAAACTTAGCAAAGACAGTGAAGTTGAGTTAAAAGTTAACCTTGAAAAGCTATATTACAACATGCTTGATGCTAAGGCTGATTACTTGTATGATCTTCCACAATGGGAAGGAATTTTCTCAAAGGAAAAAAGAAGAGAAATACATAATGAATGGAAGAATTCTAAAACTGTAGTAAACAAAGTTAAGATAGGTAGAAATGATCCTTGTCCTTGTGGTAGTGGTAAAAAATATAAACACTGTTGCGGTAAGAATTAGGATAAAAAACATGAGGATAACAATATCATACTGATAAGTCGTTTTTTGGAACATACCTTAAATTTATCCGATTATTAACATAAGTGTAGGATTAATTAAAATTGAATAAAACCTTATCAAGAGAAACGGAGGGACTGGCCCTGAGATGTTTCAGCAACCTTATAAGGCATCTGAAAGAAAATACACAGAGTAATAACTAGTTATTTTCTTTCAGATACCATAGGTGCTAAGTCCAGCAGAATAATGTTCTGGAAGATAGGGAATGAATAAAAACCCTAAAACTAAAGGGTTTTTTATTTTTTTGCAATACGAGGAGGTAGACTATGATTGTATTAGAAAATATAAATAAGACATATAAAACCAAGAAAACAACTGTGAATGCTTTGAAGAATATAAGCCTAACAATTGAAAGTGGAGATGTATTTGGAATAATTGGATACAGTGGTGCTGGGAAAAGTACTTTGGTAAGATGCATAAATTTACTAGAGAAGCCTGACAGTGGAAAAGTAATAGTTAATGACGTTGATTTAAATACATTAAGTACAAAAGAGTTGAGAAAAAGCCGTCAAAAAATTGGGATGATATTTCAACATTTCAATCTTATGAGTAGTAGAAATGTGTTTAACAATGTAGCATATCCACTTAAGGGAAAAGGTTTGTCAAAAAATGAGATAAAGGAAAAGGTTTCAAAACTTTTAGATATAGTTGGTATTAAGGAAAAAACATCTGTGTATCCATCTCAGCTAAGCGGAGGTCAAAAGCAAAGGGTTGGAATAGCAAGAGCACTAGCAAATGATCCAGAAGTGCTTCTATGTGACGAAGCAACATCTGCCCTAGATCCACAAAATACAACTGCAATATTAAATCTTTTAAAGGATATAAACAAAAAACTTAACCTTACTGTAGTTATAATAACTCACCAAATGGAAGTGATAAAAGATATATGCAACAGAGTTGCAGTAATGGAAAATGGTGAAGTTGTGGAAGTTGGAAGCACTATTGATATTTTCTCAAAGCCTAAGGCAAATATAACAAAAGAGTTCATATCCAGTACTATGCATTCTGATAAGATTAATGATGTTTTGAAATCTGAACAATTCAATAAAATTAAAGATGGATCACAGCTTACTATTAAAATATCCTATATTGGTGAAAATACAACACAAGCATTTATATCACAAATTTCTATTAAATATGGAGTACTTGCTAATATTTTATTTGGAAATATTGAGTTTATACAAGGCGTTTCTTTTGGTAATTTAATTGTAAGATTAAATGGTGAAGAGAAAAGTATAAATGAAGCGGTACAATT
>CAVRYJ010000042.1:0-293619 GCA_963725425.1 uncultured Clostridiaceae bacterium
TAATCCGCTGAATGAAAATTAAAAATCTAATAATTAAATATTTACTTTAATGTTAGCAAAATACATTTATTTCCAAAAGGATTTTCAATATTCATGTCGAATATATATGCACAGACTACTAAAAAGGATGTGTGATATATGGATATGAATGATATGAAAGGAACTGAAACGGAAACTTATTGGCATGGGAAAATGAATTTAATAGTTGGTATATGCGAAAGCATGGGTCTTCCTAATATTTTTAATAAAAATTTAAATTCAGATTGTGGCAGAAAGCCTGATATACCATATGGAGTTTTGGCTGAAATGCTAATTGTGAATATTTGCAGCAATCACCGTCCTCTTTATCGTCTTAATGATTTTTACACAGATGTTGATTTAGATGGTATTTTTCACTGTGAAATGGATTTGAATAAAATTACAGATGATAGATTTGGGCTTTTATTAGATAAAGTTTATGCAGCTGGAGCAAGAAAAATATTCGGGGAAATAAGTTCTAATGCGTTTACTCTACATAACATAACTGTTAAAAATATAAATTATGACACTACATCAAAAGTTATGTGGGGGGAGTATGAAACTCCCGAAGGGAAACTAGGCGTTATTTCTATAACTTTTGGACATAGCAAGCAAAAAGACAAGATAAAAAGCAGATAAAACTTGGAGTTGGGACTGCAAACGGAGTTATAATTGATGCCAAAGTACTGTCAGGAAATACAGATGACAAAACTTATAACAATGAAAATTTAGATGATGTGAACTCAGTTATAGAGAGATTTGATATAAACAAAGATAACTTTTACTATATTGCTGATAGTGCATTATTCACACAAAAAACCTTAGAAAGCCAAAGATAAGATAAAATTCATTACAAATGCCTGATAATACGTTAGTAGCCAAAGAATTATTAGAAGCTACGCTTTCTGATAGAGCTTCAATGAAAGAGATACTTTTCGAAAATGCTCAAGGTAAAAAAGTGCAATACTTTTTAACAGAAAAAACTGCCATTTATAATAACATAAATTTAAAATGTGCTGTGTGTTATTCCACAAGTCTTGAAGAAACTAAGAAAAAAACTATTGAAAAGAAAGTGAATAAAGAATCCGAAAGTATTGAGAAACTAATTAAAAAATATACCAATAGAACCTTTGCTTGCGAAAAAGATGCAAAGAAGGAAATGGAGCTAGTAATCAAAAGAATTTCAGCTAAACTACGATTCTTTAATTACAATATCCATTTAATAGAGAAAGAGAAAAAAGCTGTAGGTCGTCCATCTACTAAACAAACTGATAAGAAAACACGGTTTAGATACGAATTAGGAATTGATTTTATAAAGGATGAAATAAAAATTGCTAAAATTATAGAAAGGGAATGCACTTTTGTATTATGTAGCAATGATTTGTCAATAACTGGCGAAGCCCTATTGTTGGAATATAAAACTCAAAGTAGTATTGAAAAAAAATTTCAACAATTAAAATCCCCACAGTTCGTTAATTCTTTGTATTTGAATTCGCCAGAGAGAATTGAAGCATTAACTTATATGATTCTAATATCTATGATGATACTCTCAGTATCAGAACATGCTGTAAGAACAGGTTTAAACAATGAAAAAGCCTTTATTATTGGTCCTGGTAAACTGAAGATGAAAAGACCGACTTTAAAATCTATTGTGGAAATATTCGACAAGGTACCAATGAAAGTTTTCATAGTAAATGGAAAAAAGCAAAGAGTTCTTGGACGCCATTTTAACGATAGCCAAAGTAAGATTTTGAAATATCTCCTCATTCCGGAGGAAGTTTTTTGCTGGAATGGTGCGATGAGTATTTGCGATGCATAATTTTAATTGCAAGCAACAGGCTACGCCTTTTTATTTGCGACCAGAAAAACATTTCTAAATTGAGATTGCGAACATCAATTTAGAAATGAGAAAAAATTTTCTAAAATAAATTATTGGATTTTTGAAATCTATTGTGCGGAATATGAGTTATATCCTTTTATTGTTCGAACCGTATAATTTTTTAATGTTATTTCATAAACAAACTCTCTAATTACATGTTTCGTTTGCATAATAAAACACCCCTTATTTTATAAAAGTTATGATAAAACCTTTACAAATAATGGGTGCATAGTATTTACCTTAAATTTTAACTACATTTACCAAAACATTTACCTTAACAATCACGTTTAGATCTTAATTTACGAGCTTGAATATGTACCTCAGCCCTTTACCCTTCCCATTCCTCGGGGAACTCAGCGTTGTGATAGACAGATTGAACATCGTCATCATCTTCAAGCTTGAACCTTGTGTTTTCAACTGTTTGCTGGCTTTTAATCACTTTTAAATATTGATATATGTCATAATCAATGACATTAATTTACCATCACTGATTACAAGTATATCACTACTGTATAAAAAGTAAAGATGTTTATTTTTTATAATATTCAACCCTAACTACGCTAAGAAATAAAAAGGGAAAAAAAGGTATAACCCAAAAGTGTCTCCACCCTGAATCATACCCTAATGTCACTCAACTACCCCTTATAATATTTTACTTTTATAAGTGATACTCAACTATACCTCAATAATTATGCTACTGCTTTTGTTATATCTATCTTGATTAAATTAGCTATATCATTAACTATTGTCTGTATTTCTTCTGGAGTTAAGTGATTACCAAACTTTTTATTAACAACTTCTAATACTGTTGAAACTTTATCCTCTAAAAAGTTTTCTGGATTTAATTTTGCAATGGCTAACACAAAACTTTCACATTCTGCATAGGCTTTTGATCCAATTTTACCCTTAACTACTGTCAATAATACTTTTGCCTTTGTTACAATCTTAGGTATAATTAAACCTAAAATAACACCTACTGCTCCCAAAATTTCTGTTGAATAACTTTTTAATATTTCCATTTTTACATTACCTCTTTCATATTATATTTTTTAAAATAAAAAAGCTTCCTATTATAAGAAACTTTTATTTGTACAATGTTACTTTTATAAAAAAAGAAATAATCGCTATTGCTAATCCGCCTACTGTATACCACGCATGTTTTAAATCTGTTTTTATTTCTCCAATATCTTTTGCATTTTGGCTAGAAGTTGAGAATGACTGCTCTGCTTTATCCCTAATACTATTGAAGTCGTCCAGTTTTGTTTCCATACGAACTAATCTTTCCAATATTTCCTGTATCTTGTTATCTTCATCTTGCATGTCGTACCTCCTTTAATTAAAAATAGACAAAATAAAAAGACTATTGCTAGTCCCTGTTTTGCCTTTGATATCATTTAATAAAATCCGTATTTTATCAAGTTATTGTTTTTATCTATTAATTGTTTTATATAGTTGGTATAGTCATACCGTATGTAACTGCATTTACTGTAGCAACGGTAGTTAATCCATTTATATAAATAATCAGAGATTCTAAGTAATCAGTTTGTGTTGTTAGGAAACTATGTAAATCATTAAATAGATTAATCATATTTTGAGGTTGCCATACTACACATTGAGTTTGACTTGTGTTTTCCCATGATAACGTTGCCTTTGAATACCCGCCCAATACCGCCATAGCCGTGGTTGCTTCTCCATTTATTCTAGCTTGACTAGTTAAATCACACGCATAAGTTGCTATTGTATTACCATCAAATGCCGTACTTGTAAAAGTACTATATGTAACTTGATTAGATAAATCTGTTACTTGTGCTATTTTAGTAGCTTGTACATCTGCCAATGTAGCACCAATAGGGTTTATTGTATCCCATACTATAGAAGTCTCAGCTATCGGCTCCTTCGTTATGTCTATATGATATGGATAAGTAGTAAAATTACTTAATTCATAACCATAGTCACATTGAATTACACCAACAGAACTTTCTTGTATTCCTTGTAAAGCCGTATATGCTTGAAAGTCTTGGTCTAATGTAGTTTCAATAACTGAACCGCTTCTCTCCCCACAATCTACTAACACATTTCCTGTTGATAGTTGATATATTATTTTTCTTCCAATATTCATTTATTTTAATACCCCCCTATTTTATCCAATTGCATACCAATATGCTGTTACATTTGTGTAGGCAAGGCTGGCATTACCAGTAAATCCCGTACTGGTAACTGTGGCACTTGCTTTTGTTTGATAAAATGACTCAGTTGCTGTTAAGCAAGCTAGTTCTAAATAATATGGTAAAGAATCATAAGAATTATATAATCCTACCATATTAGTATTAATTGTCCATGTGATTAATTTAGGTGTAAATGTTAATCCATTAACGGTAATAACTCCTGTGTTACTTACTGTAGTTGTACCACTAGCAAAATTTTTACCACCTAAACTTGATATCGTTGCAGTTCCCACTATTTGTCCACTATCTACTGTCGCTGTTGCTCCTAAAACTAATTGTGCTGCTGTTGCGTTTCCACCACCCCCTTTACCCTGTAATATAAAAGTCCCTGAAGTAGCTTCGTATGCTAAATTGGCGATTAAATTTGCTCTTACATTTGTTACTGGATTTCCAAAATAATCAACTACTGCTTTAGCGCCTATCGAGGTAGGATTAATTGTAATGGCTCCTGTACTTGCTACATTGAATTTAATTCTTATTTGTTGTCCATCAATTAATGTTGTTAAATTAGGGATTGTTACAGAATAAGAATTTCCACTATTTGTTGTAATATTTACATTGCTTAAAACACTGATTTTATTGGAAGTCTCATTTATTGCACCACTTAAATCTTGTGCGGTCGTTTGTAACGCTGTACTCCCTATCTTACTCGAATTTGAAGCTATTGCGGTGGTATTAGTTTCAACATTATTATTCGTTATTACTAAATCCGATTCATTAGCTTTTAATGTAACATTTCCATTTGTAATAACTAAATCGCTTTCATTTGCTTTGAGTGCTATATTCGTATTGGCTGTTGCAATTGCTGAAGTATTAGAAGTGACATTTCCATTGGTTATAACTAAATCACTTTCATTCGCCTTTAACGCTATTGCTGTAGTGTTTGTAGCAATACTTGAAGTATTATTTGCAATTGAAGCATCTATTAAATCCATATTTGTATTTATTACTGCAATGTCTGCTACATCTGTTAATGCTGGTTTTACTAAATTTAAAGTTGCTGTATTTGTTGACATTTATTTGTAACCCCCCTATTAAGCATTTTGAACATCTTGTCCATTTTTGAGATTTCCCCAAGTTCCATCTGACTTAATCGTATTCCAAGTAACTGTTTTTGCACTTTGCCAAACTGTATAAAGATATGTATATAAAATTGCTAGATGTGCTGGTATTACTGCACTTAACGAGTTCTCTAAATCATTCAAGTTAGGTGGAATACCATAATCAGAAGTAAATTTTACTTCTATCGTAGAAGTCGTAGGATGCTCAATTACTTGAACTTGACCATTTTCATAGGAATTTGCTACGTTTTCTACTAATGCAACCGTAGAAGTACCGCGCCCTCTAATTTTTGCCAGTATATTTGCACGTCTATAATTCATATCATTATTTATATTGGTTTGAATACCTAAAAAGCTTTCCCAATCCGTCAAACCCCAAGTAGCCGATAATACAAAAGCTTGATTTACTAAGTCTGTAGTATCGGCATTTATAGTATTTAATTCGTTTTGTTCTTCACCATACAATGCTAAGAAACTTGGAGATTGATTAATAAAATCTGGTACATAATTTGTTAAATTCATTTAAATCAACCTCCCCTTAGTTTGTTATAGTCAAAGTACCTATTAACGCAACTTGTTCCTGCGGAATAGTTATATTTACAGTTCCACTATTTAGAGTTAAAAGGCTATAATCTGCAACACCTGCTGTATTTAAAATCAAACTTCCGATCTTTGCATAACTTACAGTGGTTTGATTAAATGCAATTCCAGCTAAATAGCTTGTAATACTTGTAGCTATAGCCGTTTGAACTTGCGTATCTGTATATCCATTAGCTAGTACAATTTTTACACCTATATTAATCGGTAATGCTGTTGCTGTCTCATAAGTCACTAGAACACCTATGGGTCTTTGACTTTCAACATATGTTTGTAAATTAGTAAGTAACGTACTGGTTAAAGGTTGGCTATTTACATCTATAGCACACACTTTTACAGTTCCAGCACCAGCCCACAAAGGTAATACTAAAACTGACCCAATTCCTGCCACTTGCTGTGCCCATAATTTATAATGATTTACGTTTCCACTAGTTGCTGGAGTTTGTACAAAAGCTAAAAATCTTTTTAAGAATATCGCATCTGTTTCCGTATCTGTTCCAGTTACAAGTGAACTAATATTTGTGACACTAGTTACCCCATTAATTGCCACTGGTAGGCTAGTAATTATGTTAGCAGGAACATTATAAATACTGCCACTTGCTACGGCTGTAATATTTACAATTGCTGTACCACTTGCTATAGTTGCTACTGAATCTGTTGTATATTGTAATCCTGCGACTGTTTGTATAATTGTTCCTGCTGGTATTACTGTCCCATCAATTCCTAGAAATGTGGCTTGTCCCGTAGCATTAACACCAATAAATTTTGTTACTCCAAATTCTCCAGCTCTATTAGCTAAATAAATACCAAGAGCAGTTTGTGCGAATATATCGTTTAGAAATGCATCTAATGCTAAATAAGCATCCGCTAATTCTGTTGCTACTGGAGAAACTGAACTATATAAAAAAGAACCTTCCGACGTATCTACATTAGAAGGCAACAGTGTTAATATTCTATTTAAAATTTCTATACTTGAATTATTATCGGCAAAAGCCATCTATTATGCCCCCTTCCTTAACTGTAGACAATAGAAGTTGTTCCTAATGTCGTTACTAAAGTAAAATTCATGGTTAAAATATTACCTTTAAAGGTAACACTAAAATCATCAATCCCAGTTATGTTTATATTTTGAGTTAAACAATCTGTAGTTAATCTTTTCACTTCAGCTTCTACTACAGCTTGACTAAAATTTTGTCCCACTACAGTATCAAAACTTTGTCCATAAGTTGTTCCATATGCGGCGTAAATATTTTGTTGTGTCCTCAATGCTTTATATGTCCAAATTTCTAACGCTTTAATTCCTGTTACTATTTGGAATTTTCCATCTTTTAAAACAAAATCATTGATAGTGAAATCCCATAGATATTCTGCCATTACGCTCTTTTCTGTGGTTGTACTTGTACTGGACGTTGCTGTAGTTTCTATGTTTAAAGGTAAAATGCTAGACATCTAAACTCACCACCCTAGCAAATATTATATATATTTGTCCGTCTTGGATAGGTTGTACTGCTAACTGATCGCCTTCATTTAAAGTATCTACAAAATTACATTGTCCAGTTATTCCAATATCCGTAATAGTATGTTGGTGACTTCCATTTGTCCCTACTGTTACAGAGTTTGTATCTCCTGTTGCGGTGGTATTGGCTGGAATATTAATTTGCCTACTATAATTACTTAATAAGTAATCCGCTATTAAAATATTTTCCTGTGTTATCTGTACATCTCCAGTTTGTATAATCAAATTTGGAGGTACACTTACTACTGTGGCTAAAGAAACAACTTCTGGATTATTTTCAGTACCTTTTTTTTTCATTAAACCTAAAATTTTTGTATAACCATCCATTTTCATCCCCCCAATTTAACTATTTTCATCATCCAACGTATAATCTGCATCCATTAAATTACTAATGCTTAATGTTAATTCCATCGTATATCCACCATTTGTCATATCCCATGTGTGGGCATCTGTAGTTATATACAAATTTGCGTCTTGCATTGTAGATAAATAAAAAACCTTACAAGCTACTGCATAACCAGTTATACAACTTACATTTCCAAGACCATCCACTGTTATATCTGTATCTAGCCCATAAATCATATTTTTTGTTGTTGTATTTGTGTCTTTACTTTTATCAATTTCATAACTATCCTCAAAAATTCCAAATTGATTAATCCAGTCAGCGTTTTCTACATTGGATACATAATTTCCATTAGTATCATATATATTGACTTTATTTACCATGCTATCAATACTATCTTTATACTTTATAGATGTAACGTTAGCATCTACCCTAAGAGTATAATCACTAATAGTTTGACCTTTTTTTATCACCGATAATTTACTTGATTGCATTATAGGAATATATTGTATATTGTTTTGTTCACTGGCTTCTGTATAACATTCCATAATTATGCTATATAAAGATTTACTTTTTATTATCCTGCTTATTGGTATTCCAGTTTTAGCTATTTGTCCAGTACTTACGCCTACATCACCACAAATAATACTTACTGCTTGCTCTGGTGTTATTTTTTTAAAGTTATATGACGCTTTACTTTTTAAGAGATGGTACATAAAATCATAAGCTGTAAAAATAAGTTCTTCAGTATCACTATCAATCTCCCTATCTATAACCATTCCTCTAAAAATTTCACCTTTAACGTCATCTACAACCCAAATAATAAAACCAGCACAAATTTGTATTTTGGGCTGGTTTAAGTCATATATTGGGTATCCAATTGTTCCTTCGAGTTTCCTCGCTGGTTGGTCTACTGACGCACTTAAAACTATAGTTTTTGAAAAAGGTGTTATATCTGTTGTTACGTTATTATAAAGTCCGTAAATTTTAATCATGACGGAATCACCTTGTATTCCTTTAGGGTTAATGTAAAATAAACATCGCCCGTTCCGTCCTGTTCTCCATGTTCGAATTCTTCTATTGAAACAAGCATATTTACGTCGGTATCTGTAACAATAAGTCTTGGAGTAATATTGCTAGTCCTCCAATTCTCAATGATTTTTACGCAATCATAAGGCTTTGGAAATGTTGTATATTGACAAAAACTATATATTTGATTAGGGAAAAAGCTTTCTATGCTTATATCTGCTAGTTTTGGTTTGCCTAATAAATTAATTTCCCCCATGTCTTCAACTATAATTATTGTATTATTATTTCCAGTTTTCAAGGTATACTTTTCGGGAATAATTGGAAACTGAAGATCTATCTTGTTTGGTGTGTCTAATAAATGAAATTCCATATTATACCCCCTATACTGTACCTTGATCAACTTTTAATAATTTATTTGCTAATGCTGTTGCTAAATCGTCGATGTCTGCATCTTTTCTTATAGTAGCCCCATACATTTGTATAATAAAAGGTGCTTTACTTGTTTTAGATGTGTCTTTGCTTGTACTATTGGCTGTTGCTGTAGTTCCAGCAATACCACCTTGCATATTTGTTTTAATTCCAAGTGCAACCGTTTTGATTGGGTCTGTAATTAATTTTGTATTAACTGTGAGAGATTTTCCCATTCCTGACAGCATATCGGGCATCCATTTTTCATAGTCCCGAAGTACCCCTGTATCTGGTTTACTAAAATGAAGAGAACTAGCAATACTTGAAGCAATACCTTTTACAGCACTTCCAATTTTGCCTACTCCTCCAGTAATACCTTTGACTAATCCGTCTACGAAATCAGATCCCCATTTTTCAGCTGTAGTTGCTAAATCTTTAAACATTAATCCAATACCTGTAATTACATTTTGTATTATCTTACCTACGCCACCAAATATGGTTTTGACAGCATCACATAATGAAGTCCATGCTCCCGACCAGTTACCGTTTATAATTTGCATTACTGCCTTTAAAACATCTTCCACAACTTTAATAGCCGTACTGATAACTATTTGGATATTACTCCACGCAAGTTTTACTAAACCCATTATCATTGCTCCATGTGCAGTCCAAAACCCTTCAATCACATTTAAAACAGTGGTAATTATACTTTTAATAGTATCTAAAACTATTTTTATTGTGCTTTCAATTAGTGGCAAATTAGCTTTAACCCAATTTACAATTTGTCCTACTTGGCTTATAACAAATCTTACAATGGGCATTATGTATGTATTAACTAACTTTAAAATATTATCTAAAACCTTTTTAAAATCGGCTTCCATTATGGGCAAGTTTACCTTAACCCATGCTACAATAGCACCAATACCATTAGTAATAATTGGTTTCATAAAATTTATGAAAGCTTCTGTTTTAGTTCTTATTCCGCCCCAGTTTTTAGTGAAGGCTTCTGTTAATAAAGCTATTGTTGCAATTATTAATATTATTGGAATAGGCATCTTACCAAGCTGTTGAGCAATTCCCCCCACTGTCGGCCCCAACATCCCACCAATTTTTTGGAATACTGCTAACCCACCAACTAAAGTTCCTATAGCCGCCGTTGCTGTCAATATTCCTGCCGCTAATTTTGCATGTGTTTTAACAAGATTGATTAAGGGTTCTAATGTTGCATTTACAGTCTTCATTAAAGTTGTTAGTACTGGTAATAGTGCTGTTCCGATAGCTGTTTTCATACTCGCCATATTATTATTTATAATTTTCACTTGTCCTGCATAGGTATTCATTTGTGCTTGTGCCGAGCCATTGAATCGTTTATTTATATCATCCAATACTTGCGTATAGGTGATTCCCGACTTAACTTGTGCCTTAGTAACTATTCCTAATTTTTCTAGTTGTGTATAGCGTCCATTATAAGCTTGTGCCAATAATGTTGACGAACTTGTTAAATCTGTGTTTGTTCCTGCCGCTAAATTTGCTAACGCTGTTTGAGATTTTAAGGAATTGCTGTAAGACATACCTTTTTCCGTTAAATTGATTAATGCTGATTTTGCTTCACCAGCACTATAAGTTGACATTTTAGTCATTCCGCCAGTAAATGTATTAATATCCCCAGCAGTATTTTTAAAAGCAATACCTTGATTTTTTAATAATCCTTGTAATTGTACTGTGCTTGTTTGTGCTTTAGCCGCACTATTAACTGCACTAACCAAATATCCAGCCGCCGCAATTCCTACTGCTCCAAACGCAAGCTTTGCGTCAGTTGCAAAACTATTAACTTTACTTTGCATTTGTTTAGATGCATCTGCCGCCGCCTTCATCTGTGCTATAAAATTTCCATTGAGGTTTAAAATTGCAGACATGTTTAAAGCCATTATTTTTCACCCCCCTCATTTTGTTTATTTATATCTTGAATTTCTTGCTCTATAAAGCATTTTAAAATTTTCTTTTCACCGATACCAAAATTAGAAAAAACCGATGGAGGTATCGAATGCAAATGAAATGCATAAAACATCAATTGCACTTCTCCATCGGTTTTGATTAGTTTTTTAGTTTTTCATCGGCTTCCTCAACTACATCAATTCCACTAATTTCTGATACTGTATTAGCTAATAAATTAGCTTCTCCAACATTGAAAAGTTTCTTAATTAATTCAAATGGTGTCACTACTTCAAAGTGCTTTAATAAATCTGAATTTTTTAAATCTGGAACACCAGCGAGTATTAATTGCATTTGTGATGTGGCTAAATGAAAGCTTTTGATATTACCCTTCTTATCCATATTAACTGCATTTTCTTGAATCTCGGAATATTCTTCCAAGCCAATTGCGTGACATGTAAAAGTAATACCTAATCTTTTAATTAATACTTCTTTTGTTTCTACCTCTAGTTTCTTTTTGTCTAATTTTAATAATTGATCAATTGTATTCATTTATAAAAAACCTCCCTATCTAAAATGTTGGTGGTGTAATTACATCTATTGGAGTAAATCCTGCAAATGTAAAAGGAACATCTTCTTCTATATTTTTACTTACTTCAAAATTAATAAGTGTTAACTCATCAAATGTTACGTCCAACAAAGCTATTCTTGAAGCACCATAAGAAGATGGATCACTTAATGTTGCATAAATAGTACAAGATGTTTGTATTCCTGTGCTATAGCTATTTTGTAATTTTAATAGCATTCTGTCACTTATTTTATTAAGTTTCATAGTTCCTTTTCCTTCATAACCGACAACCTTGCTATGCTTCCATAAGTCTCCTAATACTTTTACATCAGCTTTAACATTTGTTACTGTGGCTGTGAGAGATAAAGCTTCTCCGAGTAGGTCTCCATCTAACCATATTTGTCCGTAATTACCGTTTATAACTTTGGTATAATCAAAAGCCATTTATAAAACCCCCTATATCGCAATATTGAATACAAAATTTTCCATAGCATCTAACAGTTTCACTGCTCCAGCTACAAATACAATTGCACCAGTATTTGCTTCTTTTATTTGTTGTGCTGTAAGTGTTGTAACATCTATTCCTTGATCTTTTAAATACGCTGTTTGTGCTGTAATATCTATTGCAACCGTTGAACCTGTATCTAGTAATTGCGAACCTTCAAGTGTTGTAAAATAAGCTTGTATAGCTAAAAGCAACATGCATTTATAGTTATAATCATCTGGATATTTTCCAACGTAATTATCTGCTGTTGTCATATTTACATCTGTATAAACCTTGTCCATAATATCTACTAGCTTGATTTTTTGATAATCTACTCCCTTTGCTGTACTCAAAGTTGTCAAAGAGTTTATAGCTTCATATATTTTACATTTAACACCATCATTTACTATTACAAGTTCTCCAGCCGTTACTGCTGCTGTAAATTGTGTTGTAGTAAGATGTGGCTGTATATCTGTAACCTCTGGCAAAACTGCATATGTAGCACTCATTGTAAGTGGTGTACCAGCTATTAAACCAGCTATTCTACTACAATAATCTGCTGTTGCATAAGTAGTATCACCATTAATAAATGAAGTGGTAGTTACGTTAATAATTCCTTCATGGTCTGCTACTGTGTTTGGCAATATCACTTTAACTTTTATATTCATAGTATCTCTTAAAGATTTTATCCATGTAGATATCGTTGTTGCATCTGCTGTATCAATAGCTGGAACTGCTAGATAATCCCATTTAACTGTTTGTAAATAAGTCATACCAGCACTGTAATCTGTAGCTGTACTTGATTCTATGTAGGCTATAACCTGTAAAGGTGCATTAACATTACCTAAAAAAGCTAGATTTATTTGTTTTTGGTTATAAGCACTTAAAGTTGTAGGTATATCATTAACGGTACTCATTACTATTGCTGTATTAGTCAACACAACATCTTTTAAAATAAGTGCTACTATACCTCTTGTGCCTTGTTCAATTGTTGCTACTGCCGCTTCTATAAAATTTATTTGTATTGATGGCATAATTAATTGACCTCCTGTATATTAAATTCGATATTTTCCATTAATGGAACGTTGCTACTCATATCGTTATTGACGTCTACTCTTTGCTCTGTAATTTGTAAATTGATATTTAAATATATTTCTCCGTTTCGTGGTGCTCCTGTTATATTGATTATTTTGGCTACACCCTTTACTGTAGTAAAAAATCCAACATCAAATATGCTTTTCAATGTGTCCCATGTTGCCCATTGATTTTCTACATTAACATTCTTGTAATCATCCAATGGTGCAAAATAAACAATCTGTATTGTAATTAAATTATTAAATACTAATTTACTCATATTTTTTGTATCAGTAGTTACCAAAGATACTAAATAAGATGGTCTTGCAAATCCTTCTCCTTGATTACTTGTATAAATTGGTACATTACTAAAGTTTTGTGCTATTAATCCTCTAATAGCTGTTGTTACCTCTGTAATCATATTTTTATCACCTACTTATTTGAAGTCACTTAACAATTGTTCAACCCAAGTTCCGATATGTTCTAAAGCCTTTGGTGCGGCTGACTGCATACCATTTTCCATAAAATGTTGACCTTCTACAAACTTGTTACTATTTCTCACCATATGTCCATCGTTCACAAAAGGCGCATAATCTAAATCTGTGCCAACTTCAACATTATTTGCATCTATTATTTGATTTACTATGCTTCTCCGTAGTGTGCCTTTATCTACAGGTGTAACAAGCTGAATTTCTGCATTTACTAAAGCACCCAAGACTAATAATTCTGCTTCTTGCTCTGCTGGCAAATCATTTACAATTTGATTTAAAATTTCATTTAGCTTGTCTAATCCATCAATTTTAAAATCCATATCTGCCATATTTATACCTCATCTTTAATTGTTAAATTACATTTAATAATTTTATTCAGTGGCTTATATACGTTTTCTACAATATATTTAGTTCCATTATTAATTTGTACAATGTCGCCATTCTGCAAATTTGTAGTAATATCTATAAACATTACAAGCTTAGTGATTATCGTTGCATTAGGATTACCCTGTGAAAATACACCAGTCTCTTGCCCAACATGACAAGAATAAAAACCATTAGTTGGAAATGTTATTTGATTACTTATTGGGGTATTTAAAGGTGGGGTTATTGTGACTACTGTTCTAAAAATTACACATGTGTCATTTTTAATCACAATAATCGCCCTTCTTTTTGTCCCAATAAGCGTTATATATGGTAAAGGCAATAATGCAATAACACTATCTGGTAAGTCATTACCAAACGTTCCACTGTCTCCAGACAAATTAAATTGTTTGATGCCTTCATTTCCTTTTCTGTTAATGCAAATAATCACATATTCACAAACAGCGTCTGGGTATGTAGTCGGTACATCAATTGGTTGCACTGTAGTAACTATCCCTGTCCATCTATCCGTAGTTGTTGTAGCAAGTGTTGGTATATTCAAATATATAGTTATCAAAGTGGTTGCTTTTCTAATATATAAATTAAGTAGATTATCTTGTGATATATCATTTGTACTTATATTAAGCATTGTTTTTAAATCATCTAAAACTGCCATAAGCCTACCTCCAATCAAAAAGAGTAGGCTATTTAGTAGCCTTACCCTTAATAACTTTCTCTTCTATTTTCTTAATATCTTCCTCAACCGTTTTAACTTCTTCTTCTATTTCAATTACTTCTTCCTCCACCGTCACAACTTCTTTTTCCACTGCTTGATCTTCCTCTTTTAAAAGTAAAAAGCCTCCACTAATTAGTTTATCCCTCTCAACTTCAGTTCCTACAATTCTTACTACGTTTAAATTTTGTAGAGTAAACATTATACAGTTCCTATGTTAGCAAATACAGCTGGTAATTCATTAGTCTCGATAAAGAGATCATGATATCTTCTGTAATCTACTTGGAAAGAATTTGCAGTTTGAAGAACGTCAGGAGTAAATATCCTTAAAGTCTCTTGCTTCGTTATGGCAATTGGGGCGGCTACTGGCATAATCAACCAATTAATTCCCTTTGCTCCTGTTGCTACTGCAAAACCACCGCTTGTCTGTCCTTCTGTAACACCGTCATTAAATGTGTATGCAGTTTTAAATCTTAGGCTTGGAGTAGTTAATATTGGTACACCATTACAATATGTACAAGGTGTTGCAAAATCAGCATTATTACCATTAAAACTACCTAATTCTAATTGTCTTACAATTTCAGTTGAAGAATTTAAAATATTTTTAGTTGCTGTAGACATTACTATAACTAAAGGATATGTTTCACCTATTTTATCTTGTATAGCAACTATATCATTTTTCAATTGAGTTAATATATCTGATATACCTGCTGTATAAGTTCTAGTGTTTCCTGCTGTAATAGCTAAAGATGCTATTTTGCTATAACGATATGAATCAATTTCTGGAACAACTTGTGTTCTCTGAAATTGGCTAAGAATATTTGAAGCACTTGCGACAAAATTCGACTCATTTATTTCTTGAGAATCCAATAAAAACTTACCCGCACGATCTTGTCCCATTGTGTATGTTTCAAATGTCATTGAAGCTGTACCTTGTGGATATCCAACATTACGTTGGTAATTTCCTAGCCCTGAAGTAGTGATAGCTGGTACTTTAACTGTGTTATAACCTACAAACTGTAGATTAGCTTGATTTTGTTCCATCCAACCCGATGTTAAATTTGCTACTAATTGTTGATCCAATTCTTGTTGAAATAATGTTGCCAATGCGATTGTATTTAAAGCCATTATAAAAAACCTCTTTCTCTTTTTGTAGTATTTTTTTAACGAGTAATCCTAACCTCAATTATTTACTTTTTTTAAATGTTCCCATTGCCTTTTGTATTTGTTCCTTTAACTTATCCTCACCACTTAAATTTTCATTTCCCTTATTACTTGGTGGTGTATAACTATTACCTTTTGCGAATTCTAGTTTTATTGCTTCGTCATGCTCTTCAAATATTTTTGTAAGTTTATCCAAATTTGCATAGGTAGTATCTTGATCGCTACCTATCATAAAGTCGATTAGTGAAGTGGGTAATTTTCTTTCTTGTGCTATTTTCAAAGCTGAATTTGTCAAATCCTTATGTGTTGCATCCTTTTGCATTTGTTCAAACTGTTGCTTTAACTTTGCAATTTCTGTATCACGTGGATCTGCTTCAGGAAATCTCTTTTTTACTTCCTCATCTACTAATTTTCCTAAGTTATTTGTTTTATAAGTTTCTAATCCTTTGCTTAAATGTTTATCTTTTTCACTATCCATAAAACTTTTAAATGCTGGGTCTGTATCTATTTTTGATTTGAACACATCTACATTACTTGTAAATCCATTCACAAAACCTTTTACATCCTCATTGTCTTTATTTTCATTTAAATATGTTTGTATTTCTTGTATATCCATTTTTTTTAATCTCCTTCTGCCCTTCTAACTTCTCAACTAGAAACGCTATTTAATTTATTTTTTATATGTTTATTTCCGTTCTATTACATACAAAAGAACCTGCTTAACTAATTTTTTGCATTAAAAAAACACTGCTTAATTAGTAGTGTCATCTGTGTTATCTGTACTATCTATTCCGTTATCTGCTTTCCAATCGCTGTAAGATTTATAATCAATCAATTCCTTTGTATTATTATCCATGCGTTGTGTTGGTTGCCATCCGTCATATGGAACATTCAAAAGTACACATCTACAATTTGGATGCGTACTTTCAACTGGCATTGGATGATCGTCGTTTATACCCCATGTTTGACCATCAAGAGACGCATCGTACTCTTCCGTTTTATCATCCAGAGTTGCACTCCATTGTACTTGAGTACAATTACTATCTAGTCCAATCTGTAATTGACTATTAGCTGAATTTCGAGCAACTTCCGTTCTCACTAATCTACGGCCTTGGTAAGCTTGTACACCGAATATGTTTGATATATTTTGAGCAATATCATTGATACTAGTATTACCGTCATTTGCATCAATTAAAGCCTGTTTAAGATTACTTATCATAGATTCTTTATTAGTCCAAATTCGATCAGAAAAAGTACTTTCTTTATATTCTGCGTTAATTGTTCGGTCTACAAATTGCTGTTTTAAGATTTTAAAATTTGTTTTAATACCGAATTGTCCCATTACATATGCATTGGTATAATATGTATCTTTATAAGTATCTCTTAAAATAGAACTAACTTTGTCTACTTCAGCGCTTCCCAAATCCTTAGCCATCTTAGTTAAATTCGTATTAAATTCATTCATCATAGTAATTTTAGCTTTGCCATTTACATTTAATACGCCATTTGTACCATGTTTTATAAATACCATTCCTACCATGGAGTGTACTGCATCGAGTTTATCATTTTGTAATTTGTAAATATCTTGCATTCGTTTTTCGCTTTTATTCTCTGAATCAATTTTAATTTGTTCGATTGTAGCTTTATATTTTGGGTTAATCTTACTCGTCGCCATTATCACTACCACCATCGTTACTATCATTGCTAGTATCTTCAGCACTATTAGCATTTGCATTAGCATTATTACTACTTTGTGAATTTGCTCTAGCTTGATCTAATAAATTACTACCAACTGT
Source organism: uncultured Clostridiaceae bacterium (assembly GCA_963725425.1). Classification (GTDB taxonomy): domain Bacteria; phylum Bacillota; class Clostridia; order Clostridiales; family Clostridiaceae; genus Clostridium_I. The sequence goes on from CAVRYJ010000042.1 coordinate 17,682, forward strand.
AGCTTGTTCCTGTTCTTTTTGTGATTGTGCCATCTCTCTATCTGGGTCAGTTACAAAGCTAAATAAACTTAATGCTGTTTGAGTGGATAATCTATCTCCTAATAAATTAACAACGTTTGCCATCATTAAATCATCTTGCGGAATAAGAGGTGTAAAAGTTATTAGGAGATCAGTCCAGTCATAAACTTGCGAACCCTTTAAACTATTTAAATAATTAAATAAACATTGAACCCTAGTTTTGATACAATTATGCAAGGATTTATTATTTAAAGCGCATTTCTGTTCTAATCCAATTAATTTCGCACGAAGTGCAAGACTGCTTACATTACTGGAGACTTTACTATTATGATTTATATGTCCAGAGATTTGATACATTTTATCTTCAATTGTAGTTAATGTTGATTGAATAAAACTGTCATTTATATCTTTTGTGAGCCAAGATGCTGTACCGCCATCTTTAAATTCCATTACTCCATCTTTACGAATCCTAGGTAAATCTGTGGTATCAACTCTACAACCAGTAAAACAAAGGTATGAATTTCTAAACTCTGTAATTTCTGTTGAAATATCTGATAAATTAGTTTCATAGGCATCTTGTAGTGTCTTAATATCTTGATAGATACTATCTAACCAACCTTCTTCACTAACTTGTGCTATACCTACTGGAACTTGTCCAAAAACATGTGTTTGTCTTGGTGAAATCTCTTTAAATGTTTCATCTAGGTGTATGATCTCCGTATCCGTATAAAGGTCTATGTACATTATTGCATCATATTGTTTTCTATAAACATGCATAAAATATACTGGATTGCCGAACTCATCACTATAAATAACAGCATGTCTGGGAGATACAACTTTACTACAAAATCTGCCATCACTATCAATATAATATAATTCATAAGCCGTACTATATATAAGCATATTTTTACACAGATTACTATCCGCTGTTTCGTCCCAATGCCATGTTGAATCTTGTATTGTTTTTACTGTATCTTTATTACCAGTTTTCGATGTATATGTAATATCATTCCCTACTGAATAAGATACTTCTTCTTTGACAAACTTTTTAATAAAGTTAGTATTAATCTTTTTATTACTTCTATTATTTATGAAACTATACTCTCCACCTTCTGTATCTGTAAAATCCATAAATATACCATCATTATAATTACCATCCATTGCCCACAATAAATCGTGGGATATATCAGTTATACCCATGTAGTAAAAGTACATTTTTTGCATCACACGCCATTGAACCTCGAAGCGTGTGAAAGAACCTTGTAATATTTTTCTATTTGCTTCTATATCGAACATGGTAAACCTCCTTTTCTAAAATAATTTCTTTATGTCCATACTTGTTACTCTATAATTCACATGTATTTCCTTTATATCAATAGTAAATTGAGAAACACAATCAGCAGCATCATCGTGTAAAGTTGTTTTTTGTGAGGAGAAATCCTTTACTTGTGCTATGAATGCTCGATCTTCTTCATTGAATATAATTTGTCCATTGTTTATGCTGTCGATTATGGTACTAATTTTTTCGTCTTTATTTTTTCTTTGCATTTTATTGATAAATTGAAAATCACGATCTTTTAACTCAACATCTTGTCTTATTAATTCTTGTATTTTTAAAATATCAGCACCCATATATAAATTTTTTTCTATTGATATAGCAATAATGTCTTTATATTCTTTTAATAATTCGATTACCTTCAAACAGAACTCATCAAATGTTAATTTCTTAATTATTCCTTTTCTAATATAAATAAATCCATTACTTGATGTGCTACCAACAACAAAAGCTGTATAATCCGATGTTTTGGTTATTGCGTTTGCAGGGTCACATATTAACATTGTTTTAGTGAATTTATGATCTAATAATTCTTTTACAGATTGAGTTGCTATACTCTTAAACCATTTAGTACCAATGTTTTGACAATCACACATTAATTCCTGCATGAAAGCTTGTCTTTTATTAAAATACTTCTGTGCAATATCTACATCACACCTGTACTTCTCCCATATAGTTTCAAATGTCATTTTATCTATGTTATCTAAATAATAATTTTTTTGTAACATATCTCTTTCAGTTTTTTCTAACTTATCATTGAACATAATTTTTTTATATTCTTGCCAATATGTATTTGTTTCAAAATATTCATCTACATCAAAATTAACTACTTTTCTATGGAATACTTTAAATGTAACATCACACTTAATTGTATTAATAAAATCGTCGGGGGCTAAAGGAGTTCCAATTACTAAGAATTTACTGCTTGATTTAATCCTAACTCCATCTCTTATAACTTCACTATCTCCAACCTCTGAAATTTCCTTATAAAATTTATTTACTACTTTTTCCTTTGCACCCTCAGAGATAATATCATCTTCTTTTAAAATATCATCTAAGATAATACATGTAGGTCTAAATATTCCATCACTACAGCCATATGTTGTACCTCTGACCGAACTGTTCAAAGAGAACGCTCCTATCTTACAATTATTAGTTAATTCTAATTCCTGTTTGTTTACAGTTCTTTCCTTTTTATTAACCAACTTACCAAATGCTTTGATTATATATGGATTATTCAACATTTGTTTTGTATCTTCTATAAATTGAACTGCATCATCTTCTTTATTACCTAGTACAATGGTATATCTTGATTTCTTAAAGCAAACTAAGAATGAACAGAGAGCCTTATTTATAATGGTAGATTTACTTGAACCTCTAGGCAAAATAAATTCTTCCTTGTCCCACTTATCCTCAATAAACATTTGTTGAAGTTCTTTCCATATTTCAATATGTACAGGTGATAGATTTCTAGCTGTATTAGTATCCTTTGGAATGAAAGTGTCCTGAAGAAAATACTTACAATAATATTCAAAGTTTACTGATCCAAGTTGACTTGCTAATCCATTCTTACCAAATAAATTATCTGAATGCTTTTTAATTAATTCTTGTGCTTCTTTTTCTGCTTGTGATTGATCATTTATGGATAATAACATTTGATTAACCGTATACTTATATAATAAATAACGATTAAACTGGTCATTATCCTTAAACTCTATATCATCATATTTTATAATCCTCACTTCCTTCCATTTCAAAGTTACAAAAATATTGTGCAATTTTTTACTGCTGTTCGGGTCGGCATGGGCGTTGTCAAAAAGGAAGCATACCCCCACCTTTTTACTAGTCATTGCGTCGTTGGTTTATCAATATATTTAATTACATTTACACTATCAACATGTTATAATTGTTTATATATTATGTAATTACAATCTACTAGTCACACTACTAACCATAAGAACTCTATACAACGAACGTCGTTAATGAATTATTTGACGCAATAGTTTAATATAAAGGAACATAACAATAACACCTACAAAGTCAATGGTTGTGCCATTCTTCATAGGTGTATACATTAATCATATTATGTTGTGATTATATGCAGTATATTTATGCATTAATAACGTTGTTATACATTAATATACATACGTTTATACATTGTAATATTACGTTAGAATTTTGATTTTAATCTATTCTACTTTCTTTAATTTAAACTGTTCAAACTCATTAGACAATTGTTCCTTATCAATCTTATCTTTTATATCTTTATCCGTTATATCCTCTATCTTAGACGTTGGTGTACCATATACACGGTTCAAAAGATACTGCAAACACTCCATTCTATTCTTTTCTGACTTGCCAGTGAGTGCAATTTTCTTTAATTCAGCCACATATAACCCAATATCATTGTTTAAAAGATTTTCTGCACAACCTTTTGCTTCGGCAAGGCATTCGTCCACCTTCGCCTTCCATTCTGGTCGTTTCATATCGTCATAAATTGTTTGTCTACTAACACCAACTAACTTGGCAATATCAACAATTTTAGTACCTTTTGAGTATAAATCTGCTTCTTGAATCATTCTTTCAGTTAACATATTTTCACCTCCATTTCTATTTACAAGTTTACATATTATTGGGATACTTTTGTTCCCACTAAAAAAGGGTATAAAAATGCCCTAATCATCTATGATTTTTTTACTTCATCATGTATGGAAATTAAAATATCTACAATTATGCCACCAAAGAATAACATAATCATTTGTGTCAGAGTAAAATTACCTAAAACGCATAATAATATTGCAATCAAAGTACACATTATATTTTTACTTCATTTATTTGATCTATATACTCTACATTAATTATGTTATCAAATGTTATAATTTTTCCATCTATTAGTATATCTACTGTATATTTATCCGTATTTGTTTGATAATCTGTAGTAATACTATATCCACTTATCTTCCATTCCTGACCTTCATATAAAGTGTCACATATATTAAATACATTGCATACCTCAAGAATATCCCCTATATCTATTTCACGTTTAAATCTATTACTTGCAACTAATTTAGCCATACTATCATCATACAACGTTTTTTTCCAATCTAATTTAGATTTATCTTCCATTATATATTCCCTTTCTTGTTTTCATCACTAACCTTTGATTTTTCAATTATTGCTATTGCTATAATTATAAATATAGCTATTACTGTTGGCATCCATAAAGGTGCTACAACCCATAACCAAGACCATGTAATTACTTTCATTAGTTTTAATATAATAAAAACAATTGCAAGGAATCCAAAGAATCCTATTCCACTATTTGAATTATTTTCACTCATTTTATATCCTCCTACATCAAACATAATTAATTCTCCAATTTTTGAGCATAAAAAAAAGACCTGTATTTCTACAAATCCTCATTTATCCTCTTTAATTTAACCCTTTTAACTATTTTCACTACAACAAAAATAATACCGACAAGTATCAATAATGGTGAAATTTCTATAGCCAAACCAATCAAAAACAGTATTCCAATAATCATAGCTAAGAATTTTAATATAGCATGGTCATTTTTAACTTTGACTGGTTGTATTTCTGTTTTATTGGTATTTTGTTTTGTATTTAATGTGTTCCTGAAATAAAGTCCTTTTCGACCTCCAGATACATATGCCTTGCCAGTGCTGGATTTTCCGACTCGTAATCCACGAATTCCTGTACTAAATCCAATTCCTGACTTAGACAAATTCAATTTAAAATGTTTGCCAAACCGTATGCTTTTCCTTAGATATATTCCCATAATTTCCACCTTCTTTAGGCATATTATACCATGTTTAGTGAAACAAAAAAAGAGGATATTCAAAAATATTCGATACTTTTTTAGTAATGCAATTTCCAATTCGTGTAACCGTGCATAAGTACTTGTTCTTTATGCACAATTTCCTTTTATAATATTAATTGTAAAGTACGCCGCACCATAATATTTTAGACAATAAAAAAGAACCCTGTTAAGAGTTCAAATCAATGCCTTCTTAGTTATTTTCTTAAAGATTCAATAAACATTTCAGCTGCTACCGCTTCTTTTCCTATATAATGAAAAGTTTTAAATGGTTTCTCACTACTATCCATAAATTCTAATTCAATGTCGGGTTTACTTGGTATAAGCGTTATTAGATGCCTAATAGCATATTTACTACATTTGTTTTTTGCTTCTATTATTTTATCCTTATCATCTACAAACATAATTGTCACACACCTTCCGCTATATAATTTTCACACTTCAAAGGGATTGTCCTTCTTTTCTCAAATCATAAAATATAATAATTATTCTTCAATCCATTCTTTAATATTACCAGTTAAACCTGGATATTCTTTATTCCAATAGCTATGTTCTTTCCTAAATTCATACCCTTCCGTTGTTATATCGCTTGCATGGTATTTAAAGTATTCATTTCCTAATTCTTTTCTTTCTATATATCTACCATGAATTTCATTTAACACTTGATTAAATACAAATATATACTTATCATCAACGAACATATTGTACTTCAAAGTAGACAATTTATTTGTTTCGTCATCAAATATTTTATGATCATTTTGTATTTCTCTAATTATACTGTATATAAGTTTTTCATCATTAATCATAATCTCATCTCCCTAATATTGTATTTTATTGTTCTTACTTTACAATATACTTTCAATATAATCTATACCTCTTGTGGATATTTTATAGATTATAGCATTTCCTCCTGAAGGAGGTATTTTATCCACAAGATTTTTCCCCACCAAATATGTATAAGCTGATCTCTCTTCCATATTTGTTTGTGATTGAAATTCACGCAGATCTTTAAATACTATCCCTCCATTATCCTTTTCAAAATGAATATCATATAATTGTTTTAATATGTTTTGCCTTAATTTTTTCCTTTCATCTAATTCCATATCTCAATGCCCCCTAGAAATATATTTTGTCGTAACTTTCATATTTAGTCCCATATACCAGACATTGGTGGTAAACTTCCTAAATTGTCTTCTACAATATCGTTTGGCTCAGTTGTTATAAATTCCTTCAATTTAACTTTTGCGCCTTCTCTAAATTCACCTTTTTCTTTAAACAGTGTTATATAATAACTATTATTGAGTTTAATATCTTCAATAACATCTTCTACACATACGGGTTTTGGATCTTTCCATTCCTCATCCAATATAGACTTACTATAAACTCTAACTTTTGCAATGTGTTCATCACCTTTAAGATCACCTTCATGGTCTACATTTGTAATTCCATATTCCATATAATTACTCCCTTTCATAAAATATTTGATTATATATACAATATTCTACAGAAGGAAACAATATCCTTTATTTACTTATAATTTTATCGCATGTGTTTATAATATTATTACAGTGCTCTATGCAGCTATCTAACTTTTTATTTACTTCCCTACGCCAAAATATCATCTTATATAATCTATTAAACATTGTCATATTCCTCCTATCGCACATATTTCTAATTATAAATTCTAATAAAATATGTATAAATCCGTTTATTTCTATGTACTATGTATTATATATTTCTAATAAAAAATGAAATCTTCCCATCTTGGTAATTATCCACTGTAGCAACTTTTTGGCTATGTACTGCTTCCACAATATTATCATCAACTTCATATATAGTATTAAATATCATGTCAATAAAACTTTTATCCATATTTTGAGTATCTACATCTGCTTTAGCAACATAATTTATAAATAATTCTATGGGCTCACTAAAATCTATATCTTCCCAATAATCCATTTCTGGAACTTGATCCATAGGAAAATATTTAATCCACATTTTATAAGCATCTGATTTATAAGTGCCATCTACACTATATTTATACATATAATTTATACTAAAACCATGACAATCTAATGTTACATATTCATGTGCTGTGGGATAATTGGGGCTATTGTCTATCTGCTCCTGTAGCTTATTAATTTCTCTAGTTTTTCCGCCCTTATCTCCACCTAAACTTTTCTTTTCTATTTTTGTCCTATCTAATATAACCTGTTGTTTTAATTGCTGAATATTATAGCAATTTCCTATATTACCTATGTCTGCCTTTGCTGTATTATCGTGCAATGCTTGAAGACCCTTCTCAACGCTCTTATAACGACTTATTCTTATGCTTGTCTTATGTTTATACTCTTCATCCGTATAATCCTTAAAATCATCATATAATTGTTTGATTTCACTTACATTAGCATTACCAAAAGTTTTAATGACTCTACCAGTTGAAAATCTCAACTCATTTTTTACATATTCTTCGTCAGCATTTTCAGCAATATAAGCACCATGTTTTCTAATATCTACTAGTACCTTTCCTACCCATAACATAAATTTTGTTGCGCTTTCATTCTTTGCTTTGCCAATCAATGCATACATTATATATTCGGGGATAAAATCACCTTTCGCAACATCCTGCGAAAATCCTAATTCCTTCAAAAAGCCATTTATAGTATTAAATCTAGTATATTCTTTGTTATTCTTCAAATAAGTCCATCCACAAAATTTAGCTACCTCGTTAATTCTAACTTCTTCCTGTCCAGTTTCTGAATTTGTCCTGAATCCTACCTCTTGACCGTCAAACTCCTTTATTAATATATTATTGCTCATATCGGTTCTCCTAGTTTAAAGTCCATATGACTATAGCTGTATAGCTAATTAAAGCCACCAAAATAACAATAATCACATTTCACCCTATACGGGGAGAACCAGTCCACACATGGGTATAGTGAATTATTGTTATTTTGCTAACTTTAAATATTTATTTTGATTTTCCTTGCATTTGACAAACATTTATGTTATAGTAATGTTAGATATTTGTAATACCAAGTTAAATTTGGAGGATGTGACTGCATAGAAAGTAATTCCTACCAGCCACTTAATACATATAAAAAACTTTTCTAAACAGGCATAGCTGTTTTTATAACTACGGAAAGCGAGGGCTAAGAATAATTATAAAAACTTATGTGCCATTATGAATATGCCATTACACAAAAATCATAATCATAGTATAAAACTTAGTTGCCCAACCCAAAACAGCAACTTGCTTCGTAAACGAAAGTTTTCTCCATATATTGAATCATATAGAGCAATAGGAATGTTAAATCAATTATATTTATTTACTTTTATTTTTTTCGATTATATCCACGTGAGGAAGCCACGTTTCAATTTTGTCACATAATTCTTTGATTGTTTTATTTAATTCATCTAATTTTTTAACTGTTTCATTATCCATTAAAGCACCTCAAATTTATATTTATTTTTTGTAAATAGTATTGACATTATATCTTTAATTTGTTATACTGAATGTGTATATGTATTTTTAATATAAAAAAGAAAAAATTATACTGGAATTATATTCACGATATTATTACAATACCTACAATCCCAGTAAAAAAATATATATCTTCTCATTATGTAGAAAGTGAAATAACCTCTATACCCCTTTATATGCCACGTTTAGCAAGGTTATCCCACGTATATTTTTAGTGATAATTCTTATATTCCTAGTAATTTTCCTACTTATATGTATTTTCTATTTCGAACACCTGTTTCTTTTCATCCTCTGCTTTGCTTTTAGTCTATCAAGTTTTTCAGCACATTCTTTGCATCTTACTACCCTGTTATTTACCTTTTCAATTCTCTTTCCGCAATCAGCACACATAATTGTATTTTTAAATTTAAGTTCCATATTTGGCTCTAAATTATCTAGTATATATTCACCTAGCACATTAAATAAAAATGCTTTCTTTGTATCTCTTTTGGATATGAATATATACCTTGTGATTATATCTACGGCATCAACGATATCAATCAATGATACTTTACAATACTCAATGAATTCATTTTTTAATGATTGATAAATTATCACTGATTCCTGTTCCTTGGTTTTTTTCTCATCCATCGTTCCACATCCGATAAAGCCATGTTGCATTTTGAGATTTAACTCCTTATATTTTGTAATAACTTTCTCGGTAATATCCATTTTATTTTTCTGAATCTGCATCGCTACTACTGATTCTTTACCATATAATTTAATAGCACTTTTGTACTCTATTTTTTCCCTATCTAATTCAGTTATAATGTTTTTGCTATGTAAGAGCATATTCTTATTAAATTTGCCTATTTGCTTCCAATCGTAATCACCTTGCTTGATATTTTCAATTTCAGAACATATTCTATTTACTGTGCTTGTATTAATACTCTCTATATTATTATTATCCTTAGCAAATTGAAAGAAATAAGGTAATTTAATTGCATTACGTTTTGTTACTTCTTTTTCCTTTCCCTTCACAGTAATTATTGTTGCTTTTGTTTTATAGTCCTTTTCCTGCTTCATTAAGTGTTGTAATTCTGGACATAAGGTAGGCATTTCCATTGTTTTAGCACTGTCTATACTATAATTATTCATAGCTGTTAATACTTTTATACAAGTGAGTGTGTCAGATGTAAAATTATTTTTATTCCATAGAATCGTTATCTTATTACTAAAGCTTCCAATATTACTTGATGAAAATGCTTTTGTTATACTAGTATATATGGCTTCATTATCTATTTTTATAGGTTTTGCTTTTCCCATTTCATAATATAGTGGATTAACACCTTTCATATTTCTTTCAACTATGCCTGCTAAATACTGGTCTGAATATATGGTTGCGTGATCTCCATCTACATCAAACATTAATAACAATGATAAAGTATCATGGCAGCTTGTATATATTCCATTAGTCATAAACCATTTTTCCATTTCTTTACTTGCAACATTATTTCTTAATCCATGTTCCCTATACAAGTGTGGGCTTCTATTAACAATTAACTTAGGATATTTCTTAGTATCAAATAAGTGGCAATATACATCTCCATCTTGTAATAATCCATCAGCTATATCATCTTCATTTTTTCTAAATATCCACTGCATCCAACCAAATATATCTGGTAATAAAAAGGTAGATGCTCCATCGATTGTAAATTTTCCACTTTCAGCATTTTTCTTCTTTTTATTGATGCTATCCGATAATTGACTTTGAATATATGAATCTTGTAGCAATTCTGGATATAATTCTAAGCATTTCTGTAAATAGCTTTTATGTGCATTATCTTCCGTAATTCCCATCATTTTAAGCATAGTCTTGCGTTCTGTATAAGCATTTGTTATTTGTGTGTCGATTTTGCTTGTATAATGTTTTATTTCCTCATCTTTTATATCTGTTAATGTTTGCCACATCTGATAACAAAATCTAGGTCTTTTAAATACATCTTCTTCAATATTACACTTACCTGCTTGGCACTCATACAATGTGAAATTATCTTGGTACTGTTTCCAATCCTTATAATACTTATGCATTTTAAACTGGCTCTCTGTAAATATATATTTGATATCATCGGCTTTTAAATCCCATATTTTATCATATATATCTTTGACTTTATAATTTTTGTTGTTATATTCATCACAAAAAGCTATGTAATCTACTGGTGTTAATAATCCTTTAAACCAAGGCATCCTAAATTGAAAATTTTTGTTTTTAATATCTTTTTCAGGTAAATACATTCCACATCCATCACTAAATGGTATTTTAACTGTCTTGAGCACGTTTAATTGTGGTACTTGTAATTCATTATCCTTATTTTCAATATAATCAAAAATTCCATCAACATTTTGTTCAAAATCTGGAATTACTATAGCTTTATTTATATCGAGTTCTTCCCATTCTGTAGTATCTGTGGAAGATAGTGCCATATAGGCGAGGTATTTATTTATTGTCATTCCACCCTGGCTATTTATCATGTCTTTAGTTAATCCACATGTGATTTTATTTTCTACTTTATTCCATGTACTTTCTTTAACAAATACTACTTTCTTTTGTCTTATCTGTCCTGCGCTAGCTGTATAAAATATGTATTTGTCATTATCGTATAAAAATCCATCTCTAATTAATTGATGTAATAAATCATAATGTAATGTTCTAATAACTATAATATCCGTGGTTTTAGATTCTGCACCAATGGCTTGTAGTAATGAGTTATTAGTGGTAGCTATCTCACTATGACCATTTAATTTGAGTGGATTTAAGTATCTAATATCTGCCTGTGTGCCTTTATTAACGCTCTTGTCCTTTTCAATTTCCAATAATTTTTCTATATCTTCTTTCATAATATTTAATTTGCTTTTCTTACCTGCATAATTTTTCTTTTTTCTTTCAAAATCCATCCATTCTTTATAATAATCGTTACTCATTAATATTTCATTTAGTTCTTTTGATTTAGCAAAGACTTTATTCTTTTTCAGAATATTATTTACTGATTTTTTAATACTCTTATTTTTACATTTAATATAGAAATCTGATATACTTGTAAATTTTAATTTATCAGCATACTTAATTATTTCGTATTCCTTTAATATATTTGTTCCTGCTCTAACCTCACTCATTTTGTTGTCTAGTTTCTTTTCTTCCTCATTGTAAAAAGCCTTAGTATCAACACTATATAATTTAATTTGTTTATTCATAATATGTAATCCCCCTTGAGTAATTTTATTTTCTATATATGTATTAGCTTGGATGCCCGTTTCTGGCAGACAAAAATGTTTTTCTTTTTACTTTTCTATGTATAATTAATAAGGTACATAAGGGTATTATCATACCCTCACTACGCTACGCTACGTTCACCCGATAGCACGAGCCAGAAAACCGCTGTCTCTTAGCTAGATAGATGTTTAGAATTTGTAACCTATTCTATAATTAGATGTACAATCTGTATCCCATTTTAGGATTTATTTAATATAGTAATTTTTCCTAAAATGGAACACAAGTTTTATATTTCTGACAGTCTTAATACTTGCCACGCACTCTTGTATTTTTTTTTCTGACCATCAATTATTTGAGTTGTAGGAAACTGTTTTATGTAATAGTTAATTTTTAAATCATTCAATATGTAACTATTTAAGGTAGTAATATTTTTTATGAATTTTATAATGTTCTTTTTGATCTTAGAATTATGAGAATCTATCAATCCAATATGCTCTATTAAATCCTGTCTATCCTTAGTTGTTAACATTACTTGTCCTATAATAGTTTCTAAATAAGACTCTAATGTTTCTATATCTTCAGCTAATATAACTTCTTCTATTAATAAAGATTCACTAAATCTATCATCAAGTTTTAACCATTCCAATTGTTTATGAATAAATGCAAAATCTTTATCATCCCTAAATAATTTTTCCATTTCTCTATAAAATTTCAAATCAGATTTAGTTCTAGCATATCCTATTAAATTTTTCTTCCATTGCCCTTTACCAGTTTTCATATTTTCGTGGTAAAATAAATGATTCATTGTTGCTATTTCATTCATATCATTATCATATTTTTTATTAAATGCATTTTCGTCAGTTTTTAATAATTCTACTTCTCCCAATTGATATTCACAGATATTTGCTTTAGCTGTAAATGACTTTTTATATTTAGTTGGTATGTATAAGTTAACTTGTTGTGGATTATCTATGTCTATTCTTTTCCTACCTAGTTCCTGTACAAATGTGATCCTATCCCATGCCATAATAACTATATTAGTTAATTTATCATCAACTATATTAATCCCATTATCAATAACTTTTGTTGCAATAAGAACTTTTTTATTGAATTTACTATTTGTAATAATGCTCTCTAATTCATCGTTTTTAGTGCCACTAAATACACAACTGGATATTTTATCACCTAGTTTGTCATGAATCTTATTTCCATTATCTTTGGATGTTACAAATATTAGCCATTTCTTATCAGTTTTATCATTTTTTATTAAATTGATAATGACATTTAAGTCATTTTTAAAATATATAGGGTTAATATATCTATAATCAATGCCAGTATAATATTTTCTGATTGTTGGTTTTCTACCAATGCTTTGTATATGCTCGAATTTATATTTTATAGGTATTTCTATTTCCTCCATAGTTGCAGATATAAATATTTTTACTGTAGATTTCGTATATTGCTCAATTAGATATTCATAAGCCAAACGGCACTTGTTATTGAATCCACCATCACTCAATATATAATGTGCTTCATCCATTACGATATAATCATATGTTAAGTCCATTTCTTTACCATCATATTCATGATCAATTGCCATTTGCCCGATTGATTGATAACTTTTAATTGTAATATTTTCAATTTGATATATTTTATCTAAAGCTTCAAAATCAACTTTATCCGTTTCTTTACTATTTTTAGCTAGTATCATTGGAATAACTTTATGATATTTTTTAAGTAAATCCATTTTTAGTTGTCTTTTGAGATTGATCCTGTTGCAAACTAATAATAATCTCTCATACAAAGGTATGTAATTAACTAATTTGTTTTTAATGAAATACGTCTTTCCAGTGCCAGTTTGTGCTTGAAGTAAAACAATGTCGCCCTTTTTCCAGTTTTTATAATCGTCCCCTATTGAATCTGAAACCCATTTTAAATCTAAATTGGTGTTACTCATAATATTTCCTCCCTCTGTTAATTTAATTTAGTTACTTCATTTTTTAGTAATGTTAATTGGTGTAGTGCATATTGGAATTTTTCTGTATTTTCAAAACTATAGACCGTTTCTGATTGTTTAGTGAATAAGTAATACCTAAATCCTAGATATGAAAGTGCGTCTGAAAGATATTTTTTTCTTACCTCATAATATTTCTTTCCCATAATATTTACCTCTTTTCTATGTATTTTTGGACAAAAATAAGGCAGAATCAACAACCCAATTTTTTATATTTTTTCGGTTTTTTACTTGTTTTCTCAATTTTCTCGGAGTTCAACTCTCGCAGTTACTGGTACTACTTCTCTAACAAAGACTGACTATAATAATAATTATGCGCAGTTATTGACTTTGATATTTCTACTGTGCTATAATGATCACAGAACATATTAAAAGAGACATTTTATCCGATTGTAGTCAGATAAAATATTATTAAGTTTTCAAAGTACAGTGCAGGAAAAATGGGTAGACTTGTCCCGCACCTATAATAATACCAAGTTTATTATTTTTAAGCAATTGTCATATTTGCTTGTTTTTTGTCGTCTAATTAAGTTATCACTCTCATACTGTAAAAACTAGTGTTTTACGGCCTATTTGTGTTTTTTGTAAAACTGATTAAAATATACATTTTATATCCTACGCACACATTTTATCGAACTCATCCTTTGTAATAGTTTTGGATTTTAACATTACTGGAATACTTCCACCGATGAAACCTAAAAATACATTTTCATTCATTTGAGCCACATAATCAAACCCTACAACTTCAAGATCCATTTTGCCAACAAGTTTATTTTTGTTTACTAACATTATGCTTGCACCTCCTGTAGCTTATGTAATCTCTTAGCTTTGCGTAAATCAGCTAATTGTTTTTTTGTTTTAAGTTTATCTTGTTCTTTTTTGAATTTAACATATTCATTTATTTGATTATTTTCTCTACCTAAAGTGAACCAAGATATAATATTTTGTCCTAAATCTTCCCTATGTTTGTCTAATAATTCTTTGACAGTTAAACCACTTACTAAAAATAATGCTGTGTCTTGAGGACTAAATGGCTTTTGTATTAACCATGATATGTTAGTTTGTACCATACTAAAATTTTCACTTGATATATATTTTTCTATACATTTTTCATCAACATCTTTCCCCAAACCCATTTCCATTTTTTCGGTAGAATATTGCCATAATTTAAGAACTTGGCTACTTTCTATATCGTTATTATTTAGTAGTTCTATAATGTTACCCAAATCTTCATCTTCTTGATATAAATCTTCAGCCATTTCCCAAACTCTAATGCTATCCATTTTTGCTCGTCCAAAAAAGCTATTTCTATTTTGTGCTAAAAAGTTGATATAGTGTAAAACTAATTCTTCTTGGGAATAGTTGCTACTAGCTTTTCCTAGATCCTCAACTGCATCAATTACCATTGTCATTCTTTCAGTATTTTTTCTAGCTGTTTCAACCTCAACATAACTCATAATTTTCATCATCATTTCTTTATTTAGCATTTTTATAATCCCCCTTGTTTTTATTTAATTAATTTCTATAATTCTATGATACTATTTTCGTATCAGTCTGTCAATACGTTTTTCGTATTATTATTCTATTTTCGTATCACTTCTGATATAATATTTTTAAGAGGTGTTTTATATGATTATTTTAAAATTAGATTTATTAATGAAAGGTAACAATCTATCTCAAAGAGAGTTATCTAAATTAACGGGCATAAGGCAAGCAAGTATAAGTGCTTACTGTAATAACACATATATAATGTTACCAAAAGAACACATATCTACGTTATGTAAATTTTTCTCATGTGAAGTTAGCGATTTGATTGAATATATACCTAAAAAATAGCAGACAAAATCTAATGTTTCTGTATAAACTAAAAATCTTCCTAGAATTAAATAGTTTTAATGTAATTTGATTCCTCATTATCCTCTAATTAAATAGGATATTCATTTATAAAACTGACAACATAGTATTAGAGGTGATACATAAAATGTATTGTGAAAATTGTTTAGTAAAAGAAGATATTTGTAAACCAGGATCATTCACTAAAGGTCGTACAATGCCATTATTAGAAGCAACTATGATTGGTGATTTTATTCATAAAGGGTACATCGAAAAAAATGACAGAGAAATATATGAAATTTTATCTGAATCTACTAGTGTGGATACTTGCTATTATGAATATTCAAAATTTATTTACAGTAAATATAAGAAATCTGAATTCACAAAATTATGCAAAGAACAATCTGCTATAGAGTCTATTATAGATCTACTCTATTGGTCTTTTGGTAGTCCTGATGATGAATCTAATATTCTTTGTAAACTAGCTACGAAAAAAATAAATAAAAATACTTCAATATCTAGCTTAGAAAAAGATCACTATACTTCAGAAATTTATAAAACTCTTCCTAAAACTTTAGATAAAACCGAAAGAGAAACTATTATTAAAATTCGATTAGGTCAAGAATTATTTAGAAAAAAACTGTTTTTACTTGAACCTAGGTGTAAAATATGTGGTCTTGATATACCTGAATTATTAATCGCAAGTCATAGTAAGTATTGGAAAGAGAGCAATAATTTTGAACGAACCGATGCTTTTAATGGATTCTTATTGTGCAATCAACATGATTCTTTATATGATAAAGGCTTTATTAGTTTTGATGACAATGGTAAAATAATGATTTCAAAATTAATTGATGAAAAAGATTATTCTTTACTGAATATTAACAAAAATATAGTTATTAAAATATATGAAAAAAATAAGAAATACCTTAAATGGCATAGGAAAAATACATTTAAAGTATGATATTATGTATAAAATCCTTATTACTGGTTATAATTTAAATATCAGATTTAATTCCCCAATCTTTTTTAAGAGCACACCATATGCGAGTGGTGCGTTCTTTTTATTTGCGCTTATATATACCTATAGCTTTATTATTTATGGGTGTCGCTAATTTTCGACTCCCTTATATATTAATTAGCACTACTTTATAAACGTTGATTTAATAAGAGTTAACGTCAATTATTTTATAAAATAAAGTTCACTTTTATGAGGTGGCGTTCAACCACCCCCTCGCCTACCCATAATTCCAAAGGTGGCGACGTTATGGCTACCCATTTGGGATGTGTACGATATGCACATCTGAATATTCGCTATCCATGAAATCGAGACCGAAATATCTAACCAGCTAACTTTTAAGCCACAATTTGACCACCATACGTGACGTATAAGAGTGATAACTCCATTCAAGGTAATATTCCATTGCTAGAAATAGTTAACTTATATAGTTAGCTTAGTTAGTTGCTTAGTTAACTATATTAAATAGTTACCCAACAATATTAAATATATAGCTTTCTGATTATCGCATAGCTTCTTTTTATTTGGTCATGGAGATTATCTCTGCCACCATTGGCATATTATTTTTCAAGCGGGTATTTTGTCCTCTTGCTATTTTGGTATCTTCAATCTGACAATACATCAAATATAGTTAGGGTAGTGTTAATAAGTTTGACTCCCTTACCTCGTTTCGCCAAACTAGGCGATTCGATACCTCACATTCGTCAAATAAAACGATATGCGATATTCTGATTGAGGAACGCATATAACTTGATTGTGACACTCTCACGTGACGCTAGACAACGATTAACGAGTTTAAGGTGGAATTACATTACTCAATTTTAATAGTCTTAAATCTAATGGCGAAATTATGTCGGTATTAAATGTTATTCGCAATTTTGAGTTATAGGTCATTCATTCTTTGAATACCCTTATGTTTAAAACGTATCGGTTGAACATAAGGGTTAAAGCCAGTCATATAGTCATTTCCCATTTGTGAGAAACGAGCATATTCAATCCGTTTTGATGTAATGTTTTGTTATCAAATATACTTTCGGTAATAATGAACGTGTCGCAGAGAAAGACACTTCAAATCCTTTTTAAAAGGGAAGGTAATATTAGCCATTTCTTAAAGGTAGTTTTGCTACCATTAACAATTATTTAACTAAGATTCTGAAAGAAACCCTGTCATACCAATTAGGTAGGTTGGATGGATTGGACAACTCACGTCAATTTGACCAGTGTTGTCATAGTCGGACAACTTTATAATGGATATATTACTAAGTTGCCCCTCTCATGGACACCTCTACCCATCATGGGTAATTGGAAAGGTAATTGGAAGGGTTACGCTTCGTTTGCTTATCCATGTAAATCATGCTATGTTCCACAAGGACTTTACTTAAATATCTCATGTAAACTTCTGACAGGAATTTACTAAGACTAAAAATAGGCTGACCGAGTGACAGGAAATCACGCAGTCAAATAGTCAAATGTATTTCCACTTTAGTGATCAATTAAGATGTTAACAATTTGTTGCCTACTGATTATATATCCCTGACTCGTTAATGACGCACCCTATTATATGATTATCAAAAGGTGTCCGAAATTTTGTAATACCTTTTAAATTTATTCTGAACTTTTGTTTTTTTCTTTTAAGTTTAACTTGACTTACGAACTGCCGAAGGGATAATTGGGTTAAGTTTGCTTTGTTTTAGACATAGTTTATTTACCTACACAGAGACTAAAACTATTAAATCTTAGTCTCTACATAAGTAAATAAATTATTAATGATAATTGGTATAAAGTAGCTAGTCCCATTAATACCCTTCTTATTTACGCTTTCGCATACTAACTTTTAACTTATAATACTTGTCCTATAAGCCCCTATATGGATGTTAGCACTTACCTGATAATTATATCACCAAATATCCGCCGAACCTTTTATGGTAGTTCTCACCTTGCATAGTCACCACCAAAGAAGAGTATAGTGTTTTATGTGACTATAGTTGACTTATTTGCGTCGGCTCAACTAACCTACTCTAATTATTTAAAGTTGCTACAGTGCATGGACAACCCACATATTACCTAAAAAAAGCAATAGGAAATAGAACCTTCACATTTACATTTTTAATTTTTTTTGATATAATTAATTCGTAGTTGTGATTTCTTTGTGAAGGAATCATTTTAACAATATTCAGTTTTATTTTTATAAGCCGATGTTCTGCGAAAACATTCAGCTTATTTTTTTTATTTTAATTATTCCTAAGATGGCTTCCATTTGTGAATCATCTAAATATACATAATTTCTATTCCTTGCCTCAATTGCCTTATCAAGAAAAATACTATATCCTGTATAAACACAAACTACGTCCTTTCCAATTCTTTCGACTATAAAAATATTAACTGATTTATCTTCTACTTTCACATTTTGGATTATAACTTTATCTTTATTTATTACACTATCTTCAATAAATTGATCTAGGTATTTATATTCACTCATTATTTTCTGCCCCCATTTAAATTCATCAATGGACTAGTTTTTATAGACATTTCAATAATATCTTCATCTTTTATAGATTGTAGATATCGTTTGGTTATTGTAATGTTCTCATGACCTAATAATCTGGAAACGGAGTAGACATCTAATCCGTTTCGTAACTGCTCTTGGCTAAACCAGTGTCTCAGTGTATGTGGAGAACACCGAATTTCCTTTCTAACTCCAGCAACTTGTCCTGCAATCCTAACAACACGTTCAACTGATTCTACTGTTAGTGCATGACCTCTGTTGGATAGAAAATAATTATCTTCCCTTAATATTTTATTTTTAAAATACTCGTCTCTTATTCTTTCATACCTAAACATATATTTTTTGAGTAATGGGCTTAATGGAACTTGCCTTTGTTTGTTGCCCTTGCCATTAATTAATACAGTACGCTCATTAATATCGTCACATTTAATTAAACATAGCTCTGTATTCCTAATCCCTGTATCCATAAGGATGGAAAGTATTGTTTTATTTCTTGCTTTTAAATATGTTGTAAACTTATAAACTTTTAACATATTCACAATTTCATCTGAAGAAAATGTGTTAATTATAACTTTTCCTTCTCTTTGCCATTTAACCTTATCTGCTGGATTTTCTTTTATATATTCTTCTTCAACAGAATAAACACAAAATGCTCTGATATTTTTTAATATGGAATTTATATAGGTTGGTCTTAATCCCCTCTTTTTAAGAAAAAGGAAATAGTTTTTGATATGAATTGTTTTTAATTCTTGTATTTCATCAATATTAAATTCATTTTTAAGATAGTTGAAAAATAAATTGTTGTTATTTCTATAACCTTTTATAGTTTTTTTAGAATAGTTCTTTACTTCCAAATCAAATAAGAATTCTTGTAATACATCATTTATTTGCATAAAAAAAACACCTCCGTATGTAGATTTTTACATCTATATATAAAAGTGTTATTTGTCATTACAAAACAGTTAATACACGTATGTCACAATGCGAATATGTACCTCAGCCCTTTACCCTTCCCATTCCTCGGGGAACTCAGCGTTGTGATAGACAGATTGAACATCGTCATCATCTTCAAGCTTGTCAATTAAATTCTGAACTTTTTCACAATCTTCAAGTTTTAATGTTACAAGGATATCTGGAATCATGGTAAGTTCTGCTGATAAGAATTCATAACCTGCTTCTTCTAGGGTTACTCTTACAGAAGAAAAATCTCCCATAGCTGTAGTTATTTCAAATACTTCTTCCTCAGCATTAAAATCTTCTGCGCCAGCATCTAATGCTGCCATCATCACTTCATCTTCGTCAAGACCATCCTTTTTCTCAATAATAATTTGTCCTTTTTTTTGAAACATGAAAGAAACACAGCCATCGGCTCCTAGATTTCCTCCATTTCTGTTAAATATATACCTTACACTACTTGCGCTTCTGTTTTTATTTTCAGTTAATGTCTTAACTATTACAGCAACTCCTGCTGGACCATATCCTTCATAAACTATTTCTTCAAAGTTTATTCCTTCTAGTTCTCCTGCACCTTTTTTCACTGCTCTTGTAATTGTATCTAGGGCCATATTACTAGCCTTTGCTTTTGCAATTACATCTCTAAGCTTTGCATTAAGATCTGGATTCGAACCATCTTTGGCAGCAACAGCTAGTTCCTTACCTATTTTGGTAAATATCTTTCCCCTTATAGCATCTGTCTTACCTTTTTTTACTTGAATGTTATGCCACTTTGAATGTCCTGACATAAAATACCTCCTAACGATATTCTTTATTATATATGAACTTTTGTTCCCCTTAAGTTTTACATTGATTTAAAATTGTTATATAAACAACTGTAAATATTATATCACATAATATTTTACATTCAAACAATTAAAACAATCTATTCTCAATTTTAAAATAATATTTTTCTTCTCCTTCAACAAAAGAACAATTTCCAGAAGATATTTCACTAATTGATGTCTTTGCCTTTTCCACATCCTCATTTGCAAACTTAATGGATAAAACAATTTTATCTGTATACTCCGTATTATCAATATACCACTGATTTTTCTCGAATAGATATTGTAGTTTTCCTAAAAGATCGTAATTAACCGTTACTAAAAGTAATTTTCCTTTAACTCTTAAAACAATTTTACCTTTGTTTATCGATGCAGAGGCTGTTTTTGAATAAGCTCTTGCAAGTCCTCCTGCTCCAAGGAGTATTCCTCCAAAGTATCTTGTGATAACAATTGCTGTATCCGTGATGCCTTTCTTTTTTATCACATCTAACACTGGAATTCCTGCTGTTCCCTGTGGTTCTCCATCGTCCGTACGCCTTTGAATTCTCATGTCCTCACCAATTATGTATGCGTACACATTGTGTCTAGCATCCTTGTGTTTACTTTTAATTTCAGTAACAAATTCCTTTGCTTCTTCTTCACTGCTAACTCTCTTAACGTTGCCAATAAAAATAGATTTTTTTTCTTCAAGTTCAAATGTGGCAGCGTCTTTTACCGTATAGTAGCTCATAAAATATCATACCTCTCCATTTTCTATCATGTTAAAATAATCTTGACAGAGTTTTTTTAAGTATTCCTTTTCTGTAGTTTTATATAGTTTTCTTATTTTTTCCTCTGTATTTTTGTTTTTCACCTTTATAAGTGCCTTTAGTGAATAAGAGACCACCTGTGGATTTTCATCATCTAGAGCTCTTTTTAGTGCATTTTCAAATTCAACATTATTTATTTTTCCCATGGCGGATATGGCCATTCTTCTAACATTTACAAATTTATGTACAGATGCTCTTATCAAAATATCCTTGCTGTTAATATCTTTAAGTTCACCTAAAATCCAAATTGCAGTTTCCTTGTCCTTACCATGCATCTGGACATAATTATCTCTTATATGCTTTAGGATGGCTTCTGTGTTTTTTTCATCTAGATTGCTTAACAAAAGCTGTTTATCATTTTTCCCAGCTTTGGCTATACTAGTGAGTAGCTCTTCAGCATTTTTGCTAGTGGCTAGAAACCTGTACTTTATTTTACCCTCAATTATATGTTTCTGGGCGGTTTCTCTTGATATATTCCTAATTTTACTAATGACTTCAAGGGACTTTCCCTCTAGAAATAGGTAATACGATATTTCACTATCATCATATTGTTCAATGTTATCCCAATTATATTCTACTAATCCATTTAACATATCTATCACTTTACTCCAGAATTTTATTTATTATTTCGATTCCTTCTTGAATTTTTGCTTCCTCCGTCTGTGAATAACCTATTCTAAAATACTTTGATCCATCCTCACTATTTCTATAGAAAAGCACCCCTGGTGATATAAACACTTTTTTTTGCTTACATTTATAAAATAGCTTATCAGAACCCATGCTAACACTTTCATTAATTTTTAAGTAAAAATTAAACCCACCACCAGGACTATTAAAACTCACTTTTTCATTTAAAACATTCTTAATAGTATTTTCCATAACTCTATACCTTTTATTATATATGATTTTTAAGTTTTGAATATAATCTCTCCAATATCCTTTTATTATGTACAAATCCAATGCTCTTTGCATAAGACTCGAGGTTGATATATCCGTATTAACCTTTGAACTTTCAACAGCTTCCTCTATCATTTTAGGAACTATCATGTATCCAAGTCTTATACCTGGAAGAAATATTTTAGAAAAACTCTTTATATATACAACTCTATCATTTACATCTAGACTCTTAAAGCTTTCATATTTAACCTTTTCATCAAATATAAGTTCAGAGAGATAATCATCTTCTATTATGTAAAAATCATATTTTTCTGCAAATTTTAATATTTGAATTTTCTTTTCGTAACTGTAGGACATTCCTGTTGGATTTTGAAAATAACTCATAGTGTAAAAGCATTTGATGCTGTTCTTTTTTAATATTTTTTCAAACATCTCTAGATTTATGCCATCATTATCCATTGGCACCTCAAAAATATTGGCGCCTCTCCACTTGAAAACAAAAAGAGCTCCATTATAAGTTGGTTTTTCTACAATTACATTGTCATTCACATTGATTATTGCCTTTGATACAATATCGATTCCCTGCTGTGCACCAGAAACTATTAGGATGTCCTCTGCTCTTGACTTATCCTTCCAAAAATATTTACTTATACTCCTGCGAAGTCCAGTATATCCTAATGTTTCTTGGTTTACTAATGCATTAACACCATCTCTATCTATAACCTCGTCTATAACCTCTTTAAAATTCTCCATAGAAAAAACTACGTTACTGGAAGTTTCCCCTGCAAAATCTATATAGCTACTTGAACTCTCATTTCTTATCCTCTTAAATGTCTCAGTGTATTCCCTTCTAAGCCTTCTATTTGTATCTTTTTGTTTTGCGTAAGTCCCACTTCCAATTTTTTGAACTGCGTATCCTTCCTGCTCTAATTTTTTATACGCACTCACTATAGTATCATTATTTACATGTAAAAAAGCCGAGAGTTTCCTTATTGGTGGTAATTTCTGTTCATCCTTAATTTCACCGACCTCAATTGATTTTTTTATATGTTTTGCTATTTGAATATATTTGGGGATTTCTTCTGAAAAATTAATAGAATAGGCTTTCATTTGCATCACATCCACTTACAATAAATAGTATACATTTTCCTTAATAAGAACTGTGCCATCCTTAGTTTTGTAGTCTCTACTTCCCCTTTTGACTACATTTAATTGCAATAGCTTTCCTAATATATCTTCAAAATTAATATTAAAATGCTTAAAAATATCATCTTTTTTTATTTCTTCAGAACTAAGCATACAATCATTATTTCTCATATGTTTAAGTAAAAATGATGCTAAACTCTTTATGTTGTCATCAATATATTTTTCCATATAATGTATTATATTTTTTAGAGTATCGTGCACATTTACTTTTTCGAAAAAAAGTGCATCTACGCAAACCTTAAATTCATCATTTGTGTTGATAGCCATATTTATAGCATTATTATTTATCATATAACCTGATGAATTCACAAATAGCTTGGAATATTCCTCAGCACACTGCACTGTAGATGCATATGCCGTATAAATAGAATCATTTGTTATATATTTTTTGCATACACCTAACACCTTTATGAAGTTTCCTAAATAAACCAAATTCCACCTATCTCTGTCTATATCAGAATAATATCTACCATTATCGTATTTTGATGTTATATCCACATCATTTGAGAATACAAGCCTTGAACCTGCAAAAACCCTATGAAGAAAGCCGTCTTGAATATTGTGGTTATGATAAAACAATTTATTTTTACTCAATAATTTAATGTGTACTGGAATGTTTTTTTCCACAATGTATATATTTTTTATTTCATCCAGTTCTTCATCCACTATTACAAATAGATCTATATCTGATTCTTCCCACAAATCTCCAGAAACCATGCTTCCAAAAACCATTACAGCTAAGACCTTTTTATTTGCCTTTAGTCTATCCATAACACTATTGAAAACCTTCTGATATTGCAAAATTGTTTTCTCCACAAATATTCCTCCTTTACAACACCTATACCATATATTCTTTATATTGATTGTATATTTTTTCATCCACATTAGCAGTAATACATGTTCCCTGCTCTAAATATTCTTCTTTTTCAACCTTGGCATTTTGGTGTAAATTTGAAACTAAACTCTGATAAGTGTATGGAATAATATACTTAGCTTCTCTTAATTTACTTGGAATTCCTAGAACCATTTTCTTAAGTAATTGTTCTAGATTAATATTTTGCTTAGCAGATATTTTTATTATCTCCATGGATTTATACTTTTCCTCTATAGCTTTAATCTGGCTATCCTCAGCCTTATCTATTTTATTTAAAACAACAATGGTGTTTTTTTCACTAGCACCAAGCTCTTCCAGCACATTATTTACAGCTTCAATCTGCTCAAATACAGTATCGCTAGAACTATCTACTACATGTAAAAGTAAATCTGAAAAAACTACCTCTTCTAATGTTGACTTAAATGCCTCTATTAAGTCGTGTGGTAATTTTCTTACAAACCCAACAGTATCTGTAACTGTAGCCACTCTGTTGTCGGGTAAAACTATAGCTCTTGTAGTTACATCTAGTGTGGCAAATAACATATCTGCCTCAAATACATTTTCTTTTTTGTTATGTCACTTGGAGCGGCTATTGCGCAAAGAGCATTTCTAAGGGTTGACTTTCCTGCATTTGTATATCCAACCAAAGAAATTTTGGGTATATTCTCATTGGTTCGTCTTTCTCTTTGAACTTCTCTTGTCTTTCTAATTTTTTCAATCTCCTGAGTCAAGTCGTATACTCTTTCTCTTATATGTCTCTTGTCTATTTCCAATTTCTTTTCGCCCGGTCCCTTTGTTCCAATTCCTCCACCAGACCTTGAAAGTTCAGCGCCCAGTCCTATAATCCTTGGCAGTCTGTATTTAAGTTGTGCAAGTTCAACTTGAATTTTCGCTTCCTTGCTCCTTGCCCTTCTTGCAAATATCTCAAGTATAAGCGTTGTTCTGTCGATAACCTTTACTCCAAGTACATCCTCTAAGTTTCTTACCTGAGATCCAGCAAGCTCATCATCAAAAATAACTAAATTAGCGAATACGCTTTGCTTAATCAAATTAATTTCATCAATTTTTCCACTTCCAATATAATAAGCAGAATCAATTTTTTTTATTTTCTGAATCACTGTGTAAACACACTTTACATCGCAGGCTTTTGCCAGTTCTGAAAGTTCTTCAACAATTTCTTCACTACCTGTTCCTACAATAATCGCCCTTTCAGAATTATCCTCAACGATATTTTCTTTACTTATTATATCTTCAATATATTTAATCTTATCTACCAAATCTATATTGATCACAGCTTTAAGGCTAAGTTTCTCTTGTAATTCTGACATTAAAATATTGTTAAATATGCTACAAAAGCCTATGGATACATCTGTAAGTTTTCCGTCCAATACACCAATAGCTACAATACAATCCAATTTAAGCTTTACCAGTGCAGAAATATCAACCACAGAAAGTCTTGAGTTTCCATTTGGATGTGTGTGAACTATTTTGACTCCAGATAATTTTTTTTCCTTTATATCTACAAGTGGTAGTTCCACCGCTCTGCTATCACCAACAGTAACATTTAGAATGTTACCTTTTCTATCTATAGCAACGCTTATTTCTCTATTTATTATACCTGTTACCTCACATATGACTTCACATAGTTCCTGAGTAATTGAACTATACCTAGGTATTTTCATATTATATATCTCTTCCAACTTATCTAAAAGGGATTTTTTTATTCCTTCTATACTTCCATATATCATAATTTCATCCTCTTTTTCTTTATTTATTTTCTTTAAATCTATGATAATAGTTTAGCAATTTATTTATAATTCTATACCATTACAACATTACTGTAAATAGTAATAAGTGATGAGACTAGCACTTATGAATCCCTTTATATTAGTAATTATTATAAATTAATTGAAATATAATAAATTTATTGTTACTATTAATAATATAATTTTAATTTCATATGGAGGCTACTAATGTACGAAAAAGAAAGAAACATACTAATTACAGAAGATGAAATAAGTACAAGGGTCAAAGAGCTAGGTGCTGAAATCTCAAAAAAATATCATGGTAAAAAGCTTTATATTTTGTCTTTATTAAGAGGAAGCTTTATTTTTACAGCTGATTTAGTAAGAGCAATAGATATTCCTACAAAAATAGGTTTTATGACTACTTCAAGTTATGGTGGTGAAGAGCAGAGTTCAGGGGTTGTTAAAATTGTAGAGGACATTCCTGATAATATTCAGGGATATGACGTTCTAATAGTTGATGATATAATGGATACAGGTATAACCATGGATTTTGTCATTAAACATGTTAATTCTCTTAACGCAAACAGTGTAAAATGTTGCGTGCTATTAAACAAAGCAGAGAGAAGACAAGTCGCCTTAAAGCCTAATTTTTGTTGTTTTGATATAAAAGATGTTTTTGTAGTGGGATATGGCTTAAACTATGGTGATTACTACAGAAATGTGCCTTATGTATTTAATTGGAAAGATTGATATAATCCAGTATATTCAAAAAAATAACATACTTACCTATTTATTTTTTTTGGATATGCCTTGGTGTAACCAGCTAATCATGCTGGTTACTATTTTTATTGGGCAGTTTAAACCCAGCACTCTTTAAGTCAAAACCTAAAACTGTACTTGGAACCTTCCCTATAATTATAGTTTCAGCAATGGGTATTTGGCTTTTAACATCTATTCTATCATTACTTAGTGGCAATATAATATTCATCTGAGTATCTACATTAATATAAATCTTATGTCTGGTTTGATTTATACCTGCATTTTCAAATTGAGATAGATATTCAGTGTAAATGCTACCTATTGGCTCTGCTTTTATAACTACTGAAGGTCCAAAACTGGCAAGAATGTTATTCTTAAATAAATAGGATAATGGAATTTTCACCTCCATACTTCCTGATTCATTTAATTGATTTTGAGCTTTTATAGCTATTTCACAAGCTATTTTATTCATCTTCATTGTATCTGCTTTTAGCATAATTATATTTCCATAAGAGTCTTTCTCAATTTTAATAACCTCATCATAGTTGAAATTTTTATTATATTCATCAAGTATTGCTTTGTTAATAGTTTCAACAGTTTTTCTTCTAATTTCAGCCTCTGCTACATTTGTGATAGTTGGACTTATTGCTGTATCCAATTTATATAGAAACAGGTTAAACAAAATTAGTATTGATAGTAGCACGCATATTATTTTCACCTTAGTCTTAATCTGCAAATTAACCACTCCCTTGTGGCTTTATAATAATTAATATGATTAAAAATTGGATAAATTACATTTTTTTCTATATAATAGTTTATATTACATTTTAATGTTAGTATTATATTAATATAATACTACGTCACCATAATTTATTATTTTGAAGAAATATGCTATAATATAAACGCATTACCGCAATTAAGGAGGATATTTTATGGCAAATAATACAAGTGGAAAAAGAAGTAGCAATTCTAAAGTAGCTAATAAAAAAGTAAATACCAAAACAAAAAGAAAAAGAAGAAGAAAAATCCAATACTAAAATTCTTCAAAGTCTTTTTTCTTACATTTTTATGTGTTGCTATAATAGGAACTGTTGCTGCTTTTGGTGTTGTTCTAGCAATGATAAAAACAGCTCCAGCCTTAGATATAAATGGAACAATATTAAATTTGGATCAGAACTCCACGTTATATGATAATAATAATCAAGTTATGGATACTGTAATCACAACACAAAACAGAACAGTTGTCCCTTTATCCTCAGTTCCTCAGAATTTATCTCATGCCTTCATAAGCATAGAGGATGAGAGGTTTTATCAGCATGGTGGAATTGATGTAAAAAGAATT
Source organism: uncultured Clostridiaceae bacterium (assembly GCA_963725425.1). Classification (GTDB taxonomy): domain Bacteria; phylum Bacillota; class Clostridia; order Clostridiales; family Clostridiaceae; genus Clostridium_I. Next base: position 46,392 of record CAVRYJ010000042.1, read on the forward strand.
GCAGGTGCAATGTTTTATGATGTTTTAAACAAAATTCATAGACAAAATAACATTCAAGGCGCTTCTACAATTACTCAAGAACTTATTAAACAGAGAATGTTTTTAACTGATTCGCTTCAAAATAGATTGTCAATTAGACGAAAAGTTCAAGAGGCCTATCTTGCAATTCAACTTGAAAAATATCTTACAAAGGATCAGATTTTACAGGCATACATGAATACAATATACTTGGGTGGTCAAGCTAACGGTGTGGAAGCCGCATCCAAGCAATATTTTGGTACTGATGTAAACAATCTTAACCTTATTCAATCTGCCTTTTTGGCTGGACTTGTGCAAAGTCCATCTTACTATTACCCGTTTTCAGGTGCAGCTAATAAAAATCCTGCACTATACCTTAACAGAACAAAAACAGTATTAAGTAAGATGGAAGAAAATAACTATATAAATAGCACAGATTATAACAACGCAATCAATGATTTAAATTCAGGAAAACTTACCTTTTCACAAAGTAAGTCCAATAGTGCTTATTATCAGTATCCCTGGTTTTCATCTTCTGCTGTGGCCGCGGTTAAGGCTGATTTAAAAACTCAGTATAATTATACAGATGAACAAGTTGATAACTTGCTTACAAATGGTGGGCTAAAAATATATACTACTATGGATAGAAGTATGGAAGACTCTGTTGAGACTATTATGAACAATACGCAGTCCTATGGGGGTGCAAGTGGTTCTTTTTCAACAAGTAATGGCATACGCTCACCTCAATCCTCTGCTACGGTAACTGACTACCGTACAGGGCAAGTTAAAGTCCTAGTTGGTGGAACTGGCATTCTGCCTCCTGCATCATATAATAGGTCAAGTGCTAGTTATCCTAAACCAGTAGGTTCAAGCATAAAACCTCTTACAGTATATGCACCTGCTATAGAAACTAAGGCAATCACTGCCGGTACTATAGTTTATGACACTCCACTATCCGCCGATATTGCAAATAAATATATTGGTAGCAATGGAGAACCTGGCTACCAACCTCTTGATGATACTGGGCATTACCTTGGTCCTCAGACAGTACAAAGTGCAATAACAAATTCTATAAATGTTATCGCTGTAAAGGTTGAAGATCAGATTGGTGTTTCCACTGGTGCCAGTTATGCACAAAAATTTGGACTTACCTTGGATGCTTCCGATAAACTACCAACAAGTATAGCTGCTATGGCACTTGGCCAGCTTGATCATGGAAGCGATACAACCACCATGTCATCAGCTTACGGCACCTTTGGTAACGGTGGTGTTCTTGTTACCCCTAAAGTCTATACAAAAGTTGTAGACAGTAAAGGAGCAGTGATTTTGGATAATACCCAGCCTACTTCCAAAAGAGTAATCTCAGCTGACACTGCCTATATTATGTATAATTTATTAAAAGGTCCAGTTAGCAAAGGAGGAACAGGTTCAAATGCTTCAAACTATACGAATATGCCTGTAGCCGGTAAAACTGGTACTACAACCAATAGTTATAACCTTTGGTTCTGTGGACTTTCTCCATATTATTCCGCTGCCGTTTGGATTGGAAATGATAAACCAATGGCTTTAAGTAAAAATTTTGGCAGTAATGTTTCCGCTAATGTTTGGGGGTTAATTATGGCTGACGTAACAAAGAATCAGCCAATCAAAGATTTAACTCCTCCAGATGATTTGTCAAATATAGATGGAAATTATTATATAGATGGTACTGAACCAACTTTGGAGGCACCAACACAACAAACACCCGCACAAAGCCAATCACATGCAAATAATACTGCTACAAATATAACAACAAATAAAGTTGATAATACTGGTAGTACCGATACTGGCACCAATAGTACTGGCACTACTGGTACCGGCACCAATGGTACCGGCACCAATGGTACTGGCACTACTGGCACTGACACTACTGGCACTGGCACTACTGGCACTGGTACTACTGGTACTGACACTACTGGCACTGGCACTACTGGCACTGGCAATAACAATGCTAGCACCGGTAATACTAGCACTGGTAATAAAACGACAAAAACAAATAGATAAAATGAAGTGTGTCACTAAGGAATCATCAAAAAATAGCAATATAATTTTCTGAGTGACACGGTGGTGTAAGTTACAATTTTTTATAATTATTGAGAATAAAATAGGGATATAAGTAGATTTGATTAAACGAATTTACTTATATCCCTATTTTATTGATTTTTCTGCTGTAAGCAGAAAAATCTTCATTAACTCTTAACTCTTAACTCTTAACTCTTAACTCTTAACTCTTAACTCTTAACAGTTAACTGTTTCAATTACTATTCCTTTGTCTTTGGATTAAATATCAACGCCATTATATATCCAAAAAGTATGGCCGCACCAATTCCTCCTGCCGTACCTTTAATTCCTCCAGTAAATGCACCAAGTATACCTTTTGAATCCACTTCCTTAATTGTTGATTTTGCAAGACTGTACCCAAACCCTGGCAATGGGACTGTTGCACCTGCCTTTCCAACCCTTACAATAATACCATAAATGTTAAGTGCCCCTAAAATCACTCCCATTGTCACAAAGCAAACTACAATCCTTGCTGGAGTAAACGAGGTTTTATCCATAAGTACTTGACCAATAACACAAATCAAACCTCCAACAATAAAAGCCATTAAATAATCCATATAATCACTCTCCATATTCTATTGCTACAGCGTGGGCTATACCTGGTATTGTTTCACCTTGAAGGCTTGAAGTAGTGCTTAGGAGCGCACCAGTTGATAATATCAATACTCTTTTAAGTTTACCACTTAACATACTTTTATATATATATCCACAATCCACTACCGCAGAACAGCCACAGCCACTTCCACCTGCGTTTGTTTCTTGATTGGATCCATAAATCTCATCTCCACAGTCTATATATTTTTTTTCTATATCATAACCATATTCTTTAAGTAATTTTAAAGTTATATCTTTCCCGTATTTTCCCAGATCTCCTGTGGCAATAAGATCATAGTCCTCTGGTCCTCTGCCTGTATCTTCGAAATGTTGTTTTATTGTATCAATAGCAGCCGGTGCCATGGAAGCACCCATATTATTAACATCCGTAATTCCGTAGTCCTTAACCTTTCCTGTAGTAACATAAGTTATGTATGGGTAATTCCCAGTTTTTCCAAGTATCATTGCTCCAGCTCCAGTTACTGTCCAATGGGCTGTAGGATGCCTTTGGCTACCATATTCAAGTGGATATCTGAACTGTCTCTCCGCAGATGAAAAATGCGATGAAGTAGCCGCAAGAAGGTAATTTGCAAACCCTCCTTCCATGATAAGCGCTCCAAGACTCAGAGATTCTGTCATTGTTGAACATGCTCCATATAAACCTATAAATGGTATATCTAAATCCCTAGCTGCAAAGTTTGAAGAACTTATCTGATTTAACAAGTCACCTGCTAGAAGATAGTTGATATCTATTTCCTGAACATTTGCCTTCTTTATGCATTCTGTGATAGCCGTATAGAGTATACTACTTTCAGCCTTTTCATAGCTTTTTTGACCATTTAAATCATCCTTTAATACTAAGTCAAAATATTCACTTAATGGACCTTCTCCCTCTTTAGGTCCAACCACAGAATATGCTGAAATTATTCTGGGCTTACTAACTAATTTAATTGATTGCTTTCCCATTCTTTTTCCCAAAACCACATCACCTACTTATAAAATAGTATATTACTCCTACTATTATTGAAGATCCAATTCCATATACCAAAACAGGGCCAGCTATGGTAAACATCTTTGCCCCTACACCAAGAATATAGCCTTCTTTTTTGAATTCAATTGCTGGTGAAACAATGGAATTTGCAAAACCTGTAATTGGTACTACTGTTCCAGCTCCAGCAAAATTTGCAATTTTATCATATACCCCTATGCCAGTCAAAAGTGCACCTATGAATATCATAATTATAGTTACCCAAGTACTTGTATCATCTATAGATACCCCTCTACTAATTAGAAGATTATTGAAAAATTGTCCTATAACACATATTATCCCTCCAACTAAAAAAGCATTAACGCAATTTTTAGCCAGTTTAGATTTTGGAGAACTCTCATCAGTTACTTTGTGAAACTTTTCCTTTATTTTATTCTCTTTTACTTGCATTTCAATATCTCCTTTCACAGATATTGTTTGCATTTAATACTATTTTAAACCTATAAATAAAAAATTAAGTGGTTAGCAATTCAAAAATCTGCTAACCACTCAATCTTTCTCTCATAACCTTTAAAACTTTTTTTTCTATTCTAGATACTTGTACTTGGCTTATGCCTAGCATGTTGGCAACCTGTATTTGTGTCTTATCCTTAAAATACCTAAGAATTATTACTTGCCTTGATTTTTTATCCAAATTATTCAGTGCATCTTTAAGCGCTATTTTGTCTAAAACTTCATCATCTCCATCTCCGTTTCCAGTTTCACTAAGCTTATCTATAAGCATAACCGGAGAACCATCATCCTGATGAATTACATCATAAAGATACTGAAGGCTATTTGACGACTCCGTTGCAAGCAATATTTCTTCAGCACTTAACCCAGAGTATTTTGATAATTCTTCAAGGGTAGGATCCCTGTTTAACTCTTTTGTCAGTGCCTCTTTATCATAATGAATCTTTCTTGCTGTATTTTTTATACTCCTACTAACTTTAATTATTCCATCATCTCTTAAAAATCTCTTTATTTCTCCCATTATCATTGGAACTGCATAAGTAGAAAACTTAACGCCAAATTTTGAATCAAAATTATTTATCGCCTTTATAATCCCTAAACAACCAATCTGGAAAATGTCATCATATTCATAACCCCTATTCAAAAACCTTTTACTTATGGATGATACAAGTGGTAAATTGTTCGCCACCAATTGTTCAAGTGCTTTTTTATCACCCTGTTGTGCTATTTCAATTAAATATAAATTCCCATTGTAATCATGATCCTCTTTTTTTATCGTTTCTTTACCCATAGCTTCCAAGTATAAACTCGTATCTCACTCCTCTCATAAAATATTTTCTATTCTAGTGAAGAAAATACCTTTTTCATTTTAATCCTTGTACCAACATTTTCTTCAGATTCTATTTCTATGCTATCCATAAATGTTTCCATTACAGTAAAACCCATTCCTGATCTTTCAAGATCCGGTCTAGAGGTATATAATGGTTCCCTTGCTTTGTTTATATCACCAATACCACAACCTTCGTCTATAATACAGATGCTTATTTCATTTTTACTAAGCAAGGTTTCAATTACAACTTTTCCTTCATTGTTTTCTCCATATCCATGTATTATTGCATTTGTAACTGCCTCAGAGACAGCAGTCTTAACGTCAGATATTTCTTCCAATGTTGGATCTAACTGTGATGCAAAAGCTGCAACTGCAACCCTTGCAAAACTTTCATTTTGAGATCTACTTAAGAACTCAATTTTCATCATATTATCACACATTTTTATCCCCCCAAAACCAATCCTTAAATTATACTAAGTGCTTCTTCTAAAGTTTTATACGATTTTATGATTTTAAATAGTCCAGATAGCTGAAAAATTCTTGCCACTGATCCCTTAGCATTGGCAATACATATAATACCATTTTTCATGGAAAGCTTTTTATATCTACCAATTATCACTCCTATGCCAGAGCTGTCCATAAAATTAACATGTGCAAAATCCATGATAACTTTATTTGTACTAGCCCTATCAATTTTATCGTCAATTTTTATTCTGACTTCCTCTGCACTGTGATGGTCAAGCTCACCTGTAAGAGTTACAATAAGCTTATCATGATTATCTTCAAATTCAACATACATTAGTATCCCCCCATGTTTCATTAATTAAAACAGTTATAAATAATGTATTCTATATTATAACTATATTTCCTCTATTTGGTTAATAATTTTTTTAATCATTTTTATTCTTCCCTAGTTTAAACAAATTTATACAATCATACTATATTATTAATGTTTTTTTCTTATACATTGTTTCAAAAAAAAGGTAATACTTATAGATTCTTGTAAACAGCTCTATAAGTATTACCCCTGAAAATATTATGATTATCTGATTAGATTAGATTAGATTTTGCCCTAATGCAAAATTTCCTTAACTCTTAACTTTTAATTCTTAACTGCATTCCTAATTATCTCCACCTCTTCATCTGTAAATTTAAAAATTTTATATAAGTAATCTTTACTACGATTTTCTTCCATAGTAGGAATGCACAATTTCATAAGGTTGTTAGGATAGTATTCATACAGGTTCTCACCTAGTTTTTTGCCAAATGTCTTAAAGTAGAATTCATAAATTTCACTATTAAGAACATATAGAAGATATTCATACGTAAATGGTGCATTTTCTTTAAGAATCAATGCATATACATCCGCGCTGAAAAAACTGCCTTTATCCAAAGCAAAACGATTGTTTTCTGATTTATATGGTAAAACAATTTTTGTTTTCTGAAATATGTCTATATTTCTCCCCCATTGTAATTCATACCATTTTCTGATACCGTTTTTGCATCTCTTCCTGCTAAGAAGTTTTTCCTTATATTCACTTATGTGCCTAATAGAATTACAGTATTCATCCTCATTTTCAATACTGTCTGAATAAATCAAATACTTATCTTTTTGCACAACATGATATTTACTAATATAACTACTTTTTATCCATGGTTTTAATACACCTTGTTCAATATGTTCTAGCCTTACAGTATCACTGTCAACTATAAAAGCCTTATCACAACCAGTTATAATTCCTTGAAAACTATTGCATATATTTGATAGACTAGTAAAACTGTTTTTTTCAATTTTATTTATTATGTCTCTCTCTCTTTTATTCCTAAGCATCCATCCACTATTGTTTAAAAGATTTTTCTTTATATAAAAGCTGGAGTACTCTTTGCCTTCTCCCATGAATAATGATTGATAAAAATGGCTTTTATTCTTTCCCTTAGAAACCATTGGCTTTATTACTTCTATTTCCTTGTCCATGTTTTGTTCATTTTTTAAAAAGATTATAACAGGATCTATTCCTGCACCTTTAAAAGGTCTTATGCCATAAAAATCAACAATTTTTTCAATTGAACAAAGCTCTTTTAGCACTTTTCTAAGCATCTCGCCACTTTGTGATTCCAAAAAATATCTTGAGGTTATGAAAGAAAGTTTTCCATCCTTTGTCAAGTTCAAAAGTGATTTTTGAAAAAAGCAGTAAGAAATGTCGCCTTTATCTTTATATATTTCTCTATACATATTTTTTAATTTAAGGCTATAATCCCTGTCAACTGACTTTTGTCCTACATATGGAGGATTACTTATATATACATCAAATTTGTTTTGTAGAACCTCTGTAAGAAAATCCATCTTTATAAAATTACATGAATTTATGCTGTTACTTGTAACATATAGATCAATCTGCAAAACTTTCAACGCATTTCCATCTATATCATATCCAAATAAATTATTTTTTACAATATGCGCTGCTATATCTTCTTTATTTAAGTTAATATTATTATCAAAATTTACTTTTTCTAAATTTTCTTTATAAATTTTATGTAAATACTTAAAACATGGAATTAAAATATTTCCTGAACCACATGCAGGATCTACTATTTTAATAAATGGATTTTTAATTATATCTTCTACAGTAACTGTATTTTTTATAATATAATCAGCTATCTCAGAAGGCGTATAGACTACTCCCTTTTCTTTATTTAATTTAACAAATTCATAATAATAAATTGAAAATAATTCATCTTCACCTATCTTCATTTTATTTTTATATTTCCCAATACCTATTTTTTTGTAAACATCATCTATTGGTGCCAATATTAAATTATATATTTCGTTAATTTGTTCCATAAAACTGTCTATCATTTCAAAAAACCCCATCGTATATTTATAAAAACTATGTACAAAATATTATAGACTATAATATTAGTTTATACAACTATATAGCATTTTATAGGAATGAGGTGTAAAATTATGAAAAAATTAATGATTCCTTTAAGCATAGTTTTTTTCATGTCAATAAATGGATATTGTGAAGCAAAAGAACTGCCTAATTTTCAATTTCCTAAAAGTTCTTATTCTTTTTATAATACCACTGACATAAATACCAAAGAACATAGTTGGTATTTTCTTCCTGAGAAAGATGAAAAACCTTCAAGGGCAGAAGAAGATAGTTTAGAACTATTAAAGAAATACAATGGCTATTATTTAGGTGACACGCAGCACAAATATATATATCTTACCTTTGATGAAGGCTATGAGAATGGTTATACTGGCAAAATTTTAGATATCTTAAAATCAAATAATGTAAAAGCTGCATTTTTTGTTACTGTACCATATATAAAATCCAATGGAACTTTAGTGAAACGCATGGCTGATGATGGCAATCTAGTTTGTAATCATTCAAACACGCATCCCTCCATGGCTAAAATAACTGATGATAAAAAATTCGCTTGGGAGCTTAAATCCACTGAAGAAGCCTATAAGGAGGCTACAGGTTATGAAATGAGCAAGTTTTTCAGACCACCTATGGGAAAATATAGTGAACTTTCCTTACATTACACTGAAAAGCTTGGCTATAAAACCATATTCTGGAGTCTTGCTTACAGGGATTGGCTAAAAGATGATCAGCCAAATCCTGAAAGGGCAAAAAATTTACTTCTTAAAAGAACGCATCCAGGTGGCATATACCTTTTGCATGCAGTTTCAAAAACAAATGCAGGAATACTGGATTCATTGATTAAGGACTGGAAAGCAAAAGGCTATGAATTTAAGACCCTTAATGACTTACCTTAATATATATTCTTAATATCTGCCAAGTATTCAAAGGTTTATGTGCTCTCTTGTAATAGTATTAAAACAATTATATACTTGTCTTAGGCATCTGAAAAGAAATAACAAGTCAAAGATTCTGAGGATATTTTGCGGTAGGCAAGGAGCCATTACCTGCGCAAGCGTTGGCTATGTAATGGGTATGGCGACGAAGCATACCATTAACAGAGTTCTTAGTTTCAGGTGGAGTTTTTAGGCCGTAGGTCATCCATCTGAAACTTAGAAATCGTTATCCAGTGACTAGCATCTTCCACTTAATAAAAGATGCTAGTCATCGGACAAAATAGACCAGAATACTGACTTGTTATTTCTTTGATGATGCCTTAACACTATTATTTTGAAGGGAGCACAAGAATGATAAGAGAGGCAACCGAGAAAGATTTATTTAATATTTTAGATATATATAATGATGCCATATTAAACACAACTGCAATCTATGACTATAAACCTCACACTTTGGAGGATAGAAGAAGATGGTATAAAAATAAAAAAGATGCTGGATACCCACTTCTAGTTTTTGAGACAGATAACAAAGCTGTAGCCTTTGCTACCTTTGGTCCCTTTAGAGCATGGCCCGCCTATAAATATTCAATAGAACATTCAGTTTATGTCCATAAAGACTATAGGAAAAATGGCATTGGAGAAAAACTACTTAAGGAATTAATTAAAATTGCCAGTGGAATGGACTATGCTATAATTGTTGCAGGAATAGATGCGGACAATAATAAAAGCATAAAACTCCATGAAAAATTAGGTTTTAAATATTCAGGAACTATAACAAAAGCAGGTTATAAATTTGGAAAATGGCTTGATCTTACCTTTTACCAGCTAGAATTAATAGGCCCCAAAGAACCCATAGAAGATTAACTTTATAGTGACAAGTTTCAAGTGACAAGTGATAAGCTAAGTTCAGGAAATTTTGCTTACAGCAAAATAATGTAACTAAATTCCCAACTTATTGATTTTAACTTGTCACTTGTCACTTGTCACTTGTTATGTCCTCGTATACCTTTTTTAAAATAGTATTTTTTCTTTTCTCACTATGAGTTAACAATTTAGCAGAAGTGAATTTTAGATCATTTTTTATTTTTTCATCCTTAATCCCTGATAAATTTATGCTTATGTTCAAAACGGCAGTTTCTATTACTGAATGGTTGAATATAGCTGCAACACCTGCATCTGACATTACATTCTTATTCCCATATTCACATGCAATATCAATTATTTCATATAATTTGCTTGCTTTTTTTGCAAGTTCCATTGGTACACCAGCCGCAAGCTTGTAGCCTTCTTGTATCTTTTCACTTCTTACTCTCTTTTCTTCTTCTGTTACTTTTGGCAGCTTGTAAGCACTAATTATTGGAGAAAAAGCTTTAGCATCCTTGTCTATAAACGTAAGGAACTCTTTTTTTACATTTTCTACTTTATTAAGACTCTCTAATATGTGAATTTTTATTATATCATCGTATTCTTCAAATACCTTTTTACCTATAGTAAGATTAAAAACCATAGCAGTTAGAGAAGCAGCTAATGCAGCACTGAGAGCTGCTGCTCCTCCTCCACCTGGTACTGGTTCTTCACTTGAAAGCTTGTCTGTAAACTCAGTAATACTCATATTTTCAAACATATTTTGCACTCACTTTCGCATAAGACATCTTCAAAAAAATAACTGATTGGTCAGCTAGTACATTTTTTTAATATCTTGTAATGTATTTCTTATTAGATAGTATTTTATCACATGTATATATATATTAAAAGAAAAACTCCATGAAAATTATAAATTTCATAGAGTTTTTAATCTAAATATGCCATTATTACTATTTACCTTACTAGAATCACTATATGAACTAGTTATTTTTTTGATGATGCCTAAACTAATCACTTATGATAATGTCTTTGCTTTTTTTCTTCACTACTAGGTCAATTGCCACCTTCACAAGATAAACAAAACCTAACACATTCAAAAGTGATGTAATTATTAATATAGGTGTATAGCCAATTACACTGACTCCGTTAAGAACCTCCTGAGTATTAATATATATTGTTAAAGAAAATATTACTGATAAAAATAACAATCTCCTATCCCTAAAATACATATAAGCTAAAATTGATATAGCAACTGCAGTAAACATATATCTTTCATGCATACCCACTGAGAAATTAAATACTCCAACTATTTCAACCAGTGCAGCTAGAAAAATAGTTGATTTACCCTCACCTTTGATATATATATATCCCGACAAAATTGTAACTAAAACTATTGCAATCATGCCCCAAGTGTGGTAATCAAAAATAAACAAAGTTGAAAAATAATTAGTATGATTTGCTCCAATCAAGCTATAAAAGTTAAATGCATTATCTGAAGCATATTGATATTCTGACGCTTCACTGATATACAGCTTAAAAATCCACATAATACCTTGAGTTATGGAAAATGGAATTATCACTATTATTCCCGTTATTATTCCCGTTATAACAGACTTAAGGATGGTTTTTATATCTCTACCTTTAATATATGCAAATAACAGTATGGGTAAAAATATCATTCCCTGTGGTTTCATAAGTACTGCTAATGTAAAAAATATAGTTGAAAATATAATCTTATCTTCTGATAAGAAAAACAGTGCAAGCATGATTAGTAGCGTAAAGAACGAGTCAACTTGTCCCCAAATTGTTGAATTTATAAGTATTGCAGGATTAAAAATATAAGCCGCTACCAAAATAATACCAATTTCTTTTGAAACACGTGTTTTAGATATTTTATAAATTAAATATCCAGATAAAATATCTGTTATTATAGATGGTAATTTGAGAAGTAAGGCATAATAATTTCCTAGTATAGACACTTTAGCGAGTTTACCAATCACATATAAAACATATATATAAAGAGGTGGATAATCTACGGATGATTTATTTACATATACTTTTAGAAGGTTACTTGATGCTGTATTAGCCCATCCCCTAAATGTACTTATATCAAAAGGCTGACCATCAATTATAAGAGCTGACGCAGTTCTTAATAAAAATCCGATTACTAATATTCCAATTATAAGAACATGAGCGTTTTCTTTGCTTATTTTTATTTTCTTACGTACTATTAGTAACAATACAGTTATAAATATGATAAAAAACATTACAGCATAAGCTATAAATGCTGGCGTATATTTAGAACTAGAGCTTGATGAAGAGTTCATCATTCCCATGCCATTTCCATTATTACCATTTCGTTGTGGCATATTTCCTTTAGCTTGTGGTGCCTTATTAGTATTGGATTTTTTATTTGTAGTTTTGCTTGTATACCCACTAGTGGGCTTTTGCCAATTTGATGTTTTTCCCCCACCAAATTGCATGTTACTAGATGGACCTTGCTGCATACCCATTGATTGTGTGTTTGAATTTGAGCTACTTTTATAATTATATATCATGTACACAGACAAAACTAATAATATAGATGTTATAGCGACTATAATTACTTTCAACATGTTTTTCCTCAAAATATTCATTTATCATTACCTCCTACTTTTCTTGTCAGGCATCTAAACTCAACTAGACCAGTATACTAACTAATCTTTTTTGAGGAGACCTTATTATTAATTATAGTCATAAATTGCTGTTTTAATATCAAATTATTGTGTGAATACTATGTGATATTTTTACTTAAAAGCTGACAATTAAGCAACAAATTAAATATAATTCTACCGAAATTACATGTTTACTTACATTAAAATATATTGGATTAAGACATCATCAAAAAAAGGACTTGTAAGATTATCCAAAGCCCTTTTTTGTTTATTTTAATCATCTTTTAATTTAGCACCTTTTCTTTTTTTCTACTATATGGAGTATTCCAACTGTTTAAAAATACATGTTCATCCACATTTTTTATTGGATTATGTGGCTTTTCTTCTTGAATTTCACCTACTGGCGTAAGCGCCAATACCTTAAAATTAAAAGGTATTGAAAGTTCTTGTCTTATCTTATCTTCATCAAAAGAAGCAATCCAACAAGTACCATAGCCCTCGCTAGCTGCTGCCAAAACAAAATGTTCTAGTGCAATGGCACCATCAACTAGATAAAATGGCTTACCATCTATATTTCCAGAATCCTCGGGTTCTCCTACTACAATAGAAAGTATAGGAGCGTCCTTTATAGCTTGCATTGCCTCATCTGAACTGTTTTTTATGCACTCTGAAATTTTCTCCTTCTTATAGCTATCATCTACAATAATAAATTTATAGGAGGTCTTATTTTTCCATGAAGGCGCAAACATAGCTGCATTTATTATTCTTCCTAATTTTTCATCACATATTTTAGTGTTTTTAAACTTCTTTACGCTTTTTCTTTTATTTATAACATCATAAAAATCCATGTAATCACACTCCATTACTTTAGGCATCTTCAGTAAAATAACAAGTCAAAGATTCTGAGGATATTTTGTGGTAGGTGAAGAGACATTATCTGCGCATAGCGGGCTATGTAATGGTTATGCCGATGAAGCATACCACAAAATAGACCAGAATACTGACTTGTTATTTTTTTGATGATGCCTTAGTTGTTTAAAAGTATTATGTGTAATTAACTTGAAAATATTCTACTTAGGTATTCTAAATAAAATAAACTACCAATATTTATTTTTTTGAAGAATCCGAAGTAAATGATATTATACTGTCTAAATCAATTTCCTTTTTATTTGCAGTAAAACCATGGATTATATTTTTCAGCAATGTAAATGGTTCACGCCTTATTATAATTCTTCCCACAGCTTCAATAAAAATATATATAAAAAATACTGATTTTTGAAAAAAGTTTGCATTTCTTCTCATAAAAATCACCCTATTTCTATTTAAAAAATAATAACTCAAACCATTATATTTGGATATTGTGGATGAGCCCTTGTGATATATTCTGCTTTCATATACGCATAAAAGTTTATACCCTGCTCTAGTAGCTTTTAAGCAAAACTCTGTTTCCTCAAAAAAGAGAAAATAATTTTCAGGAATGAGACCAATACTATTAAATACTTCTCGTTTTGCTACAAAACAAGCTCCTCCAAGGTAAGCTACTTCAGTATTCTCTTGTTTTAGTTCATTATATTTGTCTCCCTTTAGCCTTCCTTGAGTAAGACCAGTGTACAAATTTATATTTCCACCCATGGCTTGTATTACATTTCTATCACTATATTTGCAAATACAAGGTCCGGCAATTCCAACGTCAGGTCTTCTTTCCATAGTGGTAATTATTTTGCTCAAAAAATCCTTTTCCACTACCACATCATTATTTAAAACACATACATAATCATTATCATTATCAAGCGCATATTTTATCGCAAGATTATTGCCGTTTGCATAACCTATATTTCGATCTGTTTTCATGATTTTATATTCAGGAAATTCAATTTCTAGCCTTTTGAAAGAATCATCCATAGAACAATTATCCACTATGATAATTTCATAATTATCATAGTCTATACTCTTTAAACTTTGTAGACATTCCTTTGTATCCAGAAAGGATTTAAAATTAAGTATTACAATAAAAACCTTTGGACTTTTCATATCAATTATTTCCTTTTAATTTATTTATTCTATGTTCTAATTTTTCTACTATTATGTCCCAGTTGTATTCTTCTCTGCAAAGTTTTTCAGTTATCTCAGAAAACGTTTTAAGCTCTTTGCTAAGCATGAGCTTTGAAAGACCTTCACTTAAAGCCTTTTCATCGCCTATATCAACTGTTATTCCATTTTCCCTTGATGTAAGTTCGTCAGCCACTCCAACTCTAGTGGATAGTATAACATCCCCACAGGAGGATGCTTCTATTAATGAAATGCCTACACTCTCAAAATTTGAAGTTAAACAAAATACCTTAGCCTTTTTATATTCCCCGTACAGTTCTTCTCTATTATAAATAGGTCCTTTGAAAATCACATTGCTTTTAATGCCTCTATTTTCAACATAGAAGGCATCTATAACCTTTTGAAAACCTTCCTCTACAGGGCCTATGAGTACAAGGTTCCAATCTTGTCGAATCTTCTCATCCACAGATGCAAAGGCCCGAAGAAGTAAATCTGAAGCCTTTTCAGGGCTCCCAATTCTGCCAACACTCAATATAGTGTTTTCCCTAGAGGCAAAATCAATATTATCACTAAAACTTTTTCTTTCATAATCTATACCATTAGGCACATTTAAAAATTTTGAACTATATTTGTTTAACAATGTTTTAAGTTTTTCATATATTTTTTTCTGTTCTACTCCTATGATATCCACTCTACTTAAAAAAGAGTTAAAAAACAATTTTTCAATAAAACCCATGCCTTTTATTTTAACCAGAATTGCCTCTGTACAATCCAGTTTAAGAAATATAGTTCCTTTTCTATTAAACAGTTTATAAATAACTGCATAGACTACAGAATTAAAGGTCATATGAAATATTTGAAGCATATCAATTTTCACCGCGTTTTTTTTAAGGTATAAAAATACATTAATCAAATGTCCATGTTTTTTATCTATAAACTCTTGTTTTAATCCCTTCACTGCATTATTTAAATAGTCATATTCTCCATTGTTATAACAAGCTACAAAAGCATCATATCCATAAAGTTTATGTAGCTTATATGCTATCATACCTACATCCTTTATGAGATGAACATTTTCTGCCTTTGGATACAAAACACAATACCTCATTTTTTGTAATCACCCCTTCCTAAGTAAAGATTTGATTTCTCCAATAGTTATGTACTTAGTAATAAATATAAAGACACTGTACATAGCTGCGCTGATAACAATATTTATAATAATATTAACATTATTATATTTAAGTAAAATAGTTATTAAGCCCATTAATAAACTTGGAAATAAAGCCCTCACTATATTTTTCATGTTTGATACTACTATTATCTCTTTGGCATACCACTTCATCATCACAAAGTTAATAATTTCAGAGAGTAAAGTTATTATAGCTGCAATATTCATTCCATATTTTGGTGTCAAAACTAAATTCAATCCAAGATTTATTATAGCTGAAACTGCCACCGCCTTTACATATTTTCTTTCTAAGTTACAGGCATTTAATCCATAACCATATAATTCTCTAAAAAAGAGAATCACAACATAAATTAATAATATAGAAAAAGAAGTGTAAGCCTTCAAAAATGTTTTATCATACAATAATATAATTAATTGCTTTGAAAGTATTATTCCTCCTATTGCCACTGGTATTATAAATGCGGCTAATATTTTTGAAGTCTTATTCATAAGTTCACTAAGTTTCTCCCTAGAATTTTCATTAAAATACGTAATCATTACAGGAAAAATAGGAATAAATATCATACCAACCACATTAATAAGAAAGAATATAATATTATAGCCAGATGCATAAACTCCAGCCTCTGCGCTACCTCTTGAAAAGTAAATAACCACTCTATCTACATTCCCATTTATCATAGCTAGCAGTCCAGAAATTACAAATGGAATTCCAAAATTTATATAACCTAGCATCGTTCTCTTGTTTAATCTTACCTTTACTTTTAATTTTTCTTTAAAAAAATACCCATAAAACTGGAATAGAACTCCCAGCACTAGGGCTAAAACCGTAAACAGTGGTACATAATATAGCTGAGTTTTCTCTTTTAAAAATATGTAAACTAACACAAATGGAATACCACTCTTAAGTACATTGTATACAGAATTATACTCCATCTTTTGCAACCCACTATATACCCAATCAATGCTCATAGCCATTGGAAGTAGTGTTAACCCATATAACACTAATAGTATTGCTAGAACACCATCGTGATTGAATTTCCATATACATAGTGACACTACTGCTATTAGCACAAGGCTAATAATAAAAAGGATAATCCTAAAGACAAGTATATCTCCTACTACGGTTTTTATTCGACTTTTATCCTTTGCAATTTCACGTGTTCCATAAGTTTGCAATCCAAAAAGTACAAACAAAGTAAAATAGGTAATCATGGATTGTACTGTTGTTAATTCTCCAAAGGCAGCTTCACCCAATCTCTTCCCGCAAAAACTTGTTGTAAGAAATGAAAACAACTGGGCTAAGATACTTGAACTGATTACAACTATAGCATTTTTAGCCACTTTATTCATCTAAATACCTTCCTTAAATCCATTTGGTTATTTCTTTGATGATTCCTTAAAAGGGGTTGCTCTAAAAATCATAATAAATTGCAAAGCAATTTATTAAGTGGAGAGTTGATAATTGAGAGTTGAGAGTTAATGTTGATTTTAGGCAGCAAAGCTACCTAAAATCTAAAATCAATTATTAGTTTTTCTGAGCTTGCTCAGAAAAACATCATTAACTCTCAATTTTCAATTTTCAATTCTTAACTTCCTTATTTTTATAGCAACCCCTTATTATATCAATTAAGCATCAAGATCTGCAAGATACTCTTTTAATGATTCTTTCCAATCTCTTGTGATATCCCCTGTTGTTAATTCCAGCATGTAATTCCTAAGTACAGAATATTTGGGTCTTTTAGCAACAGCTACGAATTCATCAGAAGTACATGGTACTACTTTAATATTGATGTTCCTAATTGCAAATATCTCTAAAGCAAAGTCATACCAAGAACAAACTCCCTTACATGTGCAATGGAATAAGCCATAATTTTTTTCACTAACAAGTTTTATAACAACTCTTGCTAAATCCACAGTGCTTGTTGGCGTACCAATTTGATCATTTACTACTTTAAGTTCATCATGATCTTTGCTAAGTTTTAGCATTGTTTTTACAAAATTGCCACCATCACCATAAAGCCATGCTGTTCTAACTATGTAATGCTTTGGATTTAATGCTCTAACTAATTTTTCCCCTTCAAGTTTAGTACTTCCATACACAGATTGTGGGTTTGGCTTATCAAATTCTGTAAGTTCTTTATCAACTTCCCCATCAAAAACATAATCTGTAGAAATCTGAACTATTTCAGCACCAATTGAAAAAGCAGCCGCTGCTAAGTTTTTAGGTCCAATAGTGTTTATTTTTGTAGCTAGTTCAAGCTGTGATTCACATTTATCAACCTGAGTATGTGCAGCGCAATTTATTATAACATCTGGTTTGTTTTCACTTACATATTTATTAACTGCTAATACGTCTGTTATATCAAGATCCTTAACATCCGTTGGTAAAAGTTCCACATCTTTTCCCTTATATTGTTTTTGAATTTCTCGTCCAAGTTGTCCGTTTGCACCTGTTATTAAAATTTTCATTTTTATCAGCTCCCAAATTTATTATATACTATTTATCTTTTTTAGTGAAAGCAACCTTCAATAAAAACTTAGGAATAACTCCTAGTCGTTTTATTCTGAAAGGCTCTTTAGAAACTCTATAAAGCCATTCCAGTCCAAGATTTATCATCCACCTTGGAGCTCTTTTAAGCTTTCCTGATATAACATCGAAACTACCTCCAAGACCCATATATATGCTAGCAGGTAAACTGTTCATGTACTCATTAATAAATCTTTCCTGTTTTGGAGATCCCATAGCTACAAACAATACATAGGGTTTAGCTTTCCTTATGTCTTGCAGTATTTCTTGGCAATTTTCAATATTAAAATAGCCATCATGACTGCCTGCAATAATTAATCCTATATATTTCTTTTTCAAATTTTCCATGCATTTATCTAGCATATCCTGCTTTGCACCTAAAAAATATATTTTTTTCTTCTCATTAGCACAGTATTTCACTATTTCTTCCATAACCTCAATACCAGCAATTTTTTCACTAACTGGACATTTGGCTATTTTAGATGCAATAACAACACCTATGCCATCTGGTATCATTACAGAATTTTCCTTAGTGCACCCCGCAAAAAGTGAGTCATCACTTAATCCATTGTACAACACCTCAGGGTTTCCTGAAATTATATGGATTTTATCAAATTTTTTTATATATTCAATAAATTCATTTTTACTTTCATTATATATATCATATTTTAATATCCTTGAAAACATATATTCCCCCTAGTATGTATTATTTCTTTCTCTATAAAGAAGGGCATCAGCACAGGCTAAAAATATCCAAAAATATGCTACCACTTCAGGAACAGTAAACAGACTTTCAAACAAATTCATAAAGAAAAAACCTATCATGGAAGCAAAAAATCCAATATAAAATAATTTCAAGTCTTTGTCCTGAATATTTTTAATGACATTTTTAATCTTTATTATAGAACATACGATTATCCCAATAAAGGAAATGCCTCCAACTACTCCAAGTTCCGACTCTATCTTTAAGTATGCATTGTGAGTAGGATAATGTGAGTAATTTAAGTAACGAAGATATTTATATTTAGCTACATATGTGTCATATAAGTCTATAAAATTTCCGTTTCCTACACCAAGTATAGGATGTTGTTGTATCATCTTTAATGCTGTTTTTGCTATTTGTATTCTACCTTGATTTATAGAGTTATTTCCAATTTGAAATAATCTGTCCTTTACCATGGGAATAGCAAATGCAATGCCTAAAAGTCCACCTAGTCCTATTAAAAAGTACCAACTATATATAAGGGACAATATAACAGCACCTACACCTAAAGCTAAAAATGAATTTCTAGAACCTGTAAAGCTTATATTACATAGTGTCATTACAAATATTATCAAGAACATACCTTTTGAAATTATGGTTTTTCCCTTTATTATCATCAGTAGTACAGGAAAAGCACCAATAAGCAAAAATGCAGCAAAAGTATTTGGATTATCAAAAGTAGCATTAGTTCTTAATATGTTCGAACCAGGAACCGCATAACCCGTTAAAAGTGCAAAACCTGTAATCTTTTGAAAAATTCCATAAATATTTATCAATGTAAAAGTAAACAAATAGGAATTTATAAGCCCTTTTACCTGATTTCTATCTATGTTATATTTTGTAATAAAATATAACAACACGAAGGATAAAAATCTAGCACTCTCAGTTATTGCAATCATCCTATAAGATGAATAAGAAATAGATATTACCATAATTCCCAAAAGTGCAAGCATTGAAATACCTAAAAAGTCTGTTGAAAAATCCTTAACATCACTTATGAAACCTCTCCAGTTTTTTACTGCTAAAATTAAGAATACAAATATTAATAATCCTAATAAAACATTTCCTAATGATGGTATTTCATGAATTTTAGGAATTATAGCGAGTTTTAATCCATTTGGCATAATTGGTATAAATATAACATAAGCACATAATATGTAATAAATTAATTTATTTTTAATCTTCAAATTCGCACCTCTTAATAACTTAATTTCTTAGCTTTTTTAGTATCTATTTTTACTAATAGCCATTTTACTTGTGGCCATTTTTATTGTATCTAAATATATTTTTTGTTGTTTTTAATTGTTTTAGACCGATTAAAAATCTGCAAAAAAGTTAGTCCTATTACTCTAAAGCTAAGAGCAATAACTAAATTTATCTTCACCTGCAATTCTTTTAACCTTCCAAAATTTTTTCTAAAGTATAATATCATACTTCTGTATCTTTCATAAAAGGTCATAGCACTTAGTTTTTCACTACTTTGTCCAATAAGATGAATTATCTGTGCATGAGGATAATAGACTCTACTCCAACCAGCTTTGAAGGCTTGAAGGCAATAATCTATTTCTTCATAATACATAAAATATCTTTCATCCAGCATCCCAATCTCTTCAATTACTTGCCTTCTTATTAATAATGCTGCACCTACTAGCACTTGTACTTCTTCAGGTTCTTCTATACTTTGATAATTTTTCATGTATTGCTGTACGTCTTTAGAACCAAAGGCTCCTCCAAATTTAACAAAGAAGCTCTTCACCAATGGAATTTTAAGTACATTTTTCAATTTGTACATATGATAAACTTCTCTTTTAAATGTAGGAAAACCTGAAATGGATGTTTGGTGAGTCAAATCTTTATTTAAAAGCTTTGGTCCAAGCATTCCTATGGTTTCATTTTCATCCATATACCCTATCATCTTTTCCATGACATCCTTTAAAACAATAGTATCACTATTAAGTAAAAATACATATCTACCTAAGCTTTCCTTTATACCTAAATTGTTTGCATATGCGAATCCGCCATTTACCTTACTTGCAATTAATCTTACATCTTTAAAATCATCTTTTAACATTTTTGTACTATCATCACTTGATGCATTATCCACAACTATTATTTCATAGGAAATGCCTCTAGTATTATCATATATGGATTCAATGCAGGCTCTTATAAGATCCCTTGTATTATAATTTACAATAATTACTGAAATATCTACCATTTTTCCTCCATTAACCTTTTGTACCAACTCTACCATTTGGCAGTAACATATTCTTTAGTATTGCGACTGTACCCAAAAGAATTATTCCTACATAAACAATCCAGTCAAACAAAAATATGCTTTCACCCTTATTATACTTGTTGTAAAATATAATCATTGCCCTGTAGAATTCATAGGTTGCCCTTGCTCCAAGCTGCTTACTGCTTTCCCCTTTGTAGTGTATTATGGAGCCCACCGGACAATATCTTACAGTATAACCTTCCTTCTTAGTTCTCATACACCAATCCATCTCTTCACCATACATAAAAAAAGTCTCATCAAGCAACCCAATTTTATCAATTACTTCTCTTTTTATCATTAAAAAGCACCCCGATACAGAATCCACATCTAAAAATTCATCTTCTGGCACATGAGTTAAATTATACCTAGTTAAATTTTTACTATTTTTAAATAATTTACTAAGCCCAAAGAGTTTAAAAAAAGCATCCTTAGGTCTTGGTGCCATCCTTCTGCATGCAAGTTGCAGTGTACCATCTGGATTCAAAACAGTACAACCTGCAACACCTAAATTTTCTTCTTCTACAAGACATTCATAAGTTTTACATATTACATTTTCTTTTATCAATGTATCTGGATTTAGCAGTAAAATAACTGTACCTTTAGCTATTTTTATAGCTTGGTTATTTGCTCCTGCAAATCCTTTATTGTCCTTATTTTCCATTAGCAAGCAATTGCTTTTATTCCCGAACTTTTCCTTGATCATATCACAACTTTTGTCCGAAGAATTGTTATCTACAATTATGATTTCATAGTTTAACTTTTTTGTATTTTCATATATTGAATTTAAACAATCTTTTAAAAGATCCTTGGCGTTCCAATTTACTATTATTATACTTAAGTTTATCTCTGACATTACATACTCCTGTTTAACTCATTTTAATCACTTTTTATATTAACATTTAGAATTATAATAGTCAAACAATTAGGCGTTGAAAAATGCACGTAATTAATATAACATAGACATAAAAACTGCTACTTTTCCCTTATTAACTTTCAAATTCTTTCTTTGAAATAATAAAATACAAAATAGACATGAATACTGACTTGTTATTTTTTGATGATGCCTTAATATTATGATATAATCAGAACTAGCGTATGGATATGGAAAAATATATCTTTATACAATGGTAATTATTTTGTCCATTTCCAAATAAGACAACTATAAGAACTATAGCTAACATAACTTAGTGGTTTTATTATTAGAAAGAAAGGAATGAACCTATGCGAACACCTAAATTTATCAACAAGAAAAATATTTTTATTTTTTATATATTTGCCATTTTACTAGTAAGGTTATTTCTTGCAACAGGAGCAAGTGTATGGGCACAAACTGCAAATCAATATGATGACGGTATGATGATTAAGGATGCAACTAACTTAATCGCAAACAACTGGCTTGGAGCTTTTAATCAATACACTCTTGCTAAAGGTATAACTTTTCCAATTTACTTAGCTATACTAAATAAAATTGGTTTTCCCTTTAATTTGGCTAATGTAGTTATGTGTTTTGCAGCATCACTAACATTTATCCTAGTGCTAAGTAAAATTATTCCTAGCAAAATTCACCTAGGAATAATTTATACTGTAATCATGTTTAATCCTCTTGCCTCTGCTTCATTTACATTTCAAAGAGTTTATAGGGATTCAATATACGGTTATTTAGTAGTAATTTTATTTTCCTTAGTAATTGCCATATATTTAAATCGAAATACTTCAATTTTGAAATTATTTTTATATTGCATCGGTGCAGGTTTCTTTTTATCAGCTACTTGGCTGGCTAGAGAAGATTCCCCTTGGGTACTGCCCTTTGTAGCAGTAGCACTTATTCTTACTGCTTATTTTATACTGTTTAGTAAACAGTATAAGCAAAAATTAGTCAGGATTTTTGCCCTTACAATAGTACCACTTTTTTGATTGGTAGCATTTCTCGTTGTTTCTACTATAAATTATGAGCACTATGGAATTTTTGCAACCAACGAGTACACAGGCGGGTATCTTCCTAAACTATTTAAGGTACTCACAATCATAAAACCCGATGAGTGGATAGCTAAAGTTCCAATTCCTAAATCTACTCGTGAAAAAGCTTACAAAGTTTCCCCTACTTTTGCAAAATTGGAACCTATTCTTGAAAAACATCCTTTCGTAGTAAATGCAGATTACGATCCTACTTGTTCTATGCTTGCTTGGGCTGTTATTGATAGTGTACAGTGGTCTGGACGAACAGACGGCAAATCAAGTCAGGAATTTTATAAAAAATCCTATGAGGAGATTAGTGCTGCTATCTCAAAAGGAAAGCTAAAAACTAGAGGTGGGTATATTTTTATGTTTGAGTCTCCTTGGGACAATAGATATATAAAACCCCTTGCAAAAACATTTATGCAGACACTTGGTATGACCATTGGCATGCGAAATGTAGCAAATACAACAATTAGCACCTGGAACATGCCAAGTTCTGGCACAACTGCTCAAGCTCGACAACTTGAAAAACTAACGCATTTTACAGTCTATGCAAAAGTGGATAAGATTCCATCCAGGCAGAACAAGTTGTATATTACAAATGACATTAGCAGAATTTATTACTATCTAAATCCTTTTTTATTTGTTATTGGTTTTTTATTTTACATATATATTACCTTACGTTTCTTTTTTAGTATTCGGAAGAAAAAATATATTATGCGTGACCAATGGATTATTTTAACCGGTTTATTTTTGAGCTATATGCTAAGATTGCTTTTAATTTCATACACAGCTGTATGTTCTACAGCATACATGAAATATACAATTTATGTTGCTCCAGCTTATTGGCTACTCCTTATGTTTATTTTTACAAGTATTTTCATCGCTATTACTGACATAAACCTTAGGAGATTAAAGAATCATAATAAAAGAATTATCAGATAAAACTAGTATAAAAAAGGCTTCCCAAGTAGTGAAAGTGAAACACACTCCTTGGGAAGCTTTTTATATTTTCAATTTATGAAATTCCTATAAAAATAACACCTATAATTATTGAAGTTATTCCTATAATTTTAAACTTAGTTATCTTTTCTTTCAATATAATTCGTGATGTAATCATAGACCATATATATGTGATAGCTGTCATAGGTAAAACCACTGACAGAGGCATATAATTTAACACTATGATATTTAAAACAGCACTTGCTACATACAAGCATCCCCCTATATAAAGAAATTTACTCTTTACTATGGATAATATACCCAACCCAGATGTTGACTTCTTAAAAAAGAACCCACCAAAAGAACCAAATAATGTCATTATAACAATGATTAGTATCAATATAACTCTATTCATCTCCAACACCTATAAATATCACTCCCAGCATGATAAATACCAATCCCACAATCTTATATGTATTTATTAGCTCATTCAGAAAATAATTGCCTAAAAGAATTGTAAAAATATAACTTACGCTCATTAATGGATGAATCACAGAAAAACTTCCGTATCTAAAAGCTATTATCATCATAACAGCCCCAATTCCGTAAAAAATAAAACCAATTAAAATATATTTAACATTATGCATTTTAGATAGTTTCCAGAAGAATTGTCCAAACACTGTAAATAGTGAAGCAAATAATATTATTATTATTCCTTTCTTATTTCTTTGTAGGGAAATAAACAGATTGTTCATTTTCTTACTCATCCCTTTTTTTAATTATAAATTCATTAAGAAACAATTCATAATTCTGTTTATTTTGTTTAACTAGAGTATCTAGTATAAATCCATTAGTTAAAAATGATATTGATATCAAAATAAAACCTAGTGCCAATATTGCTGATGGCAATTTTGTTATATAATGAGTCTCTACAAATTCATAAATAACTGGACTTCCTACTAGTAATCCAATAACAAATGAAATTAGAGCTATAATTAAAAAAAACGGTAATGGCTTATAGTCTTTAAATAGAGAAACTATTGTTTTCAAAACTTTGATACCATCCTTATATGTATTTAGCTTTGAGTCACTTCCTTCTGGTCTGTCTCTATAATCAATAGGTATCTCCTTTAGAAGGAATTTCTTATCTAAAGCATGTATACTCATTTCCGTCTCTATTTCAAACCCACCGCTTAAAACAGGCATCGTCTTAACAAAATATCTATTGAAAGCTCTATATCCAGTCATAATATCATTAATGTCATTTTTAAATAGTTTTCCTATTAGTCCTTTCACTAAGTTATTACCAAAGTTATGAAAAGCTCTTTTGTTTTCTGATCTGTATGTTCCATTTGACAATCTGTCGCCAATTGTCATGTCCGCTTCCCCTGCTATTACAGGTCCTAGAAGTTCCTTGGCAAACTCAGATGGATAGGTATCATCACCGTCTACCATTAAATAGTAATCTGCTTCAATGTTCCTAAACATGCTCCTAACAACATTTCCCTTACCCTGTCTTATCTCTTTAACAACTATTGCTCCATTTTCTCTAGCTATCTTTGATGTTTCATCTTTTGAATTATTGTCATAAACATATATCTCAGACTCTGGTAAAACGTTTTTAAAATCTTTAATCACCTTACCAATAGTTAATTCCTCGTTATAACAAGGTATTAAAACCGCTATTTTCATATAATATTAATCCTCCTATATAAATGTTGATATTAATTTTAATAATATATCAATTTAGTATACACTATTCTAATCAGATTAAATAATATCTATTCATTAATACGTACAATGTAGCTGTTAGAGTAAATATAAGATAGATTACACAAAATATATCAAAATATTTTATTTTTAGTCTCTTTACATCAAGTGTTGAGAGCAATAATAAAGCTGGTGGTATGAAATACCTTCCCTGAACACCTGAAACTGTATTTTTCCCAACACCCGTAAATGTCACATATAGGGCTACTATAACAGCTCCAAACATAATTAAAAATAACGAAATTAATTTAATTTTATTTCTAGGACTAAAGGTTTCGTCGCTATCATTAACCATAGCTGCTATAATAAGCATCACAGTATAGCTATAAATTATTTCTTTTGGTAATACTGTATCTAACCAACCTAAAGTACCTATAAAGCTGTTATAATAAATGTTTCCATTTACCCATAACGTTCTAAATATTGTCTCCATAAACGCAAAAGGATGCATAATTACATATATAATTTGATCTTTAGGCGAAGCATTTCTACTGGTAGATAAAACATTTATTGTACCAGAAACCTTCATCCAGAATAAATTCATAAAAATGGATAATAAAAGCATCCCAATTCCAAGTGCATAATATTCTTTGTTACTTTTAAATTTTTCTTTAGGAATAATAAAAAACATAAAAGAAAACAAAAAATATATTTGTTTCGTCAACGAAATGAAAACAATTATCAAAAACATTTTGATTATTTGGTTTCTTGACAATTTTTTATATTTACTACCCAATAACTTAATAAAATATGTAATTCCAAATATCGCCATGCAATTAGTTACTCCATCCGCTGATAGTGATGCAGCTTCATACAATAACATTGGCATTAGCCCTAAAACTAATAACAGCAACTTCTTATTAGGTACATTTTTCATAGCAAAATATATCATTATTGTGGAAAAAATCAAATTCATTATTCTACCTAAATACATCAAAATTAAAGGTGATAAATTAAGTGTTCTACCAATAAATATCCCTAAACTTTGAGGAATATAAACTACTGGAGCATATGCTGCAGTATTTGGAATAGCCACAAACATCTGCTTTTCTGGTATTAATTTTGTATCAAGCGCACTTACTATGGATTTTATTTGAAATTTTTTTTCAGTATGAAATGGTACATTTTCGGAGTATTTAATTTCACTAGATTCTTTCAAACTCCTAGGTACATATGCACCATTTTCATTTTTATAATGTTCACATACTAAATGACCTTCTGAAATTTGATATGCTCTATAAAAATGATTATATTCATCTGGAGCTTGAAATGGGCCATTTAAAAATACAATAGCTAGTCCAAATACTAAACTTAAAACCAAATAAATATATTCTATTTTAATATTTCCGTGTTTTATATTAAACATTCTACCCCCTAAAATATTCATATAATTAATTTAATAATTTTGTGTTTAATCCTAACTATTTGATAATATTGAAGTTAAAGCACAATCAAGAAAATAACAAGTCAAAGATTCTAAGCATATTTTGCAATATGCAACGCCTTACATACCCAAAAACAGACCAGGCTACTGACTTGTTATTTTTTCATAATACCTTATATGTATTAAAAAGTGAATCTACCTTTATTACTAATGACTTTAATATAGTAACTGACTAAAATAATTATGCACTAATGTTACCATTTATAATTATTTTAGTCAATTAGTTGTATTTTATTTGATTATTTTTTCTTACTCGCAAATAAAAATTTTTTAATTATTTTTAAAATTTTATATTTTATTCTAATTAAATAATACTTTATAATACTATTTTTTTTATAAATAATTTTCACTTTTTCTACTTTATCATTTGAAATATATGGATTTTCACAAAAATCTACTAAAGGTTTAACAACCTTTTCCCATTTAAACTGTTGCTTAACATCTTTAATATTTTTTTTCATTGTTCTATAGTTTTCTGTATTATCTAAGCATCCTAATATTTTATTTGCTAGATTTTCGTAATTTTTTTCTTCCGAGCAAACACCTAAATTTTCATCTTCAACAAGTTCAGACATGAAGTCACCATTTGTTAAAACCATTGGAAGCTCACACCACAAATAGTCCAATATTCTAGTTCTAAAAGAAAACCTAGTTTCTAAATTATTTAAATATGTACTAACACCAAGATCTGCTTCCATTAAATAATTTTGTCTTTGTGAATATTCAACCCAGTCATTGAAAAATATGTTTTTGTTAAAAAGTCCATATTCCTTAGACTTTTTAATGCACTCTTCCGCTACTGTAGTATCACAATTCATGTTTGGGTGACCTATTCCCATAAAAAACAATTTTATGTCATCCCTATTTTTACAAATAACATTCATAGCTTCAATCAAAGTAAGCGGATCAAACCAATTCCATATCCCGCCACCCCAAATTAGTACCTTATCATCTTTACTTATGTTAGGCCATACTCCCTTTAATACTTGTTTTGTCTTAACTGGCTCTTCATTATCAAGACCAAATGGAACCACGCCAATAAGTTTCTCCATATTAATATTATCACTATATGTAACTGGGTTTACTCTATTAATAGCAGCAAGCATTCCAAGCCAATAATCTTTTTGCTTTTCACTGGAACATATAAAATAATCTCCTAATGACAGTTGTTCTAAAATAAGATCTAAGTCCGTTTCATGATATGTAAGTCTATCTTTAATATTTATAAATTTTCTAAGCTCTAGATTTTCAAGAGTTATTGGATCATATATATCCACTACTTTGGGCTTCTTTATTTTCTTTAGGAATGGGTACAACCTAAAGGCAATTCCCTGTACCACAATTGAATCACTATTATCTGCGCATATCCTCAGTGCACTCTTATCACCCTGAATAACTTCAAATTTTTCTTCACTTAAATCTAAGTCAGATACTTTATTGGGAATATATAACGTAACGGTAAATTGTTTGCTTAATTCTTTAGCAAAATTTAAATATCTAATACTAGGTCCTGTCATTTTTTTTGCTAGAACATCCGGACTGATGAGTAATATTTTTTTCACAGCTATAACCTCTTCATTTTATTTTATAAAATTCTAGACAAGTGACAATACTTCACTTATCTAGAATAAAATCATCTTCTAAAAATTTTCTTAAAAAATGCGAATATGTTTATATTTTTTAGCCTTTTAAGTCTTTTATCTATGCTCTCCATCCAACTAGAAAGACGATTTATATCTATTTCCTTTTCATTAAGACTCTGTTCCATTAGGTTAACTTTCTTTTCTAATTTTTGTAATCTCTTAAGCTTCTTAACTAAAACTCCATTGATATTATTATCAGTGCTTTCGTTTTTTATTAAGCCTTCAACGTCTTCACCAAAATCTTCTGACGTGCTTAAATCTTCATCGTCAATTTTTGACAGAGTCAAGCCAATTTTAGGGTCAATTGGTTTTTTAGAATAAACACACTTAGTTCTAAATACCAAACTTCCACCAAGAATCCTTCCATTCTCCCATATAGCTCCAAACTTATTTTCATTATCGTTTTTCCATAAGGTTATGCAATTTTCATACTCACTAGTGCACCCTTCAAAATAGAAGTAGAAATCTCTGCCTTCAGAATTTATTATAGGTTTAAAGTCTACAGTTACCCATGAATTATCTACTAAGAAATTAGCTTCTATTTCCTTTTCCACTAACACTTCATTGTTTGATGCTTCATATAATTTAAATTTAATCTTATGATCGTTAATTCTTGCATAAGTTGCTACCTTAACCTCTACTGAAGATAAATTAGGATATCTACATCTGAATTTTTGACCAATTTTTCTACCAACCACTAATTGTCCAACTGATCCATCTTGCTTCTCCTGCTCAAGGTCTACAAGATAATTGCTATCATTATAAGCATATGCATTCTTCTTCTTTATTGGCGAATTACAAAAATCAACAAGAGGTTTCATTACAACATCCCATCTGTATTCTTCTCTTACAACCTTTAAATTTTTCTTGCACTCCTTGTAGAAATCACCATCATCTGCCATGGTTATAATAGCCTTTTCTAATGAATCTGGATCCTTATATTTGACAACAACACCTATTTTTCTTGTCTTTATAAGTTCAGCAAAATAGTCTCCTTCTGTAGCGATTATTGGTAGTTCTGCCCATAGATAATCAAGTATCCTTGTCCTAAATGAGAACCTTGTTTCAAGATTGTCTAGGTGACAACTTACCCCTGCAAAAGATTCAAGAAGATAATTTTGTCTTTCATCATAGTCTACCCAGTCCATGTTAAAAAATACATATTTGTCCTTAATTCCTAGTTCCTCTGCAAGTTTCACAGCTTCCACTGCCACTTCCATTTCAGGCACTGCAGGATTGGGGTGCTTAACTCCCATGAAAAACAACTTAATATCACTTCGTTTTTTAGAAATAGCATATACAGCCTGTATAAGCGTGACGGGATCAAACCAGTTCCAAATCCCACCGCCCCAAATTAATATCTTATCTTCTGGTTTTAAATTTGCTACCTTTGTCTTCATTAATTTCTTTGTTTCAACTGGATTTTCGCTACTTATACCAAAAGGAACCAAATCAATTAATTTATCAAGTTTAGATGACAAATTGTACTCGTATGGATTAACCTTGTTAAGTGCTGTCAGCATTCCAATCCACATATCCATTTGCTTATCATTTGCACAGATAAAATAATCCCCAAGCTGCAATTGTTCAATCTGGATTTTAAGGTTGGAATTATGAGTGTTTAGCCTATTTCTAATATTTTTATTTTTATAAGTTTCCAATATTTCTATTACAAATGGGTCATATATATCCACCACAAGGATTTTTTGCTTACATATATCTTTTAATTCTTGAACTAGTTCTAAGATTAACCCTTGAAGTATAATTATATCACTTTCGCAAGCTGCCCTAATTAATGCGTCCGCTTTTCCAAGCTCATATTCCACAATTTCAATGTTATCATATTCGCCTTGAAGATCTGTTTTATTTGGTATTGCTAGAAATACGTCATTATCTATGCGTAAGTGTTTTGCAAACTCCAAATATCTTATTCCAGGGCCCGCCATCTTCTTTCCTATAGGTTCATTTGAAATAAGCAATATTTTTCTTCTAAATTTAACTTGCAGTTTTTCTTCAACATTGTAGTTATTAAGCATTTTCTGAAATTTATCAAGATATTTATAATCGTGATAATATTCCACTGGAAATGGCATAAGTGGATTTGGTAATAATTTTTTTATGTCTATATCATTGATTTTTCTATTTTTTTGAATAAACTGCCTTTTCTCATTAAGTCTTTCCAAATTGCTAGTTAAACTATTTATTGCAACTAATGATGAATAGTTACCTTTTTCATTATCAACTTGAAAAAATATTTCTTTATCATTTGTAATATCATATGAATCGTCTGAAATTTTAAGATCCATTTGTACCCTTTGAATCATTAAAAACAAGTTACATAATACTATATCAAAATTATCTTGTGAGTAGTTCTTGTAAATTGTATAAAGTGCATTTCGCTCAAATAATGTTTTCATTTTATGTGTATTGAATTTTTTTGAAGTTCCATTATGTTTATGATAACATTTTCCTTTTGAACAGAACCTAACCTTATAACCAAGTATCCACAATCTCCACCCAAGATCTACATCTTCGTAATATGCAAAATAGTCCTCATCAAAACCACCGATTTTGAGAAATACATTTCTATCTATAATAAGGGACCCGCCACAGGCAAAAAGTATATCATTATCCTTGTTATATTTTTTATCTGCCTCTTTTATATCCATTCCATAATCAAATTGATATCCATATCCAGCGAAGTTTACACTACCGCCTGCAAAATCTAATTTAGTTCCATCCCAATTGACAATTTTACTTCCTACACAGGCATATTCGCCATCATCTTCACAATTGTCTAATGTTTCAAACATATCATTTAACCAATTTTTATCTATTCTCATATCGTTATTTATCAATGCAAGATAGTCACCTGTAGCAATCTTTGCAGCGTCATTATTTGGTTTTGCAAAACCTTCATTGGTATCATTTTTTATTATGTCTACATAAGGAAATTTGCTTTCAACAAATTGAACAGATCCATCTGTTGAACCATTATCTACCATAATGCATTGAATCTTATTTTTATCATAATTAAGGCTTTGTATTGTTTCAAAGCACTCTTTTAAATGTTGCAAACCGTTATAGTTAACAATAATAAAGCTAACACTACGTTCACTCATATAAACACCACTTTCAATTTATCTTTATAGTTGCCAATCACATTTAACTTTAATTTTTCCTGCTTCCTCTATATTGCTCTCATGTACATAAAACCAATAATGCTTTTCTCTAACATCATATGGATTTTCGCAAGTTTCATCGTATAATCCCACTGTAAAATAGTATTTGGATTTTAAGAACAAATCATTTTTTATTGTGAGACTTATACTATTAGTATCTTTAATGTCAGTAATTAGTATACCATCTTGCTGGCAAGTATGATAAACAATGAGCCATCCCTCTTCAGTATATATTTTAAAAATCAAAACCGCATGTTTTACTTCTTTGTTCTTTTTAAATTTAATATTCACCTTGATATCTTCTTCTGTTCCGTATAAATTTCTTGGTCTTCCTTCTTTATCTGAGAAATATAATTCTGTAATTTCAAGATCTTTATTTCCCTCACGGTTTCCATTTATATATTCTTTTGCCTCATGCATTTTAATATTAAAATCTGGAGAAGGTCCATCAGCTTTATTATTTTGAATATAAGCATTGAGTTTTTCTTTTTCTTCATCGTCCGCTGAATAGGTGAGCTTCATATACAATCCAATCATTCTTTCAGTAGGTCCCTCTAGAATATGTCCACCTCTTTTTATGAAAATAACCTTATCACATATCCTACTTACTGTGCTCATGTCATGAGAAACATATACTATAGTTTTTCCCCGTTTTTTGAAATCGAGTATTTTGTTTATACATTTTTTTTGAAAATTGGAGTCGCCAACTGAAAGTACTTCATCAAATAGCAAAATATCCGGATCAACGTTTATAGCTACAGCAAATGCTAGTCTCATGTACATTCCAGAAGAATAATTTTTAACTGGAGTATCCATAAACTTTTTAAGTTCTGAAAACTCAACTATTTCATCATATTGATCCTGTATTTCTGACTTACTAAGACCAAGAATAGACCCATATAAATATATATTTTCTCTACCTGATAGGTCTGGTTGAAATCCAACCCCTACTTCAAGTAGGGATGATATCTTTCCATGTACAGAAATTTCTCCTGAATTAGCCTTAAGTATATTGGATATGAGTTTTAAACTGGTACTTTTACCTGTACCATTTTCTCCTATTATACCAACAGTTTGGCCCTTTTCTATTTTGAAGGATGCATCTTTTAACACAAATACCTTTTCAACTTCTAATTTATTTCTGTTTAATATCTTATTTAAAAACTGTTCTTTTAATGAATTACTTTTGTTTTGATATATATTAAAATATTTGGTTACATGTTTAAATTCTATAACAGCCATAATATCTGCAACACCTTTTTTCTATATAAATTTTTGTCATATTAATAATTGATTAAATTTCTTCAGCAAAATTCTTTTCAACTTTTCTAAACACTTTGTTTCCTAGGACAATGAGTACAATATCTATGACCAAAAGTGCAATAAAATAACCTATAGGCGGTATTTTATCATTAAGTAACAAATCTCTTCCACTCTCTACAACCAAAGTCATGGGATTCATCAAGAATCCAAAATCTACTAGTTGACCTTTCCTCCCATATCTTGCCATTCTAGTTACTACTGTAGCATATGGATAAATAACTGGAGTAAGATACATCCACAACATAAATAATATTTCCACAAGATGAGATATATCTCTATATAAAACATTTAATGCAGATAAGAAATATGCCAGACCTATAGACAAAAAAAGTAGCAATATCAATATGAGTGGATAAAGAAGTATCACCCAGCCTATTTTAATATGGTAAATAAACATTGCCGCAAACAATATAGTCAAAGTTATTATAAAGCTAACAAAATTAGAAAAAATAATCGACAAAGGTATTATTTCTCTTGGGAAATACACCTTTTTTATTAAATTTGCATTGGACACAATTGAACCTGTACTCCCTTGTACCGCAGCTGAAAAAAAGTTCCAAGGTAACAATGCTGCTAAAAGAATTACTGTATAATTTGGTACTTTCTGAGGCATAATATATGTAAATGCAAACACATAAACTAGCATCATCATTATGGGGTTAAGCAGTGACCACAAAAAACCCAAAACAGAATTCCTATATTTTAATTTTAATTCTTTTGTTGTTAAGTTAATGAGCAACTCTTTAGATATATAAATTTCATGTATACTATCAATTAAGTTTTTAATATCTTTAATCATTTAATCACCTATACTATCAGATTTTTGTAAAAGCCATAAATTTCTTGCATCATCTCCCTTTTATTCATATAAAGCAATTATTATATTAACCCATATTCCTATTTTATTCAACTTTTTTGTATATTTTTACATCTAGATTTCTGTCTAAAATAAGTTTTTCAAGCTCAATATCTTCTTTTACTCCTTCAGTACTTTCTTTCATAAATATTATTTTAACTGTTTGAAATATAAGTTTTATATCAAGAAGGATTGAATAATTCTTAATATATATAATGTCATACCTAGCTTTATCCTGGGGAGTTGTATTATATTTACCATATACCTGTGCAAACCCTGTAAGTCCTGCTTTAACTGCAGTTCTATATTTATAATCATGTATTTCCCTTTCGAATTTGTCAACATAAAAAGGTCTTTCAGGTCTAGGTCCAACTATACTCATATCCCCTTTAAGTATATTAAAAAGTTGTGGAAGTTCGTCCAGTCTTGTGGCTCTAATTATTCTACCTACATTGGTTATTCTAGGATCTTTGTCAGTGGAAAGCACTGGC
Source organism: uncultured Clostridiaceae bacterium (assembly GCA_963725425.1). GTDB lineage: Bacteria > Bacillota > Clostridia > Clostridiales > Clostridiaceae > Clostridium_I. The sequence goes on from CAVRYJ010000042.1 coordinate 81,188, forward strand.
CCTGATAATTTTTCGGCATTCATCTTCATTGATCTAAATTTAAACAATTTAAAGTTTCTGCCGCCTTCTGTTACTCTCTCTTGTGTATATAACACATTTCCACCATCAGATAGTTTTATTACTAGAGCAACAACACCCATAATTGGTGAACTTATTATTGTGCCTACAATTGTTAATATAACATCCAAAGCTCTTTTTATTGCCTTTTCCTCACCTGTAAGGCAAAGTGGCTTTGCTTTAAGAAGTGGAAGATCATCAATTTTATTAAGTCTTGATCCAAACAATGCTAAATCACTCATAGTTGGTACTATTAAAACGCTTTTTTGTTCAACTAAACATTTATCAAGTATGTAATCTTTAAGTTCACTTGTTACATCATCACAAAGTATTACAATTTCTACTTCACTAATTAGTCTTACCACATCTTTATATGAAGATTCACAAATATATTTAATATTATATAAATCACTTTGCTTCATAATAATTTTTTTGGCTACATGTTCCACATTTGAATCACCTATTATAATAACATCTTTTTTCCCATATAATTTTCTTTTCACTTTCCAAATAATTGTTTTCCAAATACTAAGTAAAACAACTTGAATAATAGAGCTATAAACAACTACTCCTCTTGGATAACCAAGCCCTCTGAAAAAGAACGTTATTGCCATAGTGAAAATAGACAATAAAAAAATTGTCAAGAATACAGAATAAACTATTTCTCCTACAGATTGCTTGATTAAATCGGATAGACCATATATATACATAAACATTAAATATATAATTATAATAAATGGAACCATCATTATAAATGGATCAAAATTATTTTTAGGTGGAGAAAGACGGTGAAATTCAATTATATATGATAAATATATGGATGATACTACAAGTATTACATCAACTAATGCCAGCAACAGTTCATATAAATTATTTAAAGATTGGCTTTTCTTCATTCTCGTACCTCTCTTTTTTATATAGGTTATATTAATAAAATTTCAGGCAATACCCTAATCAGTATTATGGTATTGCCTGAATTTTACCTAGAATTCTATTTTACATTCTTTTAAACTTTTCCTTTGTTTATCTTTTTCAGCTAATATTACTTTCCCTATTCCATCCGTAGGCCACTCTACACCTATTTCTGGATCATTCCAAGCTATACCGCCTTCAAACTCAGGATGATATAAATCTGTACATTTATATACAAATTCAGCTTCTTCTGAAAGTACTAAAAACCCGTGAGCAAACCCTTCTGGTATGTAAAATTGTTTTTTATTCGCCGCACTTAGTTTTACACCAACCCATTTTCCATAAGTACTAGAACCCTTTCTTAGGTCAACTGCCACATCAAAAACTTCTCCACTAGTTACTCTTACAAGTTTTCCTTGCAAATGTTGAGTTTGAAAGTGTAATCCTCTTAAAACACCTTTTTTAGATTTTGACTGATTATCCTGAACAAATGGCATATCAAGACCTGCTTCTTTAAATTCATCTAAATTGTAAGTTTCCATAAAATAGCCTCTATTATCTCCAAATACTTGAGGTTCAATTATGTAAACACCTTCTATCTCAGTTTTGTGAAAATTAAATTTTCCCATTTAAAACACTCCTTAGTTTTGTCCATACATTTTTTCATAATACCCTTGATATTGACCAGAAGTCACATTATCCATCCAATCTTTATTATCTAAATACCATTGTATTGTCTTTTTTATTCCAACTTCAAAAGTTGTTTCAGGCTGCCATCCGAGTTCGTCTCTTATCTTTGTAGGATCAATACCATACCTTCTGTCATGCCCTTTTCTGTCTTCCACGTACTTGATTAAATTTTCTGTAACCGCTTTATCTATATTATTACCAACATATTCTATTATAGTCTTTACGATATATATATTTGTTCTTTCGTTGTGTCCACCCACATTGTAAACTTCACCAAGTCTTCCATTATTAATCACCATGTCGATTGCCTTACAATGATCTTCAACATAAAGCCAATCTCTTATATTAAGACCATCACCGTATATTGGCAAATCTTTTTTTGCTAAACAATTGTTTATAATTAATGGTATTAATTTCTCAGGAAACTGATAAGGTCCATAGTTATTTGAGCATCTTGTTATGTTTACTGGCATTTTAAATGTATCAAAGTATGCTTTAACCATAAGGTCTGCTCCAGCTTTACTAGATGAATATGGGCTGTGTGAATCTAAGGGCGTATTTTCCATGAAATATCCTGTTTCCCCCAGTGATCCATAGACCTCATCTGTTGATACTTGAAGATATTTTTTCCCTTCTTTAAATCCATCTTCTGTTTCCCAATATTTTTTTGCTGCATTAAGTAATGTAACAGTACCTAAAACATTGGTCTTAGCAAAAACTTCTGGTTCCCTAAGGCTTCTATCAACATGTGATTCAGCTGCAAAGTTAACAAGATAATCAATTTCATTTTTTTCAAATATATTTTCAATAGTAGCTTTGTCACATATATCACCTTGTACAAATGAATAATTGGTATTATCTTCTACCATTTTAAGGTTTTCTAGGTTCCCTGCATAAGTTAACTTGTCAAGATTTATTATTTTAATATCATTGTATTTTTTTAGCATATAATGAATAAAATTTGAACCAATGAAACCTGCTCCACCAGTAACTAAATATGTTTTCATATTATTTCATACCTCCAAAACTATTTATTTTCAATTAAACTCATTAAGTATTTACCGTATTCTGTTTTCATCAAAGGCTGAGCTAGAGTTTTAACTTGCTCTGCATCTATCCATTTATTTCTGTATGCAATCTCCTCAAGACATGCTATGTATAGCCCTTGTCTTGTTTGAATTGCTTCTACAAAATTAGCCGCATCCAAAAGATTTTTATGAGTTCCTGTATCAAACCATGCCATACCTCTTCCAAAGAGCTCTACCTTTAAATTCCCGTTATTTAAATATTCATTATTCACAGCGGTTATTTCAATTTCTCCTCTTTCAGATGGTTTTATATTTTTTGCAACTTTTATAACGTCGTTATCATAGAAATATAATCCAGGAACTGCATAATTAGATTTTGGATCTTCTGGTTTTTCTTCTATTGAAATTACATTATTATCGTCATCAAATTCTACTACTCCATAAGATCTTGCATTACTTACATGATATCCAAAAATAGTAGCTCCCGTTTCTCTAGACGCTGCTCTTTTGAGCCTTTCTGTAAATCCATAACCATAAAATATATTGTCTCCCAAAACCAAGGCTACTTTATCATTTCCAATAAATTTTTCTCCAATAATAAAGGCATCTGCTAGTCCTCTTGGCTCGCTCTGCAGAGCAAAACTAAGTTTTAATCCGAACTGACTTCCATCTCCTAGAAGTTCTTTAAATACATTTAAATCTCTTGGTGTTGAGATTATTAAAATTTCTCTTATATCCGCTAACATCAAAACAGATAATGGATAATATATCATAGGTTTATCATAAATAGGAAGTATTTGTTTTGATACTGCCTTTGTTAATGGATATAATCTAGTACCTGAACCTCCTGCTAAAATAATTCCCTTCATTATGTATTGCCTCCTTAAAATCATATGTAAAATATTAAAAACAAACAAATTAATTATACAATAAAACAAATTATTTGTCTATTTTTTCATAAGAGCTCTGATATTAGTTCGCTCTTATTTTAAATATATATTTATACAATCTCATTAAACTATAAAAATTAAGAAGTAAGGCATGAGCCTTGCTTCTTAATTTTCAATACACCATTAATTAATAAATTTTTCTTAACATTGCATCAAATTAATAGTATATTTTTATTATTTATACTGAGGAACATCAAATTGCAGCACTGGACTTTGAACCATATCCATAAGTTTTTTGATGTTATCTATTTGGTTATATGCCCACCTTACGTCTGTAGCATATTGATGATTTGTAGGAGATGCTGGATTCCATCTCATTTTGTATAAAGTGTTTTGCTTATAAGTACTATTATTTATATACCAAGTTGATATCCAATTTGCTCCACCATATATTGCTTGATCAACACTAAACCATCCTTGGTTATATGCATATTGTGCTCCATCTACAATAGGACTAGAATCATCTGCCCCTATTCCAAATAGATTGTAAGTAGATTTCCCATTTACAACAACTCCAGTTCCAAGTTGTGATGTTCCGTTTCCACTTTCAAGTAATGCGTGGGACACAAGATATATAGGATTAATATTACTCTGCTGTGCAGCAGCTAAAAATTCAGCACCCTTACCTTGTAATACTCCTTTTCCAGAAAGCATGCTATTTAAGTCATCTGCTGTAACTCCTTGCATATAATCAAGTCTTAAAAATTGGTATATCCCATAGCTGTCCATGAAGTTCATAGGATCAATATAATATTGAACAGTACTGCTATTAGCTGATACCCATGAGGATCCAGATTCCATTAGAGGTTGTCCATATTGTATTTGACTGTTTACCATACTTTGCAATGATATATTATACAATGTACTCTGTCCACTAGATGAAAATTTGTATAATTTCAAGCTTTTTGTTGTAGTCTCTCCATTGTTTCCAATACTCTTAACATTTATAATATGTGCACCATCAGAGATATTAGGAAGATTTAAATTATATGTATATCCACTATTAACTCCACCTGTGTAACCTGGATAAACATTATTAACATCTGCCCTTGGTAATCCTATACTTGCATCACCCTGATAGGCATTATCAAAATAAATTTGTACTTTTTGTACTCCAAAAACATTAAGAGACCAACCAACTACATTAACCTGCCCTGGTTGATTTTTATAAAAAGCGCCATCTAAAGGTGCATCTACATCAACCATTGAAGACAAACTACTTTCACCGTCTTGAAGTTTGTATATGAGAGTATTTTGATTTGTTATATTTCCATCATTACCCACACTTTTAACTGTTATTGTATGTATTCCATTACTTAATGCTGATATATTCAAATTAGCACTGTATCCACTGCTTGCTCCGTTCTGATATCCTGGATAAACATTGTTCACATCTGCCCTTGACAATCCTATAGTTGCATCTTCATTATATATATTATCTACATACACTTGAACCTTCTGTACTCCATATAAATTAAGTGACCAACCAGCTACATTTATTTGAGTACCATTAACCTGTGAATTTGTTGGATTATCAATGCATACAATAGGAGGATTAGTTTTACTAGATACCTTGTTTATGTTAACAGTATTAGATGAAACTGCTCCACCATTTCCAATGCTTTTTACCAATATCGTATGATTTCCATCTGGAATTGATGAAGTATCTAGGCTATAGCTATATCCACTTGTTCCTGATCCAGAGTCTCCTGGATAAGCATTTCCAACATCAGTTCTTGTAAGTCCTATACTGGCATCCCCATTATAATTGTTATCTACATACACTTGTACTTTTTGTATCCCATATCCATCTACTGACCATCCAGCAATATTAACCTTATTATTTAAGCTAGATACATATGAATTGGTTGTAGGCGAATCTATCCATGTAACTCCTGCTAAATTGTTGCTATTAGCTGGAACCTTATACATATTTATATTTTGTGATTTAATACTTCCGTTATTCCCCATGCTTGTAACCGCTATTGTATGTTCACCATTTGATAGCTGTGATATATTCAAATTTAAATTATATCCACTACTTCCTGCTCCACTATATCCTGAATAAACTTTAGCAACGTCTTGTCTTAATATTCCAACACTAGTACTCTGGCTATTTTGACCATCTATAGAAGCTTGTACACTTTTTACTCCATTTACACTTAATGACCATCCACTCAAACTTATCTCACTTACACTTTGTTTTGAGTTGTTTTGTGGAGTATCAATACATATAAGTGGCTGTAAATTATTTGTAGCAGCTTTAGCCAATATTGACGGTGTACCCATAATTAAAAACATTAGAGACATACAAAACAAGGAAATAAATTTCAACTTTATAAGAGGTATTTTCACTATTCTCACCTCCTCTCAATATATCACTTATACTTTAGGTATTCGTTTCATTATACTTTAACTTTACAGACAATTAAAATTTCTACTTATTATTAGTTTTTTCATAAAGACTTTTAAATACTGGATTATCTTTTATCGTCAATAAATATTTCATAAACTGATTCTGTAAATCCTTTCTTTTAAGTGCAAACTCTACTGTTGCCTCTAAAAATCCCAATTTATCTCCTACATCATATCTTCTTCCTTCAAAGGTATAAGCATACATTGCTTCTTGTTGCATCAATGTTTTAAGTGCATCTGTTAATTGTATTTCATCACCTTTTCCAGGTTTTGTATTCTCCAATATTTTAAATATTTGAGGTGTGATTATATATCTTCCAAGTATAGCTATATCTGAAGGTGCCTCTTCTACTTTTGGTTTTTCTACTAGATCTTTAACTTTATAGACAGAATTTTCAATATGCATTCCACTTATAACTCCATACTTTGACACCTCATTATGTGGTACCTGTTGCACACCTAATATTGTTGTTTTATATTCATCATAGCAAGCCATTAATTGCTTTAGACACGGTGTCTTACTGTCAACTACATCGTCACCAAGCATAACCGCAAAAGGCTCATTACCAACAAATGTTTTTGCACATCCTATAGCATGCCCTAATCCTCTAGGTTCTTTTTGTCTAATATAATATATGTTAGCCATGTTGGATACTTCTTTAACTATTTTTAAAAGCTCATTTTTACCATGACTCTCTAATTCATTTTCAAGTTCAACTGATTTATCAAAATGGTCTTCAATAGCTCTTTTATTTCTACCTGTTATTACTAGTATTTCTTCAATACCAGATGCCACAGCTTCTTCGATTATGTATTGAATTGTTGGTTTGTCAACTATAGGAAGCATTTCCTTAGGTTGAGCCTTTGTTGCAGGCAAAAATCTTGTTCCAAGCCCAGCTGCTGGTATTATAGCTTTTCTTACTTTCATAAAATCGCTCCTTTATATAATTATATGTTTTCATTATATATTGTTTGTTTAATTTTGACAAGTTTGTGTTATTTTTTTACAAATAATGTAGTGCTTATTTTATGATTTTATTTAGCTCCAAGACAATTTCATCTTTAGGGTTAATTTTTTTTGCTATTTCATAGTGTAATTTTGCCTGATTCATATCGCCATTATTTATATAACACATCACAAGATTTGTACAAATTTCTATGGATTTTGTAACCTCAAATGCTTTTCTTAAATATTTTATGGCAAGATCAAAGTTGTTAAGCGCTGCATAATTAATACCTAATTCGTTTATTATATCTACAATATCACTATCTATTGCCATTGCATCATTTAAATAGTAGATAGCCTTTTCGTGGTTTCCAAGTACTCTATATCCCACAGCAATATTAAAATAAAGTATGGCATCATCTGAAAATTCATCTAAAAGTGGTATAAGATACTTTAATGCTTCATTGGGGTTATCATATATTAATTCTTTTCCTTTATCAAAATTCCTTATGTTACCCAGTATATGTTTTAAATCAATAGCCTCTTTGGATTTATTATTTGTTTTTTCTAAATAAGTGTTTATGCTAACCCATGCATCTTCATATTTTTTCTGCTTATAGTAAACTTCAGCCTTCTTATAATAGATTCCATAATAGCCTTTTATCTTTTCTGCACTGCTTAGCATCTTTATATATTCATCTTCATAAGCCTCATCTAGCTCTATTAATTTTTCTAGTATCATAAAGAGCTTATCATAGTTTTCTTCACTACTTTCAATTTTCAGTAGTCCCTTAAGCATAATATATGCATCATCATACACTCCACTTTTAACCTCGTCAAATATTATACCCTTTATATACCCCTTTGCTTCTTCTGATTTGGATTCAAGTATTGCAAGATATATCTTGTTATATTTAAAGTTTTCATCTCCTCCAAGTACATAAAACATTCCTTCAATAAAAAATGAAACGGGTATTTTCTCGAATTTTTCCCCTTCCTTCACTTTATCCATCAGTCTTTTAGGTCTTACTGGTAAATATATGTTTTCTATTACCTCAACATTAAATACTTGGGGTACACTTTCCCTTTTAAATTCCAAAAAAATAAGTTTAGACACTTTTTCTGAAAGTTCTGTCTTTATATCCATTTTTTCACCATCCTTATTAGTATATTATATTAGAAAGAGAGGAAAATTAAAAGTGGAAGAGTAATATTACCTTCCACTTTTAGTCCACATGGCTTTATTTGCAAACACCATTTATTATTTCCATTACGTATTTATTAAATATATCAGACTTTTCATCTGCATCAGTCTGGCTGTTTCCAATAACAGACATATATACTTTCATCTTTGGCTCTGTTCCAGAAGGTCTTACAACAAACCAAGAACCATCTTCCAAAATAAACTTTAACACATTTGATTTAGGAAGCTCTATTTTAGCTGAAGTATCTTCTAAAATGTTTTTCTCTAAACTTAATTTATAATCAAAGGACTTTGTAATTTTAACTCCGCCAACTTCTTTCTTCATGGAGCTTCTTAGGTGTTCCAAAGCTTTTTGAATCTTTTCTTGCCCCTCTTTTACCTTTAAGTTCTAATGAAACTAAGGTTTCCTTATAAAAACCATACTTATTGTAAAGATCAGTTAATGCATCAAATAAACCTAATCCATTATTTTTATAATATAAAACCATTTCACAAACTAGCATTGCTCCAATTACTGCATCTTTATCTCTTACAAAAGTTCCTGCAAGACAACCATAACTCTCTTCAAATCCAAACAAATACGTATTGGAACCTGTAGTTTCAAATTCTTTTATTTTTTCTCCTATATATTTAAAGCCTGTTAGCACGTCTATTGTTGTAACTCCATAATCATCATCAATCTTTCTTGCCATTTCTGATGTGACTATTGTCTTTATTATAGTACCGTTTGCAGGTAGCTTATTAAGTTCCTTTAATGAAGAAACTATATAATGAGTTAAAAGAGTACCTGTTTGGTTGCCTGTCAAAACTTTATATTCACCTTTACTATCCTTAACAACTACACCAATTCTATCACAATCTGGATCAGTTCCAAATATCACATCAGGCTGTACAGTTCTAGCAAGTTCTAAAGCCAATTTAAATACCGATGGTTGCTCTGGATTTGGGTAGGCTGCAGTTGGAAAATTTCCGTCTGGTTTTTCCTGCTGCTTAACTACATTTACATTTTCATAACCCAATTCCTTTAAAACACGTCTTACTGGAATATTGCCTGATCCATGTATAGGTGTATATATTATTTTTAAATTTTTTGCATTTTTCTTTACTAAATTTTCTCTTACCGTTAAGGATTTTACTTTTTCTATATATATTTTATCTATCTCTTCTCCAATAATGTTTAAAAGCTTAGCTTTTTTAGCTTCTTCTAAATCCATTAACTTTACATCATTAAATCCTTCTAATGAATTAATACATGTCAATATATCCTTAGCTGCTTTATCTGTAACCTGGCCTGCGTCTTCATTATATACTTTATATCCATTATATTGTTTTGGATTATGAGACGCCGTAATAACTATCCCTGCCTTACTATTTAAATATTTAACTGTAAATGAAAGCACTGGTGTTGGTCTTAAAGAATCAAATAAATTTACAGAGATTCCGTTAGCACATAATACACATGCAGCTCTATTTGCAAATTCTTTTGACATATTTCTCGAATCATAAGCTATACAAACAGATTTTTCATCGGTATAATTTTTGTTTATATAGTCCGCAAGTCCCTGTGTTGCCTTTCCTATAGTATAAATGTTTATTCTATTACTTCCCGCCCCCATGATGCCCCTAAGGCCGCCCGTTCCAAATTTCAAATCCATATAAAATCTATCTTCTATTTCCTTCTCATCTTTTATTTCTCTCAGTTCTTTTTTAGTTGCTTCATCAACATATTGAGAACTTAGCCATTCTTCATAATTTTTTTTGTAATCCATAATAATCACTCCTCAAATATTCAATAGTCCAATTATACTATAAAACCAAAAATTAGCATACTTTTTTACACAATTTAAAAATGATATATATAGTAATACCATTTGAATTACTACTTACTATTTTTGTGGTTAAATTTTCTCATAAAATTTAATATTGAATTTTTTCTTTTATATAATATCAATAGTAACTTCCATCCCTTTGATTTATAAATATTCTCAAGTTCTGATTTAAGATGAATAACTTTATCCTGTGAACCAATAATCTCATTCTGCAAATTATGAGTTTGATTATGTAAATCATCAGTCTGATTTTGTAAGTTAGCAGTTATGTTTTGTAAGTTATCTATTATATTTTGTTTGCTCTTTAAATTTTCATTTAAACTACTTACTTCATTATCTATTGGAAAATCAACAATCCCCATGGAGTTTAAAATGTTATGTCCTCTAACTTTAAATTTATCATAGTAAAAATCATGATCTTTACGTAGTAGATGACCTCCACCTATTATAATACTATCATATAATTCTGGATTAAAGTTACCAGGTATAAGTTCATCAAAATCTACACCTAAATCTTTCATTATTTTTCGTAGACTAAGTCCAATTGCTACATCGCCAGTATTCCCACTAATATTATCATAAAGTATACATATATTTTTTTTCAATATATTCACTCCTAAAGTTTCATTATATTTTACTCAAATACAGTTTAGAATTATTTTTAGTATAACATTTAAATGTGGAAGTCTTATGATAATTTAATTAAAGTTTTAACCACTTAAATTAAATTATACATTGAACAAATATTATTTACAATTTTATTGCATTTGATTATTTAATAAACTATAATAAATATTGTTTTTAGCCACATTTTGCTTGTACTAAAAATATTTATGAAAGAAGGTGTTATGTAAAGGTGTATAAACTTAATCAAAATGAAACTCCTCTTTTTAATGCTCTTATGGAGTATGTAAACCGAGAAACAATTCCTTTTCATGTACCAGGACATAAAAAGGGTCAAGGTGCGGATGAGGAGTTCAAAAATTTCATGGGTGTTAACCCTTTTAAAATTGATGTTACAGTTTTCAAGTTAGTGGACAGCCTTCATCATCCTACAGGTCCAATAAAAAAAGCACAGGAGCTTGTCTGTGATGCTTATGGTGCAAAAGCTTCATTTTTTTCAATACATGGAACTTCTGGTGCCATAGAAGCTATGATTTTGTCTGTTGTCAGTGATAACGACAAGATATTAATACCAAGAAATGTACACAAATCAGTCACTGGTGGTATTATTTTAAGTGGTGCTGTTCCGGTATATATGCAACCCGAACTTGATAAAAAAATAGGAATAGCTCATGGTGTAACTCCTGAAACAGTTGAAAATACATTAAAGGAAAACCCAGATGCCAAAGCAGTACTCATAATTAACCCTACATATTATGGCACCGCAACCGATATTAAAAGAATTGCAGAAATTGTACACAGCTACAATATACCTTTAATAGTTGATGAAGCTCACGGTCCACATCTTGGTTTTAATGATAGATTACCGATGTCATCCATTGAGGCAGGTGCAGATATGTGTGCCCAAAGCACTCATAAGATTATAGGAGCACTTACACAATGTTCACTACTTCATGTATGTTCAGATAGAATAGACATAAACAAGGTGCAACAGACATTAAATATTTTACAAACCACCTCACCTTCTTATATTTTAATGGCATCTCTTGACTGTGCAAGAAGGCAAATAGCCCTGCATGGCAAAGAACTTTTAGATTATACAATTGATCTTTGTAATTATGCTAGAGAAGAGATAAATAAAATACCTGGTTTCTATTGTTTTGGAGATGAAGTACTAAACAACAAAGGCGTAATTTCTTATGACCCCACAAAAATAACAATTACCTGTAGAGATCTTGGAATTACCGGTTATGATTTAGATATGATGCTTGCAGATGAATACCATATTCAAATGGAGCTTTCTGATTTATATAACGTTTTAATTGTTGGATCCTTTGGAGATAAAAAGGAAAACTTTGAGTATCTATTTAAAGTTTTAAAGAAAATAAGTGGTAAGTATTATGGAGCAAGTGCTAAAAAGTCTGACTTTATTGACATTCCGCCTATTCCAGAACAAATACTCATTCCCAGAAAAGCCTTTTATGGCGGTAAGTATTCAGTTCCCATTGAAGACAGCGTAGGAATGATTAGTGGAGAATTTCTGATGGCTTATCCCCCTGGTATTCCAGTCCTTTGCCCAGGAGAAAAAATAAGCTGGGAAATCATTAAATATATTCAAAAACTCAAATCCACAGGACTTTATGTTCAGGGTACCGAAGATCCAAAGGTTGAAAATATAAAAGTTGTTAAAATCTGATTTGTATGTAGCAAAATATACTAGCATAATGACTTGTTATTGTTTTAAATATGCCTAAGATGTTTCGCAATTTAAAAATAAAAATGGTGTTTCAAAATGTATAATCATTTTGAAACACCATTTTTATTGCATCTAAAGAATACTTAAATTCATAATTAATTATTAATTATGAAAACCAAAATTGAAGGCATCAGTGTTTGGTGCATCAATCATACTACGAATATGAATAACATTACTTTGGTTATCTGCTACATAAGCAAGTGTATGATCAAAAGGATTTACCCAGCCCATAAAAATATACGTGTGGGTAGGATAGCCTGTACCATCTGAAACTGTAAAGCATATATTTCCAGGGTACAGATCATTTACATTATAATCTTCTGTAAAGCCTAGTGATGTTACAAATGGTACATAATTTTGTGTGTTTGCCATACCAGCTGGGACGTTAATACCGATATCCCTTAAAACTGAGCTGGAAAAATAGACACAATTATCACTATAATCTCCATCATGAAGGTTTAGTGCTTGCCCCTCTGCCAAATCCAAATTAGATTGTAAATCTAAAAATGAAACTATTGTAGAAGCTAGATTTGTGTCATTATACACTTTATAAATAACTATGTCCTTAGTTGTTACAACTCCATCATTTCCTATGCTTCTAACACTTATATCATGTGCTCCATAAGATAAAGATGAGATATTTATGAGATAATTATATCCACTGTTTACTCCACCTGTGTATCCAGGATAAGTGTTATCTACATCTGTTCTTGGTATTCCTATGGTAGCATCTCCAGTGTATATGTTATCAACATATACTTGTACTTCTTTTACTCCAAATGCATCAAGTGACCAACCAGTTACATTAAATAAATAGTTTTCTGCTTTTATAAAAGCATCATCGCTTGGAGTATCTATGTCTAACATGCTAGACAGATTTGATGATGCTGCTGGAAGTATATCTATCTGTGTAGTATTCGTCGCTGTTGTACCATCTTCACCAGTACTAACCACCGTTATTGTATGAATTCCCGTTGATAAATTTGAAATGTCTAGTTCTGTGGTAAATCCACTAATTGATGCATCAGCATATTGTGGATAAATATTAGCTACATCTTGTCTTAATAATCCGATAGTTGCTTGTTGCATATTTCCATTATCAACGGATACTTGCACACTTTTTACTCCATTTAAGTCTAGTGACCAACCAGTAACACCTATTTGTGTAGCTGTTACTTGCGAATATTTAGGAGTATCTATGGTAACTATCCCAGGCGTATTTTGCTCTGATAATTTATTAATATTAACTGTACTAGTGGTTACTGAACCATCATTTCCGGTGCTTACAACCTCAATAGTATGTATACCAGCAGAAAGTGCTGGAAGTTTTAAGCTTGCGCTGTATCCACTTGTATTTCCTCCAACATACCCTGGAAACATATTATCTACATCTTGTCTTGATAGCCCTATAGTTGCGTCTGTTTCATTGCCATTATCTATATATACTTGTACTTTTTTAACTCCATATCCATTAAGTGACCAACCCACAACATTTAATGTGTTGTTACTTGATATATCTGAATTATTTGATGGTGTATCTATGTCCACCATTGGAGGCATAGCTTGTCCAATAGTTGGTACCTTAGATATATTTACATTATTAGTTGTTACAACTCCATCATTTCCTGTACTCATCACGGTTATTGTATGTGTACCCATTGATAAAGAGGTTATATCTAAACTAGTACTATATCCACTAGTTTTTCCACCTGTATATCCTGGATAAACTCCATTAACATCAAGTCTTTGTATACCAATAGTTGCATCTTGAGCTGCTCCATTATCTACAGATACCTGTACTTCTTTAACTCCAGTAACATTCAATGACCATCCAACCACATTAAGTGTATTGCTACTAGTTGTTGAATTGCTTTGCGGAGTGTCTACAGTAACTATTCCAGGCATACTTTGCTCTGATACTTTATTAATATTAATTGTACCAGTTGCTACTGAACCATCATTCCCAGTGCTTACAACCTTTATAGTATGTACACCATCAGAAAGTGCTGGAAGTGTTAAACTTGCGCTATATCCACTTGTATTTGCCCCAACATATCCTTGAAAGGCATTGGCCACATCCTGTCTTGATAGTCCTAGAGTTGCATCTGCCTCACTGCCATTATCTATATACACTTGTACTTTTTTAACTCCATATCCATTAAGCGACCAGCCAACAACACTTAATGTGTTACCGCTTGATATATATGAGTTGTTTGATGGTGTATCTATATCCACCATTTGTGGCATAGATTTGCCTATAGTTGGTACTTTGGATATATTTACATTATTAGCTGTTACAACTCCATCATTTCCAGTACTCTTTATAGTTATTGTATGTTTACCTATTGATAAAGAAGTCATATCTAAATTATAACTATAGCCACTATTTTTTCCACCTGTATATCCTGGATGAACTGCATCCACATCTAGTCTTGATATACCGATAGTTGCATTTTGAGATACTGCATTATCTACAGATACTTGTACTTGTTTTACCCCGCTTTTCTCTAAAGACCACCCTGAAACATTTAGTGTATTATTACTTAGAGCAGAATTGCTTGTGGGTGTATCTATGCACACAATGGCTGGTGAATTACCATTTGTGCCAGCCATAACAGTTATAGTTGATGTAAATCCAGTCATCAATATAAGAAAAGAACAAAAAAAAGCCATAGCTGTTTTCTTAATTTCGATTATTTTCACCATTTTCACCTCCTTTTACCTTTATTATTGTACATAGTACATTATACTCCAATGTTTAGTTGATAATGTACTTATTTGAATATTACAATTAAATTCTTTCAGATGCCTAATTCAAACTAAAAAAGCTAATCTTTCCTATTTTAATTCAACTACTGTAACACCACTTCCGCCTTCTCCATATTCACCAAGCCTATAAGATTTAGCATGATTATGCCTTTTCAGCATATCCGTTATTACATTTCTCAGTACCCCTGTTCCCTTGCCGTGTATAATTGTTACGGCTTCAAGTCCACCAAGATAGGCATCATCCAGATATTTATCAACTGAATATATTGCCTCCTCTGAATCCATTCCCCTTAAATCTATAGAAGAATCAACTTGCTTTAGATTTAGCTTTAATTCCCTCTTTCTCATTTTTTTTGCCTTTGGATCTTCTTTAATAAATTTATTTTTTGTTAAATTACCAATTTTTACATTTATCTTCATTATACCTGCTTGAATTTGAACTTCTCCTCTACTATCAGGTTTTGACAGAACTATCCCATTCATATTTAATGATGGAATATAGACTTCCTGACCTTCCGTCACCTTTGTAAGTCCCTGTCCCTTGTCTTCCTTACTAAATGTATTTTCTTCGGTCTTCTCTATCTTTTCCTTTAGCTTTTTTCTTTCCTTTTCAAGCTCAGCCCTAGCATCTGATGAATATCCCAATTTTTCCATTTGCCTTATGTTTTTAAGGATTTCATCTGCATCTTCCTTTGCTTCTGAAAGTATTTTTTTCGCCTCTTTTTTTCCTTCACTAATTGCCCTTTCTCGTGATGAATTTAAAGTGCCTAATTTTTGTTCATATTTTTCCTTATATTTCTCTGCTTCAAGTCTAAGCATTTCTGATTTTCTTGCATCCTCCGCAGCCTTAATTGTTTTGCCTTGAAGATTTTGAATCAAATCCTCAAATTCCAAACTGTCCGTAGCAATTCCGCTTCTTGCTTTGTCAATTACGTAGTCAGGAAGACCTAGCCTTTTAGATATTTCAAAGGCATTTGACTTTCCTGGAATTCCAATTAATAGTCTGTAAGTTGGTCTTAGTGTCTCTACATTAAATTCCACAGATGCATTTTCAACACCTTCTGTTTTTAATGCATATGCTTTAAGCTCACTATAATGAGTAGTAGCAAC
The DNA here is from genome assembly GCA_963725425.1 of uncultured Clostridiaceae bacterium. GTDB lineage: Bacteria > Bacillota > Clostridia > Clostridiales > Clostridiaceae > Clostridium_I. The sequence goes on from CAVRYJ010000042.1 coordinate 97,478, forward strand.
CACTTTTGTACTTCTCTCTCTTAATGTTTCAAGTATAGCCACTGCAAGAGCTGCCCCTTCTGTTGGGTCAGTTCCTGCTCCAAGCTCATCGAATAATACCAAACAATTTGAATCTGCTTTCTCAATAATTTTAACTATATTATTCATATGAGAAGAAAAAGTTGATAGACTTTGCTCAATACTCTGTTCATCCCCAATATCTGCAAATATCTCATTAAAAAAACTTACCGTTGAATTTTCTCTTGCAGGTATAAGAATTCCGCTCATAGCCATAATTTCTAGAATTCCGACTGTTTTAAGTGTTACGGTCTTACCCCCTGTATTTGGTCCCGTAACAACTAGAGATGTAAAGTCACGACCTAGATATATGTCCATAGATACTACCTTTAATGGATCAATTAATGGATGCCTACCCTGAACTATATCCACTATTCCATTATCATTAACTGCAGGGCATATTGCTCCAACTTCATTGGCATATTTCGCCTTTGAAAATATAAAATCCATTTCATAAACTATACTTGTATTACTCTTTACAAATTCTATATTTTCATATATCTTTTGTGAAAGCTCTTGCAATATTTTTTCTATCTCGGCTTTTTCCTTAAGCATTAATTCCTTTATTTCATTATTTAAATTTACAAGCCCCATTGGTTCAATAAAAAGTGTAGCCCCAGATGAACTCTGATCATGCACAAGTCCTGGAACCTGTGCTTTATACTCTGATTTAACTGGAAGTACATATCTCTCCCCTCTAATTGTATAAAGATTTTCCTGCAAATAAGTTGAATAGCCTCTTACCATAGAGCTAACTCTATCCTTCACTGAAGCGGTTTTGTCTTTCAGTGTTCTCCTTATATTATAAAGCGTAGTGCTGGCTCTATCTGATATTTCCTCTTCACTTACAATTGCTGCAAAGATTGCATCCTCAAGTTGTTTTAGTGGAACAATTCCAACACAAATATCCTCCAATACTCTATAACCTTTTTCTCCTTCTCTGCGAGAAATATAATTATTAAAGCCCCTTGCGCATCTTTGAATATTGGCTATCCTAATAAGTTGCAAAGGCATAAGCGTTGCTCCCTTTTCCGCTCTGGTAATTCCTTCTCTTATATCGTAAGCACCCTCAAAAGGAGGTGATCCCTTTTTCATTAAAAGGTCCAGTGCCTCGTTAGTTTCCTGCAAATGCTCTTTTACCTCATAAAGACTATTATAAGGCTTTAGCCCGTCGATTAAATCTTTAGCTGCACTAGTAGCCGTAAATTTTTTTATTATATCTTTAATCTTATAAAATTCTAATATTCTTAGTGACTTTTCGTTCAAAATTATTCAACTCCTCGTTTATAATGACCACGTGTAAATCTTTTATCTTTAACTGGTTCACCAGTTTTATAGGAAGTTAATATTTCTTTAACCTCTTTCCCGTTTTCATCCACAAAATCTATTCTTAATGCTATATTTCCAAGGCTATTTATATCCTTCATATTATCTATGAGGTTTATAGGGATTGAATTATATATATGACTTCTGCAATAGTTATCAGTTCTTACTAAAAATTCTTCTCCCATTCTATCCTTAAGTTTGTATTCCCCCTTAGTGCATTCATTATTACATGTAATATTTGTACTTTTTCCTCCAAAAATACTGCCTACAGGACAGTATTCGCTTACCATAGCTTCAAGTTTTCCGTATATTACTATGCCACAAGGTATTGGCGAGTTTTTAGCTACTTCCCCGATTTCTCTTCTATTTAGTTCAACACTTAAATATGTACCATTTAAAGAAGTACTGTAGAAATCCAAAGAATATTTATTAAATATATTAAGTTTATAGTCACCAATCACTTTTGTTTTTTCTCTAAATATACTTATAATTCCTGCATTAGCTGTTACAATTCCTTCTATGTTCATAAGATTTTTTTCTATAAAATCGCATATAAAATCAAATTCACCTTTTATTATGTTTGGTATTTTAAGATACAGCTTCATATCATCTACATCTTGAATTTTAATATCACATTTTTTATTAAAGAAATTTATCATAATAGCCTTCACATTAAATTCTTTAGAGACCTTCAATTGTTCCAAATTGTACACAGACACAAGTAATTTTTCCATACTAGTTCCCTGTTTTTCTACCCTGTTAAAATCCAATTTTTTATCTGTTACTCTTTTACTCTTTTCATATATAGAATCCAATATATTATTTATAAGTTCTCGTCTTGTATTATTTATAGCTGAAACAGGTAAAAATCCATCTTCAAAAGCGCAAAAATCAATACTTTCAATGTTAAAAGGTGTATTCCCTGTCTTAAGGAGATTTTCTTTCACTTTATTGATCTCCACGGGTCTATTTATAGCCTTTTGCACAAGTTCTCCTTGTACCTTAAACACTTTTCCATGATAATCACAGCTTAGTTCAAATAATTCACCCACTTTAAAGTAGCACCCTATACTTATGTTGATTTTTCTTTCGTATATATTACTGTAACTCTTTGACAAATTATCTAAAAGTTCTACATCTGAAGTTTTATACAATTTATCCTTCCATTTATAATCTGTTGGTATGAGTTTCACGCTATCTCCTGCCTTGGCACCAATAACTTCAAGTGAATTTTTAATTATCTTTAAAACTGCAAAACCACCTTCACCTACTCTAACTCCATCCTTAAGTTTTATATTTTCGTTAAGAGTAAATGATAAATCTTTGTTTGCTTCTCCTAGTATTAGCCCAGTATTTTTAGGGAAAGAAATAGCCATCATATCCTTGCCAACATTTCCATACATATATGCTTTTGAAAAACCTTCTCTATTAAAAAGCTGCATTAACTTTTTTGTATCATCCTTACAATCATATTCCTTATTTTCATAAAAGCATTCAATTGCTCGCCTATAAATACTTACAACCCCAGCCACGTATTCAGGTCTCTTCATTCTTCCCTCTATTTTAAGGGAAGATGTGTTACTTCTAATAATTTGTGGTATATCCTCTAATGTACATGTATCTTTAGGACTTAATACATAACCTTTAAAGTCTCTTTTACCTGTTTCATCCAAAAGATTATAGGGCATTTCTACAGCTTTGGGCGCATCTTCCCCTATTTCCACTCCTGCCTCCAATCAAACTACTCATAAGGCACTGCCCTGAATAACAAATACATAGAGCTCCATGAACAAATATTTCAGTTTCAATATTTAAGTCTTTTGAAATATATTCAGTTTCTTTTAACCCAAGCTCCCTAGCTAGTACAATCCTTTTAAATCCTAAATCTTTAAAATATTTTGCACCCTCACCATTATGTATAGACATCTGAGTAGAAGCATGAAGTTCAAAATCCGGAAAGTTTTGTTTAATTAAGTAGACAAGCCCTATATCCTGGACAATAAGTGCATCTACACCTATTTCGTACAAAAATTTTATGTATCCTAAAGCCTCCTTAATTTCGCTATCTTTCATTAAAGTATTTACTGTTATATAAATTTTAACACCATAACTATGGCAATAATCAACCGCATATATCATATTTGCATCATCAAAATTCGAAGCAAAGGCCCTTGCTGAAAATCTGTTTCCACCCAAGTACACTGCGTCTGCTCCATTTTGCACTGCCGCATGTAAACTATCAATACTGCCACATGGGGCAAGTAGTTCTATCCTATTCATCATAATTCATCTCTCCTAATATATAATTCCTATTTATTATACAACAAGTTACAATAGATATAAAATAGGGATCCAAAGACCCCTTATACTTTAATATATTTATTTTCACCTTCAATAGAATATATTCCCTTTATCCTAGCATTTATTTTTATTACATCTTTCATAACAATAGCATTGTACATTTTATTATATATAATGGACTTTGTGCATCCTGATAAAATTTCTGCTGGTGTAGATACGAGTTCTACACTTATACCGTTTTTCTCAAGTTCATTATATATATAAGCGGCTTGACTATTAGATACAAAAACCATTATATACTTTTCCCCCATAACACCAACTCCTATTGTTCTAGTTGTTCCCTATATATCTTACTGCATCTATTAATTTTTCAATGTCATCAAATGTATTAAAATACCCTAGACTTATTCTTACAGTTCCAAATTTTTCTGTTCCAATTACCTTATGAATAAGAGGCGCACAGTGAAATCCTGTCCTTACAGCAATTCCTTTTTTATTAAGAATGTATCCTACTTTTGCACTATCCACATTTTCAATATTTATCGACACTACGGAGGCTCTATTTTTACTGTTTTTTAAACCATATATTTTAACAGTTTGGATTTTTTTTAGTTCTTGGAGAAGATATTCCGTCAAATTTTCCTCATGAATTTTTATATTGGAAGCTCCAGTTTTTTTTATAAACTTTATGCCTTCACACAACCCTGCTATACCTGGCGTATTTAGAGTTCCACTTTCAAATTTGTCCGGTAAAAAATCCGGTTGCACCATTTCACTTGAGTTACTTCCAGTTCCACCTGAAATAAACTCCTTTAAGTCAATTCCATCTTTTATATAAAGTGCACCTGTTCCCTGTGGTCCTAAAAGCCCTTTATGCCCTGGAAACGCAAGTAATCCTATATTTGATTTTTTTACATCTATATCAAAAGTTCCTGCTGTTTGTGACGCATCCACCATAAAGACAATACCTCTATCTTTAGCAAGGTTACCTATTTCCTCTAAATTTTGAATAGTGCCTAGCACGTTTGAACCGTGATTTATTATTATTAATTTTGTATTCCGCTTTATTTTACTCTTTAATTCATTTAATTGAACGAATCCATACTCGTCTACATTTATTAGACTAACCTCAGCACCTTCATTTTTAAGATAACTTAATGGTCTTAATACGGAATTGTGCTCTATAACAGTACTTATTACATGATCTCCTTTGTTTATAATACCCTTTATGGCTATATTTATTGCCTCTGTTGCATTCACAGTGAAAACTATATTAAAAGGATTATCTATATTAAAGAGTGAGCTTATCTCATATCTTGCCTCTGCAATTTTTTTAGATGCTTTAAGTGACATATCATGTGAACTTCGTCCTGGATTTGCAGCATAATTTTTCATACAATTCAATACTTCATCGTACACATTACTTGGTTTTGGAAATGAAGTAGCTGCATTATCTAAATAAATCATCCGTCATCACCTCTAAGACTTATTTTGTTCTTATTTAGTATATGCAATACTCTTAAAAGTGGGACTACAGCAAGTAAAGGATATGCACAGGCACATCCTTTACTTATTTTCCTTCATTTCTTTAATATATTCTTTTTTTGTCTTGGCAAGCAATATTTGATTTTCTAGATATTTATTTTCCAAATCCATTAACTTGTATTTAGAAGACTGAAGATTAAATCTTAACTGCTTATTATCCTCTTTAAGTTTCCTTACTACCTTGACATCCTTTGTCATGGAATCAATACATTGACTTAATTGTTCAATTTGCTTATCTTTTTCTATATCTATTTTCTCATAACTTTTTTTGTCTATTTGTAATTTCATTTCTTCTTTTTCTTCATTTAATTTAGTTAGATCTCTTGTTAACTTTTCTGCTTTATTTTTTAATTCTTCAATTTCATCTGAAAGTCTTTCATTGTATTCTCCGCTTTTATAGAATTCATCCGCAGAATTCATAGCAGTCAAAATAGCCGCCTCAGATGTACTGAGCTTTGGATTATTTTCCATAATATTCTTAATCTTTTTATCTACATAATTTGCAATAGTATGTAAATATTCTTCTTTCTCATTACCAACTAATTGATATTCTTTATTATTCACTCTAACAGTTACCGAACTCATGAAAACACCCTCTTAGTTTTATCTTAATTAATATTAACATATTATCGTTTACTATACAATTATAGATACGTATTTCCATAATTTATATTAAATATTTTTCTAACGCCCCCAAACTTTCAAGTTAAAAGTTAAGAGTTAAAAGTTAAGAATTAATGAAGATTTTCAGCTGTGCCGAAAATCAATAAAATAGGGATGTAAGTAGATTTGTTTTCACAAATCTACTTACATCCCTAAAAATTGCTATCAACTATGAAAACTTGCCACTTGTTACTTAGGCATCTGAAACTTACAAATCGTTATCCAGTGACTAACATCTTTCACTTAATAGAAGATGCTAGTCATCGGACGAAATAGACCAGAATACTAACTTGTTATTTTTTTGATGATGACTTAACGAAGTTTAGCTCCTAAAGTATACTCAAGTGTGCTTAATATCTTGTTATGAACCTTCTCAACCTCTCTATCTGTAAGAGTCTTATTTTCATTTCTATATGTTATAGAATAAGCTATACTCTTCTTGCCCTCTGGTATTTGCTCACCTTTGTACACATCAAATAATTTAAAACTTTCTACAATATTTCCTCCATGTCTCCTTATAACGTCCTCAATTTGCTGAACTAAAATACTGTCATCTAAAATAATGGCCATATCACGAGTTACAGCAGGAAATTTTGGAAGAGCTTTATATTTTCTTTCAATAACTGCGTTTTCAATTATTGCATCAAGATCTATTTCTGCCATATAACATTCTACATCAATACCATAACCAGCAGTTACATCAGGATGAATCTCACCAAGAGTTGCAACTGTTTTATTTTTTAATTTAGCAATGGCAGTTTTTCCTGGATGATAGCTAACATTTCCAGTTTCTCTCTCATAGGATATATTATTAATGCCCAATGTTTCAAATACATTTTCAACTATACCTTTAAGCCACAGATAATCCGTATCTCCATATATCCCTATAGTTACAACATTTTTTTCTTTTGGTATTTCACCGCTAGCTTCACTTGGCATATAAATTTTACCGATTTCGAACAATCTAACTATTTCATTGCTCCTAGAATAATTTCTAGAAAAGGCTTCCATCATAGAAGGAATAGTTGTAGTTCTCATTATACTATAATCTTCACCTAAAGGATTTCTTATTACCACTGCTTTTCTTAGATCACTATCTTTGGGCAAAAATATTCTATCAAAAACCTTTGGGCTAACAAAAGAATAGCATATAGCTTCACTTAGACCAGAGGCTATCAATGCGTCAACAACAATATTTTTAATGACCTGATTTTTATATCTCCCAGTTCTTACACTAGGAACTTTAAGGTCAGTAGAAGGTACCTTATTATAGCCATAGATTCTTACTACCTCCTCTGCCACATCTTCTCTTATGTTTATATCCCCTCTAAAGGTAGGCACATTAACTATTAACTTATCCCCTGATATTTCAGTGGTAAGTTCCAATCTATCAAGGTAACTTTTCATTTCATTTTTTGTGAGTTTTAATCCAAGGAATGTATTTATCCAATTTGAATCTACTTCAACAGAATGTTCTTTAACCGGATTTTCATATATATCAATAGTTCCCTCCATTACTTCTCCTGCACCAAGTTCTACAATTAAATTACAAGCTCTATTTATTGCAACTTCTGCAAGACATGGATCTAGGTCTTTTTCAAACCTTCCTGACGCTTCAGTTCTTAAGTTTAAATCTTTTGAAGACACTCTAATACTGGTTCCATCAAAATTAGCACTTTCAAAAATTATTTCAGTTGTATCCTCTTTAATCTCTGAATTAAGTCCACCCATAATTCCTGCAAGGCCTATAGTTTTATTGCCATCTTTTATTGTAAGAACATTATCGCTTATTTTTCGCTCCTGTTCATCTAAAGTAACAAAAGTTTCCCCATCCTTAGCTCTTTCAACTACAATTGTATTTGATTTTATTGTCCTTCTATCATAGGCATGCATGGGTTGCCCAAGTTCAATCATTACAAAATTAGTTATATCTACTATATTATTAATTGGTCTTACACCAGCCTGTAATAATCTTTCTTCCATCCAAGCAGGTGAATCTGCAATTTTAATATTTTTAATGCCTCTTGCTATATATCTTCTGCAAAGCATATCTTTAACTTCTACTTTTATTTCATTTTTTATGTTATCTTTACATTTTGTTTCATAACTTAATGCTGGCATTTTATAATTTATATTGAGAGTAGCAGCTGTTTCTCTTGCCATTCCAACAATACTAAGGCAATCAGGTCTGTTTGAAGTTATTTCAAAATCAATTACTGCATTGTCTAAATTTAAAACATCCTTTATATTTTTACCTACTACAGTATTCTCAGGTAATATCATAAGTCCGTGTGCTGTTCCCTCGTCTGCAAGTCCTAGTTCCTCTTCAGAACACATCATTCCATTGGAAGGAATTCCTCTTAGTTTACCTTTTTTAATTTTTACTCCACCTGTTAAACTTGATCCATGAAGAGCAACTGGTACTATATCATTTTCTTTCATATTCTTTGCCCCTGTTACAATTTGTATTGGCTCCTCATGTCCGACTTCAACCTGACATATAACTAAATTATCCGCATCTGGATGCATTTCAATTTTTAATATTTTTCCCGTTACAACATTTTGTATTTCATCCCCACTAGTGATTACTTCTTCAACTTTTGAACCAGATAGAGTAAGAAGATCTCCTAATTTCTTGGCATCTATATCTATATCAACATAATCCTTTAAAAAACTTACTGGAACTTTCATTTAATTTTCCTCCTAGAATTTCTTAGTATTCATCAAATAGTCATTGAGAATCATATTTATTTTCTTAAATAAGTGTAATCAATTCTATTAGAACTGCTTCAAAAATTTCATATCACTTTCATATAGCTGTCTTATATCATCTATGCCAAGAGTCTGCATAACTATTCTGTCAAGTCCAACTCCAAAGGCAAACCCACTATACACTTCAGGATCAATACCACAATTTCTTAAAACATTTGGATGAACCATACCACATCCATACATCTCTATAAATCCTTCTCCCTTACATACGCTACATCCTTCACCACCACAGGCGAAACATGAAATATCTAGTTCTGCTGATGGTTCAGTAAATGGAAAATGATGTGGTCTGAATTTTGTCTTAACATTTTCACCAAACATTTTCTTGATGTACATTTCTAGCGTCCCCTTCATATCTGCAAAGGTTATACCTTTATCTACCACCAAGCCTTCCACTTGATAAAATATAGGTGAATGCGTTGCATCAGCTGCATCTGATCTATATACTTTTCCAGGGGAAATCATTTTAATTGGAAGTTTTTGATTAAGCATGGTTCTTATTTGAACTGGTGAAGTTTGAGTCCTAAGCACAATATTGTCATCAATATAAAATGTATCTTGTTCACCCCTTGCAGGATGATTTTTGGGTATATTAAGCATTTCAAAATTATATTTATCATATTCTACCTCAGGCCCATCTTCAACAGTAAACCCCATGGCTAGGAAAATGTCTTCAGTTTTCCTTAAAGTTATATCTAGTGGATTTCTATGACCTATAACCTGTTTTTTACCTGGCATAGAAATATCTATTACTTCACTATTAAGTTTTTGTTCTCTTTCCTTTTGCTTTATTTTATCTAAAGCTTCACCTATTATGCCTTCTATTTTTTCTCTTGCCTCATTTGCTATTTTACCTACTTGTGGTCTTTCTTCTTTAGAAAGACTCCCCATTCCTCTCAGTATTTGAGTAAGCTCACCCTTTTTTCCAAGAAATTTTACCTTTAAGCTTTCAAGTTCTTCCTTACTTGTGGCTTTTTTAAGCTGCAGTATTGCAACATTTTTGATCTCTTCTAATTCTTCTATCATATAATTTTCTCCTTTTTCAATTGAATTTTTTTTGAAGAACCTTAGTCTCCTTCAAAAAATAAAAAAAGACACTCATCCTCTAAGGGACGGAATATCCGCGGTACCACCCTAATTGACAATTGTCCTCTTAAAAATATAACGGTCTTAACCGCTGAAAGCTACTATAATTCACCATCAGAACTCTAGAGTGAACTTCAACATACTTTTACCTAAAAAGACTTTCAGTCCATGGTCTTTTTTCCCTTAAGGCTACCTATGTTTACTCTCTCCATCAATGTTTATATATTATACTATCTTTCATTATAATCACTATTATAGAAATTTTCAACTATTTTTCTGTCTTACAACTTCAAACATCATAATTCCTGATGCTATTCCTACATTTAAAGACTCAGCACTGCCTGGCATTGGTATTTTTACTTTTTCATCAGAAATGTTGTATATTTCATCACTTATACCATTTCCCTCATTACCCACAGCTATAATTACTTTTCCGCTTAGGTTAACCTGATAAAAGTTTTTATCTGTATCAAGACAGCTACATATGATTTTAAACCCATTGATTTTTAACTCATTCACAAACTTCAAATTTTCATCTACAATTATAGGAATTTTGAATATAGATCCCATGGTGGATCTTAAGGTTTTTTCATTATAAATATCAACAGTTCCCTTAGTTAAAATAACCCCACTTGCACCTGCCGCATTAGCAGTTCTTATTATGGTGCCCATGTTGCCAGGATCCTGAACCTTATCTAATAGAATATAGAACCCAGCATCAACATCTATATCCACTTCTTTATTATTTACAATAGCTATAATACCCTGTGGCATTTTAGTATCACATAAATCCTTAAATACAACTTCTGAGACAATCAGCTTGTAATCATCTTTTATTTTAAGATCTACAAATTTATCTTGCACATTCTCGTTTATTATTACATATTCAATATGAAAGTCAGACTCTATTGCTTCTCTTACAAATCTCTGACCTTCTACAATGAATTTTTTCTGTTGATTTCTATATTTTCTTTCATGTAACTTTTTAATTTCTTTAATTGTTTTATTGCTTCTACTTCTTATTACTTCTACCAATTATATTCACCTTTATTGATTTTTCGGTTTTATCTGAAAAATCTTCCTTAACTTTTAACTCTTAACTCTTAACTTGACTGAGTATAGGTGCATTATAATAAAAAAACAGCCAAAAGGCTGATCTTTATGTATTAAGCATTTACTTGTTTTTTTGCAACTTCTACTAATTCAGTGAAAGCTTTTGGATCATAGATAGCTATTTCTGAAAGCATCTTTCTATTCATATCTATGCCAGCTAATCTCATTCCATTCATGAATTTTGAATAAGTGAAATCATTTAATCTAGTAGCAGCATTTATTCTAGCTATCCACATTTTTCTATAATCTCTCTTTTTTAACTTTCTTCCAATGTAGGCGTTTCTTAATGCTCTTATAACACTCTCGTTAGCAGTTTTATATAGCTTACTTCTGCCACCGTAATAGCCTTTTGCAAGTTTTAATATTTTTTTATGATTTTTATGAGCATTTACAGCTCTCTTAACTCTTGCCATTTAAATTAACCCTCCTTGATATAAACTTATTAAAGGTATGGTAACAATGTCTTCATTGTCTTTTCTTGTGTAGAAGACACATAACCTGTTTTTCTTAAGTTTCTTTTTGTCTTTGCACTTTTCTTTGTTAATATATGGCTTCTAAAAGCCTTGCCTCTTTTTAATTTTCCAGTTCCTGTTAACTTAAATCTCTTAGCAGCAGCCCTTTTTGTTTTCATTTTAGGCATGATAAAATTCCTCCCCTCAACTATGCTCTTTTAGGAGCTAAAACCATTGTGATATTTTTAGCGTTATTTGTTTTTCGCTATATCGTAATCTTCAATAGTTCTACTTGATTTAATTTCTTTAATTGCAATTGCTTTTAATTCTTTTTCTTAAGCCGTTAACCCTAACTTTATTAATTATGTTTTTCCATAACTCTTACTCTTATTTTATTAAATTCCTTGTTAGGAATTTAATAAAATAGAAACATGCAAAATCTATTGCACAATAAAAGGGCAGCAATAATTGCCGCCCCTAATAATAACCAAAGTTAAAATTTAACCCAACTAGCAAAAGCTGAAAGGTGAGAAACGGCATGTTTCTTCTTGCAAAAACTATGTTACTACTTATTTTGTATATTGTCAATAGAATTATAGAACATTTATTTTTTCTTTTATTTCAGCTTGTATCCTATTTAAAAAATCCTCTACATTTAAGCTTCCAAGATCCCCTTCTTTTCTACTTCTTACAGATATTTTTTCTTCCTTTACTTCATTGTCTCCAATTATAATCATGTATGGTATTTTTTGAAGTTGAGCTTCACGAATCTTATATCCTATTTTTTCATTTCTGATATCAACCTCAACTCTTAATCCCTCTTCTTTTAACATTCCTACGATTCTATTTGTATATTCAACTTGACTCTCTGAAATGTTCATGACTCTAACTTGAACTGGAGCAATCCATGTTGGGAATGCACCTGCATAGTGCTCAATAAGAATTCCAAGGAATCTCTCTATACTTCCAAACACAACTCTATGAACCATTACTGGTCTGTGTTTTTCTCCATCTGAACCTACATAATTAAGATCAAATCTTTCAGGTAATTGGAAATCTAGTTGAATTGTGCCACACTGCCAAGTTCTCCCTATACAATCTTTAAGATGGAAGTCTATTTTAGGACCATAGAAAGCTCCATCCCCTTCATTTATTTTGTATGGTAATCCTGCTGCATCCAAAGCACTTATTAGTCCATTTGTTGCAGTTTCCCAATCTTTGTCACTTCCCATAGAATTTTCTGGCCTAGTAGAAAGCTCAACATAATATTCAAAACCAAAAACCTTGTAGAAGGAATCGATTAGCTTTATTACTCCAAGTATTTCATCAGTTATTTGTTCCATAGCCAAAAATATATGTGCATCATCTTGAGTAAAACATCTAACCCTCATAAGTCCTTGAAGAGCTCCAGATTTTTCGTGTCTATGAACTATTCCTAGTTCTGCAAGTCTTATTGGTAGTTCTTTATAAGAATGTATTGCATTTTTATAAACAAGTATTGCCCCTGGACAGTTCATTGGCTTTATAGCATAATCGTCGTCATCAATTTTTGTAAAATACATATTTTCTTTGTAATGATCCCAATGTCCTGATTGATGCCAAAGACTTTCACTAAGAATCATTGGAGTCTTTATTTCATCATAATCAGCTTTTGTATGGACCTCTCTCCAATAATTTTCAAGAATATTTCGCACTACCATTCCCTTAGGATGGAAGAATGGAAAACCTGGGCCTTCTTCATGCATACTAAATAAATCAAGTTCTTTTCCTATTTTTCTGTGATCTCTCTTTTTAGCTTCTTCAAGCATATTTAAATACTCATCAAGATCAGCTTTTTTAGTATACGCAGTTCCATATATTCTCTGGAGCATTTTGTTTTTTTCATTTCCTCTCCAGTATGCCCCTGCAATTGAAAGAAGTTTAATAACTTTAACCTTACTTGTTGACTCCACGTGAGGTCCAGCACAAAGGTCTGTGAACTCTCCTTGTTTATAAAAAGATATGATTTCATCTTCTGGCAAATCCTCTATAAGTTTTACCTTATAATCTTCATTTCTATCCTCCATAAACTTTATAGCTTCTGCTCTTGGAAGTTCGAATCTTTCAAGTTTTAAATTTTCTTTCACAATCTTAGCCATTTCTTTTTCTATTTTTCCAAGCATTTCTTCTGTTAATGAAAACTCAGCATCAAAATCATAGTAAAAACCATTTTCTATTGCTGGTCCTATTGCAAGCTTTACATCTGGATAAATTCTTTTTACTGCTTGAGCCAATATATGAGAAGCAGTATGTCTTAATATCCATCTTCCATCTTCATCATCAAATGTCAATATTTCAAGTTTGCAGTCCTCATTTAATTCCTGCATTAATTCTGTTCTTTTTCCATTTACTTTAGCACCCAAACTTTTTTTATATAATCCTATGCTTATGTTTCTGGCAACTTCTGCAACTTTTGTACCCTTTTCTACTTCTAAAACACTACCATCTTTTAATGTAACCTTTATCATAAAACTTCCTCCTCCTTAAAAATAAAAAAGCCCCTCCCAAAACTGGGACGAGTTATTTCGTGATTCCACCCAAATCAATACTATGCATATATAAGCATAATATCTAATTAGTATAATAACGCCTATTAGCGGAATAGACTTACTCAAAATTTCAGTCTTCAACTCAAAGGTGGTTTTCAGCAAATCTTATTCGAAAAATCTCTCAGCCTAGAATTTTTCTCTCTTAGAACAGTGTTTACTTACTCTTCCCTTTCAATGTTTTTAAATATCATGTTCTAATTGTATGCTACACTCCTTAATATGTCAATATACTATACTTAATTTCTAATCAAATTTTTCCTTAAAGCCTTACAACTTTTACAATTATCACAAAAATCCACTCTTTCATCAAATACTTTTTTTATTGTTTCAATAAGCTCTTTATTAGTAAAATAATCTAAGCAATGTATAATCACCTTTTTAGGAGCTAGAGTAATAAGACCACTCATAATTAAATCATCTTTAGTTGAACCAGAATTAAATCCTGTTGTATTAATACCTTCAGACATCTTTTCTGTTATGTCTTTTCCATGTCTATCAGTTATTCTATAATCTCCACTTTTACTAGCAAATATATTAACCTCATCTATTTTACATTCCTGAATATCTACAAAGTACTTTAATAATTTTATAAACTCATCATATTCTTTTTCCACCATATATTTTTCAATAATCTTATCTACAATGCTCTGGAAATCCTCTTCCATCTCTTTAATTCTAAATCTTATATAACCCTGAATATTTATTTCATCATTTTGTGAAACAAAATCACCTATCTTTTTTATAATAGAATTTCTTCTATTCATGCAATATACTTCACTTTCATCCTTAATCTTGCCTTCACGTAGAAATGATTTCATACACAAATTTTTTACTTCTGAAATTTCTTCTTCCTTTAGAAAAAAATACGTTTCATTGATAAAATCATCTATTTTTTTACTATAGAATTCTCTTGATAAAAATTTATATATAAGCATACTTAAATACAAATTAAAGTTAATCTCTGTCCTCTTCGTAAAATCTCCATCACCACAAAATATTTTTATGAAGTGAGTTTTATTTTCTATGCATTTCAGAAATTCCGAGTTTTACTCCTTTTACTTCTAAATTATATTTAATTTCATCGAGTCCCGTTATTATTTCTTCCTTAGTACCACTATATACAATACTTTTTAGAATCATATTCCTCACTCCTTTCTTAAAATTAGTATGTGTTTATTACATCTGTATATTCATTATATTTTAAGTAAATATCGACAAATTTAACTAGTAGTATATATTATAATATATACTACTAGTTAATAAGAGGTGCGAATATGATAAAAGTATTATTAGATTATAGAGTATCGGATACTGAAAAAGAAGTTTTATATAAATATGGTTATGAATCGTTGATTGTTCCAAGGAGTACATCTCTATACAGTGCTGTATGTGGTCATCCTGATATGCTCCTACACATCTTGGATAAAAATAATATAATAGTTCATAAGAAAATGGATATATCCTTTATATCGTCATTAGAGTCCATTGGCTATAATGTTATTAAAAGTCAAAATAGCCTTCAAGCAAAATATCCTTATGATGTATTATTAAATGGATTAAGTATGGGATGTTTTTTTTTGCACAATCTAAAATATACAGATCCAAAATTATTGTCTTTGAGTAAAGATAAAAAGCTTCTAGATGTAAAACAGGGCTACAGTAAATGTTCCACTGCCATAATAAGTGAAACAGCTGCCATAACCAGTGATATTAAGATACATGAAATTTTGTCTTCTTGTGGAATAGATGTACTTCTGCTTCCTCCTAAACACATCGAACTCCCCGGTCTTGATTATGGTTTTATCGGTGGCTCATGTGGTATTTTAGATGAAGGTACTATAGCTTTTTTCGGTAATTTAAATAAATATAAATATGGAAAAGAAGTTATGTCATTTTTAATAAAACATGATGTTAAACCAGTATTTCTAAGAGATAGCCCTTTGATAGATAGGGGTACATTGTTTTGTATATAAAATTAATATATTTTCACTTTTTACTATACAGCATATCATAGCAAGTATTGATATGTTCTATTTTTCCATGTATTATAATATTATATTTGTTATTATTCTGGGGGTGATTTATATGGCTATATCTAATAAACAAAATGGAACATTATTTTTATTAATATTTATTTTTTCGTCTTCTCTATTTTTCACTTTTACCTATAAGAGTCCAGTAACAGCTAGTAAGAATGAAAATGTCATTTCTCTAAATAATTCTAAAAATATGGATAAAATTATGGTGATTGCCCATAGATCTGTATATTTAAATGAGCCTGAGAACTCAATATCTGCTATAAAGAGTTCAATAAATCACAATATTCAGTATGCTGAAATTGACGTTCAGGAAACAAAAGACGGCACCGTTGTTTTAATGCATGATAGAAATTTAAAAAGATTAACTGGATTAAATAGAAAAGTAGATGAGCTAAACTATAGTGAAATTGAGAATCTACATATAAAATCTCATTTTGCATCTGGATTTATAAATGAAAAAATACCCACTTTAGATAATGTAATTAAAACTTCCAAAGGCAAAATTAATCTTATAATAGAGATTAAGCCTTATGCTAGAACCTACCAATTAGCTAAAAATGTGGTTAATATTATAGAGAAAGACGGTATGGTAAATAAATGCATGGTTCATTCTTTGAGTTACCGAATATTATTAAATGTAAGAAAATTAAATCCTAATATTTCCACAGGATATATAGCTACATCACGGAGAAAGGATTTAGCCCACATGGATGTTAACTTTTTTAGTATAAAACAGAATCTACTTACGCCTAGCTTAATTGCCAATATTCACAAATCCCATAGAAAAATATATGCTTGGACAGTTGATAGTACCTATTCCATGAGAAGTGTAATTAGTTTGCACGTTGACGGTATAATAACTGATTACCCACAAACTCTAATTAATATAATTAGAAAGAATTCTAAACCAGTTCATAAAATTTAATTTATAAACAAGTATGTTGAAAAATAAACGGACATACTTGATTTTTATCTCTTTGAAAATTCCTAATATGAAAATAGTCTTATAACGTAAAGTTAATGGATAAAATACTTATACTAAGTTAATAATAATTGAGAATTAACGCTAAACTATACTTTTTAATATTAGGAGAAATCAAAATGAAAGATAAAAAGAGATTATTCATATGCCTTTTTAGTATTTTTCTGCTTATGTCTGTACTCAATGAAAATGCTAATGCTTCGATATGTAAACCAATAAAAGGTCTAAACACCTATCTTGAAGATGCAAATCAAGATAATAAGATAATCTACCTAACCTTTGACGATGGTCCAAGTGACCCAATAACAGGTAAAGTTTTAGATATCTTAAAGCAGAATAATGTAAAAGGAACATTTTTTGTCATAGGGAATCAAATAACTGGTTTAGAGAATGTAGTAAAAAGGATTCATGAGGAAGGTCATAGTATAGGATTGCACACATACACGCATAAATTTAAACGAATTTACTCAAGCTCTGACAACTTTATTAATGAAATGAATCAATGCCAAGATGAACTAAACAAGGTAGTAGGTGTATCTCCCACTATAATTAGATTTCCCGGTGGTAGTAAAAAACACTTAAATTCCAGCTTACTAACAAGGCTACATAACTGTAATTTTAAAATATATGATTGGAATATGGAAACTCTAGATGGCATAAATCCTAAGCTTTCTCCCTATAAAATATATAAGGATGCAACAAATAACAGTGAAAATCTATCTACAATCGTTTTGCTCCTGCATTGCGACTACATGCATAAAAATACATGCATTGCATTACCTAAAATAATTAAATATTACAAAGACCAGGGTTATAAATTTGAACCTATTACAGATGATACCCCAGAACTTTATTTTCCAATAAAAAAGGCAGTTAGAAATTAACTTCTAACCGCTTTATATATTTAAAGGGGGTAATCTTTAAATGCTATATTTACATAATACCTCTTATTTATGTACGTCTCTTGTCAATATTAAATACTGCATGTAAACTCTGTTTATAGTTTGTATTTTTTAAATATTCTATATTAATAAAAGCTACCTACACATTTTATAGTGTAGGTAGCTTTTAAAGTTGTTTATGGAGGCGCCACTCAGATTTGAACTGGGGATAGAGGTTTTGCAGGTCTTTACAATGGTAAATCAGACACTATTTTTAAATACTATTATACCTATAAAGCGCATAGTCGAGCCATTCTTTGAAGTATCAATTTTCATAATTATATTATGAACTATTAGTTTTGATATCAGCCTATTGTTTTACTATCCAAACATAGTCTCCACGTGTGGCGTTTGTTTAATTCAAACTGAATTGCATGTTTGCGTTTGTTCTTATTTGTTGTAATTTGCCTACTCAATTGGTTTAACTTGTGATATCTAGTAACTTAAATATATGAATCTTTGTTTTGTTACGTATTATTATATTTCTATTACTGGTGGCAAATGGGTGGCATTTTTATTCTTGCCACCCATCTTTATATATTTCTTTAAATATATAAAGAGTTCTGGGGCACCCTTCTACATTTTTTATATCCTTTATCCCTAAGTTGTTTTACGAGATTATAGGCTGTTGAAGTTGAACTTACTCCAAACAACAACAAGTAATAATTGATCCGTTACACTTTTCTTGATATGTAGCAGATGGCGGTTTTTGTATTGACTTAGTAGACATTGTACGATAGGATCACATATATAACAGATATTTTGGAGGAGGCGATATAATGGAAAAAGCAATTCATCCGGAAAAGAAATGGACTACGAGCAAGATAGTAAGCCCAAAAGGTAAAATAACCTGAATCTTGAAAACAAAGGAGAGATATTATGACAAACAAAGTATTAATTTCTGGTGCGAATAAAGGGATTGGTTTTGAAACTGCCCGCCAATTAGGCCAACAAGGTTGGTCAATCTTATTGGGAGCACGTAGTGAAGAACGTGGCTTAGCAGCCGTGGAGGAGCTCAAAGCAGGTGGTGTCAATGCGGAATGGATCAAAGTAGATTTGAATGATGTGTCAACTATTCATGCTGCTACGAAATATATTAAAGCAAATCATGCCGACTTGAATGTTTTGATTAACAATGCCGGTATCCCCGGTGACATGCATAAGAGTGCTTTAGATTTCACTTCCGTTGAATTACGGGAAGTTTTTGATGTGAATTTCTTTGGAAACTTTGAAATGATTAAAGCCTTTACACCAATATTAGCGGCTAATAATGGGCGTATCTTGAATTTGAGCATCCCAACAGTTGCCAATGATTTCTTTGCACCTTTCGCTTATATGACTAGTAAAGCACCATTAAACTCAATGATTGCGGCTTTTGGCGCGTACTATACAAAAAATAATATCACAGTTGAAATATTTGGTGTGATGCCGGGTGGGATTACTACTGACTTGAACGGAAATAAGACAGGACCATTCATGAAGACTCTTCCGCAAGGGGGCAAGATCATTGTTGACCTCTTAACTGATGGAAAGCATCACCAAGGCAAAGTATTGAACGAGTATGGCGTGGCTATGGATTATGAAGCTAATTTACTTACTAAAAGCGTAAAAACCAAATAACTACCGCTTTTATAGGTTTATTAAGTAGATTTATGCTGTTATTTTTTAATTATGTTTATAGTTTCAATAGATAATAAGGGCAATATCTAGCAAGCAGATATTGCTCTTACATATAACTCCATGTTTTTTTTAATTTTATTTTGTATAGTTTTATTAGCATGATTATTATTTATATTTAACTTATTACTTATATCTTATATTATCTGGTACATGAGATCTGATTTTATCATATCTTTATCAAGAATATTATTTATGAATTTTATTTTTTCTATAAAATTAAAATATAAATGTTGTGAAATAATGGGAGTTAATAGCACAGAAATGTTGACATTAAAATTGAAAATACCAATGTGAAATTATTCTCCTATGGTCGATCTCGTAGGAGCGACCTATTCTTTGAGAATTAATAATAGCTGTCTAGAACCTAAATTTGACGCAATAAATTGCAAAAATTAAAAAGGCGTACATATAATTCGCCTTTCAAAACTAATTTAGCTGACCATCATATAGTTTTTTTATGTCTTTTAATCCTTCTTTAATTTCATATTTTGAAAAATTATACTTAATTAATTTATCTTCATTCCATTTATTAATTTCATTATAAAAAAACAATGATATTTCTAGATTTTTCTGAGATTTATTTGATTCTATTGCTTCAAACAGCATATTTTCAGCTTCATTAATTTTACCATCACTTATATACCTTTTAATCATAAACTCTAATAATTCATCTTCGGAAATACGTAAATCATGATTATCTTGATTTATATTATTCTCTACGGCGCTTTTTCCTATAAATATACCAATAATTACTTGACCAATGCCCTTTATTATCCTTTGCATGTAATCTTGCTCAAACATTAAAAAACCTCCATCCATAAAAAATATTTTTTAGTATTCCTTTATACATCATAAATTACGATTCAGATGCATCTTAAATAATCTTGTAGATCACAATTAAATTGTAACATAAATGTGTAACTGTGGAAATAAACAAGGGCGTTGTGGTGTGCATATATTTTTTAGATTTTATCGTTCTCCTCCTTGACAACAGGATAATTTGCAGTATAACATAAATATTGAATATAAATTCAATGAATTGAGGTTCAATATATGGGTACACGTTATGAGCAGCGCGAAAAGCGCAGGCAAGAAATTATAGAGACGGCGCTTGACCTTTTTATCCGAAAAGGCTATGCTGCCACAAAAATCAGTGACATTGCACAAAGTGTTGGCATGAGCGTGGGACTTTTGTTTCATTACTTTGTGTCGAAGGAAAAGCTATATGAAAACTTGATTCAATATGGAGTTTCGGGGCCGATGAGCACGATGGTCCAGACCGATAAGGAACCGCTTAAGTTTTTTGAAGATACTTCGGAGCATATCTTTAATAACATCCACACACAACCGTTTATCGCAAAAATGTTCGTGCTGATGAACCAGGCTTTTTTTAATGAAACTGCACCAAAAGGCGTAAAAGACCTTCTTCAAGGATTTGATATCTATACGCCGACTTCCCTGTTGATGAAAAAAGGGCAGGCAAACGGTACAATTCGGGACGGCGATCCCTATGCGCTTGGCATTGCTTACTGGTGCGCCATTCGGGGCATCGCGGAGCAAGTAGCCGTGAATCCGGATATGCCATGTCCAGAAAGCAATTGGATTGTAGATATGATTAGGAGAAAAACGTAATGAAAAAGGTTGTAGTCGTAGGTGCCAGGATATCAAGATTAACCGCAGGAATTTATGCTATTCAAAGCGGATTTTATGTGACAATCTATAAGAGCCATACGATTTAATGAGGAGTATCAACAAGTTGGAGAAGAAAAGAATATTTGTTTGAAGGTGCGGTACGATCAAATTGTTTTTTGTAACTGCTTTTTCCGTATCTTTTATGATCGTACCTTCCAATAAAAATCCATGTGTCAGGGATGAATCCGTACATGAAAAGGAGCTTTAATTATGATTATTGATATTCATGCCCATGCCGCGGGCAATTATGATTCTGTTGATTCCATAAAAAATACGGTCTCAAAATATGATATAGGGAAGATTGTTTTATGCACAAGCCCCAAGAATATGCAAAGTCTTCGGGAGCCGCCGAGTATGCCTTATAAGCAGAATCCAGACAGCATTTATATGATGAATTGGATGAACCGGATAGCGTATAACCACTTTTTTAAAGATAACGGCGACGGCAATCAATTTGTCTATGAATTGAAGAACTGTCTCCCAGAGTTGATTGTCCAGTTTCTTTGGGTGAACCCGCTTGATGCCACGTACATGAACAAGCTAGAAAACACTATCCGTACATTTAAGCCCAAGGGAATCAAACTGCAGCAATCATGGAATCCATTCAAGATTGACGGCATTGAATTCAAAAATTTGGTTGATATCGTATCTTCAAATCAATTGCCTATTTTCATTCATTTATATTCTAAAAATGAAGTCTTGAAGCTCCTGCACTTTATAAGTGAAAACCAAAACACCGTATTTATTATCGGGCATTTGATAGGTACGGATCTTTTCAGTGAAAGCGGTGTAAACTTGAAAAATGTCTACTTTGATACTTCAAGTTCTAAGAGAATTCAGGGCAGTGATATTAAGCAGGCAATCGATGATTTCGGGTATGAACATATCGTTTTCGGCACAGATACTCCTTATGCAACCATCGACGGACAAATTAACAGAATAGAGCGTCTAAATTTACCGGATAGCATAAAGGAACATATTTACAGTCTGAACGCGAAAAGAATCCTATCCATATAGGACAATGCCCAGCATTAGCAATGTGTTCCTCTAAAATCTATTACTCTATTTCCATCGTGATGTTTTCATATACTTTTTATATCTTTTGACCAGAATTACTAACAAAATCCATGCGTCAGGTGTTGAACCGACACATTGATTTTGTTATAAGGGTAGCATACGCAAAAATGATATTTCGTACGTTAAAAAAAATATGGGACCATAAATGCAATTATTTAGGTAATTATGTCACTTATTCTAAGTACGGTACCTATTTTTTCTTTATTTTTTATGGATTCTATTAGGGTTACAGCCGACATACGTGTGAAAACCGGCCACATGCTTAGAACAGACTTTTTACAATTTGCCTTTTATATTTTACTAGATTGTCCCAGTTATCACTAACACCATAATAATTATAATGACCTCTTAGTTTTAGATTCACCTTTTTCCATTGTGCCTGCTTTTAAAAACCTTTTAATCAAAGCAAGTATCTTACTATCACTTATTCTAAGTTTGAGAAACTCTATCATCCATTCATGGTTAACATGGTCAAAGAAACCACTTATATCAGCATCTACTACGTAGTTAACTTTCTTTGTCATTATATTATCACTTAAATTCTTTAGTGCATCATGACAACTTTTCTCTGGTCTGAATCCAAATGATATTGGTAGAAAGTCCTCTTCGTAAATGCTCTGCAAAATAATAACTAAAGCACCTTGTACTATTTTATCTTCTAGTATAGGTATACCAAGTGGTCTCATTTTATTACTACCTACTTTGGTGATAAAGTATCCGATTTCCTACTGGCATTTGCTTTCCTTACTTCTTCAGTTTGTACTGCATACTTTTCATGAGGATACCATAATATATAGTAAATCACTTGTCGTAACCTTTATTTTTAACTAAACAATCGTGCGGGTCCACTTCTAAAACATTAGGTTGAAAAATAAATTCAGTAACATATTTTCTAATTCTCTCTGCTGATTCACTATTCCCTGCAATCTTCTTAAAAATCTTATAAGGTTTTAAGAGATTGGGAAAATCGGTAAATGAAAAATGTGTAGTATCATTTATTTGAATCCAAATACATTTATTTGTAGAATGGCTTATAAGTGTGTTTATTCTTTTACAATAATCTTGGCCAATAGCTTTTAATGAATCATTAGTATCATTCTCTTCATCAATCCACTTTATATTAAACAAACTATCTTGACTAAGGTGCAATTGGCTAATATCTAATCCTGTATTTATTGCGGGATTCATTAAGTTACCATCTAAATTAATTAATTTACTAAATTTTATCTCCTTAAAATCAGTTACCAAATTAGCTATTATTCCCCCTCCCAAAGAATGAGCGATTATAATAATCTCTTTATTCTCGAACAAGTCTGGATGTTCTTTATTCAGGTTAGATATAACCTGTTTTAATTCTTCATTTACAACAGGGGCTACCTTAATTTCAATTTCTCTTAAAAATGGAAGCATATCTGTTGCATTTTTGGGATAGTAAATATTATTTTTTTTATAATCAATACTATAGGAAACTCTTATTAAATCGCAATTATTTTCAAGCAATTGTCTATGAAGAATCGAATTTTCCTCAGCAATACCTCCTACACCATGGAGATAAATCACCGTTTTTTTTCCATGAAAATTAATTACTTGAGAATTGTTTGTCTCATAATGAAGATTATATTTTCTTAGAGGTTTTAGTAAAAACACAGGTATAGGCAATATCTGTTTTAGATCTTTTAAATTTTCTAAGTAATTATAATTAACCTGTTGATAGTCTTCGGTTGATTGAAATGTCAAGTCGATTTTTTTAATTACCTTCATATTAGACATTATTATTCTTTTGTTATAAATCTTTAATTTTGGATTTATTTCAAATCCATTAATAAATTTTCGAAAAAATATTCCCATTTGCTTCCCTCCGTCCGCTTCAGGTATTAGAAAAATAATTAGCTGATAATTGTGCCAAATACTTTTGAAATAATTTGTTCTTCCATTGTAATTTAAGCTATATTTTCTTTATATATAAATTTTTATTGTTCTAAATTTTGAAAGACCAATATTGATATATTAATTGTGAACGACCTCACTTGTCAACCATTACGCTTATTATTTATGGCTATATAACTTAATTTTATGACCCAACTTTTAGTTATCTTTTAATATGGTATATGCGTACGAAATATCATTTTCGGGTATGCTACCCCTATTTTACCTTTAATCTTAAAATAGTTTCATAAAACTTTTTTGCTTCAGCTAAATTATTTGCTCCTAGAAAAAAATTATCATAATTTTTCATACAAAGATTCCTCCACATTATTTTATATATTTGATTGCAAGTTTGTATACTTGATTAAGTGGTTTTTGTGACAAATCCCATGTTTTAAGTTCCAAAATCATTAATTCACTATGTTTTTTGCTTATATCCTTTAGTGCGTTTCCAACTGATTTTCTAACATATTCGCTTTCATCATTTTTCAAATTAGAAAGCAAATCTATTGCTATTTTAGGATTCTGTTTAAAATAATCTCTACCTGTCCATATTCTCAAACCTTCTGTAACTGCTCTTTTCACATTAGCCCTACTATCACTTAACCACTCTTTGATAGTAGTTAATGCATTTTCGTATCCTATGTTATTACAATATGTATCAAATGCTTTTGCTAGAATTTCTTGAACACGCCAATTTTTATCTAAACTTACTTCTTCCTTTAGGAATAATAATGCTTCAATTGATTTATAAGAAATAGAACCAAGGATAAATACAGCTAGCTCTCTAACCTGATAAAACTCGGATAAATATAATTCTTTTGATATATTAAAACAATCATCTGTCGAATTGCTAGTGACTATAAACATTGATTCTTTTTCAATTTCTTTAAATCCACTCTTAATCTTTTTAACTTCATCTATTATATCATCATACAATTTTAAACTAACCTCCTTGTATCTTATATATCACAATTAAATTGTAACATAAATATATAACCATGGAAACAAAAAAAATGTAGTGTGTATTGACAAGCATTATGAATAACAATTATCAATAAAGCACGTATAAGGCTTATACGTGCTATTCAAAACACAGTCATGACCACCCGTTAAACGGGTGGCATGCACTAGCCCTATTATAAGGGCCTGATACTGGCTGTGTCTCAAGACACGTTGAATAAGTTCGCCAACCGCATAATTTTTACAGACTACCCCTAAAGGGGTTATTGCTTTTTGCCTATATTTACAGGCTCACCCGTGAACGGGTCAATAAACTCTTTCATACTTATTTGATCACTTCCTATATCTTCTTGTAATTGATTTTTTATATACTCTTGTATCGCCTTTTTATTTCTTCCAACTGTGTCGGATAAGTCAGAACCCTTTCGAGTTCTTTCTCTCCTAAGAACCGTGCTTGAAGGTTTCCCTTCACACGGCTCACGCATCCTAAACTTTCAAATCTTTCATTTTTGTTAGTCTAAACTTGAAAGCGGCTGTTCCCTTATATGCCATTCTTTTTGCGGCTCTTCTTCGTTCTCTCTTTATCAAGAAATATTCTTTTTCTGTGTACGGGTTCATGTCGAGTTTAATTCTTTCGTGCCTAACAATTGGTATGTCAGATGGTAGGATTAAAGTTGCTTCTTTTCCATCCGAGAAAATCCAGTCCCTTGAACCTTTACTTTTCCAGTATCTCTCTTTTAGCCATTTTGCTCCCTTGTTTGGATGTCTTCTTTTTGCCCATTTCCAAACCATAGTGAATATACGACAATTCAAAATTTCAAATGTCTGCTTTGCACAAACTGGCTGATGATAATTGCACCAACCTTTCAAAACTTGATTCAATTTGTAAATTAGGAATTCTTGCTTTACTGTCTTATTCTCATGTATAATTTTACTTATCTTCTTTGTGACTTTATTCAGAGATTTTACAGATGGCTTGATTATCAACTTACTACTGTACTTTCTAAAGTTCCACCCAAGAAAATCGAATCCATCATTTATATTAGTTATGACTGTCTTTTCCTTGGATAGTTCAAGTCCTCTTTTTTTCAAAAATTCACTAATTATGACCACAATTTGCTCAAGAACATCTTTGTTATTTGCTGTTACTACAAAATCATCTGCATATCTTACGATATTCAGCTGATTTGGATTGTTTCTATTGTGGTAACTGACTTTTCCCTTCTTTGTCAAGAAATAATTCCTGGCTATTTCGTATTCAAGTCCATCTAGTGTCAAATTTGCAAGAGTTGGACTAATTGTTCCTCCTTGAATTGCTCCCTTTGTAGTTGGGAAAAGTTGTTTTCTATAAACAAAACCAGCCTTAAGAAACTTATTGAGTATCATCTTATTAATTGGAATATTATCCAACATCCATTGATGGTTTATATTATCAAAACAACCCTTGATGTCTCCCTCTAGAATCCACTGGCCACTCCTTCTTGATGATAGCATTGTAAAAATTTGCTCCATTGCATCCGCACAGCTCCTATATTTTCTAAAACCAAAGCTACGCTTATCACCAATAGTCTCTGCTATTGGTTGCAGTGCATACAAAAATAGTGTCTGCATTGCTCTATCATTCATAGTAGGAATACTCAGTGGTCTCAGTTTTCCATTTTCCTTCTTGATATGAACCCGCCTTGTCGGCATTGGCTTATAGCCTTTTTTTTACCTTCAAGTCGATAACTGCCTGATATTTTTGCATATTTGTTGTCCAAAGTACCTTATCCATTCCAGCGGTTTTCCCACCTTTGTTTCTAATCACTTTTTTTACCGCCAAAGCCTTCGCATAAAAGGAATGTGTTATGAGATACTGAAGCCTTTTTACAAGATTCCATTTTCTCATTTCTACTGCCTTTACTATCCGGAGTTGAAGTCTATTAACATATTCTTCAGCTATTTTCCAGTCGATTGACTGCCATTTCATCTCATCAGAACTGTCTGAACGATTCTCACATTTCGTGCCATTGAATCCTTGTTCATCCATAGTAATTCATCCCTTTCCTGTAATAGAATACGTGCCGAAGTCAGCTATCTTTCAATTGGAACAAATCTTGAATTCCTATACTCTATATTACATAGAGCCATTCGCTTTTTCGGCATCCTTTACCCTCTAGTCATTGTACATTTCTCACGATTTGCCTACCATTTTACAGGAGACCATAGGGCTTAACCTTGTCCAGCTATCTGAATAGTTATGATTCACTTAGGATGTACCAATAAACCGATAGGATCGAGCTTTACCTCTGTCATCTTATTACCGTACGTGAACAATTACGGCAATCATCCTATATTCCCTTTTGGGTAAGGCGTATCATCTACCTTTCGCCTTTTCTACTTGACGATTCTACAATACTTCACTTGCGTTATCCATATGAATCTTTTCCTAGTTGCAGTGGTGGTTGTAGATACCATACTTGCCCCGTTGTCCCAGTTTGCTTAGAACCTGCAAATTACTTTAAACGCACCAACTGGTAGGAATACCCCAAGATGATCGGGAAATACTTTTAGCATAATTCAGACAACCCCTCTAAGGTCGCACATCCACATAATAACCTCTACACCAAAATTGTCTATTTCCATACTTATACTTCAAGTTTGCATGTCTATCAAATATCATTAGCGAACTCTTACCTTTCAGATATCCCATAAATTGTGCAACACTTAACTTCGGTGGTATACTCACTAGCATATGTATGTGATCTGGACATGCATTTGCTTCTATTATTTCTACGCCTTTATACTCACATAATTTCCTTAGTATTTGCCCTATATCAACCTTTATTTTCCCATATATTATCTGCCTTCGATACTTGGGTGCAAACACAATATGGTATTTGCAATTCCATTTACTGCAACTGAACTCTGAATGTCCATTTGGATAACCTCCTTTGCCTTTAAAATTGGTTGGCGAACCTAATTTTATATTAGCAAAGGGGGTTCTTTTTTTCCACTCATAGCTATAAGCTTTTTAGAACCACAGGTAAAACCTGTGGTATTCAAAACACAATAAAACAATACATTCAAATGCATAATAAGAAAAACACTTTATTCAAATTCACTGTAAGCCTTTATATATCAATGCTTTATGATGTTATGTCCAATGTAGCCTTTTATACAAAAGGTTACATTGGAACATAAAAATTTAAAACTTTAAGTTTAGAAAGATGCTACCCCAATAATAGTTATTTGCCAATAAAAGTAGCCATTCCATTATTTCCACTGTAAGGAGGTGCTCCTTTAACTGTTACATAACAAATTATTACCTTATATTGTGCTCCAGAAGTAATATCCTGATTGAAAGTTAATATAAATGTTCTTGTTGAACCATTTGCTGATTTTATATTAACCATTTTCCTCGTAAGTGAATTTCTAGAATTTACTTTATCATTTCTACCAAGAGTAGCTATACCTTCTGGTCTAACATTCATTGTATCTTGTATCCAGTAATTAGTTGGCTTCATTCCTAGCATCACATCAACATCTCTATCATAGCAAATTTGAATTTGATTAGGTGAGATCTGCTGCGATTTTACTAACATTGGAATAGGAAACTGCATATCCATCATTGGGTTCATGCCTTGCATATCCATCATTGGGTTCATGCCTTGCATATCCATCATTGGGTCCATGCTTTGCATATCCATCATTGGGTCCATGCTTTGCATATTCATCATTGGACACATGCTTTGCATATTCATCATTGGACACATGCCTTTCATATTCATCATTGGACACATACCCTGCATATTCATCATTGGGCACATACATTGCATACCCATCATATTTTGCTTTCCATACATATAACCCACTTGTGCCATACCTTGCTTTGAATTTTTTGAATAAGGTTCCATCAATCATACCTCACTAATAATTTTTATCTACTTTAATATGATATGAGATAATCTAATAGGTGTGCGGGCATCTTTTAGCGAAAAATATACTCTAAGCTCTAGACTATTGGATAAAATCACAGTGCAACTTGATTTCAAACGGTGCGACCTTTTTCCAAAAGGACATTTAGAACGGTATTACGCCATCATCTATTGGCGTAATATCCACACCAATAGATGATTTGTTTGTATCTCTAATTTGATCAGATTTATTTTTATCACCATCTGTAGATAATTTATTTCCAAATTCAAGGAATTGAACTTCTTCAGCAACAACTTCCGTTACATATCTTCTTGTGCCATCTTTAGCATCATATGTTCTTGTTTGTATCCTTCCACTAATACCTATAAGTTTTCCTTTAGTCATGTAGTTGGCTGTTGATTCGGCTTGTTTCCCCCAAACTACTATGGGAACAAAGTCTGCTTCTCTCTTACCATCTTTATTGGGAAGTCTTCTATTAATGTAGAAATTTGAAGTACATTTGTTACTGCTAAGGCTACGGTCTGCCTGCTCCAATCTAAAATACCTTCTGTGTTTCCTGAAGGCAATCCAAATATATATAAATATCAAACATTATCTGAATCATATACATTCCACTTCGTTTAAGTGCTTGAAATAATATAATGAACCACAATCCTAAAGTAACAATTACTAATAGTATTTCCCATAATACGGAGTATTGTGCTAATCCACTCGTTAGCGATGAAATTATAGTAGTAATATCTTTATCCGTTATAGGAGAAATCCCACTTATAGTAGCTGTAATTGTATTTGCAAGAGTAAATATAAAAATAGCTCCATCTTTAATAAATGAAACTGCTATTATACCTTTAAATATATTCATAAAAATATTTTCTAGTGGTATATCATTCCCTTCTATCCGCTCAATACAAAAATTTGCTATTCCAAACAATATTCCTACAGCTAATATTATCCATCTTAACAGTTGAAAAAAATCCAGCAAATTTATTACTACATCTTGACTAAATATATCTAATGACAATGCTGAAATATTTGTTAGTACCTTTGCAGCTCCATCAAAAATCATATTTAATATTTGTGTGAATAAAAACTTCATTTTTCCACCTTCTTTTTATGATATTAACTGCCATCCCCATGTTGGGAATATTGCTACAAGTGTTATTCCAATAACAAGTCCAATCACCCATCCAAGTTCAACCTCTCTACCTTTTCTATAAGACATAACAGCTTTAAATATTGCAAAAACAGTTGCTGCTACAAGTAATACTAGCAGTACTGGTACTACTGTTCCATTTACTATTGGTTTAACTTGATTTATTACATCATCTTTTGCTGCACTTAATGCACCATTGGCATCTGCAAAAGCAGGTGTTACCTGCATTTGTAGCATTGTAACTACTCCTATAATCCCCACCATAACTTTTTTACTGTGCATTTTTATTTTTTCTTTTAACTTCATTATTTTCATCTCCTAGTTATATCTAATGTACTAACTCGTACACCGAATGATTTTACTGATTTTACTTCAGTTGTTTTAAGCCCCCGTTTCTCCCAATCTTTTAAAGTCTTGAATATATAACCTAATTTTTTAGCATTATTTATAATGGCCACATCTATAGCTTTCATTACAAGTTCCTTATTTGTTTCTTTCTCCAGGTGTTATAGGTCAAGAATGATTTCAGTAAATACTGATTTTTAGTCATTAAAAATCACAGGAATAAAAAAAGCAAAAAGCACATTTGGTAGTGTATACCATTTGTGCTTTTTGTCTAGGCTTTAAGTACGTGTAAAAAACCTATAAACATCATAATACAAATCAATAAGGAAATCAATACCAATATTAATGATTATTGTAATTATGTTGATAAGGTTTTTGTTCGGAAGAACCTTGGTATTCCTAAGTCAGATAAATTGAAGAAGAATGGTACTTTTAAAAGAGGATTATTCTTTCTGTTGGACGGTGTCATAAGATACAAGAAAATAAAAATCCAGACAATGCTTTGGAGAAAAAGCAATGGAGAAAGGTTTTATATCAGCTTATTTCCTTCAAATATTATTAAATATAACAAAGTTGATACCGGACTAATTGAATTTATCAGTAATAACGTGAAAGAAGGTGAGTATGTTTTTCAATACGCAGATGACTCAGCAGATACTATTGATTGTGAAGATATTCTAATACGTTCTTGTTCTAATGTAGAAAGAAGTTGCATGAGTAGGAGCCTATCGGCTTTACTGAACAGTAGGTTCACAGAAATCCTAAATAATAATATTGAAGTTATTAGCTTTTCAGATTATTTAAAAATAAAACTAAAGTTTAAACAAATCTATCTACTAATTAAGACAGCTTCAATTTGTTCTGAGTACGGAGTGCTCCTAGATGCGAGTCTATCTTCACTAAACCTAATTTTCAAATTTTTACGATAATTTCCACGAGATATATATTGTCCACTTTTTTATTTTAGTGCGAATTACCCATAATTCGAATTTATCATACAATATTCGTTTTATTTTTTTCCTTCCTTTGTCATTCTAATTTTATCAAATATTATCCAACTGTTTCTTAGTTTGATATTCCTAAAAAAAGCAAGAAATTCTGAATTTACAGGACAAGCTCCCATATTTTATGATTGATGCATCAAAGTTAATAGGAGGTGCTTTTTATAATGGTTGGAAATATTAAAGACGAGGATGCAATTGCTTTTTTTAAGTTACAAGTAATTACACCCATGCTTGAAGCAAACAAAGGTTTTGTAGACAAAACAGCTAAAAAACTTTCGCATCAACAGTTTAATGATGTAGTAAACAAAAAAATAATAACTTACTCATACAGAACTCTATACAAATTTTACTCATCCTACAAAAAATTTGGATTCGATGGATTAAAACCTAAAATTAAATCAAGTAAAGGTACACATCCAGCTATACCACAGGAGCTTATTGATGAAATAATGAAACTTAAAGAAGAACTTCCAACAAGGTCTGCATTAAAAATTATTGTAATGCTGGAACTTGCTAAGAAAATTGAAAAAGGCTTTTTGAAACTCCGTACAGTAAATAGACTATTAAACAATTATGGTTATACCAGAAAAAATCTCACTAAGGATCATAGAGTATATATAAAACATGAAAAAGAGTGTATCAATAAAATGTGGCAAAGTGATATTATGGAAGCCTGTTATTTAACGGATAAGAACGGCGAAAGCCGGCTAGTTTATCTCATAGGCTTTATTGATGATCACAGTAGGCGTATATTACACTGTCAATTCTATTTTGACGCTACGCTAACAAGACTTGAAGATTGTCTCCAAAAGGCCGTTATTAAATTTGGTTCTCCAAAAAGTTTGTATGTCGATAATGGAAAAGTATATATCTCAGCACAATTTAAAATAATATGTGCAAAGCTAGGTATAACTTTAAAATATGCAACTCCATACCATCCATCTGGGAAAGGGAAAATAGAAAAATATTGGAGATATGTTCAAAGTTCTTTTATGTCTGAGATTAGAAAAAATAAAATTTCAAATATAATAGAATTAAATGACATGCTACAAGCGTGGCTTAAATATGAGTATCACGAAAAGCTTCATAACGGTATTGGGATGACACCTATTGAAAAATGGAATAAATCTTTGACTGAAGGTACCAAATTGAGATACTTATCGCCTGTTCAACTTAATGAAATTTTCATGCATTGTTCTGAAAGAAGTGTATCTAAATATGGTGTAATATCCTTTAATGGTAATACCTATGAAGCCGACGCATCCTTAGTTATGAAGAAAATCGAAATACGATATAATCCATTCCATCTTGAAATTCTTCATACCTATTATAATGACAAGTATTATGGCGTTGCTAAAATAATTGACCTCAATAATACAAAACATAAAAGTGTCAGACCTTTAGAAGAAGATCCACAAGTGGAATCAGATATAGCTAAAGAATATCTTGAGAATATAAAAAGTAACTATCAAGAATATCTTAAAAGTCAGGTTGCACAGCACATCTCTAAATATAATACCCAAGATGCTTCGCATATAAGCCAAGGAAAAGCTCCTAAAAATAAAGATACAGGAATATTTAGAGCGCCAAAAGATAAAGAAATTGTAATTGATAAAGGTGAGTTTATTTCCATAGTTGTTGATAAACTTTCAATAGACAATATAACATTTACGGAAAAAAGCAAACTTTATGATCTTTGGAAAACATTCAAAGAATTTAACAAGGATATTTTAATATCAATACTTGATGATATTAAAGAGAAATCCCCAGACTTTAATCGCAATTTCCTATACTATCTCTCCGAGATAAAAAAGCAATATGAACAACAAATCAATTCTATAACTGAAGCCGGAGGCGCTAAATATGAGTGCAATAAATAGTTCTATATGTCAAAATTTCAAATTAAGCTATATTCCTTTTTTAGAACGTTCAAAATCATATTTTAAATACGAACGGTTCAATGATAATATAGACCTTTTGTCTTCAGCTTTTATGTCAAGGCAAATTGTATGTATTACTGGTGCAGCTGGAACAGGAAAGAGCTCACTTATATTTTATGCAGTAAATGGTTTAGATCCATCACAGTTCAGAGTTGCAGGCATAGAATTATCTAATCCAAATAAAAAAGCACTGTATAAAACTCTTGCAATAAAGGTTGGTTTAAAGCCGCCATATAATGCTGATGATATAAAACTTCAACTTATAAATTTCTTTGACGAACAAAATGCGCTGGGCAAATTCAATACTATTATAATCGATGAAGCACACACACTTTCTATGCCAATTTTTGATGAATTAAGAAGTTTTTATGATGAGGGGAACAATTTTTCTCTTATTTTATCAGGTATGCCCTCTTTAAGAAATCAACTAAATATTGGTGTTAATCAACCTTTAAAACAGAGAATATTTCTTTTCCTCGATTGTGCGGGATTAAGTTTGAACGAAACAAAAGAATATATAAACAACCAGCTAACTCTTGCTGGGGCGAAAGTCCCAATAATTGATGAGAAATGTTTCAATTTTATCCATAGTGTAACTTCTGGTGTACCAAGACGTATAAATCAACTCTGTTATGGTGGATTACTGTCCACTTTTAAAATTAGAGAAACAATAATTTCAGAAGAAACTTTAAAAAAAGTACATGAAAAACTTAATTATCAAATTTCGTAGGAGGCTGAATAGAAATGAATTTTGAATGTAGCATGAAAACTGATAATGGCATAGAAGAGTGGTCTGGTTTGATTGTTAACTTAATAAATCATGGAAGTCATTATGAGATGAGAATAGAAAGTAGATCGGGGATAATGGTTATATTCGGAGAATCACGCCTTGGATATTTTGCTTGTATCCCTGATTTTGGAGCAGGATGTCATATTGTACACCCATCAGATCTTTTTTGGAATACTGAAAAATTAGTTAGTGTGCTTGGTGAAGTAGATGGAATAACTGTTGCTTGTGCGCTGAAAGCTATCGCACCTAAACTTAAAATGAGAAAAAAGATACCTCATCCTTACTAAAACAGTAAAAATAATTATCACCATGATGCTTGTCTTCATGGTGATAATTATTTTTCTGCACACTGTCGTGTTTCTTGGCTAAACCCCTGTAATTTTGAATGACTCATAACATCCAGGGACAATAGAGTTTCATATTCTACTTTACTCATTGTTTTTGATATGCCTTGGCGATATTTATCAAATATATCCTGGTTATCTCTATCAATTATTTTATCCTTAGTAGCTTCATTAATTGGACCTGTATCAATAGTATTTACTCCTAATAATCCTTTTTCATAGTTAAGCTTTATTAAGATTTCTTTTACTCTACTACCTGGTTCTAAAAAATTTGAAATGTCCACATCTACAAAGCTTAGAGACAATTCATTATTAGTTTTTATTAGCAACTCTACTGTAACTCTTGATTCACTCATTCATCACACCTCCACCTACATTTTGTAGAATCTCTTCACTTGAACACTGAACTTTATTTGTGGAATAAAAATCCAGTACCCATCCACAAGGAAAGATACTGGTTACTTTGTCTTCATATTCAATTGAAATATTATAATCACCCTTACTTTTTATAATCCTTCTAATATAATCTCTATTTCTTCTTATTATTTCATTAAGGAAAGCAATTTGGATCCTTTTTGTTTTAATCTTAATTCCTGAAAAATAAAAAATACTGTCCATTGGAAATACATGCGATCTTCCATTCAAGATGATTTCATTTCCCTTTATATCTATACAGTGTGTTTTAATTGAATGATCTTCTATTACTTCAATACCAATACTTCCATTACAATATAATATTGATCTTATAACTTTACAATTACTAAAATACTTCATATATACTTTCTTCTGTTTTAGGGATGAGAATTGACTCTTCTTGTCTTTTTCTAATCTTGTCACCTTATTTGGCACAAAATTTCCCTTTAAAATTAAATATTCAAATGCATTAATTTGCCCTGGTATAATAGCTGTATTTTCTAATTTCTCATTCATTTCACTCACCTTATATTGTTCTTATTAATGAACTAACGAGTTAATTTAAATTTAGCATTTAACCAAAATAATGTTATATTACAACAGATCCATCCACTCTCTAATTTCTTACCATCAATATCAATACATTCTTCATCTACATACAATTGCAATGCTCCTTCCTTATCTATTCTACATCTATCACTACCATTTAATTCATTACAATAAAACTCCTCAACTTCATAGAAATAATTCTGTGTTAAAACCTCTTGAAGTGAAAACTTTTTATTTGTTTCAAGATAGTATTTCTTTAAACGTTCCTCCTCCTCCCTACGTACATTACGATAAGTTATAATCATATAATCCTCAATGTCCTCACATTTATTATCACAATTAGGATTTGAACACTTATACCATGGATAAACATGCACACCCCAATGGTCTATACCTTTAAATTGATTCATTGTAGCTCCACATTTTTGCCTTTGTAATTCACTATAACATCATTAAACACTATTTTCTTCACCTCCACTTGATAAAATATTGAGGATTTGAAATAATATATGGATAATTATTTTAAATCCTTATTTGTAGGGTTCTCATTATAATCTATCTTATATCCACTCTTAATTGCTTCACAGATTTTATCTACTAATTCCATATCAACTTTAGCCTGATTAGGAAAAAAATTAGCAATATTTTTTTCTTTATTATTATGATAAATCGAACTAATTATAGGAAAATTCCCTACTCCGTATGTATAACTCAAAATTGATAATTCTTTCAATTCATATCAACCCACTTTCTTATGATGTAGCTTATACATTGTCTACTCTTACCTCTTTCCATTATTTGCTTTAAATTCTACGCAAAAACACCATAGAATTCAATTTTCTCAATAATACGGTGTTTTTAATTATTCGATTTTTCAGTAGCGATACTAAATAAGATTATTGTGAAAAAATGTTTTTTGTTAATGTAATTCAAAATAATTAATGTCTTGAGGGCTAAATACCCCTTCTTCATAACAATACCGTTGAAGTTGTAATGAATACCTATAAAAATTATAATAGGCTGTTTTATTATTTATAGTAGGAGGTAATTTTATAAAAAATAGGGTATTTAAATCCATTAGAATGGTTCTCAAAACTAATTTCAAAAACAAATTATCATTAATTACCGTTTATGATAATTTGAAATACACGGTAACAACCCTGATACTACCCCTAGTTGTAATGCATTAAACTTGAATTGGTAAATTATAGTTTGTGTAACGGGAATTTTTGTCACATTACTACATAACCCCGGCTATTGTACATTTTCTTTTTCAGTAAGCTTTTTTATTATAAATGCACGATTTTCATTTATAAATTTTTCTTGTATCTCATATAACCATTCTGAATACTTAATACTTTTAGATTCTAATATAGCCTTAATTAACTCAGTTTGATTTCTTCCTTCCTGTTTACTTATAGACAAAATTAATAGCCTCCTTTCAAATAGACTTAAATATAAAAAAGAGGCTGTCTCAAAATAAAAATTAAATTCTATTTTGAGGCAACTTTTTTACTCAAAAAACAAAAAGTGGGTTCCAAAGAATCCACTTTTTTGTATAATTTAGATATGTTAAATAACGAAATCATACAAAAGAATTATACCAATAATTGCAAGGTTTATCAATTAGTTTTCCCAGTGGAAACAGAAATTTTGATACCTGAAGATGACTCAGTGAGACTACTAAGCCAGATAATGGAGGAATTAGATTATACAAAACTAATTATGGCGTACTCTTCTCAAGGAAGAAATCCGGTAGTTGAACCGAAGATTCTATTTAAAATATTAATTTATGCCTATATGAATGACATTTATTCAAGCAGGAAAATAGAGCGGGCTTGCAGACGAGATATAAATTTCATGCGGCTCTTACAAGGCCGAAAGGCCCCTGATCACAATACAATAGCTAGATTTAGAACCGGACGACTTGTGGATGTTGTAGATAATTTATTTAATCAACTAATTAGAAAACTAAATGATTATGGAGAAATTCAATTTAAAAATATATTTATTGATGGAACGAAAATTGAAGCCAATGCTAATAAATATACTTTTGTATGGAAAAAATCCACAGATAAATTTCAAGCTAAGTTGCAAGAAAAAATTATAAAAATTATAGAAGAAATAAATACTGATTTTAATACCCAATACATAATTCCACAGCCGAAGGCTGAAGTAGAATACCTTAAAGAAATTTTAGGATTTTTAATGGAAGTAAAAAAGCAACAAAACATAGAATTTGTAAATGGAAAAGGTAAAAGAAAAACTAAAATTCAGAGGGTCATGGAAAGCCTTAGCGAAGTTATAATAAAGCAGAAAAAATATGATGGCTATAATAAAATTTTTGATGGTAGAAATAGCTTTTCAAAAACTGATAAAGATGCAACTTTCATGCATATGAAGGAAGATCACATGAGAAATTCACAATTAAAACCAGGCTATAATATGCAAATTGGTGTTGAAGGTGAATATATTGTTGGTTTAGATGTCTCTAGTGAAAGATCAGATCAACTAACTTTTATTCCGTTTTTAGAAAAACTTAGTGAAAATTTCAAAGAAAAATTTGATAATGTAATAGCAGATGCTGGATATGAAAGTGAAGAGAACTATATGTACTTAGAAAAACGCCAGCAAACTCCGTTTATTAAACCCCAAACCTATGAACGTATGAAAAAAAGAAGCTTTAAAAACATAATAGGTAAACGAGAAAACATGGCTTATGATGAAGAAAAAGATGAGTATACTTGCCACAATAATAAAAAGTTAAAACCTATCGGTCAACGAATTAGAAAATCAAAATCAGGGTACGAATCTGAAGTAACAGCTTATGAGTGTGAAGATTGTAGTGATTGCGGATACAAAGGAAAATGCACAAAAGCTAAAGGCAATAGAAGGTTAGAGACGTCTAAGAAATTTCTAAAAAGAAGATTAAAATCTTTAGAAAATATAACAAGTTCAACTGGTAAAATGCTAAGAGTAAATAGATCAATTCAAGTTGAAGGTGCTTTTGGAGTTTTAAAAGAAGATCATAAGTTTAGGAAGTTTCTGACCAGAGGGAAAAAGAATGTAAAAACTGAATTCACACTTTTATGCTTTGGATATAATATAAATAAATTTCATAATAAAATTCAACAGAATAGATGTGGTATTTTATTGCATGAAATAAAAGCGTCGTAAAATCATAAAAATATAATACTAAAAATTGGAGATATTATAATCTTCTTTTTGTTATGCACATAAATAAAAGAATCACTAGAAGTTATCCACAAATAGGCTGATTTTCAAGTAATTTTTTCGAATTAATATAGAAAAAAGGCTGTCTTATAAAATGATTTTTTAATCATTTTGAGACAGCCCCTTTTTCATATTTAAATTTACTTATTTTATTAAAAAAGCACCATAATGCAGCTCATTTTTATTCGTATATCCACTTTATCCGAAATAGAATTAATCTAATATTCCTTTTTCTTTCTTAAATTTAAAAATTTCCTCAATTGCTTTTTTATATCCACCACTTTGTTTAAAAGAAGTACTTATTTTTTTAATATTTTCAATATATTTTGGATTAGATAATACCTCTTTAACTGAATCTTTTAGCAATTCTGGAGTAATGTTGTCTTTATCGAGAGAAATGGTTGCTCCAAGCTCTGAAGCCCTTCCTGCCATATACGGCTGATCTGCTCCTATAGGTATTGACACAAAAGGTATATTATTATACAACAAATCATTAATACTATTCATTCCAGCATGAGTTATAGCAACATCAGTATACTTTAGAATTTCCGACTGAGGAACATAATTTCTAACAATGAAGTTTTGTGGTATATCAAATGTAGATAAATCTATATTGTATGCTGACATAACTACAATCACATCGGTATTACCAAAGCTTTTAAAGAATATATCATAAAGCTTACTGTTAGTATTCCCAAAAACCGTACCTAATGAAATATAAATTACTTTTTTACCTTTTAATTTTTCAAATGGGAAATCCAAATTTTCTTTCCGTTCATATATTGCTGGCCCTATGAATTTAAAACTATCATCATAATAATCAATACGTGAAACGAAATATTTAGAAGTATAAGCAATGTTGATATCCCCTCTATTAAAATACATATCAATTATTTGGGGCATTTTAATATTGTAAGTTTTCTCTAAGTTGTGCTCCACTCTTTTATAAGTTTCGTTAATTGGATGATTTTTTATTTTATCTTCATTTATGGATAATGAGTTCATTAACATAAATTCTTTTACTGTAGCAATTATTGCAAAGGAAGAAACAGTAGGAAGCTCTAACACTTGAGCAATAATGTTTGAATAAGGAAACATAGAGCTATGGATTATATAATCAAACTTTATATCCTTAATTTTTTCTAAAATCTCATGGATAAATTCTTCACTTTCATCAAGAGCTTTATTCATAAAATTCAAATAACCATTAATAGGATCAATTTTATGATCATTAGGATTCACTCTAAAACAGCTAGGATCATCACCATAGCTCATGAATATAGCTCCAGTTTTTTCTATCTTATCTTTAAATTCATCTGTACAAAAATAAACTACATTTTCACCTTCTTTAATCAGTTCATCTACAATTCCCAATGTTGGGTTAACATGGCCATGAGCTGGAATATTTAAGAAAAGTACTTTTGACATATTATCACGTCCTTATCTGTTTTTATATTTTTAATATACCATCTTGCAACTGTTATGACGTCAAATAAGAATGATGTGACAGAACTGAATCTGAAATTATATTACCTCTACTCTACAAATTGGAATTATTTTTTACTTAATGACATCTTTATAGATTATATCCACTATTTCATTTAAACTTAATTCTTTATACAGTAATACTTCAGGAATAATATCTAATAAATCTTTTTCATTCCACCATTCTCTCATTTCTTTTTCTCCAAATTCATGCGCATTTGGTTTTTGTTGATGACGATTTAAAGTTTCTTCAAAAGGTATATCTAAGTAATATGCAAAAATTTGCTCTTTGAACTCATCCAGTAAATTTTCAAATAAGTTTTTATACCACTTTGAATTTAATATACCTTCTAAAATTACAATATTGCAATTGCTTTTTCCGTATAGTGCAAGTTCCGATAATAACCGGCTGGCTTCTGGATTAGGTCCATCTTTCACAAATAGCATTTCTCTTCTAACAACATCTTGTGAAATTAGCATTGTACCATGTCCAAATTTTCTTTGTAAAGCCTTGCCTGTGGTAGTCTTACCACTTCCAGAATTACCTCTTAATATTATTAGCTGTGCCAATCCATTCATCTAATATCTCCCCCTTCTGAATTGACTAAATTTACTATTTATTGAGTTGTTTTATCCATTCTATATGCAGCACATTTTTTTACCGTCGTGACTCAACTCTTAAGAATATTATACCATTACGTTTGATGTCACTCCTACTTTTAATCGCCTTCGTACCCTTTTATTAATTTATAAAAAGTGGTTTTCTTTAAATCCAATATTTTCATTACATCAATGGCTTTTATTTGTCCATGTTTCATGATTTTGTAATACTCGTCCCACTGTTTAGGATATTCTATTGCCTTTCTACCTTTATACTTTCCTTCCTGCTTTGCAATAGCTATGCCTTCCATTTGTCTATCCTTTATGTAGTCACGTTCAAGCTGTGCTACTGCTCCAAATATTGTTAACATAAACATTCCTGTTGGTGTAGTTGTATCAATTGCTTCTTTAAGAGATACAAATATAACACCTTTACTATTTAACTGCTCTACTAGGTTTATTAGATCCTTTGTGTTTCGTGCAAACCTACTTATACTTTCTACAATTAATTTATCACCATTTTTTAATGCAGCCATCATATTAATTAACACTGGTCTATCAATTGTATTCTTTCCCCTTGCCTTCTCAATAAATACATTTTCAACTGGTATATTGTATTGTTTGGATTTAACTTCCTGCCTTATAGTGTTTTGGTCTTTACTGGAGACCCTTATATAAAAATACGTGTTCATGTGATACCATTCCTTCCCATTGCCTTATAGGTATACTAATATTACCATTTAGTTCATTTAAGGTCAATTAAATTTATGAACCAATTTTATATATATTTAGTACGATATAATGCGACTTTAGGATGTGTTCGTTTTAAGTTGTCTGTACTATACTCTAAATGAACTATAAAATCTATCATTTGTTATGCATTAGTATTTTACAAAATTGTAATGAACTCTAAATTTATTACCAAAAGGACATATAATAATAATATAAACAAAAATTTTACAAAAAGGAGGACAAACAAACGCACATAATATTAAAAAGTTTAAACCTAGAAATATACAAATCAGTTGTTATTTCACTAATAGGTTCCATAGTATTTATGATAAACCATATAGAATGAAAAAAATATTTTCCTATAATTTTACTATTTATCCATGAAAGGTAACATATTCTAAATTAATTACATAGGGCTGCTGCACTAAGAGTAAATACTAGAATATATTGTGTTGATTTTTCATTTATAAAACAGTATATTGTATATAAATTGCTTAATGCAACAGCCCCATCCAGTTAATTAAAGCTATTTATCATTATATTTTTCCTCATTTTTATATGTATCATTTAACTATAGTTTTTGGTAACAATTAAATCCCCAAACGTTTGGAGATTTAATTGTACCTTTTTAATATTTTAAGGTAATTACTGTATGAACCTTTTTTGAAATACGTCATAACTCCATAAAAAATACCGTCTATTCTTTCTCCTGAATAATGGGGCACTTAATTGATTTACTCATTATTTTTGGATTCCTTCAGGCCTTAATATAGTTCCGATACCTGGAAAAGCTTTTTATATAACTTAATTTTATATATTCAACCATGGTTATGTCTATAAGAAAAAGATATTAAATTGTTATTTACATTCTATTCCAAGTTTTTACATCCATTATTGCCCATGCGATGAGTAATATAATCCATATATAGATAATTGTTGTTGTGTGTAACTTTTCGTAAAGTGCTAATAAAAATGTAACCAAAGCAACTAGTGAAGCCAAAATATTAGTAGTTCCGCTTTGATATTTTTTTTTCTTAAAGTCTGTGATACCTGATATTAAAAAAAATATTATTTGGGGAGCTAGCAATATTTCAATAAATAACTTCATTTTCACTCACCTCTCTATATTTTAAAACCCTTTTGATATTTTGCACATTCCTAGATTATCATTATTATTTAAGTATATGATTTACAAATCCTTACACCACTTATTCTATCAGTAGAAGCACTTTTTTCATAACTGCCTGGTACAATTACGTTAGAATTCTTTTCATTGTTAGTGTTAATAGATTTACTTAAAACGCTATCCTTAAAAGCTACTAGATTAATTGATATTGCATGGTCTTTTGATGTCGTACTTTGTGACGCACTTGATGTATTGTTTGTTGCTACATAACCAGTTGTAGATAATAGCATTACTGCTGTTATTGACATACATAGAATTTTCTTTATTAATTTCTCAACTTTCGCACATGATTCTTTTAGGCCTAGCCTGTGATTTCAGTATCTAACTGCAAAAAAAATGATACTGAAAAACAATTTAAATCTACTATTGATATATTTTTTAGAAAAAATAAAATTAATTCTCTTTTAAAGCAATCAAATTTTTGCAAAGAAAAAGGATTCCCTTGTGGTTCAATATTTAAATTCATTTTCTTGCTAGTGTTTACAGGCAAAAATTTGTTCCGTACATTAGATTCTAAAAATACAGAAACTTCTTTCGCCAGAGATACTGTATACAGATTTTTAAATTCAGCACGTTTTAACTGGAGAAAATTTTTATTTTTATTATCATCTTCAATAATTAAAAATGAAATTGAATCATTGGCTTCAAAGGATAGAGTAAATGTTTTAATTGTTGATGATTCATTCTATAGCCGAACGAGAAGTAAAGCAGTAGAACTACTAGCAAATGTTTTTGACCACGTGCAAATGCTTACGTTAGGGTGGCCTGATGGAAATACATTTCTACCTTTAGCATTCACATTATTAAG
The DNA here is from genome assembly GCA_963725425.1 of uncultured Clostridiaceae bacterium. Lineage (GTDB taxonomy): Bacteria > Bacillota > Clostridia > Clostridiales > Clostridiaceae > Clostridium_I. The sequence continues at coordinate 141,183 of CAVRYJ010000042.1, forward strand.
TTCTGCAAAAAAAAATCGTATATGCCCAATAATTTCAAATAAAGACAAGCGAACTAATGGATATAAAATAAAGACCGAGGGTATAAAAAAATCTCCTGATGCAATGATTGATCTACTAAAGCAAGCGACAGCTTATGCTATTCCAGGAACTTATGTTTTATTTGATAGTTGGTTCACTTATCCAAAAACTTTAATAAGAATTTAAGAACTCAAATTTCATACAATAGCTATGGTTAAAGCCATGCCAAATGTTTTTTATACTTATGGAAATAGAAAATTGAATCTAAAATCCTTATATGCCTTACTAAAGAAAAAACGTGGCAAAGCCAAAGTTAAGGCATCTGTAATTGTTGAAATAGTTGAAGATTCACAGGCTACGCCTATAAAGGCAAAAATAGTCTTTGTAAAAGATCGCAATAAACCCAAAAAAGGCTAGCATTAATTTCAACAGATATTACATTAACAGATGAAGAAATCATAAGGATATATGGGAGGCGTTGGGATATTGAAGTTTTCTTTAAGATGAACAAATCTTTTTTAAATCTTGCAAAAGAATTTCAAGGACGTTCTTATGAATCAATGGTTGCACATACTACTATTGTATTTACTAGATATATTATGTTATCTACACAAAGTCGCAACAATGAAGATTTACGTACTATAGGTGGCTTATTTTTAAATTGTTGTGATGAACTTGAAGATATACAATTTTTCGAGGCTATTAGAATTATGCTAGAGTTGCTTAAAGATGCATTACAAGAAAATCTTTCTTTGACAAAAGCACAAATTAACTCGTTTTGGGACTATTTTATATCAACATTACCTGCTTTCATAAAGGAAAATCTAGTGTTTTTGTCATGCGAAAGTTGAGTTAGTTAATAAACATAGTGATAAATTTAAGAAGATAGCTTTTCATGGTTTACGGCATTCGCATGCAAGTATATTATTCCAAGAAGGAATATCCAGTAATGTGATATCAAAAAGATTAGGACATAGTCGAACTTCTATAACAGATGATATTTACATTCACATCAAACCTCAGATGCAAAAGGAAGCTGCCAAAGTATTTGGCGAAGCTATCAAAAAGCAAAATGATTTTCTTAGGACAGTTTTAGGACAGCCCATAAGAAAATCATCAAATACTAATTAATATTAAAACCCTTGGAACCAGCCAATTTCAAGGGTTTCTTTATGGAGGCGCCACTCAGATTTGAACTGGGGATAGAGGTTTTGCAGACCTCTGCCTTACCACTTGGCTATAGCGCCATTTTTGGAGCGGAAGACGAGATTCGAACTCGCGACGTTCACCTTGGCAAGGTGACGCTCTACCACTGAGCCACTCCCGCAAAACATTGGTGGCCAGTCCCGGAATCGAACCAGGGACACGAGGATTTTCAGTCCTCTGCTCTACCGACTGAGCTAACTGGCCCTGCATCATTTGTCAAACTCTTAAATTTTTGTGACAAAATACTACTACTCAACTTTTGGCTGAGCAAACTTCATTTAAATATTTGGCGACCTGGAAGGGGATCGAACCCTCGACCTCCGGCGTGACAGGCCGGCACTCTAACCAGCTGAGCTACCAGGTCAATATAATATTGGTGGGCACTACAGGGCTCGAACCTGTGACCCTCTGCTTGTAAGGCAGATGCTCTCCCAGCTGAGCTAAGCGCCCAATACTACTCTGAACATTTATATTTTATAATATAACTCACAATTTGTCAATAATTTTTTATTTTTCTTCCAATAACTCTGATCGAATTGTGATAATGTCTTATTATACCGAATTTGATTATGTCCCAAAAGAATGTAGTATAATAAAACCTCATGACTAAGAAATGAGGTGGACAAAATCAGAAAGGTAGATTTAAGGATGAATGAAAATGCAAAATATAAAATAATAAAAAAATTAGTAGATATTAATGGCAATAAGCGAAGAGCAGCTATAGAACTTAATTGCACTGTTAGACATATTAATAGAATGATTATTGGCTATAAAGAAAAAGGAAAGAACTTTTTTATCCATGGAAACCGTGGCGTAAAACCTGCACACGCTTTACCAGATGCTACAAGACAAACTATTGTTGATTTATATCGCACAAAGTATGAAGACAGCAATCTGATTCATTTTTCAGAGCTATTAAAAGATTTTGAAGGAATTACAGTTTCATCAAACACTGTACGTTCTATCCTTTTACAGGAATTCATCCTGTCACCAAAGGCAAATCGTGTTACTAAAAAAGCTTTACAAGCAAAACTAATAGATATGGGAAAATCTACAAAATCGAAGGAAAAAGCTAGTATTATTCAGAGCTCCATTCTTGCTATTGAAGAAGCACATCCTAGACGCCCGAGATGTGCATACTTTGGAGAAATGCTACAGATGGATGCATCTGTTCATCTTTGGTTTGGTGAGTCCAAGAGTCAACTCCATATCGCTGTAGACGATTCTACCGGAGCTATTGTAGGCGCTTATTTTGATGCCCAAGAAACGCTAAATGGATATTATCATGTACTTGAGCAAATATTGAAAACCTACGGTATTCCATATATGTTTTACACCGATAGGCGTACAGTTTTTGAGTATAAACAGAAAAGATCCCCTTCTATCGAAGAGGACACTTTCACTCAATTTGGCTATGCATGCAAACAACTTGGAATCGATATTAAAACCACCAGTATTCCACAAGCTAAGGGACGAGTGGAACGAATGTTCCAAACACTGCAATCAAGACTCCCAATTGAATTGCGCTTAGCCGGAGTAGGCACACTTGAGCAAGCAAATGAATTTTTAAACTCCTACATAAAAAAATTCAATGCTCAGTTTGCGCTACCATTAGATAATATCAAATCTGTATTTGAAACACAACCTAGTATTGAAAAAATCAATTTAACTCTTGGTGTACTTGCTGGTAGGAAAGTAGACAATGGGAGTTGTGTAAAATACAATAAAGGATATTATCTTCCTGTGGATGCTAAGGCTCACCCTGTGTATTATCATAAAGGTACCTGCGGTATAGTAATAAAGGCGTTTAACAATGAGCTATATTTTTGTGTAAATGAAAAAGTTTATGCTCTTGAATTGCTTCCAGAGCATGTTCCCTCATCAAGGAACTTTGACCTTGCGGTGATCCCTAAGACTCCTAAAAAACGCTACATACCACCGATGAATCACCCATGGAGGAAAGCATCATTTGAAGGGTACTGTAACAAACAGGCTCATCGCCAAAAGGAAGCATAGCATAAAAAAACTAAAAAAATCTTTTTACTTAAAAAAATTAAGTTGTAAGATGTGTTTGCTATACCCAAAAATAAGGTTAAAAGCGTAACAAAGCACCAGCTATTGCTGGTGCTAATAATTAAAACTTTTTGGGACATTTTCAAATTCAGTTGACATAATTTTTTATTTTTCTTCCAATAACTTTCCAATATCCTCATGACTAAATTCATACACTTCATTGCAGAAATTACACTTTAATTCCTCTGTTTTTCCTTCATTATATATTTCTAATAAATCTTTCTTACCAATACTTAATAAAACTCTTTCTACTTTTTCTCTTGTACAATCGCACTTATATTCTGGTTTCATTTCATCTAATATTTTTAAATCCATATCCTCAAATATAAATTTTAATATTTCTTCTATACTCATACCATCACTTATTAGCTTTGTTATAGATGGTATTTCCTCAAGCCTATAAGTTACTAAATCTGCTGTAAGTTCATTGTGTCCTGGTAACATTTGAATTATAAATCCACCTGCTGCCTTAATGCTTAAATCCCTTTCCACAAGAACGCCTACACCAACTGCAGAAGGCAACTGTTCTGACGCTGTAAAATAATAAGCAAAATCATCTCCAATTTCTCCTGTGGCAATTGGTACTTGGCCAATATATGGTTCTTTAAGTCCCATGTCTCTTATTACGGTAAGGCTGCCATCCTTTCCAACTATACCTGATACATCTAATTTTCCCTTACTATTTTCAGGTAAGTCTGCATTAGGATTACCTATATAGCCTTTTACACTTGCGTCACTATGTGCTGTAACCACAACTCCTTTAGCAATTCCGCCTCCATTGATTTTTAGTGTAAGGGAATCACTTTCATTTTTAAGCATTGCCCCCATAAGTGTTCCTGCTGTAAGCATTCTCCCAAGAGCAGCAGATGCCGTAGCCGCGCATTTATGCCTTTGAGTACCCTCATTAACAAGTTCTGTTGTAATTGCTGCTATTATTCTGACTTCGTTATTCTTTGCAGTTGCTATAACTAATTTATCTTCCATAGTTTTACCGTCCCTTAATTTACTTAACAATATATACTATTCTTTCAGTATCTTCTTCTATCTTTGAATCACAATAGTTATTTAACTTCTTAAGTATTGAATAGCCACATTTAGCAAGTAAGTTTTCTATTTGTATCTCAGTATAAGCCCTCTCACTATGTTCTTCGTCGAATCTGTCATACCCTTCACTAGCCTTAACAAAAAAGGTAAGGAACATGTCCACTACTTGGTCTTCGAAATTATTTTCCCATATATACACAACATCACCTTCATCATATGTAAACACGTTATTTCCTAACACATGACTTAATTTATAATATGAATTTATGTCAAAGATGAAAATCCCATCTTCTTTTAAGTGTTTCTTTACACCCATTAAATATTTTTCGATTTTCTGTTCTTCAAGTATGTAATTTGTTGAATCCAAACAGCAGGTTATAAGATCAAATTTTCTATTCAACTCTAGATTGCAAATATCCTGACTCACAAGTTTCCCTTTAATCTTTGCACCTCTAAGTTTCTTATCCGCCTCCATGAGCATATCCTCAGATAAATCTACTCCCCAAGTATGTTTGAATGAAGTAGCTATTTCTTTTGTAATATTCCCTGTCCCACAAGCTAGATCTAAATATTCCTCGAAATTTATGTTATTATCCCTACAAATGCCCAAAATTACCTGACCCCATGCCTTGTAATCCACATCACCTTGAATAAGTTCGTCATAAATATGAGCAAAGTCTTTATAGCAATTCATATATTCACCATCCTCTCCTGCATCCCGCTGTAACTATTATGCATTGTTAGCAGTTTAGGAATCTTCAAGTTTATTTTCTCTGACATGCCTTAAAAAGCACACATAAAATATTATATAACTTTTTCATATAAGTCAATATATATTTGATATCACTATTCGCCTTTTTCCTGTATTTCAACATTTTTGGGAATGTCGAGCTCTTTTTTTCTTCTTGTCATTATTCCACCTATTCTTCCTGTTTCCTCTGCTGTAAGTGCACCCCATCCCAGTTTATCAATCTTTTCACTAAGTCCTAATTCATCAGCTATTTCATACTTTATTTTTTCTCTTACCTTTTCTAGTGGAGTTAATTCTCTATTGGATTTAAGCTTTGCTTTAATTACTTTTTTTAGTGGTGTTTTTCCCATTCTTATTCCCCCCAAATAACAATATTATATTTTTATTGTTTACATAAAGTAAACTATATATACAATCATTTATTATTTAGGAGATATTTGAAATTAATTTTTAGTATCACCGTTCCAAAAGTATTATTTTGCACAAAAAAATGAGTGTATAAACACCCATTTTAGAAAAGATAGCAACTAACGAAATGATCTTTTTCTACCTCTTTAAATTCTGGTTTTTCTTCAAAACAAACTGGCATTGCATATCTACACCTTGCCGCAAATCTACAGCCGGGTTTTGGATTGATAGGACTTGGCACTTCACCTTCTAGTTTAATTCTCTCTCTTGTCTTCTCAACCTCTGGATCAGGCACTGGGATAGCAGATAACAGTGCTTGAGTATATGGATGAAGGGGTTTTGCATATAAATCATGACTACTTGCAAATTCCATCATGTTACCTAAATACATAACGCCTACTCTATCTGATATATGCTTAACCATTGAAAGGTCATGAGCTATAAACAAATATGTAAGACCCATTTCCTTTTGCAATTTTATTAACAAATTTACTATCTGTGCCTGTATGGAAACATCAAGAGCAGAAATTGGTTCATCACACACTATGAACTCTGGTTCTATAGCTAGAGCTCTTGCTATACCGATTCTCTGTCTTTGCCCTCCTGAAAACTCATGAGGGAACCTTGAAGCATGTTCTCTATTTAATCCAACATGGTCAAGCATTTCATATATTTTTTTAGTTCTTTCTTCACCTTTATATATACCATGAATATCAATACCCTCAGCAATTATATCGCCAACTGTCATTCTTGGATTTAATGAAGCATAAGGATCTTGGAATATTATTTGTGCCCTTTTAGTAAAATCTTTTTTAGCTCTACCCTTTAAACTGTGTATGTCTGTGCCTTCATAATATACGTGACCCTCTGTAGCTTCATATAATCCCAGTACTGTTCTTCCACAAGTTGTCTTACCACATCCAGACTCACCAACAAGTCCTAAAGTCTCGCCCTTTCTAATTACAAAGCTTACATCATCTACAGCTTTAAGTGTACTTCCAGCTCCAACGTTAAAATATTTTTTTAAATTTTTAACTTCAATTAAAACATCTTTTGAATCATCTTCGGACATTACTCTTCACCTCCTACATTTAATGGTGACTTTACTTTAGGTGCCATAGGATGTTGAAGCCAGCATGAAACTGAATGAGTCTCAGATAATTTAGTTTCATCAGGCATACTTTCCGTGCAAATTGGCATTGCATACTCACATCTTGCAGCAAATGGACATCCCACTGGTGGTTTTAAAAGATCCGGAGGTGTTCCATCCAATGAATACAATACATCTTTATTTATTGCATCAAGTCTAGGAACTGATAGTAAAAGTCCCCAAGTATAAGGATGCTGAGGATTTTTAAAAATCTCGTCTGTATTTCCTCTTTCGATAATTAATCCTGAATACATTACTTGAACTCTATGTGCAACACTAGCTACAATTCCAAGATCATGAGTAATTAACACTATAGCTGTTCGAAACTTATCTTGTAAATCCTTCATAAGATCCATAATTTGTGCTTGTATAGTTACATCTAACGCAGTAGTAGGTTCATCAGCAATTAAAATTTTTGGGTCACATGCAAGAGCTATTGCTATCATTGCCCTTTGCCTCATACCACCTGAAAATTGATGTGGATACTGATTGGCTCTTTGGTCTGCATTTGGTATATTAACAGTTTCTAGCATCTTCACTGCTTCTGCAAAAGCATCCTTCGAATTTAATCCCCTATGAATCATAATACTTTCAGCTATTTGTTTTCCTATTTTCATAGTAGGGTTTAAAGATGTCATAGGATCTTGGAAAATCATGCTTATGTCTCCACCTCTAAGCTTCCTAAGTTCCTTATCATTCATTGCAAGTATGTTTTTCCCATCAAACGTAATTTCTGAACATTCCTTAATCTCTCCAGGTGGAGTCTGTATTAATCTCATCAATGATTTTGCTGTAACAGATTTCCCACATCCTGATTCTCCAACTATAGCAAGTGTTTCGCTTTCATTTAAATCAAAACTTACTCCCCTAACTGATTGAACTTCCCCAGCATAAGTATGGTAAGACACTTTTAAATTTTTAACATCCAATATTTTTCCCATTGTTTTACCCCCTTACTGTCTCTGTCTTGGATCTAGTGCTTCTGACAAACCATCACCAAGTAGATTAAATGTCAACATTATCAAACATATTATTAACGAAGGCCAAAACAACTCAAAAGGATAAAACATAAGGTTAGTTTGACCACTGGAACATAGTGCCCCTAGACTTGTGCTTGGAGGTTGAACCCCGAGTCCAATATAACTTAAAAAGGCTTCTGCGAAAATATAGTTTGGTACTGCAAAGGTAACATCAACAATCATAACCCCTATTACATTAGGCAATAAATGCTTCATTATTATTCTTGTTGAACTTGCTCCTAGTGCATGAGACGCCAAAACATATTCCTGCTCTTTAACTGTCAAAATCTGTCCTCTTACAAGTCTAGCCATCCCTACCCAACCAGTTAAAGCCATAGCTATAATTAATGGTATTATACCACTACTATTTAATACAATTATTACCATCAAAACTAAAATCAAATATGGTATACTATTTAATATTTCAATAATTCTCATCATTATATCATCAACAACGCCACCGAAATATCCAGATATTCCTCCATATACTGCACCTATAACAAGCTCAATAATGGCACCAACTACACCTATTATCATAGATGATCTAGTACCAATCCAAACTCTTACCCACAAATCTCTACCAAGTTCATCAGTTCCAAACCAATGAGTGGCATTTGCGCTTGTATTCTGGATTGTATTGTCTACCCCATTAGTTCCAAATGGTCTTAACATAGGTCCAACTACGGCTAGAATAGCGATTACAACTAATAAAACTAATGAAACGATTGCAACCTTATTATTTTTCAGTCTTCTCCATGCATCTTGCCAATAGGTAATGTTCTTTCTAACTATTTCGTCGGAGTTGTTATTTTCACATCCAATAATTTTAAATTTTTCCTTTGAAATCTCTGACATTTTTTCTCCTCCTATTTTTTGCCACCACTTAGTCTTATTCTTGGGTCTACTAGACCGTATAAAATATCTACCGCAAACACAACAACAATATATACAATTGCAACAAAAATAGTGGTTCCTAATATAACTGGATAGTCTCTATCAGTTATGGATGAAACAAAATATCTTCCGATTCCAGGAATAGAGAAAATTGTTTCTATTACAAAAGTTCCAGTTATAATACCTGCAATCTGTTGCCCAAGTATAGTAATAGCAGGTAAAATAGCATTTCTTATAACATGTTTCCAAACTAAAACAACCTTAGAAACACCTTTAGCTTCTGCTGTCATTATATAGTCTTGTCCTAAAACATCAATACAACTAGATCTCATATATCTAGCATAAACTGCGATAATTGCTAAACTTAAAGAAAGTGCTGGTAAAATAGTATCTTTAAAACTTCCCCACCCAGAGGTAGGTAGTATTTCTAATTTTACAGAAAAAAAGTACTGTAACAAAGCTGCCATAACAAAAGATGGTATGGCTATTCCTAAAATAGCTATAATCATAACTACATGATCCTGCCAATGATTTTTTTTAAACGCAGCTATAATTCCAGCTAATATTCCTATAACCAATGCAAAAAACAAAGCTTCTATTCCCAGTTCTGCTGATACTGGTGCCCTTTGAGCTATAATGCTATTTACCGTTAACCCTGGATATGTGTAAGATTCACCTAAATCCCCATGTAAAACTAAGTTTTTCATGAATAATTCATATTGAGTGGAAAGCGATTTATCTAAACCATATTTGATATTTAGATTTTTTCTTGTTTCTGGCGGTAACCTCTTTGCACTTGAAAACGGATCACCAGGTATAGAATGCATCATAATGAAGGTCAACGTAATGACTATCCATGTTGTTATAATCATGTAAGCAAATCTCTTCAAAGTATACTTTAGCATCTTGACTCCTCCTAAATAAAGTATATCTAATATTTTTACGGCAGAGAGAATATCTCTGCCGCAATCTCTTTAAATATATATGAGATTATTTGTTTTTTCCTGAAATATAGGCATATTTAAATTCTACATCTCTTGGACTGCTTGGTGAGAATACTGGTGTCTGAGCACCTTTAACATATTTTTCTAAGAATATGCTCTGACCCATACTGTATGTTGGCGCAATAACTGCATCTTTATTTATTAGAATTTCTTCTGCTTGCTTAAAGTCATCCAATCTCTTTGTTTGATCATTCTGAGTCTTTGCATCTTCTATAAGTTTATCGTATTCTGGATTTGAATACCCATTTGTAGTTGCTGCTGCTGATGTTTCCCACATATCCATGAATGTCATTGGATCGTTATAATCTGCTGACCACATTTCACCACTTTGCATTTCATATTTCAAATCTGTTTCATCCTGAAGGAATTGTTTCCATTCTTTGTAATCAACTTGTAATGTAACACCAAGTTGTGTCTTGAACATATTAATTAAGAAATCTCCTTCTTTTTTATGCTTATCATCTGTTCCTGCTTCTTCATCATGAATAACAACTTTGCTTAAATCAGTACTCATTCCAAGTTCTTTTAACCCTTCTTGAAATAATGTCTTAGGATTTTCATTACTCTCTTTTACTGAAACATTGACTTTGCTTCTATATGAATCACTTCCAATTTGAACTGCGTCCGGAATCCAGTTATAAGAAGCCTTACCAACACCAAAACCTATTGTCTTTAAGTAATCTTCTCTATTAATAGAAAGTGAAATAGCCTTTCTAATTTTAGCATTTGTTAATAATTTATTGCTATCTTTTGCATTGAACAACAAGTATGAATTACTTGCAGTATCACCAGTAATTTGATTAAATTTACCGCTTTGCTTAAATTTATTTACCCATTCTGGCTGAGATGTATCCGCAGAGTCAATTTCTCCACTTTGCAGAGCATTTAACATTGTATTAGTATCTGACATAAACTTCATTGTTACTTGATTGAGTTTTACATCTTTTTTATCCCAATAGTCATTATTTTTAGCAAGTTCAATTTTATCTCCACTTACCATAGAAGTAATTTTAAATGGTCCATTATAAACTAGTGAATCAGCTGTGGAGCCGTATTTATCTCCAGCTTTATTAACAATATCCTCTCTTAAAGGAATAAAAAATTTGAAATTAAGTAATTTTTCAAAATACGCACATGGATGGCTTAACTTTATTACTAAAGTATTAGCATCTGGAGCACTTACTCCTAATTTATCAAGTGGTAACTTGCCGCTATTTACATCCTTAATGTTCTCGATTCCAGCCCCATCAAGGAGATATTCATATTCTGAAGCTGTTTTTGGATCAACAGCTCTTCTAAGTGCATATACATACTGATCAGCAGTAACTGCTTTACCATCTGACCACTTATTAGCTCTTAAATTAAATGTCCATGTAAGACCATCTGATGATGCTTTCCAGCTTTTTGCACCAGCTGGAACAACGGTATCTTTACCGTTTTTAGTTTCATCTCTAGCAAGAGCCTCCATTGTTTCTGTTAGTACCCATGCAGAATAGCCATCAGTTCCCTTTGATGAATCAAGAGTCTTTATATCAGCCGCTGGAATCTCTACATTAAGATGTTGGTCCTTATCTAGTGTAGTTGATGTACTGCTACTTGAACTTGAACCTGAAGAACTTCCGCAACCAGATAGTGCCACTGTTGAAACTACTGCAACTGTAAGTAGCACTGTTAATAATTTTTTGCTTTTCATAGATTTACCCCCTAAATATTTGTTATTATAAAATATAAATGCTAGATTCTTATTATAAATCTAGCTAAATTACCAAAACAACTAGAAAATTTATAACAATTCAGTTTATTGTATACCAAACTCTCAAATTATCATTTGATATGTACCTAATAAAAAACAATGTCTCTATTATTATATTTATTTTTTTGATAACTACTACGTTTTTTGTTTAAATAAATATTTTTTTAATAATTTATACAAGTGTTTTTTAATAATCTCCAAAAACAATTTAGGTGTTTAATATCAATTTCATTTTTATAATATTATCATAAATAATAAAACAGTGTCAAATAAAGATTTGACCAATAAGTACAACTACGATACATTTTTAGCGATTTTTCATTTAAATCCTTTAAATTTGGCCGATTTATTAATTTTATTATATTTATTTTGATCATTTGTTAATAATTCAAAAATATATTTTCACAATTTTGAATTTAAACTGATTTGCACTAGGCATCTTGAAAAAAAGCAAGCCAGTATGCTATTCTATTTTGACTTGTTATTTTCTTGATTGTGCCTTATATCGTTATATAGTATGTAAAAGTGTAAAAACCTATACACTTTTACATACTAAAGTTATATAATAAACTGTGAGTTATTCTAAATTTCTAATGGAAGTATTTTTAATAATTATGGAAGTATCCATAAGGTTTCTTCATGAAACACAATTTAAATTACCAATAATATATTATATTATAAAAAATTATATATTAGTAGGAGGATTCTATGAGTATTTTTAAAGGAAGTGGAGTTGCCATTATAACGCCCTTCACTAGTACTGGAGTTAATTTTGAAAAGCTTGATGAATTAATCGAGTGGCATATAAAAGAATCTACTGATGCAATCGTTGTATGTGGAACTACTGGAGAAGCGTCAACAATGACTCTGGAAGAAAGGAAAAAAGTAATAAAATTTACAACTAATAAAGTTAATAAGAGAATACCCGTAATTGCAGGAACAGGTAACAACAATACAAGTGAAAGTTTAACCATGAGCAAATGGGCAGAAAGTGTTGGTGTTGATGCCGTCTTAGTGATAACCCCTTACTATAATAAAACTACGCAAAAGGGACTATTTCAGCATTTTAAAGCAATAAATGATGCTATAAATATACCAATGGTACTTTACAACGTTCCAAGCAGAACTGGAATGAATATAAATCCAGAAACTCTACTTAAACTTAGCCCATTAAAAAATATAGTAGCAATTAAAGAAGCTAGTGGTAATTTAAGTCAAATATTAAAAATGAAAGCACTTTGTAAGGATAGATTTGATATATATTCAGGTAATGACGATCAAATAGTACCCATTTTATCTATAGGTGGTATGGGCGTTATTTCCGTTTTAGCTAATATAATACCTAAAGATGTTCACAACATGGCTATTTCTTACCTTAACGGTGATACTAAAAAGGCACTAGCTCTACAATTAAGTACTTTTTCATTAGCTAGCTCCTTGTTCGTAGAAACCAATCCTATACCAGTTAAAACTGCTATGAATTTATTATCACATAATGTGGGACCCCTAAGACTCCCTCTCTGCGATATGGAAGAAAAAAATGTTAAAATTTTAAAGTCAGCACTTACTGACTACGGATTTACTTTAGAGGAGGATTAATTTTATGGTTAAAATATTATTAGTTGGATGTGCTGGAAAGATGGGAAAGATGATTACTGAATGCTCACAAAAATTTAATGATGCTGAAGTTGTAGCTGGAATCGATAGACTTGCGAGTTCAGCATTAAGTTTCCCAGTATTTCAAAATTTAGAGGACTGCAATGTGGCCGTAGATGTAATTTTAGATTTTTCAAGACCGGATACTCTGGGCAGTATATTGAATTTCGGAGGTTTAAAAGGAATTCCTGTTGTGCTATGTACAACAGGCTACACTGAAGAACAAATCGCTAAGATAGAAACCTTCAGCAAAAACAATGGAATATTCCGTTCAGCAAACATGTCAATTGGGATTAACGTAATTAACAATATTCTAAAAAATATAAGCGCCTTGTTATATGAAGATTTTGATATAGAAATAATTGAGAAGCATCACAATGAAAAAGTTGACGCTCCTAGCGGAACAGCACTTCTTCTTGGTGATACAATAAAAAGTACCATAAATGAAAAAACAAATTATGTACATGGCCGAAATGGAAATCATAAAAGACAACACTCTGAAATAGGTGTACATTCTATTCGTGGTGGCACTATTGTAGGTGAACACGAAATATTATTTGCAGGTGTAGGTGAAACAATAGAAATAAAACATACAGCTCTTTCAAGAGAAGTATTTGCTGTAGGTGCACTTAAAGCTTCTTTATTTATGGCTGATAAAAATAAAGGACTATTTAACATGGATGATGTACTGAATATATAAAAAAGAAAGTACTCATATGTGACAAGTTCATAATTGTTGAGAAATGGAATGCAAGTAGTTTTGTTTACACAAAACTACTTGCATTCCATTTTCTCATTGATTTTTCTGCGTTAGCAGAAAAATCTTCATTAACTTTTAACTTTTAACTCTTAACTTTTAACTATTTATAAGTTCACTTTCAATTCTATCAAGTGCTTCCTTCAATATTTCAATACTACAAGCATAAGATATCCTTATATGTCCTTCTCCACCAATCCCAAATGCGCTCCCAGGAACAACTGCTACCTTAGCTTTATTAAGCAATCTATCACAAAATTCTTCACTGTTATCGGAGAATTTTTCTATTGATGGAAATACATAAAACGCACCTTTAGGTAATGTAACAACAAGACCCATATGCTTAAGTCTATTATATACATAATCTCTTCTCTTAATAAACTCATCTTTCATAAAATTTGCTTCCTTTAAACAACTCTTTAATCCTTCAAGCGCACCATATTGGACTATAGACGGTGCACAAGACACATTATATTGGTGAACCTTAACAATTGACCCTATGTATTTTTTAGGTGAACATACATACCCTATTCGTAGGCCTGTCATGGAGAACATCTTAGAAAATCCACTTACCAGTATTACCTTATCTTTTATATCTTTGCATTGAGCAATAGAATAATATTTATCTTCAAAGCAAAGAGAACTGTACATTTCATCTGTAACTATTATTATATCTTCATCCTTTAAAATTTTGTATAATCTATCCCTATCACCTTTACTAAGAATAGCTCCTGTTGGATTACATGGGTATGAAAGTACGATAATCTTTGGTTTTTCAGATTCTATAGTATGAATAAGATTTCCAAAATCAATTGAAAAATCATTCATATTTAAATCATAATTTATTATTTTACCTCCTAGAAGCTTAACACAAGCCTCATAAGCAGGATATGCAGGGCTAGGAATTAATACCTTATCACAAGGATTGATAAATGATGCGAACACATCCATAAGTCCCTCACTTCCACCAACCGTTATGCATATTTCATCAGCACTATAATTTATATCCTGAGTTTTTAAAAACGTGCTTATTTCCTCTCTTAGTTCTAATATACCTTCATTTGAAGTATAACCTGTCTTATTTGTATTTATTGCATTTATTATAGCTTTCTTTGCTTTTACTGGTACAGGAAAATCCGGTTGCCCTAATGTAAGTGAAATAGCTCCATCAACTTTTGCTACTTTGTTATAGAATTTTCAAATGCCTGACAGCTCAACACTGGCTACTTTTCTAGATATTTTATCTTCCTCCATTAACTTCACCTCAACAAACTATTTTTTGAAAATGCCTAAGCTTAATTATAACCTAAATATATAATATTTCATTGAATTTATCAAACAGAAACAATAATCATATGATTTTATATTTAATTTTAAATTTGCCTCTGAATATTCAGCTCATTCTGTGGTATAATTCTCATAGGAATTTCTCCTTTGAGTTTTTTATTTTGTTAAAGATATTTTAACATGAATAAGAGTAAAATTTCTGCAATTTTTATGATATAAGAAGTATTAGCGTTAATTTTTAACGTGAAATTTAAACAAAAACAACTTTAATAACAAGTTTTCAAGAGGAGGATTTTTATAAATGAATTATGATTTAACTGATCCATATGAAATTGCAAGATATATTAAAGAAGCAAAAAAGTCTACACCTGTTAAAGTCTATGTAGACGGTGATTTGAGTAATTGTTCACCTGAAAATATAGATATATACGGAGCTCAACACTTTTATGTACTCTTTGGTGAAAGCTCCATTGTGTCGGAATTTATTATAAGCAATAAAGAACGAATAAAAAAGTTCAGACTAGAGCAAGACAGACGGAATTCAGCCATACCTCTTATGGATATAACCGCAATAGATGCGAGAATTGAACCTGGTGCAATTATTAGGGACAAGGTAACCATAGCTAAAAATGCTGTTATTATGATGGGTGCTGTAATAAACATAGGCGCTGAAATAGGCGAAGGTTCAATGATTGACATGAATGCTGTGGTTGGTGCAAGAGGAAAGATTGGAAAGAGAGTTCACTTAGGTGCTGGAGCTGTTGTTGCTGGAGTTCTTGAACCACCAAGTAAATCTCCTTGTGAAATCGGAGATGATGTTCTTATCGGCGCTAATTCTGTTATTTTAGAAGGAGTTAAGATAGGAAACGGTGCTGTTGTTGCCGCTGGTTCTGTTGTTGTATCAGATGTTCCAAGCAATGTAGTCGTAGCAGGTACCCCTGCTACGATAATAAAGAATGTTGACGAAAAAACAAAAAATAAAACAAAACTCATGGATGACCTTAGATAGCAGTGACAAATTAAAAGTGACAAGTTAAGGAAGACTTTCTGCTAACGCAGAAAAGTCAATTATTTTGATGATTCTTAATGGATTATGAGAGTAACATTAATCATATAACTTGTGACTTGTCACTTGTCACTTGCCACTTGTCACTTGTCACTTGTCACTTGCCACTTGCCACTTGTCACTTGCCACTTGTCACTTGTCACTTGCCACTTGTCACTTGTCACTTGCATCTTTCCTTACATAGCGCTTTTAGTCACTGGACTCATCTTATAATCATCTTCATTAAAGTTTTCATCCACATGCAATATATCATTTTCTGCATCTTTGTTTACCTTCTCCATTTTAGAAATAGAAACTTCATACGCAATTTTCTTTAATACCTCCTCATCCGAAACCTTTTTCTGATATTCTCGGCTTTGAAGCCTCCCCCATATCCTTATATTGTCACCAACCTTAAGTGTTTCTGAAAACCTTGAATTTCTTCCCCATGCAATAGTTGGTATGTAGTCTGATTTGTTGTAAGCCCTATTTACAGCTAGTAACATATCAGCTATTTCCCTTCCAAAAGGAGTAGTTCTATAAATTGGTTTTTTGCATATAAATCCATCTAAATATATTTGATTAGGGTTTTTGCTTTTCTCAATTCGTGGTTCAATGTTTCTCGCAAATACTGTAAGTATTAATCTATTTGCTCCATCAACAAATTTGTTATAGGATCTTAATTGACCTTCAACAATCAATTCCCTTCCTTCAGTTAAATCCATGCCGTTTATTAATCTCTCTGATACCGTAACAAAAAGCTTATCCTTTGTGTCGCTCAGTCTTTGGACATCCAGATTAAATGTATAAAACCCCTCTCCATACATTTCATGACTAAACTTAAGCTTCGAAGATATTCTCCCCTCTAAATAAAGTTTGTTATTCAACATTAAACTGTCCATCATAATCCCCTCTCCCTTAGTTTTATAAGTACACTTATAAATATTGTTTATACTGGCATTTTATAACTACAATTTGTGGTCAATTATTATTTTAAACTGGAACAATTATATTTAAAATATAACTCTTAAAATAATATATTAATAATTCCATTCTTATATTACCACGTATTCCCATTATAATATATTTTTTACTCAACTTACAATAGATTATTTTTTTATTTGTCTTCCATTTTCATCTATAACATAGTTATCTTTATAAATCAGGTCAGAAACTTTCGAAAAGCTATATCCTTCACTCTTAAGCTTATTAATCACCATATCAAGTGTCTGAGGTGTATATTTACCAGAATTATGGAATAATATTATTGAACCATTTTTCAAGTTTTTAATTACCCTATTGTATTCTATCTTGTATCCTTGATTTCTCCAATCTATGCTATCTGCATCCCATTGGATACATTTATGATTTGTTGCTTCTACTATCTTAACGCTATTACTATTGTAGGTTCCCTCTGGAAATCTAAATAAGCTTGTCTTAATTCCTGTAACGCCCATTATCTTAGCGTCTGCTGAATCTATTTCTCGTATTATTTGATCTTTTGATAGTTTTGTAAAATCCTCATGATTATCGGAATGATTCCCTATTTCATGACCCATACTAACTATTAATTTTGTGTCCTCAGGATACTCATCTACCCACTTACCTATAAGGAAAAAAGTTGCTTTAACACCTTCTTTTTTTAGAACATCTAAAATTTTTTTAGTGTTGTCCACTCCCCAACTTGTATCAAAGGTTATTGCTACACTCCTATTTTTTGTGGCCACTGAGTAAATAGGAATTATTTTCTTTTGAAACATAAATGTGCTCTTTACATTTTTCCCAATAATCAAAATAGTTATTATGGACAATAGCAATATAGCTATTCCAATTAAAATTTTTTTAATAAATTTTCTCTTTATTATAATTATGTGCATCAATTCCACCTCCAAAAATATATTCTAATATTTAATCTATATTCCAAATATTAAATATTATTACTTTATACATTTTTAAAGCATGGATTTATTTCAATGTTTTTTTGTGTTATAATATATTATAATTCTTAGAATAAGGAGGAAAGAAGATGTTTGACGACACATTAGAGCTAGCTGAAAACAAACTTCTTTTATTATATATATTGGAACAGATTAAACTACCTATTTCAAAAAATCAATTTACAGAAATTGTACTTGAGAATAATCTTATTAATTATTTTACTCTTCAACAATATATATCAGAACTTATTTCAGCTGATTTTACGGAATATAACGAAGTTGATGGAAAACACAGATTAACAGTTACATCTAAAGGTCATAAAGTTCTTAGCATGTTTACAAACCGATTATCACAAGATAAAATCAATATTGTAGATTCTTATATTAAACAGAACATCAATGCCATAAGAAAGCAAATAGACATAACTGCTGATTATACCATAGCAAATAACAATAGCTTTACAGTAAACTTAAAGGCTATAGAAAATGACATAGCTCTTATAGATTTAAAACTCAATGTTGTATCAAATAAACAAGCAAGAGATATTTGTGCACGATGGAAAAATGATTCTTCAGAATTGTATACAAAAATAATCAAGCTATTAATAGATAACTAAGAGAGTAGCATTCCACTTGGCTCTCTTCCTATTGATATTTTTTTTCTGTTATTTCTAGCTATATTTATACAAAAAATAAAGTTATTGTAATTATCCCCTACATACACGTTTCCTTTATATTTTAAAATTCCTCGTGGCATTCCACCTATTTCTATTCTCCCTAACTCCTTGCATTTGTTTAAGTCAACAATACTTATTGTACCATCTCCGAAATTAGTTACATAACATAAATTCTGCTCTATACACATATCTACTGGTGTATTTCCAACAGGTATTCTGTTCAAAATCCTAAAATCCTTTGAAGAAATTATACTTATGCTTCCACATTGATCTGAACCTATGTTACTTTCACATATATAAATATCCTTGCCATCAATACTGAACACAGCCTTTGTTGGATAATTTCCCACTCTTATATGCCTTACACTATTATTCTTGCCATAGTCAGCCACTGTAATACTGTCACTATTCATATTTGCCGTTACAATTATTTGCTTTTGTTTGAATAAATCAATACTATGTGGCATATCTTCACATGGAATTTGTTCTTCAATCTGGTTATTTTCTATATTGTACTCTATTATTTTATTTGAATCACCACATATAACATAGGCTAAATCTCCGCATACTTTAACGTCATTACAATTCATACCTACAAAAAAATCATTTACGGTATTCCCTGTTTCAAGGGTGACAAGTGAAAGTGAATTACTATATCTGTTTGCAATTAATAATTTATTTTTATATAAGCATATACCATGTGGGCCGATTCTATCTGAATTTAATGACTTTAAATTTATTCTATGAATTTCTGCAAACATTTCCATATCAATTATAGATATACTATCGGAATAAGTATTACATACAAACAAATTATTCTTCAAACTACCTCCCCCCCTCAATAATATAATATGTATTATCGCAAAATTTTGTCATCACTTATTCATGTTATCTATAAATTTTTCTGCGCCTTTAACTTGTCTTTTTCTTTAAAATGGCTTATATTGTTTATAGGATAAAGTTACACTGTAAGCTTAATTATTATATACCTTACCATGAAAGGTGGTGTTCCATATGTATACATACGAAACAAAAGGTGTTTGTTCAAAGAAAATATGCTTTGATGTTGTAGATAACAAAATAACAAAACTTTCTTTTGTCGGTGGCTGCGAGGGAAATCTTATAGGCATTTCTAAATTAGTAGAAGGACTAGAAGTTGAAGATGCTGCTAATCGCCTAAAAGGTATTGATTGTAACGGAAAAGGAACTTCTTGCCCAGATCAACTTTCAAAAGCCCTACAAGGGCTAAAGCAGTTAAAAGTGACAAGTTAAAAAACTTTCATAATTGGTTAAATAACTTTTAACTAAAGGGGCGTATATATTTGATTTACTCAAATATATACGCCCCTTAAAAATAAAGCATAGCCTTATTTTCTTTATTATTCTTTGATTTTCCCGCCTAAGCGGAAAATCTTCCTTACCTTGTCATTAGCTTGTCACTTGTCACTTGTCACTTGTCACTTGTCACTTGTCACTTGTCACTTGTCACTTGTGAAGCTTGTCACTTGTGAAGCTTGTTTTATAATGAAATTTCTTCCAACACTTTTTGAATAATATCAAGTGCAGCATCAATATCTTCTTTAGTAACATTAAGTGGTGGTAGAAGTCTAACTACTCCATCTCCTGCTGTTATAAGTAAAAGTTTTTTTTCAAAACATTTATTTACAAAGAGTTTGTTATCAATATTGAGTTTTATTCCAATTAAAAGGCCCATACCTCTTATTTCTTCAATACAACTGTATTTTTCCTTTAAATTTTTTATTTTTGATTTTATGTATTCAGCCTTTTCATCTACAGAATCAATTATTTTTCCATCAATAAGTTCATGTAAAACACAGCATCCAATTGCAGCTCCCATTGGATTTCCACCAAAAGTATTACCATGATCTCCAGGTACAAAAGCCTCAGCTGCCTTCTTTGTTGCAAGTACTGCTCCTATAGGGAATCCTGCTCCAAGAGCCTTAGCCATACATACTACATCAGGAACTATGCCATACTTTTGGTATGCAAACAACTTTCCACTTCTACCTATTCCACATTGTACTTCATCAAATATTAGTAGTGCATCATATTGATTACAAAGACTTCTAACTACTTTTAAGAACTCTTTTTCAGCACAGATAATTCCACCTTCACCTTGAATAGGTTCAAGAATAACTGCACAAGTGTCATCATTTATCTTACTCGTAATATCTTCTATATCATTAAATTTTGCACTCTTCACATTGCCAATTAACGGCTTAAAATCCTCTTGATACTTAGGCTGTCCAGTTACTGATAATGCTCCCATGGTACGTCCATGAAATGAATTATCCATATATATTATTTCGTTCTTACTACCTTTATTCTTGGCTGACAATTTACCATATTTTCTTCCAAGCTTTAAAGCAGTTTCTATTGACTCAGTTCCACTGTTACAAAGAAACACTTTTTGATGATCAGAATTGTCACATAATTTTTCAGCTAAATTCATAGCATTTTCATTCCAATAATAATTTGATATATGCATAAGTTTCTCTGCCTGATTTTTTATAGTCTCGACTATTTTAGGATTCGAGTGTCCTAAACAATTTACAGCAACACCAGATACAAAATCTATATATTCTACTCCGCCCTTATCAAAAAGCCTTGTTCCCTTTCCTTTATCAAAAACCACATCAAATCTACCATAAGTGTTCATTATATTATCTCTTGACATTATCGAAAAACTCCTTTTTATTATTTACTTTTTCTTAATTGTATCACTAATCTTCAAACATATATATAATATTTATATGTATAATTATACACGGAAACAAATATATATTCAATAATTTTATTAAATTTCTCTATTTTCCTTGAATAATTATTATATATTATGTATAATCATAATAAAGTATATAGATAAACAGATTTCTTAGAATCAGGTGAGGTTTTGGTTTTGACCCCATCTGATTCTTAGAAATCGTTATCGGATAAACGTTAACTTAATTGGAGTGATAGTTATGATAAAAGCAGGCATTATTGGAGCAACTGGATATTCGGGTGAAGAGCTTACCCGATTACTATATAGTCATCCAGATGTTACAATTGATTTTTTATGTTCTAATAGTTATATAGGTGAAGATTTCAGTAATGTATATCCCGGTTTCAAGAAATTCATTGATAAAAAATGTGTTAACGTAGATGAAGCCTTTGAAAGATTAATTGATATAGATGTACTTTTTACAGCTTTGCCCTCTGGGAAGGCATTAGAGTTTGGCAATGCGTGTATGGAGAACAATGTTAAACTTATAGATATTGGCTCTGATTTTAGGCTTAAGAGCAAAGAATTATATAAAAAGTGGTATAAATTTGATCACAAATATCCAAATTTACTTAAGGAAGCTGTATATGGATTACCAGAACTAAACAGAGAAGCTATTAAAGCAGCAAAACTTGTTGCCAGCGCTGGTTGCTACCCAACTGCGAGCTCCCTTGCTCTTATCCCCCTTGTTAAAAATAACATAATAGATAGCTCTTCCATTATAATAGATGCTAAATCTGGTGTTTCTGGTGCTGGAAGAAAAGCTTCAACAGGAAATTTGTACGTTGAGTGTAATGAATCTATCAAAGCCTACGGGGTAGCAACACACAGGCATACACCAGAAATCGAACAAACGCTTTCTAATGTAGCTAATGAAGATATTAAATTGACCTTTACACCTCATCTTATTCCTATGAACCGAGGTATTCTTGCTACCTGTTATGGAAAATTAAATAGAAATTATAAAACTGAGGATTTATTAGAGCTATATAAGTCATTTTATAAAGAAGATTACTTTGTTAGGGTAAATGATGAACTTCCTGAAACCAGATGGGTTAAAGATTCAAATTTTTGTGATATAAGTTTAAGAGTTGATGAAAGAACAAATAAAGTTATTGTTATTTCTGCAATTGATAACCTTATTAAAGGTGCGGCCGGTCAAGCAATTCAAAATATGAACTTGATGTTTGATTTAGAAGAAACCACTGCACTTAAAATCAGTCCTATTTTTGCATAGATATACAAAAATGGCAATAGATAAATTAAGAAAGAAGGTTTACAAATGGATTCAATAAAAATATTAGAAAATAAAACTATAACTGATGTACCATTTTTCAAAGCTGCAGGTATTCACTGTGGGCTTAAAAGAGTAAAAAAAGATTTATGTGTTATCTACAGTGAAAAAAGCGCTGTAGCCGCTGCTGTTTTTACTAGCAATAAAGTTAAAGCCGCTCCTGTTCTTTTAAATATGAAAACCATAGCAAATGAAAATATCCAAGCCATCGTTGCTAACAGCGGAAATGCAAATGCTTGTACTGGTGCCGCTGGATATAAAGATGCAGTATCAATGGCAGAATTAACAGCAAAAGAACTTAACCTTACTCCGGGTGAAGTCATGGTAGCTTCAACTGGAATAATTGGAGAGCCGCTTAAATTTGACAAAATAACCAAAGGCATAAAAATGGCATGCGAAAATCTTTCCTATGATGGTGGTAATGATGCAGGAAGCGCTATAATGACCACTGACACATTTCAAAAGAAGATAGCCATAGAATTTACCCTTGACAATAAAAAAGTGATGATTAGTGCCGTAGCAAAGGGCTCTGGAATGATACACCCTAATATGGGTACAATGCTTTCCTTTGTAGTTACCGATGCTAATATCTCTAAAACTATGCTTGACAAGGCACTTAAGACCAGTGTAGTTGATTCTTATAACATGGTTTCTGTAGATGGAGACACAAGTACTAATGACATGGTAATAGTTCTTGCAAATGGAGCTGCTGAAAATAAATTAATAGATTCTGAAGATAGTGATTATGACATTTTTAAAGTTGCTCTTCATTTTGTAAATGTTGAATTGTCAAAGCTGATAGCTAAAGATGGAGAGGGTGCAACAAAACTTCTTGAGGTAATAGTGAACAATGCAAAAACATTAAAAGATGCTAAAGTATGCTCTAAGGCAGTTATTACTTCTAGTCTTGTAAAAACTGCTTTTTTGGAGCTGATGCTAATTGGGGCAGAATTTTATGTGCCCTTGGTTACAGTGGTGCAGATTTAAATGTAAATGCCATAAACATATTTTTCAGTAACACCATAGGTAATATTCAAATTTGCAAAGATGGTGGAAACATTCCATTTGATGAAGTCCTGGCAAAAAATATACTAAATGAAGAAAAGATAACTATTACTATAGATCTTAGTGATGGTGACTTTAGTGCTACTGCTTGGGGTTGTGATTTAACTTATGACTACGTTAAAATCAATGGTTCGTATAGAAGCTGACGAAAAAAGCCCCGTAATTTATGACTGATTTGATAAATTACGGGGCTTTTTTTAGTTAAAAGTTAAGAGTTAAAAGTTAAGAGTTAAGGAAATTTTGCCTTGGGGCAAAATAGAACAAATTTTTATGTAGTGGGGCTCATAACACTGTGGTATTATAGTATTATAAATATATACAATATTGCAAACTAAAGGAGGCATAATGTAATGAAAACATATATCACTAAAGCCACGATAATTTTTATCATTTCACTTATATGTGTTGGTTGTTACATTTATAGTCAAATGTCAACGGAAATACCATTTAATCCTCCTACAACTGTAATAAAATATAATGGTAAATCTATACCAACTTCTCTTGGAGACCACAATTGGATACCCAAAAATGGTGGTAGTAGTTATGAGACAGAAGGTGAATACACCGTGGGCAAAAATACTCAGAACTTTGCTGCTAAGTCTGGTGCTATAATCCATATATTAATACAATCAAAACCTAAAAGCATGAAAATAGTTCAAATACTAGCTATTAATAAATACAAGGAATACAAAACATTTACCGGTGCAAAAGAATACGTATTAACGCTTCCAATTGAAAGTGGAGAATACATATTTAATGTATTTGCTAATTGGGATACCAATGAGCATAATACAGCCACTATCTTTCGGGTTAAAATAGAATAGTTGATTGATTTTTAGTCATTAAAAATTTCAGAAATAAAAAGAACAAAAGCACATTTGGTAATGCATACCATTTGTGATTTTTGTCTAGGCTTTAAGTACGGGTAAAAACCCCATAAACATCATAATACAAATTAATAAAGGCATTCTATATATACAGTCTTTCCTGCAAACGCAGGCCTGTGACAGTTGAATGCCATACGGTCAATCCAGTTTTTCATTATCCCATTGACATCCTCTACATATACAGGACTTGCAACAAGTATGCCATCAGTTTGATGTATCTTATCCCATATTTCAAGCAAATCATCCTTCAAAGGGCATTTTCCTTCACCCTTGTCAAAGCAGACTCTGCATCCACAGCATGTCTTTATATCGAGGTGGCCCAACTGTATTTTTTCAACCTCCAGAGCAATATTCTCCTTATCTGCAATTGATAAAAGTTGTTTTTCAATCAGTGACACAGCAGTGTTTGTGTTGCCATTTATTCTATAGCTACTCACCAATGATATTATCTTCATTCCGACCTCCCACTAAAATTATAATATCCTGATTTTTATACTTAGAGTGAACTAAGGGAATTAAAATGGCTTCCCTTAGAAATTATTATGTTTTATTTTAATTGATTTTTCTGCCCTAGCAGAAAAATCTTCCTTAACTCTTAACTGCTCCATTTCGCCAGTCTCTTGTATTTGTTTATTTATTTCATATAAACAAGTAACAATTTTAATCAGTTCATGGTTTCCTGTGTCCACATCTTCTGCAATGTTAATATAATTGCAATCCTGAAGAAAATCAAACACTGTCCACTCTGTCCAGTGTTTGGTAATATCAACTTTATAATTTGGGTTTTGTGGGAATATGAATCTTAATTTTTCTAATTCTTCCTCACCATCTAAAATTTCTTTAATGTACAAAGACAATAATAAACTGGCTTTGTCATAGGCCATACTTTTTTTATCCTTATTATTCTTTGACCAAACTATAAGTATAATTACTCTTACAAATTTGTCTCTCTCCATCACTTTTTCCAAAACTTCAGTACTTATATTTTCACTACTGATCCTAAAGAGAGTCAAAATTTTAAGCTTAAACTCCATATATTCCCATAAGTCCATAATGTTTTCTTCATTCAAATAATTCAAAAATTTAAGTTTTTCCTCGCTATTCAAATAGGAGAAAGCTTCTTCTTTAATAATAAAGTCTAAAGTCTCATTTTTTAACAATTTCACTTTGAAAGCTTGTTCCATATTATTTTTAAAATTTATAGCAATTTCAAAGGACACTGCAGTTTCTGGTGTAAGTGATTTAACTTTGCACCTTAAATGACTTCTATTAAAGTATAAATCCGGTTTATTTTTTCTAATTATATAGCCATAATCAATTAATTGATGAGTTTTAGGATTGTATCCACCAAACCATTTGACTATTCCAACCTCTCTCATGGCTTAATCTCATGTTCATGATCAGTTATTATTTTTCTCATGTCACCTATCATATACAAAGAGCCTGCAACAAGTAGCAAATCATCCTTATTACAATATTGTTTTGCCTTTAAAAATGCCTCTTTATATTCATCCACACTTTCACAATTAGGATTATATTTCTTAACAACAATTTCTAAGTCCTTGGATAATTCTGCTCTGTTGCTGTGTGGGGTTACAGTTATAATTCTTTCAGCCCTCTTTGAAATAACTTCAACCATTTTTTCTACTTCTTTATCTGCAAGTATTCCAAGTATAAGTACAAGTTTTTTATATTTAAAATAAGTTCCAATACTTTCACTTAACTTTTTTATTCCATCCCTGTTATGAGCTCCATCTATAACAACTAAAGGGGCATTTTCTAAAACCTCAAGTCTACCTTTCCATTCAACACTCTTTAATGCGGCTATAATATCTTTTTTTTCTACCTTAACTCCTAGATGAATTAACTCTTCAATACAATGTATTGCGGTACTACAATTGAGAAGCTGATGTTGCCCTAAAAGTGATAGAGTTATATCATAAGAATCATTTTTAGTTCTAATCTCAATGTGTTGGTACAACTTAGATGAAATATTTCTCACTTCAATAAAACGTGCAGAATTCTCATCAACCTTTATTAATAATGCATTATTTGCTCTTGCTATTTCTTCTATAACTTCTTCACTTTCATCTTCTTGAGGATACAAAATAACCGACTTATTTTTCTTTATAATTCCTGCTTTTTCAGAAGCAATTTCTTTTAAAGTATTCCCCAAAATATTCATGTGATCATAGCTAATTGAGGCGATTACACACAAAAGAGGATCTATGACATTAGTGGAATCAAGCCTACCACCTAGTCCAACTTCCAACACTACAAAATCAATGTTTTTCTCATAAAAATAAAGAAAAGCAGCGCAGGTTATTATTTCAAATTCAGTTGGGTGTTCATAACCAAGTTTCTCTACCTTGTCTACAACCTTAGAAAGTTTTGTTACCACCAGTGCTAGTTCTTCTTTTAGTATGTTTTCACCATTTATTTGTATTCGCTCTTCAAATTGTTCTAGGAAGGG
Source organism: uncultured Clostridiaceae bacterium (assembly GCA_963725425.1). Lineage (GTDB taxonomy): Bacteria > Bacillota > Clostridia > Clostridiales > Clostridiaceae > Clostridium_I. Next base: position 168,367 of record CAVRYJ010000042.1, read on the forward strand.
TGACGTATACATCCCTACATTATACCCTGCTTCTCTCAAAATTTTTGTAATCATAATAGCCGTAGAACCTTTTCCATTTGTTCCTGCCACGTGAATACATTTTATCTTTTTTTCTGGATTTCCTAAAAGTTCAAGTATTTTCTCTGTTCTTGCTAATCCATAATTGCTTCCAAATTTAGCTGTATTCTTTATATAATCCATAGTTTCTCTGTAATTCATCTTTTCTACATCCTTTTATTTTAAGGCATCTATTAAAAACACCTATTTATTATGCAAACATTATTATTTTTTTCAGATTCCCAGATTATCTATCCAATATCTGCATTTATGCTCAATTATATCTTGAAGCCTACCTTCATTGTTTTCAATAACCCTTCTAGATGGAGTGTTATAATCCTCACAAGTAATTAAAATTTTATCTATATGCTTCACTTTAGCCTTTTTAAGAAGTTCCCTTAGCATAATGTTTCCGTATCCCTTACCCCTTTTAGATGGTCTTATAGAGTACCCTATATGTCCACCTTCCTTTTTCAAACTATCATTTAAATAATCTCTTATTTTTCCAATACCTATAGGCTGATTATCAATATATAACCAATACAAAGTCTGTGGTACATATTTGGGGTCCAGATTAACCCCTTTTGACATATTAATATTTCCTTTTAAATACTCTTTAAAATTGTCAGTATTAATATAATATCCTCTATTTTGAAATCCATTTTCTCCTGGTCCAATTTCCTTAATCATATCATATATTTCCTTGCCGTCTTCCAAAGACAACTCCTTTAACTCAATCATGATTCACACCTCTAATTTGAAATATAAACAAATTTTTCTGATTTTCCCACTCAGTAGAAGCTGGGAGTGTTACGGATGGTAGACATCAGATAATTAAATTATACCACTTGGACATATGAATGAAAATAACAAATCACTAGTTGTAATTTGAATATATATTGATGATGGGTTTAACGTATCAATTTACGTTAAACCCATCACTATGCCTTAATTTGCTTACTTTAAACTATCTATTCTGGAGAGTACAGCCTTAAGCATTTCTTTATATTTTTCGCCTTTAGCCTTCTCCTCTTCAATTACTGGTTCTGGAGCTTTTGAGACGAATCCTTGATTAGCAAGTTTTTTATCCACTCTCTGAATTTCCATATTTAACTTTTCTTCTTCCTTATGGAGTCTTTCCATTTCTTTTTCTAAATCAATAAGGTCAAGTAGTGGCATAAACATCTCCCCGCCTTTTGTTACTACTGATACAGCATTTTTAGGTACTTCTGATTTTGAAGTTATAAACACAACTTCACTAGCACAGCCAAGCTTTTCTAGATATGAAATTCCTGCCTCATAAGCACTTTTAGCTGAATCTGCTGAAAGCACAATAAGTTTTGCCTTTCTTGAAGGCGGAACATTCATTTCTAGTCTTATATTTCTTAATGATTTAATAACCTCCATAATGTAACTCATATCTTCCTCAGCTTTATCATTATAAAGTTCTTCTGTGTATTCCGGCCATTTTGAAATTGAAATTGATTCATATTTTTTCTCTAAATGCTGATAAATCTCCTCAGTAATGTATGGCATTACAGGGTGCAAAAGTTGAAGTCCAATAGTCAAAACTCTGTTTAGTACGTTGTATACTATACCCTTAGCCTTTTCATCTTCGCCATACATTGTTGGTTTAATAAGTTCAATGTACCAATCACAGAATTCTGTCCACATAAAGTCATAAACCTTTTGTGAAGCTATTCCAAGTTCAAACTTATCAATATTTTCTGTTACTTCACCTGCCACAGTATTTGCCCTAGAAAGTATCCATTTATCAGCTAAACTATATTCAATGCAATTTTCATACTTTTTCATTATATCATCATCTATATTCATCAAAACGAACCTAGATGCGTTCCAAATTTTATTTGCAAAATTTCTAGCATTTTCAACTCTTTCAGTCTTGTACCTAAAATCATTTCCCGGTGCATTGCCTGTTATAAGTGCAAATCTTAATGCATCTGCTCCATACTCATCTATAACATCCAGTGGATCTACTCCATTACCTAAGGATTTAGACATTTTTCTGCCTTCAGCGTCCCTTATAAGTCCATGTATTAAAACGTGCTGAAATGGTACTTCTCCCATATTGTGAATTCCAGAAAAAATCATTCTAGCAACCCAAGGGAAAATTATATCATATCCTGTAACTAAGGTATTTGTTGGATAAAAATAACCTAGATCTTCAGTTTTATCAGGCCATCCAAGTGTTGAAAAAGGCCAAAGCGCTGAACTAAACCAAGTATCAAGTACATCTTCATCTTGAGTTAAATTACTGCTGTTACATTTTGTGCATTTTGTAGGATTTTCTGTGGCAACTATTATTTCACCGCAGTCCTTGCAGTACCAAACTGGAATTCTATGTCCCCACCAAAGTTGTCTTGATATACACCAATCATGGATATTTTCCATCCAGTTATAATATGTCTTATCAAATCTCTCAGGTACAAATTTTGTTTTTCCTGTTTTTACAGCTTCTATAGCTGGTTTTGCTAATGTGTCCATTTTAACATACCATTGTTCTGATATCATTGGTTCAATAGTACATTTACATCTGTCATGTGTACTGACATTATGTGTATGAGCTTTTATCCCTACAAGAAAGCCTTGTTCTTTTAAGTCCTTAACTATTTCCTCTCTTGCCTTATATCTATCAAGTCCTGAATATTTTCCGTATCCATTAACTATAGTTCCGTCATTATTTAGAATAATTATTTCAGCTAAGGAGTGTCTCTTGCCTACTTCATAATCATTAGGATCATGTGCTGGAGTTATTTTTACTGCTCCTGTACCAAATTCCATGTCAACATAATCATCTGCAACTATTGGTATCTCCCTGTTAACTAAAGGGAGTACCAATGTTTTCCCAACTAAATTAGCATATCTCTCATCTTTAGGATTTACAGCAACAGCAGTATCACCAAGTAAAGTTTCTGGTCTTGTGGTTGCTATTTCCAAATATTCATCGCTATCCTTTACAGGATATTTAATATTCCAAAAATGGCCTTCCTGCTCTACATATTCAATTTCAGCATCAGAAAGAGCTGTTTGACATTTAGGACACCAGTTTGTAATTCTGTTTCCTCTATAAATAAGTCCTTCATTGTACAATTTTACAAATACTTCTCTAACTGCTTTACTTAGCTTTTCATCCATAGTAAAACTCTCTCTAGTAAAATCAGCAGAAACTCCCATCTTTTTAAGCTGACCCCTTATCCTTGCTCTGTAGGTATCTGTCCATTCCCATACTTTCTCAAGGAAAGCGTCTCTTCCCATTTCTTTTTTCTTTAATCCCTGCTTTAAAAGCTCATTTTCAACCTTTACCTCTGTGGCAATACTTGCATGATCTTGCCCTGGTAGCCATAGAGTACAATATCCTTGCATTCTTTTTGTCCTTATTAAATAATCTTGCATAGCATTATCAAGTGCATGACCTAAATGAAGCTGTCCAGTTATATTTGGTGGTGGCATGATAATTGTATATGGTTTTTTACTCCTATCTACTTTAGGTGTGAAAAATTTTTTATCCTCCCACCATTTATATATTCTATCTTCAAACTCTTTTGGATCATAAGTTTTAGCTATATTTTCTGAATCTTCCATTTCTTGATTCCTCCCAACCTAATTTTGTACAACAAAAAGCGCAGAATCCCTATTAAAGGACGACTGCGCGCGTTACCACCTTTTTTCCTGCAAAAGAATGCAAGCTCTCAATTAATATCGGCTAAGATTACCGTCTTTGCTTAAGACTTATAAATCTTAGGCAAAAATGCTCCGAAGCTACCTTCAAGAACGAAAGTATAGAAGATCTTTCAGCTAAGTCGTCTTCCTCTCTTAATACTTCATTTTCTTTACTCCTCTTCATCAACACATAAATTCATTTTAGGCATCTGAAACTTAGAAAGCGTTATCCAGTAAGTACCATCTTCCACTTAATAGAAGATGGTACTCATCGGACAAAATAGACTAGAATACTGACTTGTTATTTCTTTGATGATGCCTTACTTTTCTTTTTATTATATATGAAATAATATATATGTCAAGTCATGCACTCATTGTAACCAAATTCCTTCATCATTAATATAATGTAATTAAATGGACCTATGTTGACTTATACAAATGGTACTATTGAAAGGTTATGAGATAAAAAATGAGTGAACAAACGAACAAAAAAAGTTTTATATTATAAAGCTTGATGAATGCAAGTATATAGGTAAAAACAATAATTCATCCACATATCTTATGAAAGACAACAGGATTGTTAAGATTTACCAAGATCCATCTAAATGCAAAAGAGATTATAATTTGCTTACAACTACAGATCTTGTCAACGTTGTCCCTAAGACTTATAATTTTTGTGGACACTATATGATAAGAGAGTATATTAAAGGTACTTGTTTAAGAAAATATATAATTAAAAATGGTCTTAATGATTTTATTATGCTGAGGTTAATTAAATTTTTAGAAAAATTATATAACTTTAATATTAAAAATTTAAGTATAAATTCAAATCAAATTTTTATTACAAATACCAAAGAATTTATTCTAGTTGATGCAGAATATACCACAAGGGATGAAGACAACTTTGAAAAATTATTTGAGGATTTTAATAATCTAGCTGTGCTTCACAAATTTCTAGCCCTTACAAAAACCTATAACATTAATTTATATAATAAATGGGCTACGAATAAAAAAGCATAGTATAAAAGCTACCTTCAGCTTTTATACTATGCTTTGATTTATACTTTAAGTGGTGAAGCATCTTCCATTCTTTGCTTTTGTTCTTCCACTTGTTCTGTCATTTTAACAAAAGCTTCTTTTTTGTCCATATTCTTAAATGCAGTTGATAACATAAGCTTAATTCTGTTTAATTGATTAACCTCACTTGCTCCTGGATCATAGTCAATAGCAGCAATATTTGCATAATTATACCTTCTTTTTAATTCCTTAATCATACCTTTACCTGTTATATGATTAGGCAGACAAGCAAAAGGTTGCATACAAATAACATTTTCAACGCCACTTTCTATAAGTTCAACCATTTCGGCAGTTAAGAACCATCCTTCACCAGTCTGGTTACCAATAGAAACAATTCCGTTAACCCCATCTGCGAGTTTACTTATTGTCTCCGGTGCCTCAAATCTTTTGCTGGCATTTAGTGATTTTTTCATTTCTTTTCTATAATATTCAATTATGCTTATCACCATATTACCCATATACTTACTCTTTCTTGTCCCAGAAAGATATTTTTGTTTATAACCAGAATCATATGCACAGTAGAGTAAAAAGTCTGTAAGATCAGGCATTACTGCTTCTGCCCCCTCTTCTTCAATAACATCCACAATATTGTTATTTGCAGTAGGGTGGAATTTAACAAGAATTTCTCCTACAAGTCCTATCTTAGGTTTATTAATATTATTTATTGGTAGATTATCAAAATCCTCAACTATTCCTCTTATATCTTTCTTAAATATACTATAATTTCCAATCCTAGTGGACTGTTTGCATTTTTTAACCCACTTTTCATAGAGCTTATTAGCAGATCCTGCCACCTTTTCATAAGGTCTAACTCTATATAGTACTCTCATAAGTGTATCTCCATAGATCAATGCTATAGCCGATTTGTTAAGCAACGGAATTGAGAGCTTAAATCCTGGATTTTTCTCTAGCCCTTGAGCACTAATTGAAATAACTGGTACGTCAGGGAATCCCGCATCAATCAAGGCCTTTCGTATAAATCCAATATAATTAGAAGCTCTGCATCCTCCACCAGTTTGTGAAATCAATACTGAAGTAAATTTCAAATCATATTTACCTGATTTTAATGCCTCAACTATTTGTCCAACTACAATGATTGATGGATAACATGCATCATTATTTACATATTTCAAACCTTGATCCACAGCATTTTTGTCCACTGATGGTAAAACCACAAGTTTATATCCAGAAGCATTCATTGCCTCCTCCAAAAATTGAAAATGTATAGGCGCCATTTGAGGACAAAGTATTGTATGAGTTTTTCTCATTTCCTCTGTAAATATTATCCGTTTTTTATTTTTCTCAATGGATCCTTGTTTAATTACATTCTTACTTCTTTCTTCCATAGCTGCTTTAAGTGAGCGTATTCTAATTCTTACAGCTCCCAAATTATTGCCTTCATCTATTTTTATAACTGTGTAAACTTTTTTGCGTTTTTCAAGTATTTCCTCAACCTGATCTGTAGTTACAGCATCAAGTCCACAACCAAATGAGTTTAGTTGAATAAGTTCAAGATTACTTTGCGTTGCAACAAAACTTGCGGCTGCATATAATCTTGAATGATACACCCACTGATCTACAACTCTAATTGGTCTCTCAACATCACCAAGATGAGCTACAGAATCTTCCGTGAGTACTGCCATGCCATAGCTTGTAATAAGTTCAGGTATACCGTGATTTATTTCTGGATCAACATGATAAGGTCTGCCACTTAAAACAATGCCTTTCATGTTGTTATCCTTAATATATTTTAAAACCTCTGTGCCTTTATCCCTTATATCTTGCTTGTACTGCATTTGCTCTGCATTTGCCATATCTACAGCTTGGTTTATTTCACTTTTAGGTATATTGAATTCTAAAAATTCCTCATATAATCTTGTCTTAAGTCTTTTAATATTGTCAAATGGTAAAAATGGATTTTTAAATAATATGTCTCCACTTCTTAATTCATCAATATTATTTTTTAACGCCTCAGCATAAGAAGTTACAATAGGGCAATTATAATTATTATTAGCACCTTTCTCTTCTTTATTCTCATAAGGAAGACAAGGATAGAATATAAACTTAATGCCTTTTTTAATAAGGCTCTCTATATGTCCGTGGGAAAGTTTTGCTGGGTAACAAACAGATTCTGATGGTATTGTCTCCATACCTAGTTCATATATATCTTTAGATGATCTAGGTGAAAGTTCAACTCTGAATTTAAGTTTTGTAAAAAAAGTATGCCAAAATGGATAATTCTCATATAGATTTAGCACTCTAGGAATTCCCACTATTCCTCTTTTAGCCTCATCTTTTTTTAAAGGTTTATAATTAAAAGTTCTCTTATACTTATAATCATAGAGATTGGGTAGCTTGTTCTTCTTTATGGAATTACCTGCGCCTCTTTCACATCTATTACCTGTTATATATTCTCTCTTATCAGAAAACTCATTAACAGTTAGCATACAGTTATTTCCACAAAGTCCACATCTCCTCATAGTTACATTTGTGCTGAATTTGTCTATTTCATCAATGCCTAATAATGTTGTAACATAACCTTCTTCATATCTTTCCCTTGAAATAAGAGCACATCCAAAGGCACCCATTAGTCCTGCAATATCAGGTCTAATGGCTTCTCTCTCTGATATTAGCTCAAAACTTCTAAGTACTGCATCATTTAAGAACGTACCACCTTGTACAATTATCTTTTCGCCAAGTTCCTTAGGATTTCTAACTTTAATTACCTTTAAAAGAGCATTCTTAATTACAGCATAAGAAAGACCTGCAGAAATATCCGCAATGCTTGCGCCCTCTTTTGTGACTGCTTAACCCTTGAATTCATAAATACAGTACATCTTGATCCAAGATCTACAACATTTCTAGACGTAAGTGCAGCTGCTGCAAAATCCTTTATATTCATTTTTAAAGATTTTGCAAAAGTTTCAAGAAAAGAACCACAACCTGATGAACATGCTTCATTCAAAAGAATGCTGTTTATAGTTCCGTCCTTTATCCTTAGACACTTCATATCCTGTCCACCAATGTCCAAAATAAAATCCACACCCGGTAAAAAGAAATTCGAAGCTTTATAATGCGCTATTGTTTCTACTTCACCTATATCAACCTTTAAAGCAGCCTTAATAAGCCCTTCACCATAACCTGTCACGGCAGAATTAAGTATTTTAGCTTTTTTAGGTAACTTACTGTATATCTCTTGTAATATCTTTACCGTGAGTTGAAGTGGGCTACCTTCATTGCTCCCATAAAATGAGTATAAAAGCTCTCCATCCTGAGAAATCAGTGCTGCCTTAGATGTTGTTGAACCTACGTCGATTCCTAAATAGCAGTTACCTTCATAAGTTTCCAAATCTCTTCTTTTTATTTTATCTTTCGAATGCCTAGTTTTAAACTCCTGTAGTTCTTCTTCATTTGAAAATAGAGGTCTTAATATATTAGCACCACTAGTTGAAGCATCTTTTAGTACTAAAATTCTTGTCTTTAACTCGCTAAACTCCATAGGTTTTTCTGCTTCTGCGGCTAGTGCTGCTCCCTGTGCTACAAAAAGCTGCGAATCCTTTGGAAAGATTATTTCATCTTCCTTAAGCTTTAGAGTATCAATAAATCTATTTCTGAGTTCAGAAAGGAAATACAGTGGACCTCCTAGAAAAGCCACTTTACCTTTTATTGGTCTTCCACATGCAAGACCACTTATAGTCTGATTAACAACAGCTTGAAAAATAGATGCAGCAACATCTGCCTTAGCTGCTCCTTCATTTATAAGTGGTTGTACATCAGTTTTGGCGAAAACACCACAACGAGACGCAATTGGATATATATTTTTATAATTTTTTGCTAATTCATTTAAACCTGCAGCATCAGTTTTTAAAAGCGTTGCCATCTGATCTATAAAAGCACCAGTACCTCCTGCACATGTCCCATTCATTCGCTGATCAATATTACCAACAAAATAAGTTATTTTAGCATCCTCACCACCAAGTTCAATAGCAACATCAGTTTCAGGTATTAACTTTTCAACAGTATTAGTACATGCAATTACCTCTTGTATAAAAGTTACATTAAGCCACTTTGCTACAGAAAGTCCTCCTGATCCAGTTACCATAACTGCTATTTGGTTATCTTTAAATTTACTATATGCTTCATCAATAAGATTGACTATAGTATTTTTAATATCAGAAAAATGCCTCTCATATTTGCTGAATATCATTTCATTTTTACTATTTAATAATACTATTTTAACTGTAGTTGATCCCACATCCAAACCTAACTTTAATACTTCTCTCATATTTACCTTCCCATTCCTTATATATTTTTGATTCAATAGGAATTTCTACCAGCCAAAATTCTTTTAAGCTGGTAAAGCTAAAGTTCATTATAACATAAATTCCATAAAGATAACTAATTTATTACTATTTTAATGTTGCCTTAACATTTATCTGTTTAACTTTATAATTGCTTGTTATCATCTCGCTTTCAATAATAACTATTATTACAATATATATATTATTATATAATATATATTTAACTTTGTAAACTTTATATTATCCTATGAATATTTTTCTATTTTATGGATATAAATCAGAATAGGTGCAAAATACTTAAAAAATAATACTAAATGCTCAGTTTTCTAATCTTTATTAGTATATTAAAAGGAGGACATTATGAACTATTTTAACGAAGCTAATGATTATTATAATAAAAAAGAATATAAAAATGCTTTTAATTTTTACCTTAAGTCTGTAAACCTAAAAGAAAACGAAACTGCTTCACTATATAATGCCGCAGTTTGTCTTATTAAATTAGGTATTTATGACAAAGCAATTGAATTATTAAAAAAGGCTATTAATTTAAAACAAGACAGTAGATATTTTTTCAATTTAGGCTATTGTAATATTATGCTAAAAAATAAGAAAAAAGCTTTAATCTATTTCAATGTAGCATGGTCACTAGATAACTCAGATTCCGACTGTGAAAGAGCCATTTCCATGATTACAAACTCCTACAAAAAAAATGTTATTTAAAAAAATCCCATAACTTTAATATGCCCTAATAATAAATATACCCCACACGTTAAGATCTTAACGTTAATGTTGAGAGTTAAAAGTTAAACTCATTCATCCTTAGTAAATAACTCTTAACTTTTAACTTTTAACTCTTAACTGATAGCATTACCATTCTCCTATAATATTTGCATTTTTATGATCTAAATCAAACATTTTATTATTGAAGTAATTTCCACCTTTAGCAAAAGTAGTATCAACATTAATCCATTGATTTAAATCCGATATGTAAACTTGATTCCATGCGTGACTAACCCAATTTGCTCCATTAAATCCATCACCAGTAACAAGTCTAACCTTTATGTTATTTGCCCTGCACATAGCCACATAAAGACTTGCATAGTCAAAACATATTCCAGTTTTCGTTTGGAATGTAGGTATTGCGCCAGATTTAACATTATAATCATTATTTAAGACCGAATTAGCTTTCCCATAGTCATAGGATATACTACTTCCTTCCCAATCATAAAGACTCTTTGCCTTACTTAAGGTGCTTGTATTCCCATCAGTGACCCTTCTTGCAAAATTGTCAATGACCTGATCGGATTTTATCGCTTCATCTAAAGTTACTCCATTATAATAAACAATAGTTTTACCTACAGTATTCTCTCCTGCTGCATTATTAGCATCATTTTGCTTAACTACAACCTTTAAAGAATTACCTATTATTTCAGGGAGTTTTTTGCAACGCTTGAATTAGTTATAGGTGTTATAATTTGCTTACAAAAATACTTATAAGTATTGGAATTTGATAAATAATTATTAAACTGTTTATTATTACTAAACATTGATGCCACATTAAAAAGTAGTAGTACCACTAATAAATAACAAATAGCCCTTGGTATTTGAAGTAGAGCACCAATTATTCTTATAAATATAAACGACATATTTTTAGTGATGCTTTCAATTTTATCTATTATCTGATAAACCGTAATGTTAATTATGAATATTAGGATGACATATATCAATTTATATAAAACACATATCACAATAATCAATGCTATGGTATATACAATGGTCGGATTTTGTAGTAGCAAATTAGATATATTATTTGGCAAAACCCCAATTATGTTATCAATAACACTGTGCTCATTTATAATAAATATATTTCTTAGATATTTAATGCCTATATAAATTGATAGAGCAAAAGAAATACTTCTAGTGAAACCATCTGTGTCTCTCTTAGCGTTATACGCAGAAAACCCAAATATTATTCCTCTTAGTATTGGATATAAAAAGCTAGCTATTATAATCAATGTTATTGGGTTGAATTTCACACTATCACCTCTATATATCAGTCTTTTTCATTGTTTTTCTAATCTGTTTTTTAACTTCGTCATTGTCATAACCCCTTCGGATTAAGTATTCCCAAAGTTTTTTATAAATTTTCATTTCATCATTTTCTCTTTTTATAATTATATCATATCTCTTTTCAGCTAATACTTTAAGTTGTTCCATATTTTCAAGACTTTTTTTCTCCGTAACTTCTTTGTCTTCTTCAAGTTCACTTTTGTCCTTTAAAACTGACTTTAAAATTTCATTTACCAATTCGCCATTATACCCAGATCTGAAAAGGTAACTTTTAAGTTTAGTATAAATTTTGGAGTAGTTGCCTTCAGTTCTAGATATATTTTCATATTTCTTTTTAGCTAAAACCTCTATGGCTGCTTTTTCCCGAGTAATAGGAACTTCATTTAATTTTTCATCAATGAGTTTCACTTGGATACCTTTTTTTAATAGATCATATTTTATCTTAATTCTACCATGTTTTTTTATCCTGTCACTTATATATAAATCAATATATTTATCATCATCAACAAATCCGTATTCTTTTAAAAATAAAAATGCCCGTTCTATAACTTTTTCGCTGTATTCCTTTTTAATAAGTTTTTCATGCATCTCTTTTTCCGTTTTATAGCTTCTATCAATTACATTTAATGCATAATTTTTACATGAAATATAGTTATCTTCCTCAATTATTTTCTTGAGGCTTTCAGTTTCAACATTATTTCCTGTTTTTAAACCAAATGAAAATACTAAATCTGCACTACAAGAGAAGCTATATTCTCCACTTACATAAACATTAACTCTATCTTTTTTTCTCTTTTGCATTTCTATTTTAGTAATTTTATTATTCAAAAACATCACTCTCTTTTGTCATAAGTATATGAACAGTTGGATTTGTAAATACTGTTCTAGCACTTTCGTAAATATCCTCTTTTTTTATAACTTGCAAATTATCCATATCACTTATGAATTCATATATATCATCGCCATCTACCATTTGTTGTATAATATAATCACATAAGCTTGCAGTGTCTTCAATAGTTGCAATAACTGAGGTTTTTAATACCTTTTTCATTAATTCAATGTCACTGTTTTTGAACAAATATTTTTCATTTGTTATATCATTTATACAGGAATCTATGCAATCCATAGCCTTAACAGCATTTTTTTTACTTACAGAAGTATATATATATAAACTCTTTACAAAACTTGTAGTGTCCAGTTCAGAATAAACATCATAGGCAAGACCCTTTTTTTCTCTAAGTTCTCTGAACAATATAGAATTTCCACTTTCACCAAATCTATGATTCAATATTTTCAGAGCTAATTCATGTTTCTTATCAATATTATGAAAAGTATAAATATATACAATACTACTTTGCTCTATATTATCCTTATGAGTTGTTTTTTTTATATTAATATTATCCTCAATTATTATGTCTTCCTTTATAACTTCTGCTGATATCCATTTATTAAAATACTTCTGGAGTAATGCATAAACTTCTTCATATTCTAAGGGAGATACTATGGATATGCAACAATTATTTGGTACATAATATTTTTTATAGAAACCAACAATATCTCGTCTTGTGAATTTACTAATGCTTTTTTCTGTACCTATTATATCATATTTTAGAGGACTATTTTTATATGCTAGTTTATTAGCCAATTTATAACTATAGTCTTCTACATCATCTACACTGGTTCTTATTTCAGATAATATTACTTCTCTTTCTTTATCCATTTCATCCTTAGGAAAATTAGAATTCACAAGCATATCAGAAATAAGTTCTAATGATTTTTCAAATTCATCTCTGAGTCCTGAAACATTTACAACCGTACAATTGTAGTCAGTATAAGCATTATATTCTCCGCCTATATTTTCAAGTTCATCATTTAATTTTTCGTTATCCCTATTTTTTGTTCCTTTAAACAGCATATGTTCAACAAAATGTGAAACTCCATTTTGTTCTTTTTTTTCATAAATTGAACCTATTTTTACAGCAGCATTAACCGAAAACAAGCCTGTTTTTCTTTTCACTACAACTATTTGAAGCCCATTGTTTAGAAAATACTCCCTAGAGTCGAAAAAATCCTTATTCATAAAATCTCCTCATATTAAGGCATCATCAAAGAAATAACAAGTCAGTATTCTGGTATATTTTGTGTTATGCAACGCCCTCCATAACCATTACATATATCAATATGCGCAAGGTTTTGGCTCCTCGCCTAACGCAAAATATCCTCAGAATCTTTGACTCGTTATTTCTTTTCAGATGCCTAATGTTTTTTAATAAAGTTCCTAATTTATAAGTTACACAGTTATTATACTCTAAAAAGGCCCTAAAAGCCATATTATACAAAGCTTTAAGGGTCTTTTTATAATTTAATATTAAATATATACTTTTTTTAAATTTAAAGTATGTTTCAATCCATCTGAAAATTTATCATATTCTTTAAATATGAATTCAACTAAATTCCTAGCATCTACCAAAGAACATAGTTTTTTAATTTCAATATTGTTTTTTGCTAAGGCCTCAAACCCGCCAACACTAATTAAAATTAATTTATAATCCTCATTATTATTTTTAATTCCATTTTCCACATTATTAACGGTAAGTTCTTTAACACCTTTAATAATAATTATTTTGTTTGCTAATTTCATCATTTTGAATGGATCCATATAAAGTACATCAATAGAATACATCATGTCATTTTCTTCCATTCCTCTGAATATGTACCCATTCAGCCTAAATATTTCGTCCACAATTTTTAATATCTCATTGCTCTGCAAACTTCTGATTGTATTTTCACAGGCTGAATATATTTGATCCGTAAAATCTATACTTTTTGAAATTTCATTTTTTTCACTCTCACTTGAAATGGTATCATTAAATATTTTTTCAATTTCCCAATCATTATTCACAATTTGAAAAATCATTGCTGGTGAGGTAAAAGAATTTTTTATTTCATTTGTAATAGTTGCTTTTGGTACTGATTTGCTACTCCACTCTACCTTTATTATATTAGGAGTGTCTTTTGAAATTTCAGGCAAAAAGACATAATTATTTTTCACTGTAGCAAAATAGTATTCTTCATTTTTATTGTTATAAGTTATAATTTTATCATCAATACAGATTTCTCTGCTAAATTTCCAGAGTTGACTTTCGATTCTTATTCTAAATATGGGTGCCTCATTGCTATATACTTCATCACATCTAACAAGCAATTTGTCCTTTGTATCGTAATCTTTAGGATTTCCAATCTCACTGAATCCAATAGAAACTATATTGTTTTTAAACCATTGACTAACTATATTATCATTACCATCATTTTTAATCATCCACCATTTTGGCACGTTATCACACCTCACCGCATAATTTTAAATATAATTATATCATATTTTATGATTATAGTCCTAATTGCTATTGCAAAATATTACAAAATAAATTGTACTACATCTTTTTGTTAATATGTAGTAAAATAATAAGATAATGTGTCATATTATCTTATTTATCTGAGAAAAAGAGCCGTGTTAAATAATGAAAATTTGCGAGATAATTTTCTAATTTTAAAGCACACACACTTACCTTAGGTACTTTATGGAGGAATGTTAAATGTCTCGTAGAAGAAAAACAAAGCGCAAGAAATCTAGATTTTTATTAGTTATTTTATCAATAATTATAATATGTGCTTTATCATTTTTTGTTTATTTTAAGTTTAACCCTAATGATTCAAAAAGCTATTCCGCCGCAAACACCACCAATAATAATACAAAGGAAAAACTTTCTAGTGATGATACTGCTAATGAAACAATTACTTCTAGTGCTAATAAAGTAGAAGTATCTGCTAACAATAGTGCCGACAATACTACCCAAAATAGTGGCATTGCTAGTAATGCTACTTCTAATAAAACCGCTACAAACAAAACAAATTACGTTGTGGATGTGCCAACTAATACCGAAGCCTCAAAAGGTAATGAGATTACCGTAGATAAGGCAACAGAGCTTCTAAAAAGCAATCTTATGGCTAAAGACTCCAAAATAGAACTTAGTTATGATCACACTCAAAATAAAAATGGCGTGAATTATTACGTTTTTCAATCATTTGATTCTACAGGTACATCTTCCTCATCAGCAGACAGTCATAGCGATACTTTAGGATGGTATTATGTAAATGTAACTAATGGAGATTTATTTGCCTATGATTTAAATAATGATGTTTTAAATCCTTTAAAATAGAGCAGACACATTGTGAAATATACGCATACAACTCAGAATAGAAGACATTTTGTATTCTGAGTTGTATGCGTATATTTTCTAAAAAGTTTGATAATAATATTATTATATGGTATCATGAATTGTTAAATTAAATATAGAAAGAGGATAACTGATGAAAAACACTACATTTGCAGAACTTGAATTAGACGAAAATGTCCTAAAAGCCATCACTGAAATGGGATTTGAAAATCCTTCTGAAATACAAAGTGAAAGTATTCCAACTATACTAGATGGTTTTGATATAATAGGTCAAGCACAAACCGGTACAGGTAAAACTCTTGCTTTCGGTGCACCAGTCATAAGCATGATTGACACTGAAAATAAGAACATTCAGGCAATTATATTAACGCCTACAAGAGAATTAGCAATACAGATTTATGAGGAATTGAAGAGGATTTCGAAATATACTAAAGTCCGTTCTTTACCAATTTATGGTGGCCAATCCATAGATAAGCAAATACAAGAAATTAGAAGAGGCGTTTCAATTATTGTCGGAACTCCAGGAAGAGTTTTAGATCATATAAAAAGAAAAACATTGAAACTTACTCACGTTAAACACCTTGTGTTAGACGAAGCTGATGAAATGTTAAACATGGGCTTTATAGATGACATTGAAACTATCATTAAGGCTACCAATACCGAACGTCAAACATTACTATTTTCAGCAACTATGCCAAGGCCTATTAAAAAGCTTGCAGAACAATACCTTAAGCCCGATAACAAGCACATAATGGTACTTAAAAAATCAATGACAGTTTCACAAGTAGAACAATATTATTACGAAGTGCAAAATAACGCAAGACTTGAAACTTTATGCAGAATTTTGGATGCAGAAAATCCTGACAGTGCTATTATCTTTTGTAAAACTAAAAGAAATGTAGATGAACTTGTTAGTACAATGCAATCAAAGGGATTCATTGTTGAGGGTATGCACGGTGATATGAAACAATCTCAAAGAATGTCAACTCTAGCAAAATTCAAATCTGGAAAGTTGAACTTCCTTGCTGCAACTGATGTAGCTGCAAGAGGAATTGATGTTGAAAATATCTCTCATGTAATAAACTACGAACTTCCTCAAGACACAGAATCTTATGTTCATAGAATCGGTAGAACAGGAAGAGCAAATAAATCTGGTACAGCTTTGAGTTTAGTAACAAAAAAAGAGGTTTCTAAGTTAAAACAGATTGAAAGAGAAATAAAGAGTAAAATAGTTAGAAAACCAATACCTTCAATGAAAGATATAATGGCTGCTAAATCCGAAAATGTTATGAGTGGTATCCAAGATATACTTAAAGTTGAAAAAGATTATGAAAAATTCTTACCATTAGTTGAAACATTGACCAAAGATTATTCTTTAGAAAAAATAACAGCAGCACTTTTAAAGGATATATTTGATAGAGAAGTTTCAATGGATTATAATGATGATAATAAATCTTTAAAGGTAGAAACTTCCGTTAGATTATTTATCTCTGTTGGTCGTAAAGATGGTATAAATGTAAAATTACTTTTAGAGCTTATTGATAATACATCTGGAGTCAATTCAAACTTTATTGGTTCAGTTGATATATTGGATAAATTCTCATTTGTAGATGTTGTTGAAAACAAAGTACCTATAATCCTTCAAAAAACCAGCGGTGAAAAATACAATGGTCGAAGAATAAATATTGAAATTGCTAAAGGCAGAAACAATTAGCCTTTAAATTGTAAACTACTATGAATTAACATAGTAGTTTTTTATTATGTTTTAATTCTCATATATTTTATAGTTTATATTTTTGAAGATATTATCCAAAGATTCTATTTTTGTAAGATTCTTTATATTTATAGTGTTCTTTGTTATTTCTTCATAAAATATATTAAACCTTTCCAAATGCATATTAATCCTCTTAATTGCATAATTAACGGTAGTATTATTTTTTATTATAAAAGACCAATCTGAGGCTTCTGCAAGCATAAGCTCTCTAGCAGCTTGATTTAAAACTCTCTTCTGAACATCATTTGGATTTTTATAAGTTTTTGCAAGTCTTATCATTATTTCTTCACATTTATGTAATTCCTTATAAATCCACTGGTTTGAGTGATTTATCCAAACTGAATAGTCTCCATTTTCTCCCCAACTTGATGGGTTAGGACTTGAGCATTGAACCATAGAATTATTATTTAGATATTCTTCTGGCGTAGTTAACTCATAGCAAGTCCATTCCTCATTACTTTTTCTTATAAATGCATCTATAAAATCAGGTCCCTCAAACCACCAATGTCCAAACAGTTCCGCATCATAAGGACATGTTATTATTGGTGGTTTTTCCATATAATCTTGCAATGCATTTATCTGTTCATGCCTACAAGACGCAAAATGAGCCCCATGTTCTCTTGCCTTTTCCATTGCCCTTTTCCTATTATATAATTCTTTTTTTTCTGTGTCGCCTGTAATTTTATAATACTTTATACCAGTATCTAACCTAATCCCTGAACTATTTATATATGGTCCTATGTAGTCCATAGGCAATTCATAACCTATATCTCGATAAAATTCTCTATAGTTTGGGTCCCCTGGATAGCCTAGAAAATCGCTCCATACCTGGTAAGATGAATCCATATCTCTTCCAAAAGCACATACACCATTTGGAGTAGATATAGGTGCTCCAGTACCATACAAAGGTCTTGGTGATGCATAAAGGACTGCCTTACTTTCAGCTATAAAATATCTTATTCCATATTCCTTTAGCAAAGAATCTAAAGAATAAGTGTAAGCACATTCTGGTAGCCATATTCCATTTGGTGAATGTCCCATAACATCTATGTAAGATTGTACTCCAGTTGCAAGTTGTGCTTTTATGGTTTCAGGATTAATAGTAAGAAGCGGTAAGAGCGCATGTGTTGCTGAACAAGTTATCACTTCTAAGCATCCTAATTCATCATATTTTTTAAAAGCGTTCATAAGTCTACAATCATATTTTTCATAAGTTTTCTTTAAACCATTAAATCTATCATTGTAAAACGTTGCAAGTTCATTTAATTCATTGTTATATTTTGTTCTTATTAATTCCTTTTCAGTAAGTTCTATGGATTTATTCAAATACTCCATATAACGTTCATTAAGGTATTCATCTTCAAGCATTGCCATCAGTGGTGGTGTTATAGACATGGTTATATTGAAATTAATATTATCACTTAACAATCCATCATACACATTTATAAGTGGTATGTAACATTCGTTTATTGCCTCAAACAACCATCGTTCTTCCATGGGATCTTTCACCTCCGGATGTCTTATAAAAGGCATATGACTATGTAATATTATGGATACATAACCTTTCTTCATATCTACCCCTCCTGTACTACTTTGAGCAAATTTTACTTTATCCATTTATTTCACCGGTGAACTTGGAAAATAACCATACCTTTTCAAGCAATCATCTATAGTTTTCTGGATAAAAGTTTCATGGTATATATTGTAACAAATAATTATTTTTGGATATAGTCTATTTTTTTTTGCTCCATAAAAGGATAAGGTTTTGGCTCCTTATGAATATTTAAGACTTCATCCCCATAATTAGTAGTTGGTAGTTGCTGAATTTCGTTATAAGCCTCCTGTGAAACATCAACATAATATACTGATAAATCATTTGATTGATCTGACCTAGGTGTTGTAACCGTATTCGATAATGCAAGTGGAACAAAGGTATCATCTGGCAATATTCTACCAAGCTTAACAAAAACGTCAATGCCTGTTTTATCAAGATTTATAAACCAGTTATTTGCAAAGACATCTAAAAAAATAACTTTCATTTCATTTGCTATTCCATTATCTATTTCAAACACTTTTAATACTGGCTTTGAATTTCTCCAGGAATCTTCTCCATTCATATCTTCAAAATCCTTAATCATTAATGGAGAAATACTGAAATAGCAAAATACCCTATAGGCATTTTGTACTAATAATGCTAGTGAAAATTTATTATCGCTTATCACATACCCACCTCTATTGTATCGTTTAACTTATATAGTATATTATACCTTAATATTACATTAAAGTCATCATGGAATTAAAATAATTCAGGCCTTATTAATATTGTCTTTATGTTAATTTAATTGTATTTCCTTCATACAATTAACCGAGGTGATTTTTATGTCAATTTTCCAAAAACTACTTATTGTTTTAATTAGTATTTTAGTGCTAGAAATAATTATAATATTTATCAACTACAGATTTTTACTTAGATAAACTATAAAAACCGCAAAGCTTTTTACTTTGCAGTTTTTACAGTTTATCTAAGAATTGATGAATCATCTCTCATATTTATCTCCCCATTAACAATATTTTTCTCCATATATGCAGCAACCATTTGCACCATTGTATTGAGCATCGTCTACTACTTTTACCTCTCTATAATCTTTTTTTAAATAACTTACTAGTGCACCATTTTTAGAAACCCCTCCTGATAATAACAAAGTTTCACTTTTGAATTTTGAAAGAAGTGGTTTAAGCCTTTTATATAAAGAAAAGTTAACTCCAGCACACAATTTTTCTAATGGATACCCTTCTGCTATCTTTCCAATTAGCTCAGACTCTGAAAATACAGCGCATGTAGAGTTCAGTGGAACAGGCTCTTCATTAAAAGCAAACATCTCAAGTAGTGGGATTTCAAGTACATTTGCCATATTTTCCAAATATCTTCCACAGGATGCAGCACATTTTTCATTAAGTTCTAAATCTGTGACCATTCCCTTCTCCACCATAATGATTTTAACGTCCTGTCCTCCAACGTCCAAAAGGACAAAATTCTTTAATCCTGTACTGTACATTGCCCCATACACATGAGCTTTTATCTCAGTTATTGGTTTAAAAAGCTTAAGGTCAATATTATTTCTGCCATATCCCGTGGATACAGCTTTATCAACAGCCCCAATATTCAACTTTTTTAAATCAACCATCATCCTACCATCATAGTTACAATAATTTTTGTAGAAAGCCATGGTATTTATCATAAACTTTTTAATTATTTTTTTATCCTGCATAAGAACAATTTTTACTTTCCTACTTCCAAGATCTATTCCCAAACTTTTCACTTTCTATCATCTCCTATCAATTAGCATATCTAAAAAAGCTTCAATTCTTAGTTTTGTTCTGGCATCTAGTGCATTAAGTTTATCTCCTTCAACATTAAGTACAGGTATGTTTAAAGATTCTTTAATAATTATGTGTTCAATTTGTCTATAACAAAAGCTCTGTGTGTAGTTTATAACCCCATCTATTTTTCTCTCTTTAATTTGTTTTTGAATTTCCTCTATGCGAAATTCTATATCATATGGATATGTATAGTCGTAATATTGTTCATAAACATTTTTACTTTTATAACCTCTAGGAAAGGAAAATTCCCTTTGTACTTCGTTGTATACAATTCTAGAATTAAATTTTTCAACAAATTCATATATATCAAGAGTCATTGGTGGCGTACCAATATAGGCTAATCTAAGCTTTTTTTCTATAGGTTTTCTGCTCCTAATTTCCTTTATCTTCTCTTTTAATTTCTTTTCAAAATCATTGTAATCGCCATTAAAATCAGAAGAACTTATTTGGTAAATATGATTTTCAAGTGCTGTTGCTTTGTTATCAATATAAGTGAGTTCATCTATTTCCTTAACTAAACCCCTTATACTATTTAGTCTTATCCTTATTTCCTCTACGTTCTCTAGGGACACATGAAACATATTCATAAAATTATTCAGTGAATTTGTTAAGTCTGACAACTTATGATTTTGAGGATAAGCAAATGGATATACCTTTATCCCCTTCATTCTAAAGACTTCTTCTAGTGCCTTTGAGTTAGAACAGTCGCCCTCCGTAACTCCTACAATTTCTTTAAACCCATTCTCCATTGCGGCCCCATAGACACCCTTTTTAAATGCACATGAACTTCTTGGAAAACCATCTTTTTCAGCTTTTTCAATGAATCTGTCGTATTGTTTAGACATTATAAAAACATTATTTAGATCCACTACTTTATACCCTGCAGCGATAATGATTTCAATTGGTACTGTTGTTGTTATTCCTATTTTTTTCATATACCCTCCTCTATGTATTCTAGGTCCTATTCATCTTGGTTAGATTACACATTTCCTTTATATTCACAAAAATAATCCACGCACAAAAAATAGAGCAGAAATCTGCTCTATAAATAAACATAAACAAAAGAGACATATTCCGCCTCTAAAAATCAATAAAAGCACCATTATTATGATGTTTCCTGGTTTTATTTATAGACAGGATGGATTTCGAACTGTCTTCGCTATTAATAATTTTACTTTATATAATACTCTAAGTCAAATAATTATGAACTTATATGGTAACACTATTTATAAAATACGTAATATGGGAGGAACATAAAATGAGGATTCCAAATCATGTGGCAATAATACCAGATGGAAACAGACGCTGGGCTGTAAAAAATGGATATGGCAAAGAAACAGGCTATATCAATGGACTTTTGCCTGGTATTAAACTATTTGAATGCTGTGAGAAACTTGGTATAAAAGAGCTTACATTTTATGGGTTTACTGTTGATAATGCCAAAAGACCAACAAATCAAAAAAAGGCTTTTACAAATGCTTGCATCCAGGCCGTAAAAATGCTTTCAAAATATAATGTATCGCTTTTAGTCATAGGTAATTATGATTCACCAATGTTTCCAAAAGAGCTATTGCCATTTACAAAGCGTAGAGACTTTGGCTCTGGTGGCACAAAAATAAATTTTTTAGTTAACTATGGCTGGGAATGGGACCTTATGAATTTAACCTCCTCTAATTGTCATTCTAGAAAAAATATATATGATAATATTAAATCAAGAGATATTAGTAGAGTAGATCTTCTTATACGTTGGGGCGGAAGGAGACGATTAAGTGGTTTTTTACCAGTTCAAAGTGTATATACTGACTTTTATATTATTGATGATATGTGGCCAGACTTTACAGAAGATCAATTTTACACTGCCCTAAAATGGTATGAGAAACAGGATATTACTTTAGGAGGCTGAAAAATAATATGCCGCAAAAATTTGAAACCTTTTGTGGCATGCCATTTTAACTTTGTTCAATATTATGGAATTTTAAAAAAAATGTCAAATCAGTATGCTAGTCTATTTTTTATCATACTGCTTTATAATATTATTTTTTACGCCTCTAACTATATTAACTATATCCATATATGCATTTTGTGTTCCCTTGGTGACTATGGGTCTACCAAAACTCACCCAGTTCAATTTTCTTGAGGCATATCCGCCTATCTTCATTAGAAGATTAACAGCTGGTTGTGTGTCTACAACATACAGTTCATCAGTGCTTCCCTGTAGAATGTTATACATATCAGTAATGGCCGGTATTACTAAATTGGGAGTGTATTGCCTACTTATTGTATAAA
Source organism: uncultured Clostridiaceae bacterium (assembly GCA_963725425.1). Lineage (GTDB taxonomy): Bacteria > Bacillota > Clostridia > Clostridiales > Clostridiaceae > Clostridium_I. The sequence continues at coordinate 191,229 of CAVRYJ010000042.1, forward strand.
TTTTATTTCTATTTTCATCATCTCCAATATAAATTAAATGTCCTCTCTCATTTTTTTTTATTTTATCAAAAGTTGGCAAACTAAGTAGCTCATCCTTGCTTGGAACTCTATCAATTGGTAATTTATTAATATGAATATTGGCAGCCGTTGCTGTTGAATGAGCACCACCCACATCATGATATATCACTATCATTTATTATCACCTACTCCTTAACCGTTATATATATATAGTATTTTACTAAAATAAGAATATATTCAACGAATTAAACCATTGAGTGATATGATGCAAATCTTGTTTTAGGCACATTCAAGAAAATAACAAGTCAAAATCTTGACTTGTTATTTTCTTGATGATGCCTTATATAACTTTCATACTTTTATCATAGCTATTTAATATCTCACAACCGTCCTTAGTAACTAGAACCAAATCCTCGATTCTCACACCAAATTCATTTGGTAAATATATTCCAGGTTCAATAGAAAATACCATCCCTTCTTTAACTTCTGAATGATTTACACCACTAACATCTGTTGGCTCATGAACATCTATTCCAACATTATGTCCAGTCCTATGTGTGAAATATTTTCCATATCCTGCCTCAGTAATAACATCTCTTGCAGCCTTATCTATAACAGAAAACTTTATTCCTGGTTTAACTGCTTTAATGCCCGCTAAATTAGCCTGAAGTACAATGTTATATACCTCTTTTTGTCTTTCGCTTGCCTCTGTGCAAAACACAGTTCTTGTCATATCTGAACAATATCCATTAGTTTTCCCACCAATATCAATTATAATGCTATCTCCTTTTTTCAAAATGCTAGTGTCACAGCTGTGATGAGGCTCAGCACCGTTTTTTCCAAAAGCAATCAGAGGTTCAAAAGAAAACTGTTCGGTTCCATGTTTTGCATATATATCTACAAGTTTTCTAGCAAGATCAATTTCCTTGCTACCTTCTCTCATATTTTTAATCAGTTCACCCATTGCCGCATCATTAACTTTAGATGCCTCTTTAAGCAATTGTATTTCCTTCTCATCCTTTATTATTCTAATTTCATCTATTATAGAAGATCCATTTATTACATTAATCCCTTTTATCTTATCCATAAGTTTTATCAAAAAGGATGCCTGCCAATTTTTATCTACACCTAAAGTAGCCTTTCCATCAATAAATGGAACAAGCTTTTCTATTGGGTCTTCGTTATCATTAAAACTGATGATATCAAAACCAATATCCTCAGTTATTGGAAATAATTCATTGATTACAAGTTTTTTGAACCCACTGTCATTTATAAACAAGGTACACATTCTTTCACCTGACTCAATCCATTTACCAGTAAGATAAAATATTGCTGAAGGTGAAGTTATAAGAAGCTGGGAAATTTCATGTTCCTCCATACTGCACAATATTTTGTTTATTTTTCCTTCTTTCATAGTAAAATCTCCTTTGTAAATCATTTTTTTATAAGCTTAATTTTATGTGGTTTAACATCTTCATTAAGATTTACTCCTAAGATATCAATGAAGAAAATGAACAGTGGTATTCCAAGTAGCAACCCCCAAAATCCCATAAAATGTTCTGAAAATATCAGTATAACAAATGTGAAAAAAATTGGTAATTTAGTGTTGTGAGACATAAGCTTTGGATTTAATATATAACTTTCAATTATATGAATAATGGCCACCATAATAATAACATATAAAACCTTTATAATTCCACCGATTTTAAATGCAATCAATGCAAGTGGAATCAATGATATTATAACTCCAGCTACGGGAATTAGACTCAATATAAATACCATAAATCCCAGTGCCAAAAGTTTTGGAAACCCCATTATAGTAAGAAACAACACTGAGATGCCTGTATTAAACATTGCTATTACAACCTGCGCATTTACAACTTTTCCAAAAGAATTTAAAAAATTGTTTCCAAAGAATTTAAAATAATTATAAATTGATGAAACTTTACTATCCCCAAATTTTCCTACAAAATTTTTAACCTTGTCTTTTTCAAGCATAAAGAACAAACCTAAAACAAGAGCTATAAAAAGATTACTTCCCCATTTACCTACATTTGAAGCTGTACGCAAGAAAAAATCGACCCCTGATTGAGTATAACTATTTATATTTATTTTTTTCACCATAGGTATAATATACTTTCCCCAGCCGTTTGGAAGATCGCTATCTGCAAGACTTTTATAGAACCTTTCTCCTTGCCTTACAATACTTATAATCTGATTTATTAATGCAGGTACATAATTGTATAGGGCAAATACTATGAGTACAAATATAATTATATATAAAACTAAAGTTACAATCCCTTTTTTTATTGGAATATATTTTCTCAAACTAACCACCACTAAATTTTCTAAACTATTAATCAAATATGTAAGTATAAATGTTAGTAGAACTAAATCAAGTATACTTTTTATTATAAACAAAAACAGTGCAACAAACATTATAAACAGCAAGCTTTTTACTATTTCCATACTGAATATTTTTTTGAAAAAATCCAACATATACACCTCATAAAATATATTTTTATTAAAATTTTATCCAATTGCAATTAACTTAATTCAACAATTCCATCTATGTACATAATAAATCCCCTTTATATGTCTTATTTTTTGTATTATAATTATATTTATAAGTATAAACAGATTTCTTAGTTTGAGGTGGAGTTTTTAGTCCGTAGGTCATCCATCTGGAACTTAGAAATCGTTATCCAGGGACGTAGCAACCGTTATACTCTAAAGAGAAAGTGATTCACACCAAGCAAAGCTCGGTTTCTCTACTTTTCTGCCTTTCCCACTTGAAGAAGATGGGAGTATTACGTATGGTAGTCATCGGATAAAATGTATAAGTTAATTATACTATACCTTGTGATATATGCCAATTTATACTTTATTAATAATTGTCATATGATTTTAACAAAGATGACATATAATTGTCACAGTTTATGCTTATTATTAAATTAAATGATTTATGAATTTAGGAGGTAGACGTTATGGATGAATTTAATGATAAAAATACCGATAATGATAAAAAGGACAACAAAGATTCAACCGATGAATTTTCAATGTCAAATTACTCTGGATATGATGTATCACATACTGAAAACTATGATTCTAGCAGTAATAATGATGATGATTATGAAATTAAAACTCTAGAGAAAAGCGAAAAGAAGCATAGACATGGAATGGGTAAAAGAATAGCTTCATACATTGCCGTTGGTCTAATTTGTAGTGTACTAGGTGGTACAGTCTCTGGCATAGCCACTATGTATATTCTTCCAAAGACAAGTTTTTTTAAGAATACTCCCTTATATAATGATCTTGCTAATTCAAATATATATACTGATTCTTCATCAAGCAGTTCTGTTAAGGCATCCCCTACAGTTGCAAGTGGTAGCAATCTAACAGTAGCACAAATCGCAAAAAAAGTTGGTCCTGCTGTAGTTGGTGTTTCCACAAAGATAATAACTTCAGATAGTAATTATGATTTAGGTAATTCTGGTAGTGGTGAAGAAGACGGAGTTGGATCTGGTATTATTATAAATAAAGACGGCTATATATTAACAAACTACCATGTTATACAAGGGGCAGAAAAAATAACCATAACCCTTAATAACAAAAAAACAGTTACTGCTAAAGTAATTAACTATGATTCAACTTTGGATTTAGCAGTAATAAAAGTTACAAATAGTAATGTTACCATGCCTGGCGTAGCAGAATTAGGTAGCTCTAGTAATTTGGAAGTAGGTGATCCTGTTGTGGCTATTGGTAATCCACTTGGTCTGGAATTCTTTGGTACAGTAACCACAGGTGTGGTTAGTGCTTTAAATAGACAAGTTGCAGTTGGAAATTCAGCATCACAAACTCTCATTCAGACAGATGCTGCTATAAATCCTGGTAATAGCGGTGGTCCACTGGTTAATTCACAAGGTCAGGTTATAGGCATAACAAGTTCCAAGCTAACTGATACTGGTGAAGGCGTTTCTGCAGAAGGAATGGGCTTTGCTATTCCTATTGATGTGGTTAAACCTAAGATAAGTTCACTTATAAAACCAATGATTCTGCTAGGAATCACTGTTAGAGATGTAACTCAAGATGATTCACAGTCCAATAATGTACCACAAGGTGTTTCAGTTATAACAGTAAATCCAGGCAGTTCTGCTGCAAATGCTGGTATTGAATCTAGCGATATCATTACGAAATTTGATGGTAAGACTATAAAAACAACAGATGATTTAAATAATGCAAAATCTAAGCACAATGTAGGTGATAAAGTATCTGTAGGAATTAATAGAAATGGAACAAATAAAAATCTTACTGTAACACTCACAAATTAAAGCATATGAAATCATAAATTATTTCCCAGTAAAAGGTATTTTTTCAGTATTTATTAAACCACAGTAGACACAAGGTTCATAAAAACTTTCCTTGTGTCTACTGTGGCGTTTAGAAACAAACTAATTACAAAATCTCATATGTGCTTAGCTTTATTTAGAGAAAAGTAAAATGATACTCCCCCCTGGTAATTTTCTACACCGAAGTCACTATTATGAAGTATAAGTATATTTTTAGTAATAGCAAGACCAAGACCAGTTCCTCCAAGATTTCTATTCCTAGATTTATCAATTTTAAAGAACTTATCCCATATTTTAATTAGGTCTACCTGGTCAATGTTTTCACCAGAATTTTTCACTACTACATATATTTTATCCTTCTCTTCCTTCATAGAAATTTCAATATTCCCATTTTCTTGTGTATGCCTAATTGCATTAGTGATAAAATTAGTAAGCACCTGTTCAATTCTCATGGTATCCCCATAAACAAGTACATTATTACCAAGGTTCAATTCCACATCTATTTTTTTACTATTAAAAATAGTATAATACTTTTTAGCTGTTATATTTATAAGTTTATCAATATAAAAACCTTCCGCCTTTAATTTAAAATTACCATTTTCAAGCTGTGCTAAATCTAACATATCAGATACAAGCACACCCATTTTTTTTGCTTCATCGATTATAACATCAACATAGTAATCTTTATCATTAGCTTCGAAAACATCATCTTTAATTCCCTCCGCATATCCTTCAATAAGACTTATTGGTGTTTTAAGTTCGTGAGAAATTCCACCCACAAATTCTCTTCTCATTTTTTCTAGGCTTCTTTCCTTTTCAATATCACCTTTTAATTTTAAATTAGCTGCCCTTAACGATTTAAGTGCTCCATCCAGATTTTCAGACAAAAAGTTTAATGTAACTCCAAGACTACCCAATTCATCTTGACTATCTACCATATATTTTTCAGAAAAATCCAATTTTGACATTTTTAAAGCCGTTCTATTTAGCTTTATTAATGGTTTAGCAATCATATTTGAATATATAATTGATAGTAATATAGTAAGGGCGAAAGCTCCTATATAGATATAGACAAATATTTTTTCAATAACTGCTGATGCCTCATTAATTGGCTGTAGTGAAGATACTACGAAAATAACCTCATTTTTCGCTTGATTTGGTACAACACATATAATTGTTTTAGTATCAAAAGCACTATTTTGAAATATATATGTTTTTATTTTCCCACTTTTCTTCATGTTAACAAAAGCTCCAGGTTCTGATGTGAGCTGTTTCATAGCCTCCTTAATAACTTTTACACTTAAGGATTGCTCCCTAGGGTCACCATTTGAAGCAAATTTTAGATATCCATTTTTATCTAAAATACCAACCCTACTATTGTTATTATCCTGGAAATTAATTATAAGCTTTGAAATCTCATCAATTTCGGTAGTCTTATTATAGGTTTCTTCTAGTAGTTGTGAATTTTTTTCCAAAGTACCCATTTTCCAGCTTGTATAAAATTTTTGAAAAAATAGGGTTTCAAATATAAATATGCAACTTGTAAATATTATTAGGAATATCAGTGTAATTATAAAAATTTTCATTGCTATACTTTTATTTATTTTATTTATTTTCACTTTTTTACCTCTAATTTATAGCCACTTCCCCTTACTGTGGCAATGAGGGAAGCCTTATGTTTTAATTTTTCTCTTAACCTTTTAATATGTGTGTCCACAGTTCTCAAATCTCCGAAATAATCCATTCCCCACACGCCATCCAAAATTTTATTTCTAGTCAGTAATATTCCCTTATTTTTAGCAAAATACAATAGCAAATCATATTCTTTAGGCGATAAATATATCTCTTTATCATCAATCAGAACCTCATGACTTAATTCATCAATAACTAGACCTTCAATATTAATTTGAGAACTTGCGTATTTTTCATCAGGATAATATCTTTTAAATAATGCTTTTGTTTTAGCCACTAAAATTTTAGGACTAAATGGCTTTGTTACGTAATCATCAGCTCCTAGTTCATAACCAAATAGCTTATCATCTTCTTCTGCTTTTGCTGTTAAAATTATTATAGGAACATTTGAATTTTTACGTATATATTTACAAACATCAAATCCATCCATAAATGGCATCATTATATCCAGTATAATTAAGCCTACTTTGTTAGAATCGAAAGTTCTAACTGCTTCTAATCCATCTTTTGCCTTTAGCGTATTGAATTTTTCCTTTTTTAAATATGCTTCAATGAGATCTCTCATTCTTTCTTCGTCTTCTACTATTAAAATACTGTCTTCCATAACGCTTCTCCTCACTATATTTTTAGGATTTTAACTTATTTCAATTATATCATAATAAAAAAATATTGGAATTAAACATATTGCTAACTTATTTTATAGTTAAAATTTGTTAGTTCCATTTCCTTAGGCAATACATATTTAAATTAAATAAGGAAATAATATAAATAGAGTTCTTGAAATCAGGTTGGTTTTTGTTTTTGGTCCCATCTGATTCTTAGAAATCGTTAATAAGGCCCATAGTAGCCGTTATCTAATTATAATCTTTAAAAAATTTGTGAAAGAAAATAATAAAAAGAAGATGACATAATGCAAATTTTATTAAAATCAAAAAAGGTTCTATATAATATCTTTTTTATAATATTTTTAATATCAGTATCTATTCCAAATTGTTATGCTAAGGAACTAACTAAGAATGATGATCATAAAACTGTTTATTTAACCTTTGATGATGGTCCCAGTATTATAACTGATAACCTCCTTGATACATTAAAAAAATGCAACGTAAAAGCAACTTTTTTCATAGTTGGTAAGGAAATACCTGGAAGAGAAAAGGTACTCAAAAGGATATATGATGAAGGTCATAGTATAGGACTTCATACTTATTCCCATAATTTCAAAAAAATCTACAAAAGTGAGGACATCTTTATTCAAGAAATGCTGTCGTCTCAAACTAAAATAAAAGAAATCACAGGTTATTCCTCTACTTTAATTAGATTTCCAGGCGGCAGTTCTAAGCATCTAAGTGGATCAATGCTTGAAAAAATCCATAAAAACAACTTAAAGGTCTTTGACTGGAATTCAAGTTTAGAAGATGGTGTTAAGCCAAATCTTTCTGTTGATGAGTTGGTGAAAAATTCAAAAAAATGTAAGGTGTGTGATCATAGAATAATTCTACTAATGCACTGCAATTCAAACAATACAAATACAATAAAAGCTCTTCCTAGAATTATTGAAAATTATAGAAATTGTGGATATGAAATCAAACCAATTACTGATTCAACACCTGAATATTACTATAGATTTAAAAAATAGCTACTGATAAATCAGTAGCTATCTAAAATACGAATTTAATTATCTTCTAAAACCTCTGTTGCTTTGTGCCTTTCTTGCTTTTCTGCATTCAGGACATCTTACAGGGTCATTCTCAAAACCCTTTTCTTTGTAAAATTCTTGCTCACCTTCAGTGAATATAAATTCTTTACCACAATCCTTGCATACAACTGTTTTATCTGCCATCTAAACAAACCTCCTTTTTTAGAATTAGGGATCTAACGGCTCATAAATTACACTTCCCTGAAAAAAGGAGAATGCTAGTTTCATGATATTAAATCTCTCGATTACAAGAAAATTATATCATAACTTTTTTTAAAATACAATATAAATAGCTAGTAATTTACTTTAAATGTTAAATTATAGTATATTCTCTATAATGCCTCCACCAACTAATAAATCCCCATTATAAAACACTACTGATTGTCCTTTTGTAATAGCTCTAACCGGCTTTTCAAACACTACTTTTACCTTACCATCACCATAAGGATAAACCATGGCATCACTAGGTTTAGAGGCATATCTTATCTTAGCCTGAACCTTAATTGGTTGTTCCAGTTTATCAAAGGTAATAAAGTTTAATTGGCTTGCTATTAGTTCACTTTTAAATACGTCTTCTTCGCTTCCCAAAACCACTTCATTTGTTAATGGTCTTATATCTTTTACAAATACAGGTCTTCCAAAGGCTATTCCAAGACCCTTTCTTTGACCTATAGTATAATACACTAATCCTTTATGTTTTCCAAGTATGTTTCCCTTACTATCTACAAAATTTCCTTCTTTAACACTTTGTGGTCTTTCTCTCTTTATATAAGAACCATGATCATTATCAGGTATAAAACATATTTCTTCGCTGTCCCTTTTATTGTGAACATTTAGTCCTATTTCCTTAGCTATTTCTCTTATTCTATCCTTTTTGTAAGTTCCGCAAGGCATCAAAGTATGCTCAAGTTGATGCTGGGTCATATTATATAGAACATATGTCTGATCCTTTTTATCATCTTTAGACCTTTTAATTAAATATCTATCATTCTCTTTATAGATAGTTGCATAATGCCCAGTGGAAACATAATCTGCACCTAATTCATTTGCTTTCTTTAAAAATGCATCAAACTTTATATATTTATTACAAGCTATACATGGATTGGGTGTTCTACCTAGCAAATACTCATCTATAAATGGTTCAATTACCTTTTCTTTGAATATATCTTTAAAATTAATTACATAAAACGGTATTTTTAGTTTATATGCAACCCTTCTGGCATCTTCCACGGAAGAAAGAGAACAGCAACCATTCTCTCTTTCCTCGAATTCCGCATCTTCTGGCCATACCTGCATTGTTATACCAATGACATCATAACCCTGCTCTTTTAAAAGATACGCAGTTACTGAACTGTCTACCCCACCACTCATACCTACTACTACTTTCTTATTCATTAACTCACCTCTTCTAAACGTTTCTTATATTTTCTATTATTTCTTTTATTACATTAGCAGTATAGTCCACCGTATCTTCTGAAGTTTCGCTCCCAAATGTAAATCTCATAGAACTTTTGGCATCTTTAGCACTAAGCCCCATAGCCATAAGTACATGAGATGGTTCTATGGATCCTGCCGAACAAGCGCTTCCAACAGAAGCACAAATTCCCTTTAAATCCAAAGCCATAAGCAAAGTTTCTGCCTCTATACCATGAAAACATATGTTTGCATTACCTGGTAATCTATTAACTATGTCACCATTAATGGTTGTTCCCATGATTTTCAGCACTTCATGAAGAAATTTATCTCTGAGCCTTTTTAATCTAACATTCTCACTACTAATGTCTAACTTGGATTTTTCAATTGCCTTTCCAAGCCCTACAATTGCAGCCGTATTTTCTGTTCCAGCTCTTCTACCTCTCTCCTGTTCTCCACCATGGAGATAGTTATCCACCTTTATACCTTTTTTAATATATAGTACGCCAATTCCTTTGGGTCCATAAAACTTATGTGCTGACATAGATAACATATCCACTTTTAATTTTTGTACATCCACATCAATGTGTCCAATTGCTTGAACTGCATCTGTATGAAATACTATTTTTTTTTCAGTGCATATTTTCCCTATTTCTTCTATAGGCTGAAGAGTTCCAACTTCATTGTTTGCTAGCATAATGGTGACTAAAATAGTCTTGTCATTTATAGATTTTTTTAAGTATTCTAAATCTAATATACCATTTTTGTCTACAGGTACGTAGGTTACTTCAAACCCTTGTGTCTCTAAATATCGGCATGTGTTTATTACTGCATGATGTTCTATTTCACTAGTTATAATATGATTCCCACTTTGTCGTTTTGCAAACGCTGTACCCTTTATTGCCCAATTGTCACTTTCTGTACCACCACTTGTAAAAAACACTTCTTCCCTTTTGCAATTTATAGCTTTTGCCACTCTACTTCTTGCCTTATCAATTGCCATTTTTGATTCTAAAGAAAAAGTTGCTACTGAAGATGGATTACCATAGAAAGTACAAAAATATGGTTCCATTTCTTTAAACACTTCTCTATCTACCGGTGTAGTAGATGCATAATCCATATATACTATTTTGTCATTCATTCTTCCATTACCTCAGCTTTTATATAAAAATAATTACGGTGCAAATAATCTTTGCACCGTAATCTACTATAACTCGCTTCATAAAAAGAAGCAACATGATTTTTTTAGAAACTTAATCAAAAACGGTAGTTGATAGATATCTTGTTCCTGTATCTGGAAGTATAACAACTATATTTTTACCCTTAAACTCAGGTCTTTTTGCCACTTGAATTGCGGCATATGCTGCTGCACCTGACGAAATTCCAACTAAAAGTCCTTCAACTCTTGCCAAATTTCTAGTTATCTCAAAAGCATTTTCATTTGAAACAGGTATTATCTCATCCACTAGATCCATATCCAAAACGTCCGGTACAAATCCTGCTCCAATACCTTGAAGTTTGTGAGGTCCTGGTTTTCCACCTTCAAGTACTGGTGAATCACTTGGTTCAACTGCAATTATTTTTACTTTTGGATTATTCTTTTTAAGTAATCTTGCCACACCTGTAAGCGTACCACCGGTGCCAACTCCAGCTATAAAGGCATCAACCTTGCCATCAGTATCATCCCAAATTTCCACTGCTGTAGTCTTTTCATGGTAAGCAGGATTTGATGGATTTTTAAATTGTTGTGGAATAAATGCATTTTCATATTGTCCTGCCAATTCCTCAGCTTTCTGTATTGCACCCTTCATACCATCTGGTCCTGGAGTTAATACTAGCTCTGCACCATAGGCTACTAAAAGCTTCCTTCTCTCTATACTCATTGTTTCTGGCATTGTAAGAATTAGTTTATATCCTTTAGCTACAGCCACAAGAGCAAGACCAACCCCGGTGTTTCCACTTGTTGGTTCAATTATAACCGTATCTTTATTTATTAAACCTTTTTTCTCAGCATCTTCAATCATTGCAAGTCCAATTCTATCCTTAACACTTCCTGCTGGATTGAAATATTCAACTTTTGCTAAAATCTTGCCCTCTAGTTTTTGATTTTCTTCAAATTTTGTAAGTTCAACTAGTGGAGTCTTACCTATTAATTCAGTAACATTTTTATAAATTTTTGACATAAAATCACCTCATTATTTTAAATGTAATACATAAATACATCATTTGCAAGTTTGTTATACTTCATTACTAAATCTTCTAAAGTAATGGAATCAACAATATCATTTATACTATCATTAATTTTACTCCATACATTGTAGTTAACACATTGTTCCATTCTATCTTCATTTTTTAATTCACTTGCGTCAACTACATTTAAGTCCCCTTCCAGAGCCCTTAGAATATCTCCAACAGAGATATCACTTGGTGAATATCCTAGAATGTATCCGCCTTGAGAACCTTTTTTACCTTGTATAAGACCTTTTTTTCTCAAAGAAGCAAAAATCTGTTCTAAATATCCTTCTGATATTTTTTGTCTTTCACTTATGCTTTTTAAGGTAACGCTATCATTTACAGCATTGATAGCTAAATCTATCATAGCTTTTAGTCCATATCTACCCTTTGTAGAAATTTTCATTTGCACACCTCTTATTTCTTAGTAATTCTATGTGTTTACTAAATTATATTATTAATCAAACTATTTGTCAATTGATTAAGTAAAAATCTTTTTAAATTTTATTTTCATCATCTGCATCAATTTTTAATGTCTCTCTTTTAAATAGTACAGCAGCTGCCACTGCAGTTATTGGAATTGTACAAATTAATCCAATACTTCCCGCAAGAGAATTTAACACCGCTGATGCAATAGCATCTTGATCCAAGATTCTGTACATTGGTAGTTGATATGAAGTAACTAGCATTATAACATACATAGAACCACCTACATAAGCTAATATCAAAGTATTCGCCATAGTTCCCATTATATCACGACCTATGTTCATTCCTGACTTTATAAGTTCTCCTGTTGTACTGTTAGGTCTATTTTGTTTTACTTCATTAATTGAAGATGCAATAGACATACTAACATCCATAACTGCTCCTAGCGCGCCCATTAAAATACCAGCAAACATAAGTCCTCTAAAATTAAATTCAGTATTTTGTGATATGTAAATCATCATTTGTATTTCTTCATCCGTAAGTCCAGTAAGATTTAATTTATTACTAAAATAGACACCAATAAGTGCAGCTATCAAAACTCCTCCAATGGTACCTATTATCGCCGCCACTGTTTTTTTATTTTTACCACTAATAATTAATAAACTTACTATACTTATACCTATACTTAATATTATAGATACACCTATTGGATTAAACCCAGCAATAATAAGTGGGATTAAAACCTTTAATATGACAATTACCGTTACGATTAATGCCATAACAGATTTTAGGCCTTTTATTCCACCAATGATTCCTAAAAGTAATACAAAAATCAATATTAAAATATATAGAGATTCATATCTATCTAGTTCATACATATATGCTGATTTTATAGTTCCATTAGGGTTCTCAGTGATATTTACAAGTACATCGTCACCTTTATGTGCTGTTGTTTCTCGATAAGTTTTATCATTAATAAGATTATCTAAAGATAAAATAGCCCCTTTGTGATCTCCAGTTGAAATTCTTACTTGAACTTTTTCATGACTGATTCCATTTGCACTATTTTTTGTTTTGGAAGAAGTAGCACCTGAACTAGTATTTTCAGATATTATTTTTGCATGAATTGGTTGATTTTCTCCATTTACCATTATGAAATTCTTTAGGCAAAAAATTACTACTATTAATAATAAAACTATTGCGGTAATAATAATTTCTTTCTTTTTTTTAGTCATTGTCTTCACCTCTGTAAAATAGCTACTCTAGTAATATTAATGTAATTAAATGTTTTAATCAACATAAATTAAAATAATTCATATTAATTTAATTAAGTTACTGTGAATTATTATCATTCAAACAGGCTATCATGCTAATTTGTTATTTTTTTGATCATACCTTTAGATCAAAATGCTCTATATGGATTTAAAACTTACACTGTTGTATTATAGAGCCATAATAAATTATAATAGTATTAGGCATCTTTGAAAAAATAACTAGTCACTTAGGCATCTGAAAAGAAATAACAAGTCAAAGATTCTGAGGATATTTTGCGGTAGGTGAGGAGCCAAAACCTTGCGCATAGTGGGCTATGTAATGGTTATGGAGGGCGTTGCATACCACAAAATAGACCAGAATACTGACTTGTTATTTCTTTGATGATGCCTTAGCTAGAATATTTTATATGATACTGCCTTAGTCTAATTTACTGTTGAGGAGATATACCTATATGAAAAAAATACAATTTAAGGGCGGCACTATGTTAAACCCTGTTCCCGTAGTATTAATTACATCTAAAAATTCAAAAGGTGATACAAATGTTTTTACTGTTGCCTGGGCTGGAACTGCTACGCAAACAGAAATGCAGTGTAAAAATGAGCTGGAGGCTATTTATGAATAAATTAAATTTTAAAGGTAGTGCAATGTTAAATCCTACCCCGGTAGTTCTAGTTACTTCTAAGAGTAAATCTAACAAAATTAATGTTTTTACTGTTGCCTGGATTAGTACTGTGTCAACCAAAGAGCCTATCATTGCAATGGGGGTAAGACCTGAAAGACTTTCTTATCAGTATATTAAAGAAAGTGGAGAATGCGTTATAAATCTTCCTACAACAGACATGGTTAAAATCGTTGACTATTGTGGTGTTGTTTCTGGAAAAAAAGAAGATAAAATCAAACATTTCGGATTAAAACTTAATGAAGGTGTTTCTATATCAACTCCATCATTAGATGATTCTCCAGTATCTTTAGAATGTAAAGTTAAATCAATTACGCCTCTTGGAACACACCACTTGTTTTTGCTTGAAGTTTTAAACGTCAAAATAGATGAAAATTTATTAGATTCAAATAAGAAAATATGTTTTAATAAAGCAAATCTTATTTGTTATACTCACGGAGAATATTATGGTTTGATTTCAAAGCCACTTGGTTCTTTTGGTTATTCAGTTAGTAAAAAAAGCAAGAAAAGATAATCAATATTTTATCTGAAATTAAAGAGGTTGGTTACATACCCTTCGCTTTAATTTCATATAAAATTTGAAAGAAATTAGCTGGCTTTAAATTTGTTTCTATCATCTTATCACACTCTCCATAGCAATCTAAAATAATTTTTCCTGTAAGTTGATTGTAAATTATCTCTGTAATATTAAAATCAGCTAAGTCAATGGGTATGTACTTAAAATTTACCTTCTTAATTATACATGATAAATATTCTCCATTATTGCCAAAGCTCTTTACAAACTGTTTACTGTCATTTTCATCTATTGATTCTAATATTATGAATCTAGCTGTTCCATTTGTACTAGCTAAATCATAGCTAGTACATCCCCAGTTTGTTTTTGTTTCTGCTTCATCCTCAAACACCAAGTTCAATTTCTTTTTCATAAATTACCCTCCTAGCAAATAAAAAAATTTAAGATGTATACATAATTTAGACCTAGATATCCCGTAGGATATCTAATTTGCCTAGAATTCAATTATGTATATAATCTTAAATTTATAAAAACTCTTTTTATTTATTGAAAATCTGCACTAATTTACGAAAAAATGTATTAAATGTATTAAAACACGAACTTAACATACCATTATCTTCTGTAAAAGGCAAGGATTTTTAATATATTATTTTAAAATAAGATAAACATTATAAATATGCATATCTTTATACTAAAACTCAGTAAATTTAAGACCAGATTACCAATTCTCATATTATAACTTTGTTCATATAAAATACGAACACATGTTCTAAATCTATTGTAAAACTTTTCTCTAAATATGTCAATAAAGTTCCTGTACTGCTTTTTATTATTTATATTAATTACTGAATTATACAATCTGTATCATTCAGTAATGCTCGTTATACCCCTCATGCTATACCGTAATTTACTTGAGGGGTATAAATGTTATTTAAAAATAGACTAAGAGCTTTACGTGAAGACAGTGACTTAACTCAATTAGAATTGGCTAAGTTAATCCATTCATCAAGAGTTGCCATAAATAGTTATGAAAATGGGTATAGACAGCCTAACGTTGAAACTCTTATAAGACTGGCTGACTATTTCGATGTATCTTTAGATTATTTCCTATGTAGAACAAAATTAATGACCTCCTTCTCTAAAAATAATAAATAACTTAATAGAACTAATATAGTATTATTCATACAAGTTTGCAAATATTTCGTTCGTGCCGATTCTACAGGTATTAATACCCTTAAATTAAACACATATGCTTACTTACTGATTTATTGAAGAGCTGTAATGATTGTTCGTATATCATTCTACATAAGGTGTTACATTTTTAAGCTATATTAAGTTGCAGATAACTTATTTAATAAAATCAGTTATAGCTTGTAAAATGTGTGATTTATTCCAATTAGAAAATTCGTATGAAAAAGGAGTAACAATTAAGCTACTCCTTCATATTATTTTCCCTCACCTTTTATGCTATATTTCTAAGATTATTCTTATACCTTTTCAAATAAACTTATTTAATTCCTCTAATTCATTTATTTCCAATTCACTCGTTTCGGGCAAATTTCCCTCACTTTTAGCAACTTTATTATTAATATCTAGTTTAATATCATCACTTTGAGTAACTTTGAGTATTTTTTCATCACTTTGAGTATTTTTAATGTAACTAACTTGTGGTGACTTTACACCACTGTTACTCACTATATAATTATAAATTATCTCCTTAATGGAGTTATTTTGATTTATACATTCATTAAGGAAGTCTGCTATCTGCTTTTCTTTTTCTTTGGTTATATTAAGAGTAAACTGTATTCTTACACTATCCTTACTTATCGCCATAGCTCCACACCTTCTTTGATGCCTCTAGTGCTCCATCTACATTACTTGTACTTGCATTCTCTAATATTGTACTGTTTTCAAGTGATAATTGTTTTATATACTCCTGTAGCATAATGCTTGTACCTCCTGCCCAATACACTTTATATGTATTTAGATTAGCATATGGTTTTATGGCATTTAAAATATTATTTAAAAATGAAACATATTCTTTAGTATGTACAGTAATTATTTTATTATCTATAAGCCTTTGTATATCTTCTTCACTATAGTCCTTATTTTCTATATTCTTTATTTTAGTATAGAAATCATAAGAACCTAGTTTTATAGTCTGCAATTTAACAACTTTTCCATTCTGGAACATAGCAAGATTTATTGTTCTACTTCCACAATCTATAATGCATATATCCCCTTTTTTCTGTTCTGTAGTTAAGCAAAAATAACTGCTGTATCCTTCTGGTAATATTAATGTATCTTCTATAGTCACATCTTTATCCTTACCATTAAATTTCAATTTTATATTCTTATGTTTGTTTATTATATCTAATAGCTTATTTTTATTAGCCATTTGCATTATGGGTAGCATTAAACATAAGTTAGTTTTAATAATATCTTCATTGTTAGCCTTGATGATTGCATACATTAGCTGTGGTATGAAATTTTCCTTATTGGTTTTATCATATTCCTTTGAAAGTTCTCCAATGGTTAAGTATGTTATAAATCCATCAATTTCTACACGTTGGAAGCTGTCTTGATAACTTTGATAGTCTGTAGTATATTTACTACTAAAACTACCTTTATTTGTTCCAATGTATTTTATAAAATAGTTTCCCAAATCAATTATTGTACTTTGTATTTCTTTGCTCATTTTTAAAACCTCCATATTTTTTATTAATTTTTTCCAAGATACAATTTATATTCTTTAGTAACAGATTTTTTTTAATTTTTATTTATATATTCAGGCAAATACCACACTCCATTCCTAGGCTGGTAACTCATATTGTTCTCCATAGACTAATGCCCGTTCTAACTTGTCATAGTCATAAAGTCGCTGCTGGTAGTCAGCAAAATTAGTCTTTTTATAATCTTGTGGTTTAATAATAAATGACTTATAGTTTTTTATAGCCCATTTGGTGTAGCTGAATATATTCTTTACATCTATCTGGCCAAGAGCATATTGATAGCATTCTGTTACTTTGTTAACATCATTATTGGCTTCTTTCAAAAGTTCTGTTGATTGACACTTATTAAACCCCGTAGTTCCTTCAACTACTTCAGCATTTTCATTTGTAGTTGTTTCCTGTTTTCCTAAAATATCATCAATATACATTTGCCCATTTATTGGAATATTACCATCACTATCACTATATTTATGCTTCTTTTCTTCTGTCGGAGTAATTGCCTTGCCAATATTATGATTAGTTTTTAAAATGTATGAATACTCATATCTCCCCTTGTTACTTGTCTTTGTTTCTAGGAGTATACATTTATCTTTTAGCTCCTTCCAAACTCGCCTAAATGCTGTTTCTCCATATCCGCTAATAGATTTAATGTATGCTCTTTTGATAGAAAAGTTATCTATACTGGACAAATGTTGTAGCTTAACATAAAGACCGATAGCTTCAAGAGATAGTCCTAAGTCAAAGATTATTAGGTTGTCTATTTTAGTGAATCCTTTAGTAGCCATGTTATTGCCTCCTTGGTTATTCTTAGTTAAACTTGGTCAAGTAATGTTTTTATAATACACCCTTGGTAAAACTTAGTCAAGTATTTTTTTATAGAAATAATCAAACTTAGTTAAGTTGTGTTATAATAGGTCTATAAGTATTATTGGAGGATTTCATATGGATAAAAAAAGTAATGATGATTTAACGACACGACAAAGATATACTGCTTCTTTTGATAAAAATCTATTAGAAAGCTTGAAGAAATTATCAAAAGAAACATCTATTCCTTTAAGCAAATTACTAGATAAAGCTATAATTCTACTAGAGAAAGAATATGATAAAAGGTAACTAATTTATAGTTACCTTTTATCATATAAATTTATACCTGACAAAACGGTCCAGTATTTTACATTATGCCTTTAGGTATATAGTTGTTGTTTATATATTATTATTTATATAATCTTATTAATAAAGTCTTATTAACTATAGTCTTACTAAGTATGTTCGTTTTCAAGGTGTGGTTTTCAAACCTATGGTTTTAATATGCTGGTACCGATATGATTGTTATATAATATTGTTAAATTACTAAAAACACAGTTAGACTTAAAACTAGAATTTTTGATAAAAAAGATTTTAATAATTAAACACTGGAAGGCTAATCCAGTGTTTAATTATTTTTGTATTTTCATCTATTTTTTATATATTTTATACATAGCAATTAAATCACTATATATTCACCACCCACATATTCCTTCACTGATCCAACAGTTCCTGACATGCAACTTTCTGTCTCATTTCTAACCGCAGCATATACGTTACAAATAATATTTCCTTCTACATTTTGTTTTTTTAGCGTACATTTTCCGCAGTTACAGCTATCAGTTATCTCTTTATTAAATACAGAGCTGTCTTCCCTTTCCATAATTCTTATGGCTCCTATTTCTGCCAGGGATAATAAAAATGTTTTTTCATTTTCTACTGAAATACTCATTGATGGATTTTCTTCGGTATCATCTTCATAGTCTGGATCGTCTTCAGCTGCAGCATAATTATTTTTAATTTCACCTAAGTTAGTATCCGTTATTTTTATATTTAAGCCTGCCGCTAAAGCTCTCATTGCTTCTATACGTGAGTGTTCTACTCTATAGTGCCATTCATCCTCATTGTCTTCAGCATCATAATACTCAGTGCCAATTACAATAGCAGTTGCACCTCTTAAACTTTTTGCTTCTCCAATTATTCCATTTCCTAATAAAACTAATAAAGGCATAACTGGTACTCTTGTTTCTTCTGGATTTTCAGGATTTTTAATTATCCTGCTTTGATCTGTTATTTTCATTACTCTCACTTCCTATAATTATCTAGTGTACAAGAGACAAAAGCATTGTCCCAGCTTATGCTAGATTGATTTCTTTTCTAATATACTCATTTCCATGAGCTTTTCCTTGATAAATTTTTTCACCATTCCTATAAACAAATAAAGTATTAAGCTGTACATTTTCCCACTGATTCCGATACAAAACATCCATTAACGGTTTTGTTGAAAAAAATACTAATCCTTTAGCTCTATAAGCGTAAAGTGAATTTCTATAATTACAATGAACATATAAATATTCTCCATCGCTTGCTAAAAGATTTAATTTTCCATATTGAGAAAGCTTCAGTATCATACTTTCAATGCATTTTATTTTTACGTTTATATCTGTTATATCCATAGTTTTAGAGCTATTGCTTAATTCTTTTTTTAAGTACGCAAGTATTCTCTCACTATCAGTGTCACCATACCCATTTACAGTATTTAAAACACTTAAAGGGATACTTCCGTTATGCGCCAGCAACCATTCTGTATTATTTATATCCTCTATAAAAGGATGTGTATTTAAATAAGATTTTTTTCCAACAGTGGCATACCTAATATGTGCTATTGCTAATCTTGTAGAGATAAATGAGGTTATATTCTTAGCATATTCACTTTTATACGCAGCATTAGGTTGTTTAATTATTGTCAGGTCATTATCATATATCCCTATTCCCCAGCCATGTGGATGTCTATTACTATTTCTAAAAAAACTACTTACCACTTTTCCTATCTCATGTTTTTTATCTGCAGAGAATCCTAACATCATGCACATATTTTCGCCTCCCGCCAATTATTGTATTTTTATTAGTCTCTAAGTAATGATTTAATACGACCTACTTTATTCCTATTTTTTTCTAAAAAATTCAGTATTGTATCATCTCTATTAGATAACATCCACTCAACTACATCGTAATCTTTCACTTCTAAATACAACATTCATTTTTTCCTTTAACTCAAAAACTGTTTCTTTTCTTCTCTTACCAACTAGCCTTTGAGTAGCAACATCTTTTATATCTAGAGAACTATTTTCTTCTATTACAGCTATGCTTATGGCCAATATATTTTCATCTAATATTTTTTCAAAGTATGCATCAACCAAAACTTTTGTATATTCAGCACAAACTAGCTTTTTTGCTTTCCAGATGTTTTTTAAATCTTCCTCGCTAAATAATATCTGGAAAAGTTTTTCAGCATTACCTTTACTTATACCTACAGATTTATTTTTAAAATTATTTAAGTCTATTTTATATTGGATTCCATGCTGTAATTTCCACTCCTTATTTATTTCCATTAATGCACACCCCTTAATATCGTGTTATATCTTATTATAATATAACATTAAAGTTGTAACATTTCAATACAATTTAACGTTTTTTTTGTTTTTATCTCCATACATTTTTTGAAAACACTTCTATAGCTGCATCTTTATCTTTTTTTCTTGTAAATGCTATATCTATTAATTTCCTCATGCTGGTTTCATCCCTTCTTCTTACATTTTCAACTGAATTATTAAGCATTTCACCCCTTCTTTTCATTGTGTCCGTAGTATTAAAATTTTCACTTTCATGGGTTCTAGCCTTCTCTGATGCCATTACAATTCCATTTGCTAGTTTTACATTTGCTTGTATTTGCTTGGCATTTAAACTGCCATTAAAATATCTAAACTCCACTGTATTAGGTGCATTATATCTTGGTATATTCGTTAGATTTATTCCATAATATCTTGTATCACATACTGTATTAGATAATCTATTAACATCATCGTCACTATCCATTCTAAATCTCATATTTGAGGCTTCTCTAGCTCTATCAGCGAATGGCATGGCATAATGTTCATGATTTTCTCGTATTCGTCCTAAGTCGCCACCTGAAAATCTATATATACACTCCTCATATCTTCCTATCAATTTAAAAAATCTTTTCCAGCGTTGTTTTGCTGTGTCTAATGGCTCCATTCCTACATGCACATGTGCGCCTGTCCTACTATTAACTGTTGCACCATGTCTTTTTGCTACTTCACATATTTTTTCTATAGATTTCCATGTTTCTGGAGTATCCTTTAAAATTGGAGAAACAAGTTCCCCGCCCTCGTCTCCACTAGATACTGATGAGTCTCTTTCTAATTTCCATTTTCCTTCAGCACTAGGCGCATGATATCCTACTCTCCTACCATCTGCACATATACCTGAAGTATATAGTTCCCTTGCTATTGCATCTGCATTTCCACCAACAAATTCAAGTTCTACACCAAATGTAATTTTGCTTCCATTTAAAACATTTTCATATTCATAAGGGACTTCTTCCATTTCTCCTTGTAGCATAGATTTAAATGTTTGCTTATTATCTTCATAGAAAAATCCATCATCTTCTTGATCTAAACTTAAAGTACTTCTATTTGATTCATTAATTTCATCAACATTTTGTTGTCCTTCTAATACAGTATCACTTGCACCCTCAGCTCCATTGGTATTTCCAACTACTCTTTCACTTAATATTTGACCAATTGCTGTATTGGTAGCATCAATATGCCTGCATCCCTCCTCATGGCTTATATAGTGCATACAAGTGCATGTTTCTTCTTCGTGGTTTACTTCATAGGTATTACCACTTTGGGACGCTACACGTGCAATATTCCTTCTATTAGGATCAAATGTTACTTGCACTTCTTCAGTTTGTCTTCTTGTCCTGGATTCTATATTAACAGTAACTGTTCGGACTCCGTTTAGTCTGTCTTCTACCCTTTGTACTATTTCTGCATTATCACTATTTTCAGAACCACCACTACTATTGCTACCAATTGAGGAACCTTCACTAGAATAGTTTTGCCCTGATCCAGAAATTCCTGAACTGTTTCCAGATGTTCTGTCACTTGAAGCTATAGTATTATTCCTTCTAGACTTTGGCATAGTTCATCCCGCCTTTTCTTTTGTATAGTTCATTCATTTTAGTGTAAATTCTATTAAAATATAAAACATTTTTTTCTAATAGAACATCTCTACTTGTGGTTATATCTCTTAGTCTGCCTTCAGATACCACACCCCGTCTACTTTGGACATAAGCAGCTTGATTAAGTATATATAATTCATGGCCATTAGCAGCTTTAAAAATTTCCTCAATACGCTCAGTTGAACTCACACCTATAGTTATAATTTTTATGTCTTTATTTATTTTCTTGCATATATACCTAAAACCAGTTAAATAGCTTTGCCATATATTAGATGCTTTTAGCTGTACACCTACTACCTGAAAGGAAAAGGCTATTACTTTAATATCACTTTTATTTATAGCCTCCTGCCATCTGTCTAGATCTTCTTTTGTATACCAAACTATATCAGGAATAGCATTTATTCCTTCATCTATCATTTCATTGTATACAATAGTTGATCTCTTAATGTTGTATAAATGATCTATGCGTGGGACATCTTCATATACGGAAAAATTAGGTGTTATTACAGCCTTAACGCTCATTCTTTTTAGTTCCGTATAGATATCTTTTCTTTTATCCCAAAAACCTTCTAACGTTCGATCCTTTACATAGAACTCAATTATTGCTTCTGTCCTATTATCTATATTAAGAGCCTTACGATATCCTTTTTCTAAATAGGATTTATTTATTTTCTCACCATTTGTAGCAAACATATTTCCTGCATGTAATGCGATGGTAGGCATTACTTCATATTTAGGAGTATTAATCATTCTGTCCGGCAATACTGGAATATGATAAGAGTTTAATTTGATTTCTTTATTATCCTTTAATACTATCTCTGTACCGCCTATTGAATTAATATATGGAATAGATTCTGGTCTTTTAGCACATAAAACCATACATTTACTACATTTCTTACTACATATGGAGGCTTCACATAGGGAACATCCCCCACATATGCTTTCTTCAACACATTTACTACAACATTTACTGCATAATCCACTCATTAATTACCTCCATTAGCTGTGTCTGTTATTATAAATTTTTCTATTTCTTTGGCTACCTTTTCAGCTGCAACTTTAGTGATCTTATAGTGATCTTCAGTGATTTCTGAATTTTTAATAAGCTTGATTTGTCTAATCATAGTTCTACTTAAATTTAAAAAATGTTGAATATCTACTAATTCACATTTTTTTGCATCTTTTGTTTTTATCATAAAATTTCCTCCAGTGCTTATATTTATATATATTTTTTAATTTGTTGACTATCTACTTTTATACTAAAAATAGCCCTGAATATCATTACTGATAATCTTCAGGGCTATTTTAAATGAAATTCTATTTGTTAGACCTATTTGGTTTTGAAATAGTTTTAACTTTTTTCTCGGCTTCTTTTTTATTTGAATTATCTGCTTTAACTTTAGCATTAACTTTAGCATTAATCTTAGGATTAATCCTTGGCTTTATATTAGTATTTTTCTTTTGCGGACTAGAATTTTCACTTGTAGGTGTTTCTACATTATTTTTTGTACCTGTTTGTTCATTATTTTTGTCTCTAGTATGCCTTAGATTCTCATTATTTGATGTATTCTGTCTTGAATTATCACTAGTATTTAACGATTTTTGATTACTTGCAGTATTCTCACTATGAGTAGCCTTATTATTGTTCATGTTACTTCTTAAATTTAGTTTGCTTTCTTTAGGTTCATAGTCCTGGTTAGTATTGTTATTACCAGCAGTGTTTTTATCCCTAGTAAGATTTGTGCTTTCACTACCTACATTATTTTTTGGTGAATTTTGAGGTGAATTTTGATTTGAGTTATTTGGTACACTCATTTTTGGTTTTGAATTATGTTCAATTTCAAAAGGCTTTTCAGCAGCATCAGTATTTTCATTATGGTTACCAATATTATTGCTGAGATTATTTCGCAAATTTGGTCTACTTTCTTTAAGCTCACTATCTTGTTCAGCAGTATTATTTGTAGCAGTATTTTTATCCCTAGTAAGATTTAAATTTTCACCGCCCACATTATTTTTTGGCGAATTTTGACTTGTGTTATTTGGCATCCTCATATTTGAATTTGGTCTGCTTTCGTCAGATTTATGCTCCTGTTTAGTGCTGTTATTGCTAGTGTTAGCAGCATTTTTATTCCTAATAGGATTTGAATTTTCCCTTCCTGTATTAGCGTTTGTGTTACTGTTATTACCATTATTTTTCGATGAATTACTTCTTAGCTTATTTCCTTCATTAGTTTTTATATCTGGGCTATCGCCACCATTATGACTAGCTCCCTGTACTACATTTGAATTGCCTTCACTATTGCTATTATTATTATTAGTCTTATTACTATTATTATTATTGTTCAAGTTATCTTGTAAATTTTGACCATTACTTTCATTATTATTCTGTGGAGTACCGTTCTCATTACTATTGGTTTTTAAATTATCTTTTAAGTTAGGTCCACTGCTCTCAGATGAATTATCAGGCTGTTCATCACCTCGCATATTTGAAACTGCAGATCCTACTTTTCCAGCTGCTTTTCTAATAACATGTGCTGTAGCTTTTGCTCCATGTGCTGCTGCCCCCGGTGTACCAGCCATGGCATCCGAGGCCTTTTCTGCAAGTTGTCTTGATTTGTTGTGAACAAAATTTCGTGATACTAAATGTCCTGACTTTATATTGGTACTTGCTACATTTATCAATTTGAATATTTTCTTTCTATATACAATCATTGCTACATATATAGCTGTTTGAATGATTAATGCAATAAGCCACCCACAATTTGTCGCTTTTTGAAAATCAATCATGATTAGAGAATCCATTTTTGTCATAAGTGCAAGCATAAATGTGGTTACTACAATGCCTAGCTGTGTCTCAAATATTCTTTTGGCCAGATTTTCTACTATAGTTAAGCCACCAAGCTGTGGAATCATAGCAAGTAAAAGAGCTACCATGGATAGCAGTATACAAAGTATAGCCATTACTTGAAATGCTATTTGTATTAAAGCTATCAGTAGTATTATTCCTGCCTTTAGTATAGTTAATAATAGTATGATAAAGGATTGAGCTATTCTTGTTGTCCCGGCGTCTTCTGCAAAAAGACTGCTATCGCTACTATTAAGAGAGTCTATATATTTCTGGCGCTCAGTAGACGAAGAACCCAGACTTAAAATTTTCTCCTGCTGCTGTTCCGTAAGTTTATTATCAGCTTCCATCATCAGCCAAGGTTCATGAACTAGAGAATACCACAGATTGCCTGAAACATCTGATGCATAGCTTTGTGTACTTTCAGAATTATTTATAGCCACAACAGCTTTAGCCCCAATTGTCTTTGAAATTTCTGTTGAATTAGTAATCACAGCACTTGTTTCTGTTGTTAAAAGGAAGGATAACACGATAATAAACAGTAGTTTAAGTATTTGACTAAATATCTCTACAGTATTTCTTTTAAGTAGCTGCTTTACTAGATAAAAAGCAATAAAGACAAAAGCTACTAAAAATAAATTGTCGAATATACCAGCCCTAAGAGATTCCTGCATATTATTAATTATATTTTTAAATAAATCTGATATATTGGTATCAAAACAGAAATAGAATGATGCTATACATATATAAGCCAGCATACTCATTAAATTAAACAATATGTTTGCAATTCCGTTTGTTCCTTTCTCGAATATATCAGTTATTCCAAGAGATTTTATGTCCAAATAATAGTTATTTCTATATTGTGAACTTAACCATTTCCCATTTGTGGAAGTTAAGTTATCAAAGGCATCTATTTTACTTCTTCCAGAATCAACACTGGCAGCATGTGCAACAGTCCCTAACACATGCATAATAACTAAAAAGGTAGTTATAGATAATGTTATTATAAATAGTCTTTTAAAAGTTAACTTTTGTAGTTTAAAGGACAATTTTAATAATAAGTTATTCAAATTGTCCTTTAAATTAACAATTTTAGTTTTCAAATCATCACCCCGTTTTATTGCTTATCATATTTGTCTAAATTAAATTCTTTAATTAAAGTTATTAATAATGTTGGATAGTCAGGCTCTGTTGCGTACCCTGCATTCTTCAGTGCATTGGCTTGTCCTATATAGTCTGTTGCACTAAAAACACCATGATCTTTATAAGTGGAGTTTTCAGCTAAAAATTTGCCATGATCCATAACACTATCCTCCCAGGTTGCATACACTCTGAATTTATCTTCAATTGTTTCTGTCATACCGTTATATACCTCATTTGTTTCCATTGTTATAGAAGGACCATTCCAGTTGTAAGCTTTTATACCAAACAAATTATTAGCTTGCTTTGTAAGTCCTGATTTTCCCCAACCCGACTCTAAAATTGCTTGAGCCATTGTTATAGAAGGAAATACATGGTACTGATGAAAAGAATCTATGGCAGGCTTTGACATAGCATCTATGAACTGCTGCTCTGTCATATTTGGCATAACCTGCTGTATTCCGCCATAAGCAGAACTATCTGATTGTGCAGATGCAGAGCTCCCTGAAATCAGCATAAAAAAAAGAAGTATAAAAAATACTCCACCAAAGACTAAAGTTGCAGCACTGATAACAATTTTTTTCAACTAGATCACCTCTTTGTTTTTTTAACTAAAAAGTGCTATTAACTTAATTTGATTACCTTTTACTTCATAATGTTTAGCCGTTTTAGTTTGCTTTATGAACCTTCCTCCAAGGGTCATTATAGGTTTTTCCATTTTTAAATTTACCTTTGACCCTAGAATAAACTTTGTATATTCTTCACCATTTTTATTAAATAATTCTATTGTATATTCAGTTGCTTTCATTCTGTCCTCCTGCTATTATTGTTATTTAATTCATACATTTTAAATTTGTGGTGGTTCTTCTTGCTCCTTATCTTTATCTTCAGATTCATCTCCATTTTTATCTTTAGTTTTAGGAGTTGTTTTAAATACCTCTATAAAGTCATCAAATACCGCATCAAAGGTTAATACATCTACACGTTTATCTAGGTCTTGAAATAGGCACTGCCTGTTTTCTAATCCCATAACTAATTTTATATTTTCTTCTGTTACGTCCATATTCATATATTCAAGCATTCTCTTTGCCTCGTCTGTATCATCGGTGTGAAAGCAAAACTTATAAGATATTGTATTTTTAACGGCATCACTAGGTATATCAAGAACACTATGTCCGTTGAATATACATCCAGTAAAAAGACTTCTTCCCATTCTTGCTAAAAAGTCATAAAGCTTACGTCCTTCACTTGTAACCTTCAGGAACCAAGATTCATCAAATAGCACTATTGAAAAAACGTTTCTTGGCGTCAGTGCAAATTTCTTAGCAAAGTTACCAATAACCATAATTAATACCGCTGATAAGGTTTCTTCTTGGGAATAATCTTCCTTTGGAGTGTCAGGACTTGGCAATTTTAAATTTTCTATCTGGAGAATATTTAATCGGTTATTGAGATTTAAGGCTTTCTCTTCTCCTGTACCAAAGAGAAGCTTAGACATACCAACGCTTTGAAGTAGATTCAGTTTTCTTCCAAGATTCCTAGCTGCTCTGCAGAGATCATCCTTTTCATCAAATTGACCTAGCATCTCAGCTAATTTACACATGGATCGCTTATCTTCACTTTTAATTTTTGCAAGTGACTCACCAAGAGCTATAAATTCATCATCTTTGGGGTTTAGCTTGTACAGTTCTGTAATAACATTATTAGCAAGTTCACAAGCTGCTTCTACATTATCCCTATACACATTAAATGGATCTAGCATACCTCTATATTCATTGTCTGAAGATAATTTAATATTAGAAATATAACCCTCAAGCCAAGGAAAGGCATGTGTCCAGTGATCTCTCTCACCTTTTGGATCAAAAATCAGTCCATAAGCTCCATGCATCAAATGAAGTATAGTTATAAGATTAGCATTAAAACTTTTTCCATAACCTAGGTTACCGAAAAAAGTTGTTGCAGCCGATTTATTTTCAAGGCATGCTCTGGCCATATTAAGGAATACATTCTTCTTTATGTTTCCGGTGGTGCCAATATAAAATCCATTTTCCATATCACCTAATTCCTTGCTTGCCGCAAACATAGATCCTGCCAGCATCTTGCAAGGCAAGGGCATAATAAAATCTTTTAAGTAGCGCTTTGCACCAGGAATGAATTCCATGAATAATTTGTATTGGTCTGTTAGAGATCTTATAATAGTAAACTCATTATCATCATAAGTACCTTTTATAAAAGCAACTCTTCTTTCTAATTCTTCTTTTGAATCTGCTGCAATACAAAAAGTTATTGAAGTTCTGCATATTGGCAGTTTATTACCTCTTATATCAGCTTCAAAATCAGTTGTCTCATCTTTAGCATCAAGTAAATCATCTGGTATTTCTTCTCCGGCATCATTTGCATTACTAATCTGAGAATTTATTTCTTTCTTTTTATTACTAAGTACAGATTTGCTTTGATAATCGGTAAGTCTGTCAATGTGTATGCATACTTCCGTTGGTATTGTATAATCCTGAAGCATAAAAATATATTCACTACCTGGAAAATCTAGTTCATCTGGTATGCAAGCTATACTTAAAAAGCTTTGATAACTTATGGTCTCATCATCATGCTCTATTTCTAGATATCTAGATTTTTGAGGATTTATTTTTCCTTCAAATAAACTTTCTACACTGGATTTAATTGGTTTATATGTTTTTGAATTTAGAATTTCAATCTCTGGTTTAAAATTCTCATTTATTTTTACATCCATGTTTAGTCCTCTAAACATGACCCTTTTAAACAGCCACTGAAGGGTCTCTTTAGATACATACTTTAGGGTTAGTCTTTTACTTTGTTCATCAAAGAATGCATCACAAAGCCTTTTAAAGTTTGCTATACGTGATTTTAAGATCATTCTTGAATCAAGCCCTAATATAGTGCTAAAAGCGTTAACAGGATCTTTAATAAGGTATTCTGCTATGTCTTTAGTTTTCTTTATTATGTCTTCCTCCTCCTGTGTTGTTAAATTTGTTACTATATAGGTTTTGAGATCATTAGCATTCCCATTTTTTTCAATTTTTTTAGTTAAACTATAAATGAGCGAATTTGGTAACATATTTTACCATGCAAATTTAAATCAACTATCCTAAGCTACTTTTAATGTTTTTAAAATAGCATCAATAGATATTCCTTGGTTAGCTTGATTAAAGACCCAAGATATTCGTTCTTTTTTGACTTGGTTTCTTGCAGTTCTAATTCCAGTACTGAAATTTAGTTTACCATTACTTACTTCTAATTCGCAGTATACATAAGTTATCATCATCAGCAAAAAATATCTGTTTATGCTACGATTGCTTCTTACTTGATAATGATTTAACCCAAGATGTTTTTTGTTTCTCTAAAAAATGTTTCAATTGGCCATCTGTTTTTATAGTGATTTAAGAGTTCTTCAGTTGATAGAGCAGTATCTAAACTTATAAATGCTCTTAAGCAACCGGGTTTAAATAAAGCTTCTTTAGGCCAACAAAGTGCGATTAACGAATCCTTGACATCATTAAGCTTGCCTCTATATGTGTAGACATAATATTCATTTTTGCCAACTTTGACGAGGTCGACATCATCTTTAGTTAATATCTCACACATATGGTTAAGCTTAATTCCAAGTTTTTCATGACCTTTAGGATATATTACTCTATTTGTTCTTAAGCCTCCAATATAGGCGTAGCCTGAATCTTTTGAAACATCAAATAATTTTTTGTTGCTGTACCAACTATCACATAAAACATAACCTTTGTTTACTGGGATTGGTAAGGATTTTATAAACTCAATTGCCATTTGGATTTTACTCATATTTTCTTTATCGTAGATTGTCATAGTATATGGTAAAACAAGAGTATCACACAATAACATTACGGTAACTATTTGATGACCATAAACTACTTTACCTTTTAAATGAGAATGATGGAATCTACATTTTTCAGTAGGTTTCTTAGCCTTTGACGAGGGCACTGTCTTCTCTGAAATAGTATCATCTATCACAACATAGATAGGCTTTTTAGTTAATCTAGACGTTTCCCATATTCTCGCAATTACACGTTTTTTAAGGGCTCTTTCAACAGAATTCTCATTCCATGGGCTATCAGATAAGAACTTTCCGATATTCGTCCTATGCCTAACCGGCATAAAGTCAGAAACGTCAGTTATTTTTCCACAATAGCCTTTGGTCACCATAGAATTTATAAATAGAATTAGATGGTGAAGTTGAGGTGTTGTAAGATATAAAGTTATCCTTAATTCGATTAAGAATTTGTATATTGGTGATGATTTTGTTACAATTGAGTTGTTAAACATTTATGTTTATCTCCTTAGTTATGTTTTTGTGTTGTAACTTAATTATAACAGGAGATTACATAGATGTTTTTCTTTTTTTTACATTGGGAAATTATTCAAGCATTTTCGCTCATTTATAGGTTAAATATTCTTCTGTCATGTTTGTGTGAGTTAATGCAGCCTCATACAAGGGATCATCTTTATCTAAGTTTTCTCTTAACATATCATAATTTCTTTTGATATCTTGGCTTACTGGAATCACTAATATCTTGGCTTCATAAGGTATATTTGAAATAAATCTAATGATGTTATGCAAAATTTTTATTTTAGATTCTCTGCTTCTGTTTTCATAGTCAAAACCTTTTATTTCAAATACTCCCCAGCATCCATCGTCTGTGAAAATCATATTGTCTTTATAATAATTTATTGGACATTTATACATATTAAATCTCACCTTCCTTGTGTAATTTAAGAATTCACGTAGTTATTTAGCAAAAAAAGTAAAGCTGAAACTTAGCTTTATTTTAAATATAATAATATTTTATTTTTACTTTAGGATTCTCTAAATTTAGGATTAGAGAATCTTATTTCTTTAGGTATTTTTTCCTTTTTAAATCGCTCATATATATTATCTTTTGTACACATATAAATTATATAATCAAAGGCATACTTCCAGGGCTTTTTACCATCTAATTTTTTTGTCTCATGTACTTTGATATAATATACGGCACTAAAACATACTTTAGAATTGGTGGTACAATGCTTAAAAATGGAAGCATCCGTCCTATAAACAGCATTAATATAGCAAATATAAAAAAGTAAATTGCAGCATACAAATTAACGGGTATTGGCAATTTAAAATTCTGAATAGTATAGATTTTTTTCTCCACACTATTCATTTTATTGTAGCTCCTGAGTATAATTCTATCTTGCATTTAATCAGCTCCTAATATGGCGTGAAGGTAGCATCCGTGTAACTAGTAGCTATGCTACCTCCCGCCCAATATACAAATGTAAATTATATTAATAATCAGTTTAGGGTTCATTTGAAATAATTGATCTAATTATCTTAATATATTTACAAATTAATGAGAAAATAGTAATTAACCATCTCCTATCTGTAATTAACCTTTTAGTGTATTCCACAAATTAGTTCCAACACCCTGAAGCCCTGTAGGATCTTTAATTACACCTAGAACTACAACGCCAATTAGTATTGTTATAACAATTCCTACAACATTCCTCTTAACAAGGCAACCAACAAGTGCAAATGCAATAAAGACAACTGCTACCCAAAATATTTGATCCAGTGCATAGTTACCAAAATTTTGTCCATAGTTTGTGCCATCTGCAAAAGCATAAGTTGGGACTAATAAGCATAACCCCATTATTAATGTTACGACCTTAATAGATACCTTACTTAATTTTTCTCTGATTTTTTTCATGTTATTTTCCTCCCCTATATCAGTTATTTGTTGAAATATTTATACTTCTTGTATTAAGTTGATTTATATAGTACTTGCTATTTTTGTTAGTGATTTTAACATTAAACTTCTGTGGCAATGAATTGCCATTTACGTCTTTAACATTAAACTCAACAATAGCTAAATAAACATTTTGACTCTTAGTACTGTAAGTTGTTACTTTATCAAGCTTGTCAAAGGTATATCTACCATTTAAGGCATTAACCGTTTGTCCACTATCTAAATCTAAAAAATAATCAACTTGTGTTTGATTTTGTTCATAATACGCTTTGAAAAATTGATTTAAGTCTGTTTGTACGTCTGAATTCACACTGTCTGAAGCACTGTTGCCATTATAGGAATTGCTTTCTATATAGCCCTTTGTTGGTGCTGCCACCACAGCAGGTACATCTTCTACAACAAAATTATTGGTGTACGCCACTGGTACGTCTAAATACACATCATTTTCAGAAATATTATATTGAATATTATTAGGGTCTATCTGAGGTACACTTTTATTTTCAGTTTTATACTGAACTCTAAGATACACAAAAACATCATACTGGGTATCACTGTACTTTTTGATATCATAAGCCTGACTATATAGCACTGTTGTATAGTCATTATCATCAAATTTTACGCTTTCTGCTAAATCTTGTTGCATATATTTCAAAATTCTCTGTTTATAACTGGCCTCATCATTTGGAATATGTGTCATGTAGTCTTTTGCAAAATTTTGTGCAAAAGAAAAAGCCTTATTCTCAAAGGCATTTGTACTAGAAACCTTAGTCATAAAATTATCCTCTTTCTTTTGCATTGCGGAAACTGGATCAGGTCTTATAAGGGTTATTGTTCCCCTTATAAATATGAAAGCTAAAACCATCCATATCAGTATTCTAAGTACTTTTAAACCTGCTGTTTTATTTAGTTTGTTCTCTTTAGTCTTAACCTCCTTTTTTGTCTTTAATTTCTCTGTTTTATTGCTCTTCTTCCACTTTTCAAACAAGTAAATTCCTCCTTACATTATCTAGTGCACAAGGTACTATAAGCCCCTTGTCGTGGCTATTTATACATAGATTACATATTCATATTATTTGTTTACTCTTTCTTTAAATTCCTTTCCAGCCTTAAATATTGGGACTGTTGACGCTGGTATAGTTATCTCTTCCTTTGATCTAGGGTTTCTCCCTTTTCTTTCAGCTCTGTTTCTTGCTTCAAATATTCCAAAACCGATTAATTGAACCTTATCGCCACGTTCAACAGCTTCCTCAACACTTTCTATAAATCCCTTTAGCGCTGCCTCAGCATCTTTTTTGTTAAATTACTCTTTTCAGATATACTTTTAATTAATTCAGTTTTAAACATGTTTTATTACCTTCCTTTTCTTATATTTTTATATTTTAATGATTAAACATTTTAATAATTAAAATTAAATTTATCCTTTTTTTTACTTTCTTTTTTAACAGGAGCTGTATTATTCAATTTAATATCAGCTGTATTTACACTTTCATCTTTATCAGGTTGCTCTGCTACAGTATCAAATTTTTTTAGTTCCTCCTTTTCTTCAGATTCTTCAATAAGCATAGTTCCTTGATTAGTTTCTATATCCCTTAAGTTTTTATCATCATCAAAGTAATATGCCTGAAACTCTAATGTCTCAGCTCCTGCTTTATATAAAAATCTACCTTTTATTTCAGGAAGATTTGTTGCTAATCTGTTATTTAAAACTATTTCTGAAGCTGAAGCATCTGCGAACCTTCCACAAATTCTCACTGGTACATTGTTTTTTATCTGACCTGTTATAACTTTTGCATCCGGTCTTTGTATTCCTAAAATTAAATTTATGCCTGTGGCTCTACTAAGTCTTGCCAAACTTGATACTTCCTTTTGTATTTGATCAAGCATTTCTTTTTCTTCTTTATCTGCTCCTGTTTTGTCCATAAGTTCAGCTAGTTCATCTACAAATACTCCTATTCTGCAGAGATTTGTATTCTCTTTACTATTATATTCAGCCAAATTCTTAGCACGGGCAGCTCTAAATAGCTCTAATCGATTAACGTTCTCTGTGGTTAATAATTTTAAAACTTCAAGAGCTCTTTCTTTTTCTGTTATAACCTCACCATATTTTTCATAGTCAAGTCCGAATTCCACACCGCCCTTAAAATCCAGCATATACACTCTGCAGCCTTTTAATATAAACTGCCATAAAATACATCTAAGGATTACACTTTTACCTGAGCCTGTTTCTCCTGCTGCTAGAATGTGTGGCGTTCTGTTAAGATCTATTTGAATGACTCCTAATTGATTTTTACCTATGGCTACAACACCATCGCCATTTATTAAGAATTCATCCTTCCAAGGTATAAATTCATCAACCTTAACATTTCCAGGAATAGCTTCTATGTTAACCAGAGTTTTTTTCTTTCCCTGTTCAATTTTAATAATTGTACAGTTTAAAGCTGTTTCAATATCTGACTTACGACCTTTCCATATATCAAGGTTAAGACTTGATGAAAATATATAGTTTATTACTTTACCATCACCCTTTGTTATAATTTGTTTCTTAACTAAGTAGGGATAGCTGCCATCTTTATTTTTAAAATCCACTTTCTTAAATAGTTCTTCATTTTTACTATTACTGTTGAATTTACCTATACAGTTTAAATAGATAACTGGCATTATAAGCAATCCATAATAAACAACGTAATATAGAATGATTGAATGCACTGCTGTTAATGTTTTGATTTTCACTTTAAAACAAACAGCTAAAATTGTTATTAATATGCTGACTAAAAAACCAATAAAAAAAGGCAGCTCTTTTAGTTTTTTAATTCCTAAAAAAGCTGACTTAAAAAAATTGCCAACTGCTTTAAATATGCTTACCAGCATATTTTCAATCTCACTATTCAATTGATTTTCATTCATTTTTAATATCACCTACACTTTAATTTTACTATTCAAATATATTCTAGTTAAAAATCTTTCTAAAGAATTAACATATGTCTGCCTGGTTTTTTCTCTAAGTCCCTCTGTCATTAACTGCTCTGTATAATTTTCTATTAACTCTCTTACTTTCAAGCATATCTCGCTCCTTTTACTTTATTTTATAATTCTTTTTCCTTTAACTTTGATATTAATTCAAAGGTTTTTCTGTTTATTGTAATCCGTCTAAGCCTTGGTCCTTTAGATATATAAACCTTTTGAGTTAACCGCCCTTCTTCGCTTTCTATGAGATGCAGCTTGCTCCATCTAAAAGTTTCATGCTAAATCACTTTCTGCCTCTTTTTCCTCATTTCGTATCCTTTTTAATAGCTTGTAAACATCACCTGGACCATTACAACCATATTTTTTCATTGATATTTCAATTGAAATTCGCTGCTCTTTTGATCCATGAATATGCTTTCGTAGTAGATTTTCTAGATTGTTTATTTGTTTTTCTGTGTATTTCATTGTAATCACCTCATTATAGAAATTTATTGAATTTAATGTATTATTTGTAATTATATATATTATAATACAAAAATTAAAAGTAAGTATGTTGCTATTGCTATATACGGAGCATAGGAGCAAGTATCTTTTATATTAACTTTTCTAAGAACCACTAATATCAATGAACCAATAGCACTAACTCCAAAACTTATAAATATTCCTAATATGCTTGTAAAGCCACCAATATAGACAGATGTAATTACAAGTACTTCAACATCTCCCCAGTTAAATACTTTTAGGAATCCAGCAATAGACGCTATTATTAGGCTTCCAATAACTCCAATTAAATAAAACAGCAGATATGCATTATAATTAGTTATATTAATAACCAAAAATAGTAATCCTGCTGCTAAAAATATATCGGATATAAAGGTGTACACAGTTTTTGAATAAGCATCTATATATCCAGTTACTATCAGGTAAATCATTAAAACAGTATATTTAAAAAAGTTAAAGCTTAGTCCATACTTTGTATATAATAGCCCAACTAAAATACTGGAAGTAATACTCACAAGTAGTCTTATTTTAGGATTATCTTTTATTTCTTGTGTGTCATTTTTATTTATATAATTTATAAATATAGTTAGTAAACAATATAATTTTAAAAATATAACAAACATTATGGGTATTAATATAAGCATCCATCTCCTCCTTTAAGAGCCATTCACCATAGCTAAATATACATGATAATGATATATGACCTTGCATAATATAAAATCAAACAATAAGCTATTCCTGTAATTATTGAAATTAAATATATCCTATGGGACTTAATTTATATCACCCTTTCATAAGAATACTAAAAGCCTGACAATATAAATTAAATGCCAGGCTTTTATATACTTTATTTATTTAATTATCATCCAAAATTGTTGTCCTAAGACCTTGGAAAATGTCCCCTTTTACAATAAAATCTGCTGTGGTGCTAACAGTTTTTCCAGTTGTACTATTTGTTGCATCAATATTTACGGTATACTGCTTTTCTTCTATATGTCTAGGCACGTTAAATACTACATCTGTTTCCGCTGTTGCCTGTGGTGTTATATTCATTATTTTGTTTAAGGTTGAATCTAACGCTGTTAGCTCTTGCGGAAAGGCTATATTAAGTTTATCTGCATATCCTGTTGTATATATCTTAAGTATTGCTTTCTGTCCGGCTTCTAAAGTTGGTGTACCTACAGATGTTGGATCATCATAAGGTACTATTTGTGCAGACACTTTTAAATTTTGAATTATAACCGTCTGATAGTATACATCCGACCAGAGCTGAGGCGGTACTTTAGGATTATCTTCTACTTTAAGTCCAATCTTATAAGTTCCATCTAGCTGCGAGAAATCAGGCAAACTAGTACCCGTATCTTGAACTACATTTCCACTGGTATCTTCAACAAACCAATGCCTTTGTGCTATAGGATCTCCATCTGGGTCTGTTGAATCATCATTTAAACTTATATTACTTGATTGTATTGAATTTCCTTGTACATATTGTTTATTTGTAGAAGTATCATTTATTTCAAAGTGTGCTACTGGCTTATGATTTATTGGAACAAGTGTAAGTTGCAGTGAGTAGGGTTGTGATGTAAGTGGAACGCCTACCTTTGGTGTTGGACCATCATTACAAATCTCGGTTATAGTGTACGTACCTAATGCTTGACCATAGAAGGTATTAGCTGTGGGCTTTGTAGAACCTGTATATATAACTGTTCCAGAACTATTCGTTACTGTCCATGTTTCCCTAATGCTATCACCATTTGGATCATATGATAAATCTGTAAAGGTAACATCGCTTCTATCATTTGTATAATCTCCACCTGGTGCTGCATCGCTATTTAACTGGTCTACTGGCATAGTTGTTTCATTTTCTGTAAACTGTGCGACTGGTGCTAAATTAATGTTCTCAGTAGTAATTAATTGAACATTAGCATCACTCCATTCACCTTCCACATCTTCTACTAATAATTTTACTAGGAAATCCTTATTTGGTGCTTGGTAACTTGGTAGTGCTCCATCATGCCATGTATCGTTCACACCACTTGTTACTTCTTTATATTGAAGATTTGTAGCTACTATACCGTTCGTTACTGTAGTACCATTTGATAATTTTACTGGATTTACATCATTATCTATAGCGTATGATTTGCTTGCATCTTCTGTTATGTTGTACAGTCCTAGCGACGGAACTGCTACTGCATAAGCTGTCAATACCGCTGTAGGCTTTCTGCATACATTTATGGTCACTGTTGTAGGATTCGACCATTCATTATAGCTGCTAAAATTACTATCTCCTGATGAATTACTAGTAGCAGTTGGATTATCTTGAACCTTTAGCGAGATTTTATACTTTCCTGGTTTATCGAAAGAAGTAACTTTATTTGTTACCCATTGACCAGTCGACAAAGATGCCATTCCTAAATCATTATCAAGTGGTATATCTCCTGTCTGACTACATGATACAAACGAGTTATCAAAATTAAAATGCTTGTTATCCTGTGTATATGAATATTGCTCGTTATTTTTTTTATCATTTTCGTAGTCTCCATATTTCTCGTTATAGTCTATTTCATCACCTACAAGAAAAATATTACTATTATTCTGCTGTGCATTTAATACCGACATTATATAGGTTTCTGCACTTTTAAGTGAGGCATCTAAACTCGTATTTTCTATATAAGTACCTCTGTTATCTAACTGTGATATTAGACTATTTGTTTGTGTCTGATAGGTACTTGTTACTGCACCTATAAAGTAATCTTGATTGTCATCTAACGTTGCTAAGTTCTGTGGAGTTGATATTGAAGGTGATCCTGTAAATACCCACTTTGATAAATCTATTATAAAATGGGTTGAATTTTGTCGTTCATTAAGGGAACTTGAATTAAATGCTCCTGCTGGTTTCATAGCTGTTATTCTGACATAACCAGTTCCAGTGTTACCAACTTCAGTTCCACCAGTTGGTGATGGCATTGAAGCATTCCCAGAAATAGTTGAAGATTGTAAAAGATTACTGGTATAAGAAGAACCACCGCCACCTCCAGCTTCTCCACCTGCATTTTCTGCTCCACCGCCACCTCCGCCGTAGTAACCACCACCACCACTGCCACCTACACTTGCATAATCTGAATACCCAGTACCACCATATCCAAGTGAACCTGAAGGTGCGAATTTAGTTGATACACCTGCATAATTAGAACATCCACCTACTCCACCTGATGTTTGTGTTCCTCCTGATCCTCCAGATTGATGAGATCCATAACCTGAACCATCCCCTAGTCCGCCTTGTAGTCCACCACCTACTCCTCCCATTGCATTATAGTACATTGAAATACCGCCGCCACCACCACCGCCGGCTACTAATACTCTATTGGTAAGATCAGTACCTCCTACTCTAAAATCGCTTGCTCCACCTCCATAACTTCCGACAGCACCATTGTTATTTACAGAAGGTGCACCACCTACATTTACGTTATAATATAACTTAGTTCCTGCAGTAAGAGTTATTTCTCCTGTTGCATATCCACCATTTCCACCTGAGTTCGATGTAACCCAAATGCCACCCCAAGCATAGTTTGTATATATTCCACCACCTTGTTGACCCCATGTTTCTAATTGGTAAGTACCAGTAACTGGAATTGTAAATGTACCATTATTTGAAAAAGTGTATGATGGTCCATCTGCTATATATTGATTGCTATCAAGTGAACTTATATTAACATTAGCATCTACATCTGAACCTTGTAGTGCACTAGTTATATTCGCACCAGCTTCACTTGCTAAAGATGATGAATCATAACCATTGTCACTTCCGTATAAGATGGTGACATCAGCCTTCTTCTTTTTCGATAAACCAAAAGAAGCAGTTGGTGGAGTATTATTAAAAGTTGTATTATCATCTGCTAAAACTTTGTGAATGGAAAAACTTGCAATACCACTGCTTGCTATTAAAAGAGAAAGTGCTAGTGATATAATTTTTTTACTTATATTTAATTTCTTCAAACCGATACCCCCTTGCTCTTAGAACTTACAATTGAAATAAAAAGCAGCCTATTTCCAGACTGTTTTTAATGAATTGCTATTTTATGATCATTGATAGTTACTAAACTAGGTATGGTAGCTTGTCCGTATGCTTCACGTATAATCTCTTTAAAATAATACGTTCCTACGTGCGTAGAACCGTTGAAATTAGCTGGTGTTAATGTTACGGTCGTTAAGTTACCACTATTTATTGCATCAATCCCAGTAGGATTATTTGCTAATGCTAAGATAGCCGAATATGAACCAAATGGCACCCATGCTCCATTTTCGTATGCATACCAAGTTTCATATGTATCACTACCACTGTTATTAGAATCGAAACAGTAGAAGTATATACATTTATCTATACTATCACCATCCATGGAGTTTGAACCATCAGTTATAGTAACTGTTGCAAGATTATTGTTTTTAGGATCTCTTAATCCCGAAGTCACATAAGTAAATGCAGGTACAGGCGCTAAATCGGGAGCAATTACTATTGATTGTGTTGTTGTTCCTGTGTCGCCTTCTTTATTGTAAACTGTACAAGTTGCTGTATAAGTGCCTGCTTTAGTAAATAATAAATCCATTTCAGTTGTGCCTGTTGTACTGGCTAAACTTTCTATCAATCCGCTATCTGCTGTGTTTGTAACGGCTATAGAATTCCCTGACGAATCCTTGAAGCTCCATTGAGTTCTACTTGTATCAATTGGAAAGTTTATTGATCCTCCATCTGATGTTTCTGAAAGCGTGACTTTTCGGTTTTCCTTTAGCGTTCCACTTGTGTTAATTGAAACTGTAGGTTGTGGAGCTACTACTGTTGTTGTTGCGGTTGCGGTTGCTTTTTCTCCATATATATTTTCTACAGTTACAGTAAACGTCTTAGTTGTCCCTACATCACTATGATTATTAAATGAAATATTACCGCCACTGCCACTTATATATCCAGTCATTCCACTAGGGCAACTCCAAGAATACGTAAGTTTACTACCATCTGGGTCATTAGCATTTGCTTCTACATCTAAATTATCCGCAAGCGTTACTTGTGATGGTAAATCTAATGATACAGTTGGACTATCATCCCACAATGCTATTGTTTTAGTTACCGTTGGGCTACTTAGACCATCTGTATTTGTAACATATAGTGTTACAGTCATAGGTGCTGTACCCATTTCTACTGTATTATTTATCCCACTTAACGGCTCAGACATATAATTTGTTGTCCATGTATAAGTTAATGCTTCATTATTGGGGTCAGTACCTACACCTATTATATTGAAATTTTCTCCTTGCATTTCTTTGTCAGGTGCTGTTATTGCTGCTGTAGGTGCTTTTGGTGTTGGTTTTACTACTGGTGGTGTAGGCGTTACTGGCGGTGTTGGTGTTACCGGTGTTCCACCTACCACATAATCTCCATACTCTACCCATTTACCTGCTCCATTTCCTAAATTATCTGTTACACAAATATCTATTTCATATATTCCTGGATCGGAAAATGTCACACTTGTTGCATATGTTTCTTCAGCACCAGCAATTTCTTCTGGAGAATGTTGTGCATTACCTGGGGCACCAATGTTAGTGTTGCTGTCCATAGCTGTACCATCATATTCTGTAAATTTAGTTCCATCATATACTCTAGAATCTGAATGTGTGTATGGCCTAGCTGTTTGTATATCGCCCCAATCAGAGTCACTTTTTAATTTAGTTTTGTACTGTATTTGTTGAACGCCACTTCCGCCAACAGCACTACCATTCGTATCGTCAGCTTTAATATTAACGGTTATAGGAGCTCCCGTTGTTGTAGAAGGTGGGTCTACTGTTAATTGTGGTGCATCTACATCTGTTTTTATATCTACTTGTGGATTACCCCACTGAGTTGGGTCATTACCAGTATAATTATTATAAAATGAACCATCAGATTGTTCTGCAGTTCCAAACCCTTCATATTCTTGTTTATCTTGAGTGAATTGCATCCAATATAAAAATCCAAATTTAGAAGACCCTGTTGGATTACTCGAATTTGGTTCTACACTAACTCTTGAGCCTTCAAAAGTGATATCAGAAGCAGGTGTTATTGTTGATTTAAGTTTGTTTATAACTGGGTTTTCAAGATTAAATTCATCCAATTCATATTCTGAAGTAGTTATATTGCCCATATTTTTTATTCCTAGAAAAGATTTTCCCACATAATTTAATGGATCACCACCAATAGTATGAATAGATTCTGAGACATAAGGACCTTCTAATATATCTATCGTGTCATATGGTTTACACCAAAGTGTTGACCCTGTAGGGCTATTTCCATCATCAATTATTAAACCATTATACCCTGGTCCCGGTCCATCAAATTGAACTATGGGTAAATCAGCTGCAAAAACATAAGTTTTAAATACAACGCCTATAATTACAAAACTTATAACTGCAAATAATATAAGGAAATTTTTAAATTTATTAACCATAATTATCACACCTTTCATTCATATAATTTTAAAAAAATGTTTAAAAAAAAGACACTCCATTAAAGAAGTATCTTATAAAAAATTAGTTTGAAGTTTCATCTGCTCCTATTGTTGTTATAGTGTTTGTTCCATTAGCGTTCATCCATATTTTACATTTATTATAATTGCCACCGGAGTTGGCAAATCCAGCAATTGTGTCAGTATCAGCTCCTGATGCTGTGGTGTTAGTTGTAAAATAAGCCTTAGATATTCTTGTATTAGTATGTCCTGGCAAATTTATACTATAAGCATACATTTCTTGTTGTGCTTGTGCCTGTGAAATTTGATTGTTTAAATATTGTGTTGATATAGAATCTAGTGTTTTATTTAAATCAGATACATCCCATCCACTTGTTGCATCAAAATCAGAATCTGGATTTATTAATTTCTCTAGAGCTGTATTCTCATGTGATGCGTTAGGTAATTGTACATTAATTTTTCTAGTAACAGTAGATGTTTTACCATCTTCTCCATCCATAGTTACAGTTACTGTATGAATTCCATTACTTAAATTTGTAATATCTTGAGTTATACTATAACCGCTTATTAATTGATTATATTTTGGATATAATGCTTGTACATCTGGCCTAGATACAGTACATGTTATTGGTAATATAATATTGTCAAGATATATAGTTACTAATTTTACTCCTGATGATTCTAAAGCCCAACCTTTTATATTCAGATTTGAAGATGTTATTGTCTGATTATCTGTTGGTGAATCTACATCTATAATAGGGCTTAATGTAGTGTCTATTACTGGAGGTACTGTAACTATTGGTGTTGGTTCAGTTCCTACAACTGGTTGTACTTGTTGTATAATTACAGGAGTTGTGTTATTTACAGTAATTAATGTTCCAGCAGTTAGATTTGTAGTCAAAGTAGCTTGTTCTACAGTATCAGCTACTGAAGCTATAGCAGTTTTAGCTGCTGCTATATCAGTTGATAATTTAGAACTTTCTGCTAAATTTACGGCATTTATAGCTTTTATTTCAGCAGCTTTTTCTACATCTGTTTTAACTATTTGTACTTGTAATGCTTCCATTCTTAAACCCTGTCCATTTGTTCCAGCCTCTCCTATGTTAGGATTAGTTATAATTACACCATTATTTGTTTCAACAGCGTCTTGCCATCCTATATTTTGTACATGAGCACGATATTTTATAGCATATCCAGGCATACCTAATAATGTCATTTTAAAAGCCTCAACTCTTAAACCTAAACCGCTTGTTCCTCCTATTGGAGCACTATCAACAGCTTCATTAGTGGTTGCAGCAACTGCACTCATCCACCCTTTATTTTGTACATGAGCCATGTATATTATTTTAGCTCCTGATGGTAAATTAACACCAGTAATTTTTATCCCTTCAACTCTTAAACCTAAACCATTAGTGCCAGCTTCTGGTAATGTTGTTATATCATTTTGATCTCCTACAACTGTTACAGGTTTTTGCCATCCTATGTCTTGTACATGACCCTCGTATTGTATACTATATGTTGACTCTGGTGCTACTGTTGTTGCAGTTGTTACTGTGTCTGCGTTTGCAGTAATAGCAAACATTGATGTTGTCATCGTCAGTGCCATGATCATTGTTATAATTTTTACTTTTTTCATTTAAAGCCACCCCCGAATTTATTATTACTTATAAAATTAACGATAATCGCCATGAATTATTAAGTTAATATAAATACCTGTTATATCTATTTTCCATGTGTTTACTATATTTTGTAGTATAAAACCCAAATTTTACACTGAAGATAGACTTCATTTATTTTTCTTCTTTTTTACGTTGATCTTCCAGCCATTTCAAAACTTCTGAATATTTATATCTGTAACTTCCTCCCTTGCCTACACAAGGTAACCCTTTTTTTCTCCAGTTGCTTACAGTAGATTTTGCTACATCTAACTTTTCACATAATATAGACGTTTTTATAAGCTGTTCTTCTTCACTAAAACCTTTATTCATCATATACCTCCAATTAATTAGGGTTCATATTTTTCATTTAGTACACCTTGATTTTATATCCAATAATTACAATTGTCAATACAAATATCCAATATTTATTAATAAATACTGGTTATTTGTCTATTGTACTTTTATTATACAAAAATAGCACACAAATTAAAGTTCACTTGTTAATAGGTATTTAGGGTGTTTTTTACTAAGATGTTCTTTAATAATAGATAATTCGTTCCTTTTTATTAAATAATAGTAGCTATCAGTCCATGTCTTAAACGCAAGTAATGGTTTTATACTACACTCAGTGAATAGAAAATTATATTTTAAGTAACACTTAAATTGAAACATTGCCTTAGAGCTCACTACTTTCAAGGTCTTTCTATCAATTAATATATA
Organism: uncultured Clostridiaceae bacterium; assembly: GCA_963725425.1. Lineage (GTDB taxonomy): Bacteria > Bacillota > Clostridia > Clostridiales > Clostridiaceae > Clostridium_I. The sequence continues at coordinate 235,437 of CAVRYJ010000042.1, forward strand.
ATTTTCTGGTATATTCAATTCTCTTATAGGTATATCTCGTTCAATTACCTTTGATGTGTTACCACCTTTGTTGAATTCTTCTATTGCTTTTTTATCTCCTCTGCTAGATCTATAGATTCCTATTAAACATAACAAAATTCCAAGTATAAATATGACCGACATATCAATAACAACATATTTGATATATTTTATACCTGTTATAGCAGCTATGAGTATACTTATTATAAAAACTGGAACTACCATAATATTCATATACATTCCTCTTTACTTAATAGTATTTTGAATAGTTATATTAGGAGTAACAGAATTATTAGTGTCTTTTACTGCATGTACCTTGCCTTGTGCTAATGCATTATCAACCTTTTCCTCATCTTCAGAGCTACCATAAAGATTTAATTTTGAAGCAATAAGTTTATTATCACTATCTCTACTTACAACCTGACCATCTGCAGTAAATGCCTTTGAAATTAAAATAGGATGTGTTAACACTGGCTCTGTTGTTACAGTATTTCCTTCAGTTGTTGTAAGTATTAAATCTACCATATCACCATCTCTTAAAGTTCCATTTACACAACTGCTTATATCGCTGAAGGTAATTGAAAAATCTATAGGATTTTTAATATTTTTCATCTTATTTTCAGTTTTATCTACATTTTGACTTGAAATTTGTTCTCCTTTTAAAACATCTGAAGTTATATATTTTCCAATCAAAGTGTTTTTATCACTTACAGCTCCATCTATAATCAATGGATCATCACAGTTTTCTGTAGTAAAATAATAATCTATATTTTTATTTGTAATGTTAGTATTTGCACCTATAGGCCTTATAGCATACACTATCTTAGTTATACCATTGGGATGTGCTATTTTATTTTGTATTTCACTAAAAACAAACGTCAAAACTACTGCTATTACAAAACATAAAACAGCAATTCCAAGTTTACCATTTATAAATGACTGTTTTTTCTCATGTACTTCCACTTTCTCATTTTTATCAAACATATTTTTTATCCTCCCTATGATCTTTAATTTTTTTTATAAATTCCTACGTCTCTACCTATGGTCACGTATTTTGTTTTATTAAATAAAGTATCTATTTTAAAACCAATTTCTGAATCTACTGTAGTAACATTGATTGTATTTCCATTCGTAGTTTTCATAATTCCTTTAGCAGCTAAAAACGTCTGTGAATCAAAGGTTCCTATGTCTGCATTATACTTATATTCTGTAATGTTGTTTGTTGTAGGGTCTACATTATAAATAATAAATTCCTTTATATCTACTTTGCTTTTTATAAAACTTGTTTCATATTTTGGATTGTAGTTATCATCAAGGCTAAAATTATATTTCATATTCTCTTCCCATGTTGTAATAGCCATATTGGGATCTTTTATAATAATTATATTTTTATCTGGAATTTGTGAAAGTAAGTCTTGGTCTAAGTTATTTGTACTAAAAACAGACATATTTGAAGCAATCAGAGAATTATCTAAAATTTCCCCAACAACTGTAAGTTTATATTTTGTAAGTCCTAGAACAAATATGACATAAAGCAGTATGAATGTGAAAAATGCAAAAAAGTTAGTACATATGCTGATCCTTTCTTCTTTTTTAATCCCACCATGGTCTTTCCCCCTTAGTTTTTCGAAGTATCAGAAATTGCAATTTCACTTCTTACTGTTTTACTTTCAAAACTTAATCTAAATCCATCAAAGCTAAATTGTTTAATTGTTTCATCAAATTTAATATCAAGATATATTTCTCCGCCATTATCTACTTCACTCATAGTAGTACCTGTAAGATCTACATTAGTGAATCCATTACTTTCAAAAGCATTCACAAGTGCTGATGCATTGTCTTCAGTTAAATATCCATTACCATAGCTGTCCATTTTCTTCATATAGTTTCCTGCTATTCTATTTGCTATTAAATATTTATCTAAACTTTGTGCTTCACTCATAAAATAGATTCCAATAAAAATAAACGTCAATATCCCAATAATAATTATTACAATATGATGAAGTATAAAGCCTTTTTTCTTTTTCAATTCTCTTTTCAATACTCCACCTTCCTCTTACTTTTTATAAATAAAAATAGTGTACATGGCTCGTACACTATTTTTGAAGCTGTTTTATTAAAATTTATATATCAATATTAGTTTGTACCGGTAGTTCCTGTTCCAGCTCCTCCACTGTACCCAGACATAAACGTTGAAATTTGCGAACCCATAGTATTAATAGCCGTAGTCATCTGTGGTACTACGTTGTTTTTATACAGCAGCACAAACCCAAACCCAATAATACCAACGGCAAGGACAATTAATGGATGAAAATCACCAGTCTTCTTTTTCAGATTTCCTTTAAATTCATCCACTTTTACCCTTACAGATGGGTTTATTGCAGCTACACCACAGTCAAAAGTTCTACTTCCTAAAATCATTAAATCTCTTATCATTTTTTGTTCCTCCTAAATTTTTATATATTTTTTTATCTTAATACGCTTGAATTAAAATTTGCAAGTTGTGGAAATGTGAAAAGTGCTATGGTAATCATTATCCCGGCAAAATAATACAGACCAAGTAAAGACATTTTATCTGGTATTTTGTTTGTAATCTCTTGTACCACAACTAAATTAAGATCATCTATCTGACTTGATATATCTTCTAGTTGTTCAAGACTTTTACCAGTTTTTAGGCTTTGTTTTATAGCAACTGCGAAGTTATTTATGTCATCAGACCTGAATTTTTTTGTGAAATTATCCAAGGCACTTTCTATATTAGAATGTATGCTTATTTCAGCAGTTAGTTCGGCCAGACTTCTTTTTATTCGTTTGTTTGAAACTATAAGATAACATTGATTTAAAATATCACCTATATATAATCCAGCTGCAGTTTGCATTATGATTGCATCATATATATTTTTCAATTCAAAAGTTATCTTATTCATATCCTCATAATTTTTAATAAAAAAGCACAAATCTAATATGAAAAATGATGCTATAGCTACTAATACGCCTGCTATATACCAGCCTTCTAAAAATGACAAGGAGAAAAATATAACTGTTGGAATTACTTTAAAAGTTATATATCCTTCTGGCGTAATGTTATATGGGTTACCATAGCTTTTTAAGTTCTTTGAAATCCTATCTTTTGAAAAATATCCCCCCTTTATTTCCCCTAGATAATTAATGGCTTTCTTATAAACACTAATCTCCATATCAGTATGTTCTGCATTCTTATCTTTTCTATAGCTTAAGTAAAAATATACTGATATAAAAATACAAGTGAATATACTGATAATACTGATATACTTCATTTTAATCACCTCCTTGTATCAATAATTTAACTTACCAAGGGATATAGATTTATAAATTGTATATATAAAAACCAGGATAAAATATCCTAGCATTATATTGCCTTGTGTTGTAGTTATAAACTTGACAAATATATTACCAGTAATGGCACTTGCTGCTGAAAAGCTTATAAGTCCTGCAATAATAGTTAACACTAAAACAAATACTCCGGTTATCACAGATCTTTTTCTTTTTTCCTTTTGTACATAGTAGTTTTTAAATATTTTCCTTGATTTTTTAAATAATTTTCCATAGTTTGCATCGTGGGTGGATGCCATGGCAAGGTTTCTTAAAAGCTGCTTAAACCTTATATTCTCCACCTTATCTTCAAAGTTTTTAAAGGCTTCTACCGCTGATATTCCAGCCTTGCACTCATAAACAAATTGCTGTGCATAGCTTTTCAGTGGTTCGCCTACATATGGCAAGCTTTTTTCAAAGATAATACTTATACTGCTATTAGAGCTACTCAAATTTTCAAGTAAATTTATATAATTAAGTTGTAATCTATCTATCTTATCAAAGGATACTTTAGACAAAAATTTAAGGATTACGAATATAACAAATATTACTGAAAGAAATACTGTTACATTTATAATCCAAAGATGTAATGCTAAGTTTGTTATAACAGCTGCTAAAAATCCTAGAACAATCGATGTAAGAGTTAAAATTTCACTGGTTATGAAGGGAAATATAACTTTTATTCTTGATCTTCTGATTAAAATATCAAGTTTTTCAATATAAGTTCTTTTTTCAATTTCTCCTTCATATAGAATTCGAGCTGCTTCCTGAAGTTCTCTGTCTTCTTCTATCTCACTAAACTTATTGAAAAAAATCTGAATAAATCCTTTGTTTTTAATATCTTTCAAAAAGTCTATTAGAAAATAAGCAAATGCCATTAACACTAAGACCTCTGAAATATAAAAGATTATGTTAGGCTTCATTGCTTAAGTACCTCCTATTCCTTTATTTTGATTCAAAACTTTATTGTATTAATTCAACAGACTTCATTTTATTTTTCTTAAATTTACTTTTTAGTAATTTTGACTTTACCTTATTACAATCCTCATTAAGCGGAATATACTTATCTTCTTCAAGTTTATATTCATATATTGGGTTAAGTTCAAGCTTTTCGGTTTCATGGTCGTATCCTGCTATTTGTGTTACTTCTTTGATTTTAAAATCTTCCATAAAAACTATTTCATCAAAACCAACTAAAGTTGAAAGCAGGGCTCCATAACTCATGCCACCTGCATGCTTAGAATATTTCATTAAATCAACCAATCTATCTGGTGCTGCTTTAGAACTAAACACATGCACAGAAGTTATTGGGATATGTCCAGTAAATGCAGCATTGCTTAAATCCCATGCTTCTTCTCCTTTTATTTCTCCAACCATTAAGTAATCATAGCCTCCTAAAAGCGCATGCTTTTGAAGTATTTCAGCTAAAGAATATTGAGTTTTACTATCACCCTTTGCATTTAAAACGGATAGTGTAACTATCTCAGGATGAGTTTTACTAAACAATTCTTCATTCTCCTGGACTACTAATCCAGCTTTATCATGAGGTATCTCCTCAAGTAATGCGTTAAAGAATATAGTTTTACCTGAACCACTTGGACCACATATTAATATACCAAGTCCAGCGTCCATTGATTCTTTAAAATGTGCTACCAGTTCCTCATCAAGCATTCCCTTTAGTTTTAAATCTGGAAGAAGGTCTTTTTCTTTAGGAAGCTTTCTAATATGCATTACTGGATCACCTTTAGTTAAACAAGGTCCAGCAATATCAATTCTTAAAATAAATCTTTCTGACGTAGTGGTGTCTGCAAATGCTTGCATGTTATCAATTTCGCTTAGTATAATATCATTTTTATGTGTTACAAAATTAAGTATAAAATCATTAAAAGCTTCTTTAGATTCAAATTTTATATCTGAAGTTATTCTACCCTTTGATGTTTTAAGCCTTATACAATCCTTATTTATTAATCTTATGTCATAAACTTCATCATGATTTTCAATCAAATCATTTATAATTCCATAACTCCAGGTACGAAGTTCAAATTTCTTATAAATGGAATCAAATTCAGCCTCATCAAATTTATACTTCTTTTTAGTAAGATATTTACTTACTTTATCTTTAAGCTCACTCTTAGGTTTAATTTTTCTGTTAATAAGATTTATAAAATAAGCTTCCTCAGTTATAAAGTCATTTATAGCTGACTGTAGAAAATCTTTTTCATTTAAAATAAGTTCATTTTTTTTAGTGCTTTTTAATTCAACAATATTTTTATCTTCTACTTTTTTCTTAAACAATTTTTCACTTCTCCTTTCTTTTGTATTTTTAACTTATGGAAAACTCATATATTTACAAGTTATACCGCCAATCAAATAGGCGTAAAAATTTAAACCGTAGGCAGTAAGAATCTAAATTCTAAAAACTACCTACGGTTTTTGCTGTAATTTTACTTGCCTTGGCTGCTATAAATGCAGCTTATAACATCAATAATTAGTTATTATTAATTCCTTGTACATTCCCCTGGCCTTCTGTTCTCTTGAAACTGAATAATTTACTTCAACTTCTTTAAAATTAAACTTTTTGTACCATTCTCTTACTTTTTTGTGGTCATTTATTGTCAAAATGAATTTGCCTTTTAAATTACTAAACTTATCTCTTAGCAGCAAATGTTCTTTGTCCCCAAACTCATTTCCATACCCTGTTACTTCAACGTATGGAGGATCTGCAAAGAAACAAGTATGATCTCTATCGTATTTATCAATTATTTTTTCAAAGCTTAAGTTTTCAACATAAGTATTCCTAAGTCTTTCTTTTAAATCCTTTAGTGTTTCAGTATAGAATATCTGCTGCTTAGGTCTTGTACTTGTGCCATAACCATAATTACCTCCTCGGCTTGCAAAACTTTGTGTTATTAAATATAGAAACCTTACAGCTCTATATATCTCTGTAAGGTTTGCTATACTTTCATTTTTGTATTCTTCAAATATGTCTCTTCCTGAAAAATCATATTCAAGCATCCTTTCAACTTCTGGTGCATGATATTTTATCATCCTGAATAGATTTATTGACTCCCTATCTATATCATTGATAACTTCAACCTTAGCAGGTTGTTTACCAAAATAAACCCAACCTGCTCCAAAGAATAGTTCTACATAACAAATATGTTCAGGTAGCATACTTATTATTGTTTTTCTTAGTCTACTCTTTCCTCCCATTCTGTTAATAGGTGACTTTAACATACCTACCACATCCTTCATCTTTTGTTTTAACTAACTACTCACCCCCAACACATAAATTTATTATTTTATGCAAAATAAAACACCAGTATTTCTACTGGTGTAAATCTGTAAACCCACTGTTACAGACACTTAATAACGTATTTTATTTTCATAATAAAACGTGTTAAATTCCTAGATACAATTTTGCATAATACCATTAAAGCACATTCAACATGTCATGTAAATGTCATGATTTTATCACGTTTTGAGTGCCATTTTAGGGCAACAATGGCTTATTTAAAGGGTCATCTCAATTTAGAGCATGTCATAATTCATTGGTTTTTTCATATTTATAAAAAAATATTTTTTATCTGCTTAGAATGTATTTTTATTTCCATGGCAAAACTCAAAGTATCAACATCACCTTCATATTGAATTATCAATATATTTATTTTGCTATAAAATAGCTTGTAAACTTCATAACGTAACTTTGCATAATACTATTAAACCACAGCCAACATGTCATGTAAATGTCATGATTTTATCACGTTTTGAATGCTTTTTTAAGGAAACAATGGCTTGTTTAAAGGGTTATCTCAATTTGGAGCATGTCATAATTCGCATATATTTTGATATTTATAAAAAAATAATTATAATTTACATCCTATAGCATGTATAACATCCACAGTTACTGAATTCCCTGCACATTTATATAATCTTGAATCGCTTAATCCAGCATTTTTGGCTTTATAGAAATATTTATCTGAAAATCCTTGCAATCTAAAACATTCTAATGGAGTAAGTCTCCGGATCCTTCCATTAATTAGAGTCCCTTGATCACATGACGTATCCAATGTATTAGCTCTCTTCTTTCCCACTCGACCACGTCTTGTTTTGCTACCAGGTACAGCTAAATTTATAGAGTCCCCTTCATTAGCTTCTGCATATCCTTTTTGGGTAGCTTCTGCAACTAAAACACCATGTACATCTGTGGATGTTAAAGTAAACATTGGTTCACCTGGTTCTTTGAATCGTCTCCCATTTTGAAATTTATTTATTTTATTAGGAGTCAAGCATGCCCTTACTAATATCTTCTTTGGAGATTTATGATCACACGCCATTAATGCTGGCGAAATACCTGTGCTATCATAAATATTTCCACTAATTCCTCTGTTACTTGGATTTACATTGCCTACCAAGTACAATCCAGTTTTTGCACCTAGTCCTCCACCCTGACTTGTCAATGTTTTGCTTATACCATCAATTCCATATATTCTATTTCCTTGACTCCCACCTTTTATTTGCTTAATAGTCTTTCTGTTGTTTCTTTCGATAGGAAATACTTTTCTTCCACTTCTGTTTCTAAGATGTCCAATAATGAAAATTCGCTCTCTATTTTGGGGCACCCACCAGGCTGAATTAATAACTTGCCACTCAGCATCATACCCTGCTTCATCCAATTCAATGAAAATTCTTGTAAGGTCCCATCCAAGATTAACTGATAGCAAGTTTTTAACGTTCTCAATGAACAATACTGAAGGTTTATCTTCTTCTTTTTGCCTTTGATGAGTTCAATAACCTTATAAAATAATCCACTTCTTGCTCCACCAAGTCCCCTCTGCTTGCCAGCAACCGAGACATCTTGGCAGGGAAAACCAAAGGCCCACATATCGCACTTTGGTATATTTTCTGATTTAACCTTTTGTATATCATCTGCAAACCATTCATCCTTTCTTGGATTATGCATAGCATTATATGCTATATTTGCAAACTTATCTATTTCACAATGGCCTATACATTCATGTCCTGCTAATTGCAGTCCAATTCTAAAACCACCAATCCCTGAAAATAAGTCTAAAAATTGCATATCCTAACCATCTCCTAAGTTTTACTTATTCGATAGTTGAAAGTTGATAGCTCAGATTATAGTTGATAGTTGAAAGCTTAACCTTATTATTCTTTTTGCATGCATAGCATAGTTTTTACTCTTCTCTCAGCTGCAATATAGTCTCCAATATTAATTTCCCCAGTTCTATTGATGAATCTCAGTATAGCTTCGTCCAAATATATATTATTCTCAAAATACACTATACTTCTTTTTCCATCCTTTTTTACATCTACTATTTGTTTTCCTTCTGCAACGAGATATACTATTACATCCTTGTCAGTTATAGCTTTCTTCTTATTCATTTGTTATATACTCACTTCCTTTAATTAGTAATAGTTTAGTTTTACATGACTTTTATAAGAAAGTAAATATGCAAAATGCTACGTAAAAGTTCACCCCAACAAATTAATGCGTTTTTTCTTCAAATAGTTCTATTTTCCTTTGTTTCTTTGAACATAAGTTCGGATATTTTTTTCCCGTATTACCTTACTATCAGCGGGTTTTGCCGGTTTCATTAAAAATAGAACTGAAGATTATTACTCTTCAGCTCTATTTTAATTAAAGGCTAAATATGGTAAACTATGTACATACAATTTAGCAAACGGCTGCTAGTAGCACTTTGCTTTTCAGAGAGAAGGTGTTACATAGTTAATTTTATTTGTTTTGTTTATTAGTTCCTGCTGTAGTATTCTTTCTTGTAGTATGAGTAGCCCTTGCCTTCTCCAGTTCCGATAATAGATTTTTATATTTAGTCTGGTATTCTTCTATCTCTTTATTAGGTTTACTATTAATTTCCTCAATAGTCTTTTGGTGTTCCTTATCTTTATCAAGTATAGCCTTTTCCTTGTCAATTGTTGAAAGTTTATTGAAATTCTGTAATTCTTGCTCATGCTCTGCTTTCAATTTCTCAATAGATTTTTTATTATCACTTTTTGGGGTCTAGTCACATAGCCATCAAGCTAAGCAATATTGAATGATTTTATGTTCACATCAAATGCTATATTTTTACAATAGATATTTATTTTATGAGTTTCAATGGTGTTTATAAGTATTCAAATAATTTTAGTGTACACAAAAAGAAGCACTTATACAGTGGAAATTTTACAGTTTTATTAATTTGTTTTATGCTGCAAATTTAACTTTAGCTGATGTTCGTTTATAGCAAACTCCTAGAATATCAAAAACAGTTTTCTTGTGCTTCTTATGCGATTTAAGTCCATTCTTAACTACGTTTTCAAACATTAACTTTAATATATTGAAAGTTTCACTAGGAAATTTTATAAGCTCAAAGTATAGAAAATCAATATATTCATGGACTATCTCAGAAGTTTTCATTTCACTAGCTTCAAACCTTTTATTTTGTATAACTAAGGCTCTCATTTTGAACATTATAGTGGAGCTTAGCATTAGCAAAATAAGTTTTCCATAAAGCTGGCATTGAAATCGTTCTATTTTAACTTGTTTTACGTCATGTATATGAAATATGGATTTCCACGTTTTAAAAATTATTTCCACCTGCCAGCGCAAGGAGTAAAACTCATGAACTTGTTCTGCAGTTAGAACTTCTTGCATAACATTTGTTATATAAATAGATATTCCTAATAATTGAATGGTGTTATCACTCTTTTTTATACCTTTCTTTTTAGCATTTTTTTTGCACTTTCGGAACCTTTTTTCCAATTGATCACTTGTTAATTTATATAAAATGAGTCTTGTTTTTAGCTTTTTTCCCTCACCTACATAGATGTTCTTAATTTCATAATGCTCTCCATCACTCATTTGTTTCATTATTTCAGAAATATAGATTCTTTTAAAAAGACTTGATTTTTTAGGGGTACCATTTTTGTAATACTCTATTTCATTACTTTTTATATACACTGCTATATTAGATTTGAGCCTTGATATATAAAAGGCTTTTTTCTTTTCTATGTCTAAAAAATCTTCAAAGCTAAAATACCCAAGATCTCTTAGAATAAGGTCGCCTGCTTTGATTGTCTCTCTTATCTTACTTCCAAAGGTATTGTCATTTGCTGATCCAGCGCCTACGGCTACATTAAGGAAATTCCCTGATTTTAATTCATATTCAAGTTGTATTTTCACGCCTGATGGTTGAGAGCATCCACCCGATCCGGGATAGGTATTTTTATAGCTTTCTGGTACTTGAAAAGAAGTAGAGTCAAGTATTCTTATTCGTTTGAAATATTCATCCCATATACTTGGTATACAAGTGTTATTTGTTATCGTTTGTCGTAATAATTTCTGAAAAATCTTCTTTAAAAACTTCACGCACCTTTTATTCAAACGCTGATCTAATGCTTGACTAGAAATAACTATACCTATTTTTGCACTAAGTTTTGTACATAAGGTAACCAGTGTATTTTTTGCTACTTCTACATCCATAAAACTGCACAAGCAAATGAAGTCACATGCATTGATTTTGCCTTTTCTTCTCACAAAACCTGTTTCTCTTGCTATTTCTTCAATGTCTCCTTTTGAAAAACATTTTTTAAGTTCATCTGAAAAAAGATTTATATCTTCATCCAATGTTAATTTTTCTTCTGTCATTTATACGTTCCCCCATTGATGTGTTTTTATTGTCACTTTAATGGTAACATTTTTTACAAATGAGGGGCTTTATTTTTATAGAGTTTTCTTAGCTTGATGGCTATGGGGTCTAGTCAACATATCTCTGAATCACACCAACATCAATTAAAAAATAACTTTAAAGCTATAAGTATCAATACTTACATAACTACCCCATTAATTATTTTAAATTTTGATCATTAACTTTTTGTAAAGGTACACCATTACGTAGAGTGAAAAACCATGCAAAATTACATTCGTAAAGCATAACAAATCATTTACGGATATATACGTAAATGATTTGTTATGCCTTTATGAAGATTGTTTAAAGTCTCTGCTGGTGTGATTCAGACTTATGTTGGCGAGATCCCATCTTAAAAAAATCTATGGTGAATTCACGATAGATGTAATGGAGCTTGTACTTATGTTTATCAGCAAAATCTAATCCTTTAGGAAGTTTACGGAGATTGCTAAGATAGTAAGGACAACGTAAAGCTATAGGTCGGTTATAAATGTTACTATCACTGAAACGTTCACCACAAACCTTGCATAAACATTGACCTTTGGAACCGTTGTTTTTATAAAGGTATTGGTGCGTAGCGCCACAACGAGGACACACAGTAGTTTCAGAAACATTTGATTTTTTAGACCTGCGGTTGACAGCCTTAATGCTTTTACCGTACCTGTGCTTGTAATAACCTAAAAGTACCTGGTAATCTACAGGTTCTGGATTAAAGATTTTCGGAAGCGTATCTACCTTGAACTTCTGATATTCAGGACTATGTGAATCATCAAAACCCCATTGTTTAAGAGGAATATATTTGGCAATTAACAAAAGTAATTTAGAAATTTCTTTCAAAAGGTATTGATTATATAAAAATAAATAAGTTATAATTGGATTCAAGACAATGACACCCTTTCATGTGTATTTTTGTGTTTTGAGAGATTCAATTATAACATGAAATTAGGGGGTCATTGTTTTTTTCGTCTAAAAAGCTCTGTAAACCTTGATATATAAACAAAAAATTAAAGAAGTAGTGTAAATAAATTTACACTACCATAAAAAATTTCGGGAAAAATATTATGAATACAAGAAAAGAGTAAGAAGATGGATTTAAGCATGTATGAGTACTATTAGGGGTACCGCCACATAGCCATCAAGCTAATATTATGTATATATTAGCTTGATGACTATGGGCTGTATCCCTACAACCCCTTTTGTCAACTCTTCATTATTCCAATATCCCTTTGCAAGACACTCATAATCATTCATATTGACAAAGAACACTTGTTGCATTCGTACATTTACAATCTCCACCTAATCCAAACAAAATAATTTTATCTCCTTTTTCAAATTTAGCTGAATCCATTAAGTCCTTCAAGTTACGTGTAATGTCCACATCCCCTATATGGCCTCCATAGTAATTTGCATAAAACCTTCCTAAGTTTTTAGAATATTCTTTTATGAAGTTAATACTGATATTCTGAACTATTACAAGTTTTGCATCAGTAAACCAGTTCTCATGAATTTCAATAGTTTTCTTAATTGCTTTTCTTAATGATTCAAAAATAATTAATTTTATCTTTAACTCATCATATTTATTTTTTTCACTTTTTTTAGGATTCTCATAACAATAATAACTTATATACCCATCAGAAATAGAAAAAGTATCAATTATTTTAAAGCCTTCATTGCAATCGTCACCCACAAGCATTATTGCTGCTCCATCTCCCATTACAGTAATGTCAACGTACCTATCTTCACTTTCCCCTAAGAAAGAGGGAGAAATAATAAGAGAGTACCCTCCTTTTTCATTTTTGTTTAGTGAATCAGCCATTCGTATAGCTTGAAGTGTACTGGAACAGTATTGATGTAGCGTCATTACAGCAGCATTAAATAACTTATATTTTATCTGCAGATAATAAGGTACACTGACCCTGTCATTATAATCATAATTTTCATAGCTGGTATAAAAAATATTTTTTATTTTTTCAGGAGCTATATCCATTTTCTCAAACATCTTAGTAAGCATACCTGAAAATATATCTGTAATATCGCCATCTTTTTCAATGGTTATTTCGCTTAGGCCGGTGTCTCTTATATATTTATTTACAGCCTCGTTAATATTTGTTGAAGAATTTGTAGCTAAAAAAGCCTTTGAATTTAAAAGTATATTTTTAACAGATACGGTATTGGAGGGCATATAGTAATCAGCATAAATAATCTTTGACATAAAAGTCACTCCTTCAATTTTACTTTTGCGGACCTATAGATATTTTCCATAAGCCTTATCCTATCATAGGACTGCATTAAAGAAATATTTTCTTTATTACCATTGATAACATCTAATAAAAACATTAACTGATTCACATAATAATTCTGTGCATCAAAGGTCAATTTCTCCTTAAATTCATTATCCTTATTTTCAATGGTAACAGTAATTTTATAGTTTCCTAGGCATGCTCTAAAAAAATCATTTACCTTTACCTTTGCCTTTTCAAATTCTAATATATGTTCTACTTTATAGGGTAATTCAAAAGAAGCAACAAAATTACTTTCTAATCCATCTGAATATTTTACACAGGCATTAAAGGTCCAATCACAATTATTAGGTCCATCAAATTTTGAAAAACCATTATATGAAACAGGGGCTACATCTGTTATAAATTGCAAGAATTGCAACCAGTAGCAGCTTAAGTCATAAAATGCACCACCGCCTCTTTCCGGAAATCTTCTATAATTATTTTCATTATTGTTTTTGGAGACAGTACATATATAGGTTTTTATTTCCTTTAGCTTTCCATATTTGCCTGAGTCTATCATAGCTTTAATGGCTGACTGCCAAGGATGATGCTGAATCATTACACCCTCTAATATATTGACCTTCTTATTTTCATAGCTCTTAAGTATCAGCTCAAATTCCTGGGTAGTTAGGCAAATAGGTTTTTCAATAAGTATATCTTTTCCCGCACTGATGGCTTCCAATATCCAATTCAGGTGCAAATCATTTGCCAAAGCAATATATATACAATCAATTTTGGGACTGATTAACAGTTCTTTATAGCTGTCAAAGACTTTAGGTATTTTATACTTTTCAGCATATTCCTGTGCCTTTGCTTTTGTCCTGCTGGCAATTCCATAAATGCATAGATTATCTATCTCCTTAGCAGGATTTATAATTGCCCTTGGCACAATATTGGAGCAACCTATAATTCCCATATTCACAGTTTTAATAATAATCACTCCCCTCTACTTGCCGTGTAAATGCAGAAGATTGCATTTCGAACATACCGGTGTCAAGCTATTATTTATTGTTTCTCTAATACAGCCATAGTTTTCGCTATGCCATATTTCAGAAATACTTGCATTTTTTATATTTCCAATGGTGAACTCCGAAAAGAATTTGCAGGAAGAAACTGCACCATCAGGGTATATATCCATTCTAGTTGATATCGCTAGACAGCTCTTATTCTGTAAGCTGTCCACTTCAACTCCTAATATAAACTTCTCAATATCCTCAAGCTCCAAATCAGGTTGGAACCGCACCCTGGTACTCCACACCTTCTCATTGATTTTATCAATTTGTTCCTTTAGAACACCTAAATTTTTGGAATCAAGTTTATAAGTAAAGGAATGCCAGCTTTTCTCTTTCTTTATACTTGCCTCTTCTAACCAACTAAATTTATTGTAAAAGTAATTATCCATTTTACATGCAGTATCATCCGATATATACCAGGGGTAGCATAACAATACCATATCCACTCCCATGCTTTCAAAAAACTCTACCAAATCATATAATTTACCGGAGACGCTGTCATTAATTACTGTATGAATTGAAACCTTCCCTTTATAGATACCTTTTGCTTTTAAATCCATAATAAGCTTTAAAGCTTCCATAACCTTTTTAAAATTTCCATTGCCTCGTATCAAATCATGATCTTCCTCAAAGCCTTCAACAGGAATAAGAAGTTCCAAATTATCGGATATCTTTATTATTGAATCTAAATTCTGCTGCAGTAGTAAAGCATTGGTACACATAGAAACCTCTCGGGGATCTTGCTTCAGCATATCTGCTATTTTATCAAAATCTTTATGACATAAAGGTTCCCCACCCCATAGGTATAATCTAGATTTTAAAGTTTCTGTCTCCTTGAGTATTTTTTTAAACAACTCCAGCTCAATATCCTGCTGTTGTTCCATTTTGTTCATATTTCTGTGGAAACCTTCTTCATTCCATTCATAACAATGTTTACACCTGAGATTACATCGATTTGTAAGCTTAATACCAACAACATCAGGCAATTCCGTGGCATATCTGGGATTGTTTCTTCTTTGCCTTAAAGGATTTGATATATTCTTTATGGTTCTTTTTAAAACATTTAGGGATTTTGCATCATAACATACTTTTGATTTAGGCTGCATAATTTATCCCACCCTACTTTCTGTACTGCTCATTAACTTATTGATATACTCATCAATATAATTAACAGCACTGTTTCTTTGCTTTACCAGATTTTCATGCATCTTCTCCAGGATATCTAATTTAAATCCTGATTCTTTCCATGTTTGATACTTTATTCCAAGACCCAGTTTCTCCCATAAATCCGCATTAATTTTCTCATGATTTCCAAATGGCTCAAGCAAAATGATGGGGGTAGTAGCAGATAATGAATCTATGAGTGTTCCTCCACCTGGCTTACTGATTACCGCTTTAGCCTTCCTTAGAATATCAAAGGAGGAATGATATTCTTCCTTGCTTTCAAATTTCGGAGTTTTCCCACATTTAACCTCTGCAAAAGGAGGGAATATGCATTCGTTTTTGTCAAGATTTCCCCAAGCTGTCCACGTTGGATCCATCATAAAATACCTGTTTCCGGATTTTCGATTATCAGCTTCTTCCTTTTTATATGCAATAATATCTAATTCTACACCTATGCCTTCTAATTCAGGTATTTTCTCCTGGTAAGTACCCATTCCCCAACCGCCGCCATGAATCATAACTCTATTCTGCCTCTCAGAAAAAGGTATGGGTTCTTGGTCAGTTACAGGTACATAGTATGCTATAGTTTGTTTCTGTGCATCAAATAAGAATTGTTCATTATAGTTTTTTGAGTATTCTGGATTATATTTATTCAATGCTTTCCAGGAAGGTGACGGCTCTGAATCTATATACAGAATATCTACATTAAGGTGAAGGTCATTAATTCTTTTTCTATATTCATCCAAAATATAAATCCAATGACCAGACATTACAATAAAATTACTTCTTTTCTCCTTCTCCCAGGTATTCAGTAATTGCTCAACCATGTGATTATCAATACTTTTTCTTATATCCCAAGGCATTCTTTGAGCAACAAGAGCCATAGAAAAATTCTCATGGTATGTCTGTCTATTTACTGCTATCTTATCCCGTTTATCTTCAATAATATAATTTTCAAATACCAATACCTCTGAGTCTATTCCTTTATCTTTCAAACGATAATTTATCAACAAACCAGGAACATAAAACCCCAAACCAAACCCTGAACACAATATTGTAACTTTATTACTCATATTTCCACCCACCCTTTTATTTAATTTAAAACATTTATTTGATTTTTGTTTAATAACTTAGTTATCTCTTTAAGCAAGTCTGCTTTTTCTTCCTCTTCCTTATATAACATGGCCAAATATAATCTTCCCTTATAGCTTTTTAGCTTTTGCTCTTTATCTAAATATCTGTTGATAAACAATGTGTTCGAACTTAAAGGAATTATGCCTTTATTCATACCAGGTTTAAAAAGTAATGTATTATTATCCATTTCTCTTATAATTTGGGAGTATGATATAGAAGATGAAAAAGTCACATTTAGAAAAGTAAAACCACAGTTTAAATTAAATTTTAATACATATTTGTCAATATTATGCTTTATTAAACTCATGGATTTCCTTGCATTTATTTCAACTATAGGAACAATATCACCATTTATTAACATCATAGAATCAACACAAACATCTCCATAATATCCATCCTTATGCAGCTGTTTAGCTACTTCTTTAAGAATTGAGAAGTATCCCTTTGTATGAATGAACTCTATAAACCCCTTATTCGGAGTATAAGAACCATTGTATGCACTTCCTACATTTCTCACCTCTTGGATGGAAATCATCTCCATATCACCTGATTTATCAATGAGAAACTGACAAGAAAAATCCTGTTTTTTTTCTAAAAAGGGTTCAATAATAAATTCCACTGACTTTCCTGCTTTTTCTTGTGAATGTATATAGCTTGCTATTCTCTGTAAAATGCCCTCATTAGAAATTACCAAATTACCCTTTCCAGATACTCCAAAGGAATCTTTTATCATAATAGAAGAATTTCTTAAATACTTCACTCCTTCTTCATACATTTCCTTTGATGAATTAACTACTTGAAAAGGGTATTTACTATTTAGACCTTTACTAATCTTTGATGAATATATTTTAGAATTTACTTTTTTAATAATATCAATATTTGGAGAATCAAAGACTGATTTGTATTTTTTACCTACCTGCTCTGACTCTGGTAGAACTGCAAAAGCAGATAACGTTGCGTCTTTTGAAATTAGTTCTTTAATGCTGGGCTCATCATATTTTTCTAATAAAAGTTGACAGATATTTTTATTTTGTTCTTCCTTTGAACCATTTCCATCCAGATTTACATAATTACACTGAAATGAAAATCCAATCTCTTTTAAATACTCCCTTTGTGATGGATTCATTTTATACCTTGTTATCAAGGTATCTTCCGCAGAACACAAGGGAAAAAGTAACTCATCCATAGCTTTAATTATATTTTCCGTCTGATTATCCGGAATTTCCGGAAGCTTCGCTAGATTTTCATCCCTCCAATATTTTTCTGCATTAAATTCACCATAATAAGTATGCTTGTCCACTTAACTGATACCTCTTTTCAAGCTGATATACTCCCATAAGGAATCTATTGATTTTAGACTATCCATATCAAATTCATCAAAATTAAATTGAACATCAATCTCATCTTCAATTTTTAAAATAATATTAATCAGCTGTAAGGAATCAATACCTATTTCGTTAAGTAAATCTGTTGAATTCTTAATCTTGTCCACCAAAGAAGTATCTTCTTTAACCTCACAAATAATATTTACCAGTTTTTCTTTCATAAGTAGTTCTCCTTCCATAATATTATATATTTGTATTTATTATTGTGATTATAATATATAATACTTCTTTACTTTTTTCAACATTTATTCTTAAATATTACATTTTATAATTACCTTTATAATTACCTTACGTATAGAAAATAAATATTTATATATACTTAATAAGGAAATTTTATAAATAATTTATATAATTGGTTTACTAAGTAATATTTAATAGTTATAATTAAAGCAACTAAATAAACTAGGGAGGGAAAAAACATGTTAGAAAAAATTATTAGGAATATTGCTGAAGTAACAGAAAATCCAGATATTGCAAATAATATTAATGAAGATGCAGATTTAATGCAGGATATTGGTTTGGATTCATTACAATTAGTCAACTTATTTTTAGCAATTGAAGATGAATTCAATATAGAATTTGATTTTGAAGATTTTGATTTTACCGAACTTAATACAGTGAAAAAATTACTAAATTATGTTGAGGTAAAAACAAACATAACAAAAGAAAGGAAATATGGAATAGAGAAAAAGTCAAGAAGTATAGAAAAGTAATAAAACACAATATGTTACCTATTTGTGTGGCATGTTGAAGATATTATAGTGATATATAAAAGGAGTAAAATAAGATGCAACCTAAAACTAGTAAAGTTTTTGATAAAAAATCTTTTGAAATTTTAAAGATATCAGCCCAACATACAGCAATTGTATCTAGAGGACTAAAAAGTAATAATAGTTTTTGTACAGAACTTCCTCTTATAGTAGGATTCAAATTAACTAATAGATGCAATCTTAGATGTAACCATTGTTATGAATGGAATGAACAAGGATATCATAATAGTATGACATTCGAGGAACAAACACAAGAGTTGGATATTAATATTTTTGAAAAGGTAATTAATGAAACTAAAGAGGTGCAGTCTAATTTATATTTATGGGGTGGAGAACCTTTGTACTATAGTGAATTTGACAAACTTTCATATATTTTAGAACCTGAAAATAGAATAACAGCTATATGTACAAATGGTCAGTTAATACATGAGAAAATGGATGGTATCCTTCGTTTAGGAGAGAGCTTAGAGTTACTAATAGCAGTAGATGGATTCGAACAAGAAAACGATGGAATAAGAGGGACGGGTACTTTTAAAAAAGTTTTAGCAAACATTAAAGAATTGCTTATAATGAGAGAAAAGGGAGAGTTTAAAGGTAAAATTTCTTTACATTGTGTAATTAGTGATCTGATGGTTGATAAACTATATGAATTTTTAGAATTTTTTGAGAAACTAGGTGTTGATTCAGTGATATTGTGTTATCCCTGGTATATTTCTGAAGACACATCTTTAAAAATGGATTGTTATTATTCACAAAATTTAGGTGTTATAAACGAAGCCATCTCTAGTTGGCATGCGTTTAAATATAAATTCCCAATTCAATTGTATGACAAAGTTCTAAAAGAAAGAAAACGTATATTAGATCGTACTTGGAAATTACAGGTGAAATTTCAACCTGATTTATCAGAAAAGCTAATATATGGATTTTTGCAAGATGAATTAAATGAAAATACTTTAAAATACAATTGTTATTCGGTTGCGAATAGAATGGAAGTATTACCAAATGGACATGTATCATCTTGCAAGCATTTCCCGGAATTAATTATTGGAGATTTATCTACAGATTCGGTCTATGATATATGGCATGGTAAAAAATATAATAAAACACGTGAAGTAATACAACAACAATTGATGCCTGTATGTACGAAGTGCAATAATTTATATTTGCACGGAAGGAAGATTATTAGTGAAAAATGAACATAAAGTGAAATTATCAAATGCAAATAGAAATATTGAATGAGTGATAAACGATAGATTAGTTATTCAAAATGAATCAAAAAAAGGTTTTTTAATGAATAAATTCGAGATAGATAGTATTGCATTGAGTAAAGATACAATTAATATGAATACGAGGAGTAAAATTTATGGTGACTATATCAGTAAATCATCTAACTAAAAGTTTTACATATCAGAAAAAAGATGTAGGACTGAAAAATTCAGTTAGAAATTTATTTCATGCACAAACTTATTCAAAAACAGCAGTAAATGATATATCATTTACTATAGAAGAAGGGGAAATTGTAGGATTCTTAGGACCTAATGGTGCAGGTAAAACCACAACTTTAAAAATGCTGTCTGGAATTATGTACCCTACTACTGGCGATGTATCAATTTTGAATTATGTACCATGGCAGAGAAGAAATGATTTTAAACGTCAAATATCTATTGTGCTAGGGCAAAAAATCAATTATGGTGGGATTTGCCGGCTAATGAATCTTTATACTTAAATAAATGTATGTATAAAATTGATGATGCAGAATATTTCCATACGTTAGAAGAACTATGTGAATTACTTCAAGTGAAAGATTTGTTAGATGTTCAAGTACGAAATTTGTCTCTAGGTGAACGAATGAAAATGGAGCTAGTGGCAGCTTTATTACATAAACCGAAGATAATCTTTTTGGATGAACCTACTATTGGTTTGGATATGATTGCACAAAAAAATATAAGAAAATTTCTTAAATCATATAACAAAAAAGAAAAAACGACGATTATGCTCACTAGCCATTATCTGGATGATATTAAAGATTTATGCAAAAGAGTAATCGTTATTAACCATGGTCAAATTGCATATGATGGAAATTTAAAATCAATAAATGAAAATTTGTCACAAAAAAACTTGTTACTTTTCAATTCGCAAATGATGCGGATGGAGCTGCCTTTGAAAGACAGAATCCCATTAGAAGTAAGGAAGATGGATCAATAGTTTTGGAAGTTGAAAAAAATGAAATGCAAGCAGTTATTTCTAAAGTTTTTCAAAACTATGATATACGTGATTTTTCCGTTGAAGATATTCCATTAGAAGAGAGTTTAGAGCATCTATATTGTTAGGAGGGAAAAATGGATATTTATAAACATGTATTTTCGTTGGGATTAAAAAAAGCATTTAGTTATCGCATGAATTTTTTTCTGGGATTAATAGGATTTATTTTTCCCCTTACAATTCAATATTTTTTGTGGACAGGCATATTCCGTGACTCAAAAAATGGGATTGTATTTGGTTATACCCTTCATCAAATGCTAGCATATTCTATTTTTGCTTGCCTGACAGCTAGGATTATTTCTGGTAATTTTGTTTTTGAAATAAATTCAGATATTAAAGACGGTGGTCTGGCAAAATATTTAGTTCGTCCAATAAATTATTTTTTGTATAATTTATTTAACTATTTAGGAGAAACGATTGGAACTATAATTATTTCATCCATTATGATACTAATTATTTGTGGCATCTTTTATATTGTTAGCATTGGTATTATGTCTATACCACATATTGTGTTATATTTTATAACACTTGTTTTGGCAATGGTATTAAATTTTTGTATATATTATTGTATTAGTGAATTAGCATTTTGGATGAGAGATGCATCAGGGGCAATATTTATTACAACACTTATTGGAACCATTGTGAGCGGAGGTATCTTTCCATTAGATATTTTTGGTCATACATTGAGAAATATATTAACTTTTTTACCTTTTTCGTATACGAGTTATTTTCCGGTATCTGTTTTATGTAATACTATTCAATATCCGGAAATTTTTAAAGGAATTTTTATACAAATATTGTGGATTTGTATATTTCTAATTATAACACCTAAATTATGGAACAAAGGTGTTGAAACGTATGTTTCTGTAGGAGGTTGAAATGAATATTCGAAATTACTTAGAACTATATTTTCATTTTGTAAAAAACAATATAATTGCACAAATGGAATATAAAGCAAATTTTATTATATCTATGCTTACAGAGGTGGCATTTCTATTTGCTAAATCTCTATATATTATTGTTATTTTTTCAGCAGGACTGTCAATCAATGGTCTCATGCCTAAAAAAATGTTAATGTTTATTGGTTCATATACTCTGATTACAGGTATTATGGATGCTGTTTTTTATCCTAATATTGCTGCTATACCGGAATATGTGAGAAGTGCAACATTAGACATTTATTTAACAAAACCAGTTTCTACACTTTTTATGGCGGGCTTTCGTAAGTTTGATATTGGTCTTGGAATACCTAATGCATTGGCAGGAATAGCCATGATTATAATCTCTTGGTATAGCTCAGGTGTGCCATGCAACTTGTATAATATTCTTGGGTATTTGTTTTTTACCTTAATTGGTTGTATTGTAACATTTCCTGTATTGTTAATTCCTGTAACGTTTTCCTTTTGGATAATTAAGGCGGATGCTTTATTGAATATAATATGGTCCATGTGGGATTTTAATAATATGCCAATGACTATTTATAATCGTGTGCTAAGGGCTATAGGCGTATTTATTTTACCGATTTTTTTACTTACTAATTTTGCACCTATGTTTGTAATGGGAATTTTGCCTAAAATATATATGACTTATGCCATTTTATCTGTACCATTATTTCTCGGCATTGCAATAATATTTTGGAATTTCGCTATTAAAAGGTATTCTAGTGCCAGTAGTTAATCATTAATAATTCAACTTTCTAAGAAAAAAAATGAATGTATATTAGTAAGATTTGGAGGTATGTTAATGAATAGTAAGATATTGTATATGCAGGATCCGATTATAAGTGCATCTACATCATATGGTAGTTTGTTTTCTATCATTGATGATAAGGTATGGCCATGGATATTTAGTAATTTTATACAAATTAGATATGCTCATTGGTGGCATATGTATGCTTTTGACAACCACCATTTATTTTTGAGTAATTGTCCGGCAATTGAATATTATATAATACCTCAGAGTATAATAATATCTAAATGGAATAAATCCTTAAAAGAATTAATAATTGATGTAGTAAATTCTGATTTTTATTTATTCTTGTACACTGATTATTATTATATTCCTGCATCAGAATCTTTTTTGAAGATACATGGTGAACATGAAATATTCATATTTGGATATGATTTGGAGAGAGATTTGGTCTTTGTTGCGGACAACCTACAAAATGGTAAATTTATTAAGACCCAGTGCACATTTGACGAATTGGAAAAAGGTTATTGGGCAGTAAAAGGGAATTATAGTTTTCAAACTGACGTTCGCTTTTTAAAGACGAAAAAAAATGTCATATGTAATTTTGATTTGGAACAGGTGATTATTGAATTAGACAATTACCTTCAGTCTAAAAGAACAATTGATTTATTAGATGAACAAAAATGTGATTTTGGTTTTGATGCAGTTGAGAGGATCTTAGAAACACTAAATAATACTTCGGGGGTTGAAAATTATATTGATATACGCCCATTTCATCTTCTGTATGAACATAAATTGCTTATGGATATGAGAATCAAATATATGGTTGGAAATGGATATTTACTAAATAATAATGAATTAGTAATGGACTTTACTTTATTAAAAAAGAAATATTTAATAATAAGAAATAACGTACTAAAATATAATGTAAGACATGATCCTAAAATATTAAGTTATATAGTAAATAATCTCCATGAAAATATAAAAATCGAAAAGAATTTGATTACTAATTTAATTATAAGCTTGACCCAATAAGGGGTATGGCAACATAGCCATCAAGCTAATCAATAGTGAATAATATAAATTCCTTACAATATTCTATATTTTACCAATTTTTTTCTTTCCATGGGGTTCAATGATGGATTGTAAGTATATATTATTATTTCAACAATTTTATGGTACACCAAAAAGAACCACATATTCCGTGGAAATTTTTAACATTTTATTTGGTTAACTATAAATGAGCGAATTCTATAACATATTTTACCATGTAAATTTAAATCAACTATCCTAAGCTATTTTTAATGTTTTTAAAATAGCCTCAATAGATATTCCTTGATTAGCTTGATTAAAGATCCAAGATATTCGTTCTTTTTTGACTTGGTTTCTTGCAGTTTTAATTCCAGTACTGAAATTTAGTTTACCATTACTTACTTCTAATTCGCAGTATACATAAGTTATCATCAACAACAAAAAATATCTGTTTATACTACGATTGCTTCTTACTTGATAATGATTTAACCCAAGGTGTTTTTTGCTTCTCTAAAAAATGTTTCAATTGGCCATCTGTTTTTATAGTGATTTAAGAGTTCTTCAGTTGATAAATCAGTATCTAAACTTATAAATGCTCTTAAGCAACCAGGTTTAAATAGAGCTTCTTTAGGCCAACAAAGTGCGATCAATGAATTCTTGACATCATTAAGCTTGCCTCTATATGTGTAGACATAATATTCATTTTTGCCAACTTTGGCCAGGTCGACATCATCTTTAGTTATTATCTCACACATATGGTTAAGCTTAATTCCAAGTTTTTCATGACCTTTTGGATATATTACTCTATTTGTTCTTAAGCCACCAATATAGGCGTAGCCTGAATCTTTTGAAACATCAAATAATTTTTTATTACTGTACCAACTATCACATAAAACATAACCTTTGTTTACTGGGATTGGTAAGGATTTTATGAACTCAATTGCCATTTGGATTTTACTCATGTTTTCTTTATCGTAGATTGTCATAGTATATGGTAAAACAAGAGTATCACACAATAACATTACAGTAACTAATTGATGACCATAAACTACTTTGCCTTTTAAATGAGAATGATGGAATCCACATTTTTCAGTAGGTTTCTTAGCCTTTGACGAGGGCACTGTTTTCTCTGAAATAGTATCATCTATCACAATATAAATTGGCTTTTTAGTTATTTTAGACGTTTCCCATATTCTATCAATTACACGCTTTTTAAGAGCTCTTTCAAGAAAATCCTCATTCCATGGACTAGCAGATAAAAACTTTCCACTATTAGTCCTATGCCTAACCGGCATAAAATCAGAAACGTCATTTATTTTTCCGCAATAGCCTTTAGTCACCATAGAATTTATAAAAAGTATTAGATGGTGAATCTGAGGAGTAGTAAGGTATAGAGTTATCCTTAATTCAATTAAAAATTTGTATATTGGTGATGATTTTGTTACAATTGAGTTGTTAAACATTTATGTTTATCTCCTTAGTTATGTTTTGGCTAGTAACTTAATTATAACAGGAGATTTCATAGATGTTTTTCTTTTTTTGTAACTATTCAGCTATTAAAATAAATTTCATTTAGTGCTATTATTAATTTATTGAAAAAAACTCTTCCATTTATCATTGATTTTTGGTAATATAAATCCTATCTTGCAAAAACTAATGATAAGGTGGTGACACATCGTGACTGAAAGCCATATTACTGAGATTTACAACCAAGGTATATCTCAAGTTATAAGTGCTATTAACAAATTATCAAATGAAATTAATACACTAAATTCTCAAGTAGAATCACTTTCTAATGATAATATGGCTTTAAACGGGCGTGTTAAGTCATTAGAAAGTCAAATAAATAAAAATAGTAATAACAGCAGTAAGCCACCATCATCAGATGGATTCAAAAAGAAAACTAAGAGTTTAAGGACTAAATCAGGTAAACGACCTGGCGGTCAGGAAGGTCATGAAGGGTCAACCTTGAGTATAAATGACAATCCTGATGAAATTAAAATTCATAGTCTAGAAAAATGTATTGAATGCGGAGCATCTTTAAAAGATACATCGCTTGAAAGATATATTGTTCGTCAAGTTATAGATATACCTGAAATAAAAGCTAAAACTATAGAGCATAGAGCAGAAGTAAAAATATGTCCACAATGCAAATGTAAAAATACCGCTAGGTTCCCTGATGGGATTATAAATACAGTTCAATATGGTGAAAAGTTAAAGGCTATAGCTGTTTATTTAACACAATATCAGCTAATTCCATATAAAAGAAGTGCTGAACTTATTGAAGATTTATTTAACCATCATCTGAGCCAAGGAAGTATAGTTACATTTAATGAAAGCTGTTATGAAAAATTACGGCCTATAGAGGATAATATTAAAAATAGTATTATCTCATCTACTGGTGCTGTTCACTTTGATGAGACTGGTATGTATGTAGAGAAAAAGCGTAAATGGCTTCACGTTGCTTCAAATGAAAACCTTACTTTCTATGCATGTCATGAAAAACGAGGTAAAGAAGCAACTGATGAAATTGGAATACTCTCAAAATTCACTGGTACGGCAGTACATGATGGTTTTAAAACATATAATAAATACACCAACTGTAGTCATGCCCTATGCAATGCTCATATATTAAGGGAACTTAATGCTATAACCGAGCTACAAAATCAAGAATGGGCAAAGCCAATGAAAGGTTTGTTAATTGAAATTAAGCGTGAAGTAGACTTAATCTTCAACAATTATCATGCTTTACCGACAAATAGACTTCAAGATTTTGAAGCAAAGTATGATAAAATACTTAACGCTGGTTTTGATGAAGACTATTCTAAAAATATTGAATTATACTCTCAGAAGAAGGTAAAAAGGAGTGTAAGTCTTAATTTACTTAATAGATTATGTGGATATAAAAATCAAGTTCTTGCTTTCATGTATGATTTTGATATTCCCTTTGACAATAACCAAGCGGAACGAGATTTACGCATGGCTAAGGTGAAACAAAAAATTTCTGGAACTTTTAGAAGTCCAGCAGGAGCAAATGCTTTCACTAGAATTAGGGGATATGTATCTACTGTAAGAAAACAAGGTAATAATGCTTTAGACTGTATAAAATCAGTATTTACAGCAAATCCAATAGACCCAACTTTAGATTTAAAAGCTCCGATAAAAGAGGTGTAATCACCTCTTTTTAGTGTGCAGAAAATTAATATCATCATACTACCCTCAAATACACAAAATATTTGAGGGTAGTACGTTTTTTGAGCACACATATATTTTATACAAAATAGTAGCTGAATAGTTACCTTTTTTTATTTGATGGAAAATTATTCAAGCGTTTTCGCTCATTTATAGCTAGTTATAATTCTCATGGATTAATATGGTAATTCTATTGCCGTTTCTGTCCCATTACTACACAACCCCCTATGCCTAATTTTTGTATATAATTTAAATATAGCTTTTCCTTAAGAGGCTGTTTCTTTATTAGGGCGTGCTTAATGGTGCGTTCTTTTATTTAGCATATAATCTAATACATATTTTAAATTTTATTGCATATACTATGATAACAGCAGGGTTTAATTATAGTTTTTCTCTGAGGAAAGCCTAACGACTGATCCTCCTAGGGCTTTCTCTAATTTAATTTTATGTATAAAAAATTTTATATTGGAAATGATAAACACGTTATCCCGTGTAACACATCTATAAAAAGAACGCACTTAAATGTGCGTTCTTTTTATGCAAAAAATAAAGAACAGGATTTACCGCTCTTTGAACTCGTTAATTAAGTTTTTAATTAATATTATGTTCAATTTTATTTTTTCTTTATAAAGTACGTGTTTTCCGATAATATTGATGCCTGCATTCTAATTTTATTATTTTGAAAATTACCGATTCTTCTCATATCCATACCTGAAGGATTATTCTTCAGGTATTTTTGCTAGTATATTTCTACGTTCATTTATTAAGCTTTTTTATTTATACTCACCTACACTTTTATTTTGCTATTTAAATAAATTTTTGTAGTACTTAATTTTGTATGTCGCATTACTTTTTGAACTTCAATATTTGCTTTGTAAGCTCCAACCTCCTCTTTCTTTTCGTTATATACAAGTTTGGAAAATGCTCTTCTTAAATCGTGACATTCAAATCCACTTTCTAAAGCTCTATTCATCATGTGTTTTTTTGAATAGAATACTTTTTCTTCATTGATGCTTTGTAAGTATTCACTCAAACTTTTTTCTAAATATTTATCACGAAGGCAATTTATAGTTGCACTTTTTCCCCCCTTACCATCTAAAATCTTTATTTTAATTCCTGCATCTGTTATCTCTATATCTTTTTTATTAAGCTCTGCTAATTCAAAAACTCTAAGTCCACTCATCAACATTAATCTGTAACCTAATTTTAATTTTTTATCTCTTAATACGTTTATTTTTTTCATTATTTTTTTTAATTCTTTTCCCTCATCATTTTCTCTTAGCTTTACTGTTTTACTTTTTATAGTTTTTTTTAACTCTTGTTCATCAGGAATATTAATATAATTTTTCACTCTTCTTAATCCATTTACTATGGCAGAAGTTTCCCCTCTCATTTTTATTTTTTTTAAATCCTTTAATAGATCATCACTATTTATTTCTTCAATTTCTGCTTCCCTAGAATATCTTTTTGTTAAAAATCTGTGTAATGAATTAATATATTTTTCTTCTGTTGTCTTCCTTAGCCCCTCACCTTTTAATTGCTCTCTATAAACTTCTATTAATTCCCTAACCTTCACCGCATCCTCACTCCTCCTCTATTATCTGTCGCTAACACTCCAATATGCTTACGTAAATCTGTCTGCCTCCAGCCAGATTTATGTGGTGTAATATATACTACGATATATATACCTGGAGTCGTGGGGCTACTCAGATATACCGATATATTAATTCATATTCATTCATTAATATTCATATCGCTATATCTGTTCCACCCCACTTCCTCCAGGTATATATATACTACGTATATATATACCCCATTCTCTCCCTGGGGTGTAAATTGCATTAAGACTTACTCCCATCTAGCTTAACAAGCGAAAAAAAATTCAATATTGAATTTTCAAATCTCCCCACTTGATTTACACCTTTTTTTTCATCATATTTGATATTAAATTGAACATTTGTCTATTTATTACAACCATCCTGCTACATGTATTTTCACCTACATAAACTTTCTTGGTTAGCCTTCCAGTTTCGGTATCAATTAGATGTAATTTGCTCCAATTTGATAATTTATCTGCATTTTTTTCATACGGGTTTTTAGAAAAATATTCAAATAAAAATTCTTTTTTTATATAAATTACATCTTGTTTTATTTTCAAATTTTCATCCTTAATTTCATTTTTTTCCAACAAGTCATTAATTATTGCAATGTATTCTTCAAAATAAACTTCAAAGAAGTTCAATATAAATCACCCCCAGATTCAAAATTATAACTCTCTATTTGTACATGCTTTTTAAGCAATTCTGATATGACTTTGAATTTTTTTATATTTATTACAATCATTCTAGCTCTCTTATTGTCTCCTACATAAACTTTCTTAGATAAAGAATCTGGATCTCTATCTATTAAATTAAACTCACCCCAAATTGATAATTTATCTGCATTTTTTTCATACGAATTTTTAGAAAAATATTCAAATAAAAGTTCCTTTCTTATAT
Source organism: uncultured Clostridiaceae bacterium (assembly GCA_963725425.1). Classification (GTDB taxonomy): domain Bacteria; phylum Bacillota; class Clostridia; order Clostridiales; family Clostridiaceae; genus Clostridium_I. The sequence continues at coordinate 264,936 of CAVRYJ010000042.1, forward strand.
AGATTACATCCTTTTTTATTTTCAATTTATCATTTAAATCTTCACTTTTTGTATCTAATAAATCAGCAACTATTTCAACATATTCTTTTATATAACGTTCTAATAGCATCATGCTAAACTACCTCCAATTTTAAAAATAGAATATAATTTATTCGGATTTTTGCTCTTGTATTTGTTCATTTTTGCTTACCATATCTAATAAAAAAGATACATTGTCTGTTATATATTCAGTTTGTTTTTTTAATAACCAGTCCTCATATTCCTCACCTTTTATACTTAGTATTTTTTTAACTGCCTCAGTTTTTTCTCTAAGTTCTTGTTTGATTTTTTTTTCAGACATTTTAATTTTCCTCCTTAAATTTGAAATCAATTATTTTTTAAAAGCTTAGGTTTTGTTTTTATATATAAAATCTCACCACCCATCACACTGAAATAAATATTTTTTTGCAAAACAAAACGCCAGCATCTCTACTGGCGCTTACATGTAAACCTAGGGCTAAACACGCTTAACAACACATATTTATTTAGCTATAAAATAGCCTGTAAACTTCCTAACGCAACTTTAAACAATACTATTAAACCACATTAATCATGTCATGTAAATGTCATGATTTTGTCACGTTTTGAGTGACTTTTTAGGGCAATAATGCCTTATTTAAAGGCTTATTTCAATTTAGAGTATGTCATAATTCGCATATATTTTGATATTTATAAAAGGATAATTATGAATCACATCCACAGTTACTGAATTACCTGCACATTTATATAATCTTGAATCGCTTGAGCATATAAATATAGTTGGACATTATTCTTTCAATTTACCTGATGAGCTATTTCTTGGGAAGTTACGACCTTTGCAAGCAATGGATAGCGAACTATTTAGGAAAATATAGGTGTAGTAACGGAATTTTCTGTCCCGTTACTACACAACCCCCTAATTTTATGGTTCCACTCCGCTAATCAACTTGCCATCAATATATGCAGTGATTTTATTTGTAGCTGAATAACTTGATGAAACAGAGTCAAAAGAGTAATCATTACTTTGATTGAAGTTTGACCAATCATTTTTAGCAAATCTTGAAGCTAATTCAAAACTAGCACCTGATGCTAAAGTACCTGCTGAGGTTAAGAAGCCAATCTCTAAGTAGTAGTCAGCATTGGTAGCTGCTGGCGAAAGCTTAACGAATTTACCTGTTACACTGCCTGAACCTGCTGGTGACCAATCACACCAAAAACTTTGTGCTTGGTCACCATCAACAGTGTAGTAGTATCTTAAAGTGATATCTGACAGATTAATTGAATTTGTTCCGTTATTAACTATCTTTATCTTTGGATTGATAGAATTAACAGCGGCTTGAGTCGTGCCATTATATGCTCCAACCTGCAAATTTCCTATAGGTACTGGTTTGATTGGAAGTTTAACCTTAATAGTTACCGCACTTGAAGTACCCACAACTCCGGAACTATCAGTAGCCTTTGCAGTGATAGCAAAGCTATCTATTCCACTGGAACTAGCGGCATAACCCGATGGTGTCCATGAAAAGCTATAAGGTGCCACTGTACTCTCACCAACCATAGTGCCATTCACAAAGAAGTCAACTTTTGTTATACTTCCACCTGTTTCTAATGCTGTGGCATTTAAAACTATTGGACTATAGATTGTACTATCATCAAAAGATTGTCCATCCAGTGGTGCCGTTATACTTACAGCTATTTCATTACCTGGCAATGGCGAATTATCAAATAATATGGCATAAGTTCCATTAGCTATAGCAATTTCGCATTGAGCCCAAAATCTGTGATAATTAAACGTTGGACTAGTACCTGCATTATATGCAGTTAGGAGTTTATCATAATCTGGATCCTTCTTATATTGACTTCTTATATCCATAAATTTTATTCCTGGTATAATTGCATCACCATCTGGCATTTTTCCAGAGAAAGTACTTGGAACATAGACTTCTTGGTCAATCATACGATGATAATCTGCTCTTGACTCTGTAGCAGATAAACCTTTATCATCCACAAAAGATGTCCACATACTATCTAATAATTTTTGTGCCAAAGCTCTTGATGCATCGTCATATTTTGCTGGAGTCCATTTTTTTGTTGCTGCACTATAATAAGATAATGCATTTGCCAGTGAAGCCGCTGGTCCAAGGTCTGTACTGTATACGGTTACCTGTACATGCAAATTTGAGTTTCCGGTGTAGGTACCAGTCCATGTATCCGGCTGACCTGTCCAACCTAGCGTTGATGGTATTTGGAATGTTCCATCGCTATTAAATGTAACTTCAGTTTTTATCCAGGCAATCCATTTATCTAAAATATTTTTAGCCTTTACATCACCTGAATTATAGTAATATTCAGCTACACGCTGCATAGACCAAGCTTGAAAACCAAACCAAGTATTGCTACCCGGATCAGCATACACTGGATTTTCTTGATAAGCCATTCCATAGAAAGTAGCTGTTCCACTAGGATATGCTTCATATCTTCCATTGTATGAATTTGTAGCTCCACCAGCAATAGCACCTTCACTGGATTGAAGCCATTGATAGAACTCAAGCTGACGAGTAAGGCTCTTAGCCCAGTCTGTTGCTCCATTTTGTGATTTCGGTTTAAAATCTGCATTATTTGAAAGTATCCATGCTGCCATAGGATTTTGATATCCAAAGTGACTATGACTACATCCTATTCTCCATGCCCAATTGGAACCAACTCCACCGCCCCAAGCATAATACCAGGATAATAAATAATGTGAAGCATCATAGCCTGTACCGGCACTGTTAACATCTTGGCAACCAATTTTTTTAAAGTATTTATCAAAGAAAGAATATCTCAAATAATCTCCCATTTTTGAAGCTTTTGAACATAAGTTGATACATCACTACCTTGCTCTTTAGCCCAGGTATCAGCCCAATACATAGCTTGCACACAACGAGAATCTGCATCTGGTGCATTTGTATACTTCCACTGTTTAGAATAACCATTCTCCTTGGTAAACAAGTCTAAATACCCATTAGGGCCTCCCCATTTAAAAGCTTCCCACGATGGTTGTGGAACAGTTTCAAACACAGATTCCTGTTTTCCTCTTTGAAATGTATTAAAATAGGATGGTGAAGTTGTACCATCTCCCCTACTTCCAAAACCATACCAGTTGTCCACATCTAAAAGCCAATGCATTCCATACAAATCACTAGTATTATATGCAGTATTAAGTTCCTGACTAATTGGATCTGTTCCAACGGGAACAGAAGTCATAAGCTGGCTTGGATAGTCGTCTGGTATTTCGTATTCACCAGCATAAGTAGCTGGTTTACTTGGATTATACCCTGCATTGGTTGGTTGATCCTCAGTAGTTGGAATCATATATTGCTCCATTGTATTCCATACTGTTCCAATAGTTGAAAAGTCCCCTGTAAATCTGCCATGCATAGCTTCAAGCCATAGATAATAACTTAAAGCTTCACTAGTTGTTTCATGTCCATAATCTGGAGCCTCACACATAAGTGTTTCTACTGAATGGTAAGGTATCCCTTTTGAACTAAAGTAACCATTTTTTGTATCATGCAGTTTGCTATAAAGTTCATTGAATCTCCCTTGATAAACACCTGTAACCGAGTTAGTAACTGATTTTTCCATAATAATACTTCCTTTCATTTTTTTTTATGATAAAAGAACTTTAAGTTCTAAATCATATTCATATTAATAATGAATATATATGCCATTAATGCTGGCAATTCTTTATGATACTTAGTAATTATAAATTTGATATATTTTCTGGTGATTGGTTTTGACCATAATATTCGGTCATACCCGCTAAAGCTCCAACAAAACCAGAATTATAGTCAATGGCTACCTCAGCATGCTGGTAGTCTTCTATATTGTCCGTGTAATTATCGTTTTGATCTGGTCCACCAACCAGCCCTCCATATAATATGTGTTTTTCTGGTTCACCATCAGTTTCAATCTGAGTCCATCCACTAGCAGCTCTATGGTGTGGAAACATAGGATATTTATTTCCAAAACCAACTTCATAGGACATATTCATAGGATTGCTACCAAGCATATAATCAATTTGACCTTTAGCAAAATTTAAATACTTCGGATCATTTGAAGTTTTATAATATACTTCAGCTAGCATACACTCGGCTGCAGTATATCTTAGTGTTCCCCAAGAATTAATGTACTTTAATCCTCCTGGTGTTGTAGTAACACTATTTATCCAATAATTAAGATTTTCTTCTATTATTGTTTTATAAATACCGTTGGTTGAAATCTGAGCAAGCTTTAAAAGTACACCACCAAGTACATCATCCCAACAATGTGTCCAATGATATTGATAATATTGATTTATGCCCTTTGAAGACATGAAAGAATTAATATCATCCATGTAACTACTATTATTAGTAACAACATAAAGCCATATGGCAGCCCATGCCAATTCATCCCAGTAACCTGAAGATGTATAAAAGCCGCCACTTTGACTAAGTCCTTTATAGTTTTTAGCAAAATTGTAAAGATCTTTTGCTGCCACAATACATTGGTTTGCATAATCTAAATTTACATCCTTATAATTTAGATACATAAGTGAAAGTGCAGCTGATACATCACCACATACATCAGAAGCTGGTGTTCCTGTATTTGCTACATACAATGTTGGACGTGATGTTGTTTGAAGCTCTGGTGGGCCCCAATAGGCATGGTCTGTATTACCGTCTCCGCACTGATAGTAACATGTAGTCGTATTAGCATAACATTTTAGAAAATAATCTGTGAAATGCTTTAGTACATTTAGCATATATTTATCTTGTCCTTTTTCAGCAAATGTACCCTTAAATTCATAATAAGCCCAACCAAGAGTAGATGCTGAATAAGCTTGAGGCAGTCCAAATTTAACATGATCTCCTGCATCATGAAAACCTCCTGTAAGATCAATGCCAACATCTGCACCATCATTTACATGACATGCTCCTCGCCATGAGAGCCTATTGTTTCCAGCATCTTTTCCACACCAATTAGCTTCATAAAACAATATTGATTTAGCAAAAGCATCTGCGTAATTGTAATTTCCTGTACTCATAATCCTCACTCCTCTTATAATTTCTGTTAAAAATTTTAATTAGCTAATTTTGATTCTTACACCTATAAAGAAGAAAAAAGATTTGAAATTGTAACCCTGCCATATAAAAAAATATTAATTCTTGTAGATGTTCATGTTACCTAATATTCCCTGATAATTTACATTTATTAACTTCACCTGCAACAGTTTGTCTCAAAAAATCTAGTTCTTCTTGAGTTATATATGGACATTTCTTTTTTAACTCATCATTAAACATCTTAATTTTATTTTCAATAACATTATCAATTGATTGGTGTATTCTAAAATGCTCATCAACTAGATTCCATATATCTAAAGCTAATGCCTTATCTGAATTATATTTTGATATACCCATATTTTTCATTAACTCTGCATTTTTTAATTTAATAAAATTAATTATATGTGCTCCTACAACAGTTATAATAATCCCCAATATAGAAACAATACAATTTACTATTACAGGCAATACTTGATTTGAAATTTCTTTTAACATAAAAAGCACCCTTTCATGTATATTATTTTAAATAGTGATTATCTATAGTTTCCTTAATTTCACTAATATTTTGCTCTATATCTTCTATTGTTTCAAATTCTTTAGTTAATTTTAAGATTATTTTTTGGTAGTTTTTTTCTCTTACTTCTTGTTTCAAGTCTCGTTTTTCTTGATTTTTTAAAATGTAAAATATTAGTATTACCGCAAGTGTTGCCCATATTCCTTGAGATGCAGCTAATTTTAGTAAATTAGTCTCCATTTTCTTTCACCCCACTATTCACCAGCATATTTTTTCAAGTTAGATAAAGCTCTATTTTTAGCTCTATTCACAGATTGTCTTGATGTGTGCAATCGTTTACTTAAATCCGTTTCTGGTATATTATCTATAAAAATATTTTCAATGATTTGTTTTTGATAATGTGGTAGCTTGTCCAATAAAAAAGTTATAAATATATGATTATCTATTGATTCTTGTTCATCCTGTAATGTATAATCTAAAAAAATGTTAATATCCAATTTAGTTTCTTGACTAACTATACTTATATATTTCTTAGAAAGACTTATATACCTATTTTTTATTGAGGTGTTAATATATCCAACTATACATTCCTCTTTATTTAAATTAATATTATTGAATATAGGTATTTTCTTTATAGTTTCTATTAGAAATATTATAATATCAGCTTCTGCATCATCGTAGTTTAATTTTCTACCGTATTTCCTTATTAAAGGGCTAAACTTTTCTATAAGCTCTATCGTAGATTTTTTATTACCTTCTTGTGCCTTTTTTACCATTTGGTTTAAACCATCCATAATATCCCTCCTTTTACAATCTAATATATAAAAAGAGATTTTCACTATAATTGTAACCCTATAATAATAAAATATCTTTTACCTGAAATGTTGACAGTACAAAAGTAAAATAAAAAAGCAATTTGGTTTAAAATTCTCCAAATTGCTTTTTTATATTTAGCCTGGTATTCTTCTATTTCTTTATTATGTTCACTATTACGAGGTGATAGACAAAACTATTCAAATTATAATTATAGAATTTTATATATCAGGAATTACTAATATGTTACATTTGTGTAATTTGTCAAAGTCCAAGGATTTGTCATTCCTGAGAAAGTTACATTTGTAAATGTACTGTTGTAATATAATTTAAGCTAGCACCCAAAGTATTTGCAAATGATACATTATTAAAGTGTATGTCAGTGTGTGATCCACCGTTTAAACCATCTACAAATATTCCATAACTCTTAGATCCATTAACGCTACAATTACTAACAAAAATGTGTTTGAATATAGGTAGATCTGGAGCAGGTGTATAAGAACCAGTTGCAACTGAATTAGTATATGCAGATGTAAATATAAATGGTTGTCCTACACCATCAGTAATGTTTTTAATGCAGAGCCACGGAAATAAATATTTTGTGCTCCTCCACCTATTCCCTGAGCTGATTTACAACGAAGACCAGAACCTGTTCCATTCATAATATTATCTTCTGCTAATATGTCATTTATTCCAGCAGCAGTATAACTACCAGCAACTACAGCACCATGTCCATAGTAATTATTGAATATCCAAATGTTATCTACAGCAGGAGAGCTTCCCCTTGTACACCTCTTCCTGCAGCAAAGTTTACATCATCACCAGTGCCAAAAACGCTACTCATAACATTAAACCTTGTGAGTTAAAGTCTATTCCTGCTTGTGGAGTAGCTCGCTTCCAGCCATTTCCGTCAATTATACCATTTCCTATAATTTTAAGACTTTGAACTGAACTAGTACCAACAGCATTAATAAGTGCATTATTTTTGCTGCCTTTTGCTACAGGATGAGCACTGCTTATATAATCCTGTGAATTATCAGAACTAAGTAATTCTCTATCTACTCTTAAAATCATATTATCCTTTAAACAAAGAGAACCTGATTTGAAAGTTTTGCCTGCTGTAATTAAAACTTCTCCACCTGAAGTACAAGCATTAATAGCTGATTGAATGGCATTGGTATCAATAGTTGTACCATTTCCAACTGCACCGTAACTCGTAACATTAAAAACTGTTGGTGTTTGATCTGTACTTTGAACTATTGTACTACTTTGGCTAAGCGTATTTCCACCTCATCCCATTTGTACAAATTTGTACATAATGTATAAAGATATTATATAATATTTTTATTATTTGGGCAACATTTTTTAATGTTAAGTGTTACTGAAACGGATTTAATTTTCCAATTTCAACAAAAACGCACATTATATTTACAAATTTTCAATTTTGTATAGTTACTTCTATTTGTATTTATGTTAATATTTATAATATAATAAATATTAAGGAAGTGTTACCATGAAGAAATCAAACAAAAAAGGTTTATCACTTTTTTACTAATGTTCTGTTTTATTCTATTTATTTCTTTTGACTCTACTAAGCCAATTAGTGCCTCAGTACTTGTTAATCAGTCAACAAGTATTCCCAGTTATACTAATAAGTATCCTATAATTATGGTACATGGTCTTTTTGGATGGGGGAATAATGAACTTTATGGAATAAATTATTGGGGTGGATCTGAAAGTTTAAAACAAATTTTAACTAGCAAAGGCTATACAGTTTATACACCAACCATAGGGTCTGTATCTAGTAACTGGGATAGAGCCTGTGAATTATATGCATACATAAAGGGTGGCACTGTAGACTATGGAGAAGCTCACTCAAAAAAATATGGACATGACAGATATGGACAAACTTATCCAGGTGTATATCCTGAATTTGGTACTCTAGATAGTTCAAATCAAATTGCAAAAGTACATCTTATTGGCCACAGTATGGGAGGACAAACTGTAAGAGTTCTTGCTCAATTACTTGAAAATGGAGATGCTGATGAAATACTAAATACTCCATCAAATAGTATCAGTCCTCTTTTTACAGGAAATCATCACTGGATTGACAGTATAACAACCATTGCCACGCCTCATGATGGAAGTCAGGAAGCACATGAACAAGATAGTATAGAACCCCTTGCTCACGATTTTTTTGCAGCAATGGCAGTACAGGGTGGAATCATTAATTCTGATAATCCAGTTTTTGATTTCAGGTTAGATCAATGGGGATTAAAAAAACAATCAAATGAATCCTATGCGAGTTACTACAAAAGGGTAATGGCCAGTAATATATGGAAGCAAACCAAGGATCTCAGTGTATGGGATTTAGCACCTGAAGGAGCTAAAGAACTAAATTCATGGGTTAAGGCTCAAAGTGATATTTACTATTTTTCATTGGCGTGTGAAGATACTCATAAAAGTTTACTTACACCATATCAAGTTCCAAATTTAAATATGAATCCTCTACTTTTACAAAGTTCATATTTTATGGGTTCATATATAAATAACATACCAGGAGATGTTCCAATTGACAGTAGTTGGTGGCAAAATGATGGAATAGTAAGTCTTGTATCAGCAACATATCCAAAAGTAGGGTCAAATGACAAAATGATTGAATATAATGGAACTCCACAAAAGGGCGTATGGAACTACTTAGGTCAAATAGACAACACAGATCATATAGAAGTAGTTAGTTTAAGTCATCTTGAAACTCGTCAATACCTTGAAAATAAATATATTGATTTGGCAAAAATGTTATCAAATCTTCCAAACTAATATGGGTATGACGAACATAGCTTGGGTACAGCCGACATACGAGTAAAAATGAGCCACATCGTGGATAATATTTCCATGGCGTGGCTTTTTAAGCGTTTTATTGGAAAACTATAATGTATTTCATGAAGTATACCCTAATGATACTATCAGAATGTGTTTCAATAAGGTTATAAAAAGAATATATAAAATGTTTCAAATACAAATGGACTTCTTGCAACACTTATAAAACACTACAAAGCCATATACTGGATATTGTTTCCATTATGTGGCTGGTTTTTGAGTATGTCGGCTGTACTACAAAAGCCCCTGTTCAAACCATCTAGTTTTACAGAATCCAATTGTAGTAACCTAATAGCAATATATCATTGAAAAACCAACTACCACATATTATTCCTTATTAGATTCCCCCAAGTATTAAGATTACTCCAATCACTGGTCATATCTAACCAAGCATTTGAAGAGTTATTTCCACACCAGGACCAAGCTAAGAAGCCAATCCCTAAATTTTTACATTCTGTCATTAGATGTGCTGCATCAACTGAACATGATAAATTATTGTTACCACTGTTATAGTTATATCCAAATTCCCCAACCATTATTGGAATACTACTATTTTTGCAACTTGTTAAAAAGCTATCGATTGCACTATTAGAATTCCAGCTTCCATACATATGAATACTGAACATTACATTTTTATTTGAATTAGAACTCATTATGCTGCTAGCATAATTTAGTATATCATTACTGTCCTGTCCCCATCCACCGGAATCAATAACCAGTACATTGCTAATACCAGCTGTTCTCATAGTGCTAATAGCGTTTACATAACCATCTCTCCAAACAGTGCTATTAGCTGGTCCCCATTCATTGGCAATATTAACCCATAAGGTGTTATACTTACTCAAAACAGCTTTTACATCACTTCTAACCCAGTAATTAACACAAGTATTCAACGAAGATGCGTCACCTCCACCAGTTGCATCATGTAATTCAACGATTGGTTTTAATCCAATGGAAACACATTGAGCAATTATTTGATCTAAACGTGAAGATGTTCCTGAAGTGTTCCATACAATACGAACGGTATTAAATGTCTGCTTTTTTATGGTAGTTAATGCACTGTATGATTGGCTATCATACCAAATACTTGGCACATTAACACCCCTTAAGCTTGAACTACTAACTGTTGTAGTTGATTCTTGTACCTTTGTCTGTGTTGTTGTAATACCGCTAAAAGTTACAACACAACAGCATACCAAAGTTACAATAAATCTGGTTCTACTTTTCATTAAAACCCCTCCTAATAATACACATGTATTCGATTATATTGTTACATTTATTACCAAATGCAACATGGATTTTGTTTAAATGTCAAATTACAAAAATATAAATATATGGATATAAATACTAAAATGGATATATTTATAGATTTATACATATATTGGGTGCATATTTACTATTCTGGGGTAATATATATAAGTTACATTATACTGTAACTTATATATTATGAAATCGTAGCATTATCGTGATTTTACTCAAGTAGTATGCAGATATTTTGTAAGCGATTACATGAAAGGGAGATGAGATATATCATTTTAGTCTACAATATGGGATAAAAGTATAAAGAAGCAAATGTTAAGAACAAATAAGATGCTAAAGAACTATAACAAATAAAAAATATGGAAGGATGTTTTATAATGTCAAAAATAAGACAATTGAAATTCTTTTCACTAGTTATGGTTTTCATGCTTGTAACTTTCATTAATGGATGGAGTTCATCAGTACTTGCAGCACCTGTAACAAAAGTTGCAGTAACACTTACAACACCTGCAATCACCAGTGATTTTACACAATTAAATGCTTCACAAATAGTTTCTGCAATGGGTGCAGGCTGGAACTTAGGTAATCAGCTTGAAGCCAATTCTAATGGTACACCTAGTGAAACAGCTTGGAGTAATCCTACAGTTACAAAAGCTCTCATTCAAGCAGTAAAAACGGCTGGCTTTAACACAATCCGTATTCCCGTTTCATATTTGAGTAAAATAGGAAGTGCACCAGATTACACTATTGATCCTACATGGCTAGCTAGAATAAAAGAAGTTGTTGATTATGCCTATAGCCAAGGTATGTTTGTAGTCATCAACATACATGGAGATGGCTATAATTCAGTTACCAATTCATGGCTCTTGTGTAATTCAAGCGACCAAACAACTATTAAGGCAAAATATCAAAAAGTTTGGGAGCAGATTGCAAATACATTTGTAAATTACAATGAACATTTAATCTTTGAGTCAATGAACGAAGAATTTGATGGCACTTATGGTACACCTAATACCAACTACTATTCAAACATAAATGCTTATAATCAAATCTTTGTTGATACGGTAAGACAAACCGGTGGGAACAACAGTGCAAGATGGCTACTAGTTCCGGGTTGGAATACCAACATTGATTACACAGTAGGTAATTATGGTTTTGAACTTCCTACTGATACTTACAGGTCAACCACAGTTCCTAGTTCTGAACAGAGGATAATGATATCATCTCATTATTACTCACCTTGGGACTTCTGCGGTGATCAATCTGGGACAATAACCCAATGGGGACTAGCAGCCACTAACAGTGCGAAAAAATCAACTTGGGGTCAGGAAGACTATTTGAATTCAGAATTCAAGTCCATGTACGATAAATTTGTAACACAAGGATATCCTGTTGTAATTGGAGAATACGGTTCAGTAGATAAAACAAGTGCTGATCCGACTAATAGTACTTATCGTGCGGCATTTGCAAAATCAGTATGCCTAACTGCCAAACAGTATGGTTGTGTGCCTATTTATTGGGATAACGGATACAACGGGCAGTATGGATTTGGATTGTTTAACAGGTCCACCTATACCGTAACGCAACAGGGAATCATTGATGCTATAATGAGTGGTATAGGTTCAACTACAACTCCTACTTCAAATTCCACAATTACGCCTATAACCGCTAGCTTTGATAAGAATAGTTCAACACAGGCTGATATGATGGTAAGCATGACATTAAATGGTAATACACTAAGTTCAATCACAAATGGTACAAATGCATTGGTGCAAGGTACTGATTATACAGTATCAGGTAATACTGTAACTATTTATAAAAGTTTTCTTGCAAAACAAGCAGTCGGTACAACAAGTCTAACATTTAACTTTAGTGCAGGCACAAATTCTGTTCTTACTGTAAATATAATCGATTCCTCAGATCAGTCCGGAAGCCTAAAAGTACAGGAGTACAATGGTAACACCGCAGCTACATCTAACACACTTAATCCACAACTTACATTGGTGAATACAGGGGATACAGCTATCAATCTGTCAAATGTAAAAATACGTTACTACTATAATATTGACAATGAAAATGCACAGAATTTTACTTGTGACTGGTCTACAATAGGTTCTAACAATATTACTGGAACATTTGTAAAAATGCCTACAGCCGAACCAGGTGCAGATTATTATTTAGAAATAGGCTTTGGCAGCGAAGCAGGAAGTCTTGTAGCAGGACATAGTATAGATATTCACGTTAGAATAAACAAAACAGATTGGAGTATCTATACACAGACAGGAGATTATTCCTTTAATCCTACATCAACTATTTGCACTGATTGGAGCAAAGTTACAGCATATATATCAGGAAATTTGAAATGGGGAATTGAACCGTAATATAATAAAGATAATAGATAGATTATGTATCAAAATATAGAAGCTTTATTACAATCTATATATAAAGTCATGACCACCCGTTAAACGGGTGGCATGCACTAGCCCTATAAGTGAAAGTTACTTCCTTTATCTCAAGACACGTTGAATGAGTCCGCCAACCGCATAATTGTAGAAATTTATATATTCATCAATTGCCTTAGATATATCCTCATATGTATTATATTTGTGCAAGTAGTATTTTTCACACTTGATTATTCCCCAAAAATCTTCCATTGGTCCATTATCAATACATTTACCCACACGTGACATGCTTTGTGTCATCCCCGCAGCGTCTAATTTATCCTTAAATCCATTTGAGGTATACTGATAACCACAATCACTATGAATCATTGGGCTTGCGCCCGGAAAAGCTTTTATAACCATCTAGGTTCTTAAATACAAGGTCATTGTTATTCCAATGACCTAATACATAGCCAATAATTGATTTATCGTGCAGATCAAGTATGGCACTTAGGTACGCTTTTTGAGATTTACCGTATTTGAATTCAGTAACATCTGTAAGCCACTTCTGATTCAATCTATCAGCAGTAAATTCTCGGTTCAAAAGGTTTTCTGCTACATGCTGTGGAATAGATTTTACGTAATGTTTCTTTCTCCTCCGAATAACAGATTTTAAACCTGAGATCTTCATAAGTCGATAGACACGTTTATAGTTAAAGTTTTTGTTTAACTTACGATTCAAGTTCAGCGTAATTCTTCGATAACCGTAGATCCCATCTACCTCATTATAAATTTTAATAATCTCCGCCATAAGGTTATTATTTTCAGTATCTAACATAGTCTCTTTATGATTTTTCCACTTATAGTATGAAGAGCGTGGAATCATTGATATCTGGCATAATAGTGAGATAGAGAATCTCTCTTTTTCATGAAGTTGTGAAATTGCAATATACTTGTTTTCTTGCCTTATACGACTTAATATCGCTTCCTTTCGAGTTCCTGCAATTTTTTTAAAAATGCATTCTCTGCCTTTAATTTCTGATTTTCTACTTTGATTTTTTTCATTGAAAGCTTTGTCCTATCTTCAAGCGTTAGTTCGTCTTCAAACTTCTTCCTGCTTCGTCTATCCTTTAGCCCATTTTCTCCACCTAATTCATATTTTTTAACCCATTGATATAAATGTAAGTAACAATCAGCATGTTTTAAACGATGAAATAAACAGAGTAAAAGATATATCTAACTCATATTCCGCTGAATGCATAATAATGCAATGTATTTGCTGATTTCATACAGTTTATGCCTTTAAATGGTATCAATTTATGAACATTAAAGCATTTTCATCCTATGATTTTTAGCTATATTACGAATATTCAAAGCAAGAAATCAAATATAGTAAATATGAAAATCATTGTGCGGAATATGAGATCTAAAGAAATAAATACAATACTAGATTCAATAAAAAGTATAGCTGATTCCGCAAAGATGCTTGGTCTAAATGCTGCTATAGAAGCTGCTAGAGCTGGCGAGGCTGGTAAAGGCTTTGGTGTTGTGGCAACTGAAATTAGAGCTTTATCTAAAAGTTCAAAAGAAACCGCTTTAACAATTTCTGATCTTACTAAAAAGATACAGGACTCTGTAGATAAAACCTTAGACACTGCTAATTCTACATTAGAGACCACTGAGCAGCAGACCTCCGCTATCCAAGAAGTTTCTGCTAACATTCAAGAAGTTTCTACTTTAGCAGATTCACTGAATGAAATGGTAAAATCTAAATAAGATAGATGAAATAATAAACAGTGTATTTTATCGGTTAAATTTAAAGTGTGCTACAACATCATATAAAGGGCTAATGCCAGCATCTGTGTAATTATCTATACTAGTTCCCCAATAGTCCAGTAAAACCAATAGTTGTACGTTGTGTATATATAAACATGGTATGCGGTTATTTGACCTGTTAAAGTAGTGTCCTTAGTTCTAAGCTGATCAAAGTTAAAATCTGCATGTAAAGGCACTACCTTGATTAGATTTTAAATTCATGAGAAGGTTACTAAGACAAAATAGTTAAGTTTACAAGTGCATTCTTTACTATCATTTTCTAGTGTAGCTTTAAAGTAAACAGTGTACAAAAAGTAAGTCTTTAAGCTTCTTTGTTTACTAGGAATACTACTCCTTTCCATAGTATGGTTAATTACACAGATGCTGGTATTAGCCCAAATAAAGGAAAGTATAAGCCTAATCCTCCTATACTTTCCTTATTTATTATTATGTACACCATATTCGGGGCTGTTGCACTAAGCACAAATACTACAGTATATTGTGTGTTAATTGCTTAGTGCAACAGCCCCATGTTATTAAGCAAAAATATGTTTTTCTTTTTTTAAATTAAAAATCTCTTCAACCGCTTTCTGATACCCCCCTGTTTGTTTAAAAGAGTTACTTATCTTTTTAATGTTTTCAAGATAACTTGGATTAGACAAAACCTCTTTAACAGAACTTTTTAGGATTTTTGGAGTGAGCTTGTCTTTATCAAGAGAAATAGCAGCTCCTAGTTCCGAAGCTCTACTTGCCATATACGGTTGATCTGCTCCTATAGGTATCGCTACGAAAGGCACGTTATTATATATTAAGTCACTAGTACTGTTCATACCAGCATGAGTTATCGCTACGTCAGTATATTTTAGAATTTCTGATTGCGGTACATAATTCCTAACAATAAAGTTGTCTGGTATATCAAAAGCTGATAAGTCTACATTATAAGCTGCCATGACAACAACCATATCACTATTTCCAAAACTTTTAAAGAACATATTATAAAACTCACTATTAGTATTGTTAAAAACAGTACCTAATGAAATATACATAACTTTCTTTCCTTGTAATTTTTTAAATGGAAAATCCAAATCTTCTTCTCTATTATATATTGGTGCCCCAATATATACAAAGCTATTATCATAATATTCTGGATGTGCAACAAAATATTTAGAAGTATAAACAATATTAATATCACCTTTATTGAAAAACAATTCAAACATATTACTAGGTAATTCCACATTATAGTCTTCTTTTAATTGCTTTGAAACTTTTTTGTAAGTATCATTAATAGGATGATCTTTTAATAAACTCATATCCATAGATTCTTTTTTTTCAGCCGCCATTTCCTTTTGAGTAGCAAATATTGCAAATGATGAAATAGAAGGTATTCCTAATATTTGAGCAATTATATTTCCATATGGAACCACAGCTCCATAAATAACATAATCAAATTCTAAACCTTTAATCTGTTCTAAAATATCTTTTATGACAACATCAATTGAATTAATCATTTCACATATATGATCTAAAAGACCACCAATATTCATTTCAGATGTAATCTTTCGTCTTTTTGTCAATGGGTTTGTCTCTTTACTGTAGCTTATAAAATGAGCACCAGCTTTTTCAATTTCACTCTTGAATTCATCAGTGCAAAAATAAGTTACACTCTCACCTTGTTTCACTAATGCATCTACAAGCCCTAGTGTGGGATTAACATGACCATAAGCAGGAACATTTAAGAAAAGAACATTCGACATATCTTCACATCCTAACATTATTTTATACTAATATTTTACTACAATGATTAATGATGTCAATATATAAATAAACAATTTATTTAATATATTGTTGCATCAAGTATTTCAACTGGAAATGCTAAAGGTCAATAAATTATATACCGATCTTTTTTAGTTCATAAAAATAAAACCCAGAGTATTACGTAAAAAACTTAACTTTATAGTTTAGATTTTTGAATTGTGGCAAAAATTAAAATGTACTTTTCAATAGAAACTTCTTTCATGATAGGGCGTTCCGATAAGGTGCGCTCTTTTTATGTAAAAATATAGCGGCTAATAATTATGTTACTCCAATGAATATATCCCTAATTCTTGTATATAATTTAAATATAGCTTTTCCTTAAGAGTTTGTTTCTTTATTAGAGCATGCCAAATGGTGCGTTCTTTTTTATGTGAAAACAGTATCTGTAAATCTATAAATATTTGCCATAAATTCTTTGTTAATTTTACATATTGTTTTCATATATTTCTAATAATATATCTTTTCATTAAATGTAAATTCAATTTTAACATAATCTTAAATTTTCTTTAATACAATATTTTCCATAATGATATATACTCATATTGAAAGAGGTGGTATTATTATGAAAAAGTTCAAAAACAAGATTCCTTCACTGGTAATGTCTTTATTTTTACTTGTATCTACTGTCATAATCTTTTTACCTGTGCAAGCCAATGCCGTAACTAACGCGCCAAGTAAAAAAATTGTTAGTACCGTTACTGTTATTAATAGCTTCCAAGGGGTAGCAGATTACATTCATGAGTACAATAAACTGCCTAGTAACTATATAACCAAAGAACAAGCCTCTGAATTGGGTTGGCAGCCTGGTGATAATCTATGGGATTATGCGCCAGGAAAAAGTATAGGTGGTGATATATTTACAAATACAGAAAGTATACTTCCATCAAAATCAGGACGTATTTGGTATGAATGTGACATAAACTATAATGGTGGACACAGAGGTGCAGATAGATTAGTTTATTCTAATGATGGATTAATCTATGGAACTTCAGACCATTATAATACATTTACACAATACTATTAAAATAATAATTTAGAGCAAGGTGATTATTAATGAACATCATTGAATTAAGCGGAGAAGAATTTAAGACTAAAACAGACTTTCATAGAATATTAAAAGAACGCTTGGATTTTCCAGATTATTATGGTTCTAATTTAGATGCACTATGGGATTGTATTACTACTGATCTTAAACTACCAATTAAAATTATTTGGAATGATTTTAACAAGAGTAAAGAAAATCTAGGTGATTACTCCTATTCTGCTGTAAAGCTATTTGAAAATGCAGTTGCATATCATAAGGGACAATTTACATTTGTAGTAAATGAATAACCTGCAACAACACTATTTAAATTAATTAGGGTTCTGTAGAAAAAAATCGTGTACCATCCAAATATACATTTCATATAATAAGTCCATGGTGTAAATGTATGATAGACATATTTGCCATACACTTATTAGTTCTTCACAGCTCCATCAAAAGTGTACCGAATGGTGCGTTCTTTTATTATATTACCAGCATATAATAATATAGTTCATAACCTATCATTCTTTTAATATAGCATACCTTTGTGTATGCTTTTTTTAAGTATAAATTTAATAATGCGTGGCATACTAATTTATGTATCCTATGTATACAATCATAGAACCCTACTTAGATGGATGGAACCATAGAATTAATTTTCTACGGCTTCACCTTTTTTCTTATGTTAATATATGGTATAATTGGGCTGTTCTTTTTCTTTTTATAAGCGAAAGTCTTTAGGTTGATCCCCCTTAGGCTTTCGCTTATTTTATTTGTTCAGAATAGTTTGATAATGCCGATAATAAAAGTGTTAACCCTTATAACATATTCATCAAAAGGCATGCTGAAAGGTGCGTTCTTTTTTTATTGTAACTTTAGTTCATATAATGCAATGTAAATAGTTTTATATTAAATTTGCTATGTTTTGAATTTTATTCTGGTATCTCAGGAGGAAAATTATGAAAAACGGAGATTACTACTTTGATGGTGTAAAATGCTATTCCTATTGGCGTAACGATGATTCATATGAAGACTGTGGCAGGTATAAATCCAATTGTCATAATGATGATTCATCAAAAAAATGTGCGAAATGTATATCCGATAACTGCAGATTTTGCGACATATGTCCTGCTGGTACACAAGGCTTATCGGCATACGCTTATATTTATAATTTAGATGCTGAAGTTGTCCCATTAGAAACGGATATTACCTTCAGTACTAATGGTATCCCAGTTGGCATTACTCATGTATTAGGGTTCGGCTTCAATTACTATTGTTAGTGAAGGCGCCTATGCAGTATGGTTTAATGTTGTTGGTGTAGAACCAAACCAGTTTACTCTATTTCAAAATGGTATTGTCGTAATTCCTGATAGCACATATGGCTCTGGAGCTGGCACCCAACCTAATCCAGGTATGGTAATTATCACAGCTGGTGCTAGTGATGTATTAACCTTAAGAAACCATACTAGTGCCTCCGCAGTCACCTTACAAACTTTAGCGGGTGGAACCCAAATAAATGCTAATGCTTCTATCTTGATTGAAAAGATAAATTAGCCAAACTATGATTGTAAATTTATGATATGAACTAGTATTTATAATTAATTCTAGTGCAAAAACTAAATTTGTTATTTAAAAATATAGTTTTTTGATTAAAAAGTACCTAAAAGCAATCAATATGGGCTTAAAACTAGGCAAAAGTCCATTAAATTGGAGATAATTCTAGTGAAGAAAGAGTTTTTCCACTAGAACCATAATTTAATTGTTTTTTATACTTTAGATTAGTATTAATAAAAAAATCGAATGTATCCTTGAAGGAAAAAATCCTCTCATTATATCCTACTGAATGGTACTTTCTTTTTTTAACTGAACATGAAAAGTAAGTAATATTAGTGAACCTTTTTTTCAGCCCCATAATATATTTTTTTAAATCAAAAATAAATTTTAAGTAATTATCTAAAAGATTAACAAATTTGATCTTTTATAATATTATTATATAGATAACATTTTTAGGAGAATTAAAATTGACTTTATATTATAAATATTTAGGTTATAAAACAGAATGCAAAAAAATACCTATAACATTTCCTGCTCAGCATCAGCCTATACAGCCTGGATTTGAAACTCTAATGTTCCCAAGACCAATTTTTGATAATCCAAACTATATTGGTACTCATAAGTTAAAAGATAAAGTTGCTTTAATTACTGGAGGAGACAGCGGAATTGGTAGAGCTGTCTCTATAGCCTTTGCAAAAGAAGGAGCTGATATTGCTATTGTGTACCTTAATGAACACGAAGATGCAAGAGAAACAAAAGCATTAGTAGAAACTTGTGGTAGAAAATGTATTTTAATTTCTGGTGACATTAGATATGAATCCTTCTGCAACGAAACTGTAGAAAGAACCCTATCAGTTTATAATCATATAGATATCTTAGTTAATAATGCTGGAGTACAATTTCCACAAAATAAACTTGAAGATATATCAGCCCAGCAACTAGATGATACTTTTAGAACAAATATATATCCCATGTTTCATGTTACTAAAGCAGTTCTTCCACACCTTAAATGCGGCAGTACAATTATAAATACAACTTCTGTTACTGCTTATCTAGGAAATAAGATACTTATAGATTATTCTAGCACAAAGGGTGCCATTGTAAGCTTTACTCGATCATTGGCTCTTTCTCTTGTATCTAAAGGAATAAGAGTTAATGGAGTCGCGCCTGGACCAATTTGGACTCCACTTCAACCTGCCAGTTATCCTGCAGAAGTAATTACAACTCTTGGTGCAAACACGCCTATGAAAAGAGCTGGTCAGCCTTTTGAATTAGCACCGACGTATGTATATCTAGCTTCAGAAGATTCAAGCTATGTAACTGGTCAGATACTGCATGTAGATGGTGGATCTTTTATGAGCTCATAACCATACTATTTTTTTAAAACCCCTAGATGTATTAGTCGATGTATTTTAAACCTTATAATCAGTTTGATTATAAAAAAATCCCACACCGTCAATCAAAAAGCCTAGTGGAAATTTATTTTTCTAGGCTTAAAACTGTGTTTATAACTATTTTGTTGTTATAGCCTTTGCTGACGATCTCCTCATGTTGTTGACTTCTAAAACAGTGGCTTTAATAGTATTAAATATATCAGTATCACTAAGCCCTGTCTTGCCTTCTACCATCTCTCTAACTTTACTATGTTTAATTTTACCTTCCCAATTAAATTCCTTACCTAACTGCTCCACAGTCTGTACTGCTTGCTTTACTACTGACACATCTTTGTTATATGCTGTCAATAATTTAAATAGACAAATTCTACGATGTCCGCCCAATTAAAGAGTGTACCAAAAGGTGCGTTCCTTTTATGTGAAAAGTAGACCCCAACTGAATTTAATAAGTTACAGTTTAATATATTTTTATATGGATGCTATGTTCTATACCGCTTTTACTTCTATTGATGATAAATCTATTATTTGGTGAATAATAGATCATTGTAACTGTATATTAACTAAAGATGTGCCACATTTGCAGCATTTATCTATAGTATGTTCAATTATTTCATCAGGATTTGCCACCTTTTCGAGAGTGAGCCTTCAGGACCAGGCCGACCACCAGTTTTTTACCAGAATGTATTCTGAGAATTTTAGTTCTCTTTTTCAATCTATATGATAATTGTGATTTGCTATTACTATTATTACTATTAGTTCTAGTTTGATTCTTTAAGTAACTAACACGTTGTTTCAATTTTGAATTTCCTACAACAATACTATCTATTTTATCATTAAGTGTATCTATTTTTCCAGATAAAGATTTCACTAAATTAACAACAAAATTAGCACCTTCATTATAAATTCTTAATATTTCGCTTTTACTCATAAAGTGTCACCACTCTATCCATTTTTTTTGAATTGATTATTTATGATACTATAAAAATGATGGAATGGCAACATAAATGTTTTATAAATTCATACTACCAGTATCATAAATTTTTGTGAATGTATAAAACAATCGCCTTATCCTTAAGAGGGTTTTAACATATTATTGAAAGGTATTGCGTTATGAAACCTTGTTATCTTATGTAAGAGAAACGGTCACATAGAGTAAGTTAGTATTTTAACCATGAAAATCGTGGATTTTTATACATCATGAATGATACTGTTGTAACTTTAGGTATACAGATTTCATAATGGGGCTGTTGCATTAGCGATTTTTAAAATCGCTATGAACAGCCCTTTTTCTATACTATATTTTTGATTTTAGGATTGATTTTATATTTTTATTAATTGATATGGAAAAAAGGGTATACAAAATAGAAGGTATTTTTTACCCATTTTTTGATTTTTGAAATTATAAAGTTTACGCTGTTTTTAATGGAAAAACATAAGAACCACAACGTCCATTTTGTATTTTATTGTGTAGCTTATTTACGTTATGTGAAATCCCTAACAAGATGCATTCCGCCAGTATGTTTTGCTTTCCACGACACAAGAAACGCCTGAATCCCATGTCTTGTTTTACTTCACCAAAAGCACCTTCAGACTGAATACTTCGATTCATTCTTAGTTCAGTTCCTTCATCACTAATAATTCTTTCTAATGATTTCTGCCGTTTTTCCTGAAACAACTTAGATATTTCCAAATGCTTTGTGCGTTCTTCTAATGGAGTTTTACAAATTTTGCCTTTAATGCATTTTGATTTCAATTGACAGTTACTACAGTCTTCACAGGTGTAACATGTTTTTTCACTTACATATCCTGTTTTGCTTTTTGTGTTTTTAATACCTGATACTTTTAACTTTTTCCCATTGCTACAAACATAAATATCTTCAGCTGGTTTATAAATCATATTTTCCTTCCTACTAATATCTGTCTTATACTTTCGTGTTTTACTGATTTCATAATTTGAAGGCTTGATGAATGTTAGCTGTTGATTATTTTCCAAATACAAATAATTTTCTTCACTTTCATATCCAGAATCTACAATGATTCTTTTGTAAATCCGGTTCTGTTTTTCCCGTAGGGTGTCTAAAAATGGAATTAGCATAGTAGTATCTGTACACTGTGGTCCAGCTGTAACACAAACAACATATTCTGCATCCGTTCCAAACTGGACATTATAGGCAGGTTTTAGCTGGCCATTTTTCATAGCATCTTCTTTCATCCTCATAAATGTAGCATCATGATCTGTTTTTGAAAAGCTATTTCTATTGCCCATGATATGAATGTACTGATTATACTGTTTCAATTTTGTAATGTACTTATCAAGCTGCTCTAATGTTTTTGAATTAAACTTTTTCGTTTACCACAACCATGGACAAAAACTATACATTCTTCTTTCTGTATCTTCTTAAGTTTTTTACGAAGTTTATTTAGGTGATAAATTTTAATTTCACTTTTATATAAAATTTTAATTCCAAAATCTTTTTCAGCTTGCAAAATAAATGCAGGAATTTTATCCATGAGTTTTTTCTGATTTTTAGTAACTGATTTTTTCCAGACGAAGGTGTACTTGTTGGCTGCCGCCTCAATCTTTGTACCGTCAATGAACAGATTTTCTAGAGAAAGCTCTCCGTTATCTGCCAGAAAGTCTGTCATTTGTGTTAAAAGTTCTTCAGCAACTGGTGCAAAATGAAGGCTACGAAATCTAGCTATAGTTGAATAAACTGGCGCTGACGCACTTTCTAAAAGATACATGAAATTAATATCTCGCTTGCATGCACTTGCAATTTTACGTGAAGCATAATAATGGTTCATGTACGCATATAACATAATCTTAAGCATCTGCCTTGGGGTTGGCTGATTTTTCCTTATACGGAAATAAGTCTGGTATAATTCTCTTAAATCCATCTCCTCTACAACCTGACTTAGTAACCTCACAGAATCATCTTTAGGAATCATGTATTCAGTATTTATTGGCAGTTTTAATTGATAAAAACTGTCATGAATGGTATAATTTTTGTGTGTTAAATTGTTCATTTTCATAAATATATTTTACACCTTTTCCCTAACTTTTTTAAGCTAGGGAATTGTTTTTTTTTATAAAAAAAACTGCTACACTAATTTCTTAGTGCAACAGCCCCTTTCTGTTTTTATATATATTTATTCATAAGAGCCTGTAAAAAATTTTGTGTAAACTGAATAAAAAGTACTCTTTCTTGGCGATAATTTAGATATATTAATTACCAAATTATTACAAGGAAGAGCATTTTTATGCCAAATTTATCAAAAGAGGTTTTAAGAAATTATGTTAAGGAGCAAGACTTCACAAGTCCTGATGAGGTTATCGTAGCTATGAAAGAAATGTTCAGAGATGTTCTTCAAGAAACATTAG
This sequence comes from uncultured Clostridiaceae bacterium, assembly GCA_963725425.1. Lineage (GTDB taxonomy): Bacteria > Bacillota > Clostridia > Clostridiales > Clostridiaceae > Clostridium_I. The sequence goes on from CAVRYJ010000042.1 coordinate 288,870, forward strand.
AATCAGAAATGGATACGCAACTTGGATACGATAGATATGATATATCTGAAAAGTAAACTCAAAACAGCCGAAATGGATACTCAAAGAAAACTGTTAAGTCTGAACTCGGAACAGTTCAACTCAATATACCACGTGACCGTAATGGTGAATTTGAACCTAAGATTGTACCTAAGTTTCAACGAAATGTAACTGGTATTGAAGACAAAGTTATGGCTCTTTATGCGGCAGGAATGACCACTAGGGATATTGTGGAGCAAGTAAAAAATCTGTATGATGTTGAGATATCGGCTGAAATGGTATCAAATATAACTAACAGGATTATTCCTGTAGTTACAGAATGGCAAAATAGACCACTAGATAAAACATATTCATTTGTATTCATGGATGCAGTTTTATAGAAAGCATGCGATAATATTGCATCTAAGTATACTATAGGATAAAGTGGGTCTAACGACCTGTTCTGCCAAGCGGTAGCGGTATCCATTACCTTATCAGTTATTTTGGAAACCATTGCTGGTGATAAGTCTACCCCGTACAATTCATCTATATCTGACTTAATATCATCCACAGACATGCCTCTTGCGTACAGACCTATAATCTTTTTATCAAGCTCATTGCACACAGTTTCATATTTTTTGACAATCTTAGGTTCAAATTCTGCGCTTCGATCCCTTGGTATATCTACGCCTACTTCTCCAAAACTAGATTTAATATTTTTTGTGCTATAACCATTTCTGTAGTTTTTAGCTGAATCATCCTGCCTTTCGTACTTCTCTCTACCGAGATGCTCTTCCATTTCTGCTTCTAAAAATTGTTGAATAATACCACCAAATAATCGTTGCATCAAACCATTCTTACCAATGAAATCCTCCATATTCTTACATTTACTCAATTCCTTGTTAAGATTAATATCTGGTATTTCTAACGCATTCATATTTTTGCTCCTTTCGAAAATATTTTATAGTTATTATTTGCATAATTACCAGCTAATCATGCATAAAAAAACGTAGATAGAGTTGATTTACACAAATCTATCTACGTTCCCCATAATTTTACTAGGTATACATAAAATAGGTTATTTCTTTTGCCTTTGGTTTTTGGCTCACCGTAAACGGGTCTATAAACTTTTTCATAAAAGTCTTGAATTTATAAGGCTTCCATTGTTTTCTTTTATTTTATAGAAGTAAAATCATAAAAACTAACTAAACATAATGTCCGCTGTACCTGATTTTAATTTACTACATTATAGTTGGCTACTTACTACATATGTAAGCTCCTGAAGATTATGAACCCCATCATGAGAAGTACCAGGGTAATGCGCAGACATATCACCAGGTTTTGTTACTATACTTATACCCATTCGCGTCATCTCTTCTATAAACTTTTCATCTTCACCACTATAGCCCATAGTCTGTAGGTAATCTTTTAAATTCTCCTCTACATATTTACTTACTTTATCCTTACTTTCATAAGGGCAAACTAATATAAATCTATTAAAACATCTGTTGATATCTTCTTTATCCGGAAAACTTTCTGTTAAAATCACAGTATAATCTGCATTGAATGAAGAATAAAGTTTTACTTTTTCACCATTTTTTATTCCATACTTAAGCAAGCAGTGTTGCCTATCTTGAATTGTTTTTACAGAATTCCAAGCGTTCAAATATGCCTTTGGAAATACATTGCTTAAAAGATTTAATGAATTTGACAATTTTTCAGCAAAATCATTCAAATCTAAATTTCTGTTTATAAATACTATCCTAGGAGATAGGCAAGCTTTTTGTTCCCATATAACAATATCATTAGCTACATTTTTAGAAACAGCTTCCATATCATCGACTTTGTCTATAACCTCAAAACTAATCTTTGCTCCGTGCATTATTAAATGCGTTCTGTATTTTCCACATAATTCTGCCATTACCTTACCTGATTCTTCTCCTCCCCAATGTACTATGCAATCACTTTCTTTTGCCACAGTTTCATATATATTTTTATTACTGCTATTAAAATACACTACTGAAAGCCTATCCTTTATACTTTCATCTATTTCGCATAGACTTTTATAAAACATATATGCAAAGTATGGTTCATCTGCGGAAACCTTTACTAGATTACAGTTTTTTGATAACAAACCCATGCATATGGTCATTGGTATAACCACCAATGCATTCCCTGACATATTATGAAACGTAAGCCCTCTTGGTTGCCTGTGCACTTTTCCATAACTTGTGTTAATCCACTGATCCATTATTTTTAAATCACCAATTTCCTCTAACATAATTTTTTCAAGATTCTTCCTAGTCAGCATCTGCATCGTACCTTCTAATTCATATGACACTAATTCACGACTTTGATTGGTAATTTTTGAAAGCATTTCAATATGCTTATTTGAATAATCTCTATTAAGCCAAAGCTTTGCACATTTATCTAAAATATCAATAGTCCTTTCAGTAGATATATCATGAACTTTTGATTTATTTTCTTTAAGTCTTTGAATACTGTTTTCTATATCATTTTCAGTTGATACTACCAGTTCTTCCTTATAATCATCTATTTCTTTTGAGCTAATATCCCTTTTGAAATATAATCTATATACATATCTACACAACCTCCTTTATATTAAGAGTTGCGCCGCACCCTTTAGCTTCTGAGCCTTTAACCCTACCGACAATTTTTATTGTCATAACCTCTGAACCACATTCGGGGCATCTTTTTTCTGAAACTATTTCAGCCATATCATCTACCAATATAGATGCGCCCGAAAAAGATGATGTTCCATAGGCATTAAGCATTTGAATTAGTCCCATTTCACCTTCATTATGCAATGGTTTTAATGTTTTTATGTCTCTTACAATAACTCTACCCCAGCTTGGTACATGAAAAAGATAGTTTTTATATTTTGGTGAATAATGACCAAGTATAGGAAAACTATTTTCTGTAAATGAGTAAATATCAATAAAATTTTCCTCTGGTATGCCAAGGAAATTAGCAACTTCCTCTACAAATTGTGACCTTTCTATTTTAGTTCCTACATTTATAGTACCCTTTTTCCCATCCCAACCTCCTCCACCAGTTTGGACTATACATCTATCTCCCAACTCAAATGGGTTCATTTTCTCCTTAAGACTTTCTACGGCATTATAAAACAATAAGGTTGATCCTCCCAATATTAGATGATGATTTTTTTTATTGTGGTCATTTAAGAATTGTACAAATCCATTCATGTTAATAGAAAATTCACCTTTATAAGGTTTTAGTAAAAAATCAGTATTTTTGCAAAATGAAAATCCCTCTAAAATATTTCCAATATATGATTCAGTAGGCTTGTCTAAAATTTGAATACTATTATGTTTTCGCATAACTTCAGGTTCTGGATAAAAGACACAATTATATTCACTTGATTCATCTAAAGTTTTGCATTCAAGTTCAGTAAATTCTTTTATTTGTAAAATATCTTTCTCGCTTCTTCCAACAATACTTGGATCACCACTTGTACTGCTTGATACTGTCCATTTTTCCAAATTTTCTGGTTGTGTCCTAAGCAAATTTGAATACATATTAGCTGATTTTTTAAATAGCGTTGTTGCCAAAAATGGTACTTTTTCTATATCATCTTCCACTATTAATTCTTCTTTTGGATCATAATTTTGGCTAATGCATAATAATTTGTAAGCATCACATTCCTCATACTGTTGAATTACATTTTTTTTAAAGTCTTTAAAAAAATTATGACTTTCCATATTAACCCTCCTATAATATTAGTTGATTGGTTCAACTAATTAATATATTAATATAATATCATAAATTTAAATTTATGTAAATATATGTAGATAACATAAATAATTTTGAATTATAGTTGATTTATTCAAAATATCCAAATATAATCAAATTAACTAAATTAACTAAGGAGGCAACCATGGGAGAAATAGACATTGCAAAATTTGTTGGAATATTGAACAGAAAATTTCAAGCATACATTAATTATTCTTTTAAAGATATAGATATAAGTTTTTCAGAATATATTTTTCTATTAAATTTATATGACAATGAAGGAATCAATCAAGAGGAATTATCAACAATGCTTTTCATTGATAAGGCGGCTACTACAAGAGTTATACAATCACTTGAAAAAAAAGGATTTTTAAAGAGAAAACCATGTGATAAAGATAAGAGGGCTAAAAAGATTTATTTTACCGAAAAGGAAGAGATTATAGAGAATATATTTATTCACCCATAGAAAAATGGGTAGATTTTGCTACAAAAGGAATTGATAAAGAAATCCTAGATACTGTTATGAAGGGGCTTGAAGTTATAGTAGAAGGAGCTGTAAATGTTAGTTTTGATGAGTTTGTTAGACTGGAAGAACATAATAATAGTTCATAATTTATTTATGTGGTAGCGTACGAATTACCACTTTTACCTACGCTACCACTTTCTAAAATTTTTTCGACAATAGATACAGATACACATCAACCAGCATCGGGAAAAGTGGTTATGCAGTTATACTTCTTGCATCCCGTACAATGGGTACGGAAACGATTCGTGTAAAAAACAGTCATAAGACAATTATTACCATCTTAAACACCTAGAATAGGCACTTGCAAAGGGTAGTGTCACAAAGGCTGTACCTTTTATGACATCACAAAAGCAGTATTTGGACTTATGTGATACTATTTATAGACGAATATTGTCATGTGGCTGTTTTTAACATTAATCGCTGCCGTACCCAAATTTCTACTTTGCCCCTGTT
>CAVRYJ010000043.1:0-338448 GCA_963725425.1 uncultured Clostridiaceae bacterium
ATTATATTATACCAGAAAAGCGGCTATTATACTAGCTTTTAGGCGATATTAAAAAATCATATTTTCAGTATTAATATTTTCTTTATGTACCTTTTTCTGATCAATTTGCAGACCCTCCAAAAGCCATTCCATTTGACGTTTTGTTATATCCCTTATTTCGCCTTGATTCTTTGGCCACTGAAATTTCATATCATCAGCAAGAAATTTTGTAATCAGAATAAAGCCATTTTTATCCCAGCGTAATGCCCTAAGTGAGTTATGCCGTTTATTGCAGAACAAGAAAACACATTTTAGAGAGTAAGGATCGAGTTTGAATTTCAATGAAACCAATGTAGCAAGTCCATTTTGTTGCTTACGAAAATCTGTTGCACCAAGAGCAATATAGATATGTTCAGCCTCGTCGGCTATATGCTGTATCATAGTTTCTGCAGAACTTTCATTAGTCCTGCTAAAGAAGTTTCATTGAAATTGCTTGGAACTGTTACCTGTATACTCTTGAAAAATATCTGGAAATCATCCGATTTAGATGAATCGCTTATTGATTCCTCAGGATTTAAAAGGATTGGAGTTATTTCAGCAAATGCCATTTCATTATCCGATTTCTGCTTTTTGCTGATTTTATGATTCCAATAATGGAACTTACCTTTGCTAATTTCATTGTTTTTACACCATTCTGAAATGGACATTTTGCTTTTAGCTCTTTCATTAATTCGCTGCTCCCATAGAAGTAGATTTTCAGTTGTGGATTTCAAAATAAAACCTCCCATCGATTAATTTATTAAAGTATATCAAATGGGAGGTTAATTTACATTACGGTGTTTGTTCCATCGCTTACAATAGAAAACGATATTTATTTAATTTAAATACATCTCATGTTAAGGTTCAAGAATGGAGGAAACTTTTATGATAAGAATAACAACTAAATTTAAATACATCTCATGTTAAGGTTCAAGTCTAACTAGAGATCAGGTATTGCACATTCCTAACAATTTAAATACATCTCATGTTAAGGTTCAAGGCACAAGCAAGACAGTGGGGATGGATGTCAGTTAAATTTAAATACATCTCATGTTAAGGTTCAAGCTAAAAAACAACACTGCTAATAAAACAGTTTATGTATTTAAATACATCTCATGTTAAGGTTCAAGACAAACAGCAATTGCAACAACAACAGAGGGTGGTTATTTAAATACATCTCATGTTAAGGTTCAAGACACGCCTATGGTTTTTATTCCATTTGGAATTATCAATTTAAATACATCTCATGTTAAGGTTCAAGGCAAATACATTTACTTCTATTGAAACTGATATTACATTTAAATACATCTCATGTTAAGGTTCAAGAGATTCATGTCCTGTACTATTAAGGTAACTAAACGTCATTTAAATACATCTCATGTTAAGGTTCAAGCTTGTAGCGGTCAATCAATAGAAATGGATTATATAAATTTAAATACATCTCATGTTAAGGTTCAAGTTTCAAGCTTTGCCCTATTAGATGCACCAAAAGCAATTTAAATACATCTCATGTTAAGGTTCAAGAACCAAGAAGCCCTCAGGTGTTTTAGTCATATTCTTATTTAAATACATCTCATGTTAAGGTTCAAGTTTAGCATTTTTATCATGTTTTTAAGCATTTCTAACATTTAAATACATCTCATGTTAAGGTTCAAGAGGAAAAACAGAAAGACAATTCAAAACGACTTGAGGATTTAAATACATCTCATGTTAAGGTTCAAGTCAAAATAAAGAGTATGGCAGGGTTAGGATAGCAGCATTTAAATACATCTCATGTTAAGGTTCAAGTCAATTGGCTATCATTTGATAATATGATTTTGTAAATTTAAATACATCTCATGTTAAGGTTCAAGCTAATGTGGATATTTGTACTGTTGTCTTAGCTAGTTCATTTAAATACATCTCATGTTAAGGTTCAAGTAGTAATGTAGCTATTGGTAATAGAATTCAGGTCAAATTTAAATACATCTCATGTTAAGGTTCAAGTTGTTAAGACATAAATTCCAGCGCACCTGGACTGTATTTAAATACATCTCATGTTAAGGTTCAAGTTGAGAAATTTTATCTATATTTTCAGCCTTTAAATCTATTTAAATACATCTCATGTTAAGGTTCAAGGTGCATGGTTGAGATCAATGACCTGGAGAAAATATGATTTAAATACATCTCATGTTAAGGTTCAAGCCCATGCCCTCACCTACAGTTTCCGAATATTTTTAATTTAAATACATCTCATGTTAAGGTTCAAGTTTAAAGTAGTAACTTGCTCTGTGAGTTCATCCGCCATTTAAATACATCTCATGTTAAGGTTCAAGAGTCATTGCTGTATTAACAGAAGGAAGATTTGAATCATTTAAATACATCTCATGTTAAGGTTCAAGAAGTTTTACTATCTGCACCCATTCTAATTATATAAAATTTAAATACATCTCATGTTAAGGTTCAAGTCAAGTCTTCTATTGTTTTTTCCTTACTGTTTATCATTTAAATACATCTCATGTTAAGGTTCAAGAGAAAGTTGGGTTTTGATATAATTTTAGTTTCACAGTTATTTAAATACATCTCATGTTAAGGTTCAAGTAATTTATTAGATAGTGGTACTACAACGGATACTGGATTTAAATACATCTCATGTTAAGGTTCAAGCCCATTTATGCTATAATGAGGTTACGACTTTTTTCAAAATTTAAATACATCTCATGTTAAGGTTCAAGATCTTGTACAACAAAACATTATAATGCTTTTAATGAATTTAAATACATCTCATGTTAAGGTTCAAGTAGTTACTATAGGTTGTGAAACTCCATCCTCCTTCATTTAAATACATCTCATGTTAAGGTTCAAGTAAACATATCAAGCTGCTAAAGGAGTGCCAGGAGGGAATTTAAATACATCTCATGTTAAGGTTCAAGTCATGACAAATAAACTGGTTGAGATAGCTGAGAAATTTAAATACATCTCATGTTAAGGTTCAAGAAGTCATGGGTAAAGAGATATAAATGGACCGAATTAAATTTAAATACATCTCATGTTAAGGTTCAAGCTTATAATTGATTTGAGGTGGTGTATTTGATTAAAGAATTTAAATACATCTCATGTTAAGGTTCAAGTGTCTCTTGAAGTTTAACATCTTCCATGGCTTCATAATTTAAATACATCTCATGTTAAGGTTCAAGCTGCGTTTCATATCAACGTCATCATGCATAAATTGCGATTTAAATACATCTCATGTTAAGGTTCAAGATATTGGTATTCGCTTTGTTGGTGTATCGTTATAACATTTAAATACATCTCATGTTAAGGTTCAAGTAGTACTGCCTTTCCTATGGTGTTTACTTGTTTTAATTTAAATACATCTCATGTTAAGGTTCAAGATTAAGTGTTGGCTTAGTATCCGTAGATAATCCCATTTAAATACATCTCATGTTAAGGTTCAAGCCGAATAATGGAAAATGAAAAAGCAATTGCAATCAATTTAAATACATCTCATGTTAAGGTTCAAGCCAACGTTACCAGATGGGGTTGTATCTCAAATATATTTAAATACATCTCATGTTAAGGTTCAAGCAAAGACATATTGGAAAGTAGTTTAGGCTACAGCATATTTAAATACATCTCATGTTAAGGTTCAAGAGTTTGCATGGCAGAACCTAAAGTACCATTATGCGGATTTAAATACATCTCATGTTAAGGTTCAAGTACGACAAATTGGTGCTTTAAGAAAGCCATAAGTCACGTAAATGGCTATTTTACTAGTGTTTGTTGCTTTTTTACCAACCTATGGCACTACCTTTATATAATTCTATACGATGTATTCAAAAACCTTTATTATTACCACTCTTACGTTTTATTATCTTTATGGCGGTTGGTAAATTTTCATTATAAAATTAAAGCTTCACAGTCTTCAATATTCACTCCAATTGTTTCTTCATCAAAGCTCTGTTCATTAAGCATTTTTATAATGCTAATAAAATCTTCATTTTCATTAATTACCTTTTTTAAATCTGACCTTAATTTTATTAAATTTGCTGGTGTAATGATACCTCTAAATATAGATTTTTGATGGTGTTTAAAATATTTTTTACATACCTTAAAAACTTTATTTACACGTTTTTCTTTTATATCATAAAAAACAAAGGCATAATTATAATTCATGTTTTTTGCCATACTACTTCATCTCCTTAATACTAAAAGGCTTAAATTCTTTGCCTTCCAATAAAAATTTAATCAATTTGTATCCATCTAATTTTATTGCTGTTTCATAACTAACTTTACGTTTTAATATTGGATGATCAAAGACAGCACTAAATCTTTCTTCAATTGCTTGGATGAAAATTTTCTTACCTGCTTCATTCAAAAGACAATAATTCAATTTTTTATCAAAATGTTTGGGCACCTGGATTCTTCTATTATTAACCAATTCAAATATGCATTTATAAACAATAACAGGCTTAAATACCTCTGATAAGTCCAAGCTTAACGAGAATCTCCTCTCACTTGGCTCATGTAAAAAACTAATAGTCTGATTTAAATGCGTGTTATATATTTGAGATACAGTTTTGGCATAAAGAATCGAATTTCCAAAAGAAATTAGAGCATTTATTGGGTTATTAGGTGGCCTCTTTACTCTTTTATTCATTATAAAATCTTCTGGAAGAAAATATTTAAAGCTTTCATAAAATCTCATCCAAATTTGGCCTTCTATAAATAGAATCTGTTTTATATCTAAATCTTTGCCTAAAAATTTGGGAACTTCTTTTTTTATCCAATCCAATGTTTCCTTTAATTCTTTCTTATCATGTTTGTAATAGTGATATAAAACTTCATATATGTTATCAGCTATTCCCTGAACGAAGGCCTTCGCTATTTCTAATCTATTTTCCATATATGCCTTAGCTTGTTTTATAATTAAGTTTCCACTAACTAATTGCTCTTTTGGATAAAAACTACCACTATATTTTCCATAATAATTAAATATGTGAATAGTAATCCCTACTCTTGCCACAAAATCTAAAAACTTTGTATTCATACTAATTTCGCTTAAACAATATAATTCTTTTGTGGATTCAATAGGTATATAATTATTACCCTTTGCATTTTTAAACATGATAGAGTTATCTTTTCTACTCAGCTCACCCATAGTCATAATATATCTAGTATATTTACTCATAACAATCCCTCCATAGCAATACTAAATAAAACAATATTCATAAAAAGCACATTTCTTACATTTTGGTTTGAATTCTAATTGTGGAGGCTCACAGGTTGTGATAAAACTTTCGATTTCATCAATCAAAACTTCTAGCTGTTGCTCATACTCTTTAGTTAATTCTACTAAAACAATTTTCCTGTCTTGTTTATTTTTTTCTAGATATTCTATCTTGCCGACCTTTTCCACACCTTTATCTCTTAAAATTTTAAGATAGAGTAAGGTTTGCCATTTAGTAGCTTCCGTATCTGCATCAGATTTTTTCATTTCCACTAAATAATCTTCAGTTAGCTTATCTATTCTCACATTATCAATAGCTATTTCTGTATTTTTCTTACCTTCATTTTTTAATTCATGAAGAATTTTTCCAATTCTAACATCCTCGCTGTTATCCTCTAAGTTAATCCTATTACCAAGTAACCAACACTGGCGCCTACAATGAAAATAATAATTAATTAAGGTTCCTGTGATTTTCATAATTCACCTCTTAATATCCTATAATCTCAGTTTTTTCATTATCATTAAATAGTTCCCTATCAAATTTGCCATCTGTAAAATATTTTTCTCCATCATCTATATAATAAATATTACCGAGTATATCATTATAGGAAACATTCATTCTATTTACCTTATAAGTAAAATAATCTAACTTTTCTAATATTCTTGAAAGTCGTACCCGTTTTTCTCCATACTCTAAAGCTGTATCCTGCAAAATATATGTATACTCATCCCAAACTTCTGAGCCACGTACTATTACCCCCTTATCATCTTCAATATCTCTATTAAAGAATACTCGATACTCTTTAATATCATCATCAATTAATCTCATACGCTTAGATATTTCCCTATATTCAAGTTTAGAAACTACCTTTTCTTTAAAATCTTCTATATTATTAGAATTTTCTCGTCTTTTATCACGTTCCAAATTACCCATGACAATTGTATAGAATTTTTCAAAATCTTTTAACTTTAAAATCTCCCTTATTGCTAATGTACTCAAAGTGATTTCTTTATCCTTTCTACGATCTCCCTTGTAAACAGAGCTTGCATCGTCCAAGTTAAAGAAATATACTATTGATCCTTTCTTCTTACATGAACGATTAATTCTTCCCAAAAACTGCTCCTCGGCATCTAAAATAGATATATTTTTAAAACCAATGTCCATGTCAATATCCACACCTGCTTCAATTACTTGGGTTGCAACAAGTATAATGTTTTTCTCGGCTTTTACTTTGCATATAATCTTATTTCTATCTATTTTATTATCATCACCAGTTATTAACATTATCTTTTTACCTAAAACATTAAGTTCTCCAATTTTGTTTAAATCCTTAAAGAATGATAGTGCCGTTTTTTTCTTTATAAACTCAATTAATATATTTTTACCTTCAATTTGTGAACAATCCACTACTTTATTTATAAGAGTTTTTCTTATCTCGCCTTTTTCATCTAATAATGAAAAATCCAAACTAACTCGATCTTTAAATAATGGGTTAGAAAAATATTTTTCTCTATGTTCAATTAAATTAACAAATTTGCTTTCTGTATCTAAAAGTTTTTCAAGTTTTGGCAAAGTTGCTGACATTATGATAAGCTTTATGTTCAAAAGCTCGCAATATCCTTTCAAAAATATTATTATTTCTTTCCAAATACTATTTCTATAACTTTGTATTTCATCCAATATTACTACGCTATTGGCAATATGAGTTATAGGAAAAACTTCTTCCCTACTATTACCAAAGAGATAATTAAAAAAATTAACATGACTAGTCAGCACTACAGGATAGTGCAAAAACTGTCTGTCTAGAATTGCCTTATTATAATCAATTTTCTTCGTGAAACCCTTACTTTCTACTTTTTCATTATCCTCCTCAATATCCTCAACTTGAATAGGAGTTACTGAATTAATTACAGCAATTTCTCTTTTGATTTTTATATTATCATCAAAGATATCATCTAAAGATTTTTTTGTTTGCTCAATTAGCGTGTTAAATGGAAATACATAAAATACCTTATTTATATTTTTATTGTTTTCTAAAAGCTTAAACGCTAGATTTATTGAGGTATTTGTCTTTCCACTACCCGTTGGCGCCTCTAAGTAAAATATATTCTCATCTTTGTGATTCATAAGCTCTTCTTCAGATTCTATAAACAGTTGCGTCCTTATCTCATTTATGTCACCTTCAGAAAATGGATTTATTATTTTACCATTTAAATAATCCTTATAAGCTTCAGTGCTTTTGTATATGTCCCCATTTTTAAAAATATTGTAGTAATTATCTATGTTGTTTATAGTGCCAAAGTTTTCAGTACCATTTCCACTTTGAAATTGTGAAGTAGAATAAAAATCTCCTGAAACTAACAATGAAAATACAAATTTTGTGTAAATGTATACATCAATAGATTTCCAGCGTTCTTCACTTTCGAAATTATTAATTGTACTTTCCAAACAATCCATATAATCATTTATATCCGCTGGATTTATACTCAAGCTAACTTTATAATCCTTATATGAATCGACATGTTTTATATAATCGTTAAACCCATCAATAAATTTATTTTTAAACTCTATAAAATTTCCTAAGATTCCATGATGTTTTGAGATTAAATAACTATTTAGAAGTAAAAAGGTTAAGAGAATGGACTGATCGCCACTCTCCTTAATATTAATAATTTTCTTAAAATAATAATCAAAATATATGCATGCAGATAACATTGAGTGTTTTGAATCAAATCCAGAAATATCTTTATATTTTTCATTTTTCATTTTCCTAGTTTGAAAGTTAGAATTTATTTTCCCTATGTCATGCATATATATTGTGTTACATAAAAGTTCTTTCCAAAATATCTTACCATCTTCACTGAACCCAGTAAGTAAATGCACTTCTATGTTCTTAAATACATTATCTAAGTTTTTTTCCTTACATATATTCAAAAAATATTTGTAAGCCAAGTTCATGTGGTCAATTAACTTTTCTTTGCTTCCGACTTTAACATGAGCATAAATATTATCTAAATTACCTACTTGTTCTTTAATATTAAATAATTTTATATTATCAAAATACATCTCGTCACCTAAAAGAAAAACAATGTTTTTTCAGAGTCAGCAAATAATTTACAACTCTCTTTGGGTTGCACTTTCATGTTTGTAAAAATAAATGGAACTGTTATATATTGATTTTCTTGACTTTCAAGTGCTATTGGTAATCGTTCTTCATATTTCCACATATCTTCATGCTTAAAACCTAAATCAAAAACATTTTTCTTCTCCTTTATAAATTCAAAATATTCTTTAATAAATAAACTACTTACCTTTTCAGAACTAGTGACTTTTTTAATATCCACAAGTTGTGAATTTGTAATATTTGCATAATGATCATTTTTGCCCAAATATGGCATATAAACAAATTTATTTTTCAAGAAACTTTCAGTTATTTTATCTAAATTTTTATTATCATCTATCAATATATATACATCCCATATTGGTTTTTCTAACCACTGCTCTTTAACAATTAGATTTCCACCCTGTTCTTGTGATGCATATCCTACAGAATTATTAAACACTTGAACCTTTTTAGTAATATATCCTCTCTCATTTCTAGGTACTATAGAAATATTTAGACTATTTAATTCACTATAAAATTTTGGAAACTCCTGTCCTTCTTGAAAATTATATCCTGCAAGTCCAATGGCAGCTCCTATTAAACCTAATATTGCCACCTTGTGAATATTTCCATAGGTAAAATATAAGTATGTATTTACATCAGGTTTTTTAAAGAAGGCCGTCTCGCCAGATAAAGTAAATTTTAAAGCCTTCATTTCTATACCTCTTCCCTGGTAAATATGTTAAAGTATTTAGCTTTATTTATATTCCCTTCTAGTTTAGTTTTATAAGGATTATAGTAAATTTCAATATTTAATATTCTATCAGATAGCTTATTTAAAAGTTCTTCAAACTTCAAATATATAAAATCCTGTCCATTCATTTTACTAAACACAATATATTGAGCTAAATCCGGCAAATATAAATCACTTTCAGTTTCCACAAAAATAGCAAATTCATTTTCACAGCCTATCTTTGCGTTTGTATTAAATGCAGTAGCAGAAACTAGTGCAACATCTTTAAACTTTTTATAATCGTCTTCTGTATATCCTTCTGTAGCTCCCATTTCAATGTAGTTTTTATATGCCAATGTGTTTATTACAAAGGGATAAAAATAATGTGCTTCACTGCTTACTATCTTAGTACCTAATGTTGAAGAATCTGCATCATCTTTTGTTCCATCTCTAAATGGTGATAAAATTTGTTGTTCTTCTACAGTTGTGTCTTCATATTTATTAAAACCTTGACCAATTTGAACAGCTCCAGTTATAGAAATATTATTACCTGCTTCAGCAAAAGTTGCACCAAAATTTTTTACATCAATAGCATTAAATAAATTTTTCATTACTTTATTACTGTCTTTCTCTTTTTGTAAATCCTCAACATTGAAAATTTCTTCATATCTTTCTTTCAATGATTTTGGTTTTATTTTTATTTCATCTTTTTTTTCTTCAGTTTTCAATGATTTTATATATAATACACTTTCACCTTTGTTCTCCCACATTTTTTTCATAGGATATTTTAATGCCTTATCACTACCATATATCTCACCAGTTGATATTGACTTGGGTTGTCCACTAAAATCTGCATTCCAATTAGCCATTATTGATTTTATTCCTATAACACCATAAACTCTATTCTCCATCATTAACTTCCTCCTCTTTTTTGCTTTCATAAATTAAACTACTATATAAATATCCTGCAACCAACATGTTATCATTTACATGATTTTCAGCCTGATAGCCAAGAACCATAGCACTTAAATTATTAAATCTTTTACTTTCTTTCTTAATTGCATAATTGTATTTCTTAAAAAGTATTTTTAATTGTAATTTTAATTTTTCATCGGTTTTACAGTTTAAAAGTGGATTAATAAGGAGAATGCATCTTTTTGCTTGATCTATTTAAAGATAATAAATAACTTGAAACCTGACCCACTGCAAAATAGTATTCATTGTCACTCTCAATCTTCTGCGTATGCTTATTATTTGTCTTTTCTCTTAGTACACTAGCTATTTCATTTAAAATATCTGCCATCTTTTCTCCTCCTATAAAATAATTTAAAATTCCACATCTTAGGTTGAATTGTTCTTTTGCTTTAATCATATATTCATTACATATTGTATTTTTAATAATCTCCATAGAAGTCTTATCAAAAATTTGTTTTATAATTGTAGCATCTCCCTTGTAAAACCAATTGAAAAAAGCACCTCTTGATCTTATAAGATTTTCTTTAATTCCAAAATCATTTAATTTAATATCTTTAGAATCTGAAAAGTAGTTATTATTTAAAAATTTATTGAAATAAATATCATTAATTAGTGATTTAAGTATATGAATTTCTTTAATTTCTCCATATCCATCACTGAGTGCTCCTTTAAATTTTGTATAATCTATTGGAATTACTGTATCAATAAATAAGCCATTAAGTTTGTTATTTAATCCTACAATTGTATCAGAATCAAGTATTTCAATTTCTTTACCTTTTTTTATTCTTAAAAAATAACCTGAGAATTCTTTATGTAAATCTTCAGCATTGGATAAACATTCAATTGCCCCATTACCGATATAAACGTTGGTTTTACCCTCACAAACATTATTAAATAAATAATCAAAGAACTTTTTTTGTAAAATCACTTCTTCCATTGAAATCAAATATGCCAAAGAATTTTTTCTAGTCTTATTATCTAAATAAGGTTTTTTTGAATTTAACCCCATGTTATCATTAGGTAATCCGTATGTTATATCGTCTATTTGTACATTAAACTGAGTGTTATTATAAATATTAGGAATTACATACTTTTCACTTTCTTCTTCATATATCTTCATATCACATTTAAAAAATACCTTCAAATAGCTCTTATTGCTTTTCACCTTATCTAAAAGTGAAAAGATGCTGCCTTTGATCCATATTTTTTGTTTTTCAAGCGAAACAGAATCTATTTTTCCATATTTGTCCTCTATCAACTCATACATTTTTCTTTTTTCTTTGTCTTTGCTATCTTTATCCTTATACTTTATTGTTGGATCTTTTAGTATTTCATAATAATTATCAATTATCTCTTCTGTTAATTTTGCTTTGTTAACATTTTCTTTTTTTACAAAGAAGCTGAGATAATTATTACTATGTATTATCTTATGAGAATCTATAGGCTTGTTCATATCTACTAATTTAGATAAATAATCCATTTCAGCAAAGTCATAATATCTTCCTGTTTTATCAGAACTTTTTTTATCAACCTCTAATATTTCAATGATTTCACCATTTGCATCAACTAAAACATAACTTCCTTCACCTAGAACATAACTTTCAGTTATAAGTTTTTCTCCTTTTTTACCATACATCTCTTTAAAAACTTCTAAACAGTCTTTTAGCATCAGTTTCACCTCCTATAACCATTTATAATTTATATAACCATATCCACGGCTATTCATCTCTAATAAACCTGCCCCCAATGCAAAATATGTTAAATCCTGAGCGAAATTATTTTCAGCAACATTTAATGTTATTTTATCTCCAAGCATTCTAATATTTTTATACGTTGTTGCTACCGGTTTTTTATTGTCAAACTTCATGAAAGTAAATAAATCAAACTCTTCATTGATATTTTGTTTTGTAAACTCATTATATTTTTTTATTAAATTGTCTTTTAACCTTTTTTCAAATATTTCTACGTTTTCATTTGTTCTCCAATATCCATTTTCAAACTTAGCCACAACGGAAGTTATTGAATAAATTCTTTCAATATACCTTTTAGGAAGAATTTTTATTGACAAAGTTATAGCTTTTAATGTTTCGTTACTTTCGTTTTCCAAAAATTTTTGAAAATGTTTTACTAATCTTTCATCCACAGTCCTTATGGTTACTGTATATATTTTTCCAACAAGATAGACTTTATCTTTTTCTATGGGATAAAATGAAGAAAACGAGTAATTTTTATATTGATTATTATTATGTAATTTTAGAAGCTCCTCGTTTTTAGTTAAACATTTGTCTATGATTTTACTTATCTCAATTTGGCTTTCTTCCATTGAAATGTTTTTTTTCAAATAAAATTTTAATGCTAATTCCCATACTTTCATTTTTTCACCTCATTTTTATTTTTTATTATAAAATACGTTTATATATTTTGATTTATATTATAAAAATATGGCATTGATTTGTATAATATAATGTTATAATGTAAATATATACCTAGAATTAGGCTATGTCAATATTTTTATTAGTCATTTAATAAACAATGATAATTATTGTTAAAATAAATAAAAATACCTTCAACAAGTCAATTAATTAACAAATTTAAATACATCTCATGTTAAGGTTCATTATACACTTGCATTGGTATTTTTATATTGTTAATATAATTCAAATCTTGAAATATGTCAAATTAACTTTACTCATACTGATCTACCATAACTCTCTCCAACACAACCCCCTCACTAAATCCTCCACGCTCTTCTTTCTTCTGCATCCTCTTATCATACAATTGTTCTTCCGTATACCCAAGAGTTCCAGCCAGTCCCACCAATACTTCTAATACATCCGCTAATTCTTCTAAATTTTTGTCTTCTAGATACTCATTAACTTCTTCCTGCAATTTTTCTTCAAGTAATTTCTCATACTCTTCCTTATCCGCAATATGAGTGTCAAACTTTTTCCCACTTTTCTCTATTATCTGTGGAATTAAATCTCTCACTAATTTGTTATAAACCTTCATTTTGTCCACCATCCTTCCCTTATAATGATTTCTTTTTCTGTAATCAATAATATTCTTTACTGCTAAACTAACCTATCCATAACCTGAAACCCCTGGTTTAACGCTATCTGATACAATGGTGAAATACATTGCTTAATGTTTTTGCTGAAAGATTCCTTGGTGCTATTTTTAAAGAAGTCATTTGGATTTTCTAAGTTTAGCACATCCATATATTCTGCTAGACTGTTCTTTATTCTCTTATCACAAATGTAAGAAAATGCTTTGTACTGTATGCCGCAAAAATCCTCTATATAATTATCAAACTGGAGCAATTTATCACTTTTTTTACTATTAATATTTTTGAAAGTTGGTACTAGATTCCATATTTGATCATGTAAAACAAAACTCCATGGAATAAAATGATCTATACTAAGACCACCGTACTTATGAAATGCTGTATCACTAAACTCAACACCAGTATAAATGTCCTTTAACCCATTCACATTGATTATTTTTTTCCAAAGATCTGTTGCTACTTTAAGGTTTCTTGTCTTTGGTGCTTCAAGTTTAAAGGCAATAGAAGGCACATTAGGGTTTCTCTTTTGCAAAAAACATATAAGCTTATAATAAATCCATGATTTAATTACTCTGTAGTTTGTCTGCAAATAATCTACCCAGCAATCATTAATAACTATTTCGTCTTTTTTTCCTTTAATTATTTTATATAAACAAGATTCACTCTTTTGAGATAAATCAACAATTAGGTTATTTTTAAATTCTATAACCTTAAAAAATGGTGACAACAATCTATATGGCACATTATAGGTAAGTTCCTTCATCATTTTATTTAGTTCTTTATCTTCACTTTTATCTAAAAAATCTAGCAATTCTTTTTCATCACAGTTGTTTGCAAACATATTTAGTGAAGCCACATAAGCAATTGGCTTTTTTAGGTTATCAGAAAACCCAAAACTTAATTTGAATTGTTGTTGAGGATACCAAGCAGATACTATCATCCTGGCGATAAGTTTTTTAAACTCTATTTCTGTATTTCCAATGCTCACTTCTTCTAATATCCCAAGCAGCCAATACATTTTATAACTAGCTACTACCTTGTCATCATCCAAAAGACTAGAGAAAATTCTAGAATCCATTTCTTTATTAATTGGCAAATAGTCTATTATTTCTTTATTTCCTATTGAATCTATTGCTAGATTTCGCTGAACTTCAGAGGGATTTCTTAGATCTGTCATATCTTCTCACATCCTATAAACTCAATTTGTTATTTTTAAAACTTACTTAATATTTTAATATGCGTTGCTTCCAGATGTTCTATATAGAATAAAACACTATTATAATGTAATATTCCATTTAGAATAGCCAAATTCCTTTTTTAAATGCTTATCAAGCAAAGAGAGAACCATCATTATATTTATGAAGATTCTCTCTTTGTTTATTCTATAAGCTCTAATTATCAGTCTTTATATTTTTTTTCATTAACAATTTTTTATTTACTGATTTTTTTATTTACTAATAATTTTATTAACTGATCTTGTCTTTCTCTTAAAACATTGGGAGTCCATGCTAAATTTTGATCGATGAAAACCTTATTCGCATGAAAAGCATCAATCCTCTTCTTTAAATATACTTTTTTCTTTTCTACAAAGTCAGAGTTACCCAATGCACTGTTTTTTTTCTGGCTAATAAGCACCAAATTTGCTAATCTGTTTGTCCATTTTTCCCTATCTATTTCATTAAAATCTTTTTTCCATTGGCTGTCATCTTTTGGGTTCTGCGGAAGTACATGCTCAACAGTAATATAGTTGTATCCCGATAGATGAACAGTATTATCACTTAATAAATATTCCAATTTTAATAGTAAGTGTCTTGCAAATTGTTTTTTATAAATATTACCTTCAATATTTTTCTTAAACTCATTTACATCAACTTGAAATAACTCCTTGTCACTAATCAGATTATCAATATTATTTACATTTGTAATATCAATAGTTTTCAAAATATCATTCATTGCATCTAATCTAATTGTTGGTGTTATTCCACATACCCAATCTCCTGTAAACTTATATTCAAGATTTATTAAAAATTCATCAATTCTGTTCAATTTAAACTTATGATAGTATTGAAGTAAAGGTGGAATCCAATCTTCTGATCTTAATCCAATTTTCATTATTGTCACTAAATTTTTAAATTCATTACTTAGACCCTCATTTTGCAATTCTATAATATTCTCATAGATACTATTATATTCTTCAATAAACTCGAAGGTTTCTTTGCCCCTTTTCAATTTTGGAATGTAAGGAGGTTTAACATTATATATTTTATCATTGAATTCCTCAAGAAGATTTGCCCTCGCTTTTTCCTGTACTAATATAGTTCTCATAAACTGAAGAAATCTATCAAAACTTTGTCCAAGCTTTCCTTCAATTTCTTCCCACATTGTAGCAAATTTTGTAACATCTTTTGGTACTGATAAAGCACCGATGTTTTGTGACTTCAATATATCTGAATTAGTAAGGGGAAGACCTCTGTCATTTAATATAGTAAACATTCTAAATGCATCTTCTGAATTTTCCGTTGATACATATATAAAAATTGCCTTTTGAAAAATGAACTTTATAAATCCGATTAGACTACTTGTATTTTGCTTTTCACTTAATAATTTTCTTAAAAGTATAATTGCATTCGACATATTTGAAATTGAAACATTATCACTTTCTTTTAATTCCTGAAGTTCATCTGTCTTTGTAGTACCTTCTTTATCAATTATATATTTATTTATAAATTCTTCTACATTATCACGGATTTTATATGTTATTCTCATTCTAGCAGGGACATTTTCTAGTATGTTTTCTTCTTGATATATTTTTTTATGAATTGTATTTTTAAACTGTTCTTCAGGAATCAAATCTCGAAGAACTGCCATCATTATAAAAAAAGTTGTTAACCGCTGCTGTCCGTCTAGAACCTCGTATTCAGGAAATGCTATATCAGTTTTCCTTTTTAATACTATTGATCCTAAAAAATATTCATTCGCAGGTTTATTTTCAAAGGCAAAAAACAAATCTTCAATCAACTCTGATATATTATCAGTTTGCCATACATATGACCTTTGATATTCAGGAATTACAAACCAAAATTCTTCCGAAAAAATTTTTTGCATTATCTCTTTACTCGCTTCAATTTTACCATTTGACATAGATGCACTTCCAATCCTAATGTGATTTAATATATATTTATCTGGAGTAGTTATATTTGACATTCGTTAATTTAACATCTTATTTATCAAATACAATGAATGTTTTAATTACTTCTTGAACATTATACAACTATTAATGTATAATTTTATATTATTAGAAATATTTATCGTAAAAAACATTTTTATTTTGTGTTACTTTCAAAGATAATTTTATATGTCACATCATGTTTTCTCTTATAAAATTTTTATTATATTTATGTTCTTATTTTTAATTCAAAAAGCTTCAATCTATTTTTTAAGCCTCCTTTAAATCGTCACTCTCACCAGATTTTTTAATAATCAAATCCAGCATTTTAATTAGCCTTTCCTTTTCACCACTTTCATTAGTAGCGACCCTAAGAATCTGTAAATTTATTTGTTCCAATATTTTATCCTTAACTGCATCTCTTCTTTTTTGTTCTTTGTTATTAGCGTGGTATTCATATCCATCAACCTCTACAACAAGCACAGGCTCTTTGTTTAACTTGTTGAAAATTTAAAAATCGACATGACTCCATGGATTTTTAGTAAAAGCTTTTTGTTCATCATTTAGCTTTGTAAAATCTTTTACTATAGAATTTAGAGGTATGTGAATAACACATTTAAATGATATATATTCGTTATAAGAAAGCACTTCTTCGATCACACTGTACATTAGATTTTCAGATTTATATTCAGAAACATGTTTACTGGAAGACATTATTTTAAAAAGCTTATCTGAATATTCGCTGTACAATAAATCAAAAACTGAAACCTTGGGGCTTTCTATTATCACAGCTTCTAATGAATTATATTCTATATATCTAGTTAGGTCTCCAATATTAGTCCCATGCTGTTTAAACAATTTGTTTGAAGTAACCATAATAAATTCTTTTACTGCACGTGATACCGCTACATTAATCAAATTTTCATCATCTACAAATGAATTTATGTCATTTACTACAGTTGAAAATATTATCGTATCCTTCTCTCTTCCTTGAAACTTATGTACAGTATCAATTTCTATTTTTGATTTTTCAAAATACTTGTTAGCCTCAGTTACTTGTTTTCTATATGGACATATAATTCCAACTTTACTACCGTCCTTATACTTGTCTTTATTTTCATTAACAATCTCATCTCTAATAACTTCTATTTGCCTTATATTATACCAGCCCTTTTCACCACTAAGTTTAGAATTACGTGCATGGTTACCTGGTGCTGTTTTAAAAATTTTTAGTGCCACATCACTTTCATTTCCTTCAGTCATAATTACAAGCTTATTATCATAAACAGAGTTCTTGGTTTCAGATGGAGTTTTTAGGCCGCAGGTCATCCATCTGAAACTTAGAAATCGTTATCCAGGGACGTAGCAGCCGTTATACTCTAAAGAGAAAGCGATTCACATCAAATCAAAGATTTGAGTTCTCTGCTTTTCGCACTTAGTAGAAGATGGGAGTGTTACGGATGGTAGTCATCGGATAAATTTACGGTCTATTACTACAAAATCTATTTGTGCTGTAAGATCGTTATACTGAAGAAACAAATCATGCAAAATTAATATTGGCATATGGCTATTTTTAAGTTCATATGCCACATTTCTTTCACCTGTGATTCCGTAAGATAATAATTTTATATCTTCATTTATTTTTTCACATACTTCTTTTGGAGCAATTTTTAACAGTTCTTCTAAATCACTGAACTGTTTATTCTCTTCACTAAATTCTTTAACAAAAGTTGGTTCTCTAAGTGTTGATGGTCTGTTTGTTATACTTTCCTTTAATGCATTTAAAAACCCCAATTTGTGTCACATCCTCGTCTATTTTATACAATAAATACTATTATCTTCTAATATTCCATATAGAGTGCTAAATTCCTTCTTTTGATAGATTTAGAAACAAAAATAGAACCCTCATTTTGTTTCTGAGGATTCTATCTTTACGTACAGTCTTAATTGCCCAATATAATAAAATGTGAACTAATCATAGTTCGATTATACTCTTATAGTAGATTAGTCTAGTTTATGTAATTCACTAGATTACTCTTACTACATGTTTCCATATCTATGACCGAGTAACTTTCAGAATAAATATCTACATTATTTTATGGATGCTTCATAAATTGTCCGAATTGAATTGGATAGCATCAAATTGAATTCTTTGTCTGTTTGCTTAGCGGTCAATCCTTGCGATAATGCACGCGAAAAACTAGCAATAAGTTCGTGATTGTGCGCAAGTTTTTCATTTGCTTCACTTTGAGTGTATCCTCCTGATAAAGCCACAACCCGTACAACATGCGGATTATCCATTAAATCGTGATAAAAGTTATCTTCTGTTGGTATTGAAAGTTTAAGCATGACTTTGACATCTTTATCAAGGACAGATAATTGATTGAAAATTTCAGATTTTAATATTTTTTCTGATTTTTCTTTATCTGTGCTGTGGATATCAACCTCTGGTTCGATAATAGGAACCAACCCAGCTTCAGCTATTTTCTTGCCAATATCGAACTGTTGCTCAACTATTTTTCGAATTCCTTCTGAATTGGCTTCTTTAATGACTGAACGCATTTTTGTACCAAAAATATTCTTTTCAATCGCCCGTTTTAAGAGTTCATTCAAATTTGGAATCTGTTTCATGAGCTGTACGCCGTTTTCAAGTCCAGCGAGACCTTTATCAATCTTTAAAAAAGGCACAACGCCTTTGTTCTCCCAAAGGAAATCCGCTGTAAATTGATCACCAACCTTACGATCCATAGTGTTTTCAAATAAAATAGCACCCAAAATATGCTCCGAATTGAATGCGGGGTTGGTGATAATACGAGTTCTCATTTTGTGTACCAAATTGAACATTGCTTCGTCATTTGAATAACGGTATTTGGAAATGCCATACTGCAAAAGTGCAGTATGAGTACTATCCCCACTCTGGCCCAACGCAGCGATAAACCCTTTTTCCGCATGGATTCCATCCATTTGTTCCTGATTAATATTACCCTCCCCTTTCCTTTTTATTAACTGAATAATATCTTGACTTTATTAAAATACTTCTTACATTCAGATATACACCTTGGGCACTATTTACAATAAGTATTCACTAACTTCATAGCCTTGTAACAAATGAACGTTATTATATAAATATAGAGATTACCCCCTCTTAAGTATATACGCACTTGGTTAATTCCAAGTGTTATTTTTCTTATGTACACAAAAATGGAAATCTCCGTGAGTTACAATCTGCAGTCAATAGTATAAACAAAATTATGCCTGTTCATAATATGATAGAAATAAAAAAATAGATAAGGATGTGGAAATATGTCTAAAGTACTTTTTTTAAGCATACCAGCTAATGGTCATGTTAATCCAACGTTAGGTTTAGTAGATGGATTAGTAAAACAAGGAGAAGAAGTAATTTATTTTTCATCAGAAGAATTTAAAGAAAGAATAGAAAATACAGGTGCTTCATTTAGAAGTTATGATGGTGTGGACTTAAATTTTTTAAAAGGCAAACATAAAATGCCTGTAAATGTAGATATTGATCATATCTTAAATCTTGTTAACAAAGGACTTGATTTTAGTGAGGATTTTCTTCAATCTCTTTTAAATCAAATTAAAGATATAAAGTTTGATTATATTATTCATAGTTCCAACTTTCCATTTGGGCCTATTATTTCTCAAATATTAAAAATTCCTTCAATATCCTCTTTTGCAGTATTTGCTACTCCAAAAGAACTTATGTCTAAAGGTTTCCCTTCTATGAATGAAGAGAAAATAAAAAATCATCCAATCATGTCTAATTATAAAAGAATATCAGATAGGCTAAATGAAAAGTACAATGTAAAGATGCCTACTAAAATATTTGATTTAATGTATAACAAAGGTGATTTGAATATTGCGTATATATCTAAATATTTCGTTTCACATATGGAATATTATAATGACAGTTTTATTTTCATAGGACCAATAATATATGATAGAAAAGAAAATATAGATTTCCCTTTTGAAAAATTGAAGAACAAAAAAGTTGTGTACATTTCATTAGGAACCGTATTTAATGATACAAATGACAAACTTTATGATATATTTTTTAAAACATTTGCTGATGCTGATGTTGTTGTAGTTATGACTGCATATAACATAGATATTTCTAAATTTAAAATTCCTGAAAATTTCATAGTCAAGAATTATGTCCCTCAATCAGAAATATTAAAGTATGCCGATGTTGCTATAACACACGCTGGCATGAATAGTGCAAGTGATTTATTATATAATAATGTGCCTTTTGTTGCAATTCCAATTGGTGCAGATCAGCCATATATGGCTGATAGAGCTTCTGAACTTGGAGCTGCAATTACTCTTAATAAGGATACAGTTACACCCGAAATATTAAAAGAGGCTGTTAGAAAAGTTCAGACAGATCCAAGTTATCTTGAAAATATTAAAAAAATAAGTAATTCATTTAAAGAAGCTGGTGGATACAAACGAGCACTTGAAGAAATTGCTAAGTTTAAGAAAGAAAAAGGAATAGTTTATTGATAGTTTCAATTTGCGAACTAATATAGGCGACCCCTATTGAATGTCTAATTGATTTTTCCGAAGCTTATTCTAATGTTTTAATAAGCTTCGGAAAGAACCATAAAACCTTTTTTCGTAGGTCGCAAGAATTGGCTCTTGTGTACTACTCCTAAAGGAGCTAAATCCAGTTTACCTTCCTTTAGATCTTACTTTTTTTATTTCTTTCAAATATTACTTTTCCTGCACAAACCTTAGACTGACCAAACCACATACATTTTGCGCAATTTAAACATTTGCCAGTGTCTTTGCCTTCTTTTGCATCATTTGCCCAGTTATTATTTATAAGAAATCCTTTAGCAATATCTACAAGGTCTACATCTGCTTCATTTAATATTTCTTCTGCAATCTCAGCAGAGTTAATTCCATTAACCGCAAACACTGGAACTGAAACTTCTTTTTTTATTTTCTCTGCTGCGTAAACAGCATTTGAATATTTATAAGCTTCATTTACATGCGTTTCCTGCTCACTCATAAATCCATAAGAAATATCAAGGAAATCCATTCCGTTTCTCTCTAATATTTTAGCATAATGTATTCCATCTTCTATTGTTGGTT
This sequence comes from uncultured Clostridiaceae bacterium, assembly GCA_963725425.1. Lineage (GTDB taxonomy): Bacteria > Bacillota > Clostridia > Clostridiales > Clostridiaceae > Clostridium_I. The sequence goes on from CAVRYJ010000043.1 coordinate 21,388, forward strand.
CAAACCCTCCAAGACGGATTCCAACAACAAATTCTTCGGGTGTTACTTTTCTAATTCCTTCTAGTATTTCTATTACAAATTTTTCTGCACTTTTGCCATATTCATCAGTTCTCTTATTTACTTTTTTATTTAGAAACTGGCTTATTAGGTATGCATGGCAACCATGAAGTTCAACCCCATCATATCCTGCTTCATAGGCTCTTCTTGCTGCTTCAATAAAATCATTTTGTAAAGATTTTATATCTTGAAGACTCATTTGATGACCAACAACAATACTTCCATCATAATTTTTATATTCATAGGGACTTGGACACATTGGATGTTTTGATATTCCAACCACTCCTGCATGATGTATTTGGACAAATATTGGGCATCCTTCTTTGTGAACTACATCAACTATACTTTTTAGTCCTTCAATTTGATCATCTTCCCATATTCCAAGTTGCTTTTCCATTAATTTGCCATCAGTATTAATACAGGTAGCCTCTTGAATTATGAGTCCTGCCCCACCTTCAGCTAACTTTTTATAACGTTCTACATTTCCCGCTGTTACATAACCGTTATCGGCTAATCCTACAACCATTGGTGGCACACAAATACGATTTTTCATCGTAACATTTTTAATACTAAACTCTGTAAATAATTTTTTCAAAATTCCACACTCCTATTTAACTTTTTCTCTTCACTTAACTTTAAGCTTGTATATTATTATATTATATAAAAGAGCATACTAACAAGTACTCACTTTTTAATGCCTTGATATAACAAAATAAATCACTATTTATAATTTTAATATAAATAGTGATTTATTTATTCTATTAAGCTAAAAAAATAATTTTATAAATTAGTTGTTAATACCAGTCAATGGTAAATCCCAACCATCGTCTGAATTGTTATAAGAGCTACACTTTATAAATTTGTTTCCTGCTCCAGCAGCAAGTTTAACTTTTGCCCTACCTGAGGATTCTCTCTTTAATAGTAGTTAATGCTATTACATTTTTTCCATAACATCAGCAACAACGCCAGTTCCTGTAAAATTACTTCTTAATAATTCAAGATACATTCTGTTTCCGAACATGCCACCTGTCATGCTGTCTACTGATTTCATCATTCTTATTAGTATAAGCTTCTGTGATTCTATTGGCATTTTAGTCATTTCAGCAATTTCACTGAATTCATTAAATATGTCCTTTTCGATTTCATCAAAAGTATAAATACTTCCTTTTTCCTCTAAAGTATAATATATTTTTGTGTAGCAACCAGATATAAACTCATCTGTAGCATTTCTGTCATCATAATACTTTCTAAATATAAATTCTTCAAAAGGTGCTACTAATTGTAATATTCTCTCATCTTTATATATGTCTTCAGATTCATTGTTAAAAGACTCTTTTACAAGTTGCATTATTTGTTTTTTATTTTCTTTAAGCTGACCTTCAACCAAATAATTGCAACTATTTGTGCATTGTATTTCCGATTCTTTCTTGCTTCCACAGCAAGTTGAACAAATAATTTCATTTAATGCCGGACATTTTCTTGAAAATTTTATTTTTTTATTACAAAGTATACATTTTGCCATTTAATAGTTTCCTCATTTCTTCAATCATTTCAAATTTTAGTATCTTTTTTATCTTGAATCTAATTATTTTTATTATATCACATTAGAATATTAAAAAAAACTTGCGTAATTATTTATTGCTTAAAAATCCCACAATAGCACATATTATTATCATTATAGCAGCAGGCACAAGCATAAGTGCAAACATATGTCTACCACGTTTACTGGCGAAATTAGGTGTAGTCCCAATACCCTTCCTTTTATCAACAGATTCAGCTGGATTATCTTTATTATAATAGAATATTCCTAGTTTCCAATGTTTGGAATCATTATCTTTATTCATATATGCCACCTCACTTATAATTTATAGATATTAGTTAATCTGTCCTTAAATACACTTACATCATAACTATATATACCATATATTATCATTTTTTACCACACCTTTATAGTATTATTTCTATATTCAGGAGTGATATACTATGGTAAAATTACTTATAAGTACCTAGACAAGAAATATTTGAGAAAATATAAATAATATTTAGGAGTAAAATATGAATAAAAAAATATTACTAATTACATTAATTTGTACTGGCATTTTTATAATAGGTTGTAGCAATAACCAAACTACTAAACCAATTTCTATTAATAAAGCATCTCAAGGAAGTACAAAAAGCAACCACAACCATCAAATACAGCTACTAATACTGTGGATGAGCGAAATGATAACACTACCAATGAAGTAAATTCTACTAGCAATAATAGTACTACCAAAACTGCTGTAATTAGCACTTCCGAAAATAATGGTACAACCGCACAAAATTCAGAATCTTTTTTTGGACAATGGGTTATAGAAAAGGTTGCAGGATATTCCAAATCGGGAACTTATAGTACTGATGATATAAAAAAAATAATAGGTAAAACCCTAAGTTTCTCAAAAGAACAGTCAAGTTGTTTTGGAGATGATGCCAGTTATCTGAATAATACAGTGAAAGATCCTACTTACAAAAAATCAGTTATTACATCTGATGAATTTTTAAATGGCTGGGGTGTACCTATAAGTACTTTGACTATAAACAGTAATTCTGTAACAGAAATTGAGATAGATGATGCGAAAAAATTTCCAGCATGCACATTTTTTATAAAAGATGATAATACACTAATTCTTTACGGTGGAGGTACTTTTTTTGAACTTAAAAGAGTAATGCAATAAACATGAGTTGAGCACAAAATAGATTAATGGCTTGATTAAAATCACCAAGCCACTTTACATCCATAAAACTATAACCTTTTCCTTATCCGAGATGGTTATATAAGTCCACAGAAATCTATTCACCCATTGCATATCTATTATCTTTTAGTATTCCATCTGCGCTTAAGTACCTTTTCACCTCTGTCATAGCAATTGGATTTAAGACTTGTTCTAATTCTTTAGAAGTTAAAATTCCTTTCTTCAAAACAATTTTTTTAACCTGATCACCAGTTTTTAATGCTTCTTTAGCAATATCTGCAGCTTTTTTATATCCAATGTAAGGACACAGTGCTGTTACCATTCCCACACTATTATTTAAAAGTTCGCTACATCTTTCCTTATTAGCAGTAATTCCTATAACACAGTTATCCACAAATGTCTTAGTAGCATTTTTTAGAGTTTCAATTGATTCGAAAAGGTTGTAGAAGAGGACAGGTTCAAAGGCGTTAAGTTCTAGCTGACCTGCTTCAGCTGCCATAGTTATAGTAAAGTCATTTCCTATAATATTAAAGGCTACTTGAGAAACTACTTCTGGAATGACAGGATTTATTTTACCAGGCATAATTGATGATCCATTTTGCTTTGCAGGTAAGTTAATTTCACCTAAACCAGTTCTAGGGCCACTTGATAATAATCTTAGATCATTTGCCATCTTAGATAAATTTACTGCACAGGTTTTTAAAACACCTGATACACTTACGAATCCATCAAGATTTTGAGTTGCATCAATTAGATCCTCTGCATTAGTTACATTAATTCCAGTTACTTTTCTAAGATTATATATAATATTATTTAAATATTCTGGGCTGGCATTAATTGAAGTTCCAATGGCTGTTGCTCCAATATTTAAAGTAAGCATTTCATTTTGGGCTTTATTTAGTCTATTAATATCACGTTTTATCATTGATGAATAAGCATGAAAAGATTGACCAAGTCTAATTGGAACCGCATCTTGAAGTTGAGTACGTCCCATTTTTATAATATTATCAAACTCTAGAGATTTTAACTCTAGAGCATTATACAAACGTTCAAGTTCTAAAACTGCTTTTGGAAGCATTTTTAGTATTGTAATTTTCCCAGCAGTTGGAAACACATCATTAGTTGATTGAGCCATATTTACATGATCATTGGGATGAACCGTGCTATAATCACCCTTAGTCTCTCCAAGTATTTCAATAGCACGGTTTGCAATAACTTCATTAGCATTCATATTTGCAGAAGTACCTGCACCACCTTGAATAGGATCAACTATAAATTGATCTTGAAACTTTCCAGAAATAATTTCATCACAGGCACTTATAATTGCATTTCCAATTTTAGTATCTAACATTTTTGCGTCTCTATTTGTAATTGCAGCTGCTTTTTTTACCTCAGCAAGACTTACTATAAGATCTGGGTGAATAGCACTCCTGGTAATATGAAAATTGTTTTTGGCACGTAATGTTTGAACGCCATAATAAGCCTCCATTGGTACTTTCATACTTCCTATTGAATCATATTCTATCCTTGTTTCCATAAAAAAATCACTCTCTTCCTTTTTTTCGTATCTTTATAATAGCGAGATTAACATGATTTCATATTTATGTAAATACTTAAAGATGAATAACGAATAAAAGCTAAAAATATACATACTATTCTTTATTTAAACTAATTAATACGCAGTTTAAGTTCATTATATAAAGTGTAATTTTTTTCCTTATTAATGTTAAAAATCATAATTTTAAGATAATAAAGTTAATATTCTAAATCTGTATTACTTAAAACTCTTGTATTTTTGAACTTGGAACTTTATTATATTAATATAAGTATGAAATATAAATTCTATTATTATGTTAACTTCAACTATTATTAAAAAGAAATGAGGTGAATCATTAGCAAGGAAAACACAAAACTAGCTTTCCTTTAACTAATGTAAAGAAATGGACAAGATTGATTTAAAACTTATTGACCTTTTACAAAAAAATGCACGTTGTTCCCTTAAAAACTTAGCAAAAGAAGTGTTTTTATCCACACCTGCTGTATCATCACGTATTTTTAAACTAGAAGAGGCTGGAGTTATTACAGGGTATTCTGCCCATGTTAATCCACTAAAATTAGGTTATAACATTAAGGCCTTTATAAACCTTGAAATGTCACCGAAACAAAAGCCAGAATTTTATCCTTTTGTAGAAGCATGCCCTAATGTAATTGAATGTAACTGTGTTACAGGAAATTATTCAATGCTTATAACAGTTGAATATCATACAACTGTAGAACTTGATATATTTATTGGCGAACTACAGAAATTTGGAAACACACAAACTCAAATCGTATTTTCTACAGCAGTGGAAAACAGAGGAATTGATTTGTCTACGTAGATTATTCTATTATTCTTCCTATTGTTTTCCTCATACTTTCTACGGTTGCAAATCTACCATTAAATATATTAAAGTTATAAAACTCATATAAATCCTTTGCTGATATATTTCCATTCTTAAATGTGGTGTTTGTTTTCTCTGGAATAATTAACTTATAGCCATATTCAAATGCAACTTTACAAGTGGCATCAATACATAATTCTGTTCGCATGCCTGTAATAACCAATTGATTTATACTCTTATTGTCCAGATATTTTTTTAAATTTGTCTCTTTGAAAGCAGAATTATAAGTTTTATTTATTATTTTTTCATCGGCATTTGGGCTTACCTCACTATATATCTTCCAACCCTCTGAATTTGGCTCTAATTCATCACCAATTTTATCATTATGTTGAACGTAAATTACTTCTACATTATTTTCTCTACATGTTTTGATTAATCTTTTTATGTTGCTTATAACTTCTTCGACATCAAAAGGTTTTGCTAATACTAATGCGTTTTGAAAATCTATAACCAAAAGTGCTGTCTTTCCCATATTTCTGTCTCCTTTATTATTTTCTCTTAGTTTGAACATTCACTATTTGTTTTAACAAATAGTATTGAAACTTTCCAAAAATTTCTCAGTGGTCATAACCCTTGCAAACATTCCATCTAAAGATGCCATTATTTCAGCATGGATAGTGTCCCCATGCCTTGTTAAATCTACCCTAAAACAGTGAAATTTGTTCCTTACTTATAGTAAAATCCGAAAGTTCCAGGGTTTCTTCACCACTGACTTTAAAGGAAACATTCTCCTTACTTCTAAACTTATCTTCTATTACTTTAGCCACATATATTTTACTAAACCTGTTATACACTGCACTGCCACCTATTCCTGAAAAACAAATAAGCTGTATGTTATATTTTTCTGCTATTTGAAACATTGGCTCTAGTAGATGCTCTGCATTGGTTTTTGCAAAGGGATTATCCATGATTAGAATCTTTTTTTCTTCCCTATTATCTATATCTGTTTCCCGTTTTCTCATATAAGACATTAAGCTTGAAAGCAGTATAAACATGGATACGAATTTTTCTCCACCAGAATTTTGTGAAAGAGCATCCTTCCAGCTTTTCCTTATAAGTCCAGTCTTCTCAATTTTTTTAATGTCTACTCTGACTCTATTAATATTTCCAATAAGTTTGCTAATAAGCTCTGAACTCTGAATATCATTTTCTAAAAGACTAGAGTAATCTCCTTCAAAGTTGCCATAATAGATAACCCTTTGTTTAACATATTCCTTAAGTGTCACTTCCTCTTTTTCTTCTGGAATGCTTATTTCAAGTAGTTTTTGCGTCTTACCTAAGTGCTTAATAGTAGATTTTTTATCTATTGTTCTAAGCTCCTCAAACACATGATTGGCATACCTTAATATTTCATTAATTACTACTTCTTCCTCAGACATTATTGAGGACAGCTCTAGTTCCAAAGTCCTTACCCTCCTGTCCACTACTTCTAGAAGAGATTCTATATCACTATGGCTTGATATTTTTCTTTCTTTGTTAAGATAATCAAATAAACGTTCCTTAATAAACCTATTTTTATCACGATATTTTTCATGAATTAAATTAATTTCTTTTGAAATTTTCATTTCTATATCTTTAGTTTGTTTTCTTATGTCCTCATAAGAACTTATATATTCTTCAATGCCTTTAGTCGCTTCCTCAAGGTTATTAAAATCAAAACCCTTGTCACTTATATCATTTGAATAACTCTTATAAAAATCTAGTTTTTGTTTTAAAAGCTTAAGCTTATCAATATCCTCGCTGTAGGCATTAATAATTTTGTTGTTTTCCTTTAAATCCTCTTTAGTTTTTCTCTCTCTTATTGTAAAGTTTGAATCTTTAATATCTTCCTTTGCTATAGGTTTCTCAAAACCTAACTTCTGAATATCTTCCATTTCTCTTTGCTTTTTATTAGCAATTAGGGATATGTCATTATTTACCCTATTTATTTCAGTACTTAAAGTATTAATTTCCACTTCTAAAGCACTTATTTTAATTTTCAGTTGTTCTAAGTGTTCCTCAGAAAATTTTATGTTTTTATATTCCTCTAAAAGATTGCCGTCTTTAACTATTCTCTTAAGTCTACCCTGAACCTTGTTTAGATTTTCTTTAAATTTCTTTTCCTCATCTTTGTCCCTTCTAATATCATCACCAAGCTGTTTTTCGCAAGATAAAAGCCTAGCTTCTATAATATTCTTATCCTCTTTTAATAAAACTCCACCTTGAATATTTTTATAAAGTTCAAGTTTATTAGAAGTGTCTTTAAGGTTTCTCTTAAGTTCATTAACTTCTATATCTAAACTTCTTACCTCATTTTGAAGTTGAGCATATTGTTCTTTTAAATTTTCTTCATTCTTTTTTAAGGCCGATCCGGTTTTGGTTATACTGATGAGCTCCTCATTATTCTTCTTAAATTCCTCATGGTTCACTCTGAATTCGTTAAAGCTCTGTTTTTTTTCTTTTAAAGTTATAAGATTATTTTTTAATTCATAAAGTTCCCTTGTATTATCCTCTCTTCTTTTCTCATTACTTAATGCTTCTTCGTTACTTGTCACTTCTAGAGTTTCTAGTGCTTTTATTGATGTTGTTATCCTTGTTATTTCACTTTCAATAATTTCATTTTCGCTGCCATTATACTCATAGCTTACTAAAATCATTTCATATTTTTTGTTTCTAGAAATAGCTTCTTTTATATTTTCCATATCTAAATTTAAAGCTTTTGCATCATTGCTTAGAGACCTTAATATATTGTTTCTTTCCTCTTCATCTATAAGGAGATAATTAAAGGATAAAAGAAATTCTTGGTTTTCAATAGTAAAAATATCGCTTTCTTTATGCATTTTTACCTTTTTGTTTAAATCACCTTTATTCAAAATTGGTATTGGAATAGATGTATAAACATCTATACTTTCATTCTTGAGCAGGCTGATGTCCTTAGTGCTTAATAAAATTCCATAAGGGAAAAAGGGGTTATTTTTTATTAAATCTTCTTTTTCCTCTTTACTTCCCTTATAATTTTGAAGCCATTTAAGCGCATATTCAAAGCTAACCCCTTTATCCTCAAAGCTTTTCACAATTTCCTTAGGTAGCTGAATAAGCCCTGTTTCATATCTGTTTATTGTATCTTCTATTTCTCGTAATTTTTCTGCTTCTTTACTTAAATTTTCTTCAAGGCTTCCATCTTCATTTTTTATTGTTTCTTTAAGTTTTTCCTTAAATAAAGCTACATTTAAAGGCAAATTTTTAATTCTAAGAATGCCAATAATTTTATTTGTTTCCTTGTTAAAATTCTCTAGTTCATTATTTTTTTTAGCTAGGTCTAACTGCTGTTTTGTTAAGTCTTTTCTGGCCTCATCCATGGTTTTTTTTATGCTTTCAATGTGAGTTATCAAATTTTCTGCTTCCTTAGTTAACTTATCCTGCATAGCTTTCCCTGCAGTAATACTTTCATCAATGTTTAAGCCATACTTTTCTAATTCCTTTGGGTTATACTCATTTAATAATGGATTTCTTAAAGGTTTAAAATCCTTATATTTTCTTTTAAAATTTTCTTCCTTATTTTCGAAATTTTTTATTTTATTTTTTGCTCCTGATTCTGACCTTACGTTTTCTAGAATCTGCTTATTTATATTCTTTTGCTCCTCTTCATTTTGCTGAAGTTTCCCCTTTAAACACTCTTGGTTTTCTAGTTGAGTTTTTTCCTTTTCTTTAAGCTGGGCAAGTTCTGCGACATAGGTGTTTTTTAGAGTAAATTTATAGTTTTTTATATTTTTAGCTATTTCTGAATCTTCTCTTTCAAAGTTTTCAATTCGTTCTCTAACTTCAGCCAAATCTGATTCTATAGTAATAATTTCCTCATATACTTCAGCACTTTCCTGAATGTATTTTTCTTTTAGTAGCTCTTTAAATTTAATATTTTTATCTTTATGAATTTCGCTTATTTCACAAAGTTTCTCTTCTGCTTTTTCTTCCTTAGCTTGAAGATTATAATAATTCAAAGAATCTTTCTCGTAATAAATCTTTGTAAGTTCCTTATTAAGCTCTTCTATAAATTCTTCACACTGAGACTTTTCACTACATCTTTTGGTAAATTCTTCTCCACAAAGATAGGCTATATTAGAAAGTTTTTTATATAATATATCTCTAGAAGCTTCCTTTAAGATTCCTTCCTGTAATAGTTGGGTAGCAGGAACCATTTCACCTTGGAAAGCCTTCATCAAATCTATTTCATGAAAAGACTCTTTACTTTGCTTGTAACTTTCAATATATTTACCTAAATTATTTCTTATAACTCCAATAACATTTTTCTCACCATTAATTTTACTTTCAATAAGTGGTATTATTACATTTCTAATAAGCGCTTCATCGGTTTTATGCTTATCATATAAATTAGAAAGACCAGACTCATCATTGTTTATACTTCTTATAATGTCTTCCCACTCTTTATAATTTATTCTATAGGCTTTTAAATCCTCAAAGTACTCTGTTTTTTTACTACTGTCGCTAAAATTATAATACTTAAAATTCACTTTACCGTTTTTATATTTCTTTATTTTCTCCTCAGCCTCTGAAAACTTTAAAATCTTTTTTCCTTCTACAAAGGGAATATTTATTATGTCAAAATCATTAGGTTTTGAATATCTATTAGTAAAGGCAAGAATTCTAAGTTTATTTCTTTCATCCTCAGAGTTATCTTTTTTGATTATCATACCTACCAGTAGCTTTTCTCCATTGTCTAGTAACACCTCATGGATTATATAAGTAGGCGCATTGCCCGTAAAGTATTCCTCAAATTTTCTACCAGCAAGATCTCTTTTATTTCTTATAAATGGCTGTAGAAAAAACTGTATAAGCACTGTTTTACCTATACCATTTTCCATGGAGAATAATGTGTCTTTGCCAATGCCATAATCAAATATTTCATTATATATAGTTCTTTTACCATCATTATAATTTAAGTTGATTATTCTTGTTTTGCTTAACTTAGGCATGAAAATCCTCCTCTACACTTTTTTCATTTAATATTCTATTAATATCACCTAATCTATCGTAATTTAAAAAGTAGTTTGCAGCCAAGCGATTAAATTTAGAGGTTGGTATTATTACGGTTTCATCCTGAATATTAATAAGATCTTCTTTTTTTAGAAAATTCATAACCTGACTAATGTACCATCTTCTAGTCCTTAATGCTGCAGAATCGTCCTCATTGGTTAAAGTGAACCAGTACTTAGCAATATCTGTAATTGCAAGATTACTTGCCTCATCCACTGACTTATCTTCTGATTGTGAAAAAAGTTCTAGCCTCTCAGTGATTTTTTCATCCAGTTCTCCTAATTGTATTAAGTCTCTTATCTTTACATTGGCACCTTTGCCGCTGTAAAATTCAGATGTGAACTGCAACATTATGTACATAGCTAAGAATAAATCTATGTTTCTCATCTCAGTCCTAGGAAATATTTCTTTTTTAAGTTCTGCTCGCTTGTAACCTAAAAAATCATTATCAACACTAGGAATAAAATAAATAGTATCATCATACTTTTTAATGCTGACTCTACTTTCCTCTTGAAATGCTTCTATTATTTCCCTTATAGCGGTATTGCTAAAGGATTCAAAAAGTTCCTTATCAGATCCTACCGTGAGCTGACCTTGCTCTAGCAAATAATTATATAGCCTCATAGCTTTTCTTATATCTTCTAATGTATACATATATTTATCTACTCCAATTTCATAATTATATTAGGACATTTTAAATTCTCTAAAGTTGTAAAATCTTCCTCGGGATTTTCTTCTGCTTTCTCAATTATAGTAATTTTCACTCCATCACTACATTTGTTAAAATGCATATATTTAATTGATATAAGGCTATATTTCTCATGGATCTCATCCACCAATAATTTTCTAAGATCAAATTCAATCTCCTCATTGTCATAAGCATCGTTTTGCTCTTCTATCATTTCCTCTACATCTATAATTCCAATTCTTAAAAGTTCAATTAAAACCTGTGAAAACCTTCTTACAGTTGGAACAAGATTTTTATACTCTTCTATGGTCTTTAGGTTAAAAATTTCCATCAAGGTTTTTAAATCCGATTCTCTATTGTCCACTAAAAAAGCTAATATGGCAGAAATTATTCTTTTATATTGTTCTCTATTTTTCTGTTTTTCAATCAGTTCAAGATCCTCATTATCTATCTTGTCTATTTCAATTTCATCTTCTTCATCATCTCTAAAATACAGTTTTTGCTCCTTAAACATATAGTTTATATTAAATTTTTTAGTTATACTAGCTTTAAACAGTGGATTAAATAATTTAAATATACTACCAAGCTTTGAAGCATCTTTTTCAACGGGTTTAATCAAATCATCTTTAATATTGATTCGCTTATTATTATAATAAAAGCTTGCTTCTTCCAGTGCCTTTTTATACTCTTCTTTAAAATGAAAATGGCCAGTTATAAGCTCTCCAGCCTTATAGGAAATAGTAATTAAAAGCTCTTTTATCTTCCCAAGTTGCCTCAAAGAATCATAGTTTTCCTTAGAAATTTCACCTTGTGATTTACTAAGTCTTTCTTCCTCTATAATAATTGTTTCTTTAAGCTCATCAAATTTTTTATTCTGATCCTTAAGCACATCAATGTTCTTTAAAAAGTTTTCTTCAAAATCTCTCTGATCTATGGAAAATATATTTTCTCTTGTTTTATATATAAAATTGTTTACCACATTAATTTGTGCAGTTATAAGATTATTTAGATTTTCAACTGCTAGAAGTCCTTGGGAAAAATTTTTCTTCTTTAAGCTTAACTCCAAAATCATTTGATTTATATCTATCTGAGTTTTCTCGTCCACTTCTAGTGCTCCCAGTATAAGTCTGTATCCTTCCTTTGTTAGACTAAAGGTACTTTTATTATTATCAACCTTTGAATTTCTCTGCTGAAGAAGATGAAAATCAAAAACCTTTTTCTCCTTAACCGAATAATCCATGGTGTTAAATATAAATGGTTTCCCATCATTTCTAAGAATTTTATACACAATAAAATGGGTAATATCATAGGCTTCTTCCTCTGTTAACACTTTATCATAGTAATTTGCGCACAAATCCCCTAGTAGTACTGCCATATTATTTAAAGTACATTCTTCATCTTTCAAAGATCTGTCCAAAACAAAACACATTAAGCTGTAAACTAAATTTATAAGCTGAATACTTGTGAAATATTCCTTAAAAGTAGTTAAAGTTGACACTTTGTAATCAATTAAAAACGAGTACGAAAGTTTCTCCATTCTCTTATGAAAATTATTCAAAAATTCGTACACCCTACTGCTCCTCTCTAAGCACATTATAATTTACTATTTCCTGTGGCACATAATAGCCACTTTCAAACAATTCTAAAATGTTTTTTTCATAAGGTTCAATTTCAAAAATAAAGATATCATCTATATTTTTATTTTGTTTTTCTTTATACTTTGGCATTTTTCTGTGTTCTGCCAGCTCCAGCATTGTAATATAAGCATTTTTAAAAAGCTCTATGTTTAATACATTAGAATATCTTTTTTTAAGCCTTTCGTATATGGAAATGCCCTCATAGTCAATATCTCCCCAATACAATACCTTTGAAGGCTGCAAAAGATAATCTTCCACAGTATACTGGTATTCCTCAAGGGATTTTTCTATGTTTTTTCCCGAGCCATAAATAATTGTGTCTATTAACTCTCCTAAAAATACCACCTGCCCCTGAAACATAAGTTTTCTTATGGTGTACCAAGTATCCTTATTTTCAATTATAAGTACATTTTGATTTTTCCCCTTTTTACAGGAAAAATATACAAATGGTTCTGGAGTTTTATAAATATTTAAATCTTCCAAAGAAAGTCCTAAGTTTTTTAAAATACTTTGTCCATTACCATCTTTTAAAAACTTCTCCTGACCCCATATTTCAAAACTTCTTTCATTTATTGACATATTTATTGCTATCTTGTCCCCGCTTTTTCTAAAATAATTAGCTAAGTTTTCTATATATTCTTTATCTGCATCATATTTTTTAAGATTATTTAAATAAAATTCTCTGCTAAAGTTTAAAGGAAAGTTATAGTTTATATCCTCTTCAAGATCAGTTAAATCTTCTTCTTTAAAATTAACCCTATATTTATTATAAAGTGGAGGCATCATTTCATTTGATTTGCTACTTTTAACTTCCCGTAAAGTACCATCATAAACCTTAGCCCTCACTAATTCTACAAGAGCTAGATAGTTCTCTATTTTAAAGTATTCCTGAATTTCTGCTAGACTTATTATCTTTTTCCCTAAATCATAAAAAGTTTTTATTTTAATCAACTCCACAAATCTCATATTTTTTATTTGCTAAACTTATGCCATAACTATATACAATAATATTATCATTGTTTCACATTCTTTGAAATAGAACAAGCAAAAAGAGAACCCTCATTTCTGAGGGTTCTCCATCTACTTCATTTATTTTAATGTATTTGTGTAATACAATCTATTTCTCTTTGGGTCTAAGTATTAAGATAATTCTCCCCAATCTCTTTTTATATGCCACTTTTTATGAGGAATAGTAACATATTTTGCTGGATCAAAGTTTTCTTCCAGTATTTCAATATTAATAACCTCACTAGGATTAATTGAAAGACTGTGATTTTTACTAGTAGTTTCAAGATCATAAAAATGAAATCTATCTAACCCATCTTTAAATTTTTTATTTGGACCATAATCGCAAGGTACACACTTTAGTGATATTACACCTTTATCAGGTGAATTGAATTCCACGCTCACTAGACTTTTGCTATTTATTGATTTTATGAATATATCATTATTTGACATATAATTACCTCCATCAGATAGTTTGTCAATACCTTACTTTTTAAAGCTTAATTAATTTAAACGTTTTCATTTATAGTATAACACATTTAGCAGATAAAATCTGCCAAAATAAAAATAGAATCCCCATTTCTGAGGATTCTCCATTAATATGTATGTTTTTTATATTATCTGCTTACTTTCCCCGTACCATCACCATTCATAAGTTTCTCAACTTCTTCTACTGATGAAAGATTAGTGTCACCATTCATGCTATATTTTAAGCATGAACCTGCTGTTGCAAATTCTATAATTTTTGATTTGAAAATTTTGATGTTATTGCATATATAAGTGATGCTGCAAAAGCATCTCCACCACCTATATTGTCCACAACATGTATATCATACTTCTTTGAATTATAAAATTCTTTTCCATCATAAAGTACTGCTGTCCAATCTACATCTTCTGCTGTAAACCGTTTTCTAAGTATTATTGTTGCATACTTAAGGTCGAATTTTTCTACTAATTTTTTAAGTAAATCCTTGCAGTCTCCCCCTTCGCTTCCACCAAGTGCCATTTCTGCTTCTTCCATACTTCCAAGAGCTACATCACAGTATTTCAAAAGTTCTCTTATAGACTTACTGAATTCATCTGCACCCCATAAATTTTCTCTATAGTTTAAATCTATGCTTACCGTCATTCCCTTTTTCTTAGCTGCTTTTACTGCGTCTAATGTAATTTTCGCACATTCTTCTGAAAGCGCTGGAGATATTCCTGAAAAATGGAACCAATCTGCTCCTTGGAATATTTTATCCCAATCAAAGTCTTCTCTTTTAGCTTTTGCTATTGCAGAATCTTTTCTGTCATAGACAAGCTTTGCAGGCCTTTGAGATTCTCCATTTTCACAAAAATAAAGGCCTAATCTTTCTCCGCCTCTTACTATATCCTTTGTGTCTACTCCATATTTTCTTAATTCATTTATTGCGCACTGTGCTATATTATTTTCTGGAAACTTAGTTACATAACTTACCTCTTTACCAAAGCTGGCAAGTGATACTGCTACATTTGCCTCACTTCCACCATAAAATGCATTAAACTGCTTTGATTGAACAAATCTATCATACCCTGCTGGGGAAAGTCTAAGCATCATTTCTCCAAATGTTACTACTTTACTCATAATTTTCACTCCTCGTAATAATACTAAATATTATTATTATTTTATGTAAAGTTCTTCTTTTATATATAAAATGTTATCAAGATCCAAATATCGCAGTATAATTATATACTATATTATTATATAATTCAACGCTCCTGTGAATCTAAAAAACAAGATTTCTACGTAATATATTTTCAACTAATTTGAGATAATCACCCTCATAGGAAAATGTCTTATATGCAATCATTGTTGCAAGACCATGAACCATTGACCACATAGCTATTATATCTTGCGCATAGTTTTCTTCTTTCACATTTATGCTTATAAAAAAATCCATTGCACAATCTTCAAATATATTAAAAGTAGCATATTCTTCACTTCTAATGTTATCCTCTTTAATAATTACCCCAGATTGAGAATTCGTTAAAAAAGCAAATTTCAGATAATCTGGATTTTCAACCATAAAAAAAACATATTTTTTCCCTAATTCTATAATCCTCTCCTTAGGATCACTTTTATATTTTTCTGCTACTTCATTTAAAGAACTTTTAAAATTACTAAACACATATTCAGATATTGCATTAATTAATTCCTCTTTGTTTTTAAAATGTCTATAGGGTGCAGCATGACTTACATTACACAATGTTGCTACTTTTCTAATTGGAAAATTATCAGCACCTTCTTCATTAAATAATTTTAATCCCATTTTTATAAGATTTTCCTTTAAATCATTATGATGATATGTATCGTTTTTCATATAATAACCTCTTTTCTGAGATTTTAATATTTCCACAGTTTATTGTTACCAAAATAACATTTTTTCTCCATTTAATCTAGCTATACCTTCTGTAAAAAAGTAGTCACCGTAAATTATAGGGACATCTAAATTTTTCTGCTCTGGAAAATGACCTGTAGCATGCCTAATTAAACCTTCCTCCTCTGTATCATCCTTAGTTCCACATTCATAATATAGATTTTTCAGCATATTTTCCCCAGCATTTTCATAAAATAAAAATTCTAATTCCGGAACATATTTTGCTAAAAGAAGTAAACCACATGCTGCTATAGCAGCAGCTGAAGAATCAGGATATTTGTATTTTTCCTCACCATCTTCTGGTACTTTAAAATCCCAAATTGGATATTTTTTCTCTTTCATATTAGCAATAAAGTAATGTGCCGTTTTCTTTGCCGCATTCAAAAACTCATTATTTTTATTGTATTTATATGAAAGTGTCAAACCATAGACGGCCCAAGCGTAACCTCTTGCCCACGCGCTATTGGCAGCAAATCCTTGACCCCCAACTTTTTCAAGTACTTGTCCTGTTTCAGAATCAAAAATCACCATATGCTGTACGGATCCATCTTCCCTTATAAAATTATCTAATACCATTTCACCATGTTTTTCTGCAACATGCTTAAATCTCGGATCACCTGTTTCTTCTGATGCCCAATACAGTAAAGGTAAATTCATCATACAATCAATAATTACTACACCAGTATTATCATCATTATCATTCCAAGTATTCCACGCACGAATATAATTTCCTTTAGAATTAAACCTACCCATTAGAAGTAAGATTAGCTGCAAGCAATGCCCTTCGTCTAGACTCTTTATTCCCTGTTATTTTATAATTAGCTACACTTGTTAATGTCCACATAAATCCTAAATCATGATCTACTAATTCTGTATTGCTTAGCAAATGTTCCATTTTCATTTCGCATTGTTCTGCAGTAATTTTTAACTTTTCATTCTTATTTTTAAAATATACCTTTCATAGTATTCCTGGCCAAAAGCCTGCTGTCCACCATTGTTCATTTTCTAATTTATAGTGTTTATTTTTGCTTGCATGAGGAAAGTTCGCACCAATTCTATCATTATTTAAGTTAGTTTTTTCTTCAATAAAATTCCACGCTTGTTTTTCCCAATTAATCTTCATCATAAACTATCCTTCTCATTTTAATTTTAAATGTATTAAAACAAACTATTAAGTTTCTATATAAAACATTAAGTTACTAATATACTCTTTCGAAGAAGTTTTCTCTCTAATTAAGGTTCTGTATATTGTTTCCTCAATTCCTAAATGATTGATAATTTTTTCTTTTGAAATCTCTACATCATCTATGCTACAAATATTCGCTACTGTTAATATTCCATTATCTCCAATCCACTTTACTATTTTATTACTGGCTAAAGGTTTAATTCTACTTACAAAATTTTGATAAATTTTATTATCCTTTTTAGTGAAAATTATATTATCTTTTATATTTGCCAATTTTTTATAATCATTTATAGTAAACTCTCTGTTAAACTCCAGCAAATTAGCATCGGAAGGATATACGTTTTCTATGTTCATTGAAAGCTCAGCCCATCTATAGCATTCGTTAGAATCTAACAAACTAATACCTGTGGTATATGGAAGCACTGGAGAAAATTGTTTGCTACAATAACACAACAATAATGTTATCTAAGCTTTTTTCAATTAACATAGATAATCCCATTACCCTTAAAAGCTTTGTTCTTTGGAAATATTAGCCTTCAAAAAACTGCGATTGCCTTCCCTTAAATAAATCTGATATCCCTTTAAGTCTATTATTGGAATAGTTTTCATCTTTAAAATATCGTTTTTCATATCTAATATTTGGTAAGCAAGTGATTTTTTGATTTTATTTTCGATAAACTTCATAATTTCCCCTCAAACTAAATAACTATCTACTATTAATAATCTAGATTATTAGAATCTGCACTTTCACCATTATGATTTTGGTCGATACCTACCCCATCTAGCATTGAACCACTATTTACATCCATTACTTCATTTGAAGAGTTCTGGCTTGCTTGCGAGAAAGTCAGGCTAAAGAAAATCCCTCAATCACATAATAAACACAGTATGGTAACAATCGTAATTCTTTACCATGAACTAATATTGTAATATCATTTGGTGCAGGGTTTAAGATGGAAAATTAAACGTATTGTATCCCATAAGTTTAATTTTTAACATACGATCTTCCCATAATTTTTTAGGTATTCTAAAATAAAAAGTGAAGAACATAACAAAGATCGTGGTTTATTATCAATAACGAATTTTTTATTTTCAATAATTACATTTTTAATAGCAGCTCCTCCTATTAAATTTTTCTACTAGTAAAAAAGCTAAATTCATTTATTGTTTTCGTGCCTATTTCATACATAAAGTATTTTTTTATATGCGAAAAGGTTTTGTATCAGCACATTAAAACCTTATTTATCGATGTAAATTCCTCTTATATTGCAATTTTCTATAATAAAATCATTCATTTTCTACTATTTCTAATTTCTCCAAGAATATATTTTTTCCCCACTAAATGAATAATTATTACTGAGAAAACAACCCCAGCACATTCTTGTATTAATAGTAGACCATAGCCATTAGATGTTATTACAATGTAACTATCCACTTAACACCTCTAAGTACAATCAAAAAGCAGCGGCTATTAATATACATAAGGCAAATGTATGTTTTTCTTTTAAACAATTAATCTTAAATTTGCTATCCATTATTATTCTCCTTACCCTTTTTATATAATATTATAATTATTTTTATTTAAAAGGTATTAAGAATTTATTTTCATTGATATTTGAATTTTAAAGTGATAAAATATGCTAAGTTGATAGTAAAATAAATCCAATATTGGAGGGACAAATATGCCATTTATTGAGACAAAGGTAAATATAAAAATCACAAAGAAAAAAGAAGCAATTTTGAAAAGTAAATTCGGAGAAGCTATCGAGCTTATACCTGGAAAATCAGAAGACAGGCTTATGCTTTCTTTTGATGACCAATGTAAACTTTATTTTAAAGGAACAAATAAGCCTGGAATAGCTTTTGTAGAAGTAAAGCTATTCGGAAAAGCAACTAAAGATGTCTATGATAAAGTTACAGCAGCTATTACTGATATTTTAAACCAGGAGTTAATGATAAGCCCAGAGCGAATTTACGTTAAGTATGAAGAAGTATCCTATTGGGGATGGAATGGCAGTAATTTCTAGCGTTGTCAGTTCCATAATTTATTACTATGCATATAATCTTCTTTCCATTTATATTAGCAAAAGGTGCATTACTTTAGTAATGCACCTTTTGCTAATATAAGGCATCATGAAAAAATTAATTATAAACATATAAGTTGGCAAAAAATGTCATCGATGATCTCATTGATGGTTTTATCGGATATATGCCCACGTGTAGTAAGAATTTTATATCGCACCAAATCCATGGGCAGTGAAATAATCTGCGGACTAATTTTTTTTAGGTTAATCTCTCCTCGAAGTTCAGCATTTTTCAGAATGGTCATCATGCCTGTTGTAAGCGGGCTTTCATCTTCCAAGTTCATTATTTGCGAAATTGAAGGGATTGAACTTTTACTAATATGTTCAATCATAAGTCCATGTAAGGTTTCAGAACCAATAATTTGCAGCGGTTTTGCTATTCCCATAAGCAAGATAAGTATATCATTACGCAAATCCCCTGTATCTGGAACACTATCGGTAAGGTTAAGCATACGTTTGTGTAATACTGCAATAACAAGTTTCGACTTACTTGACCAACGACGATACATAACTGATTTATTTGTTTTTGCCCGTACAGCAACTCCCTCCATTGTCATATGGGAATAGCCAACTTTGGAAAGTTCATCCCACGCTGCCTGAAGTATGGCATCTTCAAGGATTTCACCACGCCGGCATGTTTCTACATGATGCTCCTCATCCCCAACGGACTTGCTAGTTGTGGAAAGCCTATCATTCTTTTTTTCATCCATATTTATTTCCTTCTTTCATAGATATCTATTGCATTTCTTATAGTTTTATTATATCATATATACATAAGGTACTTATAGTTTCTTATTTGCATATAAAAGGAGTGATCCAAATGGCAAAAAACAAACAAATGTCTCAAAGGCTCAAAAGAAAAAATAGACCCAATGGTACTTAAAATATCCATAATTATGGTGATTGGTGCTCTGGCACCATTGTTGGATTCTACAATGATTAATGTGGCAATAAAAACAATAGCAGGTGATATGAAAAGTACAGTTGCTATCATACAGTGGGTTATCACTGGATATGTGCTGTCCATGGCTATAGCAATACCAATTTCAGGCTGGGCTATCAATCGTTTTGGTGGCAAGCGAGTTTATATTTTTTCACTATTAATATTTTTAGTAGGTTCTGTGCTTTCATCTCTATCATGGAATATTGATAGCTTAATAACTTTTAGACTCCTACAGGGGTTTGGTGCAGGTTTAATGATACCAACTTTACAAACAGTAATTATTCAGGCCTGCGGTGGCCGCAATATAGGAAGTATTATGTCTATTGTCAGCATGCCTGCATTACTTGGACCCATTCTTGGCCCAGTACTGGGTGGCATTATTATAAACAGCTTAAGTTGGCGTTGGATTTTTTATGTAAATATTCCTATTTGCATAGTTGCATTATTCATGGCCTGGCGTGGATTACCAACTGATGAACCTTCTAACTCTAAACAACGTCTAGACATTATAGGAATATTATTGTTGTCTCCTGCATTTGCTCTAATCATTTACGGTGTTTCTAAGATAAGTTCTCATGGCGGTTTAAGCAATAGTGAGGTGTTTGTTCCTATGGTAATTGGTTTTCTCATGATGGTAGCGTTTATTTTCTATTCATTACGCAGGAAGATTTCTCCAGTACTTGACTTGCATCTATTTAAATCCCGTAATTTTTCAGTTTCCATTATTTTGCTTTTTGTGTCTGGTATTGCAACTAATGGAGCTATGCTTCTTCTACCATTATACTACCAGCAAGTTCGTGGTGAAACAGCACTACTAGCCGGACTTTGGCTTATTCCACAGGGAATTGGAATGTTACTTACAAGAGGTTGGCTAGGTAGACTAACGGACCGTATAGGTGCCCGCACAATAGTTATAGTAAGCCTTTTGGTTACAACCATTGGTACGTTACCATTTGCTTTTGCTAGTTCTGATACAAATCAACTCGTATTAGCAGCAGCACAGCTAATACGAGGTGCCGGTCTAAGTGGACTTTTGATTCCAATCATGACTTCTGCATATGTGGGCTTAAGCAGGGATCAAATTCCTGATGCCAGTATTGCTACGAGGATTTTTCAGACAATAGGTGGGGCATTCGGATCCGCCATACTTGCAACCATTCTCGCAAATCAACTTTTAATTAGACACGTATCCAACGCTGTAACTGTTTCAAGTGCATACGATGTTGCATTTTGGTGGTCAATTGGATTTACAGTAGTTGCAATAATACCCGCATTATTACTACCTCAACGCAAAAGTGTGGAAGATACGAAATAAGCATGTGAGCATGGATAATATAATTAAGACGAAAAAATAATATAATACAAGGAGATGCATATATATGTCTAAAGTACTTTTTTTAAATATTCCCTATAACGGTCATGTTAATCCAACACTAGGTTTGGTATATGAATTGGTAAAAGAAGGAGACCAAGTGACTTATTTTTGTTCAGAAGAATATAGAGAAAGAATCGAAAAAGTGGGCGCTACATTTAAAAGCTACGGCAAAGATATGAATATTTTAAAAAATAGTTCTGATATTTCTATGGATGGAAATATTGAAGATAAATTCTTAAATCATATTGAACGGAGACTTAAGTTGAATATGGAAATTCTTCCAATCATCATAGAACAGATTAAAGGTATAAAATTTGATTATATTGTCCATAGTGCTATGTTTCCATTAGGATATATTATTTCTCGAATATTAAAAATTCCTTCAATCTCTTCTTTTGAAGAATTCGCTACAGGAAAGGAACTTCTGGCTGGAATTATAAGTGAAAAACGAATAAAAGATTATGCATTCACTGATAACTACATTAAGTTAAGAGATAAATTAGACAAGTTTTATAATGTAAAAATCCCTACTAATATACTTGATTTATTATCTATAAAAAGTGATTTAAATATTGCCTATACATCTAAATATTTCGTTTCACACCCTGAATATTATGATGATAGCTTTATATTTATAGGTCCACCTATATATGATAGAAATGAGGTTATAGATTTCCCCTTTGAAAAATTAAAAGATAAAAAAGTTGTATATATTTCATTAGGTACTGTATTTAATAATACAAATGATAAACTTTATGATATATTTTTTAAAACCTTTGCTGATCTTGATGTTGTTGTAGTTATGACTGCATATAACATTGACGTTTCTAAATTTCATATACCTGAAAATTTCATAGTGAAAAATTATGTTCCTCAATTGGAAATTTTAAAGTATACAGATGTTGCTATAACTCATGCTGGAATGAATAGTCTAGGTGATTTATTGTATAGTAATGTACCTTTTGTTGCAATTCCAATTAACTCAGATCAACCATATAACGCAGCAAGGGCATCAGAACTAGGAGCTGCTATTTCTATTGATAAGAACAAAATAACATGTGAAATATTAAGAAATGCTATTGAAAAAGTTCAAGAAGATCCAAGCTATCTTGAAAATATGAAAAAAATAAGTAAGTCTTTTAAAGAAGCTGGGGGATATAAACAAGCAGTTCAAGAGATTTTTAAATTAAAAAAAGAAAAAGGAATATCTTGATTAGCCATTATTTAGCATGATAAATTTAAAACCATTCCTTTAACAATACATATTGGGTAGATGCCCAATATGTATTTACTCAATGTTATTCGGATATTTTCAATATAAAGATTTGCTGAATAAATTTCATAATCACTCCTGAATTTCTACTATTTCTAATAACTTTTTCTTTCTCAGCAAAACAAATACCGGTACTAAGTATATAATAACACCAATAAGGTTTATATAACTATAACTATTTATTTGGCTAACAACTGAATTAGTTCCAAAAAGCCCTGAACCTATCAATCCGCTAAAATCATTAAAAGCATGAAGAATAACAACTACCCATATATTTTTTGTTCTTAAATAAATAGCGGCGAGTAATGCTCCTAATACCCCGGCTCCAACTGCTTGCACCAATGCACTTTTAATAGAAACTCCACCAAAAATATTGGTTATATGTGCAATTCCAAAGATTATACTAGATAAAGCAATTGAGACATAAATTCCTTTTTGTGTTTTATGAAATTTATCTATAAAAAGATTTAGTATAGTTCCTCTAAAAATAAATTCTTCAGCCATCCCTACTTCAGCCATAGTAGCAACAAATATCACAATTTGTGGTAAGGGTAATAAGTGATTAACTTTTCCCTTATATAACACCACCGCCAAACCAGAAATAATTGCCAATATACATATAACAACTAAAAATCCACCTACAAAAAGTCCTTTCAATATTCCTTTACCTTTTTCTCGAAGAATATATTTTTTACCCAGTAAATACATAATTATTACTGAAAAAACAACTCCAACAAATTCTTGTATTAATAGTGGAGCATATCCCTTGGATGTTATTCCCAATTTAACTAGCAGCCGAGTACCATAAAGTACGCTCAAAAAAGCAACAGCTATGAATATGCATACTACAAATGTGTGTTTTTCTTTTAAATAATTTCTTTTAAATTTGCGATCCATCCTTATCCTCCTTACCCTTTTTATATAATATTAACATTACTTGCCACATTTAAAAATAGACAAATAAAAAGAGAGCCTTCATTTCTGAGGATTCTCTATTTGTTTATTTATTGTATGCTGTTATATTATTTTCATTTGCTCTTGTTCTATTTTTCTAAATTCAACTTTTTGATTTGAAACCTGACTTCTTACTTCCATTACTACGGTTTGCTGAGCATCACCAATAAGTTTTTGCCCCAATATATAGTTCACGTCAAACTTTCCAGAAATAGCTGGGGTGGCTCCACGAACTGGTACTATTAGCTGAACATTGTTGGTTTTTAGAAATTCAAATATAGGCTCCCAGATGTATATGTCTTTGGCTGCTCCAAAAGGATTGTCTATAAATATTGTTTTTCTTAATTTATTATTATCAGCATTAAAGGAATTTATATTTTTAATGTAATTGATGATGGAAATTAAAAATTGAATATATATTCCTTGTGACTGACCAGTACTTCCGACAGCTTGCTCGTATTCTAAAGTTCTACTTTGTTCTGAAATTCTCTCTCTTTTATAAAGCTTCAAAGCTATTTTATTCATGTCTTGTACGATTACAGAAAAAAGCCGTTTAAGTGCTAATTGATTTTTAATATATTTAATTTTTTCTAAAGAATCTTCTATTTTATCAACTTTTTTTATTGTCGCCTCAATATACTCTGACATTCGTAATTTCTGTTCTTCTTGCTTAACATAAGGTAGATTCAGGCTAACTATTTGTATTAGCTCATTGTTTAAATTTAATTTTGATAAACGCGGAAACCTATCCAGCTCTGTTTTTACATCTCTGCAACGTTGGAGGCATTGATTTTGGAAATTATTTTTAATCTGCTCCATGTCCTTAATATCATTTTCTATTTTTCCCTTTTGAAGGAATAAAAGTTCTTTAATTTTTTGTAAGTTTTCTATTAGTTCTCTGCATTTCTCAGTAGTAAGTGGAACATTAATGCTCCTTGAAAATTCTTCAGCTAGTTCCATAGCCCCTATTTCTTTAAGAGTTTTTATATTTTTTTCTTTACCACTTTCAAATTCTGCCTCACTGTCTCTTTCTTTTCTACACACGCTATCATAGTCTTTTTGCAAAAGGCTATAATAAGTTTTAATATCTTCTATATTTTCTATCATATCCTTTGTCTTATCTTTTGAAATATTTTTAGATCTTAGTGTTACCTCAATATCCGATATAATAACTTTTAGAGCTTCGATGCCTTTGTTAATAGCAATTGGTAATTTTAAAAGTTCTTCTTTTTGAAACAAGTTTTTTGCCTTTTAAAATATTATCATCTTGAAATTGCTTAAATAAAAACACTTCAATATCCATTGGTACATATTCACCAAAATCCTCTGAGAACCTACCTTCTAATGTTTCAATATTACCCTGAAGAGTATCCTTTACGGCTCTAACGTTTATGATTTCTTTATCAAAGACTTCAACCTGATTTTTTAAACCTAAGAGTGTCACCTTTAATGCCGTTAATTCTTCCTCAATGGTTATTGAAATCTCATTGCTTTCTTTCATCTCATAAAGCTTAGATATTGTATATCCCCGACTAGTGGTTTCCTTTTGATTTTTCTCCATATTTCCCAGGTAATTTTTTAGGAGTTCCTCTTTATCTTTTATATCTGTATTTTTTTCCTCTAATGCTTTTTTACTACCTCTAAATTTTGCTTCTAACTCTTCATCAGTTATATTGAGTTCCGCTTGCTTTTCATCATTATAATATGTTTTAAATAAATCATTCCACTGAAGTTTTATTAGAGCTATTTTTTCTTCTATAACTTTTTTTATTTGAAGTTCACCTTTTTCCTCATCCTTTTGAGAAGCTATTAGGATTTGAATATCACTATATTGAGTTTTCAAAGATTTTAAACTGACCTTAAAATCCTGAAATATCTTTTCTTCCTGGTTTAAGTTATCCAGGTTAACCTTTAACTCACCAAAAAGTAGTAGATCCCCATCCAAATTTTCTATTTTTTTTACCAGGCTTTTATCAGCATCCTCAGCATCTTTAATCTGCTGATCTATAGCATCCATAGCTTTAATGCAACTTATCCGTAGAGACACAAAAGATTCTATTTCCTGTTTTAATTCCACATAATGATTTTTAACCCCGTCTATTTTATTGTCATAAGAAAATATAAATTCTTTGATATATGAGTTATCCTTTTTTAAAGTAACTTCATTTTTTTTAAGAAGTTCTAAATTATTTTTTCTTTCTATTATTTTTCTTGCTATTTTATCTTTTTCTGATTGCATTTTTGCTGAACTTGTAAATTTCGATTTATCTTTTACAGCAAAGGTGATACCATTAACGTTAAAATCTGATTTATCTTTAATACCATCTAAACTAATAATTGGAATGGCGTAATTTCCAAAATCACCTTCCTTGAACTTTTCATCCTTAAGAAGCTTATTAAAATTGTAGGTTACAATAATGGAATAAGGTAAAAAAGGAATTTTACTTAAAAGTTCGTCTTTTTCTTCTGTGCTACGTCCTTGAAGATATTCTATTCCAAGGATTCCGTCCTCATTATAATTCATATTAATATATTCTTTTACCTTTAATATCTCTTTAGTTACTTGTATTGGCTTATCCTGATTTAACTCAGTATTATAAGCTGCCAATTGTCCTAGTTCTTTTTCTTCTCCAAATATTATTCCTAAAATATCTTTATATTTATTATCTAGACTATTACTTAAAGCTAGAACATCTACAGAAGAATATACTTCTAATAATTTATTAGCTTTAGTTTTATCTACGTTATATTGCTTAATTAATTCATCATATTCCTTAACTTTGCTTTCCATAGAACTTAATTTTTCTTCATATTTGGCCATATCTATTTTATAGTTGTGTTTTTGCTCATTTAAGGAATCACATAAGGATTTGTTCCCTTCTATTTTGTCTTGAGATTCCCCTTTATCCTTTTGAGCATTTACAATTTCACTATCTATCTCACTAAGTACCATAATATTTACCCTATTTCTAAGATAATTAACTTTTTCCTTTAGTGCTTTAAGTGTGCTCTGTGATTTTGATATATCACTTTCACCAACTGCAATTTTTTTATCAATATCTCTTTCTTTTCTTGAAAACTCATCTATTTTAATGGACAGATTTTTCAATTTAGCTGAGACTTTGCTAAGTTTATTATCTAGATCCTTAAGTTTTACATCATCTCTTACTTTTTTATTGTAAGCTAAAAGATTCAAATCCGCTGTTAAAGTTTCATTGGCAGTAAAAATATTATGAAGCAACTGATTGATTTCATCATATTTATTTTTGCTCTCAATATAGTCAACAAAATAATTTTTTGCTTCTCTAAACTTAATGTCTTTGTTTAGTGCAGTAAACTTGGTGTCTGCAGCTGAAAATTCATTTTGTAAATTTTTCAGTTTTTCTTTTGTGGTACTTAGCTTATTATTCTGGCTTTGTAGCTTTATAGTTGCAATGTTTTTTTCAATTCTTTTTGCCTCTTTATTTATGGCAACTAGCTCTTCTTCAAGAGAATTTTTTTCTTGATATTTACTTTTTATGCTACTGTCCAGAGTGTTATATGTACTTACAATGGAATATTCTGATTTTTCTTTTTCTTCATATACATTAGCAAGTGAATTGGTGCTGTTAATAAAGTCTCCAATAACATCACCTTGTCTATCAAATTTAGAGATTTCACCTTTCTTTTTTGATAGCTCTAGTATTTTATCCTTAATATCCAATAGAGTTTTTGCCATATCACCATCGTCGATTTCCTTATTGGTTTTAGCCATAAATGCCTTTTGGATAATCTTTTCTATAAGTAAGTCCTCTACTACCTTTCTTGATGTCCTGTAATTTTCTTCAAAATAGCCTCTTACATGACCTTCAGTTTTATTAATTCCCCTGATAATTTCCCATTCACTTTCGTATAAACCATGCTCACTAATAAACCTTTGATATTCTCCCTTTTTATCCTCAAAAATATCAGAAACAGTAACGAAGGAGTTATCACTTTGTAGTGCTCTTAATTGTTTTTTAAGACCATTATAAGTGACTTTTTCTTTGTTATCTTGAAGGGATAAATTATTTATATCATTTTCATTATATGTATTATAAAATAAACAGTAATTATAATAATCAAAAGCTGCAGTATCCTTTGAATTTTCAATATTTGCCGAGTTTTGGGTTCCTTTTCTAGCACAAAATCCTGTAGTCATATACTTAAAACCAGATTTATCCCCGTCATCTAATCGCCATTCAATTAGTGAGTGAATTACATTACTGCAATCCTTGCCCCTAAAAAGTTTTTCTATAGGCTGTTTTTCATCTAGGTGACAATTAGGTATAAGGTTTTGCAAAAGTAGTAACATTAAAAGACTTTTACCACCACCATTTGCTAGATCATAAAGAGTGTTGCTACATGCAAAGTTCATCTTAAAATCATCATATATTTGTGTACCATTATTGTATTTTACGTTATTTACTCTTATTCTATTAATTTGTGGCATTAGTTAAGCCCTCCTAACTGCATTATTTCGTAAAGTCTACCCCTGAAATCTTCAAAGTAGTTTTCTATCAATGCTTTAAATCTGTCATTAGCATAATATCTTTCCTCAACTTCTATAAAAAGATTTTGTTCCTTTAGAAAATTAAAGGTAATCTTTATATACCCTAGCCTTGAGCCTTTATATGCCCTAGTGTTTACGACTAAATCGTTACTATGATTTAGTGGCAGTTCCTCCCACAGAAGGGCTATTGCCTTGAAGCTGTTCTCCTCAAGTTCATCCGCAGCTACTCCATCTAACTTGCTTATAATACTTGCAAGTGAAGCATCAACGCTTTTTAGCACATCTTCGCTTTTTATAAATTCTTGAAAAGAATAACTGGAAGAATCCTTATAAAACAGTGTAATAATATTATAAATAATAAAATAGCACATATATAATTCTTTATTAACCCTAAGGCCTAACATCTTCCTTAGTTCTTCATTGGTATAACCAAAGACTTTATTTTTTTCTCCTGCAGTTATGTATAATGCATCCTTATATTGATATAATGTTAAATTCAGCTTTTCTAGCATGCTGCTGAATATGTTATACATCTCCATATTGGAATTATATTCTTCGTACAAATCTCCATTTTCTTTGCTACTTACATTTTCTCCTGTAATAAGCTTTGAAAATAGCTCAAGAGCTTTTTCCATATTCCAGTTTTCCAAATCATTACATCCTTTCAAATTTTATATTGGTAATTTTAAATAAAGACGATATTTCTATGGTGTCTTCTGGCAAAGGCACTACATTAAATTTTAAATTCATAAATTCTTTTTGTTTTCATGTGTTAGCATTTGAATAATTATTTTATCAAAGATAGTTTTTTCATTTTCTTTTAATTTTCCCATATCATAATAATTTTTTGTGCAATTTGAAGTACAAAGGAATAATAGTCACCATTTTTGAAAATATCCTTGTTAAGTTTAAGTTCTAAATACTCATTAAACTCTCTAAGGGTAAATTGACCCTGCTTTAAAAGACATTTCATTAATAGGTTCATAAATATTATAAAATTATGGGCTATTCTTTGGTCTTCTACGTCATCCAATGACTCAAATTCTTTTTCCGGTACAGCGATAACTTGTTCTCCCTCTTCCTCATTATTAGACCTATAGGTTAAAAGATCATCCATATTTTTTAAATTAAAAGTTTTCTGAAACTTTATTTTTAATAATGGATTCATAATATAAGCTAAAAGTTCTGCATTATCCAAAGCCAGAGTTTTTTCATATACAGTTTTAAAATCAAAAGACATTTTAAGTTTGTTTAAAGTAACTTTTTTAATAATCTCATCAGATTTTATCTTAAGATCAGTGGAGGAATTTAAAAGTTCACTATGTTTTGAAATAGCTCGTTTTATTTCAGTTTCAAGATTATATATATTTTCTCTATTTTTCAAAAAATCTTCTTCCTGAATATTACTATCTGTTTCTTCAATTCTTCTAAGCGCTATTTCTATTAGCTTCTTGTTCTTATCAAAAAGACCTTGTTCTTCATCAAACCACTTCATACTAGTGTTAAAGAGCTCGTCTGTTGCCCTTGTTCCTTCAAAAACGTCATAACTCAATATATTTAAAATTTCTTTTTTTCGTTGCATTAGTTTACTAACTTCATTGTTTATTCTTTTTACAACTTCAATACCACCCTTGAAATTTTTGATTCTATCATTTTAGACAGGAGTATCTGCTGAATGCTTATCTTGCTTTCATCTTTTATTTCTTTAGTATCAAGATAAAATTCAATGGCCTGGGATGTTATATAATAACGAATGGTGTCATCCTGTATTTTAGATTCGATTAATCTTATTCTAGAGGACATGGTCTTTTTTTTCTTAGGGTCAAAATAACTATAAGAAAAAGGTTTTCCATCATTTATAATTTTATCAAAAATATAATTTACAAGCTGAGTGTTCTCCCCTTCCTCAAGGTACAAGTCGTAATCCCTTTTTAAAAGTTCTGTGGTAAACCTCTCAAAATGCTTAAAGGGAACTCCCTCATCATTAAAATTATTTTCTTCTATAAATAGCCTAAGTATTGCTATGACTATATAACCCATATCAATAAAGCTATACTTTCCTTCCATAAACAGGTCTAAAGATATTTCCCTGATCTTAAAAAAAGGATAATACCTTTTAAGATTTTGCATTCTTTTCATTTTGTTCATTTATTATCTCATCAATGTAACTAAATTCTTTATTCAAGACTCATCAACTCCTGGTTTGGATCTATAAATATTATTCCTTTCTTATTATAGCTTAAAACAACAAGAGAGAATCTTCATTTCTGAGGATTCTCTCCTTAAATTTCCCTTACCTATATTTTATCAGAAAATCGCATCTTTCTCTACTATGTTTCATAGGATTATAAAATATTTAAGATACCATTTATCGCATAAAGCGGTAGTTAAATTAAATTCATATATATAATTTGCAAAAGTCGACCCGCTTTGTGTAAATTATTCTGATTATATTTTTTACTATAGCAAATTTCTCACTTAAAAGCTTATATATTAAGTATGAATAAGCATCCCATTGGGGATGAAATGGCAGTAACTTCTAAGGTAGCTGCTATTCCAATTCATCACTCATCTCTAGACCCCATAAATGAGGATATCCTATTTGGAAATAGAATGCTAAACATTTAATTTAATTTGTTTTACTTGTTTTCCTCCCCTTTCTTTACAATTACTTTAACTCCCTCTACATGTCCTTTGCTTAAAATTCGCTTATTTTTTCTGTTCTCCTTTGTGTCAAAAACAATATCAAAATCGTAGTCCTTAGGATACAGTTCATCCCTTTGTATATAAATGGAAAGTCTCTTCTGATTAATTTTAAGCTTTTTCTTCATTACCATTACCCCATATTCTCCTTTAGAATTCTCAGGCTCACATATTATGCCAGTTCTACACATAAAGCTTATATAAGCACAGTCTCCTAATTTGAACCTTAGTTTTGGTTTTTGCTTTTCTACTTTGGTATTTTTTAGTTCTGCTTTTTTAAGCTTTTCAACTTGCTCCTGATGAACCTGAGTAGATTCTCTAGGCTGGATTATTACTTCTTTTTTCTCCCATCTATATTTAGAATAATCTTTCTTCTCCTTATAAGTTATTTCATGTGCCCGTTCGATAATTTTATTATCCATTCCAAGTCTTAATGCAATTAGAAATGCATTACTTTCCCCTGCTTTACCTATATTTAATTTATATAAGGGTTTTAGAGTATTAATATCAAATTCCATAGAACCGTTTATAAATCCTTCATGATTTTTAGCAAAATCCTTAATCTCACTGTAGTGAGTAGTTGCTAACATTACTGATCCTTTATCATAAATCTCTTCAAGGACAGATACCGCTAATCCCATGCCTTCCCCCGGATCTGTGCCTGATCCAATCTCATCTATAATAACTAGAGTATACTTATCTGCACAACTTAAAATACTTACTACATTTTTTATATGAGATGAAAAAGTACTTAAGCTTTGCTCTATGCTTTGACCATCACCAATATCAGCTAAAATATCTACAAATACAGCAAATTCACTATTTGGGTCAACGGGTACATTAAGTCCTGATTGTGCCATCATAGTTAGGAGTCCCACTGTTTTTAATGCTACTGTTTTCCCTCCTGTATTTGGTCCTGTAATAACCACTGCTCTATAGTCCTCTCCCACTACAAAATCTAATGGTACTGCGGATTTACCAACAAGTGGATGTTTACCCTGTTTAATATTAATATGATTTTTAGTATTTAGTTTTACACCTCTACCATCTATAGCTTTACTATATTTACCTTTAGCAAAAAGAAAATCATAATAAGCCATAGTCTCAATATTGATGGACATTTCCCTATTACAGTTTTCCACCTTGTTAGTTAATGTAGACAATATGATATAAGCTTCTTTTTCCTCTTCTGTTCTCCATATATTAAGCTCATCCTGTGCTTTTTTAACCTCTTCTGGTTCAATAAATACTGTAGACCCACTGATAGACCTATCGTGAACATCACCAACAATATTCTTCTTGTATTGGCTTTTTATAGGAATTACATATCTTCCATTTCGCTCACTGACTACAGCATCTTGGATATAACTTTTATATTTTTCATTTTTGAGTACATTATCTAATTTACTCTTAATTCTATCTTCCAATATTGCTATCTTTTTCCTTGTTTTGAAAAGTTTTGAACTAGCCTTATCATCAATTCTTCCATATGAAATACACCTTTCAATTTCTTCTCTTAAATCATCAAGTTCATAAATAGATAGTGCATATTGGCTTATGACAGGTGCTGCATATTCTTTATCCTTCATAAATCTTTTTAACTTTTTAGCATCTCTTAAAAGGCCAGCTATAATATCCAATTCTCCTGGAGATAAAATAATATCTTTCTCAAGCTTTTGCTTTACATTTTCAATTCCTCTTAAGCTGTTAATAGGAATACTTGAACTTATATTTACTATAGCTCTTGCCTCTGTAGTTTCATTCATATACTTCTCAATAAGATTAATATCAACATATGGTTCTAACCTTTGAACCATATTCCTGCCTAAATCAGAAATAGCATAACTTTTTAGTGCTTTTTTTATCTTATGGTATTCTAATAACTCCATAGTTTTATTATTCAATTTTGATTCCTCCATTTACTATTCTTATTTTATTACCATTGTTAGTTCTTTCATTTAACACACTTAACATTCTCATCCCTCCGAGATGAATTGAAGGTTTTCACCACTTTTCATTTTTAATTAATCTGGATAAAAAAAAGACCATAAGTGAACACAACTTCACTTACAGTCTCAAATCCCATTAATCTACCTAAAATTATGCAAGAAGCTATAGTATCTAATAATCACAATACTATAATTTCAGGCAAAAAAATGCCGTGCAAATGCACGGCAATAACCTTACTAATGAAAAGGATAGTGTATCCGTGTTCTTATCTAAGTTATAAGTTCCTTAAAAATCCCACAGCAAACTAACCTACTCTAAAGCAGGTTTTTTAAGATTTTTAAAGACTTACATATTCAATTACTTAGTTAGTTAAGAACAACCTCACTCATAAAAATCTCCTTTTTCATAT
Source organism: uncultured Clostridiaceae bacterium (assembly GCA_963725425.1). Taxonomy (GTDB): domain Bacteria; phylum Bacillota; class Clostridia; order Clostridiales; family Clostridiaceae; genus Clostridium_I. The sequence continues at coordinate 54,786 of CAVRYJ010000043.1, forward strand.
TAAAAGCATTATTTAATTTACAATAATTAGTATAACATATATAATATCTCATATCAATACATTACAAAATTAAGGGGATAGACTATAAATAGTTAATTCATTATTTATACTATTCCAATTCATCCACTCCTTCAAAAATAGCTTCTAAATCAAAATGCGTTTTTTTGCATCTCCAATTGTATACACCTTATTTCACATGCTTTAATTTGAATTTATCCATAAGTTGGTTCATAGATAAAGAGCTCTCCTTATTTTTTGCAGTTTGCTTCAAAATAGAATCACTCTGTTCCCTTACTGAGTCAACATTTTCAACTATATCACCAGAAGCCCTTGAAACATCTGTAACAGTTAAAGCAACTTCTTCTAAAGCACCTGTTATTTGATCTACTGAATCCGATATAGTCTTAGTAACTTCAACAAAATTCTCTATTAATGATTGTACCGTATCTCCATCTTTTTTATATTCTTCGCTGATTATAATAAGATCATCGTAATTTTTTACAACATCCTTTTCAATAAAGTTTATTAAATTTTGTGATGAACTAGATAAGTCAGTTACGGCTTTAAGAACAGTTACCACTTGTTCTTGTATTTTTGATACTGTAGTGGAAGATTCCTCAGCAAGTTTTCTAACTTCCTCTGCAACTACAGCAAAACCTTTACCTTGTTCTCCAGCTCTAGCAGCTTCTATTGCCGCATTGAGGGCAAGCAGATTAGTTTGTGAAGCTATATTTGATATACCTTTAGCCATTTCTGATATGCTGTTTACAACCTGCGAAGCTGCAATTGCATCTTCAAGTTGTATCTTAGCATCTCTAAATATATTTTCAGCGTTTTCTTTTGATTTTGATGAATTTTTATATATTTTTGAAGCTTTTTTCTGTATATCTGAAGATATGGCAAGACCAGCTTTGGCTTTTAAAACAGAAGTATCAGACTGTTCTTTAACTGTAATGGCCATAGAGTTAACTTCTTCAACAGAAGCACTTGATTCCTCCATAGATGCAGAAATTTGTTCTGTTGCTGCAGAAATTTGCTGGATGCTATCATTTATGTCCATAAATGATGCGTTAGTAGCTTCACTGCCTTCAAATACATTGTTGCTTTCTTTTTTTAAATTTGAAAGACTAGAATTAAATTTTTTAATTGCTAAGTTTAAAGAGTCTATAGTTGTACCTATTTCATCTTTTGTAATAGACTTTAGTTCAAAATTTAAATCCCCATCTGCAAATTTTGAGCATGCATCAGAAATCAATTTAACTTGACTAGTAACTAATCGCTTTATGATTGTAGAAAAAGCTAAAGCAACCATAAAAGAAACTATTAACAAGATAATTAGGTGTGCCCCAAGTGCAGTTATAGTGTTTCTTGTGTTAGTTGATGCAGTCTTAGACCGTTGCTCCTGGAGGTCAATCATGTTTTGTAGATTGTCTAAAATAGATTTTTGAGGTTTACTAATGTTATTAATAATAGATTGCACTTGAGCATTAGTTACAGTGTTCTCACTAAGAGTGCTTAATGTAGTACCTAGAACATTAAAGTAATCCATATTATTCACATTGATTTTAGACATTAGTTGCTTTTCTTTACTTGTACTTAAAAGACTTGTCAATGTGGCTTTACTTCTATTATATTCCAATAAATCAGTAGATAATAATCGACTTTCATTATTCAAATAATATTTGTCATTACTTATGCACATGTTTGATAGCCTAACTATAGAGTCATTCAAATATACCTTCATTTGATAGGTTTGAGTTAGCTCTTCATTATCATGATTCACAAAAATATTCATGGAAGTACCAATTCCAATTACAGATACATATGAAAATATTCCTATGCCTAAAACAAGCAAAAACATAATAATAAATCCGAAATATAGCTTACTAGACAATTTCATTTTGGTTAGAAACATATAACCACCCCTTTTGTAATATTATTAGTGTTTGAAAACGTTTAACTAAATGGGAAATAACTCTCAGACTAGCTTGTAAAACATTTGAATTAATTGCATTATATTAGCATAATATGAGATATATTGATTATACATTTTAAATCATTGTTAGTAAATAGTTGAATTAAATCTAATATTGATATTTTATAGATAATTCTATAACTCTTACTAGGTATTTGGTTGAATTTGAGGGAACTGCTGTAGACGTTATCGCTGTTAAAAATGGTACTAAAAAGAAAATCACTTTGAAAAACAATGAATTTGTTTTTGCGGTGCATATGTAGTAATTCTACCATCAAATAGGAAGTATTTTAACACTAAAATAAGCAAAAGGTTCAACAGCCTTCTGCTTATTTTTATTTTATAATTCTCAAATGAAACTGAAAATTTTAGACTTCACTTAATTCAGCTTTAAAGAACATTACGTACTATTGAATTTTCTTTATATATTCAATTTCATCTTCATTTCTTAAAACTTCTACATATCCATATTTTTTATATAAATGTTGATTACCTACACTAAATACGGGTGTAGAAAGTTGCCATTCATTAATATCTGGATATGTTTCTTCAACCAATTCCATTACTCTATAACCATATCCTTTTCCTTGAAATGATGGTTCTATTACAAAATCTTCAAATCGCATCTTACTATCACCCAAAGAAATAAGAAACAATGCACCTATAATTTTATTATCTAATTCAATTTTATAAGCAATAAACTTCTTGATAATATAAATTTCAGACTCCACCTTATCATATCCTTGAGGACCTCCGTTCCTTCCTAAATATGTATTAATTTCTTTGTTGAATGCTTTTATTTTTATGTCAGTAATTAATTGAGCATCATCAATGTTTGCCTTCTTTATTTCTAACAATTGACCCATTCTCCTTTCAAACAAAAAGATTATATTAGTAATCCTAATTTCGCAATTAAATACAAGGCTGTATGTATGGTATTTTTGGAATATATACAGTCTCAAATCCCATTAATCCACCTAAAATTATGCAAGAAGCTATAGTATTTATTAATCACAATACTATAATTTCAGGCAAAAAAATGCCGTGCAAATGCATGGCAATAACCTTACTAATGAAAAGGATAGTGTATCCGTGTTCTTATCTAAGTTATAAGTTCCTTAAAAATCCCATAGAAACCTAACCTACTCTTAAGCAGTTTTTTTAAGATTCCTAAAGACTTACATATTCAATTACTTAGTTAGTTAAGAACAACCTCACTCATAAGAATTTCCTTTTTCATATCAAAAGCATTATTCAATTTACAATAATTAGTATATCACATACAATATTTTATATCAATATATCTAAAATATGCTATTTTATTATATAAATGTCAATCGTGATTTACTTTAGTTTTAATACTTTTAATTATTATGCTTTAAAAAGTATTACTAAAATTGTTGTTTCTATATAATACTTAATAATATTTAATAGTACTTGTGAAAATGGTACATATTGTGATTATTCCAGGCGATTACCATTTATAAAAATAGCGTTAGTAGTCCTATTTTAAAATATTTTGTCGTATTAAATATAAATTGGTCATAAGAGTTGATATTATGGTAGACTATAAAGTATATAAAAATAGTAAGTAGAAAAAGCAAGTAAACATACACTGTTCTATTACTATGGATACCCCTAATAAAGGTACATTCTAGAATGAAAATAAAAAAATATGGAGGCAAAAATGTCTACAACTAAAAAACATTCAGCGAAACTTACCCTAGTATCATTAATTTTAATGATTTTCACTTCAGTTTTCGGTTTTAATAATATGCCTAGATCCTTTTACTTGATGGGATATTCAGCTATTCCATGGTACATATTATCAGGAATAACATTTTTCATACCATTTGCTTTCATGATGGCAGAATTTGGCTCAGCTTTCAAAAATGAAAAAGGTGGAATTTATTCATGGATGGAAAGATCAGTTGGCGCTAAATATGCCTTCGTGGGTACCTTCATGTGGTATGCATCATATGTAGTTTGGATGGTAAACATCTGTTCATCAATTTGGATTCCATTTTCAAATTCAATATTTGGGAAAGATACTACTGCAACATGGAGTATCTTTGGACTTAAGTCTACTCAGACATTAGGAATACTTGGGGTTATTTGGATTTTATTGGTAACGTTTACTGCAACAAAAGGTTTAGAAAAAATCAAAAAGGTTACTTCAGTTGGTGGTACTGCTGTTGTATTAACAAATGTTTTTTTAATAATAGGTGCATTAGCTGTTCTTATTGCTAATCATGGACATTTTGCACAAGGCATTTTACATGGAGGTTTTACTACATCTCCTAATCCTTCATATCAAAACCCACTTTCAATATTTTCATTCCTAGTATTTGCACTCTTTGCATATGGTGGAATTGAAGTTGTAGGTGGCTTAGTTGATGAAACCGAAAATGCTGCGAAAAATTTCCCTAAAGGGATTATTATATCGGCTATGGTTATTGCAATTGGTTATTCGCTAGGAATATTATTATGTGGTATGTTTACAAACTGGAAAGTGCTTGCAGGACCTAATGTGCATATGGGCAACGTTGCATATGTAATCATGCAAAACCTTGGATATCAATTAGGATTAAGTTTTGGGTTAGCACAAGGCGCAGCACTAACACTTGGTGCATGGGTAGCAAGATTTTTTGGCTTTTCAATGTTCTTATCATTAACTGGCGCCTTCTTCACTCTTTCCTATGCTCCGTTAAAGCAAATGATAGAAGGAACTCCAAAAGGATTATGGCCTGGTAAAATGGGTGAAGTTAAAGATGGAATGCCTCATGCCGCTATGTGGATACAGTGTACCATTGTTATTGTATTTGTAATAATGCTTACAATTGGCGGCGCCGCTGCTGCTAAGTTCTTTACAATACTTGTTAATATGACAAATGTTGCAATGACAATACCTTACATGTTTATAGCTGGTGCATTTGCACCATTTAAGAAAAATACTGATATAGATAAACCATTTATAATTTTCAAATCTTATAAAAGTTCTCTAATCTGGACAATAATTGTTGTATTTACAGTTGGATTTGCTAACTTCTTTACCATCATACAGCCAGCAATGCAGGGAGATATTCCAACTACTATTTGGATGATTGTTGGACCAATATTTTTCGCAATAGTAGCTCTTGTAATGTTCTGGCGATATGAAAAAAACAAATCTGCATAAAGCAAATTTAAACATGGTGATGTTTAATTGGTTATTTAGTGCCATTATTGAATGTAAGAAGTGCTCCCCTCAATTTTGCCAATTTTGAACATTATTATTCTTATATTTTATAAATTAGATAAGATATATGACAGAATTTCAACAAATTTATCTAATGGTAAGTTACGAGAAGACTAGTTTTAGAAGAACAATACGTCCAACTATAGTATGTCCAAATGAAATTTTAGTCCTTATCTGCTTTATTAGCGTTATAATTAGATGTATATGAAGGAGGAATTAACTATGAAAATTACAATAATAACTTCAAGTCCAAATAAAGATGGTTTAACTGCTGCCTGTGGAACCCAAGCAAAGGAAGGTGCTCTTTTAAATGGTGCAGAAGTATCATTAATTTCTTTGAATGAACTAAACATACCTTCTTGTAGTGCTTGCAATAATGGATGGGGACCTTGTAGAAGTGATCATATTTGTCAAGTAAAGGATGATTTTCAAAAAACTCATGCCTCTTTAAAAGATTCAGATGCTTTAATCCTAATATCTCCTGTTTATTGGGGTGAACTTAGTGAAAGTGCCAAAAATTTTTTAGACAGATTAAGAAGGTGCGAGGCAATAAGTGGTGATAAAAATATTTTAGCTGGAAAACCTATAATATGCGTTGCAGCAGCTGGTGGTTCTGGTAATGGAACTATTTCTTGTTTAGAATCTATGGACAGGTTTGTGACCCATTTAAGAGGAATAAAATATGATTTCATCTCTATTACTCAAAGAACTAGAGTATACAAATTAACCACTATAAAAGATGCAGCAAGTAGTCTTTGTATAAGTTTGAAAAATAAAAATTTATTCGATTTAACGCAAAAATATAGAAGCTAATTCCCATCAACTAATTTGTATGGGTTAGCTTCTATATTTTATTAATTTTTTTAATAAATACCAATTCTCCTTACCAATTCCCGTTTATAACTAATATAGTTGTATAATTTTACATCAACTCTTGAGGGTTAATTTAGTACGGTTAGTTTGTATCTCTTTTACTGGTTATTGCTTTGATTGACGTAACCACCACACTTTCATGTAAATTAAAATGTTTGTTTATAATCTTAATTTTGAGGCCACATCCTTTCTTTTTTTAAATTTCCTACTACACTCTGAGAGAAGATCTTCTTCTTTTGTATGTCTTTATTATACTAGGTGTTATTATTTTTGTCAATAATTATTATTAAATAATATTATAAATAATTATTTCATTATTCTGTAAACATTGTAAATCAAAATTCTAGTTTTCATTTACTTAATTATGGCTATAACCCAAATATACATATCCATTTCGTTTCAGATGGTACAGAAGCTAACTCTAGTTACTTAGTGTAATTGAGAATTAGTTTCTATTTTCTAATAAATTTTAATACTTATATCTTTTTTAGTATGTTAACTTACTATTTTAAAGTGATGGATATACCATACTTTTGAAATTCATTAAAGCATCATATTTTTCCTCAGTGAGAATTCCTAGTTCTACTGCTGCCTGTTTTAGAGTTGTGCCGTTTTTATGAGCAGTTTTAGCAATCTGTGCAGCTTTATCATAGCCAATGCTTGGAGTAAGTGCCGTCACAAGCATAAGAGATGTTTCTAAATTATGCTCTATTTTTTCGTAATTTGGAGTAATTCCCACTGCACAGTTATAATTGAAGGAGTCGATGGCATCAGAGAGTAATCTGACAGATTGTAACATATTATAAATAATTACGGGCATAAATACATTAAGCTCAAAATTACCTTGGGAAGCGGCAAATCCTATTGCAACATCATTTGCCATGACCTGACAACATACCATGGTCATTGCCTCGCATTGTGTAGGATTTACCTTTCCAGGCATAATGGAACTTCCAGGTTCATTTTCCGGGATATTTAATTCACCTATGCCACATCTTGGCCCGCTTGCAAGCCAGCGCACATCATTTGCCACTTTTAGCATATCAGCTGCAAGTGCCTTCATCGCCCCATGTGTAAATACTAATCCATCTTTACTGGTGAGTGCGTGGAATTTATTAGTAGCTGAAATAAATTTTTTCCCTGTAAGATTAGTGATATTCTTTGCAACAAGTTCTGCAAACTTTGGGTGAGTGTTTAATCCTGTGCCTACTGCTGTTCCACCGATGGCAATTTCTCTAACCTCTTCCATACTTGAAGTTATCATTCCATTTGTTTTTTCTAGCATAGTATACCATCCGCTGATTTCCTGTCCCAATGTAATTGGGGTTGCATCCTGTAAATGTGTTCTACCAATTTTAATAACGTCATCATACTGCTTTGATAAACCTCTGAATGTACTCTCAAGCTTATTAATAGCTGGTAGCAATTTTTCTTCAATTTCCATAATTGTTGCTATATGCATTGCAGTAGGGAATGTATCATTAGAACTCTGTGCCTTATTTACGTGATCATTAGGATGTACTACTTTTTCTCCCAAAATCTGATTTGCGCGGTTAGCTATAACCTCATTTACATTCATATTAGATTGAGTACCACTGCCTGTTTGCCAAACTGCAAGGGGAAACTGATCATTCAGCTTATTGTCTAGTATCTCATCGCATACAACAATTATTGTTGTTCCAATTTCTGTACTCAATAATCCAAGCTCCATATTAGCTAAAGCAGCAGCCTTTTTTAATATTGCAAAAGCTCTTATTATCTCTAAAGGCATTTTTTCTGTGCCGATTTTAAAGTTTTCAAGGCTCCTTTGAGTTTGCGCACCCCAAAGTTTGTCTGACTCCACTTTAATTTCTCCCATAGAGTCACGCTCCATACGATATGACATACCATCACCATTCCTTTCGTTATTTAAAGTTAATGATAATGCATCATCAAAAAAATAACAAGTCAGTATCCTGGTCTATTTTATGGTACATCCTGTTATTAATAAATGCACTAAAAAACAAAATATAGAAGCTAACTCCCATCAATTAATCCGCATGGGTTTAGCTTCTATATTTTAATGAAATTTTAATCAATACCATTCTCCTTACCAATTCCCGTTTATAAATAATATAGTTGTATAATTTTACATCAACTCTTGAGGGTTAATTTAGTACGGTTAGTTTGTTTTTTTTACTGATTATTGCTTTGATTGAAGTAACAACCACACTTTCGTGTAAACTAAAATGTTTATTTTTAATCTTAATTTTGAGGCCACATCCTTTCTCTTTTTAAATTTCCTGCTACACTCTGAGAGAAGATCTTCTTCTTTGCGTATGTCTACATTATGCTAGGTCTTATTATCTTTGTCAATAATTATTATTAATTGATATTACGAATAATTGTTTCATTATTCTGTAAACATTACGAACCATAAATTCTAGTTTTTATTTACGTGATTTATGCCTATAATTAGCTATATAGAAATAGGAGGCATTTAAAAATGAATAATAAAGTACAAGATTCAACTAATATTATTTACAGCTTTAAAAATGATTATAGTGAAGGCGCCCATCCAAATATTTTAAAGGCATTATTTTCTAGTAATTTAGAACAACACGAAGGGTATGGTGAGGATTATTATTGCCTAGAAGCAACTAAACTTATAAAAAAAAGGATCTATAATGCAAATGCACATATACATTTTGTCACCGGTGGTACCCAAGCTAATTTGCTTGTAATATCCTCCATATTAAAACCATATGAATCCGTAATTACAGCAGACACTGGACATATTAATGTTCATGAAACTGGTGCTATAGAAGCTACCGGACATAAAGTTAATGTGGCAGTAAGTAAAGATGGAAAGCTAACACCAAAGCAAATAAAAGAAATACTTGATATGCATACAGATGAACATATGGTTAAACCAAGGCTGGTATACATCTCTAATTCCACTGAGATTGGTACCATTTATAAAAAGACAGAGCTAGAAGAACTTTCTTCTTTCTGCAAAGCTAACGATTTACTCCTATTTTTAGATGGGGCCCGCCTTGGATCTGCATTATGTGCCAAAGACAATGATTTAACCTTAATGGAATTATCAAAGCTTGTTGATGTTTTCTATATTGGTGGAACTAAAAATGGAGCTTTGCTTGGTGAAGCTATAGTGATAAATGATGAGGAAATAAACAGATATTTTAGATTTAATATAAAGCAAAAAGGCGCCATGCTTGCTAAAGGAAAAATACTTGGAATACAATTTTCAGAGCTGTTTAAAGATAATTTATTTCTTGATTTAGCATATCATGCCAATGAAATGGCAAGTAAGTTAAGTGAAAATATAGAGAAACTAGGCTACAAATTTATGATTAAATCTACCACAAATCAGATATTCCCGATACTATCCAACGATTTAATTCAAAAAATAAGTCAAAGATATTCATTTTCTATTTGGTCAAGTGTAGATGATGAACATTCGATTATAAGGCTTGTTACTTCTTGGGCAACTAAGGAAGAGTATGTGAATAGATTTATAGAAGATTTAAAAAACTTAGGTGCTATCAGTAAATAATCATTTTGCTCAAAAATAGAAGATAGCAGCTAATTCCCATTAATGAGTGTAGATGAGCCTAGCTTCTATCTTCTAATAATTAAGCTTTTTAAAATTTTAATAAATTGCTCCTTAGTCTCAGATTTTTTATCATTTTTGTCAAAACTCAATACATATATAACTTTTTCATTTACAGGAATTGCAGCATAATATTGATTATGTGTTCCAGTAATGCCTGATGATGCAGTACCATTGTCAGAATCTAATGTTATTAATCTACACTTACCAAGTGGTATATTTATATACTCATCCTTAGTTACCGAGCTATGATTTGGCTTTTGTTTTAATAAATCAAAATCATCCACATAATCAAATGCGTCTATTAATCCTAGACCTTCACTTTTTTCATCTTTAATGACATATTCTGATTTTTGACTGTTATCAATACTCCAATTTTGAGGCAGTATAATATTCAGCGATGTTAAATAATCTTCCTTGTCTCTAGTTTCACCAGAACTATTGTTTTCAGCAGTATTATTTGTTTTTTGCCCACTTTCAATAGTTGAGTTATTATTATTATTATTTGATTTAATAATTTCTGTGCTTGAAGTTTTTTTAGAAGTACTTGCGTCAACTCTGGGATTTACCAAAAATACGATTCCAATTAAACATATAATAGAAAAACCCGTAATTGACCATTTTAATTGAGTTGTTCTTAGTAAGTGCTTCAATTTAATTCCTCCCACTACAATTTTAGTTTATAATTTCATACTACAACCGCAGTTATAAATTGTCAATAGGTTCCTAAACTACATTTTTGTGTGTTCTTGAAGTGAGATTTTATTATTTTTCATTGCTCCATCTCATATTTAAATGAGAGCACAATTGTCATAAATCTAAGCAATTTCCATAGATGTACACTTTTATATATGATAGAATGAAAATAAAGATAATAGGAGGTGAACAAAACCCTAATTTGGGTTTTGGAAAAATATGAAAATAGCCAATGGACTTGAAATGCTTGAAATTCATGGTAGTATGTTTGGAACTCTCGGAGTTTTCAATCCAACTCTGATCTGGGATGATTCAGAAGTTGTACTTGTTGACACTGGACTACCCGGTGAACGAGAATTAATACGTGAAAGTGTAGAAAAAGCAGGAGTTCCCTTTGACAGCATAAGTAAAATCATTATCACTCACCAAGATACAGACCATATTGGAAGCCTAGCCGCAATAGTTAAGGGCTCAACCATGCCGGTGCAGGTTTTTTCCCATGAAGTTGAAAAACCATATATACAAGGAGACCTTACACCAATAAAAATGACTCCAAAGCGAATTGCAGAAATGGAAGTTATGCTTAATAAATTTCCAGAAGAAAAGCGTAAGAAAATAAAAAAGACTTTTTCTAATCTAACGGCTAAAGTAGACAAGACCCTTGAAGATGGTGAGTTTCTAGCATTTTGTGGAGGCATACAAATAATATATACTCCAGGTCATACACCAGGACATATATGCCTTTATCTTAAAAAATACAAAACACTTGTATCTGGCGATGCCCTAAATGTAATTGAAGGTAAATTATGCGGTCCTAACCCTAAATTCACCTTCAATATGGAGGAAGCTGTGGCTTCACTAAAAAAGCTTTCCCAATATGATATAGAAACCGTAATATGTTATCATGGTGGCATTTATAGTGGTGATGTTAACAATAGAATAAAGGAATTATATTCTGGGAATTAGCAGACAAGAACAACCATTGAGTAACTTTGGGTTGGATATGACATATAATCATCATCCATTAGTTATTTTTTTAATTTTACTACGAAATAGAAGCTAGTCCCATTAGTTACTCCCAATGAGTTTAGCTTCTACCTTTTTATAATTTATAATTTATTTTTTATTAATAATCTCATTAAGACTTTCACTAGAAATTTTTATTTCCCCCATTGATGTATTAATTCCTTGAATATTTAGGCTTTGTTCTTTCAATATTGAAATCATATTTTCAGTGGCTTCAGAATGGGCTTCTGATATAGTTGATATAGCATCTGATTTATTTCTAATATTAGAAATAATAGAGGTTGTTTCCTCAATCATGGCTAATTCATTTGATATATATACATCAATCTCCTTAAATGACATTTGAATCTTTTCAAAAATTTTATTAACTTCAAGGACAATTACTTCACCTTTTTGTGTAGCTACATTTCCCTCTTGTACTTTATCTAAAACATTTTTAGTCTTTTCATTTATAAGAGCAATAATTTGTCCTGTTTCAGCAACAGCACTAGCACTTTGTTCTGCCAGGTGTCGAACTTCGTCAGCTACAACTGCAAACCCTTTCCCAGATTCACCAGCCCTAGCGGCTTCAATAGCGGCATTTAAAGCCAATAAATTTGTTTGTTCTGCAATTTGAGTTATACTAGATAGGAAGTTATTTACTTGTCCCATATCTACTTGGAGTTCCTGGACAGTGCCTACAGATTCAGTTACAGCCGCAGTTATGATTTTCATTTGATTATCCATATTAACAATTTCTTTAGATCCGTCTATAACTATTTTGCTAGTATTATTTGAAACATCACCTAACTTATGCGATAACCTTTCTGTTTCTATATTTTTGTTATCTGCATTACTTATCATGACATTTATTTCACTTACACTTTGAGCTTGCAAAACTACACCATTTTCCACTTCTTGAACTTTAGCAGTAATTCCATTTTGCAATTCTTTGTTTACCTGTAAATTTAAAAAGCAATCTGAAATATCTTTATTTAACAATTTTGTATTGCCTTCAATTGATTCAAATGTGTTTTGCAAATTGTCCAAAGAAATTTTTGCTTTTTTATCTTGATCTATTACATCGTTAATAAGCTCTTTACCCCATTTAGTCAAAAAGAATAGGATTAATATTATTATATTAATTATAATAAATGAACCATCCACTTGAAGAAACTTATAGTGATATAATATTGAAATAATTACTAATGCAACATCTGAGATTAAACTAGATGACAAAAATATTTTTTTGTCTAAATATAAAGTGGAAATACATATTGGTATAAGAATAACATACATTATATTTGGACTATTTATTGCACTTGAAAGAGCTAAAATCATAGATATACTTATTAAATAAGGCATTTTCATTTCAAATATTTTTTTATACCTGGTCACAATTGACAATATAATAACCAAGATATACACTACCACGGCTGTATATAATCCAGTTGCCTTTAGAGTTATAGCAATTATCAGTGAAATCAGTGCTAAAAAAATTAAAATACCTATAGTTGCTTTGTTGACTTTTCTAGAATAGTTTAAAGTAATATTTTGGTCCATTAAATTTGCCCCCTGTGTATTATAGTTTTTGTGCGACAACAGTTATTGAGATTTACATCAGCATTAAAATTGGCTAATTTAATACAATAGCGATAAACACTACTCCATAATAAATAGTGGTTTTGATATCTATCATATAAAAGATTAAGCATATAACGTAATCCCTGTGGATCTATTTGCCATCCCCATAATGTTTTAAACCCCATTTCAGGAAATAATTTAACATCTTCTTTGTATCTATGATAAAAATCGATACCTATTAATTTCATATTATCTTTTGTTGGCTTTTCTGTAAGAGGTCCAACTATACCTTTTGGTGCAATGTCTTGCGTTGATAAACCTTTACCATCTTCATTGTATGCACCCTCACATTGATTGGCAGCTACTGCACCACCCCATAAAAATCCTTTTGGAAAATTTTTTACCATTGTTTTTGAAAATTTGCTGTTAATATTTCTTTAAACACTAAACTTGTTAGTTACATCTGTTAGCACTTGAGCGGTTTCAGCTTGGCTTTGGGCAACTGTTGCTACCTCTGCAATAACATGAGTTATTTCATTTATATTATTAAGTATGTCCTCAGTGCTAGTAGCAGACTCATTAGTTGTAGCAGATAAATTTTCTATTGCGTAGGTTACTTGATCTACAACTTTTTTCATTTGTTTTGATGAAGCAGATATTCCGCTTGCCATATTATTAATAAATTCTGCATCTTCCTCGTATTGAACACCCGTAGTCATGAGTAATTCATAACTTGGTTTTACACCAGTGTCAAGATATTCCAAAACTTCTTTCCCACTATTTGATAGATTATCAAATGCTACCTGAATCTTGCCTACCATACTCTGAATGTTTGCCACTGCTTGTGATGATTGTTCCGCAAGATCTCTTACTTCATCTGCAACTACTGCAAATCCTTTACCCATTTCTCCAGCACGAGCCGCTTCAATTGCAGCATTTAATGCAAGTAAGTTTGTTTGATCCGCTATGGCTCCAATAGAATCCGCCATAATAGTAACATCACTAACTATTTTCCCATCAGCTATAGCCTTTAGTATATTTGTGCGATTCTTTTCATATATTACATTTCCTTGCTCTATATTTATAGTAGCTTTTTCTTTAATTTCTATGGCTCTGTTCTTAATTTTAACTGCAGATTTAAGACTGTCATCAGCTTTGTTAATCAAATCTAATGTTGTATTCCCTATTTCCTGAGTTGATGCACTGATTTCTTCAGTTGTTGCACTTAAATCTTGAATTCCCTTAGTTACCTGCACGGTAGATTCATTAACCATTTCCATCTTTGAAGAAACTTCTTCAGTTGTAGCAGATAATTCTTCACTAGCAGCACTAATCTCACCAGAACCATTCATTATCTCTGATATAAGGAGTTGCATATTGTGTTTTGCCTTATTTAATGCTCTTGCAAGATCTCCTATTTCATCTTTTGTATCAATATCTATATCCTTAGTTAAATCTCCTTCACCTAAATCTTTAGCAAAATTAACAACTTTTTTTAGTTCTTTTGAAATAGAAAGAGATATTAAAAGTCCTAATATAAGTGACAAAAAAACTTCCAATATAGTAATTGCTATTATAAGCATTTTAGAAGCATTATAGGTTATATTATTAGCTATATAGATTCCATCGGCATCTTTAGTAGCTGAATTCTTTAGACCTTCTAGTCCTACAAATAGATCAGTTCTTGCCGATGTTGCTCCTGAAAGATTACTTTCTGCTGCCATGTAATCTCCTGTTCCTGCAAATTCAATTACTTTATTTCCTGCAGCTAAATATTGTTTAGATGAATTATCAATTTCATTTAAAATTTTCTTATCACTGGCTCCATCTGCTGTGCTTTTATATACTCTTACAGCTTCATTACTAGCTTTAATTGTTGCAAATAAAACACCATTTTTTTTAGTTATATCATCTACTTCTTTAGCAATTTGTACATTTTCACCAGGAGCTTTTCTTTCCTTATAAGCCATCTTAATTAAATCAGATCTAATATCTGAATAATTTTCTGTTAACAGATTAATTTGTTGTATAGTCTTTAAATCATAGTCATGTAAAAGCGATGTATTTGCCTCTATTTTTTGCATATTGCTAGTTCCTATAAATCCTACAATTCCTATGAATATAGCTAAAAAGGCAACCAATACTACTATTTTAATCCATATTTTTAAATCTTTAAATAATTTTATCATACGTTATCCCCTTATTTTGTAAAATATTTTTATGCTATTTTGTTATTTCATTATAGTTTGTATTAACTTTATCCATATTATCTTTCCCTCCGATTAGTTATCGGTTATTATTATGTATTCTTAACTGTATTGTCAGTATAATAGTTAGAAATAGCTAAGTACTATTTCTAACTTAAAAAGATTTGTGGAAAAAATGAGTTAAAATTCATTTTTTCCACAAATCTTTTTATTCCTACCCGTATTTTGCTATATAGTAACACTTAATATTCCCCATCTTTAAGATCTTTAAAATTTACTTTTTCTAGCTCGCTTAAGAGCTTCTGTTGTACTCCTGCTAATGCTCTATGAATTTCACATGGTCCTTTTTGTTTTGCATTACAAAATTCCGGATCAATCAAACAACGGTTAACAGAAATAGGACCATCTATAGCCTCAACAACATCCTTCAGTGTAATTTTCTCTGGAAGTTTATTTAGAGCGTATCCGCCATTAACCCCTCTATAGGATTTGATAATTCCTGAATCTATAAGCTTTCTTAGAAGCTTTAATAAAAATCTTAGTGGAATCTCATTATTTTCTGACATAGTTCCTGAGTCTATTCTTTCTCCATATTCCAACTTCGATAGATAAAGTACAACTCTTAATCCGTAATCTGCTTCTTGTGTTATTTTCATATAGTTCTCCCTGAAAGTATACTTAATATGTATAGTTTATATATACTATTATTCTGCTAACTTGTCAAATAATTTTTTTTACATGAATTCAATAAAAAGTGCTAAGATATATTGAATGGTATCTTGCAATAAACAGTAGTGAATGTTATAGTGTAATTATGGAAAATAAAAATAGTTAAACACAACTTACAAGGAGTGTGATTCGATGAACACACAATTAAAAAAAGGTATTCTTGAGCTTTGTGTGTTAGCTGTATTAGATAAAAAAGATTGTTATGGTTATGAGCTGGTAAATGAAATTTCCAAAAGTATTGAAATTTCTGACGGTACTATTTATCCAATACTTAGGAGACTTAATCATGAGGGCTATTTTATAACATACCTTCAAGAATCTCAAGAAGGACCTCCTAGAAAGTATTATAAGCTAACAGATCTTGGTAAGGATACAAAAGAAGAGCTTTTAAAAGAATGGTTTGATTATGTTAAAGAGGTTAATAGTATTGTTATGGAGGGCGGTTCAAATGAATAAAAAGGAATTTTTACACATTTTAGAAATATCTCTTAGTGATTTCAAAGATGAAGAAAGAAAAGAAATATTATATGATTATGAGGAACACTTTAGAATAGGAGAAGAAAGTGGAAAAAGTGAAGAAGAATTAATAAAAGAACTAGGTGATCCAAACAACATAGCTAATCAGTACAGAACATCAGACAAGCAAGAACGCAATGAAGTTCCAAAGGATAAAAAGAAATTTAACATTAAGAAAATAGTAATATATCTTTTAGGTATAATGCTTGTTAGTTTTGGTTTGGGAAAAATGATAATGATTGGAACTGGCACAAATCCAGTGAGTGGAATAATAAAAACTGGCCAATTGACAAATCATACTAAAACAACTACTAACAACTCTATTAATGATACTAAATCAGATGCTAACAACTCCATTGATGATACTAAAACTTCTAGCCTTGATGGTATAAATGAGATTAACGTGAATGCTTACTCTGCCACTATAAATATAATCCCAGAAGGCACATCTAATGTTAAGGTGCATTTTTATGGAGATGTGACCTCAAATAATAGTTATACAAAGCCTGAAATCCAATGCACTAAATCTGGTAACTCTTTAGTTATAAAAGAAGTTAACGAAACTAACACTACTTCTGGTTTTCTTAACTCAAATATTAAGCTTGATGTGTACATTCCTTCTGATTATAATAAGGATGTTGAATTGACATGCTCTTCTGGAGATATAAATGTTAATGAATATAAATTTAATAAGCTTGATTGTAATATAAGTTCTGGAGACTTAAATATGAACAATATTAATGCTAATACATTTAATTATTCTAATAGTTCAGGGAATTTAAAAGCTGACAAATTAACTACAAACACTACTTCCTTGATTTCATCATCAGGATCTATTAATATTAATAACTTTAGTGGTGATTTAAAATTAGGAAGTTCTTCTGGTGATACAAATATAGAATATGGAGATTTTCATAATAGCATAGATATGCATTCTTCTTCTGGACAACTTGTGCTTACCCTTCCAATCTCTGCTGAATTTAATTTAGATGCATCAGCAAGTTCAGGTGATGTAACATGTGAATTTCCAATAACCATTTCTGGTAAGAATGATGATCATAAAATTCAAGGGGTAGTAGTAAATGGCAAAAACAAGATTAATTTAGATGCTTCTTCTGGCGATATAAAAATACTTCATTAGTTTTCTCAAAATTATAGAGGTGTTTCAAAATTATTTGACACACCTCTATAAATATTACTATTCAATTACTAAACAGTTTTCTATTAAATAAAAGTAACTTCTAACGGATTTCTATCTACAAGCCTCTTATAACTGTACTTAGGATATCCAACCATAACTGCTCCTGTTATCTTTTTTCCTTCTGGAATATTAAATAATTTAAGCATTGGAGAATCTGGACTTAATGCGCAGACTTCAAAAAATCCAGCCCAACATGAACCAAGACCTAGTGAAGGTGCATATAATTCTAAATAAGCCAAAGAAAAAACTGAGTTTTCTCTTCCCCTTGAAAAGTTTTTGTCTGCAACAGCTAATACTAGGTTTGGAGCGCCACGAAGAATTCCATCTACTCCGAATTCCCTGTAACTTTTTATAATTCCTTTAACATTATCCTTAAATGAAGAGTTTTCCAACCACTCAACGGTAAGATCAAGAGCTTTTTTAACTACTTTAGTGTCCAAAACTCCCACAAATGATATTCCTTGTGCATTACTACCAGTAGGCGCAAGTCTTGCAATATCAACTAATTTTGTCATTTCTTCTTTAGTTACTGATTTTTCTTTATAATTTCTTACAGATCTACGGGATCTTAAAAAATGTTCAGCTTCCTCAGCGTTTAATTTAGGAAAATCTTTTGAATCAATTTGACCAGCTAGAGGTGATTTAATATTATCTATAGCCTCTTTGGGACATACAGCTGTGCAATGGCCACAGGCAATACACGCTTCTGGAGCTATTGCCTCTGGACCCTTTTCTCCCATTTTTAATACAAATGACGGACATTCCTTAATACATTGTCCACACTTAATACATTTATCTTCATCTACAGTTATAAGACTCATTTTTTAATCTCCTCTTAAAGCTTAATTTTTTTCCATGTATATGCATATATTATGTTAAAAAAATTTACTCTACTAAAATTTCAATATCTTTTAAGGTTTTTAATAATTCTTCAAATCGCACTTTGCCAATACCATTCTCAATTTTTCCCTGTGCTTCATGCCATAGTGGAGTAGCCGCCTCTATTATTTTTAGACCCTTATCAGTTATAGATATAGATTTTTTTCTGCTATCTCTTTCTTCTTTTTTTATGTTAATATAACCGTTTTTCCTAAGCACTTCAATGTTTCTTGTTACAGTACTTTGATCCATGAGCAAAATGCAGCCAAGATCACAAACAGAAATATTTTCATTCAAATAAATATCTAATAATAGTGAGCATTGTGTACTCCTAAGACCTGTTGGTTGAAGTATTTTATCATAAAACTGAGTAATAGTTCGAGTAGCTTTTCTAAGATTACCACAAGCACAATTTTTCATATGTTCCTTATCAGATGAATTTAAGCTGCACATAAATCTACCTCCAACTTAATATATGTATATGCATATATTGCACTATTTTTAGATTGTTGTCAAGACTTGTATATATAAATTTTAAGCAGTATACTGTGTGCATACAATGTTTTTCCATAAATAACCATTAAAACATTAAAAACCTATTATACCGAGGAGGAATTACAATGAAAATTACAGCTTTAGAATTTTACAAAAATGGTGAAATGAAAGAAGCCTTTGCTTTAGGTGGATCTATGGCAAAAGAAGATGTGGATCCAAATAAAATATATCCAGCTAGTTTGCAAAATTATTTAATTGATACAGGTAAAGAACTGATTTTAGTAGACACAGGGCTACCAATTGAAACTCCACCTTTTGAAAAAAAGCCAGATCAAATGTTATATATGGGAGAAAAAGTTGCTGATTTTGCAACCGCTCTAAAAAATGTTGGATACAAACCAGATGACATAGACAAAGTTATAGTTACTCATAAACATCCCGATCACACCGGAGAATTAAGATTATTTAACAAAGCAAAAATTTATATATCCAAAACTGAAGCAGATGACATGAACTTGAATGGCGAAAACATAATTAAAGTTAATTTTGAAGATGGTAAATATAAAAATTTTGATAGCAGCAAGAAAATAGCTGATGGAATCGTTATGTTACCTGCACCTGGTCATACTAAAGGAACTTCTATAGTTGTTGTGGAATTTAATGATTTATTCTACATGATTCATGGGGATATAACTTATACAGATGAAGCTCTAAGAAGAAATGAATTGTCTGTAGTGTTTGAGGATAAAGAATTAGCTAAGGACAGCCTGTCAAAGGTTAGAACTTTTATTAAAGAAAATCCTACTGTTTATATTTCAACTCATACTCCTGAAGGACTATCTTCTTTGAAAAACAAATTGATTATGAAGTTATAATTAAAAGAGGCTGCCTTAAGAATCATAATAAATTGCAAAGCAATTTATTATGATTCGAATTGTGAGTGGAAAATTGAAAATTAATGTAGATTTTCTGAGCGTGAAGGAAAACGCCATTAAATCTCAATTTTCAATTCTTAACTTTTTTATTTCTATGGCAGTCTCTTTCTAATTAAACTCTATTATAAGTATCAGTGATAAATCTCATGCTTCCTTCCATATCTGCTTCTATAATGTCCTCTAATAAAATATTTATATATGGTTTTTTCTCCTTAAGCAGTTTCAATATTAATTCATAATTTAGATTTCCTTTGCCAGCAGCTACTGTACTAATTTTACCATTTCCAACCACAAAATCCTTTGCATGTACCACTACCATTCTATCCCCAAATAATTCAAAGGCATCTTTAATGATTCTGTCTTGGTCTTTAAAATTACAAATAGACAAGTAGTTAGTTGGATCATAAATAACTTGTAGATTATTTGAAGGTATTAAATCTAATACTCTTCTCATCCTTTGTGGTGTAGTTACAACCTCATTTTTTCCTCCCTCTATTCCTACTATAACTCCAAATTTTTCAGCTTCTTTAACAAGTTCCTTTAAGCTTTGGATTAAAGTTTCAAATGCGGCTTCACTTTCATTGTCATAGTCACATGAATTGCCAACTTTTAGACTTCCTGTTTCTGTACCAACTATACTGCATCCAAAATCCCTAGCAAACCTTATATATTCCTTAAATCTTTCTAAATGCTTTTTCCTCTCATCAATACTAGGATGTATGGGATTTATATAACATCCTAAAACAACAATTTGAACGTTTTTATTTCTAAATATATCTCTAATATAATTTGCCATTCCAGGGCTTAATTTTCCTAAACTACTATCTATTCCATCTATTGCCTTAGCTAAAGCCAATTGTATATATAAATATCCCTGTTTTGATATTTTTGATGCTAGCTCATCTACTGTAAGTTTTCCAAAATCGTGTGCTCTTCCCCCTAAAATCATAATGCACTTCCCCCTAAATTACATTGTTTTTACATCTATTTATATTTACATCATATCATTTTCGAGAAAAATTTTCCATAATAAAGTAATGGTAGCTATAAGTCTCTAATGGTTTAAACTTCATTTTTGTGAGTCTCATAGCAAGCTTGTTTAATCTTATTAAAATAGCTATAATTAGAGAAAAAACCCTTATTATATGTGGAAATTTTAATTTTAAACTTTAAAGGAGGAATTTTAATGAATAATGATAAAAATGACAATTTGAAAAAATATATACTTCTCCAAAGAATAGAACTCACTCATTCAAATGTGTATTATAGATTAAGTAAAAGAATCAAAAATCCTGAAAACAAAGCAACTTTAAAATTACTTTCAGAACAGGAAAAAATGGATTATCATATATGGAAAAGCTATACAGGTTTTGATGTAAAACCCATTGAATTTTTCGAATTGTTTTATTATCTATGCTCATTAATTTTGGGAATTACCTTTGGCGTAAAATTTATGGAGAGAGGTCAAGATGGCCTGGAAGATAACTTAGTAAAATTAATGGTAAAAGAAGCAGATTTACGTATTATTTTAGAACATGAACAGGAACAAGAAAAAGAACTAATGCAAATAATAAATGAAGAAAGACTAAATTATGTGGGTTCAATAGTATTAGGTCTAAATGATGCCTTAGTTGAACTTACCGCTATGCTTTCCGGTATTACCTTTGCACTCCACGATTCCAGAACCGTTATAGTTACAGCTTTAATCACTGGAGTTGCCGCAGCCTTTTCCATGGCAGGTTCTGAATATCTATCCTCTAAAGCTGACGGGGCGACTAAGAACGCAAAGATATCTGCTATAATTACAGGTGTAGCCTATATGTTTACAGTGATAATTCTATTATTACCATACATGATATTTGCTAACCTTTATATTTCATTGTTATTTACTATAATAAATGCAATATTAATAATTTTATTATTTAATTTTTATATTTCAGTTGCAAAGGACTTGAACTTCAAAAAAAGATTTACCGAAATGCTAACAATAAGTTTAGGAGTATCTTTCATATCATTTTTAATAGGATTATTGATAAACAAAGTATTTTGAGTAACAGTTACAATTTAATGAAAATAATACTTCTATCCTTGACTTTTATTAAAATTGTGTATAGTATTTAATATGAATACGAAGACTTCTGACCACTTTTCAAAATTGGCAGAAGTTTTTTTAACTATATTAATATGATAAAGGCAAATAAAAATATTTGCTATGGAGGTTTAAAAATGGCTACTAATAGAAGTGTTAAAGGTAATTTTGTTTACAACAATATAGAGAAAAAAGGTAAAAACTTTATGTATAAAAATTTTGAGCGAAGCAATTGCTATAATTGTGATTTTTCAAACTCAAATTTTGATTATACCAGTCTTAGAGGTGCACATTTTAAGTCTTGTGATTTTTATAATTGTACATTTAAATGGACTGAATTCATTGGAACAAACCTTAAAGGTAGTGATTTCAAGAATGCCACTTTTGAAAATGCTGTTTTTGACTCTGTTAATTTAGCTGGGGTTGATTTCAAAGATGCAAAATTTATAAACACTATATTTTTGTCAACTGACGTTAATAGTGCTAAGAATTTTAACATTGATGAATCTGATATTAAAATTTATAAGAAAATGCCAGAACTTGAACTTAGTGAAGAACTTGAAACAGCTGTTAAAAATGTAATGGAGAACAAATATGTAAAAAAATCCAGAGTTCTTGATACAAAAGATGGTCACATTAACATAATAAATTTAACGATATTACTAGATAATTTTGATGAAAAAACCTTAATTAATGGATTAAATCTAATTGAGGCTGAATTGGATTGTGATTTTTACACATTAAGTTATTTAATTAAGTTTTTGAAAAAAAATATGTAATTGAAATTTTGTTGATTGTGCCTTATAGCAAATTTAACTGAATGCTTTCATAGATATTTCATTATGAAATGAATATTTTAACTACATATGTCAATAATTAAAATGTAAGCTCACTTTCAATTCCTTTTTGTGTATAAAATATTAGCTATAATTCTAGTTATGGAATTTAGCTAAACACAGTAAAAGCAGTAAGAATTCTTAATATCTTACTGCTTTTGCTGATGCCTTAACTTGTCACTTATCATCAGTGATGAAAACTAACTTTTTCTGAAGAGCCTAACACTGGATTATGTTTTAAATGTTCTAATTCCTTACGTAAATCACGAAGAAGTAAAAATATCATATCGCGACTAACACCGTGACGAATTAAAATACGTTGTACCGTTGTATTCTGGCGATTGCTTGGAAGTGGATAAGATGCAATTTGCCAACCATGCATCTCTTAATCGATCAGAAAGGTCATAAAGCGAAAATCCAGCTGTTTTTTCGTCCTTTAGGGAATAACAAACTGTTGGTATCCCTCCATGACCATCATATAATACTTCCAATAAATCTATGTTTTTTAGCTGCTGACCTAAATACTGTGCAGTGCTAGCACAGTCATTCTGAATTGCAGTGTAACCCTCACGACCCAGCCGCAAAAAATTATAATATTGAGCAATAATTTGACCTGCAGGTCTTGAGAAATTCAATGCAAATGTTGGTAATTGGCCTCCTAAATAGTCAACATTAAAGATTAGTTCCTTAGGTAGATCTGCTGCTGTTCTCCAAATAATCCAGCCTACGCCAAGTGGAGCCATACCAAATTTATGACCTGAAGCGTTAATAGATTTAACCCTAGGAATGAAAAAATCCCACTTGAGGTCCGTATGTATAAATGGTGCAATAAACGCTCCACTAGCTCCATCCACGTGAATTGGAATATCCCAGCCTTTCTCTTTCTGAATCACATCTAAAGCTTTTGCTATCTCCTGAACCGGTTCATAAATTCCAGTAAATGTACTACCCAAAGTTGCAACTACTCCAATTGTATTCTCATCGCAATAGTCCTTTAGTTGATTTGCCTCCATACCTAAAGCATTTGATGTTATAGGTATCTCTCTAATTTCAACATCAAAGTAACGTGCAAATTTATGCCAACATATCTGTACTGGTCCACACACAAAATTAGGCTTATCTGTAGCTTTTCCCTCAGCAGCGCGACGCTTGCGCCATTGCCATTTAAGTGCTAATCCCCCCAGCATTGCTGCTTCACTAGATCCAGTTGTAGAACATCCAATGGTGTCCTTTTTTTCAGGTGAATGCCAAAGATTTGCCAATATACTGACACATCGCTGTTCGATTTCAGCAGTTTGTGGGTACTCATCCTTGTCTATCATATTTTTATCAATTGACAAATCCATAAGGTCCCGAACTTCGTCTTCAATGTATGTAGTGCAGAATGTTGCTAGATTTTGACGTGCATTTCCATCCATAAAAAGCTCATCAGACACCAATTGCTTAATCACTTGAGGATCGGAAATTTTTTCAGGTAACTCATTTTTCGGAAGTTGCCTCTCGGATATTGAATTAGTATACAAATCCTTAAAGCCTTCTTCATCTCGCTTTTTTTTATTATGATGTAATGCCATGTTTACTCCACCTCTCACATACATTTATATTTAATGAAAATCAAAACAATTAATTCTATAACTTTGTATTAATTATAATAGAGTTTGCAAATAAAATATAGTTTTATTTAAGGTTCCCACCTTATTTATTCTAAGTTTGCGTGTATTGTGTAACTTTATTTTTCCCAAATCATACAATAAAAATGTAGATAATTAAAATTTTGGAGGAATATATGTTTGATAGAAATCAAAATCAAGTTTCTGACACTAATAATAAAAATGCAAATGATATGAGTACTCAATATACACAACCTATAGATGACAATATTGATCCTGTAGATTCTACTAATTATGATGATAATGATTCGCCTCTGTGTCCATTTGATATGTATAGACTAGACAATGATGGTCGCCCTATGCCTTATGCTAATCAACCAATACGTCCTCATCCACAACCATATCCTCCTCGTCCTATACGTCCTCAGCCAATTTGGCCTCAACCTTGGCCTTATCCTCCTAACGTACATTATGTAATACATCATCATCACCATTTTTATCATAATAGGCCTAATGATGGTAGATGGTAATAATGATAACCCATACTACTTATAATTTATAATTAAAGAAGGAACGTTTTTAATCTAACGTTCCTTCCCTTCTACATTTATTAATTCATATAAGAATCCACTATTCTCCTAATGTAGCAACCATAACAGCCTTTATAGTATGCAACCTGTTTTCTGCTTCATCAAAAACAATAGAGTGTTCCCCTTCGAATACTTCATCTGTCACTTCAAAAGGCTCAATTCCATATTTGCTGTATAGTTCTTGTACTGTTTCTGTCTTAAAGTCATGAAAAGCTGGTAAACAATGCATAAACTTTACATTCTTATTGCCTGTCTTTTTTATAAGTTCCATATTTATCTGGTAAGGCAATAACGTTTCTATTCTTTCTTTCCAAATATTTTCTTTTTCTCCCATAGACACCCAAATATCAGTATATAATACATCTGCATCTAAAACAGCTTTATCTACATCGCTTGTAATAGTAATCTTACCTCCGCTTTTCTCAGCAAATTTTTCACATTCTTTTAAAAGTTCTTTTTCTGGTTGAAGATTTGAAGGTGCAGCTATTCTAAAATCCATTCCTACCTTACTTGCACCAATCATAAGTGAGTTAGCAGTATTGTTTCTTCCATCACCTAAATATACTATTTTTATCTCATTTAAGGGCTTATTTATATGCTCTTTTAATGTAAGAAAATCAGCTAAAACTTGAGTTGGATGATCTATATCTGTAAGTCCATTCCAGACTGGTACCTTTGAGTATTCTGCTAATTCTTCAACTACTTTTTGGTCATATCCCCTAAATTCAATACCGTCAAACATTTTTCCTAAAACCCTTGCAGTATCCTTAATGGATTCTTTTTTGCTTATTTGTGATCCTTCTGCTCCTATATAAGTGGTGTGTGCACCTTGGTCCTTTGCGCCGACCTCAAATGAACATCTCGTTCTTGTAGAATCTTTCTCAAATATCAACACAATGTTTTTCCCTTTAAGTTTTTGGACTTCTGTACCTGCTTTTTTGTCCATTTTCAGTTTTGCTGCTAAATCTATAAAATATTCTATTTCTTCTTTAGAAAAATCTTTTAGGGTTAGAAAACTTTTGTTTTTTAAATCAACCATTTTAGCACCTTCCATTCCTTTATAATTATTCATGTTTATCACCTATAGCCTTTCATACATTTATATTTATTCATCATTTTGTATAATTATACTATTATATTTATACAATTACAACTGTTATATTATAATTCAATGTATAATTTCATGTATAAATTTAATATTGCCCTGGTGTATAACAAATAAATAACCATTTGTAAGAAACTTATATATAAGTTAATTTTTTAATTTTATATAAAAAAATCAATAGGTTCATGCATAAGTATGCATAATGCGATTTTAAACAGTAAATTTACTAACTATTTCATCTAATAAAACTGCTATTTGCTTTAATTGTTCTACGGTTTGAAACACGTTTTTAATTGCTACTTCTTGTTCTTCCATAGTTGCAGAAACTTCTTCAATAAATCTTTGTATTCAAAACTATTTTTCGCAAACTAGCAAATGAAATATCCATACCCGTTACTCCAACTAATTGATTATTAACATATACTGGCATAGTAAATGATATCATTTCCACTTTGCTACCGGCATCTATGTAAGGTTTTGACCACACACCTTTCTTGGCCTTAATTGCGCTATAATACCAATTCATATCAGCATTACTTTCCTTATTGTCCTCTAATTTTGAATTATCATTAACCATCCAACTTTGTTTTTTCTTCTCATCATATTTATATGTTACAGAGTAAGGCTTATTTCCACCTGTAAATTTAGGATCAAAATTCACATATAGACCTACAAGCCCAATATTACTATTGCCTAAACTCTTCATTAGAGAACTTAATTTTTTCTCGTATG
This sequence comes from uncultured Clostridiaceae bacterium, assembly GCA_963725425.1. Classification (GTDB taxonomy): domain Bacteria; phylum Bacillota; class Clostridia; order Clostridiales; family Clostridiaceae; genus Clostridium_I. The sequence continues at coordinate 81,694 of CAVRYJ010000043.1, forward strand.
CGTTCATATAATTTGGATCTTTAACCTTAGAAACATCTATTGTGCCTAAAACTAGCCCTAATAACTCTTTTACCGTATTTTCGACCTTTGTAGTATGTACTGTATATTCATTTCCTTTACTAGAAGCTACATATGACAACTTTTCTGTGGCCTCCTGCTTGATTATACTTGTAGCTTCAACAATACTTGTAATTCTCACAATTGCTGATACTAAAATTGAACAGCTCACTATAGCAATAATTATCTTATTACTGATCTTATTTTTCGCAAAACTCACACCTTATTATATTTCCAATGTTCCATCCCTAGTTATTTGTTCAGATTTCTTGTCCCTCGAAATACGAAAATATCCATTAAAAAAGGTGACTCCAGTTAATACAGGAATCACCTTTTTCTACTTAACTCTCTCTTATTGTTAATTTATCTTGATAAATATACCATTCTAAGCAACATTACCATTGTCTTTTTTCAAATCAAAACGATGTGAAACAAAGCCATATAATGTCCATCCAGCAAATGTTGCTATAGAACCATATAGCATTGACTCGGAACCTGAAGAATAAAGAGCATATAAACTATATAATGAAGCTACTAAAGCAACAAAAGTAGTTAATTTTATTTTATTAGCTTGAACATTTTCTGATCTTAGTATTACGTTCAATGACGACATTGATAGCAAATACGGAATAATATTTGTAACCACTGCCAAATTAATTAGTATATTGAATTGAGTAGCTAAACTTGGACTAATTGTCATCAAAGCAAGTAATGATTGAACAATAGTAATAATGATAATTCCAGCAATTGGAGTCCCACTGTTGGTAACTTTACCAAATATTTTAGGAAAATATCCTTCAATTGCAGAACTTTTAAACACTTGTGAAATAGTAAACTGCCAGCTAAATAAAGAACCAAAGCATGATATAATCATTAGAGCAATAACAATCTTTCCTACAACCGGATTAAAAATAGAAGCAAAAGCTAATCCAAAAGGTGCATTAGATGCTAACAATGCTGAATTTGGAACGATACCAGCAATAACATTTGTTGAAACAATATATATTATAGCGGCACCAATGGTTCCTCCTAAACATGCAATTGGAACATTTTTTCGTGGATTTTCAACTGCATCCATATTTGCAGAGGCTGATTCAAGTCCTAAGAACGCCCATAAAGTTATGGAGATTGATTTACCAATTCCACTAAATAATGGTAAATTATTAGGATTCCATGAATTTACGTATATTCTCCCGCTAAACCAAAACCATCCAAATACAGAAATGAATAACACAGGTATAATTGCACCCCATACAGTAATTGAACTAATTTTACCGCTAACGCTTGCTCCTTTAAAATTAAGCACTGTAGCTAACCATAAAGTAAAGATTGTCCATAATCCCACTAAAATGGGGGAAGGGCTCACTCCTAAAAATACTGAACCATAACCTACAGCAGCAATTGCAATTGCTACATTAGCAATTACTAAAGATAAACCATAAGAATAATTAGCCATAAAACTTCCTGCTTTTCCATAAGAGTATTCTGCATACCCTCCCATACCGCCGGATTTGTGGCTAAACATACCACATTGAGCAAAACCATAAGCTAATGCCATTGACCCCACTGCCGTTACAAGCCATGAGAGGATTGACATTGTTCCAACTTTAGCCAATTGAGTTGGAAGCATTATTATTCCAGAACCCATCATATTTATTGCAGTTACTAGTGTAAGCTGACCAACACTCATCTTGCTTTTATCCTTACTCATAATTAATTCCTCCATTAACTTATTTATCTATTAGTAGCTTAAGATATAATCTATAAATTTAATTATTATATTCTTAAGCTACTAATGAATGTTAATTGATTTTTTTATCTAGCACATATCCGTAAGCTTTAACTCCACCGTTTTCTTTTTCTAAATATACTCCTTGAATTTCTGGAGCAAATCCTGGAAACTGGTTAATTCCTGCTTCTAATATTAAGAAGTATTTTTGAGCTACTTCATTCCACTTTTCTCCAGGGGCAACGCAGAATATTCCAGGTGGATATGGTAGTGCACCTTCTAGTGCTACTTCACCTACAATGTGGTCTAATCTAACTAGCTTCGCATTATTTCTTACTAATTCCCAATTAGCTTCTTGAGGATTCATTGCTCTTTCAGGGAATGAATCGGCTCTGAACAATTTTTTTGTAATGTTTTTGCATCATTTTTTTTGTAAAAATCATGCATTTCTTGACATAGCCTTCTAATTGTATATCCTTTATATGTATCTACATTATTATTATAAAGATTTGGTAATACTTTATTTAATGGTGCATCTTCTTTTATAATCTGTTCAAATTTTGCAAGTTGTGCTACAAGACTCTTCATTTTTGATGAAGTCTCTGCTGGAGTTAATAAGAACAATATAGAATTCAAATCATTTTTTTCTGGTATGATTCCATTTTCTCTTAAATAATTTGCAAGAATAATAGCAGGAATACCAAAATTTTCATATTCTCCACTTTCAACATCAATTCCTGGTGTTGTTAGCATAAACTTATTTGGATCAACGAAATATTGATTTTCTCCGTATCCTTCAAATGAATGCCATTTTTCTCCTGGATGAAATTTAAAAAATTCAATGTTATTAGCAATTTCATCGGTATCATATTCTTGCCATTTTTTTCCATTTATAATTGGTGGGATAAATGGTTTGATTAATGAACAACTTTTTAGAACATCTTTTCTAGCATCTATACCAACTTTTACGCAGTCTGCCCATAAGCGCTTGCCGGCTTCTCCTTCTTGAATTTTTGCATTAACATCCAATGATGCAAATATTGGATAAAAAGGGCTAGTACAAGCGTGTATCATAAATGCATTATTTAATCGTTTATGAGTTACATAACGTTTTTGACCTTTAATATGTTTATCTTTTTTATGGATTTGTGATGCTTGAGAAAATCCAGCCTGTTGTTTGTGAACAGATTGTGTTACAAATATTCCAGGATCATTCTCATTTAAATCTAGTAATAAAGGAGAACAGTCTCTCATCATAGGAATAAATTGTTCATATCCAACCCATGCTGAATCAAACAAAATATAATCACAAAGATGTCCAATTTTATCAACTACTTGTCTAGCATTATAAATAGTTCCATCATAAGTTCCAAGTTGTATTACAGCTAATCTAAATGGTCTTTTATCCTTAGCCTTTTTAGGATCCACTTTGGCAATTAATCCTCTTAAATAATCTTCATTAAAGCAATGCTCATCAATACCACCAATAAATCCAAATGGGTTACGAGCAGTTTCTAAGTATACCGGATTACCTCCTGATTGTACCAAAGCTGAATTATATATAGATTTATGATTATTTCTATCAAATAAAACTAAATCACCTGGAGCAACTATAGCATTTGTTACTACAGAATTAGAAGCACTAGTTCCATTCATTACAAAATAAGTTTTATCGGCATTAAATACTTTAGCAGCATGTTTTTCAGCTTCCATTGCTGGACCCTCATGTATTAACAAATCTCCTAATGCAACATCTGCATTACAAATATCTGAGCGAAAAACATTCTCACCATAAAAATCATGGAGAAATCTTCCTGCTGGATGTTTAGTGAAATATTGACCACCTTGATGTCCAGGACAATCAAATTGTAGATTACCTTTTTCAACATAATTAACCAATGTTTTAAAGAAGGGTGGTAATACCTTTTCTTCATATTGATTTGCAGCAATTTCGATTTCTTGTTTTAAAAGGTTTACATCCAAATCAGTTAAATTCACTACACTATAAACCTTATATACTTTTTTTAAGAGCTCATCGTCTAGCTTAGATTTATTTTGTGAAATAACAAATATGGGAATCCCAAACTTTGTATCATATACCTCATTAATTAAGTTAGTATCCAAATTAGTTAATATAACCGCAGCTACGTCTGTATAATCAGTATCTCCAGCTAAAATTACGCTTCTATTAGTTGAAAAATACTCTTTAGACCCTGTGGTATAAGCAATTTTTAAATGTTTCATAGTTTGTCCTCCTTATGTTTATAAATAGATTCGAAAGCTTACCTATTTTAGTGGAAATTAGCTTTCGAATTTATTTATTATTTTTTCTTACAAACACATAATACATTATTAGAGGACACTTTGAGTTTGTAATAATTCAAATTATAAATCATATTCCATTGTAAAATTTACAATGAATTATTGAATAAAGCGTATATTCTAATGGCTACTGCAAGTTCTTCGTAAAAATGTTCTATTTTACAATTTTCATTAAATATTTCATTTATTCTGTTTATTCTATACCTTACAGTATTACCATGCTGAAATAATTCTTCTGAAGTAGCTTTTATATTCCCATTATTTTCAATATATTTTACAGCAGTTTTTAACAATTCTGTTTCATTATTTTTATCATAAAGAATTAATGGTTCTATCATTTCGTTATAATATTTTAATACACATGGGCTATCAATAATTGGCATAATTATTTTATTAATACCGATTTCATAAAAAAATGAAATATTTTTTTTATATATCATTGAATATTTAAAAGCATATAAACTTTCCTGTATTGAATTATTCAAACTTCCTAAATGTTCATGTAACCTGCCTACTCCTATAATATATTCTTCCTGAGTAAATCCCTGCCACTTAAGCCTTCTAAAAATCGTCTTGTAAATATCTTTTTGTTCTGCTTCTTCAAAAGTATTAATAAGAATATACCCTTGCTTATATGGTATAACTTTACTAAAAGCTTCCTCCATTTCCCTGTCTGAAACGTTTTCTATTACTCTCCTGAATTTGCTGTTTTTTTTCTTGCAAAAGGCTACTATGTTTTTTTCTTTAAAATTTATATTAATCTTAAGGGCAATTTTTTTTATATTTAAATCATTCAAATTGTTATATATAATATTATCTATTTTTAATGCTAAATTTTCATATTCCTTATTCTCATTAATAGCTTTATTAACATATACAATTACATCTTCAGTAAACGTATCACTAAACATCATAAGAGGAAAATGCTTCTCATCTGCAAGCTTAATCACGTCGCTTGGAATATAATTAAAATAAATATTCTTAATTGCCAGGCAACTTATCCCTACTGTAATCATTCTTTCTACAATTCCATACAACTGATCAATCCCATCTTTTATTGCAACTAATGTACTTAATGCAAAATCTCCTTGACTAAAATTTTCTGCTATTAAATCACCGATTTCATAATCCCAAACTGCTACATGTGTTATTTTATTTGAAAGTCCCTTTTTCCCTGCAATAACCTTAAATCCTTTGAGTATCTCAAGTTCTAATGCTTCATTTACAGTTATAGCCATAAAACACACCCCTTTTTTGAGATAGTGTTAACACTATCTTTGTTTTATTCTAGACGTTTTTTAGTAAAGCAATAATACCCCCATTCTGGTAGGATTATTGTATCTCAATCCAACAAAAATCCACCAATTTCAGTATTTTTGAAAATGTTTACATCAAAATCAGTTAACTTCACTACTTGATAAACTTTTTTAGACTCTGTAATACAAGCAACTTTTAAATCTTACATAAGTTACTTCCCGCTAAATTTATTGTTTATCATTTTGCAAAATATCCTTAAATGTACTTATATTCGACTAATTATTCTTACGTTTTGCATTGTACGTTATCTGATGCTATTGTGTCAAATTAATATCATAAAAACAAATTATTGTATTTATATACATTAATTTTCATAAATATGCCCTAGCGAATATTTATGCACGCAATGTTATAATATACAATATCATAAATTATTCAATTATTTTATAATGCTCGATGAGCAAAGATAACAACTGTATCTCCATAAAACTATAAGAAGGGTAGCGATAGCATCTATATGTGCACTAAAAAAGCCCAGTAAGATTATTAGTCTTACTGGACTTAAAAATATTGTATTACTTTGTGTTAGCTATTTTAAGTCTATATGCCACCAATCGTTAGAGTATTTCTGTAGAAACTCTACTGGCATATATATATAACCTTTATCGCCAAAGTTTTCGGACCATGAATTTCTTACAATAAAATATAATCCATTGTACTTTTTCTTTGCTAATAATTCTGCTATTTTTTCTTCGATATTTTCTATAACATCTTCTAATATATCTCCACTTTTGTAGAAATAGCCGCAAATGTTCAATGCGTGTCCACCTAGTAGTTGCTCACCCTGCTTAGGCATAGGCACATAGCCGTCCGAACCTATATTCTCAAAAGATTCATAGACATCAATACCTATTAGAACCGGCTTTTTTAGTACACCTACAGAATACAGAATATCGTCTATTGTTGTTATTTTATATTTAGTTTTTACTTTGTGGTTTGGTGCATCTGAATCTGCTTTTGCTCCTGGAGCATTTGCAAAATCTTCCACAATGTATGGGTCTAAACTTTCTAAACAAGTTCCTACTGCTGTTGCTACTGTGGCAGATCTACTAATAGTACTTCCTCCATCTTCTGTTATATCTCCGTCCTCAGTTCGTTCTTGATAATAGAAATACAATTCTGATAAGTCAACATTCTTGCTTAATAAATACTCCATTACAGACACTGCTGAAAAAGCCGTACAAGCACCCAATTGCCCTTGATCCTTTACATTTGTATATCCACTTCTTAAATCAGCACTAGTTGGAACTGGTTGCACCTTAGGAAAAAAATCACGAAACAATAAATCTGTATCTCTTTCTATTGATTTTTTTAGATTGTACTTATAAGGTAGTTTTTTACCCATTTCTCATTCCTCCAATATTTTATTTAAGCTCTATACTTATGACAAACCCATATTGTTTTTAAATATTACAGTTATATATATGAAATAAAACTACATTAATTGTATTTTTTTATTTATTAATTTCTTCAGACCTAAAACATATATAATATAATATAATTATATATGATTCTATAAATATCAAAAAAAATCCTCCATGAAAGGTGTAATTATTTTTGTACTGTGGAATTTTTTAAACTGTTAACCTCTAAAACAGTAGCCTTTATAATATTAAAAATTTCAGCATCTGAAAGCCCTGTCTTGCCTTCTATTAGCTCCAATACTTTACTGTGCTTGAATGTACCTTCCCAATTAAACTCTTTGCCTAACTGTTCCACTGTCTTAACTGTATCTTCAATAACTTGCTTATCTTTATTGTACTGTTCTATCCCCATTGTCTGTATTAAAGCTTCCTTCTGTTTTTCAATAAGCTGCTGTTTAGAATCTAAGAAGGCTTTCACTTGTCTTCTTCCTATCTCTAAAATAGTACCTATCACTGCTACCAATATTGGTATTAAAATACCATTGATAAATAATTCTTTCATAATCTTACCTCCAAATTTTATTTTTAAATAGAGATATTACTATAATTTTCTAAAACCCTAGGAATTTTTATCTAACATTTCTGACCAAGTTACAGGTCCCACAATTCCATCTGCCTTTAGTTTATGACTTACCTGCCAATTTTGAACATTAACCTTTGTGCGATTACTGAACACTCCATCAATTGAACCACCAACACGATATTGGATATATCTTGTGGCATACTCTTTATGGACATATGCTACTCCATCTGTAGGCCTAGAATAAATTTCTTGAACCGCACCTACTGTCTTAGGTCCCCAAATGCCATCTGCTGTTAAACCCATAGATGATTGAAATTCTTTTATAGCAGCTGTTGTTACTGAACCCTTGATGCTATCAACCGCTAGATCTTTTTGAGTAAAGTATTTAGTTGTAATTGTATAATTCTAACTGCAGGATCACCACTCTGTTGTGGTTGTGGATTTACTGGTATAACTGTATTATTTTTTACCAATATACTACTTGAAAATAAATCTATACTGGTATCACCTTGAATCCCGTCAATTTTCCCATGCCATGCATACTGTATTCCTGCATATTCTCCAACTGTGGTTGGAACAGAGTAATTGGAATTTAAAATATCCGCAGGTTCTGCAATCCATATTCGGCTCTTAGGTAATCCAGTTTTATCAGCAATTGAATGTGAACCATACAACAATAGATTTGTATCCTTGCTCATGAATTGAGATATATAATTGAAATCAGGGTTTGCTATTTCATAATCTAAAACATACTTCAAATCCCATTGATATTTTGATGCTTCACTTAGAAAATGGCTATACTCGCTATTCACATTGTTGTATTCTCCAAAATGATATGGTCCAACTTTTAATCCCACACCTTTGGCTGCATTATATTGTTCTAGTGCCTTTGGGTTATTATAGGTAAGACCATCTGTTAACTTAATATAGACTACTTCAACCCCATCATTCTTAATTGCATCCCAATCTGTAATAACTGTTTCTGAGTAAATATCTATACCTTTCATCTAAACCACTCCTCTCATTTTTTTCAGTTTACAATTTTTGCATATGTCACCCATTATTTATATATGTTTTTAGGCATATGAGAGAAAATAGACTAGAATACTGACTTGCTATTTTTTTGATGATGCTTTAAATACTCTAGCACTTTTAATATATGCATTTTACATGAAATGTGGACATATATATGAACTTAACAGATACTTTGCTATGCAATTCACAGACGTATTGCTTTTGAGCTAAACTAAAATAAAGTAAGCAAGTGCATATTTAGTACCTGCTTGCTTACTTAGAATTATATTTAAACAAAAGAGGACTAAGGAAACTAATCCCTAATCCAATCATATTTTTATTATTTCTTAACAATTACTATTTTAATCCAATAAGATTATCATTATAATTTAAATTTATCAGTCATATCAGCCAAATGTTCAGCATCTTCTGCCTGAGTTTTTGAAGCTTTAGAAACCTCGTTCATAGCCATAGAAGTTTCTTTTATACTATTTTTGATTTCTTCAGTGTTTGCGGAACTCTCTTGTGCAGTAGCCGAAACATTTTGTATAGCATCATTTATTTGTGAAATAGAATCAGACATTACTTTAGCTGTAGATGCTATACTCTCTGACATATTACTAAAATATTCAGCATCTTTCTCATATTGGGTTCCGGTTTCTACAAGTAATTTATAGTCATCCATAACAGTTTCGTCTATAAAAACTAACAGTTCATTTGAATTTTGTGAAAGGTTTTTAAAAGCATTCTGGACTTGGACTATAACAGTTTGAATACTTGATACATTTAATGAAGATTGTTCGGCTAATTTTTTCACTTCTTCAGCAACAACAGCAAACCCTCTACCTTGTTCACCAGCTCTTGATGCTTCAATGGCTGCATTTAATGCAAGCAAATTAGTCTGAGACGCAATACTGGCAATTGATTCTGCCATACTTTTAATTTCATCAACTACTTTACCTTGCTCTATTGCTGCAATTATTTTTATATTTTTATCATTATATGTATTTATAGTAGCTTCAGAAGCGATTGTCCCCTTTGTTTTAATTGCGCAGGCACGATCCTTTATAAGCTTAGCCGAACTACTGCTTTCACTTGCTTTAAGAGCTAAACTCACTATGTTTGAATTTATTTCTTCTATTGTACCGGTAACTTCCTGCACAGTTGCACTTAATTCCTCAGAATTTTTGTTTATTTCATTTGATGATTGATCAATGTTTTTAATTTTAGAAAAAACCTCTTGAGAAGTAGCAGATAGTTCTTCACTAGATGCACTAATATTGGAAGTACTTTCTGTTATTTTTGAAATTAACACTTTGATATTAGCAGACGCACCATTTAATGCCTTAGATAGATGACCAATTTCATCTTTAGTAGAAATTTCGATACTTGTAGTGAGATCGCCTTTGCCCAAGCCTTGCGCAAATTTTAATATATTTTTTATTTGATTTGAAATCATTGATGATATTAGAACACCAAGAACAATAGAAAGTATTAAACCTAAAATGATAACTGCTATAATAATGTTCAATGAATTATTAAAAGTTGTTTTATTACTATTATATGATTTAGCAGACTGGTCCGTATTAATTTTAATTAGTTTATCGAAATCATCATATAGATTTTTTCGTACAGGGGTTAATTTAGAAAAATTATTTCGAGCCTCTTGAAAATTGTTACTGTGAGTAAAATTTATAATATATGTATAGGTTTCAGTATAAGCATTTAAATCTGTTTTAAATTTTGAAAATTCAGATTTATCGTCATTAGAAAGTAAATTTTTTTCATAATAGTTAACAAGTGAAGAGTTACTCTTAGCTAGTTTAGCAATTGAAGCTTCCTGTGCTGGATTTTGATTATTTTCATTATTTTGGTATGCAATTTTAATTACAGCATATCGTATGTCTGCTATATTTAGCTCTATGTTGTCCATTTTTTCTATGGCTTGAAGGTTATAATTATAAATTGATGATGTATTAGAATTTATGGTTTGCATATTTGTTACTCCAATGAGTCCTACAATTACTATTAAAATTGCTATTAGAATAAATGATATTATTAGTTTCTTGAAAATCTTTAAATTCTTAAACCATGACATTTTAACTACCCCCTGAAATCTTATTATATATATGGTAAGAATACTAGCTCTGATTTAAATCATTTCTTATTAGCTCTCCCCATATTTCTTTTTAAAGGTACAAGGAAGAAAATAACAAGTCAAAGATTCTGAGGATATTTTGCGGTATGAGAGGAGCCAAAACATTACATTGCTCAAGCGTTGGCTATGTAATGTTTTGGAAGACCTTGCATGCCATTAACAGAGTTCTTTGTTTCAGGTGGAGTTTTTAGGCCGTATGTCCTCCATCTGAAACTTAGAAATCGTTATCCAGTGACTACATCTTCCACTTAATAAAAGCAGGTCACCCAAATCTTTAATTTGGTGTGATAAGTAGATAGCCCAATCTTTGATTAGTGCTAGTCACTTAGTTGTTTCATCAATCGCTTTCTCTTTAGAGTAAGATGTAGTCATCGGACAAAATAGACCAGAATACTGACTTGTTATTTTTTTGATGATGCTTTACACACCTAAGCTGATAAATTTATACCTGCATCTGAAATATCCTCAGATACATTTTTAAATTTCTTAAAATTTTCTTTGAACTTTTCTGCTAATTCTAAAGCCTTTTTATCATATTCTTTTTTATCATCCCATATATCTCTGGGGTTTAGTAAATCTTGAGGAACGTTTGGACACTCTTTTGGTATAAGTACTTTAAATACTGGATGCTCAAAGAATTCTATATTATCAAATTTATTGGAAATAACTGCGTTAACCATTTCTCTTGTATATGATAAATCAATTCTTTTTCCTTTACCATAAGCTCCACCTATCCAACCCGTATTAATTAGATATACCTCTGTATTGCCTTCATTAATTTTTTCTCCAAGTAATTTAGCATAAACTGTTGGGTTTAAAAGCATAAAAGGTTCTCCAAAACAAGTGGAGAATGTGGCTTTTGGCTCTGTTATACCTCTTTCAGTTCCTGCCACTTTACTTGTATATCCTGCCATAAAATGATACATAGCCGCTTCTCTGGTTAGCTTACTAATAGGTGGCATTACACCAAAAGCATCTGCTGTTAAAAATATAATTTTACTAGGTTTATTTCCAGTTCCACTATTTTTGATATTTTCAATATAGTTCAAAGGATAAGCTGCTCTTGTATTTTCTGTAAAAGTCCTATCATTGTAATCTGGTACTCCATGTTTGTCTATTACTACATTCTCAAGTAATGTCCCAAATTTTATTGCATTATATATTTCTTCTTCTTTTTCTTTATCAAGACCTATAGTTTTTGCATAACATCCACCCTCAAGGTTAAATATACCTTTATTACACCAACCATGTTCATCATCGCCAATAAGTTTTCTTTCTGGATCCGTAGATAAAGTAGTTTTCCCAGTACCTGATAAACCAAAGAAAATAACAGTTTTTCCATCTTCACCTATATTAGCTGAACAATGCATTGGCAATATGCCTTTTTGTGCAAGTAAGAAATTCATTACTGAAAATACAGATTTCTTTATTTCACCGGAATAAGCTGTCCCACCTATTAAGATTATCTTTTTTGTGAAATTTATTAGAATAAAGGCTTCAGAATTTATCCCATCTTCTATACCTCTAGCCTTATACCCTGGCACTGAAATTATATTAAATTCTGGTATATGATTAGAAAGCTGCTTAGCATTGGGTCTAATAAACATTTGATTAGAAAACATAGCTTGATAAGCACATTCACATATAACCCTAATCGGAAGATTATAGTCTTTTAAAGCACCTACAAAACCATCAAATACAAATATATCCTTGTTTTTTAAGTATTTGGTTACGTCATCATAAATTTTATCAAATATCTTTTCCTCAATTGGTAAATTCGTTTCTCCCCAATTTATTTCTTGTGATGTTATGTTATCCTTTACAATAAATCTATCCTTTGGAGATCTTCCTGTATATTTTCCTGTATTTATCACCAATGCACCCTTATCTGATAATGACCCTTCTTCTCTTTTTACGGCAAACTCTATAAGTTTAGAAACTGAAGTGTTTCTATATAATTTTTTATAATCTTTTATATTTAAATAATCCATGTTAATTTCCATTAATAATTTTCCTCCTTGTCATGCTTAATATCAATTGCTTAGGCATCTTCAAAAATAACTAGTGAGCATATGACCTAGCTTCTTTCAGATACCTCACAATCTTTTCATATATAACTTAAAAAATTTGTTTCACATAATATTGGTTAATAATTACGTTAATTTGTTTTAATACCTTATCAATAGAGTGCTTTCTGCTCCTTGTGCATTCAGCAGCTATACCATCACATAATAAGCATCTTCTCTTAGGTAGTCCAAATTCTGTTCTACTTAGCAATATAAAATTCTTATCAAATACATCAAAATCAAATAAACGCCCTAATTCATTTTTTTCTTCTATATTTACAACTATTTCCTTAATAATTGTAGAATCATAATCTATACAGAAAAACGCTTCATAACCAGCATAGCTACTATTTGATTCTTTATATTCAACATTTATTTTTTGCTTAGTAAACTCTTTTTCCAGTTCTTTTATTCCAGTTTCGTGAACTTTTTTAAACAAATCACTTCTTTTATTTATACCTGGAATATTTAAAGTAAAAGATATTAATGTAGTTTTGTATTTATTGATTAATTCTTTTTGTATTTCAGCTCTTTTTTCTCTTCCAAATAAAATTTTGCGAAGCAATTCATTTTCTGTACTCATTATTTAACTTCTCTTATTACATCGATTATAGTTCCATCTCTATATTCAACTATTCCAACGATTTTTTCTCCATATTTTATTGGTTCAGGTTTTCCAACTATTTTTTCTGCCTTGTCTTTAAGTTCTTCTATAGAGAATACAGGTAATTTAGCAGCTTTTAGTTTTTCGATTAAATCTTTTCTAAGTGGGTTTACTGCAATACCTCTATCTGTAACTACTACATCTATACTTTCTCCAGGTGTTACCACTGTATTTACTCTATCAATTATTGTTGGTATTCTCCCTCTCATAAGTGGAGCTACAATCATTGTAAGTTTTGCTCCTGCTGCTGTATCACAATGTCCCCCTGATGCTCCTCTTAAAACTCCATCAGAACCAGTTATAACATTAACGTTGAAATCAGTATCTATTTCCAAAGCACTTAATATAACTATATCAAGTTTATTTGCTACACAACCTTTATTGTGAGGATTTGCATAAAACGAAGCATCTATTTCACAATGATTTTTATTTTCGCCTATAGATTTAACTGCAGTTAAATCAAAACTTTGAGTATCAAAAATCTTGTTTACTAAACCCTCATTAAGCATTTCCACAAATTGTTCTGTGATTCCACCTAATACAAAGCTGGCTTTAATATCTTTATCTATCATTCTTTGTTTTATAAATCTTGCAACTGCTAATGATGCTCCACCTGTACCGCACTGCATTGAAAAACCGGGTATAAAGTATCCAGATGCTTCAATAACAGCCGCAGCATACTTAGCTATAAGTAATTCTCTTGGGTTTTTAGTGTGACGGGTTGATCCTGATATAATTCCATTAGAATCACCAACTGCATCTACTTTTACAATATAATCTACATCAGTTTGTCCTATACTTGAAGGAACATTAGGGTAACTTACTAAATTATCAGTTATAAGTACAACTTTATCTGCATATTTCGCATCTACCATGGCATATCCTAAAGAACCACAAGCCGATTTTCCATCATGTCCATTTGCATTTCCGTATTCATCTGAACTTGGTACTCCTAAAAATGCTACATCTATTTTGATTTCTCCACATTCAATAGCTCTAGCTCTTCCACCATGAGAACGAATTATTATAGGTGTTTCCATCAATCCTCTTGATATTTCTTCTGCTAGAGGTCCTCTTATTCCACTAGTTTCTATCTTTGTAACTACACCTTTCTTAATATAATTTACTAATGGTTCGTGCACTTTGTTAAGAGAACTTGCTGCTATGGTAAGGTTTTTTATCCCCAACCTTTCTATTATTTCCATTACCATATTTAATACGAAGTCTCCTTCTCTAAAATGATGATGGAATGATATTGTCATACCATCTTTAAGCCCTGATTTCTTAATTGCTTCTTCAATACTTGGAACAATTTTACTTTCCCCTGGTAAAACTGAAGTTATTATTTTTCCACTTATTCTCTTAGAAGGTTTATAACTGAACACTCCTTCATAAGGTTTTAATTCTCCGATATTTTCTATATAATTTGGTATTTCTCTTCCAATTTTATTTTTCAAAGTTTTCCCCTCCTTCAATATTTATGCCTGAAGCTTCTGCTAAAGTTAATACCCTTCTAGCACGTTCAATTATAGGCTTATCTACCATCTTACCATCTAAAGAAACAACGCCTAATCCTTTCTTCTCTGCTTTTTTACTAGCTGCTATTACACGTATTGCTTTTTCTATTTCTTTTTCACTTGGTGTATATATATCGTGAACTGGTTGTATTTGTCTGGGATTTATTACAGATTTACCATCAAATCCTAATTGCTTAATAAGATTTACTTCGTTAGCAAAACCTTCTTCATTATTTACATCAGAATAAACTGTATCTAAAGCATATATTCCTGCTGCTCTTGCAGCAAGCAGTACCTGACTTCTAGCTGCTAAAAGTTCTATTCCTTCTGGTGAACGAACAGTTTTCATATCAGTTACAAAATCTTCTGCTCCTAAAGCTATTCCTATAAGTCTTTTGCTTGATCTAGCTATATCCACTGAATTTATAACCCCTAATGCTGTTTCAACTGCAGCCATTAATTTAGTTTTCCCAACAGGAATTCCAGTTTCCCTTTCTATCTTTTCAACTATATTTTCTACATCTTTAATATCTTGTGCTACTTCTGTCTTTGGTAGACGTATAACATCTGGCTGAGCTCTTACTATTGCTTCTAAATCTTCTCTTCCAAATGGAGTATCTAATCCATTTATTCTAACTACTGTTTCAATACCCTCATAATCTATTGATTTTAATGCATTATATACTAAAAATCTTGCAGAGTCCTTTTCATTTAGTGAAACAGAATCTTCCAAATCAAACATTATAGAATCTGCACCATATATATGACCATCTTTAATCATACCTGCATTATTTCCTGGAATATACATCATAGTTCTTCTTAATTTATACATTATTTATCATCCTCCCAGCAAAAATGTTTTTCGTTGCTTGCTCTTAAAATTGCAGTTTCTACTCTTGCTTTTATTACACAATCTAATGCACCTTTATCAGTTGCAGTAACAACAGCACTGCTAACACCTAATTTTTTTAAAGTATCTAGAATAACCTTTCTTATTTGTTTACCATATTGCTTTTCAACTGAACTTTTAAGTATTAATTCTATTATGTTTTTATCACTTGGTGATAGAACTATATATATATCACTTGATTCTACAGTGCCAGCTATTGAAGTATTTGTAATTTTCATTTTTTTCCTCCTAATGATTTTCTTATATTTTAAATTTAAATTAACAATTTTGATCTAATAAAATAAGTTACTAATTATTTTTCTGAATGTCCTTTATTAACCGTTTACCATCTTCTGAAATAAGGAAATCATAGGTGACATCTGGAACTAATTCTTTAACCTTTAACATATTTCCCATTTTAATCAAGTTCCTTACATTTGAAGCACTTACCTCTTCACTCTTTACGCGCAGTCTCGGAATTTCTTTTACCTTGACACCAAATTGAGGAAGCAATTCTTTCATGGTTTTATTATATATAGATGTAACATCAAATTTTTTTTCTTCACCAATATATCTTTGATTAATTAGTAAAGCATTTACTATATATCTTCCAAATATTTTCAGATCCAATATTGCCTGACTCTTTACTGCTTCACTTGGTTTTTTTATAAAATATGTTGGAAATGTAGCATTTGAAATTATATAATTACCTGCTTTATGAAGAATCACATTTTTTAAATGCTTGGTTCCCCTTTCAACTAAAGAATATCTGATTTTAAATGGGAAAACTGATTCATCCTCAGACACCACGAATATGTGAAGGACATCGCTTTCAGAGGACGCTTTTTCAATAAGATATTTATGTCCTAAGGTAAACGGGTTACAGTTTAAAACTATAGATGAAATTATTTCACCTTCTTTTTTACTACTTTTTAACTTCTCCATATATTTCTTAATTCCGTTGGGATCATTTTCAAGTAAAACGACCTTATCTTTTACCTCTTCTATCTTATAGAATCCCATATCATTAAAAACTTTAAAGTTTTTAGGTTTTGTGAATATAAATAAATCCGTATTTTTTCTAACATATTCTTCACTTACAAGCTTAGACACTATTTTGTTGGAAAGACCTGTACCTTTGTAATCATCATCAACGGCTATGCATTTTAATACCTTTCCATCAAAGCCTCCAGCTGCAACAAATTTATTACCATCAACAAAGGCTGCTATATATTCAATACGCTGGTCTAATTTTAGTCCTTGTCTTTCCAGGAAGGATTTCACTTTTTTCAAATTTTTACTATCATCATTCTCAATTACTAATTGTTTTAAATCCATATTCTCCATTGTTAACCATTTACAACCCTTGCAAGCTTATTTTTCAATGCAACACGTTTTACTGCATCTGCTACAGCGTCACTTACTCTTTTATCAAAGCAATCTGGTATTATGTAGTCTTCTGTTAGTTCCTTATCACTTACAAGTGCTGCAATTGCCTTGCCAGCTTCAAATTTCATTTCATCATTTATTTCTGAAACTCTAAGTTCTAAAGCTCCTTTAAATATTCCTGGAAAAACCAATAAGTTGTTAATTTGATTAGGGAAATCTGGTCTTCCTGTAGCCATTATTCTTGCTCCACCAGCTTTAGCCTCATCAGGCATTATCTCTGGACATGGATTAGCCAATGCAAAAACTATACTATCTTTATTCATTTTTTGAACCATTTCTTTAGTTAAAACATCTTTTACAGACAATCCAATAAATACATCTTTTCCTTTTATTAATTCTTCAATTTTGCCTTTTTGAAAATTTCTATTTGTTATCTTTGCAATTTCTTTCTGAGGATCATTATTTTTATCGTCACCTTCAACAATAGCTCCATAAATATCGTTTAATACTATATCCTTAACTCCTGCTGCAATAAGTAACCTAGCTGTAGCAATACCAGATGCTCCTGCACCATTCACTAATATTTTTAAATTTTCAAATTTTTTATTTACTAATTTTGCTGCATTATATAACCCAGCTAATACAGCTACAGCTGTTCCATGTTGATCATCATGATATACAGGAATATTTAAAGATTTTTTTAATTTCTCTTCTATATAAAAACATTCTGGTGATTTTATATCTTCTAAATGTATTCCTCCAAATCCAGGAGAAATCAATTCTATTGTATTTACAATCTCATCTTTATCCTTACTATTTATGCAAATTGGAAAAGCATTTACCCCTCCAAATTTTTTAAGAAGAAGTGCTTTGGCTTCAATTACTGGTAGTCCCGCTTCTGGACCTAAATCACCTAGCCCTAAAACCGCCGTTCCGTTGGTGATAATTGCTATTGTATCTCCCTTTATAGTGTAGTCAAACGCATTATTTGTATCTTCATATATTTTCTTGCATATCCCAGATACTCCTGGGCTATACACAACAGCTAAATCAGCTTTATTCTCTAAAGGTACTTTGCTACTTATCTCAATTATTCCATTTAAATTTTCATGCAATTTCATTGCTTTTTCCATAGTATTTAGTTTTTTCATAATCACATCTCCTCTTTTTATTCGAGAATATTTTGTTTTAGATAAAATAAGTTTTACTATAAAGGCTAAAAATTAATATGTCTGATTCTTATAATATATATTTGCCTCCCTAATGTCAAACATTTGTTATTATTATTAACATGTGTTTTTCATGAAAACGGTTGTATTATATGTGTTATATGATAGTATGCTCAAAATACCTCAATTTCTTAGTTTATTTACCGTATTCTAAGATATTATTAATTGCATCATTATTAACTTATGTTAATAATGACTACATAAGTTAATAATAAAGTGTATATGAAAGCATATTTATGGAATCATTTATTATATAATTTCTAGATATAAAAATGATATTTCAATTATTTCTCTACAAAATCCAATTTATCTATTATAATATATACTAAAGGTTATCTGAGAACCATTAGTTCATAGTTATTAAAATATTAGTAATTCGAGGTATGTAGAATGATAAAGGAATATGAAGAAATGAACCATTTAGAAAAAAATAATTTTCTATCCAAAGTTTGCACCCTATATTATGAATCTAACATGACACAATCAGAGATAGCTAAAAAATTTTCTACTAGCCGTTTCAAAATATCAAAATTTTTATCAGAAGCTCTTGAGAAAAAAATCGTTGAAATTACAATTCATCACACTTATGAACGCGATACCAATTTGGAAAATATCTTAAAAGAACGTTTCAATTTAAAAGAAGCAATAGTATTTGAAAATGCAACTCTTCCTTACGAAGAAAGTATTCCATGTTTAGGTGAATTAGCTGCAACCTATTTAGACAGTATAATGGAGGATAATTTAATCATCGGAGTATCCTGGGGAAAAACGTTGTTTAATGTAATAAAAAACATACGTCCTGAAAAAAAATATGATATAACCGCAGTACAAATTTTAGGTTCTGCTGCAAAAGATAATCCACTAGTTGATGCTCCAGAATTAGTGCGTAAATTAGCTATTTGCTATGGTGGAAAATATAAATTTATCTACGCTCCGATGTATATTGATAATGATTATGCTAGAACAGCTTTAATTCACCAGCCAGTTATTAATGACACCTTGTTTCTAGCCAGCAAATCAGATTTAATAATAACAGGTATAGGAACAGTAGACTCTATTTTTTCCTCATCTCTTTGGTCAAATTATTTATTAAAAAATGAAGATAAAATTGCAAAAGATCTAGAAGCAGTTGGATGTATATGTGGTCACGTTTACGATATAAACGGGAACGAACTAGATTTAGATTTAAATAAAAAGCTCATAGGAATTGATTTAAACATTTTACATCATACAAAATATACTATAGCCGTGGCTGCAGGTAAATTTAAATCAAATGCAATTTTAGGAGCACTTAGAGGGAAACATATAAACGTGCTTATAACCGACAGTTCTACTGCTGAAAAGGTAATTTACTCTGATAAAAAACATTAGAATTATAAATATGGGTACAGTGGCATTTTTGTAAAATGAGCCAAATGGTGGATAATATATGCCTACCATTTGGCCTTTTTTTACAGGTATTTTTATTGATTAATTAAAATTGGCTTATTACATTATCTCATAATTATTTTTAACATATGTTATTATTATTTACATATGTTAAAAATCAGAACTTACTGTCAAAGCATATTATTTATCTAATCAAAGCATATATCCACATATTACACAGAAAATACATTATTCATTAAATACTTTTGTTTAATATAATAACTTTTGTTGACATTTGTAAACGTTTTTGTTATTATATTTTTAGTAACAGATATAAACACGAATCACAAATTATATATAACAATATTAAAATAAAAATTTTAAGAAGGAGGAATATACTCTCCGTAAGTTAGATTTATGATATTTTAAATAAGTTTTAATCATTAATAAAAAATTTTACACTTGGGGGATTAATATGCAATATGTAGTAATAAAACAAAAGGTAAATCTGATTAAAGTAGGTGTTATTGATGATTAGTTTAATTATTGGTATAGCTTTAGTCCTTTCCATTGTGATTGGACGTAAAACAAAGATTAATATCGGATTTTTGGCCATTTCTTTTGCTTATATAATCGGATGTTTTATATTAAAGATACATCCTGCCAAAGTCATTGCAATGTGGCCGATATCAATTTTCTTTGTAATTTTGGCTATTTCATTGTTCTTTAGCTTTGCAATTGTAAACGGAACATTGGAAACGCTTGCAGGAAATCTGTTGTACCATTTCCGTTCAGTTCCGCTGCTACTTCCGGTTGCTATTTTCTTTATTTCCGTCTTGATAGCAGCACTTGGCGCAGGTTATTATACCGTAATGGTTATTATGGCTCCTATAGCTCTTATTATTTGTAAAAAGATCAAAATAAATCCTCTTGTAGGTGCGTTGTGCGCTGAATGTGGCGGGCAGGTCGGTTCCAATTTTATGATTGGTCTGAACGGCGTTATTTACAGGAATCTGATTACAAGCGAGGGTTTTTCAAGTAATTTAGCCTTTGTTACTTCCGTGAGTATTTTTGTCGTATATTTGATTATGATTTTCTTAGTTATTGTGGGATTGCTTTATTTTTTCAACAAAAAAGAAAACAAGCAGTAGGTGGCAATCTTGATATACAAGAGCCAATTGACTTACAAAAATCTAAGCCATTTGACGAAAAGCAAAAACGAATCTTATCCTCATTTTCATATTTATGATTCTATTGCTTATATCACCAATCCTACACTTGATTATTCCTTCTAGTGCCTCTATTACCTTCATTAATTCAAGCGTAGATGTTGGACTTATTGCTATTGTCTTTACCGTTATAGCCTTTATTCTTAATCTCGCTGATGAAAAAAGCGTCATTGCAAAAGTGCCTTGGAACACATTGCTTATGATTTCCGGCATGGGAATGTTGGTGGCAGTTGCCGTACAGGCAGGAACCGTCAAACTCCTTGCAAACTGGGTAGGCAGCAGCATACCAGTGTTCTTAGTGCCAATCGTACTGTGCCTTATTGCAGCAGTATTGAATGTCTTTGGTGGCAGTTTTGTCGGTGTTGTTGCCCCAGCGCTTTTCCCTGTTATTGCTTCCGTCTCACATGTTACAGGCCTAAGTCCAATTTTGTTGTATACATGTATGACGCTTGGCGGACTATCCACTGGTATTTCTCCATTCTCTGCAGGAGGTGCAATGATACTTGGATTTACACCGGAAAAAGAACGTGATTCTATGTTTTCCAATGAATTCTTTGTGGGGTTGCCCATATGCATCGGATCTGCGGTGGTAGTGAGTCTTATCTATTTCGCCATCATGCAATAAATATTAACTGTATAAGATAAGGCATCATCAAAGAAATAACATATGGTATTGTATAAGTGGTGAACTAATCTTTAGTTCACCACTTTACTGTGTTAATGGCATACAATGTAACTGATAATTTGAGGTTAGATATCGTCACAGATATTATACTGAAACTAAAGAAGAATAGAAAAATCAAATTAACTAAAGATATATTTATACACTCAGATCAAGTTATTCATTATACAAGTCCGATCTTTAAAAATCAAACAGTTAATGCCATTTATTCCACACTCTTTAGGAGTATTATAACATTTTTATCATTACGAAAAAAAACCTAATACTAATAAATTTGTGTATTACCTGTAAATATGTTTTCTATGTTACTATATATTTCAAATAATACATTTAATAATTCTTGTGAATATTTAATACTAATGAGTTCATCTAGCCTATACATTTTTTCAAAATCATTAGGAATTTTTATATAAATAAGAAATTTGAACCTTTTAAATGCAACATAATAGTTGTGGTCTTCAGATGATATTTTTAATCTATATTTGTTTACTTCAAAACCTTTATATTTATTTACTGTGCATATTTCTGTAATTTCACTTTCTATATCTTTAAGTTTATTTATCAAAGTAATTTTGTCAATTTTAAGCAACATTAAATCAATCTTTTTATCAAATATATTTTCTATTTTCTTATAATTTTCAATTTGACGCATACTAATCACCCCAATCATAAATTTATATATTCTTACTTATAATTCTACAATTATAGTGTAAATACCTTTATCTTTATATACTTTCTCCAAAATATCATTCTATCTTGTGATACAGTATTTCCACTTGTAAACATAGCCCTAATCAGGTTATATCAATTAATATCGTTCTTTGATTAATTATCAAATGCCTTGATAATGTTAAATTTATCTTGATTTAACATTATTGAACCATTCAATCGTTGCTTTTTCATGCTCTTCTGGAATCTTATTACTAACTTGTTCATGTAACCATCCTAAATTCTTATTATTCAGATATTGTCTCATCTGTTCTTCAGCTTCTAACATTACAACTTTTATTAAGCAAGGACATTTTGTATATGCATCAGGTAAATTATTTTTATCTAACAATATCTCATTTTGTCTAATCTCTGCACACTGAAATAATGAGTCCGTCCCTTCTACTGCTTCAACTATATCCCAAAAGGTTATGCTTTCTGGAATACGTGCTAACTCATATCCCCCATTAACACCTGAAATTGACTTTACAATTTCTGCTTTCCTTAATTTCGTATATACTTTTGATAAATAAGTTTCTGAAACTCCTTGAAATGCCGCTAAATCTTTAATTCCAACAGCCTTTCCTGATGGAATATCTATCATATATAATAAACAATGCAATGCATACTCTACTCCTATGGAAAATTGCAATACAATCAACCTCCTAAATAACAAGATAATCTCACGATATAATACTTCTGTATTTTTATTATTCGATATACTTGATTTAATTATAGATAATATTTATCCTCAATACACTTATTATATATTGACTTTTTTAAAAAGTCTATATATAATATAATTATAGACAATGTTTATCCACGATATATGTTATCCATAATTGTCGTGTCTATTGCTTAATAAAACTTTAGGAGGAAACATACAATGCTTACAGAAAAATTTCTTGATGTATTAAAAAAGGAAGGTGTAGTTTCAATCGTATCATGGGGGATTGATGAACCACATGTGGTTAACACTCGGAACTCATACTTAGTTGTAACATCTGATGAAAGAATTTTAATTCCTGCATATGCAATGCGTAGAACAGAAAAAAATGTAAATCTAAATAATAAAGTAAAGATAGCTTTAGGTAGTAAAGAAGTTTTGGGTTATAAAGATTACCAAGGAACAGGCTTCGTTATTGAAGGTACTGCAAAATATCTTGAGTTAGGTTCAGAATTTGATATGATGAAAGAAAAATTTTCTTTTTTGACTAGGGTACTAGAAATAACAGTTACATCCGCAAAGCAAATGCTTTAAATGTTGTATTTTTTTAACTAATTCTAACCATTTGATAAATAACCCTTAGATGTATAATGCAAAATCAAGCAGTATATATCTCAAGGGATTTTTATTTCACCTGAAGTTCCTACATTTGTGGTAAATCGACATACACGAAAATAGACCACATACTGGATACTAATTTAAATCTCCACTCTTTACTTTTTCTTTTTTTTGTAATCATCCTTTCTTTTATTACAGAGCATTAAATTACCCTTCCGTCACAAGATAAGAAATTTGCGTTACAATCCAAATTCACATTGTGCTCAAATAATTACTACTCTTTAGTTAAAATGTGTTCTACTGTTGCTAATGGATTAAACAGTTTTTCTTTGAAAAACTCAGGATAAAGATATACATCTGCAATTTTATACAATGGAATCCATTGTAATTCTTCTTTTGCTCCATCTTCTGTAAAACTCATGAAAATTGTATTCAAGGCATCCATGTCTTTCATGTAAAAGAAAAAGGACAGTTCATGGAATCTTTCTCTTGTAATATCTTCAGTGAAAAAGTTCTCATGTACAAACCCAAGCCTTTCAATTTCCATATGGATTCCAGTTTCTTCATACACTTCTCTTACAATGGCATCTTCAGATGATTCGTGTAACTTAACCCTTCCTCCAACACTGTAAAAATAAGGTGCTTTATTATTCTTGACCATCAACAATTTGTTATCATGTAGAATAATTGCACCTACTCGATAATTAAATTTTCCTTGCTCTGTTTTAAAAGTTAAATCCATTCCCTCCATAATGTATTCCTCCAAAAATTTACTGAGTTATTTTTTTACCCTTATAACTCATGAAAAGAGAATGCGTACTAACAATTATACTTATTAACTTTAGTCATTGCATCTTCTCCTCCAAGCAGTTCCACAGATTAATGGATTCTTCCTTCGGCACCATAGCTGATTATTGGAGTATTATAATCATAAACAATGAGATACTCTTGATTCCTTGGTGGGGTGTCGACGACATTGTCGTATTATCTATACTAAAGCCCAATCAATCTAGTAAAGTTAATGCGTTGCACGTTGTTGATATATAAACGTAGTATACCGCTATTTGACCTTTGAAAAAGGTACTCTGAATTACAAATTTAATCAAGGTTAAAATGAACGTTTAAAAGCACGACCTTGACAAAATTTATAATTCAGAAAAAGAGTTATTAAGGTCACATAGCTAAGTCTGTAACTACTTTGTTTACTATGATTCTTAAGTACAGTTTTAAAGCCAACAAAGTATAAAAATATAAGAATTATGATTCTTAGTTTACTATGAATACTACATATTTTTATAGTATAGTTAAGCCGATAAAACCCACGCTAAAGTAAAAGGTGGTGAAAAGTAGCTATCTTACCCACTTTAAGCCATTTTATTGAATTGAGTTCATCAACTCAAAGAAATATTTTGACTCTTGGGTTTTATAAAGATTGTACCAGGAATCTAGGGTTTGCGGTAAGAATACCTCTAGAATTTTCAATATATGCAAAGCAAATTCAAGAGGAGCTATTCCAGAAGCAGTAATCAAACTTCCATCAGTTACTACACATTCCTGCTTATAATACTTCTCTCCATCATAGCTTGGACAGACCATTTTTAGATATCCCAGGTCATTGCTTGTATGAGCTCGCTTATTCAATACTCCTTCCATAGCAAGTCCTATTGTAGCACCACAAATTGCCCCTACAACAATACCTTTCTCTAAACATTCTTCAGTCATTCTTATAATGGGAGCATGAATTGCTTCTGTCCATGTATTCCCACCAGGTAGAATCAAAGCAACTGTCTCTTCAATACTACACTCCTTAAGTTCAATTTCTGGCAATATTTCTAAACCTCCCATTGTAGTAATAGGGTTCTTGTTAATTCCTACAGTTACTATTTTTAGAGGCATTAATCCCTTTTTGTAGTACCTTCCCGAGTTGATTTCAGTACTTAAATAACCTATTTCCCAGTCTGCCATTGTATCAAATACATAAAGGTATACTTTGTTTTTCATTTTCTATTCCTCCACATTCATTTTATTGTTGCTATTTGTTACAGGATGGTCTCAAACTCCATCTCGATCTATTATATATTATCTTCACTGACAAATTCAGTCAG
The DNA here is from genome assembly GCA_963725425.1 of uncultured Clostridiaceae bacterium. Lineage (GTDB taxonomy): Bacteria > Bacillota > Clostridia > Clostridiales > Clostridiaceae > Clostridium_I. The sequence continues at coordinate 107,369 of CAVRYJ010000043.1, forward strand.
TGAAGATAATGGGCCATCAAATCTCTAAGAATTGCTGCCATAGCATCTTTAAAACTATTTGGTTCAAGCACCTTTATTGATTTACCATATTGAAGTAGAATATGAGGAACATAGGTATGGATTGAGTATTCATCCATTAAAAAATTCGCTCTGCATTCAGTTCGTTCTATCAGATGATATCCTAAAAACCAATGTGAACAAAGGTCATTCAATGCTTCTGACTTGCCCTCAATTACTAAAGTGCAAAGTCCTACTTTGCTTTCCACATTCGATAATAAGTTTTTTGTAAAAAACTCACGTGCCGAAAAAGCTTCAGGACGCTTAAACGTATTTTTAGTGCTTATAATATTTACTACTCTATCTACCCTAAAGCTGCGAATTTCATTCCTAAGATGGCAAAATGCAATAGCATACCATTTATCGTTCCAGTAAAGCATCCCATAGGGGTCAACAACCCGATGCTTAGGATGCCCTTCATAACCTGTACAGTATTCAATTTCCATAGAGCATTCATTTGCAACAGCTTGCTCGAGTTCCATTAATATAGGTTTGACAGCTGGATCACAAATACGGCTCACTACTTCAAATCCAACTAAATGACGATTGAGAACTTTTTCTTGTTCTTGATTCGAGAACATCTTTAACTTTGATGTTGCACTATTTAGTGCTTCCATAAAAGGATATCCTGCTTCCATTGCAAAAACAGCAGCATGCAAAAGTGATTTTTTCTCTTCAAGATCAAAAAACAGGGGTGCTCGGATAAAATTGTTAAGCAAACTATATCCGCCGTTATGACCAGGCTCCGATATTATTGGCACTCCACTAACACACAGTGCATCCATATAACGATAAACTGATCGTATGTTTATTTCTAACCTTTCGGATATTTGCTTTGCAGTTATTTTTGTACCTGAATTCAGCATCCATAAAATTGCTAGCATATTATCATTTTTTGGCATAATGCGCCCCCTAATCTGGTTAACAATTAAATTTTATTGTTTAGAAATATAATATCATCTTCTTTTAAGTACATAAACAGCCCTGCGACCATAATTGATGTACTGTGTTTTTCATCCTTAGGTATTTTTTCTATCCATTCGGGTTCTATAACAGAAGATGCAATCAAATTAGAATTATCTAACCACATAAGTTCCTCACCAGAACCAGTTCCCACCAAGTCTCTTATTTTAAAATTATTTTTGGCGATGCTTCTTATATACCCGCAAACTCTTATAATACATAATAGAATATCTTTACTTTATCCATTTTTGCAATCATCCTTTCTTTTATTACAACTCATTATCCAACACTTTCGACCTAAAAAAATATTCTTAAGTTACATAAATTTCACTTTATTAAGAAAATCCAATACTTTCTTATGTAAAAATGGTTGAATTAAAGGATAAGTCAAATCATCTGGTATATCATCAAATAAATTAATTTCCTTTATCTCAAAATCAGGTAACTTATCTACTGTTTCTACTTCTGAATAAAATAGTTGTCCAAAAGATTCAGTGTATTCAATATTTTCATCTCTTTCTACTGAATAGCTACATACTGGAGTTAACTTAAACTTTGTTGCTCCCGTTTCCTCAAATAATTCTCTTGAAGCAGTATCATTAATATTTTCGTTTTCTTCTCTATGTCCTCCAGGAATTTCCCAAGTCTGTCTGTCCTTATGCCTTACATAAATCCACTGTCCATTAAATTTTGTCATTATTACAGCAAATAATAATTTATTGTCTTCTATTGTATTTAATCCGTAAAAATTTACTTTTATCATATACTACACCTCACATTTTTAATTCACTATAAATTACCCTTCCGTCACAAGATAAGAATATTGTGTCTTAATTTAGATGAAGGATTACTATTTTTATTCCTATCCAATATTCTTTCAATACCCTATATACCCTCTTTTTATCAAATCCGATAAATTTTCTGTTCGTAAAAGAACTCTTCCAGTACTTCTACTTGAATCTACAATTCGTGCACATGTTTTTTCATTATCTAAAAAATTTATAAATAACATAACATGACTTCCAGATAAAAGTATAACATCACCAGGCAGAAGTAAATCAGTTAAATCTAAAGGTGACGCAATATTAGTTATAGACCTAGTAGATACTCTTTTTGTTAAACCCCAGCAAATTGTAACAAGACCAGAACAATCGACACCAACACAATACTCACTAGGACAATTATCTCTGGAGTTTGGTACATTACCTGCAAACTTCCCTTCTGTAATTCCAGTATCAAACTTTTCAATTGGAGTACAACCGCCCCAATTATACGGTATTCCTTTATTAAATTGTTCTATTATCCACCATCCACAATTATATTTAGTACTTATATAATTAGAATCTGGCGTATTAATTAAAATTCCATCAGTATCATACCCATGAAAGAGGTTTTTAATAGTCGGCTTCCATATATGATTAGCATAACCTAGAGCACATGAAACCACATTTTCACGCCAAAAATCATTTTCTAAATTATTATTCATAACTACCTCCAAAAAATATTTCATCTTACATTTGTTCATCATATTCGAACATTATGTAACTAATATTAATTACATAAATACTAAATTATTCAATTTTCAAAGAACATTATTCGTGCTTTCTATTTCTGTAGTTGTCCCGACTTATTTTCATTTTGCGAATTAAGTTTAATTTCATTTTATATTTTAATATAAATCAGCGTATTTTCTTCTTATACTTTTTTCTATAAAATAATTAATATATTAAATGCTTTACGATAAATATTAATTGTCCTTTTGTTTATGCAGCTTGACTAACTGCTAATTTAAAAGGTATATCACCATCATTTATGGGTGTTATGTTAAAGCTTTCATTATTGTTTTGACTGGTTTACTGTACTTGTTTGACTTGATGCATAATTTGCAATTGCTTCTGCCCTCTTACCAAAACATACACAATTTATAAAATCAGCTTCCTGTAGTTTACTTTTATCAAATTGAGGTCTGTTAACTGCTAGCGTAAATTTAGTTACTTCATTTCCTGTTCCTGCAGCAAATTTAAGTTCTGGATCCTTGGTTAGTCTTATGAAATTTTGAATCATGATTACAAATTTCTCTCCATGTCCCACATGAAAATCATCTTGAACCTTATAGCCTTCATAACTTTCCCATCGGTTACTGTCATTCTTTCTCCAACAAGCTTGTTTGTTATAAAAATTTATTTTACAGAAATCATGTAATATAGCTGTTTCATCACATAGCCCAAGTTTGAATCTTTCATTTTTTTCCTTAAATAATCGCCAAACATTTAGACTATGCTCTGCTAGTCCACCATCATAATTTCCATGATATTTTGAAGTTAAAGGTCCTAAAAGCCATAACGGAATACGAACAATCGCAACTCCTGAATATCTAATAAATTTACTCAAAGAATTAAAGACTAATAAACCCAAGTTTAAGAGATTCAAAAGAAAAAATCGTTAGCCACTGAAAATAAAAAAGATAATAATCCAGATATACAATATTTTATTTTTAGGCAAGATCCACACAGTTTTACTCAAAAATATACAAGAATATTAAATGAAAATAATTTACCCAAAATAAGATTTCATGACCTAAGACATTACCATACAAGTTTACTATACAAAAATCATGTTCCAGATTTATATGCAGCTGAAAGACTGGGTCATGATATATGGGTTTTGAAAAAAATATATCAACATTTAGGATTGGAAGAAAAGAAAGAACTAGATGAAAAAGTTAAAAATATTTTTAAATAACTTAATAACTCATAATCCGCTGAATGAAAATCAAAAATCTAATAATTAAATATTTACTTTAATGTTAGTAAAATACATTTATTTCCAAAAGGATTTTCAATATTCATGTCGAATATATATGCACAGACTACTAAAAAGGATGTGTGATATATGGATATCAGTGATGTGAAAGGAATTGAAACAGAAACTTATTGGCACGGAAAAATGAATTTAATAGTTGGTATATGCGAAAGCATGGGTCTTCCTGATATTTTTAATAAAAACTTAAATTCAGATTGTGGCAGAAAGCCTGATATACCATACGGAGTTTTGGCTCAAATGCTAATTGTGAATATTTGCAGCAATCACCGTCCTCTTTATCGTCTTAATGATTTTTACACAGATGTTGATTTAGAAGGTATTTTTCACTGTGAAATGGATTTGAATAAAATTACAGATGATAGATTTGGGCTTTTATTAGATAAAGTTTATGCAGCTGGAGCAAGAAAAATATTCGGGGAAATAAGTTCTAATGCGTTTACTCTACATAACATAACTGTTAAAAATATCAATTATGATACTACATCAAAAGTTATGTGGGGGGAGTATGAAACTCCCGAAGGGAAACTAGGCGTTATTTCTATAACTTTTGGACATAGCAAGCAAAAAGACAAGATAAAAAGCAGATAAAACTTGGTGTTGGGACTGCAAATGGAGTTATAATTGATGCCAAAGTACTGTCAGGAAATACAGATGACAAAACTTATAACAATGAAAATTTAGATGATGTGAACTCAGTTATAGAGAGATTTGATATAACTAAAGATAACTTTTACTATATTGCTGATAGTGCATTATTCACACAAAAAAACCTTGAGAAAGCCAAAGATAAAATAAAACTCATTACAAGAATGCCTGATAATACGTTAGTTGCCAAAGAATTATTAGAAGCTACGCTTTCTGATAGAGCTTCAATGAAAGAGATACTTTTAGAAAATGCTCAAGGTAAAAAAGTGCAATACTTTTTAACAGAAAAAACTGCCATTTATAATAACATAAATTTAAAATGTGCTGTGTGTTATTCAACAAGTCTTGAAGAAACTAAGAAAAAAACTATTGAAAAGAAAGTGAATAAAGAAGCCGAAAGTATTGAGAAACTAATTAAAAAATATACCAATAGAACCTTTGCTTGCGAAAAAGATGCAAAGAAGGAAATAGAGTTAGTAATCAAAAAAAATTTAGCTAAACTAAGATTCTTTAATTACAATATCCATTTAATAGAGAAAGAGAAAAAAACTGTAGGTCGTCCATCTACTAAACAAACTGATAAGGAAACACGGTTTAAATACGAATTAGGAATTGATTTTATAAAGGATGAAATAAAAATTGCTAAAATTATAGAAAGAGAATGCACTTTTGTATTATGTAGCAATGATTTGTCAATAACTGGCGAAGCCCTATTGTTGGAATATAAAACTCAAAGTAGTATTGAAAAAAAATTTCAACAATTAAAATCCCCACAGTTCGTTAATTCTTTGTATTTGAATTCGCCAGAGAGAATTGAAGCATTAACTTATATGATTCTAATATCTATGATGATGCTCTCCGTATCAGAACATGCTGTAAGAACAGGTTTAAACAATGAAAAAGCCTTTATTATTGGTCCTGGTAAACTGAAGATGAAAAGACCGACTTTAAAATCTATTGTGGAAATATTCGACAAGGTACCAATGAAAGTTTCCATAGTAAATGGAAAAAGGCAAAGAGTTCTTGGACGCCATTTTAACGATAGTCAAAGTAAGATTTTGAAATATCTCCTCATTCCGGAGGAAGTTTTTTGCTGGAATGGTGCGATGAGTATTTGCGATGCATAATTTTAATTGCAAGCAACAGGCTACGCCTTTTTATTTGCGACCAGAAAAACATTTCTAAATTGAGATTGCGAATACCAATTTAAAAATGTAAAAAATTTCCTAAAATAAATTATTGGATTTTTGAAATCTATTGTGCGGAATATGAGTAATAAATTCTAAAAAAGAGTTAAATAAAAAAACAGCACAACTCAAATAAGTTAGTGCTGTTTTTTACGTTTGTGCGTTTTTTGTGCGGTATTGCACCTTACATATGGCAGGGGTACTAGGATTCGAACCTAGAATCAATGGTTTTGGAGTTCGATTTTGGCAGTAATTCTAGTATATTTCTAATCATCATTGAGTTATTAAACCCCCATTTCAAGCCATTTGACAATTTTTGGTTATATCTGATTTTATGTAGTTTATATCTAAAAGACAACCAAAAGACAACCAACATTAAGTGGATGTCTTTTGGTTTTTATATTATTCCGCTTCTACGTTTTTATATTTTTAATTAAATTCCCAAATTCTGAAATCATAATTTTAAGTCTTAAATTCTCATTCTTCAATTTTTGATTTTCTCTTATTAATTCTTCATATTCATTAGTTTTTATGTTCTCACTAATAACTTTTATTTTGTTTCCACCTAAAAATTTCAATTGTTCTTTTTTCATAAATTATCCCCCTAGTCTTTTATAACAAAAAAAGATTAAAATTATATATAATTTAGGCATGACAATAATTATTCTATGAAATCAAATTGAATATTTCGTTGGGTTTGAGCCATCAATCTGCTATGGGTTGAGCCAGCTATATGTTCAAAATGAGCCACCTTGTTACGGCGTGAGCCAGTTGATATAGAAATATAACAAGGTAGCCTACTTAATTTTTTAGTTGTAACTGTTATTGAATGCCTTTGCGTTTACGCATAGAATCTTTACCGTCAATAAATATAGTGTATGAATCATGCACTATTCTGTCTAAAATAGCGTCAGCTAAAGTTGTTTCGCCTATTTTTCCATGCCATCCGGCAGGAGCAAATTGAGAGCTGAAAATAGTTGATGCTTTTTTATGCCTTGCTTCAACAATTTCTAGAACATCTCTAGATTCACTAAGTGTTAGCGGCAATAATAGCCATTCATCAATAATAAGTAAACTAATATTTTTATATTGTTTCATCACTTTTTGGTAGATGCCCTCGCCTTTAGCTACCGCTAATTCGTTTAAGAGTTCCGGAAGGCGGATGTATTTTGCAGTGTAGAAGTTTCTACACGCAGCCATGCCCAAAGCGCAGCTTATATATGTTTTGCCAGCACCGGAGGCACCTAAAACGATTATATTATGCTTATCTTGGATATAATTACAGGCAGAAAGCTTTGTAATCAGTGATTTATCAAGTTTTCTATCTGCGTGATATTCTATATTTTCGATGCATGCATCATTAAAACTAAATTCAGACTTTCGAATAAGTCTACTTAGCTTATTATTCTTCCTTCTTGACCATTCTGTATCAATTAAAAGCCCAAAACGTTCCTCAAAAGATAGGTCTTTGAATGAAGAATCTTGTAATTGATTTCGATATGATTCTGCCATAGCGTTAAGTCTTAATTCATTAAGTTTAAAAACAGTAGCTTCATCTATCATTGTGAATTCCTCCCATAGTAATCAGCACCTCTAGTAAAGGCAAACTCTTCAGATTCAACGTTATCTATGTGAGTTTCTTCATCTTTTATTTTATCTTGACCAGTTTTTAAAATTGTTTGTACACTTTTATAACTAGGGTTTGGAGTATACGATAGTGCTCTTTTACAAGCAGCTTCAAGCCTATTAACATCATATTTGTCTGATAACTTTAATAAAGCCATACATCCTTTATATCCCTGTTGTTCTATCCTATGCACGGAAAGAATAGCTTTTATAACTATTTCAGTATTAGGTCCAATACTTTTTGCCCATGAAATAAATCTTTCTGAATTCCACGTAATATATTTTTTATGATCCTCAGGCATATGCTCTTCCACAGTACTGTATTGTCCTTCTCTACCATGTAATTTATGATGCGAACAAATACGATTGTTGTTATAAAAAACTTCAATCATATTACGCGTAATGCGCACATCTACTTTATGTTTAATGTATTCATAAGGAACGCTATAGTTCATTTTGTCTACACTAATATGGTAATTAAACTGCACTGTAGCAATCTTCCAAGTTGCTAACTCATATTGAGTTTTAGGCAGTGGAATAAGAGCTGATTTTTCTTCGTCAAGAAAAGTACTTAATCTACTTCCAGGCTTTTTCTGGAAGGGCTTTTCATTAAAGTCATACAGTTTTTCGCTTATGGCTTCATTTAGTTCCCTAAGTGAAAAGAACTTCTTATTACGGAGAGCAGCAATAATCCAAGTAGATATAACACCAACTGTGCCTTCGGCATTAGGCTTATCTTTTGGTTTTCTAACACGTGCTGGAATTACTGCGGTTCCATAGTGCTCTGCCATTTCATGATAAGTTTTGTTTATAACAGGAGTGTACCAAGATGATCTTTCCACACCTGTCTTCAAATTATCAGGAGTAAGAATTCTTGTAGCTCCGCCAAAAAAATTATAAGCATCAATATGCGCATTAATCCAACACTCCTGATTTTGAGATGTGAAAGCTTCTACATAGGCATATTGACTGGATGATAGCGCAGCAACAAAAACATAGGCATTGATAATATCGCCAGTATTTCTATCAACAATAGGAGTTGTTTGACCTGCCCAATCAACTTCTAATTGTTCACCAGGTTTACGGTTGATATGCATCGTGGCTTTTGTTAGATTGGCATAATCACGGTAGTATTTACAAAACTGAGTATACATAAAAGGTATTTCATTGCTCAACCTGCATTGCTCACAATATTCATTCCAAAGTAAGCTAAGCGTTACACCGCTTTTAGCCATTTCTTTGTGAATATACTCGCAGTCTGGAATCATTCTTGAAGAAGGTAGAATTCGTTGTGGAAAGAGATGTTTAATTAGTTCATCATCTGACATTTCTTGTGCTAATGGCCACGCAATTTTGCATGCTTCCGCACGTTTTAAAGTCTTTGACACTGTGTTGCGTGAACACTCACAACTCAATGCAATACTACGCTGACTAATACCTTGATTGTACAATCTCAGTATTTCTCGATATTTGGTCATAATAATATGACCTCCTTTGAATTTATTTACACTAAATAGTGTATAAATTCATTATTGACAAAAAATGTACAGGTGAATCACCTTGCGTGATGGTGGCTCAATTTGCTACGTGATACTGGCTCACTTTCAGCGTATCAAGTGCTCTAGTCGAGCATATTATTCAATCAAATTAAACACCTAAATTAATTATATAATAAAATCTAGATGAATCTAAAATGTAATTACCAATTCCCATATTATCACTTTTTTAATTGTTTGTAAAGAACGTACGTTCGTATTTTAATAAATACTTCATAACTTCAGACTTCGAATTACTAACATTTACCAGTTAAAAATTTGCTGAAAAATCACTTAAATTACATGAAATCTGATATCAATATTAGTATCATTAGATAAAATAATGATTGAGTTTTATGGAGAAGAATATCTCACAGATAATGATATATGTAAATTTAAAAACACTATATATGACTGTTTATTACCTTAGAATAATCTACATTAAACTCCATAGCATTTTTAATTAAGTGTTTGTTTCCCTTAACTAGATATTTTCTAGCAAAAAAATCAAGCGTAGTATCAAATGTTAAACCAGCTATAATATCCCCCCGTATAAAAATAGCCTAGATTCTAAAGCTTATTCTAATTTAAGTCCTTGGCTTATTTTATTTCTTATATCACTTAAATCATTTTCATTAATATTTTCACGTTTTATTAGAGGATTATTGAAATTGTATTTAAATATTCTCTATAAGCTGAATATTTATCACCATTGATAATTTTTCTACATTTTTTCTTTGCATCTAGTAATATCTTTATCTTTACTAGGATTGTCACTATTACTGTAACATTCTATAGCCTTATCTAGTTGGTGCAGGTCGTTTTCATATACTAACCCTGCACCTCTATAATTTTTGGCTCTTTCAAGTCTAACCGCAACCTCGTAGTATATTCCTAACTGTTTGCAATATATTGCACTCTTGTCCCATTGCTTTATACTATCAAAATATTTTGCCTCATATTTCCTATACAAAGGATAGTTATCTTTAACATATTCTTTACCGTAGTATATACTTGCTGCTTTATCGTAAAGACCAGCATTATCGTAACATTCAGCTGCTCTTTCATGTAACCCAATTAATAAATATAATTCAGCTGCCTTGTCTAAATTCCCTGCTTCTATAAAAATTTGTGCACTACATTCAGTTTTAAATTCATGGAATTTTTCTATATTATTGTTTTTTATTCTTTCAAAACATTGAAGAGCTTGACTATATAATTTCTTTTCCATGAGACTTTTCCCTTGAATAAGCCAGTCATAATCGGTATAATCTATATTAAAAACTGGTTTTATCAAAGATATATTCTCACATATTTCAACATTTTCACTAATATTTTTTATATCCCATAAAGGTGAATATGTAAAACCATCATAAATCAAACAATTCTTCATTCCTCTAGTAATAGCTACATATAAAAGGCTTGATTCATACCTTATGCATCTTTCAACCAGTTTGTCTATAGTTAAGCCATTATCCATTCTTCTAGTAAATTTATCCCAAAAATCAATAGTCTCATCTAGTAGCGTACTAATCTTCCATAAAACTACAGTATTAAATTCTAAACCCTTGCATTGCTCTAAGGTAAAAATAAGTGGTGAGCTTTTTCAATTTATTAATAAAATGAGATGAGAGTTTTTGCTGTTCATCACCATTTCTTACAATTATTGACTGAGTAGGTCCCATTTTATCTAACATATTATAAAGATCATCTTCATCAATGTTTTCACAAAGTTTTGGCATATCACCACTTAATTTTATACCTGCAGTATTAACTCTATACCTGTATTCAGTATACTTTTCTTGGAGTTTGTTTACACTATTAGCAAGTTTCACAATTCTCCCAGTATTTCTAAAGTTTTTATTTAGAGTTTTTACTTTAATCTTTAACTGAAAATCATTATAAAGACTAGTAGTAATATTTTCCCATCGGAATCCACTATGATTTACAATTTGATGGTCATCCCCTGCAATTAAAACATGCTTCGCATTATTATCAACAAGAGAATAAATTAGTTTTAGATGCAAATTAGTTAAATCTTGTACCTCATCACAAGCTACAATTGAATATTTTCTTTTGTTATCAGAATTAAGATACTGATATATCAAATCCATTTCATCAACAATAAAGTTATCTTTTAAAAATTTTTCATACCATAAAAATATTTTATAGGCATCTTTTCTCCTATCCTTAAAATTAGGAGATTGTTCTTCTTTAAGTTTTATATAATCGACTTGAGATAGTTCCCTTTCACTGCTAAATGCTTCACTCTTCCATGTACCTCGTATTTCTTCCCATATCATTAATGGCGGAAATCTTTTATAAAGTTCACTCCCTCTACCATATTTCATATATTCAGAAATAAATCGATCTTTTGTCATTAAAAGATCGATAGAATCTTTCTTAAATTCTTGCAGAAACTCATTAAAAGTTTTAAATTCAGTATTTTGCTTATAAACCTCCTCGTTATCATCTCCGTTGACAAGCTCTGTGAATAATTTTTTTCCTTCTATACAAAGATCCTTACTTGAGGTAATATAAAGCTTTTTTATTTCTGGATTAGTCTTTAACTTATATATTAGAATCGTAGTCTTTCCACTACCTGCTGTACCCGCTATTAATAAAGGCAGTGGCATATTCAACAATTCTTTCTGTTCAGAAGATAATTTTAACTGAAAAGTAATTATATCTTTCTTACTATCATCTTTTTTATTAAAAAATTTCAAATAATCTTCTTCAGTTAAAACATAATTTTTTGAACTGTCAATATAAAAATATACCTCATTTTGATTCTTATATTTTTTCTCTTCCTCCAATAATTGTTCTAGCTTTCCATTTTTTTCTTTAGCCACATTATAAGCACTTTCGTCAAAATCACCACCCAGAATTCTCTTTGCCTTTAAAATAACCTTATCATGTTCTAAATACATATAATGGATAAAAATACTTGACTTATCAATCATTAACTTACCATCTTCATCTGGCATAAGCGAAAAGATCAACCTTCTTGCCTGGTCAACCCTAGCCTCATATATACACATGTTTTTATTAATGTCATGTAACTTTTTTACTCTTGTACCATTTCCCCAAAGTCCATTTTTTAGATTATCCACACTTTTATATATTTTATCCAACTGACCTTGATTTTTACTTTGAAGTTCTTCTTTGGCTTCTTCAGAAATATATATTTCAAACATTTGCTTTCACCCGCAATTCACATTAGATTGTTTATATTTTTTTAAATATTGACTACACTTCATTTAGCCATTTTATCCGAAAAAAATTCATTATACTTTGAATTGCCTATATTTAGAATTATAATATTCCTTGCACATCTTGTTATTCCAGATAAATTAGTTCATTAGTACTACTTTCTGTATCATCAATTATCAATATTAGTGTGTTTATTTCCCATCCCTTAAAACTGTGAATTGTAGCTAATTTTATTAAACCTGCATTCATCCAAAAATTAAATTTTCGATTCTGCCTTATTGAATACACTTTAGCATCTAATGCATTTTTAAATTTTTCTTGGTTTTGATCCTCAAGAGGAATGCCTAAAAAATATTCTTCCCATAGTGTTTCCAATATTTGATTATATTCTTTTCTTTGTCTCAAACATTATTGTAGTTTTTTCGTTTTGAGTATTCTTGATTACATCATCTATTTCTCTTAAATAATCAATAGTAGGTGCAACTATACAAACATCATTTGAATTTATTTTTAATTTTCTCAGTATATCATAAATATTTCTACAAATATCACTTGGATTAAAATCATTATAAAATATTTGTTCTTGATAATCAAATATATCATCCGTTGAAGTTTGAATTCCATTTACTTCAAATTCATCTATATTATATTTTGATGCTAAATATTGTTTCTGGAAATCTATAGCCAATTGTGTCATTGTTGTAGATAATCTGTAGGATTTGTTTAGCGAACTCCATTCTCCAGAAACGTTGACGTGCATATTCCCATTTTCTTCTAATTTCCTTTTGTATATATTTTGCTTCTCATCTCCAAATATTACATATTCTCCGTTTTTTTTCAAAAAATACTTTTCTATTATTTTAAGCCATTCATATTCATAATCTTGAACTTCATCAATGAACACTGCATCGTATTTTGATATTTTATCTTCATATCCTTCAAATAATCTTTCGTCTGAAAAATACTTTTTATCATAATCCATACTCTGCTTATCATTCGCAATCACATCAGTCGCACATGGTATACCCAAATTATTCATTTGAAAAGTTATAAATTTATGATAATTTATTATATCAAAATTATTCCAATTAATAATTCCCCTCACTTTACTTATTTTATCATGAATATAATTTTTAAGTGTTATATTATATGTCAAAATAAGTATCTTTCCTTTTGTTCTGCTATATGCATTTACAGCTTTTTGAGCAAGCACTACTGTTTTTCCAGAGCCAGCTACGCCCTTTATTTTCCGCTTCCCACCTTTACTAATAATAAGTTTTTTCTGTTTTATTGAAAAAGGGATGCTAGCTGAATCTTCATATTCCGTTATAGATGGTTTGAAATTTCTATGTAACTCAGCATATATATCATCATCAAATTTGCTAGATTTTCTATTTAAATAACTGTTGATTAATATATCATTGATGCTTGATTCATTCAAAGAATCTGATCCAATAATAATACAATTTTTTTCAATATCATTTTTTATTTTCATATCACATTTACTAATAAAATTTTTCACGGATGCTACCGTTGCATTATGAAAATAGACAGCACATTTGACTATTCCATAAGTAGCATTATCAAAAATGCTTCTTCGCAACAAAACCTCGCTATGTAAATTATATAAATTATCTTTATATTGTTTTGCTTGTGCAAATGGAGATTTTAATATTGAATTATTCTTTTTTAATATAAAATTACCTTTTTTATCACAATAATAATAATCTAAATTCCAATCTTTTACTTCTATTATCATTACACCTGAACCTTTACGCATTAATATTATATCTGGTCTATCTCCATTAAGACTTGCTTGAAAATACACTTCATAACTATCATCAAGGTTCTTGTATAAATAACTTAATAATTCTTTTTCCCCATCCGTAGGTTTGGGATTCATATTCTCTATTTTCTCATAACATGGATTTATCTTAGCCAAAATTATTCCTCCAATATACTTAAGTCAAATCTAATTATATGTATTCCAAATTTCTTTTGGATATACCATACTTTTTTCCTTTGTAAAAACTTTTTTAGTTAAATATACATAATAAAATTAAATATACCATTATCATACTCTTATATACACAAAAATACCAAAATATACTGACAAAATTTCATTTATAAGAACTAATCAATTATTACGTTTAATCCTTATATTTCCATGTTTTTTTGGTTATATCTTATGATATTAACCTCACAAGTTAATATTTATCAGAAACAATTACTCTTTATTTAGTGTCTACACCAAAATCAATGCATAATTTGTATACTAGAACTAGATATAATTTTTTTACTATGTACCATAAAATTATTGTACTCATCATATAAATATATCCCAAAATTCTCTCAGACACTAGGTTTGGAGTTCCATTTTGGCAGTAATTCCAGTATATTTCTAATCATGATTGAGTCATCAAATCTCCATTCAAAGCTGTTTTACGATTTTTGGTTATATCTGATTTTATGTAGTTTCTACCTAAAAGACAACCAACATTAAGTTGATGTCTTAAGGGTTATATCAGATTTTTGTGGAGTTTTTGCACTAGAATCGTTTTTATATTTTTATATTTTTAATTAAATCTCCAAATTCTGAGATCATAATCTTAAGTCTTAAATTCTCATTCTTCAATTTTTCATTTTCTCTTATTAATTCTTCATATTCATTAGTTCTTGTGTTCTCACTAATAACTTTTATTTTATTTTGTTTTCACCTAAAAATTTCAATTATTCTTTTTCCATAAATTATCCCCCTAGTCTTTTATAAACAAAAAAAAGATTAAAATTATACATAATTCAGGCATGACAATAATTATTCTATGAACTATAAATAACTTACTATATCATTTGATCTCATTTTTATATAAAAATAACCACAACTCATTAATACAAGCTGTGGTTATATCTATAAAAATACGTATTTCATATAAGTGAAAGAAACGTGACCTTACAATCTACCCCACATCCTCAGCACTGCTCTTAATACTAGATACGATCCCCATAATCTTTGTTGCATCATCCATATTTTCTTTAAATAACTCAGTGATACTTCCTACAGTTCTAAATGGATCCTGCTGAAGAACACTATTATCATCTATAAATCCATTGGTGACTATATAATCCACTATAAGATTTACAAAATGTATCTGCTTTATATTTAAATTTTCATTATTTAAAAACTCTGAGAAAGCTTCCTTAGCTGCTTGTCTTTCTAGTCCTACTATTTTTCTAACTAATTTATTAACTGGCATTTCACCAAATTCTTTTTTATAATCATCATGAGATCCCAGTTGTTTCCACATTATATCTTCTAAAACATTTAAATCTTGTTTAGTGAGCATTTTGTTGTTTCTAAGTTTAAAAATAGCTAGTTCATCTTTATGCTCATTAAGATAAAACTCAACTTTTCTTCTATAGTTTTTAAGATCATTAGCATTATAAAAAGCTCCAGTTTTATCTTCCCTAACAATTAAATCTTCAAAGTGTGTAGTATAGATCTTTTGAATGTCCTTTTGAAGGTACTTCAGAAGATCCCTTAATGATTCTCTTACAGAATCCAATTCAAAAATATCTGCACTTTCCCAGAACTTTTCTGTGATAACTTTTTCTATTACATACTTTTGAGCTTGTACCTCTGGTATTGTTCCAAGTTTTGAAAGCTGCTCAGCAGTTTTAATTACAGCTCTAATAGGTTTTGTGGCATTTCCATCTTGAATTTTTGCAAGAAGTATTGTATACATTGCCACATCAAATCTTTTTGCAAATTCATCCTCATTTAATGGAGTAATTAATGATGACAGATGTTCTTTAATTTCATTTACACTTAATGTTCCAAGTGATATCCATTCACTGGCTTGTTTATATTTATGAACAAACTTCAGTTCCATTCTTACTCTAAAGTTATCCTCATTTAATGAATTAATTTTTAATATTGCATTCTCAACTAGAGCATCCCTAAAAGTTTTATACTCATCTTCTTGGTACTTAAGATCCTGGAGTTGTTTTATTATGTTTAGCTTTAGATTAAATGTTTTTTCTGTAAGGCTTTCACTAATACCACCATCAAAACCTTTTGGGTTTACTTTAAAAAACTCAAAGTTGTTACAGAAATCAAAAACTAGAAATTTTTCTTTATCCATTCCTACCCCTAATAGATCAAGGCAAAGTCTTGTACCTCTACCTATCATCTGCCAAAACTTAGATTTAGATCTCACTTTTTTAAATAGAACTAGGTTTAATATTTCTGGTATATCTATTCCAGTATCCAGCATATCTACTGATACTGCAATTTGAGGCAACTTTGTTTTATCTGAAAAATCATCTATTAAACTATCTACATAATTAATAGAGTAATCAATTTCTTTGCAAAAATTGCTTCCAAGTTCAGGATGAAGTTTATTAAACCTTTCCACAATAACTTTTGCATGCTTATTATTTTTTGCAAAAATTATTGTTTTCCCTAGCTTTTCGTTGCCTTCAATTTTAAGCCCTCGCTCCATTAGTTTGTTCAAAACTAAATCAATTGTATTATCATTAAATAACCATTCATTAATTGCAGAACTAGATATTTCTTCACCGATAGTTTCATCATCGTCAAAAGTATCCTCATAAGCTGCCTTTTCTTCATCAGATAACTTATCATACTTTATTCCATCTTTCATTAACTTTGATTCATATTCTAAAGCCTCAAAACTTACAAGATATTTATCCCCTACAGCCTTTTTTAATTCATAGGCATAAGTTGGAACTCCACTTTCTAAATCAAATATGCTGTAGGTGTTTTTATCTATATCATCTTTTGGAGTTGCAGTTAAGCCTAAAAGATAAGCATCAAAATAATCAAATATAGCTTTGAATTTTTTATAAATACTTCTATGTGATTCATCCACTATTATCAAATCAAAATGTCCAGGAGTAAATAATCTATTTCCGTTTTTAGACTTTGTATCATCTATGGCGTTCATCATAGTAGGATAGGTGGAAAATATCATTCTTGATTCTTCTGGATTGTCTTTATTGTCCAGTAAATTACATAGTGCTAAATCTGGTGAAAGTTTTGAAAAACTGTTTTTTGCTTGCTTTACTAAGGCTGTTCTATCTGTTAAAAACAATACATTTTTAATAAAGTTAGCCCTTGTTAACACATCTACTATTGATATTGCCGTTCTTGTTTTTCCACTGCCTGTAGCCATTACTAAAAGCATTTTCCTTTGCCCTTTTTCTAAAGCTTCACATACTGAAATTATTGCTTCCTTTTGATAATATCTATTTGCTATACTATCTTTAATTTGAATTTGTTCAAAGGATTTTTTACTTGTTCTTCTATCAATTATTAATTGCAGTTCTTCTTTTTCAAAGAATCCATAAACTCTTCTTTCTGAATTTCCATTAAAATCATCCCATATATAGGTTTCAAAACCATTGGTATAAAATATTATAGGTCTTTGATTAAACTGTTTTTCTAAGCAATCAGCATATAATTTTGCCTGTTGCTGTCCCACCTTTGGATCTTTACTACTTCTTTTGGCTTCTACAACTGCTACTGGTTTACCGTTAGCTCCATATAATACATAATCTACATAACCAAGACCTGTATCCGTTGGCATAGTTGTAACTTTAATCTCTTCACCAATATCTTGTCCAAAATTCCATCCAGCAAGTTTAAGTTCAACATCTATGTATCTTTTTCTTGTTTCAATCTCACAAATTTCATCTATATTAAAGTCATAATTTTCAGGGCTAGCATTATCTTTTCTTTTTTCTGTTAGATCTTTTCTAAGATCTTCATTTTGTGCTATTATTTCTTCAAGTTTTTTGTCCTTTGAGCTTAACTTTTCATAAAGGTCTTGAAGTTCTTCTGGTCTAGTTCTCTTTTCTTCACCTTGTAATAAAATATCCTCGTCAAACTCTCCAGCAGTATATTCATCAGCATAACAATAATCAATCCATGAGATAAATTGATGAAGGTTATGAAGTGCAAGAATTGCTTCTTCTCGTTTAATATTAGAATTTGTATGGACAGCTACATTTCCAAGACTAACTATGTATTTTAGTAACCTTAACAGTTTTGAATCTACAAGAATAATAAAACTATTGTCATGAATTAAGCTTGATAATTTATCTTGATAGGGTAATTTTAAATCTTGATCAAAGCTATATACCCATTTCACAGATAGCTCCAAAGCTCTTCTTGTAAGAATTGCACAAGTAGCTGGACTTACTAATATACTTTTTTCAGCTTCAATACAGGCTGTTGCGAAACTTTTAAAAATCTCTTTACCACTTAAAAAATCAAAATTCCCCAAACTATTTATCCCCCTAAAAATACGTTTAATATTTATAAATTATGTTTGATAGTTATATTAGCTTGTAAATTATCAACACGACTTAAGACTTTACCCACAAAATTTCATTAGCATTTTAGTTAAATATTTCACCATTAAATGCTTTTTGCATTACGGAATTGAAGTTATTTTCTAGTTGTATTAAGCTTTGCTGTAGTAATTCTTTTTGCTTTTCTATGCTGTCTACTAAATTTTCAAATTTGTTTTGGAGTTCTATTGGCGGAATATATATATTGATACTCTTCAATTCTTCTGCATTTATATTTGCCATACCAACTATACATTTAGCCATATTTAATAGCGTAGATTTTGTATATTTTGTGTTCATATATGTTGCAATAAATGTTCCATTAGCACGATTATTTGGTATCATTTTGATTAAATATCCAGCAAATGCCATAGGCTTATCTTTTTTATATACAGCCGTTTTGCCAACTAGTTCCTTGCTATTCGTTCTATTGAATAAAACTTCGCCTTTATAAACTAAATATTTTTCCTGATCTTTTTTATCCAAATCGACATACTTAATGCTATTAAAATTCCAATCACCGTTATAAGTAATATTATTCATACGAAGCATTTCAAACTCTCCATTATTCAAATCCGCTTTGCTACTAGTTCCATATTGTGTCTTAATTATTATGTCTTCTATTTTTCCATTATCCCACCCCATAGGATTGCAACTTGGATCTCCGAACATATCATAAAAGACACTTTTTATTAATTCATCTAATGCTTCTATTTGAATTTTTCTTTTATCTATTAATTCTTGAGCTTTGTCAAGAATATTTGAAATTATTAGTTGTTTTTTTAAATCAGGAACATATATAGATAAATTCTCTATACCACTAGGACTAATATTAGGTTGTGCTGCACCCATAGCATTAATTAAAATTATACCTTGTAATTTATTCATATAATGATACATATATCTATTATTTAACCTTTTAGTTGGTACAATTTTACCTACACGCTGATTTAATAATGCAATTCTATCATTATCATAAATCCCAAATTTTCCAGTAGTTGCTCCTGATAGTGCTACTAAAATATCACCTTTTCTAATGATATATTTTTCGTATTTATATAATAAACTTACATCAATACAAACATTATTCTGTGATATATTTACTTTGTTACTTGAAATATCACCTATCCTTATAATTGGAATACCATTAGCTATGAAGTAATTGCTTTTAAAAGCGTACCCGCCTTTAATTTCACAAACATCTTTAAGTTTACAATATATTTCTTTCATATTATCCCTCTATCATTCTTTCTAATTCCTCTATACCTGCTACAATTTCTTTCTCTAACCCATTAACCCTCTCCAAAATAACACTAGGCGCATCATAAATTACTTCATCATACTCTATTTCCTTATACTTATTAATAGAAAGGTCATAACCGTTATCTCTTATCTCTTCTACCGGTACAAAGAATGATTGATCTGTTCTTTTTCTATTTATCTCTTTATCTAAATTGTTGAATCGTTCTGTAATATCATCTATATCATTATCCGCAATAGGATTTCTTTTATCATCTAAACTATATCCATCAGCTTTCATGTCATAGAACCATACCTTATCTGTTCCTCCAGTACCTGTTTTGGTGAAAATCATAATAGCCGTTGACACTCCTGCATATGGCTTAAACACTCCGCTTGGCATTGATATAATAGCTTCTAATTTGTTATTATCTATTATTTCTTGTCTTATTGCTTTATGTCCTCCTGTTGATCCAAATAGAACTCCATCAGGAACAATTGAAGCTCCTCTTCCACCATTTTTCAATGATCTTAAAAATAAAGCTAAGAATAAAATCTCCGTTTTCTTTGTTTTAGTTACCTTTAATAAATCTGACGATACGGATTCATAGTCTAAGCTTCCCTTAAAAGGCGGATTTGCTAATACTAATGTAAACTTATCTTTATCAGTATTCACTTCTGAAAGCGAGTCTTTATATTCAATGTTTGGGTTATCAACCCCATGTAACATCATGTTCATAGCGCCTATTCTAAGCATAGTTCTATCCATATCAAAACCATAAAACATACTATTATTAAAGTGTTCTTTTAAGCCTTTTACTAGAAATAAATTAGCACAATTATCACGCAAATATTGTTGTGCAGATACTAAAAATCCTGCAGTACCTGCTGCTGGATCTAATATTATATCTTCTGGTGTTGGCTTCATAAGTTTTACCATCATATTAATTATGTGTCTAGGTGTTCTAAACTGTCCATTAGTACCTGCTGTAGCAACCTTAGAAAGTAGATACTCATAAAGGTCTCCCTTAGTATCCTTTCCTGCCATATCTATATTATTTATTCCATCTACTATTTTAGAAAGCATTAATGGAGTGGGTATTTTAAATATAGCATCCCCCATATACTTTGAATATGCAGAAGCCTCATCTCCATGAAGGTTCTTTATAAATGGAAATACCTCTTCTTGCATTACTCTATACATTTCACTCGCTTCAAAGTCTTTAAATTTACTCCATCTTAAATCTTGTTTATCACTTGGAAACATTCCGTTAAATTCTAAATGTAAAAATGATGCTTCCTTTTCATTTGTTGTTTCATTATCATCTAAACCTTTTATGAATAAAAGATATGTAAATTGCTCTATAACTTCTAATGGATTGCTTATTCCGCCAGTCCAAAATATTTCCCATATTTTATCTACTTTACTTCTTAATTCGCCTGTTATCATTTGTTTCCCTCCGAAATTAAATATAATTGCACCAGTTTAAACTGATGCAATTATATTATACTCTTTATTAGTGTGTTTTTACATATTTTTCAACATGTTTTGTAAATATTGCCTCCACATTTCAAGATTCCCAAATCCATATTTAGCCTATACTTTAGTTCTACATATCTCTCACACAACTATCTTCCCGTCAACTTCTTTTAGTCTGCCATTTTCTAACAAGTATATACAGGCTTTTTCCATAGCCTGCGTAATATTAATACCAGTACGATTAAAACCAAATGTACGAGCTGTAATAACGTATAAATCGTTTCTTGTTATTCCAAAACTTTTTTCTGATATAATAAACATAGCTTCTGCCAGTTCCTCAGTACTGATATAATTAATAGATCTTCCATCTCCACCCAAAGGTGGTATTTTAACTTTTATTTTGTTAATATTTTTGTCCCAGCAATAATCCCCATCTTTTATTATTACATCTTTAAGATATTTATTTAAAAAATGTTCAACCGATTTTCTAACTTTAATTGTTGCTTTTCGATTTCCAAATAATGTTGCTACCCTCTTACATAATAATTCATAATGGATAGGACCCTCTTGTTCTACAACATAATTAATAACATTAGCAATATATTGTGTCGCATTTTCTAATCTAGGTACTTCATCTATAAGAGTCTCCTTATAATAATCGAAATTATAAGGATTGTTATTATCATCATTTTTCTCTATTGTTTCTTCAGTCTTTGTGTATGCTTTTTTTATTGCCAACGCATCCTCCTGAGCTGTTTGTTGATGGACCTTACTTCCATTTACAAAGTTCCCCGTATTGTATTTAGAAATAGCCACTTCCACAGCATGGAGTAATTTGTCACCCTCAGTTTTAGTATCTTTAACCCAATCTGTTGACCATACTCTATAAATATTCCAACCAATATCCTCCATCACAGTTTGACGAAGCCTATCACGCTCTCTTACCGTCCTTGCCCTATGATATGTTGCTCCATCACATTCAATACCTAGTACAAATATCCCACTAATAGTAGGATGTTGCACTGCCAAATCAATACGATATCCAGAACTTCCAATTTTCGTTTTTACATTGTATCCATTTTTGATCAGAAAATCATGTATAGCATCCTCAAAGTTTGAATCAACATCAACTGTTTTACTAGACTGTGATTGATCTTTCAAAATTGTTGGACCATTAATAGCAAATTCAATGTATTGACGCAACATTCTAACACCCTCTGATTTGATCTTTTCCAATTTAATATCTGTAGGGTGAATAGAACCAACTAATTTAACATTGTATTTTGCACGAGTAAT
Source organism: uncultured Clostridiaceae bacterium (assembly GCA_963725425.1). Lineage (GTDB taxonomy): Bacteria > Bacillota > Clostridia > Clostridiales > Clostridiaceae > Clostridium_I. The sequence goes on from CAVRYJ010000043.1 coordinate 129,808, forward strand.
AGCAACATTTAATCGTCTATGACCACCATCACGATTAAGTGGACCAAAATTCATAAACATTTCCCCATTCTTATCTTTAGCATAACCTATACTAAAAATAATAGTATCTCTTTCATCCCCCTGAACATTCTCAATATTTTTAACGAAAATTTCATTTTCATTATCCTCTGAGAAGAATTCTTCATATTTACTGTTCTGAAGTCTTAATTGTCCTATCTCAGCATCAACAGCCTGTTTCTGTGCTTCACTAAATGTAACTACCCCCAATGAGCGGTTTGGATATTTTTCTAAATGTTCAAACACGAGACTAGCAACACGCTTGGCCTCATTTATATTATTTTTTTTACCACCACGATCATAAATACCATTTTCAACATAGATATACTCAACTCCATTATCAGGAATTTTATCCATATTTGATGGAAATGTAATAAGTTCGTTATTATATATCTTTGCATTTGAAAATGCTATTAAATCCTCATGCCGACTTCTATAATGCCATTTCAAAGTTCTTTCTGGTATTGCGTTAATAGCTTCTTCAAGTACTGAATCATATGCACCAGTATCATCAAATTCTTCATCGTTATCAACATCATAATCACCATCATTAGTAGTTGCTGCAAAAAACTTGTTGGTGGCAGTTGCTTACTATCACCTGCAATAATCACTTGTTTACCTCTCATTATCGCACCTATGGCATCTTCAGTACACACCTGTGATGCCTCGTCGAAAATAACTGTATCAAAATTATATCCATCTGCCTGTAAAAATAAACTAACAGAAAGTGGCGACATCATAAGACAAGGTTTTAAAGCTGTTAATAGAGTAGGAATTTCTTTAAATAATCTTCTAAGTGGCATAATCTTTCGTTGTTTTGTAATCTCTCTCTTTAATATTCCAACTTCATCTACTGATGATGTAGCAATATTAGTATTAGGCAACCTATTAATTAATCTTTCTAAAATCCTCAGTCGTGCTATTTTGAATTGTAATTTATCAAGCTCTTTGAACTCATTAATTATCAACTCATGAGAATGACTTCTAAACGTATTAACTGCAGGATATAGTGGCATCATTGCATCAAGCCACAACCTATAAAATCGTTTAAAAAATGTATCAACAATTATCTGATGCGGCATACCTATTTGCTCAACTTTTTCCACAAATTCAGATAATCCTATCCCTCGACATTGTTGCCTAATACTCCTAAAATCTATCCATTCCTCTAATAAATATAAATTATTAATACTTTTTTCTATTCTACTTAATAATTCATATATGCTTGTACAATACAGCCTCTCCCCATTATCAAATAAATCTGCAAACCATGCAAAGTCCGACTTTAGATTTGCATCTTGATTTTTCAATTTTTCACTATATTTAATTGTCCACTGAGAAAGACTTTTTTCATAACAAACATCATTAATATAGTTCTTTGACAATTCGTATTCATTACTTAGGCTTTTAAATTTATTTGCATATTCCAAAGATGAAATGACTTTTTCCCATTCAGTGCCTATACCTTTAAACTCAAAATCAAATTTAACTTGTAATTCAGCTGAATGATTTTCTACTATTGCCTCAATTTCTTGTATTCTACTAAGCAAAATAATATCAGTCATAATATTTTCAAACTGCATGGCGCCTTTTGAACAACAAGAAAAATCATGATAGTTGGTATAAGCGACTCTAACACCATTCCCAATAGCTTCAAGTCTACTTACCAAATTATTAAAATCAACATTTTGATTATCATCAATTTTTAACAAATTATCTAGACGCATAACCATTTCTTTATTTTTAATATCATCGATATCATCATTAAACTTAGTAAAAATACCTTGGGTATCTTCAAATGATATAAGATAATCTATTAGCTTATTAGCTATTTGTTTTTTACCAAAAAACGCTATTATTTGTTCAACAATATCAATATGATCTTTCACATTATTCCAGTCGGTATCCTCACCATCATAATATTCCCCATAATTTTCTGATAAAGCCATATTGTTTTCACTAAACCATTTTCTTTTTTCACTGACTATTTTTATTGATTTAAAAAGGTCAATGAAATCATTTATCGTAGCTTTATCCGTCATATCATTATTGATTGAATAATTCAATATACTTTGACAATCATTCTTGATCTCTAAAGAAGTTTTTGCTATATCATTCATTTCATTAAGCAATTCTGAAATTGGCTGTTTGCTGGCAATTACTCCAAAAATACTTTCAATAAATTCCACCACACTGCTTTTAGTTAATTTAGAAAGAATTGAATGCTGTGTGATTAATTTTTCACTTTTGTTATCAATCATTATTTCTTTTAGTTGTTCTGGAATTTTATTCATACCAAAGTACTTTTTTATACTGTCATAATTGGCTCTGCTTTTATCAACCAATTCCCAATCAGTATAATTATCCACATATAAGCCACCAAGCATTTCATTTGCAAGAGACTTATTATCAATCAACCACTGTTCCTTTTCTTTTATAAGTGATATTTTATTTAGTAAACCTATAATATCTATATCCGACAATTTATTAAGAGGTTCTTTACTAAAACCTCTTAATATTTTTTTATCAGCACTATAACTACCTTTCAAAAATTTCAAGAAGCTAGTGTATTGGTTTTTAAACCTAATAGTCATATTTTTGTAATCTATGCTCAAAATGTCTTTATTGTAGTTAGTTAATAATTCTTTTGTTTCCTTCTCAATTTCTTTATGGACATTTTTCGTTTCAGAAATTACTTTATCAATAATATGATCTTTATTTCCATCAAACCATGCTAACGTGGGCTTAGTATTTTGAATAACAACAGATATTAGTTCACTTAAAGAAACCAATCCTCTTAGTGTTGGCGTTGATTTAATCCCTATCTTATCTGCAAGTTCTTCTGATACCTCAACTGCATTAGTTATAATCAAATTAAATTGCCTAATCTTTTTTGCCTGATCATTTGCAAAAGAATATATCTCATATTTATTAAGTTTTAGGCTATTATCTGTGTTGTTTAAATCACTAATTATTTTTAGTAGATGCGCATAATAGTTTTCAAATTTTGCAATCATTCCATCATAATCTATATTTAAGATACTTTCATCATAATTTACTTTTATCTTTTTCAATCTATCATATAAAACCAGTTGTTCTTCTTTAGCGACTTCTAATAACTCATCAAGGTGTTGTATTTGACCATAATCAAACCATTTTTTTACTGGTTGTGGTTCTTTTATAATAAGTTCTATTAGCCCTTTAATCTCAAACAAAGAACTAATAGATTTTTGCTCCTCAATACCTAAAATTGATGTTATTGCTATACTTTGCTCATTAATACCCTGAATAAAAGATTTTATTTCTGCAGATTCAGTTATAATAAAATCAGCTTTTAAAACAATATCCTTATTACTTATGAAATTTTCATCATTCAAATATTCTTTCACATCTGTCATTTTAGATTCAATGTTCATAATTATATCATTAGCATTAAGTTTTAAAATATTATCTACATACCTATTAAGTAAATTAGCTGTGTTCACCTTATACTCAACAAATAGCTTGAAATATTCCTGTGCATCTGATATTAGAACATCTATATCCCCTGATAACCACTTTATCGGGAATATAGGTGATTTTGATGAAAAATCAAGTAAATCAGTTAATACAAGTATATTATTAACTGTTATATCTATGTTCATTCCAGTTTTTTCAATAATACACTCATAGCTCTCGTTTAATTCTTTTAATTTTAATTTCAACCTGCTTAAATTGACCTCTATATCATGTCTAAGTTCATGTGTTACAACTGGAACATTGCAACCATACCATGGGTTTTCTGAATAACCTTCACTTAACTTTCCTATTGTTTTTGAAAATTCACTTAACAAATATCTGTATTTGTTTATCAACTCACTATCTGTATCTCCAATATTTTTTATTCCAAAAATGATATCCTGAGTAGTAGATAATTTTGCGAGTCGTCCATTTGCTTGGTATATTGAAATATCGAGAGGTGGACATTTTTCGTGTAGTTGATCTTGATATTCATTTAGCTTATCCCTTTTTTCTTCCAAAAGAGATAGTTTATAGACTGCATCTTCACTCATACTTATTTTTTCGATACTCAGTGTTTTTGCAAGTTGTTTTATAACTTCTTTTTTGTTTGCTTTATAACTATGCAAAGTAAGACAAAAATCATCGAGACCAACATCTGTTAATCGCTTTTTAACAACTTCAAGAGCAGCCATTTTTTCTGAGACAAACAATACCTTTTTTCCATCTGAAAGACCTTCTGCGATAATATTAGTAATAGTTTGACTTTTACCAGTTCCAGGTGGTCCTTGTAGCGCAAAACTTATGCCTTTCTTAGATAAAAGTATTGCATCTTGTTGACTTGAATCAGCATCTACAACTTGGTATGTATCAATTGGTCTAGTATTTTTGTCATGGTCAAAATTATTGAGTTCATTTGGAACTAAACGAATTTCACTTTTATCTCCAGAAAGTGCTTTTATAATTGGATTAGATACAATCTTGTCTTTGTTAGTATTAAGATCTTTATACATATTTATTTTTAAAAAAGATAATAACGTAAGGTTAACATCTGTACCAACATCCCAATCTTTCTTTTTAGCAATTTCTTTAATTTTTATTAAATATTCAGTTATGTCATCCTCATGCCCGTCAAATTCGGGTAAGATAATTCCAAAATCATTCTCAAACTTAAACGCTAGGCTTGGATTAACCACTATTTCATCATCATGTAGCTGTAAAACATAAGGATCTGTTATTGATTCCACACTTATAACTACTGGAACAAGAACAAGTGGGGAAGAAATTACAACATCCGAAGTAACACTTTCTTTCCATCGTATTATGCCAAAAGTTAAAAAAAGTGAATTTATACCTCGCTCCTGTATAGATGTTTTAGCACTTCCACGCAGTGCTTTCAATGTTTTCTGTTGCTCATTCAAAGTATTTTTGGTTTCTAAGTCTCCTTCTTGAAAGTTGATATTTATTTCCTCTCCATTTTCATCATAAGTAGCTTTTAATGGAAATGGAAATTTAAGCTTACATTCGTCATGAACAAGTTTCTTATATAAAATATCATAACTAGGGAGAATAATAGCAACACTAGACCTTTTAGTTTCCTTGAAATTTATTAGTCTATTTCTTTTACCCAAATCTAAAAGACGCTTTTTCCATTGTTCTATTTTTAAATCTAAATCTTGCATATTCTATTTCCCCTTCGTTTATTTACTCAATAATTCCTAAGTTCAACTGACCCATCATCAAATTTATACATTAAGTTGTCAATCATATTGTTTTAAGTTAACTTAGTAAAATATCAATATATATAGGTTGTAATTAAATTTCTACAACAAATTAAATGCTTGTTTTATTGCCCTTAATAATAAAATATTAAATTGATATGAAGTATAGTTACTACAACTTATATATTAATATATTTTATCTAAATATCGAAGAGCATTTCACAATATTAATAATTTTCCTTTTGCCCCTATCACAATAATATAATGTAATCCATATAAATTACAGCAAATATATATACAGTTTGAAGCTTCTAAAATTTTATATATGTAAAATCTCAAATTTAAGATATTAATTTTATTTTTCATTTAAATTTACAACTATAAATATGGTTATACTATATCTAATTACTTTATATAATACCATTATTCTACATATGATTTTGTTTTTTTTTTAATACGGAGTCATAATATTAATTTATTGGATTTTATTACTAAATAGTAACTTGATCCTTCACCATTTAAATAAGCGTTAACAATCATTTCTTTAAATTCTTTAGAATAAGATTGTTTTTTTGAAGTAGTTGTAAAACATTCTAAATCTTGCTCTCAAAATTGCCCTACCCAAGTGTATAAAGTTGCATCAGAAATGCCTAAATCAGATTGAATCTGCGCAGCACCTTTTCTTCCTTCTAAAAAGTCTGTAACAGCATCCAATTTATCAATATAAGTAAATTTACTTCTAGACATAAAATAATCCCTCCAAAGTAACAGTTTATGTATTTAAACTGTCTACTTTAGAGGGATCATATCAAACTGACCCTAGGCTTAAAATTATTTTGTTGTATCAACTTTTTTTACATTCCCATTCCATTTATTAACTTCCAAAACAGTACCCTTAATTATATTATAGACATCTGTATCGCTTAGTCCTGTCTTTCCCTCTATCATCTCCAATACTTTACTATGCTTAATTTCTCCTTCCCAGTTGAATTCCTTACCTAACTGTTCAACTGTTTTAACTGCATCCTGAACTATAGTTTTATCATTATTATATTGCTCTATTCCAATGGACTGCTTTAACACTTCTTTCTGTTTTTCAATTAACTCCAGCTTAGAATCTAAGAAAGATTTCAATTGCCTTCGACCTATCTCTAAGATTGTGCCAACTCCAGCTCCCACTACAGGTATTAAAATACTGTTAATAAATAATTGGTTCATAATGTTACCTCCATCAATTTTATTTTTAAATTAAAAAAGGACCATAGTTTCCTATAATCCTAACAATTTTCATCTAAGAGCTTTGACCATGTTCCAGCACCCACAACTCCATCTGCTACAATTCCATGGCGTGCTTGCCAGTTTTGAACATTAATCTTTGTGTTGTTACCAAACACGCCATCAATTGAACTGCCTACTCTAAATTGAATATACCTAGTTGCATATTCATAGCTAGGATATGCAACACCATCAATAGGTCTCGAATATATCTGTCCTACTGCCCCTGCCGTAGCTGGACCCCAAATTCCATCTTGTGATAACCCCACGTCTCCTTGAAATTGTTTTATTGCTTCAGTTGTTACTGAACCACTAATACCGTCTACAGTTAAGCCTTTTTTAAGTAATGTATTTAGTTGAGCCTGAATAGTTTTAACGGTATTATCAGCCTGTGGATTTTGTGTGATAGGTGCTGAAACTACTGGAGTACCTATTGTTTCACCAGCAATAATAGCTGTTTTAATCTCTTCTAATGGATAATTTGTTCCTGGGCAATCTGTAGCATAATATTCTTTATGTCCTCCTACTATTTTAATATTGTATTTCCCTCTGATGTATTCACCTAACTCAATCAATGCTTGTTTTTGAGCTATTGGCATTGTATCAGTCATGTAATTTCCCTCAGCACAGATTCCAATACTGTGGGCGTTATAATTTAGGCAATGAGCACCGATAGCATTTTCGGATCTACCAGTATAAATTGAACCATCTTTCCCTACAAAATAATGATAACCTATTCCTGCCCATCCCTGTTGTTTATGCCAACTATCTACATCATATGCGCTACAAGTGCTAACTTCCGCATGATGCAAAACTATTGTGTCTGGCTCATTACCATAGCTTAAGTTACTATTAAAAACAATGTTTGATTGAATAATGTTCATATAAATCACACTCCTATTTCTTTTTTAATTGGTCTAATACACTAACCAATTTCTCTGGTATTGGAATTCCTATTTTAGTTGCATTTTCTAAAAGACTTATCGCTTCATTTGCTATATAAAAATAGCACACAAGCGTCCTAAACACCCATGTGCCACCATTTAATAGCCTATCCAATAATACTGCTACTATTAAGACTATAATTATAGTAGCCTTCCTCAGTATTCCAACAAAACCTACGGTAGAATTTAGTTTCTTTTGAACTATGCCTCCTATAACACCTGTTACATAGTCTAAAGCCATAAACCATACTAATACAATTAGGCATGTATCCCAGCCACCAAGTAAGTATGTTGCCATACTTCCCACCATAGCAACTACTAAATTAAATATCTGTTTTCCACTCATAATTCACCTCCTGGAGTTTAATTTTGCATATTAAAAAAGCACCCTATTTTAGAATGCTTTTAAGGAAGAATCAACTGTGCTTGATCATTTTCAAAAACTTTCAAAATAATACTTCCATTAATATCTGTTATACTTTCACCTCTTATTAAAAGAGCTTCAACATTTCCTACTTTCAAGTCAATAATAGCCAATGTATAATCATTAACTGTTATTGATGATACTAGTAATGTTTTATCATTTGTAAGAATTAATTGCCCAGGCTTAAGATTATAAGCATTTGTTGGTGAACCAATTTTTATATCCATTTGAATTACCCCTTATACTTATATTGCTTTCTGTACCTGAAAATCATATTGTATTTTCATAGTGTTGGTTGCTGTTTTTGTTACAGGTGCTGCTAATAAGTTTTGCGAACCTGGAGCTGCCATAGATAAATTATATTTGTATACATAATTAGCAATATAATATAAATACCCATTTACTCTATCATATAGCATTCTATAAACATTTTGTACGTTATATGCAGCAATAGTACCTATATATGAGAAAGAAGTGTTCATTACACGTATTACTTGACTAGAATTCATACCATTATTTGTTGTATTATCTCCAGAAAAACTAAAGAAAAATTTACTTACTCCATCAGTAGTTATACCAGAAATATTGTTCGAATAGATTAAATTCATATTATTTAGAGGTCTAATATCCGTAGCTGTTCCACATGCACCAGTTTTATTTAAAATTACTATATAACAATTTTGTGAGAAAACATATAATGTACCATTAAGTTCTGTTATATCTGTAATTGAACCCCATGATGAGTTCCAACCAGTTATAGCTACAGATGAAATCCAAGTAGTCATATCCCCAGAGAATTTATGCAATTTCATAGCACTAGCATCTATTACCCAAACATTTGTACCATCGTATTCAGCACCATTAAAATATAAAGAAGGCATATTTGCAGGTGATATACTACCTTGACTACTACCATTAATTAAATTATAAGTATTAAAAGAACAATTTGCAGGCAATGTATACCCAGAGATACCGCTACCAGATGTAATAATTCCATTACTATATACAATTATTATATTACTAGCACTCGGTACGGAATATAGCGCAGGCAAATATCCATATAAATTATAACCCCACCACACTGTTTGAAATGTACCATTAGCTGCATTAGTAGGAAAATCAAATACAAAATGCAGATTCCCGTTTCCAGCAGTATCAAAGGCTGACTCTGATAGGTTTATAGTGCCCTGTGAAGTAGATGTACCTGAATAAGCCATTGTCTTGTCAGCCCATCCTACTATATAACCCATGATAAATGGTAGCGTAGGGTCTTCAGCACCTTTATAGTTAGTGAAGGCTATAACTTCAAATGGATCATAATAATTAGTCCCAGATACTGAACCTTTAATTCTCCAATAAAAATAATCCATATAAGCCATCTTAGCTACCATATTATTTACTACATTTTCTGCTTTAGCTTCATATATTTTTTCACCAGTTTTAGCATCAAATAATTGTACTGTTGCTGTATTAATCATTGGGGCATCAGCATCTTTAAATTTCTTTATTATTTTTTCAAAACCAGTCAATAAATTTTTATTATAAGCTATTGTTTCTCTCAAAGCCATTTTTGTCCTCCTTAACTTTGTGTAATACTTGTATTATAAATTTTTAATATACAACCTGCATCAACGCAAATTGCATCAATAGTTAAACTCTTTGTATCTGAAAAATTAGTTATAGTACAGTAATGCTCGTTACTCACTAACCCAGTTACACCTTGCATTATGCTATATATTGTTTTACTTGAATTATATTGAGATATAGTATAACTCACACCGTCTATATTTATAGATACATTAGGTGCCCCAGAACTATCTTGATAACCCAGAATCTCTAAACTTGTACCTGTAAAATTAAATTTAATTGTTGAGTTTGCCACTGTTGTTTTCTTTGCTGTGCCATTGCTACTATACAAGGCATTTGTTAAAACTGTCCATGTTCCTGTATAAACTAAGTTTGCATTAGTTTCTTCAAATAAATCATACATTAATATATTTGTTATTGAATTAACATTTCCAGGTAAACAAGGTTGCGATATATTTTGTGAAATCGGCATGCCCATTGGTGTTTGAAGACTTGCATTAACCGTTTCATTAATGGTTTCACCACTTGTAACATCCAACCAGTTAATCTCTTGATTAACCTCTGCGTGTGGATATGTTGCACTTAATCCCCCCTGTAAACTTCCACCTTCTATAGTAACCTGCAAGTTTTGTGCTGGTATTGTAAATGTTCCAGTATCTGTTTTTAATAGTACCCCTATGTAATGCCCTCCTGCTTTAACTTGAGGTATCAATAGTGGAATCCCTATTATATTGTCAGCAAGTTGTGTCTTTTGTTTAGGAGTAAAAACAATGTCACCATTATCAAGTTGTATTTCTATAGTTAGCAAATTTGCTACACTTGCCTGTCCATAAATTGATAGGAACAATTTTAAATTGGTGTCCTTTGTTGCAGCAATAGATAAATAAACAGGTTCTTGACTTGTAGTATTCACAGTTATTGCATTTACATTTGAATAATACATAATAGACTGCGTTATATCATCTGCAACTGATTGAACATATTGTTTAATTGCCCCACTATATGAAAATTCGCTTTTATTTGCCGAAAGTGATGGTGCACTTGTTGTATACTTTAAACCACCTTTGAATGACAATTTATTTATTAGTATTGTAGAAAAAAATACCGTTCCATCTTTCATTGTTACTTGGATTGTGTCACCAGTTTCTAAATACGGGATTCCTTTCCAGTCCATAGTAAAAGGCATGTAGCCAAATCCTGCTAATTTACCTTGCAAGGGGCTAAGCATAGTTTGTGTCATATAAGGGCTATTAAAGCTTAATGTATTATCTGCACTTGCTGAAGCATCACCGACTATATACATATCCCCATTTTGACTGAACGTAGCGGCAATTTTAGTATAAGTCTTTAAAGGATTGGTTGTAGAGCATGTAAAATAATCTGTAGCTGATATTTTAGCCACTGGTGAAGTTGAAGTAAAGTAAACAAATTTTAAATTGCCTATACTTAATTTGACACTTGCGCCATGTGCAGATGCTATTCCAGAAATAACATCCCTATAAGTACATGAAGTGGGAAGTTGGCTTATAGTATACGTTGGATTTATAACTACTGATGCATCAATTGTTATCTCTAAATTTGTTGATATTTCATTTAAAACATCAGTCATTTTAGCAGGAAACATTAATGCGGATGAATAAGATTGTTGAGTTATAATAAGCTTATCAAAGCATGAAAAAGTCCATATGTTATTTTGATAACTTCTTGAATCCACAAAAAATATTCCTAAAAAGATCCACTCTGTATAGCCACTAGGACCATTTAAACGCATATACGGAAACACTATTGCATTGCTAGATATTATGTCAGATGTTCTTACAGATATATTTAAAGAAGATGCGATAACAGACCCTATTGTAAAATCATCTGATGGTACAAGGGAATCTGTTATATCAAATTGTGTTATACAATTACTCGCATATGTTGTTTTTCCTATCACGACCTTTACATCATATTCCCTGTCTGATTGAGCGGCATATTGTTTAAATAAAGCAGATACGCTATACATATCACCACTCCTTTATTGCTCTGTTAATGTTATTTTTAAGCCAGTCCAAATGATATCAGCACCAGTGTCCACAGCTACTGGAGAAGGTCTATCTCCAACATAAAATGTTCTTGTTGCGTATACTCCATCCATAGGGTCAGGATAATAAAAACTAAAAAAGACTCCACTCATTGCTAGTAAAATAGATGAGATGTCTTTCCAAGCTAAAGGTCCCCATGTCATATCAATTTGTCTCTTTACAGCAATCCTATCTCTATTCAATGTTCCATCTGCTGTTCTAACAGTTGACTCACCATTGTCCAAATCTAAAGCAGTTACAGAAAAATCTTTTGGATATGCTGCAATTTCTACACCATTTATTTGTAATATCATTTCCATCATTCCTTTAAATTGTTAATAGTGAAACCCCTGTTTGCCTTTGAACATTGTAAATTGCTCTTATTGCTATTCTTGCAAACTCGCTTTCATTAACTTTAAGAACTAAATCACCGCCGCTAGTACTCTCATTTGATCTATTGCCACCAGTAGTTTTAAGTTCCTTAATAGCTTCAATTATAGCTTCAATAACAGCTCTCTTAAAATCATCCATGGATTTTGTTTTATCTGTATTTTGAGTAGTAGAAGCATTATTACTAACCATTGATAAAGCAGGTTGCTGTAAAGTTCCCGTAGATGCGGTTAAATTTACACTCATATCTGTACTTAATCCCTTAATAGCGTTAGTTATTAATTCTTTGCTATTAGTTATGCCTTTAGCAAGCCCACCAACAAAGTCAGGCATCCAGCTTTCATATGTTGTCAGTGGACCTTGATCAGGTACACTAAAATGTAAAAAGCTTTTAATTTTATCGGCTATACTACCAACTGCATCTCCAATCGCACCAATTCCACTTTTAATTCCATTAACTAGCCCATCAATAAAATCTTTACCCCATTGTAAAGCTTTGCTAGGTAATGAGGTTATAAAACTAATAGCACTGTTAAAACCATTTTGAATAGCTGTACCTATTCCTCCTACAAATCCAAGAAACTTTCCTGGTAAACTTCCGAAGAAACAAAGTACATTATTCCATGTAGTCTGTATCAATGTTCCGACACCTTCAATTTTTTCTCCTAGCCCTTCAAAGAAACCTTTTATTCCATCAATCGCACCACCAATAACAGTTTTTACCGCATCCCATACTTCTGAAGCCTTTGCTTTTATTGTGCCCCAATTTTGGTATAGAAGAACTCCTATTGCTATAGCTGCCGCAATGCCTAAAACCCATATTCCAATTGATGAAGTGCAAAATCCAATTACAGTTCTTATAACCGTTCCTGCATTTTTTATTAAATCCATTACTCCAACATATGTTTTTATAGCTAAAGTTACACCATCCCAAGCAAGAGCAAAGCTTCCTAATGTGATAATAACAATGTCTAGTACTGGCTTACCACTTCCCATTAACCAGTTAATTACCTTTGATATATCATCAAATAATGTTCCAATTGCATCAAGTACAGGTGCGATTGCTGGTGCTATCATATTTACAAACCAGTTAACAAAAGGTGTAACAAAGTTTGTAAATATAAATAGTGCAAGTTCACCAACCTTAAGTCCTAATTTTACAAGACCTTCAAATGCATGTTGACCACCATGTTCCCATATCCAACCTAACTTTTGGGTTACATTTTCTATAACTTCACTGGCCGCTTTTAAGGCTTGCATAAATAAACTTACAAATGTAGGACCCTCTTCTGCCCAAACTTTTCTAAGTGATTGCAGTATTTTATCAATAAGACTAAGCATATTATTAAAAGAATTAGCCAAAGATTGCACTATCTGTGTCCCTATACTTCCTTTATTCCATGCATTAGCAAAAGTTACCCCAATATCACCAACAATATTTAAAACATCTTGGAGTATTTTTAAAAGATTAGCAAGTACTTTTTCTCCAGTTCCATTAGTCCATACTGAATAAAAGCTTTTTCCAATAGACCCAAGTAAGTCCTCAATCCCTTGTAATGCATGTTTAGCCGCATTAATTGTATTAGTACCCTCTGCCGCCCAAGCCTGCTGGAATGGCTTCCATAAGCTAGCCATCAAATTCTTGAATTTGTTAACCCATCCCTGTGTAGCATTTTCAATAGGTACCATGTTAGCCGTTGGTGTTATAGGTGTTATTACTCCACTGCCTGCTGGTGTCCCAGTTTTTGATGTTGAACTTTTAGGATCACCAAGTTTGTTTATTTGGTCAAAGCTTGCCAAACCTTTTTGTTTGCGGCTGCAGCTTCTCCTATTGCACTTGCTGTTTTCTTAGCAGAATTTCCGACAGTCCCTAAACTATCAGCGGTTTTCTTAGCTTGTTTATCTGTTATATCCAATGCACCTACTTGACTTTGTAACGCCTGTGCACTTTTAGTACTAGCTTGATATGTAGTACCAAATAGCTGTGACATAAAACTTGCAACATATGATGAAACTGTTGCTAATGCCGACATAAGAGAGTTTAATGCAGGTAAAATAGCATTATAAATAGGCATAAAAGCAATTTCTAAATTACTTTCAACCTGTTCTAAACTATTTGCAAACTGTGTGTTTGACATAAGAGCCTTTCCCATGAAAGTACTAAAATCAGTTAAACCTTTAATTACTGTATTAAAAACAACCATTCTTATAAGCATTTCTATCCATCATTCTACCGACCATATCGAATGAAAAACCTAATTTACTCATACCTTTACTTGCTGAATTTGAAGCATTTCCGGCGTTTTTCATTATCCCTGTTAATCTTTCAAATATGCCACCAAATATAGTTCCTTTTGACCTGTGCTGTCCAAAGAATCACCTTTGCCACGGACGGCTTTAGTATTATTATTTGTAGCATTAGCGGCTTGTTCCATTTTATCCGTCAGTGTAGCAATTTTAATATTTATTGCATCTGATTTATCACCAAATTTTACTTCTTCATCTTCTGCTTTTCTTAATTCTTCTTGTAATTTTTCTATTTCAGCGGTATTTATAAAATCGGATGCAGTATTACCAGTAGGCTTACTTAGTTCGGCAATTTGTGCTTGTAGTTCTCTTATGTGTGCTCTTGCTTCATCAGCCTTAGCGCTAAATGCATCCATTTGTCTTGTCAATAAATCTAGTTGCATCTTTTGAGTGTCAGTGCCCCCACTATTAACAGAATTACCGTTAATTTTAAACTTTGAAAAATCAAACTTAGGCATTTGAATATTTTTTAATCTAGCTATTATAGATGCTATTGCTCCATTAGCTTTAGTTTCTGTAGTATCTATAGCCGCTTCAACATTTGATTTAATTTGATCCGTTGTTCCTGTGAAACTAGAAGTAGTATTCTTTGCTGTAGTTTCAATATTACCTTGAATCCTTTTGATAATATTTGAAGCTTTTTCACTAATTTCACTAAATTCAGCCTCAATAAAATCTGTATTAATTTTAGGAGTGTAAACCTCAGGCATTTTTGTAGATAAAACACTTTGCGTTGGTGAAGAAACAGGCTTTGATATACTGTTAGATGGTAATTTCCCCATTTGTGAAGTTGAATTTTGCAGTGTTCTAGTTATATTATCTTCAATTGATTTTTTAATACTTTGAGTAGCATTTTCAAATATAGTTTTTGTTTTATTCATAGCCGAATTCATATTATTAGGGATTTTTTCTGCTGCTTTTGTGATATTTGAAAAATCAATATCTCCGACTTTGATTTTTGTCTTGCTTAATTTATCTTGTAGTCCCCTAGCAATTTTATTAGCGGCATTACCTATTTCATTTTCTAAATCCTGCGTCAAATCAATCTCAAGGAATATTTTACCTACACTTGTATTATCTCCTGCCATATTCTCACCTCCCATTTACTAATTTTAAGCAATAAAATTAGTACCACTAAATGCTTTTGATATCATATCTTGTATTTCTTTAACCTGTGCCATTTTTTCATTTTCTGTCATACTTTCAATTTCCTTGTGTTGTTTATTCATAAGTTTCATACGCCATTCATCACGAATTTTGTTTTGTTCTGGAGTAAAATTCTTTAATTTGTCACTATCTTCTTCACTTCTTATTTGTACTATTTGCCCTAAAGGAGTTTCTGACATTATCCCACTTAAAAGAGTGCAAAATTCACCCCAAGTCATATCATTTTCACTTCGTAGTCTTATATGATATTGACTAGCAAATGAAGATTCCACCAGTATCCAATCATCTATAAGATCATACCAATCATTTCCGAAATTCTTTTACTTTATCGCCTTGTGCTTTCTTAGTTTCCTTTTCCACTTCTTCTAAATCTATTTCATTAATTGCCGCCATAATAGCTTCAATAATTAAATTCCAACCGTTAACAGATAAATCAAGAGTTTTTAAATAAACAAGTGCCTCTTTACCCAATGCAGTTTCAATTACCTTATCCGTTTTATCTCCATCTTTTGCAAAATCCTTTATTTTTTCATCTTTTGATATTTCAGCTATGACAATTGCAACATTTTTATTATTTCTAACCTCATAACTGTGTTCTCCATCTATTTTTATTCTTGGTTTTTCGTTTGTTAGTCTTTGGCTTAAATCTATTGTTCTTGACATTGTTATTCCTCCAATTTTAAAGAGGGCTTAAAACCCTCTATTATTATGATGCAGATACTGTTGCAGGTGTATAAGTTGGTGCTCCATCACTCTTTAAATCGAATTCTAGTGGTGCGACTTTTTCACTGGAATCGCCCCCTGGGTTTGTTACATCAATTACACAATTAAAATTTAGTTTTGAACCATCTGGAAAATCTATCTCTGCCATAGATGAACAATTAAGTCCAGCTTGCCAAGCCACTGATGCAACATAATTATTACCTGGGTCCCCTACATTTCTTTTACCTTTAAGTGTTATTGTAAAACCTTTTGAAGTCATTAGGTTTCTTTCCCACCCTTGAGTAGTCATTGGTATCCATGTTTCCGCTTTACCTGCCATTTTTATAGAGAAACTTTCCATATCGGCAATAGTTTCCATATCGGTGACTACACTTGCTAAACCTTTTGTACCAATTTTAAAGCCTATATTATATACTGGATAAACTCCTGTAAACATTATCGCATTACCTTCCCCTCTGTTTTTAATAAAAAATAAGACTTTCATTTGAATGTCTTTAAATTGAATTTGTTTATTTTGAATAATAAATATTTGTATAAACTGCATACTCATATATACCATTTGTATCAGTATCTAGGTAAACTGATTGATTAAACCTCATATCAAACTGAATAACTCTTTGTCCTCCGATAATTGCATTGTTAGGATTGCCATATAAAGCGTCAAACACTTCCTGTGCCTTCTTTTCTGCACCAGGAGGATATTTACCCCAGTGGATTAAAAAAGCCACGCATTTGACTGCATAGCTTGTATTTGGGATTCCTCCAATGGCAATAAAAGGTTTAATTGGTGTTGCGTCATATGTTCCAATACAATTGTCTTTTGAACCGTCAATTTTACCTGTGAAATAACATCCTGTGGGGGCTTTTACTACTGTTTGTAACCATGTACTTATATCATTTAATGTCACTTAATTACCCCCTCTGAATATTTTTTAAAGGCTTCTTTGAAGCTTTCTATAGGCAAATTCATTTTTTCACCATCAATATAAGTCTGCATCCACATACTTTGAGCATTTGAATTATAAGTTTGATGTATATGCCAATTATCGGGATTAAAGTATATCCTTCGTGCATATGGTGTATTAAATGTTACCTCTGTATGTCCACTATCTATGTCCGAATAATCTGTATCACCTGTAAACTCAAGTTCACCAGTTCTATAAGGTACTGTTTTACTTGCATTAACATCATCAGCAATATCATAAGTAGTGTCCTCTTGTGCCTTTTTAGTGGCTTCAATAAGAGCTTTTATATTTGCCATATCCAATTGCACTTTTGCAGTTACATTCATGTGGAAACACTTTCTTTTGACAGTGCAAGTATCTCCATATGTCTTACGTCCCATGGGATAGACTTAATCTCATATTGTTTACCTTTAGCTTTTATAGTCATACCAACATTAATGGTTGGTAACTCATGATCTATGAATATAAGTTTATTTATTTCAACATCTATTCCATATTTATATATCGCTTGTTGTCTTGAATAAGGCACTATAAGACAATTTGTTGCTATTATTAATGTTTCATCTGATACCCATACACCATTATCATCATAGTGACCAGTAGAACTATCAGAACTAAATATTTGACTTTGAGTGTCCTGTTTCATAACATCACCTCATTAATGATAATCATAACCGTCATAATTCCCATTACCATAGTAATCATTTAATTCATAAGTATTAACGGTTGTAGCATATGGCACTGGTAATAAGGTTTTTACAGTTTCAGAAATTCCAAGCTCATATTCACTTTGCATTTGTCTGCCAACCGTAGATTTAGATATTCCTTCATCACCTTGACGGTTTAATATTTCAAGTACAAATTGAATAACTGCATCAGGATATGTATCCTGTATTCCTGCCGATACAGTTGTTGTAGTTATACCATCATCCGTTGATGTTGTTACTGGTGTATCAGGGAATGTTTCTGTTACTGGTTGTATAATTTGCCGTCTATATTTATCAAGTTGAGCTACAGTGGGAACATTAAGATAAAGTTGAATTGCTGTTGTTGCTCTCCTAATATAGATATTTAGTAACCCGTCCTGTGAAGTATCTGTAATATTCTTTATAACCTTTATATCATCTAAGGCAGCCATTTTTAATCACCACCAAAATTAAAGTGAATCTTTAATATTTGCAAAAACTTTAGCCATTTGATTATCACCTATCCAAATGTCGTGATATTTTCTATAGTCCATTTTCCAAGCATTAGCGCCTTGATTTGTTAATGGGTCAAATACTCTCATTTTAGCTGTTTTAGAAATTGCTATAGGTGCGTCCTGTGCTGTTATAATCCAATTAATTGATTTTGCAGCAATTCCATTTCCTGCTCCACCGGTTAGTGGTATTGAAGAAGTAGTAACAGTTTGCACAGTTGTACCTACTACAGCAGCAGCGGTAATTAATGAGGCACCTGCTCCAGTAAATGTTAATCCTGCAATTTGTGTTGCTGTTACAGCACTTGCACATAATGTTATTGTAAGATTACCATTTATATCTACAACACCAGCGGTTACTGCACTTGAACCACTTCCCTGTACTATTGTTACAGTATATCCGTTTCCTGCTGAACCTACTGTAGAAGCTGTATAATTAACTCCACCTATTGTTACAGAAGCTGAAGCAAACGGAGTAAATCCACCACCAGTTTGTCCAGGAGTTTTACCATCATTAAATACATATGCTGTTTTCATTCTGTTTGAAGGTACCCCAATTATAGGACAATTATCAAGAGATCTTACTTTCAAAGAAAGCGTACCATCTGCACTTGCAAAATCTATAAGATCAAGTTGCTTTGCAAGTTCGCTGGAACCTTCAAGCATACTCTTAACAGGAACAGCCATAGAAATTATAAGGGGAATTTCCCCAGCTATATCCTGAACAATAGCAATATCTTCTCTTAACTTTGTAAATACGTCAGTTATAGAAGGTGTATATCCTCCCCTTACATTACCTTTTGCTATTGCTTGGGTTGCAATTGAGCTATATCTGTATGCATCAATTTCAGGAATAACTTTTACCCTCTGGAATTCACTCATAGTGCTTGTTGCTGTTGCTACAAAATTACTTTCATCAACATCTTGTGCATCAATAGAAAAACTTCTACCTCTATCTTGTGTAAACGTCTTTGGTTCAAATTCGAGATCTACAGAACCCCCAACATAACCATTATTTCTGTCATAATTTCCGAGTCCATCCATATTAATTTTAGGAATTTGTATTGTTTTACCACCGTTGTATATAACGTTGCCTGCATTTCCTTCCATCCATCCTGTGGTTGCTGCCGCTACAACCTGTTTATCTAGTGCCGTTTGAAATATCTGTGCTAGTGCTATTGTATTTAATGCCATTTAAAATCACTCTCCATTTTCTAAAACTTTATTCCCATGGTTTTTTCCATGATTGTTTTTGCGTCATTTAATGCCTTTGTCTCTTCATCAGTAGGCTTGTCTTTCTCTTTAGGCGGCTTGTAAGAGCCATTTGTTTTGGCAAAATTTGTCTTTACATCTTCACCATACTGATTAAAAATATTAGTAAGTGTTTCGAGGTTTTTAGTCGTGGTATCTTCATCATTTCCTACAATAAAATCAGCTAATTGAGAAGGCAGTTTCTTTTCAGTCAATGTCTTTAAAGCCTTATTAGTAAGGTCTTTTCTCAAACTATCAGCTTCAATTTTTGCAATTTTTGCCTGTAAATCTGCTAGAGCCTTATCCTTTGGATCTGCTTCTGGATATTTTTTCTTGTATTCTTCATCAATAAGAGAAGGAAGCTTATCCTTCTTAAAATTGTTAATAGCTGTTTCTATGCCTTTTGTTACTTGTGTATCTGTAAGGCTTTGAATGTGTTTCTTGCCATCTTCATTTTCCGTTAGAAACTTTTTAACTCCATCAAGTGTTATTGCCTGTGGTTCTGTAGGTGTTAAACACTTAATGTAATTAGTTAATGTGTCTCCACCTGCTGTTACTGCGGTGGATAATGCTGCTATTTCTTCACTGTTCATTTAAATACACTCTCCTTATGTCCTTATAGTTCAACGCCCTATAAGTCCAATTAATTTTTTATATTAAAAAAAGCCTTAGTTTCCTAAGACTCCAATTTTGAGAATAAAAAAAACCCATACTTATCATTTTAAGTACAAGGCTTTCTAATTATAAAATAAATCTATAAGTTGTTCTAATATCTCACCATTTTTTGTAAGATTATAGCCTTTATCAAACCCATTTGTTTCCTGGTCATCTTCACATTTATCTCTTACAATATCAGCATCTTCCGGTCCGATATTGATAATAAAGAAATCATTTTTCTTTTCAACATCTTCTGATTTTAATAATGTTTTATCATTTTCCAAAACATTATTAACCAAATAATCATACTGTTCTTTATTTAGTTTAATTTTCATTATTTTCACTCCTCTTCTTCAATAGTGTTGCTGCTTTCTTAGTTGCCGTAGGATTTACAGACACTATATCGCCCTTATGAGGATTTAATACAAATGATGCTTTTTCACCAGTTAATCTTTATAGTTTTCATAACTCTTATCATTAATAATATCACTATTTCCATCATTTGTATTATTATTTTGTATATTTATCCACAAACACTGACAGTTAGGATGTGCTGGAATAGTGGGTGCTGTACTATCATCTACATCAAAAATCTGACCATCTAATTCCATACAATACTCACACGTATGTTCAAAAGTTGCGGACCACATGTGTTGAGTTATTCCTAGTTGCTTTGCAATGTCATTACTGCTTTGAGCCATTACTCTTGTATCCTCTGTATCTGCAAGTCTTTCACTATCGTAAGCACCAACATTAAAGACATTTTGAATTTGTTCTGTGGCTTGATCTATTGTCATATCACCTTTTAAAATATTATTTGAAGCTTTTCTTAATAGGTTTACTGTTTTATCTTTATTCTTCCAAATACGTTCTGTGTAAAGTTCTCCTGCAATAGGCATATTAACAGCCAACATAATTTCTTCATCTGTTAACTGCTGTTTTTTAGCCTTGTCATCTGCTAGAATTACATATAAATCGTTATAGACTTCTTTATATGTTTCTTTAAGTAAATCAGTAAGCTTACTTTCCTCATAATTTCCTAATTCCTTGTACATAGACTTTAACTTATTCTCTATTTGTCTTATTGTACTTATCTTCTGTGCCGCATTAAGCTTTAATAAGCCATCAACTGCATAATTGATATATAATAAACCTACTAATGCAGTAAACTCATTCAAAGCTTGTTTCTGCTTACTATAAACGGGGTTCATCTGACTTTGTGAAGATAAAAAGGTATTATGATTAATTGTTTCCATCTGCTGACGTTGTTGATTGTCCATCTGTCACACCCCATCCCTGGGAATATTATTTAATATCTTCCCACCTTGCACAATAGGATTCTCTAGCATTTCTACATTAGCCTTTTTAACTTCCTCTGCTGGATTTTCAACAAAGCTTAATTGTGCAATCTCTGTTTCTGTACTTACCTTATTTCCTAATTGGGCAATTATTTGCGCTGTCATTAAATCGTCCATAGGAATATTAGGTGTAAACTTACTTTTTATGTCCTTATAATCATAAGTGGTATTTTTCTTGTAATTTACATATAAAAAAAGCATTTGCAATCGTGTTTTAATACAATTTGCAAGTGCCTTTTGATTTAATTTACATTTTTCTTCAAGTCCTATTAATCTAGTTCTTAATGCTAAACTTGATGTATTGCTCTGCATTTTTTCGTTTGTGTTAATATGGAATGTGAGCTTATACATTAAGTCTTCTTGTTTATCCAAGGTATTCTGTATGAAACTATCATTAATATTTTTAACAAGCCATGAAGCATTAATATTTTTATTATCTCCCTTAGTTTCAAGAATACCTTTCTTTTTCATATCCGTGTAATCATCGGGATTTATTGCTATATTATTAAGCCATAAATAAGCATTACGCATTTCTGTTATCTCTTGCGATATATTTGTTAGATTAATCTCAAAGCTGTCCTGTAAACTCTTAATATCGTTATAAACTGTGTCCAGCCAATCCTCGTCAGATAATAAAGCTATTCCAACTGGTACTTTTCCAAATATATTTGTTTGCCTAGAATTGTTAGGTAATTCCTCAAATACTTCGTTGCAATGAATTATTTCATTATCCGTGTAAATATCAACAAATTTAGTTGCAAAGTTAAATTCATCTTGGTATACATGAATAAATAATATAACCTTTCCAGTATTATCGCAATAAGCATAACCATGTCTTGGAGAAACAACCATACCACAAAATTCAGCTTCATCATCAATATAATAGAGCTCAAAAGCATTAGAATATAAAAGCATATTCTTTGCTAATTTACTATCCTGTGTTTCATCCCAATGTGCTAGGTTTTGTCTTATTACTTCTGAAATATTTGAGTCTCCTGAATGTGATAAATAAGATATTGCATTACCAACTGAATAACTAATCTCTTCTTTAATAAATTTTTTCATATAATTTACGCCAACTTTATGCTTTGTTCTGTCATTAATAGTATTAAATCCACTTTTAATATCTGTTTTATCACTGGTTTGGTTTGAAATAAACATTCTTCCACTTGGTTCAGTACAACCACAATAGTAAGAATACATTTTATTGTAAATAAGCAGGTTAGCACTATACTGTGAATAACAAGCATTAAGTAACTCTCTGTTTTGGTTTATGTCAAAATTCCCAGCTTTGTCTAAAACAATATTCATCTAGTCACCTTCTCCCTCTAAAACAGTAAACTTCTATCATGGAATTTTGCTGTGCATACTGTGTGAATATTTTCAATTCTATTTGCAAACTCTGAGGTTATATCAGCAGCATCATCATGTACACTAAATTTTTGACCTGCAAAATCCAGTATTTGATTAGTAAAATCAGTATCTTCGTCTGCAAATATAATCTGCCCTTTGTTCATAAATGGAATGATAGTAGAAATCTTATCATCTTTGTTTTTCCTCTGTGCTTCATTAATTATTGTAATATTTTTATTCATGAGAATAAGATCTTTATTAATCTTAATTTCTAATTGATTTGCATCAGCTCCATTGAATGTGTTCTTTTCAATATAGATATGAGTTATGTCTGGGTAATCTCTTAAAAGCTTAATCGCATGATCTAAATACTTGTCAAAGTCAGTTCTAGCGTTTATTTTAGCAAGTTCAGCTTTACGGGCATACTTTAAATTATTATCTGCCTCGGAACCAACTAAAAAAGCTGTATAATCTGATTTACCATTGCTAGTTGAAGCAGGATCCATACAAAGCATAGTTTTTATAAAATTATGAGTTTCTATAGTAGCTCTTTTTTCAGTATTAACGATTTTAAACCACTTTTCTCCAATAGAGTTTACATCGCCTTGCACCTCTTGCTTGAAGGAACTTGGATTTTCATAATAACTCATTGCCATATCTAAGCAATCCCAAAATTCTGGCCACAGTGTAGAAAATTGCATTTCTTTTTCATTCTGCCAGTAGAACTCTTTAGCATCTTCTAAGTGAGTTGAATTTTTAAAGTTGAATAAGATAGTCTTAAATTCAAGCCATAACCCAGTGTTAAAATAATAATCAAGCCCGTTAACTGTTTCACCTTTTTCATTTTCAAAATCATCAATTAGTACACCTTTATCATTTTTAAATTTCCAAGTTGGCTGCCAACTCAATCTACTGTAGAAACATTCTTTATGTTGTAAGGTACCAACAGCTATAAATGTAGTGCCTTTCTTAATAACTTTACCTCTTCGCATAACTGCCTTTTGACTTGCATACTTTACATCATCAGAATACCTTTTCCATTTCTTTTGTCTAGCTTCATCAGTTCTTACATCATCCTCACTTTGATAATCATCTAATATGATTAAATCGGGCCTGCAATTATCATATTTTCTTCCTCTCATTGGAGAACTAGAAGATATTGCTTCAATAAAAGTTTTATTTGTAAATTCAAGTTGAGTACTATTACAAATATATCTTTTGTCTCTATCGTCCAGGAGCTTCCCGAAAGCTTTCTCTATATATTTATTTTCTAAGAAAGTATTTTTAATATCCTTTGTAAATTTCTCAGCAGTGGATCCTATATCAGAACAAATCAAAGTATATTTTTTAATACAATAAGCATGTGCCCATATAGTCGTAGCGAAAGTTCCAAATACACTTTTACCTGTTCCTCTTGGAAGTATCCAGCCTCTTTGTTCTACACCATCACCAATGATGGCGTCCTGTATATCTCTCCACATTTTTCTGTGTACTTCAGCAATAGGTGCAGCAGTATTGCTTTCTTTAGGTAAAAATGTATCTTGTAAAAAATACATACAAAAAACTCTAGTGATAATTTACCAAGTTGCCATGCAAGTCCATGATAACCAAATAAATTACTAGAGTTTTTTAAGATTATACCATCACTTGCCTTTTCATCAAAGCCAGCTTTCAGTAAATATTTATATAGTACAAATCGATTTTGTTTTTCCTCGGTGTCAAACATTTACTGAAGCCTCCTTTGAATTTTGGGTATTAAAAAAGAACCCTTTTAAGAGTTCTCTATGTTATAGTTATACGGTATATTTAATTATTTCTAATCTTTTTTATGATCTTAAATAATCTAAAAACAGATTTAATGAAAAATGCAATTCCCACAAAGAGACCTAATTCTTCTAAACATAATAATTGATACTTATATACTGAGAAAACACGCATTATAATAAGTGTAGATGATACTATGGATAATATATGTGCTGTAATACAAATATACATTCCATTAAAGTAATCATCAAGATATCCTCCACTATCCAACCTGCTTATCCTTGGTCTATCAATAGCACTTGAAATTATTCCTAGTTCAGTAAAGACAAATCCAGCTAATATAGAATTAATTGTAAGAATATTGAAATGTTCACTATCATTAAATGAATATTGAATATTAATACATTTATATCTATATCCGAAAATTAAGATTAGAACTAAAATTATAGTAGTAATTATATTCAATCTATTTCTCTTGAAATATTTTTTTTTAGAAGAATTCATAAGGAACACCTCCTATCAATCTCTACAGTACTTAATTATATCCGACCTATTTTCATTGTATAGTTTAAGCAATGTTTCTTCTATTTCCTTTTTTCTTTCTTCTCCTTCACTTGTATTGTATTTGAACTGCACGCTTCTAGTAAACATCTTTTCTATTACATCATAAGATTGAATATGTTCATCATTGTTTTTTGCTTTAAAGCTTAGTTTAGATGGGTTCTTATTTAATATCTTATTTGCAACTTTTTTAATTAATTCTTTTTTAGAAAACAAATTTTTATTTCTGTGTCCCGCTGTAATTGATACTGTCATTTTAACATTTTTGCTATCTCTCATATTGTCAAAATCATCTTCACTCAATCCAACTAAACTATCAATATCAATTACTGCATCACTTGGAAGTGTTGACGTAATTTCCATGGAATTTACAATATCTTTATGCTTTAATATTTCCAGCATATTATCCGCTGTCACTGGACTTATTTCCATCTTTAAATTAGTATTCTTATGGTAATTATCAAACATATCGCCTATCTTATAAATTCCTGGTGCAGATTGTGCTCCAAGATAAACAATAATTGAAGTGTCAAAAAATAAATAAAAATATGTATATATCTCTAAATCTTGATCTGAATTTTTTTGTATTTGCGTAGATTTATGTGTTACTCTGTCTCTTAACTGTACATTTGTAATATCTTTTTTCTTCCCAATCCTCCCAAAAATATAATTTGCATCTTCTAATTTACACTTTCGTGGAAACTTAAGATTGAAATTAATTGACTTATCAATTCTTATTGATTCTAAAATCACCCAATCGGGTGATTTATCAATATCCAAACAATTATTTTTATCTCTCATAGATAAAATGTTTTTAAATTCTTTAACAAAATCCTCTTGTGATTTATATTTTTTCTGTGTAAGACCTTGATTATTTTTATTATTACCATCTACTTCCTCATACATCCTTGTCTTATAAAAATATATATTTGCCATAATTGTACCCCCGATTTGTATATGTATATATTTCTACAAAATGTATGTGAAATCCTTTCATATTTCAATATATTTTTTAACTTTCTTGTTTTTCTATCAGATTTATCTTTTTCTGTTTATTAATAATAAATTTTATATTCTACTAACACCATTCTATTTAAAATATTCCTTAGAAAAAAATTATTTTTTTAAGATGATGTTTTGGTTCGTGCTAAATAAGACCGCTTTATTTTTCTCTATTTTTTCTATCTTAACTTTGAATACAAATTATAATTTAAACATATACTATTCATGTATAAGAAAGTGGGGTTTTTATATGAAACGAGATTTTAGTGATATTGAAAGCTTACTTAGCATAATTAATGATAGCATCAATATAATTCTCTCATTACCAGTATTGATACCGCTTATTTACAATCATACCAAGAACCTCTTTAAAAAAATCATAGACTTATTTTACGACGAAAAAAAAATCGCAGAATTATATTACAATCGGGATAAAATATTTAAAACAATTAATAATTCCTTTCAAATTTCGTAAATTTATTTCATAGATACTCTAGTCAATTCTTGCCAATCACGCTCCATGTCTTAATTTAATAGATTGATTGTACTATCTTTATAACCTTTTTATGAGCTTTATAATCCATCTTCTCCTTCTATTTTGGTTATAAAAAATCACTCCACTAAAAGTTATCTACTTATTTTTTATTATAGATATTTACATAGAATTCTTGTGCATCATACCAATTGAACTGTAGTTCTTCCAAAATAGGTGTTTCATTTACTTTAATTTCCCCATCAATATCGGTATCGTTTTGATTTCTTTCTTCTACTGATTCCCTATACCATTTTTCATCCACTGCACCAGATAAAATTAAACCTAGTTTTTTAAATTCTTCCATATCATCACCCATCTTCTTTAAACTTATACAAAGAGAGGAACAAGCCTTTATATGTCCAACAAATCCCATATTTGACTTTTAAAAACATCGCAGAAAATCTGTTATCAATCGAAGGCATGTCCCCTATTCACGAAATAGAAGCATACCCCCATTTCATTACACTACTCATTCACTCTATTGCGTCAAATCTTAATTTATCGCAATAGTCAAAGCATAATGATACATCTATGAATGACATGGTTGTGCCATTTATACAAGATTAATCTATAAACTTATGTTGAATATACATTGATTTAGTATATTTATACATTAATCATATGCATTATACATTATTCTTTGATTGCCTAACCAATGCTCTAAAGTTGGTAAGTTCCACTTCCAAATCATTCTCATTCATATTATCGTTATCGGAAGTCTCACCAGTATCCACCACGCTTGTAGGGTTGCCATAGATGCGGTTGATTAGATATTGATTAGCCGCTAAACTAACACGCTTATCACTCTTATCGTTTGCTAATACCTTTATATTGTTTATATAGGATGCTAAATCATTTACTATCAATTGATTGCCTTGGTTTATTAGATCATGCCTTCTCCTGTCAACCTCAGCCTTAACATCATCTTTCTTTAACCAATCATATATACTCTGTCTACTACAATGTAATTTCTTTGCTATATCCGTTATGGCTTCACCACTCAGCATCATTGAAACCATCTCTTCTTGCTGCTTAGTTATAACTTTATCACTCAATACCTCACCCCTTTACATCTTTACATAATAAAAATAAGAGTACCCACATTGGATACTCTTTCACTATTTATATTATATTCTATAATCTTATATTGCGTTTAAACTTACATTAATTAAATCTTAAATATATATTAAATTCGCTATATTATTGATTGCAATTGTATTTAAAGAACAAACCCATTGCTCAGTTAAATTTAATTTTGCAGCTATATTTTTATTACTAATTCTATTAAAATACTTCATTGTGATAATCTCATATTCTCTTGGTTCTAATGCTTCTAAAGCGTTGTCAATCTTCTTTATTTGAACTTCTAATTTATGTTTTCTTTTTTCAAGTTGCTCTGGTTTATACCTTCTAGCTATGATTTCATTTTCAACACTTGAATTAAATTTATTTGTTGGATCAACTTTCTCTTCATATGAAATTGCCCCGCAACCCTTATATTCATTTTCCAATTCTGCTATTTCTAAATCTATATTTTTAATTTCTGCATGCATAACCTTATAATTATATAACAGTGTTTCAACTGCTTTGTAATAATTTATAATAACCACCTCTTTTCATAAAAATAGTCATTTTGTCATGAATTTTTGTTATTTTATACCTACTTTTAATCAGTTTTGAATTTTGTGGTAATTTCCCTCATTGCCTTATTTTATCTAGGTTCAAAGTTATTTTTCCCTTTCCGTGTTACATTTTTTGTTACATTTTTCAAACTCCTTCTCAGCCGTTCATACATAAGGCTTTTCACGTACTTTTTCCAGTGTTACATTTTCGTAAATATAATGTGCATATCTTTTTATAAAAATATAGCTACTCTCATGTACGTAGTTAATATTTTATTTAATGTAACAATGTAACAATATATATACAAAACCTTAGAACACTTAGAATTACACTGTTACATTTATGTTACATTGCGTTACATTTTTCATTATTTATGTAACATGTTAATTAAATGGAATTACATTACCCGCATCTGTAACATCTAAAACCTCAGCTGGAACTATTGAGTATACCTTTAATTTTCTTAATAAATCTTTATTATAAGTATCAAACCTAATTATTCTATTTCCTGACCTTAAGACCTTATTTGAAATACCTTCTAAATACCCTGACTTCATCGCTTGTTTCTTAAAATCCCGCAAACCCAACGGTATAATTTCAGCCCCAACTCTATTTAGATGCTCTTTAATCTGATTTATCATTTCAGATGTTTTAATAAAAATTCCATCTCCTCTATATTTAATAACTTCATCTGCATTGAATGCTCTTCCATCATCTATCATGTCACTGTAAAGAATCAACATTTGTTCAACCGTTGAGTGCGATTCATTACCATCTTCTAGTACCTCACTTTTAATATTACTAGCTACATACTCTGTGTATTTCGTTATTACTGCTAACTTATGTTGCTTAAGTAACATATTGAATATCTCAATTCCACAGCATATATTAATAGCAGTACTCAAAGGTCTGCTACTTAGTGCTGTTATAGCTTCACTTGCTACTTTTCTTATTTCTCTATATTCATCAACACTTAGATTTAATATTATTTCTATTATAGACCTTCCAAATTTATTTAATAACTCTTCATGCTCTATGATCCACGCCATATCTTCAGTATGTTTTTCAGTTCTCTCTCTTTTGGAAAGATAAACTATGCAACTTCTTTCCATTAGAGCTTTTTCTTCATTTGGGTAGCTTTCTTCTCCAACTAAAATTAATGGTCGATTAAGTTGAAAATCCCTAGATTTAAATGATTTATCACCTCTACTTACTGTTGCCCTATCATATAAATTTCTTAAAGTCTCAGAGAGCTTGGCTACCTTGTATCTGTCCAAACTGGACGGTTTAAATTCATCAAACAACATTGGATAATTTCCATCTGATAAGCATTTTATAAGAGCAAAAGGGGTTATTAAGCCGATGCTTTTTATATCTTTTTTAGGGTAATTCAAAATTGGAGCTATTACATTTTCTAATATTGTACTTTTACCACTTCCACTCTCACCAACTATCAAAAGGTGATGCAACTTTTCCTTCATTTTCTGATTTTGGTAAACTGCTAAGTCATTAATTATAGTCCCAATTATAGAAATTGTTTTATCAGGAGTAGCGAATTTAAAAATGTGTTTTTTCACTTCCTTAAGTTCATCCTTGCTTATAGAATCTACATCTATAACATCCGCATTGTTTCTTTTGTCCGATTTTATGATTTCAACTATTCCATTTTTGCTTATAGCTCCATCATTAGTTACAAGAAGCATTTCTTCATCTCTTTTTATAAATTTAATTCCTTGATATATCTCTTCTGATTCTAATGCAAAATATTTATTTATCCAACCCTTTAGCTCAACTAATTCGTCAATCGTACCCTTGAAACTTAAATCCAATGTTCCTAAAAAATTTCTAAAACTCTTAGTATCATCAAATACAGTAGCTTCTCCTATTTTCTCTATTTTTTCTCCTGTAGGAGATTTTAAAATTAGTTTCGCACCCTCTTGCTCTTCATCAACAAATCTTATTCTAGATGCTTCAATCAATTTGAAATCAGTTACATATTTTCTATACTTTTCGGCATTGTCACCCTTGCCTTTATATACTATCTTGTATATTCCTTTCCTATCTTGCTGCAAATCATATTCTGACTTCAAATCCAAAGATCTGTTAAAAGCATTCACTAAATCATTCTTTGTGTGCCCTGCTTCTATCCAATCTGTAACATCCTTATTGTCTCCAAGACTTTTTATACCTGGCAAATTAATAAACTTAAATTCTTTTGAATCTTTGAAAAGTTCCTTATACAATTTCCACTTATACTGTTCTCCAGCTTCACCAGTATCACCACAAACATAAATCCTGGCACCTTCCAAAATGGATAAATCTTTGCACCCTTTAACACTTGTAGCAACATAGGCATTATTTTTTAGCATAGAATTAAGTGTATTTGCATCTTTTTCTCCTTCGCATATAATTACTATGTTTTTTTCTTCTATGCCTTTAATGACCTTATATAGGTTATAAGGGACTTCCTCTATTCCTCTCTTATTAACTACCTTTTCATCTTCTATATGATAATAAGAAAGAGACTTTTTCCCATCAACATTCATGAATTTAGATTTAATGTACACTATTTCATCCTTATCATTTACAAAGGAGAATACCCCTAAGAGCTGTTGTCCTTTTCTAAATTTAGATATTTCCCACTCTATATACCCTTTAACTTTTTCAATCTGCTTGTCCTGAATACTCTTTTCTACTGTAAGCCCCAAATATTCTCTAGCTTCGATATAATTTAAATTCTTGAACTTAGTAATGAAGTCAATTGCATCCCCAACTTCTCCGCAGCCAAAACATTTATATTTATATTTATTTGCATCTGGAAAAAATTTAATTGATAGTGAAGGTGTGTTTTCGTTGTGAAAAGGGCACTTAATGTACCCTTTTCTATTGAATCTATCTCCTGTTTCTCTTTCTATTAGTTCCTTTAAATCCATATCCTGCAATTCCATCTTCTCACCTCTTTTCTAAAACACGTTATATATTGCATAATTAATTTTCTTATGCTATATTATGATAATATTGTAAATGTTGTTTTCGGCTTTGGGTTGAGGGCATAGGATTCGATTTCTTATCTAAGCTTTTTTTGTAAAAATAATAGTATTTTTAATGATAGTTTCTTTATTTCAATTCTTAGTTCGATATCTTATCAAGGAGAGTGGTACTACGACTTTAATACGATACATTGCATCACTCACTGAAGTATTTACATCTTTCATAATTAGCTTAGCTGCTGGGCAACCCTTAACCAAAGACAATATCTCACAATTTTATTTCTCTATGTCTGGACTTATATCTGTATCCAATTCTTTCATAAAGTTTCTTACACTGTAATAGAGCTTCCTATATATCTCAAAACCAGTATTAACTTTACTTGTAAATATTGTGTCATATAAATATAAATCTTGTATTGATGATAACCTTCCTAAGAAAGATTGTGGTAGATACAAACTTCTGTATTTGCCTAACCTTATGTTGTCCATTCCGTTCTTGTCCTCAACAATCAAATAAATCTTAATTCCCTTTGTCTTTGCTCTTTGTAGTTCACGTATGAGTCTTATATCGTCTCTACTGTCTGTTTCCTCTGACAAGTTACTTGCAAGTTCATCAATACTATATTTTCTTTCAACTGCTACCGGAAAATATATATCTCTGTATATTCCCATATCTGAACGTTTAGTAATGATGGCTGTGTAATCTCCTTCATCAATTTTTTTCTTTTTATACAGAACGTTCTTTTTATCAAAATAATCCAATACGTGGCTATTCAGTTGTTCTCTAGTATCGTAAAGTATCATAAAATTTTCTTTCAGAAGCTTCTTAATTTCTGCTTCTGTAAATGTATAATGTATTCTCACTTTTTTCACCTTCTCATTTCGTATAATACTTGATAAGTTGCGACGTAAAAACACCGTAAAATTCATTTTGAACAATACGGTGTTTTAAATAATTATTCTTTTTTCAGTTGTGACGCTGGATATGAAAAATACATACTAGTACTGCAATAAATTTATAATGGCTTATTTTCATTTATAAAATATGTCATTTATTTTTTGTTTCAGCATTTCTCTATCCCATAAAACAACACTATTTGCTCGAGCTAATTCAATAGCTGATTTAGTGAAATTATTATTAGTTATTACTATAGCCTTATCACACTTATAATAAGATACTCCAGCAACAACTTCTTGTATTGCAGAATTAGAAACAGCACCAGAGTAACATTTAGCCTGTATCCCATATTTTCTTCCATTTTTTTCTGCAATAACATCAATTCCTTGGTCTCCCGAAGCTTGAGTGATTATAGTTTTATATCCCATTCTTTTGAACAATTGACTTACGTAGCTTTCAAATTCAAAGCCAGTCATTAAATCTATATCATCTATAGAATATACTTCTTCATCTGTTTTATTATCAGATAATATATTATTGATAAAATTATTGTAGTCTTTCTCACTTTTTAATTTTATATATATTTCTATGAGTTTTTGTTTACACTTAACATACCCTTTAAGGACATCACTAGTTTCAAATTTATCTTTACTAATAAGGAAATATACAAACATACCCCTTAATTCATCATTTTCATCAATACTATTCAAATTTATGAATTTTAATACAGCATCTTGTAAACTTAAATTTTTAATATCAGTAAATTCTTTACCGTGTAATTCATCAAAATAATTTGAATAATATGTAAGTGCAACATTATAGATGATAACAAATGTTATGATTTTAGCACAATTTTTACTGGAACAGGCAATTTCCTTTTGTAGAAAATCGACCATCATATCAATTTTTTGTAACTTAAATTCTGGATGTGATTCACTCTTAGGATAAGTTAATTCAGATAATTCTTTGACTTTGCCGTTCATATTTTTAAATAAAACATTATTTTGTAATAAATAATTGTATAATTCATATAGATATTCGGATTGAAGATAAGTTTGTTTTACATATTTTTTAAAATAATTAGTAAATATTGTGTTAATCTTTTCATTTAATCCCTCATCATTATCAATTTTATCATATGAATTACAAAATTCAATAATCTCTGCATTTTGAATTTTTACCTTTTCAATCTCAGCATATAGAATTTCTATCTTTTTACGGTCTAATTTAAACTTTTCATCTTTGATTTGTTTAACTTTTACTATTTGCTCTTTGGTTAAATCACTGTAATTTTTCAAGTAATCACAAAATTCATCAATAACCTTTTTATCGTACAATGGTTCCGCAGGTATAATTGATATTTTTTTATGATTAATTGAACTTTTATAGCCAACTTGTGTGAAAATATCTACTTCAACATCAATACTTATATCATTCTGTAATATAACGATATTAAACCAGCATTTTAGCAATTTTGTGTAAATAGTTTGAAATGTACTTTCCTCTGCCCCCTTTGTTTTTCTTCTTATTGCCAAACATCCATTTGTTAAAATTAGCAGGTAATCAAAATTCTTACTAAAAAAGTAATCTAAATTTTTCTCAGAGTTATCATTGTAATTTTCTATTAAAAACTCATTTTTCTCTCCAATACCATATTTGTATAGTACACCGTTTTTACTGTGACTATGGTTTTAATCTTACCTTTTTTGATAAAAGTTTATATTTTCAATACTGTATTCTTTCACTTTTTCCCAAAAGTTTTTTTAGAACAAACTAATGATAATTATAGCATATTTCCATGTAAATGCACCATTATTTTTGTAAAATATAGTGAATATATTTATTATTTTACACCACATTATTCAATTTTCAAAGAACATTGTTCGCATTTTCATTTTCCGAATTAAGTTCTATATCATTTTATATTTTAATATGAATTTAACTCATTTCTTCTTATACTTTTTTCTATAAAATAATTAAATACATTAAATGCTTTACGACAAATATTAATTGCCCTTTTGTTTATGCAGCTTGGCTAACTGCTAATTTAAAAGGTATATCACCATCATTTATGGGCGTTATGTTAAAGCTTTCATTATTGTTTTGCCTGTTTACTGTGCTTCTTTCACTTGATGCATAATTTTCACCGTCTAATCCCTTATCCTGAAGAAATTCAAAATCCTCAATAAGTACATCAGTACTCCATCTATTAATTCCTTCTTTATCTACATACTTATTTATTTGAAGTCTTCCACTCAGTCCAAATCTATGTCCCTTTTGAACATAATTTGCAATTGCCTCTGCCCTCTTACCAAAGCATACACAATTTATAAAATCAGCTTCCTGTGGTTTACTTTTATCAAATTGAGGTCTGTTAACTGCTAACGTAAATTTAGTTACTGCATTTCCTGTTCCTGCAGCAAATTTAAGTTCTGGATCCTTCGTTAGCCGTCCAACTAGTTGTATTTTATTCATTCTCCCACTTCCTACTTAAACTTAATTTGATTACTGTCTTCACCTGGTTCTATATGTTCCTCTAGAAGCCAGCTTGCTTCCATATCTGCTGTATGGAGTGCAGCGGCGGCAGGAAACATTCCATAAGCATTACTTATATTGATTTGCATTTCCTTTGGCTCTGTATTTCCCATGTGCCACCTTATAAATAATATTTCTAGCTTGGTTAGTCTTATGAAATTTTGAATCATGATTACAGATTTCTCTCCATGTCCCACAGGAAAATCATCCTGAACCTTATAACCTTCATAACTTTCCCATCGGTTACTGTCATTCTTTCTCCAACAAGCTTGTTTGTTATAAAAATTTATTTTGCAGAAATCATGTAATATAGCTGTTACTATCACTGTTTCATCACATAGCCCAAGCTTCAATCTTTCATTTTTTTCCTTAAATAATTGCCAAACATTTAGACTATGCTCTGCTAGTCCACCATCATAATTTCCATGATATTTTGTTGATGCAGGGGCTACAAAGAAGTCGCTGTAAGTTAAATAATTAATAAGTTTGTCCATACCTTTTCTTTCAGTATTACTTAATAAAGTTATAATTTGATTTCTAACATCCTCTACATTCTTCACTTAAATTCTCCTCTCTAAAACGGTTCAACACCATCATCTTCAGGAATAGTTTCTTTATCCACTGGAGTGGACTGAACATCAACTATATCCTCATATTCTTCCACCAATTTAAGCAACTCATTTGCACTGTCATAAGTTAATCCTCTAAGGCTTATGTTGTGTTCATTTGCAAATGCTTCAAGCTTTGATACATCGGCATCCTTTCCCTCACCAGTTACAAGTTGCTTTTGAAGTCCAAGTTGCATCAAATACTGCTTCTGTTCCTTTTGTACTGGTTTTGGTGACTGAGGTACCTCATTTTCTTTTTCAAGTTCTTTCTCAGGATCCACTGGCTCTGTATTTAAATCTTTATCATCTATATCCATTTCCTCTGCTACATATAAACCTTCAAATTCTTCTGGGTATGCTTCCCTTAAAGCTTGTACCAACGCAACCTTTCTTATCATAGTAGCTGGTCTTGTTGCCCAATTTGAATTTATTTGACCATCTGCTTTTCGTCCTATATATTCATCTAATGTGACTGTTATTTCAGTGGGAAATTTCTTATTTTTTCTATAGGCTTTAGCCCAACCACCGACTAACTTTTCCTGATCTTTAAGATAGAAAGTGCCACATCTCTGCTCTATTTCTTTTTTTAGATTTACAACTATTATTCCAGCCTCATGCCCTTCAGATTCTTGGTTTCTTGATTCCCTTTTAGTAAAAGTGTCTTTACCAACAATCATAGCTGCGGGTTTAGTTCCAAACTTAACAAGATAT
This sequence comes from uncultured Clostridiaceae bacterium, assembly GCA_963725425.1. Classification (GTDB taxonomy): domain Bacteria; phylum Bacillota; class Clostridia; order Clostridiales; family Clostridiaceae; genus Clostridium_I. Next base: position 165,976 of record CAVRYJ010000043.1, read on the forward strand.
GCTTCTCTTAAAAATGGGTTTAACTTTTGACCTTTGCACAGCTGCAGGAAAACGCCTACTTCTTCATTTGTTACTTTGCTAGGATCTCCACTTACTAAATACTTTTTTACTATAGTAGAAGTTAGTTTTATTGGAATCCCATTGACCTCATACTCGACTCTACCCATTGCTAAAACATCACTATTATCATTAAACATTATTTAATTACCTCCACTTCTAATTCTTTTCCTTCAACTACTTTAGCCATAATCATCTGGGTTTCTAACTCTTGAATTTCTGTTATACTTTCAGAATTATCTATAAACATTGGAAAATGTAAATTCATTATATTTGCTATGAAATTACTCATTTCAATCCCTGCCTTTATTTTTTCAGCATTTGAAAGTTTGTTAAATTCTCTACCTTCATATAGAATTTTAAAATCTTCCTTAATCTCTCCATCTGTTGTTAGTTTTTCAAACTGCAACTCCACCTTATTTAAATATTTGCCTATGATTTCGGATTGTCTTTTAAGCTTTATTGAATTGTATTGTTTCCCTGCATCTATGGCAATCTTAAGTTCTGCCATTTTAAGCCTAGAGTTTTCAATCCCTTTTTTAGATTTTTCAATATCATGCTTAATTTTTTCATTCTGTTTCTGAAGAACTTCTATGTTTGAGTTATGTGCAAAAATTTTTCTCTCTTCTTGATCCAGTTCCAATACTCTCGATTTTATTGAACTAATTTTTTCTCTTCTAGATTCATTTTCCTTTGATTTTTCTTCTGTAAGTTGATTTATTTCCTTATTCACATTTTTTATTTTATACTCAAGGCTTGTCTTCCATTCTGAAACCACTTTTGCATTTTCTGCCTTTGTAATATTATTTTCCTTTTCAAGTTCTTCTATTTCTTTTTTCTTTGTCACACCTTTGAAGCGTACTATTTTTAACTCTTCTTCTAAATTTGTTTTTATGGTTGCATTGAGATCTATTTCATTACCGCAGTTATCACAAATTACTATGTTTTTGCCCATATTATCTATTTTTGCTTTAATCTCCTTATATCTCATGAGTAAACTATCTTTCTCAGATTTCTTCAGCCTGGTGTCCTGTATAGGTTTTATGTTAAAATACCCTTTGTTAAGTTCTAATTCTAACTTTCTTTTTTTCTCTTCTAGTTCATTAAACACAGAATCATCAACTGCATATTCTAAATTCATAAGTTGTGCCTTAAGTCCTTTTAGCTCCGTATCCAGAAATACTTGTTTTTGTGGAATATCTATAGCCTTAGCTCCTTCAATCACGCCTTCTAAGAATATGATGTTTTCCTCCTGTTCTTTTAGCTCTACCCTTTTATCAGTTAAGAATGTTCCAGGAGTTCTAAACTTATTCTTTTCTAATTTTTCCTTTAGAAAATCCCCTAGCTCTCTAAGTATCTCCTCTTTACTTATTGGTTGTAATACACTACCTAACAGGTGTTTTGCATCCTTTGGAGATAAACTTGGAAAATAATAAGGATTAAATATGCTTAAAAAAACATCTTTACTTTTGTACAGCTCTCTTGATATATCATTGTTAGTTACCTTGTTATCATTGAGATAAATCTCATTGCTGGATTCTTTTTTTCTCCTGATTAAAACCTGTGCCTCTCCATCTAGGTTATATTCCAATACAACCTCTGTGATTTTAGGCTTCTTATCATTGACTAGTTTAGATGTAGCCTTTTCGTTACCATCTATTCCACAACCTGTGATTGCCCATATGATGGCTTCACCAATTGAAGATTTACCTTTTCCATTATCTCCGCTGATTAATGTTCTATATCCTAAAGGAAATTCTCTTTCCTCTAAATAACCTTTAAAGCCTTTGATAGTAACTTTTTTTATGTTTACCTTCATTGACTGTTTACTTCCTTTCATATATAATTTTCCTTGAATGATTTTATTTTGGCTCTTTTTATAAGAGCTCTTTTTTATTTAACTTTGAATCTAATTCATTAGACTTCTGAACAATTTCCTTATCAGTAATGTTGTAAATAAAACTTTGAATAACCTTGTACATTTCTTCATTAAGTTCTTTCAAAACCTATTTCCCCTTATTTATTTCAATCTGGACAAATTCACCATCACAAACTACAACAGAAATTCCATTTTTATAAAGCAACATTGCAATTTCTAAACTTAATATTTCACCTATATGATATTTTTTTGACACACAGCTTGCCTCCCTTTGCTTTTAAGTATTATTTTTCTACTGAAATGCTTGTCCTATTTTTCATTAAATATTGATTTAAATTGATTTAAAATTATTTTTAACCTTTCATTTTCTCTAATTACTTTTTCATATTTGTCTATAGAAACAAAATCACTGTTTCCACCTTTGAATTTAAGTAATTCAGAATTTGGTATTATAAATCGTCTTCCATTTAAAGTTGTCTTTGCTTCAATTTCTTTTATCTTACATAAATGCAAAACATTTTGATAAGTGATTCCTGTCTGTTCAGCAAATTCTTTTGGATTCAAAAATGCCTTTTCCATGATTACACCACCCTTTTAGGCTTACAATGTGTCTCCGTTATTTTACATATGCTGTTTAAATCCAATTTCAAAATATTAGCTAATTTAATTAAAACCTTTACACTTGGCATATAACGTCCATTTTCAATATCGCATAGATAATTTCTTGATATATCAGCCTCCTTAGCAACTTGTAATTGTGTAAATTTCATGTTTTTTCTCTTAACTCTTATGATATTTCCAATTTGCCTTTCTTTGGTTAGCATATATTTTCCCCCTCTCTATATTTTCATTGTATTGTATTCCCGTCATAATGTAAAAAAGTGTTAAACAGTATTTGGAAGCTTTTAACAAAATGGGCTTGTATTTACTTGCTATTCCGTCACTATACGTTTATCTACTTGTATTTACGTCTTTTTAGTACTTGTATTTACGTCTTTTAGCGATTATAATTATTCACATAGTCGGGAATTACTGTATTACAAATTGGGGGATTTTAAAATGACTTTAGGTGCAAATATTAAGAAATGTAGAAAAGAAAAGGGGTTAACCCAAAAAAAATTGGCTTTAATGGCAAACATTTCACGTTCTTACTTGGCGGATGTTGAAAATGAAAGATACAATCCAAGTTTAGATGTTTTGCAATCAATAGCAAAAGGCTTAGAAATCACTGCTCAGCAATTATTAAAGGATGATATGAATGAAAATGATTATATAGATGGACTAGAAGATGAACTTAAAATAATAGTAGAAAAAATCAAAAAAATATCTCCTTCTGATAGAGAAAAACTATTAAAGATGATTGATATTTTTGAGGATAAAAGCAATAAATAGCTATTTTAAAGAGGTCCATTATTCAACCTCTTTTTAATAAATATAGAAATTATAGGAAGGTGCTGAAATGAAAGGTACAATCAGAAAAGAAGGATCTACCTGGGGGTATCTAGTTTATTGTGGTGTTGATGAAAATGATAAGAAAAAATATAAAAGAAAGAGAGGCTTTAAAACTAAAAAAGAATGTGAAATAGCTTTGTCTGAACGAATAACACAATATGAGAAAGGTACAGCAGTGACAAATGATAAAATGACAGTTAAGGAATATATTGATTATTGGATGGAGACTTATCCTAAAAATAATTGTCAGCCTTCAACTTATAAAAGATATCAATTTTTTCGTAATGATATAGTTAAGTATCTAGGCAGTATTAAGCTTTCTAAATTAAATCCTTTGATAGTACAAAAATTCTATACAGATTTAAAAAAATATAGGAAAATCTCAAATAATACTATCATCAAAACGCACCGCATGTTTCACCTTGCATTAAAACAGGCTCAAAAATGGCAACTTATTTTTGTTAATCCATGTGATCTGGTTACTCTACCGGCCAGTGACGCAATTGAAATGAAATATTGGGAACCAGATGATATTAATACAAACTTGGAGTTATTAAAAAATGAGTTTATTTATCCAGCCATATATTTGGCTGTCCATACAGGATTAAGAGAAGGTGAACTTTGTGCATTGCAATGGACTGATTTTGACTCAATCGAAGAAACACTAGTAATAAATAAAACAATGCAAAGAATAGATGGCGTTCTTCAATTAAAATGTCCTAAGACAAAAAAATCCACCAGGACAGTTACATTATTTAATAGTACTGTTAAATTTTTAAAGAAACTAAAAAGTGAAGATAAATCATTGAAATTGGAGAAAGGAATAGAGTTAAATTACATTCTGCATTGGGAAGATGGTAGACCAATAGATCCACATTATATTTCTCAACATTTTCCTGAGATATTATTATCTCACAAAATCCCTCAGATTCGCTTCCATGATCTGAGGCACACTCACGCAACTTTGCTTAGAAAATTAAAAGTTGATGCAAAGGTAATAAGTGAGAGATTAGGTCATGCCGACGTAGCCTTCACTCTTAAAACATATACACATGTTACTGTAGAAATGCAAAGAGAAGAGGTTTCTAAAGCAGAAAAATTTCTATAAAAAAATAGTGATTTTTTGTAAGTGTTTTAATTAGACAACCAAAAGACAACCAAAACACAAAATCACTAACCCTAAATTTATATTACGAAAGCCTGTGAACCGTTGAATTCACAAGCTTTCTTTATGGCAGGGGTACTAGGATTCGAACCTAGAATCAATGGTTTTGGAGACCACTACTTTACCGTTGAGCCATACCCCTAAGACATTAATATTATAACTTAAAAAAACATAAATTGCAATAGTTTATTAATTTGGCTTTTTTAACTTAGTTTATTAATTTGGCTTTTTTAACTCATCTTAATTTTTGCCGCAATGAGGACAAAACTCAAACCTTGATTCTACGGATTCACCACAGTTGTAACATAGTATATTGGTTTTGCAGGAATTATCCTCAACTATGGTAATATTTAAATTATCTAAAATAGAATCTTTTCCATGTTCTAAATCTTGCCCTTGGTTTTTAGTAAGTTCAAATACACTTCCACAACATTTAGAAATTAGCATATATCTTTCCTTCCATCTAAAAATGGGAATAAAGAATAATTGAAAATAGTTGTACGTTTTTATAAGCTTGTATGACGTCAATCTCCCACAGGCTTTGCACATCAAATTAGGAATGGTTCTTAATTCCTTTTCTTTGTTTTCAATACCCATAATTCCTATAAAAAACATTTTATGCCGTTACGTAAACTTTACAAAACTCTATAGTAACATTATATAAGTTTAAATTTACTTCCTTATTCATCGTGTCCGATTTCGCAATTCCAAAGAATATACTACTTTCGTTTGATATAACACTGATAGAACCACAAAGTGATTCACACAAAAGTAGAGCTTTTGCTTTTCTACTTTTCCAAAGGCTTAATTCGGGTGTAACTCACCCTACACAATAGCGTAATTCGTTTAAGTGACTTATGCTATTTCATATGTTGATAAATTAATACTTGCATTTTTATCTCTATCTATTACAGCTCCACAACATTCGCAAACAAATTCTCTTTCAGATAGTGATAATTTAGTCTTTACATGACCACATTCACTACATGTTTTTGATGATGGATACCACATGTCAGCTTCTACAAATTCAATACCATATTTTTCAGCTTTATATTTAATCATGGTCTTAAATTCAAAGAATCCCTGCTTGGCAACTGCTTTTGATAAATGGCGATTTTTCATCATACCTTTTACATTTAATGTTTCCATAACTATACGAGATGGTTTGGTTCTCACTATCTCAGTAGTTACTTTGTGCTTGTAATCAGTACGAATATTATCAAGATTTTTGTATAGTCTTCTAATGTTTTTTTCAAGTTTTATAATATTGCTTGTTTTAACGTAACTCCCTCCTTTTTTATTTAATTGGTATTTTCTAGATACTTTACGTTGCAATCTACGTAATTTCTTTTCTAATTTCTTTACTTTTTTTGTCTTGTTAATGTTTTTATAAGGGTCTTTAATGTTAGAGCATATAGCTAAATCTTTCAGGCCAAGATCTATCCCAATACTTTCTCCTGTTAGTTCTACTGGTTCCTGAATTGATTCGACACCTACTGAAATATACCAGTGAACACCGTTAAAACTAACTCTTGGATTACTGTATTTAACATTCGTAGGTATTCTACCGTACTCTGATAGTTTCACTTTTCCTAGCTTTTCTAATCGAACATGAGTTTCTGCAAATTTAATTTTTACATTGTCATTATAGAAAGACGGCTTTGATTTCCTTCGGCTCTTGAATTTTGGCTTATCAGCTAACTTCTTGAAGAACTTCTTATAAGCTTCACAGCCGTCTTTAACAGCTTGTTTCGCTACATTGTTACTTATAGAGTTTAACCATTGGTGCTGTTCCTCTTTCTTTAATTGAGTTATTTCTTTTCTTAACTCATTATCAGATATAAATTTGCCACCATTTTTATAATTTTCTTCTTGTCTTGCTAAAGTCCAATTGTAAATAAATCTCGCAGTTCCAGCACATTGAAACAGCTTAGAACTTTGCTTATTGTTCGGTTCTAGCCTAACTTTAATTGCTGTTAACATCTTCTACTAACTCCTTAATAATTTTCTTATTTCATTTACCTTTTTAGTATTAGCTAAAATACCTTCTTTAAGCCCTAAAAAAATGATTAAGTTGTTCTTTTGAAGTGAAACTTGCATTTACTATAAACAGTGCATAAATATAAGAGTATTATATAAACTTATATAAGCTATTGTTAATTGTTAGTCTCCTCCCGGGTCAAGCTTATACTATTTCGTTGCTGCCGTTAAACTTGCAATATTTTGCTTAAGCATGTTAATATAGCTTATATTGCCATCATAAGCTATTAGTTTTATAGTTTTCATGTGATACTTATTAATTATATCTCTATTTTGATTTAGATCATTATTATCGTCGTAAATGAAGCACAATATTTTATTATCATTTTGCTCATTGCTTATTTTTTGCTCATCATCTGGTGAAATTGCGCCTTGTTCATTTCTGTAGAATTTCAAACTGTTTATGCTCACACTATTTGTCATATAGCTGAATTCATCAACATCTGTTACTAAGGTATATTGTTTCATTTTATTTGCTAAATCATTTAAATTGGTTTTATATTTATCAACTTCTTTAATAGAATTTTTAAAGTTATTTTCGTATGTAAGATTGTTTTTAGGATCCTTTTCCTCAATAGCATTTTTTATGTTTAAAAGCATGATCCCATAATTATCTGCATCCATCCAATAATACGGATTTTTCTTTCCATAATTTGGGTTTATCTTGTTTTGGTAAGTTATAGTTCTAACTCCTCTTGAAACATTGATTATTCCAACTTTACTCTTATCTACTCGACTTAAAAAATCATCTGACCAATCTTCAAACCCCGCGCCAGCATAAATAAACAAATTTTGCTTACCAATATTTGAAATACTATCATTAGTATATTTAAAATCTTTTTCTTCACTCTGATCTTTAAACATGAAATCCACATTATTATTATCTCCTGCTATGTCCTCTACCATTGTATAAAGATATTTATTGGTAACCATAATATCAAGTCCAACTCCAACTGAATATATTTCCTTACCACCTTGTGTATTTACGTTAACATTTTTGATATTTTTACATCCCGTTATAAGTATAGCCACTATAACTAATACTATGAAAAAAGTTTTTCTCAATTTTTTCACCTCTGAATTTAAAGTTCTCTATATATTATACTTTAATTTCACCCATACATAAACATTTTTTATTTATTCCTATATTGGTAATTTACTTTATATATAAATATGTTAAAATGTAATAGCATAATATTTTAGGTGGGATGAAATGATGGATATAAATTTAGATAAAACTATTAGAGCCATGGCAGTAGCATTAGATTTAGCAGAGATTAGTTCAGTAAAAAATGCAACCATTATTGAAGATATTTCAAATGTAAATTTTTCAAAACATAATTATCTAAATCATTCAAAGCGTACTACATATATTGCATTAAAACTCGGAGAATATTTTAATCTATCCGAAATTACTATGCAGAAATTGTACATAACAGCGCTATTGCATGATATTGGCGCTGCAAATTTTTTGAAAGAAAGCCATACTTCAAACACTTTTGTTTTAGAACATTGCAAAAAAGGTTCTGAAATAATTAAAGATTTCCCTGTTTATAGCAACATTAGCCCTTTAATTCTCTTTCACCATGAAAATTTTGATGGAAGTGGTGCTATGGGTTTAAAAGGTGATGAAATCCCCCTTGTTAGCCAACTTATAAGACTTTCAGATCTAGTTGAACTACTATATTCTGAAAAAAGTCCTTCCCATGTGCAAAAAAACAGTATAACTGAATGGGTAAAATCAAATTGTGATTCCATTTTCTCACAAAAACTAGTGGATGCATTTTTATCTATAGCTGAAACAGATATTTTTTGGTTTGACATTGAAAACATATCCTTTATGGATTTTATTTTGGATAACATATCTCCCAAACTAGGCATTTCGCTTAATTTATTTCAATTCGAAAAGATAGCCTATATTCTGGCTAGTATAATAGATAACAAAAGTGCTTTTACAGCTAAACATTCCAGAGGTATTGCAGATCTTGCCTATATGGTTTCAAAACATGTAGGTTACTCAGCAGAAAAATGTCTCCAAATGAAAATTGCTGGTCTTCTTCATGACATTGGAAAACTGGCCATACCAAATTCTATACTAGATAAAAACGGTAGCTTAACGGAAGACGAATTTTCCATTATTAAATCTCACGTTTATTTCACAAAAGTTATTTTAGATAGAATTGAAGATATAAGAGACATAAGTGATTGGGCATCAAATCACCACGAAAAGTTGAATGGCACCGGCTATCCACGTAAACTAGATTCATCTAAACTTTCAGAAGAATGTAGAATAATGTGTGTATGCGATATATATCAGGCTCTTACTGAGGACAGACCATATAGAAATGGGCTAAACAGTGATAATGCTTTTGCTATTCTTAATGGAATGATTGATGATGGACTTATTTGCAGTGATGCCTTTAATAAATTAAAAGCAACTTTAGCAGAAAACATTTAGACTTAGGCATCTGAAAAGGCGTTATCATTGCCTTTTCTTTTTTGACTTTTAGGATAAAATGTTATTGAGGTGAATTCTCATGGAATTTATAGTTAAAGATGAAAATATGACATTGGAGCTTGGAAAAAAACTAGGTTTTCTTTTAAATAAGGGTGATATTATATGCCTTAATGGTGACCTTGGTACTGGTAAAACTCATTTTGCCAAGGGCATTGCAAAGGGACTTCTTATAGATGAATATATAACTAGTCCTACTTTTAACATTGTAAATGAATATACTGGTAGATTAAAACTATATCATTTCGATGTTTATAGGGTAAATGATCCTGATGAAATCTATGCCATTGGCTTTGACGAATATATATTTAGTGATGCTGTGAGTATAATTGAATGGTCAACTTTTATTGAAGAACTTATCCCAGAAGATCATATTTCAATTAATATTGAAAAGCTACCGAGTCTAGACATGAATTATAGAAAAATAGTAATAAACCACTTTGGAGATAGATACAATTATGTAGAGGGGATAACACTATGAAAATTTTAAGTATAGATACAGCTACACAAGCTGCATCTTGTGCAGTTATTGAAGATAATAAACTACTTGGAGAAATTACTTATAATTATAAAAAACAACACTCAGTTATTTTAATGACTATTGTAGATACTTTACTTAAAAACGTAAATACAAGTATAGATGATATTGATGGTTTTGTAGTTTCAAATGGTCCTGGTTCCTTTACTGGACTTAGAATTGGTATGGCCACAATAAAGGGTTTAAGCCAAGGCACAAACAAACCTTTTGTGGGTATTTCTTCCTTAGATGCTTTGGCATATAATCTTGCTTATACGGAAGGAATTATATGTCCAATTTTAAATGCACTTAGAGGTAATGTTTATACGGCTCTTTACATTTTTAATGGTGAAAAACTCGAAAAACTTACTGAATATATGATCATATCCATAGATGAGCTTTTTGATTTAATCAAAAAACATAATAAACCTGTAACTTTCATAGGTGATGGTATATCTATCTTTAAAGAAAAAATTGAAAACTCCATTCTCAATGTAAAGTTTGCACCAACTCATTTAAATCTTGCACGTGCTGCTTCTTTAGGGGAGCTTGGACTCAAAAAATTATTAGAAGGTGATTTTGATGATTTGTTCACTAGTGCACCTAGCTACATGCGAAAATCTCAGGCAGAAAGAGAATATGAAGAAAAGACTGGTAAAGATATAAATGATTGATTTATTAGCTACTCCTTTCAAGGAAGAATATTTAGATTCAATCCTGTGTATTGAAAATAAAAGTTTTCATGATCCCTGGAGCAAAGATTCCATGGAAAAAGAACTCTATAATAGTTTTGCTAGATATGTTGTGATTTTAAAGGATAACCAAGTTATTGGCTACGGCGGCATGTGGCTTATTTTAGATGAGGGTCACATTACAAATATTGCGGTTCATCCAGACTTTAGAGGTATTGGAGCCGGAAATCTCATAATGGAATCACTTATAAAAACATGTCTTTCAGAAGATATTATAGCCCTAACTCTTGAAGTTAGAGCTTCAAACACAGTTGCACAAAATCTCTATTACAAATATGGTTTTATCCTCGAAGGCATTAGAAAAGGCTACTATGCGGACAATAAAGAAGATGGTCTTATCCTTTGGAAAAGAAAGCTTTCTTAAATCTGCAAACTACAGGTTAAAAGATAAAACCTTTTTGAAATAGTAATGCTTATAGATTTAAAAATCTATAAGCATTACTATTTTATCGACTTTTCTGCTTCAGCAGGAAAATCTTCATTAACTCTTAACTTATTTTAGTCTCTGCTTTTACATTCTCTGCCTCTTTATGAACGAATGGTGAAACCTTCTTATAAACGGCCATAGTAATAACTGAAACAACTATTCCTTTTAGAATGTTGAATGGTAACATTGTCAATACCAGAAAAGAATTAAAACTTGTTATATGCGGATTTATTTTTGATCCCATAGCAACTACTGCTGTTTCTGGGAAGTGTAATAATGTTTCATAGAGCGGAAATACTATAGAATAATCTATTATGCATGTACCAATGGACATTACTATAATTCCAGCTATCAAACCAAAAACGGCATTTGCTTTTGTCTTTTTTCTCCTATATATAATTGCAGCTGTGCAAGCAAGTAAAGACCCTGCTACAAAATTTGCAAACTCTCCTATAAACGCGGTTCCACCTACAAATAATCCATGTAATATATTTTTTATAAGTTCTATTACAATTCCCGCTATTGGTCCAAATATAAAAGCCCCTATAAGTGCTGGTAAATCACTTATATCAAATTTTAAGAATGTAGGAAATATTGGTATTGGTATTTCGATAAACATAAGTAAAAAACCTATTACGCTTAGCATTGCTGTTTTTGTCATAAAATTGAGTTTTGAATTTTTCATTTTTTTCCTCCAATTTTGACATCTCCAAAGATTTGTAACATTCATCTATGCTTAGATTCCAGCAGTTTATAAACTTCAACTGTTTCACTTTATTTTACTAAAGACATCTAAAAAGCCCTAACAAAAAAGTTAGGGCTAATAAACATACTAAACACATATTTATCTTCTTTTATCCAGACTATACTGTCGGCCTCGGAGTTTCACCGAATCATACCAAAATTTGGCCCGCGGGCTATAACCGCCGGTAGGGATTTACGCCCTGCCCTGAAGATTGTCTTTATTTAATTTAATTTCATTATAGTTAATTTTTAATGTAAAATCAATGGTAATTTCATTACTACATAATAATTTTTATTTTCTCTTCAAAGCTTTTACAATTTTTTTATCTTCTGCACTTACCCTTGTTGACTCTATGATTTTTTGACACGCTTTATTAACCGTCCACTTGTCCGCAGCAGTTATTTTTATAAATTCCTGTACTCTTTCCTTATTTACAAGATAAAGCGCACTTAATAACCATGCTTCTCCCATCTTTACATAATAGTGATCAATTGATATGTTTTCAATATCAGCAAGCATTTCTTCTAAATATTTTTGTTCATTAAAATATTCTACATATAATATAAGCCCAAATCTTACTACCCATGGTTTTTTTGATTTCACACTTTTATTTGCTAATTTATAAAAAACATCAATATTAGCTAATACTAATTTTTTAAGTGATGAAACAAAACAATCACAAAGAGACCAATTATTTATTCTATTAATATGTCTGTTTATATACCAAAGCATTTGTCTTGTATCCTCATATTCAGTGTAAGAAGTTATGAATCCTTCAAGTAATTTGTCCTCGTATACATCACTACTATTAAGCTTATTACGAAGTAGCGCTGTATCCTCTTCTACAGCTAATTTCTTTGCTATTTCCTTTAGAATAGGTAGCCTTACGCCATAAGATTTTCCTGTATCTGGTATAATTCTAGAATTAAATTTTTTATATTTTTCATCACTGTTCTCTAGTAATATTTTAGTTAGTTCTTCATAATTCATAAATTTATTCTCCTTTGCGCAATTGCCAAATCTTAATAAGTTGACATATTTAATGATTTTTTTATTTTTTCATTGAAAGTGATATTCTATTCCTCTTTTCATCTATTTCTAAAACAGAAACTTCGACAATATCACCGACTTTAACAACGTCTAGTGGATGCTTCACAAATTTGTCTGAAAGCTCACTTATATGCACTAGTCCATCTTGATGAACTCCAATATCAACAAAAGCTCCAAAGTCTGCAACATTTCTCACAGTTCCTGTAAGTACCATCCCTGGTTTTAGCTGATTTATATCAACTATACCTGTTTTCAATACTGGTTTTGGCATATCTTCTCTTGGATCTCTTCCTGGCTTTTTAATTTCCTTTATTATATCTGAAAGTGTTGGTACCCCAACCGATAACTTGTTTGCAATATTTTCTATACCTATAAATTTAACTTTGTTATCAATATCTATAATTGTTCCATTTTTTATATTTTCCTCTGCATAACCTAATATTTCTAAAAATTCTTTTGTAGCTTTGTATGATTCAGGATGCACTGATGTATTATCAAGAGCTTCTTTGCTTTCCATAACTCTTAAAAAACCAGCACACTGCTCAAAAGCTTTTGGTCCAAGCCTCTTGACCTTTAAAAGTTCTTTTCTACTACTGAATTTTCCTTTTTCTTCTCTATATTCAACTATGTTTTTAGCAATATTTGCATTAACACCTGATATATAAGAAAGTAATGATGGGGTTGCTGTATTTAAATCAACCCCAACATTGTTAACGCAATCCTCAACTACTCCACTTAGGGATTCATCCATTTTTTTAGGATTAACATCATGTTGATATTGACCTACTCCTATGGACTTTGGATCTATCTTAACAAACTCTGCAAGTGGGTCTTGAAGTCTTCGTCCAATGGAAATTGCTCCTCTTAGTGATACATTTATATCAGGATATTCCTTGCTTGCAAGCTCAGAAGCTGAATATACAGATGCCCCAGCTTCTGACACTATAACATAATATAGTTCTATCCCTTTTTCCTGTTTAACTTCTTTTATAAGTCTTGCAACTATCTCTTCAGATTCTCGACTTGCAGTACCATTTCCAAGAGATATCATTCCCACATTATCCTTATACACAAGTTCTTTTAGGACTTTAAGTGAACCTTCAACATCATTTTGAGGGGCTGTTGCATATATTGTTGCTGTATCTAAAAGTTTTCCTGTATCGTCAAGTACTGCTATCTTACAACCAGTTCTAAAGCCTGGGTCATAGCCTAGAACAGCTTTACCTTTGATAGGTGATTGCATCATAAGCGCCTTTAAATTGGCTTTAAATATGCTAATTGCTCCGTCCTCACCAATTTCAGAAAGTTCAGATCTAATTTCCCTCTCTATTGAAGGATAAATAAGCCTTTTTAATGAATCTTTAACACTTTCCTCTATGAATGCATCTGCATACTGATTACCTTTTAAACATTTTGTTTTTAAATAGTTGATTATTTTATCATAATCACAAGTTACCTTTACAGATAATATCTTTTCCTTTTCTCCTCTATTTATTGCAAGGATTCTATGTGGAGGAATTTTATTTACTGCTTCTTTATAATCATAATACATCTCATAAGGCGTTGGTTCCTCGCTCTTTCCAGATGTTTCAATAATTCCTTCTTTTTTAACATAATGCCTTATCCATTTTCTATATTCTGCTTCATCGGAAATCATTTCACTTATTATGTCACTAGCTCCTTGCAGCGCTTCTTCAACCGAATTAACGTTTTTTTCTTCATTCACAAATTCTTTAGCTAATAATTCAACGTTTTCACTTAACTGTCCACTGAAAATGGTTTCTGCCAATGGCTTTAATCCCTTTTCCGTAGCAATGATTGCTCTTGTTCTCTTTTTCTGCTTATATGGTCTATATAAATCTTCAACTTCTGTTAGAATAACTGCTCTATTAATGCTTTCCTTTAGCTGCTCAGTTAATTTACCCTGTTCTTCAATAGCTTTAATTACAGTTTCTTTTCTATCATCTAAGTTTCTAATATATATAAGCCTTTCATACAGATTTCTAAGCAAAGTGTCATCTAGTCCGCCAGTTCTTTCTTTTCTATACCTAGCTATAAATGGTACAGTGCTTCCCTCATCAAGCATCTCTACCACACTATTGACTTGTTTCACACTTATTTTTAGCTCATCAGCTAATCTCTGGTTTATATTTGTCATTTTAATCCTCCTGATAATTAAATGCCCAACTTAACACATTGAGAAAACGCAACATACTAAATAGAATTTTTCATCAAAATCATAGATAAAAACCACTTACTAAGACATCACAAATTCTCTGAGCTGCAAAAGTTGAGTTAGATATATGTATATTATATCATTTTTACGCATAGTATGATTAGAGAAATAATAAACCGTTAGGAGTTTATCGTGAATAAAAAAATAATAACTGCATTTTTAATACTCTTTATGCTACTTTTTGCATTCAGTTTTCAAAGATTTATCTTCACATACCATTTCAATACTACAGAAGTTAAAAAGAACATTAACTATCTCTCCTCGGATGTATTTAAAGGAAGAATGGCTGGAACTTTAGAAAATGAAACAGCAAGTGCATATATTAAGTCTCAGTTCCAAAGTTCAGGCATAATGCCACTTACCAGCACATACTATGAAAATTTCAATGTGATTTATCCACAAAAAATTGATGGACTACCCTATTTAAGAATACTTAACAAGAGTGGAGAAGTAATAAAAAATTTTGAGTACAATAAAGATTTTAAAGAGGATACTCTATCCTTTAAACAAAATCATATTAGTTTTTCTAAGGTTTCCGCTACAAATATAAATAGTGATTTAATAAAAATAATATCTGGAAATAATATTTGTGTATTTTACACTCCAACAGATGACAAACTTTCCTTTAGAAGTTCTTTTGATGCTAATAGTAAGCTAGCTATGTTAATTGCTGTAAAAAAGGACGTACTCACAAGCATAAAAGATTATCTAAGTAAAGACAATAGTGTAGATTGTTTCATACCTTACAGAGAAAGCACTGCAAACATACATAATGTGGTAGGTTATATAAGTGGACGAGACTCTTCTCTTCCTCCCGTTGTTATCTCAGCACATTTTGATCATATGGGAGAAGATTTCTCAGGAAATATATATTCAGGTGCTTTAGACAACGCATCTGGAATTAGCTTTGTTATAGAGATGTCAAAATATATAAAGTCTCTTGGAACACCAGATAGAGATATAATTTTTGCTGGTTTTAACGCTGAAGAATATGGTTTTAAAGGATCTTCTACCTTTGCCAAAACCTATTATTCAAAAATAAAAAGTGGTAAGGTATTTAATTTTGATATGATAGGCGGAAGTAGTTCGTTGCCTCTATCTATTATGGGTGCAAAAAAAGACAGTGCTAATACGCCTATAATAAACGAAGTCTCAAATATGTGCAATGAAAGTCATGTAAAATATAAGCTTATGTTTCAAGATGCCAGTGATCATAGTCCTTTCAGAAGTCTCGGCATTAACGCTGTAACTTTTTGTGATGACGATACAAGTAGAATTCATACCCCTAATGATAAGGCAGAATTCATTAATACAAGTTCCATTAAAACATGTTATACTGTAGCTTCAAAGGAGATTTTAACTTCTGCCTTCAGTAAAAATCCTATTGTGCTATATGATAATTTCATCCTGGCATTTTCAGGAGTAGGGAGTGTATTTGCTGGGATTTATGTTATACGGATATTTCTCAAAAATAAGGAAAAACTACAGAAATAGTGACAAGTTACAAGTTACAAGTTAATGAAGACTTTTCTGCTGGCGCAGAAAAGCCAATTAAATTTAATTTAATAAGTTTAAATTATTTTGCCCTAAGGCAAAATTTCCTTAACTTGTCACTTGTCACTTGTCACTGTTAAAAACGCTATTCTTACACATTCTATAGTTTTGTCTATGTCTTCATCGCTATGACTATTTGATATGAAAAATGTTTCAAATTGAGCTGGTGGTAAATATATTCCACTATTAAGCATAGCTTTAAAATACTTTACAAATATTTTTGTGTCACATTTTTTAGCATCTTCATAATTCATAACCTTGTTTTTTGAAAAGAAAAGCGTCATCATAGAACCAACCCTGCTTACAGTGGCATCTATCTTGAAGTCTTCTATTGCTTTTTCAATTCCCTTTTGAAGTTTATCTCCCCTTCTTTCAAGCTCTGTATAAACACTTGGGTTATCCCTTAAATATCTTAAAGTTACAAGACCAGCAGTCATTGAAAGTGGATTGCCTGAAAGAGTTCCAGCCTGATATACTGGTCCTATTGGTGATACGCACTGCATTATTTCCTTTTTACCACCATAAGCTCCAACTGGAAGACCACCACCTATTATCTTTCCAAAGCAAGTAAGATCAGGTTCAACATTATAGAGACTTTGAGCTCCAGAAAACGCAAGTCTGAAGCCTGTCATTACTTCATCGATAATAAGAAGACTTTTGTATTCCTTAGTTATCTTTCTTACATAATCCATGAATTCTTGAGTTGCTGGAACCACACCCATATTCCCTGAAACTGGTTCCATTATTACAGCTGCAATACGGTCTCCATACTCATGAAATATTTTTTTTATTGATTTTATGCTATTATACTCTGCAACTATGGTGTTTTTTGTAACGCTTTTTGGTACACCACTACTACTTGGAATTCCCTGTGTAAGTGCTCCTGAACCTGCTTCTACTAAGAGACTATCTTCATGTCCATGATAGTTACCTGCAAATTTTACTATTTTATTTCTGCCAGTATAACCTCTTGCAACCCTAATTGCACTCATAGTTGCTTCAGTTCCTGAATTAACCATTCTTATCATTTCTATAGATGGTACTATTTCCTTAATTAATTCTGCCATATCAACTTCGAATCTTGTAGGTGCTCCATAACTCAATGATTTATCTATCTGCTCTTTTAATTTGTCCCCTACAAGTTTCACATTGTGACCTAAAATCATAGGACCATAGGAACCAACATAATCAATATATTCATTTCCATCCTCATCATAAATCTTGCTACCATTTGCACTAACTATAAATGGTGGTGCCATGTCCATGTCCTTAAATGCTCTTACTGGACTGTTAACGCCTCCAGGGATGCTTATTTTTGCTCTCTGGAATAACTCTTCTGACTTTAAACTTTCCACAGTATTTTGCGTTACGCAAAACTTTCTTTACGTAACTCCTCCTCTCAAACTTTAATCTTTTTTAACTTTACTTTAAATCATATCATAACTCTGCTTGTTTATGCAAAATTCCCTTAACTCTTAACTTGTCACTTGTCATCGCCCTTATATTAAAATAAATTGTCACCAAATAAAATATACATTATAATATAATTGATATATAATTAAAAATATGAGGTAGTAATAATATGAAAAAGCGCAAACTTATAGTTCTTACATTAATTATAGCATGCATATTGAGCACAGCTTTTTTTCAATTATATTTAGTTCCTAAAATTAGTGAAGATAGCTTAGCAAATGTTACAAATGATACAGATGTACTTACTCAAGATTTCAGTAGTATGTTAATATACAGAACTAAATATATGGGTAATAATAGTAACATTGTAAATATTAACAACAATCTACCACTTTCAAATATAGGAAAATCTTTTTCCATTCATCCTGAAGCATTTGCAGTTGAAATCAACTATAATGTGAAAGCTTCAAGTATTGGAGATAAAAAACTTGAGCAAGCTGTGATTTACAATGCAACAGTCAACTTTGTGCTTGTTGATAATTTGGCTTCTCTTAAGCTTAACTTTGCGGATATCGCATACTCGATTTCAAGAACTTCCCTTGAGAAATGGTACGGAGTAAAACTTTCAGAACTTCAAAATAAGGACAAGTTTAAAAAACAAGTTCAATCTAAACTTACGAATAAAACCTACTTAGATAAATTCATGACAGAAACCGTTCAGAAAAAAGTTAAAAGCCACTGAAAAAGCAGTTAAAAGTTAAGAGTGTAAAGTTAAAAGTTATGGAAGATTTTCTGCTAACGCAGAAAAATCAATTAAGGAAATATATTGTTTTTATTTTGCCCTAAGGCAAAATTTCCTTAGCTTTTAACTCTTAACTTTTAACTCTTAACTCTTAACTCTTAACTTTTTTAGTTTTCTCCTAGTTTCCTTTTTTGCATATATTAACAAAGTATTTATGAAACTCCAGATTTTGAGTTAGTTCTGGATGAAATGACGTTGCTAGCATATTGCCCTGTCTAGCCGCAACTATGTTGGCCTCTGTTTTGTGCAATATACTTACATTTTCACCTACAAAAGTTATATATGGTGCCCTTATAAATACAAATGGTATAGGTTTTTCTGACACTTCAGTTATTGATCCTGAACTCGTGAAACTATCTATCTGACTACCATATGCGTTTCTTCTCACCGTTATATCCATTACTCCTAGAAACTTTCTATCCTGATTTTCAATTTTTTTTGCTAAAAGAATCATGCCTGCACAGGTTCCCCATACTGGAAGACCCTCCAATATTTTATTTCTAATTATTTGCATCATTCCTGTAATTTCAAGTATTTTGCCAATAGCAGTACTCTCTCCACCAGGCATTATTAATCCATCAATATATTCAAGGTCTTCTTTTTTCTTTACTTCAACAAAATCATGACCTAAGGCTTCAATATGATGTTTATGTTCAGTTACCCCACCTTGAATAGCAAGGACACCTATTTTCATATTACCAACCTCTTTCGGAATATTTCTCATTTAAATCCTTTATCTCAAGACTATCCATAGCTTCTCCTAAGTCTTGTGATACTTCCGCAAGTACTTTTGGATCATTATAATAAGTTGTAGCAAGTACTATAGCTTTTGCCCTTTTCTCTGGATTGGAAGATTTAAATATTCCTGAACCAACAAAGACTCCCTCTGAACCAAGTTGCATCATAAGTGCTGCATCTGCTGGGGTCGCAATGCCACCTGCTGCGAAGTTTACAACTGGAAGTTTTCCTTCTTTCCATACATATTTAATTAAATCATATGGTGCTGAAAATTCTTTAGCTAAACTCATAAGTTCTTGTTCATCAGCGCTTTTAACTCTTTTTATTTCATCAACCATACATCTCATATGTCTTACTGCTTCAACTACATTTCCTGTTCCAGCCTCACCTTTTGTTCTTATCATTGCAGCACCTTCGCCAATTCTTCTTAGAGCTTCTCCAAGATTTCTTGCGCCACATACAAAAGGCACTTTAAAATCATGCTTATTTATATGAAAACTTTCATCTGCTGGTGTTAATACTTCACTTTCATCTATATAATCAACTTTAAGACTTTCAAGTATTTGAGCTTCCACAAAATGTCCAATCCTAACCTTTGCCATAACAGGTATTGAAACTGCTGCCTGTATTTCTTTTATCATTTTAGGATCTGACATTCTTGCAACTCCGCCCTCTTTTCTTATATCTGATGGTACCCTTTCAAGTGCCATAACTGCACAAGCCCCCGCTTTTTCCGCAATTATCGCTTGTTCTGCATTAATTACATCCATTATTACTCCGCCCTTTAACATCTGAGCGAGATTTTTGTTCAATTCGTAATTTTCCATAACTCGTAGCCCCCATTTATTTAATAATTTATTACATAATATCTCAAAATGCGTTAAATTCAAAATGTATGGGTACAAAGAAGCAGTTGCCAGGTGAAAGAGGCAGTTGTCAATTATCAGATACCAGAGACCAATTTTAAAAAAAGTTACAAGTTTCAAGTAGTGAACTACCACCACCTATAGAGGTGGTGACTTCGTGGTCAATACTACTACTGTAGCAAGCTTACCCACGCTATCAAGGTCATTCCGACCTCTCTAGTCAATATATCTTTTATTATATTGCTAGTTTTAGTAGATTTTTACTTGCATTTATATCTCTATCCATAATCATTCCACATACAGGACAGATATAAGTTCTGCAACCTAAGTCCTTTGTTTGGCTTGATTTATTACCACAGTTAGAACATAACTGACTACTTGCATAATTGGATGGTGCTATTATTATCTCTCTGCCATACCATTTTGCTTTGTACTCTAACATTCTTCTAAATTCTGCCCAACTAGCATCAGCTATTGATTTAGCTAATTTATGATTTTTTATCATGTTACTTACTTTTAAGTCCTCAATGACTATAACTTGGTTTTTGTTAATTAATTGAGTACTTACTTTATGTAACATATTTTTTCTTTGATTAGCTATTTTTTCATGTAATTTTGCTACTTTTATTCTAGCTTTTTTTCTATTATTACTACCCTTTTGTTTTCTTGATAAATTCTTTTGAAGTTTAGCTAATCTTTTTTCTGATTTTTTTAAGTGTTTAGGATTGCTAAAAAACTCTTCATCACTTGTTATTGCAAATTCCGTGATACCTAAGTCCACACCTATTTTATTGTTTGTTTCAGGTAGTTTTATAATTTCAGTATCAACCAATATTGATATGAAATACTTACCACTAGGTATTTGTGATATAGTACATGACTTAATAAATCCACTGAACTGTCTATGCTCTTTTATCTTAATCATAGATTTTAGTTTAGGTATTTTGATATGATTAGCTTTAATGTACACAGTACCATTTTGATTATTAGTTGTGTAGTTATTAGTATTGGTTTTTTTCTTGAATTTAGGAAATCCAATTGACTTATCTCTAAAAAAATTCTTATATGCTTTATCTAAATTCATTTGAGCATTAGCTAAAGCAAGGCTATCAACTTCTTTAAGCCATTCAAATTCACTTTTATATTGTGCTGGTGTTGGATATTTCATTGTCTTAATATCTAAGTCTTTGTTTTCTTCATAGGACTTAATTCTTTCAGCTAACATTTTGTTATATATAAACCTAGTGCAACCAAAGGTTTTAGCTAGATATATTCTTTGTTCTTCATTTGGATATAGCCTGAATTTGTAAGCCTTTAGCATTTTTTGCACCTCATTTCATTCCTTGATTTTCGATATACTTTCTAACCATATCTATTGAAACACCACCTGTTGTTATAAGGCAATAACTCCTACTCCAAAAATATTCTTTCCATAATTGGTTTCTTATTGACGGAAACTCTTTTTTTATAAGCCTACTACTTGCACTTTTATAAGCATTTAGGAATTTTGATATATCTGTATTTGGTGAACCTCTAAATAGCAAATGTACATGGTCTTTATCATGATTCCATTCGCCTAAAGTAATATTATATTTAGGGCATATATACTCAAATATTTCCTTTAACCTATTTGATATTTCATCATTTATTACTTTTCTTCTATATTTTACAACCAATACTAAATGATAATTTAGCAAGAATACTGAATGATTATTTGTGTCCAAGTCCATTTGTCTACCTCTTTTATATATTTACTACTGAATTCAGAATACATCATGTATAGTTATTCGTCAAGGAGTTATTATTTTAGGTATCGAACCTAAAATAATAAGGGCTATCCATCTCCCACCTATAGAGGATGGGAGAATTCCTCCCTTTTGGTTAAATAAATTATATTCAACGGTGTGTTACAATTATAACGTTAAAATCTAGGGGGGGAAAATTATGAAAATATTATATTTTACAGCAACTGGAAATAGTTTGTATGTATCAAAAAAAATTGGTGGAGAATATTACTCAATTCCTAAGTTAATAAAGGAAAATCATTTGGATTTTGAAGATGAAAAGATAGGTATTGTATTTCCAATTTATTATGGTGGTGTTCCTAAAATTGTTGAGGGATTTCTAAATAAGGTTAACTTGAAAAGTAAATATATATTTGCAGTAGCAACATATGGAGCTTTTTCTGGTTCGGCATCAAAACACCTTTTAGAAATTGGGAACAAGAATGGAATCAAATTTTCTTATATTAAAGAAATACTTATGGTTGACAACTACCTTCCTGGTTTTGATATGAATAAGCAGATTCAAGGACAAGCTAAGAAAAAAATAGAAGAAAATCTCATGAAAATAATTAAAGATATAGATGCTGGAAATGAATATGTTAAGAAAGGCTCTAATATTATGGAATTTATTAGAAAACTATTAGAAAAACATTATGATGATAAATTCGAGAAAAATTTTTCTGTAGAAAACGATTGTAATGGATGCAAGGTATGTGAAAAAGTCTGTCCTGTAGATAATATAAAAGTAGATAAAAAGTCTGTTTTCAAAAATAATTGTCAACATTGTTTGGCTTGTATTCAAAATTGTCCACAGAACGCTATAATAATTAAAAAAGAAAAAAGTAAAGCCAGATTTATTAATGAAAATGTTAAATTGAAGGAAATAATTGATGCAAATAATTGATAAATGACTTTGAAAAAAGGACGTCCATGGACGTTCTTAGATTGTTAAAATTATTATTTATCCCTCTCAGCAGGAATTATCATAAGAATAAAAAATAAGGCTATTATTAAACTAAAAAATACTATCAAATTGTATGTTCTCTGTGTATTTAAAATATTATCAAAAAAGATTGCAATAATAAATACAAGTACACTTATAGTTCTTTTAGTTTTAGAAAAATGTGCTATTTCCCCACATGAATTACACTTAATATTTTCATATATTAATTTTTTAAATGGGGAAATAGTATTCTCATTACAGTAAGGACATTTCATAGAATTCACCCCTTTCTATTGCATGAAATTTTCCCTCCATGACTATTTTAATATAACATCCATTTTTTTAATATATATTATTTTTATGTATATTTACCATTATATAATATTAATTTTATTTATTCCACGCAAATGAAAAAATAGTTATATATTTACCATAAATGGGTATTGATAATAAGCTTTATCTGTGATATCGTGTATATATGGTATACACGATATTGTGTATTGTGTGCCTTGGATCAAAGGGGTGAATTAATGGATATTACAATAGATTATACAAGTGATTTGCCTATGTATCAACAGATAGAAGCTTGTATTAAAACAAATATACTTAGTGAAAATCTTAAGTATAATGACATTCTTCCCTCAGTTAGACAACTGGCAAAGGAACTAAATGTAAGTACCATTACAATAAAGAGGTCATATATGGAACTTGAACACCAAGGTCTAACATATACAATCTCTGGGAAAGGCACTTTTGTAAATACTATGGACACATCTTCCTTATTATTAGAAATAAAAGATAAATTAATTGATGAATATAAAAATATGACCCTTAAAATAATGAAAGCTGGCATAGCTAAAGACACTATTATAAATATAATTGAAAAAGTATATAGGGGGTAATATAATTGGAGAATATATTAGAGATTGTAAACTTAAATAAAAAGTTTGAGAGCTTTAGCTTGAAGGATGTAAGCTTTTCACTTGAAAAAGGATCAATTATGGGTTTTATTGGAGAAAATGGTGCAGGAAAAACTACTACTATAAAGTTAATATTAAATGCCCTAGGAAAATCCTCAGGACAAATTAAAATTTTGGGACGAGATAATATTAAAGATGAGATATACGTAAAATCTCATCTTGGATATGTACCCGATGAAGATTATTTTATGGGTAATTCAACTTTACTTAAGCATTCAAATGCTCTTAGAGTATTTTATGATAGTTGGAGTGAAGATATTTTCAATAATTATGTCTCAAGGTGGAATCTTCCCTTAGATCAAAAGATAAGTGAGTTTTCCAAGGGCACAAAAACAAAAGCAATGTTTGCTCTTGCTTTTGCTCATAATCCTAGTCTTTTAATTCTTGATGAGCCTACCTCAAGCCTTGACCCCATTGCACGGATTGAGATTTTAGATATACTTAGAGATTTTACCAGTGATGGGGAAAAATCCGTACTTTTTTCCACCCATATTACTTCGGATTTAGATAAAATAGCAGATTATATAACTGTAATTCATAAAGGTAAAATAATTAAAAGCATATCAATGGACAAACTTGAGGAAAAGTATATTGTATTAACTGGGAACATTAAAGAACTCAGTGGGCTTGAAAATCAGTTTGTTGGAATTAGAAAAGGTGATATTGTTTTTGAGGGTCTTATCCTAAGAGAAAGGGCTAATGAATACTTTGAAAATATTAAAGGCATTAAACCAAACGTTGAAAACCTACTAACCTTCAGTATTTTTGGGGCAAAATAGCTATGAAAAAATTTATTAATATATTAAAAGCTTTCATTTTCATGGATACAGCTAAATGGTTAGGATTTGCTGGTAGTATGATTATTGCAGTAATTATATCAGTGAATATATATTCCCAGACAACAGATATGGTATTAAATTATGTAAATAGAGGGACAACAATTTGGATTAGGGACTTATTTGGTCAGCTACTGCTTTTAATTTTCTTTTCTTACCAATATATTGATGACATTGAGGGTACTAGAATAAAAAGCGGAAAGATTATTGGCACTATGAATAATTTTCTAATCCAAGCGCCAGTATTAAAAAAAGATATATTAAATATTAAGTTTGCTATCTTTCAAGTAGCAAATATTCCACTTTTTATTGTAGTATTGCATTTTTTATTATTAAATATCTATATTAGCAAAGCTGATTTTATATCTGCATATTCAGGATTTTTTGTATTGATTTATTGCTTATGGACAATAAATCTCAGTATATCAATAGGATCTTCATATTTATCAGCTAAAAAGTATAAGGCTACATGGTATTTATCAATAGCATTATATGTTGTATTAATATTATCTTGTATTTATATGCAATATATTCCACTTATCCGGTCAGGTAGTATAGTTAATGATAAAAATATGTACAGTGGTTTAGGACCAATGCTGATTCCCTTACTAAGGGTTTGTACGCGTTTTGGCGGAAGTGTGGGAGTAATTGTTATGCTATTTTCATCCTTAATCAGCTATTTCTTTAGTTACAAATTGCCTTTAAAAATTTTAGAAAAAGTGGGTAATTGAAATGAAAGATTTATTATGGAATTATATTAAAATGCTTAGGTCCGGATTTTATTTAAAAACCTTTTTATTCACTTTACTTTTGATTATTCCTTCACTAATAAATGGTCTATATAACATTCACATTGGTTATTATGAAATACCTTTTGTGATTATCCTTGATTTTATTATTATGTTTTCAGGAATTAATGAGATATCCGAAAAAGGATATTCTTTTTGCATAACCCTCCCTATAAGAACACAAGATATTATAAAAATTGCTTATGTTCACACCTATACAATTTATTTTCTAGGATTTCTCGGTACCATTTTTGTATCAATTTTAAGACATAAAGAATTATCAACCTTATACTTATTATTTATTGCAGTTTCTCTTTTAGGAACAAACGCCCTTTATCCAATTCTTTGTTCTTCTGAATTAAAGATAAGAATGACTAATATCCCAGATGTAGTTGTATGGGAACTTTTAGGTTTGGTAGCCATGGGGCTAATTATCTTCTTAATGATTGCTATTACTACTTATTTACACCTGGAAATCTTAACATTTGTATTTATTAGCTTAATAGCAGCCTTTACAGTTAAAAAATCTTATATTGCTACATTAAAGAGAATAATGGAGTGAATGTAAAAATACTATGTATTTAAACTATTTCTTCCTCTATAATTATAGCCTCAAGATAATTTATAAATTGTCTTAGTTTACTGGCAATTTCTCTGGTAATTTCATTATTTTCAAATAGTGACTGTACTTCATTCCTTTGTGCCTGAAGAGCTTTGAATTGTAATTCTCTTCTTTGCTTATAAAAATTCAGATCCTTATCTTTATTACTTATCCTGCTCATTTTCCTTATTATTTGATTATAGTGATCTACTACCACATATGACGCCTTCATATTTTCTTCATTCATTTGAGCTTTAATTTTGCATATGGCAGCTTTGGAAGTTAATACCTTTGCTAGTTTTAGCTCCTGCATATTTGCCTCCTCTGCCTTTGTAGATTTGGAGAATGAATTTATAATAACCTTTTTG
Organism: uncultured Clostridiaceae bacterium; assembly: GCA_963725425.1. Classification (GTDB taxonomy): domain Bacteria; phylum Bacillota; class Clostridia; order Clostridiales; family Clostridiaceae; genus Clostridium_I. Next base: position 192,484 of record CAVRYJ010000043.1, read on the forward strand.
GCTAATATAATTCTGTTAATAACTTTAAATGTTAACTTTCTTTCTAAATATTTTTCCATGTTATTTAATATATTTTCTTGTTTATCCTTAACGTAAGAGGAAATTTCTCCAGCTTTAAACAATTTTTTCATTTCAACATGTTCAGCTTTAAGTCCTATTGCTAATATGTCCTTTTCTATCTTTCGGTCTTGAATGCTAAGTTCAAGTTCTTGCTTATTTATAAAATTATTTCTTATGATTTTTTTATAGCTGGAAATTAGAGATAAAGTTGCTTTTTTATTATTTACATCCATATCATCATTTAAAGCTTTAATCCCAACTCTCATCACTTTTCTAAATATTTCTTTTTCCAATACCTTTATATTTTCTGAATCTAGTTTTTTATCTCCCTTTAATAAAATAGGAAGGACCGTACTGGCTAAAATTAATGAAAATAAAATAACCCCTGCAGCAATGAATATAATTAAATCACGTTCTGGGAATGCCTGACCTTTATCTAAAATATATGGAATTGAAAAGGCTCCAGCTAAGGTTACTGAACCTCGCACCCCTGAAATCGCAGTCAAAATCGCAGGTTTTAGCTTATGTTTATATACTTGCTTTTTTTTACCAATATTCCAGTTTTCATTCCAAAATAAGTATACCCATAAAAACCTAAGAATAATTAATGTGGATGAAATAACTAAAATATATAGAAAAACTTGAATATTACTAATACCATTATCCTTTAAAATCACTGATTCTACAGCTGGAATTTGAAGTCCAAGTATCAAAAATACTAAACCATTTAGTATAAAAAGAATTACTGACCAGGTGCTTGCGGATACAACCTTTAATTTCGAAATTGCTGATTCTGTAAAATCAGATTTAATGGACTGAATTATTCCACCTGCAACTACTGCTAAAATTCCTGATACTCCTAATTTTTCTGAAACCATATATATTATAAATGGAGTTAATATCTGCACTAATACATGAAAGGTGGCATCTTCCATTCCAAACCGCCTTATAACTTTACTTATCTTTATTATGGCAAAAGCCATGACTATTCCACTTAAAATTCCACCTATAGCAATGACAAAAAAACTAAAGGTGGCATGTGTTATTGAGAACACTCCACTTACCGTAGCTGCAATTGCAAATTTAAAGGCAACTAAACCCGAAGCATCATTCATTAATGCCTCACCTTCAAGTAACCTAATTATTTGTTTTGGTAAGTGTATTCTCTCTGATAATGCGCTGACAGATACAGCGTCTGTTGGCGATAAAATAGCCGCTAAGGCAAAAGCCGCTGACAGAGGAATAGAAGGTATCATAAAGTTTATAACTAGTCCAACTACCGCTACTGTTATAAACACCAAACCTAATGACATTAATAAAATTGGAATTCTTAATTTCCATATTTCTTCACGCTTAACTATCTTTCCATCATTGTAAAGAAGTGGCGCAATAAACAATACCATAAACAATTCTGGATCAAGCGGCATATTTACTCCCAGTGGAGAAACAGCTAAAACTATCCCTAGTGCTATTTGAATTAATGGTACTGGTATCCATGGTGTAAATCTATTTATCACATTGGAAACTCCAATGCTTATTAGAAGAATCATTACAGCTCTAAATGTATCCATATATTAACATCACTTTCCTAATATCTTAAGACATCTCTAACTTCATTATACAGTAGATTATGTGTATTATGAATTTTATTCTCTATTGTAAAAAAAGCTCAGAATATAATAGCCTCAGAATGTACAATAATCATATATAATTTATTCTATATTTTTTCTTTCATTCTAGCCTTGCTTTAATTATTAATCTATGGGTAGCTACTCTTATAGGTGTGCATGTAACAAGAGTCATAGTAGCATCACTAGTAGGATTTAATACTTGAGTCTCACTGGGAAGCACCACCTTTATATCGTATACCTTATATTTATAATCTCTATTAACGGTTTTAACCTGTATTTCGTCTCCATTTTCAAGTTCGCCTAATCTATTAAAATATTCTCCGAAAGTATAACTTCTGTGCCCTGCTAAACAAAAATTGCCTTTCTGTCCGGGCATAGCAGTATCTTTGAAATGCCCTACTGCATACTTTAGGGTTTTAAGATCAGCACCCTCTCCTATTGCAACTTTTAAATTTATTTTTGAAATAGTCAAAATACCTATTGTGCCATTATTTATTGTATCTGTTGAAGCTGTAGTATCTGCTACTTGCTCCTTAGGTTTCTTTATATTTTTTGAATCTTTGATCTCATTTTCATAATTTTTAATCATAGCATTCTGCTTTTGCATTGTTAAGTACTTAGCTCCAAATGCATATACAATTATTATTATACCTATTAATATTAGTACTCCACCAATAATTTTCACCTTTTTCAATGGATATCCCCCTATAACATAAAAATGAGGGGTACCATAAAACTATATATTTTATAATTTCAGGATATCCCCTTGCAAGTTTTATTATACTCTTTTTTTCTTTTTATTTATTATTATTATTACTGAAGAACCAGCAATAATTAATACTAATCCTAATGCTACAAGAACACTTTCATCCACAAACTGACCAGTCTTTGGCAAAATACTTCCTTTTGTTGTCACACTAGAGGTTGGTGTAGCTACTGCGGTTTTAGCATTTGTTGTTGTTGTTGTCTGAGGTGTTGCTATAGTGCCTTTGGGTGCCGACTTAACTAATGCATAGCTGTCAGTCTGTGCCATTGTATCCGTTCTATATGTTGTAATTGTAAAGCTACTTGGAGTTACAGTAACACGAGAAAATGTTGGCACATGTATCTGTTCCTTTTTAGCTTCATAATAATTATTTGTTCCTGGAATAGCTATTTCATAGTACTTACTTCCACTAGCAGAATTAGCTGTTATATAAAGAGTACCTGTTGGATTTACTATTCTTCCTTGTGAGTCTATATTTTGAGTCTTAATAGGTTGCCCTCCCTTCATTTGGTAAGTTCTAGTATAACAATGGTCATGTCCATCTAAAACTACATCTATTCCTAGAGAATCAAATATTGGTGGCAAATCATTTCTTCTTTGTATTATATCTGCATCTGTTTCATGATCTGCAGAACTGTAAACTGAATGATGTAATACTACTACCTTCCAAGTTATATTTGGATTTTTTGCAATGGCATCCGTCATAAACTGCTTATGTTCACCTTCATTCACATCATTACTGTTAAGCATCATATATAATGTATTGTTGTATGTGAAATAATAGTCTGTACCAGAGTCTGTACCACCTGATGTTCCAGCATCAAAGCTTCCATATTTAGTTGACAAATTTGGAGCATTAAAGTGAGTATTATGACCTGGTCCATAAGTTTCATGATTTCCTGGAATAGCTGCTACAGGTAAAGATTTTAATTGCTCAGGTGCAAAATATCCGCTGTATTCTAATTCATTACTTCCACCGTTGAGTTCTTTTCCATTATTTACTTGATCGCCTACAGAAATCATGAAACTACTATCAGTGAATAGCTTGGTAGCTTTATTTAATGTGTCTACCCATCCAGCAGTATCCTTTGTTATATCACCGCCTGCACCAATCTGTGGATCACCTGCAAATAAGAAGCTGTAGTTATTTTTATCGTAAGTATTATAGTTGTACATAGGACTCCAATTAGTGCCATCACCTAAACGATAAACATATTGTGAAGATGATTTGTAACCACTAGTTGATACTTTATTAGAAGTAAAACCACTATTTCCAATGGACGTTTGCCCATTAAATGTTTGTGCTTTGCTAACTGGAAAGTCAGTACCAGTTACATCAGATTTTAATGCCACCTGAACTACAGGCGTTGCCTTACTATTGCTTGAATACCAAGTGAAATTTAACTGAGTAGGATCTCCACCAGGAGAAAGTGTTATATCATTGAAATTACTGTTAACACCAGCACTTGCTAATACTGCTACATTATTTACAGAATTAGTTGCTGCCATACCAGTGGTCATTAATACACTTGAAAAAATAACTGAAATCCCCAAAACTAGTGCCACTAACTTTTTACGATTTTTCATTCATTTTACCCCTTTTCATATTAATAAAGTGAAATTCGAGTGCATAAACCTTTAATTTCCCCTCCTTATCATTTTAGGAATTACTGTATTTACCAATAGTCCAATTCAACTACAATAATATCAACTGTATATTCCATTTACTTCCCTATTTATGTAAATTGTACGTAAAATTTAATTAATTTATCATTAACAAAAATTTACTTTTAATTTATTTTAACCTAAACTTTACATGGTATTAATTTTCTACCACTATTTATGCTTTATACTTTATCAGATGCCCAAATCGCCATAGGAGGTCTTTTATGTCTTACTATTCCAAAACGTTAAAAATTATTCTTTCATCTATAGTTGTAATTTTATTTTTCACATTTTTATATTTTTTTAATCTTAATCATCCAGTAATTTTCACTTCTCAGAATGGTAATGCTAGCGTTGACTATGAAAAAGCAAAAGTTCTAAGTGTAAAAAATAAAAATCTCACGAAAAGTATAAATCTAAGCAATATATATTTTGGTAGTCAAGACGTTACCGTTAAAATTCTTTCGGGGAAACATAAAGGTGATACAAAAACAATACCAAATTACTTAACAGATATTCATAATGTGTTCACCAAGGAAGGTATGACTATTATTATAGATATTGATTCCATTAACAAAAATACGTATAACGGCACAGTATACAGCTATTATAGAGCTCCCGTTGAATATGGTTTTATTTTATTTTTCTTTTTAGCTTTATGTGTAATTGGGGGGAAAAAAGGAATAAAATCAATTTTGGGAATTATATTCACTTTTATTTGTATTATATTTTTATTCATACCAATGATATTTAACGGATATTCTCCAATTTGGACTTCGTTTTTAATAATAATACTTACCACTTGTGTCACCTTATTTTTATTAAGTGGCTTTACAGCAAAAACTCTTTCAGCAATACTTGGTACTATACTTGGAGTCACTATTGCTGGAATAATTGCTATAATTTTTGGAAATTTAGCACATTTAACCGGATTAAATGGACAAAATGCAGAGATCTTAAGTCTGATTTCAACTAAAACTGGTATGCAGGTTCAAGGACTTCTCTTAGCATCAATTCTCATATCATCCTTAGGTGCAGTACTAGATTTAAGTATGTCTATCGCTTCTTCTATACAAGAAATTTACATATCCAATCCTAGTCTGACTTTTAAACAATTATTTAAGTCGGGTATGAACATAGGCAAAGATATGATGGGAACAATGGCTAACACTCTTCTACTTGCTTTTACAGGTTCTTCACTTACTATGATAATTGTAATATATTCTTATAACGTTAGTTTTACACAATTAATGAATATGGACATGGTAAGTATTGAAATAATTCAAGGGATAACAGGAAGCATTGCTGTTATCCTAATTGTTCCAATTATAGCTCTGATTTCTGCAAAACTAATTCCATCTTTTTTACATATAGATAAAAATAAATCCTAGAACTAATAAACATAGCTATAGGATTACATTTTAAAATCAACAAATTTGAAGTTTAAATTATATGTTACAAAATTTGCCTTATTTTATTTACAAGACATTTGCCCATTATTTCATGAGTTTTTATACTAGGATGACCGGAAATCCCATACCCATTTTCTTTTAATTGATGCTCATATTCTAAAAAATATATCCAATCATTACCTTCATTTTTTATGGCTTCAACTACTCCATCTTTTACGTATTGCCTAGTTATTTCTAAGGCTTCATTTTCAATCACAGGTCCTATAGAACAAATTACTTTAGCTTCAGGGTAGTTTTTATGAATTCTATAGACTAATCTATTATATATATAAACAAATTCTTCTCTACTTGGCAAGTAATTCTCACTAAAATCATTTGTTCCAAGATTTATGGCTACAATTTGAGGGGTCCATTTGTTAAAATCCCATTCTTCTGTGCTATCAGGAACTACTAAAGAGTATTTTGATGGCATTGTGTATACTTTTTCTCCTCCATAGTTTCTGGTAAGACCAAACCCTGAACAAGCAACAATCATATGTTCTGCATTTAGTTCTCTTGCGGCTAGTGTTCCGTAGGAATAATAAGAATTATCATACTTGGGATCGTATTCAACTGTTTCATTTGCCCCTTCAGTTCCAAACCCACAACTTATTGAATCTCCTACAATCTCTATTTTTAGTTCTTTGCTATCCTCTCTAGGCGAAAGAATACTTCCCTTTCCAAAGTTAAAACCTAAGAATTGAGCAGATCCTATATTAAATTCTGTACGTTTGATGAGTTTAACTTCATGTTCCCCTTCTTTAAGTCCTTTTGCAAGTACATATGTTCCCTCATCATCTTCCTCTAATTTAAGACAATCTATTAGGATTTCGTCATCAACTATTACCACAAAAAAGTTTCTACCAAAAGACTTTAGTTTTGCAGAAATGCTTGTACCATAAAATCTAGCACTAATAGTAATTCCAGACCATGCAAATTTAGGTCCTTGCTCCTCACTAAAATCAAATCTCCCAAAATATTTTATTCCTTCTTCATCATTTGTTTTTGATTCTTTAATTATAAACTTTTCCACTATTGCTACCTCCATTATCTTTCATATTCCTAAATCATATATACTCTTAATTTTTAGTTGTTTTGTGAATTCTTCTAGATTTAATTCTCTTAATATACTTTCTTTATTTGTTTTTAAAATCCTCCCTTAATCTCCAAGCATATCAAAAAAATTATCCTCAAATATACAATCACAATCTGTTAACTCTAAGTCAATATATTTTGCAAAATAAATGAGAATTGAAAGTTTTCACTCTCAATTCTCATTTCTTATGATTTTGAGACAGCCCCATTATTGTCCTCTAATTACTTTGTTTACCATTGTTCCCTAACTTCATCCATTATTTTCATCACATCAACAGATAAACCTAGTGTACCTTTGTTATCCTTATTCAATATATACCTATTCATATCATTCACTTCATAGACTAATGCCTTTGAAGTTTCTCCTGCTTCTATTGTCTCTACTCTTCCATCTAGATAGGTTATAATAGCTTTATCTGCTCTTGGAAAATTATCCACAGATATAAAACCAAGTTCCCCTGCTATAATACCTTTCTTTGGCATTTTTGCTCTCATGGTTAAAGAAATAACTGCCATTTCATCATCACTATTCTTAAGTACTATTCCTGATTGCTCGTCAACTCCAGTTTCAAACCTTTTAACAGTTGTAAGAACATCATCTGGCTGACTTGAAAGAAAATATCTAGCGAAGGACAAAGCATAAGTTCCAATATCCAGGAGTGCACCTCCTGCCAATTCCTTACTAAAAAATCTATTAGTTACATCATATTCTTTACAACTCCCAAACGACACCTGCACCATTTTAAGCTTTCCAATATTACCGCTCTCAATAATGCTTCTTAGTTTTTGGTATAATGGCATATGGTAAATAGTCATGGCCTCTGCAACAATCAAATTTTTTTCTTCTGCTAAGGCTACTATTTCTTTTAACTCTTCGCCATTTACAGTTATAGCCTTTTCACAAAACACATGTTTATTATTTTTTAGACTTTTCATAATATATTCGTAATGATTACAATGAGGTGTTGATATATAAACTACATCAATTTCATCATCTGTGAGCATTTCATCATAACTTCCGTAAATTTTTTCGGCCTTGTATTTATCCCCAAATTTCTTTGCCTTTTCAATAGTTCTTGCTCCCACTGCATATAGACTTCCGTTAACCTCTGCTATAGCTTTTACAAACTCCTCAGCAATGTGTCCTGGACCAAGTATTGCCCATTTTATATTATTCATATTATTGACAACTCCTTTTTAATTTATAAGCTCATAAAAACACTATATCGTTGAAATTTTAAACTCAAACAAAATAAACTTATCTTATTATGTCTCCATAATAAGATAAGTTTATTTTTTCGTCAATACTACCCTTATATATCTTTGTTTATAAATACTCTCATTTCACCTTCGGATCGATTTGCCCAACTATAATATGGAATAAATGTAATTTCACAATCTTCATATACAGGACTTTTGCTATCACTTCTATACAACTCTTCATCCCAGCTATTGTCTATGACTAATTTTTTAGCCATGACTTTAATTTTTCCTACCCCACCAAGTATTTTAGGATCAAATTCGTATTCATATTTACAAGATTTAGGTAGTTTAATTAAATGTAGGTTTTTGCCATTATCTGCTTCCTCTAGACAATATATAAAAGGTCCCCTTTGCAATGCAATCTTTCCAAGATCATCTTTAATGTGTGGATTAGCTACTATTTCTTCAGTTTCCATTTCCAATTTAATTTCTATTGTATCCGATGTACTCCATTGCCTTATAATAGAAATATAACCATTAATAACTGTATATTCTACCTTTTTTCCATTAACTTTAACAGAATATGAATAACACCATTCTGGTATTCTAAACGCCATGCCAAAATGACTTGGTTTTTCATTATTTAAAAAGGCCTTAATATTTCCAGACCATGGATAGTTTGTCTCTTGTTTAATTGATACTTTGTTATTATTTATTAAAATATCAACAAGGCTTGATATATATAAATGTGTATATATTGTGTTATTAAATGTAGTATAAATATATTTACCTAAAGAAGTTAATGTTCTTGCAAGATTAGGAGGACAACATGCGCATCCAAACCAAGATGGTCTCGTTGTTTTTACATGACTTTTCCCTGGATCATTTTTACTAGCTACTGGATCAACTTCTAGTGGATTTACATAAAAGAAGTGTTTTCCATCTAATGCCATCCCACTAATAGTAGAATTATATAAACTTCTCTCCATAACATCTCCATACGAGCTTATAGGTTTATTTTTAAGCATATTATGGGCAAAGAATACTAGTCCAACAGAAGCACATGTTTCACAATACATTGTGTCATTAGGTAAATCATAATCAAAAGTAAAAGCTTCTCCTATTACAGTAGAACCAATTCCACCTGTAATATACATTCTCTTTTTTGTGATATTTCCCCACAATTTCTTGCATGCCTCTAACATTTCTTTATCCTTTGTTAAATAAGCAATATCCGCCATTGCAGTACACATATATACAAGCCTTACTGCATGTCCCTCAGCAGTTTCCTGTTCTAAAATTTGTTTGTGTGCTTGAAAATATTTTAGATGGGATTTTTCCATTTCTGTTAATATGGTTTGATTATTAGTATCATCCCTTAACTGGCTTTTAAGGAAATCACTATTTTTGCCCCTTTCATACAAAAAATATTTGCTTAACTTTAGATACTTTTCACTTTCAGTTACAGAATATAGTTTAGCGAGTCCAATTTCAACTTCTTCATGTCCATCATATCCATGGATTTTACCCTCTTCCGGTCCAAAATTATTATCAATACAATCAGCTAGGCTACACGCTATATCCAGTACTTTTCTTTTTCCTGTAGCACCATAATAAGCTACTGCTGCTTCCATAAGATGCCCTGCACAATACAATTCATGACTTTCTAGTAGTCGTTTAAACTTTCTTTCAGGAGCATCAATAATAAAGTAAGTATCTAAATATCCATCCTTTTGCTGCGCCAGACCTATTAAATCTATAACGCCATCGGCTATAGTCTCTAGTTTGACATCATAATTAGAAATCAGCGAATATGAAACAGCCTCTAGCCATTTATAAACATCACTATCTTGAAAAACATAGCCATAATGATGACCATTTTTTATACCTGCGGCAATTTTAAAATTTTCAATGGCATGACTTTTTTCAGCTGGAATATTATCGTCATCCCTTTCTCGTTCAATTTTTATGTTAGCCTCATCATTTAATACGTTCCATTGATAAGGGATCATTTCATTTTTAACTAAATTTATATACTTAGACCAAAAATGATCTGTAATCTTAATATCTTTTAAGCCTACTTGGTTTTCTTCTATGTTTTCCAAATCTCTCTCTCCCTTTATAATAATTTTATAGGTATGATAAATACGATATTTAATGATACTATTGATTTTTTTAATAACCCCCTTTTTTTATTTTTTATTCCATTTGACATGTGATTTTGAAGAAACTATAATAGAAATTGTTATATATGGTTAACTATTGCCTTAATAATAAATCGTTTACAGTAATTGAACAACTAATAAAATCGTATTTATGGTGGTGAAATCAGATATGTTGTATTTTAAAACAAATATAAGTAAGCCTCTTTCTTATTTTAAATCAGGTCAATTTATTTCTGAAAAAAATTGGCATCATAAATCTTTCATCCTAGAAAATAATTATGAAATTATAATTTGTATTAAGGGAACATTATATATACAGCAGAATGATGAAAAATATGAAGTAAACCCAGGTGATGTTTTATTTTTACTCCCAGGAATGCTACATTTCGGATATGCATCTTCAGAGGAAGACAGTAGTTTTTATTGGCTTCATTTTTTTTGTAATTCTGAAGAGAAAATACTCAATGAATCAGAAATTTCTGATTCATTGAGTTCAATGTTAAATACAAATAATTTACAAGAAGATATTTTACTACCTACTTTTTTTTCATTAATTGATACTGGAAAATCATTTATGTATTTAAAACAAATTTTACACATATCTAACTCTCCATACTATACACATTTGTCAACTGATTATTTAGTATCCGAACTAGCTATAGAATTAACTCAACAATTTATAAACTCATTTAGTTCGTCAGTAACAAAGGACGATGCAGTTAATAAAAAGTTTTTTCAAATATTGGAATGGGTACGAGTAAACGCCACTAAAGAGATATCTGTAAAAATGATAGCTGATAAATTTAACTTTACCGCTGATCATCTAACACGTTTATTTAAAAAAAATATTGGAGTGAGTACGCTAAAATATATTAATAACATTAAAATAAATAAAGCAAAAGAACTATTGCTGAACTCTGACAAAAATATAAAGGAAATCTCTTATATGATATGTTTTAAGGATGAAAAATATTTTATGAAACTCTTTAAAAAATATGAAGGGGTCACTCCATCTCAATATAGAAACGCATATCCTAAAACATACATTAATACAGATTCCTCTGATCAAGATATTCCTTTACCAAATTATTTATCTTATAAAAAATATATTGACGAATAGAAAATTGTTCCATATTGTTTTGAAATTTAGTTTAAATGGTTTTACTCATTGAAAAAACTGTAGTGAAATTGTATTTTTCCAACAAAATAGCTGTTACACTAATTTCTTAGTGCAACAGCGCCATTATATATTAAGCATTCTTGATATACCATTTATCAACAGCCATACCCCAGCAAATCTTACAGGTAAGTATGATAAAGTACCACCCTTTTTAAACAAAAACATGACTATCTTTTTTATAAATATATTTATCAGTACTCCCAAAACTATCTCTACACAGCCTATAATTAGTATTGAATTCATATTAAACACCCCCTCAAAATATCCTCAGAATCTTTGACTTGTTATTTGTTTTCAGATGCCTAAAAACCTTTTTCAGTTTTATTTATAATTTTCATCAGTATTGTAGATACAAATAATCCAACTATGCCGGCAGACCCTAATACAACTATGGTTTGAATTTGTGCTTCCAAAGAGGCGTTATTAAATATAATATCTTTAAGTGATTTTATTCCCCAACTTTCTGGCATACATTTTGACATAATTTGAAGTGCTTTTGGAACTGTTATTTTCTCCATTGAGAAAAAGCTTCCTCCAAGCATTCCTGTTAGTACCATTAGTACAGACCCCAATATAGTAAATGTTTGATGCTTTTTTACAAAAGGAACAAATATCATTACTATTCCAACTAGTGCAAACAGATATATTGCAAATATAGATGCCTCTGGAAAAATATTATTAACTATACTTGCCTTTAATCCATATTTTCCTACTAAAAGTATTGCTGCTATGACTGTAAGTCCTAGTATATAAGTAGCTACAATTTTGCTTGTCAAATATTTCCAGTAATTTGTTGGTGTCCCTTTTATTCTATTAAAAGTGTTATTTTCTCTTTCTTCTATTAAAGTTCTATAACCTTGTACTACAACAAACCATAGAAACATTGTTAAAAACCCAATCAGTGTTTCGGTAGTTTTATCTTCTATTTTTTGACTTATGTTTATATCTTTATAAGAGCTTGATATACTACTATCACTACTTACTTTGTTAATAAGTTTTTTTGATACTTCATCATTATTAACCTTTAGAACACTAGAAATATTTTTTGAATCTATAGTGATTTTTTGTAGAGCATTTTCTTCAGATAAAATAGTTACAGAAAGATTTTGTCCATCAGAATTATCGTAATTTTCAATAAGTTTAACATCATTTAATGCTTTGCCATTTTTTAAGCTTCTTTCAAATCCCGCATCTATTACTGCACCATTATCAATATCATCATTATCAATTTTATTTTTTATATCCTTTTCAGGTAGTATAGTTACATTTAAATCTTCGTGCTTTTCTATCATAGATATGAGTTGCTTAGAGGCTTTGCTTTTATCGTTATCCGCTAAATATACATTGGTTTTATTACTACTACTTGAAATTGAAAATAACCAAGTAAGTAATAACGGTGCTGCAATCATGATGAAAATTGACATTCTATTATTAAAAAGAAGTTTTAGTTGGTTTTTTATCATAATTAATATTTGCATAATTCACTCTCCTTTCAACATTATCCTTTAGCTGTATTAGCCCTTACTAGAAAATCATTTTTGCCTTGGTTAAGTAGTATTAAAGCTATTATCAAAAACACTGCCCCTACAGCTAAAAGCTCTAAAAGATCCATATAAATATCTCCTATTCCTTTACCTTCACAAATTGCTAAATAGCAGTTTATTGCTTTTCCATTTGGGATTATTTTTTGAATCATTTGGAGGCTACTGGGAAAATTATTTTTACTTATAAGGCTTCCACCAAAGAAACTGAATCCCCACAAAATTGGTGTTGAAAAAGTTGAAATTTCCATATGACTTTTTGCCGCTATTCCAGCACAAAATACAATAATTCCTATAGTTAAACCATAAACTGCTGTTACTAATAAAATATCAAATATGTTTCCGAAGCTCTCTCTAAAAACAATTCCACCTATTGTAATTACTGTAATCATCTGAACCATTATTGCAAATACAACTCCAATTACTTTACCAAACACATATTGGAAATTTGCTGTAGGCGTGGATTTTATTCTATTCATGGTGTTATTTAACTTATCATTAACTATGCCATGTGCTAGTTCAAATGCTGTTAGAATGGAGAACATTACTACCATTCCAATAACCATATATTGCATCACATCTATAGGTTTTGCATTTCTTCTTGTAGCTATTTTTGAGATTTCAGTAGAATTACCACTTGTATTTTGTATATCACTAAGAAGCTTATTTACATCTACTGACATTACATTTGATTTATTTAAAGCCAGCTCATCTATAACTTCATTTTGTTCAATTCTTATTGTAGAAATATTTTTGTCAAAACTATTTAAAATGGTTTTTACTATTGAAACATCATCGAATTTATTGTTATCTCCTATAACAGAAATGTTTGTCTTAGTATTATTTATATAGTTTTTAGTAAAATCTTTTGGAACATAAACTAAGGCTACATCAGTTCCATCACTTACTAATTTTTTACCTTCCTCATAGCTTTTCACTTCTTTTAAATTTATTACTTCCTTTACATCCTTGCTCTTAAATACATTATCCCTTAAAGTATTGGAAAGATTTAAACTTTGAAATGATGAATCCTCGCTATAATATGCTACATTAAATGTCTTTAATGTAACTTGGCTACTATTGATTGATCCAACTATTAGCACAAGTACAATTGGAAATAATACCAATTTAAAATAAAATACCTTAGATTTCAATAACAGCTTAGTGTCTAGTAAAAATAGCCGTATTAGCTTATTCATAGGTTTGTCACCCCCTTATTATTCTCTTAGAGATTTTCCTGTAATTTGAAGAAAAATACTTTCTAGGTTTACTTCGTCATATTTGAAACCTGTTAATTTTATTCCTAGATTTCTTATATCTTCAACAATATCTATAATATTTTTTTCATTTTGATTTACTAGCATAGCTATTTCATTTTTGTTTATTCTGACTTTTTCCGTTCCAGCAATATTTTTAACTTTTTCTAAGGAAGCCTTATCCGCTTTGCTGTAAGTAACTGTTAAGGTATCTTTTACTTTGAGTTTTTCCTTTAACTCCTCTTTAGTTCCTAGAGCTATTAGCTTTCCATGATCTACAATAGCAACTCTTTTACAAAGATACTCAACCTCTTCCATGTAGTGGCTAGTATAAATTACTGTGATGCCGCTATCTTCATTTAATCTTTTTATGGTTTCAAGAATATGATTTCTAGATTGTGGATCTATTCCAACTGTTGGTTCATCTAAAATCAAAAGCTTTGGGCTGTTCATTAATGCAACACCAATATTAACTCTTCTTTTCATTCCTCCTGAGAATTCTGAAACTGCTTGATCTTTTTTATCTTTAAGTTCTATAATATCTAGCACCTCAGATGTTCTGTCTTTTAGTTCTTTTCCTTTTAAACCATATAGGCATCCAAATAACTCTAGATTATCTTTTGCACTCAAAGGTTCATATAACGCTATATCCTGAGGTACTATTCCCATTATTTTTTTTATTTCCATAGGTTTTTCCCTTAATGATTTACTATCAACTCTTATCTCCCCTCTTGTAGGCGGCTCTACCGTACTTATCATAGAAACAATAGTAGATTTTCCTGCTCCATTTGGTCCTAAAAGTCCAAATATTTCCCCTTGTTCTACCTTAAGAGAAATATTATCAACTGCAATAAATTCACCATATTTTTTTGTTAAATTTATTAATTCAAGCATTTTTGTGCCTCCCTGTATTTCTTACTATACTCATATTGTACTTTGCATAAGATTTTTTTAATATTCACTTTAGTACCCATTTGTTATATTACTTTAGCAACGGATTTATATATGACTAAAGTAATATAGTTCCAATACAATTTTAATGATATAATTAAGAAAACTTGATTATGGAAGGTATAAATCATGAAATTTTTTTCATCCAGAAAAGATAGATATGTAATCTTTAAAGTTTTGCAATTATTGTCACTTTTACCGATTTTCGAAGCCTCATTATATAGCAATATACAAGTATTAAATATATCATTAATTATTTTCTTAGCTATAAATGATTATTTCAGAAGAGATTTGAATGAACCTATAAAGTATATTTCTTATATTTTAAGCAACTTAATAATATGTTACCTTTTATACAAATTTAAAACTTATGGAGCATCAATTTACTACAACAGTCTTATGCTTACAATTGCTGGAGCATCATTTTACTACAGTCTTATGATTGTTGATTTAATTATATTAAATAAGAAAATTTTAAAAGGTATATTACTTATCAATCTTATTTCTAATATTGTTTCAAATATTATTTCAAATGGTATTTTATATTCAAATAATTTTCATATTACTATTGTAAACGCATTATCTAGTTATACTTTTACCCTTATTATTTGCTTTTTAATTAGAAAACTGATTATAGAAAAAAAGAAAAAAAGCCAACTTTATGAAGAGCTTAAAGAAACTAATTTAACATTAAAAGAATATTCAAATAAAATAGAAGAGCTTACCATTACAAAGGAAAGAACTAGAATTGCCCAAGAACTCCACGATTCCATGGGTCATTCCCTGGTGGCATTAAGCATGAATTTAGAATATGCAGAAAATATCATTGATATAAAACCAGGGAAAGCTAAAACCACTATTCAAAATTGTTATTCCCTTTCTAAAGATTGCTTGAATAATTTAAGAGAAGCAGTTAGTGTGCTTAAAGAACATAGTACTATTAACTTAAGAAATGATATTGATCAAATTTTCCTTAACTTTAAAACTACAGATAAATATCAGTTTAATTTAGATTTTGATGAAAACGTAGAAAAAGTAGATGGCAACATTAAAACTTGTATTTATAAAACCTTAAGAGAAGCAATTACTAATGGCATAAAACATGGTAATGCCACCTTCTTTAATGTACATATTTATAAATCATCAAAGGACATCATTTTCAAAATAGAGAATAACGGCAGTCCATGCAAGGAAATACTACCTTCTAATGGCATTATAGGCATGGAAGAAAGAATACATTTACTTAATGGTGAAATCACTTTTCATTCCGAGGATATAGATGGTTTCACTATTGAAGGAAAAATTCCAGAAAACATTATATTGGAGGATAATTCATGATTGATTTAGTTATTGTAGATGATCAAGAAATTGTACGTGAAGGTCTTAAAATGATTTTAAGTTTGAACGAAGAAATAAATTGTATAGGTGAAGCTTCCAATGGGAAACAATTAATTGAACTACTTAAAAAGCTTTCTCCACAAGTAATATTAATGGACATAAGGATGCCCATTATGAACGGCATAGAAACAACAAAATTTGTTAAAGAAAATTACCCAGGCATAAAGGTTATTATATTAACTACCTTTAACGAAGACGACTACATTTTTCAAGGATTAAAATATGGTGCTGATGGCTACATTCTTAAAGATTCCGGCTCAAAAGAAATAATAAATTCTATAAAAACTGCTTTAGAAGGAAGCATACTTTTAAATCCTAAAGTCACTGAAAAAGTTATTAAAGCTTTAAACTCTAGACCAACTGAAACCTCCGCCCAAAGGAAAAATGAAGAAAAAGAAAAATTGCTACAAACATTAACTCCCCGTGAAATTGACGTAGCAAAACAAATAATGGATGGAAAAAGTAACAAAGCTATAAGTGAAGCTTTATTCGTTACTGAAGGCACGGTAAAAAATTATGTGTCTAAGATACTAGAAAAATTTCAAGTAAATAACAGGACTGAGCTTGTGATTTACTTGGAGAAAATATTTTAATAAAACTGAAGCCCTCCTATCAACTCAATAGGAGAGCTTCACTGATTTTATTAACTTCTTACAAATATTTCTTCGAACTCCACTGCATCAAGCTTCTCTTTTACTAAAAGTTCTTCAGCAACAGCATTAAGTTTACTCCTATTGTCAGTTAGAAGTGCCAATGCTTTATTATATGCTTTATCTATAACTTTTTTTATTTGCTCATCTATTTTATTTGCAGATTCTTCACTAAAACTTTTACTTTTACCCATATCTCTTCCAACAAATACATCATCACTACCCGATTCAAAAGTTATTGGTCCAAGAGCCTCACTCATTCCATAACTCATTACCATTTTTCTTGCTATTGAAGTAGCTCTCTCAATATCATTACTTGCACCAGTGCTTATATCTCCAATAGCTAGTTTTTCTGCAACTCTACCACCTAAGAGTCCTGCAATTTCATCTTCAAGTCTTGACCTAGACATATATGAACTTTCCACATCTGGAAGATGCATTGTGTAGCCTCCAGTCATTCCTCTAGGAACTATGCTTATCTGGTGAACAGGATCTAGCCTTGGAAGTAATTTCATTACAATTGCATGCCCTGATTCATGATATGCTGTAAGCCTTCTATCTTCTTCACTTACTATTCTGCTTTTCTTTTCAGGACCAGCAATTATTCTTGTAACTGCTTCTTCAAGTTCATTCATTCCTATAAGTTTTTTATCTCTTCGTACAGCTAAAAGTGCTGATTCATTCATTAAGTTTTCAAGGTCTGCACCAGTAAATCCCGGCGTGCTCTTGGCAAGTACGCTAAGCTTAATTTCTGGTTCAAGATGCTTGTTTTTTGAATGAACTGCCAAAATCGCTTCTCTACCTTTTGTATCTGGAACTCCAACAAGTATTTGTCTGTCAAATCTACCTGGTCTTAGTAGTGCTGGATCAAGTACATCTGCTCTATTGGTAGCTGCAATCATTATTATTCCTTCATTTTCTCCAAAGCCATCCATCTCAACTAACAGTTGATTTAAAGTCTGCTCTCGTTCGTCATTTCCTCCTCCAATTCCTGCACCTCTTTGTCTTCCCACAGCATCAATTTCATCTATAAAAACTATACAAGGCGAGTTCTTTTTTGCTTGCTCAAATAGATCTCTTACTCTTGAAGCTCCCACACCTACAAACATTTCTACAAAATCCGAACCTGAGATGCTGAAAAATGGTACTCCAGCCTCACCTGAAATAGCTCTTGCAAGAAGTGTTTTACCCGTTCCTGGAGGTCCTACAAGTAAAACGCCCTTTGGTATACGAGCACCCATATCTATATATTGTTTAGGTTCCTTTAGAAAGTCAACTATCTCTGCAAGCTCAGCTTTTTCTTCATCTGCTCCTGCGACGTCATCAAAACTAACCTTATTCTTATTAGGATCCGCAAGTTTTGCTTTGCTTTTCCCAAACTTCATAGCCCCGCCGCCTCCACCTGCACCATTGGACTGCTTCATGAATATAGAAAAAAACCATACAAACATTAATATCATTAGTATAGTAGGCAAATACTGTAACCATACTGGAATAGTAGCTGGTTTTAGGTATATTTCCTGGACATCCGGACTCTTGGGATGAGCTTGAATAAACTGGAATAATCTAGCAGATGGAACAACAGTTTCATATGTAGTTCCATTTTTCAAGGTTCCAGTAACTGACATTTCATCCTCTTCAACCGTGAAGCTTTTTATAGTTTTATTGGTCCAATCATTCTGAAATTTGCTAAAATTAATAATTGTCGGAGTCTGATTTGTTTTAAAAAATGATAGTGCTGCAATCATAACAATAATAAAAATTATTGTGGTCCCAGCAAGACTTGATTTTTTTTTCATCAGATATCCACCTCTCTTTCTAAATATATGATTTACTGAATTTTCTAGCTTTTATATTAGCAAAGCATCCTGTATAATTTCAATCATTTCTTGGAGCAATTCTGCCATCTCCGCTTCACTTTTGTTTTTAGTAACTGCAATTTGTTTTACTGGAGAAAATAGAATTGCTAGTAAATTATCATTATTATAATCCTTGATAATATGGTTATTTTTCATCTCCACTATCAAATTATTAATATTATAAATACCTTCTATTTCGCAGCAACCATCAGCTAATGATGGACAATTTGAAAACTGATCTACAAAGTTAAAAATTTCTTTATGTTCCTGAATATAATCATAATAGCTTCTCACAAGTATTTCTATAAGTTGCTGCCCTCCCATTCCTTGATGTACACTATTTAAAAGATAATTATAAATTTCTTCTGAGTACTCACGATAAATATCCTGCAACATGATTTCTTTGCTATCAAAATATGTATATACCGTGGCTGGAGAAACCCCTGCCTCTTTAGCAATTTTTGAAATAGAGGTACCATAAAACCCTTCTTGAAGTATTAACTTTATTACTGCTTCTTTTATACTTCTTGCTTTTTCATCATCTTTTTTTCTCATCTTACCACCTCTATTTACGTTTATATAATAAACGTTCGTTCATTTATTGTCAATAGTTGTTTATGTAGGATATAAGATGGTTTACAGAAATATTAACTAGTACGCTTGATTTATCCGATTTAGCTGATTCTCATCAGTATCAATATCTTCTAAATCAAGCCACCTTATTTCAGAATATATGCTACCAAGTTCATCATGGAAGCCCCATCCTATTTCACTAGTATCATCAACCACAGCTTTTAATCTATTTCTCAAGATACTAAAAGTTTCTGGATTTTTATGTTTATTAATATAATTTACTACAGATTGATACATACTTTCAATACTGTTATAAAAACTTTCACTGATATCTCCATATTCATCGGTAAACTCAACGCCCATCTCAACATAGTAAAGCATTAAATCAACTAAAAGTTTTTCATCTGGACACAATTTTTTAAAATCATTAACAACTTTTTTGCTTCTCCTATTTTAAATTGTGCCCTCATGCTTTTAGGAAAGAACACATCACGAATTTTATTTTTATAAGTTTCAAATACTTGATCAACTGCATCCTGATTGGCGTATTTTATAGTTATATATTCCTTTAATTGCGGAATAGTTTTATAACTGTCAATAAACAAATCTATTAATGTTTCTTTACTTTCTTGTTTAAGTATATTCTTTACTTCAGTTACGCTCAATAAATGTTCAGTTTTTTTCATTTTCTTCATCTCCAAATTCTCTATCGTAAGCTGCTAACCATTATACAAAATAGTAAAAGGCAATATACCTGAAATAATATAAATTTTAGTTAAAAATCTTAATACACACTAAACAGATTTTAATTTAGAAATAGCACAATTTATCATAAAACGTACTTTTTTTACTTCCACTGCTTCCCATTTTGTTAAAAATCTTATAAAACTAATATTCTTACTTACTCCAATTTTTAATAAGAGTATCTTGATTACTTCTCTATTTGTTTGTTTCAACTGTTCTATAAGGTCATCGCATATAGTTTCGTCCACGTTTAGAATACAATTATATAACTCATGGGCATAAAAAGGTTTATATGTTTCAAAGCCTTTATCTGAAAAAACTATCATAGGAAGACGTCCATTATAATCTATATCCAAATAGTTGTTTAAAATCATCCAGTCTATGATTTTTGTTATTTCTTCAATTGATAACTCGTTATAGTAACCATAACTTGGACAATGATTAAGTCCTTTTTCTAATAATTTCTTATCCTTGGAGCCTTTAAGTATTTTTGCTAACATTGTTCTTCCTGCTAAAAAAATGATTTCATCTGCCGCTCGAAGGATATTGTTAACCCCTTCTTCGGATGGTGCTTTTTGACCTGACAAATCACTCAGTTCATATTGTACTTTCTGTTTTCTACTCATGGTCACCAGCCTTTCTCACATCACTTTGAATTCCAATACTCAGCGAAAGCTTTATATCCACGTTCATCCGCTAAGTATGGTAATAGTTGCTCTCCTTTAATATGCTCCAATATTCTTTAAATATTAAAGTTAAAAATACCATTAGGATAAATTTCATCACCAACTTTGTGAATCAATGGTTTATAATTTTGTCGTACTTAATTCTTCTACTTCTATTCATCTTCAACAAACCTCGCTATGCAATTTGCACCTATTTTTGCTATTATGTGATTACTTATATCAAACATTGCTTCAATAAATAAAAGAAAGCCCATAAGCAACTCTTTTACATTTGGATTAATTATATACTTCATATTATAAGTCACAATTTTAAAACTTTAAATAGCAGTAACTCAAATTTTAAGAATAAGAATTATATTATGGACATATTTAATTATTCCACCCTTTGTAAAAAAATTATTACAAAGGGCGGTAAATATACTAATACTACTAATAATATATCAAGTAAAATCAATCGTTGTATAAAGTTGGCACACTAGATATGTGATGGATGAAAGTTTAAATGAATATGATTGAGAATATTAAAGAAGATATTAAAAAGAGATGTTAAAATCCAAATAATTTTTTGTTGTTGGGAGTTATGAGCATATTGAATCACCGTGGAAGCGTACTAAAAGAAAAAACAACTAAGGAAGAAATATGCGTATACAATTTATCATTATGATACATTGCCATCACTATTTTATTTGGCATTTATTGAAAAGAAAAGGAAACGTAGATAGATTTGTGTAAATCAAATCTATCTACGTTCCCAACTACTAATACAATAGAAGAGAGCCAGCCACACCACGTCTTTTGTTTAATTAATAATTTTCATCAAAGCTCTCATATTAGGCATTTCAACACCCAATGAAGACCCTGTATTATATATTTCCTTGAAATTCTCAGCCATTTCATCAATACTATCTACTGCGTGTGCAGTATATCTTTCCATAATCGGATTTTTCGTAAAATTAAGTTTAAATATGGGATATATAATGCAAATCGGAATCTTAAACATTTTAACCTCACTATACTGCTTTAAATCAACACCCCGCTTCTCACATATCTTATAACATTCCCGCATAGCGCGAAATGCCGTTTTTACCAAAGTTTTATCGTTTAGAAGCTGTGACATGTCCCTGTACTTTGCTAAAGCCACACCAAGTGGAGCAGAACCAACATTGTGAATCCACAGCCAGTGTAATGGATTTTTAGAAATTTCCGCTATAATTCCGCAACTTTTGAATAGTTCTGTTGTACTGCTAAGAAGAGCATCCTGTTCTGGATGTACCTCCCCAAGCATAATGTCATTTCCTATGTTTGCCCAAAGCAAATTCTTTTTAAAAGTACCGCCCCCTCCAGCATAACCCATGATATATTTGTTGGTGTTCAAAATGTTATCAAGCTCATTGCTAAAATTCCAGTCAAGCGTAAATAACAGATATTTTGCATCCGGTGCCTGTTGAATAAGTATATGTAGCACATCCTCCAACTGAAAGGTTTTTACAGGTACAATAATTAAATCATAGCTATCATTGGCTTCGGTGACACACCGATACCTATAGGTGCCGTTAGTGTTTTGATGGTTTTTCCCCTTCCGTTCGTCAATAATGTCATATACTATTTCTTTTCCATTGAGAATATCCATCTTTTCTTTGCGAACAAAATGAGAGACTTGATGCTTCTTTGACAAAGCATACCCATACAGTGTACCAATCACTCCGGTACCAACAACTAAAATATTCATAGTATAATCCTCCTCTTCACTACTGATGTAAAAACGAAAAAAATCCAGGTTTTGCTTTAAGTGTTTGGGTAAGCAAATCTTCAAAAGCAAGCAGCTTAACTGGTATATCCTGTGCTTTCCACCCAAACAAGTCGGCATCAAAATAAAAATTCGATAATGTAAGAATCATTTGCGCCGTTTCCAGCGGATATTCAGTTTCAAAAACCTTTTCCTTCACACCCTGTGAAATAACCTTGGTGAACAGGGGCGCCATTTCTTTAATTAAAGCCACCATGAGTTTTTGATGAAAGATTGCATTGGAAGGAACATTTATTTCTTTTAGATCCCTTTCATTCTCCTTAAACAAGGTTGAACAGGCAAAAATAAGATTTTTGAAATTAATGCTGGCCGGTACATCAATATCAATTTGCTGCTGAACTTTTTCAAAACTCCCTTTTGCAAATCGCTGAACAGCTGCATCAGCGCAGGCTTCTTTGGTGGTGAAATAATGATAAAATGCACCTTTAGATATTTTCAATTCCTTTATAATCAGCGAAAGAGTGCTATTCTCATAACCATTCAACATAAATATATCCCAAATTATATCAAGCAAATCATTTCTTTTGTCATCATAATGAACATTTGTTCTTGCCAAATATGTAGCCTCCTTTATTAAACCAACCGTCGGTTTAATAATACTGTAAAGTATAGTAAATGTCAATATTGATATTAAGTATATAATATGAATTGCTAAAATGCTATAATTAAATTATCCATATAATCCACAATAAGGAGTAAAATTCATGTTTAGATTTCCAGAAAATCTTTATACCGATGTTCGTATAGAAAATGTATACCAAACAAAAATTGCTTATACTCTAGACACCTTAGATCAATGTAAAACAAGAAAATACAGAGCTGCTTTTATAAGAATTTTTGATGGACAAAGGTGGTATTTTATCTGGAAGACTTCACAGTGGCTTTACAGCTGGTGAATTAGAAGAAAATGTTACTGGAAACGGCAGAGCCATTAATTTTGAATTTGAACCAATTGTAAGAATGACTACTACATATATTCTACCAAGTGATAAAACAGTGGAAGAACTAATAGGTGAAGTTAAAGATGGCATACTTATAGATAGCTTCAATCACGGCTCTGGAAGGAAAGGTCGCTAACTCTATTCTTAATCTTAATGTCATATATCCAGTAGTTTTTCCATTTAATTGACTTTTTAATTCGCCATGTATTATAAAATACTTATCAGTTTTTTCCTGTTTCATTTTTTCTGAATCAAGTAGTTTATTATTATACATAGACAAGTATACTCACAGAATACTGACTTGCGATTTTTTTGATGATGCCTTATATCAAATCTAATGTTAAGATAGTTAACTTAATCATTGTAACCTATAAAACTACCATATTTTGATTATTGTCATTATAAGCCTATCTTATTATAATTTAGTTATATTCACATATACACGTATTGAAATATTTCTGGGGGTGGGGGAAAGATGAAAAAGAATTTATCAATAATTTTAACTTCAATAATTGCATTAGTTTCAGTAATAGCTATACCCGTTTTCAAGGTTAATGCGTCTGTCCAAACTCCAATATCAAGAAGTCAGGTTGAACAAAGAGCCACAAGCATCATGGATTTGACTTGGACATACTTTGCCAGCAAAAATAGTAACATAGTTGCGAAATATGTTTCAGATGTAACGCTCCCAAAACAATTTCAAAATGTAACAACAGCTCAATTTACAGGCATACCTTATGACTGGGGTGGAATTGATGGAATTAATACTTACTCTTATAATGCTCCTTGGACAAGCTTTCTTGACGCAGTTAACAAAGGTGCTTTCACAGGTAATGTAAACGCTAACTCAGCACTTGGCTATATAACTGGAACTGCTGGAATGGACTGTTCAGGTTTTGTGCAATCAGCCTTTAATATTGTAGATTACAAACAATCCTCAAGTAGCCTACTAACAAGCTATTTTACAAAAATCAGTCTTAGCAATCTACAACATATGGATATTTTGGACAAACCAGGCTCTCACGTAGTTATCTTCGATAAGTGGGGAACTCAAAATGGAGTAAGTGGTGCTTTTACTTATGAATCAACCACAGACCAAACCTATGGTGGTATTCAGGGGACAAAGAGGTACTTTCTAAGTATGAACACAATTAACAGCGGATACATACCTGCACGTTATGTAAACATAGTTCAAGATACAGCTTCTACAACAACTGCAACTCCAACTTTTAAGATTGGAGGATATGCTCAGGTTTCTAATGTAACAACTTATGCAAATTTAAGAGCAAATTCAGGAACAAGTTATACTATTTTAACAACTATTCCAAAAGGCACTGTTCTGAATTTAACCAATTATTCAAATGGATGGTATCAGGTTGTTTGCAATGGAAAGACAGGCTGGATTTGTGAAAGTGTACTTGCTGCAATACCAAGTAATCAGTATGTAACAGTTAATGGTGCTTATTCTCTAAATATAAGAGCAACTTCATCCACTACAGCACAGATAATAGGCGTACTTTCACAGGGACAGTATGCACAGAAACTTGCTCAAACTTCAGATGGGAGCTGGTATAAGATTTGTATAAATGGAATTCAAGGCTGGTCATCTAGCAAATATTTAACATATATTAAGTAATATGGCATCAGATATACTATATTAGTATGCTTGTTGATAAAATCATAGCAGTGAATTATTATATATCAAAAATAATTCACTGCTATATCTAAAAACATAGTAAAAATGTAAAAATCTCAAGACTAGTGTTGTTATACATTCCCTATCTTCATTTTCATCTCATCCTTTAGTGCTGGTCTTCTGTTATTTTCTTTTATGATTTTACTATAATAATCCTGAAATTTTTCTTCCCTACCTGACAGATTAAACACGTCTTTAATGATACTACAATTAGCACCTCCCCATAACTTGCGTCTTGTAACTCTTAACTTATTTCTTCCGCAGTTCCCTGAACATTATGAACCTTAGCACACTTATAGTTTTCTATTCCTGCTTTCCTTAACGCCTTTCCCGTAATGGGTCCAATACAGACAACTTCCTTATCCTTAAGTACCGCTGAAATCTCAAACCCATCTGCCGCAAGTGTGCTATCAAAACCTTTAACACATGATGGGCTTGTAAAAGTAACAACATCAATATTAGATAAAACTTCCAAAAGCTCACCATTTTCATAATGAGGGGTAACAACTTCATATATAAATACCATGTCTATGTGAGCACCAAGATCCTTTATGTTTTTACAAATGGAATTATGAGCAAGGTTTGAGGTAGGAAGTAGTACTTTTTCTTCCTTATTAACCTTACTTCTTAGCTCCTGTGCTAATATTTCCGTTTCAAATTCTGGGGGAGTTATATCTGCCTTTAAATAATACTTGTTAAGTGCCGCTTTTGTTGCGCTTCCTACTACTGCTATCTTTAGTCCTGAAAGAACTCTTATGTCTCCTCTTTCATCCATTAGACCCCTCATAAATATATTTACTGAATTTTCACTTGTAAACACAATCCAATTATACTGTTGTACGATTTTATACATTTCTTTAATCTCTGTAGCATGTAATCTGTCCCTAACTTCTATCATTGGCATGCTAATAGGTATAGCACCAATTTCTTTTATGGCACTTGCAAATTTTTCATACTGCTGTTTTGATCTTGTTACAAGTACCCTCTTCTGCCTTATCTGCTTGCCTTCAAACCAATTTAAAGACTTTCTAAGTGAAACTACCTCTCCAACAACAATCAGTGCTGGTGATTCCATAGAGTCCTTTAAGGCTACTATAGTCTCTAAAGTTCCAGTGACAGTTTTCTGATTTTTAAGGGTTCCATTGGAGATCACAGCCACTGGTGTACTTTTATCTTTACCATACTTCATTAGATTTTCACATATACTAATTAAATTATTTAATCCCATAAAAAATACCAGTGTTCCACTTAGTTTTGCTATTACACTATAGTCTATAATATTTTCATTTTTTGTTGGATCTTCGTGCCCTGTTATCACATGAAAAGAACTACTTATGCCCCTATGGGTTAGTGGAATTCCTGCAAAGGCCGTAACTGCATTAGCAGCTGAAACCCCTGGAACAATTTCAAACTCTATTCCCACTTTAAAAAGTTCTAGTGCCTCTTCGCTTCCTCTTCCAAACACAAAGGGATCCCCACCTTTAAGCCTTAATACTATTTTACCTTCCTTAGCCTTTTTGCATAGGAGTTCATTTATTTGCCATTGGGGAAGGGTATGTTTGTTTGCCCTTTTACCTACATCTATCTTTTCAGCACCATCCTTTGCAAAAGATAAAAATTTTGGATTTGCCAATCTGTCATAAACTATAACATCGGCTTCTTTAATGCACTCCATTGCCCTTACCGTTATAAGTTTTTCATCTCCTGAACCAACGCCTGCTATATATACTTTGCCCATAACTTCTATTCACCGGCCTTTTTTAGCTTTAACTTCTTTCCAAGCTTTATTCCTATATCTTCATATTCCTCTGGTTTTCCAGAGATATCATCTCTAAAAATCACTTCATTATTGTCGTCACATACAAAACCTTCTAATTTGATTTGTCCACCTGTTTCCTCTGCATATGCTCCTATGGCAATAGTGCAGCCACCATCCATTTCCTTTAAAAAAGCTCTTTCTGCATATACGCATCTTAGGTCAGTTCTATTTACCAAAGGTTTTACTAGATTAAAAATAGCCTGATCTTTTTCCCTTATTTCAAAACATAGTGCGCCCTGTCCTACAGATGGAATACATTTTTTAGTATCAATATATTCAGATATTCTATTTTGAAGTCCCATTCTTTTTAGCCCTGCCGCCGCAAGAACAATAACATCTACTTCACCATTTTCAAGTTTTTTTATCCTTGTGTCCACATTTCCCCTTAGAGGTTTAAAATAAAGATCTGGACGTATGTTTTTTATCTGAACAATTCTTCTAAGACTACCTGTTCCAACCGTAGCGCCACTTGGCAGATTTAAAAGTGTTTTATTGTCTCTACTTATAAGTGCATCTCTTGGATCTTCTCTTTTAAGGGCTGTTAAAATCCGAAATTTAGGATCAACAGAATTTTGCACATCCTTCATACTATGCACAGCTATGTCTATTTCACCGCTACTAAGTGCACTTTCTATTTCGGCTATAAAAAGTCCTTTACCTCCAATTTCACTTAAACTTTTGTCTAAAATTTTATCCCCTGTGGTTTTAATTATTTTTATCTCTACCTCTAAACTCTGGTGAATATTTTTTAATTCCTTCATTACCATATTTGTCTGTAATAGTGCTAGTTTACTTCCACGGGTTCCTATTATAATTTTTGAAATCATACACTTATCCCTTCCTGAAACACAAGTTTTGTTACATTATTACAACCAGTTAGTTCTATTGCCTCATTATTTAACCAATGTATATATTTTATTACATCCTCTTTAACAAATTCCATACCTTTTTCATACTCCACAATTTTCTTTTTAGCGTTTTTATCTGCTATAGTTTTAATATCGTCAATTATATAAATGGTAACCTTCTCTAATTTCGCTATTTCTGGCTCCACATCTCTAGGAAGAGCTAGGTCTAGTATACACATTGGATCTCCATTGTAATTATTAACAAATTCATCCTTGTGTATAACAAAATGAGGCGCGCTTGTGCAACTTACTATTATATCCACATCTTTAAAGGCTTCTTCTTTACATTTAAAATCTATGCCTTCAATATTTTCCGCCAGACTTTCTACATCTAAAATCTTTTTTCTTGTCCTATTAGTAACGTAAATCTTTGAAATGCCTTCTGCCAAAAGGTATTGTATGGCTAGTTTACTCATTTTACCTAGTCCTACAACTAAAGCTTTTTTACCCTTCAAACTTTTAAAATGGCTATGAATAAGCTTTATACCTATGGCACTTACAGATACGGATGTATTAGTTAAAACGGTCTGAGTCTTAACTTTTTTTGCGTCTGTAATGGAATTTAAGAATAATCTGTTTAGTATTTTACCACTGCTCTTATTTAAAAGAGCATGTTTGTAAGCATCCTTTACTTGTCCGAGTATTTGATCTTCTCCAAGTACCATGGATTTAAAACCATTTGTCACTTGAAACAAATGATAAATAACTTGAAAACCAGTTCTAAGTACAATGTTTTTTTCAGCTTCGTCACTGTCTATATTAAAAAAAGAAGAATAGAAATTTTTAAGATACTCTTCTCCTTTATTCGCATCTGAAATACCGTATATTTCGCTTCTATTACAAGTTGAAACTATTACTGTTTCCTTTAGCTTTCCTTCCTGTTTTATCTTTTCATAGGCTCTTTTAATAGCACTAGGTGTGAAGCTTACCTTTTCCCTTGTTTGTAAATTACTATTTTCATAATCAATACCAGCCATAATTAAATAGCTCATCTTTTTTCACCTCTAAAATATATGTAGTTTATAAAAAATATAGGATCTGTATTAAAAAAAAGTTGAGAATTGAAAATTGAGAATTAACTTTCAATTTTCCACTCTCAATTCTCAACTTAATACAACCCTACATACATCTCTAATAATAAACGAAATTTATAAATTTATCAATTCTATAATTGATTCAGCTTTTTTATCTGAATTAAACTCAACATCACTTATGTTTAAAGAAATAACTGGGTATTCAGATTTTTCATACTTAAAAGCATCTTCATTACCCACTTCAAAGGCATTAGGATTCCTCTTTTTACATATTGCCCTAGACGCTTCAATAAATACTTCTAAGTAATTGCCATTCCCTATTATTTCTTTTGCCTCTTCCCTGTCTTCCTTAAATCTACTTACAGAACTTACTATAGTTATTGTTCCACTGTCTGCAAATAAATCAGCTACCTCTGCTATTCTTCTCGTCTGCTCGCCAGCGTCCTCTTTTGAAAATGCTAAGTCGCTGCTTAGCCCAAATCTAAGGTGTGCAGAATCAATGTAATATACCTTTTTACCTAGGTCAAACAGTTTTCTCTCAAGTTTAACTGCTATTTCATTTTTTCCACAGCCTGGTAATCCTGTTAGCCATATAACCTTCCCTTTTTGATTAAGTGCCTCTTCTCTTTGCGTTTTAGATACAAGTCTCTTTCTTATGGCAATATTTTTGCTTTTAACATTATTTGTTCCACTTTTAATAGAATCCGTAGCACTAGAAATTATTCCACCGCCTGCTGTATTATAATCATCTATAATAACAAATCTTCCTAGTACTGGGGTATCACTAAAAGCATCAAAACATATTGGTGTTTTCGTTTTAATTGTGACTTCAGCCACGTCATTTTTCTTTATAGAACTACGATTTTCATTTGAATACAAAGAAACTGCATCTGTAACCTTGTTAAAAGATAACACTTCAAACTCTACTTCCTGAGTTGCAAGCTTTAACTTGTAACTCTTCAATTTTTCAAGATTATTTTTTCCAAGCCAAAATATGTTTGCATTGAAAATATTCGCTGTAGAAACGTGTTTTTCTTCCTTATGACAAATTATCTCGCCACGCTTGTTAAAGAACTCATCTTCTACGGTTATTCCTACAGACATTCCTGCAGTTACTATATCCGTTTTATCCTTACCTTGCCAACCTTCAATGGATTTAACTCTTGTAGTTTTACCACTTGGGTATATAACAATTTCGTCTCCTTTTTTAAGGGTACCTGCTTCTATTCTTCCTGCAATTATCCTTCTACTATCAAACTTGTATACATCTTGAATTGGAAATCTAAGGGGTTTTTCTTCAACTCCCTTTTCCTTTTCAATATTATCCATAGTTTCTATTACAGAATATCCCTTATACCAAGGCATACTTTTTGGCTTTGAAGTTACATTTTCACCATTAAAAGCGGAAATAGGCATATAATTTTCAGGATAAATATTTAAATTGCTCAGGTACTCATTAAACTGCTCCTGTATTTCATTAAACCTTGCTTCTGAGTAATCTACAAGATCCATCTTGTTTACAATTACATAAACTTTTTTTATTCCAAGTAATGAAAGTATATACCCATGTCTCTTTGACTGTTCTTGTATACCCTCCTTGGCATCAATTAATAAAAATGCTGCTTCTGCACTGGCTGCACCGGAAATCATATTTTTTAAAAATTCCTTGTGCCCTGGTGCATCTATAATTACATAATCCCTTTTCTTTGTGAAGAACTGAATCATTGTTATATCTATAGTTATACCTTGTTTTTGCTCCTCTTCAAAGGCATCTAAAAGATATGCATATTCAAAACTTTTTCCCTTTTCTGCTGATATCTTTTTCACCTTTTCAATTGCACCACTAGAAAGTGAATTTGTATCATATAAAAGCCTTCCTATAAGTGTTGATTTACCATGATCAACGTGCCCAACTACAACAATATTTAAATTTTCTCTTTCACTTTTCACGTTTTCCACCCCCATTACATATACCCGTGCTTTCTAAGTTTTTCTAGTGCATGAGCATCTTCCTGATCCTGTGCTCTCCCTGATCTTTCTGTATCATTGGAATTCTTAAGTTCCTCAATTATTTCGTCTAAAGTTGAAGCATTAGAATCAATTGGATTTGTGCATGGTGCACAACCAAGACTTCTATATCTCTTACCATTTTTAGCAAAATATAAATCTATTATTGGAATGTTTTCTCTCTTTATATATTCCCATATATCAATTTCTCTCCAACCTAAAAGTGGATGAATTCTTATATGGTTTCCCTTTTTAAAATCAGTTTTAAATTGATCCCAAAGCTCAGGTGGTTGATCTGCATAGTCCCATTCAGATTCTGCATTTCTTTCACTGAAAACTCTCTCCTTTGACCTTGACCCTTCCTCATCTCTTCTTACTCCAACAATAAGTCCGTCAAATTCATACTCAGTGACTACCTGCTGAAGTCCGTCAGTTTTTAACGCCTTACAACACACAAGTCTTCCCTTTTCTGGTCCCATTCCTTCTTCAATTGCTTTAGTGTTTGTATGAACTATTAAATTAAGATTATAATCCTTAGCAACCTTATCCCTGAACTCTATCATAGCAGGTATCTTATATTTTGTATCCACATGAATTAATGGAAATGGGCAATTCCCGAAAAATGCTTTTTGTGCAAGCCACAGCATTACTGTGGAATCCTTACCAATTGACCAGAGCATTCCAAGTTTTCCAAAATGCTTGTATGCCTCTCTTAAAATATAAATACTTTCTGCTTCTAATCTGTCTAAATGATCCATATAAATTCCTCCTTTAATTTCTTTCAAGTCCACATCTTCGTCTAACACCTTTTTCTAAGGCACCAAAGATAAATTTATCTATTAGAACACCTAAAATTATTATTACAATCATAACAGCAGCTACCTGATTTATATCTGCAAGATCTCTTCCTACCATAAGGATCTGCCCAATACCTTTGGTAGCAGATAACATTTCACCTGCTATTAGTGCTCTCCAGGCAAATGACCATCCCTGTTTCATACCGCTTATTATTGATGGAAGTGCAGAGGGTATCACTACATTAAAATATAATTTTAGTCCCTTTGCTCCCATAGTGCTAGCAGCCTTAACATATATAGGATTTACATTCTTTATTCCAGCTTCTGTTGCCATAGAAATTGCAAATACTGATCCTATTATTGTTACAAATATTATGGAACTTTCACTTAAACCAAACCAAAGTATTGCAAATGGTAGCCAACAAACGCTTGGAAGTGTTTGAACCCCTAAAATAAGAGCACTAAAGTTTTCATCAACATATTTAAATCTTACAATTAGAAGCCCTATTGTTAATCCTATTACCAGTGAAATTGAATATCCAATAATTATTCTCTGCATACTTATTAATATTGCTCCAACTAATGACCCATCTTTTATTAGTGAAATCAAAGTTTTTAGAACGTTCAAGGGTTCTGGAAAGGTATAGCTCTTCCAAACACCAAACACATCAACGCCTACCTTATAAACCACCTCCCAAATTATTATTAGAATCATATAGAATATTACTTTTTTCAATACTCCAATCATTGTCGTATTCACTCTTTGCAACCTTCTCCACCTCCTCTTTAAGATCCTGCATAACTTCTCTTGCCACATAGGCTAAATCTGTGCTCTGAGCCTCTCTTGGCCTTGCTAGTTGAATTTTGAATTCCCTTTTTATTTTGCCTGGGTTAGCTGACATAACTATAACTCTATCACCTAAAAGCACTGCTTCCTCCACATTATGGGTTACAAAGACTATGGTTTTTTTGTTTCCCACCATATCTTCTGAAGCTCAAGCTGCAAAATACTTTTTGTTTGACTATCAAGAGCTGAAAATGGCTCATCCATAAGTAGAAGCTCTGAATCTAGTGTTAAAGCCCTTGCCAGTGAAACTCTTTGTTTCATTCCACCAGAAAGCTCGTGTACATAGGATTTTTCAAATTTAGATAAATGCACCATCTTTAGATATTTTATAGCCTTAATACGTCTTTCATCCTTTGGAATTCCTGCCATTTTCATCCCAAACTCCACATTGTCAATAACGTTAAGCCATGGAAAAAGCGCTGATTCCTGAAACATCATTGCCTTGTCAGGTCCAACCTCCTTCACTATATTCCCATTAAGGCTTACAGTTCCAGAGCTGGACTTTAAAAGTCCAGCAATTATATTGAGTAAGGTAGATTTTCCACAACCGGATGGTCCTAAAAGACATACAAACTCTCCTTTTTTTATAGATAAATTTATATTGTCTAAAGTGTAAGTTTCCTTATTTTTAGTTATAAATTTTTTACTTACTCCCTTTATTTCTAGACCCAAGATTGTCGCCTCCTATTTGATAGTTTTTTCCCCTTTTGCCTTAAGTACTTTATTTAAAATATCAAGATTAAATAATCCGTTCTCATCGGCTGGTTTTTCTTTAATAAACCCTACTTTTAAAGACATATCAATCATAGCTTTAGTGGCATCTTCTTCTGGATCCACTGTTGGGGATAATCTGCTAAATGATGTTTTCAAAACGTCTTTATCCAATGCTTTTTTAGTGAGAGTTTTAAATTCACTATTTGCCTCATCAGCTGCTTTATCCTTATTGGTATTTATATAATCTGTTAATTCCACATGAGCTTTTAAAAAGTTTTCAACCACATCAGGATGAGCCGCTATAAACTCTTTTCTTGCAACTACAAGCGCAGTGGGATATTTTCCATCTCTCCAAACTTGATTAGCATCCAGTACTAAGTCTGCTGAAGCCTCTTTTGAATTCTTGAGCCCCATGGTTCTGGCACTAAGGCAGCATCTATTGAACCATTATCAAGAAGTGTTACTATGTCAGGATTATCAGCTGCAACTATTTCAACATTTCCACCCTTTGTCTTATCTTGTAGTCCATTATTGGAAAGTAAGAATCTAAGAGTTAAATCCTGTGTATTACCAAACTGAGGTATTGCTACCTTTTTATTTGCAAGATCCTTTACAGTCTTAATGTTTTCACCTTTTTTAGCAACTAAAACAGCCCCTGAGTCTGTGGCTCCTGCTATTACCTCTAGATCTCCATTAGATTTTGTATAACCATTTATTGCAGGTCCAGGTCCAATATAACCAATATCCACTGATCCAGCTAAAAATGCCTCAACTTCTGAGGATCCAGCATTAAATTGTTTCCATTGAATGGTCACATTCTTTCCTAGTGATTTTTGAAATTCTCCATCCTCCATACCAACTAATGCCTGGGAATGAGTTATATTTGGAAAATATGCAATTCTTACTGTAGTTGCAGAACTTACTTTAGTTGCATCACTGTTCTTAGCGTTGCACCCTGTCAAAACCCCTGCAGTTAATGTTCCAATAATAGCTAGCATTAATAGTGTTTTTTTCATTTTTATTTCCCCCTTAATATTTATTTGATTGTTTTCTATTTGTTGAAATTATTGATTCCTTGCCATTCTTATCAGTAATGTGCCAATTTAGAGTATCCTTAACCTGTTCCACATATAATTCAGCACCATTTCCTCCAATGTCTGCTCCTAAATAATATTTAATTGCTTTAAATTTGCATTCCTTGAGACAAGCCGTGCAACCCCAACAATCCTTCTCATATTTTATAAAGGCTTTATTTATTTCATTTTTATAGATTAGATTTCCAGGACAGATTTCTATGCATTTATTACAACCAACACATTTATTAACATCAATTTTTATGCTCATAGATCTCATCCCTTCCAACTAAATCTCTTTTTATTATCTTAACCTGTCCAGACTTATACACAGAATTTATATATTTTAAGTAGTTTTTGTCATCAACCTGTGGATAATCTTCAAACTCCTCATAACAATGCCACCTAGTTTCCTTTCTTGCTAACATATGTTTAATAAGTACCTTTGCCACATATAATCTATCTAATAATTCATATATGAATAATAGGTTGTGAAAATCATTGGCCCTAAGTTTATAAGCTATAGTCATTAGTTCCTGAATTTTTATATCTGCTACCTTAAGATTTTTACTATTGTATCTATAGTCTTTTGATATTCCACCTGCATATTCATCCATAACTTGTTGCATTTCTTCTTCAACCTGTTCAGTACTCCATATTGAACCTTTGTTTTCAAAAAAACTGTTAACTTCTTGTAATTTGCCTTGAATCTGTTCTTCAGAAAGCCTTTCTTGCTTTAGACCTTCAATATATTTCACTGAAGACCCTGCAGCAATTTCACCTTCAACAAAAGCTCCTGTTACATATTTTTTAGGACTTCCTCCAGCTACATCTCCCGCCGCATACAAGCCTTTAAGTGTTGTCCTTCTAGAATTATCTATCCAATATCCACTAGAAGCATGTCCACCAACAATGTAAGGTTCTGTTCCCTCTATTTCCACATCTTCAGTCCTTGGAGAAGTGCCATTTTCAATCCATTTCAGTGTTTGAGCTGGTGCCATGTTTAAGTATGCCCTTAGCAGTTCATTCTCCTCTTTTTCATTTATGTCTGTAGTCTTTAAATAACATGGTCCATTACCCTCTAAGTTTTCCATAACCGTTGCATACAATCTATTCACCGTAGTTGGTTTACCATACTTTTTTAAATAAAGTTCTTTATTGCCGTTAACTTGAGGAGTTTTCACTCCTTGAGCAATTGTTCCTGTAGGTGCTATTGTATCTTTACACCTTAATGCAATGAACCTCATTTCAAAGGTAGTCATTTCTGCTCCCGCTCTTATGCCCATTGCATAACCTGCCCCTGTATTAAAAGGGCTATACCACATCTTATGCCTTGAAAAGGTTGGATTATTAGGTTTATATATACCTGATGCCCCCCCAGTAGTACAAATCACCGCCTTTGCATAAATTACATATACCTTCGCCTCCTCGATTGAAAAACCCAAAGCACCTATTATTTTTTCATCTTTTTTTATATAATCAATAATGTTTAATTTATTTTTAACCTGTATGTTTTTTTCTTTATGAACCGCTGTTGCAAGAATTGGTTTTATATTTTCTCCATTTATCTTAATACTTCTTTTTCCACGAGCTTCATAGTCACCATTTTCATCCTTTAAAATTGTAAGACCGTAGCCTTCTACAGTTTTTGTAACACTATTTAACCGTTTTGCTATGGAATACACAAGATCTTCTCTAATTACACCACTAAATTCTTCTTTTACATACTTCACAAAAGATTCTGGAGATTCGTTTTTCGTGATATAAGCATTAAGTGCGTTGACCCCCGCTGCAAGGCAACCACTCCTTTTTATATTGGCTTTCTCTGCAATTATAACCTTTGAGGTTTTAGCTGCAGTTATTGCTGCAAAACACCCCGCTGCACCTCCACCAATTATGAGAATATCAGTACTTATAATTTTCTGGTTTAAATTCATCATATCAATCCTCACTTTTTTTCAGGTATCTAAAAAAATATACTAACTAGTTATTCTCTTGCAGATTCCTTATATAGATAATTTATGATTTGTGACGTGCATTCTTCTAAACTGTTTTCATTAGTATGTATGGTTATATCAGCATTTAATGGCTTCTCATAAGGAGAATCTATACCTGTAAAATCCTTTATTTTGCCCTGTCTTGCCTTTTTATAAATGCCCTTTGGATCCCTGTTTTCGCATATCTCTAAGGGGCACTCTACGTAGATCTCTTTAAAATCCTCACCTAAAAGTCTTTTAACTTTTTCTCTTTCATCAATAAATGGTGATATGAAGGTGGCTATAGTTATAATTCCAGCATCTACAAACAGTTTTGAAAGTTCTGCTATTCTTCTTATATTCTCTATTCTATCTCCACTAGAAAACCCTAAGTCTTTATTTAACCCATGTCGTACATTGTCACCATCTAAAATATAAGTTAGTTTTCCTTTATCATGAAGTCTTTGCTCTAGCATTGTTGCTACTGTGGATTTACCCGAGCCAGAAAGACCTGTAAACCAAAGCAATATACCCCTTTGTTTTAGAATCTTTTCTCTATCTTGTCTTTTTACACTTGTATTATGCCAAACTATATTGGTTGCCTTTATATCCAAAATATCACCTCATATAACTTTTATTGCATTTTTTATATCATTTATAATATCTTCAATATCTATGATTTATTTTTTCTCAATGGTAAGTAAATTGTACCCCTTATAATTTTCATCTATTGAAATTATTTTATGTCCTTCTTTTTCTACACTCTTAGGAACATTTTCAATGGGAGCTCCATCATCTAGGAAAAATGCCCTTTTTTCACCTGATTTTATTTTAGAAAGTTCTATCTTTACTTTTACAAAATTTATTGGACACTGAACTCCTCTAAAATCCACTATATCCACTTTAGCTTCTTCCTTGTTTTCACTCTTGGAATCATCTTCTAATTCCTTTCTAAGTGTTATTTCAAGTTGACCATTTAATGATTCATACATAGCTTTTACCTTTTTCAGCAGATATGTAATATCATCTACTGAACCTGATATATCACTTATATCTCCAAGTTTATAATCTATTAATGTATCAAATAATACTGAAATTTCAGGTTTTACATATCCAGTATCTATAAAGTTTGCTTTAAATCCTTTAAATATTTCTCTATCCTTGTTTGTATCTATTCCCTTTAAAACTAGTAAAATTCTGGCTGAAGATAGAGCTGAGGCGTATAAAACATCATTATCATTATTATCTTTATATAAAGAAAGACTAGCCTCTGCATTTGATAGATCTAACTTAATTACATCAAGAACTCCAGTACTACACTCTCCAGCTCCCCTTCCTTTAAGGGTAAACTTTTCATCTGCTCCAAAATCATAGTAAAGATCTAGATTTTCACTAAAACTTTCAATTGAAGAATTTTTTTCTATAAGATCCTTTATATCTTGTGACTTTTCTTCAATAAACTTATCAAAACATTCATATCCAAATTTCACTTTTAGTTCTGCTAATTCCAAAAGATATTTAGGAATTTTTTTAACTGGTATTGCTCCAAATAGCTCTCCCATTTTAGCACCACCGCTTCCTACTTTTCCTCCAAGGAAAATTGAATACATTGGCATTAATCCGTCTTCGGTTCTAACTGCTTTACCACTTAACCCAATCTTGCCTTTTTCATGCTGTCCACAAGAATTTTGGCATCCTGAAATAAACAATCTAGGGAGAGTATTTTTCACTTCATAACTAGCAGTTTTAAACTCTTCTTTTATAGCTATTAAAAGGTTTTGTGATAAACAAAGACCTAACTGACAAGTTGAAGCACCTGCACAGGTTAATGAATTATCAATATTAAAGCCAGATGTAAATTTAAGCACTATATCTGCAAGTTTTTTTGCATCCTTACCTCTTAAACTCCTGACAAAAAATCCTTGAGTGTTAGTTACTCTATATGTGGTTTCATAATCTAAAGATTCCACAAATCCAGTTACTGAATCTAAGGATTCTGCTCTTAAATTACCACTTTGTGCATGAACATATATTGAATAAAATTCCTTTTGCTTTTCAGGAAAGATTATATTTTCATAACCTTTTTCTATTTTTTCTTGTCTTGGATTTATCTCTTCCAATTTACATTCAATATTAACATCTAAGTTAATTCTATTTTTAACCCTCTCCACATATCCTTTTAGTTCTTCTAAAAACTTTTCTTCTCCTAAACGTTTTACTATATATCTTATTCTTGCCTTATTTTTATTTGTTCTATCTCCCTCTTTTTCAAAGAGTTCTTTTAATCCTTGAATGTAATAAAGTATATCCGTATCAGGACTAAAATCTGAAAGTTTTAGTGACACTCTTGGATTTGCTCCAAAACCTCCACCAGCATATACTTCAAACCCTTTTACTCCATCTTTAATTTTAGCAATAAACCCCAAATCTGATATAGTAGCATTCCCTGTATCTTCCTTACTATTTGAAAAACCTATTTTATATTTTCTTGGAAGATTCATGGTGCTTGGGTCTTTAATTAAATAATCTGTAGCAACCTTGACATAAGGAGTTACATCAAACACATCATCATATGAAACCCCTGAAAGTGGAGAACATTCTACGTTTCTTACTGTATTTCCACCTGTTCCCTTAGTTGTTATTCCGTTTTCAATTAGTGCTTTCATTATTGTATACACATTTTTAAGCTCTACATTCTGAAATTGGATGTCCTGTCTTGAAGTTAAATGCAATCTTCCATTTGAATATTTTTTGAAAGTTCACTTATTAGTTTAAATTGCTCCTGATTTATAACTCCACCAGGTATTCTTGTCCTTACCATATAGGTTTCCTTTTTCCTTTGTTCATAAATACCCATGGCGACTCTAAATGCTTTAAATCTAAGTGGATCTAATTTCCCACTGACGTATTCCTCAGCTTTATTTTTAAAATCTTCTACAGCTGCAAAATGTTCATCTCTAATTTCAATCATTAATTTCACCTCATATAAATTAGTCTATTATATCCGATGACTACCATCCGTAACACTCCCATCTTCTATCAAGTTGGGGATAACGGCTGCTACGTCCCTGGATAACCATTTCTAAGCATCAAAGATGCTAAGAACTCTGTTTATATTGGAGTTTCTCTACTTTTTTATCTTTATTTATGCTAAATAAATTAAATACTGGTTCATCTTTTTCTAAAGACAAAATTCCATACAAAACTTTCGGATCATATGCTAACCTCTTGTCCTCTTCAGAAGGTCTAGATGGCGTATATGGATGTGAATGATAATTCCCTATAACTATACTGTCTTCATTTCTTATAGCCTTAACAGCTGCAAACTGTTCTTTAGCATCCATTGAGAAATGTTCGCTACTCTTATCAATATTTGTTAATGGATATATTTTTTCTATATGTATATCTTCTTCAACTTTATACCCTGATAAAAAACCACAACACTCATTTGGGAATTCATTTTTTGCTTGATTTGTTATATTTTGTAACTGTAACTTTTTTATATAAATCATATTAGCACTCCTTACTAAGTTATAAGTCGCAAGATGGAATTTCATAATCAATCAATGTTTTTATAGTAGGTTCATCTCCGCATACACCACATTTTTTGTTATGATTTATTTTTATTTTTTTAAATTCCATTGTTAGTGCGTTATAGGTTAATAGATAACCTGCTAAAGTTTCTCCAAGTCCTAATATATATTTTAATGCTTCAGTTGCTTGAAGAGATCCTATCACTCCTCCCATTACACCTAAAACTCCAGCTTCTCTACACGTTGGTACAGCTCCAGCTGGTGGTGGAGTTTGAAATATGCATCTATAACAAGGTGTACCATTGTCAGGAATAAATGTAGTAAGTTGTCCCTGAAATCTTATTATTCCTGCATGTGAAAATGGTTTTTTTACTAATACACAAGCATCGTTGATTAAAAACTTTGCTGCAAAATTATCTGTGCCATCAATTATAAAGTCATAATCTTGGTCCTTTATTATATCTAATATATTTTCAGAAGTTACAAACTCGTTATATGTAATTACCTTTACATCAGGGTTTATATCGTTTATGGTCTCTTTACCAGATTCAGTCTTAAGTTTACCAATATCTTTGGTTTGATGTATTATCTGTCTTTGCAGATTAGAAAGATCAACCACATCCCCATCTACAAGTCCTATAGTCCCAATTCCAGCTGCTGCAAGATACATAGCTGCTGGTGCCCCAAGACCTCCTGTGCCTATTACAAGAACCTTTGAATTTAAAAGTTTTTCCTGTCCTTCAACTCCAACTTCTGAAAGAATAATATGTCTTGAATATCTCTCTATTTGATCCTCTCTAAAGTCCAACACTTCCGCCTCCCATAAAATACAAAAATTCGATTTGGTCGTTTTCCTTAATTACTACGGTCCCCATTTTATCCCTTTCAACAAATTCACCATTTAATTGAACAGAAACCATATCAGGCATCTCAACATTTTCAATTTTTAGTAACTCAGTTACTGTAACCGAATCCTTTATCTCTTTAATTTCACCATTAACTCTAACTTTCATAATTATCCCCCTCTTTATCTAACTAGCTCTCTATTTAGGCACAATCAAGAAAATAGATTAGCATACTTGCTTGTTTTTTGAAGATGCCTTAATTCTTTAGTAAATTTTCAATAGCTATTGCTACGGCTCCTGCTGAAATAGCATTTTCTTTGAAATATCCACCTCTATTAAAAAATATGTTACTA
The DNA here is from genome assembly GCA_963725425.1 of uncultured Clostridiaceae bacterium. Taxonomy (GTDB): domain Bacteria; phylum Bacillota; class Clostridia; order Clostridiales; family Clostridiaceae; genus Clostridium_I. The sequence goes on from CAVRYJ010000043.1 coordinate 233,708, forward strand.
TGCTTACTGAAATAGCATTTTTTCTTAGCTGTTTCCTGGCTTACCCTATAAAACAGCTCTGAAGCCATTATAAGCGGACCACTTAATACTACTAGTTCGGGATTTAGTAAATTTATAAAATTAGCAAGCCCTGCTGCAAATACTTCTGCTGCTTCTCTTATAACTTCAATTGCTAAAATATCTCCTGCTTCTGCTGCCAAACTTATGTCAATATAATTAATATTTTCTATTTGTTTTTGTATTTTTGTCTTTTGACCCGCTACAATTTTTTGCTTAAATTTTACTGTGATAGCCTTTATTGACGAGTAGCACTCAACACATCCAGAGTTCCCGCAACTGCATTTTATTCCATGAACATTTACTACCATGTGTGCAAAAGCATCTTCTGCATCATTAATTGTTCTTATTATATTTCCATTTGAGATTACTGCTGTTCTTATTCCCATTCCAAAATTGAAATAGGCAACATTTTTTAAATCTTTTCCACTACCAAATAGATATTCAGCTGTTACTGCTGCATTAGCACCATTATCCATATAAACTTGTAGTTTTAGTGCTTTTTCAAGCATATCTTTTATTGGTACACCTTCCCAACCTTCTGACCTAAAATTAACTGCATTCTTCATTACTCCTCTTTTCAGATCAAAAGGTCCTACTGTACCAAGTCCAGCTGCAATTATTTCTTTGTTCTTTAATTCAGGTATTTTTTTTGCTCTTTCACATATCTCTGTAATTCTAGATACTGTTTTTTTAGGGGAAAGGGATCTGTCCATATTAAAACGTTCCTTATAAATTAGGTTTAATTTTAAGTCCATAAAGACAACTTGCGTGTAGATTCTTGATATATCAATACCAACAAAAGCATAATCTCTAACGTTCACATCATATAAAGCAGGTTTTCTTCCCCCTGTGGATTCCCCTATTCTGGCTTCAACAATTAATTTATCCATGGCAAAAGGTTTCATTATACGATTTAAGGTTGTTAATTTAAGTTTTGTTATATCTAAGATTTGTGATTTTGTTAGAGGTCCTTTTTTTTGAATAATATTGAATATGTTTTTTTCATCCTTACCCATCCTTTTGAATTTATCAATTGTTTTTGTCATCGTAAACTCCTTGGAATTTATTTTTACCAAAATGGTAAAAAGTTTTTAGAAATCGTTATCCAGGGACGTAGCCGCTCTTTACTCACACTTGAAGAAGATGGGAGTATTAGAGCAGGTAGTCATCGGATAGACCTCATATTATAAGTTTATATCATAGTATTCTACTAGGTATGTTTGGTTTAATATATTAGTGTTTATTTTAAGTTATATTTTACTATCTGTCAATGCTTTTTCATAAAATAAGGACAAAAATCAGTTTTCGGTTTTCAGTTTCCAATTATAAAGTCTCAGATGATAATAGTATGTATTCCAAAGCCCATCGATTTTCAACATATAGTGCAGGTTATGCACACTATCCACAATATGTTGTGGATAACTATTTTTACATAAAAAATAGCACCTAGAATTAACCAAATGCTATTAGAATATTAATAATTTGTTTTTGTATATCCTCTTTATTTTCAGAGGTTATTTTATCTATAAAATCTGAATATACAATAATCTTGTAAAATTCGCTCCGTTTTCTCGCATCTTTTAGATTATGAAATACCTCTTTTCTAACTTTACCCATAATATCTAAAAATATTTCATATTTATAGTCATAAATTTTTTCTAAATCCTGTCTTATTTTTCTTGCAAGCATTGGACTTTTTCCATTGGTAGATATTGCAATTGTTAAATCACCTTTTTGCACTTTAGAAGGCACTATAAAACTACAAATTTCTGGTTTATCTACTACATTTACTAGAATGTTTTTTTGCGAGCACTGGAAATATACTGCTTGGTTAACCGTGCTATCATTTGTTGCAGCATATACTAGATAACAATTAGAAATATATTTGAAATTGTATTTATCCTTGAAATATATTATTTTCTTATCCTTTATAAGCAATTCAATATCTTTTATTACTTCGTTACTTATAACTATTACTTCAGCCTTACACTCCAATAGTGACAATATTTTTCTATATGCAATATTTCCACCACCAATAACTGCACATTTTTTCCCTTTTATATCTAACATTATAGGATAATATTTATTCATATTATGCACCCTTTCTTGAAAAATTGTATGTTAATTATTCTTAACAAACGTAATCTTTATGTTAATTAGTATTATAATAGTATTGAAAACATTTTACATATATTAATTTATTTAAGTACCATGGCGGAGGTGTAAATTTGAAACAAGTAGAAGGGTGTATTTTTGACCTTGACAACGTTTTGGTTGATTCAAACAATTCCACTATTTTACCAGGAGTCAAAAGATTTTTAATTAATCTTAGAGTATCCGGAATGAAATTGGCTGTTACTTCTAAGAAGTACAATGCTAATAGCATTTTAAAAGTTTTGGATATTCAAGATTATTTTGATGTCATCTTAGGTTTAAACGATAATAGCGCAAATTTAGGACCGCTTCTTCTAAGAACTGCCGAAGAGCTTAAAGTTGTTCCTGAACATTGCGTTATGTTTGACAATGAAATAGATATACTTGGTGAAGCAAAGAAATTAAACATGTCTGCCGTTGGTGTTGGAACTGATATTTCTTGCAATTATGCTGATAAAACAGTGCCAAATTTATCTAATGTAAATTCATCAATTCTGAATTTTAATTAAATTCTATTTTAAATATAAAAGAAAAGGCCAATTATATCTTTGGTCTTTTCTTTTATATGCTTTATCATTTATTCTGTTTTAGAAACTCATTGATAAAAATATCGATATCTCCATCCATTACTGAATCAATATTCCCAACTTCTGCACCAGTTCTATGATCCTTTACCATAGTATATGGCTGAAAAACGTAAGATCTTATTTGACTTCCCCAACCAATTTCCTTAAGATCTCCAGATAAATCCTCTATTTTTTCTTTGTGAGCTCTCTCCTTAAGTTCTACCAGCTTTGCTTTTAACATAGCCATGGCAGTTTCTTTATTTGAGTGCTGACTTCTTTCATTTTGACACTGAACTACTATTCCAGTAGGAATATGAGTTATTCTTATTGCAGATTCTGTTTTATTAACATGCTGGCCACCAGCTCCACTAGATCTAAATGTATCTATTCTTAAATCATCTGAATTAATAACAATATCCTGTTTCTCTGTAAGTTCAGGAAGAACTTCAACCGCAGCAAAAGAAGTTTGCCTTTTTCCATTTGCATTAAACGGAGATATTCTAACTAATCTATGAATACCCTTTTCTGCCTTTAAATGTCCATATGCATAATCACCAGTTATTTTTAGGGTAACACTTTTCACGCCAGCCTCATCACCAGGAAGTATATCCATTGTCTCAACTTTAAACCCTTTGCCTTCTGCCCAACGTGTATACATCCTCAAAAGCATTTCCGTCCAATCCTGTGCGTCTGTTCCACCCGCACCTGTATGCAAATCTAAAATAGCATTGTTCTTATCATATTTTCCTGATAAAAGTGTTTCTATTCTAAATCGTTCGGTTTCTTTTTCCAAATTATTTATCTCTGATAGTATTTCTTGAAGTAAACTTTCGTCCTCTTCTTCCCTGCACATATCTATAAGCGTCTCTGTATCCTCTATTCTTTGGGCAAATGAGTTAACTAGTTCTATTCTATCTTTTAAACCCTTAGCTTCTTGAGTTACCTCTTGCGCTCTTTTCATATCATCCCAGAAATAAGTTTCTTGCATTGCACCTTCAAGTTCCTCTATTTTCTGCTTCATTAGAGGTAGGTCAAAGTGAATCCCTTATCTCTTTTATATTTTCTTTTAGTACCGTAACAACTCTTAACGCTTCTTCAAGTTTTATAAGCACTACCTTCACGTCCTTTATATAAATTGGTTTTTCGACCTCAGCCGAAAAACCCTCATTACCCTTTAACCTTTAACTTTTAACTGGTTCCATTGCTCCATGACAATTTTTGTATTTCTTGCCAGAACCACATGGACAAGGATCATTTCTTCCAATTTTTTCTTCTTTTCTTCTAATTGGTTGATTTTCTACTGACTCATCATGATTTGTTGCTATTACCTTTGCTACTCTTTCTCTTTCTGGAGCCCTTGAAATCTGAACATGGAACAAATACTTAACAGTTTCAACTCTAATATTATAAATCATTTCACTAAACATTTGACTTCCTTCAAACTGATAAGCCTGAACTGGATCTTGCTGTCTGTACGCTCTAAGATTCATTCCCTGTTTTAAGTGATCCATATTATCAATATGATCCATCCATTTTGTATCAACGATTCTTAGAAGAATTACTCTTTCTATTTCTCTTATCTGCTCTTCTCCAAATTCATTCTCTTTCTTGCTATAGAGATCAGTTGCTATGGCTAAAAGCTTTTCTTTTATTTCTTCATCCGATAATACTAATAATTCCTCCACAGATGTCGAATTATTAGGAATGCATATTTCATTGAGATATTCTAACAATTTTGTTAAATCTTCTTTTAACTCTTCCTCTATTCCACTTAAATGAGAATCCACGGCTCCGAAAATTATATCTTTTACCATATTCTGGATTTGAGCTTTCATATCCTCACCTTCAAGCACTTCTGATCTCTGCTTATAGATGATTTCTCTTTGCTGATTCATAACATCATCATACTTAATTAATGTCTTTCTTATATCAAAGTTATTACCTTCAACTTTTTTCTGAGCATTTTCAATAGCACCACTAACCATTCTGCTTTCAATAGCCTCATCATCTTGCAATCCTAGTTTTTCTACCATACCACCAAGTTTTTCTGATCCAAATATTCTCATAAGATCATCTTGAAGTGACACATAAAACCTTGAACTTCCTGGATCTCCTTGACGACCAGAACGCCCTCTAAGTTGGTTATCAATACGTCTTGATTCGTGTCTTTCAGTACCTATTATCTTAAGTCCGCCTAGTTCTGTAACACCATCTTCAAGCTTAATATCGGTACCACGTCCAGCCATATTCGTAGCTATTGTTATCATACCTTTTTCGCCTGCATGAGCAATAATTTCTGCTTCTTTTTCATGATACTTTGCATTTAGCACTTGATGCTTTATTCCCTTTTTTTTCAGAAGATTTGAAATAACTTCTGATTTTTCAATACTTACAGTACCAACTAGAACTGGACCGCCTATCTTGTGTGTCTCTTCTATTTCCTCAACCACAGCATTAAATTTACCCATTTCAGTCTTGTATACTAAATCGGGGAAATCCTTTCTCCCTACTGCCTTGTGAGTTGGTACTACTATAACATCTAGGTCATATATCTCTCTAAATTCTACTTCTTCAGTTAATGCAGTACCTGTCATACCAGAAAGTTTATTGTATAATCTAAAATAGTTTTGGAAGGTTATTGTTGCAAGTGTCTTTGATTCTTTCTGAACCTTGACACCTTCTTTTGCCTCAATTGCCTGGTGAAGTCCATCACTATATCTTCTACCTTCCATAAGCCTGCCAGTAAATTCATCTACTATAAGGACCTCATTATCTTTAACCATATAGTCCTTATCTTTTTTCATCATATAGTTACCCTTCAAGGCTTGAGCTACATGATGCTGAATTTCCATATTTGCAGGATCAGCATAGTTATCTAAGTGGAAGAATTTTTCTGCCATTTCAACTCCTGTATCATTTAATATTACGGAATTTGATTTTTCGTCAACCGTATAATCATCTTTCTTTAACATTTTAGCAAATGTATCTGCAACTTTATAAAATTCAGTTGATTTATCTCCTTCACCTGAGATTATAAGAGGTGTTCTAGCTTCATCAATTAAAATTGAATCAACTTCATCCACTATGGAGTAATTTAATGGTCTTTGAACTCTCTCTTCTCTGTACACAACCATGTTGTCTCTAAGGTAATCAAAACCATATTCGTTATTAGTACCATATGTAATATCACAAGCATATGCATTTTGTCTTTCTTCTTGAGTAAGATTATGTACTATAACACCTACTGTAAGCCCTAGAAATTCATAGACTTGACCCATCCATTCCTTATCTCTTGTAGCAAGATAGTCATTAACTGTTACTATATGAACACCTTTACCCGATAATCCGTTTAAATATGAAGGAAGAGTAGCCACAAGTGTTTTTCCTTCACCTGTTTTCATTTCAGCAATTCTACCTTGTGAAAGTACCACACCACCGATTAGTTGTTCTCTAAAGTGTTTCATCCCCAGTACTCTAAAGGATGCTTCCCTTACAACGGCAAAAGCCTCTGGAAGTAATTCCTCTAAAGTTTCGCCTTTTTCTAATCTATCTCTAAATTCCTGTGTTTTCCCTTTTAGTTCATCATCACTGAGTGCTTTCATCTTTTCATCAAAACTTTCTATTTTATCAACTATTGGAATAACTCTATTTACTTCCTTTTCACTGTAAGATTTAAATATTTTATTCAAAATTCCCATTAATTTCATCCTCACTATACTTATAAATTATACAAGACATAAAGTATTATACCTAATAGATTATACCATTTAACATTGTTTGGTTCAACGTTTATATAAATTTATCCAATTTTATATATAAAAAATTAGAATGCAAATAATTTACATTCTAATTTTTAGCTTTAAACAAGTTTATTAAAATTCTGGTTCTATAAGCCCGTAATTTCCATCTCTTCTTTTATATACAACGTTTACTTCATTTGAATTAGGATTTTTGAATACAAAAAAGCTGTGTCCTAAAAGTTCCATCTGCAAAACTGCCTCTTCCTCAACCATTGGTTTTATAGCAAATTTCTTAGTTTTTACAATTGATGGATCTTTATGTTCATTTTCATCCTTTGGAACATAGTCAGGTATAGCTTGAAATCTTACTGACTCTGCATATTTTTTTCTATCCAATTTTGTTTTTTGTTTTCTTACTTGTCTTTCCATCTTATCTGCTACTAAATCTATTGCAGCATACATATCTGTATTTGATTCTTCCCCTCTTAGTATAGCTCCACCAAATGGAATAGTAACTTCTACTATTTTTCTATAGTTTTCTACACTTAAGGTTGCATGAGCCGTTACATCCGGGCTAAAAAACTTCTCCAGTTTTGATAGCTTTTTTTCAATAACACTTCTGAGTGCCTCTGTAACCTCTACGTTTTTTCCGCTAATTGTAATTCTCATATTAACAGCTCCTCTCAAAAACAAATTTAAATGTATAATTAGTTACTTCTTTTATAATTATCTTATTCGTTTTTACGACAAATAACAACCCCTTAATAGATAGTTCACAGAAAATTGTATGAATTTTTTTTAATTTTGTAAAAGGTTTTCACATTATTGTTTACCAAATAATTTTTTTTTAAGCATATCTTTTTTTAATTAAAAAAATTATAGCAGCCTCCGAAAAGGCTGCTAAATGCACCAATGGTGCCATATAAAGTTAGTTGACCTGGTCTTTGACCCCACACTCGCCTGCTGGAGTTTTTGCTACTAGGAACTAACCCCTCACTACTAACCCTCTCGTTTTAAAAAACGGCAGGACTAACCTCTAAACCGCACCATGCTCATTAAACTTTGTTCAACTTACGTGGATCGTTTCGCCTGCGACTGGCATCGACTTTCAACCACAAACCTAACTCAATATACTTATATTATATATTACTTTTGGCAACAGTCAAGATAATAACGTTTTTTGCTCCATTTTCAATCATGGTAATTGCACAACAATACGTGGTGGCTCCTGTGGTAAAAACATCATCTACCAGTAAAATATTTTTTCCTGAAATATTTTTATTGGACCTGAATTTAAAACTTTTCGATACATTTACCCACCTTTTTTCGGAACTTAGTCCTATTTGATCCTTTGTTTCTTTAACCTTTTTAATACAGTCAATTACCTCAGTTTTAAATTTTTTGCCTATAATTTTAGCTAAAATTTTACTTTGATTATATCCTCTTTTATTCATTGAATTTTTAGTCATGGGCACAAACGCAATCAAATCGAATTCAATTTTTACTCTTTCAATAAAATCTACCATAAAACTACCCAATATGTCCCCACATCTAAAATTACTTCTATATTTAAAGTTCAGAATCAGCTTCATTATATTCCCAGAATAATAGGATACACTATACCCTTTTATAGAAAAATTATCTCTATTTAAAATAAAAGGATCTTTACAAAAATGTATTTTACCTTTACACTGATCACAAATATCACCGTTTTCTAAATATTTTCCACATATTTCACATTTGCGTTCATGTGTATATATAACACTAATAAACGAATCAAATAAATATTCTATAAACTCAATAATCCTTTTTCCCATGCCATTTTATTGAACCCTCTTGTTATTTTTTTAGCTAAATCAATTTCCTTATTTTCTTCCCTTGCTAAATATATAACCTCGCCTCTGTTCACCATATCTCCCTTTCCAGTTCTTCCACAAAAGTAAACAAGTTTCTTATAATCGTAATAATTTTCATCTGCAAAAAACACAATTATATTTTTACTATCATCTCTATCACATATGGCATCAAAATCATCTGTTACAACTATGGAATCCTTATATTTTTGAAATTCTTTTATAACCTTTGCACTTTTATCATTCATTGAATAAAAAAATATGTTATGTGTTATAGATTTAAAATACTTATATATATATGACGTAACATTAAATACTTTTGAATCGTCTGGTACAAATATAATGACTCTCTTACCAACGCTTATAGACCATTTTATATACTCAAATACCACAAAAGGTACGTCCTTATTCACATCAATTCTGGTTGTTATAACTCTAGGTTCTGCAATAGGCATCTTATCATTTCTAATTGGAATCACAATTTCCTCTGATCTATTGAAAATTCTAGCTATTGAATAAGCTATTATTTTCCCTGTGTCACTACAACATTTATTTACTATGTCTAATATCTCATAATTAGAATATCTAGGATAACTTCTTATATCATCATATATTACCAAATCATATTTCTTATGAACTGTAACAGCCTTACTATAACAAGTGAAATTTAAATTAGAATTAGATATAATTGCACCATTTCTTAAATATGTATAATTTCTGAATTTTGTATATTTTCTAAAGTATAATATGCTTTCAATATTTTTTTCTGTTTCTCCAGTTATATACAAAACATTCTTACCTTCATCTATAAACTTCATTATTGCTTCTATTAATATCAACGATGTATTATAGGGAGGTGATATGATATTTAAAAAATTTTCTTTTCCTAGTGCCCAGTTTAATATTGTGGTACTTATTTTTCTTTCCTCATTACTTACCTCTTTTAAATTATTGCCTATCATAGTTTTACCCTCATTTTCACCATCATTAATTTATTATATCCATAATTCTCCATTTCAAACCAGAATATCTTTCAAATCCCTTATCATTTCTTATCATAGAGTGTATTGCTTTAGTCATACCTACAAGTACCACCAATTTTTTGGCCCTAGTAATACCAGTATAGAATAAATTTCTGTTCATAAGTAAAGGTGGTCCCATAAAAACTGGCATAACCACAACTGGGAATTCACTTCCTTGACTTTTATGAATAGTAATAGCGTATGCAAGATCTAATTCATCCATATTTACGGTATCATACTCCACTTCTCTTTCATCATCAAATATAACTAAAAGATTACCATCTTCATCAATATCATCAATGAACCCACCATCACCATTGAAAACTCCTTCGCCGTCTAAGTCTCCCTCACCGGAAACTCTTTTCCATTTTATGGTATAGTTATTTTTTGTCTGCATCACTTTGTCGCCAACTCTAAAAATCACATCTCGGTATCTTATTTCTTTTTTTTCATCATTTTTGGCATTTAGCACATTTTGAATTTGATTATTTAAATTTGTTACTCCAAGAATACCTTTTCTCATGGGTGATAGCACTTGAATATCATTCTTACTACCCCACTCCTTATTGAAATTAGGTAACCTTTTGTTAACAAGATCAATCACTGTATTCAATATATCTTGGCTATTTTCATTATCAATAAAGTAGAAATCCTTATCTTTTTTATTCAGAACCGGAATTTCACCATTATTAATCTTATGTGCATTTACAATAATCATACTTTCATGAGCCTGCCTAAATATCTCTTTAAGCCTTACTACCTTAACAGCTTTGCTTTCAATAATATCTCTAAGTACATTACCAGGTCCTACAGATGGAAGCTGATCCACATCACCAACCATTATAAGCCTTGTTCCTAGCCCTATGGCTTTTAAAAGATTGTTCATTAAAACTATGTCAATCATAGATGTTTCATCTATAATTACCACATCGCACTCTAGTGGAGATTCTTCCCCTTTTAAAAATCCAAATTGATCACCATCGCCAAAACCAATTTCTAATAATCTATGTATGGTTTTGGCTTCTTTACCTGTGGCTTCAGACATTCTTTTAGCTGCTCTTCCCGTTGGTGCTGCCATAAATACTTTTAAAGAAGCTTTTTCGAATATATCTGCTATACAATTTATAATAGTAGTTTTACCGGTTCCTGGTCCTCCCGTAATAACTTCGATTCCATTTTTAAATGCACCACTTATGGCTTCTTTTTGAGTTGTAGCAAAATCTATTTCCTTTAATGCCTCAAACTCTTCAATTTCCTTGTCTATATCAAGTTCTATATCTTCATATTCATTTGTTGCCATTGTTACTATCTTTTTTGTCACTCCTAGTTCGCAGTAATAATATGGCATTGTAAATACGCAATTTTCATTATTTATAACTTCAATCTTAATCTTTTGTGCCAATGTACTTTCATATATATTTTTTTCTATTTCATCTTTATCTACACCTAATGTTTCTCCTGCGTCAATAATAAGTTTCTCCATAGGCATATAGGTATTTCCTTTTAAACAAAAATCATTTATAACATAACTTATTCCACTTTGTATTCTAAAAGGAGAACTTATTTCTACCCCTAAATTTTGCGCAATTTTATCTGCCGTTCTAAACCCAATACCTACAATTCCCTCAGTTAATACATAAGGATTTTCTTTGACAACCTTTATTGATTCATTATGATATTTATTATATATCTTCACACACTGATTTGCTGTTACACCATATGTCTGCAAAAATACCATTATGTTTCTTACCTCTCTCTGCCTTGAATAAGATTCATATATAATCTTTATCTTTTTTTTCCCAATGCCTTCTATTTCGTTAAGTCTCTCTATGTCATTATCCAGTATTTCAAGAGTTTCTTCTCCGAATTTATCAACTATCTTTTTTGCGCTTACAGGTCCTATTCCTGCTATAATTCCAGAAGAAAGGTATCTTTCTATGCCTATCTTTGAATCAGGTAAAACTTCCTCATAGGATTCAACCTTTAATTGTTTGCCAAATTGAGGGTGCAGAACCCATTCACCTTCCAGTTTCAATGACTGCCCCTCGATAATGTATGGAATACATCCAACTATAGTATATTTTTCATTTTTTTCTTTAACTTGTGCTACAACATACCCATTTTCCTCATTCTTAAAAACTATATTATCAACAATACAGCGTAATTCAGTCATAAAACCTCTCCTAATCTAAAAAAATATCTACCTACAAAAATTATAGCATACTGATTTTTTATTACAATACTAGACGAAAATACCACTCTTTCTATGGTAGAATTAATTAGAAGATCTATGATTTCAAATAATAAAAGGGGATGTCCAAAAATGATTTTAACCATTTTTGGACATCCTCTTATATTATTGTTATATATATTTTTTTATTTCTTCTACTCTATCTAATTTTTCCCAAGGTACATCTATATCTGTTCTACCAAAGTGACCATATGCTGCTACTTGTCTATATATTGGTCTCCTTAAATCAAGATCTCTGATTATTGCACCTGGTCTTAAGTCAAATACCTTATCTATTATTTCTACAATCTTGTCTTCACCAATTCTGCCAGTTCCAAATGTATCTGCTGCTATTGACACTGGTTTTGCAACTCCAATTGCATAAGCTAACTGTATTTCAATCTTGTCTGCTACTCCAGCTGCAACTAAATTTTTTGCAACCCATCTACTAGCATATGACGCAGATCTATCAACTTTTGTTGGATCTTTTCCTGAAAAAGCACCACCGCCATGTCTACCATATCCACCGTAAGTATCTACTATTATTTTTCTTCCTGTAAGTCCAGAATCTCCTTGGGGACCCCCAACTACAAATCTTCCAGTAGGATTTATAAAATATTTAGTATTTTCATCTAAAAGTTCAGCTGGTATAACTGCATTTATAACATATTCTTTTATATCTTTCTTAATTTGCTCCTGAGTTACTTCAGGACTGTGTTGAGTTGATATAACAATTGTATCAATTCTAACAGGTTTGTTGTCCTCATACTCTACAGTTACTTGAGTTTTACCATCTGGTCTTAAATAATCTAGAGTTTTATTTTTTCTAACTTCGGCTAATTTTCTTGAAAGTTTATGAGCTAGCGCAATTGGCATTGGCATATATTCTGGAGTTTCATTTGTTGCAAAGCCAAACATCATGCCTTGGTCTCCAGCTCCAACTGAATCAATTTTATCCATTTCACCTTGTTTTGATTCTAGTGCTTCATCAACACCCATTGCTATATCAGCTGATTGTTCATCAATAGTTGTAACTACAGCGCAAGTGTCACCATCAAAACCATATTTTGCCCTTGTATACCCAATTTCTTTTACTGTTTGTCTAACTACTTTTGGAATATCTACATAACATTTTGTTGATATTTCACCCATAACATTAACTATACCTGTTGTAACAGTTGTTTCACAAGCTACTCTTGCATTTGGATCATTTGTTAATATAGCATCTAATATAGCATCAGAAATTTGATCACACATTTTATCTGGATGCCCTTCAGTTACTGATTCAGACGTAAATAACTTTTTCATTTCTTTCCCTCCTAATAATAAAGTAGAACTTACACTCAGGCGTGGGTTATTTTGACCCCATATGAGTGATTGCTTTAACCAAAGTCCTGTACGTATCACCCGTTAACTCTACTCTTGTAAAACCTGAAGTCTTGCGGCTGGTAGCGAGTGTACAAAAAATTAAAGTCCCTTCAATAAGAAGAGACTTATGCACAATAAATCTCTCTTATCTTGCAGAATAATATTCCGCAGGAATTGGCACCTTAATGCATGAATCACATTGGTTGCCGGGTTTCATAGGGCCATTTCCCTCCACCTCTCTTGATAAGAGCTAATTTTGAATTTATTAAATTATATAATAGCATACTATCATAGCTGTAATAATTAGTCAATAAAAAAGCTAAAATAAAAAAAGACACAAAAGTGTCTATTGGTGGAGGAAGATGGATTTGAACCATCGAAAGCTGAGCTAACAGATTTACAGTCTGCCCCCTTTGGCCACTCGGGAATTCCTCCAAAAATGGTGCTGGCAGTAGGAATTGAACCCACAACCTACTGATTACAAGTCAGTTGCTCTACCAATTGAGCTATGCCAGCTTATTAAATTAAATTTCAAAATGGTGGGCATTACAGGGCTCGAACCTGTGACCCTCTGCTTGTAAGGCAGATGCTCTCCCAGCTGAGCTAAACGCCCATTTTGGTGGAGGAAGATGGATTTGAACCATCGAAAGCTGAGCTAACAGATTTACAGTCTGCCCCCTTTGGCCACTCGGGAATTCCTCCAACTGATCAATACTAATATATGACTTTACTTAGTTATTAACCTCTAAGTTAACTACATCGTTAACAAGTAATAGTATACAATCTTAATCAAATTTTGGCAAACTTCAAATACGTCAAATATTAAATCGTTCTCACTGCTTCTCATTATACATTTGTTTTACTAGATAAAATGCACCAAGTCACAATTAATTGTTTTGTATGTTTTTATAATTTTACATTTCAGTAATTTAATGCGTCTAGATTAATAAACTTGGAAGCTATACTTTTCAATTTACTATAATCCTTGTCATCAAGTCTCCTTTTCAAAAGATTCATAGCACTAACTATTCCTTTCTTTTCATCATCACTATTTACATCATCTTGAAGCTTACTAAAGTCTGTTGGGGAAAGGCTTTTGCTTATTAATAATATTTTTGCTTTGTCTGTAAAACTTAATGTATCTATTATCTTATCCTTAGATATTTTGAATATAGGCTTATTATTTTCAATATCTACAGAATTGTTTTTTGTATCATCTATTGTATTTTCTTTATTATCTATTGCTGAATTACCACTTTGTTTTTGCGCTATGGAATTCACATTATTTTCTACGTTCTTTTTTACATTGTTTTCAGAACTCGTAGTATTATTTTTCACTATATCCCCAGAATTCATAGTACCATTTGGAACTATATTTTTATCTTCTTTCTTATTAGAATTTTCATTTATCGTTTTATCATTTTTTAAACTTGAATAATTGAGTTGTCCATTATCACTGTATTTGGAATTACATACCATAATGTAAACTGTTATTATTGTCATTACAACCACAGATATACTCATTACTTTTTTATTCATATTACACCTCCATATCTATTAATTATTTCTATTATGAATTTTTTTATACATGTTTTCATAATATTACCTATTATGATTTCATATAAATTGATTAGGAGGATTATCAATAGTTCAATATAAGGTTAAACTGTAAAATTTTAATACAGAAAGGTAGGTGAACTCCGTTAATAAGTCTCTAATTTCTTACAAGGCATCTAAAAAAACTATCGGTATGCTTATCTATTTTCTTCTAGATGTAAGCCTATTAGATTTTGGTAGATTTTATGTGACGGTGAATTTTTGAACAAAATGAAGGCATTCTATAAAAACCCACTTGCTTATTATGAAATTGGTTATTTTCTTAAAAATTATATTAACAGCAATGTTATAATTGTTTGTATTGGCACCGATAGATGCATCGGAGACTGTCTCGGACCACTTACAGGAACAATTTTAAAGAAAAAAAATTTTCCATTATCCGTCTATGGAACAATATCAGAACCAATTCATGCTTTAAATCTTGATAAAAAATTAAGTGATATTAAATACGCATCCCCAGACTCCAAAATAATTGGAATAGATGCTTGTCTAGGCAATTCAGATAGCATTGGTGAAATCCAAATAAGAGATTATCCAATTCACCCAGGTAAAGGTGTTGGAAAGTCATTGCCCAATGTAGGTGATTTCTCAATAATTGGTATAGTGGATTCATGTGAAAGTAATGAAATATTTACGAATAGAAATATAAGACTCAACCTAATTTTAGAAATGGCAACAGTTATATGTGATTCCTTAATTCATTCCTACTATTTATATAAAAATGAAACAATGCTTTAAAAAGGCAAAAGTGATTGTTATCAAAACAATCACTTTTATTCTTAAAAAAATATATTGCTAGTCTATTAACGAAATGTCATTACCATTTAATTCAACTTTACCTATGAAATCAAGTACCTTTCCAGTTCCAAGTGCTACACATGAAACCGCATCATCCGCTACATAAACTGGTACTTTCGTTACATATTCAATAAGCTTATCCAATCCATTCAGAAGCGAACCTCCGCCTGTCATAATTATACCCTTATCAGCAATGTCTGCTGCCAGCTCTGGAGGTGTCTTTTCTAGTACCACATGTACGCACTCTGCTATAGCATTAACCGCATCTGAAAGTGCCTCTCTCATTTCTTCTGAAGTAATATTCAAGTTTTTTGGAAGTCCTGTTATCAAATCTCTTCCCCTAATATCTAGGGATTGTTCAACTTCTCTCTTAAACGCAGATCCAATACTTATTTTTACATCTTCTGCAGTTCTTTCACCAATCATTAATTTATGTTTCTTTCTTATATATTTAATAATTGACTCATCGAACTTATCTCCCGCAACCTTTATTGACTTTCTAACAACTATTCCACCTAGCGAAATAACAGCAATATCAGTAGTCCCTCCTCCAATATCTATAACCATATTTCCACTTGCCTTAGTTATATCTAGCCCAGCTCCAATAGCTGCTGCTAACGGTTCCTCAATTAAGCAAGGTTTCCTTGCCCCAGCGTTAACCGCAGCATCTTTAACAGCTCTTTTTTCCACTTCTGTAGCTTCACATGGTACACAGATAACTACTCTTGGTGTATAAAATCTTCTTCTGCCACAAGCCTTTCTTATGAAATGTTTAAGCATTTTTTCAGTGATATCATAATCTGAAATCACACCGTCTCTTAACGGACGAATTGCTACTATATTCCCCGGTGTTCTACCTATCATCATTCTTGCTTCTTCTCCAACCGCAAGAATCTCTTTGTTATTACGATTTATTGCTACTACTGATGGCTCCTTTAGAATAATGCCCTTACCCTTAAGATACACTAATACCGTTGCGGTTCCTAAATCTATACCTATATCAGATCCGATTCCAAAAAACATTCCTTCGTTCAACTCCATCTCTTATGCCTTACTAAAGTAACACATTTTATCATTTTATTTTTATTATCTTATATTTTTACAATTTGTCTCTATTTATATTATAATAGGAATGTTTCTAACCTTCAATAGCTTTGTACTTCATTTTTGTAGCTTTTCCACCTCTAATATGCCTTTCTGCTTTATTTATTTCTAAAACGCCTTTAGCTTGTTCAGCAATTTGAGGATTTATTTGAGGTAATCTCTCTGTCATATCTTTGTGTATCGTACTTTTACTTACTCCAAAAACTTTAGCAGTTTTTCTAATTGTAGCTTTTGATTCAATAATATATTGTGCTACTTCTAAAACTCTTTCCTCAATATAATCTTTCAAAGTACTACCTCCTTAGCCCTTCTATATTTATAAATATGCGTTACATCCTTTATTAATTACTTAATATCAGCCATCCCGACATATTTTTGGATGGCTGATAATCTTGCAAAACATATTTTAGTACTTAATATAATTTTGTGGATTTACATCCTTATAACTTCCATCTTGCTGTTTTTCATCAATTTCAAAATACAAATGGTTACAATCAACAATTCTATCTTTTGCATTATCGCTATCACCAACCAGCCCAATTTGAGTATTTTGGTTTACAGCATCTCCAGTTTTTAATTTTATACTGGATGGTTCCAAATTATCATATATGATTTTCAACTTGTTATCCTTGCTTAAAACTGTAATTCTGCCACTTTCTACAACACTAACAGTACCATTTACCGAAGAATATACAGGAATTCCTAAATTATCTACTTTTATATATTCTCCTAATATTGTCCTTGATACCTTATCTAATCCAACTGCCATTGCACCATCTGTACCTGTGTACCCTTGAGCAATAACACCTTTTATGGGAGCTACCACCGTAGTTACCACTGGTGCATTTGTGACAACACTTGGATTATTTTTAGCAGTATCCGTTTTAGCTAGATTTGCATTATCCATATTTGTCTTTTTACTATCATCTTTTGAAATGTCTGTTTTAGCAGTATTTACATTAGTTTTCGCTTTCGCCTTTGCCTTTACTTTTTTATTATTTAATGATAGTTTATTTTCTTGTTTTGCTACAGAATTACTTTTAGGTTTTGTATTCACATATGTTGCAACTCCAGCAATTATGCATAGGCAAAGAAATAAGATTAAATAAAAACCATCTTTCTTAAAAAAACTTAGCCTGTTATTTTTATTTGGTTGTTTGTTTAATAAATCATTTTTGTCCATTGAAAAACACCTCCTTTTTGTATTTTGTCCACAACTTAGTAAATAATACATTTTATATTAATTTTTTTTAATTTTTTAGTTTGTTGAAAACACCAGCACAGAATAGTTAAAAGTTAAGAGTTAAGAGTTAAGAGTTAAGAGTTAAGAGTTAATGAAGATTTTTAGGCTGAAGCCTAAAAATCAATATAATAGAGAAGCAAGTAGATTTGCTTACGCAAATCTACTTGCTTCTTCGAAAAAATAACAAGTCAGTATGCTAGTCTATTTTGCGCCATACTGCATCAACATAACCCTTAGATATCAACACTATCTAAGGGTTATGTTTGTTATCTAGCACAAAATATACGTCGCATCTTTGACTTATTATTTTCTTTCATATGCCTTACTTCTCCAAACATTCTAGGCCAATTATAAAAGCTCATTTCTTTTAGTTTTTGACTTTAGTTTTTGACTTTAACTTTTAACTCTTAACTCTTAACTTAATTTGTAAGTTTCTCTACGCTTATCCCCGTGTAGTAGTGATTCAATATATCGCTACAGGTTTTACCTTTTTTTGCCATAACATTTGCACCACACTGACTCATACCTATGTCATGACCATAACCAATACAATCAACTTCTAGCGATGTGATATTATATTTAACACTAAAATTAGTTGAATTAAGTCCCATAATACTTCTGAATTTGGTCCCTGTTATGGTGTTCTTCCCAAGCATTATCTCCTTGACTCCCCCACCTTTAGTTTTACTCAATATTTTAATTGAATTTCGTATATTAAAATAATTTAGATTTGAATTGCTGTATGTTTTTTTTATTCTATTTATAAAATCTCCGTAAGAAATTTTAACTTCACTTTTATATTTTTTATCTGTTTCTTCACCACTACTTGTAACACTTTTCAAATATGGTTCATCATCACCGATAACTTCTTTTGAATCTTCAGTCTTTCCACTGCTAACAGCAAAATAAAGCGGCTCCATTATTAGTTTTCCATTGTACTTTAATACTTCCCCTTGGGTTTCCTTTACAGCCTCAGTTATTTTGTTCCAGTATTCACCTGATAATTTTTGTGGCCAACTATTTAATATATCATCCTTGTCCATGTACACCTGACAATCAACGGTATCTGTAACATCAGCACCCTTTGCACCAGAATATGGTTTTCCTCCATAACTAGTCATATGTGCAGCTGCAAAGGTTCTTGCTGCGATAGCCTGTGCTTTAAGTGCTTCTATATTAAATTCAGCTGGCATTTCTGATGCTACAACACCCCTTATATATTCTTCCATGCTTAATTCCCTTATCTCTTTATTCTTAGTTATATACACCTTTATATTGGTACCTCCACCATTACTATTGTTAAAAACTATATCATTAGGTTTAAATTTGTATTCTCGCATATTCCCACTTGAATTGTTTATTTTTTCCTTATCCGTGCTTCCAGAAAGACCTCCTATACAAATTGATGCACTTATCACAAATAAGATTCCAGTAAGTATTATAATAACAAACTTTTTTATCATTATTTTTCCGTTATCATTTTATTTTACTTAGTCATCTTCAAATCTACTGTAAGTACCCTTATCTATTTTCTTTGAGATGTCTTATATGTTTAATTATTGATAACGATTTTCACCTTCCTTTCAGATGCCTTAAACATAATTACCCTAATAATATAATTATTTCATTTTACAATATTTATTACATAAACAGAGTTCTTTGTTTCAGCTGGAGTTTTACGGATGGTAGTCATGGGATAGAAAATGCACTCTAAAACTAATTACACATCTTAAAAAATGGAAGCTCCACTAAAAATATAATGAATACAAAAATTACAATTTGCCTAACAAAAAGAATGTACCAAAATTTAATTCAAAATTTTAGTACATTCTTCATTAACTCTTAACTCTTAACTCTTAACTCTTAACTATTTTCTTGCTCCCTTTTTATATCTACTCCCAGTGCTATTAACTTTTTTTCAATTCCATCATATCCTCTGTCTATATGATAGATATCGCCAATTTCTGTTTCTCCATCTGCCGCAATACCTGCCAATATTAATGCTGCACCAGCCCTTAAATCTGTGGCCTTTACTTGTGCACCTGTAAGCCTATTTATACCTTCAACGACTGCGCTTCTACCATCTATTTTTATATTAGCACCCATTCTTTTAAGTTCTGCAATATGCATAAATCTGTTTTCAAAAATTGTTTCAGTAACCACACTTGTTCCTAACACACAACTTAATAAACTCATCATTTGTGGTTGCATGTCTGTAGGAAAACCTGGATATGGCATTGTTTTGATATCAATTGGCTTCAATTCATTCCTTCCATCAATTATTAATGTATCATTATATAATTCTATTTCCATACCCATTTCTGAAAGTTTTGCTATAACCGGCTTTATATGCTCATCATCTATTCCATTTATCTTCATTTTACTCCTAGTTATTGCCGCTGCTATCATAAAAGTGCCTGCTTCTATTCTATCGTAAATTGGTTTATGTTTTGCACCATGTAAACTTTCTACACCAATAATCTTTAAGGTATCAGTACCAATTCCCTTTACCTTTGCACCCATTTTGTTTAAAAAACTTATCAAGTCTCCTATTTCCGGTTCTTGTGCCACATTTTCTATTATGGTTTCTCCTTTTGCCAGTACCGATGCCATAATTATGTTTTCTGTGGCTCCAACAGATGGATAATCAAGATATATTTTGTCACCTACCAATTTTTCTGCTGAAACCTCCACATAACCATGATCAATTTTCACCTTTGCACCTAATGCTTTAAATCCTTTCAGATGTAAGTCTATTGGCCTAGTACCTATATTACAACCACCAGGCAAGGATATTTTAAAACTACCAAATCTTGATATCATTGCTCCCATTATTAAAAAAGAACCTCTCATCCTTCTCACAAGATCACCGCATGGCTTAGTGCCACTTATGCTGGAAGTATCTATATTTACTGTTGCATTTTTACTTTCAATTTCAACTTTTGCTCCCAAGCTTCTAAGTACATCACAAATTACATATACATCTAAAAGCATAGGACAATTTAAGATTGTACATTTATCTCCACTGATAATAGTAGCAGCTATTATTGGTAGCACCGCATTTTTAGCAGCACTAATTTTCACTTCACCACTTAATGTATTTCCTCCTTTAATTATAAATTTATCCATTTTAATCCTCCAATTCATTCTTTAATAAGAAATATCTATCACTGGTGTTCCTAAAATTATATAATTTTGATCAAATTCATTTAACACCGCATAATTAAAGTCCTCATATTTTCCATCATCTGATATGCTAGCAAAATTTTTAGTATATGCCATTGTGCTATAACCTTCATTAATATTAACTGTAGATATGTTCTCCGTGCCTATACCTTTTAAATAACCTATTATTTTATTCTGTACCAATTTCGTACTCTTAATAGATGATTTAGCTTTAAGGTACTTATATATATTAATATCAATTGCTTTTTTACCTATTGTTTTTCTTAATTTAGTTTCAATATCATTGACGTTTTCTTTTGGATTTAATTCTCTCATAAATATACTTATCTTTGAACCATTGCTATCCTCTATACTTTCTATATATCCATAAATGTTATTTTTTTCAAATTCTCTGCAATACACTTTGTCATTACTTATAGTCACACAATTCTCTAGAGTGTTTAAATTTCTTTTAATTTGGCCCCCTTGGTTTTCAGTCTCAACATCGCTGGCGGTCTTCAGAATATCGAAATATCCATAATTATTATTACTCTTGGTTTTATCAATTATTTTTTTATCATATAAATTTGCAGACTTAAGCCAATTTGTGCATTCTTCTTTACCATCTATACCAATCTCATAATCCACATTAATTCCAATTTCAGTGGTTACGCTGTTAGTTTGGACTAGTATATTATTAAAAATATCTGTATTTTCTGCAGCAAATGTTTTGGATATTGAAAAAGTTATAATTAAAATACCTATAAAACAAATCAAAAATTTTTTTATTCTCATGTATCCCCCTACCTTTCTCTTTAGATTATTAACTCTATTTCAATTTTTTATTCTCAGCCCACTATTAATATATATATTTTCTCTTAAAAGTGTGAAATTTTTCTTAGGCATCTCAAATAAAATAACAATTCAGATTATTTCTCTATTATGTGTTATATTAGCTTAAATATCATACGGATTTTTCGCAAAAAAAAGGGGCTGTTGCATTAGCGATTTTTAAAATCGCTATGAACAGCCCTTTTTCTATACTATATTTTTGATTTTAGGATTGATTTTATATTTTTATTAATTGATATGGAAAAAAGGGTATACAAAATAGAAGGTATTTTTTACCCATTTTTTTGATTTTTGAAATTATAAAGTTTACGCTGTTTTTAATGGAAAAACATAAGAACCACAACGTCCATTTTGTATTTTATTGTGTAGCTTATTTACGTTATGTGAAATCCCTAACAAGATGCATTCCGCCAGTATGTTTTGCTTTCCACGACACAAGAAACGCCTGAATCCCATGTCTTGTTTTACTTCACCAAAAGCACCTTCAGACTGAATACTTCGATTCATTCTTAGTTCAGTTCCTTCATCACTAATAATTCTTTCTAATGATTTCTGCCGTTTTTCCTGAAACAACTTAGAGATTTCCAAATGCTTTGTGCGTTCTTCTAATGGAGTTTTACAATTTTTGCCTTTAATGCATTTTGATTTCAATTGACAGTTGCTACAGTCTTCACAGGTGTAACATGTTTTTTCACTTACATATCCTGTTTTGCTTTTTGTGTTTTTAATACCTGATACTTTTAACTTTTTCCCATTGCTACAAACATACATATCTTCAGCTGGTTTATAAATCATATTTTCCTTCCTACTAATATCTGTCTTATACTTTCGTGTTTTACTGATTTCATAATTTGAAGGCTTGATGAATGCTAGCTGTTGATTATTTTCCAAATACAAATAATTTTCTTCACTTTCATATCCAGAATCTGCAATGATTCTTTTGTAAATCCGGTTCTGTTTTTCCCGTAGGGTGTCTAAAAATGGAATTAGCATAGTAGTATCTGTACACTGTGGTCCAGCTGTAACACAAACAACATATTCTGCATCCGTTCCAAACTGGACATTATAGGCAGGTTTTAGCTGGCCATTTTTCATAGCATCTTCTTTCATCCTCATAAATGTAGCATCATGATCTGTTTTTGAAAAGCTATTTCTATTGCCCATGATATGAATGTACTGATTATACTGTTTCAATTTTGTAATGTACTTATCAAGCTGCTCTAATGTTTTTTGAATTAAACTTTTTCGTTTACCACAACCATGGACAAAAACTATACATTCTTCTTTCTGTATCTTCTTAAGTTTTTTACGAAGTTTATTTAGGTGATAAATCTTAATTTCACTTTTATATAAAATTTTAATTCCAAAATCTTTTTCAGCTTGCAAAATAAATGCAGGAATTTTATCCATGAGTTTTTTCTGATTTTTAGTAACTGATTTTTTCCAAACGAAGGTGTACTTGTTGGCTGCCGCCTCAATCTTTGTACCGTCAATGAACAGATTTTCTAGAGAAAGCTCTCCGTTATCTGCCAGAAAGTCTGTCATTTGTGTTAAAAGTTCTTCGGCAACTGGTGCAAAATGAAGGCTACGAAATCTAGCTATAGTTGAATAAACTGGTGCTGACGCACTTTCTAAAAGGTACATGAAATTAATATCTCGCTTGCATGCACTTTCAATTTTACGTGAAGCATAATAATGATTCATGTACGCATATAACATAATCTTAAGCATCTGCCTTGGGGTTGGTTGATTTTTCCTTATACGGAAATAAGTCTGGTATAATTCTCTTAAATCCATCTCCTCTACAACCTGACTTAGTAACCTCACAGAATCATCTTTAGGAATCATGTATTCAGTATTTATTGGCAGTTTTAATTGATAAAAACTGTCATGAATGGTATAATTTTTGTGTGTTAAATTGTTCATTTTCATAAATATATTTTACACCTTTTCCCTAACTTTTTTAAGCTAGGGAATTGTTTTTTTTTATAAAAAAAACTGCTACACTAATTTCTTAGTGCAACAGCCCCTTTTTTTAATTGATTTTTCTGCGGTAGCAGAAAAATCTTCCTTACCTTTTAACTCTTAACCCTTAACTTTTAACTACTTCTGTTCGCTATTAACTAAATATCTTTTGTTTTAATCCTTGCCATTGCTCTCTGCAATGCAATTTCCGCTCTGTCTGTATCCGTTTTACCAGTTTGTTTATCTTTAGCTAATCTTTCTTCTGCTCTTTCTTTTGCTTCTTTAGCCCTTTTTTCATCAATTTCCTCAGGCCATTCGGAAGCATCAACTAGCATTTCAACCTCTGTCTTTGTAACTTTTAAAAGCCCAGTTGATGTAAATGCAACTTTTTCAGTTCCATCTACTAGCTTAAATCTTGTTTCTGATGGCTTAAGCATTCCAACAAAAGGAATGTGTTCTGGAAGTATTCCTATACCACCATTTTCTGTCTGTGTATTGATCTCAGTTACATCCCCAGCATAGAATTTCTTTTCGGGAGTTACTATGCTAAGCTTCATTTTAGACGCCATGCAAAATCACTCCTTTATGCCATCATAGATTTAGCTTTTTCTCTAACTTCTTCTATTGAACCTGCAAATAAGAATGCTGCCTCTGGAAGATCATCACACTTACCTTCAAGTATTTCTTTAAATCCTGCTAATGTATCTTTTATTTTTACAAATTTACCAGGCATCCCAGTAAACTGTTCTGCAACACTAAATGGTTGAGACAAGAATCTTTGAACTCTTCTTGCTCTATTAACAGCCATTCTATCTTCTTCACCTAATTCATCAATACCAAGTATTGCTATAATATCCTGAAGTTCATTATATCTTTCAAGTATGACTCTTACCTTACTTGCGATTTCGTAATGTTCTTCACCAACAATATTTGGATCAAGTATTCTAGACGTTGACTCAAGTGGGTCAACAGCTGGATATATACCAAGTTCTGAAATAGATCTTGATAAAACCGTGGTTGCATCAAGATGAGAAAATGTGGTTGCTGGAGCTGGATCAGTAAGATCATCAGCAGGAACATAAACGGCCTGCACAGATGTTATTGAACCTTGTTTTGTTGAAGTTATTCTTTCTTGAAGAGTACCCATTTCAGTAGCTAGTGTTGGTTGATAACCAACAGCACTAGGTATTCTTCCAAGTAAAGCTGAAACTTCAGATCCAGCCTGAGTAAATCTAAATATATTATCTATGAATAAAAGTACATCCTGTCCTTCATCCCTAAACTTTTCTGCCATAGTAAGACCAGTAAGCGCAACTCTCATTCTCGCTCCTGGTGGCTCGTTCATTTGACCGAACACTAGTGCTGTCTTATCTATAACCCCAGATTCTTTCATTTCATAATAAAGGTCATTACCTTCTCTTGTTCTTTCTCCAACACCTGCAAATACAGATAATCCGCCGTGTTCCTTTGCTATGTTATTTATAAGTTCTTGAATAAGAACTGTTTTACCAACACCGGCACCACCAAATAGTCCTATTTTACCACCTCTTTGATATGGTGCTAAAAGATCTACTACCTTTATACCTGTTTCAAACATTTCTGGTGATACTGATTGTTCTTCAAAACTTGGTGCTAATCTATGAATAGGCATTAATTCTGTAGGTCCTAAATCCCCAACTTCATCAATAGTTTTGCCCAATACATTAAACAAACGTCCAAGGACAGCTTTCCCAACTGGAACACAAATTGGCTTCCCAGTATCTATTACTTCTGCACCTCTTCTTAATCCATCAGTTGATTCCATTGATATAGTCCTAACTACATCATCACCTGTATGTAGTTCAACTTCTACGATAAGCTTTTTGTTGTCTCCCATATCAATTTCTAAAGCATTAAATATATTAGGAAGGCTATCGCTCTCAAATTTTATATCTACAACTGGTCCTATTACTTGAACAACTTTACCAATACCTTTTGGCATAAGTTTCCCCTCCTTACTTCTGAGCTTCTGCTCCTGAAACTATTTCTGTTATTTCATTTGTTATTGCACTTTGTCTTATTCTATTGTATTTCAATTTCAAAGCATCTAACAAATCATTTGCATTTTTTGTAGAACTATCCATTGAAGACATTCTTGATGCTTGCTCGCTAGCTTTTGAATTTAGTAGAAAGTTAAATATTTGAGCTTTCAAATGAATAAAAGCAGTACCTTCTAACAATTCATTAGCTTCGGGTTCAAACTCTCCGGCATTACCACCGCTTTTCTTTTCTACTTTTAATGGTAATACAACTTCATCTACAATTGATTGCCTTGCAGTTGATATAAACTTCGTGTACATTACATGAACTTCGCCAACTTCTCCGTTTTTATAAAGATCCAATGCATGTTCAGCTATAATTTTAGCTTCTTTTAACGTTGGTTCATCAGGTATATCAACATATTCAGCAACTGTATCATATTGCAACCTTCTAAAGAATGTTCTTCCCTTTTGTCCAACAGACATTAAAAGCGAATTTTCTCTATCAGCCTTAATTTTTCCAGCAGTTGCTGCAACAATAGCACCATTAAAACCACCGCAAAGTCCAGAATCTGATGTCAAGGTTATATATAATTTTTTGTTACTTCCATTACCATTGACATATATACTTTTTCCAATAATACCTTCAGCAACACTCTTTATTATGCTTTCAAAGGAATCATAATAGCCTTGATTTGATTCTAGATTTTTTCTGCATTTTCTTATTTTAGAGGTGGCAATAAGTCCCATAGCTTTTGTTATTTTCTTTGTACTAGTTACAGACTTAATCCTTCTTTTTATTACAAGAAGTCCTGCCATACTACACCTCCCGCATATATAACAATACGCTTATGCTAAAAATACTTTTTTATATTCTTCAATTGCTTCATTAAGCATTTTCTTGATTTCATCATCTAATACTTTTTTGGTAATAATTGCTTCTGGAACTTCTTTATGATGAGTACTCATAAACTCTAAGAATCCTTCTTCAAATTCTTTAATTTTTGTAATATCTACATCATTTAGATGATTTTCAACAACTGCATAAATTATCATTATTTGATTTTCAACAAGCATTGGTACATATTGATCTTGATTGAAGATTTCAAGTAATCTCTTGCCCTTTTCAAGTCTTCTCTTTGATTCATTATCAAGATCAGAACCAAATTGTGAGAAAGAAGCAAGTTCTCTATATTGAGCAAGTTCAAGTCTAAGTGTTCCTGAAACTTGTTTCATTGCTTTTATTTGAGCATTACCTCCAACTCTAGAAACTGATATACCTGAGTTAACAGCTGGTCTTTGTCCTGCATGGAAAAGATCTGCTTCAAGGAATATCTGCCCATCTGTTATTGATATAACATTTGTTGGTATGTAAGCTGATACGTCCCCTGCTTGAGTTTCAATTATAGGAATAGCTGTAATTGATCCTCCACCCAATTTATCTGAAAGTTTAGCTGCTCTCTCAAGAAGTCTTGAATGCAAATAGAATACATCTCCTGGATAAGCTTCTCTAGCAGGTGGTCTTCTAAGTAATAATGACATTGTTCTATAAGCAACTGCATGCTTAGTTAAATCATCATATATTATTAATACATCTTTTCCTTGATCCATAAAATACTCACCCATAGTTACACCAGCATATGGTGCAAGATATTGAAGTGGAGCTGTTTCAGCTGCTGAGGCTGATACAATAAATGTATAGTCCATAGCGCCTTTTTGAGTAAGTATATTATAAATATTTGCTACTGTAGATTGTTTTTGTCCTATAGCAACATAAATACATATAACATCCTGACCCTTTTGGTTTATTATAGCATCAATAGTAATGGCAGTTTTACCTGTCTGCCTATCTCCTATAATAAGTTCTCTTTGACCTCTTCCAATAGGAATCATTGCGTCAATTGCCTTTATACCAGTTTGTAGTGGCTTATCAACTGATTTTCTTTCAATAATACCATGTGCTACAATATCTGCTGGTCTTAGTTCTGATTCTTTTATTGGTCCTTTTCCATCTATTGGCTGTCCTAGAGCATTAACAACTCTACCTATCATAGCCTCGCCTACTGGCACTTCAACAACTCTACCAGTACTCTTAACTATATCGCCTTCTTTTATTCCTTCTTCATTACCAAGTAAAACACAACCTACGTTATCTTGTTCTAGATTCATTACCATTCCAAATACATCATTTGGGAATTCAAGAAGTTCTCCTGCCATACAATTATCTAAACCATATACTCTGGCAATACCATCACCAACTTGAATTATTGTACCTGAATCTACAGATTCTACTTTATTATCATAACCTTCAATTTGTTTCTTTATTATGGAAGTTATCTCTTCAGGTTTTATGTTCATAGGCTCACCCCTATCCTCTAACAAGCATTAATTTTTTTAATTCATCGATTTTATATTTAACTGTTCCGTCAATAACTTCGTCTCCAACTTTAACATAAACTCCACCAAGTATACTTACATCAATAGTTTCTTTCAAAATTATCAATTTATTATACTTAATTTTTAGTTTATCAATTAGCGATGTTCTCTCATTATCATTTAGTGGAACAACAGTTTTTACAATTGCAATGACTTCATTTTTTTCTTCCAAACGAATTCCATCCATTTGTAAAATAATATCTTGAAGATCAACAATTCTGTGTTTTTCCACAAGTATCAGCAAAAAGGAGAGTATTTCTTTTTCTATTTTATCTTCAAAAACACCTTTGAAAATTTCCATTTTTTTAGAGGTACTTATTTCTGGATTATTTATAACATTATTTAAATCAGCATTTCCCTTTATTAAGGTTTCAATCTGCTTTAAATCATCTATATATTCATCCAGTTTATTTTTAGCCTCTGCCACTTCGTAAAGTGCAAGTGCATATCGTCTAGCTAGGTATTCATACATAATTAATTACCTACCTTAGCTATGAATTGTTCTATAAGCCTTCTATGTTCTTCTTCATCTATGGATTTTTCCAACGCTTTTGAAGACAAAATAACAGCAAGATCTACTACCTTTTTCTTTAGTTCGTCTTCTGCTTTTTCTTTTTCTCTCTCAATATCTTTTTTTGCTCTAGTAATTATTAACTGAGCTTCACTTGAAGCTTCATCTTTAATATTTCCTGATACTTTTTCAGCTTTTTCTTTATACTCTTCAACTATATTTTTACCTTTTGCTTTTGACTCGTCTAAATTCTTTTGTGTTGCTATCTTAAGAACTTCTGCTTCTTTCTTATCAGAATTAGCTTTGTCTATTGTATCTTTTACTTCATTATTTCTGTCATCTACCACTTTAGTAATCTTCTCGAAGAAAAAGTGTTTTAAAAACAACAAAATAATTATAAAGTTTATTATAGTAATACAAATTGTAACTACACTTATATTCATTTGCCCAAAAGCCTCCCTTCGGCCTCATTTTTTCACACACTAAATTACTCTATTATTGCCATTTTGTAAATATTAATAACAAAGCGATAAATAAAGCATATAGAGAAGTTACTTCGGCAAATGCCAAACCTATAAACATTGTAGATGTTACAGATCCTCTTGCTTCTGGTTGTCTTCCAATAGCTTCAACAGCTTTACCAGTAACAGTACCTATACCTATACCTCCACCAAGACATCCAATTGCAGCTAAACCTGCACCTATTGCTAACATTCCATCTAAAAAAGTTTTAGAATCAATATTCATTGTTTTTCCTCCTTAAAATATATAATTTCAATCTATAATATCTAGCACCAATTTTTGATGTAGTTTATTATTAAGTTATTCTAGCTCTCCACCCATTTTAGTGTAAAGCATGGTAAGCATCATAAATATATACACTTGTATTACCCCGTCAAACATATCAAAGAATAAATGGAACGGTATTGGAACTATAAAGGCGAAATGACCCAACCCTTGGTATACTAGCCCTATAATTATAAACCCTACAAGCATATTACAAAATAGTCTTAAACATAATGATATTGGAAGCGTAATTTTTTCAAGTAAGTTCATTGGTAACATTAGTATATATGGACTAATTAATTCCTTACCAAAACCACCTACCCCAACCTTTCTAAAGGAATTTACATTTATAACTACAAAACTTATAATTGCAAAACCTGCTGTTACACTTATGTCTTTAGTAGATGGACTAACTCCGACTAATCCTGTTAGGTTCAAGAAAAATAAGAAAATTCCCATTGTACCAATGAAAGGCATAAAACCCATGTACTCTTCTCCCATATTTTCTTTTACTAAATCTTTGAAGAAATTAACAAGCATTTCTAATACACTTTGTTTTTTATCTGGTAATTTTTTCAAATTGCGAGTTAGAGCTAGCACCAATACTGCTATTATAACCATAACTACCCACTGTGTAACGATACTATCTGTTATACCAATATTGTGACCGCCTAAACGCAAAGAAAATAACGTTTTAGCATTCAAATCCATATTATCACATCCTTTCTTATTTTTTTATTGTCAATCCATGAATGATAACGGCTATGTAGTGAAGAGTGTATCCCATTATTATAGCTATATATTTAAACTTATCATTACCACATAACACTAGTACGATACATAAAGTAATGATAATTCTAAACGCTGATATTAAAACAGTTAAAAATTTATTACTTGACTTTGCTAATATAAAACTTGTTGAAACTGCATTTCCAAGAAAATTTAATGCAGCTAAAATTAACCCTACTACTACTATATAATCGTAAGGTTTATAAAAAACATAAGATATACCGAATGCGAGTACAACAATAATAATATCAAGGAAAAATACTCTCTTTAAAATAAACTTTACTTCTTCGTCCAATATGCTCACCTACTATCTAAATGCAATATGTAAATTATATATCTAAGTAATTTTTAATCAAACTTGTATAATTCGACAAATATAATCATATTATGCGTCTATGCCTGATTATCTTTGTAATTCTAATGAATAATAGATTTAGCTTATTATTTTACCATAATGACCATATTTTTTTCCCAACTTCATTTATTTGATAATACTATATTTTCTGTCTTTTTGTACTCAAAAGTTATTGTAAACGAAGTCACAAACATAGACTGCATTAATTTTTTTGATACTGATGAGTTTATTATTCCAATATAATATAAAAAATAACCATAGATTCTATGCTTTTTGAATAAAATAAAGGAGATGTTAAAAATTCATCTCCTTTGTTCACAAAAAGTTTACATTTTATCTTTCAACTATAAGAGCTGTTCCTTGTCCGCCACCTATACAAAGTGTTGCAAGACCCTTCTTAGCATCTCTTTTTTCCATTTCATATAAAAGTGTTACTAGTATTCTTGCTCCTGACGCTCCTACTGGATGTCCAAGTGCTATAGCTCCACCATTTACATTAACTATATCCATGTTGAATTTCAAATCTTTAGCTACTGCTAAACTTTGAGCAGCAAAAGCTTCATTAGCTTCAATTAAATCTAAATCTTCAACCTTCAAATTAGCTCTTTCAAGTGCAACTTTAGTAGCTCCAACTGGACCATAGCCCATTATAGCAGGATCTACTCCCTTTGAACCAAATGCTTTTATTGTTGCAAGTGGTTTTACTCCAAGTTCTTTTGCTTTTTCAGCACTCATTATAACAAATGCAGCTGCTCCATCATTTATTCCTGAAGCGTTTCCTGCAGTTACAGTACCGCCTTTTTTAAATGAAGGTCTTAGTTTTGATAATGTTTCGAAAGTTGTACCAAATCTTGGAAATTCATCTGTATCAAATATCTTTGGATCTCCCTTTCTCTGTGGTATTTCTACGGGAACAATTTCATCTTTAAATTTACCATTTTTTATGGCTGCTTCTGCTTTTTGTTGTGATAAAGCAGAAAATTTATCTTGATCTTCTCTAGTAATATTAAATTTTTCTGATATGTTTTCTGCAGTCATTCCCATATGATAGTCGTTAAATGCATCCCATAATCCGTCTGTAATCATTTCATCTACAAACTTTCTATCTCCCATTTTAGTTCCCCATCTAGCATCATTAACTAAATATGGAGCTCTGGACATATTTTCCATACCACCAGCAACTACAATATCAACATCTCCTGATTGTATCATCTGACGAGCAAGTGATACAGCCCTAAGACCTGAACCACAGACCTTATTTATTGTAAAAGATGACACTTCAATTGGCAATCCTGCTTTTACAGATGACTGCCTTGCTGGATTTTGTCCTAATCCTGCTTGAAGAACATTTCCCATAACTACTTCTTCAACGTCTTCTGGTTTGATTCCAGCTCTTTTAACAGCTTCTTTAATTACTATAGCACCTAAATCTACAGCTGATATAGTCTTTAAAGCTCCTCCAAATGAACCAACAGGTGTTCTTACTGCACTTGCTATTACTACTTCTCTCATGAAAACGACCTCCTAAAATTTATATTCTTAAATAATTATCAATTTGCTTTCCTAAAATCATTTTGTTTACAACATAATTATACCCACAATATTTTTTTTTATCAAGGTATTTTGTGAAAAAATAAACAATCTTTATTTATCAATGGTGGATTTATGATTTTCATTGAAATATTTCATAATTATGTCAGCAATTCTTTCAGATGCATGCCCATCACCATATGGATTAATAGCTTTACTCATCTTTAAATACTTTGCCTTATTATTAATAAGGTCATTTGTTTCATAAACGATTTTGTCTACGTCTGTACCCACAAGTTTTACTGTTTTTGCGTCTACTGCCTCTGGCCTTTCAGTAAGATTTCTTAAAACCAGAACAGGCTTTCCAAGATGCGGAGCTTCCTCCTGTAATCCACCAGAATCAGTCATTACCATAAAACATTTATTCATTAAATTATGAGTCTCTTTTGTGTCTAACGGTGGAAGGAGGTGTATACCTCTTACTCCATCTAAATTTTTATAGACAACATCCCTAACTACAGGGTTTAAGTGAACTAAATATACTATTTCCACATCTTCATTCAGAAGTGCTATCTTTTTTAGAGCCTTACATATGTTTTCTATTCCATCTCCCCAGTTTTCTCTTCTATGTGCTGTAACCAAAATAATCTTTTTACCTATGTAATCCAAATTATTAAGTTCTTCATTTTCAAACTTATAATTATCTTCAATAGTATGTTTCATGGCATCTATCACGGTGTTTCCTGTTATATAAATATTTTTTTCACAGACTCCTTCATTTAATAAATTTTCTTTTGAACCCTTGGTAGGTGCGAAGTGAAGATCTGCTATTGCACCTGTTAACTTCCTATTCATTTCTTCTGGAAATGGAAAATATTTATTGAAAGTACGTAGTCCTGCCTCCACATGCCCAACTGGAATTTGCTTATAAAAAGCAGCAAGTGCCCCTGCAAAAGTAGTTGTTGTATCCCCATGTACTAAAACTAAATCAGGTGCCTCTTTTTCAAATATTTCTTTTAATCCTTCTAAAGCCCTTGTAGTTATACTAGTTAACGTTTGTTTATCCTTCATTATATTTAAATCATAATCAGGTACTATATCAAATAAATTCAGAACTTGATCAAGCATCTGCCTATGTTGTGCAGTTACGCAGACCTTTACATCTATTTCCTTTCTCCTCTTTAATTCCTTAACAAGAGGTGCCATTTTTATAGCTTCTGGCCTAGTTCCAAAAATAGTTATAACTTTTATTTCACTCAATTTATTTTCCTCCTAAATGTATGCTAGTTTTTATGTTTAAACAAACCAAATTTCCATGCTAAAAACACAATTAATATTATGACAGCCGCAAAAAGCATGTAA
Source organism: uncultured Clostridiaceae bacterium (assembly GCA_963725425.1). Classification (GTDB taxonomy): domain Bacteria; phylum Bacillota; class Clostridia; order Clostridiales; family Clostridiaceae; genus Clostridium_I. The sequence goes on from CAVRYJ010000043.1 coordinate 267,232, forward strand.
GCCCTTCTGTTTGTGAGTTGCATTACTATTACTGCAATCATTCCCAGTATTGCGCTTATTAAATACATTATAATTACGGCCTGACGCTGACTAAGTCCCATGTTTAAAAGCCTATGGTGTAAATGTCCCTTATCACCCTGCGCTATGGGTTTCCCATTTATTTTTCTTCTGACTATTGCAAAAATAGTGTCATAAATAGGAAGACCTAATGCTAAAATTGGAACAGCTAAAACAATTGCTGATGTAGCTTTTATTGCACCTTTCATAGCTATTGCGGCTAATAAAAATCCAATAAGCTGAGCCCCTGTGTCCCCCATAAAAATAGATGCTGGATTAAAATTGTAAGGTAAAAACCCTAATATGGCTCCAGCAAGTATAATTGTGAGCACAATTATCTCAAGTTCTACTTTACCACTTAAATAGGAAGCTACTATCATGGTGACACATGCAATAAACCCAAGCCCAGCAGAGAGTCCATCTAGTCCGTCAATCAAATTGAAGGCGTTTGTAACCCCAATAACCCAAATCAAAGTTAAAGGAATTGCAACAAGTGGAGCTATGGTTAAAAATTGATTTGCATCACCTATTGGATTGGTAACTATAGATATCATTGTTTTTGTGCCAATAAGCACGCAAGCAGCCACTAACTGAAAACATAATTTTTGCCATGGTTTTATAGTATATTTATCATCTATAAACCCACCTATGACGATAATAGTTGCTCCTATTAATATCCCAAGTTCTCCCTCTTTTATTGGTCCACCTTTAGCTATAAACATAATAACAAAGGACAGATAAATGGCTAATCCTCCCAATTTAGGTATAGGCCTATTATGTACTCTTCTGTTATCCTTTGGTACATCCACCACATCAAAAATAACAGCAAATTTCCTTATAACGGGTGTACTAATAAAGGAAATTAATGTCGATAATAACGCAATTAAAAATAAATTCTCCATAATATCTTCCTTTTCGTCTGTAATTGTTATTTTTTAAGAATGTCTAAATACTTTTAGTATCCGCGTTTATCATAAATAGAATCATCTTCGTCAATCCATGAATTTGTTTTTATAACCCTATAGTCATCTTTTGTATCTCTAATAACTACCATTTCTATCCCAGCATTGATTATTAATCTTTTACACATGGTACAGGAGTTGGCATTTTCAACATATTCTCCCGTTTTTGTATCCTTCCCAACAAGATATAATATACTATTAATCATATCTTTTCTAGAAGCGCTAATTATTGCATTAGCTTCTGAATGCACAGATCTACATAATTCGTATTGTTCTCCTCTTGGTACATTCAATTTTTCTCTTCTGCAAGATCCTAAATCATTACAGTTTTTTCTTCCTCTTGGAGCTCCTGTATAACCTGTAGATATAATTTCATCATTTTTTACTATAATTGATCCATAATTTCTTCTTAAACACGTACCTCTTTCCAGTACAGTTTCAGCAATATCTAAATAATAATTATATTTATTTCTGCGCTCCAAAATGAATCTTCTCCTTCTCTATTTGCTATACTACAAATAACCTACTATATAATTCTTCTCATATATTATATCATTAATCAAAAATTTTTTAATATTTTTTTTTATCATTTCACACTTGCAAATGATTCGCAACAAAACATATAATTATTTTGCTATGATAAATTCAACTTATATACCTCTATTTCCTCTGAATTAGTGCAAAGAAAAAGGATATCACAAAATGATTAAAGATCATTTTGTGATATCCTCCTTTATCAATTTCATTGATTTTTCTGCTTCAGCAGAAAAATCTTCCTTAACTCTTAACTCTTAACTCTTAACTTTTAACTTTTAACTACTTTTTGAAACCTATTTCGTTCCAAAAAGTCTGTCTCCTGCATCGCCAAGGCCTGGAACTATGTATCCATTTTCATTTAATTTTTCGTCAATAGATGCTAAATATATATCTACATCTGGATGAGCTTCTTGAACTGCTTTAACACCTTCTGGCGCACCTATCAAGCACATTAATCTTATATATTTTGCGCCTCTTTTTTTAAGTAAAGATATCGCATCAATAGCTGAACCACCGGTAGCAAGCATTGGGTCTGTTACTATTACTTCTCTTTCTTCAATATCTGGTGGCAACTTGCAGAAATATTCCACTGGTTGCAAGGTCTTTTCATCTCTGTATAAACCAATATGTCCAACCTTTGCAGCTGGTATAAGTTTAAGCATTCCGTCTACCATTCCAAGTCCTGCTCTTAATATTGGAACTATAGCAACTTTTTTGCCTGCAAGTCTTTTACATTTTGTAGTACAAATAGGTGTTTCTATATCTACTGTTTTAAGTTGCATGTCACGAGTTACCTCATATGCCATAAGCATAGCCACTTCTTCAACTAATTCTCTAAAATCCTTTGATCCTGTTTTCTTATCTCTTATAAATGACAATTTGTGTAATATTAATGGATGTGATATTTGTGTTACTTTACTCATTTATATATCCCTCCTGTTTTCTATTTCAGTAATTTTATCTACTCTTCTTTGATGTCTGTCACCTTGAAAATTTGAATTTAAGAATGTATCTACAATGTCAAGTGCTAAGCCTACGCCAACTACTCTCTCACCAAGAGCAATTATATTTGCATTGTTATGTTCCCTGCTTGCATGGGCTGAAAAAGTATCTGAACAAGCTGCTGCTCTTATCCCTTTCACTTTATTGGCTGCTATACTTATGCCTATCCCTGTTCCACATACTAATACTCCAAGGTCATAATTTTTCTCTGAAACTTCCTTTGCCACTGCATACGCATAATCTGGATAATCACAAGATTCTTCAGTATATGTTCCAAAATCCTTAATTTCTAAGTTTTTTTCCTCTAGATGCTTTATTATTTCCCTTTTTAAAGATAAACCTGCATGATCACTACCTAATGCTATTTTCATTATTTTCACCTCCATATATATTTACAAAAAAGAAGATAAATGTATTGTTAAATACCTTTATCCTCCTTTAATCTTTTTATCAATAATTTTATACTTAATTCTAAATCCCTGTAAGTATTTTTATAAATATCCAAACTTCCTCCGTAGGGATCAGATATATCCCCATTTCTATCAACATATACATTTAGTGGAAAAATTTTGTCTTTAATACTGACAAATTGGTTTTTAATTATAAAAGACATATGTTCTGTCATTGTGAGGATAAGGTCGGCTTCTCTAATCATTATTTCCGTAATCTGCTCTGCTTTTCTATTTGAAATATCAATACCTAAATTTCCCATTATAATTGTTGCTGAATATTCTGATGTAATAGCGTTTTTCTGAGCACTAACACCTGCCGAAGATGCCTTAATATCCTTTACATCACAAAGCTTATTGAATATTGCTTCTGCCATACAGCTTCTGCAAGTGTTTCCTGTACAAACAAAAAGTATATTCATCCCCATCCCCCTATATCCATTATATTTGGCTCATTAAATTAAATATTTATTATATTAAAACCTGCAGATTTATTTAATCTATTCATTATTGCTACTCCAAAACCATGTTCATCGAAGGCTTCTGATATTATAATATCTATATCTTTATCGTCAAAACATCTTAATGTTTCAAAAAGATTTTTTCCTATTGAATTAATATCTTTCCTAGTTCCAAGTGATATAACAAGCCCTGCCTTATACTGATCTTTAGTTTCATCAGTAGCCATAATTCCAACTTTCTTGCCTTCGCCTATATTATTTTGCACTATTTCGTTGATTTTTGCAACAGTTTTTTTTAAATTTCCCTTAACAATTGTTACCGGTGCTTTAGGTGCATAATGCCTATATTTCATTCCAGGGGCTTTAGCCACTAGATCTGCTTTTGGTTTTTCCATTATGGCCTCATCAATATATATGTAACTATCTATTGTTCTTAGCATTTCTAATGTTATACCACCTGGTCTCAGTACACATGGTGGAACAACTGTACAATCAACTATTGTAGACTCAACACCTATCTCTGAGGCTTCTCCTTCAACTATGCATTGAATTTTACCGAATAAATCTTCAATACACCTCTGGGCATCTGTAGGACTAGGTCTCCCTGAAATATTCGCTGATGGAGCTGCTATCGGTACACCAGAAGATCTTATTATCTCTCTGGCTATAATGTTACTTGGCATTCGTAATGCCAATGGATTTTAAACCAGCAGAGGTTACATCAGGGATTATTGATTTTTTATTCAATATTATAGTCATTGGTCCAGGCCAAAAACTGTCCATGAGTTTTTTAGCAACATCCGGTACTTCAGTTACCAGTTCACATAGCTCATCAAAATCAGCTATATGAACGATAAGAGGATTATCCTGAGGTTGTCCCTTTGCAATGAATATTTTCTTCACAGCTTCAGAGTCTAATGCATTCGCCCCAAGACCATATACAGTTTCCGTTGGGAAAGCCACAAGACCTCCTTTCCTTATTATATTTCCAATATCAAGTAGTATATTTTTATCTAAATTTTCACTATCTAAAATCTCTATTTTAGTATTCATCTACGTACACACCTCTTAAACTTTTACATCATAACATCTAAATTTTACTCTTTGATGCGCATTGATGTCAAATGGTAATATCATAGAATTGTACACATCACAAATCCAAGTAAGATCCCCAGTAAAATGCCCATTTTGCTCATTCTCCCTCCCCAAAGTTTTATTGCCTCAGGTATCATGCCAAAACATACAACATAAAGCATTATCCCTGAGGCTAGTCCAAGGCTAGTGCCAAGAGTTGCTTCAGATATACCTCCAATAAAAAGCCCTATAGCCGCACCAAATGCTGTAGGCAAAGCTGTTATTGCTGTAAATAGAAATATTTTTATTGGATCAATCCTTGACGCAACCATTGGTGCTGTTACAGCTAAACCTTCTGGTACATCATGTATAGCAATAAGTATGCACATTTTAAGTCCAAGACTACCTCCCACCATAAAAGAGCATCCCATAATTATTCCTTCAGGAAAGTTATGTAACATAAGTCCCACTGCCGTTAATATTGCCACCTGCAAATGTTTATTTGAACCTATATTTTTTTTATTTAGAAAGTTGTCCCCAAAATAAATAATAATTACCCCAACTATTATACTGCCAATTGTATTATTAAAGCTCCATTTTTTTAAGCACTCTGGAATTAAATCAAAGACCACCACAGAAAGCATTAACCCTCCAGCAAATCCAATCATAGCGCCTAAAAGTCTTTTGGATGGGTTTTTTATAAGAAGTCCTAAAGCTGAGCCAATAAGAGTACCTAAAAGTGAAACAACGCTTAAAAATAGAAACAATATTATATTTGTGTTCAAAAAAAATACACCCCCATATCTGTAATCCTTAATTATAGATATGCGGGTTTATTCAATGATATTTCTATATTCCTTTATCTTTGCTATTGCTTCTTCTGTAAATGGTAAAGATGCACAATCTTTATATATCTCATTTAGAAGTGGATATTTTTTATATCCACCAGTTTTTATTATTGTATAAAAATATTGTATCTCTGGGTTCTTTTTTTTTAATTTACCATAATAGTAACCAGCATATGGATTTTCCTTTAAAAAATTAATGTCTATGGGTCTGACATACTTGTTTCTAAGCTTGGATTTTCCTAATAAAACAAGCTTCATATCTTTGCCATTTCCCTCTGCGTGAACTAACTCCACTTTTTCACAAGGTAAACTTATAGTTTTTTTAGGGAATCCTATTGTTATTCTTATTTTATATACATCAACTTTATAATCAAGAACTTGATTATTTTTCATAAAAACTAAAAATAGTAATATTAACATTTCAAGGACAGACAAATATATTATGAAAAATATATTTGTCTGTCCCGACATATATAAAATAATGGGGAGAAAAAGAAACAATAAACAAATAGCTACAACAAATCTTTTATACCTGGCTATTTGCTTTTTTATAGCTTTGTCTATATTCATACTTTTTCCTCCCGATAAACATATAGCTGAGTACAAATTTCATATTATACTGCTTCATTTCCTACTGATTCCATTTTTTCAGCCTGATCTTCAGTAATAAGCGCATCAATAATTTCATCTATTTCACCATTAAGGAAAGATTCAAGTTTATAAAGCGTTAACCCTATTCTATGATCCGTAACTCTTCCTTGAGGATAATTGTAAGTTCTTATTCTTTCACTTCTGTCCCCGGTTCCAACTTTACTTTTTCTGTCTTCTGCAATGCCTGCTGATCTTTCATTTTGAGCTCTTTCAAAAAGTCTAGACTTTAAAACCTTCATTGCTTTTTCCTTATTTTTTAGCTGCCTTTTTTCATCTTGACATGAAACAACGAGCCCTGTTGGAATATGTGTAATTCTTACTGCAGAATCCGTTGTATTTACACACTGTCCACCATGTCCTGAAGCTCTAAATACATCTATTCTTAGATCATTTGGACTAATATCAATTTCTACATCATCAACCTCTGGCATAACAGCAACCGTTGCTGCTGATGTGTGAATCCTACCACTTGATTCTGTATCTGGAACTCTCTGAACTCTATGTGCTCCATTCTCAAATTTAAGTCTACTATATGCCCCTTGACCTTTTATCATAAATACAATTTCTTTAAAACCACCAATATCAGTTTCATTGGCACTCATTACTTCTATCTTCCAACCTCTAATTTCAGCATATCTTGTATACATTCTAAAAAGATTCGCAGCAAAAAGCGCAGCTTCTTCGCCACCAGCGCCACCTCTTATTTCCATGAATACATTTTTATTGTCATTTGGATCCTTTGGAAGAAGTAATACTTTAAGTTCTTCTTCATATAACGTAACACTTCGCTCCAGTTCTTTTATTTCTTCTTGAACCATTTCTTCTAACTCTCGTTCCATTTTTTCCCTTAACATTCCACGGTCAGCTTCTAGATCTTCTTTAGCTTTTTTATATTCTCTATATTTATCTACTAACGTTTCTAAGTCAGAATGTTCTTTGCAAAGTTTCTGCCATTCCTTCTGCTCTGCCATGATTGTTGGGTCACTAATTTTAACTGAAAGTTCTTCATATTTATTTTCTATAAAATTCAGTCTCTCAAGCATTATTTTATCACTCCGTATTTATATTTTTATTAGTTTTGAATTATAACACCAAAAGACTCGCTATAACCATAAAACCTTTATTATCACCATCTTAAAATCTCCCTTTAACAACTCTATCATTTCCTGATAAGTCTTTTATACATTCAACACTTTTAAATTCATTTTCTACCATTATACTCATTACAGATTCCCTTTGATCATAACCTATCTCAAATATCAGAGCGCCACCATGATTTAAAAGACATTTTGACTGTATTACAAGTTTTCTGTAAAAGTCCAGTCCATCTTCTCCCCCAGAAAGGGCTATAAAAGGCTCATAATCCTTAACGTCTTCCATAAGTGTATCTATGACAGATTTCTTAATATAAGGAGGGTTAGAAACTATAATATCAAATTTCCTATTGTTTTCAATTGCTTTACCAAGTAAATCACTTTCATATACTTCTACTCTATTATTCAGCTTTAACATATTTATATTTTTTCCAGTAACTTCTATTGCAATGTGGTCAATATCATAGCAAATCACATTAATTTCTTTTATATAATATGATAAGGATATTCCAATAGCACCACTTCCACAGCATACGTCACAAACTTTTTTGTAATTATTGCCTTTAATTTCCTCAATAGCCTCTTCCACAAGAATCTCTGTATCCATTCTAGGTATAAGAACGCCTTCCTTTACAAAAAAATCAATTCCCATAAATTCAGCGCTTTGGAGAATGTATTTAACCGGCATTTTTTTTTCTCTTAATTTTAATAATTTTACGTACTCATCTGCATCGTTATCCTCAATACTTAAATTCCTATTGGTAATTATGAACAATTTATCTACGTTTAAAATCTTACATAAAATAAGTTGGCTATCAATCATATATGTTTCAATATTAGCTTTTTTTAAAAGCTCATAACCTAATTTCAAAAGTTCTTGAATATTCATTATTATTTTACACCTTCCGCAACCTTTTCAAACCATTAATTATTATTTTTTAATAATAATCAAGCCCACTATACATTTTAACAGATATGCATAATTAATTAAAGGTATAACAATAAAAGTATATGGAAAACTCATAGCTTCCATACACTTTTCTCAGAAAATATTCCTAATCATAGTTTAGATCAGTATTTTAGTCTATTTTATTTCGGATTCCTCAACCATATTTTCATAAATAACCCTAACATTTATACCTTGATTATAATTTCCAAAATTCTTACCTAATATGGTTAATCCTCCCACATGATTTGCATCATCTGGTACTGAAAGTCTAAATATTAAATCACTTTTAAAGTTTAAATCTATATCTTCTAAAGTTATATCAGAAATCTTTAAACCATCAATAAAAGTTCCAAATTTATTAATAGATAAAAGTTTTAATAATCCATACTGATTCCAATTTGAAGGCCACCAAGAAGGAGTTAATAATCCCTTGGTATCAGCATAATCACCTGGACTCACCCAACTTCCTAGTTGTATTCCATTTAAACTAAAATAAATATCAGAAGGCCAAATGCTACAATTTCCAGGAGCCTCTGAACTTATTTCCATAGAAATTTGAATTTCAAAAAAATTTTGGTTTGGTTTTATATAATTTGGTATTCTATATTCTATGTAACCTTTAGTAAACCAAATTATATCACTATTTATTCTTTCTGGATCGGCAAAATAACTTGGATCATCCACCTCTCCAATTATTTTATCTTTAGTGGCAATTCCACAAGTAGGATACATTTCATAAGCTGAGTACTGACCTATACCAATTTCTAATTCATAAGAATTGCTAACTTCAGTTTTACTAATATCAATTATAAACTTATCTTCATGAAGACTACAAATCTTTTGAATACCATGTTTAGCAGTAATGGTTGTGATCTTTATAAGACCACATTCCTCTAGCTTCTTAACATGCATAGTCATAGCCCCGTTAGATAAATTTAACTTTTCTGCTAATTCATTCATATTTAACTGTTTACACTCTCCTAAAATCTCAATGATTTCAATCCTTTTATCAGAACTTAGAGCCTTAAAAAGTGGCAAACCTTTATTTAAATCAGTAATATGTATCATAATGATTCCCCTTACCTATATAATATGAAGAAATTATAACACTTAATTCATTTAAGCGCACAACTATTAAAAAAAATATTCATTATTGTAAGGTCACAGTAACTACAGACATTTTGGGAATTAACAAATTAAATTTATTATCATCTATACTTACATCATTGATTTTTACAGGTGCTACCTTATTTGGTTCTTCAAAACTGTTATAATCATTCATTTTCTCAGCAGTTAAAATACTCCCTTTTACTTTAGTTTTGTTTTCTCCTCTTAACTCACACTGAATATATTCATCATCCAAGGGACTTAAATTACAAAATGAAATATTAATGTTGCCTTCACTATTCATTGAAGCTGTGGCTGTTATTTTCGGTACTTTTCCCTCAGAGCATTCATAATCAGAAGTTTGTATTTCAAAAGAGAGTAGCTGCGCATCCTGATGAACCTTATACATATTAAATACATGATATGTAGGTGTAAGTATCATTTTTGAATCTTCTGTAAGTATTACAGCTTGTAGTACATTGATTGCTTGTGCAATATTTGCCATTTTAACTCTTTCACAATGATCATGGAATATATTAAAATTAATACCTGCAACTAATGCATCTCTAATAGTATTTTGTTGATATAAAAATCCAGGATTTGTACCAGGCTCCACATCGAACCAAGTTCCCCATTCGTCTACAATAAGTGCAACTTTTTTATCGGGATCATATTTGTCCATAATTGCTGAATGCCTTGTAATAAGCTCATCCATATATAATGTTTTTTTCATAGTTGAAAACCACTCAGTTTCATCAAATATTGTAGCTGATCCCTTTCCTTTAATAAAGTCCCCAGGTACTGTATAATAATGTAAGCTTAAGCCATCTATAAACCGACCTGCAGTCTTCATTACATTATCTGTCCAGTTATAGTCATCTCCATTGGGTCCACAAGCTATTTTAAAAACTTTATTATCTCCATAATTTCTAACGTAAGTCCCATATCTACGGACGAGATCCGCATAATATTCTGGACGCATATTGCCTCCGTTACCCCAATTTTCGTTACCAACTCCAAAGTAAGGCACTTTCCATGGTTCTTTTCTCCCATTGGCAATTCTTAATTCTGACATAGGTGATAAACCATCAAAGGTCATATACTCAACCCATTCTTTCATTTCACGAACTTCTCCACTGCTTACATTCCCACATATGTAAGGCTCCGCTCCAATCATTTCACACAATTCCAAAAATTCGTGTGTGCCAAAATGGTTATTTTCTACATTTCCGCCCCAATGAACATTTATTATTTTAGGCCTTTTTTCATAGTCACCTACTCCATCCCTCCAATGATATTCTTCTGCAAAACATCCTCCTGGCCACCTTAACACTGGAATATTAAGTTCTCTTAGAGCTTCAACCACATCCTTCCTAATTCCGTTTACATTAGGTATTTCTGATTCTTTTCCAACCCAAAAGCCTCCATATATACATCTTCCTAAATGTTCAGCAAAATTCCCATAAATATTTTTGTTGATTTCACCTTTCTTAATATCAGCGTTTATAATAATTTTACTCACTTTAATGCACCCCTCTTATATTAAAATTATATAAATATAATAAATTAGCTTATGCTAACCAATATATAAATGACTAGTTTTTAATAACATTTTCTAAATATGTCTAATTTATATTTTTTCGAGTCTTATTACATTCCAAGAAAGCTTTGCAAGATTAGCATATATCATCCCATCAATAATTTTAGCATCGCCACTGTTATGAGGTTTTACATTATCAGGATTGCCTTTTGTATTTACTGCATGTACGTTATTATTTTCAAGTACAATGTGTTCCACAATTTTATATTCTTCAAAACTTCTAACATCACATTCAAGTTTCAAATTGTCCTGAAGATCTCTGTTTAGCGCAAAAATTGTTAGTTCCTCTTTTTCTTCATTTGACACTGCAATAGATTCCAATGCAGGTACATCTGTAAAATCTTTTGTATCATATAAAGGTGAAGATATAACAGGTTTTATTACATATCCTCTTCCGTAGTTTGACACATGCATAAATGGATAGAAAATCGTCTGTTTCCATGAAGGTCCTCCATTTTCTGTCATAATAGGTGCAATAACATTTACTAATTGCGCAAGGCATGCCATTTTTAAACGATCTGCATGTTTAAGCATTGTTATAAGTAGTCCACCTACAAGCAGTGCATCTTCAAAATTATATAAATCCTCAAGTTGATGAGGTGCGATTGACCACTTTTTAATTTTCTTATCTGCTTCATTTGAATGAAACCAAACATTCCATTCGTCTAAGGATAAGTTTATTGTTTTCTTAGATCTTTTTTTGCTTTTACATAATCACATGTTGCTATTACCGATTTTATAAAAGCGTCCAAATCAAGAGTCTTTGCCAAATAATTTGCTGTATCATTTTCCGCATTTCCATAATATCTATGAAGCGAAATATAATCCACATGATCATAAGTTTCCTCAAGTACTGTTGCTTCCCATTGTCCAAATGTTGGCATTTCCATGCTTGAGCTTCCACATGCAACTAGTTCTATAGAAGGATCAACCAATTTCATTACTTTTGCTGTTTCTACTGCAAGTCTCCCATATTCTTCTGCTGTCTTATGGCAAATCTGCCACGGTCCATCCATTTCATTTCCAAGACACCAAGTTTTTATATTATGAGGTGATTCGTAACCATGAGCTCGTCTAAGATCACTCCAATATGTTCCACTTGGATGGTTACAATATTCTACAATATTACGTGCAGCATCAGCACCACGTGTTCCAAGGTTTACAGCCATCATTACATCGGTGCCAACTTTTTTTGACCATTCAAAGAACTCATTAGTCCCAATTTCATTGGTCTCAATTGTTCCCCATGCTAATTCCGTTCTTCTTGGTCTCCTTTCAATAGGTCCGATGCCGTCTTCCCAATTATATCCTGATACGAAATTACCTCCAGGATATCTCACTATAGGTACATTTAATTCCTTAATTAATTTAATTACATCTTTTCTGAAACCCTTTTCATCGGCTTCAAAATGCCCTGGTTCGTAAATTCCACCATATACCGCTCTCCCTAAATGTTCTATAAACGATCCATATATACGATTGTCAACTTGTGAAATTTTATAATTCCTATCTAGAACCATTTTCGCTTTTTTAAAATTTTCCATTGTGATATCCCCCATATTCAGTAGTTTAGTCGCTATTTTATATTATTATTAAATATTTAATTTATATATATACCTATACCTATGTTATGTCTTTACATGAAAATTATATTATTAATATATTTATAATGTATAAAATGTAAAAACTTTATATAAATATATAGATAATTGTTTTAAACTTAATAATAAATTAATTGCATACTATATTCATCATTAACATCCTTTAGAATACTGCTTATACCAGATGCATTTATTTTACATTAAGTTAAACTATTTGATATTTATATAAATTATTTATATTTTTATTATAGTAGAAATATGTTTTCATGTCAACCATATTATGTTAAAAGTTTTTATTTTTTTAAACCATTTTAGGCTTTTATAAATCATATAGTTTTCATATATTTATTTTAGAAGACTCACAAGAAAGAAAAGATTAAACCTCAATATTAGAGATTTTCAGTAACAGTGAAGAAACTTACTACTATATTTTAGCCAAAAATGTTACAACGAATTTGTTACCTTAACCTAATTTAATAACAGTACCAACCACTAATTTACATAAACATAGTAGTTATATACAATAGAAATTATATGTACAGCTTCAACTGTTGTACGTACAAGTCATACTATAATTTTATGTTACATACATTTCTTTGGTTATAAGCTAATAAACTGCTACATAATTTCCAATTAAATATTTTTAGCTGAATCTCTTACCAAAAGTTCTGCTTTATACACGTAGCAAGGTTTATTAACTGGCTTTTCAATCATATCAATAATATATCTTGCTACTCGCCTGCCCATATCATCTTTGGGATGTCTTACAGTTGTTAGTTTTACCTCCGAAGCCACTGCTATGTCTGAATCATCATACGAAACTATAGATATATCTTCTGGTACCCTTAATCCCTCATCTCTTATAGCGTTTAGTGCATGTATAGCAACTTGATCATTATAACAAACTAATGCTGTAGGTCTTTTTTCTCGTAAAAGAAGTAGTTTTGTAAATTCATATGTTGAAAACATTTCTTCTTTCGTTGTGTATTTACCAATAATATCCTTATCAACAGGAATATTAAATTCAGTTAATGCTTTTATATATCCTAATTTTCTATTAATTCCTTGAAGATCATCGCTTTTGAAAATTCCAGCTATATTTATATGTCCAAGTTGAATTAAATATTTTGTTAAAATATATCCCCCTTCAATATCATCCATTGTTATATAAGCTGAATCTAGTTCATTGTATTTTGCATTTATCATTATATAAGGTATATTTTTATTCCCCAATTCTTTATAGTATTTTTCATTTACATTTTCCAAAGCGCTTAAGGTAGGCTCCACAATTAACCCGGCAACATTGTATTGCAAAACCTTCTGAAGGCATTCCTTTTCTTTACTTTTTTCATTATTTGTATTAAACAAGAGCAATGAATATCCTGCTGAGCTTAGCACTTCTTCTATACCTCTTATAATACTTGGAAATATGTAGTTTGATATATAAGTTGTTATTAAAGCTATAGTCTTAATCTTAGTATTATTCTTATAATTGCTACAAAATGTACCTTTCCCCTGTTCTTTATATATATAACCTTGCGTTTTCAATTGTAATAATCCTTGTCTTACAGTATGTCTACTCACTTTAAATTTATCTGTAATTTCGTTTTCAGACATTAATTGCTCACCAGGCTTTATATTCTCAGATTCAATTAAAGCTTTAAAATGTTCTGCTATTTGCATATATTTAGGAGTTTGACATTGTTGTTTCATATATAATTGATACCTCCGCTTACCCTGTTGTACGTACATGTTCTATTTATATTTTACTTTATTTCATAATAATGTAAATTTCATTTTTTTAATATTGTAATATATTTGTATTATTACAAATAGTTTTAAAAAAAAATATTGCAAGCATGAAATGAATCGTTTACAATATAGATTATATACTTACAAGTTGACTGTTAATTTCCTGAATTATGCGTATGAATTATTCTTACCTAATAATAACAGATCAAATATTATAATAATATTAAAAGAAAGGTGATTTTATGCAAGAATTATTAAATAAATCTATAGAAGAGCTTGTAGGGACAAGTTTTAAATGTGAATGTGGAAAAGTTCATACTGTTTCATTAGAAAATGTTATTATAAAAGAAAGCGCTATAGATGAATTACCTGTTTTATTTAAAAACATTAAAAACATCCTAATTGTAGCAGATAATAATACTTACAACATCGCTGGAAAACATTTGAATGAATTGTTAAAAAATCGTAATACATCTACATTTGTTTTCCCAGAAGAACACCTTCATCCAGATATTAACGCTTTAGGAAGAATTTTATTAGAAATAGAAAAAGAAACTGAGTTAATTATTGCATTAGGCTCCGGAACTATAAATGATATAAGCAGGATGATTAGCTATAAATTAGATATACCATATATAATTGTAGCTACTGCCCCATCCATGGATGGTTATGCCTCTACAGTGTCCCCAATTATTACAGATGGCATTAAGAGTACTTACAATGCTGTGTATCCAAAATGTGTAATTGCAGATTTAAATATATTGAAGAATGCTCCATTTAATATGATAAGAGCTGGCATTGGAGATATAATTGGAAAATATACTGCCTTAGCTGATTGGAAAATATCTAAAATATTAAATAATGAATATTACTGTGATTCTATTGCTGAAGTTGTAAGTCATTCTTTAAAAAAATGTATAAAAGAATGTAAAGATGTTGAAAAGTTAAACATCTCAGCTATAAAGTCTTTAACTGAAATATTGATTTTTTCTGGGCTTGCTATAGGTATGACAGGAAGTTCAAGACCTGCTTCTGGAGAAGAACATCATTTATGCCATTGCTGGGAATCCTACTTTTTAGAAAAGGGTGAAATGCCTAAATGGCTACATGGAAATTATGTTGCTGTAGGCACATGTATAGTAATAGAAGCTTATAAATTCTTTCTACAACTAGATTTAGATGACATATATTCCAAAGGAAAATGGAAGAATTTCAATTATAATATTTGGAGTGGAAATATAAAAAACATGTATAAAACTAATGCAGATTTCATCATAAACTTGAAAAAGCCATTTATAGATTTCGATGAAAAAAAGCGTAAAGACAATTTTTTAAACATTTTAAAAAATGAAGTAAAATTAAGAGCAGTAATAGAAACTCTACTTGATGATACTAAGAATTTAAAGAAGCAAGTGGCTAAATCAAAAATCTTATATAGTCCTGTAGATGTTGGAATTGATAAAGAAACCTTTATCAATAGTTTTATTGCAGCAAAAGATATAAGAACAAGATATGGAATTTTTCAGCTACTTGAAGATGTTGGAATGTTATCAGAAGCCGCAGATAAAATCAGTTGTTTATACTACTTATAGAAAACAGTTAAAAGTTAAGAGTTAAGAATTGAAAGTTACAGAATACCTGCAGCTAAATGAGGGTCTGGTCTACGTTTAAATGTCAGTAGAATCAACTTGATACTAGTTACAAATAACAGGAAGTATATTTCTTAACCAATCCTGAAAGAAAGGCTCTAGAAAATTTATATTGACTTGATTTTTCAATGGATAAAGACAATTAAATTGTTTTGCCCTATGGCAAAACTTCCTTAACTCTTAACTTTTAACTCTTAATTCTTAACTTTATTGTAGTAGTATGGGGTACCATATATGAACAGTAGTCCCTTGTCCATATATACTCTCATAACTCAATCCAAAATCATCTCCGTAATTCAGTTTAATTCTCTCATTTACATTAAATGTACCATACCCATTTGAATTTTTTCTTCCACTCTCACTTTTCAATAGTGAATTTAATTTGTTTAGCTCTTCTACTTTCATTCCCACTCCATTGTCCTTAACTACAAAATGTATTTTGTTATTTATTATTTCTCCATATATAAATATCTCACCCTTTCCTTCTTTTTCCTTTATCCCATGATATATTGCATTTTCTACAAGTGGCTGAAGAGTCAACTTTAGTACTCGACATTTTAAAATACTTTCATCAATACTTATTTTATATTGCATCTTGTCCTCATACCTGATTTTTTGTATTATAAGATAGCTTTCTACATGTCTAATTTCTTCTTTTATTATTATTAACTCTTCACCTTTGCTTAAACTAATTCTAAAGAGATCTGTAAGCGCTTGGACAATTTTTATAATATCATAGGCTTCATGTTCTTGTGCCATCCATTGAATAGTATCCAGCGTATTATAAAGAAAATGTGGTTTTATTTGAGCTTCAAGTATTTCAATTTCAGCTTTCCTTTTACCTTTTTCTTGAATTGTAACCAAATTCATTAAATTTTTGATTTCATTTATCATATGATTAAAGGCACTTCCAAGTTCACCTATTTCATCATTATATTTATTGTCAAAATACACATCAAGATTTCCTTTTTCAGTTTCTTTCATAAGCATCTTTAATTTTGTAATAGGCTTAACTATTGATCTTGTAAAAAATATAGCTAATATTCCAGCAAATATTAACGTGACTATAGCTACCCCAATTGAATAATATTTTATATATGTTATAACTTTTAGACTTTCTGCAACGGGGAATACACTAACTGTTTTCCAATTAGTATAATTGGAAGTTTCATAGTTTAGCTCATAATCCTTATTTTCAATTCTCTTAACCATAATTTTATTGTTTATATCCTCAAACCACTCATCCTTAATCCTATATACAACGGTATTTACAGGTGAATAAACAATTTCTCCATCAGAACCTACAATATATACAAAACCAGCCTTAGCAGGTTTTACGTTTTGAATAATACTTTTAATAGTATCTAATTTCATGTCTATAAGAATAACTCCTATACATTTTCCACTTTTATCATCTATTACTGCCTTTGAAATAGCCACCACGTCATCTGCGCTATATTGAAAAATATTGCTTACATTCCTGCCAATTGGTTTGCTAAATAATTGTATCTTTGTTGGATTTTTAGAAGCCTGCATATACCATTTTTCATTTATAAGTGGATCTCTCGATATTCTTTCCATAGTATTACTAACACACATATCACTTTCATTAACAATCATTATACCCGCTATTTCAGGGTGTAAATCCGAATAGGTTAATATAGCATTATATGCATCATTTTGTATACTATCATAACTTGGACTAGTATTA
Organism: uncultured Clostridiaceae bacterium; assembly: GCA_963725425.1. Taxonomy (GTDB): domain Bacteria; phylum Bacillota; class Clostridia; order Clostridiales; family Clostridiaceae; genus Clostridium_I. Next base: position 284,736 of record CAVRYJ010000043.1, read on the forward strand.
ATTATATTATCATTCAAAAACTTCAGTACTCTAGAATCCTTTGACAAATAATCAATTATATTTTCTGTATCCTTAATATGAAAGTCAACATTATTACTTATTTGTTTTATCATTTGATCTGTATTTGCATTTTGCTCTTCAATAATTGAATTTTTATATATGAAATTTCCAAAAGCCGTTATTGTTATTGTAGGTAATAAAATCATTAGAAAAAAATAGAGAATCAATCTATTCCCTATCTTGCTATCAAAAAAATAATACATAATTCTTTTCAATTTTATCACTCCAGTTTTACCTATGTACTCTTTCATTATACCATATACAATTATCCATGAAATACAAAAAATAGCAAGTCAGTATGTTAGTCTATTTTGCATCATACAACGCCTTCAGAGCCCTTAGATATCTAACGCTTCCGGGTAACCTATCTCCTTGCCTGACACAAAATATCCTCATAATCTTTGACTTGTTATTTCTTTTCAGATGCTCTAACTTGTAACTATTTTCTTTTTTTCATCTCTGATAATAATAATTCTTTGTAATACAATAAATAAGAATAACAACATACCTACTGCAATCTTTGTCCACCAAGAATTAAGAGTACCATTAAACATTATAAGACTTTGAATTACACCAGTTGTTAATACACCAAACATTGGTCCTATAGGATATCCAGAACCTCCAGTTAAAAGAATTCCTCCAATTACGCAAGCTGCAATTGCATCCATCTCCATACCATTACAATGTAATCCATATCCTGAAAGAGTGTATATAGTGAATAATAAACCTCCAAGCGATGAACAAAAACCTGATAAGGTATAAACAAGAATTTGAGTTTTTGCTACTGGTAGTCCCATAAGCATTGCTGAATTTCTATTTCCACCAATTGCATATACTGTTCTACCAAACTTTGTATACTTCAAAACATATACAGATGCTGCGACTATTATTAATGCTACAACCACGTTAATTGATATAAATGTTCCTGGTGCAACAGGTATTCTATATCCCGAAATTCCTTGAAATGTTGTGTTATTAATAGCAATAGTATCTATACTTATAATATAACTTGCACCTCTTGCAAAAAACATACCAGCGAGTGTTACAATCCATGGATGCAGCTTAAATTTTTCTATTAGTAATCCTTGAACTGTACCGAAGGCCATTCCTACAATAAGCACAAATCCCATAACCAAAAATGGATTAACTCCTTTTCTGAGTAATGCCGCCGTAATCATACTTACAAAAGCTATCATTGCACCTACCGAAAGATCAATGCCACCTGTAAGAATAGTTAATGTTTCTCCAATTACTACTACAATTAAATATGCATTATCAATAAAAAGATTTGCAAATACCTGTGCTGAAAAAAAGCCATCATAAAGTATTGAACCAATTAAAAATAATAACAAAAATAATGTGATAGTAGCATATATGGGAATATGTTCTTTGTTAATTTTAAATTTAGATTTACTCTTTTTAATTTCTACTTCGCTCATACGCTTGTCACCTCTTTAACATTACGTTTCTTATTATTTATAAATCTTTTTCCTTTAAACAACTTTCTAAATTCTTCAGACTGAATAAGGCAAACCACGATAACTACTATAGCCTTAACGACAAGTGTAATTTCTGGAGGAATACCCATACTATAAATTGTTGTTGTAAGCGTTTGTATAAACAATGCTCCTATAACAGTTCCCCCTAAGTAAAACCTTCCACCAGCCATAGAAGTTCCACCAATAACTGTAGCTAAAATAGCATCTAACTCAAACCACAAACCTGCATTGTTAGCATCTGCACTTTTTATATTAGAGCATACAATTATGCCTGCTATTCCGGCAAGGACTCCACAAATAACATAAAGCGAAAAAATAATTTTTTTAGAATTTATACCCGAAAATCTACTCGCACTACTATTAATACCTATAGATTCAACAAATAACCCCAAAGCTGTCTTTCTTATTAATAAATATATAATAAATGTACAAAATGCAGCTATAAATATAGCCACTGGTAAAACCCAATACCCAGTTCCTATAAATATAAAACTCTTGTTTGTAAAAGTTAATATTTGTCCACCGGTAACTAATTGTGCAATACCTCTTCCTACAATGTACAAAATCAATGTGCCAACCATTGGCTGAACTCCAATATATGCGACTAAGAAACCATTCCAGGCGCCACATATTACTCCAGTAATTACTCCAGCTAGTATTGCCATAGGAACTGATCCATTACTAACTATAACCGTTGCTGAAACAGAGGCACTTATTGCAATTACAGATCCAACTGAAAGATCAATACCTTGTGTTGCAATAACTATAGTCATCCCTAAAGAGATCAATATAAGTGGAGCAGCATGGTTAAGTATATCTATTAGGTTTCCAAACAGATGCCCATCTTTAACTTGTATACTCAAAAATCCTGGTCTTACAGCAAAGTTGAACAAAAGCATAGCAATTAGGCACATTAATGGCCAGAATATTTGCATATGATAAAATTTCACAAAAATGCTATCCGATTTTGACTTATTCATGAATTTTGACCTCCTCCTGCAATAGTTTGCATAATGGCATCTTCTTCTATATCTTCTCCTACTAATTCTCCTATAATCTTTCTATCCCTTAATACAAGCACACGCTGACAACAATTAACCATTTCTTGAAGTTCAGATGATATAAATAAAATTGTCATACCACCTTTAGCTAACTTTATAATGAGTTTTTTTATTTCATCTTTTGCTCCAATATCAATACCTCGTGTAGGTTCATCAAGGATTAGAAGCTGTGGATCAGTTGCAAGCCACCTTGCCAAAATAACTTTTTGTTGATTACCTCCACTTAAATTTTCAATTCTTTGTTCCATACTAGGTGTCTTGATTTTTAATAGTTCTATATATTTTTTTGATATTTCTTGCTGTTTCTTCATTGGTAAATATTCAAATATTCCTTTATTCGACTGAAGTCCAAGTATTATATTCTCTCTTATAGTTAATTTACCAACTATACCTTCAACCTTTCTGTCTTCTGGACAAAACCCGAAACCTTCTGCTATTGCTTTTTTAGGATATATATAGGAGTATATCTTACCACTTATAGTGATAGTTCCCTGATCAGCTTTATCTATACCAAAAATTAATCTAGCACACTCGCTTCTACCTGATCCAAGCAATCCAGCCAGACCAAGAACCTCACCTTTTTTTATTTCTATGTCGAAAGGCTCAATGCTACCTTTTCTACCAAGCTTATGTGTTTCCATTAAATTTTCACCTTGGATTTTTTCGTATGATCTTTTTACCGAATTATTTATTCGCTCTATTTCAGAAAAATCTTTTCCTATCATCTTAGATACTAAATCCATACGAGTAATTTTATCTGCATCATAAGCTCCAACTAAACTACCATTCCTAAGCACAGTAATTTTATCCGAAATTTCATAAACTTGATCTAGAAAGTGTGTTACAAATATCATTGACATTCCTTCTGATTTCAATTTTCTCATAACATCAAATAATTGTTTTACTTCATTAGAGTCCAGACTTGAAGTTGGTTCATCAAGTACTAATATTCCCCTTGAAATATCAACGGCCCTTGCGATTGCTACCATCTGCTGAATTGCAACAGAGTAATTAGATAATACTTTTTTTACATCTATTTTTAAATTAAGTCTATCTTCTAGCAATTTTTCTGCATTTTTATAAATTGTATTCCAATCAATTCTGCCATTTTTCATTGGTTCACGACCAATATAAATATTTTCAGCTACACTTAAGTTGAGACATAAATTTACTTCTTGATAAACAGTACTTATACCATTCTTCTGGGCATCTCCTGTTGAAGCAATTTTAATTTCTTTCCCATTTAATGTTATTGTGCCTTCGTCTATTTCATAAACCCCTGTAAGTACTTTAATTAAGGTAGATTTACCGGCTCCATTTTCGCCCATAAGTGCATGGATTTCACCTTTTTTCAATGTAAAATCAACGCTATTTAGGGCCTTCACACCAGGAAACGACTTGCAAATATCCTTCATTTCCAAAACCACATTGCTATCTGACATATCTTATTGCCTCCTTTTCCATTAAATTTATAAGGCATCTGAAAAGAAATAGCAAGTCAAAGATTCTGAGGATATTTTGCGGTAGGCTAGGAGACAAAACCTTGCGCATATTGATATATGTAATGGTTATGGCGACGACGCCTACCACGAAATAGACCAGAATATTGACTTGCTATTTCTTTGATGATGCCTAAATACAAGAGAGGAGATCTCAATGTTGTAATCTTATGAACCCTCCCCTTCTTATATTTAAAAGATAATACTAATATTTTCTGTTAGGTAATTCTTTTTTAGCTTGGTCTGGAGTGAACACACCTTCTTTTGATTTTATATTCTTAGGTACCGTTTTATTTGCTAATATATCTTTTGAAGTTGCTAGTAATTGTGGTCCTAAAAGTGGATTGCACTCTACAATACCATTAGTTTTTCCATCAGCCATCATTTGGAACATATCTTTAATACCATCTACTGAAACTATGAAAATATCTTTTCCTGGTTTTTTACCAGCCTCTTCTATAGCTTGTATAGCACCAACACCCATATCATCATTATGAGACCATAAAACATTAATCTTATCTCCATCAGATTTCATGAATGCTTCCATAACTTCTTTACCTTCTGCACGAGTAAAATCACCAGTTTGTGATTTTATAATTTTGTATCCTGAATAAGGTGCAATAGTTTCATTAAATCCTTTTTGTCTACCAACCATAGCACTTGATCCAACAGTTCCCTGAATTTCAGCTATGTTTACTTTTGCATCCTTACCAAAGTGATCTATTACTAATTGAGCAGCCTTTTTGCCTTCTAGTTCCATATCAGAACCCAAGAAACAAGTATAAAGAGAATCATCTGAAACCTTTACATCTCTATCTACTATAACAACCGGTATCTTAGCATCCTTTGCTTCTTTAAGTACTGTATCCCAACCAGTTTCTACAACGGGATCCACTGCAATAATATCAACTTTTTCTGCTATAAAAGTTCTTATAGCCTTTATCTGATTTTCTTGTTTTTGTTGACCATCTGAAAATTTCAATTCATAATTTGGATCTAACTTAGGGATTGATTTAATAGAGTCTGTTTCAGCAGTTCTCCAACCACTTTCTGCACCAACTTGAGCAAATCCTATTACTTTCTTTTTACTTGTTGCACTTTTGTTTCCTGAACCTGATGCACAACCTGCAAATATAGAAGTTGCAAGCATGGTTGCTGCTATGATGGCAGCTACTTTTTTTAATTTCATTTTTGTATCCCCCTTAAATATTATATTTAGATATCGTTTACATTTATAATTATATAAAAATTGCGGATTAATGTATTTACATTAATCCGCAATTTTTTATACTTTTAAGATAAACATTATATTTATTACTGGTTTACACATCTGAAAGAAAATAACTAGCCAGTATGATAGTTTATTTTCTTTCAGATGCCCTATTTTAAAATTCCCCCGAATTACCCTTAACAAAAATATCTTCCGAGCTTATAATTCTGAGAGGTACTTCATTTCCAGCCATTACTTCCTTCACAGTTTTTATTAACTGAGGCCCTAAAATTGGATTACATCCGATAGTGCAATACAATTCTCCTATTTTTATTAAGTCAATTGCTTGCCTTGTACCATCAATGCCTAACACAATAATATCCTTTCCCGGAACTAGTCCACATTCTTTTATAGCCTCTATTGCTCCAAGAGCCATATCATCATTTTGGGCATACACAACATTTATTTTATTTTTGTTTTCCCTTAAAAATTTCTCTGTAACTTCTTTTCCACCATCATATGTAAAATTTCCCACATCAGACCTTATTATTTTATAATTACTATAATTTTTAATTATTTCTTTAAAACCTTCATCTCTTTCAATGGAGGGTGTTGAACCTGTGTTACCTTTAATTTCTAAGATATTTACTTTACTTTTATTAAAATGTTGTATTAATACTCTTGCAACCCTCTTTCCTTCCTCAAGAAAATCAGATCCTATACTACTTACCCAATTAGTATCATCTGAATCAACTGTTCTGTCAGTGATGATTACAGGTATCCCCGCATTTTTAGCCTCTTTTAATACATCATCCCATCCCGATTCAACAAAAGGAGAAAAAGAAATAACATCTACTTTCATTTTAATTAATTGTCTAATTAATTTTTTTGATCTTCCTGATTTGTTCCTGATTCTAAAAACACCAAATCTACACCAGCTTCTTTAGCTGCTTCTTTAATAGATTCTTCATTTTCATCTCTCCAACTACTTTCAGATTTTAACTGAGCATAACCAAATACAATTTTTTTATGTTCACCCGAGCCCTTGCTCTTGCTATTTAAATATTTACTCACATTATCAGTTGTGACCTTATCACTTCTTAATATTATCCTTTTAGGCGTCACCTCTTTCTTATTTAAAATATTCATAGCATAATCTACAGCCTCTTTTCCTCCCGTAGGACAAGTAAACGTCCCCTTTAGAATACCCTTTGAAACCAAATCTAATCCTCCATTTTCATCTGGTAAACCATCCACTCCAATTATTTTAATATTTTTAATGCCTAAATTATACGCAGCTTTATAAGCTCCAAGTGCCATATAATCGTTATGTGCAAAAATCACATCTATATCTTTATCTTCTTTTAATGCTTCCGTAATTTTATCTTCTGTTTCATCTCTTTGCCATTCACCTATAACAGTTCTAGCTATTTCTATATTCTTATCGCCTTTTAAAGCCTCCCTGAATCCTGCACTCCTACTTATAACAGGAGGAGAATCTAATAATCCTTGAACTTCAATGACTTTACCCGGCTTATTACCAATCAAATCTTTAACCATATTTCCAGCTTGTTTACCTATTGATTCATTATCTGTACCAATGTACAGTGTATAATCATATCCTTCAACGGCTCTATCCAGTAATATAACTGGTATTGATTTGTATACTTTACTTACTACTGGAGTCAGTTTCTCCGAATCATTTATTGATGCAATTAGCAAATCAACCCCATCATTTACCAATTCATTAATGTCATTTCTCTGCTTATCAGTATCTCCTCCAGCATCCTTATAAATTATTTTCACATTTTTATATTTTTTCACCTCGTTCATTATTTCCTCATTCATAGATATTCTCCAAGGCTCGTACAAATTAGCTTGAGACATACCAATGACATATTGCACACCATCTGATTTATTTATACTAGTAGCATTAACAATAAATACTGAGAACAAAATAATTAACATTGATAAAATAATAATACTTTTAACTTTAAAATTCCTAATCAATTATAAACTACCTCCTTGATATTCCTTAGGAGAAATGCCCATAGTTTTCTTGAATATTTTACAAAAATAATGTTGATTGCTATAACCTACGAGTTCTGCTACCTTATAAATCTTTATTGTAGGATCCCCCATAATTTCTATTGATTTTTTAATCCTAACATAGGTAATATAATCAATAAAACCTAAACCTATTTCTTGTTTTAATAGCTTACTTAGATATGAAGAACTTACCTTAAGGTAATCTGCAACAGTTTCAATATTGAAATCGTTTGCATGATAGTTCTCATCAATATAATTCATTGCTAAAATTACTATAGGTTTGTATCTAGTTTTCCTGCTTATATTTTCAACCATTTCTTTGTAAGCATTTTTTATTTCCAAAACATTAGTAAATATTTTTTTTGCTCTATTAATACCCTGCGATGAATATAAAAATATATTTTATCTTTTATTTCATTTTCCACGTCATTCCATCCAATAATCTTATCTGCATTACCTATTACTACAACATTATTATCCTCATCAATAAATGTAAGTACAAATTCACTCAATAATTCACAAGCTATATTCTCTACTGCAAAATTAAGAAGTTTTCTGTCCCAGATTCTACTAGATAGAACCAAATTGAATTTTTCTATTATCTTTACGACTACAATTCCTATATTACCATCAAACTTAATTTGAAAAAAATCCAACTCCCTTATTACTTGTTCCTCTGTTAACTCTCCACTTAACCAGTTATTTAGAAATGTCTGTTTTAAATCGCTTAGATTCTCATCTAGTTTTCTATTTGTCCACTCTAAATAATCTCTTTTCTTTTCAATTTTACTTAATTCATATGTAGCCTTTAAAATTACATCTTTTAAGTTATCTATATTAACTGGTTTTAAAATATAATCAAAGACCTTTAATTTTAATGCTTCATGGGTATATTCAAATTCATCAAAACCTGTGATTATTATAATTATACAATACTTCTCAATTTCTTTTAATCGTGTTACAACTTCTAATCCATTAATAAATGGCATGCATATGTCTAACAAAATTATCTCTGGATGCATTTGCCCAGCAAGTTTTAATGCCATTTTGCCATCTTCTGCTTCACCTATGACTTCAATATTCAATTTATTCCAATCTATGGAATTCTTAAGTCCCTTACGTATTCTTGATTCATCATCAGCAATTAGAAGTTTGTACATAGCTTATCCCCCTCAATAACTATAATTAAGCTTCAGTATCTTATTCCAATTATATCATATATTGTTATAATAGTTACTAGTTACATGTTTTTATGGCTTATACATAATTATATTATTATAAATTTTTTATATATCAAACTAGAAGTATGCTGCTTCAACTTCTGGATTTTTCAAAAATAAAAAAATCAGCCAATATATTAAGACTGATTTCAACATTCATAAATTTTATAAATCATTATTCCATTTTGCCCTAAGGCAAAATTTCCTTAACTCTTAACTCTTAACTTTATTCGATGCCCTCCGCAGCTTTTAACGCCTGAATGGCAACCTCTAGCTGACTGTCATCTGGTTCCCTTGTGGTAAGCTTTTGAAGCATTAATCCAGGATATGCAAATATTTTAAGCAGTTTATTATCACTTCTACCCATAAGTCTTATTACCTCATAAGTCAACCCCGATACAATAGGAAGCAATATTATTCTGGAAAAGATCCTAAAAGTTAAAGATTTCCAACCTGTTAGAGAAAAAACTAGTATACTTACTATCATAACCAAAAACATAAAATTTGTTCCACATCTAGGATGAAACCTTGAATATTTTGCCGCATTTTTAGGGATAAGCTCTTCATCATGTTCATAACAAAATATAGTTTTGTGCTCCGCTCCATGATATTGAAAAAGCCTTTGTATATCTTCCATTTTCCCTATTAAAATCAAATATAAAATGAAGATAATTACTCTAATCAGACCCTCTATTAAGTTCAATACCACTGGGTTTTTTACATTAACCCTTTTAAATATATTGGCTGAAAAAGTAGGAAATATAAAGAAAATTCCTACTGCAAAAACCATGGATATAAACATAGATACGCCCATAAGCACATTTCCAGTTTTGTCTTTAAATAGTCTATTAAAAAATTCGTCAAATTTAGATGGAGTGCTATCTTCCTCTTCTTCAAAAAATGAAGCAGAATAATTTAAGGTTTGTATACCAACTACCATTGATTCTACAAGAGAAATAAACCCTCTTATAATAGGTAGACCTAAAATTTTATTTCTCTTTGCAAACGGCACTGTTTCTTTTACATCAACCACTATACTTCCATCACTCTTTCTAACTGCAGTTGCAATACCTTTATTTCCTCTCATCATTACACCTTCAATTACAGCCTGCCCACCTACTGAACGTTTTTTATCATCCATTTTCACACCCCATCTTTTTTAGGAACATCATGACACTTTCTACACCTTGCTTCATAGGATTCTGTAGCTCCTATAAGTACTATCTTGTCACTATAATTTACTGGTTTTCCATCAATTAATCTTTGAGTTCTTGTGGCAGGATTCCCACATACCATACAAATTGCTTGTATCTTATCCACAAACTCTGCAATTGCCATAAGTTTTGGTACACAACCAAAAGGTTCGCCCCTAAAATCCATATCTAGTCCAGCGCATATAACTCTTTTATTATTGTCAGCAATTTTATTTAATACTTCAACAATACCCTCATCCAAAAATTGGACTTCATCCACAGCAACCACATCAGTATCATCTTCTAATAGCCGCATTATGTCATTGCTACTGTTTATTGGAATAGCTTCTTCCTTTTCTCCACAATGTGAAACTACATCATCTTTACTATATCTAATATCAATTTCAGGTTTAAACACCTGAACCTTTTGCCTTGCTATTTTAGCTCGTCTTATTCTTCTTATAAGTTCCTCTGATTTCCCACTGTACATAGGTCCAACAACTACCTCTATCCAGCCATGATTTTTTGGTCCGTACATATTTCATTTTCCTCCTTAAAGTTATACAACTATAAACATTATACATTCTAACAGATATGATGTATTTATTAAAGAGTACTTTGTAAAGTGCTTATATGCTTATTGACTATAATCTCTTACGTATGATATAATATGAGAGTTGATATTAAGTTTATCGTGTAATTTGAAAGAGGTGAAAAACGTGAAAGAAAGCATACAACCAGTTTACCATCATGATGCAGTTGTTAAATGTGCATGTGGAAATACTTTTATAACAGGTTCAATTAAAGAAGAACTTAAAGTTGATATTTGTTCAAAATGTCATCCTTTCTTCACTGGTCATCAGAATTTTGTTGACGTTGGTGGAAGAGTTGAAAAGTTCAGAAAGAAATACAATTTGTCAGAAGAAGAATAAGACTTGCAATATCAAATGGGAAAGATTTTATCTTTCCCATTTTTCTTTGTTTATAACATCTACCAAATCCTTATTTGTCCTTGTTTTACTCATAAGATTTATAAGTTTTTCAGTTACACCTTGAGCACTATTTTCGTTATATAATGTTCTTCTAATTGCAAATGCTGCATCATGCTCTTCTTTTGGTAAAAGTAGTTCCTCTTTCCTTGTTCCAGATTTATAAATATCAATTGCAGGGAAAATTCTTCTTTCTTGAAGTTTTCTATCAAGATGTACTTCCATATTACCAGTACCCTTAAATTCTTCAAAAATCATATCATCCATTCTGCTACCAGTATCTACAAGTACAGTAGCAAGTATTGTAAGACTTCCGCCTTCTTTAATGTTTCTTGCTGCTCCAAAGAATTTTTTTGGCATAAGTAATGCTCCAGGGTCAAGTCCTCCTGATAAAGTTCTTCCTGTTGGAGTTATTGTAAGGTTGTAAGCCCTAGCAAGTCTTGTTAAACTGTCTAAAAGGATAATTACATCCTGACCTTGTTCTACCATTCTCTTTGCACGTTCCAATACCATATAAGCAACCTTTGTGTGATGATCTGGTTCTTCATCAAAAGTTGAATAAATAACTTCGCCTTTTATGGAATCTTTCATATCTGTAACTTCTTCTGGTCTTTCATCTATTAGAACTACTATAAGTTTCACTTCTGGATGATTTAAGGATATGCTCTGTGCCACAGTCTTTAAAAGCGTAGTCTTACCAGCTTTAGGTGGAGCCACAATCATGCCTCTTTGCCCTTTTCCTATAGGAGCCATAAGGTCCATAAGTCTTGTGGACAGTTCTCTTTCATTTTTTTCAAGTTTCATCCTTTTATTAGGATAGATTGGTACTAAAGTTTCAAAAGGCTTTCTTCCAACAGCTTTTTGTGCCTGTTCTCCATTCACACTTTCAACATATAAAAGTGCCTTGAATTTTTCCCCTTCTTTAGGAGTTCTGACTTTTCCCGAAACCTCATCTCCAGTTTTAAGGTTAAATCTCCTTATTTGTGACGGAGAAACATATATATCGTCAGTACTTGTTAAATAATTTTTTCCGCGCAAAAAACCAAAGTTGTTATTATCAACAAGTTCTAAAACACCCTTTGCTGAATCTGAATCATTTACCATTTCTTTAAATCTCTCATTTTTTTCTTCTCTTACAAGTTTGTCAGAATTATTATTTGCTAAAGGTTCAATATTATTTTTAGATAAATGCAACTCTATATCTTCCGCATTGCTTACGTTTTCAGCTTTTTTAATTACATTTTCCCCAGCGCTAGAGTTTTCATTTACACTGTTATTTGTGCTTGTTATTTCTATTTTTTTCTCCCCCGGAGTAACATTTCCGCTACTTTTAGGAGTTATTTTTTCTCTTAGCACAACCCCATCCTTTTCTATAGAAGCAGGAGAGACTCTATTTATCTCTTCAATGAGCTCTTTTTTTCTGAATTTTGATAAATTCTTTATTTCAAGCCCCTTTGCTATCTCTTTAATCTGAATCAGCGTCATACTTTCTAAGTCGCCATTATACAAAAAGAAAACACCTCCGTATTATATTTTGATATTCTTATATTTTAGGCATATAAAAGAAAATAACAAGTCAAAGATTCTGAGGATATTTTGCGATAGGCGAGAAGCCTTCCAAGCATTGGCTATGTAATGATTATGCAAGGCAAGGCATTGCATACCATAAACAAAATAGACCAAAATACTGACTTGTTATTTTTTTATGATGCCTTAATATTAATTGTTAGGAATTTAAAAAGAATTAGTAGAGATATGAATACTTTTTTAAACTGTAACCATACATTACGATCTATCAACTTTTTAAAACTTTACTACTCTCATCTATAATAACCTTAAAAATGTTATAAAACAATACTTTTCTTGTATATTAAACTATGAAAATAATCTCAAATCGCATAATTAAAGCGCCATTCACATTGTTTTCACTGCTATATCATAGCATATACCATATTCTCTATTTCCCTATACTTATTTATTGTTTCAGAAATTTTTTTGCTATTTCCTATGAAAAGTATCGTAGTTCCGGAATGCTCACAGCCTCCTAAAAACATTTTGGTATTTCTGAAATCACTTATTCTGAATTTATAACTATGATATCTATGACAAACTGGGCATTTAAGCTTTATTTCTACTTCCATATTATTAGTTATGCAAATATTGAAATTGGGAAACACATCATTTAATTTATAAATTTGGAACAGGTTAAATTTTTCTATTTTATACTGTCCTATTTCATTCTTCAAAGAGATACTTAAGTTAGTATTACATAACAACAGTTTCACCTCCAAATTAATTCACAGTAACAAAATAATAGTTTTTATATTTACTATTATTATAAATAATTCTACAAAATATATAAAACTCCTTTAATGATAATTATTTTTTTGAAGAGGTCACTAATGTATTTTTTATTTGTATGCTATAATAAAAAAAAATATATAAATCAGGAGATTTTGCAGATGGAACTAAAGATATTTGATTATATTGAAGAAGCAACAGCAATTTTAGAAAAGAAAAGTCCTACTTTTGAAAAAATTTCCAATAATATTTGCATATATTTTAAGAATATCTTTCTATCAAAAAAATACGATTCTTCCAATATAACCGCGAGAGTTAAATCTTCAAACAGCTTAAAAGAAAAAATACTCAGAAATTCATACTATAAAAAATATGCTATAGACGAATTATTTGAAAATCTTTCTGATATTGTAGGCATAAGAATTGAATGCAGGTTTATTGAAGATGAAGAAGCTCTTTATAAATTGTTAAAAAAACAATTTAATAAAACTTCAAATGGTAATCTTTATTATTCCGCCGAATCAACTGCTATAAAATTAAATCTTTCAGAAAAGCAACCTCAAGAACAAAAAAACGGAGTTAAAATATATAGAATAGATGGTTTGTACGAAGAAAATGAAATGCGTGTTAATTTCGAGCTTCAAATAAAATCCATGGTAAATATGTTTTGGGGAGAGATTGAACATAAAATCATCTACAAGAACTATAACTACATGCCTGGTGACAATATGATTACCAGTATGCTTGGCTCTATAAAAAATAGTCTTACAATGATAGATAACCAACTAAACGGTATGTGTAAGCAAATGGATGAAATGAATGGCTTCAGCATATCTAATAAAACGCTACAAACAGAAACAATGATGTCTGTATTCATTTTTGATATATATTCAAAACGAATGAATAAGAATTTAGGTTTTCTAGTTGATTTCAGAAAATCTTGTGACATAATAATGAAATACATTTTTAGGACAAACAATGCACAGGATTTAGATGATTATACCAGTGTACTTCTAAAAACTTTTTCCAGATTAAATGAGGTTTCAAAAAACAAAATTGATTTTAGTGTTGAAATTTCCTTTGAAAGAGAGCCTTGCTTTAATGATACTTTTTCAGAAATCATCAGTAATTTTGTACTAGAAAATATAAACAATGATTTCCAGTGGAATCTTTTTTTTAGGATATTGTTTGAAATTGAAATTGGTAATAATGCAGAAGACTTTGAGAGCTTTATAAAATTTTTAAGGAGTAAATTTTATAAAAATACAGCTTTGCTTATTCTTCATTCTTCACTAAACCCTGATGAAGTAAAACAGATAAAAGAAGATTTTATAAATGCAATTGCTAAAGTCATGGCTGAAGTTACATCTATAGATATTTTATATAATGAAAACATTGATGCTATAAATAATGTTCTAAAGGAATATGTGTCCAAGTTGCTTGAAAACTCAAAAGATTATTTATCTTGGAAAAATTTCAAAGAAGTTTATCTTAAAATTTTTAGTATACGGCTTTTATCAATTTTTGATTATGAAATAGAAACAGATGAATTAAAATACGTTATTCATTGGATAGAATCAAATCCAAATAAATTTAATATTAGCAAATATATGTCCAAATATGACTATAAAATAAATAAGCAAAAGAAAATAAAAGCAGATGAAGCTATAAAATTGTTTAATTTTAAATAAAAAGATATGGTAATGAGATACGTACTCATTACCACATCTTTTTATTTATTCATTGCTGCTTTTATGAATTCTCTAAACAGTGGATGTGGTCTGTTTGGTCTTGATTTAAATTCTGGGTGAAATTGAACCCCAACAAACCAAGGATGATCCTTAATTTCAACTATCTCAACTAATCTCTCATCAGGGCTTGTACCTGCTATTATAAGTCCCTTTGATTTTAATTCATCTCTAAATTCATTATTAAATTCATATCTATGTCTATGTCTTTCAGAAATAACAGATTCTCCATAAGCATTTTTTGAATTTGTATCATCTGCTATTTTACATTCATATTTCCCAAGTCTCATAGTGCCGCCCATTTTATCTATATTCTTTTGATCTGGCATTAAGTCTATAACAGGATATTTTGTGTCTGGATCTATTTCTGAGCTGTTTGCCCCCTTTAAACCAGCCACATTTCTCGCATACTCAACTACAGCACACTGCATTCCAAGGCAAATTCCGAAGAATGGCACTTTATTTTCTCTAGCCCATCTTGTAGCCTCAATTTTTCCTTCTATACCTCTGTCACCAAATCCACCAGGAACAAGGACACCATCTGAACCTTTTAATATTTCATCAACATTTTCTTTGTTAACATCTTCAGCATTTATCCATTTGATATTAACATTTGTTCCGTTTGCATATCCACCATGAGCTAATGATTCTGCAACTGAAATATATGCATCATGAAGTTCTACATACTTACCAACTAAAGCTATGTTAACTACTCCTGATAAGTTTTTTATTCTTTTAACCATATCAATCCACTCAGTGTTATCTACATCTTTACAATGAAGATTTAATTTTTCACACACTAAATTGTCTAATCCTTGTTCATTTAAGAGTAGTGGAACCTCATATAAATTTTCAGCATCTAAATTTTGTATTACAGAATTTCCATTCATATTGCAGAACAAACCAATTTTATCTCTTAACGATTGAGATAATTCTTTTTCTGAACGGCAAACAATTATATCAGGCTGAATGCCTATGCCTGTAAGTTCCTTTACTGAGTGTTGTGTAGGTTTTGTTTTAAGTTCTCCAGCCTTTTCAAGGTATGGTACAAGAGTAACATGTATAAAACATGAGTTCCCTATTCCAACTTCATTTTTTATCTGCCTTATAGCTTCTAAAAATGGAAGTGACTCAATATCTCCAACTGTTCCACCAATTTCAGTTATAACAACATCTACATCGCCATCCTGTGCCACTGCATAAACTCTTTCCTTAAGCTCGTTTGTTATATGAGGGATTACTTGGACTGTTCCTCCAAGGTAGTCTCCTCTTCTTTCCTTTGTTAATACTGTCCAATAAACTTTTCCTGTAGTAACATTACTATTTTTACTTAGGTTTTCATCTATAAATCTTTCATAATGCCCTAAATCTAAGTCCGTTTCTGCTCCATCGTCTGTAACGAACACTTCTCCGTGCTGATATGGACTCATAGTTCCGGGATCAATATTTATGTATGGATCAAATTTTTGTATAGAAACCTTTAATCCTCTATTTTTAAGCAACCTTCCAAGTGAAGCAGCTGTTATTCCTTTACCTAAAGACGAAACAACTCCGCCTGTTACAAAAACATATTTTGTAGTTTTCATTTATAATCCTCCTAAGTAAATTTTTATATATAAACTGTTGACAAACACAATGATTAAATTTATAATAGAAATTACCCTATAAAATCATAATGGACTTTTTGTGTTCAATTAACATAAAATCTATTGTAACATAATATTTTATGTTTTTCCACTTCTTTTTTTATTTTCTATAATGATTTTTTAATGTCGTCCTCAATTTCAAAATATAATTCTCTAAAGTCTTTATTTATAAAAAATTTTTCTCGTGCTTTTTTGAATCCATAGTTTAATGACTTTTTGCTGTAACTTGGAAAATAAGTATTTATCATATTACTATCAATGCATTTATATTTTTTTAACAATAAAAGCATTAAATATTTACACTGCTGATCTTTTAATATTTTAAACAACTCATCTCTATTTATTTTTTTGTATTCACACATAAATTCAATTATCTTTTCATATTTAATACTTGATATCATTGAAATCACCTCATTTAAATTATTGTCAAAATGAAGTAATTTTAAACTTTTATTGCAATCATCAATAGAAGCTTATATATGCAAAAACACTTTGGGTATAATTAAATTCTAACCCAAAGTGCTTTTTTAAATATTTTATATTTATTGTGTGTTTTCCTGATTATAAAGTGCTTCTACCTCTTCATCCGTTAATGCAGTATTATATATGGCTACATTGCTAAATTTAGCAGATGATATATCCGGGTCTCCCCAAATATTACCACTTCCTACTCTAACATCTGTCATCTTAGCTAGAAAATTATTTGTAAAACATGCTGATAAATCATTTGTTGCTTTACCAACTTCATTACCGTTTAAGTATACAGCGATGCCTCGGGAATTCACTGTATACGTTACATACTGCCATGTATTTGCTGTTAATGGTGTTGAAATATCCGTTGCATCCGCCCATTCTCCATTAGAATTAATTCTGGAATATAGATTTGCACTTATTCTTGTAACCGGATATTGGTTTTGACCCCCTCCATTTGCTTCAAATAATGCACTATTTTCCATATAATTAGGATCTGTTTTATCTACATTTACCCACATACCTATTGTATACCCTTCTGTTGTTATTCCATTGAAAGTGTCACTTGGCAATTCAAGATAATTAGCTTTTATAGCCCCGGCTACATTTATAATCTTAAGTACATTACCTCTGCTGTCGTCTTTAACAATTGATGCTGAACCTACTAAAGTTGCATCTCCTGATTTACTTCCACTGTTTAAAGTTTCTGTGGTTGATCCGTTTACCATATTAAAATTATATTTATAAATCGGTGTTACATTAAGTTTATCTAACTTTCCCTTAACTGTTACTGTGAAAGTTTTAGTAGTTACTACTTTACCTTTAGATATTTGAGCTGTTAGCGTAACATCCACATCACTTCCAACACGGTTTACTCCCCCCTTACTATCAATAGCACTTGTATTGCTTGAAGACCACGAAATTGATGTATCATAAGCACCTACTGTAGGTACTATTATATTTGATTTTGTACTACTTGGAATTTTATTTTTTAAAGCATTACCTGCATACTGGACTGCTTTACTACTGTTCAAATCCAATTTACTTCCCCAAATACATTGGTTATTGCTACCAACAGCACTAAATGTCATTACTTTAGATACATATTCAGATTCATCCTGTTGTTTAAAGAACACACCTTTGTAAGTTATACCATTAATAGTAATATTCATGAAATATGAACCACTTTTCATGCTCCAAGTACCAGTGGCATCACCAGTTATTGTGTGATTTTTCTTTAATTTAACATTTAACGTATCCAGCATTGTAGCGCTATTAGAATTACCTTGATTAACAAATTGATAGTAACCAACAACCTCATCATCTGAATATCCCTTTTTAGAAATGGTGTCACCACTATATTCATAGGGTGCCACTACAGGCCATCCGTCTTCATTTATAAACATCTGATGTACTCTAACTTCATGTCCTTCTGTACCATTATCAAATCTTGTATGATACACAATATACATTTTCCCGTCTGAATCAATAAATGAGGTATTACCTCCAGGAGATCTATATCCTGTGCTTATACAGTCAAATTTATAGTTGCCCATAAGTTTAATACCACAATAAGCATTATCTATATTTCCTGGTAGTGTAGCCTTATTTCCCATTGCATCCATATAAGGACCATCTGGTGTAATTGATCTAAACATTCTCATATTATATCCACCATTTGCAGCTAAACCTGCATAAGATACATATAAGTAATAGTATCCCGTTGTTTTATCATATACAACACAAGAACCCTCACCTGATCTTGTATATCCACCTGATATTTTAGTTCCAAAATATCTATCAGTAGAATTGCCACCTTTTGTAGTTCCATCTTTTCCTGGATATATTGGCTTGCCTGTTTTTTCATTCATTTTGAGGATATAGATTCCACCGGACCAAGAACCATATGTCATCCAAAGAGTTCCATCTTTATCATAAAATAAATCTGGATCTATAGCATTGGGAGAATAACTTGTATTATAATCCCCACTACTTGTAAACCAATTAGAATTTGTTCCTGTTAATATACCATTGTCAATAAGTGCTTCAATATTGGTATTAGTATATTTAGTATTTGTTTTACTTCCTTTATCATATGCATCTCCACTACTGAAACCTGAATATACAACGGTATCTACATAAGTATATGGACCCTCTATATTTTGAGATATGGCATAACCTATACATGAACGCTTATAAGTAGAAGATGTACAATAATATATCATATATGCCCCTTTTGTTCCGCCATTGTTAATATAATCTTTATTCCAAAAAACATAAGGAACCCATACAGCATATCCCCCTTTGCTATCGGAATCGTTTTCACCAGCCCAAGCAAAAGAACCAGCTAAATTTTTTGATAAATCCCCATATAACGCGTTACCCGGCGTGATATATGAATTTGTGAATTTAGTCCAGTTTTGCAAATCTGTAGACCTGGCTGCTTCTATATGAGACCCGAATACATAATATGTGTTACCAGATTTTACGATAGAAGTGTCATGAACAGATACTCTTTCTTTTGCCTTTATGGGCGTTTTATTCTCAACACTTGTATTTGCTTGTACCCCTTGTGGTTCTCCTTTGGCAAATGAAGTACTTGATCCAGTAAACACAGCAATCATCATTCCAGTCATTAAACATGATGTCAACTTTTTTAATCGTTTTCTCATAATAACAACTTCCTAACTTTTATTAATATTTTTATTTATGTCTAAACTAATTAGTTTAATGCTTTCTAAAACGTTTTAGATTTTCTAATTAATATTATATGGTAACCTTTACATATAGTCAACATATACCCTACGACTTATTATGACATACTTGTACATTATTAACAAAAATACATAAAAGCAGCGTAGATATATTGGATTTGAACAAATATATCTACGCTTATGCTATTTGCAAAAACTTTTAACTTTTAACTTTTAGCTTGTCACTATCATCTACTTTTATATCTATTTCCAAACTTGTTGTTGGAACTTTTTGTCCTGATATATCCATATTATACGTTACACATGCCTTACCACCGTTTTCATCAACATCTATCTTTATATCTATTGTATATGTTTCTATCTGCAAAGTTCCATAAGGTGTATCATACATAGATACACTTTTTTTATCTTTGGAGAACTGCATTTTAGCGTTAGTAGTCCCCTTTCGCATAAGAACTAATTCATCAGATTTTATCTTTAAAGTTGTAGTAGTACCTTCCATTCCTGATATTTCTGTCTCCTCATAACGAGCATAAAAGGTTCCATCCTTTATATAAAAGTTACCAGGAGTAACCACAGAAATAGGATCTTTATCTCCAGCTTGCATGCTAGATATACTTATAACAGCTTTCTTATTCATCCTATTCTCCTTAATTATTATTTCTCTCTACTGCAAAGCATATAAGTTCAGTTATCAATTCCTTATATGTCTTTCCTGCTGCATCCCACATCTTTGGATACATACTTATTTTAGTAAATCCAGGAATAGTATTTACTTCATTTAAGTATACTTCATTAGTATCCTTATCTACAAGAAAATCTACCCTTGCCATACCCGCGCAATCCAAAGCACTATAAATCTTCACAGCAAGTTTTCTTATATCATCAAGTTCTTTATGGTTCATATCTGCTGGTATTAAAATTCTTGATTGTGCATTTTCATATTTTGCTTCATAGTCGTAAAATTCTTTTGCAGGAAGAACTTCGCCTGGAACAGCTGCTACTGGATTGTCGTTACCAAGCACAGCTACCTCAACTTCTCTTGCATTTATAGCTTCTTCAACTAAGACCTTTCTGTCATATTTTAGAGCCTCTTCAAGCCCATTTATTAATTCTTCCCTATTATGAGCTTTTGTTATACCAACTGAAGAACCACTATTTGAAGGTTTTATGAATAAATCATAACCTAATTTTTTTTCTATTATATTTATTATATTTTCTTTATCTTCTCCATATTTTGCTGATGTTACTACAACATAGTCAGCTTGTTTTATATCGAAATGTTCAAGTACATATTTTGCATACACCTTATCCATGCATACAGCTGAAGACATAACGCTTGGTCCAACACAAGGGATACCTAAAAGCCTGCACAGGCCCTGCACCGTTCCATCTTCTCCACATAGTCCATGAAGCACTGGGAAAACAGCATCTACCCCTCTATTAAATAAAATCTTTTGTCCTTCTGTTGATTTATAGTACTCATCTTTTTCCCACTCACCACTTTCTATTTTTTCAATAGTTCCAGTATATTCGATCCATTCACCATCTTTTGTTATCCCTATAGGACAAACCTCATATTTTGTAATATCTATATTTCTTAATACAGATGCTGCCGACGCTCTTGAAACTTCATGTTCAGTTGATTTTCCACCAAATAATATAGCTATTTTTTTCTTCATATCAAATCTCTCCTTATAAAAATTTCCTTTTCGCCCATTGATTGCTGTCATTAATCCATTTTCGAGTACAAGTTTCACTGTTTATAGTTTAATAATTTTCTTGCATTTTATCAATGAGTTATCTTCAATATATATTTTACGTCATATAACTGAAAAAGAAAGAGCCACAAAGCCATGATTTTTATGTATTTGTGGTTCAGAGTTTTATAATATTTATTTTAAACATTGTTATTCTAAGTGGAATGAATGAATTTATAATTATATATTGCAGTGTAAATTATATATTTGAATAAGTTATTCTGTATTTAAGTACCTTATAGTGTATAATTAAATAGTATTGTTACAGTTAATTTTAATTGAAAGGTGAATGT
The DNA here is from genome assembly GCA_963725425.1 of uncultured Clostridiaceae bacterium. Taxonomy (GTDB): domain Bacteria; phylum Bacillota; class Clostridia; order Clostridiales; family Clostridiaceae; genus Clostridium_I. Next base: position 306,449 of record CAVRYJ010000043.1, read on the forward strand.
GATGCGAGCTTTAATACTTTCAGTATCAGCAGGTGGCGGCCATATGAAGGCATCACTTGCACTAAAAAATTATATCATGCAATTTGAACCAACTTCAGATATTGAAATATTGGATACAATAAGATATATAAATCCACTACTGGATAAATTGATAATTGGTAGTTATTTGCAAACCGTAAAAATGACCCCTTCGATTTTCGGAAAAATATACAAATTCACTGAAAAAGATGAGGGTTTAAGTTCTGTTACAAATAAATTTAATGAGCTTATGGCTTATAAATTATTACCAATTATTGAAAATTATAAACCGGATATAATAATCTGTACCCATCCATTTCCAACACAGATGGTTTCAATATTAAAGCAAAAAAATAAGCTTAATATACCTATGATTTGTATACTTACGGATTATGCTCCACATAATTCTTGGATACATCCAAATGTTGATTCATATATCGTTTCTAATAGTGATATGAAAGAGGAAATGGCATTAAGAGGAGTATCCAGAGACACTGTTTTTGATTTTGGTATACCTGTTAGTTCAGATTTTTTCCTTGAATACGACAGAAATGAAGTACTCCCAGAACTAGGTCTAGACCCTTGTAAAAATACAATTATGATTATGGGTGGTAGCCTTGGAATAGGCAAAATAGCTCGGGTATATTCTCAACTTTCAAAACTTACTACCAACGTACAAATAATTGTGATTGCAGGAAGCAATAAAAAGTTATATTCAGAACTTATGAACTTAAAGGAATACTCCACTGTTACTACAAGAATATTAGGATTTTCCGAAAATATAAACAAGTATATGCAGTGCAGTGATCTTCTTATAACAAAACCTGGTGGTCTTACTATTACAGAGGCTCTGATTTGTAGTGTACCACTTGCTCTCTTCTCCGCAATTCCAGGTCAAGAAAAAAAGAATGAGGAATTTTTACTAAAACATAAGCTTGCTATAACTTTAAAAGATGGCAATAATTGCATAGAAATAATAGAAAATCTAATGTCATCGCCTAAAAAGCTTCAGGAAATGAAAGATAATTGCAGAAAATTTTCAAAACCAAGCTGTGGTCGTGATATCTTCAATTTAATAAATGAACTTATTAAAAAAAGAGAAATAGCCATTATGAGAGAAGAATAATTCAATCAGTTAAAAGTTAATCAAGACTTTTATGCTATTACAGAAAAGTCAGAAATCAAAAGGTGCTGTCTCAAAATAGAAATTAAATTCTATTTTGAGACAGCACCTTTGATAACATCAAAAGAGTAATATTTATATATTTGATATTTTAAAACCCTGTATTTAACTTGTCCATTATCCCTTAACTGTTAACTTTTTAAAAAATTCTTCTATTAAGTCTACTATTTTAAATTTTACTACTATTTTATTGCTATTTGCTTTAGAATTATCAACCATATTATATTCTTCTTTGGTAAGAACTTTCTTCATCTCATTCTGTGTTTTTTCTACTTCAACATTACCCTTTGTAATATCTGTAAAACATAATGGAGGAAACATTACACACCACCAATTATGACCTTTTGCTGAACCAATCAATATTCTATATGCATCATATTTACCTTCTGGGAGTGTTATAGTACCATAGGTTTTTATAGGAAAAGAATCTCTACTGAGTTCAGTCTTAACTCCATAATTATATCCATTTTCCTTCACCACATTCTGGGCTATCATATCTATATCCCTGTTATATTTTAGAAGCAATCGCTTTGATTCACTAACACTGCTACTTTTACTCATCTTAGGAGCTATAAATGCTAGTACCTTATCCCTTACTTTTAACTTTAATGCCTGATCTTCATTAGAATCACTATTAGCTAAAACGTGAAATCTTATTATTTTACTTGCTATACTTTGCTGATAACTATTAGCTACATTACTATCACCATATACCTCACCCTTACTGTAGCTTAACATTAGCAGTGCTACTAGAAAAAAACTATAATAACTAGAAATTTTCTCATTTTTCTCCCCCCAACAACATTATATTTCTAATTATTTCCATATTGTTGTTTTATATTCATATATATGGGGGTAATTATAAAAAAAGTTCTTATCCGATGGCTGCCAGTTCTAGTACTCCCATCCTCTTGCAGTTGGCGTAAAGATCAGCTACGTCCCTGGATAATAAATTATAAGAGTCCTGTCTACTTCCAATTTGTATAAATTTGATCATATATGTCAATGATAACTTACAGAGGTGGTTATAATGAAAGATATGTTCTATTTCAAGTATCCAAGAACATTAGAGGAAAAGCGCACCATAAAAGTTGGAATATGTTGTTTTATTCTATTGGAATTCGGTGTTTTATTTACAGCTATAAATAATCATTCATACTTTACAATTTACTTGCCACTTTTATCTATTATAGCTCTTGCATTCCTTTTTATATTAGCTTCAATTAGAATATATGAACTTTGCATCTATTTTAGTGCTGAATATGTTTTGTATATAGTTCAAGAGGAAGATACCTTACTGAAAATTTCTGAAATTTTTTGCCAGAGTGTAACCCTTGGAAAACTGTCGCAATTATAAAAAATAAGAACAATATAAATGGTTCGATTTTTTGGGTGAAAAGTTATTAATACCAATACGGAGATCAAATTGAAAAGTTCTGCCAAAATAAAAAGGTTTCAATGATTTTTAGGCAGACCTTACAAATTATCATTATTTTTAATTCAATACAAAATACAGTAGTATAATAGCTAGCTATTTTTTAAATATACACTATAAAGTTCTTGTAATATATACTTCCTCATAGCTATCTTTCATGTGAAGGAAACACATTTGAGCTGTTAACATATCCTCAAAAAAAGCAAATATAGTAGGCCCACTTCCACTCATCATAGAGCCCAGAGCTCCATATTTTATCATTTCTGTTTTTATTTCTTTTAGCACCGGATATTTTTTTAAGGTGATATTTTCAAGTAAGTTTCTCATATTGCTACTTACGTATCTTAAGTCATCTTTATCCATGGCACGGATTAAGTCTTCTGTATGAGGATGCCTGTAACTTTTTGTTAAATCGAAATTTTTGTAAACATCTTTAGTGGACACACCAAAATTTGGTTTTACTAAAACCACTATTTTATTTTTGAAGTGCTTTAGACTCAAGATCTTTTCGCCTATACCTTCACATAACGCAGTTCCACCTACAATGCAATAAGGTATATCAGCGCCAATTCGAACCCCCAGTTCCATAAGTTTTTTATCAGATATTGCAATTTTGAAAAGTTTTCTCATACCCTTCAGGACCGCAGCACCATCAGTACTTCCTCCTGCTAGACCTGCTGCTACAGGAATATTCTTTATTATATGAATATTTATGCCTGCTTTGATATGATAAGTATCCATAAAAAGCTTAGCTACTCGGTATACAATGTTTCTCTCATCTGTTGGTACATACTGTTTATTACAAGTTATATTTATACCTTTGCAAGCCTTATTTAAATGTATTAAATCATACAGATCTATAGATTGCATTATCATCTTTAATAAGTGATACTCATCTTCTCTTTTATCAACTACATCTAACGATATGTTAATCTTCGCATAAGCCTTTAATAGCATATTTCTTCCTCCAAAATAATTTAAAATAAAATCAATCACCAAATTGCCCTATAAAATCATTGTTCCTACACCTTCATCAGAAAATATTTCTAATAATAGAGCGTGAGGAACTCTTCCATCAATAATATAAGTTTTATGAACCCCACCATTAACCGCTTCTCTGCAACAATTTATTTTAGGAATCATTCCACCAGTAATTATATTTTCCTCAATTAACTTTGGTATTTCTTCTACCTTAAGCTCAGATATAAGTGAAGTTTCATCCTTTTGATCATTTAAAAGTCCTGGTACATCAGTAATTAGAATGAATTTTTCGGCCTTTAATTTAACACTTATTTTAGCAGCTGCTAAGTCCGCATTAACATTATATGTTTTTCCATCAGTTTGCCCAAGGGCTACTGTTGAAATAACAGGAATATACCCACCACTTAAGCAGTGCTTAATGATATCATCATTTACTTCAACCACATCTCCCACATATCCTATATCTTCTCTACTATTTATTTCAAGTTTTTTGCTTTTAAAAGATTAGCATCTATCCCACATAAGCCTACAGCTTTTCCACCATTTCTATCAATCAATGACACTATATCTTTATTTACTTTTCCCGCAAGCACCATTTGTACCACATCCATAGTTTCTTGATCTGTTACTCTAAGTCCATTAACAAATTCGCTTTTTTTCCCTATTTTGGCCAAAAACTCATTAATATCTGGTCCACCACCATGAACAAGTACAACTTTAATACCAACAAAATTCAATAAAACTATATCCTTGATGACTGTATCCTTTAATTCTTCATTAATCATTGCATTTCCGCCATACTTTATTACAATAGTCTACCATTATACTCTTGTATGTAAGGCAATGCCTGACTCAAAATATTTGCCTTTTGTATATTTGCAGCGTTATTACTGTTAAACAAAATAATGCCCCCTTGGTATTAGTTTTAAAGTTTGCACTAAACTTTCATATAATATAATGCAATCATTAAGTAATATTTATAAACTACAAAAACATTATACCAAAAAATAATTTATATGTGCAGTTTTTATAATAATATCTAATCCATAAAATTAAAATGCTACTCTTCGGTATTTTCAAAAAAATAGCAAGCCAGTATGGAGGTCTATTTTGCATCATATTGAGTCGATAGATCCCTTTGATAGCTAAAGCTATCAAAGAAATCCGCCTCCTTATGTGACGCAAAATAGGCCTTACACTTTTGACTTGTTATTTTCTTGATTGTGCCTTATAAAAAAAGTAACATTTTATTAAAACAATATTAATTATAGAATTGCTCTGCCTGGTATTATTAATTTTTGTCCTGGTAAAATATAATCAGGATTTTCTATATTATTTATTTTAACTATATCCTCTATTGTTGTGAAATACATCTTTGCAATCTTCCATAATGTATCTCCTGCCTGAATGGCATATATGATTACGCTTGCTTTTTTTTCTGGTTTAGCTCCTTCTAAAGGCTCTATATTAACAAGAAAATCTTTATGAGCATTATAATTTACTTTAACAGAAATTGATACTATTGCCTTAACAGCAATAGTCCCCGCTTCCACTGTTGCTTCTATGCCCTCCAAACATGCCTTAGCACTTGAGGTCATCTCAATTTTAGAACCTAGCACCTCATTGCTTACACTAAATGGTATATCCTCTTCAAATGCATTTATATTGTTTTCTTCATTATCAGTTTTATATATAACTGAGGTTTTAACTATTCCTTCTACTAAAACTTTGTCCTCTACAAGTTTCTTATCTGTTATCGATACCTTTCCAATTATTAAAACCACTTCAGTTGGAAGCCCGTTGTTCTTATTAACATCAATATTCTCCTTTACAATAGTTTCAATATTGGACTGTCCATATATTAAGTTTAATTTGTAATCCTTCTTCTCAATTTGAATATTGAGTTCAGGCGAATAAGCGTCCTCTATAACTTCCAAATCTAATTTACTTTCAATTTTAACATCCACCTTTATCAATGCCTCAATATCAAGAATCCTGTTTTCTCCTAAATCATCTTCTTTAACGTTATATTCTGCAGCATCTATATTAAAATCTGCGTAGAAACTCATTGTACTATTTACACCTTCTGCATCAATTTCCTGTTCTACAAGTACATCATCAGATAGATGAACCACATCTCCTGTATCCTTTGCCTTATATAAAATATCGAATTTTGCAAAAGCTTCAATTTGTATTTTACCTTCTAGCAATTTAATTTGTTTTTTATGAATATTTATATCACATTTTAATATGTTTAAAATTTGCGGTTTATCCATGGGAATTTGAATATTAGTCTTTGCTATTAAATTAGTAGTATTATTAGAAACAGTCTTATCAATAGAAGTTGAGTTCTTTAAAAACTGCACATTCTTAAGTCCATCAACATCTTTAACTATGTGTAATTCATTTTTAGAATAGACCTCTGAGATTAACTTAATTATACCTTCCACCGCTATTTTTCTTTCATTAATTGCCGTGCAATTAATATGCTCAACATCAGCCTCTGCACTTGATGGCATTTTATGCATTGCACCTTCAACTTCTACATAATTCGAAAATTTAGCAGAATAAGTAACTCCACACACTTCCGTTTTATCATCCACTTTCCCTAGATATAAAATATCAAATTCTAATTGTCCCTCCAAATAAACCTTGTCCTGCATAACTTCTTTGCTGAGTATTGTAGGTTTTGCATCAACCAAAAGTATTTTTAACACATCTGGCTCAGTATCTGGTATGATATATTCTTCCTTTACTACAGTATCGGCAGTATTCTTTCCTAGAAACTGTTCATACTCTATATTTTCCTTCACAAGTTCTATATCCATGTTATTCCCTCCTATAAAATACCTAGTATAATATATATGGATAATTAGTATTAAATATGTTTTTTTATGTACTTTATTTGTGTGCTAATATTTTTTAATTAAACTATCAATTTCTGGTAAACAGCTCTAACTTATTGACAGAATTAAAATGTTCACGTATTATAAAACTTGGTTATTTACCATATAACCTCTCATAAACAGAGTTCTCAATACCTTTTATACAATAGTTCAAGGATGGAACACTCATCTTTCTTTTGTTTCAGCAAAAGTGAAAACGAAATATCTTTCATCCTGTTTTTAATATATTCGCTCATAACTAAAAAAAGTTATCGAATATATATATATTCGATAACTTTTTTTTATACTGCAAAATCCAATTGTACTGTCTTTGTTAATACATCTGAATAACTATATGTCACTTTCCTTTGGGTACCAGATTCCAATCTAACAACAAATATGCTAGGATATGTCTTTTCAATGATTCCATTGTTAACAACTACCCTTTTCCTGCCACTATTCGCTTTTAATACTACCTTCTGTCCCAGATGTTCTTCAATATTTCTCTTAATGGAATCTAAAACGTTCACTTTTTCCACATGAAACACCCTCTTTCCACATTTACATTATACATCAAAAACTTATTGTTGTCAAATAAGCATATAATTTTATCAGCAATGGGTACAACTTGTCAAGGCTAATTTATTCTAAATAAAATAAACCTCATGGCAAATAAAGCCTTGAAGCTCAATTTATCTAACGAATATAGACTTTGGATAACCTTCTCTGCATTTACCTCGTGTTTGAACCCCTCCGCCCCCTTTTACACCCGTTATTGTATTTTTTACAGTGTCCTCCATATTAACAATTTATCCAATAGGCTCATTTTAAATTCCATTGAAACTATAAATTAAGGTGTATTTTATTTGTACCTTCCTTATAATGATTTAACTTGTGGGTTGCTGGACCCTCTAGTATTTCACCATCATAGGTAAATCTTGAGCCATGGCAGGCACAATCCCAAGATTTTTCTGCATCATTCCACTTTAGTTCACATCCAGCATGAGTACAGGTAATATCAACTATATGTAATAAACCCTCATTATCTTTATATGCTCCATATTTATCACCATCTAATTCAACTATTTTCCCTTCCTCATATTTAATATTTATTTCAGCTTCACCAAACTTAATTTTGCTTATTATAAGTTCCTTTGCTACATCGAAATTTTCAGTAAATAGTTTTTTATAGGCATCTCCAGTGAAAGATCTTGAGGGGTTGAATACTTCTTTCCAATGGTTATCTTTACCTAGGATTATATCAGTGAGCAAACGCGCAGCAGCTGTACCATTTGTCATTCCCCATTCGCCAAAGCCTGTTGCAACATAAATGTTTTCTTCTTGAGAAGTTAATTTTCCTACATAAGGCATATTATCTAAAGTTATATAATCTTGAGCTGACCATTTATATAAAATATCTTTAACACTAAAAATTGATTGTGCAAATTCCTGTAGATTGTCATAATGTTTCTTAGTATTACCCCCATGAGCAGCCTTATGTCCTTCACCACCAACTAGCACTAATTGATTTTCTCCATCATTTTGAACTCTTAAAGAACGTCCAGGATTTTCAACATTGATGAACATTCCCTTTGGAAACCTTTCCTTTATACTTGTTGCAATAACGTAAGATCTTTGTGGTTTAAGTCTTGTTAAATATAGTCCCATACCATCGTAACATGGGAAATGAGAGGCGATAATAACTTTTGAGGCTATTACTTTTTTACCTTTATCAGTAATAATCGTAATTAAATTTCCTTTTTCGATTTCAATTACTTCTGTATTTTCAAATATATGACTTCCGCCTCCAGGGATTGTCTCAGCCAATGGTATCAAATATTTTCTTGGATGAAATTGAGCCTGGTTTTCAAAAACCAGAGCCGACTTAATATCTAAATCAATTGGCAACTTATCAATATACTTTGCTTTTATTCCTAACTTTAAAGCTGCCTCAGTTTCTTTTTCAATATCTTTGATATATTCTTGTTCTTTTGTGTACATATATGCCGGTAGTCTCTGAAAATCACAATCTATATTAATCTCATTTGCTATATTCTCAATAAACCCTATTGAGGATTCATTAGCATCGGCATATTGTTTTGCAATATCCATACCCATTGAAGCTATTATTTTATCATATACTAAATGATGCTGAGAAGTTATTTTAGCAGTAGTAAAACCAGTAGTTCCTTGGACAATACGACTTGCCTCAATGATAGCAATCTTTGTTCCTTTCTTCTTTAAAAGATACCCTGCAGTTATACCAACAATTCCACCTCCTATAATTGCCACATCTATCTTTATGTCTTCATTCAATGAAGGATAATCTGTTCCTGGTGTTGACGCTATCCAATAAGATTTTAGATAATCTCCAATATTCGAGACCGTATTATTTGATTTATCCATAAAAATACTCCTTTATAGTTTAATAATACTTAGCATTTGATGTTTACAGCAAATTATACATGCTACTATAAACGTTTTTAATTGTAAGTAAATCCATAGATATAAAAAATAAACCTCACGGCAAATATAGCCTTTAGGCTTTACTTATCTAGCGAATATAGACTTTGGATAAGCTTCTCTACACTTACCTAGTGTTTGAACCCCTCCAACACCTTTTACACCCATTATTGTATTTTTCACACGTCCTGTATGTTAAAAGCTTTTAAAATGTTAGTATATGCCACCTTTGGGCATACAAAAACCGGATCATGGCAATGTATTAGTACTCGTTCTAGTGAACTAGCGTAGTTGGCGCCAGCAGATTGAACCAAAGTACGATAATTAGGAAAGTTTTTACAAATAAAATTTTTTTATCTATACAAAGAGCTGTATAAAGGATTAGCAGAAACAACTATTGCTGATAAAATCATCAAATTAAGCTATACCCATAACTTAAGACAAGAAGATCTGGCAGATTTATTAAATATGCATTGTAGCACAATACAAGGCTTGGGAAAGTTCATAACGTCATGCCAAAACATATAAGCTAGATAAAATATGCAAATTGTTCATTCTACCTTATACTCATTTCCATGAATATTATAAGATATACTTTAGTAATCCCAGTGAAAAAATCAAAGCATGCAAGATTAAAATGTAATCATCTAATACTTTGCTATAGAGGTGACATTTATAACTTTTTTATATTGAAACTTAATCATGAATTTTTCAGCATCCATTAAGCTTTTAAATATTTTACTTGATGATGCTGTTACTGTTATATATATTGTTTTACCTAAATGTATATTTTCTGCTATAGAAGCTTTATTTCCACCTTTAATATATTCATTAACTATTCTCATTTTTTAAATTCCCTTCTACTTTGTTTATATATACCATACCGTACATATCGCAGTATTCAGATTCTTAATTGTTTTTTATTCTACCTATATTTATTCGAAATAGTAAGTACTCTAAAATAGTTGATATTTTTATATTAATATTTATTTATGACAATACTATTACAACATTAAATACTAATTGTAAATAATACATAATCATCAATTCTATTAGCTTTTTTTAAAACATTTATGTGTATATGTCTACCTCTTTTCAATTTAGATGTCATTTAATTATTTATTGAACCGTGCTTTACATAGAACATATGTGCTTTTTTAGATAATCTTTATTAATATATCTCAACTTTCGCATGACAAAAACACTAGCTTTTCCTTTATGAAAGCAGGTAATGTTGATATAAAATAGTCCAAAAACGAGTTAATTTGTGCTTTTGTCAAAGAAAGATTTTCTTGTAATGCATCTTTAAGCAACTCTAGCATAATTCTAATAGCCTCGAAAAATTGTATATCTTCAAGTTCATCACAACAATTAAAAAATAAGCCACCTATAGTACGTAAATCTTCATTGTTGCGACTTTGTGTAGATAACATAATATATCTAGTAAATACAATAGTAGTATGTGCAACCATTGATTCATAAGAACGTCCTTGAAATTCTTTTGCAAGATTTAAAAAAGATTTGTTCATCTTAAAGAAAACTTCAATATCCCAACGTTTCGCATATATCCTTATGATTTCTTCATCTGTTAATGTAATATCTGTTGAAATTAATGCTAGCCATTTTTTTGATTTATTGCGATCTTTTACAAAAACTATTTTTGCCTTTATAGGCGTAGCCTGTGAATCTTCACCTATTTCAACAATTACAGATGCCTTAACTTTGGCTTTGCCAAGTTTTTTCTTTAGTAAGGCATATAAGGATTTTAGATTCAATTTTCTATTTCCATAAGTATAAAAAACATTTGGCATGGCTTTAACCATAGCTATTGTATGAAATTTGAGTTCTAAAATTCTTATTAAAGTTTTTGGATAAGTGAACCAACTATCAAATAAAACATAAGTTCCTGGAATAGCATAAGCTGTCGCTTGCTTTAGTAGATCAATCATTGCATCAGGAGATTTTTTTATAGCCTGGGTCTTTATTTTATATCCATTAGTTCGCTTGTCTGTATTTGAATTTATTGGACATATACGATTTTTTTCTTTTGCAGAACTTAATAATGTGAATGCTAAAGGTAGAAATGTATTTCCATCAGACCACCCTAACGTAAGCATTCTGAAACCTTTTTGTATCTGTGATCTACGTGGTCAAAAACATTTGCTAGTAGTTCTACTGCTTTACTTCTCGTTCGGCTATAGAATGAATCATCAACAATTAAAACATTTACTCTATCCTTTGAAGTCAATGATTCAATCTCATTTTTAATTATTGAAGATGATAATAAAAATAAAAATTTTCTCCAGTTAAAACGTGCTGAATTTAAAAATCTGTATACAGTATCTTTGGCGAAAGAAGTTTCTGTATTTTTAGAATCTAATGTACGGAACAAATTTTTGCCTGTAAACACTAGCAAGAAAATGAATTTAAATATTGAACCACAAGGGAATCCTTTTTCTTTGCAAAAATTTGATTGCTTTAAAAGAGAATTAATTTTATTTTTTCTAAAAAATGTATCAATAGTAGATTTAAATTGTTTTTCAGTATCATTTTTTGTTATAATTGTATTCATGAAGAACATCCCCTTTGGTTTTTGTTTGTAGTGATTCAATTATACCAAATAAGGGAATGTTCTTCATTTTTTTGCAGTTAGATACTTAAATCACAGGCTACGCCTAAAAGAATCATGTGCGAAAGTTCAGTAATATATTTAACATGTTCTTTATTTAAAATTTTACTCCCAAACTTCTGTTCAATATGATAGTTAACTGTATATCCAATTACAGCTGCTAAATAGAATACTATAAACAATCCCACTATGGACAATGCTCCTGTTGCAAATAAAATTGATATTTGATGCTTATGAATACAATATAATGATAAAATTAAATTGCACAGATTTTGTTACTCTAATATTTAAAATAAACCCAACTTCATATTAAAATATAGTTTAACTTTTTTAAGCTAATTTTAATCTTCTTTTTATTTAATATAAGTATACAAATAAGCGGATGTATATCTTATGGATATAAATTTATTACAATGGTGAACTTGTCAGTTAAGCTATTTTACGGAATAATGGTTTAGTTATTATATAGTAACCATTCATCGCCAAAGCTAACACCATGTTTCTTAAGTGTATTAGTACTAATACACTTAAGAAACATGGAAAGATAATTGATTCTATATTTATATAAGTTTAAAAGAAAAACATTTTTTGATTTTGAAAGGAGAAAATTTTAATGTCACTTTTCGGTATATCCAGAGACATGGGAATTGATTTAGGAACAGCAAACACATTAGTATATGTAAAAGGTAAAGGTATTGTTCTGAGAGAACCATCAGTTGTAGCAATTAATACGGTTACAAAGGCAGTTCTTGCTGTTGGAGCAGAAGCAAAACAAATGATAGGTAGAACACCTGGTAATATAGTTGCAATAAGACCACTAAAAGATGGAGTTATTGCTGACTTTGATGTTACTGAAAGTATGCTCAAACAATTTATATCTAAGGTTACTGCAAAAAGCTCTTTTTCAAGCCCTAGGATAATAGTTTGTTTCCCATCTGGAGTAACACAAGTTGAAAAAAGAGCTATTAATGAAGCTACAAAAAATGCTGGAGCTAGAGAAGTTCAACTTATGGAAGAACCAATGGCTGCTGCTATTGGAGCAGGACTCACTGTAGATGAACCAATGGGAAATATGATTGTTGATATAGGTGGAGGTACAACTGAAGTTTCAGTTATTTCACTTGGCGGGATTGTTACAAGCAAATCACTTAGAGTAGCTGGAGATGAATTTGATCAAGCAATAGTAAAACATATTAAGAAAAAATATAATTTGATGATTGGGGAAAGAACCGCAGAAAATGTTAAGCTTGAACTTGGGTCTGCCTTTAAGATAAATGAGATTGATGAAACTATGGAAATTAAGGGAAGAGAGCTAATGTCAGGATTGCCAAAAAATGTTGAAATTAGTAAGTCGGAAATTAGTGAAGCATTAAAGGAATCTGTCTCTTTAATAATTGACGCTATAAAATTCACACTTGAAAAAACACCACCAGAACTGGCTTCAGATATTATGGAAAATGGAATTATGCTTACAGGCGGCGGAGCACTATTAAGAGGTATTGATAGCTTGATTAATAATGAAACTCATATTCCTGTACATATAGCTGAAGAACCACTTGATTGTGTAGCACTTGGAGCAGGCATGGCTCTTGAACATTTTGATAAAATAAGTATGAGTAACCGAAGCTGAAAATCAAATTTCGGGGGGAAGAATTATAAAATGAATAAACCTTTATCTGACAACATGCATCATGCACAGCGTATACTTAATAAGGTTCCAGAAATTACGTTCTACTTCTGGATTATAAAAGTATTGACCACTGGAATGGGCGAGGTGGCATCTGACTATCTAGCCCACCAGCTAAATCCGGTAATTGCGGTGGCACTGGCAGGAATTGCTCTAGTAGCCTCGCTAATACTACAGTTTTCAGTACGCCGATATGTGGCATGGATCTACTGGTTAAATGTAGTCATCATAAGTATTTTTGGTACAATGGTTGCTGATGTTTTGCACGTTGGGTTTGGAATACATTACATTGTTAGCACCATATTCTTTGTGGTAGCTCTGGCAATTATCTTCTTATCCTGGTATGCTAGTGAGAAAACTCTTTCTATACACAGCATCTACACTCGCCATCGCGAGGCTTTTTACTGGTTAGTGGTATTGGCTACTTTCTCACTTGGTACAGCTGCAGGAGATATGACTGCTACAACCATGCACTTGGGTTATTTCTTTTCTGGTGTGATGTTTGCTATCTTGATTACTATCCCAGCTGTGGCCTATTTTATATTTGGTATTAATGAGATTTTCGCATACTGGTTCGCCTACATAATTACACGACCCCTAGGCGCATCATTTGCAGACTGGATGAGTGTTTCTCATAGCCGTGGTGGTCTTGGACTTGGAACTGGGTTGGTAACCTTGGGTTTAACAATTATAATCCTTGGACTTGTGGGGTACATGGCGGTCACCCGTAAGGATGTTAAGGACGTTGAGCATGACTAATCACAGTAACAATGGCTACATAGCTCCTGACTCATAATGAAGTCATAAAAAAATAATCATTTAACTCATGCTTCTTTTAACCAAGTTGCATAATCATAAATTACTAACGAATATGTATATTTGGTGTTAAAATAGATGTATATTTATGAATTTAGGAGGTAGATTTAATGGTTAATCCGAAGTATCATCTTTTTATTTGTACAAGTTGTAGAATTAATGGAAAACAACAAGGTTTTTGTTATTGAAAGGGTTCAGTAGATATTGTAGGTTCAGTAATGCAGGAAATTGAGGAGAGAGATTTATCTGGAGAAGTTATGGTAAATAATACTGGGTGCTTTGGTATTTGTGATAAAGGTCCCCTAATGGCTGTTTATCCTCAAGGAGTTTGGCATGGAAATTTAACAACTGATGACATAGAAGAAATTTTTGATAAACACATCTAAGGTGGAGAAGTGGCCTATATTTAAATTTTCCAATAAAAAAGAACACATTTTACAAATTAATAAAAGAGTATTGAAGTAAAGAAGATTAAAAACAGTTAATTAAAGAAAATGAGTTCAACACAATAACAGTTATGTTGAACTCACATGGATATTTTTAAATTTACACAGATTTATGGATGTTCTCCTTACTTACACAAAATGCAATCATTTTGTCCATTATTTTAAAATGGAAAAGATGCTATTTTATTATGGTAATATGTTTATAAGCAAATCTATTTATTATCATGGCTTCTTACGCACATTTGTGTCAACCCAGTTTACAAATGCATCTATGAAGTTCTGCAAGAACTCACGAGTATTATCATTGATTAATGCACCAGCCTCATCAAAGAGTGTGGCAACATTTCCTATATAAGCCTCAGGTTGCTGCATAGTTGGAATATTTAAGAATACCAATGATTGTCTTAAATGATGATTTGCTCCGAAAGCACTTAATCCACCTGGTGATACACTTACTACCGCGCCAGGTTTACCATCCCATACATTTTTCCCATATGGTCGTGATCCAATATCTAGGGCATTCTTAAGTAACGCTGGAACAGACCTATTGTACTCCGGTGTCACGAAAAGAATAGCATCATATTTCTCAATCTCCTTACGGAAAGCTGTCCATGCTGTTGGTACATTACCTTCATCGTCAAGATCTTGGTTGTAAATTGAAAGCTTACTCATGTCCACTTCTTCCATTTCAAAATCTTTAGGAGCTAGTGTATTTAATGTATTAGCAACCTTCCTACTAAATGATTCTTTACGAAGACTTCCTACTAGAACTGCAATTTTCTTTATTTCCATATCTAATCATCCCCTATTCATTTTATTTTTAGTTGTATTAGTATCTCATATTACATTTTTAACTATTTTACGTACATTCCACCGGGTTTTCCTGCTAAATTAATTATTATATTTTTCATCTGGGAATAATGATCTAATATTACTTTATGAGTTTCCCTACCTATTCCAGACTCTTTATATCCTCCAAATGGTGCACCAGCTGGGAAACTATCGTAAGTGTTTACCCATACACGGCCAGTTCTAATTCCTCTTGCAACTCGAATAGCTTTATTCAAATCTTTTGTAAATACGCCACCAGCTAAACCGTAATCACTGTCATTAGCCATAGCTATGACTTCTTCTTCAGTTTTGAATTTAATTACAACGCCTACTGGTCCAAAAATTTCTTCTCTTGCTACCCTCATATCATTGGTTACATCTGCAAGAAGTGTAGGTTTCATAAAGTAACCTTTTGCTGCATCACCTTCTATGAATCTTTCTCCGCCGGTAACAACTTTTGCTCCTTCTTTTTTACCTATTTCAATATAGCTAAGAATTTTTTTTAGATGCGCTTCACTGACTTGTGCACCCATCTGTGTTTGGCTATCTAATGGATTTCCAACTTTTACTTTTTCAAAAGCCTTTATTGCATTTTCCATAAATTCATCATAAAAATCTTCCTGTACAAATATTCTAGAACCAGCTGAGCAAACTTGACCTTGATTAAATAAAATACCTAATTGAATTCCCTCTATTGCTAGATCCATATCCGCATCTTTGAAAAAGATATTTGCAGATTTGCCGCCAAGTTCCAAGGTAGAAGGAATAATGTTTTGTGCTGCTGAAAGACCTATTTCTCTACCAACTTCTGTGGATCCTGTAAATGCCAGCTTATTTAGACCTTTATGATGCTGCAGATATTCACCGCTCTTAGATCCTTTGCCTGTAATCAGATTAATAACTCCATTAGGAATAACATTTTCTATTAACTTGATGAACGCTAACATACTTAATGAAGTAGAACTTGATGGCTTAAATACAGAAACGTCTCCTGCTGCTAATAATGGAGCTAATTTCCATGCTGCCATTAGAAATGGGAAATTCCAAGGTACAATTTGTCCAACTACACCAATAGGCTCTCTTAAAATCAGATTCAAGGTATTTTCATCTAGCATTGTTGCACTGCCTTCATCCGCCCTAATAACACCTGCAAAATATCTAAAATGGTCTGCAGCTAATGGAATATCTCCTCCTATTGTTTCTCTAATAGGTTTTCCATTATCCATAGTTTCAATTGTTGCTAAATACTCTTTATTTTCATCAATAATATCAGCTATTTTATTGAGCACTGTTGCTCTTTCAGCTGGTGTTGTAATGCTCCACGTTTTAAAAGCATCTTGGGCAGCTTTCACTGCATCATCCACATCTTTATTTGATGCATCTGAAATCTCTGCTAATAATTCTCCAGTAGCTGGGTTATAAGTCTTAATCATTGCTTCATTTGAAGCGTATCTCCATTGTCCTCCAATGAATAATTGATAACGTTTTTGTAATTTAATATTCATATAATTTTCCCCCCGTGTACATTTTATCTATTTAAATTTTATATTTATCTTTCTTATGTATCTATTCTATCATTATAATATAAACATGTCAATATTGATTATCTATTAATAGTTAATATTGAATAATAGACAAAACGTAACTTTGGACTGAATTAAATTCTTATAAATTATATACCAATAATAGGAGCTTAATACATCTGTTTTTTATATTTAACCTATAATAAATGTTGCTTTTAATTCTTTTATGGTACTAGTATTGAGGTGACAGACAACAAGTACAATGTCCAGTTTGGAGCAGATGCCGAATATGTTGTTTGTATTACAGCTGGATCACATTGTAGATATAAAATATTTTGTAAAATCCCACATATATGATTGGGGCATAATATTTCATCTTTCATCACAACGTAAAATTTGCGTCAAATTTAAGTTTTAACCATATATACTACCAATACACAAAAAAATGTTAACTACCCAAATGTTAAAGATGTACTTTCATAGAAACTTGTCTTATAATATATATTATAAGACAAGTTTCTATGCTTTTATTAAGTTTCTTCAGAAAGGTGGTTTTTAAATGAGCAAAATGAAGCTTTTACATGGTATATCTGTAATAATTGCGCTTATAATTTTTGCCCAGTTCAGTAAAATTACAGCTTTGATTTTTATACTGATTTATATAGCAATTATAAACTATCCAACTATTTTATTTTATATTGGAAATCATAAATTTGCATCAAATAACATGGATGGAGCAAAAAAATATTTTCTAATGGTTTGCAAGTGTCCTTATTCGTCGGGAAAGTTAAAAATATCATGTTGCTATTTTTTACTTCTACAAGGAGAATTAGACGAAGCAAACCAAATAGCAAAAGAGCTTTTAGGTAAAAATTTATCATCAACCGATAAAATAAATTTGAAAATAGATTACTCCCTAATTGCTTGGAAAAGAAATAAAATAGATAAATCCATTGAGATATTGATGAACTTATATAATGACTATAAGACAACTGTAATATATCAAAATTTAGGCTATTTTCTAATCTTGAAAGGTGACTATGATAAATCTCTTAAATTTAATCTTGAGGCTTATGAATACAATAACTCCGATAGCGGTATATTGGATAATTTAGCGCAAAATTATTATTACATGGGCAATTATAACAGAGCTATTGAATTGTATGAAAAATTAATGGAGAAAGAGCCTTCTTTTCCTACAGCATATTATTATTATGCACTTACCCTTATAGAAAAAAATAAAATTGATGAAGCTATCCAAAACCTAAAAAAAGCCTTAAATTGCAAATTTACATATTTAAGTATTATCGAAAAAAAACATATTCAAGAGAAAATCTCTGAATTAGAAGTGATTTCTAATGATTAGAATTTAAAAATTGATATTATCCTAAATACCATAAGGAAACAATGATATTTTATCAGTTTGCTATCTCGTATAAAATACAAAAAGACTTACCCAATGCGATGGCAAGTCTTTTTCATTAAACTCTATTTATTTACATATATGAAACAGTTATAGATGAATTAGTTCCCAGCCATATTTCGCTTACCAAGCATTGTTTCCTCAAGATATGCTCTTGCTCCTTTACACTTCTTCCTACATTCATTCCTACTAAGAAATACTT
Organism: uncultured Clostridiaceae bacterium; assembly: GCA_963725425.1. Lineage (GTDB taxonomy): Bacteria > Bacillota > Clostridia > Clostridiales > Clostridiaceae > Clostridium_I. Next base: position 324,971 of record CAVRYJ010000043.1, read on the forward strand.
CTGAAGGAATGGTAAGTATTTAATGTTTTTCATTTCAGCCCATAAAATTCCTCCGAATCATAGCCAAGATAGCTTTCCGTCTTATCCTTCACCGGCGTTATTTCCAGCATACACAGGTGATTACATGGGATTGTCAGTTTCAATTCATAAGCCCCACTTTCTTCAAGCAGTTTTGCATCAGTCTGGAGAGGTTCGGCAGCAGTTTGCAGTATCTTCAACTGTTCCCTGTCAAGGCTGCGTGGTTTGCCCATGTTGCTCCAGGTCTGCATAGGGTTGGCATGTAATCCTCCAACTTCCTTTTTGACGAGTAGAGCCTGTTTCCCTATTGAAGGCAGTGAAAGGACGTAACTTTCATCTGGTGACGGTTTGTGATCCCTCATATCATGCCAGTTCCAGGCAATAATTACATATTTATCGTCATTTTTAGTGACAATCATATAATCATCCCGGTAAAGTAATTCCTTGCCGGCTTTTGAAAAAAACTCAAAGGAATAGAATGTTGGTTTCTTTATGGAATTCAGAGCAACCAGTCCGAACCCTCCATGAAAAACAGACATAGGAACATCATTTTCCTCAAATACATCGCTGAATGTCCAATAAGAATATGAATCTGCATATTCCCCTGCTTCACTTAGTATACGGGCGATAAATGCCGCATTGAAGTCAGTATCATGCACCGGACATAAAGGAACGTAGGAGCTGTTAAATTCAGTTATATGCAGAGGCATGTTTGAAATTTGCGGATAATCTGACATAATTCTGCGTGTTTCCTTAAGTTCTTCAATCATAACGGTTGGCTCGTTCATAATGTGATATATATAATGACCCCTAGTAGTCGTCTCTTGTCCCGTATAACAGTGACGGGTGATAAAATCTAAAGGGATGTTATTATTAATACAATGTTCAAAAAATGACCTCAACCAATGCTCAGTATCAATGCCGCAAATTGCCGGTCCTCCCACCTTGATGCGTATATCTGCCAGTTTTACTGCAGCTGCTGAATATTCATACAGTTTAAAGTACTCCTCCATGGAACCTGCCCAGAAACCGATATTCGGTTCATTCCACACTTCCACAGGCCAATTTATTACTTCTTCTCTTCCATATCTGTCAATCAGGTGATTTAATGTTGTTGTTATGAGCTCAGACCATTTTTCATAAGAAGATGGAGGTGTCGTATTGCCCTTCCAATAGAATACCGTCTGTTCACCGCTCTTTAGTTTTTCCGGCATGAATCCCAATTCTAGGAACGGCCGTATTCCGTTCTCTAAATAAGAGTCCATAACACGATCAAGATAAGTAAAATTGTAAAAAGTACTTGTTTTACCATCCATGGTATGTTCACGATATATTCCCATATCATCACAAAATAATCCATGCCCCCTGATATATCGGAAATGTATGGCCTCCTGAACCATTTTTAAATGATCAGTATATTCCTTTTGAAGTGCCAGACCCATTCTTCCTGTGCCAACACAAAAAGCTGCATTATTTTTAAACGGCCTGCCTGAAGCAGGTACATCAATTTTTTTTGTCATATTATCCTCCTTAACATATTCCAATATTTAACAAAGTCTCAGTGACATTTTACTTTTTTTAAAATATTCCTTAACTAGGAACTTCATTAGACTGCTCGGCTGTATTTCCCACCTGAAGTCCTCCGCCGAAGTACCATACAAACACCGGCAGTTTCTCGTTGATACTTCATGCCGGCAGTCCTTTAGCTATACCATTTTCAACTTTTACTGTTCTTAACATACTTAACTACTTCCTTCTATTTACAAACTTATATAATTTCAAATATAGGTCATTAGTATGAATCTAGCATCATTCTCACAACATATGGCTTTAAATGGCCTTCACTTTTTCCGAAAGACAAGCGGATAAAATTATATGCGCCGTTGTTCCATACGTTAAAATCATGAACACCACCTTTTATAAGTATCTGATAATAATTTTCCAAATTATCTTCTGCAGCCTCTGTGAGCCCATCAACCGCTTTTTCATAGCCACTCTGACATGCTACCCCATCAGCGTCGCCGCATGTAATATAAAGTAAACTTAACCTGTTACCGCATGATGTTATCCTAGTGCCAAGGGTCTTGCCATCACTAGATGTGGGCGCATTTGAAAAGGCACCCACATAAGCGAACAAATCTTCCATACCGGGCGCTGGAGTAGCCGTATCAATTCCGTTATTCCAGCCGTTCTTTGTTCCGGTATATACTGTGGAATCACATCGGTAACCGCCGACAATCAAATTTAAAGCTTGCATCCCACCCATGGATAAACCTCCGATTGCCCTATGTATCCGGTTATATGCGATTCCTTCAGATGACGTGTCTTTTATGTTCGCATATGTGTTATACTCTGATTCGATGAAGGGAATCAGGTCATATCTTAACTCGTAATCAAAATAATAGAAACCCAGCACATTGGTTTTTTCGGCATTAAATGAGCAATCTGTCCAGTCATATGCGCTTCTACCGTCAGGGAATACGATGATCAACGGATCGATATCACCCCTAGCGATGAGATTGTCAAATATATTGCATATAACAAAATTTTCGTCAACATTACCGCTGCCGTATAACCATTCGTAACGATTCCCACCCACCCCGTGGAGTAGATGCAATACATTATATCTGGTATTCTTATCGTTTTCATCATAACCAGCAGGCAAATAGACGTTACATTTTTTTATTATCGCATCTCCCTCAGCCGTTTCCCTTCCAGCTTCTTTGGAACTGGTATTCTGGTTCGTCACCAGCTGTCGCAACGGGTTAATGTAGTTTCTGACACTGTATGAAACTTCATTAACAGTACCCTGAAGTTCCTTAACAACTGCCTTTTTATATCCGGTAGGCACAGCCGTCACATCAATGTTTTTCATGCCTCATACATCATCCTTTCTTTTTGATCTTAATTTCTATAATTTCAGAATGCTATGCATTTACTTAAGAATCATATCTATAGTTACCTTTGCTAACGCCTTATTCAAGTCCTTGTATTCTGTCAAATCCAGTACCGGATAGCCATCTATGTCAAAATGGACACGTCGTAAGCCGGTTGATCTTGGCCCTTCAACCCCAGGTCTTGCATGATAAGCGTTCCAAACAGTTCCATTATCATCTATTACATAGGAATTATGTCCAGGACCATATTCACCTGGGACACTTCTAGATGTCAAAAGTGGATAATTTGTCTTTGTCCAACTTTCAGGATTTAATAAATCTCCATCCTTATCAGCAGTAAGTAGTCCAATAACATAAGTTGCATCCACTAGTGCACTGCAAAAAGTTAAAAATAACTTTCCATTCCTTATAAGCGCAAATGGTCCTTCATCAACAAAGATATGGTTATTTGCCCAACCATAATCCGGTTTAGTAATAAGAACCGGATCTGTTGTAAGCTTCCATGGCTCCTTTGGATCAACTTTTGCAATATAAATCCATGCGCCTAGATCCACGGGCAAAAATTGACGCTGTGACCAAGCAACATAATATTCACCCTTCCATTGGAAGTTTGTCATATCAAGCGATATTGTCTTCCCTGCTTCACATAAATATGTGCCATCTTTCTTTATAACACGCTGAGGTCTTGACCAGTCTTCAGCACACATTGGATTTCCTCCTTTTCTCAGCTTCATAACGTGAGATTCTTCACATAAGAATTCTCCCGGTGTTGCTGCATGAAAAATATATAAATCATCTTCGATGATATGGAATTCCGGTGCCCAAAGCAATCCCCCAATACCCTCATAAACATTGGAATCAAGTATCAATACTTCCTCAGCCTTTACCAGATCAGGAATGGTATCTGCTTCCCTCATGTATATGGTATGATTGCCGTCAGCATCATTAGTTGCAATAAAATAGTACTTTCCATCCCATTTAATAATGCATGGGTCTGCCCGGTTGATGGCAACTGGGAATACATAATGATCCTGGTGGACGATACCTGTTATATGGTAAGTTCCTGGCTTGTTCCAATTCACCCCGGTTGTATCCCAATCTACCAACTTTGTATCTGTTGTTCTATCACTGTAAACAGCAGTGGCTTTCACAGTTTTTAAATCCTTTTCTGATGTTACAGACACACTTTCAGGAACTTCTATTTTAATATTTGTTGGAACTGTAAGTTTACATACAAGTCGGTGTGCCACTTCCTTAGATACACTGATACCATTTCTGTATACTATTCCCTCAATACCTGCACACACAGGTTCTATAACAAAAGCTTCAGCTTTTTCTGGAACAGATGCACGAGTTAAACTCGTAATATCAGTAATAGAGTTTTTATAGTAGTTCCCGTTCTCGTCACTCCATCTGATAACATAATTTTTCTTATTTTCATCATATTCACATGATACATCATTTACATAAATATCTCCCTTAAGATCGATCAATCCAACTTCCTTATACTGCAAAAGATCTGAGGAAGTAAATAAAAGCACTTTACCTTTGCTCTGTTCATCGTTTTCACCATTGGGTTCTATGCGTACAGCCACAACACCAAAAGTACCTTCTTCCATATAAAAAATATATGGATTTTTTAGACTCTTTGCATTTAAAGTACCATTTTCATTGTCCGTTGCCTTTGCAAACAAAACACCAGAATTATGATTTAAATCCTTAAAATACTTTCCATCTTCACTGTATGCAAGATGCATACTATAAGCCAGCTTTGGTGAATAAACTATATCTTCCTGCGGCAATCTAGTATAACAAAGTACATTGTATAAATCTATTTTCTTTTCCGATACCATCATATATTCAATTCAACCTCCTAATTGATAGTTTCAAATAAACATGAAAATGCATATTTGCTATCATGCCACGTAACTGTTAGGATTTTGCTTCTTTACACAGAAAATTATAAGATATTAACTCCTTTAAAACAATGATATATACTAATATAAAATTGATATATTCTAAGATTATGAGCCAATACTACAAAAGCCACCAATTCAGTTAATCACAAAATACATCTAGGCACTTGCTTCCCTTCTTCACAAAAGCGATAAATTTATCAAGTTCAGCATGCATATCCACATAGCAACCACCTTCATATTCCTTTTTATCATTAACATCAATCCATGTACCAGAAGGAAGATATACCTTACGATCCGTCTGACCTTGTTTGACTATTGGCGCAAATAAAATATCCTCTCCGAAAATATATTGATCACCTAAAGAGTAGCATATTTCATCCTGTGGATATTCAAAGAACATAGGTCTCATTACCGGTGCACCGTTTTTACTGGCTATATCCATATATTTATGTATATAAGGACGAAGTCGCTCACGGAGCTCGATTAATTTTTTTAGGATTGGATAAGCTTTTTCTCCAAAGCTCCATATCTCATTGTCTCCGCCGCTTCGCTCTTTAACGCCCGGATTACGGTCCACTTGATTAGGGGTTCGGAGTCTTACGCCGTGAAGTCTGGTAACAGGGCAGAACACTCCAAATTGGAACCAGCGTACAATCAGTTCCCTGAAGTAGTCACTTTCAATGTCTGCTCCCCAGAAACCACCAATATCACTGTTCCACCATGGGATTCCACACATTGCAATATTTAATCCTGTTTTAACACTCATACGCAGAGATTCAAAGGTGGAAGGAATATCGCCAGACCATAGTAAAGTCCCGAACCTTTGGCTTCCTATCCATGCCGCACGGGTAAGCGAAATTATCTCCGTTTCACCTGCTTTTTTTAATCCTTCATAGAAAAGCTGCGAATAATGATATGGATAAATAAGTCCAACTTCTTCTCCATTGCCCTTGTAAAAATGCAGATTATCAAAATGAGCCGGATTGATTTCAGGTTCAGCTTCATCCAACCAATAACTCTTTATTCCGTTTTCATAATAGTTTTCATAAACCTTTGACCATACAAATTCTCTAGTTTCAGGATTGCTAGGATCTATATAAGTTTGCAGACCATAGAAGGGGAATATTCCATATTGACCATTTTCTGTTCTAATAAGCATATTTCTATCGTCCATATAAGCATAATTTTCGCTAGCTGGATTAATAGTTGGCCAAATAGATACAATTGGCTTGATTCCCATTTTCTCTAATTCTTTACACATCTTTTTGGGATCTGGCCAATACTTAGGGTCCAGTTTCCATTCACCTTGCTCCGTCCAATGAAAATAATCAATAATAATAGCAGACAATGGAATACCGCGATTCTTGTATTCTCTTGCAACTTCAAGCAGTTCTTCCTGGTCTTCATATCTTAATTTGCTTTGCCACAAACCGGATGCCCAGGCTGGATACTTGGGTGCATGTCCTGTCAGATCAGCATATTTTGACATTACCTCCGCAGGAGTATCGCCGGCAATTACAACATAATCTATCTGTTTTGTGGAGTTAGCCTCCCAAAGGGAATGATTGTTTGTTAACTCACAGTTGCCAATGGCAGGATTGTTCCATATAAATCCGTAGCCTCTTGAGGAATAAACAAACGGGATGGAAGATTTGGCATTTTTATGAATTAACTGACTTGTAGAACCCTTTAAATCAAAGCAATCATTTTGTTCCTGACCAAGACCATAAAAATGTTCATGCTCATTAGCCTGAAAAACTACCGCTACACGATGATTATCTCCACCCAAACCACGATAATCTCTATATTTACAGTGAAAAGCCACTTCAGACCGTTCTGCTAGAATCTCTTTACCACTCTTATAGTATATTATCTTACCATTGGAAAACATTTCAGCTGAAATTTTACCATTAGTAATGGTGGCTTTGTCATTTTCTAATACTGCTGTACAGACTGTTGCCGGCTGCGGAAGGAGATTCCAGTCCTCATCTATCAGCCTTGCATTAGGGGATGATTTAAATCGGAGACTATCTTTTCCCCATGCTTCAAGGACGGCAAGTTCATCTCTTCTTTGAAATATAATTTTATTTTCCTGCACTGTTAATATACCCATAATTTCACCTCATAAAATTTGTGTTTTTACTGGCAACTTTTTTTGTTGTAATTATACAGATATCAAATTTCAACTACAACCTTCATGCTTACATGAGCAAGTTCTGCATTTAAATCACGTTCAACCGACATATCAAATACCGGAATACCAGTGCTATTAAAATGTACTCGGCGAATTGCTGTACATCTCGGACTTCCTTTTAAGGATTCCTGTGCATGATAAGCAATCATCAGATTCCCATATTTATCTTTGAAAAATGAATTATGGCCTGGACCATACTCATCTTTTACAGAGTAGTAGGATAAAACAGGTGCATTGTTTTTAATCCAGTTATTAGAATCCAGTAAATTATTACCTTTCTTGATTGTTAGCAGACCAAGCACATAGGTATACCCACCTGCTGCACCCCCTGAATATGTAATGTATACGTATTCTTCTGTTACGATAGCAAAAGGTCCTTCGTTATTAATAGTATGCTCATTATTCTCCCAGCCATATAATGGCCTTGACAGCAATACAGGTTTGCTTGTCAGCTCCCAAGGTCTAGCCGGATTAATAGTTGCAATGTAAAGTATGGAACCAGTATCCTCAGGGTCAAATATACGATTACGATATGACCACACCAAATATGATACTCCATATGCTTCAAAATAAGTCATATCTAGCGTAATACCCGTCGTTGCCAAATATGTTCCGTCTATTTTCATGATGCGAATCGGATCTTCCCAGCAAGCAAGATCTATAATATTGCCATTCCTTTTTAACTTCATAACATGGGATTGAGGTCCCCATATATTTCCACTGACAGCAAATAAAATATACAATTCATTCCCAATTTCATGAAATTCTGGTGCCCAGAAAGTCTGGACCAGTCCTTTAGATTCATTTACACCTAATATTAAATATTCCTTTACTCCTTCTTCAAACAATCCTAATACTGTATCTGCTTCACGTACATATAATCCAATATCATTGATATTATCATTGGTTGCAATAAAATAATATTTACCATTCCACTGAATAACATCTGGGTCGGCATATCCAATAGCTAATGGGAACGGATATACATCCTGAGTGACAGTGCCTGTAATGTCATATGTACCTGATTTTGAAAAGTCAATTTTGTCCGTATCCCATATAATCTGTTTATTTGCTGTGGAGCCATCGCTATAGACTGCTGTTGCTGTAACTGCATTTACTTCATTCACAGAAACCGCCTTTATTAAATCAGGGACTTTTACATCTATATTCTGAAGAGGTGACCATTTCATGAGAAGCTCCACACCAAACTGTGCATCTACCTTCAGCACATTTCCTTTAACAGCTCCTTCTGGCGCTGTTACTGCAGTAGTATATGAAATAGTAATGCCAGTTTCTGCGCATGATACACTGCCCAGATCATTTATATCATATAATGTATTTTTGTATAAATTACCATCTCCATCTTTCCAGCTAATTACATACATGCCTGTAAGAAAATTATATTCGCAGATAACTTCCTCCACATAAGCATCTTTGTGCAAATCCATTAGACCAATCTCCTTAAAATGGAAAAGATCTTCAGAAGTCCACATCATTACTTTTCCTTTACTCTCCCCATCATCACTGCCATCAGCATTGATTCTGACAGCAACTATACCAAAACCTCCATTAGCTGTATAGAACAGATATGGGCTTTTCAATCCTTTTTCGCATATTGTATTATTGTAAGCTACCGTTGATGATGCAAACAAAATCCCGTAGTTTTGGTTTAATGTTTCATAGGATATACCATCGCTGCTATATGCCAAATGCGCACTATAAGCAAGATGTGATGAATACAAATCTTGGACTGGTGTTCGAGTATAGATTAGAATGCTTCCTTTAGTTGCTGTTTTATCTTCTATCATTTACCTTATCCTCCATAAATTATAATACACTATCACCATATAGATCTTCTTTATAAGTGCAAACAAAAGTCATCCTAGTAATTTGCCTATATTGCCTAGTAGTTTAAAAAGCAAACAAAAATGGCTAATTCATTGCCACTGCTTGTTTGCTGTAAGTTAATAGTTGAGTTTATTATTTAAAATTTCCTATTCCAAATCTACTTGGATTGTATATGAAGAATCTTGATCTATATCCCTATTTTAATAGCAATAATGATTTCTAACATTTCATTTATTATATCAGGCAACACCAAAATTATTTTTGCCGTTAGCCTGATATATTTTATTTCAATTTCTTTTTAGTAGAACTTAGTTTTCAAAACCATTCAGCAGAAAATAAGCTATATGAAACAGTTATGGATGAATTAGTTCCCATAGCGATATTACTCTTACCAAGTATTGTTCCCTCAAGATATGCACTTACTCCTTTACGCTTCCTACATTCAGTCCTACTACGAAATACTTCTGGAGGAATGGATAAACTAAAAGTATAGGTACAGCTGCAACAACTGTAATAGCCGCTCTTATTGATTGTGGTGTTACTGTATCACTTGCTGTGGCACTATGAGCGGCAGCACTACCACTAGCTTGTGCAGTAGCATTAGCCGAAGAGCCTTGATTCATAGATGTTGCTAGAATCTTCATCAACTCATATTGCAGTGTACTCAAACTTTGTTTTGACGAAGCATACAGGAAAGTATCGAACCAAGTATTCCATGCACCTACTGCTACAAAGAGTCCTACCACTGCCAAAACAGGTTTGCAAAGAGGGAATATTATTTGCATAAATATTTTGAAATCCCCTGCACCATCTATTTTTGCAGCTTCTATCATACTATCAGGCAGTGATTTTATAAAAGTTCTTATAACTATAAGATTAAAAGCACCTATCAAAGATGGAATAATATATACTAAGAAGTTGTTTATAAGACCAAGACTTCTAATAAGGAAATATCCGGGTATCAGTCCGGCACTAAAATACATAGTCATAACAAACACAATTGTAATGGGTTTTCTAAAAACATATTCTTTTCTGCTTAATGCATAAGCCAGCATGGTAGTAAAAAATAAATTGAATATTGTTGATATAACTGTCCTTGATACAGATATAAAAAATGCGTGATATATATAACCGCTAGCAAAAACCGAGCGGTAATTAAACGTTGTCCAAATTCTCGGCCATATGTAAATGCCTCCCCGCATAGTATCTGATGCGTCATTAAAAGATACTGCTAAAACATTTAAAAAAGGATATAGCGTCACAATAACGAGGAGAGTCATGAATATTCCATTAAAGATATTGAATGCTCTGTCTCCAAATTTTGAAGTACTTATACCCGTCTTCTTCTTTTTCATATATATTCCCCCCTAAATAAGCTTATCTTCCCCGATTTTACCAGCAACAAAGTTCGCACCAAGAAGCATAGCAATACTTACAACACTTTTGAATATACCAGCTGCAGTTGCAAGAGAATAATTAAATTGTTGAATACCATATTGCAAAACAAATATATCAATGGTCTGAGAGTAGTCAGAGACCAAACCGTTCCCTAAGAAATACTGTATTTCAAAACCAGCATCAAGAATATGTCCTATATTCATAATAAGCAATACCATAATAGTAGCTTTTATACCAGGAAGCGTTATATGAAGCATTTTCTGAAAACGTCCAGCGCCATCCATTTCGGCTGATTCGTACAAAGCAGGATCTATGGATGATATAGCCGCCAGGTAAATTATGGTATTCCATCCAACCTCTTTCCAAACATTGGATACACCTACTATCGCCCAGAATAATTTTGGTATACCTAAAAATAAAATAGGGGCACTTATCATGTGAAATTTCATAAGCAAATTGTTTATAATTCCAATTGCTGGATCTGTTGAAAGAACATTTGCAATTATTCCTGTAGCGATAATCCATGATAGGAAGTGTGGCAGATAAGATATAGTCTGCACTGTACGCTTCAGAAACACATTTTTTATTTCATTAAGTAGCAATGCCAAAATTATAGCACATACAAAACCCAGTACAAGGTTTATAAAGCTCATTGCCACTGTATTTCGTATAACCCTTGCAAATCCCATAGCGCTAAAAAGACTTTTAAACTGAGTCAATCCTACCCACTGTTGCTGAAAAAAGCTAATCCCTGGCTTATAATTCTGAAAAGCCATAAGCCATCCCCAAACAGGTACATAAGCAAATAATATTATATATGCAAGGAAAGGAACAGACATAAAGATAAGTTCTCTTTGACTTTTAATTATCTTCCAGGTTATTTTCTTTTCTTTATTTTTTAATGGTTTCACTATATGTTTTATATTTTGCTGCATTTCAGCCATATATTTTCCTCCTCAAATACATAATAAAGATTCTTATTAAGTAACAGGATAATATATCTAACTATTATCCTGTTACTTACTTTAATTCATATTATTTTTTCACAGTCCAATTCTTAATCCTATACTGAATACCTTGGTTAATAGCATCAAGATAGGCTTTTGGATTATCACTATTTATTTCTGATACATAAGAACTCCATTGAGTATCAAAGTTAGAAGGGCTTGAAGCAATAAGCCTTGGAAGCCACTTGAGCTCTGAATTATTAATTGCAGTGTTTGCCAAAGAAGCCGGTGAATTAGATGGAATATTGATGTCCCATGCTGGATAGTATATCTGATTTTGAGGTGCTACTCCCATCATATCTGATAAGCTGCTTACATTATACGCTTTAAAGAGCGATTTATCATAGTCAGTAAGGCCCTTCTTATATTGTACTAAATTATCGCCTACAGATGTTTGATTTCCATCACTAAATTGTCCTTCTATCTTGGGCATAGTATTATATATAGCATTTGCTTTGTTTTTGGCCATCCAAGCACTATCACTTTGGTTGGTCTGCTGCTGGTCTGTCCAAACTGGTTGTTTGCTTGCTGAATCTATAGAATAATCTTCTCCTTCTACACCCCAGTTAAGAAGCTTCTGCCATTTTTGACTCATTAGTAAATTAAGAGCAGCTAATACTCTATCAGGATCTTTACAAGACTTTGTAATGGCAAAACCGTTTGTAAGGTTTGGAATGGGTCTGTCTTTATAATGAGGCTTATATCCATCATAAGTAATGGCAAGTGGTGCATATGTCTCGGAATATTTCTTTTGCGCTAAGAGAGTATTTTCTCCAGTTTGAAAGTCCCAATGCTGGTCGTACATTCCTATTACACGTCCACTTGATACCTTTTGGAGATACTGATCCTGATTCTGAGTAATAGATTCTCTATCAACTATGCCTGTATTGTACAGATCATTTAATTTTTTATAATATGTCTTGGATATGTCCTTATCCGTATAAAGTGAGGCAACGCCATTATCTACATTAACCATACCATCATTTGGATGCCCTGTAAGTTGTGCAGGAGTATTTTCCAATACGAAGGACTGTTGATTTGTAGCTAATGTTTCAAAACCAATAGTTGGCTGTCCACCAACAGTTGGATGTTTTTTAACATAATTTGTTATGAGGTCAAAATACTGATTCATCGTAGTTACTTTTGGATAACCTGCATCTTGAAGTACACCCTTCTGAATCCAAAATGCCGGGCCACCATAAGTTGTGGGTAAAAATTGGCCGCTATAAACACCATAGTTTGGCATGTAATAAATATGATGATCATTTTGATCCTTCATCATGTTCCAGGTACTTGTATAATGCTTGTAAATATCTGGTGCATCCGTCTTCATCTTATCCTCTAGGGGTATAAGGTCACCTGCATCCTGGAATTTTGAATTATAACTTACTAGGTCTGGCAAATCACCACCGGCAATCATAACACCAAGTTTCTGATTAATGTCACCTGCTAAAAGTTCAATATTAAATTTTATACCAAGCTCGTCCTGAATCTTCTTGTAAATCTTATTGTTAGCTGTAGCAGTAGCAATTGTAGAATCACCTACAAACACAGAAATAGTAATTGGATTTTTGGGGCTTACAGTGAGGTTATCACTGCTTGTTTTAGTGCTACTGTTGCCGCATCCGCTTAACGTCCCTGTTGTTAATGAGAATATAAAAACCATACACCAAGCCATTATTGATTTTCTCTTCATACTTTTTCCCCCTCTTACATTCTTATATATTTGCAACACCATTAATATAGTGCATATGTATATTATATTAAGTAAACGAATACATAACAATTTAATAAATTAAAGATGTACCCCCCCCATTTTTAAGGTAAGTTCATTCTGAAACTCTCGTTCCCTGATATATCTAAATTTCACAGGGGCGATTTTTTATTTTCCCCTCAAAAAATTATTTGAAATCCCAAAATATTTTTTGATATTTTCCCTTTATATTGCATTTATTGTAACCATATACCTTGACAAAGTTGGCAGGAAAAAATAGTCTGGAAGATATGGTATCTATTACCAAATAAATGTTTTGTGAGGTGTTTTTATGTTAGGTATATGGTATTCCCATGCTGAATATCAATCGTTTGTTATCGATAATATTTCATCACTCTATACGAGCGACAAGCTCCTTGTTGAGTTCTATTCTGAAGTTTTATCCAAACTTTATATTTTTAACCTAGATGTTTTAAAACCTAT
>CAVRYJ010000044.1:0-272868 GCA_963725425.1 uncultured Clostridiaceae bacterium
TAGGTAGAGGTATTCATGGATTCAACGGTATGAGGATTTGTGTGCCATCGAGTGGTGACAATCAGGCGGTTTTTGCATTTGCATTACTCGGAGCATCAGTTACATCTTGTGATATTTCTGAAAAACAGTTGGAAATAGCCTCGGCAATTTCAAAAAGATATGCTCTGAATATAGAATTTATCTGTGACGATACAATGCATTTAAGTAAAGTTAAATCGAATGAATATGATTTTGTTTATACTTCCAATGGTGTTCATGTATGGATAAATGACTTAAAATCTATGTATGATAATATATACCGAATATTAAAGCCAAAAGGGAAATATGCGATGTATGAGATACATCCGTATATCAGAACATTTGATTGTACTAAAAATAAACTTGTGGTTAGGAAAAGATATGACACTATCGGACCTTTTGATTACGAAACAACATATGCATGGAGAGTGCAGGATATATTAAACGCTATAACATCTTCAAAACTTATATTTAAAAATATGGAAGAAATATATGATGACGGATACGGAACATTTTGGCATCGTCATGATGAATATATAAGCAAGTTTTCCGAAGATGAACTTAAACAAATGATGGATTGGAAAACAAATCCTGTATCTGCAATCCCACAATGGTTAACGATATATGCAGAAAAATGAGCCAAACTTTATTAAAAGCATAATGCATAATTGTGTTAATTCGCTTTCTTCTTTAACTACGTCTTAACTATTGTAGCGGAAAACACAAATAATGATCATTGAAAACTTGATAATACGATAAATATTACTATTAAATTAAGACGGATTGGTAAGAATTTATGTATTAATTTTCTTATAAAACGTAACAGTGGATTCAGATGGCGTAAGGACAAAAGAATGAGAATAAAAGGTTATTTTATACTTGTGAAAAGCAATAAAAGTAATAAATAAGTAAGATTTAAACGTGTAAAGCAAGTAGCCGAAATGTAAGAAGGATGTGTAGCATATATGATGAAATTGAAGGATGAAATACAAGAAAAATATCATTGCAAGTTTGATAATATCAAATTGATTCGAGATATGATTGGACAGGTGTATCTACTTGAAAGAAATAGTAAAAGATATGTATTTAAATTGTTCAGAAAAGATTATACTGAACAAGCATTACAATCTGCTAAGATAATGGATTATCTATTTATAAAAGGATATCCTGTTGCTCACATAATCAGTACGTTTGATGAAGAATCATATTATATTTCAAAAACGGAGAAACGCATTGGTATTTTATATGAATATATTGAAGGAAATAGCCCCGACATTAACACTGATATAGAGAATATTGGTAGACTCACTGGAGAAATGCGTTCTATTATGGAAGAGTATACTGGAAATATAGTTTACCATAGGAAAAAATTCTTTATCGATAGATATATAAAAATTCTTGATAAGATGGAATACGAAGAGAAAGAAAAATTTATTGAGCATGGAGAAAATTTGTGGAACCGTGTAAAAAATCTTCCTGAACGCTTTTGTCACGGAGATTTGCATACAGGAAATATGTTAGTTGATAATAATAAAATAACACTTTTTGATTTTGATGCTTCGGCAAAAGTAAGTCCTTCGTATGATGTTGCTACTTTATGCGATATGACAGATTATTTTAATTTATCTGATACTAATTTTTATGATGGATATTTTAAAACACAAATAATGTTGAAGCGATTCCTTAAAGGATACAGTAGGTACTATTCAATGAGTGATGAAGAGATAAGGGCAGTATTTGATTTTATTGCTATCAGACATTTTGATATTCAAGCAACGATTATAGAAAGTCAGGGATTAAATTGCGTAAACCAAGATTTTATAAAGGAACAGTATCAATGGCTAATGAAGTGGGATAAGGTATGTGCAAGTAATTGGAATATCATGAATTATTAATGTAATATGACGTTGATTTATTTCATAAAATTCTTAAAAGAAGTAGCAATCTAAAATTTATTGATGCTGCACCAATGTAATATGTTGTGAAAAAACAGTAAATAAATTCTCATGTGGCACAATTGTAAACAATTACATATGAATGTTTCAAGTAAGGAGTTAATGATGAAAGTAAAATTTTTAGGTATAAGAGGTTCTTGGAGAGATGTTGCCGATTCAGCAAGAACGACTATAAATAAAGAAGCAGGTGAAAAAGGACCATCTTCAAATTGGAAAAGAAGAATGTTATTATGTGAACATTCTCCCATAAGGCAATTATTTATTAAATGCAAATGGTATGAGTTAAAATCTTGGGTATCAGTTCATTTTGTAAGGCATAAATTTGGAATAGAGCATTGGGTTAGAACTCAGAGAGAAGATAGAACAGGTGTTAATAGAGATGAATTACCACAAGGGAGTTTTGTTGAACATGAATTTATTGCTACAACGCAAGCAATGATAAGTATTTCAAGAAAAAGGTTATGTAATCAAGCATCAAAAGAAACAAGGGAAGCATGGCAAGAAGTATTGAATTCAATTAAATATACAGAACCAGAATTATATAACGTTTGTGTGCCAGATTGTATATATAGAGGCTGGTGTTATGAGTTCAAATCCTGTGGATACCATAAAACACAAGAATTTAAAGAGAAATTAAAAAAATATAGGAATGGTATTAATGAGTAAACTATTTATTAGTCACTAATTTTTGGGTTAGTGTTGTCTTGTAATAAATATACATAATATGCTAATATGTCCTTAACAAAATCTCAGCGTTGCGAACTGTGGCGCGAAATTTAGAAAGGAGAACATATTGTTCAAGTGAACGGAATATTCCCCCAATATTGATGTTTCACGGCTTACAGGATGACATCGTTTCTATAGAAAATAGTCGTAATTTCTTTCAAAAGCTAAAGCAGTTAGATAAAGAGGTAGAATATTATGAATTAGAAAATGAAGGACATTGTTGTCCTACATTTTGGGGTAATGATGTACTAGATATAGTAGAAAAATTTCTGAAACGGAACTGTAAATGAACTCTATAAAGATGACATATAGGTGTCATCTTTTATATTGTACAATACTTAAGAAAGGAAGTGTTACAATGAAAAAAGAAGTCACAAGCGCCCCACTACAAGGGCGACATGAATTTTATTGAAGAACAAGCAGTTTGTGATTCGGATATCATAACTGCAAATGGTACGGCTTCTTTAGAATTCACTAGGGAAATTATGTTGTGTTTGAATGTTAAGTCTGTAGAAAAAATTGACGAATGGTATAAGTTTAACAAGTTAGGTTTCTTTCAAAAATAAAGCAATATAGTTCTATTTTAAAATAACATTATTGAATTCAGATAAATGAAGGAGTAATACTATGGAGAAAGCCAAAATCTACAGAAACATTGCTAAGCTAAATAATATTGATATGTTTTATTTTGATACAAAAACACAAGGGATGGCTATTCTGTGTCTTCATGGAATGTATGGACGAGGAGAAACTTGGGTTGATTTTATTGAGCATTATGGAAAACAATACAGAATTATCGCACCAGATCAGAGGGGACATGGACTTAGCAGTAAACCTATATCAAAATATACGGTTGAAGAAATGGCTGAGGACATAATTGAACTATTGGATTTTCTAAAGATAGATTCAGTGATTTTAGTAGGACACTCAATGGGTGGAGGAATTGCGGGATATCTTTCAGCAGTATATCCTAAATACGTAAAAGCCTTGGCTATACTTGACAAGTCTGCAGCTGGACCTGATATACGAAATACGCTGCCTCTAGATCAAATTTCAGCAGTTGACCCATTAACAAAAGATTGGCCTTTACCATTTTCCAGCCTAAATGAGGCAACTAATTTTATTAAGCAAGCGGCAAGCTCAAATTTAGAATATCAATATTTTATGAATAGTTTGGTGGAAACTGTAGAGGGATATAAGATGATGTTTAGTTCTAAGGCCATGGTAGCCTATAGTACATATTATAAAAGCTGGTTTCAACTTTTACCCAGCATAAAGTGTCTGGTTTTGTTAATCAGAGCTAAAGGCAATGACGCAGTATCAGATGAGGATTTTGTTAAAATGCAATCATTGATTTCCAATTGCATTGCTGGTGAAATGTCACATCCGGATCACAACGTCCATTTAGCAAACAAAGAAGAATTTTATAAATACTTTGATGAATTTTTAGCAAGAATATAAACAGAGGATAAAATTGTTTACTATATTGTTATTTCTGACTGGAATGCAATTATTGCATCTCCAGAAATTTTTACTTCTACAGGTTCTTCATTTTCTATCTTAACTTCCACATCAACAATTCCCGCACGCTTTATTGCTTCACCCTGTTTAGCTTTGGATTTAAATAAAGAATTATTAAGTTCTCTGGCAATTTTCTGCATTTCAATTTCAGTCAATCCATCAGCATTGGTTATCACTCCAGCAGGATTTCCTGTAAATTTTTCTTTAGTAAAGGAATCTATTTGATATAAATGATATTTTTTGTTCAAAATTTGGATCTCCTTTCAAAGATATTTAGAATTATCCATGTGCCTATAGTCTTAAATACAGCTGTATTGTATAATAATAGCCTTGCAATGTAATAATACAAGTACGCACTTCCTGGTTAGTTACTAACCGTTTTGAAAGAAGGGCAAAGTATGGATAACGATATTTTAGAAGAATTTCCAAATCAAAAGAAAAGGTTGAATATATTCCAACAGAAAGAGGAAAATCATTAGAAAATATTTTAAATGAACTGTGTTTGTGGGGAAAAAAGTATATGATATATCAATATGTCATTTTAGTATTTAATACTAGTATCTAGTATTAATATTAAGGGTCAATACTAATGTATAATGTTTTTTCTATAAACTGCGTTCTTGGAATCAAAGGTACATAATTAGAAAAAATATAAGAGATTCAATTATATGCATAAACATTACTGTGATACGAAACAATGATGTTATAATATAAAAATCATGATATAGCTTTACTGATAAGGAATATATACACTATAAAGAAAAAATCTTTGGAATGAATAAGGAGGTGAATATACAATTGCTTATTAATTTTGATGCTTGGGAAGTAGATGAAGATTCTCCTTTTGGAAGTGGAGCCAGCGAAAAGAAATGGCTTTTTAATCCTACAACAAATCAAAAGGGTATATTTAAATTTCCTAAAAGTTCAAATGTAGGGAAGCCTAAAAGAATATAATCAAGATAAATTTATTGATTATGGAACAGGAGAACCGTATTCTATAAAAATGATACTTCAATCCATTAAAGAAACAGGTCTACAAAATGACTTTTTAATTATACCAATATTTGATGGACTAATAGGTAATAGTGATAGACATCATAGTAATTGGGGTATAGTAAAGAATAAATCAAATGGAAATATAAGAATTTCGCCACTTTATGATAATGGATCATCATTATGCTGTCTTATTGATGAAAAAGATGCTTATGATTTTTTAAGAGATAAAATGAGATTTAAATCATTGATTTTCGGTAAGTCTAAGTCTATGATAAGATGGGAAAACTCTAATAGAATAAAGCATTTTGAATTAATTCAATATATCAAAGATAAATATTATGAAGAAACACTTTCTATAGTAAAGAAGATAAGAGATAATTTAAGTGAAGCAAAAATAAAGAAAATTATATATAGTTATGATAATATCATAATTAATGAAAACATAAAAAAATTATTATATGCTTTTCTAATTAAAAGAAGAGAGAAAATTTTAGAAATATACTATGCTGAAATGGAGGCAGAATAATGCGTAAAATCAATGAACGTGATTATATTTATCTAAGCTGGAAAGATTATAAGACCAGACAAAGATATATGATTGGAGAATTATCTAGGTATGGTAAATATGAATTTAAATATAGAGTTAAAGATGTGGAAGATGCAATTAAAAATGGTTTTGAACCATTAATAGCATTTCCTAATATAAATGAAGTATATGAAAATCATGATATATTTCCTGCCTTTTCAAGCAGATTACCAGATAAGAGAAGGAAAGATGTTAATGAAATACTAGCAAAATATAAATTAGATAAATATGATTCGTTTGAACTTTTAAAGAAAAGTGGTGGCAAATTACCTACTGATAGTTTAGAATTTATAGATCCTAAAATATCAGAGGAGAGACTTGCCACGAATATGTAAAAGTTAAAGATATGGAATATCGATTTCAACGTTTTAAATATTATTTCAAGTCGCCACCCAAAATGAGTGACGACATTTCTAATGGAAGTATTCTTCTCCTTCAGTATCCCATCCAGTACTTCGAAGCTATGACCGTTGATAAAACCTGGCGTGGACACGGCAAAGATATATGCGCTGGGGTTGATCATAAGACCCTTTATGAACCTCACCACCGCTTCCGGCATGGTCCAATGATATACGGGAAAAACAAAACCTATCATATTGGCTTTTGCTGAAGGGACTTCGGACGGATTGAAGCGCATGGAAATAATCTCGGTATTGGTTAAAGCTGCAACTATTGGGGAAGCGGCTCTCATGCTGTTACCTGGTATGGTAGCCATCTGCTTAACATACCGGTCTAATTCACTACTTATTATTTTCAGAGTAAAATTTCAAAGCTTCTCCAGTAAATTTACTCGCACCCTTCCCATATCTCTTATCTACAACATTCATATCTTTATTGGCGTTAGATAAATAAACATCAGCCATATTGGAGAAAAAGACCTTATAGTTCAATCCCGTATCTCCTTTATAAAATTCATTATTCCTTTTAGTTGTATCCTATATTTCTTCCACAATTTGTTGAATCTCTTCTGAAGTAGGATCTTTACTTAAGTCAACTGCAATCTCTTCATATAATCTTTCTAATTTAGGATGCTTATCTCTCAAATACATTTTAAAAGCTTCTCCAATAAATTTGGCTGAACCTCTTCCGTATTTCTTATCAACTGCTTCTATCCACTCTGGATTTCGCAAATAATCTTCTGACATATAATGCCATCGGTCATTTCCCTTCTTATCCATATTAAAAATTTCATACTGCTATGCGTTTTTATTAGTATAGGTAAGCCCTACATATATATTGCACTATGACGTGGCGTTAGTGTCAACACTTTTTCAAAAAATATAATTATTTCACGGAAACAGTCAAGACAATTATCTATTCTATTAATGTAACAATGGGTATTGCAATTCTTAGGAATAAATTAAAAGGTAATTTAATATTAATTCAACTTTTATAGGCCTACATCCCCAGTGAAAATATCTATATTTACTAACTTCAATTAACTAATTTGTTAGAATTTATTACAAAATGTGTCTAATAATGATAATATTATATATATGGTTACGACACAGACAAATTGTAATTTGGCAGATTATTTATATTAGTGGAGGTAATGAAATGAATGTTGAAATTAAAAAATTGACACCTGCTCACGTAGAAGAATATATAAACTTTTTCGAGACCACGCCACATGATGACAATATCCCTGAGCATACCTGTTATTGTGAGTGTTGGTGTAGTGCCGACCACCGTTTCGGAACAGGTATTCCATCGCGTGAAGAAAGAAAAGCAATGGCTATTGAATATGTTAAGAGCGGAAAAATACAAGGATATCTAGCATATTTTGACGGTAGTATCGTTGGTTGGTGTAACGCAAATACAAAGACACAATGTTTGAACTGTATCGGCTGGTATCGTTTTATGCCCTAAGTAAATGAATTGGAAATTGACGCAAATGATAAAGTAAAATCTATATATTGTTTTCTTGTTGCACCTGATATGAAAAGAAAAGGAATAGCGAAACAATTATTGAAATATGCTTGTAAAGACGCGACGAATGATGGTTATGATTATGTTGAAGTATATCCAGAAAAAGAAACTACAGATGAACGTAAACATTTCATGGGGTTTGCTTATATGTATAAAAACTTGGGCTTTACTATTCATGCAGAAACAAAGCAAAAATTTGTAATGAGGAAACAGCTAAATGGCACTATAGTATGAGCATTATATGAAGCAGATTAACGATATCTACAGCTAAATAATAAAAGCGGGGGTAATGAGCAACATGAACTTTTATAACTATTATACATTACCAAGAGAAGTAAAAAAACAAATAGAAAACGTGTTGTCAATATTTACTGAGAGCTTAAATGGTAGTCTTGTTGGAATTTATCTTCATGGCTCAGCCGCGTCAAATTGTTTTATTGAAGATAAAAGTGATATTGATATTTTAATAGTTTCTCATAGAAGACTTATAGCTGATCAGCGCTTAGAATTGGCAAGGAAAATGCTTGAAATACATAAAGACCCGTCCCCTATTGAACTTTCTGTAATATTTACAGAACATTTAAAACCTTGGAAATACCCAACACCTTGCCAATTCCATTTTAGCGATTATTGGGAAGATGAATATAAAAGAATGATTGAGGTTGGCGATTTTACTCATTGGATTTTAAACAAGGATTTTGAGGATACGGATATTGCTTGTCATGTAAAGTTAATAAAACAAAGCGGTATTTGTCTTTTAGGAAGACCTATTGATGAAATTTTCCCTGATGTTCCAGAAAAAGATTTTTGGAATTCAATTTCATGTGATATAGATGACTTTGATTTTAGTAATTATGGTAGCAGTTATTTTACCAGTAACATTCTAACACTATGTCGCATATGGTCTTATAAAGTCAAAGAAAAAATTATCTCAAAATATGAGGCAGGTTTATGGGCAGAAAGCCGTGTTCCACAACAAGTAAAATATATTATTATAAATGCAACAGCTTCACGTTATTGTAATGAGAAACAGATAGAATACAATGTAACTGATTTAGAATTATTGAAGAGTTATATTATTAATGAAATATGTATAAGTAATAGTGATTTAACTTGATATAAATATAATGGTGGACAACAAATGTGTCTTTATAATTGGAAGTTATCATCATACATAAATTCGCTTTCAAATGCAGGGATGAAAGTTGAAAGATTAATTGAACACACAGACACAGAAACCTTAAATAGTGAAGCTGTTTTTTCTGAAAAATTCTATTCTGCTTTTAAAGCTAAAATCATACCAATGTCATTTATAATAAAGGCGGTTAAGCTATAAGAACAACTCTACAAAGAAATAGACTTTCGCTTATAGAATGGTAATGAAATGGGGGATGGTATAATATGGATTACTATATTCGCTATGCAGATGTTAATGATTCTAAAATATTGGGATATATTCACTCACAATCATGGGCAATTGCCTATAAATCAATTATTCCAGATTCAATACTCAAAAATATGAGTGCATAAAAAAGAGAAAAACATTTTAAAAAAGCATTATCAGAGTTTATAAGAAAGATTCAAATATTACCTAATGGGGCATAGTCATCTGATGATTAAAATGGTGAAGCATTGGTTTTTTTAAAAATATATTATATAAAAAGTGAGGTAGGCCAAATGCGATTATTTCACGTAAGTGAAGAAAGTAATATTAAGGTATTTGAACCACGAATACCATTAAGAGTAGATATAGATAATACTAAAGGACTCGTGTGGGCAATAAATGAAGAATGTCTCCCAAATTTCTTAACTCCACGTAATTGTCCAAGGGTCACATATTACTCAACTGATAAATCATCTAAAGAAGATAAACAACGGTATTTTCCATCAAAATCATCTCAACATGTTGTGGCTATAGAGCATAAGTGGTTTGAAACCATGAAAAATACTGTATTGTATTTATACGAGTTTGATATTTCAAAATTTTATCTTCAAGATGAAATATCAGGATACTATGTCAGCGAAGTTAGGCAAGTTCCTATTAATAAAATTATTATGACTAATTTGTTCAATGAGTTATCTATTAGAAATGTAGAAATTAGAATAGTAGATAATCTGTGGGATTTGAGCGATGAAATAAAGCAAACTTCACTAAATTGGTCAATGTGTAGGATGGCATATGCTCAGAAAAGGCAAGAAAACAATTAGATTGAAACTATAAAAACTTATAAGATATTAGAAACTAAAATATATTTATAAAATAATAGGAGGGATTATATGAATAATAAAGATATAAGAAGAATTGCCATAGAGCAGTCAGCTATAGATATGAATTGCACAGTTGATGACTTTGTAAATCATGGAAGCACAGTTGTAATATCGGAATTAAATGTCGGAGCAAAAAAGTGTTACAGGAAAAAATTTTTTGTGACTTTACTTATTATGGTGATGGTTTAGTTGCATCAGTAGATGAAAAAATCAAGCCATTTATTCAGGAGTTCATTGGCAGACATTCCGAATATCGTTGCTTTGATACACCACAGCTAATTGTGCTTAATAAAAAATTCGAAGAGTACGATAAATGTGTTTGTTTTATTGCAGAATTTTTTCTTCCAGATTTGGAAAAGCAAGTTTTGATTAATAAAAATATTACTGTAAATATATTAAAAGAAAATGATATATTATCCTTATATAATGATAATAGGTTTCATATGGCATTGGGATATGATAATGAAAGTGATAAAAAAGATGTACTGGCTACAGTTGGGTATATAGATGGAAAGATAGCAGGGGTTGCAGGTGCAAGTAATGATTCTGATACAATGTGGCAAATTGGAATTGATGTATTGCCAGAATATAGACGAACGGGAGTAGCAGTGACGCTTACTAAAATCTTGACGGATGAAATTATTAAATGTGGAAAAGTTCCGTATTATTGTACTGCTTGGTCAAATATAGCTTCAAAATGTAATGCCATAAAGTGTGGATATAAAACGGCATGGGTTGAAATGACTGCTATTGATACGAAGGATGCAATGGAAATGATAGGTGAATATTGAGTTGAATCCTTAATAGGAGTGGATGTGGTTAAAATTTATATATATTATGGCAAAGGCAGAAGGATTCATTAGAAAGGCAGACCACAGGAAGATAATTGATAAGTATTGTTAGAAGGTTGGCGATTCATTACTGCGCAAAAGGGTACAAAGCTTTTGCTCAATCGTAAAGGAATCTTGTTTCACTCGCTACTTTTTAGGTTTGGGAGAGATTGGTATGATGAAATCTACAGATGATGTTAAAATTTATTTTTTAACCATTCCCGCACACAAATTTTTGCACATTAAAAACTATGAGAGTAATGGGTATTGGGATTTTTGGCAAAAGCAAAGTCTTATTCCGAGACAGGACTGTGAAACAATTTGCGGCTTACTCGATAGTATCAAGGGCAAATTGGATGACGATGGTGGGAGCGAATCTAACGGCGGCAGCGGTCAGATTATGGCGTACATTAACGACCCGGACGGCAGACTCTGCGATTGGGGTATTCCACGCACAGAGTGTTACGGTACACGTCTTCCTTTTGATTATAAAAATTCTGACAGCTAACCCCAGAAGAAAAAGCAAGAAGCGTTTCCTTATGCTTCTTTGCATATTGTATTTTATTTTTCCAGTTTGACCAGATTTCTTCGTATGTTCCTTTAAGATTGTCTTTTGTGGGAACTGCTTTTTGAAGTATTTCTTCTGCTATCTCATCATACATTTCCTTAACCTTCTTAATTAACTTTGTTGTAGTTTTTTTAATACTAGATACTGATGTTGCATATATAACCCCATTAAAACACTCCTCAAAATCCTTGGGAATAAGTTTCATAGCAAGCATTTCTTCTAACTGGTGCTTAGCTCCAAGTCTAAAATAACTATGATTCAGAAAGCATACAGTATTACTTAAATGATATATAATACCTCCAGATAATTGTCTGATAGTGCCTATTTCTTCCTCCAACATCATCTTCCCGTATGTAAGTGTGGCATCGTCTAGATGCTTTCTTGCTTTATGAAGTATTTCTGTATAGTCATGGGACCATTTATAATATTCAGTGCCTTCTGCCTGAGTTGCATAAATCGATCCTTATATTCAGGCTCCCTGTAATAAACAATATCAACATCTATAATATGGGATACAAAGGTATGATCAAAAGACGCCATTTTCTCAAGTTTTATCCATGGCGAACCATAAAAATCATATCCGATGCCATCCAAGATAAAACATGTTGAAAATCCCCAGCCTCTTTCATTATTCAAAACTACTAATAAGTCCAAATCTGATTTTTCATAAAAATCACCAGTAAAAAAAGAACCGCAAACACCAATCAAATCAATATCATTTTTATATTCTTTCTGAACCTTCTGTATTATAATATCTATCAATTCTTTGTTTTTTTGTCTCAGTTGATTTATTTTACTATTATCCATTTTGGCACCTCGCCATTGTTAAAATTTTCTGCTCCAATCCCAAATTTCATATATTTCATTCTAACTCAGCTCCTTAATTTAATGTACTTAAGGATGCAAAGCCTGTTGCAAACTAGAATGAATATCAACGATTATAAATAATTAGATTATACTCCATGCAAAGCATCGTCGATGCTCATTAAGCAGACTTTGCATGGAGCATGATATATAAAAAACCAAATGTTACAGCCATCATAGTGTCCCCCTTACCATAGCTAAGCTGTTAATAAAACCAACTTAATATTAAGCTCACCACATCATCATCAAAAACATAGGTATCTAACTATAATATACCAATTTAAACTTAACTTACAAGGAAATAGTTAATAAAGCGTTTGAATTTCTTCAACTTCGTTTGATCTAAGGAATTCACGAACTGCACTGAGATTACATGTATATACACTATAAACTTATTTTTATGATTTGTTACGAATAAGTGGCAAAAAAATGTCATCGATGATCTCATTGATGGTTTTATCTGATATATGTTCACGGGTGGTAAGAATTTTATATCGCACCAAATTCATGGGCAGTGAAATAATCTGTGAACTAATATTTTCTAGGGTGATATCTCCTCGAAGTTCAGCATTTTTTAAAATGGTCATCATGGATGTTGTAAGCGGGCTTTCATATTCCACGTTCATTATTTGTTGAATTGAAGGGATCGAATCCTCATTAATATGTTAGATTATGAGGCCATGTAGGGTTTCAGCGCCAATAATTTGCAGTGGCTTTGCTATTCCCATAAGCAAGATAAGTATATCATTACGCAAATCACCTGTATCTGGAACATCATTGTGAGGGTTAAGTACATGTTTGTGTAATGCTACAAGAACGAGTTTGGACTTACTTGGCCGCCGACGATATATAACTGATTTATTTGTTTTTGCTCTTGCTGCAACTCCATCCATTGTCATATGGGCATAGCCAACCTTTGAAAGTTCATCCCATGCGGCCTTAAGTATGGCGTCTTCAAGGATTTCACCACGGCGCCGTGTTTCTACATGATGCTCCTCATCCTCAATGGAATTGCTAGCTGCATAAAGTTTATCATTCTTTTGCTCATCCATATTTATTTCCTTCTCTCTCTAATAACTATTGCATTTCTTATAGATTTGCTATATCATATACAGATAAGATACTTATGGTCTCTTATTTATATAGTTGCATTATTCGTTGTCTGGCATAGATTAACAATTAATGATTCCAATAATATACTTAAAATAAAATAAGATAATACGAGCATTCCTGTTATGAATTAAAATGAACTTTGAAAAAAAGAGCACCTACTGATAATATAAGGGTATAAATAGTTCGAACTTTTATCCCAAATTTATAATTATCAGTGGAGGTACTCAAAATGAATTATACACAAAATGAGAAGATTATGTCAATAAACGAAAGAACTTTAGTTATAGGAATTGATATTGCAAAGGCGGTTCAATATGCGAGAGCTTTTGATTACAGAGGAATAGAGCTTGGAAAAGTAAAATCCTTTGAAAATACAGCCGAAGGCTTTAAGATATTTGAAGACTGGATAAAATCACTAGCAAATGAAAAACAGAAAAATAATATAATTGTTGGGTTGGAGCCTACAGGACATTATTGGTTTACTTTAGCACACTTCCTAAAGGAGTTAGGAGTAAAGCTAGTTCTTGTCAATCCATATCATGTGAAGCGAATCAAAGAACTTGATGATAACTCTCAAACTAAGAATGATAGTAAAGATCCTAAGACAATTGCTAAATTGGTGATTGATGGCAGATATTTTGAACCTTATATCCCAGAGGGTATATACAGCGATTTAAGAGTAGCCATGGATATGAGAGAAGGTCTTGTCAAGAATCTTAACAAAATAAAGAATAAGGTCACACAATGGATGGACAAATATTTCCCGGAATTTAATGATGTTTTTGGTGATTGGGAAGGTAAAGCAGCTTTGATAACCCTAAAGGAATTTCCAACACCAGAAAAAATCTTATCAACAAGTGTTCAGCAAATAGTTGCAGCATGGAGAAAAGAAGTTAAACGTGCCGTAGGCTTTAATAGAGCTGTTAAATTAGTTGAAGCAGCTAAAATTTCTATAGGCATTAAAGAAGGTCTTAGAATGGGTGAAAAAGATCTTATAGTTAATTTAGAACAATATGATTTATATATTAGACAGCTTGAACAGTTAGAGCTGGAAATTGAAGAATTGGCCCTTCAAATACCAGGAGCAAAGGAAATTTTAACTATTAAAGGTGTAGGTATAATCACTGCTGCTGGCTTTATTGCAGAGGTTGGAGATATTACGAGATTTACACATCCAGGGCAAATACAAAAACTTGCAGGCTTAAATTTAATTGAGAATAGTTCAGGCAAACATAAAGGTAAAACGAGTATAAGTAAAAGAGGACGGTCAAAGCTTCGAGCACTGCTGTTCAGGGTAATGATGCCTTTGGTTGCTAAAAATCCGGAGTTTAAGATGCTACATGATCACTACAAGAATAGAAAAGACAATCCGTTAAAGAAGAAGCAATCACTGATATTGCTATGCTGTAAGCTAATAAGGATTCTATATGCAATTATGGTTAAACAGGTTGCATATAATCCACAAAACCTAATAAAGGATATAGCATTTCTACAATTAAGAGAGGCAGTTTAATAAAGTTATCCACAATACAATATAATTAATACTTGTCTTAAAATTATCCACAGCTAATCAAGTTTATTCTTAAGCTATAAAGTGTGGAAAACAAACGATATTCATAAGTTTTTGTGTATTGACCTTTGAAAAAAGAAACTTGGATTAGTCAGTGTTTAGAGACCTCCATAAGGGCATAGACCCGGTATACGAGCATGAACTGACATCCGCCTTTGGATAAACGGAACGAAGGAATTAAGGACATTGATCCTGTGAGACATAGAAGGGTAAGTTACCAGAGTAATTGCGGACACCAAAAGTAATAATATTTTAACAAATAAAACAGTCAGTCTGTTATACTTACTCATCTATGCCCACATATACACAAAATTTATAAATTTATCTAAATAGTTTTTTTATCAAATGATGAGATACTAAGAATGAGTGAGATATCAAGAGAAAATCAAATAACATAGAAGAAGGAGATGCATATATATGTCTAATGTACTTTTTTTAAATATACCATTAAACGGTCATGTTAATCCAACACTAGGTTTAGTAGATGAATTGGTAAAACAAGGAGAACAAGTGACTTATTTTTGTTCAGAAAAATATAGAGAAAGAATAGAAAAAGTAGGCGCAACATTTAAAAGTTATGGTGAAAAAGAATTTTTCCCAACTAATAATAAAGATACCTCTAAAGAAAGTATTAAAGAACATCTGTTTGATGGTATTAGTCAAGTACTTAAAACCAGTGAGGAAACTCTTCCAATAATTATGGAACAAATTAAAGGTATAAAATTTGATTATATTGTTCACAGTCACAAACTTCCATTAGGCTATATTATTTCTAGAATATTAAAAATCCCTTCAATTTCTTCTTTTGCGGAATTTGCCACAGCAAAGGAGCTTATGGCTGGAATTATAAGCGAAAAACAAATAAAGGATTATGTATTAACGGATACCTACATTAAGTTAACAGATAAGCTAGACAAGATTTATAATGTTAAAATATCTACTAGTATACTTGATTTATTGTTTGTTAAAGGTGATTTGAATATTGCCTACACATCCAAACTTTTTCTTGCACACCCAGAATATTATGATGATAGTTTTATGTTTATGGGTCCACCAATCTATGATAGAAAGGAAAATATAGATTTTCCTTTTGAAAAATTAAAAGATAAAAAAGTTGTGTATATTTCATTAGGTACGGCATTTAATAATACAAATGATAAACTTTACGATATATTTTTTAAAACCTTTGCTGGGCTTGATGTTGTTGTAGTCATGACTGCATATAATATAGACATTTCTAAATTTGATATACCTGGAAATTTCATAGTGAAAAATTATGTTCCTCAATCAGAAATTTTAAAGTATACAGATGTTGCTATAACCCATGGGGGAATGAATAGTATTAGTGATTTGTTATATAATAACGTACCCTTTGTTGCAATACCAATTGGGGCAGATCAACCGTATATGGCGGCAAGAGTAGCAGAGCTTGGAGCTACAATTTCTCTTGATAAAGATAACATCACACCAGAAATATTAGAAAATGCTATTGAAAAAGTTCAGGAAGATCCAAGTTATCTTGAAAACATAGGGAAAATAAGTGAATCTTTTAAAGAGGCTGGGGGATATAAACAAGCAGTTCAAGAGATTTTCAAATTAAAGAAGGAAAAAGGGGTAGCTAATTAAATCTATTTCCACTAAAAAAAGCCCGTTCAGTATATGAATATAGAAACAAGGTACAGTGAAACATACTAATCATCATATATAACAAAAAACAGAAAAGCCGTATTGTTTTTTAATACGACTTTTTTGATGATGCCTTAATATATAATATTATCATCAAATTACCAATTGTTCTTTTCTTCACTATATAATTGTGGCAAAATCGCTGCTAAATTTGTAAATTCCTTAATATTATGCTTAAATAATGATCTTGGAACAATCTCTGGCACTGATTTCCCTTCTGGAATGACTTTTACAAATTCTCCATTCTCTTAACTGTATATCCAATCCAAAATCTTGATTCAAACATAGTTCCGCCATAAGTAGTGTAAAACTTGTGTGTCATAAAAGCTGGAACATCCCCAATTCCAATAGCACATACCATTGACTTACAAGTATCACTACCCAAAATAGACATTATCATTATCCGAAATCTTTTGGACATTTGAAAGATAATACAAGGTCTTGAGGACCTAGACCTATATCTTCCTTAATTTGATGATTTTACTCCCCATGTTTTTTCATTTAATGGCACATCAGAATTCAATACATGCTCTGGTTTATCTGCTCTTGCATAATAGTGATCTTCAGGGTCCCATATTTTATACCTTAAATCACTGCTTACACTGTGCCATCCAAACCACCAGTCAATCATTTCTACAGTAACATCTTTCATAAAGGTAGAATTTGCAACATACCCAATTCCATCATCCATAACAAGAATCCCATCTGTATTCCCTTATCTTCGCCTTTTAAAAATAAGTTTTTATCTTTAATATATTAAAGCTTTTTTTGAATCTGCTGCTAGTCCTTCTCCCATAGTTATCTTTTCTTCTGGAATAGCTGCTAAGATTTTTATAATAATATTTAACATAAGATAGATTCTTTTCTTCTTGTGTTAATTCTACTTTACTCATTTCTATCAATATTCTTTCTTATAAAATTCTGAAAATAATTATTAAACGCACCTATATACCAAACACCAGCTAACATAGCAATGAATAATTTTATAAAAGTAATGCCCATGGCACTTGTGTCAGCCTGTCCAAACGTTCCCAGTGCAATCGCCCAACCTCCAAGCCATGCTGGTAAAAATACTACTTTTTCTAAAATTGTAAATGCTAATATTACACAAATAAATCCCATAATGCACAATACTGAAAAGAGTAATAAGTAGTGATTAATACATGAGTAATATTTTAATATTTTAGTGGCTACATAGCCCCATACACATCCCATGAAAAATCCACCAGAGATTGATAATCCATTTTTAATATTATCTCCCGCAGCAACATATATTCCTGCAGTTGCAAGGGCTATCCATCCAAATTGAATTCCACATAATTCACTTAAAACAGCCCATATAGGTGGTAATAAGGCAACTCCTATAGCCGTAGGTAAAGCAATTTTAATTTTTTCCTTCATAAGTACCTCATAATAAATTATATTTCTGCTGATACATCAAAACCAGCATGTGATGCTGCATATACATTTGCTATCTTATTGCAATCACCAATTACATGCACTTGCATTTGAGGTAATAAATCTCTTAATTCATTAACCTTATCTCTACATGGTCTCATTCCTAAAGCTAGTACTACTGTATCTGCTTCTAAATTGTTCCATTGTAATTTTGTATTTATTGTTTTGATTCCTTCATCAGTTATTTCTTCAAGTTTTGTATTAGTTATAATTTTTACATTATACTTTTGCAATAAAGATTGTAATGAAAATCTTACTATTAATGATGCACCATTTAAAAGTGCCTCTGGTCCCTGCATTTCAAGAATAGTTACATCTTTTCCTGCTTTAGCTAATGCATATGCAGATTCAGCTCCAGTAAGGCCTCCACCAACAACAATAACTTTATTTCCTACTTCAACTTTACCAGCATCTACATCTCCTGACCAATGTACATGTTTCTTGTGGATCCCTGGCACATTTGGAATAAATGGAGTTGCCCCTGCGGCTATTATTAATTCATCTGGATTTTCAGTCTTTATAGTATCTTTAGTCACTTCTGTATTAAATACTATGTCAGCTCCTGACTTCATAGTTTGATTTACTAGCCATTTTAAATAATTTTTTAGATCTTGTTTAAAATCTAATTTTGATGCAACTACTAGTGTTCCACCTAAGTGATCTGTTTTTTCAAATAACTTAACTTCATGGCCTCTTTGCATTGCTGTTAGCGCTGCTTGCATTCCTGCAGGGCCACCTCCAACTATTACAACTTTCTTCTTTTCATCTGCCTTATCCACTCTTCCCTTTGGATAATCACTTTCACGTCCATTTATTGGATTTACTGAACAACGAGTTTTCTTAAAGAAAGCAGACCGTCCACAACAGTTATCACATCTTATGCATGGTCTAATATCTTCGTTTCTACCTTGTGCCGCTTTTATCATAAATTCTGGATCTGCTACAAAAGGTCTTGCCATAGCAACAAAATCTACAATTCCTCTTGATAAAATTTCTTCTGCATTTTCAAGAGTCATTACAGCACCAACTGCAGTTACATATAAGTCATCCCCAATAGCTTGTTTTATTTCTTCTGCAAAATGTATATTGGGCATATATGGGATATATAATGGTTGTATCATATATTGGATTGTAAATGGATTTGGAAGCATTCCTGCTGATACATGAAGTATATCAATTTTATCCTTAATCATTTTTACAAACTGAATTACTTCATCCACCTTCATTCCCCCTTCAACTAATTCGTCAGCGCTGATTCTATATTCAAGAATAAAGTTTTCTCCAACTTTGCTACGAATGGCATCTAACATTTCTATACAGAAACGTGCCCTATTTTCAAGACTTCCACCATATCTGTCAGTTCTCCTATTTACATAAGATGATAAGAATTGAGATGGAAGCATTCCGTGTGCTCCATGAATCATTACCATTTTAAATCCACTGTCTTTACATCTTAATGCAGCACTGGCGTAATCATCAATTGTCTTATTTATTAACTCAATACTCATTTCTTCCACTTCTTCTGGATGTTTTCCTTGAAGCTTTGAAAAATATTCATCTATTTCTGCTGGTTTTGGCGTTGAACTAATTGGTTTTAATCCTTTACTAGCAAGGTTTATTGAATTAGAAAATCTTCCACCATGATTTAATTCTATAGACAGAACTGCCCCATATTTATGTATTTCATCTGCTATGTGGTCAAGTCCCATTTTTACGTTATCATCACCTAAGTTTATTTGTCCTTCATGATCCATTGCATATGTCCAGTTTACAGCAGAATCTCCAACAGTTACTATTCCTGCACCACCTTTAGCAAATGGCTTATAGAAATCAATTAACTCTTTTGTAACCCAACCTTCTGGTGTAGCCATACATGGTACCATTGGTGCTACTTCAATTCTATTTTTGAACTCCACACCTTTAATTGTAATAGGTTTAAAAACATGTTCATACTTTTTCATAAAATTTTTTCACTCCTCACCCTTAATTTGTTAAAATATTGTTAATATTTTAACCTTATATTTTAATTATAATTTGTATTAATAATTATTTCTAACATCAATTCGAATGGAATAAGAAGAAACCCTTCTTATTCCATTGTTTACTAACTTAAAATTAGCGCATATAATGAAATTATTATTAGAATTAAGGGGATAAATATATGGATACTCGCCAATTACAATATTTTATATCTGTAGCTGATTGTTTGAATTTTACCAGAGCAGCGAAGAAATTTTTTATCTCTCAAACTGCAATAAGCCAGCAAATTAAAGCTTTAGAAGAAAGTCTTAATGTAAAACTATTTATAAGAAATAATCGTTGTGTTAAGCTTACTCAGGCTGGACATGTATTTTATAAAGATGCAACAATAGTTATTGCTAAAGCAAATGAAGCAATAAAAAATGTTCAATTGGCAACCTCTGGATATAGCGGCTTCTTAAAGATTGGAATTATCCCTGAACATCAACAAGCTTATTTACCAAAATTGCTTAGAAACTTTCGCAGGGATTACCCTCTAATCGATTTATCTATTAAAGAAGATAACATTGAAAATTTAAATAAACAATTAGAAGATGGTCTATTAGATGTTGCATTTAATGTAGATTTTGAATTAGATAGGTATAATAATATAAAATCGAAATTCTTAATGAGACATCCTCTTTATGCCATATTATATAAAAATCATCCTCTAGCAAACAAATCCAAACTTACTCGTGCTTCCTTAAAGGATGAATCTTTTATATTTATCAAGAGAAATGAAGCTCCAAATGGATTTGATAGAATGATAAGTAATTGCATTGATTGCGGATTCTCTCCTAAGATAATTCATCAAACTGATTCAATAGACGTTATATTTTTAATGATAAAAGCCGAAATGGGTATAACCATATTACCCAAATATATAGATGATAGAGAAAATGATGAACTAGTATTCATAGAATTAGAGGGAGAAAATGAATATGTAGACTCCGTTCTAACTTGGAATTCAACTAATAATAATTCAGTTTTACCTGTGTTCTTAGACTACGTATATTAAAATTGTTTCAAGCTAAATAACGCCCCCCGGTGGCGTTGCTAACACTTTTTATTAAGTCCTAATTTTAGTACTCATAAACAGGCTTTGGGATATAAGCCCATTCCCCACCCTGTCACCAGAAGAAAAATAAAAAAAGCGTAGCACATTTTAATACTTCTTTTGAAAATTACGAATTAAAGATAGTATAAACTCCATAAATAGAAAAACCTCATATGATGAGTTCCAATATATGGTCCATTTTATTTATTGGCTCTGGTAGCCTACCAATACCATCTTTTTCGCTCTTCATTGCCGTAGACACAATGTCATGTGCTATTCCACTGCATACGCATACTTCAATGTTTTTATTATTTAACAATCTATAATCCCCCTTTTATTGCTCCATATTCTACCAATATAACTTAACTAATTATAACTTAATATTGACCCTTATTATCAATATTATATAATGATAATAAAAACTAATATTGATTTTCAGTTTTTATTGACAGAATAGATTTCTGGTGCTAGTATGTAAGCATACTAGTTATACTAGAAAAATATTTTGAACTGAAGGAAAATTTTATTATGAAACTTGAAGTATTAGAAAAAAAATCTTTCGAATCTATAAAGAATTTTACTTACATGGTATTAAGAAATAATATAGTTGATCTTAATCTTAAGCCAGGGGAAAGTATTTCTGAAAATGAAATTGCAACTAGTCTTAATGTAAGTAGAACACCAGTAAGAGAGGCTTTTGCAAAGTTAGTTTCAGAAGAATTGTTAGAAGTTTATCCTCAAAAGGGTACTCAGGTTTCTTATATCGACTTAAAACGTGTTGAAGAAGCTAGATTTATGAGATTGAAACTTGAAGAATCAGTTGTAAGACTTGCCTGTGAAGGTTTTGGAGAAAATTATTTATTTGAATTGGAATCTAATATCAATCAACAGGAATTTTGCATATCCAAAAAAAAATATAGTGCAGCTTTGGATTTAGACAACGAATTTCATAAACTTATTTTCATTGGATGTGAAAAAGAACGAATTTGGAATGCTATTCATTTTATGAATGGGGATTTCGATCGTATAAGGGCACTTAATTTAATATCTAATATGAATATGGATACTGTCCTTACTCAACATAAAGGTATTATTAATGCAATTAAAACCAAAGATGGTGAATTAGGTGAAAATTTGATTCGTGAGCACTTAACAAAAGTAAACGATGATAAAATGATATTGATAAGTGAGTATCCTTCGTATTTTAAATAGCCTATTACAAATGTATGATGGAATTCACAGTTTCAATATTTATTTAATCTAACTTGTATACAAGTATACTTAGTATGCAACATGTGTTTTATTTTCATTATACTTATAATCTTCAATATGTGTTTTGTTTTTCATAATACTTATAATTTTCAATATATTTTTTTCATGAATAACTATAGTTTTGATAAAATAAAGTAAACGGTTTGATAAAAACTAATTTATTAATAGGGAAGGTGGCAATGTAATGTTAACTTTAAACAAAGAAAGTATAAAAAATATTGATCTGTGGAAAAAAGCAGGAACTCAGCTACCAAAGTTTGATTATGAAGACATGTGTGCTAAAACCTTTGAAAATCCTACCTGGGTACATTTTGGTTCTGGTAATATTTTTAGAGGATTTATAGCTATGTTGCAACAAAGGCTTTTGAATATGGGAAAAGCAGAAACGGGTATTGTTACAGTAGAAGGCTTTGACTTTGAAATTATTGATAAAATTTATACCCCTTATGATAATTTGAGCTTAATTGCAATTATGAATACTGATGGCAGCCTTGAGAAAGAGGTACTAGGTAGTATAAGTGAGAGTCTGGTAGGCGACGCTTCTAGATCAACTGATTGGAAAAGGCTGCAGCAGATATTTACAAAACCATCGCTTCAGGTAGTGAGCTTTACAATAACTGAAAAGGGCTATAATTTAAAAAATATGTCAGGTGAATACTTACCTGTTGTTCAGGAAGATATAACTAATGGTCCTGTAAATTGCAAAAGTATTATAGCTAAAGTTGCATCACTAGCTTATACAAGATATAAAAATGGTGAATTACCCGTTGCATTTGTAAGTATGGATAACTGCTCACATAATGGTGAAAAGCTTAATAACTCAATTTTAACCATTGTAAAAAAATGGGTAGAAAATAATCTAGTTGAAAAAGGCTTTCTTGAATATATGAATAATCCTTTGAAGGTATCCTTTCCATGGTCAATGATAGACAAAATCACACCAAGACCTTCAGAAGTGGTTGTTAAAAAATTGAAGGCAGATGATTTTGGAAGTACAGAAATTATTCGTACAAATAAAAATACTTTTATTGCTCCTTTTGTAAATTCTGAGAAACCTCAATATCTTGTGGTAGAGGATAAGTTCCCCAATGGCCGTATGCCTCTTGAAGAAGCAGGTGTGTTTTTCACTGATAGGGATACTGTTGAGAAAGTGGAAAGGATGAAGGTATGTACTTGTCTAAATCCACTGCATACGTCTCTTGCAATCTTTGGCTGTTTATTAGGGTATAAACTAATTGCAGATGAAATGAAAGACATAGACTTAAAGAAACTCGTAGAGAAGATAGGCTATGGTGAAGGGATGCCTGTGGTTGTTAATCCGGGAATACTTGATCCAAAGGCATTCATAAAAGAAGTTATTGAAGTAAGATTTCCAAATACCAATATACCTGATACACCTGAGAGAATTGCTACAGATACATCTCAAAAAGTTGGTATAAGATTTGGTGAAACTATTAAAGCTTACAGTGAAAGAGAAGATTTAGATCCAAAGAAACTTAAATATATTCCCTTAGTTATTGCAGCATGGTGCAGATATCTTATGGGTATAGATGACTCAGGTAAGAAAATGATTTTAAGCTCAGATCCTTTACTTGAAAATTTACAAAAATATGTTTCCAAAATAAAATTAGGCGATCCAGAAACAGTGGGAGATAACATTAAGCCAATACTTTCAGAGAAAGAAATCTTTGGATTAAACCTGTACGAAATAGGGCTTGGAGAAAAAATTGAAGGCTATTTAAAAGAAATGATTGCTGGTACTGGCGCCGTAAGGACTACCTTACAAAAATATTTATAAAAGGGAGTGGATTAATATGAAAATGACTTTTAGATGGTTTGGTGAAAAGGATGATAGCATCACATTGAGTCAGATACGGCAAATACCTGGAACTACTGGAGTGGTAGGTATGCTATCCGATATACCAGTAGGAGAAGTTTGGCCACTAGAAAAAATACTTGAATTAAAGAAAACTGCTAACAAATCAGGTTTAGAACTGGAAGTTATAGAGAGTGTTAATGTCCATGAAGATATTAAACTTGGTCTTCCATCAAGAGAAGTCTATATTGAGAATTATATAGAAACAATAAAGAACTTAGGAAAAGCAGGGGTTAAAGTACTGTGCTACAATTTCATGCCAGTATTTGATTGGCTCAGATCAGATCTTGCAAAAAGCTTCCAGACGGTTCTGAAGTACTCTCCTACGAAGACAGCATAATAAGAAATACGGACCCAATTCAACTAGTAAAGGATATGGAATCAGGTTCAAATGGATTTGTACTTCCAGGATGGGAGCCTTACAGATTAAAAGAATTAGAGACTGTATTTGAGCAATACAAAAATGTTAATGAGGATAAGCTTTTCGAGAATTTAAAATATTTTCTTGAAAAAATCATCCCTGCTTGTGAAGAAGCTGATGTGAAGATGGCTATTCATCCTGATGATCCAGCTTGGAGCATTTTTGGACTACCAAGAATTGTAACAAACAAAGATAATTTAGAAAAGATCGTAAAACTTGTAGACAGTCCTTACAATGGATTAACACTTTGTAGTGGTTCCCTTGGTTCTAATCCAGAAAATAATATACCAGAACTTATAAGATATTTTGGTGCTATGGGCAGGATACATTTTGCACATGTGAGAAATATAAAACATGTTGCTTATAGGACATTTCATGAAACATCTCACTTTTCCTCAGATGGTTCCTTGGATTTATTTGAGATAATGAAAGCTTATCATGATATAGATTTTAAGGGTTATATGCGCCCTGATCATGGAAGAATGATATGGAATGAAAAAGCAAGACCAGGATATGGCTTGTATGATAGAGCTCTTGGCATAACTTATTTGAATGGATTGTGGGAAGCTATTGGAAAGATGAAGTCCATTAAGAACTTCAAATAAACTAATGCAAATTTAATAGTTAAGAAATGTCAACAGAACGCAATGTTACTGTTGACATTTACATACTATTAACTGAGAAATACTGTTAATAGTCATGTAAACGTTCTTCTAGCTTTTAGACCTACTAATGGATTAACTATTAACTAAATAATACATAAGATGGAGGGAACGTAAATGAACAAATTAACTTTTAAAGAGAAAATTTCCTATGGCTTTGGTGATGTAGGAAATGGATTTATGTTTGATATGGGGCAGTTGTATTTACTTAAATTTTTTACAGATGTTGCAGGTATTCCTTCAATTGTTGCAGGAAGCATCTTTTTAGTAACAAAATTATTTGATGCTGTAATTGATCCTGTAGCAGGAGCGTTTATTGAGTCAAGAAAAGTTAATCCCAAATTGGGTAAGTACAGACCAGTAATGATGGTTTCTGGTTTAGTTCTGGCGCTTTTATCTGTATTTGTATTTTTAGCACCTAATTTTTCCATGCTGGGTAAGATAATATATGCCTATGCATCATATATGGTATGGGGTGCCGCATATTCTTTTACCAATATTCCTTATGGTACACTAGCTTCTGCTATGACTAGAGATCCTAAAGAAAGAACTTCTCTTGCAGCTTCTAGACAGTTAGGTAGCACTATGGCATTATTAATATCTAGCGTATTTGTTATACCTATGGTCTCAAGATTTAAAAATCCAGGCATAGGATATCCAGTTGCTATTGGTATTATGGCGCTACTTGGAGTAGGCGCATTTTATGTAACTGTAAGAAATTGTAAAGAACATATATCAGAAGTTGAAGAAAAAGTTGAAAGAATAACTTTGAAAAGTATAGGCAAAACAATATTTACAAACAGACCATTACTGGTAATAATTTTAATGACAATATTTTCAATTTCAGCGTTTAATCTTAGATCTGCAATGTTAGTATATTTCTGCCAATATAATCTTGGTAATATGGGATTTATGCCTTATATAAGTTTTGTAAGTATAGGATGTTCGCTTCTAGGTGTTGTTGCTATGCCTATCTTATCAAGAAAATTTGGAAAGAAAAATACAGTTATAATTGGTTTTGCAATAAGTATTTGTGCTGACTTAATAAACTTTATAATTCCTTTACATTTAGCATCATTTATTATATTACAAAGTATAGCCTATTTCGGAATAAGTATTCCTAATGGAATGACTTGGGCATTGATTTCTGATGTTATTGATTATGGTGAATGGAAAACTGGAGAAAAAAGAGGTGCTATCACTTATTCCGTATTTAGTTTTTCTAGAAAAGTTGCACAATCCGCAGCTGGTTTTGCCGGTGGTGCAGGCCTGACATTAACAGGATATATACCAAAAGTAAAACAGACTGTAGGTGCGCTAATGGGAATAAAAGGATTGCTACTTTTATACCCAGCTATTGCTTTAACAGTTGCAATAATTATAATTGTTGGATTGTATAATTTAACAGACAATAAATGTATTGAAATAGCCAGTGAACTTAGAGAAAGAAACGCATAAAAGTATGAATTGGGGTTTAAAAGAGAGAACATTTTATAACAATGTTTTCTCTTTTAAATTATTATCCAGATGGAGGTAAATATTTATGAAGGTGAGTAATAAAATAGAAAAAATAGATAACCAAGGTGAATACATTGATATTGTTACAGATGGTGGGAAATTCAAAATTATGTTTATGAAAAGTGATATAGTTCGAATAAGATGTACTTTCGAAAAAGAGTTTCCAAAAGAAGCTTCTTACACATTAGTTATGACAGCATGGGAAGATAAAATGGATTCTATTTTGTCAGAAGAAAGGAAAAGAATAAAACCATATATTCCAAAGTTTCAGGAATTCAATGAATATATTTGTTTGAAAACAGATTTACTAAAGATTAATATAAATAAGGACCCATTTACAATAGAAATTTACAATAATGAAGGTGTGCTTTTACATTCTGATTTAAAAGAGAAATCTTATGTAAAAGATGACTACGGAAGATTGAGTCATTATTCCTGTATAAATGACAATGATTCATTTTACGGTTTTGGTGAAAAAGCTGGGTATATAAATAAAGCTAAAAAAAGAATGAGAATGAATAACATGGATACTTTGGGCTATAATTCAGAACTAACAGATCCACTTTATAAACATATACCTTTTTATATAAAATTAGATAAAACAAATGCCATTGCCAGTGGTTTATTTTATAATAATTCATATGAATCTACTTTTGATATGGGATGTGAAAGAAGTGGATACTGGGATAAATATAGCTATTTTTCCACTGAAGGCACAGACTTAGATCTATTCTTCATGTACGGACCACAGATTAAAGATGTAGTACAAAAGTATACAGATTTAACTGGTAAAACTGCTTTACCCCCATTGTATTCATTAGGGTATTTGGGATCTACTATGTTTTATACAGAGCTCCAAAAACATTGTGACAAAGCAATTTTAGAATTTATTGATAAAACAAAAGAACAAGGAATCCCCTGTGATGGATTTTTTCTATCTTCAGGTTATACTACAGGAAATGATGGAAAAAGATATGTGTTTAACTGGAACTATGATCGGTTCAGTAATCCTGAAAAATTTATTAAAAATATGAAAGAAAAAGGCGCAGATGTTTCTCCAAATGTTAAGCCTGGAATGCTTATAACTAATGCTTTATATGATGAGTTTAAAGCTGCAAATGCCTATATTATGGATGAACATGGAAAAGAGCCACATATAGATAGATATTGGGGTGGAAAAGCTTCTTTCGTTGACTTTACTAACCCAAAAGGTAGAGAATTATGGAAAAAGCATCTCAAGGAATCCCTTATAGATAAGGGTATTACTTGTATTTGGAATGATAACTGTGAATATGAGATAAATAACCCCAATGCAGTATGTAAATTTGAGGATGAAAAAATGCCTATAAAGGCACTTAGACCAATAATGCCAAATTTGATGGCGCTAACTGCAAAACAAGCCCTTAAAGAAAGCTATCCTAATGTAAGACCTTATA
Organism: uncultured Clostridiaceae bacterium; assembly: GCA_963725425.1. Lineage (GTDB taxonomy): Bacteria > Bacillota > Clostridia > Clostridiales > Clostridiaceae > Clostridium_I. The sequence goes on from CAVRYJ010000044.1 coordinate 28,350, forward strand.
TTACAAATAGGGCGGGTTTTGCAGGAATTCAAAGATACGCTCAAACTTGGGCCGGAGACAATAATACAAGTTGGCACAGCTTAAAATTTAATATTCCAGTAATACTTGGCATGGGTTTATCAGGAGTAGCAAATCAAGGTTGTGACATTGGTGGATTTTATGGTCCAGCTCCAGAACCAGAACTATATGTAAGGTGGGTTCAGCACGGAATATTCCAACCAAGATTTTCAATACATTCTTGTAATACGGATAATACAGTTACAGAACCTTGGATGTACCCTTCCTACACAAAGTACATAAGGAGTGCAATACAATTAAGATATAGATTAGCACCTTATTTATACTCATTATTATATGAAGCATCTACAGAAGGTTCCCCAATAATGAGACCTATGTTTTATGAATTTCAACAGGATGCTAATACTTATGATGAAAGTTTTGATTTTATGTTTGGCAAATCACTGTTAGTAGCAAGCATTTATGAAAAAGGCGTAACTACAAGGAAGATTTATCTACCTAAGGGCTCTATGTGGTACGATTGGTACACTAAAAAAATGTATAAGGGTGGGCAAACTTTAGAAGTTAAAACTTCTCTTGATAAAATTCCCTTGTTCTTTAGAAGTGGGTCTATAATACCATTGTCAGAAGATATAATGAATTTACATTTACAAAGTATTGAAAAGCTAAACATATTAATAGAACCCTTTGAAAATTGTGAATTTACACTATACGAAGATGATGGAACCTCTAATAATTATCTTAAGGGTGAATATTTGAAGACTTGTATTAAAGTAAATCACAATGATAATGTAGAAATTAGCTTCAATAAAGAAGGAACATATAAAACAAAAGTAAAAGAATTAACTTTAAATATAATATGCAGAGACGTAGCACCTGTGACCATAACTTTAGGAAGTAAAAAATTAGACTTTTATTTAGATGAAAAAAATTGGAAAAATGCTGAAGATGGTTGGTATTATGATAATGAGGAGCATACAGCAAAAATAAGATATAACAATCCTCAAGGTAATTACACCGTAAGCGTTGGTTTTGATGTTAAAGATTTAATCTCAATATAAACAGAGTTCTTAGTTTCTCTGATACTTAGAAGTACCCAAGCTTGCTTTGTATGAATCGCCAGAAATGGCGATTCTTTTTTTGCGTCAATAATGTTTTACTAATTTGTTAAAATTTATTACAAAGTGTGGCAAATAATGATAATATTATATAGATAGTTATGATGCAGTTGTAAAAAAGTACGACAATCAATGGAGGTGATAATAATGGCAGTTAATCTTAAGCCCATCGGAGATAATGAGATAGAGGAAATATTGAATAAATTGACAAAAGAATATGGAATGAGTCTAGAATGTCTATCACATTTGTTAGGTGTGAAAATTGATGGAGAAAAGCTTAATATCTCTCAAGGTGTAACTGCAGTAGATAGGAATTCATATAAAAGTAAAAGTATAAATTTAAATTTACTACTAATGCTAGATGATATTTTAGAAAATGAACCAGATTTAAGATTTAAAGCATTTTTAGAAGTTCTTATTACAGTACATAAGATTAGTGCACATACCATTGCAAAATTTGCAAAAATCCCAACGCATTATGTTTTAGATTTCATGATTGATAGTAGCACTGTACCAATTGAGATAAAATATAAGCTTGCATCAGCCATAATGGTATTAAGACATATATTTAAAACTGTTGAGCCTAAAATATCAAAAATGTCATATTAAAAGATTTCGGACATAAGGCATATGAAAAGAAATAACAAGTCAAAGATTCTGAGGATATTTTGCGGTAGGCAAGGAACCAAAACCTTGCGCATATTGATATATGTAATGGTTATGGTGACGAAGCATACCACAAAATATACCAGAATATTGACTTGTTATTTCTTTGATGATGCCTAATGAACATTATTAATATATTGTTCAACAATCGTAAGATATGGCGGACTAAAATTAATACGAGACGTCATACGAATTTCGAGATAGAAAGGTGTTCAAATAATGAAAATATATTATGTAGATGAATATTTGAATGAAATGAACTCTAATCCATTTTCTATAGAAGGTAACTATGGTAAAGATTGGGCTCAAGTTATAGTTTGTAATGATATAACTGGACAGTATTCATTTAATAATACATCTGGTGAATTGTTCACTCTTAAGATAAATTCAAATTACAATGGATGGGAATATAGATTAAGTGACTATATTCAGTATGAAAATTACCATTATAGGAATGTAATTGTTAAAAAAAACGAACAATTTAATTTGAAGGATATTGTTAACCGTTATCATATACACGGATTTGATGAAGATATAGTAAGAGCGACTGACCCAAGGTGGATAGTTCATAGTACAACAAAAAGAATTGGAAAGCTATAAATAGCTCAGGTTATCTTAAATCCATTAGAGTATTAATTGATGAAGGTTACGATGAAATTGGTATAGGTCTAGCTCCATTTGGTGAACCTGATGATTATGAAGAACATATAATGTTTGACCATCTATATGGATGTAGTGAATTGGTGGTCAATTCTAGGAACATTGGTAAAGTATGTACAGATCCAAATATAAGATATAACCCTGGAATTAGAATGTATTTTGATGCACATAAGATTATATTAGATGGATTTGCAGTAAGAGATGGGGCACATATTATTAAAGTTAAAGACAAGATAAGAATAACAGATTATATAGTTTATATGTATGATGAAACAAATGTTGACCTCCCTAAAGGAATAGATTTTTGGACACCTAGTTTATTTACGGATGAAGCAAATAAATCATTTTTAAAAGTATATGGGAAATAATCCAACTCTGTATAACAAAAACTTATCATCCAGATTGGCTTAAAAACACGACCAACTGCACCTTCAAAGCTAAGTAAAGAGGTCGCACTTGTATAGGAAGACATTCAATATAATTTTTTTGATAATAATCAAAATAACCACACTATTAAAGCATTTGTGGTTATCTCAATAAAATAATATAATTAGTTCGTATCTTTCTTATCTTGTGACGGAAGGGTAAATAAAGGCGAAGCAAAACAAGATATAAAGTGAATCCTATTATTATATGGAGGTATTAACGATGTCCAATGAAATCAATTCAGAAATTATTAAAACAGAAAATGACATATTTATTATGTTAGACAAGCTTTTAGAAAAAAGAGATAGCAGAAAAACATTCTTTAAACGTAAATTTTTTATGTCAATCAATATATGATTTTCAAGATAAATTAGAGAGTTTTGATTTCATTTATGATAGTGGATGCTTTCATCATATAAAGCCACATAGAAGAAATGAATACCTTAAAACTATACTGAAATATTTAAAGCCAGATGGACATTTTTCAATGGTATGTTTCAACTTGAAAGGTGGTGCAAATATATCTGATTATGATGTATATAGAGACTACTCAATGCACGGAGGACTTGGATTTTCTGAATATAAATTAAAAACAATTTTGGAAGCATATTTTGAAATAATTGAATTTAGAGAAATGAAGGAATCGGTTGATGAAAATATATTTGGAAAATCTTTTCTTTGGACAGTATTAGTGAAGAAAAAAACAAAATAAAAATATTAAAGTGCCAATATTATTTTAAAAAGTTAATTCATAACTTTCTTATATTGTTGAACAATCGTAGAAAATTGCGAATTAAAAAACCGTAAAATTCAGTCTTTGAATAATACGGTTTTCAATAACTTTGCAAGTTTAACACTTATAAAATATATTAAATGATAACGCCACATCGAATCTGCCTATTTCTGAGGGATTGGCTCTATGCCGCCCTTGGCACGTAGGTAGATCAGCACCGGCGTTAGCAGGACGAGTGTGACGGCACCGCAAGCAATGAAGCTTACAGACGCGTTGAAGCTCTGGGCGATCCCTCCGGCGAACAAACTCCCGATCGGAGTCGTCCCTGCAAAGACGAGGGAATAGACGCTCATAACACGGCCCCTGTACTCATTGGTGGAGTTGAGTTGTATCGTGGAGTTGGCGCTCGCCATAAAGATCATAAAGAAGAAGCCTATGAGCAACAGCGTGATCCCTGTCAGCGCATAAGTGGTTGTAAATCCGACCATCAGCAACAGGACACCAGTTATAACCGGGAAGCCGTAGATGAAGAATTTCCGGGGGCTGCCCTTGCCGATCGATGCAATCGTGAGCGCGCCAGCCAGAGCACCGAGACCGGTCATGGACATCAGAAGCCCAAAGCCTGTCTCATGCTGGTGAAGTATATGGGTGGAAAAGACAGGCACAAGGACATTCTCATTCATCACAAATGTGCCGGTGATCCCTAGAATGATCAACGTTACAAACAACACCTTGCGGCCGTATATGAATTTTCAGGCATTCCACGATATCTCTAAGGATATTGTCCTTCTTGATCTGTTGCCTCTCAATCGGGTACGGGTGTATGAACGGAAGGCTCAGGAGGACTGCGCCGAAACTGATGGCGTTGATGAGAAAACAATTGGGGATGCCATGCGGTCCGACGCCCATGATCACGCCGGCGATCGCCGGTCCGATTACGCGGGCTAGGTTGACCTGCACGGAGTTGAGAGCGATACCGTTGGTCAGGTCCTCCCTCCCGACGAGCTCGACGACAAACGACTGTCTGGTCGGCATGTCAAACGTATTGACGATACCCAGTAGCGTCGACGAGATGATCAGATGCCAGTACATGATATGGCCGGAATATGTGAGAATGGCTAGCGCCAGCATGATGCCGAATGACGCCGACTGCGTAATATACAGGATGGTTTTCTTCTTTGACCTGTCGATGATAACGCCTGCGAACAGCGAAAATAAAAGAACCGGCAGGAATTGAAGCGCGCTGATGAGTCCGAGGAGAAACGCCGAGTCCGTCAGCTTGTACGCAAGCCAGGGCTGTGCGACATTCTGCATCCATGTGCCTGTGGTAGAAATGGCCATCCCGATCCAATAATAACGATAATTTCTGTGCTTAAACGCAGCAAATGGATTTCCGACTGCGCTATTCTTCTTCTTCATAAAACAAGATCCCCTTCATCTTCCAAAATTTTCGAATTAGACGTTTACGTTAACGTAATGTTATTGACAAAATTTTTATTTTTGATGATCCTTAATCAATTGCTCGAAATGTTCGATATTGGATAATAAGTCATTACGAAATTCCTGCAATGCATCGATTTTTTGATTCGTATCAGCAAGGTGCTGACACAATATCTCGTGTATTTTATGTTTGGACGTAATTTTAATTAAATTTGTATCATTGAAATAAATAATACTGACATCACGTATTTCTTCCAGACTTAACCCGAGACTTTTTAGTTGGTCAATCTTTCGAAGATATTTAAGTGTTTCCTCGGTGTAGTGATGCTGGCCATTACCTTCACGGTTACCCGTAGGAATGAGTCCTAAACTTTCGTAATATCGAACCGTTCTTGGGGTTACTCCAGCACGTTCAGATAATTCGCCTATACGCATGAAATCATTCATTACTCGTACGCACCTCCTAAATATAACGTTAACGTTATGTTTATAATAGCGTTTTTGCACACTATAGTCAAGAGCTGTTTTCTAGGTAAATCTTAGATAACTAAAATTATCGTGATCAACGATACTGGTAATCATCAAACTCATGTTCGAGTTATGTTAGCTCGAAGATGGTTCGCTTCGTTCATAAAAGACGAAACAAGTGATTTTTAATACTTATGATTCGTTCTTACTCATGAAAATTTTAAGATTGATATTTATGAAAGGTTTTAAATATAGTCTGAAGTTTTATTTACTAAATTAAATATAATTATTTAGGAGTGACGTTGTGAATAAATTAAAGTTTTTAGGAAGAGGCTCAGTATATAATACTAAAGAATGTAGTGAATATAATTTAATTTTAGTAATGGGGGAATAAGTATGACAGAACGTGAAAAAATGTTAGCTGGAGAATTATATGATTGCGCCGATGAAGAGTTATTAAAACAATGGCATAAAGCCAAAAATTTAATAAGAATATATAATCAATTAGATTATGAATTAAAAGAAAAACAAGAAGAAATATTAAACAAGCTTTTAGGCTCAAGAGGGGCAAATTTATTTACCAGGTGTTACTATTGGCAATAATGTTACAATCGGTGCAGGTAGTGTTGTAACTAAATCAATCCCAGATAATAAAGTAACCTATGGGAATCCCTGTAGAGTTATAAGAGATAATAATTAAAATTACTATGAGAAAATACAACATATAACATAAGATGCCAGCAAGAGCATGGCTTCATTAACTATGATAATACCCTAGTATACCATGGTTTAAATTAATATTATATTCTTGTATATGATATCTCAATAATATATATATATCATATACCAATACTCCATATTAGTATGTCATACTATTATATGGTATCGGCATTTAGGGTCAATATTAAGGTATAATACTTTTCTATAAGCTGCAAATATGGCTATCATTCTTTAGCGAAAATATAAGTAAAGAAGACTTAAAGAAGCTCTAATGGATATGGATGTTGATATTAAAAAAGCAGAAGAAAAAAATAGAATATCTAAGTAGTGATCCTGAAACTTTGGCGCTTTACAAAGCAAGAGAAAGATCACTCCAGAAGAGAGCTAATATGATTAGCAGTGCTAAGGATGAAGGAATACAAATAGGAGGAACAGAGAGAGCGCTAACCATTGCAAATAATAATGATAATATTATATAGAGAGTTACGGCATAACGGTAAAAAAGATGTAATAAACATGATACTACTTTTTTGTTGCTTGCGATAATCAACAATTCCAGTTAATTTGCCACTATATGCTCTCCCTATCCAAAGTACGTTGTTTACTATCTAAGGCATCATCAAATAAATAACACTTGACATGTGCATTTGTGTGCATATATAATAAAGATGGTGATAAAAATGGGAAATGAATATAAAACACTAGCATGTGGAAATCATATTGAAGAAAACGTTGATTTTGAATTTTACAAGGCTTTATTTGACCCTGTGAGGAGTAAAATATTAGTGTCTATTGCTAGCAGTGGCAAAAAAAACATTAGCGAAATTTCGGAAAACTTTACGCAAGATAGGTCAGTAATTTCAAGGCACTTGGATTTAATGAGCCGTTATGGAATTGTTAGCAAAACCAAAATAAACAGATCTGTATTTTATGAGGTGAATAGTACATTTATTCTTAATAAATTTGAAGAAACCACACAAAACTTAAAAAAACTTATCCAAATTACACAACCTAAATAGAAATGAAATATGGCAGAAATGCCTTTTTTATTTAGCACATGAGTGCATATGTGTGCATGTAAACAAAAAATAAAAAAGAGGAGTGTTGTAGAATGAGTAAAAATATTATATTTTATTTTTCAGGTACTGGAAACAGTTTTAAAGTTGCAAAAGATATAGCAAAAGAAATCGAAAATTGTGAAATCATTTCAATGGGAAGCAGTAAGGATTATGACTTACAAGCAGGATACGAAACAATAGGATTTGTTTACCCAACTTATTTTAGAGGAGAACCTATAAAAGTTAGAGAATTTATTACTAGGTTGAATTTACAGAATAATAAAAATGCGTATTATTTTGCAGTTGCAACATGCGGCAGGTATGAAGGTAACGCACTTATTCATATAAAGCATTTATTAAAAAGAAAAAACCTAACCCTAAATTATGCAAAAATGCTTGATATGTTTTCTAACTATGTTATCACATATGATATGCGTGAGACCATTGAAGAAGAGACTAAACAATCAGAAAAAGATTTGATTCCGATTATACAATCTATAAAAAGCAAAGAAACTAATAAACTGTCTATCACAGAACCACTTCAAGAAATAGCCTACAAGGTTTTAATTAAATTTCCTCATAATATGGATAAAAATTATAATGTTTCTGATGCCTGCACTGGCTGTGGGATATGTAAAAAAGTATGTCCTGTAGGTAATATTGATTTAGATGATAATAATAGACCATATTTTAAACATCATTGTGAGCAATGTGTTGCCTGTATTCAATATTGCCCCAATAGGGCATTAAATTATAAAAACAAGACGCAAAGCAGAAGAAGATATACTCATCCAAGTATAAAATATACGGAACTGGCGAAAATGAACAAGAATGATTAGTATGTTTATGAATAAGCAATGTCTATACCTAGTTGAGTATAAGTATTTAGAACAGTTAGCAGTAAAATGTATACAATTCTCAATTAAAGAAATACTGTAAGCTCTTATTACATTTAGTACGTAATGTTAATAAGCCACGCCACAACGGTGTATTCTGGGGGAGGTTAACTTGATTAGCATTGCTAAGGATGAAGGAATACAAATAGGAGGAACCGAGAAAGAATCGCCCTAAATGGCGGTTCTTTTGCGTAGATTTGGATTAACTAATTTGTTGAAATTTATTACATAATATGGCTAATAATGATAATATTATATAGATAGTTATGACCCAATTGTAAAAGTTGTGCGCAGTAATGATAATTTGGTGAATAAAGCGTATCTCCCCACTATCAAAGATAGAATTTATTTATATTTATTGAATAAGGAGAAGAAAATGATAAGAAATTTTAGTTTTGAAGACAAAGGGCAACTGGTTAAAATAGTTAAACAAGGAATTATGATTGACGAGCAAGATATTATTAATTATGTTACTCATAAAGATATTAAAATAATTGTATATGATGATAATGAAACAGGGCTTATAGGCTTTAGTAGCTTTAGAATATGGGGTAAGGATAAAAATAAAGCAGATGTAGATACATATGTAGTTCCTAGTTCAAGGAGAAAAGGAATTGGAACTCTGTTATATAATGAAATAATGAAGTATACAGCCGAGATAAATCTCAATTTTATAAATACAAGATTTAGGGTGGACAAAGATGATGCCACTTTACTTTATAAAAAGTTAGGTTATGAAAAGTGGTATGGAGGGCATGATTTATTTTATAATGGGTCAGAACAGCCTAAATCAGATTTGAGGTTTGTATCTTATGAAGATAAATACTTTGAGCAATATGCACAAGGATTACGAACTAGCTTTTATGAAATGAGAAAGGAAAATGATTTTAGGCCTTATTTATGTTGTGAGTTAAACAAAGAAAAAAGAGAAGAATTTTCAAATAATAAAGACAATCTTTTCTTATTGTTAAATAATGAAAAACTTATTGCATCTGTAATTGTTTATAATAATGGCGATTTAGATGATGTATTTGTTGTTCCATCATATCAAGGCAAGGGTTATGGAAAGATAATAGTACAATTCGCTATCAATAAGGCTATAAACGGTGGTATTACTAATATTCGATTGAGAGCTATAGAATGGAATAAAAGGGCATTAAATTTATATCGAAGTCTTGGATTTGATATAGTACAAACTACTCATTACTATCGGCTATTTAAAGTTTAAGTTGATTTGTCGTGTACTTTATGATAACGAGCATTCCTGTTATGAATTAAAATGAACTTTGAAAAAAAGAGCACCTACTGATAATATAAGGGTATAAATAGTTCGAACTTTTATCCCAAATTTATAATTATCAGTGGAGGTACTCAAAATGAATTATACACAAAATGAGAAGATTATGTCAATAAACGAAAGAACTTTAGTTATAGGAATTGATATTGCAAAGGCGGTTCAATATGCGAGAGCTTTTGATTACAGAGGAATAGAGCTTGGAAAAGTAAAATCCTTTGAAAATACAGCCGAAGGCTTTAAGATATTTGAAGACTGGATAAAATCACTAGCAAATGAAAAACAGAAAAATAATATAATTGTTGGGTTGGAGCCTACAGGACATTATTGGTTTACTTTAGCACACTTCCTAAAGGAGTTAGGAGTAAAGCTAGTTCTTGTCAATCCATATCATGTGAAGCGAATCAAAGAACTTGATGATAACTCTCAAACTAAGAATGATAGTAAAGATCCTAAGACAATTGCTAAATTGGTGATTGATGGCAGATATTTTGAACCTTATATCCCAGAGGGTATATACAGCGATTTAAGAGTAGCCATGGATATGAGAGAAGGTCTTGTCAAGAATCTTAACAAAATAAAGAATAAGGTCACACAATGGATGGACAAATATTTCCCGGAATTTAATGATGTTTTTGGTGATTGGGAAGGTAAAGCAGCTTTGATAACCCTAAAGGAATTTCCAACACCAGAAAAAATCTTATCAACAAGTGTTCAGCAAATAGTTGCAGCATGGAGAAAAGAAGTTAAACGTGCCGTAGGCTTTAATAGAGCTGTTAAATTAGTTGAAGCAGCTAAAATTTCTATAGGCATTAAAGAAGGTCTTAGAATGGGTGAAAAAGATCTTATAGTTAATTTAGAACAATATGATTTATATATTAGACAGCTTGAACAGTTAGAGCTGGAAATTGAAGAATTGGCCCTTCAAATACCAGGAGCAAAGGAAATTTTAACTATTAAAGGTGTAGGTATAATCACTGCTGCTGGCTTTATTGCAGAGGTTGGAGATATTACAAGATTCACACATCCAGGCCAAATACAAAAACTTGCAGGCTTAAATTTAATTGAGAATAGTTCAGGCAAACATAAAGGTAAAACGAGTATAAGTAAAAGAGGACGGTCAAAGCTTCGAGCACTGCTGTTCAGGGTAATGATGCCTTTGGTTGCTAAAAATCCGGAGTTTAAGATGCTACATGATCACTACAAGAATAGAAAAGACAATCCGTTAAAGAAGAAGCAATCACTGATATTGCTATGCTGTAAGCTAATAAGGATTCTATATGCAATTATGGTTAAACAGGTTGCATATAATCCACAAAACCTAATAAAGGATATAGCATTTCTACAATTAAGAGAGGCAGTTTAATAAAGTTATCCACAATACAATATAATTAATACTTGTCTTAAAATTATCCACAGCTAATCAAGTTTATTCTTAAGCTATAAAGTGTGGAAAACAAACGATATTCATAAGTTTTTGTGTATTGACCTTTGAAAAAAGAAACTTGGATTAGTCAGTGTTTAGAGACCTCCATAAGGGCATAGACCCGGTATACGAGCATGAACTGACATCCGCCTTTGGATAAACGGAACGAAGGAATTAAGGACATTGATCCTGTGAGACATCGAAGGGTAAGTTACCAGAGTAATTGCGGACACCAAAAGTAATAATATTTTAACAAATAAAACAGTCAGTCTGTTATACTTACTCATCTATGCCCACATATACACAAAATTTATAAATTTATCTAAATAGTTTTTTTATCAAATGATGAGATACTAAGAATGAGTGAGATATCAAGAGAAAATCAAATAACATAGAAGAAGGAGGAAAAATTATGAAAAAATCCTCTGAACTTGAATATATTAGACCAGATTATGAAAAAGGAAAAGCAGCCTTATTGAAGTATAAGGACAAATTGGCAACTGCATCATCCTATAAAGATTTCCGTAAAAACCAAAGAAGCGATTTCCGATGAACTTGGCAACTTATTTGACAAATTGATTAACCTGCGCACTGACATGGCAAAAAGCCTTGGGCTAGGAAGTTATGTGGAGATGGTGTATCGGGTACTCGGACGCTGTGATTAAAGAGTGTGATGATAAGGAACGCTGAAACAAAGTGAATATATAAGAAAGTCAATTCTAGAAAAGAATATTATAGTAAATATTCAAGATTCTTTTACTATCAAAAAATACAATTAGAAAGGACAGTGTAAATATGCTTGAAAAATTCATACAAAACTCTAAACACCTACATATACATGGCATTGTAGTATTACAAAATGGAGATAAAATTGCTGAGCATCATTGGAATGAGGATAAAAGAAGAAATCAATATTCTATTACAAAGAGTTTTACGGGTACAGCTATGGGAATAGCGATTGATGAGGGATTAATAACCTTACAAAGTAGTGTTATTGATTATTTTCAAAAGGATATTCCAGAGAATCTGTCAAAAATGCAAATAGAACGATTGGGGAAATTGACGGTTGAGGACCTTTTAATGATGACGGCTGGATATGAAGATTTAATATTACTTCTAAGTAATTCGGAAGATAAAAATTGGATTAAAGTTTGTTTATCATCTCCGCTTATATATGAAGCAAAAAAACGGTTTATTTATACCAGTTACACAGCTTATTTAGTTGGTGTTATTGTGGAGAAAGTGACAGGTTATTCTTTAATCAATTACCTCACTCCAAGATTATTTGAACCATTAGGGATTGAACGTGTGGGTTATGAATTATGTCCTTTAGGTTATGTAAATGGAGCTACAGGGCTCTTATTAACTGTCAATGAACTTAGTAAATTTGGACAACTATATTTACAAGATGGTGTATATAATGGAAAACAGTTAATCTCTAGGAATTGGATTGAACAAGCTACAAGAAAACAAAGAGATACATATGTTGGCTCTAAAGATGATTGCATGGGTTATGGGTATTTCTTTTGGAGAGGTTGCCACAATTCTTATCGTGCTGATGGTAAGCTAGGGCAGAATTGCATTGTCTTGAGGGATAAAAATGCTGTTATTGCTGTAAATTCTAATGAGGAAAACTCACAAGCAGTTAGAAACTGTATCTGGGATAACATTTATCCTATACTTTAAGAGTTATCTTTATTTAAAAGATAAAGCGAAAATATAAGTAAATAAGACTTAAAGGAGCTGATGGATATGGATGTTGATATAAAAAAAGCAGAAGAAAAAATAGAAGATCTAAGTAGTGATCATGAAACTTTGGCGCTTTACAAAGCAAGAGAAAGATCACTACAGAAGAGAGCTAATATGATTAGCAGTGCTAAGGATGAAGGAATACAAATAGGAGGAGGTAAAATGAGTGACTGAAGAAAAAGGTAAAAGAATTAGATATGCACTATTATGGAGCTTTAGATTCCTCAAAAAGTATAAATTAGGGTTTATAATTGTTATTTTAAGCGGTACCATACTGAGTGCAATTAATTTATCAACTGTTATATATATAGAGCGGGCTATTGAACAAATAGCACATAAGAAAAATAATATTATAACTATTTGTATTATATTATTATGTCTTTTGGCTTTTGGTACTCTACTTACGTATATGACAGAATACATTAGTGGGAAAATAGGAAGCTGTGTAGCTTATGATATTAGGGACATTTTTACGGATAAGATTATGAAAATTAGTGAGAAAAGCAAAGACCAGCTGAGGTTAGGTGACATTATATCAAGATTTAATTACGATTTAGGCATTATTACGGACTTTATTCCAGGTGGAATTACAAATTTGGTATATCAAATGGTTATGGCGGTTACAGCTATAGTCTATATGTTATATATAAATTGGCTTCTTCTAAGCATAAGTATTGCAATAGTTCCTGTGTGCATGATTATTGTAAATATACTTCGAAAAAGAATTAGCAACTATTTTGAGGAAAATATCAAAAATATTGGACAAGCTAATAAAATTGCCTCTGAAACTATAAATAACATCAATGTTATCAAAGCCTATAATCTTCAGGACATTATATTTAGTAATATTAAAAAATTTTACAATGGTAGCTTAAACTCATGGATTAATATACACAAGTTATTTTCACCAATGTTAATGTTAAATATTCTTATGAATGAATTTCCTAAGGTATTTTGTATTGCACTTGGAAGTTACTTAGCCTTAAATCATTATATTGCTATAGGAAATTTAGTTGGTTTTGTTTTGCTTCTTGATTATGTAGTAAATCCTATTACAAAATTGCCAGACATTATAACTTCTATTTCAAATACTGGTGCTGCATATGAAAGAATAGTGCAAATTTACGAGCTAAAAGAGGAACGTGATAATGGTACTTATTTAGCTGATAATATTAAAAATCAAGTTCTATTAGAAATGAAAAATATTAAGTTTGGTTATAATGAAAGTAAAACTGTATTGGATAATATAAATTTGAAATTAAAAGTTTGTGAAAAAGTAGCGTTAGTTGGAAAAAGTGGGTGTGGAAAGAGTAGTGTAATAAAATTATTAAGCGGATTTTATGATTATGATGAAGGTGAAATATATATTTGTGGTAAACCTTATCATGAAATATCCTTAAGAAGTATCGTAAGCATATAGCACTTGTTTCCCAAGAGGTGACTATATTTCCATGGAGTATTGCTGATAATATTGCTTTTGGAAGTGATAAAAAAGACTTAACAAGAGAAGAAATTATTGAAGCTGCTAAATATGCCAATGCTCATGAGTTTATTATGAATATGCCTAAAGGGTATGATACAATTTTGGATGAGAATGGTAAAAACTTATCTGGTGGACAGAAGCAAATGATAGCTATTGCAAGAGCATTTATTAAAGATGCACCAATTGTTTTGCTTGATGAGCCAACTTCAGCTTTGGATGCACAAGCTGAAGCAGTTGTTACAGAATCATTAGAGCATTTAATTAAAGAAAAAGGTGTAATTATTGTATCCCACCAACTATCTTCAATTATAAAATCGGATAGAATTTTAGTGTTGGATGATGGAAAAGTTGTTGAAGAAGGTACTCATGAAGCTTTGATGAAACGAAATTCATTATATAAAAAGTTGTATCTAATGGGATTTAAAGATAAAGAAGAATTGAGGTTGTAGTATGATTAAGAAAAGATATTTTTATGAGTTAGGTCGTGTATATTCTTTAATAGATGATAAGAAACTTGAATACTTCACTTCTATATTTGTTACAGGAGTTGCAAATCCTTGTGTTCAAATTATGTTTGCATTTGCATATAGAAATGCTATTAATGCAATTGAATATAATAATCAAACTTTATTTGGGAAAACATGTTTTTGGTAATTATGTCTATTATTATTCAATGTATAATAGAACCTATTGCTAATTGCTATAATGGCTGCTTGGTAAATCATATAGTATGTCATATTAAGGAAATTGTTTTTAAGCACATTGAGAAACTTCCATTATCATATTTTGAAAATAACCATAGTGGAGATACTATGGTAAGGCTAACTTCTGATATTGAAAAGTTTGAACCAATTTATAGAGCAAATATAAGGAATCTTATGCAGTCAATTATATATGGTATTAGCGCTGGTATATGTATGTTTATTTTAAGTTATAAGCTTACTATATGTTCAATATTATTTTCTACTATTACATTTTTTTGTAATGCTGCATTCACAAACATTTCAAGAGAACTTGGAGAAAAAAATCAGAGGCAGTTATCTAAAGTGACTCAAAGTTTTATCAATATTTACAATGGTGATTCAACTGCGAAGATGTTTAATAAGGAAGAAAAGCTAAAAGCCATTTTTGATAATGAAAATTCATTATTAGCTAAAATAGCTATGAAAACAGTAAAATTTAATGCTAAAAAGTCTACTCTTAATTTCTCAAATTTATATCTTAGCAATATAGGAATACTTTTGGTTGGACTATTTATGGTGTCTAATGGAGAAATTGATATTGGTTCGGTTGTAAGTATTGTTTCATTGCAGTCAGGTATTACAAACATGTTTGTTTCAATTGGAGGGTTTTTAGCATCTATTCAGGTAAATCTTGCAAGTGCAGCTCGTATATTTGAAGTATTGGATACAAAGCCAGAAAATAATAGATACGAAATAAGTGCGGCGGATAATTCAGAAAATGATGATATGATTGTATATAAAGACATATGCTTTTCATATAACCACGAGAAAAATATAATTAATAATATTAATTTAACTATGAAAAAAAATAATATCTATGCTGTAGTTGGTACTAATGGAAGTGGTAAATCCACCTTGATGAAATTACTTATGGGTTTTTATGAACCTCATGGGAATATAAGTTTTTTAGGAAAAGCTTATGGTGAATATTTATTAACAGAGATAAGAGAGAAAATTACGTATGTACCGCAGCAGCCAGCAGTATTCAGTACAAGTATAAGAGAAAATATACGTTATAGGTAAGATTGATGCCACAGAAGAAGAAATAATAGAAGCAGCTAAGCTAGCTAGAATCCATGATTATATTACTAATTTGGAGGATGGGTACGATACAAATGTAGGTGATGAGGGAGCTTTTTTATCTGGTGGGCAAAAGCAAAGGATTGTAATTGCTAGAGCATTTATGAAAAAAAGCACCAATCATTATTCTAGATGAAGCTACTTGCATCACTTGATACAGAAAATGAAATATATATTATTGATTCACTAAGACAGATGGCTAAGGATAGGAGAATAATAATAATTGCACACAGATTACAATCCATTCAAAATTCGGATTGGATTTATATGATTAAAGATGGCTATATTAAAGAACAGGGAAAACATGATGAAGTGAGGAGGAAAATGGGAATATCGCAGATTATACAATCTGCAGGATATTTTGAGGTTAAAGCACCGTATGTGATTGCTTCTATCATTAATCGTTGCCATACCCAATAATCATTCAAAAGTAGAAGAAACCGTAAAGCCTTATATATCAAAGGTTTACGGTTTCTTGTTCATATACTTGTGTCGATTATTCATGCTCTTTGCTTTTGATAGTTATATTACATTTTAAAATCAGAAATTTGAGTTTCAAAGCTACATTACTATTTTCAGTTAAAGATTCTGCGGCTTCAGCTACTTGTTTCATAAGTGCTGCTTCTTCTGAAGATGCAGCTACAGTTTGAATTTGTTCCGCGTTATTTGAAGTAATATTTCTAATATTATTAACATTTGTAATTACATTATGAGGGAATATGCATATAAATTTTGCATAACTTCAGACATAACACCCAATTTGATTCGCCACATTTTTAATTTAATTATAACATATCTTTATTTAATTTTGGAAAAATAATTTGCTTCTTAGTATTTCATTTACTACATTTCGCCATTTCATTGGTGTTTTCTCTGGCCTCATGCACCCATTTAATAGCATATTGCTTAGAAACCTCCGCACTAAAAGCTAATACATATTCTAATGTGTTATTATTTTCATATTGTCTTCATTTATTATTAAACTTTTTATGAATTATCGGGTAAATATTGATTATATTTTTGTAATACCATATACAATAAATTATTTTTCTCCATTAAAATGAGAAAATCTAAATGCTTATTCCAAAAATTAAAATAAACTTTAGCAACAGTTTGTATTTTTATTATTTTCTCTTCTTTCAAAAGATTAATATATTTCATCACATAACTTTTCTGTATATACATTATCCAGGTATATCTTCCTTAGTATCGAAAATTTCGATAGAATGTACGCCTGGCTAGTTGAGCTGCTGAAGTTATTTCTGTTATTGTTATTTTACTGTATGGTTTTTCAGATAATAATTGTAACAGTGATGCCCATAATCCATTCCTTAGACTGTACTGATATTAGATTTATTTTGTTTGTTTTTTCCATAAAAATCCTCCATAGAATTTAGTGACACGATTCTTCCACGTTTGTAGCACTTGACCCAAATCAGTTGACTACCGTTTATAAAAGACATTATGTAATAATTGTTAAGTGGCACAAGTGAGACATACATTTTATAATATGGGAGGCGTTATTTCTATGAAAGAATTATTTATGAACATCTGGCTTTTTCCTATAATTTTCATGATTCATGACTTTGAGGAGATTTTAATGGTCAATGCTTGGCCAAAAAAACAAACAATATATTAAAGACAGGAAGGGTATAATTCCATTTAATTTTGAAGCTTCAACAGCAGCTTTTTCAATTGGAGTAGCTGAGGAATTTGCAATTATATCAATAGCTGCTATAATTTCAAATTTACTTAATAGTTATGTTATCTGGTTTGGCTTATTTATTGCTTTTATTATACACTTTCTTTTTTTCTACGCACATTCATGTGTATAAGTTTTAAAAAATATGTACCTGGAGTTGTAACAAGTATAATCTTTCTTCCTCTTTGTTTGAAATGGTGTACAGGTTTAATATTTTACTGCATTATAATATCATAACTATGTTGTTTTCTATATTGATAGTACATTAATTAATGGGTGGAAATATATATGTTCTTCATAAAGCAATGAAAAAATTTAATTATTGGCTGGAAAGATACTGTAGTTCCAAGTCGTGTTAAATTTTTTGATTTGAATGGAACGCTCAACTGCTTCACTTATACCTTGTTTAACGTAACAACTGTGTGTCATATTTATAAAGTTAAAAGCGCAAAAATAATTAGCAATGACACCCCGATGGGTAATAATACTTAATTGACATGAAATCGTATTTGTGATATATTTTCCAAGATGTGTACTTATTTAGATAGGAATACTAGGGGGAATCAATATGAAAAAAATATCTCTGTTAATTACTACGTTATTAGGGCCAAGATTTAATTATTATCACTGGATGTGGAGCAAGTAATAGTCAGGACAAGAGCTTAATTCCCAATAGTTTAACAAAAATAAAAAGTGCTGGTGTAATAAAAATTGGCACAGGGAAACAATGCCACCATTTACATTTCATGATAGTAATGGAAATTTAACAGGATTTGATGTTGACATAGCTAAAGAAGTAGCTAAACGTCTTGGAGTATAACCTCAATTTGTTGAGACAAAGTGGGATGGATGTTCGCAGGACTTGATGCTAAGAGATTTGACGTTGTTGTAAATGAGGTTGGAATAAGTACTGATAGACAGAAAAAATATGACTTTTCTAGCCCATATATTGTGTCAAAAGCTGTACTTATTGTTAATAACGATAACACCAGTATAAAAAGTTTTGCAGATTTAAAAGACAAAAAATCAGCACAAAGCCTAACAAGCAATTATGCTCAAATAGCAACAAAATATGGGGCACAGCTTGTACAAGATGATGGATTTAACGCATCAATTGATTTATTAACTTCAAAAGAGTAATCATCAGTTAATGATAGTTTGTCTTACTTGGATTTGAAAAAACAGAAACCCAATGAACCTGTAAAAATAGCTGCTACTTATTCCAATGCGGATCAAAGTGCAATATTGTTTAGAAAAGGGAAGTAAAGAAGCTGGTGGCTGCAGTAAATAAGGCTTTAGCTGATATGAAAGCTGATGGAACTTATTTGAAAATATCAAATAAATGGTTTGGTGCTGATGTATCAAAATGATAGGGTGATGTTATGAAGTTAGATGATGCAACATTAAGAATAATACACATACTTACAAGTTCGTTTTTCCCTTTACTAAAAGCCGGGCTGGAATTTACTGTGCCACTTGCAGTTATATCCTTTATATCTGGATTAATACTTGCATTGATAACAGCGTTATCGCGTATTTCAAATATAAAACCATTGGTATTAATAGCCAAGTTTTATGTTTTTATAATTAGGGGAACACCTTTACTTGTTCAGTTATTTATTATCTTTTATGGGTTACCGGCAGCAGGAATTACAATTGGGGCACTGACATGGGCAATCATTGGATTTACATTAAGTGTAGGGGCATATGATTCTGAAATTATAAGAGCGGCAATTTTGTCTACAAATAAGGGCCAATGGAAGCATCCTATTCCATTGGTATGACAGATAATCAGGCATTACGCAGGTTATTCTACCACAAGCCGCAAGGGTTGCTATACCTGCACTTGCAAATTCATTTATTAGCCTTGTTAAGGATACGTCTCTTGCAGCATCAATAACTGTGACTGAAATGTTTCAGGTGGCGCAAACAATAACAGCAACAACATATGAACCTCTGTGGTTATATTGTGAAGCAGCATTTATCTATCTAATGTTTTGTGCCGTATTGTCTTTATTTCAGCAAAAGTTAGAAAAAAGACTAGAAAGGTCTGTAGCATTGTAATTGGGGGTAGGATTATGATTGATATAAACAATTTGCACAAGAGTTTTGGAAATGATGAAATTTTGAAAGGCATAGATTTAAGAGTAGACAAGGGTCAAACAACAGTGATTATTGGGCCTTCAGGTTCAGGGAATACCACACTGCTGCGTTGTATAAATTTGCTGGAAATTCCTAGTGAGGGTACAATTAATGTAGGAAGTAGTAAATTGATCTTTGATGAAAATAATAAACCAGATAAAAAAGAAGTAATAGCTTTGCGAAAAAAAACAGGAATGGTGTTTCAAGGATTTAATTTATTTCCACATATGACAGTTATTGAAAACGTAATTGAAGGTTTAGTTACTGTGTTAAAACGTCCAAAGAATGAAGCTATTGAAAGGGGACTTAAGCTTTTAGATAAGGTTGGACTTATAGATAAGAGTGACGATTATCCATATAAGCTTTCTGGTGGACAACAGCAAAGAGTGGCAATTGCAAGAGCTATGGCTATGGAACCTGATGTATTACTGTTTGATGAGCCTACTTCAGCTCTTGACCCTGAAATTGAGGGAGAAGTGTTAAAAGTAATGCAAAACCTTTCACATGAAGGTATGACCATGGTGATTGTAACTCATAAAATGAGCTTTGCCAGAAATACTGCTCATAAAGTAATATTTCTGGACCATGGACTTATTGTGGAAGAGGGCACTCCAGAACAAATATTTGAGAAAACAGAAAATATTAGAATAAAGCAGTTTCTAAGTTTGTTTAATGATTAATTCTTATTAAAACTTCCTCAGAATCTTATAAGCATAGCTGATATTTGAATGAGACAATTCCAAATACCATTTATTAAATCATTCTATGGCAAAACTGCATTTGGATAAATCAGTTTCATTATAGTTCGTAAACTTCACTAGTCAAAAAATGCAAGATACTCTGAAAATAATATTTCAGAGTATCTTAACTATGTTTCAATTTTATATAAATTGGGTTGTAATTCTAAAATAACATTTGTTATTTTAGTTATTCATTTTATTTTTAAGGTCTATAATTTTTGCCATTGGAAGTTCTGAGCCTTTAGCAATTTGATCAACGGTTAATCCCATTCCTAATAAATGTTCTGCTGATTTCATTCTAGTACGCTGGTCGCTAATTTCTGCCTGTCTAGCTTCATAAAGCATTCTCAGCCTTCTTATCTTTACTTTTTTCTTTCAATCTAATATTCACTTTATCACCCTCATTAAATAAGTTGACATAAACTTTTTAACTTGTCCATTTCCAAAAAAATCGTTATGATCGAAACCATTTAGCAAGCAAAATTTCGGTTTTTGAGAAAAACAGTTGGAGAGCTTTTCAGATTGAGTATAGCTTATAGTTTTATCATCTGTACTTGCAATTATTAAAGGACTTACTTTGACATCTTTTGCGTATTCAATAGACTTTAAATTATACGTTACAAGTAATTGTAGTGGGCCATGAAAGATATTAAGATTCGAATTATAAAGACTTAGTCCTTCATCAAATGGAGCGAGTAAAATTAATCCGTTTATATCACGTTTTGATGCTAAATATGTAGCGTCTCCCGTTCCAATACTATACCCTATTACAACTATGTTAGAACGGTCAACATCAACCCGTGAAATAGCACAATCATAAGTTGCTAATGCCATTTTGAAAATGGATTTTTCGCTTGGAGTTTTATTGCTTTGACCATATCCAGGATAATCTATCATTAAAAAGTTATATCCTGCAAAATTACTCCAATAATTGTTTTTATTAAAAGAATCACAAGTGTTTGCGGCACATTGTCCTTTACCACCGAAGAAAATAATTAGCGGAGCTTTTTTGTTAACGTTTTTCACAAACCATCCCGAGAAAATTTCATCATTATCTCCTTTTATAATAATTTTGTCCATTTTAGGTATTGTTTTTAATTCATTGAATGCAGATATATCTTGATGCGGATGAAAGAATTTTGTATTTGCAATTAAGCATATTACTACTGATAGACTAACAATTGCATTTATTATAATTAAAAATATGCTAACAACAATTTTAAGTTTCTTTAATTTAATATATTTGTTTTTAACAATTATTATTAAAAAATCAATTATGAATAGCACAAATACCATTAATAGTAATCCAATAGTTATATGACTCTGAGAATACAGATACAAAAAAAACCATAATGTTAAAATCGCAAAAAATATTGATAACAACACATTCTTTGTTAATTTCTTCTTCATTTTATAAACCCTCTAACATAATTTTTTACGATTCAGAAGTAACTTCAAATACTGATGCATCTTGAATATCGTAATTAAATTGTAACATAAATGTATAACCATGGGATATATGTTTAGATAAACTTTCATCAAAAGCATAATTCTGTTTTAAATGATCTATAGCCTTTTGTAACCACGTTGTATTCCATATGTAGCGAGTAAAACTAGTTGATTGTGGCATGACCAATATTTTTAGGTAGAAATAGTACTTCAATTACTGGGAATAGCATCAATAGACCAAGAAAGATAAAACCTAATTCATATGCATTAGTAATTGAGACGAAATTTTGTAATAAATTCACAACAACTGTAATAAGTGATATTCCCATCCCTTGAGCTAAGGTTGAAACCACAGCGCTCAAAGTATTTGCGCTATTTCGATCGTGAGGGTCTATTTCAGAAAAACTTAATCCATTGTAAGCGGTTAAAGCCAATGAACGTCCTACACCTGAGATTAATGCTAGAAACATTATCCAAATAGGCAAAGTATTGGTTTGGATGAATGCTAAAGCAATGGATGTAATAAATACCATTCCAAATGATGACAATAGTGCACCACGATAGCCTAGTTTACGAATAATCAGATTGGTAAAAGGTTTGATTCCAATATTTCCAATGAAAATAAATAGCACATAGCTACCTGCTTTTACTGCGGACCAATGAAAAACCGTTTGTAAAAAAATCGTTAGTAAGTAGGGCAATGCCCCAACACATAGCCACAAAACAGAACCACTTGTCTGGCAGATTCTAAAAGAAGTTATTTTTAACCCATCAAGTGAAAATAATGGATTCACTGCTTTTTTTAAGTGATTGAAAACCATAAAGGCTAGTATCACTCCTAAAACAATTAACCCTAATGCACTAAACCAATAATTTTCTCCATGAGTGGCTATATCTGTTCCTACTAGAATTATGCCTGATGAAAAGGCGAGTTCTATAAATCCTAAAATATCAAAAGTAGATGTCTTATTTACCTGATCAGTATCGATTAATTTTATGCCGATTAATACTATAATTAAACCTATTGGGACATTAATCAAGAAAATCCAGTGCCAGCTCCAGTAAGTAACAATGAATCCGCCCATCACCGGTGCTATTGCTGGTGCTATCAATGCGGGCCAAATGAGATAACTAACCATTTTCAATAGCTGTGAAGCTGGTGTCTTTTCTAATACAATCAGTCTTGCTGTAGGTGTCATAAAAGCACCAGAAATTCCTTGTACAATTCTCATTACTAAAAGGAAGAAAAGTTAGGTGCGAATGCATTACCTAACGAGCTAAAGGTAAAGATGATGACAGCAATAATCCAAATTTTCTTTTTTCCAAATCGATTAGCCATCCACCCACTTAACGGTATGAAAATGGCAACTGTAATTAAATACAAACTGACGAGTAAAGCAATTGTTGACGAACTCGTATGAAAATATTGAGCCATTTTAGGTAGTGCGGTGGTTACAATTGTTCCATCTAAAATCTCCATAAAGAGACTAGCGGCCATTAATAAGGCTATTTTTATTTCATTTGACATTCTGTTCACCATTCTTTCTTCAATTCATGTTTAAATTTTTCAATCCACTTAATTGCGACATTGGCTTGCTGTAGTCGTAATCCAAACTTCTTACTTGCATACCAGTGATCTTTTGAATCTTCTTGAGCTAATTTCTGCAGTGCATCTTGCGTATTTTCTATGATGTCTTTTTGCTCCTGATAGAATTGATCTAATAGTTCTATTTGTTCATCTAGAGCAAGGTGCTGCATCACATCAAGCTTTATTAAATAGATATCGGTATTGTGAGCACCATTAGGAACAGGCATTTTCATTAGCTCAAAAAAGCGTTTTTTTCCTTTTTCTGTAATAGTAGCAACTTTCTTATTTTTTCCATCTGATTCTACATTGATTATTTCTAAAAAACCCTGGTTCTCAAATTTTTCAAGTAGGGGATAAATCACACCATAGCTAATTTTACGATGGCGGCCTAAAGAGACTTGCATTGCATTATGTAGATCATACCCGCTTTGCGGTTCTTCCATTAATTCACCTAAAATAAAAAGTTCATTCATTATTTTAATTCACTCCTTTATATCTAATATATATCTAAAAGATATATTCAATATATATCTTTTAGATATATATTGCAAGCTGTTTGAATAAAAAAATTTTGGCAATAAAAAAAGCAAATCTTTTGCGATTCGCTTTCTAAGATTATCATTGAATTAGGTCCCATCATATTTTCTTTAATAAATTCATTAATGCCTTACCTCCTTGATGATTTATTATTATGAATTAAGCATAAACAATCAAAAGGCATTCAAGATTTGACACCAAATTATCTTTTTTATCTTTGGGGTTTAAATTGAGTATAATATAAGTTCTTATATAATCCATCTTCTTTTAGCAATTCCTCATGTTTTCCCATCTCAACTATAGTTCCATCTTGAATAACTATTATTTTATCTGCTGCAAGCACAGTAGATAATCTGTGGGCAATTACTAAACTTGTTCTTCCTTTTAGAAGGGGTATCATAGCCTTTTGAATGTACTCTTCTGAAACGGAATCTAGGGATGAAGTTGCCTCATCCAGGATGATAATTCTTGGATTTTTAAGAATTACTCTGGCTATAGATACACGTTGCTTTTCTCCACCTGATAATTTGATTCCTCTATTTCCCACAATGGTGTTATATCCTTCTGATAAAGTCATTATGAAATCGTGGATATATGCTGCTTTACATGCATTTATCATTTCTTCATCTGTAGCTTCTTTTTTACCATATAATAAATTATCCTTAATTGAGGCATTAAATAAATAAGGTTCTTGCATAACAATTCCAATTTGTGCTCTCAAGGATTCTAAGGTGACGTTCTTTATATCTATACCATCTATTTTAATTTTTCCACTGGTTACATCATATAATCTTGGAATTAAATTTGTGATAGTAGTTTTCCCTGCCCCACTTGGCCCAACAAGTGCTACCATTTCACCAGGCTTTCCAGTAAAATTTATATCCTTTAGGGCTATCTTAATACTGTTATATGAGAAATTCACTCTTTCAAATTCTATTAATCCTTTTACTTTGGGCATAATCTCTGCGTTAGCCATATCAACTATTTCCTGTTCTTTATCAAAATAGTCGAAAATCCTTCCGAATAATGCAAATGAACGAGTTATATCAATATGAATATTTGAAATTTGAATTACTGGACCATATAATCTAGCTAATAATGCTACAAAAGCGATTATTCCACCAATGGTTATCTCTCCATGAATAAATAAATATCCACCATAAAAATAAATTAACATAGGTCCAATTGTAGTAACAATATTAATAGTCATCATGAACCATCTTCCAGCTAAGGCTTCTCTTATCTGGAGATTTATAACCTCTTTATTAACCTTATCGAAGTTTTTATATTCGTCCTTTTCTTTGGTAAAAATTTTCATAAGTATGGTTCCACTTATGCCAAGTGTTTCTTGAACAATTTGATTTAGTTCACTTATCTTCTCCTGACTCTCAGTAGCAATCTTCCATCTCAATTTACCAACTTTTCTCATTGGAGAAACAAATAATGGCAAAATACACATTCCAAGAATTGCAAGCTTCCAATTCATTGATACTAATACTACTGCTGTTGATGATAGAACAAAGATACTATTTAAAGCATTAACGACTGTTGTATTAAATATATCTTGAATACCATCTATGTCACTGTTCATCCTTGTAATTATTTCACCTTGTTTTGTAGTAGAAAAAAACTCAGGGACATATGCTCCAGATGATCATACATTTGGTTCTTCATGTTATATATAATATGTTTAGCAATCCAAGTATTTAAATAAGTTTGCCCTACCTGCACCAAACTGGAAATCACAGTAATACCTATAGATGTTACGATAAGTATACCAAGTAGTTCTAGATTTTTTTTAGGTAAAGCTGTATCTACAATATTTTTAATAAGTATGGGCGGAATAACCCCGAGGATTGCAGATATTAGGATTGCTAATACAGCTACAATCATTTGTTTTGTATAAGGTATAAAGTATTTTAGAATTCTAATAAGTATGTTTTTAGTAATTTGGGGTGGTTCTATATTTTCATCCACAAAACGAATTCTTGGCACAACATCATCTCCTTCTACTGCCTGAATTTATACGTTATCCTCACCATCCAAGTTATTTTGTATACTGTTTAACAACTTTATGGCAGCTATTTTTTCTTCTTCTGAAAAACCGCGAAAACATAATTCATCTAAGTAATCAAATATTTTTCTCAATTTTTTTTCTGCCGCCATGCCACTATGCGTTATAAATACATTTAGAATCCTCCTGTTTTTACTATTTGGTTTTCTATATATTAATTCTTTCTTTTCCATGATTGCTAGTATACTAGTTACAGTAGCTGGCTTAATTCTACAATTCTCAGCTATTTCTCTTTTGAATGCATCCGTTGTTTTTTACAAGAAATCTTAATATTTTTGGTTGTCCTTCTGATAAACCAATTTTGCTAAATTCGCATTTAACTCTGCGTCTATGAGTTTTAAATAATTTTAATAACACTTTTCGTAAGTCATCCATATTATTCCTCCTAGTATTAATTGTCATGTGTATTATAGTTAGGTATATAACAATTAGGTATCTAACTATTATATTATCATATGAAATTTTGTTTGTACATATCTTTTCAGAATATTTGCAATGAATGAATTACAAAAAATCATAGAAATAGAGTTGAAGGCCATGGAGTAATAATAATCGGATTTGTGAAGAAAAAATAAGGGAGGAATATCTATGAATACTATAAATATAAAGGATTGGCGTAGGATTCATCTAAAGAGTAAGGAGGGCTCGCCAACATTTCCGACAAAACCCACGCTAAGGATATAAATGGCAATAAATCAAGAGTTTTGACCACGTTAAGCCAATAATATTTTAAAACAAGTACCATAAACGGTAGCATCCATGAAACCAGGGTCAAAGTAGAAATTATGTTACATATCTATATGAATTATTTTTTAGTGGGAATAAAATTAATCAGATAAGCCCTTTTCTTTTTTAAATTTTAAAATTTCTTCAATTGCTTTTTTATATCCACCGGCTTCTTTAAATGAATTACTTATCTTTTTTATATTCTCAAGATAACTTGGATCGGACATAACTTTTTCAACAGATTTTTTTAATATATCCGATGTTAGTTTGCCTTTATCAAGAGAAATTGCAGCTCCCAGTTCTGAAACTCTTGTTGCCATATACGGCTGATCTGCACCAATAGGAATTGCTACAAAAGGTATTTCATTATACAACAAATCACTTGTACTATTCATCCCAGCATGCGTTATAGCAACATCAGTATATTTTAAGATTTCTGTTTGAGGAACATAATTTCTCACTATGAAATTTTCAGGAATATTAAATTTTGAAATATCCATATTGTATGCAGTCATAACTACAACAACATCAGAATGAGCGAATGTCTCAAAAAAAATATTATAAAGTTTAAAATTTGTATTATTAAATATTGTACCCAATGAAATATATACAACTTTTTTATTTTTTAATCTTGTAAAAGGAAAATCCATATTTTCTTCTCTATCATATATTGGAGGTCCTATGAATATAAAACTATTATCATAATCCTCAATATGTGAAACAAAATATTCAGATGTATAAGCAATATTTAAGTCACCTTTACTGAAAAACAAATCAATAATTTTAGGCATCTTTATATTATATATATTGTTTAACCTATTTGCTATTTTGTTGTAATTAGCCTCAACTGGATAATTTTTGTCGGTTTTCCAAGTGGTAAAAGCTTAGATATAAAATCTTTTTTCGTAGCAAATATTGCAAAAGAACAAATTGAAGGAATTCCTAATATTTGAGAAATAATGTTCCCAATTGGGAACGTAGAGCCATAAATAATATAATCAAATTTTAGATCTTTGGTTTGTTGCAAAATATACTCAATAATTTCCTCGCTTGTGTTTATTATATTATTAATAAGATTTAAATAATGGCTTATACCTATATTTATATTTCCAGAAATATTAAGTTTGCTTGTTAAAAAAATTGGGTTTTTACCATAAGTCTTAAATATAGCCCCTGTCTTTTCTATTCTTTCTTTATATTCATCTGTACAAAAATAAACTACTTCTTCTCCATGTTTTACTAATTCATTTACTAAACCTAAAGTTGGATTAACATGACCGTTAGCTGGTGTATTTAAAAAAAGTATTTTTGACATATTTTCACATCCTTAGCTGTTTTGATTAAGTTATATATGATTTAAAAACTTTCAACAACTTATTAATTTATTTTTTAATAGAGTTATTGCCAATACAAAGTAGTACCTAATATATTAAATTAACATGACATCCTGAACTATAGGAGCTATTAAATAGAATACAGGATTCTTTGAAATAACTGTAACTATCAGTCCAATTGCAGAAAAGATTCCTGACATTGCTGCAATTGCATTTATTTCTTTTTCTTTAATAAAACTAATTAAAACTATACTTATACTCCATAACCATTTCCTCTTTCATTATTTTATAGTATTAACAGGTGGGAAGACAACGATTAATGCTAAAAACAACCATACGACATGTAAATATATAAAATTTTATTTGTTTTGTATTTCTATATTTTTTATAAGGCTGCTTAATACTTCTGGATACCGTAATACCATAGTGATACTTCTTGTTGTATAATATACTAAAAAATATGCCCATGAAATCCAATTGAGGTTTTCCATATTTGATTTAAAAATGAATTTGGATACCAAAATTCTTATTAGTATTATCACTATCCAACTAACTATATATTTGAAAGTATGCCTTATATAATATTTACCCTTATCAAATTCTATCAACTTCATATTCCCTAGTATTGTGCCTGCTATTACTGCTATTACTACAAGAACAATTAATTCGGAAATTTGAATTGCTTGAATTGATTGAATTGTAACAACTTTAAAGTTATCATAGAATTCATAAAGCATAATTATAGGTAAGACTATAAATGTTTTTATATCAACTTCTTTTGATTTTAAACCTTTAAACATTATCAATAAAATTATTAATATTTCCAGCACATGAATCTCCTCCAATACTATTATTTTAAATTTCTAATTTGTAAAAGACTTGATTTACAATTTTTTTATCTATTAGACCTAGAGTATTGAATTCCAATCAATGGATGGTAGATTCTCAAGTTCATAGGAAAGTAAATCTGCAATTGTAAATGTACTTAACACTTTTTTATATTGATTTTCTGCTTCTTTAAAAACAGAAACTACTCTATCTGAATCATTATTAAAATGCTCCAAATTCTTTATTATCACGTTTTCTCCAAGACTATTGAGTTTTAAAAATGATGAATTCCCTCCAATAGCTTCAAAAATATCTAGAAATGTAATTTCATTTGTACTCTTATTTAAAGATATTCCACCAGTTTTGCTTGCGCTAGATTTTATGATTTTTGCAATGACCAATTTTCTTATAATTTTTCTTAAATATGAATCGGAAACGTCTAAAATTTTACTCAATACATTGCTTTTCAATGGTTGGTTATCAGTTTGTCTAGCTAATACAGCAATTACATATATTGCCTGTTCTACACCGATTGTAATTTGCATTTTAATTCCCCTTTTCTCTCATTATCTATAGACATTATATATCTATAGATAATAAGTGTCAATAAATATATAATAAATAATTCTATGGGTTAATTTCCCTATGATGGATAGCATACCCGAAAATGATATGTTGAACCAATTAGAGAGATAAAAATCATAAAAAATATGAGAGCTGTCTTGATATGATTTATCACATGCATAATTTTTAGAGAGTAAATGCAAACATTTGCTACCGCTTTCAAGGAGGTAATCCATCTTCCATAAAATCATAGGTTATAGATTAAATATAAACACAGGAGCTCTTTCCTTGTACTTAAACACAATGCAATTATTCCACTAATATGTTAAACTGATTATTGAAATTTAAAATTTAAACAAGCAGGCGTGAAGCCTTATATATTAAGATTAATGGCTTATCTACTCAATTCAACACAAATTAGCCATAGTACCCAGCATCTGTGTAATCAGCGGTAAAGCAGGATAATTTTCACTGGTTACGCTATGCTAGTAATAGGTCATAGATCTTACAAAAAACATTTCTATGTAAAATCCACTGTGCACACTCATGAGCACAAGTAAACCGAAACCTATTCAAGTTTCAGACTAATTTACTATATTTAAAGGAATAGAAACTTGGAGGACAGTTCAATGGTGTTTAAGCGGTTAAGTAAAAAATACACTATTTATTTAATTTTAATTATTGTATTATTATTTATATTTATATTTACATTTAGAGTTAATTTCAAAAATATAATTAGTACTCTAACGAATGGGTCTGTAGAACAGATAATAACTTTAATTAGGTCTTGGGGATGGGCTGCTCCAATATTAAGTGTCCTCTTAATGCTACTACATGCTGTAGTATTTCCTATTCCAGCATTTTTGATAACTGGGGCAAATGGAGCTGTTTTTGGAGTATTTTGGGGTACATTTATATCTTGGATTGGTGCCATGATGGAGGGGACTGCTTCTTTTTAT
Organism: uncultured Clostridiaceae bacterium; assembly: GCA_963725425.1. GTDB lineage: Bacteria > Bacillota > Clostridia > Clostridiales > Clostridiaceae > Clostridium_I. Next base: position 58,971 of record CAVRYJ010000044.1, read on the forward strand.
TTAGCTAGGTTACTAGGGGAAGTATTTGTAAAAAAAATTGTTCATAGTGAAGGTTTATGGGAAAAAGTTGATGAAATAAGTAATAAACGTGGATTTAAGGTTATATTGGTGGGTAGGCTACTTCCTTTTATTCCACTTGATTTTTTAAGTTATTTAGCAGGTTTAAGTAGTATGAAGATAATACCCTTTTTAATTTCCACGGGCATAGGGATTTTACCAGGCACCATTGCCTACGTTGTTTTAGGTAATCAAATATCTAAATTAGGTTCCTATTCAAAGTCAGCAACTATAATTATTTTATTAGTAATTTTAATTATTGTAATAATTAATTTTACGAAAGTGATAATTAAAAAGATTAAAAACAGCTAGTTTAACTGGATAAAACAAGCCATCCTCATACTATTTGTCTCAAGAATAATAAACAAAACAAATAAAAATAAGCTACATCATCGGAGATGTGGCTCATTTTTTTATACGTAAGTCGTCTGTCACCCGTTACACGTATAGGCAAATCAATATCTATATACTAATCCTTATTTATGAAAATGATGTGAAAAAATTGAATACTAATTGTAAATAGTTGAAATAACCATATAGCTTGACATTTATGACAAAAGCCACGTCAATTGTATATATTAGCTTAATGGCTATGGGCTGTACTAAAAATCGTTGCCATACCCCTCTATCATAAAATAGATGAAAGAAGGTGTATTCAAAATGAATACACCTTCTTATTTCACGTTTATAGCCTCATATACCAAGCTTAATTTTAGACATACAATTAATCGCAATATACTTATATATGTAAATATGGTCATGTGGCTATTTTTAGCATTAATCGTTGCCTTACCCCTGATTGATCTGTACAACTAAAGTATTTATAAGTGTTGTATGTGTAGCATCCGTCCACTGATAAGTATTATCAACTGCTGTAGATATTTCATTTACATAGAGCGTTGTTATTTGATTATATTGACAAGCTAAAAAAGCTAACGCTGTATTCTTACTTGCATCTAATGTTGTTAAGTTATTATCGTTACAATCTAAATAAGCTAACTCAGCATTCTTACTTATATCTAATGTTGTTAATTTATTCCAGTAACACTGTAAATCAGTTAACGCAGTATTCTTACTTACATCTAATGTTGTTAAGTTATTCTTTTCACACTGTAAATCAGTTAACGCAGTATTCTTACTTAAATCTAATGTTGTTAAGTAATTATCGTAACACACTAACTTAGTTAACTTAGTATTCTTACTTAAATCTAATGTTGTTATGTAATTTAAAAAACAATCTAATTCAGTTAACGATGTAAAATACTCAACACCACTTAAATTGCTTATGTCGTCCATACCCAAATCTAATGTTCTTATATTTTTTACATCAGAGTAAAGTATTGTATCACCACTACTTTTACCTATTAGCGCATATACTTTACTCTTAAAATTTGCATCAGTAAATTTACTTGTAATATCAGTGTTATCATTAAGAACAGGTGTTCCACCTGACGTAGGTGTTGTAGTTACTGGACTAAAAGCCACAGGAGTAGGCGTACTTCCATTTGCCGTTTTTACTATCTTTATTTGGATAGCTTCAACTCTAAGACCTTGACCATCCGTACCTGCTTCAGCTCCGTCAGATACCCAATTTTGCCACCCTATATTTTGTACGTGTGCTCTGTATTGAACGCTATATCCTGGCATATCAACTAATGCAATTTTTAGTGCTTCAACTCTCAATCCTTTGCCATCCGTTCCTATTTCTGCATTATCCTCTACCGGTGTCTGCCATCCTATATTCTGTACGTGCCCTTGATATTCAATATGAGCTCCTGATGGTGCATTTGTAAGTTCTATGTTTAGTGCTTCAACTCTAAACCCTTTACCATCTGTACCTGCTTCTGCTCCATCGCTTACATATGGTTGCCAACCAATATTTTGAACGTGACCTCTGTAAGTAACACCTACTGTTGAAACTGCCGTGGTATCTGCTTTTACAACTTGTCCACTTGATAAACCAATAGCTGATATAGCCAATAGTCCTGTAAGAGCAAACGCTAGCATCTTTTGTTTTTTCATTTAATTACCCCTCGAGTTCATATTTACATTAAAGAAACCAAATTCCTGTAATATATATATATATATTCGGTATTTTTAAAGCATCTTTTAGGGTAAACACCAAATTTATATTTATTTTCCTTATTTTATTTAACCAGCGTAAGGTTTTAACTATAATCGTACAATGGACATAGGTGTGAAGGGCAATTATAACTTAAAATCAGTAGTGATAATTTACATAATGAACACCAGATTAGCAATTCAGTGTGTAAAACCTAAATTTGACGCTATAAATGAAAAAAAGCAAGAAAACATATTGTATTAATACTTCGTATTATGTGCTGTAATATTTGATAATAAAAAGTTTAGTGGTTTGGTAAGTTTCGGAAAGAATTTATTAATTACCACTAATTAAGACATTCCTGTACCAACAAAATAGCAAAACACAGCATACTATTTCTTTATCATATATAGTCTTACCTCTTGAGGGACAAGGATTTTGCCGTTTTTGCTATTAATGTATTCTTCAACGCATTTTAACACAGAATTTCTTGTATATTTATCTATCATTTGTAAACTTGAGTATGTATTTAGTAACTTTAAATATTTTTCGGTAGTATATTCATCAGTCCATTTATAAATCTTAAAATACGGTTTCTCAAATAAATTATTTGTTTGTATTTGTGAAATTCTCAGATTATGTATATCCTCAATCTCATCTATACTTTTTGAAGTATCAAGTTGAGGAGCATACTTTTTATAAATATCCCTTATATCAATAAACATTTCAGTTTGATGCTTAATAATAGGTGACATATGCCAGAAAACAACTAAAGTTCCATTCTTTTTTAATAAATCATATGCCTTAGGGTATCCGATCTCGGCCCTTATCCAATGAAAAGCTGTAGCTGAAAACAACAAATCATAATTACCTCTAGGACAATCATATTCCTCAAATGATGTGCAAATGGCTTTGAATTTATTATATTGATTATATTTTTGTGATAGATATTGAGTTTGCTTATCCCCGATTTCTAATCCAGTAATATTATATCCATTTTTAACAAAGTATTCTGTAGCTTGACCTGTACCTGACCCTATCTCAAGTATTCTTGCATTTGATTTTATCATTGAAAACTCAATAATATCCTTATATAGTTTCATTGGATAACTAGGGCGAGCTTCAGCATAATCAGATATTATTTCATTAAATGTATTTCTTTTTTCCATTAGCAACTTCCTCCTAACTTTTAAGTATAACTTTTGATCCGCAAAGAATTACAATTCCGAAGTAACTAAAAATACTACTGCATCTTAAATCATCTTGCATATAATAATTAAATTGTAACATAAATGTATCACTATGGTATATGTTTGACAAACATTATGAATAACAATTGGCTTAGCTCATAGTAGTTCTACATCATCAGTAATGTATCCATATACATTTACGAGTAGTGGCTCTTTAGCTCGTACATATAGTACTCCTCAATCTGACGATATATCAGCAATAAATAGCATTTATTCATCATTAATTTCAGTAGTTTCATGGGCTTCATCAAGTCTATCATCTAAAAAATTTTTAACAAGTTCAACAGGCACATTGAACGAAACAAGGAGAATTATTCAAGAAAAAGGAGACCCCAAATATAGTAACTTTTTAATAGCTGATCCTAGTTGGTCAATAAGATACCAAAATATTCAAGATATAAAGGATGCAGCAGATTTAGTTGTAGAAGGACAGATAGTTGAAGAACATGGAACTAAATTTAAATCAAAAGGAGATTATCAAAGTTATCATTTAAATTCTGGTTTAAAAGTTAATACTGTATTAAAAGGGGATAAAAATATAGCTAATACTGAAATTTCAATAAATCAATTAGGTGGAGAAGATGATTTATTAAAACAAATAAATAATAATTAATTATTATTATTTAGAACCGACTTTTAAAAAAAAGCCGATTCTTTACTATTTGGGGTAATGGTAGCATCACTGTAATTGGGTGCAAAAATGATAATTAGAAATTTAATATAAAAGGGATGGTTATTTTGAAAATATCTTTTAAGAAAGTATCAATTGTATTATTATCTCTATTTATACTTATATTAATTAGCGGGTATATACTAGTACATTCTGTCAAACAAAATACAAGTGCTAGTTGGACTTACGAAAAAATGATTACATTAAATAGAATAAATTATGTTGTTACATTGGAACAAATAAAAAAGGTTGATAGTAATATTGGAGAAGTTCAACATTATTCAACTAGTGAAAAGGATTTTAATTCAGATAATTTTTCAAATTACTATAAAGATGGAACAAAACTATATTTGATTCCTAATGTAACTATAAAAGATGCAATTGCAGTTGAAGTCGAAAAAAATCAATTTTATAAAGCAGTTAATATAGAAGGTTATAATAAATAAATTTAGCTAGATAATGCCATTAAAAAACAATCTTTAGCATAGTAATACTGTTAGTTTAAATTTGTATTGTATAATTTCGTTTCGTTATCGACTTAATTGTGGGCTCTACAACCTTTTGGACAAAAACCACATGTAAACTAGCTATTTATAAGAGTTTTAAAATAGTGCCATAAACCATTGCTTATGGTACTAAATTAAGTTTAGTTGGCTGCACCCGTATGTAAGATATTGTAGTACTAAATAGACAATTGTTATTCATAATGTTTGTCAATACACACCACAATTCTTTTCTTATTCCCATGGTTATGCATTTATGTTACAATTTAATTGCGATATACAAGGTGATTTAAGATGCAGTAGTATTTGAAATTACTTCGGAATCTTAAAAATGCGAGACAATTAATTGAAATAAATATTATAAATTATGGAGGGTATTATGACTATAAGAGAGAAAATTAAAAATGGTATGTTGTATGTAGATGTGGGGGAGGGACTTGACGAGGAACGTAGAAGGTGTAAAGAATTATTATATGATTATAACAATACACGTCCAAATGAAGAAGTAAAAAGGAAAGATTTGCTGAAAAAATTATTGGGCGATATGGGTGAGGATATTTGGATCGAATCACCAGTACACATGGCTTATGGTACAAATGTGCATATTGGCAATCATTTTTATGCTAATTTTAATCTTGTAATTGTAGATGATATTGATGTTTATATAGGTGAGAATGTAATGATAGCACCTAATGTAACAATAACACCTACAGGCCATCCCGTTGACTCAGATCTTCGCAGACCAGGTACTCAGTTTTCAATTCCAGTAAGAATTGGTAACAATGTATGGATAGGATCCAATGTAGTGATTTTACCAGGCATCACTATAGGGGATAATTCAGTTATAGGTGCTGGAAGTGTTGTTACTCATGATATTCCTGAAAATGTAGTTGCTGTAGGAAATCCATGTCATTTATTAAGAAAAATAAATGAACGGGATAAAGAATATTATTATAAAAACAGAAGGATTGATTAGTTTTAACGTAATTAATAATAATTCAAGTGACAGATTTCGAGTATAACGAACATTACAGTTAGATCGCAATGTTCGTTATTGTACATTGAATTTCTATATATGCTGAAAAATCAACTCAGTTAATGGGAGATTCAGCTATACTAAAGGGAACAATTGAGGCCATGCCGGTGGAATACGGAGGCTAACATCTTAAAAAGCAGGGGTGAAGTAAAAATGACAAAGAACAATATGAATATTTGGAACTTACCGGAGCTTGAATTGGAAAAAGGAAAATTTGAGCCCAATTGGCAATCATTAAAACAGTATAATTGTCCAAACTGGTTTAGAAATTTCAAATTCGGATTTTGGTCGCACACAGATCCACAATCAGTTCCGGAGGATGGAGACTGGTACGCAAGAAGTATGTATATGCAACAAGATGCAGTTGATAGCTGTAATGGACAAAATAATCGTTATGAAAATCATTGCAAAAATTATGGACATCCTTCTGAATTTGGATACAAAGATATTTGTAATCTTTGGACCTGTAAAGAATGGGATGCTGAAGAATATATAAAATTGGGAATGCGTGTAGGAGCAAAGTATTTTTGTGCACTGGGAAATCATCATGACAACTATGACTGCTGGGATTCCAAATACCAACCATGGAACTCAGTCAATGTGGGTCCCAAGAAAGATGTCATAGGGATATGGAAGAAACTTTGTAAAAAATATAACCTTCCATTTGGCGTTACAATACATGCTACACCAGGACGAACATGGAATGAGTTTATGCCTCAATATTATGACTGCGATAAAACTGGTAATAAGGTAGGAGTACCATATGACGGTAATTTAACTAAAGAAGATGGAATAGGGAAATGGTGGGAAGGTCTTGATCCAAAGGATTTGTATGGACCAAAACATAAAGCAACAAACAAAGTGGAAGATATTCCGAAAAGCTTTATAAATCAATTTATGCATAGAGTGGATGATGTTTTAAAATACGATCTTGATATGCTTTATTTTGATGACTCTGTTGGTTATATAGAAGAGCTGGGCACAATAAGAGGTTTTGGTACCCAATATTTATCACCTAAAATCATATCACATTTTTATAATAAGAGCATGAAAATGAGAAATGGTAATCTTGATTCAGTATTATTTATAAAAGATATCGGTGGAAAATGGAACTCCGTATTTGATGAAAATCTTGAGGATGTAGCAAAATCGGTAGTAAATGATTTTGAGAGAATAAGAAGTGAAGAAATCAACCCCTATCCATGGCAAACAGAAACAAGCTTTTCAGATTGGCATTATCGAAAGGGAATGGAATATTTGTCCTCAAAGCAGGTCATTAGGGAACTTGTTGATGTTGTTAGTAAAAACGGAAATTATATGATCAGTATTTGTCAGCATGGAGACGGTTCTGTTGATAAAGAGTTAATTGAGATAATAAACAGAATTGGAGATTGGATGAATATTAACGGTGAAGCAATTTACGAAACAAGACCTTATGAATATTCCCAATCAGGTAATAATATATTTTTCACACGTAAATCAGATGTGGTTTATGCAATTTTAACTGAATGGAGTGAAAATGGAAACTTTGAAATTAATCATTTGGGTAAAAAAAGTTCAACATGTGGTAATGTAAAATCTATATCCCTCTTAGGTAGTGATGCATGTGTTAACTTTATACAGACAGAAAATAACTTAATAATCAAGGTAAATGAACAGATAGTAGAAAGCGATGCATACGTTATTAAAATCATACAGGATAAAATTTTAGTAAACGATGATGATGACGGTGTTGAATATGAGGGTTGGTATCATATATGTAATCAAGAATCTGGTGACTATAACAATGACTGCCATTTTTCTGATATTAAAGGTGAAACTTGTACATTTAAATTCAATGGTACTGGTATTGAATATATCACGAGAGTTGGTAATGAATTGGGATCTGTAGACATTTATATTGATGAAGAATTCAAAAAAAATGTAAACTTATGTGGAGAAGAGAAAACACAGCAAGTTGTATTTAGTGTGAGCAATATGAAAGATGCTGAACACACAATTAAAATAAGAAATGCATCTGATAAGACAATATGTATAGATGCATTTAAAGTAATATAGCAAATAATGTAAGACGAAAATATATTCAGCTAAGCGTTAAAATGATATCATCAACTACTATGGAGGTATAATGACCAAGTATAGAAATTTAATTAAAATATGACAAAATGAAAGCATTCTGCGTCTTAATAGGGAACCTGCAAGAGCAACTTTAATACCTTATTCCAATGGAATCCAGGCGATAGACTTTCAAAAAAGTGCTTCATCATATTTCAAATTATTAAATGGTGACTGGAAATTCAAATATTCAGATATCCCTCCTGAAGCTAATGTAAATTTTTACAGGGATGATTTTGATGTTAATTACTGGGACAGCATTCCTGTTCCTGGAAACTGGCAAATGAATGGATACGGTAATCCTCATTACACAAATATTAATTATCAAATGCAAAAGAGAAAATATCTATTCTGAAAGATTTCAAAGTAACGAGCCCAAAGAAATGGACTGCAGAAACTCCAAATTTGTATAAATTACTTTTATCTTTAAAAGGACAAGATGGGAATACCCTTTAAGTTGAAAGCTTTAATGTTGGCTTTAGAAAAATAGAGATGAAAGATCAACAACTCTTAATGGGGTAGTGCTCTGGAAACGCGGAAAATATACGTTAAGACAGTTATTACCAAAAGAGTCTTTTATCAAAACATTCTGAGTTAGAACTATTACCTAAAAGTTCTAACTCAAAAAGTATATAATATCAGTGTAAAGCATTGATATATCTAGGGTTTAATCACTAAATGATAAAACTCTTATTTTTTTGCTCAAAACAAGTTAGTTAAAGTACAATTATAGTATTGATAATACTAACTAAGTGAGGGATAACAATGGCAAATGATAAAATGAAAAAAGGAAGCAAAACAGTAGATCCAATAAAAAGTAAAAAAGAAATTCAGGCAGTAAAAAATTATCTATGCGAAAAAAATTTAAGAGATTATACTATATTTGTTGTAGGTATAAATTCAGCTCTAAGGGTAAGCGATATTGTAAAATTAAAATGGGAGGATGTTTTTTGTGAAATTGGATTCGCAGTTCAGCTCTGTATAATTAGATATACAGGATGGACTTTGATGGATTTTGAAAATATACCTTATGAAATAATATTATATATTGCAGAACAATTAAAAATCAGTACTTTTGAATTTCAATCATACAATAAGCGACAGCCTAACAAGCGTATTATTTGCAACTTCTACATCCATAAAACAACATAAACAAACGAATTCGCTAGCTTTAATTTTACCCTTTCTTTTCACAAAACCAGCTTCTTTAGCTATTGCTTCAATTTCCCCTTTTGAAAAACATCTTTTAAAATCATCTGCAAAAAGCTTTATATCTTCATCCAATCTTAATTCTTTTTCTTCTATCATTGCACTCTTGTAACCGCGTATAATGTAGTCGCAAATGGCGATGAAAGTAATAGGGTAAACTATTGTAAGATGAAATAAATAGTATGGATACGATTGAACTAACATAGTCACAAAGATGCTAAACTCCTGTGTTTTATAACAAGATACAATGTATTTAATCTACAAAATGCATCTTGCTTGTTATTTTCCATTTACTTAAATTAAATATTTTTAACTGAATACATTGTTTATCAAAATGTTCTATAGTTTTAAATGGACCATATAGTTTTTGTTCTTTAGTATCTATCAAATAGAATCTTGGATTGGATTTAATTATTGAATTATTTGTTCTTGAATCTACAGTTATATCTACCATTTTACCTCCGACGAACCTTTCATTATAACTTATTTCATCCACATAAGGTTCCAAGCCGATAGTTTCTCCCTTCTTATTAATATAAGTTAATGTAGCCTCCGAATCTCTTATACCTATTACAATTGAACCTGAATTAAGCATCCACATCTCATAATTGTATGGTAGCTTAAATTTGTCAGGCGGTGGAGTTGGGGGCGTAACTGTACATCCAGAAAATATAAATAACACTGCCAATATCAATGGTATAAGTGAAAATCGTTTTTTAATCATAATAACGTTCATTCCTTTCGTGTGCTCAAGGCACAAAAATTTAATGAAAATGATTAATTTCCAAAATATTGTAAATAATATAGATAAGTATACAGGTGTACTACAGAGCACGGCGGAGGAAGTGTGATTACACTACGATGTAAATCCTCATAATAACATGTGCCGAATACTTTTTTAAGTACAAATAATTGTGCCAATGAGCACGTAAGTTAATCTTTGTTTAAACAAAACCGTTTAAGAGTATGAGTATTCAGACAACACCTGTATGCTCTATTTTTTTATTGTACTGGTAAGTATTGGATGCCTATTTACAATATACTTGAAGATTCTTGCACCATCACATTGGCTAATCCAAGATATGTGAAAAACATTCCCGGAAAAAAAACTGATAAACGTGATGCACTTTGGCTTGCAGATTTACACAAACATGGTCTTGTTCCTGGAAGTTTTATTCCACCTAAAAATATTAGAGAACTAAGAGGCCTTTGATAATTCTATTTATGAAGAATATCTAAAAGCAGAATCGCTAGTAATTTCAACTTTTCTATCATGACATTTCTCATATTCCACAAATTGAATAATCCCATTTAATTCCCATTCTGATATATTCGGATAATTAGATAATGCATGATAATATACCATAGTTATGTAACATTAATAAGCTACATTTCAGTACCTGATGCAGATGCTACCTTCACCCATTTTAATAGCCATAAAAATGGGTAATTAATATCTATTTTTTTTCATATAAAAAATAGATGGGGTGGTAAGTGAGTATGAATAAAAGTATTAATAATTCAACGACTAGAATTTTTTTATTAATGTTAACTATTATCACTATGATATTTTTTATTTGCATATCTGAAAATTTTATTAATCAGCAAAAAATACGCAAAACTTAAATAATTCATTTTATATTCAAGTAGTTAACTACACCTTGCCTGTATTAAAAAATTATAGTTCTAATAGCTCAAAATATAAATCATATGATGATTTCTCCTTAAAAGACACTATTTTAAACTATCTAGGAATTAATTTTAATAAACCAGATAGCATTTTAAAAAGCCAAATATCATACTTAAATCTAGATAATAATTCTAAAGATTCCACTGATGGTCCTGAATATAATTTTAAAAAAGCGGCTGATTTTAATTTAAATAATAAGGATATAACAAAAAATACAACAGCTACTCCCGATAATTCAACTACTGATTCATCTGAAAATTTTGTTGTGTACAACCCTTCTCTAAAAAAAGATAATTCTTCTGCAGAACCAGAAGTACTTATATATCATTCTCATACAACAGAAAGTTATGGGGTCTTTGGTCCCGATAATCTTGACCCCACAAAAAATGTGTGTGCAGTTGGAGATGAACTTGCTAAAACGCTTTCTAATGATTATGGCATTTCTGTAATACATGATAAAACCATTAATAATGCTACAGATTACAACGGCAGTTATGCCAGATCTAGGAAAATTTTAGAAAAATATTTAAAAGAATATGGAGATTTTAAAATGATAATTGACATACATAGAGACTCAGATCCTAACAAAAATGATGTTACTACAACTATAAATGGTGAAAATCTAGGTAAATTCATGTTTGTTATGCCAACAAAAAACCCACATTATAATAAAAACATGCTTATTGTAAATTCTTTATTAAATACTGCTAGAAAAAATTTTCCACAATTAACTATTGGAAACGGATTATATTCTGCTTATAATTATGGGATGGATTTTTTTAATCAAGACATGAGTAATAATGCATTTCTATTAGAAGTTGGTTCTGTTGCCAATACATTAGATGAAGCTAAAGGAACAACAAAATATATTGCTAGAGCAATTGCGGAATATTTAAATGGTAAGGTGTAGCGCTAGATAAAGTTACTGCATCTGAATTAGACATTAGTGTATTAAGGGAAAACTGAAGTAATCAGCTCCAGGTCAAAGTATTAGAGCAAACGATTAGGGTAGCAATCAACCCAGTAATGATGCCAGGCAGGTATGGGTTGCTAGTGACACGGTAAATTTTACGCGTAATGATGGTCGCCGCAGGAATGACAGCCACGAACGGGAACGCCCAGGTGATCTGCATTGCGGCAGAATCCATCAGCAGGAATCCGGTGACACGGAAATAGATATACTGCGACAGAATAATGATGACAACCGGCAGCACATTGACAACCGCCATTATGGTTGTGTTAATCCACTCATGCTCGCCCTCTTTGTTTCCGATCTTCACGAAATTGAAACTGTTGACGGAAACAGATAGCGCCATATCAAATGCAAGGAAGAAAAACATGTATGGGAACAGTGAAATCAATATGATGTTGGACTTAAACGCCGGCACCGCAAGCAGCCAGATACGGAAATCTGTCTTGAAGAAGTAGTCTGCGAAGAATACCCAAGAGTACGATACGCAAACTACGATGATGGCTAGCAGTATCGTCTTGCCTACGTTCTTCCACGGCATTCTGATTCCGCTCTTGGCAAGGCTGAATCCGTTCTTTCTGCCATATGTGAAATAATAGACGAGCATCGTCACCACAATAAACGCAGCGGATAACAAAGCCCACATGCCAAGACCATATGGCTGACTCTGTGGCCATGGGTCTTTGAGTACGGTGAATGATTTTACGTGAGTCATAACCGGTACAAACGTCAACGCACTGAAAGCAGTGGTGGCCACCGCCATGCCCCAGAACCAGATCCTACCGATGTTATTGATGCTTCGGATTGCAATCGTCTCCTTTGCACGTAGCGTGGAAAAGAACTGCGTAAACAGCATGAGAATTGCAAAACTCAAAATAAACATGGTAAACCCTATCAAGCCCAGCGTATTAAAGAACACCTTGATTTGCCATACCTGATTGGAGGCAGCAATCGGGTTGGGGGCGGGAAACGTTGTATTAAAGAAATTGATTACATCCGTTGTTGACTGCGAGGAAAAAGGTGACCATGGGTGGGTGATGGTAGGGTTGTAGATAACGCGGACCACATCCTTGCCGTCTATGGTCTGCTGGTACATAGTGCTGGCGACGCGTTTATCCTGGCCTGTAGGATCTGTACCGAAATGCAGGAATGACTGGGAATTGTTATATTTGAGATAATCCCTGGGTGATGTTGCTTTGCCATTCTTGTCCACATCGCGCATAAAGAACTCGTCATACTTTCCCGCAATGACTCCCACATCACGGCTGCCGAAGATATTAGTGAATTTCTTTGTTTTCATGTCAGTATATGTGGGATCGGAGGAGTTGAAAAGTGCTGCTGAAATGAGCTGTTTTGGGGCTACATTATCCTCCATAATTGCAGTGTTGATGGACATACCCCCAAGGGAATGACCTGTTAAGCCAATTTTTGACGTATCTACATAGCCTAGGGTTGAAACCATCTTGACTGCCTCGTACGCACCGGTCATTAGAACTCCGATGTTAGGGACAGGTTGTGAATCCCCATGGGAAAACATATCCATAGCAAGGACCACATAACCACGGCGAGAAAGTTCAACAAAATTTGGGTCCTGCATTTCCTTATCGTTGAACATTCCATGGCTGGTTACGATAGCTGGAGCTTTATGAGTTGCAGAAACCCCATTTGGCACAAATAGCAGCCCACTCATTGCGTAACCCTCAGATGTTTCCCAATAAAGCTGTTTCACCGTTACGGAGCCGCCAGAGGTCTGAACCACGGATGCGCCTATCATACTGACAAGCATGAGTGCGATTGCGATGCATACAAAAATTGCCGATATCTTTTTTTTCCTATTCATTTAGTTTTCCTCCCCTGTCTTAATTTTTTTACTTGGAAACCCCTTGCAATATCAAAAACGTTATCTCCCTCCTTTTTTCAAGTAATCGATTACAACATAAATAATATTATTTATGTTAATCTATATTAATATAAATAATATATATACTAATTTATAGAGATTATTATTGAAAATGTCAGTATTACCCAGTGTATAGTAAGATCACAAAAATAGTATTTAATGGTATAATATTATCAAGTTGGAATTTATGGTATGACTACAATGCCTTAAGTGAAGGGGGATTAATAATGTTAAATGTAAACCTAAGAAAAAACATGAATGTGACAAATATTATCAATAATAATATTTGTGTTGTTTTAGAAACAAATAACGGAAAGATAAAATTGGAACCATGTTCAGATAGTATCATTAATATTATTTACACAAATGAAGAAAACTTTTCTGAAAAAAAAAGCCCTGGGGTTATAAAGAAGAACCTTGGATGTAAGTGGAGCACTGAAGAAGACGACTTGTCCTTCAAGATTAAAACTAATTTAATAACTCTAGTAGTCTCAAAAGAATCTGCTGCTATTACATATTTAGACAACAAAGGTAATCTATTAGTAAAAGAACCTAAGGATGGCGGCAAGGTATTAGATAAATTCGAAATTTTCAAAACAATTATTGATGAAAATACTGTAATAAAAAAAATTCAAACACCAGATGGTGAAAAAACAATAATATCAGATGGTAATAAAGTTTATGATAGAATTGCTTATCACACAAAGCTAAGTTTTCAGTTTGCAGTTAATGAAGCTCTATATGGTCTTGGACAACATGAAGAAGGCTCAATCAATTTAAGGGGCACTTCCCAATATTTGCATCAAGCAAATTTGAAAATACCAATGCCAGTTATTTTATCGAACAAAAGGTTATGGAATTCTTGTTGATACCTATTCAGGTATGACCTTCCATGACGACAAGTATGGTTCATATATATGGACAGACACAGATGATGAAATGGATTTCTATTTCATTTATGGACCAACTTTTGATAACATAATAAAAGGTTATAGAAGTCTTACAGGTAAAGTCCCAATGTTACCGAAATGGGCCTTTGGATACGTACAATCACAAGAACGTTATGAAACCCAAGAAGAAATATTAAATACCGTTAAAAGATATCGTCTGGAAAAAATTCCACTAGATTTAATTGTGCTAGATTGGCGATCTTGGACTGGTGATTTATGGGGACAAAAACTTTTGACCCAACCAGATTTCCTGATCCCGAAAGCAATGACTGATGAATTACATGAGCTGGGCTCTAAATTTATGATTTCCGTTGGCCAAATATGAATACTAAATGTGATAATTATATTGAACTTGAGAAAGCTAACCTTATCATTAAAGGCTCTAACATTTATAATGCTTTCCTAGAAAAAGCACAGAAACTGTACTGGAAACAGGCAAATGAAGGATTGTTTTCTAAGGGTGTGGATGCTTGGTGGTGTGACAGTTCTGGACCTTTCACTCCAGAATGGGATGGGGAGGTGAGTCCCGAACCTGAAACAAAATTTAACATGTATTTAAATTCTGTTAAGAAATTAATTGACCCCCAATACACAAATGCCTTTCCCCTTATGCATGCAAAAGGAATTTATGAAGGGCAAAGAAATACCAGTGATAAAAAAAGGGTAGTGAATTTGACAAGAGCCTCCTCATTGGTCAGCAAAGATACAGTACCGTACTTTGGTCTGGAGATACATCTGCTAAATGGGAAACTCTTCAAAAACAAATACCTGCTGGCTTAAATTTCTGTGCAACAGGGATACCTTACTGGACTCTTGATATTGGTGGCTTTTTTGTAAAAAAGGGTAGGCAATGGTTTTGGAATGGTGATTATGATGGTGGGAACAGAAGATTTGGGATACAGAGATACACAAGATGGTTCCAACTTGGTGCATTTTTACCAATGTTTCGTTCCCACGGAACAGATACAAGAAGAGAAGTATGGCAATTTGGTAAAAAAGGTGAAATGTTCTATGATACTATTGTTAAATTCGATAAGCTTAGATATAAATTAATACCATATATATATTCTTTAGCTGCAATGGTAACCATGAATGATTATACTATTTTAAGAGCTTTAGCTTTTGAATTTCAAAATGATATAAATGTTTATGATATTAAAGATCAATTTATGTTTGGTAGCGCACTTATGATATGCCCAGTGACAACGCCAATGTACTATGGCAAAAATTCTGTAAAACTTTACAGCATAGAAAAAGTAAAAAGTGTTTATCTACCTAGTGGATGCACATGGTATGATTTTTGGACAAACAAAAAATATGATAGTGGGGTGACAGTTACTGCAAATGCTGAAATAGATATTATGCCTATTTTCGTAAAAGGCGGTTCTATATTGCCAACTGGTCCAGATATTCAGTACACTAGCCAAAAAAATGATAACCCTATAACTCTTAATATATACTCTGGTGCTAATGCTGAATTCACGTTATATGACGACGAAGGGGACAACTATAACTATGAAAAAGGAGCCTTTTCAACTATTAATTTAACTTGGAATAATAAAGAAAGTTACTTAACTATAGGTAACTGCAATGGGAAATTTAGTGGTATGGCTACAAATAGAGAATTTGAAATTAATTTAATTTCAAATTTATCATCAAAAACTAAATCAGTTAAATATTGTGGTGAATCCGTAAAAATATTCTTTAAATAAGAGCATAAACCTTGTTTTTCTTGAACCTATAAATTTATAAAAATACTAGGAGGGTGTCTACATGGACAATAAATCTGATTATAGAACAAACATTATAGGTGCTGGCGAGGTTGGCTGCGCCATCTCAGTCGACATGGACAAGAGTGCTATTCATAAAACAAACAGCTTCTTTTGGGATACAAAAGGAAATGATGCTTTAGGAACAACTGCACTTCCGTTTTATGGGGCGTTTGTTTCAGAAGAAAAATGCCAACTTTTTGGCGATGTTTCTGGAAAAAAGGTGCTGGAGATAGGCTGTGGAAGGGGTAAATCCTTGCAGTATCTGGGGGAACACAAAGCATCTGAGCTGTGGGGTATGGATATATCAGAAAAACAAATCGAAAAAACAAAGCAACATTTAACGGAATGTGGTCTTTCAGTAAAATTGATTTGCTCTCCCATGGAAGAAGAATGTGGCATACCAGAGGATTATTTTGACTATGTTTATTCAGTTTATGCCATAGGCTGGACTACCGACCTTGAGTGTACTTTTTGCCGAATTGCTTCTTACCTTAAAAAAGACGGAATATTCATTTTTAGTTGGTCTCACCCTATACACAAATGTGTTGCTGTAGAGAATAATATGCTTGCTTTTAAAAAATGTTATTTCGATGAATCTTGGTATTCGGTATCTATTGATGGAGGTGAACTATCATTATCAGATCGTAAACTATCAACCTATGTGAATGCGTTGGCAAAAGCGGGATTTATCATTGAACAAATGATTGAGGAATCTGATGATGATATTATGCAGAACAAAAACAGCGATTTTGCCAAAAAAGCAAAGATGCTTCCTGTAACTTTTGTAATCAAAGCAAGAAAACTATAATGATAAATTTTATGGAGGTATAAATGGATATACAGGCAGGCTTTCATGCCATTGACAAGCAGAAATGGTCAAGGGCAGAAACATATAATTATTTTACGGAAACAGTCAATCCAATTATCTATTCTGTTAATGTAACAATGGATGTCACAATTCTTAGGAATACATTAAAAAGTAAAGGTATCAAATTCTTTCCATCATATCTTTATTTGGTAACCAGATCCATTGGAAAACGTCAGGAATTTCGTATGACATTTCAACATGGTGTATTGGGATATTGGGATGCTCTAACCCCGTTTTATCCAGTATTTCATGAGGACGATGAAACAATAACATTTCTTTGGACAGAATATGATGAGGACTTTCAGGTATTTTATAAACGTTATATTGAAGATATGGCACAACACGCAAATAACCACGGTATTATGTCATCAAAGGGGTCACAGCCTTCTAACAGCTACATCATATCTTGCATCCCGTGGTTTACTTTTAATAGTTTATCCATGCATCTGCAAGGTGCAAAAAACTATTATGCTCCGATTTTTGAAGCCGGCGGATTTGCTGAAAATGATGGTAGGATTACAATGCCTTTATCTGTTACGGCTAATCACGCTACGGTGGATGGATATCAGCTAAAAGTGTTTTTAGAGGAATTACAACGGACAATGAATCACCCCAAAGAGTGGATGTAAAGAGTTTGAGTTTATTAAAAAAGTAATAAATCTTATACTTTTAATAAAAAACCATTAGATATATACTGATTGTTCTTGTATTATATATCTAATGGATATTTATGAAATGCTTTGAATTAGTTATTTAAATCATTTGTTTTGCGGATGTAACTGTTATTTCTAGTACCCTAGTTAAAAAAGAAAATTTTTCTTTCATCATATCAAAATCTGAACCTGATTCAAGATATTTTGCAGTACCTTCAATAACGAAGCCTGTTCCTTGGTAATCTTTATAACCCAAAACTTCTTTACTACCTAAAGCGATCTTTACTTTATTATTTTGATTTATATTTTTTTCTGTTCTACGCATGGCGTATGCAGGAATTAAAATTCTTTCATCAGATGTTACAACTAAGTATGAGTTCCAAGTGTTAACCACATGTGGTTCATCAATTCCCCATGATACAATTGAAACTACACCTTCTTTTTTTAATACATCAAGAAATTTTTCTGTAAGCATTATATGTTTCCTCCTGAAAATTTTATTAAACAATAGCTACAACAATTATGGACAACGTATATCGTAGATAGTTATTGTCTTTAATTTATATTATATATAGACTTTTTAAAAAAGTCAATATATAATATGTGTATTGAGGATAAATATTATCCATAATTACATCAAGCATATTGAATAACAAAAATAATTGAGTATTATTTAGTTATTTAGTTATTTAGGAGGTCGATTTTATTGCAATTTTCCATAGGGGTAGAGTACGCATTGCATTGTTTATTATATATGATAGATATTCCATCAGGGAAGGCTGTTGGAATTAAAGATTTAGCAGCATTTCAAGGAGTTTCAGAAACTTATTTATCAAAAGTATATACGAAATTAAGAAAAGCAGAAATTGTAAAGTCAATTCCAGGTGTTAATGGGGGCTATGAGTTAGCAAGAACTCCAGAAAGCATAACCTTTTGGGATATAGTTGAAGCAGTAGAAGGGACAGAACCATTATTTAAGTGTGCAGAGATTAGGCAAAATGAGATATTGTTAGATAAAAATAATTTGCCTGATGCATATACAAAATGTCCTTGTTTAATAAAAGTTGTAATGTTAAAAGCTGAAGAGCAGATGAGACAATATTTGAATAATAAAACTTTAGGATGGTTACATGAACAAGTTAGTAATAAGATTACTGAAGAGCATGGAAAAGCAACCATTGAATGGTTCAATAATGTTAAATCAAGATAAAGCAGGACATTAGGGCTTCAGTAACTATGATAATGCCGTGGTATACCATAGTTTAAGTCAATATTATGTCCTTGTGTATCATATTATTATTTAATATTAATGTCATATACCAATAGCTCACGTTAGTATGTGATACTAGTGTATAGTATTTATATTAAGGGTCAATATTAAGCAGTAACGATTTATGTAAAAACAGTATTTACACCTTCCATATACAGTTTCGTATTAGTAGGTTTATTTGAAATACACAACATATTGAAACAGAGAATTATACAACTGTAAAATCCATCTTTGAAGCCTTGGTTTTAGTAAAGGATGAAGCCGAGGTATTTATGGCTGGTGATGGAAAAGTAACGGAGGTATTAATTCACCAATCTAATAATAAACCCGTTACAAAAGAAACATTTGATACTTTCAGCTGCTCCATTCTTATGGCAAAACGGCATTTGGATAAATCAATTTCATTAAAGTATTAGGATAATAGAAAGCAAAGAACAATGCCACGTTACTTGTTCCAGAGGTACCAGCCATTCGCAGACTATAATAATATAGTGCCATAGCTGAGACCAATACATTCAGCGCCATAAATACAACAATGCACCACGTAAGTATTTCTCCTGACACCCATTGGATTTTACCAATATATTTACTTACCAATGGATAAATCGCCTTCAACCATACAATGGCAAGCAGTCCCCAGAACAGACAGAAAAGCAGATTCACCCTACCATCCAAGTTAAAGGGCATACCACTATAATCCCAAAATCGGGTGCCCAGAACCTTTTCCGTAAACACACTGCACGAATATTCATAGGTACCGCCCATAAAAAATCCTCCAAGAAAAATATATCTGTCATTTTTATCAATAAATCCATGGAGCATAACTGTGGCAATTGTTCCACCCAGTCCCCAAACCACACTGAAAGTTCCATATATTAAACTACTGCGGCTCATCAGATTACCAGACGTTGCCCATACAAATACGGTTTCAATCAAATCCCCTGCTAGCGCACTTATAAAAAACATCCATACCAGTTTTTCAAAACAAATACCTTCAGCAAATTTTTTTTCATCTAGAGCTGCAATATCTCTACTCTCCAACTTCACATTCTCCATCTCAGGGAAAGCCTTGTCAATATGCTTTTGTAACTTTGCAAAAAGCGTTGTCCCATTATCCTCTTTGTATCACTCAACCGTTCCGTTACCTTTAGTTCTAACCTACTTTGTTTACGAATATGGAATGCTGCTACAAATGAAGCAACAACATCAACCATAAGCAAACCAAAGAGTATCCAAAGAGTAATGCAGAATAACAAATGTGGAATCATCTGGATTACCATATAAACCAATGGTTGCAGCAGTGAAATAACCAGCACGGAAACACCGCTATATGTAAAGGCAAAAATAATATAGAAGCTTGGACTATCATAATTCCAGAGGCGTCTACCTGTTATCCCTCTCAGTAATCCTCCAGCAATATACTCCACCACAGTCACCATAACCACATTCCCCACAAACAACGCAAGAGGATTGGCATTCGCCGCCTCTAGGAATTGCAGACTAAGTATAATACTTAAACCATATATGGGACACAGTGCTCCATTAAGCATCCCCCGATTAATAAAATTACCTTTTCGTAAGCTCACAATTACCACTTCTGCTACCCATCCCAAAAACGAATATAGCATAAAAAAAGCAAAAAGCTCATATCCTGTATAGCGCATGTTATCTGTCCTCTCTATGATTCATAATTCTCAAATCTTAAATTCATGATAATCAGTCTTATTATATCTTTTATGAAAATTATGCGTACATTAGGATATTTTTATAATTAATAACTATCCATGAAAATAACCAGTTCTCGATGAAACTGCAACATATGGTACTTCTTTACCATTTATTACAACATATGCTTGATATAAATCATGACCTAAGTATTCTAATCTAGAAACTTTTTCCCCATATAAAGTATATAAATCTTTATTTAAATTATTTTCTTCAGTAACTGTATTTGATTTAACAGTTTTATTGCTATCAGTGACTACATTAGATTTATATTTGTAAAAATATATTGTGCATTATATGGCTATTATTAACAAAATAGGTATCATATATTTTCTTTTCATATAAAAATCTCCTTTGTATCTATATAGTATCATATTTGTAGTTTAATTGAAAATAAAGCCCCCCCCCATTTGCGAGAATGTTACCATTAAAGTGACAATAAAAACGAATCAATGGGGGAACGTATAAGGCATCATCAAACAAAAAGAGAACCAAGTTAATTTGTTAGAACAAGAAACTTACTTATAAAAAAATAGAGCCCTCCAGCTGAGACTCTATTTCCAATTCAAATTTTTTAATTTTTAATTTTAAACTTATCTACTTCCTCCATCATTTCATTAGTCATACTGCTAAGGAGTTGTGCTGTTGATGCTACTTCTTGTGTGGAAGCATTCATTTCTTCTGAAGATGCTGAGATTTCCTGTGAAGATGCTGAAGCTTGAACTGAAATTGCGGATAAACCATCTACTTTAGTTAAAATAGCCTTGTTATCCGTATCTATAGCCTCTGCAGAAATTTTCACTGTTTCAATTTTAGGAATTATTTCATTCACTGCTTCAATAATTTTTTTGAAAGATGTTATTGAACTATTTATAATCTTAACCTGGTTTATTAACTCATTATCCATAGTAACAGAATCTTGAACTATAACATCAGTGTTTTTAGATACCCCATTAATTAGTCTACTAATGTTTGCTGATGATACTTTTGATTGTTCAGCAAGTTTTCTTATTTCATCTGCAACTACTGAGAATCCTTTTCCTGCTTCTCCTGCTCTTGCTGCTTCAATAGCAGCATTTAACGCTAATAAATTTGTTTGCTCTGCCACACTATTTATTATATTCGTAATTTCATTTATTTCATTTATATCTTTTCCAAGTCCAATAATTTTATCATAAAATATTTTAAATGAATTACTTACATTTATCACAGATTGATTTAATTCAGTCATTTCACAACTACTATCGTTTGCCATTAAATTAATTTCTCTAGAATTTGAGTCTACAGCTTTTATTTCACTAACCATTCCAGATAACTTATTACTAAATTCATCAAGAATATCTGTTATATTTATTAAATCTTCAGACTGAGAGCTTGTACCTTTTGCAACTTCAGTTATTGCCTCTGTAACATTTTGGGACACATTGGCTATCTCTTCTGAAACAGAGGATAAATTTTCTGATTGCATATTAATATTTGAAGAATTTTCTTTTATTCGTATAATCATTTTTCCTAGAGATTCCTGCATTACTTTCATTGAATTAGTCATATCCCCAACTTCATCTTTTAAGTTTAAATATTTAGGAGAAACTTCTTCGCATAGATTACCTTCTGCTAGTAGTTCCAAATGTTTTGAAGTTGCTTTTATTCCTTTAGATATATTATTAGCAATCATATAAATTATTGCTAATCCAATTAATATAAATAATATAGATGATACCATAACAGAGATCTTTAGGCTGTTTAGTTGTGATAATATTTCATTTTTTGATATCATAACGCCAACATACCAGTTAGTTCCATTCACTGGAGCATACCCTATATATTTATCTGTTACATCAGATTTATATTCACCTATTCCTGTTTCTCCAGCAACCATTTTATTTTCAATAGCTGCTAAAGACTGAAGTTTTGAGTCTTTTTTGCATTTTTAATTGTGTTATCCATTTTTATAACTAAATTTTTATTACTATTAGCAACGGTTGTTCCATCTTTTTTTATCATAAATGCACTGCCTGTTGTTCCAAATTTAACTTCATTAGTTAATTCACTTAAGTAATTACCATCTCTTGTTTCAACTAATACCCCTATAACTTTATTATTATTATTTTTAATAGGAACTGCATACACAACAATTATAGAATTATTTGTCCTATTTATCAGTGGATCTGATACATTGCTTTTACCCAATAAGGCCTTTTTAAAATAGTCTCTGTCTTTAAGATTAGCAGTTGTTCCATCAGTATGTGTAAGATTTCCATTTTTATCTATAATGCTAATACTAATACTTCCTATTCTTTTTGTTTCTTTTGAAAGAATAGAAATTTTGTTAGCCAATGGATTATTGGAATCCTTTACATCATCTCTTGCTGCAATAGATTCTAGTGAAGCCAACTCGCCTTCAACTCGCCCTTGAATATTACTTGCTGTTTGCTGTGCAATTATAGGAAGAGTTTTCCCTAAATTTGAGGCCAGTGCATTACCTGAATTTATAAACGAAATTACACCTAACCCTATACATATGCACCCTATTAACAAACCTAAAAATACTATTAATTTTGTTTTTATACTTTTCATAATCTACGCCTCCATTAAAATTAATATATAGAACGATCAATTATCTTTGATACTAATCCTTAAAACTTCATTTTTATTCTATTTATTCTAGTTATTAGTAGTATAATATTTTAAAAAAATCAACACTTATTGTTTAATTTACACAGTCTTATAGATGTTATCCTATGAGAGTAATTTTTTGTACTTTACAGCATTATTTAAAGCTTTTTTCAGGAATTTTATAGAAATGTCAGCTTCTTTTTCTTCACTATCTCGTACTAAAATATTAAACCAAGCATCAATAATTTTATTAATTTCAGGAATTATAGATTTTCCCTTATCTGTTATGTAAAGTTTATAAGCTCGTACATCATCTGTGTTCTCTTCCTTTCTTATATATTCAAGCTCTATTAATTTCTTAATGGTTCTTGAAGACATAGCTTTATCAACATTAAGTTCTCTGCTTATTTCATTTTGACTTATGCCTTCATTCATATTTAATACAAGTAAATAAGGGTAGCTCCCCATAGAAAGGTTAAATTCTTCAAATTTTTTAGCAAAATATATTTGAGTATATGTATTTATACTATTGGTTAGTTTAATTAAAGATGTTGTAGTATAATTCATATTTTTTTCAATACTCCTTTATATACAGTATGGTGATCCAGTTATTCAGTAATTAACAAAAACCATATATGCCATCTTTGGTAGCAACATATGGTTTTAATTTTTTATTAAAAACAATTTATATATAATCATTCAATATTCTCACAGAGTCCCTTTCGCAAATTGATGTATTTAAAGTAATTTTCACATTCTCTTTCCATTGAGTAATAACATCTACAGCCATTTGACCCATTTCATAATGAGGAATTGTAAGTGTGGTAAGAGGAGGATTTGTATATTTTGCCTCTTTTAAATCACCTATACTAATTACAGAAATATCTTTTGGAATTTTAAATCCATGTTTCACAATAGCACTCATAGCTCCAATAGCAATGTTATCATTTGCACAACAAATTGCAGTTAAATCCTTAACCTCGGATAATAATAAGTCACAAGCTTTGTATCCTCCACTTTGTGAGAAATCACTTGTAGTAGTATACTCTTTATTGTATTCAATTCCAGCAATGTCAATTGATGCTTTAAATCCCTTTAGCCGCTCTATTGAAGTAAATATTTTTTGTGGCCCTCCTATAAAACCTATTTTTTTATGTCCTCTCTCAACCAAATAGTCTGTAACTTTTTTACCAGCTTCGAAATCGTTTATCATTACATACGGAATTTCAATTCCCTGTGGAGCTAAAGATATAATTCTCAAGCCATACTTTTCATGCCTTACAAGCTGATTCAAAAGTTTTTGTTTATAATCTAGTTGATCAAGTCCACCTCCTGCCAGTATTATACCCTTTACTCTGTGTTGCCAAAGAAGATCGTGATACTTCAATTCATCTTCTGGATTACGTCCTGTATTACATAAAAAAGATAGATACCCAAGTTGGCTTGCTCTATCAGTTACTCCATTAGCTACTTCTCCAAAGTAAGAATCTGAAACATCTCGTACAATTAAACCTATAATATCACTGAACTGTCGTTTTAATCCTTGAGCAGCTTTATTAGGGGTGTATTGTAATTCATCGATTACTTTCACCACTTTTTGTCGTGTTTCTGAAGAAATTGGATAATCAACATTATTTATTATACGTGAGACAGTGGTAACTGAAACTCCTGCTTGTTTTGCAACATCAACAATAGAAACTTTTTTCATATATATTCTCCTAAAAAACCAAAGAAAACATTTTCTTTGACCTGTATTTTATATAATTTTTGGTATATTAACAATATACATGAAAAAGTTATTAACGTCAAATTATTGCTTGGTAAAATTCAAATTATTAAGGAAACATTACCTGTAAAATTTTAGCATGCTTATTTATATAAATCTGATGTTTGATTTATATAAATAAGCATGTTTGAATTCTATAATAAGTACTTAGATTAGGCACAATCAAGAAAATACCACTGCAATATTCTGAGGATATTTTGCGGTAAGAAATGGTTATAATCTGCACAGCTACTAGCTATATAGTGATTATGATAATGAATCATATCGCAAAATAGATCATAATACTGTCTTGTTATTTTTTGATGGTGCCTTATGACATAATCTCTTTATACTTTCAATAACTTTAAAATAAAAAGATTTTAAAATTTGTTGACATTATTGAAAACGTTTAATATAATAGAGCCATAGGAAACGTTACCTACCAAATTGTGACACTATTTTTAATGATATTACTATATTTTGGTAATATTTGTTTGCAAGCATATAATGTCTAGTGAGTTTTTATTGAAATATATAACAATAAACTACATTTGGAAAGGAATGTTTCTAATTTATATTATTAAAAAATGGAGGGATTTTATTATGGAAAGACAAAGAGAATGGGGTGGAATTTATCCTGCAATAATGGTTCCGTTATATGATGATTATTCAATTAATGAGAAGGAGTTCAATAATTATATAGACTGGCTTCTTACGTATTCGGACAAAGGAATAGCAGGGCTAGTTACAAATGGACATACTGGAGAAGTAACAGGATTTTCAAATCAAGAAAGAGCACATATTACAAAAATGGCAGTTGACAGAGTTAAAGGCAAAGTCAAGATTGTTTCAGGAGTTTGTGCAGAAGGAACTTATGATGCTATAGAACAAGCTAAAGCAGCAGAAGCAGCAGGAGCTGATGCTATTTTACTTATGCCTCCACACTTATGGTTGAGATTTGGTATTAAGAAAGAAGCAGCTCTTAAGTTCGTTAAAGATATTGCTGCAGCCATAAATATTAAAATATTCATCCATCTTTATCCTGCTAATACAAAAGCATTCTATCCAATTGATTTATTATTAGAAATGGTCAAAATTCCCAATGTTGTAGCAGTTAAGATGGGAACTCGTGATATGCCTCTATATGAAAGGGATATTTGTACATTAAGGGAAAAAGCACCTGAAATAACCCTACTTACTTGCCACGATGAAAATGTTTTATCCACAATGATT
This sequence comes from uncultured Clostridiaceae bacterium, assembly GCA_963725425.1. GTDB lineage: Bacteria > Bacillota > Clostridia > Clostridiales > Clostridiaceae > Clostridium_I. The sequence goes on from CAVRYJ010000044.1 coordinate 85,285, forward strand.
CAAGGCCTTGATGGTGCACTACTTGGTTTCTCAGGATGCGTACCAGAACTAATAACTCCTTTATTTAAAGCTATTCAAAATGAAGATTTAAAGGAAGCTAAAAAGATCAATAAAAAGTTATTTGCAGCTGCACAAGGTATTTATGGAATTGGAGAACCTACTGGAGAAGCTCATGCAAGAATGAAGGAATTCTTGGTACAACGTAAGGTATTTACATCATCTTTAATGAGACCACCTCTAATTCCTTTAGATCAAAAGGAGTTAGATATAGTTACTAAGGCAGTAGTTGATTCAGGTGTCAGCAAAGTTAATTTAGTATAAAAAAAGTTCTTGAAATAATATGGGGCTGTTACATTAAGCAATTTATATACAATATATTGTAGTATTTGCTCTTAGTATAACAGCCTCATTAAATGAATAACGTTAAAAAACGGCTTCATTACTATGAAATTTAAATAAGGCATCATCAAATAAATATGTCTTGGTACTTGGTTATTGCTATTATTTTCTAAAAGCATGCCACAATCTTTAATTTTATACTTAGAAACTTAAGTTTCTAAAGAAAGAATAAAGAAGGAGGAAGATCTACTATGAATTTAAGTTTAGATTATTTAAACATAAAAAATTATAATAATTTGTATAGAAATATTAGCATACCTAGTCTTATTGAATTTGCTGTTAAAAGAGGAGAAGGTGTTTTATCAGACAGTGGTGCTTTAGTTGTAAATACAGGTAAATATACAGGCAGATCGCCAAAGGATAGGTTTATTGTAAAAGATAATATTACGAAAGACAAATTAAATTGGGACGAGATAAATTTACCTATAGATGAACAAATATTTAATAAGATTTATAATGATGTATTAAAATACTTAAATCAAAAGGACTTATTCATATTCGACGGTTTTGTAGGTGCTTTAAACGAATATACTGTTCCTATAAGAGTTATATGTGAATGTGCCTATCAAGCTATGTTTTCAAATCAGATGTTTATTAGACCTGCCGCTCAAGAACTTTTTAATCATATACCAGAGTTTAATATAATTTCAGTTCCAGGGTTTAAGGCTAAAGGTATAGAAGATGGAATAAATTCTGAAGCTTTTGTATTAATAAATTTTACTAAGAAAATAATACTTATAGGTGGGACAGCTTACAGTGGTGAAATAAAGAAATCTGTATTTTCAGTAATGAATTTTTTACTACCACAAAAAGGTGTATTACCAATGCATTGTTCAGCTAATATAGGTGATGATGGACAAAACGTTATATTCTTTGGTTTATCAGGCACAGGTAAAACAACTCTATCTACAGATCCAGAAAGAAAACTCATAGGTGATGATGAGCACGGTTGGTGTAATAAAGGCGTATTTAATTTTGAAGGTGGTTGTTATGCCAAAACCATAGGGCTTAATAAGGAAAAAGAAAGAGAAATATATGATGCAATAAAGTTTGGAACAGTACTTGAAAATGTTGTACTAGATAAAAATAGAGTACCAAAATACAATGATTCTAGTTTAACTGAAAATTCAAGGGCGGCTTATCCACTAAAATATATAGAAAATATTCAAGCTAGTGGAACTGGAAATAATCCTAGTAAAATTATATTTTTAACAGCAGATGCTTTTGGAGTAATGCCTCCTATAAGCAAGCTAACTAAAGAAGCTGCTATGTATCACTTTCTGTCTGGATATACGAGTAAAATAGCAGGAACAGAAAGAGGTATAACAGAGCCTAAAGCCACATTTTCTGCTTGCTTTGGAGAACCTTTTATGCTTTTGAATCCAGCAGTTTATGCTAAATTACTTGGACAAAAAATTGATGAATGTAATACTGAAGTATATCTTATAAATACAGGATGGATAGGCGGAGCATATGGGAAAGGACAAAGAATTAACTTATCATACACAAGAGCTATGGTTAAAGCAGTTATTTCAGACAAATTTAGAAATGTAGAATTTTATGAACATCCAATATTTAAAGTACTTATACCGACAGAGTGTCCAAATGTTCCTAAAGAAATGCTTAATCCTAGGGACATGTGGGAAGATAAAGAATGCTTATGATGAGAAAACTTTAGAATTAGCAGAGAAGTTTAAAGAAAACTTTAGAAAGCATGAAAATGATTATATCAATAAAAAATAGAAAAACTTTGAAAACTAGTATTACATAAAATGTTTAATATAATAAATTGAAAAAACGGGTTCATTAATCATTGTACTTTGAACACAATGAAAGGAAGGATAATTAATATGGATAAAAAATTAAATTTTGTTGATGAGATAGCAAATTCCAATTCTTCTGTAAACGTTGACATAAATGAAGTAAATATTGATTCAAAATCTTCCGAAAGATCATTCCAAGTTCGTGCCTCTGAGCTTCTTAAACGTATGGAAAGTGTTCCTTTTTCAGGTTGGCATATCAAACCACGTATTATTATAGGTAGTGCTACTTTCTTTGATGGTTTTGGTTCATTAACACTTGCATATGCATTGCCAGTGCTAATCAGTTTATGGCATTTAAGCACAGGTCAAGTTGGAATGTTAATTGCATCAGGTTATTTAGGCCAAGCAATAGGCGCACTGATTTTTGGTGTCATAGCAGAACGCTTTGGTCGTGTACCTGGTATAAAAGGTGCTATGTTTCTAATGTCTGTGGTAGGAATTGCATGTATGTTTGCTGGTAATTTTACTATGTTATTTTCTCTACGATTCCTACAGGGTATTGGACTAGGTGGAGAAGTTCCTATTGCTGCTGCGTACATAAATGAGGTATCACCAGCCCATGGCCGTGGAAAATTCTTTATGATATATGAAATGATATTTCCTATTAGTTTGATGATAACTGCACAAATCGCATCTATAATTGTACCAACCCTAGGTTGGAGATGGCTGTTCTGTTTGGGTGGTGTACTTGGTTTAGTTGCTATTCCATTTTTATATACATTGAGAGAATCACCACGTTGGTTACTTTTAAAGGGTAAATACAATGAAGCTGAACATATCGTTGAAGAAATTGAAGCAAGTACAGACAAGCGGTTACCTGTAACTATGGCTGTGAAGAAATCAGAACCAGAACCAAAGGCTAATTGGCGAGAATTATTTTCTCCATTTTACCGTTGGAGAACGATGATTGTATGGCTATTATGGTTTTCTGCATACTTTATATCTAATGGTTTGAATAATTGGCTCCCTAGTATGTACAAGACTATTTACAAGCTTTCGTTGTCACAATCTTTACACGCAGCATCAATTACAAATGTTTTTCAAGTAGTTATGGTATTAGCATGTGCATTTTTAATTGATAGGATAGGTCGTAAAAAGTGGACAACTGTAGCTTTTCTTGTTGCTGGCGTTTTACTTATAGCACTTTTCATTAATGGAGCAAAATCCGCACAAAGTGTTATGTTCTTAGGATCAGCATCTTATGGTGTTATAGGCACAATTACTGTTCTTCTCTATCTTTATACACCAGAAATATACCCAACTAGGATGAGAGCTATGGGAACTGCTTTTGCTACCACATGGTTACGTCTTGCTTCTGCAATAGGTCCTATGATAATTGCATTTGTATTGGATGCTAAAGGAATTTCTTTTGTGTTTGGTGGTTTCGGGATTGTTTGTATTATAGGTTCAATAGTAGCTACACGAATGATTGAAACAAGTCAAAAAACTTTGGAAGAAATCGCACCTTAAGAGTTGAAATTTAGATTAAGAAAAGACGTATTTAAACCTTGGCAAAAATTGATACGCCAGTACCGAAGGGGGAGTGATGATTGCCTACAAACACTAACGTTGTTCATAAAGATTTTATAATCAACCGCTCTTTAATGTTTTTGATGGCTACTACATGTGGAATTACTATAGCTAACATATATTATGCTCAGCCTCTTCTTTCAGAAATTGCTAGAACATTTCAGGTTTCACAAGGCGATATAGGAGTAGTAGCAATGCTTACTCAAATTGGTTATGCAATGGGTATGTTATTCCTACTTCCATTAGGTGATATAAGAGAACGACGTTCTCTTATTGTATTTATGATATTTATGGCAGCCGGTGCACTAATATTAATGTCTGCTTCATTTAATATGCATATGCTTTTCTTTGCTGCTTTTGTAGTGGGTTTTGCATCCATTGTTCCTCAACTCATTATTTCATTTGCAGCACACTTAGCTTCGCCAAAGGAGAGAGGTAAAGTAATTGGGACTATTATGAGTGGATTGCTTATAGGAATACTGGTATCCCGTACTTTTAGCGGAACTATAGGTGTGGCCTTTGGTTGGAGAATAGTGTATATTAGTGCAGCAGTTATGATGCTAATTTTAGCGATATTTCTAAAGAGGTTATTGCCATTAAGTGAACCTATTTTAGATGTGAATTACGGAAGTCTATTAAGATCCCTATGGGGAATGGTGAAGAATGAACCAGTTTTAAGAGAAGCTTCATTTACGGGGGCAATGATGTTTGCAGGTTTTAGTGTATTTTGGACATCTCTTGCGTTTTTATTAGAAAGTTCTTTATATAATTTAGGCGCACAGGCAGCAGGAATGTTTGGATTAGTTGGAGTTGCTGGGGCATTAGCTGCATCATCAGTAGGAAGGATAGCAGATAAAAAAAGTGCAAGATTTACTCTTCACATAGCTATTATGCTTGGCATTTTATCCTATGTTTGTTTATGGTTTCTTGGATTTAAACTGTGGGGATTAGTTATTGGAGTTATTTTGCTTGACCTTGGAACTCAGTCAGGCCAGGTATCTAATCAAACTATAATCTTTGGATTGCAACCAAAGGCTAATAATAGACTTAATACGGTTTTTATGTTTTTTTATTTTATAGGCGGTGCTATTGGATCTATTATAGGAGCATATAGTTGGTCACATTTTGGATGGAATGGAGTATGCATAGCAGGTTTTATGTTTGAAATAATAGCTGCCATTATATATTTGAGAGGAAGAAAAAATAATTAAATAACTCAACTTTCGCACATGACTCTTCTAGGCGTAGCCTGTGATTTCAGTATCTAACTGCAAAAAAAAATGATACTGAAAAACAATTTAAATCTACTATTGATATATTTTTTAGAAAAAATAAAATTAATTCTCTTTTAAAACAATTAAATTGGCCCAGTACCAGCATCTCTGTAATCAGGGGCAAAGTAGAAAATATGTTACATAATACTATAAATTATCATAATTAAGTAACATTCAATTTAGATTTTTTATGTAAAACGCCGAAAATGGTTGTTAAATAAGGAAAGTGAATGTTACATAAATAGCTTGTGTAACATTCATAATCACTAAAATGCAAATTAATAATCTACTTTGCCCCTGATTACACATTGGCTGGGACTACGCCAAAATACCCAGGGCCGCCTTTACCATCCTAAGTATAATTTTTCGGGAATTCAGGAAATAACTAAGTATTAAAGTACTAGCTCTTTATTACATAACCTTGCAATTTGATTATTATGTGATACTGCAATTAGACTAATTCCATTCTTGCTGAGATAGCCATCTAGATTATTTAACAACCTAGTTTCTGTATTGGAATCCAAAGCACTTGTTGCTTCATCTAATATTAATATACTTGGGTTTCTTAATAACACTCTAGCTAATGCTAAGCGTTGTTTTTGTCCACCAGATAAATTTGAACCTGATTCATTCAACTTATAATTCCATCCTTTTTCGTATACAAAATCATCTATACAAGTTACAGCAGCTATTAGCTCTAAATCTTTATTACTAAAATCATCACCTAACGTCAAGTTTTCTTTAATTGTTCCTTCAAATATAAAAGGTTCTTGTGGCAACTCTAAAAATTTTTTATATAAGCTATTTTTTGTAATATTAGATATATTCTCATTATTTATATTTATACTTCCATTTTCTATGGTGTAAAAATTCATTATTAATTTTAGCAGTGTACTTTTCCCTTTACCACTCTCACCTTTAATTAAGATTCTGTCCCCCTTGTATATACTGAATTTAATATTGTTTAGAACAACTTTGCTTCCCCATGAATAACTATCAATATTTATATCTATCTTTTCAACTGGATCTTCAAGTACCTCCTGTCTTTTTTCATTATTAACATCAAAAATGAAATCATACACTCTATCAGCCGAGCCTAATGCCATTCTAGAACCTTGATATGCATCAGCAAGATTTCCTATTGGTTCAACTAATTTATTAAGATATGTATAAAAAGCTATTAGTGTCCCTATTGAAATTTGACCTGTGTACGATAAATATGAACCAAATAATAAAACTACAATAGGCAGGAAAATTATCATAAGGTTATTTAATGCATACATTAAAACCTGACAATTTACAATCTTTTTTACTTTAGAAAAATAATCTTTATTCAAAGCTTTATCAAAAACACTTGAGAAATATTTGGATTTATTTAACATTATAATATCTTTAATCCCATTGATATTTTCAATTAACATTTGTTGAACTTTAGCAAAAGCTTCTCGTTCTTCCTTTGAATTATTACGCATTTTGCCATTTATTTTTCTAAGTAATAGATAATATAATGGTATCAAAGGTAAAACTATAAGCCCAAGTTTAATATTAAAGTATATTAGTATACACAAAACAAATGTTATTCTAAAAATATTAAGGATTATCATCAATATCTGTATTCCAGCGCTTTCAGCAATGTTTACCCCATCATTCATAACTCTAGAAGCTAAATCTCCTGTTGTAAATTTATCTAGGTAACTACTAGGCTTCTTAATTAAACTTCTATACATCTTATATCTCATTGTATTAATTAACTTATATCTAAAATTATGCCATCTTTGAGTTTGATATAAAGTTAATATAAAAGAGAATACTCCCCAAAATATAATTTTATAAAATACTTGTACCAAATCATTGAATGATGTTTTATTAACAATTGCATCTACTAATCCTTTAACTTGATATGTAAGAAACATATCTGATGTTATGGCTAGTCCACAAACAATGAATAATATAATCTGTTCTTTTCTAAGATTTGAAAATATATTAATTAGATCTTTATATTTAACATCATTCTTTTTTATAGTATCACCCTCTATATTAATTTATATAGACATTTGCATAATTCCACGTCCTTAATATTCATACCAGATATAATACTTTAATACATATAATAACACAGACTCCTCTCGTTATATCATCTTCAAATCATTCAATGTAATAAAACACCATAAATTGCTCAAATTACTGTTTTATAAAATAATTTAGTCATTTCACTTTGTATTTTTGGACTATATGGTGGGATAAAAACTAATGAAATCCAAGTTTTATTTTTATCTAGAAATTCCTGAAGTAGTTTTGCGTGATGGATTTTAGAATTATCAAGAATCATGACTAATTTGTGTAATTTCGAAGATGCAGTAATATAGCTTGAGTTTATACCATGTATACGTTTATTATCAGTGTTTCTCAATAGTCTCTTTAATACATTAATTTCCTCTTTTCCATTGGTATTTCCGTTATGCATGTTTGTACTTCCAATAATGATTTATATTAATATAATATCATTATTGAATTAAAGTTTTAATTCTTAATTTTTTATGATTTATACTGAACTTTAAATGTACATCTAATAAATTTAAATTATTTTAACTATATTTACACAAAAATTAAGTTGTTATGTATAGATATTTACCTCTCTAGTTATTATCATTATTTGTAATAATATTATTTTGAAGTAAGTCCTCAAATAATTCATCATATGATTCTTTATTTAATATATCTCCAGCTTTCACATAATCATCTATTACACTTTTATCAAATAATCTCTTTTCTCTTAAATACTGAATAAAATTAAATACTTCTTCATTTGCCTCAATTTTTTTTGACTCACGGGTAATAATCAATTCATATTGATCATCACCTTTACACACAACACGTATGGGTTCGTTAATTCTAATCATACTCAATTCCTCCTATTAAAATTATATTATTGTATTTTTTTTAATTAAGTCTACATACTGTTCACAATTTCTCATAATTATAATATCATTTTTCTCTTCTAATCTAACTGGACATGGATAACATTCTGATTGTAAATATTCGCAATTGATACAAGGATATAAATTCTTATAAAATTCTATGCCTTCAGTTATTTTATATAAATCATCGTACCCTGGTAAACTCCAAATGTCATAAAAATCATTGTTAACTAATGATAAATTTGATACATCATTTTTTTCTTTAATTTGTTCCACGTATCTGTCACAAGGATATAGTTCTCCTTTATTATTCATATATGAGAAATTAACTCCAGCTCCACATCCATGGGTAACTTTGGGGAATTCTAATCCAAGTACGCTTTTACAATAATTCATAGCTATAGGCCTAGTGAATCTTGGTACTATATCTAGCTTGTCCTTTATCTCACTATATTTTTTAGCAATCACCTCTACAGTTTTCACTTCTTCTTCAAAACTTAATGAAGCATTAGTATCTTTAGCATTTCCTTCCGGTATTAGTTGAAGTAATACAAATTGATCAACTCTTAATTCAATACAGAAATCTATCATCTCACTAATATAATCCATATTTAATTTGCTTAAAACAGTATTAATAGTTATTGTAAGATTATTAAAGTTATATTTTTCCTTGATTTGTATCAACCTTTTCAGATTGTTAATTGTAATGTTAAAAACATTTTTTCCCCTTATTCTATCATTCACTTCTGCTGTTGGTCCTTCTATACTAAATATTATATTTTTGACATGCTTATTTCTAACTATTTCATCTAATATTTTATCATCGTTAAGCTTCAATCCATTTGTATTAAATCCAAAAAATATTCCTTTTTTATCTAAATATTGCATAATATCAACAAAATCTTTTCTAGCCGTAGGTTCGCCACCTAATAGATGAATGAAATCTATACTTACCCCATCTAATTTATCTATTACAGAAAAGACTTCTTCTTTAGACAACTCATTTTCAGTTTTCCCCAAAAATAAACCATTTACACAATGTTTACAATTAAGATTACACTTATATGTTATATCCCATTTTATTTTTATCGCCATTTCAATTCCTCCCGTATATATTGATTTTTGTTAAAGGGAACTTTATTTAAATTTATTAAATAAAGCTCCCTTTTCGACTACATATTCGTATTTCTACCGGCACAATTATTACAACTGTTTCCCATTGAACCTGTTGCATTATCAAGATTAATTATTTTATAAATTAATTTCTTTTTCATTTTCATTAGTCTTCCCCCCTTTACAAATAAATATTATCAAGTTTTTGCACATTATGTATAAAATAAATCTACGTTAAAACTACACACATACAAAAACATTAATATCCTTATTAACCCTTTTAAAATTTGTGATTTACTTTATAATGTCCAATTTACATTTAATTGTTGGTGCGCCACATGATATTGGTACTCTAAACCCCTCTTTTTCACACCAAAGATTCTGATACCATTTAAAATCTGAACCTATCATTGATATTGAACCTGCAAATTCATATACAGTACCATATAAATTCATTTTATTTAAAATACCTATTAATCTGCCATCCTCAATAACACACACATTTTTGCTTGTACTACAAAATTACCATGTATATCAGTACATCCATCACTATATTCATTTAATAAAATACCATCTCTAACACTTTCCATTACTTCCCTTGGTTCATATTTTCCAGGAAGAAGTGCTGTATTTCTCATCCGTATTAATGGATATGCAGCATCTTCATAACTTCTAACTACGCCTGCGACCTTATGGTATTTAGTTATATTATATTCTTCATCTGACAATATACCACTTAGCACTCCTTTATTGATAAGTGTAACGTTGTGTGAATATGAGCCTTCTTCATCAATATAATAATTATTAGGTACGTTTTTTCCATTAGCGAAATCAATAATTGTTACTTCAGAATTACATATCAATTTACCTAAATAGTCATACCTTGATTTACTTAATTCAAATACATCTGCTTCTGTATAATGCCCTATAGATTCATGTATTAACCTCCCACTAAATAAAGGGGTTGCTACACATGTAACTGCCTTTTTAAATTTTAACAATAAGTTACTTAAATCAAATTCAGGTAATGATTTAGCTAGTATTAAATTATCAATACTATTTGTTATATCATCTTTTATATCATCTACTTTACTTTTCTCTGAAATACAAATACATATTGTATCTAATAATTCATCTTTACTATTGGCAATTTGGAAATAACAAAGTAGATATTTATTGAGCCTATGTTCGAAATCTCCTTTATATGACAATATCAATTCGCTACGACTTTCAAATGTTGCATCTGTTTTAATAATTTTAAAATGTACATATTTTGTTAATACTTTATTAAAAATACTTATTACAAGTTTGAAATTTTCAACAAAGTCCCATTCTTTAGACCTATTATCTGATATAAAATTTCTTTTAACTTTACTTAAATGATCATATTTACAATTTAAACTTTCTAACCATAATTTAATATCAATAATATTAATACTATTTAACTCAAAATCTACCCAAAACCCATTCTTTTTTTTTCTATATTTACTTCCATACTTTTTTCTAGAATCTTTTTTTATTCTGTTACCTTCGAGATGAATATTAGTGATATTTGTTTTGAAAATTTTTAATACAGCTTCTTCAGATAAATATTTTATTAAACAACAGTAATCAAGTATTTCATTTTCCAAATCCTCACTTCCTAAAATAGTTAAGCATTTACTTTTTAAACACTATCGTTATTATAAATGTAGAAATATTAAATTCATTCCTTAGAATGTATTAATTCTTATGTAACATTTTCTACATAGCATAACTACTCATTCTTTCATTATTTATATCGCTATAATAAGGGAAATATACTTTCTTTAAACTAAATGGCTTAAATTTGCTATTATATCAGCTTTTATTTTCTAACACTTTCCAACCATCCAACCATCTCGCACCTGTTGTAAAAAAAAATCAACATAAAAAAACTATAAATAATATATTGAAAATTTATTCATACAACATAAATTGCTAAAATTGGGGTTGTACTTATTATACATGGATAGATTACATGTCATTATACTATGTATGAAAATATATACTTTATTGTATTTATATATATTACATTATAACATTTAACTTTTTAAACAATTAATTGTATCAACACTATATCATGGATTAATATGTAATTCAAGTAATTTTATGCAACAAAATGTTACATGAAAACCCATTGAAACAATTTTTAGCTATATCATAATCAGTATATTTTATTCAATTTCACATCCGACATCATCATCCTAAAGGAAACTATCTACTACCTATTATCTTCAAAAACAATCATATTTCAGATTATTTTGAAATAAATAGTAAATTTTTTTATTGCTTTTGAAATAATAAACAATTTTTACTTATTTTGTTTTCACCTTTATTTATTACTATAATTTTTTTTAAAATAATAATACAAGTCATCTGTCGTAGAAGGCTGTTTCCATAGAATTAATCATACATTTGTTACAGAAAATATTTTTAATAACAGTTATCTGCCATACGTTGTAAAAAAGGTATTGTTTCTTAGAGGGATACAGCCAACTAAACCGCCAAAGCCCATTCTAAGAAAAATAGTACCATGGACCTTCGTATTATTTACTTAAGATTACTATTCTCTATAATTACGAGCTTAAGCCATTTCTTTAGTAAAACTATTCAGTAAGTAATTCAAATTTAATATATTAGAGCTTAATAAGCTTTTATTTACCTATAAGTTTTGACTCTTAACGTTTGTTTTATCGGGAATGTTGGCAGTTTAAAGCTATATTTTGATACTTTGTTTTTGGTACTACTTTTGGAACTGAAAATCAGCTATTTATAAGAGTTTTATTTAAGCGATTTAGTTGGCTATACCCCATATTTAGGAATTGAGTTTTCAGTACAGGACAGCTATGTTCTTTATGCCCCATATAGGTAATAATATGGTTATGCTAGTTAGAAACATCATGGGTTAATATGGTGATTCTATTGCCGTTTCTATCTCATTACTACACAACCCCCATGCACGAAATAATCAACAATCTGAAAAATAGTGAAAGATAAAATTTATAAAATGCGAAAATTTGACAAAATGCATCACAAAAATAAAAAATAACTAAAAATGTGGTAAAATATTATTGAAACAATAAGAAGTGTCTGCAAAAGAAATCAATTTATTAATGGACATTTAAAGAGGGGGCATTTTAAGGTGGAAAAAAAAGAGTTATCACGAGGGCTAAAAGCACGTCACATTGAGTTGATTGCTTTAGGTGGTACAATCGGAGTAGGCTTGTTCATGGGATCGGCTAGTACAATCAAGTTTGCAGGTCCATCAGTGTTGTTAGCATATGCAGTAGCTGGAATTGCTATGTATATAATTATGAGAATAATGGGAGAAATGCTGTATATTGAACCAGTGGCAGGTTCTTTTGCAAATTATGCACAGAAATATATATCACCATGGGCTGGATATATGACAGCATGGTGCTATTGGTTTATGTGGATAAGTGTTGGCATGTCAGAAATTACGGCTATGGGCATTTATATGAATTATTGGTTTCCATCTTTACCATCGTGGATACCTGCACTAATCGGTGTGGCTATTCTTGCTGCAGCTAATATGGCTTCAGTTAAGTTTTATGGTGAATTTGAATTTTGGTTTTCACTTATTAAGGTGGTCACAATTATCGCCATGCTAATAATAGGATTTGGTCTTATTTTCTTTGGTATTGGTAATCATGGTACACCTATTGGTTTAAGGAATCTTACAGCCAACGGTGGTTTCTTTGCTGGAGGGTGGAAAGGCTGGTTATTTGCTTTATGTATGGTAACTGCATCATATCAAGGGGTAGAACTTATCGGGATAACTGCGGGTGAAGCTGAAGACCCAAAGAATACGCTAAGAAAAGCAACTAAAAACATAATTTGGCGTATATTGATATTTTACATTGGCGCCATATTTGTAATTGTTACTATATATCCATGGAATAAAATTGGTACTCTTGGAAGTCCTTTCGTATTGACTTTTTCTAAGATAGGAATTGCTGCTGCGGCTGGAATAGTCAATTTCGTAGTGCTTACAGCTGCAATGTCTGGCTGTAACAGTGGAATTTACAGTTGCGGTCGTATGCTATATACATTGTCAAAGAACGGACAGTCACCTAAATTCCTTGGCAAGTTAAACAAAGATGGCGTACCATCTAATGCTATTAAGGCTACTTTGGCTTGTTTACTTATTGGTGTAATTTTAAACTATATCTTCCCAAATTCTAAATTATTTGTCTATATCTACAGTGCCAGCGTTCTTCCGGGAATGGTGCCTTGGGTAGTTTTATGTATAAGTCAAGTGAAATTTAGAAAAGAACATGCAGATGAGATGTCGGAGCATCCATTTAAATCAAAGCTTTTTCCATATGCTAACTATATTGTAGTTGCATATCTTTGCTTAGTTTTAATTGGAATGTGCTTTAACTCTGCTACTCAAATGCCTTTATTAATTGGGGCTATATTCTGTGTTATTGTTACTATTGGCTATTTTGCTTTTGGCATTTACAAAGGTAATGCTCCAAAAGTAGAAGAATTTGAAGATGAAAAGTTAATAGAGTGAGACAAGGCAACATATTTGTGCACAAATGATATAATTTATATAGTTGGGGTAATACCACATAGCCATCAAGCTAAGAAAACTCTATAAAAATAAAGGCCCCCATTTGTAAGAAATGTTACCATTAAAGAGATAACAAATACACTTCGATGGGGGCACATATAAATGGCAGAAGAAAAATTAACATTGGATGAAGATATAAATCTTTTTTCAGATGAACTTAAAATTAGATCAGCGTTTCAATGACAGGTGTGTGAAGTTTTTAAAAAAGATTTTTCAGAAATTATTGCGCCAAACCATAACAAATAACACTTCTATACCAAGTATATGGGATGAATATTTCAAACGAATAAGAATACTTGACTCTACTTCTTTTCAAGTACCAGAAAACTATAAAAATACCTATCCCGGATCGGGCGGATGTTCTCAACCTTCAGGTGTGAAAATACAACTGGAATATGAATTAAAGTCAGGTAATTTCCTTAATGTAGCCGTAGGCGCTGGATCAGCAAATGACAATACCTTTGGAAGCAAGATAAGAGAGACAATCAAATCAGACGACCTTATTCTAAGGGATCTTGGGTATTTTAGCTTTGAAGATTTCTTAGACGTAGAAAAAAGAAAAGCCTTTTATATATCTAGACTCAAACCTAATATAGCAGTATATATTCAAATCAATGATATAGAGTATTACAAGAATGGTACCATTAAAAAATCAAGCCTTTTTAAAAGAATCTATATTTCTGAAATCATGAAACAGATGAGAGATGGAGAACATTATGAGATCAATGATGTATATATAGGTACAGGTAAGAATCTAAAAACTAGGCTTATTTTATATAAACTAACAAAGGATCAATTATGGAAACGATCCAGAAAATGCGAGAAAAATGCTAAAAAGAAAGGTATAAAAAAGAGTGATAGCACCATTCGATTATTAGATTAATGGTATTGCATGGAAAATCAAAGTAATTCAAAGAAAATTCAAGTTTGATTTTCTTAATTTTGAAGCATTTTATCATGGTTAAAAAAACAAGTAATCAACTGAGAAGGTCAATTATAACCTAAAATCAGTAACGGTATTTTACATAATTGGTCAAAATAATCGTTATGTCTATTTTTATTAGCATTGAGAAATACTTTTTTGTTGGTAGTACCAGTCTTATGTGGCGTTGAAATAAAGATTGATAAAAACTGTGTAAGACAAGTAAAATCAATCTTTAAAAAAATAGTCAAAAATACTTTATCCCGGATTATTCATGAGTTCAAATTTTATGGAAATTTGTGTTAAAAATCTCGTAGAATTTGAATTTGTTCATTTCTTAGGATGAAAATTTTCAGCGATTGGTAGGAATATATCAGAAAATCATCAATTACATATATTGTCATCAATAAAAGGGCAGACTACTCCCTCGAGTTCTTAAAAATAGTAACTATTCAGCTATTAAAATAAATTTCATTTAGTGCTATTATTAATTTATTGAAAAAAACTCTTCCATTTATCATTGATTTTTGGTAATATAAATCCTATCTTGCAAAAACTAATGATAAGGTGGTGACACATCGTGACTGAAAGCCATATTACTGAGATTTACAACCAAGGTATATCTCAAGTTATAAGTGCTATTAACAAATTATCAAATGAAATTAATACACTAAATTCTCAAGTAGAATCACTTTCTAATGATAATATGGCTTTAAACGGGCGCGTTAAGTCATTAGAAAGTCAAATAAATAAAAATAGTAATAACAGCAGTAAGCCACCATCATCAGATGGATTCAAAAAGAAAACTAAGAGTTTAAGGACTAAATCAGGTAAACGACCTGGCGGTCAGGAAGGTCATAAAGGGTCAACCTTGAGTATAAATGACAATCCTGATGAAATTAAAATTCATAGTCTAGAAAAATGTATTGAATGCGGAGCATCTTTAAAAGATACATCGCTTGAAAGATATATTGTTCGCCAAGTTATAGATATACCTGAAATAAAAGCTAAAACTACAGAGCATAGAGCAGAAGTAAAAATATGTCCACAATGCAAATGTAAAAATACCGCTAGGTTCCCTGATGGGATTATAAATACAGTTCAATATGGTGAAAAGTTAAAGGCTATAGCTGTTTATTTAACACAATATCAGCTAATTCCATATAAAAGAAGTGCTGAACTTATTGAAGATTTATTTAACCATCATCTGAGCCAAGGAAGTATAGTTACATTTAATGAAAGCTGTTATGAAAAATTACGGCCTATAGAGGATAATATTAAAAATAGTATTATCTCATCTACTGGTGCTGTTCACTTTGATGAGACTGGTATGTATGTAGATAAAAAGCGTAAATGGCTTCACGTTGCTTCAAATGAAAAACGAGGTAAAGAAGCAACTGATGAAATTGGAATACTCTCAAAATTCACTGGTACGGCAGTACATGATGGTTTTAAAACATATAATAAATACACCAACTGTAGTCATGCCCTATGCAATGCTCATATATTAAGGGAACTTAATGCTATAACCGAGCTACAAAATCAAGAATGGGCAAAGCCAATGAAAGATTTGTTAATTGAAATTAAGCGTGAAGTAGACTTAATCTTCAACAATTATCATGCTTTACCGACAAATAGACTTCAAGATTTTGAAGCAAAGTATGATAAAATACTTAACGCTGGTTTTGATGAAGACTATTCTAAAAATATTGAATTATACTCTCAGAAGAAGGTTAAAAGGAGTGTAAGTCTTAATTTACTTAATAGATTATGTGGATATAAAAATCAAGTTCTTGCTTTCATGTATGATTTTGATATTCCCTTTGACAATAACCAAGCGGAACGAGATTTACGCATGGCTAAGGTGAAACAAAAAATTTCTGGAACTTTTAGAAGTCCAGCAGGAGCAAATGCTTTCACTAGAATTAGGGGATATGTATCTACTGTAAGAAAACAAGGTAATAATGCTTTAGACTGTATAAAATCAGTATTTACAGCAAATCCAATAGACCCAACTTTAGATTTAAAAGCTCCGATAAAAGAGGTGTAATCACCTCTTTTTAGTGTGCATAAAATTAATATCATCATACTACCCTCAAATACACAAAATATTTGAGGGTAGTACGTTTTTTGAGCACACATATATTTTATACAAAATAGTAGCTGAATAGTTACTAAAAATATATTATTACCATATTTTACAAGTAAAAAAACAAATTATGTAATCACGTAGCTAAAGGAATTTCTTGGATTTTATTTAAGATATTCCAAAATACCTTTTTATATGGGCAACTACTGCATAGCTTAAACTTTAAGTATCGTCCGCCTTTAATTATTTTGGCAGCAACCTTAATCAACCTTGTACGAATAGTTTGAATTGTCATAGATTTCATCGGTGTTTTATCTAAACAAAGATTTCTGAACCAGTTATTGAAATTATACGCTAGTACCATTTCTTGAAGTTTATTTGCATTAGCTATAAATTCAGTGCTGCTCATCTTATCAAAAGACAAACCGAGCTTTCCTTCCTTTATAAAGTTTTCCATCACACCTCTGTTACAATAGAATTTAATAACTAATTCCGGAAATAATGTCATGTTTGTAACAATAAAAGTATAGTTATAACACATTTGCCCTTCGGGCTTTTCTATTTTGACAACAACTCTGCGTTCTTTTTTCCAACTTGAGGCTTTATATTTAAATTCACCATAAATAACATGAGATGAAATCATGTCCCTTTTACAAAGTGAGGACATTCTTTTAGCAAATTCAGAAGCTAACTTATAAAGTTGAGAGCTGACTTTTAATCTTATAGCATAAAAAGTATCTAGCTGTTCTGCAATCTCATATAATTCTGGAATAGCAAAGCCACTATCTCCTCTTATAAATCTTGTCATAGAAGGGTACTTACTTATATATCTTTTAAGAACAGGACCAATAAATCTTACAGCTTGTCTTGACGTATATACGTTTCCAGAGCGAAGCTCCGCTTTAATTAAATCTCCAGTTAATCCATCAAACATAAGTAACGGATGATATCCATTGGTCCCATAGTGAGAATTATAATCTGAACCATACTGCTCACCATAAGTCTTCAAATTTGTAGAATCTATATCAAAGAGAATATGTTCAGGCATTGATAAAGAATATGTCTTATCTTGTAATATCTCATTAATTTGTTCATAACTTTTTAGTGTCTTGATATTAACTCTGCTATTAAATCTTGATAAGGTTGGTTGAGAAGCGAGAGCTTCCTTATTTAGAATATTAGTGAAAGTTGGATCATACCTTAGTTCATCAGCATCATTATCCGCATTATAGCCTGCAATGTACTGATATATTTTTTGAATAGAAATATCTTCATTTTTATGAGTTCTTGATTCTGCAGATGGATCATTTACATAAAGATTATTTTTGATGGTCTTACTAAATCCAATTTTTTCATCAAATTCTTTGTATAATAAAAGACCAGCATCTGATGTCAAATTTCCACCTTTAAAATTTATTTTTATTTTGCTATTGAAATTTAGTGATTTTTCTATTAAACTGCACATATGAGTCTCTCCTTTGTTATTAGTTTTTCTGCAAATTAACCATAACAAATTTGAGGCTTTTTTTCTATACTTTTCATCACTTTTTAGGTGAAAAGTTAAATATTTATGAAAATCAGTATTTAAGCCATGCAAAGCATGGTTTTTTATACGTCATGAATAATCCGGGTTTATTTCAAACCTACAACTAATGATGTCCTGTAGGCATAAAGCTCTTTCTTCCACCATCAATGGTTTCTTTAGTAATAGCATTTTGTTCTTTTACTTTTTGATTATATATAACGCATCCAGAAAATATGACTAAAATAATGACAACAATCAATATTTTATATATTTTTTTCATAAAGCTACCTCCATATAATTATCGTTCTAAAACCACGATATAATTGTATCAAAAACAAATTAAAACAAATATGGGTACAGCCGACATACGTGTAAAAACCAGCCACATGCTGGATATTAATTCCAATATGTGGCTTTAGTTGTTGAACAATATACGAAGATAACGAATTAACTCAACTCCATAGTACGCTTATTTATTATCTGTTATTTTTTATTCCCTATAATGGAGATTAAATTCATAGGTCTATCTACAAGAGCAAATCTATTATCTGTCTTTAGCCAATCTTGCCATGCTTCCTCAAAGCAATCCATCTCTTGAATTTTTTTTAATTTAAAACTATCTGATTTTGATAATACTTTTTCCCACCAGTCACAAGAATTCCATGTTACAAGTGCCTCTTCTTCCCAATAAGGTTTCATTTCATTTGGAATACAATCATGTATTTCGTATTTCATGCCAGGAATACCGATTGCAATTAAAGCATCTTTCCTTAATAATTTTGATAAATATGTATCAAAATAAGTTTCGTTACTTCCAAAATAATGGTATGCATCTACACTAATAACTGCATCAAAATAATCCTCTGCAAAAGGTAACTGCGTTGCATCCGCATGTATTGGTATGATTTGATTTTCTAGCCCCATTTTTTTGAAACGTTTATAGTTTTCACCCGCTGAAATCCATAAATCTACCGCAAATACTTGTACTTCATATTCTTTTGCCAAAAAGATTGAGGTTAATCCATTTCCATTTCCACATCCTAAATATAATACTCTCATATTACTTTTTAAAGGAACGCCCTCTAATAAATTTTCTAAGATTATCATGAGATTAGCTCACTATATCGACCTAAAATATTTAACGAAATGCCTTTAATATTCCTAAGTTCACTTTCCAAAATAAAAATCGGAACTTTTAATTTAAAGATTGGTTTAGATATTACCATATTTAGGGATTAAGTTTTCAGTACAGGACAGCTATGTTCTTTATGCCACTTAGAGTGGGTTCCGTTGGTTGTACCCCTAAATAAACTCGTCAGCAATATATCACAAAAAATTATATGAATTCACATTTGTTTACTGAAATACTAATAGTCAATTACAAATTAGCAACAATAATTTATAAAAAATGTGTCGATATTTTTTATAAATTATTGTACATATTTCTACATAATAAATTAAATGATTAGTGTATAGTATTAGTTATAGTAAAAATATAAGTTTCCAATTAATATGAGGAGGTTTTTTTATGAAAAGTAAAAAAATATTATCAATTATTGTTTCTTTTACAATTTTCTCAACTATTGCTCCATATAGTGTTTTTGCATCAACATTTTCTCCCAATACAAATAATAAACAAATACAAACAAATTTAGTCAGAATACAGAATAAAGCATCTAAATTCAATAGTACTGAATTTAAGAATGATATACGTATTTTAACTAAATATGTAAAACGTCTTAGTGATGGTACTTTTGAACTAGATGTACCCCAAAGTGTAAAAAATCAAATAGATAGTGACGTGCTTTTACAAATAGAAAATGGTATGAATAGGACAAATACGCTTATCAAAGAAGGTAAACTTAAAAGTAGAGATGATTTAACAGTGTATGATCCTTCTAATACTCATTAAGCCGACATACTGGTACCGCTATAATACGTATAAAAAAAGCCACATACTATTTTTAATTGAAAATTCACTATTTCACTTGAGTTATAAAAATAATATATGAAATGTAACAAATCCAAATAGACTGGATGAAACACCTATTAAACAATGGTTTAATTACAATGTTTAGCGTGCTTATGTAAGTCTATTTAATGATGTGGCTTGTTTTTACACGTATGCCGGCTTATTTATAACTAGCATAAACGTATTCTACCTATATAAGACGGTAAATCAAACGTTCCGTATTATTTACTTAAGATTACTATTCTTTATAATTACGAGTTTAAGCCATTTCTTTAGTAAAACTATTCAGTAAATAATTCAAAGTTAATATATTAAAGCTTAATACCCTTTTATTTACCTATAAGTTTTGACTCTTAGCGTGTGTTTTATCGGGAATGTTGGCAGTTTAAAGCTATATTTTGATAACTACTTTGCCTCTGGTGACAGATAGGCTGGTATTACCCTGTATATGTAATAATATAATATTCCGTTGCCGTTTCTGTCCCATTACTACACAATCCCCTATTTATCTGAATACTTACGAAACATAGAAATTATTGCGAGTATAATTAATACTCCAATGCATATAAATTCATAAATTCTTGAATAAGTTTTAGTAATATAATCATGAATTAAAAGTGTTACCAAAATTATTACACATATCGTATTTAAAATTTTGAGAATATTTAATTTTTTAATCATAAAAACTTTCCTCCTCCTCGTATCACATTGATACCGTTTGATTTACTTTATGATAGCATATATGTATATAATTGCAAATAAATTGTTTTTTTAGGCTCGCAAATTTGAAGTGATGAATTATTTCGAAATTTCATATACTATTTTTATAACGTCACAAGAACATAATATTACCCCTATATTAGAGTAAAAGGAGAGAGCGTTTTGAAATTAAAGAATTATAGCAAATTAATTGGTTGTATCCTAATTGTTGGGTACATTACTATGTTATTTGTAACCTCAATCGATATTAAAAATGTTAAAAAAGAACCAACATTAAATGAGAAATTAAATACTAATGAAGGTGGTGTGAGAGTACCAGCTTCCAATAAAAATTTAGAAGTTCAACCTATCCCAGTGCCTAACCCTAATATACAAATAAAAATTAAACCTTTGTAAATTAATAAGCTGGGGTACCACCACATAGGTAACTGCTTTTGCCAATTGTTATTCATAATTTTTGTCAAACACATATCATAACTCTTTTTTGTTCCCATGCTTATACATTTATGTTACAATTTAATTATAATACACAAGATGATTTAAGATGCAGTAGTATTTTAAGTTACTTCGGAATCGTAAAATGTTACGAAGATTTATATTCCATTAGGGGACATTATTGTGGAAAATGTTTTTATGCATTATGCAATTATTAGAAATAGATAGCATATAATTCTTAATTTTATGTCTAGAAAAGTTACTAGACTTTATTTATTATGCAAATTTATTTTTAGAATTGGAGTGTACAAAATGAAAATACAAATATAGCAAAAACAAAAAAGATTATGTAATAAGGTTTACGCCTGCAACAAATCGAACATATAACGAGATGATTTCGGAAATAAATTTTGTAAACTTCGTGTGTGAAAGAGGGTTTTACGCATCAAAACCTGTGAAATCTAAAAATAATTATTTTATCAAAAAATCAATAATAGATGGAAATATTCTTTATATTTCATCATTTGAATGCGCACTAGGTTCTAGGCCGACAGTATGGTACAGAATGTTTTTTGAGCAACTTGGTGAAATGGTTGGGAAATTACATGCATTATCAAAAGAATATAAAGATGTTACAAAAGGCAGATTTAATTGGTATGAAAATGGATTTATAAAAAATGTTGAACAATATATACCAAATCAACCTTTAGTTATTATGCAATTAGATAAGTTGGTATCACACATTAAAACTCTAAATATTGATGTTAAGTGGTTAAGTGAGATTCCTCTATTTTTGAAACTTCGATTTAAAGGAAACTATCCAGCAAGAAAAACTATTTCTACAGAATTTGCACACCAAGGCGGTCCAAATGGACTCAAAGTTCAGATTGATGGTATAGCATATAAACCTAACTAAAAGATTTTTATTAGATAATCATATCAATAACACGCATTGCATCTTCTTCAGTAATACCAAACTGTCCATTTGTCCTAATTAAATGTTCATTAATTTCTTCATTTTTCAAATCCAAATCATCAATCACAACATACTTATCAAAAATTTTATGCTCATTTAAACACGCAATAATTTCCTTGGCTTTTACATGACTAAAAGTTTTTCTAGTCCGTATTTCTTCAGTGCTGAAATCAGGTGTTTTGCCAAATAACTTTATATCAAACTCGCACAAAATATCATATAAGCATTTAGAATATCCATCTTGTGGCATCATATTGTTATCAAACCATAATCTCCAACCAGAAGACATAACGATAACTGCTCCTGTTTTATCAATTACATTTTTTAAAATATTCACAGTATTTCTATCAATACATTCATTTGGATTATTCTTCAAAAATCCTTCGGAATTAAGAACGCCATCTACATCTAAAAATATAACCTTCATAAATTACTTACCTCCATTTCTATGGAATAACGATTTAAATTAGTTCACTTTATGAATAGATTTGTATTCGGATTTTGAGCCGATAAAAACTAGCACCTTAAGATTATCACTTAAATGATGCTAGTCAATGAAGTTGCTCAATTTCCGAAACAAATCTATTCAAACTACGTCCTAACGATTATTTATATAATCTCACATATTGCCGCACAAAAAGTCACGAAATAAAAACTCGCTTCTCATATAATAAACGTATACAGAAAGGAGATTAAACAATGGATTGGATAACATGTCTGCAAAATGCGATTGATTATATCGAGGGTAATTTAACCGATGAACTTGATTACACCGAGATTGCAAATCGAGCCTATTCTTCTACCTTTCACTTTCAGCGAGTATTTGGAATTCTCTGCAGTTATAGCCTTGGCGAGTATATCCGAAATAGACGGCTCACACTTGCCGGCAGTGAGCTTGCCTCATCCGATATTAAAGTTATAGACGCAGCGTTAAAATACGGCTACGATTCTCCTGAAAGTTTTGGCAGAGCATTCACTCGTTTTCATGGGATAACACCTTCGCAAGCAAAGACAGATGGTGCTAGACTGAAATCTTTTTCACGACTTTCTGTAAAACTTATTTTAGATGGAGGAAGCATTATGAATTACAGAATTGAGAAAAAAGATGCATTTGATGTTGTTGTGAAG
Source organism: uncultured Clostridiaceae bacterium (assembly GCA_963725425.1). GTDB lineage: Bacteria > Bacillota > Clostridia > Clostridiales > Clostridiaceae > Clostridium_I. The sequence continues at coordinate 108,730 of CAVRYJ010000044.1, forward strand.
AAAAAATATTTCTCAACCGATATTTCTCTCAGCAATAAACAACTCCCCGGATTTTGGGACAGCTGCCGTAAAGACGGTACAATACCTGCCCTTTGCAAGTATGTGACAAAAGACAATGTGTTTGGCAATGCGGTTGTCGGAATATGCTTTGAAGACATTACAAAAGATAATGAGTTTCTGTATGCAGTCGGGGTTGCATACAAAGGCGGTGATGTAGTGGAGGGGTTAGATGTTGACAAGATACCCATACACACGTGGGCTATCTTTGAATGTGCCGGGGTGATACCAATAGCAATTCAAGACCTTTTGCATAAAATATATTCCGAATTTTTCCCGACAAGCGAATATCAACCTTGCGGTGGTCTTGATATTCAGGTGTATCCAGATGGGGATATGCAATCGCCACAATACAAATGTGAGATTTGGATCGCGGTTGAAAAAAAATAGCAGTTTGTGATTCTACGATATTTCAACAATTGGAATCTGTATCGGAATACTAATAATTTATACAATAAAGGTGGGTACTACTCTATGAGCGAAACAATTAATTTGCTTGATGATAAATTAAAACAATATAACCTAACATTTACAAAGAGGCCGATACTAATTGGCGGAATGGCTATATTTCAGAGAATATCCAATTAGTGATTTGCCTATTCATCCTTTTCGGGTGGATGGGCAAAAATACCCAAAACTTATTATCATAACACTAAGGGCTACTGTAACTTTAGGTATATAAATTTCATAATATAACAATGGAAATGATTTCTCAATGTATATTTATCATATTTAATATAAGGCTTTATTTTAATACCTTAGGAGGCGAATCATGAAAAATGGGGATTATTACTATAATGGTGTGAAATACGCATCTTATTGGCATAAAGATAATTCGTGTGAAGAATGTAACGAACATAGCTTTAATAGCTGTAGTTCTTGCAATGTATGTCCTACTGGGCCTCAAGGGCCTAGAGGTTTTCAAGGCTTCCAAGGACCTCAAGGACCTATTGGTGTTCCTGGTCCTACTGGTCCTACTGGTCCTGCCGGTGGTCCTACTGGTCCTACTGGATCTACTGGATCTACCGGTGCTACTGGTGCTACCGGTACTACTGGTGCTACCGGTACTGCTGGTGCTACTGGTACTGCTGGTGCTACTGGCGCTACTGGTACTGCTGGTACTGCTGGTGCTACTGGTGCTACCGGTGCTACTGGTACTGCTGGTGCTACTGGTCCTGCTGGTACTGCTGGTGCTACTGGCGCTACTGGTACTGCTGGTACTGCTGGTGCTACCGGTGCCGCTGGTGCTACTGGTGCTACTGGTGCTACTGGTGCTACTGGTGCTACCGGTGCTGCGGAATTATCAGCATTTAGCTTTATCTATAATGTTGGTGCTCAAGATGTAGCTGTAGAAGCGGATATAGTCTTTGATAGTAACGGACTTCTATCAGGCGTTACACATGCCCCTGGAACATCTAATGTTATTATTGTAAATGCTGGCATATATTTTATATTGTATATTATTTCAAGTGTGCAGCCAAACCAATTTACCATATTCCAAAATGGCGCCCCTGTTATTGGCAGCACTTACGGTTCCGGCGCTGGAACTCAACAAAACCCAGGTGGTGTAATAATTACTGCTTCTGCTGGTGATGCATTTACTTTACGAAACCATACTAGCGCATCAGCAGTTACTCTACAAACATTGGCAGGTGGTACTCAAGATAATAATAATGCTGCAATATTGATTGAGAAAATAGGTTAACTCAATTTGTTAAGTAATATTACAGAAAGAGTAATAAAACTATTTATCACTCTTTCTTAAGTGGTTAATAGCAGTCAATGTGACTAGTCATTAACCGCTTATTTTCAATGCTTTTTATTCAAATAGGATTTTTAGGAATATTTCACCATGGAAGTAGGGACGCAACTAAATCTGGGTTATTTTTAAAATCTATCAAAACCCATTCTAAGGAATATAGTACCATAAACCTTGGGTTATGATACTGGTTTAAAAGTGAATTCCACACAATAGTAATTGTGTGGAATTCATTATGTTTGTATGTCTTGAACATATTATAAATCATTCCATATTGTGGAAAATATAAGAATTCCCCCCATGAATTTTCAGTTACTTCAGAAATTGTAAGCATGGTATACATTAAAATACATGGCGGAATCCAGGATATATCGATAGTATGTCCAATTTTAGCATGAACAAGTAAATCAAGTAAAATAATTAAGATATACCCTGGTCTTAGAAATGGATTTTTGATAATAGAAATGGAATTAAATTTTTTACAAATATACAAAAGCGTAAACCCTTCAAAGAATCCCCAACTTAGAGCTATAATAATAATACTTAATATCTTTTTGGTAGTTCTGAACATGTACTTGAATATTTAGGCAGATATACTCATAGGGTAGCCATTTCAAATAATAGAATTGTTGCTATGGAAAATGTTCCCGTAGTCTTCAAGTGGAAAAATTATACAAATTATAGGAAAAGATATTACTATATGTCCTTGCTGCAAAGGAAAAATGTCTACAAGGCGAAAATTACAACCTAAAATTTGTGCACCACCTACAACCACAGTAAAAACTGCATAAGAAAATCAAATGGGAATAGTGAAATAATCTATGGGGAGTGGGAAAATGTATCTTAATACAGAAAAAATATTGATATCTCATTCATTTATTCCAAATATTATGCTAAGATATAAAAGACAAAAAGTTTTAGGGTATATGGGTGTTATTAAAACCCCATAGAAAATGACTTGCGGCCTCGTTCTATAATTTATTTCGGAAATTTAGCAACTTCATTGACTAGCATCATTTAAGTGATAATCTTAGGGTGCTAGTTTTTATCGGCTCAAAATCCGAATACAAATCTATTCATATAACCAAGTAAAGATAATTAGAAAAAGGTATTGGAGGAGTTTATTATGTGCACCAGAGCAAAGTTGGCAGAGATAGCAAAGACAGAAGCATTGCGCCCTTTCCATGGTTCTCTACTAAATGAGGAATCAAATATTCAACCCATTGTCGATTTGTTTCCAAAATGGAGTGTTGAGCAAGCAGATAGAAACTGGTGTGCGGGATTCGTTTATTACTGCTGTGTGAAAGCTGGATTTTTAATTCCATATAGCCCTGATGAGTGTGTATCTTGTAGTCTTGCGGGCTGTGGTGGTTGGGAAGATTTCTCTCTTGGTGATAAAAGGATAGAATATTATATTGGCAGTGATGAGAAATTTATTCCCAAATGTGGAGATATAGTCCTATATGACAGGGTTTTTATCAACCTGGAGCATGACCATATCGGCATTGTTATAGAGAACAAGACAACTACAATTATAGTAGCAGAAGGCAACACCTACAACGACAATATTTCTCGTATCCTCGAACGAAACAAAGATGAGCACATCCGTGCATATATTCGTATACCTAATCATTTTTCGTATTATAAAGAAAGTGTATTGTAATGATAATCTATAATCTTGATTTATAAGTAAGATTATAAGTATAATTCAGGAGCTTATTCTTATTCCGCGTAACAACAACCATGCTATGACTATTATGTTTTTATCATAAATAACATGGTGCTAGAGCTTTCTTCCTTAGAGTAATCATCATGATGTGTTAATATTAACATAACAATGAAAGAGATGGAAAATCGAGGCCTGCTATTGTATATCAACTTGATAAACGTTCCGGAATTACTTACACATATTAGCCAGTCTCCCATTTTGACAAAAGGAAAAAACAATCCAGATGTAAGGGTAAAAAATTATGCAATAAAGTTAATTATATAATTTATGGACAGAACAAAACAATTACTGACAGGAGAAGTAATTAAAATGTTGCTATGCTATTATCACAAGGAGATGATTGAATGGAATGGATAAAATCCCTAAGTAACGCAATAGATTATATGGAAGATAATTTATTACAGGATATAAGGCATCATCGAAGAAATAACAGGTCAGTATTCTAGTCTATTTTGTGGTATGCTTCGTCGCCATAACCATTACATATATCAATATGCGCAGGTAATGGCTCCTCGCCTACCGCAAAATATCCTCAGAATCTTTGACTTGTTATTTCTTTTCAGATGCCTAACTTGTGATAAGGTGGCTAAACATATTTATATTTCCACTTTTCATTTTCAAAGAACATTCAATATATTAACAAATCTTACCATTGGAGAGTATATCCGAAATAGACGACTTTCTCTGGCTGGGCAAGAGCTTACAAAAGAAAATGCAAAAGTTATTGATATTGCTTTGAAATATGGATATGAAACTCCCGAAAGTTTTTCAAAAGCGTTTAGCAGATTTCATGGGATTACACCAACTCAAGCTAAAAAAGAAGGTGCAAATTTAAAATCATTTAATCGCCTTGTAATTAAAATAAAATTGGAAGGTGGTAATAATATGGATTACAAAATTATTAAAAAAGGAACTTTTAATGTAGTTGTAAAAACAAGGAAATTTAATGATGAGAACAGTACTACAGGAATACCTGAATTTTGGAGTGAATATTATTCAAACGGTCTGCATAAAAAAGTATGTGGAGCAATAGGTATTTGCGCTCAAGAGAAAAAAGGAGATAAAGAATTCAAATATGGGATTGGTTGTATTGATAAATACACAAAAGAGATTCCTGAGGACTTTGAGGTTTTAGAAATCCCAGCATATACTTGGGCTATTTTTAAATGTATTGGTGCTATGCCAAATGCAATACAAGATATGTGGGAAAGAATTTATAGTGAATGGCTTCCACAGGCAGAATATGAGTTAATTTCAGATTATGATATTGAAGCCTATATGGAAGGAGATTTACAATCTAAAGATTATATAAGTGAGATTTGGATTCCTGTGAAACAAAAATAATTAATCAATAACTAATAATGATAATTTACGCAACATTCAAATAAAGCATCACAACAGTATGATAGAATTAAGGTGGCAGGTATGTATTGCCACCTTAATTCTATTTTTATATGTGATAATTAAATTTTCTATTACCCTAAATGAACAGATTAGTGCGTATTTTAAGATGTTATTGAAACTTTATCAAATGATGATTAATTTTATTATAATTAAGTTTGTGTATGTGGCAATGCTTTTATACATGTTTTATAAACTAAATTTTATCTCAGCGTGCTATAAAATCCAACACCTAAAGGAGTGGGCTTTCCGCACATTTTGTAACGTTGCCTTACCCCTAAATAGGTTATAAATTTCTAAAATAATAATAATGATTATTTAAATCAATTTTTTTATATACTATAAAATATTTTTGCCTTTTTATGCTATAGTTTGAAATACTAAATTTAAAATTTGAATCAGGCGATATTTGCATGTATTTATAATTATTCTTGTTATATCCAAGACATATAAAATAATTTTGTTTTCCTATGGTGTATGTAAATGAATCAATATAACTATTTATATCACCTGAAAGTATGAACTTATATCTGTTGTTTGCTCCCTTTTTCAGTAACGCATATGTTATTTTATAATCATCGAAATTTAAAAGAACAATTTTATAATTTTGTAAATATAATTGTTTCTCTATTGTTGAACTACTTTTTAATCCAAATTTATTTATTAAGTAGTCCTGTGTACTTAAAGTATCATCCTTAATTGAATAATTGGAATAATATAAAAGTATGCATATGGATACCATTAAAAATGTTAAAATTAATATTAAAATATGTTTGAAATACTTTTTCATATAAACCTCCAACGAAATATAATATACACAAATATATCATATTTTTGTATATTATATCAAATTGTTCCTTGATGGTGGAAGTATAAGCATTAGTACTGCTGCAAAATAGACCCAATGGATTTAATTGGCTATTAATGATATAATTTCAAACAGATGCTCTGCAATCCTAATATCGATCTGTATATTATTATATTTTAAAAAAGGGGTAATTTAGATGAAATCCAAAATTATAAGTATACTTCTTGTGTTTCTGTTAAGTACTTCAATTACTGCATGTTCCAGTAATCAAAGCAGTTCAAAAACGGTCAATAGCAGTACTACAAGTAATAATAAAAACATTTCGAACTTAAACAGCAATAATGCTGCAAATAATAATGAAACTTCCAATACAAATGTTTCCAAGACTTCTTCACCTACACAGAGTTCTGATACTTCAAGCAGTAAAGACGCAAGTACACAGGCTCAAGTGTCATCAGTAAACAATAATAATTCAGTAATGGAAGCGTATAATTCAGTATTGCAAAATAAGATTCAATTTTTCAGCACAGATAATAAGAAAAACGTATATTTAAATAACTTTTTGTCCAATAATGGAATTTATCAAGCTGTCTTTAAAGCAACTCACTTTACAGTTCTTGATATGGATGGTGACAACATACCTGAAGTTGTTCTTGAATTATCAGTAGGTGATAATCCTCAGTTTTACGAAATACTTCATTATATGAATGGTCAGGTTTATGGATACCTTCAAGTATACAGAGGTTTAGAACAGCTTAAAACCGATGGGACATTTTGGGCCTCAGGTGGTGCATCTGATAATGTATGTGGAAAACTTACATTCACTACAAATGCCTATAAAATTAATATATTAGCGTCTGTGCAGCCAAGTAACGGAGGTGTTAATTCACCAATCTCATACTCTATTAATAATAAACCCGTTACAAAAGAAGCATTTGATACTTTCATCAAAGAACAAAATGGTAAAAAAGATGTAACCTGGTCTGAATTCTCTGAAAACAATATAAAAACAAAACTTTGTTTTTGATGGCAAGTACCCCCGGGGGGCGTTAGCATATTCTTTCTATTCCAATAATTTGCTTCTTAGTATTTCATTTATTAATTCCGCCATTTCATTGGGTGTTTTTTCCGCGCCCTCATGCACCCATTTAATGGGCATATTCCAGAAACCTCCCGCACTAAAAGCTAATACATATTCTAATGTGTTATTATTTTCATATTGCTCTTCATTATTATTAAACTTCTTATGAATTAGGGGTAAATATTGATTATATTTTTGTAATACCATATATAATAAATTATTTTTCTCCATTTAAAATCAGAAAATCTAAATGCTTATTCCAAAAATTAAAATAAACTTTAGCAACAGTTTGTATTTTTATTATTTTCTCTTCTTTTAAAAGATTAATATATTCATCACATAACTTTTGTATATACATATCCAGTATATCTTCCTTAGTATCAAAATTTCGATAGAATGTACGCCTGGCTAGTTGAGCTGCTGAAGTTATTTCTGTTATTGTTATTTTACTGTATGGTTTTTCAGATAATAATTGTAACAGTGATGCCATAATCCATTCCTTAGACTGTACTGATATTAGATTTATTTTGTTTGTTTTTTCCATAAAAATCCTCCATAGAATTTAGTGACACGATTCTTCCACGTTTGTAGCACTTGACCCAAATCAGTTGACTACCTCTTATAAAAGACATTATACTAATAATTGTTAAGTGGCACAAGTGAGACATATATTTTATAATACGGGAGGCGTTATTTCTATGAAAGAATTATTTATGAACATCTGGCTTTTTCCTATAATTTTCATGATTCATGACTTTGAGGAGATTTTAATGGTCAATGCTTGGCAGCAAAAAAACAAACAATATATTGAAGACAGGAAGGGTAAATACATTCCATTTAATTTTGAAGCTTCCACGGCAGCTTTTTCAATTGGAGTAGCTGAAGAATTTGTCATTATATCAATAGCTGCTATAATTTCAAATTTACTTAATAGTTATATTATCTGGTTTGGCTTATTTATTGCTTTTATTATACACTTGTTTCTTCACGCATTCATGTGTATAAATTTTAAAAAATATGTACCTGGGGTTGTAACAAGTATAATCTTTATTCCTCTTTGTTGTTTTATGGTGTACAGGGTTACTTGTTCCAGAGGTACCAGCCATTCGCAGACCATAATAATATAGCGCCATAGCTGAGACCAATACATTGAGCACCATAAATACAACAACGCACCAGGTAAGTATCTCTCCTGACACCCATTGGATTTTACCAATATATTTACTTACCAATGGATAAATCCCCTTCAACCATACAATGGCAAGCAATCCCCAGAACAGACAGAAAAGCAGATTCACCCTACCATCCAGGTTAAAAGGCATACCACTATAATCCCAAAAGCGGGTGCCCAGAACCTTTTCCGTAAACACACTGCACGAATATTCATAGGTACCGCCCAAAAAGAATCCTCCAAGAAAGATGTATCTGTCATTTTTATCGATCAATCCATGGAGCATAACTGTGGCAATTGTTCCACCCAGCCCCCAAACCACACTAAAAGTTCCATATATTAGACTACTGCGGCTCATCAGATTACCAGACGTTGCCCATACAAATACGGTTTCAATCAAATCCCCTGCTAGCGCACTTATAAAAAACATCCATACCAGTTTTTCAAAACAAATACCTTCAGCAAATTTTTTTTCATCTAGAGCTGCAATATCTCTACTCTCCAACTTCACATTCTCCATCTCAGGGAAAGCCTTGTCAATATGCTTTTGTAACTTTGCAAAAAAGCGTTGTCCCATTATCCTCTTTGTATCACTCAACCGTTCCGTTACCTTTAGTTCTAACCTACTTTGTTTACGAATATGGAATGCTGCTACAAATGAAGCAACAACATCAACCATAAGCAAACCAAAGAGTATCCAAAGAGTAATGCAGAATAACAAATGTGGAATCATCTGGATTACCATATAAACCAATGGTTGCAGCAGTGAAATAACCAGCACGGAAACACCGCTATATGTAAAGGCAAAAATAATATAGAAGCTTGGACTATCATAATTCCAGAGGCGTCTACCTGTTATCCCTCTCAGTAATCCTCCAGCAATATACTCCACCACAGTCACCATAACCACATTCCCCACAAACAACGCAAGAGGATTGGCATTCGCCGCCTCTAGGAATTGCAGACTAAGTATAATACTTAAACCATATATGGGACACAGTGCTCCATTAAGCATCCCCCGATTAACAAAATTACCTTTTCGTAAGCTCACAATTACCACTTCTGCTACCCATCCTAAAAACGAATATAGCATAAACAGAGTTCTTGGTTTCAGGTGGAGTTTTTTTCTCCATCTGAAACTTAGAAATCGTTATCCAGGGACGTAGCAGCCGTTATACTCTAAAGAGAAAGCGATTCACATCAAATCAAAGATTTGAGTTCTCTGCTTTTCCCACTTAGTAGAAGATGGGAGTGTTACGGATGGTAGTCATCGGATAAAAAAAGCAAAAAGCTCATATCCTGTATAGCGCATGTTATCTGTCCCCTCTATGATTCATAATTCTCAAACCTTAAATTCATGATAATCAGTCTTATTATATCTTTTGTAAAAAATAAGTACTTCATTGATTATATCACCCAGTAAAAATAAAATAGGGGCTGCTCATAGCGATTTTAAAAATCGCTAATGCAACAGCCCCTTACTTGTCTCGACATGGGAACATATTTCTTTTAAGCAATCTATGAATTCTTCTAACTCTCTATAATTGCTTATGATTTTAACGTTTTTATACCTATAATTTCTCAATATATCTTTAATTTTTGGCATAGTATCTTTCTCAAAATTTTCAATAAAACTAGCAAACTCTTCCGTAATAGTTTCATCAAAACCTTCAGCAATATCATCTCTATTTGTCCCTTGTTTAATATATTCTTCTGCTCTGCTATATGCATTTATCAAGCATATAGCAGATGATATATTTAATACTATTATTGTATCGGCTAATTGAACTCTCATTTCAAGTGTAGATGTATAATTGCCATCAATAATCCACTTATCATATCTATTTGCAAAGTCATTTACTTCTGCAACCAATTCTTCTCTTGTTATATGCAATTTTCCATTAGTATGGTATACCTTATCTAAATGCATAACTGGGTAACACAAAAGCTGATTAATTCTCCTAGTTAACACTGATTTCCCTGCTCCTGGACATCCGATAATTATAATCTTCATTTAAATTTACTCCATCATTAACAATTTTTTTATATTTTATATGTATTGGATTAATAATATCTTTATTAAAATGCTATAAATGTACAATAATTTACGATTATGAAGTAACCTAGAAATGCTACTGTATCTTAAATCATCTTGTATATCACAATTAAATTGTAACATAAATATATAACATTGAAATTAAAAAGATTTTATCTCATACCTTTGTTTTTTAGTAAATGATACGTTTTTATCATCTTCTCTTATTTCCAACAACTGGTTAATGTTAATTATTCAATAATTACTTTCATAAAAACATCAGCAACCATATTGTAATTATATCTAACTGTTTTCACAAATCCATTTTTCTCATAAAGTATAATTGCGCTTTCACTGCTACTTAATGTATTTAAGTACATTTCTTTAAAATCATTTTTCTTGGCATATTCTAGTGCCTTATCCATCATCTTTTGACCGAGTCCATTTCTATGATATTCGCTTAACAAATACATGGATTTAAGTTCACATTTATCTGCTGATAACCTATTAACTGCAACTGTCCCGATGATTTTATCATTAAATTCGAAACACCGAAAAACATCATAAGTATTTTTTATTTTAGTCAAAGCCTGATGCCTTCCTTTAGGTTCAAATATACGACCTGATTCAGGCAAACACTTATAATAAAAATCAGACACTTTTTGTTGTAAATTTTCTGTAAATTCAATTAAATGATACATTCTATTGCCCAACCCCCTATAAAAAACACCTTTTACACTTCAGTCTTAATCATGTGTAAATGATACCATAATATTTATTAATTGGTAAATTGTAATTGATAGGATTGTAGAGTATGAGTTCCACACGATTACTATTGTGTGGAACTCATTATAGATTACATTCATTTCTTAACTTTCGCATAATTTAAATCACTAGGATTTAGATTTACGAAATTCTATATGAAGCTCTTTACCTAAAGCTTGTGCGATTTTTGTAAGAAATCCATACTGGGATTATAATTACCACTTTCTAATCTAGAAATATTACTTTGCTTTATACCAACTCTATCTGCAAATTGTTTTTGTGTTAAATTTTGTTCATTTCGTTCTCTTATGATTTCTTTTATTAGTTCATACTTAGGATTTAAATCATTATATTCTTTACGAAATTCTTCATTTTGCATTTGTTTTTCGAAAAAGTTATTTAAATCGCTCATTTACCATATCTCCTTTCATAGTCAGTTTTATACTTTATTGCTTTATCAATTTCACCCTTTGGGGTTTTTTTAGTTTTTTTAATAAAACCATTCGTAAGAATTATCTTGTTTCCAATACGAAAAAAATAAAAAATTCTAGATATATCACTACCTATTTTAATTCTTAGTTCAAATATTCCATCATTAATCGATTTCGAATGAGGTTCTCTCAAAGATGTTCCAAATTGTTCTAGTATATTTAATTCATGAAGAGCCTTTGCACGCATTTTAACATTTAAACTATCTAAAAAGTCTATAACTGGAGTACTATTATCTTCTGTTTTATAAAAATTTACATCCCACATTTATAATCCTTTCTTATGCTTTATTATATCCATCTCTTAATATAAATATACCATATATGATATAAAAAATAAACAATTTCAAAGAAATTTTGATATGACTTTATTTATAAATCTACATAACTCCTTTAAGTGTTTATATATAAGGCTCTCAAGCCCATAATTGACAAGTGTTAGTGTTATTTATAAGATTTGTCAAACACAACAACACAATTCTTTTTTTATTCTCATAGTTATACATTTATGTTACAATTTAATTAGATATACAAGATTATTTAAGATACATAAGTATTTGAAATTGCTTCGGAATCGTTAATATACTACAACAAGGAGAGTGAATAAGAAGATGAAGGCTATTATTATAATTCTAGCACTAATAATTGGTGTTATTCTACTTATTATAGGCAAGAAAACACAAATACATAAGTATTCAAAGAATATAGGAATATTAATTATTGTGGCTTGTTTATGTATGGTTATGCCTGATTTTATAAAGGGATTTATAGATGGTATAAGTGGTAAGTAGTTCAGTTTATTTTTAAACTACGTCACAATAGTACAAAAGAACTAAACCGCTATCGACGGTGGGAGGTAATCTATTAATTTAAAACTTTAGGATTAAAACTTAAGATATGTATAAATTTCAAGTGGTATTTATTTTTTATGTAAATACCACTTTATTATTATTAACACTTCCGGTATTATTTTATTTGGGAACAAAATATATTTAAGGAGTGTTAACAATATGTCAGAATTAAGAAAACAAATGATAATGTATATGGAGCTAAAAGGTTACAGTCCCATTACAACTAAATATTATATTGCTCACGTTAGTAATTTCGCTAAACATTATAATAAATCTCCAGATTTATTAGGTGAAAAAGAAATATGTGAGTATTTATATTATTGTATCACAGTAAGGCATTTAACAGAAGGCTCTATTGGTTCAATTTACACAGCATTAAAAATTCTTTATACGAAGATTTTACATAGAATTTGGGACGTTAATAGAATCCCTAGAATAAAAGAACGTCGAAGACTACCGGTAGTACTGTCTCCTCAAGAAATTAAAGCTATTTTTGATGTTACTGAAAATATTAAGCATAAAGCTATATTAATGACTATTTATTCCGCAGGATTAAGAGTTAGCGAGGTTTGTAATCTAAAAGTATCAGATATAGACAGCAAAAATATGCAAATATTTATACGGCAGGGCAAAGGCAAAAAAGACAGGTACACTTTATTATCAGATTCAAATCTACAAATTCTCAGAGAATATTGGAACATATATCATCCTCAAGAATATTTATTCTCAGGAAGATATCGTACGGATGCTATAACTCCACGTAGTGTTCAAAGAGTATTTGAAAAAGCTATAAAAAAAGTGGGGATTATTAAACGTGCAACTGTACACAGTATGCGTCACAGCTTTGCAACCCACCTCTTAGATGCTGGCACTGATATTTGTTATATTCAGAGACTTTTAGGACATACTCGAATAACAACAACTACTATATATTTACATCTTACACGAATGGATTTATTAAATATAAAGAGTCCGTTAGACATATTATTATTAGGTGATCAAGATGATTGAACTGCAAGATATATTAGCAGAACACGGTGAAACTTATTGTAAAAATCATAAACTTCCTTTGAATATTATAAAAACTATTAATGACATTATCTTATGTCGAACCGCCCAATTGGGCGGTCATGTAGATGAATGTGAAGAATGTGGACATACAAGAATATCCTATGATTCTTGTAGAAACAGGCATTGTCCTAAATGTCAAACATTAGCTAAAGAAAAATGGATTATCCAAAGGAAAAAAGACTTACTACCTGTGTCCTATTTCCATGTAGTTTTTACTATACCAGCTGAATTGAATTTTTTAACACTTACAAATCAGAAAGAAATGTACTCTATTTTATTTAAAGCGGTTTCTGAAACTCTTTTAGAGCTTTCTTCTGATACGAAGTATCTTGGTGCTCAAATAGGTTTTACTACAATACTTCATACGTGGGGTCAAAATCTTATGAATCATCCACATATTCATTGTTTAGTTCCAAGTGGAGGTTTATCTTTAGATGGTAGGAAATGGATAAATTCAAAAGAAAATTTTTTCATACCTGTTAAGGTGTTGTCAAGGAAGTTTCGTGGGAAATTTTTATTCTACCTAAAGAAAGAATATTATAATAATCCAAAACTTAAATTCACTAGCACTATTGAAGATTTAAAATATAAAGATGTTTTTCATTGTTTTATAGATAAACTCTATGAGAAAGAATGGATAGTTTATTGTAAACCGCCGTTTGGTAGTTCTGAACATGTACTTGAATATTTAGGAAGATATACTCATAGGGTAGCCATTTCAAATAATAGAATTGTTGCTATGGAAAATGGTCTCGTAGTCTTCAAGTGGAAAGATTATCGTGACAATAATAAAGAAAAATATATGACTGTTACAGCAGAAGAATTCATACGCAGGTTCATTATGCATATATTGCCACATAAGTTTGTTAAGATAAGACACTATGGAATTTTGAGCAATAGGAATCGTGTACTTAAACTTAAAAAATGTAAATTAATTCTTAATGTTGCAGTCTCAGAAGATGTTGATGAAAATCTTAACACAGCAGAACTTATTTTACAAATTACAGGAAAAGATATTACTATATGTCCTTGCTGCAAAGGAAAAATGTCTACAAGGCGAAAATTACAACCTAAAATTTGTGCACCACCTACAACCACAATAAAAACTGCATAAGAAAATCAAATGGGAATAGTGAAATAATCTATGGGGAGGGGGAAACTATATCTTAATATAGAAAAAAAGTCAAAAAAATATTGCTATCTCATTCATTTATTCCAAATATTATGCTAAGATATAAAAGACAGCAAATTTTAGGGTATATGGGTGTTATTGAAACCCCATAGAAAATGACCCGCGGCTTCGTTCTATAATTTGTTTCGGAAATTGAGCAACTTCATTGACTAGCATCATTTAAGTGATAATCTTAGGGTGCTAGTTTTTATCGGCTCAAAATCCGAATACAAATCTATTCATAGTACGTCGTATTGTTAGGTTTAGAATTAACTAAATGAGGGGCATTACATGAAAATTTACGTAGTTCTTAAAATCATGTAATTAATAAAGGAGATAGATTATGGCAGATTGTATATTTTGTGATATTGTTGAAGGCGGTATTGATTCCACGATAATTTACGAAGATGAATTAATTTTAGGATTTATGGATATTTACCCTTTCAATGACGGACATATAGAACCATAAGCTTGATTTAGATGAGTTAACTGATGAAGAATCTTCTAGGATTATGAGAGTATCAAAAATCTTAGTCCGAGTTTTAAAGAAGAAATATAATCTTGATGGATACAGTATTATGCAAAATGGCGGTGCGTTTAATGATATTGGGCAGTACCATTTGCATGTATTTCCTAGATATAAAGATGATGGATTTGGGTGGACATTTAAAGAAATCATACCAATAGACATAAAAGAAATAGGGAAAGATTTGGCAGTTGAAGTTTCTAGATTAATTGATAATAAACACTAGTAATTTACTGTTGTTGTATATAGCCATGACGAAATATTCTAAATATCGACATAAAGATTATGTTTTATTTCCGCAAGATTACTATAAATATTGCAAGATAATCAAATCCAATGCATATTAAAAAGTTGAATAATGTGGGTAGATTAGAAAAGATGGTGCTAAATTATCATACTAGGCAGGGAAAACAATTTTGACCGATGTTAGATGTAAACAATTATATTGCAAATAAATTCAATATTATGGAGGTAAATTATAATGAATTATGTTGTAGAAAGTTATGAAAATTATAAAGAAGAAAACCGATTAACAACTAATAATGCAAGAAAAGTGGAATTTTTAACAACTATCAGAGCTTTTGAAAATATTTTCCCTAAGAGATGCAAAGATATTAGATTGTGCATCAGGAACAGGTATATATGCATTCTTTTTAGCAGAAAAAGGATATGATTTAACAGCTACCGATATTACACCAAGACATATCGAATATATAAATAATGAACTTAATAAAAAAACATATAAAATGCAAACAGCAGTTTTAGATGCAACTGATTTGAGTATATTTGAAAATGAAACATTTGATATTGTTTTAAATATGGGACCTTTTTATCATCTAACAGATATGGACCAACGGGAAAAGTGTATGCAGGAAAGTTTAAGAGTCCTGAAAAAAGGTGGTTTGCTTGTTACAGCATATATTAGTCGATATTTCGTTTTTCCTTATGTATCAACATCAGATAGTAAATATTTAAATGAACAATTAGGGAAACAACTTTACGAGACAGGTACTTTGAATCATGATGACCCTAATTGCTTTTGGACAGATACATACTATGCATCTCCTAATGAAATGGAAAAGTATTATAATGAAAAATCAATAGAAATATTAGACCATTTTGCACAAGATGGAGTTTCACCAATGCTAAAAAAGGTTATAGATAGTTGGAATGAAACTCAGTTCAAAACATGGTGTGATTATCATTATGCATCATGTCGTGAAAAGAGCACAATTGGTGCAAGCAATCATGTTATGATTATAGGAAGAAAATGAGTACTATGGTAAGTCATATCCTTCAAAAAAGGCGACTTATCAATACGCCTTTTTATTTTTGCAATTTATTGCGTCAAATTTAGGTTTTCTGCACTTTTAATTAAACTATGTGAAACATACTATCCACGATGTGGCTTTTTAATAACGTATGTCGGCGTACCCTCTTTACATATAACTATATTTATCGTATCATATCAATTGTGTTTTTGTAAAATTAAGGAGATAACTGAAATGAATAAATTCATAACAATTATTTTATACTTACTACCTATATTACTTGTTAGTGTTCTAACAAAAGGGACAACTTATTTTTTGTTGAGTGCAGGAATTATGAACGTGATACTTGGATTTAGCATGAAATTCATTCCAAATATCATCGGATATAAAAAGGATAAATTAAATTCTTATGTTTGTATAATATTATCAGGATTGTGTTAATCGGCACTTCATTAATGATTCAATATTAAATTTATAACTAAAAAATAGCATAGATATATTTGTGCGTCATGAATAATCCGAGTTTAAGAATTAAAGCTATTGTACTATAATATTATTATAGAATAACATTAAATAATGGTTAAGAAAGGTTTTAAATATGAAGAGATTAGCTATAGTTTATTTTTCCGGAACGGGTAATACAACGTATATAGCAGAAAAAATGAAGGCAGCTATTATTAAAACTAGTGCTCAGGTTGACTTAATTAATATAGAAAAAGATAAAATAAATCCAAACATATATGATTATATAATTATAGGTGGACCTGTCTATGTAGAAAGATACCCTGAAATATTATTGCGGTATTTAGAAAACAATTTATCTAATTATAGTGGAACTTGTATGATGTATTCAACCCAAGCAGCAGAAGGGCAAACTCCAGTATTTAAGCATGCAATGAAACGGCTTAAAAAGGTTAATGTTACTTATTATGATTATTTAGCTATGCCTAATAATTTTTATAATTTTATGTTTAAACAATGTTCAAAGGAAAAAGAGCCAGAATTAATAAAGTCCTCAACTGAAAAAGCTGAAAAAATGGCATTAGAATTTTGTGAAGGGAAAACTAAAAGTTATGATATTTCTAATAATAGAGTTATTATGGCTGAGGTTGCTTATAGACTCACATACCCATTCCTTAGGAATTTTCTCATGGGAAAGTTAAAAGTGGATAAAAATAAGTGCATTAAATGTGGTTTATGTGAAAAGTCTTGTCCAACACAAAGTCTTAAAATATATCCTAATTTAAAGATAAATAATAAGTGTGCCTTTTGCCAACGGTGTATTAACGTATGTCCTAAAAATGCATTTTTATATAAAAACAAGCCTATAATTCAATATAACCCCAAACGAGGGTAGGAGGATTTATGAGAAAAAGTTTAGTTATTTATGAAACTCATTATGGTACTTCGAAAAAGGTGGCAGAAATATTTTCTTTGATTTTAGGAGCTGCTAAAAAATACCTATAGATATAACACCTTTTTTCAAGTGTATATTCTATAGGTACCTGTGATTTTGATTATTTTACGCTACCTTTTAAATCATAAAGTGATGAAGACATTCCCATGCCACCGCCTTGAGTTTGTTTGCTACTACTAGTAGTAGCTGACCA
This sequence comes from uncultured Clostridiaceae bacterium, assembly GCA_963725425.1. GTDB lineage: Bacteria > Bacillota > Clostridia > Clostridiales > Clostridiaceae > Clostridium_I. The sequence continues at coordinate 126,524 of CAVRYJ010000044.1, forward strand.
CTTACTATTAGCAACAAGTTTTCCACTCTTTTTTGCCCAATTTAATATTTGAGTATTTACATCCGTACTACTTTTTCCATTAGCCCCTGATCCTTGAACCATAACATATCTTACCTGTCCATTTTTCACCAATTGTTTAAATTCACTTAAACTAATAATTTCATCAGTGCTCATAAATCCGCCAAGTGCCATAACAGAATCATTTGTATTAGCAATAATAGTTGAGGCATCACCTGATGCTGATAAAGTTACAAGTAAATATTTTTCATTGGTCTTATTAGCTTCCAAATAACTTATAAGTTTTGATGAATCGTCTGATTGACCCATTCCGGCACCAGGACCTGTACTACTGCTACTGGAAAGTTCTAATCCTGCCGATGGGAAGGTTCCAGACATTTTATAAAACAGTGTAGTACTAGACCAAAAAGTAGGTGTTATTAAAAGTCCAACTAATCCGAGTCCCACTATAATTCTTCTTAAATTGATACTTTCTTCCTTATTTTTAAGTTTGTTTATAATTAGAAGTATTGCGCTTCCAAAACCTAAAATTACAACTGCTATCATCAGTATTTTAGTAATACCTGAAGTTTTATAATAATAGGATAATATTAATAGTTCCAATGCTCCATCTAGTATAAAGGCTGCTGGCAGAAGATATTTTTTCCAATTGTCTTCTTTATAAAGTTCCCACATCTCTTTTACTCCAATACCAACTAGTGCTGCGATAGGTACTGCAAGCATTGTTACGTAATATGGATGGAACAAACCCTGTGTAAATGTGAAATATAGAAATTCTGGTACAAGAAAAGTTATCCAAAATACTACAGATAATTTTCTTTCATTATCAAAAGGCTTTTTTAACTTTTCTCTTAAAGCTGTTGCTACAAATCCCAATATTGCAAGTGGGAAAAGCCAGCTTATTTGATCTGCTATATCATTATCTCCAAATAGTCTAGATATGCCGGCTGTACCGCCACCCATAGTGCTGTTACTCATACCACCGCCACCTGAAGTTCTGCTAGAGGCTTTTCCTTGAGTTCCACTAGGGACTTTACTTGAAGTTTCACCAGTTGTTTTGCTTGAAGTTCCACTAGTAGTTTTACCTGAAGTTCCACTAAAGGCTTTGCCCGGAATTCCACTAGGCATTTTACCCATGCCGCCGCCACCAATTGATGATGAATTACTGAATCTTTCTATTCCATTATGACCCACTATAAGTTCAATTTCTGAATTGTTGCTGCTACTTCCTACATAAGGTCTACTTTGTGCTGGAATAAGATCCACAACAATGGCCCAAGAAAATGATACGGCCACAAGTACAACTGTTCCAATTAAAAGGTTCATGACCCTCTTTTTGAACTTAATTTTAGATGCAATAAAATATGTTAAATAGATAGCTGGAATTACGAAATAAGCTTCTAGCATTTTAACATTAAACCCAATTCCTACAAATGCAAGACTTAATAATATGTGTTTAAGTTTTCCACTCTCTAGTGCTTTAAACAAGAAATAAGCTGCAATTAGTAACACCAATACTAAATCATTATCTATTGTGTTATTTCTGCTTGCTGCTACAAACATTGGGGTTACTGCAAGAGCTAATGCTGCAATAAGTCCTGCCATAATCCCATAATATCTTTTTATAAGGAAATATAAAACCCATACTGAAATAACTCCAGCAAGTGCCTGTGGCAATATTATGCTCCAGCCGTGAAATCCAAATATCTTAGCTGAAATAGCCTGGAGCCAGAATCCTATAGGTGGTTTATCTATAGTGACAAAACCAGTTGGATCAAATGCTACAAAGAAGAAGTTACTAAAACTCTTGGTCATGCTTTTAACACCTGCTGCGTAATATTCATTGGCATAACCCTCGATACTTAAATTTGTGAAATTTAATATGGCTGATAATATTAAAATTGCAGTAAGTGCTATTTTCTCTTTTGTTAATTTAAATTTATTCACATTTTGCCTCCCAATTATAGGCATCTGAAAGAAAATAGCAAGTCAAAGATTCTGAGGATATTTTGCGGTAGGCGAGGAGGCAATACCTGCGCATAGTGGGCTATGTAATGGTTATGCCGACGAAGCATAACACAAAATAGACCAGAATACTGACTTGCTATTTTTTGAAGATGCCATAGTCTGATAGTAAAATCTTACACGATATGAGTTTCATACCTATCTTTCATTCCGCTATAGCTTACTATAGTATCAACTAAATACATAGGTCTATCCTTTGCTTCGTCAAAAATCCTTCCTATATATTGCCCCATTATCCCAAGGCTTATAAATACCAAACCAAACATGAAAATAACAACTGACAAAATTAGTCCTAAGCTTAAAATGTTAAGATTATTTACTGAGTTTTTTATAATTATGATAATGGCAGAAAGTGCACCTACCATTGAACAAAAACCTCCAATATAATTTGGAAATGCCAGTGGTTTGTATGACAGTGATGTTATACCATCTAGTGCCAATTTAATCATCTTGCTCAATGGATATTTTGTTTCACCTGCAAATCTTTCCTGACGGTGAAATTCCACGGCGGTCTGCTTATATCCAACCCAGCTTACAAGTCCTCTCACATACCTATTTTTTTCTGGTAAGGATGCTAATGCATCACAAACTTTTCTATCTATAAGCCTAAAATCACCAACATCCACTGGAACATCAACACTTGTCATACTTCTTAATATTCTATAGTAAGTTTTTGCAGTAAACTTCTTAAAAAAGCTCTCGCCTTCTCGCTTAGCTCGTCTACCATATACAACTTCATAGCCTTCCTTCCACTTTTCAATCATCTTAAGAATAGTCTCTGGAGGGTCCTGCAAATCTGCATCAATTACTACAATAGCATCCCCCATAGATATATCCATTCCTGCAGTTATTGCAGCTTGGTGCCCAAAGTTTCTTGAAAAATTCACAAGCTTAATTTTATTATCGCTTTGGCACATAAGTTCAACTTTCTTTCTTGTACTATCTTTGCTACCATCATTTACAAATATGATTTCATATTCTTCCCTTGACTTATCCATAACATTTTTAATTCTTTTATAACTTTCCATTATAACAAGTTCCTCATTATACAAAGGCACTACAACACTATAAATTATTTTATTATTCATGTATTTCCCCCCTAAATTTAATTATCTTAAAGAAATAACAAGTTATCAACATTACAAGATCTTTTATACTATGACAAACTTCCTCTTTAAAATAATTATACTTAGCAATTGTAGTTAAAATATATAATAGTAATGTGAACTTTATGTGATTTAGAAAAATTACATGACTATAACGTAATTTCCCATAATTAGTCTGACATAAAAATAAGAGAGTTAAGAATTGAAAATTGAGAGCTAATGATGTTAAAACAATGTGATATAATTATACTAGAATTAAATTAGTAAAAGAAAGGAAGAATTATATGAGTAAAATTGCAGTTTTTTTAGCAGAAGGATTTGAAGAAGGAGAAGCATTATTTGTAATTGATGTTTTAAGAAGGGCAGGATTTCAATGTGATTCTGTAAGTATAGATGAAGAAATGGTTAAGGGTTCTCATGATATTGTGGTTAAGGCAGACAAAATTATAAGTGATGAAATTAAAGAATATGACATGATTGTTTTCCCTGGTGGATTACCTGGTGCAACAAATTTAAGAGATGATGAAAGAGTCATTAAATTGGTTAAATATTTTGATAAAGCACCAGAAAAATTTGTTGCAGCTATTTGTGCAGCACCAATTATTCTAGCAAAAGCAGGAATTATAAAGGGCCGTACAATAACATCATATCCTGGAGAACAATATACTAAGTTGTTTAAAGAAGCAAATTATGTTGAGGATATAGTTGTAATAGATGATCACTTAATCACTAGTAGAGGACCTGCTACAACCCTACCTTTTGCTTATACATTAATCGATGTATTAGGTGGGGACAGTGGTAAATTAAAACAAGGAATGCTTTACAATATGTTAAGAGAAAGCAATTTTTAATTAACAACCCCCATAGGAGTGTTGCCACCTTACTTAATAGAAAGGAAATGGTGAAATGATACAAATTCAGTGTAACTTTAGATCTAAGGTCTTAAAAATGAATACTTCTGTCACGGTTCTCTTGCCAAATTATAGTGGTAAAGGACCATTATCAGAAATTTATGACCAAACAACTAAATTTAAAACTTTATATCTATTGCATGGCTATACGGAGGATCAAACCACATGGTCACGCTATTCATCTATAGAACGGTATGCGGAGAATAAACATCTGGCCGTAGTAATGCCATTAGCTTATAATAGTTACTACACAAATATGGTTCATGGCACAGATTACTTCACTTATCTCTCTGAAGAACTTCCCGCTGCAATGCGCGCAATGTTCCCTCTTTCATGCAAAAGAGAAGACAACTTTGTAGCCGGGCTTTCCATGGGTGGGCGTGGGGCATTTCTATGGGCATTTAAAAAACCTGAGTTTTTCGGAGCAGCAGCATGCTTGTCAGGTAGCCTGAATTTAGATGAATTGTATAATCGAAAATGCAAAGAAACGGCAGATGGGCATTTCAAGCTTTTTGATGACATCTTCGGAGATGCTTCAAAATTAAGAAGTGATGATAACGATATTTATTTCCTCGCCAAAAAGCTAAAAAAATCTGGCATTGAACCGCCTAAGCTATACATTGCTTGCGGAACTGAGGATGTACGTTATGAAAATCAGTTCAAGCCATTTGTAGCATATGCAAAAGAAATTGGATTAGAGCTGTATCACGAAGAAGGACCAGGTGACCACAACTTTGATTTTTGGGATCCATATATTAAACGGGTAATTGACTGGCTTCCGCTTTAACATATAGAAAGTTCGCTACACTCACAACTTCCTTAGAACAATTGACAATTAACAATGGACAATGGACAATGGATAGTGGTAGATAAGGATAATTTTTCGCAGGATGCGGAGAAAAATTATCCTTATCTATAGATTTTTTGTAGCAAGGCGAAAAAAAATCAACCTTAACTGTCACTGTCACTTGCCACTTGTCACTTGCCACTTGTCACTTGTCACTTGCCACTTTTATATTTCCTTTCTTGTACAAATAGCTAATGATAACAAGTATGATAGAAAACCTACAATACTAATAATCACTACGATTAAAAGTGGTAGTATAATTTTATTGCCCATAATATACTTTAATGATATAATCAAATATTTTTCACTTATTATTGAAGGTGATGAAAATGCTATAAATGCTGGTACCAAATATAACATTTGCGCTACTATATTACCTTTCTGTATATCAATTTTATAATATATGGGATATTGAAAAAAACAAAATATCGTAGATAATAATCCTGATAAACATATTAATACAACTTGCAATTCGCTCATAGCATTTACATTACATAGATACATAGTTGCTATACCAACTGTTATCCACAAAATGAGCATTGCACTAATTAAATATAAAAACCTACCTAATACCATACTGGATACTTTGGAAGGCATCATATAATACATCTTGTCACATTTTTCATTATTTTCAATGCTGAATGGAACCGCGGCTAAAATAACTAAAATGAAAAATAAGTATGCCATTGCCATAATATATTGCTTATTTACAAAGAATAAGATACATATAAATGGAATAATTATATAATATCGTAGTGTACCCTTTATAAGTCTAATATCAAGTTTCAAATAATTTATAGAACTCATTATATTTCCCCCTTTATTCCATTTATATAAAACACTACAATATCATCAATAGAAGGCTTTTCAATCAAAAGCCCTTTACCTATCTCCCTTTCATCTCTAGAATGAATTATCCCTTGAAATCCAATATTAGATTTTTTATATCCAATTAGCTTATCTCTAACTTGTTCCGTTAAATCTGCTATACCACCTTTAACCAATAAATATTCTTCCAAAATATTATCATTTGTATCATTATATTAATATTTTCTAGGCTGAAAGTTCCAAAGCTTTTGTTTAATTCTTTTATTTCAAGTGCATACATAGATTTCACTCCTTCATTAAATTTTTTAAGATCACTACCAATTCCTCATTTGATATATTAGCTAATTTTCCATTTTCAATGGCACTAGTAAATGCTTCTTCGATACGTTTTAAATACTGCTCTCTTACCATTTCATTATCTTTAGGAAGAACAAAAGTTCCTTTCCCTTGCATAGTAGCTACAAATCCCTCTGCCTCAAGGTCAGAATAGGCTCTTGTGGTTGTAATGACACTTATTCCTAAATCTTTTGCAAGTTGACGAATGGATGGTAAAAAATCATTTTCATGAATTTCACCACACATTATCTGCTCCTTAATCTGTACTTTAATCTGCTCATAAATAGGTAAATCAGATTTATTGGAGATTAATACTTTCAAATAATATGCCTCCTTTTTTAAATTGTATATATGTTATTATATACAGTATTATGTTTATAGTCAATATTTAGATTAATAGTATGAAATTTTGGTTGATGGATATGGATGTTGATATTAAAAAAGCAGAAGAAAAGAGAAACATAGGTATAGAATAAGATGCAATTTTCTGATAAAATAGAGATAGGGAAGTGAACTATATGGAGAGATTGAAGCCACTCAACGATTTTATTTTTAAGAAAACCTTTGGTGAGGAAGAAACAAAAGATAACCTAAAAGCATTACTTAATGCCATTTTAAGTAGAAAAGATAGAAATAAATTAGTAACTTTAGAAATAGTTGAAAATAAAGAGTTAACACATGAATTAATTGAAGATAAAACAGGCATAATAGATGTAAGAGCTAAAACAGAAGATGGCACCCAGCTTGAAATAGAAGTGCAGCTAACAAATCAGCACAACATGGATAAAAGGACAATATGGTATTGGGGACAGATGTTCTCTGAGGGTATAAAAAAGGGTGACGACTATAAGAACCTAACTAAAGTCATTACTATAAATATAGTAGACTTTGAATACATCAAAATCCCAGATAAATTTCATACCACTTTTCACTTGTGGGAAGATGAAGTAAAAGACTACATGTTAACAGATGTGCTAGAAGTTCACTTCATAGAAATGGAGAAATTCAGAAAATTAAAAAATAAAAACCTAAAGGAAGATAAGCTACAAAGATGGTTATCATTCTTTAGCGAAAATATAAGTAAAAAAGATCTAAAGGAGTTGATGGATATGGATGTTGATATTAAAAAAGCAGAAGAAAAAATAGAATATCTAAGTAGAGATCCTGAAACTTTGGCGGTTTACAAAGCTAGAGAAAGATCTCTTCATGAGAGAGCTAATATGATTAATGGCGCTAAAGAAGAAGGAATAGATATAGGAATAGATAAAGGCATAGGAATAGGTGAAGCTAGAAAAGCAATGGAAGCTGCTACGAACTTACTGAAACTTGGAGTAAATGAAGAAATAGTAGCAAAAGGAACAGGACTTACAATAGAAAAAGTACTTGAACTAAAAAAAGAAATTATGAATTAGAATTAAAACCATGTATGTCATGAACAACAAAGAAGCAGTTGTCAAGTAACAGGTTCCAGATACCAGTTGAAACAATCGCTGGTATTTGGAACTTGGTATCTGGCAACTGCTTCTTTGGTATTTGGACTCTGGCAACTGCTTCTCTAGCGGTTCTTTTTTCTGTTCATCCCAAAAGTGTTAACACCACCCCAGTGACGTTGGCACCGAAGCCAGCTTTTTCTTTATATAATCTATGATTAATTAGTTAATCCATACTAGTATTTGAAGTTAGTATTATATACTAGTACTTAGTATTAATACTAAGTGTCGGTACTAAGGGTCAACTATAATAGTTAATACGGCATCTGAAAGACAATGGAGAATGGAGAATGGACAACTATCCATTGACAATGAACAACTGCCAATGGATAGTTGTTCATTAAAGATAGTTTTCCTCACTATCCTAGTAAAATTAAAAACCTTAATTCTAGATTTTTTGTAGCTTTGCTACAAAAAATCAACCTTAACTGCCCATTGTGAATTTTCAATTTTCAATTGTCTATTGTCCAAAACTTACATAAAATAATATATAATATGATATACTTATATTACTATCTTAACCCTAACACGCGCTTAAAGGAAAAAATATGAATACAGAAGCATTAGAATATTTTATCAAAGTTTATGAGAATAAAAGTGTTTCTTCGGCGGCCAAGGACTTATTTATTACTCCGCAAGGACTAAGCAAGGCTATAAAACAGCTGGAAATGGACTTACAAGTAGAATTATTCTATAGAGGATCACGTGGAATGGAAGCTACGGAATATGGCGAGTTATTATATGCCCGAGCTAAACATATATGTTATCTCATGGAAGACATAAAAAAAGAAATCAGCATTATGAACGGGGAAAAAAGCAGTTTAAGTGTTGTGGTTACTTATGCTACAACATCCTCATTGCCTCCGGATTTGTTGTTTGGATTTTCTGAAATTCATCCCAAGATCCAAATGAAACTAAGAGAATTCCCGGATGAATATCCTGTAGGTAAGTTGTTTGAAGAAGAAGTTGATGTTGGCTTAATTATGGGACATGAAGAAATTGAAAATTGTGAATATGATTTAATTTTACAAGGTGAAGTAGTGGTATTGGTTTCTAAAAAGCACCCCCTAGCGGTAAAGGATGAAATTTCCATAATAGAATTGGAAAACGAACCTTTGGTGTTAAAATCTGTGGAACCAGGTAAAGAACATAGTTTGGTGAATAAATGTCTCGAATATGGATTTACTCCTCATGTTAAACATGAAGTTGGTAATATTATAACTGCACATAAACTATGTGAACTGAATGGACTAGTAACGGTTTCTGTAGATTTTGTTGAAGATGCACTTAAGGATGAAAGGTTAAAGATCATTAGGCTTAAGGAAAAAATTCCTCAGAATATTTATCTAATTACCAGGAAAAGATTTATTCAGTCTAAGGCAGTATCATTATTTCGAAGTTACATAAAACAATATATTGAAGAAAAAGAAAAGTCATTCTAATGAGATAACCCTCATTAGAATGACTTTTTTATATGATAAACTAAAAGTTTATCCCCTCTAACTTTTGGTTTATTGTTGTATATATGCCAACGTGTTAAATTTAATATTGTAAAGGAATACATTTGCAATATTATTAGGGGGATAAGCGCGGGATTAAGTTAGTGATAAGTAAAAAATCATTTAAAAATTACTTAAGGGGGATAAACAAATATGAAAGATAAAAAAATGAATAGGAAAAAGTCTCGTATTATAAAGTGCTCCGCATTGTCGGCTTTGCTTGTAATCGTTTTGGTGGGAAATATTGCATTGGCACACTTTTCAGCAATTATTACCTCATATTTTTCAGCAATTAATGTAACTAGTAAACAGGCTCTTGCTGCTCGTAATCAGTCAAAATCACTTGATGAGCAGATTGAGAATGAGGGTATAGTTCTTCTTCAAAATAATGACAACACTCTGCCTATGAAAACATCCAATGCTAACAAGACTAAAGTAAATGTTTTTGGATGGAGCTTTACTAATCCAATCTATGGGGGTACTGGTTCTGGTTCAACAGATTCATCTACGGCAGTTACCCCAAAAGATGGCCTTGAAGCTTCGGGTTTTCAGGTAAATGAGAAATTGTATAACGATTATGTATCACTAAATATGAAAAGACCAACTGTTGGAATGAATGGACAGGATTGGACCATTCCAGAACCTGATCCATCACAATTCTACACAGCTGACAAGATGAAACAAGCTAAGGATTATTCTGATACTGCAATTGTATTTATTGCCCGTTCAGGTGGTGAGGGTGCAGATCTCCCAACAAGCATGGACGGTAAGGATACATTTAATCCAAAGGGCACCCAAGGACCTACAGGTGTAAAATTTGGTAATAAGGATGACCTTAATGCAAGCAAGAATTATTTGGAACTTAGTAACAGAGAAAAAGGTATGATAGACGCTGTTACTAAGAATTTTAATAAAGTAATTCTTATTGTTAACAGTAGTAATCCATTCCAACTCAATTGGGTGAAAAATTACAGTCAGATTAAAAGCGTCATAAATATCGGAGGACCAGGCCAAAATGGATTCAACTCCGTTGGAAAAGTTCTATCCGGTGCTGTTAATCCATCCGGGAGAACTGTAGACCTCTATGCTACAGATCTTCTGGATGCACCTGCAGCTAAAAACTTCGGTAATTTTGATTACGTAATCAAAAATGCAGATGGTTCATATTCTCAAGCAACGGATTCAAAAAAGTCGGTTTAAATTATGTAGATTACTCAGAGGGCATTTATGTAGGATACCGTTATTATGAGACTGCTGCTGCAGAAGGCGCAATCAATTATGGGCAAAAAGTACAATACCCCTTCGGTTATGGTTTGAGTTATACTAATTTCAAACAGGAAGTTGTTCCCAATAGTTTAACATGGAACGATAAAGATATTTCCGTTAAGGTAAAAGTAAAAAACACGGGAACAGTTGCTGGAAAAGATGTTGTTCAGCTTTATTACTCTGCACCTTACACTGGAAAGATAGAGAAGTCTTCAATAGTTCTTGGTGCTTTTGGGAAAACAGGTAATATAAAAGCAGGAGAATCTGAGACAGTTACACTTTCCCTTAAAGTAGAAGATATGGCATCTTACGATTCTAATAAAATATACAGTGCCAAAGGTTCCTATGTTCTCGAACCAGGTCAATACAAACTTATGCTTATGAATAATTCTCATGAAAAAATAGCTGATGTAGCTTCAAAGAACCTTTCTCAGGTTGTCTATGATACTACAGCACGTTCTAGTGATAAGCAAACAGCTGTAAATCAGCTTGATAACAATGTTACCGGCAATGGAAGCATAGCTACATATCTTTCTAGAGCTAATGGTTTTGCAAATCTTAAGGACATTGACACTAACAAAACTTATACTATTAAGAATGCTGATGGTAGCACAGCTACAGTAAAAGGCAAACTTGTAGATTCAAGCTTCGTTAACTATATCAACAGTAAAAGATACACTGTACCTGCTGACACCCATACATCTGCACCTACTACAGGCGCAAAAAATGGAAAGAAGCTGAAAGATTACGCTGGGATTAAATACAATGATAAAAGATGGGACACTTTGCTTGACCAAATGTCTATAGACGATATGGTTAATTTAGTAATACACGGAGGATATAGAACTGCTGAGATTCCGTCAGTGGGCAAGCCTGCTACTTTAGATTATGATGGACCTGCAGCTATAACTTCATTTCTGTCTTCAACAGGAGTATCCGGTATAGCATTCCCTACGGAGGATTTAATAGCATCCACCTGGAATGTTAAACTTGGGGAAAAAATGGGACAGTATGTGGCAGCTGAGGCTAAAGCCTATGGTGTTACGGGTTGGTATGCACCTGCCATGGACACTCATCGTACATCATTCGGTGGAAGAAACTTCGAGTATTATTCTGAAGATGGTTTCCTTGCTGGTGAGATGGGCTCTTCCGTTACTAAAGGATATCAAAGTCAAGGAGGATATGTTTATATAAAACAATTTGCATTAAACGATCAGGAGACTAACCGTACTTTCGGAGTCCTCACATGGGCTAATGAACAGGATATTCGTGAGATTTACTTAAAGCCATTTGAAATATCTGTTAAAGAGGGCGGTGCTAAGGCAGTAATGTCTTCGTTTAATAGCATAGGTAATACTTGGACTGGAGCAAGTTCAGGTCTTCTTACACAAATTCTTCGTAATGAATGGGGTTTCAAAGGCATGGTAAATACTGATTTCTATATGAATGGAAATGGTATGTCTGCATACCCTTACATGAATTTTGAACTTGGTATAAGAAGCGGTAATGATATTTATCTTACTGGTGTTGCACCACTAGGTATACCTTCCCCAAACACTAAGAGCAATGATACTTTGTGGGCCCTTAGAGAATCTAGCCACCATATTTTATACAATGAGGCAAACAGCAGCAAGGCTATGAATGCTGAAATGAGTAGCGATACTCCAACTTGGGTTAAACTATCAGTTGCTGCTGATGTTGTTCTTGCTTTAGCTATAGCTGCAGGTTTCTTCTTTACCTTACGTAAAAAGAAAGGTGATCAAGACATAGATATAAAAATGTAAATTATTAATAATGCCTAAAAACAGACTGCCTTACGGCAGTCTATCTATATAGAGGTGAATATATGAAATACGCAGAAATAATAAGTCAGATGACCTTAGAAGAAAAGGCATCCTTAATGTCAGGGAAAGATTTTTGGCAAACTCAGGACATACAGCGTCTTGAAATTAACAATATATTTCTTGCTGATGGGCCCCATGGTATCAGAAAACAGAAAGCAGCCGCAGATAATTTGGGCTTAAACGCTAGTATTCCTGCAACTTGTTTCCCTACAGCTGCAACTATTGCAAACAGCTGGAACAGAGAATTAGGTGAAAAAATCGGAATATGTCTCGGGGAAGAAGCAGTATCACAGAAAGTCAACGTACTTCTTGGTCCTGGTAGCAATATGAAAAGAAATCCCTTATGCGGAAGAAATTTTGAATACTTTAGTGAAGATCCTTATCTAGCTGGAAAAATGGCAGCCAGCTACATCAAAGGTATCCAATCTATTGGTATCTCCGCCTGCGTAAAACATTTCTGCGTGAATAATCAAGAAGAGAGAAGAATGGCTATTGATACCATTGTAGATGAAAGAACTTTGAGGGAAATCTATCTCACTGCATTTGAGATTGCAGTTAAAGAAGGTGCTACAAAAACAATTATGTCCTCCTACAACATGCTTAACGGCACCTACACTAATGAAAATCTGCATTTGATGTGTGATATCCTGCGTAGTGAATGGAACTTTCATGGCGTTGTAGTAACAGATTGGGGCGGTAGCAACAATCGCATACTAGGGCTAGTGGCAGGTAATGAACTGGAGATGCCTACCACATGCAGAGAGACAAATGTAGATATTGTAGATGCTGTTACCAAGGGAGAAATTAAAGAAGATGTACTGGACCAATGTGTAGATAGACTTTTGGAACTGATTTTTACTACAGAAGAAGTGTATAAGAAACCCCGTAAGAAATTTGACCAAGACAAACACCAAAAGATTGCCCAGCTAGCGGCTGAGGAATCTATTGTGCTACTTAAGAATGAGGGGAACATCCTTCCGTTAAAGCCTGGAACAAAAGTTGCAGTGATTGGTGATTTCGCAAAAAAACCTAGATATCAGGGCGCTGGGTCTTCCATAGTGAATCCAACAAGACTTGATAATACACTAGACTGTTTGAAGGATGCAAATATTGTCAGCGTGGGTTATGCACCCGGCTTTCATCGGTTTGGAAAGAAAAGTAACAAACTTGTAAAAGAAGCTTCCTCCCTTGCAGAGAAAGCAGATGTAATACTCTTATATATTGGTCTGGATGAAGCTACTGAGGTAGAAGGCCTGGACAGGCAAGACATGAAAGTTCCTCAAAACCAGATTGACCTGTTAGAAGCTGTGAGTAAAGTAAATCCCAATATCATTGTTGTTCTTTGTTGTGGTTCAGCTGTGGAGATGCCATGGATTAGCAATATAAAGGGACTATTGCACCCATATTTAAGTGGTCAGGCAGGCGCAATGGCTATTCTTAGAGTTATTTGCGGAGATGTAAACCCTTCAGGTAAACTAGCTGAATCCTACCCAATACGTTATGAGGATGTCCCTTCCTTCAGCAACTTTCCAGGTAAGGAAGTCAGTGTTGAATACAGGGAAGGATTGTATATTGGCTACCGTTATTATGATACTGCCAATGTAAAAGTGCGTTTTCCCTTTGGCTATGGCCTCAGTTATACTACCTTTGAATATACAGATTTAAATGTGGAAAGTGATAAAGTCACATTTTCACTAAAAAATACCGGAAATGCTGCTGGTGCGGAAGTCGTACAGTTATATATTGGAAAGTCCTCTCATATGATTTTTAGGCCTAAGAAGGAACTAAAAGGATTTAAAAAGATATTTCTCCAGCCAGGAGAAACACAAAGAGTTACCATTGCTTTCGATGATAAGTCCTTCCGTTATTATAATGTAGTAACAGATTCCTGGGAAGAAGAGAGTGGAGAGTATAAAATTGCCATTGGATCTTCCAGCATGGACATTAAGCTACGCGGTGTGATTATGAGGGTTGGAACCATAGCAACCGCACCTTATGATAATGTAGCGCTGCCATCCTATTTTTCTGGTAAAGCAGCCCGTGTTGATGTGAAGGAGTTTGAAACATTACTGGGCAAAAAAGTCCCGGAAGCTAAATGGGACAGAAGCAAACCTCTTGGATACAACGATACTATTGCACAGTGCCAGTACGCAAAGGGAGCATTTGCAAGATTTGCATTTCATCTAATTAGTTTTTCATATTGGTTTTTGAAAAAAATAGGGAAACGAAGCAATGCTAATATTATCATGATGTCTATATATCATATGCCATTTCGTGGAATTGCCAGAATGACAGGTGGGGCTGTGAATATGCCAATGCTTGATGGAATACTCATCATAGTAAATGGTCATTTCTTCAAAGGCTTGAATCATTTGTTAAAGGAAAGAAGTAAGATGGGTAAGGTGCGCAAAAGTGAAAGAATAATAGAAAAAGTGACAAAGGAGATGTAGAAATGAGCAATGAAAAAATCAAAGATAATAGAATAGTTGCAGCCAATACAGGCCTTTGGGCAAAATACAAAGACAAACACCCAAATATTGCGCAATTCATAGTATTTTTTATGCTGAGTAATGGAATAACGATTTTACAAATGATTTTAATGCCTATGATTAAGGTTGGCTTTGGACATACATCATTTGTAGGTACAAATTTTCAAATTGGACAGATCGGGCATAATCTTAACGGAAGTGCCTATTATATATTCAATTACGCAGCAGGTTCAATTTCATCAGGTGGAGGTGGTGGACTTGCCTATTTCCTTGCAGTTCAAATATCCATGGCCATAGCACAGATTATTAATTTTTTTGTCCAGAGGAACATAACATTTAAGTCAAACAGCAATATTTGGAAGTCTGCTTTTTGGTATGTAATTGCCTACATTATTATATCAATAGGTGCAGCCGCTCTTCAGGGACTTTACAAAGCTCCTATCTATAGCTTGTTCATGCACACATTGGGAATGGGTTCAGTTGGTGAGACAATATCAGATGCTATTACTATGATTATAAACGCTGCTATTTCATTCTGGGTATTTTTCCCCATATTTAAAATAATATTCAAAAGCGGCTCTGAAAAACAGCATATCCAATAAAGATAGTGTAAGTAGTAGATTATTATTTTGCATTTGAATTAAAGGTTTAACACTTGATGATATAGTTATTTTGCCTTATAATGACTTTTAATGGCATTAATATATTTTACGTTGGTAATCGTTTATTGTACTGCCGAAAATACAAAATGAGGAATAGAATATGAAATATAAAGATTTAATTAAAAAAATGACTTTAGAAGAAAAAGCATCTTTAATGTCAGGAAAAGATTTTTGGCAAACTCAGGATATAGAACGTCTTGGAGTCAATAGTATGTTTCTTGCCGATGGTCCCCATGGAATTAGAAAACAAGCGGTAGCCGCAGATCAGTTTGGACTTAATGTTGGTATTCCCGCAACTTGTTTTCCCACAGCCGCAACTGTAGCTAACAGTTGGAATGAAGAACTGGGAGAAAAAATAGGAGAGTATCTTGGTGAAGAAGCTATTTCGCAAAAAGTTAATGTGCTGCTAGGACCTGGTGTTAATATGAAGAGAAATCCTTTATGTGGAACAAACTTTGAGTATTTCAGTGAAGATCCATATCTTGCCGGTAAAATGGTTGCTGGATATATTAGAGGAATTCAGTCACATGGAATTTCAGCTTGTGTGAAACATTTTTGTGTAAATAATCAGGAAGAGAGACGTATGGCTATTGATACCATAGTGGATGAAAGAACTCTTAGAGAAATCTATCTCACTGCATTTGAGATTGCAGTTAAAGAAGGTAGGACTAAGGCCATAATGTCTTCATATAATATGCTTAATGGTACATATACTAATGAAAATATGCATTTGATGAATACAATCCTGCGTGGTGAATGGAATTATAAAGGCTGCGTTATTACAGATTGGGGCGGAAGCAATGATCGTATTGCAGGACTTATTGCTGGTAATGAGCTTGAAATGCCAACAACATCAGGTGAGACAGATGAAGAGATTATAAGCGCCATTAAAAGTGGAAAAATCAAAGAAGAAGTATTAGACCAATGTGTAGACAGATTACTTGAACTTATTTTTACAACAGAAGATGCATATAAGAAACCTCATACAGAGTTTGATGTGGAAAAGCATCATAGAGTAGCACAAAAAGTTGCAGAAGAGTCAATAGTGCTGCTTAAAAATGAAGAGAATATATTACCACTTAAATATGGTAAAAAAGTTGCAGTTATAGGCGAGTTTGCAGAAGAAGCACGATATCAGGGTGCGGGATCATCTATTGTAAACCCAACAATCTTGGATCATACATTATATTGTTTTGAGGAATCAGGAATTATCAGCATTGGATATGAACCTGGTTTTGAACGGTATGGTAAAAAAAGTAAGAAAAAAGTAGATAAGGCATGTGCACTTGCAAAAGAAGCAGATGTCATTCTTTTATATATTGGTCTGGATGAAGTAAGCGAAGCTGAAGGACTTGATAGACAAAGTATGAGCATTCCAGAGAACCAAATAGATTTATTAAATGCTCTGCACAAAGTTAATCCCAATATTATAGCCATTCTTTCTTGTGGCTCTGCAGTAGAAATGCCATGGATAAATAAGGTAAAAGCATTGTTGCATGGGTATTTAGGGGGACAGGCAGGAGCAAGGGCCATACTTAGGGTTTTGTCAGGTGATGTGAACCCTTCAGGAAAATTGGCAGAGACATACCCAATTCATTATGAGGATACACCTTCCTTTCACAATTTTCCTGGTAAAGAAGTTAGCGTAGAATATAGGGAAGGTATTTATATCGGCTATCGCTATTATGATACAGCAAATATAGATGTTCTTTTTCCATTTGGATATGGCCTTAGTTATACAGCTTTTGAATATTCAGATATGAAAGTTAATAAGTATGAAGCAACATTTAAGTTAACAAATTCCGGAAAAGTTGCTGGAATGGAAATCGCACAGATGTACGTAGGCTGTAATTCCCATGATATTTTCAGACCCAAAAAGGAGTTAAAAGGATTTGTTAAGATATTTATAAATGCAGGTGATACAAAGACTGTAACAATATATTTTGATGACAAGACATTTCGGTATTTTAACGTTAAAACAAATAAATGGGAAATACAAGAAGCAGAATATACAATTATGATTGCTGCATCAAGTGCAGACATAAGATTAGAAGATAATGTATTTATAAAAGGCACAGATGCACCACTGCCCTATGACAAGAACATACTTCCATCCTATTATTCAGGTAAAGTAAACAACGTCAGCACAGAAGAATTCGAAAAATTAATTGGGTTTAATGTGCCTATCTCTAAATGGGATAGAACAAAACCACTTGGTTACAATGATACTATTGCACAGTGTCAGTATGCAAAGGGCGGATTTGCAAGATTTGTTTTTCATATGATTGTTTTTGCATATTGGTTTTTAAGAAAAATAGGAAAGAGAAGCGCTGCTAATATTATAATGATGTCTATATATCATATGCCATTTCGTGGAATCGCCAGAATGACAGGTGGTGCAGTGAATATGCCAATGCTTAATGGCATTTTGATGATAGTAAATGGCCATTTCTTTAAAGGCTTGAATCATTTGTTAAAGGAAAGACGTAAGATGATGAGAGAGAGAAAAGCGAAAAAACAATAGAAGAATGAAACCCACCACATTGAAAAATTTTCAATGTGGTGGGTTTTTTTATGTCTTTATTTACTAATTTGTTTTTGTTGTTGTAGTTGCTAGGTTATTTAAACTTTGATCAGCTAGCCATTCCATAATTGTTGTTGTATTCCCATTAATTGCTGTTTTACACTGGTTATTATAGACATATATCCATGACCAATGTCCCATATATTCATAGGGCGTGCCATCTGCTTTTTTGTATAAACCAGTAGTATCAACCACTTTATCAAAGAATGAGAAATGAACATTTTTTGCTCCAGCTTGAACTAAACGATTATAAGTTGGAATTACATAGCTAACCGGTGGTACTGTTGTATCTGTCTCGGCAGCAGTAAACCACATTGGCATGTTTGACATTTTTTCTATTTGATCATCAGTAATTAATTTATCATTTAAAGCCTCACAGGTTGGAAATGCAGCTGCAAAGTAATTTGAATAATCTCTAACCATAAGCATTGTCATATATCCGCCGTTGGAATCTCCTCCAATATAGATTCTATTTGTATCAATGTTTTTATTATTAGCAACATAATTTTTTATCAATGACATAAGCGGTTTCTCATATCTTGAAGTTCCATCTCCAAAATTTAAAAAACCATCCATCCAGAAAGTTGGAGCTTGAGGTGCTAAAACATAGGCTCCTCCAAAATATGCTTGAGTATCTTTTGATGCAAAGCTATCTGCTTTGTTGCCGCAAATGGGTAGAAGACCATCTGTACCGCCTTCTCCTATACCGTGCAACCAGATAATTAATGGATGTTTTCCACTATTCATTGCTGGTGCATAGCTTGAATATGCTAGGGTAACATTATCATTGGTTTCTTTTCCAACTGTAAAATCATCTACAATCTTTTTAATTGACCCTGTACATTTATTAACAATTAATCCTGAAATTAATCCAGATTCAGAAGCTATATCTTTTAGCTGAGTAATTGTATAATCGCAATTAACCCATCCATTAAGAGACGTTGCTATATCATAGTTGATTGGTGAACCTAATGATACATCTGGTCCAACTTGCATTTCAAGAACTACATACTGTCCACTGTTAGCAGCATTACCATCTTTATCAGAAACGTAGGCTTTTATAACTTTACGATCACCTTCTGCATCTCCTAATACCTTGGTTTTAAATCTATTTTCAGTTCTTACTACATGTGCCTTAAAAGTATCTGTTGATACTGAATTTTGGTTCACTACCTTACCTAAATCAACAATTACCTTTGTAACAGCTGGACCCCAGTCAAATACTTCAGTAACAGTGCGGTAAGATGTCGTTTGTGTATCCGCAGCAAAAACACTTGTGTTTGAAGAAAATATCATAATAGGTGCTAGAATAAATGCCATTAATATCTTTCCATATCCTTGGATTTTTTTTGCCATTTTTTATACCCCCCATTGATAAACTTAATGTAGCAAAGATTTTTTATTTCTAAATAAATTAATCCTCAGTTTTACCCCCCTTTACGTTGTCAACGTTTACATACAACTTGTGATATTGTATAACCTTAACACCATTTCAATGTTAAATTTAACACAATTAACCAAAAACCTCAATAAACTAAAAATTAGGGGGTATAAACTTTTAGTTTCATAATGCATTCTATGATTAATTAGTTAATTCATACTAGTATTTTATGTTGGTGTAATATACTAGTATTTAGTATTAGTACTAAGGGTCGGTAGTAAGGGTCAAATCTATAGTTAGGAAGGCATATGAAAGACAATGGACAATGGACAATGAGCAATTGAAAGCCGGCAAGGGGTAGTTGATGGTTAAGTTTTTTTATTTTCTCCATGTATTGAGAAAATAAAAAAACTTAATTTTAGATTTTTTGAATCCAAGCGTAAAAAAATCAACCTTAACTGTCCATTGTTCATTGTCAATTGTCCACTTGTTTTAAATTGTACCCATTATGGCTATTTCTTAGCTGGCACTCAAAGGAGTAAAAAGCAAAATTATAAACAGAATATTGTTCTGTTTATCTATTGACATTTCTCCATGCAGAACTATAATTATAAGCAGAACGATATTCTGTTTATAAAATGAAAGAAGGTGTTGAAATGTCGAGGAAACGTGTTCTTACAGGTGGGAAAAGAGATGAGTTAATTTCTGTGTCTCTAAAACTATTTATGGAAAATGGCTATGAAAACACCTCAGTGCGTATGATCCTTAATGAGGTTAACGGTGAGGTTGGGATGTTCTACCACTATTTCAAATCCAAGGACGAACTGTTTGAAGCAGCAGTAGGGTTGTATTTCCGGCAGTACTCAGAATGTTTTGGAAATATTGTAACAGATTCAAGCTTGTCTCTGTCTGATCAGATGGACCAAATCTTCTGCCTTTTTAAAACTAATTCCGAGACGTATTTGCTGATGAACAAGAACGGCGGTGTTCATTGGACCGTAGAGCTTGCACTACGTGAAAAGACCTTGGACGAGCTCGAGCCATATATAGTAATAATCCTACAAAATGCCCTAAACGCCGAAATAATGCAACAGCCTAACGTACCTTTAAATGTGCTTGCGGCATTTTTAGTACATGGAATTGCTGGCATAGTACATCAGAAATCGGTTAAGGAAATCACACCCGAACTCTTCCTCAAAAAAAGGAAGGATATAATAAAGCTTCTGGCAAATACTCTGGGGATTTCTCCCGAAACCATTGGAGGATATAATTTATGAAAAAGGTTATTTATTATTTCTCCGGAACAGGCAACAGCATGAGAGCTGCTTCCCGTATAGCTGCAGCTTTAACCGATACTGAGATTATTTCCATGCGCTGTAATCCGTCACAAGTCCCTTCAGCAAAAGTCCATATCATAGGTTTTGTTTTCCCAGTATATCATTGGACCATGCCGGAAGCGGTAGTCAGGTTCATAATGGGTCTTCGGATAAACTCTGGCGCATATATCTTTGCCGTGTCCACCCCAGGTTTTATCAACGGTCATAGCTTCGAAGTACTAGAAGGGATACTGAAGGAGAAGAAATGCATCCCTTTCTTATGGTAAAATACTATATAGCGTTGCTAATCTTGTAGTTGTATATCCTCCAATGCCATTTCCAATGCTGCGGGTTCCAAAGGCGGAGAAAAAGCTTACCGCAATTTCCACAGATATAGCGAGAATGAAAACATGCAAATACCCAAGTGCCTTTGCTTTGACGAGAATGCTGTATCCTTTCGTTATGCCCAAGTACAGAAGCTTGCTGCACGAGGCTGACAGAGGTTTTGTAGTTTCTGACAAATGCATTTCATGCGGCACCTGCACAAGAGTTTGCCCATGTAAGAACATAGTAATGGAGAATGGCAGACCCACTTTTAGGCATCAATGCAATTTCTGTATGGCATGTGTGGCTTATTGTCCCAAGGGAGCATTCAATTATGTTGTTAACCCTGAGATGAAAAAAAAGTGCAACCATTTTTTTATTAGGATTTTGAAACTGCCAAGTAAGAGAAAGAGATACCACAATCCATTTGTCACAGCCACTGATATGGCGATGGACAGGAAGTACATTAAGTAGAATAATGCATAATCTTCTTTATATTAATAACTTTCAGATATAAGCCTTACTGTCAATTTTAAATTGTCCATTGATTGCTGATAACTAAGCGAGCTTTTCTCATTTTTGATATAACGGTCAAAACTCCCCAAAAGTATATTATTCTATTTTTTGTACTAATATGGTAATATATTATTTGCAGAATATATTATTAAAATTAAGGGGGAAAATTAAATATCATGATATCAAAGAAAATTTTAGCAACTATTTCATTAGTAGTTGCAATATCAGTAACAATAGTTACACCAGTATTTGCAACAAACAGTGATATCCATCTTTTAAGTGATACTTCAAAGCCTTCTTATACGAAATTACGGACAGATAACTTTGCAATACAAAAAAAATAGGCTTAAATTCACAGAACTATGGTTATGAACTGAATGGTAAAATTTATAAATTTAATGATGTATTAACTCTTTTTTATAAGTATAAAAATATTTTCACTGAACCTATGATACCCCTTCCAGCTTTGCCTTTATCCGTACGTTCAGTTTTCCCTATCAATTCCATATACACAACAATAGGAAAACCCGCAGTATTACCAACAACTATAAGTGTTAAATTAAGTGATAGAACAACAGATGTAGCTAATATAACATGGGGAACAGTTGATGTAACAACAGTTGGATGTAAAAATATTTTGGGTACATTATCAGTTCCAAACGGAAAGACATGGAAATTAACAACTGCTCAACAGACAGTTAGTACAAAAGTTTATGTTGGTTCTTCAATAGTTGATGTAACATATAATAATGGAAGCATTGAGCTAAAAAAAGGTGATATTTTAGAATTAACTCTACCTGAATGTGCTGATGGCGGTTACTTGTGGTCGTTTAAGTCAGCCTTAGATAGCAATATATTACAAATATTAGATGATACTTATATATTACCTAGTTCTGATCCTAATATTCTTGGTGGTGTTGGGCAAAGACGTTGGATAATCCAAGCCGTAGACACTGGTAGTGCCACAATAAATTTACATGAATTCAGATTATTTGAAGCTAACTCTACTATTAATACCTTTAATTTAAAAATTACAATTAAATAAATCTTTTTCTAAATGCATAAATAAATAGAATCAAAAAGAGAGAGTCGCTAGATAGATCTATGGCGGTTCTTTTTTGTTATTTAATAATGTGTTTGTTATATTGTCCTACTAAAGCAATTGCTGCAGAACCAAACAATAATGCTAAACAAGGCATACTTTATGAATATACTCCCAAGGAAGGCTCTATAGAAGAACTATATAAAGATATAATAGCTACATTGATTGAGCCTTATATTGTGTGTGAAATACAAACACATTATGGTCAACCACTTCTATATGATTTATTTGACATGAAATTTTAAAAAATAGAAAGACCACGTTATCGTTCATTCGACTTTACAATAAAACTTCAAATCAGACCCTTTGTTGGACCACATGATACCATAGGAATTGATGATATTACTATAAGAATAGGTCCAAGTAAAACCCAAGTTGAAGAATTTAAACATATTAAAAGCTTTCCAATTCCACCTAATTTAAAAGAGGATTATAAAGACTTAAAGTTATAAGTAATGGAACCGCCTAGCATTAATACTAAGGGTCAACACTGAGGGTCAATTCTAATAGTTAATATTAAAGGTTGATATTAAGATATACATAGTTATCACTTGCGCAAACTTTTGGTTCCTGACCTACCTTAAAATACCATCAGAATCTTTGACTTGTTATTTTCTTGATTGTGACAAACAAAGAAGATTTAAATGAGCTCTCATGGATATGAATGCTGATATTAAAAAAGCAGAAGAAAAAATAGAATATCTACTTTGTCATTAACAACAGAGAAGCAGTTGCCAGTGAAACCAGCTTTTCCTTTATAATCTATAATTAGTTAATTCATACTAGTATTTGAAGTCAGTGTTATATATTAGTACTTAGAATCAATACTAAGTACTAATACTAAGTATCAGTATTTAGTATTGGTTCTAATAGTTAATACGGCATCTGTAAGACAATGGAGAATGGACAATTGAAAATTGACAATTGACAATGAACAACTGGCAATGGATATTTGATAAGTAAAGGTAGTTCTTCTCCCTACTAGTAAAATTACAAAACTTCCCTTTAGATTTTTTGAAGCTTTGCTACAAAAAATCAACCATAACTATCCATTTTCAATTCTCCACTGTCCACTTTTTTGAATAATATTTATAAGTTTATTAACAACAACTCCTGTTGTTGTTTTAGATTGTTTTATAATCTTTTGTTTTAATCGTTTTAGGCGTGCTCCAAACCCTTGGTATGACTAGGTCTAAAACTTTAAAGGCAACCTATTTATGGTCAAAGGCAACCTGTTTATGGTATATTGGACTTTAAAGGCAACTCATATATGGTCAAAGGCAACTTATTTATGGTGAAAGGCAACTTGTTTATGGTATATTAATCTCTAAAGGCAACCTGTTTATGGTATAGTAAATATTTATCTGAAAACATAGCTAGGCTAATGGTTTATGAATATATAGCTTTGCTTTTAAAAAGTTATTGACAACGTCTAAGCAAAAAAGTTATAGTTACTACTAGGGTGATAGTAAATGATAACGGATATGACAAATACAAATGACAATTGGATATATCAAAGTAATAAATTGATCGAGGCATCTTATTCATTTACGGTATTAGAACAAAAATTAATTAGACTTTTGGCAAGTATGATAAACAAAGATGATGATGATTTTAAAGAATATAAATTTAAAGCAGTTGATTTAAGCAAGCTGTTTAAAATTAATCAAAAAAACATTTATATGGAATTAGATAAAATAACAGATAAATTAATGACACGATATATAAAAATAAAACATAATGACAGTCAAAAATTTAAAAAAAGACATTTGATAAAAATAGCAGATTTTGAAAATGGAATATTAACAATGAAGATCGATGAGGACATGAAAGAATTTTATTTAAAATTAAATTGGTATACAAAATATCAACTTAAAAATATAATGCAATTTAAAAGCACTTATTCCTTTAGGTTATATGAATTGTTTAAGCAGTATGAGAATATAGGTCATAGATTAATGGGTATTGAAGATTTACGGCATATACTAGAGATTGATAAGAACCAATATGCTAAGTATTCAAATTTAAAACAAAAAGTTATTAGCGTTGGTATTAACGAAATAAATATAAATACTGATTTACATATAGATTACGAAGAAATGAAAGAAGTTAGAAAAGTAACAACTATTAAATTTTACATAAGACCTACTACTAAAGCAAAAAATGAAATGATAACAGCAAAAGTTGTCCAAGCTCCAAATAAATCAGAACCATATATTGACAACGTTAAATTGATTATAAAAAATGTTATTGATGATGAAATTAGCGATAAAACAGCTAATGATATTTATCAATGTGCCACTAAAAATAGAGTATATGGAAACATGCCCTTAGAATTAATAAATGAAGTTGCAGAGTATTCTAAAACTCAAGATATTAAAAACGGTTTTGTAGGATGGGCAAAATCTATTATTTCAACCTATGAAAGACCTATAAAAACTCATAAAACATCTAATTTCAATGATTACCCTCAAAGAAGTTATGATTACGATGAACTGGAGAAAAAGCTTTTGGGGATAGAATAAACAATAAGGACAATTCACAATGGACAATGGAGAGTGGACAATGGAGAGTGGAAAGTTAAGGTTGATTTTATGTAGCAAAGCTACATAAAATCTGAAATTAATTATTAGTTTTTCTGAGCAAAGCGAAGAAAACATCATTAACTGTCCATTGTCAATTTTCCATTGTCAATTTTTATTTTTCCATTGTCCACTGCCTTACTTAATCCCTAAAAGCTTTTTCTCCAAAGCCTCATAATCATATTCCCTTTGCTCATAATCAGTGAATGCATTTTTAGCTGTATTACCTTTTGGTTCTTGAAAAACACCTGGTCTAACCATACTTATCATAGCCCCAACAATACTATCTAATTCCTTGTTTTTAAAGTGATTGTACACCTTTTTTATAAGTTCCATATTACCATTAGAGCTATCATATATGTTCTTGGCTTCAACTGATGTTATATCCTTTTCAGCCATGATTTTTTTAACTTTCTTTATGTACTTACCTTCATTGGGATCTTCCTTAATTACTTCTGACTCAATATGTAATGAACTTTTATCTTCTTCTTCAATAACATTCTTATTTGGCTGTATGTAAAACTTAATAGCTACTATTCTGCGGCTTTTTCTAACTTCAGTGAAATCAAAACGAATATCAGTTTTAGACTGTAATTCCTTTTGAGCTTGGGCTAATACTCTTAACTTAAAATCATAATATCTTGGATATTCCTTATCTCCAATATTAAGCATATGTTTCAAGTCCTTTAGTAGTATAGTTTCATATCCTTGGGCTTTAAACTCAAAACTTTTTAATATTTCATAAAGTCTTATAGCATATTTGCTTTTAAGACTTAAAACATTTACAAGTTTATAACTTACAAATAATTCATTTAATTTAAGCAGATATGGTTTTAGTTTGGGATCAAAACATAATTCCACTGTACCTGAACCAAGTTCATATTCAGCAGATGAAAGCCATGAAAGTTGTAATATTTTTTTATTATTTCTTATCTCAAATCCTTTTTTCGTTAACTTTCTTGTTATTTTAGGTATCTCTATATATTTTTTTTGTCTTTAATTCCCAGTAGCTCTATAAACTCTTTTATACTAAACCTGTAAGATTTAAATTCCTCATCCTCTGGTTGTACTAAAGATGCCAGAGTAATTACTATTCTTTGCTCTTCAAGTGATAAATCATAAGAGGCTGTAATTAGAGCATTTGATTTAGTAACTAAATTGTTTTCGTCCATATGTCTTCACCCCAAAAAACATTATAAACTTTATATAACTTCAACGTCAACCTATTGTCGTTATTACGGTAGGAATCTGTCGTCATTACGGTAGGAATCTGTCGCTCTTAGGGTAGGAATCTGTCGTCATTACGGTAGGAATCTGTCGTTCTTATGGTAGGGATCTGTCGTTGTTACGGTAGGCAAGTGTCGTTGTCTCGGTAGCCATCTGTCGTTGTTACGGTAGGAATGTGTCGTTGTTAGGTCTCGTAGACTAGCCTATAGCCGCCTTTTCAGTGGGGTCCAAAACATAAAACAAGTTAAACATATAAAACAAATAAAACAACAACTATGGTTGATGTTTTATTTGTTTTACTTTTAGAACATTTTCAGGTTGTTGTTGTATAAACAAAGTCTATAATTATGATATATATTAAATTAGATTTTCAATAAAAAATTAAAGTTCTTTTATAAGTTTACGTAAATAATAGAATAAATGGTATTATAAGTGTCCATTTAGAAAAGGAAGTTTTTATATGAATAAGTTTATATATATATACATTTTAATAATTGTGTGTACTATTTTCTGGGCAATGGTATTGTATAAGTTTGTTATAGTGAGAAACATACTGCTTATTATTGCCATGGTATTATTGCTCAATTTGATAATACAGTGGTGTTTAAAAGTCATAAGAAAAAATAATAAATAAGCTTTAATTAGGCACAAAGAAGAAAACTGCTTATTATTTTTTTGTTTTTCTAATATCCCAGCAACTGTTTCTCAAGAGCGGCATAATCATATTCTCTTTGATCATAGTCTGTTAGCTTGTTCACCTTTTGCGTTTTTATAGGTTTCTCATAGTTTTTAACTGTGGTTTTCAGCCAAGCTATTAAACTTTTGTTAATGTTTTGAGTTTTGGAGTACTCTGCCACTTCTCTTATTAGTTCTAGTGGCTTTTTTCCACCATCATTGTGTTTGCCTGCACATATATAAATTTCATTTGCAGCTTTATTTGTGATGCTGACGTTTAATACATTTTTAATAATTGCTTTAACCTGAGATACATTTTCATCTTGTTTTTTATTTTTTGGAAAATTGGAAACTGTAGTGGAATCTTTTTGTATTAGATTATTAGACTTTATAGTAAATTTAACCCACATTACTTTACTATTCTTTTTTATTTCCTCATAGTCAAAACTAATGTCACTGCTATTATTTATCTCATCATAAGCTGATTTTAAAACGTTACGCTTAAATTCATAATAAACATCATAGGTTTTAGGACATTCAAGTTTACTTCGTAAATCATCCAGCTTATCAAGTCTCCAGCCTGTATCCTCATATAATTTTAGATAGTAATAAAGCCGTTTACTGTATGTATTATGAAAATTGATAGGATATTTTATATTGTAAAAACAGGCTCTTTTAGTAGTTAAAAGCAATTGCTTCAATTCATAATCTAAACTAATCTTAATTTTGCTTTCCCCATCTAAATAGGAAATACTTGAAAACCAAGCAAAATATATTCTATTTTGTTTTTTTTCACTAATCTTTTGAGTTATAGAAAAACCTTTTCCTTCAAATGTTTCTACAGCCTTTTTCAAATCCCTGTATATATTGCTTTTGTCTTTGATATTATATAATTTACCATACTTGGATACTTCTATTTCATATTGATATTTGTCATCATCTTCAATAGACGCAAATACCATATCCATAATGTCGTTTTGTCTTTTAGTAAGGCTATATCTTGCTTCTATTATGGCTTCCGGCCGTTTACAAATTAATTCTCCACCTTTTTTAATCTCCATATTAACTGATTTAATTGTTAAAAAATCAGTTTTTCACCCACCCTTATTTTAAATTATAATTATGCCGTTGAGAAAAAAACTCCACCTGAAACAAAGAACTCTGTTTATGAGTATATGGTGACGTAATACGTAAATTAAATATTCTTATTTACGCAGACATTCCTTACGCAAGTCACCGACATTCTCTACGTACCTTCACCGACATAGCTTACGCAAATTACCGACATTATTTACGTAGCAAAACCATCTAATCCATTGATATAGCTTATCTGTAGAGATTCTACTATACTCTTACTATACGTTTTACTATAAAATACTATACTACAACTAGTGGAGAGTTGAGAATTGAGAGTGGAGAGTTAAAAGCAATGGACAGTTCACAATGGACAATTGACAATTGAGAGTTAAAAGCAATTTACAATTGTCAATTGACAATTGTAAATTGTCCTTTCTCCTTTAATCATTAGTTTTTCTGAGCAAAGCGAAGAAAAACTTCCTTAACTGTCCATTGTCCATTGTCAATTTTCAACCATCTTCCCCGACATTCCTTACGTAACTCCACCCACTATACATGTATGCTATTGTTTCAACTATTACCTGAAATTTTACTCATTTTATTCTATTTACCATAGGCTTACTTAAGAGTTATAACGGATTAATGTAAATATGTCATAATTGGATTAAATATGTCACATTTATGGCATGTTTATTATTTCCATAAGATATAGTATAATTACATTAAAAAGTTCCAATCCATAACTAAGGGGGATTGCTATGAAAAAGAAAGTGCTATCATTATTAACTGTTTCAATACTTTGTCCTTTACTCTTTGCTTCTTCAGTGACGTTTAATGGACAAGTAACACACCACAATGTGAGTCAAGGACAAATGGTTAGTCAGGGGAGATTTAGGCCTAGAAAAGGCAATATGCAACGAACAGCATATGTACCTTCACAAATAAAAAATGCTTATGGAATAAGTAAACTTACGGCAACTGGGAAAAATGAAAAATTGCTATTGTTGTAGCCTATGGAAGTCCAACAATAAGCACTGATTTAACTGCTTTTGATAACAAATATACTTTAAGTTCTGCAAATCTTCAAACTTTTTATCCTGAAGGCACAGTAACCGCTGACTTAGGCTGGGCAGAAGAAACTTCTCTCGACGTAGAATGGGCACACGCATTAGCCCCAGATGCTGCTATTGATCTAGTAGTTGCAAAATCTACATCTAACGATGATTTACTAGCTGCTGTAGATTACGCATCTAATTTAGGTGTACAAGTAGTCTCTATGAGCTGGGGAAATTCTGAATTTTCAGGTGAATTAAGTTTAGATTCGCATTTTATTCATCAGGGTACTGTTTATGTAGCAGCCTCAGGTGATAATGGAGCTGGTGCTATATGGCCTGCAGCGTCTGCCAATGTTTTAGCTGTAGGAGGCACAACTCTTCCTTTGGATTCTAATGGAAATATTAAAGGAAGTGAAACTGCATGGTCCAGTTCTGGCGGCGGTATTAGTAGGTTTGAAACTGAACCAAGTTACCAAAAGACTGCTAATATTAAATCAAATAATCATAGAGCAGTGCCAGATGTATCCTTTGATGCAGATCCCAGTACTGGGGTTATGGTAGATTATAATTTAACGTGGTACGGAGTTGGTGGTACAAGTTTTTCAACTCCAGCCTGGGCAGCATTTGTTGCTTTAATTGACCAAGGACTCACAGTGCCCTTAACAAATACAACTTTACAAAGTGAAATGTATAGTTTGGCAAAACCTTCCACATATTCTTCGAACTTTAGGGATATTACTATCGGCAGCAATGGATGGTCACAAAAAGATATGGCTAAAACAGGATACGATTTTGTAACAGGACTTGGGACTCCTTTGGAGAATAATTTGTTGAGTAGTTTAAGCACAAATTGAAAGAAAGTTGAGAGTGGAAAGTGGAGAGTGGAGAGTTAAGGAGGTTTTTCTGAGCTTCGCTCAGAAAAACTAATGATTGAATTTAAATCTTAGATTTTACATAGCTTTGCTACGTAAAATCAACCTTAATTTTCCACTCTCCACTCTCAATTATCAACTATCTTTTTAATCAGTAAATTCCAAATTATCTAAACACCACTTACACATGATATTCATTAATTCATTTCTTGAATAGCCACTTTTCTAGCAACTTTGTCAATTTCCTTTATAGTTTCATCTTCCATGTACACGTTAAAAGCTTTTTTATTGCTTTTATCATCCTTTTTCTTAGACAGTTTAAACTTGTCGTCTACTTTTACTCGTAGCCTTAGTATCAAGTTCATCGCCCTTGACTTTTTTTACTGTTATTAACAACAGTTTTATTGCTTGAAATTATGTTGCCTTTTAATACTATCCTTTAAATTATTATTCATTTTTTGCACCGCCTTATCATAATAAATTGTATTTTGTTCTATTTAATTCTGCTAATGATTTCGTAGTAAAGCTCTCTATAGGCTTTACTGTGAATTAAACTATAATCCTGTATTACCTTATGAAGAGCAGTGGCTTCTTTATACTTTACACTGTCATAAATTATAGTCTTTAACAAACTACCCTTTAACTCTTCCTCCACTACCTCATCAAATTGCTTATTAAATATAGTTCTTTTTTCAAATCTATTTCTTAAAATGCCTAATAACTCTAGATTATCATTTAAGTCACTATCTTTAATTTCATCGGTTATTTTCTTTACCATGTTTAAGCCTTGAAGAGCAGATACAGAATTATCTATTATCTCCATATAATAATCACTTAATACTAAACTGTTTTGAACCGTAATACCCAAAAATGGACTATTGTCTATAAGTATAAAATCAAAATCATTGGCAAACTTAGCATATTTGTTTTTCAAAATACTCTCTCGGCTCATTTTATTATGTAGCTTGCTTTCAAGCATGGAGCTTTCTATAACATTTGGTATCATATAAATATAATTATTGTATTGACTTATACAATCCTCAAAGGTAACTTTTGAGTTAGTATATAGATCATATAAAGTATATTCAGATTCTACATTTAAAATTTGCGTAACATTACTCTGACTATCATTGTCTATAATAAGTACTTTGTGTTTTTGAGCTGCAATAGCTCCAGCCAAATTTATTGTTGTTGTGGTTTTTCCAACTCCACCTTTAACATTTAGTATAGTTATTATTTTACCCATATTCTCACCTTACTTTTTATATAGAATTTTAAATTTATTGATTTAAGCATCTAAAATTAACAGACCACAATACTCACTTGTTTTTTTTTATGATATTTTAATTGGCTACATTCATTGTATAATACGAAAGGTCAAATATCAACAGTAGTTAGCAAATAACAGTATAAATATTTAATGCTAGTATTTAATGTTTGTATAAAATATTAATATTATGTATAAATATTAACATAAATATTTAACATTAATATAAAATATCAATATAAAATATTAATATTTTATATTGGAATTAAGTATCTATATTAGTATTGGTACTTAATAACAATATTCCACGTTAATGATTAATACTAATATTAAGGGTTAACGTGTCATACTAATATTTAATATTAATACTTTATATTAATATATTTATATAATACTGAACACTGGCATCTAATATCAATACTAAATATAAATATTGTACATTAGTATTATATGCTGGTATTTAGTATCATCATATAACGTTAGTATAATGTACTAGCCATGATGTGTTGTATATTACTTATATGTAAAGTTTTAGATATTAATTAAATTTACTGTTAAATGCATCCTAGAAATATTTTTAACATAAATTATCCATTAATTTATATTAAAAAAATAGGAGCATATCTAAACTAGATATGCTCGAACAGAAAAGAATAAATCTAAAAATATAAAGAATACCACATCAGTTGGAAGCAATTATTACCGCATGTACTTACAAATGAGGTGATGAAAATGAAGACAAATTTAAAGTTGCTTTTTGATTTTAAATATAAATAATGTGCAATATTTATATTTGATTAAAGTAGCAAAAAATATACAGAAATGTATTTTTTTCTGTTCTAGGATTATTATACCATACTTTCTGTTATAAAGTTAGTACCTTATTTATTTTATTTTTTTGGCATATAATGTTATTAACATTAATATAACTAAATTTAAAATCTTTTTATAAAATTACTTACATAAGACTATAATATTACATAAATAAGAATAGTCAACATATTTATTCCTAGTTACATAAGTAAATTTGGTAATAGATCTTTTTAAAATAAGTAATACCAGCGGTTAAGGTGCTACTAAATAATTTAAAACAAAATATATTAAAAAATAATTATCCTTAAATTATTTCCATCCTAATAATTTTTTTTCTAAATCTTCATAGTCATATTCTCTTTGCTCATAATCCGTGAAGTCGTTTTTCTTTACATGGGGTTCTGGTTCATCAAAGGCTCCGGGTATCACCATCTTTATCATGTAACCCACTACATTGTCAATATTATGCTCTAAAGCATAATTGTATACCCGTTTTATTTTGTCTAAATCACCTTCAGCACTATTTAATATCTTTAGTGCCTCATAATTCGTTATTTGGTGCTTAGAAGCGATTTTAATTACCTGTAGTGTTTCACGTCTGGTATCATTATTTAAGCCCTCATTTAGGGTACTGTGGGCGTCAAAAGTTTCGTTTATGTGTTCTATCACTATGTTTTTTCCATTTTTCCTTATATTAAATTTAACACCAGATACTTTTCTAACATTTTTAAGTTCCATATAATCAACATTTAAATCCGTGTTTTCATTAATTTCTTTTATTGCAACGCTAATAACTTTTTGTTTTAAGTTGGCGTATTTAACGTACTGATTTTTTTTAATATCTAGTATAACCCTTAGCTCCTCAACGCTTATAGACCTTGCACCTATGGTCTCATATTGTTTAAACAGTTCATAGAGCCTGAAAGAATAGGTACTCTTAAACTGCATAATATTTTTTAGCTGATATTTTGAATACCAATCTAAACTTAAATAGAAGGGTTTTAAATCTCTATGTATTTTTAGCTTTAAAACACCATTGTTATACTTTGCCGTGTCTACCCAATGATATTTTTCCCAGGCTCCTGTAGTCTTGTCTTTTATTTTTATAATTCTTTGCATCACAAGATCCGTTATTTTATCAATATCTCTATAAAATCTGCTGTCACTAGTATTTAGTATTTTAATTAACTCTTTTGTTTTGAATTCATATTCCTTGAAATCATCATCGTCTTTTTTAATCATACTAGCTATTAGCCTAATTAATTTTTGCTCTGTCACTGTTAATGTATAACTAGATTCTATAAGCTTATTGCTTTGATATATCCAATTCTCATTTATATTTGTAATCTCTGTAGACAAGTAGCACCACCCCCATAAAAATTATTATAACTATATTTTTACCAGTTATCAATAACCAAAAAAATATAGTTATAGTTCACTATCAAAAGGTTATAGTTAAAAAATAGCCTACACTATCAAAAGGTTATAGTTAACTATCTTTAAGTTATAGTTAGCTATCAAAAGGTTATAATTCACTATCTTTGAGGTATAGTTCACTATCTTTCAGTTATCTTTTACTATCTTTAAGTTATAGTTAAAAGTCCTTTTCACTATCTTTCAGTTATCTTTCACTATCATTAGGTTATCTTTCACTATCATTGGGTTATAGTTAGTGATGCTAAACCCAGTTATATCAAGGCTTTAGAGGGTGACTAAAACTCTTAAATATATATAAAACAGCAGAAACAAAAAATCTTATAAAACAACAACAAGATCTTAACCATACTTTTAGTTATACTCAATAGGGGTGTGGTTGGATGAATTTTACATTGATGTTATAAAAAGGTAAAAAGTATATACACATTTAAAACGAAAGCAGTGGACAATGGACAATTGACAATAAAAAGAAGTGGAGAATGGAGAGTTGAGAATTGAAAGGTGAGGATGTTTTTCTTCGCTTTGCTCAGAAAAACTAACAATTAAATTTTAAATCTTAAATATTAGATTTTACGTAGCTTGCTACATAAAATCAACCATAACTCTCAACTTTCAACTTTCAATTTTCAATTCGCTACTCAAAAGAAGTTGAGAATTGAAAATGGAGAGTTGAGAGTGGAGGGTGTTTTTCTTCGCTTTGCTTAGAAAAACTAACAATTAAGTTTTAAATCTTAAATCTTAGATTTTACGTAGCTTTGCTACATAAAATCAACCTTAATTTTCAACTCTCCATTCTCCACTCTCCACTATCCTGTGCATTACTAATTGTCCATTGTGCATTGTCCATTGTCAATTGTTCTATATATGAAGGACTATAAATCAACCCAAGAATTAAAAACAAAAAGAAAGAAACCACAACCCATAAACTGTAGTTTCTTGTATTTGAAAAAGAAAAAACCATTCTCAAAAATTAAAATTAAGCTAAGAACTTCTATATAAAAAAGAAAATAAGAACTAATGCTAATACTTTTCTACAAAAACAAAATATATCAATCTACTTTTTCTTTTTGTTCTTTATCTATCTTATAGGAATATTTTTTTATAACGTACCTCATACCTTCCTCAATTAGGTCATTAGCATTTGCTTTCGCTTTAATAGCTAATATTTTAACTTCAATGTATAAATCTTCATCAATAGTAGTATTAATATTTTTTCTTGTCATAAAATAATCCGCTATACAAATTAAACCTTAGGCTTTAGTTTGTATATAACGGCATTCACCTTCCTTTCTTAGTTTAGTTTTAATTTTTGAGTAAGTTTATATTAAATCTTCTTATTTTTAAACTTTCTAAATCAATGGTATTGGTATAATTATCATATAAAAAAAGAATATTTTAACTATATGATAATTTAAATATTAACACATAGTTGACAATGATACAATGTTTTGTTAAAATCATCTCATACAACCTATTGAGGAACAAAAAACTTTTAAAGTATAAAATTCCTAATAAATAAAGCAAATTTATCTTAAAACTTGCCTATAAAAGTAATTTTATGCTATTATAAAAGAGGAATTTTGTTCTAAACGTAGAATATTAAACAAGATAAACTTAAATATGTATTTTTTTATGTATTTTTTTGGAACAACGGAACAAATTGATTAATTAAAAAACACTGATGATTTAAAGTTCGAAAAGGTTTATTAAAATTTTTGCCTATTTAAAATTATGATGCGGATTTTGTTATTTAAGAATTCTTTTATAATTAAGCAACATATATTAGGTAGACAATATTTTTTAAATATAAAAAGAATAAAGGAGATTGGAAAATGAAGAAGAAAAGTTTAAGTATACTTATTGCAGTAGCATTAGCATCAACAACAATATTACCAGCAGCTAGTGTTTTCGCAGACACTACTACACCAGTAACAACTACTACAGCACCAGTAGCAGTAACATCAGCACCAGCATCAACATATGGTGTTGAATACGAGGGACAAGTTCAAAATATCGGATGGCAGACACCAGTTACTGAAACTGGAGATGCAACAGATATTACTTCAGCTCCAATAGCAGGAACTGTAGGAAAAGGTTTAAGAGTTGAAGCAGTGAAAATAGCAGGAACTAATTTACCAACAGGAGCTAGTATTACATACCAAGCTCAAGTACAGAATAAAGGATGGATGACACCAGTTACATCAACTGGATCAGATATCACAGTAGCAGGAATGGCTGGAACTCAAAACCAAGGTCTTAGAGTTGAAGCATTTAAAATGACTTTAAGTGGTTTACCAGGATATGCAGTAGAATATCAAACACAAGTACAAAACAAAGGCTGGATGGATGCAGTTACAACTGCAAACGGAACTGATGTAACAGCAGCAGCAATGGCTGGAACTCAAAACCAAGGACTTAGAATGGAAGCTTTAAAAATAGAAATCGTAAAAACAACTGCTGAAAAAACTGCAGAAGTAACTGCAATCAATTCAGTACAAACAGCAGAAGCTTCAGGACTCGCAGCAGATATAACAACAGCTACAACAGCTATAGCACAAGTACAAGATACTGTTGAAAATGCAGCATTAACTGCTAGAATAGCAGCTATAAATATTTCAGTTTCTTCAGTAAAAGCAGCAAGCGCTTCAAGTTTTGCAGTAGCACTTAGTAGTGCACCTGCACAACAATCAAAAATTACATTTACAGTAATGAATGGTACAACTCCTGTAACTGTAGCACCAACATGGAGTGCTGATGGAAAAACAGCTACATTAACAGCTGGATCAAATCTTCCAGAAAATACTTATACTGTTGATGTAAAAAACGGAACAACTGATCTTGGAACTACAAGTGTAACTGTAACAGAACAAAAATTGCTAGTATTACAATAACTTCAACTACATTAGCAGTTCAGACTGTTAACAATGTTCAGACTGGATTTGCAAGTTATAAAGTATTAGATCAATATGGAAATGATATTACAACTTCAGCTCTTGCTAATGATATAACATTCCAAAGTGGAGTTGGTACAGTTTCAGGAAGTAATGGTGAAATTACAATAACACCAAGTACTAATATGAATCTTATTACATTCCCAACAATTAATATAACTGCATATGATTCAACAAGTGCAACTAGTACAAGTGCTTCTTTAACTACATCTACACAAGAAGGAACATTAAGTAATTTTGTACTTGGAACAGCATTAACAAATGCTAATGGTAAAGTATTAACTGCAGGAGACACTACAGATATATTCTACCTTCCATTCACAGCTACAGATATAAGTGGTAATCCTACATCAAATTACAATTTGATTGTCAATGGTGTAGTTACAAACACAAGTACTAGTGGTCTTAAAAATTGCATAACTTCAACAGATACTGATGTAACTGCTCAAATTGTAAAAGATCCAAACAATTCAAACAATGCAGTAATTCAAGTAACTGATAATGGAAATAATGTTCCTCAAGATATGCCACTAGTACTTAGTGCTATGACATATACAGCAAAGACTTCATCATTGAATGTTACTTTGAAGAGAGAAGCAGAATTATCTAAATTTACTTTACAGGCTCCTTCAACAGAAGTAGCTGAAAATGATGCCTCAGCTATAATTCCATTTACAGCTGCAGATCAAGATGGAAATGTAATAACAGCATATAGCAGTATAGTTGGAAAAGTTACTTTAAGTTCTAATGCAACACTTATAGATAATGCTGATGGAACTGCTTCAGTTCAACTTAACGGACCATTTACAAGTACAGGAAATCAAATGGTAACAGCAACTTGCACAGGAGCAAGTACTGATGGATATAGTTCAGTAAATATAAATGTTCAGAATAACGCAGTAGCTAATGCATTAACTTTAAGTTCAACAATACTTATAAATTCAATGCAACCAGGTGCAACACAGGCTGTAGATTTTGGATATAACAAAGGTGGTTTAACCGTTGCAGATCAATATGATAGAACTATGAACATGACAGGCGCTCCTGGTACTTACGAAGTTGTACCAAGTACTAGTAATAGTAATGTTGTTAGTGTTTCTGGTATTGCAGCCGGTGGAACAGGTATTACGGTTACTGGTGGAATAACAGGATCAGCAACAGTTACTTTCAACTTGATTAATACTACTGCTCCAAATACAATAATTGATTCAAAGTCAGAAATAATATCAGTTGTAGATGGTACTAACATCACAGGATATACAATAGGAGCAGTAACAAGTCCTATATATGTTGGAACTATTACCGCAGCAGATGGAACGAGCGCTCAACAAACAGGCGATGATTATTTTGCTAATCCAGTTGTTTACGGAACAACATCAAATGGAACAAAAATAGCATTAGGTACTACTACTAAATCTTCAGTTACAGGTGTATCAAGTAATACAATAGTAGCAGCAAACGTTGATAATACTACAAACTTTAAACTTGAAGGTGATGTAGATCCATCTGATATATACGTTGGAGCAACAACAACAACAAATAATGCAACAACAGCAAGCACTAATCTAAACGTAACAATTAATGGTGCTGATGGTCACATACATCAATTGAGTACACCTATTACATCTTCAACAGCAACACCAGTAGCTTCTTCAGTTGGTGTTAATGTAGCTACACAAAATGCTGGTGTTTCATTAGATAGTACTGGAACTAATGTAACAGTTAACTTATCAACAGCTAATTTAGCTAATATTGGATTAACAGCTGGTAGTTATTTGACTAAATTCACACCATCAGGTGCTGCAACTAAACAAGTAATTTACTTAGCTCCTAATGATCAATATGGAGAATCAGATACTAATTTATCAAGTCTTACACAAACTTCAGTTTCACCAGCAGGACAATTTAGTGTAAGTTCAACTGGATTAATATCAGGAACTCCTGTATCCGGACAGACTGTTACACTTACAGGTGCAGCTGGTGCATATAGTAAGACAATTAATATAACATTCACAGGAACTGCACCAGTAGTAACACCTACTGCCGTAGTATTAGGATCAGGATCAGTAACAGGAGCAGTAGCAGGAGATACAAAAATCACAGGATTAACTGCTAATACAGCATATAATGTATCAGTAGGAGGAGCAACAGCAACTTCAAAGACAACTGATGCAACTGGAGCAATCACAGGATTAATTGATGGTGATACTTATACAGTTACAGCTATAGCAGCACCTACTGCCGTAATATTAGGATCAGGATCAGTAACAGGAGCAGTAGCAGGAGATAAAACAATCACAGGATTAACTGCTAATACAGCATATAATGTATCATTAGGTGGAGCAACAGCAACATCAATGACCACAGATGCAACTGGAGCAATCACAGGATTAATTGATGGTGATACTTATACAGTTACAGCTATAGTAGCACCAGCAGCTGGCACATTAAATGGAACAGTTGGTGCTCAAGATATATTTGGTAACTATTATGCAACAATAACAGTACCAGATTCATCAAAAGTTACAGCTGTTACAGATCAAGGAACAGCTTTAGTACTAGGAGATACTTATTCTGCACCAACAGCAACTACTATAAAAGTACCTGTTACATCAAATGCAGATGTAGTTACAGTTACTATTGGTGGAGTTGTTAACACTGTAGTATTGAAATAATTACAAATAAACTAAAAAAATCATTTAATATAATTAAAAGATTGGATGTTGTTCAATTTGAACAACATCTAATCTTTAAAAAAAGAAATACAGGAGGCTTTAAATATTATGATATCAAAGAAGACTTTAGCAACTATTTCATTAGTTATTGCAATGTCAGCAACTGTAGTTACACCAGTATTTGCAGCAGATAGTGATATTTATCTTTTACCAAATACTACAACACCTGCTTTTACTAAAGCAGCTACAACATCTCTAGTTAATCAAAAAGCTATAGGATTGAACTCACAAAACTATGGTTATGAATATAAGGGTGAAATTTATAATTTTAATGATGTATCAACTCTTTTTAATACTGACTCAAGAAGTTTTACTCAAACTATGACAGATCTTCCAACTAAAGAAACTCCAGTAGGTCCAGTTACTCCAGCTACTGTTGTAGCTGTTAGTTCAGTAAGTGCTATTAACGGTACGGTTACAGTAACATTAAGTGGTACACCTACAACAACACCAGTACTTAGTGATTTTACATTAACACAAGCAATAGGCTTAGGTAATGCTACAACAGTAACACCTACAGCTATTAGTACTACTGGAAATGTTGTTACATTAACAGTACCAACAGTAGCAGGAACATCATCATCTCAAAGTATTGTTGATTCAGCAGCATACCAAAGTGGAACTGCAGTAAGTGCTACAGCTTACAATGTAGCAGCGGTTACTACAGTAGCATCAGAGCTTGCTAAGGTTACTAATGCATCAATAGCAACAGTACCTTATGGAACAGATATTACAACAGCTGGAACTGCCCAAGCTACTGTAGAAGGATTAATTAAAATCTTCAGCTCTAGCAGATCTTGATGCAGGATATACAGTAACAATAGCACCAGGTTCAACTTATAGCCCAATAACAAATGCATGGACTGGTAAGCTAACAGTAACAGAAACTGCAACTGGTGCAACAGCTACAGATTCAACATACAGAGCTATCACAATAGTTACTGGAGTATCTACAGCAGGAGCAACATCAGAACTTGCTAATATTACAGCAGTAGCAGTACCAGCAACACCAGTGGTACCAGAAGTAACAACAGTACCTTATGGAACAGCAAACACTCAAACTGCTGTGGAATCAGCAATATTGGTATTAGCTAATTCAGAAGTTGATTCAGGATACACAGTAACAATAGCACCAGGTTCAACTTATAGCACTGCAACAAAAGTATGGAATGGAGAGTTCATAGTAACAAATAATACAACACCAGCAAATACAGCAACAGATGCAGCATACAGAACTGCAACAGTAGCTACTTCAGCATCTATAGCAGGAGCAACATCAGAGCTTGCTAAGGTTACTAATGCATCAATAGCAACAGTACCTTATGGAACAGATATTACAACAGCTGGAACTGCCCAAGCTACTGTAGAAGGATTAATTAAATCTTCAGCTCTAGCAGATCTTGATGCAGGATATACAGTAACAATAGCACCAGGTTCAACTTATAGTACTGCAACGAAGTTATGGACTGGTAAGTTAACAGTAACAGAAACTGCAACTGGTGCAACAGTTACAGATTCAACATACAGAGCTATCACAATAGTTACTGGAGTATCTACAGCAGGAGCAACATCAGAACTTGCTAATATTACAGCAGTAGCAGTACCAGCAACACCAGTGGTACCAGAAGTAACAACAGTACCTTATGGAACAGCAAACACTCAAACTGCTGTGGAATCAGCAATATTGGTATTAGCTAATTCAGAAGTTGATTCAGGATACACAGTAACAATAGCACCAGGTTCAACTTATAGCACTGCAACAAAAGTATGGAATGGAGAGTTCATAGTAACAAATAATACAACACCAGCAAATACAGCAACAGATGCAGCATACAGAACTGCAACAGTAGCTACTTCAGTATCTACTGCAGGAGCAACATCAGAGCTTGCTAAGGTTACTAATGCATCAATAGCAACAGTACCTTATGGAACAAATATTACTACAGCTGGAACTGCCCAAGCTACTGTAGAAGGATTAATTAAATCTTCAGCTCTAGCAGACCTTGATGCAGGATATACAGTAACAATAGCACCAGGTTCAACTTATAGTACTGCAACGAAACTATGGACTGGTGAGCTAACAGTAACAGAAACTGCAACTGGTGCAACAGCTACAGATTCAACATATAGAACTATCACAATAGCTACTGGAGCAGATACAACAGGAGCAACATTAGCACTTGCTAATATTACTACTGCATCAGTACAAACATTACCTTCTGGAACAGCTAACACTCAAGCTGGAGTGGAATCAGCAATCCTTGTATTAGCTAATTCAGAAGTTGGTACAGGTTATACAGTAACAATAGCACCAGGTTCATCTTATAATACTGTAACGAAAGCATGGAGTGGTAAGTTCATAGTAACTAATAATACAACTCCTTCAAATACTGTTACAGATGCAGCAAGAACTTTCATAGTAGCTCAATAATAAAAGTGCGAAACGTTACTCAATAAATTCTGATTAGAATTTATTGAGTGGAGATTAAAGACTCATTTCATTTAGAGGAATGAGTCTTTTCTTTAACTCCTTTATAGAATTGACAGGTGAAAGCCCTGTCTAGGACAACAGCTAGTATGTCCTATGTCTAATCCTCCTGCACACCACATAAATCTGCTTACTTTATGGATGTGAAGCCAGGTGAAGTCGTAATAGGTGTAAGGCCTGTGCGGGGCTCCTTAAAAGGTTGCTATGATCAATATAATATAATCCATGTTTATGCGGTATAAAAGTAGTTCATGCTGTTAAAATAACCATACCTTGGGCTTGGCACGAAACAGTGGGAACTAGATGTCCTACTGAATTAAGAATAATTAAGCTGTTAAACTTAATTTGTTTATATCGTTAGTGGAGATCTAAGGCAGTCAAAAATAGGGATAATAAAGGGGAACGTTTGATGCTGTGCATAAGGAGGATTAGCAGATCCAATGAAAGATGTACGGGCTCAGCGGGTTCATAGTAGCAATGATACTCAGCCGAAAGCTAGAGTTTGAAAAGACTCTGAAATACTCATATGGTAACATAGGGGAAGGATAAAACTGAGTTAGCCAAGGAACCCAGTCGGTGATAGTAATATTGGATTAAACCAATTTTGTTAAGTCGATGGAACGCCGTATGCCATGAAAGTGGCACGTACGGTGTGGACCGATCGAAATCCAATCATTTAAATTGAGTGGATAGTGAGGGATGGAACAGTAAAAGCAGAACAAGTAGCACCAACAGGATTAGGAAGTGTAGCACCAACCGCAGCACTAACAGATGGTATCATAACAGGTACAACAGTTGCTATGCAATATAAATTATCATCCGCTACAAATTATACTGCTGTAACAGGAACATCAATCACAGGTTTAGTAGCAGGAACTTATGATGTAAGATATGCAGCTAAAACAGGCTATAATGCTGGAACTGATGCAACTGTAACAGTTGGAGCTTATGTATCACCAATAACTGTAACTAGTTCATTAGTTAAAACAACTCATGGAAGCGCAGCATCTCTTGGAGCAGACCAAGTTACTATATTACAGTTTAACGGTGATACAAACGTAGCTGCAGATGGAAGCATCACAGTTACATTTGCAGATGGAACTCAAACTGTTGC
Source organism: uncultured Clostridiaceae bacterium (assembly GCA_963725425.1). Lineage (GTDB taxonomy): Bacteria > Bacillota > Clostridia > Clostridiales > Clostridiaceae > Clostridium_I. Next base: position 169,361 of record CAVRYJ010000044.1, read on the forward strand.
TAAAACAGTAGCAGTTAGCGCAGGCGATACTAATTCAATTGTTGCAGGTAAAATCATTGCTGCATTTGCAACTGGTTTAACTGGAGTAACAGCTACTCAAGAAAACAATATAGCTGAATTTACTGAAAATTCACCAGCAGCTAACAATAATAATATTATTATAACATTGGCGCCTGGTTCAGTTACTGGTATAGATGATGAAGGAGGATCACTCATCATGATACGAGGATCAGCAGCATCAACAGGAGCAGCAGAAGTTAATACTTTAACTGTTACCGCTGCAACTGTAAATGTAAATGGAAACATCACAGTTACATTTGCAGATGGAACTCAAACTGTTGCTAAAACGGTAGCAGTTAGTGCAGGCGATAATGCTTCAACTGTTGCAACTAAAATCAATGATGCATTTGCAACTGGTTTAACTGGAGTAACAGCTACAGCTGTAGGTAACACTGTAGTATTTACTGCAAATACCCCAGCTATTGATAAAAATGTTACAGTACTGATCAGTGCACTTTAATAGCAAATTCGCTTCGCTCGTAAATACCCAGAGTTTCTGAGAAAAATGTGAATTAACAAATAGAATAAGAAGATAGAATCGTCTGACGTGACGGTTCTTTTCTTTATCTAAAAATAACCACTCTGCCATCCTATTGCAACATCAAGTTAGAAACTATCAATAACTATTACTAACTACATCACAAATCATATTATGTATACTAATCTAATATTTTAAATAATATAAATCAATATCTATTTAGTATGATGATTTACATTGTTTAGAATACTAAATAATGTATAAAAGGAGTATATCTATATTCTTCTCATAATTGTGTTTTCATATACAGTATAGAGCCTTTAATAATTGTTTCGTCTTTAAAAGAACTAAATAAATAAAAACGTCATCATGTCTTTTGATATGGTGGCTTTTGTTTAAGTAGGTTATTATAACACATATTAAACTATAATTCGACTATTTGTTGATGGAAACATAGGAATATAATGTTAATATTTCATAAACATTTAATGACATTAAATAAATATTAGAAATACATGGAAAGAATAATAGAATTATATGACAATAAAATTAGAACAATGTACCAATAAAAAGATTAATTCACTCACAAAGCCTAAAAAGCTCATTTCACTGCAAAACTTCAAAGAAATTTACTGCAAAAGAATTCTCATATTCATCAGTAAATCCTCATTCTATTCATTTCAATAGTTTCTAATAATTCGACACTGCATATTCTTCACTGCATAATCTAAATAATGCAGTAAACCTGTATAAGTCTAAGATAGATTAAAATCTGTCTTAGGCTATTTTGGGTATCTGTAACTAAAAGATAATGAAATATATATCTCATATTCCGCACAATGATTTTCATATTTACTATATTTGATTTCTTGCTTTGAATATTCGTAATATAGCTAAAAATCATAGGATGAAAATGCTTTAATGTTCATAAATTGATACCATTTAAAGGCATAAACTGTATGAAATCAGCAAATACATTGCATTATTATGCATTCAGCGGAATATGAGATATATTATTTCTTTGAATAGAAAATAGAATTCAAGGGGGAATAATATCATGATTAAGATATCACATACAAGAGAAGTTCAAGCTACAAACCACCTACCATTAGAGGTATCAGCAAAAGTACTAGAAATAGCTACAATTCTTGATGATAACTACGGAGTAACAAGGGATGAACACTATGATTTAGGCGGATACATTCTGATAGTAGAAGATGAAAAAGACGTGGATAGAATAAAGGAACTAATGGATTTTAAGTTTACATTACCAGAGTATGTAGACTTAATAGCTTGTAAAAATGGTAAAGAAAACTACACTAACTCATTGATACTTCTCAGCAGTGATTTCAGTATTAGTCTAATAATACCCATGAGCAGTACACCTAAAGAACTGCTAAAATATTTGAAGGAATAGCAATGAGTGATATTAGTACTACAGAGATTGTGGCTGAAAAAATAGTAGTAGATTTTGAGCAAACATTATCAGAAGACGGAAAAGCTGCTAAGACATTGGAAAGCTATGTTGGAGACATTAGAGTATTTCTTGAATGGTTAGATTCTAAGGGAAACATCTTCACAGGTAATCTAAAAAGGTTTCATGTTACCACCTACAAGAACTATCTAGTTCAAGAAGGCTATGGGTAAATACAATCAATAAAAAGATAAATAGCTTACACTCCTTCAATCAATTCCTAGTTGATAAGGAATATCTAAATGAGCAAGTAGTAGACCTAAGAAAAGATAAGGTGAAAGTAGCCGCAGGCAGTGAGGGAGAAGTGGAAGTGTTAACAGATGCTGAAACTGAAAAGCTGCTATTCTACATTCAATCACAAAAAGTAACTGCTAGAGATAGGCTAATAATACTAATGCTCTTGTATACTGGTGTAAGAGTTTCAGAACTTGTAAATGTAAAGCTAAAAGATATAGACCTTTTAGCCATGAATCTAACTATATCCTGTGGTAAAGGTGGAAAGCGAAGAGAAGTTCCACTAAAGGGTGAGGTCATAGATGCTATCAAAGAATACTTAGAAGATGAAAGAAAGAGAAATAAGTTTGCTGAAAGTGAATTCCTAATCCTAACTAGTAGAGCAGGAAACATGGACAGGGATGCTGTAAACAAGCTTCTAAACAAGATGGGTAAAACTCTGGAAATAAGACTCCATCCACACAAGTTTAGACATACATTTTGTACAAGGTTGTTGAAAAGAGGAGCAGAACTAACCACTGTTGCTAAATTAGCAGGTCATTCATCAATTCAAACAACTGCTAAATTCTACATTAACACATCACAAAAGGACAAGAGAGATGCAGTGGAAATGTTGTAGTAGGTACATTGAAAGTATTCTATTCACTACTACTAACCTAAAATATCAGCACTACTAGCAATGTAATAATTAGGATATTCATAGTGCTGATATATAAGTCTATAATATTAAAAATGAAACAATAGAATTTTCAAATATATATCATACCTATAGAAGAACAATACATGATTGCTACTTCACTGTAACATGCATTATCTGTAATAAAGTATTAAAGGCATCTAATCTCAAAGAAAAATGAGGTTAGATGCTATTTTTATGTCTAAAAGAAAATAAATATTGTAGGAGAAAGGGAGTACACAGAATGTTTGATAATAAAAGATACATGACCAAGGGAATAGATGAGGAAATACCGTTAGAAATCCAATTATATTTATGGAATTGCATAGATACATTAAAAGAGAAAGGACGTGAACTAGACTACTTGCAGGTATTTAAGCTAGAAAAGATAAAAATAACATTTGCTAATATGGAATATCAGATGATAGAGCATAGGCAGGAAGTACCACAATTCATGATGTCCTATAATATATTTCCTACTGAAATGGTAGATGCAAATATATTTGTAATAGATGATGGTAGGTATTCTACCATGATGTTAAGTGCGGAATACTAAAGGGGGTTGGTTCTATGGGAGAGATATTGGCATTAATAGCAAAGATAATATTAATCATAGCACGAGGAATGAGTGCTGTTGAAGCTACCATAAAAGTAGCAGAAGAAACAGGAATTAATTTTGATACATTGTGGGACTTTCTACCTAACAAGTGGAAGTGATACCACATAGAGCAGCTTATTGTTTAGGCTGCTTTTTTTATCTTCTAAAAACTTAAAATACCTAATAATATTGATGATAAAAATCAGTGTGACAATAATGTCGATAGTGCCGATAAATACATCTATAAATTGGTGAAAATACTGTATAATCTAAGTACGGAGGCGATTAAAGTGACAAATGGTGATATGAATTTTAATGAGTTTATAGCCTTATTAGGTTGGAGTAAGAATAAGTTTTATGATAATATTAAGAAAATTTGCAGTAAGGAAACATATGATATTGATATTGGTAAATTTAGAAAAGCTGGTGAAACTAAAGTAGAATATGATAGGAATGATAATGATTTTTGTTTTAAGAAAGAGTGGCAAGACATAGTGTATGTACTGTTTACTATGTTTGCAGATAATCCATTTTATAGAGCAAATAGTTCTGCTGATAGTATAACACTAGAGGAAATCATAAAATATAATAAAGACTGCTTGAAGTTGATTGCAGGAAAACTACCAGACTATCAAAGAAGGTTGATTCAATTGCATCCTACTTATGCTGCAACATTAATTGAAACTAAAGCAATGAAAAAGGTATCTCAGAAAGTACAATTTTTGCTATCATCATTAAGTAAAATGCCTGTAGAAGCAAGAACGGAAATATGGGTGAATTTTGATAAGCTGATAAACAACCAACTTATTCAGAGCTATTTGTCATCTATTAATACTAAAGAAAAGATTCAAGAAGATAAGGGGGATTTATTTAAAAACCAATTATTTGGTGAATATGAACATATAAGTCTTGATAAATATGTAGCACAAGTTTTGAAAAAAGAAATGGATGCTGAATTTGTAAAGGAAAGAGATTCAATAAATGAACTATATGTTCAATCTGATAAGGATTTAGATAAAAACTATATGGATATATGTGAAGATACTCCAGAAGAAATTGAAGCCATAGATAGAATGTATGAAGCTTCAGGGTTAGATGAACTACTACAGGGAACACGAGAAAAGATGATTGAAAATTTGATAAAAGAAAAGTTAACAGAAGCATCAAATATGATTGAAAATAGCACATCAGTGGATAGCACTATTGATGAGATTATTAATGACTTAGAAAAAGCAGATGGAGTAAATAACAAAAAACAAATAGAAAAGCTTAAAGAGGTCAAAGCAATTGTTAGCACAAATTCAAAAGAGATTGAAAAGTTTAGTAGTATAGCTGATAAGATTCTTTGCGAGCTAAATTACAATATAATAAATAGAAAATGATGTTTGGTAAGGACTACGTATACTAGTAGTTCTTATTTTTTGCCATTGTAAAGAGCTATCCTATAAAAAAATTATATATAGTCCACCGAATGCTAAATTGTTTGCATGGAATTATAATATAGACATAGCAACGGTTACCAAGCTAAATTTGAAAAATGCTTATAACTGCAGTTATAAGTATAAGGAGAGTAACTTAACATGGTACAAACCAATATTAGTTCAATATTATTTTTAGAGAAATATATGGAAGTACTAAAAGAGAAGGGTACATTAGTTGAAATTAGAATTCTCAATACTAGCAAGGGTACTATAAGTGGGTACTACAATGACTATGAAAAACTTGCAAAGGATATTAAGCCATGCAGTGGCAAGTATAATATCTACTTCACTATAAACCCAGTTAAACAGGAACTTCTGGTAAGGGCAAAGAATCACCTAACAGCATATGCTAAAAATACAACTTCTGATGCAGATATTCTAAAAAGAGCTATCTTAATGATAGACTTGGATGTTAAAAGACCTGCTGGTACATCATCATCAGATGAAGAACATGAAAAAGCTATAGAAAAGGCAGGAAAGGTTAAAGAATTCCTAACAGAACAAGGTTGGTCTAATCCAGTAGTTGCAGATAGTGGCAATGGTGCTCACTTACTATACTCCATTGATATTCCTAATGATAGGGAAAGCACAGAACTTGTAAAAAATGTACTTAGAGCACTGGATGCAATGTTCACTGATGATGCGGTTGAGGTAGACAAGACAACTTACAATGCTTCTAGAATTTGCAAGGTATATGGTACTGTAGCTTGCAAAGGTGATAACACAGAAGAAAGACCACATAGAATGTCGGGAATAATCAGTTATCCTAAAGAAATCCAAATAGTTACGAAAGAGCAACTAAAAAATATTGCATCTATGCTTCCTGTAGAAGAGAAAAAAAACACTGGAAATAAGAAGTCAAAATTAGACATTGAGAAATACATGGGGGAACATAATCTTAAAGTGTTTCAAGAAAAAAGTTTTGGCAATGGCAAAATATATGTATTAGAGCAATGCCCTTGGAGAGATGACCACACCGACAATGCTGCTTATATCATACAGTATGAAAATGGGGCTATAGCAGCGGGTTGCCATCATAACAGTTGCAGTGATGAAAATTGGCATACACTAAGAGATAGGTTAGAACCTGATTGGAAAAAGAAGTCTAAACCTTCTAAGGCTGATGCAGAAGATAAAGAAACACAGTCAGATGTTTTATTAAGGGTAGGAAAAGCTGCAATGCTGTTTTGTGATGATATTGAAGAAAAGTATGCAGCTGTTGATGTTAGGGGACATAAAGAAATTTATAAGATAAATAGCAAAAAATTCAAATTATGGCTAACAAAACAATACTATGACGAAACTGCTAAAGCTCCAGCAAGTGATGCTATGAACCAAGCATTAGGAGTATTTGAAATGAAAGCTATGTTTAGTGGTGAGATAAGGACTCTTTCAAGGAGATGTGCAAAGTATGAAGGTAATTATTACTATGACCTTGCTGACATTAGTTGGGGTAATGTGGTAATAAGTAATGGTGGATGGAAGGTAATTCATGATGCTCCAATATTATTTTTAAGAAATAAGAATATGAAAGCACAGGTTGTACCAGTGGAATATAGTGACTTATCAATACTCAACAAGCATTACAGATACAAAAATAAGAATGATGAAATTCTACATATGGTAGACTTGGTAACAAAATTTATACCAGATATACCACATCCTATAGATGTAATACACGGAGAAAAAGGGTCGTCAAAGACAACTTCCATGAAGAAAGACAGAAGTATAGTAGACCCTGCTGTAAGAGATGTTGTATCAATGCCCACAAGTAAGGAGGATTTAGCACTAATTCTTAGTAACAACTATATGCCTTGTTTTGACAATCTATATAATATTACTCCTGAGAAAAGTGATATGCTCTGCATGGCTGCTACTGGTGGTGGCTTTAGCAAAAGAACTTTATACACTGATGAAGATGAAACTATATTACATTTCAAAGACCCTATAAGCCTTAATGGTATAAATGTAGTAGCCACAAGAGCTGACCTTCTTGACCGTTCAATACTACTTGAGTTACAACGAATCCCAGAAAATGAACGTAGGGAAGAGAGCACTATTTTAGAAGAATTTGAGAAGGACAAGCCTAAAATACTTGGTGCAATATTTACTACTTTATCAAAGGCTATGATTATATATGCTGATGTAAAGCTAGACAGAATGGGTAGAATGGCTGATTTTACTAGATGGGGCTATGCCATAGCAGAAGCAGCTGGGCTTGGAGGAGAAATATTCCTTAATGCCTATCTTAATAATCAAGGTAGAGCAAATGAGGAGGCAGTTGCATCAAGCCCTGTTGCAGCAGCAATAATGAAACTTATGAGTGATACAGTGAGATGGGAGGGTACATTTGTGAAACTACTTGTAGACCTAAACAGAATAGCTCAAATAGAGGGTATCGACATCCACTCTAAACTATGGGCTAAAGAGCCTAATGTTCTTAGTAGAAGGATAAAGGAAATTAAGTCTAACTTAGAACAACTGGGAATTTGCTACACTGTTAGCCATCAAAGCATTGCAAAGAAAATAACCATAACTAATGAAAATGTGAATACAAATGTACCAATCATAAAACCTATAGAAAATGTTGATAATTTTTCTGAGGGGATGATTAATTTTTAGACACTAGATATACCCTAAAATATCGACACTATAGACAATGTAAAATATAGGATTACAGTAATGTCTATAGTGCTGATAACTAAGGCTATATGGTGGGAGAGAATTATCCTAACTAATAAGAACCCAATGAAAATTTAATCAAAATAAATTAGTAATAAGTGATATTTGAAATATATATTATCACTTTAGATAATAACATAGGAGGTCATTGAAATGATATTAAAGGTAGGTAAGGAAAACTTTCTACAACATATGAATGCTATTGATAGGAGTCCCCAAACAATAACTGGATATGGCAAAGATTTAAAGCAGTTTGAACAATTTCTATCAATAAAGTATAACGGTGAACCTTATATAGAAGATATTACCTCAAGTGATATAGAAGATTTCCTCATGTATTTAAAAGAGGAACGAGACTATGCACCAGGGTCTAGGAGTAGAGATTTATATACTATACGTTCATTTTTCTCTTGGGCATACAAGAAGGAAATAGTGATTAGGAATGTAGCTCTATCTGTTGAGAATATTAAGTTGCAGCAAAAGGAACGTATATATCTTAGAGATGAGGAGGTAGAAGAATTGTTAGCAGCAATAGACCATCCACTAATTAATCTAACGGTAAGAACTCTATATAACACAGGTCTTAGAATATCAGAATGCTTATCATTAACCCTTAGCACAGTTGACCTTCAGAACAAGGTTGTTCATGTCATAGCTGGCAAGGGTAATAAGGACAGATTAGTACCTATATCAGACAAACTGTACCCATACTTACAAAGATATATTGAAAACGGTAGACAAGCTGTTGCTACAGACAATTTCTTTGCTACTGCTAAAACGGGCAAACTTTCAGCACAGTATGTGAATAGGGAACTTGCTGCTGCTACTAAAAAACTGGGATGGGACAAGAAAGTGACTTGTCATATACTAAGGCATAGCTTTGCATCAAGACTTGTAGAGCAAGACGTTAATCTAGTTCAAGTACAGAAGCTACTAGGTCATAGTAGTTTAAAGGTTACAAGTATATATACTCATTCTAATATAGACAAACTAAAATTAGCTGTTAACGCTATGTAATGAACTGTAAATATCAGCACTGTGGCACTGTAAAATTCAGGATTACTATAGTGTTGATATTTATTGCAATATAATGGAGGTGTTTGGCATGGAGATGCAGAAGAATGAAAATGAGCCAATATATGATGATAAGGTAAAAAATGTTATTAGACTTCTTACAGAAGGCATTAATAGAGAAGAAATAGCAAGTCAAATGGGGTACTCTACCTTCAAGTCAATAGATATGTATTTTAGACGTAGGAACTTCCATTGGGATTCAGACAAACAGAACTATGAGCCAAGTCACAATAGTTTTGAAGATGTTAGCTTTGAAGACAGTATTGCTGCTACATCTAAAGTAGCACAGGTTATATCATTATTTTCTAAAGATGGAGCAGATTCTAAGGTTATAGCTAAAAGATTAGGGTTTTCAGAGCATAGAGAGATGGCTTCCTATATGGCAGGTAAGGGTTATCAGTGGTCAATTGAGAATATGAATTATACAAAGACATTAGGATTAGTTGAGGAATCAGTGGTTGTTTCTAAGACAGATTCACAAATTGATGCTAATTTAGAGGAAAATAAAGATAGTATTGTAGAAATGATACCAAATGTTAGGAGTGCTAATGCAGGACTAGTAGACTTGCAACAGTTTGTACCAATATTAATGATGCTACAGAAAAACAAGGATAGACTAGTTGACATGTTAATACCACAATCCGATGAAAATAATATTCCAAGGTATGCGCTTCCAGGAGTATTTGTTACTAAATCAGTTCACATGATTAGTCCACTGGATATTATGGTTAGAGATTTCTCAAAGGAGAAAAATGTATCACAAAAGGATATTTTTGCTACTGCTCTGCTTGAGTTCTTTAAAGATATGGTTATGAAAGAGAAGTAGAACAAATGCTAGGTAGTAAATGATTAGTGAAATTATTTGTGATTTTGGATATAATATATGTATATGAGGATGTGAAATCTTATGAATAGTAGAGAAAAATATGAATATTGGCTAGAAGCAGCACAGTATGACTTAGATTCCGCAAGAGTAATGATGGATGGTGGAAGGTATATGTATGTAGCCTTTATGAGTCAGCAGGCAGTAGAGAAAATCACAAAAGGACTCTATACCTTATATACAGAGAATGAACCACCAATGATTCATAATATTTGGAACATATTTAGACAGCTAAAAAAAGAAGCTAATCTTAGTGAGTATTTACCTGTTGATGAATTTGAAGAAAATTTACAAAAACATAAAAGATTTTTAGCAGAGTTATTGTCATACTATATATCTGGTAGATACCCTTCTTTCAAGGAGAAAATATCAAGTACTATTGATTCTGATAGGGCAAATAGAGTATTAAATAATACGGAGGCGGTGTTTTCATGGATAAAATCCCTGAATCAATACAAAAATGATTCAAGATTATATCAGTGATTTAGCTAAGAAAATTCCTATTCAAAAGGCTATATTGTTTGGTTCTTATGCAAAAGGTAATACTCATCAATATAGTGATGTTGATATTGCTATATTTTCAGACTATTTTAAAGATATGCAGAGAGTTGATGGCATATATTTCTTACTATTATCTGCAATGGACTATGATATGGACATAGAACCACAGCCATTTACTATGGATGAATATGATGAGCCAGCAGGTTTAGTACAAGAGATTCTAAAGACCGGAATAGAACTAGAATTACCACAAGTAAGTTAGAGTAATCATCTTTTCATAGCCATAATTATCGGCACTATTGACATGATAATTTTTACAGTGTTGACAGTGCTAATATTTTTGGTTATTCTAATGTATTTTTTTTACAATTGATTCTGCAATAGTAGCTTTAGTTACGTGGACTACTAGAACTACAGACATTTCAGTGTCATGAGCAACAAAAACATTCCATTACCTTTTTTCCAATCTATTTTGAACGTCTATCCTTTCCGTTACGTTAGTTCCATTATGTATTGAACAACAAATGGTAGAGCAACATCATGCGTAGAAGTATTGATTTCACTAGGTTTGCTGGATATGAAGAAATAGGGATATTCTGGTTAGGGTTGTGCTATTAACGCTACTTCTGTAAAAGTAACATTTTCATCAGCAGTAACAACTGCTCCTACTGCAAGTGATTTTACAGTAGCAGAAAGCGGAAGCAATATTGCTGTAAGTAATGTAGCTGTTGCTAGTGATAATTTGAGTGCTACATTAACATTAGCTACTCCATTAACAACAGGTTCTTTTACTGTTAATGGAACAAGTGCAGCTATTGATTTAAGTGCTCCAGTTGTTAAATCAGCAGTGTTTTCTGGAATTGCAGCTGGAAGTACTATTACATTAACATATGACAAAACACTTAATTCAAGTATTGTTCCAGCAGCTGGTGATTTTAAAGTTGTTGACAATGGTACTGCAGTTTCATTATATGGATATGTTCAAGTTAATAGTAATACAGTAGTATTAACACTCTCTAGTGCTATTTCTAATGCTACTGACCCTATTACTGTAAGTTATATTCCTGGAGCAAATGTACTACAAAGTAGTTTAGGTACAAATGCAGCTGAATTTGATTTGTTAAGTGCAACAGCAGAACCAGCTAGCGCTCTTGCTACAGTTAGTTCACCTAAGGCAGTAGCTGCCATTGGAGCAACTGCTACAATTAGTTGGACTAACCCAACAAGTGGTACGACTCCAGCATCATATAACCTAGAGGCTTCTGTTAATGGCGGAGCATATACAACAGTAGAATCAGGCATATTAAATTCTGCAACTACCGCTACTTATACTGGTTTAAGTGGACAGTCAGTAGCATTTAAAGTAGTTTCAGTTGGAACTGGAACACCCGCTCCAACTGTTGAATCAACAGCTACAACAGCTATTACATTAGATTCAGTTGCACCAGCTTTAACTTCAGCTGTTGTAAATGGCAATATTATTACTTTAACTTATAGCAAACCTGTACAGACAGCAACTACTGGTGCAAGTTTCATCAGTGAGTATGGATTAACTGGTACAGCTGCAACTATTAGTTCTGGTACTATTAGTGGAAATACAGTAACTCTTAAATTAAACCAAAGTGTTCTAAGCACAGATACCGTAAAAATACAGTATACAAATGCAACAGCTGGTAACGCTGGCGAAGATATAAATGATGTAGTAGGAAATCAACTTGTGAATGATGCAACTGCAGGTGGTGTTACTAATGACACTATAGCAAATGCAGGAACTTTGTCTTTAGCAGGTTCAACTTCTACGTCAAGTGCTATTAGTGAAAAACTAACATTGGCTGACGCTACAGGAACTGGAGTTGATGTAAGTTCAGCAGCTATGGCTTCTATTCAAATGACAGCTCCAGATGGAACTGTTACTACGATAGCACCTACAGCTAACAACTATATTTTGTTTAATGCACAAAATACAGCTGGTAATTACGTATTTAATATGACATCTCTTGCTGGGGTTAAATATCAAACGACACTTGCTTGGACAGCTCCAACGTCAGTAGTAGCAAATGCAACTGGAGTCGTAGATGCAACAAACGGTACAGAATTTGCTTTAGGAACACCAGCTCTTAGTTTAACAGCGAATACTTATGTTGTTGCACCTGATGGAACTGTATCAATAGCTACAGTCGATGCAAGCCATAATGTTGAATTGAATGGTACTTCTAATGGAACATATACAATTTATACAAGTACTGCAGGAAATGTTTGGTCTAAATCAACAGTTTCATATCCAAATAGCTTTACGCCTACTGTATCAAGTGCAACTGTAAATGGAACAACAATGGTTCTTAATTATAATGTTGCATTAAGTGGAACTCCAGCGGCTTCAGCATTCTCAGTTATGGATAACGGTACAAGTGATGCAGTAACCAATGTTGCAGTATCTGGAACTACTGTAACATTAACTTTAACTAATGCGGTTCTTGCTAGTGACACAGGTACTGTTAGCTATACTGCACCGACTACTACTCCATTAGTAGGAGTTACAGGGAATGCTATTCAGGCTGCTTCATTCACAGGACAAAGTGTAACAGATAATACAACTGTTTCATCATTAGTAAGTGCAGCTGCTGCTACTGGAACAAGTAGTGTAGTGTTAACTTATTCTAGTGCTTTATCTGCAACTTCTGCAACTACACCTCCAGCAGCAACTAGTTATACTGTTACTGTTAATGGAGCTAATGATGCTGTAACAGGAGTAATTGTTAATGCTGCTAATAAAACTGTAACATTAGCTTTATCTGCTAATGTTGCTGCAGGTCAGACAGTCGTTGTTAATTATAATAAGCCAACTACAAACTCTTTGACTGATGCTATTGGTAATAACGTGGCAGGGTTCTCAAATCAGATTGTTGGAGTTCAATAGAAAACTCGCTTCACACACAATGAACTTCAATTGGCATGAACAATAAATAAGAAGAGAGAATCGTCAGACGTGACGGTTCTTTTTCTTTATCTAAAAATAACCATCCTGTCACTATATTGAACATCAAGTTAGAGCCTATCACTAACTACATCACAAATCATGTTGTGTATACTAATCTAATATTTTAAATAATATAAATCAATATCTATTTAATATGATGATTTACATTATTTAGAATACTAAATTAATCATAAAGAGAATATATTCTATATTCTTTCCATAATTGTATTTTCATATACATCATAGAGCCTTTAATAATATTCTTCTATCAAAGAACTAAATAAACAATAGAGTCATTTTGATATGGTGGCTTTTATTTAACTAGGTTCATTATAACACACATTAAACTATAATTCGACTATTTGTTGATGGTAACGTAGGAATAAACTGTTAATATTTCATAAACATTTAATGATATTAAATATGTATTAGAAATACATGGAAATTAATATAGAATTGTATGACAATGGAAGAACAATGTACCAACAAAATAATTGATTCACTCACAAAGCCTAAAAAACTCATTTACCGAAAACTTCAAAGAAATTCACTGTAAAATAATTCTCATATTCATTAGTAAATCCTCATTCTATTCATTTCAATAGTTTCTAACAATTCTACAGTACGATTTTTCACTGCATAATCTAAATAATGCAGTGAACTTGTATAAGCCTAAGATGGGTTAAAATCTGTCTTAAACTATCGATAGTGCCAGTAGTGTTGATAAATAAGGCTATAAAAAGTGTAGAATAAAATGTAGTATTCTGATAAGATAAGGGTAAGGAATAGCGAATATAATAATAAATAAATGGCAAAGGTATATATGGGGGAAGTGAATAAATGCCTAAGAGAAAAGCAAAGAATAAAGAAAATATAGTAGATGATAACTTCATAATGTCTCCTAAATTTGATTTTGTGTTTAAGTATATATTTGGAAACGAAAAAAATAAAGATCTGCTAATAGCACTACTAAGTGCCGTACTTTGCGTTCCAGAAGAAGAATTCGAAGGAATACAAATAATAAATAGTGAACTGATAAAGGAATTCAAAGAAGATAAAAAAGGAATCCTAGACGTACGTGTAAAAACAAATAAAGGAAAACAGATAGATGTGGAGATACAAATACTACCAACAGACTATATGGCAGAACGTACTCTCTTCTACTGGAGTAAGATGTATACTAGTCAAATAAAGTCAGGAGAAACCTATGATAATTTAAAGAAATGTATAACTATAAATATTGTAGATTTTAGATGTACACCACTAAAGAAGTTGTATTCTAGCTATCATCTAACAGAAGATGAAGCAGGGGACAAATTAACAGATTTAATTGAGGTAAGATTCTTAGAGATACCAAAGCTATTTGATAAAGATATTGAAAGAGATGAAAATGATCCCGTGGTACAGTGGATGGAATTCTTGGATGGAAAATCGAAAGCTGCATAAATAATATTTATGCAGGGCAGGATGAGGAATACATAGAGGGTGTTGGAAATGTTATCAGAAAAGAATAAGGACATAAAGAAAGCCTATGATTTGTTACAGATAATAAGCAAGGATGAAAAGGCTAAGATGATATATGATGCTGAGCAGGCAGAAATTAGTGATGAGCGTACTAGAATTAAATCTGCTAAAGAAAAAGGAACAAACTCGCTTCGCTCGTAAAGACCCCCGAGGGTCATGAACAAAGTGTGAACAAAAAAATATAAGCAAAGAAGAGAGAATCGCCAGACGTGGTGGTTCTCTTTTTTCGTTAAATAATGATTTATCGAACAGAATTATGTTAATTGAAAAGAAATAAACCCCCGGGGGTAATGAACAAAGTATGAACAAACCAATAGTAGCAAAAAAAGAATCGTCAGATGTGACGATTCTTTTTTATTCCTGAAAATAAGCACCCTATGGAATAAAATTAATAGTAATAGTCAATAATCTAGCTAAGAATTATTATGGACGGTGAAAAATATATGTCGGTAAAAGCTAAAACATGGTATCCTGACACTTCTTATCATATAACTGCAAGAGGAAATCGAAGAAATGATATATTTAAAGATGAGGAAGATTTCCAAATATATCTTACATTAATGGAAAATGCACTAGATTATTATGAAAATAAGTTCAATATAGTTTGTTACTGCCTTATGGATAATCACGTTCACCTAATGATCCAAACAAAAGACATGCATTATAAATATTTTATCACAAGAGTTAATAGTATCTATGCAAAGTTTTTTAATCACAAATACAATTATATAGGACACTTATACCAAGATAGATACTTTTCAGAAATCATAGAAACTGATAGCCAATCACTAGAGACTAGTAGGTATATTCACCTTAATCCCATGCGTGCAAACATGGTAACAAAACCAGAGGCGTATAAATGGAGTAGTTACTCTATGTACATTGGTAGTACTAAAGAGAAGCTAATAAATAGTAAAAGCATATTGAGTTATTTTAAAAATAGGCAAGATTATAAGACATTTGTTGAACAAGGAATAAATCATAAGTATGATAAGGAGATGGGGGAAGTTGGCATCCGTAGTTAATTCATTTGCAATAACAGGAATAGACGGATATGTGGTAACTATAGAAACGGATACTATTTTTGGAAAGCCTTCCTTTGCTATAGTAGGATTAGGTGATGCCGCTATTAGGGAAGCCACTCAACGAATAGAATCAGCTATAATTAACTCTAATTTTGAATTTCCCAAAATGAAAATATTGATTAACCTAGCACCTAGTAATATAAAGAAAAGTGGCACGCATTTTGACTTACCTATGGCTATAGGACTGTTATTACAATCAAATCAGCTCGTAGTAGAAGAGATACATTCCTTCGGGTTAATAGGTGAACTATCTCTAAATGGTGAACTACGACCCTGTGCTGGTATTTTACCTATGGTTATTGAGGCTAAAAATAATGGGATCAAAAATATAATAGTTCCAAAACAAAATATGCAGGAAGCCGCACTAGTTAAAGATATAAACATATTTGGTTTTAATACTCTAATAGAAGTAACAAATTTCCTTCAGCAAATTTCTTCATATAATGACCAAGATATAAGTAAAGGGCATTATATTCAAAGAAAGTATATGTTGGATTTTGAAGATGTTCAAGGTCAGGCAATGGCAATAAATTATGTAGTCATTGCCTGTTCTGGAGGACATAACTTGCTAATGTCTGGAATACCAGGCTGTGGTAAATCAATGATAGCTAAAAGAATCCCCACAATATTACCATCAATGACGGAAGAAGAAGCTTTGGAAGTTACTAAAATATATAGTGTAGCAGGTTTATTAAGAAATAGTGGATCATTAATAACCGAAAGACCTTTTAGATCTCCTCATCATAATGCATCTACCAATTCACTAGTTGGTGGTGGAAATAATGCTTTGCCTGGGGAAATATCATTAGCTCACAATGGGGTGCTTTTTTTAGATGAAATTTCAGAGTTCAATAAGAAAGCCATTGATGCCTTAAGACAACCTCTTGAGGATGGAAAGGTAACAATATCAAGAGTTAATCACACTCATATATATCCCTGTAGTTTTATGCTTGTAGCCGCTATGAATCCTTGCCCTTGTGGATATTATGGAAATGCCAAATGTCATTGCTCAGACTATGAAGTTTTAAAATATAGACAGAAATTATCTGGACCAATTATGGATAGAATAGATATTCAAAACTTTGTATCACAGGTAGATATAATGAATTTATCTAGTTGCAGCAAGGGAACAAAATCAGAAGATTTAAGAAAAAAAGTTGAAGAATCTAGAAATATTCGAAAAGTTAGATTTGAGAATTATAGTGGAATCAATTGCAATGCACAAATGACACCAGCTTTAATTGCAGAATTCTGTAAGATTGATGAGGAGTCCAAAAGGTTATTCAAATTAGCTTTTGATAAATTTAATTATAGTGCAAGAAGCTTTCATAAATTCTTGAAGATAGCTAGAACTATAGCTGATTTAGAAGGAGAAAATAATATAAATTATAGTCATGTAGCAAAAGCGTTAATGTGCAGAGAAATCGATAAAGATGAAACAACCATGGAGGTAGTTTAATATGCTTCTGTATTGGATTTGGCTTAGCGAAATAGATGGAATTGGTCCAATTTTAGCTAAAAAGTTATTGGATGTGTTTAGTAATCCTGAAGAAATATATAAAGCTAATTTACTGGATCTAAAAGCCATAGATGGGCTTGGCTCTAATGTGGCAAATAGGATTTTCAATAATAAGAATACTGAAAAAGCTAAAGAATTACTAGAAAAATGTTATAAAAATAACATAGGCATTTTAACTTTAAATGATGAGTTATATGATAATAGATTCAAATACAAAGGTAGTCCCATAATTTTATATTATAAAGGAAATCTTAACAAGAGTGAAAAACTTGTATCTGTTATAGGTACTAGAGCTTGTACTGAATATGGCAAACAAGTAACAAAAGACATAACAAAATATTTAATCCGGGAAGGAAATACAATACTTAGCGGTATATCAAAAGGTATTGAGGCTATTGCTCAAACTACAGCATTAAAAAATAACGGAAGAACTATTGTCTTTATGCCATGCGGAATTGATTATATTTATCCAAAAGAACATAGATCATTGATAGATGCTATATCTAATAATGGAGTATTAATATCACAATATCCACCAGGGGATACAATAAAGAAAAGCTATTTTTTCGAGACGAACAAAAGAATGATGGAATGGTCATATAATGTAATTATAGTGGAGGCTCCACAAAAAAGTGGTACATTAGCCACTGTAGAATATGCTAATAAAATATCTAAAAAAGTATACGCAGTACCACATAGTATATATTCAAAAGAAGGACAAGGCACTAATAATCTAATATATAACGAAAAAGCAGTGATGTTTTTACCTAAATTAAAGCCATTAAAACAAATGGATTTAGAAACACAAAATGTAGATTTAAATGAGGTGCAGATAAAAATATTAAAAGAATTAAAGGATAGAGAAATTAATGTTGAGGAATTAAAACAATCATTAAAAATTAATGAAGTTATGCTATTGAATGAACTGTTTATATTAGAACTTATGGGGAAATTGCAGATAAAAGGGGGTATGGTTTCGGCAAAGATTCCCGTAGGATGGTGAAAACCCCACGGGGGTTGTGAACATAAACAAAAATCGTGAGACTCAAATAATGCCTATAGATAAAACACTTTTTTCATGTGTTTACTCTATAGGCACCATTTTGATGTCTCAACTCTTTTTAATAAAGACACGCAATTTTTACTCAAACCATGACACATCTTCCAAAGCGTCCAACCAAAGAAATTACAGTATCTCCTGTTGGACAGCGAGTGTACTAGTGAAGTTACTCATGCTTCATAAGTACTATCATCAGTATAGTCTATGTTAAGCAACAAGTCATTATGAGACTATTGGTACATATGGTTTATAGTGTGTCAATTGGTCTGATTAGGAGTTATTTGAAATTTAGATGAAACAGTTATAATTAATACCTATATATGAAACATAAATAAATTATATATATTATATCCTTTCAATAGAATAATTTCTATTGAAGGGTATTTTTTAATTTAATAGAAATTAAACTTAATAAAGTATGCACAAGTTATATAAAAATTGTATTTATATGCATTTTTTTATAGTCAAAAGGGAATAAATTACTAAGCAAAATGAAATTATATAAATAATTTGTCTGTTTTTGTTACTTTTTAGTGAAATAAGATAGAAGATAATATATAATGTATATAATACCTACTTTGAAAATAACTCTACGTATTGGAAAATAGTAAATTGAAAAAAAAATTTTGAAGGCTCATATTGAGATAATTATATTTTAAATTTAATTTCAAATTATTTTTTCATGTTAATAACAAATTTTTCATACTTTTTCTTAGTGGTGAACAAGGCTAAAAAAAAAATTACACAGGAGGAATTAAATATTATGATTTCAAAGAAAACTTTAGCAACTATTTCATTAGTGATTGCAATGTCAACTATTATGGTTAAACCGGTATTTGCAGCAGATAGTGATATTTATCTTTTAAGTAATACTTCAAAGCCTGCTTATACTAAAGCAGATACAGCTCATGCAGCTATACAAAAAACAATTGGATTAAATTCACAAAACTATGGTTATGAATATAATGGTAAAATATATAAACTTGATGATGTATCAGCACTTTTTAACAATGACGGGAAAAATTTTACTCAGACAATGAATGATCTTCCAACTGCAGAGACTGCAGTAGCTGAGACTACTACTGCTTTAAGTGTAAGTTCAGTGAACGCTATTAACGGTTCAGTAACAGTAACATTAAGTGGTACACCAGTAACAGCACCTACATTATCAGATTTTGCTGTAACACAACAAATAGGTACAGCAAATGCTACTACAGTAGTACCTACAGTTATTAATGTAGTGGGTACAACTGTAACATTAACTGTTCCTACATTAGCAGGAACAACAGCAGTTCAAAGTGTTGTTGATTCAGTATCTTACAAGGCTGGAGTTGCAGTAAAAGCGGCACCTTACACAGTAGCGATTGATCAATCACTAGTAGATCAAGAAGCAGCAAAAGTAATAAACACTCAAATAGAAGCATTACCAGCTACAGCATCATTAAAAATAACAGATGCAACAGCTGTAAATGCAGCAAACGATGCATTTACTGCATTAACGTCTACTCAAAAAGCTGATGTTAAAACTACAGATATAGCAAAATTAAAAGCAGATGTAGCAACAATAAAAGCAGACGTAGCAATAAATGTATCTACAGATGCAGCAGCAGCGGCAACAATAGATACTCAAATAGAAGCATTACCAGCTACAGCATCATTAGCTACAACAGATGCAACAGCAGTAAATGCGGTAGACACTGCATATAATGCATTAACAGCAGCAGGGCAAGCAGATGTAACACCTGCAGACGTAACAACGCTAAATGCAGATGTAGCACAGATTGTTACATTAAATGATGCAGCAGCAGCATTAGCAGTGAATGCTCAGATAGAAGCATTACCAGCTACAGCATCATTAGCTACAACAGATACAACAGCAGTAAATACCGCAAACACTGCATATAATGCATTAACAGCAACTCAAAAATCAGATGTAAAGCCTACGGATGTAACAATATTAACTACAGATATTGCAAAAATTGCTACACTAAATGATGCAGCAGCAGCAATAGCAGTAAATGCTCAAATAGAAGCATTACCAGCTACTGCATCATTATCAGTAACAGATGCAACAGCAGTAAATGCAGCAAATGATGCATTTAATGGGTTAACATCTACTCAAAAATCAGATGTTAAAAGTTCTGATGTAGCAAAATTAAATGCTGAGTTAGCAATATTGGATGCAGATTTAGCAACAGGTGTAGCAGATGTTGATACTCAAATAGAAGCATTACCATCTACAGAATCTTTAGCTTCTTCTGATGCAATAGCTGTAGCAGCAGCAAATAATGCATATAATGCATTAACAACAGATCAAAAAGCAGATGTAACACCTGCAGATGTAACAACACTACAAGCAGATGTAGCACAGATTACTACATTAAATGACAATGCAGCGGCAACAGCAGTAGATGCTAAAATAGAAGAATTACCAGCTACAGCATCATTAATAGCAACAGATGCAACAGCAGTAAATGCAGCGAACGATGCATATAATGGATTAACAGCAGCTCAAAAAGCAGATGTAACACCTGCAGATGTAACAACACTACAAGCAGATGTAGCACAGATTACTACATTAAATGACAATGCAGCGGCAACAGCAGTAGATGCTAAAATAGAAGCATTACCAGCTACAGCATCATTAATAGCAACAGATGCAACAGCAGTAAATGCAGCAAACGATGCATATAATGGATTAACAGCAGCTCAAAAAGCAGATGTAACACCTGCTGACGTAACAACACTACAAGCAGATGTAGCACAGATCGCTACATTATAAAGTTCCCCACGGGTCATGACAGAATAGAAGAAACAAGTAGCATAGAATAACAAGAGAGAATCGTCAGAAATGGCGGTTCTCTTTTATTTGTGCTTGAAATAATTACCGAGTTAATATAAATTTATATTAAAAAGTTATATTAAAAAGACAGTCGAATTATGTTACTATTTTAATGAAATATTAAAATATATACTATATAATATATATATGGGAAATAAATAAATATATTGTTAAAGCGTAAATGGTTTTTCTGTGTGGTTAATAAAGCTAATTATATAATTAAAAAACATACTCTGGGGGAAATAAATATCATGAAATTTAAGAAAATTGCAGTAACTATCTCATTTGTGGCTACTATGTCCTTAGCTTTAGTTACACCAGTATTTGCAGCAAATAGTGATATTTATCTTTTAAGCAATACTTCTACTGCTGCATATACTAAAGCAGATACAGCACATGCAACTATACAAAGAACAATAGGATTAAATTCTCAGAACTATGGTTATGAATATAATGGTGAAATTTACAAATTTGATGATATATCAACTCTTTTTAATAATGACGGAAAAAATTTCACACAAACTATGGCAGATCTTCCAACTGCAGAAATTCCAGTGGCAAAAGTTGGACAAGCTAACACAGTAATTCACCCCACATCATTATCAATAAGCAAGACTTCAGACATCATGACAGTAGGAAACACAGATACTTTAACTTCAACTGTATCTCCAAGTAATGCTACAAATCAAGCAGTAACTTGGACATCCTCAGATAATGCTGTAGCTACAGTAGATGCAACAGGAAAATTAACTGCAATAGCCCCAGGAACAGTGACTATTACAGCAACAACTGATGGAAATAAAACTGCAAGTTGTGCTGTAACTGTAAATGATTCAATAGCACCTATTGGAAACGAGCAAGCTCAAGCCACTGAAAAAGCAAATGTAATACTTGCAACAATAATCAAACCAGGCATGTCTGAAATGGATAAGGAACTAGCAATTAACGATTACATAGTTGCCAATACTAATTATGATGTTGTGGCATTTGATAATAACAATATTCCTAGTGATGACTATACAGCATATGGAATTTTAATAAAGCATATAGGTGTTTGTGAAGGATACGCAGATGCTTTTAAACTTCTTTGTGATATAGAAGTGATTCCATGCCAGGTTGTAGATGATCCTATATTAAATCATGCATGGAATATTGTTCAGTTGGATGACGGAAATTACTATCAGGTCGATTGTACATGGGATGACCCTGTTGCTTCCGATGGTAAAAGTTCAGGTAACAACATGGACCATAGATATTTTAATATATCTGACAAACAGATGTTTGTAAATCATACAATTGACTCTCAGCAATGGGTGGCATCTGGATACCCAAAGTGCAATGTTGACAACAGTGAATTTTACTCAAATGCTGGTGTAGATTTAGCTTCTAACGGTAATGTAATTTATGCAAATATATCTGGTAAACTCTCTAAAGTTGATTCTAATGGAAATATCACCGTAATTTCTAATGACAGTGCTAAAAATATTAATTATTATAATGGTTATATATATTATATAAATAATGGCTGCATATATGGAATAAATCCTGATGGACAGAATCATATTCAGGTGTTAAGTGGAAATATATCTAGCATGTATTTGTACAATGGAGCTTTATATTATCTGAATCCTAGTGATTGGACCATTCATAAATTAGTGCTGGATGGAATTTACAATGATAATAAAAGTATAACAAGTACTACATATTCCAATTATCTTATAAATAATGGATGTTTATACTATATGGCAGGTCAGTTTACCCTTCACAGCTTGGATCTATCTAACATGGTTGATAAGGAAATTTTAAATGTGGATTCTAAAGACATATATAATCAAAATAAATACAATAACTACGGAGTTTTGGGAAACTATATTTATTATGGAATTGAAAATTCCATGTACAGAATGGATTTAAACGGAAATAATAATCAGCTTTTATCAAATAACGTGAGCAACGCATACAATGAAATACAGATATTTGATAATTACATTTATTATAATTCCATAAATGATGGTAACTGGTACAAAATGGATTTTGATGGAACAGCTGTTACTAAATTAAGTTTTTAGTTAATGGAATATGAAGGTATAAGCTGTTCCACAAAGATCTTAGGATATTGTGGACAAACAAATATAAGTAACGAGAGAATCGTCAGGCTTGGCGGTTATCTTTTATGATGCCTAAAAATAATTATCCAGTTAATATAAACAGAGTTATTGGATAAATTTACATTAAGCACATTAAGAAAATTGTCTACTTTTGTTATTATTTTAGTGAAATATCCAAATGCATACTATATAATGTATATAATAAGTATTTCGGAAATAAATCTACATATTGGTAAATGATATATTGGACAACAATATTAATTATATAATTAAAAAAACATATACAGGGGGAATTAAATATTATGATATCAAAAAAAATCCTAGCGACTATTTCATTAGTGACAGCAATGTCATGGACTTTAGTTACACCAGTATTAGCAGCAAATAGTGATATTTATCTTTTAAGTAATACGTCAACACCTGCTTATACTAAAGCAGATACAGTTCATGTAGCCACACAAAGAATAATAGGATTAAATTCACAGAACTATGGTTATGAATATAATGGTAATATTTATAAATTTGATGATGTATCAATTCTTTTTAATAGTGACGGAAAAAATTATACTCAAACTATGAGTGATCTTCCAACTAAAGTAACTGCAGTTGCTGTAGTTTCTTCCAGTCAAATAGTAACTTTTAAAGATGGGAATTTACAAAACGCCATAAGAAATGCTATAAATAAGCCAACAGGAACTCTATATAAAAGTGATGTTCAAAACATTAAAACTTTATTTGTAGGAGGCATTGGTATAACTGATATTAGTGGAATTGAAAACTTAACAAATTTAAAGTCACTTGATTTACATAGTAATCAAATAAGTGATATAAGCAAATTAACAGGGTTAACAAATTTAGCATCACTTGTTTTAGGTGGTAATGTAATAAGTGATATAAGTGCACTAAAGGGATTAACAAATTTAACATCACTTAATCTAGATAATAATGAAATTAGTGATATAAGTTCATTAAAAGGGTTAACTAATTTAACGTCTGTTGATCTAGGTACTAATTATATAAGTGATCTAAGTTCCCTAACAGGATTAACTAATTTAACATCTATTAATCTAGGTAGTAATCATATAAGTAATCTAAGTTCCCTAACAGGATTAACTAATTTAATGTCTATGGATCTAAGTAGTAATTATATAAGTGATCTAAGTTCCCTAACAGGATTAATTAATTTAACGTCTATTAATCTAGGTACTAACCATATAAGTGATATAAGTCCACTAACAGGATTAACTAATTTGACGTCTCTTGGTCTAATTAGCAATCAAATAAGTTCCACAAATCAGCAAATATTGAAAAAATCTTTATCTAATTGTTCAATAACATTTTAGCAGAGACTATCCAATAGTTATCAAAATAACAGAATAATTAAATATAAATAATGAGATATTTTAATTGATTAATATTTTGTATAAAAAGGAAAACATACTTTGTCATTAATGAAGTATCAACGAACATGAAAATTAATAAAGAGAGAATCTTCTGAAATGTCGATTCTCTCTTATCCTGTCTAAAATTTCCACCTAAATATTGTTAATGATAAATTGGTTACAGGTTCATAAAGTGGAACAATATGTGTTGCAGCATCGTTAAAGAAAATTGTATTTTTAACGATAACATTAATATGTTTATACTTCTTTTGATGAAACTGTTATAAAAGTATTTGCAGTAAAAACAGAAATTCTTTTAATTACTATTAGTGATGATGTTTACACTGTCACACCAAGCTAATTATATAATTAAAAAAATATAATAGGAGGATTCAAAATTATGTTATCAAAGAAAGCTCTAGCAACGATTTCATTGGTTATTGCAATATCAGTAACTTTAGTTACACCAGTATTTGCAGCAGATAGTGATATTTATCTTTTAAGTGATACTTCAAAGCCTGCTTTTACTAAAGCAGATACAGCTCATATTTCTACGCAAAGAACAATAGGGTTAAATTCAGGGAACTATGGTTATGAATACAATGGGAAAATTTATAAATTTGATGATGTCTCAACTCTTTTTAATAAAGACGGAAAAAATTTCACTCAAACTATGACAGATCTTCCAACTGCAGCAAATTCGGTACATGATGTAAGTACTGCTTTAAGCGTAAGTTCAATTAGTGCAACCAGCACTTCCACTGTTACCGTTACTTTCAACAACACAGTTGCGGCTACAGATGAAGTAGCATTGGCCTATACATTTAATGGAGTAGCAGTTCCAGCCAGTAATATAACATATTCAGGGACAACAGCTACATTAACTGGATTAACTTTAGTAAGCTCAACTGATGGAAAAACACCAGCTTATCAATTAGAAGTAAAGTCAGGAACTACTGAATTAGTTAATCAAAGTGTAGTTTTAAAAAACTCACTTATTGCTTCAGTGTCAGCTGTTCCAGATGTTTCTGTAGTTCAAAATGCACAACCTGTATTGCCTAGAACTGTTAATGTCACATATAAAGACGGGTCTTCAGCAGCAGTTCCTGTTACTTGGGGTTCTGTTATTACAAGTACCGCAGGAATAAAAAAGGTAGTAGGCAAAATAAGTGGCACAGCATTAACTGCAACAATTAATGTTAATGTAACTGCCATAGATTATATTGATGATAGTGGTATTTCCATGGTCGACTATCCTACTTTGGGTATATATTTAGTAAATGTCCAGGTGGACAGTAGTGTAGCTAGTCTATCACTTAATGGTACGACCATGTATTATGAGGGGAATGATACTTTTCAATTATCTACTGTACTAACAAAAGGTTCAACAGTAACATTTAATGCATATGATGCTACAGGAAAGCTATTAGTATCCAAGCCATATACAGTTCAGCAATAATATATTATCTACTAATGAGGGGGAATAACTAAAATGAATTTCAATATCTTTAAAAAAACCAGGGTGAGTTCAAAATCATTTAATATGTTTTTTTTGTTTAGTATCTTTTTTTGTCTAGTATTTTGTTTTTAAAGACCACAGCATATGGTGCTGTACCTTATACATATACAGCTACGGTAAACAGCACAACTGCTGCATCTCAAGCTACAACAAATTCTGTAGACATAACCTTCGATTATCCTGTAACTAACATGTACACAACAGGAATAACAGTATATCAAACTAGCGGAACTGCATCAATGAAAACACCTAAAATACTGACATATGCAATAGATTCGACTAATTCTAATGTTTTACACTTAACAATTGGAGCTTTAGATCCTACTGTTATAAGTTATGCCATAAAAATACAAAAGGGTGCATTAACATTTGGTTCTATTGGTAGCAATCCAGTATATACTCAATTAACGGATTTTATACTACCTTTTTCTTCAACGGATTTTGCAAGTGGATTTCAATCCGTATTTATGAATAATTCTGCAAACAATTTAAATACAAATATTTTAAATTACAATTCACCAAGCGACATAAATCTTTATGTACCTAAAACATATATAACTTCAATTCAGACTACACATAAAGCGAATGGGTTGATTACACCTACAACAACGTTGCCCACAACTTATCCTAAATTAACAAGTATTACTATTAAGACTGATCCTTCTGTAATAAGATTAAAAGTTTCAGTTACTACTAGTCCTGCTAATACTACGTCTACTACAACTGGGACTACTGCTACAATAGCACAATTGGTTGATAAGGAGCTGTTCTCAAGTTCAAGTTCAGTTGGATTTACAACAGGTGTTGCCGGTCTTAACATTGATACAGGAAAAGACTATATAATTGAAGTAAAAGCTTATGATATTAATGGAAAACTCTTACAAGATTTTAGTCATACTGAGGACGTACAGACACTAGAGACTATTTCTAACTACGTGCCAAAAACCAGCACAAGTTCAAATAAAGTAGTTACCCTTTATAGCTTAATGAGCACCCAAGCTACACTTACATCATTGCTGACTTCTTTTGATCCAGCTAATTTAGATTCAATTAAAGTTGTATATCCAAATACTGGGGATACAAGACTTATATCAAATACCCAGGGTCAAAGCAATGATGCTGCAAATGTCCTTGCTAAGGCGTTGAGCGATAATAATGTTCAATATATTAAATTTGCATCCGCTCTGAGTATTACTCCAACGCAAGATGTGAAATTAGCAAGACCATCATCACCTAGTGAAAATGTTGTTTTAGATGGAACTGGATCGACCATTAATGGAAATGTTACCATTGGCGGCGGACCTTCCGATACTAACATTTATGATTTAAGAAATCTAACTATAACGGGAAATTTAACTATAAATCTGTCCAACACTGGAGATTGTCTATTACCATCAAGTGTAATTGTAAAGGGAAGCACCATAATTACAAATAAAAAAAATCCTGAAGTTACAGATGTAGTATCACTGGATGATAAATCATTATATGGAATAGGTGGAACTATACGCATAGGAATTAAATTTAGCGAACCTGTTTTTGTGGTTGGGAGTCCAATTTTAAATGTTGGAGTTGGAGTTGCTACATATGACGATACTAGTACTCAGGCTCTAGTTAAAAGTGGTATAACTAATGAAATTGTTTTTGATTATAATGTAAAAGCAGGAGACTATATTCCAATTTTAAGTACATCAGCATCAGCTTTAGACCTTACTAATGGAGATATACAAGCTTCAGAAGGTGCATCTGGCATTTCAGCAACTACTACAGGGGCAAATTCAAAAGCCATATATTATTCATCTTCTTTACAGACGAATATTGTAGTAGATGGTGTAAGACCAAGCCTTAGTGGAATTACTGTAGTTAATGGTTCAGAAATAGTTTATAAAGCAAGTAAGTTACTAGATAAAGTTTCATCTGAAAACACAGCCAATTGGGAAATAAGAATGTTAGATAATACTTCAGCTGGATTTACAGATTATACACCTACAAATGCTGTCTTACAGGGAGATAATGAAACTGTTATAATGCAAATGCCTACAAGTATTATAGGTTCATTTACTAATGCAGCCATTGGGAACAATACGGCAAGTGTATTTATGACTAGTGCTGTGACAGATAAGGCTGGGAACACTGCAAATGATAGTGTACTTATGGCTCAAGGTTCACTTGGAATAGCATGGCATAATAGTATTTTGGGATTACCTACTGGTTATAAATATGAAGTAATCGTAGGAACAGGAACTACAGCTACTACAGAGTATGTTACTGCTGGTGGTGCCTTGTCAAACTCTATAACAGATGCATTATTAGCACCAGGTACAACAAGCATAACAGGATTAACAAATGGGCAAACATATAAAGTGATAGAGATAGCATCAGGGCAAGCACAAGTGGAACAAGACAAATCATTAACAAATATCACTTATACTGGAGTAGAAACAAATGCTACAGTGAAATCAAATATTACATTACCTATCGTATCTACAGCAACACCGGCATCAACCATAACTTGGGCATCTACTAATCCTGCAGTTGTAATTACTGCTGGGTCAAATCCAGCAGTTTCAAATACTGGGGTAGTTACAAGACCAATATATAGTGCTGGAGATAAAACAGGAGTAGTAACTGCTACAATCGTAAATGGCACTGCTAATGATACTAAGGATTTTGATATAACAGTTCTTAAGAAGGACTTTACAGCTACTCAATCTACATTTTCAGATAGTAACTTTACTGTTGTAGGAGACGGATATTTGTCTACAGATTTTAGTCCAGCATCAGGTTCAATAGAATTCACTGGTGGAACTACACCTACAACTTGGTCAATTGATGGTCTCACATATACCATAGGATATGTGAGTACGACAGGAAGCTCTATAGGAACTGCTACAGTAACTGTATCAGGAACTAATACTGATTCTGTTGCAAGCGTCGCAACTACAAAAGCTATAACAGTAAAAAAAGATGGACAAACTAGAAATTTAACATTAAATATTCCAACTATAGTAGCAGGATCTACAGCTGCAAATGTTGCAGTTACAGTTACTGCTAACTAAGCAAGCAAACTCGATTCGCTGGCAAAAACAACCCGATGTTCATGAACAAAGCAGTGAATAAATAAATATAAGCAAAAAGAGAGAATCGCCAGAGAGTCCTGGCGGTTCTCTTTTGGTTCCATAAAAAAAGCCAGAATGCTGACCTATTATTTTGTTGATGATGGCTTATATGTTCACGAAACCAATTCGCTAACAATAAAGCAATATTATGTTGATTTTATTTCATAAGTAAGTATATAATGTATTTGTGTGTCAAAACAAACAAAATCATAAATATATGATTAAAATTGTATGTAAAAGTAAATTTATGATATCATGTAAGAAAATATTTGGATAAACATAGGGGGGATTTTTTTAATGAAGAAGAAGAGTTTAACTATTCTTATTGCAGTAGCTTTAACAGCAACAACAGCATTACCTGGAGCTAGTGTTTTCGCAGGCATTACACCAACAACAGTAACAACAGCAGCACCAAAAGCAGGGACAACAACAACAACAACAACAACAGCCACACCAGTAAATGCAGTAACAACAACGCCAGTAAAAGCAACAAGACCCACACCAGTAACAACAGCACCAGCATCAACATATGGTGTTGAATATGAGGGTCACGTTCAAAATATCGGATGGCAGAAACAAGTATCAACAATTGGTGACCAAGCAGATATTGCTACTGTTAGTGAAGCAGGTACTGATGGAAAAGGGTTAAGAGTTGAAGCATTCAAAATCACAGGAACTAATTTGCCACAAGGTGCAAGCATTACATACCAAAGTCAAGTACAGAACGTTGGGTGGCAGGCACCAGTTACTACAACTGGAAACACATCTATTGATTCTGCAATAGAAGCTGGTAAAGATGGACAAGGACTTAGAGAAGAAGCATTTAAAATAACTTTAGCTGGTCTTCCTGGATATGCAATAAAATATCAAGCACACGTTCAAAATATCGGATGGCAGACTGCAGTAGAAAATTCCAATGGAACAGACATTAGTAAAGCAACAATAGCAGGTACAGTTGGAAAGGGTCTTAGAATTGAGGCATTAAGAATAGAACTTGTAAAAACTGAGGCTGAAAAAACAGCAGAAGTAACTGCAATCAATGCAGTACAGATGGCAGAAACAACAGGCGCAGCAGCAGATATATTAGCAGCAAAGACAGATGCTACATTAGTACAAGATACTGTACTAATGTAGCATTAACTGCTAGGATAAATGCTATAACAAACACTAAAGATGTAACCGTTTCTTCTGTAAAAATTGCAAACGTTAACAATTTAACTGTAACATTTAGCAATGCACCAAAAGACACATCAAAAATTACATTTACAGTAATGAATGGTACAACTCCTATAACTGTAACACCTACATGGAATGGAGGAGTAGCTACATTAACAACTGCATCGGATCTTCCAGCAAATACTTATACTGTTGATGTAAAAAATGGAACAACTGATCTTGGAACTACAAGCGTAACTGTAACAGATGAGAAAATTGCTAGTATTAAAATAACTTCAACTACATTAGCAGTTCAGACTGTTAACAATATTCAGACTGGATATGCAAGTTATAAAGTGTTAGATCAATATGGAGCTGATATTACTTCATCAGCTATTGCTAATGATATAACATTCCAAAGTGGAGTTGGTACAGTTTCAGGAAGTAATGGTGAAATTACAATAACACCAAGTACTAATATGAATCTTATTACATTCCCAACAATTAATATAACTGCTTATGATTCAACAAGTGCAATTAATACAAGTGCTTCGTTAACTACATCTACACAAGAAGGAACATTAAGTAATTTTGTACTTGGAAAAGCATTAACAAATGCTAATGGTAAAGTATTAACTGCAGGAGATACTACAGATGTATTCTACCTTCCATTTACAGCTACAGATATAAGTGGTAACCCTACATCAAATTACAACTTGATTGTCAATGGTGTAGTTACAAACACAAGTACTACTGGTCTTAAAAATTGCATAACTTCAACAGATACTGATGTAACTGCTCAAATTGTAAAAGATCCAAATAATTCAAATAATGCAGTAATTCAAGTAACTGATAATGGAAATAATGTTCCTCAAGATATGCCACTAGTACTTAGTGCTATGACATATACAGCAAAGACTTCATCATTGAATGTTACATTGAAGAGAGAATCAGAAGTATATTCATTTAAATTACAGTCGCTAGCACAAGTTGTAGCTGAAAATGATAGTTCAGTAATAATTCCATTTACAGCTTTAGATGAAGATGGAAAAGCAATAAAAGCATATAGTAGTTTAGTTGGAGACGTTACATTCAGTGCGGGTACTTCACTTGAGCGAAATTCTGATGGAACTGCTTCACTAGTATTAAATGGACCATTCACATCTACTGGAAATCAAACTGTAACAGCAAATACAAAAGCGGGACAATATAGTTCATTAAATATAAGTGTTCAAGATCCTTGGATAGCTGATAGTGTAGCTATAGCTCCAGCAAAATTTACAAATTGTGTTGAACCTGGTAACACACAAATATTAGACTTTGGATATAATAAAGGTGGTTTATCCGCAATAGATCAATATGGTAGAAGTATTAATATGACAGGTAATTATGGTAATTACGAAGTTGTACCAGTTAGTAGTAATCCTGCTGTTGTTAGTGTTTCGAGTTTTGCTGCTGGAGGAACAGGTATTAGTATTACCGGCGTAGCAGCAGGAACAGCAACAATTTCATTCAATGTGATTGATACATCTAAGCCAGTTGCAACTCAGGTAATATCTACGAATTCACAAACAATGTCAGTTGTGGATGGTAATAATATTACAGGATATACAATAAGTACAGTTACAACTCCAATAATGGCCGAACCCGTTATTGCAAGAGATGGAGTTAGCGTTCAATATACAAGTACAGATTATCTTGCTAACCCAGTTGTTTACGGTACAACAGCAAGCGGAGCAAAAGTAAAATTAGCGCCTCAAACTAAATCTGCAATTACAGGTTTATCCACCAACACAATAATTTCAGCAACCTTTGATAATAAAGCTGACTTTACTACTATAGGTGGAGCTTCTAATAACACGGCAGGTGCTGTTCCAAAGGATCCATGTGATATATATATTGCTGGAATAGCAACAACAAACTATGCAACAACAGCAAGTACTAATTTATCAGTATCAATAATGGGTACTGATGGACTTGTACATACATTAACAACACCTATTAATTCTACAAATGCACCAATATTAGCTACTTCAGTGGGTATTTACGTTGCCTCCCAGAAATGCTGGTCTTTCAGTAGATAGTACTGGAAATAATGTAACAATTGACTTATCAAAAATAAATTTAACTGCTTGTGGATTAACACCTGGTTGTTATTTGACTAAGAATACATTCTCAGGTGCTATAGGTAAAAAAATGCTTTATATGGGTCCTGTTGATCGATATGGAAAATTGGATGGTAATTTAGACAGTATTACACAAACTTCAGTTTCACCAGCAGGTGAATTTAGTGTAGATAGTACTGGACTTATCTCAGGTACGCCTGTAGCTGGACAGGTTGTTACAATTACTGGTACAGCTAACGGATTTGGAAAGACAATTAATATAATATTCAAATAGTGGTAAATAATTATTAAACAAAAATGTTAACGTGAAATTAAAAAGGACAAACCCCCAGGGCATGATTGCCGGGGGTTTTGTCACATAGTGGGGGGGAAATAAGTTATGAGTAAAAAATCAAAAACAATAGCATTAACTTTTGGTGTGGTCATTATAGGTATTTGCTTAGCTTTAGTAGTTTTTTTTCAAAGTGGGACTACCACAAAAGCAAGCCCAAAATCAATTTCAGTATATTTAGCTGGAGATTCAACTGTTTCAAATTATCCTAGTAAAGAGGCTCCAAGAGCTGGGTGGGGACAAGTCCTACATAAGTATTTCACAAATAATGTTATTGTAAAAAATGATGCAATATCAGGGCGAAGTTCAAAGAGTTTTATAGACGAAGGAGCTTTAAAGAAAATATTAAATCAAATAAAGCCAAATGATTATTTATTAATTCAATTTGGACACAATGATGAGAAGAAAAATGATAGTGCCAGATATACTAATCCGGATACTACTTTTAAAAGCTACCTAAAGCAATATATTGATGGTGCAAGAAAACACAAGGCCATCCCCATATTAATTACTCCGGTGGCAAGAAGGGATTTTGATAAGAATGGTAAAATTGTAGCCACTCATGGCAAGTATCCACAAGCTATGAAGGATTTAGGTAAGGAAGAAAATGTTCCAGTTATTGATTTAAGTACTATAAGTCAGGCTTATTTTGGGTCTCTAGGTGCAGAAAAAACAAAGAGCATCTTCTTATATTTAAAACCGGGATATAATAAAAATTATCCTAAAGGCGCAGGAGACGACACCCATTTTCAAGAAAATGGAGCAAACGCAGTTGCAAAAATAATTATTAATGAATTAAAAAAATCTAACATTGGTTTAAAAAACTATATTTTAAAATAAACAAAGAACAGGGAAACAGAGAAGCAGTTGTCAAGTAACAGGTTTCAGATATCAGTTGAAACAATAACTGGTATCTGGAACTTGGAATCTGGCAACTGCTTCTCTGACGTGGCGGTTCTTATTCTTGCTCCTGAAAATAGTCCATGGTTTTCAAAAAACACTGATGTAATGAACAGTATGAAATAACTGGATACTTTCCCTATTATTTTGATGAAATATCCCAATATATGCTATATAATGAACGTGATATATATTTATCAAATAAATATATATATTGGAAACATAAAATTCAAAACGTATGGGGGGAAAGTAAAGATAGTTTTTTATTTCATATGGACTATATATTAAGGCATCATCAAAGAAATAACAAGTCAGTATTCTGGTCTACTTTGTGCTATGCTTCGTCGCCATAACCATTACATAGCCAACGCTTGCGCAGGTAATGCCTCCTTGCCTACCGCAAAATATCCTCAGAATCTTTGACTTGTTATTTCTTTTCAGATGCCTAAAAGAGGGGTTATACAATGAAAATATTTTTAAAAAAAATCACTACAGTTATTTTAACATTTCTTATGTTATTTTCTTCATGTAATATGGCACTTGTTGGACAAACTGTTTAGTAAGCGATGGAACAAACACCGTAATGTAAATTAACCTCCCATTTGATATACTTTGATAAAGTAATCGATAGGAGGTTTTATTTTGAGATCAACAACTAATGATCAGCTTCTTTGGGAGCAGCGAATTAATGAAAGAGCTAAAAGTGGAATGTCAGTTTCAGAATGGTGTAAAAACAATGAAATTAGC
Source organism: uncultured Clostridiaceae bacterium (assembly GCA_963725425.1). GTDB lineage: Bacteria > Bacillota > Clostridia > Clostridiales > Clostridiaceae > Clostridium_I. The sequence goes on from CAVRYJ010000044.1 coordinate 203,893, forward strand.
AAAAGTAGGTATCATTATTGGAATCATAAAATCAGCAAAAAACAGAAACCGGATAACAAAATGGCATTTGTTGAAATAACTCCAATCCTTTTAAATGCCGAGAAACCAATAAGCGATTCAGCTAAATCGGATGATTTCCAGATATTTTTCAAGAGTATACAGGTAACAGTTCCAAGTAATTTCAATCAAACTTCTTTAGCAGGACTAATGAAAGTTCTGCAGAAACTATGATACAGCATATAGCCGATGAGGCTGAACATATCTATATTGCTCTTGGTGCAACAGATTTTCGTAAGCAACAAAATGGACTTGCTACATTGGTTTCATTGAAATTCAAACTTGATCCTTACTCTTAAAATGTGTTTTCTTGTTCTGCAATAAACGGCATAACTCACTTAGGGCATTACGCTGGGATAAAAATGGCTTTGTTTTGGTTACAAAATTTCTTGCTGATGATATGAAATTTCAGTGGCCAAAGAATGAAGGCGAAATAAGAGATATAACAAAACGTCAAATGGAATGGCTTTTGGAGGGTCTGCAAATTGATCAGAAAAAGGTACATAAAGAAAATATTAATACTGAAAATATGATTTTTTAATATCACCTAAAAGCTAGTATAATAGCCGTTTTTCTGGTATAATATAATTAATTGATTAACCAGAAAGGAGCCTTTAAAATGCAGTCTTCAGATGAAAAAGATCAACGTATTAGACAACTAGAAAATCAAAATAGAACACTGCAGGAAAAGGTGTATCTACTAGAACACAATGTTGAAGTCCTCACTCAAGCAGTGTTACATGCAGCAAAACAGAGGTTTGGAGCATCAAGTGAGAAAACACCTCAGGTATATGGACAATGTTTCCTTTTCGGTGAACTAATTGATGAAATTACAGATGAAACCGAAAATAATGTTATAAATATCAAAGAACATAAGAGACCTGTTAGAAAAAAGGGTGACAGAGAAAAGTTGATTAAAGCACTACCACATGAGGTAGTTGAATGTGTCCTTAATGCCGAAGAAACTATTTGTAAAATCTGCGGCAGTGAACTTGAGATAATAGGAAAGAAAAAAGTAAGATCTGAAATGGAATATATCCCAGCGAAGCTAATAATGAAGGACTACGTCCAATATGTTTATAAATGTGTTGAGTGTGGAAAAAATGATACTAATCCATATGATTCTATAATTTGTGCACCTGTACCAGTGTCTGTGCTTACGCACTCTTTTGCTTCGCCTTCATGCGTAGCATGGGTAATGTATCAAAAGTATATGATGTCAGTACCACTCTACCGCCAAGAAAAAGACTTTATAAGAATGGGTGCTGAACTTAAGAGAGACATGATGGCAAACTGGGTAATACGCAGCTCTGAATATTGGTTGAAGCCTCTATATGATAAGATGCACCAGCAATTGCTAAAATGCAACGTTATCATGAGTGATGAAACAACCTGGCAGGTAAATCACGAAGATGGAAAAAATGCATCTAGCAAGTCTTATATTTGGATACATAGGAATGGTAACTGTGAAGGTCCACCAATAGTTTTATACAAATATACCAGCACTCGTTCTGGGGACCACGCAAAGAAGTTTCTTGAAGGTTTTCATAGTTATCATGTTTCAGATGCATATGCTGGGTATGAAAAGGTTGAAGGAATTATACGATGTCTTTGTTTCAGCCATCTAAGACGATATTATCTAGACGCCATTCCATTGGATTCTAGAAAAAAAGAAATTCCAGGATCAGGCGGAGCCATTGGACGAGCTTATTGTGATAAACTCTTCAGACTAGAAAGAAAATGGAAAGAGTTATTGCCTGAGGAAAGAAAAAAGAAAAGACTTATATATAGTGTCCCTGTATTGGATGCCTTTTTTGCATGGGCAGAAAACACCTTTACTAACCAATACTACTTGAAGAAAGCTTTGGGATATACACTAAATCATAAAAAATATTTTACCAATTTTCTGCTTGACGGAAGAATACCTTTATCTAATAATTTATCGGAGATTGCAGTGAAACCCGTAGCTATCACACGTAAAAACTCACTGTTTTCTGATTCGCCAGAGGGAGCAGAAGCGTCAGCTACTGTATTTAGCATTATAAATACGGCAACAGCCAATAATTTAGATGCTTATAAATATCTTGAATATCTCTTCCGAAAACTACCCAATAGTAATTTTGCATCAAATACTTCTGTGCTTGATGAATATTTGCCATGGGCAGATAAAGTGCAGCTTGAATGTAGAATAAATACAACGGCAACAGAAATAAATAAAAAGGAGGACCCTTGCAGTGAGTCAGCCTAATATTAACTACATGATGAATATGACAAAGAAGTTTCTCAGCGGAGAAATTGATGGAATATCTTATACTCTTGATTTTCCATATGAGCTAGAACAAAGATATAAAAAAATGCATCGAGAAGACGATGATTATTGCGAATTAATATACGAGTGTCTTTATGAAGAAGGCATAGCTACGTACAATGAACTATCAGACACTGAGTTTAAGAAACTTATTCGAAAACAGTATAACTACATAAAGAAAATTGCAAAAGAAGGATTTTATTAAAAAAAGCAGCCTCACAGATTAATGTGGAGCTGCTTTTTTAGGTAACGGTATGTGTTCCAGCGCTTACAACTGTTTATGCAGCAGATGGAGATAGTATAACAAGTACTGATATAGGAAAAAACTATAATGGATTTCAACTTGATTCAGTTAAAGATGACCCAAATAGTAAATCTACTATTTTGTCATTTACCCATATTAAAACCGGTGCAAAACTGATGTATGTTGAAAATGACGATACTCAAAGAGTTTTTGATATCAGCTTTCGTACACCTGTTACAGATAACACTGGAGTAAATCATGTTATCGAACATTCACTTCTTGATGGATCTAAGAATTATCCTGTAAAATCTCCATTTAAAGAAATGCTTAAATCATCAGTAGGTTCATTTATCAATGCTATGACAGGTACTAATTACACTACTTTTCCTGTAGCAAGTTCAAATGAACAAGATCTTAAAAACCTTATGGGAATATATTTAGATGCAGTATTTTATCCAAATGTTATTACTGATCCTAATATATTTAAGCAGGAAGGCTGGAGGTACGAGCTTCCATCAAAGGATACAGCTCTATCAATGAATGGTGTTGTATACAATGAAATGAAAGGTGATTATTCCAATCCTCAGTGGCTTTTACGTAATGCAATAAATCAGTCGCTTTTCCCTGATACTTCCTTTAAGTGGGATTCAGGTGGAAATCCAGATACTATTCCTACTCTTACAAGAGAAAAATTGATTTCAACTTACAAAAAGAATTATACTCCTTCAAACAGCTATATATATTTATACGGTAAGTTAGATATATCTCAGTATCTTAAGTTTATTGATAATAATTATTTAAGCAAATTTGATAAAGTTAATGTAGATACGTCAATTAAGTATCAAAAACCTTTATCTAATATTCCTGATTTAGTATCTCCTTATCCTGTGTCTCAAGATAGTGATACAAAGAAGAAAACGTATCTTTCATTAAACTTTGTTACAAGTAATATAGAAGACAAAGAAACAAATGTAGCATTGAGCTTTTTAAGTTATTTGCTTATGGGAACTGACAATGCTCCACTTAAAAAAGCACTTAGCAATACTGGTATTGCTGAAAGTGTAAATTCTTCCTTCAGTATGCAGGGTGCTCAGCCAGTGTTTTCAATTAATGCTGTTAATTCTGATGAAACGTCAAAGGAAGTTTTTCAAAAAACAATTTTAGATACTCTAAATACTATTTCTAAAAATGGATTTGATAAAGATTTTCTTAAATCCGCTATGTCATCCTATGATATAAGCAATCGTGCTACAAATCTTTCATCTCCTATATCTGGTGGAAAGGGTATTGTTATGCAACAAGATGCACTAGCTACATGGATCTATGATAAAGATCCTACAATGTATTTTGATATGGACAGTGTAATGAAAAAAATCCAGGGATTAGATATGAATAAATATTTTCAGGATTTGATTAATAAGAGCTTCCTTTCAAATAACTATCATTCACTGGTTATACTAAAACCTGACCCAGGGCTTGAAAGTAGAAATGCTGAGAGTACGGCTAAAAAATTAGCAGATTATAAAAATCAGATTGGCGATACTGGTACTGCTTCACTTTTAAAAGGTACGGAAGATTTTAATGCATGGCAGAAAAGTGGAGATTCCAATGAAGCACTTGCAACTTTACCTAAGCTTTCTCTTAAAGATATTAAACCGGAACTCCCAGATTTAAACTACAAGGTTGAAAATCAGTCAGGCATAAAGGTGCTTACACATAATGTGGATTTGAATGGACTCTCAAATATAAATTTTTACTTTGATACATCTGGGGTTACTCAGGACAAATTATATTATTTGAAATTACTTTCATCTCTAATGGGAAATGTAAATACTAAAACACATACGTCTACAGAACTTTCAAATGAAATGTCACAGTATATTGGTAATCCTATTAGTTTTAGTGCTTCAGGAGTAGCAAATAGTAAAAATCTTGATGACTACAGCCCTAAAATTACTGCATCACTTTTAGCACCTGATGAAAATATATCAAAGACTTTTGATATATTTAATGAAATTATAAACAGCAGTGAGTTTAATGACAAACAAAAAATAAAACAAATTATTGAACAGGATAAATCAGCTCTTCAGATGGTTTTAACATCAGGAGCAGGAAATGATGCGATTATGAGAATGAACTCATATATGAATGAAACCGGAAAATATAATGAGGAACTTACAGGATTTTCATACTATAAATTTCTACAGGATTTGGACAGTAATTTTGATCAAGAGTGGGATAGTATTTCTAAAAATCTTAAAGATACATCTGCCCTTGCATTTAATAAAAATAATCTTGTAGTAAGCTATAGTGGAAATGAAACTTCTGCTGAGACATTTAAAAGTGAGCTAAATCGTATAAGTCCTCTAATTAATTCACAGATATTGCCACAACAAAAATATACGTTTGCTCAGCCTAATAAAAATACCGCTTTTTCTTCAACAGCAAAAGTGCAGACAATATTGCAAGCAGGAGATTTAAAAAAGGCAGGATATACTTACAGCGGAAAAATGATGGTATTGCAGAATGTATTAGATAATGGATATTTGTGGAATAAAGTAAGAACAACTGGTGGAGCTTATGGAGTGGAATCTGAATTTTCATCTGATGGTAGGGTTATACTTATTTCAGAGAGAGATCCCAATCTTAAAGAAACTCTAGATGCTTTTAAAGGTACAGTAGATTACCTTAAAAACTTCCAAGCAACAGATGATGAAATGAACAATTATATTATAGGTGCTATTAAACCGTATGTTAATTTAAAAGCCCAGGGACCTCTTGTACAATGTGAGCTTTGTGATTCTATGTATCTGACAAATACTTCGTCTACTGAGCTGTTGGATGCTGAAAATCAGGCACTTTCAACTACACCACAAGATATAAGAAATTATGGAGACATGCTAGATAAGATTTTAAAACAAAATATATATTTTGTAGAAGGATCTAAAGATAAAATCCAACAAAATAGTCAGTTGTTTAATGAAATTGTAGATACAGAGAAGTAAGACCACCCGGTGGTCATGAACAAAGCAATAGAAGCAAAGAAGGAGAATCGCTAAAGATGTTGAACAAAGACCCCCGAGGGTCATGAACAAAGTGTGAACAAAAAAATATAAGCAAAGAAGAGAGAATCGTCAGACGTGGTGGTTCTCTTTTTTCGTTAAATAATGATTTATCGAACAGAATTATGTTAATTGAAATACAGTTTCGAATGAAGATAAATAAAAGTCTACAGAGTGTAGCCTAAAATGTAATGTTCTGATAAAATAAGTATAATGATATGAATATAATATTAGTGAATTGTTAAAGGTAATAGTGAGGGAGTTATACTTTGCTTAAGACAAAAGGAAAACAAAATGTAAAAACAGCAGCGAAGGTAGTATCAGAAGATGATAACTTCATAATGTCTCCTAAACTTGATTTTGTGTTTAAGTATATATTTGGAAATGAAAAAAATAAAGACCTGATAATAGCACTACTAAGTGCCGTACTTGGAAAGCAAACTCGCTTTGTTCGTAAGGCCCCACTGAGGGTGCTTAAGAATTAGTAAATTACGATAAAGTTAACTACACAATTATAGAACTACAAGGAAGTGGATAAATTTTGGCGAAGAAACATGACTTTGATGCAGCTTGGAAATCAATTTTGGAGGCATTTGAAGTAGAAATAGTAGAATTACTTTTTCCAGAGATATTTAATAAAATAGCTTGGAATCTTGGAACAGAATCATTAGATAAAGAGTTACAAGAAATACAAAAGGACATATTTGATAAAGATAGCAGCGAAAAAGTAATATCAGATAAAATAATAAAAGTTAGGTTAAAAGATAACGGAAGTAAGATTTTATTCATTCATGTAGAAGTACAAAGCTATGGCAGTGGACAGGAAATTTTTGGAGAAAGAATGTTCAGATACTTTTATAGGATATGGGATAAATTCAGGTATAAATATCAAGATAAATCAGAGATAGTGGCTGCAGCAATATATACGTATAAAGGTGACCGTGGAAAAGATAAGAGCTATGTATATAAATTACCTGATATAGAAAATGATATACTAACATATAATTTTAAAACTGTTGATGTGGAAAAGATAAATCTTGAAAAAATAAATAATGAAAATCCGTTGAAATTAGTTTTCAAAATGGCAAAAAATCTATTAGTGACTGGTACAAGTAACGAAGACATATATGATGCAAAGATAAGATTAGCTGAAGAACTAGTAAATTACGATAAAGTTAAAAATAATGATCAAATTAAAGCGTTAGTAGATTTTTTAGAATACTTGTTTTTAATCGAAAATCCAGAGTTAGAGAAGATGTATGAGGCGTATAAAAATACAAATGGGGGTGTATTGAAAATGAGTATAGATGAAATCAGAAAGTTACACTATAAAGAAGAGGGACGGGAAGAGGGACGGGAAGAAGTAATAAAACAATTAATATTGAAACAATATAAAAAAGGACTTTCTATAGAATATATCGCCGAGATAAATGAACTAGACGTAGAATATATAAGAGGCATTGTAAACCCCCGGGGGTAATGAACAAAGTATGAACAAACAAATAGTAGCAAAAAAAGAATCGTCAGATGTGACGATTCTTTTTTATTTCTGAAAATAAACACCCTATGGAATAAAATTAATAGTAATAGTCAATAATCTAGCTAAGAATTATTATGGACGGTGAAAAATATATGTCGGTAAAAGCTAAAACATGGTATCCTGACACTTCTTATCATATAACTGCAAGAGGAAATAGAAGAAATGATATATTTAAAGATGAGGAAGATTTCCAAATATATCTTACATTAATGGAAAATGCACTAGATTATTATGAAAATAAGTTCAATATAGTTTGTTACTGCCTTATGGATAATCACGTTCACCTAATGATCCAAACAAAAGACATGCATTATAAATATTTTATCACAAGAGTTAATAGTATCTATGCAAAGTTTTTTAATCACAAATACAATTATATAGGACACTTATACCAAGATAGATACTTTTCAGAAATCATAGAAACCGATAGCCAATCACTTGAGACTAGTAGGTATATTCACCTTAATCCAATGCGCGCAAACATGGTAACAAAACCAGAGGCGTATAAATGGAGCAGTTACTCTATGTATATTGGTAGTACTAAAGAGAAGCTAATAAATAGTAAAAGCATATTGAGTTATTTTAAAAATAGGCAAGATTATAAGACATTTGTTGAACAAGGAATAAATCATAAGTATGATAAGGAGATGGGGGAAGTTGGCATCCGTAGTTAATTCATTTGCAATAACAGGAATAGACGGATATGTGGTAACAATAGAAACGGATACTATTTTTGGAAAGCCTTCCTTTGCTATAGTAGGATTAGGTGATGCTGCTATTAGGGAAGCTACTCAACGAATAGAATCAGCTATAATTAATTCTAAATTTGAATTCCCTTAAATGAAAATATTGATAAACCTTGCACCTAGTAATATAAAGAAAAGTGGCACACATTTTGATTTACCTATGGCTATAGGACTGCTATTGTAATCAAAACAGCTCGTCATAGATTCATTCGGGTTAATTAGGTAGCAAACTCGCTTCGCTCGTAATAAAATGTACCCTATAGAGTAGACATGTAAAAAAGCCTACTCTGTAGGATATTTTTATTTGTAGTATAATAAAAGGTAAAGGGTTAGAGGTGGAGAAAATGAGTACTAAAGATTTCACAGAAAAAGAAATAGAGATGTTATCAAAAAACAAATATGTACGAAAAGTTAGTGATAGAGTGATAACTTATACTGATGAATTTAAACGTGTTTTTGTACTAGCGATTGAAAGTGGCAAATTTCCAATAGAAATCTTTGAAAACCATAATTTTGATATAGATGTTCTTGGAAAGAACCGTATTAATTCTGCTAGTAAAAGATGGCGTGTATTATATAGAGATAAAGGAATATGTGGACTATCTGATTTAAGAAAAATACGTTCAGGGCGACCCAAAAATAAAAAGCAGACAGTAGAACGTCTTAAGGCAGAAATAAATCTATTGAAAGCAGAAAATGAAATGCTAAAAAAAATCAATTTGCTAGAAAGAGGGTCGGTAAAAAAATAATATTATTTTCAAGAGAAAAATTTAGTATCATTAATTCAGTAATTCGAAAATATAATTTAAAAAATATGCTTAGTTACTTATGTAAAATAGCTGGTGTGTCCAAATCAGGCTATTACAACTACTTGTCGTCTAATTCACAGACCGTAAGAAAACAACGTGATACTCAGGATGAGGCAGTTAGAGATAATATCCTAAATGCGTATAACTTTAAACACCATAAAAAAGGAGCTAGACAAATAAAAATGACTTTAAAAAATACATATGGCATTGTATACAATTTGAAACGCATTAGAAGAATAATGAAAAAATATGGAATTGTGTGTCCTTTTAGAAAAGCTAATCCTTATAGACGAATGATGAAAGCTAATAAAGAAGATGCTATTTTACCAAATCTACTAAATAGAAATTTCAAGCAAAATATACCCGGTAAAGTGCTGCTCACAGACATAACTTACTTGCTATATGGACGTAGCAAGAAGGCATATTTATCAACAATTAAGGATAGCTCTACAAATGAAATATTGGCTTACAATGTATCTGATAGTTTGAAGCTAAAATTAGCCACAGATACTATCCGCAAATTAAAAAAGAATAGAAAAATTAAATTAACCGAGGATGCATATATTCACTCAGATCAAGGAGTACATTATACAAGTGTGATTTTCCAAAACTTAGTTAAAAAATATGGATTAGGGCAGTCCATGTCAAGACGTGGAAACTGTTGGGATAATGCTCCACAGGAATCTTTTTTGGACACTTTAAAGATGAAGTAGATATAAAATCATGTAAAACTTTGGATAGATTAACAGAAGTAATTAAAGAATATATGACTTATTATAATAAATACAGATGTCAGTGGAACTTAGAAAAGATGACTCCTGTTCAATACAGAAATCACCTTCTTAATGCTTCATAGCTTTTTTTAATTGTCCTTGACAAAGGGTACACTTTATAAAGACCCCCGAGGGTCATGAACAAAGTGTGAACAAAAAAATATAAGCATAAAAGAGAGAATCGCCAGACGTGGTGGTTCTCTTTTTTCGTTAAATAATGATTTATCGAACAGAATTATGTTAATTGAAATACAGTTTCGAATGAAGATAAATAAAAGTCTACAGAGTGTAGCCTAAAATGTAATGTTCTGATAAAATAAGTATAATGATATGAATATAATATTAGTGAATTGTTAAAGGTAATAGTGAGGGAGTTATACTTTGCTTAAGACAAAAGGAAAACAAAATGTAAAAACAGCAGCGAAGGTAGTATCAGAAGATGATAACTTCATAATGTCTCCTAAATTTGATTTTGTGTTTAAGTATATATTTGGAAATGAAAAAAATAAAGACCTGATAATAGCACTACTAAGTGCCGTACTTGGAAAGCAAACTCGCTTTGTTCGTAAGGCCCCACTGAGGGTGCTGAAGAATTAGTAAATTACGATAAAGTTAACTAGACAATTATAGAACTACAAGGAAGTGGATAAATTTTGGCAAAAAAACATGACTATGATGCAGCTTGGAAATCAATTTTGGAAGCATTTGAAGTAGAAATAGTAGAATTACTTTTTCCAGAGATATTTAATAAAATAGATTGGAATTTTGGAACAGAATCATTGGATAAGGAGTTACAAGAAATACAAAAGGACATATTTGATAAAGATAGCAGCGAAAAAGTAATATCAGATAAAATAATAAAAGTTAGGTTAAAAGATAACGGAAGTAAGATTTTATTCATTCATGTAGAAGTACAAAGCTATGGCAGTGGACAGGAAGTCTTTGGAGAAAGAATGTTCAGATACTTTTATAGGATATGGGATAAATTCAGATATAAATATAACGACAAATCAGAAATAGTGGCAGCTGCAATATATACGTATAAAGGTGACCGCGGAAAAGATAAAAGCTACGTATATAAATTACCTGAGATAGAAAGAGAAATACTAACATATAATTTTAGGACTATTGATGTAGAAAAGATAAATCTTGAAAAAATAAGTAATGATAATCCATTGAAATTAGTTTTTAAAATGGCAAAAAATCTATTGGAAACTGATACTAGTGATGAAGATATATATGATGCAAAGATAAAATTAGCATCAGAATTAGTAAATTACGATAAAGTTAAAAATGATGACCAAATTAAAGCATTAGTAGATTTTTTAGAATACTTATTTTTAATACAAAATCCAGAGTTAGAGAAAAAATATGAAAAATTTAAAAAGGTAAATGGAGGTGTTTTGAAATTGAGTATAGATGAGATTAGAAAGTTACATTACACAGAAGAAGGAAGAGAAGAAGGAAGAGAAGTAGGAAGAGAAGAAGGAAGAGAAGAAGGAAGAGAAGAAGGGATAGAAAAAGTGGCAACAGAAATGTTGTTAGATGGAGAACCAATTGAGAAGATTAAAAAATATTCAAAATTGAGTGAAGAAGAAATAATGAAATTAAAAAAGAAATTATTCAAACAATAAAAAAGCTTAAAATTTAGATAGTACTCATGTCAAGGTATACTGCAAACATAAATTCAATATAAAGTGAAAAACGAGAAAATATTTTGTTGCGAATTCTGGGGGGAAAAGATGTATAACTGGACTAAGGAAGAAAAAAAAATAGTAGATTCAATTCTGGAGAGATATATTAGTGGAGAACTATCTTTTGACGAAGCTGCTAAAACAGCCGAAAATTACAAAATACCAGTCTGGATGTACAAGAGCTATGCATTTGATGAAACAAGAAGAAGATATAATGAGGATTTTAACAAGTATATTGGTAAAGTCAAAAAAGAAGAGCTTGAAGGTGAGTTTGAGATTTCAAAAGAAGATAAGAAACGTATGGAAGAAAACCCTAACAACATATCACTATGGAAGGGTATTTTAGACGATCACCAGAGAAAATATGATAGATATGAAATAAATTTGGCAAAGTATTATTATAGAGTTGCTAAAACCATGATAGAATATGGCTATGATGATGAATTTTTAAAGAAAAATTTACCGCTTACTGATGAAGCTATAAAAGATATATGGGAACTTGCAATTAAGGGTGAAAATATTTACAAGATTGATCCTTTGAAGTAGGAGGTTGATTATGAATCCAAGAGTAAAAGAGGTTGTCCCTAATAAGGACTTTACAATTACAATAACATTTATAAATGGTGAAATAGGCATATATGAATTAAAAACTAGCGTGGGTCATGAACAAAAAATAGGAGAGAGTTAAAATTATCCACTCTCTCCTATTTTTTGTTACAATCATTCCAAGATTTGCATGATTGCAAATAATCATTTAGTTTTTGTTTAGTTATTTTTTTCACTGTAATATTTCTTTTATTTGCTATTTTAAATACAAAATCGCTACTTATTTTTTCAATAGTTAAAATATAAACTATTCTAAGAATATCTACATTCTCATCAGTTACTCTAAAAACAATTCTTATACCTGCATCTCTAAGCTTTTTTTCTTTACAACCAAATAACTTGGAAGATTGCATATTGCTCAGGGGCTTACCAACTTCATCTGCTCTTAATTCTAAATCATCAATTGCTTTGTTAACAATTTCAATTACAGAATTATCTAAACATTGGTATTCTTTAGCAGCATCAGGATCAAATTTAATTTCAAATCTTTTTCCAGTATCCAAAATTATTTACCAGTACGTCGTATATCTTTCCAAGAGATTGCAGCAGATGGATTAATATTAAGACGATCTATTCTTTCAGATAATATTTTATCTTCTTCTTTTGCTTCTAATTCCATTAGTCGCTTATACATATTTTCATAGTAATCATATGAAAGTAAAACTGTATCTATAGATCCATTATCAGAAATATAGATAGGATTTATTTTCGCTTTTGTTTTATACTGGCCTAATCTTTTAGAAATTATAGATGCTTTTACTATTTGATCTTTAGTAATAGGTGGTTTAGTATCCATTATCGCAACACCCACTTTCATTCATCCTTACATAATATGCTCAAATATTTTTTATATATACTCTAAGTATTACGTAACATTTAGAGTATATACTTACGTAATATAATCTTACACTTTTCTATAACAAAAGTATACAGAGTGTAGTTTTTTAATACAATATTGTATTAAAAAACTACATCTCAAAATAAAATTATACAGACAGTAGTCTTAAATACAATATTCTGATAAAATAAGTATAATGATATGAATATAATATTTGTGAATTGTAAAAGGTAATAGTGAGGGAGTGATACTTTGGTTATGACAAAAGGAAAACAAAATATGAAAATAGCATCGAAGATAATATCAGAAGATGATAACTTTATAATGTCTCCTAAAATAGACTTTGCATTTAAATTACTATTTGGAGATCCAAAGAATATAGATTCACTAAAATCACTTTTATGTTCTATATTAAGTATAGAAGAAGATGAACTTAATGATTTAAAGATAATCAATAATGATTTAGAAAAGCAGTTTGCTGAGGATAAAAAAGGAATTCTGGATATTAGGGCAAAAACGAAAGATGATAATGAAATAGATATAGAGATACAAATAGTATCAACGGAATATATGGCTGAAAGAACTACTTTCTATTGGTCTAAAATGTATAGTGGACAGATAAAGACAGGAGATTCTTATGATGTACTTAAGAAATGTATAACCATAAATATATTGGACTTTGAATGTATACCACTAAATAAGATACATACTAGTTACCATATAACTGAGGATGAAACAAATTATAGACTTACTGAAGTAATGGAGATACATTATTTAGAACTACCTAAACTTGAAAAACAGGGTATAGAAAAAAATGAAAATTCAGAAATAATCCAATGGATGGAATTTTTAGGAGCTAAATCGAAGGGAGAGATGGAAATGATAGCTTTGAAAAATAAGAGTATTAGAAAAGCATATGATGAGCTACAGGTAATAAGTAAGGATGAAAAAGCAAGATTTGCATACGAATCAAGGGAAGCTGAAATCCATGACAATGTGACCAGGATAAAGTCTGCATCAGAAAAATCGAGAAAAGAAGGAAAAGAAGAAGGAGTAACTGAAAAAGCAATAGAAGATGCTACAAACTTTCTAAAACTTGGAATAAGTGAAGAAATGGTAGCCAAAGGAACAGGACTTACAATAGAAAAAGTACTAGAACTAAAAAAGAAAATGATAAATTAGATTTGCACTACTAATAGCTACCTAACAAAGGATATGCAGAAAAAAAATCTGCATATCCTTTTATATAAAAACTGCTATAGCAATTGAGATTTAGGCATTTAGTGATGCCTTAGTTAAGGTCATAACTTTGTGAAGCTGAACTAGATATTTTTGCACTTTTTTTACCAATGAGTAAGCCTTTGCTTGTTGAGAAAATTTTCTTTTGGACTATAAGATCCATAAGAGTACCAATGTCTGCCTGAGCTAAAGTTGGCTGACCATTTGCATCTTCCTTTATATTATTTACAACTATAGTGAAGTATTTGCCTTCTTCTTCTGTTGTAAATTTCATAGTAAGTTTATGAGCCATATGTTTTTCACCTCCTTTCTAATAGACATTCTGACCATGCCTAAACTAAGCGTTAGCCAATAAACTATTGTTAACTTTTTCTATAGCTGAAACTGGGAAATTAAGAATGTTACCAATTGCAAATGCTACATCATAAAGGTCTTGATCAGAAGCTGTTGTTACAATTTTACTTAATGTAGTCTTTTTAACAATATTTTTCCCAGTTGCAGTTTTACCAATGTTACTTACTATAACAACAGAATTTGAAACTAAAGTTGATGTTGCTGCCATACTATCCCTCCTTTCCATTGCAGGAAATAAGGATGGCTCCTTATTTCACTGATTATTGTTTTTAACGGATTTTTCACCGTCATAAATATATATGCTATTTCAAAAATTTTCCCAGTTTATTTAATGCTTTTTTTTTATTTCCACCGCTTTTCTATAGTCAATATTGCATTCTAAGGCTGTGTCTTTCAATGTTTTATCATGAAAATATACCCCTTTAATAATTCTCTTCTCATCTACTCCAAGTACATTTAAAGCTTGTACAACTCGTTTTTTATCTTCTCTGCGTATAAACTCATCTTCCAAACTGTAATCGTTTACTAACAAGCTAAGTACATCTTCATTTTGAACTTCTTTCTTGAGTTTAATCTCCTTTTTCAAAAGTGCATTATAATTATTTATTACAGTATTTGTGCAATAAGTAGTGAATTTTTTATTGCCCAGATTATACTGGTCTACAGCCTTTAGTACAGACAAATTTCCATACTCAATCAAATCTTGTAAATCATAAGATGGAATCATATACCTAGTTGCATGCTTTATTATAAAGTATTTAAATTTCGTTATAATATCTTCCATGGCTTCTTCATTACCATTCTTAGCAATTTTAACAAGTTCTTCTATTATAAAAACCACCTTTCATATAGAATTCACTCCATAACTTTCTTTAAAAATATTTCATCCTTTTTTTCTCTGTATTTTTCAAATGTGATTTTCTGAATTTTTTATGAGACTACACATCTCAGTTATTCTACTGTAGGTTATTTCATCATACCTGGCCATTAAATCTGGAATCTTCATATTAGTGGTTATTATTAATGGTAATTTAGATGAAATCCTTTTTTCAATAACCATATATATGAGAGCTCTTGTCCACCTATTATCTTCTTCACGTCCTAGATCATCTAATATGAGCAAATCTGTATTTTCTAAGGCATTTATTATGGGTAATAGTCCTTTATCTCCAAAGCTTCTTTTACTTTTTGATATCTGTGACATTAGATCTGTGGTACTAACAAATGCCACAGGAACTAATTTGCTTAGTAATTCATTAGCTATGCATGAGGAAAAATATGTTTTGCCAGTGCCAGGTTCACCGCATATAAGCATTCCAAGATTATTAATTTTCATTTCTTCAAACTTTGTAATGTATTGGGTTGCTAGTTTAAACCATTTTTCATTCCCAAGTTCATGATTCCAATTTTTTAATTTGCAAGTTTTGAAGTTTTCATTCATCATGCTATTAACAATAACATTTTTAACCTGAATCATTGATTACTCCCCCTTTACTATTCAACCATTTAATTATATATTTTACTTAATATGTCAAATCATATTTGATATCTTAATATTATATCTGAAAATATGATTTGTCAATATGAAATCATAAAAATATTTTGACAAATGGCATTTGCGGTAGCATAATAATATAAGAGGTGATATCATGTTAAGAAATAATATAAAAAAGGCTAGAATTGAACTTGGTATTAGTCAAAGAGAACTGGGCAGAATAATAGGTAAAACAGGTCAGTACATATCCTATCTGGAAAGTAACATTAAAAGTAATCCAAGCCTAGATGTTTTAGAAAAAATTGCTGAAGCCTTAAATGTTCAAATAAATTATCTCATTGGATCTTCAGAATATAAAGAATTCAATAGTCAAGCTGTTCAAGATAACCTTATAAATATAATAAAAATGTCAGACAATAAAAATCATATTTATTCTAAGTTAATTAGAGGCACCATTGACACAGCTTTTCTAACTATAAACGATTTTGATGAAAGCAAAGATTATGATGCTCTAAAGATTATTAATGCATTATATAAGAATATATTTGAATTAAAAGTTGCCTGTAAGAATAGCAAATTTTACAATGCATTATCCTTATCAGAACTTGACAACATAGAAGATTATTATAAAAATATTAAGGAAAAAAACAATGGTCTTATAGATGAGCTTTATAAATCCTTAACTAAAGAGAAAGATGGCAAACATAGTCCTGACCGTAGGAAATGAAGGATAAAATAATTAATAAAAGATGAAAAGAGAATGGTAATTTTCAGAGATGGTTCTCTTTGTGTTATAATAGATATTGTGACAAAAATTCTTGCGAGGTGATTTTTTATGAAAAAATTTTTATACATTGGTATGGTATTAGTTATAGCAATATCATTAGCCGCATGCGGTTCTAAAACGTCTACTAATGCTACTACTAAAGCTACTACTAATGTTAAGACAACCTATACTAAGGAGTTAAAATATCTTCCAGAGTATAGTGCAGTGAAAGCAACTTCATTTACAGCAGCAACAAAAAAGGCACCACTTGCTACTATAAAATATACTATTAAGAACACAACAGATACTAAGGTTTATAATAATTATGAAAGTATCCTAAAAAATGATGGTTGGACTATTACAAAAGGGCAAAAATATTTTAGTATTTCATCTAAAAAAGATAAACACATAGCAAATGTTTTAATTCAGAAAACAGGAAAAGATATAATATTAATGGTTATATCTAAGTAAGGCATTGGTAAAAAGTTAAGAGGAGAGATTCTAAATGACGAAAAAAGGAAAAATGACCATAGGAACAATAGTATGTATTATAGTAATTATTATAGCTGCAATATGCTACCATAATTATAATAAAAGTGAAAATACAGCAGCACAAACAGCACCAGTTTATAACTTGATTAAAGTGGAGTATTTTAAAGAAGGTACTTATAATGATTATAAGGTATTGCTTACTAGCCCAAGCATTGCATTACCACAAAAACAATTTCAGGCAAATCAAAAGGTAAATAAGCCTAGTGTTGTTTTTAAATATGATTCTAAAACACCAGAATCTATAAGAAAACATTTAAAGGCTATAGAACAAGGAACTGATGGTAATACATATAAGGTTTATTATCTTCAGAACGTAAATAGTACTAAAGATCTTAGTGATGCAATGTGCTGGACAGTAACAAAGGAAAATGGTAAATGGTTGATAAAAAATAATTAGCAGTAAAGGAAATAAATTGACAATGGACAATTGTCAAAAGAGAGTTGAGAATTGAGAGTGGAAAGTGGAGAGTTAATGTTGATTTTATGTAGCAAAGCTACGTAAAATCTAATATTTAATATTTAAAAGTTAATTGCTAGTTTTTCTGAGCAAAGCGAGGAAAAACATCATTAACTTTCCACTTTCAATTTTCAATTCTCAACTTTTTATATATCATTCCTAAAAGCTGAAAACAAATAAATATACTATACTTCCTTCATATTTAGTATAATATAAATAACATTGACATTTTTAGTATAATATAAATACAATGGAAATTAAAAAATATGTATGAAGGGAGAAGCCATGAGAATAAAAACAAAGTTTAGTTCTGTATTATTGAGTTTTATATTAATTTTTAGTGCTTTTAATGGTGTAATAGTAAAAGCAGATGTAGCCACAACAACAACGGCTGCCAGTCCTTTAGAGCAAGGAAGGGAAATAATTAAAGATTATTACCTAGAAACTGTTCCTAATTCAGTTTTAAATAAGACAAGTCTAACAGATATAGTTAGTGGTTTGAAGGATCCATATTCACACTATTTTACAGCAAAAGAGTATTCTGATTTTGTGAATAGCATAAATAATAGCTTTTGTGGTATTGGTATTACTATGAATATAGTACCAGAAGGTGCTAAGGTAATAGAGGTCATTGATGGTTCACCTGCACTAGAGGCTGGGGTTAAGGCTGGAGACGTAATAACTGAGGCAGATGGGCATAATCTTGCCGGTCTTACTAATGATCAGATTGTTTCTTATGTAAAAGGAGTAGCAGGCACTACTATAGACATTAAGTTAAAAAGAGGACAGAACATATTAGAATTTAAAATTGTTAGAAAACAGATAGATCTTCCTACGGTAGAGGGAACGGTACTTAATAATAATATTGGATATATAGATCTAGCTTCCTTTGGGGAGAACACTGGTGCTGAATTTAGTTCAGTATTAAGTAAAATGCCCAATGTGGATAGCTACATAATAGATTTAAGATATGATGGAGGTGGATATATTAGTACTGCTCAGGATATTGCTGGATATTTTATTGGAAATAATCCTGTAGTACAGTTAACTGATAAAACTGGTGCTACTCAAATTGCTTATGGAGCTGATCATAAGGTTATTTCGGACAAGCCTATTATTTTTCTAGTAAATGAAGACACTGCCAGTGCATCAGAAATATTGTCTGCTGCAGTTAAGGATTATGGTAAGGCTTATTTCATAGGTACGAAAACTTATGGTAAGGGTGTTGCACAGGTGATGTTTCCACTATCGGATGGAAGCGTATTAAAGCTTACTACTTTTAAATTTGTATCACCTTACGGAAATGAGATAAATAAGGTAGGAATAACCCCAGATTTAGTTCTTGATGATAAATATTTAAATTCCATAGACCCACTTAAGACCGCAGAAATTTTACTAAGTAGTTCTGCTAGTAGTGATAAAACCGGAGTTACAAGACTAGACCTTGGCAGTAAAAGCTTTCAGATAAGCCCACAAATTTTAAAAGACCCAGAATACGTGCAAGAGGCAAATTACCTTATGAATTACGCTCAAAAGACAAAAGACAAGTGACAAGTCAATGGACAATTGACAAAGGACAATGGACAATTGACAATTGAGAGTGGAGAGTGGAGAGTGGAGAGTGGAGAGTCAATGTTGATTTTATGTAGCAAAGCTACGTAAAATCTAAAACTAATTGCTAGTTTTTCTGAGCAAAGCGAAGAAAAACATCATTAACTCTCAACTTTCAATTTTCAATTCTCAACTTTTTCAAGTAAACAGCTGGCAGTTGGTTTTTCACAAATAATTCTTTTTAACCTTTATAATGGGGAGGATATAATTGAATTTAAAAAATATTTTATTTAAAATAATTCTAATAGCAATAGCGCTATTTGATGTTTATTTCATTAGATATATTATTATTTACAACCCATATAAAAATAATATTGCACTTACAATTGTAATGTTTTTAGGTTCAAGTGTTGTAGTATTGGGTCAATACAGGTCTACAGATAGACAATTCATTACATCTATTTGCAGTATCAGTATAGTTATTTTGACATTAACAAGTTTAATAAGAACAATGATGTGAATTTTAACCTTTTTAAAATATACGAAAGGGGCTGTTGCACTAAGAAATTAGTGCAACAGCCCCTAAAATTTAATTGTTAGCTTTTCTGAGCAAAGCGAGGAAAAACATCATTAACTCTCCACTTTCAAATTTTAATTCTCAACTTTTTCAAGTAAATAATTGTGAATTGTGAATTGTCCATTGTCAATTCTTAACTTTCTTTTATCTCTGCTACTTAATAGTGACTCCCGTTGCATGTTGCACAACAGTTACATTGCAGGTAGCTTTTTTAGTTGTATCAAAAAGTGAAGTTGCAGTTATTACTGCAGTTCCTCCAGATTCTGGAGTTACCTTACCGTTTGAATCAACACTTGCTACGCTAGAATTGCTACTCGTCCACATAACCGTCTTTACGCTAAGGGTGTTAGGCCTCAACACCGCTGTTAAGGTTACAGAGGGATCAGTTATATTATTAAACGTTAAACTGCTTTTGTTAAGGGTAATGCTAGTAGTAACTGCTGTTGCAGGTACGGAAACAAAAAACAATGTTGTATAACCTCTATCTACTGTTTGTACACTAATAGTTGAGTTGCCAACTGCCGTTGCAGTTATAACACCGGCTGCACTGACATTAGCTATAGAGGGATTGCTACTGCTATAGGTTACGGATTTGTCTGAAGCATTTGTTGGAGCTATAACAGGACTTATGGTCACGGTAGCTCCAATTTTTAAAGTCGCTTGATACTTTTTTAGAGTTATTCCCGTTACATCTTCCTTTGTTACAGTGACAAAGCAAGCATCGGCACAGCTGCCATCAACTGTTTGCACTTTAATAAGAGCAGAACCTACTGCTATTGGGGTTACTACACCTGAGGCACTTACCGTAGCAATGGTATTGTCACTGCTGCTCCAAGTTACGGTTTTGTTTACAGCGGTACTTGGAGTTATAACTTCAGTTAGGGTAAAAGTAGTGCCCAAGGTCATAGATTCTTCATGTGCATTTAAAGTTATTCCATATGGATGGATTGTAGTATCTACTGATGAAGTTACAGTTACGCTGCAGGTAGCTTTTTTAGTTGAATCCAAGGCTGAGGTTCCGGTTATTGTTGCAGTTCCTGCAGATTGTGGGGTTACATTACCATTTGAATCCACACTGGCGATGTTACTATTACTACTTGTCCAAAGAACAGTCCTTACTGAGAGATTGTCAGGCATAAGTTTAGCTCCAAGCTTTACGGATGTATCACCTGTTTTAAATTTTAAACTACTGTTACTGAGAGTGATGCTATCCACTGTGGCAGGCACGTAAACTATAAATAATGTTGTATACCCTCTATCTACCGTTTGTACACTAATAATTGAGCTACCAATGGCGGTTGCAGTTATAACACCCGCTGCACTTACTTTAGCTACAGAGGGATTGCTACTGCTATAGGTTACGGATTTGTTTGAAGCATCTGTTGGAGCTACAACTGGACTCACCGTGACGGTAGCTCCAATTTTTAAAGTTGCTTGATACTTTTTTAGAGTTATTCCCGTTACAGCCACATTGGTCACAGTGACATAGCAGAAAGCAGCATATCCACCATCTACTGCTTGCACTTTAATAAGAGCAGTACCTGCTGCTATTGGGGTTACAACACCGGTTTGACTTACAGTAGCGATTGTATTGTCACTACTGCTCCAAATTACAGCTTTGTTTACAGCAGTGCTTGGTGATACAGTGGATGTTAGAGTTACCGTAGCGCCTCCTGCAATCAAATTTAAAGTTTTGGAGGAAGTAGCTACAGTAGTGGAACTAGTTACTCCAAAAGCTACATTAGTATTATAAAAAGATGTTTGAAAAAACAATGTGATTATAAAAATTACTAATAAGCTTTTTGAAATAGTTGTTTTACGTATAATTTTCAAATTCTAACCTCCCTTGTTAAATTGCCTTAATCAAATATACCACAATCAGGTAAAGCGGTTTTTAATAGTTGTAAATTAGCAGGGCTTACTAGATTATTACTTAGCTGAAGAGTTTTTAAATTAGTTAATCCATTTAACTGGCTTACAGTACTTATTTCATTATTATTTAAATAAAGAATCAGTAAATTAGTTAATCCGTTTAATGGACTTACATCAGTTATCTGATTGCTATTTAGCCAAAGAGTGCGTAAATTAGTTAATCCTTTTAATGGACTTATATCCGTTATCTTATTATTTCTTAGATCAATATAAGTTAAATTAATTAATCCTTTCAATGGACTTATATCGCTTATTTGATTATTTCCAAGATCAATATAAGTTAAATTAATTAAATTTTCAAGTCCACTTATATCCGTTATTTGCAATTTATCTGCATATAAACTTGTGATATTTACAACATCACTTTTATATAGAACGCCTGTGGGTTTGCTTATAATTGTTCGAATGTATTGCTCTAAATTCTTATCTTTAAAGGTTACTATATTATTATCTACGCTAGTTACAGTTACAGTGCAAGTTGCTGGGCGATTTCCATCTCCTGTAAGTGCGGTTATGGTAGCACTTCCAGCGGTTACTGCAGTTATTTTACCAGTGCTGTCTACTGTTGCAACTCCATTATTAGAAGATGTCCAATACACATTTTTATTAGTTGAGTTAGTTGGATTTACTGTAGCAGTTAATGTATCAGTATTTCCAATAGTTAATGCATCTGAACTTTTATTTAAGCCTATTGAAATTACACTTATATTAGGAACTATTTTTACTCTTATTGCTTCAATTCTTAAACCACGTCCATTAGTACCTGACTCAGCACCGTCATATACCCAATCCATCCAGCCTACATCTTGTACATGGGCTTGATACTCCACTGAATAACCAGGCATGTTAAGCAGTTTAATTTTAATGGCTTCAATCCTAAGACCTTTGCCGTCTGTGCCTGCTTCATCTCCGTTACTTACTAAGGGCTGCCAACCTATATTTTGCACATAAGTTTGGTAATCTATTTCTGCACCAGCTGGTGCATTTACAAGATTAAGCCTTAAAGCTTCAACTCTTAACCCTTTACCATCGGTGCCTGCTTCAGCACCATCACTTACGCTACTCATCCAGCCTATATTTTGTACGTGAGCTGAATAGCTAACGCCTGCATCTGCTAGATCTGCAAAGGCAACATTTCCTGAATAATAAAAGACTAGTAAAAAAGTTAACACAACATACAATGATAAATTGATTTTTTTCTTCATGTTTCATTTCCCCCAATATTTTTAGTTTATATACATATTATCGGTTAATATGTATTTTCCTTACCTTAATAAAGCAAGAAGATGGTGTAGCCTAATAATTAAGAAATAACTATATTTAATATTTGTCTAATAACAGACAACAATTGTTTGCTTTCAAACAATATTATAATATATAATGTAATATATTACATTATATAATACATTAGCCAATGTATTATATATATATTTTACCATATATATGAACAATTTTATTCATATTATTCCATAATGTGAAGATGCAATCAATAGTGGGGGAAATATGTTCAAATCATTTTTAAACAAAAGCTTGAGATTCCAGATAATTTGTGTAATAAGTTTAATATTAATGTTGCCACTAGCCATTGGAATATGGAATATAATAGTGCCATTTAATGTGACAACTAAAGTAAAGGCAGCGCAAGAAGAAAGAATGAAAAACACTTTATACTACTTGGATGATGCTATAAATAAAAGTGAAATTTATAATCTAAAAAACAACAATAGCCTCATTAGAAACGTTGAAGATAATCTTGAAGATAAGTTTATGCCAAACGCCAGATCTGCAAAGGGAACTCGAATTGGAATATACATGACTGCTAATAGTAAAAATTACACCTTTGGAGACTATTATATTGATAATTCTTCAAATAGATTAAAAACGAATAATGAAGAGAAAGATGACGAAAATCTTTATAAGTATATTAAACAAACATCAGTGACAGGGAAAGACAAAATCAATTATATAAGTCACAATGAAGTGGAAATTTTAACATATTTTCATCCATTACATTACAATAATAAAATTATCGCAGTAGTTTGGGGAGAAGAAGCTATTTTACCACAAATTAGCATTATGCCTTTAAAGTTAATGTATACGTTATTTTTGGGATTAATCGGAATGATACTAGGACTTATAGTAATGATGATTATGGTTAAGCATTTAAATGAAAATATTACTGAAATACGAAATGGTCTTGAAATAATGTCAACAGATTTATCCTTTAGGATAGAAGACATAGACGGAGATTTAGGCATAGTTGCTAAATCCATTAATAAAATGACTGAAGCTTTAGAAAGTAAAGAGCGTATTGAGGAACAACTAGCAAGATCTGATAGACTAGCAGCCCTTGGGCATATGATTTCAGGTGTAGCCCATGAAATAAGGAATCCACTAGGAATTATAAGAGGAACAGTACAACTTATGGAGAGAGATTTTGCTAGTGTCAAGGGAATTGAGGAGTATGTAAGAATAGTAAAAGAACAATCTGATAGGGAAAATAAAGTTATTCAAGAATTACTGGATTATGTAAGACCTTCAAAACAAATTTTAATGGACATGGATTTGAATTTTCTAATTAAAGATGTTTTATCTTTTACTAAAAAATATATTGAGGACAATAATGTAAAACTCCAGTTAGATCTTCAGGATAATTTACCAAAGTTATTAATAGATTGTGACAAAATAAAACAAGTATTTGTAAATATAATCATAAACGCTTGTGAAGGCATGGAACATGGAGGATCTCTTTCAATAAGTACTACTAGAGAAGATAAATGGATAAAAACATATTTTAAAGATACAGGTGTTGGAATGGACGATATTGAGATGAAAAATATATTTGATCCATATTATACAACAAAACAAAAGGGAACAGGTCTGGGACTTTCTATTAGCAATGGGATTATTGAAATGCATGGTGGAGGTATTGAAGTTTTTAGTAAAAAGGGACAAGGATCCACATTTGTTGTTAGATTAGGTCTGATTAGTGATTAAGAGGGGGTAATATAGTGAGTAAAATCCTTGTTATTGATGACGAAGAGTATGTAGGTTGGCTTATTAAAAAAGTTTTTGATGTAACCAGTTACGAAGTTTGTCTAACTTTAAGTGGAGAACAGGGACTTTTAGAATTTGAAAGGCAAAATTTTGATATAGTATTTTTAGATTTAAGGCTTCCGGATATAAATGGAATGGACCTTTTGACAAAGCTTAAAAAAATTCAAGAGGATATTGTAGTTATAATAATTACAGCTCACGGTAGTATAGATACCGCCATAGAAAGTATGAAGAAGGGCGCCTATGATTATATAACAAAACCTTTTGATGTAAATGAATTATTGATTCAAACAGAGAAGGCACTGGAAATAGTAAAATTAAAAGAAGAAGTAAACTATTTTAGAAACGAAGCTATAAAACATATTGAAGAAGATAGAGTTACAAGTAAAAACGATAAAATGAATTTAATTTATAATTCTATAAGTCAAATACGAGATGCACAGGCTCCGGTACTAATTACAGGTGAAAGGGGCTGTGGCAAGGAACTTATTGCAAGAAGAATACACCAGTTAAGCAAAAAATCACAGGAACCTTTTATAGTTATTAACTGCGGAGCTCTCCAAGAAAGTGCAGTTGAAAAAGAAATATTTGGTTTTGAAAATAAATTTTCTCTTGATGGACAGGAAAAACAGTTAGGAAAACTTGAACTTGCCACAAAAGGAACAATTTTTTTTGATGATATAGAACAATTAAGCTTAAGTGTTCAGGTAAAACTTCTTAACCTACTTCAAGGAAAGGAGTTCAAAAAAGCTAGTGGTGAGGGTTATGTAACTGACCATATAAGAATAATAGCTGCCACTAGTAAAAATCTTTTGGAACTCATGGAAAGGGGAAAATTTAGAGAAGATCTTTATTATAAGCTAAATGTATTGCATCTAGAAATACCACCCTTAAGAGATAGACCTGAAGATATAGAAAATCTTGTTCATCATTTTTTAAAAAAATATGATACTAATAAAAAAATTAAAAATATCAATATGGAAACTATTAATTTATTAAAAAAATATCATTGGCCTGGCAATATACGGGAACTAGAAAATGTTATTGAAAGAATTGTCATACTAAACAATGATACCTATATAAACACTAAAAACCTTCCAAAAGAAATAATTAACCCTAAAAAAGGTACTAAGGACCCAATTATATATTTTCCGGAAAACGGAATAAATCTAGAAAAGGTAGAAAAAGAATTGATTATAAGGGCACTTAATATTAGTAATGAAAATCAAAGTAAGGCTTCTCAGCTTTTAAACATTACACGGTCAGCATTAATTTATAGAATGCAAAAATATGATATTAGGTAATAATAGTAAAATTATTATATAGCTTTTGAAAATTTCAAATGTGGTTAACTTTGAATGGAGGTAGAATTAATGGCATTTAACGTGAAAGAAAAATTAAAAGGAGCAATTACTAAGAAACGTATCATAATTTTAGTGCTACTAATATTAGTAATTGGAGGTGGAACAGGGGTATATTTAAATCGTAATAAACTTTTTGCAAAAAAGGTATTGCACAGAGAACTACAGTTGTAAAAAAAGGAGAAATAAATGTTACGGTTACAGGTTCAGGACCTTTAACGTATTCTCAGAGTTCTGTACAAGCTACAGAAGTTGCAGGAAAAATCACAAAGCTTTATTTCAAGCAAGGTGACAAGGTAAAAGCAGGAGATCTTATTGCAGAAATTGATGATAAAAATGCAGCCCAAGATCTTCAAGCTAAGGAAAATGCACTTCAGCAAGCACAGGTATCTGATTCAAGTGGATACATAGATCCAAATAGTCTTTTAGTTAAAGCACCTTTTACAGGTCAGGTAAGTGCTATAGCCGTTACTACAGGCGCTACAATTCAAAAGGAGCAGCTATTGCAACTGTTACGGATACCTCTAAATTAAAATTAATGGTACCATTTAATACTGCTGATGCTTCTAAAATATCAGTAGGACAAACTGCAACTGTATCTCTAACTACACTGATGCAGTCTGTACAAGGCACCGTAGCATACATTAACAATCAAACTGATACTACTTCTTCTGGGGGTAAGGTGATTCAAGTTGAAATTGATATAAACAATCCAGGAGGTCTTCTTGGCGCTATGACAGCTAATGCAGATGTTAACACGGCTAGCGGAGTTGTATCAAGTGTACAAAATGGAAGTCTCGCTTATATAAATCAGCAAATAGTATATGCTGCGCAAGCTGGAACTGTTGGGACTATACAGGTTCAAAATGGCCAGAAGGTTAATAGTGGAGATCTTCTTGTTTCACTACAAGATAATACTATAAATCAAAACAATCAATTGGGAGATCTTAAGGTTCAATCTGCTGCGTCATCTGTAGCTTTAGCACAGCAGACTCTTGCAGATTATAAGATATATTCATCTATAGATGGAGCTATTACATCACTTACTTTAAATGTTGGTGATAATGTAAATGCAGAAGAAACCATAGCAACTGTAGAAAATACAAATCAAATACAATTTGAAGCACCTATTGATGAACTTGATGTACCAAAACTTGCAGTTGGTCAAAAGGTTAAAGTTACAATGGATGCACTTCCCGAAACTACAACAACACCTTTAGAGGGAGTAGTTGAAACTATACCTTATGATGGAACAGCAACGGATGGAGTAGCTACTTTCAATATAACCATTCAAATCACAAGCCCTAGTGATAAGTTAAAAAGTGGTATGAATGCAAATGCTGAAATTGAAGTAAATGATGTTAAAAATGTTTTAGAAGTTCCTGTAGAAGCAGTAACAGAAACAAATAATAAAAAATATGTATGGGTAAAATCTAGCAGTAAGAATTCTGCAAGCAAAGGTAAGTCAAAAAGTAGCAGTAGCAGTAACAGCTATTATGCAAATGCAGTTAAAAAGCTAATTACTGTGGGAGTTAATAATACTAATTATATTCAAGTGACAAGTGGATTAAGCGAAGGTGATGTAATAATTTTACCACAGTTACAAACAGCAGATACTAGTAGTTCATCTAGCGGCGGCATGGGCATGGGCGGCGGTGGCGGCGGTGGCAGCACTAGTAAAAAAAGTAGTAGTACAAATAGTAGCAGTAGTACAAGTGGTAGTACTAGTAAAAGTGGTAGTACAAGTGGTAGTAGTAGCAGCAGTGGAGGTGGAAAAAATTGATAGAAATCTCTAATATGTCCAAGATATATACAATGGGTGGCATTAAAGTTATTGCTCTTAATAATATAAAGTTACACATAAATGCCCACGAATTTGTTTCAATAATCGGCCCATCAGGATCAGGAAAATCTACACTTATGAATATGCTTGGATGTCTTGATACTCCGACTTCTGGTAATTATAAGCTTGATGGAAGAGAAGTTAGTAAACTTAAAGATGATCAATTAGCGGAAATAAGAAATTTTAAAATAGGATTTATATTTCAAAAATACAATTTATTGCCAAAACTATCTTCATTAGAAAATGTGGAATTACCGCTTATTTATCAAGGAGTTAAACCTAAAGAAGTAAGAGAAAGAGCAATAGCCTCTTTAAATAGTGTTGGTTTAAAAGAAAAAATGCACCATAAACCTAACGAACTTTCAGGTGGACAACAACAAAGAGTTTCCATTGCTAGAGCACTAGTAACAAGACCACCGGTAATACTTGCAGATGAGCCTACAGGAGCCCTTGACAGTAAAACTGGAATAGAAGTTATGGGAATTTTAAAAGAGCTTAATGCAAATGGAAATACCATTATTTTAATAACTCATGATAACAACCTAGCAAAACAGGCTAAGCGTATGGTAAGAATTCAAGACGGTGAAATTACTGAGGACCTGGAGGTGAAATAATGAATTTATCCCAATGTTTTAAAATGGCTATGAAAAGTATTGTATCTAATAAAGTTAGATCTTTCCTCACAATGCTGGGAGTAATTATTGGTGTTTCAGCTGTTATTATAGCAACAGCCTATGTAGAAGGTAGTACCCAAAAAATATCAGATCAAGTAGAAAGTCTCGGTACAAACTTAGTTCAAGTAATGATTGTAGGTAGGAATAGTAATAAAGATATTACTTATGCAGATATGGAAAAATTTCAACAAGATAATAGTGATGTTGTAGGTGCTATAGCCCCATCTTTGTCTACATCTGTTACTGCAAAGATGGGGGATCTTAATACTAGTACTACTCTACTAGGTACAAGTCCTTCCTATGCTAGTATAAAAAACGTTAGTGTGCAAAGTGGAAGATTTATAAATCAAATGGATATTGATTATAATCAAAAGGTTGCCATAATTGGTACTGCAGTAGCCAATGCCATTTCGCCTGGTGCAAGCCCTATAAATAGTATAATAAAGGTCAATGGCATGCAGCTTCAGGTGGTTGGTGTGCTTCAGCAAACAAGTAATGGACAAACTGGAACTGCGGATGATGAGATTATTATTCCAGTAACAGTAGCTACAAGGTTAACTAAAAATATAAATATAAGGAACTTTGTTATTCAGGCTACTAGTTCAGATACTACTAATACTGCCGTTGATAGGGTAAATACCTTTCTTTATAATTTATACAGAGATACTAGTGCTTATAGAGTTATTAACTCTGCACAGATGCTATCAAGCCTTAGCTCAATAACAGGTATCCTTATGCTTGTAGTTGGTGGAATTGCAGGTATTTCACTCCTAGTTGGAGGCATAGGTATTATGAATATAATGCTTGTGTCCGTAACGGAAAGAACAAAAGAAATTGGTATTAGAAAGGCTATTGGAGCTAAAAAGGGCAGTATTCTTATGCAATTTTTAATTGAAGCTTTGATGGTTACAGGTATAGGTGGACTCACTGGAGTGTTAATAGGAGTTTCTTTTATAAAATTTATAATAGGAGGCTTGAAATTAACTGCTGAAGTCTATCCAATAAATTGGATTATAATTTCCTTTGGTTTTTCCCTTGTAATTGGGGTTGTCTTCGGAATGTATCCTGCTAGCAAAGCAGCAAAATTAAATCCTATAGATGCTTTAATGTTTGAATAGTAAAGGTAAAGGATGGTGTAAAAATGAAATCAAAAAGAACAAAGTTTAGTTTAGTAGTATTTTGCATATTTTTATTTACCAGTTTATGTCCAATGGTTGCATTTGCAAGTCCAACCAATGTAAATTGGCAAGACCCCCTTACAAGAATGAAACAGATTGGAGTTATTGACAATTCAGTGACCAATGGGGATGCGGTTTTAACTAGAGGCCAGTTTGCAAAATCTATAGTTACAATAAGTGGCTCCACTGATTTAGCATCAACTATGGTTGGATCAACAATTTATCCTGATGTAAACGCTAGTAGTGCTCTTAGCGGTTATGTAAATGAATTAGCAAATCAAAGTTTAATGTATGGTATGGCTGATGGTAGCTTTCATGCTGAACAAAATATAACTTATGCAGATGCATGTACAATCCTAGTGAAACTTTTAGGATATACAGATGCAGATCTAACAGGTACATGGCCAAATAGTTATATTAATAAGGCAAAAAGTTTAGATCTGACAACTAATATAAGTTTAAAAAAGAATGACAATGTTCCCGTTTGGGCTGCAGCACTTATGTTTGACAGATTACTTAGCACAAATATTAAAAAGACAGCGGTAGCAAGTGCAAGTGAGACTTATTTACAATACGTAAATCTTTATGCAGATTACACTATACTAGATACTCCTATCAGCTCAAAGAATGTGGCAAATGGATCTGTACTTACTGATCAAGGAGTACTTTACACAGATAATGATAATCTACAGGTTGGAAGCACATATAGACTTGGTGTAACAAATGGAGATATTAATACCGTTTATGGAGAGATTAGTAATACCCAAAGTATTACGGTTACATCCGCTACAGGAAATACAGTATATTATGCTGGTACTAGTGGTGCAAGCAATATGACGCTTCCTTCAGGAGTTGTATACTATTACCATGGTGTACAAGAAGCTTATGCCAATATAAACAGCCTATTAAAGGTTGATACTACAATAGTATTTAAATATAATACAACTAAAACTGGATATAGTACTGCGGTAATTGTGGATCCTATATATAGTAGTCCAGAAATAGCGTTAAATTTTAATCCTACCTCAAATACGTTAGGATCTATAAAGTTTGACGCAACTACTCCAATTATTAAAAATGGACAAACTGCAACTAAAAGTGATATTCAGGATATGGATGCAGTTTATACTGTAACAGATGCTAATGGTGCAAATAGAAAAATACAAGTTTTTGAAAATAATGTGCAAGGAACCATTACAGAATTTTTAACAAGTGCATCATCAGCAACAGGTATACAAATTGATAATACAAGTTACAATTATAGTAGTACTATGGATTTAAGTAATATTTCTTCCTTCAATATTGGGGATTTAGTAGAAGGAATAGAAGGATATGATGGCAGCATAATAGCTTTAAAAAGTATAAGTGAAAAAACTGGAGCTTTAGTTGGTGGGGTTACAATCCTTGGAAACTCAAAAACCTCAGATAACTTAACAGATAATCAAGTTTTGGCAATAACAGATTCAAGTACAACTGGAACGGGAACAATATACAATTGTTTAAGTGGAGCTGGAAACCTTAGTGTTGGAGCTAAATATAATTTGTATATTGATGGAAATAACATTACAAAAGTTCAAAAATTAGATAATACTGTTGAAAATTATTCAGTAACAAGTGTATCAAATTCTAATATAAGTGTTACAGATATAAGTGATCAGAACCAGAGTAGAGTTATAACATTACCACAGGCATCTGCTTATTATTATCATGGACAGAAGGAACCAGATTATAATACAGCACTTAATGCAGTACAGCCTTACTCTTCAATTATTCTAGCAAAGGATACTAATGGTGATGGATATTCTTATGCAATAATTGTTGATCCATACTTTAGTGATCCACAATTGTACAAAAATGACCGTAACAATATTATAACTGAAATAAGTGGAGATAATGGTGTGGTTATATACAGGAATGGACAATATGGTGTGTCTTTAGATAGTCTAAATGATGATGATGTAGTTTATTTCGTATCAGACATTTGGAATACAAATAGATATATTTATGTAAATGAAGATATTGTTTATGGAAAGATTACTGGGTTTACACCTAATAAACTTAATGCAACGTCCATATCTATTGATGGAACAAGCTATCAATTTAGCCAGTACTTTAATAGTTCTGAGCTTAAAACAACTTTTGCCAGTTTAGTAACTAATGATTATGTATCATTAATTTTAGGCTATGATGGAAAAGTACTTGATATTTTTACAACAACGAAGTGACAAGTGACAAGTGACAAGTGACAAGTGGCAAGTGACAAGTGGCAAGTGGCAAGTGACAAGTGACAAGTGACAAGTGACAAGTGACAAGTGACAAGCTAATAGACCCCCTCAAGAAGCTGGACTACACACTCGAATGAAGGTAGAATAAAAAAGTAGTGTTTAGGGGGTAAATTATGACTACTAGATTTACAAGAAAGTTCACAGAAGAAGAGAGAGTTGCAATTGTTGAAGAAGCTTTGGAATACGGGAGTAATGCTTTAGTTGCAGCAAAGCATGAGCTTAATCCTGGTCAAGTTGCAAATTGGAAAGGTAATTATAGAAGATATCAACAGACACTGAAGCCGAAGGAACCAAAAGAAGAGAACATCATTGTAAATTACAAAACTGAGTACAAGAAATTAATTGATGAAAATAAGGAAAAAGATTTAGAAATAGCAATATTAAGAGATCTACTAAAAAAAAAGAAGACGATATAGACTACTACGAATATGCTGAACAATGTATTTCTTGTGGAGCGCCAGTGATTGCTATTATTAGAATACTAGGGCTAAAAAAGTCAACGTATTATCGAAGACAAAAGGTTATAGCAGAAGGCGATAAGCCAGTTAGAAGGGAAAATGGTATTATACCAGGATTTAGTTATAATCTTAATAATGTAAAAATAAATGACTTAGAAATACAGAAATATATAAGTAAAATAAAATCTGAAGAGTTTGGTAGACATTATGGATACAAGAAAGTATCATCTGTACTTAAGCGAAAATATTGTTTAAAGATAAATAAGAAAAAGGTTTATAGATTAATGAATTCAATGGGAATGTTAAGAGATAAAATGGAGCGTGTTAGCAAATATAAACGTATTTGTAAAAACCATTTAATTAATCATTCCAATGGATTATGGGAGATGGATACAAAATATATTTATATTGCAGGCACACGTCAGGTGGCTTATTTGACCTCAATAATAGATGTGTTTGACCGAAACATTGTATCTTGTAAAATGTCGCTCTCTGCCAATACTGAGACAGCTCAGGAAGTGATGCTTGCCGCATTATATAATAGGGACATTAAAAATAGTGTGACAGGACTTACAATGCGGACAGATAATGGGTCACAGTTTATCGCACATAAATTCGAAAAAATGTGTATAAAGGAAAACTTAATACACAGAAAGAATCCCTGTGCATAGCCCCAATTATGATGCACATATAGAGTCATATCATAGATACCTTTCAAGACGAATGCCTTGCAGGTAGGATATTCAACACTTTAGAAGAAGCAAGGGCTGTTGTCTTTAATTATGTTAATGGTTACAATACTATACGAGTTCATTCATCGATAGATTACAGAACTCCATTTGAGTTCTATAATTTGAAAAATTCAAATTTTAAGAATGAGCTAGTAATTAGATTATAAAGTCCCATCTGAGGGGGCCAATCCGCAAGCTAAGTGACAAGTGACAGTGGAGAGTTGAGCAACTTTAACTTTCAAATTTCCACTCTCAATTCTCAACTTACATAAAGGGTTATGGCTTAAGAGGAAGTGGAAAATTGAGAATTGAGAGTTTAGCAACATTAACTCTCCACTCTCAATTCTCAACTCTCCACTTAATTAAGGCGTAACCCTTATGTTTTATTTTTTGGAGGTACTACATTAAATATTAGTTCATTGGAGGCATGCGTAGTGAAAATTAATACATTTAATGAATCTAGAATATTTCCGGAGCAAAACAAATTTAATAAGAAATCCGCAATTACTACTGTACAAAATAAAATTAATTCAAAAAGTTAAAAAGAAACGAAAAACAGAAACAAATTCTATAAATAAGGTTTTAAATAAGGCGTTAGATTCAGATTCAGCTGAAACAAGCATATATGATGATCCAGTTATAATTGAAACCCTAGGGTGTGTATACCAAGCAATAGAATATACATCTGAAAATTTATCGCTAAATACCAATTTGTATAACAAATATTCTAATGAGCTAAAAAACAATAACTTAGATAATGATGAAAAAAATAAAATTCAAGATGAAGTAGCTAATGCAAAACAAAATATACTTGATCTTACATCACCAAAGTATATTTCTTCAATGGATAAGTTTATATCAGGAGTAAATACCGCATTAAAAAATTATTGCTTATCCCAAAATAAAGGCATAAATTTTTCAAAGGATTTAACAGATAAGAATAGCCTTTTAATACCTTCAATGGAAAGCTTGGGCTTTAAGTCTGATGAAAACATGACTTTTGAACAAGTTCTAGATGAAATACCAAATATTGAAAAAACCTTTGATGAAAAATTGTCAAAGTTTAATGCTGTAGCGAATAAATATGAACTAGATGTCGACGATAATGAAGATATCCCTAACAAAGGTTTGGCAAAAACATTAAATACATATGCTTAATAAAGTAACCAGTGCGTTAAGTTTTCATATAAAAAGCTACACCATGGTGGTATCATCCATGATGTGGCTCATTTTTGCACTATGTTGGCTCCACAACCCCCTTTTATGTGATGCAGTGCAGCACATGGAGATTCACCAGTGGTTGTAGATTGCGTAAGATTTGAATAAAAATTTGTGTAGGAGCTTAGTTTTGTTACAGGTTTACCATCCCTGTTTACCGTAACGCTTGCGTAAGGTAATGACTCCTCGCCTATAAGATGATAACAATAACAATCTTGTGATTTAGAGAGCTTTCTTAACTATGGAGGGGACTACTTGTACATACCAATGATATACATATATATATTATGTCTCATAAGGAATACAATTAATACAATAGTTAGGTTGGTGCTCTTTAATGAAAAGAAACAAATCGATGGATATAGCAAAAGGTATTGGTATTATATTAGTTTTAATAGGACATAGTGGTTCGCCTCTTATGAATTTTGTTTATTTATTTCATATGCCATTATTCTTTTTTATATCAGGTTATTTTTATAAAGATAAATATTCTGATAATCCTTTAATATTAATAGTTAAAAGAATAAAAACATTATACATTCCCTGCGTAGTTTACCAAATAATATTTTTAGCACTACACAATTTCTTTTATAAAATAAACATATATAGTAATAACCCATCCTTGGGTAACCTAAGAATTAATCCTTATACTCATTCAGACGAAATAAACGTTCTAAAGAACATATTATCTTTTCACCGTACTGAGCAATTAGCAGGGGTATTTTGGTTTTTTATTACTTTATTTATTATAAATATAGCATTTTGTTTAATAAGTTTTATTATTAAACATATAATCAAAAATAGCAAAATACAAGAGGTTTGTAGATCTATAGTGGTAATTATTAGCTTTAGTATAGGCAATTTTTATGCATATCATAATATACATTTCGACAGAAAGCTAGAAGTAGCCTATGTTGTATTGTTATTTTTCTATGCTGGTTATCTATACAAAAGATATGAATCCATGATAAAAATCAAACTATATGCTAGCATCATATGTTTAAGTATCCTTGTATGCACTAGTTTTTATGGTACTTTAAGCATTTCAACTAATGAAAATATTAATCCTTTATTTTTGTTATGTACTTCTTTCATGGGAATTTATCTTATTATGTGTATTTCCAAATACATGGCTAAAATGAATCTAAGATTCAAACTATTAAAATATATAGGGAAGAATACAGTTGCGATATTATGTTTACAATTTTTATGTTTTAAGATTGTAAATTTAATGCAAGTTTTAATATATAAATATCCAAATTACAGAATAGCATCCTATCCAGTTATATCAGGGGCTAAGGGATGGTGGATTTTATATGTATTAGTTGGAGTTTTTGTTCCACTGCTTATGCAAAGACTTGTGATTGATAATTTTAAGAACATTTTTAGAAGAAGCAAGAATAATTAGGATGGAAATAGATGTTACTATAAGCAAATATATAATGGAATGAATCAATTTGATTTTCCTTGGTGATTTAGTAGAGCAAAGAATGCTAAATCCGATTCCAATTAACAAAGTAGCTATTAACGCAACTAATGAAGTATTATTAACACCAAAATATAAAACTCTAAAAGCACCAATGATAATGGAAGCAATAATCGGTGATAATATTTCTCCAAAAAGAGCAGCTATTAGAATAGGTAAGTAACGAAAGTCAACTATTATATTGGGAATGATTGGTACACTAAATAGCATTAGTAATATCCCTAATAAACCATTCCATGCTCCAAATAATACTTTTGAAAGAAAAGACATATTTAGATAGATATTTTTATTAAGAATAAAGATATAATAAATACTTATAAAGGTTATTAAAATACATGAGTTAATAAAAAGTTCAGTAATCATAGTCTATTCACTTCTAAATTATATAGTTACGTCAGCATATTTTACGATTTCGAAGTAACTTCAAATACTGATGCATCTTAAATCATCTTCTATATCGTAATTAAATTGTAACATAAATGTATAACAATGGTATGATATTTACAAACATTATGAATAACAATTTACGTTATATCTGTAATAAAGAATTTTGTATATTTACCGATAATATATATTGTATATCGTCAACAAATTTAGATTTGCAATGTTAAGAACTATGGGCTTAGTAAATAATCAACAATCCGTATTATTCTTATTAAAAAAAATAACACGGATTGTTGATTATTTTTTAGCATGAGCAGTATTCGTATAATTACAAAAATTGGGACACTAGATTATTTAAGGGGTGAAGATTAATGAAATGGATTAAAAATTTAAAAATGATTCAAAAACTATTATCAGGTTTTATTATTGTCGCATTGTTTATAGGCATTGTTGGAATTATTGGGAATATTAGTATTGTCAATATCCATACTAATATTGAAAATATGTACAACAATGAGTTGAAAGGTATTAGTGATATTGATGATCTTAACTCAAATTTATTACAAACTAATGGGGATATGTTGCTAATGCTGGATGCTAGTAACAAAAGCTACTTACAATCAAATAAAGATGATATTGCAAGTATAAAACCTAAAGATGATGCACTTATTATAGATTACAGAAAAACTATTACAACTGATTTAGATAGACAACAATTCGCACAATTTGAACAATTACTTGGACAATATCGTACGGCTAGAGATGAATTAATGCAACAAATTGATGCAGGTAATTATGAAAACGTCACTATACTTTATACAGGTGTTTCTAATATTAAAATTAAAATGTTTGCAGTTCTAGGCAAAGAAAAAAAATTAACTACCGATATGGCGACAATGGAATATCAAAATAGTGAAATATCTTATAATGGGGCACATACTCTAATCAATATAATAACTGTGCTAGGATTATTGGTTGCTATTGCATTAGGATCATTCATTGCAATTTCAATTTCAAGTAAAATAAAAAAAGTTTTAACAGTTGCTGAGGCTCTTGGTGAAAATGATTTATCAAAAACTGTTGATATGGATAGTACTGATGAGATAGGAATTTTAGCAAAGGCACTAAATAGAGCTATAACAAACCTTAAAATTTTAATCGGAGAGATATCTGAAGGTGCCACTGATATTAGTGCTACCAGTGAAGAACTGTCTGCTACCACAGAAGAAATATCAGCAAAGATGGATATTGTCAGTGAATCAGTAAGACAAGTATCCTTAGGAGCAGAACAGTTAAGTGCCACAACAGAAGAAGTAAATGCCACAACAGAAAGTATTGCAAATAATGTGGCCGATGTTACAGTGAGAGCAAATAATGGGACCAAGATTGCAAGTGATATAGAACTTAAAGCAAAACAGATCAAAGAAAGTGCTGAAAATAGCTCTAATAGTGCAAACACAATATATTTTGAGAAGCAAGAAAATATATTAAAAGCAATTGAAGAAGGAAAGGTTGTTAGTGAAGTTAAGCTAATGGCAGATGAAATAGGAAATATAGCAGAACAGACAAATCTTCTTGCACTTAATGCAGCTATAGAAGCCGCAAGGGCAGGAGAACAAGGTAAGGGATTTGCAGTGGTTGCTGATGAAGTTAAAAAATTAGCTGAACAATCATCTAGCACAGTTCAAAAGATTCAAGAGGTAACTGGGAAAGTTGAGAAAGCATTCGAGAATCTTTCTAGCAATGCACAGGATGTATTGGTTTTTATTGATAATACAGTTAAACCTGATTATGCTTTATCTGTAGATACAGGTAAGCAATATGGTGAGGATGCAGTAGAATTTAATAAGATATCCTCGGATATTGGATGTTCAATGAATACAGTAAATCAAACTGTATCAGAAATTAAAAAAGCCATTGAAAATGTGTCAGCTACAGCTGAAGAATCTGTTGCTAGTTCAGAGGAAATACTAGCAAGTGTTAATGAATCTGCTATGGCAATCCAAGATATAACAAAAGCTTCTCAAAACCAAGCTATATTAGCAGAAAAACTGAATGGCATGGTTCAAAAATTCAAGATGTAAAACAAATACTGGAGTATGGGACTGGTCACATCACCACTTATTGCTACTAAGTCAAACAGTACTTGGAAAGCAAAACCTTTTATCAAAATAAAAAGGACATCATCCATAGCCCCAGTTGGGTATACTCCATCTCAGATAAGGACTGCATATAGATTAAAAGTGGTTCTAACGGTAGCTATAATTTTAATTAAACGAAGATTTACTTCCGCGCAAAATTAATATGTCTCCCATTTTTGATTAAATCAAAAATGGGAGACATATTTCTTACTGTTGTTTTTTACACCAATCGTTGCAGTACAAATGGTTGCTCATATGGTAACTTCAGTAGAATTATTTGATGTATATATGTTACAATTAAGATAGTAATAGTTATAAATGATTTTTTATTGATAAAAAAGGAGGAATTTTAATGAAAAGAAAAAAAGTGCTATCTTTGGTGCTTACAGGACTACTAGGTTTATCCGGTGGTGGGCTTTTAAATGGACAAATTGTAAAAGCAGATACTACTGGGGGTTCAACAGTAGGTGTCACTTATAGAGGACAAGTACAAAATATAGGTTGGCAACCTTATGTTAGTGATGGAGCAGAAGCAGGTACAGATGGTAAAGGTTTTAGGGTAGAAGCACTAAATATTAAATTAGTTAATGCACCAGCAGGAGCAAGTATCCAGTATCAAGGTCATGTACAAAACATAGGTTGGCAACAGGTAGTAAGTGACGGTGCAGAGGCAGGAACTGATGGTAAGGGTTTGAGAGTGGAAGCATTTAAACTTGCTTTAGCCGGTATGCCAGGGTACAGCGTTCAGTACAGAGCTCATGTACAAAACATAGGGTGGCAACCTTGGGTGAGTGATGGGGCAGAAGCAGGAACAGATGGTAAGGGTTTAAGAGTTGAAGCACTTGAAATCAAAATAGTAAAGACAGCTGATGGAAGTACACCTGTGCCAGTACCTTTCGTAGATACTAAGGGTAATCCTATAATATGGGCAAACACGGGAGGGACAACAGGAAGCACAGGAATTACCGGGACAACAGGAACAACAGGAGGAACTACAGGAGGAACAACAACAGTAACATCAGGTAATTCTACAGTAACATTTAAAGATGCTAATTTAGAACAAGCTGTAAGAAATAATATAAATAAACCAACAGGAACATTATACAAAAGTGATGTTGCTGATATTAAAATTTTGGATATACAATCTGGTAATATAACGGATCTTAGTGGAATTGAAAATTTAACTGGTCTAACTACTCTTATGTTATCTGGTGATCAAATAAGTGATATAAGCCCATTAAAGGGACTGACTAATTTAATGGATCTTGGTTTATCTGGTGACAAAATAAGTGATATAAGTCCATTAAAAGGGTTAACTAATTTACAGGATGTTTACCTAGAGAATAATAAGATAAGTGATATAAGCCCATTAAGCGGATTAACTAAATTACAGAATATTTCTTTAACTAGTAATGAAATAAGTGATATAAGCTCATTAAAATCACTATCGAATTTACAGATACTTAGTTTAGGTAGTAATGAAATAAGTGATATAAGTCCATTAAGTGAGCTAACTAATTTAAACTCTGTTTCATTAGACAATAATAAAATAAGTGATATAAGTTCATTAAAAGGGCTAGCTAATTTAAAATATGTTTCATTAGAGAATAATACAATAAGTGATATAAGTCCATTAAAAGGGTTAACTAATTTAACTTATCTTTTTTTAGCTGCTAATAAAATAAGTGATGCCGATGAGCAAGTTTTAAATGTAGCATTACCTAAATGTAAGATTTATTTAACAATTAGATCTACAACAGTTACAGGAACACCTACCACACCTACTACTACGAATATTATAGCATCAGGTATATCAATAACGGTTAATACAGCTAGAAGTATTCAAGTAAAATTCAGTAGTGCACCAGTAGATACAAGTAAGGTTGTTTTTAATGTAACAGGAGGAGGTAATGTAGCTCCATTAAGTACATCTTGGGATTCAACTAATACTGTAGCTACTATAGTTTATGATTCAAATCTTCCAGCAGATACTTATGTAGTAGATGTTAAGGATGGTACTACAGATTTAGGATCAGGTAATATATCAGTAAAGGCACCACAGATTGCTAAGATTAAGATAATATCTACCATATTAAGTGTTAGTGGTGATAACGGTTATGCAACTTATCAAGTATTAGATCAGTATGGAGATGATATAACAATGACTGATTTGGCAAAAGATATTACATGGACATGTGGAATAGGTAATATTAGCGCTAATGGCGGTCAAATAATTGTTAACGGCAGCACGGCCTTAACAAAATATAATACTGTAGTTATAAAAGGCACCGCAGCTAATGGGGTATCAATAAGTGCAACACTAGATGTATCACCAGGAATGTAAATAATTCCAACATAAAAACTATGGGGGGTTATGAACAATTTGTTCATAACCCCCCGTTTCATTTCACTTCTTTATTGCCTCATACACATCATCAGTGCCCTGCTTATAGTCATTAAATGTCTCATTTACTGTTACATCTGGTATAAAATTTTCTTTGAATTTAGGGGATAAATCGAAATACTTAGTTGAATATGATATTTTAAGTTTTGAATTAGGTAATACTAAATACTTTATTTCACCATATCCATTTACGTTTCCTCCGGTTGGTTCTCCATAAAATTTTGCCTTCGCATAGTCCATAAAATCTACAGCAGCAAATACTCCAGAGGAAAATGTTTCTCTACCTATAATTACATAAAATTTACCCTTAAGTTTATCAATATTAGCTAATTTACCAACTAATGTGGTCATTAAACTTGAATCCCCGCCTCCATTATTTCTTAAATCTATTACAAATTTATCTATCTTTTTAGCATCAATTAGGTTTAAAAGTCCCTTAGAGAATTCATTGAAATCTGGATAATTCTCATAATCCTTAATGCCATACATTTTGGCAACATCTCTATCTATACATTGGTTATATTGAAAATACAATGTTTTATCATTGGGAATATATTTATACCAATACAAATTTGCAGTCTTATCATTATAATTATATTGTAGTCTCAAAGGTTTTATGGGCATCTCATCCATAACCCTTACAATATTTTTATCTGTTAATTTTCCTGGATAAAATTCAATTTTATTTATTGTCTTGTTATCATCTTCAAATGAAAACTCAACCTTATCTTCTGAGGTAACACCCAATAATTTTAAAATATCTGGCATCATAACATATTGTACATCCATTACCTTTAGCCACTGATCATTTTCATGAGATATTATATAATCCACCACAATATACAAGTAGTGCCTAAATATATATAGCATTATAACATAATATCCATTAAGTGGGAATGTTAAACATAGTAGTCATGGGAGGATATAGACCAGAACACTGGCTTGTTATTTTTTTGATGGGACTAGACTAAAAATCTATACTACAACGAGATAAATCTTTTTTTAATGCTTGCTGGTCAGTGGAACTAATTTTATTGTTTGGTAATTCAAGTTCGTTTAAATTAGTTAATCCTTCAAGAGCATTTATATTACTAATTTGATTAGAATCTAAGTAAAGTGACTGTAAATTAGTTAATCCTTTTAAGGCACTAATATCACTAATTTGATCAGAATTTAAAGCAAGTGATTGCATATTAGTTAATCCTTTTAAAGCACTAATATCACTAATTTTATTAGACCCTACCTCAAGTTGTTGCATATTAGTTAATCCTTGAAGAGCACTAATATCACTAATTTCATTATTATTTGCGGTAAGTTCCTGTAAATCACTTAAACCTTTTAAGGCACTTATATCACTAATTTGATTAGTATCTATACTAAGTTGTTGTAATGTGCTCAATCCTTTCAAAGGGCTTATGTCTATAATTTCATTGAAATCTAAGTAAAGTGTCTGTAATTTAGACAATCCTTTTAAATCACTTATATCTACAATATTATTCTCTTCTAGATTAAGTGTCTGTAAATTTACAAGATTTTCAATTCCACTAATATCACTTATTTGCTTCTTACCTGCTTCTAAATCTTTAATATTTATAACATCACTTTTATATAAAGTACCTGTTGGCTTATTAATTGTACTCCTTACTTCTGCTTCTAAATTTGCATCTTTAAATGTTACAACTGAATTATTGGTATTTGCGGTACCCGTGGTAGTTCCTCCAGCTGGAGGATTTGTTGTTGAGGTAGTAGTGGTTGTAGTTGTATCAGAAGTTTTAACAATTTTAATTTCAAGTGCTTCAATTCTAAGACCTTTACTGTCAGTACCGGCTTCAGCTCCATCGCTAACCCAAGACTGCCATCCAATGTTTTGTACGTGTGCTCTATACATAGCACTGTATCCTGGCATATTCTTTAAATCAATTTTAATAGCTTCAACCCTAAGTCCTTTACCCTCAGTTCCCATCTCTGCA
Source organism: uncultured Clostridiaceae bacterium (assembly GCA_963725425.1). Taxonomy (GTDB): domain Bacteria; phylum Bacillota; class Clostridia; order Clostridiales; family Clostridiaceae; genus Clostridium_I. Next base: position 246,683 of record CAVRYJ010000044.1, read on the forward strand.
CCGTCACTTACTATCGGCTGCCAACCTTGATTTTGGACATAGCATTGATACTCTATACCAGCACCTTTTGGAGCGTTAACTAGTTTGATTTTTAATGCTTCTACTCGGAATCCTTGTCCATGCGTACCAGACTCTGCACCATCAGATACCAAATTTGTCCATCCCATATTTTGTATTTGACTTTCATATGTAACACCTACCTGTGATGTTAATGTATCTGCCCTTATAACTTGTCCATTCATTATCCCTAAAGTTGTTACACCTAAAAAAGTTGCAAGTGTTAGTGATAATACTTTTTTTCTTATCATTAAAAATCCCCCTTAATGTAAATAATTTTGTTAAAAGATGATGCCTAGATTAAGAATAGCAAACTTTCTTCACAAAATTATAAACATATGTCACGATTTTGCAAACTTATTGTTTTAGATGAAGGAAATATCTATGTTGCAAGCAGTAAAGGGCATTACAATTGCTAGCAATCCCTAAGGGTCGTTGCCAGTGAAGCCAGCTTGACAGAATCTATGCAATATAATGCACATTGCATAAAGTTAAATATAGTTATAGCTTGAATACGATAAGTAAAGGTAAAATGTTCGTAAGAATGGTTTTTTAATATAAGAAACCATATATAAGGATACATAGCAATAATCAATAGAGGTAAACACTTAATAAGATGTTTGTTTTTATCTCTAAACTTAATTAAAAGGAATATCATTAGTAGTATAACTATTATATTAGGAACATTAAGCATACTAACCATGTTTCGATATAAAGTTACAATAGGGCTAATTTTCTGGGTCAAACCTACTCTAAATAAAAGTGTACTTAAAGCATCATGAATGACATCTCTTTTTAGTACTTTAGTAGCTATAATCCATTTTGTTGACCAAGTAAGCGCATACCCAAGAGTCCATAAAATAGTATTTTGAATTAATATAATATAGCTATTACCTTTTTCTTTTTTATTTGCTATGATAATGGCAAATGTCAAAGGGATGCCTAGAGTTAATAGTGGTGCTGTTAATAAATCAAAGAAAGATGTGAGGCAACCGATTGTGAAGAATATATATATTAAAACGCTATTAAAATATAATTTATCACTTATATGTAAAATGAATATTATTGTTAGTAACATAATATAAAATACACTGGAAAATTGTATTGAAAGTGGAACTGCAATTATGTCAACCATTAGCAATGAATATGCCAATAGTATGGATGTTATTAGCCCTAGTTTTTTATATACTGTGAAAATAGTACATAAAACCAAAATATAAAGTAGTATCATATTTACAACTCTAATTTGGCTATAGTTTAAAAGCACTAATGCAGGTTTTAAAAATATCTGATATCCGTGCCAGTATCTAGCATATGATATAACATTGGTATATTTACCATTTATCTCATTTTTAAGAGACTGAAGTTGATCAATATCTGTTCCAACAATTTTAGGCGGTAATTGTTCTAATTTATTATTTAAGCTCTCATTTAAATAATTATCATTGATAGGACTTACGGCTATATTTAACATTAACATATCTGTAAAATTATCTAATTTTGTTTTTTGAATCCTAAATTTATTGATGGGTGCATTCCCTCTTTACTAAATAGTGATATTGAATCACTAACATGAGCTTTTATTAGCTTAGTAGGTATTGTGTAAGATAAAAACATTGAAGTAATAAATGCTGTTATTAACACCAAATAAATTATAATGATATTTCTTGTCTTTACCATATATATTCTCCCTTGCCGCTTTTATTATGTAAAATAATTTTATTTAAATTTTGATTTGATGAGCCTAGATTAAGAATAACAAACTTTCTTCACAAAATTATAAACATATGTCACAATTTTGTAAACTTATTGTTTTAAATGAAGAAAACATCTATATTGTAAGCTTGCTGCTCTCTGGCAAAGATGCCTAAAAGTTAAGTCTAACTTTCTAACATAAAAATAGTAAAAAATGTTGCATTTACTTAAAATATGATATAAAATTGTCTTAATAGGAATAAATAGGAATGAAGGCGATGTAATGAAATTTTTAACCACGGGAGAGAAGGTTAAGACGCTAAGAGAACAATTAAATTTGACACAAGAAGATTTACAATCAGAAAAAGTTACTAGAGGTCTTATAAGTATGATTGAGACAGGCAGAAGAGATGTTTCTTGTAAAACAGCTATTAGATTATCAGAGAAGTTTAATACAAAAGCTGAGGAACTTAACATTATTTTAAATATCGATGATGCTTATTTAATGCGCTCGCCCAGTGAAGATGCTGAAATTTATTGTTTAAATAAGCTAAAAAATGATGACATAACGGAAAGTACCTTAAAAGAAATTTTTGAATTAATAGAACAATATGATTTATTATTAGTACGGGCTAAAACATACTTTAAAATCGGAGAAATGGATGAAGGAAAGAAAAATTTTGATGAAGCTTGCAATAATTATGACAAGGCTGTAAAAATATATAAGGCTTTGGACAAATGCGAAGAGTTAGGACAAGTTTACCTTAGAATGGGTATTTCTAAAGGTAAAAACTTGCAACATGATACAGCCATAGTTTATTTTAATTCAAGCCAATATTATGCATTTGTTTATGACGATAAGAAAATTCAACAATCATCTCTGTATAATTTGGCAAATGCATATAAAAAAATAAATAAAATTGATTTGGCTTTAGAGACAGCTGAAAAATATTTGGCAATTAGTGATGAAACAGACCAGTTTTATTATTTTGGTTTTAATATTAAAGCAATTTGTTATGAATTGAATGGAGATTATAATATAGCTATAGATACTTATAATGATTTGATTACTAAAATTTCAGATAATGAAAATCATATTTTGGGTTATATATATAACAATTTAGCTTTAAACTATTGCCATAAAAATAACTTTGAAGAGAGTTTAAAATATTTTGAAATGGCTGAAAAAGTTTTAAATGAGTTAGATAAGACGTTACTAAGCCATACCCTTATAGAAAAATCTAATGTTTTCTTAAAGCAGAACTTAAATGATGATGCAATTAAAACTATAAAACTAGGATTAAAGTATGCAGCAGAATACAAAGATATGGAATATTTGTTAAAGGGCAATTATATTTTAGCAGATATATACGATAAACAGAGCGATACTGAAAATTTAGAGAAGATTTATCTCCAATTAATTGAGTTATTAAGAGCTAGTGATGATAAAAATAATCTTAAATCAATTTATTCTAAAATAGCCCTTATGTACATAAAACAAGGCAAATCAGCTTTATGTGAAAAATATCTATTATTATCAACTAATTTAAATTAGGAGGAATATTTATGAAAACTAAAATTTTTAGGAACTTAACTCTAGGACTAGGCTGTTTAGCATTAACTTTCACATTATCATCTAATTTGTTACAGCATAATTATAGTAATAAATCTAGCAATAAAATACACACTGATATGGATTCTCCATACGGAATGATTCAATCTAAAAATAAAATACACACTGATATGGATTCTCCATATGGGATGATTCAATCTAAACACACTATTAAGCCTATGGAAGATTCTCCATTTGGAATGATTCAATCTAAACATACGATTAAGCCTATGGAAGAATCTCCATGGTCAATGATTTAATCTAGTCATATAATTCGTTCTATGCAAGGGTAAGCATTTCTAAAAAACTAGGTTAAAAGCCTAGTTTTTTTGTGCTAAAATATAGATTCTAGAGTTCTCATGGAGTTCAGATAGCGGAACCGGAAAAAACCACGCTAAGAAAAGAATTGAGTCAAAATAAAAAAGTTGAGAATTGAAAATTGAAAATTGAGAGTTAATGATGTTTTTCTTCGCTTTGCTCAGAAAAAATAATAATTAGTTTTAGATTTTATGTAGCTTTGCTACATAAAATCAACATTAACTCTCCACTCTCAATTCTCAATTCTCAACTTACCAAATTGCTTTGCAATTTCTTATGATTTTTAGGGCATCCCCTTTTGTAGAACATCAGATTTCAGTAAAGTAACTAGTCTAATACGGTAATTTCGTTAGTATAAGATGTAGCTGACATTCCACTTGAATTGGATATGGTGATTCCATCATTGTCATAACCATCATCATTTGTTGGCGCATCCTTAACCGTGTAGGTAAGAAACTGCTTTCCCCGTGGAATCAAGAGTTACAGGCACACTATTTGTGCCGATATTCTTTCCACTCCATGTAATCGTACCTGTTTTGTCAACAGCACCAGGGGTGAAGGTTACATAAACAGTACCACCAGCATCTGCAACTTTACCATTAGTATCAGTAGCTGTGACAATCAGGTTGTAAGTCTTCCCAGACTGTACGCCCTTAATGTTCTGATTGGCGATTTTTCCGGAAACTGTTGGCGAGGTCACTAAGGTTGAAGAATCAATGGAAAAAGTGTTAGCTCCAGCCGTACCATCATTTTTAATTGAAAACTTCGTTAATGGTGTACCAGTAGATGCTGTGTTAACTGGACTATTAACTATGTTTGTTGTATCTATGGCGTCGCTTGGTTTGAACAAAATTTGGTTTGAACTATACTGCACTGGTGTTGCTCCAAGAGCTTTAGATAAATTACCAATTGGTAGGCAAACGGAGCCACCCATGTTAATAATAAGAGACTCTAACTTAACAGGTTTCATATCTACTGTTACAGTGTCTCCAGTGGATGGAATCTGAACCAAGTGATTTCCATACGTAAACCATTCTCCATCTTTGTTACTATTCGCTTGAACGTCCAAGCTTTGTTCCAAATCTTTCACACCCATGTAGAGATTCCCTCCTTGCTGAAATGGTGTAACTTGAGCCACTGGCTCGCCCGAACTTGGGTCTAGGAACAAAGGAGCATTGTAGTAGCCTGAGCTAAAGTCAAACATGTCATTTAGAGAACCTGAATCAGTATCAAAAGAGCCATTGCCAATGCGTCCAAGATTCCAATTATCCTCAACAAAGCGAAGGACAGAAGATTGGTCTGAAAGAGTATTGATCACAGCATTGTGCTTAGCATATGGCGAAACCACAAGCATTGGAAGTCGAGGTCCGTATCCTAAACGGTCTTCTGCTCCACCTCTTGGTGCATTCTTCCCTGCATTATTTCCTTCCAATGCATCTGTGGCTGGATCGTTTGATTGATTCACAATTGGAGGCATAACGTGGTCATACCAGCCATCAGAATCATCATAGGTGATAATAATAGCCGTATTTTTCCATGTTGGTGCTGCTTCCAATTTATTCACGGTTTCAACAAGCCATTTCTGTTCGTCAATAGGATCTGAGTATTGCGGATGCCCATCTTGATAGGCAGGTGCCTTCAAAAAAGAGTAGTTTGGTAAATTCCCTGCATTTGTAGCTGCCCAAAAGTCAGTCAAATCATATTGATGATTTGCTTGATCCGTATGTCCAATCATTGCAAGGGAGGACGGTTTTTCGTGTGTAACATCAGAGGTTCCATTATAGTATTGAAATGGTTCGTGGTGAGGGATGTAGTCAGTTACTTCTTGTCCTGCAATGTTCTTATGCTGCGCTGTAGGATCATCGTATCCGCCAAAGAAAGATCCCCAAGTGAGTCCCTTCTCATTAAGCAAATCACCGATGTTGGTGCCTGACATTGAAACAGTCGCGCCTTTAGAAGCGTCATCATAGTAAGGGTCGGTGTCGCCGTAAAGCGTACCAGTGCTACTGACTGATTTGCTTGGAAAGCCTTTGTCCCCTGGCTGTAATACTTTTCCGTTTTGTGCTTTATTTGCACTATATGCAGTAGCTCCACTTGTTTGACCAGAAACAACATTAATAGCTCCCGGAGTAGAAGGACCTAAGTTTGTGCCGAAGTTATTGTCGTTCATAGCAAAGTGCTGGGCATAATTCCAAAATCCAGTTACGGTGTTTCCATCATAATAATTCATTACAATTGAATTGCCATGTCCGTTATTTTGAACGAATGTGTCCATAAGTCCTCCATCAAAGGATTTTTCCTCAGAAGTATAACCGTGGTCCATATCTGGGGTTGATGCCTGAGACCTATCTAGGCGTTGTGGATTTGCCTGGTTTGGGTTATCAGTTAATAACGCAGCAGACAGTCCATTCACAGTTGGAGTACCTGGAGCCGCGTAAAATGGAGGCTCACTGTCCGTATTCTTTGCAACTGGATACGTACCGAAATAATGGTCAAATGATTCATTTTCATCGAAAATAACCACTACATGTTGAATTGGTGTAGTCGCTTTAGCACCACTGATTACTTGTGTGCTGGTTGGCACTGAAGCTGAGGATGCAACTGCAAATGCGGACGACACATTACTAGATAGTACTAGTGTGCTAAGTGCGGCTGTAGCAATGACTTTTTTTAGCCGATTTTTCATTGGAAATTCCCCCCTAAATTTTGTGCTTTTTTAATATGTTATAATTTTCTACCTTCTTAGTTTAATGTATATTTGTAAATTCTATTGAATTGATTTGTTAAGAAGTAGTTAAGAATCATTAACAAACATTAACAATTAGTAAATATATTGCAAGTTGTAAAGGACATTATTAGTAGAAAGGTTGTTATTCTCTGGCAAAAATATGCTTAAAATTAAGACTAGGATAGTGAAAAAACTATCCTAGTCTTAATTTTGAATTTAATTTGTTTAATTTTGGTTCATTACATTAACGATTTCAGTCAATGCCTTGTTCGTTGGGGTTACTGGACGGCCCAGCAGTTTTTCAAAATCATTGCTCTCAATTTCCAATGCCCCGCCTCGAATAGCTTTCTGGATGTCAACCAAGATAGGAATTACAAAATCCGGTACCCCAGCGACCTTCATGCTATGAGCATAAGTATCGTCATCAACTTGTTCAACCTGTACTTTAGTGCCAAGTACTGTTCCAAGCTCAGATGCCAATTCTTGCTCAGTAATGAGTTTTCCTGAAAGCTCATAGATTGTATTATCGTGGCCACTACCAGAAAGCACTGTAGCAGCCGCATCTGCATAATCTTGCTGAGGTGCCCAGCCTACCTTTCCTGATTTTGCAGATGTTACCCAAGGTGATCCTGCCATCACTCCTTGCATGCTTCCAATCTCATTCTCCAAATACCAGTTGTTTCTAAGGAATGAATAAGGAATTCCGGTTTTCAGAATAGCCTGTTCAGTCGCACGATGTACTGGAGCAAGGAACAATGAGCTTTCACTTGCATTTCCTAAGCTGGTATAGGCAATGAACTTAACTTTAGCCTGATTAGCCGCTGCTACAGCATTTGCATGCTGTCTAATTCTTGTTTCATTGTCACCATCAGTTGATATAATTAATAATCTATCGATGCCGTGAAAGGCTGAAGCCAATGTTTTAGGGTCATCAAAATCACCTAGTCTAACGTCTACTCCACGTGCACTTAACCACTCTGCCTTCTTTGGATCACGAACACTGACTGCTAGTTCACTTGCTGGTACAGTTTTCAGTAATGCACTTACAACCTTTGATCCGAATTTTCCTGTTGCACCTGTTAATAATATTTTCATAGTCTTTTCCTCCATATATATTTCGATTTATCCGTTTATTTGCTCCTTAAAATCTAAAGTGATATAATTAGCCTTACACACATTATATTTGCTAACACTAATTTTAACAAGTACGATGTTTTTTAATACATAGTATCTAAAAAGATACTATAGAGGAGGATAATATGCTAACACAAGAAGAATTATTTGGTAAATGCCCATATGCAACGGCTCAAAAAATATTATCAGGAAAATGGATGTTAATTATCCTACATTGCTTAAGTGAAAACAAACTTAGATTCAACAAGTTACAGAAACAGTTACCTGATATAACACAAGCAACACTTACAAAGCAGTTACGTACTTTGGAAGGATACGGAATTATTATCAGAACTGTTTATCCAGAAGTTCCCCCAAAGGTAGAATACCAGCTCAGTGATATTGGAAAGGATTTTTCGGAAGTTTTAAATAGTCTTAAAATCTGGGGTGACAAGTATATAGATTTTTACAATACAAAAAATAAATAAATAAATAACAGATATATGCAAATTGTTCCGGTCTCGGACAGATTGCTTCCTTTCATGTTTATTTCCCACAATTTTTCTTTTAAAATACCCAAAAGAAATAGTGACAATACACGATAAATTAACTATGTATATTAATTTTAGTAAATTTTTAAAATCAGGAAAATAATGGAGGAATAAACATGAGTTCAATTAGCAGTATCCAAAGTTCTAGTCTATTAAATACACAAAACACAGAGTCTACAGATTCCACAACGTCTACAACATCCAAAGATTATATGGCTTCTTTAGAAAAGGTGGCTACAAAACATAAGAAGGATTCGGAACAAGATACCTTGGCAATAAGTGAGCAAGCACTACAAGCAATAGGTAGTACTTCTAGCAGTAACAATACTAGTACGGCGACTTCAGCTACTGATGTTATTAATAGCCTTGTATCTTCAGGTACACTTACACAAACTGAGGCTAGTGCTGTAACAGCTGCTTTTAAGGCTGCGGCTCTTTCAAACGCAACTTCTACTGGAGCATATAGTAGTTCTAAACACACAAACCCTTTAGATAGTTTAGTCGCTGCTGGTACAATTACATCAGACCAGGAAAGTGCCATTAAAACAGCCCTTCAAGCTTCTAGAAGTTCACAACAAGCACCACCAGCTAAACCAACTGATAGTAGTTCAAGTAGCAGTGCTACATCAGTTTTAGATGCTTTAGTATCGGCAGGTACAATTACACAAACAGAGGAATCAGCAATTGAAAGTGCATTTCCAAACAGCAATGACAACAGATAGTAGTTCTAGCACATCAGCAACTACTGATCCTTTAAGCAGCCTGATTTCAGCTGGTACAATTACTTCAGATCAGGCTGATAAGATCAAAAAAGCACTTGATGAATCTCGTGATTCAAATTCATTACAATCAGATTCATCAATTGATAGCCCTACATCAGTTTTAGATGATTTAGTATCAGCAGGTACAATTACACAAACAGAGGAATCTTCAATTGAAACTGCATTCCAAGCAGCTTTGGCTTCTAATCAATCACAAACAAGTTTTTAAATTCTAAAAGGAAATACGAAGAGATGTTATATTTCCTTTAGGTAGGTTAATATAACATCTCTTTTTAACTGAAAATTATTGTAATAAAATATAAGCTGTTATTTTGAATCCCATCCTGTAGTTTTGATGTGGGATATTTATACCCACATTTTATTTTTGAATTCCATGTTTTAAAAAATTTTTCTTCTAAAACAATATCATTATATATAGGCCTAAGAAATATTATGATGCACTTCATAACTTCTTGAAATTCAAGATCATTAATATTTATTTTCCTTAAAAAAGCTTTCCACAATTTATTTCTATTATAGTCCTTGATAAATTCTTGTGAAAATATCACATTTTCTTTTTCTATTACTGTATGTCTTCTTTGCAGTGTTTGTGAAATTGCCTCCTGTAGTTTTTTACCATCAAAATTATGGCTATTCAAAAGAGTATATATATCATAAAAGTCTTTCATCCTGCTGTTAACTACTGTTAAAGCTATCATTGCTTGAAATTTTTCTGAGATAATTGATTCTAAAGAATACACTTTTATCTTAGGTGTTTCCATATTAAGCAAAACAGGGTATTCCATTATTTGGGGGTTTGGAACTACAATGTCACCAAATCCCACATCTAATTGAATAACTTTTTTGCATTTCCTAAGATACAAGTAAACTTTACCTGTTATAGGTCAAGAATGATTTCAGTAAATACTGATTTTTAGTCATTAAAAATCACAGGAATAAAAAAAGCAAAAAGCACATTTGGTAGTGTATACCATTTGTGCTTTTTGTCTAGGCTTTAAGTACGTGTAAAAAACCTATAAACATCATAATACAAATCAATAAGGAAATCAATACCAATATTAATGATTATTGTAATTATGTTGATAAGGTTTTTGTTCGGAAGAACCTTGGTATTCCTAAGTCAGATAAATTGAAGAAGAATGGTACTTTTAAAAGAGGATTATTCTTTCTGTTGGACGGTGTCATAAGATACAAGAAAATAAAAATCCAGACAATGCTTTGGAGAAAAAGCAATGGAGAAAGGTTTTATATCAGCTTATTTCCTTCAAATATTATTAAATATAACAAAGTTGATACCGGACTAATTGAATTTATCAGTAATAACGTGAAAGAAGGTGAGTATGTTTTTCAATACGCAGATGACTCAGCAGATACTATTGATTGTGAAGATATTCTAATACGTTCTTGTTCTAATGTAGAAAGAAGTTGCATGAGTAGGAGCCTATCGGCTTTACTGAACAGTAGGTTTACAGAAATCCTAAATAATAATATTGAAGTTATTAGCTTTTCAGATTATTTAAAAATAAAACTAAAGTTTAAACAAATCTATCTACTAATTAAGACAGCTTCAATTTGTTTTGAGTACGGAGTGCTCCTAGATGCGAGTCTATCTTCACTAAACCTAATTTTCAAATTTTTACGATAATTTCCACGAGATATATATTGTCCACTTTTTTATTTTAGTGCGAATTACCCATAATTCGAATTTATCATACAATATTCGTTTTATTTTTTTCCTTCCTTTGTCATTCTAATTTTATCAAATATTATCCAACTGTTTCTTAGTTTGATATTCCTAAAAAAAGCAAGAAATTCTGAATTTACAGGACAAGCTCCCATATTTTATGATTGATGCATCAAAGTTAATAGGAGGTGCTTTTTATAATGGTTGGAAATATTAAAGACGAGGATGCAATTGCTTTTTTTAAGTTACAAGTAATTACACCCATGCTTGAAGCAAACAAAGGTTTTGTAGACAAAACAGCTAAAAAACTTTCGCATCAACAGTTTAATGATGTAGTAAACAAAAAAATAATAACTTACTCATACAGAACTCTATACAAATTTTACTCATCCTACAAAAAATTTGGATTCGATGGATTAAAACCTAAAATTAAATCAAGTAAAGGTACACATCCAGCTATACCACAGGAGCTTATTGATGAAATAATGAAACTTAAAGAAGAACTTCCAACAAGGTCTGCATTAAAAATTATTGTAATGCTGGAACTTGCTAAGAAAATTGAAAAAGGCTTTTGAAACTCCGTACAGTAAATAGACTATTAAACAATTATGGTTATACCAGAAAAAATCTCACTAAGGATCATAGAGTATATATAAAACATGAAAAAGAGTGTATCAATAAAATGTGGCAAAGTGATATTATGGAAGCCTGCTATTTAACGGATAAGAACGGCGAAAGCCGGCTAGTTTATCTCATAGGCTTTATTGATGATCACAGTAGGCGTATATTACACTGTCAATTCTATTTTGACGCTACGCTAACAAGACTTGAAGATTGTCTCCAAAAGGCCGTTATTAAATTTGGTTCTCCAAAAAGTTTGTATGTCGATAATGGAAAAGTATATATCTCAGCACAATTTAAAATAATATGTGCAAAGCTAGGTATAACTTTAAAATATGCAACTCCATACCATCCATCTGGGAAAGGGAAAATAGAAAAATATTGGAGATATGTTCAAAGTTCTTTTATGTCTGAGATTAGAAAAAATAAAATTTCAAATATAATAGAATTAAATGACATGCTACAAGCGTGGCTTAAATATGAGTATCACGAAAAGCTTCATAACGGTATTGGGATGACACCTATTGAAAAATGGAATAAATCTTTGACTGAAGGTACCAAATTGAGATACTTATCGCCTGTTCAACTTAATGAAATTTTCATGCATTGTTCTGAAAGAAGTGTATCTAAATATGGTGTAATATCCTTTAATGGTAATACCTATGAAGCCGACGCATCCTTAGTTATGAAGAAAATCGAAATACGATATAATCCATTCCATCTTGAAATTCTTCATACCTATTATAATGACAAGTATTATGGCGTTGCTAAAATAATTGACCTCAATAATACAAAACATAAAAGTGTCAGACCTTTAGAAGAAGATCCACAAGTGGAATCAGATATAGCTAAAGAATATCTTGAGAATATAAAAAGTAACTATCAAGAATATCTTAAAAGTCAGGTTGCACAGCACATCTCTAAATATAATACCCAAGATGCTTCGCATATAAGCCAAGGAAAAGCTCCTAAAAATAAAGATACAGGAATATTTAGAGCGCCAAAAGATAAAGAAATTGTAATTGATAAAGGTGAGTTTATTTCCATAGTTGTTGATAAACTTTCAATAGACAATATAACATTTACGGAAAAAAGCAAACTTTATGATCTTTGGAAAACATTCAAAGAATTTAACAAGGATATTTTAATATCAATACTTGATGATATTAAAGAGAAATCCCCAGACTTTAATCGCAATTTCCTATACTATCTCTCCGAGATAAAAAAGCAATATGAACAACAAATCAATTCTATAACTGAAGCCGGAGGCGCTAAATATGAGTGCAATAAATAGTTCTATATGTCAAAATTTCAAATTAAGCTATATTCCTTTTTTAGAACGTTCAAAATCATATTTTAAATACGAACGGTTCAATGATAATATAGACCTTTTGTCTTCAGCTTTTATGTCAAGGCAAATTGTATGTATTACTGGTGCAGCTGGAACAGGAAAGAGCTCACTTATATTTTATGCAGTAAATGGTTTAGATCCATCACAGTTCAGAGTTGCAGGCATAGAATTATCTAATCCAAATAAAAAAGCACTGTATAAAACTCTTGCAATAAAGGTTGGTTTAAAGCCGCCATATAATGCTGATGATATAAAACTTCAACTTATAAATTTCTTTGACGAACAAAATGCGCTGGGCAAATTCAATACTATTATAATCGATGAAGCACACACACTTTCTATGCCAATTTTTGATGAATTAAGAAGTTTTTATGATGAGGGGAACAATTTTTCTCTTATTTTATCAGGTATGCCCTCTTTAAGAAATCAACTAAATATTGGTGTTAATCAACCTTTAAAACAGAGAATATTTCTTTTCCTCGATTGTGCGGGATTAAGTTTGAACGAAACAAAAGAATATATAAACAACCAGCTAACTCTTGCTGGGGCGAAAGTCCCAATAATTGATGAGAAATGTTTCAATTTTATCCATAGTGTAACTTCTGGTGTACCAAGACGTATAAATCAACTCTGTTATGGTGGATTACTGTCCACTTTTAAAATTAGAGAAACAATAATTTCAGAAGAAACTTTAAAAAAAGTACATGAAAAACTTAATTATCAAATTTCGTAGGAGGCTGAATAGAAATGAATTTTGAATGTAGCATGAAAACTGATAATGGCATAGAAGAGTGGTCTGGTTTGATTGTTAACTTAATAAATCATGGAAGTCATTATGAGATGAGAATAGAAAGTAGATCGGGGATAATGGTTATATTCGGAGAATCACGCCTTGGATATTTTGCTTGTATCCCTGATTTTGGAGCAGGATGTCATATTGTACACCCATCAGATCTTTTTTGGAATACTGAAAAATTAGTTAGTGTGCTTGGTGAAGTAGATGGAATAACTGTTGCTTGTGCGCTGAAAGCTATCGCACCTAAACTTAAAATGAGAAAAAAGATACCTCATCCTTACTAAAACAGTAAAAATAATTATCACCATGATGCTTGTCTTCATGGTGATAATTATTTTTCTGCACACTGTCGTGTTTCTTGGCTAAACCCCTGTAATTTTGAATGACTCATAACATTTACCCTTATTCCTTGATAATCAGCATCTTTCTTTATTTCTATAACCTCTATGGACTCCCTTATAAATGATAATCCATCATCTTCACATTCAACCTTACAGATATCCAAAAATATTTTTTTTAGATTATCCTTATCATTTGAAACTTGTTGCGCTAATAAATCAATATCCTTAGTAGGTCTACCTTTATATTCGGTCAACATAAACATTAATAATCCGCCTTTTAATACAAATCGCTCGCCGTAATTTGAAATAGAGATTCTATATAGCAGGCGTTCTTGCATATAAAGCAATAATATTGAGTCAAAACTTCTTTTTTCAGTTTTTGCTATAATTGCAAGTCTTGCTCTTACTGAGGCAGCCATATCCTTTATTTGCTTGTTCATACAAGCACCTCCAAATATTCTTTAATCAAATTTTCAACTCTACAAACTTTAGCATACTTTATAAGTTTATTAAAATCTTTATCTTTCCTACTATATAATTATTAATACATTCTTTAACAATGTCATTTCCTATTTTGAATCTATATCTAATACAATCACAAATTGTTTTTTCTACATCATATATTCTAATTTTATGCTGATCTACAATTATTTCATTAATGCCCAATAAAAACTGTTTTTCAGAAAAGTAAACAATCTTTATTGGTGGATAATCAGGCACCACAATTTTTTCACTTCTTTCTATTGCAATCTCATACTGCCATGGATTGTAAGACGTTAAATCATAATAAGCTAAAGCCGATGTAAGACACAATACGCCTTTAGATACAATCTTCATTACATCTACCATTTCAAAATTATATTGAAAATCATAATTATTCCATTTATATAATCCTGTTTTTAATCTAGTTATCTTTTGTGATTTTTCAAGTTTATTTATATAATATCTATTTATGCCTATACTTGATATTTCTTTTGTTGTTGCATAGCCTTTGTTTTTAATAAAAATATTTTTTATTTGTTGTTCTTTTTCATGAGTCATACAATCACTCCTTAACAAATGTTACACATATTTTAATATATGCAGTAGTTTTGTTAAATTTATTATACGATATTTGCAAGTAATTTTCAATACCTTTTCATCAAGTAATAGCCCTACATCAGTTTTAGATAGCTTAGTATCAGCAGGAACGATTACCTCAACTGAGGAATCTTCAATTGAAACTGCATTTCAAGTAGCTTTGGGTTCTAATCAATCACAAACTAGTTTTTAAATTTTAAACAGAAATACGAGAGATGTTATATTTCCGTTAGTAGGGTAATATAACATCTCTTTTTATTCACTTAAACTCATATATTTTGTTACTCTATAGTTATAGCACCCGCTGGGCAGCCTGCTTCAGCTTCTTTTGTATCATCCATTAATTTTTCTTCAATTTCATTTTCTGATGCACCTGCTTTCCCATCATCATCCATTTCAAAAACATCAGGGCATGATTCAGCACATAACCCGCAACCTATACATGATACTATTTCCATGTTATTATGCTGTAACATATGTTACCTTAACAACCGGATTTATTATGTAGAAAACATATGGTATAATTTAGTAAGCTGATATTAGGCATCATCAAAGAAATAACAAGTCAATATTCTGGTCTATTTCGTGGTATGCTTCGTCGCCATAACCATTACATATATCAATATGCGCAGGTAATGCCTCCTCGCCTGCCGCAAAATATCCTCAGAATCTTTGACTTGTTATTTCTTTTCAGATGCCTTATCTATAGAAAAGAGAGTGGTAAAAATGGAATTAGCAATTGTATTTGCTCCATGCAAAGTTATATAGGATAGAGCTTGTATGGAGTATATATCTATCAAATTGACTTTGCACCTTTATAATTTTAAAATAAAAGGAGTAAAGTAAAATGAAAAGTAATAGCAAAATAAATATAGCAATGTTAGGATATGCAGAAGTAGACATTACGCCAAATAAGCCAGCGCAGACCATAGGGTTTGGCCGTGAAGACAATTTATCACGTGGAGTTTTACATGGCTTGTCCGCACAAATAGCAGTGTGGCAGCTGGATACAGAGAAATTCTGTGTTGCTACAATAGATCATATTGGATTTTCAAAACAACATGCTGATAATTTAAGAAGTGACATAGGTAAAATACTATCCGTGACGAAAGAAAAGGTCATGCTTGGTTTTGCTCATGCCCATTCCGCACCAAATGAAAGTATTGAGAAAGAATATTATAATTTCCTATGCAATCAGGTTAAAGATGGTGTTAGTAAAGCGGCTTTTAATATGCTACCAATCAAGGCAGCATGGGGAAATGCATATGCAGATATTGGTTTGAATCGACGTAAAGGCTGTGATGCACTGGATGGAAGGATTGGCATATTAAAGGTTACTGATGCTACTAGCGGAAAACTGCTTATGCTGTTGTTACGTCTCACTGCTCATGCAAATGTGCTGAAAGCTGATAATTATATGATTTCTCCCGATTATTTTGCAGCTGTAAGAGATCTGCTGCAAGATAAGTACGGATGTCCTGTTATGCTCACCCAGGGTGCTTCTGGAAATGTAGCACCTAAATATTTTCAGTCATGCCTGACACCACCGGATGCCTGCGACTCAAGGTTCATAAGATCTGACACTGCACTCAATGACATGGCGGAAGAAGTATACAGAGGAGTTAATACAGTGATTGATACCATATGCCCTCACTGCATAAAACATCTTGATATGTATTCTGTATACTTAAACCTTCATGCAGATGTTCCTTCTTATAAAAGAGCATTACAAATAGCTGAAGAAGCAAAGAAGGAAGCAAATATAGACGGGACAGTTTGGTTAAGAGAGGTACAGCATCTTCTACATGATGGAATTCATGAGCAGATTGATACAACCGAGATACAGTATTTTGCGTTAGATGAGGGTTGCCTTTGCGGTGTTGCAAATGAAATTATGTGCGAGTTTGCACTACGTACCAAGGAATACATGCATAGCGATTTGTTTTACCTGGGGGGATACACCAACGGATGCACTGGTTACTTTCCTACAGAAGAAGAATATGACAAAGGCGGTTATGAGGTCTACTGGTCCATGCTGACAGATTATATCTATCATGGACGGGTGTTTCCGTTGAACCGTAACTCAGCATCTAAGCTTGTCAATACTGTAGTGGAAAATGCTCCACAGTATATGAAACAATAGACATTCATATTGCTGGTGATAGAGCAATATTTACAGTATGTAATATTTACACAATAGTACACTAACAAAATTTATAGGAAAAAGCAGACTAGCTAATATTGTTAGTCTGTTTTTTATTCCCTGAAATCAGGTGAGTTTTATTAAAAAAATTTTATATGAGCAACAAAAATAAATCATTTTAACTAATTAACAGTTTCTTTTTTTAGCCTTGACAATGCCAATACAAAACTTATTGAGCAAAGGCAGATAAAGACCACTGTCACAAGTAATAAGTTTTGCCAATCAATGGATGTTCCCAAAATCAAACTCCGCAGGCAGTTTATAATATGAGCGAAAGGGTTAATCATTACCGCAATTTTGATGCCTTAATAGGATATTTAGATCATAATTATCCCTTACAATGTTGAGTATACCAATAGGTTTTAACATATATTTTGCTAGTAAGGATAAATAATAAAATATGAATGCATAATATATATTGCTAAAAATTATAAAATTATTATAATTGGATGTAAGTAAAAGAATTGCAAATAAAAAATTCCATATCTAATTGGAGGATGTAGTGTGAAAAGGATTTGCTATATTAGCTTAGTTATCTTATTAGCTTTTACTTTTTTAGTGGGATATGTATGGTTCACAGGAAGATTCAAATACTTCAATATAAAATCAACAGATTTGAGCAATGAAAATATAAATGGTGTATATTTAAATGAAAATTATGATTTAAAGTTAATAGAAAAATCCTTTGGAACAGTTACTCATAAGGTAGCTAATCCTAACTTTATAGATTATGAATGCAATTCAAACCCGGGAAGTTTGTCAACAGTTAGAGCTCACAGCAGTAAGATAATTGGAATCTACACACAAGATTTTGGCAATAAGATTAATCTAAATAAAGGGATTACTTTTACTTCAACTTTTAAAGATGTTACTAAGGTGTATGGAGATAATTATAATAAGTCAATCCATAAGGGTGAAATGCCAACTAATGGTTACTACGATATTACATTTGTTGATAAACGTAACAAGTTCGTATTAGTGTTTGAATTTATAGAAGTTAACAATAAATTGAATTTTATAAGCTTATCTAAATATTAGCCATGCATAATCTAAAATATACAGCTTGGACTAGTTCACACACCGTTGCTGTTACCAGAGTAGTAAACTTACCTATTACAATTTCTATAGTTAAATAATGATATTATACAAATAAAGAGGCTACCCTAAAAATCATAATAAATTGCAAAGCAATTTATTAAGTCCAGAATTGAGAGTGGAGAGTGGAGAGTTAATGTTGATTTTATCTAGCAAAGCTACATAAAATCTAAAATTAATTATTAGTTTTTCTGAGCAAAGCGAAGAAAAACATCATTGACTCTCAACTTTCAACTTTCAATTCTTAACTTTCTTATTTTATGGCAACCTCTTTCTTTTGATTAGTGTGTCTAACTTGTAACTTGTAACTTGTAACTTGTAACTTGTAACTTGTCACTTTTTATTGTGGATCCCAGCCACCTAAAACATTTGTCTCAGTACAATTTTTTGCATCCGCATCTGAAAGCAATGGTCTGGAAGAATTTTTAATTGCACCAGGTCCTTCACTATTATATTCATAAAATCTAGAATTCACAGGAGTAAACCAAAGTACAGCACCACTGGCATTTGTACTGGACATCTCATCCCATCCTGTATCTTTGATGTGGGAATCTAAAAAACAATTCATATAAATAACACTTCCTACTGCAAGTGGATCAGCTGAAGGGTGCCAAGGTCTACCAAGTGCAACAGAGTTGTCTGCCATTTCAGTAGTTTCTTTTTTAAAATTACACTTAGAGAAAACAAATCCATATTTACTTCCTATACTTGTACTTGCTGCAGTTATATATCCATTACCTAATGGTTTGAATAGATCCCTTGATACAACGTCACATTTATTAAAAAAGGCTTGTCCAGAACCAAAGATAAAATCAATAGATCCAGAGATATAGCAGTTAGTAAAATATTCAGATCCTGAATTAGCATACAATGTATCTTGATACCCTGTGAGTTTACAATCTTTAATATAGGCATGAGTAGCGCCTTTATCAATTATAAGTGCAACTGCTTGTGGACTTGCAATCTTTGTTGGATCTGTACTAGCTTTTGCCATATTTTTAGGATAATCAAAGGCATTTTCAAAAGTCAAATTTTCAGCAGTAAAATTTGGTGCAAGAACAGTTACACTAGATGAACCATATGTTCCGTAAAGGGTTCCATCGGGCTTTTTAATTGAATTTGCTGCATCGTAGCTAAGTTTGGTTTCATCCTTACTCTCACCAATAAGTGTGATATTAGGTATGTTAATAGTAAGTTTTTCATGATATAGCCCAGATTTAATGAATATTATATATTGAGTTTTTGAATCCTTTGGTGCGTTAGAAAGTGCAGAAGTTACTGTTTTATAAGTTGGAGTTCCATTAACTTTTGCACCATCAGTGCCAGTGAATTTTCCATCAACTATAGCGTTGTAATTGGTTTGGGCGTAGATTTTTGTTGGTGAACCGCCTACAAACATAAATAAAGCTAAACATGTAAATAACATTAAAACAAAAACAGATTTTTTTCTCATTTAAATACCCCCCATAAAGATAGATTCTATATATGTTATTTTTAAAGAAAATGAAGTTTGGAAACGTTAACATACATTTACAATATTAGTATATACAACATAATAGAAAAAATCAATACCTAACTTGTTTTCCTATTTTTGTATAAGGAAATTGCCAACACTATAGAGGCACAAATTGGTAAAGAAAATGGTTGCTATATGTATAATGAATAGTTTGGTTTTTAACTTTATTGTATAATCTAAATAAAAATGGTGAGGGGACGAAGATTAATAAAAACCTTTATAGGGGGGAATAATTGAAATGATTAAATTTAAAGCAAAAGCAAGATTACTTACTGTAGCAGGGGCTATTCTTATGTGTTCTTATGGCATAGCACCATATAATGTAAGTGCATTATCAGTTACTACAGGAACCTCATCAACAATATCATCAATTGCTTCATCAGCAGTATCAGGTGCAACAACATCTAAGGATTTAGTTGCATCTGTGATTGGTTGCGATAACAATAATATTACATTAGCATGGCAAAAGCCAGCAAAAACAATGCACTTATTAATGCCGCTAGTACTAGTTCAGTTCAAAGCCTTAAAATTATAGGAACTGGTATAATTGACGGAAATGGACATGGTGCTGTAGTTGCTGGTAGCTATACGGCGGCAGGTATTAATAACATATTAGCAGAAGATAATGTTATGAATGGAACAGGTTCTGGTCTTCGTTGTAAATCAGCCCAGGGAATAGGCGGCGGAGCTCAAAACATTTATTTCCGTGGCTCTGCATTAAAAAACATTACTGATGGTGAAGGACAACCATTTATATTTACATCTGCATATACTAATTCAAGTGCCACTGGTTCTTACACACCTGCAACAGATCTGCCTATATTCAAACATATTTTTGTTAGTAATTGTAGCGTTGATGGATCTAAGAGTTATGGAATATTTGTAGATGGATTAAACGGTGGAGTATACACTGATATACACTTTAATAATGTATCATTTGCATATTTAGTTGTATTAATATTGTTATTATTTTTTTGCTACTTGTTGTTTTAGTATTTTATAGGTTATGATTTACAATATGCCATAAGGTATGATTGTGTAAGTATGGTATTAAATGCATAAAAACTATGATACAATTTTAGTAAGATAATATGATATTGATGAATTCGGCAATCAGATTTAAAATGAATATAGAATCTAAGGGGGAATAAATTATGTCTAATCCATATTTACCAAATTGGGAATATGTACCGGATGGTGAACCAAGAGTTTTTGGAAACAGGGTCTACGTATACGGTTCACACGACATTGCAGGCTCAGACAGGTTTTGCGATTATAAGTTGAAAGTATGGTCAGCAGATGTTAATAATCTTAATAATTGGATATGCCATGGGGATGCATTTCATACACAGGCAGACATGGATCATGAAAGTGATACAACTTGGACAGAGAGAGAGCTTTATGCACCAGATGTGGTAGAAAAGAATGGAAAGTATTATCTTTATGCGTACATTGTTGGATCAAAAGGTTGTGTTGCAGTAAGTGATAGTCCTGAAGGTCCTTTTAAACTTATTTCTCATTATAAGGTTCCTGAGAATTCTGAAAATGAGGTAAAAGATGGGACATTTGTTGATCCAGGTGTATTGGTGAATGACGATGGCAGGGTCTATATATACAGCGGTTTTTTAAATTCATTTATGGCTGAGATTAATGGCGAAAATATGTATGAAATTTTGCCCAATACATATAAGGCAGGTACTATACCGTCTGGTGAAAATCCATTTGATTTTTTTGAGGCGTGCTCACCTCGTAAAGTGTTGGATATTTACTATTTAATTTACTCACCTAAGGTTGGAAGCAGGCTTGCATATGCTACCAGTAAATCACCTGTAGGACCGTTCCAATACCGTGGTACCATTGTAGATAATGGAGTGGATTTTCCTGGCGGAAATAATCATGGATCTATTTGCAAGATAAATGGACAGTGGTATATTTTTTATCACAGGATGACCAATAACAGTGTATTTTCAAGACGTGGCTGTGTTGAACGCATAAAAATTCTGGCAGATGGAACTATCCCTCAGGTGGAGATGACTTCTCTGGGTTTCGAAGAATCCCTTTCACCATACAAATTTGTACCAGCAGATATAGCCTGTGTACTTAAAGGTGAATGTTTTATAACTGAGAGAAATATTTTTGAGAGATTTGTTATAAATATAAAAGTAGGAGCTATTATTGGATTTAAGTATTTTGATTTTGGGCAGGATTATTCCAGCATAACTATGGAGTTCTCAGCTAAAATAAGAGGTTGTGGAAGTAGGGGAAAGATGAAAATTCTTATTGACGATTACAGCAACGGCCAAGAAATAGGAAGCTGCGATATGGGAGCAGATGATACAGTTATAAATGCCCGGGTTAAATGCATAACAGGAAGACATTCAGTATATTTAGTGTTTGAAGATGCTTATAACTGTTGGGATTGGGCTAGTGACAACTTTAAAGATAGACCAATTTGTGAATTGGATGGCTTTGTGTTCCATAAATAGTACACATATTATATTTATTTATGAGAAAATAGGACTTGATTTGCGAAGAAACCTATTCCATGGACTTACTACTTTTGAACAGTTTTTTGGTTAATTGATGCAGAAAAAATGCTGTTCTATATTGTATAGATTAAAGGGGGAATAAATGAAAGATGATTTTATAGAATTTGCTGCTAAAAAAAGCCTGAGCAGCGTCAACTTGCGTGGAGTCAAATGGAGTTTTATTCATTTATTCACTTCAACATGAATACGTTTACGGATAGTGAGTGGGGACTTGGTGACGAAGATCCGAAAATATTTAATCCTACTGATTTTAATGCCAATCAATGGGTGAAAGTATGTAAATCTGCGGATATGAAAGGGTTGATATTGACATGTAAACATCATGATGGTTTTTGTCTTTGGCCAAGTAAATATACGGAACATTCCATAAAGAATAGTCCGTGGAAGCAAGGCAAAGGTGATATGGTCAGAGAAGTTTCTGAAGCCTGTAATAGAGGGGGGATTAAATTTGGAGTATATTTATCTCCCTGGGATAGGCATGAAAAAACATATGGATCAGAGGAGTATAATGAATATTTTATAAACCAGTTAAGGGAGTTACTAACAAACTACGGGGAAATATTTTGCGTATCGTTCGATGGAGCTTGTGGAGAAGGGCCAAATGGAAATAGACAGGTGTATGATTGGGATTCATACTATAAGGTAATACGCGAATTGCAGCCTAATGCTGTTATTTCAGTGTGCGGTCCAGATGTAAGATGGTGTGGGAATGAAGCAGGTCACTGTAGAGAATCGGAATGGAGCGTTGTACCTGCTTATCTTAAGGATGCAGAAAAAATTCAGGATAGCTCTCAAAAGGTAGTAGTGAATTTGATAGAGTTGTTTTGAAAGAATATATAAAAAATGGACAAAGAGTAGAAAAATTTACGTTGGAATATTGGTATGGAAATCATTGGAGGAACTTTTACAATGGAACCGTAATAGGACATAAACGTATATGTTGTTTCCATAAAGTAATTTCCAGATATATAAGATTTACAATAATAAGTTCAAGATGGTGTCCAGAGATTTCAAATATGGGAATTTATTTGAGTAAACAGCGATAAATTGTTTGAATTTATATTATTTTATGATAAATTGTTTGTACAGTCAAAACATGTCAAAATGTCTTTCTGGCAGGAGATTTGCCACAAATGAATTTATTTGAAAAAATATAATGATTCAAGGTGGTTAAGGCATCATCAAAAAAATAATAAATTTCACTAAAATGGAGGATATAATATGAAATATAATAATATTTTTCACGAAGATCCACAAAAATTACATGTAAATACTGAGGATAACAGGAATTACTTTATACCTTTTTCTGAAAATACAAATCCTTTTGAAGAAAGAGAAAGTTCTAATCGTTTTATGCTTTTAAATGGTACTTGGAATTTTAAGTTTTACAATAGTTTTTTGGACATAGAAGAAGATTTTCTTGATACTGATTTTTTAGGAACTATTTCTGTGCCCTCAAACTGGCAGCTTAACGGCTACGATAAACCTATGTATTTAAATGTACGCTATCCTATTCCCTATAACCCTCCTTATGTTCCAGACCAAAATCCTGTTGGTGTTTATCAAAGGAATTTTAAAGTAGATTTATCTGATGGCTTTGAAAGGTTTTTAAACTTTGAGGGTGTTGACAGTTGCTTCTACCTATATATAAATAATCAGTTTGTAGGTTATAGTCAAGTTACACACATGACTAGTGAATTTAATATAACTAAATATTTGGTTGACGGTGAAAATAGCATTGTGGTTATGGTTCTTAAATGGTGTGACGGCACATATTTTGAATGTCAGGACAAATGGAGAATGTCAGGAATTATAAGAGATGTTTATATACTGTCAAGACCCATGGAAAGAATACATAATTATCGTGTGATTACTAATTTAAACGAAACCTATGACAGTGCTAGTATTGAACTGGATGTAAACGTTAGCACATGTGTTAAAGCGAAGTTGTATGATGAAACTGACAGTTTAGTTTCAGAGGCCTTTGTTAATAATAAAACAGCAATTTTTGAAATAAAGTCACCTATACTTTGGAATGCGGAAAATCCATATTTATACAAGCTCATCCTTGAAACTAAATATGAAAAAATAGGTGAAAAAATAGGTATCCGTGATATAAGAGTAGAAAATGGCTGCGTATTAGTAAATGGTACAATGATTAAACTTAAGGGTGTAAATAGGCACGACAGCGATCCGGTAACGGGAGCATATATTTCCAAAAAACAAATGGTTACGGACTTATACTTGATGAAACAGCATAATATTAACGCTATAAGGACTTCTCACTATCCTAACGCGCCAATTTTTCTAAATCTTTGTGATGAATTAGGTTTTTATTTGATAGATGAAGCTGATTTAGAATGTCACGGCAGCGTTGAAGCTTCTCAAACTATGGATAATAATGGTGATTATTCTGGTATAGCTTTAGCGGTTAATGTTAAGGAATTTGAGAAAGAAATACTAAATAGAATGGACCTAATGATTTCAAGGGATATAAACCATCCATCAATTATATTTTGGTCACTGGGCAATGAAAGTGGATACAGTAAGGCCATGGGGAAAAGGCAGCTAGATATATCAAATCTTTGATAATACAAGGCTTTGCATTTATCGGAATGTATTGTTAACCAAATAAAAGAAGTAGATAAACAAATAGATGATAAGAATATATTGACGTAGTTCAACAAGTATGCATTAGTAGATTTTAGATCGATAACCAATTATTTTCTCGCTAACAAAAGCAAAAAAGAGCCTTTCAGTGCTATGCGAATATTTGCCATTGTGCAATGGGAATGGTCCAGAGTCAGGAGAGAGAGAGGACTACTGGCAGGCTTTTTACTCAAGTTGATCGATTTTCCGGCGGTTTTATTTGGGAGTGGTGTGACCATGGAAATGAAATTGGTAAAGCTCCAAATGGAGAAACTATGTATGCTTATGGATGCGACTATGGCGAGGATATACATGATTCAAATTTTTGCATTGATGGTTTGGTTTACCCTGACAGAACCCTAATACAGGTTTATTAAAAGCAAAAGACTATATCGTCTATTTGTCGTAAATGCGATTTATATAAATAAGGGTGTGTAGAGTTTGTAAATACTTATGAAATTACAGAGTTTATCGGAAAAACTTAAATGTAGGTATGAGATAACTGAACAGGGAAAAGTAAAAATTGCTTCAGATGAAATTAATATTGATTTGCCAAGCAAAATAAAAAAATATATTACAATACCTTAAAATCAGTGGTAACCGGTAACAGTTATATGTTAGGTTTATTTTTACTGAAAAATATGATATGCATGGGCATGTAAGGGATTTAATCTCGGATTTGAACAATTTTTGATAGCTAGAACTGAACGAAAGCTTATGTAACAAAATGAAACAACGAGATTAATTTTTATGAAGACAGAAAATCAATTAATATAATTGGAAGTAATTTTCAATATACCATAGACAAACGTACAGGATTGTTTAGCAAAATGGAGTTTAACCACACAAGGGTAATAGAAAAACCAATGCAGTTCAATGCCTTCAGGGCACCAACTGATAATGATTGTGCAGTTAAAAATGATTGGAATAAGTTCCATTTTAAAGAGCTAATAACTAAAATTTATTCTATTAATGCAACTGCAAATGAGAATTTTATAGAGATAACCTGTCATTTAGCATTGGGTTGGTTTTCTTATCACAACACTTTTGATATTATAAATAAAATTTGCGTTTATAAAAGCGGTGAAATAAAAATACATAATAAGGTGAATATAGCGGACAAGCGTCCATACCTGCCACGATTTGGTTTAAGGCTGTTTATGGATAATAGATTTTCAAAGGTTGAATACTATGGATATGGACCAGTAGAAAGCTATATTGATAAACACAGAGCCTCATATAAAGGAATTTTTTCACAGCAAGTATGCGAAATGCACGAGGATTATATTAAGCCGCAAAGAAAATTCTTCTCATATGGGATGTGAATATGTGAAAATAGCAAGTGATAAGCTATGCGTTAAAATTGAGTCTGAAATGGGATTTTGCTTTTCATGCATCTGAATACTCAGAGGAGGAATTATCACAAAAATCACATAATTATGAGC
>CAVRYJ010000045.1:0-982811 GCA_963725425.1 uncultured Clostridiaceae bacterium
GTCAATGTTCTGCGATAGCTCAACGGTGGAGCACTCGGCTGTTAACCGATAGGTTGAAGGTTCAAATCCTTTTCGCAGAGCCATTTTATTTGAATATTATTTACGTCAGTTATTTATAACTGGCGTTTTTTACTATGGATAAAAAGATCAAAATAACTCATAATAAACAAGATCATAATTTTAGATAAATTCATATAAAGATAAATTTCACTTTATTAGTAAGGGGAGAAATTAAAATGTCCAATTATAGACTAGATGTTAAAGGAGCGATTACATTAGGTGACTATAGTAGTATTTATGATTATATGGAAATGATAAGTAAAAATGATAGTTTAACAATTACAACCACGGAAGAAAATAAAAAGGAGTTAGAAATAGTAAGGAGTATGTTAAAACATAAGGATTTTTTAATAGATGAAAATGTAGAAAGCATTAAGGAAGAGTATTTTATAAAAGCATACAGAAATAATTAGACAAATAACATTAGGCATCATCAAAAAAAATAGCAAGTCAGTATTTTGCTATATTTTGTCCGATGACTACATCTTAGTCTAAAGAGAAAGCGATTGATGAAACTACTAAGTGACTAGCACCAATCAAAGATTGAGCTATCTACTTATCACACCAAATCAAAGATTTGGGTGACCTGCTTTTATTAAGTGGAAGATGGTAGTCACTGGATAACGAGTTCTAAGCATCAAAGATGCTAAGAGCTCTGTTAATGGTATGCAACGCCTTCCATAACCATTCCATATCTCAAATATGTGCAGGTAATGGATTCTCGTCTACAACAAAATATTCTCAAAATCTTTGACTTGTTATTTTCTTGATTGTGCCTTATCCTAAAATATAAGATTGTGAATTATAATCATAACTAAGATATGATATAATGTTGTAAAATGGATAGTGGTTATCGTATAAATTACAGTAATCTTTTTTCTTAAGCAGTCATTTTAGTTACTGGAATTATCATAAAATTGACAGCTGAATTTTATTATACAAGGAGAGTAAATAATGGAAAATAAATATGTTATTGGAATTGATTTAGGAGGAACAAAAATTAATGGTGCATTAGCAGATTTACAGGGAAACATAATAAGTCAACATGTAATTCCAACTAATGCTTCACAAGGTGAGGCATTAGTTTTAAATAGAATATTTCAAGTTATTGAAAAGGTTTTAAACGATGCTAATAAAACAACTGAAGATATTAAAGCAATAGGAATAGGATCTCCAGGACCACTAGATGCAAAAAAAGGCATTATAATTTCAACTCCAAACTTACCATTTGATAATTTTGAATTAGTGAAGCCAATAAAAGAAAAATTTAATATACCTACATATTTAGATAATGATGCAAATGTAGCAGCTATTGGAGAACACATATTTGGTGCTGGAAAAGGAACAGAAAATATGGTGTTCGTAACTGTTAGTACAGGCGTTGGTGGTGGAGCAATAATAAATGGAAAAATATACAGAGGGAACACTTGTAATGCGTTAGAAATTGGACATACCACACTTGAAAAAGATGGTCCTAGATGTAACTGTGGTAATTATGGTTGTGTAGAGGCTTTAGCTTCAGGTACTGCAATAGGAAAAAGAGCTAAAGAAGCAGTTGCACGAGGAGAAGAAACATCATTGAAGAATTACAAAGAACTAACTTCTTATGAGGTGTTTAAAGAATCAGAAAAAGGAGATAAGGTTGCTTCTGAAATATTAGATAGTTGTCTTAATTATTTAGGAATATGTGTAGCTAATATTATTGCTAGCTTTGATCCAGAAATGGTTATTATAGGTGGCGGAGTAAGTCATGGAGGAAGTATAGTTTTTGATAAGGTTAATGAGGTTGTAAAGCAAAGATGCTTTGAGTCCATGGCTAATTCATGTTTAATAGTACCTGCTGGACTTGGTACTGATTCAGGTGTTATCGGAGCAGTAGCTTTAGCTATAACTGAAGCTGCAAACAGTTAAAAGCTTCTCAAGTTAAGAGTTAAAAGTTAAAAGTTAAAAGTTAATTGATTTTTCTGTTGATGGAGAAAAATCAATTAAACAAAAATCAAAAAAGATGAGGCCGCCATAAAAATAAGAAAGTTAAGAATTGAAAATTGAGAGTTAATGATGTTTTTCTTCGCTATGCTAAGAAAAACTAATAATTAATGTTGATTTTCTACTATCAATTCGTAGCTTAACAAATTGCTTTGCAATTTCTTATGATTTTTAGGGCGGCCTCCTCTTCATTTTTATTTATAATAGATTAATTACTAGAAAAATATTGCAAAAACAAAAAAAAGTATTATAATAATATTAAAGTCAAAGAAAGTCAAAGTTTAGTAAGAAGGGAAACATAAATGATTAGGATATCTGATATTATAGAAGAATTCATAAAGCAAATGATAGCACAAAATGAAGAAAATGTAACAGAAATTCAAAGAAATGAATTGGCTAATCATTTTAGTTGTGCACCATCACAAATCAATTATGTATTAACAACCAGGTTTACTACAGAAAAAGGCTATTATATTGAAAGTAGACGAGGTGGCGGTGGGTGTATCAAAATATCCAAGGTGGAATATGTTGAAAATCAGTCACTGGCAGATGTTATTTTTGATAAAATTGGTGAAAGTATAACCTATGATGGCGGGGCTCGGATTATAGATGCTTTAAGAGAAGCGGATGTTATATCGTGTAGAGAAATGAATATTCTAAAATCAGTTATTAATGACAGAACATTGGTTTTAGCCAATGATTATAGAAACAAAATTAGAGCAGAAATATTAAAGGCATCTATAATGGCTATAATGTTATAAACTTAGAACTAATTATCCAGTGACAAGTAGCCGTTATACTCTAAAGAGAAAGCGATAGATGAAACAACTAAGTGACTAGCACCAATGAAAGATTCGGCTATCTACTTATCACATCAAATCAAAGATTTGAGTTCTATGGTTTTTCCACTTGATTGAAGATATGAGTCATCGGATAAATTTACAAAGTCAATTAGTAATTGTATAATAATATTATATTCCTTATATGGGTTGAGGAGGATTGAAAATTTATGTTGTGTGAGATGTGTAAAAAAAATGAGGCTATTTTTCATGTAACTAAAATAGTAAATGGTAACAAGCAAGAGATAAGTTTATGTGAACAATGTGCTAAAAAATTTGATGGATTTAATATTGCAAGTGAAATTGGTATAATATCACCTTTTTCATTTCAGAATATTCTCAGCGGGTTAATGGGTTATATTGATGAAGGTCATAAAAATAGTGAAGATACTACTATTTGTTGTAATAATTGTGGAATAACATTAAAAGAATTTAAAGAAAATGGATTACTTGGATGTAATGAATGTTATAAAAATTTTAGTACAACTGTTAATACAGTTATAAGTAGAGTTCAAGGTAAAATAGAACATGTTGGTAAAATACCTAAAAAATGTGGCAAAGGTATAATTGAAAAGAAGAGAATGGACAATTTAAAACAGGGTCTTCAAAAAGCTATTGCACTTGAGGAATATGAAAATGCAGCTGAAATTAGGGATAAAATTAGAAAAATTAATAGCGAAGGAGGAAAAGAATAGCATGGAAAATTGGTTGGAATATGAAGGAGAAACTGAAAGTTTAGTTATTAGTAGTAGAGTAAGACTTGCAAGAAATATTAAAGATGAACCTTTCCCAAACAGGCTTTCAGAAGAAAACGCAAGGAAAATTGTAAGTAACGTAGAAAATGCGTTCTTTTCTGGACCTGGTGTGAATGATAATTTTAAAAGTGTTCATCTATGGAGAGAGGATAACAATTCCAATCTATCTTTTGTGGAAAAACACCTTGTAAGTAATAAATTAATAGAAAATAATTCCAAATCAGCATTTATAGTTAATAATGAACAAACTGCTAGCATAATGATAAATGAGGAAGATCATATAAGATTACAATGCATTAGTGCAGGTTTTAGCTTGGAAGACATTTTAGATTATTCAAATAAAATAGATGATTTAATAGAAGAAAAAATAGATTATGCATTTGACGAAAAACTTGGATATTTAACAGCATGCCCTACAAATTTAGGTACAGGACTAAGGGCATCTGTAATGATTCATTTACCTGCAATTACTATGAATAACGAAATAAATGGAATACTAAACGCATTAACTCAAGTTGGTATGACAATACGAGGGCTATATGGAGAAGGATCAGGTGCATATAGTAATCTCTATCAAATATCGAATCAGGTTACATTGGGAATTAGTGAAAAAGATATAATAGATAATTTAACGGCGGTAGTAAAACAACTTATAAATCAGGAGAATCTTTCAAGGCAGCAGGCAACAGGAACTTTCAAATATGAACTACAGGACAAAATATTTAGATCATTGGGTATTTTGAAAACTGCAAGGATCATTGATTCAAGGGAATGTTTAAAGTTATTGTCTAATGTTAGAATGGGAGTAGAAATGGGGATAATAAATAATATAAGTAAAAAAGTACTTAATTATTTATTAGTCAATACACAACCAGCAACACTTGGAAAACTTTTTGATAATAAATTAGGCGTAAAGGAACTGAATATAAAAAGGGCAGAATATATTAGAGAAAAATTACAATAGGTGGTGAGGTAAATGTTTATTAACAGATTTAGTGAAAGAACAGAAAAAGTATTAATATTTGCAAAAGAAGAGGCACAAATGTTTCAACATGGGTATGTTGGAACTGAACACATACTGCTTGGGATGCTTAAAGAGGATGAAGGAACTTCAAAGAAGATTTTAAATGATATGGGTGTTTCAATTGATGATGTTAGAAGCTTAATAGCAGAATATGAAGGAAAGGGAGATCTTGAGTTATATAGAAATGATATTCCGTTAACTCCTAGGACAAAAAGATTGCTTGAGATAAGTGCTTTAGAGGCAACAAGTTTAAACCATAATTATATTAGTCCAGAGCATATACTTTTGGCATTGATTAAGGAAGGTGAAGGCGTGGCTGTCACCATATTAAGCAATCTGAATGTTGATTTCGATAAACTTAGAAAAGATGTCCTAGCAAGTATGGCAGCTGGAAAAGAAAACAATGCTAGCAATAAAACTGGAAATGAAACAGGAGAATCAACCCCAGCCTTAGATCAATTTGGAACGGACCTTACAGCAATGGCAGCTGATGGAAAGCTTGATCCTGTAATAGGAAGGGATAAAGAGACTCAAAGAATTTTGGAAATACTTTGTAGGAGAACAAAAAACAATCCTTGTCTTATTGGAGATCCTGGTGTAGGTAAGACAGCTATTGCAGAAGGGCTTGCAGAAAGAATAGTATCCGGAAATATTCCGGAAATATTAAAGGACAAAAGAGTTATAACTTTAGATATATCTTCAATGGTAGCAGGGTCTAAGTATAGAGGTGAATTTGAGGAAAGACTAAAGAAAGTTATGGCAGAAATAAAGAAAGATGGAAATGTAATATTATTTATAGATGAAATCCATACTATAATAGGAGCAGGAGGAGCAGAAGGTGCAATTGATGCATCAAATATATTAAAGCCATCACTTGCAAGAGGTGAGATTCAATGTATTGGTGCTACAACTATAGATGAATATAGAAAGTATATAGAAAAAGATACAGCCCTAGAAAGAAGATTTCAACCAGTAACTGTTGGTGAACCATCATTAGAAGAGGCTGTACTCATATTAAAAGGTTTAAGGGATAAGTACGAAGCACATCATAGAGTAAAGATTACTGATGATGCATTAGAGGCAGCGGTTAATTTATCGGAAAGATATATTACTGATAGATATTTACCGGATAAGGCAATTGATTTAATTGATGAGGCTGGTGCAAGGGTAAGAATTGAAAATCTCACAGCACCACCAGATTTAAAAAATCAAGAAGAGGAGCTGGAGAAAACTACAAAGGAAAAGTCAGATGCTATAAGACTTCAAGACTTTGAAAAGGCAGCAAGCCTTAGAGACAAAGAAAAGGAACTAAAAGGTAAGATAGAGGATTTTAAAAAGAATTGGAAAAATCAGAATAATATTGATAATCATATTGTATCTGAGACTCAAATAGCAGCAGTTGTTTCACGGTGGACTAATATTCCTGTAGAAAGGCTTACAGAAAAGGAATCAGAAAAATTATTGAAACTGGAGGAAACACTTCACAAGAGAGTTATTGGGCAGGATGAAGCTGTAAAATCAGTTGCTAGAGCGGTTAGAAGAGCAAGAGTGGGATTAAAAGATCCTAAAAGGCCCATAGGTTCATTTATATTTCTTGGTCCAACTGGAGTAGGAAAAACGGAGCTTTCAAAAGCACTTTCGGAAGCAATGTTTGGAGATGAAAACAGTATTATTAGAATTGATATGTCAGAGTATATGGAAAAGCATACTGTATCTAGATTAATTGGATCACCTCCAGGATATGTTGGTTTTGAAGAAGGGGGACAGCTAACAGAAAAGGTTAGAAGAAAGCCATATTCGGTTATATTATTTGATGAGATTGAAAAGGCTCATCCAGAGGTATTCAATATTTTGCTTCAAATATTAGAGGATGGAAGACTTACTGATGGAAAAGGGAAAACAGTTAATTTTAGGAACACAATAATAATCCTCACTTCAAATGTTGGAGCATCTACAATTAAGAAACAGAATTCTCTTGGATTTAGTATGGATGATTCCAATAAAGATACTCAATATGAAAAAATGAAAGAAAATATAATGGATGAGTTAAAACACTCTTTCAAACCAGAGTTTTTAAATAGAATTGACGATATAATAGTATTCCATCAACTTGTGGAATTAGAATTACAAAAAGTTGTTAAGCTTATGCTTAAATCTGTAAGTGAAAGGCTTAATTATCAGGAAATAAATATTAAATTTTCAGAAGATGCGGAGAAACTTTTAGTGAAAAAGGGATTTGATCCAAGTTATGGAGCAAGACCACTTAGAAGGACAATAATAAAAATAGTGGAGGACAAAATTTCAGAAGAAATATTAAATGGTGACATTCATAAGGGAGATGCACTTTCAGTTACTGTAAAGGATAATGAACTAGATTTTGCTAAAGTTTAAATATTATATTAAGGCACCATCAAAAAAATAACAAGTCAGTATCCTGGTCTATTTTGTGGTATGCAACGCCTTCCATAACCCTTACATATATGAATATGTGTAAGGGTTTGGCTCCTCGCCTACCGCAAAATATCCTTAGGATCTTTGACTCGTTATTTTCTTGATTGTGCATAAAAAGCAGGAGGTATAATAACTTCTGCTTTTGTTATTCGAATATATTTTCTTAGATGAAGAGTGAAAGAATATTGCTGTTCATCCTCACGGAACATGGTTTAATAACTAGTTTGTTATTTTAATATAATTTAACAAATAAATTAAAAAATATTGTATAATAGTTATGAAGTTGCAAGGAGGAAAATTAATGGCCAAAAGTAAAATACGGTTTGTCTGCCAAGAATGTGGTTTTGAAAGCTTAAAAATGACGGGCAAATGTACTAATTGTAATGCATGGAATAGTCTAGTTGAAGAAGTAATTGTGAAAAATGATAAAAATATAATTTTCAGTCAAAATAGTGAACCTAAGTGTATAGTTAATATAAAATCAGGAGAACATGAAAGATATGACACTGGTATTGGGGAATTAAATCGGGTTCTTGGAGGCGGACTTGTTAGGGGATCATTAACACTTATTTCTGGAGCCCCTGGAATTGGTAAATCAACACTATTGCTACAGAGTTCAAATAATATAGCTACAAAGTATGGTAAAGTTTTATATGTTTCAGGTGAAGAGTCAGAAGAACAAATAAAAATGAGAAGTGATAGACTTAGTGTGAATTCGAATAACCTTTTTATATTGGCTGAAACGAACATGGAAACAATTTCTTTACAAATAGAAAAAATAAAACCGGTTTTTGTAATTATTGACTCCATTCAAACTGTTTTTAATCCTGAGGTAAGTTCTGCACCTGGAAGTGTATCTCAAGTTAGAGAATGTGCCAATCAAATAATGAGAATTGGTAAAAATAAAGGAATATCATTTTTCATAGTGGCACATGTCACAAAACAGGGAGAGCTTGCTGGACCAAGAGTATTAGAACATATGGTTGACTGTGTGCTTTCATTTGAAGGCGAGAGGACAGAGGAATTTAGAATACTTCGTACTATAAAAAATCGCTTTGGAACAACAAGTGAAATTGGTGTTTTTGAAATGGCTGAAGAAGGTCTCCTTGAGGTGACAAATCCATCAAATGTATTTTTGGAAGAAACTAATTACAAACAAGAAGGTTCCATTGTAATTGGAGTTATGGAAGGTACAAGACCAATTTTGGTGGAAGTTCAAGCACTTGTTAGTGAAACAAAAGCAATAATGCCAAGGCGTACGGCTATTGGGGTTGATTCATCTCGGCTGAATTTAATAATTGCAGTATTGGAAAAAAAACTAAAAATACCATTTTATAATTGCGATGTTTATGTTAATGTAGTAGGAGGTCTTAGTATTGATGGAACGTTTGGAGACTTAGGATTAGCATTAGCATTGATTTCAAGTATAAAGAATAGGGAGATAAAACTCGATAAAACTATTGTAGTAGGGGAAATAGGGCTCACGGGCGAAGTAAGACCTATTTCATATTGTGATAGGATCGTAAATGAAGCAGACAAAATGGGATTTAAAAATATAATAATTCCTAACAGAAATAGCGAAAAAATCAAACCGAGAAATATGGATGTACATGGTGTGTATACACTCAGAGAAGCAGTAAATAAAGTATTTTGAATAAGGTGATAGGGTGAATGAATTAAGGTTGAAAAAAGATAAAATGCTTATGGATGTTCTTAAAATTATGGCGCCTGGTACACAGCTTAGAGAGGGACTTGAAAATATTCTAAGGGCAAAAACAGGTGGGCTTATAGTTTTAGGAGATAGCCAGCAAATAATGGATTTGATGGATGGAGGATTCAAAATAAACGCAGAGTATAGTCCTTCTTATGTATATGAATTGGCTAAAATGGATGGTGCAATAGTGGTGAGTTCTGATTTGAAAAAGATAATCAGTGCCAATGTTCAGCTTGTCCCGGATTCTTCAATACCAACCTTTGAAACCGGAACAAGGCATAGAACAGCTCAAAGAGTTGCAAGGCAGACTGGCAATGTGGTTGTAGCTATATCACAGAGAAGGAACGTTATAACTGTTTATAAGGATGATATAAAGTATCTATTAAGAGACAGTAGCATAATACTTGCAAGATCAAATCAGGCATTACAGACTCTTGAAAAATATGTTTCTGTTCTAGATAGAGTTGTTACTAATTTAAATCTACTAGAATTTCAAGATTTAGCTACTCTTTTTGATGTATTGACTGTAATACAAAGAACGGAAATGGTAATGCGTATCGTAGCTGAAGTTCAAAGATATATATATGAACTAGGAAATGAAGGAAGATTAATATCTATGCAACTTAACGAACTTGCAAAGAATGTAGAGCAAGATGGAATACTTCTTATAAGAGATTATTGTCAAAGTGGTATAGAATATAACGATGTGTATAAAAATATACAAAACATAAGTTCGGAAGAATTTTTGGATTTGGATACTATATCAAGACATCTGGGCTATTCTGGAGTACCTCTTGTAGATACACTTATTTCACCTAGAGGATATAGGATGCTAAGCAAAATACCTAGAATACCAACAACTGTTATTGAAAATTTAATTAAACATTTTAAAGAACTAAAAGCAGTTTTAGAGGCATCACATGAAGAACTTGATAATGTTGAAGGTATTGGAGAAGCAAGGGCCAAGGCTATAAAAAATGGATTAAGAAGACTTAGGGAACAGTTTATTTTAAACAGACAATTTTAAATTAAGGAGTTATACATATGTATAACTCTAAATATTATCTAAGATTGTATTTTCCAAGGGTATTGATATTATTATTTTCCTTAATAAGAACGTCATATAAACTAATATCTAAGGCGTTACAAAGAGAGGTTAAATAAAATAAATGGGTACCAATCTCACCTTCAATTACATCTCTACAATTTTCACATATTGTTCCAACTATGTGTGTTTGTAGACAGCCACCTAGGTTTTCTATGCTTAAGTTAGAATCATCATCTGGAATTTCTTGCTTTTTTGCATTGATTTCAATGCATCCGCAATTTGTAACAGACTTCGCTATAGCTCTATTAATCCTGGCTTCAGATTCTTGTAATTTTGTAATTATGTCAATTATACTTTTATGTCTAATCAAAGAAGCATCAACACTGTTTTGGAAATTATCAAAAATTATATCTTTCACTAGGCTCATCTCCCCTTTTAAAAATTAATATATATCAACAAGTTGATTATAGAGTTTTTATGCCAAGGTTGTCAACAAAGCATGTAGTAAAACTACAGTTATATAGTAAAGCAATAGCATTGTTATTAATAGGGGGATTTGTATGGTAGTACATGGTATGTCATATAATTTTGTAGAAATGTTGGGAATGAATATGAAAATCTTCGATATAGTGATATGATGAAAGGTATAACATGTTAATGGTTTTTGCTAAAGTAAATATTTAATGAAAAACGTTTACTTTTATTGAAAATATGTGCTAGATATTATATATTAAGAATAAAAAGGCTTTAATGTATTTAAATACCTAGAAGTTGTCAACAATATAAATGGAGGTGAATAGTTTGCTAAAGAAATTATTAAGAGGTTTATTTACGGTTATTGGTCTTGCATTAGGATGGATACTTGGAAGTGAACTAATGAATACAAATTATCTTTCAAAATTTCTATCAAAAAACAATACAATTGAAACGGTCTTATTTATGATTTTTTCTATTTTAATAATCGGATTAATATTTTTTATTGTATCTCCTTGGATTATAAAAGGAATAATTAAAACTATGGATTATTTTGAAACAAACATTCAAAAATTGCCTACGTCAGAGATTGTTTCGGGTACTATAGGGGCTGTTATAGGACTTATTATATCCATATTAATAGTAAGCCTATTTCCGAATGAATCGCAAGCATGGAGAATTATTCAAATTGCAATATGTATTATAGTGGCCGTTTTGACAGCAGATCTTGCAATCAAAAAGAGAGATGAAATAACATCATGGTTTGTTAATCTCAAGAGAACAAACTCGGAAAAGGATAAAAAAGGTAAACTAGTATCAAAAGGAACAGCTAAAATACTTGATACATCTGTAATAATAGATGGAAGGATATTTGATATATGTCAAACCGGTTTTGTGGAGGGAACGCTTATAATTCCAAATTTTGTTTTAGCTGAACTTAGGCATATAGCTGATTCTTCCGATGGACTTAAAAGAAACAGAGGAAGAAGAGGACTTGATATACTAAATAAAATTCAAAAGGAATTAAATGTTGAGGTTCAAATATACGAAAAGGATTTCCCTGATATTCCTGAAGTAGACATCAAACTATTGAAATTAGCTCAAGTTTTAAATGGTAAGGTATTAACAAATGATTATAACTTAAATAAGGTAGCAGAATTCCAAGGTGTACCTGTACTTAATATAAATGAACTTGCAAATGCAGTAAAACCAGTGGTATTGCCTGGAGAAGAAATGACAATTACAGTTATAAAAGACGGTAAAGAATCAGGTCAGGGAGTTGCATATCTAGATGATGGTACAATGATTGTTGTAGAGGGTGGAAGAAAACATATAGGTGAAACTTTAACAGTCACCGTTACCTCGGTTCTTCAAACTGCAGCTGGAAGAATGATATTCGCCAAACAAAAAGAGGCTTAGGACAAGGAGTAATAAAATGGATAAAAATTGTGCCATAGTGGTAGCTGGCGGTAAGGGAAGAAGAATGAGAAGAAGCGTAAATAAACTTTTTCTTTGCTTAGATAATAAACCAATATTAGCGCACACTTTAGAAGCATTTGAAAAGAGCAATTCAATTTATAGTATTATACTGGTAGTAGCTGAGGATGAGATGGAATATTGTGAAAAAGAAATAGTCTCCAAATATTCTATTAGTAAGGTTAGCAAGATAGTTTTAGGAGGGGAAATAAGGCAACAATCTGTGTTTAATGGTTTAAAAGCTATTGATAATAATTGCAATATAGTACTTATTCATGATGGTGCTAGACCTTTTATAAATGATAAAATTATAGAAGATGGAATAAAATATGCGAGTATTTATGGTGCTAGTGCTTGTGGTGTAGAACCAAAAGATACAATAAAAATACGAGATAATAGTGGATTTTCAAAATGTACGCTCAAGAGAAGTGAGCTATTTTGCGTTCAAACACCACAATGTTTTAAATTAGATATTATACTAAAAGCTCATGAGTATATTATTAAAAAAAATGTAACTGTTACTGATGATACAAGTGTAGCGGAATTATACGGAAACAAAGTATTTTTGTACGAAGGAAGCTATAATAATATAAAAATAACTACTCCGGATGATTTGATTCTAGGTGAAAGAATTCTCGATAATTTGATTATTGGTATTAAGTAATGTGTAAATAAACAATAATTCATCATTATGAAGCTCATCCTACTTTCAGTGGATGGGCTCTATTTAGTCCGTTAAGTAAAACTTAATCTTTACGATTAAACAACTGAAATGTTATAATCTTATTTATAGTTAACTTATCAAATTATGTCACGTTTTTAATTTGGATTATTATGATTTTTTATCAATAGAAATAGTATTTTGTTTTTATTTAAAATAGGAGGAACAATATGAAAATATACAATACAATGACACAAAAAAAAGAAAAATTTGTACCTATAACACCTGGAATGGTTAAAATGTACGTTTGTGGACCCACGGTTTATAATTTTTTTCATATAGGAAATGCAAGGACATTTATAATATTTGATTCAGTAAGAAGGTATTTCGAATATAGGGGATACAAAGTAGAATATGTTCAGAATTTTACAGATATTGACGATAGAATGATTACTAAAGCAAATGAAGATGGAATAACAATCAAGCAACTAGGAGATAGGTTTATTTCAGAGTACTATAAAGATGCTGATGGATTAAATATAGAAAGGGCTACTGCAAATCCAAGAGCAACTGAATATATTGATGAAATAGTGAAATTTGTTGAAGATCTTATGAATAAAGGATATGCCTATGAAATTGATGGGGATGTTTACTTTAGTACTAAAGAATTTAAAGCATATGGCAAACTATCGGGACAGGATTTAGAACAATTAGAGTCTGGGGTTAGAATAAATGTTGACGAAAGAAAAAAAGAACCTATGGACTTTGCTATTTGGAAAAAACAAAAGGAAGGCGAACCAGCTTGGGAGAGCCCTTGGGGGCTAGGAAGGCCTGGATGGCATATTGAGTGCTCATGTATGGCACTAAACCTTCTTGGAGAAACTATTGATATTCATGCTGGAGGAATGGATTTAGTATTTCCTCACCACGAGAATGAAATAGCTCAGAGTGAAGGAAAAACTGGAAAAACATTTGCAAATTATTGGATGCATGCTGCTTATTTAAATGTAAATAATCAAAAGATGTCAAAATCATTAAATAATTTTTTGACAGCAAGAGAAGCACTTGAAAAATTTGATGCTGAAGTTATAAGGTTACTCATGCTTAGCGCACATTATAGAACTCAATTAAATTATAGTATAGAGTTACTTGAATCTTCTAGATCTGGTCTTGAAAGATTATATAATTCTGTTGAAAATTTACAAAGCCTATTGAAACTATCTGAAACAGATATTTTAAAAGATGATGAAAAACAATACTTGGATAATTTAAATTCATATAAAGTAAAATATATAGAAAAAATGGACGATGATTTTAATACAGCAGATGCTATTTCCGTTATTTTTGATTTGATTAAAGATGTAAATATAAATTTAAATATAAACTCATCAAAAGAAATACTAAAGTATTCACTGGATTTAATAAAAAATTTAGGTGGACCATTAGGAATACTACAAAAATCAACGAAAGTAAATTTGGAAGATGAGATAGAAAAACTCATAGAAAAAAGAGAGAAGGCAAGAAAAGAAAAGAATTTTCAATTATCTGATAAAATTAGAGATGATTTAAAAGTAATGGGAATAATACTTTTAGATACACCTCAAGGAGTACGTTGGAAAAAAGTATAATGAGGGAGTATTTTTATGGAATTTGATTTATTAAAAGGTAACTTTACAAAACAAGATGCACGAAATTTAAATCCGCTTGTCCTAGCATTTGTAGGGGACGCAATTTACGAAATATTTGTAAGAACATTGATTGTTAGTAAAAATCGAGAAATGAATGTTCATAAACTTCATGTAAAAGCAATTTCATTCGTAAAAGCTAAGGATCAAAGTGATCTTATGAAGGCACTTATGGATGACTTAACAGACGAAGAAATTAATATTTACAAAAGAGGACGAAATGCAAAATCTGGAACAGTACCTAAAAATGCGGTTGTTGGTGATTATAGATCAGCTACAGGGTTCGAAGCTCTGTTTGGATATTTATATCTCACAGAGCAAAAGGATAGAGTGAATTATTTTTTTGATAAAATTGCACAGATAAAAATGGGGGCGAAATAACGCCATCAAAAGTAAGCAACCAAGAACATATTCCAAATCCAGAATTAGTAATAGCAGCGGGCAAGTTTTGTTATAGTTCTGCTTCAGTGGAAGGTATAACTTATACTTTTTGAGTATAGTGATTCTAAATGTGTTAAAGGTAACTGCACTGAGGGAAATAGGATATGTGAAAATACAGCAGAAATCAGAAAGACGTATTTATGTGGAGCAACTGAAGACTAAACACACTAGCATATTGATAGTTTTTTGAAGGTGTCTAAAAGAAAACTAGATGATAAGGTGATTAATTATAAGAAGGAGTAAATATGAAAGAGGCTTGGCAAAAGGAAAAATACAATAAAAATCAAAAATCAAAAAATGATAATAATGCAGGACATGAAGAAAAGTTGGTAAATGACAATAAAGTAAATGATGAGGTAAAACCTGAAAGCAATTCTGATAGAGAAGATATAATTGAAGGTAGGAATGCTGTAATAGAAGCATTAAAATCAGATAGGACCATTGAACAGATACTTATCTCAAGCGGAGAGGGCCATGGTTCTATAAATGTAGTATATGCATTAGCTAAAGAGAAAGGAATTGTAATAAAAGAAGTTGACAGGAGAAAGCTAGATCAATTATCTGTAACAGGTGCGCACCAAGGAGTAATAGCTTTTGTTACCCCATATAAATATTGTGAAATCGACGATATACTTGATTATGCGAAGGAAAAAGGCGAAGATCCTTTTATAATTATATTAGACGAAATAGAAGATCCACATAATTTTGGTTCGATAGTAAGAACAGCTGAGGTATGTGGTGCTCATGGTATAATAATACCTAAACGTAGAAATGTTGGAGTAACACCCACTGTGTACAAAACATCTGCAGGTGCTGTAGAATACATGAAAATTTCTAAGGTTACAAACATTAACATAGCCATAGATACGCTGAAAAAAAGGGGGATATGGACATATGGAGCACATATGGATGGCAAAAGTTATTGCTTTCAAAATAAATTTGCAGGGCCAGTTGCGTTAGTGATTGGAAGCGAAGGAAAAGGAATTTCAAAACTGACAAAAGAAAAGTGTGATGTTTTAGTTAAAATACCTATGAAGGGTAACATCACATCCCTAAATGCATCTGTTGCTGCCGGTATTATTATGTATGAAATTTTGAAACAGAAAATTCAAAGAGAATAAAATTGAAGAATATATTTGTTGATGGCTACAATGTGATTAACAGTTGGCAAAAATTAAAGGTAACTAATACGGGCAGCCTAGAAAACTCTAGGCTAAAATTAATAGATATATTGCTTAATTATGGAGCTTTCAACGATTATAAAATTTTTTTAGTATTTGATGGTCACCTTCAGCCTAGAAGTTTAGAAAAAAGAGAAAAATTAAGTAAAATTTTAATTGTTGTATTTACTAAAGAAGGTGAAACAGCTGATAGTTTTATTGAAAGATATGTTAATAAAATAGGTAGGAAATCTGAAGTATTAGTTGTCACATCAGATTCCTTAGAACAGCAGTTGATTTTTCAAAGAGGAGCAGTAAGAATGTCTTCAATTGAATTTTATCATGAGGTGAAAAAGGTTGAAGATAACATACAAAATCAAAGCAAAAATAAAGATTCTGAAAAAAGGTACACGTTGGAGGAAAGAATTGATAAAAAAACTGCTGAAAAACTAGAACAAATGCGGCGGAATAAATAATAAACTTGACTATTAAATTATTACTAATGTATAATTTAATAGATGTTTTTGTTTATTGGGGGTGTAAGTTTGGCAATAAAAATCAGTGAAGCATTACAACATTCAAAATATACTGAATTGTTAGATGAAGAAATTATAGTTTACATAAGAGAAGGGGACAAGCAAGCACAAGAATACCTCATTAGTAAATATGAGAATTTTGTAAAGATTAAAGCAAGATCATATTTTCTAATTGGTGCAGACAAGGAAGATATATACCAAGAAGGAATGATTGGGCTTTACAAGGCAGTGAGGGACTTTAAGCCACATATGCTTGCTTCATTTAAGGCTTTTGCGGAACTTTGCATAACACGTCAGATTATAACTGCAATAAAAACTGCTACAAGACAAAAGCACATACCACTAAATACTTATATTTCTTTAAATAAACCTATATATGACGAGGAATCAGATAGGACTCTTCTTGATGTATTGTATAGTGTTAGAGTTGCTGATCCAGAAGAACTAGTCATAAGTAGAGAAGAAGTTAGTAATATAGAAAGTGAAATTGGCGAAGTTCTTTCGGATTTAGAAATGGAAGTTTTGACGTCATATTTAGAAGGAAAATCTTATCAGGAAATAGCATGCGATTTAGATAGACGTGCGAAATCTATAGATAATGCCCTTCAAAGGGTTAAAAGAAAGTTGGAAAAATGTTTAAATAAAAGAATCGTTTAATATTGACATAAAAAAGATTCAGTGTTATAATGTATAACTGATGCACAATTGTATTATAATGGGCGGGAGTAGCTCAGTGGTAGAGCACTAGCTTCCCAAGCTAGGGGTCGCGGGTTCAATACCCGTTTCCCGCTCCAAAGTTAAATTGCCCATGTAGCTCAGTAGGTAGAGCGTCACCTTGGTAAGGTGGAGGTCACCAGTTCGAATCTGGCCGTGGGCTCCAAAATTTGGAAAACAGAGTACACGTGGAACAGTTTACCTAATTTGTTTGAAACTAAAGGATTGATTAAGGAGGAGAAAGTAAAATGGGAAAAGCAAAATTCCAAAGAACTAAACCACACGTAAACATAGGAACAATAGGACACGTAGATCATGGTAA
Organism: uncultured Clostridiaceae bacterium; assembly: GCA_963725425.1. Lineage (GTDB taxonomy): Bacteria > Bacillota > Clostridia > Clostridiales > Clostridiaceae > Clostridium_I. The sequence continues at coordinate 17,347 of CAVRYJ010000045.1, forward strand.
GACAACATTAACAGCAGCAATAACAACTGTTCTAGCACAAAAGGGCGGAGCAATAGCAACAAATTATGCAGAAATAGATAAAGCACCAGAAGAGAAAGAAAGAGGAATAACAATCAACACAGCACATGTTGAGTATGAAACAGATAATAGACATTATGCACACGTAGATTGTCCAGGACATGCTGATTATGTTAAGAACATGATAACAGGAGCAGCACAAATGGATGGAGCAATACTAGTAGTAAGTGCAGCAGATGGTCCAATGCCACAGACAAGAGAACATATATTGCTAGCAAGTAGAGTAGGAGTACAACATATAGTAGTATTCTTAAACAAAGCAGATATGGTTGATGATGATGAATTAATAGAATTAGTAGAAATGGAAGTAAGGGAATTACTAAGTGAATATGGATTTCCAGGAGATGATACACCAATCATCGTAGGAAGTGCATTGAAAGCATTAGAAAATCCAACAGATCCAGTAGCAACAAAACCAATATTTGATTTAATGGATGCAGTAGATAGCTTTATACCAACACCAATAAGAGCAACAGACAAACCATTCTTGATGCCAATAGAAGATGTATTTACTATTACAGGCAGAGGAACAGTTGCAACAGGAAGAGTTGATAGTGGAGTTCTACATGTAGGAGACGAAGTAGAAATCGTAGGATTAAAAGAAGAGACAGGAAAGACAACAGTAACAGGAGTAGAAATGTTCAGAAAACTTCTTGACGAAGCAATGGCAGGAGATAATATCGGAGCATTACTAAGAGGAATACAAAGAGATGACATCGAAAGAGGTCAAGTACTTGCAAAACCAGGTTCAATAACACCGCATACAAGTTTTGTAGGTCAAGTATATGTATTAAAGAAAGAAGAAGGCGGGAGACATACACCATTCTTTGACGGATACAGACCACAATTTTATTTCAGAACAACAGATGTAACAGGATCAATCAAATTACCAGACGGAATGGAAATGGTAATGCCAGGAGATCATATAGATATGAAAGTTGAGTTAATCAACCCAGTAGCTATGACAGAAAACTTAAGATTCGCTATAAGAGAAGGCGGAAGAACAGTTGGCTCAGGTGTTGTTACTTCTATAACTAAATAGTTTGGTTGTTATGGGCTAGGTTTGCACCTGGTCCTTTTGAAAGCTTGCAAATTTATTAATATTTCGTACTGTGCAAATAATATATTTGTTGACACAAATACTTAATTATGATAAATTATTTAGGTAACATGTGTTTAAGACACTTATATAATGTATAAGGCGTGAAAACTGGGAGGTGTAGATTGTGAGAGTTAAAGTAACTTTAGCATGTACAGAGTGCAAACAAAGAAATTATAATACAATGAAAAGTAAAAAGAACAATCCAGACAGACTTGAAATGAGAAAATACTGTCCTTTCTGCCGCAAACATACACTTCATAAAGAAACAAAATAGTTAGGACCTACTAGCGTAATTATTTTTGTAGGATGTGAATAAAATGACTGTTAATGGGAAAATTGAAGAGATGAAGGAATCACCGTCAAAAGGGTTAGCTAATTTTTTTAAAGAACTTAAGGCAGAAACTCATAGAATAACGTGGCCATCTAAAATAGAAGCTAAAAAGGCAACTATTTCAGTTACTGTGTTCAGTGCAATTTATATTGTGATAATTGCTATTTTAGATTTTGGGTTTCAGAACCTCTTTAAGGTGATCTTTAAATGAGGTATAAAGGAGGCTATGGGATTGGGATTTTATCCTAAAACCAACGATATGGGAGAAAATGCTAGATGGTATGTAGTACATACTTATTCAGGTTACGAAAATAAAGTAAAAGCTAATATAGAAAAAACAATAGACAATAGAGAGCTCCATGATTTGATTCATGACATTCAGGTTCCTATGGAAGAAGAAATTGAAGAAAAAGATGGAAAGAAAAAGGTTACTCTTAAAAAAGTATTTCCTGGATATGTTCTAATAAAAATGATAATGACCGATGATTCTTGGTATGTTGTTAGAAATACAAGAGGAGTAACTGGATTTGTTGGACCAGGGTCTAAACCAGTTCCACTTACTGATGAGGAAGTTTATTCCATGGGTATTGCTGAAAACCCTATTAGTATTGATATTGAAATTGGTGAGAATGTTAAGGTAGTAGCAGGACCTTTAGAAAACCAAATTGCTTTGGTTCAAGAGATTAATACAGAAAAGAGAAGAATTAAAGGTTTAGTTAACATGTTTGGCAGGGAGACTCCTGTTGAGCTTGATTTTAATCAAGTACAAAAATTAGATTAAAACAATAAGGCGAAAGTCTTAATAAGTGGAGAGATTTTAAATTGAACCACATTACTATAGGAGGTGTAAAATCATGGCTAAAAAAGTGGTAGGATTAATAAAACTTCAACTTCCAGCAGGAAAAGCAACTCCAGCACCACCAGTTGGACCAGCACTTGGACAACATGGTGTAAATATTATGGCATTTCTGTAAAGAATACAATGCTAAGACTGCAAATCAAGCAGGACTTACTATACCAGTTGTAATTACAGTATATCAGGACAGATCATTTAGTTTTATACTAAAGACTCCTCCAGCAGCTGTATTAATAAAAAAAGCAGTTGGAATTGAGAACGGATCAGGTGTCCCTAACAGAACAAAAGTTGCTAAAATAACTAAAGAACAACTTAAAGAGATAGCTGAAACAAAAATGCCAGACTTAAATGCAGGTTCAGTTGAAACTGCAATGAAGATGATAGCTGGAACAGCTAGAAGTATGGGCGTAGAAGTAGTAGATTAGTTTCTAATTCAGTGGGAGGTGAAAACCGCTAATACCACAAAGGAGGATATTATATGGGAAAGAATTATATTGAGAGTGCAAAGCTTATTGATAGAAATGTTCTATATACATCAACTGAAGCAATGGAACTTGCAGTTAAAACTTCTAAAGCTAAATTTGATGAAACAATAGAACTTGCTATGAGACTAGGAGTAGATCCAAGACATGCAGATCAACAAGTTAGAGGAGCAGTTGTGTTACCTCATGGAACAGGAAAAAAAGTTAAAGTTTTAGTATTTGCAAAAGGTGAAAAGGCTAAAGAAGCAGAAGCAGCAGGAGCAGAATATGTTGGAACTGAAGAACTAGCTGAAAAGATTCAAAAGGAAAATTGGTTTGATTTTGATGTGGTTGTAGCTACTCCAGATATGATGGGTGTAGTAGGTAGACTTGGTAGAGTACTAGGACCAAAAGGATTAATGCCAAACCCAAAATCAGGTACAGTTACTTTTGATTTAACTAAAGCTTTAGGTGATATAAAAGCAGGTAAGGTTGAATATAGAGTTGATAAAACATCAATAATTCATGTGCCAATTGGAAGAGGTTCATTTGGAGCAGAAAAACTTGGCGAGAATTATCGTGCTTTGGTAGAAGCTGTAATTAAAGCAAAACCAGCAGCTACTAAAGGTCAATATATCAAATCAGTAGCAATAAGCAGTACTATGGGACCTGGAATTAAGATTAATCCAGTAAGGGTTTTAGATTAGTATTGACTTATTAATATGAATTTGATACAATGTTCAAAGTTGAATAAGTAAACACTCCGTAGATAGTAGGTGCTTAGGCATAACGGGAAACCAACCTACCGAGGATTCCGATATATGAGTTTTCATATGGTCTCTTCGCTCTGCGGAGAGACCTTAATTTTTAATATAGCAGTTTTTTAACTGTGAGGAGGTGGATACATGGCAAGTAATGTGAGAAAATTAAAAGAAACAAAAGTATCAGAGATAAAAGAAAAATTAGAAAAAGCACAAGCTGTAATTATGGTTAAATATCAAGGACTAACAGTTGGTGAAGATACTGACCTTAGAAAAAACCTAAGAGAAGCTGGTGTAGAATATAAAGTTTATAAGAATACATTAGTAACTCGTGCTGCAAATGAGTTAGGGCTTGATGGATTAGTAGAATATCTTGAAGGACCTATAGCAATTGCTTTAGGATATGCTGATCCTACTGCTCCAGCAAGAATATTGAATGATTTTGCAAAAACACACAAAGCGTTGGAATTAAAAGCAGGTTTAGTTCAAGGCGAAATTTATAATGAAGCCAAGATTAAAGAACTTGCATCAGTTCCATCAAAAGAGGTTCTTATTGCAAAATTACTTGGAAGCTTCCAAGCTCCAATATCAAAGTTTGCATATTTAGTTAGTGCTATTAAGGAACAAAAAGAAGCACAAACAGAAACAGTTGAATAAAAAATAAAACAAATATATTTGGAGGTGCCGAAAATGACAAGAGAAGAGATAATTGAAGCTATAAAAGGTATGACGGTTTTAGAATTAAACGAATTAGTAAAAGCTTGTGAAGAAGAATTTGGTGTTAGTGCATCTGCTCCTGCAGCTGCAGCTGGAGCTGCTGCTCCAGAAGCAGAAGAAAAATCAGAATTTGATGTAGTATTACTTGAAGCCGGTCCTAACAAAATCAAAGTTATAAAAGTAGTTAGAGAAATAACAGGACTAGGATTAAAAGAAGCTAAAGGAATAGTTGATGGAGCTCCAAAAACTGTTAAAGAAGCTGTAGCAAAAGACGAAGCTGAAGCACTTAAAGTTAAGATTGAAGAAACAGGAGCAAAAGTTGAATTAAAATAATTAATTCTCAATTAATGGCACTCATTGAGTGCCATTTTTTTTTACATCAATATAAAAACAATTAAAAATCAATTATTGTATTGACATCATAGAACATATATGATAACATTTTTAAATGCGACGAACTATTTCAAAATGTTTTACTAAATTTTATAGTATATGAATTAATGTTAATTTTATGGTTATACTAACCAAATAGTAATGTAAAAATCCAGAAATGTAATTTCATGATTGAAGTGCGTTTTTGGTTATTTTAGTTTATACAAGGGGTGAAAGCTAATGGTACATCCTGTCCAAGTAGGTAAGAGAACAAGAATGAGTTTTTCCAAGCAACATGAAATTGGAAAGATGCCAAATCTAATAGAAGTTCAACTGGACTCTTATGATTGGTTCTTAAAAGAAGGACTAGAGGAAATTTTCGATGACATCAATCCAATTCAAGATTATACAGGTAATCTTGTTCTGGAATTTGTAGGCTACAAGCTTGATATGGAGAATATCAAGTATTCTGTGGAGGAATGTAAGGAAAGAGATACTACATATGCGGCACCTTTAAAAGTTAAAGTAAGACTACTTAACAAAGAAACTGGTGAGGTTAAAGAACAGGAAGTGTTTATGGGAGACTTCCCACTAATGACCGAACAAGGAACTTTCGTAATCAATGGTGCAGAGAGAGTTATAGTAAGTCAACTTGTACGATCACCAGGTGTTTATTATGATTATTCAGTAGATAAAACTGGTAAAAAACTTTTTTCATCAACTGTAATACCTAACAGAGGTGCATGGCTAGAATATGAAACTGACAGTAATAGCATTGTTTATGTTCGAATTGATAAGACAAGAAAATTGCCAATAACAATATTAGTTAGGGCTATGGGAATTGGTTCTGATGCTGATGTTATTGGCTACTTTGGAGAAGAAGAAAGGCTAAAAGCAACTATTGAGAAAGACAATACAAAGACTAAAGAAGAAGCTTTATTAGAAATATATAAAAGACTGAGGCCAGGTGAACCACCAACAGTAGATAGTGCGGTTTCACTAATAGACTCGTTGTTTTTTGATCCAAAGAGATATGACTTATCTAGAGTTGGTAGATATAAATTCAATAAAAAATTAGCCATAAACTTAAGAATTGCTAACAGAGTATCTGCTGAAGACATTGTTAATAGCGAAACAGGAGAGATAATTGTTCAAAAAAACGAGAGAATAGATAGAGAAAAGGCTATGGAAATACAAAATATTGGCATTAATCAAGTCGATATTATTGTTGATGATAAAACTATTAGAGTTATAGGTAATAATTTCGTTAAAATTAGTCATTTTGTAAAATTTGATATAAGTGATTTAAATATTAGAGAAATGGTGCACTTTCCAGTTCTGAAGGATATACTGGACAATTTCACAGATGAAGCGTCAATAAAAGACGAATTAAAAAAGAATATTCATAAATTGGTACCAAAGCATATAATCAAAGATGATATTTATGGAACAGTAAGTTATCAATTTGGATTAGCATATGGCGTTGGTAATGTAGATGATATAGATCATTTGGGAAATAGAAGACTTAGATCTGTGGGAGAATTGTTGCAGAATCAATTTAGAATAGGTTTATCCAGAATGGAGAGAGTAGTTAAAGAGAGAATGACTATTCAAGATCAAGAAATTATAACTCCACAGGCACTAATAAATATAAGACCTGTTGCTGCAGCTATTAAGGAGTTCTTTGGTAGCTCACAGCTTTCTCAATTCATGGATCAGACTAATCCGTTATCTGAGCTTACTCATAAGAGAAGATTATCTGCACTAGGACCAGGAGGTCTTTCAAGAGAAAGAGCTGGTTTCGAAGTTAGAGATGTTCATCATTCACATTATGGTAGAATGTGTCCAATAGAAACTCCAGAAGGTCCTAATATCGGGCTTATAAACTCTTTAGCTACTTATGCTAAGGTAAATGAATATGGATTTATAGAGAGTGCATATAGATTAGTTGATAAGAAGAATGCCAGAGTTTTAGATGAAATAAGGTATTTTACTGCAGATGAAGAAGATCAGTATCTAATATGTAAAGCAAATGAACCATTGGATGAGACTGGTCATTACATTGATAAAAAAATAATGGTAAGAAGTATGGATGATATATTAATAGTTCCCAATACAGATGTTGACTTAATGGATGTCTCTTCAAGACAATTGGTATCAGTAGCTACAGCCATGATACCATTCCTTGAAAATGATGATGCTAGTCGTGCACTTATGGGATCTAACATGCAACGTCAAGCCGTGCCACTTTTAAAACCACAAGCACCAATCGTAGGTACAGGAATAGAGTATAAAGCTGCGGTTGATTCAGGAGTTCTACCTAAGGCAAAACATGCCGGAGTGGTAGACTACGTAAGTGCAAATGAAGTTAGGGTTAAAGAGATGACAATGCTGCTATTGATACTTACAGGCTACTAAAGTTTAAGAGATCAAACCAAGGTACATGTATAAATCAAAGGCCTATTGTTGTTAATGGTGAAAAAGTTGATGTTGGTACAGTACTTTCAGATGGACCATCAACAGATTTAGGAGAAATAGCATTAGGTAAAAATATTCGTATTGGTTTCATTACATGGGAAGGATACAACTATGAAGATGCGATGCTTATTTCAGAAGAACTTGTTAGAGAAGATGTATTTACATCTATCCACATAGTAGAGTATGAAGCTGAAGCACGAGATACTAAGCTTGGACCTGAAGAAATTACGAGAGATATACCTAATGTGGGTGACGATGCACTTAAAGATATAGATGAAAGAGGAATAATTAGAATAGGAGCAGAGGTACGTTCTGGTGATATTCTAGTAGGAAAGGTTACACCTAAGGGAGAAACTGAACTTACTGCTGAAGAGAGACTTCTTAGAGCCATCTTCGGAGAAAAAGCAAGAGAAGTTAGAGATACATCACTTAGAGTACCACATGGAGAATCAGGTATAATAGTTGATATCAAGGTATTTACAAGGGAAAATGGTGATGAATTGCCACCAGGAGTTAATGAGCTTGTAAGATGCTATATAGCACAGAAGAGAAAGATATCTGTTGGAGATAAGATGGCAGGAAGACATGGTAATAAAGGTGTTATTTCAAGAATATTACCAGAGGAAGATATGCCATTTTTACCAGACGGTAGACCACTTCAAATATGCTTAAATCCACTAGGAGTACCTTCTCGTATGAATATAGGTCAAGTACTTGAAGTCCATCTTGGATGGGCAGCTGCTAGTCTTGGATGGCATATTGCAACACCTGTATTTGATGGTGCCATGGAAGTTGAAATAGTTGAATGCCTTAAAAAAGCAGGATACGACGAAGACGGTAAGACATGGTTATACGATGGCAGAACTGGAGAAGCTTTTGATAATAGGGTAACGGTTGGATATATGTATATATTAAAGTTAGCTCATTTGGTTGATGATAAAATACATGCTAGATCAACTGGACCATATTCATTAGTTACGCAACAACCACTAGGTGGAAAGGCACAGTTTGGCGGACAAAGATTCGGAGAAATGGAAATTTGGGCACTTGAAGCATATGGTGCCGCACATACGCTTCAGGAAATAGTTACAGTTAAGTCTGATGATGTTGTAGGAAGAGTTAAGACTTATGAAGCTATAGTTAAAGGTGAAAATATACCAGAGCCGGGAATACCAGAAGCATTTAAGGTTCTTATAAAGGAATTACAAGCATTATGCTTAGATGTTAAAGTTCTTACTAATGATCATGAAGAAATTAAATTAAAAGAATCAGTAGATGAAGAATTAGAAAATTTAGATGTTAATATTGAGGCAAGTGAAGATAGTGTTCCTCCAGTTCCAAGTGAAGAATACATTGAACCTGAAGAGCACGACTCTGATGAAGATATAGATTTGGATTATGAAGACTTGCCACTGGAAGATTTAAAAAATGGCTTAGAACTAGAAGATTTTAATGATGAACACTAATTATGGAGGGAGGATGTACCCTTGGAATTGAATAATTTTGATGCGTTACAAATTGGATTGGCTTCACCTGAAAAAATTAGAGAATGGTCTAGAGGTGAGGTAAAAAAACCAGAGACAATAAACTATAGAACTTTAAAACCTGAAAAGGACGGACTATTCTGCGAAAGAATATTTGGACCAATGAAAGATTGGGAATGTCATTGTGGAAAATATAAGAGAGTAAGGTATAAAGGCATAGTATGTGACAGATGTGGTGTTGAAGTAACAAAATCTAAGGTTAGACGTGAAAGAATGGGGCATATAGAACTTGCAGCTCCAGTTTCACACATTTGGTATTTTAAAGGCATTCCGTCAAGAATGGGATTAATATTAGATATGTCACCAAGAGCTTTAGAAAAAATACTATATTTTGCTTCATATGTTGTTTTAGAGCCAAAGGAAACTCCTTTATTAAAGAAACAATTGTTAAATGAAAAAGAGTACAGAGAAGCAATTGATAAGTACGGTGAAGAGAGTTTTGTAGCTGGTATGGGAGCAGAATCGGTTAAAAAATTGCTTGAGGATATAGAATTAGAGCAATTATCAGTTGAATTAAAGGAAGATTTCAAAACAAGTACTGGTCAGAAGAAAATTAGAATAATAAGAAGGCTTGAAGTTGTTGAATCCTTTAGAAAATCCAGCAACAGACCAGATTGGATGATAATTGACGTTATACCTGTTATTCCTCCAGATTTAAGACCTATGGTTCAACTTGATGGTGGAAGGTTTGCCACATCTGACTTAAATGATCTTTATAGAAGAGTTATTAATAGAAATAACAGACTTAAAAAACTATTAGATTTAGGAGCTCCAAACATAATTGTTAGAAATGAAAAAAGAAATGCTTCAAGAAGCAGTTGATGCACTTATTGACAATGGAAGAAGAGGAAGACCTGTTACAGGACCTGGAAACAGACCATTAAAATCACTTTCAGATATGCTTAAGGGAAAACAAGGAAGATTTAGACAAAATCTTCTAGGAAAACGTGTTGATTATTCTGGACGTTCTGTTATAGTTGTTGGACCAGAACTAAAGATGTATCAATGCGGACTTCCGCAGGAAATGGCTTTGGAATTATTTAAACCTTTTGTTATGAAAAAGCTAGTTGAAAGCGGAGTTGCACATAATATAAAGAGTGCTAAGAGAATGGTAGAAAGAGTTCAAACTCAAGTTTGGGATATACTGGAAGAAGTAATTGAAGACCATCCGGTTCTTTTAAATCGTGCTCCTACGCTACACAGATTGGGAATTCAAGCATTTCAACCGATTCTAGTTGAAGGCAGAGCAATAAAATTGCATCCACTTGCGTGTACTGCATATAATGCAGATTTTGATGGTGATCAGATGGCAGTTCATGTACCTCTATCTGTTGAAGCACAGGCAGAAGCAAGATTTCTAATGCTTGCAGCTCATAATATATTAAAACCATCAGATGGTAAACCAGTTTGTGTGCCTACACAAGATATGGTTCTAGGATCATATTATTTAACAATTGATAAGGATGGAGTTCTAGGTGAAGGAAATGCATTTTCATCACCAGATGAAGTTGTAATGGCTTATCAACTTGGAGAAGTAGATATACATGCAAAGATTAAAGTAAAACTAACTAAGGTTGTAGATGGTGAGTTGGTATCAAGAATTGTAGATACTACACCGGGAAAACTTATATTCAATGAATCAATACCACAAGATTTGGGATTTGTTGATAGAAGTTTACCAGAAAATCAATTTAAGTTTGAGATTGATTTCCTAGTTGGAAAGAAAAATCTAGGGATTATTATTGATAAATGTTATTTAACACATGGACCAACTCAGACTTCAACTATGCTTGATAAGATAAAAGCAAAAGGATATCACTATTCATCAATAGGAGCTATTACAGTTTCAACTTCAGATATGACGGTACCAAGCGATAAGAAAAGATTGCTTTCTGAGGCAGAAGCAGCAGTTGACAAAATTGAAAAACTGTTTAGAAGAGGTTATATTTCCGATGAAGAAAGATATGAAAGAGTAATAGATATTTGGACTAAGACAACTGAAGATGTTGCAAATGCACTTATGAATAACTTGGATAGATTTAATCCTATATTCATGATGGCAGATTCAGGAGCCAGAGGTTCAAAGAGTCAGATTAAGCAACTTGCCGGTATGAGAGGTCTTATGGCCAATCCATCAGGTAAAATATTGGAGCAACCAATTAAGGCTTCATTTAGAGAAGGTCTTGATGTACTAGAATACTTTATTTCAACACATGGAGCTAGAAAAGGTAATGCTGATACTGCACTTAAAACTGCTGACTCTGGATACCTTACAAGAAGGCTTGTTGATGTATCACAGGATGTTATAATAAGAGTTAATGATTGTGGTGATAAACAAGGTTTTGAAGTTTCAGAAATAAAAGAGGGAACTGAAGTAATTGAACCCTTAAGTGAAAGACTTGCAGGTAGATATAGTGCTGAGGATATAATTGATCCAAAGACGAAAAAGGTAATTGTACCTAGAGATGTATATATGAGTCATAATATGGCTGATAAAGTACAGAATGCAGGGGTTAAGAAAGTTAAGATTAGATCTGTATTCACATGCGATTGCAAGTATGGTGTCTGTGCAAAATGCTATGGTATGGATATGGGAACGGCTCAGAAGATTGGTATTGGAGAGGCTGTAGGAATTGTGGCAGCACAATCTATAGGTGAACCTGGAACTCAGCTTACAATGAGAACATTCCATACTGGTGGTGTTGCTGGATCAGATATAACTCAAGGTCTTCCAAGAGTTGAGGAACTTTTCGAGGCAAGAAAGCCAAAAGGTCTTGCCATAGTAAGTGAAGTGTCAGGAAAAGTTAGATTTGAGGATACTAAGAAAAAGAGAGTTATATATGTTGTAAACGATGATGCAGAAGAAGTTAGTTATGATATACCATTTGGTTCTAGCCTTAAGGTTAGTAATGGTGATATAATTGGAGCAGGAGATGAAATAACAGAAGGATCTATTAATCCACATGATATATTGAGGATTAAAGGCACAAATGCTGTTAAAAATTATCTTCTTTCAGAAGTTCAAAAAGTTTACAGACTTCAAGGTGTTGATATAAATGATAAACATTTGGAAGTAGTTGTAAGACAAATGACTAGAAAAGTTAAAATAGAAGATTCAGGAGATACCGAATTATTACCAGGTACTATGATTGACATTTTCGAATTTAATGAGCAAAATGAAAAAGCTGAAGCTGAAGGAAAAGAAGCTGCAAAGGGAAGAATTGCTCTTCTTGGAATAACCAAGGCAGCACTTGCAACAGATTCATTCTTGTCTGCTGCTTCGTTCCAGGAAACAACAAGAGTTCTTACTGATGCAGCAATTAAAGGTAAGGTTGACCCATTGGTAGGGCTTAAAGAAAATGTTATCATTGGTAAACTTATACCTGCAGGTACTGGACTTACAAGATATAAAAATATAACTATAAGTACAGAAGATCCTAAAAGTGCAGAAGTTTTGACAGAAGATGTGTAAGCTTTAAAATCATCCATTGACATAAAAAGGCTGAGATGATAGAATATAAATCGTGTGATTCATATAGAGAGTATTATAATACTTTCTATATGATATATATTCATAAGGGGGGACAATTTATGGTAAACAGACTTAACGGAAAAAAGGTAGTAGGAATAAAGCAAACTATTAAGTCCATTAAAAGTGGAGAAGGTAGGATTGTTTATATTGCGAAAGATGCTGACATTAAGTTAGTAAATTCTGTTGAAAAGTTGGCCATGGAGAATTCCGTAGAAATTTCTTATGTTGATACTATGAAAGAATTGGGAAAGCTCTGTGGGATTGATGTAGGAGCTGCAACAGCACTTATTTTGGATTAGTTTCAAATTTAATATGCTTATATCTAATTAATATATAGTATAAGAAAAAAAAAGGAGGTGTAAGTATGCCAACTATCAACCAATTGGTAAGAAAAGGCAGGAAGACAACAACAACTAAGTCAACTGCACCAGCACTTAAAGAGTGCCCACAAAAAAGAGGAGTATGTACTGTAGTTAAAACTCAGACTCCAAAGAAGCCTAACTCAGCTTTAAGAAAAGTTGCAAGAGTTAGACTTACTAACGGATATGAAGTAACTGCATATATTCCAGGTGTAGGTCACAATTTACAAGAACATAGTGTTGTTCTTATAAGAGGTGGAAGAGTTAAAGACTTACCAGGTGTTAGATATCACATTGTCAGAGGTACATTAGATACTGCTGGTGTTGCTAACAGAATGCAGAGTAGGTCAAAGTATGGTACTAAGAAACCAAAACAAAAGTAGTTTAAATTAACTTAGTGCTATGGCTTCGGCATTTATATATATATTATGTAGGAATGTTATGAGCATATTATAAAATTTGCAGAAGTACAGAGCGCTTTGCGGCAGGGATGTCGAGTACCGATGATCTTAAAACATTTATTAAGGAGGGAAGAAAAGTGCCAAGAAAAGGATATATAGCTAAAAGAGATGTATTACCAGATCCAATGTATAATAGTAAAGTTGTCACTAAACTTATTAACAGTATAATGGAAGATGGAAAAAGAGGTATAGCACAAAAAGTATGTTATGGTGCTTTCGAAACAATAGCTACTAAGTCAGGAAAAGAAGCTATGGAAGTTTTTGAAGCAGCATTAAATAACATAATGCCATTACTTGAGGTAAAGGCAAGAAGAATAGGTGGAGCAACTTATCAAGTCCCTATAGAAGTTAGACCTGAAAGAAGACAGACTTTAGGAATTAGATGGATGCTTGATGCAGCAAGAAAAAGAGGCGAGAAGTACATGAATGACAGACTCGCTGGAGAACTTCTTGATGCTTCAAACAATACAGGAGCTGCAGTTAAGAAAAGAGAAGATACTCATAAGATGGCAGAAGCTAATAAAGCATTTGCACATTACAGATACTAATAAATATCACAAAACTGTTTTGGCAAATACCAGAACAGTTTTGTCAAATTTAGTTTATAAACTGAGGGGAGGAATTTAAAGTGGCTAGAAAATATCCGTTAGACAAGTTCCGTAATATTGGAATTATGGCTCATATTGATGCAGGTAAAACAACTACTACTGAACGTATATTGTTTTATACAGGTAAAACTCATAAAATTGGGGAAGTTCATGATGGTGCTGCAACAATGGACTGGATGGTACAAGAGCAAGAGAGAGGAATAACCATTACGTCCGCTGCGACAACTTGTTACTGGAAAGGACATGAGATAAATATTATAGATACACCTGGACACGTGGATTTCACAGTTGAGGTAGAAAGATCATTAAGAGTTCTTGATGGAGCTGTTGCTGTTTATGATGCAAAAGGTGGAGTTGAACCACAATCTGAAAACGTATGGCGACAGGCAGAGAAGTACAATGTCCCAAGAATGGCGTATGTGAATAAAATGGATATATTAGGCGCTGACTTTTTCAGAACTATCAACATGATGAGAGATAGATTAAAGGCAAATGCAGTTCCAATACAACTACCAATAGGTAAGGAAGATCATTTTTTAGGAATAGTTGACCTTATCAAAATGGAAGCTATCATTTATAAAGATGATTTGGGCGCAGTAATGGAAGAAACTGAAATACCTGAAGATATGAAGGAACAAGCGACAGAATATAGAGCTTCATTGGTAGAAGCAGTTGCAGAATTAGATGAAGATTTAACAATGAAATTTCTTGAAGGCGAAGAAATATCTGAAGATGAAATAAATGCAGCAATTAGAAAAGGTGTTTGTGCTAATAAGTTTGTACCAGTTGTTTGTGGATCATCTTATAAAAACAAAGGTGTTCAACCAATGATGGATGCAATTATAGCGTATATGCCATCACCACTTGATATACCACCTATAAAGGGAGAAACACCTGAAGGTGAAGAAGCTGTAAGACATACTGACGATAATGAACCAATGTCAGCCTTAGCATTTAAAATAGCAACTGATCCTTTCGTTGGAAGACTTTCATTTACAAGAGTCTATTCTGGAATAATGAAGAGTGGTACTTATGTATATAATTCTACTAAGGGTAAAAAGGAAAGAATTGCTAGACTAGTTAAGATGCATTCTAATCATAGAGAAGATGTAGAAGAATTAGAAGCAGGAGATATAGGAGCAATTGTTGGTCTTAAATCAACAACTACTGGTGATACATTGTGTGATGAAAGTCATCAAATAATACTTGAGAGTATGGTATTCCCACAAACTGTCATTGACGTAGCTATAGAGCCAAAGACAAAAGACAGTCAAGAAAAGATGGGTGTAGCACTTTCAAAACTTGCAGAAGAAGATCCAACATTTAAAACTCATACAGATCAGGAAACTGGTCAGACTATTATATCAGGTATGGGAGAATTACATCTTGAAATAATAGTTGATAGACTTACAAGAGAATTTCACGTTGAATGTAATGTTGGTAAACCACAGGTTGCTTATAAAGAAACTATCAGAAAAGCTGTTAAAGCTGAAGGTAGATATATTAAACAATCAGGTGGTCGTGGCCAATATGGTGATTGTTGGATAGAAATGGAACCAAGTGAAGGCGAATATACATTTGAAAATGCTGTAGTCGGTGGATCAATTCCTAAAGAATATATTCAACCAATTGATGATGGTATCAGAGAAGCTTCACAATGTGGTATTTTAGGTGGTTTCCCAACTATAAACTTTAAAGTTAAGCTTGTAGATGGTTCATACCATGATGTGGATTCTAATGAAATGGCGTTTAAAATTGCTGGATCTATGGCATTTAAGACTGCTATGGCTAAAGCTGATCCAGTAGTACTTGAGCCTGTAATGAAGGTTGAAGTTGTAGTCCCAGATGAGTACATGGGAGATGTAATGGGAGACATTAATGGTAGAAGAGGAAGAATAGAGGGTATGGATGCCCAAGCAGGAGCTCAAGTAATCAGATCCTTCGTTCCACTATCAGCAATGTTTGGTTATTCAACAATTCTTAGATCAAGAACACAAGGTAGAGGAAATTACAGCATGGTGTTTGATCACTATGAAGAAGTTCCAAAGAGTATTCAAGAACAGATAATTGGAGAAAGAAAATAATTAGGATTTTAAGGAGGAGAAAGTAAAATGGGAAAAGCAAAATTCCAAAGAACTAAACCACACGTAAACATAGGAACAATAGGACACGTAGATCATGGTAAGACAACATTAACAGCAGCAATAACAACTGTTCTAGCACAAAAGGGCGGAGCAATAGCAACAAATTATGCAGAAATAGATAAAGCACCAGAAGAGAAAGAAAGAGGAATAACAATCAACACAGCACATGTTGAGTATGAAACAGATAATAGACATTATGCACACGTAGATTGTCCAGGACATGCTGATTATGTTAAGAACATGATAACAGGAGCAGCACAAATGGATGGAGCAATACTAGTAGTAAGTGCAGCAGATGGTCCAATGCCACAGACAAGAGAACATATATTGCTAGCAAGTAGAGTAGGAGTACAACATATAGTAGTATTCTTAAACAAAGCAGATATGGTTGATGATGATGAATTAATAGAATTAGTAGAAATGGAAGTAAGGGAATTACTAAGTGAATATGGATTTCCAGGAGATGATACACCAATCATCGTAGGAAGTGCATTGAAAGCATTAGAAAATCCAACAGATCCAGTAGCAACAAAACCAATATTTGATTTAATGGATGCAGTAGATAGCTTTATACCAACACCAATAAGAGCAACAGACAAACCATTCTTGATGCCAATAGAAGATGTATTTACTATTACAGGCAGAGGAACAGTTGCAACAGGAAGAGTTGATAGTGGAGTTCTACATGTAGGAGACGAAGTAGAAATCGTAGGATTAAAAGAAGAGACAGGAAAGACAACAGTAACAGGAGTAGAAATGTTCAGAAAACTTCTTGACGAAGCAATGGCAGGAGATAATATCGGAGCATTACTAAGAGGAATACAAAGAGATGACATCGAAAGAGGTCAAGTACTTGCAAAACCAGGTTCAATAACACCGCATACAAGTTTTGTAGGTCAAGTATATGTATTAAAGAAAGAAGAAGGCGGGAGACATACACCATTCTTTGACGGATACAGACCACAATTTTATTTCAGAACAACAGATGTAACAGGATCAATCAAATTACCAGACGGAATGGAAATGGTAATGCCAGGAGATCATATAGATATGAAAGTTGAGTTAATCAACCCAGTAGCTATGACAGAAAACTTAAGATTCGCTATAAGAGAAGGCGGAAGAACAGTTGGCTCAGGTGTTGTTACTTCTATAACTAAATAGTTTGAAAGAAAAATAATTATAAAATGAAGCTTCGTTTTGGAAGGGGAAGAGGACGCTCTTCTCTTTTTTAGTTAGAAAAACAAATATAAATATTGATTCTAAATTTAAATTAATAAAATACTTGTCAAAATATTAGTTTAGTTGTATAATATAATAGTTGTTATGTTGAAACAGCGATGAGGTAAGAGGTAGCCGCACTTACGGGGAATTCTTACTGAGTATGTCACGGTCATGAACCGGGCGACGGATATTTTGTGTTGTTCTTATATAAATAGGAAACACCAGGAACAGTTTACAGAACGTCCGCTGTTGTACGTAAGAAGCAGAGCGTGCGATGAAAAGGAGGGAAATTAAAATGGCAAACCAAAAAATAAGAATCAGATTAAAAGCATTTGATCACACAATACTTGATCAGTCAGCTGAAAAGATTGTTGAAACTGCTAAATCTACAGGAGCAAAGGTGGCAGGTCCAGTGCCATTACCAACTGAAAGAGATTTAGTTACTATATTAAGAGCACCACATAAATACAAAGATTCTAGAGAACAGTTTGAAATTAGAACTCATAAAAGACTTATTGATATATTAAGTCCTTCACCTAAAACTGTTGATGCTCTAATGAGATTAGATTTACCAGCTGGCGTTGATATCGAAATAAAATTATAATAATAAAAATTAATACTTGGCGGTTATGATCGCTCTGCGATCCACTAATTCGTTTGGGAGGTGCAATTATGAATAAAGCTATACTTGGTAGAAAGCTTGGAATGACTCAAATATTTGACGAGGCAGGAAAGATTGTCCCTGTTACTGTTATAGAAGCAGGTCCTTGCGTTGTTTTACAGAAAAAAACAGTTGAAAATGAAGGCTATAATGCAATACAAGTTGGATTTTCCGACAAAAGAGAAAATTTAGTTAATAAGCCGATTAAAGGCCATTTTGCTAAAGCAGGAGTTACAACATATAAGAGATTTATAAAAGAATTAAGATTAGAAGATATAAGCACTTATGAAATTGGTGCTGAATTCAAAGCTGATATTTTTGCATTTGGTGACAAGGTAGATGTATCAGGAGTTTCTAAGGGTAAGGGATTCCAAGGAACAATTAAAAGATGGAATGCACATAGAGGACCTATGAGTCATGGTTCTAAGTTCCATAGAGCAGTAGGTTCAATGGGAGCTTCATCAGATCCATCAAGGACATTTAAAAACAAGAGAATGCCGGGACATATGGGTCATGTACATACTACAGTTCAAAATTTGGTAATTGCTAAAGTAATGCCAGAAAAGAATGTAATATTGATAAAAGGTGGAGTACCAGGACCAAACAAAGGTTATGTAGTTATAAAAAGCGCAATTAAAGCTTAATTTATAGGAAAGGAGGATACAGAATGCCTACAGTAGGATTGTTTAATAAAGAAGGAAAAAAAGTTGGGGATGTAGAACTAGCAGAAAATGTATTTGGAGTAGAAATTAATACGTATGCTGTTCACCAAGTTGTTGTTGCACTACTTGCAAACAAAAGACAAGGTAATCAAAGTGCTAAGACTAGAGCAGAAGTTTCTGGAGGTGGAATTAAGCCTTGGAGACAAAAAGGTACTGGTAGAGCAAGACAAGGATCAATTAGAGCACCACAATGGATTCATGGTGGAATAGTATTTGCACCAAAACCAAGAGAGTATAGAATTTCAGTTCCAAAATCAATGAGAAGAGTTGCAATGAAATCAGCTTTAAGCAGTAAAGTTCAAGAAAATGAAATTATTGTTCTAGAAGGATTAGAATTTGAAACTCCGAAGACAAAAGAAGTTATAAAGATGTTAGCAGCTTTAAAAACTAAAAAGGCTCTAATAGTTGTAGCAGAATCAGATGAAAATGTATATAAATCAGTAAGAAACATTGAAGGAGTTTCAGTAATACCTGCAAACAACTTAAATGTTTATGATATTCTTAAGTATGATAATTTTATAATAACTAAGGATGCTGTATCAAAAATTGAGGAGGTGTATGCATAATGAATTTAACTAATTTTGATATTATAAGAAAACCAATAATAACTGAAAAAAGTATGGTTGAAATGCCAGACAAAAAATACACCTTTCAAGTTGATGTGCATGCAAACAAATCTCAAATAAAAAGAGCTGTAGAAGAAGTTTTTAGTGTTAAAGTTGAAGATGTAAAAACAGCAAACATATTTGGAAAAACAAAAAGAGTTGGAGTGCATGTCGGTAAAAGATCTGACTACAAAAAAGCAGTTGTCAAATTAACTACTGACAGTAAAGCAATTGAATTCTTTGAAGGAATGAAATAAATAAATAGAATAGCTGTTATTGGCTGTAAGCCAGATAAGCGCAAAAAAGGAGGAATTAATAATGGCAATAAAGGGTTTTAGACCAACGACTCCTTCAAGAAGACATATGACTGTAAGTACATTTGATGAAATTACAACAAATGAACCAGAAAAATCTCTTCTTGTTGAACAGAAACGACAGGCAGGTAGAAATGCTCGAGGTAAAATAACTGTTCGTCATAGGGGCGGCGGTGCAAAGCAACAATATAGATTGATTGATTTTAAGAGAAATAAGGATGATATTCCTGCAAGAGTTAATAGCATAGAATATGATCCAAATAGATCAGCTTATATTGCTCTTGTTTTTTATACAGATGGTGAAAAGAGATATATAATTGCTCCAGAAGGACTTAAAGTTGACGATATAGTTGTATCAGGACCAAATGCAGATATAAAAATAGGAAATGTTTTACCACTTCAGAACATACCAGTTGGTACAACAGTACATAATGTTGAATTAGCAAAGGGTAAAGGTGCTCAGCTTGTTAGATCAGCAGGTGCTAGTGCACAACTTATGGCTAAAGAGGGAGAATTTGCAACATTAAGACTTCCAAGTGGTGAGATGAGATATATTAGAATAGAATGTAGAGCTGCTATAGGAACAGTTTCAAACCTTACACATGAAATTGTGAACATAGGTAAAGCAGGTAGAACAAGACATTTAGGATTTAGACCAACAGTTAGAGGTTCAGTAATGAATCCAAACGACCATCCACATGGTGGTGGTGAAGGTAAAGCACCAGTCGGACATCCAGGACCACTTACTCCATGGGGTAAACCAGCACTTGGTTATAAGACAAGAAAGAATAAAAAATATTCTAATAGACTTATTATTAAGGGAAGAAATGCTAAGTAGTTGAAGAGAACGGAAATTTCTCTTCTAAAATAAATATTTAAGTGAAGGGAGGCCATCAACTTGAGTAGATCAGTAAAAAAAGGACCATTCGTACAAGAGATACTTCTTAAGAGAATTAATGAAATGAATAAAAGTGGCGAAAAGAAAGTTATAAAAACTTGGTCAAGAAGTTCAACAATTTTTCCACAAATGGTAGGTCACACTATAGCTGTTCATGACGGAAGAAAACACGTTCCAGTTTATATGAGTGAGGATATGGTTGGACATAAATTAGGAGAATTTGTTCTTACAAGAACTTTCAAAGGACACGGAGATAACACAGAGAAGTCTTCAGCACTTCGATAGTTTAGAAAGGAGGCAAAATCAATGGAAGCAAAATGTATAGTTAAATACGTTAGGATTTCTCAAATGAAAGTTGGAGTAGTTCTCGATTTGATAAGAGGAAAAAATGTAAATGAAGCTTTCGCAATATTACAATATACTCCGAAAGATGCAGCAGATGTTATCGGTAAAGCATTAAAATCAGCAGTTGCTAATGCTGAAAACAATTTAAATCTAGATGTGAATAGTTTATATGTTGCTGATGCGCATACTGGTGCAGGTCCGACTTTAAAAAGATTCAGACCACATGCACAAGGCAGAGCATTTAAAATTAAAAAAAGAACTAGTCACATTACCCTAGTTGTAAAAGAAAGATCATAAAAGGAGGGAAACAGTGTGGGACAAAAAGTTAATCCGAATGGCTTAAGAGTTGGTATAATAAAAGATTGGAATTCTAGATGGTATGCTGATAAAAAACATTTCGCAGATTATTTAGTTGAAGATAATACGGTTAGAACATTTGTTAAAAACAAGCTTATGAACTCAGGAATTTCAAAGATTGAAATAGAGAGAGCTGCTAAAAGAGTTAAATTAAACATTTTCACTGCTAAACCCGGAATGGTAATAGGCAAAGGTGGTACTGGAATTGAATCTTTAAAGAAAGAACTTAAGGAATTAATTGCCAATAAAAATGTTTTAATCAATATTGTGGAAGTAAGAAATGCGGACAGCGATGCACAACTTATGGCTGAAAATGTAGCTTCTCAATTAGTAAGAAGAATATCTTTTAGAAGAGCAATGAAACAAACCATACAGAGATCAATGAAATTTGGAATCAAGGGAGTTAAAATTTCATGTTCAGGAAGACTTGCAGGAGCAGAAATTGCAAGAAATGAACAGTATCATGAAGGAACAATTCCACTTCAAACTTTAAGAGCAGATATTGATTATGGTTTCGCAGAAGCAGATACTACATACGGCAAAATTGGTGTAAAGGTATGGGTATATAAAGGGGAAGTTCTTCCTGTAAAGAAGATTATTGATAAAAAGGAAGAAGCAAACGCGTAAAGGAAGGAGGAATACGGTATGTTAATGCCTAAAAGAGTAAAACGTCGTAAAGTTCAAAAAGGAAGAATGAAGGGTAAAGCTACAAGAGGTAACTTTATTGCTTATGGCGATTACGGTATACAGGCTTCAGAATGTGGTTGGGTAACAAGTAACCAAATAGAAGCTGCCAGAGTTGCTATAACAAGATGTGTTAAAAGGGGAGGAAAACTTTGGATTAAGATTTTCCCTGATAAGCCAGTAACTGAAAAACCAGCAGAAACTCGTATGGGTTCTGGTAAAGGTTCACCAGAATATTGGGTAGCAGTTGTTAAACCAGGTAGAGTATTATTTGAAATAGCAGGTGTAACTGAAGAACAAGCAAGAGAAGCTATGAGACTTGCTCAACATAAACTTCCTATAGCATCTAAATTTGTTACAAGGAAAGACTTTGAGGAAATGGGTGGTGAAATTCATGAAGGCTAAAGAATTAAGAGAAGAAATTCCTCAAGATTTACAAATCAAATTGATTGATTTGAAAACTGAACTTTTTAGACTAAGATTTCAGTTAGCTACTGGCCAACTTGAAAATCCTATGAGGATAAAAGAAGTGAAAAAATCTATAGCCCAGATTAAAACCATCCTTAGAGAAGAAGAACTAAGGGCGTTTGAACAGTAAAACTAAAAGGAGGTTTGTCCTATGGAAAGAGGAAATAGAAAGACAAAAGTTGGTAAAGTTGTTTCAGATAAAATGGATAAAACTATTGTAGTTGCTGTTGAAACTAGAGTGCGCCATCCTTTATATGGTAAAACTATAAACAGAACTACTAAATTTAAATCACATGATGAAAGTAATGAAGCAAAAGTTAATGATAAAGTATTAATTATGGAAACAAGACCACTATCTAAAGATAAAAGATGGAGACTTGTAGAAATAGTTGAAAAGGCTAAATAGTCGGATTAAGAAGGGAGGGTATTTAGATGATACAACAACAAACTGTACTAAAAGTTGCAGATAATTCTGGTGCTAAAGAAATTATGTGCATTAGAGTATTAGGTGGTTCCAAGAGAAAGTGGGGAAACATCGGAGATATAATTGTAGCTAGCGTTAAAAGCGCAACACCAGGCGGTGTTGTTAAAAAAGGTGAAGTTATTAAAGCAGTAATAGTAAGAACTGTAAAAGGTTTAAGAAGAGCAGATGGTTCATATATTAAATTCGATGAAAATGCGGCTGTAATTATTAAAGATGATAAACAGCCTAAAGGAACTCGTATCTTCGGACCTGTTGCTAGGGAGTTAAGAGATAAAGAATTTAATAAAATTTTATCACTAGCACCTGAAGTTCTATAAGATTGGGAGGTGACTTAGATGGCATCAAGTAAAATACATGTTGTTAAAAAAGATACAGTTGTGGTTGTTTCAGGAAAAGATAAGGGCAAAATCGGTGAGGTTTTGTCAGTTAATCCAAAGAAATCAACTGTATTAGTTAAAGATGTTGGTATTGTAAAAAAACATCAAAAACCAAATAAAGCAAATATGCAGGGCGGAATCATAGAAAAAGAAGCTGCAATAAATAGTTCGAAAGTTATGCTTTACTGTACAAAATGTAAATCAGCTACAAGAGTAAGTCATAAAATATTAGATGACGGAACAAAAGTAAGAGTATGCAAAAAGTGTGGAGAAACATTTTAGATTTTGAAAGGAGGGCTAATAGATGGCTGCAAGACTAAAAGAAAAGTATGAAAATGAAGTGGTTTCAGCACTAATGGAGAAATTAGGATATAAAAATGTTATGGAAGTTCCTAAAATTGAAAAAATAGTTATTAATATGGGTGTTGGTGAAGCTAAAGAAAATACAAAGGTTTTAGAGTCAGCTACAGCAGACTTAGAACTAATATCAGGACAAAAACCGATTTTAACAAAATCAAAAAAATCAATAGCAAATTTTAAAATTAGAGAAAACATGCCAATAGGATGTAAAGTTACTCTAAGAAAAGAAAAAATGTATGAATTTGCTGATAAGCTTATGAACGTTGCATTGCCAAGAGTAAGAGACTTCAGAGGAGTTTCAAGCAAATCTTTTGACGGAAGAGGAAATTTTGCGTTAGGAATTAAAGAACAATTGATTTTCCCAGAAGTTGAATATGATAAGATAGATAAAGTAAGAGGTATGGATATAATATTTGTTACTACAGCAAAAAGTGACGAGGAAGCAAGAGAATTATTGAGATTCCTTGGTATGCCATTTGCTCAATAAAAGGAGGTAATAACGTGGCACGTAAGGCAATTATCGAAAAATGGAAAAAAGAACCAAAGTATTCAACACGAGCTTATACAAGATGTAGAATATGTGGAAGACCACATTCAGTATTAAAAAAATATGGAATTTGTCGTATTTGTTTTAGAGAACTTGCTTATAAAGGCGAGATACCTGGTTGCATGAAAGCAAGTTGGTAATTGTTATCAAATGAAAGGAGGCATAAACCATGGTTATGACAGACCCGATTGCGGATTTGCTAACGCGTATAAGAAATGCTAACGTAGTTAAGCACGAAGTAGTAGAAATTCCTTCTTCAACTATTAAGAAGGCAATATCAAATATAATGCTTCAAGAAGGATATATTAAAAGCATTGAGGAATACAATGATGGTACAGTTCCAATGCTAAGATTAGGTATGAAATATAAAAATAAAACTAGAGTTATTACTGGACTTAAAAGAATATCAAAACCAGGTCTAAGAGTTTATTGTAGAAAAGAAGAAACTCCTAAAGTATTAAACGGATTAGGAATAGCAGTAATATCAACTTCTAAAGGTATTGTAACTGATAAAGAAGCAAGAAAACTAGGATTAGGTGGAGAAGTTATTTGCTACATCTGGTAGTAGATGAACAGGAGGTGTAATTATGTCAAGAATAGGTAGAATGCCTGTAGTCATTCCAAGTGGAGTAACTGTAGCAGTAACACCAGACAACGTTGTTACTGTAAAAGGCGTAAAAGGCGAGCTTGTTAAGCCTATGCACAAAGATATGAAAATCGTTGTGGAAGCTGGTAATGTAATTGTTACTAGACCAAGTGAGGATAAAAATCACAGAGCTCTTCACGGATTAACAAGAGCACTAATAAATAACATGGTAATTGGAGTGACAGAAGGTTATTCAAAAACTCTTCAATTAGTAGGAGTAGGTTATAAAGTTCTATTAAAAGGTAAAAATATGACATTGAGTCTTGGATTTTCACATCCAGTTGAAATAGCCTCAGTTGAAGGTATAGATTTTGTAACACCTGATGCAAGCACGATTATTATTAAAGGCATAGACAAAGAATTAGTAGGTTCTGTTGCAGCAGACATTAGAAAATGGAGAAAGCCTGAACCTTATAAGGGTAAGGGAATTAAATATAGTGATGAAGTTGTTAGACGTAAAGAAGGTAAGACTGGTAAGTAATTTTTAGAAAGGAGTGAAATTTTATGTTTAATAAACAGGACAGGAGCAAATCAAGAACAAGACGTCATATTAGAGTACGTAAAAAAGTTTTTGGTACTGCTGAAAGACCTAGACTTGCAGTTTTCAGAAGTGAAAAGAACATATATGTTCAGATCATAGATGATACAGCAGGAAATACACTTGTTGCTGCGTCAAGTAAAGATAAGGATTTTGCTGTTAAAATAGGAAGTAATAAAGAAGCGGCAAGACTTGTCGGTGAAGTAATAGCAAAAAAGCGGCTGAAAAAGGCATAAAAGATGTAGTATTTGACAGAGGTGGATATGTATACCACGGAAGAGTTCAGGAACTTGCTGAAGGTGCAAGAGAAGCTGGATTACAGTTTTAAAAAAGGAGGGAAATAAATGAGAATCGATCCTAGTACACTAGACCTTAAAGAAAAAGTTGTACAGATAAACAGAGTTGCAAAGGTTGTTAAAGGTGGAAGAAACTTTAGATTCAGTGTTTTAGTAGTAGTCGGAGACGAAAACGGACACGTTGGAGTGGGTACTGGTAAATCAGTTGAAATACCTGAAGCAATAAGAAAAGGAATTGAAGATGCTAAAAAGAATCTTGTGAATGTAGCAATGGTTGGAGGAACAGTTCCTCATAGAATTGAAGGAATCTTCGGTACTGGAAAAGTTTTAATTATGCCAGCTAGCGAAGGTACTGGAGTTCTTGCAGGAGGTCCTGCAAGAGCAGTACTTGAACTTGCAGGTATAAAAGATGTTAGAGCTAAATCGTTAGGTTCTAACAATGAGAGAAATTCGGTTAATGCCACAATAAATGGTTTATCAAGATTAAGAACTGCAGAAGATATTGCGGCTCTTAGAGGTAAAACTGTTGTAGAAATAACAGGTTAGGAGGATTTAACATGGCTAAGATTTCAATAACACTTACAAAGAGCTTAATAGGTAGAAAAAAGACACATATAGCTACTGTTAATGCCCTTGGACTTAGGAAAATAGGGAAAAAAGTTGAAAAAGAAGATACTCCTCAAATAAGAGGTATGATACAGAAAGTTAAATATCTTTTAAACATAGAATTAGTTTAAATTTAAAACAGGGGAGGTGCAAAATATGAAACTTTATGAGTTAAAACCAGCAGCAGGTTCTAGAAAGGCTCCTAAAAGAGTTGGTAGAGGTACCGGTTCAGGCAATGGAAGAAATGCTGGTAGAGGTGAAAATGGTCAGAACGCAAGATCAGGAGGTGGAGTAAGACCTGGTTTTGAAGGTGGTCAGACACCACTTTATAGAAGATTACCTAAAAGAGGATTTACTAACATATTTGCTAAACAGATTGTTAGCATAAATGTTGATAGATTGAATATATTTGAAGATGGTTCAGAGATTACAGTTGAGACATTGTTAGAACGAGGCGTAATCAGCAAAGTAAAAGATGGCGTTAAGATACTTGGCAACGGAGAAATTACAAAAAAACTTACTGTCAGAGTAAATAAATTTTCAAAGGTAGCAGCTGAGAAAATTCAAGCTGCTGGAGGAAAAGCAGAGGTGGTATAGTTTGTTATCAACCTTACGTAATGCGTGGAAATTACCAGATTTAAGGAAAAGATTATTATGGACTATTGTGATAGTTATAATTTACAGGCTAGGTATTCATATACCAGTACCTGGAGTTGATACTTCTAAGCTTATTAATTTAACTTCACAGGCTGGATCAATAGGTGGGCTTTACGATATAATGTCTGGAGGAGCGTTCAGCAATTTCAGTATTTTTGCTTTAGGTGTAATGCCATTCATTAACGCATCTATTATTATACAGCTTTTAACAATAGCAATTCCTTCTCTTGAAGCAATGCAAAAAGAAGGAGAAGAGGGAAGAAAAAAAATACAAAACATTACAAGATATAGCTCAATATTAATAGCAGCCTTCTTATCATGGGGAATATATGCTGTAATTAACTCTCAAGGAGCTCTTAGAGATACTTCAAAATTTAATGTGTTTTTGATACTGCTTACATTAACAACAGCATCAACATTTTTGATGTGGCTTGGAGAGCAGATTACGGTTAAAGGAATTGGAAATGGAATTTCTTTTATAATGTTTGTTAACATTATTTCTAGAATTCCAACCTCAATAACTCAACTTGCCAGTTTAAAGCAAGCACAAACTATCGATGCAGTTCAAATTGTGGTTTTAGCAGTGGTTGTTGTGGCTCTATTTGTGGCAGTTGTTATTACATGCCTAGCTGAAAGAAGAATACCAGTACAGTATGCAGGAAAAGCTACTGCAAAAGGATTAAAAGGTAAATCATCATATATTCCTTTGAATATAAATTCATCAGCAATAATTGCAATAATATTTGCAATGTCTGTTATGCAATTTCCTTTGATGATTCTGCAGTTTTGGCCAAAATCAGCAGCATATAGCTTTATATTAACTAGCAAGTATAGTATATTTAAACAAAATAGTATTGGATTTATGATTGCTGAGTTTGTATTTATAATATTTTTCACTTGGTTTTATACGCAGATCACGTTTAAACCCGATGAAATGGCTGAAAACATGCATAAATCCTCTGGATTTATACCAGGTATTAGACCAGGTGAGCCAACTGCAAGATACATAGAAACAGTACTTGGAAATGTTTCTATATTATGGGGAATATTTGCTGGAGTGATTGCAGTAGCTCCAATGATAATTGAAATATATGTAAAATCACAATCCATGTATTTTACTGGTACAGGAATGTTAATTGTTGTAGGTGTTGCTCTTGAAACTATGAAAGCTATTGAAGCACATTTAGTAATGAGGCGTTACGAAGGATTTCTTAGTGAATAATAGCTTGGAGATGATTTAATGAAAATTGTATTGTTAGGACCACCTGGAGCAGGAAAAGGTACACAAGCAGAGCAAATTAGTAGCAGATATAATATCCCTCATATATCCACAGGAGATATATTTAGAAAAAATATATCAGAAAAAACTGAGCTTGGCGTGGAAGCAAAAGGATATATGGATAAAGGCTTACTTGTTCCGGACGAATTGACAATAGAAATTGTAAAAAACAGATTAGGTCAAGATGATTGTAAAAATGGATTTTTACTTGATGGTTTTCCAAGGACAGTAGAGCAAGCAGAAGCTTTAGACTCGTTTTTGAGTAAAAAGATTGATATTGCTTTATTAATAGAAGTACCTAGAGAAAATATTTTAGATAGAATGACTGGAAGAAGAGTATGTCCAGCATGCGGTGCTAGTTATCATGTTAAATTCAATCCACCCAAGATTGAAAATAAATGTGATAAGTGTAACTCAGCATTAATACAGAGAAAAGATGATATTGAAGAAACTGTTAAGGCAAGATTGGGTGTATATTATAAACAAACCGAACCTTTAGCTAGTTACTACAAGTCATCTGGTGTATTACGTACTGTCGATGGTACAAATGATATAGGTATTGTTTTTGAGGAGATTATCGGCATTTTAGGTAAAAATTGAAATTATTCCGAAATTAATCTTATGAGTTGCAGCTAAGTTTGCAGAAAGAACATTTTTGAAAATTGAACAATCCATTAATATGGCATATCTACTTTAGAATTTGATTTGATAACTGACGAGTTATAGCAAAGTATGGAGCAGTTAACAAGTGCTATGGATTCTTAATTTGAAAATGTGATCCTATTAGCAATGTTGTAAAAAGTATCATATTAGAACTAAAACTAATGACTGGACTATTGTTATTGATTATAGAGGTTTGTCTTCTCATTATGAAACACTGTGCCTATTTTAAATAATGCACCAGAAATATTAACTTTTGGTTTACAGGGGTGAATAGATGAACAATAATTATTTGGGTGCTGTTGTATATTCAAAGGCTGGGAGAGATATTGATAGAAAATTCATAATTATGGATATAATAAATGAAGAGTACGTTTATATCTCAGATGGTGATTTGAGAAAAGTTGAAAAGCCTAAAAGAAAGAAAATAAAACATTTGATTATTACTGATGTTGTTTTTGATGATATTTTGTCAAATAATAAAGTTGGTAATTCTGAGATAAGAAAGTTTCTGCAGTCATTAGGCAGTAATAAGGAGGCTTAATTACCTTATGTCAAAAGATGATGTAATAGAAATGCAAGGAGTAGTTGTTGAATCCTTGCCAAATGCAATGTTTGAAGTGAAATTAGAAAGTGGTCAAAAAATATTAGCTCATATTTCAGGAAAATTAAGAATGAACTTTATAAGAATTTTACCAGGAGATAAAGTTACTGTTGAAATATCTCCATATGATTTGAGTAGAGGAAGAATAACTTGGAGAGCTAAGTAAAATGAGGAGGATTAGCTATGAAAGTAAGACCATCAGTTAAGCCTATATGTGAAAAATGCAAAGTAATTAAGAGAAAAGGCAGAGTTATGGTTATCTGTGAAAATCCTAAGCATAAACAAAAACAAGGCTGATATTAAAAAACATTTTGGTTGTTGTTAAATTTTGTTTTAGGACGGCTGCCAATGAAATATTTTTAAGTATTTTATTGCCTAAAATTTTATATATAAAATTTTGAATATAGAGTATTAATACCTAGGAGGTGTAAATTTTAATGGCTAGAATAGCAGGTGTTGATCTACCGAAGGAAAAAAGGGTAGAGATAGGTTTAACTTATATATTTGGTATAGGATTACCAAAATCCCATGAAGTGTTAAAAGCTACTGGCGTTAATCCTGATACTAGAGTTAAGGATTTAACAGAAGAAGAAGTTAACACAATAAGAGATTATGTTAATAAAGGTTTTAAAGTTGAGGGTGATTTGAAAAGAGAAATCGCACTTAATATTAAAAGATTAGTTGAAATAGGATGTTATAGAGGCATAAGACATAGAAAAGGTCTTCCTGTAAGAGGGCAAAAGACTAAAACAAATGCAAGAACAAGAAAAGGTCCTAAGAGAGCTATCGGGGCTAGAAAGAAAAAGTAATAAGGAGGGCTGAATATGGCAGTACAAAAAGCTAAGAAATCAAGAAGAAAAAAAGAAAAAAAGAATATTGAACATGGTGTTGCACATATCAAATCAACATTTAATAATTCAATAGTGACTTTAACCGACACTGTTGGAAATGCTCTTTCATGGTCAAGTGCTGGAGCATTAGGCTACAGAGGATCAAGAAAAAGTACTCCTTTTGCTGCTCAGATGGTAGCAGAAACAGCTGCTAAAGCAGCAATGGAACATGGCTTGAAAAGTGTAGAAGTTTTTGTTAAAGGGACCAGGAGCTGGTAGAGAATCTGCTATAAGATCTCTTCAAGCTGCAGGACTAGAGGTTACACTTATTAAAGACGTTACTCCAATACCACACAATGGTTGTAGACCACCAAAGAGAAGAAGAGTTTGATTATATAGTACAGGAGGTGTAAATTTAATGGCAAGATATACTGGAGCTGTCTGCAGATTATGCAGAAGAGAAGGTTTAAAACTGTTTCTTAAGGGAGATAGATGTTTTACAGATAAATGTGCATTTGCAAGAAGAGGCTATGCACCAGGACAACACGGAGCAAGTAGAAAGAAGATCTCAAACTATGGTCTTCAATTAAGAGAAAAACAAAAAGCTAAAAGAATATATGGAATTTTAGAAGGTCAGTTCAGAGGTTATTATGAAAAAGCAGAAAAAGTTAAAGGTATCACTGGTGAACAAATACTTAAACTTCTAGAACTAAGACTTGATAATGTAATTTACAAATTAGGTTATGGTGATTCAAGAAGCCAAGCAAGACAATTATTAAACCATGGTCATTTTTTAGTGAATGGTCATAAAGTTGATATAGCATCATATAAAGTAAGTGTCAACGATGTAATAACTGTATCAGAAAAAAGCAGAGGAACTGAAAAGTTTAAAACATTTGCTGAAAATCCAAAAACTTTACCAGCTTGGCTTACTGCAGACGTAGAAAACTTCCAAGGAAAAGTTATAGCTGAACCAAATAGATCAGATATAGATGTTCCTGTAAATGAAACATTAATAGTTGAACTATACAGCAAATAATTGATATAGAATCAGTTGCCCTCAAATAAGTTTGCCATTTTATAAAAAAGGAGGGTTATAGATGTTAGAAATAGAAAAACCAAAAATTGAATGTGTAGAATCCACAGAGGATGGCTCTTATGGTAAATTTGTCATAGAACCTTTAGAGAGAGGCTATGGAGTCACTTTAGGTAATTCACTTAGGAGGATTCTCCTTTCATCATTACCTGGAGTTGCTGCAAATTCAGTAAAGGTTGAAGGTGTTCTCCATGAGTTTTCTACCGTAAAAGGTGTTAAAGAAGACGTTACTGAAATGATTCTAAACATAAAATGTTTAGCGTTAAAGATGAACGGAGATGGACCCAAAACTATTGTTATAGATGCAGAGGGTTCAGGAGAAGTTATAGCTGGAGACATTAAAACAGATGGAGATGTTGAGATTATCAACAAAGATTTACATATTGCAACGCTTGACAGCGATGCAAAGTTGTATATGGAAATCGAAGTAAACAGGGGAAGAGGATATGTTACTCAGAACAAGAATAAACGAGATGACATGCCTATAGGAACTGTATCTGTTGATTCAATCTATACTCCAGTGAAAAGAGTTAACTTTGCTATTGAAAATACAAGAGTTGGTCAAATAACTGACTTTGATAAGTTAACATTAGAAGTATGGACAAATGGTACTATTAGACCGGAAGAAGCTATAAGCTTATCCGCTAAAATTCTTATTGAACACTTTAAGTTATTTATGACTTTGACTGATCATGCAGATGATGTTGAAATCATGGTAGAAAAAGAAGAAGATAAGAAAGAAAAAGTACTTGAAATGACTATAGAAGAATTAGATCTTTCAGTTAGAAGTTATAACTGTTTGAAGAGAGCTGGAATCAATTCTGTTCAGGAATTAACAGAAAGATCAATGGATGATATGATGAAGGTTAGAAATTTAGGTAAAAAATCACTTGAAGAAGTTGAACAAAAGCTTCAAGCTTTAGAGTTATCATTAAAACTGATTGAAGAGTAAGTGATATAAAATAAGATTGAGCATACCAAATGATTTAACCAATCATTTGGGATGCTAAATTCATAGTGAGGAGGAGAATAAATGGCAAAAGATCGTAAGCTTGGTCTTCCAACTGACCAAAGAATGGCAATGCTAAGAAATCTAGTTACTAGTTTCTTAAAATATGGTAAAATACAAACTACTGTTACGAGAGCTAAAGAAACAAGAAGTCTAGCAGAAAAAATGATTACTCTTGGAAAAAGAGGAGATTTACATGCTAGAAGACAGGCACTTGCATTTATAACAGAAGAATCAGTGGTAACAGAAGTATTTGATACATTAGCAACTAAATATGCTGAAAGAAACGGTGGATATACTAGAATAATAAGAGTAGGTCCAAGAAGAGGCGACGCAGCTGAATTAGTTATACTTGAATTAGTGTAACTTAAAGGGGGATTAAGTTGAAGATTGACTTAGTCCCTATTTTATTAATGGTCGAGGTGTTATTATGGAAGATAACATGGTTGAGTGCAGAAATGTAACATATAAATATGAGAATTCTGAAGAAAATACATTTAGTTTAGCTCTGGATAACATAAGTATTGATATTAAAAAGGGCGAATTCATAGTAATACTAGGAAGAAATGGTTCAGGAAAATCAACACTTGCTAAACATATTAATGCACTAATGGTGCCATCTAGTGGTAAAGTTATAGTAGATGGATTAGATACTTCTAATGAAGATAATGTTTGGTCTGTAAGAAATAAGGCTGGTATGGTATTTCAAAACCCAGACAACCAATTGGTGGCAACTATTGTTGAAGAAGATGTTGCGTTTGGTCCAGAAAATCTTGGCGTAGAACCAAAGGAAATAAGGAAAAGGGTTGACGAAGCGTTAAAGAGAGTTGGTATGTACAAATATAGAAAGCATGCCCCTCATTTACTATCAGGAGGTCAAAAGCAAAGAGTTGCAATAGCTGGAACTTTAGCAATGAAGCCAGAGTGTATAGTTTTCGATGAATCAACAGCTATGCTTGATCCATTAGGAAGAAAAGAAATTATAAAAACGATAAAAGATCTAAATAAAAACTCGAAAATAACTATTGTTCTTATAACTCATTATATGGAAGAAGCTATAGATGCTGATCGGATAATGGTTATAGATAGTGGAAAAGTAATAATAGAAGGATCGCCTAGAAAAGTGTTTAAAGAAGTGGCCACCATGAAAAAAATTGGTCTTGATGTACCTCAAATGACAGAACTGGCATATGAATTAAGAAAAGAAGGAATAGATGTGAAGGATGATATTTTATCTATAGATGAGATGGTGAATGAATTATGCCAATTAAAATAGAAAATTTAACTCACATATATATGCCAGGGACACCTTTTGAAAAAAAAGCTTTAGATAGTATAAACATTGATATACAAGATGGTGAATTTGTAGCATTGATTGGACATACAGGCTCAGGAAAGTCAACTTTAATTCAGCATATAAATGGACTTTTAAAACCTACCACTGGAAAAATAATAATTGATGGAACAGATATTACTTTAAAATCTTCAAAACTTGCTGATGTAAGAAAAAAAGTTGGACTCGTATTTCAGTATCCTGAATATCAAATTTTTGAAGAAACAGTGGAAAAGGATATAGCATATGGACCTACTAATTTGAAATTAGGGCAAGATGATATTAAAGCGAGAGTCAGAAGAGCAATGGAAATGGTAGGCCTGGATTATGAGACTTTTGCTAAAAAGTCTCCATTTGAGATAAGTGGAGGTCAAAAGAGAAGAGTTGCTATTGCCGGTGTTGTTGCTATGGAACCAAAGGTTCTTATATTAGATGAGCCAACAGCTGGCCTTGATCCAAAAGGTAGAGATGATATTTTAAGTCAAATTGTAAAATTTCAAAAAGAATACAATATGACAATAATACTGGTGTCACATAGCATGGAAGATGTTGCCAAAGTAGCGGGTAGAATCTTGGTTATGAATAATGCAAAATGTATTCTTGATGGAACTCCTAAGCGTATATTTAGGGAAGTAGATACACTTGAGAGCATAGGTCTTGCAGTACCACAGATAACATACTTAGCGAGAGAGCTCAGGAGAAAAGGCTTTGATATTTCAGAGGATATTTTCACTGTAGATCAGGCTAAAAAAGAAATTTTAAGTTGTTTAAGGGGCGTTAAAGATGCTTAAGGATATAACTATTGGCCAATACATTCCAGGAGATTCATTTGTGCATAAATTAGATCCTAGAGTAAAGATAATATTATCTTTACTCTACATAATAGATCTATTTTTAATAAATCAATATGTTGGATATATATTTGTAATAGCATTTACTGCAGCTATAATTATTACCTCTAAAATACAATTAAGATATATATATAATGGTCTTAAACCCATATTTATACTACTTATAATTACAGCACTTATGAATGTTTTAATGACACCAGGAGTTAATTTGGTTTTTAGATATGGATTTATAAGAATCTATAAGGAAGGTTTAAATCTGGCAGGTTTCATGATGCTTAGGCTTGTTTTTCTAATAGTAGGTACGTCATTGTTAACACTTACTACTTCGCCCATAGAACTTACTGATGGGCTAGAAAAATTAATGAATCCACTTAAAAAAATAGGGGTTCCAGCTCATGAACTAGCTATGATGATGACTATAGCACTTAGATTTATACCAACGCTAATTGATGAGACAGATAAAATTATGAAAGCGCAAATGGCAAGAGGAGCAGATTTTGAATCAGGAAATCTATTTCAAAGAGCAAAAAGCCTTATACCAGTTTTAGTTCCACTATTTATAAGTTCATTTAGAAGGGCTGATGAGCTTGCTATGGCAATGGAAGCTAGATGTTATAGAGGTGGTGACTCTAGAACTAGAATGAAGGTATTAAAATTGGAGTACAGAGATGGCATAGCAACAGCCATAACAATACTACTTATTGTAGTTTCAATTGCTATCAGGTACATTTAAATAAGCATTTAGGATGTGAAAGCATGAAAAATGTGAAGCTTGTGATAGAATATGATGGAACACTTTATTCGGGGTGGCAAAAGCAGAAAAATGCTATAACTATTGAAGAGGTACTGGAAAAAGTATTGTATTCTGTAACTGGAGAAAAAATAAATGTCTTGGGATCAAGTAGGACTGATGCTGGAGTTCATGCAAGAGGATATGTAGGAAATTTTTTTACAGAGAGTAAAATTCCAATTGACAGATTCAGAGATGTTCTCAATGGTAAATTACCCAAAGACATAGTTATTCGAGAATCAAAAGAGGTTTCTATGGATTTTCATGCGAGATTTTGTAGTAAGGGTAAAACGTATAGTTATACCGTACTTAACAGAATGCAGAGATCTGCTATTGGGAGAAATTATGAGTTCTATTATAGAAAAAAATTAGATATTAATTCAATAAAAGAGGCAACCCATTTTATTGTAGGAACACATGATTTTTCATCTTTTAAAAGCACTGGTGGTAGCGCTAAAACTGATACAAGGACAATAACTAATTTCGAAATAGTTACAAAAGATGATTATATAATTTTTTATATAACTGGTAATGGTTTTTTATATAATATGGTAAGAATTATTATGGGTACATTAATTCAAGTGGGGCTTGGGAAAATTGAACCTCGAAGCGTGGAAGATATAATTTTATCTAAAGATAGAAATATGGCAGGTCCTTGTTTACCAGCAAATGGATTATGTTTAGAGAAAGTATATTATTAGCGAAAATTTGTTGACACACGTGGGAGATTGTATTATACTTAACATGTTTGTATAACGTTGATTTGAAAGATCCACTAGCCCCGGGTCTTTGACATAGGACGTAATTTGTGTAAAGTTCAGGGAGGAAAAATATGAAATCATATATTGCTAAACCGCAAGAAGTTGAAAGAAAATGGTATATCGTTGATGTTGACGGATTAACATTAGGTAGAGCTGCAAGTCAAATTGCATCTATACTAAGAGGAAAGAATAAACCAACATTTACACCGCATGTAGACACAGGTGATTTTGTTATTGTTATTAATGCTGAAAAGGTAGTATTAACAGGTAAGAAATTAGACCAAAAGATGTTAAGACATCATTCATTTTATCCAGGTGGATTGAAAGAAATGCCTTATAGAGATGCTTTGGTTAGAAAACCAGAATTCGTGTTTCATGAAGCTGTAAGAAGAAATGCTTCCTATTGGCGTATTAGGTAGAGAAACGCTTAAAAAGTTAAAAGTGTATAGAGGAAATGAGCATGATAATGAAGCTCAAAAGCCAGAAGTATTAATATTAAAATATTAAGATTATAATTGAAAGGAGGAAGTAAAATGGCTAAAGTACAGTATATAGCAACAGGTAGAAGAAAAAAAGCAATAGCAAGAGTTAGACTAGTGCCAGGAGAAGGTAAGGTTACAATAAATAAAAGAGATCAAGAAGAATATTTTGGACTAGAAACATTAAGAATGATTGCTAATCAACCATTAGTTTTAACTGGAACAAAGGATAAATTTGATGTTTTAGTAAATGTAAATGGCGGTGGATTCACAGGTCAAGCTGGCGCTATCAGACACGGTATATCAAGAGCATTATTGAAAGCTGATGAAACACTAAGAGGCGAACTTAAAAAAGCTGGTTTCTTAACAAGAGATTCAAGAATGAAAGAAAGAAAAAAATATGGTTTGAAAAAGGCAAGAAAAGCTCCACAATTCTCAAAGAGATAATTATACAAAAGAGGGGAAGAGTCCTCTCTTTTTTTCTTGCAATTAATAGAGTGAAATTTATTAAGTTTATATATTTAAGTAAAAATCATATCTATTTGTGTTATAATTTTTTGTTGATAAAATTTGTTTCAATATAGGAGGATCAATATGTTTAGTTTATCGCCACGGGATGATAAATTTTTTGATTTATTTATAGAAAACGCTCATACAATTTACGAAACAGCTTTGTTATTTCAGGAATATGTGAAGGATACTACCTGCATGGAAGAAAAACTTGTAAAAATTAAAGATTTTGAACGCTTATGTGACAATCAGCAACATAACATATTAAATGAACTCAACAAAACATTTATAACGCCTTTTGATAGAGAAGATATTTACTCAATATCTAAAAAGATGGATGACATAGTAGATTTTATAGAAGCAAGTGCAAGTAGGTTTGTAATGTTTAATGTTACATCAATAAATCCAGAAGTCGTCGATTTGACCAATCTTGTAGTTACTTGTTGCGAAAATGTAATAAAGCTAATGGAGCAATTTAAGCACATGCAAAATAATGACAAGCTTACAGAACTTATTATTCAAATAAATAAAATTGAAGAAGAAGGTGACTTAATCTTCAGAAAAGCAGTTAGGCAACTCTTTGTTGAGGACATACCTGTACTTGATGTAATCAAGTGGCGTGAAATATACCAATACGTGGAGAATACCATTGATGCTTGCGAGTCAGTAGCTAATATTATCGAAGGAGTTGCTATGAAGAAATGCCTAGTTCGATAATTTATTTAACTGCATTAATTGTAGTTCTTGCGTTGATATTTGATTTTATTAATGGATTCCATGACAGTGCTAACGCAATAGCAACATCTGTGTCAACAAGAGTTCTTAGCATGAAATCGGCTATATTAATGTCAGCGGCAATGAATTTATTGGGTGCTTTTATGAATGAAAAAGTTGCAAACACTATTGGAGAGGGAATAATAAATCCATCCCTAATTTCTCCATCAGTTATAATAGTGGCAATAATAAGTGCAATAATTTGGGACTTATTAACTTGGTACTTTGCAATTCCTAGTAGCTCTTCCCATGCTTTGATAGGAAGCCTTGTGGGAGCTGCTATAGTATATCAAAGTTCAGTTACGGTTGTTGATTGGACAGCTTTTTTTGCCAAGATTATAATACCATTATTTTTGTCACCAATACTAGGGTTCTTTTTTGGATATATGTTTATGATTGCGTTGCAATGGATACTTAGAAAATCTAGACCAAGTTCGGTTACAAAATTTTTTTCAAAAGCTCAAATTGCATCAGCTATGTTTATGGCGTTGAATCATGGAGCAAATGATGCACAAAAATCCATGGGAGTTATAACCATGGCTCTAGTTAGCGCTGGGTTTCTAACAAAATTTGCTGTACCAGTATGGGTTACACTTTCTTGTGCAATGGCAATGGCACTTGGAACATCCTTTGGTGGATATAAAATAATAAAGACAATGGGTATGAATATGGCTAGACTTGCTCCTGTGAATGGTTTTGCTGCAGAAACTGGTGCAGCGGTAGTAATATTTTCAGCCACTATGATGAATGCACCAGTTAGCACTACTCAGATAATATCAACATCAATAATGGGAGTTGCAGCATCACAAAGATTTTCGTCAGTACGGTGGATTCTTGCTAAAAGTATAGTATGGGCTTGGGTAATTACAATTCCAGCTTGTGTTCTAATGGCTAGCATTCTATCATTAATTTTGAAATTAATTTGGTAATTTACATAAAATATATTGTATATCCAGCAAAACGCTACCATCAATGGATTGATGAGATGGCGTTTTTTTATTGTTAATAATTAAAAAACATATAGAGCATAATAACAAAGTGTTAAGGAAATAATAAAAAAAAGGAGTGAAAAAATTTGAAAAATAAGATTATATTTACTATCATGGTATTTATATTTGCAAGTATATTATTACGAAATAGTGAAGTCAGTGCTTATGGAAATAAATATAATAAACAAATTAATGATAAAAATAAAAAATTAATATTAATAGATCCGGGGCATGGAGGCATAGATGGTGGAGCTGAATCAAAAAATGGTACTGTAGAAAAAAATTTAAATTTAAACATAAGTTTAAAACTAAGAGATTTATTAAAGAAACAAGGCTTTAATGTAAAAATGACAAGAGAAGAAGATAAAGGGCTGTATAGTGATTGTGGAAGAATAAGGAAGAAAAAACTAGAAGACTTGAATAATAGGTGTAAAATAAAGGAAGATAGTAAATGTGATATGTTTATAAGCATACACATGAACATGTTTCCAGAAAGAAAGTATTATGGACCTCAAGTGTGGTATTCTGACAGTAAAAGTAGCATGAATTTAGCTCATATATTGCAAGAGGGTCTAAGAAGTGATTTAAATGATGATAGTGAAAGAACTGAAAAACCAGCATTAGATTTATACAAAATATTACGATGTAGAAACAATATAC
The DNA here is from genome assembly GCA_963725425.1 of uncultured Clostridiaceae bacterium. GTDB lineage: Bacteria > Bacillota > Clostridia > Clostridiales > Clostridiaceae > Clostridium_I. The sequence goes on from CAVRYJ010000045.1 coordinate 56,562, forward strand.
CATCTGTAATAGTGGAGTGTGGATTCTTGTCAAATGAAAGAGAAGAAGAAAAACTAAAGGATGATAAATATCAGAATAAAATAGCAGAATCTCTATGCAAGTCAATTAAAATGTATTATTATGAATGAGAAGGTTTATATATATTAGTCATATTTCCTAGGAAATATGACTAATATATATTTTCGAGGAATCAGAAGAGCAGTAGCGCTAATTGAAAAACCTATAGAAAGTTGAGAAATAATCGCCTATGATGACTTGGATGGTGAGGCAATAAGGCATCATCAAAAAATAATCGAGAGGAGTAATAGAGGTATTATAGGGTATCTCTGCAAGGAATGAAATATGATATTAATAAAACTATTTTTTATGAAGAACAACGATATGCTTTTCAAAAGTATTTAATAGAAAAATATAAAAGAACACTTATATCCATAATAGTAGACTATCCAGGATATAATAGAAATAATAATCTAACAAAGAACATTATAAATTGTATAGATAGTGTTTTAAACGATATGCTTAATGAAAATATGTTCATGAAAATATTTAGAATAACCAATGAGGGTCCGGTCATAACTGTTTTGTTAGATTTAGATAGCCACCAGGCTAAAAAAATTTGCAATCAAGTAGAATATAAGCATATTTTAGGTGGAATTGTAAATTTAGAAGTATACGATAAAAATGGAAAGTTTGTAACTAGTAGGGACATAAAATATCATGATAAAAAATGTATAATATGTGGGAAAAAAGCTTCTGTATGCAAAGTGGAAAAGACGCATAATCAATCAGAATTAATAGCTCGGATAACAAATATATATAAAGAATATACAAATAGTCACTATGTAAAATAACTGAAGTATACGTGTTGTAATCTTAGGATTGAGTTATCATGAACAAAAGTATAATAACTTAAACTGTATATAATTTCATGGAGGGGAAAATGCATAAAAAATTATCGTTTAAAATCACAATAATATTATTCAGTATGCTTTGTATTATTGGAATCAGTATATTGATTTATACACCCATAGAGAATAAAACAGCAAATAAGTACATAGTAACTACTAATGATAATAATGCAAAGGATTCACAGAATAAAAAACAAATTGATGTTTTAACTGAAAAAGGATACCAAGACTTTGGAGCTAAAAACTATACCATTGCAATAGATGAAGAAAACCAAGCTTTGCAATTGGATGAAAATAACGCAAGAGCACATGCGGTAAAGGGTATAGCCATATGTTATTCCAAACTTGATACTGAAAATTTTAATCAAGGATTAGCTGAAATAGATAAATCACTTCAGATTAATCCCAATTATGGATATGCTAGATTTAACAGAGCATTGTCACTTGAACTTTATGGTAATTACGATGAAGCTTTGATTTGGTATGATAAAGCTCTACAGGTAGATAATTTTGTATGGAGTTATTATGGGAAAGCATGCATTTATGGAAGAAAAGGCGATGTTAATAATTCTGTTAAATATTTAAAGATAGCAATTAGTATGCAAGCTAATATAAAGGATGAGGCAAAAGGAGAGGAAGATTTCCAGAATGTAAGAAATAGTGAAGCTTTCAAACAAGTTATAAGTGGCAATTGACAAGTGATAATTTCTACTTAAATGTTTGCTAATGATTATTTACGAAGTTATATGCAAATTGGAATTTAAAATAGCTGTTACTTTAGTTGTGAATGTGAAGTGGCAGCTTTTTTATATTTTTTGTTTAGAGTAAAACAAATATTAATTGTGAAATGGTTGAACTTTAAAGTCTTTGAATTGCATGATAATGATTATACTTGAACGATTAAATATAAATTATAAATAAATGAAAATAAATGAAAATAAATAAACAAAAAGTGTTGACAATATCAATGTAAATGTTTACAATGTAATCAAAGGGACACAAACAAACAAATAATAAATAATAAATAATAAATAACAAAGAAATGTGAGTGATGAAAATGTTTGCTGAAGAAAGACAAATAGAAATAAGTTTAATTTTAGGAAAGATGGGGAGTATAAAAGTAAATGAACTCTCAGAGCATTTTAATATTTCAGAAGCTACAGTAAGAAGAGATCTTCAAGAAATGGAAAATAAAAAATTATTGACTAGGACACATGGAGGAGCAGTAAAAGCAGATATTACAAATTTCGAACCTAGTTTTATGGAAAAAAGAGATGAAAGACACGAAGAAAAATTTGCTATTGCAAGTTTTGCCGCTGGACTTGTTAAAAATGGAGACACCATTATTTTAGACTCAGGTACAACTACATTAGAAATCGCTAAAATTATAACTGCGGAAAATATAACTGTTATTACAAATTCTATAGATATTGCAGTAGAACTTTCAAATAGAAATAACGTAGAATTGATTTTGACAGGTGGCACACTTAGATTAAACACTAGGGCTATGGTTGGTTATATTTGTGAAGAAATGCTTAAAAACTTTAGAGTAGATAAAGCATTTATTGGGGCAAATGGTATTTCATTGAGTGATGGAATAACAACACCAAATTTAGTTGAAGCAAGGGTTAAAAAGGCAATGATAAACTCATCATTAAAGTCAATAATAGTAGCGGATAGTTCAAAATTTGATAATGTTTGTTTTTCGGTAATTTGTCCAATAACTAATGTATATTCAATAATAACAAGCGGAAATATTACACAAGAATTAATTGACGGTTACAATAACCAAGGCGTAAAAATTGAAATTTGCAAAATGGGGTGACAAATATGGTTATCACTGTAACATTAAATCCAGCCATTGATAAGACATTAACTATTGATAACTTCACCATAGGGCATGTAAATAGGGTATCAAAGTTAAGATATGACATTGGAGGTAAAGGAATCAATGTATCAAAAGTACTTAAGAATTTTGAAGTTGAATCAACTTGTACGGGATTTCTTGGAGGGATATGTAAAAATACATTTGAAGTGGAACTGAAGAAAAGGCAAATAAACAATTCATTTGTAAGTATTAGAGAAGATACTAGAACAAATACAAAGATAGTGGATTGTGTAAAACAAACTTATACAGATGTAAATGAACCGGGGCCTAATATAAGTAAAGCAGAAATGGATGAATTTCTTATTAAATTCAAGAGCCTTTGCAATCATGACGACATAGTTGTTTTATCAGGAGGTGTTAGTCCTTCTATTCCAAAGGATATATACAGAAAACTTATTAAAATAGCGAAGGGAAATGGTTCATTTGTAATTTTAGATGCAGATGGAGAACTTCTAAAGGAAGGCATAAAGGAAAAGCCAGATATAATAAAGCCAAATGATCATGAATTAGAGATTTTACTTAATAAGACACTGGATACTGAGGAAGATATCATAAGGGAAGCTAAAAAACTCATTGAAAATGGGATAGGAAGTATTCTAATATCAAGAGGACATAAAGGAGCAATGTATATAACTAGAGATGATGCACTTTATTGTAATGGGTTAAAGGTTCAGGTAAAAAGCACTGTAGGTGCAGGGGATTCAATGGTAGCTGCAATTGTTTACAGTAAGCTAAATAAGTTTAATTATGAAGACACATTAAGATATGCAGCAGCAAGCGGGACAGCAGCGGTGTGTTTAGAAGGAACTGGAGCTTGTAATCTTAAACAAGTAAATGAATATATACCAAAATTCAATATAGAAAAGAGGGTGTAATAATTATGGAAGTTAAAAATATGTTTTCAGAAAATAGAGTAGTATTTGATTTAAAAGCAAAAACAAAGGAAGAAGTTTTAGATGAACTTATAGAAGTGTTAGCAAAAGACGGAAAAATTAATGACAAAGATGTTTTTAAAAAGGCAGTATTAAAGAGAGAAGAGGAATTTTCAACAGGAATTGGTATGGGAATAGCTATTCCTCATGGAAAATCAAATTCGGTTAATGAGGCTTCAATTGTATTTGGACTAAGTAAAGAAGGTATTGATTATAAATCAATGGACGATGAACCAGCACATTTGTTTTTTCTTATAGCTGTTCCAGAGGAGTCAAGTGATGTACACCTTAGAGCATTAAGCGAAATATCTAGAAAACTTATGCATTCAGAAACAAGAGATGGTATTTTTAACGCCAAGAGTTTTGAGGATTTTATAAAGGTGTTTGATTAAAAGTTAAAAAATAGCGGATAATAACACTATTTTATATAAAAAAAGATAAAACAAGGGGGGTTAAATAATGAAAAAGCTAGTAGCAGTAACATCTTGTCCTACAGGGATAGCACATACTTATATGGCAGCAGAAGCATTACAAATGGCAGCTAAAGAAATGGGACATGAAATTAAAGTTGAAACTCAAGGATCAGTAGGGGCAGAGAATATAATAACTGATGAGGATGTAGCAGCAGCTGATGCGGTAATAATTGCAGCAGACACAAATGTAGATAAAGCTAGATTTGCAGGTAAACCATTACTTGAAGTGCCAGTTAAAGAGGCAATAAAAGATCCAAAAGGACTTATAGAAAGAGCATTACAAGAAAAGGCAACACCTAAATCAGACTCTAGTATGCCTGTAGTAAAAAAGAAAGAAAGAACAGGTATATACAAACATTTAATGACAGGTGTATCTTTCATGATACCATTTGTTACGGCTGGAGGACTTTTAGTAGCTTTAGGTTTTGCATTTGGTGGAATTTATGTTTTTGATTGTCCAGGAACTTTTGCAGAAGCATTATTTGTTACAGGTAAAGGTGCATTTGCACTTATGCTTCCAGTACTATCAGGATATATAGCATACTCAATTGCTGATAGACCAGGTTTAGTACCAGGTTTCGTAGGTGGAGCTTTGGCAAGTGGAGTTATTGCTAGCGGACAATTTTTAGCTCATCCACTGGCAACTGGTACTAGCGGATTTTTAGGAGCTTTGTTATTTGGTTTCGCAGCAGGTTATTTAGTTTTAGGTATAAGGAAATTTATTAAGCTTCCAAAAGCATTAGATGGTTTAATGCCAGTTTTGATTATACCAGTACTTTCATCAGCAATAATAGGATTATTATATATATTCATCTTTGGTGGTCCACTTGTAGCTATAAATACAGGTTTACTAGATTGGTTAAAAAGCCTACAAGGTACAAATGCAGCACTACTTGGTTTAATACTTGGATTAATGATGGCATTTGACATGGGTGGTCCAGTTAACAAAGCAGCATATATTTTTGGAACAGGTTCAATAGTAGTAGGTGGTTCAGCAATAATGGCAGCAGTCATGGTAGCAGGTATGATTCCACCACTTGGAATAGCTTTAGCTTCAACAGTATTAGCTAAGAAGAAATTTACAGAGGCAGAAAGAGAAGCTGGAAAAGCAGCTTGGGCACTTGGTGTATCATTCATAACAGAAGGTGCTATACCATTTGCAGCAGGAGATCCATTAAGAGTTATACCTTCATGCATGGCAGGTGCTGGAGTTGCAGGTGCATTATCAATGATGTTTGGTTGTAAACTTGCAGTTCCTCACGGTGGACTATGGGTAGTTGGAATACCAAACGTTGTTACAAACTTAGCGTTATACTTGGTAGCAATGGTAGTTGGTACAATAATTACAGGTGTTATTCTTTCAATAGTTAAGAAAGAAGTAGTTGAATAAGAGGAGCAAGTGACAAGAAACAAGTGACAAGTGACAAGTGACAAGTTAAGGAAATTTTGCCTTAAGGCAAAATTGGGTAATAAAATAAAAACAATCAACCCAATATTGTTATATTTGGTTGATTGTTTTGCGTTAGAAAAAAAATCGTCCGCAACTTGTCACTTGTCACTCTTAACTTTTTTTTAAAGCCTATTCTTTGAGAATCCCGTATTTCTTGCACTTAAGACCAACCGTCCTATGAGTTATACCTAAAGCTTTCCCTGCCTTGTTATAGGTTTTATATTTTTTCATAGCCAAAGTTATTATCTCTTTTTCATAATCTTCAAGTTTTTTGAGGTCATCAGTTTCTCTGAAATTAATCAAACTACTTGAGCTTGGATTAAGATTAGTTATATACATAGGTAAATCTTTAGCAGTTATCATAGTTGTATCACACATATTAATAGCTCTTTCTATTATATTTTCTAATTCTCTAATGTTACCTGGAAAGTGGTAAGATTGTAAATATTGCTGGCAATCACTATCAATAGAGGTTACAGTTTTATCAAGTTTTTTGCTTAGTTTATTTATAAAATACTCTACCAGCACATTTATGTCTTCTTTTCTTCTTCGCAGTGGTGGTAGAGGAATAGTGATTACATTAAGTCTATAATATAGATCTTCCCTAAAATCACCCGTCTCAATCATTTTTTCTAAGTTTCTATTTGTGGCAGCTATTATCCTTACATCAACCTTTTGAGTAAATAGACCACCTACACTTTCAAACTCCCTTTCTTGGATTACTCTTAGGAGTTTTACTTGCATAGCTTTTGGCATGTCCCCTATTTCGTCAAGGAAAATTGTACCTTCATCTGCAATATTGAATTTACCAGGTTTGCTTTTTATGGCACCCGTAAAGGCACCTTTTTCAAAGCCAAAAAGTTCACTTTCAAATAGATTTTCAGGTATAGCAGCACAGTTAATCCTAACAAGAGGTTTGTCTTTTCTTGAACTACTATTGTGAATTGCCTTAGCTACAAGCTCTTTGCCTGTACCGCTTTCACCTCTTATTAAAACTGTTGAAGTGGTGGCAGAAGCTTTCTGTGCAATGATTAGAGCATCCTTAAGTATTCTAGAACTTCCAATTATATTAGAAAAATCACCACTTAATTTTGTATGTCTTATTAATTCTGATTTGTAATAATTCAATTCTTCTTCAGATTTTTCAAGCTTACTGGCTATGTCTTTTATTTCATTAACTGTCTTTGAAATTGAAATAACACCTCTAAAATAAGTGTCCACAAAAATAGGCTCAACTGTGGAGATTATATCTACATCATTTTTGCTGTAAAGAATATTTTCTATTGATTTTTTAGAATTAAAAACCTTCATTCTGTAACCATATGGAGAAATGTCTTTTAGATCTTTACCTAATATTTCAGAGGATCTTAGATCAAAATTTCTCTCATAGGAAGGATTTATATAGCTTATTTTTCTATTTTCATCAACAAAGCAAATCAAATCGTGGGAGGTTTCCAGTATCTTTTTAAATTTTCCATTAAGCTCCCTCATCCCAATAAGTTCCGAAACATCTTGAAAAACAGCAATTGCACCTATAATTTCATCGCCAGAAATTATAGGTGATCTATTTGCTAGCACCACTTTACCATTAATATGTTGCATTTTTCCAATTTGTCTTTCAGCTGTGGAAATTACTGCAGGAAGTTCGGAAGTCGGAATTATATCTGCAACAGATCTTCCAAGGACTTCATCATTATTTTTTTCTATAATATTAAGTGCATATGGGTTTATAGAAGTAATATATGAATTTGCATCTATTACTATTATACCCATTGGTATACTTTCAAGAATTTGCTCATTAGCAATAGTATTTTGTTCAATGATTTCGTCTAAATTAGAAATAGGAGTTTCATTACTTTCAAGGCCACTATTTATAAATTTACATAATGAAAGAACAGATTTTTCACCATCAAAGGTATCCTCTTTACAAGAAACCTCAATTAATTCACCTTTTTGTATTTTTTGTGACACAAGAGCAAGCATACTCACGGCCATTGGTTCACCAGCATCAATTTTTTTTAAATATAGATTTATATTGTATATGCTTTTAAGCTCTGAAGCTTTATGTACTATCATAGCTGCTATCCTAGTATGAATTCCATTTTCACAATTTACAACAATAGAATTTTTAAACATAATTTTCTCCTTGTAAAAATATATTAACGGATAAATAAAAGTAAAACAAATTAATATCGAAAAAAAATAAAATCAGTCGAATTAGGGCAACTTGATAAAAATTAGCAGGTTGCCCCAATTAAGTTGATAATATTAATCAACTTAATGATACACTGTATTTACTAACAAAGCTAGTGATTTATAAAAAATGTAAAATCAAGTTGATAATTTTTATCAACTTTTGTTACGTATAATTAACGGAAGAAATAAGAAAACTAACATTCTAAAGGGTTTTTAAGACAAAAATAAAGTTGGCACGATTTTTGCTTACTATTAATAAGGAACATAAGTTAGTTTATTAGGAGGAATAATGATGAAAAAAGGAATTGCAGCTTCAAAAGGGTATGCTATTGGTAAAGTTTTTTTGAAAATTGATAATGAAGTTAAGATTACTGAAAAAAAAATAGATAATATAGATGGTGAAAAAGAAAGATTAAATGTTGCCATAGAAGCTTCAAGAGTACAATTGAAAGTAATAAAGGAAAAAGCTGAAAAAGAAATAGGTGCTGAAAAAGCTGCTGTTTTTGAAAGCCACATAATGCTTTTAGATGATCCAGAATTTACTGGGTCAATGGAAACTGGTATTGCGACAAATTCTATCAACGCTGAAAAAGCTGTTTCAGATGTTATAGAATCCTATGCAGCAATATTTGAAGCTATGGAAGATGCATATATGAAAGAGAGAGGTGCAGATGTAAAGGATGTAGGTAAGAGAATACTTACTAACCTTTCAGGAAATGTAGATGGAGGAATGGAAAGTATTGAAAAAAATACTGTAATTGTAGCTCATGATTTAACGCCTTCAGATACAGCACAACTTGATAAGAATAAAGTAATAGGATTCTTAACAAATGTAGGTGGAAGAACTTCACACAGTGCCATAATGGCAAGAACTTTAGAAATACCAGCTGTTGTTGGACTTAATAACATAACCGATAGTGTTAAAAATGGAGATTCTATTATAGTAGATGGAACAGAAGGGCTTGCGATAATAAACCCAAATGAAGCTACAGTAAAAGAATATACGGAAAAGAAGAAAAAATACGAAGAAGAAAAAGAAGAACTAAAAAAATTAGTAAATCATAAAACTGTAACAAAGGCAGGGAAACGAGTAGAAGTATGTGGAAACATTGGTAAAGCTAAAGATATTGAAACAGTTCTTGCTAATGGCGGAGATGGAGTAGGTTTATTTAGAACAGAATTTCTATATATGGATAGAGATTCAATGCCAACTGAAGATGAGCAATTTGAAGCTTACAAACATGTTACAGAAAAAATGGGTAAAAAAACAGTTGTTATAAGAACATTAGATATAGGTGGAGATAAAAAGCTTACATACCTTCCACTACCAGAAGAAATGAATCCTTTCCTTGGATTTAGAGCAATAAGATTATGTCTAGGCAGAAAAGATATATTTAAGGTTCAATTGAGAGCATTACTTAGAGCATCCTCCTATGGTAACCTTAAAATAATGTTCCCTATGATTTCTTCCTTAGGAGAATTCTTAGAAGCAAAAGAGATTTTAAAAGAATGTATGGGAGAACTTAAAGCAGAAGGAAAATCATACAATGAGAATCTTGAAACAGGAATAATGGTAGAAATACCAGCAGCAGCTATAATGGCAGATGAACTTGCAAAATATGTAGATTTCTTTAGTATAGGAACTAACGATTTAATACAGTATACACTTGCTGCAGATAGAATGAATGAACAAGTTTCATATCTATACAATCCAATGCATCCAGCAGTATTAAGACTTATAAAGATGACTATAGAAGCTGCTCATAAAGAAGGAAAATGGTGCGGAATGTGTGGAGAAATGGCAGGAGATGAAAAATTCATTCCAACCCTTGTAGAATATGGTCTAGATGAATTTTCAATGAGTGCTTCTTCCATACTAAATGCTAAAAAGTATATTATGAGAAACTAATAAAACAATTAATATTCTTTGTAATTTATAGAAAGTTTAGGGATGTAATTAGACTTGTACAAACAAGTCGACTTACATCCCTGTTTTATTCGTTTTCTGTCTTTAGGGTGAAAAATCCTAATTCAATTGTCAATTGTCAATTGTAATATGTTACTTGTAGTTGAGAGAAAAATACTCGATAATAGAATATAAGCGTAATAATAAATATGGGAATTGGTTAGCTATGGAAAAATGAATATATTATAAAGGTGATTAGTGTATGGATAAAACTAGAAAATATTACAACAAAGCAATAGAGTACTATCAAAATGGATATATTGAAAAAGCATTAGAATTCTGTGAAAGAAGTATTTCATGTGATATAAAAAATAAGGCATCCTTAGATTTAAAAGGAATATTGTGTTACCTAAAAGGAGATATTCAAGGAGCTAAAGCATTGTGGAGGTTAAGTGACAGGGAAAATAATGATAGCATTGCAAAAAAATATCTCCAGGGAATAGAAAATGATGAAGAAAGGTTTAAACTTTATGTTAAAGCTATAAACTTAATTAAGAAAGTAAAAATAAACGAAGCACTAAAACTACTAATTATATGCGCAGAGAGTGATTGTAATAGCATTAATGTTAATAATTATTTATGCATTTGCTACATGAAAACGGGTGAATTTGATAAAGCTATAGAATGTGTTCAAAAAGTAATATGTATTGATGTAAAAAATGAAATGGCTTTAGAAAATAGAAAAAATCTAGTAAAATATGGAGTAATGAAGGATAAAATAAATTATAAAAAAGTATTTTTCCCAGTTGCATTGGTGTGTGTTGTTATTATCTTAATATTTAGTTTAAAAACAATAAAAAGTATAAATATTAATTCAAAAATTGTAGGTATTGGAAATGTAAATAAAGTTAGTAATGAAATTATAAAATCTAAGATTAAAAAAATGGAAGTAGAATTTCCACGGGTGGATTTAAAAAATGCGATAGATAATAAAGAATTTGAAAAAGTATATGATTATACTGAAAAAGGGAAAAATGAGAAACTAGAGCCTAGTGACAAGGTTTTATTAACTCAAGGTATAAATCTTTTGACTGGTGCTGGGGTTACATATTTTTATAAGAGCGGAACGAACTTTTATAACAATAAAGATTATAAAAATTCAGTAGTAGAGTATTTAAAGGCATATGAATATGCTTCTAATAGTTACCTAATGCCTCATATAATATATTTTGTTGCAAACAGCTATGATCAACTAAGTGATTATGAAAATGCACTTAAATATTATCATATATATGATGACAGTTATGGTAAAGGTGATTATGAAGAGACTGTACTATATCGGATGGCAATTATGAGTAGCGACAAAGATAAGGCAGGAGCAAAACAATACGCTAGCAAATTGATAAATAATTATCCAAAATCAATTTATAATAATTCAAATATACAAGATATAATTAACAACAATAATTAAAACTTATTGATAATTAATATTAAATAGAATATAATCTTATATATAACGTGATGTGTTATTGATTAATTAGCTATTTAATAATACAATTAAAATAAATATAATACCTATAAGGGGTATATTCAAGGAGGACAATTATGGTTAATGAAATTAAAGATGCTGATTTTAATGAGGAAGTTAGTAAAGGTACGGTAATAGTTGATTTTTGGGCTGTATGGTGTGGACCATGTAAAATGTTAGGTCCTGTAATCAATGAACTTTCAGAAGAGATAGGGGCAAAAGCTAAATTTGTAAAAGTCAATGTTGATGAAAACCCAGTAGTTGCAAGTCAATATAAAATAGCAAGCATTCCAACTGTTATTGTATTTAAGGATGGGAATGTTGCAGAGACTTTAGTTGGGTTTAGACCTAAAGCAGTATTAAAAGAAATAATAAATAAATATATATAAGGACAAGTAAGGGTTATCTGCTGTAACCCTTATTTTCTTTCAGATGGCTTATTTTTGTATATGGAGATGATTAAGTGGAAGTAAGATATGATATAGCAATAATCGGAAGTGGACCAGCGGGACTTTCTGCTGCTATTAATGCTAAGATTAGAAATAAGAAATTTATTTTGTTTGGAACTAATAATTTAAGTTTTAAGATAAAAAAAGCTCCTAAGGTGAATAACTATCTAGGGTTTTATGAAATTACAGGAGAGGATTTAGGTAGAAAATTTAAAGAACACATAGATAATATGGGCGTGGAGATAACTGAAGAGAGAGTTAATGCTGTTTATGCCATGGGAGATTATTTTACTCTTATGGTTAATGAAAAGGCTTATGAAGCAAAAACGCTTATAATAGCATCCGGAATAGAATTTGCAAAGCCTTTAAAAGGTGAAGAGAGGCTACTTGGAAGAGGTGTTGGATACTGTGCAACCTGTGATGCTCCATTATATAAGGGCAAAACAGCGACAATAGTAGGATATACAAAGGAAGCTGAGAAAGAAGCTAACTATGTAAGTGAATTAGTTTCAAAATTGTATTATGTTCCAATGTATAGGGACTCTTATGACCTTAATGAAAATATTGAAATAATAAGCGAAAGACCTAAAGAAATAACAGGTAAAGATAGTGTGGAAAAATTAGAATTTAAAGATTCTGAAATATTGACTGATGCCGTTTTTATTTTAAAGGATAGTGTGGCACCATCACAATTAGTTCCAGGACTTTTAGTTGAAGAAGGACATATAAAGGTTGATAGAAAAATGATGACAAATATTGAAGGCTGTTATGCTGCAGGAGATTGTACTGGAAAGCCATATCAATATTTAAAAAGCGCCGGTGAAGGCCAATCTGCAGCTCTCAATGCAGTAGAGTATTTAGATTCTAAAAAGTAGAAAATTGCATTGCAATTTTCTACTTATATAACTATGAAATATATTTCAAAACTAATGTGCTATGAAAAAAACATGGTTTCCTATAGGCTTAACATTATATTTTTTTATTGTATCCATCCAAATAGAACTTGATAATTTGGGATTGTAAAAATATAATGCATTTGCAGTTGGATCGTTGCCACCTAGTGCAGCATAAACTGCATCGTAACATGTTTTATTAGGTTCAGCATATATTTGTCCGTCTATAACACAAGAAAAAGCATATTTTTGTTTAATAACCCCATCTATACTTTTGGGAAATTCATTATTTTTCAACCTGTTAAGTATAACAGATGCTACGGCTACTTTTCCCTCATAGGGTTCGGCGTTACTTTCTTTATAGACCACCTTTGCCATTAAATTTATATCATCGCTAGTAATGGAAAAAGCCCTGCCTTCGGTATTGAATACCTCAACAGTGTCAGTCTTTTCATGGTAAAGATTTGTGGAACCTCGATTTATAGAAGGTGGTGGATTATCATAAGTCATAACAGTATTACCATTTACAACCTGTGCATTAGAAATACTCGGGGGTAAGAAACCTAAAAATAGAATACACAAAATAGCCCAAATACTTTTTTTCATTTCAAATTCCTCCTTTTATCCATACAATGTTCAGTCATAACATTTTTGTAAATTGAAACTTTATGACTGATAAGATTTGTATTGGTTCAAAGACAACTCTAAATGTGCTTAAAAACACACACATGATGGTTACCATTGAACTTTATTTACGAGGTTAGCTGACGGGTTCGGTAAAGGCACAACCTACGCTAAAAGCGATTCACCCCCAAAACTTGGTTTCCCCGTATGACTTAGGCTATTGATATTATTCCCTATATAAAAGAAATAATACAAAGTTAAAAATTTTTTTCAGTTTCTATTATCATTGGAAAATTAATTAAATTTATCCCATAGGGTAAAAAACAAAAACCACCTAATACTTAAAAACCCTGCTTATCTTTTAATGAAGCAAAATCATGGTTCATAAGGCTTAATTTAGAATTAGCATCTTTATATAAATTGGAAAAATCTTTTGATTGGTAAATAGAAGTCTCTTCTTTTTCTTTTTTAATAGCAGCAAGGAAGCTATTAAGATAAGAGTCATAATCGTCTAAGACCTTTTTAAGACTATTGTATATATTTATTTTGTTTTCTGGTATAGTAATTCCCGAAAGTTGCTGTTTTAAATCATCAAAGTCATTTTGATTCTCTGTGACTTTTGCTATGGCTTTATCATATGACATGGTATTTTTTCTTGCGCATTCTGCATAATAATAGAAATTACATTTAATGGAACTGAAACTTTCAATTACATTTCCTACACCATTTTCAAATTCTAAATTTTCAGCGTTTAAAATTTCGTTGTCTTTTTTTGTTCTTATAAAAGAGGAAACCATATTAGATGCATTTTTTACTAAAATATTACTTCCCTTAGGCAGACTAAAAGCACTATCTTTGGACTTTATGTTAAAGTAATAATTATTACAGCTATTTTTATATTTTATTATATTATTTACGGAAGAGCTTATGTCTGGTGAATCTGGGCTATTTATTATAGCAAGTAGTTGCTTGTACATTAATATATTAAAATTAACACCATTATTAAGGTAGTTAAAGGCACTTTTATATTTATCTTTAACATTATAATTTTTTATATCATCATTTAATTTTGAGAGAGAAGTTATAGTTTTTGGAAGCACTATTTTAGCACTTTTAGTGTCTATAGATTGATCATTAATAATTTTTGTAGCATCAGTATTTATTTGATTTATTTTGCTTATATATGTATGGAGTTCATTTGTATATTTGTTATAATCATTTAAAATAAAAAAATCAAAACATATAAAAATTAATACAAACATAAAAAATGAAATTATACAGGATAAAAATAGTATATTATTTTTTTTCTTATCTAACATAAAACACACATCCTTTTATACCTTTTGTAAAAATATAAGTATATTTAATATTTATGCAGTAGATTTAAAATTAATGCTCATAAGTTATGAACAAAAAAATTACATTTGGGAAATCTTACTACAGAACAAATAAACTGCAATATGAAGAATATAGATAGTATATTACTTTAGAAATGCTTACAGCTATAAACGATGAAGACATTAAAAATCAATAGATAATACTATGGATGTTTTATCGGAAGAATCTGTTGCGAAAGCTACAGATGTTATATCAAAAGCTGATAGAATTGATTTTTATGGTATCGGAGCATCATATATAATTGCACTAGATGCATTTGAAAAATTAACACGTATAAATAAGAATGTAAGAACCACCTCTGACACACATATGCAGGTTGAGTTTGCTAATGCTTATTTTATATGATAAAGGAAGTGTATGAATATGATTATTAAGGACATAGTTATAGGAAATATATCTGTACCACTAAAAAAACCATTTAAAACTGCCATTAGAACTGTGTATAGTGTGGAGGATGTCATTGTTAAAATTATAACTGACACAGGAAATGTGGGTATTGGAAGCGCACCACCTACTGCGGTTATCACTGGAGATATTACAGAATCTTTAGTAGGAGCAATAAACGGTTATATTAAAAAAAGCATACAGGGGATGGATATTGAGAATTTAGAAGGTATACTTATAAAATTAAATGCTTGTATTGTTGGAAATACAAGTGCTAAGGCTGCTGTAGATATTGCTTTGTATGATTTGTATGGACAGATGTACAAAACACCATTGTACAAAATTCTTGGAGGATATAGGAAAGAACTTGAAACAGATATTACAATAAGTGTTAATTCACCAGAAGAAATGGCTAGAGACAGCTTGGAAGCTATTAAACTTGGATATAAAACACTAAAAATAAAGGTTGGGAAAGATTCACTTCTGGATATAGATAGAAATGCAAGCTATTAGAAGTGCCATTGGGTATGATGTTAATTTAAGGATAGATGCTAATCAAGGATGGGAACCTAAAGAGGCAATAAGAACATTAAGAAAAATTGAAGATTCAGGTATTAACATAGAACTTGTTGAGCAGCCTGTAAGTGCAAGTAATGTTCAGGGTTTAAAAATGGTAACTGATAATGTTGATACTTTGGTTATGGCAGATGAAAGTGTGTTTTCACCTTTAGATGCAGCAAAAATAATGCAGATTAGAGCAGCTGATTTAATAAATATCAAGCTTATGAAAACTGGAGGGATATATAATGCTCTTAGGATTTGTTCACTAGCAGAAGTCTATGGTATGGAGTGCATGCTTGGTTGTATGCTTGAAGGTAAAGTAAGCGTTACTGCTGCTGTCCATCTTGCTGCTGCTAAAAGAATAATAACAAAAATAGATCTTGATGGTCCTCTTTTATGTAGTAGGGATAATGTAGTAGGTGGTGCGATTTATAATAATAGCAAAATAAGTATTAGCAATAATCCAGGTCTAGGATTTGAAAAAATAAATGATGTAAAATACCAAGTATAATTTTAATTTAGCGTGAAGTCAATAATACTTCACGCTTATATTGTGCTATAAATGACTAAACTTCAATTGATGCCACTATTTACAGTCTGCAGCTTTAGTTTATTATTAACTTCTTTCACTCCTGGAATTGACTGTAAAAGAGTTACTAGTGCATCAAAATCTTCTTTCTTTTCTGCACATCCAGTGAGAGTAACCTTGCCTCTAACAACAATGGCAGAGATGTCGTTCACATTAATTTTTGATTTCATAAGCACCATATTAATATCATTTGTAAGTGAAGTGTCATCCTTGAAAGCCGTGAGTTTAATAGTGCCAATAACATTTTTCACCCCAAGTGTTTTGCCAGCTTCACTTATGGCTATTTGACGATCTCTTTCGGTTAAAACCTTGCCTACCAAAAGTGCATTACCATCTGAAACTTTGCCGCTTACACCTAAAATTCTATCTTTAAATTCACTTTTCCTTAGATTCTCATTTAAAAGTTCAGTTAATTTTTTATCACTTTCGCCACCATCTAAAGAAATGATTATATCATTTTTAACTTCTTTAACGCCTTCAACTTTATAGGCGATTCTTTCACAATTTGCTTTCTCTGCAAGCACATTAGTAAAGCCTTCTAAAGTGACTATTCCATTAAGGGATTTAACTTTTATATCCTGAGAAGTAAATTTCATAGACTTTATTAATTCTGATTTTATTGAAGTTTCAATCCTTTGATCATTAACTGGTTCATTCATAACAACATCACCTTTCAAATTCAAATATATTTTAGTATTCCCTAATAATTTTATTAATATTTTATAAATTATTTTTTCATTTGCCTACACGTAACTGCAATAGTGTATAATTAATAGTAGCTAGAATTAAGGGAGTGAAAGAATTGGATACTATAAACATGATTATTGGTGCAGTGAAAACAATAAATGTAACTTCTATTTTGGATATTATTGTGGTTTCATTCATCTTTTATAAAGCATATATGCTCATAAAAGAAACAAGAGGAGAACAACTTTTAAAGGGAATACTTTTAATAATTTTACTAATACCAATAAGTAGTATTTTGCATCTTACTATGCTTAATTGGATTCTCCAAAGAACCATAACTATCGGAGTGCTATCAATAGTAATCATATTTCAACCAGAAATACGAAGTGTACTTGAACACCTAGGCAGAACTGCTTTTAATGATTTACATATCTTTCAAGATAAGGAAAAAATGGATGAGGTTATAACACAAATTTTAAATGCTGTTTTTAGTCTTGCTGAAACTAGAACAGGAGCATTAATTGTTATTGAGCAAAGAACAAAGCTTGAAGATATAATTAATACTGGAACTAAAATAGATGCTACAGTAAGTTCAGCGTTACTGGAAAATATATTTGTAGTTAACACGCCATTGCATGATGGTGCCACCATAATTAGAGAGAATAGGATAATAGCGGCAGGCTGTTTTTTACCTCTTTCTTCAAATTTTGATATAAATAAAAAATTAGGAACAAGACATAGGGCAGGTATTGGTATATCTGAGAATTCAGATGCCCTTGTGATTATTGTCTCTGAGGAAACGGGAGTTGTTTCCCTAGCCATAAATGGTAAATTGACAAGGAATTACACAAAGGATAGATTGAAAGATATTTTAATAAGGATAATTCTTGTTAGATTTTCAAAAAGGATTCATTTAGAGAGAAGGTGAAATTGTGGAAAAGAAAAATAATAGGCAAATATTAATAAAGGTATGCTGTGTAATCGCCTCCTTTTGTTTGTGGCTTTATATTTCAAATTGGCAAAATCCAATAAGTACATATACAATAAAAGATGTGGCTGTGGAGCTTATTAATTCAGATGCCTTAGCACAATCTAACCTTACATTAACTCCAAATCAAAAATTTTCAGTATCTATAACTATAAGAGGAACGGATTTAGATGTTAACAAGTCAAAGGCAAGTGATTTTAAAATTGTTGCAGATATGAGTGTTTATGCGGTTAAGGAAGGTGCAAACAGGATTCCTGTTCAAATAGTTCATTATCCTGACAGTGTAAATATTCAAAATAGCAATAATATGTGGATAGATGTAGAGATAGATAAGATGCAGGAGAAGAGCGTTGCAGTAAAAGTGAAGGTGCAAGGAAAACCTAAATATGGGTATGAATATTTTGAACCTACATCTAGCCAAGAAGAAGCAACTATTAGTGGACCAAGTAAATATATTAGTATAGTTAGTAATGTGGTGGCAAATGCAAATGTAGATAATCTTAATAAAGATTTAAATATAGAGGAGACACTTGAAGCTGTTGATAAAAATGGAAGAGTAGTGTCAAATATCACAATAAAACCAGAAAAACTTCAAGTTACAGTGCCAATAAAAAAAAGTCAATCAGCAAGCACAAATATGGTGCCTGGAGAAAAACAATCCAATAAAGCTAATACGCAAACTAATTCAGCTGACATAAATGGAGTAAATGTAGGGAAACAACAAAGTGGAGTAAATAATGTAAGTGGAGTAAATAATGTAAATGGGAATAATGTAAATGCAAACACTAATCCTTATTCGACAATACAAAAGACCCTTTCAGCAAATATAAGTGTTACAAATGTCCCAGAAGGTTTCAATAGTACTTTGGATAATAATGCTTTAAATGTGACAGTTTCAGGTGATTCCACTGTAATAAACGCAATAAAAAATGGAGATATAAGCGCAACTATTGATGAAACTGCATTTAAAGATGGAGTCAATAATGTGCAACCCAAAGTAACCTTGCCTCAGGGAGTTAATAGTGTAGGAATAACTCCAAATACAATAAATGTTACACTTACTAAAAAATAATGAGGTGAAAAACATGTCAATAAAAGTCAATAATATAATTCTAGATATAGAAGAGGACATTTCAAATCTAAAGAAAAAGACAGCAAAAAAGTTAAGAATTTCAGAGGATTTAATAAAGGAATTTACAATATTAAAAGAGTCTATTGATGCTAGGAAAAAAGATATTGTTAAATTTAACTATGCTGTAGAAGTATCAGTAGAAAACCAGGTAGGGCTAGTAAAAAAGCTTAACAATAAAGACATAATCATTGAAGAAAAATTCAAAGAAGAATTGATTATGGGAAGCAAAACACTTAAACACAGACCAGTGGTTGTAGGTATGGGACCTGCTGGAATGTTTGCGGCATTACGTCTTGCAAGAAGTGGATATAAGCCTTTGGTAATTGAAAGAGGCGAAAATGTTGAAAAAAGAACAAAAACTGTACAGAAATTTTGGGATGGCGGAGCTCTTAACACTGAATCAAATGTTCAATTTGGAGAAGGTGGAGCGGGTACATTTTCTGATGGAAAGCTGACTACAAGAATTAAAGATAAAAGGTGTAAATATATTGTAGACGAATTCGTTGGGTTTGGAGCACCAGAAGAAATTGCATATTTAGGGAAACCACATATAGGTACGGATGTATTAAAAGGTGTTGTTAAGAATCTTCGTGAAGACATTATAAGTCTTGGAGGGGAGGTAAGATTTGAAAGTAGACTTGAAGACCTTGTAATAAAAGATGGAAGCTTAGAAGCTATAATTGTAAATGGAGAAGAAATTCCTTGTGAAGCTCTTATACTTGCAATTGGACATAGCTCAAGGGATACTTATGAAATGTTATATAAAAACAATATATTTATGGAAGCAAAACCCTTTGCCATTGGTGTAAGAGTTGAGCACCTTCAGAGCATGATAAATGAAAATCAATATGGAAGTTTAGCGGGTCATCCAAGATTAAAGGCTGCGGATTATAGAATTACTAGTAGGTCAGAAAAGACTGGAAGAGCTGTTTATAGCTTCTGTATGTGTCCCGGTGGAGAAGTAGTTGCTGCGTCATCCGAACAAGGAAGACTTGTAACAAATGGTATGAGCAATTTCAAAAGAAATAGTGAAAATGCTAACTCCGCACTGGTTGTAACCGTAGGACCAGAGGATTTTAAAAATGAAAGTAGTAAATTTGTTTCAAATCATGATAAGGATTATCCTCTTTTAGGAATGGAGTTTCAAAGATTTTATGAAGAACTTGCATTTAAAGTAGGTGGAGGAAATTTTAATGCACCAGTGCAGCTAATTGGTGATTTTTTAAGGGACCGAGTAAGTAGTAAAATAGGAAAGGTTAACCCAAGTTATAAGCCAGGATATAAATTTGTAAATTTAAGTGCATGTTTACCTAGTTATGTTGTAGATTCTTTAAAAGATGGAATAAAAAATTTTGATAGAAAAATCAAAGGGTTTGCTGACTATGACAATATTTTAACAGGAATTGAAACTAGAACTTCAGCACCAGTTAAAATAATTAGGGATGAGGAATTGCAAAGCATTTCTGTAAAAGGAGTATATCCAAGTGGTGAAGGCTGCGGCTTTGCAGGCGGTATAGTATCAGCTGCAGTTGATGGGTTAAAATGTAGTGAAAGTATAATAAAAAAGTATAAAATACCAGATTGAATATTCTGAAAAATCGTATTTATTGTGAAAATTTTGTTAAGATATAGATGAGATGTTATGAATCTAGAATTATTACATGTTAAAAAATATTTAAGAAGAGGTGCACATTAATGATAAAAAGCTTTGATGAGATTTTACTAAAGGTTAAAAGTAAAGACATAAAAACTGTAGCAGTAGCAGTAGCACAGGACAAACCAGTTCTTGAAGCTATTCGTGACGCAAAGAAAAATGGAATAGCAGAAGCAATACTTGTTGGAAACAAAAGCGAAATAATATCCATAGCTCTAAAAGTTGGTATGAATATTGATGAATTTGAAATAGTAGACGAACCAGATATTAAAAAAGCAACTATGAAGGCAGTGGAACTTGTGTCACTTGGTAAGGCTGACATGGTAATGAAAGGTTTAGTTGATACTGCAACTTTCTTAAGATCAGTACTTAACAAAGAAGTTGGACTAAGAACAGGAAAACTTATGTCACATGTTGCTGTTTTTGAAACAGAAGCCTTTGACAGATTATTATTTTTAACAGATGTTGCCTTTAACATGTACCCAACATTAAAGGATAAGGTTCAAATAATAAACAACGCAGTAAAAGTTGCTCATGCAGTTGGAATTGAATGTCCAAAGGTAGCTCCAATCTGTGCAGTTGAACTTGTAAACGAAAATATGCCTGCAACACTTGATGCAGCTTTGCTTTCAAAAATGAGCGATAGAGGTCAATTTAAGGGGTGTATAGTTGACGGACCTTATGCACTTGATAATGCTTTAAGTGAAGAAGCAGCAGCACACAAGAATGTAACAGGAGCAGCAGCTGGAAAAGCTGATATACTTTTACTTCCAAACATAGAAACAGGAAATGTTATGTATAAAACAATGACATACATGACTCATTCAAAAAATGGTTGTATATTAGTTGGAACTTCAGCTCCAGTTGTATTAACTTCAAGAGCTGATAGCCATGAAACAAAAATGTATTCAATTGCTCTTGCAGCACTAGTTGCAAGCCAAAAATAGCACTAGCCTAAACTCAGGTAAATAAATGGGAAAAGGAGTAAAAATATGCATAGATTATTAATAATCAATCCAGGTTCTACTTCAACAAAAATAGGTGTTTATGAAGATGAAACTCAAATATTAGAAGAAAATTTAAAACATTCAGCAGATGAAATAGCAAAATATGATACAATTTATGACCAATTTAAATTTAGAAAAGAAGTTATACTTAACTATTTAAAAGGAAAAAATATAGATGTTAAAACTTTCAGTGCAGTAGTTGGAAGAGGCGGAATTATAAAGCCTATTGAAAGTGGTACATACACAGTTAATGATGCTATACTGAAAGATTCAAAAAATGGAGTCCAAGGACAACATGCATCAAATTTGGGGGCTATTATTTCTGATGCAATAGCAAAAGAAATTGGAGTTTCTGCATTTATAGTAGATCCTGTTACGGTTGATGAAATGCAAGAGGTAGCAAAAATATCAGGAATGCCTGATATAAAGAGAAGAAGTATATTCCATGCTCTAAATCAAAAGGCAGTAGCAAAAAGATATGCAAAAGAAAAAGGTGTAAAGTATGAAGACTTAAATCTTATTGTTGCACATATGGGTGGAGGAACATCTGTTGGAGCACACTCTAAGGGAAAAGTAATTGATGTAAACAACGCTCTTACTGGAGAAGGTCCATTCTCACCAGAAAGAAGCGGTGGAGTTCCACTTGGAGACTTAATTGATCTTGCTTACAGCAAAACAGTAACTCATGAAGAAATGAAGAAAAAAATCAACGGAAAAGGCGGAGCAGTTGCATATGCAGGTACAAATGATTTCAAAGTTGTAGCTGACAAAGCTGATGCTGGGGATAAAGATTCAAAACTAATATATGATGCATACATATATCAAATAGCAAAAGAGATTGGTCAGGATGCCGCAGTATTATCAGGAAAAGTTGATGCTGTATTACTTACTGGTGGAATATCATATAACAAAGGCATAACAGGTAAAATAGCAGCAAGAGTTTCATTTATTGCTCCAGTAGTAGTTTTTCCAGGAGAAGATGAACTTTTAGCATTAGCTCAGGGTGCTCTTAGAGTATTAAACGGAGAAGAAAAAGCTAAAATATATAAATAACTAAAACTTGTAATTTAAGAAAACTTTGGTCTGATAGAATATTATTAGACCAAAGTTTTATTTTTTTGGAAAATTTTCAATAAAGGTATTTACAACGTAACAATGTTTTGTTACACTGAGTAAAGAAGGAAACAATTAATTGTAGATTTAAAATATAGATTGAACAAAACAAATCTTAAAAATGTAATAAGGAAAATTGGAATTATGAGAAAATGTGGTAAAATACGTAGAATTCAAGGTAAATATAACTTAGCTGTTAAGATGGATCTGTCTATATTTATAACTACATTCAAAAGTCCTATTTTTAGGTTCTCAGACCTTTCTGCATTGATAAAAGGGGCTAAAGCAAACAAAAAAGTAATAGAATTTTTAGGAGCATATGACTTAAAGTCACAACCAGCAGAATATCAAGTACCAATTTACTATATTTTAGGTGGAAATGATTGGCAAGTACCATATGTTATTGCAAAAGAATACTTCAAGGAAATAAATGCTCCATATAAACAGTTCTATTTAATACCTAATGCTGGACATATGACAATGCTAGATCAACCAGGATTATTTTTTGATGCGCTATTAGAAATTAATAATAGAGAGCAAGAGTAATAAAAAATTATATAACTCACATAGATTTGGTTCAAACAGTTTTTCAAAATCTAAGACTTTATTTTAAAGATACATTAATAATTGTTGGGGATCGTATAAAGAATGAATGTGAGAAAATACTTTAATGATTTACATCAAAATAATCAGCATAGGAGGAATTATATGGAGGAAAATTTAATCTCAAAAAAGAACTTTTGGAGCTTACAAAAATTTCTTATGGCCAGCTTTACAGATGGAAAAGGAAGAAACTAATTCCTGAAGATTGGTTTATAAAAAAATCTTCATTTACAGGACAGGAAACTTTTTTTCCAAGAGATAAAATTCTAGAAAGAGTTAAAAGGATTAATAATATGAAGGATGAGGCATCTCTTGATGATTTAGCAGAAATTTTTTCTTCTAAATTGTCAGATGTAATGTTAACAGGAAGTGAAATTCTAAAGAGGAAAATCATTATAGAAAACGTAATTCAAATTTGTTATCCAAATGAAAAGCTAGATAAAATCTATAGTTTTAATGAAGTATTATATATGGATGTAGTACAAAGATATCTCATTGACGGTAGTATATCCATTGAAGAAAGTAAAATTGTATTTGAAACTATTAAAAACAGTTATAGTAATTATCTCGAAAAAAATTGTGAAATAGTATTTATACGAAAAATGGGTATAGGAATAAGCATGATTTTAGCATTACCAAATCAGATATATTTTGAGAGCTTGGCAAAAGTCATAATGAGATTACAGATAAATAAATGTATTGAAGAATTAAAATTAAAATTAGAGGAGTTGTTTTAAATGGAGGGAACAAGACAAAATTTTAAAATATCTGGAGCTGGAAGTTGTAGTGGTGGAATATACGATGAAGTGAAAATAAGTGGATCAGGAGTAATTAATGGAGATATAGATTGCAACACTTTAAAATCCAGTGGGTCTTCAGATATAAAAGGAAATATAAAAGCTCAGCTAATAAAATGTAGCGGATCTTCTTCTGTAAAGGGAAATGTTGAAACTGAAACTATGGGAATTAGCGGATCATCAGATATTAAAGGTAATCTTACTGCAGATGATGTAAAGATTAGTGGTACTTCTGGTGTAGATGGTGATGTTAGAGTAAAAACATTAAAAATATCAGGTGGTTCAGATATTAAGGGAAACTTGTATGGTGGGGAGATAAGTGTATCTGGAGGAACTAAAATAGGAAAAGACTGCGAATGTGAAAGCTTTAGAGCTACAGGAAAGTTTGATATAAAAGGTTTATTAAACGCAGATGAAATTGATATTCAGCTATACGGAAGATGCAAAGTTCGTGAAATAGGGGGGCGTAACATAAATATAAGCTTTTCTTCGAATCATGGAGGAATTATATCTCAGTTTGTGATGAGTATGTTTACTGGTATTAAGGAGCTTGTTACAGATTCTGTAGAAGGGGATGACATTTTTCTAGAAGGAACAACAGCAAAAATAGTAAGGGGAGTAAATATAACCATTGGGGAAGGCTGCAATATTGAAAAGGTCGAATATACTGGAGAGCTTAAAGTAATAAATGGAGGAAGGGTTCAAAATGAAGTCAAATTGTGATGAAAAGCTATGGACACCAAGTCTTTTTATTTTATGGCAGGGACAATTAGTCTCCAGTCTAGGTGATGCAGCTTACAGTATTGCTTTAGGTTTTTGGGTGCTACAAGTTACTGGTTCAACTGCATTAATGGGAACACTTATGGCAGCATCTACACTACCAGGAGTACTCATGGCACCTTTTGCAGGGGTAATGATTGATAGAAATAATAGAAAAAAGCTTTTGATTTTTATGGATTTATTGAGAGGGTTTAGCATTGTATTATTGGGAGTTTTAGCATATACTAATATTGTTAAAATATGGATGGTATTTGTGGCAGGGATCATTTTAAGTATATGCGGGGCAATATTTAGTCCTGGGATCAATTCATCAATACCAGATTTAGTACCTAAATCAAAAATTACAAATGCAAATTCTGTATTTGCAATTGTTACTAACGGAGCTAATATGTTGGGCAATGTTGCAGGAGGTTTTTTATTTCAAATCATTGGCGCACCATTAATGTTTTTCTTTAATGGATTATCATTTTTATTTTCAGGGATCTCCATATTGTTTGTGAAGATTCCAGTAATAGAGAAAAAAAAAGAACAAAATTTTTTTAATGACTTAAAAGATGGATTTTCTTTTGTATGGAATTTAAAAGGCCTAAGATATACTCTTTTAATTGCAGCAGTTAGTAATTTCTTTACTAATATTGCACTCATACTAATATTACCTTTGTTCCAAAAGACACCTAATTTAGGGGCAGGAAAATATGGTATTCTTATGGCATGTTTTATGGGAGGTGCCTTTATAGGGTTTACGCTTACATCAATAATAAATATACCTGTTATTAAAAAACTTGAGATTTTTCTCATTTCATATATCATATCAAATATCTGTCTTATCATCTGTGTGAATGAAGGTATATTCATTGTAATGGCAGCAATGATATTCGTAGCAGGAATATTTAATTCTATAGTAAATGTTTTGCTTATAGCATCCATACAAACGGTGACACCTCAAGAAATGAGAGGTAAGGTACTATCCTTTGTGAGCATGGTGACACAAGGATTAACACCTTTTGCTATGGCGCTTGGGGGAGTATTAGGTGGGTTTATGCCAATAAGAAGCGTTATGTCTACCTGTTTTATTATAGTTTTTTTATTTGCAATACCATTTGCATTTAATGAGCCTTTTAAGAGATTCATAAATTTTGACTATGAAAATGAAACCGTGGAGGATTTGATGTTATGAACTTTTCAGTCTTAAAGAAAAAAAATCTTAGTTTACTAATGTTAAGCGAGAACGTCAATGGGTTTGTGTGAAATTTAAAAGACAAGGTAAATCATAATTGGAAATTACTATGGGAAAATATTCCTGTAGTAATTTTTATTTTTCATGGTAATACTAACAATGAGGAAGTGTAGCTGGTTATATTAGTATTGTTTGCAATAATTCTATTATTATTCATCATTATTCAAAATAGTACAAGTACTATTTTCTATATATATTGTACAAGTCTGTCACCGAACATTATACTAAGTTGTGCTAAGGTCGTAGACCAATTTTGTCTTGGTGATGTCCATTTAACCATTATCTGTTCTGTTGCTAAATATAAAGCCTTTCTAAGCGAGTCATCCGTAGGAAATGTAGTTCTAATTTTAGTGTATTTTCTAAGTTGTCTATTGAATCCCTCCAAAGCATTTGTGGTGTATATAATTTTTCTGATTTCTTGGGGAGAATCAAAGTATGTGGATAAGTTTTCCCAATTATTATTCCAAGATTGAATAACTATTGGATATTTATCACCCCATTTACACTCCAGTGATTGCAATGCTTGCGTAGCCATTGTTTCATTAACTGCTTTATACACATTCTTCAAATCTTTCATAAAAGTTTTACAATCTTTTGAAGCTATATATTTTATAGAGTTCCTTATTTGATGTATTATACACGTTTGGATATTTACTTCAGGGAAAACGGCTTTAATAGCCTCAGGAAGCCCTTTAAGACCATCCATCCATACATGCAAGAAGAATATCTTTAACACCTCTATTTTTAAGATCATTACAAACAGATAGCCAAAATTTTGCACCCTCCTGTTCACCAACCCAAATACCCAGTATATCTTTATGCCCCTTAACATCTAGAGCCATACAGATATAGGCTGCTTTGCTCACAATTCTATGTTCTTCTCTAACTTTAAAATGAATAGCATCTAAATATACTATAGGATAAAGTGGGTCTAACGACCTGTTTTGCCAAGCGGTAGCCGTATCCATTACCTTATCAGTTATTTTGGAAACCATTGCTGGTGATAAGTCTACCCCGTACAATTCATCTATCTCTGACTTAATATCATCCACAGACATGCCTCTTGCGTACAGACCTATAATCTTTTTATCAAGCTCATTGCACACAGTTTCATATTTTTTAACAATCGTGGGTTCAAATTCAGCCCTTCTATCCCTTGGTATGTCTACGCCAACTTCTCCAAAACTAGATTTAATGTTTTTCGTGCTATAACCATTTCTATAGTTTTTAGCTGAATCATCTTGCCTTTCATATCGCTCTCTTCCAAGATGTTCTTCCATTTCTGCTTCCAAAAACTGCTGAATAATACCACCAAATAATCGTTGCATCAAACCATTCTTACCAATAAGGTCCTCCATATTTTTGCATTTGCTCAATTCCTTGTTAAAATTAATATCTGGTATTTCTAATGCATTCATATTTTTTGCTCCTTTTAAAAATATTTTATAGTTATTATTTGCATAATTACCAGCTAATCATACATAAAAAAAGTACGTAGATTTGATTTTGCACAAATCTACGTACGTTCCCTGTTAAGCCAGTTTATATCTTTAATTGGAACCCAAATGCAGGAACTTGCTTTGTCATTATATGTATTAAAAACAACTGGTTCTGCAACTCTATTCGCCTCTGTTTTAGCTGTGGCTATAATTCCTCAATTAATACTTGGACCACTTGCAGGAGTTTTTGCAGACTGGTATGACAGGAAAAAAATGATTGTATACCTAGATTTATTAAATGGAATTGTTGTAGGAATATTTACATTGATATTTATATTAAATGGTTCATTATCAATGGTTGAAATTTATGTTTATGTAATAATATTATCAATAATTACTGCATTTTACGGGCCGGTACTAAGAACTATTCTACCAAGTATAGTTCATGGAGAGGACCTAGTTGATGCTACTAGTCTTAGCTCATTTATTTCAAATCTATCCACTTTGATAGGACCCGTAATAGGAGCAATGCTTTTTGGGATTTTCGGCATTTTCATAATATTATTAATAAATTCATTTAGTTATATTTTCGCAAGTATATTTGAAATGTTTATAAATGTTCCTAAGGGTAACAAAAGACCAGAAAAAGTTAATTTTCATATTTTTAAAAATGATTTTGTTAGTGGGATTAAATTTATAAGGGGAGAAAAATTCATATTAACTGTGGTTATTGTAGCAGTAATAGTAAATTTCACATTAGCACCACTTACCATAGGATTAGTTTATATATCAAAGACAATTTTAAAAGTTTCTGATTTTCAATATGGGTTATTGGAAGGATGTTTTGCTGTATCCATGATGATAGCACATATGGTTATTGGAGCAATGCTTAAAAAAATCAGAACAGGAACAATTATGTTTTTAAGCATATTTATAGTAGGAATATTAATTATTATTATGGCAATAATACCAACAAATGCTTATTTGAGTCTTTTTATAGGGAATACTATCCCGTATATCAGTCTGCTATTCTTATGTTTTATAGTTGGAGCAATAGCAACCATTACTAATATAGCACTAAGTGTAGCTTTTCAAAAAGCTGTTCCTTTAGAAATTATGGGCAGAGTAGGCGCAGTAATGAACACGGGATGTTTAGTAGCAGTGCCTCTTGGACAAATGCTATTTGGTATCTTATTTGATAATATTAATACTAGCCTTTGTTTAGTAATCATGGGTATCGTACCTGTAATTACTATGATTATTTTTAGAAAAAATTTAGTCAAGTACAGCGAAACCAGAGAAGCAGCTGTCAGGTTCCAAGTCCCAGATACCAGAGAAGCAAGTGACAGACATAATAATCCATTTTAATTATTTATTTTACTGAAAGCAAAATTTCATTAACTGGCAACTGATAATTGTAAACTGCTTAATTGTTAGTATACGGTTACTAT
The DNA here is from genome assembly GCA_963725425.1 of uncultured Clostridiaceae bacterium. Lineage (GTDB taxonomy): Bacteria > Bacillota > Clostridia > Clostridiales > Clostridiaceae > Clostridium_I. The sequence continues at coordinate 85,629 of CAVRYJ010000045.1, forward strand.
GATATAATAGAGTTTATGAGTGCTAAACTAGGCTCATCAAATAAAAGAAAAAATAGTGAGGTAAATATATGGGCAGAATGTTTGGTACAGATGGAGTTAGAGGAATAGCTAACGATGAACTAACACCACTAATGGCATATGATTTAGGTAGAGCTGGAGCTTATGTATTATCCAAAGGATCACATAAACCTAGAATATTAGTTGGGACAGATACGAGAATATCAAAGGATATGCTTGAAAATGCACTGGTTGCAGGGATACTTTCAGTAGGTGCAGAAGCCGTTTGTGTTGGTGTTATTCCAACCCCAGCAATAGCTTATCTTACTAGGAAATATAAATTAGATGCTGGAGTCGTAATATCTGCTTCTCATAATCCAGTAGAATACAATGGTATAAAATTCTTTAATTCACAAGGGTACAAACTTTCAGATGAGCTAGAAGACAAAATACAGAATACCATTGAAGGTAGTTTTAAGAATGTTCCATCACCAACCTATGGCAATGTAGGAAGAAAGGTAATAGAAGATTCTGCTTTTGTAGATTACATCGAGTTTGCAAAGGGAACTATTGACTGTGACCTTAAAGGACTTAGAGTAGCACTAGACTGTGCTAATGGAGCTAGCTATAAATCAGCGGTTAAAACTTTCAGAGAACTTGGTGCTGAAGTAGTTGTTATAAACAACGATCCTGATGGAATAAACATAAATGATAGCTGTGGGTCCACACATCCAGAAGAACTTATGGAATATGTAATTAAAAAGAAATGCGATTTAGGACTTGCATTTGACGGTGATGCGGACAGATGTCTTGCAGTAGACGAAAAAGGTAACCTTATAGATGGAGACTTTATCATGGCAATCTGTGGTAAGGACTTAAAGGATAGGGGAAAATTAAGTGAAAATGTTGTTGTTACTACAGTAATGAGTAATATGGGACTATTTATAGCACTTGATAAAGAAAATATAAACACAATAAAAACAAGAGTTGGGGATAGATATGTACTTGAAGAAATGCTAAAGCAGGGCTATAGGCTTGGCGGAGAACAGTCAGGGCACATCATATTTCTAGATCACAATACAACAGGAGATGGGCTTGTAACAGGACTTCAAATATCTTCAGTTGTTAAGAATAGCACAAAAACTCTTTCAGAACTAGCTTCGATTATGAAGAAGCTTCCACAAATATTGGCAAATGCAACGGTTCCAAACGAAAAAAAGAATATATATAATGAAGATGAAGAAATAATAGCTGAAATAAAAAATATAGAAGCAAAACTGGATGGTTGTGGAAGAGTCCTAATAAGGCCTTCGGGAACAGAACCATTAGTAAGAGTAATGCTTGAAGGTGAAAATCAAGTAGAACTGAACAAACTAGCACAGTCACTAGCAAAATTGATTGAAGAAAAGGCAAACCTTTAATCAGTTAAGAGTTAAGAGTTAAGAGTTAAGAGTTAAAAGTTAAAAGTTAATGATGATTTTCGGCTGAGGTTGAAGAATCGGCAATGTAGGTAGATTTGTAAAAATAAATCTACCTACATTGTTTTTTTTTCATTATACGGACGCCTCTGAATTATGATTGTTTAGTTGTGTTTTATTTTGCCTCAAGGCAAAATTTCCTTAACTCTTAACTAAAATATTAATAAAAAAAGTTTAAACAACCACATTTAAGTTATTTGACTTCACTGGCGTCATTTTCAAAAATGAATTTATGAAGGTCTGCGTTATTTAAAGCCTTATTCCACCCTAAAAAGTAAGTACCTTTTATGGTTGTAGTATAGTCATATCCTGGCTTGTCCTCAGGAAGCCTAAACTGCTCTATTGTATTAGTTTTGTTAATTAAAATAGAGGAAGCTTGTGATAGCATATCTATTTTTGAAAGTGAAGTCTCTATATCCGGTAATATGGTATCAAGTATTGAAGAGGCCTGTACAATATTCATACTTATTAACTTTTTAAAAACCAAAGTTAATACAGTCCTTTGCCTTTCTGTTCTCTGGAAATCTTCATTTCCCACATATCTTATTCTACAGTAGCCTAAAGCTTGTATACCACTTAAATGTTGTAATCCTCCGTGAGTTAAGTGTTGTGGACTTATATTCTCTAATTTTGATACTTCGTCTATATATCCATTTGCAACGCTTACTTCATCTTGAGATATGTCTATGTCAATACCACCAACAGCATCTACAATTTTGTCGAAATCTCCAAAGTCTACTTTTATGTAGTCTTTTATATTCATATCAAAATTGCTATTAATTGCTTTAATAGCATATTGACCACCACCTTCTTTATAGATAACATTTATTCTATCTTGAGTTGTTCCTGAAGTAACGCCTTCACCTTGAATATTATCAATAAGCATATCTCTCATTAGGGAGGTGAGCTTTAGCTTATTATGAGCTTTATCAATAGTTAGAATAATTATTGAATCAGCTAGCCCAAGATTGGTTTTAGGATCCCGTGTATCTACACCTAAAAGTAATATGTTAGTATAGTTGTTATAAATGAAACTGTCATGAAATTTAATTTTATTTATTCCAAGCTGTTTTGGATTTCTTGCAATGTTTATTGTCATCACTTTAGATAATTTACTGTTAATTATTAAAAAACCAGTTAATGATATTCCAGCGCAAAACGCTAAAACAAATAATAAAATAATTATTTTTTTATTTTTCATCTTTTCCTCCACAATATATGTAATTATATACCAATAATACTGTAGAATATAAAGTATGTCAATATTTAACTAATAAAGTATGGAAAGCCAAAAAAAGGCTGAATGGGAAGGTTAAATTTATCTTCTCTTCAGTCTTTGGCGAATATAAATTAGATTTATGAAAAAATTTCAAGAATTAACGGTTTTAAAGTGACTTAAAATTATATTTCCTATAAAAATAAGTATTCCAACCAAGGTTATATATATGCTATAATTCAGCATACTTTGCAAATAATCCCTTAATATGGTTCCTACGATTAATTGTAATTTAGGAGGATTTAGCGCTAAATTGTTCGTGAAATTTGTATGCATAATAATCACAACAGGGATGAGTACTATTAAACCTCCTGCAATTAATGTGGAAGAAAACCATGTAACAAAAATAAATAGTCTTCGTGCTTCTAAAATAGCCAATAGTATTGTAAGTAAAATAAAAATTCCTACAAAAATAGATTCGAAAGAATATAACTTATTAATATATAATCTAGCTTTTTGAAAAGATGATGAATTTGCTAAACTTTCAAAATTTACTTGATAAATTTCATTCTTTATAGTAGATGCAGTTTGAGTTTTAATATTTGTTATATCCGCCTTACTTGAAACATCTAGTTTAACATTTGAAGCCGATAAAAAAGTATCTAATTTATTATCAAATTTATTAGTATATTTTTTTGTATCAGGAGTAGGAAAACTTGATGATTTATATGTCATATAATCAATTGTACTTTTAGTGTAGCTATTTACATCATTTGATATTGAAGTTTTATTATATAAATTGTCAAATATGCTTTTAGGTAAGTTACATTCCCGCTGAATAATAGCAAGGTTCGTTGATAGTGAATCATTAATAAATGAAGACAGTCCAAGAGTTTGAAATCTTTCTGTATAATAATTGTTATTATATAGTCTGTTGTGGGTAAATATAGAGGCTTGTAAAGCAAATAAACTTAGCACCATAAAAAGACTTATAAAAAAACAAAAAAATGGTTTAATTAGTTTCATTATTAAATCACCTACCTTTTATTTATTTACACCAGTGTTAGTGCTATTTACAAATTCAGTCATAACAATATATCTTTTAGGAGCATGTCCGATATATGAAAAAGGATAGCAAGTATAAAGAGTCATCATTTCCTTATTAGATTTAATAATGGCCGTTGGGTCATCTGGTGTTACTATTCTTGTTTTATAAACTTTATAGTTAAAGGTACCATAGTTAGTTTCTATAGTAACTATATTTCCTATTTTTACATCTCCTAAATTTCTGAACATTGTGTCACGATGAGCGTCAAGAACTACATTGCTATTCTCACCTGGAATAGCAGAAGAAGAATCATGACCAACCCCTTTTGCAAGATTGTTTTGATCATCACCTTCAATAATAGGATAATTTAATGAGATTGAAGGAATAATGATTGTGCCTAATTGTTCACCATTTCTTGGGTAATTTATTGTTTTATTATTAATTTGTATTTTTCGTATTTTAGCATTACTAACAGGTGGATTAGTTATTATTTTTCCTACAAAATATGTCTGTGATATTAAATTCCAACCAGCAAAGGTTATTAATGCAATTCCGCATAATAAAAGAAAGAGAGGAATTCCAAATAGAATTCCTTTCCTTCTTTTGCTGGAAGTTTTATTGCTTGCACTTTTTTTAAACATAAGCAAAAACTCCCTTAAATTTTAATGATTATTAAGCCAATATTTCCTTTTTCTTTGATATAGCTAATGCACCAGCACCAGCGGCTGCAATAATAGCACCTAAAGCTAATAAGTTACCATAGTTAGTTGCAGTTGTGTTTCCAGCTTTACCAGTAACTGCTGATTGACCAGCAACACCAGTAGTTGTAGCTACAGTTGTACCATTAGCTCCAATAGTTTCAAGTACAGCCCCAGTTGAATCTGTAGCTGTAAATGTACCATTAGCATTTTTTGTAATAGTGATACCTAATGAAGAAGCAGCAGCTTTGATGTCAGCGGCAACGATAGCTTTATCAGTAGCACTTAATGCACTGAATTGAGCTAAAGATGTAACTCCCATAGCTTGAACTGCTTTAATGTCAGTTACAGCAGAATTCAAACTGCTTGATGATATTGATGAGTGACTGTTTAAATAGCTTGTAGCCATGGAAATAGTGCTTGCATTAGCTCCAGCTGAAGTTAATGCAGTAATAACATCATTGTTTGTAGCAGCAAAAGCAGTAATGCTTGTACCAAAAACTAATGATGTAGCAACGATGACCCCTAAAAACTTTTTACCGAATTTCATTAATATTCACTCCTTTGTACATATAATTATGTATTCCTTTGTATACTCTATAGAGTATACTTCCTTAAATTTTATCATATATTGTAGGATAATACAATAAAGAAAGGATAATATTCCAGGGCAAACGCATGAAAGCCTATGAAGGTTTATAATTCCTTATTTTACATGAAAATCCTGAAAAACTGAGCCAATTTATTTTTTGTAAAGTTGCTACTAAGCCTAGAGAAAAGTTTAAATCTAATTTAGAACAAAATTAATGTGATATTTAGTTGTACAAGTTGACTAATGCCTGAATTATAAATATACTAAATATATAACATTATAAGGAGGTGAAATTTGAAAAATTCAAAAAGCGCTAGGAGTTAAGTGCATTTTCTAATGAATTTACAAGTGTAAAATTGTAAAGAAAATGAATTCACTGGGTATATCTGAGTGAGTTCACATTACCAGATCCATGATTGAAAAGGTTAAAGGAAACTCAGCACAGCTGAGTAAGTTCCACTGACCAAATCGGAGATAGAAAGACGGATGGAACTGAGCATGACTTAGTAAGTAAGTCTAACTAAATTTGATTGAGGCAAAAGGAAACTCAGCACAGCTGAGTAAGTTCCACTGACCAAATCGGAGATTTGGAGTGTCACTTAACTTGACGAGGATGGGGAGAATCGAATCTTCGGCGGGTGCCCCACGGTATCACACTACCGTAAACGGCTAACAAAACCAAGAAGTGATTTTTGGGACAATATTAGCTTGGTGTTAAAACCTAAATATATTCAGCACGAAATTGGTGTTTAAAATTTTTTTTAAACTACTAACGTTTTTTTTGCGTGCAAAAAAAGAAAGGGAGATTAATATGTGTGGAATAGTTGGTTATGTAGGAAGTAGAAATGCATCAGACCTTTTAGTTAAAGGTCTAGAAAAATTAGAATATAGAGGTTACGATTCAGCAGGAATTGCAATCATAGATAACAAAGGAAAATTGGACGTACAAAAAGTAAAGGGTAGACTCTTAAATTTAGAAAAAAAATTAAAAGAGACACCTATAAAAGGTAATATAGGTATAGGGCATACTAGATGGGCCACTCATGGAGAACCATCCGTTTTGAATTCACATCCTCATCTTAATAGAACAGGCACAATTGCCGTTGTACACAATGGTATAATTGAAAACTATATTGAATTAAGAGAAAAATTAATTTCTAAGGGATATAAATTTATAACGGAAACAGATACTGAGGTAATACCTCATTTAATAGACTATTATTATGATGGAGATATATTAGATGCTACAATAAAGGCAGTAAAAAAACTCCAAGGAAGTTATGCACTTGGAATACTTTCATTAAATGATCCAGATAGAATAATAGCAGTTAGAAAAGATTGTCCGCTTATCGTTGGATTAGGTAAAGATGGAAACTTCATAGCATCAGATATACCAGCAGTTTTAAATGAAACTAGAGATGTATATTTTTTAGAAGACAATGAATTTGTAGTCCTTACTAAAGACAACGTAGAAATCCTTACAGAAGATAAGAAGAAAATTGAAAAAGAAATATACCATGTGACTTGGAACGCTGATGCAGCTGAAAAAAATGGATATGAACATTTTATGCTAAAAGAAATTCATGAACAGCCAAAGGTTACAAAGGATACGATGACATCAAGAATAATACTTGGTGAGGATATAAAATTAGATAAAATTAGTTTAACTAAAGAGCAAATAGACGATTTTAATAAGGTATATATTGTGGCATGTGGAACTGCTTATCATGCAGGAGTAGTAGGAAAATATGTTGTAGAAAAATTGGCAAGAATACCAGTTGAAGTTGATATAGCATCAGAATTTAGATATAGAGATCCAATAGTAGACAAGAAAACATTGATGATTGTTGTTAGTCAATCTGGAGAAACAGCAGATACACTAGCTGCAATGAGACTTGCCAAAAACAAAGGGGCTAGGGTTATAGCTGTTACTAATGTAGTTGGAAGTACAGTATCAAGGGAAGCAGATGATGTCCTTTATACTTGGGCAGGACCTGAAATTGCAGTTGCCTCAACAAAGGCATATACAACTCAACTCATAGCCATGTATATAATAGCGTTATATTTTGCTAAAAATAAAGGAACATTAACAGATGCAGAAATAGAGGCAATAAAAAAAGATATGCTTGGACTTCCACAAAAGGAAAAAGAAGTATTAGAGCATCAGGAAATCATAAAGAAATTTGCTAAAGACAACTTCAAAGAGACTGATATGTTCTATTTAGGAAGAGGACTTGACTATGCTGTAGCAATGGAAGGCTCACTAAAACTTAAGGAAATATCATATATTCATTCCGAAGCATATGCCGGTGGAGAACTTAAGCATGGACCTATCGCTCTTATTGAATATGGAACAATTGTAATTGCAGTTGCAACGCAACCGGAGCTTTTTGATAAGATGGTTAGCAATATAAAGGAAGTAAAGACAAGGGGAGCAAAAGTTTTAGCAGTTGCCTTAAAGGGAAATGAAAAGGTTGAGAAGACTTGTGATAGCGCACTATATCTACCGGACGTTAATCCACTTTTAGCTCCAGTGCTTGCAATAATTCCCCTTCAACTAATTTCATATTATATGTCAATTGCAAAGGGCTGCGATGTTGATAAACCAAGAAATTTGGCAAAATCTGTAACTGTTGAATAGATAATTTATATGTTGAATCTTTTTGTGAATTATCAATAAAGATTCATGTTTTGATTGAAAATTTCATATTTTAGAAGTATAAAAGATCACATTTCTGTTATTATAGACAAAAATGTGATCTTTTATTCGAATAAGAAAATAAATTGTTAATGGTGTAAATTGTACACAAACAACAGAGACTGTCCAAGAATATTAAAGTCTGTCCCGAAAAAATAAAGACTGTCCAAAAAATGAAGGAAATACAAGAACACAAACCCGCATTCCTTCATTTTTTACCCTTCCGCTCCCAAATCAAAGATTTATGACTGAACCACCATACCTAATATCAGAGTAAAAGCCCGATAAATTACCCGAATAAATAATAGAAAAAAGCGTGAGATAAAATGAGCCGAAGGCTTTTGAACAGAGCTATAGATAGATTGAAGTGATGTAAAATTTTATTGAACCCTTGAAGATATGTGTACACAAATATCAGAGTTTGTCCACGAATATTAAAGTCTGTCCCGAAATAATAAAGTCTGTCCCAAAAATGAAGGAAATGCAGGAACTCGAACCCGCATTCCTTCATTTTTTTTACCCTTCCGCTTCCCAAATCGAAGATTTATGATTGAACCACTATCCAGAATATCTGATTAAAAGGCCGATAAATTATCCGAATAAATAATAGAAAAAAACGGTCACATAAATGAGCCGAAGGCTTTTGAATAGAGCAATAGATAGATTGAAAAGTGATGTAAAATTTTATCGAACCCTTGAAGACATGAACAGTGTTATCAACAGGGGTGTTCGTAATTCAGCATAAATCCAACTAAACTGTGGACAATTTTATATTCATAATATCTATCCATAAATCTCTTAACCTATATGCTATTAGTGATTAGGACGTTTTACCGCTCCTTATATTTAAAAATAAAGTATTGCTCCAAAAGCTAATCGACACTCGATTAGCTTTTGGAGCTTCCACATTGCAATAAATCATCACAATATATAAAGAAACTCTCCAAAATGGATAGAAATAGAGTTAAGGAAGATGAAAAGCCAGATATAACAATGGATTAAGAAGGGGTGTGGAAATATAGAACCCTACGGGTGAGTTTTGTGGGGAGAAAGGGAGAAAAAAGATTGATGAAAGATTGATGAAACAATTGAATTAGAAAAGAGAAAAAAGAAGTGTAAGGGTTGGTATAAGAGAGATTGGTTGGATAGAATTTAGGGAATTAGCCAGATAAATTAAGTGATTATGACAGCATTAATGAGGGAAAATCTTTGAAAATAGAAGAGAAAAAGATTGATTCTTTGATTGATTTAATGGTCGATAGACCTTTTGGAATTGAGGAAGAGAATAGGGTTAATGGGTGTTTGAATTAAGGAAGAAAAAAGAGTGGGTTTGGTTTCATTGAAGATAATCTGCCAGATAGAATTTATGACGGAAGGGGTGATAAAATGGAAGAAAAAAGACAGACTTTAATATTCGTGGGTTGCGTGATTTAGGAGTAATTTAGGATGCAATATGGGAAGAAAAGGGGCTAGTTTGGGACAAACTCTGATATTCGTGGAAAAATTTAATTAGGGACAGAAAGGCGGTTCAAGATATATGGGATAAGGGGTGAGAGGATATTGGAGCGGGGTTTGATTTGGGACAGACTTTATTGTTTGCCTACAAAGTAGAGAATAAATTTTATAATTTGTTCAAGGTTTAATGTAAAAAGAGGAGATGCAATTATGAAAAGCAAATAGGCTATAGACGGAAAAACTGAGAGGTTAATTGGAGTAAGTAGCTGTAATATTAATAAATACGGAGGATTTGGACTGTCTAAGGATGAAAGTATTATGACAATGGTTGAGGATATGATTAAAAGAGTTATTTTGTTTTTCATCAACATTTCTGACAAAATCCAAATTATAAAAATATTTAATTTGTGCTTGTATCCCCGTCAAATAAATTTCAAGTTTTGTCTTTCAAAACATTGATATCCATTGTAATATATATCAATTTAAAGAAGCTGTTGACATATACTTTATACGATGCTATTCTATGAATAGAATAGAATAGAAGAGGAGGATAAAATAATGACCCAAATTGAGGTTATACTATTATCTCTTTTATGCGATAAAAATTATTATGGGTACGAATTTGAAACTGTAATAGAACAAAGGAATATGAGAGGATGGACGAATATAGGATTCTCATCAATCTATAATTCTTTAAACAAACTTGAAAAAAATGGACAATTACTTTCAAAGTATGAAAAAAAATATGGCTCACCTAAGAGGAAAGTGTATTCTATAAAAGATGAATCAAAAGTAATTGTCAAAGAGAAGATTATAAATATGATAAGTGAATCAAAAAGTGACCCCAGCGAATTTGATTTAGGTTTGTTATTTTCTTATTTAATTACAAAAGAAGAATTAAATAAAGCTTTAATTATTCATAAAGAAAATTTAATTAAGAGAAAAGAATTTCTACTAAAAAGGTATGAAAATCATCCTACAGCACGAGAAAGACCACATATAAAAGCATTATTTGAAAGACCATTAGCATTTGTTGAAACAGAAATATCTTGGATTGAAGAATTTATAAATGAGAATTTTAATAGTTAACAAACAATAAATTTAATATATTTATGAAGGAGATTAGTTTATATGAAAGATTATGATAATTTTTTATTGCCAGTAAATTCACTGGAAGTTGCAAAAGACTATTATACAAATACTTTAGGGTTAGATGTCAAATTTGATTTCTCAAATATGGGCATGGTAGCCTATAAAGTTGGGGAACAAGAACCTGCAATAATTTTGCAAGACATTTCAAAATTTCCAAATGCAAAGCCTACAATATGGTTCGTTGTTGACGACGTAAATAATGAGTATAAAAAATTAAAAGAAAAGGGAGTTGATTTCCTATCAGAGCCTTTTGAAATAAAGACTGGATTATCAGTTAATTTTGAAGACCCATTTGGTAATCGATTAGGAATTACAGATTATAGTAAAAGTAAATAAGCAGTTTTTGTAGATAAAAGGGTGAGAGAGTATAAATTTAACTACAAAGAAGTTGATTTGTATTAGTAAGTTATCTGACTTACCCAATATAGGTAATGTGTTAGAATAAATGATGATTAAAGTCCAGATAAACACTCCTGATGAATTAAAGAAAATTGGGAGTAAAGAAACATTCCTAAAAATTAAAATGATAGATAGCACTGCCTATTTTAGTAAGCTGTGTGCATTAGAAGGTGCAATTGAAGGAATTAGGTGGCATTATTTATCGGCAACTGTTAAGAATGATTTAAGGGACTTTTTTGAACATATAAAATAAGTGATATCTAAAAATAGAGATAAAAACACAGTTTTGGTTGGTAGTCCGAACCTATCTATTGTTTTAATAGGTAGAAGTATCCTTCCCTCCTGGGGACGTCCATTCTCTTTAGTAAATTTTATTGAACAGGGGGAGTTTTAAATGGAAGTTAGCATTAAATTAAATGTGGTTTTCAAGGAAACATTTTGGATAGGGATATTTGAAAAGGTTTATGGTGGGGAATATGAAGTTTCTAAGGTTGTTTTCGGGGCTGAGCCAAAGGATTATGAAGTATATGATTTTGTATTAAAAAATTTTTATAATTTAAGATTCAGTAATCACTTATGTATTGAAATTGTTGAAAAAAGAAGAGTAAACCCTAAAAGGTATCAAAGAAAAATAAAAAAAGAATTGGAAAATAGAGGGATAGGTACAAAAGCCCAACTTGCTATGCAATTACAGCATGGAGATAATAAAGTAGCAAGAAAGGTAGCTTCAAGGGCAGAGAAGGAAGAAGAAAAACAAAAAAAATTTAATTTAAGACAACAGAAAAAAAATGAAAAACGTAGGGGCCACTAATAAGTATAAACATTTATTGTAGAGTCATAAGTAATATAAGCTTGTGGCTTTTGTTTATAAATATATAAAGAGTGATTATATTCATAAGATGTTTACTTATAGTCAGAAAAATAGATAAAATAAATTGAATATAAGTAAGAAGTTTTCAAGGAAAAACAATTTAAATCAGAATTTTATAAGCACATACAAATTTGTTGACATAAACTTGTTATCAGTATATCATGATGTTTAGTTACTAAACATAGGAGGGTACAAATATAATGTCTAAGAAATTAACTACTGAAGATATGATACATAAATTTGAAAAAGTCATGTATAAATATAATAAAACAGATAAGAAACCAAGATATTATGGAACTAAAGATTTATTATATAGGTCTGAAGCTCATACAATTGAGGCTATAGGGAATAATAACAAAATTAATGTAACTGAATTGGCTCAGTATTTAGCAATAACAAAAGGTGCTGTTTCTCAAATGGTAGATAAACTAATAAAAAAAGATATGGTGAATAAAAAATCGGTATCTGATACTGAAAATGAGGTTTCTTTAGAACTAACTGAAAAAGGAAAACTTGTATATAATGGACACAAAGAATACCATAAAGAAATGTATGCTGAAATATCACAACATTTAGGCTATTTGTCAGACTTAAATGTAGAGACTTTTTTAGATATTCTGAATGTATTAGAAAATTTTTTAGAACAAAAGTGATTATTTTTTTATCAATGTGTTTAGTAACTAAACACGTATTTCAATATATTTAGAGTAAGTTCGGAAACTATCCTACAAAAGTAATGATTTTGTATTTCTTGAATAAATCAAAGTCATTTCGGAGTTATTTACCAAGACAAACAATTATGAACAAGTATTGCTTAAAAATTAGCATAGCAAAGCTAACCCACAATTAGTAGATTTTAAAAAATATATATTATGTTTTGAAGTTAGGCTGTTTTTAAAATTAATTTGTTTATTATAGTAATAATATCAAACTTTGAAACTTTAATTCTTGCATCTAGGTGAACGCTAATTGAATGGACGGTAGTCCACCAGGACCATCGCTTTTTACCACGAGAATGAGCTTCTTCCATATTGTAATCATTGAGAATTCTTTTATTAACACGTTCTGAAGATGTGCGCTTATTCATATCTTCATGCCATTTCTTGCTACCGCGAGGAACAGCAGTAAAAATACGAGAATCCCATTTTGGTTTGGTATAAATAGTTCTGCCGTAGGCACTTGGCGAACAGTTCTCTTTTGAAGCACAAAATTTAATTTTACCTTTAGCATATGGGCATCTCCACTTATGTCTGTGACGAACTTTATCATAATAATCGTATATCATAGGAATTTTACCTATACAAATTGGAGTTCCATTATCATCTACTTTAATTGGTGGTTTATATTTGAAGTTACCTGTACTTTTTTTATTCAAAGGTATCAAAGCTTTTATATTCCAAGCGAGAAGTAAATCATAAGTAGGATAATTATCATGAGCACCATCACCAAGAAATTTATCAAAACTAAAATGTGGGTAAAGCTTTCGTACTTCGGATAAAGCAACAATCGCAGTGACACCATCATTGCGTTGAGCTTGAACTAATCGAAGATATATGGGTAAATCTAATTTTAAATTAGGATTATAGACAACTAAAAAATATCCACAATGACCGTAAAACCAAACTTCATGATAACTATCCCAACCATGGCAAGCATCGGGATCAGAAAATGTTCGGTGACAATTACAATTATAAATGCCATTGGATACACAATTACATTTTTTTATACCATAATGGCTACCGCCAGTATTAATGCACGTGCCGTCTCCAGATATGGTAAGATTACTTGTGTCACCTAGGAGACCATCTTTGGCGGATGGTTCCACGGCGACTTTGGCAAAAATTTGTTGAAGCAGCCTTTCGGGCCTATTTTCGAAGGATTGACCATTAAGTGCTAAATCAGCAAGTTTTTTAATAATCCCAGGATGGCGTGGTGGCTGTTTCTGGTTTTTACCAAGTTTTTTACGAGGCTTGGACTTGAATGGATGAAGAGAATTCTGACGTTTTTGAATAGCGTCAGGATTCTCCAACCACAATCTATCGATAAAGTCATAATGACTACCTACACCAGGAATATGCTTATGAGAAACTCCAATAGCACAACATAAAATAGCGTTAGCTTTTAGAAATGCTACCCATTTAGGGATGCTAGTGTAATGTAGTTCAGACATTAAAATAAAAGAACGAAATATTTCAGGTTGTTGGTTAGAAGGTTTACCTGTAGTTGAAAAATATGGTTTCAATAATGGTTTTAAAACATCTAGGTTAAAAATATAAAGTTTGGATAAAACTTCAGAATAGAACTCAACAAGGAGCTTGTCGCTCGTATAGAGTGATGAAATATTATCGATAACAAACGATTGATATTCAGCATGGGAATGCCATATACCTAACATAAAAACACCTCACAAAACATTTATTTGGTAATAGATACCATATTTTCCAGGCTATTTTTTTCTACCAACTTTGTCAAGGTATATGGTTACAATAAATGCAATATAAAGGGAAAATATCAAAAATTATTTTCGGATTTCAAATAATTTTTTTGGGGGGAAAATAAACTCTCGCCCCTCTGAAATTTAGATATATCAGGGAACGAGAGTTTCCGAATGAACTTATTTATACAAAGGGGGATTTACGATGGATATGATTACATTTTATAGGGTTTCAGGGTTTTTTATTATTATAGTGGCGTTAGGATTTACTGTTAGTCAAATAGGGATTACTAATGTTTTTAATTATCCTCAAATACTTAGGTCATCTGTTGATAACATTTTGAAGAAATTTTATGAGGGAGGAGCTAAACTAAAATTTTTTTGGTTTTGTTTTGTGTTAAGTTCGTTAATGCTTATTCCACTGTCAGCTATATTTTATAAAATTCTGAATAGAAATAATACTCCATATATGATTATAGGAGCGACATTTGGTATAGCTTCGGGTATATTTTATGTTATAGGACTTATGAGATGGGTGTTTTTAGCTGATAACTTATCAAAAGAATATATAAATGAGAATACTACTACTGAAAAGAAAGAAACAATTGAAATTATTTTTAAATCATTCAACATATATTGTGGAAACTCGATAGGAGAGACAATGGGTTTTTTATGTATGGGTATATGGATTAGCATAACTGGTATATCAATGATTGGGTCTGGAATTTTTCATCCGTTGATAGGGGTAGGATTTATTGTTAGCGGTATAGGAATACTTATTGGTCCATTGGAATGGTTGGGTTTTAAATTTTCAAACAAAATTAATAAGATTTCTATGAAGATGTTAATGGTGCTACTTGTAGTTGTTGGAATAACATTAATAATGTATTAATTTAGCCGACTAATAACCCTTTTCTCATTAAAATAAAGTTATTCCACGTAAGATTAAACACAGAGAACTATGCTCAGGATTAAACACAGAGAACTATGCTCAGGATTAAATGTGGTTGAGCTAGTGCAAAGCTCATTAGAGAAATTTGGATGGATAGATTCAAAGTTAGCAAGAGCAAACGGGTTAGGGTTAAGATGTCAGAATAAATATCTAAAAATGGATTGATGGAATTTAAACGTAGATAATAACTAGATTTATTTTTGCTATGTAGGCATGAAGGTATTTAAAAGTACATTTGTGCCTTTGTTTTTGCATTAGGGTCTAGTACTAAATTGTAGCTTAAAACTTTATTACCCTATTATGGAAGCTATAAGGACAAAGGTGTATAATATCCGTATGTTTAATTTTTATGTAGATTATTGAGAAACAGATATCTTTCTGCAAAGGTTATATGCTGATGAATAAACAATGGCAAGAATTAAGTAATAAACTTACAAGTCTTAAAATTATGAAAAACTATTCTAGTTGAGAATGTGAGGTTAAAATAAAAAATTAATTTAAAGGGAGTGAATGTTATGAGTTTTGATAAATATGCCATAACTTGGGACACTGAAAAAAGAGTTAATAGAGCAAAAATAATTGCAGAAGAAATAAGTAAGACTATTCAAATAAAGAAACGATATAATGCACTTGAATTTGGTTGTGGGACAGGACTCGTAAGTTTTAATCTTTATGATAAATTTGAAAGCATAACACTTGTTGATATATCAAAAGGTATGATTGATATGCTGAATTAAAAATTGAAGAACATAAAATTCATAACATAAAAGCTTATAAAAATTAAATTCAAAGAATGTAATTAATAATAGTAGAGGGTTTTAACCAAATAAATTATGAAATAAGATTATCAAAAGAATGAGGTGATAAAAATGTCTGAAATTAGTTTTAGTTCTAAGGCTGATTTATATGAGCAAAGTGCTTTAGTACAAAAGTCAGCATCTAAGACATTACTTAATTTATTAAAGATTCAAGAACATGAAGAGGTTCTTGATTTGGGGTGTGGTCCAGGTAATATAACAAAAAAAATTGCATTACTTACCCAAAATAAAGTTTTAGGAGTGGATATTTCAGAAGGTATGATTAAGGAAGCACTGAGAACAAATAAAAATCTATCTAATGTAAAATATTTACTAAGGAACTCAGAATATTTGGGATTCCAAGAAGAATTCGATGTTATATACTGCAATTCTGCATTTCAATGGTTCACAAATCCTAAAATAGTTCTGGACGAATGTTTAAAAGCTTTAAAGCCTAATGGAAGAATAGGAATACAAGCTCCTGCAACTGAATGTTACTGTCCAAATTTTGTTGACGCAGTAAATAAAGTAAGCAATAATTCAACTACAAATAAGATATTTAATAATTTAAACAATCCTTGGTTTTTCTTAGAAAGTGCTGAAGAATATAGAAGACTATTTGAAAGTTGTGGATTTATAGTAAGCTATGCCGAAATTGTAACAGAACCCAATTTTTATACACCAGAGCAGGTCTATAAAAATTTTCAGTCTGGAGCAGAAAATGGATATTTAAATCAAGCTTTTTATTCGGTTCCACTAACTGAGATTTATATTGAAGCATTTCGTAATTTAGTAATGGAAGCATTTAGAAAACAGGTTAATGAAAATGGGATGGTTGATTTAAAGTTTAACAGAATATATTTAACTGCACATAAGGGGGAGTAGTCAAACCATTAGTAAGAGATATAATTGCAAGAACGTTGATTAGAATAGGTGAGTCTGCAATTCCTGAATTAATTAAAATGATAGAAATTAGTGATAACTTTGAAATACAAAGATTGGGAGGAAATAGATGCACAAAATAGCTACACTTGGACCAGCAGGCACTTTTAGTGAACTTGCAGTAAAAAAATATGAACAACTCATTGATAATAATATAGAGATGGTATTTTACCCTAATATAACAAAAGTCTTTAATTCTATAGGGGGAATCATGGATGCTATGGACAAGTCGGGAATGTTATCAAATATTCTAAATGAATTTTCTGAAATGGGTATTAATTTAACCTCAATAATATCACGCCCAACTAAAAAGGAACTTGGAAAGTATTATTTCTTTATTGACATTGATGGTCATTACCCAGCAAATATAAATATTAAACAAGCAATTGATAAAATTAGAGAGAGTAATTTAGTTAAAGTTATTGGTTCTTATTTTGTAATTTAGGGGTTATTGATTTTAATAGATATGATTTTGGAGAACCATGGGAAGAATTTAATCGAATAGTATTATCAGTTCATGTTAGCATACCTTTTGTCTTAGGACAAATTATTGGTTCAAATAATGAAGATGGTGTAGCTTTATGGTTATTAGAACATGCCATATAATTGGCGTTAGAAATTGAATAGAGTAAAAATTGTTATATAATTTAGTTATTGAAAGGAAGACAAACTATGAATAACTTTATGATTGGAATGTATGGTAAATTTGATTATAAAAAATTTGATAGAGATTTTAGAGAAGGTTTTTATGGGATAGAAGCATGTTTATTTGAAAATGAAAGTGATATAGAAAATTTAGCAAATGAAGCTGAAAGAAAAGGCTTTGAATTAGGTATTCATTTTCCGTTAAGAGCAGGAATTTCAAAATTAAGAGACCCGCAGTTTTTGTCATTAAATGAAGAGGTGAAAAAGTCCGCCTTTAAACATATTGAAGAAGAGTTGATTTATATCAAACAAAAGCAAATTAAACCACAATATGTCCTTTTTCATTACCCTAAGCCAGTTATACTGAAAGAAAATTTTGATATGAGTAACTGGCGATTTGCAAATAGTAGTGAATATACATTTGAATCCCAGTATTCGTATAATGAATTTAAGAAAAATAGCGAATACCTTTTTCAATGGTTATCAGAGAAAAGTTTTGAATATAATTTTATTCCTGTATTGGAGTTTGACGCATTAAATAAATATATTTGTGAAGACAATTTTCTTGAAAGTATGTTAGAAAAATATAAAAATATAAAGATTTGTTTGGATACTGGCAGACTTCATTTGCAACATAAAATAGATTCTGATTTTAATGATATTGAAATTATTAAAAGATTTTCAAAGTATACTGAGGTGGTACATTTATGGAATTTTAAATTAGGTGGTATTCCTCATTTCCCTGCGTTACCAAATTTAAAAGCAGAAGAAGGATTTGCCATAATTGAGGATTATTTTAAAATAATTAAAGAAGAAAATAAGAATGTAAAGATAATGTTTGAGCATAGGTCTCATTTAATAAGTGATGAAGAATTAGATAGTTGCTATTCATGGATAAGCGAGATATTAGGTGATTGTTGCTGCACTGATAGTAGGCATATTGAAGAATTAGTAAAAAAAATGGAGTGGTAAAAATTTAAGGAACAATCAAGAAAATAACAAGTCAAAGATTTTGAGGATATTTGCGAAAAGCGGGGGGCAAAATCTTGCTCAAGAGTTATCTATGTAATGGTTATGGAAGGCGTTGCATAACATAAATACACCAGAATAGTGAATTGTTATTTTTTTCATGATGCCTAATATAACAGCTCCAAAACCATTTAATATTTTTTTATTTCTTCATTTATTAGTTTATTTACAATTTGTGGGTTGGCTTTTCCTTTTGTCTCTTTCATTACTATACCTACAAGGAAACTAAGCACTTTAGTTTTACCGTTTTTATAATCTTCAATAGATTTAGCATTACTAACTAATACTTTCCGAGCGACATCTAGTATAGCATCTTCATCACTATTTTGTATTAGCCCTTTTTCCGTTACTATTGTTTTAGGTGATTTACCTGTGTTAAACATATCTACTATGACTTTTTTACCAATTGTATTTGAAATTGTACCAGCATTAATAAGCTTTATAAGTTCTGCTAATTGTTCTGGGACAAATTTCAAATCTTCAACCTTAGCAGCATTTTCCTTCATTATCTTTGAAATATCTCCCATTAGCCAATTTGATACAGACTTAGCATCACCACTAGTTTCTGCTGCTTTTTCAAAGAAATCTGCCATTGACATTGTAAGAGTTAATACACCAGCATCATATTTGGGAATCTTAAATTGTTCTACAAATCTTTGTTCCTTTTCATATGGAAGTTCAGGTATAGTTTGTCTTATTTCTTCAATCCACTTATCATCTATATTTAATGTAACTAGGTCTCCCTCTGGAAAATATCTATAGTCGTTCGCAAATTCTTTACTTCGCATAACTACAGTAACATTATTTGCATCATCCCATCTTCTTGTATCTTGAAAAAGCTTTTCTCCTGCCTCTATTGCAGCTATTTGTCTTTTTACTTCATAGTTTATAGCTTTTTCTAATGATTTAAAAGAATTCATATTTTTAATTTCGCTTCTTACACCAAAAATCTTAGAACCCTTTTCCATAACAGAAACGTTGGCATCACATCTTAAAGATCCTTCTTCCATTTTACAGTCAGAAACACCTATACAGGAAATAATACTCTTTAATCTTTCAAGGTATTGAACTGCTTCATCTGCACTTCTAAGATCTGGTTTTGAAACTATTTCTGTAAGAGGAACACCTGATCTATTAAAATCTACTAAAGTTCCAGCGTTGGTATGTAGTAGTTTAGCAGCATCCTCTTCAATATGTATTCTTTCTATTGATATTTTCTTTGTACTTCCATCTTCTAATTCTATTTCTATAAATCCATCCCTACAAATAGGAAGGTCATTCTGTGTTATTTGATAATTTTTAGGACAGTCTGGGTAAAAAATACTTTTTCTATCCATTCTTCCGTACCTGGTAATAGAACAGTTTAAAGCAAGGCCTGCCTTTATAGCATAGTCTACAACCTTTTTATTTAAATGTGGCAGTGAACCTGGAAGTCCCATACAGACAGGGCAAACGTGAGTATTTGGTTGTCCTCCAAATTTTGTTGTACATCCACAATATATTTTAGTCTTTGTTGAAAGTTCTGTATGAACCTCTAAACCTATAACAACTTCATATTCCATTTTACTTATCCTCCTTAATCAATCACAGCACTTTTTATATGCCATTCTGTTGAAGCTTCATAGCTGTATGCTAAATTAAATAATGTATCTTCTCTAAAATAATTTCCTATAAATTGAAGTCCGACTGGAAGATTATTTACAAATCCACAAGGCACAGATATTGCGGGTAATCCTGCAATATTTACAGGAACAGTATAAATATCTGATAAGTACATTGAAAGGACATCTTTAGTTTTTTCTCCAAATTTAAAAGCAGTAGTTGGCGATGTAGGACAAACTAAGGCATCAAACTCTTTTAGTACTCTACCAAAATCTTGTTTAATTAAGTTTCTAACCTTGAGAGCCTTTTTATAGTAAGCATCATAATAACCGGCTGAAAGCACAGAAGTTCCAAGCATTATTCTTCTTTTTACTTCTTTTCCAAAACCTTCACTTCTAGATTTAAAGTATATATCTATTGCATCTTCAGTTTCTTTAGATCTGTGACCATATTTTATACCATCAAATCTAGCAAGGTTTGAAGAGGCCTCTGCAGAAGATATTAAATAGTATGTAGCAAGGGCATATTCAGATAAAGAAAGTGAGCATTCTTTAACTTCAGCACCACTATCTCTTAATACTTTAATTGCTTCATCAATTGTTTTTTTTACATCCTCATCTAAGCCTTCACCAAAATATTCTACTGGTATACCAATCTTTCTACCTTTTAAGTCCTTTGTAAGACTCTTTGTATAATCTTGAACAGGGATATTTACTTCTTCCCTAAATTTATTTTCAATATAATATGGATTTACTATGATTTCCACATCGTCTGTGTGCAATTCATTTAATTTTTCCACATATCCAAGTACACTATTTAAATCTCCAATTAAGTTTTCTTTTTCTTCTTTAGAAAAACTTAATCTTGCTAGTTCTGCAACATATTCAACATCTTTTTTCCAAACTAACATATTATTCCTCTCTTTCTTTTAATATATTTGCAAACTATTCAATAATAAGATGAATTATACAACATATTATTGAATATGATATATATATCATATTTAATTTGTATATTAGCATAGCATCATAGGCTTGTCAATAGAAACATGATATTTAAATCATGTTTCTATTGACCAAAAAAAAATCATCCTTTATAATGAACTTAAACAATGCACAATTATAATACCAGAAGTAGCAGAAAGGTTCATTTATTAATTATGTACAAAAGGAAGTTATATTATGGTTAAAGCAGAAATAAGGGAACCACGTCAGGCGCGTTCTATAGAAAAGAAAAAGAAAATTGCACAAGCAGGTTTTAAGCTCTTTTGTGAAAAAGGTTACCATCATACCAATACCAATGAAATCGCAAAAGAAGCCGGTGTCTCTACTGGAATTGTGTATCATTATTTTAAAGATAAGAAAGCCATTCTTTTAGCAGCCATGGACCATATGGGGCCTAAGTTTGATGCTGAAATGATAAAGCAATTACACTTATCCAGAGATAGAAAAGAATTAGAATCATTCCTATCTGAGATTATTGGTAAAGATATTCAATTTCACACAATATTCAAGGCAGCTCATGAAGAATTTCTAGCTATGTGCCATTCAGATCCGGATGTAGCAGAATATATGAATCAGTTTGCAAATAAGGGCCTATCTGAAATTGCAGAGGCTTTACCATCACTAGGTTTTCCTATTTCCTATCCCCTGGAAAAAGTAGATATGGTATTCCACATGATAGATCAGTACTGTGATGCAGTAGTTTTAAATAAACGTGATGCAATTAACTATGATGATATGAAAAAACTTCTTATAGAAACTATATTAAATTTATTAAATTCTGATGTTTTTGATTAAACTTTGTTACAGTGATATTGACATATACTACCTCAAATAAGCTTGAAAAGAGCGGTCATATATTATCAAGATATGAAAAGGAGTGTGGTTCACCTAAAAGAAAGGTATATTCTATTAAGGATGAAACTAGAGTAAGTGTTAAGGAACAGATTATTAAGATGATTAGTGAATCAAAAAGTTACCCCAGTGAATTTGATTTAGGTTTGTTATTTTCTTATTTAATTACAAAAGAAGAATTAAACAAAGCTTTGATTATCCATAAAGAAAATTTAATTAAGAGAAAAGAATTTTTACTAAAAAGGTATGACAATCATCCTACAGCACGAGAAAGACCCCACTTTGAAACATTATTTGAAAGACCAATAGCATTTATTGATACCGAAATTTCTTGGATTGAAGAGTTCCTTAATGATAATTTCCATTGGATACATTAGTATAGTATTATGTTATATGTAAACTTAATTTTAAAAGATAGGGGAGAATAATTTATATGGAAAAATTTAAGATTGGAACACATAATGGCACATTTCACTCAGATGAGGTTTTTGCATCTGCAATAATTCTTGGGATTTTTCAAGAGGCTGAAATTGTTAGAACAAGAAAAGTTGAATTACTGGAGCCTTGCGATGTTGTTTTTGATGTTGGTGGCGGTAAGTATGATCATCATACAACGGGGAAACAATACAGAGAAAACAAGGTACCTTATGCAAGTGCAGGACTTATTTGGAGGGATTTCGGGAAAAAATATCTTGTCAAAAACGTTATAGATTTGAATGAAGATGAAATTAATAATGTTCTTAAATCTGTTGATGAATCTCTATTTGTAACTATTGACGCATTGGATAATGGAGAAAATATTATTAGTTCAGAATTTAAAATTAAAACTATATCATCTGTTATTTCTGATTTCAACTCTAATTGGAACGAATCAACAATATCTGATAAAAAATTCAATGAAGCCGTTTCACTGGCAAAAATTGTTTTAAAAAATCAGGTAAACAGAGTTGTTTCACAGATAAAAGCAAAAACAATTATTGTGGATGCTTTTAAAAATAGAGAACAAGCTGAACTTTTGATATTGACAACATTTTGCCCATGGCAAGAGCACCTTCTATCTATGGATAAAAATCATGAAGTTCTATTTGCTATTTATAAAGATATGAATAATGGATATAGAATTCAAGTTGTGCCTAAAAAGCTGGGCGAATTTACAGCAATAAAAGATCTTCCAGAAGAATGGGCAGGTAAATCTGATGAAGAAATCGTGAAGGCTACAGGGGTAGCTGATGCCATATTCTGTCATCCAGGGAGATTCATAGCTGGAGCTGCCTCATATTCTGGTATTATGAAAATGGCTCAATTGGCCATTGAAGCTAAAGCGTAGTTATTATGATAAAAGATATCAGCCTAAGGATTTTCTTAGGCTGATATCTTTTTTTTACATAGTAAAGTACAAACAATCTCAGATTTCATATTATATAATGTGAAATCTAAGGAGGATGATTTATATGATTACTATTAGTTTATGCATGATAGTTAAAAATGAAGAGGATGTAATAGAAAGATGTTTGAAATCTGTAAAAGATATTGCTGATGAAATAATAATAGTAGATACAGGGTCAAGGGATACAACTAAGCAAATTTGCAGAAAGTTTACAGATAAAATATTTAATTTCAGATGGAATAATAATTTTTCATCTGCAAGGAACTATTCCTTTTCTAAAGCTACAAAAGAATATATTTTATGGTTAGATGCAGATGATGTTATTCTCGAAGAAGATATAGAAAAGTTTAAAAAATTAAAATACAATTTAGAAGAAATGGTAGATATTGTAATGATGAAATATAATGTTGGATTTGATAACAATGGTAACGTTACACTTTCATACTTTAGAGAGAGATTGATAAAAAGAAGTAGTGGATTTCAATGGAAAGAACCTGTACATGAGTATCTGGATATAAATGGCAATATTATAAATTCGGATATCTGTATAACACATAAAAAGGAAAATATTAATGTATCAGATAGAAACTTATTAATATATAAAAAAATTATATATAGAGGTAAGGAACTATCTCCAAGAGGAACTTTCTATTTTGCTAGAGAATTATATTATAATAAAAAATATGATAGTGCCATAAAATACTTCAGAAAGTTTTTAGAGACCAAAAAGGGATGGGTTGAAGATAATATAAATGCTTGCTTTAATCTTTCCCAATGTTATGACTTTATAAAAGACAGGAAAAGCATGTTAAGAATACTGCTTAAAAGCTTTGAATATGACAATCCACGGGCTGAAATTTGTTGCCAAATTGGATACTATTATGTACAAGATGCAGACTATGAAAAAGCAATTTTTTGGTATGAATTAGCAACTCGAATAAAAAAGCCAGAGAATAGTTGGGGATTCATCTCACATGATTATTTTGGATACTTGCCAAACATACAGTTAGCAGTATGCTACGATAAAATTGGTAATTTAGAAGATGCAATCAGATGCAATGATAAAGCTGCAGAATTTAAAGCTAATGATGAAGCAGTGAATTATAACAGGAGATATTTTGAAAAAGTACTAGAAGGAAAATAAAGTTCAACTTCTGGTAGCGAATGGATAAAGCTTTTTAAAGATGCAACATATTAGAAAGATAAAGACAGCAATAAAACTTTTAATTAAAGAAGTTTTATTGCTGCTTTTCTTTATCCACATATTAACTTTAGGTTTTACGTAGATTTTCTACGTAAAATTGACATTGACATTGACATTGACATTGACATTAACTTTCAATTTTCAACTCTCAATTCTCAACTTCCCCAAATTTATTTAGCCTAATCTTTCTATAACAATAGATGCGCTTACAACTGGTTCACTACTAAATGCAGGAGTATTGTTTAAAGTAATATTAGCACCTATATTTCTAAGGGTGAGAATGCTACCAGAAGTTAAATGAGTTATTACATGACCACTGAATGTTTGACTCCCAGACCCTATGCCAAAATTAGATCCATTTATCAAACTACTACCAACATATAAACCTAATGCAGCACTACTTTGTTGTACATATGCTTCCCAAGAGATGAGATAATCACCAGTTTCATTAATAGTGATATCTGAAGTGCTAGCAACATGTGAAACAAATCCAGTAGGTGAAACAATACCATTATTACTAAAGACAACTGGATCTTCAAAGCCTAGACTTTGGGTAGTTGTGTCGAAGAAGTTAGCATAGCCTAAAGGACCTCCATTAGCGCCGGTAGCGCCAGTAGCACCGGTAGCACCAGTAATGCCGGTAGCACCAGTAGAGCCAGTAGCACCGGTAGCACCAGTAATGCCGGTAGCACCAGTAGAGCCAGTAGCACCGGTAGCACCAGTAATGCCGGTAGCACCAGTAGAGCCAGTAGCACCGGTAGCACCAGTAATGCCGGTAGCACCAGTAGAGCCAGTAGCACCGGTAGCACCAGTAATGCCGGTAGCACCAGTAGCGCCAGTAGAGCCGGCAGCACCAGTAATGCCGGTAGCACCAGTAGCGCCGGTAGAGCCAGTAGCACCAGTAATGCCGGTAGAGCCAGTAGCACCGGTAGAGCCAGTAGCACCAGTAATGCCGGTAGCACCAGTAGCACCGGTAATGCCAGTAGCACCAGTAATACCGGTAGCACCAGTAGCACCGGTAATGCCAGTAGCACCAGTAATACCGGTAGCACCAGTAGCACCGGTAGAGCCAGTAGCACCAGTAATGCCGGTAGCACCAGTAGCACCGGTAGAGCCAGTAGCACCAGTAATGCCGGTAGCACCAGTAGCACCGGTAGAGCCAGTAGCACCAGTAATGCCGGTAGAGCCAGTAGCACCGGTAGAGCCAGTAGCACCAGTAATGCCGGTAGCACCAGTAGCGCCGGTAGAGCCAGTAGCGCCGGTAGAGCCAGTAGCACCGGTAGAGCCAGTAGCACCGGTAGAGCCAGTAGCGCCAGTAATGCCGGTAGGACCAGTAGCACCGGTAGGACCAGTAGGACCAGCAATACCGGCAGTACCAGTAGGACCAGTAGCACCGGTAGCACCAGTAGAGCCGGTAGCCCCAGTAGGACCAGCAACACCAGCAGTACCAGTAGGACCGGTAGCACCGGTAGCGCCAGTAGCGCCAGTAGCACCAGTAATGCCGGTAGGACCGGTAGCACCGGTAGGGCCAGCAGGACCAGTAGGACCAGCAATACCAGCAGTACCAGTAGGGCCAGTAGGACCAGTAGGACCAGTAGGGCCAGTAGGACCCGTGTGACAAGTAGGTCCAGTTGGGCAAATAGGACCGGTTGGATGGCATTTCTTGTCATCATCTAAGTCGTAACATTGTTCCCCAAATAATTTAGTACCTTCTGTTTTTATACTATGAGTATAATTTGTATACAGAAGAGGAATGCTCATGTTTTTTGGCTTATTTTTATTTGTTTTTATATCAAAATTCATATATTCTCCTCCTTTATTTAATTTACATCTTTTGTTTTTTAGCAAAATATTTGAGTACTTTATTATATGAATTATTTTAAGGACAGTTGCATTTATATGAATATACTAATTGAAAGATTTAATTACCTATGTAATTTATAATAATTCTATATTTATTGTAAAATTATTGATATAATGTATTTGTATTTACAAACGAATAGTTATGGTGGGAACCTGCTACTAGTTATCAGGGATCATGATTTTAATACTCATAAACTCCTCATAAGTTAAGTTGGAAAGTTAACTTATGTAAAATCAAAATTATTGACTACGCAATAATTTTTGTGTTACAGTAAATTAAATCAAACGTACGAATTATATTATTAAAATATGATTAGGAATTGTAGCGATTATTATAAATTAAGTATTTCAATGTTTAGGATCAGGTAATTATTGTTGTAGTTGTTTTATTGAAAGGGGTTGATGGTCTTGTGGAGTTATTCAGACTTCATATTGTTTTTTGCAACCTATTCTTTTTTAGGATGGATGCTAGAAACAATTTTTGCAAGTATTAATGAAAGAGAACTTATCAATAGAGGTTTTTTGACAAGCTTTTTTGCCCAATTTATGGATTTGGTGCTATAATGGTCATTAAGTCTTCAGGATTAGTTAATAATGTCTTTGATGATTATTTTAAATCATTTATAATTAACATTCTATTTTCAATTATTTTGGTCACAGTATTAGAATATTTTACAGGATTTCTTTTGGAGAAAATTTTTGATTGTAAGTGGTGGGACTATAGCGATAATGTAGCAAACCTTCATGGATATATTTGCATTAAGTATTCAGTTTTATGGGGCTTTCTCGCATTTATGTTGGTTCAAGGGGCACATCCACTAATTTCTAAGATGATTTACTCTATACCCATATCAATTAAGGATAATGTAGCAATATTTTTGTTATTATATATATTGATAGATACAGCAAAATCAGTGATAGATGCTATGGAATTAAGAAAAGTTATTTTGAATTATTCAAAGGTTTCATTAAGTGTATATTATAATAAAGTTCTTAAATATAAAAGGATTTTTCTTGCATTTCCAAGTCTAATGATTTTAAATGCTGGTATTATTAATCGTGACATAAGGAGTATTCTAAATGATAAATTTGATAAAATCAAAATTGAACTTAGAAGTAGATTTCAGTAGTTATGAGGAATATAAAAGATGCATAAGTGATTTAGTACAAAATGAAATTATTTGGTCAATGGGAAGTTTCGTTCAACACAGTAATATAACGTGTTTAGAACACAGTATATATGTATCATATATCAGTTATTTGATTTGCAGACGTTTAAATTTTGACTACTGTTCCGCAGCTAGAGGAGGATTACTTCATGATTTCTTCTTGTATGATTGGCACATAACAAAATCAAGTGATGGATTACATGGCTTTACACATCCATACACTGCATTAGAAAATGCAAATAAGTCTTTTGATTTAAATGATTTAGAAAAGGATATTATAGTAAAACATATGTGGCCATTAACTGTAAAATTACCTAAATACAAAGAGGCCTTCATCGTGTCATTTGTAGATAAATACTGTGCACTTATGGAGATTATTAAACTTGGAAATAGAGCTGTAATTTATAGACTTATCAAGGAAAAATATTTAAAGGGAGCGTTTCATGAATAATGAATTGGAGAATACAAACCAGTCTCAAAGGATACTCAATGCTGCTTTTAAGTGTATATCATTAAAAGGATATGCCAATGTTTCGCTACGTAATATTGCAGATGAAGCAGGTGTTGCATTAAGTCAACTAAATTATTACTATAAGAATAAAGAAGGGCTATTTATAAGTGTAGTAAAAATGTTGACAAAAAAATATTTGGATGAAATTGAGGATAGCTTAAAAAAGGGGAAATCACAGAATGAAAATATATACTGTTTAGTAGATTATTTTCAACAAATGATAAGGGATACTCCGGAGCTATTTAAACTTCTTTTTGATTTGACAAGTATGGCTCTTTGGTCAGCATCTTTAAAAAAACTTATTAATAATCTTATTAATAGTTTAATTGGATTAATTGAAAAATATATTATAAATAGCTTTTCTTATAAAGAAAAGTTAAAAGGTTGTTCTTCTAAAATGTTATCTAAAATGATATTCAGTACTTTATTTGGGACGTCCATACAAGTAATGTTAGATAATGGAGAAGTAGAAGAAGATATTGTTGATTCCTTATCAGTATTAAAAGTGTTATTCAAATGAATTGTAGCCAGTGTGGGGTCAAAAACAAAAAAACACCTGATTCCAAGAACTCTGTTTATAAAACGGCAATTTTATATGTAAAGTTCAATACCAATCCTTTTATGATTATAATTAAGTGTATGGTATAATTATAAAATAATTGTTAAATTGGGGGATAAAATTGAAAAAAAACTGTTTTTATAAAAAGCTTTCTTTGAAAACACTAGTAAGAAAAAATGAAATATTAAAAATATTAGCAATAATTGTAAGCTTTCTTATGGTTTCACAACCAGTATTTGCAAATGTGCTTCAAAGTGAGAATTGTACCGCACTAGAAGAAAGTAATGTTTTACCATTTCTTTCTTCTAGCAATGTTGTAAAATTGGGGGTTGTAGAACCCAATAAGCAATTGAGTATAACAATAGGACTCAAATTTCGTAATAAAGATCAGTTAAAACAAAACATTAAATCAGCACGTGATATTGGTAAAACTGGTAGGCTAATAAGTGATCATAATATGGATAATAATTTTCTCCCTAGTAAAAATTCAAATGACAAGGTTATTGAATTTTTAAATAATAGTGGACTAAAAATTATTAAAACCTATAGCAGCCATATGGTAATTAAAGCTAGCGGTTCTGTAGAAGATATTGAGAAAGCTTTTAAAATAAACTTGAATTATTATTCTCAAAATGGAGTTGAGTTTTTTGCTAATAGTACCCAGCCAATGTTACCTGAAGATATAGCAGGAATAGTTGAAAATATAGATGGTATTAATAATTTTAAGCTAAAAAATTCATTGATTTACAATAATACTATACGTTCCCAGTCGTTAAAGACATCAGCCTTTACTCCAGGACAAATACAAAAAGCATATAATCTCACATCTGTTTATGCAAACAATATTAATGGTAAAGGTGTTAAAATTGCTATAGCAACTTATTATTCTTTTAATCAAAATGATATAAATAATTTTATTAACACTTTTTCTATTAAAGGAACTAACCCTATTAGTGTTATAAATGTAGATGGTACTCCACAATATGACGTAAATGGCTCTGAAGAAACTACAATGGATATAGAATGTTCATTGTCAAGTGCTCCAGGATCAAAATTATTGGTTTATGATGGAGCTAATCCAGATACAACTACGGAAACAGATTTATTTACACAAATCGTGGATGATGGACAAGCTAATGTAGTAAGTTATTCATGGGGAAATGATGAACAAAATTATAGTCAATCTGAACTAACTGAAATGGACAATATATTTATGGCTGGAACGGCAAAAGGAATGACCTTTGTTGTAGCTTCAGGTGATAATGGAAGCAATGATATTAATTATCCAGCAACAGATCCTTATGTTACTGCAGTGGGAGGAACTTCCATGGAAATAAACAGTAGTTCCGGTGAAATTTCCAGTGAAGTGGCTTGGAGCCTAGATAATTATGGAAATGGCAGCGGAGGTGGTAGTAGTTCATTTTTTTCTACCCCGTCATGGCAACAAGGAATAACTTCTTTAAATACTGGACACAGAATGATTCCAGATGTTTCTCTTGAAGCTGATCCTAATACTGGATATGCGGTTTATAGTGGTGGTAGCTGGGATAAGGTAGGTGGAACTAGTGCATCAACTCCGGAATGGGCAGCTATATTTGCTTTAGTTGACCAGATTAGAGAAAGTAAAGGGTTTGGCACTATAGGACTAGCAAATCCAGCTTTGTACTCATTGGAAAAAGGATCTGTATTTAATGATATTACTAGCGGTTCCAATGGAAAGTATTCAGCTTTAACAGGCTATGATATGGTAACAGGGTTAGGTTCAGTTGATGCATTTAAATTAGTTAATGATTTATCTGATTTAAATACACAAACTTCTACTGTAACATACAATGGAAATGGTAACAACACTGGCAGTGTGCCAGTTGATAGTAAGGTACGTGTTCAAGGTGACACAGTAAATATATTTGGAAATATGGGTAATCTCTCTAAAATTGGGTATAAATTTATAGGATGGAATACAGCAGTAGATGGAAGCGGTACAGACTATGGAGCTAACGGTACTTTTATCATGGGCAATTCTAATATAACACTATATGCAAAATGGAAGTCAATTTATCCTACAATAGGATGCTTGGATGCACCAGTTAATGGACAGAGTATAAGTGGAACAAAAATGTTTAGTGGGTGGTTCCTTGATGGAAATGGAGTAAAGAAAATAGAAATATTAGTAGATGGAACAGTAGTAGAAGCAGCAACATATGGAGACGTAAGAAATGATGTACAAAAGGCATATCCATTATATAAAACATTGAATAGTGGTTACCACTATAGTGTTGATACTACCAAACTTACAAATGGAAGCCATAAAATAGTAATAAGAGAAACTGGAAACGATAATTCACAGACAAACTTGAGTGGAAGAAATGTAATAGTATCAAATCCAGCTTTTGGATCTTTAGATACTCCAACTAATGAACAAACTATAAGTAAAACAAAAATCATTAATGGATGGTTCATTGATACAACTGGAGTAAAAAAAATAGAAGTTTTGGTTGATGGAACAATATTAGGAGTAGCAACATATGGAGACGTAAGAAATGATGTAGAAAGGGTATATCCATCATACAAAATAATGAATAGTGGCTATCATTATAGTTTTGATACAACAAAAATTACAAATGGAAGTCATAAAATAGTAATAAGAGAAACTGGTAATAATAATTCACAGATAAATACAAAGGAAATAACGGTAAATGTATCTAATACATAGAGTGTAAAATGAACTACTATACTGTCTTAATTTGCAAGCTATTTACTATTCATAATAAAACAATTGAATTGTCTACAATTATATTATATAATCTATATTAGATAATAACAATTATGACATGACATGATTTTAGTAAACAGGGAGGCGCGCAAATATGGCTCTGGCATTTAAAATCGCAACAAGATTTATAAAATCCAGCAAAGGTCAAACAATACTTATTGTACTTGGAATTGCAATTGGTGTTTCTGTTCAAGTATTTATTGGAACATTAATTCAAGGACTTCAAATAAGTTTGGTTGATAAGACAATAGGGAGGTCATCTCAAGTTACAGTGACTTCAAGAAATGATGACAAGGCAATTGATAATTGGCAAGATAAAGTTAACAGCATTAAAAGTTTGAATGCTAATATTAAAAATATTTCAGAGGCAGCAGATTTCTCAGGTTTTGTAAAATATAATGATAAAACAGCACCAATTTTACTCAGAGGCTTTATATTCTCTAATGCAGACCCAATATACAAAATAAAAGATAGCATTATAGAAGGCACAGAACCTAGCAATATTAATGAGGTATTAGTTGGAAAAGATTTAAAGGATAATCTCTCTGCAAAACTCGGAGATAAATTAACTATTTTAACGCCACAAGGGAAAAGTCAGGTCGTTACTATTACTGGTTTTTATGATTTAAAGGTTTCAAGTTTAAATAATTCCTGGGTAATAACAAATATGAAAACAGCTCAAAATATATTTGATTTTGGAAATAAGGCAACTTCTATTGAAATGCAAACTAATGACGTATTCAGTGCTGATGTAGTGGCTAAAGATGTTCAAAATAAATTAAATTCAAGTAATCTTAAAGTAGATAATTGGAAGGTTACAAATGCAGCAACTTTAAGTGGATTAAGTGGTCAGAGTGCGTCAAGTTATATGATCCAAGTTTTTGTACTTCTATCAGTAATACTTGGGATAGCCAGCGTACTTGCTATAACTGTAATGCAAAAATCTAAACAGCTTGGTATACTTAAGGCAATGGGAATAAAGGATAGGGTAGCCAGTTTAATATTTTTGTTTGAAGGTTTAATACTAGGAATATTCGGAGCTGTTTTTGGAGTACTATTAGGGGTAGGGTTAACTTATTCCTTTAGTAAATTTGCATTAAATCCAGATGGAACACCATTAGTGCCATTGTATTTGGATTACAAATTTATTCTTCTTTCTGGACTTATAGCAGTAGTTTCAGCAACTGTTGCAGCAGTCATTCCAGCAGTTAAGTCTTCAAAATTAGATCCAATTGAGGTGATTAAGAATGGCTAAAATCATTGAACTTAAAAATATAAGTAAAGTATATGGGACTACAATTAAAACAGAAGTTTTGCATAATATAGACTTATCCTTTGAAGAACATTCCTTCAATTCAATTATAGGAGCATCAGGAAGTGGTAAAAGTACAATACTTAATATTATGGGCACACTAGATAGGCCAACTACGGGAGAAGTCTATATAAGTGGTAAAAGAACTGATAATATGGGTAAAAATGAATTAGCTGAGCTTAGAAATAAAACAATAGGATTTGTATTTCAATTTCATTATCTGCTTCCGGAGTTTACAGTGCTTGAAAATGTTCTTATGCCTTACAATATAGGATATGGAAGGCCAACAAAAAAAATAATAAGTCGAGCAGAAGAACTCTTGAATTTAGTTGGATTAACTGAGGTAAAAAATAATATGGCTAATAATATTTCAGGTGGTCAGCAGCAACGAACAGCCATTGCTAGAGCAATAATAAATAATCCCAAAATAGTGCTTGCAGATGAGCCTACTGGAAACTTGGATTCTAAATCTACTGAAAATATATATGAACTCTTAAGGGATATAAATAAAGAATTCAAGACAACATTTATAATAATCACTCATGATGATAGAATAGCAGAAAAAACCTCTAGAATTGTAGAAATAGAAGACGGAGGGATAAAGGCAGTTAAGAGTTAAAAGTTAAGAGTTAAAAGTTAAGGAAATTTTGCCTTTGGGCAAAATGGGATAATTAATTAGAACGAAAACTCCAGAAAATCACACTTTAACTGAAAACTGGTAGGAAAATTTGTTTCCTACCAGTTTTCTAATCAAAAATAATTTATTATTTTTCTAGATTCTTCTGCGCAGCAGAAAATCTTCAATAACTCTTAACTTTTAACTCTTAACTCTTAACTATAAATCCACAACCTTGTAAATTGAAAACTCCGTTCCAAAATCCAACTACTTAGCTTCAACCCTATCCGTAAGCTTAAGTAGTCCAAAAATGATAGCTTGAGGCGAAGGGGGACACCCTGGAATGACTAAATCAACTGGGAGTATGTTTTTAAGTACATCATAAACGCCATCGCCATCTTTAAAGATTCCTCCATCATATGCACAGCTACCAACAGCTATAACTATTTTAGGTTCAGCCATAGCCTGGTAAGTTTTCAGAAGAGCCTCTTTCATATTTTTAGTAACAACGCCAGTAACCACTAGACCATCTGCATGTCTTGGTGAAGCTGCTACATTAATTCCGAATCTTGAAATATCATAAAAAGTGTTTTGAGTAGCGCTAAGTTCTGACATACAAGCATTACAAGAACCAGTATCTACCACTCTAAGTGAAAGTGATCTTTTAAAGGTCTTATAAATCTTCTTCCTAAGTTCATCACCAGCAAGTTCTAGTGACGCCATTTTATAATCAGATGTCATTTCTAAAGCAGATCGTGGGCAAATATTAATGCAGTTTCTGCAGTAAATACATTTTTTTTGGTCTATGCTTATTATATTTTCAACATTAGTGTTAGTATTTATTTTTATAGCATTGACTGTACATGTACTTGCGCATTTTCCGCAGTTATTGCATAGATTTTCTTTAGTAATTATTTTTCCATAAGAGAACTCATTATTATTAAGTGGATTTTTTATGGTTTCAGTTCCGTATTTTATTCTATCTAATATATTTTTCATTTTTAGTACTCCCTACTTATCATTTTCAGAATAAGACATATTAAAGCTTTTATTAATAACGGGGAAATCAGGAACAATTTCACCAAGAACTGCTTCACTCATACCAGACCAGTTGGTAAAGGAAGGGGTTTTAAAATAGATTCGGGCAAATTTATTATCTTTTCCCGTTAAGCCATAAACTACAAGTTCTCCCTTTACTGTTTCAACGGAAGTTATAGCCTCAAGTCCATCTTTAAAATAAATGTCTTGTTTATCTCTTTTAATATCAGTATTTATATATGTCAGCGCTTTTTCTACAAAATCAAAAGCGTCATTAAGTTCAATGGATTTCAATTTATATCTTTCAAAAACCCCACCTTTTGAAGTTGTATTTGTACGATTTTTTATTTCTTTATATAATTCATATGGAAAATTTATTCTAACATCATATTTTAAATTGCAGGCTCTTGCTACAACTCCAGTCATACATAATTTTTTGCCATAACCCTGCTTACCATTCCAGTATCTTCTACTCTATCTAAAAAAGAAACCGAATTAAGACTAGTTTTAATAATACTACTTACTCGAGGTTTAAGACTCGCTAAACTTTCGATTATATCATTCTTTTTTTTCTCAGTAAAATCTATATTTATTCCAAGGGGAACAATGGCATTTCTCATAAACCTGCTTCCAGTTATTCTTTCACATAACTGATGAACAATTTCTGAAAAATATCCGAATTTTTTAGCTGGATAACTAAAACCTATATCATTAGCAATACCACCTAAATCATCCAAATAATTATATATTCGTTCAAGTTCTAAAAGTACAATTCTAAAAGCTTGAATTTCCCTGCTAACATCTTTATTCAGAAGCTTTTCTACAAGGAGAGCATAAGCTTCACCATAAGCTACGGTAGATTCTCCTGAAACTCTTTCAAACATAAGATTTAAGGAATTGGCATCTATATTTTGGCAAAGTTTTTCTATTCCTCGATGTTTGTACATAAGCCTTATTTCCAGGTTTTCAATGGCTTCACCCATAACACTAAATCTGAAATGGCCAGGT
Source organism: uncultured Clostridiaceae bacterium (assembly GCA_963725425.1). Taxonomy (GTDB): domain Bacteria; phylum Bacillota; class Clostridia; order Clostridiales; family Clostridiaceae; genus Clostridium_I. Next base: position 120,930 of record CAVRYJ010000045.1, read on the forward strand.
TCGATTATTCCTGCGTGAACTGGTCCAACAGCCACTTGATAAGCGCCAGTTCCTGAAACTTGTTTAACCTTATAATCATAGTCCTTATTAATTTCTCTTTGAAATAATCTGCTTTGATGAATTATATTTTGAAGATTAACTGGGCTTTTTTTAGTAATATAGCTACATGTTATGTAATAACCTTCTTTACTGTTTGAAAACATGCAATTTATTATAAGTGCTTTCCCAGGGGTCTCAAATTCACAAATATAATTAAATTTATACACATAAATAAAAATAGATACTATCTTTCTAATTTGTTCTGGTTTTAGCCTAATGTATAACTCGTTATTATTTTTAACTTCATATTTTAAATCAAAATTCAATTCATCTAGACTTTTTATAGCATCTGCTATTTTCATATTTTCACTTCCTAATTACAAATAATTGAAACTGCATTATTTATCATTGTAGACAAATAACCATCCATAAATAAAATCATAACAATAATTGAAACAAAACATAAAGCTAAAGGTAATGTATTTTCTTTATCTATTTCAAGTTTTTCATAGGTAACTCCTGGTTCTGTATTAAAAACTATTTTAATAAAAACTTTTAAAAAACCTGCAAAAACTAGAAGTAAACATAAACTATAAAGTGCCGTGATAATGTAATTTCCACTTTGGGCAGTTCCTACAATTATACTATATTCACTAAAGAAAGATGGGAAGGGTGGCGCTCCAACAATAACAAGCATTCCTAGGATAAGAAATGCGGCATTTATTGGCATAGTTTTTATCAAAGCATTAATTTTATCTATACGTTTTGTCTTATATGCACTTAGTATATTTCCTGCAGTTAAAAACAAAAGAGACTTTCCTAGGGCATGAATTAATGAATGTAATAATGCACCAAAAACGGTAATCTTACTTCCAATTCCTATACCTAATGCCATAATTCCAATATTTTCTACAGAAGAAAATGCCAGTAGTCTTTTATAGTTAAGTTGCCTTAAAATACTAAAAGATGAAATTATAAGGGATAGACAACCAAAAATTATAAACAACCATCTTGTGTTTTCTAGGCCTGTTATATGTTTTGTTATTATGTAAAACCTTAAAATAACATATAGTGCAAGGTTCAAAAGCACTCCGGACATCATTGCACTAACCGGGGACGGTGATTCACTATGAGCATCAGGAAGCCATGTATGCATAGGCGCCAAACCTGCTTTTGTGCCAAGGCCTACAAATATCAAAGTAAAGGCTATCTTAATGGCGTAAGTACTTTTCACAGCTGAATTCTGTGCAAGATACGACCACTTAAGTATTTGAGCGGAGTCTCCAGAACTGTAGGCATTAACGAAAATAAGTATACCAACGAAACCAATACCTATCCCAATTGAACAAATAATAATGTACTTCCAAGCGGATTCAAGGGATTCTTTATTAATGTTAAAACCTATGAGAAATGCAGTGGTAAGTGTGGTCCCTTCTAGTCCAATCCACATTGCTACAATATTATTGGTTAGTGCGATAAACATCATAAAAAATACGAAAAAATTAAATAGGAAATAATACAATCGACCTCTTCTAAGAGAAATAATTTTTTCATTTATCTCATTACTAATATATTTATAAGAATAAATACTCACGATTATATTTATGCTAGATATAATAAGGAGCTGCACTAGGCTTAAACTATCAATATAAAAGAATTCATTAAAAAACGTTAGAGAATGGACAACGGTTACTAGTATAATAATTTTTATAGCTACACTTAAAATCATTATTGATCCAAGTATTGTAACTAACCCTGTAACTTTTATATTTTTAAAGATTAAGGGGGTTAAGATCATAATTAAGAATAAAACACCAAGTACTATAATGTACATAATTTCACCAACTATTCTTTTAAATTTTCGAAAAAATCTGTATTTATTGAATCAAAAGTTTTATTTATATGGAAAATCATTATTCCCATAACAAGGGCTAATAATAATCCTTCAAAAACTATGCCTGCCTCAATTACAAGAGACATTTTTGTTAAGGATATTTCAAATAGTACAATACCATTTTCAAATGTTAAAAATCCTATCATTTGCGTAATTGCTTTTTTTCTTGCTACCATAAGTAAAACACCTATAATGAACAAAGCAATTCCGGTTTTTATAAAATTGTCATGACTAGCGTTTAAAATGCCAAAGGATATCATTATAAATATTCCGGTTAAAATATAAGAAACAAATCCATTTACAATTAAATCCATTTCTCTGTTTACTTTTAATTGATTTAAAGACTTATTTATTATTATTGGTATTATAATAACTTTAGTGACTATTGTTAATAATCCTAAAACGTAATAATCCATTTTCCCTGTGTTTATACCAAGTTTTAAGGCTATTAATCCAATAGCTGCTGATTGAAATATAAATACTTTTGTAATAAGTTTTACTCTTCTTACTCCAGACATAAAAATGCTAGATATTAATATAACTGCAAGTAAATCTTCTATCATAATATTTCTCCTTATAAAACATAGATTAAAGTAATTGCTATAATGCCTAGAGATATGGCTGCGGGGAAAAGTTCTGCACTTCTAAATAATTTTGATTTAGAAATAGTTGTTTCTATAATAGCAATGCCTAGTAAGCAAAATATAAGTTTGAATATAAAGGTTAAAAAACCAATGAGCAAAGCTGAAAATGTCAATGTTGTCGCAATACCTATAGGAATAAAACCATTAATTAAAATAACTAAGTATACAATTAGCTTAATATAGGAAGATAGTTCAACGTAAGCTAAATCACTACCTGATAAATCTAAAATCATTGCTTCGTGCATCATGGTAAGTTCTAGATGAGTTTCTGGATTATCAAAAGGTATTCTGGCATTTTCAGCAAGGATAGCAATGATAAAAGTTACCATTGCTATAATATGTGCCATATTATAGTGAGTAACATTACTATTAATAAAGGAAATATGAAAAATATTAAAATCCTTTGTTTCAATATATAAAAAAGTTAGTAAAAATAATGTTAAAGGTTCCGTCATCATAGAAATAAAAGACTCACGGCTAGATCCCATTCCACCAAATGTACTTGAACTGTCAAGTCCAATTAGTACTGTAAATATTTTAATTATTGCGAATGCAAAAATAAGAATAAATAAATTTCCAATAGTATTTTCCATGGTTGTATAAAAAACAGGAATGAAAAAAGTAGTTGTTATAGATGTTGCCAGAATAACTATTGGGCCAATTTTCGTTATAAAGGAACTTCTATTTGAGATAACTGTTCCCTTTTTTAATAGTTTGCTTAAATCAAAATAAGGTTGAATGATAGATGGACCACTGTAGCCTCTTAAGGTTGCCTTCATCTTTTTTAATATTCCTATAAATAATGGTGATAAAAGCAAAATTAATATACTTTGAAACGAATAAAATAAATTATATTGCAAATAAATTCCTCCTTATAGAAATTTTAAAACTAGAACCAGTGCAAGTATTAACGATATAAAGATATATGTAAGATATAATTGAATTTTCCCATAGTGAATTGCTAATATTTTGGTTGTTAAAAAGTTAACTATTTTTAAAATGGGTTTATATAAATGGTCTTCTACTATGTCACTAGTCTTTTCACTTATGTAAATAGTTTCTTTATAATTTACCTTTTTGCTGTAATTTGCTATGGATCCAAAAACCTTAGCGGCGGGCTGAGAAAATCCGCTCCCAGAGTACTGAATATAGGGTTTGTCACTATCATATCCACATGCCCAGGTATCATTGATTTCTTGCTTTTTATTCAGTGAATTTATTTTATTGAAGATATATAAAATAAAAGTAACACAAATTAATATTATGGTGAATACGATTATCTCAGTTTCATTTTTAAAACTAGGACTTTTTTCACTTACTTTTAGTAAATTATTAGTATAATAAGATAAATTACTTATTATAAATGGTGAAAATACTCCAGTAATGATAGCTAGCATAGCTAAGATGCCCTGCCCAATGTTCATAGATAGTGGAATGTGTTTTATTTGTTCTGCTTTTTCAGTTCTTGGTTTTCCAAGAAAGGTGATTCCAAAGGATTTTACAGTAGCATAAAAAGCTGCTCCACTAGTTAATGCTACAAGAATGCCGCAACTAAAGATCAATATTATAATCCAAATATTAGGTACCACAGTAATTGCTTCAATGAAACTTCTAAGTATAAGAATTTCACTGGCAAATCCATTAAAGGGTGGAATTGCTGAAATAGCACATGTTCCAATAAAGGTACATATGGCAGTAAACATCATCTTTTTATGAAGGCCGCCAAGTTCGTTCATATTTTTAGTTCCAGTTGAATATAAAACACTGCCTGCATTTAGAAACAAAAGACTTTTGAAAATCGCATGATTCAAACAGTGCAAAAGGGCTGCAGTTAAAGCTAAGGCGGCTAATACTTTTAAATTGTAATTTAGTAATATCATTGATAACCCAAGTGCTGCAAAAATAAGTCCGATATTTTCTGCACTAGAATATGCCAATAATTTTTTTATATCGTTTTGTAATAAAGCATTTAGAATTGAAAAAATTGCGGTAACAGTTCCAATTACAAGCACAATAACTCCACAATTTAACGGTGTATTTATTAAAAAACCAAAGGTTACTCTTATAAAGCCATATAAAGCAACTTTTAGCATTACTCCTGACATCAAGGCTGAAACATTAGAAGGTGCGGATGGATGAGCCTTTGGTAGCCAGGCATGAAGTGGGACGATACCCATCTTTGCACCAAAGCCAAATATAGCAAGGGAAAATATAATGTATTTTTGCTCTGGTGAAAAATTTACTGAAAACTTAACAATCTGATTAAAATCAAAGCTACCAGTATATTTATACAAGAAAGCAAACATTACCATTAAAAACAGTCCGCTTATATGAGTCATAATAAAATAAAAGATTCCTGATTTTAAATTTTCTTTACGCATGTATTCATAAATCACTAGGAAAAATGATGAGATGGACATAATCTCCCAAAATACAAGAAAAACCATTCCGTTATTAGCGAGTACAACTCCCATCATTGAAGCTACAAATAAAACGATTAAAGATAACATGTATTTTATTGAATAACGGCTTTTATATTCCATTATGTAGCCCTTAGTGTAAATTGCTACTGGTATAAATATTAAGATTATAATAAATGCGAAGTATATTGAAAGCCAATCTTTTGAAAAGTAATTAAAGATAACACGCATAATCAACTCCTATATTATTTTGTGCAATTAGTTAGTATTCGAATATTGAAAAAGCGCACAAGCTAAATTGTAACATGTTTTACATAGGAAAACAATAAAAAACAAATTTTTGTAATTTACTATAGAGTTTGATTTATTATTCACAATTATGCTATTATTATAATAGTTTGTTTCTCTTAGAAATCTGAAAGACACGGCACATTAGCATAATGATTAATTTTATAAATATATACACATTTGTGAAAGGGAACAATATGGATTTTAAAAATAAGCTATTTGATACTCATAAATTTTATAATTTATCAAGATATTTATTTTTGAACATAGAATGTAATTATAATAATATCGTGAAAGGGACAGGCATTACATTACCTCAACTAAGAGTCTTATGGATTATAAGAATATTTAATGGTATATCTCTTGGTGAAATTGCCAAAATAGGTTGTTGGTCTTCACCTACTGTAACAAAAATGCTTAAACTATTAATGGACAAAAAATTAGTAGTGAGAGAGTCTACTATAAATAAAAAATTATATACTTTAAATTTAACTGAAAGTGGTTATAATATTATTAAAATAAATGGGATAAAAAAATACGATGAATTTCCATTACTTGATTTACTTCCCACTGTTAATAACTGTGATTTAAATTTTATCATAGAAATATTTAAGAAAATAACGGTGAATTCAAATAATGTTTTTATATTTGAATATGTAGAAGAAATAAATAGGTTAGAGCTAAAAATTGATCTTAGTGATTTTAATTCTGGGGATAAAATAACACTTAAGCAACTGATTTGTTTTTACAATCTGTTAAGAACTTTTATTTTAACCATTGAAAGTAACCACCGAAAATTACTTATGACCTTTAAGCTTACATACCCACAGCTAAGAGTTTTGTGGATTATTGATGCTTTCCCTGGCATTACGTCAAGTAAATTAAGTAAACTTGCATACCTAGCTCCGTCCACTGTGAATGTTATTGTAAAAAATCTTTATGGAAAACATATAATATACAAAGAAAAAAGCCAATTGAAGAATTCACTTTTTCTATATATTTCACAAAATGGAGAGGAACTCCTTGTAAAAGAATTTAATGCAGATCAGAAAAGTTTTTTAATCTATAAGGATATTGAGTTTTTATCAACTTATGAATTATCAAAATTAAATGAATTGATATTTAATATGAACATAACATTAAAAAATAATATGGTTAAAGATTATATTCAAGAGACTTTTAATGTAATAGAAAAAAGAATTATATAAAATTGTTGGCTTTATGCTCATACAATTGACATAAAATCATGTTAAGCTTTAATAAGGCTAAACTTGCGAACTTAAATGAAAGTTTTCATATTTACAATGAAGCTAGTTTAGAAATATGATTTTAGATTCGGTAGGAGGAAGGCAATTTGAGAAAAGAGAAAGAAAAGTATAAACATTTGATAATTTTAATATACGCATTTGCATTCAGATTTTTTGTTTATAAAATGTTTTTTTATTCAGAATATGTTGGAAGGTTTCCTGATGAAATGCAACATGTTGCTTATATAGCTTATCTTGAAAAAGAAAATGTAATAATTCCTGTTTTTAAGGATATGAAAACTTTTGTAAATAATAGTACTGCCCATATTGATTATAATACTGAACTTAATAGTAAAAGTAAAAACAATACACATGAATACACCTTCAGTAATAATTTGAATTATTTGGGACATCCTCCGTTATATTATCAGATAATGCGTCTTAGTAGAGCAGTGCAAGTTAATGGTAATAATGTTACTGTTGATCTTTTTAAGCTGAGATTATTTAATATAGCACTTAGTGCTTTAGGTATGCTACTTATTTTATATATTGGGTACACCAGAATTGGTAAAAATGTTATATTACATTGTCTGTACACAACTATTATAATATCTGTACCAATGCTGGCATTTTGTTGTGCAGGTGTAAATAATGATACATTAGCATTCATTGGAGTACCAATTTTTATATTAGGATTATTACGTTTTTCTGAACAAAAACGTAATTTTAATACCTTTTTTATAATAAGTTTAGGTGTGTTTATTTCATTTATGGCTAAAGTATCAGCGGGGATGATAGTTTTAATTTCTCTATTTATATATGTTATTTTAATTATTGTAAAGGAAAAAAATGCTCGCTTTTTAATTTCTAAAAAATTCCTTACTACGTTACCAATATATTTGGTAACAATGGGGTATTTTTTAGTTGTATATCATCAAACAGGAAGTATACAACCTTCATTTGCCAAATTATCTCCTCAAGGTTTCTATAATTCAGGTTTTTATGTTAATGTTGCAGATCGTACTCATATGAATTTTAGTCAATATACAGTATATTTTGCTAGGAACTTTTTGATGACATGGACGAGTATTCAATCCCATTTTTCTTTGGAAAAGATCGGCGGGGCTATTTCAATGAATACTACAGCAGAGTCTTTACTTTTAGTTCTTCCTATTATATTGATATTTCAAATAAAAAGGGATAAACGTAATTCTTCAATTATGTTAGTATTAATCTCTTTATATTTTGGATTAGCAATTACAGCTATTACGCAATGGTTACGCCAATATAGTCAATATACTAATATATCAGGTTATCTAGGAGGATTTCAATCTCGTTATTACCTATGTGGGATACCAGCAATTGCACTGGGTGTTACCTTTATTATGAAAAACCTATTTGAGAAATCATCTAAAACTAGCAATGTGGATGAAAGAAAATCAAATGTGCAGTATCATGAAATAACAAATAATTTAACATTGCAATGTTACGAAACTAAAAATAGTTTTATTTTTAAAAAATTAGTATTATGTATTATTTGTTTGATTTTTATTTGTATGCTATTTTATGAAGACTTTATATACTTTCTAATTTACTTTAAGGATTATTTATAAACTAAGAACTTGTTATCCAGGGACGTGTCAGCCGTTATCAGTTACGGATGTAGTCATCGGATAGACAAAAAATTGATGAAATGGAGAAATGAATTCAATGAAACTTATAATTCAAATACCTTGTTACAATGAAGAAAATACACTTGAACAAACATTTAATGATTTGCCTACTTTTATCCAAGGCATAGATGAAATAGAATATCTAATAATAGATGATGGTAGTACAGATAATACGGTTAACGTTGCTGGTGAAATTGGAGTACATCATGTGGTCTCTTTTAAGCAAAATAAGGGGCTAGCATCTGGCTTTATGGCAGGAATTGATGCTTGTTTGCGCCTTGGAGCGGATATTATTGTTAATACTGATGCTGATAATCAATACTTTGGTGAGGATATAGTAAAACTTGTTAAACCAATTTTAGAAGGACGCTTCGATATTGTTATTGGAAGTCGACCTATAGATGAAACTGAGCATTTTTCAAAAAACAAAAAAACATTCCAACATTTAGGCAGTTGGGTTGTTAGGAAGGCTTCTAATACATCTATAGTTGACGCACCAAGTGGTTTTAGAGCTTATTCACGTCAAGCAGCAATGAAACTTAATGTAATGAATGAATATACTTATACACTGGAAACAATAATACAGGCGGGACAAAACAAAACAGCAATAACGTCTATACCAATACGTACAAACCCCGAAACTCGAAAATCACGTTTATTTAAAAGTACCCAAAGTTATGTAAAACGTTCAACAGTGACCATAGTACGTTCATATATGATGTACAGTCCTCTTAAATTTTTTTCTATGCTAGGTTCTTTTATTCTTGCTGTGGGATTTATAATAGCTATTCGATTCTTAATACTTTATTCACAAGGAAATGGTAGAGGACATATACAATCACTTATACTAAGTTCTATTTTATTGTTACTTGGTTTTCAAGCATTGTTTATGGGATTTCAGGCAGATTTAACTGCAGCTAATCGAAAATTGTTGGAAGATATTCAATATCGTGTGCGTAAACTTGATTATGATGCAGAAAGAAAGGTTTTAGATAAAGAGGACAAAAAATGAGAAATACTTATCTTTTAGATAATAAAATTAATAATCTTTTTCATGATAAAAAGGTTTTATTTATAACTACAAAAAATATTGATTATATACGAAATTCACAAGAAATTAATTACCTGAAAAAATCAGCACAATCAGTTAAAGTTTTAGGGTATAAAGACAAAAGTTATGTTTTGCGGCTTATGAAGATATATATAAAAATACTTACTATGCCACTAAATGGTTATAATCTTATATTTGTGGGTTTTGCTCCACAATTAGTTTTACCTTTATTCCCCTTTAAATTTAAGGGGAAGTTTATTGTGGAAGATTTTTTCATATCTCTCTATGATACTATGATATATGACCGAAAAAAGTTTAGAGCTAATGGATTTCTTGCTAAAATTTTATTGTGGGTAGATAAAGCAACTATTAAGAGGGCAGATAAAATAATAGTTGACACCTCGGCCCATGGGGATTATTTTGCAGATGAACTTGGGGCAGATAAGAGTAAAATCAATGTTTTATATCTTGAAGCAGATACATCAATTTATTATCCTAGGATAATATCAAAACAAAAACAACACAAAAAGAAATTTGTAGTATTATATTTCGGAAGTATTCTACCCCTACAGGGAGTAGATATTATCCTTGAATGTGTTAAAAATATGGAGAACATATCATCAGTAGTTTTTCAAATAATTGGACCTGTGGACAAGAAAGACATAAAAAAATATGAGCACTTAAAAAATGTGGAGTTCATACCTTGGCTTTCACAGAAAAGTTTAGCAGAAAAAATAGCAAAAGCGGATTTATGTTTGGCTGGACATTTTAATAAAACTATTTCCAAAGCATCTCGAACAATTCCTGGCAAAGCTTATATTTATGATTCAATGGAAAAACCTATGATTTTAGGAGATAATCCTGCTAACCATGAACTGTTTGATGAAGATGGTATTAAGTATTATTATGTTGAAATGGGTGATTCTAAAAAGTTACAAGAAAAAATAATCCACGTAATGGAAAGTAAGTGCTAAAGAGGAGCGGACTAAGGATGAATAACAAAATTGTTAAGTATGTAGGTTATGCTATTACATTAATATCATTTATTATCATTGGAAGATCTTTTATATCTATGAAATTAGATGTTAAATACATAAAAAATCCTGTTTACGCAGTAGTACTAGTTGTATTTCTATCTATTGGATATGCAGTAAATGTTTTTATATCCTCATATGCATGGAAAAGCACATTAGAATTCATAAATAAAGAAAAAATTCCATTCCATGAGATTTTAACTGTTTATGCAAAGTCAAATATCGGTAAATATATCCCGGGAAATATAATGCAATTTGCAGGTAGAAATATATTAGCAGGGAAGCTTGGATTCAAGCAGCTAGATATAACTTTTTGCAGTATAATTGAGATAGTTATGTTACTTTTCACGGATTGTGTACTGTCACTTGTATTTGCTATGAAAAGTTTTAAAGGAGTATTAAAAGCTCTATCTTATAAAATAAATACTAATCTTATATATGGGATTTTAATAGTGATAATTTTAGCCATAGCCGTAGTAATTTGGCTTTTAGTTAAAAAAAGTGGAATTATTAAAAACTATAAGCACTTTTTCACAATAAACTTTATCAAGCTTTTGTGTAAATTGTTCTGCATTTATAGTTTAACATTAATAATTCCAGGAATTTTTTTAGTTATGATTTTAAAACTAGTTCTTGGTGCCAGTATGTCACTACCAATAATCATGATAACAATTTCTGGTTCCATGATTTCATGGGTGGTAGGATTTATAGTGCCTGGTGCCCCCGGGGGAATCGGTGTAAGGGAATCAGTAATACTCTTGATTTTAGCTCCAACTTTTACAAACAATATAGTTTTATTGGCAGCAATTTTACTGAGGATTGCATCAACTTTTGGAGATGTAATAGCATTTTTACTTTCGCCCTACGCCTTCGTAGATAAATCCTAACGCTTTAGCGTCCTCAGGTTGAAGCATGTTTTTTGTATCTAAAATTATTTTGCTACGCATTAGTTTTGATACATTACTTAAATCTAAGCTTCGATATTCATTCCAATCTGTGACTAATATTAACGCATCAGCATTTTTAACAGCGTCTAAAGCATTATCACAGTATATAATTTTGTCACCAAATATTTTCTTTGCATTATCTATTGCTTTTGGATCATGTACTTTAATAGATGAATTGTTTTCCAATAATTCATTTATTATTGAAATAGCAGGTGATTCTCTCATATCATCTGTTTCAGATTTAAATGCTAAACCCAGTACAGCAATGTTTTTATTAGCTAAGTCTCCAGTTATATTTCGTAATTTTTTTACCATTCTACTTTTTTGTAGCTCATTTGAATTTACAACCTCTCTGACCAAGCTCATATTGACATTATATTTTTCTCCTATTTTCACCAAAGCTCTAGTATCCTTAGGAAAACAACTTCCACCATAACCAGCTCCTGCATGCAAAAATTTAGAATTAATTCTTCCATCCATACCCATAGCTTTTGCAACTTGAACAACATCTGCTCCAATATTCTCTGATAAGTTTGCAATTTGATTTATAAATGTAATTTTTGTTGCCAAAAAAGCATTATTTGCATATTTTATTAATTCAGCAGTTTCATAATTACACCAAACGAATGGTGTTTCAATTAAATTCAAAGGTCTGTAAATGTCTTTGATTATTTCTTTGGATTTTTCTGATTCATACCCTACAACAACTCTATCTGGATGGAAGAAATCAATTACAGCTTTGCCTTCCCTTAGAAATTCTGGATTTGAAACAACATCAAAATTATCTGAATTTGCTTCTTTCTTTATGTAATCCCTTACCCATCTATTTGTTCCTATTGGTACTGTAGATTTAAGAACAATAACTTTGTATCCATTTAAGTTTTTACAAATTGTTTTAACTACACTTTTTACTTGAGATAAATCAGCTTCACCATCTCCTTTTGGAGGGGTTCCAACTCCTATAAATATTACTTCTGATTTTCTCATAGATTCACCGATATCTGAGCTGAAAGACAATCTTTTACTCTTTAAATTTCTATCTAGATAATCATAAACACCCTGTTCATAAATTGGGGATATACCTTTATTAAGATTATCAATTTTTTCTTTATCAATATCAACACCTATAACCTCATTACCAAAGTCAGCAAAACCTATAGCTGCAATTAAACCAACGTATCCTGTACCTACTACTGTTATTTTTTTTGACATTATTCAAAACCTCATCTTCTATATATTTTATCCTTAGGCATCTTCAAGAAAATAGAGCAGAATACTGGAATTGCTATTTCTTTGATGATGTCTTATGTCTATTATGTGATAAAAAATGTATTTAATCACATATATAATTATACTACTATAGAAGGGTTAGTAAGTGATTATTTAGTAAACATTATGTTAATGATATTGGCTATCATTAGATCAATATGGTGCTAATATAGTGAATTAAGAGTTAGTACCGTTAGAGTATGACTTTACAGATGTTCAATAAAGCATTATTATGAAGCTATAAAATGTTTGAAAAGAGGAGATTTATAATGGATATTGCTAAAATGATTGATCATACGGAACTGAAACCAGATGCAACAAAAGAACAAATTTTAAAGCTAACAGCTGAAGCAAAAAAATATGGATTTGCATCTGTTTGCGTGAATCCAAGATGGACCAAACTTGCAACTGAAGAATTAAAAGATAGTGATGTGAATGTATGTGTTGTTATAGGATTTCCACTTGGAGCCACTACAACTAAAGTAAAAGCATTTGAAGCAAAGGGTGCCATTAAAGGTGGAGCAAAAGAAGTGGATATGGTTATTAATATTGGTGAACTAAAGGATAAAAATTACCTTTATGTAGAGCAAGAAATTAAAGCTATCGCTCAAGTTGCAAAAGGAAAAGCATTATTGAAAGTGATTATTGAAACTTGTCTTTTGACCAAGGAAGAAAAAGTAAAAGCATGTGAATTAGCTAAAAAAGCAGGTGCGGATTTTGTAAAAACATCAACAGGGTTTTCAACAGGTGGAGCAACAGTTGCAGATATAGAATTAATGCGTAAAACAGTAGGTAAAGATATGGGCATTAAAGCTTCTGGTGGTATTCATACTAGAGATGAAGCTATAAAAATGATAGAAGCAGGCGCAACACGCATTGGTGCAAGTGCAAGTATAGCAATTATTTCAGAGGAATAAGGCATCATCAAAGAAATAACAAGTCAGTATTCTGGTATATTTTGTCCGATGACTACCTCTTCTATTAAGTGGAAGATGGTAGTCACTGGATAACGATTTCTAAGTTTCAGATGGAGAAAAAAACTCCACCTGAAACTAAGAACTCTGTTAATGGTATGCAACGCCCTCCATAACCATTACATATATCAATATGCGCAAGGTTTTGGCTCCTCGCCTACCGCAAAATATCCTCAGAATCTTTGACTCGTTATTTCTTTTCAGATGCCTAAACAGAATTAAAAGACTCTAGGGAGGAAACAAAAGATGAAATACATTATCGGAATCATAGGGCTAGTTGTTGTCTTAGGCCTTGCATGGATCGCTAGTAGTGATAAAAAAAAGGTGAAATATAGACCTATTATTACAATGATTATCTTGCAATTTATACTTGGTTTTATATTACTAAATACTGAAGTAGGCAATTTTTTAGTAGGTGGAATAGCTAGTGGATTTGGAATATTGCTTAAATGTGCTGGAGAAGGCGTGAATTTTGTATTTGGAGGACTTGTTAATACAAATCAGTCCACATTTTTTATCAGTGTTCTTTTACCAATTGTATTTATTTCTGCACTAATTGGAATTTTGCAACATTGGAAGATATTGCCCTTTATAATAAAATATATTGGGTTAGGTTTAAGTAAAATTAATGGCATGGGTAAATTAGAATCTTATAATGGAGTAGCAGCAGCAATCCTTGGCCAATCAGAAGTATTTATTTCAGTAAAAAAGGAACTAGGTCTGCTACCAGAATATCGTTTATACACACTTTGTGCCTCAGCTATGTCAACAGTATCTATGTCTATTGTTGGTTCTTACATGGTACTTATAAAACCTAGATATGTTGTAACAGCACTTGTTTTAAATTTGTTTGGGGGATTTATTATAACATCCATTATAAATCCATACACTGTAACGGAAGAAGAAGATATTTTAGTAGTTCAAGAAGATAAAAAACAAACATTCTTTGAAGTTCTTGGTGAATATATAATGGATGGATTTAAAGTAGCTATTATAGTTGGTGCTATGCTAATTGGATTTGTAGCTATAATTGCTATGATTAATGCAATATTTTTGGGGATTTTCGGTATTTCATTTCAAAATTTGCTTGGATATGTATTTTCGCCATTTGCGGTTTTGATGGGTGTACCTTTAAAGGAGGCAGTACCGGCCGCAAGTATAATGGCAACAAAATTAGTATCCAATGAATTTGTTGCTATGACAACACTGGCCACTGGGAATTTACATTTATCATATAGAACAACTGCTATTGTTTCTGTATTTTTAGTTTCTTTTGCTAATTTCTCATCCATTGGAATTATTTCAGGAGCAGTAAAAGGGCTTAATGAAGAACAAGGGAATGTTGTTGCTCGTTTTGGTTTAAGATTATTATATGGTGCAACATTAGTAAGTATATTAACTGCAACTGTTGTTGGTCTAATTATATAAAAGGAAGAAGGAGTTTGAAATGAAGGCATTTAAAAGAATACATATTATAGTTATGGACTCAGTTGGTATTGGAGAAGCACCAGATGCAAAGGATTTTGGAGATTTTGATGTTAATACATTAGCACATATTGCTGAAAAGAAAAATGGTTTAAACATGCCCAATATGTCTTCAATGGGATTATCAAACATTTATCATATTAAAGGCATTGAAAAAGCTGCTCATCCAAAAGGTTACTTTACAAAAATGCAGGAAGCTTCTTGTGGAAAAGATACAATGACAGGCCATTGGGAGATGATGGGACTTTATATTGATAACCCTTTTCGTGTTTTCCCAGATGGTTTTCCAGAAGAGTTAATTAAAAAAATAGAAAAGTTCTCTGGTAGAAAAGTAATTGGGAATAAGCCTGCTAGTGGAACAGAAATTATAAAAGAACTTGGGGAAAAACAACTTAAAACGGGAGATCTAATAGTGTACACATCAGCAGATCCTGTAATGCAAATTGCGGCGAATGAAGAAGTTATACCATTAGAGGAACTATATAAAATTTGTAAGTATTGCCGTGACATAACATTGAAGGAACCCTATACTTTAGGCAGAATTATTGCTAGACCATTTGTAGGCAAAACTGCAGATACATTTAAGAGAACTTCTGACCGTCATGATTATGCCTTAAAACCATTTGGTGAAACAGTTATGAATTATCTGGTGGATGGAAAGTTGGATTCTATTGCTATTGGTAAAATTTCAGATATATTTAATGGAGAAGGGGTTACAAAGGCAATTAGAACTATATCTAACGAAGACGGCATGGATAAATTTATTGAAGTATTAGATGAAGAATTCCATGGTCTTAGCTTTCTTAACCTAGTTGATTTTGATGCAAACTACGGACATCGTCGTGATCCAATTGGTTATGGAGATGCATTAGAAGCATTTGATAAAAGATTACCAGAGGTTTTTGAAAAAATGCATGAAGATGATTTATTACTAATTACAGCAGACCATGGAAATGATCCAACATATCAGGGAACAGATCATACAAGAGAATTTGTGCCATTACTGGCGTACTCAAAACGGTTTAGTGGAGGCACAGATTTAGGCGTACGCAGAACATTTGCAGATCTCGGAGCAACAGTTGCAGATAATTTTAATGTAAAAATGCCAGAGTATGGCGAAAGTTTTTTGCAGCAATTAAAATAAAGGGATGATAATGATGATAATGGTAGATATAATTTCAAAAAACGTGATGGAAAAGAATTAACTACAGAAGAAATCAACTTTTTTATTGAAGGATATACTAAAGGTATAATTCCAGATTATCAAGCAAGTGCTTTAGCCATGGCCATTTATTTTCAAGATATGAATGATGGTGAAAGAGCAGATCTTACCATGGCAATGGTGAATTCTGGAGAAACCATTGATTTATCAGGAATTGACGGCATAAAAGTTGATAAACACTCAACAGGTGGCGTAGGAGATACAACTACGCTTGTATTAGCACCACTTGTGGCAGCTTTAGATATACCTGTTGCAAAGATGTCAGGAAGAGGTCTTGGACATACTGGTGGAACCATTGATAAATTAGAATCTGTTCCTGGTTTTCATGTAGAAATTACAAAGAATGAATTTATAGATCTAGTTAATCGTGATAAAGTTGCTGTTATTGGGCAAACGGGAAATTTAACTCCAGCAGATAAAAAATTGTATGCACTTCGTGATGTAACTGGAACTGTGGAATCAATTCCATTAATAGCCAGTTCTATTATGAGCAAAAAGATCGCAGCAGGAGCCGATGCCATAGTACTTGATGTTAAAACAGGTGCAGGAGCATTTATGAAAACAGAAAAAGACGCGGAAAAGCTAGCACATGCCATGGTCAAAATTGGTAACAATGTTGGCAGAAATACTATGGCAATAATTTCTGATATGTCTCAGCCACTAGGCTTTGCCATTGGTAATGCACTTGAGGTAAAAGAAGCCATTGATACATTAAAAGGAGAAGGCCCTGAAGATTTAACAGAACTTGTTCTAACTCTTGGAAGCCAAATGGTTGTTTTAGCTAAAAAAGCAAGCACATTAGAAGAGGCAAGAGGAAAGCTTCTTGAAGTAATAAAAAATGGTAAAGCTCTAGACAAATTCAAATTATTCCTTAAAAACCAAGGTGGAGATTCATCAATTGTGGATGATCCAGAAAAATTACCACAAGCAAAATATAAAATTGATGTTCCAGCATTAAAGAGTGGTTTTGTTTCAAACATGGTAGCTGATGAGATTGGTATTGCAGCAATGCTTTTAGGGGCAGGGAGAGCTACAAAAGAGGATAAAATTGATTTAGCAGTAGGACTTATGTTACGGAAAAAGGTAGGAGACAAAATAGAAAAAGGTGAGACCCTAGTAACTATTTATGCAAATCGTGAAGATGTAGACGAGGTAAAAACTAAAATTTACGAAAATATTTCTATCAGCAACCATGGAAAAAAACCAATACTAATTCATGAAGTAATCACTTCATAAAGTTAAGAGTTAAAAGTTAAGAGTTATGGAAATTTTGCCTTGCGGGCAAAATAAAATAAAATAAAATAAAATTTAAAAAGAAGAGGCAACCAATGTAAAACAGTAAAAATAATTATCACCATGATGATTGCTTCATGGTGATAATTATTTTTCTACACACTGCAGAAGTTATCCACGAACAGGTTGATTTTCAAGTAATTCTTTTGAATTAATATAGAAAAAAAGCTGTCTTATAAAATGATTTTTCAATCATTTTGAGACAGCCCCTTTATAGCGCTCTTAGTTTAATTTTTAGGTATTATATTTAGTTCCTTGTTGATAACAGGTAGAAGTTCCTTTGGTATATTTAACTGTGTAATCTTAGACATACTATCTATAGATGTCAAAGCCATCATTGCCTTTAATCTTGGATGTTCTGCCATTTCTCCAAAATACTTCTTAAATATAACCTTTGTTTCTTCATTTTCATAAAGGTCTTGTATTGTATCAAAAGTTGAATAATATCCTTCTTTAAGCGTTACTTCTTGAACGTTGTTTAAGTCGAATTTTTCAAACCAGTTAGTTACATGTGTTTTCTCCTCAACCTTTACATATATATAGCTTTTATCAACTTCACCAACATGATTAAGAGTCATTTCATCTTTATAAATATTTCCCTGCTTATCATAACCCTCTACCTTTATTAAATTTTCTCCTAGAGATAACTTAACTTCTTTGAATCTTTTGATTGCTTCATTGCTATTAATTTCACCTATAAGTTCTTCACCAATAAAAAGTTTAATCATATCTAAATTTGATAGTACCACAATATCATTCAAATCTTCATGCCTATTAATGAATCTTTTTCCAGCCAAGTGAACAAAAGGAACCTTAGACCAATTAGCCTTATATAAATAAAATGCATCTTTTTTGATCTTTCTGTCTATGGTTACAAATCCTTTTTGATTTTTACCACTTTCTCCGCCTTCATTTCTATTAGCACTTCCAAAATCAAACATATTCCAGACATATCCACCTAAAACAAAAGGATTTTTATTAATGGTGTTAATTGCATTATCATGATATAACACTTGATATTCTTCAGTGTAATCTTTAACAGTTGGAATGTATGAATGGAATTTAGGATTAGTATCCACCCCATATTCTGAAACTAAAACTGGAATATTAGGTTTTACTTTATGAAATTCATCCAGCCTTTTTTCTAAATCATTCATTTCTCCATAATACCATCCATAATATAAATTGTAGCCTAACATATCAGTTAACTCGTTTAATTGGCTCTCGTTGGCAACTGAATAAATATTTGCCTGAGCAGTAACTCTACTTGGATCTAAGTCTTTGGCTAAAGCTTCCAGTTCTCTTACTTTTTCATAAATATTTTCATTTTCTACTGCAATAGTAATTTCATTTTGAATTCCCCAACAATATATTGAACTATGATTATATGCTTGTTTAATTAGTTTTTCTAACTGCTTTTTAGCATTTTTGTTTTCTCCATCTGCTGTTGTTGGTATACTTATAAAAGGAATTTCAGCCCATACCAGCATTCCCTCACGATCACAAAGCTTATAGAAGTAATCATCATGTTGATAATGAGCAAGTCTAATACTATTTGCTCCTATTTCTTTAATAAGTGACATATCTAAATCCATATGTTCTTTTGTTATTGCGTTTCCAACACCTGCAAAATCTTGATGGCGGCTAACTCCATTTAACTTTATAGGCTTACCATTTAGAAATACTCCTTTGTCTGGAGTAATTTCAATTGTTCTAAACCCTACCTCTATATCTCTTACATCATAAATTTGTTCTTTACAAATTAATTCAGCTCTTAATGTGTAAAGATATGGATTTTCTATTCCTTGCCAACAAATTACATCTGTAATTTGTTCTAATAGTTCAAATTCTAAATTTTTATTAACTTTTATATCAATAGTTTTATTAAATACTATTTTTCGTTCTTTATCAAAAAGAGTGAAATTTATTTGTCCATTTTCTACTTCCGATATTTCATTTATGACCCTGCCATTTATTTTAAGTTCAAATGTATTCTTGCTAATACTATTTTGAGTTAAATATATTCCATCTCTGCTATTATCCATTAAGTCAAAATGCAAAGATTCCACTATTATAAGCTTTACCTCACGATATAAACCACCATAAAATGTAAAATCAGCCATTAGTGGGTATACATCATTATGTTCACTATTATCTACCATTATGGATATAAGATTCTCTCCCGATTTTATAAAGGAGTTTAAAGAAACTCTATACATTGAAAATCCACATTTACTGCTTCCTGCTAGATGTCCATTTATATATACTTCTGAAACATTGCCAGCTGCACCTATTTCTAAGAAGATAAACTTGTTTAAATCTTCATCCATGACATTTAAATTTCTTTGATACCAACATTGTCCTCTGTAAAATTCACCTTCTCCAGATTGTCCATCTTCTGCATTCCAGGAATGAGGTAATGTTATGTCCCTAAACTCCTTAAATTTTTCATTAGCATTTTTTAAATCGTTTATCTTTGTGAATTTCCACTTATTATTTAAATTAATTACTTTCAACTTTTTCACCCATTTCTTTATATTTAATAGACATAATTTATTTCATAAATTTTAAAAATGTAAATTACAGATTACAAATTAAATGTGCCTTACTCAAAATTTTGGCCTTCAACTTTTTTACAAACCACACTAAACCTTAATAATTTTAAAGTTTAATATCATGCTTTCTTAACCAGTTTATAGCTAATCCAAGCCACTGTTGGCATCCTGGGTTAATTTGATTTTCATTGGCTGCTGTAGTTTCATCACAAAGTGATAACCCATGTACTCCTGTTTCAAATATATGAAGTTCATAAGGTACTTTATATTTGCTTAATGTTGACGCAAAACCTAATGAGTTAGCTACATATACAGCTGCGTCATCAGCTGTATGCCAAATAAATATTGGTGGTACATTTTCTGTTACATAATTCACGGGACTTGCTTCTTTAAGTTCTTCTTCAGAAGGATATTCTTTTCCAAAGGCTGCTTTATTTGCAAGCTCAGCAAATTTTTTAGCTCCCTCATTATTAGCACTTACTCCTTTTTTCATTACCGTATGATCTGTTAAAGCATAACCAAGTATAATTGCATTAGGCTTAAACATTTCACTACCCACATTAAATTTTTCTTTTAATAACTCATCCTGCCAATGCACTCCCATATTAGCTACAACATTTCCACCTGCAGAAAATCCGCATAATACAATCTTATCGTTATCTACAAGCCAATTTTCTGCATTTTCACGTACTATAAGCATAGCTTTTGCTATATCAAACAAAGGTTGTGGATAAGCAGATTTATCATTACCCTTTGGTGGATTTTTGCGATCAGTAACCTTCTTGCCAAAATATGTGTTATATCTAAGCACAATTGCGTTGTACCCTTGTGCAACAAATCTCATTGCTACTGGTTCAGCTTCTCTATCAGTAGTTGCTAAAAATGCTCCACCTGGACAAATTATAACCGTTGGTCTTTTTTTATCAGTAGTAATTTCTTCAGAATTTTTAGAAATATATGTTTCTAAAAAACCCTGTTCATTATCTTCCCAAAGTTTTATTTTTTCACAAATCATTGTTAATCACTCCTGAATTAATCTATTTTTATTAAACTATAAACTACTCAAAAATACAAACCATATGAGTGTGCATAGTAAAATCCCTTAATTATTACCAGTTCTTCTTCTTTTTAATTCATCTTGAATTTCTTTAAGTGCTTCTTGTGTCATAGGATATAAGAAGAATAGCATTAAAAACATTAATAAATAACCTATTGATGGGGTTATAACTGCAATATTTCTAATTTTTCCTGCTACTTCTGCAGTTTGGTGTGGTGCTTTTGCAGCATAACCAATTCCACCTAATACAAATGCACCAGCCCCTCCTGAAATAGCTTGAGCTACCTTTTTTGTAAATGAATATAAAGCATAAATCGTACCATCTTGTCTTTCTCCTGTAATATATTCTTGATAATCAATCGCATCTCCAACAAATGCCCAAAGAGTAAAACCATAAAAACCATATCCTAAATTAGCTATGTAATTTAATGCAACAAATAAAAATGCATTATGAATAGGTACTAAGAAAAGTATTAAATATAGTATTGATGAAATTAACAGTGCTACAGATGCAGCTTCTTTTTTTCCGCACTTCTTAATAATCTTGGTAACTAAAGGTGCTATTAGTACTATATTAAGAATACCTAACATTCCACCTATACTCATAGCTGCTGTATTATGAAAATAATCTTTATACAAATATGTTGACATAGCACCTGAAATTGCTTGAGAAATTAATGATACAACAGCAATGCCTATTACACACATAAATGGTTTATTTTTTCCTAAAGATTTAAATGAAAGCCATAGATTTATTTTGGGTTTATTAGAATTTTCAACTACAAATACACGTTCTTTTATTAAATTATAAGAAATAATATAACAAATTGTTGCAAGAACAGCTAGTACTATTGTGACAATCAAAAATCTTTCTGAACTTGCTTTATTATTTATAAAAATAAACATTGGAACTAAAGCTATTGTTGAAGTAGCACCAATTGAACTTCCCATACCTCTAAAAGTTGAAAGAGAAGTACGTCCAACAGGATCACTTGTAATAACAGATGCTAATGCTCCAAAAGGTATTGTAACACAACTATATATTGAACCCCAAACAACATATGTTATAAGAGCATAGAAAATAGCAACATTATTTGATATCCCTGGTATTTTAGCAAACAACAATATTGTTGCTAATCCAAGTATAGGTCCAAAACGTATAAGCATTGGTTTAAATCTACCATTCTTGCTATTCTTACGTTTATCTATATATCCTCCAATTAAAACATCCATAACTGCATCCCATATCTTCCCAACTATTAATATTATACCTACGGCAGCTGGCGATATAAATAATACATCTGTGTAAAAAACCATTAAAAACGCGGTGCATATGAAATACAACATATCATTACCTATTTCACAAACCATATAACCTAATTTATCCCTTAATCCAAATTTTCTAGTTACTTTCATAACGTTAGTAGTGTTTAAATTTAAATCAACATTATTATCCATAAATAACCCCTCCTCAATTTTACATAAAACATTTAAAATGTATACCACATTAATATTATTACTATAACGTTTACAAAGTGTTAAATAGATATTATCTTAAATAAAACATCTAACTTCTACTTCTCGATTTCATTGACCAAGATTCTATAACAATAAAATCAAAACATAAGTGATTTTTTAATTCTAGGCGGCTTTCACCGCCTATTTTTCAACTATCTTCTAGTTTCCCACTTGTTACACCAAACGTGTTCATTAAAATGAGTTCCTTTAAATTCAGATTCGCCCATGATTTTTTGGATTGTTTGATGGATTACTTCTCTCGTATCTTTATAAGCATTAATATAAGTCTTTACCATTGGTACATCTGTTAAATGAGTAGTAAAATTTAAAGATACAAATACAGTAGGTATTTCATACACATACCATGGGGTATCAGTTGACATAGGGCATTTCCATCTTATACGATAATTATTTTCAGCTGCATATCCTACAATATCTGCAAAAACTAATGCAGCATCAAAATTTTCAGCTAAATCATAAGTTTTACCTTTGTCTCTAGTTTTTCCATCATTTAAGGTAACTTCAAAACCAACACTCTCAAGTTCTTCTATAATTATTTTCTCTGCTTGATTTGGTGAATTTGAAAAACCCCCATCACCAAATAGAGTATGAAGTCTTATTCTCTTATGAGTGCTTGGCTTAATTGGAAGCTGGTTCTTAGTGTCTTTTATTAATGAAATACCTAAATCTGCTGCTTCTTTAGCCATAGCTAAGTGTTCTTCACAACCAATTACTTTAAGACCTTCTTTAGGAGGTATCAAAGTGTTTTCTTTTTGTTTAGTGTGTAATTTTAAGGAAGCTTTTAACCCTAAAATTCTCCTTACTGCATCATGTAATCTTTCTTTAGTAATAACACCATTTTTATATCCATCTAACATAAAATTGAAATCTTCTTCGTGATCATTAAAAAATAAGAACATATCACATCCTGCAGCAATTGCAGCAGGTACATAATCTTTACGTTTCATAGCAGCTGCCATACCTATCATATGAGAGGCATCAGTTACAACTAATCCATTAAAGCCTAATTGTTCTTTTAATAATCCAGTAATTAATTCTGGTGATAACGTTGCTGGTAAAACATCTTCATACTTTAATTTTGAATTTAATTTATACTGATATTCTGGAAGTGCGATATGTCCAGCCATTATAGACATAATACCTTCATCAATCAAAT
Source organism: uncultured Clostridiaceae bacterium (assembly GCA_963725425.1). GTDB lineage: Bacteria > Bacillota > Clostridia > Clostridiales > Clostridiaceae > Clostridium_I. The sequence continues at coordinate 144,717 of CAVRYJ010000045.1, forward strand.
GCTTATACACTTTACCAAAACTTGCATCCCATTCATCAACACTCAGCTCATTTACACCTAAAACTAAATGTTGGTCACGTTCTTCAGTTCCATCCCCTGGAAAATGCTTTACACATGATGCAATATTACTTTGTCTTAAACCTTTAATATATGCACTTGTATACTTTATAACCGATTCTGGTGCGGTACCATATGCTCTTGTATTAACAATTGTATTTCTCCAGTTATATAAAATATCAGCACAGGGATCAAAATTCCAGTTAACACCGATTGCTGTAGCTTCTCTTCCACTTACATATCCTGCATTATAAGCTAATTTTTCATTTCCTGATGCTTCACATTGTGCCCCTGAAGCTATATATGTACCATCTTTACTTGCTCCATTTCCACCTGCATCACAGTTTGCCGCTATAAGCATTGGTATTTTGCTGGATTTTTGTAACTCCCCAAGAAATTCGTGTACTTTTCCAGAGTTCTCATCAAAATATCTTGCGCCACCAATGTGATATTTATTAATTAATTGTTTAGCTTGCGAAGAATCAAAACCTAAAAATAAGTTAATAAATAGTTGTCCTATTTTTTCTTCTATTGTCATTCCCTTTAAAGTATTTTCTACCCAAGCAATATCTTCATCACTTAAATAATATGGTTTAGCTTTTAAATCTACTAATGCCACTTATTATTCCTCCTCAACTAGTTTTAGTTTAATGATGAATTAAACTCATCAATTAATTTTTGTTGATATTCACCTTTATAACTTCCATCCTGAAGCTTATATATTGCTTCAGATGATAAACGTTTCCATGAAAAACCTTCTTTACCTACAAGTATTGGATAATATAAAACTCCATTTTTAATTGCAGCATCTAAATCCCCAGGAGCATCTCCAACCATCAATACCTTATCATTTGTAAAAGTATTTTCTCTTAATCCTGCTATGCATGCTGATTTAGTTCCAGCTTCTTGACCAAGCATTATATTAACGCTAGGCGCAAGCTCATGTCTTGTCCACTCTTCTGTTACAGCACATACATTTGCAGAAGACACTACAGCAACATCTGCAAACTTACTAATATTCTCTAAGCCTTCTTTAACATTAGGAAATGGTTTATCTTCATTATGTAATTCACTAATAGCTTTATTAACGGCTTTACTCCATTCCAATGTTTTAATTAATTGTTCATCCTTTGTCTCCTCAATTGCTTTTTCTAATGCTGGATTTGAAAGTTCAGGTGAAGTTTCAATCCATTTTAGAATTGAAGAAAACTCCGGCATATTTATGCCTTCTTTGGTTAAAACCTCAAATACTTTCACAAGACCTTTAAATCTATTAATCCCTCTGGTTTTTGAATATAAATTTATCATATTCCAAGTTTCAAGGAATTTTCCTTCAATATTTTGTAGCCCCCATACTTCTATTATTTTAGGACCAAAACACTTTCTATGTTTTACTTCCATGGTATCCATGGCACAACCATCAGAGTCAACACATACCAAAAAATCTTTGTTCTTTTCAAATTGATCTATAGTAATCTTCATTAAATCATCTCCCTAGGTTGAAACCATTTTCAAGCTTCTAAATGTATTTTATATTATTATAAAATATACAACATCAACTATTTTGATATATTATAAACAATTATTGCATTTAATACAAATATATGCTATTATATTTATAATTTCTAATATTTTAAATACTGGAGGAACTATGAAAGTACAAAATGAAATTTCATATAAAACAATTTATAAAATTTGCTCTGTTATCAATGGATTATGTAAATTAAATTTGGAGTTCATAGGTACAGACCCAAATATATCATTTCAGCTAATTAATAATAAAATGCCTGTTATAATAAACGATTCTAAAGTTAAAACTTTCTCATATATTCGCGATTTTTTGAAAAGCAAACAGCCTTGTGAAATTCTCAATCATACAGATAATTTTCAACTTAGCTATCTATCAGTTGGTTTCTTTGAGCAATTAAAATATAAAGGCACCATTATTGTAGGTCCCTTTCTTTCTACTATTCCAGATGAAGCTTTTATTTATAGAGTAATAGAAAAAAATAAGTTGTCTTTTGTACACAAATTACAACTTCATGAATACTACAGAGCTCTTCCTATATATGATTTTAATGATACCAAGGATGTAAGTTCTTTGATGATTAATTTGGCTCTAAATCCGTTTATCTCTGGTAATATTGTATATTCACAAGATGAAACCATTGCCATAAAAAAAGAAATCAGTTATTTAGACGAAGAAGAATTAACTTCAGAGATAGAATTTAGGTATAGAATAGAAAAAGAAATCTTGAATGCAGTTGAGAAAGGATTAAAGGAAGAAGCTTTAAAATTTGAAAATTTATTTCACTTTAAAGCAGCTAATAGAGTTTCGAATAATCCATTAAGAGCTTATAAAAATCTTGCATTTAGCTTTAATACTTTACTTAGAACAGCTTGCGAACGTGGTGGTGTTTCTGCCATTTATATTAGTAACTTATCTAATAAATTTGCAGTTTTAATAGAAAATATAACTACTATGACACAGTTAGAAACAACCGCCTCTAAAATGATTTCTGAGTACTGTGACTTAGTAAATAAATACTCTACTGATGGCTATAGTAAAGTTATTAAAAAAGCTATTAATTATATTAATTTAAATTTTAAAAATCCAATATCATTAAACATAATTGCAGATAGTATTAATATTAATACCTCCCATCTTTCAAGACAATTTAAAAAGGAAACTAATATGACTGTTACTGAATTTATAAATAAAAGAAGAATTGATGAAGCTAAATTCTTAATTGAACAAAATAATATATCTATAACAGAAATTGCTTTTATGGTTGGTTTCGAGAGTTATACCTATTTTAGCAAAGTTTTCAAAGATACTACATCTTTAACTTCAAGTGAATATTTTAAAAAAAGCGCATTAAAAGTATAAAAAGAGAATTGTAAATATATCCATCTTCTTAATTCTTTAATTTTGGAATGTAACTTTAGGCATTTGAAAGAAAGTAACAAGTCAAAGATCCTAATTTAGGTTTAAAGTATATCCACTACTTTCTCCAATCTCCATCTAATAACAATTAATATTATAAATACTATAAGTGCAGTAAGATAACATAATTGTACACTGCCCTTTGGAAATTCAATATCCACTGAACGTGTTACAGCTTTATTCAATACCTTTTGAAAATAAATAAAACCATAGGAAGCTGTATACCTATTAAAGCTATATAATTATGTACCAAGCTAGATATCAGCATTGACATTAGTGTAAACACCATTGCCAATATATAAACAGCAAGTACTGTAATTACTATATACTGAATAAAGGTAAGGTCAAACCATGAAATATTAATACACAAAAAAGAATTTATATTAGAGTTAAAAAACATGGCCACATTGTTATGTGCATACATGGTAAAAAAACATATAAATTGTGATGTGGCTATTATAAATGAAGATATAAAACCAGCCATCATCTTACTTTTGAATATTTGTCTTCCTTTTTTAGATGTATACTGAAGCTGTAACATATTGTTGTTAGTGTCCCTTATATATATTGTGGAAAGCATAAATACGATGCTTAGAAGAATAGTTATGGCAACAGAAAATATAAAATTATTGTAGTTATTAAAGATAAAATCATTAAATACAGAGGTAATATCATCTTTATTATTAGTAATTTCGTCAATTCTTATTTTTTGATTTTTTGTAGTAATATCATAGTTTGAAAGCAATATTTTAGACCTGTTCTGGTAGTCGGTTATCATCATTTCCCTTTCTGGAATTTCCCAGAATAAATTTATTCCTTTTTCAAACATAATATTATCCTTTAATTTGGAAACTTTATTACCGAATGATGAATTTTTATTAAGGTATTCATCTGTTTTGTCAAGATATTCTTTATAATTTTTAATACCAAGGGCACTAAACTCTTTATGATTTTGAACATATTTATCTGCTTCATTTAGTTCTTTATTATATATACTTTTAAAATTTTGAAACTCATTTTCATCCATATTGGTGCCATAGTCCTTTTGCATTTGAACTGATATTCTATAATCGTCTCCTTCTGGTCTTCCATTAGGGAAATATCTAACATTAAATTCAATAAACAAAAAATACATAATTATATTAATTAGTAAAAGTAAAATCAGCATTTTAGGTGTGAATATTTTTTTTATCTCATTCATAACTATTCTCATTTAGAATCCTCCTTAATATATGTCAACTTTTTTTAATTTTTTTATACCAAAAATATCTAAGCTGGCAGCGATGATTGTCCAAATAACAACTATAATTAATTCATAATATTTAAAAGTATTAAATGCATCACAAAGCATAAACCACCAAGTAGAATTCATTGATAGAGCAAAAGGGGTAAGAAGAAATATAAATATGGCATTGCTACTTTTGGGCATAAAGCTTGGAAGTAGTAAGTTAGTAGCAAATACCATGGCAAAAACACAAAATGATATATAACTGTTCTTTACATAGGTGGCAATAAAAAAAGCAATTCCTACAAAAATTAATGCTAAAATGTATATAAGAACCACGCTGCAAAACAGGTATTGGCTAAATGTCATATTCCATTTACTCATATATGGAAGGTTATGATCAGCATTAAAGTAACTACTTATAGGAATGTTCCATAGTCCTTTATAATTAAATGTACTAAAATATGTGACTAGTCCTGTACCTATAATTATTGTGGTTGTAGTTATTGTTGAAAATACAGCTACTAAAAGCTTGTCTACTATTATATTTCGTCCTCGTTTTGTAGAGTAGACTAAAAGCTGAGTGTTATTATCAAATTCGTAATTTATTAAATAGGCTGTAATAAGTACTGCTAAAATAATTATTTCAAATATAAAACTAGTAAATAATGTGCCAAATAATAATGAATGCATACCATAAATTTGCCCATTAAAAAACAAATTTTTATTTTCTCCATTTTTAAGTAATTGCTGAAATCTGCTAATAAAGCTTTTATATTCACTTCTTACAGTGTCAGCGGCCTGTCCTTTTAAATTAAATTGCTGTATCTCGGTTTCAGCCAGTTGCATAATATTAATGCCTTTATATATAGAATCAATACCTAGGGAAGTAGAATAATAGGATGCCTCAATTGTTGAATCGTTTTTACTCAAATTAATATGAGAATCATTTTTTAAATTAAGCATGGTTTTATTGTTTATTTTATATCCGTATTTATTTACAATAGTAGTTAAAACACTAAGTTCTTTACTTGAAAATGATTTTTCAAATATTACAAATGAGTTAAAAAACATAAATAGGACTAAAAGACTCAGTATTATGGGAGAAGTTATTATTTTTTTAAACTCATTTATTTTAATATTCATAAATTATTACCCGTGTTTATCTTTTCATCTTTATAAACATATAAAAATACATCTTCTAAATTTGGGTGAACAGTGATCCAGGATTGGCCTGGCTTTTCATCAGATATAAATCTCACTTTCATTCTTTCATTTTCTTGTCTTTCTGATAAGGAAAAGTAGCTATTTCTAAAATCATCTATATCATTAAAATTCACTTCTGTTTCATAAACTTTGTTTTCAAGCATTTTGCATATATTTTCAATGCTATCGTTATAAGCAATTGACCCACCCTTTATCATAATTATCTCATTGGCTATGGATTCTAAATCAGAGACTATATGTGTAGAAAGGATAACTATTTTCTCTCTAGATAATTCACTAATTAAATTTCTAAAACGTACTCTTTCTTTTGGATCAAGGCCTGCGGTAGGTTCATCTAAAATAATGATTTCTGGATCATTTATCATTGCTTGAGCTATTCCAACTCTTTGTATCATTCCACCGGAAAACTTTTTCATTTTGTTATCTTTTACATTGTAAAGGTCAACAAGTTTTAAAAGTTCAGTTATCTTTGTCTTTGCTAAATGGCTATCTATGCCTTTAAGTGTAGCTAAATAGAGTAGATATTTTGTAGGACTGTAGTTCTTGTAATATCCAAAGTTCTGAGGCAAATACCCCAATATGTCGCGATAATCTTCAGCTAGTTTGCTTATTTCAGTACCATCATACAAAATTTCCCCTTCATTTGGAGAGAGGAGTGTGGTGAGCATTTTTATAAGGGTAGTTTTACCCGCTCCATTTGGTCCAAGTAGGCCATAAACTCCATTTGTAAATTCTAGATTTATGTTTTCAAGAACTGAATATTTACCATAACTTTTGCTAACATTGTTTATTGACAACATTTTAAAGAACTCCTTTCATTGGTGCACAGTTAATAAGTGATTTGAGTTTTTTAATATAAATATGCATACATGCCACAGTTACAATTATATAGATGTATATGGGAGTGACGGTAAGAAATTTAATATAAAACTCTATGTTAAATTTATTTAAAACAAAATTAATAAGTACCCAGATTGTTATTACAATATATTTTGTAAACTTTAAGCGAAGATTAAGAATGGTATATAGAAAAATCGAAGAAAATAAAAATAAAGACATAACGGTAATCATAACAGCTCTCAAAAGTTCTATTTGCCTATATGCAGATGTTATTATGCATACAAGCACTATATTAGATAAAATACATATAACACTAAATATAAGCATTCTAAAAGCTGCTAATTGATACATGTTATACTTGCAAGTCATTTCTAAATCATAAGTTCCTTTTTCCTTTGCACTTATAAAAGAAAGCAAAGATACAATTAAATATAATATTGGAGAAATTGTCATAATAAAAACGTATAAGCTTCCAACTTTTATTTTTATATTATAAATTCCTGCTAGCCCAATTAAAATTAATAGGGTTAAAACTAAAATAACCGTAAATATGATTTCAACTAAATCATGAAACAAACATTTAAAGCCTAACTGCCTGTACATATTTTTCATGTATAAATAAAATGACTCTTCTTTTTTTATACTTTTTCCTACAATGGAAGCTATCTCATTTTGTATAGTAATTTCATCTGGCATATCTATGCTCAATTTTTCATCTTTCATTTTTTACTCCTTACATAAAATTTTAATTTTATTTATGGCGGAATAGTACTTAGTTTTTACTGTGGATTCTGGTATTAGAAGAATATTAGATATTTCTTGAAATGTATATTCTTGAAATATCTTTAACCTGAACACCTGTTGAGTAGGAGCAGCTAATATGTTTACTATTACCATTATTTTTTCTAAATCTTGTTTGTACATTATTTTGGTCATTATATCTCTATCATCAAATATTTGTGTATCATCAAAAGAAATAGAGATTTTGCTCAATTTGTAATTCTTTGACCTGTAATAGTCCACAATTTTATAAGTAGCTATCTTATATAACCATGTTCTAAAGGAGGCTTTTTTATCATCAAAATTACCTAAGGATTTTAGCATACTTATGAATATATCTTGAGTTAAATCCATGGATAGATTTTTATCAATGGTTTGCTTATACACATATGTATATATTTCTTTGTAATAATTTGAAATAAGTTCATTTGCAGCTGACTTGTTTCCTTTTTCTATTTGTTTAATAAGTTTTTTGTCCATATTTTACTCCTTCTACTCTATTATTCGTAGTAGATGTGGAAATAGTTTTAATATTTAGTAATGTCGTAATTAAATAATACTATATATTTATACTAGAATGGATATTTAAAGTAATAGTTTGCGATTATCGTTGCTGCAGCAATTATACATATAAAAGTGACCGTGAAAAAGATAAAAGTTATGTATATAAATTACCAGATATAAAATGGACTTCTATAGAATATATTTCTGAGATAAATGAACTTGATGCAGAGTCTGTAAAATTAGTGATAACAAAGAATAAATAAATTAAAAAAATAAAAGGCAATTACCAAATGATTAAAAATAATCGATTTGTAATTGCCTTTTATTTTCTCGACTTTTCTGCCCCAGCAGAAAAATCTTCAATAACTCTTAACTTTTAACTTAGAAAATCCCGTGTGGATAACAAATACAATTGTAAAAGAAAACACAGCAGTAGTAAGCCATATTAAGGGTAGTGCCATGTTAAGTGGTATGATTTTCAGAGATTTCCCAAGCAGTTTAACTACAAGGTTCAAGCAGAAAATATTTGCTAGATACGCTCTGAATGCATAGGTAGATAACCATTTTATAAACGGTAAAACCCTGGAATGATGGTTTATTAGCATTAGAGCAAATGAAAATATCAAAATTATCACAAGTATATTATATGCTAACATTGAGGGTTTTAAGCTTGTGGCATTTCTAAGATCAATATGACTAGCTCCATTAGACAATAGTTCATTGTTAGTTACAATATAAACTATAAGAAATAGAGGGAGTATAAAAAATTTTATTTTATGAATAACTTTTTTCCATCTATCATAATTTACAGAAGTAACTATGGCAAACATGCAGAAAATACTGTACATAACAAAAGTACGATCTGTATAACCTAAATATTTATTAGATTGTGTAAAAATGTATCTATCATATATAAAGATGAAAAAAACATACAATACTAGAGAAGTACATAAAACAGGTATTGAGATTTTTCTATTTTTTCTGATTTTATTAGCAAGAAATAAGATTGGAATTATAAGCAAGTGGAATTGAAACATCATTACTGTATACCATAAATGTGCTGAAGCAGTTCCAAAAATATAAGCTTGCAGAACGCTTGAAATGCTTTTATAGCTTGAAAAATTAATTGTTAATATATAAACAGTAGACCAACAAAAGTATGGAATGAGTAATTCTTTGAATTTTTTATATATGTATTTTGGGTACTTTACAGGTTTCATTTTTGCCAAATCAAAACAAATGGCAAAAATAAACACTGATGCTGAAAATCTCACAAGATCATATAAAATTCCAACTTCCACTTTCTGACCTGGATTTAGTGGCTGCTTAATCATAAAGGTCAAAAGACCTTGAAACATAACTGTTAAAACGGCAGAAACTTTCATTACATCGCTTTCAGATGCGGTATTTACATTTGATAAATTTACATTATTTTCAGCCATTAGTTTTACCCCTCTTATCTGTAAATTAATTTTGGCACCCTAAAAAAATAGACAAGCCTAGTGACTTGCTATTTTTCATGGGACTTTATTGACTCTTTTCACGTTTAATTAAAAACATAGCAGATTCAAATCCATTTTTGGTGTCACCCATAGCCAAAGTTCGTACATCATAAAAATCATTGCTTATCATATGTGAGAGAACATGTCCAGGGCCAACTTCTATAAATAATCTTGCTCCAAACTCATAAAGCATTCTAGAGATTTCATACCATCTAACTGGTTGAGCAATTTCTAAATAAAGATCCTTTTTTATTTCCTCAGCATTCCTAAGTAGTCTTGCTCTGCAATTACTAAGATACGGGATAGAAGGCTGATTAAACTTAACATTTTCCATTGCTTTTTTCAAAGCTTCTGCCACTGGATTTAATAATTCACAGTGAGAAGGTACGCTTACATTTAAAAGTTTTGTGTTGTGAGCTCCTTTTAAAAGTGCTAGCTCAAATAAATTGTTAATAGAAGTAATGGTGCCAGAAACAATGATCTGTTGACTACTGTTTATATTGGAGATAAATAACTGGCGATTATCGGACCTAATTTGTTTTATCAATAAATCCACGCTTTTTTCATCAAGTCCTAGGACTACCCCCATTCCATAGCCTGAGGGAAACATAGTTTTCATCAGGGTGCCTCTTAGATCTACTATTTTAAGTGCATCATGAAAACTCATAGCACCGCAAATAACAGCAGCTGCAAAGGAACCTATAGAATGTCCAGCGGCTATATCTGCGCTTGCTTTTTCATCATTAAGTGCACGGGCTATAGCAACGCCAGAAATAAGAAGTGTAAGCTGAACAGCATGGGTTGAAGAAAGCGCACTGATCGTATCAAGTGAAAGAACATCAATGCCAAGTACTTCACTTGCTTCATTAATAGTGGCGGTAACCTTTGGGTGATCAGGTAAATTATGAAGCATACCTGGAACTTGTGAACCTTGACCTGGAAATAAAAAAGCTATGCTCATATAGTTTCCTCCTTCACTTTATCCATGGATCATTTACTAGGCAGGGACCATTAACTGTACGTAGTAAAATGGGATGAACATTTCTTGAATATTCAATAAGTGAAATACTGCCTTTTGGGGTTTCAATCTGACTATCAATAACAAAAGGAATCTCATCAAGTTTTTCTTTAACCCTTATTGCAGTATTTAAGTTTAGTGGGTTTTCAGCTCGGATGATTATATCTAGGTCGCTGCCTTTGTTAACGGTAGTAATGCCTGAAACAAGTTCAAAACCAGTACTTCCTGTAGGTCCCCAAGAAATTCCTTCTTGCTCTAAAATGTAATCTACGGATTGAAGTATATTATATATTTTAGTATTTTTAATATGTTCATTGTTTTCCCAGAGGTTTAATTTTGATATTTGTTCTGGGGAAATTTTATCTGATATATTGTTATAACATAAAGATGCAGCAAGACGCTGGGATCTTTCAAAACCTCTTATTCCAACGGGGATAAGGGATTCTGTCAAGATGCATCGGCGTACTACAACAAAGGGGGCACGCCTAATTGCTTCATTAATCCAATTGTCTTGCTGTAAATTCTCTAAAAAAGCATCTACATTTTTTATTTTTAATAAATCATGTGTTTTTAGTTCCATTCTTTTTCTAAGATGTTACGCACTTCAACAGAATATGATCTTCCAACTTTAGCTCTTTTTGTATTAAGTCTGCATTTAATATCAGTGGAGGATTCACGTACATCCTTTATTGAATCACATAAAATTGTTTTTATTGTTTTAATATCTACTGATGCTGGTGAATCAGCGTTTATATTTTCTATTAATTCATGTAGGGAACCTAGGGTTGAGTATGAACGAATATCATAGGCTATGGCAGGAACTGTTTTAGCAGCTTCTTCAAGTTCAGCTACAGATCTTTTCGTAATTCTAGCCGCAGATTGTTTTGACATAGCATGTATTAATACTCCATCATCATCAAGTGCAAGAAGTCTGTTTGCTTGGTAACCATGGGCAAGGAATGCTCCTGATATTGCGTTTCCAACTATTAGTGCGATTACTGGATGACCGCTCATTCTAGCTGTTACGTAGGCATTTACAGCAGCTGCACAGGATTGGGATATTCCAAGAAGTTCTTCTTTATAGCCATAAGCCTGACTAGGTACATCAACAACGGCAATTATTGCTCGTTTTACATCTCTAGCCTCATCTTCTTTTACAACTTCATGTATATATTTAGCCATAGTCCATCCTTCTTCTAGGCCTACTTCCCCTTGACGTGCACGAGGATAGCGAGCATTAGGATCAGGTACTACAGAAATATAACGTACAGTCTCATTTCCTAAAACAGCATCAGCACATAAAACTGATCCTACTTCTTTAGCTTTAAAATCTTTTAGTCCAGTAAGATTTTCAAACCAGGTTCTTCCACGACTTACAACTTTTTCCACACTAATATTTTTAACAGGAACTTCAGCCTTAGGTGCAGAACTGTTTTTACCCCATAATGTTCTAAGATCTAAATATGTTAATGGTTTTGAAGGGTCTATTGCTTTTAATCTTTTAAGGTAAAGTTCTACCTGCTCACATCTTGGAGTTTTTTCTGTGCTAGAAGAAATGGCAGCATTAATTGCTCCATTCATTTCAGTTATATCGTCTTCTACTAGTACATCCACTAGGTTAGCTGCTTGTCGTTGGATTCCTCCGATAGTATTCCATATAAGCTTTTTATCCTTTGAATCAAGTTCCATTACGCCAGCTTCCTGCTCAATAACTTCAGGACCGTTTAATGTAAGTCTTCCTTGAGGAGTAATTATAACTGTAGTGAACAATGCGGCAGTCATGGACATTCCACCAAAACATCCAATCTTTCCAGGTATAATTCCTGTAACAGGAACATAGTTTCTTAAAGCTACAACAGCTGATTGTATTTCTGAAATTGCAAGAAGGCCATAATTTGCTTCCTGTAATCTTACTCCACCGGTATCAAATATTACTATAGGGTATGTTTTGATGCCTTGTTCATTATCTTTAAGTGCAAGCTCTAAAGCTCCTGCAAACTTTGCTCCGGAAACCTCTCCAACTCCACCGCCTTGGAATGCTCCTTCCATGGATATAATTACAACAGATTTATTGTCAATTTTTCCTTTTGCGATTATTACTCCATCATCATTTTCAGGAACAATACCTTGAGGTTCAAGATGTGGTGATTTAAACTTTTCAAAAGGTCCAAGAAGCTCTTTAAATGTACCCTTATCAAGTACTGATTTAGCACGATCACGTGCATTAAGTTCTATAAAACTATTTCTCATTAGTACTCACCTCCAATGCTTGTAATAATCTTAATTTAATAACTCCGGGAGTTGCCCCACCATCATTTATTTCAAGCTTTACAGCTACATCATTTTCTTCAAAAAATCTGTTTAATATGTTTTCCCAAATTTCTTTATATCCATCAAATCTTGTTGTTACAAAAACTTCAGCGGTTTGTCCCTTGGATGGTTCAAGTAAAACTTCTAGATCACCGGATCCAACTACTCCAACATAAGCACGTTTTGGCATAGATTTTTTTGCAGGATAACTAAACGTATATTTTTCCATTATGATACACCTCCGTAATTAATATTAAATAGTACATGTATTAGTAAGTTTTAAATTTAGCTGGGGGTTCATATAATCCACCGGACCAATCTACAAGATCTTCTATACTCTTTGCAGCAAGTAGGGAACGTTTAGCTTCTGTTCTGCTAACTTTAAGATCTTCAGGGTAAGCAACAATACCTTTTTTCCTTAATGTTTTTATCTTACTTGATGTGATTGACATTCCTACTGGAGTTACACCTGCGATTGCAGCTAAAGCTTGTTTACGTTCATCAATATTTTGAGCTTTATATAAATAAGCAACGCCTTCTTCAGTAACTACATGTGTTACGTCATCTCCATAGATCATAACAGGAGCTAAAGGAAGTTTTGCCTCTTTTCCAACTTGTATAGCATCAAGAGAATCTACAAATACAGGACTATTTCCCTGCTGAAATGTTTCAACTATTTGTACTACTAGCTTTTGACCTTTAGTTATACCGGTTTGACTTACACCTTTAGCAAGGCTTAGCCATGCTGGTGAAGAATGTCTTCTACCGTGTGGATCACTACCCATGTTAGGAGCACCACCAAAACCAGAAAGTCTTCCTAAAGTTACTGTGGATGAGTTTGCTTCTCTATCCATCTGAAGGGTAGAACCTGCAAATAAATCTGTTGCATATTGACCTGCCATTTGACAGTATGCTCTATTAGATCGTAAAGTTCCGTCGGAACCAATAAAAAATATGTCTGGTCTTGCAGCAACATATTTTTCCATTCCAAGTTCTCCACCAAAGCAATGTACGCCACTAACCCATCCTGATTCTATAGCTGGAATAAGAGTAGGTTGCGGATTCAAAGTCCAATATTTGCATATTCTGCCCTTAAGGCCTAGGGATTCACCGTAAGTTGGAAGAAGTAGTTCAATGGCTGCAGTATTAAATCCAATTCCATGATTTAATGAAGTTACATCATGACGTTCATATACGCCTCTAATAGTAAGCATTGCCATAAGAATTTGAATTTCAGTAATATTTCCGGGGTCTCTTGTGAAAAGAGGTTCTATCTGGAAAGGTTTATCAGCTTCAACAACAAAATCTACCCATGAGCCTGGTATATCAACTCTGGAGACCTTGTCTACTATTTTATTTACCTGGGCAATTACTATTCCATCATGAAATGCAGTTGCTTCAACGATAACAGGTGTTTCTTCAGTATTGGCTCCAGTATAAAGATTACCATCAGCATCGGCTTCTTCAGCAGCTACTAATGCTATATGAGGAACTAAATCTACAAAAAGTCTTGCATATAATTCAATGTATGTATTAATTGAACCAACCTGAATTATCCCATCTTGAATCATCTGTCCTATTCTAAGACTTTGATTACCTGAAAAAGAGAAATCAAGAATCTTTGCAATTCCTTTTGAAAAAGATCAAGATGTTCTGGTCTTGATATGCTAGGCATAACCATATGTAAATCATTTATTTTTTTAGGATTAACCTCTGAGAGTGCTGTAGAAAGGAATGATGCTTGTTTTTGATTATCGCCTTCTAAAGCAACTCGATCACCGGGAGAAATTAATGATTCTAGTACTTCAACGATTTTATTAGTAGGAATGATTTTACTATTTGTAGTAAGCTGTTTGATTCCCGAGTATTTTTTTTGACTTCTTATCTCTATGAGTTGTCCAGGAATGTTTTGAATTTATTTGGAAACTAGATTTATACATGTTTTTGTCTCCTTTCATATTAGGTATCTGACGAAAAATAGATAACTATTTACTTATGTTTCCTAAGTAATGTGTTGATTTCTAAGTACGAGTTCATGTTAACATTGAAAAAGAACTGCGTCTAATATATAATTTGACATAGTATCTATACATTTAAACCTATGAGGGGAAGTATGTAAATTGGAATTATTACAGCTTAAATATTTTCAAACGGTAGCAGCATTTGAGCATATGACTAGAGCAGCGGAAGAACTTCATATTTCGCAGCCATCTTTAAGCAAAACAATAACACATCTTGAAAATGAGCTTGGATTTAAGTTATTTGATCGTCGTGGAAAGTATATACGTCTTAATGAATACGGAAAAATATTTCTTAAAAATGTAAATGATATTTTTAAGAAACTTGAAGACACGAAAAAAGAGCTAAAAGATCTATCAGGCCAGGAGTCAGGTAACATAAAACTACTAATTCTGTCGGGTTCAAAGTTTTTACCCGATTATTTGCATAAATTTAACCAGCTATATCCTCATATAAATTTTGAGCTTATTCAGCATTTTTCATCATTAGAAACTGTTACGGATTTCGACCTTTGCATAACGTCATCAGCTCTTAAACCAGATAAAACAAACTGTATTTCCTTAATTACCGAGGAAATATTTCTTGCAGTGCCTTCAAACCATCACTTAGCAGGCAAAAAAGAAATAAGTCTAAAAGAGGCTAAAGATGAAAACTATACAAGTCTACAGCATGGACAGATACTTAGAAAAATCACAGATTCTTATTGTAGATATGCTGGTTTTAAACCAAATATAATATTTGAAAGTGATGACCCTTCTACCCTTAGAGGACTAATAAAAATAGGGCAGGCTGTTGCTTTTCTTCCTTCAATTACTTGGGGAAATTCAATCGGCTCTTCTATGACGCTTATACATATTAAGGAGCCAGTATGTAAGCGTACACTTTATTTATTCTGGCCTGAAGAACAGTATTTATCAAATTCATCTAAGCTATTCATAAAATTCTTAAAAAGGTATTTTGAAAAATATAAGAAAAAAGAATTTATAGGATGAATTTATGCAACGCTTATATTGCTAAAAAATAAAAGATGCCATTGACAATACTTTTATATCAAAGTATAATCGAGGTATGAAAATTGATAGTAGTATTAAGACCATTGGAAGAATTAGAAAACGAGCAAATGATTTTTTATTGGAAGAGCTAAAAAATATAGGGGTTACAGATATAGCACCATCTCATGGAGATATTTTAGAAGCGTTGTTTAAGTACAGGGAATGTACAATGACGGAAATCTCAAATCATATCAATAAAGATAGGTCTACGGTAACGGCTTTGATAGGTAAATTAACTAAACAGGGGTATGTTTCATTTAAAAAAGACCCGGTGGATAATAGGTTTACCATTATTTATCTTACTGAAAAAGGAAAGGAGTTAGAGCCTAGCTTTATAAAAATTTCAGAAAAGCTATATGAAAAGGAATATAGGGGGATTACTGATAAAGAGAAGCAAGTATTTCTCAAAACTCTAGAAAAAATATACAACAATTTTTAATATTATCTACATTTTTTGAATAATACTTTGACATCAAAGCATATATCTATTATAATTACTTTGATATCAAAATATATGTTGGAGGTAAGTTTATGAATTTAGAAGAAGTTAAAGACATTTTTAAACCTGGTACTATTGGTTATTTTGCTACAACAAATGGTGAACAACTAGAGCTTAGAGGTTGGCAGTTTCAATATTCAGAAGGAAATAAATTCTATTTTGGAACAGCTAATACAAAAGAAGTATATAAGCAAATGAAAGCAAATCCACAAGTAGCATTTGCAGGGGTTAGTGAAGGCTATAATGTTAGACTTTCAGGAAAAGCTGTGTTTATTACAGATGCAGCAGAAAAGGCAGAGGTATTTTCTAAAATTTCTAAAAGCGTTCAAGATATGTATAAAACAGTGACAAATCCTATATTGGAACTTTTTTACATTGAAGCTGGTGAATTCAAAATAAACAAAGGTTATGGTCCTATCGAAGTGATTAAATTTTAGAATATGACTTTATATATGAAAAAAAACTCTTACCTAGAAACATGGTAAGAGTTTTTTTATTTTTTGGTTGGTAAATAAAATGATGTATTGACAAATATATGAAAATATTATATAGTACATTATAACAGTAACGTACTAAGCTACAGTTTTGAAGTTTTTAGCATCATATTAAAGTTTAAGCCAGAAAACTAAATTCACTAAACGACTATATAAAACTTACTAGGAACACAAGGAGGCGATTGAATTTGAATCTGAATAACGAAAGTGTAAAACCAATTTATGTGCAAATTTCAGAGTGGCTAGAAAACCAAATATTAAACGGCAGTATTGGAGTAGATGAGAAGATGTATTCTCAATATCAGTTAGCAGATATGTACAATATTAATCCTGCTACGGCTGCTAAAGGTCTTACTATTTTACTAAATGAAAATATTCTTTATAAAAAGCGAGGACTTGGAATGTTTGTATCAACTGGGGCTAAGGAGTTGATCTTTAGTAAGAGAAAAAATGAGACACTAAAGGATTTGATATTAGAACTTTTGGGAGAAGCCAGTCTTCTAGATGTACAGGAAGAGGAATTATTTGCAATGATTAGATCGATAAAAGCAAAGAATGAGGGGGATTTTAATGAGTGTAATTGAAGTTAGTGGACTAACCAAAAGCTATGGTAAGGCAAAAGTACTAGATAACCTTTCTTTTACTATTGAGGAAAACAGTATAACTGGGCTTATTGGTAGAAATGGAGCAGGTAAAACAACAATATTAAAAATATTAGCTGGTTTTACAAGGAGTACATCAGGTTCAGTAGCCGTATTTGGGGAAAATCCATTTAATAGTATCAAAGTTTCAGCAAACACTTTTTTCGCTGACGATAATCTAGTATTTTCTTCTGATTTAAATTTAAAAGAAATTTTAGAGGAGGTAGGCAAATTTTATCCTAACTGGGACAATAAATTAGCAGAAGGATTGTTTAGTTATTTTGCACTAAACCCAAAGCAGAAACCTACTAAACTTTCAAAAGGCCAAAAAAGCACATTTAACATGATTGTAGCACTGGCATCTCGTGCTTCTCTTACAATTTTTGATGAACCTACAACAGGAATGGATTCAGCGGTTAGGAGAGATTTTTATAGAGCACTTTTAAAAGATTATTTATTATATCCTAGAACAATTATAGTTTCAAGCCATTTGCTTTCAGAAATACAATCAATCCTAGAAAATATATTGCTCATAAAAAATGGAACAATAATTTTTCAAAAGCCAATAGAAGAGCTTAAAGAAATGGCAGTAGGCATAAGAGGTGACATAAATTTAGTTAACTCAATTATAAGTGGTAAAGAAATTTTACATGAGGAAAAAGGCAATGGCAATTACGTTTTTGTTGTAGTTAAAAATATGTTATCTGAAGCAGAGCTTAACAAGGCAAAAACCCAACATCTTGAAATATCAAATATAAATTCTGATGATTTATGTGTATATTTAACAGCTAAAGCTGAAGGGGGTATTGATGATGTTTTTAGTAGAGAGTAATTTGCTAAAAGTAACAAAACTACAATACAGTTTTAAACTTAAGGCATATTTTCAATTATTTTTTAATCTTGTAATATTTCAAATTATTGGAATAATATTAAGTTTAGTTGCTAGTAGTTCACAGGTTGTTAGTTCAGGTGCCACGAGTTCTGTAAAAATAAGTGTATACTACAGTGCAATTGTAACTGTGTTAACATTTATAATGCTGTTTAGTATAGCATTTATCGTTCAAACAGAAAAATATAAAAATCTGGATATAGCTATTGTAGGGAACAGGTACAGCAGTAGTTTTTCTGATATAGCGTATATAATAACTCTCTGTATTTTTGCTGGGATTACTACTTCTCTCAGTGGTGTTTTTCTTAGAGTAGTGTTTTATTTTACAAGGTCTAGCGCAAATATAGTAGGCGAAGGTTTTTTTATATCACCAAAGGCTTTGTTTATAGGAATGATAAGTGCCGCGCTCTATGCTGTATTAATAAGTAGTTTAGGCTACCTAATTGGTGCTTTAGCACAGATTAACAAAGTATTTTCAATAATTATACCAGGACTTATTATTGGATCAATGTTTCTAATACTAGCAAATCAATCATATTCCAATACAGTAGCAGGAATTCGTAATTTTTATGCTGCAGAATCTTCTGTGTTTATGTTCATTATAAAAATTGTTGTAACATCGGCAATATTATTCACGGCGGCAGTAAAAATAGTGAGTAATTTGGAGGTGAGGAGATGATGATCAGTGGAATTCCAATATTGGTAGGTATTCTAAATATTTTAATTATTTTAGTACCTATTGGTTTTATAATGAGAATTATAAGCAAAAATTCACCTTCAATCTCAATGAATACAAAAAAGATTTTTGCTATGATATATATCATAGTACTTTGTGTAGCGCTATTAATATTTTATTTAATACCAAACAAAAATTTTATACCAAGTGATTACTCGCAGGAAAAATCAGATTATAATAATGTTGAAAATGGAGTGGATGGCTTCAAACAACTTGTTATAGATGGAAAATTAAGTTTTTCAAAGGAATTTATTAAGCAAGGTAGCAATAACTTTCAGATTAAAGGTCAGTTTTTAAGAATACAAGGAGGTACAGATGTTAATGAAAAAATTTGGGTTGAACGAAAAAAAGAAGATGATGGGAAAATTCAGGTAACAAATTACGCAGTGAAAAGCATTTTTCATGGAATAGATATAACTAATAAATTTTTGCCTTTAATATCACACTTTAAGGATGATACATTAACCATAGACAAAGTAGTGGATAAAGAAATTAACATAAGTGCATTTGATTATGATTTTACTGTAAATCAATTTATTAAGGATAAAAATAACCAGAGCTCTTTTGTAGTACCATATCATTATACAAGAATAATACTAATAAAAATACCTAAAAATGCACAGATAGATTTGAATAAATCAAATGTTCAAATGATAAACTAAATGTTCATCCAACATATTTTTATACACAACCAAGGTTATCAACAAATATATTATAATATAGTGATTATAATATGGAGTTGAGATATGAAAATGAATAAAGACACTTTAGGTTATGACAAAAATGACAACCCAACCTTTGTAATTAATGAAGGAGGGACCCCTTCTATCCAGGAAGGAACGACTAATGAAAGGCCATCAGCAAAGATAAAAGGTAGACTTTTTTTAGATACTAATTATGGTATTTTATATCGAGATACAGGAGTAAGATGGAAAGCATTGCAACTAGGACCTGAAGGACCTCAAGGACATCGTGGACCAAGAGGATATCAGGGATATCAAGGATACCAAGGACCTCAAGGGGTTAGAGGGGCTACAGGGAAAAATGGTTCATCTATTTTATCAGGGAGTGGAGCGCCGACTTTAGCTATAGGAAATATAGGTGATATTTATATTGATACTACAACAGGAGAAGTATATATTAAAATTGCGTCACCTATACCACCAGGTGTTAGAACAATCCCACCACCTACAGGAGCCACGTTACTTGTTGGCACTGGGCAAACTTATGCAACCATTGATGCAGCGTTATTAGTTGCAAATAATGGAGATAGACTTCTTTTGAATCCAGAGACTTTTGATCTTACTGCAACCATTAACGTAAACAAATCAGTTACTATTGAAGGGCAAACTGTAGGAGCCAATACAACAATTGTAACTAGTAGTCATAATTTATATCCATTGTTTAATATAAATGTATCAAATGTAGTAATTGAAAATATGAATCTAGTGCAAAGTTATGAATTTTTTTCATCATCCACAGCTATTGGAATGAATAATTTAAGTGCTACAGGTATCTATATAAATAATTGCCAAATAGCTATAGCTGATATTGGAATTTATATTGGAGCCGCAGAGTTTCAGATAAGTAACTGTAATTTTACCTATGTTGGACCGGCGAGTCATGGATATGACGATATAATAATTACAGCGACTTCTGGTAAAAGCATAATATATAACAATACTTTTGTTTCAGAATCAACCAATAATCAAAGTAAGTTCACACGTATAACTAATCTTACAGGTACATTACAAGGTGAATTATTAGTAGGTAACAATGTGCAACTACTATCATCACATTTCCCGTTAAAACAGCTACTGCTTATGGAGGAATTTGTAGGTTCTAATTTTGAACTATTTATAGATAATAATATTACTAGTAATGAAGGCAATGCACCTGTATTATTATATAATGTTAATAATTCAATATTTAGTTTTATAGAAGTAAGCGGAAATTCAGTTCAAAATACAGCTGGTAAGGGTTTAATTGCAGTAGATTCAAGTTCAACTGGAAGTACTGTTGTATATGCTTCTAATAACAGTATAGCAAATCAAACTTGGGCTACTGGTT
Source organism: uncultured Clostridiaceae bacterium (assembly GCA_963725425.1). Classification (GTDB taxonomy): domain Bacteria; phylum Bacillota; class Clostridia; order Clostridiales; family Clostridiaceae; genus Clostridium_I. The sequence goes on from CAVRYJ010000045.1 coordinate 165,527, forward strand.
GGGCAACGGCAACTATACCTGCAAGTTTTATAGTTGGTTATAATACTACGGCAATTAGTCCTGCACCAGTTTATCCATTGGAAAGCTCATATTGGCAAGATATCGGCATTAGCTTAAATGGAACATCATTTAATGCGTATGCTATGGTACATGACACGGCATCTTCTCTAATAACGCCAGGAAGTGCCATATTGCTTAATATTGCAGATTTATCTAGTGGAGTATCATATGTGTCCGCAACAGGCAATTTCACTATAGCTTCATCAGGTCAATATTTAGTGAATTGGTGGGTATCAATATCAAATAATTCTGGTGCTGCAATGAATGTAGTAGTTAACTTAACAGAAACATCTCCAAGTACTGCTTTAATATCAACGGCTATAACCTCATCACCTATACCAAATGCTAGTGATACAGTAGTTTTTGGTACAGGAATAATTAACGTTACCGTTCCAAACTCAATATATCAATTTCAAAATGGAAGCACTGGCAATATTTCAACTGTTGTCACCAATGGATACTCTGCAGTGGTAACCATTGTTAGGATAAATTAGATGTGTAATATCAAAAGGTGGTAATAACCAAGGATAGCTGATAATAATGCAATACAAAAAATGGAAACCTTTAAATAGGGAAAGTACCTGGATCTACACAAATCCATGTACCTTCACTATTTGCTTTTAATTAGTTGATTCTATTTTGCCCCAAGGCAAAATCTCCTAAACTCTTAACTTTTAACTCTTAACTTGTTAAGTATTCTCCTGCCTTTGATAAATGCTCCTTTATTTCAGAAGCGTTGTCTTCATTAGATAACACCACAAGGTAATCTCCAGCCATTATTTTTGTAGTACCAGTAGGAATAATCTCCGTTTCTCCTCTTTTTATCGCAACCACCAAACAACCAGTTGGCCATTTCATTTCTTTCACCATTTTACCATCAAGCTTTGAACCCATAAAAATTGAAGTTTCAATAATTACTTTTGTGTCTTTTTTACCTTTAAATTTATTTGTGCCTTTATGTAAAAATCTCTCTAATAAAACTTCATAAATAGGTTTTGAATTTAAAACGTCTACTACCATATAAGCAATCAAACAAACTAATCCAACTGAAAGCAAATGTGAAAATGATCCTGTCATTTCAGTTATCAGTATACAACCGGTAATAGGGGCTTTAACAATAGCCGCAAAGTAGCCTGCCATACCAAGAATAACAAGATTGGGAATATAGATTAAATTAAATCCAAAAATGCCATGCATAATATTACCATATATAACGCCAATTAATGCTCCAACAACTAAAAGTGGTAAGAATATACCACCAGGCGCAGAAGAACCGTAACTCACCATAGTAAATAAAAATTTTACAACTACAAGTAATAATAACACCTTTAGAGATAGTGGTGTAGTCACAAGTGAACTTATTATGGTCTCTCCCCCACCTAATACCTGGGGCATAAATAATCCCAGTATCCCTGCTGTTAAAAATGCAATAACAGGTCTAAACTGTGAAGGAATCCATTTTAGTTTTGCATATATATCTTGAGATTTAAATATTCCTTTGTTGAAAACTACTCCAAATAGACCTAATATAATTCCAAGTACTATTATATAAGCGTAATTATTAAGTGGAATTGCGGTTATTTGTTTAAAATCAAACATTGGTTTCATACTAAAAAATTCCTTGGACACAAAATCTGCCGTTAATGAAGCAGCAAGAGCTGAGGTCATAATGGTAGGAGAAAAATTTTTATGAATTTCTTCCAAAGCAAAAATCACACCTGCGAAAGGTGCATTAAATGCCGCAGAAAGTCCAGCACTCGCTCCTGAAGTTATTAAAAAGTTTTCTTCAAGTTTAAATCTTTTAAAAATACGACTAAAACCTTGACCAATAGCTGCACCCATTTGCACCGATGGGCCTTCGCGACCTAAGGACAAACCAGCACCAATAGATATAACCCCACCCACAAACTTAAATAATACAACTCGCCACCAACTCATGCTGAGTTTTCCTGATAACACTCCTTCAACCTGAGGTATTCCACTTCCGGATACCATAGGATATTTTTTCGAAATCGTCCCTACAATCCATCCACCAACAATTAAAACAGCAAACCATATAGGGATAAGCCAGTGATTTTTCCATTCCAAAGAATACATATTTTTTGTAAAAGCTAGTGCTTTATCCAATAGAAATCTATAAAAAACTATTAATAGTCCGGTAAAAAATCCAACAATCATTCCTTCGATTATTATCTTTAACTTAAAATCATGCCAATTTATTAAAATATTATTTGTGCTATTTTTATTCAAAGATTCAACTCCTTATAATGTCTTTTAGTTCTTAACTCTTCAACTATCAATTGTCCCTTGGTACTTATCCCTTTTTCCATTGTAGTACAAATAATTTTTAAACACAAAAAGAAAATAGAAAAGTATACAAAAAATGGTTGACAAATTAAGATCATAGCAGTATTGTCCCATTGAAGGATAATACGTCAGAGGAATGAATATTTTGCTTTTGAATTCTTTATCCGATAACTACTATCTGTAACACTAATTTTGTTACTTCTTATATTATGGCGGGAATACATATTGAATATGCAAAAAATCAAATCTATTATGAATGCGAAAATAAAATTAGCATCAGAATTGATAAATTATGATAAAGTTAAAAATAATGATCAAATTAAGGCATTAATAGATTTTTTAGAATATTTATTTTTAATTGAAAGTCCGGAGTTACAAAAGAAATATGAAGCGTATAAAAATACAAATGGGGGTGTATTGAAAATGAGTATAGATGAAATTAGAAAATTGCACTATAAGGAAGAAGGTAGGGAAGAAGGGGTAGAAAGAGAAAGAAAGGAACTGATATTGAAGCACTATAGAAAAGGGTTCTCTATAGAATATATTGCAGAGATAGATGAATTTGATGTTGAATATGTAAGGGATGTAATAACCCAAAATAACTGTAGTAAATAGCTTCGCTCATAAAACATCATTTAGGTGTTTAAAAGAAATTTTAAAGATCCTGACGATTTGTCAGAATCTTTTTTGAAATTGAGATAAATAAGCATTGAAAGGGGGCGTCAAAAAATAATCTAAGTGTATCATTTTTTGCAAAATTGTTGACAAAATTATCCTTAACAAGTATTGTTTAATTATAATAAAATACGATAAAGGAACAATACTAAAGGGGTACCAAATTATGACTAGTAATGAAGTATACAAAGAAAAATCCAAACAGACATTCGATAATGAGGCAAATGTTTATGCTTCAAGTAGTAATGGACAGCATGCTAAAAAATTATATGCCAATGTAATTGAAAGTGTAAAAAAGTTTAATTGCTTAAAAGTTTTAGATGTAGGCTGTGGAACAGGAACAATACTCTCTGAACTATCTAAGGATGATAGACTTATTCTTGCTGGTGTAGACCTGTCAGAAAAGATGCTAAATATAGCAAAAAAAACATTGAATAATAAGGTAGAATTAAAGATTGGTGATTCAGAGAAATTACCATGGAAGGACGATACCTTCGATGCAGTTATTTGTACGGACTCATTTCATCATTATCCTGAGCCTGAAAAAGTATTAAGGGAAATGGCAAGAGTGTTAACAGCTAAGGGAAATTTAATTATAGGAGATCCCTGGGCCATATCTCCAGTTAGGCAATTAATAAATTTGTCACTTAGGTACAGCAAAAAAGGAGATTTTAGAATATATTCACAAGCAGAAATTAATAAATTATTTATGAAATGTGGATTTAGTGTGCTTTCATTTAGTAGGGTGAATCATAGTTCATTTATAACAACGGCTGAAGTTAATAAATAATAAAAAATTAAAGAATATTACATTAGAATATTAGTATTTTTATAAATTATTAGAGGGGTAAGAAAATGGAATTAATTACTTTGAAACTCTCCGTTACAAATTGTTTTTTAATTAAAGATAAAGCAAAATATATTTTAATTGATACCGGTTATGAGTGTGAATGGGAATTATTTTGCAAGAGATTAAAAGAAATAAATGTAAGTATTAATGAAATTTCGCATATTATTTTAACCCATCATCATGATGACCATTGTGGACTATTAAATAAAATATTAGAAGTGAACGATCGCGTTATAGTAGTGATGTCATATCTAGCTAAGGATTTATTGTTAAAAGGAGAAAATGACAAAAGCCATGGTGGAGGCCTGGTAAATAAACGTATAGGGCTATTATGGATGTTTTCAGCTAAGCGTATCAAAATAATGATAACTTTGAAAAAATATGTTGATCCTAAAAGAAATTTGAAATTTCCTATATATAAGCTTCGAGATAAGGATATTCTTATTACAGGAGAAACAAGATTAAAAGATATTGGAATTCAATTAAATGGTACAATTATAGAAACACCTGGTCATAGTATTGATTCTATTTCCATATTATTTGATGATGGGGATTGTATTGTAGGTGATGCAGCTGCCAATATGCTTTTATTTGCTGGAACTAAGTATTGTGTAATATTTATTTGCGATATTGATGAATATTATAAAAGTTGGAGTAAAATAATTTCAATGGGGACAAAGGAAATATTCCCAGCTCATGGTAAACCATTCACCATAGAAAAATTGAAGCAAAATATAGGTAAGAACAAGAAAAAAGATATGGCTATAAAAAAATAATATGTTAAAATAACCTTAAAAGATAACAAAAATACGGAGGTGCCACCATGACAGTGGACAAAAAAAATAACGAACAAATTCAAGAATTTAGTGAACTGTGGCACGTTATGATGCAAAAATCTAACTTTAGGAAAGTTGAAGAAAAATATTCAAGAATTAATGGATTAACAACTATTGAAATAAGTATAATCAGTATTGTATCCAAAAAGCCTGATGTTATTTTAAGAGAAATTTGTGCTTTTATAGATATACCTAAAAGTACTTTAACCAATGCTGTTGATAGGCTTGAAAAGCGTAATTATATTAATAGGGTAATCAGTAAAAGGGATAGACGATCTTACGGTCTTCAGCTTACAGAAGAAGGTCGTCTTGCTCAAAAAGAGCATTTAGAGTTCGAAAATACGGTTTATGAACGGCTATTAGACGCCCTTGATACTGAAGAAGAAAAACAAGAACTGTTTAAATTATTAAGGAAGATTGTTAATAATTTTAAGGAGTAAATGGACAGTTATCTCCACTTAAGGCGTCTGAAAAGAAATTTACATTAGGAGTGGTCTTAAATTTAAGGCAACTCTTTTTGCTTGCAGAAAGTTAGATAATAATGTTAAAATGGATAAAATTAATGAGAATCTGTAAAACATTTTCAAACTTAATCTAATTTTAATATTTTTGGGGGATAATAAAAAGACTAGCCAAATAGATAAATGCATAAATGAAGCTTAGGAGTGAGTTATTAATCTATGAAAAAAAGTAATATTAGAATTATATATACTATATTTGTTTTTGTGGCATTAGCAGCCTTTGATAATATTATAATTGGTTTGTTTCCTCCATTATTTTCGTCCATTGCTAAGGATTTAAAGGTTCCTATATCTTCACTTGGTATTGTATCTGCAATAAATATACTTGTTACAGCACTGTCTTCTATTCTTTGGGGATATGCAGCGGGAAAATACAACAGAAAAAGACTTATTATGTTTGGTACAATTATATGGTCCATATCAGTATTTTTTACCTCAAGAAGCAATAATTATTTAGAACTTTTAATATCTCAAATTTGTACAGGAATTGGTTTAGGGTGTATAGCTTCCATTGGTTTCAGCGTGCTTACAGATTTTATACCCTATAGATACAGAGGAATGATCCTAAGCCTTTGGGGCATGTCTCAGGGATTAGGTGGAATAGTAGGTGCACTAATGGCGTCACTTATTGGTGCTACGGTAAGTTGGAGGAAACCCTTTGAAATTGTAAGTATTATAGGGTTACTATTAACTTTTCTATATATTTTTGTGAAAGAACCAGTAATGGGTGGATCAGATCCAGAGCTTCAAAACCTTATAAAAGGTGGAAGTGAGTATAATTACAATATACAACTTAGTGAGGTTAAGGGGATAATATCAAAAAAAAGCAATATACTGCTTTTACTTCAAGGCTTTTTTATGAATATTACAACGGGAAGTCTTATTTGGCTTCCAACATTATATATTGCAAAGATTCAAAGCCAAGGATATGACAATAAGACAGCAATTATAGCAGCGGGATACTTATTCGCAATCTTTCAGCTTGGGGGGCTAAGTTCCGCAGGTTTCGGATATTTGGGGGACTTAGTTCAAAGAAAAAGCTACAAGGGAAGAGCATTGATAACTTCATTTTTTGTATTTATAACTATGCCTTTGTATATGACAATGTTTGCCATACCAATGAATAAGCTTTCACTGGACAATAGCAATACTTATACCTTGCTAATTAGCATTATAAAACAAATATTTATAAATCCTTGGATGATAGGAATATTTATATTAGCACTTCTAGCTAGTTCCACACAATCTTCGAATACTCCAAACTGGCTTGCACTAATAACAGATGTAAATCTTCCTGAGCATAGAGGTGCAGCTTTTAGTATAGCAAATCTTGCAAATAGTTTAGGGAGAACCATTGGAAATGTTGGTGTAGGATATGTATTAGCACTTGTTTCAATATTTAAAGGTGAACCTAATAATTATGTAATAACCCTAATAGCTTTCCAAATATTTTTAGTTCCATCAGCCCTATGCTATTTTAAAATGGCCAATATAAATGCTCACGACATAAAAAAAGTGAAAGAAACCCTAAATAAGCGCTCTCAACAGTAGTAAGCAAGCAAGCTTAGAAAGTTAAGAGTTAAAAGTTAAGAGTTAAAAGTTAAGGAAGATTTTCGGCTGTGCCGAAAAACCTTTAAGATAATAAAAAAAGCAAGCAGATTTGTGTGAAACAAATCAACTTGCCTTTTATTTTATAAAACAACCACGAAAGGTTTTAATTGTCCATTGTCAATTGTTATTGATTCTGTCTGAAAGTTCATTTAGATAAACCCAACGTTCCATCTTTTTTTCTAGTTTTTTTTCTAACTTCGATTTTTCATCCATATACTTTTCAATTGCTGCATAATCAGTGGTTTCACCCTCTATTTGTTTTTGGGATTTAGCTATTTTTTCTTCAAGATTCGCAATAATTGAATCTATTTGATTATATTCCGTTTGTTCTTTAAAAGTAAACTTCAATGGTTTTTCTTTAGTTTTATTAGGGGTTTCTTTGTTTTTATCCACAGGCTTGTCGGTGGACTTATCACCTTTGTGCATAAGTTCATAATTTAAATCTGAATAGTTTCCAGTATGGAAGGATACTTTCCCGTTTCCTTCAAATAAAAATATCTTTCCCACAGTTCTGTCAAGAAAATATCTATCATGGGATACTGAAATTACGGCCCCTGAAAAATGGTCTATATAATCTTCTAAAATAGCTAAGGTTGCTATATCCAAATCATTGGTAGGTTCATCTAGTAGCAGAACATTAGGAGCTTCCATAAGAACCCTTAGTAAAAATAGTCTTCTTTTTTCTCCTCCAGAAAGCTTAGAAATTGGATCCCACTGCAAATCTTTTGGAAATAAAAACTTTTCAAGCATTTGGGAAGCAGTAACCTTAGTACCATCTGAGGTAGTTAGTATTTCTGCTCCTTCTTTTATATATTCTATAACTCTCAATTCTTCATTCATGCCTCGAACATCTTGAGAAAACAGGCCTATTTTTACGGTTTCACCTGTTATTATTTCACCATTATCAGGCATAAGCTTTTTACACAAAATATTTATAAGGGTAGATTTTCCACTTCCGTTTGGACCTACGATTCCAATTCTATCTTTTCTCGATAATATATAACTAAAGTCTTTAATTAGAGTTCTATCTCCAAAACTTTTGCTTATATGTTCAATTTCGATAACTTTTTTTCCAAGACGGCTTCCAGCAAGGGATATTTCTACTTTTTCGTTTGATATTGAACTTACATCGTCTTTAAGCTTGTCAAAACGTTCAATTCTAGCTTTTTGTTTTGTGCTTCTAGCCTGAGCACCACGTCTTATCCAAGCTAATTCGTTTCTTAAAAGGCTTTTTTGCTTTTTCTGTGTGCCTTCTTCTATAGTTTCTCGTTCTAATTTTTGTTCTAAGAAACTACTGTAATTTCCTGAATAAGTATAAAGCGTACCATTATCAAGTTCTACAATTTCATGAGCAACCCTATCTAAAAAATATCTGTCATGGGTTATCATGAGTAATGCACCTTTTCGTTTATTTAGATATTGTTCCAACCAGTCTATAGTATCATTATCAAGATGGTTGGTAGGTTCGTCTAAAATCAATAAATCAGATGGGTTTAATAGTGCAGAAACCAGAGCAACCCTTTTCTTTTGACCGCCAGACAAATTCCCTATTTTTTCTGTGAAATTATTTACACCAAGTTGAGTTAGTATGGATTTTGCTTCACTTTCAAGATTCCAAAGACCTTGTGAGTCCATTTCACCAGATAGTTCCATTAACTTTTCGCTAGGGGTATTCATGTCAGCCATAGCTGCTTCGTATTCTCTAAGTAATTTAATGGATTTTGAATCACCTCTAAAAACCTGGTTAAGTACAGAAGCATCTGGAGAAAACTTAGGTATTTGAGGTAAATACTCTATAATTATGGACTTTACCTTTGTAATATTTCCTGTATCAGGAGTTTCAAGTCCTGCAATTATTTTTAGTAAAGTGGATTTTCCTGTTCCGTTTACACCAATTACACCTATTTTATCACCCTCGTCAATTCCAAGGTTTAAGTTATCAAATAAGATTTTTTCACTGTAACTTTTTGATATGCTCTCTATGCTTAATAAATTCATATTTAGTCCTTCCAACGTTAATATATTTTCCTTACTACTAATGATAACACAATTAGACATCTCTCGCAAAATAGACTAGTATGATGTCTAAGTTTAATTCATTGAGATTAAAATCACATATATAACAGTTTAATCATGGGATTTTAGTAGAAAAATTTTTTTCATATTCACAAATAAAAATGTAATGGTAGGGATGTATACTTGAATAGGTAAATTTATGGTACTAATTATTAAATCTAGACCTATTTTTATATGCTCTGGATAGTTTGTAGCAATAGAGATGCAAATTGTACATATTATTATTCCAAGCAGTATACACATAGGTCCCCACCAACGATTATCTATTTTAAATAGCTGAGTTGCACCCAAGGTAGCAGCATATAGACACATACATACCTTATAAAAGCCGGCTGTCAATAACAATACAATAAATATTATATCAAGTCTACTCAAAAATTCACCTATATGTACTAGACGCAATGTTTCAACTAAAGGAAAATTATTAGTAGTGGCAAAACTTACACCAAGGGTAACAATAAACAGAATATTATTCATTGTTAACATTATCCCCTCAGAAATGCATCCGAAAAAAAGAGCTTTTCTTATTTTATCTTGTTGAATAACAAAGGGATAAAACATGGTTAAAACTATTAATTCTCCATATGGAAAAGATATTAGTTTATAGCTTTTTAGGATAACAGGCAAAGCACCATCTTCTAAAACAGGTAAAAGGTTGGCAGGTTTAACAATATCTCCAGATATAATTATTAGAATCCATAAAAATCCAATGGAAAACATAAGAATAATTAGAAAAATTTCTGAAAGACTGACCAGATTTTCTAAACCTTTATACACACCATATATTAGTGGTATAGTTATAAAAGACGATGTAATGAGAATAGGAGTATTTGGCAGAGTAAATGTTCTTATAACTTCTATGTAATCTCTAAAAACACGGCCTCCAAGATAAACAAAATATAAGATATACATCATGCTAATAATTGATCCTAATATTTTGCCGTATATTTTAGGCATATAGGTAACAATGCTATCCCCAGGATAGTTTTTATATATATTTGTATAGATAAATTGAAGTAGTAGTGCCACCACAGCATAAAACATCAAGGAAAACCATATATTTTGTTTTACTTCCGGGGTCAAAAAGAATAGTATGGCACTTCCATAGGGTAATAATATCATAATTGAAAGTAGCTGATGTGCTGTAATTTTTTCTCTCATAATTATCCCCCCTTTTAGTTAGGATTGTGGTTTTGAAATAACTTCGGTATTGTGAATATTACAATCAACGGTTACTTCAATAGGAATAGTTGGAAACATTTCCGTCCAGTTACCTTTAATTTTAGACCACTCTTTTGGGTATGTTCTGTAAACTAATTCACCCAGATCAAAAACATCCGCCTTTAAGGTCTTTTGAGCCGCGTGTATAGCCAGGGTTACCTCGTTATTTACCGCTTGTTCTTGCTTTCTTTCAAGTACTTGAAGTAAACTTGGATTTTTATTTGGATCTGTAGTTCCAGTCATATCACGAATGGAAGAATCTACTTTAATGTAAATATTAAAAACAAGTTTCCCATTTTTCATGGATACGATATTCTTACTGCTACTTCCATTAATATTAAAATTCAAAGGATGGTTATCTAAAGTTATGATTTGTTGGTTTCCCCACCGAATCTTTCCACGAGTCCAGTTTAATCCGCGTACCTCATCTGCGCTCATATACCCAATTAATTTATCTTTTCTGAAAACTGCATTACCAGGGAAAGTGAAGCAGGTCTTACCTGTTTTATCTCCGTTCTCAAAATAATTGTTATCAATAGCAATTACACTACAGGAAGTTATGTTGGGAGGTGTATTTATAGTGGTGGCGATATCTAAATTTGTAGAAGAAGCACTATAACCCAATTTTTTTTGAACATCTAAAGCATTTTCAATGGAAAGGGATGAAATTGTATTATCCTTACTGCTAGTTTTTATTATGTCCGAAGCGTCACCCTTTGTTATTAGGAAGGGTACTGTAGGTCTTATTTGATTGAATCTGAGAGTTACGTCTAGTGGTTGACTAATACTCTTCATTGCTAGACTTTCTCCAATCACATAACATTTAAGGTGGGAATAAAGAAACTTCTTTCCAACTTCACTTCTTATTTTGTAAATAGCAGAATCAGCATCCATGGCAGTTCCGGTATAAATATCAACTTGTGGAATATCTGGATTACTTTCATTTTTTAAGATTTGAGCTGTGACAGTTACACCACTTTTAGACGCGTCAAAGCCCAAAGCTAGCACAATAGCAGTTTGCTCAATTTGAGATTTATCCCCACAACCAGTAAGGCCAGTACTTGACAATATAATCACCATAAATATTATTAGTTGTTTTTTTATAGAATTTACGAAAGTATTCATGAAAAACCTCTTTTATCTTAATGGTCTATTTTTTTCATTTAATTTCCATAAAGGTATTCTTACCAAGACATCCCTGTTCTTTGAAAGATTAAATGGACATAAGGGGTACATATATGGAACACCAAAAGAACGCCTTGAGACAAGATAAAGTTCTACTAATAATAATCCATATACAATTCCAATCATTCCAGCTAAACCTCCTATGACTAGAAAGGCAAATCTAAGAATACCTAAAGCAGTGTACATTTCCTCGCAAGGTATTGTGAAAACTGCTGTTCCTGAAAAAGCAACTACAACTATCATCAGGGCACTTACAAGGCCAGCACTAATAGCAGCTTCTCCTATAATTAAGGTTCCAACAATACTTAAGGTCTGACCAAGTTGCCGAGGCATCTTTGCGCCTGCTTCCCTAAGTGTTTCATAGGCAATGAGCAAAACCAGACACTCAAAAAAAGCAGGTAGTGGTATATGAGAACGTGCGGTTATTATTGTTATGGCAAGAGATGTAGGAATAAGTTCCTGATGAAAACTTATCATTCCAACATAAATACCTGGTAACATTGTTGCCACAAAGAGTGATAAATATCTTACCCATCGATTTAAGGTAGAAAAAAAATATTTCATATAATAATCTTCCGGAGATTGCATATATTCTACAAAAAGTGAGGGGACACTGAGTACAACAGGGCTATTGTTCAAAATAATAACTACTTTCCCATCAAATAATTTCATTGTAGCCACATCTGGCCTTTCAGTTCTAAATACCAATGGAAATAGGCATAAGGTGTCATCTTCAATGCATTCAACTATATAATTTGAATCAATAGCTGCTTCTAAGTTTATTTTATTTAGTCTTTCTCTCAGCTCTGTAAGAATCTTTTCATCTACAGTGCCAGATAAATACATAATGGCTAAATCTGTTTTTGTTTCATTTCCAATATTAAAAAGTTCTGTTTTTAGCTTTGCATTTCTAATTCTAGTTCGAATTAGAGCTATATTCTGTTGTAGTGATTCTGTAAAACCATCCCTAGGGCCTCTTAGAACTGTTTCAGCCTTTGGTTCAGTAATAGTCCTTCCAAGTTCACTTTTTAAATTTATGGAGAAAGCTTTATTTAAGGTATCAATAAATAAAACAACATTTCCATTTAAAATGGAATCTTTGCATTTGTCTAAATCAGAAAAAATATTATTTTCCTTTATGCCTAAATAATATTTTATTGTATCCTCCATATTTGCCTGATCTATAACTAAACTAGAATTTGTAGTTAACTTTGAAATAACATCACTTTCTAAATGTTCTTCGTCAACCATTTCATTTAGATATACCAAAAGACATCTACCTAGTTTCAAATCAAAAAGGCTGGTTTTTCTAATGGTTATATCAAAACAATTAGAAAAAGTTTCTCGTAAATATTTTTCGTTCTCTTCCATAATATTTGATATATTCTGTGGAACAATATTAACTGTATTGTGATCTTTATTTAAATCAACTTTGCTATCATTTAAAGAGAATATAGATTTAAGTATATTTTTAATGGCAAACACCACCTTTTAGTATGTAGTGTTTGCAAAATCATAAATTTTATCCAATGACTAACAGCTTTAACGATTTCATAAAAATGGTAAGGTATTGATGAAATGCAAACAATATATAATAAGCCACTTACTATTATTAAGTTAATATGTTAAAATGGTTTAAGGAGTTGATTAACATGGATAAATTTGAAATGTGTCCTAGGTTTGAAGCTGCTTTTGAACTTTTAGGTAAAAAATGGACTGGGCTCATTATAAAGTCATTATTGGATGGGAAAAAAAGATTTTGTGATATGCAGGTGATTATCCCTAATTTAAGTGCCAGAATGCTTACTGAGAGGTTTAAGGAATTAGAGGAGAAAGGCATATTAACAAGAAAAGTTTTTCCTGAAATGCCTGTACGTATAGAATACGCATTGACAGAAAAAGGTGAGGCACTAGGAAAGGCTATGGATGAAATTCAAAAGTGGGCAGAAAAATGGAGCTAGTAACTATAGCTCCAAAACAACCAATTTACTGACTTTATTTTCTTGAAGATGCCTTAGAGTGGTACAGTCTGCCAAATGTTATTGAGAAGGATATACTGGCTTTTATATTCAGCAGCCTTTAAAATGGCTGTAGCTTCTTCAAAATACGCATTTACGTATTTTGAATTATGAGCATCGGAATTTAGAATCATTGGAATGTTAAGTTTTCTGCACTCAGTAATTATCCAATTGCTTGGATAAAAATCATTAGTGTAACCACGTACCTTTCCACCAGTGTTCATTTCTAAAATTGTATTATGCTCAGCTATAACTTTTAACGTTTCCATGATCTCACATTTATACCATTTTTCATTTTCATCAAAATATTTATTATTTTTATTATGTTTTTTAATTAGGTCCAAATGACCAACTATTGATGGAGTGTTTTCTTTCACCATGTTTTGAATTTGCTTGTAGTATTCATGTACAAAAGCCTTAACATTATTATTAAAGGCAGAAGTAATAAGTTTTATATATTCGTCTTCATCTCCGTCAACTGCTAAATACTCACCTGTAGTTTCATCCTTAAGCATATGTACAGAGCCAATAGTGTAGTCTAAATTTAAATTTTTGAATTTTTTATCAGTTGGACCCATTAAATGTGAAATATAATCTATTTCCAAACCAAGGTAAATTTGAATTTTATTTTCATATTTTTTCCTTAAAGATATTATAGTACTCAAGTATTCATTAATATCATTTTCATTCATGGTCCAAGAATTAGAGAAAGGAAGAGGAGCATGACTAGAAAACCCCAAAGAAGTAAAATTGTATTGCATTGCTCTTTCTACATATTCCTTTGGATGGCCAAGTCCATCACAAAAACAACTGTGAGTGTGAAAATTAGAAAAACTCATAGGTGAAACCCCCTTTATTTATGTATTACTGATGTGTAAATTATAACATAATATTTAGAATAATGAATTTTACAGCATAAATTCATTATAAACGAGAATGAGTATGCAAAATACAAACATTAAGTACAAAATATACAATTTTAAATAATTTTTATAATAATGTGTTGTCATAATGCAATAATAAATGTATAATAATGTATGCCGCCCGAAATTATAGATTGAAATACTCGGCTAATACGTGCTGGAGTTGTAAAAGGAAGTTGGTTTATGTGAGTTTAGAGGAAGAAATTGAAGTACTTAGGGAATTATTAAATGATGTGTTAAAAAATGAAGAACAATTAACCGAAACAAATGTAGTAAGGCTTAGTCAGAAACTGGACAAGCTTATAGAAAAATATTATGCAAAACAAATGAAAATAATATTTTAATTTGAAATTTTTATTTAGCGTTAGGATTATATGGTATTATAATGTTAACGTTAAACTTTTTTTTATAGGCGATTAATGGTAATTATTCATGTATAATGAAATCATGTGTAAATAGAGGTGAATCGATGAAATTTAATATATTTAGTGGTGAGCACAAACCAAAACGATCAGCATTGGATATTATAAAATATATTGGACCAGGACTTATAGTAACTGTGGGTTTTATAGATCCAGGAAACTGGGCATCAAATGTATCCGCCGGTTCTGATTATGGATATACGCTATTATGGACAGTATCTTTGTCTACTATAATGCTTATAATACTTCAACACAATTCAGCGCATCTTGGAATTGTAACTGGTGATTGTCTTTCAGAAGCAACTACTAAACATATAAACAAAAATTTAAAAAATGTAATACTGGGCACTGCGGTTATCGCTTGTATATTAACTGCTATGGCAGAGCTTTTAGGTGGAGCAATAGCAATAAATATGTTGTTCAAAATACCCATAAAAATAGGCTCAATTATCATGCTTGTGGTTGTATGCTGGATGCTATTTGGCAATTCTTATAAGACTTTAGAAAAGTGGATAATAGGGTTTGTTTCCATAATAGGAATATCGTTTATATTTGAATTGACTCTTGTACACGTTCAATGGAAAACTGCGGCAATGGGTCTTGTCACGCCCACTTTTCCAATTGGTTCAATGCCAATAATAATGAGTGTCATTGGAGCGGTAGTTATGCCACATAATTTGTTTCTGCATTCTGAAATTATACAGAGTAGGCAATGGAATTTAAAAGGTGATAACACTATTAAAAAGCAGCTTAAATATGAATTCTTGGATACATTTTTTTCTATGATAATTGGATGGGCAATAAATTGTGCCATGATTATATTGGCTGCAAGTACTTTCTTTGTTAGTAAAATTTCAGTATCTGCTCTTGATCAGGCACAACAAATGCTAAAGCCACTATTAGGGAATGGAGCCTCAATAGTGTTTGCACTTGCTCTTTTGTTTGCTGGAGTAGCATCCTCTGTTACCGCAGGAATGGCAGGGGGAAGCATTTTTGCTGGTATATTTGGTGAAGCCTACGACATAAAGGATAGTCATTCAAAAGCAGGGGTGTATATATCTTTATTTGTAGCAGTTATTATTATATTTTTTATAAGTGATCCTTTTAAAGGATTAATATATTCACAGATGTTTTTGAGCATACAGCTTCCAATAACAGTGTTCACACAAATATATCTTACATCCTCAAAAAAAATTATGGGCAAATATGCTAATTCTACGCTGGATAAAGCAGTACTTTGGATAATAGGAATTATAATAACGGTGCTAAATGTGGCACTACTGATTAACTACCTTTAAGAGAAGCAGTTAAAAGTTAAGAGTTAAGAGTTAAAAGTTAAAAGTTAAGGAAATTTTGCCTTGGGGCAAAATAAACAATGGAAACAAAGCTCTTGAAATAAAAGGAATGCAAGGATATTTGTTAAAACAAATATCCTTGCATTCCTTTTATTTCAAGAGCTTTCGGCGCTAGCCGAAAAATCTTCCATAACTCTTAACTTTTAACTCTTAACTTTTTCTCTTAGCTTTTTTCCAAGGATTTTAGTAAATCATTTATTTGGTCTCTTAAGTTTGTAAGCTCTTCAGTTGAGTGACCTGGAACGCATGCCATTTGCTTTGGAATGTCTATAGCCTTATCCTTTAAGTCAATGCCATTCTCAGTAAGTGTTACGTACACATTCCGCTCATCTTCACTAGCTCTAAGTCTTGTTACTATTCCTTTTGCCTCTAATTTTTTTAGTAGGGGGGTCAATGTGCCAGAATCAAGGTGCAATTTTGTGCCTAGTTCTTTTACTGTAATATTATCCTTTTCCCATAGCACCATTAATGTGACGTATTGTGTATATGTGATTCCAAGTTTATCAAGTTTGGGTTTGTAATGTTTTGTGATTTCACGGGAACAAGCATATAATGCAAAACATAGTTGATTATCTAATTTCAATATATCGTATTTCATAATGCACCACTTCCTAAAGTTATATTTACTAGTTTATCAAAAAACGGTGCATAGTGAAAGTGTAATATTATAGTAACTTTAAAATTTCTTCTTCCATATCAAGTGGCTCAGTAGTTGGTTCAAATCTTCCCACTACTTCTCCATCTCTATTTACTAAGAATTTTGTAAAGTTCCATTTTACACCGTTGCCTACTAAAATCTCTGGAAATTTCTCTTTTAACATAGTATTAAGAAGTTTACCACTTGCATGATTTAAATCCAAACCTTGAAATGTTTTTTCTTCTGAAAGATATTTAAATAATGGTTGCGCATCATTGCCGCGTACGTCACCTTTTTGAAATAAATCAAAAGTTACTCCATAATTGATTTCACAAAAATTCTTAATATCACTGCTGCTACCTGGTTCTTGCTCTGCAAATTGATTTGATGGAAAACCTAAAACATTAAAACCTCTGTCTTTATATTTTTTGTAGAGCACTTCTAAGTCTTTATATTGAGGAGTAAATCCACATTTACTAGCTGTATTTGCTATTATTAGTACCTGACCTTTGTATTTTTCTAGTGATACCTCTTCTTCATTAATTGTTTTAGCATTAAAATTATATATTGACATTTTTGATACCCCCTATAATTATTATTTTAATAAAATTTCTATAACACTTTCAAGTTTTTTCGGTGATGTAGTAGGTGCAAATCTGTCTACAACATTACCTTCTGAGTCGATTACGAATTTTGTGAAGTTCCATTTAATACTATCACCCAAAATCCCAGAACTATTTTTTCTTAAAAATTTAAATATGGGATCAGCCTTATCACCATTAACATCTATCTTTGCAAAAACAGGGAAGGTTACTCCATAATTAATTTCACAGAAATGATGGATCTCATCATTAGTTCCAGGTTCTTGACCTAAAAATTGATTGCAAGGGAAAGCAAGTATCTCAAATTTTTCATTTCCGAATTTTTTATATAAATCTTCAAGATCTTTATATTGAGGAGTAAAACCACAATTACTAGCAGTATTTGCAATTATTAAAACTTTGCCTTTAAAGCTTTCAAGGGGAATGTCATCACCAGAAGAAGTCTTTGCATTAAAATCATAAATATTCATAAAATCATCTCCATTAAATTAAATTAGTTACAATTAAATTGTACACAATTGATTTATGTATATAATTTAACATAGAAAAATATAAGTGTCAATAGGAAAACTAATATATATATAATATTTTCACTCTCAATTTTCAATTCTTAACTTTTCTCTTTTGCGATACCCTTAATGTAAACGTTTATTATAAAACTTTATTTTATATGGTATTAGTAGTATTATATTTAGGGCGATAAAAATTATTAATTCACATAAAGTTAAACAATAGTTAACTTAATTAAAAAAAACTATTGCTATAATGAATTTATAATAAAAATTTAAAAGAGCAAAAATTAAATTGGACATGGCAATTTCTATAAATGAAAGTGAGGTTACAAATATGAATATAGCATTTTTTTTAACTCCTAAAAGTGAGGTTGTATGTGAATCATTAACTTCAACTATGAGACAGGCATTAGAACGTATGGAATATCACAGATACTCAGCAATCCCTATATTAGATGAAGATGGAAAATATATAGGCACATTAACAGAAGGAGATTTACTTTGGAAATTAAAAAACACGCCGGATTTAAATTTTAATAATACTACAAAGGTGCATATTGGTGATGTACCAAGACGGGTAATAAATAAACCCGTACACATAGATTCCGATATTGAAGATTTGATTTCCAAGGCAGTTAATCAGAACTTTGTGCCTGTGGTAGATGATAACAATGTATTTATAGGAATGATAAAAAGAAGCGATATAATAAACTATTATTACGAAAAATCATATAAAAAAGTTAAAGCTCAGGCTTAGGCATATTCAAAAAAATCAAAAAATCAATATACGGAATCTATTTACTTTCAGAAGAATTAACACTAAATTACCAACAGTTTCAAATGTTGGTAATTTTTTTATAATATAATAGTTGATTTATATTATATCAGTGGTAAAATATAAAAATAAATATTGAAATAGGAAAGTTTTCAAAATAATACTCATATAATGATAAAATGTAGAATTTCAAAATTGTATTAAGAAAGGCGGTTTTTATAATGCATTTGATGCCAAAGGAAATAGATAAACTTATGCTTCATTATGCAGGGAGTTTGGCAAGAAAAAGAATGGAACGAGGACTAAAATTAAATTACCCTGAGGCTATATCTCTTATAAGTTCAGAACTAATGGAAGCAGCTAGGGATGGAAAGAGTGTAAGTGAATTAATGCAGTTAGGTGCTCAAATATTAAAAGAAGAAGATGTAATGAGTGGAGTTTCCAGTATGATAGATGATATACAAATAGAGGCAACCTTTAAAGATGGAACAAAACTTGTCACTGTTCATAATCCAATTAGATAATAAGGGTAGGATGAAAGGAAATGATGATATGATACCTGGTGAAATAATAATAAGTAGTAGTGAAATAGAATGTAATAAAGGTAAAATCACAAAGAAAATAACTGTTAGTAACAATGCAGATAGACCTATTCAGGTAGGATCTCATTTTCACTTTTTTGAGGTTAATAGGATGCTAAACTTTGATAGAAGGGCTTCTTTTGGAATGAGATTAAACATAGCCTCAGGTACAGCAGTGAGATTTGAACCTGGTGAAGAGAAAAGTGTTGAACTTGTTGAACTTGGTGGAAAAAAAGAGGTCTATGGATTAAATGGTTTGACCCAGGGGGCAACGCTAAGCCAAGAGGTTAAAGAAAAAAGCTTTAAAAAAGCAAAAGAACTTGGATTTAAAGGAGTGGAGTAGATGAGTCTTAAAATGTCAGGTAGGGATTATGCAAATATGTATGGTCCCACTGTAGGGGATAAAATAAGATTAGCAGATACGGATTTGATAATCGAAATTGAAAAGGACTATGCAATCTATGGGGATGAGTGTAAATTTGGAGGTGGAAAGACTTTAAGAGATGGTATGGGTCAGTCAGCTAGGGCAAATAGAAGCGAAGGAGTGCTGGATCTTGTAATAACCAATGCTGTAATAATTGACCACTTCGGAATTGTAAAAGGTGATATTGGAGTTAAAGATGGAAAAATAGTTGGAATAGGAAAAGCAGGGAATCCAGATACCATGGATGGGGTAGATGAAAATATGATAGTTGGTGCCTCAACTGAAGCTATAGCAGGCGAAGGATTAATTGTAACAGCTGGTGGAGTTGACACTCATATACATTTCATATCACCACAGCAAATAGAAACAGCATTATACAGTGGAATAACAACCATGATAGGTGGTGGAACTGGGCCTGCAGATGGCACTAACGCAACAACTTGCACTACAGGATCTTGGTATATTGAGAGGATGCTTGAGGCAGCAGAAGGGTTTCCAATGAACCTAGGATTTCTTGGAAAGGGGAATTGTTCCTCAGAAGATGCACTTATTGAACAAGTAGAAGCAGGAGCAATAGGTCTTAAACTTCATGAAGATTGGGGGAGTACACCAAAAGCCATTGATACCTGCCTTAAAGTAGCTGATAAATATGATGTTCAGGTTGCAATTCACACAGACACATTAAATGAAGCGGGCTTTGTTGAAGATACCATTAAGGCTATTGCAGGGAGAACAATCCATACATACCATACAGAAGGGGCAGGCGGAGGGCATGCACCTGATCTTATGAGGATAGCGGCATTTCCAAATGTTCTGCCATCATCAACAAATCCAACAAGACCATACACTGTGAATACCATAGATGAGCATTTAGATATGCTTATGGTTTGCCATCATTTAGATAGTAAGGTCCCAGAAGATGTGGCTTTTGCTGATTCGAGAATAAGACCAGAAACCATAGCAGCAGAAGACATTATGCATGATCTAGGCATTTTTAGTATGTTAAGTTCAGATTCTCAGGCTATGGGAAGAGTCGGAGAAGTCATAATAAGAACTTGGCAGACTGCGGATAAAATGAAAAAGCAACGGGGAGCTTTGAAAGAGGAAACAGGAGACAATGACAATTTTAGAGTTAAAAGATATATATCAAAATATACAATTAATCCAGCCATAACTCATGGCATATCAGAATATGTGGGATCAATTGAAAAAGGCAAATATGCTGATTTAGTAATTTTTAAACCATGTTTGTTTGGTGTTAAACCTGAAATGATTATTAAAGGTGGCGTAATAGTGGCATCTAAAATGGGAGATGCAAATGCTTCAATTCCAACTCCACAGCCAGTAATATATAAAAATATGTTTGGTGCTTTTGGAAAAGCAAAATATAGCACTTGTATAACCTTTGTATCTCAGGAGTCACTTAAAAATGGTAACCTTAATGGGTTAAATTTAGAAAAGATATTACTACCAGTAAAAAATTGCAGGAACATAGGGAAAAAAGATATGATATTAAATGATAAAACCCCTAAAATTGAAGTGGATCCAGAAACCTATGAAGTTAAAGTTGATGGTGAGGTTTTAACCTGTGATCCTATAGAAGAAGTGGCAATGGCGCAGAGATACTTTTTATTCTAAAAATAAATGTTAGGTGGGGGCAATATGCTTATAGAAAAAATATTGGGAAACATAAAAGAAATAAAAAATGAAACGAGAAGTATAGATGAAGTATATGTAGATTGGTTTGAAGTAGATAAAAACATTCTTAAAAAAAGTTCTGGAAAGGGCAAAGCCATAGGAATAAAACTCTTAGTCCCTACAAGATTAAAAGATGGAGATATCATATATTCTGATGCTAATGAAATTGTAATTATTACCATACCTCTATGTGAAGCAATATCAATAAAACCAAAGACTATGGAGGAAATGGGTAAAATATGTTATGAGATTGGAAACAAGCATATACCTCTATTTCTAAATGAGGATGAAATAACAGTGAATTATGATGAACCCCTATATAAACTTCTAGAAAAGAAAGGTTTCAAGCCCCACAAAACTATGAGAAAATTAACCAATGCATTAGAGCATCACCATCATGAACAATAAAAATTCGTTTTTCACCATGCTCCAGATAAGTGATTCCATATTCCCCATTGGTTCCTATACCCAGTCAAATGGACTGGAAACCTATGTCCAAAAGGGTATTGTAAAGGATAAAAAAACTGCAGATGAATATCTAAGAAGTGTACTTTGGAATAGCTATTTGTATAGTGATTTTCTAGCTGTAAAGCTTGCCTATGAATATGCTAGTAATAATGATATGGAAAAACTTATGGAGCTTGATGAAATGTTATGTGCAGTTAAGGCTCCAAGAGAAATGAAAGATGGAAGTTCAAAATTATGTATAAGATTTATTAAGCTTATTGAGAAATTTTATAATGAAGAATTCATTATAAAATACGGAAATCTTATTAAAAATGGTGACTGCATTGGACAACATAGCATCGTGTATGGAAGCTTTTCTGCATTAGCTAATATTCCTAAGGAAAATGCATTAAGGTCATATTTGTACAATGTAGCTTCATGTATAGTGAATAATTGTGCAAAGCTTATACCTTTAGGACAAGTTGATGGACAAGAGATTTTATTTGGGGTTCAAGGACTGCTAAATGATATGACTAAGGAAATTGACAAACTTAGTATTGATGATTTAGGAAGATGTTGCGTAAGTTTTGATATAAGAGCTATGCAGCATGAAGAACTGTATTCAAGACTGTATATGTCGTGATCAATCTGCATTGGAGATTATAATATATAATATGGAAAGATAAAGGGGCATACTGACTTTTTACTATATATATGTCATAAAGGAGAAAAATTATGAGTTACGTAAAAATTGGTATTGCAGGACCAGTGGGTTCTGGAAAAACAGCTTTGATTGAGAGAATTACGAGAGTCATGAGCAAGGAATATAATATTGGAGTCATTACTAATGATATATATACGAAAGAAGACGCTGAATTCCTTGTAGCTAATAGCGTTTTGCCAAAGGAAAAAATAATTGGGGTTGAAACAGGTGGATGTCCTCATACAGCAATAAGAGAAGATGCTTCTATGAACCTTGAAGCCGTGGAAGAACTCACAAATAAATTTAAAGATATAGAAATTGTATTTATAGAAAGTGGTGGAGATAATCTTTCCGCAACCTTTAGCCCAGAACTTGCAGACTCAACAATCTATGTAATTGATGTAGCTGAAGGAGATAAAATTCCTAGAAAAGGTGGACCTGGGGTTGTGCGTTCAGATTTACTTGTAATAAATAAAATAGATTTGGCACCCTATGTAGGGGCAAGTCTAGAAGTCATGGAAAGGGATTCAAAGAAGATGAGGGGTGAAAGACCTTTTATATTCACTGATTTAAATAAAAAAATAGGACTAGAAGAGGTTATACAGTGGATTAAAACCAATGCATTACTAGAAGGTCTTTAAATGGGTAAGAGTACTTTAAAATTAGACCTAAAGGTTAAAAATGGAAAAACTATAGTTAGTGATTCTTATTTCACGTCACCATTAAAAATTTTAAAACCTTTTTATAACGAAGATAACACCAAGATGAGGCTGTGCATTTTAAATGTATCAGCAGGTATTTTAGAAGGGGATCAATACGAAATTGAAATAAATGTGGCTAAAGCTTCTAACGTCTATATTTATTCTCAATCTTACACTAAAATTTTTAAAATGAGGGGTGGCAATGCTTCTCAAAAGCTAAGGGTCAACATGGAGGAAGGCAGCCATTTTTCATATATGCCTATGCCCACCATACCATTTGTGGATTCAAACTTTATTGGTACAATTGATATAAAACTAAAAAAACACTGTAGTTTGATTTTGAGAGAAATAATATCCTGTGGTCGTTATAAAAATGATGAAATATTTGAATTTCTAAGTTTTAGCTCAAAAACTAAAGTGTACCTAGAAGATAAGCTTATTTTTATGGATAATACTCTGCTCAGACCAAAAGAGCAACAGCTGAGAGGAATAGGTTTCTATGAAAAATATTATCATCAGGCAAATATGATTATATTCAGAGACAATCTAAGGGAAAACCTAAAGGAAGATTTAATAAAGCTTTTAAACACCTATGAAAACATTGAGTTTGGTATAAGTGAAAGTTTTAACTCAGGAATGATAATAAGAATTCTTGGAAGAAGTTCTGAGCAGCTGAGAAAAATAACTGATAAGATTGAAACAATCAAAAATGGATGAGAATACATTTAATATAATGAGGGCAGCATGGTTAAACACGTTCAGAGGCTACTCGCTAGACTTAATAAATACTAAGGTTCCCTTATTGTCAACTCCCTAAACCCTTTAAACTCGCTGCGCTCAAACAAATAAAGGGTTCTTAACGGGAGTTAACAAACGGGAACCTAAGTATTTCTAAAGTCCGCTCGAATAGTCTCTTTCACGTGTTTAGCCATGCTTCTTCTCATAGTTCATTAAATTATATTATTGTCCTTTTTATATAGTTAACCTGGCATCTGGAAACTGCTTCTTAAAAAATGTATCCTAATAAATGGATTTTATTTGAAGAAGAAAGAAGCTGGATTGGAGTGCGAAAAAATGGTTGAACTTCACTTGAAATATGGACTTCCTTTCTGTACAGTTAATATTTCTTACATGGGGAATAGTTATGAAAGAAAGCACGTAGATTTGATTTTACACAAATCTACGTACGTTACCTACTTTTTCCTAATTCAATTATTTTGCTGTAAGCAAAATTTCCTTAACTTTTAACTCTTAACTCTTAACTTTTAACTGGGGAAGCTTAGCCAAGCTTGCAAATTGGAATTTCTATAACTTTCATGAATTAAATAAACAAGTTCACGTTAGCGTCCTCCGCTTCCCCTAAGTAGTATCCAACCCCTGCAATTTTAACACCATCAATAAGCTCTTCTTTTTTAATTCCCATAACATCCATAGACATCTGGCAGGCAACTATTTCTATGCCACTGTCTACTGCGGAAGTTATTAGGTCTTCTAAAGAGGAGATGTTATTGTTTTTCATAACCATTCGGATCATTTTGGCACCCATGCCCATCATATTCATCTTTGAAAGTTGTAATTTTTTACTGCCTCTAGGCATCATAAGTCCAAACATCTTGCCCATAAGGTTCTTTTTAACTTCAACTTTTTCAGGTTTCCTTAGTATATTAAGTCCCCAGAAAGTAAAGAACATAGTGACCTTTTTACCCATTGAAGCAGCACCGTTTGCAATTATAAATGAGGCAATAGCTTTATCCAAATCTCCACTGAAAACTACCATAGTTTTATTGTCTTTTACAGGAACCGATGATAATTCGAGAGTTCTGTCTTGTCCTTTTTTTATAAATGCTTCGATATTAGCTCCTTGTCTTTCGAGGTTTACCAAGGTATTTTTGGTTTTAGAACACCAAGCTTTTATATCCTCATAAAACCCTGGGTCTGTAGCGGTGACTTTAAGTATTTTTCCATCTTCCATCTCATCTAAAGAAGCTTTAACTTGCATTAAAGGTCCGGGACAGCATAAACCGTAAGCGTCCAAAGTTTTATCAAAATTATCTGTCTTTTCTGCGGTTACAGGACTTGCAACGTCAAAAGCAACTTCCTTTTTGACATTATTATTATTAGGTTTGTAACCTAGAGTAGACATAGTTTTATATCCACCAGTTAGATTTTTTACATTAAAGCCATTTTGTCTAAGTATTCTCTCAGCTATATACCCACGAATTCCAACCTGACAATAAACTATAATCTCTTTTTCTTTAGGAAGATTATAAAAAGATCCACGTAAGGTATCTACAGGCATATTTATAGAGCCATCTAGGTGACAATTTTCAAATTCAATTGTTGAACGAACGTCCACAAGAACACTGTCTTTCAGATCATAATTTAAAAGCTCGTTTGGAGTTATAACCTGACTTAAGCCACTAAGTACATTTTCTGCTGTAAAACCAGCCATATTAACAGGATCTTTTGCTGAGGAAAAAGGTGGAGCATAACTAAGTTCAAGCTCAGTTAAATCATAAACAGTTCCTTTTAAACGCATAACTGAAGCTATAACATCAATTCTTTTATCAACACCATCATAACCTATTGCCTGGGCACCTAAAATATTTCCATTGTCATTAAAAATAAGTTTTATGGAAAGGTTAAGAGCAGCGGGGTAGTAGGATGCATGAGCTACAGGGTGAACGTATATCACTTTATGGGGTAAACTTAATCTATCTAAAGTTCGCTCATTGTTTCCAGTGCTTGCACAGGTTAAATCAAAAACTTTAAGTATAGATGTACCTTGAGCACCATTAAACTGACTAACCTTACCACTAATGTTGTCAGCTGCAATTCTTCCCTGTTTATTAGCAGGACCTGCAAGAGCTACAGCAGTATTTTGTCCGTTTACGAAATCAATTACCTCTACAGCATCACCTACTGCATATATATTGTCAATATTTGTCTTCATATTTTTATTTACTAGTATATGTCCACGTTTTCCAAAGTCTATACCGCTATTTTTTATAAAGGCTGTATCAGGAGTGACCCCTATGGATAATATAATAAGATCAGTATTCAGCTTTAAGCCACTAGTAAGAGCTATTTCAGTATTTTTTGTATTATCCTTAAAGGATTTAACTCCATCGCCTAAAATTAGATTTACACCGTTAGTCTCCATCTCTTTTTCAGCGATTACTGACATATCAGAATCAAAAGGGGCTAAAATGTGATTGGCTGCTTCTACGAGAGTAACATCAATTCCTTTTTCCTTTAAATTTTCAGCCATCTCTATTCCGATAAAGCCGCCACCAATAACTACAGCAGTTTTTATCGCTTTTGAATCTATTGCTTTTTTTATCCTATCTGTATCAGGAATATTTTTTAATGTCAGGAATGCGTTTACTTTCAATACCTTCAATGGGAGGTCTCATTGGTTTTGCGCCAGGGGAAAGAACAAGATAATCATAAGTTTCTTTATATGTATCTCCATTTTTATTTTTTATATTTACAGTATTGTTTTTTGCATCCACTTCCAAAACTTCGTTGTTTATTCTTACATCTAAATTAAATCTCTCCATCATACTTTCGGGAGTCTGAACAATTAATTTTTCTCGAAGTTTAATTTTATTACCAATATAATAAGGTAAACCACAGTTAGCAAAGGATATATAATCACCTTTTTCAAGCATTATTATTTCTGCATCTTCATCAAGTCTTCTTAGTCTTGCAGCAGTAGAAGCACCACCAGCCACGCCACCTACTATAATTATTTTCTTTGACATAAAAGCACCCCTAATCTAGCATATTTTTAATAAAAGCTATAACTCGCTTGTCACAGACTTTATAGTTCATTTCAAGACCATTACGTTTTCCTTCGATAACACCAGCAGCTTTAAGCTTTTGCAGATGCTGGGAAACTGTTGATTGGGGAATGTTAAGGCATTGTTGCATATGGCTAACATTACAGCCACCGTTTTCAATTAATCCTTTTACTATGCAAAGTCGTACTGGATGAGCCAGTATTTTTAATAATTCAGCGGTTTCAGTGTATTTTGAATAATCTTTATCCATACTAATCACAAACTCCTTATTTAAAACATAATATCGTTATATTCAAATAATACGATATGGTTCTCTACTTGTCAAGAAAAAGCATGAAATGAAGTTAAGAGTTAAGAGTTAAGAGTTGATGAAGATTTTTCTGCCCCTGGCAGAAAAATCGATTTAAATAAAAAATTTAATTGAATTATTTTGCTGCAAGCAAAATTTCCTTCACTCTTAACTTTTAACTCTTAACTTTTAACTTTTTTTCGTGCGCTTGCTATTTATAAGAAAATTATGTACAATAGCAATGTAATACGTTAAAGCGTTAATATGATAAAGCATTAATAAATCTATGCAAAAACGAGGGAGCGTAAAATGAAAAAAATATTAACTATAGTAACTATATTAGCAGTAAGTGTATTCATGCTTGTTGGATGCGGCACAGCATCAAGTACAGATAGTTCATTAACTAAGGTGAAAAATGCAGGAACTATTTCTATAGGGATAGATGACACATATCCACCAATGGAATTTAAAGATAGTACAAATACAATCAAAGGATTCGATATTGACTTGGCAAATGATATAGGTAAAAAAATGGGTGTTAAAGTTAAATTTGTTCCAACTTCTTTGGATGGTATATTTTTAGCTCTAAATTCCGGGAAATTTGATGCGGTACAATCAAGTATAAGTATTACAGATGCAAGAAAGAAAACCATGATATTCACAACACCATATATATATGGTGGAAATGCTGTATTTGTAAGAAAAAATGATAATACTATAAGTAGCGAAAAAGATTTGAGTGGAAAGATTTTAGGTATTGAGATTGGATCAACGTCTCAGGCGGTCTTAGATAAGATAAGCGGAATTAAGGAAGTAAAAAAATATAATTCTACAGCAGAGGCTTTTATGGATCTTAAAACTGGAAGAATAGATGGTGTTTTATCAGATCCACAAGTTGGAGATTACTACATTTCAGATAAGAAGAGTGACTTTAAGAGATCTAAGACAATGTTAAATCAGGAACCAATTGGAGTAGCTTTTAGAAAATCTGATGTAGCGTTAAGAGATGCATATCAAAAGGCAATGGATGAACTTAAAAAAGATGGAACACTTTCAAAACTATCAATAAAATGGTTTGGAACGTATAAATAAAGTTAAAAGTTAAAAGGTAAGGAAGATTTTTTCTGCTAGGGCAGAAAAAATCCAATAAAATAATATAATTATTTTATTTTGCTGTAAGCAAAATTTCCATAACTCTCCACTCTCAAATCTCCACTCTTAACTTTTTTAGTTATTGATAGAAAATCATACTTTAAGAAAATAAATTACTAAATTGATAATAAAACAGTTGATTTATTGATAATATCTATATATAATATGATTAATATGTGATAAATAAAAAGGGGTGTCTATATGAAAAAAATAGTAAGTATAGTAACTATATTAGCAATTGGGGCGTTTATGCTTGTTGGATGTGGAAAAGCCAGCGGTACTGATACATCATTAACTAAGGTGAAAGATGCAGGAACTATATCCATAGGAATTGATGATACTTATCCACCAATGGAATTTAAAGATAGTGCAAACAACATAAAAGGATTCGATATAGATATGGCGAATGCTATAGGTAAAAAATTAGGTGTTAAAGTTAAATATGTTCCAACTACTTGGGATGGTATATTTTTAGCACTTAAATCCAAAAAATTTGATCTTATACAATCCAGTGTGAGTATTACAGATGAGAGAAAGAAAACCATGATTTTCACCACACCATATATATACGGCGGAAATGCTATATTTGTAAAAACAAGCAACAATGATATTAAAAGTGAAAAAGATTTGAGTGGAAAAACTTTAGGTATTGAGATGGGAACAACTGCTCAGGATGTTTTAGATAAAATAACTGGAATTAAGGAAGTCAAAAAATACAATGCTATGACAGAGGCTTTCATGGATCTTAAAATTGGAAGAATAGATGGAGTAGTATCTGACCCACAAGTTGGAGATTATTACATTGCAGATAAAAAAAGTGACTTTAAGAGAGTTAAGTCAATGTTAAATCAGGAACCAATTGGTGCTGCTTTTAGAAAATCCGATGTAGCGTTAAGAGATGCTTATCAAACGGCAATGGATGACCTTAAAAAAGATGGAACACTTTCAAAACTATCAATAAAATGGTTTGGACACGACATCTACAAAAAATAGTTAACAGTTAAGAGTTAAGAGTTAAAAGTTAAGAGGTAAGGAAGATTTTTTCTGCTGGTGCAGAAAAAGTCGAACAAAATAATTTTAATAAATTAATTATTTTGCTGGAGGCAAAATTTCCTTCACTTTTCACTCTTAACTTTTAACTTAGTTCGCCCTTGCCCTTTTCGTAAAATTTATGTATAATTATAATGTTAAACAACAGAATAATAGATATTTATACATAAAAGGGGTGGCTTAAATGAAAAAGATATTAACTATAATAACTATATTAGCAGTAAGTGTAAGTATGTTTGCTGGATGCGCGAAAAGTAGCACAGCAGATGATTCTTTAACTAAAGTAAAAAGTGCAGGAGTTTTATCTGTAGGTTTAGATGATTCATATCCTCCAATGGAATTTAAGGATAGTACCAATACAATCAAAGGTTTCGATATAGACATGATAAATGATATAGGTAAAAAAATGGGTCTTAAAGTTAAAATTGTGCCAACTGCTTGGGATGGTATATTTTTAGCACTTAAAGCCAATAAATTTGATGTGATGCAGTCCACAGTTAGTATTACAAATGAAAGAAAACAGACTATGCTTTTCACAACACCATATATATACGGTGGAAATGCCATATTTGTAAGAAAAGATTATAATGCTATAAAAAGCGATAAAGATTTGAATGGAAAAATTGTAGGTATTCAGATGGGAACAACTGCACAAGATGTTTTAAATAAGATGAGTGGAATTAAGGAAATAAAAAAATACAACAGTATGACAGAGGCTTTTTTAGATCTTAAAGCTGGAAGAATAGACAGCGTTGTATCTGATCCACAAGTTGGAGATTACTATATTGCAGATAAAAAAAGTGAATTTAAGAGAGTTAAATCAATGTTAAATCAAGAACCAATTGGTGTAGGCTTTAGAAAAAGTGATGTATCCCTAAGAGATGCTTATCAAAAGGCAATGGACGAACTTAAAAAAGATGGAACACTTTCAAAATTATCAGTAAAATGGTTTGGATACGACATTTATAAAAAATAGTGACAAGTGACAAGTGACAAGTGACAAGTGACAAGTGACAAGTGATAAGTGATAAGTGATAAGTGATAAGTGACAAGGTAATGAAGACTTTTCTGCTGTGCAGAAAAGTCCAATAAAATAATTCAATTATTTTGCTGTAGGCAAAATTTCCTTAACTTGTCACTTGAAACTTGTAACTTGTCACTTGTAACAGTTGTAGGGGTTTACAGAAAGGAGTTTTTATAAAGATGGATTTAAGTAATATAAAGAGCATATTGCCTATGTTATTACAGGGTAGTATTTTGACACTGATACTTACGGTTTTATCAATAGTTTTTGGAAGTATCATAGGTGTTGTTGTGGCTATGACCAAACTTTCTGGTAATAAGATAATATATTCTATAGGTAATTTTTATACATGGGTATTTAGAGGAACTCCTCTTTTACTCCAATTGTTTGTATTTTATTATGGATTCCCTGCAGTAAATATAGAACTTACGGCTTTTCAGGCTGCAGTTATTGGACTTAGTTTAAATGCAGGTGCGTATATGGCTGAAATCATAAGAGGTGGTATTTTGGCTATAGATAAGGGGCAATTCGAAGCTTCAAAAGCATTGGGTTTCACTTATAGTCAGACTATGAAGCAGATAGTACTCCCTCAGGCTTTTAGAGTTGTAATTCCACCAGTTGGAAATCAATTTATAAGTATGATAAAGGATACATCACTTGTTTCTTCTTTAACCTTAGCAGAACTTCTTCGTAACGCTCAAGATTTAGGATCATCATCAGGTAATCCTTGGCCTCCATATATTGTAGCAGCAATATTGTATCTTTTGATGACTACTGTATTTACTTCTATTTTCGGTGTTGTTGAAAAGAAATTATCAGTATATTAAGGAGAATTGTTTATGAATATGATTGAAGTAAAAGGATTATCTAAAAGTTTTGGAGATTTATTAGTGTTTGAAAACTTAGATGTAGAAGTGAAAAAAGGGGAAGTACTTGTAATAATCGGACCTTCAGGTTCAGGTAAAAGTACTTTTTTAAGATGTCTCAACAATCTAGAAGTTCCCACGGCCGGAACTGTTACTATAGAAGGAGAAGTTTTAGACTCAAGAAATAAAAAGCATATGAGAGATATGATTGAAAAAATGGGTATGGTATTTCAGAATTTTAATCTGTTTCCACATATGACAGTGCTACAAAATGTTATGGAAGCTCCAATGATAGTAAAAAAACAAAATAGAGTAGAAGTTGAAGAAAAAGCCAAAAGCTTATTGAAAAGGTTGGATTAGGTGAAAAGTACGACGCGTATCCCTCAAAGCTTTCCGGTGGTCAAAAGCAGAGAGTTGCCATTGCAAGAGCACTATGTATGGAGCCAGATATAATGCTATTTGATGAACCAACATCAGCACTTGATCCAGAACTTGTTGGAGAAGTATTAAGTGTTATGAAAGATCTTGCAAAAGAGGGTATGACTATGATCGTTGTAACCCATGAGATGGGGTTTGCAAAAGAAGTAGCTGATAAGGTTATCTTTATGGATGGTGGGAAAATAGTAGAAGATGGGAAACCCGAAGATATTTTCACAAATCCAAAAGAGGAAAGAACAAAAGCATTCTTGGAAAAAGTACTATAACTAGTTAAAAGTTAAGAGTTAAGAGTTAAAAGTTAAAAGACATAATAGAAGAACATAACAAAAAGATGTAACAAAGGAAATTAACAAAAGGATGTAACAAATTAGAGATAAGCAGTTTTTATTGGGCTTCATTGAAGGTAATCAGTGGCTTGGTGAAAATGCTTTTTGCTTTTTTGTGCTTTTTTTTGCTCTCTTTTAAAAATAAAACAAAATAAAACAAAATATTATAGTAAAACAACAAAATATACTATTGACAACGTTTAAATATGATGCTATTATAACATTATAGAACAAAGAAAAACAAATGATAACAAATAACCACAGGATTTATATTTATTAAAAGTAAGGATTTGGAGGATGATATTACATGGTTGATGGTGTTTTTAAACTTGTTAAAAAAGAATTAATTTTTATTGAAGATGGTAAAACTAGCACAGAAATTTTTAATTCGGTAGGTAAAAAATTATTAAAACTCGGATTAGTTACGGAAAATTTTGTAGATGAAATAATAAAAAGAGAAACAGACTATCCAACGGGAATAGATATGACAGTTGTAGATCAGAAACTTCCCAATATAGCTATTCCACATACTGAAACTGAATATTGTAAATGTAAAAATGTTGTTATTGTTAAATTAAAAAGCAGTGTAGAATTTAAAAATATGATATCACCCGAAGAAAACCTCAAGGTAAATATGCTTTTCGTAATATTAAACAATGACAAGGAAAATCAAACAGGAATTCTGGCTAACATAATGGATTTTGTAACAAAACAGGAGAACTTAGACAGATTAGTAAAATGTAATAGTGAAAATGACATATATCAGTGTTTGGCTAGTAATAATCTTGAGACTTGTGAACAACAATGTAGTTAAGAAAATAATATAGCTTAGTTGAAAAGGTTTTCTCAAAATTAAATTATATTATTTTAATATAAAAAAATATGAAAATGGAGGGTTTATTATGATTAAAATTTTAGCAGCATGCGGCGCAGGTGTAAATTCAAGTCATCAAATTAAAGATGCTATTGAAACAGAAATGAAAAAAAGAGGTTATACAGTTAAAGCAGATGCGGTAATGATAAAGGACATAAATGAAGAGATGGTTGGAAAATATGATATCTTCACTCCAATTTCAAAACCAAAGCTTTCATTTGAAGTTAAAATACCAATAGTTGAAGCAGGACCAATACTTTACAGAATTCCAAGCATGGCAGAACCCGTTTATGATGAAGTAGAAAAAGTAATTAAAAAATTCAACCTTAAATAATACTAAAAATCAATACTATTTTACCAGTTAAAAAATCTTTAGGAATTTAAGAGGGGGATACAAATGAGTGAAATTGTAAAATTAGCCAATGACATATTTCAGCCACTTATAAATTTAGGCGCACCAGCAATGATGTTTATTGTATTAACACTACTTGCCATTGCCATGAGGGTAAAGGTATCAAAAGCAATTGAAGGTGGACTTAAACTAGCTATTGCACTTACAGCTATTGGTCAGATAATTAATTTACTAACAAGTAATTTTTCTGTTGCACTTCAGGCATTTGTAAAATCCACAGGACTTCATCTTTCTATAACAGATTTAGGATGGGCGCCAGTGGCAACTATAACATGGGGTTCCATGTATACATTGTTTTTCTTACTTATACTTGTACTTTTAAATGTAATAATGCTTGCAATTAACAAAACAGATACTTTGGATGTAGATATATTTGATGTTTGGCATCCAGCATTTTGCGGAATACTTATATTATATTACTCACATAATAATTTGTTATTAGCTACTGTTTTTGTAATCATACTTGGAACATTAAAACTAATGAACTCAGATTTAATGAAACCAACTTTTAATGATTTACTAGACATGCCTGATACAAATCCAACAACAACTACACATTTAAATTATATGATGAATCCAATAATAATGGTATTTGATAAGATTTTTGACAAATGTTTCTCATTTTTAGATAAGTACGATTTTGATGCAGCAACATTAAATAACAGAATAGGATTTTGGGGAAGTAAGTTTGCTATTGGTGCTTATCTAGGAGTATTTATAGGAGTACTTGGACGTCAATCAGTTGTTCAAATATTTACACTAGCATTTATAGGTGCTACATGTCTTGAACTGTTCTCATTTATTGGCTCTTG
This sequence comes from uncultured Clostridiaceae bacterium, assembly GCA_963725425.1. Taxonomy (GTDB): domain Bacteria; phylum Bacillota; class Clostridia; order Clostridiales; family Clostridiaceae; genus Clostridium_I. The sequence continues at coordinate 199,716 of CAVRYJ010000045.1, forward strand.
GTTTATAGCAGCAGTTGAGCCATTATCACAAGGTATTACAAGCTTTTTAAGTAAAAGACTTCAAGGTAGAAAGTTCAACATAGGAATTGATTGGCCTTTTATAGCAGGTAGAGCAGAAATATGGGCTGTTGCCAACATAATGGCACCTGTACTTATAGTAGTAGCGTTGATTTTGCCAGGAAACGGTGTTCTACCACTTGGTGGAATAATAGCCATGGGTATTACTCCAGCACTACTTGTAGTAACTAGAGGAAAAATGATAAGGATGATTATAATAGGAGTATTTGAAATACCTATATTCTTGTGGTCAGGTACAGCAATTGCACCTTGTGTTACAGCTCTTGCAAAAACAATTGGAGCATTTCCAAAAGGAGTTGCAGCCGGTACATTAATTTCACATTCAACTTGTGAAGGTCCAATTGAAAAGTTCTTATCAATATTAATAGGTAAGTTTGGTGGAAACCCAAGTTTACAGAGTGGTGGTATTGTAGTATTGGCTTTAGCTGCATACTTACTATTATTCTTCTGGTACGCTAAACAGATGAAAAAACGTAATGCAGAATATTTAAGAGTAGCCAAATTAGCTGAAATAGATGAAAAATAAGCCACTAAATAAGTGATGATTATGGTATCATTTGTATAATAACGTGCATATCACGATTCATAAACATAGGAGGTTAGTTGTTATGCTAAAAGAAGAAAGATTGGAAAAAATATTAAGCATGTTCAGTACAAATGATATTATAAAAATAACAGATATAAAAGATATACTAAGTGTTACAGAAATGACTGTAAGACGGGATTTAAAGGCACTAGAGGAGAAGGGTCTACTTACAAGAATTTATGGAGGAGCAAAAGGAACAAAACCGTAACGCTTAATGAACTTTCAAGTAATGAAAAGAGGAGTATTCATATTGAAGAAAAGAAATATATTGCGGCTATTGCAGCAAAGCTTGTCAAGGAAAATGACATAATTTATATTGGACCAGGTACAACTAATGAGCTTATATATGACTATCTTAAAATATCATACGCCAAGATAATAACTAACTCTATGCCTGTATTTCTAAAGTTCAAAGATGATACTCGCTTTGAAGTAATATTAATTGGAGGACAGTATAGATCAAGAACTGATGTATTTGTAGGTAATTTCACAAACATGCTACTTGAAAAATTACGGGTAAAAATGGCTTTTGTTGGCACAAACGGTATATACGAAAATAACGTAACTACTTCCAATGAAGAAGAGGGAGTGTGCCAAAAGATAATACTGGATAACGCAGCTGAAAAATATATCCTTCTAGACAGCAGTAAAATAGACAAAGAAGACTTCTTTTGTTTTTATGATCTTAGAAAGGTCACAGCAGTGATCACAGACGATAAAATGGACAGTCAAATAAAAAGGGAATATGAAAAGATAGTTAAAGTAATAAACTAAAAAGATGCAGAAGGGAGAATAACAACATGAAAATACTAATAGGATCAGATAATGATGGTTTTGAATTAAAAGAACACTTAATTAAATATCTAAAAAAACAGGGACATGAAGTAGTAGACAAAACTCCAAACAGAGGACTAGATCTTGTGGATTCAACAAATTTAGTTGCTAGTGGAATTTTAAATAAAGAATCAGATAGAGGAATAGTTATAGATCAATACGGTGCAGGTTCATTTATGGTAGCAAGTAAACATAAAGGTATAACATGTGCAGAGGTTTCAGATGAACATTCATCTAAAATGACTAGAAGTCATAACAATGCAAATATCATAGCATTAGGTGCAGGTATTGTAGGAGTTAAACTTGCAGAAGGTATTGTAGACGCATATCTAAATGAAGAATATGCAGGTGGAAGACATCAAATTAGAGTAGATATGTTAAATAAAATGCTTTAAATTTTAAGGGAGGTTATGAAAATGATAATATCAATTGGTTGTGACCATATTGTTCCAGATATAAAAATGAAAATTTCAGCTTATTTAAAGGCAAAAGGACACACAGTTATAGATAATGGAACTTATGATTTTGTACGTACTCATTATCCTATATTTGGTAAAAAAGCAGCGGAAAAAGTCGCAAGTGGAGAAGCAGATCTTGGAGTAATGCTTTGTGGAACAGGAGTGGGAATTAGTTCTAGTGCAAACAAGGTTAAGGGCATAAGAGCAGCACTTGTAAGAGATGTTTCAACAGCAAAATATGCAAAAGAATACTTAAATGCAAATGTTATTGCTGTAGGTGGAAGAATAACAGGAATCGGTCTTATTGAAAATATAATAGATGCTTTTCTAGATGCAAAATATATAAAAACACCAGAAAACGAAAAAATAATAAAAAAGATTGATGGTTTAATAGTAGATGATAAGGGTCAATTTGGAAATGAACACTTCTTTGATGAATTCCTAGAAAAATGGGATAAGGGTGGATATCCAAAAGAATAAAATAAATATAAAAATAGGGAAGCTTTTGCTTCCTTATTTTTAGTCATCTTTAAAAAAATGAACAATGAAAATGTTTACATTGGTTAAGATAGACTTTTTAAAAAGTCTATCTTTGATTTTACATGATTTTTGTATTCTTTCTCATCTATTAATCCATTTTTTTTAAGGTCATTTAACAAATCAATCATTTCTATGCAAAGGTATTTTAAGTCATTCTCACAATTTTTAAAATCATTATTCATAAAAAATCCCCCAAAAAATAAAAATCATATTAATTAATTATACATATAGGTAATAATATCATAATGACACAAAAAAGTAAATAAAAAGTTAATTATATTTATAAAAATTATTACATATAATGGTGTATTATACTAGCTCATTACTAAATGCAAGTTTTGCATACATGGTTTCCTGTTGCTTGGTTGTAAATTGAAAATACACTTCCGTATTTGAAACAGATTTATGACCTAGCCACCACTGAAGTTCCTTTATGTCCATATTGGACTCAGCTAAATGAACAGCAGCTGTGTGTTTTAGGGCATGAAAATGATGTTTAGATTTGTCTTCTATTTTAGCAAGAGAACAATATTTTTTCATTAAATAATCTAAGGTTTGCCTGGAAATAGGATTGTTTTTTTGACTTTGAAAAATATACTGTTTATGAACATGAAAAGCACTTTGAGCTAAATAGTTATCCAAAGCTGTTTTTGTCTTTTCATCTAGTCTTATAGTGTTGTTATTACTACCTTTAAGCCTTTTGCAATACAAATCACCACGCAAGGCATTATAATCATCTATATTTAACATTCCAATTTCTGAAGCTCTCAGACCGCATCTGTACGCTACTCTAAATATTGCTAAATCTCTTATTGAATGACAACTTTCATAATTGATAATTGTATTAAATAATCTAGTAGTTTCATTTTGAGTTAAATACTTTATCTTATCATTACCTGAATTAACCATAATTACCATCCTCTTAGTAAACTGTACAATATAAATATTTTGTTCAATTAATTATAACATAATATTCATATTAAGCCAAATATTAAATATAATTTGTGAAAAATGCAGTATATTTTGTACTAATTTAATATATAATCTTATTATACAGATAATTTGTTATAATAATCTCTGTAATATTACAATAAAAATAAAATTGTACTATAAATCTGAACAAAATATTTATTTTGTTCAGATTTATTTTTTTAAAGATAAAAAGTCTAAAAATATAAGCTAAGAGGTGGAAAATTTGGGATTAGAATGTACAAATCGGATTAATAACAAAGAAATTTACAACCTTAACTATTCAGTAATACGATACAGAAGACTTATAGATGAATGTAATAGGCAAAGAGATACATTTGCAATTTGTCTTATAGATATAAGTAATTTTAAAAATTACAATTATATTTACGGATATGAGTTTGGAAATTTTATATTAGATAGGATTTTTATGAAAATAAAAATGTACACATGTAAAAATGGATATGCGTGTCGTTATGGTGGAAATGTATTTTTAGTTATTCTAGATAAAATTTCTAGCAGAGATGATGTTATAAAAATAGCAACAAAAATTGAAATAGAATTAAAAAATTCATTTTTAATTAATGATGTGTCCACAAAAGTTTTGGTCAATATAGGTATATCCATGTACCCCAATGACAGCAAAAATGTAGATAGCATACTTAAATGTGCTGAAATGTCACTTGATTTTTCAAAAAAATGGGTATTTATAGTCACTGCTTTTTTAATAAAAAAATGTATAAATCAGTTTTAAAAGCTACTGATATTGATCTAAACCTTATTAATTAAGTGTATGAATGATGGCTTATTAAGCTAAAAAACAAAAAGCATTTGCTGTTTTAAACTAAACTAGTATATAATAATAGATAATAATTTGAAATAAGGTAAGAATAAAAGAAATTTTTCGTCAAAGCAGTGGGAAAATTTAATTTCAATCCAAGGGAGATAAAATATGAAGTTTATCAAGACCAATTATTATAAGATAATCACAGCTGCGGGGATAATATTATCTTTGCTGTGGATTATTTTTGTTAATTCAAAACCTTACTCGGATTTTAACTATTATAATACTATAGCTAAACAGGTAGCTAATGGTGGGCAATGGGGAGACACATATACCTCAGTTGGTTACGCCATAGTTTTGGGGTTTATATATAAGATATTTGGAATCAGTATTATTATAGCTAAGGTGTTTAATGTAGTTCTAACAGCATTTAGTTACATTATTCTTTACAAACTACTTAAGCGCATAGAAGTAAAAGAAGGAAGAAGAAAATTAATATATGCTTTGTTTGTGTTGTTCCCAAGCAACATATTTTACAATAGTTTACTTGGAACAGAAGTGCTGTTTACTACTATATTCTTGCTTATAACCTTACTATATTTTAGTGATATTAAGTATAAATTCGTTTTAATAGGAATTTTCACAGGAATAAATGCAATGATAAAACCATTTTTTCTCGCATTCATTTTCGCAATATTTTTGGTAGAAATAATTTCAAAACGAAAACTAACAAAAGCAATTACAAATTCAGTAATAATTTTAATTTTGAGCATGGTGGTATTGGCACCTTGGTGTTACAGAAACACAAGACTTATGGGGCAAACTACCTTTATTTCAAACAATGGAGGAATAGTATTATACATAAATAATAATTCACAAAATAAACTAGGCAGGTGGATGGCAGCCTCAGATGTTCAAGACTCCATAGTAAATAAAAAAGTCTACAAAGAATCAAATAACACGGAGAAAAACAAAATGCTAAGTGCTGCAGCAAAAAAATGGATAGTAGGTCATCCAGCACAGTTTGTGCAATTAGGTTTTAAAAGACTAGTTAATACGTATCTAGTACCTGACGATATTAATTTTACTTTTTATGAAGCAGGGCTAAGTAATGCCGCAGAATATATTTTATTTTCCATCTATTCCTTAATAAAATATATAGTTTTTATTCCGGCTATAATAATAATGATTATACTTACAATAAAGGTTATTTTGGATCTAACTAAGAAAAGAAAGATAGAAGGCTTTAAGCTCTATGGACTAATATGTTTCTACATGTTTTCTTGTACATATTTTGCTACAGAAGGTCAGGGAAGATATTCATTCCCAATTACATTTATAATGATATACTTCTTTACTTCTATATTTTATAGAGAAGACACAACTTCAACTAGTTAAGAGTTAAAAGTTAAAAACTTAAAGTCAATGTTGATTTTACCTAGTAAAGCTATGTAAAATTAGCATTGACTTTTTTGCAGCATAGTGAAGAAAAATATCCTTTACTCTCAATTTTCAATTCTTAACCTTCTTCTTATCAGTCAATTCATTTGTTATAAATTTACGTAAACTATTGAAAATATCCAAATAATGTAATATAATTAAGCCGTAATTACATAAAATACCAAGTAAAATCATTTGGGAGGATTAAGTATGGCGAACTTATACAATAATAAATTGTGGACAGAAGATAACAATAATGAAGTTTATCAACAGGAAGAGGATAACGGGACGTTAATTCATAATGAGAAAGAAAAACTAAGACTTAAAAATCAAAATAAGTTTGATAACATTAAAAATATACTAAAAGAAAATATGGAGTTTCAAGAACGCATTAACTTGGTTATACTGAAAACACAATTTAATTATGGAAAATTGAAAAAAAAAGTGCAAGTGGTAACAATATTTTTTATATGTTTTTGTATTCTAGCAATGGCAGGGGCAAGCTATTATACAATTAAGATTAAATCGTATCTTTTAATAACACTCATAAGTGTAGTTATTGTAATGACAATACTATTTTTAATAACAATAAAAGTTGTAAAAAAAAGCTTTTATAAGGTACATATTAAAAAATGCGATAAAATGGAAATAAATTTAGAGAATCTAGTCATATGGGTTGGAGAAATATTGGACAACTATGGTAAATTGTCAGAGCAAGTTCCCTTGGAACTTGTAAAATCTATTCCCCAAAAATACAGTATATGCAATTATGATACATATATTATTTTTATATGTGAGAACAATAAAAATATAAAGAAAAAAATTAAAAATAAAAGATTAAAAATATTTAAAGGCATCTTTTGTAAAAACCAATATATGTTAAGCATAATAGAAGCAGCAGAAAATAATTATTTTAATACGGTATTTGCTTATAATAGAAGGGATAGTTTAGAAGAAGCAACAAAAAGTTATATAGAGAATCAAGAGTAATAATGATAATTGAAATTAAAGCTGCCTCATAGTATAATTAATTTGTAAAATAATCATACTATGAGGCAGCTAATGTGTTGTCTGGGGATATTAATTTCAGTTAATTAATAAGGTACTGTCAGAAAAACAAGTCACTATTCTGGTTTATTTTGTGATACGTTTCATGTACATAAACATTACATAGCTAGCAAGTGCAAAGGCTTTGGCTCTTTGTTTATCACAAAATATTCTCAGAATATTTGTCTTGTTATTTTTTTAGATGCCTAAATATTTATAATATAATAAATGGATGTGATTATGTTGAAAATTGTTGTTGCGGGTACTGGCTATGTTGGGTTAGTTACAGGAGTATGTCTTGCTGAGATGGGGCATAATGTTACATGTGTAGATGTAGATGCAGCTAAAGTTAATAAAATGAAAAGTGGTATATCTCCAATATATGAGCCTAAACTACAAGAATTACTTATTAAAAATTATGAAGAAGACAGATTAGACTTTACAATAGATTATAAAACAGCTTATAAAGATGTAGATGTTATTTTTATAGGTGTGGGAACCCCAGAAAAGGAGGATGGATCAGCGAACTTAGATTATATATATATTGTGGCAAGACAAATTGCACAAAATATTACTAAAGATTGTTTGATAGTGGTAAAATCCACAGTGCCAATAGGAACTAATGATGAAATTGAAAGGTTCCTTAAAGAAAATTTGGTTAATAATGTGCAAATAGAAGTTGCATCTAATCCAGAATTTTTAGCGCAAGGAACTGCGGTAGAGGATACCCTTAAAGCTAAACGAATAGTTATTGGAGTGGAATCCAAAAGAGCAGAAGATACTATGAGAGAAATCTATAGCAGGTATAATCAGCCTATTTTAGTAAGTGATAGAAGAAGTGCAGAAATGATAAAATATGCATCAAACGACTTTTTAGCATTAAAAATATCTTTTGTAAATGAAATAGCCAATCTTTGTGAACTTGTAGGAGCAAATATAGATCATGTAACTAAAGGCATGTCTTATGATCCACGTATAGGTGATAAATTTTTAAAACCGGGTATTGGATACGGTGGTTCATGTTTCCCAAAAGATACAAAAGCGCTTCATTGGTTAGCAGATGGTTGTGGCTATGGGATTAAAACAGTTAAGGCGACAATTGATGTAAATGAAAATCAAAAATTTAGATTGATTAAAAAGGCTAAAAAGAGATTTAAGAAATTAGATGGTCTAAAGGTAGCAGTACTTGGACTTACATTTAAACCTGAGACAGATGATTTAAGAGAAGCACCATCAATTCCAAACGTAAAATTGCTTATAGAAGATGGAGCAGAGATAATTGCTTATGATCCAGTGGGAGAAGAAAATTTTAAGAAGATATTTCCTACTGAAATAAGATATGTACAAGACCCAGAAGAAGCTTTAAAAGATGCAGATTTAGTTTTTATTTTTACTGAATGGAAAGAAATTAAGGAAATTAGCCTAAGAAAATATAAAGAATTAATGAATAATCCTGTAATATTTGATGGACGAAACTGCTATAGTTTAGAAGAGGCAAAAGAATCAGGGGTGGAGTATTATTCAATTGGACGTCCTATTGTGAAAAGATAAAGGGTATGTGCTCTTATTATGGCAGGTGAAAGTAAGTCTGAAAAGAAGGTAAAAAAATGATAGACATGCATTGTCATGTGCTTCCAGGCATTGATGACGGCGCAAAGGATTTACAAATGAGCCTTGAAATGCTTGAAATTGCTGAAAGAGATAAAACTGATAAAATTATAGTAACGCCTCATTATTATAGAGGCCGCTTTGAAAATGTTTATAAGGATGTTTTAGTACATGTAAAAAATCTTAATTCAGGATGTATAACAAAGGGAATAAATGTAGAGTTATATCCAGGTCAAGAAATTTTTGTGGACAAATATACTTTAGATCTTTATAAAGATGGAATTATTCATGGCTTAAATGATTCAAAGTATCTTTTAATTGAGTTTCCTATGGATGTGCTTCCATCTGATGCTCTAGATATTATTTATGAACTAAAGCTACTAGGAGCAAAGCCCATAATAGCTCATCCTGAAAGATATCTTTATATATCCAGTGATTTAACAGGCATAAATAGATTTATTGAAGAAGGATGTTTGTTCCAAATAAATACTTCAAGTATTTTGGGCTTCATGGGAAAGCTAGTTAAGGAAACAGCATATCAACTTTTAGATAATGGAATGTGTAATTTTATTGCATCAGATGCACATTCCACAGGCAAAAGGTGTCCTAACCTATCAGTTACTTTCAATGAGTTAGGCAAAAATTACCCTAATATATATAGACTAGTTCAAGAAAATTCAGAGAATATTTTAAACAATAAACAAATTCATGTTGCTATGAAAAAAGTAGAAGCAAAAAAGGTATGTTCACTTTTTTATTTAAAAAATAATTAAGACATACTTTGGAGGTGTTTATGAAAAAAATTATTATAGTTATATTCTGTTTGCTTTGCTTTGGATTTATATTTTATAATTCAACAAAACCCGGTGACGTATCCAATGAAAAAAGTTATAGTATATTAAATAAAATAAGAGCTGAATACAGACAACTTGATGGTGAGGAAAAGCTACAGTATAACCAATTACCATCTGGTGCTAGAGAAGAAAAGTTAAACCTAATTATAAGAAAAAATGCACATGCCTTTGAATACTGTATGTTATCCATTGCGGTATGCCTCATATTATCTGAATTTGGGCTAAAAAGGAAAAATGCAGTGATCTATGCTATGTTTATCTGCCTTTTATATGCAGTACTAGATGAATTCCACCAGTTATACGTACCTGGAAGAACCTCCAGTGTAAGAGATGTATTGATTGATTTTCTTGGTTCAATTATAGGTATGGGTTTTTATTATTTGGTTCATTATGTATTTTATTATAAGAATGGAAATAAACATACCAATATTTCAAAGTAGTATATAAGTATAATAAATATAATTTCTTAAAAATTCAATTAGATTAAGATACTAAATTTTCAGAGTTATGTGAAAGTGATTTTATTCGCTTTCACATAACTCATTTTTTTATTTATAAAATATTATATTACATTTATTGTAAATTACCAATAAATGTAATATAATAGAAATAAATTACCAATTGAAACTAAAAAATACATATAATGTAAATAAAATGTATTTGATTTTACTCAATATACAGCTATTTGGGGGGAGGAATCATATTTGCAAAATTTACAGGTTAGCGAAGGGACAGCTGAAGTACAACATGGTAATAAATATATAAAAAGCATTTATTATTATTTTATAAAAAGATTTATTGACATCCTTTTTTCGCTAATTGGAATAATTTTATTAAGTCCGATTTTTCTAATTGTCGCCATTTTAATAAAGATAGAGTCTAAGGGCGGAGTGGTGTTCGCTCAACAACGTGTGGGTAAAAACGGAAAGCTTTTCAAAATGTACAAATTCAGATCTATGATTGTGAATGCAGAAGAATTACTGGATAAGTTAAAAGAAAATAATGAAATGACAGGCCCAATGTTCAAAATGAAGAAAGATCCTAGAATAACTAAAATAGGTAGAGTTATAAGAAAGACAAGTATTGATGAGTTACCACAACTATTAAATGTTTTAAAGGGGGAAATGTCACTGGTAGGACCAAGACCCAACTTACCACGGGAAGTTGCTGAATTTGATGAATGTCATAGAATAAAACTACTGGCAAAACCAGGACTAACATGTTATTGGCAGGTTATGGGGAGAAATGAAATTGGATTTGAAGAATGGATGAAACTTGATATGAAATACATAGAAGAAAGAAATACATTCATTGATTTAAAGCTTATATGGAAAACTTTTTTCGTTCTATTTGGAGATGAGAAATGCACGCTAAGTATATGGTGGAAAAATGTAAAATGATTGAGGAGGATGGATAATGTTATGTGCGCTTATAATGGCAGGTGGAAAAGGTGAGAGATTTTGGCCGCTTTCTACAGACGAAAAACCAAAGCAGTTTTTAAAACTCTTAGGGGAAGAAACCATGATACAAATGACAGTTAATAGACTTAAACAATTGATACCTATAGAAAGAATATTTATTGTTACAGGGGAGCGATACTTAGAATTAGTGAAAGAGCAATTACCAAAATTACCTTTAAGAAACATAATAGTAGAACCCATAGGGAAAAATACAGCTCCTTGTATTGCTCTTTCAGCATTTATAATTGAAAAATATTATGATGATGCAACAATAGCGGTGTTACCTTCAGATCATCTTATAAGAAATGAAGAAGGATTTAGAGATGTAATAGATGCGTCAGAGTGTTTTATAGAGGAAAATAAAGATGCCATTGTGACTTTAGGAATTAAGCCAGATAGAGCAGAAACTGGTTATGGATATATAAAGGCACATAAAACCAGTAGCATTGTTAAAGGTTTGAAAATAAAAAAAGTAGATATGTTTGTTGAAAAGCCAAATAAAGCGAAGGCAGAGGAATATTTAAAAGATAGTGACTTCCTTTGGAATGGTGGAATGTTTGTTTGGAAAGCAGACAACATTTTAGATCTTACAGAAAAGTATCTTAAAAATACCTATGAAATACTTAAAGAGATAAGTTGTACAAGAAACGGTGAATACGCGGAAAAGCTAAAAAATGATTATGGGTTAGTGGATAGTGTTTCTATTGATTATGCCATAATGGAAAAAGCTGAAAATGTATATGTTATTCCAAGCGAATTTGGTTGGGATGATGTGGGAACCTGGTATTCTGTTGAAAGATATAGAGAAAAGGACAGCAACAACAATGTGTGCATTGGTAACATAATAAATATAAATAGCAAAAATAACATAATAGTAGGCAGAAACAAGCCAGTTATAATTTCAGGACTTGATGATATATTTGTTGTTGAGAGTGAAGATGTGATATTGATTGGGAAAAAAGATGATATTAAGGATATAAAGGAAATTAAAAATAATTTTATATGATAGAATTTTATTTAGTAAAATAGAATCAAATTTTTACTAAAAAGGGTGATAAAAACAAAGTGGCAATGACACTTAGAAGGAGGTTAGTATGAAAAAAAGGATTATGTATATAACTCAAGCAAGCGGTGGGGTTGCTAAATATTTAAAGATGTTATTTAAATATATTAATAAAGATAAATATGAGCAGATATTAGTATATCCAAATGAATACATTAATGAAAAAAAAGACTTTGAAGGACTTGTTGATAAAATAGAATTTATAGATATATATAGAGAAATAAGTGTTAAAAATGATGTTAAGTCAGCATTACAACTTTATAAAGTTGTAAAGAAATATAACCCTGATTTAATTTACTTACAAAGTAGTAAGGCAGGTGCATTAGGAAGGATTATAAATATTGCATTCCAAAAACCAATTATGTACAATCCACATGGATGGGCATTTAATATGGATATTTCTAATAAGAAAAAATATATTTATATATTGATTGAAAGACTGTTAGCTAAAATGTGCGATAAGATAGTAGCTATTTCAAATGAAGAAAAAAAATCAGCTATAAAAAATAGAGTATGTAGTGAAGGAAAAATAGAAGTAATTTTTAATGGTATAGATTTAGATGAGTATGAAAGTAGTATTAAAAATAATATATATTATAAGGAAACACTAAATATTCCTAAAGATTCAATAGTAATTGGGATGGTTGGCAGGATTAGTAGGCAAAAAGCACCTGATGTATTTGTAAAAGCAGCAAGTAAAATCAAAGAAAAATTTCCGAATGCTTTTTTTATAATAGTAGGTGATGGAGATGAACATGAAAAACTAGATGTACTAATAGAAGAATTAGGTTTAAAAAGGTCTATTTTAATTACAGGTTGGGTGGGAGATGTATATAAATATATAAAAATATTTGATATAGCTATGTTGTTGTCAAGGTGGGAAGGATTTGGATTAGCTATAGCAGAATATATGATATCAAGGATACCTGTAATAGCTACTAATGTTGATGCCATTCCTAATCTTATAATAAATAATGAAACAGGAATATTAGTAGAGGTGGATAATATTGAGGCAGTAGTGGAGGCAGTTTCTAACCTTATTCATAATGAAAATTTAATAAATTATATAGTTAAAAATGCTGAAGAAAAAGTAAAAAAAGATTTTGATATAAAAAGAGTGGCATTAGAACATGAAGTCCTAATTAATAAAATAATTTCATAAGTAATTAAAATTAAAGGAGAACTGATGAACAATTTAATTTATATAATTTTGATAAACTATAATGGATTTGAAGATACTTGTGAATGTTTGAATAGTATAAGTAAGTGTAATTATGAAAATTATAAAGTTTTAATTATAGATAATAATTCTCAAGATGCATCAGGGAAAATGCTACAAAAAATTTTCCCGCAGCATGAATATATATTTAATAATGATAATGTAGGTTTTGCAGCAGCAAATAATATTGGATATAAGTATGCATTGACTAAGCAAGCAGAATATATTTTGTTATTGAATAATGATACTGTAATAGATACAGAAATGATTTTAAATTTGATAATAAATTGTAAAAAAGATACAGTGGCAGTGCCTAAAATGTATTATTATGATAATAAAAGTGTAATATGGTTTGCAGGCGGAAAAATTTTAGAAAATAAAGGAACTGTAAAACATTTAGGGGAACGTGAAACAGATTCTCAAGTTTATTTAGAAAAAAAACTAATAAGCTTTGCTACTGGTTGCTGTATGCTTATACATAAAGATATCTTAAATAAAATAGGCTTATTTGATGAAAATTATTTTATGTATTGTGAGGATTTTGATTTTTCTATTAAATTAAAAAAGAGCTCATTTAAAATCTTATTTTGTCCTAAGGCTATATTATGGCATAAGGTTAATGCATCAACAAAAAATAGTAATAATATATCTAAATATTATTTAACAAGAAATAGGTTTTATTTATTAAATAAAAATAAAGATTACTTCAATATAATCTCAATAATATATTCTTATATAACAAGGCTAATACTGATTTTAAAAGAAATATGTATTGGTAATAATTCAAAAATATATATTGAAGCATGGATAGATTATAAAAAAGGACATATGGGAAGGAAGAATTTTGAATGAGAATGGAGGTTATCGATGAAGATAAATTTTTTGAATGGTAATTTGGTGATTAGAAAGAATAAATCTGGAGTACATTTTTTCCATGAAAACATAATGAGGGGGTTGATAAGACAGAAGGTAGAATTTAATTTATCATTTTTTAATTTTAATAATAAAAACTCTGAATTATTATCAAGTGGATCATATGGATGGATTAGGGATAGGATTATTCAAAGCAAGTATTTACATAGAATACTAACGTATATATTACCAATAGAACTCTTCTTTGGGATTTCAGATGTCTATATATGCGATGGATGGATACCAATTACATTACATAAATCTAAAAAAATTGCAATTGTACATGATTTAATGTCAAAAATATATCCTGAAAATTACAAATTAATAATGAAGACATATTTAGATGTATATTTTAGACAAATAAAAAAAGCAAGTCTTATTATAGCAGTATCTGAAACAACTAAACAAGATATAATTAAATATATAAATATATCTCCTGATAAAATTAAGGTTATATATAATGGAGTTAATATTGATTATATAAATAATATTGAAATAGATGAAAGCAATAAAAATGTAGATTTATCAAAAAAATATATTTTATATATTGGAGAAATGAGAAAAAATAAAAATCTAATTTCTGCAATTAAGGCATTTGAAAAATATTGTAATCGAAATACGGAAGATATATATTTTTACATTGGAGGGAAAAAGGCGTTTGAATATGAAAATATAAGAGAAAATATAAGAGGAAAATTTATAGAAGAAAGAATTATATTTTTAGGATATGTTTCTGAGGAATTAAAGATTCAACTTTATAAGAATGCTTTTGCTTTTATATTTATTTCACTATATGAAGGATTTGGGACACCTATATTAGAGGCTATGGCATGTGAAACACCAGTTATAACAAGTAATTGTTCTTCCATGAAAGAGATTGCGGCTAATTCAGCACTGTTAGTTTCACCGAAAAACATAGAGGAGATATGTAGCGCTTTAGAAAAGCTTTCAGATTATAATGTTAGAAAGACTTTTATAGAAGAGGGTATTAAATGTGCAAAAAGATATAGCTGGGATAATTCAGTATTGCAATTTAAAAGTATATTAATGAATTAGTTATATATGGGAATAATCAGGCTAATGGTATTTTAGTCGTGATTAATTAACATAAAGAAAATATAGTTTATATCTATAATTTTTGATAAATATAAAGGAAAGAGATAGCATAGAAAGTTAGGGAGTGATACATTTGGAGTCTAATATAAAAAAATTATATCTATTTTTCCTTTTCTTATATTTTTCAACATGGTCTTTATGTAATTATATATTTGGGGTAAAAATAGAATATTTTATAATTGTTACAATGCTGATATATATATATATATATTCACTTAATTTCATATTTAACAGATATAAAAAAGATAAATCGCTTTATCTAATCCTATTTTTGTTATTTATATATTATATTTTTATATTTATAAATGGGATCTTTTTCAAAAATAATGCAAGATTAAGTGTTGGAATTAATGAATATATTTTTTATTCTTTACCATTTCTTATATGTCTATTTGTCTTATATAAAGATATTAATGAAAAATATATAGAAAAAATACTATTAATATTCTTAGTGATAAATTTTATTACTTCTTTATTAGCTTTTTACGAATATATTACTGGCAGTTATATAATGCCAAACAATACAATGACTTCTTATACAGTAAGAGCTTGTGTATTCAATGGTTCATATCTAGGCTTAGGGGCATTTATAGGACAGCTAGCTATGATTAATTTTTATTTTATATTTAGCAAAAATTATAATAGTTTTCGTTATAAATTGTTGTTTTTTTGTTCTTTTATTATTGATATAATAGGAATAATATCAACTAATTCAAGAGGGCCGTTAGTAGCAACTGTTTTTGGCTCTATTATATTCATTACATTGTATTATATATTTATTGTTCTAAGAAGCAATAAAATTAATAAAAAATTTTTTGGAGTAGTTATAATTTTCCTATTAATATTAGTCATGTTATTCGTTATAAATTATATTAGTAATTATAATGGTGAAATAGATAATTATTATGTAAATTCTACTATTTATAGATTGCGAAGTATTTTTGATTGGAGTAATGATGTCAGTAATGTTCAAAGAAAGAGCTTCTGGACTTATTTTCTAAACGTATTTAGAAAAAATTATTTATACGGTACTGGAATTGGTTCTACTGGTTCTCGTGTTGGTACTACGAGTATAGGCCCCACTGAAAGTGGTGTACTAAAGAGATTTGTTGAATTGGGAGTTTTTGGAGGAATGCTTTTTTATTTAATAATCGGAACTATTTTCACATGTGCATTTAAGTTTTTAATAAAAAGTAAAAATAATATCAGAATTATGCTTATCTTAATAACTTTATTAGCATCTGTTTTTGTAGTTTTTATTGATGATATTACATATCAGGTTTGTGAAATTCAACAAACAATGTTTTTTAATTGGTTTATTTATGGAATAATAATATTGATTATTTTCAATGGACAGAATTTTGTTCTTACAAAGCGGGAATGAAGCTTCATACAACATTCAACTTAAACAAAGAAATTACTGAATAAGAGCTCTTACTCCTGAAAAAATTGCGTATATGTCTTTGACAAAGGTTATATTGACTATAAAAGGAGATAATGATTTTATGAAATATAGAATTTTGGTTATTTCACCATTCGTTCCATATGATAATGTTGGACATGCTGGTGGTAAGATACATAATTATTATTTAAAGCGATTTAATGCTGATAAAAATTTTGAAATAAAATTAATTACATTTGCAGATTTATCTGAAAAAAATAAAATAGATTTAAAAAAATATAAAGTAGATAGTAAAATATTTTTTCATAATTATAATAATTTTTTTTATAAATTAAAGAAGTTATTGTTTTATAATCTGAATGGTAAATTTAATCCATTTGAAAAAAACTTAGGATACATAGATTATTATTGTGAACGCATGATTAACAATTATTTAAACAATTTAAAAAAAGAAGGATATGAACCTGAAATTATAATATTAACTTGGACTCAGATTGTATTGATGTTACCAAATATAAAAAAAATATATCCATCATGCAAATGTGTAGCTATCGAACATGATGTTTCTTATTTATCACTTTATAGAAAATATATAATTGAAAAAAATTTTATAAGAAAAAACATTAAATTAATTAGATATAGAAAATTAAAAAAGTTAGAAATTCAAAGGCTTAAAAGTTTTGAGTTAGTTATGCCACTTAATGCAAAAGATATGGAATTATTAATGGATGAAAATTTAAACAAATATACAAAATTAGATTATATATACCCATATTTTACTGACTTATCATTTGTAAAACCATGTTATACAGAAAATAATATCATTTTTTTTGGAGCAATGTATAGAAGTGAAAATTATGAAAGTTGCATATGGTTTATTCAAAATGTATTTAATAAATTAGTGGAAGTAGATAAATCATTTAAATTTTATATTGTAGGTGGTAATCCTAATAAAAAGTTATATAAATATTCAAATGATAATATTTATATAACTGGATTTGTAGAGGATATTTCTTTATATTTTAATAAGGCATTGTGTATGGTTGTTCCCTTATTATATGGAGCTGGTATAAAAATCAAGGTATTGGAAGGTATGAGTTCAGGGCTACCTGTGCTAACTAACGACATAGGAATAGAAGGAATTCCAGCATCAAGTGATGATTTTATGTATTGTAAAAATCCAAATGATTATATAAATAATATTTTAGTATTAAAAAATGATAATGATAGAACAAAAAATATTGGTAATAATGCTAGAAATTTTATTAAAAAAAATTTTAATTTAGATAAAAGTTATGAAAAATACAAAGGTAATATATTGAAACTTATAAACAACTAAAAAAATAATTATTTTATTGAAATATATTACAATAATTAGCGGATAAGAAATGAGCTATATTTTATAAACTGTAGGGGGTGTTGTATGAAAATAGTATTATGGGGATATTATGGTCCTAATTATGGAGATAATATTATGTTGAAAGTTATAATTGATTATCTTAAAAATAAGAATATTGAGGTTCAAATAATAGATCTTTATGATACAACAAATAGGTTATACAAGAATCATACTAAAATATTAAAATTTAAAGATTTGAATAAATTTTATAAATTAATAATGCTTTATAAACTTTCTAATAAAGATATACTAAATTTATGGGGTGGTGGAACTATTTTTACTGATAGTGATTGCGATGGAAATTACAGATATTTTCAACTAATAAAACTATTTGGTGGTAAATTTGCATATTTAGGTATAGGAATCGGTAATTTAACAATTAAAGAAAGAATAAAAAAATCTATTTATTTATTGAGTAAATGTGAATTTTCTATTTTTAGAGATGGTTCATCATTAAAAAAAGCAGATGATTTATCAAAGAATCGAAACTATTATTTAGCCGAAGACTTATCATATGTATATTTTAATAAATTTAAACCTAACAAAGTTAAGTGTGACAATTACATATTAATAACATGGAGAAATCTTGAAGGATATATGGACAAAGAAAAAGAAAACAAATTAATGATTGATGTTGTAAATACTTGCACTAGACTTTGTAACGAACTTAATATAAAAAATATAGTATTATTAGCATTAGACGAAAAATTAGATGCTGAAAATTGTAATATTATAAATAAAATGTTTAATGACAATTTTAATGTACAATTTGATACAGATAATAGCATTGACAATATTACAAATGTGATATTCAATGCTAAATTTCATTTTTCAGGTAGATTACATGGTTGTATAGCTTCAGAATATTTCAACACTCCAACATATGGAATTTTATATAGTCTCAAAATGAAGTACTTTTATCAATCAATTTCATCAAATGATTATTTTGATATTTATAAAGAAAAAATTAATTATGAGAAAGTTAAAGCTATTATTATCGATAAAAAATGTTTTTCTAAAAGTAAGTTTCTAACAGGAGCTAATAAAAATTTTCATTTGTTAAGTGAATTAATAAATCAAATGAAGTTATTAAATTTACACAACATCAAAGAAATAAGCTTAAAGCAAAAGCTGGATAGATAACATTTGAATTTCAGAAAGAATGAAATAAATAGTTCCAGGAGGTGGAAATAATTAATAGAGAAAAAGATTTAGTTAAAAACACTGTAATATATGCAATAGGTAATTTACTATCTAAGTGTTTAAGTTTTGTTTTACTACCTTTCTATACTGCATATTTTACAACATCTGATTACGGGTATTTTGATTTTATTACAACTACAGTAGCATTAGTAATTCCAATAGTAACCTTTGATATTTGTGATGGGATGTATAGATTTCTTTTGGATGTAGACAGTGATGAAGAAAGACATAAAATAATAACTAATGCTTTAATTATACTTATATTAAATTTAGTTGTTTCAAATTTCACATACATATTATTTATTCATTTTGTAAAAATACAATTTGGATTAGCTATACTTATTATGACTGATATTTCTGTAATATATACTATTTGGGCTCAAATAGCAAGAGGATATAAGAAAAATGTTGAATATTCTATTTCTGGTGTACTGGTAACATTTATAATGCTTTTTTTAAATATAGTACTAGTATTATTTACAAATTTAAGAGTAGAGGCGTTAATACTAGCAACTCTAATTTCTAATTTTATAGTACTGATTTACTTAGAATACAAATTAAGGGTTTTGTGCAGTGTAAAAATAAGAATGGAAGATACAAAATTAATAAAAAAGTTAATAAAGTATTCATGTCCTTTAATTGCAAACTTAATCAGTTGGTGGGTTATGAATGTATCAGATAGATTTATTTTAAAATATTTTATGGGTATGAGTGCTAATGGTATATACGCAATAGCTAATAAATTTCCAACAATGTTTGTTATGTTTAGTACCATTTTTAATTTGGCTTGGCAGGAGAGTGCTATAACAGAATATGAATCCAAAGATAGGGATAATTTTTATACTAAGATGTTTAATGCCTATATGATATTTGGATTTACTGCCTGTATATTGTTAATTGCATTTACAAAATTAATTATGATATTTATGATTAACAAAAGATTCGGAGTTGCTTGGAGGTATGTACCATTCTTATATCTTGGTGCGTTATTTTCTGCTTTCTCAAGTTTTTATGGAGTTGGATATCAAAGTTCCAAAAAAACAAAAGGAGCTTTCTGCACATCAATATTAGGTGCAATATTTAACATCGTTTTTAACATTTTCATGGTACCAATATTAGGTATACAGGCAGCATCATTATCAACAATGCTAGCATTTTTAATAATGTGGATAGCAAGAATATATGAAACCAGGAAGTATTTTAAAATAGATTTGAATAAGAAAAATATTTTGTCTTTAACAGTTATTACAACTATATATGTAATTTTGTATTATTACAGTTATAAATTTACAGACATTATATTGATGGGATTATCAATTGGTATATTTATTATTTTCAATAAGAAACTTATTTCTAAAGTAGTACTACCTTTGAAAAATAGAATTTTAAAGATAAGCTAAGTATAATAACAAATAAGATGTACCTAAAGAGACTTTCAGATCTTTAGGTACATCTTATTTTATTAGATATATAACATTAAAGAATTAAGCCAATAACTATGCTGCTAGCTTAATTCTTTGATTTACTGTAAAATTTGTCCATCTATTATCAATCTATCATATAATTTTTTATAGTCTACGTTTTGAACACTTACATTATCTTCAATTGAATCAACTGCAGCGGTACCAGCTGATTGTCCTAGTATCATAAAAACTGGTTCCGTTCGTATTGAACAGTATGCTATATGTGAAGAAGATAAACAACAAGGTACTAAAAGGTTAGTACATTCATTTGCTTTTGGTACTATTGTACCATAGCTAATGGTATACGGTTTTTTTACTGGAATTTGAACATCACCTTCATTTTTTACATATCTATTATTAGATAGATATCTTTGTACATTGTGAGAATCCATATTATAAGATCCCATTCCAATAGAATTAGTAACTTCTTTTTCACTTCTAACATATTGCTCTGTCATAACAAAATCACTAACCATTCTTCTGCCTTCACGAATATAGAGTTCAGTTGGCCAATTATTGTTATCTGTAAATTCATCTTTTGCAAGGCCCCAACTTGAATAAAATTTACGCATAATTTCAGGAATATGAGAATTAGTTTGAAGTGTCCATAATAACCCTTGTTCATAAGTCTTATATTCTTCTAATATTTTAGCACGAGTTTTATAGTCGCTATTAATGTAGTTATAGTTAGCTCCAATATAGTCTAAGGAGAATCCATCATTGTTATTTAAATCTATTTTACCACTTGGTAGAGGGTATTTTGATGAAGTTGTTTTTTGCCCTTTTTCAATTGATCTAATTAAAAGTTCATATTCTAGTGGATTGTAATCTTTTGGTTTTTCAATTTTAATTTTATTTTTAGGATTGTTTGTAAGGCACAAACGATAGCAATAAGCTTGTATTTTGTTATCAGCGCTCCCATCTTTACTTATTGGGCTACTGTTTATATTGGGAAGTAACCCACTGTTAGGGTTTCCTTTAATAACGTACGGATCTACGCTATTTGGAAGCTGATTACCTGTTGACCTTTTGGTTTGAATTCCATCTAAAGTCTCTGCATATTTAGTATTGGACTCCCTTCCAGTAGTAAAAGATACTCCTGCTTGAGCCATTAAATCTCCTTCATATGTTGTATCGATGAACACTTTACCGGAATATACTTTTCCAGACTCCGTAGTAATTGAGACTATTTTACCTGCTGATTTAACAACTCCATTTTTTAACTTTAGCTTTTCATTATAAGCAACGGGTATAGAATATTTATTAATCATACCTTTAAATACCTTTAATGCAATTTTCGGTTCGAAATTCCAAATGGCAGTATTCTTTCCATACTCTTTTCCTATATCTTTGTAAAATTGTAGAGAAAGTCCTCCAATTGATGATGAATTACCTACATCAGTTGCGCTTAAACCATTTGTTGTCATACCACCAATTCTATTTGTAGGTTCTATAACCAAAACCGTTTTACCCATTTTTTTTATTTGACAGGCAGAAATAATACCTGCTGAGGTTCCACCATATATTACTACATCATAATTTGAAGTACTAATAGCTGCAACTTTATTAATTTTATAGGTACCTAATGTAGTTGCAGTAGTAAAAATTATTAGGAGAAAAATAAGTACAATGTATGGCTTGCTTTTTATAAAATTCACACAGAACGCATCCTTTCATTTTTCAATAATGAGAATATATGTAATATATATTCAAAGATATTACAATAAAAAGAAAAAGTCAATGCACCGTCTCCTTTAACAGAGATGAAGCATAAATATGAGAGACACTAAAAGTTTAAGTAGAAAAAATACAAAAACTTGATTTTTGTATTAATAAAATCACCTGCTAAGCAGGCAGGTGAAGACATTAATATTTTATCAATCAAAATTAAATTTATAATTGTAGCCATTGAAGTAGGCTAAATCTTTCTTTTGCAACATCGGCAGTTGTGTACAAGGAAGGAACTTGTTTAAATAATGAAAATCCACTTGTGAATAATTGGTATAATATTCGGTGTAACCAAGCAAATATAATTAAACAATGAAATTTTTTGCATAAGAATATCTTGTACCAATTTTATTAGGTGTAGGAAATAAAAATAAAAGTAAGAATTTGATTTTTTTGTTGAATGGTAACTAGTCTTAAGAGTGTGATATAATATTTTTGTACTAGTAATTCTAATGTTATCTCTTTTGCCATACACTCCACTAGCAAAAATATCATTTATAAAAAATTCTATATAACTATTTTGCTCAAAATAGGTTATTTTTTTGTTTTGTGGTAACTCTACCTTAAAGAGTTCGTTGCATAAAATAAAAATTGTTGTCACAAACTTTTCAATATTATAGCAGCGTGCCTGCTGAAAAAATAAGTTCCAATTTATATTATCTCTTTCTCCTTCAACAAATACTACTACATCTAAGAGTTGACGAATCCCAAAACCTGATTTTATCATGTGTGATGCCATGTGTAATATTATGTGAATAAGCTGATACTCACGTGATAATGATAAAACCTGGATATCGTGAATATTAATAGTTCTTGTATTTTGCCAAAGAGTATTGTTAAATTCAGATATAGTTCTAATACACAGTTCATCTATAAGTGTCCAATGTACTTCAATATGCAGGCGGCCGTTTTGAGTATAGGTATTATGTACATCAGTAGAAACATGCTTATAGTAACCTAAATTTATAAGGATTTTATCAGCCCTTTCAATGTCTTCTTTATGAACTAAAATGTCAGCGTCTGACATGGTTCTAAGCTCAGCACGGGGATACAAGTCTCTCAGAACTAAACCTTTTAAGGCAATTACAGGAATACATGCTTTTTCAAAGTTTTCAAAAACTATTTTCATTTGCTTTATATGGTTAATTTGGATAAGTCCACTTATAACTGCAGCATCTCGCCATTCCGAAATAAGTGTTTTATCTATGCTATAGGTTTTAGAAAGCTTTTTTATTACGGGATATATAAGAGAATATACATCGTGAGCTAAGGCCTCTTCATAAACATCTCTCCAATTTACGGTTTTAAAATTTTCACCTTGAATGTTTTTATTCATGATAGAAGCTGATAAGAGTGAAATCAAAGTTTTTTCAGTGCAATTCATAAATTAACCTCCAAATTAGTGATTTATTGTTTATTTAGACCATTTCAGTAGCAGTTTCATTTATAATATAGTTATTCACTTCACGTATATTGCCATTCTCTAGTCTAAATACTCTATTACATATTTCTAAAGCAGATGGCCTGTGAGTTATTATTATACAGGTAGGGTTGTATTCTAGATTTTTAATTGATTTAAGTATTTGTGTCTCAGTGTCTATATCTAGAGCAGAAGTTGCTTCATCCAATATTAGTATAGGCTTTTGTCGTAGGAAAGCCCTTGCTATAGCTATTCTTTGAGCTTGTCCTTCAGATAAACCAACCCCTCTTTCTCCAATAATGGTATTTGTTTCATGTTGAAGCTTAGTTATAAAACTCCATGCACAGGCTGATTTCAAAGCGCTTTCTATCTCTCCATCACTAGCAGTTGGATCTCCATTACGGAGATTGTCTGCAATACTGCCAGAAAAAAGAGTATTACCTTGGGGAACATATGAAATTAAATTCCGTGTTTTAGGTGATACTTTAATATATTGTTTATTGCTAATTAGAGATATACTTCCGTTATAATCATCTAATAAAGAAAGCAATAGTTTTATTAAAGTAGTTTTTCCCTCACCTGAAGTACCAACAATTGCAACTATCTCTCCAGAAGAAATAGTTAAGGATATATTTTTTAGAATTGGAGCATTCTTTATATATCCAAAACTTACGTTTTTAAATTCTATAGAAACTGAAGTAATATTTTCATTCATTGGATAATCAGCAGCAGGGTTATAATTTTCAAGTGATAAATTTTCAATATCCATAAGTCTTTCAACAGAAGCAAAGGCTGTTATGAATTGTGAAAAAGAACTTGCAAGTCCTGATAGAGGATATTGTATATTGGAAGTTAATTGCAATAATGCTGTCAATGTTCCAAAAGTAGTAGTTCCTCTTGAAAGGTTTGATGCTCCCCAATAAAATACAAGAAAATAACTAAACCAGTAACCTAAAGATATCATTATATTATAAATTGCACTAATATAACCTTTTGACAATGATAATTTAAGTTTAGTATTTTGTATTTTACTATAATTTGAGAGATTATCTTTTTCAAGGCAGAAAGTTTTAATAATGACAATGTTTTGTATTGATTCTTGAATGAAGGAAATATTATTAGATTCTGCCTGTTGAGCTTTTAAATACAAATTTTTCAACTTACGTCCCCAAAAGTGACTTGCTAAAACTGAAATTGGAGCGATTAAAAGGAGTAAAACTGCTAGTATTGGCTCAAATGATAAAAGGGCAATAAAAGAACATATGAGTAGTACGGTTAGTGATATTACATTTGGTATAGTGTTAATAATAAAACTTGTAATAGTGGAAACATCATTAGTAATTCGAGTTAATACGTCTCCACTATGGTATTTTGAACTATCTGCCCATTTACTATATGTAATATGAGTGTATAGTTTTTTTTGAATATTATTTGAAAGCTTCGTAGAACAATAAGACGTTAATAGAGTTATTAAGGATGAAAAAATAATTTGAACCAATATAATTAAACTCATAATAATTAAAGTATGAACAGCCGCCAAAAAGTTACCTTTAATTGAAAAATCTATTAAACTTTTAGATATAACAGATCTATACACACTGGAAACAGATACTAAAGCCCCAAGAAGTATTATAAAAATTAAATAAAAAATAACGGGCTTACTATGAGTTATAAACCATTTAATCTTGATAAACAAATTCTTCAACAAAATGAAGTCCTCCTATTAATACACAATATCATAACAATTACAATATTAACATATAAGTAAAAAAATGTAAATAAATGCATTTACAAATAATGTTAAATAATGTATATTGGAAATATAATACAATCAAATATGGATAGTTCACATTATAAATTCATTAGATTTAATGAAGTAGCTAGATTTTCAAATGAAAAATAGAAAATAATAAGGGGGATATTGTGTCAGCAATTTTTGGAGTTATAAATCTTAATGGCAATAGTGTTTCAAAAAATATAGAAGATAGAATGGTTCATAGGTTAAATATTTATAAATTAGATTCAATAAAAGTTATAAATAGAAAAAACGCCTTGTTTGGTTGTGGTATTCAATTTATTACTCCAGAATCTATAAATGAAATACTGCCTTATTATGAAGAGTGTAGTGGAATTACAATTACTGCCGATGCAATTATTGATAACCGAATTGAATTATTCAGTTTACTTAATATTCCTAAGGATACAGAAGGGGACATTACAGATAGCCAATTAATTCTAATGTCTTATAAAAAGTGGGGAAAAGATTGTACAAAACACTTGATTGGAGATTTTTCATTTGTAATATGGGATGAAATTAATAAAAGTATATTTTGTGCAAGAGATCATGTTGGTAAAAGAACATTTTATTATTATTATAGTAATAATATTTTTGCCTTTGCCACAGTAATTAGACCGATTTTTGAAGTTTTAGAAAAAAAACCAGATTTAAATGAAAAATGGATTGCAGATTTTTTATCTTTACCATTAGCTATTCATGAAATGGAAAACAATGAAACACCATATGAGAATATTTTTCAATTGCTTCCAGCTAATATTTTGATTTTAAAAAATAATCAAATTTGTATAAATAAGTATTGGGACCCATTAGAAGATGTAAAACAATTAAAATTGAAATCAGACAAAGATTATGAAGAGGCATTTAATGAAATTTTTTTGAAGCTGTTAGTTGTCGTTTACGTTGCATTAATGAAGTTGGAGTTATGTTAAGTGGCGGACTGGATTCAGGCTCTGTTGCTTGTATAGCTGCAAAACAGTTAAATGCAAAAAGTAAAAGGTTAAAAGCATTTTCTTCTATACCAATATTAGGATATAAAGATTATATGCCTAAAGATTTAATTGCAGATGAAAGTGAATATATTCAATCTATAGCTGATATGTATAACAATATAGATTTGACATTTTGTAGAAGTGAAAATAAGAATTCAGTAACAGATATAGATTTTTTAATAAATATATTAGAACAGCCTCATAAAATAATAGAGAATTTATTTTGGTATAATCAGATTATTAAAAGTGCTTCTGAAAGTGGTTGTAAAGTATTATTGAATGGTCAAGGTGGAAATATGACTATTTCCTACGGATATTTTATGGAAAATACGCTGACAATGCTAAAAAAATTCAAAATTATCAAGGTAATAAAAGAAATAAATGGATATAGTGAACTTTATAGTATACCAAAAAAATATATTACAAATGCGGCTATTAAGGCAGCCATCCCTTGCAACTTTAAAAAACTTGTAAGAAAGAAAACTTATAAAAATATAGATATTTTTAAAATGACTCCTGTAAACAAAAATTTGATTAATAAGTGGGATTTGGAGAAGAGACTTAAGGGAAGAGGATTCTATAATTATCCTATTAAATATAGTGATAACAATGAAATGAAAAAAAATATTGTTGATCCCATAGCATTTTCACAAATTGCGTTAATAGAAACAAAACTTTCCTTAGCTCACGGTATAGTGAATAGAGACCCTACAAATGATAAAAGAGTTATAGAATTTTGTATTAGTTTACCAGATAATCAATTTGTTAGATATGGAAAAGAAAGATATCTCATACGTAGAGCAATGAAAAACATTTTACCCGATAAAATAAGGCTTAATTATTCAAAAAGAGGGAGACAAAGTGCTGACTGGATTCAAAGATTACAGCCTTATTGGGAAGATATTTATAATAAATTAGAGAAGATATTACAAGATGAGAGTATTAGTAACTACATTGATATTGACAAAGTTAAAAATGAATTAGAATCTGTTAGTAGCTGTATTCATGAAGAATGTTCAGAAAAGGTAAGAATGCTTTTAGTTACTTATATTTTTTCACAGTTTATAAATAAAGTAGTTTGATAAGTTATGTATATAGCTTGCCATTGTAATATTAATTAAGAAAAGGAAATTATAAATTTGGCAAGTTTATATAAAAATCATTTTTTGCAATGATAAAAAAGGGGGCGAGATTGAATGGAAAAAAAAGCTTGGGAAGATCCAAAAACAATTGAATTACAAGTAAAAAGAACTGAATTTGGGGGAAGTGATCCAAAAAACATTGATGGACCATATATTCAGGGTAGTAGTGGTCAGAAGTACTGGCCAAGTGGATCATAATTAACAAGACTATGTAGCACCCCAAAATAATTAACATGTTTTGGGGTGTTTATATTAGGAATCATCAAAATGTAATATATGAAATTATATATTTACATATATTACAAAGTAATATATAATTGTAAATATATCACTCATAGAAAAGCTTATATATAAAATATTTTTTATTCACTTAAGTATACTTTGAATTATTAAATGGAGGAATAAAAATAATGAGTATTAACATGGATACAATAGTAGTGCAAAACACAGATATAGATGTTACTGATATTGATGGGGAAAAAGCAATGATGAATGTTGAAAAAGGACAATATTTTATGCTTAATGGTGTAGCAAGTAGGATATGGGATATTATAAGCAAACCAAGTTCTGTAAAAGAAATATTGTCAGATTTAATAAAAGAATATGATGTTGATACTAAAACTTGTGAACAAAGTATTCTTGAATTTTTAGAAAGGCTACAAGATGATGAAATTATCACAGTGGAGTAAAAGACTAAAAAATTTTTTAAAAAGAAGTAATGCAGATAAACTGCTACTTATAAAATCATTTATGCTCTGCGGAATAGTTAGATTTGTAATTGCATTTGTACCTTTTAAAAGAGTAAAAGATCATATTGGCATACATAATAAAGAATCATCATTTGATATAGACAGTTCACATTATAAATTCATTAGGAAAGTAGCATGGGCTGTTAATAGAGCAAGTCAGATTACACCATGGAAAAGCAAATGTTTGGTACAAGCTATTACTGCACAAAGAATACTAAGGAGGCATAATATTTATAGCACATTATATTTAGGAGTTGCCAAGGGAAATGAAAAAAAAATTATAGCACATGCCTGGCTTAGGAGTGGAGCAATAATCGTAACGGGCTATTATGAAATGGACAATTTTAAGGAAATAGCTAGGTTTTCAAATGAAAAATAGAAAATAAAGAGGAGTGAAATTGTATGGGAAAAAAAGCTTGGGAGGATCCCAAGATTTTGGAATTAGATGTAGATAAAACTGAATATGGTGACGATAGTTCAAATAACATTGATGCAATAAATTTTAATTGTCGTCCTCATCATCATCATCCTCACTGCCCAAGTGGATCTTAATTACCCAGACTATAAAATACCCCAAAGTGAGTGACATCTTTTGGGGTGTTCTGCTATTAGGCATACAAGGCATCATCAAAAAAATAACAAGTCAGTATCCTGCTCATATATACTAAATTTTTGAAGATAGGGAGTGAGTATAATAATTACTACAGTCAATAAAACAGATTATATATATAGGGTTTACGGACTAAATGTTAAGTCTGATATCATTTTACCAGAGTTAATCACTTTAGAGGATGATATGACTTATAATTTTGATGTTATAATAATTTTGGGAGATGTACCAGAACACAAAAGCAATCTAAAAGTTAAATTTGAAAATTATTTCATATCAGATAATGAACTGTTTTTTCATGTAGATGGAATTGCTAAATATTATATTTCAGATGGACATAAAATTATTATACAACCAGAACAGGATGCAAACATTGATGATATAAAGACATATTTACTTGGATCAGCCTTTGGAGCAATACTTATTCAGAGAAATATTGTTGCTATACATGGAGGAGCAATTATGGTTAATGGAAAAATTATGATATTCACAGGTGAAATGGGGGCTGGTAAGTCTACTTTAACCTTAGCCTTAAGTCTACACGGAAATAAATTTTTAGCTGATGATGTATCTGTTATTGGAGAGACAAAAGAAGGAACTGCAGCAGTTTATCCAGCGTATCCTCAGCAAAAACTTTGTGGGGATGCAATGTTAAAATTGGGGTATAATGCTTCTAAATTCAAAAAAATAAATTCAGATAGAAATAAATTTGCATTGCCTGTACTTGATGGTTTTATAAAAGAACCAATACAACTTGGAGCAATTATAGAATTAAAAGTTAGTGAGGTTGATCAGGTTAAAATCCAACAAATATGGGGAAGTGAAAAATTAAAAGTAATTTATAAAAATATTTATCGTAAAGAGTTTATAGACGATACTGGGTTGAGACCTATTTATTTTAAGAATTTTATTAATGTAGTTAAGAATGTATCATTATATAGAATCACAAGACCTAAAGACATTTTCTCTATTGAAAGACAAATAGAACTTATACATAAAATTGTATGATTATGGAAAATGGAGATGAATTTATGAATGAAGAAAGTAGCATCGATTTAAGTCAAATTTTTTATGTGCTAGCAAAAAGAAAATCAATAATAATAGTAATTACTTTAATTTTTACAATTATTTCTGGTGTAATAAGCTTTTTTGTTATTTCACCTGTATATGAATCCAAGGTAACTGTTATAGTTGGTAAGGCTGATACTAATAAGTACAGTGATCAATATGATGATGTTATGATGTATCAGAATTTAACGAAAACCTATTCAGCAATAGCAACTTCCAGTAACATTGAATCTAAGGCTGCTAAAATTCTTGGGAATGGTATGACAGCAGCAGAGTTAGACAACTTGATTACAGTTACACCAGAAACAGGTACTCAGATTATTGATATAATAGCTCATGATAATAACGCACAAGATGCTTTAGATGAAGTAACAGCATTATCCAATTCTTTTATGGATAATGCACAATACGTATATAATGGTGGCAAAATAACAATTATGG
The DNA here is from genome assembly GCA_963725425.1 of uncultured Clostridiaceae bacterium. Classification (GTDB taxonomy): domain Bacteria; phylum Bacillota; class Clostridia; order Clostridiales; family Clostridiaceae; genus Clostridium_I. Next base: position 230,096 of record CAVRYJ010000045.1, read on the forward strand.
ACAAAGGAGAACTTCCTAAGTCTCCTGTTAAACCTAGAAAAACACTTAATATAGCTATTACATTTATTTTGGGATTAATGGTATCTACTGGTATATCTTTTCTATTAGAATACATGGACAGTACCATAAAAACACCAGATGATATAAAAAGATATTTAGATTTACCAGTGCTTGGAACAATACCTATGGACAATGAAATGTAAGGGGGGAGAAAAATGTTAATAGTTCAAGATAATCCTAAGTCACCCATATCGGAAGCATATAGAACGCTTAGAACAAATATTGAATTTTCAAATATTGATGATAATATAAATTCAATTTTGGTTACCAGTTCAGGACTCCAAGAAGGCAAATCTATTACTGCTGCTAATTTAGCTTTATCTGTGGCTGAAACAGGTAAAAAAGTACTACTTATTGATTGTGACCTCCGAAAACCATCTTTACATAAAAAGTTTAATATTTCTAATAATAAGGGTATTTCTAACCTTTTGATTGGTCAATTTAAATTTGCAGATGTTGCTCAAAGATATACAGAAAACTTGTATATTTTAACATCAGGAACACTACCACCCAATCCTTCAGAAATGCTTTCTTCAAAGAAGATGAAGATATTTTTAGATGAAGCAAAAAATAATTTTGATTTTATAATTCTAGACACTCCCCCAGTTATAGCCGTTACAGATGCACAAGTTCTATCCAGTATGGTTGGAGGAGTACTTCTAGTAATAGCAGCAGGACAAGCAGAGATTGCTGGAACTCAAAAAGCAAAGGAATTACTAGAACTTGTAAAAGCAAATATAGTTGGAGTAGTTTTAAATAAAGCACAATCAAGTAGTTCAAAAAATTATGCTTTTTATCAGTATTACTATGGAGAAGGATACAGCAAGGCTGGAAAGAAGGTTAAATTGGCTCAAATATAGGAATGGGTTTATATCTTCTAGTAAGGTATAAGAATAATAAATGCATTTTTAGGTAAAATAAGATTAAGGTATCTAGAAGAAGATAGACTAGCATAGTGGCTAGCTATTTTTTTTAGGTGCCTTAATCTCTATGCTAAAAAAGGGTGAAATATATGTGGTTTTCCTTGAAAAAGATAAAAAGTGATATTTATAGCCTTATTAAAAAATCTATTGAAGATGATGTTCTCGCTATTTCTTCTCAGCTTGCTTACAGCTTACTTCTTTCCTTTTTTCCATTTCTAATATTTTTAATTTCCATAGTTAGTTTAAGTAACATTAAAGTAAGTGATATTATGAGTAACCTTAGAACCTTTGTACCAACGGAAGTATATGGCCTTTTATCAAAAACCATCACAGAAGTTCTGTATAAGGGAAATGGAAGCATTCTATCTCTTAGTCTTCTACTCACCATCTGGACAGCTTCAACTGGCTTAAACGGGGTTATGAAGGGCTTAAATAAGGCATATAATGAAAAGGAAAGTCGAAGTTTTATAATTTCTCAAATAGTAGCCGTTATTTTAACTATTGCCTTGGCAATAATTATAGTTATTGTGATTATTTTTCTTGTGTTTGGAGAAGCTAGTGGACACATTATATTAAGGCAACTTGGAATTGGAAATGAATTTAAAATATTATGGTATGTGGTGAGATATATTTTTATATTGTTTATAATGACACTAGTTTTTTCACTTCTTTATATATATGCTCCCTGCAAAAAGCATAGCTTAAAATCAGTTCTACCAGGAGCTATTTTTTCTTCTTTAGGATGGATAGTGTCTTCCCTAGGTTTTTCTTTTTACATAAATAATTTTTCTAATTATTCAAAAATCTATGGAAGCCTTGGGGCAGTAATAATACTAATGCTTTGGTTATTGATAAGTTCCTTTGTAATAATACTTGGCGGAGAACTAAATTCAGTGCTAATGCAATAAGCTCAGTATTAGAGCGGCTACGTCATGGGATAAATAAGCTAATACACAATTTGAGAATTTAATTAATTTGTTATAAATTATCTATTTACATACAAATATTTATGATGTAAAATTCATCTGTTGGTAGAATTATATATTGGGAATGGAAGTGCTGAAAAGTGAAATGGACAGTTTTAAAAACAATTCTTATAGTAGCAGTAACAACACTTATTTTAACTGCATGCAGTAGAAGTACTAATACTCAGGTGAATTCAGCCGCTGAAAATAACGTAGACTCAACGTATACGAGACAAAATCCAGAAGCAACTGTTAAAGAATACTACAGTAGCGAAGTACCAAAAGATTCAAAGTATTTAAGTGAATTCTTTTTAAATTCTAAAATGTCACAAAGTGATGCGGTGAAGAAACAATTGGTGTCTTTTAAAGTGAATAAATTGCAACTTATTAAGATATATAATGAAAAAAAACATGGCGATTATTTAACCATGGTTAGTGCATATAATACTTATTTTAATGGCATAACTTCCCCAAGACCAGATGTAGAGGTTGTTACCCTTGTTAAAAAATCAGGAAAATGGTATTTTTTAAATGATTATAGTAAGGTTTCTGATAATGATATGAAATGGATAAATAATATGGCAGATGCTCAAAAAACGAGATAGCACAAAACAAAAGCATACAACAGATTGTAATGCAAACTGTTGCCTTTGATAATGCCAATAGTTCTTATTTGGCAAATGGTACGAAAAACTTACCAATACAACGATAATACAGTGACAAGTGACAAGTGACAAGTGACAGGTGATAAGTGATAAGTGACAAGTTACAAGTTACAAGTTACAACATCAGAATTTTTTAAGGCGTAGCCTGTATGTTTATAAACAGAGTTCTTTGCCTCAGACGGAGTTTTTTTCTACATCTGAAACTTAAACCTCGTTATCTAGGGACATACCATCTCCTTACTCCCACTTTAAGAACATGGGAGTATTAGAGCGGGTAGTCATCGGATAAAAACAGATCTCCCAAAATCTATGATTTGGTGTGAATCGCTCTCTCTTTAGAGTAAGATGAGAGTGTTACAGATGCTAGTCATTATATAAAATTGTGCCCCTGAAAATTCTTTTAAGGCGTAGCCTGTAGCTTATTAATAAAAATTTATCTCAACTTGAAAAAATCATTAATACTACTTTTGCTGGAAAATAACAGGTAGATTGAAAGCAACTAACATAATAACTAGCTATTATGTTAGTTGCCTTATATTAAATTATATGATAATTTGAATAATAATTTTTATATTGGACAGCATCTAAATAAATAATATATTTAGGAGTAGTAAGCTATGAGCCATAGTATAGTAGCTGAGAAAAGTCTGGATTTTGCTAAAAATATTGTAAAATTATACAAAGAATTAACCGTTCACAATAAAGAATACATAATGTCAAAACAGGTATTAGGCATCTGAAAAGAAATAACAAGTCAAAGATTCTGAGGATATTTTGCGGTAGGCGAGGAGGCATTACCTTGCGCATAGTGGGCTATGTAATGGTTATGGTGACGAAGCATACCACAAAATAGACCAGAATACTGACTTGTTATTTCTTTGATGATGCCTTAAGATTTGGTACCAGTATTGGAGCCAATATAACTGAAGCCCTAAAAGCCCAATCAAAAAAGATTTTTTATCAAAGATGTATATTTCATTGAAAGAGACATCAGAAACTGAATATTGGCTACAACTGCTAACTGAAGCTGGGTATATTGATGAAAAAGAAAACGAAAAATTATCACAAGATTGTAAAGAACTCTCAAGAATCCTAAACGCCATAATCAAAACCACAAAAACAAATCTAAAAAAGAAATTAGTATAGGATCATCCCTATACTAATTCCTTCTAAAGTCTAAAGTCTAAAGTCTAAAGTCTAAAGCCTAAAGTGTAAAGTGTTAAGTATTTAGTCTTTATTGTTTATTGTTTAGTCTTATGTCGTGCGTCTTGTGTCCTCTAACTCTTAACTTTTAACTCTTAACTTATATAATAAGTCCTTCTGCCAGTGCCTCATTAACAGTCTTCTCTTCCTGCATAGCAAGTATAAGCTTTCCGCCACTTGAAGTGTCTCCTAGTAAATATCCACCCTTTAACACATCGTTTTTAAAGAATAGAGTTTTTATTGTATTGGTACTTTCATCAGCTATCTCAAGTTTTTTTCCGCCTTCAGGTGAAATTTCACCAAGAGATAAAACTGAAGTATTTAATGCATTGAAAATAACTGAGGATACAAAGCCCTCAAAACGCACATCATCACCACTAGCATTTGCACCTGCAATCTTTGCCATTTCTACAGCTGCAGTCCAGTTTCCAAATACTGTATGATCATATTCGGCTACATCACCAGCGGCAAAAATGTCTTTTTCACTTGTTTCCATTTTTTCATTTACAAGTATTCCATTATGAACCTTTATACCACAAGTCTCAGCGAGATCTTTGTTTGACCTGATTCCTACAGAAAATAAAACTAAGTCCGCAGGTATTGTCTTTCCAATTTTAAAAGCTACTCCTTCTACTTTGGTAGTTCCAATAATTTTATCAGCAGAATCTCCAAGTATTATATTTATACCTGATTTTTCAGCTAAAGCTTCAAAGGCTTTTCCACCTACTTCATCAAGTTGTTTTGGTAAAAGTCTTGGTAGAAATTCAACTACAGTTACATTAACTCCTGCTTTTTTCATCTCCCAGGCTGATTCAAGACCAAGAAGTCCACCACCAATAACAACTGCATTTTTAATTTCAGGGATTTTCCTTTTGATTGTTTCTGCGTCTTCCATAGACTTTAATGTATATACCCCATCTAAATGTGCACCTTTAATTGTAGGCAAGAAATTTCTACTTCCAGTTGCTATTATTAATTTGTCATAATTTATTTTTGAGTTATCTTCTAGGATTAATTCCTTTGTTTTCGGTTTTATTTCCTTAACGGTTAAGCCTAAAGTAACATCTATTTTGTTGTCGGTGTACCATTTATCATCTGCTACATATAGCTTAGAATCAGGAAGATCTTGACTTATATAGTCTGAAAGTTCTGGTCTAAAGTAAGTTCTATATTTTTCAGAAGATATGATGTTTATCTTGGCAATCTTATTTCTTTTTCTTATAGCATCAGCAGCATAAAATCCAGCAGCACCATTTCCGATTATTACATAGTTTTCTTTTTCTTCAGAAGCAAAGGTTATTTCTTCTTCTGTTATTTCTATAAATTGTTCCTTGCCAGCACCACATACAGGGCAGGTTTCTGGAGGTTTAGAACCTTCAAATACTACACCACACACAAGGCATTTCCACTTTTTTGTTCCCGATTTTCTCTTTGGTTCAACAGCATTACTTAAATGTTCAGCTATCTTTTTACCAAAATTTTCACCAAATTTATATGCAGAAACAAATTCTTGCTCAGATGGTTTAAAATTTACCTTTAGACTTGGAGTCATAACATCAAGGCGAAGTTCTGTTAATCGTCTTTCTATATTTGGAACAGCTTCACCACTCCAACCATAAGAACCAAAGGCACCAGCAGGTTTTCCATTATGAACTATTGGGTTCATTATATTTAATAGATCTAGAATTGGTTTTAGTGCATCACTATTTATTGTAGGTGATCCAAATAGTACTCCAACGGAGGAATCTATTTTTTCCATAACCTCTTCTTGTTTGTTATATATTACATCCAGCAGTTCTACAGTATAATCACCAGTATTTTTTATGCCTTCACTTATCTTTTCAGCCATGGATTTTGTGTATCCATATGCAGACACATAACATATAACTACATTTTTATCCGCATTTTTATTTGGCATGCTCCATTCTTTATATAGGTTTATGACTTTCCAAGGATCATCTCTAAGAATTGGTCCATGTCCTGGGCAGACTAAATCAATGTCTAAATCTTTTATTTTGTCATAGGCTCTTAATACAAATGGCTTAAAAGGACCCATAATTCCATCAAAATAATATTTTAGAGCTTCCGCATAGTCATCATATTTTGGTATTTTGTCATCAAACATTTCATCTAGGCAGTAATGACATCCAAAAGAATCACAAGTGATTAAAGTTTTATCTTCTGGAATATAAGTGTACATGGAATCTGGCCAATGCAAAAATGGTGCAGCGATAAACTCTAGAGTTTTGCCGCCAAGGTCAATGGAGTCTTTATCTTTAACTTCAATATATTCAAAGTCTCTGTTAGCAATAGCCTTAAGAAACCTGATTGCAACAGCAGATCCTACTACCTTTGCGTGTTTTGCTACATCTAGAAGTTTTGCCACTGATCCTGCATGGTCTGGTTCCGTATGATTAACCACAATATAATCAATGTTTGTTACGTCTATATCAAGGGATTTCAATCTCGCCAAATATTCATCAAAAATCTTTCTTTAACAGTTTCAAATACAGCAGTTTTTTTTGTTCCACGAATTACATATGAATTGTAAGTTGTACCAAAGGGTGTGTACATTATAATATCAAATATTCTAAGTCCTGGGTCAAGAGCACCTACCCAAAATAAATCTTTTTTTACTTCTATAGCTTTCATTCTATCACTCCTCAAAAATTTATAAAATAGTTATACACTATGTAATATAATTATTAACTAATAATTATTATTACTTATATTATACTGTTTCTGCCAAGTAAAAGCAATATATTTATAGCTTTTATTACAAAATTGTTTGCAATCATATTTTAATTATACTAGGTGGAAAAAATAATTAATGAGCAATGCAAATACTGATAGTTAATTTTCAATTATTCAGTTTTATCTGCAATTATTAAGAAACAACTGTTTTAAAAAAAAATAAAAAACACCCTTTCGAGTGCTTTTTAATAGTTCATCATATAAGCCTATTGTTTATCAATAAAAGCTGATATCACCTTGGATACCATCTGAAAACCCACATCATTTGGAAGTAATCCATCTTTTGTATATTGATCTATGTTTTGCACAGTAATACCTGATACATTATATAAATCTAACACAGGTACATTATTTGCTTGTGCTACATCTTTAATTGCATTAGCATAATCTATTAAGGTATATCCATATAAATTTGCTCCCATACCAGCGGGTTGCCCTTGAGCATGTGAATTTCTTTGTAAAGGTGTAAACATCATAATTTTAGCTTTTGGATTTTCTGCTTTTATTTTAGTTATCATTGTTTTTAAAGCACCGTAAAATGTTGTGACAGAAGTACTATTTTTATTTCCTAAAGGTTTATTGGTTGCCCAATCATTGGTTCCCCCAAATATAGAAATTATATTGGCAGAGTGGTCTATATTGTCAATTCTATTACATATAGCGTTTGTATCTGATTTATTTACAGCAGTTATAGAAGTTCCAGCTATGCCATAGCTATTTATAGGTGACAATTGTGTTAAGTTCTGTACTTCTCCTTGATAAACATTTAATGCAGTTATACTATCACCTATAGCATCCCATTTTTTGTCTTTGTACGGATACTTTTTATTTTCCGCTGCTACTAACTTCTGATTGCTTAATGCTATATTTTTTTCTACTTTTATAGCTTCTTTTGCATTATCTGCACTAATATGCTTATCTCTTATTGTACCAACTGCGATTACTCCTATTAAAATAACTACTAATGATATATATAATATAAAATTAGTGCGTTTTTTATTTGCATTTTTCATAAATAGCCTCCAAATTACGATGATTTATTACATAAATCATAGCATAATTGACCATATTTCACAATAAATCAATTTGTACTTCGCCTTATTTTCTTTCAGAATACTTGCCATTATAAAAATAACCTGATATGAAAAAGAATAGGGGCATATGAAAAAGAATAGACGAAAGTGATATTTAGTTGATAAATGATAAATTGTCAACGAATAAACGAATATATAAACGAATTGTCATAATAACCATTGACATTATGATATAATTATAATAATATGAAATTAATATTAGTAATGTATGTTGTTTCTTTTGGATAAACAACAACCTTTATATTTGTACTTTTTGAATATACCTTTTATATTAACAATATGATAAATTATATATAATATATTTAACATATCGCCAACTAAAACATATAATATATAATAAATTATTAATTTAAACTTGCATTTAACATAAAATCTATATTTAATATTTCAAAATAATTGAACTTTTCAAAATCAGCAAAATGGCTTAATAAATAGACATATATAAATAAAATGGATTTAGGAGGAATAGTATGGGGGAAGTTTTAAGGCAATATATAAATGGTGAATGGAAATTGTCAGAATCAGGAAAAACCAGAGAAATATTAAATCCTGCCACAGGAGAGGTTATTGCTGAAGTTACAGATGGCATAAGAGCTGACGTAATAAATGCAGTAGCAGGTGCTAAAAAGGCTTTTTATGAAAATGGATGGATGGACACCACCGCTGTGGAGAGGGCAAGATTATTATTTAAACTAGCAGATGTTTTAGAATCAAGGTCAGAGGAGTTCTACCAATTAGAGACTTCTAATAATGGAAAACCTATAAGAGAATCTTCTGTGGATGTCAGCGATGCTTGTGCATGTTTAAGATATTATGCAGGTTTTACCACAAAACCTCATGGAGTTACCTATGATGTTCCAGATGATATGGAGGCTTTGGTTGTACGGGAACCCATAGGAGTTTGCGGAATGATAGTTCCGTGGAACTATCCACTTCTTATGTCAATTTGGAAAATCGCACCTGCCATAGCCGCAGGTAACACCGTAGTTTTTAAACCATCTGAAATCACACCTTTAACAGCTATAAAATTATTTGAAATTATTGATGAAATAGGTTTTCCCAAAGGAGTTGTAAATCTTGTACTGGGAGATGGACCCAATGTAGGAGATGAACTTGCAAGGAATAGGGATGTAGATAAAATTGCCTTTACTGGTGGAACTGCCACAGGTAGATCAATTATGAAAGCAGCTACATCTAATATAAAGAAGATATCCTTAGAACTTGGAGGAAAATCACCCAATATAGTTTTTGCGGATGCTGATTTTGAAACTGCCGTTGATTATGCATTGTTTGCTATATTTTGTAATCAAGGTCAGGTTTGCTCAGCTGGTTCAAGATTACTACTAGAAGAGAGTATCTATGATAAATTTATTGAAAGACTTGTAGAGAGAGCAAAGAATATTAAAGTTGGAAGTGGATTTGATGAATCTACTGAGATGGGACCTTTAATTTCAGAAAATCACATGAATAAAGTTCTAAGCTACATTGAAATTGGTAAAAACGAAGGAGCAACACTAGCTTGTGGAGGTAATAGAATAACAGAAGGAGAGCTTGGAAAGGGATATTTTGTGGAACCAACAATTTTTGTTGATACTACACCGGACATGAGAATCGTTCAAGAGGAAATATTTGGACCAGTTCTTGTGGTGCAGAAGTTTAAGGATGAAAAGGAAGCAATAAAACTTGCTAATGATAGTTGTTATGGACTTGCAGCTGGAGTATTTTCTAATGATATAGCCAAGGCTCATAGAGTTATTAGAAAACTGAGAGCAGGAATTACTTGGATAAATACTTATCACCCAACTTATAATGAAGCACCTTGGGGAGGGTACAAACAAAGTGGCATAGGGAGAGAACTCGGGACGTACGGATATGAAGAATATACCGAAGTGAAGCAGATTAATATCAACTTAGATGTGAAACCCACAGGATGGTTCTCAAATAAAGTTAAGAGCCACCTCAAATAAAGTTAAAAGTTAAGAGTTAAGAGTTAAAAGTGAATGAAGATTTTCTGCTAGGGCAGAAAAATCGATAAAATAATAAATTATTTTAAATTATTTTGCCCTAAGGCAAAATTTCCTTAACTTATAACTCTTAACTCTTAACTATAATTCACAAAGGGTTAATATTTAAAAGTCAAGAAGTTAAAAGTCAAGAAGTTAAGAGTTAAAGGCAAACGCATACAGGTTCAAGATAAATGGGTTGGGGGGTAATAAATAAGTGAAAAAATTTAAAACAGTATTGAGTGTAGCATTATCATTAGTTATAACAAGTAGCATATTATCGGGTTGTGGTTCTTCAAGCAATTCAGCAGATACAAAAACGGGTGGAACACTAAATTTGTTCAACTGGACAGAGTATCTTCCAAAGACGGTTATTACAGAATTTGAAAAGAAATATAACATAAAAGTTAATTACACTACTTATTCTTCAAATGAGGAAATGCTTGCTAAAATTCAAGCAGGTGGAGGTCAATATGATGTTGCTGTAGCCACTGACTATATGGTGGATATCATGAAAAAACAAAATCTTCTTCAAACTTTGGATAAGGGTAGTGTTCCTAATATTAAAAATATAGGCAGTCAGTTTAAAAACCTTAGTTTTGATCCAGGTAATGAGTACACCGTACCATATCTATGGGGGGATGCAGTAATCGTAGTGAACACTAAGAAATTCCCAAATGCCAATATAACAAGTTATAACGACATTTGGGATAGTAAATATAAAAACTCCATAGTTGCTTTAAATGATGAGAGAGCTTTGGTTGGTATCGCCCTTAAAAAGCTTGGATACTCCATGAATGAAACAGATCCTACCAAACTTAAAAAGGCAGAGGAGGAACTTGTAAAACTCAGACCCAATATTAAAATTTTCGACAGCGATAGTCCTAAGACTTCTCTGATAAACGGTGAAGCTTCTGTTGGTTATGTATGGGGTGCTGAGGCATACTTAGCAGAACAGCAAAATAAGGATTTAAAGACTTTTTTCCCAAAAGAAGGCATGTATTTATGGCAAGATAATTTTGTTATTCCAAAAGATGCTAAAGATAAGAAAAATGCACAATTGTTTATTAACTTTATATTAGATCCAAAGGTTAGTGCAGAAATTTCAAAGGTTTATCCATATGCCAACCCAAATGTAGCAGCACAAAAATTCATAGATAAATCCGCATTAAGCAATACGACAATTTATCCAACAGAGGAAAATCAAAAGATTGGTGAACACTTAAAGGACGTGGGAAATGCTTCTAAGATTTACGATGACATTTGGACTAACTTTAAACAATAGAAGAGAAGCAGTTAAAAGTTAAGAGTTAAGAGTTAAAAGTTAAGGAAATTTTGCCTTGGGGCAAAATAGAAATAAAATAATTATTTTATTTTAATCGACTTTTCTGCGCCAGCAGAAAAATATTCCATAACTGTTCACTCTTCACTTTTAACTCTTAACTAAATTCATGAAGGTTAAGTGAAGATTCTAGTTAATGAAGTTTTATCTCAAATTGAAGGATGGTGTTGAAATTGGAGAGTATGGTTGAGCTCATAGATGTGGTAAAAAGTTTCAGAGATCAGTCTGCTGTGGATCATATTAGTGCAAAGGTTAGAAAAGGTGAATTCTTGACGCTTCTTGGACCAAGTGGATGTGGAAAAACTACTACGCTTAGGATGATAGCTGGTTTTGAAGAGCCTACTTCAGGTACAATATTACTGGATGGAGTGGACGTATCCAATAAAAGCCCTTATGAAAGAGATGTGAATACAGTTTTTCAGAATTACGCTTTGTTTCCACACATGAATATTTTTAATAATATAGCTTTTGGGCTTAAAATCAAAAAATGAATAAAAAGGAGATAAAGGAGAAAGTGACTAGGGCATTAAATCTTGTGCAACTTGAAGGCTATGAGGAGAGATTTCCATCTCAATTAAGTGGTGGACAAAAACAGAGAATAGCCATAGCAAGAGCAATTGTAAATAGTCCTAAGGTGTTGCTTCTTGATGAGCCTCTTGGAGCTTTAGATTTAAAACTTAGAAAGCAGATGCAGTTTGAACTTAAACATCTTCAACGAAAGCTTGATATTACATTTATTTATGTTACTCATGATCAGGAAGAAGCCCTTACAATGTCAGATAGAATAGCAGTTATGAATAAGGGCAGAATTGAGCAAATAGGTGTTCCAGATGAAATTTATGAAAGACCAAGTACTAAATTTGTTGCAGATTTTATAGGGGAAACAAATATATTTGAAGGCAATTTAAAAGAAAAAAATGGACTGGAATCCATGACAGAAATTGAAGATGGTCAGGTTATAAATGTTGTAGATAATAATGGAAGAATAGATGATGTAAAGCTGGGGGAGGTTATCGTTTTTGCAGTAAGACCTGAGAGAATGAAGGTGAGTTATGAAAAGATGGCTAATAAAAACATTCTTAGGGGTAAGTTTAAAGAGAGGATATTTGTAGGTTCTATAAATAAAACTGTGGTATCCCTGAGTAATGGAAGAGAAGTAATAATCAATGAACCAGCGGTGGATACTTTAGGTATAAAGGGTAATAATGAAGATTTATATGTATATTGGGATCAAGAAGATGGGGTGGTGATTGTTTGATGGATATTTCACAAGAAAGTGGCAAAAAAACTATGGTGAAAACTTTCCCAAAAAATAAAAAGAAAAGGCAGTTTGGTCATATAGTTACCATATCGCCGGTTATGCTTTGGATGATGATTTTAGTACTTGCGCCACTACTAATAGTGGCAGCTATGGGTTTTATGACAAGAGGCATCTATGGACAGGTGGAATATAAGTTTACCCTGGACAATTACAAAATGTTAGCACAACCTATTTATTTAAAAATACTTTTAGATTCACTGGGTATTGCATTTTTAACTACTTTCTTTTGCCTGATTCTAGGATACCCCTTCGCATACTTTGTGGCAAATGTTTCATCAAAATTTAAGGTAATTATGTTTATGTTAATAATGATACCATTTTGGACAAATTCCTTAGTAAGAACTTATGCGTGGATAGTGATTCTTAGAACCACAGGAGTGTTAAATTCATATCTAATGCAACTTGGTATCATCCATCAGCCTCTTCAACTATTATATACTAGTGGCGCTGTAATTTTGGGGCTTACCTACACATTGTTCCCATTTATGGTGTTATCACTTTATTCTTCAATTGAAGCTTTGGATAAAACCTATTTAGAGGCTGCAAGTGACCTAGGAGCATCACCAGTTCAAAGCTTTATAAGAGTAACGCTTCCACTCACAATGCCTGGAATATCCGCAGGAATCATACTTGTGTTTATACCAACATTAGGTTTGTTTTATGTTTCTGATTTACTTGGTGGAAGTAAAACTATGCTTGTAGGTAATCTTATACAAAATGAATTTTTAACAGCAAGAAACTGGCCTTTTGGTTCAGCCATGTCAATACTTTTAATAGCCATTACAGTAATATTTATAGTTATTTACTTTAAGCATAGTAATGGTGATGAGTTGGAGGTGCTATAAAAATGAAAAAAAGAAAATTTTCTAAAGGTATTTTAGGCACATATTCATTTTTAATATATTTTATTTTATACGCACCAATAATAATTCTTGTTGTATATTCTTTTAACAATTCTAAGGTAAATGCAGTTTGGAATGGTTTTACTTTAAAATGGTATTCAGTTTTAACTAGTGATGGCGATGTTATTCAAGCTCTTCAACATAGTTTAACAATTGCTTTTATAAGTACTATAGTGTCAACGTTTATTGGAACTCTTGCAGCAGTTGGAATGTATAAGTACAAATTTAAAGGTAAAACGGCACTGGATGGTTTGTTATATGTTCCTATTATTATACCTGAAATTGTTATGGGTATTTCTCTATTAGTCTTTTTTACCCAAGCAAAGATTACTCTTGGTTTACTTACTTTAGTACTTGCTCATGTAACCTTTAGTATTTCTTACGTTGTAATAGTGGTAAGAGCAAGGATGAAAAGTTTTGATAAATCCTTGGAGGAAGCCGCTATGGATCTTGGAGCCAATGGTATCCAAACTTTTACTAAGATAACACTGCCAATTATACTGCCAGGCATAATTGCTGGTGCACTTATGGCATTTACATTGTCCTTAGATGACGTAATTATAAGTTTCTTTGTGTCAGGGGCTGGATATGAAACTTTACCACTTAGGATTTATTCTATGGTAAGGACAGGAGTAACGCCGGAAATAAATGCACTTTCCACAATTATGTTAGCAGCAACACTTAGCATTGCTATAATATCTGAATTAATACAAATTAAAAAATCCAAAAAAATTTGAGGAGTGTGGTCGTATGATGAGCACGAGCAGTAGTTTAAAGATCGACGAAAACTTAGTAATTACCAATAAGGAGGTGAAGGATTATCGAGAGGTTTTAAAGTATAGTAAAGAGGTTTTAAATTTTATAGCTAAAGATGATTTATCACAAAATGATATTGAATGGATAAGCAAGGAAACAGTAAATAATTTTAGAGATTACGTTAATCCTGGATTTTTGGAATACAGAAAGTCGGTAACAACTAATGGAGAGTTTGCAGCAGTGGAATGGAGAGATTCAGGACTTAATAGCTTTATGGATGTAAATGGTAAAGAGTATATTGATTGTTTAGGTGGTTATGGCATATATAATGTTGGACATAGAAATCCAAAGGTGCTTAAAGCAGTAATGGATCAACTTAAACATCAAGCACTTCACAGTCAAGAACTTCTTGATCCTTTAAGGGCAGCACTTGCTAAGCTTTTAGCTGAGATTACCCCAGGAGATCTTAAATATTCATTTCTTTGTAACAGTGGTACAGAAGCTGTGGAGGGAGCTATTAAACTTGCAAAACTTCATCAGGGGAAAAAAGGAAAATATCATTTCATTGCGGCAACAGGGGGCTTTCACGGAAAGAGTCTTGGAGCACTATCCGCCACTTCAAAAGGATTATTCAGAAAACCATTTATGCCTTTAGTTTCAGGTTTCAAACATGTGTTATACGGAGATATAGATATGCTGCAAAAAACAGTAGAAGCATCTAAAATGGTAGGAGAAGATATAGCAGCCATTTTACTGGAACCTATTCAAGGTGAGGGGGGCATCATTATACCACCTAAAAATTATTTAGCAGAAGTAAGAGAGTTATGTGACGAGTTTGATATTGTTATGATTGTTGATGAAGTACAGACAGGCATGGGACGTACAGGAAAGATGTTCAACGTAGATTATTATGATGTTAAACCGGATATTATGTGTCTTGCAAAAGCATTAGGAGGTGGAATAATGCCTGTAGGGGCAGTTATTGCAACAGAAGAAATTTTTCAAGATTTCTTTCCCAATCCTTTTATACACACAACCACATTTGGGGGGAATCCTCTATCATGTGCAGCGGCTATTGCTACAATAAACACTTTGATTGAAGACAAGATTCCTGAAAGGGCAGCAATTGTAGGCGCTTATTTTATTAATAATATAAAAAAGGTGATTTCTAAGTATCCAAGTCTCGTAAAGGAAGTACGAGGAATGGGACTTATGATTGGTCTTGAGTTTACGGATAATAATATTGGATATGCGGTTTCAAAGGAATTGTTTAATAACGGAGTACTTGTAGCTGGCACTTTAATTAATGCTAAAACTATAAGAATTGAGCCACCTTTAACTATTGAGAAAAAACAATGTGATATTGTATGTAATGCATTAAATGAAGCTCTCATTGCAGTAAAAAAAGCTAGATGACAATTGTAAAATGTGGGAATATAAAAAACTTACCTTACATGGAAAATCTAAAATTAGTAGCTGGAAAAGCTGGAGCAGATAGGATTATTAAATGGGTCCATTTCATGGAAAACCCAGGATACATTGATTGGTTAAAGGGTGGAGAACTTATTTTAATTACAGGAATTCTTTTAGGCAATGATGTGGGTGCTCTTTTGGATCTTATACGAAGGCTTAACAATAAAAATGCAGCTGGACTCGTTATTAATATTGGACCATATATTGAAGCTACACCTAAGGAAGCCATAGCGCTATCGGATTCCTTAGGTTTTCCTATATTTGAATTGCCATTTGAAGTAAAGCTAATAGATTTTAGCCAAAGTATTTGTAAAGCAATTTTTACAAGTAAGATTGAGAAAGAATCCATGGATAGTTTTATGAAGGATATTATTTTTGGGGAACTTACTTACAGTGAAGAAATATTAAGTAGAGCTATGATTTATGGATATAATCCAGATAAAGAATATTGTTCTCTTATTGTGTATATTGACAATTTCACGAGCGTTGCAAGTTTTAATGATGTCTGGGATGAAGAGATAGCACTCAGAATTAAGCAGCAAGTGGAGCAGATAGTAATCAAGATAATGAATAGATTTAATAAAAAGACAATCCGTGTATCTCAGAGTAATTCTATTATAATTATGATGCCTGTAAGCGATAAAGATAAAAGAAATAATATTGATTTAATTGCAGAAGAGATAATCCATGAAATTAGTTTAAAGATTAATGATCTCCAGATTAGCATTGGTATAGGAAGCTTCTGGAAAGAGCTTAAAGACTTTAAAATAAGCGTCTTTAAAGCACAAAAAGCATTGAAAATATTAAAGATAAACGGAAGCAAAAATAAAATTTCTAAATATAGCGACATTGGAATATATAGACTCCTTTTTCAGCTAGAAAAAACGGATGAAATGAAAGCTCTTTATGAAGAAATTTTAGGGAAATTAATAGACTATGACAAAAAGAATTCTATGGATTTAGTAAATACTCTTCAAATTTTTATTAATGAAGATTGTAATTTGATTAAGACTTCAGAGGAACTTTTTATCCATAAAAATACTCTTAAATACAGGATTAAAAGAATTGAAGAAATTTTGAATTGTGATCTAAAGAACTTAGAACAAATACTTAATTTTAGCGTGGCCTTTAAAATTGGGAAATTCCTTTCATGAATAAATTTTGGAGTAGCATGGTAAGGCTCTTTCGCGAGCCTTACCATGCTATTTCTCATAATATATTAATAAAATGAAAGAGTAAATACTTTTCTAGATCTTACATAATATCTATTTCCTCTATAGTTCTTTGAAATTTAACAGAATTAAGATTACAACGCTATTATCTATATCATAATTTGATCACAGTACATATGTACATATATAAAGCTATCCCAAAATGAGTTTATCATTTTGAGATAGCTTTTTTTAGTTATAAATCAATATCATTTGACTTAATTAATGAATTTAATAAGTGACTTGTCCTTTTTGGACAAATAGCTAAATGTATTGTTGTATGAAATACATATATGAATGCAATTGATAATGTGGTAAATTATATATAATATAATTATTAAATTATCAATTAAAGCCTAATTTTCATATAATAATATTAATTAAAAGATGATATTATTGAAATGTATTAATGAACAATATGGTAAATAATTTTGAGGAGGTTTTATATGGAAAACAGAAAGCTTAAAAAAGACAACTTAAACATGTTCGAAACAATTGCACTATCGGTGGCTATAATAGCCCCAACTGCTGCTATGGCACTAAACATATCTTTGATGTCACAAACAGCTGGGTATTCCTCACCGCTTATATTTTTGGTAGCAACAATAATAGTGGGACTTGTGTCATATACGGTTATTAAATTTAATCATTATATTTCTTCAGCAGGTTCACTTTATTCCTTTACTAAAGTAGCTTTAGGTGACAAGATGGGTTTTACCTCAGGTTGGGCTCTTTTGCTTGCATATATAACCCTTGGAGCAGGTACGTGCGCAGGCTTTGGTGCATCTCTTCTCACAGTTCTTAGGAACTTTTGGAATTCACGTGGCGTGGCTCCCACTTTCACTAATGTTCTCAGTAGTTATGATATTACTTGGAACTTCAGACGCTAAAGTAAGCACATCATTAATGCTGGCTATGGAAGGAATATCAATCTTCCTTATACTCATATTATCAATTGTAATTATTTTCAAAGTAGGAACCACCACTGGTTTAAGTCTTAAGCCATTTAAGACAAATGGAGTTAAACCTTCTGCTCTGGCAAGCACTTCAGTTTTTGCATTCTTATCCTTTATTGGTTTTGAAAGTGCTTCAAGTTTAGGAGAAGAAACAAAAAATCCTAAAAAGTATATTCCTATAGCTATAGGGAGTGCAGTGTTTGTAACGGGTTTGTTTTATTTATTATGTAGTTACGCCCAGGTAATAGGTTTTGGTTTGGATGCTTCAGGACTTAAAGCTGTTTCAACATCTGCTCTTCCACTTACAGACTTAGCAGATAAATATATGTCTAAAGGTTACGGCACACTTTTGCTCCTATCAGCATCACTTTCCTTTTTCTCTTGTGCACTGGGATCAGCATGTGCAGGGGCAAGAATGTTGTTTTCAATGAGTAAAGATGGCATAATGCCAAAAAGTATGTCTAAGGTTCATCAAAGGTTCAATACACCATATGTTGCTCTTATATTTGTAGTAGTTCTTTCTGCCATAATTCAATCAGCACTATTTATGAAAGGCGGTATCGAGGTATTTGGTTATTATGGAACTATAGGAGCTTTAGCAATACTAGTTTCTTATATATTCACATGCGTAGGCGGTATGGTGTATTTTAGTAAAATTAAAGTTTGGAAGGTTGTACATTTAATAATACCAATATTATCAATTGTAGCATTATTATATGTATTAATTTCTAATATATATCCTATCCCTGAATTTCCAAATAACATATTCCCATATGTAGTATTAGGTTGGATTGCTATAGGATTTGTACTTAGCAATGTATTTGGAAATGGAAAAGAAGGAGAAAAAATTTCAGAAGATGATTCTGTAAATGAAAATTTAGGTTAGACAATCAAGGAATCATGAAGAAAATATCAAGCCAGTATGCTAGTCTATTTTATTAAAGATGCCAAAATATTAAATCGGAGGGGTCAAAATGATAGAAGAATCAAATGCAAAAATTGTAACAACGATACCTGGACCAAAATCTCTAGAGCTTACAGAAAAGAGAAATAAATATGTAGCTAAGGGGGTTAGCACTTCTGCACCAATATTTGTAGAGGAAGCTAAAGGAGCACTAATTAAAGATATTGATGGAAATGTATTTGTGGATTTTGCAGGAGCTATAGGTGTTCAAAATATTGGACACACTGACGATGGAGTAGTTGAAGCTGTAAAAGCACAACTCGATAAATTTATTCATCCAAGTTTTCATGTAAATATGTATGAATCCTATGTGGCACTAGCCGAAAAACTTTCAACTATTGCTCCAGGAGAAACACCAAAGAAAGCAATGTTTGCTAACAGTGGAGCTGAAGCTGTGGAAAATGCTATAAAAATAGCAAGAGCCTATACTAAAAAAGATGGAGTGATTTCACTTCAAGGTTCATTCCATGGAAGAACTAATATGACTATGTCAATAACAAGTAAATACAAGCCTTATAAAAATGGCTTTGGACCATTTGCCACAGAAACTTATAAGACAGATGTAGCTTACTGCTATAGATGTCCAGTTGGATGCAGCTATCCTCAGTGTAATATTGCTTGTGGTGAAAAACTTAAGACAATGCTAAAAACCGTTATATCCAAGGATATGATTGCCTGTCTTATAGCAGAACCAGTACAAGGTGAGGGCGGATTTGTTATACCTCCAAAGGAATATTTCAAGATGCTTAGAGAAATATGTACTGAGAATGACATAGTATTTATAGTAGACGAGGTACAAGCCGGCTTTGCAAGAACGGGAAAGATGTTTGCTCATGAACATTTTGATGTAGAAGCCGACATAATAACAATGTCAAAGTCCATTGCTAATGGTATTCCTTTAAGTGCAGTAGTAGGTAAAGCAGAAATAATGGATGCCGCTTGCGTTGGTGGCATCGGTGGAACTTACGGTGGTAGCCCCCTAGGCTGCGTTGCTGCACTTAAAGTAATAGAAAAAATTGAAAAAGAAGACTTATGCAGCACTGCAAATGAAGTAGGTACTTATATAATGGGAAGATTAAATGAGTTCAAGGAAAAGTATGAGGTAATAGGAGACGTAAGGGGTCTTGGAGCCATGATTGGCCTTGAATTTGTTAAAGATAGAACAACAAAAGAGCCATATCCAGAACTAGTTAAAAAGATTACAGATTATTGTTTTAAACACGGAGTAATATTCCTTAACGCAGGTCTATTTGGAAATGTAGTAAGATTTTTGCCTCCACTTGTTATCACCAAGGATCAGCTTGCTTATGGAGTAGACACGCTGGAAAAAGCAATCAGAGAAGCAATTAACAGTTAAGTGACAAGTGACAAGTGACAAGTGACAAGCTAATAGACCCCCTCAAGAAGCTGGACTACACACTCGAATGAAGGTAGAATAAAAAAGTAGTGTTTAGGGGGTAAATTATGACTACTAGATTTACAAGAAAGTTCACAGAAGAAGAGAGAGTTGCAATTGTTGAAGAAGCTTTGGAATACGGGAGTAATGCTTTAGTTGCAGCAAAGCATGAGCTTAATCCTGGTCAAGTTGCAAATTGGAAAGGTAATTATAGAAGATATCAACAGACACTGAAGCCGAAGGAACCAAAAGAAGAGAACATCATTGTAAATTACAAAACTGAGTACAAGAAATTAATTGATGAAAATAAGGAAAAAGATTTAGAAATAGCAATATTAAGAGATCTACTAAAAAAAAAGAAGACGATATAGACTACTACGAATATGCTGAACAATGTATTTCTTGTGGAGCGCCAGTGATTGCTATTATTAGAATACTAGGGCTAAAAAAGTCAACGTATTATCGAAGACAAAAGGTTATAGCAGAAGGCGATAAGCCGGTTAGAAGGGAAAATGGTATTATACCAGGATTTAGTTATAATCTTAATAATGTAAAAATAAATGACTTAGAAATACAGAAATATATAAGTAAAATAAAATCTGAAGAGTTTGGTAGACATTATGGATACAAGAAAGTATCATCTGTACTTAAGCGAAAATATTGTTTAAAGATAAATAAGAAAAAGGTTTATAGATTAATGAATTCAATGGGAATGTTAAGAGATAAAATGGAGTGTGATAGCAAATATAAACGTATTTGTAAAAACCATTTAATTAATCATTCCAATGGATTATGGGAGATGGATACAAAATATATTTATATTGCAGGCACACGTCAGGTGGCTTATTTGACCTCAATAATAGATGTGTTTGACCGAAACATTGTATCTTGTAAAATGTCGCTCTCTGCCAATACTGAGACAGCTCAGGAAGTGATGCTTGCCGCATTATATAATAGGGACATTAAAAATAGTGTGACAGGACTTACAATGCGGACAGATAATGGGTCACAGTTTATCGCACATAAATTCGAAAAAATGTGTATAAAGGAAAACTTAATACACGAAAGAATCCCTGTGCATAGCCCCAATTATGATGCACATATAGAGTCATATCATAGATACCTTCAAGACGAATGCCTTGCAGGTAGGATATTCAACACTTTAGAAGAAGCAAGGGCTGTTGTCTTTAATTATGTTAATGGTTACAATACTATACGAGTTCATTCATCGATAGATTACAGAACTCCATTTGAGTTCTATAATTTGAAAAATTCAAATTTTAAGAATGAGCTAGTAATTAGATTATAAAGTCCCATCTGAGGGGGCCAATCCGCAAGTGACAAGCAAGTGGTAAATACCAAATACCAGATAGAGAAGCAGTTTCCAAGTACCAAGTGCCAGATACCAGTTAGGAAAGTATTTAACTGGTATCTGGTATCTGGTATTTGAAATCTGGAAACTGCTTTTTTGGCTTTTCTATTAAAGGAATTACATTATTAATGTGGAAGTATAATATAATTAGGACTTAATTCACAACTAGGGGATGAACTAATGGAGACTCAGAAATTTGTAGATTTTAGAAAAAAAGTGAATGATAACCTTAGTAAGGTTATTGTTGGTAAGGAAAAAGTTATTGATAAAATTATTGTGGCATTTATTTGTAAAGGGCATGTGCTTTTAGAGGATTTACCTGGGCTTGGCAAGACTAAACTGGCAAAATCCATGGCTAAGTCTTTAAATTGCAGTTTTAAAAGGATTCAGTTTACTCCAGATATGATGCCATCAGACATTACAGGGTTATATTTTTATAATCAAAAGACTAGTGAATTTCAGTTTAGAGGTGGTCCAATATTAAGTCAGTTTGTTTTAGCTGATGAGTTAAACAGAGCTACACCTAGAACCCAATCAGCTTTACTTGAGGCGTTAGGAGAGGGCCAGGTTACCGTTGAGGGTAATACTATTAAACTTCAATCTCCATTCTTTGTTATTGCTACTCAAAATCCTGTGGAGCAGTTTGGAACGTTTCCACTGCCAGAAGCACAGCTTGATAGATTTTTTATAAGGGTTTCATTGGGATATCCAACTTTTCCCGAGGAAAAACAGATCTTAGATAGATTTCTTAGTGAGGATCCTATTTTGGATTTAAAGCCTGCGGTAAGTCTTGAGGAAATAAATTATGTTCAGAATAATTATAGTTCTGTTTATGTAAGTGAATATATTAAGGATTATATAGTTGAAATTGTACAAGCTACTAGAAAGTCAGATTTAGTACAAGTTGGAGCAAGCCCTAGGGGAAGCTTGGCACTTATGAAAGCTAGCCAAGCTTTTGCAGCTATCAGTGGAAGGAATTTTATTACCCCAGAAGATGTTAAGGCCATGAGTAGCGAGGTGCTTGGCCATAGAATTATTTTAAATGATGAAGATGAATCTTTTATTAAAAATATTGTTAATTCCATTGAGACACCTCATGAACAATTATGATTTTTCAGGGGGAATGATGTCATGTGGGAATATTTAATATTTATTATTATTGGAATTATTTTATTTTCATTAGCAAATATTACTAGAAAAAGAGGTTTTGATAAGCTTACTATTATAAGATATATTGATAAAAACAAGTTGAATGTGGATGAGGTGTTTACAATAACAACTGTTGTTGAGAATAAAAAAAAGCTTCCCATATCATATCTTAATCTAAGACAAATTATGCCTAAAAATGTTATTTTAAGCGGCACTTTAGGTGGTGATGATTTGTATAATTTTAAGATTGGTAAAAACCAGAGAATTAAGAGGAGTGTTAAGGCTAGTATTAGTAAAAGAGGGGTATATACATTTCAGGATATGGAAGTTTCTCTTGGGGATATGTTTGGGTTCGCTTTTGATACTAAAAACTTTAATAATTTCAATGAGATCCTTGTTTACCCTAAACTAATGCCAATTAAAAGCTTTCAAGTTAAAAATATGGCGAGCTTTGGAGATAAGGTAATAAGGCGATGGATTGACCAGGATAATTTATATATTAAAGGCATTAGAGATTATTCTGGAAGTGATAGGATGAAGGATATAAATTGGAAGGTTAGTTCCCGAATGATGAAGCTAATGGTAAATGAGTTTGATAGCACATCTAATAAAAAAATGGCTTTAGTATTAAATGTGCAGTGTGGGGAGCCATATTGGAAATATATTAAGCCAAATCTAATTGAGAAATCTTTAGAGCTTATCATGGCAATAGCGCGAAGTTCTATTAAAATTGGTGTGGACACAGGATTTTATACAAACGCCATGCTTGCAGGCATTTCTTCAAATAAATTTAAAGGGGTACAGCCATCTTTGAAATCATTTTCTTTTATTGGTCAAATGTGTGCCAGGGTAGGTTATGACGTAAGGGTTGATTTTAAGGATTATTTGCAAAACAGTAGCATTGCGTTTAATAGAGATACGATTTATATCATAGTTACAAGTTTTATGGATGAAGGAATAAAAAATCAAATTTCAACTATGAAAAAGTCTGGATTAAATGTAAAGATTGTATCTATAGGTGAAGATGAGGGAATTTATTATGAATAGTAAAAAAAAGTACACTATAGAAATTAAAGTTTTATATGACCTGTGTATATTCAATTTTGCATTTATAATTTGGAGTATAGCTACCGATGTGTTATTTAAAGATATTAGGTTATTATTTTTTGCAGGGATTGTTGTGATAATGGCACTTATTATTTTGAAACATTTTAAATATTTAGACATAGACTATGATTCATTCAAATATGAAGTGAGAAATATGATGTTGATTTTAGGAGCATCAATTGTTTTTTTATTTTTTTCAAATTCTGATTTGAGCCAACATCTATTTAAATTTTATATCAGTTTTATAATTTTTGCTGTTTTGTTACTTAGGAATGCTAGAGATTTTTTATCAAACCTTAACAATAAAAAATCCATGAGGAATAGTATTTTTATTGCGGTATTTATATTATTTTTCAGTACTGATGTAGTTTCTAAGTGGCTACTTAATGTATTTTATGTTTTGTTAAAGTTTATAAATTATATTTTCGATTTTGTTATTATTAAAGTAATGTATGTTATTACTACTATTTTGGCACCGATTTTTGAGTATATTAAGTTCCCTAAGCTGAAACCAAGTCAACTTAACAATCCAGTAACAGCAAATTCACTTACAAAAACTAATATGATGAAAAATCCTGAAACTGGATCAATATATGTGGAGTATTTCATGAAGATTTTACTTGTGTTAATAATAGCTGTGATATTATATTCTGTTATTAAAGCTTTTCTAAAGGCAAACAAAGATCGAAGTTTAAAAAGCCAAGTGGATGAAATTATAGAAATTGAAAATATTACAGTTGTTCCCAAGAAAAAAATAAAAAGAAATATGTTCTGGAAAAATCTATCTCCTAGGGAAAAGATAAAAAATATTTATTTGAAATTTGGGAGAATAGCTTATAAAAAGGGAATTTTTAAATCCTATTATACAGCCACAGAGCTTGTGAGTGCTGTAAAAGACAATGCGCATTTGGAAGATGTACCAGAGCACATTAGTGAGATTTATAATAAAACAAAATTTTCAAATATGGAAATAGATGAGAAAGATGTTTTAGCTATGGATAAAGAAACCAGAGAAGCAGTTTCCAAGTACCAGGTGCCAAATACCAATTAAAGACTCATTTAACTGGAACCTGTATTAGGAATCTGGCAACTGTTTCTCTGTTGTTAAGAAAAAGAAAAATCTGGGTATAGAATAAGATGCAATTCTCTGATAATATATAAATAGGGAAGTGAAAAGCCTTCTTATGATTATGATGATTTAGGGAAAAACCTTTTAGATTGGAAATAGATAAGGTATAATATTAATTATGAGGTGATTACAATGAACAAGGAAGATTTACAAGCAATAAGAGACCTATTCCAAAACGAACTTGAACCAATTAAATCACAACTTAATGAAAATACACAAATATTAAGAATATTAGAAGATAAAGCAGGTACTAACAAAGCCGAACATGATGCAATGGCAAATGATATAGCACATATTAAAGGTGACGTAGAATCAATAAGAAAAGATATAAGCAATGTTGAGATTATCACCAGTAGCAACTGGAATGATATAGCTAAACTAAAATCAGTTAAATAATTCATATAGGGCTTGTATAAGCTCTATTTTTGTTTTTTGGGTATAATTGTATAATTCTATTACTAAAGGAACAGGACTTACATTAGAAAAAGTACTTGAATTAAAAAAGAATATTATGAATTAAACCATTATACATTTTAGAATATTAAGTTGACAGCAATGAATATTAATTCTATTAGTACCACTCTTTTGTGCACTTACAATAATAGGTGCTTTTATCAAAATTCCCATTGGATTTGTACCAATTACACTTCAATATTTGTTTACAGCTGTTTCTGGTGTACTATTAGGGCCTGTATTAGGGGCAATGTCCCAATTAATTTATGTGCTTTTGGGACTTATAGGCTTGCCCGTATTTACTTCTGGAGGGGGATTGTCCTATGTCTTAACTCCAACTTTTGGTTATCTTTTAGGATTTATAGTTGCACCATATATAATTGGCAAGATTGTATATAATGCTAAGCCATCATTTACCAGAATTCTAATTGTTTCAATTTTAGGATTGCTTGTGACTTATCTAATTGGAACAACATATATGTATATAATATTAAATTATGTAACAAACATAAAAATAACATTATTAAAGTCTATTGAAGTAGGAATTTTAGTTTTTATTCCTGGAGATTTTATAAAGTGTGTGATTACGGCTGAATTAGGTTCAAAAATAATACCGAAAATAAATAAAATGAAGATAAAATAGTGGAGATGGCAATTCAGCGAGAAAAAGCTGGTGCAATGCATTGTGATATTGCTACAAGTGGACTTGGATATACCGGAGAAGAAGAGGACTTTAGAATAATATTAAGTGCGTTTAAAAGAATGAAGACGAGTACAAATTTAAAGCTTTGTGCGTGTTTAGGAACACTTAATAAAAAATCCACGGATGCTTTGAAAGATGTAGGTGTGGAGAGATATAATCATAATCTTGAAACAGCAAGGAGTTTTTATGCTAACGTTGTTTCTACTCATGGATATGATGAAAGAATTCAAACAATAAAAAACGTAAAATGTTCTGGGATGGAAGTATGCTCAGGAATGATTATTGGTATGGGTGAATCTATGGACCAGCGTATAGAACACGCATTTTTACTTAAGGAATTAGGAGTGGATGCAGTACCAGTAAATATATTAAATCCAATTATAGGTACAAAAATGGAAAATCAAACTAGACTTTTGCCTATGGAAATAATTAAAAGTTTCGCTATTTTAAGATTTATTTTACCTGATAAAAATATAAGGTATGCAGGTGGAAGGGAAGAAAATCTTGGAAATCTCCAATGCTTAGGCTTTATTTCGGGGTTAAACGGTATGCTAATTGGAAACTATCTTACTACAGATGGGCAAGCAGTTAATAAGGATATTAAAATGATGGGAGATTTGAATTTAGAATATAGTTGATAAATCTTTTCTTAAACCTTCTACATAGCCCACTATGCGCGAGGTTTTGGCTCCTCGCCGGGAACGCAAAATATCCTCAGAATCTTTGACTTGTTATTTCTTTTCAGATGCCTAACTAAAAAATGAAGGAATGTAAGCAGATTTGTAGTAAACAAATCCATGCACATTGCCTTCATTCTTCATCAATTTAAGGACAATCTTTGTTATTGCTCTTTGCTCTTTGTCCTTTAATCTTTAGTTTTAGTCTCTTGCACTTAGTCTTTTAACTTTTAACTCTTAACTAGAAGAACAGGTCTCTTTCTCCAGCTTCAATCCTCTTAAGTCTTGTTATAGTTTCTTCTCTAACTTTGTCTTTAGTTATGTCTTTTAAGTTCTTTTCTATAGTCTTTTGTCCAATTTCTTTTAGGTGGTCATCTGCGTAATCTATAAGAAATTCTTTAAATGTCATTATGGCATTTGGAAGACAACAGTTGTGGATGTTTCCACTTTTAGCTAGAGCCATAAATCTTTCTCCAGTTCTGCCTTGTCTGTAACAAGCAGTACAATAACTTGGAATATAACCTTTTTCACAAAGACTAGTTAATATTTCCATAGGTGTTCTGCTGTCATTAACAGAGAATTGAGCTGAATCTTGCTTACCTTTATTGTCATGACTTTCTTTATATCCACCAACATCTGTAGTTGATCCTGCACTTACTTGAGATATACCAACAGCTATAACTTCTTCTCTAAAGTTGGGTTCTTCTCTTGTGGATAAAATCATTCCAGTATAAGGCACTGCAAGTCTTATAATAGCAACTAATTTCTTGAAGTCTTTGTCGTCAACTAAGTAAGGAAAATTATTACGATCCACACCAGCTGCTGGTCTTAGTCTAGGAGCGGAAATTGTATGTGGTCCTACTCCATTGAATTTTTCTTCAAGATGTTTTGCTTCTAGGAATAGACCTATAACTTCATATTTATAATCGTATAGACCAAATAACACACCTATACCTACATCATCTATACCGCCTTCGATAGCTCGGTCCATTGCAGTTGTGTGATAGTCATAATTATGTTTTGGTCCTGTTGGATGAAGTTTTGCATAGCTTTCTCTATGGTAGGTTTCTTGGAAAAGAGTATATGTTCCAATACCGGCTGCCTTTAGTTTTTTATAGTTTTCAACTGTAGTTGCGGCAATATTTACATTAATTCTTCTTATTGCCCCATTATCTTTTTTAACACTATATATGGTATCCATACAATCTGTTATATATTCTATTGGACAATTTTTATCGTCTTCTCCAGCTTCAAGTACAACCCTTTTATGTCCAAGATCTTCAATTAATTCAACTTCTGTTATAAGTTCTTCTTTGGTAAGTTTTTTTCTTTCATCTTTATTAGTACATTTATACCCGCAATAAACACATCCGTTTACACAATAGCTGCTTAGGTAAAGTGGTGCAAACATTACAATTCTATTTCCGTATATCTCTTGCTTTATCTTTACTGCAGCTTTGTACATTTTATCGAGCAAAGATTCATCTTCTACATGTAAAAGAGTAGCCACCTCATCTATACTTAAGCCCTTACATTCAGAAGCTTTTTTGATTAAGCTCTCCACGTATTTTGTGTCTTTTGAATTCTCCACGCCTTTTGCAAGATAATTTCTTATGTCTTCATCTTTAATATAGTCTGCTTTTTGATTTTCCATTGTATACCCTCCTGTTTTGTTGCTATTTTTTAGAGATTGCTGATTTAACGCTTATACCGCTTATTTTTCCAAGCTTTCCCGTCATTGCACTGATTTCATCCATTGATCCATCTACAATTAAAGAGATCACGGATAATCCTCTTTCTTTGTAAGGTATTCCCATACGACCAACGATTATATCACTAAAATTATGAAGTATTTCATTTACTTCATGAGCATGTTCTGTATTTTCAACAATAATTCCAACCACACCTAATCTTTTCTCCATAAAACTCACCTCTACAAGATGCCTAAGACACCAAAATAAAAAAAACTCCCCAAATTAATTAGGAAGGTAGTATGTTTATTAGTTACCCTTCCTTTTGCTCAGAATTACTTTGCAATCAGAAAACATGTTAAAATACCAAATTAAAAGAAATACTCTCATAATTCAGATGCAGTTTGATTTTCTCATATAAACTAAATTATTTCAAGTAAATCTATGTATATATTTAAAAATAATGAAAAAGTGTAGAACAAAAATGTATAATAAGTGACAAAAAAATATACTGAAATATATTGTAATATTCTCGTTAGCTTATTAAAACGGAGTTAACTGGAATATTTAAAAATTTAATGTCATTTTAAAAGGATAATTAAATTTGTGAAAAACCACCAAGTGACATGTTTTTTTGTTACTAAGTGATAATATTATCCCATAAAGTTTGGGAGGGGGATTTCCAATGTATATAGTGGATACGCTAAGCAAATCACTAAAGGATAATGGGTTGGAACGTAGATATGAGTATAGGGTAATTAAATCTAGCTTAAAATGTGAGGACTATGGTGTGGATGAGATTCAAACTTATGGTATTGAAGTAGAACGGAAGGACTTACAGGCTGGAAAGGTTTTTAATCTTGAAAGAGACATAATTAAAAATGTAAGTCCGCAAATACATAAAGTACAAGCACTAGCTAAGCTTTTATATGACAATTCAGTATCACCAATTAATTTTGTTGAGATTTTAGGTGAGTATGTAGACCAGTACATTAGTGACTTTTCAAGTGACAATTTACAAGAGGTAAGCTATAAGTGACAAGTGACAAGTGACAAGTGACAAGTGACAAGCTAATAGACCCCCTCAAGAAGCTGGACTACACACTCGAATGAAGGTAGAATAAAAAAGTAGTGTTTAGGGGGTAAATTATGACTACTAGATTTACAAGAAAGTTCACAGAAGAAGAGAGAGTTGCAATTGTTGAAGAAGCTTTGGAATACGGGAGTAATGCTTTAGTTGCAGCAAAGCATGAGCTTAATCCTGGTCAAGTTGCAAATTGGAAAGGTAATTATAGAAGATATCAACAGACACTGAAGCCGAAGGAACCAAAAGAAGAGAACATCATTGTAAATTACAAAACTGAGTACAAGAAATTAATTGATGAAAATAAGGAAAAAGATTTAGAAATAGCAATATTAAGAGATCTACTAAAAAAAAAGAAGACGATATAGACTACTACGAATATGCTGAACAATGTATTTCTTGTGGAGCGCCAGTGATTGCTATTATTAGAATACTAGGGCTAAAAAAGTCAACGTATTATCGAAGACAAAAGGTTATAGCAGAAGGCGATAAGCCGGTTAGAAGGGAAAATGGTATTATACCAGGATTTAGTTATAATCTTAATAATGTAAAAATAAATGACTTAGAAATACAGAAATATATAAGTAAAATAAAATCTGAAGAGTTTGGTAGACATTATGGATACAAGAAAGTATCATCTGTACTTAAGCGAAAATATTGTTTAAAGATAAATAAGAAAAAGGTTTATAGATTAATGAATTCAATGGGAATGTTAAGAGATAAAATGGAGTGTGATAGCAAATATAAACGTATTTGTAAAAACCATTTAATTAATCATTCCAATGGATTATGGGAGATGGATACAAAATATATTTATATTGCAGGCACACGTCAGGTGGCTTATTTGACCTCAATAATAGATGTGTTTGACCGAAACATTGTATCTTGTAAAATGTCGCTCTCTGCCAATACTGAGACAGCTCAGGAAGTGATGCTTGCCGCATTATATAATAGGGACATTAAAAATAGTGTGAC
Source organism: uncultured Clostridiaceae bacterium (assembly GCA_963725425.1). Classification (GTDB taxonomy): domain Bacteria; phylum Bacillota; class Clostridia; order Clostridiales; family Clostridiaceae; genus Clostridium_I. The sequence continues at coordinate 260,424 of CAVRYJ010000045.1, forward strand.
AGGACTTACAATGCGGACAGATAATGGGTCACAGTTTATCGCACATAAATTCGAAAAAATGTGTATAAAGGAAAACTTAATACACGAAAGAATCCCTGTGCATAGCCCCAATTATGATGCACATATAGAGTCATATCATAGATACCTTCAAGACGAATGCCTTGCAGGTAGGATATTCAACACTTTAGAAGAAGCAAGGGCTGTTGTCTTTAATTATGTTAATGGTTACAATACTATACGAGTTCATTCATCGATAGATTACAGAACTCCATTTGAGTTCTATAATTTGAAAAATTCAAATTTTAAGAATGAGCTAGTAATTAGATTATAAAGTCCCATCTGAGGGGGCCAATCCGCAAGCTAAAGAATAAAGAAGAGTTTGGAAATGCGATGGGGGGTAAATAAGCCTTATTGCATTTCCATTTTCTTGATATTTATTTTTTAGCAGAAATATTAAGAACATTTAGTTAAAAATATTTAAGTTAACTACATAAATCAGTAAATATATATTATAATATTCATAGATTAGTTAGTTTATTGAAGATGCCTAAATATTAATGGAGGTGTGAAGTTGATAGTAGGAGTCGGTGTAGATATAATAGAAATAAGCAGAATTAAGGATGCTATGGAGAAAAATACTTTATTTATAGAAAAGATATATACTGAGAATGAAATCGAATATTTAAAGAGTAGAAATTTTAGGCCAGAGTATCTGGCAGGAAGGTTTGCAGCTAAAGAAGCTATTTCTAAGGCGCTTGGTACTGGAATTTTTCAGTATAGTATGAAGGATATTGAAATTGATAGAAATGCTAATGGAAAGCCGGTTGTTATATTAAAGGGTAAGGCTAAACAAATAGCCCAAAAACTTGGAGAATATAAAATACATATAAGCATTTCACACAGTAGAGAAAATGCAATTGCATATGCTGTTCTAGAAATTAAATAAATTACGGGCTAAAGGAGAAGTAATATGAGATTTGCAACTAGTCAAGCTATGAAAAAAATTGATGATTATTGTATTTCAAAAATTGGTATCTCTGAACTTGTTCTAATGGAGAATGCGGCTATAAAGGTTTTAAATAACTTAAGTTTAGACAAGAATAATTCTTTTGTTTTAGTATGTGGGTTAGGCAATAATGGAGGAGATGGCTTTGCACTTGCACGCCATCTTTTTATATTGAATAAAAGGGTTCAGGTGTTCTTTTTAGGAAATGCAGAGAAGATGAGTGAGAGTGCTAGAGTAAATTATAAAATCTTAAAAACTATGGGAGTTAATATTCATAATATAATTTCTTCGGAGGATATAGAAATTTTGAAAGTTGAAGTTATCACAACGGATGTTGTAATTGATGGAATTTTAGGTACTGGAATAAAGAGAAACGTAGCTGGTATTTATGAACTTGTGATAGCTGTTATAAACGAGAACTCAAAATATATTTTGTCTATAGACGTTCCTAGCGGACTTGATAGTAATACTGGAAAAAAATTAGGTAGCTGCATTGTAAGTAATAAAACAGTGACTTTTCAACTATATAAAATAGGCTTTCTCAGTTATGGAGCTAGTGAGTACCTAGGTGAGGTAATTGTAGAGAATATAGGAATTCCAGAAAATGTTGCTGATGGGTTTTGTGAAAGTGAATTTATACTAGATAAAGATTTTTTGCGGGAAAATATAGCTCCCCGAGATAAATATTCTCACAAGGGTGATTTTGGGTCAGTTTTGATTTTTGCAGGATCATATGAATATGTTGGAGCAGCATATATTTGCTCAAATGGTGCGGTAAAGGTTGGAGCAGGACTTGTAACATTATGCTCTTCAAAAGATATACTAAATATTTTGAGAGATAAGCTTACAGAAGTTATGACTGTTTCTTTTGATGACAGTGAAAGAATTGAAAAACTTATGGAAAAAGCAAAGGTGATTGCCTTAGGACCTGGAATGGGGGATACTGAAAATACATTCAACATTGTTAACAATGTACTTAAAAATGCAAAGTGTCCAATTGTTTTGGATGCAGACGGTATAAATGTTTTGAGTCGAGATTTAAGTATATTAAATTATGAAAATAAAGGTATAGTTATAACTCCACACCTTGGTGAAATGGCTAGACTTACAGGTCTTACCATAGATTTTATAGAGGAAAACAGAATTAGCACTGCCCAGAAGTTCGCTAAAGAACATGGGATAATAGTGCTTTTGAAGGGGTATAATACAGTAATAACTGATGGGGAAACCACTTATGTTAACCCTACAGGTAATAGTGCTATGGCTTCAGGAGGAATGGGTGATTGTCTTACTGGAATCATAGCAGGATTTATTGCACAGGGATTAACACCTATTGTTGCAGCGGCAGTAGGTGCTTATATACATGGGCTTTGTGGAGAAAAACTATCAAAAAATATGTTTAGTGTAAGTGCTACAGAGTTATTACGGGAAATACCATACACCATTCATCAAATAATCAACTGACAATTTACAATGGAAAATTGTTAGGTGACAGAGAATCAATTGTAAATTGTCCATTGTCAATTGTCAATTGTAACTTGGGGGTCCACATACATAAAATATTTTTAATCCTGTGGTACTACTCATAAATTACTAAATTGTATAGTATTAATAATGTAAACAATCTTTTTCTGGAGGAATTTTGAAAAAATTTGTACTTATTTTAATAATATCCATTTTACTAATAACAATTTCTGGATGTATATTCAATAATAAGAGAACTGAAGATATAACCCCTTATTTAAGGAACATTAAAAGCTATAGTACAGATATGGACATGACTATCCAAAATGATAAACAAAAATTAAATTATGTATGTAAACAATTTTATGCAAAGGGTTTAGGCTCAAGGCTAGAGCTAAATAAGGAAAGAGTGTTAATATATACTGATGATAAAATCTATGTTTCGGATTTAATAAGTGGACAAAAGTATACAATGGATAAGAGTTCTGATGACATATATAAAATTAGCCTCTTAAACGAGTTTATAAAATTGTTAAATGTAAATGGAAAAACAGATTATACATTTAAAGAAATAGATGGGGCTAGATATGAACTTTTGACAACGTCGATGCCTGAAAATAACAGAAATATCGATAGGCTAGTTTTGTATGTTAACCAAAAGGAAAAATCACCCAGAGCATTGGTAGTATACGATACTAAGGGGAATGAAAAGATTAGAATAAAATACAGAAATTTTAACAAGGAGACTAATATTGATAAGAGTCTTTTCAATGTAAACTAAAGAATATGGTTAGGAGCGTGATATATTTGTTTAAACATGTAAGACCTGTTTTTGCAGAAATTGATCTTGATAGTTTGACTTTCAATTTAAATGGGATAAAAAAGCTTACTAATGGTGCTGAAATGATTGGTGTTGTTAAAGCAGATGCATACGGGCATGGGGCTGTGGATATAGTTCCAACTCTTCTTGAAAATGGAGTTTCAAGGCTAGCGGTGGCTGTAATAAGTGAAGCAGTAGAACTTAGGAGTGCTGGTATTCTAGTACCAATTATGATTTTAGGGTATACACCAATGATTTTGGCTCTAGATATATTTAAATATGGGCTAGAGCCAACAGTTTTTTCCTATGAATATGTTAAGAAACTTTCAAAATTAGCAGAAAAAGAACATATAATTGTTAAAGTACATATTGCAGTGGATACTGGTATGGGGAGAATTGGATTTCTACCTAATGAAGAGAGTGTAGAAGATGTATATAAAATAAGCGAATTACCCAATATAGTAATAGAGGGATTGTTTTCACATTTTTCTACTTCTGATGAGGGAAACAAAGATTACACAAATATACAACTGCAAAAATATAAGTGGTTTGTTAAAAAGTTGCAGGACAAAGGTGTTATTATAAAAGTAAGACATATAGCTAATAGTGCAGCAATTATGGATTTACCAAACACACATTTTGAAGCAGTTAGACCTGGGATAATACTCTACGGATATTACCCTTCTTCAGAGGTAAAGAAAGAAAATTTGAAATTAAAACCAGTAATGACACTAAAAACTAATATAGTGCATATAAAGACACTTAAAAAAGGTGATTATATTAGTTATGGAAGAAAATTTCAATGTACGAAAGACAGTATTATAGCAACTATTCCAGTTGGATATGCTGATGGTTATTCTAGGCTAATGAATTCAAAGGCAAGGGTAATAATAAATGATAAGTTTGCTCCTGTGGTTGGGCGTATTTGTATGGATCAATGTATGATAGATATAACTAATATTAAGGGAATAGAGGTTGGAGATGAGGTGATACTCATGGGACAATCAGAAAACTGCAAATTTAATGCAGATGATATGGCGGAGATAATGGGTACCATTAATTATGAAATAATATGTATGATAAGTAAAAGAGTTCCAAGAGTATATATAAAAAATAACAAGGTTATAAAAATAAGGAATTACATATAATAAATACTAAGATAAAACCTATGAAAAAATACGCAAATCCTTTGACATATTGGCAAATTTTGAATTATAATCATAATATACATATTTTTCGTTTTTTTTAAATAGGAGGTATTGATTGTTCTATGTCAGAATCAAAGAGATTAGTTGTAAGCCTCTCAGATGCACTATGTTCTGAATTTGATGAAGCACTAAAACAAGATTGCAAAAAAAGAAGTGAATTTATTCGTGAAGCTATAATATTATATATAGAAGAACAAAAAAAACTTCATTTAGTGGAGAAGATGAAAAATGGTTATATGGAAATGGCAGAATTGAACCTTGAATTGTGTGAAATGGGTTTATGTACTGATATATGTGAATTAAAAGAATATGAAGTTAAGCTTTCGGAGAGTGATTTGCCTGATGACGATGGTGGTAAAACGAGGAGATATATTTTATGCTGATTTGAGTCCGGTTGTTGGATCAGAACAGGGTGGAATAAGACCTGTTATTATAATTCAAAATGATATAGGGAACAAATATAGCCCAACAGTAATTGTGGCTGCAATTACCTCGCAGATAAATAAAGCAAAACTACCAACTCATGTTGAAATTTCCTCAGAAGAATATGGTTTAAACAAAGATTCGGTGGTTTTACTTGAACAAATAAGAACTCTTGATAAAAAAAGGCTTAAAGAAAAGATAGGTCATATGACTGATAGTGATATGGATAAAGTACAAACTTCGTTACTTGTAAGTATGGCATTAAAAAATAGTTAAAATAACCAATAGCATTCTAGGACAATACTAGGATGCTTTTTTAGCTAGACTATACAAAAAGTTAAAAGCTTTAACAAAGAAGTTAAGAGTTAAGAGTTAAGAGTTAATGAGATTTTGCCTTGGGGCAAAATAGAAGCAATAAATAGAACCGAAAAATAAATAAGTAAATAAAACAAATAATATTCACATTCTGAGGAAAAAATAAAAACAGATGGGTAGAATATTTTATTTCATTCGACTTTTCTGCGCAGCGGAAAAGTCTTCCGTCACTTTTAACTTTTAACTTTTAACTCTTAACTGAATTAAATAGGGGTGTGTATTATGAAAAAATTCAAAGAGTATGTTTTGATTACCATAGGTTTCTTGATTGTGGCTGTGAGTGTAAAGTTTTTTCTGGAGGCTAATAAAATAGCAGCCGGTGGTGTTATGGGAATAGCCATAATAATAAATAATGTTTCACCAAATTTATCTGTGGGCATGATCATGTTCGTATTAAATTGTGCTCTTTTTATTGTAGCATTTTCATCTATAGGTGGTCGTTTTGGAGTGAAAACTATATATTCAGGACTGGGACTTTCAGGAACGGTCTGGATTCTTGATAAGTTTATTCCAAACGGTATGGTAACAAGTAATCTTTTTTGTCTACTGTATTTGGAACTTTAATAGGCGGGATAGGAATGGGAATAGTATTTAACCAAAATGCTTCTACTGGTGGTACGGATATTCTTGCAAAAATACTTAATAAGTTTTTTCACATTGATATTGGTAAGTCACTTCTTATTGTAGATTTTGTAATTACGTTGTTTGCAGTTGCAACAATGGGCATTGAACTTGGTATGTATTCATTATTATCTGTTATCCTTCATGGTTTTATTATAGATTCGGTTATTGAAGGGTTTAATGTATGCAAACAAGTGATGATTATAAGTAAAAAAAATGAGGAATTTAGTAAATTTATTATAGAAAAGCTGGAAAGAGGATGTACCATTTTTAATGGAAAAGGTGGATATACTTGGGAAGATACTTATATATTGTATACTGTGCTAAGTACAAATGAGTTTATTAAGTTAAAAAAACACATAAAGGAAGTTGATCCAAGAGCATTTATTACAGTATGTGATGCTCGTGAGGTGTTAGGTGAAGGCTTTAATAACATAGTTGGTGAAGAGTAAGTGTTATGAAAAATTTAGCTCAATAAGAAATAATATCTTGTAGAAAAAACCAAGATTATAGAGTAATATCATGTATATATGGATTAAGCTACTTACATAAAGCTTTATAAACTAAAAAAAATATTGTTTGACAATTAAATATGTTATAATTATTTCGTATAACATAGAGAGTTTGAAAGACAAACTATTAAGGGGAAAAAGCGATGATCGAATTTAAAAATGTAAGCAAAGTGTATGTTAATGACGTTCTGGCGCTTTCAAGCATCAATATTGAAATAGAAAAGGGAGAATTTGTCTTCCTTGTTGGACCAAGTGGTGCTGGAAAATCTACATTTATAAAGTTGTTGATGAAGGAAATAGATCCAACATCAGGAAGTATAATACTTAACGACACTGATATATCTACTATTACAAGAAAAAAAATTCCTTATTATAGAAGAAAAATCGGAATGATATTTCAAGATTTCAGATTGATACCTACTTTGAATGTTTATGAAAATGTAGCTTTTGCAATGAGAATTGTTGAGGCAGGACATAGGGACATAAGGAAAAGAGTTCCATTAGTTTTATCTATGGTAGGTTTGTCAGATAAACATATGGCATTTCCTAATCAACTTTCTGGAGGAGAACAGCAAAGAGTTGCAATAGCAAGAGCAATAGTTAACAATCCGACTATTTTGATAGCAGACGAGCCTACTGGAAACTTAGATCCAGATACTGCTCATGACATAATGACAATTATGACTGATGTAAATAGTGCGGGGACAACAGTTCTTATGGCAACTCATGCTAGAAATATAGTCAATACTATGAAAAAAAGAGTTATTGCTATAGAGAATGGCGCATTGTCAAGAGACGAGGAAAGGGGTAGATACGATGAAGTTTAGTACTATTCAACTCTTTATAACAGATGCTATAAAGAGTCTTAAGAGAAATAAAACTATAAGTATAGCTTCAGTTGCAACTGTTATGGCTACACTTTTTGTTTTGGGTGCCTTTGTAATGATTCTTTTAAATGTAAAAGTTGGAATAACTGATGTGGAATCACAGGTAGAAGCTAAGGTGTTTTTAAATGATAATATAAGTATAGATAGTCAGAAAAATGTTTTGAGTAAATTAACTGCGATACCAGAAGTTATTAATATTTCATTTCAAACTAAACAGGAAGCATTAAATCAGTGGAAACAGCAGTTAGGATCAAAAAATACAGAATTGCTTTCAGGTATGGAACAAAATAATCCACTACCAAACTCATATATTGTAAAGGTTAAAGATCCAGAAGATATAACAAAGGTTGAGTCCAGTTTAAAGGGCGCAAGTGGTATATATGAAATTAGTGATGGAAGAGATATCGTAAACAAGATTTCAGCTGTTACAAAGACAGTTAAGTGGGTAGGTGGAGTTCTATTACTCATTTTGGTTGGTGTATCACTGTTCTTGATATCAAATACAATAAAACTTACAGTTTATGCAAGACGTAGAGAAATTGGCATTATGAAATATATTGGTGCTACAGATTGGTTTATAAGATGGCCGTTTATCATAGAGGGTATGGTGATTGGTTTCTGTGGGGCAGTAGTGGCGGATATTGTTATTTATAATGTTTATGCATTAGCATATAATAGAGCTTCTACTTTTGTTTCTAGTATGATGAACCTAATAGATCCTATGTATTTTGTTACTAATTTATCTTGGGCTTTTATTGTTGGAGGAATACTTATTGGAGCGCTGGGTAGTATACTTTCAATTAGGAAGTTCTTAATTGTTTAAAACAATCATTTTGAGACAAAACGTATAGTAACAGTTAAGAGTTAAAAGTTAAGAGTTAAGAGTTAAGGAAGATTTTTTTCTGCCATAGCAGAAAAAAAATCGGGGAATTTAAGAAATGCAAGTGATTTGTGAAACAAATCACTTGCATTTTTTTATATGATTAATGATTTGTTAAAAAAGAAATCTGTAAATTTATATTTCTAGTGTTATAATTGAGTATATTTACATAAATACTATAAGAGTACATATTATGAAGAGGTGAAGATATTGTCAAAGAACAAGAGAAAATGGATAATTATTGCTGTGGTTGTATTAATAATAACAAATTCAATGAGTTTTATTATAGGAAATAGGATTCCTATAGCATTACCTGGGGGTAATGTTGAATTAAGTCAGAGTTCATATAATGAGGTAATGGAGTTTCAAAAGCTGTTTGTGGTGAAAAATCAGTTGGAGAAATATTATAATGGTAAAATAAATGATAGTACATTAGTGTCAGGAGCAATAAAAGGAATGACAAATTCACTTAATGATCCATATACTGTATTTATGGATGAAAGTGAAAGCAAACAATTTAATACTCAAATTCAAGGTAAGGATTATGTAGGAATTGGAATAGCAGTAGGTAATGATAACAAAAAGATAACTGTTGAAGGCGTTTTTGCAGATTCACCAGCTGAAAAGGCTGGTATAAAAGTAAAAGACGTAATTGAAAAGGTAAATGGCACAGCACTTACAGGAGATAATATAAATAAAGCAGTTGCCATGATGAAGGGCAAAGCGGGTACTGATGTTACAATAACTCTTAATAGGGTTGGCAAGGGAAGTTTTGATGTTAAGGCTACTAGAGAAAAAGTAACATATAGTACAGTTACAGGGAATATGATAAAGAATAGTAAAATTGGGTATATTGGTATTACAATGTTTGATGAGAATACAGGTGATAATTTTAAAAAGGAGCTTACAGAGCTTCAGAGCCAAGGCATGAAAGGGCTTATATTAGACCTTAGAGATAATGGTGGCGGAGTTTTGCAAGATAGTGTAAGTGTAGCTTCCAACTTTATTGATAAAGGTAAGACGGTGACTTATACTGTGGATAAAAACAATAGTAAAGAAGTGTATAAATCAGATGGTGGCTCGGCTATTGGTATGCCGATTATGGTACTTGTGAATGGAAATACTGCTAGCGCATCAGAAATACTATCAGGTGCTTTAAGAGACTATAAGGCAGGTACTTTGATAGGAGAAAAGACATTTGGAAAGGGTATAGTTCAAAGTACTCTTAACACTGGAGATGATACACAACTTAAAGTAACAATAGCAAAATGGTATACACCACTAGGTACAAATGTACAACACAATGGATTTAATCCTGATGTAGCAGTTAAATATCCACAGGATTTACTGAATAAGACTTATGATCAAAATACTGATCCTCAGTATAAAAAAGCACTAGATATGGTTACTGAAAAGGTTAAATAAGTTTTATGGTACCATAAAAGAAAATAACTAGTCAGTAAGCTAGCTATTTTCTTTAATATTTCTAAATAAGTTTTATTTGAGAGGGGATTTAGTTTTTAATGAATATGGCAATATATACACTTAGAGCTATTGCAGAAGCTATAACAACAATGCCCTATGTTTTAATACTCATTACTTTGGGGATTGTATTATATCTAAGAAATAAGAATACAGTAACTATGCAAAAAATGGTAATAGGAGAATATATAAACTCAGCCTTTGAACTTACAATCTCCCAAATTGTGCTGGGTATATTTGCAGGTGCGTTAGGTAGTTTGATGCTTTCATATTTAGGAGTGGCATTTAATAATCAAATAACAATTTCACTGCTTTTTATGTTATCTATAATTCTAATGTTATTCAGAAGCAGATTTATATGTTTCTCATATTCTGCAGGTGTTCTGTCAATAGTAAGTGTAGTTTTTCAGATTTTTCAAAGAGCTAATAACACAAATTTATCACAGTACAGTTTTTTGAATGTAGATGTGGTTATGGTTATGTCTCTAGTGGCGGTAATGCACATAATAGAGGGAATACTTGTGTTTATTGATGGAAGTAGAGGGGCAATACCTGTATTCTCTAATAAGGACAATAAAATCATTGGAGGGTTTGCATTAAAAAGGTATTGGGCGATACCAATAGCTGTGATGTTTTTAATTAATAATCCTGTACCAACAGGGAATGTTAATATGGTAGTTCCGAGTTTATGGCCAATAATAAGAAGCAACTATATTAAGATGCTAGCTACTACGGTCATTGCTTTACTGCCGTTCTATGGAATGGTTGGCTATAGTGCAATCACATTTACTAAGACAAAAAGAGAAAAAGCTATTAGTTCAGGAATTTGCATAGGGTGCTATGGAGTTATTTTGCTCATAGTTGCTCAGCTAGCCAGAATAAATCTATTTGCAGAGTTTATGGTTGCACTTTTTGCGCCTTTTGCTCATGAAGTAATGCTTAAGTTGCAGATGTATTATGAATTGAAAGGCACGCCTAAATATGTGAGTACAGATGATGGGCTCATGGTTTTAGAAGTAGCACCTTCGTCACCTGCCTTCGAAATGGGAATTAAAAGTGGCGATCTGCTTATGGAAGTAAATGATAAAAAAATATTTAACGAACAGGATATGATAGAGGCTTTAAACGAGATGTCCAATTTTATATGGCTTAAGATTAAGACAGTAAAAGGAAACCTGCTTAAAGTTGATTATAGCAAGATGAATAGGACTAAGAGACTCGGAATAATTTTTGTACCTAAATTTATCCCCAAGGAAAGCGTAGTTGTGAAATACGATAAAAATAAGTTCGAAGATGTACTTCAGAAAGTTAAGAAGAAGGAAGAAGACCACGACAAGAAAAGTTAAGAGTTAAGAGTTAAAAGTTAAGAGTTAAGGAGATTTTGCCTTAGGGCAAAATAAAAGCAAATAAAAAGATAAACACATATTATTCAGAATGAAAAGGATGTAGTGATATTTGTTTTAACAAATATCACTACATCCTAGTTTTTTCTTTGATGATGACTAATTATCAGTTCAACGGATAAGAGGGGGAAATGTATGGATATCAAACAGCTAAGGTACTTTGTTGCAATAGCAGAAGAAGGTCAAATAACAGCAGCGGCTAAAAGGCTTCACATTGCACAACCACCTTTAAGTCAGCAGCTAAAGCTTTTGGAGGGTGAGCTTGGAGTTAAACTTGTAGAAAGAGGACCAAGGCATACTCATTTAACTGATGTTGGTGAAATATTAAGAACTAGAGCGGAACAAATATTAGAACTTACGGATGCAACAATAAATGAAATAGATGACTTTAAAAAAGGATTAAAGGGAACATTGTCCATAGGAACTGTTTCGTCATCTGGCGCATTACTCATAAAAAATGTTATGAATAAATTTCATAAAGAGTATGCTGGGGCAAAATTTTCTTTGCAGGAAGGCAACACATTTAAGGTGCTAGAACTATTAAATAGAGGGGTTATAGAAGTAGGAATTGTAAGAACTCCATTTAAAGCTTTAAACTGTAGTTATAAATGTATGAAGAGAGAGCCTATGATAGCAGCAATGACAAAGGAATATTGCCTAGATTTAGAAGAAACTTGCATATCATTGAAGGAATTAAGAGGCAAACCTCTGATTTTTTATCGCAGATATGAGCAATTGATAATGGAAACTTGCCAGGAAAGTGGCTTTGAACCTGAAATATTTTGTAAAAATGATGATGCTCGAACAACACTTATGCTAGCCAATGCAGGGTTTGGAGTTGCAGTAGTGCCAAAATCATCTTTTGAACTTTCCTGTAATGAGAATCTAATTTATAAGGAGATAAAAAATGAAAAATTGCAAACATCAATAGTTGCAATATGGATAAAAGACAGATATATGTCCTCACTGGCAGAAAAATTCATTGAAAGTTTTAAGGAAAAATAAGTTTTCACAAAAATGACTGTGGCAAAACTTAGGCATAGACTAGCATACTGGCTTGTTATTTCTTTTTAGATGCCTAAGCAGTAACATTTGAACATTTGCTGAATATTATATATAAAGACAAGCTGTAGTAAGGTATATGAGAAAGTGATTTTTAGGAGATGTGATTTATGTTACAGGGGAAAAGTAATTATAGGGTGGACAGCAAAAATATTAAACAACAAGAGGTAGTTAGCATTCCAGTTTCTTTATCTAAATCAATGCAAGGGAAATACTTTGTAGGGCAAACAGAAACTTTGTGGGTAGGTAATAGATCAAGTGCCTGGGCTGGTTTAATAAATCAAGATAATTCAGGTGTGAATTTATATACAAATGTTTTTACTATTTCAAATTTCTCTGATGATTATTTAACTGCTGAAATATGGCTCAATACTAATCTTCCTGGAAAAGCCAGTGTATCCCATAAAATTTCATCAACCAATACTGCTATAAAGCCACTTTCTAAAAATAAGGTAGATATTCGATTTGTAGAATCAACTACTAGAGTTCCTGAGAATGGAGTTAATGTATATGAGAGGATAGTACCACCTAATACTACATTAGTAGGCGAAGAAGATGGGAAATTTATAGAGCCTCCTGGTGGAAACTATGTGGTGGTAATAAAATCATCAAGTTCAAAACTGGATAAGGTAATAGTTGCATTTGGTTGGTGGGAAAAATCAATATTTTATTAGGCACCTTCAAAGAAATAAGAAGCTAGTATGCAAAATTTAATTTTGATATTTACTGGTTTAACTAATAAAAAATAGCACTTGGAATTAACCAAGTGCTTATATACTTAAGAGGGGTAATCTCTATATTTATATAGTAACGTTCATTTGTTACAATCATATGAAGTCAGTATATACTTATTGTTAATATCACTGTAGATATTATATTTTTTTAGCATAAATATAATATTTGGTATATTACCTAGAATTAGCATACCTCTATTATATATATTTTAATGACAGTTTAGTATAAATATGTTACACTTTCCATATTAATCACTTTAACAATGCTGTTTTACAAGTATATCTTATACTTAAAGGGTAGCATAAAAGGGGGAAATATGGGGAATTTCAAGTTTAAAAAACATGCGAATCTAGTTATTTGTCTTCTGTTAATCATAAGTGTTTTCAGTGGTTGCTCTAATAATTATACTAAAAAACAGGCTATTTCCGGTAATCCAGTTAATGATTTTTTGGAAAAAAATCATGCTAATGTAGATATAAGCAATGGTAATTACAATAATGGATTTAGTATAATGGACAGTGATATTAAAAAAAACAATGTTATTTTAACGGGTGAAGATCATGCGGTGGCAAAAAACTTTGAGGTTAAACTTGCATTATTAAAGCACCTTAACCAAAAGGAAAAGATAAGATATTTATTAGTTGAAATGGGATATAGTAATTCATGTTATATTAATGAATATCTTGAATCTGGTGATGAATCAAAATTAAAACCTGTTTATAATGGGTTACCAGGAACTTTTGAATGGAGTAAAGAGTCTTATAATTTTTGGGTTGGATTAAGAAAATATAATTCAACTATTCCTGAAAATCAGAGAATAAAAGTTGTAGGAATTGATATTGAACACCAAGTCAAAACTGCCTGTGAATATATAAATTCTATACTGCCAAGTAATGCTGTGCCAAAGGAAATACAACCAGCTATAGAACAATACACAGATATCTTTAAATTGAACAATTCAAAAAATAATGAAGCTTCTATAAAAGCTATTGAGAATTTACAAAGTGATATAAAGGCAAAGCCTAGTATTTATAACAGTTACTTAGGAATCAAATATTTTGATTTTACCATGGTAGTTGACAATATGGTAAATTCTATCAATGCATATGCTTCGAATGAAAGAAATTTTAGTACTATAAGAGAACCGGCTATTTATAGTAACTTTATAAGAATATACTCACATTTTCCCAGTGGAAAATATTTTGGTGAGTTTGGAATGGAGCATGTTTATCAGAGAAGTTATGATTCATATCCCAATAATAATATGAAAAATTTTGCAATGTATTTAAATAGCAGTGAATCACCAGTAAAAGGTAAGGTATTATCTATAGCCTATGGCTATGAGAACTGTGAATATATGAACCCTCAAAACAATTATGCTGAATGTAAAGCTGATGATTCACAAATCAAGGATCTTAATACTCTTAATGGATACAGTAAATCTGATATAACTGTATTTAAATTAGATGGAGATAGCTCACCATTTAATAGCAAAACTAATATTGTCAGTGGATCAAATGGAGGATTCACTACAGATTATTTTAAGTATATTATATTAATTAAAAATTCAAAGGGTGCAACCCCTCTTGGAAAGTTGTAGTGCAATTTAAGTTTAATTCGTATTTTTCTTATTAGGATTATTTCAACAATATAAAGAGGTAAAACAATGAAAGCAGATAGATTACTCGCAATTACAATGCTTTTAATAAATAAGCACAAGGTTACAGCTAGTGAACTAGCGGAGTATTTCGAAGTATCCGCGAGGACTATACATAGAGATATGGAAACAATTAATCGAGCTGGTATACCTATAATTTCTATTCAGGGGAAAAACGGAGGATATTCCATAATGGAAAACTATAGGGTAGACAGAAACTTTCTAAAGGAAGATGAAATATTGTCCTTAGTTACTGCATTAAGAGGAGTTAATAAAACCTATGAGGATAAAAATATAGGAAATATTATTGAAAAAGTATGCGGATTGATACCAGAAAATAGTATAAATAATTTTAATAAAAAAAGAAATTATTTTATTGTGGATTTTACACCTTGGGGTGAAAGTGAAACTCAAAAGAAAAAAATTCAGCAGTTAAGGTCTGCATTAGAAGAAAATAAACTTATTTCCTTTTGCTACAGTGATTCAAAGGGAAGGGGTACTGAAAGATGCGTAGAACCAATGTCTATAGTTCTAAAAATATCTTCTTGGTATTTGTATGGATATTGTAGATATAGAGATGATTATAGATTATTCAAATTGGCAAGAATGAAAGATATAACTATTTTAGAAGAAAAATTTAAACAAAGAGAAAATACTTTAACGGAATCACCATTTACAAAAACATGGAATAATAAAAAAAATCAGCATATAGTACTAAAGTTTTCAACTAAAGTAAGATCAAAGGTAGAGGATTATTTTGATGAGGAACAAATGGGTGTTAATAAGGAAGGATATATAATAGTAACACTGGATTATCCTGAAGACGAATGGGTGTATAGTACTATTTTGGGTTTTGGAAGTGAAGTTGAGGTAATTGAGCCAGAATCCATAAGAAAAATTATTAAAAATCGGGCAGAAAAAATTTTTAGTATCTATAAGTAAACAGGACATAAAGTTGTCATGTTTATTTAGTTATAATAAAAATATGATGACAAAATGCAAGGTTAAGCATTTATCAGAAGAAAGGAAGATGATATTATGGAAAATTCAATTTGTCAAAGCTGCGGTATGCCTATGAATTCTAAGGAGGATTTTGGCAGAAACAGTGATGGAACTCCTAATACTGATTATTGTACTTATTGCTATCCAAAAGGAAGTTTTGTATCTCCAAACATAACTATGGAAGAAGAAATAGAGATTTGTGTTCCTTTTATGAAGGAACATGGAATGGCTGAAGAACAGGCAAGAGACCTTTTAAATGAATCTTTTCCTAAACTTAAAAGATGGAAAAAGTAATAGCCACTGTTTCAAAATTTCTTAAAATGTTAACTAGGGAAGCCATTTGGCTTCCCTAAAAAAATTACTATTTTGTTATTGATTCTTCTGCGCTAGCAAAAAATCTTCCTTAACTGGAATCTGGAATCTAACAACTCACCCTCCAGTTTTTGACTGTGAAACTTCTGAGTGATTTTTTGCTACTTAGATAAACTAAATTTGAGAGAAATGGTTTGACATAAAGTCCACGAAAGTATAAAATAATAACACGAACAGATGTTCAAATGAGGTGAATTTATGGGTAAATTTAAATTATGTTCAAAGTTTAAACCAACAGGTGATCAGCCAGCGGCAATAGACAGTTTGGTACACGGATTAGTGGAAGACAAAGATAAATGTCAAACATTACTTGGAGTTACTGGTTCAGGTAAAACTTTTACTATGGCAAACGTTATTGAAAGGGTACAAAGACCAACTTTAGTTCTGGCACATAATAAAACCTTGGCAGCACAACTATGCTCAGAATTTAGAGACTTTTTTCCGGATAGTGCTGTGGAGTATTTTGTATCTTATTATGATTATTATCAACCAGAAGCATATGTACCACAGACAGATACGTTTATTGAAAAGGATGCTTCAATAAACGACGAAATAGATAAACTAAGACACTCTGCCACATCTGCACTTTTTGAGAGACGTGATGTTATAATTGTGTGTTCAGTTTCTTGTATATATGGCTTAGGTAATCCAGATGAATACAAAAAACTTTCAATTTCTCTTAGAGTTGGTATGGAAAAAGATAGGGATGAAGTACTTAAAAAACTTATAGAAATACAATATGAAAGAAATGAGATTAATTTTGTGAGAGGTACCTTTAGGGTAAGAGGAGATACATTAGATATATTTCCAGCTTCTGCTACAAACAAAGGCATAAGAGTTGAGTTCTTTGGAGATGAGATTGAAAAAATAAAGGAATTTGATGTTTTAACAGGGAACATTATAGGTTCTCTTAAGCATGCAGTTATATTTCCAGCTTCTCACTTTGCAACTTCTAAAGAAAATGTGGAGGCTGCTATAAAACAAATCGAGTGGGAGCTTGAAGAGAGACTTAATGAGCTCATTTCAGAAGATAAACTATTAGAGGCACAGAGACTTAAGCAGAGAACAAATTATGACATAGAGATGATGAGAGAGGTAGGGTACTGCACAGGTATTGAAAACTATTCTAGAATTATGGATGGTAGAAAACCTGGTGAGCCACCCCAAACACTTATTGATTATTTTCCGGATGATTTATTGTTGTTTATAGATGAAAGTCACGTAACCCTTCCTCAGGTAAGAGCAATGTATGGTGGAGATAGATCTAGAAAAAATACACTTGTAGACTATGGTTTTAGACTTCCATCAGCTTTTGATAATAGGCCACTTAGGTTTGAGGAGTTTGAAAAAAAATTTAAACAAGTCGTTTTTGTAAGTGCAACTCCAAGCAAATATGAATTAGAACATTCTACAAATATAGCAGAACAGATAATAAGGCCAACAGGGCTTTTAGATCCAGAAATAGTAGTGCTTCCAGTTACTGGTGAAGTTGATGACCTTTATAGCCAGATAAATAACACTGTAGATAAGGGATTTAGAGTCTTAGTAACTACACTTACAAAAAAAATGTCTGAGGATTTAACAGATTATTTAAAGGAAATGAATATAAAAGCACGGTATATGCATTCAGGAATTGACACTATGGAGAGAATGAAAATCATACAAGAACTTAGAAAAGGTGAAGCAGATGTTTTAGTTGGAATTAACCTTCTTAGAGAGGGGCTTGATATCCCAGAGGTTGCACTTGTAGCAATACTTGATGCGGATAAAGAAGGCTTTTTAAGGTCAGAAACCGCTCTTATCCAGACTATAGGAAGAGCTGCTAGAAATTCAAAAAGCAAAGTTATTATGTATGCAGATCATATCACAGGCTCTATGGAAAGAGCAATTATGGAGACCAATAGAAGAAGAACTATACAAATAAATTACAATGAGAAAAATGGTATTACACCTACTACTATTAGAAAGGATATAAGAGATATTATAGAGATATCCGCAGTGGCAGAAGAAAAAAGTGAGTATGGTAGTTTAGATGAAGCAATAAAGGGAAGCATTGAAAGTATGGGTAATTTAATAAAGAAATATGAAGTGGAAATGAATAATGCTTCTAAGGATTTGCAGTTTGAGAGAGCTGGAAAGATTAGAGATATGATATATAAACTACAAAAGGAACAAAAGAAACAGATAAGAGGAGGAAAAATTTGAAAAATCAAATAGTTATTAAAGGTGCAAATGTAAATAATCTAAAAAATGTTAATTTGACATTGCCAAGGGATAAATTTATTGTTTTTACTGGACTTTCAGGTTCAGGAAAGTCATCGCTTGCTTTTGACACATTATTTGCTGAGGGACAGAGGAGATATATGGAATCATTATCTTCCTATGCTAGACAGTTCCTTGGTCAGATGGACAAACCAGATGTTCAATCCATTGAGGGGCTTTCACCAGCTATATCAATTGACCAAAAGACTTCAGGGAGAAATCCTCGGTCAACGGTTGGAACTGTTACGGAAATATACGATTATTTGAGGCTTTTATATGCAAATATTGGGGTTCCACATTGTCCAAAGTGCGGAAAAGAAATAAAACAGCAAACGGTAGATCAAATGATAGATAAGATTTTGGAATTAGGGGAAAAGACAAAAATACAGGTGCTTGCACCAATTGTTAAAGGCAGAAAAGGTGAACACACCAAGGTGCTTGAAAATATAAAGAAAAATGGTTTTGTAAGAGTTAGAATTGATGGAGAAATACTTGATCTTGAAGATGATAACTTAAAGCTTGAAAAGACTAAAAAGCATAACATAGATGCTGTGGTTGATAGACTTGTAATTAAAGAAGGTATTACAAGCAGATTGTCAGATTCCTTAGAAGCAGCATTAAAGCTAACAGATGGTACTGTTGTTATTAATATTCAAGGCAAAGAAGATTTAATTTTTAGTGAAGCATTTGCTTGTGCTGATTGTGGAATAAGTCTTGAAGAATTGACACCAAGAATGTTCTCTTTTAATGCACCTTTTGGAAAGTGTGATACTTGTGATGGACTTGGAACACTTTTAGAAATTGATGAGGATTTGATTATCCCAGATAAAAGTAAAAGTATATCAGAAGGTGCCATTGCTTCCTGGGGTGATGGTAGATTGAAGGAAGATTCTTGGACATTTGCTATTTTAACAGCACTACAAAAAAAATATAAGTTTAGCATTGATACACCTATTAAGGATTTAGACCCTAAGATTTTAAATGTTTTATTATATGGTAGTGATGGTGAAAAAGTTACAGTATATTATAAAAAAGATAACCAAGATATGCAGTTTGCACACCGTTTTGAAGGTATTATAACAGAACTTAAAAGAAGATATATGGAAAGCGGATCTGACTATATAAAGACGGATATTGAGAATTTTATGAGCGATACTCCATGCCCTAAATGTAAAGGGGCAAGGCTTAAGCCAGAGGTATTAGCAGTTACTATTGGTGATAAAAATGTTCATGAATTTTGTAGTTTGCCTATAAGAGAAGAACTAAATTATTTAGATGGATTAAAATTAAGTGAAAAGGATAAAATAATTAGTGACCAGATAATAAGGGAAATAAAGAGCAGGCTTCAGTTTTTACTAGATGTAGGTCTAGATTACCTAAATCTTACCCGAGGAGCAAAAACACTTTCAGGAGGTGAATCTCAAAGGATAAGAATTGCAACCCAAATTGGTTCAAGTTTGGTTGGAGTTTTATACATACTTGATGAGCCTAGTATTGGACTACACCAAAGGGATAATGATAGACTTATACATACAATGAAGCATCTTAGAGATATTGGAAATACTCTTATAGTAGTTGAGCATGATGAAGATACCATAAGAGCAGCCGACTATGTGGTGGATATTGGACCAGGAGCTGGAGAACATGGCGGAGAAGTTGTAGCGGCAGGAACCGTAGCCCAAATAAAAAAATGTAAACAGTCAATAACAGGTCAGTATCTTACAGGGGTCAAAAAAATTGATGTGCCTAAGAAGAGAAGAAAAGGAAATGGGAGTCGACTTAAAATAATTGGAGCTAAGGAGAATAATCTAAAAAATTTAACTGTTGAAATTCCGCTTGGCGTGTTCAATTGCATAACTGGTGTTTCAGGTTCAGGTAAAAGTACACTTGTAAATGAGATATTATTTAAGGGAATCAATAGAAAATTAAATAATAACAAAGCGAATCCTGGAAAACACAAGGAAATACAAGGCATTGAAAATATAGATAAAATTATAAATATAGATCAAAGTCCTATTGGTAGAACACCAAGATCAAATCCCGCTACTTACACTGGAGTGTTCGACATAATAAGAGAATTATTTTCAATTACAAACGATTCTAAGATGAGGGGATATAAACCAGGAAGATTTAGTTTCAATGTTAAAGGGGGAAGATGTGAAGCTTGCAGAGGCGATGGAATAATTAAAATAGAAATGCAATTTTTATCAGACGTTTATGTGCCTTGTGAGGTTTGTAAGGGAAAAAGGTATAATAGGGAAACTCTGGAAATAAAATATAAAGGTAAAAACATAGATGATATATTGAACATGACTGTTGAGGTGGCACAGACATTTTTCGAAAATATCCCAAGAATTAAAAATAAACTTGATACACTTATGGATGTGGGACTTGGATATATAAAACTTGGTCAGCCTTCAACTCAATTATCAGGAGGAGAAGCTCAAAGAATTAAGCTTGCTTTCGAATTGTCCAAAAGAGGCACGGGTAAAACTTTATATATATTGGATGAACCAACTACAGGACTTCATATTGATGACGTTAGAAAACTAACTTTAATATTGCAGAGACTTGTTGATATTGGAAATACAATTGTTGTAATAGAACATAATTTGGATCTTATTAAATGTGCAGATAATATTATTGATATTGGACCTGAAGGTGGAGAGAAGGGTGGAAACATATTATGTGAGGGGACGCCAGAGGACATAGTTAAAAATAAATCTTCCTATACAGGACAATATTTAAAAAAGATGTTATAATTATAATTAAAATAGGACTAGCATTGGGGCAAAAAGCTAGTCTTTTATTATTATGATTATAAGAAGGTGGAATGATTGATGCCAAGTAATATATATTTAGCTGCTGCTATTAACCTTTCCGGACTCGGTCAGCTAAGCACTGTTTTTAAGTTTATTATTATTGGAATTATATATGTTATCATATTTTTTGCGCTTAAAATAATGTATAAAGATTTGAAGAATGGAGATAAAAAACAAGTAAGGTCAGATAAACAAAAATCTTTTGGGCTTGAGGTTATTGATGCTGGAATTAGTAAGACGCTGAAAATAGGATCAGTAGTACCAATAAATAGAGAGGTTACAATAGGAAGAAGAGAAGATAATGTTGTTGTAATAGAGGAAGGATATGTTTCAGGTCATCATGCAAGGATTTTTCAGAAAAATAATAACTATGTGCTAGAAGATTTAAAGAGTACAAATGGTACGATTTTAAATGGAGAAAGAATAGAAAACAAAGTGTACATTCGAGCTGGCGATGAGCTGAAAATAGGAACAACTTTATTCAAGGTAATAGGATAGGTGAAGATATGAAGAGTTTAAAAGATGAAAAGAAACTTTTAAGGGCAACATATCTTTTTGCTTAGTAAGCTTTTTCAATTTAGCTATAATTAAGCCTACATTTGATACGAGTGCTCTTATCATAGGAGTAGTAATCTGCGTGCTTATGGGGTATGCACACTTTGTGGTGAGAAGGTTTTTCCCGGATGGGGATAAATACATACTTATTTTTGGATGTATTCTTTCAAGTATAGGAATGGTTATGATTTACAGATTAAATGCGGCAAGTGGAATAAAACAGATTATTTGGTTTGTAGTGGGGATAGCAGCTTTTATATTAATAGTAGTGTTATTACCTGAGCTTAAGAAATATGGGAAATATAAGTATGTATATATGGTTTGTACACTTTTATTTATAGCCATGGCAACATTTATTGGATCGTCAGTAAATGGATCACAAAATTGGGTTAGATTTCATGGACTAAGTTTTCAACCTTCGGAATTCGGAAAGCTATTTTTTATAGCTTATTTAGCATCTTCTCTTAAGGACTATGAAAATTTCAAACAACTAATTGAACCCGCCTGTGTTGTTATGGCCACACTTGGGTTTATGGTACTTCAAAAGGATCTTGGTTCAGCTCTTATATTTTTTACTATTGCAGTTGCTATGCTTTACATTGCAACTGAAAAGGTTAAATATGTAATAGTTAGCTTTGGTTTATTTGTAATTGGCGCTTTAATAAGCTATAAGCTATTTGCTCATGTTAGATTGAGAGTTATGATTTGGCAAAATCCCTGGCCATATAAAGCAGATCAGAGTTATCAGGTTGTACAATCTATGTATTCTATAGCTTGGGGTGGATTATCAGGTACTGGACTAGGTCTGGGTTTTCCCAGCTTTGTGCCTGTGAATATTGATGATTTTATATTTTCAGCAATATGTGAAGAGATGGGCGCATTAATAGGTTTTGCAATAATGATACTGTATTTTTTGCTTGTTTATAGATGTATGAGAGCAGCGATACTTGCCCAAGATAAGTTTTCAAGAATGCTTGCTGTGGGATACAGTTCTATGATAGCATCACAGGTTGTAGTAATAGTTGGTGGTGTTACAAATATGATTCCACTTACGGGAATAACTCTTCCTTTAGTGAGCTATGGAGGCACTTCTATGCTTATAACCTTTATGGCGTTAGGTGTGCTCCAAAAGATTTCAGAAGGAGGTGTATAGCTATGGATGAAATTTCAACTGGTATAAAAAAGGTGCTATTTATATTCTTATTGTTGTTTGTGGTAGTTATATCCTACGTGGCTTATTTTGAATTATATACAGCACCTAAGATTGTAAACAATACTGATAATGCTAGAATTTGGGCAACGAGAAATGAAGTTTTACGAGGAACCATTTATGATAAAAATAAGGTTGCTCTAGCTGTAAGTACAAGAGCTAAAGATTCAACTACACAAAATAGACAATATACAGGTGGAGCTGATTTTGCACATGTGATAGGGTATGCTAGCACTCAGTACGGACTTACAGGACTTGAATCAGTGTATGATAAATATCTTACTGCTTCAAATAACGTAGGTATAATTGAATATATAAAACAGTTAATTGAAAATAAGGGGTTTGTTAGTCAAAATGATAAAAAAGGAAATAATATAATTACAACCATTGATAGTAATGTGCAAAAACAGCATCTGATTTACTGGGAAATAATAGGGGCGCAGTTGTAGCAATAAATCCTAAGACAGGAGAGATAATTGCTATGGTATCCAAACCTTCCTATGATCCTAATAGTGCTTCGTTAAAAGCTAATTGGTCTTCCATGAATGCAGACGTGAATAGACCTCTTCTAAATAGAGCTGTATCTGGTCTATATCCTCCTGGTTCAACATTTAAGACGGTTACAGCAGTTAGTGCACTTCAAAATATAAGTGGAATTATGAATAAGACTTATATGGATAATGGTATCCTTAGATTTAATGCTACAGAATCTCTTAGTGATTTTGACGGAGAAGCTTTTGGAAACATTGATTTTAAACAGGCTTATGTACATTCAAGCAATGTTGTATTTGGTACTATTGGGCTAGAACTGGAAAATACAAATTTAAAAAATACAGCTGAAAGTTTTTATTTTAATAAGAATTTACCAAGTGATGGTATTGTGGTGGATAAGAGCGTGTTTCCCACATATAACAGCTATGAGAAGGGAAATATTGCTCAGAGTGCCATAGGACAAAGTGGAGTATTAGCAACACCTATGCAGATGGCTATGGTAGCAAGTACTATTGCTAATAATGGTGTTATGATGGAACCACATGTTGTAAGTTCTGTGGTAACAAGCAATGGTGATATTGTTAAAACATTTAATAATACACCTATAGGCACCATAATAACACCAGACATTGCAAGCACCATGAAAGATTTTATGAGAGGTGTGGTAACCGATGGTACTGGCACAGAGGCCGATATAAGTGGTCTGGATGTAGCTGGAAAAACTGGAACTGCAGACCACAAGGAGAATGGAATAGATGCTACTCCTCATTCATGGTTTATAGGATTTGCACCAGAGAATAATCCTACTATTGCAGTGGCCGTAATAGTAGAAGATGGTGGGCAAGGAGGAATAGCGGCTGCAAAAATAGCGGCCGGAGTTATAAAAACTTCCTTGGGTAAATAGTAAGGAAAACCAAAATAGGTAGGTAAAGAGAATGACAGGAAAGACTCACGCAGGACTGGGAACAGCTATTGGGATTGCAATAAGTAACAAAATGCCTGGTGGTCTTAATTTAATATCCATAGTGATCCTTGTTATAGCATCACTACTTCCGGATGTGGATCACCCCAAAAGCATATTAAATAAATACGTGTTACCTGTAAAAAGCAATCTAGCTAAATTTATAGTATATGGTTTTGGGGATTGGCTTAATAATCTTCAATTTTAAATACAAAAGAATACCTGAACTAAATGTGGCAGGAGTAATTCTTATTATAATAGCTTTTTCATCCCATAGAACAGGGCTTACACATAGTATTGCAGGGTTAATAATTTTTGCTTTTGTTGCAAATTATGTAGGAAATATATATAATGACAAAAATTTGGTAGATTATTTTATTGTTGGTTATGGTTCTCATATCATTGGTGATATGTTTACCAACAGAGGCATACCACTATTTTACCCTCTAAGAAATAAAAATATTAAATTTCCAATTTCGTTTAGGGTAGGTTCAAAAAAAGGTGACTTTATTGAGAAAATCATAATCATTTGCTCAATTTTATATATTACTTATAGGTTGCCATTATTATTGCAACTAAAACTGGGGGGGCAAATAAATGTTTGATTTTGAATATCAATTGAAGATCTTGCCAGATAAACCAGGAGTGTATCTCATGAAAAATTCTCTTGGAGAAATTATATATGTGGGAAAAGCCAAAATTTTAAAAAATAGGGTGAAGCAGTATTTTCAGAGTTCTAAAAATCATTCTGTAAAAGTAAAAGCTATGGTAAGAAATATAGCGGAGTTTGAGTATATTGTTACAGATTCAGAAATGGAAGCATTGATTTTAGAATGTAATCTAATTAAGAAGTATAAACCAAGATATAATATTCTCCTTAAAGATGATAAGCACTACCCATTCATTAAAGTAACTACTAATGAGGACTTTCCAAGAGTATTTATTACAAGAATTCTTGCTAAGGATGGGTCAAAATATTTTGGACCATATACAAATGTTTCAGCAGTATATGAAACTATAGAACTTATAAAAAAAATTTTTCCAATAAGGACTTGCAGACTAAATATTAAAGAAGGTGGGGAAAAGACTAGACCTTGCCTAAATCATTATATACATCTTTGTGATGCACCTTGTGCTGGACTTATAAGTAAAGTTAGTTATGGAGAAATAGTAAAGGGAATCACTGATATTTTAGGTGGTAAAGATACGGCTATAATAAGACAATTGAGAGGTACCATGGAGCAAAAAGCTGAAAACTTGGAATTTGAAAGTGCAGCTTCTTATAGAGATAAAATTATTGCAGTGGGTAAAATAACAGAAAAGCAAAAGATAATGACTGGTAACTTTGAAAATGAAGATTTTATAAATTTAGATAGTGATGAAAAAGATACATGTATAAATATATTTTTTTTGAGAGATGGAAACATAACTGGAAGAGAACATTTTATGGTTGAAGACACAGCTAGTGAAGAAAATTCCGAAATTATAGCTGAATTCATAAAGGAATTTTATGGAGGAGTTGCATTTGTTCCTAAAACTATATATGTACCAGACATTGAAGATTCTGATCTTTTAGCAGATTGGCTTTCTATGAAGAAAAATGCTAAAGTGGAGATACGTATTCCACAAAAAGGTTCTAAAAAAGATTTATTAGAAATGGTTTGGAAAAATGCGAATTCAGTATTGACTCAATTCAAATTAAAGATTTTACAGGATAAAGTTATACATAAAGAGACTATTGCTGAACTGGCAGGTGTATTAGAACTTGAAGAGCTACCTAAAAGAATTGAGGCTTATGATATATCAAATATTCAGGGAGTTGATTCTGTAGGATCTATGATAGTATTTGAAAATGGAAAACCCAAAAACAGTGATTACAGAAGATTCAAAATAAAAACTGTTAAGGGTGCTAATGATTATGATAGCATGAGAGAGATATTGGCAAGAAGATTTCAGCATGGGTTAGATGAAGTAAGAGAAATAGCAGAGAGAAATTTGTCACTTAGTTCAGGAAAGTTTTGCGTCTTTCCGGATTTGATACTTATGGACGGAGGGCTAGGTCAGGTTAATGTAGCGCTTCACGTACTAAAAAGTTTTAATATAGATATACCTGTTTGTGGTATGGTTAAGGATGATAAACACAATACCAGAGGACTTATATATAATGAAAGTGAAATAAATTTAAATGATGAGCAAAATGTTAAACATCTTATTACAAGAATTCAGGATGAGGTTCACAGATTTGCAATTACGTATCACAGAAGTCTTAGAGACAAGAGAATACTACATTCCATACTTGATGATATTCCAAGCATTGGTGATAAGAGAAGAAAAGAATTACTAAAAAAGTTTAAAAGTATAGAAAACATAAAAAAATCTAGCTATGAAGAACTTTTAACTACAGATTCTATTGATAAAAAAGCAGCTACTAGCATATATGATTATTTTAATAAAAATAAATAAAACATTAAAAACAAGTCTACCAAAAGATTTAGTCCTTGATTAGAAAGGTCATTTACATTATACTAAATTTTATATGAATAATTTTTGAGGAGATTCTAAATGAGCCGTTTTGATAATATATTGGTAAGATTACAGGAGATAGTTAAGAATGAAAATATAAAGATTGAAGCAAAAATGAAAAATTATACATCCTTCAAGGTAGGAGGACCAGCAGATATACTTTTGACACCAACAAGTAATGGAGAGGTAGCAGATATAATTAAATTGTGCAAGAGTGAGGGTATACCCTTTTATATAATAGGGAATGGGTCTAACATAGTTGTTAAGGATGGTGGAATCAGAGGAGTAGTGATAAAACTTTCAAAACTCGATAAAATTACCGTTTTAGAAAATAAAATAATTGCTGAAAGTGGGGCTACGCTTGGGAAAACGAGCTTTGCTGCAAGGCGAGCGTCACTTACTGGACTAGAATTTGCATGCGGTATTCCTGGAAGTGTTGGTGGAGCATTAACAATGAATGCTGGGGCTTATGATGGTGAAATGTCCTTCATTGTTGAAAGTGCAATAGTTTTAGATAATGATGGAAATATATTGAGACTTAACAAGGAACAATTGCAATTAGAATATAGAAACAGTATTGTACTTAAAAAAAATTATGTTGCTTTAGAAGTTACATTTGCACTAAAACAAGGGGATTATGAAAAAATTAACAACAGGATGGAAGAACTAACTAAAAGAAGAAGAGATAAGCAACCACTGGAATATCCTTCGGCAGGAAGTACATTTAAAAGACCAGAAGGATATTATGCAGGTAAATTGATTCAGGATTGTGAATTAAAAGGCGTAAGGGTCGGTGGTGCACAAGTTTCTATAAAACATTCGGGTTTTATAATCAATGAAAATGATGCTACGGCACAGGATGTTTTGGACTTAATTAAGCTTGTTCAAAAAACAGTAAAGGAAAAGTTTAATGTAGAACTCCATCCTGAAATTAGAATAATAGGTGAAGATAAAAAACATTAAAATTTGTAGTTAGGTAATGAATTTAGTATTTTTAGTGGAAAAAACTATGGGAAGGAGGGAGTTGTATGAGATTTGTAATAGTAACTGGATTATCGGGGGCAGGTAAAACTCAGGCTGTAAGAAGCCTTGAGGATTTAGGATATTTTTGTGTTGATAACTTACCTCCAACTTTGATATGTAAATTTGCAGACGCTTGTTTTCAGACAGAAGGCAAGATAGATAGGGTTGCTTTAGTAATAGATATAAGAGGCGGGGAGTTCTTTGATGATTTATTTCAAAGTCTTAAAGAAATAAAGATTAATGGCTATAGTTATGAAATTTTATACTTAGACGCCAGCGATGAAGTATTAATAAAACGTTATAAAGAGTCAAGAAGGAAGCATCCACTTGCACCACAAGGAAGAATTTTAAAAGGCATAGAGCTAGAAAGAAATAAACTTAAAGAAGTTAGAAATAGGGCGGATAACATTATTGATACAACAAAACTTGCCACACGTGAACTTAGAGAAAAAATCAACAGTATATACCAAAGGGAAGGACAAATTGAAACACAGATTATAGTAACGGTACTGTCTTTCGGATTTAAATATGGTATACCTGTGGATTCAGACCTAGTATTTGATGTAAGGTTCCTACCAAATCCATTTTACATTCCAAAGCTCAAAGAATTTTCTGGAAATGATCAGCAAGTTAGAGACTATGTGCTAGGTTTTGAGGAAACCAATGTTTTTATAGACAAATTGGATGATATGCTTAAGTATTTAATTCCTAACTACTTAAAAGAAGGTAAGAGGCAGCTTATTATATCTATAGGATGTACAGGAGGTAGACATAGATCTGTTACCATAGCAAATGAAATTTACCATAGACTAAAAGATGATGGATATAATGCTAACGTTGAACATAGGGACATAGATGAGGATATAAACAAAGGTGGTAAAAAGTTATGAAAATAATTGACTGGGTTAGGCCGGGCATTAAAGTTAAAAGATGGATTATGTTTGGCATTTTGGGAATTATGATGATGACCTTTGGTCTGGCTGAGGAGATTAGATTTGGAAGATTTTATACCAGCGAATATGTTGCCTTTTATATGTTTATGCTTTTTAGTGGAGCATTTTCATTATATTTGGCAGTTGCTCAAGGTATGAGATCTATTATATCTTTGATAAACAAAGGTTATTTAAACGTATCATTAGATTCTAGAAAGCTTGGAAATCTTATATATGAAAAAAGGCTTTTGGTAAAGGGACCTAAGATTGTTGCAATTGGTGGGGGAACAGGTCTTTCAACAATGTTAAGAGGTCTTAAATATTATACATCCAATATAACTGCCATTGTCACGGTTGCTGATGATGGTGGTGGTTCAGGAGATCTACGTGAAGATCTTGGAATACTTCCACCTGGTGATATTAGAAACTGTATTCTAGCACTTTCAGATACAGAACCAATTATGCAAGAACTGCTGCAATATAGGTTCACAGAGGGAAGGCTTAAAAATCAAAGTTTTGGTAATTTATTTCTTGCAGCCATGGACGGGATGTCTCCTAATTTTGAAGAAGCGGTTAGGAAAATGAGCTCTGTTTTAGCAGTTACTGGTAGAGTGGTACCGGTAACCTTAGAGGATGTTACATTAAAGGCAAAACTTTATAATGGCGTTGTGGTAGAGGGAGAATCAAATATACCTGAAGCTGTTACTCAGTATCAGAGTAAAATTGAGAGTATATTCATTGTTCCAAGTGAAGCCAAAGCACTCGATGATGCCATAACAGCTATATTAGATGCTGACGCTATAATTTTAGGGCCAGGAAGTCTTTATACTAGTGTGATACCAAATCTTTTAGTCAAAGATATAGCTAATGCACTTAAAAAAACAAAAGCCTTGAAGTTATACGTTTCAAATATAATGACCCAGCCAGGAGAAACGGATGGCTTTTCTGTATCTGATCATATAAAGGCTATAAATAAGCATGTAGGTCAAGGTATCATCGATTATACAGTGGTCAATACTGAGAAGATAGCTGATGAATTTGAAGATAAATATTCAGAGAAAACATCTGAACTTGTTAATATTGATGAAAAGGAAATAGAGAAATTGGGTATAGGAATCACTAAGGGTGATTTTATACAAATAAAAGATGGTTTTGTAAGACATGATTCAGAAAAATTAGCAGCAATATTAATTGAAACAATAATGGATAAAAAATTATTTTATGATAAAAAGAAGATTATTGAATATTTCTATTTATCAGAAAGATTGAAGGAAAACAAAATGAAATAGAGCAGGGAGTAAATTAGATATGTCATTTTCATCAAGTGTAAAAAATGAAATTTGTAGATTTCCAGATTTTTCTAAAGGTGAGGCAATAGCAGTAATTTCAGCAATAATGAAGGTAAGTGGAACCTTATCTTTAGGTGGAAATAAGCAGATGAGCTTTAATGTAGCTACAGAAAATCCTGCTATTGCAAGATTCGTATTCAAAATATTAAAAGAAAATTTTAACATACACACAGAAATTCTAGTTAAAAAGAGCAATTCACTTAAGAAAAACAATGTTTATATTGTTCATATAAATGAAAATATGGGTGTAAGAGAGTTGCTACAAGAAGTATCAGTGCTAAAGGAAAAACGTGGAGTTATATCACTTGACTACAGCATACCAAATCAAATAATTGAAAATGATGAATGTAAAAAACTATATATAAAAGGAGCTTTTTTGGGTGGTGGAAGCATAAGCAATCCAGAAAAGACATACCATTTAGAGTTTGTTACACATAATGAGGATTACTCAAAAGATTTAAGTAACGTTATTAATTGTTTTGGTTTGAATTCAAAGGTTATACAGAGAAAAAATAGTTTTGTAGTTTACCTTAAAGAAGGAGAACAAATTGTAGATCTTCTAAATATAATTGGTGCTCATTCAAGCCTTATGAAACTTGAAAATGTAAGAATTATGAAGGAAATGCGAAATAATGTAAATAGGCTTGTAAATTGCGAAACTGCAAATTTAAGCAAGACTGTAAATGCTTCAGTAAGACAGGTTGAAAGTATTAAACTTATACAAAGGGAACTTGGGCTTTCAAGATTGCCTCAAAATCTTAGAGATATAGCTGAAGTAAGAGTAAATTACCCAGATGAAACGCTAAATGAATTAGGAAAAATGTTAGAGCCACCTGTAGGTAAGTCTGGGGTTAATCATAGACTAAGAAGAATAGAAAAAATTGCTGAAGAACTTAGAAAAGAGGGTAAGTAGAAATCTATGTCAAAGCATCAAGCTATTATAAATTATATTGGAACTATTGCATCTGGAACCAAGATATCCGTAAGAACTATAGCAAGTGTTCTTGAAGTAAGTGAGGGCACTGCTTATAGGGCAATTAAAGAATGCGAGAACATGGGAATTGTTAGTACGATTCCTAGAGTTGGAACTATTAAAATTGATAAAGTAGAAAAGAAGAGTATTGAAGTACTAAATTATAGTGAAGTTTTAAATATAGTTGATGGCACAATACTTGGTGGTAAAAATGGAATTAATAAAACTTTAAATAAATTCATAATAGCTGCTATGACATATGATGCTGCAAAAAAATATATAAGTCCTGGGTGCCTTATTATAGTTGGGAATAGAGAGGATATTCAAAAATTGGCACTAATAAATAATTGTGCTGTTTTAATAGTTGGAGGCTTTGAGTGTACAGATTACATAAAAAGGCTAGCAGATGAAAAACAATTTCCAGTTATATCATCATCCTACGACAGTTTTACTATAGCTACAATGATTAATACAGCTATATCAGAAAGTCTAATAAAAAAAGAAATTATTTTAGTGGAAGATATCATGGAAACAAAAATTAAGAGTATGAATGTTAATGATACTGTAAGCATGTGGAGAGATTTATTTAAAACAACCCAAAAAGATAAATATTTAGTACTGGATGATAAGGGTTATGTTGTGGGTGTTGTAACTGAGAA
Organism: uncultured Clostridiaceae bacterium; assembly: GCA_963725425.1. Lineage (GTDB taxonomy): Bacteria > Bacillota > Clostridia > Clostridiales > Clostridiaceae > Clostridium_I. The sequence continues at coordinate 292,094 of CAVRYJ010000045.1, forward strand.
AGAAATTAATGCTGATGTTGATAAGAATATCAATGAGCCTATAAGCAATTTTATGAATAAGGATTTCATGACAGTTACGTCAAAAACCACAGTAGCATATGCTGCACATATTATGGGATGGGAAGGTATAGAGATATGCCCAGTAATTGAAAATAAAAAATTGCTAGGTATAGTAGACAGACAGGACGTAATAAAGGCACTACAATATGCTTTAAGGCAGCCTCAAACCGGTGAAACTCTTGAAGACATGATACTTAAGAACTTTGAGTATGAGCATGAGGAAGGAAAGATGCATTTTAAGGGAAAGATAGTTGCCCAGATGCTGGACGTTATTGGTATAGCATCATGGAGTTCTCTTAACATGTTACTCTCAACCATGGGCATAATGACCCTTAGAGAAAAAAATAATGTTAACATAGCTGTGGATAGTATTACTACATATTTTATGAAACCTGTTCAAATGGACAGTGAAATAGAGGTTTTCACTAGTATAGTAGATATGGGAAGAACCTTTTGCAAGGTTGAGGTAAATATGTTTAGTCATAATGAGAATCTAATATCTAAACTTATACTGTCAGCTAAAATTATTAAAAATAAGTATTGAAATATAGGGGGTATTCAATGAGCAAAGATTTTGTTCACCTTCATGTTCATACAGAGTATAGCCTTTTAGATGGCTCTGGAAAAATCCCGAAGCTAATTGCTAGAGCTAAAGAGCTTGGAATGAAAAGCATGGCAATAACTGATCATGGCGCAATGTATGGAGTAGTGGATTTTTATAAAGCGGCTAAAGAGGCAGGTATTAAACCAATTATAGGTTGCGAGATTTATGTGGCAGGAAAATCGATGTACATAAAACAGCCTGACTCAGAAAATCATACATATCATTTGGTTCTACTAGTTAAAAATGAAACAGGATATAAAAATCTTATGAAAATTGTTTCCGCTGCTTCCATTGATGGTTTTTACTATAAACCAAGAGTTGATCATGATTTTTTAAGGGAACATAGCGAAGGTATTATTGCGCTAAGTGCATGTTTAGGCGGAGAGGTACAATCAAAAATTTTAAAAATGGGTAAAGAAGAAGCAGTAAAAGCAGCTCTTTTCTATAAGGAAGTATTTAAAGACGGATTTTACCTAGAATTACAGTATCATGGTATGGATGAGCAACTTAGGGTAAATGAGGTACTTATAAACATGTCTAAAGAATTAGACATACCATTAGTTGCAACCAATGATGTGCATTATATTAGAAATAGTGATTATAAATCCCACGATATACTGCTGTGTATTCAGACTGCAAAAACTGTGAACGATGAAAATAGGATGAAATATGCTTCAGACCAGTTCTATTTGAAATCACCAGAGGAAATGTACAGTCAATTTTCCTATGTACAAGAAGCACTAGATAACACTGTAAAAATAGCAGATCAGTGTAATTTTGATTATGAATTTCATAAGTCAAAACTGCCCAATTTTCCACTAGGTGAAGGGGTAGATCATTTTGAGTACATGAAAGACCTTTGTTATAAGGGACTGAAGGAACTATATAGTGATAGTACAAAGGAGCTTAAAGCTAGACTTGAATATGAATTAGATATAATAAAGACCATGGGTTATGTGGATTATTTTCTAATAGTTTGGGATTTTATAAGGTTTGCTAGGGAAAATTCTATACCAACAGGTCCTGGAAGAGGAAGTGGAGCAGGGTCTATTGTAGCCTATACTCTTGGAATCACCAAAATTGACCCAATAAAATATAATCTTATATTTGAAAGATTTTTGAATCCGGAAAGAGTATCTATGCCAGATATAGATTCGGATTTTTGCTATGAGAGAAGGCAGGAGGTTATAGATTACGTTGTTGAAAAGTATGGTAAAAACAATGTATCCCAAATTGTAACATTTGGAACAATGGCTCCTAGAGCTTGTATTAGGGATGTTGGCAGAGCCATGGATTATTCCTATGCTGAGGTTGATAGAATTGCAAAGATGATACCAAGCATTCTAAAAATAAGTATAGATAAGGCACTGGAGATAAACACTGAGCTCAAACAAATTTATGATGAAGAACCTAGGGTAAAAGCACTTATAGACGTTTCAAAAGATTTGGAAGGTCTTCCAAGACATACTTCAACTCATGCGGCAGGTGTAGTTATTGCATCCGAGCCATTGGTGAATTTTGTGCCACTACTTAAAAATGATGAGGCCATTGTGAGTCAATTTACCATGGGTACTCTAGAAGAACTTGGTCTTTTGAAAATGGATTTCCTTGGACTTAAAACTCTCACAGTTTTAAATAATACCATAACTATGATAAAATCCAACAAAGGTATAACTATAGACCTGGATAACATAGATATTGACGATAAAAAAGTATACAAAATGATCGGTGACGGAAAGACTGTTGGGGTATTCCAATTTGAATCACCTGGAATGACAAGTTTTATGAAGGAACTTAAACCAGATTGTCTTGAGGATATAATAGCCGGAGTCAGTTTATATAGGCCGGGTCCAATGAATGAGATACCAAGGTATATTAAAAACAAAAATAATCCTTCTGAAGTTGAATACATAACACCAGAACTGGAACCAATACTAGGAGTTACTTACGGGTGTATGGTTTACCAGGAACAAGTAATGCAAATCGTAAGGGATTTAGCTGGGTATTCCATGGGAAGAAGTGATCTTGTAAGACGTGCCATGTCTAAGAAAAAACAGCATGTTATGGAAGAAGAAAGAAAAAATTTCGTCAATGGAATTGTTGATGCGGATGGTAACATTGAGGTAGCAGGATGTATTAGAAATGGTATTTCAGAAGTGGCAGCAAACAAAATTTTCGATTCTATGATGGATTTTGCAAGTTATGCATTTAATAAGTCTCATGCTGCGGCCTATGCAGTTGTGGCATATGATACAGCATACTTAATGAGATATTATCCAACGGAATTTATAGCAGCAACGTTAAATAGCGTTATGGGAATCAATGAAAAAGTTGCTTATTATGTAAGGTATACTAAAGAAATTAACATTGAGATTAAACCACCGGATATAAATGAAAGTTTTGCTAAGTTTACGGTTAAAGGTGAAATTATACGGTTTGGTATTGCGTCAGTTAAAAATGTTGGTTTTAATGTAATAGAAAGTATTGTAAAAGCTAGAGAAGAAAAGGGAAAGTTTACAAGCTTCGTTGATTTTTGCAATAAAGTTGATATAGGAGTTGTAAATAAGAGAGCCGTAGAAAGTTTAATTAAAGCAGGAGCTTTTGACTGTTTTAATGTATTTAGGTCAAAGCTTTCTGCAGTATATGAAAAGATAATGGACGGTATAGGTGGTCAGAGAAAAAAAAATATTGATGGACAGATGAGTCTCTTTGCAGATTTTAACAATAAAGAGGAACAGGAGATGGATATAAAATATCCTGATATTAAGGAATTTGATAAAAAGTACATTTTATCAATGGAAAAAGAAATGACAGGACTTTATATATCAGGTCATCCACTAGATGAATATGAGGAAACTCTAAATGCTATAACAAATACTAAAATCTCAGATATAATTGTTGAAGAATCTTTAGAAAGCGAAGAGACAGAGGAAACAGAGGGCAATTATAAGTTTCAAGATGGGGACAGGGTAGTAATTGGAGGTATAATAACTGAAGTTTCCAGAAAGATTACAAAGAAAAATACTATGATGGCTTTCATCAAGGTGGAAGATATATATGGAGAAATTGAAATTGTAGTTTTTCCAAAGGTATTAGATAAGAGTAACCTTTTGATTAATGAGGACGGTTTGGTTATAATAAAAGGTAGAGTAAGTATAAGGGAAGAAGAACAACCTAAAATACTTGCTGAGGAAATTAAACCTATTGTTAAAGTTACGGATACAAAAGTTTATGTCCAAATTCAAGAAGAAAATCAGTTAATGCCTATAATAAGTGAAATGAGAGAAGTTCTATCAGAATTCAGAGGAAGTACACCAATTTATATTTGCACTAAAAAAGAAAGAAAAAAATTTTTAATTCCAGATGATCTTTGGATAAATGAAGAAATTGAAGCATTGAACTTCCTTAGAAAAAAATTTGGTGAACAAAATGTAAAAGTAATTTCAAATTAACAATATTTGAAATATTGTTATATATTACGAGAAATTGTCACGCTATTTTTGAATTTACAGTGTATGATTGTGGCAATTTCTTATTATGCATCTTGAATAAAATAGCAAGTAGGTGCATGATTATAAAATCTTAAGTATAAAATTCTACAACTTACATAAAATAATTCTAAAATTGTGTTATATTTTGATTAAGCCATTGAAGTTTTCCGTGATTTCAATTAGAATTGTATAGGTAGACAAGTGTTGTAATAAAAATATTAATAACTGTAGTAATTTTATAAAATATGTGGGACGAGTTAAGTCCCAAGTGGTCGTAGGAGGTATATGTATGAAAACTATTGCTGTATTGACAAGCGGAGGGGATGCCCCTGGAATGAACGCAGCTATAAGAGCTGTAGTGAGAACCGCACTAGATAAGGGTCTCAAGGTAATGGGAGTAAAGCGTGGTTATAGTGGATTAATTAATGGGGAACTCTTTGAAATGAAGAGATATGATGTATCTGATATAATACAAAGAGGTGGAACTGTTTTAAGAACTGCTAGGTGCGCAGAGTTTCTTACTGATGAAGGAAGAAGAAAAGCAGCTGGCGTACTTAAAGTATTTGGAGTTGATGGACTAGTTGTTATAGGAGGTAATGGTTCTTTTATGGGGGCACAAAAACTTTCTAAACTTGGGGTAGCTACAGTAGGTATTCCAGGAACTATTGATAATGATTTACCATATACAGATTATACATTAGGATTTGATACTACTTTAAATACAGTATTAGATGCTATAAACAAAATAAGAGATACATCTACATCCCATGAAAGAGTAAGTATAGTAGAAGTAATGGGAAGAGATTGTGGAGACATAGCTTTATATTCTGGTATTGCAGGTGGAGCAGAATCTGTAATATTACCGGAAAAGGGTTATGACTTTAATGAGTTGTGTAGAAGTATACTTGAAGGAAAATTAAAAGGTAAAATGCATAATTTAATCATAGTTGCAGAAGGCATTGGTGGTTCAGCAGAACTTGCTAAAAAAGTTGAGGAAGTTACAGGCATCGAAACAAGAGCTACAATATTAGGACATATTCAAAGAGGTGGAAGCCCATCTTCTTTTGATGAAATGCTTGCATCTAGAATGGGTGTAAGAGCTGTAGAAGTTCTGATTGAAGGAGAATCATCGAGAGTTATTGGTATAAGAGAAAATAAAATAACTGATGACGATATAGATGAAGCTTTAGCAGTACCAAGAAAATTTGATGAATCATTATACGAAATATCAAAAATGCTTTCAAAATAGCATTTAGATATTTTCAAAAATAGCCAATAAGTATGCTAGTTTATTTTCTTTAAGATGCTTTATGAAAATTAATATATAAATCTAGAATTTAATTATAAGGAGATATGTAAAATGCAAAAGACTAAAATGATTTTTACAGTAGGACCAGCAAGTGAAACAGATGAGGTTGTATCTAAGTTAATTGAAGCTGGAATGAGTGCGTCAAGACATAATTTTTCCCATGGTGATCATGAAGAACATAGAGGAAGAATGGAACTTGTTAAAAAACTAAGAAAAAAATACAATAAACCTATAGCTATTATCCTTGATACTAAAGGACCAGAAATAAGAACTCATAATTTTGATGGTGGAAAATTAGAATTACAAAAGGGAAGTAAATTCACAGTAGTCTGCGGAGAAGAAGTTCTTGGAGATGCTACAAAATGTTCAATAACATATACAGATCTTTATAAGGATGTTAAAAAAGGAAGCACAATTCTTATAGATGATGGTCTCGTTGGATTGACAGTTGAATCTATTGATGGAACTAACATTATATGTTCAGTAGCTAACACTGGAATGGTAGGAAGTCATAAAGGAATTAACGTTCCTAATGTTTCAATAAAACTTCCAGCTATGACTGATAAAGATAAGGGCGATTTAGTCTTTGGATGTAAAATGGAAGTTGATGCCGTTGCAGCTTCATTTATAAGAAAAGCAGCAGATGTTATCGCAATAAGAAAAGTTTTAAAAGAAAATGGTGGAGAACATATCCAAATATATTCAAAAGTAGAAAATCAAGAAGGCGTTGATAATATAGATGAAATTATCGAAGCTTCTGATGGTGTAATGGTAGCAAGAGGAGACATGGGAGTAGAAATTCCAATAGAAATGGTTCCACTTACTCAAAAGATGATAATTAAAAAATGTAACGCAGCAGGAAAAGTTGTTATAACTGCTACTCAGATGCTTGATTCTATGATAAGAAATCCAAGACCAACAAGAGCAGAAGCATCAGATATAGCAAACGCTATATTCGATGGTACAGATGCAATAATGCTTAGTGGTGAAAGTGCTAATGGAGCATATCCAGTAGAAGCTGCACAAACTATGGCTAAAATTGCAATAGCTGCTGAAAAACAATTGGATTACAAAGCAGTACTTAAAAAGAAAAGAGAAACTCCAATTACAAATGTTGCAGATGCAATAAGCCTTGCAACTTGCGAAACAGCTAGCGAGCTTAATGTTTCAGCTATAGTTACTGCTACTCAAACTGGAAGCACAGCAAGAATGGTAGCTAAATATAAATCAGAATGTCCAGTTATAGCAGTTACACCAGATGAAAAAGTTGCTAGATCATTAGCACTTAGCTTTGGAGTATATGCAATAGTTGCACCAAAAGTTGAATCTACTGATGCGTTAATAGTTGAATCAGTAAAGAAAGCTAAAGAATACAAATTTGTTAAAGATGGCGATTTAGTTGTTGTTGCAGCTGGTATCCAAGTTCAGTTAGCAGGATCAACAAATATGCTTAAAGTTCATGTAGTTGGATCTGAAAAATAATTTTACTTTAAAAAAATAGTTAGCTTAAAAAAATGTCTATGACAAATTGATTAAATCATTTTGTCATAGACATTTTCTAATTATTTCTTTGATGATGCCATATAAACTGTAATGTATAAAATTATATATAGAAGTAAAGAATAGAACTATATTAAATTAAACTGTTTAAAACAATAAAAGAGGTGGAAAATATGCCAGATTTGATATGTAGTGCTGTAAGATGTATATATAACATAAATGGACTATTATGTTCCGCTAGAAATATACATATTGGAATTAAAGGTATAAGCAATGACATTGAAGACACGGACTGCGAAACATATTTGAATAGAAATTTTAAAAATACGTTGACAAGTATTATTAATACAAACCTAATGGGAGAAATGAAACAGATAGTTAATAGTAATGAAATAGAGATGAGTCCTCAGGTGATTTGTGATGCCAAGCAGTGTACTTATAATAGTGGGAATTTGTGTTGTGCAAAACGGGTTCAGGTATATGGATTAAAATGTGAGGATAGTAGGTGCACCAAATGTGAGGTGTTCATGGCAAAATCATAATTTCGGGAAAATCCACTTATATGCTATAATTAGTTGAATTACATTATAATAGATTTAGTTCGGAAAGGTGAAATAAATGAAAAAAGATATTCCAGTTATTAAAAATGAAAATTACACAGTTAACATAGATGCCCTTGGATATGAAGGTGAAGGAATTGGTAAAATAGATGATTTTACTATTTTTGTTAAGGACGCCATTGAAGGAGAACAAGTTCAAATAAAAATATTAAAGGTAAATAAGAATTTTGCTTTTGGGAAAATTATAAAAATAATAAAAGAATCAGAAAACAGAGTAAATCCAATATGCCCAATATACAATAAGTGTGGAGGGTGTCAATTGCAACATTTAAAATATGAAGCACAACTGGATTTCAAGAAAAAAAGAGCAGAGGATTGTATAGAGAGAATAGGAAAACTGAAAATTGCTAGAGATGAACATAGTGGCATAGACATACATGAAACAATTGGAATGGAGACGCCATATAGATATAGAAATAAAACGCAATTACCTATTGGTAGCAAGAATGGTGAAGTTATGATTGGCTTTTACTCACCAAGAAGTCATGATATAATTCCTATGCAGCAGTGTTATATTCAACAGGTCGCTTTTGATGGTATCATGGAAATGGTTAAAACTTGGATGAAAAAGTATAAGATACCTATTTATGATGAGAAAACTGGACAAGGCATATTAAGGCACTTGATGATTAGAAGGTCTTTTAAAACAGATGAAGTTATGGTAGTAATTGTTACAAATTCCAGCGAATTACCATACGCTGATGAACTAATCCATATTTTAAGAGAAAAAATACGTGACCTGAAAAGCGTAATTCAAAATATAAATACAAAAACTACAAATGTTATTTTAGGACAAAAGTGTAACACATTATTTGGACAAGACAAAATAGTAGATACAATTGAAGGTTTGAAATTTGATATATCACCATTATCGTTTTTTCAGGTAAATCCAGTACAAACAGAAATATTATACAGAAAAGTTTTAGAATATGCAGATTTAAAAGGTAGCGAAATAGTATTTGATGCCTATTGTGGTACTGGAACTATATCCTTATTTCTATCACAAAAAGCCAAAAGGTATATGGTGTGGAAATTATTAAAGAGGCTATTGATAATGCTAAGGCAAATGCAATTCAAAATAAAGTTGAAAATGCAGAATTTATTGTTGGAGAAGCTGAATCAGTTATACCGGAGCTTATTGGTAATGGAATTAGGGCTGATGTAGTTGTAGTAGATCCACCAAGAAAAGGGTGCGCACAATCACTTTTAGAGGCAATAGCGAGTATGAAGCCTAAAACAATTATCTATGTGTCCTGTGATCCTGGGACTTTAGCTAGAGACCTTAGTATACTTGATGCCATAGGTTATAAAACCATTGAGGTTCAGCCTGTAGACATGTTCCCGCAAACAGCTCACGTGGAGACTGTGGTTAGGATAGCAAGGAAATTGTAGTTAAGGGAAAAGCTCTTGCTACTTAGATAGAACCCTTGCTACTTTGAAGAAACCTGTGCAGAAGCAGTTGAATAGGAAGATGGAGGTATATTCTCCAAGGGTGATTTCCAAGTTCTGGTTATAGAATTGATGATGATAAATTTAATTTCAAGTATTACAATGAAAATTGTCATACTTGGGAACATGAGAAAGTATCAAAGGAAATATGCATTCCTATAAAAAAAAATTAAGATATAATCATAAACTTCGCATTTAGCTTTTATAGTCTAAATGCGGGGCTTTTTTTTCATAAATCATAGATTATATATTTACATAAGAGTATAATATTAATAATTTAGTTATTATAAGGAAAACAAACTATGAATAACTTTATGATTGGAATGTATGGTAAATATGATTATAAAAAATTTGATAGAGATTTTAGAAATGGGTTTTACGGATTAGAAGCGTGTTTATTTGAAAATGAAAGAGATATAGAAAATTTAGCAAATGAAGCTAAAACAAATGGATTTGAATTCGGTGTTCATTTTCCGTTAAGAGCAGGAACTTCAAAGTTAAGAGACCCACAGTTGATGTAAACTATCCTGATAAATTTGTTCATTGTGCCTTAAGTTGAGTTATAAGGGTAAGATATGACAAATTGAAATATAGAAAGGGAATAATTAAAAATGAAAAAAACTATAGTTGTAATTATAGCTATTGTTATAGTATGTGGTGTAGGAATTTATTTATACAAAAACATTTCGGATTTCTCCTATTTAGGGTGTATTAAAAATAATATTACTTCTAAGGATAGTAATAATTCTGAAGTAACATTTAACGTTAAAAATTGACATGAAATTAAATTTTTCTGTGATTCTTCGGTTAAAGAAGGTACCTTAAACCTAACATTAACTGATTCAAATGGAAAACTAATAAAAAACTTTCAAACCAATAAAAATGGCACGGAACAAATATTTTTCGTTAAGAAAGGAAAATACATACTTTCAGCAACTTATAATAACTTTATTGGAAATTATACTGTTAAATATAAATAAGTAGTTCAAAAAATCCATTTGGTGCTTTTAGTCGAAACATGTCACACATAATTCACTTCAATTAGTTACTATTATTTTACTGATTTACATACATTCACTAAAGATATGTCAAACATTCGTTTACACGTTGATGCACAATGTGATGGGCTGTCAAACCCAGCTAACATAGATATTTCAGTAATATTCCTGCCTTTACAGAAGTAACGATAAGTCTTATGTAACTTTTCAAATGCAAGATAACTGGTTAATTTTTCAGCATATTTGCAGAGGACTAAAATGAATGAGGATATGAAGAATAGATGAGGAAATTTATAATAAAAAGTTTAGGTTCATATCGAACCTTTTTTTATTTTGATGTGTCTATATATTGAAATCTTTTATTGGGAGGAGTTAAATTGAAAAGTAAAATTTCAAGGGAAACGGCGGAGAAAATTTTCGAAGAGTATTCATCATATGTTTTCAAAGTAGCACTTTTTTTTTAGTAGATCTACTACATTGGCGGACGATATAACTCAAGAAACCTTTATTAAAATATTTGAAAAATATTCAACTCTAAAATCATCAGAATCTTTTAAAGTATGGGTTTATAAAATTACATTAAATACAACACGAAATATTTTACGAAAGCATAAATGGTTAGATTTCTTTAGTAATATGCCAGATAAAAATGTTACAGATACTTTAGAAAAGACATTCATGATTAGTCAAGATAACGTAGAGTTATGGAAGAAAGTGAACGACTTATCAGAAAAGAGCAAACAGATTATACTACTACATTTCTATCTTGAATTGAAATTAGAGGAAGTGGCTTCTATACTAAAATTCCCAGTTGGGACTTGCAAATCACGATTAAATAATGCACTTAGGCAACTTCGCAAACAATTTAATGATGATATTGTGAAATATTATGGAGGAGATAGCTATGAAGGAAATTAAAAAAATAAATGAATGCTTTGAGGATAATTTAAATAAGTATACAACATCAAAATCATTTGAACATATATGGGAAAGATATTCTCACAGTGAAAAATATTCATCTCTATCAAGAAAAGTAATAGTACCAGTTATACTATTATTAGTGCTTATAATACCAATAACTGGATTTGCATATTATAAGTTTATTTGGCTAAATACACAAATATTAATTCGTGATGAAAAACAAGACTTATCAGATGTACACACACCTCTTGAAATGTATGATAAGATTATTAATGAAACTGATTATAAATATATTAATAGAGAAAAGGCGTACGCTGCTGCAGGTTTTCCTATACGTATCATTGATGGCGTGGATGGTTGGCATAAGCTAAAGAGTATAGGCGTTTACATGGGTAAGGAGACCGTTGCAACAGATGGTAAAACTAGTATTTCAAATGGACCACTAAGCTACTGGGAAATATATAACAATAGTGCCAATGAAAAAGTAATCGTAATACAGGAACTAGTTGCACATATGGATAGTAAAATATCCTATCCTAAAGACTCTAAAATTTTAAATAGTTATGCTGGTGATTTAGCAGTGCTAACTGATTTAAAAAAAGGACGGAAAGTATTATATACTTACCATAAAGAAATAAATGGTAACATAACTAAAATTAGTATATTTTCAAACGCAAATGAGACAACAATGGAGAACTTTGCACAAAAATATTTAAAGTTAAAAATTAACAAAAGATGAACAGTAATTGTATTTTGAGCAGATAATACTTTCGAAGGGAAAAACGAGGATAGATTTAAAGAGTAATTTGTGATATGATTGAGGCTAGATTTCTAAAAGAAGTTTAAATGCTTTATAAGTAATATATTTCAAGAATGGTGGTTCAATGAGATTATGGTAATTAATGTAAATATAAAAGATATTGATCTGACATTTAATACATCAAATGAAGTCTTTTCTCCTCAAAATATTGATAAGGGAACTTTAGCTATGTTATCAGTTGCTGAAATTAATAGTGAGGATAAAGTATTAGACTTAGGTTGTGGTTATGGCGTAGTTGGGATACTTTCAGCAAAGATAGTAGGAGCAACTAATGTAGTTATGACTGATATAGATGATAACGCAATACGGCTTACAAGAGAAAATATTTTGTTGAATAATGTTGAGGGAGCTAGGTTATATCAAAGTGATGGATTTAAAAATGTGGATGAAAAAAATTTTACTTTGATTTTTTCTAATCCACCATATCATATGGACTTTTCTGTTCCAAAGGAATTTATTGAAAAAGGATTTAATAGATTAGCCATTGGCGGGAAAATATATATGGTTACTAAAAGAAAAGAATGGTACAAAAACAAGTTAGTTTCAATTTTTGGTGGCGTGAAAATAACTGAAATTGATGGCTATTATGTTTTTATGGCAGAAAAGAAGATCAATGGATATTCAAGTAAGAAAAAATCTAGTGGGAAAATGGGTACAGTAAGTAGAACCCAAAAAGGAGAATACAAATGCAAAATGTAAATAATTTAATCAGTAAAAGTCCGGTGCATTTTACTAGCAATACTATAATTTTAATACTACTAGCTATTGTTGCTTTTTATGTGGTAACAAAAGTAATAGGCGCTGTGTTTAAAATAGTTATGATAGTAGTTGCATGTTGGTTTGTGTTAATGTGTTTTCAAAGCACAAATATTATAAACATACCTGTAATAAAACAAACTTACACTAAAATAGAGCAAATGATTCCTTCAAAGGTATTGTGGACGAAAGATGCTATAGATGGTGCTAATAAAATAAAAAAAGCTGTTAATGATATTAAATAATATATTTGTTGTTGACTGTGTTATGTAATATGTAATTTAAATGAGAATGGAAAGAAATAATATTAAAGTTAGGCATTGCAAGACAAAGTTGAATATGTGGCAAAAGTCAGTGACTTTGTAATATTTTATAGAATTTAAGTAGAATAAGGACTATAATATAAGAATGTTAATCTGTTGCAAGAGTTTTATATATGTGCCTGTAAGCATACTAAGAATCTTGTATTCTGTAATGTAACATACAAATATCTTTGATATAAGTAACTTATTTTATTAGTTTCAAAAGCCAGTTGAATTGCGGATTAGCCTGCAAATCAACTGGCTTTTATTGTTTTAAAAACAATACTAAAAGTTTATACTAAAGAAAAGTGAATGGGGGCGATTGCTACGAATGATAATTTTTACAAACAATTAATTGAAGAGTCACCAATAGGATATGCATATCACAAAATAATATGTGATGAAAATGGTAATCCTTGTGACTATGAATTTATTGAAGTTAATGATGCATTTGAAAGACTTACAGGATTAAAGGGAACAGACATAGTTGGTAGAAAAGTTACAAATGTATTACTAGATATAAAAAAAGATGAATTTGACTCAATTAATTTTTATGGAGATATTGCAATTAATGGTGGAAAGAAAGAATTTGAGCGGTTTTCAGAAGTTTTACAATGTTGGTATCGAGTAAATGTATATTCTTCTGAAAAATATTATTTTACAACTCGGTTTATTGATATAACTAGAGAAAAAAATCAATTATCTGGGATGGAAAAATTAGTTGAGATATCCGAAGAGTTTTTACAAATAAAGGGGCAAAAAATTGTTTATCAAAAAATAGCAGATGATTTTTTAAAGATATGTGGAGCTAAATATGCTGTGTTTAATTTATTTGATGAAGAAGGAGAAAGTTTTACTACCATGGCTATATCAGCCAGTAAGGGAATACTGAAAAAAATTTCATATATTATGGGGTTTAACATTGAAAAGAAAAAATGGAAACACAATCCATCACTCGATGAAAAAATAAAGGCTAGAACCATTACTCACTTTAATTCTTTAAGCGAATTAGTAGAAGATGTTATACCAGTACCATTAGCTACCTTGTTATCGAAAACAGCTAATATCGGAGAAGTTGTTTTAGTCAAAATTTTAAGACAAAATATTATGCTTGGTCACTTTGCTTTATGTATGGAAAAAGGTAAAATTTTTGACAAAGATATGTTGGTTGAAGTATATACTAAAGGATTAGGGATGCTTATTACACGAAAACGTGCAGAAGATCAGTTGTTGCGGGAAAAAATTCTAACTGATGCAATATTTGACAGTTCACCTGGGATGATTTATCTCTATAACGACAAAAGCAGATTAGTGAGATGGAATAGAAAACATGAGAATATTACGGGCTACTCCTCAGAGGAATTATCTAAAATCAGTCTTTTAGATTTATATGATGTAAAGGATAAAAAAAGCCATACGAACATCAGACATTGTGTTGATAGAGCTATTGAAGATGGTTTTGGTGACGGTGAGGCAGAAATGCTAAAAAAGGATGGTACAACAGTACCTATGTATTTTACTGCCAGTGCCTTGTGTTTGGACGGTAGAAGATATTTTGCAGGTGTAGCAATAGATATAACGGAACCCAAAAAAGGAAATAGAAATTTACAATCTTAGCTATCGCGACCAGCTAACGGGTTTATACAACCGTAGATTTTATGAAGAAGAGTTAATGAGACTTGATAAAGAAAAAAATCTGCCTATGACCCTTGTGATGGGGGATGTAAATGGATTAAAGCTTACCAATGATTCTTTTGGACATATCATGGGTGATAATCTCCTTAAGAAGGCAGCAGAGGTTATAAAGGCGGGATGTAGAGTTGAGGACATTGTTGCAAGACTCTCAGGGGATGAATTTATTATTATATTATGTAAAACAGATGCTCTTGAAACAGAGAAAATCATTAAACGTATCAATGATTTGTTATTAAGTGAAAAAATAGCGGGCATTGATATTTCTATTTCCTTTGGTTATGAAACTAAAAATATAAAACAACAAAAGATTGAAGAGATGTTCAAAAGGCTGAAGATAAAATGTATAAGAAAAAACTTTTCGAAGGTCCAAGTATTAGAGGAAAATCAATCAAAGCAATGATTAAGACACTCAATGGAAAAAATAAAATGGAAGGCGAACACTCCAATAGAGTTTCAGAATTGTGTAAAAGTATGGCAGAAGCACTTGGAATGACTGAAGATGAAAGCGAGGAACTTAAGTCAGTTGGATTACTTCACGATATAGGAAAAATAGCCATAGATGAAAATGTACTCAATAAGTCAGGTGAACTTACAGAGGATGAATGGAAAGAAATTAAACGTCATTCAGAAATAGGTTATAGGATACTTAATACAGTAAATGATTTGCGTGACATGGCGACCTACGTATTGTATCACCATGAAAGATGGGATGGAAAGGGATATCCAAAAGGTTTAAAAGGTGATGAAATACCAATGAAATCAAGAATTATAGCTATAGCAGATGCTTATGATGCAATGACTAGTGAGAAAAGTTATAGAAATGCATTACCAGAGGAAGTTGCAATAGAGGAATTAAGGAAAAATGCAGGTAGCCAATTTGATGCTGAACTGGTAGATGTATTTATTGCAAAAGTAGTTCTAAAGCAAGGGAGAAGGGAGAAGGGAGAAGAGGCAAGTGACAAGTGACAAGTGACAGGTGACAAGTGACAAGTGACAAGTGACAAGTGACACAAGTTGAAAGAGTTACAGTTTGATTGAAAACTAACTGTAACTCTTTTATTTTATTTCAGGTGATTAAGTATAATTTTTATTACTTTTCACACAATAAGATAGCATATATTTTGTTAAGGAATACATCCAATTATAAAATATGCTATTTGTAAAAATAAAATCTATGCATATGGCATCTGGTAGAAATCATTATTTTTAGGTAAATTACTTATAGGTGAGTGCATGAAAAAAACAATTGATTATAAGAAAATTGGAGAAAAAATTAGGATTGAAAGAGAAAAATTTCAAATGTCCAGGGAAAAGTTTGCAGAACTTCTAGAATTATCACCATATTTTGTGGGTCAAATTGAAAGAGGAGAAAGAAAAATGAGCATTAGTACGTTGATAAACGTCTCAAATGCTTACACATATCAATAGATTATTTAATTTTTGGAGAAATCTACAATAACGAAAAAGAGAATAAGGTACACTCATTAATAAGTAAATGTTCAGAAAAAGAAGCCAATATTATTGAAGAAATTATAAGGACAATTTTGCCTCATATAGCAAGATAAATATTAAGAGAGTACCAAACAAAAAAATATAAAGTATATAGTATGCTATAAGCAAATTTAATAATTGTACTTATAGCATATTTATTATGTTGTATTATTTAGGTACAATATAGTAAATAAATGAAATTGTGGAAGATAAATATTGTATCCATGACTTGATGTTTTTCTCGGGTTTCTTATAATGATTTCATGGTAGGTGAATATGGATGAGAAAATAATTAATGATGTTTATAAAGATCAACTTAAAAACGACATTGAACAGTTAAGAGATATTTTAAACGAAATTTGTATTATCCATGAAAAACTAGAAGATGATGAGCAAACTTTAATTGTAAGTCAACAGTTAGACAAGCTTATTGTTAAATATATGATAGAAATCAAAGAATAGGGAGGCAATATTTTCAAGTTATTAAATTAAAATATAAAGTAGTAGATAAAAAATCTATGCTATAGTTTTTTATTTTTACTAGTTATATGTATCTGAATGGATAAATATAAGATGATTTTATAATGTTGTAGAGGAAAAACGTACATGAATTTGATTTGAACAAATCCATGTACGGTCCATGTCTTTTGCTTTTTAACTCTTAACTGTATTTGAACTAGCTTTGTTTGTATAATCCAAATCCAGTTATAACTAAATTGTCCCAATCAGTTTCTTCGTCTTTAATCCAGCTATATTCAATGTTAAGCTCTTTTAACCAACCATTAAGACCGTTACTTTTTTTGCTTACATTTGGAGCTAGTCTTCCGAAGGTCTCTTTAATTGTTTCAAGTAATTTTACTTGCTCTTCTTTTCCCAGTTTTTTGTCTAACAATTCTTCTATAACTTCACGACATTCTGCATAACTTTTATGGTCCTCAGCGTATAGTTCATTAGACAATAATTGTTTCTTGTTATTTAAACTATCTCTTACCTCGTTTATTTCATCTCCATTAGATAAGTACTTCTTAGCGATGTTAATTGCTGCAATATCATTATCCATTTTAACTATTGCTCGTTCTAATTTTTCATTTCTCATTTTATTATTCTCACTTTACATTTTTTATTTGTCATGATTAGGCATCTTCAAAAAGTAAGTAGTAAGTATGCTAGTCTTTTTTCTTTGAGATGACATATGACAATATATAATTATATCATTAAACTGGGTATCATACAAAACTGAATAAATAAAAATCACAGCATATTTACAATATAACAGTAAAAATGGTAAAATATTATTAAGTATAACTATTAGGTGAGGTGGAATATTTTTGAAGGATTTTAAAGAACCAATAATTGAAATTAAAGATTTAACTATGAATTACGGTGATAAGGAAGTATTAAAGAATATCAATTTAAAAGTTGGAAAGGGCGAAATTATAGGATATATTGGACCAAATGGTGCAGGCAAAAGTACTACGGTGAAAATAATGTTAGGACTTGTTAATGGATATGGAGGAGAGGTAAGGATATTAGGTAAAGATATTTCTGATGGAGATGTTGAATACAAACGAAAAATTGGATATGTTCCTGAGGTTGCGGAAATATATGATAATCTATCTGCAAAAGAATATTTAACCTTTGTAGGTGAACTTTATGGTTTAAGCTATGAAAAAGTTGATAATAAAGCAAAAAATTAATGAAAATGTTTCAGATAGAAGAAGTTTACAATTCTAGAATGACTTCTTATTCAAAAGGTATGAGACAAAAAGTGCTTATAATATCTAGTCTTTTACATAATCCGGATATATTGTTTTTTGATGAACCATTAAGTGGACTTGATGCCAATAGTGTAATAGTAGTTAAAGAAATTTTGAAACAACTCGCACTACAGGGTAAAACTATCTTTTATTCTTCACACATAATGGAAGTTGTAGAGAAAATCAGTAACAGAATTGTATTGATTAAGGATGGACAGATTGTTGCAGACGGAACATTTGAAGAGCTTAGGGAAAAATCTAAGGAAGGTTCCCTTGAAGAAATATTCAACAATCTTACAGGTTTTAATAACCATAAAGAAATAGCAGAACAATTTGTAGCTATTGTACAAGAGGTGTAACAGCATGAAAGATTTCATAGCATTAAAGTTTCTAGATAGATTTAAAGGTCTATTTGAAAAAATGGGCATCGATTACAATGTAATGAGAAGAATTGTTCAAATAAAGTTAATTATGGATGGCAGAAGAGTTCCAACAATTATTAATAGTTCATCTAGGAGAAAAAAAACTGAAGGAGATTCAAATAAAAATTTATTTAAAACCTCACTTATTATATATTTTTTTATTGGGCTTGTATTTCTGCCATTTATTTTGATGGGGAAAAATTATATTTTTCAAATGTCCTTTGTATTTGGATTCTTAATATTTCTTCTTATGACTACTTTGATATCAGATTTTTCTTCTGTGTTTTTAGATATTAGAGATAAAAACATTATTTTTTCAAAACCGGTGCGAAATATAACTTTAAGTGCAGCAAAATTTATTCACATATTAATTTATATGGTTTCAATCACCTTTTCATTGTCAGCAATAGGGCTTACTGCTTCTTTGATTAGTCACGGAGTATTGTTTTTCTTAATATTTTTAATTGAAATAATTTTTATAGATATATTTGTTGTAGTTTTATCAGCGCTAATATATTTATTTATACTAAGGTTTTTTGATGGAGAAAAATTAAAGGATATAATTAATTATGTACAAATTATTTTAACTATGACAATAACAATAGGTTATCAATTTATAGGTAGAATATTTAATATTGTAGGATATAAGGTAGTTTATGTTCCTAAATGGTGGCAATATTTTATTATTCCAATGTGGTTTTCAGCACCATTTGAATTAATAAATAATGGTAACACTAAGATATATTTCGTAATATTAACAGCTCTAGCAATTGCTATACCTATAATAGCTATAATTATTTATATTAAGCTTCTACCAACTTTTGAAAGAAATTTACAAAAATTAAATAATAACTATTCCAAAAATAAGAATGAAAACCATAAATTTATTAATGTAATATCTAAAATAATATGTTCTACAAAAGTTGAAAAAGTATTTTTTGAATTTTGCTGTGATATGATGAAAAACGAAAGAAATTTCAAATTAAAAGTTTATCCATCTTTAGGGTTTTCTATTATATTTCCTTTTATATTTTTGATTAGCGATCTTAGAGATGAAGGTTTTTCGAGCCTGGCATCAAGTAAGCAATATTTAAGCATATATTTGTGTGCTTTAATGCTTCCCAGTGTAATAATGATGATAAAATATTCAGAAAAATATAAAGGAGCGTGGATATATAAAGTAACACCGCTTGCTGAAACTTCTGATATTTATAAGGGGATTTTTAAAGCAGCCATTGTGAAATTGATTTCACCAATATATTTTGTTGAGTGTTTGATTTTTATTGTTATTTTTGGAATGCGAATAATTCCGGATTTAATATTAATATTTTTAATTTTGCTAATTTATGTTGTTATTTGCTTTAGATTATTTAAGAAGGCTTTGCCATTTTCAGAAGCTTATGGAACTGGAGGACAAGGAGAAGGTATGATAATTATACCTATGATGATCATGCTTGGAGTTATGGCTGTAATACACTTTTTTGCCACAACTGTGCAATATGGAGTGATTATTTATATAATAATAGCATTATTAATAAATGTTTTCGCTTGGAAAAAGGCATTTAAGATTGAAATATAATATATGCCCTTCTAATGTTATAAAACATATTAATAATAATTATCGAATGATAATATAAATTCAATGCATAAACATAAAAGTATAAAAAGCATTGACACATCTGAATTTTGCGTATATTATAAAAATATAAGATTACTACTAATTGAGAATAACAATTTAATATTCTTGTTAGGTGAGGTTACTGTATAAGAAATACGCTACTGCCCAGAAATGTCGAGAGACACCAATGGGTCAGCAGGTACTACCGGATTAAGGTTTTACCTAATGTAGCTGGCAATATTCATAGATAATATGAATATTTGTATTCTACGCTGTACAGTGCTAAAACTCAACGAGTGAAGAAGGGTTTATTTGATTCGTATTGAATCTCTTCACTTGTTGTGGGGAGATTTTTTTATTTTAAGGAGGTGATTGGCATGGACGATGATCCTGCGAGTCGTAATTTACTAATATTTCTGAAAAAAATTATAATATTACCATGGCCAATCGCTATTTAGTTATTAAAATTATTAACTTTTAATTATGATGAATAATTTAAGTTATAATAACAAAAACGTAAGATGAATTAATTTATATATATGTAGAAGATTCGGCTATGATCTAAAAGGAGGGTAAATCATGAAAAATAATTTTTATTTAAGTAGAATATTGGGAAACAAGGTATATTCTCCCCAAATGAAAGTGATTGGCAATTTGGTTGATATTGGAATTGTAAATGAGTTGAAGAGTCCTCATGTTACAACTGCTAAGGTAAAAACAAAGAAAGGTATCAAAGACTATAATTTTAAGAATTTTTCAATTTCAAAGCAAAAAGGCCAATACGTTTTAGAGTGTAGCAAACTAGAGGAAAATACTTCTAAAAATACATTGTTTTTAAAAAAATATATTTTAGATCAACAAATTATTGATGTGAATGGTAGAAAAGTGGTTCGTGTAAATGATGTTTCACTTGCGACTTTAGAAGCTGGAGCATATGTGGTTGCAGTTGACATTGGAATGGAAGGTATTTTAAGAAGAATTGGTATTTCAAAGCCTTTAACAAAGCTTGGCATCAGATTTTCAACTCGACTAATGCTTTGGAAGGATGTTCAAACCGTTGTGGCTTCTAATGAAAACATTGTTCTTTCAAAGGCTTATGATTCTCTATCTATTCTTCATCCATCAGACCTTGCCGATATTATTGAAGACTTTGATGCTAAAACAGGTCTTACAATTTTTTCCTCACTAGATAATGCAACTGCTGCAGATGTTTTAGAACAAATGGAAGCAGATGCACAAGTTAGTTTCATTGAAAGTCTACCTGTGGATAAAGCCGCAGAGGTTTTAGAAGAAATGCCTGCGGACGAAGCTACAGATATTCTTGATGGCATGGATGCAGAGAAAGTAGAAGAATTGCTTAATACTATGGATAAAGAAGCATCTGATGAAATCAGAGAATTACTTGAATATGATTTAAATGTAGTAGGAAGTCTAATGAGTACAGACTTTGTTTCCTTTAAAGATAATTTTACTGTAGAACAAACGGTACAGAACTTAAGGCAACTAAAACCAGAAGAAGATGAAATTTATAATATTTATGTAGTGGATGAAACAGATAAGTTAATAGGAACTCTTTCCTTAAGAGATATAATAGTTTCTGGACCTAATGAAAAACTGGGTGACATTATGAACAAAAAATTTATAGCAGTGTTTGACACTGACCACATTGATGTTTTAATAAAAAATATTTCAAAATATAACCTAGTGGCGGTTCCAGTTACTAATCAAGAAATGAACTTAATAGGTAATGTGATAATTAACGATATCATTTATGAATTGCTTAAAAATAAAAGGAATATTGGTTAAACAAGGGGGGGGAAAAACAATGAGTGAAAATTTAAAAACAAAGAAAAATAAAGCACCTTGGGTTCTTGGTTTAATGATGTTTCTAACTGTACTAGGGCCAGGGTTAATAACCGGAAGTGTAGATAATGATGCCGGCGGTATTACAGCATACTCTGTAGCAGGTGCTACTTATGGATATAAGCTTCTTTGGACCTTAATTCCATGCTTTATTGCATTACTGGTAGTACAAGAAATGAATGCAAGGATGGGGATAGTAACTCAAAAAGGTTTAGCCGACCTTATTAGAGAAAACTTTGGTGTAAGAATTACCTTCTTTATATTTTTAGGATTAATCGTAGCAGATATAGGTAATACTGCAACTGAATTTGCCGGTGTAGCAGGAAGCTTACAAGTATTTAGTCTTTCAAAATATATTACAGTTCCATGTGCAGCTATAGCAGTATGGATTTTAGTAGTAAAAGGGACCTATAGATCTGTAGAGAAAATTTTTCTTGTATTTAGTGTTTTCCTACTATCTTATATTTTTTCTGCAGTGCTTGCTCATCCTGATTGGCATCAGATAGGAACATCAATAATTAGGCCTGATTTTACAGGAATTAATGAGGGTTGGATAAGTACAGTAATTGGGCTAATTGGTACTACTATTGCCCCTTGGATGCAATTTTATATGCAATCCTCAGTTATAGAAAAAGGAATAAAAATTAGTGAATATAAATATGAACTTATGGATGTTGTACTTGGATGTGTAGTCACTGTAGTAGTAGCTTTTTTCATAATAGTAGCTTGTGCTGCTACTCTAAACAAAAATGGTATTAAAATAAATGAAGCTAAAGATGCGGCGATTGCACTTAAACCATTGGCTGGTAACTTTGCTTCAAGTATATTTGCTTTTGGACTTTTGGTTGCCTCATTATTTTCAGCAACAATTCTGCCACTAGCTACAGCCTTCTACATCTGTGAAGCTTTTGGCTTTGAAGCAGGAATTAATAATAAATTGAAAGAAGCTCCTGAATTTTATGGATTATTTACTGGAATAATAATTATAGGTGCTTTAATTATACTAATTCCAGGAGCACCATTAGTTGGGATTTCCTTAGGTTCTCAGGTAGTTAATGGTATGCTTCTTCCGGTAGTACTTATTTGTATGATGTTAATGGTAAATAAAAAAGATTTGATGGGGGAATATGTCAATACGAGCCTTAAAAATTGGATTGGGTGGATAACCATCACCATTTTAGTAGTTTTAACTGCAATAATGATCTTACTACCTGTAATTGATAGTATAATAAAATAATTTTATATTTAGTATAAAAAAAGGCTTACGCAAAATGAATTTATAATTCATTTTGCGTAAGCCTTTTTTTATCGACTTTTTCTGTGTTAGCAGAAAAAATCTTCCTTAAATCTTAACTTTTAACTATTATGTTTATAGTTAAGTCTTTATATAATCTTTATACTAAGACGGTTAGTCTTAATCCAATCTTTATACAGTAAATGGTAGTATTAACTTGTTGATAGGACAGGCAATCAAATAAAAAGAATGACAATAAAAGGAGGTAATACAATGCTAGATGTAATAATGGTTGTTTCCCTTGTAGTATGTTTTGGTCTTTTGTTTTTGTTTACAAATTTTGTTGAAAAGCAAATTGGTAAGAAATAAAAAACCATGTTATGTCCTTTGAGATGTTTAATTAATTTTTAAAGGAGAAATATCATGAACATTGATTTGATAGAAAAAAATTTTTGCAATTAGAAAGGGAACTAATTGGTTTTGAATTTTACGTTCCAACTGATAATCATAGCAGCGGATTTAATAAATGCGAAATTTTTGTCATAAGTGAAATTCAAGATTCAAAAACAACATATTCAGTAGCTGAGGAAGGATATGGAATGGAAGAACTAACATTTACGGAACTAATGAATCGTTATCCTGAGTTCACATTTAATAAAAAACAAGCATTTGAAGGGGAATTTGAAACTTGGGAAAGATTTTATAAGGCTATTACAGGGAAAATCAAACTAAATCTAATAACAATATAGGGAGGTGATTATTTTGATTGGATTAATTATCATAGCGGTTTTACTATTTGTTTATTTAGGATACGCTCTTTTTAATCCCGAAAAGTTTTAGAAAATTATTTAAATATGTGGAGGTAATAATATGGGAATATTACAAATGGCAATTATACTTATTATTTTTGTTCTGCTTTGCATTCCGATGGGAAAATATCTTTACAAAGTAGCAGAACACGAAAAGACTTTTGGAGATCCTGTATTTGATAAAATAGATAATATCATATACAAAATCGTAGGTATAACAAAAGAGGATATGACATGGAAACAATATATTATAGCATTAATTTCTAGCAATGCAATAATGGCATTTGTAGCATATTTGATTTTAAGAATACAATCAATTCCTATTTTGAATCCTAATGGTATAGGAAAGATGGAGCAGGGTTTATCATTTAATACTGTAATAAGTTTTATGACTAATACAAATTTACAAAACTACAGTGGTGAATCTGGACTCTCTAATTTAAGTCAGACATTAGTAATTACAACATTTATGTTTGTTGCGGCCGCAACTGGGCTTGCAGTAGCATGGGCATTTATGAGAGGCATTGCTGGAAAGAAAAAACATGGAAATTACTATGTGGACTTAACAAGAATTATAACAAGAATATTACTTCCTGCGTGTATTGTAATATCAATATTCTATGTTCAGCAGGGAGTCCCACAGACATTTTCAGCTAATAAAACAGTAACTACTATAGAAGGAACTCTTCAAGATATACCACTTGGACCAGTAGCAAGTCTTGAATCTATAAAAATGATTGGAACAAATGGAGGTGGATTTTTTGGTGCAAATTCTGCACATCCTTTTGAAAATCCAACACCACTTACAAATGCAATGCAAATATTTTCAATTTTGTTTTTTGCAGGAGCAACAGTAGTATGTTTTGGACATATGATTAAAAAGAAAAAGCAAGCTATAGCAATATTTGTAGCCATGAGTGTTTTGCTTGTAGCAACACTTACCGTTTGCTATACTTCAGAAAAAGCTGGAAATCCTGCACTTGCAAGGATTGGATTAAGTCAGACTATGGGGAATATGGAAGGCAAAGAAGTGAGGTTTGGTATATCAGGATCCACACTATTTGCAACAGCTACAACAGCTACATCAGATGGTGGTGTAAACAGCATGCATGACTCCTATACTCCATTAGGTGGACTTATAACAGTGTGGAATATGATGCTTAACGTTATTTTTGGAGGCAAAGGCGTAGGATTTATGAATATGCTTATGTATGCCATTCTTACGGTATTTCTATGTGGACTTATGGTAGGAAGAACTCCGGAATATTTAGGGAAAAAAATAGAAGGAAAAGAAATAAAATTAGTTGCATTTGCAATACTGATACATCCTTTTCTTATTCTAATGGGAACTACGGTAGCTCTAGGTTCAAAAACTGCCTTAGCAGCAGTCGGTAATCCGGGTTTTCATGGATTAACGGAGATAGTATATCAGTATTCTTCAGCGGCAGCTAACAATGGTTCTAGCTTTGGAGGACTTGGTACTAATATTATGTTTTGGAATTATAGTACAGGAATTGTCATGTTATTTGGACGGTATTTAAGTATGATATTACTTCTTGCAGTAGCCAGTTCTTTAGCAGCTAAAAAAGCTGTACCAATAACAGAGGGAACATTTAAAACAGATAACACAATGTTTGTTGTAATATTAATAGTTATAGTATTAATAATAGGGGCATTAACATTTCTGCCAGCATTGGCATTAGGACCTATTGCAGAGCATCTAACCTTATGGCATTGATGAATGTGAAATAATTAGACAAGGAGAATAATAATATGAGTGATAAAAATAGAAAATCTAAATTTATTACAAAAGATATATTACATGAAGCTATCATAGAGTCCTTTAAAAAAATCAATCCTAAAAATATGATAAAAAAGCCAGTTATGTTTGTTGTGGAAGCAGGCTTTTTCATATCATTAATACTTACATTTTTTCCGGGGCTATTTGGAGATCAAGGTAAAAATTTAAGGCTTTACAATTTTATTGTAGCAGTAATATTGTTTATAACAGTACTTTTTGCAAATTTTGCAGAGGCAGTAGCAGAAGGGCGTGGTAAAGCACAAGCTGAAAATTTAAAAAAGACTCGTAAAGATACTATAGCAAAGCTAATAGACTCCAATGGAAATGTCAAAAATATAAATGCAAATGAATTAAAAATGGGCGATATAGTAATAGTTGAAAATGGAGATATGATTCCCAATGATGGTGAAGTAGTGGAGGGTATTGCATCAGTTGATGAATCAGCTATAACTGGTGAATCAGCTCCAGTTATGAAGGAAAATGGTGGGGATTTTGCATCCGTTACTGGAGGAACAAAAGTAGTAAGTGACTGGCTTAAAATTAAAATAACTGCAAAACCAGGAGAATCATTTTTAGATAAAATGATTGAACTTGTAGAAGGGGCATCAAGACAGAAGACACCCAATGAAATTGCACTTAATACTGTGCTTGTTTGCTTAACCCTTATATTTCTTATAGTTATAGTAGCACTTTATCCTATGGCTGTTTATTCAGGAGTTAAAATTCAAATATCTACATTGATTGCATTGCTTGTTTGTTTGATACCTACAACTATAGGTGGACTTTTATCTGCTATAGGTATTGCAGGTATGGACAGAGTTACAAGGTTTAACGTAATAGCTATGTCAGGAAAAGCTGTTGAAGCTTGCGGTGATGTGGATACAATGATACTTGATAAAACTGGAACAATAACTTTTGGTAACAGACTTGCTGCAGAATTTATACCAGTTGGTAAATCGGAAATTATGGACCTTATAAATTATGCTGTAATGTGTTCTACAAAAGATGATACTC
This sequence comes from uncultured Clostridiaceae bacterium, assembly GCA_963725425.1. Classification (GTDB taxonomy): domain Bacteria; phylum Bacillota; class Clostridia; order Clostridiales; family Clostridiaceae; genus Clostridium_I. Next base: position 318,628 of record CAVRYJ010000045.1, read on the forward strand.
CAGAGGGAAAGTCCATAGTTGAACTTGGCAATAAATTAGGAGCAACCATTAATCCAAAGGAATATGAAAATCTTAATTTTATTGAGTTTTCAGCACAAACAAGGATGAGCGGAATAGATTTAAGTGATGGAACTTTAGTAAGGAAGGGCTCGGATAATGCTATAAAAAATATGGTAAAAGAATTGGGAGGAATTATTCCAAAAGATTTGGAAGCAGCAGTTAATAAAGTTGCAAAACTTGGAGGAACCCCTCTTGTAGTTTGTGCTAACAACAAAATATATGGTGTGATTTATCTTAAAGATACAGTTAAACCAGGACTTCCTGAGAGATTCGCAAGGCTTAGACAAATTGGTATTAAAACAATAATGTGTACAGGTGATAATCCTTTAACTGCTGCAACTATAGCTAAAGAAGCTGGGGTTGATGGATTCATAGCTGAGTGCAAACCTGAGGATAAGATTAAAGCCATTAAAAAGGAACAAGCAGAAGGAAAACTTGTAGCTATGACAGGTGATGGAACTAATGATGCCCCAGCCCTTGCACAGGCAGATGTTGGTATTGCAATGAATAGTGGTACTACTGCGGCCAAGGAAGCTGCTAATATGGTGGATTTAGATTCAGATCCAACAAAGATACTTGAAGTGGTAGAGATAGGGAAACAACTTCTTATAACGAGAGGTTCACTTACAACTTTCAGCATAGCTAATGATGTAGCTAAATATTTTGCAATAATACCAGCAATGTTCACAATTGCTATACCACAGATGAATGTATTAAATGTTATGGGACTTAAAACTCCATCCAGTGCTATATTATCTGCATTAATATTTAATGCAATAATAATACCAGCACTTATTCCAATAGCTATGAGAGGTGTAAAGTACAGACCAATGAAATCGGAAGCAATTCTTTTAAGAAATATGCTTATATTTGGACTTGGAGGTATAATACTCCCATTTATTGGTATAAAAATAATCGATATGATAATAAGCCCATTATTAATGTTTTAGTAGGAGGAGAGATATATTATGAAGATTTTAAAAAAATCTATATTAATAACTATAGTATTTATGGTGATTTGTGGGCTTGCTTATCCTGCACTTATAACGGGTATAGGACAACTAGCTTTTCACAATCAGGCAAATGGAAGTATGCTCACAGTAGATGGTAAAGAAGTAGGCTCCGCACTTTTGGGTCAGAATTTCTCCAGTGATAAATATTTTCATGGAAGAGTTTCATCTATAAATTATAATACTTATACAGAGGCAGATACAAAACCTGATAAAAAAGGGAATATAGCTTATAGTGGTGTTGGTTCAGGTTCACAAAACTTGGGACCTTCCAATAAAGCATTGCAGGATAGGGTTCAAAAGGACATAAAAGATTTTTTAAAGTCCCATCCTGGAGTTAAAAAAGATGATATACCAACTGATTTATTGACAAGTTCAGGCTCAGGGCTTGATCCTGATATTAGCCCTGCATCTGCAAAAATTCAAATACCAGCAGTTTCAAAAGCATCAGGAGTAAGTGAAACAGATCTTCAGAAAATAGTGGACAAATATACAGAGGGAAGAACCTTAGGGGTATTTGGAGAGCCAAGAGTAAATGTGCTTAAATCAAACCTTGAAATAGCACTACTTCTGAAAAATAAGTAGGAGGTTTTACAAAATGAAAAAGTTGATTTTTGCAGTATTAATTGTAACAGGCGTGGTTTTGGTTGTAGGATCTAGAGCAAATCCCTATACTGAAAATTCTTATTCAGGAAAATATGTATCAAAATACAATACAATATTAGAATTAGACAAAAATGATAATTGTACAATTATAAATACAGTATATAAAGATGCTTTTTATTCTCAAGGCACGTATGTTGTAGATAATAATAACATAAAAATCACATTCAATAAAAATAAATCTGATTATTATAGGGGAACTTTAGAAGGAAAGGTTCAGGGAAGTAAAATTAAGTTTACTGATACCACTGAAGATAATATTTTTGTAAAACAATAACCCTTTAAAAAAACAGTTAAGAGTTAAGAGTTAAGAGTTAAGGAGATTTTGCCTTGGGGCAAAATAAAAGCAATTTGAAAACAGCTTCAAAAAAAGTTAAAAGCTTTAGGGGTGTGAGTGGAGTTGTGTGAGCAGATCCACTTACATCCCTATTTTTTTATTCTTTGGCTTTATCCGAAAATATTCATTAACTTGTCACTTGTCACTTGAAACTTGTCACTATTTTGATGGTATAATATAGGAAATAACATTGTAAATTTCAAATAGATTTACTAAAATGAGGGGTGAAAACTATGACTGCATCAGAACAAATATTAGTGTGTATTAATTCATCATCATCATCTTCAAAGGCTATTCGTACTGCTGCAAGGATGGCAGAAGCCTTTCATTCGAAATGGACAGCTTTATATGTGGAAACTGAGAAAATGCAGAAATTAAGCAAGGATGGCAAAAAAACATTAAATGCGAATTTTAATTTAGTGGAACAATTAGAAGGTGAAATAGCTACTGTATATGGTGATAACATAGTTGAAGAAATAATAGAATATGCTAATTTTAGGAATATTACTAAAATAATTATAGGCAAAAATAATAGAAAAAGCAGTAGAATATTCAATTACTATGCAAAAGGTTTAGTTGATAGACTTATGAATTCTAATTCGGATATAGAAGTTTATGTTATACCCAATTGGTCAAACAAAAGGAAAACTAAAAATTTAAATGTCGGACTAAATCCAAAGTTTAAAATATCTTTGCAAGAATTTTTAAAAGTGTGTATCATTATGGCAATATCCACGATTATTGGTGAAATATTTGATAATATAGGTTTTGCAGCCACAAATATTCTTATAATTTATATTTTAGGTATAATTATTGTATACATACAAACAACAGGATATTTAACAGGAATAATATCATCTATAATCGCAGTAATGCTATTTAATTATTTTTTTACAGCACCTAGATATTCTTTTCAGGTTTATGATAAGAGTTATTTGGCTACATTTCCTATAATGCTCATCGTTGCTATCACAATAGGGACTCTTACTACTAAAATTCAAAGGGAAGCCTATGCTTCTTCTGCAAGGGAAAAGCAAACACAAATTTTATACAGAATAAGTAAAAAACTATTGAGTGCAATGGGAACTGTAGATGTTGTGTCTATAGGGATTAAGTATATGTCAAGGCTTATAAATAGAACGGTTATATGTTATTTACAAGAGAATAATACCCTTGCCACTCCAATTAGTTATTATGCTGAGAAAAAGGAAAAAGAAAGTATTATTTTATGTAAAGATGAGCAAGCAGTAGCAAATTGGACATTTTTAAATGGTAATGAATCAGGAGCAGGAACAAATACTTTTTATGGGGCTCATGGTTATTACATGCCTATCAAAGGTCAAAAAGATATATTAGGTGTTATAGGGGTGTCATGTTTTGAAGGGTTTCTGGAGCCAAAACAGAAATTTATTTTTGAAACAGTTACAAGCCAAATTGCTGTTGCACTGGACAGAGAAATTCTTTCAAAAGAACAGGAGGCCTATAAGATGGAGATTGAAAGGGAACGGTTAAGGAGTGATTTATTAAGATCTATTTCTCATGATCTAAGAAGCCCACTGGCAGGTATTAAGGGGTCAGTAAGTACAATTATAGAAAACGGAGGACTTATTTCAGAGGCCACTAAAAAAGTGCTTCTTAACGGTATTTATGAAGACACAGAATGGCTTATAAGATTAGTTGAAAATTTACTGAGCATGACTCGTTTTGATCAAGGGAAAATGAAAATCAAGAAGAATTTAGAGGTCGTGGAGGAGGTTATTTCTGAATCCATACATAGAAGTACTAAAAACTCTAAGAACCACAAAATTAAAGTAAATATGCCTGAAAATCTTATAATGGTTGTTATGGATGGAAGTTTAATAGAACAGGTGCTTATAAATTTAATTGATAATGCAATAAAATTCACGCCAAAAGGATCTTTTATAGAAGTAAAGGTTTATGAAAAAAGCAAAGATGTGTTTTTTGAAGTAATTGATAACGGATCAGGAATTTCAGAAGAAATATTACCACATGTTTTTGATAGATTTTTTACAAATGGAAGTAAAATTTCTGATTCAAGGCGTGGAGTAGGCCTTGGACTTACTATTTGTAAGTCCATAGTGGAAGCACATGGTGGGAAAATTGAAGCCTTTAATAGAGAAGAAGGCGGGGCAGTATTCAGGTTTTATATTCCCAAAGAGTAATTAGTAACTGTATAATTGAGCTAAAGGGGATGACAAGTATGGACAATAAACCATATATACTAGTGGTTGAAGACGATAAGCCTATAAGAAATTTTATAACAGCGGCGCTATCATCACAGAAGTATAAGTACATCGAAACTGATAATGGAATTGAAGCAATAGCACTTTCTTTGTCACATAATCCAGATCTCATAATCTTGGATTTGGGACTTCCGGATATAGATGGAATAGAGGTTATAACAAAAATAAGAGAATGGTCAAAGACTCCTATAATAATTGTTTCTGCAAGAGAAAACGAAAGACAAAAAGTTGAAGCACTGGACAAAGGAGCTGATGACTATTTAACAAAACCCTTTGGTATTGGAGAATTACTGGCAAGAATAAGAGTAGCTCTTAGACACTTTTTTATAAATCAAACTGAGGATAAAAGTATGGATGCTTTTAAAGTTAAGAATCTTTGTATTGATTTTATTAAAAGACAAGTAATAATAAACAATGAAGAAATACATCTAACACCAATAGAATATAAAATAATGGAGTTACTCTGTAAATATTCAGGGAAGGTATTAACTCATAAGTTCATTATTAACGAAATTTGGGGCTCAGCAATTGGCAATGAAACTCAATCTCTGAGGGTGTTTATGGCAAGTCTCAGAAGAAAGATAGAAAAAGACCCAGCCCAACCAGAGTATATTTACACGGAGGTTGGGGTAGGGTATAAATTAGTGGACGAATAGTAAGTTTAGAATAAAACATTTTTTTTTGGGGAACCTTAAATAGGAAAGGAGTGTTTACATTGGCTGACAGAAATTTAAATGAAAAAGCTTCTAACAAAAGAAACAAAAAAAATGATATGGGTAGGCCAAAAGACGAAAAAGGAAATAAAAAGACACCACCTAGATATAAAAATTTTGATGGTAAACCAGTTGAGTAGGAGTGAAGATTATATATGAAGATGGAAGCAAAAGGAGAACATGAAGAAAGGGTAGAACTAGCAAAAGATTTACTGGAAAGTGGTATTGGCCTTACTGAAGTTCAAAAATCTACAAAATTAAGTGAGGATGAAATAAAAAAATATAATAGGGAAATAAAAGAAAAATAAGAAATCTCAAAGAAAATAACAAGTGAAAGAGTTGTCTCCAAATGAAGATTAAAATTCAGATGGAGACAACTTTTTTATTTAAAAATTTGATAAAATTGTATTTGTTACATAATAAATATATTTAAAATAATTATTGACATCCTCCTATTACAAATGTAATATGTAGCTAAAGATATATATTACATTTGTAATAGGAGGGAATTAATATGTCAAATACACCAAAAATATCAGATTCAGAGTGGCAAGTTATGAAACTTATTTGGGCAAGAGCTCCATGTACAGCAAATGAAGTTGTTGAAGGGCTGAAGGAAAACATAGATTGGAAGCCTAATACAATAAAAACGCTGATAAATAGGCTTGTTAAAAAAGATGTGATAAGCTATGAAATTGATAAGCTAGACAAAAAGACCTATCATTACTTTCCATTAGTTCAAGAGCAGGATTGTATAAGAGAAGAAAGTAAGACTTTTTTAAATCGTGTATTCAATGGCTCTGCTAATGCTATGTTAGTAAATTTTTTAGATGATGCAGAATTAAGTGATGATGAAATAGATAAGCTGAAGCATATTCTCGATAAGAGAAAAGGATGAAGGTGGATTTATGGATTGGCTTATATCCTTATTTAAACTGATATTGTACTCATCACTTTTGGGAAGCATTTTAGCTGTAGTTATCATTATGGTTAAATTGATATTAAGAAAAAGGTTAGGAGTACGCTGGCAATACTTTATATGGTTGTTACTTTTAGTTAGGCTTATAATCCCATATGCACCACAAAGTCAATTTAGTGTTTTTAATCTTTTCAGCTTACTCGAAAATAAAATCTCACAAGTTAGCAGTATATCAAATTATTACACGGGTAAATCAACTATTAGTTTTAGTGAGAATCAAATAAACGGCGGTAATAAACAAAGAAGTAAAAATACTTTTAACAATGTAACTATGTCAAAGGATAATTCTCAAAGTAAATCTAATAATTTTACAATAAACAGAATGTCATGGATTCAAGTAGTATGTATTTTATGGTTAATGGGTGTAATATCGTATACTATTTATTCAGCTTTTGTGATTATAACCTTTATGATTAAACTTAAATCTCAAAAAATATGTAAAGATGAGAGGATTATCAATGTTTTGGAGCAGTGCATTCATAGAATGAATATAAAAAAAAGCATAACAATTATAAGTACGGATATGGTTAGAGGTCCAGCTACATTTGGATTTATAAAACCTAAATTATTGTTGCCTATAAATATAGATAAGAGGTTAAATCTTAATGAATTACGGTATATAATTCTTCATGAAATGGCTCACCTAAAAAGGCGAGACATTCAAGTTTCTTGTTTAAAAAATATTTTGCAAATATTACATTGGTTTAATCCTATCATACGGTATTCCTTTTATAGGATGGGAGAAGATAAAGAATTGGCATGTGATGCCCTTGCTTTGACATATATAAATGAAGATGAATGTTTAAACTATGGAAGGACAATTATAAAATTACTGCAAAGTTTTAAGAAGCCTGTGTCAATTTATGGAATAGCAAATTTTATAGATAATAAATCTCAAATAAAAAGGAGGATTACTATGATTTCATTATTTAAGAAAAATTCTTACAAATGGACAGCGTTATCGGTGGCTACTATACTTTTAGTTGGAACAGTAATGTTAACAAATGCTAAGAGTACCACGGTACTAGCTGATTCGGGAAAAAAACCAAATGTAAAAATTTCGCAGCACAACTCAAAAAAATTATTGATGGATATATTGTTAGAGGCAAAAATTTCAAGGGATATATGTTTACTATACATGATCCTAAAAAGGTAATTGTTGGCACTAGCAAGCTAGGGCTAAACCCTTCTAAGGAAACTACAAGTCAGATTGCTAAGGAATATGATGCCATTGTTGCTGTAAATGCAGGAAGTCATATATTTGATACGTCTGAGGAAAATTCCATTAATGAGAATATAACTCCTGATGGAGTTATATTTCATGATGGCAAGGTTGTATACAACAATATACAAAACAAGACTGATGAAATTAATATTGTTGGGATAAACAATGACGGTAACCTCATTATTGGAAAATATACGTTGGAACAGTTAAATTCACTGGGAATAAAAGAAGCTATTGGAAATAAAAATATAGTTAATGAAGAAGTTGATAAAAACACTCAGTCTATGGTAACAACAGTTGGTGAACAACTTATAGCTAATGGAGAAGCTTTAAAGATAAATTCATCTGACATAGATGCGGTTACGGCTATAGGTCAAAAAAGGATGGGTCAATAGTATTTTTAGTTTTTGATGGTAGGGTGATTAATTTCCCGGGTGTTACTGTAGAACAAGTTCAAAATGTACTGCTGAGAATGGGAGTTGTAAATGCAGCAAAGATAGGAAGTGGTAGGTTCTCTACAATGTATTATAATGGGAATATAGTAAATAATATTGTAGGGAATAAAGGAGGAGAAGCGAAAGTTCCTGCAACTTTTATGGCACTACAGTAACAAGTTAAGAGTTAAGAGTTAAAAGATTTTATATTGGATGTGCTATGAATACAGTAAATGGAACTGTATCAGAAATCAAACAGGCAATTAAAAACGTATCGGCTACAGCTGAACAATCAGTGGCTAGTTCAGAAGAAATATTAGCAAGTGTCAATGAATCTGCTATGGCAATTGAGGAAATATCAAAGGCTTCTCAAGATCAAGCAATACTTGCAGAAAAGCTAAATGGAATGGTACAAAAATTAAAGCTGTAAGAAAGCAAAATATATTGGCGAAAACATTTTTTTCTATCCGATGACTACCATCCGTAAAACTCCCATCCTCTACTAAGTGGGAGTATAACGGCTGACACACGCCTTACTAACGATTTCTAAGTTTCAGATGGATGACCTACGGACTAAAAACTCCACCTGAAACTAAGAACTCTGTTTATAGGATGTTTTTGCCTTATTTATTATTGGTAATATGACACATAGTTGTCATATTACCAATGCTATACTGATTTCATTAAATGGAAAGAGGTGTTTATAGTGAATTATGAAGTGGTAGAATTAAACGATAAAAAGATAGTAGGTTTAACTGCACGAACGAGCAATAATGATGAACATATGACAGAAGTGATTGGTGGACTATGGAAACATTTTTTTGCGGATGGAATATACAAGTCTATATTCAATAAGCAAAACGGTTGTAGTATTGGAATGTATTGGAATGTATTCTAATTATGAAAATGATGTAAGCGGAGCATATGATGCAACAGTTTGTTGTGAAGTTAGTGAGTACAAAGGATTACCATTTGGGACTCAAGTAAAAACAATGCCGGGAGGAAAATATGCAAAATTTGTTGTGACAGGTGATATGCCAAAAGCCGTGAGTGAATTTTGGACAAAACTATGGTCAATGGATTTAGATAGAAAATATGATTGCGATTTTGAAGAGTATCAAAGTGGTGGGAATATGGAGAATTGTGAGATACATATATATATATTTCTATTAACTAGTTTGTTATGAAAAAACAAATGTATAATAAATGGACAAAAGGAGTATTAAATTATGGCAGAACCCTTAAAAAATATGTATAATGAAGAATTTCTGCGTGATTTTAGTGAGAAAGTGTATTCAGTTTATGGAATCTTTAATGGGGAAGGATTTTTAGCTACCGTAATTGATGATAAATGGGATGAACTTAAACTAAAAGAAAGGATGCATAGGATTACTGAGTCACTGGGGGTATATCTGCCAGTAAAATATGAAGAGGCGCTGGAAGTATTGTTTAAAATTGATGAGTTTTGCATTGGATTTCCATACCTATTTTTTCCTGATTTTGTGGCTATGTATGGTCAGGGGCAGGTAAATTGGGAACTTTCCATGAAAGCACTGGAACGTTTTACTATAAAATCTTCCGCAGAATTTGCTGTAAGACCATTTATTATTAGTGAGCCTAAAAAAATGATGAATCAAATGCTAGTTTGGTCGAAAAACAGTAATGAGCACGTAAGAAGACTGTCCAGCGAGGGATGTCGTCCACGTTTACCATGGGGTGAGGCACTTACGGTGTTTAAGAGTGACCCAACATTGGTCCTTTCAGTACTGGAACAACTAAAAGAAGATCCTTCACTTTATGTACGAAAGAGCGTAGCTAATAATTTAAATGACATTTCCAAGGACAATCCTTCGATGATTGTAGAAATAGTGAGACGATTAAAAGGAGTGAATCCATTAACTGATTGGATACTACGTCGTGGATCTAGGACACTAATTAGTAAAGCTAATACTGAAGTTATGAAATTATTTGGATATGGGGAATCTACAGATGAAGCACTTATTGTCAGTGCTACATTGTCGTTAGATAAACTAGAAGTGAAAATTGGGGAAAGTTGTGAGCTTAAGTATGAAATTTGCATTCGTGAAGGTGAACCAGTACATATACGTATTGAATATGGAATAGATTTTGTTAAGGCAAAGGGGAATACGTCCCGTAAATTATTCTTTTTATCGGATAAAATAGTAATTGGTGGTGCTAATCTTGTTGGAACTAGAATTTATAGGTGGAAAGATCTTACTACCCGCCGCCATTACCAAGGAGAACATAGGATTCTGCTGTTAGTTAATGGGAAGGAAGTTGCACAAACAGCTATTAAAGTGACAAGATCCACAAGTTAAAAGTTAAATGAAAAATAGTATTTAATCTTTTCTAATAAGAAGGAATTTTAGAGAAAATGTAGAAATGTATAAGTGTAGGGTTATAAAGCATCTTCAAAGAAATAGCTATTAATTATGATAGATTTTTGTGTTAGATGCCTAATTTAGGAGGGATTTTATGAGTTCACTTAAGGGAACAAAGACAGCTGAAAATTTAATGAAGGCTTTCGCTGGTGAGTCACAAGCGAGGAATAGGTATACTTTTTATGCTTCAATAGCTAAGAAAGCTGGCTATGTACAAATTTCTAATATCTTCACTGAAACTGCTGAAAATGAAAAAGAGCATGCTAACAGATTTTTTAAGCTTTTAGACCAAAGTTTAAAGGGTGAAGTGGTAGAAATAAATGGTGCAACATTTCCTGTAGGACTCGGAGATACAAAAACAAATCTTATTGCTGCTGCAAATGGTGAAAATGAAGAATGGACAGATTTGTATCCTACTTTTGCTAAGGTTGCTGAAGAGGAAGGTTTTACATCAGTAGCTGCTGCATTTAAGGCAATATTACAAGTAGAAAAACATCATGAGGCTAGGTATAGAAAATTAGCTGATAATATAGAAAAAAACAGTGTATTTAAAAAGGAAAAAGCTACTTTATGGAAATGTGGTAATTGTGGATATATTTTTGAAGGAGAATCAGCTCCTCAGATATGCCCAGCTTGTTTGCATCCAAGAGCATATTTTGAATTGTTAGCAGATAATTTTTAAAGATAATGGACAACAAGTAACAATAAGTTAAGAGTTAAGAGTTAAGGAAGGTTTTTCTGCTGAGGCAGAAAAATCGATTAATGGGGATGTAAGTAGATTTGTATAAACAAATTTACTTACATCCCCATTTTATGGTTTTTTTAAATAAATGAGCTATTTGTTAATTTAAATTGTAGTATAATAGCCTATGGTTTATACAAGAACACTTAGGTAAATGAAATAATATACGAAGTATAGATTATAGGTATGGTATAACCAATATGTATTTTCATGCATATTGGTTAACAGAATAACAAACTGAGGGTGAAGCTGTGTACAGTAGAAGCAGAATATTAAGAAAAATTAAGGAAAAAAAACCTGTATATTCAATACTATTATATAGATTAAATATAATTATTGGTATATTGGGTATAATATTTTATAATACATATTTAATTGGTTATTTAAATGAGAAAACAGAGATAAAATATTTTTATTTGTTAGGAATACTTTTGGTTGTTTCCTTTTTTCTAAGTTTTAACAAAAAATTCATTAATTATATAGATGAAATCTATTATATTATAAGTTTTGGAGCTACAGTTTGGTTGATTTATATTAATGTAGTACTAAAATTTAATAATATTTTTTTATGTTCATTAGTAGCAGGATTTTTTATTATGATTGAAATTATAAGTAATAGGAAAATACTATATTTTTATTATTTTTCTATAACGCCACTTACTATAGGTGCTTGCTATTTTAGCAATGCTGGTTATAGCATGGTTAGTTTATTAATCTTAGTATTTTTATTTTTAGGATTAATAGCGTTTTTTTCTGTATATGAAAGAATAACATTAATTAAATACTACGAAGAGGCACTGTATACTGACAGCTTAACTGGTTTATTAAATAGATTGGCAGTTAATAAGCTATTAAGGCAGATGTCACAAAACAATAAATTGGGCTTTACTAGTATATACATAGATATTGATGATTTTAAAGAAATAAATAATACTTTTGGAGAAAAAACAGGAGATGCTGTTTTAAAAAAATTATCAAGAGATATAGAAAAATACATTATTGATGATTTTGTTTTAGGTCGTTTATGTAGTGACGAATTTATCCTCATTCTTCCTAAGGTTTATGATGCAGAAAAAGCCAATAACATATATAATAATATTGTAAAGAAAATTGAATTTGATTTACCACAACTTAATTATAAATATTCAGTATCAGCAGGAATAGCAATATATGATAAGAATATGAATAAGATTGAGGATTTAGTTATATCCGCAGAAAAAGCAAGTAATATAGCAAAAGAATTGAAGGAAATTCAGTTTCGGTATGGTCAAATAGTAATATCTCAGAAGATGAGTATAATAAAAGAATCATTAATGCTATTAGATATAAAAGTGAGGCAAGTATTATAAATTTTTATCAACCAATAATGTCGAAAAACGGTGAAATAACAAGATTTGAAGCATTGAGTCGTATGCAGATTGAACCTAATAAGATTATTCCTCCAGTAGTATTTATACCATTAGCTGAGGCTAAGGGATTGATTGAAATTGTGGATTATAGAGCGGCAGAGCAAGCCTTTAAATTTATAAGAAAATGTAAGGATGAACTAAATTTTTCACCCAACATATCAATTAATGCATCAGCTATAACCTTCAATTATAAATATGCTCAAAAATTAATGGAACTAAAAGAGAAATACAAAGTTGAACCGTTATATATAACTGTGGAAATTACTGAATCGGTTCTTATAAACAATTACAAGTATGCAAATCAAATAATGAATCAATTAAGAAATGAAGGTTTTCTTATCGCTCTAGATGATTTTGGGACAGGATTCAGCTCTTTGTCATACCTTAAAAATATGAAGTTTGATATTTTTAAATTGGATAAATCTTTAATTGATGATGTAAGTAAAAAAAATATTGATATTGTGGATTATATGGTCAAATTGGGCAAATTATTTAATATGAAAGTTGTAATAGAAGGAATTGAGGAGCAGGGTCAAATGGAATTGCTAGCTAATACAGGTTGCGACTATTACCAAGGTTATTTAATATCAAAGCCAATATCGGAAAAGGATACTTATGAAATAATAAGGAAACATGCTAAGAAAAAACAAGTCATCTTAAATAATAAATAGGCAGTATTCAAGTTTGTTTTTAGATGACTAAAAAGAAAGGTGGAAAAAATATGAGCGAAATGTCAAAAGATTAAACCAATGCAGAAAACCACAGGGGGAAATTGGTAAAACTGTGGCAGATGAGATGAATGAAAGCCATTTTAAATTAACTACTTGGGGTCTGGAAAAAATAAAAGTTGAAAAGAAAAGCATTGTTTTGGACATAGGTTGTGGTGGTGGAAGAACGGTTAATCGTTTAGCACATCTAGCAAGTGATGGTAAGGTTTATGGCATGGACTATTCTCAGGATTGCGTAAATTGGTCCAAGGATTATAATAAAGAGTTTATTGATGACGAAAAGGTAGAAATTATTAAGGGGAGTGTAGAAAAAATCCCATTTAATGATAACAAGTTTGACAATATATTTGCAGTGGAAACCATATATTTTTGGCCTAGTCTGTCTGAAAGCTTTAAAGAAGTAAGAAGGGTACTAAAGGATACGGGTAAGTTTATTATTATAAATGAGATGTATTCAAGTGAAAGTTTTAAAAAGAGAAATGATGAATGGGCTGCTATGTCTGATATGAAGATAATGAGACCTGAAGAACTAAAAGATATACTTATGGATGGAGGTTTTAAAAATATAGAAATGCATACAGTAGAAGAAAAAAATTGGCTGTGTTGTGTTAACGAAATTTAAGATGTCTGATTTATAACCACAAAAGTTGATTACTGTTAACAACAGTGTCGGTTTTGTGGTTATATTTTTTTCATTGGTTTGATTAACTTAGAATTCTGTTTATGATGAAATTTTGAACAAGAAGAAATCCTTATATAATTAAAATCTAATATTCCATTGAGAAAAAACTAAATTTATGCATATTTATGTCGATAAGTATATTATAAACAGAGTTCTTAGTTTTAGGTGGAGTTTTTTTCTCCATCTGAAAATATGGATAAAAACGAGGAAGCTGGTGCCAAAATGAAAGAAATTAAAGTAGTTGTTGTTGATGATTCACCTTTTTCAATTGCTCTATTATCAGATATACTTACAGAAAGTGGTTTTCAGGTTATAGGCGATGCAAGTTCACTGGAAGAAACCATTGAAGTAGTTGGGAAATTAAGACCTGATGTGGTAACTATGGATATGACTATGCCAGGTACAGATGGATTAGAATGTACTAGAGCAGTTCATGCTATTGATCCAAACATAAACGTTATTATAGTTAGTTCTATGATGGATGAAGAAATAGTAAGAAAGGCAAAAAAAATCACGTAGCGGGATACATTCAAAAGCCAGCTGATAAAGAAGAACTTTCCTTAATTATAAATAGGATTATGGCTGATGGTGAATTGTATAAGGAATTGGAGTCATTATATTATTCGGTATTTAGAGAGGGATTTTTAGATTCATTTAACAAGTTAACAAAAACATTACCTGAATTTGATGATAAAAAAATTCCTAACGCAGAATTAGTATCTAGAGGAATTTCAGTTGTTATGGGTATAATAGGGAAATATTCAGGAAGGCTATTGTTTGATATGTCTTACGATACAGCGGAAAAGCTTTCAACCAGTGTATTAAAAAGAGCACCAAAAAGTTCTCAGGAAATGTTTAATGTAATCGGTGAAATAGCAAATATAATTGCTGGAAATGCATGTTCTGCAGTGAATAAGAAAAATAAATTGTTTGGACTTAGAGTTGCACCACCAACAATATTTCATGGTAATTCGCTTAATATATCTAAACCTGAACTTGAAAGTGTTACAGCTTCTATTGCTAAAACAGATTTTGGCGATGTATACATGAGTATAGGCTTTCAAAGGGGGTCAAGTGAATGGATGTCAAATATATAAATCCATTTCTTGATTCACTTGTGAATATAATGCCACAACTAGGAATAAGTGATGTTAAAAGAAAAAGTCTATCAGTTAAAGGCAAGATTATTAAGAGTGCTGGTGTATTGATAAATGTAGGAATTGTTGGAGACCTTAGAGGAAATGTGATTTATGGAACTACTCTTGAGTGTGCTAAAAAGATAGCATCTTCCATGATGATGGGAATGCCTGTTGATGAATTAAACGAAATGGCTCAAAGTGCTATTTCAGAACTAACTAATATGCTAACAGCAAATGCATCTATGGGTTTCTCAGAAGAAGGTATAAATATAGATATATCAACACCAACTTTAATGTATGGTGATTTTACAGCAACTGCAAGCTCAGAAAAGGTGATTTGTGTGGAAATGCTAATATTAGGGTTGCCTTTTGAAATTAATATAGCCATAGACCGAATCCTATAAAAAGTTAAGAGTTAAGAGTTAAAAGTTAAGAGTTAAGGAAGATTTTTCTGCTGGGCAGAAAAATTGATAAAATAGGGATATAAGTGGACTTGTTTACACAAAGCTACTTACATCCCTAAATATTGTTAACATTTTTTTGAATAGTACGATATATATAGGAGATAAAAAAAGAAATTAGGAGGAATAATATGGGTTGTGATATAGATAATAATGTTTTAGAAGCTTTTTCAATTGTATTGCCATATTTAAAGAATTTTTTTGAGGAGGAGGTAGCCTTTGCTATTACAGACAAGGAAAAATATATAGATGTATTGATTAATGAGAAATTACCAATAAAAGCAGGTAAGGGAGATATAGTACCACAAGGTGGCGCTATTTTTGATGCTCTGAAAACTGGAAAGATACTTATTAAAGATGTACCTAAAGAGGTTTATGATATAGCTTTTAAATCATATGCTATTCCTATAAAAAATTCTACCAACAATGTAATAGGATGTGTTGTGGCGGGGAAAAGTATGGAGCAAAGACTACAAGTAATTGAGTTCTCTAAAAATTTAGCTAATTCATTAGGAGAAATATCTTCATCTGTACAGAGTATGCTCGCGGAGTCACAGCAACTAAGTACTTCAAATGCAAATATGCTTCTAGAAGCGAAAAAAGCAACTGAAACCACCAAAGAAACTGATGAAATTGTAAAATTTGTTAAAAATGTTTCCAGTCAGACAAATTTGCTCGGATTAAATGCAGCTATAGAGGCGGCTAGAGCAGGAGAGTTAGGTAAGGGATTTAGTGTTGTTGCTCAGGAAATAAGAAAATTATCAAGTTCTACTACTGAATCAATAAAGAAAATAGATTCTGTATTAAAAGAAATAGGAAAAACTGTAGGAAACATATCTAAAGGAGTAGAAGAATCAAATTCTTTCTATGAAGAGCAGTCTGCCTCTTTTGAGGAAATTACAGCATCCATAGAAGAACTAAATTCTGATGCTAAAATTTTAAAGGAATTGGCTAGCAAAATTTAAAAATCTTCATTAGCAGTTTCTTCTTCTACTTCTTCTTCATCTGAATAAGTAGTTCTAGATTCAATAACATTAAATGAAAGTGTTATGAAAGAACTTAAAAGTATTAATCCAATGCCTATTAAGGTGTTTATCCCCAGAGCCTCTTTTAAAATTATAAGGGATAAAATAGGTGCAAGAGCTGGTTTTAGATAAAATACTATTGAAGATGTTGCAACAGATGTTTTTTCCATTGCTAAGAAATAAAAGGAATAGCCAAAACCTGTTATAAACACACCAATGAAAATTAAACTAGGTATATTTGCTAAGGTTATACCACTTATAATAGGTATATTTGCAAATGTCTTAAATCCTTTTTGGGTAAGTACATCTGCTACAGCAGGAATTTTTGATATTAGTATTAATATTAACATTTCAGTACTGCCCATTAGGAAACTAAAACAGCTAGATACGATTCCACCGTACCTTGAACTCTTTTTTGTGCTTACTACACCGTATAGTGCAAAGAAAGCAGCAGATAAAAAGATAAGAACCATGCCTATAATGTTACCTGTAAATTTAAAAGGATTAAGTATAAATACAATTCCTATAAGGCTAACAACCAAAGAAGCAATTGTGTGTTTATATATTTTTTCGCCTAGCATAAAGTGTGCAAAGGGAATTACAAATATGGGATTGCAACTGAATAATATAGCAACAATAGAAGCCTTATTGTATAATATGGACAATTGGTACAAACTCATACTTACTACAACACATATAAAACCTGTTAATATAAAAAATTTAAAATCACTTTTGTTGAGCTTAATGTGTCTTGATTTTAAATTTTTTATGGCAATAGGAAGAAGTATAACAGAACCTATGAAGAATCTTAAAAAATTCATTTGCATAGGATTAAACTGACCTGAAAGTAGCTTTAGGGCTACTTCCATAGCACTGAATAAAATTGTTGACAATGCAATGTAAATATAACCTTGTTTCATAAAATGTCCCCCTAAAATAGTTTTATTCTAAGGTATTTTTAAAACAATAACTAGTTGGTTTTCTAGATGTATTCTTTTGAAGATGCCTTATCAAATGATTATTGTATATACAAATTTCATTCACTACTATATATTATACAACTAAAATACAAAAAGATTAAATTTATATCTTTATTTACTATTTTTGTAAAAATAATAATGCTATAATATGTATAATGAAAATATATTTTAAGGGATGATGCTATGAAGTTATATGGAGTTATTAACATGGATATAGTTGATTCACGGCATATTAGTAATAGAGTGGATATCCAAAAAAAATTCACGAATATTTAGACTATAGGAATAATAAAGATAGAGGCGTACTTTTAACACCAATGACAATTACATTAGGTGATGAGTGGCAAATTATTTTGGAAAAACCTAATAAAGGATATGAAATGATAAATGATTTCCAAAGCTTTCTTAGAAAAGAGGGCATATATGTGTATTCAGGTTTTGGCGTTGGAACAATAAGTACCAGTATTTATAACGATACAAGACTCATGGATGGGGAGTGTTTTATAAAGGCAAGAGAAGCCCTTAATATAGCAAAAAATAAAAATAGATTTTATAATAAACAGATGAACAGCAAAAAAACAATGTATACTTTAATGCGGAAGATTTGAGTTTTAGCCAGGTTTTTACCAGTGGAATGGGTTATCTTGGCGAAGTTGCTATAACAGCAGGTGAAAATGTGGAGCTAATACCAACATTAAATAACATTATCAATTCTATGATTGAAAATAATGAGGTCCTAAAGCATAAAGTTACTAACAAACAGTGGGAAATAATCCAATTATATGATAAATTAGGATCTTATAATAATATGGTAAAACAGGCTCAGTCCATTTCTAAAGCTGATATAAGCCAAAAAATAAATGGATCTAATTATTTTGTAATAAAAAACAACAATTTAAGCATTGAAGGTTTAATAAGATTATATTGTGAGATAAAAGAAGGTATATAAAATGGACCTTAGAATTATTTTACTTCTATTTATATGTCACTTATTGGGAGATTTTGTATTTCAGAGTAAAAATATTTTGAAACTCAGATCTAGTAAAATTTTAACTCAAAACATAAAAGGTAATATTATACATAGTTTTTTACATTTTGTTTTAATGATTATAATTTTATTTATAGTGAAAAGCCTAAGTGCACTTGCTTTTATAAATTATAGGTATCTTTTAGTCTTAGCAATAGTAATAGCTGTAATACATTTTTTTATTGATGAATTAAAGTCCTATCTAATAAAAAACAAACCATCCCTAGAAATTAGTATTTTATTATTTCTCTTTGATCAAGTGGTTCATTTTGTAGCAATAGTAATGGTGTCACTGAAGTTAATGAATGATAACATTACTGTATTTAAAATATATCACACAAATATAGATTTTACTGATAGATGTCTTATGAGTATTATTGTTTTTTTATTATGCACTTTTTCCAGCGGAATAGTTATAAAAAAATTTATAACTTATATTAATTTTAATAAATACAGAATACTTGTAGACAAGGGCTTTTTTATATTTGGGAGAACTCTAGAAGTTAAAGGTGGAATAGCTAATGGAGGGTTTATTATCGGTATATTGGAGAGAATATTTATTATGATAGTTATTGCAATTGGAGAACCATCTATGGTTGGATTTGCACTTACAGCTAAATCAATTGCAAGATTTAAAAAACTTGATGATAGTAGTTTTGCAGAGTATTTTCTCATTGGTACATTTATAAGTTTTATATTAGCTATTGCTGGAGGAATTGCTATAAGCACTTTGAAGGTGTTGCCAATTATCAAATAATACAACTAATGGTAGTCGTTTTGATTTAGCATAGTTTAATGCTTCTCGTGATCTATAAAAAGAAGGTCCATCTAATTGATTAACTGTGAGGTCAAAATCATTTATGACTATTTTGCCTATACCTATGCCTGTATAAAAATTAATATCCGGGATGTATGAGTTAAAAAATAAAATTATTTCTATGTAATTGCAAGGATATTTTAGAAGTCCTTCCCACTCATCGCCTAATGTGATTAGAAAAGGAGAGGCGATAATATCTCTGAAATTATTATTAGCCGCCTTTAACATTTCTATGATTTTATATTGAATTATATCTCGATTTTTTAGTTTTCTCGATGCTTTGATATCACAAATCATAGTACAATAATCCATAATAATCTCCTTAATACTTAAGTAAAGAAATAAATATTAACTGTGTATAAGTTAATATTTAAAACTATACTTTATAATATAAAATTGATGGATAAATGTTACAATTTTTGTATATAAAATGTGGATGCAGGTAGATTTGATTTAGACAAATTTACCTACATCCCAAACACTTCCAACAATTATTAACACTTTTAATTTGTTTTTTGTGCTTTGTAACTTGTTACTGAGAAAATTTCTTTATTTATTTTTTGACTTTTGTAAAGAGCAACTAGAAGAACAATCACTGCAACCACAGTTACATTGGCCTGAAGCCTGCTTTTTAAT
This sequence comes from uncultured Clostridiaceae bacterium, assembly GCA_963725425.1. Taxonomy (GTDB): domain Bacteria; phylum Bacillota; class Clostridia; order Clostridiales; family Clostridiaceae; genus Clostridium_I. The sequence continues at coordinate 338,361 of CAVRYJ010000045.1, forward strand.
ACTCTTCACGAATATAACAACTGCAGTAGTAATTATAATTGCACCAACTATTATTTCTATAACCATAAAAAACACCTCCAATAATTTTTTTATTTAAACTATAGTTTAAAGTAAGAGTCCAATTCTATAGACTATAAAGGCAACGATCCAAGCTAAGGTAAGCTGATACGTAAGTGAAAATAAAGCCATTTTATTACCGTATTCCTTTTTCATAGTAGCTAAAGCTGAAATGCAAGGTGGATACAGTAAAACATAAACTAAAAATACATAGGAAGTAAGTGGAGTAAAGAAGGTTGGTATTACTTTAGTAAGGTTTGCACCATATAGTACACCCATTGTACTTACAACTACTTCTTTTGCAGCTAGGCCACTTAATAATGCTACTGAATTTTGCCAATTACCAAAACCTAAAGGTTTAAAAATAGGAGCAATGACTCGTCCTATAGAGGCTAGAAAACTAGTGTCTATATTTACTTTTCCAGCAAAACTAAAGTTTGAAAGAACCCAAAGTAGTACAGATATTGAAAATATAATTGTTCCTGCTTTTTTTATAAAGCCTTTACCTTTATCCCAAGTGTGTAATAAAAGGTTTTTAGGTTCAGGAAATTTATAATCAGGAAGTTCTATTATTAGGGGCTCATCGTCTTTTTTAAATAGTGTATTTTTAAACAATATTCCAATTAAAAATGCTATTGCAATTCCTAAAAGGTATAACGAACCTATAACTAAACCTTGATTTTTGGGAAAAAATACTGAGGTTAGTAAAACATATATAGGAAGCCTGGCATTGCAGGACATCAATGGTATTAAAAGAGCAGCTAATTTTCTATCTTTTTCGCTTTCAAGAGTTCTTGCAGACATTATCGATGGAACGCTACAGCCAAAACCCATCACAAGAGGTATAAAGGCTTTACCTGAAAGACCCATTTTCGTCATTATTTTATCCATTAAAAATGCGGCTCTTGCCATATATCCACTATCTTCTAAGATTGAAATACAAAAGAATAGTGACAAAATAAGTGGGAAAAATACTATAACAGAGCCAACACCGCCAACTATACCGTCAATTAACAAGGAACTAAACCAAGGACTTGATGATGCAAGAAGTTTATGAAGTTCAGGTATTAGTCCCTGGTTAACCCCACTATCAAGAAGATTCTGTAGTGGCCCCCCCACCCAAGAAAATGTGAATAAAAATATTATTACTAAAATAAGTGCAAAAATAGGATAAGCTAAAAATTTGTTTAAAAATATTTTGTCTATTTTATCAGTAAGAGTTTTACCTATATTGGGAGATTGGTGCATACATTTTTTTAATATAGACTCAATGGATTTATAAGCTTCCCTTTCGTTTCTAAATTGAAAATCATTATCAATGGCTTCTCCAAAAAAATTGCCTTTTTCAAGCACAGTAATGATATTTTCAATATCTGTGTTTTTCGAAGCAACGATTGGAATGACTTTTACATTCAGTTCTTTCCCCAATTTTTCATAATCAATGTTTATTCCTTTTTTCTTCGCCACATCAACCATGTTTAATACTAAAATAATAGGTATTTTAAATGCCGAAAGCTGTGAAGTCAAATATAAATTTCTAGTTAAATTTGATGCATCAACAATATTTATTATTACATCAACCTTTTCATTTAGTAAAAAATTCTTTGATACCTTTTCTTCATTAGAATAGGTATCCATGGCATAAATTCCAGGCAAATCAACAATTTTTATTGAATCATTTAAAAAGCCTTCTTTTTTTTCAACTGTTACTCCAGCCCAGTTTCCAACATATTGGTTAGATCCAGTAAGAGAATTAAATAGAGTAGTTTTACCTACGTTTGGGTTACCAATAAGTGCTGCTGTGATCATATTATATAGCCCCCAATCCTAATGATATTTTATTGGCATCTTTTTTTCTGATTGCCATATTGCAACCTTTGACATGTACAATTATGGGGTCACCAAATGGTGCTGAAGTTTTTACTTTAATTTCAGTTCCCTGAATAAAGCCCAGAGCCAGTAGCCTCTTAGTCAACTTTTCATCACAATTAATATCTTTGATAATTCCGATTTCACCGGGTTTCAATTCGCTTAGACTCATTTTAACGCCCCCCTACTTTCTGTAATTGAAAATGATTTTCATTTATATTTATATATTAACATGATTATAGGGGGCTGTCAATGCTAAAAATCCATATAAAAAAGAGTAAAGCGCATACAACTTACAAGCTACGCAAGCTGATCAGGTTAAGAGTTAAGAGTTAAGAGTTAAGAGTTAAGAGTTAAGGAAGATTTTTCTGCTGGAGCAGAAAAATCGATTAAAAAAATTTAAATAATTAATATATTTTGCCATGGCAAAATTTCATTAACTTTTAACTGCATTTTGTGCTGTTGACAAATGTAGGTAAGTATTTTATAATTAACGAAAGTTTAATGATATAAAAACGTTGATAAGGATTAGTAGAGATGTAAGTCTTTTAAAAGAGAGGGAAAGCTCGGTGAAAGCTTCCTAAAAGACCATTTTGAACCTACCTTTGAGTTCTGCATTTAAAAGTGCGGCGGTGATTCCGTTAAAACTTAAGTGAGTATTTTTAATTAATTATATTAATTAGGGTGGTACCGCCGAGATAACCTTGGTCCCTTTGTAGGGATTGGAGGTTTTTTTTGTTTTGTTTTATAATTTTAATTATATAAGGAGGAATTTAGAATGGGAAAAAAAGAAAAGCTAGTAGAACAAATAACTTCAATGGAGGACGACTTTGCACAGTGGTATACAGACATTGTAAAGAAAGCAGAACTTGCTGATTACACAAGTGTTAAAGGTTGTATAATTTTCAGACCATATTCTTATGCAATATGGGAAAACATACAAAGCACTTTAGATAAAAAATTTAAGGATACTAATCATGAGAATGTTTATATGCCAATGCTCATTCCAGAAAGTCTACTTCAAAAGGAAAAGGATCATGTAGAGGGTTTTGCTCCTGAAGTTGCATGGGTAACTAAAAGTGGAGATGAAGATTTAACAGAGAAATTATGTATTCGACCAACTTCTGAAACATTATTTTGTGAACATTTTGCAAAAATAGTTCAATCCTATAAGGATTTACCTAAGTTATATAATCAATGGTGTTCCGTTGTGAGAATGGAAAAGAACACAAGACCATTTTTAAGAACTTCAGAATTTCTATGGCAGGAAGGACACACAATACATGCTACAAAGGAAGAAGCAGAAGTAGAAACAAAGAGAATGCTTAATATATATGTTGATGTGTGTAAAGACTTACTTGCTTTGCCAGTTATAAAAGGAAGAAAGACTGAAAAAGAAAAATTTGCAGGTGCTGAGGCTACTTACACAATTGAAGCTTTGATGCATGATGGAAAAGCGCTTCAGTCAGCTACCTCACATTTCTTTGGACAAAATTTTTCAAAGGCATTTGGGATACAGTTCTCAAATAAAGAAGGTAAACTTGAGTATGTTAACCAAACTTCATGGGGAATGACCACTCGTATAATAGGTGCTATAATAATGGTCCATGGAGACAATGAGGGCTTAAAATTGCCACCAAGAGTTGCGCCAATTCAAGTTATTATAGTTCCAATAGCACAGCATAAAGAGGGAGTAATAGATAAGGCAAATGAACTTAAGGATAGATTATCTAAAATAGCTAGAGTTAAGGTTGATATAAGTGATAAAATGCCAGGGTGGAAATTTAGTGAATATGAAATGAAGGGTGTTCCAATAAGACTTGAAGTAGGACCCAAGGATATTGAAAACAATCAGGTTGTACTTGTAAGAAGAGATACCAGAGAAAAGCTTTTTGTATCCATGGATGAACTTGAAACAAAAATACCAGAACTTCTAGAAGATATACACAATTCAATGTATGAGGCAGCAAAGAAGTCTTTAGAAGAAAAAACTAGTAGTGCTAAGACTATGGAAGAATTTAAAGATATAGTTGAAAACAAAACTGGATTTGTTAAGGCTATGTGGTGTGGAGATAAAGTATGCGAAGAAAAGATAAAGGAAGAAACAGGAGCTACTTCAAGATGCATACCATTTGAACAAGAAGAAATAACAGACACTTGTGTTTGTTGTGGTAAAAAGGCTAAAGAAATGGTTTATTGGGGCAGAGCATACTAATAAAGCAGTTAAGAGTTAATAGTTAAGAGATAAGAGTTGAAAACATAAACATAAACATAATTAGTTTTTGGAAAGAAGGAATATTATGGATGAATTAATTACCAAAGAGCAATTAGTAAAAAAAATATTGGATAATGATAGAGATTTAAATAGCTCTACTATCGATGAGAAGTTAATACATGAACTAATTAATGGTAAGGTTTCAAAAAACATAAATGAGGTTGAAAACACAAATATATCTCTTGGACAAAAGGCGGCTGATAATATTGCTTCTTTTGGTGGTAGTTGGACTTTTATTATAGGGTTTGTGGTAGTAATTGTAGTATGGATTACGACGAATACTATTCTATTGTCAAAAAAAGCTTTTGATGTATATCCATTTATATTGTTAAACTTAGTTTTGTCTTGTCTAGCAGCAATACAGGCACCTATAATTATGATGTCACAAAATCGTCAGTCCGAGAAAGACAGATTAACTGCTTCAAATGACTATCTAGTAAATTTAAAATCAGAAATTATAGTAGAGGATTTGCATAAAAAGCTAGATGCATTGAGTAAGCAACAAGAGGAAAATAAGAAGAACATAGAATTGATATTAAAAAAAATAGATAAAAGTTTATAATATAGATAACGCAAATTTATACTATCACGAAAGATCAATAAAAAATTATGTTAGGAGGTAAGTTGGAATTGTGATTAAATGTATCTTGAAAAATAGCTAGTGAGTATTCTAGTCTATTTTTCACATATGTTTAATGCAATTTCCAATATGATTTTATGGATGAAAATATTAAATGGGTAATAAGTGAAAAAGTAAAAAGAACAATGGTAAACCTTGAGAAGAACAATATGGAAGCCTATTATGTGAGGGATGAAGGAGAATTATTAAATAAAATATCTGAACTTACTGAAGAGGGAGAAACCGTTGCTGTTGGAGGTTCGATGACACTTTTTGAAACTGGAGTAATTGAATACTTAAAAAGTGGAAAATTTAATTTTTTGGACAGGTATAAAAAAGGAATAAATGCAGATGAGCTAAAGGAAGTATACAGAAAGAGTTTTTCTGCAGATAGCTATTTTGTAAGCAGTAATGCCATTACGGAAAATGGTGAACTGTACAATGTTGATGGTACTGGAAATAGAGTAGCAGCTATGATTTATGGCCCTGATAAGGTTATTGTAGTTGCCAGTATTGACAAAATTGTTAAGGATTTAGATGGGGCAATTAAGAGAAACAGAGAATGTTCAGCTCCTGCTAATGCTAAAAGGCTTAATAGAAAAACTCCCTGCGCAAAGGTTGGCTATTGCATGGATTGCAGCAGTGAAGAAAGAATCTGTAACGAGTACACCTTGATAAAAAGGCAACCGATAAAGGGAAGAATTAAGGTTATTTTTATTGATAAAAAACTTGGATACTGAAAAAGCAGTTACCAGGTGACAAGTGACAAGTGTTAGGTAAGGAAGATTTTTCGGATGGGGCTCGAAAAATCAATGAATGGTTTATTTTCTTTCAGATGACTTATAGAGGTTGGTTAAAGGAGAGATGAATTTGATTGAAAGGCACAAAGATTATAACTTTGAGTTATCAGGGGTAGTATGTTTAATAAGTATTATAGGATTTTCATTATTGACTTTACTTGTGGAAATAAAATCAACAAAAAAAATTGATAAACATGTTCATACTTTTATAAGAGGTTTTAAATCAAAAGAATTAAAATATTTTTTTAAGGGGACATCATGGATTTTTTCGCCACTTCATGTATTGGTAACTGCAATAGTTATATCAATTTTTATAATATCAGTTTTATGGTCAAAAAACTGCTTAAAAACAATAATATACTGAAAGATGTAATATTATTTTTTTCAGTGAACCTCTTGGGTTATTTAAGTAATATAATTTTAAAACCCATATTTAAAAGACCGAGACCTAATGTAAAACCATTGAGTAATCTCGCGAAAACTGTTAGTTATTCCTATCCAAGCACTCATGCTATGATGGCATTTGCTTTTTTTATTACTGCAGCATATATAATATATAGATATATAAGGTCAAAGTTAATAAACATTGTGTTGTGGATTATATGTATCATTACACCGTTAGTAGTTGGTTTTAGTAGGGTATATTTAGATAAACATTACATTACAGACGTAATAGGAGGATTTTTATTTAGTTGTATCATAATTACGGGTATAACTCTTATTATGAATAGGAAATTATCAAACAAATAAATAGTTTGTAAGCTTATTTATTGGATGGCTTTTTTTGATATTATGAAAAATCAAGCCAATAGTGATGTAAGCAGCAGAGAAGCAGTTGCCAAGTACCAGAGGTCAGATACCAGTTAAAAGCATCTTTAATTGGTATCTGGAAACTGCTTATTTGTCTGTTTATTTTATTTAATAATGTCTAAAATCACATCTGTAATTTCAGATTTTTCACATACTTTATTATGAACAACCTTTCTTTTGTCTATATCTTTAATGGATGCTGGTATTTTATAATCTGAAAGTTTAGCCATTTCTTCTGTAAGCTGAAATTCATCAAATTTAGAATACTTTGGATCTATGGCATTCATAACAGCCTTTGGAAATTTATAGGGACTTGCTGTTGAAAGTACAATTGTTTTTATTTTATCATTTGTTTCATCTTTGTACTTTTTATATACGGAATAGGCCACAGCGGTATGGGTGTCTATTATCTCTTTGCTATTGTCATATATAGATTTTATTGCGTCGGTGGTTTCTTTTTCAGAGGCATATCCACCGTAAAAATCTGATAGATTATTTTTCATGTTAGGAGTGATTTCATATTGTCCATTAGTGGATAAGGACTTCATAAGTTCATTTACTTTAACTGAATCTTTACCGCTAATAAAGTAAAGTAATCGTTCAAGATTACTTGATACTATTATATCCATTGATGGAGAATTTGTAACATAGAAGTCTCTTTTTTTATCATATGTGCCAGTGCTAATAAAGTCGTACAATACCCTATTTTCATTGGAAGCGCATATTAGTTTATCAATGGGAACCCCCATGTTTTTAGCAAAATAACCAGCTAGTATATCACCAAAATTACCAGTTGGAACAGCCACATTTATCTTTTCACCTTTAGCAATTTCACCTTTGTTGTAAAGGCTAAGATAAGAATAAAAATAATATACTACCTGTGGAATAAGTCTTCCTATATTTATTGAATTTGCTGATGAGAACATATATCCTTTTTCATCTAGTGTTTTTTGAGTGGACTTATCTGTAAATATTTTTTTCACAGCAGTTTGAGCATCATCAAAATTTCCGTTTATGGCAACTACATGTGTGTTTTTGCCATTGTGAGTAACCATCTGTAGCTTCTGAATAGTACTAACGCCTTCCACAGGATAAAATACTATTATATCTATTCCATCTATATTATTAAAACCTTCTAAAGCTGCTTTGCCAGTATCTCCAGATGTAGCGGTAAGTATTAATATATTTTTATCAATACCTTGTTTTTTAACAGAGGTTTTTAACAGATGAGGAAGAATTGATAGTGCTACATCTTTAAAAGCCAGTGTTGGACCATAATATAGTTCAAGGAAATATGTATCTCCTATTTTTTTTACTGGAGTAATCTCTTCAGTGGTAAATTTATCGTCATATGCTTTATTTATACAAGACTTTAATTCTTCTTCCGTGAAATCAGTAAAGAATTTACTCATAACTAAATATGCTAAAGATTTATAATCAAGTTTTGCTAAGTTTTCAATATCAAAATCAATTGTTGGAATTATGGAAGGTACGTAAAGACCTCCATCTTCTGCTATCCCTTTAAGTATAGCCTCTGAAGACGTAACTTCTTTAGCGCTTCCTCTAGTGCTTTTATACATTAACTGATTCAAAATAAACACCCCTTCATTAATCCAATTTTTCAACTCTTATAAGATTATCGATGTTGTAAACACTATCAAGATGCTCTATTTCCAATACTGATTTATTTATATCGCCTTCAATAGCATCGTGAGTTACAATTATAAGTGTAACAACACCTTGTTTTTCATCTTTTTGAATTATAGAAGATATACTTACATTATTTTTACCCCAAATTGTTGAAATTTCTCCTAAAACTCCACTCATGTCTTTTACTGAAAACCTTAGATAGTATTGAGATTTGTAGGCATCTTGACTAACTATATGCTTTGAAGCGGCTTTATTTTCTACAGTTGAAATTGAACGAAGTGTCATATCGTTTCTTAATATTGAAATGATATCACTGACAACGGCGCTTCCTGTAGGAAGTGAACCAGCACCTTGACCATAAAACATTAAGTCACCAACTGCATTACCTTTTATCAAGATAGCATTAAATGAATCATTTACATTTGCAAGGGGATGAGCTATTGGTATCATTGTAGGATGAACTCTAAGCTCTAGTGAACCATTGTTTTCCTTGGCTATAGCTAAAAGTTTAATAGTGTATCCAAATTCTTTAGCATACTTTATATCTAAAGAACTTATATTAGCAATACCTTCTCTATAAATATTTTTCACGTCAACGTTTATCCCAAATGATAAAGATGTTAATATGGCAAGCTTATATACAGCATCATAGGCATCAACGTCGGAAGTAGGATCAGCTTCAGCAAAGCCTTTATCCTGAGCCTGTTTAAGTGCAGTATTAAAATCCATGTTTTCAAGGGACATTTTAGTTAAAATGTAATTAGTAGTTCCATTTACGATACCTACAATTTCTTGAATCTTATTTGCTGTAAGGCTTTCTTCAATACCCTTTAATATTGGGATTCCACCAGCAACACTTCCTTCATAATAAAGCAATACTCCATTTTTTCGTGCAGCATCCAATAGTTCAGTGCCTTCAAGTGCGATAACTTGTTTATTTGCAGTAACTACATGTTTGGATTTTTGTACTGCCCTTAACATATAGTCCTTTGCAGGATGCATTCCACCTAATAATTCAACAACAATTTTAATGTTGTCATTATTTAATATTTCCTCAATATCAGTAGTCAATACTCCATCAGGTATATCTATTCCTCTTTCTTTACTAATGTCATTTACAAGTATTTTTGTTATTTCAATTTCATAGCCTGAACGCCTTGTTATTTCTTCTTTATTGTTTTGAAAAATATGCCAAACACCTTTACCTACATTACCTAATCCTAGTAAAGCAATTTCTATCTTATTCATTAATATTCCTCCTTAAAATCATATGCTTTTCATAATTCTATAATTGTTGTACCACATATATCTGGCTCTAAAAGCTTTATCTCCCAACGGGCATCTGTGGTTTTTAAAAAAGCATCCATTTTACTATAAAATTCAGTATTATGTTTATCTATGATAACCATAAGGGTTGAACCGGAACCACTTATAAATTCACCTAGAGCATTAAATTGTTTAGCTTTACTAAAAATTTCATTTATATTTTTTATTGCAGGACCTCTAAATGGCTGATGGATTTTGTCTTGTAAACTTGTTCTTAGTTTTGAATAATCTCCTTTATATAGCGAAGAAATCAGCATGGCAGCCCTTGAAATGTTAAACACACAATCTTTTTTACTATAGTTTTCAGGTAAAATTTTTCTACTGCTTTCGGTACTCATTTGGAAGTCTGGTACTAAAGCGGCAAATAACAAGTCATCTGGAGTATTGATTTTAGAGTATATAACATTATCATTTTCAACTAAAGATATATTAAAACCACCAACTAAAGCTGGGACAACATTATCTGGATGCCCTTCGATTTTTGTGGCTAAATTTATGATTTCCTGTTCTGTCATTATTTTATTCATATAATAATTTGCAGCATAAATACCAGCGGCGATGCAAGTGGCACTACTGCCGAGGCCCCTAGAAAGAGGAACATCAGAGGCCACAACGTTTATGTAGAAGCCTTTGTGCTTAAAATTGTATTTTTTAAAAGCCTCTAACATGCTGAAATAGATAAGATTATCATCCATTGAAATGGATGATAATTCTCCATTTTGTAAAAAAATTAAGTCTTCACCATTAGTTTGCTCAAATTCAAACTCATTGTAAAGTTTAAGAGCAAGTCCAAAACAGTCAAAACCGGCGCCAATATTAGCAGTACTTGCTGGTACTTTGATTTTTAGCATAAATTCATCCCCTATTCCATTGCAATTAAGTCAAGTTTAATTACATTTTCAGTACTTTTTATATTTTGAAGTAAACTTTCAAATTCAATTGTTAAATTATATATATCAAAGGTTATTGTAACATTTGCAGCATTATTGATAGGTATATCTTGATTTATTGTAAGGATATTAGCGTGATTTTCAGCCATTATATCCAATATTCTTGAAAGAGTTCCAGATTTATGACCAAGAAGCAAACACATGGTAACCTTGTTACTTTTGCCAGATTCAGAAACTGTAAACACAGAGTCTTTGTATTTATAATATGCACTTCGGCTTATACCAACAGATTTTGCTGCTTCAGTTATATCGTGAGCTTTTTTGTATTTAAAAGATCTTTAACCAAGATTACTTTTTTAAATACATCAGGTAAAACTTTTGTATCAACTAATAGATATTTGTCTTCCATGTTAATATCACCTTCCATCAAAAACGTACACTGGTTACATACAGGTGTATACGTGTCAAGGATTATATATGTTATCCTAACATATTAATTAATTTATTACAATAAAATTTTTAAAATGATAGACGAAAGATGTATAGCTATAATATAATGTAAGTTATTCTTTTGAAAAAAGTAAAAAAAGGGAGATAGTAATATTAAGTATTAAATGATAAACTTATATGAGGTATTTTCAAAAAAAATAGCTAGTTTGTATGTTAGTATATTTTTTGTTGGATGAAGAATACAAGAGAAGATATGGGGGGAGCATTATGTTTAATAAAAATTTTGGCGATAAAAAATTGAAAATTGCAGCTTTATATTCTTTAGGAGTTATTGTTGTAGTTCTTATATTAAACTATATGGTAGTCGGTATGAAAACTGAGCAGATTACTTATAATAAATTTCTAGATTTACTTTCACAAAAAAAAGTTTCAGAGGTGCAGGTAACTCAAGATAGAATCACAGTAATTCCTAAAGATAATAGTGGAATGGGTAAAAATATATTGTATACTGGCAGAATTGATGACCTTGATTTGAAGAATGAACTGAAATCTTCAGGTGCAAATATAACGGTGCCATCAAGCAATGATGATCCACTAATAAATTTTCTCCTTACCTATGTATTCCCTATTGGAATACTGCTAATAGTTGGAAAGTTTTTATTTGGTAGGATAGATAAAAAACTTGGAAGCGGGGTTATGTCTTTTGGAAAAAATAATGCAAAGCTCTATGCCGAAAGTGAAACAGGGGTTACCTTTTTAGACGTTGCAGGACAAGATGAAGCTAAAGAATCTCTTATGGAAATAGTGGATTTCCTTCACAATCAGGATAAATATATAAAAATAGGTGCGAGGCTCCCTAAGGGAGCACTACTAGTTGGACCTCCGGGAACAGGGAAAACTCTACTTGCAAAGGCAGTGGCTGGAGAAGCAAAAGTACCATTTTTTTCTATGTCTGGTTCCAACTTTGTAGAAATGTTTGTGGGCATGGGTGCATCAAGAGTAAGAGATCTATTTCAGCAAGCCCAACAAAAAGCACCTTGTATAATTTTTATTGATGAAATTGATGCAATTGGTAAGAGTCGGGATTCATCCGGCATGGGTGGCGGAAATGATGAAAGAGAGCAAACTTTAAATCAGCTACTATCAGAAATGGATGGATTTGACTCTTCAGTAGGAGTAGTAATCCTTGCAGCTACAAACAGACCAGAAGTTTTGGATAAAGCACTATTAAGACCCGGTAGATTTGACAGGCGAGTAATAGTTGATAGACCAGACTTAAAAGGGAGAGAGGATATTTTAAAAGTGCATTCTAGAGGTGTAAAACTAGGAGAGGATATTGCTCTTGATAGAATTGCAAAGGCTACTTCGGGTGCAGTAGGATCAGATCTTGCAAATATGATAAATGAAGCGGCATTATTTGCTGTTAAGAATGGAAGAGAAGAAATATGCCAAGGAGATCTTGAAGAAGCTGTGGAGGTAGTAATAGCAGGTAAGGAGAAAAAAGACAAAATCTTATCTGATTCGGAGAAGAAATCAGTGGCTTTCCATGAAGTAGGGCATGCAATAGTAGCAGCTTTATTAAAACATACAGATCCAGTTCATAAGATAACTATTGTGCCTAGAACTATGGGAGCCTTAGGATATACTATGCAATTACCAGAAGAAGAAAAAAATTTGGTTTCAAAGGAAGAAATGATAGATGAAATTACAGTGCTTCTCGGAGGTAGATCTGCAGAAGAAGTTGAATTTAACAGTGTATCTACAGGAGCTTCAAATGATATAGAAAGAGCTACAAAGATGGCAAGAAATATGGTAACAATATATGGTATGACTGATAAATTTGATATGATGGCACTAGAATCTGTTGAAAGCAGATACTTAGATGGAAGACCTGTTCAAACTTGCAGTGCTGAGACGGCTACATTGATAGATGGTGAAATATTGAGCATAATAAGGACAGCTCATGAAAAGGCAAAGGGAATATTAACTAAGAATAAAGATTTGCTTTTCAAGATAGCAGGAATTTTAGTTGAAAAAGAAACTATTATGGGCGATGAGTTTATGGAAATTGTAAAGGAGAGTTCGGCATGGAAAGAAAAGATAGAAGTTTAGAAAATTTAATGAAGGAAAAAGAGGACAATGAATTTATTATAGAAGAGAAAAAGCTTGCAGGGGTAATAGAGTTAATAACTAAAGAAATACTTAATTATGTGAGGAAGAGAAAAGAAGTAACTAAATATATAATTGACAGTAGAAAAAAAAATATTGAAGAATTTAAAGATGATGAGGACAGAGTAATAGAATATTTTGATCATGAAACATTTGTTAAAGAGGAATCCTATAAAACTATAGATAGAAAGTTTAGAGAACTTACTATTCTTAAAACTTCTCCTTATTTTGGAAGAGTGGATTTTATAGACGAGGATTCTGATGAGGAAAAAGTTTATATAGGAAGATTCGGTCTTACAACAGAGGGTTCTTATGAGCCATTAGTTGTAGATTGGAGAGCACCGGTGTCATCTTTGTTTTATACTTCAAGTCTTGGGGCAAACAAATATAAGGCACCTAAAAGTGAAATAGAGGTAGATATACTAAAGAAAAGACAGTACATTATTAAAAAGAAAAAATTAATGGGGCTTTTTGATTCTGCGGTGGATGTTAGGGATGAAATATTACAACTAGTGTTAAGTAAAAATGCAGGGGAAAAGCTTACAGATATAGTTATGTCAATACAGGAAGAACAGGATAAAATAATTAGGGAACCAAGAAACAATATAGTTGTAGTAAATGGTGTTGCAGGAAGTGGAAAAACTACTATTGCACTTCATAGAGTTGCATTCCTACTTTATAATAACAGGGAGGTACTTGAAGATAAGGTACTAATCCTCGGACCAAACCCTATATTCATGGAATATATATCATCCGTACTTCCTAGTCTTGGTGAGGGTGGAATTATGCAACAAACCTATGCTGATTTTGCATTAGATCTTATGGATATAAGACAAAATAAAGTTATGAGTTCTGAAGCATATATGGAAAAAGTTCTGAGTAATGATAAAGCATTTATTGATGATTTAATCTATAAAAATAGTGATGAATTTATAGAAGAGTTAAATAAATTAATAGATAATATTGAAGTGAAACAATACCAGTTTCAAGATGTAGTATTTGATGATAAGGTTATAGTGAGCCAAGAAGAATGCGAAAAATTGTATAAGGAATATTATATAAATTTGCCTTCATTTAGAAGAACAAGAAAGATAAGAAGAATAATATTCTCTAAATTAAAAGATGAAAGAGATAGCAAAGTAAGAAAAATAGAAGAAGAATATAGAAATACTTTAAAAACTTTGAGTAAAGATGAATTAACATTACAAGGAACTTCTATAGATTACGATAGGAAGCTTAAAATAAAAAATATAGTTAGAGAGCTTATGAAGGTGAAAGAAACGCTCCTTTGGCTAGATAACCCAAGTATCTTTGAATTATACAGGAGTATAAATAAAAGAGAATATTATACAACGGACGATTTAACAGCCCTGCTATATCTTTCATTAAAATTCGAAGGTATTTCCATGGACAGAGAAATAAAACATGTGGTTATTGATGAAGCTCAAGATTATAGTAGTCTAGCCTTAAAAGTTATTAGAGAAATCACAGGAACATTAGGTATGACAATAGTTGGTGATAGTAACCAAAGAATTATACCAATTAAAGGTGAAATAGTTTTTAACAGTGTGGAAAAAATAATAGATGATATTGAAGTTAAGCATTTTAGGCTTAATAAAAGTTATAGATCAACTCAGCAAATCATGGAATATGCAAACAAGTTTTTGAAGGATGATGCAATTGTACCCTTAGTTAGAAATGGCGAGCCTGTAAATATAATAAAAATTTCAAAGAGAGAGGATTTTACAGATACTATACTTTCCATAGTAAAGGGATATAGAGAAAAAGAATATGAGAGTATAGCTATAATATGTAAAGATTTAAAGAGCACTGAAAAATATGGTAAACTACTAAAGAAAATTGATAACATAAAAATTATTGATAGAGAAGATATGATGTATAACGGCGGGGTTGTGGCAATACCATTATATTTTGCAAAGGGACTTGAGTTTGACGCAGTTATAGTTGTGGATGAAGCTGAACAACAAGATGGTAAATTCATGTATGTTATGTCCACCAGGGCACTGCATGAACTATCTGTAGTAAAACTACAGCCATAATGAAGTTGAGGGCAGCATTGATTACAGTAGGTATAAAATAATAGGAGGTGAGTGCCAAGATTCAGTTTAAATCTTGACTTTATATGGAGAATATTTTATGTATAGGTGAATTATTAATTGATTTTATTTGTTCAGACGTAAATGCAACAATGATTCAAGGTGAAAATTTTAAAAAGAAAGCTGGCGGTGCACCAGCAAATGTGACTGCAGCTATATGTAAATTAGGAGGGAAGGCATCCTTTGTTGGCAAAGTTGGAAATGACCCTTTCGGAGAATTTTTAAAAAAAACTTTGGATGATGTAAATGTAGATACGTCAATGATGATCATGGATCCAAATTCCAATACTACACTTGCTTTTGTTTCTCTTAAATCAGATGGAGAAAGGGATTTTGTGTTTAATAGAGGTGCAGATGGACTTCTTAAATATAATGAATTAGACATAAATAAAATATTTTCAAATAATATAATCCATTTTGGTTCGGCAACGGCACTACTCGGTGGAGAAATGAAGGCAACTTACATGGGTATAATGAGCGACGCGAGAGATAAAAATATATTTGTTTCTTTTGACCCAAATTATAGAGATAATCTTTGGGGACATAGAACTGAAGAATTTATTAATGTTTCTAAACAATGTATAGAAATGTCTGATTTTATAAAACTCAGTGATGAGGAATTGAACATAATAACAGGTAAAACTGATGTGTATGAAGGAATCAAGGAATTATCAGGTCAAGGAAATAAAATTGTGGCTGTAACTTTAGGAAAACAAGGCACTTTAGTTTCTAATGGTGTTACCACAGAAATAATAGATAGTATTAAGATAAAGTCAATTGATTCAACAGGGGCAGGGGATGCTTTTGTAGGGGCACTTTTGTACAAAATCTCATTATTAGAAGATCCTAAAAAATTAACTGAGGATTTTGAAGGATTAAAAGAGATAGTTTTCTTTGCAAACAAGGTAGGAGCAATGGTTTGTACAAAGCTTGGAGCTATAGCCGCTCTGCCATCCCTTGCAGAAGTTGAAAATATTTAAAATTTAGGCTATTTTAAAGAATAGTGTTGATAATATGACAATTTTTAAGGTAATCCAGAAATGGCTTACCTTAATTTACATTTCCAGAATAATAAGTACTATCCTACAAATATATTTTGGGTTCATTTTTAACTTTATTTTTTGCAATCAATATTTTAGTAACGATAAACTTCGGTTGATAGATGATTTTTCTGGCTTTTCTCGGACATATCTTAACACAGCAAAAACAATGAAGACATTGATTTTCCTTGCAAAAAAGATTTTTAAATAATAGGTATTTCTGTTGCAGAAACAGGGACCCCAATTAAAACTATATCTTCTTCAATTGAAGGCATAACTCCATTTCGCACTTTAGGTGAAGTTAAGTCAATTACTCTATTATTGACTATCCCCATACCGTTTATAACTGAATTAGTAACCTTTTTAGTGGTACCTGTTGAGGTACCACCTTTAATAACCTTGAAACATTTGTTAAACTATGTTAATCTTCTTGAAGATACTACCACTACGGAAAGTTAAAAGTTAAAAGTTAAGAGTTAAGAGTTAAGAGTTAAGAGTTAAGGAAGATTTTTCGCCTTTGCCGAAGAATCAATAGAAGGGAAATGTAAGTAAATTTGTTTACACAAAACCACTTACATTCCTAAATTTTGCAAATAATTATGAGCGTTTATATATTTAGTTTAAGTTTTAAGTTATAAGTTATAAGTTATAAGTTTTAAGTTTTTAACTTTTAACTTTGTTCTATAAGGGGTGTGTGTAATAGATGGATGGTTCACAAGAATTAGCAAATGAAAAAATAGGAAAACTTCTATTGAAATTTTCTATACCAGCAGTTATCGGTATGCTTGTAAATGCAATGTATTCTGTTGTAGATAGAATATTTGTTGGTAGAGGTGTTGGATCACTAGCACTGTCAGGCGTTGCAATCACATTTCCTATAACAAATGTGATTATGGCAATGGGAATGCTTGTTGGAACTGGTGCTGCTGCAGTTATATCAATTAAGCTTGGTAAAAAGGATGAACATGGTGCAGAAAAAATAATAGGTAATGCTTACACAATGACAGTTATTTTATCTATAGTTTTAAGTATTTTAGGAATTATATTTTTAAATCCTATATTAAATTTACTTGGAGCAAGTTCAGAAACTTTTGTATATGCAAAGCAATTCGCTACAATTCTGTTAGCTGGAGCAGTGTTACAAAACATAGGTTTTGGGCTAAATCCACTGATGCGTTCTGAGGGTGCACCTAAGATGGCAATGATAACCATGCTTATAGGTGCTATTTTGAATGTTATGATAAATCCACTATTGATATTTGTTTTTAAGTTTGGTGTTAGGGGATCAGCTTTTGCCACTATTATCTCTCAAACAGTATGTTCAGTGTGGATATTAATTTATTTTACTAAAGGTAAGAGCCTTTTAAAGCTCAGAAGAAAAAACATGAAACTTAAGAAAGTTATAGTAAGAGAAATCATAGCAATTGGCATGTCTCCTTTTGCTATGCAAATTGCAGCAAGTATAGTTACAATAACTTTTAATACAACACTTAAAAGATATGGTGGAGATGTTGCTATAGCAGCATATTCTCTTATAACTAGTATTACTATACTCATATTGATGCCTTTAATAGGAATAAATCAAGGAGCGCAACCTATAATTGGATACAATTATGGTGCTAAAAATATGAACAGAGTTAAAAAAGCATTGACATATTCTACTATTGTTGCAACCTTTATTTCAACAATTGGATTTATACTTGTACAATTATTCTCTACTCAAATAATTAGTATTTTCAACACAAGTGACATAAGGCTTATAAGTATGGGTTCTAATGGTTTGGCTATTTATCTTAAAATGTTTGCTTTTGTTGGAATTCAAGCAAGTTTTTCAAACTATTTTCAATCCATTGGAAAGGCAAAACATTCAATGTTTTTAAGTTTATCAAGGCAGATTATACTGCTTATCCCACTTGTACTCATACTACCCAATTTTTTTGGTTTAAACGGGGTGTGGATAGCAGGAGCTGTTTCAGATTTCACATCTGCAGTAATAGCTGCTATTTTTATTATAGTTGAAATGAAAGGGAATTCACAAGCTTCGCAAGCTAAGAGTTAAAAGTTAAAAGTTAAGGAAATTTTGCCTTGGGGCAAAATGAAAAATATTCATCAGAGGCTATTTACAAAGACAATGCCTCTATAAAATAATGATATATTTCACCATTGAAATAATTTAAGAAGCCATGATTACTAAAGTAATAAATATAAAAAACAGCATTAATATTTGCAAATATTAGTGCTATTTTTGTGTAATTATTTATAATATGTCACAGTTTAAATGATAGAATCTACTTAAAAGCAAAAAATTATATTATTATGGGAGATTTCTATTTTTATATAGTATTAGTATGTGTAAGTATAAATTGGAATTTATAAATTATATAGGTGAAATAAAAAAATGTTAGAGCTGTTTATGTAAGATAATGGGGCATGTTAGCGGAAACGTGTATACATAGGAGGGGAAAATTTGAAAATTACTGATAATAATTTAATTGCTCAAATAAAAAATAAGAATCCAGTAGCCTTAGAGTATGCAATTGACTTATACGGTAAATTGATATACAAAGTAATCTATAATGTATTAAATACATTATCAGATAAGAGTTGTCTTCAGGAATGTGCCAGTGATGTATTCACAGCTGTTTGGTACAATATTGAAGTTTTTAATGCTGATAAAGCTACCTTTAAAACTTGGATTACTGCAATTGCTAGGTATAAAGCTATTGATTATAAAAAGAAATACATTAAAAATTCTAATGTGTTAGAGCTAAATGATAGCATTTCTAGGGATGTTGACAACGTAGAAAAATTACTAATTCAAAGAGAAAACAAAGAGGAAGTATTAAGTGTTATTAAAAATCTTGGAAAACCTGACTGTGAAATATTTATTAGAAGATATTTTTTAGATGAGCCCATAGAACATATAGCTAATTGTTTAAGTTTAACAAGACAAGCCGTAGATAATAGGCTTTGGCGAGGAAGAAAAAAATTGAAGGATAGTTTTTGTGCTATTAAAAAGGAGATGACTCTTTAATGGTAATAAAGGATGGTTTCAAAGAAAACCGTATAATCGAAGAAAAAATGTTTGAAATGTTAAATGATATCTGCTTAAATGAAGACGAATCTCAGGATATAGATGTTACGGATGAAGAAATGAAAATAATAAAGGCAAAAGTGTATAAAAATATAGGAATAAAGCCTAAAAAGAAAATCATGAGGAGATTAGCAATGGCAGCTTCCATTGTAATTGTATTATGTGTACCTTTTTCCAATGCTACAGTATGGGCAAATATTAAAAGTGTGCTTGAATTTATACCTGGCATAGGTGTGGTTGAAAACACAGGAGCTGGGGGCACCCACTTTATGTTAATTAAAAGCATAACTAAATCATATTCAAATGGAAAAATAATAATAAGAGGTTTTGATATAGATAATCAAAATGCAACCTTATCTATTGGTGGTGATAAAATTCATAGTTTTAATAGTGTGGAAATTGAAGACAATGACAGCAATATATATAAAATGAATGAGTATGCATCTGAAGATTATACAGGGGATACAAAGTGGAACAAAGTTTATAAATATAGTGGACATATAAAAGCAGGAAAGGACTATACCATAATTTTTAATAACGAAATAAAAATACCAATGTCTTTAGTGGCTGCTAACGGTGTAAAAGAATTAAATAAATTAGGAACAACTGTAGCTATTGATGGAATTAACTTAACAGCTGTGGCAGTCATGGAAGGAGATAAACTAAGAGTTGATCTTTTAGCACCACAAAATAGCATAGCTAAAAGCTTACAGTATCCTGATTCTTATCTTGCTTTAAATGATGAAAATGCTATACCCCAAAACACTGAAAAGAACATGATTAATAGTAGTCCAATATATCTCACTAATAATACTAGCGTAAAATATACAGCTTATATGAGTCCAAACATGGCTCTTGGTGGTCATGAATATTACTTCAAAACCGGAAATGTTACTAATAAACAATATACATTGACAATATCGGAAATATTAATGAACTATAATTCAACAAATATACCATTTTCGCTTGATTTGCCAAAGAATGGCGAAACTTCACCAAAGCAAATTGTAAATATTGCGGGTTACCCTGTAGGAGTTAGTATAAAAAAAGTAAGCGCCACCAAAGTTAGAGTCAATGTAGATATAAATTATAATAAAGCTTTAAAAAATAATCTTGTTTCATTTAGTTTGCATGGGCCTAGCATTAAAAATGATTCTGTATCTGAACAAGATTTAATGCAAACAGATTTAGATTCTTTACCTGCTTATTTTGAATTTAACATAGACAAAAATATAAAACATTTAAATCTTGAGTTTGATCGCCCAGAAATAGAAGAAAAAGGCCCTTGGAACTTTGACATTAAGTTGAAATGATCTGGAGGACAAGAAGAAGTTAAGAGTTAAGGAAATTTTGCCTTGGGGCAAAATAAACAATGGAAATGACTAGGATGGAATAAAATATACCAAAATAGTTATTCTAGTTTATTGATTGTTCTGCGCTATCAGAAAATCTTCATCAACTCTTAATTCTTAACCTTTAACTCTAAATTTGCTACCGGTTTAAAGTTTGTAAAATTCTTCAAAAGTCTGAGTCACGTAGCTATGATCCATTACACCACAAAGTTCTCTAATTGAGTGCATTGCTAAAAGCGGTGTTCCTATATCAACGGATCTTATACTTACATGAGTCGAAGATATTGGTCCAATCGTACTTCCACCAGGCTCATCAGATCTATTTACAAATTTTTGTACTGGAACAGCACATTGTTTGCAAATTGTCTCATAAACTGATGAACTAATGCTATCTGAGGTGTATTTTTGGTTAGCACTGATTTTTATTACGGGTCCTTGGTTAATTATTGGTCTATTTGTAGGATCACTTTTTTCACCTTTACTAGGATGCACTGCATGGGCTGAATCCGCCGAAATCATAAAGGATTTATTTAAGGCTCTAAAATAATCTTCACGATCTCCACCAAAACATATAATAATTCTCTCAAGTACATTTGCTAGAAATTCTGAATCTGCACCTTGTTTTGTTTGGCTACCCAATTCTTCATTGTCAAAACAAACTAAAACATTTGTACCATGAGTAGTATTTGAACTCAAAAATGCAGAGAATGCTGCGTGAAGCATCTCTAAATCATCAAGTCTGCTACTGGAAACAAATTCATTATTAAGACCTATTATATTTCCTTTATTAAATTCATATAGATATAAATCAAAGTCTAAGATATCGTCTGCGTTTACTCCTAATTCTTTGGATATGGTTTTAATCAAAAGATTATCCTTCTCCAAAGAATCATTTACCATACTAATCAATGGCAGCAAATCAATTTGTTTATTGAGTTCTATACCCTTGTTGACAGCTCTGTTCATATGTATAGCTAGATTGGGAATAATCAAAATGGGTCTCTTAATATTAATTAGCTTAGTTTCTGGAAATAGTACATGTCCGCTTTTTATGGCAATTCTTCCAGCTAAAGAAAGTGGTCTATCAAGCCAGGTATTTAGGATAGGACCTCCATATACTTCAGTATTTAACTTAATATAGTTACTTTCAGAAGTTATTTCTGGTGAAGGTTTAATTCTAAAACCAGGAGAGTCTGTGTGTGCACCTATTAATTTAAATCCTTTTTTAGCTATTATCCCACTGCCCACTGTGAAAGCTATTAGTGCTGAATCGTTCCTACTAACATAATAGTGCCCACCCTTTTGAATTTCCCATCTTTCAGCTTCATTTAGTTCTAAAAATCCATTTTGATTTAATTCATTTTTCATATTTTTCACAGCATGAAAAGCTGAAGGACTTTCGTATATAAAATCTATAAGTTTTTCTGCCAATAATTGCTCTTTATTCATTTTACCCCTCCTATATATATGTATATATGTAGTAAATTCATATATAATCAATTAATGATTATAAAAATAGTACTAAATACAGCAATCTTATTATACTATTTTAAGAATATATTGTATAATATAATTTAATAATTAATTTAGGCATATTCGAAAAATAAATAGACAGTCCCCTAGTTTATTTTGCGTCATATGCCTTACGTTATTGAGGAGTGATTATAATGACTGCAAAATTTATAATATCACGTTTTGTTAAAAATTATGAAGATATAAATAACAGAAAAGTTAGAGAAGAGTATGGAACTGTTAGTGGTATTATTGGAATAATCGTAAATATGGCTTTGTTTATTATAGAAATTATACTTGGAGCAATGACCAACAGTATCGCTATAATAGCTGATGCATTTCATAATCTTGCGGATGTAACATCTTCCATAGTAACCCTTGTTGGATTCAGACTTTCAAATAAGCCAGCAGACAAAGAACATCCTTTTGGACATGGAAGAATGGAATATATTTCAGCACTGATAGTTTCATTTGTAATTTTAGTAGTTGGACTTCAATTTATTAAAACTTCTATTGATAGGATACTACATCCTCAGGCAGTTAGCTTTAATATTATAACATTTGTAATTATAATTTTAGCAATACCATTTAAGTTATGGTTAAGCTATTTCAATAAGTCCTTAGGTAAGATGATCGATTCATCAACACTTAAAGCAACTGGAGCAGATTCATTAAATGATGTAGCGATACTAAGTGGTGTAATAATTTCACTGATGGCATCATATGTTTTTAAGATAAATATAGATGGATATGTTGGTATGGTGGTGGCAATATTTATATTTTTGTCAGGACTATCATTTGTAAAAGCAACATTAAACCCTCTATTAGGTCAAGCACCAGATCCAAAGCTTGTAATGGAAATAAAAAACTCAGTACTTGGCTATGAACATATTCTTGGAGTGCATGATCTTATTATTCATAATTATGGACCTGGAAGAACTATGGCTTCTCTTCATGCAGAAGTTCCATATAACATATCCATTATGAAAATTCATGAGGTAATTGATAGGGCGGAAAAGGAACTTTCAAAAGATTAAATATGTTTATTGTAATACATATGGATCCAGTGTATACAGATTCAAAGGAAGTTACAGATGCAAGGAGAACCGTTGTTCAGGTATTGAAGAAATTTCCGGTTGTAAGTTCAATGCATGATTTTAGGATAGTTGGAAATGGTGAAAATAAAAATTTAATATTCGATTTAGTAATAAGCTTTGATAACAAAGTCACGGAAGAAGATGAAGCAAAACTTAAAATATATATTGATAATGCAATTAAGCTTGAACATCCAGGATATGATACGGTTATAACTATTGATAGAGACTACACCACATAAGGAGCAGTTAAGAGTTAAAAGTTAAGAGTTAAAAGTTAAGGAGGATTTTTCTGCTGGAGCAGAAAAATCAATTTAAATTTAGCTTTTTATATGGGAATAATCATAAATCTTTGCATACTTTTTCACAGCTATTATTGCAATCTATAAATGTAAAAGGGGCTGTCTCAAAATCATAACAAATTGCTTTGCAATTTCATATGATTTTGAGACAGTCCCTTTTTTTATTGTTTTACTCTGCCCTAAGGCAAAATCTCTTTAACTTGCGGATTGGCCCCCTCAGATGGGACTTTATAATCTAATTACTAGCTCATTCTTAAAATTTGAATTTTTCAAATTATAGAACTCAAATGGAGTTCTGTAATCTATCGATGAATGAACTCGTATAGTATTGTAACCATTAACATAATTAAAGACAACAGCCCTTGCTTCTTCTAAAGTGTTGAATATCCTACCTGCAAGGCATTCGTCTTGAAGGTATCTATGATATGACTCTATATGTGCATCATAATTGGGGCTATGCACAGGGATTCTTTCGTGTATTAAGTTTTCCTTTATACACATTTTTTCGAATTTATGTGCGATAAACTGTGACCCATTATCTGTCCGCATTGTAAGTCCTGTCACACTATTTTTAATGTCCCTATTATATAATGCGGCAAGCATCACTTCCTGAGCTGTCTCAGTATTGGCAGAGAGCGACATTTTACAAGATACAATGTTTCGGTCAAACACATCTATCATTGAGGTCAAATAAGCCACCTGACGTGTGCCTGCAATATAAATATATTTTGTATCCATCTCCCATAATCCATTGGAATGATTAATTAAATGGTTTTTACAAATACGTTTATATTTGCTAACACGCTCCATTTTATCTCTTAACATTCCCATTGAATTCATTAATCTATAAACCTTTTTCTTATTTATCTTTAAACAATATTTTCGCTTAAGTACAGATGATACTTTCTTGTATCCATAATGTCTACCAAACTCTTCAGATTTTATTTTACTTATATATTTCTGTATTTCTAAGTCATTTATTTTTACATTATTAAGATTATAACTAAATCCTGGTATAATACCATTTTCCCTTCTACCCGGCTTATCGCCTTCTGCTATAACCTTTTGTCTTCGATAATACGTTGACTTTTTTAGCCCTAGTATTCTAATAATAGCAATCACTGGCGCTCCACAAGAAATACATTGTTCAGCATATTCGTAGTAGTCTATATCGTCTTCTTTTTTTTTAGTAGATCTCTTAATATTGCTATTTCTAAATCTTTTTCCTTATTTTCATCAATTAATTTCTTGTACTCAGTTTTGTAATTTACAATGATGTTCTCTTCTTTTGGTTCCTTCGGCTTCAGTGTCTGTTGATATCTTCTATAATTACCTTTCCAATTTGCAACTTGACCAGGATTAAGCTCATGCTTTGCTGCAACTAAAGCATTACTCCCGTATTCCAAAGCTTCTTCAACAATTGCAACTCTCTCTTCTTCTGTGAACTTTCTTGTAAATCTAGTAGTCATAATTTACCCCCTAAACACTACTTTTTTATTCTACCTTCATTCGAGTGTGTAGTCCAGCTTCTTGAGGGGGTCTATTAGCTTGTCACTTGTCACTTGAAACTTGTAACTTTTTTGTTAGTTTTGGTTTTTGCTTCTCTCCAAATCATCTCCTCTTTGATTCTCACCATTCATATTAAATTTATTAAATTCAGATTGACCTTGTTCCTTTAGCTTTGCTTTCATTGAGAGTTTTGCTTCTTTGTCATGATCTCTAACACTTTGAATGTTAGCTTTTGAACTATTTAAGGAATTAAAATTAGTCAATATGGCATCTCCTTTCAAACAAATTATTTACTTTAGTTTAACCCAAAATAAGATTACTATTAAAATATCACTTAAGAATATTAAAATGTCAGTATGAAAGTCTACTATATGTAAAATGCTTTATTTTACATGTCAACTGAATTTGAAAATGTCCCAAAAAGTTTTAATTATTAGCACCAGCAATAGCTGGTGCTTTGTTACGCTTTTAACCTTATTTTTGGGTATAGCAAACACATCTTACAACTTAATTTTTTTAAGTAAAAAGATTTTTTTAGTTTTTTTATGCTATGCTTCCTTTTGGCGATGAGCCTGTTTGTTACAGTACCCTTCAAATGATGCTTTCCTCCATGGGTGATTCATCGGTGGTATGTAGCGTTTTTTAGGAGTCTTAGGGATCACCGCAAGGTCAAAGTTCCTTGATGAGGGAACATGCTCTGGAAGCAATTCAAGAGCATAAACTTTTTCATTTACACAAAAATATAGCTCATTGTTAAACGCCTTTATTACTATACCGCAGGTACCTTTATGATAATACACAGGGTGAGCCTTAGCATCCACAGGAAGATAATATCCTTTATTGTATTTTACACAACTCCCATTGTCTACTTTCCTACCAGCAAGTACACCAAGAGTTAAATTGATTTTTTCAATACTAGGTTGTGTTTCAAATACAGATTTGATATTATCTAATGGTAGCGCAAACTGAGCATTGAATTTTTTTATGTAGGAGTTTAAAAATTCATTTGCTTGCTCAAGTGTGCCTACTCCGGCTAAGCGCAATTCAATTGGGAGTCTTGATTGCAGTGTTTGGAACATTCGTTCCACTCGTCCCTTAGCTTGTGGAATACTGGTGGTTTTAATATCGATTCCAAGTTGTTTGCATGCATAGCCAAATTGAGTGAAAGTGTCCTCTTCGATAGAAGGGGATCTTTTCTGTTTATACTCAAAAACTGTACGCCTATCGGTGTAAAACATATATGGAATACCGTAGGTTTTCAATATTTGCTCAAGTACATGATAATATCCATTTAGCGTTTCTTGGGCATCAAAATAAGCGCCTACAATAGCTCCGGTAGAATCGTCTACAGCGATATGGAGTTGACTCTTGGACTCACCAAACCAAAGATGAACAGATGCATCCATCTGTAGCATTTCTCCAAAGTATGCACATCTCGGGCGTCTAGGATGTGCTTCTTCAATAGCAAGAATGGAGCTCTGAATAATACTAGCTTTTTCCTTCGATTTTGTAGATTTTCCCATATCTATTAGTTTTGCTTGTAAAGCTTTTTTAGTAACACGATTTGCCTTTGGTGACAGGATGAATTCCTGTAAAAGGATAGAACGTACAGTGTTTGATGAAACTGTAATTCCTTCAAAATCTTTTAATAGCTCTGAAAAATGAATCAGATTGCTGTCTTCATACTTTGTGCGATATAAATCAACAATAGTTTGTCTTGTAGCATCTGGTAAAGCGTGTGCAGGTTTTACGCCACGGTTTCCATGGATAAAAAAGTTCTTTCCTTTTTCTTTATAGCCAATAATCATTCTATTAATATGTCTAACAGTGCAATTAAGTTCTATAGCTGCTCTTCGCTTATTGCCATTAATATCTACTAATTTTTTTATTATTTTATATTTTGCATTTTCATTCATCCTTAAATCTACCTTTCTGATTTTGTCCACCTCATTTCTTAGTCATGAGGTTTTATTATACTACATTCTTTTTGGGACATAATCAAATTCGGTATAATAAGACATTATCACAATTCGATCAGAACTATATGTAAAATGCTTTATTTTACATTGATATATTAATTGATATATGATACAATAAAAAATAATTTAATAAGGTTTTGTTAACCTAGGGTAGAGGCGCTGAAATTATGAGTATTTATTCTGAGCGGGCACGCTAAGAAGAATAAATAAAGGAATTTTAGCCGAAGAAAATGAACTGACAGGTTTATTTTCTGACTTTGCATAGAATATATGTAAAGTTGTCACTGATAAAAGGTGGAGAGCTACAAGGTACACATAAGGTTGCATATGTATAATTATATTGCGGCAAAGGTGTTCCTTTGACGCAATATTTTGTATTTTTTGCTGTAAGGCATCTAACACAAAATAATATTTTATTTTGTGTTAGATGCCTTACATTTTAATACTGAAGTATCCTAGGTTTAATACGCTAAATTATTAAGAGAGACACAAGGGGGATTTCAATAATATGCCAGTAATTGTACAAAAGTATGGTGGGAGTTCCGTTGCTACCACAGAGAAAATCAGAAAGGTCGCAGAAACAATAATTAAAAGAAAAGAAAAAGGCAATGAAATGGTTGTGGTTGTTTCGGCAATGGGAGATACTACAGATGAGTTAATAAATTTAGCTAAGGGAATTTCAAAAAACCGGACAAGAGGGAATTAGATGTAATATTGTCAACTGGGGAAATGATTTCATCTGCACTACTTGCTATGGCAATAAAAAATATGGGATATGATGCTGTTAGCTATACTGCGTATCAAATTGGAATGAAAACAAGTGGTGAACATGGGAAATCCTTAATTGAAGATTTAGATATATCAATAATAATTAAAAGTTTAAATGAAGAAAAAATTGTTATAATAGCAGGTTTTCAGGGAATCAATGAGATTGGTGATATAACTACATTAGGCAGAGGAGGATCTGATACTACAGCAGTTGCTTTAGCTGTTAAACTTAATGGTACTTGTGAAATATATACTGATGTTGATTCAATATACACTGCAGATCCCAGGGAATATAGTCGGGCTAAAAAGATAAAAGAAATTGATTATGAAGAAATGCTAGAGCTTGCTGGGCTTGGAGCCCAAGTTATGCATCCAAGATCCATAGAACTTGGGCAAAAATATGGGGTTCCAATACATGTTGGACTAAGTTGTGGAGAAATTCAAGGAACAGATATAAAAGAAGTAGATAATATGAATATGGAGAGTAAATCAGTAACAGGAATTGCTACTAGTGATAATAATATTGCAATTACAATGAATGGAATAGATCAAGATATAAATATTTTATCTTATATTGCTGAAGCTATAGGTAGTAAGAAAATTAATATAGATATGATTAGCCAGACTGCACCAATGGAAGGTAAAGTAAGTGTTTCTTTTACAATACCTAAAGATGATATAGATGAATGTACCGAAATAATAAAAAATTTTGGGGCAACTAAAAATGTTTTTGTAGATAGGGATATAACTAAATTTTCTGTGGTTGGTATAGGAATCAAGGCAACATCTGCCGTGGCATCAAAGATATTTCGTATTTTTACGGAAAATGAAATAGATGTAAAACTAATTACTACTTCACAAATCAGAATTACATGTGCAATTAAACAAGAGGATAAAGAAAAGGCAGTAAATCTAATTGCAACTAAATTTAATCTTTAATTTACTAATTATATGAGGGGGAACGTGAATGAAACTTTTTGGAACAATGGATATAAAAAAAGAGGAACTATGCATAGGGGGTGTAAGCAGTACGCATTTATGTGAAAATTTCGGGACGCCACTTTATGTTATTGATGAACAGCTTTTGCGAGAAAAATGTAAAAAGTATTATAAGGCCTTTGAGCTAGAAAAAGGAACTAACAAAGTTGCATATGCAGGCAAGGCATTTTTAACTATAGCTATGTGCCAGGTAATAAATCAAGAGGGATTAAATCTTGATGTAGTATCAGGTGGTGAATTGTTTACTGCTTATAAAAGCGATTTCCCCATGGAAAAAGTTTTATTTCATGGAAACAACAAAACTATTGAAGAAATAAAAATGGGAATTGAACTCAAGGTTGGAATATTTGTTGTGGATAATTTTTATGAAATAGAAAAAATAAATGAAATTGCTAAGGAAAATAATAGAATTCAAAAAATATTTCTGAGAATTACTCCTGGAATTGAAGCTCATACTCACGAATATATTAAGACAGGACAGATAGATTCTAAATTTGGATTTAATCTTATTAATGATGATGTACTAAATGCTGTTAAACAGTCAATAGAATTGCCTAATATTGAATTACAAGGGTTGCACGCACATATTGGATCTCAAATTTTTGAAATTAAACCTTATAAAGATGAGGTAGATGTGATGCTTCAACTTATTAAAGATATCAAAGAAAAAACTGGCTATGAAATAAAAGAACTTGATCTTGGTGGTGGATTTGGAATCTTTTATAAGGAGGGTGACGAGCCTAAAAAAATAGAGGATTTTTGCTATATTATTCTAAAAAGAGCGGAAGAAAAAGCTAAAGAATTAAAAATGAATTTACCTAGCTTAATTATTGAACCAGGAAGATCCATTATAGGAAATGCAGGAACAACCCTTTATACAATTGGTTCTATTAAAAATATCCAAGGCGTAAGAAAATACGTTTCAGTTGATGGTGGCATGACGGATAATATAAGACCAGCACTGTATCAGGCAGAATACAAATGCACAATTGCCAATAAGATGAATGATACTTGCTGTGAAAGGGTGACAATAGCAGGAAAGTGTTGTGAATCAGGGGACATTCTATTAAAAGATGTGGATATTCCTAAATCTGTTAGTGGTGATATTTTAGCAGTAGCAAGTACGGGTGCTTATGGGTATTCCATGTGTAGTAATTACAATAAAATTCCAAAGCCGGCGGTAGTATTTGTGTCTGATGGAAATGCGAAGCTAATTTGTAAAAGGCAGACCTACGAAGAAATTATAGAGAATGAAATAAAACTACTCTAGGTAAAAAGTTGAGAGTTGAGAGTTGAGAGTTGAGAGTTAAGAGTTAAGAGTTAAGGATAAAACAGGAGGTTAGATTTGTTTTTCAAATCTAACCTTCTATTTTATCCTTTTTCATTTTATTATCATTAACTTTAAAAATAAATGTTATATCAAAAGAAATCAAGATTATAAATTTTATAATTTTATTTTCATTTTCGGGAATACTAAGTAAAGTTTCACTTTATTAATTTTTCGGGAAAGGATGGGTATATATGCCTAATGAGGAGTTCTTAAACCATGCTACTAATACATCTGAATATTATAAAAGGCTTAAAACAGCAAGCAGTAAGAAGAAAATAATAAAAAGTCTTGATAAAAGTTTTAAGCTTATTCTTAAAGGGTATGAGTATATCAATGGGGAAATGAAATATAAACGAGATGTACTACCTGTAGCAGAATGGCTAATGGATAATATATATTTAATTGAAAAGGAATATAAGGATATAAAACATAATATTGGTGAGGATTTTTATAAAAAACTGCCTATTGTAGAAAAAGGTAAAGTTAAGGGTTATCCAAGAATATATGCTATTGCCCAGGAAATAGCATGCAAATCAGAAAGTAAAATTGACGAAAAAACAATAATCCAATTTGTTGGTGAATACCAAAAACATTGTATACTGACAAATAATGAGCTTTGGGTATTGCCTAAAATGCTTAGAATAGCATTAATACAAAGTATAAGTGATATTACAGTTAAGATTATGGATGCTCAAACTGAAAAACGTAAAGCAGATATAATTGGAGATAAAATCATTAATGCTACAAATAATGGTGCACAAAACCCTGAGTTAAAGGATATATTATCAGAAAATCTAAAATTTACTCCTCATTTTAGTGAAAGACTTTTAAAGATACTAAGAGATAATGCTATAGATAACGAAGATATATACAAGTGGATAGATAATAAGCTTGATGAAGCAGGGATTAGTACAGAAAAGGTTATTACGCTTGAACATCAAATTCAGGCCAATTTAAAGATTTCAATGGGTAGTTGCATTAATTCAATAAGAGAAGTTGAAGCATTAACATGGAGAGAATGTTTTGAAAAATTAAGTTATGTGGAGCAAGTATTAAAACAAGATCCAACTAAAATATATGAAAAGATGGATTTTGCATCAAGGGACTATTACAGACATAATATTGAAAAACTCGCTCAACACATGAAATTACCTGAAGATTATGTAGCCAAAATGTCTATCCAATGTGCAGAGGAAGCAGAAACAAATGATGAATATCAAAAGCATGTGGGATACTACATTGTAGATAAAGGAATTGATTGTCTTAAGAAAAAAATAAAATTTAAGGAAAAAGGTATTCATATTTTAACTATACCATTTAAAGATCATAAATTCTTTTGGTACATATTGGCCAATGTATTAGGAACTATAACTTTGATGGGAATTATTATAAGCATGAGTCTTGTTAGTGATAAAAATATAGTGATTTGGAAATATGTTATTGCGGGTCTTGTAGCTATTTTGCCATGTAGCGAAATAGTTAATTCAGTGCTAAATTGGAGTATAAACCATCTTACTGACACTAGATTTATTCCAAAGATTGAATTATATGAAGGTATACCAGATGAAAGTAGAACAATAGTTGTAGTTCCAGCTCTTATAAATGATGAGAAAAAGGCTGAGGAACTTATAAATCAGCTTGAAATTTATTATTTAGCTAATAAGGAAAAAAATCTATATTTTGCTGTACTTGGAGATTTCAAGGACAGCAAAGATGAGAAGGAATTGCCTAAGGATGATAATATAAATTCAGTGGCTTTAAAGCTAACAAGGGAATTAAATGAAAAATATAAGGGGGAAGATGGGGATATTTTTTATTTTTTCAATAGATATAGAACATATAATGAAAAGGAGAATATGTGGCTTGGCTGGGAACGAAAAAGAGGTAAGCTAATGGAATTTAATTCTATGATAAAAGGTAATGGGGCCACTAGCTTTAATGTGGTAAGCGGTGATATAAAAAGTCTTATTGATATAAAATATGTAATAACTTTAGATGCCGATACAAAATTACCAATGGATGCAGCTAAAAAGCTTATTGGTGCTATGAGTCATATATTAAATCAAGCAAAAATAGCAAATGGAAAGGTAACAAGAGGATACGGCATTATGCAACCTAGGGTATCTATTAGTACGGTGAAATCTAACAAAACCTTTTATTCTAAAATATTTTCTGGGGAGACAGGAATAGACACATATAGTATGGCGGTATCAGATGTATATCAAGATTTATTTGGAGAAGGTATTTATACTGGTAAGGGAATTTATGATATTGATACTTTTGAAAATATGGTTGAAGGTAAAATAAAAGATAATACAGTGCTTAGTCATGATCTTTTAGAAGGAGAATTAGCAAGATGTGCATTAATATCAGACGTAGAATTAATTGATGGCTATCCAGCATATTATAATGCAAGTAGTAAAAGACTTCATAGATGGGTAAGAGGAGACTGGCAGCTATTACCATATATAAATAAGAGAATAGGAATAAATGGTTTATCAAGGTGGAAAATGATAGATAACTTAAGAAAAAGTCTTATTTCACCGTCCATAATGGTTTTGATAATATTATCCCTTACTGTTGTACCAGATGGATTTGAAAAATGGCTTAGTCTAGCATTTATATCATTAATTTTCCCTTGGCTTTTTGATGTTTCAGAAGTTGTGGCATCACCTATGAGGGGATTAAGTATAACTGGTAAGATGAATAGTAATAAAAATTTAATACTACAGGTATTTTTAATTTTTAGCTTTCTAGCTTTTAATGCATGTTTAATGCTTGATGCTATATTTACCACACTATATAGATTAATTATTAGCAAGAAGAATATGTTACAATGGCAGACTGCTGAAGATGTAGAAATGAACAGCGGTAAAAAAATTATGGATTATACTGAGTTTATGTGGCAGGGGAGTGTCCTAAGCTTGTTAATAGAGTCATTGGCATTGGGAAGAGGTACAACAATAGGGATTGTAATGCTCCCATCTTGTATTTTATGGTTTCTTAGCCCAATTATTGCATTTTTAATAAGTAGAGATAGAATAGAGTTTGTAATGAAACTTTCAGATAAAGAGCGAATTCTCATTAGAAGAATAAGCAGAAAAACCTTTGCATATTTTGAAGATTTTATAAATCAGGAGGAAAACTTTTTAGCACCGGATAATTATCAAGAAGATCCACCCGTGGGAGTGGCACATAGAACATCTCCAACTAATATGGGTATGGGAATAACTTCGAATCTTGTAGGCTATGATCTTGGATATACAAGTTTAGATGAGCTAATATGGAAACTTGATAAGATAATGGAGAGTATGGAATCTTTAGAAAAACTTCATGGACATTTTTATAATTGGTATGATACAAAGACGAAACAGCCGCTAAATCCAAAATATATTTCAACAGTTGATAGTGGAAACTTGCTAGGCTATATTTGGCTTACAGAAGAAGCATTAAATGATTATATGTCAAGGCCACTGATAAGTGGAGTATATAGAGATGGAATCTGCGATACTTTAAGAATTGCAAATGAGGAGATTGAGAGAAAACTAACAATTGCAAATTATTATAATGATGACATTACTCAGATTGAAGCCTCAAAACTTGATGCTGCAGAACTAAAAAAGACTTTCAAAGAGGTAAAGATAAAATGTGATAAGCTGGGAAAAAACAGCACAAATGCGGTGCTTTATTGGAACTTAAAGGTTAAACATCAGCTTGAAAAAAGGATGGAAGAACTGGAAAAAATATTTCCTTGGGCAGAAATCGCAAATATTAGGGCTGAAATGATAGTCGACAAGGCTGAAAAGATAA
Organism: uncultured Clostridiaceae bacterium; assembly: GCA_963725425.1. Classification (GTDB taxonomy): domain Bacteria; phylum Bacillota; class Clostridia; order Clostridiales; family Clostridiaceae; genus Clostridium_I. The sequence goes on from CAVRYJ010000045.1 coordinate 372,182, forward strand.
AAGATTTATCATATAAAGTTCCACTAAAGAATATACCAGAAGAAATTGATAAGATAATAGATACAATTAAAATTAGCGATGATGCATTTGGTGAGGATACAAAATGGATTAACAATTTAAAGGATTTGCTTAGCAATAGTAAAATTGAAATAAGCACGGTTAAGGATAGAATAGATAATCTAAAAGCTAGGCTTAAAACTATGGCAGATGGAATGAATTTTAAAATATTATATGATAGAAGTAGGCAGTTATTTTCAATTGGATATGATGTAGATAAAGGAAGTTTAAGTAATTGCTATTATGATTTGCTAGCATCTGAATCAAGACAGGCAAGTTTTATTGCAATTGCTAATGGTGATGTGGAGCAAACACATTGGTTTAAGCTTGGTAGAGCAATGACATTTATGGGTAAAGGAAAAGGACTTGTCTCATGGAGTGGTACTATGTTTGAATACTTTATGCCATTACTTATTATGAAAAATTATCCTGATACGCTTCTTAGCGAGAGTTACAAAAGTGTTATTAATGGGCAAAAAAAGTATGCCAAAAGTAGGGGGATACCTTGTTGGGGAATTTCCGAATCAGCATTTTATAGTTTTGATGTTGCAGCAAATTATAAATACAAAGCTTTTGGGGTACCAGGAATAGGATTAAAACGAGGACTTGTGGATGAACTTGTAATATCACCATATTCTACAATATTAGCAATGCAGGAGGACTTAAGTAGCGGGTTAGTTAACTTAAAGAGAATAATCTCTCAGGGTATGGAAGGACAATATGGTTTATATGAAGCAATTGACTATACCTTGGATAGGATGCCTAAAGGTATAAATAGTGCCATTGTACGATGCTTTATGGTTCATCATCAAGGGATGTGTCTTATGGCAATTGATAATATAATCAATAGCTACGTACTTCAAAATAGATTCCATGAAATACCAAAGGTAAAGGCAACAGAATTACTTTTACAGGAAAGGGTGCCTAAAGTTGTTACCTATGATAGAGAACAGTCCTTTGAAGTATCTCAATTTAATGATGAAAGAGCGAATTTTATAGTAAGACATTATAATCATAATACAGAAATGCCAGAAACACATTTATTGTCTAATGGCGACTATTCAGTTATGATTACAAATAGTGGTAGCGGTTATGGAAAATTGAAGGATATGATGGCGTACAGATGGAGAGAAGATGTAACCATTGATGACAGTGGGCTATTTTTCTATATTAAGGATGTAAACAAAGAAAAATTTTGGAGCGCTACCTATGAACCTTGTAAAACAGCGGGAGAATCATATGAAGCCATTTTTGCTTTGGATAAAGTTGAGTTTAAAAGAAGGGACAATGATATTGAAACTCATACTGAAATTGCCGTATCAAATGAGGATAACACAGAAATAAGAAGGATTGTAATAAAAAACAATGGTAACTTCGAAAGAGTGATAGAAATCACAAGCTATTGTGAGGTAACATTGGCACCTATGAATGCAGACGAAGTTCATCCCGCTTTTAGTAACCTTTTTATAAGAACTGAATTTCTAAAGGAACCTATGTGCATACTAGCAAATAGAAGACCTAGAGCTAAAAATCAGAAGAAACCTTGGGTTATGCAAAGTATGGTGGTAGACGGTAAAACAATTGGAGATGTTCAATATGAAACTAGCAGGGTGAATTTTATAGGAAGAGGTGGGAATTTAACTTATCCTATGGCTCTAGAGAATAATAAAGACCTTAATAATATAGTAGGAAACGTAATAGATCCAATTATATCTATAAGGAGAAAAATAAAGATAAAACCTGGGAGTAGTTGTGGTATATCATATATAAGTTCTGTTACTGAATCAAAAGAGGATGCTATTAGTTTAGCTGCAAAGTACAGTGAACTACAGAATGTAAATAGAGTGTTTAGTTTAGCATGGAGTCAAAGTCAGGTTGAACTAAACTATCTGGGAATAAAACCCAATCAAGCTAATCTCTATCAATGTATGGTATCTAAAATTATTTTTATGAACACCATGGTAAGAGCTAGAGAAGAGTATATTAAGGCTGTAGATAAACCTCAAAGTGCATTATGGGCATATGGTATATCCGGAGATTTGCCAATAGTGCTCCTGTTAGTTAGGAGCGAAGAAGATATAGGTCTTGTAAAGCAAGTATTAAATGCACATGAATACTGGTCAATGAAAGGTTTAAAGGTAGACTTAGTAATTATTAATATGGAAGAGAGTAATTACTTGCAAACTTTGACTGATGCATTGGGAGATGTAATTACTTCTGGACATTCCAAAGGTAAAGAAAATAAGTCTGGTGGGGTCTTTCTGCTTGGAAGGTCAACTATTAATGAGGAAAATATAAATTTCTTGATTGGCATAGCAAGATTCCTCATAGATTCGGATAAAGGGCTTTTAGTAAAGCAAGTAAAAAATAGTATAAAACTAAAATATGACGCACTCACTTTAAAGTCAAAGCATGTAGAAAATGAAGAAAAGCATTACAGTTTTCCAGAGAGAAAGTTAAAATATTATAATGGATATGGTGGGTTTGACATAGCTGCCAATGAATATGTTATAAGACTTAGAGATAATCAGAATACACCAGCACCTTGGATTAATGTAATTTCAAATGAAAATTTTGGATTTCACGTTTCAGAACTTGGAAGTGCATATACTTGGTGCAAAAATAGTAGAGAAAATAAATTATCGCCTTGGTCCAATGATTATGTCAGTGATAAATTAGGGGAGGCACTCTATATTAGAGATGAGCAAACTTCGGATGTCTGGAGTATTTCACCTAAACCTATAAGGGATGAAGGGGAATATATTATAGAACATGGAAGAGGGTACTCTAATTTTAAACATGTAGCCTTCGGAATAATAGGTGAAATGACTATGTTTGTTCCCATGGACGAAAAGGTTAAGATTATTAGAGCTAAACTAAAAAATATATCAAATATTAAAAGAAAATTATCATTAACCTATTATAGCCAGCTAGTACTAGGAGTAATTCCAAGAGATACAGGTTTACATATGGTAACCTATATACACAAAGACAATGAATTTATATATGCTAGAAATCCATACAGTTCAAGCTTTGGAAAGGCTTTTGCTTACCTAAAAATAATAGGAGGGAATGAGGACAGCTTTACTGGTGATAGGAAGGAATTCATAGGAAGAGGCGGTAGCATAGAAAAACCCTTTGCAATTACAAAGGAAAGGCTTTCTAATAATGTTGGTGCTGGGCTAGATCCATGTTTGGCAGAAAATTCAAAGATTAGTTTAGAGGAAAATGAAGAAACAATAATTGATATTGTCTTTGGTGAAGATGAAAGCCTTGAGGAAATAGAAAGGGTTTTAGATAAATATTCAAAACAGCGAAGTACTACAGTTGAACTGGAAAATACGAAAAAATACTGGGTAGATATACTTGGAAAGATAAAAGTTAAAACACCTGATGAAACTATGGATATAATGATAAATGGATGGCTAATGTATCAAACCATATCATGTAGATTATGGTCAAGAACTGCATTTTATCAATCAGGAGGTGCCTATGGTTTTAGGGATCAACTTCAAGACGTAATGTCACTAAGTTTTTTAAAACCTGAAATGACCAAAAGGCAAATACTTTTAAGTGCATCTAGACAGTTTTTAGAAGGTGATGTTCAGCATTGGTGGCATCCTGTGATTGACAGTGGCATAAGAACTAGATTTTCAGATGATTTATTGTGGCTACCATATGTAACTAATGATTATATTAAAAATACTGGAGATTACAGTATTCTTGATGAACAGGTGTTTTATATTGAAGATGAGCCTCTTAAGGATGGGGAAGATGAAAGATATAATGTGTCACGAAAATCCCATAAGTCAGGCACAATATATGAGCATTGCATAAAGGCATTGGAGAAAGGCTTGAAATTTGGGAGTCACAATATTCCCCTAATGGGTAGTGGAGACTGGAATGATGGTATGAGTACTGTGGGAAATCAAGGAAAAGGTGAAAGCGTATGGCTTGGATGGTTCATTTACAGTATACTTAAGGATTTTAATGATATATGTAAATATAAAAAAGATGAATACAGAAGTGAGAGATATTCTGAGTTAAGTGATTTTGTCAAAGAAAATCTAGAAAAAAATGCTTGGGATGGAGATTGGTACAGAAGAGCATACTTTGATGATGGAACGCCACTAGGTTCATCACAAAATGATGAGTGCAAAATAGATTCACTTTCTCAATCATGGTCAGTTATATCTAAGGCGGGAGAGCCTAAACACGCTAAAATTGCAATGAATTCATTGGTGAAATATCTTGTTAAAGAGGATAATAAAATGGTGTTATTGCTAACGCCACCATTTAATAATTCTCAGCTTGAACCTGGATATATAAAGGGCTATATTCCTGGTGTAAGAGAAAATGGAGGGCAATATACACATGCAGCAACCTGGGTAATTCTTGCTATGGCTAGACTGGGTGAAAATGATAGAGCATGGAAACTTTTTAATATGATAAATCCAATAAACCATTCTAAAACTAAGGAGGATAGTGATATATATAAGGTTGAACCTTATGTTATGGCAGCAGATGTATATTCACAAGAAGCAAACATGGGAAGAGGTGGATGGACTTGGTATACCGGTGCTGCTGGTTGGATGTATAGAGTTGGGATTGAAGGTATATTGGGATTAACTCTTTCAAAGGGTAAAGGGTTTGAAATACATCCATGTGTGCCTAAAGAGTGGAATGAATATGAGATAACTTATATTCATGAAAAATGTAAATATAATATTAAAGTAACAAGAGGGGAAGATCGTGGAGTAATGGTTGATGGAAAGTCCATGAAAAATGGAAGTATACCATTCTTTGAAAGCGGGGAACACGAGGTGACTGTCACGATGGAACTGTGACAGTTACAGTTAAAAGTTAAGAGTTATGGAAGATTTTTCTGCTGGAGCAGAAAAATCGGGAATGTAAGTAGATTTGTAGACAAATCTACTTACATTCTTATTTTATTAGAACAAATTTGTGGAGGATAAAGTTAAAGGTGTGATTTAGGGTTTGTAATTATTTCAAAAAAGCAGATATTTAGCTTGTACAACTTAAAATCACTATCAAAGATAGAATCCATGTAAAACAAAAAATAGTACACTATTCTTTGTTAAAGAAAAGTAATCCTATTATATTATATTATATTATTATATTATAACAGAGATTTTTCTGCCTAAGCAGAAAAATCCACATTAACTCTTAACTCTTAACTTTTTTCGTCGTCTGGTTCATCTTTTGTTTCGTCGTAGGTATAATCAAATTCTTGCCAAGAAATATTATTACAAGCAATAGGGTCTTGTACGGGATCAGGAAGCTCTGTATAATCACTTTTAGAATATGCTTTGATCTTTTTGGGTTTTTCTTCCATGTAGCCTCTTTCTCTTGGTAAATAAGGTTTTTTTGACATTGTAGCATTCTCCTTTCAAATATCAGACATAATAATACTAAACATATAGTCTGTATTAAGTAGTATTCCGAATAAAAGCTAAATTATTATTAAATAATATGTGAAAATATATAATTTATCCCATGACAGGAGAATATTATATTAGATAATATTGCCACCTTCACGGATTGTGGAAAAAATAGTATTGACAAAAAACTTGTAGAATACTATATTTAATATATAGTTAATTGATGATGAGATGTAAGTAAGCTTAAAAACAGATTTAAAGAGAGCTGAATATGGTGAGATTCAGCAGTTATGTTTAAGTTGAATGGATTTCTGAGATTTAGGAGGAAGATTAGTATTCCTAAGCGTTTGACCTACGTTATAAGGGTAAAGATAGACATATCTTTAAATGAGAGAAAACTAGGTTTTCCGAAAATTAGGTGGTACCGCGTATATTTCGCCCTGAACAAAGTTAATGCTTTGTTCAGGGCTTTTAATTTTTTTGTAGGAGATGTTAAAATGGAAGAAATAAGTAAGAAAGTAGTATTTAGTGGAATACAGCCATCAGGCAATTTAACAATAGGAAATTATTTAGGAGCTTTAAAAAACTGGGTAAAATTGCAGGATGAATATGATTGCTATTATTGTGTAGTAGATCTACATGCAATTACGGCAAGACAAGAACCAAAGGATTTAAGAAGGAGAACTTTAGAAATACTTGCAATTTATTTAGCAGCAGGACTTGATCCAGAAAAAAATACTATGTTTATACAATCACATGTATCTGCACATACAGAGGCTGCTTGGCTTTTAAATTGTAATACTTATGTTGGAGAACTAAGCAGAATGACTCAATATAAAACCAAGTCAAGTAAATTTGGGAATGATACGTCTATAAGTGCAGGACTTTTAAATTATCCAGTACTTATGGCAGCAGATATACTTTTATATCAAACAGATTTAGTACCTGTAGGACTAGATCAAAAACAACATTTAGAACTTACTAGGAATATAGCAGAAAGATTTAATAATTCTTATAGTCCAACATTTAAGATACCAGAACCATATATACCAAAAGAGGGTTCAAAGATTATGGACCTTCAAGAACCATTAAAGAAGATGTCAAAGTCATCAGATAATCCAAATAGTTTTATTCTACTTATGGATCCACCAGAGGTTATAAAAAAGAAAATTTCAAGAGCAGTAACTGACAGCCTTGGAACAGTTAAATATTCAGATGAACAACCTGGTGTTAAAAATTTAATGACTATTTTAAATACGCTAACAGGAGAAAGCTTTGATTTTCTAGAGAGAAAATATGAAGGTCAAGGTTATGCTAAATTTAAAGAAGATGTTGCTACTGCCATAATAAATGAGCTACAGCCTATTCAAAACAAGGTAGTAGATTTCTTAGCGGATAAGACTAATCTGGAAAAAATATATAAAGCTGGAGCAGAAAAAGCAAGTTATATTGCAAACAAGACATTGAGGAAGATGCAGAAAAAAATTGGATTTATACCACCGGCTAAATAAAAATAAGTTAAGAGTTAAAAGTTAAGAGTTAAGGAGATTTTGCCTTGGGGCAAAATAAAAACAATCAACCCAATATTATTATATTTGGTTGATTGTTTTGCGTTAGCAAAAAATCGTCTACAATTTGTCACTTGTCACTTGAAACTTGTCACTATAAAACGCGTGATTTAAAATTACTATCTACTTTTGATTTTATATTAATCTACTTCAGTCCACGGCTGGTAGGATTAATTTAATATGAATTTGTTTATTACATATGCTACTCCATCTTCATCATTGCTTTTTGTAACAAAATTTGATACTTCTTTTAGGGCTTCAGTAGCATTTTACATTGCAATACCGAGTCCTGCATAATCCACCATGTGGATATCATTTTCTTGGTCACCAACGCATATAACATCATTCATGTCTATTCCTAGTTTTTTTGCAAGAATTCTAACGCTAATGCCTTTGTTAGCTTTCTTATTGATAAATTCTAAAAAATATGGAGCACTTTTAACTATTGTATATTTATCATAAAGCTGTTTTGGAATTTTAGTGATAGCCTTGTCCAAAATCTCTTCTTCATCAATAAACATTATTTTAATAATAGGTGTATCCCTAGGAAGTTTATTGAAATCTATTTCTTTTATTGGAATAGAATTTATTTTTGCTTCAAATAAAGTATATTTACTTACTTTTGGAGTTATACAATCATTGTTAGTATATGCATGTATGTTAACTCCTAAATCTTTGCTAAGTGCATATAATTTATCAATATCATCAATAGATAATAGAATTTCAGATATTATATTTTCACTTTGTGTGGTTTCAACAATGGCACCATTATAAGTAATAGCATAATCGCCTTCCTCTAAAAGGTTTAATTCTTTAAGATATTTTTTTATCCCTTTAATAGGCCTTCCAGTAGCTAAAACAACTTTGACTCCTTTGCTTTTTGCTCTTTGAATCGCTTCTAAATTTGCTTTTGAAATGGTTTTGTCGGTACACAGAAGTGTGTCATCCATATCAAGAGCTATTAATTTGTACATGTTTTGTCCTCCTGTCGTGATATATAAATGAATTTGTTAATATTATAACATAAAATAGTTAAAATCACAGAATTGTTCAATTACTGTTTGTTGAAAAAATCTATAAAAATGATATAATTAGAATGATATAATTAAAGTTGTTTAGTTTTTTTAGATCTGTGGTCTAGCAGATCTTTTAGAATATAGCCGATAGTTTCACTTCATATATAGTATTTCTAGAAAATAACTAGTTAATAAGCTAGTCCATTCGCTTTTTGATGCTATAATTAAGGGGGAAAACCAATGTAGATAAAACTGTAATGCAAACAATATGTATGTTACAGCATAAAGACTAAAATATGAATAGCTAAAGGAGGGAAGAGTTACTTATAAACAGGTAGTAATATAAATCTTGAGTGTAAAAGGTTTTATAAAGTTTTAAGTAACTGCGAATAAGTGGATAATTATATAAATGAAATAAAAAAAAGAAGAACTTTTGCAATAATATCTCACCCAGATGCAGGAAAAACCACATTGACGGAAAAATTGCTTTTATACGGAGGTGCCATAAGGATGGCAGGATCTGTAAAGGCGAGAAGAGCTTCAAAGCATGCTGTATCTGACTGGATGGATATAGAAAAACAAAGAGGTATTTCTGTTACTTCATCAGTGATGCAATTTGAATATGAAGGGTATTGCGTCAATATATTAGATACGCCTGGACATGAAGATTTTAGTGAGGATACGTACAGGACATTAACTGCTGCAGATAGTGCAGTAATGGTAGTTGATGCGGCTAAAGGTATTGAAGCTCAAACAAGAAAACTGTTCAATGTTTGCAGTCTTCGAAATATTCCAATATTCACTTTCATAAATAAAATGGATAGAGAGAGTAGAGATCCATTCATACTTATTCAGCAATTAGAGGATGAACTTGGTATAAAGTGTTATCCTATGAATTGGCCTATAGGCTCAGGTAAAGATTTTAAAGGCGTTTATGAAAGAAATAAAAAGAAAATACAGGTATTTGACGGTGGAAAACATGGGCAATTTGAAGTAGAAACCATTGAAGGAAACGTTGAGGATATTATATTTAGAGATTTATTAGGTGATGAACTTCATGATAAACTAGTTGAAGATATAGAACTTTTAGATGGTGCAGGAAATGAATTCGATTTGTCAAAAGTTAGAAGCGGAGAGCTTACACCAGTATTTTTTGGTAGTGCCTTAACAAATTTTGGTGTAAAGCCGTTTTTAGAGGAATTTTTAAAACTTACACCAATGCCTCTTTCAAGAAATTCTGACAAAGGAGAAATAGATGTATTAAGCAAAGATTTCTCTGCGTTTATATTCAAAATTCAAGCTAATATGGATAAGGCGCATAGAGACAGGATTGCATTTATGCGTATTTGTTCTGGTGAGTTTAAGAAGGGTATGGAAGTTTATCATGTACAAAATGGAACTAAAATTAAACTAACCCAACCACAACAATTTTTAGCTCAAGAAAGAGAAATAGTTGATAAGGCCTATGCTGGGGATATTATTGGAGTTTTCGATCCAGGTATATTTAGTATAGGTGATACGCTTTGTGAAAGCAGTGACAAATTTAAGTTTGAAGGAATACCAAACTTTGCTCCAGAACATTTTGCAAGAGTTAGAACAGTGGACACAATGAAGAGAAAACAATTTATTAAGGGAATAACACAAATTGCACAGGAAGGTGCTATACAGGTATTTAAACAAATTGATATTGGTGTAGAAGAGCTAATCCTAGGTGTTGTTGGAGTACTACAATTTGAAGTTTTAGAGTATAGACTCAAAAATGAATATAATGTAGATATAAGAATGGACATATTAGCATTTAAAAACATAAGATGGGTAGAAAATACTGATATTGATATTAAAGCTTTAGTTTTAACATCTGATACAAAGATAGTTAATGACTTGGATGGCAGAAATCTACTTTTATTCCAAACTGATTGGGCTATAAACTGGGCTCTTCAACATAATAAGGAACTTATACTTTCTGATATATCCCAAAAATAGGAATCCAAAGAAAGCTTCGCAAGCTTTACAAGTTAAGAGTTAAGAGTTAAGAGTTAAGAGTTAAGAGTTAAGGAAGATTTTCTGCTGGGGCAGAATAATCAATGAACAAGAACAAAGACAGGAACAAAGACAAAGATAAAGATAAATAACAAGGAGAGGCTGTCATCAAATTATAAGAAATTGATAAGCAATTTGTTAAGTTCAGAATTGAGAGTGGAAAATTGAAAGTTAATGTTAAGTGAAGAAAAACATCATTAACTCTCAATTTTTAATTTTCAATTCTGAACTTTCTTATTTTGAGATATCCTTTCCTAAATATTCTAAAGAATTATAAAGATTTTAAAAAAATTAAGATTCTTTATCTGTAGGAGCATTTAAAAGAAAAGAATCTTCATTTCTGTAAAAATATTTGTGGTATTTTAACAAACGTTTATCTAATTTTGCTAATAAAAAGTCGACGATTTTAACCGTACAATAAGCAAGTAATATTCCAGCGAATATATCAAGTACCCAATGTACCTCAAGATACATTGTGGAGTAAATTACACTTAGGCAAAAAAATCCCCAAACCCACTTAAATATAACATCTTTCTCTCTTAGCACAAGTAAAAACATAGCAAAGGAAATTGAGGTATGCATTGATGGAAAACAATTCAATGTCCAGCCAGCTGCGGCTTGTGCAGATAAATGTCTAGCTAAACCATCAGGCTGTTGTAGCACGTACCAAACTTCTTGCAAATGAAAGGTTACGTAAAATGGGCTAATTAAAAATATTTGAAGAACATGAGCAGAAAGAAGATATCTTACCATTTTCTTAATATCTTTACATATTGCAGCTCTATATATTGGAATAATAGCAGTTACTACAAAACCATTGTTATAAACAAGTCGCATAAACCAGGTTAAAGTTTGACTTGTATAAATACGTGCAAAAGCTCCGTCATTAAAAGGTATTTTCCTAAATATGGGATTTAGGTCTACTAATGATTTCATCTTAGTTGCTTCGAGATGAAGAACTTGACCCCAAATACTGTAACCATATTTTTGTATGTAAGTAAGAAAAAAAACAAAGGGTACCATCAATATAATAAAAGTAAGCCATTTGATGTCTTTTCTACGATCGGGATAAGCGGTGGCAGCAGCAAACCAATAGAGGGAGGCTACAATTTTGGCACCAGGTCCTGCTGAACTAAAATATGTAGGTAATACGCAGACGAAAAGTATTATACCAAGCAATATGGTATAATTATCATCTAAAAGCCGTAGTATTTTTTTAAAATTATTATTTAAACTTATATTTTTTAACATTTCCATTTAAGATCCCCCTTGAAATAACAGATTAAATTATAACATAAAATTAACCTTTAATTACTATTATGGTATGAAAAAAATTAAAATATTAATTTTTTTCTCAATAAAACGGACAGAACGGCCTAATATATATCCCAATATGCGCTAGTAATGGCGTATTGCCTACCGCAAAATATCCTAAGAATCTTTGACTTGTTATTTTCTTGATAGTGCCTTAAAATTGACACTTATTTAGCGTGGGTATATACTAAATACAAATTAAATAATAAAATATTGGTTTAATCATAAAATTGATTAATTAAAAGGGAATCAGGTTAAAGGCCTGAACGGTCCCGCCACTGTAAGAAAAGAATTTAAGTAATATATGCCACTGGATAACTCTGGGAAGGCCTATTTAAGTGATGATTTTCAAGTCAGGAGACCTGCCAATATTTTTCGCCATTATCTCTACGAGTGATAGGGGGTGTTAAAGCGGAACATATCTTTTGGGGTTCTCCTGGATAATAAGATGCTTTTGGACCCTTTTGACTATACGTTGAAAGGAATTTTTTTGCTTGAAATTAAAATAAAGCGTTAATAGAACTAAACTATAAATGAGCGAAAATGCTTGAATAATTTTCCAATGTTAAAAAAAGAAAAACATCTATGTAATCTCCTGTTATAATTAAGTTACAACACAAAAACATAACTAAGGAGATAAACATAAATGTTTAACAACTCAATTGTAACAAAATCATCACCAATATACAAATTCTTAATCGAATTAAGGATAACTTTATATCTTACAACACCTCAACTTCACCATCTAATTCTATTTATAAATTCTATGGTGACCAAAGGCTATTGTGGAAAAATAACTGACGTTTCTGACTTTATGCCGGTTAGGCATAGGACGAATATCGGAAAGTTCTTATCTGATAGCCCATGGAATGAGGATTCTGTTGAAAGAGCCCTTAAAAAACGTGTAATTGCGAGAATATGGGAAACGTCTAGATTAACTAAAAAGCCTATCTATGTTGTGATAGATGATACTATTTCAGAGAAGACAGTGCCCTCGTCAAAGGCTAAGAAACCTACTGAAAAATGTAGATTCCATCATTCTCATTTAAAAGGTAAAGTAGTTTATGGTCATCAAATAGTTACCGTAATGTTATTGTGTGATACTCTTGTTTTACCATATACTATGACAATCTACGATAAAGAAAATATGAGTAAAATCCAAATGGCAATTGAGTTTATAAAATCCTTACCAATCCCAGTAAACAAAGGTTATGTTTTATGTGATAGTTGGTACAGCAACAAAAAATTATTTGATGTTTCAAAAGATTCAGGCTACGCCTATATTGGAGGCTTAAGAACAAATAGAGTAATATATCCTAAAGGTCATGAAAAACTTGGAATTAAGCTTAACCATATGTGTGAGATATTAACTAAAGATGATGTCGACCTCGTCAAAGTTGGCAAAAATGAATATTATGTCTACACATATAGAGGCAAGCTTAATGATGTCAAGGATTCGTTAATCGCACTTTGTTGGCCTAAAGAAGCTTTATTTAAACCTGGTTGCTTAAGAGCATTTATAAGTTTAGATACTGCTCTATCAACTGAAGAACTCTTAAATCACTATAAAAACAGATGGCCAATTGAAACATTTTTTAGAGAAACAAAAAAACATCTCGGGTTAAATCATTATCAAGTAAGAAGCAATCGTAGCATAAACAGATATTTTTTGCTGATGATGATAACTTATGTATACTGTGAATTAGAAGTAAGTAATGGTAAACTAAATTTCAGTACTGGAATTAGAACTGCAAGAAACCAAGTCAAAAAAGAACGAATATCTTGGGTCTTTAATCAAGCTAACCAAGGAATATCTATTGATGCTATTTTAAAAACATTAAAAGTAGCTTAGGATAGTTGATTTAAATTTGCATGGTAAAATATGTTACCAAATTCGCTCATTTATAGAACTAAATAAATTTTTATAAAATTTTAGGAGGTAATGGACATGTTTAGAAGACATAGAAGACTAAGAGAAAATGCAACAATACGAAGTTTGGTAAGAGAAACGGTATTAAATCCACAAGATTTTATTTATCCTTTGTTTGTGGTTGAAGGAGAAAATATAAAAAAAGAGATAAGCTCTCTTCCAAATAATTTTCATTGGTCATTGGATAAATTACCTGAATTAATAAAAGAGGTTATGGAAGCTGGAGTTAAGGGTGTAATGATATTTGGAATTCCAGACCACAAGGATGAGGTTGGACATTCAGCTTTTGAGGAGAATGGAATTGTTCAAAGAGCAGTAAGAATTATAAAGAAGCTTTCACCAGAACTTTGGGTTATTACAGATGTATGTATGTGTGAATACACAAGTCATGGACATTGTGGAATAATTGTAGATCAAAAAGTGGATAACGATGAAACTTTAAAATACATTTCAGAAATAGCACTCTCACATGTAAAGGCAGGAGCAGATATGGTGGCACCTTCAGATATGATGGATGGAAGAGTAGAGGCTATTAGAAAAAGACTAGATGAAAATGGATATAAAAACGTTGGAATAATGGCTTATAGTGCTAAATATTCTTCTGCTTTTTATGGACCTTTCAGAGAAGCAGCAGATTCTGCTCCTCAATTTGGTGACAGAAAAGGCTATCAAATGGACCCTGCAAACATAAGAGAGGCTATGCTTGAAATTGAAGACGATATTAATGAAGGTGCGGATATTGTTATGGTTAAGCCAGCAATTTCATATCTTGATGTAATAAGATGGGCAAGGGATAAATTTAATCATCCTATAGCAGCCTACAGCGTAAGTGGAGAGTTTGCCATGGTAAAAGCTGCAGCATCTCTTGGAGTCATAGATGAAAAATTAATAGCACTTGAAATGTTAACTTCAATAAAAAGAGCAGGTGCGGACGTAATTATAACATATTATGCAATTGATGCAGCAAGATGGCTTTCTCAAAGTTAAGAGTTAAAAGTTAAAAGTTAAAAGAATAAAAGATAAAGAACAAAAGAACAAAAGAACAAAGAGCAAAGAATAGAGAATAGAGAACTAATTGGAAGGTGAGAAAATAATTTGTTGAACATAAAAGATAAGGTTATTCTTGTTGTAAGCTTTGGTACTACTTATGAAGAAACAAGAAAAGTGACTATAGAAAGCATAGAAAACAGAATAGGTAAGAGTTTTCCAGATTATGAATTGCGGAGAGCTTTTACCTCACATATAATTATAAAGGTACTTAGAAGCAGAGATAAACTCGTAGTTGATACTCCAGAAGAAGCACTTCTGAAAATCAAAAATGAAGGATACAAAGAGGTTATAGTTCAATCTCTACATATAATGCCTGGTGAGGAATATGAGTATGTGTCAAAGGTAGTAAAAACTTATAAAGATAGCTTTGAAAAAATAACACTTGGAAGACCAATATTATATTTCAAAGGTGATGGAGAAGAATTGGTAGATGATTATTCTATAGCTGCTGAGGCTTTGAGGTCACAGATTCCAAAAGATAGTGTTGCGGTATTTATGGGACATGGTACAACTCATCCCGCTAATGCCTGTTATTCCTGTCTTCAACTTGTATTTAGAGATAAAGGTATAGATAATGTGTACATTGGGACTGTTGAAGGTTACCCTACTATTAAAAATGTAATAAATACCTTGAAGAGAGAAAAAGTAAATGAAGTTACATTAATGCCTTTTATGATAGTGGCAGGGAATCACTGTAATATTGATATGGCTTCAGATGAAGAGGATTCATGGAAGCAAATGTTTTTGAGGGAAGGATTTAAAGTACATATATATATGCATGGTATTGGAGAAAACCCAATGATTCAGGACATTTTTGTTAAACATGCAAGGGATGCCATTGGTGGAAAATTTAAAAATATTGGCAAGACAAAAAAGGGGATATAATATGGCGAAAATTATGATACAAGGTACAGCTTCCTCTGTTGGAAAGAGCATTATTGTAGCTGCATTATGCAGAATATTTCATCAAGATGGTTACAGCATTGTGCCATTTAAATCTCAAAATATGTCTTTGAATTCATATATAACTTTGGATGGCAAAGAAATGGGCAGAGCACAAGTACTTCAGGCTTATGCAGCGGGAATTGAACCCGAGGTCTATATGAATCCTATTTTACTCAAACCAACTTCTGACAAAAGAAGTCAGGTTATTTTAAATGGCGAAGTTTATGGAAATTATACTGCTATGGAGTATCATAATTTAAAGCCAAAGTTTAAAGATTTGCTAAAAGATCAGTTTCAAAAACTAGAAAACAAGTTTGATATTGTGGTTATTGAAGGGGCAGGAAGTCCAGCTGAAATTAACTTGAGAGATAAAGATATTGTAAATATGGGTTTGGCAGAACTTGTTGATGCACCTGTAATATTAGTAGGGGATATTGATAAAGGCGGAGTATTTGCAGCTATTGCAGGTACAATGTTACTTTTAAAGGATGATGAAAAGCCGAGAGTTAAGGGCACAATAATAAATAAATTCAGAGGCGATATAGAAATACTTAAGCCAGGACTTAACATGATTGAGAAAATAATCCATAAGCCTTCATTGGGAGTTGTACCATATTTCAAACTAAATATTGAAGAAGAAGATGGAGCAGTTGAGTTTAATAAAAAAGTAAACGCACCGATTGATATAGCGGTTATAAAACTTTCACACATATCTAATTTTACAGATTTAGATGTTTTGAAGGAAGAGGATGACGTATCCGTAAGGTTTATTAGTTCTTTAGATGAATTTGGCAGTCCTGATCTAGTGATTATACCAGGTAGTAAAAATACTTTAGAAGATCTTTTAATTATAAGAGAAAATGGACTAGAAAAAGCTATAAAGGATTTTAGTAAAAATGGAACAATAATTGGAATATGTGGTGGATATCAAATGCTTGGAAAAAGCATAAAGGATCCGTATAAGGTTGAGACTGATTTAGGTGAAATTTATGCTATGGATTTATTAAATGTGAGGACTACTTTTGAAGAACAAAAGGTTACAACTAGAGTTAAGGCAGATATAATTTGGGAAAACATTATGAGTGATTTTTCAAAATATATAATAAATGGTAAAAAAATAGGTCAGGTATATGGATATGAAATACATATGGGTAAGTCTACTTGTGGTGAGAATTGTAACCCACTTTTTTGTATTAAAGATAAAAATGGAGAGAAAGTAAACTATATGGATGGAGCTATAAACAATGACGGAAGTGTAATGGGAACATATATTCATGGTATATTTGATGGTGCATCGTTTAGAGAATATATTATAAATTATTTAAGAGATAAGAAGGGTATAGAACTTAAGTCAGCTCAAAACTATGAACATAAAAGAGAAAAAGAGTTAGACAAACTTGCTGATATAGTTAGAAAAAATCTTGATATGGAGGCAATTTACGAAATAATGGGTATAACAAGATGATAGATATAATAATAGCAGTGATAGTAGATTTTTTAGTAGGAGACCCATATTGGTTTCCACATCCTATAATCTATATTGGAAAACTTATAAGTTTTCTTGAAAAAATGGGTAGAAGGTTTTGTAAAAGTAATAAACAACTACGAATATTAGGACTCGCAATTGTAATTGTGGTTTGTAGTGTGAGTTTTTTAATACCATTTTTAGTACTAAGGTTTACGGCTAGATTTGTGCTGCTCCACCACGCTTTAAGTATAGTTATTGTTTGGACAACAATCGCAGCTAAAAGCCTAGATAAGGAAGCTATTAAAGTATGCAAGGCACTAGAGAACGATGATATTGATGAGGCAAGGGTAAAACTTTCATATATAGTTGGTAGGGACACCTTAGAGCTTTCTAAAAAGGAAATAATAAGAGCAGATGTAGAAACTGTGGCTGAAAATACATCTGATGGTGTAATAGCACCTATACTTTTTTCTATATTAGGTGGAGCACCACTAGCTATGCTTTACAAAGCTGTAAATACAATGGATTCAATGCTTGGCTATAAGAATGAAAAATTTTATTATATTGGATATTTTCCTGCCAAAGTCGATGATGTTTTTAATTTAATACCAGCAAGAATTACAGGCGTTCTAATCGCTATGGTTTCTCCTTTAGTTAAAGGCAATGTTATAGGGAGCCTTAAAATAATGATTAGGGACAGGAAAAATCATAAGAGTCCTAATTGTGCATACCCTGAAGGTGCTGCTGCAGGTGCAATGAGAATTCAGCTTGGTGGAACTAATAGTTATTTTGGAGAGCTTGTATACAAACCAACTATAGGTGATGATATAGTAAAATTATCAGAAGAACACATTAAAGCAAGCATTTTTCTTATGTACGCATCGGAAATACTACTTGTGATTTTTTATTTGGTGATAAGTGGGGGGGTTAAGCTATTGTGATACATGGAGGAGACATATACACAGATGGAGTATTCAAGGGAAGAAAACTTTTAGATTACAGCTCTAATATTAATCCACTAGGACTTCCAAAGGGTTTTTCAGAAAATATAGGTGAGGCAATTAAAAATGCTGTAAGATATCCTGACATTAAATATAGAGAACTAATTAAAAATATAAGAGAATATACAGGAGTACTAAAGGCTGATTTTGTACTGGGAAATGGAGCAGCAGAAATTATAGACCTATCCATAAGTTGTTTTAAAAGCATATTGATAGTTGTTCCGTCTTTTGCGGAATATGAGTTAGATGCAAAAAAGTGGGATTGTACTATAGAGTATTCATATCTTTCTGGGGAAATGGAATTAAATTATGTTGAAATAATGGAGAAACTTTCAAAAGTTCAGGCGCTTGTAATAGGAAATCCTAATAATCCTAATGGAAGCATAATACACAAGAAGAGTTTTCAAGCCATTTTAGATTTTTGTGAAGAAGAAGGCAAGACAATTATTATAGATGAAGCCTTTATTGAATTTACAGGTAGTGTAAAGGATAGTTTTACAAAACACACAGAAAATTATAAATGTATATTTATAATAAGAGCTATAACAAAATTTTTTGCTATGCCCGGAGTGAGATTTGGCTACGGTATAAGTAGTGATGAAAAACTTGTTAAGGAAATACGAGAAAAACAAAATCCTTGGAATATTAATTGCTTTGCTGAGATTGCAGTGAAGTATTCTCTAAATGATAAAGAGTATATTAAAAAATCACTTCAGTGGATTGAAGATGAAAGAAAATTTTTAACAATGGAGCTAAATAAAATTAGTTGCATAAAAAACATATATCCAACTAATGCAAATTTCATATTATGTAAGCTTAATAATATAAATCAGGAACAGGTGTATAACTTTTGTATTAAACAGGGGATAATTATTAGAAAGGCACAAAATTTTAGGGGACTTGACGAAAGTTTTATAAGACTAGCAATTAAAGAACGGGCATCTAATGAAAAATTATTAGATGTTTTAAAAGGGATAAATGTATCTGATAAAAAATAGGTTGGTTTTATTAAAGTTGGCAAGTTTTATATTAGGAGGCTTAAGGTTATGGGAAAATTGGAAAAGGGATATGTTCAGGTTTATACGGGTAATGGAAAAGGTAAAACTACTGCAGCACTTGGACAAGGTTTTAGAGCTGTAGGAAATGGGCTTAAAGTTTATATGGTTCAATTTTTAAAGACATTTAAAACAGGAGAACTAGAAAGCGTAAAAAGATTGGAACCGGATTTTAAAATATTTAGATTTGAAAAAAAGAGAGGCTTTTTCTGGACACTTAGTGACGAGGAGAAAGCTGAATTAAAAATAGAGATAGATAAAGCTTATGAGTTTTGTTATGATGCACTTATGGAAAGAAAATGTGATGTTTTAATAATGGATGAAGTTATGGGGGCACTTTCTAATAAGTTACTTACTGTAGACCAAGTTTTAAAGCTTATTAATATAAAACCAGAAGATGTGGAACTTATTTTAACAGGAAGAAATGTTCCAGAACAAATTGTAAAAGAAGCAGACCTTGTTACAGAAATGAGGGAAATAAAGCATTATTTTAGTAGTGGAGTTCCTGCTAGAGAAGGGATAGAGTATTAAAAATGAAGAGTTTTATTATAAGTTCTAATGGAAGCGGTAAAGGAAAAACTACTGTTACTTTAGGTATACTTAAAGCATTTAAGGACAGTGGATTTAAAGTTCAGAGTTATAAAATAGGTCCTGACTACATCGATGGAGATTTCCATCAGCATATAACAGGAGCAACCACAAGAAATCTTGATTTATATCTTATGGGTGAGGATGGAGTTAAAGCTAGCTTTTCAAGAGGCAATGGGGACATAGGAGTAATAGAAGGGGTTATGGGGCTTTATGATGGAAAAGGGATAAGTACGGAGTATTCAACGGCACATGTGGCTAAGGTTTTAAACTTACCCATAATACTTGTATTGTCACCAAAGGCAAAGATGGCAACAATTTGTGCTGAAATCAATGGGCTTATGAACTTTGAAAAGGTAAATATAGCAGGAATAATACTAAATAATATAAATGAAAACTATTATAAGTTATTAAAGCTATCAATAGAAAAATATTGTTCCACTGTGGTGCTTGGATATGTTCCGAAAAATGAGGAACTTACACTTAAAAGTAGGCATCTGGGACTAGTACAAAGCAGTGAAATAGAAAATTTGGATAAAAAGATAGATATATGTTCCCAGCTTATTAAAAAGCATGTTAACATTGAAAAATTAGTCACGATTGCAACTGATCCGGGAGCTTTTCCAGATAATTTTCATTTATCCAGTAGAGGTTTGAAAATAGCAGTAGCTTATGATAAAGCATTTAATTTTTATTATAAAGAAAACCTTGAACTTCTTGAGGAGCTAGGAGAAGTACAATATTTCAGCCCTCTAAAGGATAAAGAAATACCACGAAATATTGATTTTCTGTATTTAGGTGGAGGTTATCCAGAAGTTTTTATAGATGAGTTAAGTGAAAATAAAACCATGCTTAATAGTATAAAATCTTCATTAGAAGCTGGGATTAGGTGTTATGCAGAGTGTGGAGGCCTAATGTATCTCACTGAAAGTATAGATGGAAAAAGTTGTGTTGGCTTTTTTAAGGGAAAATCTTATATGACCAGGAGACTTCAAAATTTTGGGTATGCAAAAATAAATGTGGCAAAAGAAAATAATATTTTATCAAAAGGACTTAGGATAAACTGTCATGAATTTCATAAGTCATCCGCTGAATTAGATGAAAACACTATATACCAAGTTGAAAAAGATACTTATGATGGAACGGTTAAACAGTGGAAATCAGGCTACCTGAAAAAAAATACCATTGCAACTTATGCGCATGTGCACTTTTTTGGGAATTTAGACATGCTACGACAACTCACAAACTACAAACTACAAGTGACAAGTGACAAGTGACAAGTGACAAGTGACAAGTGGCAAGTTAAGGAAATTTTGCCTTTGGGCAAAATGGACAAATAAAAGAACAAATAAACAGATTGATTAATTAATTTATTTTATTAGATTGTTTTTTGCTTTAGCAAAAAAAATCTTCATTAACTTGTCACTTGTCACTTGAAACTTGTCACTGAATCTTGGGTCTCTTATCTGGATCTGGGGATTTTACTGAAAAGAAAGGAGAACTAACTACTATGAATTATCTAAAGAGTCCTTCTGGGATTGAGAAAAGAAGTTTTGAAATAATAGGCAATGAAATGGGTGAACATAATTTCACCCAAAGAGAACTGACAATTGTGAAAAGAGTCATACATACTACTGCTGATTTTGAATATAAAGAGCTACTCTACATTAGGCAGGGAGCCATTGATAAAGCACTAGAGCTATTAAAAGAAGGCATTACGATTTATACGGATACTAATATGGCTTTGGCTGGAATAAATAAAGCAGCCTTAAAAGCTCTAAATTGCAAAGTGGAATGTTTTGTATCAAGAGAAGATGTAGCAAAGGAAGCCAAGGAAAAGGGAATCACTCGTTCTATGGCTTCAGTTGAGAAAGCGGCAAAGGAAGGTGTACTATTTTTTGTATTTGGAAATGCGCCTACAGCACTGTACAAGTTGAAGGAACTCATAATGGAGAACAAGGCAAATGCTAAGTTTATTATTGCGGCTCCAATAGGCTTTGTAGGGGCAGCTGAATCAAAAGAAGAAATAGAAAAATTGGATATGCCACTTATAGCTGTAAGAGGAAGAAAAGGTGGCAGTAGTGTGGCAGCTTCTATTGTCAATGCCCTTATGTATATGTTAGTTGAAAGGTAATAAAAAATATGCTGGATTTATATGTAAATTGTGATGGTAAAAGATTAAGATGTGGATATACTACAGGTTCTTGTAGTGCAGCGGCAGCAAAAGCTGCAACTAGAATGCTTTATTATAAAGAAAAAATAACAGAGATTAGAATAGACACTCCAAAGGGGATAGAATTACTTCTACCTATTGAAAATACAAGATTAGGAGAAAACTTCGTGGAATGCTGCATTGTAAAGGACGGCGGAGATGATCCGGATGTAACCCATGGTATTGAAATATGGGCAAGAGCTACGAAAAAAGATTCTGGTTACTGTTTAAAAGGTGGCATAGGAGTTGGAGTTGTAAACGGTGAAGGACTTTATGTAAAAAAAGGAGAACCAGCCATAAATCCAGTTCCTAGGAGTATGATAGAAAAAGAAGTAAAAGAAGTGTTACCACAAGACTCTGGGGTGGAGATAACGATTTTTGTTCCTCAGGGTGAAGAGGTTGCTAAAAAAACTTTTAATCCAAGGTTAAATATCATAGGAGGAATATCCATATTAGGAACTACAGGGATTGTGGTACCTATGTCAGAAGAAGCACTTAAAGAATCCATAAATATTGAGTTGCGGCAAAAGGTTCTTTTGGGTAATAAAGAGATTGTTTTAGTTTTTGGAAATATGGGGGAAGTTAAGGCTAAAAATCTAGGAATAAATTCAAATTGCATTGTTATTATGTCAAATTATGTGGGATTTGCTTTAAACTCTTGCATGGAACTTGGAATAAAAAAGGTTATTATAGTTGGGCATATAGGAAAAATGTGCAAAATTGCAGTAGGTTGTTTTAATACCCACAGTAGAGTTTGCGGTGTTAGACTTGAAACAATAGCACTAGAACTGGCTCTAATGGGAGAAAACATGAAACTAGTTAAAAAAGTTTATGGGGAAAAGACCACAGAAGGTGCAGTAAATCTTTTAGGAAAAGGATATGAAGGCTTATACGAAAGTATTGGGGAAAAGATAAAGTTTAAAATAAATGAATTTTCTTATAACAAAATTCAAGCTGAAGTTGTTATGTTTGCTATGGAAGCTGGAATACTCTATGATAGCAGAAAGTGAGGATGACATGGTTTACATTGTAGGAATTGGACCGGGAAGTAAGGAATACATGTTAAACAAGGCAATTTCAGTTTTAACAGAAGTAGATATTATAATTGGTTTTAAAAGGGCAATTGAAAGTATTGGATTTATAAAAAAGTATAAGCTTATAGCTAATAATTTGCAGGATATATTAAAGTTTATTGAGGAAAATGATGATAAAAATGTAGCGGTAATTGCTTCTGGTGACCCATTGTTTTATGGAATAGGTGAATATATTGAAAAAAACTATAAAGGTAATATAAGTATTGTATCTGGAATAAGTTCTTTTCAATACATGATGGGAAAACTCTGCAAAGCATGGCAAGGAGCACATCTTGGAAGTCTTCATGGAAAAGATGAAGATTTTATTAAAGGAGTAAAGGAAAATAAAATTTCTATATGGCTTACGGATAATAAAAATACACCTCAGGTTATGTGCAAAAGGCTGATTAAAGAAGAAATTAAGGCAATAGTATATATAGGCGAGAATTTGTCCTATGAGGATGAGAGGATAAACTTTGGTAATCCTGAACAATTTGTCCAGAAAAAGTTTGATAATTTAACAGTGGTGGTGGTAGAAAATGATTATAAGGGATGAGGAATTTATAAGGGGCAACTGTCCAATGACTAAGGAAGAAATACGTACAATAAGCATTTCAAAGCTGGATATTGAAAAAGATTACAGACTTCTAGACATAGGTGCAGGTACAGGATCAGTTTCTGTGCAGATGAGCAAAACTGCACCCATGGGAGAAGTTATATCAGTTGAAATGGATGAAGAAGCACTTAGCCTTATAAAAGAAAATAAGGCTAAGTTTAATGCAGACAATTTAAAAATAATTAAGGGCGAAGCCTTAGAGGTAGAAGAACAAATACAAGGTGAATTTGATGGTATATTCATTGGTGGAAGCGGTGGAAATTTAGAAGATATAATAAAGATATATGGGCAAAAGTTAAAAAAAGGCAAAGCTATGGTACTAAATTTTATTACTATAGATAATGTATATAAGGCTATTAATATCCTTGAAGAATTAAAATATACTACTGAACTCATTCAGCTTTCAATAAGTAGGGCAAAAGGTAAAAGTCATATGCTTATTGCACTGAATCCAATTTTCATTATAACAGCAAGGAGCGAAAAAATATGAGTAAATTATACGGAATTGGAGTTGGACCAGGTGACAAAGAACTGATTACATTAAAAGCCGCACGGATAATAGGGTCGGTACCTGTTATAGTAGCACCTAGTGGTATGGCAGGAGGGAAAAGTATAGCACTTGAAATTGCACAGGATTATATAAGTAGCCATGCTGAAGTTATAGTGAAACATTTTCCAATGGGAGGAGAAGAGCAAGAGGAAAAAATATATGAAGCTTTTCAGGCTATAGAAGAAAAACTTAAGGCAGGCAAAGATGTAGCCTTTTTAACTATAGGTGATCCCTTTGTATACAGTACATACATTTATTTGTTAAAATATATTAAGGAAAAGGGATATGAAACGGAAACAGTTCCGGGAATAACGTCTTTTTGTGCCTCAGCAAGCATTGCAGGTGTGCCACTAGTAATAGGTGATGAAGGGCTTTTAATAGTTCCAGGAGAAAGAATATCTACAATAAAAAATGAAAAATATGTGGTAATTATGAAGGTATACAAAAGAGAAGAAGAGATAATAGACACTTTAGAAGAAAAAGGCTTTAAATATGTTTATATTAAAAAGGCAGGAAGAGAAGGTCAGGAAGTTTTAAAAGATAGAGCTTCCATAATTAAAAGTAGAGAATACATGGCGCTTATTATAGCTAATAAAGAATAGAGAATAAAGAATAGGAGTGATTTTGTGGTTTATTTTATTGGGGCAGGGCCAGGAGACGTGGATCTCATAACAGTTAAGGGAAGAAACATTTTAAGCAAGGCAGACATAGTAGTATATGCAGGTTCACTAGTGAGCAAAGAGCATTTAGAATTCTGCAAAGATGGAGTGGAAATCCATAACTCTGCTTCTATGAATCTTGATGAAGTGGTTGATATGTATAAAAAAGCTGAGGCCCAGGGGAAAATGGTAGTTAGGCTTCATACAGGTGATCCTTCCATATATGGTGCAATTAAAGAGCAGATGGATGAACTTGAGCTACTTAACATAGAATACGAAGTGATTCCAGGGGTTAGCTCATTTACGGCTGCGGCAGCAGCAATTAAAAGGGAATTTACACTCCCAGGTGTAAGTCAAACGGTGATACTTACAAGGGTAGAGGGAAGGACTCCAGTACCAACCAGGGAAAATCTTGAAAAACTAGCATCAATAGGCGCTTCTATGGCAATATTTTTATCAATTTCTATGATTGAGAAGGTAGTACAACAACTAAAAAAAGGTTATGGTAAAAATGTTCCAATTGCCGTGGTGGAAAGGGCAACCTATGAAGATGAGAGGATAATATTTGGAACACTAGATGATATTTCAGAAAAGGTAAAACAAGCAAAAATAACCAAATGTGCTCAGATACTTGTGGGAGATTTTATAGACAGTGATTACGAAAAGAGTAAGCTTTACGATAAGAATTTTTCGCATATGTTTAGAGAGGCTAAAAAATGAAAATAGCAGCAATTAGTCTTAATAAATATGGGGATGATTTAGCTAAAAAAATTGGACAACTTGTCCCACTGGATTTATACTCAAAAAACAACATAGATAATTTTAATATTGCAGATTTGGCTGGTAGGCTAATGAATAATTATGAAGCAATTATTTTCTTATCATCCACTGGTATAGCGGTAAGGTCCATAGCTAGTTTTATAAAAAATAAGGTTGAAGACCCAGCAGTACTTGTAATAGATATTCTTGGAAAATATGTAATAAGCCTACTAAGTGGACACCTTGGTGGAGCAAATGAACTTACAGAAAGAATAGCAAAGATAATTGGAGCCATGGCTATAATTACAACGGCTACTGACAATTTAAAAGTAGTAGCACCGGATATTATTGCTAAGGAAAATAGACTTATAATTGAGAACATTAAAATAGCAAAGGAAATATCTGCTTTATTAGTTGACGGCAAAAATGTGGCTTTTGTGGATGAGAGCAAAGAAATCTCGCTTCCTAAAGGCTATACAGAAAAACTTCAAGATGTAGATGGAATTGTATATGTAACAAATAAATGTAGAGAAGTTTTCAGTGACAAAAATATACCAGTGCTAAAACTCATTAGGAAAAATATTATACTTGGCATTGGTTGTAAAAAAAATTACTCACCCAAAGCAATGATATATGAGGTTAAGGAAAAGCTTAAGTTGTATAACTTAGATGAAAGGTCAGTTAAAGCAGTTACCTCAGTGGAAATAAAAAAAGACGAATTGGCTATTATAGCATTAAGTGAATACTTAAAGGCAGAGTTTGAGACTTTTAGTATTGAGGAGATAAAAACAATTCAGCAAAGGTACCAAGGTAGTGACTTTGTTGAAAAGAGTATTGGCATAAGGGCGGTTTGCCAGCCGTGTATTGAACTTAGTAATGCAACTATATTAGTTGATAAAATGAATTTATCTGGAATGACCTTGTGTATTGGCAAGCTTTGCTTAAAATCTAGATAAAGCACAATCAAGAAAATAACAAGTCGGATATGCCTAATAACACGAGGAGATGATTAAATGGGAAAACTGTATGTAGTAGGAATTGGACCAGGAAGTATTGAAAATATGACAATAAGAGCACAAAAAGCTATAGAGGAAAGTAAAATTATAGTTGGATATACTAAATATATTGAATTAATCAAACCATTAATTAATGGAAAAGAGATTTTTTCCACAGGAATGAAGGGTGAAGAAGAACGCTGCAAACAGGCATTAAAACTCGCTAAAGAAAACATAGTTTCAATTATAAGCACAGGTGACTCCGGAATATATGGTATGGCAGGTCTTATTATTGAATTAAGAAAGGATGAAGAGGTAGAGGTTATTCCGGGGATTACAGCATCATCTGCGGCCGCATCGGTGCTGGGAGCTCCAATTATGCATGACAACTGTAATATAAGCTTAAGCGACTTAATGACGCCATACGAAATAATAAAAAAGAGAGTGGACATGTCAGCTGCTTCAGATTTTGTAATATCTTTGTATAATCCCAAAAGTTCTGGCAGACAATATTATTTAAGGGAAGCTATAGATACAATTAGAAAATACAGAACAGGAAATACTCCAGTTGCAGTAGTAAAGCATGCTTTAAGAGATGGACAGAATATAAAATTATTTACACTAGACTCTTTTCAAGATGATGAAGTTGATATGATGTGTATAGTTATAGTAGGTAATAGCCAAAGTTACATAAAAAATGGCATATTTATAACTCCAAGGGGTTATAAAATATGATAGGGCTTATTCTTGGAACTTCTGAAGGCAAAAAAATACTTCGTCTTCTTAATAAATATACGGATGATATCTTTATTTCTACAGCCACTGAGTATGGTGGAGAATTGCTTAAGGATTATAAGTATAAGGTAATGAATACTAAGCCTCTAGATTTGTATGGATTGATGGAAGAGATAAATAAAAATCAAATTCACATATTATTAGATGCATCTCACCCATACGCTGAAATCATAACTAAAAATGCTTTAGAGGCATGTAGCAGATTAAATGTAACCTTTGTGAGGTATGAAAGACCAAAGTCCAAAAAATATGATGATGAGCATGTGGTATTTGTTAAGGATTATGAAGAGTTATATTTAAAAATTAAGGATATAAAAGGAGCAATTCTGAATACAACGGGTAGCACCAATGTGGATAAATTTATGGATATGAACCTTAATAGCAGAGTTATTCATAGGGTACTTCCATCTACTAAGGTTATGGAACGTTGCTTCGCTTTAGGTGTGGACACTGAGAATATAATAGCAATAAAGGGACCAGTAAGCGAGAAATTAAATTGCAGTTTTATAAAGGAATACAATGCAGAGGCAATAATTCTAAAAGATAGTGGAGCTCAAGGTGGCACTGATGAAAAAATTAAAGCAGCAATTTTTATGGGAATTACTGCCTTTGTAATTGAAAGAAAACTCATAGAGGTTCCAAATACTTTTAGTAGTGAGGAAAGTGTAGTTGAGTTTATACAACATCATCTATTTTAACCTTTTAGGTGGTTTCTATATTCAAAAACAATATCTAAAATAAATAGAAGAGAAGAAAATACAAGAATGATATTAATAAGGCTACTTCCAGCCTTAAATATTAAACTTATTAGGCAAATTAAAAGTAGCATAGAACATATCCAACGTAAAATTTTCATAAGTATGCCTCCAAATGTTAGCTTATTAGTGATTATATTTTAACCACAAAAAGTGATATATATGCTTACATATCTTATGAAAGATGTCTTATAAAATGCAAAAAATAAAAGAGAGGATAATCCTCTCTTAAATTACAATTAATCTCTGTGGTATGTGTCTCTTTGATTCTTTCTAGCTCTTCTACAATCAGGACATCTAACTGGATCGTTTTCAAATCCTTTTTCTTTGTAGAATTCCTGTTCACCTTCAGTGAATACAAATTCATTTCCACAATCTTTACAAACAATAGTTTTATCTGGCATTAAAAACCCTCCTTGAAATTACCATAGGAATAATACATCTTGATAATTGTCGTCCCCTATGATAAAAGGAGTTGAAATCACCTTGATAATTAACCTACTAAAATAACGAGTAAAAACTCTATAACTATTGTAGCACACGGATACATTTTTTTAAAGGAATTAATGGAAAAAATTAAAATAATTTAATATAATTAATAATTGTAGATTTAAGCTAGATAAAAGAAGGAATGTTGCTATGTTTGTAGAATAACAACACGGTATACAATTTTATAATTAAATGTTTGTATTTATACGAATTAGCACAATATAAGCGCAATCGTAAATGTAATTAAAGGAAAGTGGAAACTTATGGATAATAACGATGACTTTAAGCACAAATTTTTAAAACTTAAAGATGAATTTGAGACTTATCAAACCTTTGCAGAAAGTACGATGCAAATGATTAATGAGAAAAACACTAAACTAGAAAGAAATTTAGATGCACTTACTAACATTGTGGAAATAAGTAAATATATAAATTCCAATGTAAGTGATGAAAATTTGATACAAATTATAAATGACATGATTATTGGTATATTGGGAGTTACTTATTCCTCAATATATCTTTTAAATGATAAGGATAAAAATTTAATTGTTAAAGCAACAAATATTGAAAACCATGATCTTAATTTTAAAAATTATGGAAACTATTGTATGCTTAATAATGAAGAACCATTTGTTGTGAATTGTAAAGAACCTATCTTTTTATCAAATAATAAAAAGGTGGATATTCATTCTATAATTGGAGTACCAATATATTCTAGAGATATCTTTAAAGGATATATTATAGTAGAACATACACTTTGGAACTTTTTTAGTCAAGATCATATTGCATTTATTTCATCAATAACTAATCAAATTGGTATAGCTTTAGAAAATAATTTTCTATACAGTAAGGTAAGGGAAAATTCAATTACTGACCCTTTACTCAATATATACAATAGAAAATATTTTTTCGATTACCTAGAAGAAAAAGTGATTGAAGATAAAGATTTAAGATTTGCTATTATAATGGTAGATATAGATAATTTTAAAAGGTTTAATGATGTTTTTGGGCATCAGTTTGGAGACAAGGTACTTATTGAAACTGCTGCTGTATTAAAGGAGAATATAGGAGAAAAAGATTTAATATCAAGATATGGCGGAGAGGAAATCGTTATATATATTAACGATGTTAGAAAACATAGTGAAGTATTTAAAAAAGTCGATAATTTACGGGAAAAACTTTTTAATCATGTAGTAGAGTATGGGAATGAGAAAAAAAAAGTTACAGCAAGCTTTGGAATAAGCTACTATCCTGAAAATGGAGACACTGTGCAAAAAGTATTAAGCGTTGCAGATTCAATGCTGTATGAAGCTAAGAACTCAGGCAGGAATAAGGTAATTACTTCATAAGGTTAGTTTGAAAATGCTAGTTGATAATTCTCAAAATTAAATATATACTAATAAAGTGAAGCTAACACTTAGGTGGGGTTGAAAAACTGAACTTGAGTGTTAGTTCTGAATAAAGTTCTAACTTTAGTAGTCGTTAACTCTAACTTTTTAAGTAGGGGTCTTACGGCTAGTATGGAATGGAAAAAAATATCCTTATGGAGTTGATAAGATTGTCAAGTGTTATAGATGTTTTAGTAGAACGTGGATTTATAAAACAATTCACACATGAAAAAGAAACAAGGGAACTTCTTGAAAAGGAAAAAGTAACCTTTTATATAGGTTTTGATCCAACAGCAGACAGTTTACATGTAGGGCATTTTTTAGCTCTTATGCTTATGGCACATATGCAAAGAGCAGGACATAGACCAATTGTACTAGTTGGTGGTGGAACAGCTATGGTGGGCGATCCTTCAGGTAAAACAGATATGAGAAAAATGCTAACAGCTGAGAACATTGAGCATAATGTTCAATGTATAAAAAAGCAGGTAGGTAGATTTATAGATTTTGAAGATGGTAAGGCAATACTAGCAAATAATGCAGATTGGCTTATGAATTTAAATTACATAGAATTTCTTCGGGATGTTGGTGTACATTTTTCAGTAAATAGGATGCTTACGGCAGATTGCTTCAAACAAAGAATGGAAAAGGGATTATCCTTCTTAGAATTTAACTATATGCTTATGCAGTCATACGATTTTCTTGAACTAAATAAGAGATATAACTGTACTATGCAACTTGGTGGAGACGATCAGTGGTCTAACATGATATCAGGTGTAGATTTAATTAGAAGAAAAGAAAATAAACCTGCATTTGCTATGACAGCTACTCTTTTAACAAATAGTGAAGGTAAGAAGATGGGTAAGACAGTAGGTGGAGCGGTATGGCTTGATCCTGCAAAAACAACACCTTATGATTTCTATCAATACTGGAGAAATGTTGAAGATGCTGATGTAGAAAAATGCCTTTCGCTTCTAACGTTCATTCCCATGGATGAGGTAAGAACTTTAGGAAGTTTAAAGGATGCTGAAATAAATAAAGCAAAGAAAATATTAGCATATGAAGTTACAAAAAGTGTACACGGCGAAGAAGAAGCTAAAAAAGCTGCGATGGCAGCTGAGGCCCTTTTGGAACAGGTAATGATATGAGTGATATTCCAACAGTTTTTATAACAAAGGACATGATAGGTGGATCTTTGCTTGAAACTTTAGCCTATACTAAGATAGTACCTTCAAAATCAGAAGGCAGAAGGCTTGTTCAGCAGGGTGGAATACTTGTTAATGAAAAGAAAGTTACTGATATAAGTGCTACTGTAAAGGAAACAGACTTCAGAGATGGAAGTATGATGTTAAAAAGAGGAAAGAAAAAATTCTACAAAATCACGCTGAAGTGACTAGTGGCAAGTGGCAAGTGGCAAGTGGCAAGTGGCAAGTGGCAAGTGGCAAGTGGCAAGTGGCAAGTGGCAAGTGGCAAGTGGCAAGTGGCAAGTTAAGAAAATTTTGACTTGCTATTTTCTTGATTGTGTCTAAAATTGAAAAATATACTCTGAAAATAATATTTCAGAGTATATTACGTTTTTGGCTAGTAAGGTTGTAAATTCAAATGTTTAACTACAGAAAACCTAAATTTCACGCAATAACCGGCAAAAAATAAAAAAGACGTATTGATAAATCGCCTTTTAAGAAAATTACTTAACTGTCTTCGGTCTATCTATATTTTTAATTAGTGAATACTTAGAATTAGGCCTTCCAATTAGGATACAAAAAAATGTTGATGGCAACACTATTGATAATATAATTTCGAAATCAAAAATCTTCACTAAAGAGGTGTTTTTTCATATTTGGGTATTTTAAATTATTAAGTAAAACTATGTTAATTAGGGGTAAACTTACCGCATACCCATAAATGTTAAAATTAAGGCTAAAATAGACACTTTCTTGGACTTGAGCATAAATAATTCAAATCATATAATGAACTTGTCACCATATAGTGATAACTTATCTTGCAGGAGTGAATATATTATGAATGATATTAGTATTATTACAACAGATGAGAGGAGGCTATTTCCAGCTAAAGTTTATGACAATGTTGATAACTTACATATAAGATTAGCTACTGGTATCAACGATATTTATAATTTACTTTATGAAAAGCAAATTATATTTGTTATATCAAATCAATATGATAAATATGGTGGTACGTTAGAAGTCTTTAATGGAACTTTGGGAAGAGATGCCATAAAGGCTTTGTTCGCTACAAATGATGAGGAAGCCAGTACAGATTTAAGCACTATTATGACGTTATCCGAAGCAGCAAAAAAATGGAATTTATCAGATGGTTCTACTATTAGAAAAGCAATAGAGAGAAAAAAATTTCAGAAAAATGAGATAAAACTTGCAGGAGATATCTGGATTGTAACTTATTCTGCCATGGAAAGAGTATTTGGAGCGGTAAAAAATGAAGAAAATGAATATATACTATATGATGATTTTGAAATTTATTTATATAAAGCTTATTTAAACAATTATAAATTAGATTATTTCCAAGGAAAACTACATGATAAAAAAGCAAAGGAAAACGAAGAGCAATATCAGTATGCTAAAAAAATATTTGTTAATGCATTAAATGCTATAAGAAACAATCAAAAAGTAATTATAAAACGAAGTAAAAATAACAAGGTTAGGCAGATAATATCCACGGAGAAGGAATTATTTGCTTATATAGAGGTATTTTCAGTTAGAAGCAAAAGTCCAATTACTCCATTAGGTGGCTTAAAGTACAGGCTAATAGAAGAATTAGGGCAAATAGATAAAAAGTAGAAACTAACTTATAAGCGCAAATTTGATGTTGATGAAATCTTCTAAACTGTGAATATGAAAGGTGGTTAGTATACCAGATAAAAAGGCTTTTTATTGACGTTTTATTAAATTCTAAATTAAGGAGATTTTAAATATGGGGATATATAAATTTTCGGTGAAAATGATAAAGACAAATTTTAAGCAGAGCGCTCTATATCTACTATCTATAGTTTTGTCCACAACTATTATAGTCAATCTTTTGAATATAATAACTAATAGTGATTTCATGTTAGCTAAAGGCAAAGGAAACGATATAGCTGCTAATATACCATCTGATGTTATTTTTTTGTTGGTACTTCTTGTATGTGTATTTACTTTTTATGCTAATTCATATTTTGTAACGAGTAAAACAAGGGAGATGGCTATTGTAGAATTAAGCGGCATATGGCCAGGCAAATTGGCAAGAATGTTACTTTTTCAAAATGCTATTATTGAAATAACAGGTGGTGCTATTGGAATATTGATTGGCATACTATTTGTCCCGGCTTTTCTTTCACTTATGTATATTATACTTGGGACAAGTGGAAATATATTGGCACTATCAATGCCAGTTATATGGGGAACTGTAGCAATTGTATTTTTGCAAATTATATATGTGAGTCTAGGGGATTTTTCTTATACATCTAACAGAGAAATTATTGATTTAATAGGTGAACAGAAAAAAGTTAGAGTGAGAGATGTAAGACATTTAAAATTCAATTCAATTGTATATATTATTGCATATTTTATTCCGGTTGGTTCCCTATTTCTAAAATCAATACCTCAGGATTCTGTTTCAGTTGGTATGCTTGATATTCTTTTTACCACGTTTTCCATTAGTGGTATCTTAAGTTATTATATTCCTGAAAAAATATTAAAACTTAAGAAAAAAAAGTATTCAAATAATAAGATAAAATTGATATCTTTAAGTAATTTGTATGTGTCATTAAAACAACTGAAAGCTTTGATTATAACATTAGCCGTTGTAGTTGAAATGCTTTTATGTGTTATAGGAATGTACAAAAATTCACAGCAAGTAAAAACCATATGTATATGCTCATACATTACTTTAGTAATTCTTATTGCTGTGAGTATTATCTATAAAATTATGCTGGAGACTGATGATAAAAAACACAATTTTAGGCAATTAGGCCTCATAGGATATACAACTGAGCAAATCGAAAAAATTATTCAGCAGGAGTTAAAAATATTTTATTCTATAACTATGGGTATACCATTATTTCATATTTTGATATTTTTAATTCTCTTTGAAAAGAACGGTATTTTATCTATGGGTTTATTAGGAATGTTGTTATTTACATTTGTATTTGTGTTTTTAGTTACAGGCATAATTTCTTATAATCTGTATAAGAAGTTAGTACTTAAAAATAATTCATATAGATTTTTATAATAGGTAGTTTCACTCAAATATTATTATGGGGGGATTTAAGTTGAAGGAAATAATATCAGCAAAAAATGTGATTAAAATTTATGACGAAAAAAGTAAATTCAGGGTTTTGGACAATGTTAATTTGACAGTTAATGAAGGTGATTTTGTGTGTATAATGGGACCATCAGGATCTGGGAAATCTACATTTTTGAATGTATTATCCACAGTTGATATTCCAACTAAAGGTATGATTAAGTTCAATGATAAAAATATATTTGATATGACAGAGGCACATGTTGCAAAGCTTAGATATGAAAATATAGGGTTTGTTTTTCAAGATTTTAATCTTATAGATTCTTTAACTATAAGAGAAAATATTGGAGTGTCATTAGTACTTGCTAATGTAGGAAAAGTAGAAATAAATAAAAGAACAGAGGACATTGCTAAAAAGTTGGATATTTCTGAAACTCTTGATAAATTCCCCAATGAATGTTCTGGTGGACAAAGGCAAAGAGCCGCATCTGCAAGAGCATTAGTTACAAGACCTAAATTAATTGTGGCTGATGAACCAACAGGCAATTTAGATACAACGAATTCTCACCAATTACTAAAAATTTTTCAGAAACTAAATGAAGATGAAGGAACAGCACTACTTATTGTTACTCACGATTCAATGATAGCAAGTTATGCTAAAAAACTTGTATTTTTAAGAGATGGAAAAATAGAAGAAATCCTTGATAGAGGAGATTTAACTCAAAAAGAATTTTTCTATAAAATTGTGGATATCACTTCGAAAGAATCCCAAAATTTATTTGATGCAATGGGATAATAAGTGCGTAATTGTTTTTATATAAACATGATAAAATTTATATAGTATGAAAATGGGGGGGAAAAACAATGAAAGAAAGAGATTATTCACTGGATTTTATAAAAGGTTTTGCTTGTATACTTATGATTTTTATACATTCTGTAACCTTAGTTACTTTTGAAAAGACTCCATCAGGTCCACTGCCTTTAATCGTAATCAACATACTTGCATCATTAGGACAACTAGCACCTATACTTTTCTTTGGAGTTTCAGGAATAACATCTGTACTTTTTCAAGTAAAAAAGGATATACGAACTATAATAATATCCTACACTATGTTTGGTATACTCGGATTATCCTATATTGCTGTATGGAGATCTAATATTTATTACGGCGGTGTATGTGACATTCCACAAATGATAGCTATAGGAGTTATTATTATTCTTTTACTCCAAAAATATGTTAAACCAAATAAAATATTTTATCTATGCTCGGCTATATTAGTTTTTCTTATCCATTTTTTTATTACTTCAAAAATAGCTAGGTTCCCTGGGGCAGATTTTTTATTCGCACCAGCTGTATTTCCTATATTTCCATGGATATCTATGTTCTTCTTTGGAATCTTTATCTACAACATAAAGAAAAAGTGGAATTTATTAATAGGAATTCCATTGATAATACTTCTTGTTTTGGCTACAATGTTCAAAAAAATAGATGGTTTAGATAAATTTAATATGTCTACAAGTTTTTTTATTATTAGCCTTATATTCATGTGCCTCGTTTTTTATGTTGCCAGAACAATAAAGTTTAAACGACCCAATAATCCGATACTATATTTTGGTAAAAATTCTCTTCTCTTCTTATATGTGCATTTACTAATTATAAAAGTACTAGCTCCATTATCTAACAATGTTTTATTAAGATGGGTAGTTGTTTTAGTTCTTACTTATGGGTTAATGAAACTTATACAATTTATAAATGGATTTGTAGAAAAAACTTTTTATAAATTTGCAACTTGGGCTTTTATGGCATTAATAATAGCTCTAGTACCTTTATTTAATGGAAATGCAACTTTAGCTTTTTCTATAGAGGTATTATTAGGAATAGCATTTGCTGCTAATTATTCTAAAATATCTACCATTGCTATAAAATGGTTTTCTAATAACACTATTAAGCATTCACCTTCAAATTTAACGAGTAAATAAATACGTTTATGGGTGCAGGTATCTTTTATCGGCAATATACTCTAAGTTCTAGAATATTATGTAAAATAAA
This sequence comes from uncultured Clostridiaceae bacterium, assembly GCA_963725425.1. Lineage (GTDB taxonomy): Bacteria > Bacillota > Clostridia > Clostridiales > Clostridiaceae > Clostridium_I. Next base: position 408,214 of record CAVRYJ010000045.1, read on the forward strand.
TGATAATAACTATAAATGAGCGAAAATGCTTGAATAATTTTCCAATGTTAAAAAAGAAAAACATCTATGTAATCTCCTGTTATAATTAAGTTACAACACAAAAACATAACTAAGGAGATAAACATAAATGTTTAACAACTCAATTGTAACAAAATCATCGCCAATATACAAATTCTTAATCGAATTAAGGATAACTTTATATCTTACAACACCTCAACTTCACCATCTAATTCTATTTATAAATTCTATGGTGACCAAAGGCTATTGTGGAAAAATAACTGACGTTTCTGACTTTATGCCGGTTAGGCATAGGACGAATATCGGAAAGTTCTTATCTGATAGCCCATGGAATGAGGATTCTGTTGAAAGAGCCCTTAAAAAACGTGCAATTGCGAGAATATGGGAAACGTCTAGATTAACTAAAAAGCCTATCTATGTTGTGATAGATGATACTATTTCAGAGAAGACAGTGCCCTCGTCAAAGGCTAAGAAACCTACTGAAAAATGTAGATTCCATCATTCTCATTTAAAAGGTAAAGTAGTTTATGGTCATCAAATAGTTACCGTAATGTTATTGTGTGATACTCTTGTTTTACCATATACTATGACAATCTACGATAAAGAAAATATGAGTAAAATCCAAATGGCAATTGAGTTTATAAAATCCTTACCAATCCCAGTAAACAAAGGTTATGTTTTATGTGATAGTTGGTACAGCAACAAAAATTATTTGATGTTTCAAAAGATTCAGGCTACGCCTATATTGGAGGCTTAAGAACAAATAGAGTAATATATCCTAAAGGTCATGAAAAACTTGGAATTAAGCTTAACCATATGTGTGAGATATTAACTAAAGATGATGTCGAACTGGTCAAAGCTTACAAAAATGAATATTATGTCTACACATATAGAGGCAAGCTTAATGATGTCAAGGATTCGTTAATCGCACTTTGTTGGCCTAAAGAAGCTTTATTTAAACCTGGTTGCTTAAGAGCATTTATAAGTTTAGATACTGCTCTATCAACTGAAGAACTCTTAAATCACTATAAAAACAGATGGCCAATTGAAACATTTTTTAGAGAAACAAAAAACATCTTGGGTTAAATCATTATCAAGTAAGAAGCAATCGTAGCATAAACAGATATTTTTTGCTGATGATGATAACTTATGTATACTGTGAATTAGAAGTAAGTAATGGTAAACTAAATTTCAGTACTGGAATTAGAACTGCAAGAAACCAAGTCAAAAAGAACGAATATCTTGGGTCTTTAATCAAGCTAACCAAGGAATATCTATTGATGCTATTTTAAAAACATTAAAAGTAGCTTAGGATAGTTGATTTAAATTTGCATGGTAAAATATGTTACCAAATTCGCTCATTTATAGATAATAATTAATACTATTATGTAACATATTTTCTATTTTGACACCGGTTACAAAGATGCTGGTACTAGGCCTAATAAGAATTTTTAGAATAAATATAATAGGGGGATTTATATGAAACTAAAAAGGTGTTTACGCATTGTATTTTCAGTTATACTTTCAGACGCAGGAGAAGCAACCCGTGCATTAGAAATAGCAAAAGGAGTTAGAAACTTTTGCCCACAAGATTATGAATTGGATATAATTTTTTTATCTACAGGAAGTAGATTTGAGCAAAAGGTAATTGATAATGGTTTTAAGATTCATAAGTGTTTACCCTCTCTTCCAGGAATAGGAGTTCAGCATGATTTAAAATCAACAAATAACAATTTGATTGGTTCTGTAAATCTGGTTCGTGAGTTATTAAAAGGAGAAATTAATGTAATTATGGAGTTAAGACCTGATGTAGTTATTCATGGCTTTTATCCAATAGCAAGTCTTGCTCGTAGAATGATTGATAAACCCATCCCAGGAATTTGTTTTCTTCCTATACCTTTACAAGAAGATGTTTATGCCAATACATTAATGAAAGATATTCCGGATATGTTCAAACCACTCACCTATCTTCCACTTGCACTTCGTAAAAAAATAATGAAATCAATTCCCAAGTTTTTAAAGTTAAAAAAAATTCCTGCTTTTAGACAGAGTAATATTGTTGAGGCTATTAAAGAATTAGATTGGAATGTAGAACCTATAAGTAATATATTTGATATGCTTAAATCAGATTTAACAATTGTAAATGATTTTGAAGAATTTCATAAGGATCTTATACTTCCAGAGAATTATAAGATTGTAGGACCATTATACTCACCATCTCCAGATAATGCTGAAATAGATAAAAATATTTTAAGTGTTTTCAATTCTTCAAACAAAAGATTGAAAATATTTTGTACACTGGGGAGTTCAGGTAAAAAGCAATACCTCTTGGAAGCTATAAAAGCATTGACTCAAGGAGTAGGTAAAGAGTGGAGTTCAGTAGTTTTAGCTCCTCCATCAGTATGTTCAATAAATGAAGCAATATCCTGTGCAGGAAATAGCAATAATATTTATATAACAGATTCTTTTGTACCTGCAACATTAGTAAATTCACTTGCGGATGTGGTAATATCTCATGGCGGTCAAGGGACAATACAAACCGCTATCGCAAGTGGTACTCCAATTATTGGATTTGCAATGCAACCAGAACAACAAATTAATCTTGATAATATAGTTATGAGAGGTGCAGGGATGCGCATACCTATACATAAATGGAATGCAAATAGTATACAATTTGCTGTAAAAAGCATAATTAAAGAACCTTCATATAATGAAAATATAAAAATACTAAAGAATATTTTAGACAACACAGATGGTAAAAAAAATTCAGCACTTTCGATATGGGAGTATATATTGAATAAATTAAAGTAATAAAAATATTTTGAGAGGAAAATTTAAAAATGAGTGATACGTCATTAGTTAGTAACTCATTTCAAACTTTCATTAAGGAAGCAACAGAATATCAATCTGATTTGGTAGTGTCAATACTGTAGAGTTATGACTACAATTATATATAAGAACAGATTTAGTTGCTATTGAATATTTTACCGATAATTTCCTCTCCATGGGATTCAATGGTGAATTGTAAGTGTATATCTAATAGACCCCCTCAAGAAGCTGGACTACACACTCGAATGAAGGTAGAATAAAAAAGTAGTGTTTAGGGGGTAAATTATGACTACTAGATTTACAAGAAAGTTCACAGAAGAAGAGAGAGTTGCAATTGTTGAAGAAGCTTTGGAATACGGGAGTAATGCTTTAGTTGCAGCAAAGCATGAGCTTAATCCTGGTCAAGTTGCAAATTGGAAAGGTAATTATAGAAGATATCAACAGACACTGAAGCCGAAGGAACCAAAAGAAGAGAACATCATTGTAAATTACAAAACTGAGTACAAGAAATTAATTGATGAAAATAAGGAAAAAGATTTAGAAATAGCAATATTAAGAGATCTACTAAAAAAAAAGAAGACGATATAGACTACTACGAATATGCTGAACAATGTATTTCTTGTGGAGCGCCAGTGATTGCTATTATTAGAATACTAGGGCTAAAAAAGTCAACGTATTATCGAAGACAAAAGGTTATAGCAGAAGGCGATAAGCCGGTTAGAAGGGAAAATGGTATTATACCAGGATTTAGTTATAATCTTAATAATGTAAAAATAAATGACTTAGAAATACAGAAATATATAAGTAAAATAAAATCTGAAGAGTTTGGTAGACATTATGGATACAAGAAAGTATCATCTGTACTTAAGCGAAAATATTGTTTAAAGATAAATAAGAAAAAGGTTTATAGATTAATGAATTCAATGGGAATGTTAAGAGATAAAATGGAGCGTGTTAGCAAATATAAACGTATTTGTAAAAACCATTTAATTAATCATTCCAATGGATTATGGGAGATGGATACAAAATATATTTATATTGCAGGCACACGTCAGGTGGCTTATTTGACCTCAATAATAGATGTGTTTGACCGAAACATTGTATCTTGTAAAATGTCGCTCTCTGCCAATACTGAGACAGCTCAGGAAGTGATGCTTGCCGCATTATATAATAGGGACATTAAAAATAGTGTGACAGGACTTACAATGCGGACAGATAATGGGTCACAGTTTATCGCACATAAATTCGAAAAAATGTGTATAAAGGAAAACTTAATACACGAAAGAATCCCTGTGCATAGCCCCAATTATGATGCACATATAGAGTCATATCATAGATACCTTCAAGACGAATGCCTTGCAGGTAGGATATTCAACACTTTAGAAGAAGCAAGGGCTGTTGTCTTTAATTATGTTAATGGTTACAATACTATACGAGTTCATTCATCGATAGATTACAGAACTCCATTTGAGTTCTATAATTTGAAAAATTCAAATTTTAAGAATGAGCTAGTAATTAGATTATAAAGTCCCATCTGAGGGGGCCAATCCGATATTATTCTTTCAACAATTTTATGGTACACCAAAAAGAACCACGCATTTCCGTGGAGATTTTTACTATTTTATTTAGTAAATTGATTTATGCAGCAAATTCAACTATCACTGATTTTCGTTTATAGCAAACCCCAAGAATATCAAAAACAGTTTTATTGTCCTTTTTATGAGATTTAAGACCATTCTTAACTACATTTTTAAATACTAATTTTAAGGTATTGAAAGTCTCATCAGGAAACTTTATAAGTTCAAAGTATAGGTCTATATCAATATATTCATGAACTATCTCTGAAACTTTCATTGTATAAAAATGCGTTGTTATAATAAGTAGAGGCTGTTTTGAAACAGCCTCTTATATCTTCATCCAATCTTAATTCTTTTTCTTCTATCATTTATTAGCTCTCCAATCAGTACTTTTTATTATCTTTCAAATGATAACATTTTTACAAATGGGGGAGTGTAGTTTTATATAATTCTCTTAGCTTGATGGCTATGGGGTCTCGCCAACATTTCCGACTTAGTTGGATGTACCCATTATTGTATTTAAGGTATTAGGTATAAACTACAATTCCAAGTATCATCTATTGTTAGTCTAACATTAAAGCCATTAATACTAACACCCAAAAGATAATACCCATTTACTTTTATTGATGCTGTATCATCATAAGTAGTTGTGGTTGTATAATTAACTGATTTTCCTGTTTGACTCCAGCCTGCGTCAATCAATCCAGAAACATATGATGTAACACCGGAATAGCTTGTAAAATATGGATCGTCAGAATCATCAAAATTATAACTATAGTCTATATTAACATTTTTCCAACAGGCGGCTCCATTCATTCCCCATCCACTAAATGGGGCCACCATTTTATAGTATCAGTATCTTGTGGATCACTTGCAGCTAATAATGGTGAAATTGTATCGGCTAATGAAGAAGTATGTTTAACATGAACCTTAGCACTAATAGTATTATTTTTAAGATTATCCTTTGTTGTCTTAATAAACTTGTCCAATTCATCTACGGAGTTAAATTTCCAATAGTTATTGGGTGAAACGGTAGCACCAGTTGAGTCGACCACATTTTGGTGTGAAAATTTTATACCAGGATACTTTTGTTCAAGATTTGATAACTGACTCTCCGTTGAATTGTTACTACTATTTGGAGTTGTTGTCGCAGCATTGGCTTGAGTAATAGGTAAAAAAGTAAGTAATGAGATGAGTAACAAAGAAAGAATTTTTTTTAAAAACTTTTTTATGGTATTACAACCCTTTTATGGTTTATAATATGATTATATTATATAAAAGGTAAATGCAACGAAAAATGAGGAGACTAGTTATGAAAAAATTTTCATGGAAATTATTTTTAGTTGGTATCTTTATTTCTTTTATATCCATTTTTTTTGATAAATATAAAAAGATACCTCTTTCAAAAACAATAAATGAATATTCTTTGGGGTTTCCACTCAAATGGGTTATATTTTATGGTAAAAATATGCCCAATAGAAAAACTGATTTATTTTTTACTAATTATCTTTTTAATACATCATTCAGAATTGATTTATTAATTCTGAATTCAATAACAATTTTTATAGTATTGAAAAGTGTTATTTTTATTAAAAATCATCTTTTTATAAAAAAATTTTGAATCTGTACATTCATTTTCATTATTTATCAATAATCTTATATGCTTAAAACCCCTGAATTTGACGCAATAAATGGCAAAAAATAAAAAAGGTATATTGTCTTGGTACTTTGCCTTTTATTAATATTGTGTCATATAAGAAATTTATTTAATATCATCTGTAAGTTTCTTTCAAAAAATACTCAAGGGCTTCATAACTTACAACAGATCTTAATGAATGAATGCGTTTAATTTCATCATCATCAAACCCAGCGATACCATTTTGCAGCAAGAAAGTATTATAACCCCTTTCAATACCACCATTGTAAGTAAAGAGGGCACAATGCTCTACCGCAAATCCACTTATAACAATACAGTCTACACCTTCACTCTTTAGAATAGTGTCCAGTTCTGTTTCCCAAAAAGCATTGCTATAGGTTTTTTGTACAAAGAAATCGTTGTCTGATACTACTAATTCTTCCACACATTTAAAGCCCTCAGCCTCTGCTCCGCCTGCTTCAACATCCTGTATGATTACGACAGGATGCTTTTTCTTACGGAAATATTCACTGATTTCATTAATATATTCTACTGCTTTTTCAAACGATGCCTTACAAGACGTAGCTTATTTACAATCTTTTGCATGTCTATTACTAAAAGTGCGACTTTGGGCATAATATTCTCCTTCTATCACCATTATTTGAAATTTCCTTATTAATCCTCATATATTCAACTATAAAATTATTATCCATTTTGTCCCCCTCTGTTACATCATTACAATAAATTACGATTCCGAAGTAACTTAAAATGCTACTGCATCTTAGTTCACCTTGTATATCGTAATTAAATTATAACATAGTTGTGTAAAATTGTAAAATATATGTTACATCGGTAATAAAGAATATTGTATAGTTACCGATATATAAGGATATCAGCAACATTATAAGTAATTACAAAAATTTGTAGTACTAGATTATTTAAGGGGTGAAGGTTAATGAAATGGATTAAAAATTTAAAGATGATTCAAAAACTATTATCAGCTTTTATTATTGTAGCATTATTTATCTGTATCGTGGGGAGTATTGCAATAGTTAATATGAATAATCTTAATAACAATATAGATACTATGTATAATGGTGCTCTTATGGGTACCACTGATATTTTATATATAAAAGCAAATTTGCTTCAAATTCAAAGTGATACATTGTTAATACTTAATCCTGCGAACAAGGGTAATTTAGAAAAATACAAAGAAACTGTCGCAGCTCTTAAAACTAAAGATGATGCATGGATTGCAGATTATAAAACTAAGATTGTAGGTAATATAGATAGTCAACAATTTGCAAATTTCGAAAAATTACTTACAAACTATCGAGTATAAGCGGTGAAATAGTTACGCAAGTTGGTGCAACTGATTATACTAAGGCAAATGAACTGTTACCAGCATTCTTAGATAATGCAACCAACATGTTTGCATATATGGACAAAGAGGTAAACTTAAATATTAATATGTCTAAAACTTTTTATGATGGGACCCAATCATCACATAATACTGAAAACATGCAAATCATAGTAATAGTTGTTATAGGATTCCTTATTGCAATTGCATTAGGTTTAATAATTGCTTTAGGAATATCAAGGCAGCTAAAAAAAGTTGTATCAGTAGCTGAAGCTCTTGGAGAAAATGATTTATCAAAAACTGTTGATATGGATTGTAATGATGAAATTGGAATTTTAGCAAAAGCAATGAATAAAGCTATAACAAACTTAAAGGCCTTAATTGGACAAATATCAGAAAGTTCCACTGATATTAGCGCAACTAGTGAAGAATTATCTGCTACCACAGAAGAAATATCATCAAAAATGGATATTGTTAGTGAATCAGTAAGACAAGTATCCTTAGGAGCAGAACAGTTAAATGCTACAACAGAAGAAGTAAATGCAACCACAGAAAGTATTGCAGTTAATGTGGCAGAGGTTACACTTAGAGCAAATAAAGGAAATAAGATTGCTAGTGATATAGAAGTTAGAGCAAAGCAAGTTAAGCAAAGTGCTGAAAATAGTGCTAGTAGCTCAAATTCGTTATATTCTGAGAAACAAAAAAATATATTAAAATCAATTGAAGAAGGAAAGGTTGTTAGTGAAGTTAAGCTAATGGCAGATGAAATAGGAAATATAGCAGCGCAGACCAATCTTCTTGCACTTAATGCAGCTATTGAAGCAGCAAGAGCAGGAGAACAAGGTAAGGGTTTTGCAGTAGTTGCCGATGAAGTTAGAAAATTAGCTGAGAAGTCAGCCATTGCGGTTCAAAGTATTCAAGATTTAACTGGGAAAGTTGAGAAAGCATTCCAAAATATTTCCACCAATGCACAGGATGTATTAGGTTTTATTGATAATAAAGTTAAACCTGATTATGATTCATTTGTAGATACAGGTAAGCAATATGGTGAGGATGCAGTAGAATTTAATAAGATGTCTTCGGATATTGGATGTTCAATGAATACAGTAAATAAAACTGTATTAGAAATTAAAAAAGCAATTGAAAACGTGTCAGCTACAGCTGAGGAATCCGTTGCTAGTTCAGAGGAAATATTAGCAAGTGTTAATGAATCTGCTATGGCAATCCAAGATATAACAAAAGCTTCTCAAAACCAAGCTATATTAGCAGAAAAACTGAATGGTATGGTTCAAAAATTCAAGATGTAAAACAAATACTGGAGTATGTGACTGGTTACATGGGGCTGTTCATAGCGATTTTTAAAATCACTAATGCAACAGCCTATGTTATTGTACCAGGACTAACTATATTACTAAATGTAAGTTTAAGAGGTGCTATATGTCAATTAGAATAAACATGAGTTTTAGCGCTATAACCCGTTTCTGCTTGATTTAATCTAAATAAACATAGAGATTTAATAATTATATACGCAAAAGAACGCACGAAAATACGATATAAACAATCCATGTGCGTTCTTTTGTATTATTTAATTTGTTCTATTTTGCCACTAGGCAAAATTTCCATAAGTTATAACTAAAAAATTATTATGAAGATTTTTTTTTGCTATTATAAATTATTAACAAAATTGTTGAAGCACTAGTCCCAAGCGTGAAATTCCTTCAATAATTCTTTCATCTGGCATGTTCGAATAATTTAATCTAAAAGTATTTTTAACTCCACCGTTTGGAAAGAAAGAATTACCTGAAACAAAAGCAACATTATTTGCTATTGATTTAGTGAATACTTCAGCCGAATCAACATTTGAAGGTAACTCAACCCAAATAAATAATCCACCGTCGGGTAAAGTGTATTCAATATTTTTGGAAAATACTTCTTAATACACTGTAGCATTAGCTCTCTTCTGTGCTTGTATACTTCTCTGATTTTATCTATGTGTTCTTCGATATCGTACATTTCCATATATTTATAAGTCATGATTTGAGAGAAAATGTTTGTATGTAAATCAACATTTTGTTTAAATGGAACATATCGTTCTAAAAATGCTGTGTCTGCACATATCCATCCGATTCTTAAACCAGGGGCAAATATTTTTGAAAATGTGCTTATATATATTACCCTACCCTCAGTATCAAAGTGTTTAACTGGAGGGATTTTTTCACCAGCAAATCTAACTTCGCCATATGGATTATCTTCAATAATTATTACATCATATTTGTTAGCAAGCTCAATTAGTTTTTTTCTTCTATCTAGGCTCATAGTTCGTCCTGTTGGATTTTGAAAGTCGGGAATTGTATAAATAAACTTTGCATTGGGATTGCCTCTAAGCACTGATTCAAGGTCTTCCATAATCATACCATCTTTATCCATAGCAACTTCTTTAAACCTTGGCATGTAGGCTCTAAATGCATTTATGGCAGCAAGGTAGGTAGGACTTTCACAAATAATAGTATCACCTTCGTCGATGAATACCTTTCCGGATAAGTCCAATGCTTGCTGGGATCCAGTTGTAATTATTACATTTTCCTCCTTTGAGCTAATTCCGAGATTTGCCATCCTTTTACATATGGATTTTCTTAGTGGAATATAACCTTCAGTTGTGCTGTACTGAAGAGAGGCCTCTCCATCTTTATCCAAAACTTCAAAACATACTTTTTTTAATTCTTCTATTGGAAAAAGTTCAGCAGCTGGTAATCCTCCTGCAAAAGATATTATTTCGGGATTCTCTGTAACCTTCAATATTTCACGAATTTCTGATGCCTTAACGTAGTTATTTCTTTTTGCAAATTTGTAATTCAACAAAAACACCTCTTTAAAATTAATATTTAGGCATATTGAAAAAACACCCATTGAATCTTCGATTTGTTATTTTCTTTTATATGACTTATATAATATCATAATATAAGAAATCTTGTAAATAATATTGTGATATTGTGATGGAATAAGGTATTATATTATTAACGTTAAGATTATTTTTATGAATGGATTTGATAAATTCACGATAATATAAGTATATATAAATTTAAGCAAAATATTGGGAAAGGAGGTAACAATATGACGGAAATTTCAAATGTTGTTAGTGTACCTCAGAACATTAATACTCAGGTGGCAAAGGCTACACTTCAAGTCGGACAAGTTTTTTCGGCAAAGGTGGTTCAAAGTAATAAGGGTGACAATGAAATAGTATTACAATTAAGCGATGGAAAGCAAATCAATGCAAAGCTAGATGGAACAATTGATCTAAATATAAGTGGACAAAATAAATTTGTTGTTAAGGGGTATGAGAATGGAGAAATAAAGATAGCTAAAGTCATATCGGATACTAATGAAAGCAGTCTAGACAACATAGTAAAGCAATGCTTAGGAGATAATATAAGTCAAAAAGATTATTCAATGATAAAATCTCTAGTGAAATATGGAATACCACTTACAAAGGAGAATATTTTATATGCCAAGACGGTTTTGGATTTTCAAAGTAGTATAAATAAAAACCCTTCTAAAGCTGATGAATTTATAGACATATATCTAAGGAGTCGAGGAATTAGTGAAAATAGTAATGAAGCGAAGGCAGTGGATCCTATTTTAAAAAACTTTATAAGTGAGCTCAAGAACACAAATGTACAGGACATATCTACATTTATTGAAAATGGTGTTGATCTATCTGGTGAAAATATAAAGAGTTTCAACAATATTTTTAAGAGTGATTCTTTCATTTTTAATAGCTTGTCAGATTTAAAGCAGGAAATACAAAAATTGCCTTCAGAGCAGCAAAGTACAAACCTAAATGATATAAAGATAAATCCTAAAACAAGTTCTAGCATAAGGATTGGAATAGAAAATAATTCCAAGGACATTGCTACATCTATTGAAAATAAGACTGAATTATCTGATGAAAACACAAATAGTTTAAATGTAAACAATACGAAGATAAACTCTAAAATAAGCACCATCATAAGTTTAGCAATAGGAAACAATTCCAAAGGAGGCGGAATTATGGCAGGTATTTCAAATGTTAATAAACAAGTTGGAATAGATAATAAATACACAAGAAAATTAAGCTTTGAAGTTGGAGATGTATTTGGAGCAAGAGTAGATTCTTACGATGGAGAAAAAGGTGAAGTTGTTTTAAAGTTAAGTGATGGCTGGAAATTTAATGCGAAATTTGATGGTTCAGTTAATTTGACTGAAAATGCATTTAGTAAATTTACCGCTATAGGATATGAAGATGGGAAAATAATAATTAAAAAACTTGCGGTGGATGATACAAATAAATCCGATAGTAATACATTAGATAGTAGTTTAAAGGAGTATGGCGGAGAAAATTTAACAAGCGAAGACTATACTATGCTAAAAACACTATTAAATCATGGTATACCATTAACTAAAGAAAATATTTCATTTGGAAAAACAGTAATGGACTTTAGAATGAGTATAATTCAAAATCCTGAAAATGAAGATAAATTTATAAACTCGTATTTAAGTAGCAAAGGAATTGATGAAAACAGTATTGAAGGGCAAAACATAAAAAATTCAGTAAAAAATTTTTTCACAGAATTGAAAAGTTTTAGTACGGAAGAACTTGCTACTTTTATTGAAAATGGAATTGACCTTACGGACGAAAACATAAAGAGTTTTAATAATGTTTTTGGCAAAGATAGCACAATAAATAATGAGCTTCAAGGATTAAAAGAGGAAATACAAAATGTCATCAGTGCAAAAGGTGTAATTGAGCCAGAAAAGTCTTTAACTAACAACATAACTGATATAATAAATGAAAACACAACAAATACAACAAACACAACAAACCTTGTAAATAATACAAACACTGCTAATAATGCAAATAACATTAGTGAGAGTAAGGATGTAATAGATCAAATTAATTTAAAAATGAATGATATGAAGGATACCATAAAACAACTTTCAAGCCTTGGTGATTTAAATAAAGCTGGTATGGAAAAAATAGTTAGCGCTTTAAATAATAATTTAAATGATTTTAAGGTGTTTAATACAATGTCAGAAGGATATTATTATATGGATGTTCCTGTAAATTATAAGGACAACGATTATAATTGTAAATTAATAGTAAAAGATGATAGAAAAAGAGGTAAAAAGATAGATTCAAAAGATGTAAAACTTGCAACTTCCATTAAGACTGCCAATATGGGAGTTATAGATGCATTCATAACTGTAAGCAATAAAAATTTGATTATAGATATAAAATCCCAAGGAAAATGGATTAATATATTAGAATCGGCAAAAAGCTCGCTGATGAACAATATTCAGAAAATGGGGTATAATGCAAATATAAATGTAAATGAAAAAAAAGATGAACTAAATATAGTAACCTGCAGAAATTTTTTTAACAACGAAATAGTTGGTAAACTGGATAAAAGAGTATAGGGAGGAACAAAATGCCTAATGATAGAAAAAAAGCAACAGCACTAAGGTATGATAAAGGTTATGAAGCTCCAGTTGTAACCGCAGCGGGCATTGGTCTCATTGCAGATAAAATTATAGAAAAAGCAGATGAAAATAATGTACCAATAGTGTATAATAAGGAGTTAGCAGAACTGTTACAAAATGTAGATATTGGGGATAGCATACCTCCCGAGATATATGGAATTGTAGCAGAAGTAATAGCCTATGTTTTGAATGTGGACGGAAATTTGAACAAGAGGAGATGAATTCATGGCTTTATATGCAATATCAGATTTTCATTTAGCATTAAGTGGTGATAAACCAATGGATATTTTTGGAGACAATTGGTTAAATCATGATCAAAAAATAAGGACTAACTGGCTAAAAACAGTTACTGAAGAGGACACTGTACTTGTAGCAGGTGATATATCCTGGTCAATGCATATGGATGAAGGTATGAAGGATTTAGATTGGATTCATAATCTTCCTGGAATTAAAATATTTGTTAAAGGAAATCATGATTATTTTTGGACCTCCATCACAAAACTAAATAGTCTTTATGATGATATGAAATTTGTCCAAAATAATTATTTTAATTATAAAGATTATGCTATTTGTGGAACTAGGGGGTGGGTAAGTCCAGAATATGAGAACTTTACAGCTCATGATGAAAAAATATATAGAAGAGAGATCATTAGATTAAAATTATCTTTGGATTTAGCCGTGAAAGACGGATACAGTAATATAATAGTAATGGTTCATTTTCCACCATTTGTTGAAAAATGTGATAATGACAATGAAATTGTGAAATTATTAGAGGAATATGGAGTGGAAAAAGTAATATATGGACATTTACATGGTCCATCACTTCAAAAGATAAAGAATATAGTTAATAGGAATGGTGTAGAGTATATAATTACATCTTGCGATTATATAAATTTTGCACCGATAAAAATCATGGATTGATTTTTATCGGTGCATTTCATTTATGGTTTTGTACATCTGAAAGAAAATAGCAAGCCAAATGCATCTATTTTCTTTCAGATGCCTAGAATAGTTTCATAAAAGGAAATCTCTTTTTCACATCTTTTTTATCATTACTTTCTTTGTCAGATTCAGTAGAAGTTTTTATCGTATCTTTTATTAAATCTTTTCGAGTTCTTGCTAAATCTTTTATTTTTTGCTGTGACATGGATGATGTTATAACATTTCCGAACCAAATTAAAGCTTCATCAAGATTACCAATACGTCTATTCAATTCTCCGATTATATACATAACAGTAAATCTATCCATACCGTACATTGGAAAATCTTCGTTATAGTATGCATTGCTAAAACCTTCCATGGCATTTTTAATATAAGCATTTTCATTTTCAACTTGTCCAGAAAGTCTATACATCCAAGCTATTTTTAAACAATTCATTGCTTTTTTATATGATTCGGAATTTATAGCTGTATAATTTATGAGTGCAAGCTTATATCTTTCTATAGCTATTTTTTCGTTATATACATTAGGGTAATCCTTTGGATGCCATCTTGTGGAAATGTTAGTAAGGACTAATTCCTTTTTAGAAGATCTAATGCTAGCGAAGTCCGCTTTCATTGCGGTATATCCACAGGAGTTGCAAAGCCAAACATCATAAAAATAGGGGTTGATTCTGGTGTAGTGAATGAAGAAATCACTATCCTTCTTTTCGATTCTATAAGAAGATGATTTTACAGCTCTCACCTTAAATTCATTACTACATATGGGGCATTTAACAGTCTTATCATACAACAGACTCGCTGTATTTAAATTTTCCTCATTGTTTGACATCATACAAGTCTCACTTCTTTCATATAGTCTAAAATCAAATCGCCAATAAAAGGATTATTTAGTACCATTTAATTTAACAATAATATTATACCAAAGTAAATAAAAATCTCATAGCTTTTTATTTTGGTATAATATTATTATATTAATTTATATATTGCGTTATAATTATATGTACATGTAATTATAATGCAAAAAAATATGAGAGTCTCCCCTTAAAAACAATAGGGTAAATTTATATGAAAAGGATGATTTCTATGGCTACTATTCAATGGAAAACTTTTTTGATACCTTATACTCAAGCGGTTGATGAATTAAAGGTTAAATTTAGGAGTATAAGAAAGGAATACAGAAAGAAAAATGAGTATTCTCCAATAGAATTTGTGACAGGAAGGGTTAAAGAAATATCAAGCATATTAGAAAAGGCAAATAAGTTTAATATACCTACGGATAGGATCCATTTGGAAATGGAAGACATAGCTGGTATTAGAGTAATGTGCCAATTTGTGGATGACGTTGAAAAGGTAGTTAGTTTAATAAGACAAAGAAAAGATATGGAAATATTATATGAAAAAGATTATGTAAACAATGTAAAAAAAAGTGGATACAGGAGTTATCATATGATAATAAAATATCCTGTTAATTTGGCAGAAGGACAAATGGAAATTTTAGCTGAGCTTCAAATAAGAACATTGGCAATGAATTTTTGGGCAACTATAGAACATTCCCTAAATTACAAATATAAGCAGGATATACCTGAACATATAAGAGTAAAATTAAAAAATGGAGCTGATGCAGCCTTTAAACTTGATCAAGAAATGCTTGAAATAAAGGATGAAATAAAGGATGCACAAAAATTGTTTGAAGTTAAATCAAGTTTGACTTCTGATATTATGAACCAGTTGCTTGTTTTGTCTTCCTTAGGGAAAA
Organism: uncultured Clostridiaceae bacterium; assembly: GCA_963725425.1. Lineage (GTDB taxonomy): Bacteria > Bacillota > Clostridia > Clostridiales > Clostridiaceae > Clostridium_I. Next base: position 423,852 of record CAVRYJ010000045.1, read on the forward strand.
TTAATGAAGCTTCACGCTATAGAAGTCAGCTTAATAAACTCATTGGAGCTGGTGATGAAGTAGAACTCAGCAACCTTTTAAACTCAATTGAGAAGAAAATCAATAACTTTAAGTAACAGGAAGCCTTTTAGAAGCAGTTAAGGGTTAAAAGTTAAGAGTTAAGAGTTAAGGAGGATTTTTCTGCCTAGGGGCAGAAAAATCGATTTAAACAATTATATTATTTTGCTGTAGGCAAAATTTCCTTAACTTGTCACTTGTCACTTGTCACTTTTAACTGCATTTTGAAGTTGTATATTATAAAAACAATTATCGGGATTATAACATAATTAAATAAAATTATGATTAGGTATATGTTCAATAAATTGAACAATATAAATGTATTTAAAGAACAGAAATATGAAGCTAGAGCAACTAAAATAGTAATTATAAAAACAAATAATTTGTTTTTAACTTTTAATTTTTCTAAAAGAAAAGATAAGGAAAGAAAAGTTAAAATATATTTTATATACCATCCACCTACCATTTGTAAAAGCACATACAATTCACCACTTTCGAAAATTCCGAAATAATTAATTAGTTGAGTTTGAACTAATTTAGGGAAATATATACTATTTAATCGTGCGGCGCCAAAGGTTGTAATGATGCCTAAACTGGCAACAATCTCCATTTGTATTATAAATATAAGACTCCAACAGGTAAACTTTCTTATGGAATTTCTGTTTGAAAATTCTGTAAGCATAGGAAGTACAATTGAAAAATTAGCGAAATAGGCTAAACTTTTTACTATACATCCAATAAATTTAAGAGTTATTCCATTACTCATAATTGGTATAATATATTCAAAATGTTTATAATGCTGAGTTAATATGGCTAAATTTATTCCTGAAAAAATAACAAGGCATATTCCTATTACAGTTACAATTATTATCGAATTTTTACCTCTGGTTACAGTATAAAGTGCTGGTAACACAAAAAATGCTATAAAAAACCAGGGAGGGGTTTCCATAAGTATATTAATATGCATAGAGTTTGCTTCAACAGATGAACATTCAACTAAAGTTAGAATAAGAGTCAAAGCGAAAAGCCATAAAAAAATGCTCCCTAGTGTTTTACCAAGCGCTGTGCAATATATGTCATATATATTAAAATTACTATTCTTTTTACTTATTGTTATTATTATGTAGGCAAAGGCAAAAATAAGTAAGCCAGAACAAATTACAGCAATCCAAGAATCCTTACCACCTATAGAAGTGTAAATCGTTGGGTAGGTTTTCATAGAGATTATAGTAACTCCGCATAAAATAAAAAATAAGTGACCACCATTAAATTTATCCATATTTTTCCTCCAATATTTCTAATGCTCCATTAAATATTCATTTGTACTATTAAGGCATCTGAAAGAAAACAAACTAGCATGTCAACTAGTTATTTTTTTGAAGATGCCTAAGTTATTTTGTATAAAGTACTTATAAAAATCCATACTATGATTAGAGTAATTAATTACAATAGTATTATTTGATATTTAATGAATATTATTCAATAATTCGAAGAAAATAAGCAGGTGATAACATGAATGAAGATTACATCGATTTTGTAAAGGAGAAGTTTAAAGGAAATATTGACGTGAAGTACAGACAAATACAATGTAGAAAAGGGAATATATTAATTGTTTTTATTGATAATATGTCAGATTCAAGGTTTATAAGTCAATACATTATTGCGCCTATTATTAGTAAAAAGGAAACTATTGAAAATTCAAATGACATAAGAAAAGGTATACTCTTTGCAAATTCTATAGGTATCATAGAAACTACTCATGAAATGCTATACCATATACTGTCAGGTGATGTTGTAATAATTTCAGATTTTTATGAAGGACTCATATTTTGTGAAGCTAAAAATTATACAAGGAGAGCTGTAGGAATTCCAATTACAGAAAGTGTGGTAAAGGGTCCTAGAGAAGGGTTTACTGAAGCTTTTGTAGATAATATTTCACTTATAAGAAGGAAGGCAAGAAATGCAGATTTAAAATTTGAAAATGTATTTATTGGTAAAAAATCTGAAACAGTGGTAATAATATCTTATATAAAAGGAATGGCCAGTGAAAAATTAGTAGCACAGGTAAAGAAAGAATTAAAAAATATGGACGTGGATTTTATATTGGATACAAATTATATAGAAGAGAGATTAAGTGAAAAACATACTTTTTATGAAACAGTCGGATATTCAGAAAAACCTGATGTAGTAACTTCTAAATTATTTGAAGGGAGAGTAGCTATAATAGTAGATGGAACTCCTTTTGTAATAACAGTTCCATATTTTTTCTATGAGAACTTTCAAATGCCAGATGATTACTACTTAAATAAATATATTTCTAATACTATGCGAATATTAAGGTGGATAGCATTACTTATGGCTATGCTTTTACCTGGACTGTATGTAGCATTAACTACAAATCATTTTTCACTAATACCATCAATTTTTGTATTTAGACTTTCAATTTCAAGAGCAGGTGTGCCATTCCCTATGGTTGTAGAAGTTTTACTTATGGTTTTTTTCTTTGAAATTTTGAGAGAAGCAGGGATAAGACTTCCTCAACCTATAGGTCAGGCAATGAGTATTGTCGGGGCATTGATTTTAGGTCAATCTGCTGTTAGTGCTGGGTTTGCTGCTGAAACTACAGTTATAATAGTAGCTTTAGCTGCAATTTCATCATTCTTAACACCCAAATTATATGGTGCAATAGCGTTTTGGTCAACGTTTTTAATAATAATTTCTGCTGTTGCAGGACTGCCAGGTTTTTATGTTGGCTTTTTTATGTTGTTATCAGAACTTGGAAGCTTGAAAAGCTGTGGTTTTAAGTATTTGTTTCCTATGGGTACCATAAAGAAATTCAACTTTAGAGATTTATTTTTAAGAGATAATCTAGATTCAATATCTGAAGATTTTACAAATGAGGATGATAAAAAATGAAAAAAACTTTAATGTGCATTTTTTTAATAAGTTGTATTTTTCTAAGTGGATGTTACGGATATAAAGATATAAACGATGTGGCTTTTGTTACTTCAGTCATATTTGATATTGATAAGGAAAATGAGCCTGTTGTTTACCTAGAGATATTTAAACCTGATAAAGCAGCAGCAAAGAGTTCTGAAAAAGCTGAGAGAATAGTTCTTACAGGAACAGGCAAAACAGCTTATGAGGCACTTAATGATGTAAATTTAGCATCAAGTTATAAAATTGATTATAGTCAAAATAAGGCTATTATATATACAAAACGGGCGGCTGAATATGGCATTAGTTCATTTTTTGATATATTCAGGAGGAGTACTGAATTTGTAATCAGACCTTATATGGCTGTATATGATGGTGATGTGGAAAGGTTAAGCAAGGGTGGTTTTGAAGAAGAACAATATGTAGGTTTATTCCTTTGGGATTTGGTAAAAAACATTGGTGTAAGTTCAAGAACAGTTCAATCTTCAATAAATCGTTTTTTAACAATGAGAGATTCTCCAGAAAAAACAGATGTTTTGACTGTAATTAAAATTAATAACGATGGACCCAGCCCAACTCTTGTAATGGAAGGTGGAGCCATAATAAAAAATGATAAATTAAAGGATATGATTCAGAAAACAGAAGGAGAGGCTTATAATTTCTTAACCAATCAGGTTGAGAATGGATCTATGGAAGTTAATGACCCCAATAATAAGGATAAATTCATTTCGCTGAGAATAGAAAAAACTAAGACTGCTACAGAGGTTACTTACAATGGAAAAAATATTAGTTTAAAGAAAAAAATCAATGTAAACGCCAGTATTATAGAAACGCAGAACTATATTAATCTTACTAATGAAGAATTAAAAGAGATAAAGAAGGGTGCAGAGAAAAATTTAATAACTTCATGCACTAATGTTTTCAACAAATATAAAAAAGAAAATCTTGATATATTCTTGATTGATGAGGCGGTTTCAAATAAATATGGTGACAGCGCTATAAAGGATCCAAATAACATAATAAAAAATACAACCATAGAGGTAGAGCCAAATGTAACAATAAACAGTGCTGGAAAGGCAAGAACTTACAAGTGACAGGCAACGGACAATTAACAATGGAAAATTGAGAATTGAGAGTGGAAAATCAACATTAACTTTGAATTTTCAACTTTCAATTCTCAACTTTATTTAACTACAATATTAACTAATCTTCCCTTAATAACAATTACTTTTATAATCGTTTTTCCTTCTGTAGCTATCTTTACAGAAGAGTCTTCTAATGCAACAGTTTCAATAGCTTTATCATCAAGATTTGCAGGAATATTAATTCTTGCCTTGATTTTACCATTTATCTGAATAGCTATCTCAACTTCTTCTTTAACAAGTGCAGATGGATCAAATGTTGGCCATTTTTCATTGAAAACCGAAAAACTATTTTTTAGCATACTCCATTGCTCTTCACAAAAATGTGGAGCAAACGGAGCTAGAATTTTCACAAAATCGTCTAAGCATTCCTTTAGAAAAATAGGATTTTTAACGTCTAGGTTTGAGTATTTAGTCAATGCATTGGTAAATTCCATTATTCTTGCGATACAAGTGTTAAATTGGAATTTTTCAGCATCTTCGCTAATTCCCTTAATTGAAAAATGTCTTACATAATTAAGTTCCTTTTCATCTTTATCTATAGTTTTTTTGATTTTCCACCTAAATTTATATAGTCAGTGCACTTAGATAAAATTCGTTGAGCTCTATCTACAAACTTCGCCATGGCTTTTATGCCATCATCACTCCAAGCACCGCCTTCAATATAATCAAAACCAAACATCAAATAAAGTCTGAATACATCGGATCCATATTTAGATATATAATCATCTGGAGAAATTGTATTTCCCTTTGATTTGCTCATTTTTCGTCCATCTGGTCCAAGAATTAAACCTTGGTGTCTTAAAGATTTAAAAGGCTCATCAAAATTCAGGTAGCCCATATCTCTAAGAGCTTTTGTCATAAATCTTGCATATAGAAGGTGCATGCAAGCATGCTCAGGTCCACCAACATATTTATCAACGGGTAAAATATCGTTTATTTTTTTAGGATCAAAAGCCATTTCACTGTTTTTGTTATCAGCATATCTCAAATAATACCAAGATGAACACACAAATGTATCTAAGGTATCAACTTCTCTTTTAGCTTTTCCACCACAGTGAGGACAAGTTGTATTTACGAAGTCTTCACTTTTTGCCAGTGGTGACTTTCCATCAGGAGTAAATTCCACATCATAAGGAAGCTCTATTGGAAGACTAGACTCTGGAACGGGAACAATTCCACATTTATCGCAGTATACAATGGGTATAGGAGCGCCCCAATACCTTTGCCTAGATACAAGCCAATCATGAAGTCTATAGTTTACCTTCCAGCGTCCAAGGTCCTTTGTAGAGAGCATTTTAATAATGGCTTCTTTAGCTTCATTTCCAGATAAGTCATTAAAATTCTCGCTGTTAACTAGTTTACCGTAACCAGCATATGGAAGTTCATCTTTGCCGTCAATAACTCGTATAATAGGTAATTTGTATTTTGTAGCAAAATCAAAATCACGTTCATCATGTGATGGAACTGCCATAACAGCACCTGTGCCATAGCCTGCAAGTACATAATCGGCTACCCATATTGGCACTTTTTTACCGTTTACAGGATTTATCGCATAAGAACCTGTGAATACTCCGGTTTTTTCTCTCGTTAAAGATTGTCTTTCAATTTCAGATTGTTTTTTAGTCTGCTGTTTATATGCCTCTACTGTTTCTTTATATTCATCAACAGTAAGTTCATCTGTTAGTGGGCTTTCTGGAGCCAGAACCACGTAGGTAACTCCAAATAGAGTATCAACCCTTGTAGTAAATACATCAAAGGTAATATTAGAACTATAAACTTTAAAGGTAACTTCAGCACCTTTAGATTTACCTATCCAATGTTTTTGCATAGATTTTGTCTTCTCAGGCCAATCTAGAGTGTCTAATTTTTCTAAAAGTTCGTCTGCATAATCTGTTATTTTAAAGAACCATTGAGTTAAGTCTTTTTTGTAACTTCAGTTCCGCATCTTTCACAAGTACCATCTATAACCTGTTCATTTGCTAGGACTGTATTACAACTAGGACACCAATTTACAGGAGCTTTTTTTCTATAAGCCAAACCTTTTTCATAAAGTTTTAGAAATAACCATTGAGTCCATTTATAATAATCAGGCTTGCAAGTTACCACTTCTGCATCCCAATTGAACATAGCCCCCATAGCTTTTAGCTGCTTTTCCATGGTTTCAATATTTTTTAGTGTGGAATCCTTAGGATGAAGACCTGTCTTTATGGCATAGTTCTCAGCAGGAAGACCGAAAGCATCAAAGCCCATAGGTTGAAACACATTATAACCCTGCATTTTCTTAAGTCTAGCCCAAGAGTCAACTGGCGCATAGTTGAACCAATGACCGGCATGAAGTCTAGCACCAGAAGGATATGAAAACATTTCAAGAACGTATAATTTGTCCTTAAGATTATCCTTATCAAATTCATATAGTTTTGTATCTTCCCAAATTTTTTGCCATTTTTTATCAATATTTGTACTGTAAATTTCCATTGGAGGACCTCCTAAAATTTAAGCATTTCAGTGTAAAATCAACTATAGTATATTCAAAGATGATTTACAAAAATAAAAAAACCCTCGTCTCAAAAAGAGACGAAGGATATACTCCGTGGTACCACTCTACTTAGGCTAAGGCATCTTTCAAATATTAATCCATCTCAGATGTCTAAACCTCACTTTATAATATAACGGTTTTAACCGTATTACCATCTAGGCAATAAGCTCACAAGTGAGTTCATATTTTACCATCACTGTTTTCCAGCTATCAACAGCTCTCTTTAGATGATTGAAATATTACTACTCTTGATCAAAGCAAATATAAAATTGTTAATAAAAATTATAATGTATTATTAACAATTTGTCAACAATAAAAAAAGCTAAGATAAAATCTTAGCTTTTGGCTGCCCTAGCAGGACTCGAACCCACACATACCTGAACCAGAATCAGGCGCCTTACCAATTTGGCTATAGAGCACTAGCAACACTTAATATTATATCTTATTTCTTATAAATGTCAATAGTATGAAGGAAAAATTAATTTGTGGTATAATTTGATTGGTAGGTGATATTTATGTCAGTTAATTTAAAAAATGATTGGAAAGACTTATTGAAGGATGAATTTAATAAAGAATACTATTTAAAACTAAGACATTTTTTATCAAATGAGTACAATAGCAAAACTATATTTCCAGACATGTATGATATTTTTAATGCATTACATTTTACATCTTTTAAGGATGTGAAAGTAGTTATTTTAGGTCAGGATCCATATCATGGACCTAATCAAGCTCATGGATTGAGTTTTTCTGTGAAACCAGGAGTTCCAGCACCACCATCTCTAGTTAATATATATAAGGAGCTTAAAGATGATTTAGGATGCTATATACCCAATAACGGCTATTTAAAGAAGTGGGCTGATCAAGGAGTACTTTTGTTAAATACATCATTAACTGTAAGGTCTGGAGCGGCAAACTCACATAAGAATATTGGCTGGGAAATTCTTACTGATAAGATAATAGAATTATTGAATGAAAGAGAAGATCCTGTAATCTTTATTTTATGGGGTAATAATGCTATTTCTAAGGAAAAAATTATAACCAATAAGTGGCATTACATAATAAAATCTGTTCATCCTAGCCCTCTTTCAGCCTTCAGGGGGTTCTTTGGAAGTAAACCTTTTTCTAAAGCTAATAAATTTCTTGAAAGCATAGGCAAGCAAACTATAGATTGGCAAATTACAAACATTTAAGCAAAATTAAATACAATAATGGAATAGATAAGAAGCGGAAAGATAAAGGTGAGAAATAAAGTTAAAAGTTAAGAGCTAAAAGTTATGGAAATTTTGCCTTTGGGCAAAATAGAAGCAATATAAAAATCGATTAAAATAATTATATTATTTTAATCGACTTTTCTGCGCTAGCAGAAAAATCTTCATTCACTATTCACTCTTAACTTATTTTAAGTTTGCCACGTTATTATTTTATGTGTTTTATGAACCTTCTATTTGCGTAAGCGATAAAGAGAGTGATGGCGTAGTCACAAACTAAAAACATGATTTCTATAGCAATAACTAAAAAAACAAGAGGTATTTTTATGTTTAATAAATTTGGTAAAAATAATTTAAATATAAAATACAATAGAAGCATACATATGTTAAAAAATAATAGTTTTAGTGGTATTTCAAATATGACTTTATTTATTCTTTCAATGTAATATTTAATAAAACCATAGCTTCCAAAAAAAATTATGTAGGCAAAAACATTCCATCTAAATCCAAGTAGTAAAAGCGAAAGTATTGAAGTCGCACCATAAACAACCAAACTATTTTTTACATCTGTTGTTAATATAGCTATGGGAATAATACAGCAAGCTATTCCTAATACATATAACTTAGTTGTAGGGATTATGCTAGAAAGATATATACATAGAACAGATAGCGTTGTGAATATTCCTCCTTTAGCTAAATAGTTTGTTTTTGTTGACATGTTTTTCATCTCCTTTTAGCAGCCACCCATTCCACCGCCCATGCAGTCGCAAATTTGTTCTGAACACCAGATTGAAATACACATGCTTAAACAATCATTACCGCCATTCGCACCGTTACCACCATAGGGATTTCTATAAGCATTATTGTTTTGACTTAAAGATTGAACAGCATTTCTATACTCAGGGTTTTGAGGCTCCATATTATATGCCTTAGTTATATAAGAGCGAGCATTGTCATACCACCCTTTTTTTAGATAAAGGTTACCCATTAAAAAGTTCCATTCCGCATCTCTGTTTTGCGCCACATTAAGTTTTTGTTCCGCAGCATCTAAATTTCCATTGTTTATATCAACTCTTATTGAGCTATACTCACCGCTATTATTTGAGGAGTGACTCTGGCTTCCACTAAAGCCACCACTATGAGAATTGTTACTTGAACTATTTTTAAGGAGATAGTCGTAGGCCTCGTTGATTTCTCTCATTTTTTCTTCGGCAAGGTCTTTTAATGGATTATCACCGTATTGATCGGGATGGTATTTTTTAGCCTGTTCTCTATAGGCCTTTTTTATTTCTTCTTGTGAAGCCCCTTCTTTGACTCCAAGTACTTCATATGGATCGCGCATTTAAAATTTCCTCCTCGTTTATAAATAAGTCTATAAATTGAAACTTGTATCTGGTGTAGAATTTTTTTTGTCAAACACATTTTTCATTTTTTCTAATAATCCATTTTGTAATATATTAAATAGAATATCATTATTTGAACAAAGTGACAATTTTTTTAAATTTTCAAAGCAATTTCTTGCTGAAGTTACTAATATGAAGTCTATTCTGTCCTTAATTGAAGCTTTAAAATCTGCAAAATTTAAATTATCTGAGTTTAGCGTTCTATCTAAGGCATTAAATTTAGCATTTTTCATATCTTCTTCAAGATCGTCAAAGGCATCAATAATGTATATCCATTTTCCTAAATTATAACCTAGATTATAAAGCAAATCTTTTTGTGAGCTATTTTCAGGATATTCACTTACAATGAAGGCCGTTAGTTCAGCGAAGGGATGTGATAATTCATCTATCCCTATAGTAGCGTCATTATCTTCTAATGTATATAAGTTTTTTAGTTTCCCTCTAATAAAATCACTGTGGCTTTTTAGTCTATCAGGAAATTTATGCACATAGTTTTTAATAATGTGTGCGTATATTTTTGATTTTAATGATTTATCATCTTTAACGTCATCCGCAAGTTTATAATATGCTAGAGCTAAATTGAGAAAACTTGCATAATTTAGTGAAGAATTGTTAATTATGAATATCCTTTTCTTTAAAGGGTGAGCTATACACCTTCCAATTTTAAAATCAGATTTTTTTTCTTCAAGAGCATCTAGAAGTACTGCTATAAAAGTCATGTCATAATTTATAAGTAATCTTGGAATGTTCCCATAATTATTTTTTAAAGATAAACAAAGCCCACAATAATAGGCTTTAAACTTTTCATAATCTTTCATTTTAAGTTCAGATTTACAGGGTGTAACATAACCAAACATTAAAGCTAAAACACACCTTTCTTTTGTTCTCACCAAATCAGTGAAGTTTACCTTATTATAACATAGTAAATTAAATAGATATATGTTTTTAACTGTAATGTTAACAGATTTATAATAGTTTTATCCGATGACGTAGGCGCTCTAATACTCACATCTTTTTCAAGTGGGAGTATTAGAGCGCCTACGCGCCTTACTAACGATTTCCCCTAATAACAATCAGATGGGGTCAAAACAAAACCCCACCTGATTCCAAGAACTCTGTTTATATGATATAATTATTATATTGATTTTTTTGTTTTAGGAAGGTGTAAATTTGGAATACATTAATGAAGTAAATTTAAATGAGGCAATTATTCATGTACTAGATAATAATGGTGCTGAGCCTGTTTATAATGAATATCCACTTAAACTTGTAGACGAAACATATGAATATATTTTGAAACATATTCAAAAGTCGCTTAAGGATGAAGAATTAAAGTATGCGGTTTTTAATGATGAAAGGAATATTGTAAAGGAAATTTCCCAGGAATACTTTAATGCTCAAATCGATTTGATTTCAGCATCAAAGGAAATGGCGAAGCAGCTTTTTATACTTATGAAATCAAATGCAAGCATTCCATCATGTGATTTAATTGTAGTATCTATATCCACAGAGTATGGGTTAATGCTGGCAATATTAAAGATGGATTATGTAAAAAATTATACACATACCATTGATTTTGTAGAGGATAAGATTGGAATAAATATTACTCCACAGTTTGTAGGTCTTCCACCAGGGGGACAAAGACTTCAAAAATGTGCATTTATTAAGCCAATGAAGGATGAAAATAAATTTGATTTAATGGTTATAGATAAGCAGAGCAAAAGTAAAGATAGTGAAGACGATGACTCGAATTACTTTATTAGTAATTTCTTAGGGTGCACTATTGTGGATAATGAAAGAGATGCAACTCGTAATTTTATTAAGACAACAGAAAAATGGACTAGAGATAATTTAAAGGATAATGCAGATAAAGCAGAACAAGTAAGGACATCTATTAAGAAAAAGCTTAAAGAAGAAGATAACATCAATATAAGTGAACTTTCACAGGATATATTTGCTGATAATGCTGATGTTTCAGAAAACTTTGTTCAGTATGCTAAAGAACGCGGAGTCAGTGAAAATGTAGAAGTAGATAAGCAATGGGTTGATAATAAATTCAAGCGAGTAAGGCTAAAGATTGACAAACAAATTGATATATATATTGACGAAGATGTATACGGTGATAAATCAAAATTTGAAGTAGTAAGAAATGGCGACGGCACTATTAATATGCTAATAAAGCACGTTAAAAACTATATTGAGAAATAACACACCACATTCAAAAAAAAGTGACAAGCTTCAAGAAAAAGTTAAGAGTTAAGAGTTAAGATTTAAAAGTTAAGAGTTAAGAGTTAAGATTTAAAAGTTAAGAGTTAAGAGTTAAGAGTTAAGGAAATTTTGCCTGGGGGCAAAATAATGAATGGAATGAATAACAGATATGAAAAAGATAGGGATGTAAGTTGATTTGCAAGAAATCTACTTATATCCCTATCTTTTTATTTACTTTCGACTTAGCCGAAAATATTCCTTAACTTATCACTTGTCACTTGAAACTTGTCACTAGTTTGTAGCTTGTAGATTGTCATTGTAAATATGTTTTGCAAATTCCAACTATTTTCATCGAGCTATGGTTAAAAATTATAGTTGCTTGTTTGCTGAACCTAGTACATCGTCAATTTTTGCTTCAACAAGAGCTTGTATGTTATCTCTAGCAGCACCCAAGTATTTTCGTGGATCAAATACTTTTGGTTGTTCGCCAAATACTTCTCTTATTGATGCTGTCATTGCAAGTCTTATATCAGTATCCATGTTAATTTTGCATACAGCTAGTGAAGAAGCTTTTCTTAACATTTCATTAGGAATTCCTTGAGCACCACCTAAATCTCCTCCAAATTTATTGCAAGTTGCAACAGATTTTGGATCAACAGATGAAGCACCGTGTAGTACTATTGGGAAACCAGGTAATTTTTTTTGTACTTCTTCTAGAATATCAAATCTAAGTTTAGGTTCTCCAGTGAATTTGAAAGCACCATGACTTGTTCCTATGGCAATTGCAAGGGAATCTATTCCAGTTCTACTTACAAAGTCTACAGCTTGAGATGGATCAGTGTAAACATGTTTTTCACTGTGAACGTCATCTTCAACTCCAGCAAGTACTCCAAGTTCTGCTTCAACAACAACTCCATGACTGTGAGCATAGTCTACAACTTCTTTAGTTTTAGCTACATTTTCCTCATATTCATACTGTGATCCATCATACATAACTGAAGTAAAACCAGAAGCTATTGCAAGTTTTACAGTTTCAAAGTCTGGACCGTGATCTAGATGAAGAGCAAGATCAACTCCAGTTTCTGCTATAGCAGCATCAACCATTGCTTTTAAATATTTAGGACCAGCATACTTTAATGCACCTGAAGACACTTGAAGTATAACTGGTGATTTTTTATTCTTTGCACCGTTAACAACACCTTGAATTATCTCCATGTTGTTGATATTAAACGCTCCTATTGCATAATTTCCTTCATATGCTTTTTTAAACATTTCTTTTGTAGTAACTAATGCCATTTTATATTCCACCTTTCATATAAACAGATTTTTTCCCATCTGGTGGGTTTTGCCTCAGAGAGATGCGAGAAAAACGTTATTGAGGGACTACGAATGTCCCTGTGGGACATTTTCTCTCACCCCTATTATAGTCCTAAATAAAATTGTTTTACAGGATTTAGAGAAGTTTCTTTAAAAAAAATTTTCAACGTTTATAGTTTCAAGCTTTTTTATTCTTTCTAGTAGAAATTTTATGCTACTAGCACTAGCCAGGGCTTCATCTTTGTCTTTAGTAGTAATATAAGCTTCAAGCTTATGTTCTTCTAGACTAATGTCATCAATTAAGGTATGATTTACAAATACAGAACATCTATTTGAATATACGTGCCAATCCTTTGACATATGTTGTGAGTTAGATACTGCACTTTTCCAATCTTCATCTTTTATATCATTAATTATAGAAGCATTTTCAGTATACATTGTGCTAGATATTCTATTTAGATATTTTATAGATATAAAACACATTAAGATTATAGCTGAAAACATAAAAATAGTTATAATTACATTTCTCATTTTAATTCTCCTAATTTTGTTTATATGTTTGCATGTAGAATTTACCTTTGGAGTCGGCAAGTGCAATAAAAACTTCCTTTGGTGATGTGATGTTTTTACTATGGAGTGTAGTGTTAAGCCACTTTTCATCTCTATCCAATATTTTAAGATTCTTGTAGTTTATTTTACCATCTAGAATCAGTGTAATTGGAATAGTATCTTGAGGACATTTTATATTTAAATCCTGTTTTGTAGCATTGGCAAGTTCTGTTTTTGGAATTATAGATAATTGTCCACTGGTCTCCAAAATTGCAAACTCAATATCTTCAAGGTTATAATAACCCTTTAATCTTATTTCTTCCATAAGATCATTAAGATTTAATCTTTGGGTTCTCATTATTCCTATATCAATTTTACCCCTATTGATAAGTATACTTGGTTTACCGGATATAATAAGCCGTGCTGTTTCACTTTTTAACTGTAATATTGATATTACTATTTCTAAAAATAATAGGGTTACTATAGGAATTACACCATGAATAAGTGGTATTCGAGTGTCTTGCATGGGAAGAGAAGCCAAATCAGAAATCATTATGGTTATTACCAGTTCAAATGGTTGTAGTTCTCCAATTTGTCGTTTCCCCATGATTCTCATAATTATAACTACCAGTGCGTATAAAATAATAGTTCTTAGCAATATTATGAACATATTAATCATCCTTTACGTTACTTGTTATAGATAATATCTGCACTTTTTGAAAAAATAATACACTATTTATAATTTTAAAGTATAATATTATTGTTAATACTAATTTTTGAGGGTGAAATTATGAGTGAATTTAAAATAAAGTTATTAAATGATCAAGAAATCACAGTAAATGATGGAACAACTTTTCATGATATTTTAGTACAAAATAAATTTGATGAAAATATTCCTGTAGTACTAGCAAGATTTAATAATGAAATATTTGAACTGTTGGATGTTGTTAAAAATGATGGTGTATTTGAAACTATTGATATAAGTAGTAAAATTGGAATAGAAACATATGTAAGGACACTACAATTTGTACTTATAAATGCTACTCTTGATTTATTTAAGAATTCTAAAATAACTATAGAGCACACTTTAGGAAAGTGTTTATTTGGGGAAATTCATAAGAAAACAACATTAACAAAGGAAGATGTTGTAAAAATTAAGAATAAAATGTTAGAACTAATAAGGTCAAATCTGCCAATAAATAAGATTGCTGTAAGTAGAGATAAAGCTATGGAAATTTTTGAGGGCTACGGAATGGAAGATAAGGTAAAACTATTAAAGACTGTAGGGTATGAAAATTTAAAGCTATATGAGTTAGATGGTAGGTATGATTATTTTTATGGAGATATGGCATTTTCTACGGGAGTGCTAAAAAATTTCGACCTCTCTTCATATGAATCTGGGTTTCTCCTTAAATACCCAAGTAATAAAGAACCTTTTAAGATAACTGAATTTAAGGAACAAAAAAGTCTATATAATATTTTCCATGAAACTGAAAGTTGGGGAAATATTCTTGGTGTAGGAGATGTGGGCTCTTTAAATGAAGAAGTTATAAATGGAGATATAATGGATATTATAAGGGTTTCAGAGGCTCTTCATGAAAAAAAAATTGTCTATATTGCAGATATGATAAATGATAGAAAAGATGTAAAAGTAGTGCTAATATCAGGACCATCTTCTTCTGGAAAAACTACTTTTTCAAAAAGACTTGGCGTACAACTTAGGGTAAACGGACTTATACCTGTTCCAATTTCTCTGGATGATTATTTTCTAAATAGAAATGAAACACCAAGAGATAAAAAGGGAAATTATGATTTTGAGTCTATTCACGCATTGGATTTAAAACTTTTTAATGACAATCTTAGGGATTTGATGGCAGGAAAAGAAGTTCTGCTTCCTAAATTTGATTTTAAAAATGGTGAAAGAGAATGGAATTCTTCAAAAATTAAACTACCTAATAATGGAGTAATAATTATTGAAGGGATACATGGCTTAAACGAACTTTTGACTGCATCAATTCCCAAAAGTAAAAAATTTAAAATATATATAAGTGCATTAACTCAGCTGAATTTGGATAATCATAATAGAATATCCACTACGGATGTAAGAATTATAAGAAGAATTGTTAGGGATCATTTATCTAGAGGTTATGATGGAGAACAAACTTTGAAAATGTGGGATTCAGTTAGAAGAGGAGAGGAAAAAAATATATTTGTGTTTCAGGAAGAAGCTGATGTTATGTTTAATTCCACACTAGTTTATGAATTATGTATACTAAAAAAATATGCAATTTTAGAATTAGATAAAATAAAGCATGATAGTGCAGTGTACAGCGAAAGTATCAGATTAAGGAGCTTTTTAAACTTTTTTAAGGAAGTAGAAGGTAAATTTGTACCAGAAAATTCTATTCTTAGAGAGTTTATAGGAGGAAGTTGCTTTTATAAGTATTAAAATATAAGATATCTCACGCAAAAAAGCAGCATACTGACTAGCTTTTTGAAGATGTCATAGTTTAGGAGGGTTTAAATGCGTGAATACAGTTGCTTTGATATTTTAGGACCCATAATGATTGGACCATCAAGTTCACACACAGCGGGAGCAGCAAGGCTTGGAAAAATTGCTGCCATTATTGCAGGAGAAAATAAATTTAAAAAGGTTAAATTCTATTTGCATGGATCTTTTGCCAAAACCTATAAGGGACATGGAACGGATAAGGCTCTGGTTGCTGGAGTTTTAGGTCTTAATCCTTGGGATGCACGACTTAAACATTCATTTCAAATAGCCAAGGAAAGTGGTATAGAATTTGAATTCATAGAAAAAAATCTGGGTGATGAACATCCAAACACGGTAAAGTTTCTTTTTACAATGGAAGATGGAAAGAACGTAGAAGTTATGGGTTCATCTATAGGAGGAGGAAATATAAAAATCACTGAAATTGATGGTCAAAAAATTCAGTTCACTGGAAATTACCCAACACTTATTATTAGACATAAGGATACTCCGGGAATGATTTCAAAAGTAAGCACTATCATATATGAGGCTGGAATAAATATAGCATTTTTAAAGGTCTATAGAAAAGATAGAGGTTATAGTGCTGTGATGATATTCGAAACTGACAGTATTATACCAGAGGAAATTAATAAGAGAATAAAAGAACTTGGAAATATTGAGAGCATTAGGTTTATAAATCCAATTATAGAAGGAGAATAGTAATGCAAATAAATACAGGAGATGAACTTGTTAATATATGTATTAGCAAAAATTTAAGTATATGGGAATACACATTATTAGAAGAAATTAAAAGAAGTGGTGAAATTAAGGAAAAAATCATGGACAGGATGAGAAGAAATTTAAATGTAATGCAAGAGGCAGCGGAATATGGTTTGACCCATGAAGTTTCTTCTGTTAGTGGTCTAATTGGTAAAGATGCGGTAAAAGTTTATGCCTACGCCAAGAGTGGCAATAGTATTTGTGGTGATTTTTTAGTAAGGGCAATGGCAAGAGCTCTATCTTGTTCAGAGGTAAATGCAGCCATGGGAAAAATAGTTGCATCACCTACGGCAGGATCTTGCGGTATATTGCCAGCAGTTATTATATCATTAGGCGAAAAATATAAAAAATCAGAAGAGGAGCTTGTTAGAGCACTATTTACTGCTTCAGGTATAGGCATTTTAATAGCAAGTAATGCAACACTAGCAGGAGCAGAAGGCGGCTGTCAGGCAGAATGTGGGTCAGCAGCAGCTATGGCAGCTGGTGCAGCTGTCGAAATGATGGGAGGAACAGTAAAACAGGCGTTGGATGCAGCTGCAATCGTTATAAAAAATGTTTTGGGTCTTGTGTGTGATCCAATAGCAGGTCTTGTTGAAATACCTTGTGCAAAACGAAATATTGCTGGGGCGGTAAGTGCATTATCCACAGCCGATTTAGTACTAAGCGGAGTGGAGAGTAGAGTACCTTTCGATGATTGTGTAAGCGCCATGTACAAAATAGGGAAGGATATGCCATGTGAACTTAAAGAAACAGCACTTGGGGGTCTTGCAGTGACTAAGACTGGACTAAGATTAAGAGATTTAGTTAAGGTATCACAAAAAAAATAATAAGGTAGCATGCTAGTCTATTTTATTTCATAAGTCTAAATGAGAAAATTAAAGTAACAATTTAATGTTAAAACCATAAGTTAATATAGGAAGGTTTTAAATGGGGGTTAATTTACTCTGAAGATTTTAATTAGGGGGAATATATTATGTATATAGCTTATCCTGAATGTTTTTTGTTTCCAAACTTCGAAATGTTAGATATAGACGAAGATGAAAATTTTTATAGGCAGGAATTAGGGAACCAAAGAGAAAATGATGGAAATCCATACAGCATAATAGATGAAGAATATGTAAAAGAGTCTATAGAAAAATAAGTGTCGTAATAAGAATATAATATATAAATATCATATTTATAGGGTGAAGACAATTGTCTAATAGAAAAGTTATTGAAAATTATGATTTTGATATAAATAATCAAGTGGATTTACTAGGGAAACTCGTTAATTCATATAGATTACTAATTGGTGGAGCAGGTGAATTAAATGGAATAGCACTGGCAAGTAAAAATGATGTTAAAGATGCGATAAAAAGGGTTAATAAACTTGGTGGTGTTATTGATAACATAATCCAGAATATGAATGATAGAAATAAAGCTTATATAAAATATAATGAAATAAAAGACGAATTAATGAGAGAAATAGTTGATGAGAATTTTATAACTGAGGAAATTGAAGAAGAATTAAAAAAAACGCCGTGAAAACGGAGTTTTTTTAATTCTTTAAACTTTTTTAAATTTTAGATTACATACCATAAGGTACGACAGCATTATAATAAATACTATAGTAATTGGGATATTAGGATTAGAAGTTACTACAAGGATTATAAGGGAATAAAACGCAAGTAAAACCCCGGCAATAGTAATAGGAATCCCCATGAAATTACCATCAAATTCACAAGAATTGAATCTTGCCAATCTATATGCACCTGCAATTGGAAATAACAGAACCAAAACATAACCAAGTGCACCAAATCTTGAAAAATTATATAAATTATAAGCAAGGATGGAGGGCGCAACTCCAAAGGAAACTAAGTCTGCAAGTGAATCAAGTTCTTTTCCAAGATCACTTGAAACATTAAAAAATCTAGCTACTCTTCCATCATATCTATCAATAAGTGCAGCTAATAGTATAAAAAAACAGGCCCATTTATAGGCAGTCAAATTTTGTGTGGATCCCTCAAATGTCATTAAAATAGATAATATCCCACAACCTAAATTACTAAATGTAAAAATATTTGGTAAAGCACTTTTAGCCATTTTATTATCACTCCTATGTGTTTAAATAAAAATAAAGAATAAGAACATAAACTTTGCGATAACCTATTATAACATAAATCAACAAAAAAGTTATTTTAATTGTTTTAGTGTAATATCAACATAATATATTATAACCCATTCTTACATATAAGGTAAGAGTATATTGCTATATTATAATAAAATTAGTTTTTTACAACTACTAGAAATGAGGTTAATCAAATGATATTATATATAGTATAACTCGAGGGGAGAAGCTAATGAGGAATTTCATTAAAGACAAACTTAAATGTATTGGATTAGCTGTACTAATTATTATTGCATTGATTTCAATTTATAAATTACGAAGAATATTTCCAAATATTAACTTTAAACATGTTAAGCACTATATACTGAGTTATGGTAAATTTTCATCACTAGTTTTCATTATAATATACTCATTAAAACCTATTGTATTTATAATACCAGCATCTCTGTTATCCATAGTTGCAGGTAATATTTTTGGATCGTTTTATGCTTTTATATATAGTATGATTGGTTGTTTTTTTTCAGCTACTGTGGCATTTTTTATTGCAAGGGTTTTAGGGAAACCATTTGTAGATAATGTGGTTAAAGGAAAAATCATAAAAATAGACTCCAGTGTAGAAAAACATGGGTTTGTCATAATGTTACTTATGAGATTGTCTTTTGTATTTCCATATGATGCGCTAAGCTATGCTTGTGGACTTACAAAAGTTAAATATAAAGATTTTATTTTAGGATCAGTTTTAGGAATAATACCAGAAATGATTGTTTATTCATATATTGGCAAGAATTTAGGAAGGCATTTTATAATAAAAAAGCTAATTATACCAATTGTTCTAATTGCATTAATTGCCTTGACAGCTTATTATTTGTATAATAATTATAAAAATAATACAGTAAAATAGTTTAAGAAGTAAAACTTGACAGGGACGACACTTTTTAACTCTTATATTAAAAATGCTCTTGGTTAAAATAGAATCAGGAGGTGTTTTTATTATGAAGGTTAGTGAAATTATGACGAAAAGTGTGGCAAGTTTAAATAGTGATGATACTGTTGAGAGGGCAGCACAGGTTATGGTTGAACATAACATTGGTTCTGTGCCAGTATGCAGTGGTGAAAATGTAGTTGGAATTATCACCGATAGAGATATAACGCTTAGAACTGTTGCGAAAGGTGAAAATCCAAGAACACAAAGTGTACGTGAAATAATGTCCTCTAATCCAGTAATTATTAATCCGGACATGGACGCTCATGATGCTGCTAGGATAATGAGTGAAAGACAAATAAGAAGGCTTCCGGTTGCACAAAATGAAAAATTAATAGGTTTTGTTTCGCTTGGAGATATAGCCACTGCTCCAAAGCTAAAGGATGATGCACAGGGCAGTCTTTGTGGTATATCCGAGCCATGCACACCCGTGATTTAAGTGACAAGTGACAAGTGACAAGTGACAAGTGACAAGTGACAAGTGACAAGTGACAAGTGACAAGTGACAAGTGACAAGTGACAAGTGACAAGTGACAAGTGACAAGTGACAAGTGACAAGTGACAAGTGACAAGCTAATAGACCCCCTCAAGAAGCTGGACTACACACTCGAATGAAGGTAGAATAAAAAAGTAGTGTTTAGGGGGTAAATTATGACTACTAGATTTACAAGAAAGTTCACAGAAGAAGAGAGAGTTGCAATTGTTGAAGAAGCTTTGGAATACGGGAGTAATGCTTTAGTTGCAGCAAAGCATGAGCTTAATCCTGGTCAAGTTGCAAATTGGAAAGGTAATTATAGAAGATATCAACAGACACTGAAGCCGAAGGAACCAAAAGAAGAGAACATCATTGTAAATTACAAAACTGAGTACAAGAAATTAATTGATGAAAATAAGGAAAAAGATTTAGAAATAGCAATATTAAGAGATCTACTAAAAAAAAAGAAGACGATATAGACTACTACGAATATGCTGAACAATGTATTTCTTGTGGAGCGCCAGTGATTGCTATTATTAGAATACTAGGGCTAAAAAAGTCAACGTATTATCGAAGACAAAAGGTTATAGCAGAAGGCGATAAGCCGGTTAGAAGGGAAAATGGTATTATACCAGGATTTAGTTATAATCTTAATAATGTAAAAATAAATGACTTAGAAATACAGAAATATATAAGTAAAATAAAATCTGAAGAGTTTGGTAGACATTATGGATACAAGAAAGTATCATCTGTACTTAAGCGAAAATATTGTTTAAAGATAAATAAGAAAAAGGTTTATAGATTAATGAATTCAATGGGAATGTTAAGAGATAAAATGGAGTGTGATAGCAAATATAAACGTATTTGTAAAAACCATTTAATTAATCATTCCAATGGATTATGGGAGATGGATACAAAATATATTTATATTGCAGGCACACGTCAGGTGGCTTATTTGACCTCAATAATAGATGTGTTTGACCGAAACATTGTATCTTGTAAAATGTCGCTCTCTGCCAATACTGAGACAGCTCAGGAAGTGATGCTTGCCGCATTATATAATAGGGACATTAAAAATAGTGTGACAGGACTTACAATGCGGACAGATAATGGGTCACAGTTTATCGCACATAAATTCGAAAAAATGTGTATAAAGGAAAACTTAATACACGAAAGAATCCCTGTGCATAGCCCCAATTATGATGCACATATAGAGTCATATCATAGATACCTTCAAGACGAAATGCCTTGCAGGTAGGATATTCAACACTTTAGAAGAAGCAAGGGCTGTTGTCTTTAATTATGTTAATGGTTACAATACTATACGAGTTCATTCATCGATAGATTACAGAACTCCATTTGAGTTCTATAATTTGAAAAATTCAAATTTTAAGAATGAGCTAGTAATTAGATTATAAAGTCCCATCTGAGGGGGCCAATCCGCAAGTGACAAGTGACAAGTGACAAGTGACAAGTGACAAGTGACAAGTTAAGTGAATTTTGAATTATGGCAAAATAATTTTTTATTTAAATTTAATTGCTTTTTCTGCGTAGCTGAAAAGCTTCATCAACTTGTAACTTGTCACTTGAATCTTGTAACTATTTTTAAGGTATTTTTGTAAAACTATAGATATTTTTGGTATTTACATATAAAATTATATTGTTAACATAAATTTACATAATGATGGGAGAGTTAAGTATGAATAAAGTTAAATTTATTTATAACCCATATTCAGGAGAAAATTCTATTGCAAATAAAATAGATAAGGTTATAATGCAACACCAAAAACGAGGATATACTATAATACCTTATAGGATAAGTATGAATTTTGGTATAGAAAAAGCATTTGAAGACTTGGATGAGGATTATAAATATATACTAATAGCTGGTGGAGACGGAACAGTTGATAATGTGGTTAACTATATTAAAAATAATGGAATAGATATACCTATTGCAATACTTCCAACAGGTACAGCAAATGACTTTGCAAAGTTTATTAAAATGCCTTTAGATGTGGATGAAGCATGTAAGCAAATATTGAATTCAATAGTTAAAGAGGTTGATATAGGAAAAATAAACGAAAAATATTTTATAAATGTTGCAAGTATGGGGTTGTTTACGGATGTATCACAAAAAACAGATCTTAATATTAAAAATACTATTGGTAAGCTAGCGTATTATTTAAAAGGGTTAGAGCAAATACCAAATTTCAGAAAACTTAAATTTAAGATTAAATCAAAAGAAAATGAATTTGATGGTGATATATATTTAATGCTTATTTTTAATGGACAAACTGCTGGAAATCTAAATTTTGCATATAAGGCAATAATAGATGATGGGCTTTTAGATATAATAATAATAAAAGCAAGTAACCCAGTGGACATAATAGGACTGCTATTTGATATGTTTAATGGAAATCATTTAGACAGAAGCTCAAGCCTTGTTTACTTTAAAGCAGATGAACTTACTATAGAAAGCAATGAAGATATAGTAACTGATATTGATGGAGAAAAAGGACCTGATTTTCCACTTAAAGTTACCTGCATAAAACATGGATTAAAAGTTTTAGGCATTAAGTAAGAATAAATATTATTGTAGCTTAATATTAATAAGTAATAACAAGCTTAAGGGGATATAAAATGCTTCTGTATACATATATAATCTTATTATTACTTATTATTATAGCAATTTTGGTAGGCATAAAATTATCTGCAAGAGTACCGAATAAAATTAAGATATTGAGCAGTATAACTTTAATACTATTATTTTTAAGATATATATCACTTCTTATAATATTTTTGCAAGATAATATAAAATACATGTACATGCTAAAATTGTTTTACTTCTTATATTTTGCTTGTATACCAATATTAGGAGTGATATGTTTGTACATCTTATTGAGAAATGATAATATAAATTTTCAATATGTATTAATGATATCATTTGTATATATTATTTCATATTTTATATGGATATTAAGAACTTCTGCAAATGTTATATTGTTTAACAATTATAATTTTGGCTATATCATAAATTTGGCCAATAATCTTTGGTATATGGATATCATATACATTTTTATAAATGTGTCATTTTTAATAGCAACTGTTAATATTTTCAATAAAGACAGGTCAGATAAAGTTGGAGGTGCCCTTGTTATTTTTGCGGCGCTTTCCACCATTGTGATAATAATGCTTCCATACTTAGTGGATAACTTTATTCCACAATACGTTTTGAATGAGCTTATGTGGGTTATTGCAATTGATTACTGCTTAGTAAAAGTTAAAAAAATCAAGCCACACAAGCTGAAATAGTTAAGAGTTAAGAGTTAAAAGTTAAAAGTTAAGGATATTTTGCCTGTGGCAAAATAAAAACAATATAAAAAGAAAAAAAATCAGGTCGATAAAAAAAGGAATGTAAGTAGATTTGTTTAAATCTACTTACATTCCTCAATTTTTCTGCGTCAGCAGAAAAATCTTCATTAACTCTTAACTGAATTTATGATCTTCTATTTCTACTGTGTCCATTAGATCCATGGTGGTGTCTTGATCTTGGTGAATCAGAAATAATACAATTAGGGCCTCCACCAATAAGATCTTCTCTATGGGCAGCTACTAATGCCTCTTTAACTAGCTTATAGTTTTCTGGTATAGTAAATTGAAGAAGAGCTCTCTGCATATTTTTTTCATGTTGCTTATTTGGGATATATACAGGTTCTTCAGTAAATGGATCAATTCCAGTATAATACATTGTGGTAGAAATACTTCCTGGTGTAGGATAAAAGTCTTGAACCTGTTCAGGTGTATAACCCATTTTCTTAATATATAATGCAAGTTCTATGGAAGCGTCTAAATCACTACCAGGGTGACTAGACATAAGGTAAGGAACAAGAAACTGGTTCATTCCCAAGCGTTTATTTATTTCAAAATATTTTTTCACAAAGCTATCATAGATGGCCTTACTTGGTTTTCCCATCTTACTTAATACCTTATCGCTTACATGTTCTGGAGCTACTTTTAATTGACCACTTATATGATATTTACATAATTCCTCAAAAAAATCAGTGTTCTTATCATACATCAAATAATCGTATCTTATGCCAGAACGAATAAACACTTTTTTAACCTTTGGTAGTGCTCTTAATTTTCTGAGAAGCGATAAATATTCTGAATGATCAACTTTAAGATTTTTGCAAGCCTCTGGGAAAAGGCATTGTTTTGTTTTGCAAACTCCACGCTCTAGTTGCTCATCGCAAGATACATGTCTAAAATTAGCAGTTGGACCACCAACATCATGAATATAACCTTTAAAGTCCTTATACCCAGTCATCAGCTTAGCCTCTTTAATTATAGAATCTTGACTTCTGTGTTGTATTGTTCTACCTTGATGAAAAGTTAATGCACAGAAGGAGCAACCACCATAACAACCTCTATGACTTGTTATAGAAAATTTCACTTCTTTTAGAGCAGGGATTCCACCACTAGCTTCATATATTGGATGATATGTTCTTGTAAATGGCAAGTTATAGACTTCATCCATTTCACTTTCAGTAAGCGGAAACTGAGGAGGATTCTGAACTATATATCTATCACCGTGTTTTTGAACAATAGCTTTTCCGATTAAGGCATCTTGTTCCATTGACTGTAGTTTATAGGCATTGGAATAAACTTTTTTATTTTGGGAAACATCTTCATAAGAAGGAGTTGCCACATAATCTTGTAAGTTATCGATGTCAGAAGTTACATACTCTGTGCCTCGAATATTTGTCATGGATTTTATATCCATGCCATACTTGAACAAATTTGCTATCTGAACAGTGGTTTTTTCACCCATACCGTAAGATAATAGATCTGCTTTTGAGTCAATAAGTATACTTCTTCTAACTTTATCTGACCAATAGTCATAATGAGCAAATCTTCTAAGACTGGCTTCAATACCACCTATGATGATTGGTACGTCTTTATATGCCTCTCTTGCTCTGTTGCAGTATACAATCACAGCTCTATCGGGTCTATGATCTCCTTCACCACCAGGTGAATAAAAGTCATCATGTCTTTTTTTTCTTGCAGCAGTGTAATGATTTACCATGGAATCTATATTTCCTGAATTAATGAAAAATGCATATTTAGGTTTTCCTAAAGTTTTAAAAGCATCAGCATTATGCCATTCTGGCTGAGGAATTATACCTACAGAAAAACCTTCACTTTCAAGAACTCTGCCAATTATAGCGGTGCCAAAGGAAGGATGATCTACATATGCATCTCCTGTTATTATTATAAAATCAAGCTGATTAATTCCTCTTTCTTCTAAATCTTTTTTGCTTATAGGCAAAAAATCGTTTCTCTCTATCATATTTTAGCTCTCCTATTGTTGTTAGACTATTTAATAATACTAACATAATACATGATAAATATAAACAGAGTTCTTTGTATCATGTATAGTTTCAATTTAGTATGCTTTTTTAATGCCTTACATATGTAGGAAGTTGCCCAATATTTATAGGTCGTAAAATAAAAAAATTCTGTTGACAAAAAATCTGTATAGAATATAATATTATTAGGAATACAAAGTAAATCACTTGGAAATACATTGAAAAAGGAAAGTATCTTAAATAAAATTTGCAGAGAGAGAATCGGAAGCTGGAAAGATTCTTAAAGGAAATTTGAGAGAAGTGCCCTTTGGAGTAATATCTTTGAATCAAGTAAAGGATATCGGGAGAGCCCGTTATAGCGGCTGAACATATATATGTGTTCGTAACTTTGATTATGTTAGAGTGGATGCTTGGCTTAAGTGACTTCGTCTCTATAGAGACGGGGATTTTTTTATTTTTTGTACTTTACAAATATTGAGAAATTTATGAGGTGAGGTTAGTGTTTAAAAATTTAATATATGATCTAGATAGAATAATTAAAAATGATCCTGCTGCCAGAAATAGGTTTGAGGTATTTTTGTTATATCCAAGTGTTCATGCTATTCTTTGGCATAGAATTGCTCATCCTTTTTATAAGGCAAAAATGTTTTTCTTGGCAAGGTTAATTTCTCAGGTTGGAAGATTTTTTACTGGTATAGAAATTCATCCAGGTGCTACCATTGGTAATGGGTTATTCATTGATCATGGTATGGGTGTTGTAATAGGAGAAACAGCCGAAGTTGGGAATAATGTGACAATATATCATGGAGTAACATTAGGTGGTAGGGGCAAAGAAAAAGGTAAAAAAAGACATCCTACAGTTGGAAATAATGTTTTAATTGGTAGTGGCGCTAAAATACTTGGACCTGTGAAAATTGGAGACAACGCAAAGGTAGGAGCAAATGCTGTGGTTTTGTCTGATGTACCTAGTGGTACGACTGCAGTTGGAGTACCAGCAAGGATAGTAGAAAAAAAACAAGATAAAAATGTGATAGATATGGTGGATTTTTTAAGATGAGTAAGAAATCAGAGATTATAGATTTCTGTAGTACCATAGGACTTTCAGAGGTTGGTTTTTGTAAATGCGAGACATTTAATGAATCGGAAACTTTTTTTAGAAGGAGGAAAGAATTAAATATTCAAAATGAGTTTGAAGAGGAAAATGTGGATAAGAGAATAAATCCAAAAATTTATATGGAGGAAGGCAAGACTATTATTTCTATTGCCTTTCCCTATTTGTTTAACAAGCCAATAAAGGAAGAATTATATTTTTCAGTATATACAAGAGGCAGAGATTATCATAAGGCTGTTTCAGAGTTTTTAATTAAAGTATGCAATTTCATATATTGCTTAGGAGGAAAAGCAATATATTTTGTTGATAGTAATGTGTTACCTGAAAGATATATTGCTTTAAAGAGCGGCGTAGGATTTATAGGTAAAAATAATATGCTTATTAACAAAAGGTATGGTTCTTACACTTTTCTTGGAGAAATTATAACAGATTTATACATTGAATCTGATGAATTATTAATGAGTAAATGTGGTCAATGTGAAAAGTGCTTAAAAGCATGTCCAACGAAATCAATTTCAAAATCAGCCTGTAACCCCAATATCTGTCTATCCTATATAACACAAAAAAAGTATATTGATGATGAATATTTTGATAAGTTTCAAGGAAGAATGTTTGGTTGTGATACTTGCCAAGGAGTATGCCCATTTAATCAAACTATAGATTACTCAAGTTTAGATGAGTTTAGACCATTTGAATTTATGAATAAAATTAATATAGATGAGCTTCTAAGCATAGATAATTCAATATTTAAAACTAAGTATGGTTTAACCTCTTCTAGCTGGAGAGGAAAAAACATTATTCAAAGGAATGTACTAATTAACATATTAACTAATACAAAATCTATAAGCATGGCCAAGTTCTACACAAATTCCACCTATGTAGAGGAGTATTACCATAGACTTTTAAAATATAATAAATTATAATAAGATATATATGGTATTTTTAAACATTATATTTTGAAGGACGTGATTTAGGTGATAATTTCACCAAGATTTGCAAAGATAATAGAATGCTGTCCCAACTGTGTTGTTAGAGCTTTTTCTAGATGGTTTCTAAATCATTTAAATAATAAATATGCAAAAATACATGTTACTGGTGAAGAAAATTTAGACGATAAAAACGGAGCAGTTATTTTTATATGTAATCATTTAAGCAATTCCGATGCCATTGTGTTATGGAGAGCTTTAAAAAAATGGGATCCAACCTTTGTTGCTGGAGTTAAATTAAATGGAAACCCAGTAACGTATTTAGGAATGGTAGTGGTAAAGGTTACACCTTTAATCCCTAACTCAGCAGATAAGTCAGGAATAGCAAAGGTTGTAAAGCTACTTAAAAGTGGTGAAAGTGTATTGATGTTCCCTGAAGGAACTAGAAGTAGGGAAAAAGCATTAATTAAGGCAAAGCCAGGTATAAGTCTATTTGCAAGGATGAGCAAGGCAAAGATTGTACCCATAGGAATACATGGAACGGAAAAACTGCTTCCAATCAGTGAGGATGGAGAGATGGGTAGTGAGACTTTTCATCATGAAGACGTTTATGTAAAGATAGGTAAGCCTTTTGAAATAGCTGTAAGAAATAAGGATGAGGACAGAAAATGTTATGAAGTAAGAGCTACTGATGAAGCAATGAAAAAAATTGCTGAACTTTTACCTGAGGAATACAGGGGAGTATACAGTAAATAAGGCATGGTGATAAATTGAAAAAAAAAGATATTACTAATACGTTAAATATTTTGAATGAGGTTTATAGCGATGCTGAATGCGCATTGAATTTTAGATCATCATATGAACTTCTTATTGCAACAATTTTATCTGCGCAATGTACAGATGTGAGAGTTAATATGGTTACAGGAAAATTGTTTGAAAAATACAATACTCCAGAAACAATGGTAGAACTAAGTGAAGTAGAGCTTCAAGAAAAAATACATTCTTGTGGTTTTTATAGAAATAAAGCTAAAAATATTTTGGCTACTTCAAGAGAACTTTTACTCAATTACAATGGAATTGTACCAGATAATATGGAAGAACTTATAAAACTCCCAGGAGTCGGTAGAAAAACTGCCAATGTAGTTATGTCAAATGCTTTTAATATACCTGCCATAGCAGTGGATACCCACGTATTTAGAGTTTCAAAGAGGATTGGACTTGCTTCTGGAGATAACCCTTTAAAGGTGGAATTAGAACTCATGAAGGTTATTCCTAAAAAAATGTGGAGTAAGGCACATCACTTTCTAATATGGCATGGTAGAAAAATATGTAAGGCAAGGAAACCAGATTGTGGTACTTGCCCTATTAGTGAATACTGTAGTTATTATAAAAATCTAACTATTTAAAAAATCAATTTGTACCTGCACAAATTCGCTTTTAGTTCCAATTCGGAGTAGTGGGCCCCAAGTACCATAACCAGAAGATACAATAAGTTGATAATTTCTATCTCTTAGGTAGCCATAGGAATTATCATAAATTGTTTTGGTAATGAGATTATTAGGAAAAAATTGACCGTGATGAGTGTGCCCAGAGAGTTGAAGATCAATTTGATCTTTTTCAAAAGCTTCTAGTCGCGCAGGCTGATGGTCTAGAACTATTATGGGCATATTTTTATTAGCATTCTTTAAAATCGAAGTCATACTCGCCCTGTCTTTAGATTGTGTTTTCACACTTAAATCATCTCTCCCTATAACGTAAAAGCTGTGATCTATCTCTGCAAATGAATCTTTTAGTAAAGTAACATTCCCTTCTTTAAAGATATTTATGGTGTTTTCTAAATTTCCAGCCCCATATTCATGATTTCCAAGTACAATATAGGTTCCATATGTTGAATTGAATTTTTTTAACACTGGGGCTATTATATCCTTTAAATTTTCAGTGGTATTTTCATCTATTAAATCTCCACAAATGAATATAATATCTGGTTTTAAGCTATTTATATTTGAAACCATTTTTTCTAAAGCTTTTTTACCAAACCCTGTGCCGAGATGTACGTCAGAAACAAACGCAATATTAAGGCTATTAAGGTTAAGACACTTTTTATCTAACGTTATCTTATATTTTGTCATAACATGTCGACTTCCAATATGTGTGCCATAGATATTGATGATAGCTACTATAATTAATATTGTAAAGCTATTATAATAAACTAAAGCCTTATAAAAAATTGAACCTTGGTAAATTAGGTGGAAATTCATAATTATTAATTTGCAAATATTTAAAAGAGAAAATACTAATAAAAAATAATAAAATAATCCAAACCAAAAGAAACCAATATTTATGAATAAATTTGAAATTTTATCGTTAAAAAATTTCTTAAATAAAATTCCTATTATATATGAAAAGGTCATTATCCAAAATATTGTCCAATATATTAATTTATTTATATGAGGGTGTAAAAAAGAAAAAGCAAGGAAATTTTTTTCACCAATATAAAAACTTATTAAGCTATACGTAGACAATATTACAATTAGGATTATTACAGGTGCAATATAAGATGAATTCTTAAGCCTTTCAGGTTTCATAAGTAAAATCACACTCCTAAACTATTTAGGCATACCACAAAATAGACAAGAATACTGACTTGCTATCTTTTTGATGATGCCCTATCCAAAGCCTTAAAAAATCTTATAGTTCCTTATGTAAATTGAAACCTTTTCCTAGCACTTCATGGGTATTACTAATAATTATAAATGCGGTGGGATCAATTGTTTCCACTAAATTTTTGAATCTTGTAATTTCGGACTGCTCCATTACCACCATTAAAACAGTACGTTTTTCATCAGTATAGCCACCTAAGGCTGATAATTTAGTAAGCCCACGATCTAAATTTTGTAAAATTATTTTGCTAATGTCATCGGATTTGGTTGAAACTACAAAAGCAACCTTTGAACTTGTAAAACCAAGTTGTACTAAATCAATGGCCTTGCTAGTTACAAAAATTGATATTAAGGCATACAATACTTTATCAGGGGTAAAAACCAAAGAAGCAGAAATTACAACAAAAGCATCCGTTATCATTTGACATTTTCCCATACTAAAACCAGTATATTTGTTTACTATACTGGCAACTATTGATAAGCCTCCTGTGGAGGCATTACCTTTAAACACTAGACCAAGACCTAGACCAACCACAAGGCCTCCAAATATAGAGGCAAGAAGTGAATTGGAAGTTAGCGGGGGAAGATTTTTCGTAAAATAAATAAATAGCGGTAAAAAGAAAGAGCCAACAACTGTTCTAAGACCATAAAGTTTACCTAGCACAATTAAACCAAGAAAAAACAATGGAATATTCAAAGCCCATTGAGTAATTGCAGGTTGAATACCTAACATATGTTTAATAATAACAGAAATACCGGAAACTCCTCCAGAAGCAATATCGTTTGGATTAAGAAAAGTATTAAAACCTATAGCTGTTATAAAAGATCCTAATAATATTTCAAAATTGTCTAGTAAGTTTGAGTGAGATTTTTGTGAAAAAGCTGACATTAAATAAGCCTCCAGTTCTCTGTATATATGATAAATTATTTTTCAATACAATATTTTACTATTAAGTCTAACGTAGCCATAATGCCGTCCATATGAGTTCGTTCATAACCATGTGATGCAAAAACACCAGTTCCTATTAAGGCTGTTTTTATGTCAAAGCCAGCTCTTAATGCTGCAGAGGCATCAGAACCGTAATGCGGATAAATGTCTACCTTGTAGGGAATATTTTCTCGCCTACATAGTTCAACTAATTTTTTTCGTAAAGTTAAATCATAAGGACCAGAAGAATCCTTTGCACAGATACAAACGCTGTATTCAGAAGAGTTTTGCCCAGTTCCAGGAGCACCCATATCTACTGCAATAAACTCTGTGGTATCTTCTGGGATTGAAGCAGCACCGTGTCCAACCTCTTCATAGGTACTGAACAAAAAATTTGTTGTATAAGGTAATTTTATATTATTTTCTTTAATATATTTTAAAGTATAGAGGAGGATTGCAGTACTGGCTTTGTCATCAAGATGTCTGCTTTTTACATAACCACTTGAAGTAAATGTAGTTCTTGGATCAAAGGTTATGAAATCACCAACATCTATGCCTAGTTTATTAACATCTTCCTTTGAATTAACTTTTTCATCAATAACTACTTCCATATTTTCAGGATCTCTTTTTAAAGATCCTGCATCACTGTGAATGTGAATGGAGGGTTTTATAGTTTGTATTGTTCCACTATAGGTGTTAGAGTCAAGGGTTTCAATAGTGCAATTTTCTCCTTCGATTGAGTTCATCATAAAACCACCAATAGGAGTAAGGGCAAGTCTGCCTTCTGGTTTGATTTCCTTTACCATAGCACCTAGGGTGTCAACATGGGATGAAAATGTTCTTACAATGTCTTTATTTTCGCCATCTAATTTGGCTATTACATTACCCTTGTTTGTTGTATAGTAATATATATCTAATATGTGGAGTTCCTCTTTAATATAATCCATTACATTATTAGTAAGACCAGTCGGGCTAGGAATTGTTAGGATATTGTTAAGATAATATTTAACTTTGTCAAAATTGTACATTATATACCTCCTGTAATCGTTACTACGTCTTAAATCGCAGCAATTTATAAATTTTCTATATAACCATTTTATCACAATAAAGAAAGTTTTAAAAACTTTAAATTTATTAAGATTGTATAAGTATTATCAAGGGTTATTATGTAGTATAATAAAGTATGAAAAGACGAGAGGAGTTCATTAATGAAGAAAAAAAATGGAATCATTATAGGTATCATATGTTCAATAATTGTTATTATAGGAGTTTCTGTTCCAACGTATAAGGTATATTCAAAAGTAAAAAGTTTTGATGGCTATATTTATCCTACTGTAAAGATTAATGGAGAAGACATGTCAGGAAAAACAGTTGAAGAAGCTAAAAAGCTACTTACAGATAAATACCAAACACCAATAGGTAATAAAAAAATAAGTATTAAAGCTAATGATAAAACTTACACAATTAATTATTCCCAGCTTGGTGCAAAATATGACATTGATAAAGTAGTAAATGAGGCATTTAATTATGGTAAAGATAAAAATATTATTGATAAATACAAACTGATAAAAGATTCAGTAGTAAAACCAATGGAATTATCTTTTACTTATAATCCTAAACCTATAGATAATGTTATTAATAATATAAAGACGGACGTAAACAAGCAGCCTGAAAATGGATCTATTCAAAAAACTGGAGGCATGGGTGTAGCACAGTTTTCAGTTACATCTGATACAGATGGATATCAGTTAAAGGATATAGAACTCAAAGCCAATATTATAGCAACAATTAATGGAAAACTTGGTCAAGATACTAATGTACAAGCCAATATGGAAACAATAAAAGCTAGTAAAACGAAGGAAAAACTTCAAGGCATTAATGCAGAAATATCTACGTATAGTACTACTTATGGACCTGTGTCAAGCCCCCAAAGAGCAACTAATATTCAACTAGCAACTAATGCAATCAATGGGCTTGTATTAATGCCAGGTGAAACTTTTAGTTTTAATGGAGTAGTTGGTGAAAGAACAGCAGCAAAGGGATATCAGTCAGCACCAGTGGATATAGGGAAAAAAACTGGAATGGGACTTGGAGGAGGAATTTGCCAAGTTTCAACAACACTTTATAATTCTATAATACGTGCAGGTGTTAAATCCACAGTAAGAATGCATCATACAATTCCATCAACCTACGTGCCACTAGGATATGACGCTACAGTTGATTATGGAAATTTAGATTATCAATTTAAAAATACTCTTAATTTTCCAATGTTTATTGAGGCAAGTTCAGCTAATGGAATTGAGACCTTTAATATTTACTCAGATAAGAGTCTGCTTAGCAAAACATACAATTTAACTAGTGATGTTGCACCAGGTGGTAAGAACGTTAAAGTTTATTTACAAACTTCTCAAAATGGAACAGTGATAAGTAATGAGTTAATAGTAAATGATACTTACACAAACTAATAAGCAGTTAAGAGTTAAGAGTCAAGAGTCAAGAGTTAAGGAAGATTTTTCTACTAAGGCAGAAAAATCTCTAAAATAGAGATGCAAGTGGGTTTGTTTACACAAGGACACTTGCATCTCTATTTTATTCACAAGCTATTATAAAAGGTTTATCTTGCCACTTGCTTGCTAAATTTGATTTATTATGGATTTGTGATATAATGTAATAAAATCATTTCTATGCGGATATGGCGGAATGGCAGACGCGCTAGTTTCAGGTACTAGTGAGAAATCAGTGCAGGTTCGAGTCCTGTTATCCGCACCAAGGTAGAAAATACAAGGCTTCCAGTTAGTTTACTGGAGGCCTTGAGTTTTTTGCAATATTCTTTCAATATTGGGACATATTCTTATTTGTTATTTCAGTTTTTACTGTATTTGTACAGTAACTTTTTTCATTGTTTGAGGTGTTAAAGGTTTATCATTAGCATCACTTTTTATACTTACTATCTTATCTACCTCATCTATACCTTGTGTAACTTTTCCAAAAACAGCATAGTTACCATCAAGTTGAGGAGTATCTTTTACCATGATAAAAAATTGGGATCTAGCTGAATTTGGGGCTTGCTGTCTTGCCATAGAAAGAAATCCTCTGGTATGTTTAAGAGGATTGTTAAATCCATTTTTTGAAATTGTTTGAAAAAAATGTTGAAAACGTTCAATTGAGGTTGTAAAATAAAACTATGGTAATAAAGATAAATATATATTAACGCGGTTTTATAATTTTAGAAGATTAACTATAGTGAAGATTACAACTATAGAAAGGATAAAAAAGTTGAAGTCAATTGAAGTTATAATGGAGCAGTGAATGAAATAAATGCTGAAAATATAAGGAGTGTATATTTAATTATGGCTAGAAAAAAAGAATTTGGAGAAGGAATCCTTTATACTATATTTAATTATATTTGGTGGTTTTTGCTTGGTAATTTTTATTTTGCACTAACTAATATACTATTTATCTTAGTATGGGTGATAACAAACGCTGAGGGAACTCATTGTGTTAATCTGCTGACAGTTATATCATTGATTCCAACAGGACCGGCTTTAGTAGCACTCTTCAGTGTTATGGGCAAGATTGTAAGAGAAAATGATGTTAATATGACTAAGGATTTTTTTAAAGCCTATAGAAAGAATTTTTCTGAAGCTTTATTTTATTGGGTATCATTCCTAACAATTTTAATCATAATTTATGCTGATATTATTTACTTAAATTCAAATGTTCAATTTATGTTATCTAAATTTATTTTAATATCAATTAAATTTATTTTAATAACTGTAGCTTTTATCTTAATTTCTATGACATTTTATGTTTTCCCTATTATATCTAGATTTTATTTCGCAAAAAAGGACGTAATCAAAATTTCCTTCTATTACGCTTTTAAAAAATTTCATATTACAATATTAAATTGGATTTGTGTGATAGGATTATCATATTTATCAATAGTAATTTCTAGTACAATTTTGATATTTTTCTTTTGGAGTGTGCTTTGCTATTTAATTATATTTAATGAAAAATCAATTTTAATGGATTTAGAGTAGAGATGAGTGATTATGTATAAGTTTAATAGGTGGTTGAAGGATTTGAAAATATCTACAAAAATTATATATGAATCCTAGAAAAAGGAGTGAATTATGAAGGCTAAAGCATTTATAAAATTGATCAAGAACTTTCCCTGGAAAAGTTTGCTGAAAGGGTTGGCTATGAAAATTCATTAAATATTAGTCATAGTTACTCTCAAAATCTTAGAATATATCAATTTTACATTAGTATATATCATTGTTTGAAGAAAATTAATATTCTATAATTTTATATGTAAAGAAGTATACATGTTATCAGTTATAGTACACGATAGTATGTATACATTTTCATGTTTATTTGAAATTATCAATTAGGAGGTTGAATTGAATATATGATGGTATCGGAAAAGAAAATAGGTTTATACAATGTACTTTGTTATACCAGATTGCCGCAGGAAGATATAGTTTATTCACCAAAGCTGGCTTATAGTATGCATCTTGCATACAGTGGGGATGGAAAGTATTTTAAGGATTTAAATCATAATTCTGGTGTTTTGTTTGCAAAGGCAACGGACAATGAAAATGGGACTTTAAATGCAAAGAGTCTAAAAAATCCATATATTTTTTATATGGAACAAGGTACTTTTGGTGTTGTGGCTGTACGTATAGAACCCAATGGTGAAAACGATGAACAGAGCAAAGGTAAAGTGCTTTTATTTACTTCCTCAGATCTTTTGCAGTATAAGGAAGTTGGATTGATCGATCTTAAGGGAGATATTTATGTAAATGATGTATCATGTGAATATGATGAAAATAAGAAAAATTATGTTATCAGATGGAGTGACGAGAACGGGAACTACTATAAAAACTCTATTACTGATATTACGAGTTTAACTCGTGCATCTGTTCCAGAAAAAGCTGAAGCTTTTGTTATAGAACCTGTGTGTGCAGGTATTGAGGGAATAGTATACAGAAATGGTATCAGTGTATCTAAGGAAGTGGCACACCGACTTGTATGTAAACTTACAGTTCCAACAAATATTAAAATAGAAGTTCCTGAAAGTGTGTCTGTAACATCAGAAAAGGATTTAAAAACTGTGAAAGCCACTGCTGTTTACAGTGATAGAACAACAGATACAAAGTTGGTAGATTGGGATACAACCGGGGTGAATTGGAACAAGCCAGGAACTTACCATATAACAGGTATCGTCCACCAGGATCATTATGTATTCCCAGTTGCCATCAACCGGGCAGACCCATGCATTATTAAATGGGATGGAAAGTACTATTTTATTGCAACTAATGATGCTGACGGTAATCATACCATATACATGAGGGAAGCAGATACCATTCCTGATCTGGTAAAGGCTGAGGAAGTATTGATACTTGATTCCAATGTTTATGAGGGTATTGGGGGATTGCTTTGGGCACCGGAATTCCATATCATCGAAGATGATTTATATATTTTTCATGCAGCAACACCGGGAGAATTCTTATGTGAAGAATCTCACGTTATGAAGCTGAGAAAAGGAGGAAATCCAATGTGTGCTGAAGACTGGTCAAGACCTCAGCGTGTTATAAAGAAAGATGGCACATATTTATGTGAAGCAGGGAAGACAATATCGCTTGATATGACAAACTTCCAATGGAAGGGTGAATATTATGTTGCTTGGTCACAGCGTCAATTTTTGCCCGTGGATCTAGGCGCATGGATTTATATTGCAAAAGTTGATACAAAGGAGCCATGGAAGCTTACAACAGATCCGGTTCTTATTACTAAACCAGATTATGGTTGGGCAAATAATCATACTTTTGTTGATGAAGGACCATTTGCGCTTATAAGAAATGGAAAGCTATTTTTAACTTTTTCCAGTGCAGCGATAGATGCAACTTATGTTGTGGGATTATTAACTGCTGATAAGGATGCAGATTTATTAAATCCTGAAAGTTTTGCAAAGACAAATTATCCTCTTTTGACATCAAGAAGTATGCCAGGTGAATATGGTACAGGTCATAACGCATATGTTATAGATGATAACGGAAATGTTTGGAATGCTTATCATGCAAGACCTGGGGTTGAAGGTCCTAGATCATCTGGTCTACGCCGTGTCCATTTTGATATAGATGGATATCCGGTATTGGACTTGCCGGAATATAAGGACTTGAATAAATCATTAGCAAAGGTATCTATAGATATTATCTTGAAGTAAATGATTAGTATTTTTCTAGTTGAGAGTGGAGAGTTATGGTTGAGTTTTCACTGAGCCTGTTGTTTTGCGACTTGTTCAAACTACTAATTACTAATAGAAATCATTATATGCTAACAAAAGATCAGGAATATTGCGAAAGGATGATGTATGAAATATGAAGAATATTGATGTGACGGCTGTGCCATCAGAATATAAAAAGGCAGTTATTAAGGAACTTCAGGGTACTATTACTGAGGTTTCATACAGTGTAAGAAACTACATTAACCAATCTCGACAGCTGGTGACGAACCAGAATACCAGTTCTAAAGAAGTTGGAAGAGAAACGGTTGAGGGAGAAGCAATAACAAAAATATGTAACGTATATTTGCCTGCAGGTTATGATGAAAACGATAAGGATACTAAATATAATGTATTGTATTTGCTCCATGGAGTATGTGGAAATCGGTATGAATGGTTATATGGGTACGGTAAAGTTGATGAAAATTATGTCATATGTAATATATTTGATAATCTTATTGCAAATGGCGATATTGATCCATTGATTATCGTATTTCCAGATGGAAGAAGTGCCTATGACTGGACAGATAACTCATTTAATGCTGATGGCACTAATATGTTGGGGTTCTACTATTTTGATTATGAGTTAAGATATGATTTGATTCCATTTATGGAATCAAAGTATAATGCATATGCGAACATAAGAGACAAGTCATCCGAAGGAATCGCATATAACCGAATGCATAGGGCAATCGGAGGTCTATCCATGGGTGGAATGCAAGCCTTGAATTTGATTGTGGGTGGTTACAGATGTGATTCGCTTGTGTATACTGAAAAAAATGACAGCTGGAAAAATGGGCTTGATGCGACTGTTACAGCGCTAGGGATGGAAGATTTATTCGCTTATGTAGGTGCATTCTCAAATGCTCCAACATCCAGTGCTGGTAATGTCTTGGGTGCTAGTATAGCATCATGCGGCTACAGGGTTAATTTACTTTATATTACCTGCGGTGATGCAGATGGAGTAGCAGGTGAAATGGGCTATGCAGAAGCGGTTGACGGACTAACAGAGACTGCGGGAAATAATCTTGAAAATTATTATCAGGTACTTATTAAAGATGGTGTTCATGATTCTAACGTATGGAACAATGGTGCATATAATTTTATCCGTTTGGCTTTCAGGAAAAGTAGAGGGCATATAAATCCATATGTTGTAAGAATGATGCTTGATTCATATTAATAATCAATATTAAAAATTATACTGAATCTTTGTTGAAAATATTGAAGCCTTTCGTGTTGGTACTGGAAGAATGGGCCTAGCACTTCAAAAGGAATATATAGTAAGTCTCTGGAAATAAAAGTTTTATCTAAAATTAGCGTATATTCAAATTACATTGTCAGTAAATGTTTGACAGCTTCATTTTTAAGAAGATATAAGGGGGAAAAATTAATTTATGATATTAGAAAATATGCCAAGTATTCCCCACCCAAATGCTACGATTTATTATGCTGTAGATGCTGAATTATCAGGTGGGGCGAAGGTTGAAACAAACAATAAAGGTACTGAAAAAGGTTATGTTGGAGGCTATTACGATAGCGGTACTGCTTGTACTACGTTCACTGTTAAGGTTACTGGAAGCGGCGAATACTTTATATCACTCAGATACGCTGCAGGAGCGGCGGGTAATTGTAGCACAGATAGAACGGTAGGGTTAGCTGTTAATGGTGAAAGTACTATTAATGTTCCATTTAATAGTATGGGTGCTACTTGGGATATATGGTCAGAAAATATTCAAAAAGTAAGTCTGAAGGCTGGAATAAATACAATAGCATACAAGTCTATTACTGACAATGATAATTCCGATTGTATTAATATTGATAAACTGTCCATTTGGTCATATTGTACCAATCCAAGTTTAGATACAATTGTATTTGAAGTTAATAATTACAATGTAAGTAGGAAGTATACTATAAAAACCGTAATTTATGAAGTAGATACCAATGGTATACAATTGCCATGCTCTTTTGTAGTTAAATATAGTTCGTCAGATACATCCGTTGCAGTAGTTGATGAAAACACAGGTATAATTACAGGTGCTAAAGAAGGTACCGCAAGAATTACAGCACAGGGTAAAGGTCTTACTGCAGTTACCACAATAACCGTATTAGCTAATCCGACAATATCGGTGGACTGCGCAGCTGTAACACGTCCTGTGAATTCAAGTACTTTCGGATATATACTTACTCCAAATTATGATGTTCCTAATAGCAGAATGACTTTGCTTGGACCACTTCTCAATAGGGATACTATTCCGGCTCAGAATTTTCAGGCTATAGGAGATTTAGATGGGTCCTATTACGCTATCGAAGGAAGTATTCTTCCGAGATGTTTAGAAGCATATAGAAGAGCTAAGTCGGTAGGATACAAATGGTATATGCTGCTAGGTATGAATCCTTCTTGGGCTACTTCAAACGGAGCTCCATTAGAGAGTTTTAAGAATAAAGATACAAAGAGCGACATTCAGCAGGAACATTTCAAACAATATATTAAGGATGTACTTCAGTATTTCAAAGATAATGGAGCAAAACCTGATTTTGCTGACTTGACAAATGAGTATTGGACGGGATCTGAAAAAACTTTTAAAGGCAACTGGGAAGCTGTAAGAGAGGTATATCCTGATTTTATACCTGTAGTTGGGCCTGGAGCCGTAGGTTATGCTGGAATTCCTGATTATTATATTCCATATGCCAGTGAAAACAACATTACAGTTGAGGGACCTTGCTTCCATGAATTTTGGGTAAATGATAAATATGTAACTCTCAGTCAGTTGGAGCGCTGGAAAAATACTATAGCTGATTATCAAGATAAATATCCGGAGGCAAATGGCAAATATATTATTTGGGAAGAAAACAATGCAGGTTCAAAGGATGCTACTGATTGGACAAGAAGCATGGCTAATGTTATCAGAACTGGTGTAGATCAAAATATAAAGGGATGTCTTGAAGCGCGTAATGCCAATGGAATGAGCGATTTACTGACTACAAATGTAATTGAGAAGAATCCGGCGGCAAGAAGGCCTATATGGTGGGTATATTATATGTTTGGGCAAATGTCTGGTACGTATATGGATATTACTACAGATTTAACTGAAGACTTTACTGCTGCCGCCTGTACAGATGCTAATGAAACCAAGATTATATTTGCAAAGAATGATTGTGAAGGCTTGGTGAACATAAAGCTAAGTAATCAGCCTTATGTGGGAGAGAAAATCAAGGCTGATTTTTATAAAATAGTTTCGTCTGAAAATAATGGACTTGAATACCAGTACAGTATTGCGCCAAAGTCTGTGGACAGTTTCAACCTAACAATGGGCAATGTTGGTGCGAATGAATCATGGATGGCTGTTATTAAGAAAGTGAAGGCTGCACCTAGCTTCTTTTGCCCTATTGCACCAGACGATGGTGCAGCTGTTGAAGCAATGCCTACACTTACATGGTCTACTGCACAGGATGCTAAAAGCTATACTGTTAAGCTATCTGTCAATAAAGATATGTATAATCCGATAATAAATGAAGCTAGCATAATAGGAACAAGTTATACAGTAACAACTGAATTATCGATGAATGAGAAGTACTATTGGTCTGTAACTGCTGTAAATGAGTATGGCATTACTACAGCTGTAAATAACACTGTATATTCCTTTATAGTTCTAGAAAGTATTAATATTCCAGGACAGTTTGGACCTTATTTGCCTTCAGTTAATGCTTCAAATGAATCTGCTACGCCTGAATTTAAATGGTCAGTAGCATATAATGCAGCTTCGTATAGACTTGTGGTTTCTAAAAATGCTAATATGTCAAACCCTGCTATTAATGAATCAAATATAACGATACTGCGGGATACAGGTATGTATGGTCCTCAAGCTCAAGGCTATTATAAGCCAAAAAAGCAATTAGAATATGATACCACATATTATTGGATCGTATATGCAGTTAATTCTTATGGTGAAAGGTCAATGAATGGGTCACTTCATTACTTCACCACAAAAGCAGAAGGAGATTCACCTATAGATTTCAGTCTTATAACTCCTGCAAGAAGTGAAGTAGGGGTTTCTGCCAGAGCAGTACTATCTTGGGAAGCTTCAAAGAATGCATTTTTCTATAAACTTGAGGTTTCAGCTAATTCCAATATGTCAAAACCTGTAATATTAAGAGACAGGATGATATATAACAGGTATACTGTAGAACCAAATATGCTAGAGCCAAATACAACTTATTATTGGAGAGTAACATCATATACAAAAGATCTTCAATACTCTAAGGAGGCTTCACAAGGAATATGGTCATTTACTACAGAGGTAGTACCATGTTCTCCACTGTTGTATGCTGAAAAGGGAAGAAACGGTAAAGTTAAACTGTGGTTCCATTATTCTAAGGGCGCGACTTCCTATAAAATCAAGTACGGTACCAAATTTGGTGATTATTCTGCAACTATAGATGAAGTAAAAGCAAGCCCATTTGAAGTAACAGCATTGACTAATGGTACAAAGTATTATTTTGCAGTAGTTGCTGTTAATGAAAATGGTGAAAGCTCAACATGGAATGAAAGAACTGCAACACCACAGCAGGAGTATATAGAATCTTAAGTGCGAAAGTTTATTACTTTTGCTTTAGAAGTTTATATAACAAACTAGAAACTTGTCCTGATGAGTTATTATTATTTTTTCATCATGTTAGTTATAAGCATGTATTAAAATCCGGAAAAACAGTAATCCAGCATATTTATGATACTCATTTTGAAGGGCATGAGATAGTGACGGAATTTATTAATAAATAGGAAGCATTAAAAGGCAACATAGAAGAAAAAATATATATACAAATTCTTCTAGAGTTAGTATCATATAGTTTGGATAAACAAGTAGAACGTAATCGATTATATTTAGGCATCTTGAAAAAAATAACAATAAAGTATGAGAGGTATATTATAAATTACATTGAATTTATAAATGGAAGGAGTCAATAAGTATGTTAAGAACAGTAAAATGTGAAAATGGTATGATTCAAGGACTTCCTGCAGGGGATCCACGTATAACAAGCTTCAAAGGTATTCCATTTGCAGCACCACCTGTAGGTGAGAATCGCTGGCGTGCACCACATCCAGCTAAGGATTGGGACGGTGTTTTAAGAGCATTTGAATTCGCACCCATATCCATGCAAGCACCTACAGTTGTAAATAAAAATAATATATATTGTAGAGAATGGGCGGTGGATCCAGATATTCCTATGGACGAAGACTGTCTTTACTTGAACGTATGGACACCCGCCTGCAGTTCTGATGAAAAATTACCAGTATTTGTATGGTACTTCGGAGGAGGGCTTCAGACTGGAAATACAGCCGAGATGGAATTTGACGGAGAGCGTATTTCCCGCAGAGGTATAATTGTTGTAACGGTAAACTACCGTCTGAATTCTTTTGGTTTTTTATGCCATCCTGAAATAACTGCAGAAGCACCTGAAGCACCTGCAAACTTCGGAAATCTAGATCAACAGGCTGGTACAAAATGGGTTAAACGTAATATTTCATCTTTTGGCGGTGATCCTAATAACATTACTATAGGAGGACAATCTTCTGGAGGAGGAAGCGTATTGAATCAGCTTACTTCACCTCAAAACCAAGGCTTTTGTCAGAAGGCTATTATAGAAAGTGGTATTATAACCTTCCTTTATCCTAGCAATTTCATGCCATTTATTAAGCAAAATCTAGCAGAGGCTGAACAAGAAGGAGTAAAATTTTTAAAATTTCTTGGGGTTTCCTCACTTGCTGAGGCACGTAAGCTGGATGCTGAATTTATCCGCGATAAAACATTAGAATATAAACAATTTTGGGGTACTGTTGTTGATAATACATTCTGTGTGGATGACGCATTTGATCTTTTTCTTGAAAACAAACGCTTAATGGTACCATTGCTTTTGGGGCACACGTCATCTGAGTTTTTCAGTGTTCCGAATGTGAATAATCTTGACGAATTTAGGAATATGGCTGTTCAAATGTTCGGTGATGCTGCTGATGAGTATCTTACACTTTGCACGTCACAGTGTGGCAACATTGATGATGTATTGAAAAAAGCTTCTGTGAATGGTCTTGAATATGCTGCGCGTATTGTTGGGAAGGCTAATGCTGATACTGGTGCCAACATCCCCATGTATTATTATAATTTTGATGCGGAAATACCAGGATGGGACAACCCGGGAACATTCCACTCAGTGGATCTTTGGTTCTTTTTTGAGAATCTTGCAAAATGCTGGAGGCCATTCATAGGAAAACATTATGATCTTGCTCGTCAGATGTGCAACTATTGGAGTAACTTCATAAGGAGTGGAAATCCTAACGGAAAAGATTCTACTGGAGAAGATATGTCACAGTGGGAGCCTTACTCTTTAGAAGAACCGTACAGAATGGAATTCAAAGATAATGCTGACTTTGCCAGGGAAGAACCTAGCGATTTGATGAAATTTATTGTTAGGGAATATTTTAAGAAAAAATAAAATTTATTTATGCTTAAAAAATAATCTCAAGGATTCAGCAAAGGGTAGAAGAAATAATCATTGGCTAAAAATATAGATAACAGGGGGTATATAAGGAAATGGTAAACAATATTCAATCTGGACCTAAAGCACCTAAAGATCCACAGAAGAAACGCAGTGGCTTTTACATCATGATAGATACAATTTTAGAGTCCAATGCCAGATTAGGAGCAAAGCCTGCCCAGGAAATTTATCTGGATGAAGGAAGATTGGGATATAATGCCAAATTCGTCGGCGGTGTTGAGGATGAAAACATTCTTGCACTTCTAAAAAATTGCGAAGGTGTTCATAAATTGGTTCACAGCATTGGAGTGTCGGTAACAGCATCTGAGGATTTGGGAAATATTGATTTTGTGCTTAAAAACTATGGAAAAGGAGATAGATATGGTGGCGGGACATGTATTAAATTGCCATGTACCTGGGATGGGGCTGAGATGATCATTAAGCTTGAGGATTATCAGTGGTCCACGGATGACGATGTTGTGGGCAATATGGCATTTGAGTTTGAAAAGCCCCAATTAACAGCAAAGGCCACGGTGAAGGTGTATCTTAAGGACGGGTATGAAGTGCCTGAAATCTCTATTGACACGCCAGTAGAATTCGGTAGTGATAATTATAATTTGATGATTTCAAATTCTCTTTTAAATAAGGGCAATAACAGAAGGCTTAAAGCTGCCATCAGTAAAGCAAGAAAAGGAGAAGATGTAACTATAGCATATATAGGAGGTTCTATCACTGAAGGGGCTGCAGCAAAACCA
Organism: uncultured Clostridiaceae bacterium; assembly: GCA_963725425.1. Taxonomy (GTDB): domain Bacteria; phylum Bacillota; class Clostridia; order Clostridiales; family Clostridiaceae; genus Clostridium_I. The sequence goes on from CAVRYJ010000045.1 coordinate 468,610, forward strand.
GCTCAGACAGAGTGTTATTCATACACATCCTATGCCAAATTCAAAGAAATGTTTGGAAAGAATGGAGAGGAAAATATTCATTATATAAAAGCAGGAGTGGGAGGAACACCTTCGGAGCTTGGTATGATACGATATGACAGGGATATTCTCAGAGATGGTGATGTGAAACCAGATATTGTAGTCGTTGAATTTGGAGTAAATGATGCAGGAGATGAGACGAATGGGGTATGCTATGAAAGTTTAATACTGAATATACTTTCTGCTGAGAATAAGCCTGCAGTAATTTTATTGTTCTGTGTATTTGTGGACGACTGGAACCTGCAGGAAAGACTTTCACCTGTGGGAAGGCATTATGATCTGCCAATGGTAAGTATATCTGATGCTGTGGTTAATCAATTTCGTCTCACTAAACATGAAGGAAACATTATAACCAAAAGACAGTTTTTTTATGATATTTACCATCCAACCAATGATGGACATGCTATAATGAAAGATTGTCTTGCTTATTTATTGGACCAGACTTCCCAAAATTCTTATGATGAAGAAGATATAACACTTGATAAAGATCCAGCAATAGGTAACTCTTTTGTAGGGACACATCTTGTTGATAAGAAGGATAATGTATGTGGAGCAGTAATAGAACAGGGAAGTTTTAATGCTGTAGATAAAGAACTACATTATGTAGGAATGGATGCAGATTTTTTTGGAACGCCTCAATTTCCGTATAATTGGATGCACACACCTGAATCCGGAAATGAAAGCTTTTGTTTGACAGTTAACAGCCGCAGTCTGCTCCTAGTTTTTAAAGACTCAGGAAGAATGGATTTTGGTAAGGCAGATGTTTATGTAGATGGAAAGTATGTACTAGTAGCAGATCCACGTCTAGTAGGGTGGACTCACTGCAATACTGTTATCTTGTATCAGGAAGAAATCAGCAGAGAGCACAAGATAGAAATAAAGATGGCAGAAGATAGTGAGGACAAGTATTTTACTGTTCTCGGATTTGGATACAACTAAAGCGTTACAAGGTTAGAATATACCGCATGCTTGAAGTACTTCGAATATATTTTATTGCATTATCAACAATGAAAGGAAAGTGTTTCTATGAAAGAATTATTTAACAATATTAAACTTACACCAGGATATAAGGATTTAGAAAATCATAATCCTATATTGATTCAAAGGTTCGGAGCAGATCCTTTTGCTATGAAGTATGATGGAAGAGTGTACGTATATACGACAAATGATAATTTAGATTATGACAGCGAAGGCAATTCAATTGAAAATAATTATGGTACTATAAGAAATTTAAATTGCATTTCATCTGATGACCTTGTCAATTGGACGGATCATGGAATAATTCAGGTAGCAGGCCCTAATGGGGTATCATCATGGACTACAAACTCTTGGGCTCCGGCAGCTACGCATAAAACTATTAATGGTAAGGAAAAATTCTTCCTGTACTATGCCAATAATGCAAGCACTATTGGTGTTTTATCAAGTGATAGTCCTGTTGGTCCATGGATTGATCCATTAGGTAAACCTATAATTACAAGAGAAACAGAAAACTGTTCTAGTGTTGAATGGCTATTTGATCCAGCTGTTTTTGTAGATGATGATGGAAGAGCATATATATACTTTGGAGGCGGAGTACCTAAAGGCAAGGATGCAATGCCTAATACTGCAAGAGCAGTTGAATTGGAAGAAGATATGATCAGTATCAAAGGAACTCCGGTAGCTATCCAGGCACCATATATGTTTGAGGATTCTGGCATCAACAAAATCGGAGATACTTACTATTACAGTTATTGCTCAAATTGGTCAAACCGTGATAATTCAGTTGGTCTATATGTACCCAAAATTGGTGAAATTATTACTATGACTAGTAAAAATCCTCTTGGACCATGGACATATAATGGTTCAATTTTAGAAAATCCGGGAGTTTTCTTTGGGTATTGGGGTAACAACCACCACTCTATGATAAAATTCAATGAAAAGTGGTACATGTTCTATCATTCCCTAATGTTATGTAATGATATGTCCCTTCCTGCTGCTGGATATCGTACTGTTAATGTGGATGAAGTGACAATTTCAGAAGAGGGAACTATTAAGCCCATTATAGGAACACGCACAGGTGTTAAGCAGGTGAAAAATTTCGATCCATTTACTGAAAATGAGGCAGAAACTTTTGCTTGGATGGGAGGGGTAACAACAAAGGCTGTTGAAGAGAAAAGTCCATTATACGGCAAAACAAATCTTGTGGTTAATATAATGGAAACAGGCAATTGGGTAGGAATATCCAATGTTGATTTTGGTACAACAGGTACAGCTTATTTTACAGCTAAGGTATCCAGTAAGATGAGCGGAAATGTTATTAAGATCTGTTTGGATCGTCCAGATGGAGAGGCAATTGGGTATATTGAAGTGCCAAACACTGGCAGTGAAAATAAATATAAGGAAGTAACTACAAAGATTAACAAGGCACAAGGATTACACAATTTGTTTTTTGTTTTTGCTGGAAAAGAATTTCAGTTTGATTCATGGAAGTTTGAAAAAAGTAGTTTAAGTTAAGGCATCATCAAAGAAATAACAAGTCAATATTCCGGTCTATTTTGTGGTATACAACGCCTTGCATAACCATTACATAGTCAACTATGCGCAGGTAATGGTTCCTCGCCTACCGCAAAATATCCTCGGAATCAACTTGCTTACCTAATGGCTTTGAATTTTCTAAAAATGACACTAAAATATTGGCAATAGCAAAAAATATATCTTCAGATGATGATAAAATTAACACAAATCAATTGTATAAAGGTAATACTCAAATGATTTTAAGTGAAGAAGAAATATCTAAAATATATTTAGGAGTATTGTCTTTACCTAAAGATCTGCCTAATGAAATATGAAAAAGAGGTTGCTTGGGGTATAAAGCCTATAAATAAAGAGCAAATAATGGCATTTGAATTACTTATGGGCCCAGATATAAGCTTTGTAGCCATTTCAGAGTGAGCAGGTTCAGGAAAAACAATTCTTTCAACTGCTGTTGTACTACAAAAGGTAATTAAACAAGGTATATACAGAAGGATTATTTTCGTAAAATCAGTTGTACCTGCTGGTGATGATATTGGATACTTACCCGGAACTGAAGAGGAAAAATTATGCCCATGGATGGGTAGTTTTTATGATGCTATTGAAAGCTTAATGGATTTTAAAGATTTTAATAAAAAAGAAAAAATAAAGACTAAAAAGCCTAAAAACGAAAATGTTGAATTAAAAAAACCGGAAATTTCAGTTGATGGTTTTATTGACCAATTTAAGAAGATTGGTGTTATAGAAACTAAAACGTTCACCTATATGAGAGAAAGGACTTTAACAGATGCTTTAGTTATTGTAGACGAAGCTTTCAGTAAATTTACTGGAAGCCTTGTCTTTTCTAATATAAAATTATTGAAAAGGTTTAACTATTATTTGACTAAAGTAGTTGTCAAATTTAGAATAGTCTATATAACCAGTTTTACTCTCCAGTGTATTTAATATACCAGCTGTCATTGCTGTTTTAAGACAGTCCGCATCATCCTTATGATTTGCAATTGCAACTGCTAGTCCTGCCAATGTTGAGTCACCAGAACCTACAGGGTTAACTACTTGAATTTTTGGGATTGTGACACGATAAAAAATGTTGTTGTGCTTAACAAAAGCTCCATCAGCACCCATTGAAACTACAATCCACTCAATACCATCAAATACTTTGTCTTGAAGCTTTTCTTTAAGTTTAGTGATATCAGTTATAGGGCTAGTAGCATTGAGTAGCTCTTGAATTTCTTCTTGATTTGGTTTAATCAAGTAGGGCTTATTATTACTAAGTAAGCTCTTTTTTAATAAATCACCTGACGCATCAAGCAAAACAGGAATATCTTTACTGCTAGCAATATCTATCATTGTTTGATAAAGGTCAATATCAAAGCCCTTAGGGAGGCTTCCTGAGATGGTTACAACAGTTACAGTGGTAAGTAACTTTTCAAAATGACTAAGAAAATCAGCTTGATTCTTTGCACTTAATAATGGACCTTTTTCTAATATTTCAGTTTGTTTTCCATTATCGTGAAGAATAGCAATGCAGTTACGAGATTCATGTTGAGTTTGAAAAAAATTGTTATTTATCTTAGTTTCATTTAATTGTGATTTAATAAATTCTCCCAATGTTCCGCCTAAAATACCAGTTGCTAAAACGCTTTCATTTAATAGGTGAATCACTCGAGCTACATTTAATCCTTTTCCACCAGCGGTTTTACTTGTGTTCTCAACACGGTTTACTCCATCAATATGAAGGCTATCTAACCTGTAAGAAATATCAACAGAAGGATTCATAGTTACAGCTAAAATCATAATATATCACACCTCTTTCTATCACATCATGTGTATTATAGTTATATTGTTTAAATTAGGCATCTGAAAGAAAAATAACTAGTTTATATGTTATTTTCTTTAAGATGCCTTACATAAAATAATATTAACTATTTTAATATAGAAACTTTTTTGTCCAAGGTTCTGCTGTGGTTTTAAGAATAGCATTAAGATTATCCATATTCTTTTTACCTTGATCTTGAAGCCAAGCGATAGTAGCTTTCTCGCCTTCAGCACCATAGCACTTAATACTATCTCTCCAAGTAGCACGACCGCATAATACACCATTAAATTGAGATTTTGCCTCAGCTGCTAATTGAAGTGTTGTTTGAAATAACTTAGCAGTAACACCTGCACTTAAAAAAATAAATGGTAATTCAGTAGCATCACTCTGGTCTTTGAAATATTTCAATGCTTCTTTTCTTGAATAGATTTCTTCACCCTTTTTTGCAAAGCCTTCAACGTAATCCATATTAACTGGTACTTCAAGTTTTAACACATCAACTAAATATTGCGGTTTTGAAAATTCTTTTACCATTTCAATGACCTTATGTGGTTTAAGTTTAGCAAAAGCTTTTCCTTTTATATCTTCAATCTTATCATCATAAGTAACAAGTTCTAGAAAGAAAGGTATATCTTCTGATTTACATTCTGAACCAACACGTTCAACAAAAGCATGCTTCCAATTGTTTATTTGTGCGTCTTCATCAACATCATAATATAACATAAATTTGATAGCATCTGCTCCCTCATTTTTTAAACGTCTAACAGACCAATCTGGTAATAAATCTGGTAAGTGTCCAGGTTGTGTTGTGTCATATCCTGTTTTTTCATAAGCAATTAGAAGTCCTGCTTTTTCATCACGAACTTTAGAAGCAGGTAAACCATACTCTGGGTCTAGAAGAATAGATGATGAAAAATGTGTTAACTCACTAGATATTAATTTCTTAAAATCAATGATATCCTCATCATTTACAGATTTTGAACTCGCAGCTGCAATCATTTTTTTTAGTGATCCACGTTGATCAATGGCTAATGCCGCAATTTGATGATCCTCATTAGATAAACGTTCTAAAGCTTTGTATTTATTAGTACTTAATTTTAACATATGTTAAACACTCCTTTTCTTATGGGTAATAATTTCTGTGAATTGTTCATAGTGGCGTACCATCTCATCTTCAATTCCTTTATCAATAACCATAGCATCTACATCATTGAGATTATAGAAACTATAGAAATCTTCCGTATTTAATTTGTAATGATCAGCAATAATATATTTTTCATTAGCACGATTCAGAGCTATACTTTGTGTACGACCTTCCTCGGAGTTGGCATTAGATACCTTTTCATTAAGAACTCCATTAACACTAATAAAAGCTTTAGTGACACGCAATTTTTCTAATGTCTCGTTAGCAATGTTACCAATAAATGCACCTGAATGCTTACGATAATTTCCGCCTATTAACAATATTTCATATTCATCGCACTTTTCTTGTAATTTTTCAAATACAGGCAGACTATTAGTTACAACTCTTATAAAATTCAAATTAATATAGTTTGGTACCATCTCAATAGTTGTACCTGGACCCAAAAATATGGTATCGCCTTCTTCAATGAGAGAGGCTACAATCTGTGCAACTTCATTCTTTTCTTCCACATGGATTCCCATTTTTTCACCACGGGACAATTCTTCTCGCCTACGATGATTGAGACTTTGACTGCCACCATGAAGACGAATTAACCTGCCGCTTTTTTCCAATTCAGCTAAATCACGGCGAACAGTCATTTCTGAAACTTTTAATGATTCAGAAGCCTTACTAACTGATAGAAAGCCTTCTTTATTAGTCATTTCCAGCAAGGTTATGAGTCTTTCTTTTTTTAACAATTCATCACTTCAATTCTGTTTACATTTGTTGTTTTTTGTTCGATAATTAACTATGTCTATAAAGTACCACTAATAAGTATTTAAGTCAATAGAAAAAAATTTTTTCATAAAACAAACAAAGATTTTTTGAAAAAAAGAATGAATTAATTATAATAAAACCATAATTAGAAAACAAAAACACACATTTTATTACAAAAATGATTAATTTACTATTATGCATCTGAAATAAAATACACCAGAATATTGACTAGTTATTTTTGAAGATGCTTTATTATTTGTTATGTTATAAATAATATTTATAACATTATAAATAATCAATATTTCTTATAAAAAAATATGAATGTATAATGAAGTTAAAGGATAAAAAAAGGAGGCGAATAATCATGAATAATAGTTCGAAAAAATCACTATTATCAAATATGTACATTAAAATGATGGTAACCATTATTGTAGGTGCTATTATATGGCTTATTCCTATTCCAGTAGGTGTGAAGCCATCTGCATGGCATATGTTAGCGATTTTTATTGCAACCATTGTAGGGTGCATACTAAAACCGCTACCTATTGGAGCTGTAGCTATAATAGGATTAACAATTTCTACATTACTAGGTACAACTGATATAAATACTTCGCTATCCGGTTTTAGTGAGAGTAGTATTTGGCTCATAGTTATTGCATTCTTTATCTCAAGAGGTTTTATAAAAACAGGTCTTGGTAAAAGAATTGCATATAAATTTGTCCAATTATTTGGTAAAAGTACTCTAGGACTTTGTTATTCAATAATTTTCTGTGACTTAGTTCTAGCACCAGCCACTCCTAGTAATACTGCAAGAGCTGGTGGAATAATATACCCTATAGTAAAATCGCTGGCTGAATCTTTTGGATCAAAGCCTGAGGACGGGACGGAAAGGAAAATAGGAGCATTTCTAATATTTTCTGAATTTCATGGGGATATTATAACTGCATCAATGTTTTTGACAGCGATGGCGGCTAATCCACTTGCTCAAACACTAGCAAAAAGTTTGGGAGTTAATATTACTTGGTTTGGATGGTTCTTAGCAGCGCTTGTTCCGGGAATTATTTCTCTAATATTAATACCACTGATAATATACAAAATATATCCACCTGAAATAAAAAATACCCCAAATGCACCTGAAATGGCAAGTAGTGCTTTAAAGGATATGGGTCCTTTAAAAAGAAATGAAAAATTTATGATTTTAGTTTTTGTTATGGTACTCTTATTGTGGGTTACTGGAACATTAACAAATATAAATGCCACGCTAACGGCACTTATTGGTCTTTCATTTCTTCTAATTTTTAAAGTTATTGATTGGAATGACGTTAAAAGTGAAAAGGGAGCTTGGGACACACTTATTTGGTTTTCTGTACTTGTTATGATGGCAAATGAATTAAATAAATTTGGATTAATAAAGTGGTTTAGTAACCTTGTTGGCAATAATGTAAAAGGATTCAGTTGGCCCATTGTATTATTTATACTCATAGCTAGCTATTTTTATATACATTATATATTCGCCAGCGCTACTGCTCATGTAAGTGCTATGTACTCAGCATTTCTAGGAGTTGCAATAGCTGGAGGTGTGCCACCAATGCTTGCAGCTCTTGTATTGGGATTCTTTGGAAACCTAATGGGATCAACCACTCATTATAGTAATGGACCTGCACCACTGCTTTTCGGCTCAGGTTATATAACCCAAAATAAATGGTGGAGTTTAAACTTTATACTTGGTATAGCGTACTTTATAATATGGTTTGGAGTAGGTTCTGTCTGGTGGAAAATCATAGGAATATATTAATAAGTGTTCTATGTATAAAACAAATAAAATCAATCAGTGTATAAATTAGTACACTAGATATAAAAGGGAGTGCTGACAAATGGAAAACTTAAAAGGTGAAGATTTATTAAGAAACCCTTATTTAAACAAGGGAACTGCTTTTACAGAAGAGGAAAGAAAAGAATATGGACTTCTAGGGCTATTACCAAACGTTGTAAGAACTATTGATGAGCAAGCAAAGATAATTTATGAAAGATCTAAAGTTTTTGAAGATAAATTAGAAAAACGTAATTACCTTATGAATTTATACGATACTAATAAAACACTATTTTACTACGTTGCAGGTAAACATATTACTGAATTTCTACCTATAATATATACGCCAACTATAGGTGATGCAGTAATAAACTACTCAAAAATCTATGATACTCCAAAGGATGCTGTTTTCCTTTCAGTAGATCATCCTGAAAATATTAAAGAATCTATTGGAAATTCTTTGAAAGATCTTGAGAAAATAAAGTTAATTGTTGTTACAGACGGTGAAGGAGTCCTTGGAATAGGTGACTGGGGTATTCAAGGAGTTGACATATCGGTAGGAAAACTTGCGGTATATACAGTAGCAGCAGGAGTTAATCCTAAAAATGTTCTGCCTATAGTAATAGATGCAGGAACAAATAATGAGACATTACTAAATGATCCACTTTACATTGGAAATAAACATAAAAGAATTACTGGAGAAACATATTATGATTTTATAGATAAATTTGTAAAGATAGCTACTGAAATGTTTCCTGAAGTACTTCTTCATTGGGAAGACTTTGGCCGTGGAAATGCAAGTGCTATTCTTAAAAAATACAGATCGAATGTTTGTACTTTTAATGATGACATTCAGGGAACTGGAGTTATGATGGTATCAGCAATGAATGCTATTGCCAAGGTGACAGGTATACCAGTTAAAGATCATAAAATATTAGTTTTTGGTGGTGGTACTGCAGGGGTTGGCGTATCAGATCAAATATTACTTGAAAAGATTCAAAGTGGACTATCAGAAGAAGAAGCAAGAAAAGATTTTTATCTTGTTGACCGTTATGGTCTTATTACTGAAGATATGGATGATCTTACTGAGGGTCAAAAGAAATATGCAAGAGCCAAAGGTGAATTTAAAAAACCATTAACAGACCTTGCAGAAATAGTAGCTGCTGCTAAACCTACAGTGCTCATTGGAACTTCTGGAGTACATGGTGCTTTTACAGAATCAGCTGTAAGAAAAATGGCAGAGATAAATAAAAAACCTGCTATTATGCCTATTTCAAACCCTACAAAACTTGCTGAAGCAAAAGCTACAGATTTAATAAAATGGACAGACGGTCGAGCATTAGTAGTAACAGGAAGCCCATCAGAACCTATAGAGCATAATGGAGTAACTTATACAATAGGTCAGGCAAATAATGCACTTCTATATCCTGGTTTAGGTCTTGGTATAATAGTTGCAAAAGCTAAAACCGTATCTAACGGAATGTTATCTGCAGCTGCTTACGGAATAGCTTCACTTCAAGATCTTTCAAAACCTGGAGCATCAATTTTACCACCAGTAGCAAAACTTAGAGAAGCGTCAAAACTTGTGGCAACTGCTGTTGTTCTGCAAGCAATCAAAGAAGGGTTAAATCGTGCTAAGATTACAGATGCAAAAAAGGCAGTAGAAGATAGTATTTGGGAACCAACCTACAAATAAAGTTAAGGGTTTAGGAAGATTTTTCGGAAAAGAACGAAAAATCAATAAAATAGGGAGCAAGTAGATTTGTTTGCACAAATCTACTTGCTCCTATTTTTCAGATATAAAAATTTTTTCTTTAGGTCCGTAAAGCTTCTTTCTAGTAAAATAATAAGCAATTCCTAATGGGATACAGGAACCAATCCATGCCAGAGGATTTGCCAGGGCTACACCTGCAAAACCTAAGTACTTTGATAAAATAATAGCAGCAAAAGTTCTCATACATAATTCCATAATACCTGCTAAAGTAGGGGCAAAACTCTGTCCTAATCCTTGAAGGGTATACCGGTAAATGAAAAGTAGCGCTAATATAAAGTACATTGCACCATTGATATTAAGATATACTTGTGCAAGAGATACTACTTTTGGCTGGTTATTCCCAACAAAAAGCCGTATCATCCAATGGCCGGCTAAAATATTAAACACACCAATAATAATACTAAAACCTACAGATATGATACTACATTGTTTTATGCCAATACGTATTCTTTCAATTTTGTTGGCACCATAGTTTTGAGCTACATATGTAGCCATTGTAATACCAAAGGACATCATAGGTTGAATAGCCAGCGCATCAATTTTTTGTGCCGCAGTGTATGCAGCTATAGATACTTCACCTAAATTATTTAGTGAAAATTGAAGTATAATTGCACCAATTGCAATTATAGAAGCCTGAAATCCCATAGGAAGACCCATTCTTATATGCTCCCACAGGATTTCCTTTGATAAATGCCAATCATTCTTGCAGAGTTTTAAAATTGGCATCTTTTTTCTGATATAGATGAAGCATAACAGAGCAGAAATTCCCTGGGATATTGTAGTTGCTAAGGCAGCTCCGGAAACCCCCATGGAGAACACTAAAATGAAAACAAAATCTAAAGCGATATTTATAATACTAGCAATAATTAAAAATATTAATGGTGTTCGACTGTCTCCTAACGCTCTAATAACATTAGAAAATAAGTTGAATAACATTGATACTATAATACCCCAGTAAATTATAATAATAAAATTATAAGCATCTCCTATAATTTCTGGTGGTGTATGCATTATCACCAAAATGGGTCGCGCTAGCATAACGCTTATAATTGTGAGAAATATTGTAATTATAAGGCTTAGTATAATACTTGCCACATAACTATGTCTTACACCCTGCGTGTCTCCAGCTCCAAAACACTTAGCGGTGATTATGGAGAAACCAGAGGTTAATCCTTGTGAAAAACCTAGTATAAGAAACATAAGGCTTCCTGTGCATCCTACTGCTGCCAGAGCATTTACCCCAATTGTACGTCCTACAATCAGAGTATCTGCCATGCTATAAAATTGCTGGAAAATATTACCGATAAGTAATGGTATTGTGAAAAAAATAATGATTCTGGTCGGGTTTCCTTTTGTTATGTCTCTCGTCATAAGATCTACCTACCTCTATATAAAAACGTTTAAAGAGTCTTTATTTCAAATTATAACACGAGTTATATATTAACATAAAAAGTTAATTGTATGTTAAGAATGCATGAAAATTTGGAACTAGTTATAAGAATATAATATTAATTTTGGATTAAAATTTCATAAAATAAAATTATAAACACATTAAGATGAAAAGGTGATAACATTACAATATAATAATGTAAAGGAAGTATATATTATGCATAAAGATTTAGAAATAGCATTTCATAAAGTGGTAAAAAGCTTAAAAGAAGATAAGCGGTGCGAGGGTGGATGGCACTATGGTTCTGTAAGCAGAGGAGAAGCAGATATTTATTCCGATTATGATCCTGTTTTTCTTGTAGCAGATAAAGACTTTAAGCAGTTTTCAGAAGATGTTCCTGAAATTCTTTCAAATGCTTCTGATGAGCTTTTGATTTTCTGGGGTGAGAGATTTAATGACCAGTATTTTAAGAATTATTGTAGTCTAATTCGACTGGGCAATAACTTACATCAATTTGATTTTTTTTATAATTAACTCTGATTACCCTGAGGAGTGGATGTGTAGACAACACCTAAAAGGCTGTACAAGGGACAATATTATCTTTGACAGAACAGGAGAAGTAGCAAAGATACTTGAAAAAGGACTCCGTACAGATAATGATATACCTGATACTATAAGAGCTATGGATACCTATTGGTTTCATACAGAAATGTTGATTAAATACTTTAAACGAAAGGATATTTTTAAATTAATTAAAAATATAGATATATTGTTTCATTCCCATGTGGATTTATTGTTATCCCAATATGATAATCTAGACTGGGGTTCTTGGGAGAGTAAGGTGAAATATTGCGTTCCAGAGGAGAAGCAACAGCATCTGAGATCATATTTTACTCATGCAGAATTTAGTGACTTAGAAGACTCAGTAAAAAAGAGCATGATTTTGTTCAGACAGGATGCAGAAGATGCTTGTAAAATAAAAGGCATTATTTATCCGAATACAATAGTTCAGCAAGTGATTTCATACTTTAACAAAAGAATTGACACTGAGGATTGAAAATAGGATTTAAATTACCCGCTCTAATACTCATATAAAGCCTTTTAACCATTAAATCTTGCAAGTCCATTATTTGCAAATTATATGTCAATAGTGTATGCTCATTTTTTAAGGAGTTGTGGTATATGAACCTAAGAGATCTGGAATATTTTTATTATTTATGCCAAAATAAAAATTTCACAAAAACTGCAGAAATACTTTTTGTTTCGCAGCCTTCAATAAGCATGGCATTAAATAGAATTGAAAAAGAATTAGGAGCAAAACTTGTAATTAGGGATCATTCTAAAGCACAACTTTCATTAACGGAAGCAGGAAAAATTCTTGAGAAACGAACCTGTAACGTGCTTAATGAAATAAAAGAAGCAAAACTAGAAATATCAAGAATAAGTGGAGCAAAAATAAAATTAGGGGTTCCACCAATGATCGGTGCTTATTTTTTTCCATCATTTATGAAAGAATTAGATGAAAATGGTCTTGTAGACCATATTGAACTTGTTGAAAAAGGTTCTGCAAAGATGAAAAGCTTATTAGACAATGGTCAGGTCGACATTGCGCTAATAGGCTCTACTGCAACTATAAAAGATAATGCTTTAAATGCCACCATTTTAAAAATAGATGAATTCATGGTTTGTACAAGCAATAGTCACAAACTTTCAAATAAAAATGAGATTAACTTTAGAGAGCTTATAGATGAACGATTTATTGTGTTAGGTGATTCATATATCCATAATGAAGTGTTGAATAATCTTTGTTTAAGTAGTGGCATTTCTACGAAAAATTTCTATTATACAGATGAAATACAAACCGCAAAATCTCTAATTGCTTCTGGGTTTGGAATAGGGATAATGATCAATATGGCAGTGAAAAATATGTCATCAATAAAAGCCATACCTATAGTTCCAGCTATAAATTTTTGTATATCTGTTGCTGTAAAAAAAGAACATTATATGACGGCATTAGAAAAAAAAATAATGGAAATAATGATTAAGCCAAAATAAATAGTAGCGTATCAAGTATGATAATTGCTCCAAGTATCTTAATAACTCTATTTTCAATTTTTTTTATAGTTCATTCACATGGTTCTTTTAATAAGTTTAGAAAACCTGAATATGGAGGAAAATAGGTTAATATACTGGCGTGTGATTTTTTTCGACATGCCTAGGCAAATTATATAGTTAGTTGGCTAAATGATTTAATTTTGGTACAATTGGGTTGTGAAATAATCATTTAGGGGTGAAAATCATGTTTACACCAGTTAAAAACCAGAAAGTTTATAAAGTAGTAATAGAGCAGATAAAGGATATGATAAAGACAGGACAACTTAAAAAAGGTGATAAACTGCCACCAGAGAGAGAACTTGTAGAACAACTGCAGGTAAGCAGAACATCTATAAGAGAAGCACTTAGATCCTTAGAAATATTAGGGCTTATTGAAAGTAGGCAAGGAGAGGGAAACTTTATAAGAAAAAGTTTTCATCAGAGTCTTCTAGAACCGCTATCCATTATGTTTATGCTTCAAGAAAGTAGTCCACAAGAAGTTCTTGAACTTAGAAGAGTTTTAGAGACGGAAACAGCTTCTTTAGCTGCTAAGCGTATCAATGAAGAAAAGCTCAATGAACTATATGAAATAATAAATACATTTAAATATACTACAGATGAGAAATTAAATACAGAACTGGATCAAAAATTTCATTATAAAATAACAGAGGCATCAGAAAATTTTCTCCTAATAAATATTTTGAATACTATTTCGGCAATTATTGATTCATTTATAAGTGATGCTAGATTTAGAATTATGGAAAATAGGGATAATAGAGAAACATTAATTAAGCAACATGAAGCTGTATATAGTGCATTATCTGAGCATAATCCAAATAGTGCAGCAGAGGAAATGAAAAAGCATTTGGAGTTTATTAATAAAACAATTTTTAGTGAATGATAATATTTTAACAAACAAACAGATAATATTATAAAAATAAGTGCTGAAAATGTAGATTTGCACAAGATAAAAAAAGGTAGATATTGCATTTGACTAATTTTTTCACTATAAAAAGTTAATAATTTAACTTTTGTATTATTGTAGAATGAAGTTATTAGCTGTGTTATACTATAAATAAATTGGTCAGACCATAGTACCAATTTATTTATAAAACCGTTAACATATTCTAGCTGATTAAGGTGGAGGTAATAAAATGGAAATATTAGTTTGCATTAAGCAAGTTCCTGGTACAAGTAAAGTTGAAGTAGATGAGAAAACAGGTGTATTAAAAAGAGATGGTGTAGATTCAAAAATGAATCCATATGATCTTTACGCACTGGAAACAGCGCTGAGAATTAGAGAAACCAGTGGTGGAAATATAGGAGTTATATCCATGGGACCACCTCAAGCTATGGACGTTATTAGAGAGGCATATATGATGGGAGTAGATAGAGGAGCACTTATATCCGATAGAAAATTTGCAGGAGCAGATGTGCTTGCAACTTCCTATACAATTTCTCAAGGAATAAGAAAAATGGGAAATCTAGATTTAATAATTTGTGGCAAACAAACCACAGATGGTGACACTGCACAGGTTGGTCCGGAAATTGCAGAATATTTGGGAATACCCCATGTTGCCAATGTTTTAAAAATATTGGAAGTTAAAGAAAAATCAATAGTTATTGAAATGGATATGCCAAATACTATTGAAGTGGCAGAAGTTAAATTTCCATGCCTTCTTACAGTAGAAAAAGATATATTCCAGCCAAGACTGCCTTCGTATAAAATGAAACTCAAAACTCAGAATAAGGAAATACAAACCATTTGTTTAAATGACTTTGATGATACTGATGAAAATAAATATGGTCTTAATGGATCACCTACTCAAGTAGAGAGAATTTTTCCTCCAGAAGCAAATACAGATAGAGAAATGTGGAATGGTAATAGCGAGGAAATGTCAGATAGAGTAATAAAAAAATTAAAAGAATTAAAATTTGTTTAGGGGGCTGTGAATATGGCTAAGCTAGTAATAAATTATGATAAATTAACAAGGGATAACATTAAAGAATTAGTTAATATTTGTCCTTTTAATGCAATAGAGGACAAAGGCGACAAAATTGATATAAATGCAGGATGTAAACTATGTAAGATGTGTGTGAAGAAAGGACCCAAGGGTGTTATAGAATTTGTAGAAGGTGAAAAAAATAAAATTGATAAAAGTCTTTGGAGAGGCGTTGCAATATATGTTGATCACGTTGAAGGCAATATCCATCCAGTAACCTTGGAACTTATCGGGAAAGCTAAGGAACTAGCCCAAAAGATAAATCAACCTGTGTATGC
This sequence comes from uncultured Clostridiaceae bacterium, assembly GCA_963725425.1. GTDB lineage: Bacteria > Bacillota > Clostridia > Clostridiales > Clostridiaceae > Clostridium_I. The sequence goes on from CAVRYJ010000045.1 coordinate 484,267, forward strand.
ATTATTTATTGGACATAACATTGAGAAAAAGGCTGAGAATTTACTGCATTATGGAGTAGATGAGGTATTTGTATATGACTATGAAGAACTTAATGATTTTACTATAGAGCCATATACTGCAGCTTTTGAAGATTTTATAAAAAAAATGAGACCTACAGCCATATTAGTTGGAGCTACAACTATTGGTAGATCGCTGGCGCCAAGAGTTGCCGCAAGATTTAGGACAGGTCTTACTGCAGATTGTACAATTTTGGATATGAAGGAAAATACGGATTTAATTCAAATAAGGCCTGCCTTTGGTGGTAATATAATGGCACAGATTATTAATCCCAATGCTAGGCCACAAATGTCTACTGTTAGATACAAGGTTATGGATGAGGCAAAAAGGCAAAGTGGAATAAGTGGCAAAATTTCAATGTGCAAAATAGATAAAGCTAAGCTTCATTCCAATATTAAGGTTTTAAAGGTTACAAAAAAACAGATAGAAAGTAGTATATCGGATGCGGAAGTAATAATAGCAGCAGGAAGAGGAATAAAAGCACAAAAAGATATGGACATGGTTTATGAATTAGCTAAACTTCTAGATGCTAAGGTAGCGGGTACAAGACCACTAGTAGAGGCGGGATGGATTGATGCAAAATGTCAAATAGGACTGAGTGGAAGAACGGTAAAACCAAGACTCATCATAGTACTAGGTATTTCTGGTGCAGTTCAATTTACAGCAGGAATGAACAGTTCAGATTATATATTTGCAATAAATAAAGATGAGAAAGCACCAATATTTAGTGCTTGCCATTATGCAATTGTGGGAGATATTTATGAAATTGTTCCTAAAATCATAGAAAAACTTAAAGCAAATAAAAAAATAGAATCTGTTATATAAGGGGGTTAAATTATGATTACTGTAAAGGATATAGAATATTTAGATTCATTTCTTGGTGAAGGTAGGGTTTTGACAAAAGAAAGGATAAGTGAAGATTTTAGCCATGACGAGCTAGGAGGCATTAGCAAGATGCCTGAGGTACTATTAGAGGCTAAAAGTACAGAGGAAATATCAAAAATAATGAAATATGCCTATGAAAAAGGTATTCCTGTAGTAGCTAGAGGATCAGGTACTGGACTTGTAGGAGCATCTGTTCCACTTCAAGGTGGGATTATGATAAATATGAGTGCTATGAACAATATAATTGAGCTTGATGAAGAAAATTTAACACTTACAGTAGAGCCAGGGGTTTTGCTCATGGATATAAGTAAATTCGTAGAGGAAAATGATTTGTTTTACCCACCAGACCCAGGTGAAAAATCTGCAACTATAGGGGGAAATATCAGTACTAATGCTGGTGGCATGAGAGCTGTAAAATATGGAGTTACTAGAGATTATGTAAGAGGACTAGAAATTGTACTTCCAAATGGGGGCATACTTAATGTTGGTGGGAAGGTTGTAAAAAACAGTTCTGGTTACAGCATTAAGGATTTAGTATGTGGTTCTGAAGGAACCTTGGCAATAATTACAAAAGCCATATTAAAACTCATTCCACTACCAAAGAAAAGCATAAGTCTTTTAGTTCCATTTCCAAATTTAGAACTAGCTATAGGTACAGTACCTAAGATTATAAAATCTAAAGCTATACCTACAGCAATTGAATTTATGCAGAGGGAAGTAATACTAGCAGCAGAAGAATTTTTAGGAAAAAAGTTTCCGGATAATAGTTCAGATGCGTATCTTCTTTTAAGTTTTGATGGAAATAGTAAAGAAGAAATAGAAAAGGATTATGAAAAAGTTGCAGAGATATGCTTAGAAGAAAAGGCACTGGATGTTTATATAGTTGATACAGATGAGCGAAAAGAAGCAGTATGGAATGCAAGAGGAGCTTTTCTTGAGGCTGTTAAGGCATCAACTACAGAAATGGATGAATGTGATGTTGTAGTGCCAAGAAATAAGGTGGCTGAATTTATTAAATATACAAACGAATTGCAACAGAAGTTTAGTATAAGAATAAGAAGCTTTGGTCATGCTGGGGATGGAAATCTTCATGTATATATTTTAAAGGATAATCTAACACAGGAAGAATGGAATGGAAAGCTCAAAGCCATATTTGATTGTATGTATCAAAAATCAATTGATTTAGATGGACTAGTGTCAGGTGAACATGGCATTGGTTTTGCTAAAAAAGATTACTTGCTTAAGCAATATGGTGAAGAATACATTTTACTAATGAAAAATATTAAATTGGCATTTGATCCCAAAAACATATTGAATCCACAAAAGGTATGTGAATAATATGGCTAGCTTTGAAGTGCCTTATTATAAGGGAACTATGAAAATAAATATTCCTGATGAAAATTTTGCAGGGATTCTTAAATCAAAGTCAGAGGACTATAATCCAAGTTTATCAGAGGAAAAAATAGTTGAAAGAGCATTAGATAATCCAATTGGCTCTCTGAAAATTCAAGAATTAGTTAAGCATAAAAACAACATGGTTATTATAACTAGTGACCACACAAGGCCTGTGCCAAGTAAAATCACTCTGCCTATACTTTTAAAACGTATAAGAAGTGTAAATCCAGAAATAAAGGTTAAAATTTTGATAGCAACAGGATTTCATAGACCAACAACTCACGAAGAAATGATAGATAAATTTGGCACGGATATAGTTAATAATGAGGATATTATTTGTCATAGTGCAGAGGATAAAGATAGTCTTGTAAACCTAGGATTTTTACCATCAGGTGGTGAACTCTGGATCAATAAAATAGCCATAGAGACACAACTCCTTATAGCGGAAGGGTTTATAGAACCACATTTTTTCGCGGGTTTTTCAGGAGGAAGAAAAAGTATATTACCTGGTATTTCAGGAGCAAGAACAATTAAGGCTAATCATTGTTCTGAATTTATTAGTAGTGCTAATGCAAGGGCGGGGGTTATAAAAAATAATCCTATACATGAAGATATGTTATATGCGGCAAAAAAAGCAAGGCTTGCATTTATATTAAATGTTGTACTAGGAAAGGATAAAAACATAATAAATGCTTTTGCAGGTCATAGTGAACTGGCACATGCTAAGGGGTGTAAGTTTGTTAAAGATATTTCAGAGATAAAAGGAAATAATTCTGATATTGTGGTTACTACCAATGGAGGATATCCACTGGATCAAAATATTTATCAAGCAGTAAAGGGTATGACCGCAGCTGAAGGTTCTTGCTCTCAGGATGGGGTTATTATTATGATTGCCTCATGCTCAGATGGACATGGGGGAAAATCATTTTATAAAACTATGTCAAATGCCAAAAGCCCAGAAGATTTGATGAGTAAATTAATGAAAGTATCAAGAGAAGATACAATACCAGATCAATGGGAATTTCAAATTTTAGCTAGAATATTAATTAAACATCAGGTTATAATTGTAACAGATATGTGTGATCCTAAAATTATAAAAGACATGCATATGAAACATGCCTATACTTTTGATGAAGCGTTAAATATGGCATTTGAAATTAAAGGTGAACAAGCTAAAGTTACCTTGATAAAAGATGGAGTTTCTAGTATAGTTCTATAAAAATGTTTGCTATTTTTGTTAATATGCCTTATCAAGTAGTTTATGAAAAAATAATATTGATTACTTTATTAATGTGTGGTACTATGAAATTAATGAAATATTTTGGCTGAGATAAGAGAGCCACAATTGAAGTTTTAAACTTTAGTTGTGGCTCTTTTTTGTTTTTTACATTCAACTAAGATATGGTATCTTCAAAAATGGCAAGGCAGTATGTTAGTCTAATTTCGTTAAGATGCCTAATACAAGTTAAAAGTTGGGAGGAATTATTAATGTATGATGTAATAATTATTGGTGCAGGAATTGTAGGTTCTTCCATTGCTAGGGAAATCAGCAAATATAATTTAAAGGTAATAGTGGTTGACAAGGATTTTGACTTAGCATCTGGAACAACTAAAGCTAACAGTGCAATTGTACATGCGGGGTTTGATGCAAAGCCAAATACTTTTAAAGGCAAATTGAATGCTAAGGGCAATTCTATGTTTGAGAAACTATCAAAGGAACTAGATTTTCCATTTAAGAAAAATGGTTCTTTGGTTCTATGTTTTGATGAAAAGGATAAAGAAAAACTAGAATTACTTAAAAGGCAAGGAGAAATAAATGGAGTACCTGATATTCAAATATTAAATGGGTCGGAAATTAGAAAAATGGAACCTAATATTTCTGAAAATGTAGTAGCAGCCCTATTTGCTCCCTCAGGCGGAATAGTTTGTCCTTATGAAATGACTGTAGCTTTAGCGGAAAACGCTTTCACTAATGGGGTGGAATTTAATCTTGGGGCTGAGGTAAAGAATATTAAGAAAATTGATGGTGGATACAGTTTGTTATTAAATGACCATAAATTTATAGAGAGCAAAGTTATTATTAACGCAGCAGGCTTATATTCCGATGTAATAAATAATTTGGTTTCCAATGAAAAATTTAATATTGTACCTAGAAAAGGTGAGTATTGTTTGTTTGATAAATCTGTTGGAAAATTGGTTTCAAAAACTATATTTCAGTTACCTACAAAGGCAGGAAAAGGAGTATTAGTTACTCCAACAGTTGATGGGAATTTACTTATTGGACCAAATTCCATAGATATAGAAGATAAAGAAAATTTGGATACTACCAAAGAAGGGTTAGATTACGTTATTGATAAAGCTAGGCTAAGCATAAAAAGTGTACCAACAAGGCAAATAATAACCTCATTCTCAGGGTTAAGGGCTAGTAATAAAAGTGGCGATTTTATAATAGGTGAAGTAAAAAATTCTCCTGGGTTTATAAATGCTGCAAGTATTGATTCACCAGGACTAACATCGGCACCTGCAATAGCAGAAATGGTAGTATCTATTGCAAAGGATATATTAAAACCAGTTCTAAAAGAAAATTTTATAAGTAAAAGAAAAGGAATTATAAAATTTAGGGAGTTAAGTAATTCAGAAAGAGATATTCTTATAAAGAGTAATCCTGAATATGGGAGAATTGTCTGCAGGTGTGAAGTGATTACTGAAGGTGAAATAAAAGATGCTATCAGAAGGCCACTAGGCGCTAAAACTATTGATGGGGTTAAAAAGAGAACAAGAGCTGGAATGGGAAGATGCCAAGCTGGTTTTTGTACTTCAAGAGTTGTAAATATATTAAGTAAAGAATTAAAAATACCTATCACAGAAGTTACAAAGTTTGGGAAAAAAGCCAACCTGTTAATTGGTAAGAATAAAGAAAATTTATGATAATAGTTTTTATAATATGATAGGGAGGTTATTTATGAAAGATATTGATATAGTAATAATTGGAGGAGGCCCTGCAGGTCTCGCGGCAGCAATATCAGCTAAAGATGATGGTATAGAAAATATTTTAATATTAGAAAGGGAAAATCAACTTGGTGGAATATTAAATCAATGTATTCATAATGGGTTTGGACTCCATACCTTTAAGGAAGAACTTACAGGACCAGAATATGCCAGTAGATTTATTGATAAAGTAAATGAATATGAAATACCATATATATTGAATACTACGGTATTAGAAATAACAAAAGATAAAGTTATTACAGCTGTTAATGAGACGGGAATCATAGAACTTAGAGCAAAAGCAGTTATTTTGGCCATGGGTTGTAGGGAAAGACCTCGTGGAGCAATAAACATTCCAGGTAGCAGATGTGCTGGTATTCTTTCTGCAGGTGCTGCCCAAAAGTTTGTTAATATTGAAGGATATATGCCTGGCAAGGAAGTTGTTATTCTAGGTTCTGGCGATATCGGATTAATAATGGCTAGAAGGATGACTTTTGAAGGGGCAAACGTAAAGGCAGTTGTGGAGCTGCTACCTTATTCAAGTGGTTTAAAAAGGAATGTTGTTCAATGCTTGGATGACTATAATATTCCACTAAAACTTAGTCATACTGTTATAGATATAAAAGGAAAGGACAGATTAGAAGGAGTTGTTATAGCAAAGGTTGATGAAAATAAAAAACCAATTAGGGGAACTGAGGAATTAATAAGTTGTGATACATTACTTCTATCAGTGGGGCTAGTTCCAGAAAACGAATTATCTAAAAGCGCAGGGGTTACATTATCGCCAGTTACAGGTGGAGCAATTGTAAACGAATCACTAGAAACAAATATTGAAGGAATATTTGCCTGTGGTAATGTCCTTCATGTTCATGACTTAGTTGATAATGTATCTTTGGAAAGTTCCAATGCAGGAAAAACCGCGGCAAGTTATGTTAAGGATGATAAAAGATATGGAGAGTATATTGAAGTTAGTGGAATTGAGGGCGTAAGGTATACCGTGCCATCATTAATTAATAGCTCCAAAGTTTATAAGTCTACAACAATAAGATTTAGGGTAGGAGAAGTTTTTAAAGAAAATTATGTATCCTTATATTTTGATGACACTAGGGTTATGCATATTAAGAAAAAAATTCTTAGCCCAGGTGAAATGGAAGAATTGAAAATTACTAAAGTTTTGCTTGATAAATACTCTAATTGCAAGGAAATAACAGTAAAAATAGAAAAGGAGTAAAAAGCTATGGAGAAGAGAGAATTAACCTGTATAGGATGTCCAAAGGGATGCGCCCTTAGTGCAGAAATTATTGATATGAGTAATGTGAAAATAACAGGGAACAGTTGCAAAATAGGAGAAGAATATGGGAAAAAAGAATGTACTAATCCTACAAGAATTTTGACTTCTACAGTAGAGGTTATTGGTAGAGAAGAAATAATGCTTCCAGTGAAAACTGAAAGGGATGTTCCAAAAAATAAAATTAAAGAATGTATAAATGCTTTGAAAGGAATAAAGATAAGTACACCAATTAATATGGGAGATATAATTTTAAAAGATGTTGCAAATACTGGAGTGAATTTTATAGCAACTAAAAGCATTCAAAAATAGTTGTATAAAATGCAATAACTTTGATTATATTTTGACAAATGTGGACTATACAATTATAATATGTTATGATTAAATGGGATATATTTTTATAGTGCGAAATATAAATTGGAGGTAACATAATGAATGCTTTTTCCTTTGAACAGCTTTTAATAGAGAATCCAGTAGTTGGAGCCATTAGAAATGATAATGATTTGGAAAAAATAATCAACAGTAAAGTTCAAATTGTCTTTATACTTTATGGTTCAATTACAAATGTAAAAAATATAGGCAGTACTTTAAAAAAAGCTGGTAAAATTGTGTTTGTCCATTTAGACATGATAGATGGGCTAAAAAATGATCAAAAGGGTATTGAATTTATTAAGGAACAGGTTGATCCTTTTGGAATAATTACTACAAAACAAAATAATATTAAGCATGCACATAATTTAGGATTATATACCATCCAGAGGATATTTGTTATAGATTCTTTGTCACTTAAAACTGGTATAAAAAATATACATGCAGTTTCACCTAATGCAGTTGAGGTTATGCCAGGTATTGCCAGTAAGATAATAAGGTCTCTTGAAAAGGAGATACATCTTCCTATAATTGCAGGCGGATTAATAAGTACAAAAAAAGAAATAATGGAGTCTATAAGTGCAGGTGCTATGGCAGTATCTACTACAGCACAGGAACTTTGGGATTTAAATAGTTAATAGGTTTCACTTTATTTTAGGCTGGAGAAAAAAGAGCCGAGCAAAATAAAGTTATATACTTTATTTAGTTCGGCATTTTTTATATTCGCAAAGTAATCGGTTACAATTTAAAACGGAGGCGTATTAAAATGAGTAAGTATGTAATGGCACTAGACCAAGGAACAACCAGTTCAAGGTGTATTTTGTTTAATAAGAAAGGACTTATTGAAAGCTCGGCTCAAAAGGAGTTTACTCAGATTTATCCAAATACTGGTTGGGTAGAACATAACCCAATAGAAATATGGTCATCACAATTTTCTGTTGCAATTGAGGCAATGGCAAAAGTTGGCGCTGCAGCTTCAGACATTGTAGCTGTGGGAATAACTAATCAAAGAGAAACTACAATTGTATGGGATAAAAGGACAGGCCTACCTGTTTACAATGCTATAGTATGGCAATGCAGAAGGACAGCAAACATGTGCGATGACCTTAAAGCAAAAGGTTTTGATAAGGTTGTAAAGGAAAAGACTGGATTAATACTTGATGCATATTTTTCAGGCACAAAGGTTAAATGGATTCTTGATAATGTAGAAGGTGCAAGAGAAAGTGCTGAAAAAGGCAACCTATTATTCGGAACTGTTGATACTTGGTTAATTTGGAACTTGACTAAGGGAAAAACATATGTAACTGATTATTCCAATGCTTCAAGAACTATGTTGTTTAATATTCATGAATTAAAATGGGATGAAGAAATCTTAAAAGAATTAAATATACCATTATCCATGTTACCAGAGGTTAAACCATCAAGTTGTGTTTATGGCAAAACAGATATAGCTTTGTTTGGAGCAGAGATACCAATAGCAGGAGCAGCTGGAGATCAGCAAGCAGCTTTGTTCGGTCAATGTTGTTATGAACCTGGAACTGCTAAAAATACGTACGGAACGGGAGCTTTTCTACTAATGAATACTGGAGATAAAGCCGTAGAATCAAAAAATGGATTATTAACTACTATTGCCTGGGGAGTAGGAGGAAAGGTTGAATATGCACTGGAAGGTAGTGTATTTATTGCTGGCGCTGCAATTCAATGGTTAAGAGATGAGCTTCGAATGTTTGATAATGCTGCTGATTCTGAGAGGTATGCAACAGCAGTTGATGATACTAATGGAGTTTACGTAGTTCCTGCTTTTGTAGGACTTGGAGCACCATACTGGGACCCTTATGCAAGAGGCGCAATTTTTGGATTAACAAGAGGAGCAAAAAAAGAGCATCTAATTCGAGCTACTTTAGAAGCTGTGGCATATCAAACTAATGACGTGCTAAAAGCAATGCAAGAGGATTCTGAAATTGAACTTAAAGCTTTGAAGGTGGACGGTGGAGCCTGTGCAAATAATTTCCTAATGCAATTTCAAGCAGATATACTTGGTGTACAAGTTGACAGGCCAGAAATAATAGAGACTACAGCACTTGGTGCAGCATATCTTGCAGGCTTAGCTGTTGGCTATTGGAAGGATAAAGAAGACATACGTAGTAACTGGGCTTTATCAAGATCGTTTATTCCCAATATGGAGGTGGAAAGAAGAGAAGAACTGCTTAGTGGATGGCATAAAGCAATTGAAAAATCCAAGAACTGGGTAGAATAATTCAATTATTACTAGGGGGATGTGATTAGATGTCAGCTTATTTAGCCGAATTCTTAGGAACAGCAATATTAATTCTATTAGGTGATGGCGTTGTAGCAAATGTAGTACTCAATAAAACAAAGGGTAATAGCAGTGGGTGGATAGTTATTTCATTTGGATGGGCTTTGGCTGTTGCCATTCCGGTATTTATTTTCGGACCAATATCAGGAGGAAGCTTTAACCCAGCTTTGACTTTAGCTTTTGCTGTGATAGGAAAATTTCCTTGGGCTAAAGTACCAGGATATATTATTGCACAGATGTTAGGGGCAATAGTAGGGGCTTGCCTAGTATATTTACATTACAAAAATCATTTCGATGTTACAGATGATGCAGATGCAAAACGAGGTGTATTTTGTACAGCTCCAGCTATAAAAGACACTTTTCAAAACTTTGTTTCGGAATTTATTGGCACTTTCATATTAATATTTACAATTTTAGGCTTTGCAAATACAAAACTTGCAGCTGGATTAAGTGGATTCATTGTAGGGGGGATTATTTTAGTAATTGGTTTATCCTTAGGAGGAACAACTGGTTACGCAATTAACCCAGCAAGAGATCTAGGACCAAGAATAGCTCATGCATTTCTTCCAATAAAAAATAAGCAAGGTTCTGATTGGGGATACGCATGGATTCCAGTTTTGGGTCCTATATGTGGAGGTATAGTTGCAGCCGTATTTTTTAAAATGATTTTTTAATCAGATAGGTTCACGTAAAGATATATTAATTCTTCATGTGATAAGTTTAAACTCGTAAAATAAAGATATAAAAAAAGCTATACAGATAATTATCTGGTAGCCTTTTTTACGTCCATTTCATTAAGGCATCATCAAAAGAATAACAAGTCAGTATCATTGTCTATTTATAGTATGCTTCGTAGCCATTAAAATCCCTCTTTTTCATATGGTATCATTATTGTTAGATGGTAGTGATTTATTTCCAAGCTCTGTAAAGATGATTTTGTCATAATAATAAAATATAAAACAAATTATACTAGGTATAAAAATTAAAAATACAACAGATACATTCTTACATAAGATGTAAGTAAGGCTAATAATTATAACTTTCAATATAGTTATTGGGAATTTTTTTAACATGTAGTATAGTGATAACATAAATAAATCTTTTAATTTAAGTTCAAATCTGCAGTTTATAGGTAAGGTATATAGGCATAACAATAATGTTATTATAATCAGTACAATAAAAATTATGTAAATGCCACTTTGTGGCATTTTTAAATAGAAGTACTGAAGATCAATGAATAATGTGATAAGTATAGTGAGCTCAATTAGCCACAGCTTTAAGTGAGATATAAAATTATGTTTATAGCAATTCCAAAAATATGAAGAAAAATTTATATCCTTTTCACGTATTATTTTACCAGTAGTAGAGTAGAGTGCTCCTAATGATGGACCTAAAGGTATAAGGGAAATAAATAATAGTAATAAACTAAAATTACTTGGGGAAATAGCTGTGAATATAAAAAACAGTAAAAGTAGTATATTAGAAATAGCAAAATAAATACTTCCTAGAAAAAATCCGATAATAAAATTTGTTATTGTGTAAAGTGGTTTATCGTAAAATTCTTTTTTCATAATTTTTATCATTCCTTTCGCTTCGCTCAGGCACAAACAAGTTATAAAAAATCATTGCACCTATCCTCACTTTGATATAATATTTTTTTATGGGATAGCAATACACTACAGAGCACGGGAGGAGGAGTGGCGAATTTATTTCGACCCCGCATAATTATATGTGCCGTCATCCTTTCAAGTACAAACAAGTGGGACATTGAGCCCGGACTCTTATCATTGGTAATAAGCCATGTTTATTTAGTCGTTGGATGACAGTCAATGTTGCTATCCCTTTTTTATTCTAGGTGGTGATACTTATGATGAGGCTTACTTACCCCATCTGTTGCGGGCTTGACGTCCACAAAAATGTTATCGTTGCAACCATCGTTACTACTGATAAAACTGGAATATCTAAGTATAATCAAAAATCTTTTTCTACAATCAACTCTGATATTCAAAAGTTTCACAATTGGCTAATTGAAAATGACTGCAAACATGTCTGTATGGAGTCCACTGGTAAGTACTGGATTCCTATTTTTAATTACCTTGAAAGGGATATTGATGTATGTCTTACACACCCTAAATATGTCAAAGCCATTAAAGGTAAGAAAACAGATAAAAAAGATTCTAAATGGATTGCTGATCTCTATAAGTTTGATTTGGTAAGAAGCTCCTTCATTCCACCAAAAGACTTTCGTCAACTTCGGGAATTAGCTCGTTATCGTTTCAAATTGGTTTGTATGAAGTCATCTGAAAAGAACCGCATCCAAAACTGTATGACTGTTTCAAATATTGGAATTGCCAATGTTCTGTCTGATCCCTTTGGCAAAACCGCTACTGAAATCATGACGTATCTTCTTACTAATACGTCTACGACTATTGACGACAAAGCTTTGCGTAAGCTTATTAAAAAAAGAGCTACTGCTAAATCTGATGAAATCATTGAAGCTATTAAAGGCTACAATATTGAAAGCGACCAAGCTAAAAAGTTAGATTTGGCCAGAAAACATCTAGAATATCTAGATAATATGATTACACAAACCGAAGTGGAACTTTATGTTCGTATCAAACCATACTATAAATTTGTGGAATATATTTCCTCAATCCCTGGTATAACAGAACTTAGTGCCACAATTATTCTTGCAGAAATCGGTGTGAACATGAACATCTTTGATGATGCAAAACATCTTTGTTCTTGGTGTGGACTTTCACCTAGTAATAATGAATCCGCTGGCAAGAAAAAATCTGTCCGAATAGCAAAAGCAGGTGCTTATTTAAAACCAATGATGGTTCAATGTGCGCTTGCTGCAATTAAGAGCAAAAAACAACCTTATTTTTCAATAAAATATGGACGAATTAAAAAGCGCCGTGGACACAAAAAAGCAATTATTGCTATTGCCAGAATGATGATGGTATCTATTTACCACATAATTTGTGAGAAACAATCCTTTAATCCAAGAGATTATATTGAATTAATGAATCCAAATTTCAATCGGCCAAAAGTAACTTTAAATGATACTAATGTTTTTGCTTACCTTGAATCTCAAGGTTATGATACTTCTTTATTAGTTAAATGCAACGATAACTAATACTAACTTGTTAATACTTCAAAAAAAGGTTCTTACGAACCTTTAATTAAGGTCGCCTCAAATTCCACTTTATTTTTCACTCTTCCTCCTGTGTTATAGGTATTTTTATTGTAACTGTAGTCCCTTGTTCATAGATACTGCTATAAGAAAGACCATAATTATCACCATAATAAAGTTTCAATCTTTCATTTATATTTTTGATTCCGTATCCACTACCATTTGATTTTGTTTCATTAGATTTAAATTGTTCTTCTGACAAAATTAAAGGTAAATCACTTATCTTAATTCCAATACCATCATCGGAAATTTTCAAATAAATATCATTGTTAACTATAGATCCAGTGATAAGTATTTTACCTTCTACATTACCTTTGGCTAAAATTCCATGGGTTATAGAGTTTTCAACAATTGGTTGGAGAGTAATTTTAGGAATTAAATGATTTCTAATAGCAGTATTAACGTTAATTTCCAATGAAATTCTATTGCTGTATCTCATGTTTTGAATTTCAACATATAAAGAGGCATGATGTAGTTCATCTTCTATAGGGGTTATATCTTTACCTTTATTTAAGGAAAGTTTATAAAATTTAGCTAGATTTTTAACAGCTAAACTTATTTCAGAATTCATATTTTTATAAGCCATCCAATTTATCATATCAAGTGTATTATATAAAAAATGAGGATTAATTTGAGATTGAAGGGCTTTTAATTCTGCATTTTTAACAGCTTTGCCAGATTTGTATTGCTCATCTACTAATACTGACATTTTAGATATCATATAGTTATAGTTATTAATAAGATCTCCAAGTTCATCATCCCTGTCATTTTCAATAAAATTGTCAAGAGTATCAGTATGGACTTCCTGCATACCTTTAATAACTTTGGATAAACGCTTATTTATAGAATTAAAAAAGTGGAATCCTACTACAAGAGAAGTCCCTCCAAATATAAGAACGATAATTACGAGAATTATACGTTGTGTATTTATTTTCGAGTTTACCTTGTTATATGGAACAATATTAATAATACGCCAGTCGGTTTTATCGATATATGAGCTTTGTATAAGCATAGAACTGTTATTTATATATGCTTTAGCCAATTTAATATTATCAGTTGGTTTTACCCTATTTATAACATTTTTATATGACATATAAGTATTATTATTTGAAGAAGCTATTAAATCACCATTAGAATTAATTATGCAGCATAAGCTTCCATCAATGGAGTTGACTTTACCTAGTATATCGTTCAAGTCCTTTTTTTTAAAATTAATAATAAGGTAACCTATGTTTTCGGAAAAATTATCTGGATTTATAATAGTTTTTCCTAGACATAGAAACTCAGAGGAATTAGAATTTATATATGAAGCTGGGCACCAATAAAATCTCGAATTGTAACTATTAATTCTATTTAGCCATTTTGAATTCAAAAGTTGATCCATAGAATAAATATTTTCGTTTTCATTAGAATAGATAAAATCTTTATTTACATATAGATTTATATCAAAAATATCCGTACTATTCTTATAAGAAGATAAAGTAGATCTTAATGCATATAAATCCGCAACTTGCTCATTGATGGAACAATTTTTCGGATCTTTTCTAAGTATTGAAGTTAAATTATTATCTGTAACTAAAGAATTAGATGTATCAAAAATCCTATATACTTTATAAGTAATAAAAGAACATGATTGATCAAAAGCTTGCTGAGTAGATGTAATTATATTCTCTTCAATCATGGAGGACATTCTATTATAAGTGTAAGTAAATAATATCGTTAATGGAATTATTATTAAAATTGAATATATAAATAAAAATTGATTACTTAATTTAGATCTAAAAGCTTTACTTAATTGTTTAACGAAATTTGGTCTCATTTACAAAAATGCCTCCTATATTCAGATGGTGTAAATGAGGTTGCTTTCCTAAAAATTTTAGAAAAATAATTTCCATCACTGAAGCCTACCTTTGTAGCAATATAACTCATACTTATATTAGAGTCCTTTAGATAATTTTTTGCTTTTTCAATTCTAAATTCATTAATATATTTGTTGACAGTTTTAGAAGTAAATTCTTTGAAAATAACGCATATATAAGTTGGGGTGAGAGATGTATGTTCACTAATTTGATTTAAACACAAATTACAGTCAGCGTAATTATTGTGTATATATTCTAAAATAGACTGTACAGGATTATCCTTTACAGTTTTAGAGTCTAGAACATGAAAAAACTCATTAATTTTATTAATTACTAATTTTTCAAGTACAAAAATATTAGGTGAATTTGATATTTCTTCGAAAATATATTTAGAATCTATATAGTCGGAAACTTCCAGATTCATATCATTAGAAAAATTACTTATATGTAAAAGTAATTTATAATAAATATCTCTAATATAACTCGGAGATGTATTAATACATTTATTGATGTCTAAAGTTAAATTTTTAATAGTCAAAATTATCTGAAAATTATCTTTTCTATGAAGGTAATTATCAAATTTATGATATAGAAGCTCGTCCACTATATAATTTTTATTAATATTAATTGAAGGTAGTATTGTACAATTATAAGCATAAAAAAATGAATGAATTAACATCTTATAAGCTGTATCAGATGATTTATATATTTTTTTTATATCAGTTACTATATCACCTACACAAATATAGTAATTTGTATGATCAGATAAATATTCTCCCAATGATACAAACAGAGAAGTTAGTGTACTATTGTTAGCACTAAGGTTATTATTATTAGGGAATATTAGTTGAATTATAATTTCAGTTTTATTTTTTATAGAAATAAAGCTTTTGAAATTATACAAGCCAATAATATTTTTTAAATTATTAACAATAGACTCCTCTTCCTCAGATAAATGTTGTAATTTCAATAAAATTGTTAAAAAGCATGAAGTATTTAATAAAAATTGTGTTTCTTTAGAAAAGCATGAGCTTATAATTTGTTGTATATTTTGGTTTACACAATTGTTACTCACTTCAAGCGCTATGCTATTTTCCAGTTTAGCGTTAATAGTTTTGAATTTTAAATTTTCTGAAATAGCAGCTTTTAGTGCGGATTCTACTTCTTCTAATTCTAATGGTTTTTCAACATACATAATTGCTTTAAGTTTAATTGCAGATTTCAAATATTCTTTATCACAATACCCACTCATAAATATTATTGAACAGTAAGGATACAATTCCCTTATTTTAAAGGCTAAATCAATACCATTCATACGAGGCATTCTAACATCCGCTAGCAGTATATCTGGCTCGAATTTTTTTAATACATATAATACATCTAATGCATCAATACCATCAAAGGCTTGCCTTGTCTCAGTTATTCCTAAAGAATTTAAAGGAAGCATTTCAATAAGTCCTTCACGAGTAAAAATCTCATCATCTACAATCAATAAATTCATCATCAGCCTGCCTCCATAAATTGATTTGGAATACAAGTAAAGCTTTGCATAAGTAGTATACAATAAAAATAAAGAAATTAAAACAATATTTTACTAAAACAATAAAATATTACTATTTTAAAATGTTAACTGAATGTTAATATAATATTATGGTTGAAAACGTTTAACAGGGAGGACATGTAAATGCAGAATATAATTAAGAAAAATTCAAAAAAAGAAAATTATGCTGTGAAGAATGTGGGAATAAAAAAGAAAACTAAATTTTTGGATGAAATTAAAAGTAATAAAGTGTTATTAATTATGCTTATACCAGCAGCACTTTATTTTTTAATATTTAGTTATCTACCAATGGGTGGAACAATTCTTGCATTTAAAAATTACAACTATAGAGATGGAATACTAGGAAGTCCATTTGTAGGATTTGACAATTTTAAATATTTTTTTATGTCTGGGCAGGCATTCAGAGTAACTAGGAATACCATTTTATACAATGTGGCATTTATTATAGTTAATACAGTATTACAAATGGGGATGGCAATACTTATTTCACAAATTGCTGGAAAGTATTTCAAAAAAATAACTCAGACAATAATGTTTCTACCATACTTTATTTCTTGGGTTGTAGTTGGAGTAATTGCTTACAATGTTTTAAATGTTGATACGGGAACAATAAATTCAATTTTATTTAAATTAGGAGCACATAAAATAAATTTTTATACAACAACATTTGCTTGGCCGTTTATTCTTGTATTTGCATCTGCTTGGAAAAACGTAGGATATGGTACTGTACTATATTTAGCAGCTATTATGGGCATAGATTCAACAATATACGAAGCAGCTGAAATTGATGGTGCAAACATATTTCAAAGAATTTTCAAAGTAACAATTCCATGTTTAATTCCAACAATGATAATACTTACGTTACTTGCAATAGGGACTATATTTAGAGGGGATTTCCAAATGTTTTATCAATTAGTAGGTAATAACGGACCTCTATTTAATTCAACAGATGTTATAGATACATTTACATTTAGATCATTAATACAATCAGGTGAGGTTGGAATGTCAGCTGCTGCCGGTCTATATCAATCAGTATTTTGTTTTATAACTATAATATTTTGTAATCATTTAGTAAAACGTTATGATAAAGATTATTCATTATTTTAACAGGAGGTGTATGAGGCATGAAGAAGTCTTCAGATGTAAAATTGTTCGATGTAATAAGTCATACTATAATTATAATAATAGCCATATTATGTTTAATACCATTTTTGCTTGTAGTAGTTGGATCTTTTACAGATGAGAAAGAAATTGTAGCTAAGGGATTTACACTTTTTCCATCAAAATTATCATTAGCAGCCTATGGGACCGCATTAAAAGAGCCAATGGCAATAGTAAGAGCTTATGGCGTTACAATTAGCTTAACAGTAATTGGAACTGTACTTGGATTATTTGTTGTAACAATGACATCCTATGTTCTTCAAAGAAAAGATTTTAAATGGAGAAATAAATTTTCTTTTTACTTTTATTTTACCACATTATTTAGTGGTGGACTTGTGCCTTGGTACATAATGATGGTTAAATATTTAAATTTAAAAAATAGTTATCTAGCATTGTTATTACCGCCGCTATTAAGCGTATTTAATATTATACTTATGAAAAGCTATTTATCAAGTATTCCACAGGCATTAACAGAAGCTGCTAAAATTGATGGCGCTGGTGATTTTACAATATTTATTAAAATTATATTACCTTTATCTAAACCAGCATTAGCTACAGTTGGGTTATTTATAGCATTAGGATATTGGAACGATTGGTATAATTGTATGCTATTTATAGATAATGATAAGCTATATACACTTCAATACTATCTATATAAAATAGTAAATAATGTAGAAGCTTATAAAAACATCTTATCTCAATCAGGGGGAAGTGTAGGATCAGCTATTACTATGCCAAGTGAATCTTTAAAAATGGCACTTACGGTTATAGTAACAGGACCAATAATATTGTTATATCCATTTATACAAAAGTATTTTGTAGCAGGTATAACAATTGGAGGAGTTAAAGAATAAATTTATTTTTAAATTTATTTATTTATAATCAAATTATAACTAGGGGGAGTAATCATGATTAAAAAAGTACTAAAAAAAATAATTCCTATTGTATTATCTATAGCAGTTATGGCTACACTTATTAGCGGCTGTGGAAGTAAGGCAGCGGATACTACGGATACTTCAAAATTAGCTCCAGTGACGCTTAAAATGTATCTTATAGGTGATAAACCAAAAGATTTTGACAAAGTATATGGTAAGGTAAATGAAATAATGAAAAAAAAGATTAATGCAACACTAGATGTTAGCTTTATATCATGGTCTGATATGACTACAAAATATCAATTACTATTTCAATCAGGTGAAGATTTTGACATGATATTTACAGCTACAGGTTGGGGATATTATAGTGAAGTTGCCACTAAAAATGGTTTTTATGAGCTAACAGATGATAAGATTAAAAAATATGCACCTAATATATATAAAAATGAACCCAAAGAAGCTTGGAAGGAAGCAAAAATAAATAATAAGATGTATATGATACCAAGTGATCAATTACAGTATGGTACTAATGTATTTGCCTCAAGAGGCGATTTAATGAAAAAATATGGTATAGATAAAATTCAAAATTATAACGATTTGGAAAAATACATGGATGCCGCATCAAAAGATAAATCACTTAAAGCTGTTATTGCAAATGGTGGAGGTCAGAATCTTCAATACCCATATATGTTAGAAAAAAATGAATTTAATGTAGTAGCAGGAACTCCATTGCCATCAGTTGCATTTGATGTAAAAGATACATCAGGAAAAATATTCGGAGTAACAGATACACCACAATATTTAGCTTATGCTAAGAAAATGAGGGAATTTGAGCAAAAAGGATATTGGTCAGCTGATTCAGTTTCAAGTAAAGCAACTAGGGATGATGATTTTATTGGCGGTAATACTGCAACAATGGTATGGAATATTGGAACTGTTGCAGATAGATCAAAACAAATGAACAAAGCTCACCCTGGATGGGATGCTCAGCCAGTTGATGTATCTACAGGAACTAAAAGAATAGTATCACCCTATGTAAATGATGGTATGGCAATTAATGCAGTTTCTAAAAATCCAGAAAGAGCACTTATGGCACTTGATTTATTAAGATATAACAAGGAAATTAATAATTTAACTTGGCTTGGACTTCCTGGAACACATTGGGAAAGTGCTGGACAAGGAAAATATAAAACATTAGGTGCAACTGCTAATTATCCAGCAGGAAATGTATGTCCTTGGGGATGGTACTCAAAAGAATATAATCTTACTGATGTTGAACAACCAGCTATAGTACAACAGACAATTGATAGTTGGGCTAAAAATGATACTGTAAGCAATCCATTATCTGCTTTCTCATTTGATGACTCTAAGGTAAAGAATGAAGCCGCTACTGTAGCAAATGTTATCACTCAATATGGGGTACCTTTAGATTTAGGTATGGTTTCTGATGTCGATGCAGGGGTAAAACAATATAAAGAAAAGCTAAAAGAAGCAGGATTTGATAAAATATTAGAAGAGTGTCAAAAACAAGCTACTGAGTATGTAAAGCAATATAGTAAGTAAAACAAAAAGATGTTAATTTTAAAAATATATAGATGCACCACTTAATAACTGGATATATGAAATAAGGGAAAATATTAAAGCAAATAATATTTTTCTGGTTTCTAATTTAAGGACCAGATGGGGTCAAAAATAAAACCCCATCTTATTCCAAGAACTTTGTTTATGAGGTATATTTTAAGTGGGGGTGGTAAGAGTGATGGAATATAGCATAGATGTAATAAATGATGAAAAAAAAATTTACAATAAAAATGATAAATTTTCTGGCACTGATAATAATGGAAATAAGATAAGTTTTACAAATTATTATATGAAAGTTAATGATAAGCCTTTCTTTGGGATAAGTGGTGAATTTCACTTTAGCCGTTATGATGAAGAATATTGGGAAGAAGAAATAATTAAAATGAAATTAGGTGGAATTAATATTATTGCCACATATATTTTTTGGAATCACCACGAAGAGGTTAAAAATGTTTTTGATTGGGAAGGAAACAAAAATTTAAGACATTTTATAGAGCTATGTAGGAAGAATGGCATGTATGTAATAATAAGAATAGGACCATTTGACCATGGTGAAGTAAGAAATGGTGGAATTCCTGATTGGTTATTTGGACGTCCATTTGAAATAAGAAGCAATGATGAAGGATATTTATTTTATGTAGATAGATTATATAAGGAAATAGGGAAACAAGTTAAAGGATTATTATATAAAGATGGAGGCCCAATAATAGGTACTCAAATTGAAAATGAGTATATGCATTCTGCAGCTCCATGGGAAATGACAACGGGAATAAGTAATGAGTGGTTACCTGGTGGAGCACGTGGAAACGATCATATGATGGCATTAAAAAACAAGGCGTTAGAAGTAGGAATTAATACTCCATTTTATACATGTACAGGATGGGGCGGTGCGGCAACACCTGTAGAAGAAATGCTTCCAGTGTGGGGAGGATATGCTTTTTGGCCTTGGATTTTTTATGATGAATCAGTAAAGGATCATCCTGCAACAGAAGAATACATATTTAGAGATTATCATAATAATAAAATTCCAAAATGTTATAACTTTGAGCCAAGATATGAACCAGAAAGTTTTCCATATGCTTGTTGTGAAATCGGAGGAGGAATGACGGTATTTTACAAATATAGATTCAAATTTCCTATGGAGAGTGTTCCAGCTATGGCAGCATTAAAAGTAGCAGGAGGATGTAACTTTTTAGGATATTATATGTACCATGGAGGATCTAATCCTAAAGGAAAGGTAAATACTTATCTTAATGAACATTCTGTACCTAAGATATCTTATGATTTTCAAGCCGCATTGGGGGAATATGGACAAGTAAGAGATTCTTATAGGGAATTAAAAATACTGCATTATTTCTTAAGAAGTTTTCAAGATATATTATGCAATATGAAAACGATTTTACCTGAAGAATGCATCTGAAATAGATACACATGATATTGAATCATTAAGATATGGAGTTAGAGTAAAAAATGATTCTGGATTTGTATTTATAAATAACTATCAAGACCATTTGAAGACAAAAAATCAAGAAGATTTTAGCATAAAACTTCGACTTAAAAGTGGAGAAATAAGAATACCAGAAGAAGGAAGTTTATTTGTAAATAAAGATAGTTATTGTATAATACCATTTAATATTAATTTGAATGGTATTAATCTAAACTATTCAACTAATCAACTAATAACTAAACTTGATTATGATAATGAAGAATATTACTTTTTCTTTACACCAAAAGGAGTTAGTGGAAAATATTCATTTAAAGAAGACAATATAAAAAACATAGAGGTGGATAATGGAAAAATAAAAAAATACAATGGAACTATAATAGTTAAGACTAATAATGATGAAACAAGCAAAATTAAAATTACAAATGGGGGAGGTAAAAAAATAAACATTTGTACTATTACTAAAGAGGATAGTACAAATTTATGGAAACTGAATTTTGAAGGTAAAGAGAGAATATGGGAAATAGCCTTGGGCAGATTTAAACAACGGTTAAAAGAAGAAATGTACATTTATATCTCACCAATAAGAAAAGATAACAAGGTAACAAGCGATACAACAATGGCAGGAATATTAGAAATATCACAAAGGGAAATAGCTAATATTAAGTCAATAAAAGCAGTACCTATATATAACATAGAATTTTATGTATAGTATAGATTTAATGTTATAGCCAAAAGGAAAATAAAATCCGCATGGTACTGTATTTACGGCGGACACTATCTTATGGAATATAAAAAAGTGCCTTTAATAAAAGGGGACTTTTTATATTCATAAATAATTGAATTTCACCTGCTTTCCAAATGGCAGTATACATATTGAGCTGACGCCTTTCCTTCTCCACCTTTCCAGAAACAAATACCAAAATTATATTGTTTTTTATCATACCATAAATTTCCTAGGTAATATAAAGCCTTTGCATCCTCTGGATTTGAATTTTCAACATCTTGAAGTACTATTATATCTTCTAATCTGTTAGGAAAACAATAATCTGAACATGCCTCCATTGCTGAGTTATAACACTGTAATATATCTATTTCTAAGGTTTCTTTACATAGGTTCTCGGCTTCTTCAAAGTTATTTAATCTTCTAAGCACTGCTGATTTTAGCCCCCTTGTTTTATAATTATGATAATTTCTCGTAAGTGATTTTCCGGATGAGGATAAAGCCCCCTTATAATCATTACCTCAAGAAATCCAAGGATCTGCCAGGCCTACTAAGGCTGGTTTTATTACCTGATTGTAATAAACAAAGTCATAGTTATTGGTTTTATAAGGGAATCCTAAAGGATACGTTGGAATTTCGATATCTTGATCCCATATTTTAACTTCATTGATTTCCATAGTCATATATAATTCCTCTTGAGGCCATTGTTTCCTGTTATTCTTCTATGGATATGGTAAACTGGAAATATGAAAAAGATATTATGACATCTAGCACTCGGTCTTGAAGGAGCGACGTGGGTAGGACGTATGGGTGTTGCATATAACGCTACTAGCAAAAAGTGTGTGGTTATTTCTCAGTTTTCAGGAACTAATGGGTCTGGAGAACTATTTGCAACATGCAGTACCTCGAATGGTGACTTCATATATGACCATATTAAAACTAATTTTCCCATGCTTGTAAATAACGGGACAGGTGACCAACTATATTAAGGATCATGATGGGAATGCATCACATTGCTATGTAATATCATCAACTAGCATATTGGGACCTTATTCACCGGAAACAGTTATGGATGGAACAGATTTAGGTTTCTGTCATACTTCACAGGCTGGATTTTTCGTTACGGTAGCAGGTAATTTTGTATTACAACATTATAGTGCTGACGATTTTACAGCTTCTTGCACAAATCAGATTGATACTGTTCCCAATGGCACGTATACATTAGCCTTGGGTAAAGAGCGTTGGTGGACAGCCAACTGTATCCTCAAAGAACCACCGATTTAGGTTTGTATTCAGTTGGAAATGCGAGAAATTGGGCTCAGGTTGATAATATTACACTGATGGCAACTGGTAAGTAGCCAGGAAAGGCTAGAAATGCATAAGAATTAATATTAGGTACTTTCGTGCAAAATGAATCTATACACAAACAAACCAAACAAAGGAAAACATAAACAAAGGAAAACATAAACAAATAATCAAACAAATATTTGACTATATAATGTATTTATTTGATCTATATTGTGTTACCTGTGCTAATTTGATATATTTAATTTTGGATTAATTAAATTATCAGTTTACACGTAATAGAATTGTAGCAATATAGAAGTATCAAAATGAAAATAAATGGAAATTACACCAGGAGGAAACAATATGTTATCTAGAGAGAGACTAGAAATTATAAAGCAGATAGCTTTAACGGAAAAAAAAATATATGTATCAAATTTAAGCGAAAAATTTAATGTAACGGAAGAAACAATAAGAAGAGATTTAGAAAAATTAGAGTTACAGGGTATAGTTACTAGGAGTTATGGTGGAGCAATGTTAAATGCTGAAAAAACAAATGAGGATATACCATTTTATAAAAGATCAAAGACCAATATAAAAAACAAGCAATATATAGCGTCTAAGACTATAGAATTTATTAAAGAAGGTAGTACAATAGTAGCAGATTGTAGCTCAACAGTACTTGAAGTATTAAAAGCTATTAAAACTAGAAGTGATGTAACGGTTATAACAAACTCAGTGGAGGTATTGCAGGAATTGAATCAATCAGACCTAAATATCATATCAACTGGTGGAGGAGTAAAGCAAAGATCATTATCATTACAAGGAGCAATAACACAAAACACAATTAAAAAGTACAATTTAGATATAGCTCTTGTGAGCTGTAAAGGTATGGATATTAATAAAGGAATACTAGATTCAAATGAAGCAGAGGCAGAAATTAAAAGGATTATGATTAAACAATCTAATAAAGTGATTTTGTTAGTAGATCACACTAAATATGATAAAACATCTTTTGTAAAACTTTTTGACTATGAAGGCATAGATTATATAATTACAGATGAGAAGCCAAGAGACGAATGGGTAGAATTATTGCATTCTTATGGAATTGAGATTATATATTGATAAAGCAGTGTATTACGAAAATATAGATAAAGTTAAAAAGCCACCTAGAATAAATTTTAGGTGGCTTTTTATTCTTTATTTGAGGGTTTATCCAAATTTAATGATAAATATTCATGGATTTGTCTTGGAATAGATTAATTCATATGTTATTTAGCATATCATATGAATTAGTAGAATAAAACAACATAAAAGCAAATAAAAACAAACAAAAACAATTGGCTTTATGTAAATAATGAGATAATATGTAATTGTAAACGGTTTTTGGAATAATTTCAAAAAATATTTGTTATTTAATTGTTGTATTATTATGTTAAAGGATGTGAAATGATGGATTAGGAAGTTAAGCTAATCATAAATGGGCTAAAAAGTAAAATATCAAATGCAATATTTCTATTGTTTCAATTACTTTAATACTTACAATAAGTAAAATTATAAGCGCTATTCTTACACCTATAGTTGCATATATAAGTGATAATTTGTACAAGACACGGTTTGGTAAAAAATTTGGAAGAAGAAAAGGTCTTATATTAATAGCTATACCAATAAAGATACTTACTTTCCCATTATATTGGATACCCAATATGAACATAGTCTATTATGCTACATTAATAATTATCACGTCATTTATAGGACCTCTACTTTCAGTTTCACAGGGAACTTTTGCAGCTGAAATGTCACATAATTCAGTTCAACGTACGCACCTAACTGGTTTTAATCAGATTGCTTCTGCAATTGCAAGTGTAATTTCTTCCATGATTTTATTAAAATTATTTACTGCTTTTGGACAGAATAATCCTAGAATGTTTTTTATAGCAGCTATAATATATGATTTAATAGCACTTATATCACTTGTGTTTTTCTATTTATCTGTATATGAACGTCCTGTAGATGAATCAACAATTCAATCTATAAGGGAAAAACCATCATTAAAAAAAGGATTTGTAGGTGTAGTTAATAATTTTATATCAACTATAAAGATAAAGTCATATAGAATTTATCTGGGTATGTATTTATCAGAACAAATGTTTAGAACTCTAGCAGAAACAATAAATACTTATTTCATAGTTTTTGTATTATTTTTAAATCCAAAATCAGTTACAGTTTCAGTTAGCATTGGAATGTTTTTAACAATTTTGTTCACAACATTCTTTATGTGGTTAACAGCTAAAACAAGTGGCTCATTTACTTATAGAATTGGAGGAGTTGTAACAATATTAGTTCTTTTATGTTTTATGCGGCTTGGCATAATTAGGGCCACAAACACTTATATACTCCTAATGATTTTAACAAATATCTTGTATTTGGGTAAAGCAGGCTTAGTAAATTCTGCACAATTTTTCTTTACATTCATGCCGGATGTAGATGAAATGGTTACAGGAAAAAGAAGAGAAGGAGCATATGCAGGGGTTAGCAGTTTTCTAGATGTGTTCTTTACTACTATTGAAACAATATTAGTAGGAATCGTTTTACAAGTGTCAGGGTTTGTTAAAAGTGCGAAAGTTCAACCACCGACTACAAGAAGTGCTCTATTGATTTTATATACAGTTGTTCCAATTATATTAGTTACAATAGGTATGATTTTATCTTATAGACTTAAGTTAAACGTAAAAACTCATAAGATATTAGAAGGTGAAGTTAATAGGTTGAAAAATGGTGGATTAAAAGAAGAAGCTACTGAAGAAACTAGAACTTTGATTGAAGATTTAACTGGATTTAGTTACGAAAAATGCTGGGGAAATAATGACTTGATAGAGTATGAAACTAAAGCACGAATTAGTAAAACAATGTAATTGGAATAACATTGTTTAGAATTAAAAATGTATATTAAATTATAAAAGAGGAGTTTTTAAAATGAATACTATTGTAAAATGTTTTCCTGATGGAAAATTTAAAGCATTAACTATGAGCTATGATGATGGAAGATGTGCAGATAGAAGACTAGTGAAAATTTTTAATAAATATGGAATAAAGGGAACATTTCATTTGAATTCAGGTTTTTTGGGATCTAACGATTATGTAAATAAAGAAGAAGTGAAAAATTTATATGAAGGGCATGAAGTTTCGTCTCATACGGTAACACATCCAACTATAGCTAGGTGTTCTAATGAAGAGATAGTAAAACAGACATTACAAGATAGGGAAAATCTAGAGGAGCTTGTAGGCTATACCGTAAGGGGAATGTCTTATCCAAATGGTTCATATAATTCAAAGATAAAAGATATGCTTAAGTATCTAGGCATTGAGTATTCAAGAGTGGTTGGAAGCAAAGATAATTTCAATTTACCAGATGATTATTATGCGTGGCAAGCAACTTGCCACCATACTCATAATTTAATGAAAAATGCTGAAGAGTTTGTTCCATTATTCAAAAAACAGTATTTATATCTTATGTATGTTTGGGGACATAGTTATGAATTTGATAGAGATGATAATTGGGATTTAATAGAAAAGTTCTGCAGCTATGTATCTAATAAAGACAATATTTGGTATGCGACGAATATAGAAATAGTTGATTATATGAAATTACTTGATAATTTGAAGTTTTCAGTAAAGGGAGATATAGTATATAACCCATCTGCAAAATCTGCATGGATTAGCTTTAATGGAGAGATTATTGAAGTTGGAGGTGGATCTCAAGTAAAATTGTTTTAAATGTATCACTCAGATTGGAGCAAAACTAGATAGAATAAGGAGATTTTAATAATGTTGAATGACAAGCATATAGAAGTTTATATAGCAGGTGATTCCACTGTGCAGACTTATGATGTAAGTAGTTATCCACAATCAGGTTGGGGAAATTTCATTGGCAATTATTTCACATCAAATGTAGAGTTTTTGAACAATGCAATTGGTGGAAGAAGCTCAAAATCTTTTATTAAAGATGGAAGGCTGGATTCCATTTTAGAGAAAATCAAAGAGGGTGATTATTTGCTTATTCAAATGGGTCATAACGATGCAGATATTAGTAAACCAAATCGTTATACTGAACCCAATGTTGAATATAAAAAATACCTAAAAATGTATATAGATGGTGCACGCAAATATAAAGCTATTCCAATACTACTAACACCAGTGGCAACTCTGAATTTTGATGGAAAATGTTTTTTAAACAATTTTCCTGACTATTGTAATTCTATGAAACAACTGGCATTAGATGAGAATGTAAAGCTTATTGATCTTATGACAAAAAGTCTCAACTACTATAAGAATATAGGATATGAGAGTGTATATCCTATGTTTATGGTTTCATCAAATGGTAATGATCATACACATTTCACACAAAAAGGTGCTGAACAAATTGCTAGAATTGTCTCTATTGGATTAAAGGAAATTGATATTAATATTTCGAAATATGTAAATGTGGACATATAAGCAAAAACTCAAATGAGCCCTTTAATAAGTGGGAGATTAGATATGAAAATACAAAAGGAAGATATTTTAAAACCAAAGTTAATTGCAAGCATAAATACTGAACCTGCAGGTAAAAATTCAAAGATTCTCATTGGAGATATAAATTCTGATGGAAGAATGGAATTAGTAATGGTACAAGCAAACGGTGGAATAGATGATAGAAATGAACCACGTCAGGTACAATGTATTACAACCTTTGATCTAAATGGTAATATGCTATGGCAAGTAGGAAAAACCAGTGATAATCCAGACAACTTTGAATCAGACTTTCCCGCTCAAATTGTAGATATAGATGGGGATGGAAACAATGAAGTGTTATGCGTAATAAATAAAAAATTTTATGTACTCAATGGGTTAAATGGAAAAATCAAGAGAGAAAATGATTTACCAGATAATGAGGCACACGACTGTATCATAGTTGCAAATTTAGTTGGAAGCAAAATACCTCAAGATATTATCTTGAAAAATAGGCATACAAAAGTGTGGGCAATGGATAAAGATTTCAATTTATTATGAAAACATGAAATTAATACAAATGCACGGTCAACAATAATAGAAACTGTTCATAATTGGGAAGGAAGAAAAAAAGATTCTATATTGGCATATAGAAGAGGTGGGTTACCAACATTATATAATGGATATTTGGAACCAATTGTAATATTCCCAATAGATGGATATGTAGTACATGGTGATTTACTTAATAATGGTACGGAATGTGTAGTTATATATGAAGATGGAAAAGCAAGTATTTTTGCGGATAAGTTTATGGATATCAATGTGTATAAACGTGAGACAATAAAGCAAAGTAAAAGACTTTCACATTCAACACTATATCAAGGACAAGATTTTGATAATGTTGCTCATAAAAACGCAAAGACGTTATCTTTTACAAAAGGGGATTTTCATGAATTTAAGTATAAGACACCACTTACCAATGGAAGATACGATATAACAATGATCTTTGGAGGACAATCAAGCAGTTGCAATATCAATAGTCTAAAATCAGGAGATCGTAAGTTGATTTTTAAATCAATAAGTACAGAAAAAGGAGAGTTTACTAAAAAAATCTTTTCTTTAAACATAGTAGATGAAGAACTAACAATTTTGATTGAAGGAGAAAAAATTTTAGTAGATGCTATTGAAATAAAAAAATTTGATGCTAAGACAATTTTTTTAGCAGGAGATTCAAGTGAATTTGGTGCACTTAAAATGGCTGAAATAATAGTTAATGGAATAAAGAGCAATAATTTGGGCTTAGATAAATACATTAAAAAACATTTATGAATAATAAGTCATACAACATGACTGCAAATGAAAAAATGATTTATATAAAGGACTTGGTCTAGACATAATGTAACACATTGGGGTTGCCCTAAAAATAAGAAAGCTAAGAATTGGAAATTGAAAATTGAGAGTTAGTGATTTTTAGGACTTTCTATTAAACAAATTATAAAAGGAGATTGATTTATTATGGCAAATAGAATGGTTTTAAATGAGACAAGTTATATAGGGGCAGGAGCAATTGAAAATATTGTTTCAGAGGCTAAAATCAGAGGATATAAAAAAGCATTAGTTGTAACGGATAAAGACTTAATAAAATTTAATGTAGTTAGTAATGTAACAGAGCTTTTAAAAGAAAATAATTTGGATTTTGCTATTTTTGATGAAGTAAAACCTAATCCAACAATAAATGTTGTAAAAAGTGGTATAGAAAAGTTTAAAAAAACTGGAGCAGATTATTTAGTTGCAATAGGTGGTGGCTCATCAATTGATACTGCTAAAGCTATTGGAATTATTATAAACAATCCTGAGTTTTCAGATGTAAGAAGCCTTGAAGGTGCAGTGCTGACTAATAATAAATGTGTACCAATTATAGCAGTGCCAACTACAGCAGGAACAGCAGCTGAGGTCACAATTAATTATGTTATTACAGATGAAGAGAAAAAACGTAAATTTGTATGTGTAGATCCACATGATATTCCAGTTATAGCAATCGTAGATTCAAAAATGATGTCATCAATGCCAAAGGGATTAACAGCAGCTACTGGTATGGATGCATTAACTCATGCTATTGAGGGATATATTACAAAAGGTGCTTGGGAACTAACGGATACACTACATTTAAAAGCTATTGAGATCATTTCACGTTCACTTAGAAGTGCTGTAGCAAATGAGTCTAAGGGAAGAGAAAATATAGCACTTGGACAATATGTTGCAGGGATGGGCTTTAGTAATGTGGGACTTGGACTTGTTCATGGAATGGCACATCCACTGGGAGCTTTTTATAATACTCCACATGGAGTTGCTAATGCAGTTATTTTACCATATGTTATGGAATATAATGCAGAATTTACTGGAGAAAAGTACAGAGAAATTGCTCGTCAAATGGGCGTAGAAGGCGTAGATAATATGTCCCAAGAAGAATATAGAAAAGCAGCTATAGATGCGGTTAGGAAACTTTCAGAGGATGTAGAAATTCCAAAAAGTTTAAAAAAAATTGGAGTTAAGGAAGAAGATTTACATGCACTTTCAGAATCAGCACTTGCTGATGCATGTACTCCAGGCAATCCGAGAGATACTAATGCTCAGGAAATATTTGAAATCTATAAATCAATATACTAAAACTATTTAAAGTAGTTAAATTATAAAGATTATCGAGAATCTGCATAGAGCTAAGAAAATCAGTATGGGGAGTTATTCCTGTACTGATTTTTTATTAATATCATCATATATATATATTTCTAAATAACATTGAGAATATCTCTATGCTGAGATATCATGAAGTAGAGATTAAAGCAAGTAGGTGACTAAAATAATTAATGATAGTAGGTGACTAAAATAATTAATGATATATTAAAGATAAGAGCACATCACCTCTTATGTATGCAGGGTTTTCAAGGTTACGGTTATAGTGATAAATTTGTACAACATATGGGCGAAATAGTAAAGTATATAAAAGACAATCCAAAAGACAAAATAAGACTTGTAGACTATTGTGATAATATATGTTTAGCATGCAAAAATAATATTAATGATGTTTGTAATAATAGCGAAAGTGTCAACAATATGGATAAGAGATTACTTCATAAGCTTAAACTGAAGAGTGAACAAGTAGTGATGGTGAAGGAGGTTATGGTTTTAGTTAAACATGAATTTCAAAGTTTACAGGATGCATATGAAATTTGTGACCATTGCAGTTGGAGCGAGAAATGTCTTTGGATATCAAAATTCCATTAAATATATAATAATATAAATTGAGGAGGCTAATATGTTAGCTATTTCTATAATACTGATAAATTTAGCACTAGTTATATATACAGTTGTGGTGTGGAATGAATTTAAAATTAAGTCTATACTTCTGTGGCACATTATTACATTTAGTATTGGGTTCATTTTTGATGTTTTAGGTACTTTTATGATGTATAAACTAGGCGGGAGTAAGGTAAACTATGGAATCCATGATATATTAGGATTTGTTGCCATATTTCTTATGCTACTTAATCTTATAGGTAGCACAGCTGTTTTGAACAAAAGATCATCATGGAAGTTCTACAAATTCAGTATTTTTGCTTGGATAGTATGGGTGATTTCCTTTATAACGGGTATGGTTGTCAATATGTAGCAATAAACAGAATTTGAACATTTTATTATAAGGTATATAATAAATATTAGAGTAGTTTACATGGCAATATATATAAGGCATCATCAAAGAAATAACAAGTCAGTATTCTGGTCTATTTTGTCCGATGACTACCATCTTACTCTAAAGAGAAAGCGATTGATGAAACAACTAAGTGACTAGCACCAATCAAAGATTGGGCTATCTACTTATCACACCAAATCAAAGATTTGGGTGACCTGCTTTTATTAAGTGGAAGATGGTAGCCACTGGATAACGATTTCTAAGTTTCAGATGCCGAAGAGGGGTAAGAAAAATGTTATTGTTAAATTCAATTGGCAGTATATTAAGCATTGTTATTATGATTTCAATTGGATATGTTCTTACAGCAAGAGGATGGTTCAGTGATGAATCATCAAAATTATTGACTAAACTTGTCATAACTATAGCATTACCAGCACTTATGATATCAACAATACTTGGTAACTTAGATAGAAGTGAGCTTCTAAGCCAAGGAAAAGGAATTTTAATTCCTATTATATCAATGACTATATGTCTGATTATAGGAGTTATTGTTACAAAACTTATTAAGACAAAAGAAGAAGACACAGGACTTTTCATATCAATGTTTTTTAATTCAAATACTATTTTTGTTGGACTTCCTGTTAATTTAGCTCTATTTGGGGAGAAAAGCATTCCCTACGTACTTTTATATTACATAGCAAATACAACATTTTTTTGGACTATAGGGGTTTATTTCATAAGTAAAAATGGAAAAAAGAAAAGCAATAATAAAATATTTAGTAAAAATGCACTTAAAAGGATAATATCACCGCCACTTCTGGCATATATTGTGGCAATTATATTGGTATTATTAAAAGTTAAGTTGCCTAATTTTATAATGGATACGTGTAAATATATGGGCAACATAACTACACCACTGTCTATGATATTTATAGGAATTTGTATTTTTTCCGTTAAATTTAAAGACATAAAAATTAGTAAAGATATGCTTGGTATAATAGCAGGAAGATTTATAATATCACCGCTTACTATATTTATTCTTACTTTGTTTATTCCAATACCGCTTCTTATGAAAAAAGTATTTATAATACAAGCAGCTATGCCAGTTATGACTAACACTAGCATTATTGCGAAAGCCTATAATGGTGACACTGAATATGCAGCGGTGATGACAGTTGTAACAACTGTATTATGTATAATAGGTATTCCACTGTACATGCTTTTACTTAGTTATTTATAAAAATAAAAGATGTTACAAACTAGAAAACTAAACAAAAGAATTGTTATCGTGAACAAAAACCTATTGAAATTAATCCTAAAAGGTTTATAATTAGTTTATACAATCTGTTAACGTTATCACAAAATACTCTTTTAAGGAATGGTGAATTTTATGAAAAAATTTATGGATGAAAATTTTTTACTTACAACAACAACAGCGGAGAATCTATTTAACAAATATGCAAAAAAAATGCCTATAATAGATTATCATTGTCATATTAGCCCTAAGGAAATATATGATAATAAAAAATTTAAAAATTTAACTGAAGCTTGGCTTTATGGTGACCATTATAAATGGAGACTTATGAGAAGTTTTGGAATAGATGAAAAATTTATTACAGGTGACTCAACTGATTATGAAAAATTTATATCATATGTAAAATCTATTGAAACAGCTATAGGAAACCCACTTTACCACTGGACACATTTAGAGTTACAAAGATACTTTGGAATATATGAAGTTATTAACGAAAAAAATGCACCAATTATATGGGAAAAAGCCAATAAACTATTAGCTCAGGATGATTTTACGGTTAGAGAAATAATTAAAAAATCCAATGTTAAGGCTATATGTACAACAGATGATCCTGTAGATTCACTTGAATACCATATAAAACTCAAAGAAGAAAAAGATTTTAGTGTTAAGATATTTCCTGCATTTAGACCTGATAAAGCGTTGGGTATAAACAAGGAAGGTTTTGTAAACTGGATTGCAAAATTAGGTGAAGTTTCTAATGAAAATGTAGATAGTTACGATAAATTTTTAAATGCTTTAGGAAGTAGAATAGAATTTTTCCATTCTGTAGGTTGCAGGGTTTCAGATCATGCACTAGACTATGTACCATACTTAGAAGCAACTAAGGAAGAAATATCAAGAATATTTACTAAAGCTCTTCAAGGTAATGGTGTTACCATTGAAGAAGAAACAAAGTATAGAACATATACAATGCAGTTTCTTGGCAAAAATTACGCTAAATTAGGTTGGGTTATGGAACTACACATTAACGCATTTAGAGACAATAATAGTGCTATGTTTGATAAAATGGGACCAGATACTGGATTTGATTCTATAAATGATAGTAAGGTTGCATATCCACTTTCAAAATTGCTTAATTCTTTAGAAGCAGAAAAATCTCTTCCAAAGACTGTTTTATACAGCTTGAATCCAAATGATAATTATATATTAGGTGCATTACTTGGATGTTTTCAAGGAAAAGAAGCGTTGGGCAAAATTCAACTTGGAGCAGCTTGGTGGTTTAATGATAATAAAGATGGAATGCTTGAACAAATGAAAGCACTGGCAAATCTTGGACTGCTATCTAGTTTTCTTGGAATGCTTACAGATTCAAGAAGCTTTTTATCTTACACAAGACATGAATATTTCAGAAGGATATTATGTGAATATGTAGGAAATTTAGTAGAAAACGGTGAAGTTCCAGATGATGAGGAATTATTGAAGAAAGTCATTGAAAACATATGCTACAAAAATGCAGAAAATTATTTTGAAATGGATATATAGTTAAATATATAGTTGTTAATACGTATAAATGTAATTAAATATAGTAGTTTATAGGGGACTATTATGATATCATTGTATGTGTAAATGATTGCTATTTGGAAGGTGTGATAGTGTGAGTATTACTATAAAAGATATTGCGAAGATAGCTAATGTTTCCCATACAACTGTTTCAAGGGCATTAAATAATAGTCCCTTTATAAATGAAAAAACAAAAGTAAGGATAATAGAGATAGCCGATCAGCTAAATTATATTCCTAATTATAATGCAAAGAGTTTGGTATTAAATAAGTCCTACAATATTGGTTTGTTCTTTTCTACAATAGGTAGCGGTACTTCTCCAAGCTTTTTTCATGCAACAGTTGAAGGGGTAAGCAGTGTTATCAAAGAAAATTATAATTTAGTAATAAAGGGAATTGACCATTGTATAAATTTTAATTATATATCTAAAGAAAGATTTGATGGGATTATACTGGTAAGTCAAAGTGAAGGCGATAATCCGTTTATATATGACGCTATAAGTAAAGAAATTCCACTAGTAGTTTTAAATAGAGAAATTGAGGCTGACAATGTTACAAATATACTTTCTGCAGAGAAAGACGGGGCGTATGAGGCAACAAATTATTTCATTTTAAATGGACATAAAAACATTGCAATAATTGAGGGAAAACTAGGATTTAAATCTTCTGTATTCAGAAAAGAAGGCTATATAAATGCTCTTATAGACAACAAAATAACAATAGACAGTGAATACTTGGTACGTGGTGAGTATGATGTTAAAAGTGGTTATAAAGCTATGGAAAAACTTTTAAACCTATCTAAAATTCCAACCGCAGTATTTTGCTCAAATGATGATATGGCAGTTGGGGCAGTGAGGGCTATACAAAAAAATGGATTAAGAGTTCCAGAAGACATTTCAATTATTGGATTTGATGATAGTGTATTTTGTGAGTATGTTACGCCATCGCTTACTACAGTGAGGAAACTTACACGCAAAATAAGTATAGTTGGTTCAAAAAAATTATTAGAACAAATTGAAAGTCACCAGCAGAATGGAGAAAAATTGTACATTCATACTGAACTAATTAAAAGGGATTCAGTGAAAAAAATATTTTTAGATAAAATCTAAAAATATTTTTCCATTGAGTTTTGAAAATGAAAGTTACAGGGTTAAAAAAATACAGTTGTTAACGTGTTC
The DNA here is from genome assembly GCA_963725425.1 of uncultured Clostridiaceae bacterium. Taxonomy (GTDB): domain Bacteria; phylum Bacillota; class Clostridia; order Clostridiales; family Clostridiaceae; genus Clostridium_I. Next base: position 519,423 of record CAVRYJ010000045.1, read on the forward strand.
ATTAATTTATGATATAATAATTATATTGATGCAAAGTGTATATTATAAAATTAAATAGGAATAATTTATCTGGGTGGTGAATTTATGAGAAATGTTATTAAAATAAATGAAAATGACAACGTGGTTGTGGCACTAGTTGATTTAAATAAAGGTGATATTGTAGAGAGTAACAATAGGAAAATTAGCATTGATGAAGTTATTAAAAAAGGTCATAAAGTAGCAATTAAGTCTATTGAAGAAGGCGAAAACATAACAAAATATGGCTTTCCTATAGGGCATGCAATTAAAAATATTAAAGAAGGACAGTGGATACATTCCCATAATATTAAAACTAATTTAACAGGAATTAAAGATTATGATTACAATAAAAAGAGCTTTAGCAATATTTTTGAGGACAGAAAATTAACATTTAAGGGTTATAGAAGAGAAGACAATACTGTTGGAATTCGAAATGAGCTTTGGATAGTTCCTACAGTTGGTTGTGTGAATGGTATTGCTGATTTAATAGTGAAAAATTTTATTAAAGAAACTTCTTTTAATGATATACATGTGTTTAAGCACAATTATGGCTGTTCTCAACTTGGTGATGACCATGAGAATACTAAAACTATATTAGGCGATATAGTTAAACATCCTAATGCAGGTGGTGTGCTTGTTTTAGGGCTTGGCTGTGAAAACAATGTTATGGAAGATTTTATAAAATCACTTGGGACTTACAACAAAAAAAGAGTTAGATCATTAATTTCTCAAAAGGTTGATGATGAAATAGAAGAAGGTACTAAACTTTTAAAAGAGCTTTATGAAAATATGAAAGTTGATACTAGAGAAGATATATCATTATCTGAACTTAAAATTGGTCTTAAATGTGGTGGATCAGATGGTTTTTCTGGAATAACTGCAAATCCACTTTTGGGGAAATTTTCAGATTTCTTAGTTGCACAAGGTGGTACAACTACATTGACAGAAGTACCAGAAATGTTTGGAGCAGAGACGATACTTATGAATAGAGCAAAAAATTCAGATGTTTTTGAAAAAACTGTTAATTTGATTAATGATTTTAAAAGATATTTCATGAGTTATAATCAGCCAGTATATGAAAACCCATCACCAGGAAATAAAGATGGTGGAATAACTACATTAGAAGACAAATCATTAGGTTGCACTCAAAAATCAGGAACTTCGGAGATTGTAGATGTACTTAAATATGGAGAAACTTTGAAAGCAAAAGGTCTTAATCTTTTAAGTGCCCCTGGAAATGATCTTGTTGCATCAACTGCACTTGCATCTGCTGGGTGCCACATTGTATTATTTACGACAGGTAGAGGGACACCTTTTGGAGCTTTTGTACCAACAGTGAAGATATCTACTAATAGTGATATATATAATAAAAAGAGACATTGGATAGATTTTAATGCAGGAACATTATTGGAAAATGAAACTATGGATGAAGTATTAGAGCGGTTTGTTGATTATGTAATTGCTATAGCCAATGGGGAATCTCTAGCAAATAACGAAACAAATGATATAAGAGAAATAGCTATATTTAAAAATGGCGTAACACTTTAAGGTATCTGAAAAGAAATAACAAGTCAAATATTCTGAGGATATTTTGCGGTAGGCGAGGAGGCATTACCTGCGCAAGCGTTGTCTATGTAATGGTTATGGCGACGAAGTATACCACAAAATAGACCAGAATACTGACTTGTTATTTTTTTGATTATGCCTAAGAATAATCACCCAGTCTTCACTTATATAAGAGTAAAGACTGGGTGATTATTTTTTTTCAAATGTCTAATTGCATATGGCTATGATATAATATAATTTATATGGATTAAATATTTTTGTACTGGAGATGAAGTTTATGAGTTGTAAACTTATTTGTATTGATATGGATGGAACTTTATTAAATGATAAAAAAACAATAAATGAAGAAAATTTAGAAGCAATAAGAAAAGCACACGAAGAAGGCATAAAAATAGCCATTTGTACAGGCAGACTTTTTACATCTGCTAAATATTATGGAGAACTTATTGGAGTTAAAGCACCTATAATTTCATCTAATGGAGCATATATAAGAGAAAAAGATGAAGAGAGAGTTATATACAAACTTGCACTGGGCAAAGAAAAGTGTAAACAGATACAAGATATAGTAAAAAAATATAATTTAAAAGTATATTATAATATGAGCGATTCTGTAATAGCAGCTAATGAATTCCCAAAAGATTATAACTATGCCAAGATGAATGAAAAATTAACAGAAGAATTTAAAATAAATTTAATTGAAGCAGTGGACATAGGTGTAACACTTACAGAAAAAGGCGACGAAATATTAAAATGCATATGCATATCTGAGGATGGATTAGATATTGATAGGGCAAGAAAAGAATTGGTAGAATTAAATGAATTTGAGGTTGTGAGTTCCGGTAGTGATAATATTGAAATGATGCATAAGGGAGTTTCAAAAGGAAAAGCAGTTAAAGTTCTAGCTGAGTTTTATAATATAAAACGGGATGAAATAATGTGTATAGGTGATAATGAAAATGATTTATCTATGATTGAATATGCAGGAATAGGAATAGCCATGGGTAATGGTTCAGAACTTGTAAAAAACGCTGCAAGATTTGTTACGGATACAAATAATAATTCAGGGGTAGCAAAGGCCATAGAAAAATTTGCACTATAGAATATTTTATAATAATAAATGTAATACTATTTTGTAGGAGATGGTTTTATGTTTATGCCAAAAAGAATAATATTTGAAGAACATGCATTGAATTACGATTTGGGAAACAGTATTTTCGAAGAGTTCAAAGAGAAAAATATAGAAATATTGTTTTCAAAAAATGGTAGAATTGCTGGCATACCAGGGAAAAATCCAAGTGAAATGTACTTTGAAGGTAAAAACACATTAGTAGTAGGTGTACGAAAAAATTTAAACTTCGCTACTTGTAAACCATCTGCACATTATCAATTACCAATTGTAAGTGGTTGCATGGGTATGTGTGAATACTGTTATTTGAACACTCAAATGGGAAAAAAGCCATACGTTAAAATATATGTAAATATAGATGAAATATTGCAACGAGCACAGGAGTATATTGATGAAAGAAAACCAGAGATAACTATTTTTGAGGGGGCGGCGACTTCTGATCCAGTTCCAGTGGAGTATTATAGTAGAACATTAAAAAATTCTATAGAGTTTTTTGGAAAAAATGAGTTTGGTAAGTTTAGGTTTGTTACAAAATTCACGGACATTGATACTATATTAGGGCTTAGCCATAATGGAAACACAACTATAAGATTTAGTATAAATACAGAGAGAATAATAAATGCATATGAGCATAAAACTACAGCTCTTATCGAGAGAATAACTGCTGCAAAAAGGCTATATATTGATGGATATAAAATTGGATTTATAATTGCACCTGTTTTTTTATATGAAGGTTGGGAAGAAGAATATGAAAGTTTAATATATCTTATAGCATCAAAGTTCCCAAAAGGAAATATAACCTTTGAAGTTATTTCACATAGGTTTACAAAACGTGCTAAAGAAAATATAATTAATATATTTAATAAAACTACGTTACCCATGAAAGAGGAAAAACGTAAGTTTAAATTTGGACAATTTGGATATGGAAAGTACATATACACAGATGAACAAATGAAATTTATGAAGATATTTTTTAAGACTAAAATATCTCAATATTTCGGTGAAAAAAGCATAAATTACATTATATAAAGATGAAATATATTGTATAGATAACTTTACTATAGAGGCTTTTTAGTTTAATATAAATTTTACAATTAAAATAAATATATTAATGGGGGTATACAATTGATTTTAGGACAAGAAAATTTTAATATAGTTTTATTTGAGCCAGAAATACCACAGAACACAGGAAATATTGCGAGGACATGTGTTCTTACAAATAGTAAATTGCATCTGGTTAAACCGCTTGGATTTAGTTTAGATGAAAAGCATTTAAAGAGGGCAGGACTGGATTATTGGAAAGATTTAGATATAACCCTATATGATTCTTATGATGAGTTAAGAGAAAAGTATAAAGATGGTACATTTTATTTTTCAACTACAAAAGGTAAAAATTATTATGAAAAAGTGAAATTTAATCAAGGAGATTTTATTGTATTTGGAAGAGAGTCTTGCGGTCTTCCAGATGATATTAGGTTAAGCAATGCAGATAGATGTATAAGAGTTCCTATGATAAAAACAAGCCTTAGATCACTAAATCTTTCAAATACGGTTGCAATCGTCGCTTATGAGGGCCTTAGACAAATTGGGTTTCCAAATATGAAATAAAAAAAGGAGAATATTAATGGAAAAAATAAAGATTATAACCGTAAGTACTGCAGATTTACCTAAGGGTATAATTGATAAATACGATATCGAAGTATTACCATTAATTGTAAATATTGATGAAAAATCTTATTTGGATGGTGTAGACATAACGACTTCAACACTTTTGGAAATCATGGATAGGGATGGTATATATCCAACCACTACACAGGTTAATCCACAAAGACATTATGAATGTTTTAAAAAGTATTTAGAACAAGGGTACAAAATTTTAATGATAAGCATGTCTTCAAAGATGAGTGGAACATATCAGTCAGCATGCATAGCAAAAGATATGCTTGAATGTGAAGATGTAACAGTAATAGACAGTCTAAATGTTACATCTGGGCTTGGAGTAATTGTACTTAAGGCTTGTAGGTTAAAAGCTGAGGGATATAGCTTTAAGGAAATAGAAAAAGAAATCATAGATGTTATTCCTCATGTTAAAAGCATTATTGCTTTTAACAAATTGGACAACCTAATTAAAGGTGGAAGATTATCAAAAACAACAGGAACTATAGGTAATATTTTAGGGATAAAACTTATTCTCACTGTCAGAGATGGTGAGATGGTGGTAGTTGATAAAGTAAGGGGAACTAAAAAAGCAGCCAAATCTATATTAAATTATGTAAACCAAACAGGTGTATCTGATGTTGAAACAAGTATAATTTTATATATAGGTGAAAATCAAGTAAGAGAAATACTAAAAGGCAATTATAATAATAATAATAATAAATTCATAGAATGTGAAGCGGGATGTGTTGTTGGTACTCATTCAGGTGCAGGTGCCTGCGGAGTATTTTTCATAGAAGCCTAAGAATAAAAGGTAAGGAAGGATTTTCTGCTGAGGCAGAAAATCGATAAAATTGGGATTAGAGAAGATTTGTTTTCATAAATTTTCTCCAATCCCTATTTTCAATAATAATGAAATGCTTTAGCTTGTAACTTTCGCATGAATGTAGAAAAATAGTGAAATATAAAAAATTTAATACTATTTCATGTTTGAAAAGTAGTTTTATGATATACTAAATGCATAATAAAAGGTAAAAAACATAACATAGATATGGGTGAAAATTATGAATTTAGATTTTAATTTAAACTTGAATCAACAGCAAAAACTTGTTATGAATCAACAGATGCAGTTGTCAGTAAAATTACTTCAAATGTCCAACTTTGAATTAGTTGAGTATCTTAATGAGGAAATACAAGAAAATCCAATTATTGATGCTGATTTCTCAAAACTTGAAATTGGTGAGAACTTTGAAAAAATAGACTTCAAAAAATTATCAGAACATTCAGACGGCGATGACTATGGTTCTCGTGCAGCATATGGAGAGGAAAAAGTTTCACCTTTTAATTTTATAGCTGAAAAGAAGTCTTTGAAGGATTATTTAAAGGAACAGCTAGGTGAATTAGATGAAAATCATATCACTAATACTATATGTATGTACATTATTGAAGGAATAGATAGTATTGGATACTTTACAGATGATTTAGAGGATACTGCAAAGTTTTTAAATGTAGACATAAGATATGTGGACAAGGCACTTAATATAATTAAGACCTTTGATCCAAATGGTATTGGGGCTAGAAATTTAAAAGAATGTTTAAAAATCCAAGCAGATGTAAAAGGATTATTAGATGATAATCTTGAACAGATAATTTCAAATCACCTTCAGGATATAGGGGATAATAAGTATAATAAAATTGCTAAAGAACTTAATATTTCGCTGCAAGAGGCTCAAGAATATGGGGATGAGGTTAAAACTCTAGAACCAAAACCATCAAGGGGATTTTACACAGGTGACCAGGTGAAATATGTTATTCCTGATGCTTATATTGAAAATGTAGGTGATGATATATACATAATTATGAATGATACATCACTACCTAATCTATCTATAAATAATGTGTACAAAAATATTCTTGATGTAGCAGAGGATCAAAATGCCAAAAAATATTTAAAAGAAAAGATGAATAGTGCAACATTTCTAATGAAGAGTATAAATATGAGGAGAAGTACCGTATATAAAGTTTTGGAGAAAATTGTAGATATTCAAAAAGATTATTTTTTAAAGGGAGATATTTACCTAAAAGCAATGACATTAAAGGATATATCAGAAAAAATAGAGATGCATGAGTCAACAGTAAGTAGGGCAATAAAAGAAAAGTATGTATACACTAATAGGGGAATAATCAAGATAAAGGATTTATTTACAACTGCAATTAGTAGTTATAATAGTGAAGACGTTTCTGTTAACAAGATAAAAAATGAAATAACAAAATTAATTGGCATGGAAGATAATGAAAAACCACTCTCTGATCAGAATATAGCAGATATTTTAAAAGGTAAAGATTTTAAAATATCAAGGAGAACTGTGGCGAAATATAGAGAAGAAATGGGGATAAAACCTTCTGCTAAAAGAAAGAGATTTTAAACATTTTGAAAATAATTTATATTTTTTTGTAAATACTATTTAAAAATTAGTCTTTTTAATCTATAATAGAGGTGGGACAAGAATTGAGTTGCTGGGACTAAGTAAGTCCAGTGAGGTGGTTGAAGTGCACGAAATATTAAAATTGCAGAAAAAAATTGTTCCAGAGCTTATGGATTTGCTTGAAAAAAGATATAATATTTTAAGAACAATATACTATAATCAACCTATTGGTAGGAGAATCCTAGCAAATAAATTAGAAATAGGTGAAAGAGTAGTTAGGACTGAGATTAATTTTCTTAAAAAGCAAAGTTTAATAAACATAGGCACCCCTGGAATGTCAGTAACATATGAAGGCGAAGAAATAATAGATAAGCTCAAGAACTTTATATGTCAATTTAAAGGGCTAACTGAGATTGAAACACAAATAAAAGAAAAATTAAACATAAAAAAAGTAATCATTGTGCCAGGCAATATTGAAGAAGATAAAACTGTGATGAATGAATTAGGTAGAACTGCAGCAAAATATGTGGAGAGTGTAATTAGTGACCGAAGTATAATTGCTATTACTGGAGGAACTACCATGAAAAAGGTTGTGGACAATTTTGATAATACTTATCATTATTCACATGTGGTAGTAGTGCCGGCTAGAGGCGGAATGGCAAGGCAAGTTGAAACGGAAGCTAATACTTTAGCTGCAAATCTTGCTAATAAATTGGGGGCAACTTACAGATTGCTACATGTCCCAGATAATCTTAGCAATGAAGCATTAAGTGCAATACTTAATGAAAAAGGCATCAAAGACATAATGGATGTTATTCATAGTGCAAACATAATTGTTTACGGTGTTGGAAGAGCAGATGAGATGAGTAGTAGAAGAGGTTTAAGTAAAGAGGAAACATCTAGATTATTAGGTCAGGGTTCAGTTGGAGAGGCATTTGGGTATTTCTTTGATGGTAATGGAAACGTGGTTTATTCCACTCCTTCAGTTGGACTTAAAATTGAAGATATAAATAATGTAGATAATCTTGTAGCAGTAGCGGGGAAAAAAACAAAAGCAGAAGCAATAGTTGCAACGCAAATGAATAATGAGAAAAGCGTTCTCATTACAGATGAAGGCACTGCTATGGAGATAGTTAGAGTGCTCAGTGAAATAGGTTAATTAATATCTTTCGATAAATTTTGTTGAATAGATATTTTTAAATAAATTTTTATTAAATTGCTAATAATTATATTCATATATAATTTTAGAAATATATATCTTTGGAGGTATTTAATAATGGCAAAAATTGCGATTAATGGTTTTGGAAGAATAGGTAGATTAGCTTTAAGAAGAATTCTTGAAGTACCAGGTTTAGAGGTTGTTGCTATCAATGACTTAACAGATACAAAAATGTTAGCACATTTATTAAAATATGATTCAGCACAAGGTAGATTCAACGGTACTGTTGAAGTTAAAGAAGATTCTTTTGTAGTCAACGGAAAAGAAATTAAAATTTTCGCTGAAAAAGATCCATCAAAACTACCATGGAAAGAACTTGGAATAGACGTTGTACTTGAATGTACAGGTTTCTTCACAAAGAAAGAAGCAGCTGAAGCTCATATAAGAGCAGGTGCTAAAAAAGTTGTTATTTCAGCTCCTGCTGGTAATGATGTTAAGACTATAGTATTTAATGTTAACCATAATGAATTAGACGGAACAGAAACAGTTGTATCAGGTGCTTCATGTACTACTAACTGCTTAGCTCCAATGGTTAAAGTATTAAATGATAACTTTGGTCTTGAAAAAGGATTTATGACTACAGTTCATGCTTATACTAATGATCAAAATACATTAGACGGACCTCACAGAAAAGGTGATTTCAGAAGAGCAAGAGCAGCTGCTGCTAGTATAATACCTAACTCAACTGGTGCTGCTAAAGCAATCGGTCAAGTTATTCCAGAATTAAAAGGTAAATTAGACGGAAATGCTCAAAGAGTTCCAGTTATAACTGGTTCAATAACTGAATTAGTTTCAACTCTTAAGAAAAATGTAACAGTTGAAGAAGTAAATGCTGCAATGAAAGCTGCTGCTAATGCATCATTCGGATATACTGAAGATGAAATAGTTTCTTCAGATGTTATCGGAATTAACTTTGGTTCATTATTTGATGCTACTTTAACTAAAGTTATAACAGTTGACGGAAAACAATTAGTTAAAACTGCTTCATGGTATGATAATGAAATGTCATACACTTCACAATTAGTAAGAACATTAGAATATTTCGCTAAAATTGCTAAATAGTCTATTGTAAATAAATAATAACATTAAATATTTATAATATTTAAGTGAAACATAGTAGAGAGGTCTGGTTTTGTAGTTATAGCTATGAGGCTAGGCCTTTTTAAATAATTTTTAGAGGTGAATTTACATGAAATTAAATAAAAAAACAGTTGAAGACATAGAAGTTAAGGGCAAAAGAGTATTAGTCAGATGTGATTTTAATGTACCACTTATAGATGGCGTTATTACTGATGAAAACAGACTTGTTGGGGCTATGCCTACAATAAAATATTTAGTTGAAAATGGAGCAAAGGTTATATTATGTTCACATCTTGGAAAAGCTAAAGGACCAGATCCTAAACTTTCATTAGCACCAGTTGCTAAAAGACTTTCAGAAATGTTAGGGAAGACAGTAGTATTTGCCGCTGACGATACAGTTGTTGGGGAAAATGCTAAAAAAGCAGCAAAAGAAATGAAAGATGGAGATGTAATTCTTCTTCAAAACACAAGATACAGAAAAGAAGAAGGAAAAAATGAAGAAAACTTTTCAAAAGAATTAGCATCACTTGCTGATGTATATGTTAATGATGCATTTGGTTCAGCTCATAGAGCACATTGTTCTACAGTTGGAGTAACAGCATTTGTAAAAACAGCTGTATGTGGATTTTTAATTCAAAAGGAAATAAAGTTCTTAGGTCAAGTTGTAGAAAGTCCAGTAAGACCATTTGTTGCAATACTAGGTGGAGCAAAGGTTTCTGATAAAATTAACGTTATTAACAATCTTCTTGAAAAAGTTGATACATTAATAATTGGTGGTGGTATGGCTTATACTTTCTTAAAAGCTGAAGGTTATACTATAGGTAAATCACTTGTAGAAGAAGACAAAGTTGAATATGCTAAAGAAATGCTTGCAAAAGCTAAAGAAAAGGGAGTTAATTTATTACTTCCTGTAGATAACGTTGTTGGAGCAGAATTTAATGCTGATACAACTCCAGTTACTACTGATGATGCTAATATTCAAGAAGGATTTATGGGACTTGATATAGGACCAAAGACATCAAAAAATTATGCAGATGCAATCAAAACTGCTAAAACTGTTATATGGAACGGACCAATGGGTGTATTTGAATTCGCGAATTTTGCAAGTGGAACTATAGCAGTTGCAAAAGCTATGGCTGAATCAGATGCAACTACAGTTATTGGAGGCGGAGATAGTGCAGCTGCTGTTAATCAATTGGGATTTGGAGATAAAATGACTCATATTTCAACTGGTGGTGGAGCTTCACTTGAATTCTTAGAAGGAAAAGAACTTCCTGGAATAGCTGCTTTAAACGATAAATAACTAAAATATAAGAGTGGAGTTTTATATCCTAGTCTTGTTGATAGTTACAATGGTATTAAATAATAACTATTATTATTTAATACCATTTACAATATAATTTAAAGTGATATAATGTACTCAAACGGAGAATTTAGTTATAATAATATAAATGAAAAACTGGAGAGTGAATTTTAATGAGTAGAAAACCAATAATAGCTGGAAACTGGAAATTAAACAATACAATTAGTGAATCAATAAAATTAGTCGAAGAATTAATACCACTAGTAAAAAATGCTAAAGCAGAAGTAGTTATTGCTCCAACATCAATAGCCCTAGATGCAGTAGTTAAAGCAGCCAAAGGAACAAACGTTAAAGTAGCTGCTCAAAATGCTCATTTTGAAGAAAAAGGCGCTTTCACTGGAGAAATATCTTTAAAAGCTCTTGAAGAATTAGGAGTACAGTATGTAATACTTGGACATAGTGAAAGAAGACAATACTTCAATGAAACTGATGAAGCTTTAAACAAAAAAGTAAAAGCAACATTTGCACATGGTTTAACTCCAATTCTTTGTTGTGGAGAAACTCTTGAAGATAGAGAAGCAAATGTTACAAATGAAGTTACAGGCAAACAAATCAAATTAGATTTACAAGGACTTAGCAAAGATGACGCAGCTAAAGTTGTTATAGCTTATGAACCAATATGGGCTATAGGAACAGGTAAAACAGCTACTGATGATCAAGCTAATGAAACTATTGGAGCTATTAGAAAAACTGTTGCTGAAGTTTTCGGAAAAGAAGTAGCAGATAAAGTTAGAATCCAATATGGTGGTTCTGTTAAACCAGGAACAATTAAAGCACAAATGGCTAAACCAGAAATAGATGGAGCACTAGTCGGCGGAGCAAGTCTTAAGGCTGTTGACTTTGCAGGTATAGTTAACTTTTAGGAAGAAATATTGTACCGAAGTAAAGTTTTAATTTTACTTCGGCATAAAAACTAGATTATAGAATTTATTGTATGGCATATATAAAGAACTTTGTAATAATATAGGAACAAATTTAAATTGAAAGTATCATACATTAACAATGTATGTATATATATATAACTATATTTTGGATGGAGGAAAAAACATGGCTAAGAAACCTGTAATGTTAATGATTTTAGATGGATTTGGACTAACTGATAGGGCGGAAGGAAATGCAGTAAAAGCAGCAGATAAACCTAATATTGATGATATATTTACACATTATTATAATACAACACTTGGTGCATGTGGACTAAGCGTTGGACTTCCAGAAGGACAGATGGGAAATTCAGAGGTTGGACATTTGAACATTGGAGCAGGAAGAGTGGTTTATCAAGCGTTGACAAGGATAACTAAGTCAATTAAAGATGGCGATTTTTTCGAAAATACTGAACTTACAGATGCAGTTAAAAATGCAAAGAACAATGGTTCAGCACTTCATTTATTAGGATTGCTTTCACCTGGTGGCGTACATTCACATACAGAACACTTAAAAGGTCTATTAGATCTTGCAAAAAAGGGTGGATTAAAAGAAGTATATGTACATGCATTTCTAGATGGAAGAGATGTAGCACCAGCTTCAGCAAAGAACTATATTGAAGACATTGAAGATTATATGAAGAAAATTGGAGTTGGAAAGATTGCTTCTGTTTCAGGAAGATATTATGCAATGGATAGAGATAATAGATGGGACAGAGTTGAACTTGCTTATAATGCGTTAGTACTTGGAAAAGGTGAAACTGCCAGTTCTGCAATAGAAGCTGTAGACAATTCTTATGCATTAGGAAAAAATGATGAATTTGTACTTCCTACTGTTATAGTAAAAGGAGCTGAAATTAAGAATAAGGATTCAGTAATATTCTTTAACTTCAGACCTGATAGAGCTAGAGAACTTACTAGGGCAATAAATGACAAAACCTTTGAAGGTTTTGCAAGACAAGCAATAGATCTTAAATTTGTAACAATGACACAATATGACTTAACACTTGAAGGTGTTGAAGTAGCATTTAAACCTGAATCACTTACAAACACTTTAGGAGAATATGTTAGCAAACTTGGAAAGAAACAACTTAGAATAGCTGAAACTGAAAAATATGCGCATGTAACTTTCTTCTTTAATGGTGGGGTAGAAAAAGCAAATGAAAATGAAGATAGAGCACTTATATCTTCGCCAAAAGTAGCAACTTATGATCTTAAGCCTGAGATGAGTGCTTATGAAGTTACTGATGAACTATTAAAGAGATTGGATACAGACGAATATGATATGATAATACTAAACTATGCAAATCCAGATATGGTGGGACATACCGGTATATTAGAGGCAGCTAAAAAAGCTATTGAAGTTGTGGATGCATGTTTAGGTAAAGTTGTGGATAAGATACTAGAGAAAGATGGCACAGTGTTCATAACAGCTGATCATGGTAATGCAGAACAAATGATTGATTATACAACTGGAGAACCTATGACAGCACATACAACTGATCCAGTGCCTTTTGTTTATGTAAGCAAAGACTCTAGTGAATTAAGAGATGGCGGTGTGCTTGCAGATATTGCTCCAACAATGCTACAAGTTATGGGCCTTCCTATTCCAAAAGAGATGACAGGTAAAAGTTTAATAAAGTAATGTTAATTTAAGTTAAACTTCTACTCAGGTATAAGAAAATATGTTATTGTGGACTAGAATTAGATAAATATCTATGTTTTTAGGCATAGTTATTATAAATTAAATTTATGGGAGGTATTTTAAATGAAATATGATGTTGAAATTGTAGATGTATTTGCTAGGCAAATATTAGATTCAAGGGCTTTTCCTACAGTAGAAGTAGAGGTAACATTAGATGATGGTACAGTTGGAAGAGCTTCTGTTCCATCTGGTGCTTCCACAGGAATATTTGAAGCTGTAGAACTTAGAGATGACGATAAAGCTATATATAATGGTAAAGGAGTTCTAAAGGCTGTAGATAATGTTAATAATATTATTGCACCTGAACTTATAGGAATGAGTGTATTTGGTCAAGTTAAAATTGATAATACATTAATTGAACTTGATGGAACAGATAATAAAGCTAAACTTGGAGCTAACGCAACTCTTGGGGTATCACTAGCCGTGGCTAGAGCAGCAGCAGAAACTCTTGGTCAGAGCTTGTACTCATATCTTGGAGGAGTAAATGCAAAAGTACTTCCTGTTCCTATGATGAACATATTAAATGGTGGAAAACATGCAGATAATAATGTTGATCTTCAGGAATTTATGGTTATGCCTGCTGGAGCAAGAAGCTTTAGTGAAGCACTTAGAATGGGAGCAGAAGTATATCATGCTCTAAAGGCAATTTTAAAGGCTAAAGGTCTTGGAACAGCAGTTGGAGACGAGGGTGGTTTTGCACCAAATCTTACTAGTAATGAAGAAGCTATACAGGTAATAGTTGAAGCTATAAAGGCAGCAGGTTATACACCAGGAAAAGATGCATTTATTGCAATTGACCCAGCATCTTCAGAATTTTATGAAGATGGTAAATATAATTTAGCTGGTGAAGGAAAAATTTTGTCCGCTAAGGAAATGGTTGATTACTATGAAAAATTAGTTGATAAATATCCGATTATATCCATTGAAGATGGTATGGCAGAAGAGGATTGGGACGGTTGGAAAGAGATAACAGATAGACTTGGAAAGAGAATACAACTTGTAGGTGATGATCTATTTGTTACAAATACTCAGAGGCTTAAAACTGGTATTGAAAAAGGTGTAGCAAATTCAATACTTATTAAACTTAACCAAATAGGAACACTTACAGAAACTCTTAATACCATTGAAATGGCTGAGAGAGCTGGATATACTGCAGTGGTATCACATAGATCTGGAGAGACAGAAGATACAACTATTGCAGACTTAGTAGTAGCTGTTAATGCAGGACAAATTAAAACTGGAGCTCCAGCAAGAACTGAACGGGTTGCTAAATATAATCAGCTTTTAAGAATTGAGGAAGAGCTTGGAGATATTGGAGAATATAGAGGACTTAGTGCTTTCTACAATTTAAAGAAGTAGGAATCAGTGCTTTCTACAATTTAAAGAATTAGGAATGAGTGATTTCTCTCATTAGCGTTATAAATTGCTATGAAGGTTTTAAGTTAAGAGTTAAAAGTTAAGAGTTAAGAGTTATGGAAGATTTTTTTTAGCTGAAGCTAAAAAAAATCGATTAATCAATTAATCAATCAATTAGGGATGTAGGTTGATTTGCTTGCGCAAATCAACCTACATCTCCAATTTTGAAAGAGTTTAACTTGTAGAAATCTGTTTAGAGACAACCTGTTTTTGTGACAAACTGAGAAATATTAAATTAAGTTGTAATAAATGCATACATATGTTAAGATATAGAATATATGAAATTGTTAATTTATAGATTTTAATGTTTTATTTTATATAAATAAAACTATCTATAGGAGGGTTTTAAACGTGCATAATCTTTTAGTAGGTATACAAATAATATGTGCTATCGTAATTTTAGTTTCAATATTAATGCAACCAAGTAAGACGGATGGATTTAATTTTTTCTCGGGCAGTGGTGAGACATTTTATTCACATAATAAATCAAAAACTCGTGAATCCAGGCTTGCTAGAGTTACTATTTTATTTTCCGTCATATTTGCGGTTGTGGTTATTATGCAAAATTTACCAAAATTTATAAAATAATAAATTAAACTAGGTATAATTCGATAACATGATGAATTATGCCTTTTTAATTTTTAGCATCTAAAAAAACAGTCAGTATGTTAATTTATTTTGTTTAAGATGCCTTATAACAATATTTAGTTGAATATTATTTTCTATTAGGTTAAAAATTTATAATATATATATTAAGAATGGAGATGAAAATATGAGTATAAGAGAAACGTTAATTGATTTTATGAGAGAAGAAGCATACAAACCAATGAATTCAAGTGAACTTGAAAAAATATTTGATGTAAAAAAATCTGGAATTAAAGGTTTTAAAAACCTTTTAAAAGATATGGAATTAGAGGGATTAATTGTCCAAAATAGAACTGAGCATTATGGTGTAACAGAAAGAATGGGTTTAGTAGTAGGAAAATTGCAGGGTCACGCAAAGGGATTTGGTTTTGTAATGTCTGAAGAAGAAAGACCAGATATATTTATTCCAGCTACATTTATGAGTGGAGCTATGAACGGAGATAAGGTAATAGCTAAAGTAACAAGGGAAGAAAATGGTGGTAAAAAATGTGAAGGCGAGATAATTAGGATTCTTACAAGAGCTAATAAGACCATAATTGGAACTTATGAGGATAGTAAAAACTTTGGATTTGTGGTGGCGGATGATGTAAGAATACAACAGGATGTATTCGTTCCAAAAAGCATGAGGGGCAAAGCAAACTCAAAGGATGTAGTAATTGTAGAAATAACTCAATGGCCTGAAAACAGAAGAAATCCAGAAGGTAAGATAATAGAGATACTGGGAAGAAAAGAAGATAAGGGAGTGGACATACTCACAGTAATAAAAAAACATAAGCTTCCAGAGGAATTTCCACAAGCAGTATTGGACTTTGCAGAAAAAATACCTGAGATAGTACCAGAAGAAGAATATGAAAATAGAAGAGATTTAAGAAATATTAAAATGGTAACTATTGATGGAGAAGACGCAAAGGATTTAGACGATGCAGTTTCTTTAGAGATACTTGAAAATGGAAATTATCATTTAGGTGTGCACATAGCAGATGTTTCACATTATGTTAGAGAAAAAAACCCTTTAGATAATGAAGCATTAGAAAGGGCAACTTCTGTATATCTTATAGACAGGGTTATACCAATGCTACCTAAAAAACTTTCAAATGGTGTATGTAGTCTTAATCCCAAAGTAGATAGACTTGCATTAAGTTGTTTTATGGAAATTGATAAAACTGGTAAAGTAGTTGATCATGAAATATTTGAGAGTGTTATAAAGACCAATGAGAGAATGACATATACAGATGTAACTAAGATTCTTAGAGATAAGGATGAGGCTACCATTAAAAAATATGAATACCTCTATGATGATTTTAAGGCCATGAATGAACTTTTTGAAATCTTAAACAAGAGAAGACTTCAAAGGGGTGCTATTGATTTTGACTTTCAAGAAAGCAAAATAATATTAAATGAAAATGGTAAACCAATAGATATACAGCCTTATGAAAGGGCAGTTGCTAATAAGATAATAGAAGAATTTATGCTTATTTGTAATGAAACTGTAGCAGAACACATGTTTTGGCTAAAACTACCGTTTGTATACAGAGTTCATGAGGCACCAGATACTGAAAAACTTGAACACTTTAACGAATTTGTACACAATCTTGGTTATGTTATAAAGTGGGGCAGTGAGGTTCATCCAAAGGAACTTCAAAAGATTATTGAAGAGGTAAAGGGTAAAAAAGAAGAAACTGTTGTAAGTACACTACTGTTAAGATCTTTAAAACAGGCAAGATATTCGCCAGAATGCGTGGGACATTTTGGTCTTGCAGCAAAGTATTATTGTCATTTTACATCACCAATAAGAAGATATCCTGATCTTATGATTCATAGAATAATAAAGGAACATCTTCACGGAAAGATAGACGAAAAACGAAATAAAAAGTTAATTGGCATAGTTGATTATGCTTCAGTTCAATCTTCTGAAATGGAGAGAGTAGCACAACAAGCCGAAAGGGAAGTAGATGATCTTAAAAAAGCTGAATATATGCTAGATAAGATTGGAGAAGAATATTCAGGAATCATATCCTCTGTAACAAACTTTGGTATATTTATAGAACTTCCAAACACTATTGAAGGACTTGTTCATATAAGTGACTTAAGTGATGATTATTATGTCTTTGATGATAAGCATTTATGCCTTATAGGTGAAAGAGGTAAGAAAATCTATAGACTAGGTGATGAAGTAAATATAAGAGTAGAAAAAATTGATATGGCATCTCATGAAATATACTTTGCAATTGTTGAAAAAAATGAGAAATCTGTAGAAGAAA
The DNA here is from genome assembly GCA_963725425.1 of uncultured Clostridiaceae bacterium. Lineage (GTDB taxonomy): Bacteria > Bacillota > Clostridia > Clostridiales > Clostridiaceae > Clostridium_I. The sequence goes on from CAVRYJ010000045.1 coordinate 536,824, forward strand.
TAAAAAAAATAGTAGATAAAAAAATAAACTTATCAGAACTTGAAGGACTTGAAGAAGATAATAATGAAGACTTACAAGTCGAAGTGGTCCATCCTGCAAGTAGAAATAAAGATATAGATGAAGCTTATAAGCCAGAAAATAAAGAAGATTAGTAAAACAACTAACTCATAATTCAAACCAATGGTGAGTTAGTGTACAACAAAATAGAGTATGGGTAGGTGTTAACGTTGGGGAAGGTTAGAGAAAATAAGACTTTAGCAGAAAATAAAAAAGCTAGGCATGATTATTTTATAGAGGAATCCCTTGAATGTGGAATAGAACTTGTGGGCACTGAGGTAAAATCCATGAGAACGGGGAGAGCTAATCTTAAAGATAGTTATGCAGAAATCAGAAATGGTGAAATCTTTGCATGTAATATTCACGTAGGCCCTTATAAAGATGGAAATATAAACAATAGAGATCCACTTAGAAGGAGAAAACTTCTTTTACACAAAAAAGAAATAAGAAGATTTGAATCATATATAAATCAGCAGGGGTATACACTTATTCCACTATCCCTTTACCTAAAGAACGGAAGAGTTAAAGTTCAACTTAGCGTTGGAAAAGGTAAAAAGGAGTATGACAAGAGAGACGTAATGCTTGAAAAGGCTGCGAAAAGAGATATAGCAAGACAGTTTAAAGAATTAAACAAGTATTAGAACAGGCAGCCGTAGGATAAAAATTCAAAATATGGTTTTATGTAACACTTGCTAAAAACATAAAAATGAGTTAAGATATAATAGCAGTGACGTTAAATCTATAAAATTTAATATTACTGAAATGAAAGCTTATGTTTGCAGAGGTTAGACCTTGTAAAATAGTACTTGTTACTATTTTAATCTTCATATATTTTTATATAGGAAGAAAACAAGGGGGCGTACTTTGGTTTCGACGGGGATACGTTGTGCCTAGGAAGCGAGTCGAGGGAACCTATGGACCCGCGTTAAAAAACTATTGGAAACATTTAAACGCAAACGAAAATAGTTACGCTTTAGCAGCTTAGTCTGCTTCGTCCACCCTTTGAGTCCCACGGCTTAGGATTGGGCGTCAATTAGTGGGGAAACGAGCCTGGCTAAGCTTTGCCCCAGGAACGGAATTTATGAAGCTACTGAAGCTAAGAGCCTGTCTTTCGGCGCTTAACAGAGGGAAATTTAAAAGAGAGACTGCACTCGAAGAAACTTAGGTGTTGCGATTTTCGGACAGGGGTTCGATCCCCCTCGCCTCCACCATTAAAGTTCACAATCGTATCAGTTACGATTGTGTTTTCATTTACAACTACTTTTGTTACATATGCTTGGATGATGCGTTTTTGCTCATCTAAGCTTTTTGATTTTATATCAGCATCTTTTTTAGATAAGCTCTAATAATGTCTTCAGAAGGAGAGTTTATATTTTTTTGACGTTCAGCCTCTTCAAAACTCAATGTTAAATTAGCCTTTCTTGTTTCTAGTTGTGCCATTTTATCTTTCATTGATGGAAAGAACATACCCTGAGCTATAGCATTAACAATATTATTAATTTCAGTTTGTATGCCCGTTAGTTCAGTTTCAAATTGCTTTATATCTTTTTCAATTTGTATAAATTGAAGATTAGCGTGTTCAGCTATTTTTTTAGCCATTTTTGTTATGGCAGCATCAGTAAATAAGTCCTCAATAAGTTGATCTATCACAACACTTTCTACGAACTCTTTATTTATTGCCTTAGCATCACAACCATGAGTACGCTTACGAGTTGAACATTCATAAGAAAGATATAGGGTTTTATTTCTTCCAGCAAATTTTCTAGTACCAGTCATAGCTCCATTACATTTCCCACAAAATATTAATCCACTCAACAAGTAAATTTCTTTAGCATAATTTGCAGCCCTGGAGCGCTTGTTCATATCCATTTTATTTTTCACGCTCTCCCATAATTCATTTGATATAATTTGAGGCATACCACCTTCAATTCTTATTATTTCATCTTCAGGTTTGGATTTATTATTATTACGCTTACCATTAACCTTACTTATTGTACGATTGAAAATGTATATTCCTTTATATTTTTCGTTACGAAGCAAATCATGAATACTGCTTTTGCCAAAAGATCTTGCAGTTTTAGTTGAATAACCTTTAGAATTCAATTTATTTATTATTACATCATAACTAACACCATTACTGTACATTTCATATATTAATCTTACTATTTTTGCCTCAGCCTCGTTTATTACATATGTTTTTTCAGGAGTAATATCATAGCCTAGAGGTGCCATGCCTCCGGTATGCTTACACTGTAAAGCGGTTTCTTTCATACCTTTCATTACTTCTCTGGCCAAATTTTTAGAATAATATTCTGCCATACCTTCAAGAACAGATTCTAATATAATACTTTCAGGTAAATCATCAAGTGGTTCCAGTACGGAAATAAGTTTAACACCATCTTCTTTTAAATTTTTTCTATAAATGGCACTATCATATCTATTTCTAGAAAATCTATCTAATTTATGAACAATTACAGCTTTAAATTTATTCATAGAGCTATCTTGTATCATTTTAAGAAATTGAGGCCTATCATCCGAAGTTGCGGATTTAGCTTCATCAGCATAAATTTGTATGATTTTAATATTGTTATGAGCAGCATATTCGTTAATGGCTCTAATTTGAGCGTCTATGCTTTCCTCTCTTTGATTGTCAGATGAATATCTAACATATGCAACAGCATTGATTGACATATATTTATCCTCCAAGTTAACTATATAAATTTTAATGTAATTTCAAATATATTAAACCATTTAACGAACAAATGTTCTTTAACGAACTAAATATTTACCAGTTGTCGCAAAGCCTTTTCAGGAATTTGTATATAACTGGCTATTTGTTCTATTGGAACTGTTTCTCTATCGTAGATACATATGGATCGATGTATCCAAAAGACTTGAAAAGAATATATAATTTGATTCATGGCATCTTAAGAAAAGATATTAATTTAGGGTTTCATTCACATAACAATTTACAGATGTCCTTTGCTTTGTCACAGTTACTAGTTAATCTCTCATCTGGTCAGAGAAATGTTATTATTGATACAACACTTTCCGGTATGGGGCGGGGAGCTGGAAATACACCGACAGAATTAATGATTCAGTATCTGTCTCAGATAGGTTTGGAATGTTATTATAATCTTGATATTATATTGGATACTATAGAATGTTATATTGAAACGATACGAAAAGATGTTTTCTGGGGTTACTCAATTCCATTATTTATTGCAGGTATCCATAATGCACACGTCAATAACGTCAATTATTTATTAAAAAAGAATAGTGTATCTTTTAAGGACATCCATCATATGATAAAAAGAATCCAGCAATCGGATAGAAAAAGATATCATTATGAAAAATTAGAGGAGGTTTACCAGCAATATACTACTAAAAACTTGTGATTATATGTTTTTTTGCTGAATCGAGCATCTTCTCTGGGTAATTTTTGTTAGGATTTTTTTATGTTGATTTTAAAAGTGAATTAAATTGTAAGTATAAATTATGTTTTAAATACTCTCGAAAACTAATGAGTTAATTATAAAATTTTATACATTTTAAAATATGTTCGTTTTTGTAATGAAGTAATTTAAAACAGGCATGACCAATAAGCCTTCTAAGGCAGGCTTGAAAAAATTAGAATATAGTGATTTAAAAATATTTATAGTTTAGTTGTTGTGACAAGATGAATGTTTATGCCAATCATCATGGTAAAAAAGGAAGTTTATTACCCTTGATACGCGTCTGATGTAGTTCATAATCATTCAGTATGAGGTCATTAATTCGTTTAGATCAGGTTATGTTTTTATAAGTTTCTTTCCACTTTCGTGTACTTATAGGTACTGGTGTAAAGAGACGTAAATCCCAGTTTGGTTTTGTATAAATTACCCGCCAATATTCAGATGGTGAACATTGATTTTTTGCAAAGGCATTCTTCAATTTTGACACATGCAAGCGGGCAATGCTTTTATGGTGTGAACGGTTTTTACAAAAAACGTAATAAATCATTTTGTTGAAAAAGAATAAGAACCAAGTTTTTTACGCTGGGAACCAATAAGCGATTCAGCTAAATTGGATGATTTCCAGATATTTTTCAAGAGTATGCAGGTGACAGTTCCAAGCAATTTTAATCAAACTTCTTTAGCAGGACTAATGAAAGTTCTGCAGAAACTATGATACAGCATATAGCCGATGAGGCTGAACATATCTATATTGCTCTTGGTGCAACAGATTTTCGTAAGCAACAAAATGGACTTGCTACATTGGTTTCATTGAAATTCAAACTTGATCCTTACTCTCTAAAATGTGTTTTCTTGTTCTGCAATAAACGGCATAACTCACTTAGGGCATTACGCTGGGATAAAAATGGCTTTTGGAGGGTCTACAAATTGATCAGAAAAAGGTACATAAAGAAAATATTAATACTGAAAATATGATTTTTTAATCTCACCTAAAAACTAGTACAATAGCCGTTTTTCTGGTATAATATAATTAATTCTATAAATGAGCGAATTTGGTAACATATTTTACCATGCAAATTTAAATCAACTATCCTAAGCTACTTTTAATGTTTTTAAAATAGCATCAATAGATATTCCTTGGTTAGCTTGATTAAAGACCCAAGATATTCGTTCTTTTTTGACTTGGTTTCTTGCAGTTCTAATTCCAGTACTGAAATTTAGTTTACCATTACTTACTTCTAATTCGCAGTATACATAAGTTATCATCATCAGCAAAAATATCTGTTTATGCTACGATTGCTTCTTACTTGATAATGATTTAACCCAAGATGTTTTTTTGTTTCTCTAAAAAATGTTTCAATTGGCCATCTGTTTTTATAGTGATTTAAGAGTTCTTCAGTTGATAGAGCAGTATCTAAACTTATAAATGCTCTTAAGCAACCGGGTTTAAATAAAGCTTCTTTAGGCCAACAAAGTGCGATTAACGAATCCTTGACATCATTAAGCTTGCCTCTATATGTGTAGACATAATATTCATTTTTGCCAACTTTGACGAGGTCGACATCATCTTTAGTTAATATCTCACACATATGGTTAAGCTTAATTCCAAGTTTTTCATGACCTTTAGGATATATTACTCTATTTGTTCTTAAGCCTCCAATATAGGCGTAGCCTGAATCTTTTGAAACATCAAATAATTTTTTGTTGCTGTACCAACTATCACATAAAACATAACCTTTGTTTACTGGGATTGGTAAGGATTTTATAAACTCAATTGCCATTTGGATTTTACTCATATTTTCTTTATCGTAGATTGTCATAGTATATGGTAAAACAAGAGTATCACACAATAACATTACGGTAACTATTTGATGACCATAAACTACTTTACCTTTTAAATGAGAATGATGGAATCTACATTTTTCAGTAGGTTTCTTAGCCTTTGACGAGGGCACTGTCTTCTCTGAAATAGTATCATCTATCACAACATAGATAGGCTTTTTAGTTAATCTAGACGTTTCCCATATTCTCGCAATTACACGTTTTTTAAGGGCTCTTTCAACAGAATTCTCATTCCATGGGCTATCAGATAAGAACTTTCCGATATTCGTCCTATGCCTAACCGGCATAAAGTCAGAAACGTCAGTTATTTTTCCACAATAGCCTTTGGTCACCATAGAATTTATAAATAGAATTAGATGGTGAAGTTGAGGTGTTGTAAGATATAAAGTTATCCTTAATTCGATTAAGAATTTGTATATTGGTGATGATTTTGTTACAATTGAGTTGTTAAACATTTATGTTTATCTCCTTAGTTATATTTTTGTGTTGTAACTTAATTATAACAGGAGATTACATAGATGTTTTTCTTTTTTTTACATTGGGAAATTATTCAAGCATTTTCGCTCATTTATAGTTAATTGATTAACCAGAAAGGAGCCTTTAAAATGCAGTCCTCAGATGAAAAAAATCAACGTATTAGACAACTCGAAAGTCAAAATAGAACACTGCAGGAAAAGGTGAATCTACTGGAACACAATGTTGAGGTTCTCACTCAAGCAGTGTTACATGCAGCAAAACAGAGGTTTGGAGCATCAAGTGAAAAGACGCCTCAGATATATGGTCAATGTTTCCTTTTTGGTGAACTAATTGATGAAATTTCAGTTGAAACCGAAAATAATGTTATAAATATCAAAGAACATAAGAGACCTGTTAGAAAAAAGGGTGACAGAGAAAATTTGATTAAAACACTACCACATGAGGTAGTTGAATGTGTCCTTAATGCCGAAGAAACTATTTGTAAAATCTGTGGCAGTGAACTTGAGATAATAGGAAAGAAAAAAGTAAGATCTGAAATGGAATATATCCCAGCAAAGCTAATAATGAAGGACTACGTCCAATATGTTTATAAATGTGTTGAGTGTGGGAAAAATGATACTAATCCATATGATTCTATAATTTGTGCACCTATACCAGTGCCTGTGCTTACGCACTCTTTTGCTTCGCCTTCATGCGTAGCATTGGTAATGTATCAAAAGTATATAATGTCAGTACCACTCTACCGCCAAGAAAAAGACTTTAAAAGAATGGGCGCTGAACTTAAGAGAGACATGATGGCAAACTGGGTAATACGCAGCTCTGAATATTGGTTGAAGCCTCTATATGAGAAGATGCACCAGCAATTGCTAAAATGTAGCGTTCTCATGAGTGATGAAACAACCTGGCAGGTAAATCACGAAGATGGGAAGAAGGCATCTAGCAAGTCTTATATTTGGATACATAGGAGTGGTAACTGTGAAGGTCCACCAATAGTTTTATACAAATACACCAGCACTCGTTCTGGGGGACCACGCAAAGAAGTTCCTTGAAGGTTTTCATAGTTATCATGTTTCAGATGCATATGCTGGGTATGAAAAGGTTGAAGGAATTACATGTTGTCTTTGTTTCAGCCATCTAAGACGATATTATCTGGAAGCCATTCCCTTGGATTCTAGAAAAAAAGAAATTCCAGGATCAGGCGGAGCCATTGGACGAGCTTATTGTGATAAACTCTTTAGACTAGAAAGAAAATGGAAAGAGTTATTGCCTGAGGAAAGAAAAAAGAAAAGACTTATATATAGTGTCCCTGTATTGGATGCCTTTTTTGCATGGGCAGAAAATACTTTTACTAATCAAGACTACTTGAAGAAAGCTTTGGGATATACACTAAATCATAAAAAATATTTTACCAATTTTATGCTTGGCGGAAGAATACCTTTATCAAATAATTTATCGGAGATTGCAGTGAAACCCGTAGCTATCACCCGTAAAAACTCACTGTTTTCTGATTCGCCAGAGGGGGCAGAAGCATCAGCTACTGTATATAGCATTATAAATACGGCAGCAGCCAACAATTTAGATGCTTATAAATATCTTGAATATCTCTTCCGAAAACTACCCAATAGTAATTTTGCATCAAATCCTTCTGTGCTGCATTGATGAATATTTGCCATGGGCAGATAAAGCGTAGCTTGAATGTAGAATAAATACAACGGAAACAGAAATAAATAAAAAGGAGGACCCTTGCAGTGAGTCAGCCTAATATTAACTACATGATGAATATGACAAAGAAGTTTCTCAGCGGAGAAATTGATGGAATATCTTATACTCTTGATTTTCCATATGAGCTAGAACAAAGATATAAAAAAATGCATCGAGAAGACGATGATTATTGCGAATTAATATACGAATGTCTTTATGAAGAAGGCATAGCTACGTATAATGAGCTATCAGACACTGAGTTTAAGAAACTTATTCGAAAACAGTATAACTACATAAAGGAAATTGCAAAAGAAGGATTTTATTAAAAAAAGCAGCCTCACAGATTAATGTGGAGCTTCTTTTTTAGGTAACGGTATGTGTTCCAGCGCTTACATTCCATATCGCCATATTTACAGCCAAGAGAGAACTATGATTTATTCGAAAATATGAAAAATATTTTGTATGCTATTAAGATTTATAATTATTTGTGGACTGGTAAATACATTTATAGCAATAGTGAACTTTTTGAAAAAATTAAAGAAAAGGATAAGATTTCAGCGCAAATATTTGAAGACGCGATCAAAGTTGCAAATGATGTGAAACATGACGGAAGCACAATCCGATCTGTTAAAGGTGATTATTTTCTCATGGCAAGAAAAATGTATCGGGATAAAATAGAGTTATTTGAACATTTGCAAAGGTTAGACAATGAATACTGCAAAGCAACAGGAATGGTGGAAATATCTCAAGATTTTTTATCTTATCAAGCTTTTGTGGATAATCAAACGTCCCTAGAGATTGGTTAGTTCTACTATTTACTATTTAACAAAGAGGGTGTAATTATGAAGTCATCGACATTTACCACTGGTAAATTAAAAAAGTTTCCACTATTCTATGCTGTTCAGCAGTGTTATAGATATGCTACTGGTGCAACTTTATGCAATATCATTCTGAGCTTTCTGGATGGTGTATTGCCTCCGTTAATGGTTTATGTTATATCGTCATTTATTAATGCGGGTATATCAATGGTATCAGGAAATTCACAGTACAGAACAATAATCATTTCTACAATTATTATTGTTCTGTACTACATATATAACCATTTTAGTGATATTATGAAACAATATACAATATTAAGCATAAAAAATAGCTTGACTACTAAATATAAGCCAGAAATGGTTGAAAAGATTGCTTCTTACCAATATGAATGGATAGAAGACCAAAAGATTCAGGATCTTACACAAATGGTGGTTGAAAATATGGAGGAATATTTTGCAACGATACTGTTTGAAGTTAATACTATGTTAAATTTGGCAATCCAAACAGTTGGTATTTTGATTATTTTATTCATGCAAAAATGGTGGTTGGTTCCAATATTTTTGATTATTATTTGTCCACTTTTAATGGTCTCATTTAAGGGTGGAGAAAAAATATATGAAATAGATAAAGAGTCAACGCTTCTTACTCGTGTTATTGGATATTTGTCGGATGTATTAACTAATAGGCAGTCCAGTCCGGAAAGAATATTGTTTGGATTCACTAAGGAGGTGGATAAAAAATTTCAGGAAATGCACCTGAAAAGAAGCAATATCACAACAGAAGTAATTGCACGGTGGGAGATGAAATCGAAAATCTGTATTATTATTTTAAATGTATTTTTATTAATATGCATGGTTGTTCTGATTGGTAATGTTAGAAGCGATGCAATGACGAGTGGATTGTATATTTCCATCGTCGGCTCAATTGTAACTTTGGTACGTTCAAATGATGGGTCTTTAGCTAGAATTTCTATAAATATGTCAGGCTATCAGGCATTTATGCATGACTTTAGAACATTTTTATTGCTGGACGGTGAGAAAGGCGTATTAACCTTTAATAAGATGCCTGTAGATTTTCAATATATAGAGGTAAGAAACTTATCATTTAAGTTTCCAAATTCAGATAAATATATACTCAATGGCGTAAATTTACGTTTTGATAAGGGAAAGTCCTATGCATTAATAGGTTTGAATGGAGCAGGTAAAACAACGCTCACAAGAATACTGACTGGCCTATATAATGACTATGAAGGTGGAATATTAATAGATGGAAAGAATATAAGGGAATATGACAAGGATTATCTTAGAAATATGTTTTCTATAGTATATCAGGACTTTGGAAAATATTCCCTCTCACTTCGAGAAAATATTACATTTGGTAGAACTGATGGTAATTTAGAAGAAGTTATTCGTTTAGCTGGTTTGGAAGAAATGGTTGAGCAGTTGCCTAATGGATTTGATACTCAGCTGGGTAAATTTGAGGATGACGGAATTGATATATCAGGAGGAGAATGGCAGAAGATTGCAATAGCCAGAGCATTATACATGGGTTGTCCATTTCTTGTTCTAGACGAGCCAACTGCCAGTTTGAGTCCGATGATGGAAAATATGATATATACTAAATTTGCTGAGATTTCAAAAGAAAGTACTGTTTTACTCGTCAGTCATCGTTTGGGATCAACAAAAATATCTGATATTTTGTATGTATTGGATCAAGGAAAAGTCGTTGAGCAGGGGTCACATGAGTATCTGATGTCCATTGACGGTTTGTATGCAAAAATGTTTCAGAGTCAAAAGGAGTGGTATGATGATGCACCATCTGAAATCATTTATTAGCAAATTAAAGTTGACATTTCAATATTCTTGGCATGCTAGTAAAATTACATTTATTTGCCTGATGTCTAGTTCAATTTTGATTTGTATAATACAGTTATTGGAAATTGTCATGATGCAGAAATTTTTTGATGGAATAACTGCATATGCAAAAGGTATAGGTACATATGACAATATTATACGATTAATTATACAAATTGGTTTAATATTTCTTATGACACCGATAATAGAGATTTTTGAATATTTGTCACAAGGTTATTTTTATCGCCGAGGAAATGGGTATATGACTTCTCAATTCCATTTAAAGGTTGGAGAAAAACCGCTAATAGAGTTTGATAAAACCGAGACTTACGATATGATGGAGAAAGCAAAAATAGGCACACAAAATCTACCAACTGCAAGCCGTACGACGATACAATGTTTATTTTATTTCTTTCCGTTTTCTATATTAATGTTCGTGTATCTCTTTTCCGTTGCTCCGCTCTTGGTTGTCATTCTTATATTACTTTATGCTACTACCTTGTTTTCGGAAAAGTACAAATCATCAATGTATTACAACTTTGAAAATGATACGATTTCGTTAAAGCGTAAGGTCGATGGTTTTCTAAACAGTATAGTTTCTAAGGAGTTTTTTAAGGAAACACGTACATCAGGTGCTTTATCTTATTTATATAATCGATACAAAAATTACTTAAATAAATATGGCAGAGAAAAGATGGGTGTTGAGAAACAGGTTGTAAAACGTGAAGCAGTAATGCGTTTGATTAATACTGCAGGTTATGTAGGGATTATTGTATTGTTACTATATTATCTTGTTAATGGGTCGATATCAGTTGGTATATTTGCATCAGTTTATTATTCTATCGATAAAATAAACCGATGTTTGAAAAACATGTTTCAGCAAATTGGTGAAACAATGAAAAATATTGCAACTACAAATTTCCTATTTGAGTATCTGGAAAACAATAAACAAGAAAAGATCGTTCTTTCGAGCCTTAAAAATACAGATATTCATCTGAAGAATGTTTCTTTCAGCTATATTAATTCTGAAAAGAATGTTCTTGATGATATTAATCTAACAATTCATCAAGGGGAAATACTAGCTATTGTTGGTGAAAATGGTGCAGGAAAATCAACCTTAGTCAAGTTGATTACAGGGCTTTATCAGCCTAAGACCGGGTCGGTTTTGTATGGTGATCATCCAACGTCCGATTATTCCACCGATGCTCCACATAAGCCTATATCGGGAATATTTCAGGATTTTACAAAATATAAAATGACACTTAAAGAAAATATTAAAATCAGTGATATGGAATCTAATAGACCCCTTGAAGAGGTGATTCGTGTCGCTAATGTTAATATGGACAAGTTTCCAGAAGGTGTGGAGACACTTTTGTCCAGAGAATTCGGGGGCATAGATATTTCTGGCGGAGAATGGCAGCGGGTAGCGATTGCTAGAGGGCTCTACCGTTCATGTGACCTCATTATTCTGGATGAGCCAACTGCTGCTATAGATCCACTGGAAGAGACAAGGATATTCCACTTGTTTGAAAAGGCTACTGAAGGAAAGACAACTATACTGGTTACTCACCGACTGGGGCCTGCAAAAATAGCTGATAAGATAGTGGTATTGGACAATGGCAAAATTGTTGAATACGGTACCCATGAGATGTTGTTAAAGCAAAAGGTATTTACTATACCATGTATAGCGAGCAATCCAAGTGGTATAACAGGTAATTAACATAATAGAAAGGGGTGAATGAATATGTGCAGCGAACCTATTATAGTAGAGCCATATAACAAAGTATTATACAACAATTGTTTGTATAATACTCTGTTGTCAGCATGTCAATATTTTGGATTTAGTGATGAATTTATTTTGACTAATGATTTCTTTTCATACAAGCTAAATAAAAAAGAAAGCCGTTTTTATATTGATAGAGATGTAATAAAAATTCAACAAGATATTCCGCTATTGCGTGATAAGGGAATTGAATGTGATATTCCTTGTGAGCAGAGAGATCCTGTTACATTTATCAAGTATAGTTTAGCAATCGGCAAACTTGTAATGGTTTGTATAGACCAATATGATTTTGAAAAATCTGCTTTTTTTACTCGTGAGCATAGTATGTATCATATGCTGGTTTATGGAAACCACGAAAATATGTTTGACGCATTAGCATTAATGGATCAGAAATGGTGAATTGAAAAAGTAACTTCCACTTTGTAGAGTTAACTTCCACCGTAAAAAAGTTCAAAAATATTTTTACATGAAAAAATGTTTATAATTACAGTTTTTATAGTAACATCGTAAAAATTGACTTATCTATAGCAAATTATTATTGTTTTAGGGTACAAAAAATAAAAGGTGAAAAATAACTTTTTTTTCGCGTATGTAAAATCCACCCCTGATAATGTGGTAAATTAATACAAGATATTCAACAATAATATTTGTCTGATAAATGAAGCAAGCTGAATATCGAGTATAAGCATACTCTCTGGGTATACCTAATCTTAGTATACTAATTAGTGAGAGTAAAATCCACCCATTACTTTGTAAGACTAACTTCACTGATGAACGTGTTTGGGGTGGAAATTACTTTTTCAATTGAGCTTCGATCAGAAATCAATTTAATTTTTATGATAGAAGTATTGACAAATGTTTTATTAGGTGATATTATCTATTTAAACGTTTAAACATTGTATTAGAACAATTTAGTAAAACTTTAAAATAGTAAGATAGAAACATATGCCACTTATAATAAAGGATATTGCACCAATTAAAATAATTTATTCAACAGTTATTTTAGTAGATCTAAAGCTTCAATGACAATGTTTTTATATGATGTATTTAAAATTAAATATTAGGATTGTTACTCTCTTAGAGGCATTACCAAAAACAAAGTTTAGTTTGTTTTGTATAATGTTTAAGGGAGTTTTTTGTTTATAAAAGGAGAGAAAATATGTTTGATATGTTTAAAAAGAAAAGAGATAATAATTTATACGCACCAGTAATTGGAGAAACAATTGCATTAGAAAACGTACCGGATAAAATGTTTGCAGACAAGCTCATGGGAGAGGGCATAGGATTTAAATTTGATGGTAATACAGTATGTGCACCTTGTGACGGGAAGATTTCAATGATTACGAATACTTTACATGCATTTGGAATTACAGCTGCAAATGGTGCAGAAATTTTAGTGCATATTGGCCTTGATACTGTAGAATTAAAGGGGCAAGGATTTAAAGTAATAACAGAAGCAGGTAAAAAAGTTAAAAAAGGAACACCGATTATAGAAATAGATAGAGATTTCATGAAGCAAAATAATGTAAATCTAATTACACCTATGATTATAACAAATAGTGATGATTTTAATTTTGATATTGAAAAAGGTGATAAGCAAGTTATAGCAGGAGAGAGCTTGGTGATTCGATTTAGATAATAGGAGGATTATTCATGAAAGTTATCAAAAAATCAACAATAATGTAGCTGCTTGTTTGGATAAGAATGGTCATGAACTAATTGCTTTTGGAAAAGGAATCGGATTTCCGGCAGTGCCTTATAACATAACAGACCTTAGGTCTATTTCAATGACATTCTATAAAATGGATAAAAGTTTTTACAAATTGTTAGAAGAAATTCCAGAGGAGATATTTGAACTATCGGCAATAATCGTCAAAAAAGCACAGATGACACTCAATTGTAACTTGAATCCCAATCTTTTGCCTGGACTTGCAGACCATATTAATTTTGCATTGAAACGTATGCAAACGTTTAAAGAGATGAAGATGTTGTTTTCTTATGATGTAGAGAAATTGTATCCAAAAGAGACCTCTCTTGGAAGATATGCTGTTAAGTTAGTCCAAGAAAAATTGTTAGTGAAATTACCTGAGAGTGAAATAACAAACATAGCTATGCACTTTGTTAATGCAGAAGAAGAAAATATTAGCGAAGTGACAGCTTTGGATTCAGAAGAGCTAATAAAAGAGATTACATGTATTATTGAGAGGGCGTTTGAAACGAAAATTGACCGCACAGGGTTTAATTACAATAGATTTGAAATACATTTGAGGTATTATCTAAAACGAATTGAAGAAAAGAAACAGTTTTTAGATGATAATGGTGTACTTTTTAGGGCTATGAAAGAAGAAAGCCCTAAAATCTATGAATGTGTAGTACGTATTGGTGCTATTATTGATGAAAGAATGAACGCACAAATTACCGAAGATGAAATATTATATTTAATGATACATATTAATCGAATTTTAAAAAATAATATAATAACTTAAGGATTGTAACTCATAATTGAGGCATTACCGAAGTTGACACAAAAATAATTGTGTCATTTCGGTTTTTTTTATGGCAATAACAATTATTAGTCGAAAACCCAATAATTGTATTCAACATATAGATAAAATATGATAAGTAAAAAGGGGAGAAAAAAGATGGCGAAAAAAGAAAAATATGAAGAACTTGCAACAAAAGTTTTACAACTTATAGGTGGAAAGGATAATATAAGTAATTTTGGTCATTGTATGACACGCTTAAGATTTAGTTTGAAAGATAACAGTATTGTTGATTTAAATGAAATTAAGAAAATATACGGAGTGATTGGAGCACAATGGTCTAATGAGCAACTTCAAGTTATTATAGGACAATCAGTTGGGGATGCATATAAGCTTATATGCGCAAAGGCTGGATTTGCAGCTGAAAAAGCTATAGATGAGAATTTAGATAATAAAAAGAAATTTAGCTTTGGAGCAATTGTGGATGGGATTTCTGGAAGCTTGATGCCATTATTACCAGCATTGATTGGTGCGGGTATGTTAAAAGTTATTATTATTTTGGGTGGATTATTTGGTCTTTTGACTACAAAGATGCCAACATATGTAGTATTAACATTTGCAGCTGATGCTGGGTTTTATTTTCTTCCTGTATTTCTAGGAGCTACAGCTGCAAATAAATTTAAAACTAATATGGGATTAGGAATGCTGTTAGGAGCAATTTTAATACATCCCACTATGGTAGCAAACGTTACAGGTAAAGTAGGAATGTCCATTTTTGGTATTCCTATTTATGGAGTATCATATGCAAATACTATTTTTCCAGTGATTATGGCTGTATTTGTAATGGCATATGTTGAGAAATTCTTTCAAAAATTGCACCGGATTCAATTAAAATGATAATAGTGCCACTAGGAACCATTTTAATAATGTTGCCATTGACTCTATGTCTGATTGGACCGGCTGGTGGGTTTTTAGGTGTTTATTTAGCAAAAGGAATTATGTTTTTATATAATACAACGGGTTTCTTTGGAGTTGCACTTTTAGCAGCTGTATATCCACTTTTGGTAATAACAGGTATGCATGGAGCATTGGTCCCTTATATGTTCCAATCGTTTGCTTCTTTTGGATATGAACCAATAGTGTGTACCGCAGCAGTACTTTCCAACATTAATCAGGGCGCGGCGTCAGCAGCAGTAGCGTTAAAGTGTAAAGGGAAAAAGACAAAATCAACGGCAGCGTCTAGTGCTATTGCAGCAGTTATAGGTGGAGTAACGGAACCTGCAATGTTTGGTATTAATCTGAGATTGAAGAAGCCACTGTATGCATCAATGATTGGGAATTTCTGTGGAGCAGCTTTTGCAGGTTTAATGAAAGTATACGCTTATGCATTTGCAGGAAGTGCAGGGATTTTTGGTATGGCAGGATTCATAGGGCCTATAAAAATGAATGTCATCTATATGGGAATAAGTATTGTAATCGGTTTTGCCGTAACATTTATTATAACCTTATTTATCTACAAAGGCGAAGAAATATATTAAAATAAAGGGAGGAATGAAAAATGAATTTTTCAAAAGAGTTTTTTGGGGAGGCGCTACAGCTGCAAATCAGTTTGAAGGTGGATGGAATGAAGATGGAAAGGGGGATAGCGTTTGCGATCATATGACAAGTGGCACTGTAGAGAAACATCGTTATTTTACCAATATAATACAAAGTGATGCTCAGTATCCGTCCCACGAAGGGATAGATTTCTATCACAGGTATAAAGAAGATATTGCTTTATTTGCAGAAATGGGATTTCGTATGTTTCGTATGTCCATTAACTGGACGAGGATATTTCCGAATGGAGATGATGAAATACCTAATCAAAAAGGATTAGATTTTTATAGATCAATTTTTGAGGAATGTAGAAAATATGGAATTGAGCCGTTAGTAACGATTTCTCATTATGAATTGCCTTACCATCTGATGAAGAAATATGATGGGTGGGCGAATCGCAAATGTATTGACTTTTATATTCAATATTGTAATACACTGTTTGTAGAATATAAAGATTTGGTGAAATATTGGCTTACTTTTAATGAAATAAATTGTCTTACAATGAGTATCGGGGATATCGTGTCAGGTGGTTTTAAGTGCGAAGATGGACCTGCACAAGTAATGGGAGGTCCGGATACAAAAGAACAACTGACCAAAAGATATCAGGCATTACATCATCAATTTATTGCTAGCGCAAAAGCAGTAAAATTAGGTCATGAAATTAATCCGGAATTTGTAATTGGGTGCATGATTGCAGGGGGTTGCATCTATCCATATAGTTGTAATCCTGATGATGTATTATTGGCACAGAAAGATATGAGGATGAACTATTTTTGTGGGGATGTACAAGTAAGGGGAGAATATCCGCATTTTACAAAACGAATGTTTGATGAATTTGGCATTTCAATTTCTATAGAAGATGGTGATAGAGAGATACTTAAGAGTGGTAAGGTAGATTTTTATAGTCTTAGTTATTATATGAGTACTTGCAGGACAATTGATGAAGAGGTATTAAAGACTGCTGGAAATGTTGTCATGGGAGTTAATAATCCATATTTGAAATCAAGTGATTGGGGATGGCAGATTGATCCCAAAGGTTTACGGTATCTATTGAATGAATTGTATGGTAGATATGAAATTCCAATTATGGTAGTAGAAAATGGCTTAGGAGCAATTGATAAAGTAGAGGTAGATGGTTCCATCCATGATAACTACAGAATTGATTATTTACGTGATCATATTAATCAGATTAAGGAAGCAATCAAGGATGGGGTAGATGTGATTGGATTTACTCCATGGGGATGCATTGATTTGGTTAGTATATCAACTGGTGAAATGAAAAAAAGATATGGATTTATTTATGTGGATAAAGACAATGATGGAAATGGAACATTGGATAGATCACGTAAAGACTCATTTTATTGGTATAAAAAAGTAATTGCATCCAATGGGGATAATCTTTATTAATTATTTTAAAAAATGATTTATAAAAGGAAGCAAAAATATGTAGTGAAAGTAATTTGTGATAAAAATTATGAGTAGAAAGGATTTGGTGGATTTTAAAGGTTATGCTTCGCCTATGCCATAAATCAAGGATTAAATAAAAATCGTATTGGAGAAATCCAATACGGTTTTTTCGTTAAATGAGAATCAAAATTTGATATTTTGTTATTCGAATTTACTCAGGGAGCCCAGCGAGTCGAGTTTCCATAAAAAACAATGGAAATTTCATATTTTTCCATTGGAGTTTATAACCGAAAGTATTGAAATATTATAACAAATGGCTTATAATCAAACATGTATTAAACATGTTTGAAAATGGGGCGATAAAGTGGATAAATCTGATAATACTAAAAATGAATTAATCAAATCAGCAATAGAATTATTGAAAGAATGTAATGATGTTTCAGAGATAACATCAAGAAAAATAACAGAAAGGGCAAAAACAAATTTATCAACCATAAATTATCATTTTAATTCTAAAGATGAATTAATAAATATTGCAGTAAATAAATTAATAGGAAGTGTGGCCGACACTTATTTTCATAAGATAGAAGATAATAAAAAAACGCCGAAAGATAAACTCAGAGATTTTTTAGTAAATATTAGCGATATAGTAATTGATTTCAGAAAATACACAAAGGTAACTATTTCGTATATCTTATTAAATGGGGAATTTACTCAAGCCGTTGAAATGCTACCTTTGGTTAAGGAATGCTTTCATGGCAGTAAAAGTGATGAAGAGTGTAAAATTATATCATATCAATTAGTATCATTTATGCAATTAGTATTTTACAGAGCAGACGAATTTAAATCTTTTAGTAAAATTGATATTATAAATAAGCAAGAAAGAGATAGGCTTATTGATATGCAACTAGATATATTTATTAAATAGTATTGGGGGTAAAAATAATGAGCAAAGTATTTAATTTGTCCGAATATATGAGTGAAAGTATTGAAAATATAGTTAAAAAAGTTTTAAAATCATCCATAAAAAACCCAAAGGAAACTGCATTTATAATACAATATATGTTAGCTGTAAATGAGTCAAAAATTAAAAGAAAGATGCTAGAAATTAAAGGAGAGCATATACCACCATTTTTTATGGGAAGTATTGCTACTAATTGTAATTTATATTGTAAGGGTTGTTATGCAAGAGCTAATAAATCCTGTGGAGATAACTTAAAAGATAGTGATATATCAGAAGAAAGATGGGGAGAGATATTCAATGAAGCTGGGGAGATTGGAATTTCATTTGCATTATTATTAGGAGGAGAACCATTAATGAGAAGAAGGGTGATTGAAAAGGCTGCGGCGGTTAAAGAAATAGTTTTTCCAATTTTCACTAATGGAACTATGTTTGATGAAAGTTATATAAATTTATTTGATAAAAATAGAAACCTTATACCAATGATAAGTATTGAAGGGGATATGGCTCAAACTGATGGAAGAAGAGGAATAGGCACTTATAATTCAATAATGACTGCAATGTATAGTCTAAATAAAAAAGGAATCTTATTTGGATGTTCTGTAACTGTAACTAATAAAAATATAATAACTGTTACAAGTAAAAAGTTTGTACAGGAAATCTATAATAAAGGAACAAGAGTTTTAGTATTTGTGGAATATGTTCCAATAACTAAGTCCACTAGAAATCTTGTAATCTCAGATAAAGAACGTTTATTATTAGAAGAAAAGATAGCGGAACTTCGAAAAGTATTTGAAAGCATAGTTTTTATATCATTCCCTGGTGATGAGAAATATGCAGGTGGATGTTTAGCTGCTGGAAGAGGCTTTTTCCATATAAATGCTATTGGTAATGCAGAACCATGTCCATTTTCACCATATTCAGATGTTAATTTAAAAGAATGTGGTTTAAGAGAAGCTTTAAAATCACCATTATTTAAAAAGATTAAAGAAAATAAAATGTTAATTGGGCAACATGAAGGTGGTTGCATATTGTTTGAAAAAGAAGAGAACGTTAAAGAGCTATTATGGGAGAAATAATATGTTAAGGATTGGTGAATTTGCGGCATTATCTTCTATCAGCATTCAGATTAGTGCTATTAATACGGTGGTTGCAGAATGGCTAGAAAAAAATAGACTTGAAATAAATGGGGAAATCTTTTCTATTTATCATAGTTCCCCTGGCAATTGCTCGAATGATAAGGCCTTTGTAACCGAGCTTTGTTTTCCAGTAAAAGAAAAAGTATAAAATTATATTGACTCTCGCATTATGCGAGGGTTTATTCTTTTCATATGTGGTGAATAGGTATATGGAAAGGAGTGTTTTTATGTGTAGAAAATTATTAGATATTAAGCATCATTTATCAAGCGGATGCTGTATGTGGAGTGGTATTGAAGATGTATATGCCACAAGAACAGGACAGATATTACCAGAAGCATTTCTCCTTGCTTTGAGTAGTTTTGGTGAATCGGTATTCTTGAAATTCAAAGATATAAAGAAGCCATTTATGTTTAGCGTTGCAGACGGACGCACAAGAAAAACTTATGGTAGAATCAAAGATATTATTGGATTAGACTACCAGATTTCAGAGGGAAAAACGCTTATATACGCATTAAAATCAATCAAGAAAGAAATTCATAATGGTAATCCAGTAATACTAGGACCGCTTGATATGTTTTATTTGCCTTATCTTAAGATGTATCACACAGAGCATATACCGATGCATTATGTATTGATGGTAGGATATGACGAAGAAAACGAGAGTATACTTATTTTTGATTGTGATAGAGAAAGTATGCAGGAATTGCCACAGTCAGAACTAATACAGGCATGGCAGATTCAGAAGAATGAGGTTGGTGATAAAAATGGCTTTATTCGCTTCAGTCTACCAAGAGAACCAATTGATAAATATGAATTAGCAGATATTTGTTTCCGTAACAAAGCTGAAAGACAGTTGTGCCAAAAGCCTAATTTTGTTGGCATCAATGCGTATAATAAAATAGCAAAAGAGTTTCCGTTTTGGAAAGATAAATTCTCAGAAGAAGAATATAGAGAGGTACTTGCATCTATAACAGAATTTTTAGGTATGGTTCCAAAGTTACCAAATGAGATATTGGGAATCACCAGAGAAGATATTTGTTTTCAAGGAAATTATAATAGAATAGGCAATGTATTATTGCAGTTAGGCGAAGAATATCAGCGTGATGATTGGAAAAAATCAGGTATATTATTTTGCCAGTGCGGACTACTAATTGAAGATATTACAAGTCGTATTATAGTGTTTTATTGTCAAAAAGAAGACTGCTTGACAGAACTACCAGATTTATTTAATCAAATTGGGAAGAAGGCTGGACAGGCTTATCAAATAATTATGAACTATTAAAGGATAAAAAGCTGCTAAATTGTATTAAAATTATAGTTATTAGAAAATGAAACCCTCAACTAATTAATTAGTTGAGGGTTTTTTTTATTGCTTAATAAACACTAATGGTTTTATCTGAGGTCATAATTTGGAAATTATGCAAATCTCCAAGGTGTTCTAGGGGAGCGTAGCAAGCCTCTTACTACAATAACTTAATCAACTCTTCTAACTCTTCAGATAAAACTTTTGCAAGGGTAAAATCAGTATCCTTTAACGCTAACTCTATTTTTGTTTCAACTAATTTTTTCTTAGATTCAATTTCTAAATAGTCTTTGTCAAAATGATTAGCATAAATCATCTTCCTAAATTTTCGCATACTGGTTTTTCTAATTGTTTTATCTTCAATGATTAAAACATAATCCATACAGTTTACTATAGTATAGAAATCATGAGAAATCATTAGAATAGCACCTTTATAGTTTGCTATGGCTTTTTCCAGTGCTATTTGTGAATAAGTGTCCAAATGACTTGTGGGCTCATCAAGAAGTAGCAGACTAGCATAACTTGCAGAAATTTTAGCCAATTGAAGCATATTTTTTTCTCCACCAGATAAAGAAGCTATCTTTTGATTAATGGATTCCTCTTCAAATCCATAGCTAGCAATATGCAATTTAATCTCTTCATAAGTTTTAAAACCAGCATCGAAGAACTCTTCAATCACCGTATTAGACTCATTTAGTGTTTCGCCTTGAAGTTGAGATAAATAAGCCACTTCAATGTTATCATTTATCTCAATAGAATCCTTATTATTTTTAAAAATTTCTGTAAGTAAAGTGGTTTTCCCAGTACCATTTGAACCAACAATGGCTACTTTATCAGTAGATTTAATCTCAAAGCTAACATTTTCTAGAAGTACATCATCAAAGCTAACACTGTAATCACTAACTTTTAAAGCAATGGATTCCTCTATTTTCTTATCGCTAGCAAAACTTATATTAGGTTGTTTAATATCTACAAATGGAGTTTTGATTTTACGTTTTTCTAATCTTTCTTGAATTTTAACTCTAGCATTTAGAGCTCTCCCTCTATAGGCTTCATTATGATCAGTTGCAAGAAATCTCAGTCTATCTACTAAAATTTGGTTTCTCTCAAGTTCTTCATTATCAGCAGCAGCTAGTTCCTGTAACTCAATTTTAGTTTGAAGCAATGAAAAGTTATAATCAATATAGTTTCCATCAAATTCTTGGAGCTCCAGATTTTCAAGATGTAAAATTTTATTAAAACAATGATTCAGTAGATATCTGTTGTGCGTAACAATTAACATTGTTCCTTTGCACGAATTAATTAGATCTCTAAGCGAATTAAGGTTTCCAAAGTCTAAAAATACATCGGGTTCATCCATAATAATTAAGTCGGGACTATTTAACATTTCCTTAATCACTTGAATAAGCTTGAATTCACCACCACTAAGTTCAGATATCATTAGATTTTTATACTTAATCAAGTTTGTAAGACTTAGTTTTTTATCAATAATGTTTTCAAAATCATCACCATTAATTGCATTAAATGCATCTAGAGTTTGTTGATACGCCTCTAGTAAAGTATCAACATCCGAGGATGTTTCCATTTCAGTACAAATACATGTCATTTTCTTTTGGAGTTTAATAAATTCATCACCAATATATTCGAAAACTGTAATTTCTTTTCTTTCGTCTAGTTGTGAGAACTGACTTACATACCCAATTCTACAATCTGGGGACATCTCCAATTTACCATCGAACATATATTTTTCTGGATCCATAATTATGTCTATCAGTGTACTTTTTCCGCTACCATTTGTTCCTATAAAAGCACAATGCTCACCATCCTCTAATGTAAATGAAATGTTATTATATAGTTCCTTTTGCGGAAATGAGTAGGACATGTTATCAACTTTTATCATATTATTACCTCTCTTTATCACTAAAAAAGAGCCTATAAAAATAAGCTCTTAAATATATTCTCTCATTAATTGCAATTTTACAGTTATTTTTGCGTATTAAAGACATTATGCTGAGTTTAACATTGATAGCATAACACTTTTTTCGACTAAGTTCAATAATTTAATTTCAGTAGCAAAAACTGTCCCAGTTTTTGTAAAGGGTCTGCTACTTTGAGATAATTTGAAAAATAATATACTGAAAGATGATAATAATATCAGTATTATATACTATGAGTAAATATCATGAAAATTTTCATCAATAAAGAAGGGGAAAAACCAAAATATGGGAAAAAAGAATAAAATAACTAATGGATTCAATTGAGTATAATAAAGGAGTATTTCCTAAAAAATTCATAGAAGAATTAATTGAAAGAAAAGAGGAATCGGTACCATACCTAATTAATTATTTAGAGTATATTGATAAATATGATTATGTAGAAGCAAAAGAGATAATAGAGATTATAGTATTAAACTCCTTGACACTATACAAAATTAGACATATAATTGTGAACAAGTTAATCAATAAATACGTTGATAGAGAAAAGTAAATTTTATAGCATTTAGTAAGAGAACTTATCATTTGGTGGGAGATAAGATTTGCGAAGAAATTGAAAATCACTCACGAGTAGTTTTTGCTGAAAATTTAATCATTGTGTAAGCAAAACCGGTAGCAACCGTTATATTGCCAAATATTGAATGAGGTTTCCTTGAGATATTTTGAGAGGTCACTTTTTAAGTGGCAAATAGGGTGGTACCGCAGAGTTTAAGACTTTGTCTCTAAGTAATAGAGACAAGGTCTTTTTATTTTACAAAAAAACAATTTAAATAATTAGGGGGCAAAAAAATGAGTGAGTACAGTGTATTTTTACCAAGTTATAGTATAGGAGAGGATGTTTACAAAAAAATTCCTGAAATTTGTAAAAGCTATGGAAAGAAAGCAGTAGTAGTTGGGGGAAAAACAGCTATGGAAAAAGCTAAAGGAGCGCTTTTAGATGGGGTTAGAGGTTCAAATATAGAGATATTAGATTTTGTGTGGTTTGGTGGGGATTCTAGCTATGAAAATGTAGAGATGCTTAAAAAGAATCCAAAAGTCGCAAATGCTGATATGATATTTGCAGTTGGAGGTGGAAGGAGTGTGGATACAAGCAAAACCATGTGTGATGAAACAGGACAAGCATTATTTGTATTTCCAACAATAGCTTCAAATTGCGCGGCAATAACAGTGACAACAGTAATTTATGATGCTAATCATGTATTTAAAGAGTTATATTTTCCTAAAAAACCTGCAGCCCACTGTTTTATTAATACTAAAATAATATCAGAAGCACCAAGTGATCTTATTTGGGCAGGTATTGGAGATGCATTATCAAAAGAATATGAATGTATATTTTCTTCAAGAAATGATGAACTTGACCACACTAACCTTTTAGGAGTGGATATAAGTCGTAACTGTGTAGAACCAATTTTTAAATATGGTAAAAAAGCTTACGAAGATGTTAAACTTCATAAGGTAACACTAGAACTAGAACAAGTAATTCTTAATATAATAATTACCACAGGACTTGTATCAGTTTTTGTAATAAATGATTACAATAGTTGTCTTGCACATTCCGTTTATTATGGATGTACTACATTAGAAAACATAGAAAAAAATCATTTGCACGGAGAAGTAGTATCCTATGGTGTTTTGGTTATGCTTACCTGTGATAAGCAATATAAAGAGCGAGATAGAGTTTATGCTTTTAATAAAAGCATTGGGCTTCCAACTTGTTTAGCTGATATTGAGGTAGAAGAAAAAGACATTGATAAAGTACTTGATAAAGCTATGGAAACAGGAGACATAAAACATGTTCCTTATAAGATAACTAGAGAAATGATTTATAATGCAATGATGGACTTAGAAAAGGTAGTAGTATAATAAATTAGACCAAAAATAAATCTATAAAGTGAATAAAGCTTTATAGATTTATTTTGTTTTATTGTAATATTCATAGATATAAGCGGAACTAAAATGACAAATCTGAAACTATGAAGGTTTTATAGATTGTTCAAATCTAAATATATTATTTGGATCATAGATTTTTTTTACATGCTTAAGATGATGATAGTTTTCACCATAATATGCATATCCATATTTTTTAAGCTCAGCGTAAGGAAAATTCACATAGGATCCGTTTGTTAGAGGTTTAACATATTTAAAGACATCTGCAACCCAGTTTTTATAGGTTTCTGCATCCTCATCTTTTTTCCAATCTGCAGTTATACCAATAATATACCTTGCATTTCTATAGTAATATGCTGAATAATCACTAGGGAGATGTTTGATTTTACCACCTAAAGAATATAATCTAATATCACAATTATCATTTCCAGGACTGTCGTCAACGTATTCAACTAGTTTTTCGATGTTCTTTTTAGTTAATGTGTTATATACAAATCTACCAGTTGATTTAAATCTATTTGGTGGTCCGTAGAAAGAACCAATAGATTGCACAGCATCAATAAAAGGTACATATTTTATTAAAGAATCATCTAATAACCCAGGAAGCAATAAAAATTTTTGTAAAATTTTTTCAGTCTTTAGTTTAGTTCCATAAAAAAATCCATTTAAATATATGCCTTCTTTGTTAAAACCGGCGAAACAGCTAATCTTTTTAGGTGCAGTTTTTAGCCAATGTTGCCATAAGTCTAAGAAATTTTCTCTAGAGGTTTCATTCCACCTAAGTTGTATTAGCGTTATTTTGTCCACCTTATAAACTTTAAAGGTATAGGAGATTACTACTCCAAAATTTCCTCCACCCGCACCTCTACAGGCCCAAAATAATTTAGAATTCAGAGACCTATTAGCAGTTATTAGCATGCCATTTTCATTCACTAACTCTATTTCTAAAAGATTATCTGTAACTAAACCCAAATATCTACAGGATAAACCTATTCCTCCACCTAATACTAGCCCAGAAATCCCAACTGAAGGACAAGTTCCACCATCAAAACCATAACCATATTCCGAAAGTATTGAGTATATACTACCAAGTTTTGCTCCTGCCTGAATTTTTACAATATCTTGTTTAGTATCTATATCAACTTTGTTCATATAAGATGTATCAATCACTAAAACATCTGTAGCTGTTGAATAACCTTCATAATTATGGCCACCAGTACGAATTCTAAGCTCTATCTGATTTTCCCTACACCAATTTATAGCATTGGATACATCTACATTATTATAACAATAAACAATAGCCAAGGGGAATTTATTAATGTCAAGGTTGTATACAAGTCTTAGAATATCGTATTCTTCATTAGAAGGAGTTATAATTTTACCTGTTAATCCTTGAAAACTCATATTCTCGCTCCTTTGTAAATTTAGTATATAATAGTATATAAGTATGTTAGTATATACAATAAAGTGACATTTTGCGAAAGGAATATGCCAGTAGTATTAGATGAAGGTAAATGATATTTTAAAGAGCAGGTTGCATTGAAGGCTTCCTAATCTTTAAAACATTTGCTGAGTTTTGCATAAAATTAGGTTCTCTCCCAAGCATCAATGCAAGACTTTGCATAGCTTTCCAAACTTTTAATTGTTTCATCGCAGAAGAAGCGTGTGTGATTTTTAGAACTTACAACTTTACCATCAATTTCTACTGTGAACAGTACATTATAATTTCTGTTTTCTTCAACATCCTTTAGTTTTCGTGGTGGTTTATTTTGATGTAATTCTTTTACTTCCATAGAATAAAACATACCCATTTGATCGCAAGATCTATATGTACCATCAATGGGAGTAGTATTTTTTAAGTCAATATTACCATTGTTGTCTGTTATAAAGGTTCCATATGCTTCCCATATGGAACCTTTACTTACTTCAGATATGCCAGCATTTATACAATAATAATCTTCGCTTGTTGCTCGAATGACAACTTTTTGATTTTTTTGTAATCCACTCACTGAAATATCCACTAGAGCATATACATTTGATATCTCGGGTACAATTTTTATGGCACAATGCTTTTTATTCACGTTATAAACAAGAAATTATACACAAGTTTCAAGAAATATTGAAAAAAATCATTTGATAATATAATATGTACTTATGCCTAATAGTTATTTAAAAAAACAAATATATTTATATGATAAAAACGAAAATATACACTTAAAAGCATGAAATTACTAATTGATAGGAGGAAATGGTAGATGGAGAATTTAGGATATTACAATGGGGAATATGATTTGATTGAGAACATGAAAATACCAATGAATGATCGTGTATGCTATTTTGGTGATGGAGTTTATGATGCTACTTATAGTAGAAATCATATTATATTTGCATTAGATGAACACATTGAACGCTTTTTTAATAGTGCAGGGTTATTGAAAATTAAGATTCCATATACAAAGGATGAGTTAAAGGCTTTATTAAAGGAAATGATTCAAAAAGTAGATTTGGGAGAACAATTTGTATATTGGCAAGTTACAAGAGGAACAGGTATGCGTAATCATGCTTTTCCATCAAAAGATGTTAAAGCAAATATTTGGATTATATTAAAGCCATTAAATATAAAGGACATGTCAAAAACATTAAAATTGATTACTTTAGAGGACACAAGATTTTTGCATTGCAATATAAAAACTTTGAATTTATTGCCAAGTGTTATGGCAGCACAAAAGACCGAAGAAATGGGATGTGAAGAAGCAGTATTCCATCGAGGTGATAGGGTAACTGAATGTGCTCATAGCAATGTATCCATTATAAAAGATGGTGTTTTTAAAACAGCACCAGCAGATAATTTGATTTTGCCAGGTATTGCAAGAGCCCATATTATAAAAATGTGTAAGAAATTTAATATTCCTGTAGATGAAACAGCCTTTAATTTAAAAGAGCTAATGGAGGCAGATGAGGTTATAGTCACAAGCTCAGGTCAATTTTGTATGGCTACATCTGAAATAGATGGAGAGCCTGTAGGTGGAAAATCACCAGAGATTGTTAAAAAATTGCAAGCGGCATTACTGGATGAATTTTTAGAAGAGACAAAGTAAACCCATTTAGGCATCTGAAAAGAAAACAGAGATGGATGAAATTGTAAGTAATATGCTTTTAGCAAGAGCTTTAGTAAAGGGCTTTAATGTGAAAGCTAAGATAATATGTCTTAAGGAAAATATTATAGCAATAAGAAATTCAGCATATTTGCAAATAAAACCGTAGTGGAGAAATCTAGTACGGTTATTTCTTTTAAACTATAATAACTGGTTTAATATTAGAAAATGTTTATTTTTTTTATATTCGGTTAAGCTAGATTTATTTGATGAGATTTTAAATATTTACAAATTATTATTGCTGTGGCAATTTCCTTGCCACAAAATAAGATTAATATGTTAATAGACAAAATTACATGTATTACTAGGAGGTAACTATAAATTTTGAAAGCAAATAATCGTTTAACTATATTTAAAAATTGTTTAAGTAATTATTTTAATTATTTTATTAAATTTATAAGGAAATACTATTTCATTATTATTGGTTTATATTTTCTTTTTCATGCGGTAATAACAGCTATCTATTCCAATACTGGAGTAGATTACAAGACTTATTTATTTGCTTTAGCCTTTGTAAGTTTTACTGCTTATTCTGAAATAAAAAATAATGTTAAATTAGTTCCATTCTTATTTTGTGCTATACCTTTTTTATTTTTTATTTGGCATATAAGCGGTTCGGCTGGATATACCTTTTGGGGTAAGATGCTAAATTGGGAGATAACAAAGGGCATAATGATCAATCTGAATCCTATATGGTCTAAGATTCCATTCAATGATGGAAGTATTTTTAGAATTTATATGTCCCCAACTTTAACTTGGCTTTTCACACTTATTTATAACAATGGATTTGTATTACCAGTGTTGCTTCCAATATATAGAGCTGCAATATCAAAAGATTTTTGTAAGATGCTTAGATATTCACTGTCAACACATATATTCCAAGTTTTTATAATTACCCCATTTTACCTTATATTCCATCTACAACAAGTGTGGTTTGTTTTAGGACAACATGATGTAATGAATAGAAATATGACGCCTTCCCAGGCGGCTAGCATCACAATTAATTGCTTTCCATCAATGCATGTATCAATAGCATTTGCAGTATTTCTCTTAGTGTTAAGAGAGAAAAATAGGGCATTTAAAATTGTCTGGGAATTTTTTGCCTGAGTGTAATGTATTCTACTTTATACCTTGAAGTACATTGGGTACTTGATGTTATCGGTGGTATGATTTTAGCATATGGCACAGTGAAATTAGTTGATTTTGTAATAGCTAAAGGTGAAAAAATATTAAATAAGCCTTTAAGAATAATCTACTATAAAAATTCTGATTTATAGGAAGTAAATTGTGTTTTTAGGATGAAACCAGGGATTGCTAACTCGCATCCTTGAATTATTATTTTCTTTCAGACGAATTATCTTTAAAAATAATGTTGATTAAAAATAATAAGTATGTAATAATAAATTTAAAGTTAGTTATATTTAGTAACTAACTTTAAATTTGTTCTAATTATTTTATACAAGGAGGAGGCTTTATAATGGATAACGAAAATATTAAAATTGTGGTATCAGGGAAGGAATTGTAGCTGCACAAAAGTATTTTATCAAGGGTTTTGGTGAAAATATTTATGAGGATATTTTTCCGTCTCCTTCCATATTTATTGAGGCTGAAAAAGATTTTATTTACAAAGAGAATGTACAGGATGTAGCCATACGTAATTCTAATAACCCAAACTGTGAGCCCTGTTGGTACATTATAAAAGATAATAGCTCTATTAACTTAGCTGAAATAGCATATAACATTGTGGTATATGGAGAAAAAAGTGCACTTAAGTTTATACCAATAGCACAGTTCGGAAACTTAAAAACTGTTGATAGAGCGGAAATAGAAGCATTAAAAACCTTATGTGTGAGTATATTTCTAGTAAAAGTGAGATTCGTCCACTTTCAATTGCCGTATTTGGAACTCCGGGGTCTGGTAAATCCTTTGGTGTAACGGAAGTTGCTTCAAGTATTGCACCAAATCTTATTGAAAAATTAAATTTCAATTTATCAGAATTTGAAACATCAGCTGACTTAATAGTTGCATTTCATAAAGTTAGAGATATTTCGTTAGAGGGAAAGTTACCATTAGTGTTTTTTGATTAATTTGATTCAACCTTAGAAGAAAAAAATTGGGGTGGCTAAAATACTTTTTAGCACCTATGCAGGATGGAGTATTTAGATCAGGAGATTAAGTGCATCCTATTGGAAAAGCTATTTTTGTTTTTGCTGGAGGAACAAGCACTACTTTTAAAGATTTTTGTGGAGAGAATTTTAATGATGAGACGGAACGTAAACAATTTTTGGATGAATTTCAAAGTAAAAAGGGGCCAGACTTTGTGAGTCGGCTAAGAGGGTATGTAAATATTTTAGGACCAAATCAAACAAATGAAGGCTGGGATCAGTTATTTATAGTTCGTAGAGCAATGCTTTTACGCTCACTACTGGAGCGTAAAACACCACATCTTATAAATAAAAAAGGAGAAGCTCAGATAGATAACGGTGTACTAAGGGCATTGCTGAAGGTTCCAAGATATAAACATGAATCAAGATCCATGGAAGCAATAATAGAGATGAGTATGATAAGTAACGCAAAAAAATGGGAACAGTATCAATTACCTTCTAAGGAACAGTTAAAACTACATGTAGATGAAGAACAATTTTTACGCCATTTAATGTATGATGCATTCTTTAGTGAAAAAATTGATAAAATTGCTATTACTCTTGATTATAATCATATGATACTTAATGAAGAATATCATAAAGCAAATCCTAGCTCTATGAAGTCTTGGGAAGAACTTAGCGAAGAAATAAAAGATTCAACCAGAAATCAGGTAAGGCATATACCAAGTGCACTGCAAAGAGTTAACTTTGAGCTTATTTCTGTTAAAGAAAAACCTGAAGCTATTATTTTTACAGAAAAGGAATTAAATATTTTGTCTGAATACGAGCATAAACGTTGGTCTCTTGAAAAAAAGGAAGCTAGATGGGAATATGGTGAAATATTTGATGAGGAGAAGAAAACTCATCCTTTACTTGTAACCTGGGATACCTTACCAAGTGACAGTAAAAATAATATAATTGAAAATGTGAAATCGTGGCCTGAAATATTAGCAAATTCCTACTTTAAAATAGAAAGACTAAAATATCTATGTTATTGTGAGACTCATCTTTTAGTATGAATTTACGTAATGTAAAGAATGAATGAATAAAAAGTGGCCATATTGGAGAGATCTAGTATGGTTACTTTTTATTTGTTTCTTTTGTGTAAAATGCGATTATTTTTTTAATATTAATAGTCACTATATAGATAAATTGCAATATAATAATATTATACTTATGAATTAACAAACAGTTTTATTGACAATATATAGCCAACGATCTATACTATATATAGACGACTATCTATATAGGAGGCGATACAATGATTAATAATTATGAGGCTAATGCTAAGATATTTAAAGTATTATCAGATCATAACAGACTAAAAATAATTGACATGTTGTCCTGTGGAGAAAAATGCGCTTGTGATATATTAGAAGATTTTAAATTTACGCAACCAACACTATCACACCATATGAAGGTGCTAATGGATTCTGGGCTTGTAAAATGTAGAAAAGATGGACTTTGGAGTTATTACTCATTAGATAATACAAATGCTAATAAAATAGTTCTATGTCTAATGAGTTTGGTTACGGATACAGAGGATTGTATTTGTAAAGATAAAGAAAAAGAAAAATGTGAAAATAAATAAGATATAAAAAATTAGAAACACAAGGAGTGCTGTTTATGAAAAAAATGATTATTTTTGAACCGGCAATGTGTTGTTCAACTGGAGTATGTGGTCCTGGTGTGGACTTTAATTTACTAAGGGTATCAGCGGTTATTAACATATTAAAAAATAAAGATATAGTTGTTACAAGATATAATCTATCAAGTGCCCCTCAAGCTTTTGTTGATAATAAGGTGATTAATGAAATGCTTAATAGTGATGGTGTGGATTTTTTACCTGCGACTATTGTAGATGGTAAAGTGGTTAAGACAAAGGAATATCCTACAAATGATGAATTTTGTAAACTACTAGATATTCCAGAAGGTAGTCTTAAGACTAAAATGCAAATAAAAAAACCTAATAGTTGCGGATGTAAAGGTGGGTGCTGTTAATGACAAAAAATTTTAATCCAATAGAGATAAAATTAACTAAATATTTATTTTTCACAGGTAAAGGTGGTGTTGGTAAAACTTCAGCAGCTTGTGCTACTGCAATTACTTTAGCTGATCAGGGTAAAAAAATTATGCTTGTAAGCACAGATCCAGCATCTAATTTGCAAGATGTGTTTAATATAAAACTTACTAACAAGGCTATTCCAATAGAAGGGGTACCTAACTTATTTGTAGCTAATTTTCAGCCAGAAGTTGCGGCGTTAGAGTATAAAGAAAGTGTTGTGGCACCATACAGAGGGAAGCTTCCTGATGCTGTTATTAAGAATATGGAGGAACAACTTAGTGGTTCATGTACTGTTGAAATCGCTGCTTTTAATGAGTTTTCAGGTTTTATCACTGATGAAAAGATAAAAAAGGAGTTTGATTATATAATTTTTGATACAGCACCTACTGGGCACACTCTTAAGATGCTTGAACTTCCATCTGCCTGGAGTAATTTTATAAGTGAAAGCACTCATGGGGCGTCTTGCCTTGGGCAACTAGCAGGTCTTGAAGGCAAAAGGGAAATTTATAATAAGGCAGTAAAAACTTTAGCTGATAAGGATAAAACTACTTTAATTCTTGTTACCAGGGCACAATCAGCAGCTTTAAGAGAAACGGAGAGAGCATCAAAAGAGTTAAGGGATCTTGGCATAAACAATCAATTACTTATTATAAATGGAGTACTTAAGAATTTTGATGATAAATTGTCAAATGATATTTTTAATAAACAGCAAATGTCACTAAAAAATATACCAGAAGGTATAAAAAAATTGGATACTTATGAAATACCTTTAAGACCATACAACGTAACAGGTCTTGAAAACTTAAGAGCTCTTCTTATAACAGACAATATTAAAAAGAATAATGGAGAAAAATTAAATATGGATGAAATCCCAAAGTTGCAGTCTATTGTAGATGACATATACGCTTCTAATAAAAAGGTTATATTTACTATGGGTAAAGGTGGAGTTGGAAAAACAACC
The DNA here is from genome assembly GCA_963725425.1 of uncultured Clostridiaceae bacterium. GTDB lineage: Bacteria > Bacillota > Clostridia > Clostridiales > Clostridiaceae > Clostridium_I. The sequence goes on from CAVRYJ010000045.1 coordinate 569,907, forward strand.
GTTGCTGCTACAATTGCATTAGGCCTTGCAAAGAAGGGCAAGAAGGTCCATCTTACTACCACTGATCCTGCAGGACATTTGAAATTTGTTATAGATGAGAGTTTTGGCATTACTTTAAGCAATATAGATGAAAAAAAAGAATTGGCGAAATATCAAGAAGAGGTTTTAAGTAAAGCAAGAGAAACTATGAGTGAGAGAGACCTTGAATATATAAAAGAAGACCTTAGAAGCCCTTGTACTCAGGAAATTGCTGTATTTAGAACTTTCGCAGAAATAGTTGAAAAATCTGAGAATGAAATAGTAGTTATAGATACAGCTCCAACTGGTCATACGCTTTTACTTTTAGAATCCACAGAAAATTATAATAAGGAAATTCAGCGTTCAGAGGGGGATATTCCTGAATCAGTTAAAAAGCTGTTACCTACGCTTAAAAACCCAGAGGAAACTGAAGTTATAATTGTAACCTTAGCTGAGACAACGCCTGTTTATGAAGCTATGAGGCTTGAAAAGGACTTGAAACGAGCTGGTATTAGTAGTAAATGGTGGGTTATTAATTCAAGTCTTTACGCTACTAATACTACAAATGAAATTCTTAGGGCTAAAGCAGAAAATGAAGTGGCTTGGATTAATAAGGTTAAGTCCGTTTCTAAAGGTAATTTTGCAATTATTGAGTGGAAAGCAGAAGAAGTAAAGGGTGAAAAGCTATTAGAACTATTAAATAAATAATAAGTAGGGGATGATTTAACTTTGAAAAAAGTAGCATTTATATGCGTGCACAACTCTTGTAGATCACAAATGGCAGAGGCAATAGGTAAAATATTTGCAGCAGATGTATTTGAGTCTTATTCAGCGGGTACGGAGCTAAGAGATACAATAAATCAAGATGCTGTGAGAATAATGAGAAATTTATATAATATGGATATGAATGTAGCTCAAAAGTCAAAGCTTTTAGATGATATTCCTGCGGTAAATATAGTTGTTAAGATGGGATGTAATGTTGTGTGTCCATTTTTACCAGCAGATACTGTCGAGGATTGGGGCCTTGAGGACCCCACAGGTAAAAGTGATGAGGAATTTATAAAAACAGCTAAAATTATTGAGGAAAAAGTCAAAGACTTAGCACTGAGAATAAAGAGTAACGAATTATAATGGGGGAGTTAGATGAAAAAAAGTAGATTATCTTTTCTAGATAGATTTTTGACATTGTGGATTTTTATTGCAATGGCTTTCGGTGTAAGTCTAGGATATCTTTTTCCTAGTTTTTCAAAATGGTTATCTAGCATTTCAATAGGAACTACATCAATGCCGATAGCAATAGGACTAATTGTAATGATGTATCCACCACTTGCAAAAGTTAATTATAAGGAGCTTTACAAGGTTTTTCAAAGCCCTAAAATTTTAACATTGTCTTTAGTACAAAATTGGATTGTGGGCCCTATTTTGATGTTTGTTTTAGCCGCTATTTTTCTAAGAAATACTCCAGGGTTAATGGTTGGATTAATACTTATTGGTCTAGCCAGATGCATTGCAATGGTTATTGTGTGGAATAGTCTTGCTGATGGAGACAACGATTATGCCGCAGCATTAGTTGCGTTTAATTCAGTATTCCAAGTAGTATTTTATTCGGTTTTTGCCTATATTTTTATAACAGTCTTGCCAAAAGCTATAGGGCTTAAAGGTATGGCAATTAATGTGTCCATGGCAGAAATTGCATTGTCAGTTGCAATCTATTTAGGAATTCCTTTTCTAGGTGGTATGCTTACTAGATTATTATTAGAGCCAAAAATGGGGAAAGACTGGTATACTAAAAAATTTATTCCTAAGATAAGTCCACTGGCACTTATAGCATTATTATTTACTATAGTAGTTATGTTTACCTTCAAGGGAAAATATATTATTGAACTACCAATGGATGTAGTTAGAATAGCAATACCCTTAATCATATACTTTGTAATAATGTTTTCAGCTTCATTTTTTATGAGTTATAAAGCGGGCATTGATTATCATAAAACTGTAAGCTTATCATTTACTGCAGCAAGCAACAATTTTGAACTTGCAGTAGCTGTGGCAGTAGCAGTTTTTGGTATAAATTCTCAAGAAGCTTTTACCGCCGTTATAGGACCACTCATAGAAGTGCCTGTAATGATAGGTCTAGTCAATGTAGCTTTATGGTGGGGCAAAAAATATTTTGGGTATAAAAAAGGAATCAACTAATCTGGCAACCATGATTGTTACTTTATTCATATCTCTTAATTAACTATGTGAAGTGGCATAGCAATGAATGTGAAAGAGGCTATCCGAGCGAATTTTAGAACGACTTGGGTGGAAATTTGTTAAATCCCGTTAAGAACCCTTTATTGTTTGAGCGTATGCGAGTTTAAAGGGTTTAGGAATTTAACAAATTTCCACCTTAGTCGTTCTTAAGTTCAGCGAGTAGCCTCTGAACATCCATGCAATGCTGTCCTCATTTTAATTAAGTGATATGATTATAAAGTTATTGCCACCATTTTTTTTAACATCCTTTTTAATCCCACTAATCTTTAGAGCTACTTCTTCGGGAGATTTAAAGTCTTTTAAATTACCATAAAGTCCAGCTATGGATATTGAAGTTAAATTAAATATGTCTTTATTACCCTTTCTGTCCATGGATTCTATATAACCTTTAGATTTGTCTTCTTCATTAAAAAATTCTAAAACTTCTTTATTAAAATCTCCTATTATTTCACTGCAAAAATTTCGGCATTTTTCATAGGAGGTTTCTATCATACAAACAAAATCATCTCCACCGATATGGCCAACAAAGCTGTTAAATGGAAATGCACTTTTAACTTTATTCTGGATTAAATTAGCTGAATATTTTAAAATTTTATCCCCATTTTCAAAACCATAGTTATCATTATAGACTTTAAAATTATCTAAATCTAAGTACAATAAGCAAACATCATAGTTATATTCTATAATAGAAGAAATAGTATTTTGAATTATTGAATTTCCAGGTAGTCCCGTTAATGGATTAAGTTCTTTGGCATAGTTTCTTTCAAGCATGGTTGTATGCTGAAGCAGGCTTTTTATTGTTACTACACCATAATATTTTAAATCTTTAGTTACAATAACATAATCGTATATCTGTTCAGTGGCTCTTTCCATGGCAAATTTGGAAACCTCGCTAACTGAAGTGTAAAAATCAACAATTAATGGAGAGGTGTCCATAACAAGTGAAACTGGTCTTTTAGAAAAAACAGCAATTCCATATTGGGTAGCTAGTACCGAATCTAAACAATGTTTCATTACTAGACCAACGGGCTGTCCATTTTCAACAATACAAACTCCGGTTATACTTTTTCCTTGAAAAAAGTTTTTTAAATCCTTACTCAGGGTAGAGGAAGGAAATGCTATATCTTTAATAGCAATTGCACCAATATGATTTTTGAAATAACTACTTTTTTCTTGAACAGATCTATTTAGTTTTAATAATAAACACTTTATTTCATCAGGTATAGCAAGAAATGTGCCAGCAGGCCTAAGAAGAAAAAATCCCTGACCGGAATATACTCCAAGATTAATAAGTGTACTTAACTCCTCTTCTGTCTCTATTCCTTCTGCAATTAGTTTCATGTTGGTAGTATTCCCAAGTGCCACGAAGGTTTTTATTATAGCTTGCTTAAAAGTGTCCTTATCAATATTTCTAATTAAATCTATATCTATCTTTATGTAATGTGGTTTTATTTCGGCTAAAGTTTTTAGTCCTGAATAACCGGCACCTGTATCATCTATAGCAATTTTATAACCTTGATTCACATAATTATTTAATACAAATTTAAAGCTATTATAATCTTCTATTGCAGTTTTTTCAGTAATTTCAAATATAATGGAATCTGGAGACATATTATGAGTTGCAAGAAACTCTTTAGTAAATCCTTTTTTAAACTTATCATCTTTAAATATTTGAGGGTCAACGTTTAAAAAAAGATATTTATCTTTGCTAAGGACACTAGATTTCTCAATTGCTTTAGTTCTGCATAGAGATTCTAATTCCCAGCTTTTATTACAGTCAGCTGCTGCTTTAAAAAGCTTATCAGGTAGATGCAAAGGTGAATCTACGGGTCCACGACTAAGTGCTTCATACCCAATAATATCTCCAGTTTTTAAATTTACGATTGGTTGGAACACGGTAGTGATTTCTTTGCTATCAAGTATTTTAGTTAGTTCTTTATCTATATATATAATTACACCTCGAATAAACATTTTTAAGTCCTATATAAATTTATATCATTATAGTGTAATGATATTATTAAGATTTGTTAAGTATAGGTTAAGAATAAAAAAATATTGTAACACAAATACTAAAGGTAATATAGTGGTGATTGAAATAAAAAGTTATATGTTCATCTTTACATAGAAGTATAGGGTATAATGAATAAATAGTGACTGCAAGTTAATTAAGGCATCACCAAAAAAATTAAGTGTATTAGGGGTGGACTAATGAAAAAGATAAACGTTGGGTTAATAGGGTTTGGCGCAGCTGGAAAGACATTCCATGAGCCTATAATAACAAGTGTACCAGGTTTGAATTTAAGCAAAATTTACGAAACCAATGATTCAAATTTGGAAATATTAAAAGCAAAATATAAAGAAGATATGATTACTAATAACATAGAGGATATATTTTTAGATGAGACTATAGAACTTGTAGTACTGGCGGTACCTAATACAGCCCACTATGTTTTAGCAAAAAGAGCTTTAGAAAGTGGTAAAAATGTTGTGGTAGAAAAACCATTTACTGTAACTTCAGAAGAGGCAGATAAGCTGATAAAATTAGCAGGTGAGAAAAATAAGATATTAACTGTACATCAAAACAGAAGATGGGATAGTGATTTTAGAACAATAGAAAAAATTGTTAATGAAAATTTGCTTGGCGATTTGGTAGAGTACGAAGCTCATTATGATAGATTCAGGAATTACATAAAAGAAAATTCATGGAGAGAAAATGATATACCTGGTTCTGGTATTCTATATGATTTAGGTGCTCATCTTATAGACCAAGCACAGTGTTTATTCGGTGTTCCTGAGGAGGTCTTTTCCGATCTACAAATACAAAGAAGTGAAGGAAAAACAATAGATAACTTTGAGATTATATTACATTATCCAAAAGTAAAGGTTACACTAAAGGCAGGAATGCTTGTAAGAGAAGTTGGACCACATTTTAGTTTATATGGAAAAGACGGATCTTTTATAAAATATGGTATGGATGTACAGGAAGCAGCACTTAAAAAAGGATTAACACCTAGCAATACTGAAAACTGGGGAGTTGAACCCGAAAGTTTATGGGGAAAGCTAGATACAGAAGTTAATGGTTCGCATTTTATTGGAAAAATAGAAAGTGAAGCTGGGGATTACAGAGAGTTTTATAAAAACGTCTATAAAGCCATTTTGGGTGAGGAAGAAATTGAAGTAAAGGCATACCAGGCTAGAAATACTATAAAAATAATTGAATTAGCACAGATGAGTAGTAGTGAAAAACAATGGGTAAAATTTCAATAAGGTATATGAAAGTTGAGGGTAATAAAAATGACTAGTGAAAGTGGAGTAATTTGTCATATTACATCCACATGATTCATTCTATATATAGTGGATACTAGAAATATAATAGTAAGTAGAATAGTAAAAAAAACAGTGAATGTGGTGCCTTTAAATGTCAATGATGAACTGTCACTTATCAATTTGTAAGGCAGAAAATCTTTGAGATGAGGTACCTTTATAACTGCAGCACTTGCATATCCAATAACTAGAGTTAATATTCCAGCAGGTAAACTCTTTTTTATAATGCTACTTAAAAATAAAACTAATGATATATTAAAAATATAATATAAGCTAATTAGTAGTGAAACAGTAATCAGGTTTTCAGTAGAAACATCTGAACTTTTAAATAAGACACTTGCATAGTAATGATTAATAAAAATGCCAGCAGTAGTTAGGACCATAACAGGTATTGAATAATTCAAAAATTTACTGATAACTATGAACATTGGTGATGCACCTTTAGAGCAAGGAAAAACCAGCTTTTGAAGAGTAAGTTCCTCCGAAATACTAGTGCAAACAGTAAAAACGATAAACATAATACTTATTTGAAATAAACTAGAAATAAAACTTTGCAAACAGTATTGTATAGTCATGAAACTGTCAGAATTAATGCTTATTCCTGGCTGAGATTTAATTAACAGTGGAGTAAGTTTTAGCATAATAGGTCCTGAAATAGCAAATATAACGATACCTAAGGCAATAATTAAATATTTGTATTGACGCACAGATTCTAGTATTTCCTTCCTTATATAGCAGTTAAAAGTATTCATAACTTTATCACCATCCTCATAAATATGTCTTCAAGATTAGATTTTCTAATATTATAGGATAAAACTGTGTTATTAGTGGATAATATAATTTTTAAAAGTTGTTTTTTGCCTTCACCTATATCTTTCACATAAATTGACAGCTTGTTTTGGCTGACTTTGATATTTTCAATCAAAGGATGCTCCATTAGAGCTTCTTTAAGAGAAGTAATATCACCATCAATCTCTATATCAAAAATAGGCTGTATATATTTTTTCTCTAATTTCTTAAGATTAGAGGAGACAAGTATTTTACCTTGATCTAAAATGCTTACTTCACTGCAAACTCTTTCTATATCATTTAATATGTGTGATGACAAAAATACAGTTATTCCTTCTCTCTTTAAGTTTTCTATTAGGTCCAAAACCGCCATTCTTCCCTCAGGATCAAGAGAAGCAGTAGGTTCATCTAAAAATAATATTTTAGGATGATTAAATAGAGCTACAGCAATTCCAAAACGTTGTTTCATTCCACCAGAATAACCAGAAAGCTTACGCTTAGCAGCATCACTTTTAAGATCAACCTTTTCAAGAACCTCATCAGTTCTTATAGATATTTCTTTTGGTGACATTCCACTTAAATTACCTATGAATTTCAAATATTCATATTCAGTCATAAACCCGTAAAATACAGGTGTTTGAGGTAAATAGCCTATAGTTTTTAATATTTGTCTTTTGTTAGTACTAAAATCTTTGCCGTCTATAGATATATTTCCAGAGTTATAGTTTATTAGTCCTGTAAGTATATTCATAGTAGTAGTTTTTCCAGCTCCATTTTTACCAAGAAAACCGTATATGCATCCACTAGGAACTTGGAAACTAATGTCTTTTAGCACTTCAAATGTTCCATACTTTTTTGTTAAATTTTCAATCTTTAGCAAAACTATCACATCCTTTCAAGAAAAACAATTTAGTCTCTTTTTCTTCCTATAATTAGATAAGTTAACGGACCTATAGTGTTAATCAGTAATATTATTACTAACCATATATACTTTGGAAAAAACTTAACCTTATCATTATAAAGTTTAAAAAAACAAAATATCTTTAGACCAAATTCCAGTACAATGAGAGGTAAAAACAGTTTTATAATTTCAATTATAGTCATGCCACTTATCATAGTTATCATTCCTTTCTGTATAATTTTTGGATTATACAAATATAACGATATAATCATCAAAAAGTTCATTATAAATAAAAAAAATCTTTTCAAGAATAGAAAAGATTTTTTTTATTTATTTTTTCTTGTATTTATCAATTATCATTCTTGTTACTATTAAATATATAATTAAATTACTAGGAATGTTTAATAACCCAAAGAAGCCCCAAAGCCAATAATATTTTTCTCCTCTTTTTTTGCATCAGTGTATATCCAAAAGCCTTGGGCCAAAGCAAATGGCATAGCTATGGCTAAAGCAATAAGTGTTTTATTCATTTTCATTCCTCCTCAGTGCATGTTTTGCAAGGGGTATTAATGACCAAGGCATAATGAAAATAAGGATTAGCTGAAAATATATTAAAAGTTTCATACCAAACTTAATAAAAACAATGCTAAATAAGGACAATATTAAAATTGAACTCATTATAAAACATATATTTTCTTTAAATGAATTCCTTTTAGTTTGGATTTGCGCAGCTGTCTGTATTATGTTTAAAGTATCTATATCAAATTTAAAATCAATGCTATTAGCTAAATCCATTTTTTCTAAAGCATCATCAATTTTGTTTTCTAAAGTTGTCACGTTCATTGATTTATCTAAAGTGCTATTATTCAAATTCAACTGTTCATGATTTTTTAATCTGTTTAAAAGGTTTATGTCATAGTCTTCGTTATAGTGTTTATCAATAAGCGTATTTATAAGCTTCTCTTTTTCATTCATGTACAATACCCCTTCTTTCTAGCTCTAGGATTATATATTTAACACTATAATGTAATCTAGAACGCACAGTTCCTACAGGACATTTAAGTGTTTTAGCAATATCCTCATAGCTATAATCGTAGAAATGTTTTAGTATGAATACAGCTCTTTTTTCATAACTAAGGCCTTGGATAACTTGAAGGATCTCACGGTGTTCAAGCTTTGAAATTGTGGCTTCTTCAAGACTTCCAGAAGTAGAAAACATATTTTCATCAAGCTCCGTAAGACGTTTATTTTTTCTTAAGTTATCCCTATATTGATTTGTTGCTATGGTTATTAGCCAAGTAGAAAATTTAGCTTTCGGTGAAAACTTTTTTATATTTAATACCGCTTTTAGCATAGTTTCTTGCAAAATATCCTGAGATAACGTAGGGTCGCAAGTCATTTTGATAATATAGCCCTTAAGAAAATTATAGTTTTTAGTAAGTAGTGTATTTAAAGCGGATTTATTTCCAAGCTTTGCTTTTTCAATTAAAATCAGTTCATCCAATTATGCACCTTCTTTACTGGTAGTATAACGTTTGAGAGTGCAAAAAGTTCATTCTAAGCAAAGTATTTTTGAAATGACGCTAATTCCACTTTTAATATAAATTTTTAAAGCTCCTTGAGATAAAACTGATGTATTTAAATCCATCCACCTTTTATGTTCTTCAAAGGTATTCATTAAAACTTTAGGTAGAACAACAGCTGCAATTCGAAGCCCTGGAAGAAGTATCTTAGAAAAACTTTTTATGTACACAACTCTAGAAGAAACATCATAATAACGCATTGGATAAACATTATTTTTAAGTTCTAAATCTCCAAGATAATCATCTTCAATTATATAAACATCATACTTTTCTGCTAAGGCTAAAATTTGTTTTTTATCATCATTAGAATAGCTTATGCCAAGCGGATTACTAAATCTTGGAATTGTATAAAAACATTTTATATTATCACAGGCAAATTTTCTTTCAAGCTCAGCAAAATCTATCCCGTTAAATTTTCGCTCAATGCCAATAACTGGAGTTTTGCTGATTTCAAGAGTTTTTAGCACGCCTTTATAAGTTGGCTGTTCCACAAGCACATTGATTTTTCCATTTGGAAATGGCATGTTGCAAAGTATGTTTATTGCTTGCTGCGAACCTGAAGTTATACAGATATCCCCCACATCGCAGAATATCTGATAATCTTCAAAATGTTTTTTTAAAGCATCAACGAGTCCAGCAAGTCCTTTAGATGGCGAATAATTAAAAAGGGTAACCTTATATATATATCAATAGCCTGGTTCAAACAGTGTTGAAAATCTTTATAGGGCAATATACTTTCATCTGGTGAACCTGATGAAAAATTGATTATTTTATTTGTTCCATTTTTATGGATTTCCTTTTTATCAACTAAATAATATCCACTTTGAGGAATTGAATATACAATATGTTCGCTTTGAAGTTTCTCGTAAGCATGTACAACGGTTTGTTTACTATACTTAAAATTCTCTGATAATTCTCTTATAGTTGGCATTTTTTCCTCATATTTTATATTTTTATTTTCAATTTCATTATTAATAAAATCTACTATATCATTGTATTTACTCATATATCTCCTCAAATTGTACTAGTGCAATTTCATTTTTCCTTTATTGAATTGGCTAGTTTAGTGACTTACAATGTAATTGTAACATAATTACATTGTAGGAGGAATAAATTTTATGTTTATAATAATTTTAACATACCAAAAGTCAATTGAAATAGTGATGAGCAATTTAGATGCTCATAAAAATTACCTTGAAAAATATTATTCATTAAATAAATTCATATGTTCTGGAAGGCAGGAGCCAAGAACTGGGGGAATAATATTGTGTAATGCAAAAGACAAAATTGAAGTCAATTTAATAATTAAAGAAGATCCATTTTACAAAAATAATATTGCAAAATACGAAATAATTCAATTTATACCAACAAATTATGCAGATGGTTTTAAAGAATTCATAATATAGGAGGATTTAAAATGATAAGAAATATGAAATTTGAAGATATTGAAAAAATAAAAGAAATAGATAAGTTATGTTTTAAATCTGACAAAAAAGAACAACAGAAGGAATATTATACATAAATGATTTTGAAACAATATATTTAAAAAATGTCATAACAAAAACTAATATTAAAGTTGGGGATTTTACAATATACAATGATTTTTGTAATGATCCTAGAGAATTTGAAAAAAATAATGTTTTATACCACTATCCAGTTAACGATGATAAACTTATTATTGGAAAATTTTGTTCTATAGCATGTGGTGCAAAATTTATGATGAATAGCGGAAATCATACGTTAAAATTGGTGATGGTGCAATAATAGGAACTAGATCAGTAGTAACTAAAGACGTTCCACCTTATGCCATTGCTTGCGGCATACCCGCTAAAATTATAAAAAAAAGATTTACTGATGAGGTAATATCATGTTTACTAAAGCTAGAGTGGTGGAACTTAACAAATGAGAAAATTGCAGAAAACCTTCCATTTATTCAGGCAGGAGACATTGGTAAGTTAAATTTGTAATATTGAGTTACACAGATAGGGTGGATAATATCAAAAAATGATTTAGTAAAAGAAAATAGCGCTGAAAAATAAAAAATGCTTAAGCAAAACAATCTTTTGCTTAAGCATTTTTTACTATTTAGCTACACTATTACTTGTAAATTGATAGCTAGAAGTAGAATCATTATATATAAAATTATACACATAATTAAATGTTTGATTAGAAGAAGTTCCATCTTTAGCTATAATGTTGTAAACTTCACAAGTTGTTATACTTCCAGATTTACTATCATCACTAATGTTATAATTTGTAATATTAGCAGAAATAATGTTCTCTTCTATTCCTGAGGTATAAGTACTAGGTATATATGATTGTTGTTCTTTATATAGGTCACTTCCAGAAGCTACATAAGGAGCAATTAATGAAATATTATTGGTATTAACAGCCTGTGTAAAATTAGAGATATATGAGTTTAAAAGATCTTTTAGTTCATCTTGAACATTAGTTAGATCGTTTTCTGACTGTTCAAAACTTAAATTAAGGTTTGTTTCCCCACTTGTAGGTGAAGATTCTTCAGTTTTAAGAGTTTTACCATCTTGTGTATAAGTAGCATATATTTTTGCTGAACTGTCTACAGGTCCAAAATTTGAAGCATCTTTAACCTGCACATTAGCATCTTTTCCGTTAACAAAAATTTCTGCATCGGGATAATCAGAAGATATATTTAAATAACTCATATCATCAAATATACTTAATTTTGCTATACCACTACTAGGGGCTACAAGATCTACAGGGTAAGGTCTATTTAAGGTAAGATATTTGCCTTTATAATCAGCTAAGATTGAGTAATTTCCAGGAATATATGGTCCGAATTCTTTGGTTACCGATTTGTCAGCATCGCTTGTACCTATTTGAGCATTGTTAATTGAAAAAGTCACATCTTTGACTCCAGTTGTTATATCAACAAAAGATGGCTTGACATTTATTTTATGATTAGTAAAGACAAAAAAAATCTTTCCTGAATTAGCTAAAGTTAAGGTGTTAGTGTATGTGGTGCTAAGGTTAGTTATATCTTTAGGACTCATGGCATCATCATTTAAATTTTGGATAACTTTATCAAAATATGAAGGATTGCTTTTGAAGTATGATAGTAAAGGTGAAATACTTTTACTATCAATTTTGAGTCTAGCATCATTACAATAAAGTATGCTTGCTAGGTCAGAAGTATTATTTGAAGCTACATCCTTTTCGAATCTTGATACAAGCTTCGATGGATCAGTTAAATAATTACCAACCTGAACAACAGCAACCATTGCTATTATTAAAATTGCAATCAATGCCATAGCGATTTTTGATTTTTTTGATAATTTTAAATTCGATATATTGTTTTTTTCGGATTTAGTAGTAACTGAATTCGCTTCTTCATCTGGTTCAGTTTTGTTAATTGTTTGTTCAACTGATTCACCTTTATCTGTTGTTTCTTTCCTTAAATCATTACCACAACAAGTACAAAAAAATTCTTCTTCTTTAATTTCATTTCCACATTTAGTACAAAATTTCAATTTAAGTCCTCCAATCTTATTTTAGGAATCTTCAAAAAAATAAATGCTAGTATGTTAGTGTATTTTGAGCCTTAAGCCTTAATATTTAATTGAAGAGTTGCTATATGAATTTATTGCTGATTTAACTATATTTGATAAATCAGAAGAACTAAAATTCTGTAATGCTATAAAAAATACTACTAAAGCTATTAATACGGATATAGATACAATTAAAACACATAGATTTTCTTTTATTTGTAAACTTTCTTTAACTATAATAGTTAAGGTTGTAATTGAAATTAGTGCGCCTAAAATAATAAAAGCAATTCCTAGGTATAATGAAATATAAGACAATAAAATTGAAATAATCTCACAAGTTAATATAGGTAAGGTTGAAATTAATACAGCCTTAAATATTGTTAATGGTGTGCATTTTACTTTTGCTAATATACTTGTTCCTAAATATATGAAAATAAATAATATGAACAAAGCAATTAGGTATATAGCACAATTCTGAATGAATATTTTACCATAAGGAATAGTAATTATGGATTTGAATTGATCAATAGTTTTGTTCAAAGAGTCTAATTCACTAGAATTGAAATTATAAGATGAACTTTGCCCAAATAAGGTGGCTAATGAAGATAAATTTTCAAGTAAATTTGAGAGTATAGTTTGTACATTACCAATAATTTCATTGATTCTCCAAATACCAAGTACACCCTGTAGAAATGCTAAGATAATGGTAATAATGATAACATTGTTTTTTTCAGCTTTGGCTATGAACTCTTTGCTACCAGAAACCGGATTTAATGCTGTAGTTTTTAAAGTGTTAATTATTTCGGTGAAGTTAATTTGTTTTGTTACTGATTTAATATGTTCAAATGTTTGTTCACCCTTCGCCTTGTTTCCGTTCTCATTTGAGGTTTGATTTACTTTTGCACCACAATTTGGACAAAACAAGTCATTCCCTTCAACTTTTGAACCACAGTTGCTACAATATGTCATAATGTTCCTCCTAGATTGAGTTTATAATGTATTATTATTGCTCATAGCATATATTTCGACACAAAGTTCAATATTCCTTCACACTTTGTTAAAAATAAATACATATATCAACTGAAAGTATTTTAATATCATAGAAACCATAAAAAGATTTGCAACAATGCAAATCTTTTTTATGTCTTTTAACGGTAAATTTAATTGTTTTTAAATGAAAGATTTTTAGAATTTGTTATAATCCAAGGCTTTTTTATACTACTATCAAAGGTTACATTTTTAAAAGTACTATTATTCATATAATTTATTATAGCTGGTTTAGTATTTTTAAAGGATACATTTTCAAAGTGTATGTCTTCATGATAAGCTCCTTTTAGTCCAGATACAAAGATAGCACTTTTCTTGGTGCCATTAACGCTACAATTTGTAACAAAAATATGTTTGAACTGTGGTAAATCCAAAGCAGGCTTATATGTGCTAGATGCACTTGCATTAGAATAGTTAGAGGTAAATATAAATGCTTCACCGTCACCATCCGTAATATTCTTAAGTGCAGAGTCTCGGAAGGTAATATCTTTTGCTCCACCACCTGTGCCAGGAGCCGTTTTACAACGAAGACCTGCTCCAGTACCATTTAGCACATTGTCTTCTGCTAATATATTTTCTATCCAAGCGGCTGTATTGCTACCTGCAACTACTGCACCATGTCCACGTCCAAAGTAATTATCAAAGATCCATACATTATTTACTGGCTTACGTTTTTTTTCGGCATCTGCGCCTTTTCCAGCAGTGAAATTTATATCATCGTCGCCAGTGTCAAAAACACTATTTAATACAGTTAATCCATTTGAGTCAAAATCTATTCCATCTCCGTTATTACAATCGAAAGTTTTAATTAGAGCACCATTTAGTACAACATTGTTGCAGTCACTGATTCCTATAGTTTGCTGAGCGGGATTGACAAAAGAAAGACCGTCTCCGAAATATACATTAGTTATATGACTTATTGAAATAAGATTTGATCTTGTTGAATAGGCTTTGACATCAGAAACACCGTTTATTTTTGCTAATTTAAATTCATTTTGTGCAAGAATACCGTTTTCTTCAACTGTCTTTAAACTACTTTTTAATGAATTTGGAAATCCAGTAACTGCATCAGTAGTACCTTGTTTCCATCCATTTCCATCAATCGTACCAGTGCCAACAATTTTAAGGCTTTTGCTTTTACTATTACCAATAGCATTAATGAGTGCATTACTTTTGCTATCTTTTTGTAACGTGTTCACTACTTGAATAGTCTTTTGGATTTTCGGACCCAAGAAGTTTTCCATCAACTTTAAAAATCATATTGCTTTTTAACCAAAGTGAACCAGATTTGAATGTCTTTCCTGAGGGAATCAATACTTGTCCACCAGGAGTACAGTCATTTATAGCTAATTGAATGGCTTTTGTATCAATAGTTTTACCATCACCCACTGCTCCATATTTAGTAACATCAAATATCTTTGGGATTTTAGTTGTACGCTCCGTGATGTTTTTGCTTTCTTTTAATTCATTTCCTTTATTATCAACGGCTCTAATTGTAAAACTATAAGAAGTATCTGGCTTAAGTCCTGCAACTATATATGTATGCACACTTATTTTTACAGCTGAACTATTGCTTTGATCTTTATAAAAATTATCAATAAATGGTTTAGCTTCAGAGGTAGCATTATTGTTAGTATTGCCTATAAGCTTTCCATTCATATAAACATTGTAGTTTACAATATTTTTATAGTCACCTAATTTATGCCATGCCAATGTAATACTATTATCATCGTAGCCCAAAGTTGGAACTATTAAGTCTTTAGAAATTTGTGGTGCTACGGAAGTTGTATTTTCATTATGTGATTTAGAAAAATTAAAACATAAAAGCAAAGCAACTGATATTGATATAATAAGTATTGGTACTGCTAATTTTACTTTGTTCATTTTTAATACCTCACTTCATCTATGAATTTTTAGGTTGGTGATTAGAAAACTGTATTATTTCTATTTCTGAACTTATTAATGTAAAAGGTAAAGGCAAGAAATCGATTCTATTAGAAAATCTCAGAGTAAGCATCTGTATTTTTAGAGTTTAGGCATCTGAAAATAAATAACAAGTCAAAGATTCTGAGGATATTTTGCGGTAGGCGAGGAGCCATTACCTGCGCAAGCGTTGGATATGTAATGGTTATGCAAGGCGTTGCATACCATAAACAGAGTTCTTTGTTTCAGGTGGAGTTTTTAGGCCGTAGGTCATCCATCTGAAACTTAGAAATGGTTATCCAGTGACTGCCATCTTCCACTTAATAGAAGATGGTAGTCATCGGACAAAATAGACCAGAATACTGACTTGTTTTTTCTTTGATGATGACTTAATGCGCTAAAGTCAAATTACATAAAATACACTTTACTACAGTATTACCAAAATTACAATGAAATCAACTAATTTTCCTCCAATAAAATTAAATTGTTAACGTTTGCAGATTAGTGTTGATTTTGTTTATGATAGTGTATATACTAATATTGTCTGATAATGTTAACGATTCCAGATATAACTCGTTTTACAAATAACTTATATAAATCTATACTTATGGGGGTAATAAAATGAAAAAAAAATCTGTTATTGCTTTACTGCTAGTTACATGTGTTGTTTCTTTTATATTTGCAGGATGTGGTTCGGAAAAAGTCGCAACCAAAGCCAATTACAATCTTGTAGTTGATGGAAAATTTACAGGGACAAATGGCGAAAAAGTTGATGGAATTCCAACTTATAAAACAGTTACAGCAGCTTTAGCAAAAGCTCCAAAAGCATCAAAAACTCAATATGTAATATTCATAAAGTCAGGAAAATATCATGAAAAAATCACTGTTGACAAACCCAATATTACATTTATGGGTGAAGATATGAATAAAACAAAACTCACCTATGATGTAGCAAATTCAACGAAAAAACCTGATGGTACAATTTACGGAACATTTGATTCTGCTAGTTGTTCTGTTATTGCTGAAAACTTTAAAGCAGAAAATTTAACTTTTGAAAATGCTTTCGATTATCCTAAAAATAAAGCAAAAGCAAATACAGATCCTACAAAACTTGCTAATCCTCAAGCAGTAGCACTTAAGTTTGATAAAGGCAATAATCATGCTTATATTAAAGATTGTAAAATCACAGGATATCAAGATACATTGTATTCTAATTCCGGAAATGAATATTTTACAAACTGCGATATCTCTGGATGTATTGATTTTATCTTTGGTGCTGGACAAGCTTATTTCAACAAGTGTAACATAATATCTTTAGATTTGGGTAGCAGTACAGATAATGGTTATCTAACTGCACCTAGTACAAGTATAAAAAATAAATATGGATTTGTTTTTTATACTTGCAACCTAAAAAAAGGAAATGCTAAAATGAAAAACAATACTGTTTCACTAGGTCGACCATGGCACCCTACAACATTATTTGCAAATGGAGTTAAAGAAGCTGATCCAGATGCAATAGGTAGTTCAATTTATATAGATTGCAATATGGGCTCGCAAATTACTAAAGTTGGATGGCATGAGATGTCCGGAAAAGACAAAAATGGCAATGTAATTTGGTTTACTCCTGAAAATTCTAGATTTTATGAATATGGTAGTAAAGGACCTGGAGCAATTAAAAATTCTTCAAGAAAATTGCTTTCAAAAGAAGATGCCCAAAATGCTACTGAGAAAAATGTTTTAAATGGCTGGAACCCACAATAAAAGGTTATCTAATTTAAAAATCAATATATATATGGAGGTAACAAAATGAAAAAAAAATCTGTTGTTGCTTTACTGATAGTTACATGTGTTGCGTCTTTTATGCTTGCAGGATGTGGTTCCCGAAAAGTTGCAACCAAAAGCAATTACAATATTGTAGTTGATGGAAAATTCACAGGGGCAAATGGTGAAAAAGTTGATGGAATTCCAACTTATAAAACAGTAACTTCTGCACTTTCTAAGGCACCAAAAGCTTCAAAAAACAATTTTGTCATATATATAAAAAATGGCATATATCATGAAAAAATAACTATTGATAAACCTCATATAAGTATTGTAGGGGAAAGTATAGATAAAACAAAACTAACATATGGGGTGGCCAATTCAACTAAAAAACCTGACGGTACTCCTTATGGTACTTATGATTCTGCAAGTGTGTCAGTTGTTGCACCTAATTTTAGCGCTGAAAATTTAACTATAGAAAATTCTTTCGATTATCCTAAAAATAGAGCTAAAGCTGCCAATGATTCCACAAAGTTACCAAATCCACAAGCAGTGGCTTTAAAGCTAGATAAAGCTAGCGATAAGGCATATATTAAAAACTGCAGAATAACAGGATATCAAGACACATTATACGCTAATACAGGAACAGAATATTTCACAAATTGTTATATATCAGGCTGCACAGATTTTATTTTTGGTGCAGGACAAGCATTTTTTAAAGCTTGTAACATTGTATCTATGGATATGAAAAGACCATCAAATAATGGATATATAACTGCTGCTAGTACAAATATATCAAAAAAATATGGATTTGTTTTCTATAAATGCAATGTAAAAAGACAAACTAATAAAATGGCTGCGAATTCTGTTGCACTTGGAAGACCATGGCACCCTTACGCTGATCCAGATGCAATAGGAAGTGTTATTTATATTGATTGTTCTTTAGATTCACACATCATCACTAATGGATGGGATAAGATGTCCAGTAAAAATAACAGTGGTACTGTATTTTGGTATACTCCTGAAAATTCTAGATTTTATGAATACGACAATAAAGGACCTGGAGCAATTAAAAATTCTTCAAGAAAATTGCTTTCAAAGGAAGATGCCAAAAATGCTACTGAGGAAAATGTTTTAAATGGCTGGAATCCACAATAAAAAAAGGCTGTACTATAGTAGAAATTAATTTCTACTATAGTACAGCCTTTTTACTGAAAAAATATAAAAAGCTGATTAATTCAAATTGTTCACGTTTGCACTGGGTATTTTAATTATGTTACAATAATGTATATGTATATATTTTTATTAAAAGATAGGATGGTGACTTTAACTTTGATAACAGATATGACAAAGGGTAGCATTCCTAAACATCTAGTTGGTTTTGCTATGCCTTTAATACTAGGAAATTTTTTTCAATTAACTTATAACGCAGCGGATTCTATTATAGTAGGAAGGTTCGTAGGTACAAATGCATTGGCAGCAGTTGGTACTGCAAATCCAATTATGAATATTGTAATGTTTTTTATCATAGGAATCTGCATGGGTGCTTCAGTTTTGATGAGTCAATATTTTGGTGAAGGAAACATAAAAAAACTTAAAAGAGAAGTTTCTACAACTATGATAGGAGGGTTTATTTTTACAGTAATTCTTATAATTGTTTGCATAATTATGACTAAACCAATCTTAGAGCTAATTAGAACGCCCAAGGTAATACTTCCTGAAGCCTCAAATTATCTTAGAATTATATTTTGTGGACTTGTATTTACATTTTTATATAATGTTTATGCTGCAACACTTAGGAGTATTGGGGACTCAAAAATACCTTTAATATTTTTAATTATTTCTTCGGTTTTAAATGTAGTAATGGATATAATTTTTGTAGTTTATTTTAAGTGGGGGGTTTCTGGAGCAGCACTTGCCACTGTTACAGCGGAAATGGTTTCAAGTGTACTTTGTATTTCCTATGCTTATATTAAAGTACCAATGCTACGTTTTTCAAGAAAAGAGATTGTGCTAGACAAAGTTTTACTCCGAACTACAATTAGTTATAGCTGGGTAACAGCTATGCAGCAAACCTGTCTTTATGTTGGAAAAGTTTTAGTTCAAGGTGCTGTTAATCCACTTGGCATAGAGGCAATTGCAACTTTTAATGCTGTAAATCGTGTAGATGATTTTGCTTTTACACCACAGCAAAGCATTAGTAGTGGAATGACCACGTTTTTGGCGCAAAATAGAGGAGCTAAAAAACTTGATCGTTTGAAAAAAGGGTTTTGGACTGGAATGAAAATTGAAACTTTATATTGGTGTATAATTGTAGGTATAGTTTACTTTGGAGCACCTCATATAATGCATCTTTTTGTTTCAGATGCAAATTCAAAAGTTGTATTGCTCGGTGTGAAATATCTTGAAATGATGGCATTTTTTTATTTCCTTCCAGGTTGTACGAATGGAATACAAGGATATTTCAGGGGACTTGGAGATTTAAAAATTACATTAAGGTCAACTTTTATACAAATAGTTGGACGCGTAATATTTGCATATATACTAGCACCTAAATTTGGTATTGTAGGAATTGCATTAAGCTGTTTAGCTGGTTGGATTGTTATGCTTGCTTATGAAGTGCCATTTTGTGTTAAAGAATTAAAAAAAACAAAAGGTATTAATAGTGAAAGTATTGTATAATGAAAGTATATATGGAAGGAGATACTAATTAATGGATTTGACATGAAATTTAGATAAAATATATACTTCCTTTGATTCTGAAAAATTCAAAGATGATATGAAGCAACTTAAAAGATATATAGTTGATATAAATGAATTAGATATAGATAATTGCAAAAATGATAAGGAATCTTCTTATAAAATTCAAGAATTTTTAAGCATTAATAATGAATACAAAAGATTATATATAATGTTATATTCTTATGCATATTTAATTGTGAATGCTGATTTTGAGAACGTGGAAGCTATTAATGTTTTAGATGATATTGAAAATAAAAATTCTGACATTACTGAAGCTTCTGTAAAATTTAGTAGGTGGCTTAGGAATATTAAAAATTTAGATAAAATAATAGAAGGGTCATCATATCTTTTTGGGCATAAATTCTATCTTAAAGAACTTTTGCTAAAATCAAGATATTTATTGAGCGAAAAGGAAGAAGTTATTATTTCTAAGATGCAAAGCACAGGTTCAAAAGCTTGGGAAAAACTTTATATGGAGCTAATTGCTACAACAACAACGGATATTTCTATTAATGTGGTAGCAGAAAAATTAACGCTTTCGGAGATTAGGAATATAGCTTATGAAAAAGATGGTTTATTAAGAAAAAAAGCTTATTATTCAGAGGCGAATTTGTGTAAAAGAATATCACAAGTTTGCTGTACATGTTTAAATGGAATTAGTGGGGAAGCTCTTACCATTTATGAAATGAGAGGTTACAAATCACCATTAGAGAAAGTGCTTCTAGAATCAAGAATGGATTTTGAAACTTTAAATGTTATGGTTTCAGCAATAAGAGAAAGCTTACCCATGTTCCATAAATATTTTTGTAAAAAGGCTGAGTTATTAGGACATAATTCTAAACTTCATTTTTATGATATTTATGCCCCTGTTGGTGATAGTAAAAAGAAACTATCATATATGGATGCTAAAAATTTAATAGTAGCTAGTTTTAAAACTTTTAGTGAAAAAATGTCTTGTTTTGCAAAAAAGCTTTTGAAAATAAGTGGATTGATGCAGAGTCAAGAAAAGATAAAAGTAATTTTGGATTATCAGTAGATATTTTTCCAATAAAAGAGAGTCGTATAATTACTAACTTTAGCGGAAATTATATTGATGTAACTGTAATAGCACATGAGCTTGGACATGCATATCATAGTTCGAACCTTTTTAGTGAAAGTATGCTAAACACAGATTATCCAACACCTATTGCAGAAACAGCTTCAATATTTTGTGAAACAATAGTAAATAATGAATTACTAAAAACACTGCCAAGTAATGAGGCATTAGTAATTTTAGAGAGAAGTATTTCTGATGCAGCATACTATATTGTGGATTTTTATGGTAGATATTTATTCGAAAATGAATTATTTAAAAGAAGGAAATCTGGCCCATTGTCTTGTGAACAATTAAACGAATTAATGGTCAATTGTATGGGAAAGGCTTATGGTGGTAGCATTGAAAGTGAAACTATCCATCCTTATATGTGGATGAATAAAGTTGGATATTTTATGTCTGGTAATGAGTTTTTAAACTTTCCATATTCTTTTGGAGTTCTCTTTTCAAAAGGGTTGTATGCTGAATATATAAAAAGAGGACAAGGATTTGCTGAAGAATATGATGAGTTTTTAAGTGAAACAAGCAAAAACAATATTGTTGATATTGCAAAAATAATGAATATAGATGTTCATTCCACAGAATTTTGGACAAATTCCTTGAAAATAATCGAAAAAGATATTGAGAAATTTATAAGTATAAAATAATTATATTCGAATAACTTGCTTTTTGTATTATTATATGTTATTATATGAATGACTTAAATTTAGTAGTAAATAATGAAACACAAATATATTTCAATTAGTACTATTTATAGTATGTTGATATCGAGATCTTATTAGTGAATTGTTACAATGAGTTTAAGAATAAAGCTTCGGAGGTACACATTATGAATGGTACAGTAAAATGGTTTAATGCAGAAAAAGGATTTGGATTTATTACAGGAGAGGACGGAAATGACGTTTTCGCTCATTTTTCACAAATAAACTCAGAGGGTTATAAATCCCTTGATGAAGGACAAAAAGTTACTTATGACGTAGTTGAAGGTCAAAAGGACCTCAAGCTGAAAATATTACAGTTGCTTAATTAGTTATTTAATTAATATTTACCCCTTGAATATTTATTATATTTAAGGGGTTTTTAGTTGCTTAAAAATATATTTTAAGTTAAAGAAATGAAGCATAAAAAAATAAAGAACATAGCAGTTGATTTAAGTAATGGAAATAAATTACACAATTGACAAATGCTTAAGAGGAGAAAAAATGTTATTTGAAAATTTAAATATTATAGAACCTATTTTGAAAGCTATAAAAGATTATGGCTATACAAGTCCTACTCCTATTCAGGAACAAACTATTCCAGCATTACTTGAAGGACATGACGTAGAAGGTTGCGCACAGACAGGTACAGGAAAAACAGCAGCTTTTGCGATACCTACATTACAACTTCTTTGTAATGACCAAACATTTAAAAAGGGAAATAGAAGTATTAAAGCATTAGTATTAGCTCCAACTAGAGAATTAGCCATCCAAATTGGAGAAAGCTTTACAGCATATGGTAAATACACTGGACTAAAAAATACTACTATTTTTGGTGGCGTTTCACAAGGATCACAGGTAAGGGCATTAAGATCAGGAGTGGATATTTTAATAGCAACACCAGGTAGGCTTCTTGATTTAATTCAGCAAAAATATATAAATCTACAACATATTGAGATCTTTGTGCTTGATGAGGCAGACAGAATGCTTGATATGGGAATGGGGCACGATGTAAAAAGAATTATAGCAAAACTTCCTAAGGATAGGCAGTCAATGTTATTTTCTGCAACTATGCCTGATAGTATTTCAAAATTAATGGATTCAATTCTCATAAAACCTGTAAAGGTAGAGGTTATTCCTGATGCTTTAGCTATTGATACTATTAAGCAATCAGTATTTTTCGTTGAAAAGAGCAATAAAAAAGCTTTGCTTATTCACTTATTAGAGGATAAATCTTTTGATTCAGTTCTTGTATTTTCTAGAACTAAACATGGTGCAAATAAAATAACCGATGAACTTGCTAAAGTGGGAATAGAATCTCAAGCCATTCATGGCAATAAGTCACAAAATGCAAGGCAGCTTGCTTTAAGTAATTTTAAGGAAAAGAAAATAAGAGTTTTAGTCGCTACGGATATAGCTGCAAGAGGTATTGATGTAGATGACTTGTCCCTTGTAATAAATTTCGATTTACCAGATGTACCTGAAACTTATGTTCATAGAATTGGACGTACAGGAAGAGCAGGAGCTGAGGGAGTTGCATTTTCATTTTGTGATCAGGATGAAAAAGAATGTCTTAGAGATATTGAAAAACTTATGGAAAAATCAATACCAGTGAATGAAGATCATCCTTATCCTATAAGTAAATCAAGTATTGTTACAAATACTTTGGGTGCTTCGGAAAATAAAAATGGTAGAAAAAAAGAGTATGCAAAGAAACCACGTCCAAATAGTTATTTTAGGAAAAATAAAAAAATAGCCAATAAATAAAATCAGTATATTAAAAACTAAGGTTCTTCCTAGGTAATATTTTCCTAGAAAGAGCCTTAGTTTTTATATTTATACTTTATTCATAAGAATGGGATTAGAGTATAATAATTATAACAATAAATAAAAGTATATTAAAGATATTAATTCATTTGCTACCAGTAGAAAACCATTATTTAATGGCTTTTATTTTAGATAACCAGTATAATATGAAGATGTAAAGGTTTAAACATAAAGGAAGGTGTAATTATGAAAAAAATCAATATTGGAAATGGCGAAATAACTGCGTCCGAGATTTCGCTGGGTTGTATGAGAATTAATCAGCTTTCTAGTAGCGATGCAGCTAAGCTTATAAGCACTGCTTTAGATGAGGAAATTGATTTTTTCGATCATGCGGATATATATGGTGATGGCAAATCAGAAGAGGTTTTTGCACAGGCTATGAAGACAACTTCTTATAGTAGAGAAAAATACATATTGCAGACAAAATGTGGCATAAGATCAGGGTACTTTGATTTTTCTAATGAACATATTTTAAACTCTGTAGATAACAGTTTGAAACGTTTGAATACAGATTACATAGATGTACTATTACTTCATCGTCCAGATACACTTATGGAACCAGAGGATGTTGCAGAGGCTTTTACAAAGCTACATAGTAGTGGTAAAGTAAAATATTTTGGAGTGAGTAATCAAAAACCTATGCAAATTGAGTTACTTAATAAATATTTAAATCAAAAAATCATTATAAATCAACTGCAGTTTAGTATAACTAATACAGGTATGATTGATTCTGGACTTAATGTAAATATGGAGATAAATCCTTCTATTGATAGAGATGGAAGCATTTTAGAATATTGTCGTCTTAAGGATATTACCATACAGGCATGGTCACCATTTCAGTATGGTATGTTTGCAGGAGTGTTTTTAGATAATGACAAATTTCCAGAACTAAACAATAAAATAAATGAAATAGCAAAAATTAAAGGCGTAACAAATTCAGCAATTGCAGTAGCTTGGATTTTACGGCATCCTGCTAAAATTCAAACTATTGTAGGTACAACCAAGAGTAAGCGTTTGAAAGATATTTGTCAGGCTTCGAAGGTAGAATTAACAAGGAAGGAATGGTATGAAATATATATAGCGGCAGGTAATAAGCTTCCATGAATAGGATCTGCTATGATTTGTAAAATTGTAGTCCACCTTTGAGTTTCTTATCAAAGATCAATAAATCATAAAGATAGAAATAATAAAAGGTAGAGTAGTATTTGGACTCTACCTTTTATTTTTTTAAATAATATTTAGGCAAAAGAGAGTTTGTATAATTATATTTTATAATTAAGCTTTAGCTTCGAAGCTATGATCTCCGCCACTTTTTGTAGTTGCACTTGTCATTGTATCCGGGTTTGGAGTTTGTATTTTAGCGCTGCCTTGAGTTTTGGTTGCACTTGACATTGAATCAACTTTTTGTGATTGTCTATTATTTGTAATATTGTTAATTTGTGCTGGCGAATTAGTGATTGATGATATATTCATTATTAATTACCTTCTTTCGTAGTTTGGAATAATATAAAAACTCTCAATTGACCTAGCATAATTATACATATTAAATCTTAGAACTGCCCTAGAATTTGCTGAGAAGTTGCTGAGAAAAACAAAATTAAAGGAAAACATTACTTAGTAAAACTAAATATAGGTAAAATAAGTGTTTTCGGATATGATATAAGAAGGAAATGAGCAAAATAAAAGATAGGAGACATAGTAGATATGAATGAAAAATCTTATTCTTTTTTATTGACATCAACCTTACGTATACGTTTATAATTTAGAGTATGGTAACAATTAAGTAGATAATTTAAGTTAGTAGGTGAAGTGTGTGGAAGATAAAATATACATAGGGGAGCTTTCAAAGCTGCTTAACATTTCAAAACGAACAATTCTTTATTATGAAGATATAGGTTTAATAAAGAGTTTAAGAGAGACGAGCTCGAATTATAGATTATATGAAAAGGATGAGATAATAAAATTACAGCAGATTATACTGTTCAAAAAATCAAATTACCGTTAAACAAGATTTGTAAAATTATAACTCTAGGAGATAGCAAGTATGCTATTAATATTTTTGAAAAACAATTGAAAATAATCAACAATGAGATTTCGAACTTAAGTTATTCAAAGAAAATTCTACAATCTTTTATCAATGTTAGCAATAAAAACGGGGTGAAAAATATAGACGTAATTGAGCTATTAACTGATCTTACATGTGTTGATAGTAAATACGAAAAAATCATAGGATTAAGTAGTTTTTATGATATTAACTTAGAAATACATATCGGAGAAAATTTAATACCCATAGCAGATATAAATTCTGATGGAAGCTTGATTAATAAAATTAAAGATTTAAGAGATGAGATTAAAGGTGAAATGAACATTATATTACCCTTAATAAGAATATGCGATAAAGAAGATTTGGGTAATGATGAATATGTAATAAAATTAAGAGGTTGTAGTGCTTCGAGGGAAAAGATTGATAATGATAGGGAAAATAATGATAAATGTTTGCTAATTACAAATAATCTTAGAAAAATAATTTGTAACAATATAGAATTATTTAATAATAACAGTGAAGACGGGAAACAAGCAAATGATGGAAATTAAATACAATAATAAGCATTTTCATGAATTTAAACATGAAGAATTTATCAATATTATATTGCTGATTTCCGGTGAGTTTGTGTCTACTTTTGGTACAAGAATCTATAATTTTGCTATTTCATATTATATTCTACAAACAACTGGTTCAGCAATGGCTTTCAGTATATCATTAGCAATAGGCACAATTCCTAGGATTCTTATTTCGCCTTTTGCAGGGGCTATTATTGATATTTTAGAAAGAAAAAAAATTGTGATTTTTATGGATTTGGGAAGATGGGTAACATTGCTTATATTATATGTGATAGCAAGCATAAGTAATATTCAAATTATACATATTTACATTACGATTTTAATATTAAACACTATGGATATATTTTTCAATATCGCTTCTGGTTCATCGATACCCAATATAGTGCATAAAAAGAATATTATTAGGATAAATTCAATTAAGCAAACACTTTCATCTCTTGGAAGCATTTTAGCTCCTTCAATAGGCGGGTTTGTTATTAGTTTTATAAGTATGAGATATTTTATATTGGTAAATGCTTTTTCATTTTTGTTTTCAGGAATTTCCCAGTATTTCATTAATTATAATATAAATGATATATCAAAATTAATTACAAATCATAAACCAAAGATTTCAGTAAATACTATATTGGAAAATACAAAAGAAAGCATAAAGTATATTAAAACTCAGACTTTAATTATTTTTTTAACGATTTACTCGATGGTTGGAAATTTTTTAATATACTTAGGTTTTGTAATACCTATGCCATATTTGGTTTTAAAATGCTTTCATTTAGGTTCTGCTCAGTATGGAATAATTCAGGGAGCTATATCTATAGGAGCTGTTATTACTTCTGTTTTATTATCCATTGTTCATTTACCTGATAAGAAATATAAACTACTTATGTACTCTTCATTAGTTTTTGCGTCCCATTTATGTTACTAGGTGCAGGAGTAATAATGAATATGTTTTATATTAGTAAAAGTGTACTGTTTATTTTTATGGTATTCATTACATTTTTATTTGGATCAGCTACAGTGTTAATTAATGTTCCAACTAATGCAATACAGCAAGAGAAAATTACTAATAACTATTTAGGACGGGTTCTTGGCTTTCAGAATACCTTTGGTGGAATAATAACCCCAGTTGCTATGCTTTTAGCTGGAAAGTTGTTAGAGGTTACTAAAGGCTATGTACTTCCTTTAGTCTCAGGAGTTATGTTTATTATACTTGTAATAGTTACATTTTCAAATAACACTATGAAAGATATTTAGTTACTAAAAAAGGATCTATCACACAATAGAAATTAATTTTCAGTGTGCGATAGATCCTTTTTTATTTTCTTTAATTGATTCTTTTGCGCCAGCAGAAAATCCACCATAACTTTTAACTCTTATCTTTTAACTTTTAACTTAATTCTCAGTTTTTAATTGAAAGAATACTCAGCAGTTTCTCGCAATTCAGAAACACTCTCATTCAGAGTGAGTCAAGCTCCCTCGCTAAGAAATCTATACTGTGACATATATAAATCATAATAATGTCCTTTCAGTTTAAAAAGTTCGTCGTGTGTTCCTGCTTCACCTATTTTTCCGTCTGAAATAACCATGATTTTATCAGCATCTCTTATAGTTGAAAGTCTATGGGCAATAACAAAGGAAGTTCTGCCATATAAAAGTTTACTGATACCCGCTTGGACAAGCTTTTCCGTATGGGTATCAATATTTGAAGTGGCTTCATCTAGAATTAATATTCTTGGATTTGCCAGTAATGCTCTAGCGAAAGAGATAAGTTGCCTTTCTCCAACAGAAAGCCTAGAACCCCTTTCATTAACTTCAGTATCATATCCATTTTTTAATTTCATAATAAAACCATGTGCATTAACTGCTTTAGCAGCTGCAACAACTTCTTCATCTGTAGCATCCAGTTTACCATAACGTATATTATCTTTTATGGAATTTGAGAATAAAAAAGTATCTTGAAGCATGATTCCCATTTGACTTCTTAAGGATTCCAGCTCAACATGTTTAATATCCTTACCATCTATTAATATTTTTCCAGTATCACAATCATAAAATCTGCTTATGAGATTTACAATAGTAGTTTTTCCTGCACCGGTTGGACCAACTAGGGCTACCGTTTCGCCGGTGTTTACTTTGAAATTTATATTATTTAAAATCGGTTCACAAGCTTCATAGGAAAATGCTACATTTTTAAATTCAACAGTTCCTTTTATCTTTGGCATTTTATCCTGGGAAAGGGTAGTAATCATTGGTTCTATGTCCAGTATTTCAAAGATTCTTTCTCCAGCAGCAAAATTCGTTATTAGAGTATTGTAAAAGTTGCTTAGATCTATAATAGGTTTCCAAAACATTGTTACATAGGAAGTGAAAGCAACCATAGTTCCTACAGTGATATTCCCTGTTTTTACAAGGCTTATGCTGTACCAAAATACAAGAATTGTTCCAATACCAGAAGATAAAGCAACTATTGGCCAGAAGGTATCATTAAGCTTTACTGCCTTTAGAAAACCATCCATCATTTCATTTACAAAGGTTGAAAAATTATTAGAACTCCGTTTTTCTTCACCAAAGGCTTCAATTACCCTTATACCAGAAAAATCTTCGTGAGTATATGCATTCATGTTTGATCTTTTCTGTCTATACAATTGCCATTTTTTTCTTGAAAAAGTTTCCACTGAAAATAGTGTTAAACCTAGGAATGGTAATATACATATAGAAACAATAGCTAGTTTTACGTTCATAGAAAACATAATAACTGTAACACAAACAAGAGTTAAAACTTCTGGAATAAAATTTGTTATGCTGTTTGAAAATAAATCCTGAAGAGAATTCACATCACCAATTACCCTAGCTAGTATTTTCCCAATAGGTCTGTTATCGAAAAAAGAAAAGGAAAGTTTTTGAATGTGAATATAAAGTTCCTGCCTAATTTCTAATATTATTTTATTTGTTATTTTAGCCATCATGATTATTCTGATTTTTGATGCGAACATTGAAAATACGTTAAAACCAAGCAGCACTGCGGATATTGTAATTAACCCATTTAAATTTTTTTGTGAAATATAATTATCAATTGCCAGCTTTAGAAGGTAAGGGTTTAAAAGACCACATAACATTACATAAATCAAAAGAGTTAATACAATAGCTACTTTTAATTTATAAGGCTTTAAATAGCTTAATAATCGCATTAATAGTGCTGTATTTGAAACTTTGTTTAAATCTTCATCTTGGTTAATAGAATTTTTGGCCATTATATAACCTCACTTTCACTTTGATCCAAATCTTTAAATTGCTCACAATAGATTTCGTAGTATTTACCTTTTTTGGCAAGTAGCTCACTATGAGTTCCAGATTCAATTATTTTACCTTGATCTAAAAATACTATCATGTTAGCATTTTTTACTGCTGATATTCTATGAGCAATTATAATAGTTGTAGTTTTTCGCACTTGTTTGTAAAGATTTTTAAGCAGATTGTATTCTGTATCCATATCTAGTGCAGAAGTAGAATCATCTAATATTAGTATTTTAGATTTTCTTATTAATGATCTAGCAATGGATAGCCTTTGTTTTTGTCCTCCAGATAATCCTATACCTCTTTCTCCAATAACAGTATCAAAGCCATCTTCAAGCTTTTCAATAAAATCAAGTGCACAAGCATCACTGCAAGCAGTTTTTATTTCATCTAAGGTAGCATCAGCTTTTCCAAACTGAATATTTTTTTCAATGCTGTCTGAGAAAAGAAAAGTATCTTGAGGAACTATTGCCATTTTCTTTCTAAATGATTTTAAATCAAGTTTTTTCACATCTACGTTGTCTATAGAAACGCAGCCTTCTTGTACATCATAATATCTTCCAATAAGATTTATCAATGATGATTTACCGGCGCCAGTAGTTCCCATTATGGCAACTGTACTGTTAGCTGGTATTTTAAGATTAATGTTATCTAAAATCATTTCGTTGTTGTATTTAAAGGTTACATTTTTAAATTCAATATCTCCTTTAAGGTTATCTAAAACTAATGCATTTCTAGGACTTTCAATTTGGGCTTTAGTTTGGAATATTTTTTCGATTTTTTTAGCAGAAGCCGAACTTTGTGCTAGGACGTTTGTAATCCATCCAATCATTCTCATAGGTGAAATCATCAGCCATACATATCCGTTAAATTCTACTAGAGTACCTAAGGTAATTTGATTTTTAATAACTAAAATACCACCTACGCAAACTACAAGTAATGTGGAGGCATTACCTAAAAAATCTTGAAGTGGATTATACTTAGCCCAAATACGATTTACATCTAAATTCAGGTCGTAGTTGGTTGTATTTAACTTTAAGAACTTTAAAATTTCATGCTTTTCTCTTGCAAATGCTTTTACAAGTCTCACACCAGCAATATTCTCCTGAGCTGTAGTATTAAGAATAACTGTCTGATCACTAATTTTGCCAAAAGCAGTATTTATTTCTTTTTCTAGTTTCATAGTTGTATAGGCTAAAATAGGCATTGTTGCAACACAAACAAGTGCAAGTATCCAATTTAATCTAAAAAGAATTATTGCGGACAAAATAAAATATATGGCATTTTCAAGGAATAGCGAAGCTCCAAAACCAGTTGCCCTCCATATATTATCTACGTCTTCACCGATTCTTGACATTAGTTCACCAGTATTCATACTATCAAAGTAACTAAAAGAAAGGCTTTGAATATGATTAAATAAATCTTCCTTTATATCAATGGCAACTTTTGTAGACATCCAGTCAAATCCATATTCCTTTACATATCCAAGGATTGCTCTTGATATTGCGATACCGCCAATGGCAGCAAGAACTGAAGTTAACAGCCCATATTGTTTACCTGTTATTATTTTGTCTATCATTATCTGTGTAAGATAAGGATTTAACAAATCTAACATAATACCTACAATCATGGCGGCAAGAGGTAATAGAATAAAGATGTGATATTTCCATACATATTTTAATATTTTTTTCAATTTTGATTCCCCCCAGCTAATTAATTCTGTTAGCTTTTTTATTTTTCCCAAAATAAAAAAGCCATGGTACTCCAATGGCAATGGAAATTCACAAAATATGCAAATAAAAAAAGCCATGGAATTGATAGCCCATGACTTAAAAGTCAAATATTACGGTTTAAATTCCGAATGATGAGGCAGGGCTATCTTGTGAAATTTTAAATATTAGATTAAGACCTGTTACAAAATCATATACAATTTTCATATTCCTACCCCTCCTTGTTAAAATTTAACTACTTACTAATAATAAAACATTTAGCTATTTTTGTCAATAACTATTTTTTTTCATAATGCCTTAATCATCAAGTGGTCTGATTGTTTTAACTCCAAATGTTGTAAAAGCCAGGCCAAACATCAACACAATTACAAGGTTAAAAAGTATCTTATTGATGGAGCCTCCTACCATAAGCTCTTGAATTGATGACAGCACCCATTTTTGGGGCACAATATAGCCAATATTCCTCATAAAGGAAGGCATTAGTGATTGTGGAATAAGGCACCCTCCAAGAAGACAAGTTGGTAAAGTCACTGTGGCCAGTATTAAACTTGGATCTAAATTGTCTTTTATAATTCCTGAAAGTCCAATAGCCATACCAATTATTGCTATAATAAAGCAGAGAAGTATAAAAAATAATCCCCATATTTTAATTCCTACTGGTAATTTATAAACATAAGCAATTACTAACGTGATTGGTATTATTTGAATAATGCCAATTATAAGAGTTCCAAGTAAATTTCCAAATGCTATTTCCCATAGATTAACGTCAAAGCTTGCAGTTCTAGCTAGGAGCAGCTTTTTTCTATCGTCTATAATCGTTCCCATAGTGTTAAATATAATAACCATTATAAACATCATGGAAAAACCTACGGATTGTACAAGCTTTTCTTGTAGGGCATTTGCATCCGAAGATCCATTAACACTACTATTTGTTTCTAAACTGGAATTACTTATATTGGAAAACAACTGATTACTTATTTTGCTTTCACTCTTTCCTGTTTTTAAAGCAAGATTCTTTGTACTGTAACTTACCATATAAAGTGTACTAATATATTGATTAACATCTTGTTTGATTTCCTCAGTGTTTTCATTTGTTCCATCGCTGTAAAAGTCTACATTAACCTTCTTACCACTATAAATATCCTCTGAAAATCCATTTTTAATTACAATCACAGATACATCTTTAGAATCTTGAATGGTAGCTTTTATATCTTTTTCCTCTAAATTATTTAGGGCTAGGTTTTTCTCATTACCAAGTTGTGCTATAAGTTTATCCGAATATAGACCTTTGTCCATATTTACAATTCCTACATTTATTTTTGATATAGAGGCAGAACCCGTAAAATATGTCATGATAACAATAGCAATTATAGGCAAAAGCAGCATAATAAAGAGTTCTTTCCTACTTTTTAAAGTTCTTTTTATAATATTTCCGGCTATTAATAAACTATTCATTTGAGGTCCTCCTATTAAATAAAGCTAGTGCTACAGTCCATAAAATTATTATTAAAACCGCCAGAGAAGTAAGCTCAACTGTAACAGCTTTAAAGGTTCCACCGGTAATAAAGTTTGCTAAAGCATCAAAACCCCATTTATAAAATGTTAGTTTTCCTACAGGTGCTAGTGAAGGTACAGGTGAAAAACCACCACTCATAAAGGCTATGAACCATAATACTATACTAAATCCAGTGTTAAGAGCTTTTTCTGAATTTACAATACTTGAGAACAAAACACCTAAAGATGAGGATACGAGTATTATAAGTAGTAACGTAACTGCCACTCCAATAAATTTATTACCAAAGCTAACTCCAAATAATAATGCAGAAAATAATACAATTGTTATAGCTTGAAAAATAGAAGTGATAATCTTACAAATTATCTGTCCTAAAAGGTAGTCTGTTTTCTTAACTGGAAAAGAATTAATTCTCATATAAATTTTATCTGAGCGTTCTTTTATAATATTCGTTCCAATGCCAATGCCTGACATCATCATAAAAAATAGTAGCATACTAGCAGTAAAGTATTGGTAACTAGATAATTTTTTCAGTGGTGACATTAGATCAGTTTTTGGAATAGTAAAAGCATTTCCAAAGGCTACTTGTAGCTGGGCAAGCTTTTGTGATTCTTCCGTACTACTGGTTTGGGGCAAATTCTGAGAATAACTCCTTTGTATTCCCATTTGTGTATTTGTAAAGTTAACAAAAGAGTTTACTAAAGAATTCACTACATAAGACTTAATTTCATCTTTACCGGAACTTATAACTCTAATTGAACATTTTTGCCATTTAAAACATTTGTGGAAAGATTCTTTGAAATCACTATTGCCTCGTCATATTTACCACTATCAATTTGCGTTTGCACAATTTTAGAATTTGTACTTACCACATGCACATACTTTGATGTAGCTTTATGAAGCATATTGTCAAAAGCTTTGCCAATAGTTCCATGATCATCATTAACATAAAGCACATTAAATTTTTCAATTGTGTTATTAGCCTGGAAAGCAGGCTTTAAGGCATAGCCCATAACAAATATCATAAGAACTGGAATCATCATTAATAGTATAAAGTTAAGCTTATTTCGAATTGTCATTTTAAACTGATTTAAAGCCATAGTTATAATATTCATTTAAATACCCCCTAATCCCTAAGCTTTCTGCCTGTTAAGGTAAGAAAAACAGTTTCTAAATCTGGTTCTAAAAGTTCTATACCTATTATTGCATTTTTATTTTTGGATAGAATAAATAGTATATCTTGCAATAAACTTTGAGCATGTTTTGTAATGATTTGGAGGCTATTGTCACTATAATCTACGTCAGTTACTCCTTTAATTGCCTTAATTTCTTCTATGGAATTGTAGCTTACATCTCGAACGTTTATTTTAATTTTTTCATCTGAAGCAACATGCTTTTTTAGCTCTTCTGTGGTTCCGCCAGCAATAAGCTTTCCGTGATCCATTATTGCTATTCTAGTGCAAAGTGCTTCGATTTCTTCCATGTAATGACTTGTATATATTATAGTAGAACCCAAGCTGTTAAGTTTCTTAATAGCCTGAAGTATATGATTCCTTGACTGAGGGTCTATGCCTACAGTTGGTTCATCCATAATAATAATTTTAGGATGGTGCATAATGGCACAGGCAATATTAAGCCGTCTTTTCATTCCCCCAGAAAAACCTTTTGGTAGCGCTTTCCTCTTATCTAAAAGACCAACAAATTCTAAGCATTCAGTGATCCTTTCTTTAAGCAGAGATCCTTTAAGTCCTGCTAACTTTCCAAAGAATTGTATATTTTCTTCTGCGCTTAAACTCTCATATATGGCTATTTGCTGAGGCACTAAACCAATTTCTCTTTTATACTCTGTGTTTTTTTTATTAATTTTAATACCATCTATTATAATTTCACCACAGGTTGGATTAATAAGTCCACAAAGCATATTTATAGTTGTACTTTTACCTGCACCATTAGGGCCAAGAAGTCCGAATATTTCTCCTTCTTCAATTTTTAGGTTTATATTATCCACAGCTATATTTCTGTCATATCTTTTGATTAAGTCTCTGATTTCTATTATTGGCATTTTTAGTCTCCTCTCTTTTAGTAAATCTTTACTATTATAATAGTGCTTTTCATTTTCATATGTATGAGCTAGAAGTAGGGCATTCATAGTACTAAAGTACTGCCTATTACTAGTGACAAGAGGCGAGAGGCAAGTTACAAGTGACAAGTTACAAGTTACTTGTAAAGAGTTAAATACTTTTATGTGGTTATTCATAATAAGATTCTAGTGCAAAAATTCTTTTTTAACTAAAATTGTCTCCACTTTAATTGGTTTTTGCTTAGCTTCAAGTCATATTTATCTTAATGAATTATGAGAAGCATCATGGCAGGGCATGTGAAAGAGGCTATTCGAGTGAGATTTAGAAAGACTTAGGTCCACGTTTGTTCAATTACGTTAAGAAACTTTTATTGTATGAGCGTAGCGAGTTTAAAAGTTTTAGTAATTTGACAATAAGGGGAACTTAGTCTTTCTTAATCCCAGCGAGTAGCCTTTGAACGTGCCTTGCCATGATGCTTCTATTTATAACATTAAATGTATTATCATGTAACTATGAGAAATCTTTTTTTAGGTAGAATACGGCTACTTGTGTTCTGTCTCTTAAATTTAATTTTGTAAGTATAGTTGAAACATAGTTTTTTACAGTGCTTTCGCTGAGAAAAAGCTTCTTAACTATTTCATTATTAGAGTATCCGTCACTTATCAGCTGTATGATTTGAATTTCTCTAGGGGTAAGGTTATATTTTGATAAATCTTTTTCTGCATTAACATTTAACATCTCAGTAAGTTTACTTACTATTTCAGGGTGAATTAGTAAGGCTCCTTTATTCACTATTTTTATATATTCTCTTATAGTAGTGGAAGGTGTGTTTTTAAGAATATATCCACTAGCACCATTTTTAAGTGCCTGAATTATGTATTCATCATCTTGAAAAGTTGTTAATACGAGAATATTTATATGAGGAAACTGATTTTTAATTTTTTTGTCCCAATAATTCCATCGCATACAGGCATTCTTATATCCATTAGGACTACATCCACAGAAGTGGTTGAACAAATTTTATAAGCTTCATCACCGTTAATGCATGTCCCAACAACAGCTATGTCACTATCAAGATTCAATATAAGTTTTAAACTATCGCGAATTAAAGCATCATCATCTGCTATAACCACATTTATTGGCATATTTATCATCTCTCTTTCTTTAGGCAGTATGAAACAAAATAGACTAGCATAGTGCTATGTTATTTATAAACACCCAAAATTTATTGATTATTCTGCGCTAGCAGAAAATCCTCATCAACTTTTAACTCTTAACTCTTAACTTTTTAAAGGGGTATTCTCATATGAATATGGAAGCCATTATTTCCTGAAAAAGAAACAGTTCCTCCAATAATACTTATTCTTTCTTCAATACCAGTAAGACCAAAACCTTTTTTTAAATCTTTAGCACCAACACCATCATCAGAAATAAATATTTCAATATACTCTGAAGCATATAATAATTTTATGCTAATACAATTAGAGTAGCTGTAACGAACTGAATTAGTAATTGCTTCTTGAACATTGCTATAAATAACCGTTTCAACAGTAGGGGATATTTCAAATGCATTACCATCTATTATAAATTGAATATTTGTGCCAGTCTCTAACTTGAATTTATTAATTAGTTCCCTTAAAGACTCCAGATTAGTCTTGTATCCAACAGGATAAAGCTTATGAACTGTTTGTTTGACCATTTCAATACTGCTATTTATGTTTGTATACACAGAATTTAAAAGTTCCATGCCTTTTTCTTTATTAACACCCATTATTTGAATACATGCATCTACTTGCATCAAAACTCCTGTAAGGCTGTGACCAATGGAATCATGTAGTTCTCTTGAAATTCTAGTTCTTTCTTCGAGTTGTGATATTTTTTCAACTTGTTTTGAATAATCCATAAGTCTTGTTTTAGCACTTTCAAGTTCATAAGAATATTTTCTTATTTGGTCATAAAGCGCCTGAGAATCCTTACCAATAACAAGTGCCTTTCGTAATTCTAAAAGGAGTAAAAAAATCACTATATAAAATATGGCTATAATTACAACCCATTCTATTGAACAAGAGATTTTCACTAGGTATATTAAAATTAGCCCGATTAGCAGTGAATATGGATATATTTCCTTTTTTAATTTAAGGCTAGCATCAATAATTGTAGAAAAGATCATTATAAAGGCAAATCCAAAATATAAATTACTAATGTATAAAAGCAGCAGTGGCTCTAAAATAAAAGAAAAAAGTTTAACATTAGTATTTATATTTAAACTTCTTAGCTGAGAATTTAAGAAGATTATGAGAAAGAGGAATATAAAATTCCCGTACTGATTCATAGGTATTTTGTAAAGGTTGTATAGTGCAGGTAATATTAAAAATATATATTTTGTTAAGTTAATATAATTCATGTTTTCTTCTCCTTGTAATAATTTAACTTTATCATGTAATTATTATTATAATCTAAATTGCATGATTTTTAGATTAATATTTGTAATAGTTGAAAATTTTCTTTGCCCTACAAGTTAACAAATACTTTAAAAAATATTATTTGCTTAAAGAATATTGACATTTTCTTGAATAAAACATATAATATTTTTAAAGTTAAATGAATATTATAAAAACTACGAAAAGAAGAGTAGGAATTTGAAACATTTACAGAGAACCCTTGGTTGATGAGAAGGGGTGATGGCTAAATTTTCTGAACATGGTCTTGGAGTTGCGTACCGAAAGTGAAATCACTTAGGCTACGACGGGTTCGCTCGTTATTGTGATAGAGTATAAATATGTACTCGATAAGGTTTGTATTGCGAAATACAGACGAACTGATGTGGTATCACGATGTGGCTATTATGGCTCTCGTCCTCGGAAAAAAAGATTTTCTGAGGATGGGGCCTTTTTATTTTTTTTGTTTAATAAAACTAGTAAAATCAAAGTTCATGAAATTCAATTAAGGTTTAAAAATTTAAAGAAGTGAGGGATGTATAATGAATATTTTAATTGGTGGGGCATGGCCATATGCTAATGGTTCATTGCATATAGGACATATTGCAGCGTTATTACCAGGTGATGTACTTGCCAGGTACTTTAGAGCAAAAGATGATTCTGTCATCTATGTTTCAGGAAGTGATTGTCATGGTACTCCAATTGCGATAAGAGCAAAGAAAGAAGGAGTATCACCCCAAGAAATAGCAAATAGGTATCATAATGAATTTTGTAAGTGTTTTGATTTATTAGGGTTTTCCTATGATTATTATACAAAAACGACCACAGAATATCACAAAAATTTTGTTCGGGACTTTATAAGAAAATTATTTGATAATGGTTCACTTTATGAAAAAGAAACTCAACAAGTATATTGTGAAAATTGTCACAAGTTTTTACCAGATAGATATGTAGAGGGTATATGTCCAATTTGTGGGAGTGAAGCTAGAGGAGATCAATGTGATAGCTGTGGAAGTTTGTTGGAGCCAGAAAACTTGAAGAGGATGAGATGCTCTTTATGTAAATCAGAGCCTATCTTGAAGTCTTCAACCCAATTATATATTAATTTAATCATGTTAGAAAAAGAATTGACTAAGTACATCTATGGTCATAAAGATTGGCGTATAAATGCTCAGAATTTATCAAAACGATATATTGAAGAAGGCCTCCAAGATAGGGCTATTACCCGTGATTTGGATTGGGGAACTGAAGTACCTGTGAAAGGATATGAAAATAAAAAAGTTTATGTGTGGATTGATGCTGTATTAGGTTATCTTTCAGCATGTAAAGAATTCTGCCAAAAAAGACAAATTAATTTCTATGAATTTTGGAATAATAGCAAACAGTATTATGTACATGGAAAAGATAACATACCATTTCATACAGTTATTTTACCATCACTTTTATTATCTTATGGTAATTTGCATTTACCAGATAAAATAATTTCCAGCGAGTACGTTACCCTAGAAGGTAAAAAAATTTCCACTAGTAAAAATTGGGCGGTATGGGCAGATTACTTAGTAGAAAATTATGATCCAGATTCAAT
The DNA here is from genome assembly GCA_963725425.1 of uncultured Clostridiaceae bacterium. Classification (GTDB taxonomy): domain Bacteria; phylum Bacillota; class Clostridia; order Clostridiales; family Clostridiaceae; genus Clostridium_I. The sequence goes on from CAVRYJ010000045.1 coordinate 608,656, forward strand.
TAGATATTTTTTTATTACAAATGCACCTGAAAAGAGGGATACAGATTTTTCATGGCGTGAATTTATATGTAGTCACAATGGAGAACTTCTAGGAGCTTATGGAAATTTTGTTAATAGAACTCTTGTATTTATAAATAAGTACTGCGAAAGTAAAATTCCAAATGGAATAATAAATGGAAATGTAAATGAAAGAATAACTGAGATATTTGTAAGTGTTGGTGATAAAATTGAAACTGGTAATTTTAAAGATGCATTAGATGAGATTTTTGAATTTGTAAGAAGTTCAAATAAATACTATGATGCCGAGAAGCCATGGGAAACCAGAATAACAGATTTAGATAAGTGTAATTCTAGTATTTTTAACTGTGTTCAAATAATTGCCAATTTATCTGTACTATTGAAGCCGTTTTTACCTTTTTCATCAACAAAAATTCAAAAATGGCTTAGCATAGGAGATGATTGGTGTCCTAAGTTTATAGAAAGTGGAAATGTAATTCCTATGGTGGATATTTTATTTCAGCGTATTGATAAAAGTGTTATTGATGAGGAAATAAAAAAACTTAATAATAAAAGATGAAGGTGAAATTTGACGAGAAAATGATTATTTGAAAATTATATTAAGACTGTGTATAATTGATAAGGAAAACAATGTAAAAAATCATGTCGAATGTATTGATTTATATGAAAGGGGATTTGTTATATATGAAAAAATATGTTATTTATGCATAGCAAAGGCTATTGCATAGTAAATAATATTTGAAAATATGAAATAGGCTTTGCTCAATCCTAAAAAAGAATTTAACTTTAGGGGGAGTATAATGAGCTATATTAAAGCCAATGATGTATTACCACAAGAGATTTTAGAAGTAATTCAAAAATATGTAGATGGTGAATATTTATATATTCCTAGAAAAGAATGTAATAAAAAAGTCTGGGGAGAAAATACAACAATTAGAAATGAAAATACAATTAGAAATAGAAATATTTATGAAGACTATAAAAGTGGTGCTTGTATAAAAAATATTGCTACTAAATACTATTTATCAGAAAAAAGTATACAAAGAATTATTTCAGAAATGAAAAAATAAGAGCAGCACTTAGTGTGCCATAATGCAAAAATTGCATTATGGCACATGTTTGTTTCAGAATTGTTTTTGAGGTTGTTCTCTCATTATTAGAGATATATAATTTTAATATAGATATGTAGGGGATGATAAATTGGAATTAGAGGAAATGAGCAGCTTTTTTAATAGCCGAGTCAAAATTTATGAACAACATATGATGAAAGGTATAAATGGAGCGGATAAATATTATGTGGAAACTGCAAAACTAATACCTAAAATAAGTGGTCTTAAATTACTAGATTTAGGGTGTGGGACAGGGCTAGAGTTAGATGAAATTTTTAAAATAAATCCAATGGTTAATGTTACGGGCATCGATCTAGCTAAAGATATGGTGGAAAAAATCAAAGAAAAGCACAGTGATAAGTTAAATCAAATTAATCTTATTATAGATAACTACTTTAACTATGATATGGGGGAGTCTGTATTTGATGTAGCTTTATCTGTGGAAACATTACATCATTTTGAAGCAGAAGAAAAGGTTAAATTGTACAAGAAGATTTTAAAAAGTTTAAAACAAAATGGCTTTTATATTGAAACAGATTATATGGCTCCTAGTCAAGAATATGAAGACTATCATTTTAGTGAAAATAAGAGAATCCGTTCTGAATTAGGAATAACAAAAGGGTTTTATCACTACGATACTCCATGTACTGTTGAAAACCAGATGGAAATGCTCCACAAGGCAGGTTTTAAATCTGTGCAAAAAATTTGGCAACAAGAAAATACAGCTATTTTGCTAGCAAAAAAATAAAATACAGTATTTTACAATTCCTTCACTAATTTTATATAGTAAAGGAATTGTTAGTTATGTAAAATTTTCATATTTCAAAATCTTTAATGATAATTCAAATTCAAATAATATATCACTACTGCTTAGAGATATATTCAATAATTTTTCTATTTTGTGAAAACGATAAAAAAAAGTACTACGATGAATATTTAGCTTTCTTGATGCTATATTTGAATTTCTATTATTACTAAGATAAACCATTAGGGTTTTTAATAGTTCGGTATTGTTGTGTTTGTCCAGTTCCATAAGCTCTTTAATAAGAGGATGAACTAATGTGTGGAGTTTTATGGTATTTATGTGGTCACTTACATCTTCACATAATGAAAACATATAATATTCTAAAAAATTTTTAAAATAAAACATATAACCATCATCATTTAGACGTTGTGCAAATTGTAAAGCATAAATTGATTGTGCATAATATTCTTTTATTTGAAGCAAATTTTGAAATGTAAAACTAACCCCGGCTTTTAGATTATTGAGTTTTAAATAATTTTTAAACTTTTCTTCTATATTTATAGAAATAGCATCATCTTTTTCACTTACTAAAAAAATAATTTTATCCTCGTAATAGGTAGAAATACAATTTCCTAATATATTTTTAGAACTAGTAATTAGTTCTCTTAATCCAAAATTATGGCGGTAATCTTTATACTTTTGTGGAAAAGGTATGGATATTAATATCATGTTTTTATTTAATTTAAAGTCTATATTTTTTAATCTTTGTTTTGTATAGATGATAGTATCAGTTGGATTAGATAATAAATGCATTAAATAATACTCTTCCTCAAGACCTGAACTTGTGATAAACAAATTATCTCTTTGTATTTGTATAGAAATAGTTTTGGACAAAGTATTTGTTAATTCTAAATCATCTTCCATAAATTCTCTATATTCTTGTAAAACGCATATATAGGATATAGTAATTTTATTAATTCGGATAGCACAAAAAATAAGATTTTTATCAGAAAAATGAAAAAAAGCAGTGCTTGAATTATAAATATTATCTATACATTTATCTTTTTTCATAATATTCACTGTATCAATTAGTAGATAATATTCACCATTATGATTTTCTATAGAAGATGTGATAGAATCCCCAAGGATAGATCGAGCTATAATGTGATAACTGGTGTCTAAAATAAAAATTGGATTATTTAAATAGGTCTCACCTGTATTTAAAATTTTATTAATATTATTGCTAGAATCCAAGCTATCATAAATTTCGCATTTCTTCTCATATATAGTTTTTAGGTAAGGCAAAATAATTCCTCCTTGTTATCCATTAGAAAAATGTCTAAAGTTATATAGATTTAATGTTGTATTTTCATACATTAGTCTGATGAATGATGTTGCTTTTAGTGTTAAGATTATTTTATTGCGCATATATAGTTTAACAAATAAAGTGTGATTTTAAAATATTTAATGATAAATATTTATTGAAATTAGTATATTAAAAACTATTATAGAAGAAAAAAGGAGATTTTATTATGACATTTAAGGTAATGGGCGTTACAGCAGGAAGAAAAGATTCTAATTCTGAGATTTTATTAAAAGAGGCACTTTTAGCCTGTGAAAAGCAAGGTGCAGAAATTATAATGATTAATCTAAGAGATTATAATATTATGGATTGCATAGGGTGTACTGCATGTACAGAAGGTATGACTGAAGGAAAATATGTTGGGTGCACACTAGATAAAAGAGATGACAAAAAAGCTATTATGGATGTTATGTTAAATCAAGATGCGGTTATTATGGCAGCACCTACATATGATTTAATGCCAACTGCAACGTTTTTAAAATTTATGCACAGAAATCTAAGTTATGAATCTTCATTTTTAGAAGCAATCAATGCTATTGAACATAGGGACAGAGTTGGTGCTTTAATTGCAGTGGGAGGTTCAACGCGTTCATGGCAGTCTATGTCTTTGGAAGCTATGCAAGCAACATGTTTTACAAATGATTTTAAAATTGTGGATATGTATTTGGCTACTCGTGTACCAGCACCAAAACAATGTTTACTTCACGATGATATGATTAAACGTGCTGAAAAAATTGGTAATAATGTTATGGAATCACTAAATACACCAGTAGAAAAAAGAGGATGGTTAGGTGACGAAGATATGGGATGGTGTCCAAACTGTCACTCCAATGCTCTTATTTTAGGAGAACCACAATGGGATGGAATAAGTTTTCCAATTGAATGCCAAGTTTGTGGTGCTGGTGGAGATTTAGAAAAAACAGAAAAAGGCAAATGGAAATTTGTAATTGCTGAAAATGGGTTATGCCGAGATCGTACCGATATTAAAGGTAGAACTCATCATGTAGAAGAGATTACACATACTCAAGGCGGTTTTTATACAGCTGAAAATTTAGCAATTGTTAAAGAAAAATTTCCTAAGTACAAAAACATAAAATTTCCTAAAATAGAAATTAAAAGAGAATAGAATAATTCAAAAGCTTCAATCATATTGCGGATTGGAGCTTTTGAATTAAAAAACAATTGGGTATAAATAATCGATTAGGTTGAATTTATGTGATATACAAAGAGTTAAAAGTTAAGGAAGATTTTTCGATGAGGCTGAAAAATCAATAAAAGTGGATGTAAGTAAATTTTCAAAAATTTACTTACATCCACTTTTTACTGAAAGTCCACAGAGCATATTTATAGTTGTACTTTTACCAGCACCATTACAACCAAGAAGTCCCAATATTTCGCCCTCCTCAATTTTCAGATTTACATTGTCCACAGCTATATTTATCTCATAGCATTAAGTATCATAGTTATGGCACATGTTTATTTCAGAACTGTTTTTGAGGTTGTTCTCTAACTACTGAAGACATATAATTTTTATAAAGATTGGTGGCGATAATATGAATCCAACATTTAAAGTAATGTATATAAATCTATAAACGGAAGGAGTATTTTAAGTGTTTATGATTTGTGCATTACTACAAAATAAAATAAACGCTCTATATTCCTTGCCGTGTAAATAAATTTGTTTATAGTGAGGTAAGGGAAAATATGGAGAGTAAATTAAGTTTAAATTGGTGTATATATAATAATGAGATTAATCATGAGATTAAATATTGCCATAATTGTGGAAAAAAAGTAGAGTTCACAGATTCTCTTAAAAGAAGACAAAATGCAAATGGTAAAAATATATTTTATTTTGCTATTTTTAAATGCCCTAGCGGTCATACTTGGAATAAGCAAATTGGCAAATTTAAAGCTGTTTCAGGATTAGAAAATATAGATTTTGAATATAACTATATTGAAAGTGAATATGAGGAACTTAGTATCATTATGCTTAAGGAAAAAGGAATTAATGAGGTGGAAATTTCACTTGATGAATTACATGATAAAATAAGATTAGATAAATTTTTATCATCAAAAATAATAGATATTAGTAGAGTAGAAATGGTGAAACTAATTAATGATGGGTTTATAAAGGTAAATACAAATAGTGTTAAATCGAATGCTAATTTGAAGGAAAAGGATGTTATTACTATATTAATAGATGGTATAAGTAAACAAAATAAATAAATTGAAAGCTACCACTCATTTAACCTTATGGAGTGGTAGCTTTTTATGCAAATAAAAATATAGAAAAGCAATTTATTTTTAATAGTTCTGCAAACTATCTTAAAATTATAGAGTACTCAATGTTATGAGCTATATGAGGGTTTTCCAATAGATTTTGTACTGGAAAAATAAGTGCAACTATTTTGTATTATTATTTGTCTAATAAGTGTAAAATGAGTATCTTCAAGTAATCAGAATGCTCAAATTTAACATTTAGTACATACGCGCGTATGAACTTATAGGGGGAACATATGGAGTTAATAATAAAAAAGGCTCAAAAGGGTGATGAAGAAGCGTTTATTAATGTCATCGATGAATACATGCCACAAATGTATAAGATAGCAAGATGTAGACTTAATAATGAAGAGAGTATAGGTGATGCTATACAGGAAACTATTCTTTCAGCATTTACTAATATTAAAAAACTTAAAGAAACTCGTTATTTCAAGACGTGGATAATTAAAATATTAATAAATAAGTGTAATGACATAATAAAAGGCAATAAAATTTTGTATGTAGATGATTGTAGCTTCTTTGAAGACACTAATTTTACATATGGAGGAAGTTCGGAGGAAAAATTGTATTTTGAAAGTATTTTAAATAAATTAACAAGTGAATGCAGGTTAGTTGTAGTTATGTATTACGTAAACAGATTTACCACAAAAGAAATTAGTGAAATACTTAATGAAAAAGAAGGTACAATAAAAAGTAGGTTAAGCAGGTCTAGGCAACAATTAAAAGCATACTAACTTAAAGAAAATATGAAAGGAGGTATTTTATAATGAATATAAATTTTGAAGAAGAAATAGAAAAAATTCTAAATGAAGATTTAATAATACCAGATAGTGTTTTGGAGAAAAAAGAGGTGGCTGTTAATATAATAAGAAAAAAGAGGTTTAAGTTTTTATATAAACGGAAAATAGTATCTTTTTTATTATTAGCAGCTATTATAGGAGGAATGGCATTTGGAAATACGGCTATAGCAGCAATAAAAAACACATTATTTCCTAATAATGCTGGAGTTCAAAGTGCAGTAGATAATGGATATATTCAGAACTTACAAAATAAAACTATGATAAATAATGGTGTAGAGATAAAGGTTAATAATGTATTAAAAGACAGCAAAAGAGTTGCTATATCGCTGAATTTAAAATTTGATGATAAAAGCTTAATGAAAAATTTCAAATATGCAAAGATTAGAGTAAGTTTAAAAACAAAAGATGGTAAAGAAATACCTACTTCTCAGAATTATAACTTTAGTGTAAATAAATCAACAGGAGAATTTGTTTTTAATGATATTTTAAGTATTATGGATGGATTTGGCGATAAAGATATGATATTAGCAGCGAAGGAGTATAAAAATATTAATGCTCTTAATTTAGCAATAACTAGAATAGAACTTTATTCTGATGCTTCTGCAAAAATGGATCCAAACACTTTACCTAAATTGGATGATGATTCTAAAAAGCAATTAGCAGAAGCTAATGTGAAATTGTATAAAGTAATTGATGGAACATGGAAAACAAATATAAAGTTAAATGATAAATTTAAAGATGCGAGGCCAATTGAATATAAATCTTTTGAAAATAATGATTTGATTAATATTATTTCTGCTGAAATGCTACCTACTGGAATGGATATTACGTTTTGTTTTAATAATCAAACAAAACCTTTAAGTGAAGAAGTTTCAAATCAAATTGATAAAATAAGCTTAGTAGATGATAAAGGAAACACTTACAGAGCATCGGATGGTGGGGTGGAAACTACTAATAATAAGAATACTGACATAACAAATATAACAAAAACTTTTTATGTTACATCTTTTGATAAAACAGGTAATTTAAAAATGATTATTAAAGATTTAAATGGAAATGCACATGAAATTAAATTGATTAAGGCATCTGGCACAAAATAAACGAGTATATTGACTAGTTTATTTTTGAAATTATGATATAAAAAAGTTGTCACAGAAGACTTGCAAGCAATTTCGTGTTTTCTGTGACTTTCTATATTCTATATTAAAACGGGTTTATTAAAAATAATACTTACATCCACTTTTTACTGTTCTTTTGGAAAATCTGTAGCATCCATAAACAATGCACATAACATGTTAATGGATTTATCAATATATAGATTCATATCTTTAATAGTGTTATCATAACGGATTTTATGGCAAACATCATCTATTAATAAAATGGAGAAATGAAGAAAAATTTCCATGTCTTCATGGCTTTTAAAAGTAACAGGAATAGCATGAAATATCTCCTCCATTTTTTCTATTCGATAAGCATCTTGTTCATTAAAAATGTTTCTAATGTCTTCATCTAAAAGTTTTAACGCCTCCATTTCATCATGGAAAATTTTAGAAAAATTATGGTTTTTAAGTATCAACTTTAAAAAAGCACTAAATAAATTTTTGCAACATCAGAATCATTTAAATGCTTATCATTATTCACCCAGAAATCCATACTAGGGTAAAAAATTTCATCGTTAATTTTTTTTAGGACTTGAATGTAGATATCTTTTTTGTCCTCAAAATAAGAGTAAACAGAACCTGTGGCAACATTTGCTTCTTTTGCAATGTCAGCAGTTGTAGTATTATAATATCCTTTTTCATTAAAAAGCTTGAAGGCTGCTTTAATAATTCTCTCCACTTTATTTAAAGCTCTTTTCTGCATGGGCTTTCGCGTTTTTCTTTCCATAATTAATCACCTTAAGTAATAATAAAGCAAAAATTTCAAAAAGTCAATAACATGAATTTGATTTCATGTTATTGACTTTTTAAAGTATTGTTATTACAATAATACATGAAGATGAAGTTTGATTCATATAATAAATATGATAACAGGGGGCTGATTTTGACGCTGCAGCACACGAAAAATTTAAATTATACGAGGGGGAAGTTTAATGGATAGAACGGAACAATTAAAAATAGAATCAATTAAAAAATTAATATTTATGCTCTCAGTTCCAGCAATTGTATCACTTATTACAAATTCTATAAATATGGCTTTTGATAGAATGTTTGTTGGATTAGGGGTAGGAACTATGGGGCTTTCTGCTATAACCATTTCTTTTGGTGTATATTTATTAATACAGGCTTTTTCGCAATTAATAGCATCAGGTGCATCAGCTATTGTTGCATTGAAATTAGGTGAGAATAATAAAAATGATGCAGAAAAAATTATTGGGAATGCCTTTACATTAGGTATAATCATGGCAGTAATTATTACACTACTAGGTTTAGTTTTTATAAAGCCAATTTTGTCATTGTATGGTGCTGATGAGGAGAATATTATTTATGCTAAACAATATACAATAATTCTTATTAGCGGATCAGTGTTTTTCATAATGGCACAAGTATTGAATAATATTATACGTGGAATGGGGTATTCAAAAAAATCGTGTATGAATTTTATAATAGGTATTATTGCAAATATTATTTTAAATCCTATATTCATTTTTGTACTTCATATGGGAGTTATAGGATCTGCAACAGCAACTGTAATTAGTTATATAATTTGTTCAGTTTTAGCGTTTAGTTTTTTATTTTCTAAGAAGAGTAAAGTTAGATTTAAATTTCAAAATACTAAATTAAATAAAGATATTTGTATTAATATATTATCTGTTGGAGTTTCTGGTTTTATAATGCAATCTGCATTAAGTCTAGTTTCATTAACATTTAATCGTGTTGCAGTAATGTATGCAGGGAGTACTGGAGTAGCTTCTTATGGAATAATTTATACCATATTTATGCTTGTGTATATGCCACTATTCGGACTAGGACAAGGCATGCAAGCTATAATTGGATATAATTATGGTGCAAAATTATATGATAGAGTAAAGAAAACATTAATATTATCTATTAAATATGCAACTATATTTTCTGTTGTAATGTTTATTTTAATAGAAGCCTTTAGTAATAATATTGTACTAGCTTACGGAGGAAAAAATGATTTGGATTTATATAATATGTGTTCTAAAGGAATGCGTATTTATGGAATTGCGACGCCTCTTATAGGAGCACAGATAATAGGAGCAAATTATTTTCAATATATTGGTAAGATAAAGCAATCAATATTTTTAAGTGCATTAAGACAATTAATACTGCTAATTCCATTAGCAATTTTATTGCCTATGACATTTAAAATTAATGGTGTATGGGTAGCAACTCCTGTATCAGATTTTATCTCATCAATAATTACAATTATATTTATAATTAAAGAGATTAAAAATTATAATATTAAAAAGGAGAAAAATTATGGAAGAGAATATAATTAACATGATAAAAAATTATAAAGGAGGTTGCATACCTAAGATTGATATGCATGTACATTATTTGCCTGAAGCTTACAGGAAAGCATTATTGAATTGCGTAGAAGAAAATTCAAATGAATTGCCAACCCCTGAGTGGAGTCCACAAATACATTTGGAAGCAATGAAGCATTTGAATGTTTCTACTTCAATGTTATCAATTACATTACCTAATATTAAATTTGGGTACTCAAAAAACGCTAAAATACTATCTCGAGAAGTTAATCAATATGGAGCAGAGCTTGTAAAAAAACATTCTGAAAAATTTGGTTTGCTTGCCTCTTTACCATTACCCAATGTAGAAGATAGTGTAAAAGAAATCCAGTATGCTATGGATATTTTACATGCAGATGGATTCACTTTACCTACTAATACACAAGGAGTTTATCTTGGAAATGCCTGTTTAGATCCTATATTTGAAGAATTAAATAAGCGAAAAGCCGTTGTAGTTCTTCATCCCAATAAACCTAGCTGTGTCCCTAAAAATGTTGCTAGCGATTTACCTATTCCGATGATGGAATTTTTCTTTGATACAACGCGTACTGTAACTAATATGATATTGAAAGGAACTTTAAGACGCTTTCCTAATATAAAATTTATCATTCCTCATGCTGGAGCTTTTTTATCCACACTTGCAGACAGAATTGCTGCTTATCTTCAAATGAAACCTGGGAATAAAATAGATGTGTATGCTGAACTAAAAGGATTATATTATGATGTAGCAGGAGTTTGTCTCCCTAGACAATTAGCCAATCTTTTACAAATTGTTGAAATTGACCATTTAGTATATGGAAGTGACTACCCATATACGCCTGAGTTTGGATGTATAGCAATGGCAGATGCTTTAGATAAGACAGATTTACTTACAGATGAACAGCGACGTAAAATTTATTATGATAATGCATTAAAACTATTCCCAAGATTAATGGATAAGAAAAAATAATAGATTATTTCGCAAAATATCATTCTATTGTTGTTAATGAAAACAACATGATATACCAAGTAGACCCTAATACTGGAAAAATTCTAAACCATAATAATTCAGTAGGCATTGTGGTATCAGTATTGGTTATTACTTTATCTATAGCTTTAATATGTATATACACATATATATATAAGGAGAAAAAAGGTTATTAGTTGAACTTCAGTCATGTCTAGCACTAAGAAACGCTATGATTAAATTATAGCGTTTCTTCAAGTTGAATTTGTTGTTATTTATTCACTTAATTGATAAATGCTTATAGCAGATTTTATGATATTTACCAATTTAGTTAATTTTATAATAAGAGTATAATTAAGTAAACGTTATTTGGGAGGTATTAAATTGGAGATTGAAGAGATAAAGTTACTAGGTGAAAAGATAAAGAAAAATATAAATAAAGTTATTATCGGTAAATCAGAGGTAATAGATGTAATATTAACTGCCATGATCGCAGGTGGACATGTTCTTCTTGAAGATGTACCTGGTACGGGTAAAACAGTTATGGCAAAAACTTTGGCAAAATCTATTGGTGCTACATTTAAAAGAGTTCAATTCACACCGGATTTATTGCCTTCAGATTTAACAGGAATTAATTACTACAATCAAAAGCTTGGGGAATTTACTTTTAGAAGTGGTGCAATTTTTACAAATATTCTTCTTGGAGATGAAATTAATAGGGCAACGCCAAGAACCCAATCCAGCTTATTAGAATGTATGGAGGAAAAACAGGTAACTATAGATGGAAAAACTTACATATTAGATAAACCTTTTTTTGTAATTGCAACCCAGAATCCTATTGAAACTCAAGGAACTTTTCCACTTCCAGAAGCTCAGTTAGATAGATTTCTAGTGAAACTTAATATGGGGTATCCAAGCATTGAAGAAGGAAAACAGATTATGCAGAGGTTTATTTTAAACAATCCACTAGAAGAATTAGGAGTGGTATGTTCTAAAGAAGAGCTGATACAGGCATCGATTGGCGCTAGAAATGTTTATGTAAGCACAGATATTCAGGAGTATATTCTTAAAATTGTGGATGGAACCTTAAAACATGACTCAGTAGTTTTAGGAGTAAGCCCAAGAGGAAGTTTAGCAATGCTAAAAGCTTGTCAAGTGTATGCAGCTTTAAAGGGGAGAAATTTTGTTTCACCTGAAGATGTGAAAACTTTATGTCCTTATGTATTTAGCCATAGAATTATACTAAAAGATAATATAAAATTTAGGGGCGTCACTAATGCTTCTATTATCGAAGAAATTTTAGCTACCATTGAAGTACCAACAGAACAATGGTCCAAGGAGTGACTATGAATGAGAGTATTTATAGCTTTTATTATAGTGATTTTATTTTATATTGTACAGAGAAATATATACTCACAGAATTGCTTTAAGAAGGTAGATACTGAAGTGAAATTTAATCTTAATGGTATTTTCGAGGGAGAAGAAACAGAATTAATTGAAGTGATTTTAAATAAAAAGTTAATGCCTCTATGGTGGGTAATTGCGCAATTTGAGGTTTCAAGAAATATAATAATTATAGAGGACATAAATAAAAATCAGGGGAAGGATAACTATAGAAGGGATTTCTTTTCTATTATGCCTTACGAGAAGGTTACTAAAACTTTAAAGATTATAGGGGCTAAAAGAGGTTTCTATACAATAGAACAAATTGATTTACATAGTGGTGATTTATTTGGGTCAAATCAAATTATAGCATCATATGAAAGCAAGGCTAATCTTTGTGTTTACCCTAAATTAATAATTCCAGCAGAATTGAATGTGAACTTCAGGAGCTTAACTGGTGAAATTTTAACTAAAAGAAACATTATACAGGACCCATTTCAATTACGAGGTATCCGTGAGTATCATCCTTTCGATAGTATAAAGGATGTAAATTGGACAGCTACTGCTAAAACTGGAGCACTTAAGGTAAATGAATATGATTTCACAGCTTCTCAGGAGGTTATTGTTTTTCTCAATATAGAAAGATATAATGACTGGGATCCAGAAAACCTTGTTGAGAAAGCTATCAGCCTTGCAGCATCCCTTGTTACAGAATATCTTAAACAGGGTATTAAGGTTGGATTAAAGGTTAATGGATGCGATTTAATTACAGGACAACAAATAAATTTACCACCTGTTTTTGGGATAAATCAAAATTTGCATTTTTATGAAAGCTTAGCTAGAGTGGATATTACTAAGGTTTCAGCACCTATAAGTATAATTATTAAAGAGGAGCAGATGAAGCAAAATAAAGTTCCCTTATGGGTAATAGTCTCTCATTATTATGGTAATGACCTTCAGGACAGGATAAGGATTTCAAGAAATCAAGGGTTTTGTGTTAAATGGATTTTACCAAAAGAAAAGGGATCAGAAGTTGAAATAGAGGATGATAAAGACCTATTTATATGGGAAGTGAGGGAACTATGAAAAATAAAATAAATATAATGCAGACAAGTGTAGACTTTATGGATTCAATTAAAAGCAAAGCTCTAGGTTATGAGCTTGCAGAAGACTGGATACTTTTTTGGACATTGTTCATGCCTATAGCTTTAATTTTATACTTTTTCTCAAAGGAAACTATCCTTATATATAAAGATTTATTATATATAATATTTATTTTTGCTATGACTATAATTAGAAGAAATATAGTAGGTTCTTTTAAATATTTATTAGCTAATTTTTCTATAGTTTTTCTTACTTTCATAATTTCATTTACTTTTATAGAAAAAGTGGTGTTTTTAATTGCCATAATTGGCTACTTTATTATTTCTATAAAAAAGAGAAAAAGTGGAGTTATTAAGTTTTATGAAATCCGCATGCTCTTTCCTTGTGAAATTTTAATGGTAATATGTTATTTTATTGCATTCAAATTCAGTTTGACTTTTGTGATGCATTTAATAACTTTTGCCTCAATTAATGTAGCTATATCATTTGCTTTATATGTATATATGACCAGAATAGATGTACTTATGGAATGGGAAGGGGAATTTATCAAGGGATATTCAAAGCGTATGAGAAGCATAAAGATAAAGTCCATAGAATTTATTAGTGGAGTTATTATATTCTTCATATTCATATCTTGGAAGATGGGGCTTTTTAAATTGTTTGATAAGTTAACAAGCATAATTTTAGGCTTTTTTAATGGTTCACAATCTCAGGACATTAATTCAATAAATATTACTCCACAGAAAGATACGCCTATTCCCATAAAACATTTACCAATAGAGTTAACACACGTTGGGAAAACTAGTTATTTAATGACAATTGTATTAAGAATAATAAAGTACATTATCTTATTAACCGTATTCTTATTAGCTATCTATTTAGTATTTAAGCTTTTTATTAAATTGAAAAATTTTTACAAAGGGTTAAGCCTAAAAAAAACACATAAAAAAGAAAAAAGAGAATTTGTAATTTCATTAGATGATATAGTAAAGGAACTTAAAGAGAAGGGTGATAAGTTTAAAATGAAATTTGAACTTCCTTTTAACATGTCAAATCGTAAAAAAATCAGGAAAATATATAAAAAATTAGTAAAATACTATAAAACAAAAAAAATCCTAGTCTGTAATTTCAATACACCTATTGAAATTGAGAGCAATATAAGGGAATCTTTAGAGAAGAATATTAGTGAAGCCACAGTTATTTATGAAAAAGCACGTTATAGTGATGAGGAGTGTAGTAATGAAGATGTTGCTAAAATTAAGAGTTTCTTGATTTAGGAATCTGAAAGAAAACAGACGGGTATACTGACTTGCTATTTTTTTAAGATGCCTTTACTGAAAAATAAAGATCTACATCAAAAGTTATTTAATTTTTGATGTGGGTCTTTATAGGTTCTAATACTATTTCTTTAATGATGAAGATTGAGAAATTGGAGCATTAACTATTTTTTCTTTTTTCTTCTTCTTAGTTTCTTTCTTCTTTGGACTTTTATCTCCCAATTCAATTACCTCCTTTGATACAAAAACTTAAGGTTTAATACTTGTTTCATTAGTAAGGCATCTGAAAAGAAATACTGACTTGTTATTTCTTTGATGATGCCTAAATTACTAATAAAATCTACTTTAAGTATAGCACACTTAAACCAATGCTAAAGGGTGAGCGAAGAATATTCTGTGTTAATCCTTCTTTATTTTGCAAATTGTAAGATTCTATTAATAAATTAAGTATTTTTCCTTAATTATTATAAGTTACTATATAATTAAGGAAAGGATGTGACCATATGTGGCTGCAAAAGCTAAAAAAGAAAAAACTCCAATGCTTTTTAATTGGAATGCTTATATTTTTATCCGCATTGATATTTTCAACTAGTTTATCATTAGTAACTTCCATTAAAGATTATGTGGGTAAGTATTATGCTAATGATAAATATTATGACGTGATTTTATTTAGTGCAGATGAAAGTGCAAAAAATAATATTTTAAATTGGTGTAAAAATAACTCTCAAATTGATGCTGCTAAAAATTATGAGATATTTGCCTCAGGAAATGATTTATATAAAAATAATGAAAATTTGAAAATTTCAAGCTATGGCATAGTTCCAATAGACAATGTGCAAAAAATGCCTTATGGACTCAATAAGGTAAAATATCTGAATAATAACAAAAGTCCAGGAGTAGGGGAAGTGTGGGTAAGTCAATTATTTGCATACAGTTCTAATGTCTCACTTGGAGATACACTGAAATTTAAGGCAAAGGGTAAAATAATAAGCTTAAAGATAACAGCCTTAATTAATGATTCACTTCAGCCATCTTCTTTAGTGGGCATAATTTATTTGTACACGGATAAAAATAGTACCGATGATTTTGCCAGATTTACTAAGCAAGAACTAATATTTATAAAGCCTAAAAAAGGTGCAAATGTTAAAAATATAGAAAAAAATTTAAGTTCAGCAATACATACAGGTGGCTACGAAAGTGATAAAGACCTGCTTATACAGTCCGCAACTACTGTTGCGTCAATGATAGGTGGAGCGTCAGCATTAGCATCAGTACTTATATTTCTTGCTTCAGTATTTCTTATAAGATTTATTATGTGGAGCACTATATTAAAGGAATATAAGTCCATAGGAATATATAAAGCTTTAGGGTTTTCAAGTAGGGACATTCTTAAATTTTATATTGTAGGATATTCATTAATAGCCATCCTGGGAAGTACTCTTGGGGTATTTGCTAGTATACCTATGTTAAACTATACTTCAGCCAAGGTTTTAAAGTATATTGGAGAATTTAAGGGCGTAAATATTAATTTCAATGTAATTATATTTACAGTAGTATTATTTTCACTTATAGTAATTTTAAATTTGTATTTTGTAATAAGAAAAACAAATAAGATTTCCCCAGTGGAAGCACTTATGACTGGTGTTACTTCTTCAAGAAAAAAATTAACAAAATCATTAATTAAACATAATTGTTCACCAAAAGCTTTAGCAATTAACGATATATTTAAATATAAAAAAACTTCTATTTCCATAACATTAAGTTTAACATTAGCATTAACTTTAATATTGCTTTTTGCAAATCTTAACTTCACCATATCAAAGATGGGGGAAAATGTTAATACTTGGTTTGGAATTCCTAAAACCAATATTACTATAAGTTCTTCAGGGGCTAAATCAAAGGAAAAAATAAAAAATGTGTTAAGTGATGTTAAAAAAGACATAAGAGTCAAAAATTATAGTTATGGAAGTATCATGGGATTAAGTGATATAGTATTGGATACAAAAAAATACAAAATTAAAAGCTCTGTATATAATGTAAACGCCATGAATTCATATAATAATGATCTAGGTTTTTCTATTATTAATGGACATAATCCTAGATATGAAAATGAAGTGGCGGTTTCATTAAATATATTAAAGGAAGCAGGTTTAACTATAGGAGATTATATTGAACTAAGCATAAACAATAATAAAAAGTAACTATTCAGCTATTAAAATAAATTTCATTTAGTGCTATTATTAATTTATTGAAAAAAACTCTTCCATTTATCATTGATTTTTGGTAATATAAATCCTATCTTGCAAAAACTAATGATAAGGTGGTGACACATCGTGACTGAAAGCCATATTACTGAGATTTACAACCAAGGTATATCTCAAGTTATAAGTGCTATTAACAAATTATCAAATGAAATTAATACACTAAATTCTCAAGTAGAATCACTTTCTAATGATAATATGGCTTTAAACGGGCGTGTTAAGTCATTAGAAAGTCAAATAAATAAAAATAGTAATAACAGCAGTAAGCCACCATCATCAGATGGATTCAAAAGAAAACTAAGAGTTTAAGGACTAAATCAGGTAAACGACCTGGCGGTCAGGAAGGTCATGAAGGGTCAACCTTGAGTATAAATGACAATCCTGATGAAATTAAAATTCATAGTCTAGAAAAATGTATTGAATGCGGAGCATCTTTAAAAGATACATCGCTTGAAAGATATATTGTTCGCCAAGTTATAGATATACCTGAAATAAAAGCTAAAACTACAGAGCATAGAGCAGAAGTAAAAATATGTCCACAATGCAAATGTAAAAATACCGCTAGGTTCCCTGATGGGATTATAAATACAGTTCAATATGGTGAAAAGTTAAAGGCTATAGCTGTTTATTTAACACAATATCAGCTAATTCCATATAAAAGAAGTGCTGAACTTATTGAAGATTTATTTAACCATCATCTGAGCCAAGGAAGTATAGTTACATTTAATGAAAGCTGTTATGAAAAATTACGGCCTATAGAGGATAATATTAAAAATAGTATTATCTCATCTACTGGTGCTGTTCACTTTGATGAGACTGGTATGTATGTAGAGAAAAAGCGTAAATGGCTTCACGTTGCTTCAAATGGAAACCTTACTTTCTATGCATGTCATGAAAAACGAGGTAAAGAAGCAACTGATGAAATTGGAATACTCTCAAAATTCACTGGTACGGCAGTACATGATGGTTTTAAAACATATAATAAATACACCAACTGTAGTCATGCTCTATGCAATGCTCATATATTAAGGGAACTTAATGCTATAACCGAGCTACAAAATCAAGAATGGGCAACGCCAATGAAAGATTTGTTAATTGAAATTAAGCGTGAAGTAGACTTAATCTTCAACAATTATCATGCTTTACCTATAAATAGACTTCAAGATTTTGAAGCAAAGTATGATAAAATACTTAACGCTGGTTTTGATGAAGACTATTCTAAAAATATTGAATTATACTCTCAGAAGAAGGTTAAAAGGAGTGTAAGTCTTAATTTACTTAATAGATTATGTGGATATAAAAATCAAGTTCTTGCTTTCATGTATGATTTTGATATTCCCTTTGACAATAACCAAGCGGAACGAGATTTACGCATGGCTAAGGTGAAACAAAAAATTTCTGGAACTTTTAGAAGTCCAGCAGGAGCAAATGCTTTCACTAGAATTAGGGGATATGTATCTACTGTAAGAAAACAAGGTAATAATGCTTTAGACTGTATAAAATCAGTATTTACAGCAAATCCAATAGACCCAACTTTAGATTTAAAAGCTCCGATAAAAGAGGTGTAATCACCTCTTTTTAGTGTGCAGAAAATTAATATCATCATACTACCCTCAAATACACAAAATATTTGAGGGTAGTACGTTTTTTGAGCACACATATATTTTATACAAAATAGTAGCTGAATAGTTACAATAAAAAATCCTATTTAATATCTGGATCATATAATTCATTAATGTCAAATGGATATGGAATAAGAATGTTAAATGCAGCAGTGGAGAGAGAAAATCCAAAGTTTGCATATGACGAAATATTTATAAATTTAAAAAATACCAATGATATTCAAAAGTTTGCCAATGGTATCAATGGTAAATTTCAGAATATAAATGCAAGTGACATTGATCCAACAATAAAATATTCCATTAAATCTATTCCAGGTATAGGAATGCCAATCACAGATTTGTTAATTGTAGTATTTGTATTTTTTTCAATTATAACAATATTGAACATTTTAATAATGAATATTAGAGATAATAAGAGAAATTTTGGGGTAATGAAGGCTTTGGGGTTTACTAACAAAGAAATAAGAAACAGGTATTTATACAAAATATTATTGTTAACCATAATTAGTATTTTTTTATCCATAATACTAAATATGATTTTTGCAAAAAATTGATTGCATTAGTCATAACTGTAGATGTGTTAATCATATCCCCTGTAATAACGCTATCAGTAGTGTTAGCAATGTTTCTTTTAATAATGCTCATAACTAACCTATGTTGCAACACAATAAATAGGACTAAACCTACTGAATTAATAGAAGAATAGAGGGGGAAATCATGTGGCTTCAAAAACTAAAAAGAAAGAAACTTCAATGCTTTTTAATTGGAATCCTTATATTTTTATCTGCTTTGATATTTTCAACTAGTTTATCCTTAGTAACTTCAATTAAAGGTTATGTTAGTAAGTATTATGTCAATGATAAATATTATGATTTAATTTTGTATAGTCATGGTGAAAAAACTAAAAATCAGGCCTTAAATTGGTGCAAAAGTAGCTCCAAAGTGGATTCCTTTAAAGATATTCAAGGCTTTATGTCAGGATATAACTTATATAATAAGGGTACAAATTTAAAGGTTTCAAGTTATTATATAGTTCCAATAGATGACATGGAAAAGCTTCCTTTTGGACTTTCCAAAACTGGGCAACTAAATAATAATAAAAGCCCAAGAAAAGGAGAAATATGGGTAAGTCAGCTATTTGAAGAAAATTATAATGTATCTCTTGGAGATACGCTGAAATTCAAGGGGAATAATAAAACTATAAGCCTAAAGGTAACCGAAGTAATAAATGATTCACTTCATCCATCTTCACTGATAGGTAACTTTTTTTGTATACTAATAAAAACAATGTCAATGATTTCGCTAGCTTTAACAAATTAGACCTGATTTTTATAAATCCTAAAAAAAACATAGATGTTAAAAATATAGATGAAAGTTTGATTTCAGCCATAGGCAATGGTACATATTCAACTGATAAGGATGACTTAGTATTAAATGCAACTATGACTATATCCATGATCGGTGGAGCGGCAACATTGGCATCCTTGCTAATATTTGTTGCTTCAGTTATTCTTATTAGATTTATTATGTGGAATAACATTTTAAAAGAATATAAATCTATTGGAGTATACAAAGCATTAGGATTTTCAAGGAAGGAAATACTTAAATTTTATATTGTTGGATATTCATTAATTGCCATTGTTACCAGCATTATTGGAGCTTTATGCAGCGTACCTATATTAAATTTCACAGCCTCAAAGGTTTTAAAATATATTGGTAGTTTTAATAATGTAAGTATTAACTTTAGTGTGATTATATTTACAGTAGTGCTATTTTCACTTATAGTAATTCTAAATTTGTATTTTGTAATACGAAGAACAAACAAGATTTCTCCAGTGGAAGCACTTAGAGCAGGAGTTACTTCTTCTAGAAAAAAACTCACAAAATCATTGATTAAGGACAACTGCTCATCACTTGCTTTAGCAATAAACGATATATTTAAATATAAAAAAACTTCTGCATGTATAACAGTGAGTTTAACATTAGCTTTGACTTTAATAATACTCTTTGCAAATCTGGATTTTACTATATCAAAAATGGGACAAAATCTTAATGTTTGGTTTGGAATTCCGAAAGGTGAAATTACTATAAGTTCTTCACAATCTTCATCAAAACAAGATATAAAAAATGCACTTAGCTACGTAAAAAAAGATAGCGTGGTTAAAAATTATGTTTATGGAAGTATGGAAACAAAAGGCATCGCCTTAGATACTAAAAAATATAAAATTAAAAGCAATGATTTTGCGGCAACAACTATGAATTCATACAGTGATGGATTAGGGTTTAGTGTGATAAAAGGACATAATCCTAAGGATGAAAATGAAGTGGCAGTTTCTTTAAATATATTAAAGGAATCAGGTTTATCCATAGGAGATTATATTGAACTGTCTCTAAATAATAAAAAAAGTTCTTATATAATATCTGGTTCGTATAATTCTTTATGGGAAGATGGGTATTGTTTAAGAATATTAAGTTCAGCGGCAGACAAGGAAAATCCACAATTTATATATGATACTATATTCCTTAATCTAGAAAATGCTAAGGATAAAGCTAATTTTGAAAAAAATATTAATGAAAAGTTTCCATATGTAAGTGCCAGCAGTATTGATCCAACCATGAAATATGCAATTAAATCAATTCCAGGCACAGTAATGCCTATTACTTATTTGTTAATTATAGTATTTATAATTTTCGCCATTGTAACAATATTAAATATTATAGTGATGAATATCAGAGACAACAGAAGAAGTTTTGGTATAATGAAGGCTTTAGGTTTCACATATAAGGAAATTACAAACAGACTTGTTTATAGGATAATATTTTTAACATCAGCTAGTATTATTTTATCAGTAATGTTAAATATGATTTTTGCAAGGTCACTTATTGCATTTGTAATAGAAAATTTAGATGTGCTAATAGTTTCACCTAGTATAATGTTTGTATTATTATTAACTATGTTTATATTAATACTTCTTATAACCTTTGTATGTTGCACAACAATAAATAAGACTAAACCTACTGAATTAATAGAAGAATAGAGGGGGAAAATTATGAAAACTTCAGTTTTAAAAGTGGATAAACTTTGTAAATCCTTTGTCGCTGGGAAAACGGCGGTTAATGTGATAAAAAATTTGGAACTTGAAATATATGAAGGTGATTTCACAGTAATTATGGGTAGTTCTGGGTCTGGTAAGTCAACCCTACTATATAATATAAGCGGAATGGATTCGCCTACCAGTGGTAGCGTTAATCTTCTTGGCAAGGATATTAGTATTATGAAGGAAAAGGATATGGCGTCCATAAGAAAAAATGATATATCATTTATATTTCAAAGCATAAATTTATTACCAGACATAACGCTTTTTGAAAATATAGCTTATTGCGGGTATGGAGTAAATAAAAATAAAAAGGAAATAAATGAAAAAACTTCAAAGCTACTTAAATGTTTTAGCTTAGAAGAGGATGGGGATAAATATCCTTCTGAAGTATC
This sequence comes from uncultured Clostridiaceae bacterium, assembly GCA_963725425.1. Lineage (GTDB taxonomy): Bacteria > Bacillota > Clostridia > Clostridiales > Clostridiaceae > Clostridium_I. Next base: position 630,547 of record CAVRYJ010000045.1, read on the forward strand.
CGGTGGAATGCAGCAGAGGGTAGCTATAGCAAGAGCCATAATTACGGATCCTAAAATATTATTTGGCGATGAACCAACAGGTGCTTTAAATTCAACTATTGGAGAAGAAGTGTTAGACATATTACTGGATTTAAATAATAAAGGTCAAACAATAGTTATGGTTACCCATGATGTTAAGGTGGCGTCTCGGGCTTCAAGATTAATATATTTAAAAGATGGTAGAATAGACGGTGAACTTAATTTGGAGAAATTCCCGAAAAAAGATTATAAAAAAAGAGAGGTTTTGATATTTGAATTTTTAAATGAAAGAGGGTGGTAAACATCCTCTTTTTTTAGCGTTTATGATAATATATAGGTATAAGAAGTTAATAATTGAAAATTGAGAGTGGAAAGTTAAGCTAATTTTCCTTCCGCAAATCTATTGGTAATTTTCAATTTACGAGGAGGAGATTATGTCTAATGAAAAAATTCTTATAATTGAAGACGACAATGATATTGGAAATTTATTAAAAGACTATTTAGTTAATGAAGAGTTTGTAGTTCGGATATGTGACAACGGTGGGAATGCAGTTAAGATTTTTAAATCATTTAGCCCAGAACTTATTGTTTTAGATATAATGCTTCCGGAAGTTGATGGTATTGAAATCTGTAGAATTATAAGAAGTTTATCTGTTATACCAATAATAATGTTATCGGCTAAAAGTGGAGATATAGATAAAATTTTGTCTTTAGGTGTAGGTGCTGACGATTATATAACAAAACCATTTTCGCCTATGGAAGTAATAGCTAGGGTTAAAGCTCATCTAAGAAGATACAAAACTTTTTCAGGTGGGCAGGCAAACATTTTAGGAAGAAAGATATTCGGAAAGTTAAATATTGATAGCAAGGGGTATAAAGTAACTTACGAAAATAAGGAAATTCATTTTACTTCTAGGGAATTTGAAATTATAGATTTTTTATCTGAATATCCATGTCAGGTATTCTCGAAGAATCAGGTTTATGATAACGTATGGGGATTAAGTGGGTTTGCAGATTTAAATACAATAGCAGTTTATATAAAACGAATTCGTGAGAAGTTTTCTGAATATGACATAAATTATATTAAAACTGTGTGGAGTGTTGGATACAAGTGGGAGGAACAAGGAGATGAATAGTGAAAGCATATCTTTTAAACTAAAAGTATTTTCAGCTACGAGTATTATACTTTTATGTTTTGTCATTATTTATTCATGTTTTATATTGTATAATAAAAATACATTTTATCCAACAGTGAACAAGGGGAGATTATTAACAAATTCAATAAAAATAAAATTAGAAGAAGATTTATCACAAAATAAAGTTAATTTAAAAGAAAAATCAAATTTCACATATACAGTTGTGGATCTAAAAGGAAAGGTATTATTTTCATCAATAAGTGAGTATAAAAAAGATAATTTAGTTAATTTACAGGATTTTATGGAATATGATAGCGAAAGTGCCATGGTGCATCCTGAATTTGTTAGATATACCCAGCCATTGATTATAAATAGCTCGGAGGGTGCTTTAGCTACTTTTCTTATTCCTAAAAATGATTTTTTATCTGAGAAACCTAATTATTTAACTTTCTTAGATACAATGCCTATAAATATTGCCTTGGCAATAATAATTATGCTGATAATATCAGTATATATTTTCGCAAGGAAAAGCATCTTAAGTCCATTATATGATCTTAAGAGGAGCGCTAATAAAATATTAATTGGGGACTTTTCTTATAAAATAAAATATGATTATGATACTGAAATTGGAGTATTTTGTCGCAGTTTTGAAGCAATGAGAGACGAGCTTATGGTTTCAAGGGAAAAAGAACTTGATATAAAAAACAATGAAAAAGAGCTTTTAGCATGCCTTTCTCATGATATTAAAACACCGTTAACAGCTATTCATGGATATGTTTCAGGAATTAAAGACGGGATTGTTAAAGATAAAGATGGAATTGATAATTATTGCGAAATAATATTGAATAGAGTAAAAATGCTAACTAAACTTTTAGAAGATATTTTAGAACACTCAAAAGCAGAATTAAATAAGATGAATATAACGTTAACTGAGTTTTACTCTGGTGACTTTTTCAGTGATATATTAAATGATTTATCAGTGGAAATTAAAAGTACTGGGCTTGAATTTAATGCTCCAAAAGAAATACCCAACCTACTTATAAATGGTGATAAAAAAAGACTATCACAAGTTATGTATAATCTGATTTCGAACAGTATAAAGTATTCAAATGAAACTGGAATAATCTCAATATATTTTGAAAGTACTAAAAATTATTTGAAAATATATATTAAGGACACAGGTATAGGAATATCATCATCCGATGTTCCCTATATATTCAAAAAATTTTATAGGGGAGAAAAAAGTAGAAATCAAAATATTCCAGGTTCAGGACTAGGACTTTCTATCTCTAAATATATTATTGAAGCCCATGGAGGTTTCATAGAATGCACAGAATCATCCTCCAGTGGCACAACAATCTGTTTTAGTCTCCCACTATAAAAGTAAGGCGTATTATTCCACAGCACTTAGTCCATACTACGTGGAACTTACATTTTTATCATGTTAATTGTTTTAATATAATTTAGCGAGTAGCCTCGGAACATGCATCCCCATTCTTCTCTCCCAATTCATTAAGTTATTGCTTCATTATGCCGTCTACCATTGCAGATATAACAATATTCATTTCTTTATTTAAATCTAGTGTTCCATCATAAAGGCACCAGTTGTAAATTACTCCTCGTGCAGCTATAAATAAAATTCTACATAGTTCAATAGAAGATTGTTCTTTTATAAAATATCCATTAGGGCGCCAACAGTCTATTATATCCTGAAGCACTTGTTGCATTGCACGTCCATCAGTAATAAACATCTTATTCTCTGAATTATAAAGGTTTTTTACCATATCAATTCCATTATCAATGTTAAAGGTAGCATATCTATCAAAAAATTCAAGAAGCTGACCTTTGCAAGTGGAAGATATAAGTTTGCCAGCAACCTCCTGAAGAAAATACTCGTCACCTTTTTTATAGATTTCACGTATGAGTTCAAACTTTGATTTAAAATAGTAGTAATAGGTACCAACAGAAACACCGGCAGCTTTAGAAATTTGTTCTACAGTTATATTGTCATAGCCACGTTTTATTATGAGTTTAACACCGTTTTTGTATATTTTATTTTTAGTTTTTTCAGCTTGTTTGCTGCGACTTGTTATTTTAGTCATAAAACCACCCTTCATCCAGTTAAAAGTTAAGAGAGAAGAGTTAAAAGTTTTCATAATTATGGGTAATGATAATAGATTTGAGAAACAAATCCATTATCATTACCCTTTAATTGATTTTTCTGTGTAAGCAGAAAAATCTTCCTTAACTTATCACTTGCCACTTGTAACTTGTCACTATAAGTATAGCTAGCAATTTCTAGCTACCATGAAAAAATATAATAATAAGTTAAATATGCGATGCAACTTCATACGCGTCCCATATAGCATACATTATATTTGAAACATTGCGAGCATCACCTATAAGATGAATTTCTTGTGTTCCACCTTCTAGTTCCTTATAAAGATTATTTTCAGAAGTATAACCAACAGCAAGAACTATACTGTCTGCTTTTATTTCCTTTGTACTTCCATTGGCTTCAATAAGTACACCATTTTCTGTTGTTTTTAAAATCTTAGTGGAAGTAAGAACTTTTACACCACTATATGGTACTAATTTCGACAGCATATCTGAATTTGCTGAGCATAGAGGTCCATTAAGTGCCAAAAGTTTATTTTGTACTTCAACGATAGTTACGTTTTTATTTTCTTTTGCAAGACAAATAGCAAGTTCACAGCCAACAAGACCACCACCAATAACTACAACATCGTTACCGGAATTTACTTTCTTAAGCAAAACCTGTTCAGCAGTATATACTTTACTGTTGTCTCCAAGATTGAATATCTTTGGTTTTGAACCAGTTGATACAATTACAGTATCAGCACCACTATTTTTAATAGTTTCTTTTGTTACTTCCGCGTTGAGTTTTATTTCTACTTTTAAGTCTTTAAGGGTAGCTTCATACCAAGCAATTAAGGCATGGTCATCTTCTTTAAAGTCAGGTGCACCTCCAGGTATTAGGTTTCCCCCTAAACGTGAGCTTTTTTCATAAATAACAGGTGAGTGACCTCGAAGAGCAAGAACTCTTGCAGCTTCCATACCAGCAACACCACCGCCAGCAATAAGAACTTTTTTCTTATTAATTGAAGGTTTAAGTTCAAATTCTTTTTCTCTGCAAGCTGCTGGATTTACAGCACAGTTAAGAGCGGAATAGTGTTGAATACGACCCATACATCCTTCTTGGCATGAAAGACAAGGTCTTATTAATTTTAAATTACCACTTCTAAGTTTATTTACATAATTTTCATCTGCAAGTAATGGACGACCTAGACTTATAATATCGCAGGCACCATCATTTATTGCACTTAAAGCAAGATCTGGATTATCCATACGACCAGCACATATAACTGGAACATTAACGGATTCTTTAGTTATTTTAGCAAATGGGATATAAAGCCCTTTTTTTTGATACATTGGAGGATGACTCCACCACCATGAATCGTATGATCCTGCATCAACATCAAGAGCATCGTATCCATAATCTACAAGAAGTTTTGCAGCTTCTATTCCTTCAGGAATATCTCTGCCTTTTTCCTCAAATTCTTCACCAGGAAGGGCACCTTCACGCCAATCTTTAATAAAGCTTTTAAGACTATATCTTAGTGTTACAGGGAAGTCTTCTCCACATCTTTTTTTATCTCTTCAACAATTTCTTTTGCAAATCTTAGACGGTTTTCAAGGGAACCACCATATTCATCAGTACGATGGTTGAAGAAGGAAATGGCAAATTGATCAAGAAGGTATCCTTCATGTACAGCATGTATTTGAGTACCATCAAAGCCTGCACGTTTTGAATTGTAAGCGGCATCTCCAAATTTTTTAACAATTATATGTATTTCATCAATAGTTAATTCTCTACAGGTTTTATCAAGCCAACGGTGGGGAATAGGAGAAGGTGCTACAGCTTCATGCTCTCCAAGATTAGTAGGTATTGTAACTCGTCCAAAACCTGCGCTCATTTGTAAAAAAATCTTTGCGCCATATGCGTGTATTTTTTCAGTCATTTCACGTGCTGTACGAATAAATTGTACAGGATTAAAGGTTGCAGAAGGCACATTTGGAAAGCCATGCTGTTCAACTTCTTCATCAACAAAAGTAACACCAGTAATTACAAGACCAACTCCACCACGTGCACGAGCTGTATAGTATTCGATACATCTATCATTGAAACCACCATCTGAATCTGACAGACCAAGTGGTCCCATGGGAGCCATTGCAAAACGATTTTTTATTTCAAGGGAGCCTATTTTAATTGGTTCAAATAATTTATTGTATTTATCCATTAAGAATTCCTCCTTTTATCTAATGGGTTCAGTGAATCCATTAAGTTAATTTTATACAACATATATATGTAAGTCAATACGATTTTATAATTAAGTCTTTTTAGTGTATAATAAATTAGTAGACTATCATAGATAGGTTAAAACTTAATAGACAGTTTGTAAGCTTCCTGTCATTAAAAAAAACTAGGCAAATTTATATTGTATATAATGAAATAATATACATCTTATTAAGGCGCATTGGCGCCTTTTTTCTTTTTAGGATGTGTAAATATGGAGGTAATATGTTTATTTTAAAAAGTGAAATAGGATTTGATTCTGCACATTATCTTAGTGGATATGAAGGTAAATGTGGAAATATACACGGACATAGATATAGACTAATTGTAAAGGTTAAAGGCACAAAATTAAAAGAAACGGGAACTGATCGTGCAATGGTAGAGGATTTCAGTTTCATTAAATCTGCTCTAAAAGAAGTACATGATTTGTTTGATCACAAACTTATTATAGAAGAAGACGAAACTGGAAAAGATTTAATAAATCGCTTAAAAGGTACACCTCAACAGTTTGAATGCATGCTAGTTTCTTACAGGCCAACGGCAGAGGAAATGTCTAGAGCAATATTTAATATCATAAAGAAAAAGGGAATAAATATTAATGAGGTTGAGCTTTTTGAAACGCCTTCCAATAGTTGTATTTATAGAGAGGAAGATTAAATGAAATATAATGTAATAGAAAAGTTCTTATCAATAGATGGAGAAGGTCCAACTGCTGGAGAAATAGCTACTTTCATAAGATTTGGAGGTTGTAATCTTGCTTGTGATTGGTGTGATACTGCATATTCAATTTCCAAGACGATAAAAGGTGAGGCACTTAGTAAAGAGGATATATATAATTTCATAAAAGAAAATGGATCTAAAAATGTAACACTTACAGGAGGTGAACCACTAATTCAAGGTGGAATTGAAGAGTTGGTATGTTTTTTAGCAAAAGATCTGAATCTTTTAATTCACATAGAGACAAACGGTTCAGTACCATTTTATAAATTTGAAAATATTAAAGATTTAAAAAATGTAAGCTTTGTTGTAGATTATAAACTTCCAAGTAGTAAAATGGAAAGGAATATGGATATGATGAATTTTAAAGTGCTAAGCTCCAAGGATGTGTGTAAATTTGTAATTGGATCTACTGAGGATTTAGAAAAGGCTAAGGTGATTTTAGAAGATTATAAATTGCAGGGGAAATGTTTAGTCTACTTTAGTCCTATAGTTACAACTATAAAGCCTGTGGAAATTGTTGAATTTATGAAGAAGAATAAGCTTAATAATGTAAGAATTCAAATTCAATTGCACAAGATAATATGGTCACCAGACACTAGAGAAGTTTGATAAGTGACAAGTGACAAGTGATAAGTGACAAGTGACAAGTTTAAAAATTCTATAATTGCTATATATGATAGTTTGTTCCTAAATAAATGTAAAATTGGGTTATATTATCTTGAATGGTATATGCTTATGGGATATACTGAATTGGTAATATTCACATTATACACATATAAATAAAATTTAGGGACGGGGATATCTTTATGCTTAATTACCAAAGGGGAACAAACAAAAATAAGATTACAAATAAGAGAAATATAATTATATTTGTAAGTTTAATCATAATTGTAACATTAACTACTGTAATTGTTTTGAATACTAAAGCTGGAAATACTCATAACATAAAAAAAAATACAATTGCAACTCATAAAAAGAATAAAAATACCGCTAAATATAAAATAAAAAGTATAGTCCCTAAAGAAATAGTGAAAATTATACCAGGGGAGGTTTTACCGTGGAAAATTAAGAGAACGGATGGTAGTAAGATAGCTTATCTAACCTTTGATGATGGTCCATCTATTAATACTACATCAATACTACAAATTTTAGATCAAAATAAGATAAAGGCCAATTTTTTTATAATAGGATCAAATGCTGAACACTATCCTGAACTTGTTAAAAAAGAATCGGATGATGGAGAAATTATTGGAAATCATACTTATAGTCATGACATACGCTACAAGGAAGGGCCGGCTAACTTTGTTAAAGATTTGGACAAGTGTGATGGAATTTTAAAGAACATATTAGGGGATAAATATACATCTGAACTGGTTAGGTTTCCAGGTGGTTCCTTTGATCCTAAAAATCAGCCTGGTAAATTAGCACCTTTTAGGGATGCTGCTATGAAAGCAGGTTATAGATATTTGGATTGGAATGTTGAAACTGCGGATGCAGAGGGTCCATATAGCAATGATCCTAACGTCCCATATTTATTAGACCACCTTAAAAAAAGTACTGTAGGCTGGCATACGGTAGTAGTTTTGATGCATGATGCTAGTACGAAAAAAAATACAGTACTAGCTCTTCAACAGGTAATAGATTATTTAAAATCTCAAGGCTTCAGTTTTGACGTAATAAGATAGAACTAAAATTGTATATAAAAAGAAGAAGATGTGGCAAAATAACAAAGTTGAGAGTTGAGAATTTATGATGTTTTTATTAACTTTCAATTTTCCACTCTCAATTCTCAACTTTCAGTTGTAGGCAAAAAAACATTCATCCACTTGCATCTTGTAACTTGTCTCAATTCTTGTGTCTATTCTGTAAGTCTTTTTCTCGGTATAGTCATCTTTATGGCTTTTTCGATTTCTTTTAAAGTTGTTTCGTCTTTTGGGTCTACAAATAAACAAGTTGTTCCATTTTCACCAGCACGTCCAGTTCTACCAATACGATGTATATATGATTCCACATTTTCTGGAATATCATAATTATATACATGGGTAACGCCCGTTACATCAAGGCCCCTAGCTGCTACGTCTGTTGCTATTAAATATTGAAGATCAGCAGATCTAAATTGTTTCATAACTTTTTCACGTTTTGCTTGAGTTATGTCACTATGCAATTTTTCACAGTTGTATCCACGTTGGTGCAAGGACATATCAAGTTTATCTACGCGACGCTTAGTTCTACAAAAGATTATAGCTAAAAATGGATTATTTTGATCTAAAACAGTACACAAGGCATCCTCTTTTTTTCTATCTGTAGTTTCGATAACGTATTGTTTGATATTTTCAAGTGTAACTTCTTCTTTTTTCACAGTGAGTGATAATGGATCATCCATGTATTTGTAAGCCATTTTTTTAACATCAGAACTCATAGTTGCAGAGAAACATAATGTTTGATGCTTTTTAGAAGCTTTTTCTATAATAGTTTCAATATCTTTTTTAAATCCCATAAGTAACATTTGATCTGCTTCATCTATAACTATGGTCTTTAAGGTGCTAAGATCTATTGTTCCTCTCTCAAGATGGTCTATTAGTCTACCTGGGGTAGCAATTATAAGGTGAACATTTCTCTTGAGTTTTTTAAGTTGTACACCGATATCTTTGCCTCCATAGGTAGCTAAAATATTTATATCTTTAGCTACTTTGAGTTTTTTTGCCTGCTCAGTTATTTGAAGAGCAAGCTCTCTTGTAGGGGTCACAATCAATGCTTGAACTGAGTTTATTTCAGGTGATATATTTTCAAAAATAGGGAGCAAAAATGCCAGGGTCTTTCCAGTTCCAGTTGGAGCCTCTGAGATAACATCCCGTCCAGCTATGATAGATTTAATACATTCTTCTTGAACTTCAGTTGCTTCACTAATACCTGTCTTTTTCAGTGCTTTTACTATTTCGTCACTAATACCTAGTTCTTTAAAATTCATAATTTCTTCCTTTCATTAGTAATTTTTATCAGATGACTAGCCGCTTCACATCCTTTCAAGTGGGAGTATTAGAGCGGCTATGTCCATGGATAACGATTTCTAAGCATCAAAGATGCTAAAAACTCTGTTTATCCACAACTTTACCTTTAAACAAATCTTTATGATGCATTTCTATATCAAAGGTTTTTTCATAGTGTTTTATATGCTCTAGTTCTCTTTCTGTAGTGAGTGTAATTGCAATGCCGTTATTGCCAGCACGTCCGCATCTTCCAACTCTATGTAAGTAGTTAATAGATTTTTCAGGTACATCTAGATTGAATACATGAGTTATGCCTTCAATATCAAGCCCACGGGAAGCAAGATCTGAAGCAACTAGAAGTTGTATTTTACCATTTCTAAAGTCTCCAAGTGCTTTTTTTCTATCTTCCTTTATATTAGTACCATGAATACCCTCTACAGCTAGTTTGTGATATTTTAATTTAGAAGTGGTGATTTCAATATCTTCACTTCTGTTTATAAATACCAGAGCTTTCTGTGGATTAATTGCATGAACAAGTTTTCTTAAAAGGTCAATCTTATCTCTTTGCTCACAGGTAAAATAATAATGCTCTATATTAGCATTTATTTCATTTTTGTCTTCCAAACTTACAAGTTCTGGCTCTTTCATCATAACCTTTGCTGTAGCAATGGTTTCATCAGATATGGTGGCAGAAAAAAGCTGTAATTGTCTTTCTTTTAGTGTGGTTTTAATTACAGCTTTTACTCCATCAATATTATTAATATCAAGAAGGATGTCAGCTTCATCTATTATTATTGTTTTTATAGTATGGGCTGCGATTTTCCTCCTTTTAATTAGTTCTAATATTCTTCCAGGAGTACCAACTACGATGTGTGGTTTTAATTTTAACTTTTCTATCTGTCTGTTTATGTTTGCGTCTCCAATTATGGAAGCAGCAGTAACATTTACTCCTGAATTTTTTGACAATGAAAGTATAGTGTTATAGACTTGCATAACTAGTTCATGTGTAGGGGCAAGTATGATGACCTGCATTTCTTTTTTAGTTATATCTATTTTTTCATAAAGAGGAAGTAGGTAAGCAAGAGTTTTACCACTTCCTGTTTGTGACCTTCCAATAATGTCTTTATTAGTAAGCGCTAACGGTATGATTTTTGTCTGTATATCAGTTGGCGTTTCAATTCCTAGTTTCATTAATCCTTCTGCAACGGATTCATTTAATCCAAGTTGTTCAAATAAATTATTCATATTATCATTTACTCCTCATAATTACTGTTATGACATCTGAAAGAAAATAGCAAGTAAAAGATGCCTAAACTATTAGTTTACTGCACTATTTAGTATATCACAATAGAGGTACTATAATTCTAAATGTTTTAGGTGTTTTAAAAAAGAAACTTACTATGAACTAAATGATAAAATGATAATAAAACAACATTTTTAATGATAAGAAGATTGTATTTTGTGCCATATTATGATTAAATAATAATATGCTATGGATAGGAGATGTTATAAAAATGGGTTATAAAATAATAGTAGCAGAGGATGAACCTATTACAAGGATGGATATATGCGGAATGCTTGTATCTGCTGGTTATTATGTAGTTGGGGAAGCATCAAACGGACTTCAAGCAGTTGAACTATCCAAACGATGCAGACCAGACTTAGTGCTCATGGATTTAACTGAAATTAAGGAAAAGGATAAGGAACTTATATTAAAAGCTGTTGCTATTAGAGAAATACATCATAGGGTTAAAAATAATCTTCAAACCATAGCAAGTATATTGAGGCTTCAATCCAGAAGAATAGACAGTATTGAGGCTAAAAAAGCTTTTGATGAAAGTATAAATAGAATTTTAAGTATAGCAATGACCCATGAGGTTTTATCTCAAAAGGGTATTGATGATGTTGATATAAAAACAATATTATCAAAAATTAAGGATAATGCCACAAGAAATTCAATTAAGCTTAACAAGAAAATAATTATAAAGCTTTATGGAGACAGTTTAAATGTAAATTCAGATAAGGCGACTTCCATAGCGATAGTTGTTAATGAACTCATAGAAAATTCGCTTGAACATGGGTTTACAGAAGAAAATGAAGGGATTATTGAAATAATTATAAAAAAAGGAATTGCATATTCCAATATATCTATTTCTGATAATGGAAGGGGTTTTGATACAAAATTATTGAATAAGAACAGCTTAGGACTAAAGATTGTAAGAAGCATAGTTAAGGATAAATTAAGTGGTGATATAAATATTGAATCAAACAAAAATGGCACAAAATCAGCGATTAATTTCAACAATTAATAATTAATTGTGATAATTTTATTAAAACAATATGGAAAAGCTATTTACATTGATAAATTAATATGTTAGACTATGGGCAGTGAATAAATGCAATGGAGCATGGAATCAATGTTGTGCAAGGAAAGTTTATTTTCAATTAAATATTAGTCTATTAGTGCAATGGAGCCTAAACTTATAAATATGTTTGGACTCTTTTTTGTTACATTTTAAAATACTAACAAAATATTGGATAGAAATGGGGGTGAAGTTGATAGATAAAGATAAAGATGAAAATGAAATGTTAAGTGTAGGAATTGATATTGGAACAACAACAATGCAATTAGTATTCAGTAAAATCACAGTATGTAACGTATCAGGCTCATTTTCAATGCCACAAATAAAAATAAGGTCTAAAAAAATCATCTATAAAAGTGATATATATTTTACTCCTTTGAATTTCTATGGAAATATAGATCTTCAAGAGATAAAAAATATAATTACTAATCAGTATTTCAAAGCTGGAATTAATAAAAAAGATATAAGCACTGGAGCAATTATAATTACAGGAGAAACTGCTGGCAAACAAAACGCAGAACAAGTGTTAAATGCTCTTTCAGAGTTTTCTGGGGATTTTGTTGTAGCTACGGCAGGTCCTGATTTAGAGGCAATACTAGCAGGGCACGGATCTGGAGCTTCTGAACTTTCAAAGAAAGAGTCTCAAAAGATTATGAATTTTGATGTTGGTGGTGGAACAACAAATGCAGCTGTATTTAAGGATGGTGCAGTTAAGGATTCTTTTGCGCTACATATTGGGGGACGACTTATACGACTTGACGCGGAATTCAAAATTACCTATGTTTCAGAAAAAATAAAAAAGCTCATTAAACATTTAAACTTAGATTTAAATGTGGGGTCAGAAGCAGAGCTAAATCAGCTAAAAAAGCTCACAGATGCTTTTGCAACAATACTTATTAAAATAGGAAAAAATGAGACTTTGAATAAAGAAAGCAATGAACTTTTTATATCTCACGTAGCAGCAGGTTTAAATACGGAGGCTTATACATTTTCAGGCGGAGTCGCTGAATTTATATATAAGGATATGAATTCATATAATAGAAAATGCATATCACAGTATGGTGATATTGGTCCGCTTTTAGGATATTCCATAAAGGAAGTCTTCACTAAACATAAATTAAAAATATTAGAAGCAAAAGAGAAGATAAGAGCAACTGTAATAGGTGCAGGAAGTTATTCAATGGCAATAAGCGGCAGTACTATAGTTTTTGACGATGAATTATTACCAATCAAGAATATACCTATTTTGAAACTTGAAAGGGAAGAAAATGGAATTATTGAAGACGATATTATAAATAAAGTAAGGATGTACCGGGATTCGAATATAGCACTGGCTTTTATTGGACCGAGGTCTCCATCATATGCCAAGGTGAAAGCTATTTCAGAAGCTATAGTTCAGGGATTAAAGGAAAGAAGTGATCCTATAATTATTATAATTGAAAATGATTTTGCTAAAGCTTTGGGTCAAACCATAAAAAATATGTTGAATGATTCTAAAAAGGTAATCTGTATAGATCAAATTAAAGTTGAAAACGGTGATTATGTTGATATAGGAAAGTCTATATTGGGTGTACTACCAGTTGTAATAAAAACATTAATATTTAAAAATTAGGAGGTATTATTATATTATGAGTAGTGAATTGAAAAAAAACATTGAAACCAATCCAGATTTGGATAATAACAGTTACAATGGCTAATGTATCAACAATATTATGGGTAGCAGGAGCATTTACCATGGCTATTGTGTATTACTTTATTTATTCTTCTATTACAAGGGCAACTGACGAAACGCCAGTTGAAGAAAATAGTGAAGAGGCAATTTAAATTTACTGTTAGGCATCTTAAAAAATAAACGAGTATACTGGTTTGCTGTTTTTAAAGAAGCTATAGGGAATGGGTGATTAAATGAATTTAAAAACGAAATTATTTACTAAAATATATAGTTTCAAAAGTGTTAAGGAAGTCCTCGCAAAAGCTAATGAAGAAAAATCAGGTGATGCGCTTGCAGGTATTTCTGCAAATTCTACTGAGGAGAGGATAGCTGCAAAAATAGTAGTTTCAGAAATGAGTTTAAGGGATCTTAGGAATAATCCTGTAGTTCCCTATGAAGAAGATGAAATAACAAGAGTAATTCAGGATTCAGTAGATGAAAAAGCTTATGGTAAAATTAAAAACATGACAGTTGGAGAACTTAGAGATTTTATACTTGAGAGCAAGGAAGTAGAAATTAAAGATATAAGAGATGGGTTAACTTCAGAAATGATAGCAGCAGTTACAAAACTTATGAGTAATATGGATCTTGTTTATGCCTCTCAAAAGCTTTGTAATACAGCTACTTGTAACACTACAATTGGGAAAAAAGGAACTTTTTCTTCTAGACTTCAGCCAAACCATCCAACGGATGATCTTGACGGCATAATTGCATCTGTGATGGAAGGGATAAGTTATGGGGTTGGAGATGCGCTAATTGGGTTAAATCCAGTATCAGATACAATTAATAGTGTATCTAGTGTTTTAAGCAAGTTCAATGAATTTACAACAAAATGGTCAATACCAACACAAAATTGTGTGCTTGCCCATGTGACAACTCAAATGGAGGCGTTAAAAAGTGGTGTGCCAATTGACTTAATGTTCCAAAGCCTTGCGGGATCAGAAATATCTTGCAATGCTTTTGGAATAAATCTTGCACTTATGGATGAAGCATATAAAATGATGAAAGAAAAAAAGAGCTCCAAGGGACCAAATTTTATGTACTTTGAAACAGGACAAGGATCTGAATTGTCTTCACTTGGTCATAATGGTGCAGATCAGCTTGTAATGGAAGCAAGATGTTATGGTTTTGCTAAACGTTATAAACCATTTCTTGTAAATACAGTAGTTGGTTTCATTGGACCAGAATATCTGTATGATGGTAGACAGGTTATAAGAGCAGGTCTTGAGGATCACTTCATGGGTAAACTTACAGGTTTATCTATGGGAGTGGACACTTGCTATACAAATCATATGAAAGCGGATCAGAATGATTTAGAAAATCTAGCAATGTTACTTGCTATGGCAAATTGCAACTATTTTATGGGCATTCCAGCTGGCGATGACGTTATGTTAATGTATCAATCTACAAGTTTTCATGATATAGCAACACTAAGAGAGATCACAGGTAAAAGAACTATAGCTGAATTTGATAAACGGATGGAAGAACTAGGTATAATTAAAGATGGAAGACTTACTGCACTAGCAGGAGATCCGTCAATATTTAGATAAGGGTGGTGATGAATTTGGAAACCAAAACTGGTATTACATTAGATAACCCATTGGACGCGGAAATGTGTGTAAGACTTAAGGAGAGTACCCCAGCAAGGATATGTGTTGGAAGAGCAGGACCAAGATTAAAAACCACAACTTTACTAAAGTTCAGAGCGGATCATTCTATAGCCATGGATGCGGTATGGTCTAGTGTAGATGAAGAATTAATCGATGAGTTGCACTTTGTAAAAGTACAGACTTTAGTAAAAGACAAGGATCAATATATAACAAGACCAGATCTAGGAAAAAAATTCTCAGAAAAAACAATGGCATATATTAAGGAAAAATGTTTGAATTCACCAGAAGTACAGATTATTGTAGGAGATGGGCTAAGCTCAATGGCAATAAATGCAAATATAAAAGACATATATTCTATTATTTTAGATGGATTAAATTCAAAAGGATATAAAGTTGGCACACCTATATTTGTAAAGTACGCAAGAGTGGCGACTATGGACTGCATTAGTGAGGCTCTAAAAGCTAAGATTACAATTATACTCATAGGAGAAAGACCGGGACTAGCTACTGGTGAAAGTATGAGTAGCTACATGGCATACGAATCCAGTACGAAGAAGCCAGAATCACAAAGAACTGTTATCTCAAATATTCACAGTAATGGTTTGCCACCTGTGGAAGCTGGTGCTCAGATAGTACACTTAATAGGGGTAATGATGAAAGAAAAAAACAGTGGAGTGGAACTCAAAATATAAGTGGCAAGACTACAAGAGGCAGTTAAAAGTTAAAAGTTTAAAGTTAAAACATTTCATAATTGTTGAGAATATATAGGAATGCAAGTAGACTTATGTAAGTAAGGCTACTTGCATTCCTATTTTATTGATTATTATGCGTTAGCAGAAAATCATCACTTACTGGAATCTGAAAATTTATAACTGCTTTTGGGGGAACTTGTTTGGCTGATGACTAACTGGCTCTAATACTCCAACTTTAAATGATTAAATAATTTTTATCTGAAAAGGAGTAAAGAGCCAGTAAGTCTCTAGGTAACAAGCTCTAAGTGTTAGATGAAAAAATATCTAATACTAAGAGCTTGTTTACCTTTTGTTTATATTTAGTTTATTAAAAAGCAAGATACTGGTTTTATAATAAGATTATTGAAAGCTTTAAAAACATAGGTAAGGGGAGAAGTGAAAAATGATTTTGGCTGAGGAGAATAAGGATCAGGTAGTGGATAAAATAAAATTAAATCATCATAAATATAGATATTGCATTGAAATAATCATTTTAATAATAATAGGTGCTATATTATTAAACACATTATTTGCATATCCAATTATGGGCAAATGTGACAATGGAGATTTTCAAAGATTAACCTATTATGGAGGGCTCTCGAATATATCTAATACATACCACAATATCTACGATGGTTATGTGCATCTACATTATTCAATATCAAGTACAAGTTTATATGTTCCCTTTAACACAGATTGGGTTTCAGGGGCTATATTACTTAAAGTAGCTGTATTTATTTCATTATTTGTAGATAATTTTCACAACAGCTTGTTTGATATAAGGTATTTGGCACTTGTGTATTCAATAATATTTTTAATGGCAATTTTTTTAATAATTAATTTTAATAAATTTTCAATTATATTAAGACTAACGGCTGGAATTTTTATTATTTTGTTTTTCACGGATACCTCATATGTGGAATATTTTAATTCTTTTTTTGGAGAAGCAGGTACTGTTGTATTCTTTTTTCTAAGCATAGGAACATACTTGAATTTAATAAGTAAAGAAAACCCTAAAACAAGGCACTTCATATATTTTTTTATAGCTTCAGCCTGTTTTTTAACATCAAAATCTCAGGAGTTACCATTGCTTATTTTTATGTTAATTATTTATGCAGCTCTATTTATCTACTACAAAGGCAGTGGGCAGAGAAAATGTATTGTGATTGCATCAATATTAGTCACCTTACTTTGTGGTGCAGCATATGCTTCACTAACAAATACAATGAATGATAACAATTTATACCAATCAGTTTTTGCCGGAGTACTCAGAGATTCTAAAACTCCAGAGAAAGATTTAAAGGAACTAGGAATAAATAAAAAGTTCATGGTATTTTATGGACATTCGTTTTACAACAAAGATGGTGGAAATGATCCAATGGGGGTGGATATGAAAAAAGAATTTTATCCTAATGTATCTCCAGTTAAAGTATTAGGTTTTTATCTAAATCATTTGGACAGACTTTGGCAAAAGGTTGTTGACTCTGCGGATAATGCTTATGCTTTTTCATTGCCGGGTACATGGAATTTTGCTAAAGGTGAATACACAAACAGTAAGATTGTAAACACTTTTAGAACAAGTCTTATAAAAAAATATCCACATTTCTACCGTAATATTTATATTTTTCTTTCATTTTCAATTATTTATTTAGTAATTGTAGTATTTTACTTTATAAAAAACAAGGATAAGGGGACTCGTCTTTTGGCACTAATGCTATTATTTATCCTTGCATCAGGTTCATCTCAACTTATTTTACCAGCAATAGGTTCAGGTCATGGGGATTTTGGAAAACACTTGTTCCTACTTAATTTATCTTATGATATTATGGAGGGAGTAGCAGTGCTTTGGGGCATAAATTGTATTTCAAAGTTAGTGATGAAGCTATATTTGAAAAGAAAAAGAGAATGCCCGTATACTTAAATTAGATAGAGTTAGATTAATAATTTAGTTTTGCTAGTTCCAACTCATTTTTTGTTGCTTCGTCTTCAACTTTTAAACGTTTTTTCGAATATCTTACTCCACTTTAATAATTTTTCTTTATCTGATTCATAATAAATTCTACTATTTACTCTTTTTTCTTTTATTAATCCAGTAAGCAAAAGATTTGATGTATGATAGGATATAGTTCCAACTGAAAGCTTCATCACACCAGCCAGTTCTCCTCCATACATTTTCTTCTGGCTTAATAGTCTAAGTATTTCATATCTACTGCCATCTGAAAGAGACTTAAGGACATTGAAAATCCATTCTTCTTCATCTTTTCCCTTAAAGCTTTTAACCATATCAAAAACCCTATAGCCAAGTTCTAGCTCTAATTTGCTACTATCTTTTGATGGATATAAAATGCAGTTATAACATGCTATCACTTTAGGATAAACTACCATATTTGTAGATTTATCGTAACTTATTTTAATTATAGTGTTAGTAATAAACTCAATACCATTAGCTTCTAATTCACCTTCTAAATAATCCGCCCACTTTTCACCCATCTTTATTAGCTTTTCCATAGGAGATTTAAGTATTTCCCTGCATTCCATTAAAAATCCAGCAAATTCCTTGTAAATAGCTTCGCCATTACTAATAAGTTCAGCTAATTTCCACTTATATTCATAGAAACCTTTAATCTCATTTATATTTTCCATAACTATTTTTTCATCTATATATTCTAAAGAATCTACATATGCACTTGCTTTTTCCACACTTCTTAGCTTTGCTAAAGTTACAGAAAAAATTATCTCTTTTAAAATATCCTTTTTATCTTTATTACATAACCCTTCTATAAACTCATCAAAGTCTTTCCCTGAATAATCAAAGTCCATTATGCAATGTTCAGGTATATCAGTGGGATTATTGTATAAATCATAATTCTTAAAGTAGTAGCTTAACTTTTCTTTGTTTATTCGCTTATTCTTATGTATTATCTTTAAGAGATCATTTATCTCTTTTGTTTGGAACAACCCCTGGGATTTATAGGCTTCATTTATGAACTCTAAATTTTCAGCAAATAATAGTGATTCCACTATTATACTAACCTCCATGGATTTTCTCTCAACAATTATTTTCAAGATTTTTCACCTTCTTCTAAATTGAACTCTTTTTTAAATACTTTTAAAAACTCATCTAATGAATCATTTCTAATTCTCATATAGCATCTATTATTTATCTTTGTTTCTTCTAATAATTTAGATAAATATAATAAAGTAGTATGGTGAGATATGGTGGCATTGCTTATTCCTAATTTTTCTGCCAGTTCTCCTGAATATCTTGGTTTTTCCTTTAACAGCTTCATAATTTGGAATCTACTTCCATCAGAAAGATATTTTAATACATTCTGACTCCATTGTCTTTGATTTTCTTTACCAAAAATCTCTTTTAAGAGTTCAAAATTTTCTCCAATATATATATATAAATCCTTAGGGTTGAAACTTTTAAAGTCACCAAAAGCATAATTATCCATTATTCTAGGGGATACAAATATATTTTCATATTTTTCATCTTCAAAATCCTCTAGAACTTCTTTTACAAAACTAAAGCCTTCCTTCTCAATTCTTTCTTTCAGCTTTTCACCCCATATAATACCTCTTTCATTAAAAGGGTTAAGCTTCTTTTCTAGAATTTTTCTGCTCTGCTTAAAAAATTTACTGCATTTAAATAAAAAACCTTTTACATCATAACATACCTCTAATAAATACCATTTAAATTCAGCTTTCATCTCAATATCCATTAGAATCTCCAGTAAATTATCAATTTCAAATTTAAAGTTTTCTCTAGGAAATCCTATATCTTCTTTACCTTGATTTAATCTTGATAATTTATAATATATATTGTTTAAAATCAAATTATCATCTATATTTTCTAAACAGCATAGAAATTCATCAAAATTTTTACCAAAAGATACCTCTCCCCAATCAATTACAAAATGAAAAACAGTTGTTTCCAATCCTTTAACAGTAAAGTTTTTAAATAATTTATTTATCATTATTCTATCAATTTTAGTACTGTCATTTACATATTTAAAAACCTTTTCTAAGTCCTTATCTATTTTTAAATCATATTTAGTATATACATCATATACAGCTTGAAGATTTGTTCCCATATAGAGGCTCATAATCAAATTATCTGTTTCTATATTTTTATAATCTACCAAGACACCCATTTTATCACCTTCTCATTCCAATTTTAACCTAAATAATTGTTTACTATATAGTATCATAAATTAATATGAAAATTATATAACTTTTAGCTACTTTTTTTTAGCTAACTAACTGTGTTATTTTTGTTTTCATAGCCTTCAGCTACATTATATAAGCTATAAAAGTATTCTTTTTTCTCTATTAAGCTGTCAAACTGTCCTTTTTCAACTATATTTCCATCCTTCATTACGATGATCTCATCATAATTTTTCAGAATATCCTCCATAAGCTTATGAGTAATTACAATAGATGTAACACCGCTTAACTTTTGAAGAGACATTTCTATGCTATATGCAGTTTCATTGTCTAAAGCTGAGGTCGACTCATCAAGAAGCATTATAGAAGAATTTTTAAGTAATCCTCTTGCTATAGCTATTCTTTGCTTTTCACCACCAGATAGTCGGGATCCATTTTCCCCAAC
Source organism: uncultured Clostridiaceae bacterium (assembly GCA_963725425.1). Lineage (GTDB taxonomy): Bacteria > Bacillota > Clostridia > Clostridiales > Clostridiaceae > Clostridium_I. The sequence goes on from CAVRYJ010000045.1 coordinate 650,816, forward strand.
CTCCTCATATATTCCTTTTGGCAAGTTTTCTATTAGCTTTGAAAGCCCTGCCTTTGTTGCAGCCTCTATTATTTCGCCATCACCGTACTCTTGATATAATGCTATATTATCTCTAATTGTTCCGTCAAACATAAATACATTTTGTTGTATTATAGAAAGTTGCCTATATATATCATCCAGCTTTATTTTTTCATGGTCCATGCCATCAATAGTTATTCTACCTGTAATGCAGCTATAGTACCGGAGCAAAAGCTTTAACATTGTAGACTTGCCACATCCACTACCACCAACAATAGCATATTTCTTTCCTTTTTCAAACTTTACGTTTATATTTTCTAAAACTATTTTATTTCCGCCATAGCTAAACGATACATTCTTAAAGTCTATATCATTCTTAAATTCTTCTAAAGAATATATTTCTTCTTCTTCTTTAACCTCTTCCTTTGTTATTGAATTAATTTTTTCTGAAATACACTTTATGGAGTTTATCTTATTTATAATTTGAATGCTTTGAACTAATGGGTTTGCTAAATTGTTCATAAGCTGTATCAATGCAATTAATGTACCTATTGTAATTTCATGTTTAATTACATAATATCCACCAAACACCAGAGGTACAAAAAACATTAAGTTTCCTAAAAAGTATGCACAGCTATCAACTAATCCACTGAATATTGAAAATTTTTGTTTTTTATACTCTGCATCCATATTACTTTTATCATACATATCTTTAGCTTTCGAAAAAATATTAAAATTTCTTATTACCTCAAAGCCTGAAAGTATATCCTTAGTCTTAGTTGTTAATGCTTCTAAGGATTCAGAATACTTTGATTTTTTGAAAGATAATTTTTTCCCAAATAGCTTTGGTATAAACATTGCCATTAAAGTTACAACAAAAATAGCAACTGTTATAGGAATACTTATATATAGAACAGATATAAAGGCTAAAACAAAAGCCACTGCATAATTAACTAGATTAAACATATTAAGCAAGCAATCTTGTTCTACCATATTTACATCATTAGTTAATATTGATATATATTTTGCACTATTTTGCCCAGTGAAGCTTTTTATATCTTTATTTAGTATATTTGAAAATACATCGCTCTTAAAATAACTCATAGTCTTCCTTATATATAGCGCTTTTGAGATTTTTAAGATTATGTCGAATATTAGCATTACGATTGCATATATAGCAAGTAGAAGCACTGATCCTAAAAACTTGTTTAAATCCCCATTTGTAGCTAAGTCAATAACATATTTAAGTACAAAGGCCATAGCTACAGTTAAAGCTGCATTAATAGCCACTAGCAAATTAGTAATTACAAACCACCCTTTGAATTTGAAAATATACTTTTTTATAATCATCCACCCCTTTATTTTTAATAAGAGACTAAATTGATGTTTTATAAACATCTAATTAAAATATACGTTCAATTTTAGTGGCTGTCAATATCTAATTATGATGTTCATCTAAATTACTTTGCAAAAAAAACAATTCCTAGGCTTAAAAAGTCAAGGAAAAGGTATTATTTCTTTCTTGTTTAATAATGTTTCTAATGTGTTATCCTAATAAAGCATTTAGCTCTGAACCAATTAATAATTCTAAACAAGGCTTGCCTTATGAATATACACATATGGAAGGTTCTACAGAAGAATTATATAAAGATATAATAGTTACACTTATTCGGCCGTATATTGACAATGAAGTAAAAATACACTATGGTAAACTACTTCAATATGATTTATTTAACATAAAATTTTTAAAATAGAAAGACCAATTTATCGTTCATTCGGTTTTATGATAAAACTTGAAATTAGACCATGTTATTGGAAAAATTCTTTAAAATCTAGATTTTGAACTTTAATATTGTCTTTATTTTTATACAAGTATATTTTTACATTTTCAAGTGTTAAACCTTGTATATATTGCTGCATAATTTTATTAGTACACATTTTTTGTGGAAGGATGGCCATTCCTTTTCCACATTCAAGCAAAGATAGAATTAAGTCAAGAGAGTCTATTTCAATAACTTCCCAGCTATTTTTTACTTCCTGAAGAAAATTCAGAGTAGCTTTCCTATATGGACACTCATTATCTCTATTTACTAAGACGGTTATATTTTTAAAAATATCTAATTTCATTTCTTTTGATCCTAACCATGCAATCTTCTCACTAAAAGATTGCAATAATTCTATCTTATAGTCTTTCAATTCTCTATTTATTACCACAACATCGATTTTAGAGGTTTTTAGCAAAAATATCAGTTCTTCTGTGGGACGAGTATATAAAGAAAAATTAAGAGTATCATTTATTAACAAATGGATAGATAGTTTTTTGTGATAGTTTGTGTAGCACCTATTTTTAATAAAGAATTATGATTTGATATTTTTTCCTTAGCTTCATCCATTAATTTTATTATCTTTGTTGCGTAATCCAATAATATTTCTCCCTCTGGAAGCAACACTACGCCTTTATTAGTTCGGCTAAAAAGAGGTTTATTTAATTTGCTTTCTAACATTTTTAATCGACCAGTTATATTTGGTTGAACATAACCTAGCTCTTCAGCTGCCTTTGAAATAGAACCTAATTCAGCTATTTTAGTGAATATTACTAAATCATTTATCTCCATTGTTTATCACTCCTTCTTAGATATCAGTTTAAATGATATCTAAGATAATTAATAGCTATTTTACTTATATATGACTTAGTAGTAAATTTAAATTATAAAATAGAAAAGAGGCGATAAATATGATTGGTATGCAATATAAAGTTACAATACCCAGTGATTATGATATGAATATCATTAGAAAAAGGGTAAGGGATAATGGTTTTAAGACAGATGGGTTTCAAGATTTAAAGTTTAAGGCTTATTTAATTACTGAAAAAGGGAAAAATAAAAATTTATATAATTCTTATTCTCCTCTTTATATTTGGAATAATAATATCGGCATGAATAAGTTCCTTTTTGATGGGTATTATGATAACATTCTTAATTCATTTGGCTGGCAACAGATTAATATCGGAATTCCATTATATACTAAAATCAAATCGAATTTCTCGGATAGTACACATGTTCTTGAAATAACTGGTACAATACCTGAAAGTACTAGTTTAACTACTTTTAAGAAACAACAAGTTGATTTGGAGACTAACTATGAAATTCTTGGAGAAACTTGTATCTATAATCCAGATAAATGGGCATTTAGTAAAATATATTTCTTTAAAGAAACCCCTGAGAAGCTTTATGATTTAGGTACAATTTATGAAATATTGCATGTATCTCTAGGTTAATAGAAAAGTTATAAAAGGATAATAATGGTCAAATAAGGGAAAATGTTTTATGCTCATTTCATTCTTAATTTGGTCATAAAAATGCCCAGGTGAAATTATGATTTCTAACGGGCAATCATCACAAAAACATTATCTTAATTATTTTATAATAAGCCATGTCGGGAGTAATGATTAATTTTGTTGCAATGTTTGAGTTCATCATTAGAATCAGTATTTTAAGAACACAAAGTTTTTATATTTGTATTATATTCATTCTCATGTGCTAGCAATCATGATTAAGTGATAACTGGTTTTGAGGATACTTGTTCACCTGATGACTACTTGTGTAAGCAGAAAATCATAAATAGATGGTAACTGTTTTTGAGAGTACATGTTTACCTGATGACTAACTGGCTCTAATACTCCAATCTTTAATGATAAAATGTACGTTTATTTGTCTAGGAGTAAAGAGCCAGTAAGTCCCTAGGTGACAGTTTCTAAGGTTCGGACAAAATGATGTCTGAGTCTAAGAAACCGTTCACCTGATGACTACTTGTGTAAGTAGAAAATCATAAATAGATGATAACTGTTTTTGAGGGTACATGTTTACCTGATGACTAACTGGCTCTAATACTCCAATCTTTAATGATAAAATGTACGTTTATTTGTCTAGGAGTAAAGAGCTAGTAAGTCCCTAGGTAACAGTTTCTAAGGTTCAGACAAAATGACGTCTGAGCCTAAGAAACTGTTTATCTTTTGTTTATATTTAGTTTATTAAAAAGCAAGACATGGGTTTTATAATAGGATTATTGAAAGCTTTCTAAATTAGGATATAAAGGGAGAAGTGAAAAATGAAAATTGGGAAAAAAGCTGTGATGGGGATAAGCTTTATGGTGGGCACAATAATGTTTGCAACCACTGCATTCGCAGAAGTATCTACTAAAAGTGGCTATGAACAAGCTAAGGACGCATTAAAATATAGTGCGGATGTTTTTAGCAGTAAACTTCAAAATTATACTATTAATAGTTCAATTATTTTTAAGGATAATGAAAGCATTGTTACTGAAAAGGACAAGGTTAGTAAATATGATTTCTCAAAGCATGCAGAAGAAAATGCAGGAACTGAAATTGAATCTGATGGACCTAAAACTGATATTTTTTATTATGCTGATAAAAACACTATTATTGATTATGATAGTAAAAACGATGTTTATAATGTTATAAATTACAATAAACCAAATAATTTTACAATGCTTAGTAATCCTTTTAAAGAAAAACAAGAAGGAGATTTAGAAAAAATAGCAGATGCTATAATCGGCAATCTTAAGGATTCTGTTGTAGTAAACCAAAAAACTGATGGTACAAAAGAATTATCAGGAAATATTAGTGAAAGTCAGATTCCTGCAATTGCCAATGCATTAGTATCTTATAAATTAAAAAACAGGTACAGTGGGAATGACATAAATGATGTGTATGTAAAAAATGCTAATGAAGATATAATTTTAAATAAGGATGGTTTGATTCAAAGTGGTTCAGGAAGTGTAGAGATTACTTACAATGATAGGGAAGGAAAAGTTCAGGATTTAATCCTTGAAATTATAGTAAAAGTAGTTGATATAAATACTACTAAAGTTAATAAACCAGACCTTATTGGAAAGAAAGTTAAGCAAAGTAATGTCAAAGAAAATAATATAAAATTAGTTGATCCACAAATGTATATTGGTACTTATAAAAATGATATAGTAACTGAAAAGGATGGAAAATTTATAAAAATAGGTGAAAGAATTTTAGAAATAACAAATGCAGATAGTAAAAAAATTATAGGGAAATATCATGAAGAATATATAAAAGGTTATGAAAATAATGCTTCAGATATAAAAAATGTAAATTTTACTGCTACTTTTAAAGATCAATTTGATGCTTATTTTCAAATTATAGATTCAAAGGGAAATAAAGTTAATGGGAATATAAGTAGACCTTCTAATTCAGCTGTAGTAAACTTTGGATTTACCAATAGTCAAGATCAATTATATAATTGGCAGTATAATAGAGTGTTTAATTAAAATTATTAAAAGTCATATTAAAAAGAGATTGCTAAACAACTTATTAATTGAGAATTGAAAATGGAAAATTCAAAGTATTGTTGATTTTTCTCCGCTACACCACGAAAAATGTATAATTAGGGCATCTTCAAAAATTATTAGTTTTTCTGAACATAGTGAAGAAAAACATCCTTTATCAATTTTCAATTCTTAATTGGATAAAGTTGTTTAGCAATTTCCAGCTATTAAAATCTAATATAATTATTCAGATATAATTATATGGTAAGAAGCTAAAATTTGGAGGAATATAAATGGAAAAAGCTATTGAAATTAAAAATCTCAACAAGCTATTTAAAAATGGCAGGGGTATTACAGATATAAACTTAGATATAAATAGAGGAGAAATCTTTGGATTTCTAGGGCCAAATGGCGCGGGTAAAACTACCACTATGAAAATAATGACAGGACTTTCAAAGCCTGATAGTGGAGATGTTAAGCTTCTTTCCTACAGCATATTAGACCAATATGAAAAGGCCATGGAAAAGACCACCTGTATTATAGAAACTGCAGAATCATATTCATATTTAACAGCCTATGAAAATCTTAAACAGTTCTCCAGGTTCTATAAAGATATTGATGACAACAGGATAGAAGAAGTTTTAGAACTTGTAGGAATGTTAAAATATAAAGATGAAAAAACAAGAAAATTTTCCCTTGGAATGAAACAAAGAGTTGGAATTGCGGCGTCTATTTTGTCAAAGCCACAAATCGTTATTTTGGACGAGCCATTAAATGGACTAGATGTTGAGGGTATGATAGCTGTGAGAAATATTATAAAAGACCTTGCAGAGAAAGAGAAAACCACATTTTTTATATCTAGCCACCTTATACATGATGTGGAGCTTACCTGTAATCGTATTGGAGTATTATACAATGGTACAATGTTAAACGTGGATACTACTGAAAATATTTTAAATAATTATGCATCCTTAGAAAATTATTTTGTTAGTGAGGTAGAGAGATATGGAAGGATTTAAAGCAGCACTTATTAATGAAATTGAAAAAATGTATAAAAAGAAAAAGATTATAGTAGCTGCAGTATTGGCACTTGCTTTTATTATAATTGGACAACTTGCCATGATTGGTTTAAGAAATGGTTTTGGAATCAGGGGAGTGGGAAGTATGGAATTTCCTCTACTTGTACTTTCTGTAGTAGCCAATTCCATTATTCCATTATTTGCTGCATTAATAACAATAGACAGTTTTTCTGGAGAATTTTCTCAAAATACAATGAAAATTTCATTGACAAGACCAGTTTCAAGGCTTAAGTTTTTCACAGCAAAATTAACAGCAATAAGTTTATTTATATTTGTAAATCTTATATTTGTAATGGCTTTTTCTATATTAGCAGGTTTAATTTTTAATACTAATACTTTCAGCATATATGGTATTTTAAGGATAATAATTTCCTATATTGTAACTTTGTTTCCAATGATAATATTAATAATGGTAATAGCACTATTTACAAATCTTATAGGCAGTGGACTTGTAGTATTCTTTTTGACTATTATAGTTTTCCTTGGATTTAAAGTTATAGGGATTTTATTTTCAGATTATTCAGGTATACTCTTTACATCAATGCTGGATTGGTATACGCTATGGATTATGAATGTTTTTCCATTATTTAAAATTTTGCGGGAGTTTTTTCTACTACTTAGCTATGGCATATTGTTATTTACAGGTGGTTTTTACTTATTTGATAAAAAAGAATTTTAGGTGAAAAAATGAAAATAAAAAAGCGTTTAGTTATTTCCAATACATTAACAGTTTTAATTCCTATTATAATAACAATTACAGCGGCATTTATATTTATAATTATTTCTACAAAAATTTTAAATAAAGATGTGAGCTTTGAAAATTTTAAGAAACTTGCATCAATTAAAACAGAAGTATTTAGCATGGCAAGTGGAATATCTAAAGACGATAATGAACCAATAGATGAAAATGAATTTCAAAAATATCTACAGCAAAGACTTTGTAACCTAAATGGTAAGTACATAATAACTGAAAATAATTCTGTGATTTTTGCTTCAAAAGATATAAATAAATTTGATGCGCAAATCTGTTTTCAGCAAGTGAAAAAGCAATCTGGACAAAATATGGTTGAAATCAATGGCAGACAATACATTGTGGGGTTAACTGATATTAAATTTAAAAATGGGATTATTGGAAATGTATTATTACTTGCTCCAATTGGGGACAAAGTTGATATTTTTAAAATGCTTATTATAGCTATAAATGAGCGAATTTGGTAACATATTTTACCATGCAAATTTAAATCAACTATCCTAAGCTACTTTTAATGTTTTTAAAATAGCATCAATAGATATTCCTTGGTTAGCTTGATTAAAGACCCAAGATATTCGTTCTTTTTTGACTTGGTTTCTTGCAGTTCTAATTCCAGTACTGAAATTTAGTTTACCATTACTTACTTCTAATTCACAGTATACATAAGTTATCATCATCAGCAAAAAATATCTGTTTATGCTACGATTGCTTCTTACTTGATAATGATTTAACCCAAGATGTTTTTTTGTTTCTCTAAAAAATGTTTCAATTGGCCATCTGTTTTTATAGTGATTTAAGAGTTCTTCAGTTGATAGAGCAGTATCTAAACTTATAAATGCTCTTAAGCAACCAGGTTTAAATAAAGCTTCTTTAGGCCAACAAAGTGCGATTAACGAATCCTTGACATCATTAAGCTTGCCTCTATATGTGTAGACATAATATTCATTTTTGTAAGCTTTGACCAGTTCGACATCATCTTTAGTTAATATCTCACACATATGGTTAAGCTTAATTCCAAGTTTTTCATGACCTTTAGGATATATTACTCTATTTGTTCTTAAGCCTCCAATATAGGCGTAGCCTGAATCTTTTGAAACATCAAATAATTTTTTGTTGCTGTACCAACTATCACATAAAACATAACCTTTGTTTACTGGGATTGGTAAGGATTTTATAAACTCAATTGCCATTTGGATTTTACTCATATTTTCTTTATCGTAGATTGTCATAGTATATGGTAAAACAAGAGTATCACACAATAACATTACGGTAACTATTTGATGACCATAAACTACTTTACCTTTTAAATGAGAATGATGGAATCTACATTTTTCAGTAGGTTTCTTAGCCTTTGACGAGGGCACTGTCTTCTCTGAAATAGTATCATCTATCACAACATAGATAGGCTTTTTAGTTAATCTAGACGTTTCCCATATTCTCGCAATTGCACGTTTTTTAAGGGCTCTTTCAACAGAATCCTCATTCCATGGGCTATCAGATAAGAACTTTCCGATATTCGTCCTATGCCTAACCGGCATAAAGTCAGAAACGTCAGTTATTTTTCCACAATAGCCTTTGGTCACCATAGAATTTATAAATAGAATTAGATGGTGAAGTTGAGGTGTTGTAAGATATAAAGTTATCCTTAATTCGATTAAGAATTTGTATATTGGCGATGATTTTGTTACAATTGAGTTGTTAAACATTTATGTTTATCTCCTTAGTTATGTTTTTGTGTTGTAACTTAATTATAACAGGAGATTACATAGATGTTTTTCTTTTTTAACATTGGAAAATTATTCAAGCATTTTCGCTCATTTATAGATTATAGTTATTATATTAGTGTTTATTATTTCGTCTATAATAGTAAACATAGTGACTTCTTACTTGTTTTCTAAGAGAATAATTAAACCTGTTCAGCTTCTAGAAAGGGCAACCACAGAGATTAGCAAAGGAAATTTAAATTGTGAGATAAGTGAATTTGGTGATGAAGAAATTTTAAAGTTGTGTGGTGGTTTTGAAGCCATGCGAGTACAACTTAAAGATTCAATTCGCACCAAAGTTAAATATGATGAGGACAGAAAAATACTTGTTTCTAGCATTTCACATGATTTAAAGACACCAATAACTTCAATAAAGGGTTACGTGGAAGGCATTTTGGACAATGTAGCCAATACGGCTGAGAAAAGGGAGTTCTATTTAAGGACTATTTATTCCAAAGCAGAAAATATGGATTTAATGATAGATGATTTACTTTTGTATTCAAAACTGGATTTAAATCAAATCCCTTTCAACTTTGAAAAAACTGATATAGTTGAATACTTTAAGTATTGTATTTATGAGGTTCAGCCTGAACTTAAAAAAAATAACATTGAAATAAATTTAGAAAATAGTTTGAAGGAAGTAGCATTTGTTAAGATTGATTTGGAAAGAATGAAGAGAGTCATAATGAATATTATTGATAACTCGCGTAAGTATATGGGCAAAAATCAAGGTTATATTACTATAAAACTTAGAGAAACCAATTTAAGTATAATTATTGAGATAAGAGATAATGGAGTTGGAATTGATAAAAATAATGTAAATAATATATTTGATAGATTCTTTAGGGCAGATTCTGCAAGAAGTGAAACAAAGGGCAGTGGACTAGGTCTTGCTATTGCAAAACAAATTGTGGAAGGTCATAAAGGGACAATATGGGGTATTAGTCATGAGAATAAAGGGACAAGTATATTGATATCACTGGCAAAGATAAAAGGAGTAGGATATTATGAGGAAGATTTTGATAGTGGAAGACGATGTTAGTATTGCTAGGCTCCAAAAGATTATTTAGAATTAGCTGATTTTCAGGTTGAGATATGTGGAGACGGCATGAAAGCATTAAATCAAATAAAAAAGAATAAATATGATCTAATTATTCTCGACATCATGCTTCCGAAGCTTAATGGATATGATATTTTAAAAAGTATTCAAGACACTAAAGATATACCTGTTCTACTAGTTTCAGCAAAAAAGATGAGATAGATAAAATCAAGGCTTTTAGCCTTGGAGCAGATGATTATATTACAAAGCCTTTTAGTCCAGGGGAGCTAGTAGCAAGGGTCAAGTCCCATCTTAAAAACTATGAAAAACTTAAAAATAAATTTGGTGAAAAAGTAAAAAATGATGTCCTTGTAATAAGGGGACTTGAGATAAGAAAAGACTCAAGACAAGTATTTATAAATGGAAAAGAAATTAGTCTACCTCAAAAGGAGTTTGAACTATTGCTTTATCTAGGAGAAAACCCTAATAAAGTTTTTGGTAGGGAAGAATTATTTGAAAAAATATGGGGAATGGATGCTTTAGGAGATAGTGCTACAGTTACAGTGCATGTTGGAAGAGTGCGTGAAAAAATAGAGTCATCGCCATCAAATCCACAATACATTGAAACCGTCTGGGGAGCTGGATATAGGCTTAGAGTGTGAGGTCTCTTTTACATAGACGGTCATATAAAAAAGTTAAGAATTGAAAATTGAGAATTGAGAGTTAATGATGTTTTTCTTCACTACGTTCTGAAAAACTAATAATTAATTTTAGATTTTACGTAGCAAAGCTACGTAAAATCAACATTAACTTTCAATTTTCAACAATCAATTCTCAATTTTTTTGAGACAATCCATTATAAAGTTAATATACATCTAGTTTAACTTTGTTTTCTACAGCTTTTAAAAGTTCGCCATTCTTTAACAATTCTTCACATTTATCAATTTCTTTATACATTATAGTATCTTCTTCAATAAATGATACATGCTTTCTTACGGTTTTATAAGCTTCAGAGGTACCAACACCTAATTTTAAGCCTTCTCTAAAATCAATTGCTTGGCAAGCTGCCATGATTTCTGTAGCAAGAACTCTTCTAACATTATTTACGATTTCACGAGACTTATTAACAGAGATGCTTCCCATACTCACATGATCTTCTTGGTTAGCTGAAGAAGGAATAGAATCCACAGAAGCAGGATGTGCCAGTATTTTATTTTCTGATACTAGTGCTGCTGCTGCGTATTGTGTGATCATAAAGCCTGAGTTAAGTCCTCCGTTTTTAGCAAGGAAAGGAGGTAAATCATTTAAGCTTGAATTTATTAATCTTTCCAGTCTTCTTTCAGAAATATTAGCAAGTTCTGCTACTGCAATACCTAAAAAATCAAAGCTTAATGCTAAGGGTTGTCCGTGGAAGTTTCCACCAGAAATTATATCTCCATTATCAAAAATCAAAGGATTATCAGTAGCAGAATTCATTTCGATATCAACTACATCTTTCACATAATTTATAGCATCTTTACTTGCACCGTGGACTTGGGAAATGCACCTTAAAGTATAAGCATCTTGGGTTCTTATCTCACCTTGATTTGTTACAAAAGTACTACCATCAATTAAAGAAAGTATGTTTTTGGCAGTTTGAATTTGACCAGAATGAGGTCTGATTTCTTGTATTCTTGGATCAAAGGCGTTTCTGATTCCTCTTAAAGCTTCTAGAGATAGAGCAGCAGCAATATCACTGAGTTTTAAAAGGTTAATGCTATTATACAAAGCTATAACTCCTGAACCTGTCATTACTTGAGTTCCGTTGATAAGTGCTAAACCTTCCTTAGAAATTAGCTCAACAATATCAATACCAGCTTTTTCCATGGCTTCACGGCCAGGTAAAATATTCCCTTTAAATTCGGCTTCACCTTCACCAATCATAGGAAGTACCATGTGAGCTAGAGGAGATAAATCTCCAGAGGCACCTAATGAACCTTTTTCTCTTATAATTGGATGAACTTTTTTATTAAGCATATCAGCTAGGGTTTGGATTACAGATAAACGTATACCAGAATAGCCTTTTGATAATGCATTAGCTCTTAAAAGCATTACAGCTCTTACAATTTCTTTAGGCAAATTGTTTCCAGTACTACAGGCATGAGATAATATCAATTTTCTTTGTAGGTCTTTGCATTCGTCTTTCGATATTGTTACATTTGAAAATTTACCGAAACCTGTGTTAATACCATAAGCAATTTCATTGTTTTCGACTATTTCATCAACCATTTTTCGTGATTTATTAACTTTTTCTTTAGCCTCTTCATCAATTTCAACTTTGTAATTATTGAATGCTACGTTTATTACATCATTTATAGTAAGGTCATTACCATTTAATTTAATTGTATTCATATTTTATTTAGTCCTTTCTTATATAGTTTTACCATTTATAACTACTATTTCACCGTTTTTAATTACCTTGTCTACCGTATTTACTCCAAAATGATATAACAAGTAATTTAAATTTTTAGCATCAAAAATAACTATATCAGCTTTTTTACCTTTTTCAAGGCTACCAATTGAAACTTCTCTGCCTACAGCATAAGCTGCATTTATTGTCATAGCATTAATTATTTCCTCAGGTAGCATCTTTAAACCAAAGCAGGCAAAGGTCATAGTACTCTGGAGAGATTCTGTGGGAGAAGTACCAGGATTACAATCTGTTGCTAAAGCCACAGGCACACCAATTTCAATCATCTTTCTAGCCCTAGCAAATTTATTTAGCATTAGGTAAAAAGAGGTTGTTGGCAAAAGCACAGCACAAACTTTATTTTCAGCCATAGATTCTATTCCAGCATCTGTTGCTGCCACCAGGTGCTCAGCTGAGGTAGCGTTAAGTTCACCAGCAAGTTCTGCTGCTCCTGCAGATTCAATTTCATCTGCATGAATTTTAATTTTTAATCCTAATTTTTCACCTGCCGTTAAAATTTTTCTTGCTTCCTTAGCATCGAATACTCCATTTTCACAGAAACAATCAATAAAAGTTGCTAAATTATGATCACTTATATATGGGATAACTTTTTCTATAATTAAATCAATATATCCATTTCTATTAGTCTTGTATTCTTTTGGCACAGCATGTGCCCCAAGATAAGTGGATATTATATCTATTGGATGTTTTTTATTCAAACTGCTGTTTACTTCAAGCATCTTTATCTCAGTATCAAAATCTAGCCCATAACCAGATTTACTTTCAATAGTAGTTGTACCGTGTGAAAGCATTAAATCTAGTCTGGCTTTAGTTTCCAATTCTAACTCTTCCATAGAAGCTTTTCTAGTGTTTTCAACAGTATTCAGTATACCGCCACCAGCATTTAATATATCAATATATTTCATGTTTTCAAGTTTTAATGGTAGCTCAAATTCTCTAGAACCAGCATATACAACATGAGTATGGCTATCAATAAGACCTGGGGTTACAGTTTTACCTTTTGCATCTATAATAATTTGATTAATAGATAAATATTTATCATAACCATTGCCACTTCCAACGTCTATAATTATTTCATTTTTTGTTACTATATAACCATTTTCTATTATGCCTGCATCCTTTAATCCATCTTTAATCTTAGGACACATCCCTGCGCAGGTTACAAGACAACCTATATTTTTAATTATCATTATTGTCATCTCCATATGAAACATTTCTTAGATTGAAGGCACAGATTCCACTTGAGTTTTAAGAAAATGAACTTCAGCATAGAACAAATTGTTATTTGAAATATTTATCTACAGCGTCTTTTACTGCGTAGTCTTCTGATAAATAAGGTATTGTCACGTGGTCTGTGCCCTTATGAGTATTATTAAATTCAATTATTGTTTCTATAGAACCTTCATTTCTTGCCCAAGAACGCCTTGAAACTCCACCCATAACATCCCAACTAATAGCAGATTTAATTGTTTCATCTATTCTGTAACTTCCGTCTAAGACAAGCCCGAAACCGCCATTAATAGATTTACCTATACCAACTCCACCGCCATTATGAAGTGCCACAAGACTCATACCTCTTGCCGCATTTCCAGCGAAGCACTGAACAGCCATATCGGCCATAACGTTGCTACCGTCTTTAATATTTGCAGTCTCTCTAAAAGGAGAATCTGTACCACTTACATCGTGGTGATCTCTTCCTATAATTACAGTACCAACTTCACCACATCGTACCATTTCATTAAATTTAAGGGCAATTTTTACCCGCCCTTGAGCATCTTGATATAAAATTCTAGCTTGGGTTCCTACTACCATGTTGTTTTTATCTGCATCTCTTATCCAATTGTAGTTATCTCTATCCTGATACCTTCTATTTGGATCAATACATTCCATAGCAGCATGATCAGTTTTAAGTAAATCTTCTTTCTTACCACTTAAGCAAACCCATCTGAAAGGTCCATATCCATAGTCAAATAATTGAGGACCCATTATATCTTCTACATAGGAAGGAAATATAAATCCATCTTTATCGTCTATACCATTTTTTGATATTTCTTTAACTCCAGCATCATAAATTGCTTTCATAAAGGAATTTCCATAATCAAAAAAATAAGTCCCTCGATTTGCTAGAATCTTAATAAGTTCAAAATGACGTTTAAGTGTTTTATCTACCAAGTTATTAAAAGTAGGTCTATCTTCTGTTAGAAGTTTAGTTCTTTCTTCAAAACTAATACCTTGTGGACAATAACCACCTTCATAGGCTGCATGACAAGAAGTTTGGTCAGATAATAAATCTACTTTTATATTGTTTTTAACTACATAATCTAATAAATCAACTATGTTTCCATGATAAGCAATGGAAATAGCTTCTTTTTTATCTAGATATTGTTTTGCTAAGTCAAATACCTCATCTAAATTGGAAGATATCTTTTTTATCCAACCTTGGTCTAGCCTTGTATTGATTCTGGACAAGTCCACTTCAGCAAATACACCTACACCATTTGCTATTTCTATTGCTTTTGGCTGAGCTCCACTCATTCCACCAAGACCAGAACTTACAAATATATGACCACAGAGATCACCATCATTTGGAATCCCAAGCTTCATTCTTCCTGCATTCAAAAGAGTATTATAAGTACCATGGACTATGCCTTGAGGCCCTATATACATCCAACCACCAGCAGTCATCTGACCATAGTTGGCAACCCCCATTTGTTCTGCCACTTCCCAGTCTTTAAGGTTGTCAAATTCACCTATCATTAAGGCGTTTGTGATTATTACTCTTGGAGCATTGGGATTGGATTTAAATAGACCAAGGGGATGACCAGATTCAAGTACTAATGTTTGATCCTGAGATAAAACTTCTAAGTATTTTTTAATTAGTCTATATTGCATCCAATTTTGACACACACTGCCGGTCTCGCCGTAGGTAACTAATTCATAAGGATAAAGGCCTACTTCAAAATCTAGATTGTTATCAATCATCACTTGAAAAGCCTTTCCTTCAATGCATTTTCCTTTATATTCATCAATGGGCTTTCCATAAATTCTACCTTCTGGGCGAAATCTGTAACCATAAATTCGGCCTCTTGTAGTAAGTTCATCTAAAAATTCAGGGATTAGTTTTTTGTGGAAATGAGGGGGTATATATCTAAGGGCATTTTTTAAAGCAATTTCAGTTTGAGCACTGGTCAGGGAAAAGCCTCTATCGGGAGCGCGTCTTATGCCTTCAATGAATTTAGGTATTTCGGGTAAAACTTCGTCTAAACATATTTTCATAGCACTTTTAATATCCAAATTATTTATCATTAATTTCAGCCTCCTAATACATATTAGTATCAATTATATGTTTTAAACGTCTTTACAACGTCTATTTAGGCAAAAAACTAGGTAGCATGGAAGAGTATATTTAGTAATTAAACCTCTTTATTCACCATAAAAAACAAAGAATCAATATAAAGATTGACCCTTTGAAGCGGCAATATTTTCAATTTTATCTTTAGCATTTTGAAGTAAAGATAGCTCCTTTGGGTTTTTTAAAAAAGTTGAACTGCTAGTTGCACTTTTCAGGAATTTAACAGCATCATTAAAATTATTTTTTCTTAAGGCTATAAGGCACATCAATGATTCTGCAATAGATCTTCCCCATATTAAATCATAATTACAATAAATATTTAAAGCCTGCTTTAAATATTGTTCTGACAAGGGAAAGTTATTAATATTATAAGCGGCTTCACCAGCATTTACATAGAAAATTGCTAGGCTTGTCAATACATTTCTATCCTTACATATATCTATTGCTTTTATGTAATAATTTAGAGCATCAGTATATTTGAAAGTTAGTATTCGTATATCGCCAATGTAGTTATAGGCAGCAGCAATAGCAACGGCGTATTTATCAGCAGTATATTCACTGATGCTAAGTGTTTCAATGGATCTGTTTAACATTTTTTCTGCTTTAGAGAATTCGCCAATCATCTTGTTATACTGGGCATTTAATCTTAAAAACACTCCTGTTTCTTTATTGTCATTGAGTTTTGAAGCAAGGGTTAGTCCGGCTTCTATATAGGTTATCATATCAAAAGTATTATTAGTTTGAATGCAATAATATATCATTTGTTTATAACCTTCAAGAATGTATGGATAATTATCTAGTACCATTGCTTTATTAATCATGGCATGTATTATTTCTATACCGCCTTTATATGAACCTTTCCTTATTAAATATCGCCCTTTAATGTGAAGTACACCTATCTCTAGTTGTGCTATTTCGTTTGAATAAGCTTGCTCACTTTTAATTTTATCTAGGATATATTGAAGTTTATCTAAATATAGTTTTGTCTTTTTCTCATTAAAATAAAGAGTATTGCTGAAATTTTCATCATAATCAAGTATAGGAAATAGTTCATGACTAAAATTAAGATAAATATTTAAGTCTTTAATAATATATTTTAGTGTATCTACATAATTATCTGCCTTTTCAAAATGATATATTAGCTTGTGATATGAATTGACATTTTTATTTTCATTCATACAATTTTTTTCAAGGAGCTTGGCAACCATATTATGCATAATCTTTTTTTTAGCTTGAGATAAATTCATATATATAAATTCTCTGAATTTTTCATGAAAAAATTTAAAGAATATGCCATTTTCTTTAGTTACTTCCTTTAAAATTGACTTGTTCTCTAGTTCTTCTATAATCTCTATGATTTCTAATTCATCTTTTTTCATTAAACTAGTAAATACTAGTATTGGAATTTCATCATCAAATAAAGAGGATATTTCTAGCAACTTTTTTGCGTCAGGTGAAATGTCAATAAATCTGCTCCTTATTATATCTTTCATTTTTGAAGTCATTATATTGATGTCTTTATTTAAAGACAAAAGATTAATATATTCAACTATAAAAAATGTATTTCCTTCGGTCTCTGAGTATATTTTATCTGAAATATCCTTTGATAGATTAAGAGATGGTAAGGCCTTGTGCAGAAAATTAGTAACTCCTTCTTGATCAAAACGATTTAATAAACAAGTATAAATTTTATCATACTTGTTTACTATAGTCATAAACTTGTCTACATCAGAATTATGTTCATCTCTGCATGTGAGTAAAAATAAAGTGTTAGCTTCATAAGAATCAAAAATCAAATTAGTCAAAATAGATAAACTTACTGAATCCATCCATTGAATATCTTCAAAAATGAATATAGTTTTTTTATCAGAATTCACTATATTTAACAAACCAAGTGTTAATTCAGTTATGGCATCATATCTGATTAGATTTGCACCAATATAATCCGTAGAAAATTCAGGAACTAGGTTGTTTATCATTTCTAGCATTGTTTCAGGTATTTTAATGTTTTTAGATTTTATATAGTCATGTAGTTTTGAAATAATAATTTTAAAGGGCTTTAATGTATTTTCTGTATCAAATTCATAACAGTCTATTTCTAAAACTAGTACACGATTTTTATCTATTGTTTTTTTAAAATTTTCTTTTAGTTTAGTTTTACCAATTCCCATTTCACCTTTTAAAATTACTGATTTGGCAGTAAAATTATTTGAAATAAAATTATTATAGTTATTTTCTAAAAACTTAGTTTCTTCATATCTTCCAAAGAAAAATTCATGATGCGATTCTGTATTTTTCCTTTCATTAATTAAATTAAGTACTTTAGCAAATATTTTTTCTGTTTCATCGTCTGGTGTTATGGATAATTCTTTGTCCAGTATACCTGATAATGTATTATATGTTTTAACCGCATCATTGATTTTGCCTTGATAGTAATAGATTTCAATGAGATTGCGGTAGGCTTCTTCATTAAATTCATCCTCACTAATTAATAAATTATAATAATATTCAACTTTGGGGTAATTTTTATTGAATTTTTCCTTTTTTATACTTCTATTTAGACCATCAAAGTATACTGTATTTAAATTAGTCCGCCAATCAAAGACCCATCTTTCATAGTTTTCAGAATCCTTTATAAAAAAGCCTTTAAGAAATTCGCCGCTATATAAATCTAAAAGAGTATTGTTTTTTATAAATTTGTCCACATCGGTCTCTAGTACTATATTATTATTAAAGCTAAGTATAGATTTATTTGAGGCTGAAAAAATATTTGCATTTGTGCATTTTTTTATAAGATATATACCATTTCTTAAATTTTTTCGTGCAATATCATCTGGCTTTTCACCCCATAAAAGGTTAGATACGTCTTCTCTTGTGACTATGCTATTCATAATTAAATATATAAACAATGCTTTTACTTTGCTAAATGAAAAGGAAAGCTCTTTTCCATTATATGAAATAGTAGAGTTTCCAAGAAACTTACCATAAATATAGTCCACAAAATCACCATCCTTAGAAGTATAATCATGCTTTAGTTTTATAAATTTACAAAATATATACTTATAATATAACAAATCATCACTGAATAACAAGATATTTATGAATATTTATAAATTAGACGTTATATAGATGTTCATATAATACAATTAGGCATCTGAAAGAAAATAGACCAGAGTACTGACTTATTATTTTTTTGAAGATGCCTTAAGATATTTGAAAAATAAAATGAGTAAGAAGGTGCGCTTAAATGATGATTAATAAAGGTAGAATTATGGAAAGATTAAATACTTTAGCCCAATATGGGAGTAATGCAAAAGGTGGAATGGATAGACCATTTGGTAGTGATGCAGACGTAGAGGCTAGAAAATGGCTCGTGAATTTATGGGAAAAAGGATTGAATTTTAATGTTAAAATAGATGCTATAGGTAATTTGTGGGCAGGAATCTCAGGTAATGAAAATTTGCCATCACTAGTAATAGGTTCACATCATGATACTGTTGCAAACGGTGGAAAATATGATGGAGCGTTAGGTATTATTCTTGCTACGGAAGTGCTCAATGTAATTAAGGAAAGCAATTACAAACTTAGACATCCCTTAAAGCTTGTATCTTTTACAGCGGAAGAACCTAATATGTTTAATCTATCCACTTTAGGAAGTAGAGTCGTTTCTGGGAAATTGATTAAAGAGGATATTAAGGATGCAAAAGGTGATGGGATAACTTTAAGTGAAGCTTTGAAGAAAGTAGGGGGATCCTTAGAAAATTTAGAAGATGCAAAGATTTCAAAAGATGATATGAGTGCCTTTATTGAATGCCACATTGAACAGGGAAGAAGACTGTTTGATAAAAATCTATCTTTAGCTGTAGTTCCAATGGTAACAGGTATTTATAGGGAAAAGGTAAAAATTATAGGTGAACCAAATCATGCTGGTACAACGGTTATGTCGGATAGGCATGATGCGCTAACTGCTGCAGCAAAGCTTTGCCTTGACTTTGAAAAAAAAATTAAAGATATCCATAGGGATGATGTAGTTGGTACTATTGGGCATATTGAAGTTAAACCTAATTCAGTTAATATAATACCTGGAGAAGTGGACCTCATTTTGGAATTTAGGACTCCTGATTTTCAGTGCGCTAGCATTGTTTATAGTGAGATAAATAATGTTATTACCGCTATAGAAAATATAAGGGGAGTAAGAATCATTAGTGAAACTATGCTTAAACAAAGAGAAGTTATAATGGATAACACAGTTATTAGTGTTTTAAATAGAGCTATGACAAATATAAAGGAACCCAATATTCAACTTGTTAGTATGGCTGGACACGACGCAGTTCATATGTCTAGTCTTACTAAAACTGCAATGTTATTTGTTGCTAGTGTTAATGGAAAAAGTCATTGTTCTGATGAATTCACAGAGGAAAAAGATATAGTAAAGGCGGCAAATGTTTTATTAGAGACAATATTAATATTAGATAAGGAGCTTGATTAATTATGAAAACTATATATAAACCAAAATTATTGCTGCAAAACTCTAAATTCATTCAGAACAGAGGGGTATTAGTTGAAGATGGAAAAATAAAAGAAATAGGCCAATTTGATGATGTTTTTAGTAAAAATAGCGATGTAAAAATAATAAAATGGGATAGATTAGCTATGATTCCAGGCACTGTAAATGTTCATAATCATTCATTTCAGAGTTTACTTAGAAGTGTTGCAACGGACAAACCGTTTCTGGTTTGGCGTGATGAGGCCTTATACAAATATTCACCAGTATTAAATGAAGAGGATATTTATACAGGTGCATTGTTTGCATTTGCAGAGATGATGAGATATGGAGTTACTACAGTATCAGATTTTTTTTATGTGCATAATGACGGAATTTTAAGTGATGAAGCTGTTATTAGAGCAGCAAGGGATGTGGGCATTCGTTTAGTACTGGCTAGAACTATGTATGATTGGGATGGAGCACCAAAGGGTTACCAGGAAACAATTGAAACTGCTACTAAAAATGTTAGGGCCTTAGCAGTTAAGTATCAAGGCAATGATATGGTAACAATATCACCAGCACCTCATAGTCTTCATGCAGCTTCAATTGACATGATAAAAGCAGGACATAATTTGGCAAGAGAACTGAATACTAAATGTCACATACATGTAGCAGAAGAGATGTTTG
This sequence comes from uncultured Clostridiaceae bacterium, assembly GCA_963725425.1. GTDB lineage: Bacteria > Bacillota > Clostridia > Clostridiales > Clostridiaceae > Clostridium_I. The sequence goes on from CAVRYJ010000045.1 coordinate 671,777, forward strand.
AGGTCAATGACACTGTTAAAAACTTTGGGCTTAGACCAGTAGAACTTCTTGATAAAATAGGGGTACTAGATGAACGAATGGTTGCCGTTCATTCTGTATGGCTTAATGATAACGAACTTGAACTTATGGGGAAAAGAAAGGTAAGCCTTGCTTATTGTCCTTCAAGTAATATGTTTTTGGCAGATGGGGTTACCAATATTCCTGTACTTGCGAAAAATGGTGTAACTGTAGGACTAGGAACAGATGGGGCTTGTAGTAACAATCGTATAAGTGTTTTTGAAGAGATGAGAATGGTATCGCTACTTCAAAAGGTAAATAATTTGGATTGTACAATAATAAATTATAATCAAGCTTTTAGTATGGGAACAGAAAATGGTGGAAAAGTTCTTGGTATACCTGTGGGTAAAATAGAAAAAGGGTATATGGCTGATTTTGTAGGAATAGATATTGATGATTTATCACTTCAGCCAATATATTCACCTAATCAATCATTAATTCCAAACATAGTTTATTCAATGCAACCAAATGCAGTTTCAAATGTAGTAGTGGCAGGAGAAGAAAGAGTAAAAGATGGAAAACTTATTAGCATAACTGAGGAAAAAGTAGTTAAAAGAGTGAAAGGTTTGGTAGAAAAATTAAATGAAATATGATGTTGAAATAATTAAAAGATCACAATATAATATTTCAAGCTGGTCAGGTGGAACTACAACTGAACTGTTTATATATCCCGAGAATTCAAAATATACAGAGAGAAATTTTAAGTGGAGAATCAGTAGTGCAACAGTTGACTGTGTCGTATCAGATTTTACAAACCTGCCTGGTATAAGTAGAGAATTAATGGTTATTGAAGGAAGTACAACATTGGAACATGAAAATCATTATAGTGTGCATTTAAAACCTTTTGAGAAAGATAGTTTTAAAGGTGAATGGGCAACTAAGAGTTATGGGCGAGTAATAGATTTTAATTTAATGACCACTGAGAGGTGTACAGGAGACATAAATAGCCTAGTAATTGAAAGTAACAAGCAAATTAAATTGTGTTTTATAAAAATGGATTCCCCATATAAAAGTGTAGCAAAATATTATTATTCACCTGAAGAAGGTTTTGAAATAGTTGTAAATAATGAACATTATTTAGTTGATAAAAAGGAGCTATTTTGCATTACTTTTCCTGAGAAATATGAATTATCAGATTTATATATTTTAAATGTTCCATTAAAAGATAATAAAATTATAGAAACCACAGTGTATTATTAGGTATCATCAAACGGCAAGCTATGGTGAATTTAGGTGGTACTATTAATCCATTTAATGCATGGTTAATAACACGTGGGGTTGTATACATTACCATTACGGATGAAACAACATAGTGAAAGTGCTCTAAAAGTAGCAAAATTTTTTGAAGGCTATCCAGGAGTTAAAAACTTGAATATCCGTGCCTTTGGCACGGCATTTTAGGTCTAAATTATATGTAGCAAGTATGAATTCATGCTTATATTGAAATTATACTTGTATTGAAATGGGTTAATTGCTATGTTAAAATGTAAAACAAAACAACATTTTATTTGTTTTATATTTGAAATTAATAATGAAGATATAGGGAGACGGTTTAGAATGAAAACTATACGTTGGGGAATTATTGGATGTGGAAACGTTACCGAAGTTAAAAGTGGACCTGGATTTCAAAATTCTAACAATTCACAATTAGTAGCCGTAATGCGTCGTGATGGAGAAAAAGCAAAGGATTATGCGATTCGGCATAATGTCCCTAAATGGTATGATGATGCCGAAAAACTTATTAATGATACTGATGTAGATGCGGTTTACATAGCAACCCCACCTGCATTTCACAAAGAATATACAGTAAAATGTGCCGAGGCAGGGAAGCCAGTATATGTTGAAAAACCAATGGCTAGGAATTTTGAGGAATGTACAGCTATGATAGCGGCTTGTGAAAGTGCAAACGTCCCATTATTTGTAGCATATTATAGAAGGGCTTTGGACCGCTTCAACAAGATAAAGGAAATCATTGATTCTGGGACAATCGGAGAAGTACGTTTCGTTTCAATTACTTTATATAAGAAGGCACTAAAAATTCAATCCAATTCAGGTAAACTTCCATGGAGATTTATACCTGAAATTTCAGGGGGAGGAGAATTTCTTGATCTTGCTTCTCATACTTTGGATATTTTAGATTATATTCTAGGACCAATCAAGGAAGCACGTGGTTATGCTGACAATCAAGCCAAATTATATGAGGCTGAAGATATTGTCACTGCTTCACTGTCATTCGCCTCTGGCGTCAAGGGAACAGGGGTATGGTGTTTTTCAAGCTTTTGTGACTATGATATGAATGAGATAGTTGGAAACAAAGGTAAGATATCATTTTCAACTTTTGGATCAACGCCAATATTATTGACAACTTTGGAAGGTACAACTTCAATATCCATAATAAATCCTGTGCATATTCAAGAACAATTGATTCAAAGTATTGTGAATGAGCTTAATGGTCAGGGAATATGCCCTAGTAAAGGAATTAGTGGTTCACGTACTAATAGGGTCATGGATGAAATTCTAAAAGACTACTACAAAAAAAGTGACAAGTGACAAGTGACAAGTGGCAAGTGGCAAGCTAGTGGCAAGTGACAAGTTAATGAAGATTTTCTGCTTAGGCAGAAAATCAATAAAATAATAAATTATTTTAATCATTTTAAATTATTTTGCCCTAAGGCAAAATTTCCTTAAACTTGTAACTTGTCACTATATAACTGCACTGTAGGGAGTTTTAAGTTCAATCATTTCAATAAATTTTGATAATGCACTAGTCTTCAATGAATCTTTATGTCTTATAAAAAAAGTTTTTGTAACGCTAAATTTCGGAGGTATTGGAAATGATTTAAGAAGACCTCTCTCTTCGTATTTTTTAATGGCAGATTTAGGGACAAAAGACGCTCCAAGGTCTGCAATTACACCTTCAATAATGGAATCTAAATTATTAAATTCCATAAATCGTATATTAGTAATACCTTTTAATTTAAGCCAAGTTTCAAGCTGTGATCTATTTGGACATCCTACACTATTCATTAGAAATGGTTTGGAACATACTGTTTCCAAATCACCATACTCTGGGCTTGAAATAAGTACTAGATTTTCCTCAAATACAAGTTCTTTTACAATATTATTGTCACTAAATGATAATGATTTTACGAAGGCACCATCTAATTGAAAATGTAGAATCTTATTAATAAGCTCATCTGATTGGCTTGTTATAAGTGACAAATCAACTTTGGGATAAGTTTTATGGTACTGTGATAATATTTCTGGAAGACGTAGGGAAGATATAGTATTATTAGCTCCAATGCACAGATTTCCAGATGGGTCAACAGAATCATTAAGAGCAATACTAGCCTCGTCAAACAAGTGTATGATTTTTTCTGCATAAACCAGTAGCTTTTCACCTGTAGGAGTTAATATCATGCCCCGTTGTCTATAAAATAGTTGTGTTTTAAGTTCATATTCTAACTGCTTTATTCTTGCGGTAACATTGGATTGGACGTAACCCAATGTTACCGCTGCCTTTGTAATACTACCTTCTTGTGCAACGGCTTTGAAAATTCGTAGTTCATTACTCTCCATCAATTTCTCCTCCTATATATAAATCATAAAAAGTGAATCATAACATCATTTATGTTCATTGTACATGATATATATTTTCCTGTAAACTAAATTTATAGCAAAATTAGTTTGAAGGGAATTCATAACCTTAGCCTGTACTTACAATTTTAATTGTTTTATTGTCTCTGGTAGAAAATCAACCCCCTTTTAAGAGGAGAAAATTTCATATGACAAATTCACAGAAGCATAAGTGGAGCATTTTGATTATTGTTACCCTAGTTTCATTTATTACAAACGTTGACTCTACTATCGTAATCATAGGTTTGCCTAAAATAATGCAAGGACTTAATATTACAGTGGTTGTAGGATTATGGACCATAACAGCCTATATTATCGCTAGCACTGTACTTATATTGCCAGCAGGTAAATGGGCAGATACAGTTGGAACAAAACGTATTTTCATATTAGGACTTGTAGTTTTTACTATTGGTACGGTTTTATGTGGTATAGCAAACTCTGGCTTAACTTTAATTATCTATAGGGTAATTCAAGGAGCAGGAGCGGCATTTGCCTTAGCTACTGCAACCCCAACTATACTTAAGACATTTCCTGATAATGAGCTTGGTCTAGCTTTAGGGATTAATGCTACTTCATGGGTCATTGGAGCACTAGTTGGTCCTGTAGTTGGAGGAGCATTAATCAGTGAATTTGGATGGAGCTCAATATTTTTTATCACAGTACCCTTTGCTCTGATTGGTATAATCGGAGCCGCCTTAGTTATGAAAGATGAAGAAGCTAAGACTAAAGAAAAGACAGACTGGATGGGAATATGTACATTTGCTTTTGGGTTAGTAACCATGATGGTTGTACTTTCAGAAGGTGCTTACTGGGGATGGATTTCGAGATTAACTATAGGATTAGTTATAGCTACTATCATGTTATGGATTGTATTTGCAATCACTGAGTTACATGTGGAGAATCCACTATTTAATCTTAGCTTGCTCGCCTATAAAAAATATTCAACAGGCTTGGGGATTACAGTAAGTTATTGTATTGCTTATTTTTCAATAACGCTACTATTAAGCATATATTTGCAAGGTGCACTGCACCTAAGCCCAATGAATGCAGCACTACTAATTATTCCACTATCAGCACCACAACTTATTATGGGACCATTGGGTGGCAAACTAGCAGATTATTTCGGAGCTGGACACATGATTGTATTTGGTCTTATATTTCTTGTTATAGGCTTATTTATGCTTGGAAATCTGGGATCAAAGCTATCTATTCCAGCTGTGGTTATACCACTAATTATAATATCTGTAGCCAACGGTATAGCATGGCCCTCATTAGCTAAAATGGTACTTTCAACTGTACCAAAAGATCAAGTTGGTTCTGCGTCAGGTATGTTCTATACCATTTATAATGTTGGACGAGCATTAAGTCAAACATTGGTAATACTCGTAATTGAGTTTACTGTACCACCAACAATAGTTTCTAAGGCTATTGTTGGCATGGCGGATTTTGGCAATTTGCACTTATATGGCGATTTGATCTACTCAATTGATAATGCTTTCCATTTTTTTGTGATTTTCTTTGTCCTAGCATTGCTATTAGGATTATTTCTTTTGAATTCAAAAGAAAGTAGTGATGTTTAAATACTTGTATTAAAAGTAGGGGTTAAGGTAAATATAACTACTTATTCACTATAATTTTCCACTATAATATTGTTTTATTAAGATGTTATAATTGATAGAACAAAAGTAAATAAAGCTGAGTGGGAGAATTTTAATGATAGAAGAATTTAAAGAATTTGCAATAAAAGGTAATGTATTAGATTTAGCTGTTGGTGTTGTTGTAGGTGGTGCTTTTGGAAAAATTGTTACGTCTTTAGTTAATGATATTATTATGCCAATGATTGGAGCATTAACTGGAGGAGTTAATTTCACATATTTAAATTTTGTAATTAAAGCAGCACATGGTGACGTACCAGCAGTTACTCTTAATTACGGAAGTTTTATTCAAAATATAGTGGACTTCATAATTATTTCTTTTTCTATTTTTTTGTTTATCCAATTAATCAGCAAACTTAAAGTAGAAAAAAAAGCTGAAGATAATGAGCTAGAAGATTTGAAAGTATCAGAGGAAGTTTTGTTACTTAAGGAAATTAGGGATTTGTTAAAAAAAAACAAAATATAGTAGTATGAAGACAAAAAGATAAGTGACAAGTGGCAAGTGGCAAGTGGCAAGTGGCAAGTGGCAAGTGACAAGTTAAGCAAGTTGAATACACTTAGGAATGTAAGTAGATTTATTCACCCAAATCTACTTACATTCCTATTTTTTATTTATTGTTAACCTTTAAATATGAAATTGTTTGCAAACATTCTGATTTTGTTAAATATATGTTTTTATTGTAAAGATATAATAGATTATATTTACATAAAATATTTGACAATATATAGTTAAAATATAGAAGAAAATTATTGGGTATCTTGAAACTTAGAACTCAGTTTATTTCAGATGTCTTATTAGAATATGAAAGGAGTTTAGAGGAGTGAATTTTATGAATAAATATAACAAAATAGAAAAAAGTTGGATACTATATGACTGTACTATTTCTACATATAGCATGATAATAATAACTGCCATACTTCCAATATATTTTAGAATGGTATTTACAAATGCGGGTGGTTCTCCAGGGATGGCTACTTCTTATTGGGGATATATAAATTCTATAAGTAGGTTAATTATAGCAATTGCCGCACCTATTTTTGGAACTATTGCTGATTATAAGGGATATAAAATGAACTTTTTTAAAGTATTTTGTATTTTAGGAATAGTATTCACAGCACTTATGGGTGTAGTGCCAGATACCTCATGGGTTTTATTAATGGTGATTTTTGTTATAAGTACTATAGGTAATTCTGGAAGCAATATATTTTATGACGCATTTATAGTAGATGTAACTCCCAAATACAAAATGGATATTTTATCGTCTATTGGATTTGCAGCTGGATACCTAGGAAATATATTAGCTTTTGCAATCTGCATGAGCATAGTCATATTAGCACAGATGAAAAGAATTCCTATATCTGTAGTAGTGGCTTGTAAAATAGATTTTGTAATTACTGCAGTTTGGTGTACAATATTCTCTTTGCCAATTATGAAAAATGTAAAGCAGGTTTATGGCATTGAGAGAGAACCTAAAATAGTGGCTAATAGTTTTAAAAGGCTAGGTTCAACCTTTAAACACATAAAAAACCATAAAAATATAGCTACTTTCTTAGTAGCCTATTTCTTCTTTATAGATGGAGTAAATACCATTATAACCATGGCAACTTCATTTGGAGAGGATCTTGGAATAACGTCTACCACATTGCTTATAGTATTATTACTTACTCAGTTTGTAGCTTTTCCTAGTGCAATAATATTCGGTAAACTGTCACAGAAATTTAGGGGTAAGATAATGTTATATGTGGGAATAATAATATATTCAATAATATGTATATACGCTAATTTCATTCATAATACTATGGGCTTTTGGATACTTGCAATGCTAGTAGGAACATCACAGGGTGGAATTCAAGCATTAAGTAGATCATATTTTGGAAAACTTATACCAAAGGAAAAAAGTAATGAATTCTTTGGATTTTATAATATATTTGGAAGATTTGCAGCTATACTTGGACCTTTTATGGTGGGATTAGCCACTCAAATTACAGGTAAATCAAATGATGGTATATTTAGTATTTTGGTTTTGTTTATTATTGGTGGAATAGTATTAACAAGGGTTTCAAATAATGAGAGTGATAGTATTGATGGAAATTTAAATTTAGACATATCCAAAAGTGTATAGAGAATGTTAAAAAAATAACCGGTCAGTATGGCAATATATTCCATTTGAGGTATAGCAATAGAAAAATAGCTTATGTAATCTTTAATAATAAAGATCACATAAGCTGTTTACTTTGACTTAATTAAGCTTTGTTTATAGAACCGAAAAGTTCTATTTTTTCTTTAACCGTAGCTTTGATTGCTTCAAAACCAGGAGCTAATAATTTACGTGGGTCAAAGCCTTTGCCTTTTAAATCTTTTCCATCTTCGATATATTTACGAGTAGCGGCTGCGAAAGATAATTGACATTCAGTATTAACATTAATCTTAGCAACTCCAAGTGAAATAGCTTCTTTAATCATATCTGCAGGAATTCCGGTACCACCATGTAATACTAATGGCATACTTCCTACGGTTTTTTCTATTTTAGCTAAAACATCAAATTTTAAGCCAGTCCAATTTGATGGGTATACTCCATGAATGTTACCAATACCAGCAGCGAGCATTGTAACACCAAGGTCTGCTATTCTCTTACATTCAGCTGGATCAGCAACTTCACCGCCACCAATAACGCCATCCTCTTCTCCACCAATTGCTCCAACTTCTGCTTCAACAGAAATCCCTTTTGCAAAAGCTGCTTTTATAACTTCTTTTGTTTTTTCAATGTTTTCATTTATTTCGTAGTGAGAACCATCGAACATAATTGAAGAAAAACCAGCTTCAATTGCTTCAAAAGAACCTTCATATCCGCCGTGATCTAAATGCAGCGCAACAGGAACCGTGATTTTTAAGCCTTTAAGTAATCCGTTTACCATGCCTACTACAGCTACGTAACTACCCATATATTTTCCAGCACCTTCAGATACACCTAAGATTACTGGTGAATTATTTTCTTGTGCAGTTAATAATACAGCCTTTGTCCATTCTAAGTTGTTGATGTTAAATTGACCAACAGCATATTTACCCTCTTTTGCTTTGTCTATCATTTCTTTTGCTGAAACTAACATAATTAACCTCCATAAATATATATTTATATGTTTTCTTGAAAAAATAATGTATCATAAATATTTTTCTTTCTATACTCATTATAATATAAGATTGTTAAAAATGAAACAATAATTTTTTAATAGGATACTTAAAATAAATAATTCATGATTTGTATTATACACAATATAGGAACTAAAGATTGGAGAAAAATGATATGATGATTTTGAACTAGCTCATAGTTTCTAATCTTTAATAGCAACATTGTTTCTTCCATTATTTTTTACAAAATAAAGAGCTGAATCAGTCTTTTTTATAAATTCATTTATGGTATTGTCGTTATTGGGTATAATTGAAGAAACCCCAACGGACAATGTAAGTATATTCGAAATCTCTGAAAATTCATGTTTAATACATAATGCTTCCATTTTTTCCTTTATAACTTTTCCAAAGGAAAGGGCTTCTTCAAGTGCGCAATTTGGTAGTACAATTATAAATTCGTCTCCACCATATCTTGCTATAAAATATTTATTCTTTGTAAGGTTATAAAGAAAATTGGCTACTTTTAATATACAATTATCACCGGCTACGTGACCATAATTATCGTTATATTCTTTGAAATAATCAATATCGAGTAAAATTAATGATATACTGCTTTTTTTTATCATACTTTTATTCCAAACTTCGTTTAAATATGAATCAAATTTACCTCTATTATAAATTTTAGTCATACTATCACGTTCTGATAAAAATAAAAGCTTCTTATTTAAGTTTTCAAGTTCTGAAGTTTTTAATGCATTGTTTATAGCAATAGCTGCATACGAAGAGAGTGATTTAATCATCTCTATTTGGTAGGAGCTAAAAACGTCTTTTTGTGTGCTTTGTATTGTTAGTATTCCGATAACTTTAGTTTTTATTAAAAGAGGTAAAAAAATAAGGGAATTTATCTCATAGGTATCTTCATTGAATACTTCATTACAGATAATTTTATCTGTATACTTTGAATATTCTTCACGTATATTATTAATTATAATAGTTTGGGATGTGTTAATGCATTTAACAGCTAAACTATGTTTATTATTCATTGACATGTTTGATTTTTTTATTCTTATATTATTCATAATAGCATCTAGATAATGGATAGTTTGATTTTTTTCATCATAAAGACCTATAGCAAAATAAGTTGAATCCATAAAATTCTTAATACTTGAGTCAAGTATATCTATTATAGAATTAAGATTGGTACTTGAAGTGATTTTCTGTCCTAGTTCACTTATAATTGATATTTTTTCTACTACTGTTTGCAATCCTTCTGATTGCTTTCTTAAATTCTCATTTTTTGCAATCATTTCTTTTTCCATTTCGTGCATCTTTTTTCTTACATTTAAATTTTTAACCATTTGATTGTTAAAGGATCCAACAAGTTTATTGTAATATTTATAATGTATTTTATAGTATTTGAACGCTTCATCCTTATTATTTTGTTTTTCATAGAAAACACCTAAAAGGCCAGATATTTGAGAAATTTTATTAAGCTGATTGTTCTTTATAGATAAATTAAATGCATGATTTAATGCATTTATGGCTTTCTCAAAATTTTGTCTTGATTCTAAAAATTCGTAATATTTTACAAATGCATCAATTTCGTAAAATGATGTGGCCTGTTTTTTATTCATACTTATAGTAATTTCAAAGTATTTTTCAGCATTAGTAAAATCTTCTCGTTTCCAATAGGATAGGGCAATAAGTTTATAAGCATCAGCTTCTGCCAAAGTATAGTTATAATATCTTAGGTATTTTAAGGCACTATATGACAAATCAGTAGCCTTTTGGTAGTCCTTTAAAAGATAATATAATTCACCTAAACTAAGGATAGTTATTCCCTTTGACAATTCGAAATTTCGTTCTTTGTCAATATTGTAAGCGGAATTACAATAATTTATAGCTTCTTTATAGTCTTTTAAATACTTATAATTTTCTGCAATATTATTCAAAGTAAGAACCATAGCTTCTTTTGAAGAAAATTTAGCATTATATTTTTTTCCAGAATCTATCTGGTTAGCTACAATTTCTGAGTTGTTATAGAAATTCATACTTCTTTCGTAATCCCCTAAATCACTAAAAATAATTCCAAGGCAGTTATAACTCTGCCATTGAAGGTCATATAAACCCTCTTTAATAAAAAAGTCAAGGGAATCGAAAAGTATAACTATAGCATCTTCATACTTACCAAGGTTTCTATAGGCGTCAGCTATTCTATAGTTTGCAATAGCAATGCCTAGATTGTAAGCAATTTCTTTACATAAGCCAATTACTTTTTCAGCAAGTTCTAAGGTCTTTTCTGGATTGCTAAGCCTAATTATATCTGTTTTTTCAAGAAGTTCATCTATAAGTTTTCTTTTATTATCTCTTTTCATATAATAATCCCCTTGTATATTAGTAAATTTGTGGAAAAAAATTCTTAGATTTACTATAACATAAAATTACTTAATGGGCTATGTTTTATAATTATAAAAATAAAAAAAACGGGAATGATTTATATATATGCAAATATAAGAGGATTTACTAAAATAGTTGCAGGGTTAGTGATTAACATTTTTTTTGATGTAAGTCATAAATACACTAGGAGTTACTACTTTAACTTTAGGATTTTTATTTAACTCACTAACCACAGTATTTATATTGTTCATATTTTTGCTCCAAGCATGAACGTAAACAAAAGTATAGCTATTAGGGTTATGGATATCTGTGGAGCCTGTATTAGCTCGTTCATTTATTTTTTTTATTAAATCATCTTCATTTTCGAGTCCTGACCACAACAAATCTCTACAGGATACGATTGGCTTATCATTAGACCATTTAATTTCACCATGATAGTTATCATGTCTATGGTAGTCTAGATAAAATAACCCTTCTATGTTAGGTTTGGAAGTGTACTTTTCCCACAACTTATTATTATTTAGTGAAGCATCATCAATAATTGCCACGTAATTCTCATTGGCCTCTTTAATATAAGTATTGAGGTTATCAGTAAACATGTCTAATTTAGTACTGCAAAATTTACTTGGATACATGTAGCCATTACCAGAAGGTGAAACTACAAAACAATCATGTTTTGCATTCTTATAATATAGGTTAAAGACAGTAGGGGCTAGATAATACAAGGATGGGCTTATTGACCAACCCATTTTAAATTTACCTCTATAATTAGAACCATACCAATTAGAAGAACCATAGTTAGTTCCAAGATTCCACTGCTCATTATCTCCATCAGACATTAGGAATGTAACATAATGTTTATCTTTTTCAATAGGTACTTCTATGTCACTTTTTTGACTAATTGAAGAGCAAGGAAAGGCACTTAATGCAGATAAATTATAGGACCAATCTGCTGGAACTACACTTATGCCATATTTTGATGCGCAGCTTACATTAATAAATTCATCGGGTCCCCAACCTAAGGCTATACCTCCATATTTCATGGAGGCAAATATTTTATCCCTAAGATCAGTTTTAACTATACTGTCCTCATAGAAAATAAGGGATTTTGTCATTATGGCATAATCACGTAGTGGAGAAACTTTATCTGGTGAGAGCTCAATTACCGTTGAGTGATTTAATCCATGGTCCCATAAATTATTGTATGCCCAGTATTTATCAGTATTTCTACAATCTCCTTTTAACGTTAGACCTTGTACTTTTGCCTTGAATTCAAGATTCGCATCTATTGCAATGCAGTTGTTTAGAGAGGCAAGAGAGCATGCGTTGTTTATTGATGGATCTTTAAGGCTTTTATTATTATAAACCACATAACCATTTACATTATTTTTGAATATGTTAAGTAGTTGCCATGGGTCAGATATAATATTGCAGGTAACTCCATAATTATCTTTTAAATCCTGAAGCCATATCTTATAATCAGGTTCAGAAGAATCTAAGGTATAGATTTGGGAAGAAGAACGATTACTGACTAAACCTTGAAGTGTAGCTACCATGGTTTTTTCATCGGATGTCATTTTATCCTGAGAAATAACATATAAAATCTTTGGTCTTATTGAGTTTTTTATATATTGATAGTGGGCATTTAATGAAGCAACTGAGGTCTTTAAAGCTTTATTCCAATCAGAAAAGCTTTGACTATAGGAAACATTGCTTGATTTGCAGTAGCGGTAGAACTTATTTAAAAATGAAGTCCTTTCTTTATTATAAAAGGAATCTATTTCCTTTGAATTAAAATTTGCTAGGGAAAGTTGCCTTTTTATAATATCATCTTCAGAAACTTGCTTAGAATTCTTAATCATATCGTACATTATCATAAAGGTTGTTGTTCTTCCAATTCCCTGTTTGCAGTGAAAATGTAACCAAGAATTTTTAGGATTAGTCTTTACAAAGTCAATAAAATAGTCAACCATATCGTCATCAGGAATTTTACCATCTGTAACTGGAATTCTAACATAAGATAATGATTTTGTTTTAGCAAGATTAGCTTCATCTTGAACATTAACTGGAGTAACTATTTTATCAGGATGATTATAAAATGATATAGGGATATTTAACTTAATATCCTTTAGTCTATTTGTTTCATTTAGCAAAACTTCTTCCCTTGTTAAACCAAGATTAGCATTATTTTTATTATTAGCCCAGCTTACAGGTAAATCATTAATAAACCCGTGGGATTCTTGTCTTAAGTCAACTATGGTTATTGGAGTGGAAATTCCTATGGCATTAATGATTTCTGATATATTTTCAGGGGTAAACTGTTTACTTCCAGAAATGTTTAACTCCTTTAATCCAGCCAGGTTTAAAGAATTGGCATTATCTAAAGTTAAGTTTGAGGAAGTTTTACGAAAGCGTGTGGACGAAAACTCTGCATTTGTGAAATCCACAATAAGATTTACATTATTAGGTGCCTCAGCTATATTAATAGCATATGTTTTTCCATAAGGTAATATAAGCGAAAAAATCATCAGTAAAATAACTAATTTAAATTTAAAACTCTTGTACAAGTGAATCACCTCATCTCAGTTGTTATGCATCTTCAAAACAAAACTAGTCAGTATGCCAGTAAAATTTATTTCGATGACTAGCATACGCTCTGCAATACATATAATATGAGGCAATAAACGAGATTTTATACAATTTTTTGATGAAGATTTTTTGATGATTTTAAATATTAATATTAATGTAAATTTGTTTATGGAGATGATATTATATGGAAGCTAATATAATGCTTATTATATTATTAGCCATTTCAGTATTGGGCAAAGCAGACTCTGTATCTATTGCTGTAGCAGTTTTACTTATTATAAAACTTCTACATGTTGATAACTATATTTTCCCTATTTTAAGCAATAACGGTACGTTTTGGGCACTGGTACTTCTTATAGCTGCAATACTTATACCTATAGCTAGCGGAAGTATAAATTCAATTAAAATAAAAAACAATTTAACCTCATGGATTGGCATAATTGCACTTGTTCTTTCATTCTTAACAACATATTTAAGTGGAGTTGGTTTAAGATATTTAACCGCAGATGGACATGGTGATGTTATGCCAGCTCTTATATTAGGTTCAGTAGTAGCTGCGGCACTCCTAAAGGGCGTGCCTGTGGGCCCATTCATAACCTCTGGAATACTAGCATTAGTAGTTAAAGTATTCCATAAATCATAACTATATAAGCTCATTTCCCATGAGAATCATTTTTCTCTAAATCATCATATATTTTTTTTACACCCTTTGACCAATTGGGATCTTCTGCATATTGTCTATTTATCCAATGGAAAGGTTCCTCATTTGCAGGTCTATCTTTGGAAAGGTTGATTACAGTTAAGCTTGCAATCTCACTGGCATCTTTAATATTTGTGTTATAATCTTGCCAACTGTGATATACATTGTATGGATTGTTTGCAATTTTTTTTGAATTAGAATCCTGTTTTGATACGAAATTTTCTTCCTGCCCAGTAATTGCAAATAAAATAAGAGGATTTAAGTCATATTGTTTTGAAACTGCAATTATTGTAGAAAAATATGGCTCCTCAGCTAAAAGAGAATTATGTGAATTTAAAAAAATAATTAGTTTTGACTTGTCTATCTCTTTATATTTGAAATATACTAGAATATTAGTTTTAGGTGTTTTATTCTTAATAGCAGCAGCTCTTGAGGCTCTGTTAGAAATTTGATTATGTTTTTCTAGTATAGTACTATGAATTGTTAAACAAGTAGTAAAAGCAAATACAATTAAAATAATAGACAAAAAACCAAGTAATAAAAGGCTTAACTTATTTTTTGATTTTGGTGATATAGAAGTAATAGCAATTTCATTATTAACAGCATAGTTTGTTTTAATAATGAAGTCTAAATTTGTATTAACTTTCACAATTGTACTAACTGATGAGTTTTTTGAACAATAAATTTCTAAATCAGTTTTTGAAATTTTATTTTCGATATGCAAATTAATCCAGTTAAGTAGGGTATGTTTTAAATCATCAGAACTATCCCCAATGGATATGCACAAATTTAATATATCACTAAAGAGAACGGGATCTCCGTTCTTTAATATAGTATTTTTAAGTATGACATTTTTGACTAAATTGATGTAATGTTTGTCTAGACCACTTGTACTTTTATCTATAACTTGATAAATTGCTCGAGATAAAACATCGGATTGCTGCTTTTTGTATACTTTGCGTATTTCTTAGCTATATATTGTTTTAATAAAATAATATCATCTTTGGACAAAACTTTCTTACTGGACAATTCTTCAATAAAGGTTTCCATATAAAACTCCTATGTACTACTTATTCTTCATTTGTTTACGAAAACCTTTATTGTAAATAAAATATTCAAAACTATTATATATAATTTTACTATGTTGACAAAATAGTTAAATAATGATAAAATAATAATTTGTAAATATGTTTAATCATAAATATTAAATATATTGCAAATGTACTTTATACGGCTAGATATTTAATTAATAATAGTTAGTGAATATTTGTTATCAATAAAGATACATTAATTTTTATATTTGTGTTATACTAATATATGGATAGGTAAAGTGTTTTTTATAATTAACTTTATTTGTGAAATTAATTCATTCCACCTAAGGAAGGTGGACTTTTTAAATATGTATGAAAAATAAGCCCGCAAGCCGGAAAGAAAAGAGTGATTGTATTGGTAATGAAAAACAGAAGGAAGAGTTCCATATCAATAAAAATGTTCATATCAGAATTAGGAGAAGATTTCTCAGATCATATTAAAGAAGCATTAATGCATTTAGATGCACGAACATTTTTAACTAGAAAAGAATTTGAAAATAGGCTTGATATTAAGCATGTTGAACATCAGAAGTATGATAGTAATGGTGTTTCAAATGAAAATGATTCTTCAAAATCAAAAAAAGAATACGTATATGGAGAATTTGAAGTAGTAGAGGGAGTATTATATTTATCAGAAAAATGTTTAGAAAATAAAGATTTCGTTCAGGCTCCTGGCGTAAGTGACATATATGAATCTTTGGAGAATGATAATGTGATTGTTGATAATGGGAAACATTTAAAAAAATTGGATGATAAAAATATAGACCATGTGGTAGATAGCATATTAGCCATATGCCCTGAAGTTTCACAAAAATATATTGATATTGTTAAAGGAATGGTTGACCGTTCCAACAACAGATAATATAATTATATTGAAAAATTAAATTTGGAGGTGTGGAATATTAATAAAAACGTAAATATTAACGAAGGAATAAGGGAGAGGGAGATCAGACTTCTCGATGGAAAAGACAGTACAATAATTAGCACTAAAGAGGCTTTGGCATTAGCAGATGAGAAAAATATGGACTTGGTGATGGTTTCACCCACAGCGACTCCACCTGTATGCAGAATAATGGACTATAATAAGTTTTTGTATGAACAGTCCAAAAAGCAAAAAGAAGCTAAGAAAAACCAAAAGACTCTTGAAATAAAAGAAGTTCGCCTCAGTGCTACCATAGAAGACCATGATATAGAGATTAAAGCTAAAAATGCTAAGAAATTTCTTGCAAATGGGGATAAAGTTAAGGTAGCCATTAGGTTTAGGGGAAGACAAAACAATTATAGAAATTTAGGGAATAAGGTATTTGATCAATTTTTAAACAAAATGGAGGATTTAGCAGTTGTTGAAAAATCCGCCCAATTAGAAGGTAGAAATATGTTCATGGTTTTAGGACCTAAGAAATAATTTTGTCTAGTTTTAATTGAATAAAGATGCCTTATATAAAAAACATCGGATTTTCGTAATCTGGTGTTTTTTCATATCTAATATGAGCTAGCAAGATTTAAATTAATAATTATATACACAATACTAAAATAATTTCTAATTATGTGTTAATATTATAATGTTATCTAAGAATATGTAAAAATATAGATATATTTTAAGGGGGTGTTGCACTGTGGAAGCAGAAGAACACTATAAAGAAGCCAGCAAAAGAGGAAGAAAAGAATATGCAGCCAAAGGTCCACTATTATGCCTTGAAGAAATATTAAAAGATGAAGAAATAGTTGCCAATGTTGAGTTAGGTATCTTTGAAATACCTTTAAAGAAAATAATTGGAACATATTCTCATTTAAGAAGCGTTAGCTTTTCTAGAAATTTCATGCCCATACTTGAAGGTAAATCGGAATTTATGGGAAAATGGACTGCCTTGTGCAATCATCATTTAGAGGAAGGGATTAATCAGCCAATTAAAGTGTACGAATATTTAAATTATTTTTATGTAATTGAAGGTAATAAGAGAGTAAGTGTACTAGAGTATTTTGGAGCTTTTTCTGTTACTGCAGAAGTGATCAGAATGGTGCCAAAGAAAAAAGACGATAACCTAATAAACTATATATATTATGAATTCTTGGAATTCTATCATAAAACCAAGATAAATTCAATATGGTTTACAAAAAGGCATAGCTTTCATAAACTAATGAGTTTAATGGAAAAATATGATCCGGATCTTAAAATGGGAGATAATAAGTATAAGCATTTTAAAAATTACTCCTATGATACATTTAGAGAAGTATATCTTAAAATGGGAGGACAGAAGCTACCAATTACAACAGGTGATGCATTTCTTGAATATGTTTCTTTGTATGGAATAAACGAACACATTAATTTGGATGAACTTGAAAATAGATTAAACCAACTGATGAAAGAATTAGTTCATTTTAAAGAAAAAGATATAGAACTTCAAACTGACCATGAAAAACAGTCAGTTGGAATGCTTACAACTATATCAAATTTAATAGCAACGCCTAAAAAGTTAAAGGTAGCTTTTGTTTATGCAAGAAGTATTGAAACTTCAGGGTGGACTTATGGACATGAGTTAGGTAGAAAATACGTTGAGGAAAAGCTAAGTAGTCAGATTACTACAAAATACATTGAGCATGTACCTGAAAATGAATCTGATTATCAATATATAAAAGCACTGGCAGAGGAAGGAAACAATGTGATTTTTACTACTAGTCCCATATTTAGAAATGCTACACTAAAATGCGCATTAGAGTACCCTGAAGTTAAGTTCTTTAATTGTTCTGATGACAGACCATATGAGCATATGAGTTGCTATTTTGGGAGAGTTTATGAACCAAGATTTCTAACTGGTATTATTGCAGGATCTATGACAAAAACAAATATAATAGGGTATTCAGCAACGAGTCCTAGTTCAGAAGTAATTTCGGCTATTAATTCCTTTGCACTAGGGGCAAAAATCGTAAATCCATACTGCGAGGTGAAAGTTGCTTGGACTAATGAATGGAACAGCCACGAAAAATTCACAAATGTAGAGAATCTGCTTCGCAGCAGGAAATGTGATATTATATCAAATAGAAATCTTAAAGTAGCAAGAGAGGAAACTGAAAAATATGGAGTTTATTCAATGCTTTGCGGTTTTGAAAATGGTAAAATTGAGCCAAACAAATATCTTGCGGCCCCAATTTGGAATTGGGGCATGTATTATGAAAAAATTCTAAATAATATTTTAAATAATACCTTTAAAATAATTGTAGATATGTTTAATTCAAGCTCAAAACTTATAAATTTTTGGTATGGTATGTCAGAGGAAGTGGTTGACATATACTATTCTAAAAAGTATGTTCCAATACCTGTACAGAAGCTAGTGGAAGCTATGAAAAAAATGATTTTATTAAAGGAATTCAGTCCTTTCACTGGTCCTATTTATGACAATAAAGGCAATCTAATGCTTGATGAAGATGAACAATCTACTCCAGAACAAATATTTAATATGGATTGGTTTGTAGACAACGTTGAAGCAGAAGAATACAACAAAATAAAGTAAGAGTTGTATTCTTGGCAAGCCGACCTTTCAAAGTAAGTAGAAATTGCTAAGATGTTTTTAGTGACAAGTGACAAGTTAAGGTAGACTTTCTGCTAGCGCGGAAAAATCAAAGAAATAGGAATGCGATTAGATTTGGTTACATAAACCTAATTACACTCCTAAGTTTTTTTACAATTAAGAAAGGTTTTAACTTGTCACTTTTAATTTGTTACTGCTTTTCAGTATTCTAAAATATAATGATCGTAAGCGTTGATAATTGTTGTGTTCATATAGTTCGTAAGCCTTGGCTTTCTACCATAGGTCATATGTACATGTCCATGAAAAAAATATTTTGGTGAATATTTAATCATAAGTTTATTAAAGCATAAAAACCCCTCGTGACATAAATCTTTATCATCATTAATTCCGCTTGCAGGAGCATGTGTAACCAAGATATCAAAGCCCTTATTAAAAAAGAGTTTGAATTTAAGCTTGGAAATCCTTTTTGCATTTGTTTTTCTGTGTATAAAAATGGACCATCTTTGTATTTCATGCTTCCACCAAGACCCAAAATCCTTATGCCCTTATATGTAATGAGTTTATCTTCAATACATTCACAACCATCAGGAGTTTTTTCAATATACCCATTGTCGTGATTTCCATGAATATAAAACACAGGAGCATGCATCATGGTAGCTAAATAACTTAGATATTCTGATTTTAGATCTCCACAGGAAATAATAAGATCAATATCATCAAATTTCTCCTCTTGAAAAAAATCCCATATATATTTTGATTCCTCATCGGAAACTAATAGTATTTTCATAGAAAACCCACTTTCTAGATTCGTTGAACTTACAATTAGATATGGATGCAAATATCCGTACTTCATTGCAAATTTAGCCGTATTTACAAAAAAATTTACCTATGGATTATTATAACATATTTATTCATATTAGAATATGAATAAATGAAATGAATCCAGATAAGATAAATATGGTATAATCTAAGAAGATGATTTGGTGTCTTTTTATTAAGGCATCATCAAAGAAATAACAAGTCAGTATTCTGGTCTATTTTGTCCGATGACTACCATCTTACTCTAAAGAGAAAGCGATTGATGAAACAACTAAGTGACTAGCACCAATCAAAGATTTGGGTGACCTGCTTTTATTAAGTGGAAGATGGTAGTCACTGGATAACGATTTCTAAGTTTCAGATGGATGAACTACGGCCTAAAAACTCCAACTGAATCAAAGAACTCTGTTAATGTTATGCAACGCCTTGCATAACCATTACATAGCCAACGCTTGCGCAAGGTTTTGGCTCCTCGCCTACCGCAAAATATCCTCAGAATCTTTGACTTGTTATTTCATTTCAGATGCCTAATGGGGGTTTTGATGTGGAAATTAACAGACAAGAATTGGATCTAGTAGTTTATCAGTGTGGCACCGAAAAATGGGAACCGTCACATTCATTTGCGCCAGTAGGTAGAGACCATTTTTTAATTTGTTTTGTACTTGAAGGTAGTGGGATTTTATATGTAAATGGAAAATCTTATAAATTAAATAAAAATCAAGGATTTATTGTATATCCTAGTGTTATTACGCAATGTAAATCGGATAGTGAAAACCCATGGGTGTATACTTGGGTCGAATTTAAAGGAATTAATGCTCAGAACTATTTAAAACTAGCCAGGCTTGATGAAAAAAAGCCTACATTTGAATCTAAAGAAGGAAATTTTATAAAAAATTGTTTTCAAGATATGATAACTGCTTCAAAACTTAAAGAAGGTAAGGATCTTAAATTAGAAAGCTTATTGGAAGTGCTTTTATGGGAATTAATTGAGAAACCTAGTAAAAATATTTCTATAGAGAGTAACTATAAGGAGTTATATATAAAGAAAACACTACACTTTATTGAGACTAATTATTATAGGAATATAGGTGTGACTGAAATGTCACAGAATATAGGTCTTAACAAGAATTATTTCAGCTCATTTTTCAAACAGAATACAGGAATTACTCCACAAGAATATTTGATAAAGTTTAGAATAGATAAGGCATGTGAACTTTTGGAAAATCCAGAACTTATAATAAGTGATATAGCTCATTCTGTTGGTTATATAGATGCATTAGGGTTTTCAAAAATGTTTAAAAAAATAAAGGGAATTTCACCTAGCACGTTTAGGAAAGCAGTTAAGAGTTAAGAGTTAAGGAAGATTTTTTCCGGATAAACCCGGGAAAAATCAATAAAGGGGCTGTTGCATTAGCGATTTTTAAAATCGCTATGAACAGCCCTTTTTCTATACTATATTTTTGATTTTAGGATTGATTTTATATTTTTATTAATTGATATGGAAAAAAGGGTATACAAAATAGAAGGTATTTTTTACCCATTTTTTTGATTTTTGAAATTATAAAGTTTACGCTGTTTTTAATGGAAAAACATAAGAACCACAACGTCCATTTTGTATTTTATTGTGTAGCTTATTTACGTTATGTGAAATCCCTAACAAGATGCATTCCGCCAGTATGTTTTGCTTTCCACGACACAAGAAACGCCTGAATCCCATGTCTTGTTTTACTTCACCAAAAGCACCTTCAGACTGAATACTTCGATTCATTCTTAGTTCAGTTCCTTCATCACTAATAATTCTTTCTAATGATTTCTGCCGTTTTTCCTGAAACAACTTAGAGATTTCCAAATGCTTTGTGCGTTCTTCTAATGGAGTTTTACAATTTTTGCCTTTAATGCATTTTGATTTCAATTGACAGTTGCTACAGTCTTCACAGGTGTAACATGTTTTTTCACTTACATATCCTGTTTTGCTTTTTGTGTTTTTAATACCTGATACTTTTAACTTTTTCCCATTGCTACAAACATAAATATCTTCAGCTGGTTTATAAATCATATTTTCCTTCCTACTAATATCTGTCTTATACTTTCGTGTTTTACTGATTTCATAATTTGAAGGCTTGATGAATGCTAGCTGTTGATTATTTTCCAAATACAAATAATTTTCTTCACTTTCATATCCAGAATCTGCAATGATTCTTTTGTAAATCCGGTTCTGTTTTTCCCGTAGGGTGTCTAAAAATGGAATTAGCATAGTAGTATCTGTACACTGTGGTCCAGCTGTAACACAAACAACATATTCTGCATCCGTTCCAAACTGGACATTATAGGCAGGTTTTAGCTGGCCATTTCTCATAGCATCTTCTTTCATCCTCATAAATGTAGCATCATGATCTGTTTTTGAAAAGCTATTTCTATTGCCCATGATATGAATGTACTGATTATACTGTTTCAATTTTGTAATGTACTTATCAAGCTGCTCTAATGTTTTTGAATTAAACTTTTTCGTTTACCACAACCATGGACAAAAACTATACATTCTTCTTTCTGTATCTTCTTAAGTTTTTTACGAAGTTTATTTAGGTGATAAATTTTAATTTCACTTTTATATAAAATTTTAATTCCAAAATCTTTTTCAGCTTGCAAAATAAATGCAGGAATTTTATCCATGAGTTTTTTCTGATTTTTAGTAACTGATTTTTTCCAGACGAAGGTGTACTTGTTGGCTGCCGCCTCAATCTTTGTACCGTCAATGAACAGATTTTCTAGAGAAAGCTCTCCGTTATCTGCCAGAAAGTCTGTCATTTGTGTTAAAAGTTCTTCAGCAACTGGTGCAAAATGAAGGCTACGAAATCTAGCTATAGTTGAATAAACTGGCGCTGACGCACTTTCTAAAAGATACATGAAATTAATATCTCGCTTGCATGCACTTGCAATTTTACGTGAAGCATAATAATGGTTCATGTACGCATATAACATAATCTTAAGCATCTGCCTTGGGGTTGGCTGATTTTTCCTTATACGGAAATAAGTCTGGTATAATTCTCTTAAATCCATCTCCTCTACAACCTGACTTAGTAACCTCACAGAATCATCTTTAGGAATCATGTATTCAGTATTTATTGGCAGTTTTAATTGATAAAAACTGTCATGAATGGTATAATTTTTGTGTGTTAAATTGTTCATTTTCATAAATATATTTTACACCTTTTCCCTAACTTTTTTAAGCTAGGGAATTGTTTTTTTTATAAAAAAAACTGCTACACTAATTTCTTAGTGCAACAGCCCCTTGAGTTGTTATAAATATTTTAATAAAATAATTAGTCTATCCTAGTAGTACCAACGGTTAGTGCAGCAATTTGCGCATTTGTGAATTGAATAGTACCGGTACCAGCGACCGTTGCAGCTATTACTTCGACTACATAGGTTGTTTCTCTTAATCTAGTGTTTTCTTCTCCATAGATAAAGCCAAATGGGATAGAAAAACTATTAGTTGCACCTAAGGTTAAAAGATTTGTTGAAAAAGTCTCTAGAGGTTCTTTTACAACTGTACCTTGGAAACCAAAACGTGCTCTGCTTAATCTTACTGTTATTGAATCTGTAGCTGCAAGTATGCCTGTAAGAGTTACAAAACTTGAAAATTCAATTTTAATATTCGCATAGCAAAAACAAGTTGGATCCAATGTAACTTGAGCTATTAAAAGTGGATTGGCAGCAGTTATAGTAGGAGCGTTAGCACTATTAACTAATACAGAATTACCCCTTCCAATTTCTAAAAGTGCTGAACCTGGTACTGGGTGTAGCTCCTCGTGTTCCTTACATTCACAAAATCTTGGTGGGCAATGATCAACGCATTTTCTGCGGTGTTCATAGCAATCTTCGTTATTTTTATTTGAAAGCGAATTCATAAATATAATCCTCCTTAATTTTTAAATTCAAGTAATGATTATTAAAGCAATTTGTATTTATTGCTAATATAGTATATGAAAATATACTATGTTTGTGAAAAACTTTAGTATAAAACAATTACAATTTATTGTTCATATTCAGTTTCATCATCGTATTCGCAAAATAATGGTGTTAAATTTTGATCTGGATAAAATTTAGGAATAGGTGCTTTATCAAATTTTTCACATATATTCTCTTCTGGAGTAGGCTCACATGGTTCTTTTGGTATTGGGCAGTAATCGTATGCTGGGATAAGAAGCTGTACAATAAGTTCACATTTTACTACGATGTAATAACCTAATGTAATATCTAAAACATCACAACAACCTTCATCCTTTGTGAGTAAGCCTTGCAATGCGCTGGCAACCATTTCTAGTTTAATAATATTGTTATCGCATTTTTTCTCGTCACCCTTTACAAAACGGTTAGAAACCTGAGAGAGTGAGTCAGGGCAGTAGAACTTTCCAATTACATCTGTTCTATTGATTTCAAAAAATTCTGTTTTATTAACAGCGTTGTTATCAATATAATCAGAGTAGAAGGAAATAGTGTAAGAGATAGTTACTTTTTTAAAATCTGGATCCTCTTTAAGTGGTATTTTATCTACGGACACAAGTGTTACATTGAAATCTCTACTATCAATATACATTTTAGGATCAGCTAAGGGGTTACTTCTAAGCTCGTTGTCAGTTGAATTTGTATCTGGACCTTCATCATATACTAGGCATCTTTTTATAAGACATTGATCAAACACTTTAGGTAC
Source organism: uncultured Clostridiaceae bacterium (assembly GCA_963725425.1). Lineage (GTDB taxonomy): Bacteria > Bacillota > Clostridia > Clostridiales > Clostridiaceae > Clostridium_I. The sequence goes on from CAVRYJ010000045.1 coordinate 696,086, forward strand.
TTCGATACAAACCAATTCTGAAGGATCAGGCAAACGCCCTTGTTTGTTTACAATACCTGGTCGTGGGACAAATTTATCAAAATTGATAGACATATACTTTCCTCCTTTTTAGAGAATATGAATTGGGTGAAAATCTATATAATGCTTACAGTACATCATATGCATAAAGCTAAAAATGGTGATGTGCTATGAAACTTATAAATAAAAATCTTAATGTATAAAGTTATAAAAATAAGCTAATTGAAATATAATTTTATAGGGGTGAGTGATTATGAGTGTTGCATTTCCTTGGATATATATTGACTTGTTAAATAATATGTGGATTTTTAATCTTAATGACAATGGTGACCTAAAGTATAAAATAATGTATGAACAAGAAAAATGGACAGATGAAAAACTAATAGATAATGGAGTGGTTGCATATAGCACATATGTAGAAGATGAAGCAATACACATTGTTTATAGTAATAAAAAAAATGAATTAAGATATTGTACTATGAAGAATAAGCAATGGTTAGGCAAGCTACTTTATAATATTGATGATAATTTTATAGTTCAAGAGGTGAAAATTAAAATCTTTGAGAATAAAATGCATATTTTTTATTTAATGGAGGCAAGTGGAGGTAGCGACCATGGAATATTAATTCATTGTATTTGGAATGGAGAGCAAACAGTATTAAACACCATAGCAGATATAATTTTACCAGTAAATTCGGCGGAGTATTTTAAAATTCAATTGAATGAAAAAAACAATTTGTATGTTATTTTTATTGCAGATGAAGGTGATGGGGTAGCACTAAAAAGTTGCTTATATGTAAATGAAAATTGGACATTAGAAAAATGGCTCTATTCTGTTCAAGGGGAAGCTATAGACATTGATGTTCTTGGAAATTATATATTGAATAAATGGAAAGAAGGAGATATGTACTTCCTTGAATGTGTATATATAGATGAAAAAGGGAATAAGGAGAGCTTAAGAATCCATGAAACGGAAAATGAAATTATTGAACCAATGTTATTTGAAAACTGCAATAAATTATATTCCAGTTGGATAGAAAATAATATGATTTTTTATTCTAGTTTTGATGAGAAAGACTGGAGTAAAGAAAAGAAGGTTAAAATTCACGAAAATTATAATGCTAAAGTTTATAATGCTTCATTTTATTCAGAAGGCAACCTTATCGATGGAAGAAAGATATATGTTATAAGTGAACCTGAGTTTGAAATTATAATGTACAGTAATTTTATAGATGTGGATATTGAAAATTCTAATAAAGTACAGGACACGAAACTTAGTAAAGAATTTATAAGAGTGAATAAGGATAAAGAAAGGTTAGAAAAGGAGATATCATTTATCAATATGCAATTAGAAAAAAAACAGGGCATAATTCGAGAATATGAAGAAAATAATAAAAATATATTAAATAAAAATAATAATAATATGTTTTTACAATTGCAGGATAGCATTCAAAAGGAATTGAACAGAATTAAAAATCAATTAAAGGAAGAAAAAACATTAAGTATGGATCTTAAAAATGAACTTAAAAAAAAAGATGAGAGAAATGCTTTACTTCAAGAACAGGTAAACAATTTAAGTGAGGAAAATAAAAAGTTAATAGATGTTATGGAATTGGAGAAGAACAAAACTTTTATAAATCGTTTTCTAAGAAGAAAATCCAGTGATCAATAAGTTGGGTGGTGGGAAAGATTTTGTGATAGAAAAAGATTATATATTTTTTTTATGGAGTAATAATAAAAGCTATATTACAATTACAGATGGTGATAAAATAATAAATAAAATTGAAATGGAAACTCCACATAACAATATATACACGCATTCCAATAATAACATATATTTTATTAACTATAGGACTAATAAAATTGTTTCTATTGATAAAGAGTATAAAGTTAAAAGAATTTTGAATATCCACAATAATGGGAGGATAAAAGTTGATTCAGAATATGAGAAAATATATATTTGTGATACGGAAGATGTAAGCATTTATGGTTTGGAGAATGGAGAAAAATTAGGTGCTATATCTGGTTTTAGTGCTGCAAATTGTGTGGAACTTGATGCTACAAAAAAATGCTTTTTATATTGGATATATTAAAAAAAGAATTAAAAATATTTGATACGTCAAATTTAAAATTGATTTCAAAATACGAAACAATAGGAACAAGTCCTTATAAGTTTTGCATAGGAGAAGAAGGAAAATACATATACGTTGCAAATAAGGGTGCTGGTTCACAAAGATATAAGAGTTCAATATTTATTCTTGACATTATAAACGGGAAAAATTCTATAATAGATTTTGAAAAAGGAACAATATTAACTTCAATGGAGTTATGTGATAAGTTTATATATTTAATCAATGAAGGTTTACAGAAACTCCAAATTATTGATATATCGAAAGGGAAGAATATTGATATATTAAAGACAAGTTTAAAAAAGCCTGAAATGTTTAATTATCTACAGATAAAAAGATAATTATTAGTAGTTAGCAAAAGTGATGATGAAAAATTTGCAATAGATGTAGTAGACACTAATACTAATATTATAATAGACACTACTTTCCTAAATTTTCAGACGAAAAATGTTTGGATATTGCGGTTGCTTCTAGAGAAAATAACCAGTTAGTAGCATCGAAAAAAAACACAGGTCAAAATAATAAAACATTTCAAATAAATGACATGAAAAAATATTTTGAAAAAATGTTTATGGAATTTGAGAAAATGGAACTTGCGAAAATAGAAGCAGAAAAAGAAATAGCCTTAAAAAAGAAGAAGTTGATTATTATAAAAAAAATAATGATATGCTTAGGGAACAAAATAATTATTATAAGAAAAAATTGTTTCAAGCTGATAAAGAAAAAATTATTTTAGAGGGAAAATTAGCTGAAAAGGTAAGAATTATAAATAATGAAAGAAGATATAATAAACATGTGGGTAATTCTTAGGTCTAAACCTATTAGTTTTCCACATGTTTAAATATTGTACTTAGGCATCATCAAAGAAATAACAAGTCAGTATTCTGGTTTATTCTTGTGGTATGCAACGCCTTGCATAACCATTACATATCCCAATATGCGCAAGGTTTTGGTTCCTCGCCTACCGCAAAATATCCTCAGAATCTTTGACTTGTTATTTCTTTTCAGATGCCTTATTCTTTAGGGGGACTGTTTTTTAAAGTTGAAGCCCACTGATTATCAGTAGAAGTTTTTTGCTTTTTACTGGAGTCTTTTGAATTTGTAAAAGGTTTATCAGTCTGTGACGCCCATTGGTTGTCAGCACTGGACTTTAATTGTTTGACATTATAAACACCTTCCCTTTGCAATTTACTTTTCACCTTTAGTATACTTAACCCTACAAAATATATTCGTTTTGAGAGATTTTTGTTTTGTATAAGAATATACTGATAAATATAAAATTTGAATTGAAATTATCTGTATGTTTAAAGTACAAAATTTCACATCACCAATATTTTATAGTACAATGTAAATATAATTAAATAAGAAATGATTGCTTGGGGTGCCAATAGGCTGAGAGGAAGTAAAATCCAACTCTACCAACCTGATGTGGTTAAAACCACCGTAGGGAAGCAAAGGTTTTATTTTAAATCCAGCTTGCTTTTGTAAGCTTTTTTTATTGGAAAAATTTTAAATAAAAGCCAGATGTGTTCCTTGCATCTGACTTTTATTTTATCTAAATTTAAAGGAGAGTGTAGAAAATGAATTATACAACGCAAATGGACGCAGCTAAAAAAGGACTTACAACAAAAATAAATGTAAATTTAGGTATATCACAGGATTGTGCAAATGCTGAAAAAGAACTTGACAAGGTTAGATTAGCACTAGAAATGAAAACAGATGCAATCATGGATTTATCGAATTATGGCAAGACTGAGCATCTTAGAAAGCAAGTAATAGAAATGTCTACGGCTATGATTGGGACAGTCCCAATGTATGATGCTATTGGTTTTAATGATAAGGAGTTAAAGGATTTAACTGTGGATGACTTCTTTAGAGTTGTTGAAAAACATGGGAAAGATAGTGTGGATTTTATAACCGTTCATGCAGGGATGAATCTAGAAACTGCAAAAGTAATTAGGAAAAATCCAAGACTTACAAATATCGTATCAAGAGGAGGAAGCCTATTATTTGAATGGATGGAACTTAATAAGAAAGAACATTCAAGGACCACTAGTTACAGATATAGCGCCAGGTTATGATCACATAACAGCAGCAATTGGAGGAGCAATAGCCGCTTCTAGCGGAGCTGACTTTTTATGTTATGTTACTCCAGCAGAACATCTACGGTTGCCAACTATTGAAGACATGAAAGAGGAAATAATTGCATTTAGAATTGCAGCTCATGCAGGAGATATTGCAAAGGGAATAAAAGGGGCAAGAGATTGGGACAATGCCATGAGTAAGGCAAGAGCAGATTTAGATTGGGAAACAATGTTTAATCTTGCTATTGACGGTGAAAAGCACGTAGATACAGAAAGGAATCCACACCAGACCATACTGAGACTTGCACAATGTGTGGAAAGATGTGTTCAGCTAGAACTATGAAGAAAATACTAAATAATGAAAACTTAGATTTATAAAGAGTAATCACGAAGAAAAGGATAGGTGAAATAGACTAGTATTTTCAATTGGAAAATATCATATTTGACCTAAAAGAAGACTTTTTATTATATGAGAATATTAAAGAACACGACACATTTGTATTGATTAGTACAAATGTCTTGTGTTAAAATAACCTTATCAATTTAATAATTCGAATGAAGATGGTGGGATAATATTAGACCGTTATTGGACGAAACTCTGGAGAGACTCAAAGAGCACCGAAGGGGAAAGCTAAGTTTTTTAGTGAAACTCTCAGGTAAAAGAACAGAGAACATTTATAAAGAGTGTAATATGCTATTTATTAAGCATGTAGTGTTGTTTTGTTTGTATTTAAGGGATTGTCTCAAAAGCATAAGAAATGTTAAGCAATTTATTAAGTTGAGAATTGAGAGTGGAAAATTGAAAGTTAATGTTGATTTTACCTAGCGAAGCTATGAAAATCTAAAATTAATTATTAGTTTTTCGTAGCGTAGTGAAGAAAAACATCATTAACTCTCAATTTTCAATTCTTAACTTTCTTATTTTTAGGGCGGTCTCTTTTTTATTAAGTTGTATTATTATATTTTACAAAAATTAAACAAGGGGGCATATTGAAATGAAAGCATTTATAACTGTAATTGGTGAAGATAAAATAGGTATTATTCAAGGGGTATCAACATTGCTATCAGAAAATAAAATAAATATTATGGATATAAATCAAACACTTCTACAAAACTACTTCACAATGATTATGTTAGTAGATTTAGATAAAATGGAAGTTGACTTTAAGCAGCTTAATGAAAAGATTAAAAAAGAGGCAGAAAAACTTGGAGTAACAATAAAACTTCAAAGACAAGATCTGTTTACCGTTATGCATGAATTATAATATACATACTAGAGAAAAAACCAATAAAGTAGATTAGGAGAATTAAAATATGATTGATAATAAAAGTATATTAGAAACCATTGAAATGATTGACAAGGAGAACCTTGACATTAGAACAGTAACTATGGGAATATCATTACTAGATTGTGCTGATAGTGATGGTGAAAAGTCTAGACAAAAGATATATGATAAGATCACTACAAAAGCTAAAGATCTTGTTAAAGTATGTGAACAGATAGAAGCAGAATATGGTATTCCAATAATTCATAAGAGGATTTCTGTAACACCAATAGCAATAGTCGCTCAAAGTAGTAATGATACAAGTTACGTAGAGTATGCTAAAACTCTTGATAAGGCAGCAAAAGCAGTAGGAGTTAATTTTATTGGAGGGTTTACTGCTTTAGTACAAAAGGGATGTACTAAGGGCGACAAGATACTTATAAGTTCTATACCAGAAGCATTGGCTGCTACTGATATTGTATGTTCATCTGTAAATGTTGGTACTACTAAAGCCGGAATAAATATGAATGCTGTACGGGATATGGGTGAAATAATAAAGAAAACCGCATACCTGACTAGAGATAGAGAGAGTATTGGTTGTGCAAAGTTAGTTGTTTTTGGAAATGCAGTAGAAGATAATCCATTCATGGCTGGATCGTTTCATGGAGTTGGAGAAGCAGAGTGTGTAATAAATGTGGGTGTAAGTGGTCCTGGAGTTATAAAAGTTGCACTAGAGAACGTTAGAGGAGAAAGTTTTGACGTGTTAACAGAAACAATCAAAAAACAGCTTTCAAGATTACAAGAGCAGGTCAGCTTGTAGCAAATGAGGCAGCAAAAAGACTTGGAGTTCCCTTTGGAATAGTTGATTTATCACTAGCACCAACTCCAGCAGTTGGGGACAGTGTTGCAAGAATATTAGAAGAAATGGGACTAGAAACTTGTGGATGTCATGGAACTACTGCAGCACTTGCCATGCTTAATGATGCAGTTAAAAAAGGTGGTATAATGGCGTCTTCACATGTTGGTGGACTGAGTGGTGCTTTTATTCCAGTAAGTGAAGATGAAGGAATGATAGCAGCTGTAGAATCAGGAGCACTAAATATAGAAAAATTGGAAGCAATGACATGTGTTTGTTCAGTTGGACTTGATATGATTGCCATACCTGGAGATACACCAGCATCAACAATTTCGGGAGTTATAGCAGATGAAGTTGCAATAGGAGTTATAAATAACAAGACCACAGCAGTTAGATTAATTCCTATATATGGTAAGAGACTTGGAGAAAGAGCTGTATTTGGTGGTCTCTTAGGCGAGGCACCAATAATGAAACTAAGTGAGTTTTCAAGTGAGAAATTTATAGCTAGAGGTGGAAGGGTACCAGCACCTATCCATAGCTTTAAAAACTAAAAATCCTAAATGGAAAGAACGTATCCTAAAGTTTTATGGGTACGTTCTTTTGTGGTAAATAAAGTGCTATAATTATTATAAAAATCATACATATATTTTGTTGGATTGGCCCTCTAATTGATATGAATGTTGGTTAAGGGGCAATTGGCATAGCATACTACACAAAGAAAAATATAAGATAAGCAGAAAATATGAATATAAATTTAATTTTTTTCACAAAATAAACTCATAATGTTTATGTTAGCATATGAGAGGAGTTTTGTTATGGTAAAAAATATACTTATTATTTCCTCAAATCATACTGGAAATGGACATAAGAGTATAACCGAGGCTTTGCAAGAAAAATTTAGCGAGAAAGAAAATATAAAAGTTCATGTGGTGGACGGTTTTTCACTTGGAGGTAAGCCACTTATAAGCATTGGTAAATCCTATGGAGTAATTACCAGAAATGCAGAGGGTTTATGGGAGCTCATATGGGATATTTCCTCAGTTAAGCCAGCGTTAATAAATGAAATAGTAGAAATAGCAATAAAGGACAAGTTTTTGCACTTAATTGAACAGGTAAAACCTGATTTAATACTATCTGTTCACCCTAATTTTAATGGGTCAATTATAGATTTGCTGAGTAAAAATAACTATAAAATTCCGGTGGTAACATTAATTGCAGATCTTATAAGTATATCTCCACTTTGGGCTGACAGTCGAGCAGAATACATTATAAGTCCAACTGTTGAAGCTAAGGAAAAGTGTATAGAATATGGAATTGCAGAAAACAAGATAAAGGTTTTAGGGCTACCTGTAAGAAAAAGATTTTATTGTAATAATATTACGAATTTAAAAAAAGATGAGCAATATGAAGAAAATAAAACTGAAATGCTGAGGTGCCTTATCATGAGTGGGGGCGAAGGTGTGGGTAACATGAAAAAAATAGCAGACATTCTTCTGAAGAATTTCCACTGCACGGTTAAAATTGTGGCAGGCAGAAATAGAAATCTTAAAAAGAGGCTAGAACAATCTTTAGTGCATAACTATGGTGATAGGGTTAAAATTTATGGATTTGTAGACAATATTCAAGAACTAATGGTAACATCAGATGTAGCTTTTGCAAGGGCTAGTCCTAATGTTATGATGGAATCTGTAGTTTGCAACGTGCCGCTAATAATAACAGGAGCATTACCAGGCCAAGAAGAAGGAAATCCATATTTCGCAGAGAAATATAATTTAGGCGTATGCTGTTATGGTATAAAGAATATTAATAACACCATTAGTGATTTGCAAAAAAATAACAATGAAAAATTAAAGCAAATGAAATATTGGCAAAGAAAATATATTAAAGAAAATAGTGCTGAACAGATAGTGAATTTTATTGATAAATTAGAAATTAGCAACAAAAAAGAAACAATACTTAAGTTAGTACAAAATATGGTATAATGTGTCTGAAAGAAAGTTAAGAGTTAAGAGTTAAAAGTTAAGAGTTAATGAAGATTGGATGTAAGTATATTTGTGTACACAAATATACTTACATCCAATCTTTTATTATCAAGGATTATAAATGGTTTTAACTTGCCACTTGTAAATTGTCACCATTAAATTGCCTCTTCTGTAATGTAAATAAAAAGATATCTTGTGATTATATATTTTTGATAGTAGTACATTATTTTTTAGCTATGAAGTGACATATCTATATGTTAATATTATAAAGTGAAACTAGTATTAGAAATATAATCTCTTGAAAGTATGTGATGAAATATGGATTCAAGAAAAAGAGGTATAGTTATTTCACTGATGGTAGCAATGTTTCTTGGAGCAGTGGAAGGGACAGTTATAACAACTGCTATGCCTACTATTGTTAAAAGTTTAAATGGTTTTGATAAGATAAGCTTAGTTTTCTCTGTTTATCTATTAACATCAGCTATTTCAACTCCAATTTATGGTAAAATTGCAGATATGTATGGAAGAAAAAGAGCTTTGCTTACAGGAATTATAATATTTTTATTTGGAAGTGCTTTATGTGGTATATCCACAAATATGTATGAGTTAATTATATTTAGAGGACTACAGGGTATTGGTGCTGGAGCAATATTCACGGTATCATACACAATAGTTGGTGATGTGTTTTCAGTAGAAGAAAGAGGCAAGGTTCAAGGATGGATTAGTTCTGTATGGGGCATAGCAAGTCTCCTAGGACCTTTTCTAGGAGGATTTTTAATTGATCGCCTGTCTTGGCATTGGATATTTTATATAAATATTCCTTTCGGCATTTTTTCAATTATCCTTCTTCAAAAGAATTTAAATGAAAAATTTGAGAAGAAAAAAAGCAATATAGATTATTTAGGTATGATATCATTTTCTTTAGCTATAATAATATTTTTATGTACTATTATATCATTGAATGAAAATACTAAAATCTTCTCATTTAAATTAATGGTTCCATTATTGAGTACAGTTATATTGTTTATTTTATTTTATATCATAGAGAAGAAGGCTAAAGATCCATTAATTCCTTTTGATATATTTTCAGTTCAGACAAATGTTGTAAATTTAATAAGTTTATTTGTGTCGGCTATATTAATTGGAACAGATGTATATTTGCCGGTATATATACAAAATGTTTTAGGCTTTAGTGCAACTATATCTGGAATCTCTGTTGCGTCCATGTCTATATCATGGATTTTGTCTTCATTTATTTTATCAAAAACTTTACAAAAATATGGTGAAAAATCTGCTGTTCTAATTTCAACTTCAATTATTTTTATAAGCACTTTACTTATGTATACACTAAATGTAAAATCATCTATAGCTTTAGTTGTTATTTATGCATTTATTATTGGATTTGGTTATGGAGGAGCACTAACTACACTTACAATAGTAATTCAGGAATCCGTGGACTATACTAAAAGAGGAGCAGCAACTGGGGCTAATTCTTTATTAAGGACTATCGGACAAACTGTTGGGGTCGCTGTTTTTGGGGTTATACTAAATTTAAGCATTTCAAAATATCTAGGTAAGTTTGGAATTATAGGTGTAGCGGCTAGTAATCTATATAGTTCAAACAAACAAAGTACTAATGTTGGCCTTGATAAAGTTAAAGCTTCACTTAATTATGGGATACACTCATTAATTTTTATATTTATAATATTATCTGTAATATGTATTGTAATGTCACTTATAATGTCAAATTCACTTAAAAAGAAACATATTAAAATATAAATTATAACTTATTATTTGAATAGGGGGGGCATATATTTTGGGTTATTTTAAAGTATACGCTAATAAATATTGGAAGGGATTTTGTACGGCTGTGTTTTTTGTAATTATAGAAGCATTTTGCGATTTGATGCAGCCAACAGTAATGTCTCAAATTGTGGATAAAGGAGTAGCGAACAAAAATTTAAATTATGTAATTCAAATGGGAATTGTTATGCTTATTATTGCTGGATTTGGAGCTATAGCTGCAAGTATTCGTAACATAATTTCCAGCAATGTTTCTCAAAAATTAGGAACGGAAATGAGATCTGATTTATATAAAAAAATCCAAGGATTTTCTTTTGAAAATGTGGATAAATTTGAAGGGGCTACTTTAGTGACAAGGCTTACAAATGATGTAACACAGGTTCAAAATTTTGTTAATGGACTTATGAGAATATTTGTTAAAGCACCAATTGTAGGCATAGGAAGTATAATAATGGCTGCAAGATTAAACTTACGGCTGTCTATGATTTTGTTTGCAATTGTACCTGTTGTAGCTATTCTTATATATGTCAATATGAAGCTTGGATATCCTTATTTTATTAAGGTACAGAAGGCACTTGATAGTGTAAATGGAGTAATGAGAGAGTATTTATCAGGAGTAAGAGTGGTTAAAGCTTTTAATCGATTTCAATATGAAACACAAAGATTTCAAAACAGGAATACACAGCTTATGCAAAATTCCACTATAGCTATGAAAATAGCATCTATTTTCACACCTGTTATTGGACTTGTAGTAAACATTGGTATCGTCTTAGTGATTTGGATAGGTGGCATATATGTAAACAAAGGTAGTATGCACGTAGGAGAAATAATTGCATTTACAAATTACATGACACAAATATTATTTTCCCTTATGATGGTAACTAATGTTTTTACAATGTTTGTACGCGCCAGAGCATCATCAGAGCGTATTAGTGAAGTATTTTCAGAGAAAAATAGCATGGTTAATGGAACCGAACTTTTAGATAATTCTAAAGTTAAAGGAAGAGTTGACTTCCAGCACGTATTTTTTTCATATAATAAAGATAAGGAGCCTGTATTAAAGGATATATCTTTCACTTGCTTTCAAGGAGAAACTGTTGGAATAATAGGTTCAACAGGTTCAGGTAAAAGTACTCTTGTGAACTTAATTCCTAGGTTCTATGATATTTTAAGCGGAGAAGTAAAAATTAATGGAATAAATGTTGAAAAGTTAGATATAAAGTCATTAAGAGAGAAGATTGCTGTAGTACCACAGAAGGCTCTGCTTTTTTCTGGTACAATAGTAGAAAATATGAAATGGGGAAGTGAAAAGGCAAGTCTTGAAGAAATTCAGGAGGCTTCAAAAGTGGCTGAGGCACATGATTTTATTGAAAAATGTCCAGAAGGGTATAATACTAAAATTGGACAGGGTGGTGTTAATTTTTCTGGAGGTCAAAAACAACGGGTATCTATAGCAAGAGCACTAGTAAAAAAAGCTGAAATTCTTATACTTGACGATGCTACTAGTGCAGTTGATACAGATACAGAGGTGAAAATAATGGCTAGTTTAAAGAAATATGCTAAGGATTTAACCTGTATTTTAATAGCACACCGAATAACTTCTGTAATGGGTGCTGACAAAATTATAGTTTTAGATGATGGAGAAATACAAGGTATTGGAAATCATGAGGAACTTTTGAATAATTGTGATGTATACAAGGATATCTACCTTTCTCAAGTTGGAAAGGAGATGATGTAGATGTCAGATAATAAATATAAAGACTCCGATAATAATGTGAGTATTCCATTTACAGGTAATAGAGGCGGAAGAAGAAATATGGGACCTGTAGTAAAACCTAAAAATTTTAGGAAGACTATAAGAAGGCTGTGGAGTTATTTCGGACCTGAAAGAAAAACATTAACAATTATATTTATACTTATAATAATTGATTCGGGCATTGTACTTTTAGCTCCTTATCTAATAGGACGTTCTGTAGATGCTATGTCTACTAAAAATGGAAAAGTGGATTTTAGTCTTTTAAGTGTAGTGGTAATTGCTTTATTAATATCATATCTAGCAGATGCAGCTATAAATTTGTTCCAAGGTTTTGCCATGGCGTCTTCCAGTCAAAGAATAGTTATGTCTATGAGGAATAAGCTGTTTTTAAAGCTTCAAAAACTACCAGTGGCTTTTTTGATAGCAATAGTCATGGAGATATTATGAGTAGACTTTCCAACGATATTGACAATGTAAGTACTACTATTTCGCAATCAGCTATTCAGCTTATGTCAGGAATTATAACTATATTAGGATCCCTTATTATGATGATAATTCTAAGTCCTATATTAACCTTAGCAAGTTTAATTACAGTGCCTTTAGTATTTTTGTTAACTCGCACCATTGCAAAGAGGACGGGAAAACTTTTTAAGTCTCAGCAAATGGAACTTGGAAAACTTAATGGACATATTGAAGAAACCATTTCTGGAATTTATATAGTGAAAGCTTTTAGCCATGAGGATAAAACAGTGGAAGAATTTGATGAAATAAATGATAGATTGTGTGAAGTTGGACTCAAGGCACAAATATTTTCTGGTTTTTTGATGCCAATTATGAATGTTATAAATAATATTGGATTTGCGGCAGTTGCAGGAGTAGGTGGAGTTCTAGCAGTAGAAAATATGATTACAGTAGGTATAATTGCCAGCTTTTTAAGTTATTCAAGACAATTTGTAAGACCACTTAATAATTTGGCTAATATATTTAATACACTGCAATCTGCTGTGGCAGGAGCTGAAAGAGTATTTGAAATACTAGACGAAAGAGAAGAAACCGAAGATGTAAAAGATGCAAAAGAACTAAGTGACCCCAAGGGACATGTTCAATTTAGTAACGTATATTTTGGATATAGAAAAGACGTAAATATTCTTAAAAATATTAATTTTGAAGCCAAGATTGGTGAAAGTATAGCACTTGTAGGACCAACAGGAGCAGGGAAAACCACAATTGTAAATTTACTTACAAGATTTTATGATGTTACTGGAGGGGAAATATATATTGATGGAGTTGACATAAGGGAATATACTAGGGATAGTCTCAGAAAATGTTTTGGTATAGTTCTTCAGGATACCTACCTTTTTACAGGAACTATAAAAGAAAATATAAAATATGGAAACCTAGATGCGACAGAGGTAGAAGTACAAAATGCAGCTAAAATGGCAAATGCACATGAATTTATAAAAAGACTACCTAATGGTTACGAAACACTGCTTTCTGAAAGTGGAAGTAATCTTAGCCAAGGCCAAAGACAACTGTTAGCCATTGCTAGGGCAATTCTAACAAATCCATCAATCTTAATATTAGATGAAGCCACCAGCAGTGTTGACACTAGAACAGAACTGAGAATACAGGAAGCCATGCTTAAATTAATGAATGGAAGAACTAGCTTTATTATAGCGCACAGGCTAAGCACTATAAGAGATGCGGATAAAATAATGGTTATAGATGGCGGACAGATCATAGAAATGGGAAATCATGATGAGCTTATTAATAAAAAGGGTAAGTACTATAATATGTATTTTAATCAATACAAAAATAGTGATGAAGAGCAATAGAAGCAGTTGACGGTTTAAATATACTAGATTAAGGAGGTAGTTAGAGTGAAAATTCAAGAGTTAATAGATAAACAAAATAAGGTTAATGATATATATGACAAACTATGCAAGGTGAGTAGTATGGAAGTTTTATCAGAAATAATTAAAAGTTTAGATGAAGAGACTGCTAAAAATGTGCTGAAAAGTTTTGTGTATTCTAAGGGAAAAGTAAATTGTGATAGATAACAGAGAAGCAGTTGCCAAGTAACAGGTTCCAGATAACAGGTATAGAAGCAGTTGACAAGTGACAAGTGACAAGTGACAAGTGACAAGTTAAGGAAATTTTGCCTTTGGGAAAAACAATACAATTAGTTAATACAAAGGAATGTTAGTAAAAGATTTGCAAACAAAATCTACTAACATTCCTTTTTTATTGATTTTTCTGCACTAGCAGGAAATCTTCAGCAACTTGTCACTTGAAATTTGTCACTTCCTCTTGTAGTTCTCATGAATTTTACGGTGCTTCAACTGTTCAGTGTTTTATTACTGTTAAAAGCATTTGGAATCTTTCACGGGCTTCGAGTCCATGGGGAACATCAGAAGGCATTATTATCGTTTCGCCTGCTTTAACAGTAAAAACATTGTTACCTATGGTAATTTCCGAGCTGCCATCTAAAATTTGCACCATAGCGTCTCCAGAAGTTACATGGGTGCTGATGCCTTCTACTTTATCCAGTGAGAATAAGGTAATATTCGCTGAAGGTACTTGTGCTATAGTCCTACTTACAACTTGACCTTCTTGATAAGATATTAAATCATTTAACTTGAGTGCTTTGGCGAATTCTATATTTTTAATTAAGCTATTCATGTTATGGCCTCCTTAGATTTCTTAATCATAGTATAAGCCAATTAGTGGTAAGAATATGTAACTTATGTTACCGTTTAGTAGATAAATTGAGCAGTTATAGAAAAAATGTAGTTTCACAATCATTCAAAAATGAACTATAATTGCAAGGCTTGACATTAAGCGGTACACCATTAAGATAGTTTCTGCCACTGAAGGGGAGGGCATTTAATATTAATGATTATTATACAAAAAAATGTTTCAGCTAATTGAGAAATAAACCAGTCAATTAAAAAATAACAAGTCAGTATTTGGGTCTATTTTTTGTGGTATGCTTCATAGCCATCACATATCCCAATATGCGCCGATCATAGCGCAAAATATCCTCAGGATTTTTGACTTGTTATTTGCTTTCAGATGCCTTACGCTGTAGATATAATTTAGGGAAAAAAGATTGAAAGAAAAATTTGGTTTAGAAATTATATATAGGCCAAACACATTAAAAGTATCCGATTATTTATACAATCACCCAGAAAAACGTGTGGAAGATTTAAAGACTATATTTTATAATTAATAAATAAAGACTATAATATACATAGTATATAAAAAACAATAATATGATTATGGAAGGTGACTGTAATGGATGAAGGAAAGCTAGAATTTACTATTTTTTGCATTGAAAGCCTATCTGAAAGCTTAGGGATGGATGCTAAAAAAGTTTACAAATTAATTAAGGATGCAGATGTTTTGGATAGCTATATTATTCCTTGCTATGAGCCATTACACTCTCAAAGTAAACATTATATAGTAGAGGATTTAATAGAGGTGTTGAAAGAAAGGGGAGTATTAAATTGATAGTATATCATGGATCTTATTGTTTTATTGATAAGCCTCACATATCTTTTTCAAGAGATGCTCTAGATTTTGGTAAAGGCTTTTATGTAACGGAAATTAAAGAACAAGCAATTAATTGGACAAATAAATTCATGAGAAGAGGTAGGAATGGATATTTAAATATTTATAACCTAGAAATAGATAGAGTTAAGGAACTTTATAGAGTTCAAGAATTTCTAGCTTATGATATTGAATGGTTAGATTTTATATTAGAATGTAGAGAAGGCAGTAATATTTATTTAGGGTACGATATGATAATAGGAGGTATAGCTGATGACAGAGTGTACAATACAATAGAATTGTACCAAGACCACTTAATTACAAAAGAGGAAGCTATAAAAAAATTACGGTATTATAAGCCTAATCAACAGATCTGTATAGTTAAACAAGAGATTATAGATAATTATTTAAAGTATGAAGCAAGTAAGGAAGTGTAAGGGATGTTAGCCAATAAAATATTACTACAATCTTTATATAAAAATATAATTGTGCAATTCTCAAAGCAAACAGGTAAAGGATTAGAGGAAAGTGTGGATTATTTTTATAAATCAGAAACTTATCAATTAATTAGCGAAGGAGTAGGAGAGTTGCACTGTAAAGGTGCTAAGTATTTAGCTGATGAGCTAATGTTGGAATATGGAATTAAAAAACATAAAGGTTATCCAGAAGAATTTGTCCATTAGGCATAATTAAGAAAATAACAAGTCGAAAATTTGTAAACGTCCCCCGAGGGTTTTAAGGCATCTGAAAAGAAATAACAAGTCAGTATTCTGGTCTATTTTGTGGTATGCTTCGTCGCCATAACCATTACATATCCCAATATGCGCAAGGTTTTGGTCCTCGCCTACCGCAAAATATCCTCAGAATCTTTGACTTGTTATTTCTTTGCTGATGCCTAACTTCAAGGGTGATTTCATAAAACTTATGGAGGAAAACTATGAAATTAAATTTAATATTAAAATATATTGATTATGAAATTTTGCAAGGAAATTTGAATACTAATGTAACTGACATTTTTTATAATTCAAGCGATGTCACGGAGAATTCATTATTTTTGGCATTAAAAGGTAAGAAAAATGATGGACATAATTTTATTGAAGATGCTCATAAAAAAGGGGCAAAAGTGTTTATTATTGACGAACTAATTGCTGGGTATCCCGAAAATTCTACAGTAATAAAAGTCGCCAATACAAGAGAAATTGCACCAATAATTGCATCTAATTATTATAGCGCACCTTCCACTAGTTTCAAATTAATAGGTATTACAGGTACAAATGGCAAAACTTCAGTTACGTCTATGCTGGAACATGTACTAACCTATATGAATGTCAATAATGGAAGTGTAGGAACCTTAGGTAGTAAGATAAATAAGCATAATATTAATGAGAAAAAAACTACTCCAACCACTCCTGAGGCTTTCGATCTTCAAAGGGTATTTAGTATTATGATGGCTAGTAAAGTGGATGTTACAGCTATTGAAGCGTCCTCTATGGCACTTGTGCAACATAGAGTTGATAGCTGTGATTTTGATTTAGCTATTTTCACTAATCTAACCCAAGATCACTTAGATGACCATGGTAATATGGAAAATTATAAAAAGGCTAAATTAAAATTATTCACTATGTCGAGATGCTCAATAGTTAATAATGATGATAGAATTGCACAAGAAGTAATTGCTACTGCGAAAAGTGTATATTCGAAAATTATCACATATAGCATAGATAATGAAGCTGATTTTAGAGCTAAAGATTTAGAGTTAAATGCTACAGGAGTAAAATATAAAATAGTTTACAATAATCAAGAAAAGAGTGTTGTAGTCCCTATTCCTTGTAAATTTACGATTTATAACTCACTTGCTACTTTAGTTGCATGTATAACTCTGGGGTATAACATAGATCAAGTTATTGAGGCCTTGAGTGCTATCAATACTATTTCAGGAAGATTCCAAACAATAACTTCGAAAAAGGGCTATTCAGTTATTGTTGATTATGCCCATACGCCTGATGCATTAAAAAATGTTCTTAATGGCACGAAAGAATTTACCACTGGAAAAATTATATTGGTATTTGGATGTGGAGGGAATCGTGATTGTACTAAAAGAAAAATTATGGGTGAGATTGCTGGAAAATATGCGGATTACACATATATTACCTCCGATAATCCTAGGTTCGAAAATCCGAAATTAATTTGTGATGAAATTGAAAGTGGATTGAAAGTAACATCTGTTTCTTATGAAGTTGAGGTTGATAGAAAGAAAGCTATAAAAAAAGCTATTCAATCAGCTAACTTAAATGATTCAATTATTATTGCTGGAAAAGGTAATGAAACTTATCAAATTATAAATGATACAAAGTATCATTTTTCAGATGTTGAGATTGTAGAAAGGTTTATTGATAATTAAGGCACAATGAAGAAAATAACAAGTAAAAGATTCTGAGGATGTTTTGAGATAGGCGATGAACTAAAACCTCGCGCAAGCGTTGGCTATGTAATGGTTATGGAAGGAGGATCATACCGTAAAATAGACCAAAATACTGACTTGCTATTTTTAAAAAATGCCTTGTTTCAATCTATCTGCATCTATCTTTTCATATATTACTTTTACAAATTCTTCTTTTCCATTTGTATAAGCAATTCTATCATCAGGATACTTCTCGGCTAATTTCCTCTTTAAATTGCTATATTCTTTAGCATATTCTTCATGCGAATTTAGGTAGTCTCTAAAATGTGTTACATAATAAAAATCAAGATTATTAGGTTCATAACAATGTATATGCCTTAATGAAATCTGTCCTTCGCCTCTTAAAACAAAAAAATACCTGTCTTTTTCTTCATTTTCAGCACCACGATAGCTATATCCTGCATTTTTCATCCCTTCTACATTCATTTCTTTAAAAGATTTCAAAACAACTGCAATATCAAGTATTGGCTTCGCATAAATTCCATTTATTGATGTACTTCCCATGTGCTGTACATCAACAATATTATTGCCCAAAATTATAATTAACTGTTTTTTCGCATCTTCAAATTCTGTTTTCCATTCTTTGCAATGTGCTAATACTCTGACTTTATATCGCTCAACGCCTTGCATATGTATACCTCCATAATTTTTGTACTCTATAAATAATCTCCTTGTTACAATAAAATACGATTGTTTACTAAATTATAGTTTATTTATATACCAATTATAACATTAATTTCAAGAATAGTATTATTGTTTCTATAAATTGCTGTTGCTAAACATATCTACTCATTACTTATGCCACGTTTTTCTTCCCGTTATTATACATTTATGTTACTATTTAATTATGCTATATAAAGCATTTAAGAAGTCGTGGTAGTATTTGATGTTACTTCGTAATTGTAGATTTATTCTGTCTTAATGATTTATTGAAGGTAAGTATTATATACTACTGTCGCAAAAATCACGTATGTCACATGACAGTGAAGAATGTAACTAATTGTTGATCAATAACTGAGGAGGCATTATCATGATAGAATATTTAACCCATTATTACAAGGCTGAAACCGCTCCTTTTAGAAGTTTATCTGCATTGCCAGAAACTGAAAAAATTCAAATAATGAATGAATTATATGTTGATAATCCAATGTGGGGTCGTTTTAAGGATCCTGCTCGCTACTTACGAGAGAGAAAGGAAACAGAATTGTGGTTACGAAAAGAATTTATTTCAAAAGGAGGGTGCCCTAAAGAACAATACCCGATTTATATGATTATGGGAGTATGTGATTTGATAGAAAAAAATATGGCAGATGGAGAAATAGCTAAAATCCAAATACCAATTTCAGGATTTAAGGAAGAAGATGTAAGCTTTACCTTTATAGATAGCATGTTTTCATTTTCGCTAGGTCGAGATAAATCTACTGAGTATTATCAACCTAAATATCACGGGAAAGTGTTTACACTATCTGAAATACTTTCAATAATAAAGGAAAAGGGATCACCAGTGGATGGTTGGTGGGGAAAGCTCCCGTATGATTTTTTTCCGTATATTGAAGCACAAGTTTGGAATCATAAACTACTTAGAGGATATTTAAACCAAAATAATTGTAGTCAAATTCAAGATAATAACTAGCTAACTTTATTTGTCTTTGCTTATAAATATACCAAAAGAGGGTGGACATTAGAATTAGAATATTTAGATTGGTATAAAAGTGGATACTTAATTAATGCATATAAGTTATGAATAGAATAACACAACTGTTTAAATGAATGATAGGGGGTTAATTGAATGAATATTATGGAACAAATTGATAAATTTACTCCAACTAATGATCAAGCAATTGGCGACAAAAAAATAATTATTTAATATATAGAACAGTTTCCTCATAATATTTTACTGAGAGATAATAAAATTGCCCACATTACAAGTTCGGGTTTTATAATGAACAATGAATTAGACAAGGTACTAATGGTTCATCACAATATACGCAATGTATGGGCATGGACTGGTGGGCATGCTGATGGGGATTCAGATCTATTGAAAGTTACTATTAAAGAATCAAAGGAAGAAACTGGTATGAAACTTGTAACACCGCTTACAGAAAATATTGCATCTATTGATATTCTACCTGTACATGGGCATATGAGAAGAGGTAAATATATTAGTGCACACCTTCATTTTTCTGTAGCGTATATTCTTACGGCAAGTGAAGAGGAAACACACATTGTAAAGGAAGATGAAAATAGTGGTGTGAGATGGTTTAATTTAGATAGATTTACTGAAGATAATTTTGATATTCACGATGTTTATCTATATAACAAGCTTATTAAAAGATCAAAACAAATAAGTGAATGTAAGTAGATTTGTTTACAAATCAACATGCATTCACTTTTAATTGATTGATATTTCTGCGTCAGCAGAAATATCATCCTTAACTTTTAACTGTTTTTAAAAGGTAGTCGTAATCATATTGTGAGTGAAGGGCACTGGCAATTAACAGGGAATCTTCATCTACATTAAATTTTTTATTGTGATGAATTAATTAAAACAATGACCTTATTAAGATTGTTAATATCCAAATAACTCCGCTTATACTAAGTATTAAAAAGTTCCAGGTCTTTGTCTTGTACTGATTAATGCCTATAAAACTAAAACCTAAAAGCATTATAACTAGATATGCAATATCAAATTTTTTGGGGTTATAAATAATATATCTAATAAAAAATATATTAAATAACACTACCGCTGCTAGATATATTATGAGAAAAACTTTTTTTATACTCAATTACACCACCTCATATAAAATTTTTGAGAGGTTTTATATTGATGATTTTCATATAATTAAATTGAAAAAATATGCTAATTGAATTATAAACCTTATTATGTAAATAGTATATGCTGATGCATAAAAATAAAATTTATTTTAAATTGTCACTCTTAACTCTTAACTTTTAACTGTTTTTAAAAAGGTAGTCATAAGCATATTGTGCATGAAGGGCACTAGCGATTAAAAGGCAATCTTCATCTACGTTGAACTTTTCACTATGGTGAGGGTACTTAGCATCTTTTTTCTCATTTCTTGCACCTACTAAAGCAAATACACTAGGAATTTGCTCAGTATACTCAGAAAAATCCTCGGAAATCAATAGTTTTGTGTCTTTTAATAATGCATCTTTTGATAGGATCTGGGTAACAGCGGATTCACCAATTTTAGATAGCTCATCATCATTAATTACTGGACCTACAGCAAAACTATAATCTAATTTTGCTTCAGCACCATAGGATTTAGCAGTGTTTTCTATTATTCTTTTCATAGCTAAAGGTATTTTTCTTCTAACATCGTTATTAAAACATCTTGCAGTTCCCAAAAGTTCAGCATTATCAGCTATAATATTATACTGAGTTCCAGCTTTAAGTGTGCCAATGCTTACAACAGCAGGTTCTAATGGATCAATTTCTCTACTTACTACAGATTGTAAATTTAATACTATGGCAGATGCTGCTAGAAGTGCATCCACTCCCTGATTTGGTTTTGCGCCATGGCAGCCTTTACCTGTAACAGTTATTTTAAAGCTATCAGCTGAGGCCATTCTAGGGCCCGCATCTATTGAAATTTTACCACATTTAATATCGCTAATAACATGTAATCCAAATATGCTATCAACGCCGTGAAGAAATCCCTGCTCAATGATTTTTTTAGCTCCTTGGCCCATTTCTTCACCAGGTTGAAATATAAGTTTTACAGTACCGGGGAGCTCATTCTGAATTTCTTTTAAAATTTTTGCAGCACCTAAAAGTGATGCCATATGTGCATCATGTCCACATGCATGCATACAACCTTCATTTTGTGATTTATAACTAACATTTGTACATTCAGTAACATTAAGCGCATCAATATCTGTACGAAGAGCAATTGTTTTACCTTTTTTATAGCCTTCTATAGTTGCTATTATTGAAGTGTTCCCATTTCCTGATATATAAGGGATACCAATGTCATCAAGCTCTTCTTTTATTCTTTGTGATGTATCATATTCTTTAAAACTAAGTTCTGGATGACTATGAAAATGTCGTCTCAAATCTATCATATAATCTTTGTATTTTAATGCAATACTATTAATGTCCATAATCATTCTCCAATCTTATATAATTAGTCATTTGATCCTTTAACTCTCAATTCTCAACTTTCAACTCTCAACTCTGAACTTACTTTCAGTATGTAGAAATATTGATCCAATCAGCATTGGTTAAACTTTGCATTTTCTCAGGCGTGATTTTCAGAGCCGTGTCCTTGGATCCTGCAGCAGGATACACGTATTCAAAATCACGTATGGATTCATCAAGAAATACCTCTACATTATTATTAATTCCAAAAGGGCATACACCTCCAACAGGATGACCAATGTTTGGTTCAACTTCATCAAAACTAAGCATTTTTGCTTTTGTATTAAAATATTGTTTGAACTTTTTATTGTCTATTCTAGCATTTCCTCTTGTAACTATTAAAACAATTCTTTCCTTTACTTTAAAAGCAAGGGTTTTTGCAATAAATTCTGGCTGGATTCCTAAGGTTTTTGCAGCAAGATCTACAGTTGCCCCACTGTACTCAAGCTCAAAAACAGGATCCTCCAAATTTCGTTCTAAAAAAAACTTTCTTACATTATCTACGCTCAAAATGTAGCCCCTCTTTTCTAAAAATTTTCTACAATGCTAACATTAAACTTAAGATTTGTCAATATTTATTTTGAATTTAAGGGTGCACATATTGCTAACATAGATTATAATATAATTTATGTTAGCAATTAGGGTGAGGTGTAAGTTTTGAGTAAAATAATTTTAGTAACTGGTGGAGCTAGGAGTGGCAAAAGTTCCTTTGCAGAATCTTTATATAGTGGAAATAAGGCAGTTGTTTATATTGCTACATCAAAAGTATGTGACGAAGAAATGAGGGAAAGAGTAGAACTTCATAAAAAAGCAAGACCAAGTGAGTGGGTAACTTATGAAGGAACTTATGAGATATATAGGGCAGTTGCAGATGTGAAAGATTACATTTTAGATTGCTTAACAGTAATGTCCTCTAATATAATGTTTGATATTACTAAGAATTTTGAAAAAATACCACAGGAAATACAAACTGAAGTTGAAAACAAAGTTGTGGAAGAGATAGAAGATTTAATAAAAAAAATTGAAGAAGTTCATGGAAATCTTGTCATCGTTACAAATGAAGTTGGGTCGTCAGTAGTGCCAGAAAATCATGTAGCTAGAGTTTACAGGGATATAATAGGGAAAATAAATCAAAGGGTAGCAAGGCTTTCCTCAGAAGTGTATTTGGTGACATGTGGCATACCTTTAAAGGTGAAATAATATGCTAAAGGGTTTGATACTTGGATTACAATTTTTAACAAGATTACCTGTAAATATAAGCGTAGATTACGACAGAAAGAATCTAACAAAAACCACATTTTATTTCCCCTTTATTGGTATGCTCATTGGTGCTATTGCAGCAATTGTATACTATACGTTTGGCTTTATAAATAAGGATATCGCAGCTACTAGCACGGTTTTGGCACTAGTTGTTACAACTGGTGGGTTACATATGGATGGGCTTTCAGATACCGCGGACGGATTTTTTTCTTCAAGACCAAAAGAAAAAATACTTGAGATAATGAAGGATAGCAGAGTTGGAGCATTTGGAGTTATAGCTATAGTGATGGACATATTATTTAAATATGTTGTTATTAAAAGCATGGATACAAATAGAGCTATTGGTTATATTATCTTATCAATCGGGATATCAAGAACTATGGTGGCAATGTTTTTTTCCTTTGGAAAGTCTCCAAGAAAGGGTGGTATGGGTGATATGCTTATAAATAAAGATTCAAAAAAATATTTTATTGTATCAGCCATAATGTTTATCTTAATAGGTACTTTTATTGCTAAGTACAATTTTTTAATTGTGTTTTTCATAGTGTTTGTTTTTTCTTTGTTACTTATGAGATATTCATATAGTATGATAGGTGGAGTCACTGGGGACGTATTTGGAGCTAATGCAGAGTTATGTGAGATTCTAGCGCTAATAGGGTTTGTGGTGGTTCAAAAGTGGATATAATTTTTGTAAGACACGGGAAAACTATTTTAAACGAAAAAAATGTATATGTTGGAAGCATAGATACTGATATTTCTGAGAATGGAGTGGAAGAAATTAAAAAACTTGCGAAATTACTTCATGGAATAGAATTTAATAAAGTCTTTTCAAGTCCATTAAAAAGGGCAATTGAAACAACTGAAATAATAACAAATGATAATTGTATTGTAGATGATAGACTTAAGGAAATGGATTTTGGAATATTCGAAGGTCTTTCTTATAGTGAGATATGTGAAAAGTATACTCAAGAGAGTAAAAAATGGTCAGCCGATTATTTGAATTATAAAATTCCAAGTGGTGAGAGCTTAAAGGATGTTTTTAATAGAACAGAGAGTTTTATTAAGTATGTTTCTGAATTTAAAGGTAAGGTCCTTGTTGTGACTCATGGAGGAGTAATAAGCTGTGCATTATCCCTTGTATTCAATAATAAGGACTATTTTTTTAAGTTCAAAATATTGCATGGGAGGATGAATATTATATCCATTGAGGATAATTATATGTATATAAAAGGTATAAATTGTTTGGACAAAGGAATAATAGAACAGGCATGTGAAATAAAATAGAATAGCGAACTGGCTGGCTAATTTTTGAAGATTTTCACCACAATATAGTTGACTAATCAACCATATTGTGATATTATATTTTTAGAGATGTGGTGAAATAAAATGTATATGGATAATAAAGCAAAAAAGCTAATTAGGTTAAATGCCAGCATATATCGGTGTACTCAAGAGTATTTAGAAAAAAAACTTGAAAAATTTAGTCTTTCAATTGGAACGTATCCATTTTTACTTACACTAAATGAAAATGAAGGTGTATGTCAAAATAAAATAAGTAACGAGCTTAATGTGGATAAAGCTATGGCCACAAGAAATGTAAGAAAACTCATAGAACTTGGATATATAAGGAAAGAGGGAAATAAGGAAGATACAAGAGCTTATAAATTGTATATTACAAGTAAGGGAAAAGATATAATACCTGAAGTTATTGAAATAATCAAGGAATGGATTGATATTTTAGTAGATGGTAGTAGCGAAGAAAAAATAGATGAATCTATAAGATTTCTAGAACAGGTTTTAACAAATGGTAAAAAACACAAAAAAGACTGTATTGAGAAGAGGATGAAGAATTTTGAGTGAAATAGAAAATGGAGTAATTAAAAATAGATGGATTATTTTAGTTAATGTAGTATTGGCAACTTTTATGGCAACTTTAGATAGCAGTATTGTAAATGTAGCATTGCCAGTTATGTCACAAAAAATGCACGTTAGCATGGGAGAAATAGAATGGGTGGTTACCAGTTTTCTTATAACTGTTGCTGCAACAATATTAATATTTGGTAGACTAGGGGACATTATAGGTAAAACCAAGGTATTTAAATTCGGTCTTATACTGTTCACCTTTGGTTCATTATTATGTGGCTTTACTGATTCACTTCCAATACTAGTACTAGCAAGAGTTGTGCAGGGAATTGGAGCAGCTGCAACTATGGCTACTAGTCAAGGCATTATTACTCATGTTTTTCCTCCAAATGAAAGAGGAAGAGCGCTTGGCACAATAGGTACTTTTGTGGCATTAGGAGCAATGGTTGGTCCACCACTTGGAGGATTAGTTGTTTCGGCTGTAAGTTGGAAATATATATTTTTAATAAACGTACCAATAGGTATTATAGTATTTCTAATGACTACTAAAATATTTCCTAAATCTAGTGAAGCTAAAGATGAAAAAATGGATGGAAAAGGTGCAATATTGTTCACAATAACTATGATAGCGCTATTTGTAGCTATTGGACAAGGGCAAAACACAGGATATAACAATCCACTAATTATAGCAGCATTTATTCTTTCAATAATTACATTTATATTATTTGTAATTGTGGAGAAAAAAATAGAACTTCCACTACTTAATTTAAATATATTTAAAAGCAGTTTGTTTTCAATAAGTATAATATGTGCGTTTATAGCATTTATAGCAATAAGTGCATCAAATATCATATTACCTTTTTACTTTCAAGATGCAAAAAGCCTGTCACCAGCAGTAACAGGCTTACTTATGATGGTATCACCAATTGTTTTAGCCGTAGTTGCTCCACTTAGTGGATATTTATCAGATAAGATTGGCTCGCTAATTCTTACACTGTTTGGACTGATACTTACTAGCGTAGGTTTGCTACTAATAGCTACGTTAAATGAAAAATCACCACTGCTCTTTCTTATGGTGTTTATAGTAATAATGACTATTGGAAATGGAATGTTTCAGTCACCTAATACTTCACTTATTATGTCAACAGTATCAAAGGATAAGCTTGGTATAGCAGGAAGTGTAAATGCATTAGTAAGGAATGTTGGTATGGCTACAGGTACTTCACTGGCAACATTATTATTATATAATAGAATGAGTCATAAAATAGGATATAGAGTTATAGATTATGTGAATGGCAGAGCCGACGTATTTATGTACGGAATGAGATATGTATATTTTTTCGCAGGTATCATATGCGCAATAGGTGCTATTATAACGGGAATAAGATTTTATAATAGCAAAAAAATAACTGAAAATACTGAGATTGAAGATGAAATTGAATTTAAAGAGGCAAATAAGTAGTAAAAATGAAAAAAATTATGGAAGGGATGAAAAGAAGTGAGTGAGACAGAAAATAGAGTATATAAAAATAGATGGATTATTTTAGTTAATGTATTACTGGCAACCTTTATGGGAACTTTAGATGGAAGTATTGTAAATGTAGCATTGCCAGTTATGTCACAAAAAATGAATGTTAGCATGGGAGAAATAGAATGGGTAGTTACTAGTTTTCTTATAGTTGTTGCTGCTACAATTTTAATATTTGGAAGACTCGGAGATATTATAGGAAAAACCAAAGTTTTCAGATTTGGAATTGTGGTATTCACAATTGGATCATTATTATGTGGACTTACTAATTCTCTGCCAATTTTAGTTGCTGCAAGAGCAATACAAGCTATAGGTGCAGCAGGAACTATGTCTACAAACCAAGGAATTATTACTCAAGTATTTCCAGCTAGAGAAAGAGGAAGAGCACTTGGGGTCATAGGTACTTTTGTGGCATTAGGAGCCATGGCAGGTCCACCAATTGGGGGGCTAATAGTTTCAGCTGTAAGTTGGAAATATATATTTTTGATAAATGTACCAATAGGTATTATAGTATTTTTGATGACGACTAAAATATTTCCTAAATCAGATAAAGTCAAAAATGAGAAATTTGATGGAAAAGGAGCAATATTATTTGCAATAACAATGGTAGCATTATTTGGTGCTATAGGACAAGGCCAAAATACAAGTTATAACAATCCAGTAATTAAAGCAGCTTTTATTATTTCAATTATAGCATTTATACTGTTTATTATTGTTGAAAAAAAATTAGAAGTTCCACTATTACAATTAAATATATTCAAAAATAGCTTATTTTCAATAAGTATAACATGTGGGTTTATAGCATCTATATCAATAAGTGCATCAAATATTATATTACCTTTTTACTTTCAAGATACACAAAAACTTTCACCAGAAGTAACAGGGCTACTTATGATGGTATCACCAATTGTTTTATCAGTAGTATCTCCATTTAGTGGATATCTATCAGATAAGATTGGTTCGGAGATTCTTACTCTAATAGGACTAATAGTTACTAGTGTAGGTTTGTTATTAATAGCTACGTTAAATGAAAATTCACCCATTATATTTCTTATGGTGTTTATAGTGATAATGACTTTGGGAAACGGAATGTTTCAGTCACCTAATAATTCATTGATTATGTCCACTGTATCCAAGGATAAGCTTGGTATAGCAGGGAGCGTAAATGCATTAGTAAGAAATGTAGCAATGGTTACAGGTACATCCTTAGCTACTCTTTTATTATATAATAGAATGAGTCACAAAATAGGATACAGGGTTATTGATTATATAAAAGGCAGAGATGACGTATTTATGTATGGAATGAGATATGTATATCTGTTTGTAGCAATTCTATGTATAATAGGGGCTGTAATAACGGGAATAAGATATTATAATAGTAGAAAAAAGCCCATGGTAGCCAATTAGAAGAGAAAATTGAGTCTGAAGAGTTAGCCAAGTAGTAAGAGTGTCATAGTCAAAAAATCTCATAAAGGATTACCTAAATTTGGGCTTGAACAAATTTTAGGTAATCTTTTTTTATTTATTTATCATGTTAGGGGCTTGTCTTGACATATATTTTTATAAGCAAAGTATTAGGCAGATATTTGTTATAAATTTAGGTGGGAGGAAAAACATGGATTTCAGTGAATTAATAAAAAGTGATAGAGAAAAAAGTGACAAATTCAAGTTTGAAGGTAGTTTCCTGGAATATCTTGACATTGTAAAAAAGAACCCAATTGTGGCAGAGCTTGCACATAAAAGAATGTATGATTTGATAATAAAAAGAGGGTTTGAAGTTTTAAATCCAGAGGAAAATCATAGGATAAGAAAAATATATGGAAATGACATAATTAAGAGATACAACTTTTTCAAAGATGACTTTTTTGGAATTGACAAGGTAATTATGAAACTTGTAAATTACTTCTATTCTGCATCAATGAGGGGGGAAGAATCAAGGCAAGTTCTCTATTTAGTGGGGCCAGTTGGGGCAGGTAAGTCATCACTAGTTGAGGCACTTAAAAATGCGCTAGAACTTGCTGAACCAATATATTATCCCAAGGGATGCCCTATGCATGAAGAACCACTTCATTTAATACCTAAACATCTTAGAGCTAAATTTAGTGAAGCTCTTGGTATTGAAATTGAAGGTGATTTATGCCCAATTTGTAAACACAGATTAGTGAATGATTATCATGGTGAATATGAAAAATTTATGGTAGATACAACTTCTTTTTCTATAAGATCAAGAAAAGGTATCGGCGTAGTGCCTCCAGTTGACCCAAACAATCAGGATACTTCAATATTAACAGGTTCTGTTAATATATCTAAAATGGATATGTATCCAGAAGATGATCCTAGGATATTTTCACTAAATGGGGCCTTCAATGTAGGTAATAGAGGGCTAATAGAATTTATAGAAGTATTTAAGAATGATGTGGAATATCTCCATACTATTATTACTGCAACTCAGGAAAAATCAATTCCATCACCAGGTAAAGGCTCCATGATTTACTTTGATGGAGTGATACTTGCCCACTCAAATGAGTCGGAATGGAACAGATTTAAGTCAGATCATACTAATGAAGCTATTTTGGATAGAATTGTTAAGATAGAGGTACCTTATTGCATGGAACTTAACGAGGAAGCTAAAATTTATAAAAAAATATTAAATAAGAGTAATTTCAAAGCACACATAGCACCACATACTATAGAAACAGCTGCTAAATTTGCAATACTTACAAGGTTAAAGCCATCCAATAAAGTTGATACATTGACCAAATTAAAAATATATAA
The DNA here is from genome assembly GCA_963725425.1 of uncultured Clostridiaceae bacterium. Lineage (GTDB taxonomy): Bacteria > Bacillota > Clostridia > Clostridiales > Clostridiaceae > Clostridium_I. The sequence goes on from CAVRYJ010000045.1 coordinate 725,580, forward strand.
TGGAGAAGAAATTGTAGAGAAAGGAACTACTAAAAAAATAGATATAACAGAGCTTAAAGAAGAAGTAGCAGGACTTGAGGAGGGAATGAGTGGCATTTCTACAAGATTTATCATAAAGGCAATAGACAATGCATTGTCTGTTTCAGAGTTCGATTGCATAAATCCATTAAGCATTATGGAGAATATTATAAAATCAGTTAAAGATTTAGACATAGCTGAGGATGAGAAGAAGAGATATTTAGGGTTTGTACAAGATAGCATAAGGAAAGAGTATAATACAATACTTGAAAAGGAAGTTACAAAGGCATTTATTAACAGCTTTAGGGAGCAAGCAGAAACGCTTTTTAATAATTATCTTGATAATGCAGAAGCCTTTGTGAATAAAACTAAACTTAAGGATAAATCAACAGGTGAAGAGTTAAATCCAGACGAAAAATTTATGAGATCTATTGAGGAACAGATAGTTATCTCTGAGAATTCAGCCAAAGGTTTTAGAAGTGATGTTACTTCTTACATGTTTTATGTAGTAAGAAAAGGTGGGAAAATTGACTATACTTCCTACGAGCCTTTAAAGGAAGCCATAGAAAAGAAATTGACAAACTCTGTTAAGGATATATCCAGAATAATAACTAAATCAAGGATTAGAGACAAAGAACAGGATGAAAAATATAGCACCATGGTTCTTCAGATGAAGGAAAATGGATATTGCGATCACTGCTGTGATGTAATCTTAAAATATGCAGCTAACAATTTGTGGAGGGATTGATAAGGTGACTATATTTAAAGAACATAATAATACAGGGCTAGGAGGAGATAGGTCAGTAGAAGACAGAAGAAGGCATCGTCAGTTAGTTGAAAAATCTATAAAGGAAAATTTAGGAGATATCTTATCTGAAGAAAGTATAATTGGTCAGAGTAAAGATAAAAAAATAAAAATCCCTATTAGAGGAATAAAGGAGTATCAATTCATATATGGGAAAAATACGCCTGGCGTAGGTAGTGGTGATGGAGATGAAAAAAGAGGGCAGGTTATAGGAAAGGACAAAGGAAGCCAAGGTGCTAAAAGCAATCAAGGTGCAGGCAATGAAGAAGGGGAAGATATTTATGAGACGGAAATTACCTTAGAGGATGTACTTAACTATTTGATGGAAGAACTTGAACTTCCTGAAATGGATAAGAAAAAATTTAGCGAAATAATAACAGAGAATGGAACTAAAAAATCGGGATATCAAAAACATGGAATAAATCCAAGACTTGCTAAAAAGAGGACCACAATTGAAAAGATAAAAAGGGAACAAAATAAAAAAAGGGCATTGACAGAAGAGGGAATTGAAGAAAAAATAGAAAGGTTCCCATTTAATAATGATGACCTTAGATACTATAGAATTAAAAAAACATATAAAAGGGAGTGTAATGCAGTTATTTTTTGTATAATGGATGTTTCTGGGTCCATGGATAGTACAAAAAAATATTTGGCACGTTCATTCTTTTTTATCCTCTCACAGTTTGTTAGTACAAAATACTCAAATGTAGAGACAGTTTTTATTGCACATTCAACTGTAGCTAAAGAGGTAAATGAATTTGAATTTTTTCATAAGGTTGAATCTGGAGGCACATATATATCCAGTGGGATAAATATGGCACTAAATATAATTGATAAAAGGTATAATCCTGAGTATTGGAATATATATTCATTTTATGTGAGCGATGGAGATAACTGGTCTGAAGACAATGAAAAAACTGTTATTGCAGTTAAGGAATTATGTGAAAAATGCAACATGTTAGGCTACGCAGAAATAATGAGCGGTTACTACACTACCAATATAAAGGATCGACTTATGAGAGAAGTGGAGAGTAAAAAATTTATAGCAGTTTCAATTAAAAGAAAAAATGACTTATGGAGTGCGCTTAAAGATATGCTGAAAAAAGAATAGTTGAGAGTTGAGAATTGTCAATTGTAAATTCTCAATTAAATAATCAGTGGAGGGGTAATATTAGCTTTGGAATATAGTTTGAAGGAGATAGAAGAGTGGAATGAAAGAATTGAAAAAATAGCAAAAGAATTTGGGCTTGATTATTATGAGCAGGAATTTGAAATGATAGGATATAAGGAGATGCTTGCTTATGAAGCATATCTTGGAATGCCATCCAGATATCCTCATTGGAGTTTTGGGAAAGCCTATGAAAAGAGCAGTACTATATACAAATATAATTTAAGTGGTCTTCCCTATGAGATGGTCATAAATTCTGATCCTTGCATTGCATATCTTATGAAAGAGAACACTTTACTGCTACAAATATTAACAATTGCACATGTATATGGTCACAATGACTTTTTCAAAAACAACAGACTTTTTGCTGAGGGTACTCAAGCTAGCTATACAGTTGAAATGTTTAAAGCCCATGCCGATGCTGTAAGGAGTTATATAAATGATCCGAGTATTGGATATAAAAGGGTTGAGAGGATCTTGGATGCAGCTCATGCTATTAAGTTGCAGACTAAAAGAACTATTGGTGAAGTAAAAGTTACTGAAGAGGAATTAAAAACTAAAATCATAAAGGACTATGTAGATGCAAATACTAGAAGGAGTATTATTGAACCTTACGAAGAAAAAAAAATAAGGGATTTAAGCAAAGTACCCTTAGAACCAGAGGAAGATATACTATACTATATTATTAAATACGGAGATTTACAGGAGTGGGAACAAAATTTATTGGAAATAGTAAGACAAGAGACCGCATATTTTGTACCTCAAATTGAAACTAAAATAATGAATGAAGGATGGGCCAGCTTTTGGCATTACAATATATTAAAAAAGCTTGATTTAAGAGATGAACTTTATTTAGAATTTATAAAACGTCATAATGATGTAATAGCTCCTGGCATGGGATCCATAAATCCATACTTTATCGGATTTAAAATTTTCAGTTTCCTTTATGAAAAGTATGGAATAGAAAAGATATTTGAGGTGAGAGAACTTGAAAGAGATGAATCATTTTTAAGAAGATATCTATCAGAAGAACTTTGTAATGAGCTTAATTTGTTTCAGTATGCAAAGGAGTCAGATAAATATGTTATAAAAGAAGTTTCAGATGAAAGTGGATGGCTTAATATAAGAAATACACTATGTTCTTCCTGTGGTATGGGATCAGTGCCGGCAATAAGAATACTTGATATGTCTTTGCGGGATAAAACCTTAGTTATAGAGCATGTGTATGATGGAAGAGAATTAAATAATATTTATGCAGAAGAAACACTTAAATACGTATTTGAACTTTGGGGACATAAAGTAATTTTAAAAACAAGAAACGATGATGGAGAGGTTGATATTATATGTGAGGAAAAGGGCAAAATAATTAGGAAAATACTTTGAAAAAGTTAAGAGTTAAGAGTTAAGGAGGATTTTTCTGCGAAAAATCAATCAATAAAGGGGGGTGGCTGACAATTATAGTTGTTAGGCACCCCCACCTTTTTTTATTCTATAACTTAAATTTTGAAACCTCAATCATTAAGGTCTCTCCTATTTTTGCAAGAGCTTCTGAAGCACTTGCTATTTCATGCATTGCAGCTGTCTGTTCTTCTATGCTGGCTGCAATTGTTTGTGAATGATTTGAAACCTGGTTACTTATGTTAGTTACTTTATCCATAGAACTTACTACTTTCTCATTACCACTTGTAATATTTTGTGATGCATTTGATGCTGCCTGTATTTGATCTGTAATTTTCTTTACTAAAGATGAGATATCTCCAAAAGCCTTTCCAGCTTCCCCTACAACATCCATTCCTGTTTTTACTTGATTAGTTCCTTCTAGCATTGATGAAACAGCATCATTGGTATCCTTTTGGATTTCACCAATTAATCCCGATATTTTCTTTGTAGCTTCTTTAGAACCTTCTGCAAGCTTTCTAACTTCTTCTGCTACAACTGAGAAACCTTTTCCTTGTTCGCCCGCCCTGGCTGCTTCAATAGCTGCATTTAGTGCTAGTAAATTTGTTTGCTCAGCAATACTTGATATAGTTTCTACAATTTGACCAATTTCTATTGATCTTTGTCCTAGTTTTTTAACTACAACATCAATTGCATTTACTGTTCCTTCAATATTATTCATTTGTTCTTTTGTTTTATTAATTGCCTTTTCTCCATCTTTAGTGGCCTCAAGAGTTTTTCCAGCTACAAAAACTGTTTCAGTGATATTTTCATTGGTTTGGTTTATGCTCACAGACATCTCTTTAATTACATTGGAAGTATCTACAACATTATTTAATTGATTTTCTGCGCCATAGGCAATATTAGATACTGATTTTGCAGTCTCTTCTACTCCCGTGGAAGATTCTTCAGCATTAGCATTAAGTTCCTGTGAGGAAGCTGCTATCTGCTCAGATGCATCTGACACTTTAGATAACAAACTCCAAAGATTTTCACGCATAGTGATTATTGAGTTACCGAGTTTTCCTATTTCATCATTATATAATTTGTTGTTTTGTGTTTTCTTAAGTGTTTCCTCGCTTAAATCTCCATAAGCTACTTTTTCAATATAACTTTCCATGGATGTTATAGGTATAACAATTAACCTTATTATGAATAATGATACAAGTATTCCCAAAATTATTGCTAGTATTATTATGACCAAAATAATACTCTTTGCATTTTGTGAATCCACTAAATTCTGCTGATTAATTTCAGCGGCATTCTTAACATTGTAACTAATTAAATCAGAAAGATTTTTTTCTATTTTTTGATTTATAGGACTTAAATTTTTATTATACTGTGCATATGCTGCATCATTTTTATTAGCAGCTGCTAAAGTTATAATACCTGCCTTCATCGATTCTGAAATTGCAATATTAGACCTTAATAGTTTCTCGTTAATAACCTCAAAAGGGTCCAGTTCTGTGGAATTATATTCAGATATATCATTTTGAATAGTAGCTTTTTTACTTTTAATACTTTCCATTAATTGATTATTACGATTAGCATCTTTTGTAACCAGTAATTCAAATAAATCTGCGTTTGATGAATCATACGTAGCTTTTGAATCTCCAAGGTATTGAATTGCCAGTAGATTACTTTTATACATGTCATTCATTTTGGAATTTGAAGATTGAATATAATAAAAACCTATTGCTCCAACTAAAGTTAAAAAGACAAGGAATGATGATGCCATAAACATTAATTTATTTCTAACTTTTGCATTTCTTAATAAATTCATAATGATCCCTCCTGATTTATAATATCTTCATAAATTATACATTAGAAATGCTTATTATGACATAAATTTCTTTATTATGACATAATATTTTTTAAATAGTAATATATCTATTACTATTTGTTTAGACATTTTAACAAAATAATAATATTATGTAAAAACATTTCAGATAAAGTCATCCAACAAGCTATAAATTTCAATTGATAATAATGATAGAAATAAAAAACAAGGTAAATTAAATAAAGTATCAGACTTTATTTTTTAAGATCAGACACTTTTACTTGCTTTATTAAGTGTGTTTTTAGAAATTTTTGGCGAGACCAATAATTTTGGATAAACTGAAATTAATGAGGAATAATAAAAGAACAATGGGATTAAGGAGATAAAAATGAAAAAGATAATTTTATGTTTTATAAGCATATGTTTAATTGTAAACACCCCCTGCTTTGTAGAAGGTAAAACAAATGAAATTTATGATAAATACACAGAAACAATGAAACAAGATATATTGTGTCTAATGCTCAGCTATCCAGAAAATATTAACAATATTACAAAGGGAAACAATGGCAAAACATATATTGTTATGAATTCAGGTAAAAAAATTTTATATGATGACAAGTTGAAGAAAAATGCAGAACAAAAGTTTCAGAATACTGACCTGCAGGATATGATGGAGGAAATATATCCTCTTGATACTACAAGAAAGCTTATGGAAAAGGATCAGAACCCAGGTAGAAACAGGGTATATGAGCTACTTGATCATGTATATGGAAGTAACAGAAATTCAATAGAGCATAATTTAAAAAACACTAATTTGGTTTATAGAAATCTACAGTTTAATGGCAATAATAAAGCTTCAGCTTCACTTCAAAATACATTTAAGGAAATTACAAGTATGGCAGCAAAAAACGGTAATGTGTATTCCTCAGTGTTCCCTCTAAATGGTACTTATAACTATAGATTGATTTCCGGTACAAATAAACTTAGTCCACATGCTTATGGAATTGCTATAGATTTAAATAGAGATAGTAGGGATTACTGGAAATGGGCATCAAGAGAAGAAGGACAAAAACGATTGGATATTTATCCTAAAGAGGTTGTAGACATATTTCAAAATAATAATTTCGTTTGGGGTGGAAAATGGGGACATTTTGATACCTTACATTTTGAATACCGGCCTGAAATAATTATGAAAGCAAAATATTTTGGAAAGCACGATATAAATAGGAAGGCTTGGTATGAAGGAGCTCCAGTTAATGAGCTACATGTAAAAAATTGTATTGATAAAATTAATAACATACTAGAGTAGAGGAGTAAACTATGGGCTATTTTTTGAAAAAGAACAGCAATTTTTTAGTAAAGGGAGTATTATTTAGCCTTATTTATATATGCATAAGTCCATTTATGGCTAGTTACGTTATGGGTGCAGAACCATCAGACCATAAGCAAGAAGTAGAGAAGGCTATAAATTTAATTTTTGAGAACAGAAATAAGGCACTTATTAATGGGGATTCAGCTTTAATTAAGGCTATTTTTGATACCAACACAAAATACGGTACTTGGGCATATGATCATGAAAAGAAAAAAATGCAATATATACACAATTGGCAGGAAAAACAGGGAATTAAATTTACGAGAATAAAACCCAATATAGTAATTAAAAGGATAAAAGAAAAGAGTACAGATAGTTATTCTGTGAATTTATTATGTTCTACAGAATACAAATATCAATATGACAACCAGCCTTCTGTAGAAAATAGTTCAAGAATAGGAACTTATCACGTATTAAATATTGTAAATAGAAGTGGTGCGTGGATAATAACAAAGGAATGGTATAAGGATCCTTTTGCTGACTCATTGTATTTGGATAATATAAAAGCGTATTCTAGCAAGGAGTACATATTATCCCAAAACCCATCTGATAATAAGGAGCTGGGGGATAGAAGATTAAAAGCTGCTTTATATGCTGAAGAATATTGTGGAGCTGCTAGCGAAGAAAAATATGGATATAAATATAATAAAAAATATAGAGACTATAATCCACAAGGTGGGGATTGCGCTAATTTTGCTTCACAAATTTTGTTCGAAGGAGGAAAGTTTAGAAAAAATGGTGCTTGGAATTATGATAGTGGAGGCGCAACAAGAGCCTGGCTAAATGCTGATGGGTTTAAAAATTACATGCTTAATAGCGGAAGAGCATCATTAATTGCACATGGAAGTTATGATAAGGTATATAAGGTTTCTTATAAGATGAAACCTGGTGATTTTGTTGCTTATGAAAAGAAGGGGGATGTTACCCATATATCAACGGTAACAGGAAACGATTCAAGAGGTTATGTTTTGGTTAGCTGTCACAATACAGATAGGAATAAAGTACCCTGGGATCTTGGGTGGAGTGATAAGAATATAAAATTCTGGCTTGTGCATGTAAACTATTAGGCAGCTGATTGTTATTTTCTTGATTGTGACTTAAAGCTCAATTAATGTTTAGTAAATATGTTATAATAAGTTAAATAAACAACTTGGTTATGAGTGCACTAGGAATAGGTAAAAGAATGTAAAAATAAGAACTAAAAAGTTCATAATATTAAGTATATAAATGCTATTGGAGCACTTATATAGTTATTGGGGGAGAAAATTTTGTATGAAAAAATACTTGTAGTAGATGATGAAAAGAGCATTTTAGATGTGCTTTCCTATGCATTAAAAAAAGAAGGCTATTTAATAGAGAAAGCTTGCAATGGACAAGAAGCACTTGATAAAGTTAAGAGTTTTAATCCACATATAATAATTTTGGATTTAATGCTTCCTATAATTAATGGCTATGAGGTTTGTAAAAAACTAGAAAATGTCAATATTGGTATAATCATGCTTACGGCGAAAAATGATATTGTAGATAAAATATTAGGACTAGAATTTGGAGCAGATGATTATTTAACAAAACCATTTGATATAAGAGAAGTTATTGCAAGGGTAAAGTCATTGTTAAGAAGAGTTAACAAAAATATAGAGAAAAAAACTGATAATAACCTAATTAGCATTAAAGATTTTAATATTAATAAAAAACAAAGGAAAGCAAGTATAAAAAACATTCAAATAGATTTTACACCAATGGAATTTGATGTATTATATTTACTTCTTTCAAATCCCAATATAGTATATTCTCGTGACCAACTTTTGGACATGGTATGGGGCATGGAGTATATTGGTGGTACAAGAACAGTTGATACACATGTCCAGAGGATAAGGAAAAAATTGGGAGAATGTTATCAAAATTTAATACGAACAGTTCATGGTGTAGGTTATAAAGGTGGAGATGAATTATTTGAAAATAGGAATTAAGTACAAATTGATAGCTTTTACATCTTCACTTTTATTAATTGTTATATTATTTTTGAGTGTTTTCGTACTTAACGGAATAAAAAGCTATCAGGATAAGGAAGATCAAGCTACTTTATTTAAGCAAAAGGATATGTTTGAGCAATATTTTAGTGAACGTTCTAGCTTGGATGACAATGGAAATAATAATGAGATTCAACTTGCTAGAGGAAGTATATTTAATAAGCCGTGGCTTAGAACTATTCCTGCCAGTGTATATGATACAAAAGGGGAGCTCCTTTCTGGTTTTAAGGCTGATGGTAATTTAAATGAAAATAAAGAAAAAAATATTATGATCGAATATGCCATTAAAGGTAAAGTAGCTTATACAAAAGTTAATGATTTAATATATTTTTATTCACCAATTAAATATAAAAATAATATAGTAGCAATTTTAGAACTTGAATATTCAGTTAAAGAAAGTAATCTATTTTATAATAATATAAAACAAATGTTTTATGGAACAGGTTTCATAGCGTTGATATTTGGTACGATTCTTAGCATTCTTTACTTTCTAAACATGACTAGGGATATATATATAATGAAAAATACAGTAGAAAACATTCAAAAAGGCAATTTTCATAATTTGCAACCAATAAATCGTAACGATGAATTAGGTGAGCTAGGCAAGGGTTTAGTATTTATGAGCAATACTATAGAAAAAAATATTGAAGATCTTAAAGTAGAAAGAGATTCTTTGAATATGGCTGTAGATAAATTAAAAAAAATGGATAAACAGCAGAGAGAATTTATAGGCAATGTAACCCATGAGTTTAAGACACCAATTACCACTATAAAAGCATATGCAGATTTGATTGGAATGTATGAAAATGATTTAACTTTAATTAAAGAAGGAACTTTAAATATATCAAAAGAATGTGATCGGTTGTCAACTATGGTAGATAGGGTTTTAAACTTGTCTGCTTTAGAAAAATATGACTTTGAAATACAGAAAAAAGAAATAAACCTAAAGGAAATTCTTGATGAAATTTGTAAAAGAATGATTGGAAAAACAAGAAAAAACAACTTAATCTTCAAATATAATATTGAAAATATTATTGCTACCATAGACGTAGAAAGTTTGAGGCATATTATTATTAACTTAATTGACAATGCTATAAAATATAATAAGCCTAGTGGAAGTATAAATGTTGAATGCTATAAAAATGATAATAAAATAATTATAGTAGTTTCTGATACAGGGATAGGTATAGCTAAATATGATATGTCTAAAATTTTTGAACCATTTTATAGAGCACAGAGTCATAGAAGCCGTGAAACTGGTGGAGTTGGACTAGGACTCGCTTTGGTAAAAAGGTTAGTTGAAAAACAACATGGAGCTATAAAAGTTAAGTCTAATATAAATGAGGGTAGCAGTTTTTATATTGAATTTCCAATATAAAGTTAGCAAAATGGTGACAATTGTTTATCATGATTGAACTAGCGTTATAAGATATTGCCGTATTTACTAATAGAATGTTTTCTATTTTTCAAAAATGTGTGAATTAATATGCCGTAAAAAATCTCTGCACAAAAGACTTTTTACGGCATAAATTGTATTTAATCAAATTTTAAAAATTTCACCAATCTTTCATTTTTTAAAAGTGATCTAAACACAGGATATCCTATACATGTTACCACTACAAACTCACCTAAAGAAACTCCAACAAAGCTTATCAATAATGGTGCATTAGATACAAAGTGAAGTTCAAGAGCAATAATAATACCATTTACGAGGCTAGGCCAAATAGTTGCAAGTAATAGATTTTTTGTTTTACTTACCATAATAACAGCTATAAAAGTTGCTAAACTCCCAAACACTACATCGGCAATACCAATTGGGCTAAATAGATTTGCAATAACGCAACCTAAAACTAAACCTGGGACATAACCGAAATCAATAAAAGCCAGAAGTACCATAACTTCTGTTAGTCTAAACTGTATTGCAGGATAACTGATAGGTGCAATAAAAAATGTAAGAGAACCATAGATTGCAGCTACCATAGCCGTTTTTACTAAGTTTCTTGTTGTAAAGAAATTTTTCATTATATTCTCCTCGCATAGTTTTATTTATAGACAGGAAGCTTACGAACTGTCTGACTTAACTATTCTATCAGCTTGCTATAAATTTATCAATACATAGATTTATAATTTAGCTACTAAGTAGCGTGATATATAACATCATCAGTTGAATTCTCTTGTTATTTTTTTCAACATGTCGTAGTATTATTATTAAAATGTATATGAGGAGCAAAAAACATGAGTGTGGAAATGAAACGAAAAAGAATAAGTATGGCAATGAAAAGAGAAAAACCTGACCTAGTAATTAAAAATGCAAACATTGTAAATGTGTTTACAAAGGAAATTATTAAAGGGGACATTGCTATATGTAAGGATCAAATTGTAGGAATTGGAGATTATAGCGGTGACATAGAAATTGACGCGAAAGGACGATTTGTTTGCCCAGGGCTTATTGATAGTCACGTTCATATAGAATCGTCAATGGTTATACCTTCAGAGTTTGCTAAGGCTGTGCTCCCACATGGGACGACAACTATTATTGCAGATCCCCATGAAATTGCCAATGTATGTGGGATAAATGGTATTAATTTTATGCTTAATGAATCTAAAGGTTTACCTATTAACATATATTTTATGATGCCTTCCTGTGTACCTAGTACGCCTTTTGAAAATAACGGTGCGGATTTAAGTGCAGAACTTATCTCACTGCATCTATCAAATGATAGAATATTAGGACTTGGAGAGGTAATGGATTGTCCATCAGTAATTAATGCAAGTGAAGAAATGCTCAAAAAAATAGATCTATTTGATGAAAGAACAATTGACGGACATTCACCTAATCTAAAAGGTAAAGAACTTAATGCTTATAGGGCGGCTGGAATTATGACAGATCATGAATGCTCAACAATTGTTGAGGCACTTCAGAGATTAAGGCTTGGAATGTATGTTCAAATTAGAGAGGGATCAGGAGCAAAAAACTTAGAGTCATTGGTAATGGGACTGCTTAAGCATAAGGTAAATCTAGACAGATGCTTATTTTGTACAGATGACAAACATCTTGATGATATCAAAAAAGATGGACATATAAGCTACAATGTTAAAAAGGCAATTAAACTGGGAATGGACCCAATAGATGCAATTTGTATGGCTACTATTAATGCAGCTAACTGCTATAAATTGAAGAGACTTGGAGCTATAGCACCAGGGTATTCAGCAGACATTTTGATAATAGACAATCTAGAAGATTTTAATGTCCATAAAGTAATATATCGTGGGAATTTGGTATATGATAATGAAAAAATCACAGCTAATATATGTGCAAAAATACATGATAGAAATGTATTTAATACAGTTAGAATTCCAAATGTTACAGAAGAAGATCTAGAAATAAAGTTAAAAACGGATAGAGTTCCCGTAATAAGTCTTATGGCAAATGAACTTACTACCCAAAAGAAAATAGAAAGAGTTAATGCTCTAAATGGAAAATTCATTCAAGATGAAAAATTCTCAAAGGTAGCAGTGATAGAAAGACATAAAGCAACGGGTAATATTGGGCTTGGAATAGTTATGAATTTTAACATTAAAGGTGGGGCTATAGCAAGCACCGTGGCACATGATTCACATAATCTTATAGTCATTGGTGACAATGATAGAGATATGTTAATAGCTATAGAAGAACTTAAAAGAGTAAATGGTGGATATACAGTTGTAAGTAAAGGGGAGGTAAAAGGTACTCTTGAGCTTCCTATTGCAGGAATCATCAGTGACAAATCTTCGGAATATGTTATGGTTAGGCTACACAAAATGCTGGAAGAAGCTAGAAAACTCCATGTTAATAAGAATATAGATCCATTTATTACATTGTCTTTTATTGCACTACCAGTTATACCTGAAATTAGAATAACTGATCAAGGCTTGTTCGATGTTACAAAATTTAAATTTATAAAATACAATGAATAAAAAAAGAGGTGCTTTAATTGAGTAGTATTGCAGGAAGTGGATGTGAACTTATAACGCCATTGTGTGAGAGAAAACCATTGGAAGAAATAGAACGTAGTATTATTAAAAAATATAGAAAAAATACATGGACAAAATTCATCAAAGCTATCAAAACTTTTAATTTGATTGAAGAGGGCGATAAAATTGCAGTGGCAGTTTCTGGTGGGAAAGACAGTCTTTTAATGGCGAAAATGTTTCAAGAATTAAAAAAATATACAGAAGTTGATTTTGAACTTGAATTCATTGCAATGGATCCAGGGTTTCATGAGAGTAATAAGGAATTGCTTCTAAATAATTGTGAGTATTTAAATATACCAGTAAAATTATTTGAATCTGGAATTTTTGGAATAGTTGAGAAGATAGCAAAGGATTATCCTTGTTATATGTGTGCTAAAATGAGAAGGGGAGCACTTTATAGTAAAGCAAAGGAATTAGGTTGTAATAAGCTTGCACTTGGACATCATTTCAATGATGTTATTGAAACTACAATGCTGAATGTACTTTATTCAGGTAATTTTAAAACTATGAAACCAAAGCTTAAAGCTAAGAATTTTGAAGGGCTGGAACTAATAAGGCCTATATATTACGTAGAAGAAGATGACATAAAAACATTTGTTAGAAATAATGGTCTTGCCACCATGAACTGTGGATGCATAGTTGCCGCAAATAAAACTTCTAGTAAAAGAAAAGAAATTAAGGATCTAATTGCAGAACTCAAAAAAAAATCCAAAGATGTGGACAAATCAATTTTTATGGCAGGACAAAATGTTAATATGGATTCAATTGTAGGATGGGAAAAGGATGAAATTAAATATTCATTTCTAGATATATATGATCAAGAATAATTTTAAATTATTATTAAATTATGTAATATATTAATTATTACGTCTTTATTTTGTAGTATAATAAAGTCAATAGCTAAAGTATAATATAATTTTTTGGCTGATATATTATATTTTTATGAAGTAATTGGATGTGATTGATTTAAATGCGGCAATTGGAAAATACTGACGATGAAAACAAGATAAACGAAAATGTATGGTTTGTAAGATTTGGAATATTACTTTTTAGCAGTATATTGCTTTACTTCGATATCTTTACAAACAATAAAAATAATTATTTAAGAAATAAACTCATATTATCATTGTGTTTTGTATTGCTAATGTTTGCATGGCTGATGCTGCATTTCATTAGAAAAGTGCTAAAACGTGAATATAGCAAAAATAATGAAATTATAGATAGTATTATATCTATGATACTCTTAACAATTTTGATAATTGTAACAAATCCATCTACTGATAATATTAAATGTATTTTTGTGCTTATAATTATTTCTTCAACTATACAAGTTAGTATTAAATTTGGAATATTAACTACAGTTATTTCATCAGCGATAATATTGTGTATTGATTTAAATTATAAGCCTATGAGAATAGTAAATCATTATTTTCAGAATGATTTTATTCTAATCGGTGTATTTATTTTAACTGTGTGGCCACTTGCTCACTATAAAAAAATCATTGAAAATAATATAAATAAAAAAAATTATCAGTTAATGGTTTTAAATAATGAAATTGAAAAACAGGATGAACAAAAGAAAAAAATGGAAGAGTATATGATAACCAATAAGGCATGCTACAATTTACTTATTGAAAATTCTTATGAGGCCATATTAGTTCATCATTATGATAAACTAATATTTGCAAATGAAAGCGCAGCAAGACTTTTGGGCTTTAAAAAAGCATCAAGTTTAATTGGAAAATCTATTTATTCTTTTCTACCAAAGGAAGAAAAAGAAAAAGTAGCAAAACAGTTTAAGGAAATATATGACGATAAAATGACTAAAGCAATATTTGAACAAAAAGTAATAAATAATACAAACGTGATTATAAATATAGAAAATACGTCAGCCTTTTTTATGTATGAGAGCAAGGCTACCATTTTGAGCCTTTTTAGAAATATTAATGCAGAAAAGGAAGTTAAACAATTGCAAAGCGATATACAAAAAAACTCCAAACTTTTAGATGAATCAAGAAGGTCTAACAAATCAATAATGGAATTTTTTATAAATATATCACACGAATTGAAAACACCAGTTAATCTTATATTTTCTTCATTGCAAATGATAAATTTGTATAACAAAAATGAAGTGGGATATTTTGAAAAGAGAAGTAACTACGTAACCATTATAAAAAATAACAGCTATAGGCTTCTAAAACTAATAAACAACCTATTGGATTTGGCTAAAACAGATAGTGGATTCTCAAAACTCCACCTCGAAAATAAAAACATTATTAGTTTTGTTGAAAATGTTACTTTATCAGTGGCAACTTACGTTGAAAGTAAAGGGATTAGCCTTGTCTTTGATACTGAGATAGAAGAAAAGACTATGGCATTTGATTGTGACAAAATTGAGAGAATTATTTTAAATCTACTATCAAATTCTGTGAAATTTACTAACAATGGTGGAGAAATATATGTTAATATTAAAGATAAGAAAGAGTACATTGTAATTTCAGTAAAAGATACAGGTATTGGTATTCCAAAAGATATGCAGAAGGTTATATTTGAAAAGTTTGGACAAGTTGATAAAACTCTAAGTAGAAATAAAGAGGGAACAGGTCTGGGATTATGTTTAGTGAAATCATTTGTAGAGCTTCATGGGGGGAACATAAAGGTTAAAAGTAGCTTAGGTAAGGGCAGTGAATTTATTATAAACCTTCCAGTTAAACATATAAAAAACAGTAAAGAAAATAAAGCGTTTTTTGAAACTGATACTGAAAAAATAAATATTGAGTTCTCTGATATATAGACAAACAGTTTAGGTAGGTTGATGTGATGTTTGTATTGATTTTATTTCTGAAAATTTTATTAATAATACTAATTGTTTTTATTATAATATTAATTATAGCATTAGTAGTTCCTTATACTTATATTATGAATTACAATATAAGTAACAATATAATTGGGACTACAAGTGTAAAGATTGTAGGTGGATTACTGAAATTTGAACATGAAAAGCTTCAGAATAAATCTAGTTTGAAGGTCTATTTGTTCCGTTTGCAAGTGTATAATAGAGACTATGATGAAAAACAAGAAGAAAAAATAGAAGGCAAAGTAGCTTTAAAGATGAAAAAAAAAGTAAATTTAAAAGGTATTGGATTAAAACTTATTAAAAAAACCTTTGAATATTTACATGAAATTGGTAATTTTGTGAAACCAAAGATATTTGTGATTCGTGGAACTTACGGATTCGATGATCCCTTGGTCACAGGTATTATAGCGTCATTAGTACCTATTATAAAAACTATAGTATCCTCAGTAGATATTTATCTCCAGCCGGCTTTTTGAATGAAACTATAGACATAGATATAAAATGTGAAGGAAAATTAAATATTTTTGTTATTGGATTTAAAACTTTAAGGTTTATAATTGAGACTAATATTAGAAAAATTATATTTCAGGAGGAAAATTAAATGGAAAATATATCATCTATAAAAGACAATGTGGACTCTCTATTTAACAATTTGGAAAGATTTCTAAAGACAGAAACTGTTGTTGGCGAACCAATTGTTGTTGGTGACATAACATTAGTGCCAATAATTAGTGTCGTGTTTGGATGTGGAACAGGTGAAGGACAAGGAGATAAAAAACAGGCAGCCGGAGGTGGACTTGGTGCAGCAGCAAAAGTTACTCCAAATGCCATAGTTGTAATTAAGGATGATAAAGTTACACTTTTACCAATTGGTGGTAAAAGCAATTTAGATAACTTACTTGATATGGTTCCTGGTATACTTTCAAAAATAAAAACAAAAAAACCTGAAAAAGTTAAAACAGAAGTAAATAATAAACAGAGTTCTTAGCTTCAGGTGGAGTTCTTTTCTCCAACTTACGGATGGTAGTCATCGGATAAATAGGAAATCAAAACCTTGAACAAAGAAGGTCATATTGGTATAATAGTTTGAAATTATCAGCCCTATGGAGAAATTATGGTGGCATTACGAATATACTTTTGTCCCATAACAGGATGAAAGTGTATTTTTTTATAAAATAATAGATTAGGAGTTGTATTCAATGGATGAAATTCTTGAGATTCTTGAAAAAAACAGTAACTATACTGTAGAACAAATAGGAAAAATGACAGGCAGAACTGTGGAGGAAGTTAGCAGGGCAATAAAAGAATATGAGGATAAAAATATTATAGCTGGCTACTCCGCATTAATAAATTGGGAGATTACTAGCAAAGAATCAGTACTTGCACTTATTGAAGTTAAAATAACACCTCAAAGGGGAGTAGGTTTTGATAAAGTTGCTGAAAGAATATATAAATTTCCAGAAGTAAAATCCTGCTATCTAATGTCTGGAGGATTTGATTTGACAGTTATTATTGAGGGAAAAACTATGAAAGAAGTTGCTCTTTTTGTAGCAGAAAAGCTGGCGGTTCAAGAATGTGTCTTAAGTACGGCTACTCATTTTGTTTTAAAGAAATATAAGGATAAGGGAACAATATTCAAAGAAAAACCAGAAGATGACAGGGAGGTTACTTTCATATGAAACTGGAAGATATGATATTAAATAGAGTAAATAATATGCCACCTTCAGGAATAAGAAAATATTTTGATTTGATATACGATATGGATGATGCTATATCTCTTGGAATAGGTGAACCGGATTTTGTAACCCCTTGGAATATAGTAGAAGCTGGTATTTATTCTTTAGAAAAAGGACATACACATTACTCTGCTAATTCAGGCATTGCTGAACTTAGAAAAGAAATATGCAAATTATTAAGTAAAAATTATGGATTGAATTATGATTATAATGATGAAGTCATTGTAACTGTGGGTGGAAGTGAGGGCATAGACATTGCTTTAAGAGCACTTGTAGGACCAGGAGATGAAGTTATAATTCCAGAACCTAGCTTTGTAGCATATAAGGGATGCACGGCGTTTACTGGAGCCACAGCTAAAATTATAAATTTAAGAGTAGAAGATGAATTTAAACTTACACCAGGTCTTTTAGAGGAGGCATTAACGCCAAGGACTAAGGTAGTAATAATTCCTTTCCCAAACAATCCTACAGGAGCCATTATGACAAGAGAAGAACTAAGTAAAATAGTTGATGTTTTAAAGGGCAGAGATGTAATAATACTATCAGATGAAATATATTCTGAACTTACTTATGCAAATAAACATGTATCTATAGCTAGTTTTCCAGAAGTAAGAGATAAGACTATAGTAATAAATGGATTTTCAAAAGCCTATGCTATGACTGGCTGGAGGCTTGGATATGCATGTGGAAACAAGGTCTTAATTGATGCCATGAAAAAGATACATCAGTATGCTATAATGTGTGCACCTACTACTGCTCAATATGCTGCTATTGAAGCTTTGAAAAATGGTGAAACTTCAGTTTATGAAATGACAAGGGAATACAACAGAAGAAGACGAGTGATTGTAACAAGCTTTAAGAAAATGGGGCTTGAATGTTTTCAGCCCCTAGGAGCATTTTATGTATTTCCATGTATAAGGTCAACCGGTCTTAGCTCTGATGAATTTTGCGAAAAATTATTAAAGCAGGAAAGGGTGCTCGTTATACCCGGTAATGCTTTTGGTGAATGTGGAGAAGGATTTGTTAGAGTGTGTTACGCATCTTCTATGGAAAATATATTAGAGGCAATGATAAGAATTGAAAGGTTTATTTGTATACTTAAAGAAGAAAATTAAATATTGCATTTTAGCTTTATATTTTGCATAAGGTATAATATATATTAGGACTATGTATTTAAAACAAATTTTAGATATGTGTTGTTTATTAATTCAGTTATCCCCATAAAACAAGGAGGAGTAATTGTGAATATATTAATTATATCTTCAAATAACACTGGGTCTGGTCACAAAAGTATCGCAGAAGCATTATTGGAGGAATTTGATAAGCTTGAAAATGTAAATGTAAAGGTTATTGAAGGATTTAACACAAATGGAACCATAGGAAATACTGTAAGTAAATCCTATGGGTTTTTGACTAGAAGAGCAAGGGTATTATGGAAGGCAGTATGGAATATTTCATTAAAAAGACCAGAACTTATAATAAGATTAACTGAAAAAACCATGGAAAAAAACTTTATAAAAGTTTTGGATAGTGAAAAACCAGATTTGATTTTATCAATTCATCCTAATTTTAATGCTCCAGTATTAAATATATTGTATAAAAAAGGGTATAGAATACCGTTTGTTACGCTAATTGCTGATTTAATCAGTATAACTCCTTTATGGGTAGATAAAAGAGCAAATTTAATAATATGTCCAACAGAAGAAGCTAAGGATAAATCTATGAAATTTGGGGCTTTAGAGTCAAAAATTGAAGTTGTGAAATTTCCTATACGTTCAAGATTTTATAATTCAAAAAATAGAAATGATATTATAGTTAGTAATAAATATAAAAAAAACATAAAATTTTTACTTATGAGTGGAGGAGAAGGTGTTGGAAATCTAGGTAATATAGCAGAAATACTTCTTCAGAACTTTAATTGTAATGTTAAAATTATTGCTGGAAAAAACACAGTATTAAAAAGTAAACTTGAAAATAAGTATGCTAATAAATACAGTGATAGAATTGAAATTTTTGGGTATGTTACAAATGTAAATAAAATTATGGAGGAAGTAGATATATTAATTACTCGTGGAAGCCCAAATGTTTTGATGGAAGCAGTTGCTTCAAATTTGCCTACAATAATAACAGGAGCATTGCTGGGTCAAGAAGAAGAAAATTCTTATTATATAGAAAAAAATAAATTAGGCGTATTATGCCGTGATTATAATAACATAAAATTTACAGTTGAAGAATTGCTCAAGGAAGATGGAAAGCTTGTAAATGTTATAAGAAAATCACAACAGGAATATTCAGATGAACAATCAGTAAAAAAAACTGTGGATTTTATAGTAAAACTTGCTATAGAAACTGGTCAAAATGAGAAGTATAGTGCTAAACTAGGATAGTACAAGAAAAATTCTATTTATGAACAGGAGTAAATTATGTTAAAAATATGGGGAAAGGTTATAAAAAATACAAGAATGATAAAAGAGACTGTTGTCATTTCTGATATAGATGGTTCATATCAAGATAATTTAAGGGTATGTCTTAAGGAATTGTGCTATAAACTTGATATATCAAAACCTTATTGGTTGTCTCCAAATGTGAAAGAATACAATGAAAGAAGAAGAACTACATTCAACCAGAATCATTTTATTGACAAAATCGATTTTGATAAACTTATAATACAACAAATAGACGCGGTTTAGAAGCAGTTAAGAGTTAAGAGTTAAGGGGATTTTGCCTTAGGGCAAAATAAAACAATATAATAAAGAAAAGGAACTGTGTGATAAAATGATTTCCAATGATTTTATCACACAGTTCCTTTTATAACTCTTTTGTATGCAATATATTAACATCCATAAAATTTTAGATATTTTTCAATATTAGATTGTATATATTCAGCACTGTGATTACCAGTGAATATATGATTTTGAGAATTTATGCCTTTTTCTTTCAATATTTTATGTAAAATTGAACAGCCTTCATAAAATCTACCTTCGTCTTTATCTCCAGCATCAAGATAGACATCAAGATCAGAAAAAATATTATTGTTTCTTGCAATGTATATTGGATCATATTTTTCCCATACACCCATGTCTTTAAAATATGGCTTGTCTTCATCTTCAAGTTTCAATTCCAACGCAGGCATATGTCCTCCTACTTTTGAAAACATATGCTGATGCCTTAGTGTATTATGAAGAGCTACATAACCCCCAGCAGATATACCTCCTATATATCTTCCTTTTCTATATTTTATAGTATTAAAAGTTTTATCTGTTAAAGGTATTATCTCTTTTATAAAATAATCTTCATACATTCCTAAGTTTATGACTCTATTGCTATTTTCATGGTCAGGGACCTCTTTACAGATTAAAGATGAATTCAATCCACGGCTGTTTTCATATCTTGGACATGCAATTATCATAGGCTTAATTTCCCCATTTTTTATCATTTGATCAGCTTTAGTGTTTATTTCCAGTTCAAACATTACATTTTCATTCCCACTTCTTGCATGTAAAAAATATAGTACAGGCAAAGGAGTTAGACTATTGTAGCATTCAGGTAAATACACTAGCATTGGCATTTCTTTACCAAGTATATTGCTATAAAAATTTATCTTTTCAACTTTTGACTTATTCAATTTTGCACCACCTAATTTGAAATTTTGAACTTAAATCGTATCTTTATAATATAACCTACTTGTATTATAATAATTATATTCCCCACTGTCACAAAATCTGATATGTTTTCAAAATTTAATTGAAAATGACAAACAGATATTGGACTGCATCACCAAAACTATACAAGAATATTTTTCCAAGAAAATTGGGTACGAACTTGCTTTAAAATCTTTCATTTACCAATTAATCGTCCTCTTATTAAGAAAAGATATTAGTAAATTTCTAACCCAAAAAGAACTTATTTCAAAAGTAAGTAATTTGAAACGTTTTGATTCGATTTTTAAATATATAGACAGCAATTACTCTAAAAAAATATGTACTGAAGATCTTTCCAATATTAAATATACTGTTTCATTATGAAATTCATATTTAGAAAACCCATATTTAAAATTGATACAGGTTTTCTTCTCACAACATAAAATAATTATGATTATTCTGCGTTAGCAGAAAATCTTCATCAACTCTTAACTCTTAACTTTTTTTGGGGGTTGTTGGTGCAAAATTCGCTATGAAGTGAGTTAACGGCTTTATTAGCTAAAGCTGTTTTAACAAGGCACCAAATTGTTTCGTGGGAGTCTGCAGTTTGTAGTACATCAATATTTTCATATCTTAAGGTTTTTATGATTTTTGCCATCACCCCAGGTTTACCTGCCATTTTGTTTCCAATAAGTGAAATTTTGCTACAGTCTTTTTCATAAGTGTATTTTAAATTTAAAACTTTTGCTAATTTATTAAATTTAGTAAAATCGCTTTTGTCTATAGTAAAGATACTCTCTTTAGGAAATACATTTATTAAATCTATACTTATTTTGTCTTCCGCTAGGATATCAAGTATATTAGAGTAATTTTCATTTTTATCATTGCTAGAGGCTGAAAATTTAATTTGAATTCTATTGTCCATTTGAGTTATACCGTCAATAAAATTCTCACATTTATCATTGCTAGCACTGCTTATAAGAGTACCCTTGCTTTCACTAAGCGTATTCTTAATGAGCAAAGGTATATTTCCACGTGCAGCTATTTTCACTGCTCTTGGGTGGATAACCTTTGCTCCTTGGTCTGCAAATTGGTAAACTTCTGAGTAGCTTATTTCTTCAATCAAGGAAGCGTTTTTTACAACTCGTGGATCAGCTGTCATTATTCCATCCACGTCAGTATAGATTTCAACCTTTTCAGCTTTTAAAGCGGATCCAAGAAGACTAGCAGTAACATCGCTGCCACCTCTACCTAAGGTTGTTAAATATCCATCTTCATTTAAACCTTGAAAGCCTGCAACTACAGGAACTTTACCTTCATTTAAAACTTCAAGTATTTTTACAGGGTCAACTCTTAAAACAGAAGCATTACTAAAGTTATCGTCTGTAACTATTCCAGCCTGACCTCCTAAAAGAGGGACAGCCTTAATAGATTTTTTATTTAAATCATTGCTCATTACTACTGTACTTATAATTTCTCCACAGCTCATAAGTAAATCACATGCTTGTAAATTATCATTTTTAAAATTATTATCTATTAAAGAAAGTAGAGTATCAGTGGCGTAAGGGTCACCACATCTTCCCATGGCAGAAACTACCACCACTGGCATGAAACCATCTTTAATAGCTTCTGATACCTTCTCTGATACCATAGATCTTCTATTTTCAGAAGAAACAGAAGTGCCTCCAAATTTTTGTACTATTATTTTCATAGATAACCTCCAATTATTTTAACTAAGGCATCTTAAGAAAAACAGACTAGCATACTGACTGGCGTTTTTTTAAGACAACTTAAATAACTTCTTATATTATTATATATGCAAATATAACAAAAGAGGTTGCATTAAATGCTATAAATAGTGCAAATGTTGCTTTAATGCTAAAAGTAGCATTTACTAGTTGTTTTTTGAAGAAGTATAGCGGTATTGAAGAAATTAATGATTTGATTTATAATTTTACTATTAAACGGATTAATCTTTAGAAAGGAGAGGAGTCTTTGTGCCAATAAATATACCAAATGAACTCCCTGCAACTGGAATTTTAAATAGTGAGAATATATTTGTTATTAACGAGGTACGCGCAGCGCATCAGGATATAAGACCATTAACTATAGCTATAGTTAATTTGATGCCGGTTAAAATAACTACTGAAACACAAATATTAAGACTTTTATCTAATTCACCAATTCAGATAGATATAACACTAATTAATACAAAAACTCATTTTTCAAGAAATACACCTGAACAACATTTAATAAAATATTATGAAACTTTCAATAGTATAAAAGACAAGAAATATGATGGAATGATAATAACAGGAGCTCCCGTAGAGCAGTTGAATTTTGAAGATGTAGATTATTGGGATGAAATTGAAGAAATTATGGAATGGAGCAAATCTAACGTTTATTCTACCTTCCATATATGTTGGGGGGCACAGGCTGGACTTTACTACCATTATGGAATACCCAAGTATCAACTGGACCAGAAAAAAAATGGGGTTTTTGAACATGGAATAAATAAAAAGAATGTTAAGCTTCTTCGTGGTTTTGATGATACATTTTATGCCCCACATTCTAGGCACACAGAAGTAAAAAAAGAAGATATAGAAAAAGTATCTGAGCTTGAAATACTTTCTGAATCCGAAGAAGCAGGGGTATATATAGTAGCATCAAAAGGTGGACGTCAAATTTTTGTTATGGGACATTCTGAATACGATGCACTGACATTGAAATATGAATATGAAAGAGATATGTCAAATGGTGATAAAATAAACCTACCACAAAATTATTTTCCAAATGATGACCCTAATGAGATGCCCATAGTAAAATGGAGAGGACACGCTAGCTTATTGTATTTGAATTGGCTTAACTACTATGTATATCAGGAAACTCCATATAGCTTAAATGAAATTGAGTAAATATGTTATTGTATAGCAAAATAATCAAATTTGAATATAATATTTAATAGAGGAATCTATTGCTTAAATAACATAAAATTACATAGCAATAAAAAAGGAGTGTTTTATTATAAGCACTTATCAAAAGTATATAAAGGATTTCAATATAAATCTTTTACAATGTACTGTTTTGGGCAAGGGACATAATGGAATTGTATACTTACTACCTGATGGAAAAGTGATGAAGGTATGCTTTACAGAAAGTAGCTGTAGGGGAGAATACTATATTTTAAATAAAGTCAATGGAAATAAGTATTTTCCTAGAGTATATGGAATGAGTGGAAACTATATGGTTAGAGATTATGTTGGCGGCGAATCCCTAAGCGATTACATTAAAGAATATGGATTTAGCGAAAAACTGGCTAGTAAGATGATCTTGTTATTGGAAGAATTCGATAAACTAAAATTTACAAAACGAGATATACGCTGTAAGGACATTTTTGTGGAACCCGATGGAAACCTTAGAATAATTGATCCTAAAAAGAGTTTTTCAAAGTATAGAGATTTTCCAAGGCATTTATCCAAGGGGCTGCATAAATTGGGAGTGCTTGATGAGTTTATGATTGTATTAAAAAATAAGTGTCCTCAAAAATATAGAATCTGGAATAAAAAAATATATAAATATATTAATAGCCTTTAGAAATAAAGCATAAATAGACGAGAATATTGACTTAATATTTTTTTTGATGATGCTTAAAGTAAAACTTGCACTCAGATGCACATTCAAGCATCTGGGTGAAAATTTTAGGTATCTTCAATAAAAGGCATGGGCATCTTTGATTTGTTATTTCCTTTCAGATGACTTAAAATACGTGTAAAATCAATCAGTGTACAAGTAGATACACTAGATATAAAAAAGTAGGTGTTTTTATGAGAATTCTCCATACTGCGGACTGGCATATAGGTAAGATTGTTAATGGAGTACATATGACAAAGGATCAGGAGTACATACTTGAAGAATTAATTCGGATAATACAAGAAGAAAAACCAGATGTAATTGTTATTGCAGGGGATTTATATGATAGGAGTATACCACCAGTAGACGCTGTAGAGCTATTAGATGCGGTGTTCTCTAAAATACTTTTAGAACTTAAAGTACCAATTGTGGCTATAGCTGGAAATCATGATAGTGCAGATAGAGTAAGTTTCGCTAATAAAATTTTAAGGGACAAAGGGCTTTATATAGAGGGAAAGTATAATGGAACTGCTGCTAAGATAACACTAAAAGATGAATATGGCCCTGTGAACTTTTATTCAATTCCATATATGGATCCAGCTGAGGTGAGAGAAATTCTTGAGGATGAAGGAATAAAAACTCATGATGATGCTATGAAAGCTATAATTAATGGGATCAACTTGGATGTTTCAGAGCGAAATGTAGCAGTAATACATGGATATATAACAGGTGCCGAGGCTCTAGAGCAAAGTGATTCTGAAAGGCCACTGTCAATTGGGGGCACAGATTTTGTAGATGCAAATTATTTTGCTGATTTTAATTATGTAGCACTAGGACATTTACATGGGGCGCAGAAGGTAAGTAAAGAATATATAAGATATTCTGGTTCCATATTAAAGTATTCATTTTCAGAAGTTAAACAGAAAAAAGGTGTAACAATTATAGATTTAGATGATAAGGGCAATGCTAAAATAAGTTTTAAAGAATTAGTACCATTAAGAAATATGAGAAGGATTAAGGGGGAGCTAAATAAACTTTTGGATCCTAATATCTATAAAGATGCAAATGTACAAGACTATTTGCATGTGGTTTTAACAGATGAGGGAGAACTTATTGATCCAATAAACAAGCTAAGAGAGGTATATCCAAATGTATTATCACTGGAGAGGTTCGATAGAAAGAAAAATAGTGAAATCACTAGAACTTCTGCTGGAATATCAGTGAAACAAAAAAGTAAGCTCGAGCTTTTTCGTACTTTCTATACAAATATTACTGGAAATGAATTTTCAGATGAGAAAGAAGAAATTATTAAGGGTGTTATTGAGGAAGTAGAAAGGGGGGAGAGATAAAATGCGACCAATTAAGTTAACAATGTCAGCTTTTGGACCCTATGCAGGTGTTGAGGAAATAGATTTCACTAAACTTCAAGGTAAAAATATCTTTGTTATATCTGGTCCAACAGGTGCAGGAAAAACTACAATATTTGATGCTATAAGTTATGCTATATATGGTGAAGCCAGTGGGTCAGACAGAAAACAGGAAAACTTCAGAAGTGATTTTGCAAGTGATGATGTTTTAACCTATGTTGAGCTGATTTTTGAACTTCATGGAAAAAACTATTATGTAAAGAGAATACCAAATCAAAAGAAGAAAAAAGCAAGAGGAACAGGGTACACTGATCAGAAATCAGATGCAGAATTTAAAGATATAGCCGAAGGAAAAATCCTAAGCGGTATAAAAGATGTGGATATCAAAGTAAATGAGGTTATGGGTATAAATTATAAACAGTTTAAACAGCTTGTAATGCTTCCACAGGGTGAATTTAAAGAACTATTAATAGCAGACAGTAAGTCCAAAGGAGAAATTTTAGGAAAAATTTTTAGCACAGATGAGTTTTTAAAGGTTCAATATAAATTAGAAGATATGGCCAAAAACTTTTCTATGAAGTTGACGGACTAAAAAAAAGCAGAATTACCAATCTGCAAAATATTAGTACTGGAGACAATGAAATTCTAAGAGAAATAATAAATGAAGACAATATAAATACTTTGGAAGCTTTGGAAGCATTAAAACATTACATTGAAGATGATAAGATTAATAAGAAAGTTATGGATAAACGTCTTCAAGGAATGGAAGAATCTGTGGATAAAATCAAAAATGAAATCACCCTTGGAATTGAAATAAATAATAGCTTTAAGGCTAAAAATTCAATTGAAGAAGAAAAAAGTGAATTAGAGGCCCAAAAGGAAGTTATGGATTTAAAAGTAGGGTCTCTTAAAAATGCAAAGAATGCAAGAAATATAAAATCAGAAGAAGAGTCTTTTTTTAATAATGGAAAATCGGCAGCTGAGAGAGAAAAGGCTAAAAAAACAATTGAAACTAGCATTAAAGAGAAGGAAAAAGAATTAAAGCTATCACAAGAAAACTATGAAAAACTGCAGGAAAAAAGTGAAAAAGGAAATACAATTTTAAGTGAAATAGCTATTTTTAAAGGCTATTATGATAAGGTAGCTAGTTATGAAGAAAAAAAAGTAACAGTAAATGGATTAGAAATAAAATTAAGTAGATGCGAAAAAGAAAAAAATAGCAAGAAGATGGATATTGAAAATAGAGACAAGAGGAGTACGGAAAATCTACATAAACTTGAGAAATCACGTAATGCAGCGCTGGAATTTCTAAAACTCTCTTCTGAGCTTGAAGTCAAGAAAAATATATATAATAAGCTAGGTAAGCTTTTGCTTCAGCTTGAAAAATTAGATAAAATAAGAGCAGAATATAAAGCTACCAGTGTGGAGAATAAAAAATTTGGATTACTTTATCACGGTGAAAAAAAAGAATATGAAAAATCCCAGTGGGATTTTATAAAAGGTATAGCAGGAAAACTGGCAGAAGATTTAAAGGAAGGTGAACCATGTCCTGTTTGTGGTTCAGTTCATCATGTAAAAAAAGCTAAAAATGCTGATGCAACACTATCTGAGGAAGAATTAAAGCTTAAAGCAGAAAACCTTGAAAAAACCTTTAACCTGTTCAATGAAAACAGTAAAAGCTTAGAGAGATTTAGGGCAGAAGGTGAAGCTCAGAAAAATATAGTGGATAATACTAAAGACGAGCTTGCAGTGACTTATGATAGTCTTGAAAGTTTAGAAAAAATGGAACTTACAGCATTTGTTAGAAAAAGTATTGTTAATATTAAAAGTCAGCTTGATGAAATGAAGAAGAAATATAAAAAATTAGATGAGCAACAAAAACTTGTGGATAAATTGCAACTTGATTATGAGGAGAATAATAAAATTATTACAGAGGATAGATTGAGTTTAGAAGGATTAAATGTTAGTTATACTGAAATTTTCGGAGAAGTACAGGGTGAAAAAAGGGTAATAAGAGAACTGGAAAATGAACTACCAGAAAATATAAGAACAAGAGAAAGTCTAAAATTAAAGATTGACGAACTTACAAAAGAACATAGAAAAATTACAAAAGCTCTTGAAACTGCACAAAAAAGCCTTGAAAATTGTAAGATTGAACATTCCAATCTTCTAAGAGACATGGCTATTAGTGAAATTGAACTTGAAAAGGCTACTGTAGAACTAGAAAAATCCAAAGTACAGTTTAATAAAAAAATAAAAGTAGCTGGATTTAATAACATGGAAGAATTTTTAAAAAGTAAGTTATCAGAAGGCGATATTGAGAACTTGGAGAAGAAAATAAAAGAATATAGCGAAAAAGTTAAATCAAATGCGGATAGATATAGAGATGTACTTATAAGATTAAATGAAAAAAATATAATAGACATAGAAGCACTCAATGAAAAATTAAAAGTTAAAAATGAGGAAAAACATAAATATGATGAAATTAACACCAAGTTATATTCAAGAATAGATCATAATGAGAGCATTTTAAAAAATGTATTAAACCTTAATACTAATATAGAAAAAATTGAGACGAAATATAGAAATATAGGTGAACTCAGCAATGTAGCTAATGGTAAAAATTCAGAAAAACTGACCTTTGAAAGATATGTATTAGCTTCATATTTTGATGAGATTATAGATGCTGCTAACATGAGATTTTCTAAAATGACGGGAAATAGATATGAAATGAGTAGGATAAAGGAGAGAGGCAAAGGCGCAGCACAAAGTGGTCTTGAAATTGAGGTATTTGATAATTATACAGGAAGATATAGACACATTAAAACCCTATCAGGAGGGGAAAGTTTTAAGGCTTCACTGAGCCTTGCACTTGGACTAAGTGATGTTGTACAGAGTTATGCGGGTGGCATAAGCCTTGATACAATGTTTATTGATGAGGGTTTTGGAACCTTGGATACTGAGTCACTAGACAATGCCATACAATGTCTAATAGATCTTCAAAACACAGGTAGACTTGTAGGTATAATTTCTCACGTTCAAGAGCTTAAGGACAGGATAGATGCTAGACTTGAAATTCAAACCGATTCTCAAGGTAGCACCACTAAATTTATTGTTAGGTGAAAAATTCATGGTATTGGTTTTTGAGTTAAAACTTAGGTTCTATATGGAAAAATATTTATTCTTGAATTTCAACCCATTCTGGATACAAAATACCATATAGATACATATCATATTTTCTCCCATCTCTTTGTACAAATTCTCTGTAAGAACCTTCACGGATAAAGCCAACTTTTTCATAGAGCACAATGGCTGGTTCGTTATAGCTTATAACATTAAGTTGTATTCTGTGAAGGTTTAACTCATGAAAGCCAAAGTTTAAAATTAGCTTCATAGCTTCGGTTCCATAACCTTTACCTCTGGCATCTTTTGCTCCAATACCAATGGAAAGATTCCCTACTCTGTTATTCCAAGAAATATCGTTTAAGTCAATATACCCAATAAAACTATCATTTTCAATAGGTCTTATAGCAAACATATAGTTTCTATTTGATTGTTGATTGGTTTTTATCCAAGTATCTATATGTTTTTCACTATATGGGTAGCTAGGCATAGTATCGAATAGGCGCAAAGAATAAGCATCCTCATACCAAGCAGAAATATCTGCTATGTCTGAATCCTTTAGTGAGGTTAATCTTATTTTGTTACCTTTTAATAATCCATTAATAAGCATTAAATCATCCCCGTAGTTGTAATATATTTTCAAGTTAATAGTAAAGTATTAATAGGTTATTTGTCAATGAGGAGGCCTAAGGATTATTTTTCAGTAATTTTATTTAGAAATTGAAAGCATATAGTCAGGAATATCTTTGTTATTACCTTCTGGGAGTTTCAGCTTTGTTACCTTAGGCTTTCTCATTGATAAGTTCATAAGGCCATCCTCGCCTTTTGAACTCATAATTCTTACAAGAAAGTTATCATTGTCAACAAGTTTATAATCGTCACGTATGTGCGTCCCTCTACTTTCTTTCCTTATAAGCGCAGCTTTTATTCCTGCTTCTAGGCAGGTTGAAAGATTTCGAGCTTGGATTGCTTCTATCCATTCATAGTTATAAATTCTATTTTTACTTTTCGTACTCATTTTATTAATATCATCATTCTGTATTTCTAAAATTTCATTTAAAGCTTTTGTGAGACCTTCTTCATTTCTTCTGAAATTAAATCCAGCATCAGCTGTTTTTTCTATATTTCGGTGTATAGTTATAGGACTTATTCCGTCTTTTCTTTCCAGTGGTGAGAGAATGCTTTTAAGTATACTATCAATATTTGTATTTTTTCTACTTGGTTTATCTGCGTTTTGAATATGATTGTAGGCTGATAATCCAGCTCTATATCCTTGCACTAGCATTTCAATAAGTCCATCTGCTACCCTCATAGCACCAAATACACCACTTGTAGTTTCACCAGCTGCATAAAGTCCTGAAATGCCAGTATGCATTTTTTCATCTACTTCAATGCCACCCATGCTGTACTCACAACCAATGCCTACTTCCCATGGAATCCCTTTCCTTATATTTTCAATGAAAATATCTAAGTTATTTCCTTGATAAAAACCTTTTCCATACCACATATTCATCACTGGTGCATACTCTTTCATAGCTTTTTCATAAGTATCAAAAGCCAAATTTGAATAATCAAAATATACTCCACCATTTGGGGTTCCTTTTCCTTTTACAATTTGATCTCCATAATAATAGGTAAATATGAGTTTCCCCATTTCACTTTCTTTGGCCATTTTAAGCAGTTCTTTAGGTATGGTATCTAGAATTGGTTCTCCCTCACCATTTTTAACAATAGGCATAACTATACTTGAGTGTAAAAAAGGATAAATTGAACCTTTATAGACAGATGGAGAAAGGGTAACTGCTGGTATGTACAGCAAAAATTCCATATCTGCAAGTTTTGCTCCTGCACGGTATGCCATTGCCATGCCATCACCGGTCATATCAGAAACAGTACACTTAAGGGAATATGGCTGATAGCCGCCTGTAGCCAAAATAACTGCATTTGCATTAATTTCAATAATCTCTCCTGAGTATATATCTATTCCTATTGCTCCTACTGCCATTCCATCTTCCATTAATATATCTACAACCATAAAGTCTTCAATAACATCAATACCATCTGTTTCAGAAACTATCTGACGGCAACCGGCGGCTACGGCTTTACCTGATGTTAAATATCCTTCTGCTGGAGAGAATACAACCTTATGTCCTGCTTTTTCAATCCATTGTTTCAATTCATAGCAACACTCACCACAATCATTTACAAACTGCTCAACCATATTTTGGTCACTGAGATAAAAAGATTGTTTAACAATTTGTTCAAATAAAGCTTCCTTTGTAGCTTTAGGATTTGCTTCCTTAACACCATATTTATAATAAGCAGTTTCTCCATCCATAGAAAATCCTGCCCCAGCCATAATAACGTTACCACTTTTACCAAGTTTACCCTTTACAGCAAGTAACACTTTAGCTCCTTTTTTGCAGCTGTTATAGCTGCCATAGCTCCTGCACCAGATCCACCCACAACTAATATATCAGTTTGGATTACTTTGCTTATTCTGTTATCTATTTTCATTATTGTTACCTCCTGCAGTTTCTGATTTTTTTAGAACGAACTTACAAACTTTATCACCTTTTGCAATACAATAAGGTCTTTCTAACTCCATACCAAAACCTTGATATAAAATATGGTCTATCTGACAGTATAAATATCCTATATCCATGCCAGCTTTTCCATATTGTGCCCATACATCTTCCATAGGACAATATGTAATTTCTGTGGGATTATCAGGTGTACATTTCCAGCCAATAGAAGGCATATCTCTAAGGGTAAAGTATGTTTTTGGATTATTTACATCCATGCCTTTTTCCTTTGCTTCATTTTTCATAGCTCTGACTCTTGCCTCACCAAATTTGTTTATTGAAGATAAAATTGCCTCTTTTCCATCCTCTTTACCCATTCTTTTAACCATTTCATCTGCCATAAAGTAATATAACTCTGCCATAAGTTTTGCGAATCTCACTGAGGGCTCTTCATTACTTCTTAAATTACTCATTTTATTGTCTCCATTTCACCGCTTATATACGGTACAAAAATAAATTAATATTCTTATATAATAACTAAGTCTTTTATTAATTTTCTTCCTTTTAAAGGTTCTAGCACAATTTCATTCTCGTCCTTTACTATATTTGTACACGCGAGCACCGGAATGCCATTAGCCATAAGTGTACATCTTCCGCAAATTCCATGACCGCAGGCACTATGTTTGTAATAGCTAAGACTGCCGTCAAAATGCTCATGGATATAATCAAGAACATTCATTACAGTCCATTTTTCTTGAAAAATTATTGGAACATCAAAATAGTCATAATGTTCGCTACCTTCTAAAGATGGTTCAATTCGATATACTTTTACTTTCATTGTTAAAACCTCCATGTATATTTTACGTTAGCTATATTTTTCATACTTCGTAATAATTTATTAAAAAATTTTGGTAGGCTTGAAATACCTATATTATTTATTTAAAGCCAAACTAAATTTTTTGCTAATTAGATATAAATATCATTTAAAAATTCATGAACTTCATTCCAGGCTTCCTTACTTTCAATCAATGTTGACACTATTTGAAAGACATGAAACATTCCTTGGTAAGTAGTTTGTTTAACATCAACACCAGCTTTTTTGCTTTTTTAGCGAAGTCTATAGTATCACTTAAAATTACTTCATGTGTTCCTACTTGCATCAAAAGTTTGGGAAGACCCTTTAAATCTCCATACAGTGCTGAAATATATGGGTTTCTTAAATCTTCATTTCCTGCATAAATTGGTTTTATTAAATCAGGATTTGAATGTCTTCCAAGCATAGGGTCTATATCAATATTCTTTGTCCATGACTCACCATCGTAACAAAGATTTGTAGATGCTGAGAAAGTAATTATAGCCTTAGGCAATTGAATATTATGATCTCTTAAATAAAGAGCACTTGAAAGTGCTAGTCCACCACCAGCTGAATCTCCTGCAAAAACGATGTTTTCATTTTTATATCCTTTAGATAATAGATATTTATAACAATCAACTGTATCATTTAATGCTGCAGGATATAAATTTTTAGGAGCTAATCTATAATCTACCATTAAAACTTTAGATTTATTAAATGCTATAGAATAATTCTTTGCTAGTATAAGATATTTGTCTTCTAGTCCTTGATAATATGCGCCACCATGCAAAAACATAATAACTTTATCTGTATCTATATTGTCATTTGGGACTAATAATTTAGCATTATAATTTACCAATTCGATATGTTCTATTTTATACCCTTCATTATCAAGTAGATGCCAATTTACATATTCACTAGATTTACTCTCTTTTTCATAATCTACTGGATAATTAGCTATCATTGTCATCATTTTTCTTATCTTTTTCTTATACTCTATTGCCTCTTTACTTCCGTCAAAATCTTTTACTAAACTCATTTTAAAACCTCCATTTATATTTTACGTTAAACAAATCTTTCATACTTCGTAATAATTTATTAAAAAATTTTGGTAGGCTTTGAGTCATGCCAAAATTAATCGATATCTTTATCCCATAACTGCCATTTGTAACACTCCCGTCTTTCTCTTTAGAGTATAACGGCTGGTACATCTCTAGAAATCTGTTTACAAAGAATTTGCTAATTTTTTAAGAAACTTAATAAGAAACTTTTTTTCTTCTTCATTTTCTGTTGCTTCTAAATATTTTCTAGCAATATTATAATCAAACTTCATATGTTCTTCCTGAACGCCTTTTCCTATATCAGTAATTTCAAGATTAAATGAGCGTCTATCTTCTGGACTTATAACTCTTTTTAAAATTCCACGTTTTTCAAGACGATTAATAACACTTGTGAATGTACTGTTTGGAATTTTTAATATACAGAGCAAATCCCTTATTTGTTTTTCAGGATTTTCTGCCACTACTCTTAGAACTCTGAAATCCATCATAGATATACCTTTTGTTTTATCAGAGTATTCATTCATAAACTTACTGCTGATCATTACATATATAAGTTCATGTATAGCTTTATCAACAGTCTTAATATCTTCATCACGTATCATATTATATTTTCTTCCTTACTTCGTAATATTTTCACTTCGTATTAATAGTAAAACAGTTTATGGAGTTTGTCAAGATGAATATTATTACATTTTATGGGAATCATACTACTTATAGTGTCATAAATGGCACAATATTTCTAAAGATAAGTTACACTGAAATATAAATGATTTTTTACACCATGTAAATCTCAAAATAATTAGTAGAACTGGGTGTAATATTGGAAAGTTGAGTTAAGGGCAAAAAACGTTTATAATTAGCATATTGTATTAGACTAGGGTGAAAAGTTGTTAATGATATATAATAAGAATACATGAGAAGTTTTAAGCAATTAAGGAGGAATTTAAATGAAAGTAATGGTAACTGGAGGAGCTGGCTTTATCAGCTCACATATAGTTGACTTGTTGATAGAAAATAATTATGACATATGTATAATTGATAGCTTAGAACACGGAAATACTGAAAATATAAATAAAAGGGCTAAATTTTATAAAATGGATATAAGAGACCCGGGAATAACAGAGATGTTTATTAAGGAAAAACCGGATTTTGTTATACATAATGCAGCGCAGATAAGCGTTCCTGCATCCGTAGATGATCCTATGAATGATGCAAGCATAAATATTTTAGGAACAATAAATATACTTGAAGCATCAAGAAAGGCAAATGTAAAAAAAATTATATATCCAGCATCAGCAGCTATTTTTGGCGAGCCATCTTATTTACCAATTGATGAGGAACACCCTCTAGAAATGCTATCAGGTTATGGAATAACAAAACACACTGTGGAGCATTATTTAAAGGTGTATAAATCATTATATAATATTGATTATACGGTACTTAGATGTTCAAATATTTATGGTCCAAGACAAGATTCATCAGGTGAAGGTGGAGTAGTCTCCATATTCTGTGAGAAACTTTTAAATAATGAAATTCCGTGTATATACGGTGATGGTGAGCAAATAAGAGATTTTGTATATGTTAAAGATGTGGCAAATGCATTTTTGCTAGCACTAAAATCTAATATTAATGGAATTTATAATGTTGCTACTAATACAAAGATTAGTATAAATGAGCTGTTTAAAGCAATAAATGTTATTCTAAATAAGAATATTCATTGTACATATGCAGCTGAGCGAAGGGGCGACATAAGAGAAAGCTATATGAGTTATGATAAAATAAATAAAGCAATTGGTTGGAAACCTGAAACAACCCTGGCTCAGGGACTTGAAGAAACCTTGAATTATTATAGAAATTATAAATAAATTTTAACAATTGGAAGGAAATTATTTTATGCAAACTCTGTTTATTGCGTAAAACAGTTTCCTTCTATTTATGAATATTGAAAAAACAACAAGTCAGTATGCTAGTCAAATTTTTCTCATATGCCATAAGGTATCTTAAAAAAAGAAAGTATTGTTTAGACCTATACCACCAAGTAAAAGCAAAAGTCCTGCAGCTGCTACTAAGGAACCAAAAGTGCTATTTACATGACCAACATATTGGCGATTTGTATCATAAACTCTATATTGGTTAAGATTTAGATATCCAATAGGGTATCCCCAGCTGCTATATACAACATTATTATCAACATAACCTGCTAATTGACCATTGTTATAATAAAAACTAGAGCCAGAAACAAAGCCTAATTGTTTATTTTTTCTACAGTAGATCTTGTTGCCTCGTAGATATCCGCAGGTTGAATTTCTATTATCATAAATTCTCTCCAATTAATTCACACTCCTTTGTTAAATTATTTTCTTATCCAATAGTAATATATGCAGATTTCTATTTCATGGCATTGATTTTGGTCTAAGTTATTGGGGAAAATGAATAATAAAAGATAAAAAGCACATCATAATTAAAAAGCAAGAGGTGAGAATATGAGGTGTAAAAAATTCAAGGTTATTATTTTAATTGCTATGCTTTTTACATATATTTTTGCAGGTTGTTCTCAAGGTAAAAGTACTGTAAAAAGTAAGGAAAAGTCAACTAATAAAGTTGTAAAAGGAAATATAGAAATCTCAGTTTCAAGGGATAAGTTTGGAGATTATATTCAGGGTAATATAATTCCCAGTTTTAAAAAGAAATATCCAGATGTACAAGTAAATATAAGTAATATTGGAGATATAGATTCAAGGGTTAACACTGGAAAAACACCAGATATATATATTGGAGATAATCTGTATGAGGTAACCAAATATGGAGATATGGGTAAACTGCTTGATTTTGAAAAACTAAAAGATTTTAAGGATTTATCCGGAAAAATCGAGAAAAAGTATATTACAAAAAAGCAAAATACTAATGAAATATATTCAGTACCATGGTTTGTAACTACAGAGCTTCTGGCATATAACAAAGCACTTCTAAGAGAAGCAGGACTAGATGAAAATAAACCACCTAATACCTTTGAGGAATTATTAAAGTATGCAGACAAAATATACAGATTACCTAATCGAGTGGATGGAAGCAAGATATATGGAATAGGGTCAGATGTAAACTTGAAGTCAGAATCTATATTAAACTGGCAGACAATAAGTCCCCTCTATTACAATATGAATAGCGGTAAGTACAGACTTTATAATAATACAGGAACAGATATAGTTTTTGATAAACCTGAGGCAAAACTCGCTGAATTATTTGAGTTTTTGTCTAGTGCACAAACTTTTGGGAGTTCTAATGTAAAGAGTGTTAATTGGAACAATACGGGAATGTGGTTACAATATGGAGACGAACAAAAAACAACCAATAAGGAAATAGGTATTGCTAATATCCCTGTAAAACAGCAAGGTGATACATCCTATTCAACTTTGAAAAATAAAAACATTATGATATTTAAAAGTGATAAAAATAGGGAAGATGTAGCTTGGGAATTTGTGCAATATATCATGGGTGAAGAAAAAAATCTAGAAGCTTGTAAAACACTTAAAGAGCTACCGGTTTTATCAAGTCTTATGAAAAATAAATATTTTAATTCAGGGATTAATAAAAAATATATGAATCAGCTAGAAAATTCTTTACCAGTGGAGTCATATGAATCCATTGACAAGGTTACTTTAAGTATTCAGAAAAATTATATTAATTGTACTATATCAAAACATAAAATTACCCCACAGTCCGCAATTATTAGGGCTGCAGGTCAATGTCGAAATATAATAAAAAATACAGGGAAATAGTAAGAAAATTTTCAATTTATGTGGTGGAAATCATTCAAATGGTAGCATTTCTAATGACTTATATAACTCATGACTAATGTTATGAGTTATAGTTAAATTGTTATCTACTTCAAATCGTATAACTGATTTTTTTAATCCATCTCCATAAATGCCATCTAGGGCATAGGGATAATATCCTCTGTTTTTTAAGACTCGCTGAACTTCTAATACATCAGTACCAGTATTCCCAGGTGATAGGGTTCTAAAATGGTTATATTGAAGTCCATAGGCACCACCATATATTATTACTACAGTACCTGGGCTTACTCTATCATATAAATCCTCAGCATCTCCGTTATTCATTCTAATACATCCCATAGAGGCTGGAGTACCAATGGAACTGGGATTGCTTGTTCCGTGTATCCCATATTTACCCCAAGGAACATTAAGACCCATCCATCTTGTTCCGAAAGCGTTTGACCAGGCACCTTTATCTATTATTTTCCACGTGCCAATGGGAGAGGGTGTATCATTTTTACCAGATGCAATTGGGTAGGATTTAATTATTTTTTTAGAATTGCTTTTAATCAAAAAAAGGCTTCTTTCATTTAAGTCTATCAAGATTACATAGGGCTTATCATAGGTACTATCAATGTTAACAGCAACAGCTAAATTATAATTCATAA
Source organism: uncultured Clostridiaceae bacterium (assembly GCA_963725425.1). Taxonomy (GTDB): domain Bacteria; phylum Bacillota; class Clostridia; order Clostridiales; family Clostridiaceae; genus Clostridium_I. The sequence continues at coordinate 763,438 of CAVRYJ010000045.1, forward strand.
ATAAAAATACCATAGTAAATAAAATTATTTTCTTTACATGCAACATACACACCTCTTTAAAGTATAAATAGTTAATATGCCATATTCAAAAAGCAGTTGCCAGGTTACAGGTTCCAATGTGCAGTTAACTGGTAAGTATCCTAGCCTATTTTTGAATATGCCCTATTATTGTCTCCAAAGCTTGCAATTAATATGTAATATTAATGATTAACAAGCGAGACGAGACACAAGTTAAGAGTTAAGAGTTAAGAGTTAAGAGTTAAGAATTAAGAGTTAAGGAAGATTTTAGGTTCTGCCGAAAATCAATAAAAAAAGCAAGCAGATTTGTGTAAACAAATCCACTTGCTTTTAAATTATATCAACCAAGTATGAAGAATTTTAACTTGTCACTTGAAACTTGAAACGTTGAGAACTATCTGTATGAGAAAATCATCTTATCTATTGTAATAGCTACTGGTTTAGCTCTAAGCCACGCATTTGTAGCAGAATCATCAAAGTAATAAAGAGCACCATTGGTTGGATCAACACCGTTTAAGGCATCATTAGCGGCCTTTGTAGCAGTGGATCCAGCTGGCTCATTTATGGTTCCATTCAATACAGGTGTAAATTGATAATACGAACCATCTTTTTCATCAATTACATTAGTTATTGTTTTAGGGAACAGAGGACTCTTCATTCTGTTCATAATTACAGCACCAACAGCAACTTGCGCATTGTAAGGCTCCCCTTGAGCTTCAGCATGAATGAGTCTTGCTAGAAGATCTACATCATTCTGAGTATATGTTTGTTGAGTATTAGTATTCGATTGTTGAGTCTGAGTAGTTGATTGTTGAGCCTGAGTAGTTGTTTGCTGAGAAGGAACGGTAATTGTTCGCCCAGCAAAAATTAGGCTTGTCTTAATATCGTTAGTTGTTTGTAGCCAAGCAATTGATGTACTGAATTTTTGTGAAAGTTTATAAAGACTGTCACCAGCTTGTATATTATAATTCGAAGTTGGTACATTAGAAGTTCCTGTGTTAGTAGCCGCGTGTACGGTTGTTGATGTTATTAATGATAAACCTATTGTTAAAAATATTGTACTCAATTTGTTGAACTTTAGCATAAATATGCCTCCTAATTTTTTTTTGGGGTAAGCCAATGTAGTTTAGATAGGCTTGACTCGCATCTGACTTTATTGTTTTGATGATGCCTTAAGATGCGTTAGTTCACAGTGTAACAGAGACCACATAGTAAATTCCTTATGAGTCGGCTGGAAAATGTAATAAAATAATCATCAGGAGCAATAATATATGATAATTGTAATTTATATTTTGGATTAATATGGTATATATTTATTTTTTCCCTATTTATATTGACTTGTATTCCATAAAATACTAAAATATCTTATGTAGGAAGGTTTAGTTATGGTTGCTTATTTTAGGCAAACTAAAGCTTCCTTAAGTATGTAGTATGTTAGTAATTTAAAAAATATTTTAAATTAATTTTAGGAGGAATTTATATGGAAAAACAAAAAGGAAATATATCCATTCATACTGAGAATATTTTTCCAATAATTAAAAAATGGTTGTATTCTGATAAGGATATTTTTGTTAGGGAACTTATAAGTAATGGTTGTGATGCTATAAGCAAGCTAAAAGGGCTTGTTTCAATAGGAGAAGCTAATGTAAGTGATGGTGAAAAATATCGTATTACGGTAAAAACTAACCCAAAAGAGAAGACACTTAAATTTATAGATAATGGTTTAGGAATGACTGAAGAAGAAGTAGAAAAATATATAAATCAGGTAGCTTTTTCAGGTGCAGAAGATTTTATTTCAAAATATAAAGAAAAAATGGATGAAAAAAATCAAATCATAGGACATTTTGGATTGGGTTTTTATTCAGCGTTTATGGCAGCAGAAAATGTTGAGATAGATACGAAATCATATAAAGATGGGTCTGAAGCTGTAAAATGGTCTTGCTTTGGGGGAACTGAGTATGAAATATCTTCATCAGAAAAAAGCGAAAGAGGTACAACTATTACACTTCACATAAATGAAGAAAGTGAAGAATTTTTAAATGTACACAAACTTACCGAAGTAATAAATAAACATTGTGCATTTTTGCCTACAGAAATATATTTGGAAGATGAGAATGCTAAAGAGGAACCAGTAGTTAAAAATGAAGGTGACGACAAAGATAAGGTAGAGGAGAAAAAAGAACCTACTCCATTAAATGATATTCATCCACTTTGGATGAAATCACCAAATGAATGTACTGATCAGGAGTACAAAGACTTTTATAAAAAAGTATTTAATGATTTTAATGAGCCACTATTTTGGATACATCTAAATGTTGATTATCCTTTTAATTTAAAGGGAATTCTTTATTTCCCTAAAATAGATCATGAGATGAATGCTATTGAAGGACAAATTAAATTATACAATAACCAAGTATTTATAGCTGATAATATTAAAGAAGTAATTCCAGAATTCATGCTTCTTTTAAAAGGAGTTATAGATTGTGCGGATTTACCACTAAATGTGTCAAGGAGTTTTTTACAGAACAACAGTGATGTATCAAAAATTTCAAAGCATATAAGTAAAAAAGTTGCTGATAAACTTAATGAGCTATACAAAAATGAAAGAGAAAAATACAATGGTTTCTGGAAGGATATAGATGTATTCATTAAATATGGCTGTTTAAAAGAGGATAACTTTTATGATAAAGTAAAGGATATAATTATATTTAAAACAACAAGTGGTGACTATGTTAACTTAAAAGAATATTTGGCGAGAAATAAAGATAAATATGAAAATAAGGTATTTTATGTTGATGACGAAAAACAACAGAGTCAATATATAAAAATGTTTAAAGATAACGGTTCAGAAGCAATAATATTAAGTTCAAAGATTGATAGTCCTTTTATTAATTTCCTTGAAATGAAGGAAAGCAAAGTTAAATTTAATAGAATTGATTCTGATATATCAGATACGCTTAAAGATAAAGATGCAGTAGAAGGAACTAAAGAAGATGTAGAAAAAGAGAATAAAACTTTAGGGGATGCATTTAAAGAAATTTTGAATAATGATAAAATAAAGGTTCAAGTTGAAAGCCTTAAAGATGAAGAAATACCTGCTGTAATTCTTCTTTCTGAGGAGTCAAGAAGAATGCAAGATATGAGAGGTATGTTCCCTGGAATGAATATGGAAGATATGTTTAAAAGTGATGAAACTCTTGTACTTAATAGAAAGAATAACTTAGTTCAAGCAATACTAAACATGAAAGAGGACGAAAGTAAAAAGGAAGATTTAAAACTTGTTGAAGAACATATTTATGATTTAGCAAGAATGAGCCAAAAACAACTTGATAGTGAGTCAATGGCTAAATTTATTTCAAGAAGTAATAAAATATTATCAAAACTAATATAGGGTTTGATAATATATAGACGGGAAAATGTAATAGGCTTGTCTATTTTGATTAATGTGCCTTAAATAAATGGGAATGCATCACAATAGAGATTATTTTCTACTGTGATGCATTTCGTTTTTTTTGATTGTTCTGCGCAAACAGAAAATCTTCCATAACTTTTAACTCTTAATTTTTAACTCTTAACTTAATTCCCTAGTTTTACTTAAAATAATTATAGCAATATCTCGCAATTTTGATATAACCTCATTAAAAAGTTCGAAGTGTGTCTTTTTTATTTTCAATCTTATTCTTTAAATTCTCTAAATCAGTTTCATCCATGTGGTCACTATTTTGGTTAAGGTAACCTTCTGAATACTGAAGTTTTTTTTCTAAATTTTTCTTCTCAGGGGTTGGTCCACCATCACCATATATGATTGTGTTTTCAAGGCCATTAATGGTGCTCTCTCTTCTTTTTTGTTTATCTTTTGCCATTTCAACGGATTCATCATCGGATAAGTCACTGTATTCTTCAAGATGTCTTTCTGTTCTTGTATTTTTTTGAACTAGATTTTCCAATTCTTTTATTCTATTTTTAGTTTCATCTTTACCATTTTCTGATATGTCTTTCATTTAGCATTCCTCCATGGTTAAGTCATTCATACATATAACTTAACCATATAATTGATGGATTATACTTAATAGATTGATAAAAAAATGGCTAAAGTCTAAAAAGGAATAAAGTAGGTAGAAAATTGAATCCGCTTACGCAAATGTAATGTTCTACCTACTCCATTGTAAATCAAATTTTAAAGATTTTAACTAGAAAATTGTACATTGTCAATTGTCGATTGTCACTATTTAGTTGAAGCATAAAAATTGATCAAGCTACCCGACAAAATTATATTTCGTTCATCTTCAGTAAGTTCTCCAATTTTAAGCTTTATATCTTTTTTAGTAGTTTTGCTTATAAGTAGTGCTGGAATTTCATGTTTAGAAGTCTTAATAGCATATATAATCCCTTCAACGTAAATATAATCACCAACTTCAAAGGTAATCTTATCGTAAGAGTTTATTGTAAAAGGAATCATACCCCAGTTTATTAGATTGCTTCTATATCTTTTAGTAGCATATTCTTCAGCAATGTTTGCAAGACCGCCTAATACCTTTTGAGAAGAAGCTGCTTGTTCTCTTGCGGAGCCATCACCTGGTTTAATTGCAAAAATCACACTTCCAAATTGAATTTTTTTTGATATATTTGTTAAAGTTTCTTCTGTGATTTCAACATTGGTGATTTTTGAACAAACTGTCTTTATCTCACTAATATCAGCAGATGTATCTCCATTTAAAAATGTATGTCTATTTTTTTCTACTACCTGAACTGCCTTTGTTCTTTCAACATAATGAGGATCTTTTCTTGAAAGAGTATATTCAGCAAGTTTTAGTGGGTTTGAACGATAAGATGAAGTTTCACCTGATGGCATAAGTTCATCTGTAGTTGTAACAGGATCTGTTATTACACAGCACATTTTCAATAAAATTTTATCCTGCAGTGGTAACATTTGTGGCCAAGAAGTTATGTTTGGACCATACTTTAATTCGCTATCTTTTTCAGGCTTTTTATAACCATTGTAAATTCTATGATCATAAATTGAAGAATCAAAATGATAAGTAAGATCAACTTCAGGTATAGAAATTTCAGTGGCAGGTGTTAAAATACCGCCATTGATTGCAGTAGCAGCAATTGATTTAGCATCCATTAAGGCTACAGATGAAATTTGACCAAGACCGGGTTTAGAACCTTCCCTACTTGGGAAATTTCTAGTAGTATGTCTTATGCTAAGAGCACCATTACTAGGTACATCACCAGCTCCAAAACAAGGACCACAGAATGCAGTTTTAACAATAGCACCAGCCTCTATAAATTTCGCCATAGCACCATCTTTTATAAGTTCTAAATAAATAGGTTGACTTGCAGGGTACACACTTAAATTAAAATAGTCATTTCCAAGAGAATGATTATTGATTATTTCTGATGCTATACGTAAGTTTTCAAAAGTTCCACCAGCACAACCAGCAATAATGCCTTGATCAACTTTAATTTTACCATCAACTATTTTATTTGTTAGATTGAATTGTACACTTGGATTATCAATTTTTTTTCTTTCTGCTTCTTCAACCATTTGTAAAATCTCTTTAGGATTCTTATTTAAATCAGCTATGCTAAATACATTACTTGGATGGAAAGGAAGAGCAATCATAGGTTGAATTTTGGCGAGATCAACTTTTACAAGGCCTTCATAGTAGGCAATATCTGTTGGTTCTAATTTTGAATATGCATCCTCACGTCCATGAATAGTATAATATTCTTTTATTGTGTCATCTGTGCACCAAATAGAACTAAGGCAAGTTGTTTCTGTAGTCATAACATCTATACCAATTCTGTAATCGGCAGAAAGATTTTTGATTCCAGGACCAACAAATTCCATTATCTTATTTTTGACAAAACCAATTTTAAATACAGCGCCGATAATTGCAAGAGCTACGTCTTGAGGTCCGACTCCAGCCTTTGGTTCTCCTTCTAAGTATATTGCGATTACTTCAGGAGAATCTACATCGTAAGTTTTGCTTAGAAGCTGCTTAACAAGTTCAGGGCCACCTTCACCAATGGCCATTGTTCCTAGAGCACCATATCTAGTGTGGCTATCAGAACCTAAAATCATACTTCCTGAGCGACTCATCATTTCTCTCATGTATTGGTGAATGACTGCTTCATGAGGTGGGACATATATTCCACCATATTTTTTTGCAGCAGATAATCCAAAAACATGGTCATCTTCGTTTATTGTTCCACCAACGGCACAAAGACTATTGTGACAATTTGTTAAAACGTATGGAATAGGAAATTCTTTAAGTCCACTTGCTTTTGCTGTCTGGGTTATGGCAACGTAAGTAATATCATGAGAAGCTAATGCATCAAATTTTATTCTGAGCTTTTCATTACTATACGATGTATTGTGACTAGCCAAAATACCATGGGAAATGGTATTTTGACCAGCATAGTCTTTATTTAGAGCTTTATTTAAATTTGAGGTAGTTTCACCTTTCGCTTTTAGAAATGATGTTATATCATCTATTACTAAATTATCGTCATAACCCAAAATACATTCATTTTTGTATAAATACGTACCTTTGTTAATTATTTCTACCATTAATGTACCTCCATATAAATTTTATTTATTCGATGCCTTAATCACTATGTTACTATAATATATTTTTTTTGTGGTTTTGTAAATTTGTTTTTTCAAATGGATTAATTATATAATAAAATATTAACTCATAAAATTTAACGAAATTATAGGAAATTATACATATCATGCACATTTTAAAATCCTAATGAATAGACTAATAATATGAGTTTGAATTTTTTTAGGAGGGAAAGTATGATTCCACAATATTATTTTAATTCGTTAAGTAGACAAATGCCATTATCCACAGAAACACCAATATTGCCATTGGAAAATGATGATGAAATATTTGATAATAGACAACAACCAGGAGCACCACCATCTGGTAATACACAACCACCAAGCAATCCTACATCACCAACCCAGATAGCCGATTTTACGCAAGGATATTTACAAACTCAAATTGGAAAGAGAATGAGGCTACAATTCTTAATTGGCAGCAATGCAATGCAGGATAGAGTTGGAGTATTAACTCAAGTTGGGATAGATTATCTAATTATAAGGGATCAAGATACCAATAATTTAGAGTTATGCGATCTTTATGCATTAAAATTTGCAGATATTTATCTTTGATAATGGGGTGTAAAAATGGCTTATTCAGATCGAGAACTACTTGCAAGAATAATAAAATGTGAGGCGGGAGGTGAAGGAGATAATGGCATGAGGGGAGTTGCCACAGTTGTAATGAATAGAGTAAGGGTACCTTATGGTGAATATCAAAGAATAGGAGAAGGCGATGTGCGAAAGGTGCTATATCAAAAAGGAGAATTTGACTGCATGAGGTCGGTTTTAGGAGGAGTTGCTAATCCACAAACTATTTGGGCTAATCCTCCAGAGCAAATACATTATGATATAGCAGACTGGGCGCTTGCAGGAAATAGGCTCTACAACATAGGTTATTCCCTTTGGTATTTTAACCCGTTTAACCCTGAATGCCCATATTTATTTCCATATAATGGAAGCGGAAGCTACCAAGTAAGAGTAGGGCAACATTGTTTTTATAATCCAACGGAATTATATGCTAAAACTTAAATAAGTATAATGAAGGAGAGAAAATTAATGATACCAGAATATTGTAAACAATGTATGGACAGAAATATGAATTCATATATGTCTAGTGAATTTGATGCAAACCCAACGCCTCATTCCTCTGGAATCAATGCAAATCCAGTATCATCATCACAAACGCAAACTGCTCAAAGTACAAGTGTGCCAAATCCAATTGTAGGTGAAAATAATTTTGCACCTGCACCAGGTTCCCCAGCAGTACTTGGAATCGAGTATACCCAAGGATTTTTAAGAACAATGATTGGAAAACGGGTTAAAGTTACTTTTTTAATTGGAACAGATTCGCTTACAGATCGATCAGGAATACTTGAAGAGGTAGGAATAAGTTTTATAGTACTAAGAGATACAAATGAAAATTTGAATACATTGTGTGATATTTATGCAATAAAATTTGTGGTAATACTCAGTTAGAAGAGTTAAGAACATAGAGCAGAGACAATGAGGCAGTTAAAAGTTAAGAGTTAAGAGTTAAGAGTTAAGAGTTAAGGAAATTTTGCCTTGGGGCAAAATAGGGTAATTAGTATAGAAACAAAAACTTTGATAATTGTTGAAAATTATTGGGGATGTGAGTAGATTTGTGTAACAAATCTACTCACATCCCTATTTTATTGACTTTTCTGTGTCAGCAGAAAAGTCTTCATAAACTTTTAACTCTTAGCTCTTACCTCTTAACTATAAATAGTTTTTCCCGTTACTAGTTGTTTGACTAGCATTAGCTAAGATTTCCATTAATTTCTACGAATATTTCTGCATGTAGATGTCAAAAATTTAAATATGAGTGAAATTACAAGTAACTAAATTTAAGATGGGAGTTTTATTATGAAACTAGGTATACCCAAAGGTCTGCTATATTGTAAATATTATCTTTTCGTAAATAGTTTTTTCAAAACACTGGGGGTGGATTTTATAACATCACAGGATACCGACAAGGAAATATTGGATTTAGGAGTAAAATATGCTGTGGATGATGCTTGTTTGCCAATAAAAGTGTTCCATGGACATGTAGCTTCATTAAGAGGAAAATGTGATGTTATATTAATACCACGGTTTATGAGTACGTCAAAAGGAGAATATATATGTCCTAAGTTTTGCGGGCTACCTGAGATGATAAGGTATAGCATACCAGATTTGCCAGCTATTTTAACAGAATCCATTAATAGTTTGGATGGAAAACATCTATATTCTTTTGCACGGGAAATAGGAATAAGAGTAGGAGGTAATAACCACAAAATAGAAAAGGCATTTTTCACTGCAATGGAAGCACAAAAAAAATTTCATTTGGGAAGTTTAGATAAAAATAACAAATATAAAATAGCACTTTTAGGTCATCCATATAATATTTATGACAGCTACTTGAATATGAATATTATTAATAAGCTAAACAAGGAGGACATCTCTGTCATTACTGAGGAGAGCGTTGATAGGAATATTATAAATGAGGAGATAAAAGATTTATATAAAAAGCCATTTTGGAATTTTGCAAGAAATTCATATGGATTCGCCTCTTATGTGGGGAAAAAACAGTTAGTGGATGGAATGATATATATATCCTCTTTCGCTTGTGGTATTGATTCAATTGTTATGGAACTCATAAAAGACAAAGTAAGAAATATTCCAATATTAGTTCTTAAAATAGATGAACAGACAGGAGAAGCAGGTTTTGATACAAGAATTGAGGCGTTTATAGATATGTTAGAAAGAAGGTGCAGCTAAATGAAGATAACACTTCCACACATGGGAAATGTATATTTGGCGGCAAAGGCATTATTCCTTGACCTTGGTATTGAATGTATAATACCTGAATTCAGTAATAAAGAAGCACTTGAGATAGGATCAAAATATGCTCCAGAAGAAATTTGCCTTCCATATAAAATAATGCTTGGTAGTATAATCCTAGGTTTTAAGGCTGGGGCTGATACAGCAATAATTACAGGAAGTTGTGGACCTTGCAGATATGGTGAATACTGTGAGTTATTTAGAAATACCTTTAAAAAACTTGGTTACAACATTAATTTAATTGTAGTTGACTATCCAAAGGATATTGGACTTAAAGAGCTAATGAATAGAATTAGTAATATATCTGTGGCAAGTAGCAAGAAAAAAAGTGAAAAAATTACAGCTGTATATAATGCTATTAAAGTTATAAAACTCATTGATTACATAGAAATAAAGGCAAGGAAATTAGCGGGCTATGAGATGGAAAAAGGAATTTTCAAAAAGTTTTTATATGAGTGCAAGAGGAGTGCATTTAACTGCGAAAGTGCAGCGGATATGTTAAGGGTATTGCATGAATATAAAATAAAGTTGGGAAAAATTCCAATTGATAAAAATAAAGAACCACTATCCATAGCAATAATAGGAGAAATATACACCATACTTGAGCCTTTTGCAAATCTTTATATAGAAGATAAACTTATGGATTTAGGGGTGTCTGTAAAAAAAGGAATAACGCCTAGTTGGTGGGTGAAAGATGCCATGCTAACTCCATTTAAACTTAATTCACTTCACATTAGATTAGCTTCAAGACAATACCTTTCAGAATATATTGGAGGGCATGCTAGGGAGTGCATAGGTGAAGCAGTTATAGCAAGTGAGGAAGGCTTAGATGGGGTAATACAGATATTACCTCTTGGGTGCATGCCAGAAATAGTAGCAAAAGCAATATTACCACAAATAGCAAAGGATAGGAATTTTCCAATCATGAGTTTAGTAGTTGATGAGATGACAGGAGAAGCAGGATATTCCACTAGAATAGAAGCATTTATAGATTTGATAGATAGAAGGAGGGAGCAAAATGTATTATATAGGGGTTGACGTTGGATCAGTAAGTACAGATATTGTACTTTTAGATGACAATATGGAAGTTGTTGAATCAATGTATTTGAAAACAAAGGGGAGACCTCTTGATATTATAAAAGAGGGGTTTAAGAGATTGAGTAATAAGTATGAGGATAACCAAATAAAAGCTGTAGGAACAACTGGAAGTGGAAGGCAAATTGCATCATTTCTAATTGGCTCAGATGCAGTTAAAAATGAAATTACAGCTCATGCAGTAGCATCACTTGAAGTTGATAAAAATCTGAAAACTATAATTGAAATCGGAGGGCAGGATTCTAAAATTATAATAATTAAAGATGGTATTGTTACAGACTTTGCAATGAATACTGTATGCGCTGCTGGAACGGGTTCATTTTTGGATAGACAGGCAGAAAGATTATCTATTCCAATAGAAGAATTTGGGAGGCTAGCTCTGAAGTCAAAAAATCCAGTTAGAATTGCAGGAAGATGTGCTGTTTTTGCTGAATCAGATATGATACATAAGCAACAGGTAGGCTATGGCGAAGAAGATATAGTAAGAGGGTTATGTGAAGCATTAGTAAGAAATTATTTGAGTAATGTGGGAAAAGGTAAAGAAATTGAGCCTAAAATATTTTTTCAAGGAGGAGTTGCAGCAAATGCGGGTATGAAATTTGCATTTGAAAATGAGCTTCAGAAAGAGTTATGTATTCCTGAGCATTATGATGTTATGGGCGCTATAGGTGCTGCAATTATAGCTAGGAACAGAGTCGAAAAGCAGAATATTGCCACTAAATTTAAGGGATTTAAAGTGGTAAGTGGAGATTTCAGCACTAAAAGTTTTGAATGTAATGGATGTGCTAATAGATGCGAGGTAGTAAAGATAGCTAATATAGATAGCAACAGTGGATTTTTTGGTGATAGATGTGGGAAATGGAGTAACTGTAGCTAATGGTGCACTTAGGATTAGTTCATTATGTTTATTTAGGAATAATAATATGTATAATAGGCATAATGTTTTTAAAAAAAGATGTGATTTTGCCATGTATTTTAGGAATTCTAATGATTGGATTTATATATAGTGGCAGTATTGTGTCATCCGTACAAATTGTATATACAGCTATAGTTGTTTCTGGAAGAGAATTTATAGAAATTGTAATAATTATAGCACTGGTTAATGCGATGTCTAAGGCTATAAACAGTTTAGGTGCAGATGAACTAATGATAAAACCAATAAGCAAACTTATGATAAATGAAAAAATAGCGTTTTTTGTTTTAGGTTTTACAATGTTAGGGTTTTCTTGGTTTTTATGGCCATCTCCAGCAATAGCATTTATAGGACCACTAATGGTTCCAGCAGCTATTGAAAGCGGACTTGAACCAGTTTGGGCGGCTGTTAGTTTAGACTTATTTGGTAATGGAATAGCTTTATCAAGTGATTATTTTATACAAGGGGCGCCATCCATAACGGCTAAAGCAGCTGGAATTAAAAATCCATTTGAAATAGCGAAAGCTGGTTTTTTTATGTGGTTGGTAATTTCTGTTATAGTAATAATTACATCAAGTATTATAATGAGCAAATCTAGTAAAAATAAGGTAAAAAACAAGAAAAGTATAGAAGTTCATAAAATAGTTAAACATAGTTTCGGAAGCAGATTTGTTGCAATATTTACATATATGTTTTTTATAGTAGATATTGTTATTATGTACGTCTATAAACTAAAAGGTGCAGATGCAACATCACTAATTGGTGGAACTGCTATAGTTATAATGCTATTATGTGTGCTTATAAAGTGTGGTATAAAAAATTCATTGGGACAGATTACTGTGCTTATAAGGGACGGTTTTATGTTTAGTATAAAAATTTTTTCGCCAATTATCATAATCGGAGCATTTTTCTTTTTAGGGAGTAAAGAGACGGCACAGGAAATTTTGGGGCCAGGAACAAATGGGATTTTGACAGACGTTGGTATGTATGTTTCACAAAATATTCCAATGAATAAATTTTCAGTAGTGATAATTCAAGGTTTTATTAGTGGACTTTTAGGAGTTGGAGGATCTGGATTTTCAGGGCTACCATTAGTAGGAACTTTAGCACAAGTATTTTCTTCAGCAGTGAATGTTAATAGAGCCGGTATGGCAGCTCTTGGTCAAATAATTACAATTTGGGTAGGTGGAGGGACTATAATTCCGTGGAGTGTTATCCCACCAGCAGCAATTTGTAATGTGGAACCCTTTGAAGTGGTAAAAAAAAATATATTGCCTGTTACTTTAGGATTAATATCAACAGTAATTACTGCAATGTTCATATTGTAAATTATGCATATTCAAAGAAATAACTAGTTAGTTTGCTAGTTATTTTGCCTCGTATACATTAATTTAATCCACGATTATTCACAAATGTTTTACAATTTTCATATACTGTAAGTGGAAAAATAAATTGAGGTGGATATTTTGGTAAACCATGTGGTAAAGGAAGGAGATTCACCATGGTCTATAGCTAAACAGTATGGTGTTAACTACAATGATATTGTTGCCATCAATGGACTTAACAGTAGAAAACATCTAGTAATTGGTGAGAGTCTCCTTATACCTGTAAACCAGAACAAATACAGAGAGGAAATTGAAGTTAATGGATTTATCCTTCCATCTACACCTGATAAGGATACTAACATTATTGAAGAGGCTGGAAAATATTTAACTTATATAACTCCTTTTAGCTATAACATAAAAGATGATGGCACATTAACAGCTTTGAATGATGATGTAATAATTAATCAGACTAAAAAGTATAAAATTGCCCCAATGTTATCTGTTACAAATATTTCTGGTAGTGGATTTGATACAGAGTTAATAGGACGAATATTGAATGACAAGAACATACAGAATACATTGATAAACAATATAATTAGTACTTTAAAAGAAAAAGGGTTTAAGGGAGTTATAGTTGACTTTGAAAGGATACCACCAAAGGATAGACAAAACTATAATGATTTTTTGAAAGAGCTAGTTAGAAGGTTACATGCAGGTAGATATTTAGTAGGAACTGCCTTGGCACCCAAACAATCAGCAGAACAGACAGGACCATGGTATGAAGCGCACGATTACAAAGCTCATGGTGAAATTGTAGACTTTGTAATACTAATGACATACGAGTGGGGATGGTCTGGTGGTGCAGCCCAATGTAAACAGTAGCTATGGTTATGGTGATACAAGTTTGATACTGATTTTACTTTCTTCGGCACTCCAAAATATATTTTCAATAATGGATTTTACTAATCTTCTTTTTTCTTCCATATTATTTTGAGCTGCTATATAGTAGCGAATTTGATTGTAAAGAATATCGACATTAGTATAGTTTAGTTGCTTGAATAATTTTTCTCTTTCAAAAATCAGGAGTTGTTCCTTTAATTGATTATTTAATATAGATAGCTGTTCAATCTTATTTGTTACAAACTTAGAACCATCGTTAGACATAAGCATTAGTTTATCTATTAAATTGCTAATAGCAAGGTTGTTCTTAGATATCTCTTTATTAATATTTTTAATTTCATTTTCAGCATTTTTAACAGGTTTTACTGTATTAATTAGAGATAATAATTTATCTTTATCAGATAATTCTTTTATAAAATTATCTACATATTCCTCTCCAATATCGACTCTTAAGGACGTATTACCACATGAATTTACACATCTAAAATAGTATAACCTAGTGTTGTCTTGCCTTTTGCGACCTACACATACTTCCATTGAGGCACCACATTTACATTTTACAATTCCACCTGAAAGAAAAGTAAAATTACTTTCTCTTGGATGTGGTTCTACACTTTTTTCTTTTAATTTATTATGAACTGCCATCCATAAATCAAAATCTACCAATGCTTCATGTTTTGAAATTCCAACAAGCTTGTTTTTATCATTATGTGATTTGACGCCTTTTTTTCTGGGTCGTCTGTTATAGGGCAAAAATCCATATCCATTTGGAGTTCCGTAAACCTGATATCCTAGCCCTTCAAGGAGCTTCACTGTTTCGGGAGACGATTTAAGATAGGTTGGATTTTTTAATATCTCTATAATTGAATTATCATTTAAATTACAGCCTTTATTTTTTAAAAGTTTACAGATTTCATAAGAAGAATACCCCTGTGCATATTTTTCAAATATATCTTTTATAATTTGACCTTCATCTTGGATTAATTCTAAATAAACAGCTTTTTTTTCATTTTCAATGGAATTTAATACCCTATATCCAGTTGGTGGAGTACCTCCAGACCATCTTCCCATTTTGGCAAGCTCTTCCATATTATCTTTTACCCTTTGAGCAATATTCATTCTTTCCATCTCTGCAAAGCTTGCAAGTAAAAGCATCATCATTTTACCTATGGGAGTTGAAGGATCAAAGCCTTCTGTAATGCTTACAAGTTTAACATTATAATTTTCTAGCTCATCATAAATGTTAACAAAGTCTACTATATTTCTAGCAATTCTATCTATTTTATAAACTGTAATAACATCAAATTGTTTCATCTTTATAAGAGTAAGCATTCTTTGAAAGGAAGGTCTGCTAATATTTCCACCACTAAAACCTTCATCCTCGAATATTTCAAAGGTGCAATCAGTTGATTGTCTACTAAAATAGTCTTTGCACATATTAATCTGATTTTGAATACTTTCACCTGTATCAGTTTCAATAGATTTTCTTGAGTATATTGCGATTCTCATAATATCGTCTCCTTCTATTAATCAATAAACCTTGTATAGTATTCCATAGTTATCAAGTTAATATTTGTTAAATGTATCTATTAAATTAATATTTATATTTCATAGATTATATGACTATTAATATCATATTATAGAATAAACAATTTTTTAGAGGGTTTTATGGTTAAGCAAAAAGAGTTTAAATCAATTATTGTAGAAGTGATTAATCCAGAAGCATTAGGTCATGCTAGTGAAGTGGTTACTCAGTATTTTTACAAAAAGTATTTAGAGATGAAGAGTATGGAGGTAAGGGTTAAGGCTAATGAAGATAAAAAAACAGAAACTCCAGAATATCAAAAATAAATTAGATAACATTCAATAGATGGTTGGTTACTGAAAAATACTTTAATTCAAATATGTCATTTATGCGAAAGCATGGAAACAAAGAATCAACTCTGATTGGTAAAAGAGATTATGCAATTCTGATGATTGCATCACGTTTAGGGCTACGTGCTTCTGATATCTGTAATCTTTCATTTAAAGATATCCATTATGATACTGAGACTATTGAAATAGTTCAAATAAAGACGGGCACATTGCAGTTGTTACCTCTTTTACCTCAAATCCAGATAGCAATGAATAGCTATCTGGTAGAAAGAAAAGCTTTAAACGGAAGCCAGTACATATTTTTACGTAAATTTGCACCATTTTTGTCACTATCAAGATCAGCCATATGGTCCATTACTAACAAATATTTTAATTTATCTAGCGTTGATACCACTTCAAGGAAACATGGTACCCATTCACTTCGGTCAAGTTTCGCTAGCGCTCTAAATATATTCTACTAAATTTAGATACCTTTGAGTAAATCCTTAACAACTATCTTCTTTTGCAGTTTTGGAATTCCACGTAGTGGAGTTTTCTTTTTAAGATACATAAGGTTACCGTTTAGTCTATTGTATTCTGGGTTTACTTTCCTAAAAGTACCTTTGTCAAAACCAATTTTAAGTTCCTCCATGAATGAGTCCAGTTCGTTCAAATAAATATTTCGATAGAATCGCACTAATCAACGAGCATTGTGCAGAACCACTATAACATTGGTTATATTTCCAATTCTCAATGTATCCTGCCATAAGAAATTTCCAAATCACACCTATAAAGTATTCATCTTTAATTCTTCTTCTTAAGATATTGAGCAATGTGTGATGGTCAATGTTATCAAAGTAAGCGGAGATATCTCATTCTATAAACCATTTAACACCTGTAAATCTTAGATTGATAGATTTCAATGCAGTATGACAACTTTTGTTAGGTCTAAAGCCATGAGAGTTATTATTGAAATTAGAGTCATAAATGCTTTCAAGAATCATTCTTGTACTAGTTTATCATCTATAGATTGTATTCCAAGAGGTCTTTTTTTGCCATTTTTCTTTGGGATATATTTTCTTACAATAGGGTCTGGTTTGTACGTATGATTTTTAATTTTTTCAATGATACTTTTAATCTTAGCAAAACTCATTCCATCAATGGTATTTCCATCGAAGTCTTTAGTCATATTACCTTCGGTGCCATAAATATTGCTGTAAGCTAAGAGATAGAATTCGGGGCTGAAGCTATGAATTCAACAATATGCTTCATTAGAGGTAAGCTTAAAATTAATAAAATACGTAAGTATCTTAAAAAAGTTGTAATTGGCGATTTTTCTGATATAATAAATTTATATGGAATAAAATGTAACGGGAAATGCTCATTTATAGGAGTTAAGATAAAGACAACACTATAATGGAATTTTTTCCTGCAAATGTTATGTACAAAAATATAGAGATTCAAGGCTTTAGAACCTTTATAAAATATCAAGGGAAAATTCATGAAATATTCTCCTCTACGTCTCAAAATGAAGAAATAGATGATTTCAACTATTGGGACGAAATTGCTACCAATAGAGAAAACTATAGAGATAAAATACGTTTTGGAATCCATGGTAAAGAAGAAAACTTTAAAACAGAAAAATATTATTAGTTTTTAACAAGTTTAATATAAAAATTAATAAAAGGCTAGATCGTGCATTAGAATATGGAAAGGGAATATATCCAACTTATATGTGTTATGGGGTAAAGAATTATGAGGTTATCCAAGGTGAATTTAATCATCCTTTCATTGCAAGTTCAGTAAATCCAGACCCTTTAACACATGGGCGTGGATATGTAGCTAGACTTAGCGGCTCAACCGCCGAAATGCTTAGCATTTGGTTTATAATGATGGCAGGAGACAAGGTGTTTTCATATAAAAATATAGAAACAATAAAAAATATTGGAGGTTTATATTATGTTAAATACTTTTACTAAAGATTTTATATGGGGGGCAGCAACATCAGCCTATCAAATTGAAGGGGCTGTTAAGGAGGATGGAAGAGGGCCTTGTGTGTGGGACAAGAAAAACCATGATGAAAAAGGGAATCCTACTGGTGATACAGGTGATATTGCTTGTGGCCATTACCATAAATATAAAGAAGATGTAGCGTTGATGAAGGAACTTGGATTAAAAGCTTATAGATTTTCTGTTTCTTGGAGTAGAATATTTCCAGATGGTAAAGGAAGAATAAATCTCAAAGGTGTAGATTTTTATAATTCACTAATAGATGAACTTATAAAAAACAATATTGAGCCGATAATAACGACATGGCATGGGGATCTTCCTCTTGTATTTGAAGAAAATGGAGGATGGAGAAATAGAGAGTTAATTAACGATTATGTTAATTATGCAGGGTTTCTATTTAACACCTTTGGAGATAGAGTAAAGAAATGGATAACACATAATGAACCTTGGTGCACTGCCTTTTTAGATGTAGATGATTTTTCAGAATATTTGACTATAGCACATAATTTATTTGTTGCTCATGCAAAAGCTGTTAAAGTATACAGACTATCTAAATATGGTGATGGCAAAATTGGAATAACACTTAATTTAGGAAGCCAGTATCCAGCAACTAGTTCACCAGAAGATAAGGATGCAGCAAGAATATCTGATGGCTTTATTAATAGGTGGTTTTTACATCCAGTATTAAAGGGAAGTTATCCTGAAGATATGCTAGAGGTATATAGAAAAAAAAACCATTATCCTCAAATTTATGAGGGAGATATGGATCTATTAAAAAAGAATATAGGTGATTTTATTGGAATTAACTACTACAGCCGTTCAGTAGTAAAAAAGGTCTACAATGATTCAGTATTGGAAATAGATAATGTTGAAATTAATGATGCAATACATACTGAGATGGGATGGGAGGTATATCCTAGAGGACTATATGATATGCTCATGAAAATAAAAGAAGAGTATAATAATCCTCATATACTTATTACTGAAAATGGAGCTGCATTTAAGGATGAAAGAATAGTAGATGGAATTGTAGCAGATGATGATAGAGTGGATTATTTAAAAAGCCATTTGAAGGAAGCGAATAATGCAATTAAGGAAGGTGTTAATCTTGACGGATACTTTGCTTGGTCCCTCATGGATAACTTTGAATGGGACCTTGGATATAGTAAGAGATTTGGGATAATTCGCGTTGATTATGAAACGCTAGAGCGTATGTGGAAAAAAAGCGCTTTATGGTACAAAAAAGTTATAAAGAACAATGGATTTTAGATTGAATGTAAAACCATTATTTGGAGAAATGTAACGTGAAATTCAGCGTTTACTAAGTAATATTACGGATAGTTTGGAGTGTTACGATAGTGTTTATAAATTTGTGTGAATAACTTTAAACAAGTACTAATTTTAATCATACTACAATTCTACGACTGAGATTTTTACACTCTCACAAAATATATATGTTAAAGAAGTTAGTGCTAAAGGTATTACTTATAGAGATGAATTTAAACGTATTTTCATTGAAGAAAGCCAAAAGGCAAAACTTCTGGAACTATATTTGGAAAGTATGGATTTGATACATACATACTTCGGAAAAGTCGTTATATGGCTGCAGTACATAGATGGCGTAATAGTTATAAACAAGACAGAGTAAATATAAGGAGTAGTAACTATGAAATGGAATGAAGTTCGGACCCTCTAAGGATGTTGTTATAGATACTGGAGCCGCATTTTGCATTTCTTGAGCCATCTTCAATTGAGGAACTTGGAATAACATTGACCAAAGATGATGAGATAAAAACTTTTTACGGTGCAAATGGAATTTTGGGTTATAGGATTAATTTGGCTTGATGTTTTGATTAAAACAAATGCAGTTATTAATCTTAGTTCTATGAATATTAAATTCCATAATAAAACAGCTACTGTTTAGACTGGGCAGGTGGACCACCAAGAGCTGTAGCACCAATAAATGAAGTAATTAAAGTTTTAAATTATGCGGTTTCCGTAATTCCGAGTAATAAAATAATGATGGGAATCCCATATTATGGATACGACTGGAAACTTCCATTTGTACCAGGTGGGAAGTTTGCTGAGGCCTTAGGAAATCAAGAAGCCGTTATAAGAGCTGAAAAGTATGGAGCTAATATCAAATATGATTTTATTTCTCAGTCTCCATATTATAATTACATGGATGAAAATAAAATTATGCACATTGTTTGGTTTGAAGATTCAAGAAGTATGATGGCAAAGTTCAATTTAGTTAAAAAGTATGGATTAAGAGGCGTGAGTTATTGGGCTCTAGGCAAAGCATTTCCACAGAACTGGCCACTACTTAATAGCATGTTTAGAGTTAAAAAGCTTTAGGTGAAAATTAAATATATATTAAATTTTATAGCCATCAAATAGTAAATTTGATGGCTACTTATTTCATTACAATCTTATTCCAAAGCGTGGAATGTTATGAGCGTATATGAAAGTGATTTAGTTTTCAATCTTCTTATGTTGTATACTAACGAAAAGCGTAGAAATTCCATTTTGGTTAGTGTGATTCAGAAAAAATGTTGGAGACAAGACGTATAGAAAAGGTTCGAAGAAATAATATCATTAATCAAATACATAAAAGACTGCTTAAATTATGGAGGCAAGTATGAATATAAATAATTTGTTTTTCCATCTTTATTATTGCAATAATAGGCAACAGAATCAAGTATTAAGATATTCATTTAAAGTTAATAAAACAATTAACCATCATGAGCTTATTTTTATTACTGGGGGCAAGGGGTATATTTTATTTGGAAATAAGAGATATCAGCTTAAAGACGGTACGCTGTTATACCTTTGCCCTAATGTACTATATTCTATAGAGATAGATTCAGAGAATCCTCTTTCTGTCATGACAGTACATTTTAGTTATGCAACTGTGGGCTTTAGTGGTGACAAATGGGATATTACAAAGGAAACTGATAGGTTACCACTAGATTTTGTGCAAATCTTAAAGGATTATTATCAGATTAATAATATATTTAAGAAATTGGTTGAAAATTGGACATCAAAATTGCCGGGTTATGAGTTTAGTACAAAAACTTTACTTAGGGAATTATTATTCGAAATTTTTCAAAATATAAAAAAGAATAGCCAAAATTATTCAACATCATTAAAAGTTGAAAAAATTATTAAATACATGCGCCAAAATATAGATACTAGACTGACGTTGGCAGAATTATCTCAGTTAGTGCAACTGTCATCACCATATTTATCTAGCGTTTTTAAAGAAACTACAGGATATTCTGTAATTGGATTTTTTAATAAGATAAAAGTTGATAAAGCCAAAGAATTGATTATTGAAGGTGATAAAAAAATAAAAGAAGTAGCAAAAGTACTTGGATTTACTGATGAATTCTATTTTAGCAGGATATTTAAGAAAATCGAGGGTGTAAGTCCTTCAGAATTTTATCGTAAAAATGTCCATGTATATTAAAATATTACATGGATTAAAGCCATTCTCCAGATTATAATTAGTTCATACAATGTAATAAATATAAAAGTTAAAGTTAATTAAATACTGAAATTGGAGATGAGTGGTTTTATGAAAGTAATAGCTATCAATGGAAGTCCAAGAGAAACATGGAATACCGCTACATTATTGCAAAAGGCTCTTGATGGAGCTAAATCTATGGGTGCTGATACGAAACTTATACATTTATATGATTTGAATTTTAAGGGATGTTCCAGTTGCTTTGCCTGCAAAAGAAAAGGTAGCGGGTATATTGGACACTGTGCTATGAAAGATGATCTTATTAAAAAAGAACAATATCCTATTGATTGTGAAAAAGCGTTTGATATAGGTGCTAGGCTGGCAACAGTATAAGTTACTAAAATTCAATATTAGTTATTAAGAGTATCTTTCAAGTTGCTCTTTTTTTAATATAATTCTTAGGCATGGTCAGTGATAAGTCTCTGAAAATTCTATCGTAAAAATATCCATGGATATTAAAATATCACATGGATTCAAGCACTTCTGAAAGTTATAATCAATTCATAATAGTAAATCATCAAGGAGGTAATAAACTAATGAAGATGTGGAAAAAAAATTAATTTGTATGTTGGTTTGGGGTATTTGTTACAGGGGTAGGAGCAAGTCAAATAGCTCCTATCATGCCTCTTTATATACGGCAACTGGGAATCCACAATACATCTACAATTGAGCAAATATCAGGAATTGCTTTTGGGGTCACCTTTATTATATCAGCAATTTTTTCACCAATATGGGGCGCCGCAGCAGACAAGTTTGGAAGAAAACCCATGCTCCTGAGGGCAAGCCTTGGAATGGCTCTTGTAATTGGAAGTATGGGCTTTGCACAAAATGTATATGAGCTTATTGGTCTCAGAATACTTCAAGGAGCTATAACTGGATGCAGTATGGGTATATAAAAAATTGTATAAAAAATTAAATTTAATTCCTAAAATAGAGTAATGGAGGAGAATAAAATATGAAAATTCAATTTATTGAAAGTACTAAAGTTGCACTAGTGGTTATTGATCTTCAACAAGGTATAATAAATAGAAAACTTACACCATATAGTGGTGAAGAGGTTGTAGAAAATTCAAGAAGGTTAATAGAGGCATTCAAATCTAAGGGTGCCTTTGTTGCCCTTGTAAGAGTTTCATCTTTAGATGGATTTGACATGTTAAAACCAGAGAACGATTTACCATTAAGGAATGTTAATCGTACCAAAGGCTGGGATGCTTTCGTACCAGAAATAGTAGATATAGATAATACCTATAAAATTACTAAAAAACAATGGGGGGCTTTTTATGGTACTGATCTAGATTTACAGTTAAGGCGACGTAATATAAGTACAATTGTACTTTGTGGTATTTCTACAGCAATTGGAGTAGACACCACCGCAAGAGAGGCACATTCTAGGGGTTTTAACCAATACTTTGTAGAAGATGCTATGACGGCTTCAACTGGAGGTCAACATGAATTCGTTTGTAAACATATATTAACTAAAATAGGCAAAATCAGAACTACTGACGAAATAATCGCATTGATCAAATAGAACTTATGGCTGCTATTTTAAAACAAGGGGGGTAATTGAAATATCCATAAAGCTAGCAATGATTTGAAATTTGGCATTTACCTTTTTTATTTAGCAATTTATTGCGCCAAATTTCTGTTTTAAACATAGATACTACCAATATCTAAAATAATAGGTCGCGCCTGAGAAAACTAAGTTTTATACATTACTGCAAAATACTAATTGTATGTATAAACCCTGTATATATATGTTGTAGATACAATAAAGTCATTTTCAAATTAACTATGATTCCAATTCATTTGTTTCAAAACAGCTAGCGTTTTGATTGGGCAGGTGGTCAACCAAGAGCTGTAGCAACGATAAATGAGGTTATGAAAGTTTTGAAGATTCTAGAAGTATGATGTCAAAGTTTAACTTAGCAACAAAATATGGCTTACATTGAATATAAAAACAAAATCATGTCAATAATTAAGAGGAAAAATTAGTGTAGGGAGGATAAGTTTGTGAATAAAGTAGAATTGGTAGGTCGTATGGTTAAGGATCCTGAGTTAAAGTGTATTGAGGAAACAGATAAAAAGGTATGTAATTTCACAATAGCCGTAAATAGAAATTTTACCAATGCTAATGGAGAAAGAGAAGCAGACTATATACCTGTGGTTGTGTGGGGAAGAATTGCTGAAACAATATGCAATTATATGAAAAAGGGTAGACTAATTAGCGTTATTGGCAGGTTACAAATAAAAAGGTATGAAGGCAAAGACGGAATAAGAAGATACATTTCAGAAGTGGTAGGAGAAGAGGTAACTTTTTTAGATTCAAATAAAGAAAAAGCTGAATAATTTTTGTATATTATAATTAGGCCTAAATATTATTTAAAAATAGAAATATTTAGGCCTAATTATTTATAAGATATTTTCCCATTCTTCATATAAATTTTCCAAATCGGATCGCAATTTACTTATATCATTATTGATTTTTTGCTCTTTTCAGGGTTAGAATACACTTCTTCTAAACATAAATCATTTTCATATTTTTTTATTTTACTTTCTGTGTCTAAAATGCTATCTTCAATTTCTTTGGATTTTTGTTTTTGATCTCTTTCTTGTTTTTCTAGCTCTTTTTTCTTTTTCTTTTGAACATTGATTTGAGTTTTCGTTTTACCTTGAAGTAGTTCAAGCTCGTCTTCAAATCTATTTGGATTTTTCTTCTTTTCTATATAATAGTTGTAATTACCCAAATATTCTTTTATCCCATTTACTTGCAGTTCATGTATTTTAGAAACAACTTTGTTTAAAAAATATCTATCATGAGAAATTACAAGAACAGTTCCATCATAGCTTAAAAGAGCATCTTCTAAAGCTTCTCTTGAAACAATGTCAAGGTGATTTGTTGGTTCATCCAAAAGCAAAAAATTACTTTTTGATAGCATAAGAATCAATAGATTAATTCTACATTTTTCTCCACCGCTTAGGAGTCCTATCTTCTTGAAAACATCGTCACCTATAAACAGAAAGGCAGCAAGTGAATTTCTTACTTTGGTTGTGGTTAGATCAGGAAAATGATTCCAAACCTCATCAATTACAGTATTTTCATCGTTTAAGCTTGATTGTTCTTGATCATAGTAGCCGATATAAACATTTTTACCAAGGATTACTGTGCCTTCATCGCTTTTAATGTTATTCAGCAATATGTTAAATAATGTTGTTTTTCCACGTCCATTTTCGCCAATAAGAGCTATCTTTTCGCTTCTTTTTATATCAAGATTAAGATTACTGAACAACAACTTATCTCCAAATCTCTTAGATAAATTTTCAACATGCAGTACATCATTTCCGCTTTTAATTGAGGCTTCAAACTCTATTCGCGAAGCCTTTGATTCTTTAGTAGGGGCTTCAATTCTTTCGATTTTATCTAGAGATTTTTGCCTGCTTTCTGCAGCCTTTATACTCTTTTCTCTATTAAAAGAACGATATCTTTCTATAATATCTTCTTGTCTTTTTATTTCTGATTGTTGTAATCTGTATGATTTCATTAGAACCTCATAGTTTCTCTTTTTAAATTCTAATGCATTAGTATAATTCCCTTTATATGTGTATATTTGCCCACCTAACATTTCTAAAGTGGTTTTAGTTACAGCATCTAAAAAATATCTGTCATGGGAGATTACTATGATTGTTCCATTATAACTAGTAAGGTAATCTTCAAGCCATTCAATTGCATCTAAATCCAAATGGTTTGTAGGTTCATCAAGAAGTAAAATATCTGGTTTTGTAAGCAAAAGTTTACAGAGTGCTACCCTAGATTTCTGACCACCACTTAATATATTAATATGTCTTTTATAATCATTTGCTAAAAACCCAAGACCTTTTAATACTCTGTTTATTTCACCCTTGTAGACATAGCCACCTTTATTATTATATATTTCTGTTAATGTAGTATAATCTTTGATTACTTTAGTCTGGTAAGCTTCGTTTTCTAAGTCGTAGGGTTCGCTCATAATAACTTCTAACCCTTTTAGTTTGTTTTCCATATTTAGTAGTTCCTCAAAAACTGATAGCAATTCTTCATATATTGTATTAGAAGTATCTAAGGATAAATTTTGAGAAAGGTATCCTAAAACTAATCCTTTTTCTATAAATAATTCTCCACTGTCATGTTCCAGTTGATTAGTTAAAATTTTGAAAAGTGTAGATTTACCAGTACCATTAGCACCAATAAGACCAACTTTTTCACCTTCATTAACGCTGAAACTTATATTTTTTAATATGGTATCAATACCATAAGATTTTTGTATGTTTTTTGTGCTTAAAACTATCATGAAATCACCAACCTTGTGTGTTATATCATCATATTCTACCATTTTCATTACATTTTATAAAGAAAAAGCTTATAAAAATCTTTATTTTATTGTATACTATGATGTGATTGAATAAAATATTGGTATAATTTTTTATTTAGTATAAGCAAAATCACAGATAATAAAAGTATAAGAAAAGTGTGGAATTTTGAATATGTGCTACAATTAAACGTATGCAATATTAAATTGAGGGGTGCAACCGGTGGATAGGAAAAAGAACATATCAATGGCGGTAATCAAAAGATTACCAAAGTATCAGAGATATTTAAGGGAACTACGAAACAATGATATAGATAGAATATCTTCAAAAGAACTCAGTGAAAAAATTGGTTTCACTGCTTCTCAGATAAGGCAAGATTTAAATTGTTTTGGAGATTTTGGTCAACAGGGTTATGGCTATAATGTCAAGGATCTATACAGTGAAATCTGTAATATACTTGGACTAACAAGAAATTATAACACAATTATTGTTGGTGCAGGTAATATTGGTCAGGCAATAGCAAACTATACAAATTTTCAGAAAATGAATTTCAACTTAGTGGGGATTTTTGATACTAACCCTAAATTATGTGGATTAAAGATAAATGATATAGAAATTAAAGATATTGATTTTTTAGACGATTTTCTGAGGTCCAGTGATGTAAATATAGTTATAATTTGTGTTCCAAGTAAAAGTGCTCAAAGCATTTGTGATCTTGTAGTTAAGAATGGCATAAAAGGAATTTGGAATTTTGCACCAATTGATTTGATAATTCCAGAAGGTGTTTTTGTGGAAAACGTGCATTTAAGTGAAAGTTTACTCACTCTTAGTTGCCTTATGAATGAAATAACTTAAAAAAAGAAAAAAAACTCAATGTGTTTTTGTTGAAAATGATTTAGTAACAGGTTATAATAGTCATTGAAGAGAGATACTTTATATTTTTTTATACTTCATTGTTAATATTATAACAATGAATAAAAGTTTAGGAGGATTAGTAATGGATTTAAAAAACATCATCCTTGAAAAAGAAGGCAAAATTGCCTTAGTTACAATCAACAGACCCAAAGCTCTTAACGCGTTAAACACAGAAACCTTAGGGGAGCTTGATTATGTGGTTGACGAACTTGAAAAAGATTCCGAAATACTTGCAGTTATAATAACTGGAGCAGGTAAATCCTTCGTTGCAGGAGCAGACATTTCAGAAATGAAAGACATGAATGTAATAGAGGGTAGGAAATTTGGAATACTAGGAAACAAGGTATTTAGAAGAATTGAAAACTTAGAGAAACCGGTTATCGCTGCACTTAATGGGTTTACACTAGGCGGTGGTTGTGAGCTTGCTTTGTCATGTGATATTAGAATTGCATCAACAAAGGCAAAATTTGGTCAACCAGAAGCTGGGCTTGGAATAACGCCTGGTTTTGGAGGAACTCAAAGACTTGCAAGAACAGTTGGCATGGGAGCAGCTAAAGAACTTATATACACAGCTAAGATAATTGATGCCAATGAAGCCTGCAGGATAGGGCTAGTTAATAAAGTATTTGAACCAGAATCGCTTCTTGATGAAGCAAAGGCTCTTGCAAATACAATAGCTAATAATGCACCAGTTGCTGTAAGGTTCTGTAAAGCAGCAATAAACAAAGGAATCCAAACGGATATAGATACAGGTGTAGCTTATGAATCAGAAGTATTTGGTTCATGTTTCTCAACAGAAGATCAAAAAGAAGGAATGGACGCTTTCTTAAACAAAAAAGTTTAGTAGGCAATTTTAAGAACAAATAAGGAGGTATATTAAATGAACTTTTCATTGACGAACGAACAAGAATTAGTGCAAAAAATGGTAAGAGAATTTGCTGAAACAGAAGTAAAACCAATAGCTGCTGAGATTGATCAGACAGAAAGGTTTCCAATAGAAAATGTTAAAAAAATGGCGAAGTGTGGCATGATGGGTATTCCATTTGCTAAAGAATATGGTGGTGCTGGTGGTGACGTATTGTCATACATAATCGCTGTAGAAGAATTATCAAAGGTATGTGGTACAACAGGAGTTATTCTTTCAGCTCATACTTCACTTTGTGCTTCATTAATTAATGAATTTGGTACACCAGCACAAAAAGAAAAATATTTAATCCCACTTGCTAAGGGTGAAAAATTAGGAGCATTCGGCTTAACTGAACCAAATGCAGGAACAGATGCAGCTGGTCAACAGACAGTAGCAGTTCTTGATGGAGATCACTATGTTATAAATGGTTCGAAAATATTTATAACTAATGGAGGAGTTGCAGATACATTTGTTATATTTGCAATGACTGATAGAAGTAAAGGAACAAGAGGAATTACAGCATTTATAATTGAAAAAGGTTTTAAAGGTTTTTCAATAGGTAAAGTGGAAGATAAACTTGGAATAAGAGCTTCATCAACAACTGAGCTTATATTTGAAGATATGATTGTTCCAGTAGATAACATGATTGGAAAAGAAGGAAAAGGTTTTGGAATAGCAATGAAAACTCTTGACGGAGGACGAATTGGTATAGCAGCTCAAGCTTTAGGAATTGCAGAAGGTGCTTTCAACGAAGCTAAAGGATATATGAAGGAAAGAAAGCAATTTGGAAGAAGCCTAGATAAGTTTCAGGGCTTAGCTTGGATGATGGCTGATATGGAAGTTTCAATAGAATCAGCAAAACTTCTAGTATATAAAGCTGCATGGAAAAAAGATCAAAAACTTCCATACACAGTGGATGCAGCAAGAGCAAAACTTCATGCTGCAAATGTAGCTATGGATGTAACAACTAAAGCAGTTCAATTATTTGGTGGATATGGTTATACAAAAGATTATCCAGTAGAAAGAATGATGAGAGATGCAAAAATAACTGAAATATACGAAGGAACATCTGAAGTTCAAAAACTAGTTATTTCAGGAAACATATTCAGATAATAAGGAGGAGAATACTATGAATATAGTTGTTTGTTTAAAACAAGTTCCAGATACAACGGAAGTTAAAATAGATCCTATAAAAGGAACCCTTATTAGAGAAGGAGTTCCATCAATAATAAATCCAGATGATAAAAATGCTTTAGAAGCAGCATTGGTTTTAAAAGAGAATGCTGGTGCTAAGGTTACAGTAATAACTATGGGACCACCACAAGCACAAACTGCTTTAAGAGAAGCAATAGCTATGGGCGCAGATGAAGCTATACTTATAACTGATAGAGCATTTGCAGGAGCGGATACATTAGCTACTTCAAACTTACTTGCGGCAGCCATTAGAAAACTTGATTACGATATAGTATTTGCAGGAAGACAAGCAATTGATGGGGATACAGCTCAGGTTGGACCAGAAATTGCAGAACATCTTGGAATTGCACAAGTTACATATGTTGAAAAAGTAGATGTAACTGGAGATAAAGAGCTTACAGTTCAAAAAGCATGGGAAGATGGATATGAAATAGTTAAAGTTCAAACTCCAGTATTACTTACCGCAATAAAGGAATTAAACGTGCCAAGATATATGGATGTTAGAAATATATTTGGAGCATTTGATAACGAAATTAAAATATGGACTGCAGAGGATATTGATTTAGATAAGGCACTTCTAGGACTTAGCGGATCACCTACAAAGGTTAAAAAATCTGAAACTAAAGCAGCTAAAGGACAAGGCGAAATTGTTAATAAGCCTGTTAAGGAAGCAGTAACTTATGTTATTTCAAAATTGAATGAAAAACATTATATTTAAAATGATGTAGGAGGGAACTCAAATGAATATAGCAGATTATAAAGGTGGAGTATGGGTATTTGCAGAACAAAGAGATGGTCAGCTTCAAAAAGTATCGCTAGAACTTTTAGGAAAAGGTAAAGAAGTAGCAGGTAAATTAAACACTAAGCTCGTTGCAGTATTACTAGGAAGTGATACTGAGAAGATAGCTGAGACATTGGTAGCATATGGTGCTGACCAAGTGTTAGTTGCTGATAGCAAACTTTTAGGACATTATACAACTGATGCTTATGCAAAAATTATTAGTGAACTTATAAATGAGAGAAAACCAGAAGTAGTATTAATTGGTGCTACTTTTATAGGAAGAGATTTAGGACCAAGACTTGCAGCTAAACTTACAACTGGTTTAACAGCTGATTGTACTGCATTAGATATTGATCCTGAGAATAGTAACCTTTTGGCTACAAGACCAGCTTTTGGTGGAAATCTTATGGCTACAATAGTTTGTGCTGATAATAGACCACAAATGGCTACAGTTAGACCAGGAGTTTTCTCAAAGTCTGAAAAAGATGATTCCAAGGTAAACTCATCAAAAATAGAAAAAGTATCATTTAGTTTAGTTGAAGATGATATTAGAACTAAAGTTCAAAAAGTTGTAAAACTTGCTAAAGATGTAGAAGATATATCAGAAGCTAAAATTATAGTTGCTGGTGGTAGAGGTGTTGGAACTAAAGAAAATTTTCAGCTATTAAATCAGCTTGCACGAGTTCTTGGTGGATCCATAGGAGCTTCAAGAGCAGCAATTGAAAAAGAATGGGTTGATAAAGATTTACAGGTTGGTCAAACTGGTAAAACTGTAAGACCAGGACTTTATATAGCTTGTGGTATTTCAGGAGCTCTTCAACATCTTGCTGGAATGGAAGAAAGCGACTATATAATAGCTATAAACAAAGATGAAAGTGCGCCAATGATGAAACTAGCAGATCTTGCTATAGTTGGAGACTTAACTAAAGTAATCCCTGAATTAATAGCACAAATCAAAGAAGCTAAAAATAAATAAAAATAAATTTTAGGAGGTAAATTAATATGAAAAAGGTATGTGTACTTGGTGCTGGAACAATGGGAGCTGGAATTGCTCAAACTTTTGCAACAAAAGGTTTTGAAGTTGTACTTAGAGACATAAAAGATGAGTTTGTTGAAAGAGGATTAAATGCAATCAATAAAAATTTATCTAGACTGGTTTCAAAAGAGAAAATAACAGAAGAAACAAAAACTGAAATATTAACAAGAATTACCGGAACAGTTGACCTTAATGAGGCAGCTGATTGCGATCTTGTTGTAGAAGCAGCTGTTGAAATTATGAAAATTAAAAAAGAAATATTTGCAGAACTGGATAATATTTGCAAGCCAGAAACCATCTTAGCTTCAAATACATCATCATTGTCAATCACTGAGGTTGCAGCAGCAACTAAGAGACCTGATAAGGTTATTGGTATGCATTTCTTCAACCCAGCTCCAGTAATGAAACTTATAGAAGTTATAAAAGGAATGGCTACATCAGAGGCTACATTTGAGGCTATTAAAGCCATCAGTGTTGAAATTGGTAAAGAGCCAGTTGAAGTTAAAGAAGCTCCAGGATTTGTTGTAAACAGAATATTAATACCAATGATCAATGAAGCAATTGGTATCTTTTCAGAAGGAATTGCTTCTGCAGAAGATATAGATACTGCTATGAAACTTGGAGCTAATCACCCAATGGGACCTTTAGCTTTAGGAGATCTTATTGGACTTGATGTCTGTTTAGCCATAATGGATGTTTTATTTAGTGAAACAGGAGATACAAAATACAGAGCTAACCCACTTCTTAGGAAGTATGTAAGAGCTGGATGGCTTGGAAGAAAATCCAAAAAAGGTTTCTTCGAATATACAAGATAGTAATAAACACAGAAAAGGGGCTGTTGCATTAGCGATTTTTAAAATCGCTATGAACAGCCCTTTTTCTATACTATATTTTTGATTTTAGGATTGATTTTATATTTTTATTAATTGATATGGAAAAAAGGGTATACAAAATAGAAGGTATTTTTTACCCATTTTTTTGATTTTTGAAATTATAAAGTTTACGCTGTTTTTAATGGAAAAACATAAGAACCACAACGTCCATTTTGTATTTTATTGTGTAGCTTATTTACGTTATGTGAAATCCCTAACAAGATGCATTCCGCCAGTATGTTTTGCTTTCCACGACACAAGAAACGCCTGAATCCCATGTCTTGTTTTACTTCACCAAAAGCACCTTCAGACTGAATACTTCGATTCATTCTTAGTTCAGTTCCTTCATCACTAATAATTCTTTCTAATGATTTCTGCCGTTTTTCCTGAAACAACTTAGAGATTTCCAAATGCTTTGTGCGTTCTTCTAATGGAGTTTTACAATTTTTGCCTTTAATGCATTTTGATTTCAATTGACAGTTGCTACAGTCTTCACAGGTGTAACATGTTTTTTCACTTACATATCCTGTTTTGCTTTTTGTGTTTTTAATACCTGATACTTTTAACTTTTTCCCATTGCTACAAACATAAATATCTTCAGCTGGTTTATAAATCATATTTTCCTTCCTACTAATATCTGTCTTATACTTTCGTGTTTTACTGATTTCATAATTTGAAGGCTTGATGAATGCTAGCTGTTGATTATTTTCCAAATACAAATAATTTTCTTCACTTTCATATCCAGAATCTGCAATGATTCTTTTGTAAATCCGGTTCTGTTTTTCCCGTAGGGTGTCTAAAAATGGAATTAGCATAGTAGTATCTGTACACTGTGGTCCAGCTGTAACACAAACAACATATTCTGCATCCGTTCCAAACTGGACATTATAGGCAGGTTTTAGCTGGCCATTTTTCATAGCATCTTCTTTCATCCTCATAAATGTAGCATCATGATCTGTTTTTGAAAAGCTATTTCTATTGCCCATGATATGAATGTACTGATTATACTGTTTCAATTTTGTAATGTACTTATCAAGCTGCTCTAATGTTTTTTGAATTAAACTTTTTCGTTTACCACAACCATGGACAAAAACTATACATTCTTCTTTCTGTATCTTCTTAAGTTTTTTACGAAGTTTATTTAGGTGATAAATTTTAATTTCACTTTTATATAAAATTTTAATTCCAAAATCTTTTTCAGCTTGCAAAATAAATGCAGGAATTTTATCCATGAGTTTTTTCTGATTTTTAGTAACTGATTTTTTCCAAACGAAGGTGTACTTGTTGGCTGCCGCCTCAATCTTTGTACCGTCAATGAACAGATTTTCTAGAGAAAGCTCTCCGTTATCTGCCAGAAAGTCTGTCATTTGTGTTAAAAGTTCTTCAGCAACTGGTGCAAAATGAAGGCTACGAAATCTAGCTATAGTTGAATAAACTGGCGCTGACGCACTTTCTAAAAGATACATGAAATTAATATCTCGCTTGCATGCACTTGCAATTTTACGTGAAGCATAATAATGGTTCATGTACGCATATAACATAATCTTAAGCATCTGCCTTGGGGTTGGCTGATTTTTCCTTATACGGAAATAAGTCTGGTATAATTCTCTTAAATCCATCTCCTCTACAACCTGACTTAGTAACCTCACAGAATCATCTTTAGGAATCATGTATTCAGTATTTATTGGCAGTTTTAATTGATAAAAACTGTCATGAATGGTATAATTTTTGTGTGTTAAATTGTTCATTTTCATAAATATATTTTACACCTTTTCCCTAACTTTTTTAAGCTAGGGAATTGTTTTTTTTATAAAAAAAACTGCTACACTAATTTCTTAGTGCAACAGCCCCTTTTTTAATTGAAAGGTTTGTACTATTTAAGATTAAATACTTTATTAACTTCTTCAACTTTCCCATATAATAATATGTTGTCACCATTTTCTAGGATATAGTCCCTTTTTGGAAAGCCGATGAAGCGATTTCCCTTGTCAATGTTTAATATAATTATTTTATGTGGTTTTAAATTTGAGTCCATTAAGGAGACTCCAATTAAAGTTGAATCTTCTTCTAAAGTGATGTTAAAAACGCCATAACCTTTTGCACGATTAATCAATTTGTACATTTTATGTTGTGATTTGAAAGGACGTTTTAATAAGATTTTTTCAATTATATTATCTAAAACTCTCAGAAATATTTTGTTCTTTAATAGAAATAAAGCAATTATAAAGAAGCATAATAAAATTATAACGTTTTCAACAGATAGTGAAGTTCTTATTATGTTAATTAAAAATGAAATACCAGTTAGATATCCAATATATCCAATAATCATAACGCCTTGTGCTAGTTTTCTTCTTGAAGGATGTTGTGTTATGAGTTCGGACTCTTTAGTTGTAAAACCTGAACTTGTTAGTAGTGATATGACTTGAAATCTTGCCTTTTCTTCGGGTAATCCTGTAAGTTTAAACATAACGGTTGTGATTTCAATTATCAGGAAAAATATAAAACATAACAATAAGAAATATAATATCATAAAAATACACCTACTTAATAAAAATAAAATAATTTAAAACATAGGTATAGTGTACTATTACTAAACAATATTTACAATATTAGTCGGAAAACCATTGGTTCTAGGTAAGAATGAGAGTTTATTAATTATTATAGTGTTTATAAAAGATTAGTATGTCAGCTTTTGCAGTAGTTTAGGATGTACTATTTACAATCTTTTAATTATGCTTTTCATATGATATAATTCACTCATTAGTTCATATAGGAATGGGTTGGAGGGTGATGGGATAGTGGTGAGAAATAAAATTATTTTTTTTGATATTGATGGAACGCTAATAGCTTTTGAAGGAGAAAAATCAGTTATGCCAGAAAGTACAAAATTAGCCATAAGGAAACTAAGAGAAAATGGTCATCTTGTATTTATTTCTAGTGGACGTCCAATAAGATTTATTCTTCAAGAGTTTCAGGGTATGTTTGATGGTTTTATCAGTGGAAATGGTACATACCTTATTTATAAAGGAAAATGTATTTACAATAGACTTATAGATAAAAATACACTAGTTGACCTAATAAAAGCGTTTAAGAAGCTAGATTTAGGCTGTAGTTTTAGTGGATCATATAATGGATACGCCTACAATATGGATAAGGATAAAATAGCTGTTATGAATTCTTTTTATAACAGTGGTGATTCCTATATGATAGAAAAATGGGGAATTGACGAAGTAAAAGCAAATATGCTTGATATTTTTTTCAAAGATAGAATACATTTAAATAAATGTATTGAGTATTTTGGAGATGAGTTAATTTTTAATTCACATGGGGGACATACTTCTGCAGATGTTTCATTTAAGACTTGGGATAAGGCAGATGGGGTGAGATACCTTATTGATTACTTGAAAATGGATTTTGATGATACTATTGCTTTTGGTGATGGAAAAAATGATATTAGTATGCTTAAAACGGTGAAAACTGGGATTGCCATGGGAAATGCAGTACATGAATTAAAAGAAATCGCCACTTTTGTTACAGAAAATGTTTTGGATGACGGAATTTTTAAGGCTTTAGATAAGCTTCATTTAATATGATTGTATTATCTAGCAAAAAAGTTTGACTATATACAAAATAATAGTCTATAATTATGTACAAAATGCCAAGTATTTAATATTTTAATAGGTTATGAATGAATGTGTGGTTAAGGCATCATCAGAGAAATAACAAGTCAATATTCTGGTCTATTTTGTGGTATGCTTCGTCGCCATAACCATTACATAGTCCACTATGCGCAGGTAATGGCTCCTCGCCTACCGCAAAATATCCTCAGAATCTTTGACTTGTTATTTCTTTTCAGATGCCTTATATATAATTTGATAAGATGGAGGTAAACATGTTTAAAATACTAGATAAAAAAAATATAACAAATAACGTGTACATAGTAAAAATTCAGGCGCCTAGAGTTGCTAAAGTTATCTTACCTGGACAATTTGTTATTGTTAGAGTAGATGAAAAGGGAGAAAGAACGCCTTTTCCAGTATGTGAATTTGATGTGGAAGATGGATCTATTAGTATTATTTTTAATGCTACAGGAAGTACTGCAGGTGATCTTATAAAGCTAAGTGTTGGAGATAATATAAAGGATTTTGTAGGGCCAATCGGACATGCATCTCCTCTTATAGGTAAAGTTAAGACACTAAAAAACGTACTTTTTGTTGCAGATGATTTAGGATTTGCAAGAATTTATACGGAAATATTTTGGCTAAATAAAAATAACGTCGCAAGTGATGCTATAATCAGTTATGACACTAATGATGAATTCAAATATAAAGATAAAATAGGTGCAGTTTGCAGAAATTTAACAGAGGCAAAAAGTGATATAGAAGATATAAGTAGCAAGCTAGTAGATAAATTAGAAAGTAATATAGATTATGATATAGTAGTTGCAATTGGTTCTACACCAATGATGAGAGAAGTAGCTAAGATTACAAAAGATAGAAATGTTCAATCTATAGTTAGTTTAACAACTTTAATATTGGATGGAACGGGAATGTGTGGGGCATGCAGACTTACAATTGGAGGAGAAGTTAAATTTGTTTGTCAAGACGGTCCTGAATTTGATGCACACCTTGTTGACTATGATGAGGTTGAAAGGCGACAAAAATTATATTCTTCCTATGAGGCAAAAGAAAAGTTTAGATTAGAAAACGCTAAAGAAAATGAAGCAGCGACAGGATTGGAGGTTGAAGAGTAAAATGGATAGAATGAAGAGAACCCCTGTACGTGAGCAGAACATAGCTAAAAGAATAGAAAATTTCAATGAAGTATCACTTGGATATAATAAAGAAGAAGCTATTGCGGAGGCGAATAGATGCCTTCAATGTAAGAAACCAACGTGTATTGGAAAGTGTCCAGTAAATAATAAAATACCGAGTTTCATTAAGGCAATTAAAGAGAATGATTTTGAAGGTGCGGCAAAAATAATAGCGGAGACAAGTACACTTCCAGCAATCTGTGGAAGAGTATGTCCTCAAGAACTTCAATGCGAAGGTGGTTGCATATTAGGAATAAAGGGTGAACCTATAGCTATTGGAAATCTAGAGAGATTTGTAGCAGACTGGTGCAGAGAAAATAAAGTGGACTTTAGTACTAAGGCTGAAAGCAACGGCAAAAAAGTTGCGGTGGTAGGGAGTGGACCTGCAGGGATTACATGTGCAGGAGATTTAGCAAAACTAGGCTACGAAGTTACTGTTTTTGAAGCGTTGCATGAGCTAGGCGGAGTACTTGCATGGGGAATACCTGAGTTTGTGCTTCCAAAATCTACTGTAGTTAAGCATGAAATAGATAATATTAAAAAGTTGGGTGTAAAGATAGAAACAGATGTTATAGTTGGAAAAACAGTTACAATAGATGAGCTTTTAGGAGAAGAAGGTTTTAAAGCGGTGTTTATTGGAACAGGGGCGGCAACACCTAATTTTATGGGTATTCCTGGGGAGAACTTAAATGGAGTACTTACATCAAATGAGTTTCTTACAAAAAACAATCTAATGAAAGATTACAGAGATGATTATAAAACACCATTAGTTATTGGTAAAAAAGTAGCCGTTGTTGGTGGCGGAAATGTAGCAATTGATGCAGTTAGAACTGCCATTAGACTTGGTTCAGATGCTTACCTTATATATAGAAGGTCAGAGGCAGAATTACCTTCAAGAGTTGAAGAAGTTAAATTTGCTAAAAATGAAGGCGCTGAATTTCATTTATTAACGAATCCAATAGAAATATTAAGCGATGAAAATGGATGGGTTAGTGGAATAAAGTGTATTAAAATGGAACTAGGTGATCCAGATGAATCTGGTAGAAGAAGTCCTATTCCAATTAAAAATTCTGAGTTTGTACTAGATGTAGATATGGTGATTATGGCTATAGGCTCAAGGGCGGATACTAAAATTAAAGATACTACTAATGGACTAGATGTAAATAGAAAAAACCTTATAAAAGTTGAAGAAGAAACAGGGAGAACATCTAAAAGTAGAGTGTATGCAGGTGGGGATATAGTTTCAGGACCAGCCACAGTAATACTTGCCATGAGTGCAGGAAAAAAAGCGGCAAAAGCAATACATGAAGATTTAAGCAGTGAAAATAAGGAATCCGACGAAAAATAGAATAGTAAGCTTTTTCTTTTTTTTTAGATTCTTAGATGAGGTGATTTTTTGCTTTTAGAATATGTTAAAAAATATTATAATAAGGAATATAATTTTAATTGTGCAGAAACTATAATGTATGCAGCAAATGATGCTTATAGCTTAAATTTGGGCAAAAACGCATTAAGGACTATGTCTGCATTCGGTGGAGGTATGTGTATTGGAGAAACATGTGGAGCTATTACAGGAGCACTTGCTGTGCTTGGCATAATGTTTACAAAGCAGAGAGCACATGAAAGTGACACAATAAAAAAATTAACTGTTGAATTTTTCAATAAATTTAGCGGTGCGCTAGGTATGAAAAACTGCATTGAATTGAAGAGTGAATATTATAGTGCTGAGGAAAGGTGTAGTAAGATGCTGTATACTTCCGCAGAGATTTTGGAACAATTGATCAAAGAATACAAGGTGGTTTAAAAAATAACAGGTAAATCTAAATGCTAAATTTGCCTGTTATTTTTTCATTATATGAATAGAAAAGGGGAGAACTATGGATTTTGAGCAGGCTCAGGGTTTTAAAGATTATGTAGTAGTTAAAAATATCAAAAATTTTGAATTAGACCATGTTTTTGAATGTGGGCAATGTTTCAGATGGAATAAAACTGAAACAGGAAGTTTTATTGGTGTTGCTTATGGCAAAGTAATTGAAGTTGAGAAAAATGGTGATGATTTAATAATTCATAATACAACAATAGAAGAATTTAACACAATTTGGCAAGAATATTTTGATTTAAGCAGAGACTATGCAGAAATAAAAAAAGAGCTTAGTAAGGATGCTTTATTAAAAAAGTCTGTGGACTTTGGTAATGGTATAAGACTGTTAAAACAGGAACATTTTGAACTATTATTATCATTTATAATATCCTCAAATAATAGGATACCTATGATCAAAAGGGCAATAGCAACTATAAGTGAGAAGTGGGGAGAAAAAATAGAATATAAAGGAATGACATATTATTCATTTCCAACTATAAAAGATCTCCAGACTAAAACTTTAGAGGATTTTCAAAATTGTAGTATTGGTTTTAGAGCTAAATATATTAATGATACATGTCAAAAGGTTTACGAAAATAATGGGATATTGGACAATATATTCGGTTTAGATGACAATGAATGTCATGTTGAACTTCAAAAGTTTATGGGTGTAGGTCCCAAAGTAGCAGATTGTATAATGTTATTCTCCATGCAAAAGTATTCAGCGTTTCCTGTAGATGTATGGGTAAAAAGGGCAATGATGCATTTTTATGTGGCACCAGATGTTTCACTTAAGAAAATAAGAGAGTTTGGGAGAGATAAATTTGGTGAATTGTCTGGTTTCGCTCAGCAGTATTTGTTTTATTATGCTAGAGAGAATAATATAGAGGTATAGAAAGTATAATAATTATAGATGCTATAAAGACTGGCACCTGTAGCTACAACAAAATGTGGGGATAAAATCAATCACTGCTATAATTGGTATTATCTCCACACAAATAATACATTTCAATAAGCTTGTCCAACTCAGTGCTCAATTCAAGTGTTTCCTTTTTGTAAAAGCTTTGATCATTTAATAAGATACTATTTAGCTGCTCTCTTAAAGTTTCTATTTTTTCATTTAAGTTCATAATTATCAATCCTTTCACTTATATGGGGTGAAAAACAAAACTTCACCTGATTACAAGAACTCTGTTTATGTTGTATTTGAATACCTTAATTCATAATCGTTACAGTTGTGTGACAATTATCTAATAAACAAGTAAGTTTTTTTGACTTTTAATACAAAAGAACGCACCCTTGGGCACGTTCTTCTGTGATGTACACCGATTTACTTTTTTATACTGAATTTTTTCAGTAGTATTTTATATGCAAACAGATAAATTATTCCACCTATAAAAGCGAGCATGATTATAAATAGGAAACAATGCATGAAAAATTTTTGAGGAAGCATTAATATTACCGGATCTTTTTCAGGATCAAATAACCAAAGATTATTGTGAAAAATCATTTTATGAAAAGCAGTAAACATCGTATCAAAATTTATCAGTGACAGCGGTAGTAGTATTATTGGCATAGCTAATAGTATAATTGCAGCTATCTTCAAATATAAAAATTGTTTGAACTTTGATGTTATTATTATAGTAAGTATTAAAAAAAACATAGAAAAAGCAAAAATGTGATTTAGGAGCTTAAAAACGTTTTTTACCTGAGTAAAATGAGTTATAGCGTCTTTAGAGGATGGCAGGGAAGGTAGTTTAAACTCCTGTGTATTATTTTCACTTAAATAATCAATAATATAGTTATAATTACTTTTTATTGAATTTATGGACAAATACGAGCTTTTTTCTATATTTAAATATACAATATCATAATAATAAAGTGGTTTGAAATTATAAAGGATTTTTGTGGAACCAATAACGGTGAACAAAACAAGAGCAACTGCCATTAAGAACTGTAATAAAAAAAACTTTTTTTTCAATATAAGCACCCCCAATATGTCTAATAATAAGTATTGACAATTTTTCAAAAACCTATCACTAGCGGGACTAGGCACATAAACAAAATAGACGAGAATACTGAATTGCTATTTCTTTGATGATGCCTTGGCATCATTTAATTGTAGGCATGTATGTAAACTTTTATGGGATTTTATGAAACATATAGCAAATGGGTAATATACCAACCTATGCTAAGATAAATAGACTACATTGTTATAATTAGCTGTATTGGTTAAAATAATGGAGTTGATTATTTACATGGTATTAATTATCATAATAATTGTATTAGCACTCAACAATGTTGAGTGCTAACAGAAAATATAATTTGTTTTTTAATATATGAGGAGGGTTTAGAGATGAAAATTAGACCACTTGGAGACAGAGTTGTTATTAAAAGATTAGAAGCAGAGGAAACAACCAAAAGCGGAATTGTTCTTACAGGAGCTGCAAAGGAAAAGCCACAAATGGCTGAAGTTGTTGCAGTTGGACCTGGTGGCTATGTTGATGGAAAAGAAGTTAAAATGGAACTTAAGGTTAATGACAGAGTTTTCTTTTCAAAATATGGCGGAAATGAAGTTAAACTAGATGGTGAAGAATATTTGATATTAAAACAAGATGATATATTAGGAATAGTAGAAGAATAATTAGAAAAATATAAATACAAATATTATTGGAGGGATTTTTAAATGGCTAAAAGTGTATTATTAGGCGAAGAAGGCAGAAGAGCTATGCAAAAAGGCGTAGACAAACTTGCTAATATAGTTAAAGTAACTTTAGGACCAAAGGGAAGAAATGTAGTACTTGATAAAAAATTTGGATCACCACTAATTACAAACGATGGTGTTAGTATTGCTAGAGAAATAGAATTGGAAGATCCATATGAAAACATGGGAGCACAGCTTGTAAAAGAAGTTGCTACCAAGACAAATGATGTAGCTGGAGATGGTACAACTACAGCAACACTACTTGCTCAAGCAATAATAAGAGAAGGTTTAAAAAATGTTACTGCTGGTGCAAATCCAATACTTCTTAGAACAGGGATAAGAAAAGCAGTTGTAGCTGCAGTAAATGAACTAGAAAAATTATCAAAACCTATAAATGGTAAAGAAGATATAGCTAGAGTAGCAGCAATATCAGCAGCTGATCCTGAAATAGGAAAGCTTATTGCAGACGCAATGGATAAGGTTGGTAATGAAGGCGTTATTACCGTAGAAGAATCTAAATCAATGGGAACAGAACTAGACATAGTTGAGGGTATGCAATTTGATAGAGGATACTTAAGCCCATACATGGCAACTGACACTGAAAAAATGGAAGCTAATTTAGATGATCCATATATATTATTAACTGATAAAAAAATAGCTAGCATTCAAGATATACTTCCTATTTTAGAACAGATAGTTCAGCAAGGAAAGAAACTTTTAATTATAGCTGAAGATATAGAAGGAGAAGCTCTTGCAACTCTCGTTGTTAATAAATTAAGAGGTACTTTTACTTGTGTTGCTGTTAAAGCACCAGGTTTTGGAGATAGAAGAAAAGAAATGCTTACAGATATAGCTACATTAACAGGTGGAGAAGTTATTTCTGAAGAATTAGGAAGAGAACTTAAAGATGTTACTTTAGAAATGCTTGGAAGAGCTGAGAGCGTTAAAATAACTAAAGAAAACACTACAGTGGTCAATGGAAAAGGCGATAAAACTGCAATACATGATAGAGTATCACAAATTAAAACCCAGATTGAAGATACAACTTCAGATTTTGATAAAGAAAAGCTTCAAGAAAGACTTGCTAAACTTGCAGGTGGTGTTGCTGTAGTTAAAGTAGGAGCTGCTACTGAAACAGAACTTAAAGAGAGAAAATTAAGAATTGAAGATGCTCTTGCTGCAACAAAAGCTGCAGTTGAAGAAGGTATAGTTCCAGGCGGTGGTACTGCTTATGTTAATATACTACCAGAAATCAGTAAACTTACTGATGATGAACCAGATATTCAAGTTGGTATTAACATAATCATAAAAGCTCTTGAAGAACCAGTTAGACAAATAGCTACTAATGCTGGACTTGAAGGTTCAGTCATAATAGAAAAAGTTATACACAGTGAAAAAGGAATAGGGTTTGATGCTTTACGTGAAAAATATGTAGATATGATAAGCGCTGGCATAGTTGATCCTACTAAGGTTACTAGATCAGCACTTCAAAACGCAGCATCTGTTGCTTCAACATTCTTAACAACAGAAGGTGTTGTAGCAGATATTCCCGAAAAAAATGCTTCCCCAGCAGGTGGAGCACCAGGAATGGGAATGGGTGGAATGGACGGAATGTACTAATTTCGTAAATAAAAAAGTGTCTCGCATAAGCTGCGGGGCATTTTTTTTATTAAGGAATCTTAAGGCATCATCAAAAAAGTAACAAGCCAGTATGCTAGGCTATTTTCTTTACGATGCCTTAAATTGTGTCAATTATATTTATGTCTTCAATAAAATATGCACTTCTTTTCTCTGATTTTACCTGTTTTTTAATAGAAGTTATGTATTGTGAGATACTATCTCCATCTGAGAATCTATGAAAATTGCCATACATACCGGAAATACTCATAGAAGTTAGTTCGAATACATCCTTGTTTCCTTTTCTATCGGTTGCCAAAATATATCCATTTGTTATATCGGTTTTATTGAAAAATTGAAGTATACCATCATCGAATTTATTATTAAAGTTTTTACAAAAATCTATGCAGGTTTGAAATGGGGCTTCTAATATGGATATAAAATCATCACCACCAATGTGCCCAACAAAGCTGTTACTAGGAGATTCACCTTTTATATATTTTTCTAGTAAATTTGCTGTGAATTTTATGACTTTATCTCCATTCTCAAAACCATAGGTGTCGTTGTAAGTTTTGAAATTATTTAAGTCGAAGTATAAAATGCAAAAAATTTTACAACTTTTTATTACATCATTAAGTACATTAAATATTATTGCATTTCCAGGAAGCCCCGTTAGTGGATTTAATTCTCTTGCATAATTTCGCTCAAGAGTGGTTATATGCTCTAGCAGCCTTTTTATTGTAACAATGCCACGATATTTATTATCCTTTGTAACAATAACGTAATCATAAAGAGTGGAGTCATCACGCTTCATAGCTAATTTGGAAACAGTATTAATAGGTGTGATATAATCTACAATTAAGGGACTTCTGTTCATTACAATAGAGGCAGGTCGCTTGTAGAAGATGGCATTGCCATACTGCGTGGCTAACATGGAGTTTAAAGTGTGCTCCATTAAAAGACCTACAGGAACTCCGTTACTATCTATAATGCATGCACCTGTTGCTTTAGAAAGGTCAAAATAATCTTTTATAAGTCTACAGGGAATGGATAGAATAAAGGAAGGTTCTTCTGAAACAATCTGTCCTATGTAATTTTTGTTGAATTCAAATGAATAATCTGTAGGTATATCTAGATTTTTAGGTTTATTATCAATGCTCATTTCAACACCTCATGTGTTAGTATCTTACTTTAATTATAGTTAATTGAATAAATTACTATGTTAAATATATTTTA
Source organism: uncultured Clostridiaceae bacterium (assembly GCA_963725425.1). Lineage (GTDB taxonomy): Bacteria > Bacillota > Clostridia > Clostridiales > Clostridiaceae > Clostridium_I. The sequence goes on from CAVRYJ010000045.1 coordinate 806,822, forward strand.
AATTTTCGTTAATTTTTAAATATCTTACTAAAAAGTATTATTTTCGTATAGTAAAACGGTTAAACTTTATTATTTATATAAAAAGTATTATACTTAATTAACAGACTGTCAAATTACAGCTTGTTTAATTTAATGAATTGAAGGATATGGAAGTATTTTCAATTGACAAATCTTCAGATTTTACATAAAATTATTCTAATATAAAGATGTAAATTCAATGAATAACTCGTATATACCTTGAATAAGGCAAGGAGTATCTACCGGAAGCCGTAAATTTCCGACTATGAGTGATTTTTATGTGTGCCTTTTTCGTTATTTTGAGGTGTGCTAATCTTCACTCTGTGAAATTAGTGCTCTTTTTGTTTACCTAAAATTATATAAATGAAAGGAAGTTATTTAAAAATGGCTATAATTCTAAAACAAGCTTATACTTTTGATGATGTGCTACTATTACCAAATAAATCCGAAATTCTTCCTAGAGATGCGGATCTTAGAACTAATTTGACTAAAACTATCAAATTAAATCTTCCAATTATGAGCGCAAGTATGGATACTGTAACTGAATCTAAAATGGCAATTGCTATGGCAAGAGAAGGCGGAATAGGAATTATTCATAAGAATATGAGTATAGCAGAACAGGCGTCTGAAGTAGATAGGGTAAAAAGACAGGAAAATGGAGTAATAAAAAATCCTTTTTCATTGGCACCGGATAATACCATAGAACAAGCGTTAGAATTAATGTCTAGATATAGAATATCTGGAGTTCCAATAACTGTTGATGGTAAATTAGTTGGGATAATTACAAATAGAGATATAGTGTTTGAAACTAATTACACTAGATTAATTTCAGAAGTGATGACTAAGAAAAATCTTATTACGTCTGTAGAAGGAACTACTTTAGATGAAGCTAAGAAAATATTAAAAGAACATAAAATAGAAAAGCTTCCTTTAGTAGATAATGATAATAATTTAAAAGGGCTTATTACAATAAAAGATATTGAAAAGGTTAAGGCATTTCCAAATGCTGCTAAAGATTCACAGGGAAGACTTCTTTGTGGAGCAGCAGTAGGAGTAACTAAGGACATGATGGATAGAGTAGATGCACTTGTAGATGCTCATGTAGATGTAATAACACTAGACACTGCTCATGGACATTCAAAGGGTGTAATGGATGCTGTAAGAACAGTAAAAGCAAAATATCCTAGTCTTCAGATAATTGCAGGTAATATAGCAGTAGCTGATGCTGTAACAGATTTAATTGAAGCAGGTGCAGATGCTGTAAAGGTTGGTATAGGACCAGGATCAATCTGTACAACAAGAGTAGTTGCTGGAGTCGGAGTACCACAACTTACAGCTGTTATGGATTGCGTTGAAGCTGCTAAAGCATCTGGAGTACCAATTATTGCTGATGGCGGTATAAAGTTCTCAGGAGATATTGTGAAAGCATTAGCTGCTGGCGCAAAGGTAGTAATGCTTGGTTCACTATTTGCAGGTTGCGAAGAAGCACCTGGAGAAATAGAGATGTATCAAGGAAGAAGTTACAAAGTATACAGAGGTATGGGTTCACTAGCTGCGATGGCAAATGGAAGTAAGGATAGATATTTCCAAGAAGGCAACAAGAAACTTGTACCAGAAGGCGTAGAAGGAAGAGTACCTTTCAAAGGATCTGTTTTAGATACAATTTATCAACTTGTTGGTGGAATTAGATCAGGAATGGGATACTTAGGAGCAAAAACTTTCAATGATCTATATGAAAAATCTATATTTGTAGTTCAAACTTCATCAGGACTTAGAGAAAGTCATCCACATGATATATCTATAACAAAAGAAGCTCCAAACTACAGCGTTAGTCAGTAAAATAAATACCTTCTGGGAGGATACTATGAAAAGAGAATTGGTTTTAGTTATAGATTTTGGGGGTCAGTATAATCAGCTTATCGCAAGAAGAGTCAGAGAAAATAAAGTATACTGTGAAATAGTTCCTTATACCTTTACTGCTGATATGATTAAAGAAAAAGCTCCAAAAGCTATTATTTTAACAGGCGGACCTAACAGTGTATATGGTGAGGGTTCACCTCAAATTGATAAGAAAATATTGGAACTTGGAGTACCTGTGCTTGGAATATGTTATGGTCATCAATTAATAACTCATGCACTAGGTGGAAAAGTTGAGAATGCTGAAATTAGAGAATATGGAAAAACTGCACTTGAAATTTCAGGTGATTATAAGATATTTGAAGGTATAGAAAAGAAAAATACTGCATGGATGAGCCATACTGATTTTGTTTCAGAAGCACCTAAAGGTTTTAAAACAATTGCACATACTAAAGAATGCCCCGTTGCTGCAATGGTAAATGAAGAAAAAAATATATTTGGAGTTCAATTTCATCCAGAAGTAGAGCATACTGTTTTTGGAAGAACATTGATTTCTAACTTTTTATTTAAGGTTTGCAAGCTTAAAGGTGACTGGTCTATGAGTTCATTTGCTGAAGAAAAAATTCAGGCGATAAAAGACATCGTTAAAGATAAAAAAGTCATCTGTGCTCTTTCAGGAGGGGTTGACTCCTCTGTAGCAGCAGTGCTTGTTCACAAAGCAATAGGAAAACAGCTTACTTGCATATTTGTAGATCACGGTCTTCTTAGAAAAGATGAGGGTGATCAGGTTGAAGAGATATTTAGAAAACAGTTTGACATCAACCTTATAAGAGTTAACTGTAAAGATAAATTTCTTGAAAAACTTAAAGGTGTAAGTGATCCTGAAAAGAAAAGAAAGATAATTGGAGAAGGATTCATAAGAATATTTGAAGAAGAAGCTAATAAGTTAGGAGATATAGGATATCTTGTACAGGGAACAATTTATCCTGATGTAGTTGAAAGCGGTACTGCTACTTCAGCTACTATAAAAAGCCATCACAATGTTGGTGGACTTCCAGAAGATATGAAATTTAAACTTATAGAACCACTAAGAGAATTATTTAAGGACGAGGTTAGAGCTGTAGGAGAAGAACTAGGGATTCCTCATAAACTAGTTTGGCGACAGCCATTTCCAGGACCAGGTCTTGGAATCAGAGTCTTAGGTGAAATTACAGAAGATAAACTAGAAATAGTTAGAGAAGCAGACTCAATCTTTAGAGAAGAAGTTGCAAATGCAAATCTTGATGAAAGCATTTGGCAGTACTTTGCGTGTCTACCTAATATCAGATCCGTTGGAGTTATGGGAGACGAGAGAACATATTGTCACACAATAGCTTTAAGAGCAGTAACAAGCTCTGACGCAATGACTTGTGACTGGGCTAGAATACCCTATGAAGTATTAGATATAGTCTCAAGAAGGATTGTAAATGAAGTTAAAGGCGTAAATAGAATTGTGTATGATATAACGAGTAAGCCACCAGCTACAATTGAGTGGGAATAAACTGATGGTGTTGTAATCAAGTCCCAATGTTGATAAAATTGAAAGTCCTTGATTTCAAGGACTTTCCTTGTTTTCTGGAGTAGAATGCATTGAAAAAATAGATTAAATATACGAGCATTCCTGTTATGAATTAAAATGAACTTTGAAAAAAAGAGCACCTACTGATAATATAAGGGTATAAATAGTTCGAACTTTTATCCCAAATTTATAATTATCAGTGGAGGTACTCAAAATGAATTATACACAAAATGAGAAGATTATGTCAATAAACGAAAGAACTTTAGTTATAGGAATTGATATTGCAAAGGCGGTTCAATATGCGAGAGCTTTTGATTACAGAGGAATAGAGCTTGGAAAAGTAAAATCCTTTGAAAATACAGCCGAAGGCTTTAAGATATTTGAAGACTGGATAAAATCACTAGCAAATGAAAAACAGAAAAATAATATAATTGTTGGGTTGGAGCCTACAGGACATTATTGGTTTACTTTAGCACACTTCCTAAAGGAGTTAGGAGTAAAGCTAGTTCTTGTCAATCCATATCATGTGAAGCGAATCAAAGAACTTGATGATAACTCTCAAACTAAGAATGATAGTAAAGATCCTAAGACAATTGCTAAATTGGTGATTGATGGCAGATATTTTGAACCTTATATCCCAGAGGGTATATACAGCGATTTAAGAGTAGCCATGGATATGAGAGAAGGTCTTGTCAAGAATCTTAACAAAATAAAGAATAAGGTCACACAATGGATGGACAAATATTTCCCGGAATTTAATGATGTTTTTGGTGATTGGGAAGGTAAAGCAGCTTTGATAACCCTAAAGGAATTTCCAACACCAGAAAAAATCTTATCAACAAGTGTTCAGCAAATAGTTGCAGCATGGAGAAAAGAAGTTAAACGTGCCGTAGGCTTTAATAGAGCTGTTAAATTAGTTGAAGCAGCTAAAATTTCTATAGGCATTAAAGAAGGTCTTAGAATGGGTGAAAAAGATCTTATAGTTAATTTAGAACAATATGATTTATATATTAGACAGCTTGAACAGTTAGAGCTGGAAATTGAAGAATTGGCCCTTCAAATACCAGGAGCAAAGGAAATTTTAACTATTAAAGGTGTAGGTATAATCACTGCTGCTGGCTTTATTGCAGAGGTTGGAGATATTACAAGATTTACACATCCAGGGCAAATACAAAAACTTGCAGGCTTAAATTTAATTGAGAATAGTTCAGGCAAACATAAAGGTAAAACGAGTATAAGTAAAAGAGGACGGTCAAAGCTTCGAGCACTGCTGTTCAGGGTAATGATGCCTTTGGTTGCTAAAAATCCGGAGTTTAAGATGCTACATGATCACTACAAGAATAGAAAAGACAATCCGTTAAAGAAGAAGCAATCACTGATATTGCTATGCTGTAAGCTAATAAGGATTCTATATGCAATTATGGTTAAACAGGTTGCATATAATCCACAAAACCTAATAAAGGATATAGCATTTCTACAATTAAGAGAGGCAGTTTAATAAAGTTATCCACAATACAATATAATTAATACTTGTCTTAAAATTATCCACAGCTAATCAAGTTTATTCTTAAGCTATAAAGTGTGGAAAACAAACGATATTCATAAGTTTTTGTGTATTGACCTTTGAAAAAAGAAACTTGGATTAGTCAGTGTTTAGAGACCTCCATAAGGGCATAGACCCGGTATACGAGCATGAACTGACATCCGCCTTTGGATAAACGGAACGAAGGAATTAAGGACATTGATCCTGTGAGACATAGAAGGGTAAGTTACCAGAGTAATTGCGGACACCAAAAGTAATAATATTTTAACAAATAAAACAGTCAGTCTGTTATACTTACTCATCTATGCCCACATATACACAAAATTTATAAATTTATCTAAATAGTTTTTTTATCAAATGATGAGATACTAAGAATGAGTGAGATATCAAGAGAAAATCAAATAACATAGAAGAAGGAGGATACATTATGAAAATTTCAAAGAAAGATGCGCTAATATGGTTTGAATTTTTTTCAGAATTGCCTGAGGAAGAGGAAATTATGACAAAACAACAAGAAATCATTTACTCTACCTTTGCGCAAATTGAGGCGGCAATCGATAATAGAAATGATACGTTAATGTCAAAAATTAAAGGTTTAAAAACTTTACAGAATAGAACTATTTTTGTGGGAAATGAAAGTAAATTTCCTAAAGGATGTCGTTCTTGTTTGTTAGGCACGGGACTAGGTGCAATTAGGAAAACAAACAAATGTAATGTAGAATGTAAGTTCTGTTATAATTATGGAGATCTAGAAAATATTCCTCCAATTGGCGAAGGTATGTGGGAAATTGGAGACACAAAATTTTATGAGAAGGACATTGATTTACTTCTTTCCATCCACAACAAACCCACTGGCATTTCATACGTTTATTTGGAGCCATTCATGGAAATAGAAAAATACTATTCGGTTATAAAAAAATTTAGTGATGCTAAAGTTTATCAACATCTATATACAAATGGAACTTTAGCTACAGAAGAGACATTGAAAGCATTAGGCAAAGCCGGTCTTAACGAGTTACGTTTTAACCTGGGTGCTTCTAGTTGTTCAGATAAGGTTATTGAAAATATTGGAATAGCAAAAAAATATATTAAAAACGTAGGTATTGAAACTCCAATGACTCCCGAGTTTTTGAAGACTTTTTTAATAAAAAACAAGCAATTTTAGATACAAAACTGGATTTTATCAATTGTGCAGAATTACATTTAAATGAGAATAACATAGACAATTATTATGGAGAAAACATGTATATTTGCAGACATGGCTATATATCTCCAATTTGGAGTAGGGAATTAACTCTGAAATTCATGAAAATGGCAGATGAAGAAAATTGGGATTTGGTAGTTCATGATTGCTCAAACTATACAAAATTTGCACGAGATTTAAATTTGAGCAGCAAAGAGGGTAAGTGGTTCGGAGCCAGTAATTATGCCTGTGAGTTCGACAGAATTCCATATGAAGCATTTTTACCAATACTTCGTGATGACAATTTCAAATTTTTAAGTGAGGAAGAATTGCCTAGCGGTTATAAGCCAGGAGAGTTGGTTCTTTAGAGAGTCTTGTAATTTTGTTTTCCATAAATAGCTAGAAATACCCCTATTAGAGGTTCATAGGGGTAAGTTGAAGAAGGGTGGTTACTTTTTATGAAGATTACTTTAGTACAAGAAGTTCAATTAAAAAATTTGAAAAATGGGTACAAGGAGATAAGGAAGACATTTGATTCAAATATAATGCCACATGAAGGTGATTTTGTAGCAGATTCAGTATGGCAAGATTCTTATGAATATAGAGTAAGGGAAATTGTTATAAATTACGAAGAAAATAATGTACATGTATTCTTAGATCCAGTAATACTAGAAACAAATAATAATGAAGCATTAAATGAACACTATGAAATGGTAAAATTGCATAATTGGGAGTAGTAATTGAAAAATAAGAGAACTCTTTGTTACTTAGAAGGGTTCTTTTTTTATGCGATTTAATTTGAATATATACTAAATATCCCCGAATTTTGCTAAGGTTCTTAGTGAGAGGAGGGATATTATGGCATCGGCGGATGAAATAGCTCGAGAAATCGAAGAACTAAGACAATTGATGCATCAGTTAATGAATAAAAATACCTTGTTAACTGATCCAGAATTAGTAGCGTTAAGTCAAAAATTAGACAAGCTACTAAATCAATACAATGAGTTAAATAAGTAGAAAATTTTAATTCATTGTATTAATTAAAATGAGGATACCCTGAAATGGGTGTCCTTTTGTATTATATTAAAATAGTAAAGAATTAATTGTTAGATATTCAAAGAAGTTAGTACCATTCTTAATTGTTGTATAGGAATGTGTTTGTAGCAATAAACTTTAAATTTTCATATAATATATCGCATATTATTTTCATGGTTTAATTTACTTTTATGTGAAGGGGTGAGTAGCGTATGGAGAAAATATATGATCAAAATGAAAGAATTGTAGGTCATTTAGATGGTAATACTGTTTACGACAAAAGTCATAGAATTATAGGGTATGTTAATGATTCCTTTCTGTATGATTCTAATTACAACCAAATAGGCTATGTAGCAAACGGAGTAATCTATAATTCTACAGGAATACAAATGGGATATTTCAATGGTTGGAATGTATATAATATGAGGGGAAATAGACTTGGACGTGTTCATAGTTCTTGGCTGGGGTTACTTGCAGCAGGACTATTATTAGGATCCGCATTCGGTGGATTTGGATATGGCGGATATGGATACGGTTATCCTTTCGGATATGATGGATTTTTCTAAAAAATCAAGAAATAAAAAATTAAATTCAAATAATTGTATAAGATAAGTAGAAGCCTGAGGGTATTACCTTTAGGCTTTTTTTGGAAAAAAAAGTTTGTTATTTTTTTTGAATTAAGTTTTAAGTGATATAGATATATTAAAGTTACAAGATAATATTTAAAAAAGATAATATAAAAAGGAATTTTCATTTATTTACCGAATAATACTCTATAAATGGTAATTTGTGGAGGGATAATTTATGAAGATTAGTCATGAATGTTGGCATTGTGGAAGTACTAAAGTTAAATACAAGGGACAGTCTTACTGTATATTTGATAGTAAGGCGGCAACTGTTGTAATTAAAGATGAGCCAGACAATTGTGTTTTTGTAGATAAGAATGACCCTGTCTACACTGAAATCGCAGGAAAATATATTGCAGGGTGATAAGGCATCATCAAAGAAATAACAAGTCAGTATTCTGGTCTATTTTGTGGTATGCTTCGTTGCCATAACCATTACATATATCAATATGCGCAAGGTTTTGGCTCCTCGCCTACCGCAAAATATCCTAAGAATCTTTGACTTGTTATTTCTTTTCAGATGCCTTATATATTTCATCTCAAATACACTTTTAATCACACTAGTTTTGCACGTAATGAAATTAAAAAAAACAAATACACCTTAAATGATATTAGGCATCTTCAGAAAAATAACAAGCCAGTATGCTAGTCTATTTTCTTTGATGATGCCTTAACTCCTATTAGGCTGTTTTTTTACATAAAAATAACGTACAACTAGAGAAAATGTTTAAATATTTGAAAGTTGTATTAATATTCTGTATAATTCAATTAAATGATCATAAGGTCAGAAAAGGCCCATGGTAACTAAGCTTGTTCTTTTTTAGTTTGGTAATAATAAAAGAAGGTGAACCATCATGAAGAAAATAAACATATCAAGTGGAGCGGACATTATATTAAAAAAACTACAAGAGTCTAGCTATGAAGCATATGTAGTTGGTGGATGTGTAAGAGATAGCCTGTTAGGTCGTAAACCTCAGGACTTCGATATTACAACAAATTGTTTGCCAGAAGATATTATAAATATATTCAAGCCGACGTATATGGTTATTCCCACAGGATTAAAACACGGAACAGTAACCTTAATAGGAGATGATGGGATTCCGTATGAAATTACTACTTATAGAATTGATGGAGAGTATTTAGATAATAGACATCCTGAAAAGGTTAAATTTACCACAAGTTTAAAGGATGACTTGGCAAGAAGGGACTTTACAATTAATGCTTTAGCATATAATAATGAAAAAGGAATCGTTGATTATTATGGTGGAATAGATGATTTGAAAAATAAGATTATAAAATGTGTAGGTAGGGCAAGTGACAGATTTAACGAAGATGCCCTAAGGATGCTTAGAGCAATAAGATTTCAGGCGCAACTCAATTTTAAACTAGATAGTGATATAAGTGACTCAATACCAAATTTATCAGAGAACATAAAAGCTATATCTATAGAGAGAATAAGAGAAGAATTTAACAAAACAATAATTGCAGATGGGCTTATTATTGAAGAATTAGACCAATTGGGATTATTAAAATATTTTATTCCAGAATTCCAAATTTGCATTAGGACAAAACAAAATAATATTTATCATGTTTTTAATGTAGGAGAACATATACTTCGTAGCATAAACAACATTGAGGATAATCTAGTGTTAAAATTAACCATGTTTTTTCACGATATTGGCAAACCTAATTGTTTATCCACTGATGAAAAGGGTATTGATCATTTTTATAAGCATCCTAAAGAATCGGTAGAAATAGCTAAAGAGATTTTAACAAGAATGAAATATGACAATAAAACAATTGAGAGGGTTTTACTCTTAGTAGAATATCATGATGTGCAGATAACAAGCAAAAAACAGATAAGAAGATTACTTAATAAAATTGGGCAGGATAATTTAATAGACTTATTAAAAGTAAAGGAGGCGGATATAAAAGCACAGAATTTAGATTTTTATTGTGGAAGACACAAAAAATTAGAAATGACAAAAATTGAAATAAATAATATTCTTGAAGAAAAACAATGTTTTAGCCTAAAGAATTTAAAAATTAATGGTAATGATTTAATAAAATTAGGAGTAGAGCCAGGTAAAAAAATTGGTATAATTTTAAATGGATTATTGGATAAGGTTTTAGAAAAACCTGAACTTAATACAAAGGAAAAATTAATGGAAATAGTTAAAGAATTATATTAGGTTTAATCAAAAAAATATAGCACGGCTACATACAGCCATGCTATATTATAATTAAAAACTAAACTTAAATACAATGTACCTAAATTTTGCTTTTGGGAAGGCATCTAATAATAGGGGATTAAGATAATGTGGTTCCATTAATTACTCTATTGTAATTATCCATTGCTGCTAGGTTTTTAACTTTAATGTTTTTAAAGGATTTCTCTCTATTTTGAGTATATAATATATCAGAAAAAAGATTGTAGAAAAAGGTAGTTGGTACATCGTTTATACCATTAAAATCTAGTACTATACTTTCATGGTCGGCAACTTTAAAATTACTCTTTAATAAAATTGCATCAGCACAGGTGAAGTCTTCACCAATAATATTTTTTACATTAATCACTTTTTCCATAATAAAATCCTCCTAGTAGGTTTTTTTAATTTGTGTACTAATCTTCTGTTTCTATTATATAACAGTTTTACTTGCTTGTCAAACTTTTAACAATTAAATAACAAAATAAATTTATACTTTTATACGAATCTAATTATTAATGTACCCAATATTAACTTGATTAATTTATTTATATGGGCTAAAATTTTAATTGGTGAAAACTTTATTAAGTAATATTGGAGGTTATATATATGGAAAAATCTTTGAAATTGGATTTTAAAAACACAAGACCATACTTAGGAGATAATGAAGTTACTAGTTTAAAGGCACTTGTAAAAACAGCAAATGATACAATTGTTAATGGAACTGGTGATGGAAGCGACTTTCTAGGTTGGGTGGATTTGCCTGTTAACTACGATAAGGCAGAGTTTGCAAAAATCAAAAGGGCTGCGGCAAAGATAAAAGGAGATTCTGAAGTACTAATAGTTATAGGAATTGGTGGTTCATATCTTGGTGCTAGAGCTGCAATAGGAATGTTATCACATTCATTTTCACATAGCATAGATAAAGACGTTAGAAAAAGTCCCGCAATATACTTTTGTGGAAATAATATAAGCTCAACTTATCTATCAGATTTGTTAGAAGCTGTAAAAAATAAAGACATCTCTGTTAATGTTATATCAAAATCAGGTACAACAACTGAACCTGCTTTAGCATTTAGAATATTCAGGGAACTTCTTGAAAAAAAATATGGAGTAGATGAGGCGCGAAAAAGGATATATGCTACTACAGATGCTAAAAAAGGTGCATTAAAGACTTTAGCTGATAAAGAGGGCTATGAAACTTTTGTTGTTCCAGACGATGTTGGGGGAAGATATTCTGTGTTAACTGCAGTTGGACTTTTACCTATAGCAGCAGCAGGAATAGACATTGATAGTATTATGAAAGGTGCAGCTGACGCTAGAGAAGTTTATTCTAATACAGATATAACAAAAAATCAATGTTATCAGTATGCAGCGGCAAGAAATGCTCTATATAGAAAAGGAAAAACTATAGAGATAATGGTTAACTTTGAACCTTCTCTGCATTATTTTGGTGAATGGTTAAAGCAGTTATTTGGAGAGAGTGAAGGAAAAGATGGCAAGGGAATATTCCCAGCCGCAGCAGATTTCTCAACAGATCTTCATTCTATGGGACAATATATACAAGAGGGATTAAGAAATATTTTTGAAACTTTCATAAATGTAGAAAAGCCAAAAAAGAAATTACAGTTGGTACTGATGCTGAAAATCTCGATGGGTTAAACTTCATAAGTGGAAAAACTGTAGATTTTGTAAATAAACAAGCATTTAAGGGAACCGTTCTTGCACATAATGCTGGAGGAATTCCAGTTATTGTAGTAAATGTTCCAGAACTTACACCTTACTATTTTGGACAGCTTGTTTATTTCTTTGAAAAAGCTTGTGCAATAAGTGGATACTTACTTGGTGTTAATCCATTTAATCAACCAGGAGTTGAAGCATATAAGAAAAATATGTTCGCTCTTCTTGGAAAACCTGGATATGAAGATTTAAAAGTTGAACTTGAAGCAAAATTACAACAATAATTTTATCCTGCCTTTTTAGGCAGGATTTTTAAGATGGTGATTTTATTGAGAATAATTGTGGATGCAGATGCATGTCCAGGCAAGGAATTAATAGAGAAGGCAGCAAGGGAAAATGACATTGAGGTAATAATGTACTGCGATACAAATCATGTTTTGAGCAGTGAGTATAGTACCGTAATATATGCTGACAGTGGTTACCAAAGTGTTGATATGAAAATTGTAAATGCAGTAGAGAAAGACGATATTGTAATTACTCAGGATTTTGGCGTTGCAGCTATGGTGTTACCTAAAAAAGCTTATGCAATAAGTCCAAAGGGAAATATATATTCAAATGAAAATATAGAAAGACTACTTTTTGAGAGGCATATAAGCCAAAAAGTTAGAAAAGGGGGAGGAAAAACCTCTAACCATAAAAAAAGAAACAGAGATGATGATGAAAAATTATATATTTCATTAAAGAGAATTATTGAGGGTTCTGAAAAATGGTCACTAGAATAATGCACAGAAAAATAACTAGCATTTAGTGTATTTTCTTTCTGTGCATTATTGATTTGTGCATTATTTGTTGTTATACAACACACTAACACTTATTCCTTCAGCCAAGAAGAAACCAGTATGATTGCTTATAGTTTTATTGCTAACAACATGTTTATTACCTACGAGCTTCCATGTGCCAGAAGGTAGATCTATTTTCACTGAACATTCATTGGAGTTATAAATAACAGCTATGTTATGCCAAGAGTCCGCCATATCTATGCTCTTTATAACAAAGACTAATATATTTTTAGCAGGAACAAACATAAATTCTATGTTTGCCTTTATATCATCTAGAGTACTTAATCTAAAGGCAGAATGAGTTTTTCTTAAATTTATTAATGATTTCACGTATGCAACTACGTCCTTATATTTGTCTCTTCTTTCCCAATCAATCCAATTTATATCATCATTTGAATTGAAGCTGTTTTCAACGCCTTTTTTTGAAATAGCAAATTCCATTCCTGAGGATAGCATAGGTATGCCTTGACATGTGAGTAAAATACCAATGGCAAATTTTAACCTATCCATCCGTTTTTGTTCTGAATCATGGCTATTAGTAAGTTCTAATTTATCCCAAAGGGTACTGTTGTCGTGGCAGGAAATGTAGTTTATTGACTGCAAAGGTGAATAAAAAGGTCCAGTTATAAAATTAGAGTATTTAGTGCATCCAACAACAGAAGACATGATGGCAGATTCAAGACCTTCTTTTCCACTTATAAAGCCCTTATCAACTTTAGAAAAAACGTTCCCTTGGAGTAAGTCTCTGGTTATATCATTAAAAAATCCTATTTCAGGTAGTCGTGATGAGTTTGAAATGGTAGCTTTTTTATCTTTATTAAGAGAAGTAACAAGATTCCAACCCTCACCATAAAGCATGATTTTTCTATCTAGTCCACTTAATTTATGTCTTAATGTGTTTATTGTATCTATATCGTGAATACCCATCAAATCAATTCTAAAACCATCGAGATGGTATTCTTTGGCCCAATATAACACGGAATCAATAATAAACCTTTTCATCATGAGATTTTCAGAGGCAGTATCATTACCACAGTTTGTTCCATTTGAAAGAGAACCATCCTCATTACGTCTAAAATAATATCCTGGGAAAATTAATTCAAAACTGTGACTACTATACTCAAAGACATGATTGTATACTACATCCATATTAACCCCTATACCTTTTTTATGAAAAGCAAGAATCATTTGCTTTAATTCAGCTATTCTGCAGCTTGGATTATATGGGTTTGTAGAGTAGCTGCCCTCTGGTGCATTAAAGTTTTGAGGATCATATCCCCAATTATATTTATAAGGATTTTTTTCATCAACGCTTTTGTATGAAAAATCGAACATAGGCATTATTTGAACATGTGTTATGCCAAGATATTTTAGATAATCTAAACCAGTTGGAATATTGTTTTTCGTCGTTGCACCTGTTTGTGCAAGTCCTATAAATTTACCAGGATTTTTTATGCCAGAGTTTGGATTTGTACTAATGTCACGAATGCTCAATTCATATATTATGGCATCTGAATAATTTCCATAAGTTATGGGAGTGTCATTTTCAAAACCAATTGGATTAGTTCTTGTAAGGTCTATTATAGCTCCTCTTTTACCATTAACTCCAACTGCTTTTGCATAGGGGTCTACAGCTTCATTAAGATTTCCATAAATATTAATTTCATAAGTGTAAAATTTGCCTTTTAGGTTTTTATCTATACGAACAGACCATAGACCGTTTATTTGTGACATCTGTACCCTTGTGGGTATAGTAGCTAAATCAGTAGCATTATCTTTTTTGTAAAGTAGTAGATTCACGGAGATTGCCACAGGCGACCAAACTCTAAATTCAGAATAAGTTTCATTATAGTTTAAACCCAGTTCATCTAATGTAAAAAATCTACCATTAAATTCATCAGAAGCAAAGAGTTTATAATAATCACAAGCTGCAAAAGTTTGCTCATTATAATATAAAGTACAGGGATATTTTATATCTATTTCTTCCGACAAAACTAGGCTTATTATGTTATTATTACTATAATGATTAATAATATTTATAAATCTGTTGCCATTTTTAAAATAAAACTGTATTAAATTAAAATCATTAACATTGTCCACATTACATTCAACAGATTTAAACCCAGTTATAGCTGCCCTGATAATATTCATTTTTGAACCTCCATAAAATATAGTAAATTTAAAAAAATGTGTTTATAATTATATTAGTAGAAAAACACAAAAATGTAAATAAAAAGCTTGTGACAAATAATGGAAATAGAGTATAATGAAAAAAAGATTATAGTAACAGGGGATGAATTTAATGAATGAGTTTGAAATCAAATTTAATATAGCAAGTCCTCAAAAGGCCAAACAAAATATAATGATTAAAATTGGAGATGGGATTGAAGAAGATTTACTTTACAAATATTTCATAGGGTTACAGGGGAAATGGAACCTTTTAAAGGATTTTTCTAAAAGCAGGTCATTAGAATGGGAACCTGAAAAGGAAGGAATATATACTATAATGGTACAAGCTCGCAAAGCTAACGAAAAAAAACCTTTTAGCTATTTAAGTAAGGCAGAGTATATAATTGGAGATATGGAGAAAAAGATAATTACTAATGTAACGTTAGACAGAGAAGAACTTACTGTTGGAGAAAAGATAACTGCTAAGGTGGAAACTGATAAATGTGGACTCTTGTTTAAGTATGCTATAAAGCAAAATGATAGTTGGATACTTTTGAAGGATTATAGTGCAGATGATATGATAACGTGGACTGTTACTAGAATTGGAGAACAGGAATTAGTAGTTCAATGTAAACTTTTAGATTCCAAAGAAAAATATGATGATTTTGAAAATATAGCTTATAATGTGCTACAAATAGATAAAATGGAAATAAAGGATTTTAGATGTCTTACAGAGGAATTGTTAATGGACAACGAAATTACTTTTGAAGTAGATATAGAGTACGATGATACGAGACTTGTATTATATAAATTTGTTAAAATCGATTCAGAAGGTAATACTTTGTGCCTTCAAAACTATTCTACCAAAAGAATAATAAGCTATATTGAAAAGGGTTTTGGAGAGTTTAAACTCTTGTGTATGGTTAAAGATATGTATTCACCTAGTGCATATGACGAAAGAGCAGTGATTATTTATAATGTAAAAAAATATAGAACTGTAAAAATCAAAAGTTTCATTACAGACGTCTCTTCTCCTCAGTCCGTTGAGAATGAGGTAACATTAAAACCAGTTGTTAATGGTGGAAGAAATCTATTATATAGATATATAATAGAAGGAGCAGAAAACAAAGATACAGGATATTTGAAGAGTGATAGCTTTATATGGAAACCTAAGCAAGCTAGTAACTACAAAATAAAGCTACTAGTAAAAGACGCTACGTTTAAAGGAGACTACGAGGATACTACAAGTCTAGAGTTTAACATTGAAGATACAATTTATGATCCTGTTGTTATAAAGGAAATAATAAAAGATAAGAACGATAGACTTTTAGTTGGGGAGAGTATTAATATAAAGGCCATAGCAGATGGAGGAATTGATCTAAGATATTCATTCAATGTAAAAGATGAGGCGGGAAATATAGAAAAAATCTCATATGGAACATGTAATTGGGTAAATTATACTGCTGAAAAATGTGGTAATTATGAACTGGAAGTAAGAGTTAAAGATAAATTTTCATTAAAAGAGTATGATAGCCACAGCCTTGTTTATTTACAAGTACTTAAATATATACCTGCCAGCATTGATTATATTCTTTTTCCATGTAATGATCATTATATGGTTGGTGATAAAATAGAACTTACAATTGTTTCTGAAAACACAAAAAATATATTGAATAAATATATTTTGAAAATGAATGATCGTGTAGTTGAAGAAACAGAATATATATCCGATACTAAATATATAATTAAGCCTAAATGTTCTGGCTTTTATGAAGTAGAAATTTTCGCTAAAAATAAAAATAGTGACAGGAGTTTTGACTGTAAAAAAAATATAAAATTGCGTATATTTGATGCACTACCAATTACTAGTACTACCATTGAATGTGATAAAATACAACCTAAAATTAACGAAAGCATTAATTTTAAAGTATCTTGCCATGGTGGAAAAGAAGTAGTTTATGAGTTCTATTTATTTGAAAAAGGAGAGTGGACTCTAGCACAGAAATATAGCAGAAAAAGTTATTATACATTTATGATATTTAGTGAAGGTAATTACAAAATTTTAGCATTAAGCAAAAGTCAGTCTAAAAAAATAGCATATGAAGACTACAGTATTTTAGAATTTGAGGTATAAATTCACTATAATTTTAGGTATAATGTAAGTATACTGAAAAAATTTATAATTAATAGGGTGATATTTTGAACACAAATAGTGTAGCAAATTCACTTCAATTAGAAATAATGAGTGAACTGTTAAATAATATATCTGGAAATGATTCATCAAATAGTGATTTAGGTGGAGAACAATCCAATTCATTTCAAAGTTTATTGGAAAGTTTATCAAATGAAACCCAAAGTTCTACTGGAAGTTCAGTAGGAAACGTGGATGTAAGTAAATTGCCAGTACTTAAGAGTAAAGACGATATTACTACTGATGTTAAATATGATGTTAGTGTGAGTAATTTGAGTATAGAACAGGCAGTTGACAATGCTTCTAAAAAATATGGAGTAGACAAAAACTTGATTTTAGCAGTTATTAAACAAGAATCTTCTTTTAATCCCAATGCAACTTCAAGCTGTGGTGCTGAGGGACTTATGCAACTTATGCCTGGTACAGCAAGTGAACTTGGAGTAAAAAATGCTTATGATATAAACCAAAATGTGGATGGTGGAACTAAATATTTAAAGGAGTTACTTGATACCTTTGGTAATTCTAAAATGGCAATTGCAGCATATAATGCTGGACCTGGTGCAGTAGAAAAAAGTGGAGGAGACATCAGTGAACTCCCTAGTGAAACTAGAAATTATGTATCCAAGGTATCATCATATTACTTAGCAAATCAAAGTAGCAACGCTTAATTATCTAAACCCCTTCGTTTTTTAGCAAGGGGTATTTTATTGTAAAGTATATTCAAAAACACTAAATAATTAGTGTTAGCATAAAAGTTTATGATAGACACTTGAGGAAAGGAATTGTTTTTAAGATGGAAAGATTAGATAAGGTTTTATCCAATTCGGGATATGGATCTAGAAAAGACGTAAAAAAATTAGTTAAAGCAGGCTTTGTAGAGATTGATGGAAAAAAGGTTAAATCCAGTGATGCCCTAGTTGATATACAAAAAAATGAAATATTTATTAAGGGTGAAGAGTTGATTTATAAGAAATATGTTTATTATATAATGAATAAGCCAGCAGGAGTTGTATCAGCAACCTTTGATAACTATGATAAAACGGTAATAGATTTACTAAAACCATATGACGCCACCTTTGAACCATTCCCTGTGGGTAGACTAGATAAAGATACTGTTGGTCTATTGTTATTAACAAATGATGGTGAAATGAACCATAGATTAATTTCGCCTAAATGGCATGTGGATAAGGTTTATTATGCTGAAACAGATAAAGCTGTGGATGAAGAGGATGTTAAAGCATTTAAAGATGGAATAGTGCTGGAGGACGAATATAAATGTATGCCAGCAGTGCTAGATATAGTAAGTTCGGATTCTACTAGTACTAAGGTCAATGTTACAGTACAAGAAGGTAAATTTCATCAAGTAAAAAGAATGTTTATTGCAAGGAACAAGGAAGTAGTTTACTTAAGAAGAATTAGATTTGGACCAATAGATTTAGATGAAAGATTAAATGAGGGTGAATATAGAGAATTGTCACAAAATGAAATTGATCTTCTAAATCAACATAAGTCATCTTCAAAAAGATATGAATGAATTCAAGTCATATTTTTTAATTAAAAAATGAATTTGAAAAAAGTACTTGATTTTTATATCTCACATATATATAATAACTTATGTAAGATAAGTGAGAGGAATAGCCCCCTTTTTATTTATTTATAGACAGCTCTGCCCCAAGGGCTGTTTTTTATTTTGCAGAAAATGAATTGTAAAGCTCAAAATGATAATAAGATGAATGATTAAATGCATAAACATTTTCAAAGTAATCTTTTAATTTAAGTTGAAATAAAATGTATTAAAATATAGAATATGCTCATAATTAATGTTAAAATTTATACAGGTCTTAAAAAAGGAGGACGAGTAAATGTCTAAATTTGAATCCAAACTAAAAAATAAAAATGCGGATTTTTTATGTGATGCTATTTTAACATTAAAGACAAGAGAAGAATGTTATAGATTCTTTGAAGATATATTTACAATAAATGAAGTTAAAGCTATTGAACAAAGGTTACATGTTGCAACTATGTTATCAGAAAAAAATACTTATTCTAAAATAGGTGAAGAAACAGGAGCAAGTACAGCTACAATTAGTCGAGTTAATAGATGCTTGAATTATGGAAGTGATGGTTATAATATAGTGTTAAATAGACTTAATGTAGTAGATGAAAAAACAGAAAAATAGTAAAAAATACATAACAAGATATAAGATAAAAGATGTGCCCATTTAAAAGATTTTTGGGCACATCTTTTATTTTATAAAACATAATACTTAAAAACAGAAGGCAATAAAAGTGTGATATAATATCTTAGAATATGATTGAAATTAAAATTATTTTTTATGGGTGAAATCCCCTTTTGTGAATATAAAAGACGAAAAGGGAAAATAATTTAATATATAGTTTTATTACTAGGAGGCAACAAATGGATTTAAAAAATTTATTGAATAAGGAACAATATGAGGCAGCAATAGCTGTTGATGGACCATTACTGGTTTTGGCTGGTGCAGGTTCTGGTAAGACAAGGGTTTTAACATATAGAATTGCGCATATGATAGAGGATTTAAATATCTACCCATCTCAAATATTAGCTATAACATTTACAAATAAAGCAGCACATGAAATGAAAGAAAGAGTCAGGGTACTGGTTGGTAATAAAGCTGATAATATGTGGATTTCAACCTTTCACTCAAGTTGCGTTAGGATACTTAGAAGAGAAATAGATAAAATTGGATATAATAAAAACTTTACTATATATGATAGCGCTGACCAAAAGACACTAATAAATCAATGCATAAAAAAGGTTGGTATAAATGATAAAGATATAACAGACAAAGAGATAATATCTAAAATAGGAGATCAAAAAGATAAGATGGTTTCCCCACAAGAATTTAAAATTCAAAATGAAAAAAATTATAGATTGAATAAAATTGCCGAGGTGTACATATTATATCAAAAAAGGCTTAAGGAAAATAATGCTTTGGATTTTGATGATTTAATATTTAAAACTGTTGAACTATTCAAGAAAAATAAGGACGTTTTGGAATTCTATCAGAGAAAATTTAGATATATAATGATCGATGAATATCAAGATACTAATAAAACTCAATATGAATTTGTAAGACTTTTGGCTATGGAGCATAAAAATCTCTGCGTTGTTGGCGATGATGATCAATGCATATATGGCTGGAGAGGAGCAGATATAAGAAATATACTGGACTTCGAAAAAGACTATAAAGATGCTAAAGTAATAAAGCTTGAAGAAAACTACAGATCTAAAAAGAATATACTAGAAGCTGCAAATGGAGTTATAAAGAACAACCAACATGAACACTTTAAAACGCTTAGGACAAGAAGTGAAGCTGGATCAAAGATAAGGGTGTATAGAAGTTATTCTGATATAGAAGAAGCACAATTTGTAGCAAATGAAATACAAAAATCGGTGGAAAATGGAAACAGAAGTTATAAAGATTTTGCTATTCTTTATAGAACCAATGCTCAGTCTAGACTTTTTGAAGATATATTTATGAAAAGACACATACCTTATAGAATAATCGGTGGGCTGAAATTCTATGATAGAAAAGAAATTAAGGACATAATGTCTTATTTAAAACTTATATGTAATCCTCTTGATAATATAAGTTTAAAGAGAATTATAAATGTACCAAAGAGAAGTATTGGAGACACCTCTTTTGAAAAGATACAAAACTTTGCTGATGGAATTGAAGAATGTATATATAGTTCACTATTAGATGTAGAAAATATACCAGGACTTACTCCAAGAAGTATGTCATCAATTAATAAGTTTACAAGTATAATAAATAGCTTTATGATAAGGAAAGATGAAATTAAGATTTCAACTTTAATTGAAGAGCTTTTAGCTCAAACTGGATATCTAGCCCAATTAAAAAAATCAGATGATTTGCAAGATGAAACAAGAATAGAAAACATCCAGGAACTTGTCTCAGCAGCAGTTGATTTTGAAAATACTCAAGAAGATAAATCTCTGGCTGCTTTTCTTGAAAAGACGGCGCTTGTGGCAGATGTAGACAACTATGATGAGGGTGCATGCACCGTTGTTATGATGACAGTACATAGTGCAAAAGGGCTTGAGTTTCCAGTAGTATTCATGGTTGGAATGGAAAATGGAATATTTCCTGGCACAGCATCTCTTGATAATTTTGCTGAAATGGAAGAGTCAAGAAGACTTGCTTATGTTGGAATTACAAGAGCAAAAGAAGAACTTTTTTGACATCAGCCCAGACTAGAAGGGTTTTTGGCAGATCAGTTTCCTATGGAGAATCTGATTTTATACTAGAAATTCCAAAGGATTTAAGAGAACAAGTAACTCTAACAGGTAAAAACATTGGACAGGTAAATAAAAGTTCAAATAACAATAGACGGGAAAGTGGAAGAAACTATAATAACTTTCAAGGGATGAATAGGGATATACCTCCTAGAAATTCTAAACTAGATTTAAAAGTTAGGAGTTATGAATCAGTTTTAGACTATAGTGTAGTCCCTAAAAAGGAGATAAAAACATTAAGTGAGACAGAAGCAACTATTGGAAGAAAGGTAAAACATGTGAAATTTGGTGTTGGTACTATAATAACTGTGAATAAAAAAGACGGTTCAGTAAATCTTACTATAGCTTTCGAAAATATGGGGATTAAAAATTTAAAACTAGATTTAGCACCTTTGGAAATTATATGAATGGAGTAATTTTGTAATGGATAATGAATTAATTGAAATGGAAGATTTAATAAAAAAACTTAATAGATATGCATACCAGTATTATTCTATGGACGATCCTACAATTTCTGACGCACAGTATGATAAAGAATATGATAAACTGCGTAAGTTAGAAGAAAAAACAGGAGTAGTGCTGACCTATTCACCAACGGTTAGAGTTGGTGATGTAGTGCTTCCACAGTTTAAAAAGTATACTCATAAGGCACCACTTTGGAGCCTTGATAAGGCACAGTCTGTAAATGAAATTGCGGAATGGCACAATAGAAATCTGAAATTTATTAAGGAGTATAACGCCTTACATGAAGAAAAACTCCCTGACATAAAATATATTGCAACAAAAAAATTTGATGGACTTACTATTAATTGTACTTACGATGAAAGCGGCATAATGGTAACTTCAGCAACCAGAGGTACAGGCGTAATAGGTGAAGATGTTACTATGCAAGCAAGAACCATAAAATCGCTTCCACTTAGGATTGACAATTCTTTTTGATTGAAGTTCATGGCGAAGCTGTAATGACAAAAGAGGCTTTTGATAAATATAACAGTAATGCAGATGCCCCACTTAAAAATTTGAGAAACGGTGCGGCAGGTGCACTTAGAAATTTAAATGTTAAAGAAACTGCAAAAAGAAATTTGTCTGCATTTTTCTATGACGTAGGATATAATGAAGGCAATCCATTCAAAACCTATAAGGAAATGATGGATTTCTTAATAGACATGAATTTTCCTGTAGACAGATATATAAAAGAATGTAGCAGCATAGAGGAAATTGAAAAAGAAATAGATTATATAAAGGAATTAAGGCCTAAGCTTAACTATGATATTGATGGAATAGTAATAGCTATAGATGACATAAGAACTAGAGAACTAATGGGGAATACCATAAAATTTCCCAAGTGGGCAATAGCTTTCAAATTTGAAGCAGAAGAGGCGACTACGAAGTTAATAGATGTAGAATGGAACGTGGGTAGAACTGGTA
Organism: uncultured Clostridiaceae bacterium; assembly: GCA_963725425.1. Lineage (GTDB taxonomy): Bacteria > Bacillota > Clostridia > Clostridiales > Clostridiaceae > Clostridium_I. The sequence continues at coordinate 829,456 of CAVRYJ010000045.1, forward strand.
AAATAACACCTACAGCTCTTTTAGAACCTGTGGAACTTGCTGGAGTTACAGTAAAACGTGCAACTCTGAACAATATGGATGATATAAGGAGAAAGGGTGTTAAAATAGGAAGTTTGGTATTTGTGAGACGCTCAAATGATGTTATTCCAGAGATTATGGGAGTGGCTGAAGCAAGCACTGATGAAAAAATCATAGAGATACCCAAAATATGTCCATACTGTGGCAGTGAACTTGTACAAGATGGAGTTCATTATTTTTGTGAAAACACTTTGTCATGTAGGCCACAAATGGTTAAAAGTATAGTACACTTTGGAAGCAGAGAGGCAATGAATATAGAGGGATTTAGCGAGAAAACTGCAGAACTTCTATTTGAAAAGCTACAAATAAAAGCTATAACAGACTTGTACAAAATAAAAAAAGAAGAACTTTTAAATTTGGACAGATTTGGTGATAAAAAAGCACAAAATCTTATTGATTCTATTGAAAAAAGTAAAGATGCAGAACTGGCTGCTTTTATATATGCACTAGGCATTCCAAATGTTGGTAAAAAAACGGCTAAAGATATGGTTAAAAGATTAAAAAAGTTGGAAAATATAATGAATGCTGACTTTGATGAATTAATTTCCATTCAGGATATTGGTGAAATTGTAGCCAATAGTGTTTTAGAATTTTTTAAAGAGGATAAAATAATAGATAATATAAAAGAACTAATTGAGGTTGGAGTAAAACCTCATTACGAAGAAGAACATGTATTTGAAAATGCATTTTTGGAGAAAACTGTGGTTGTAACAGGAAGTCTTCAAAACTTTAGCAGAAGTGAAATAAAAGAAAAGATAGAAGCACTTGGTGCAAAAGTTTCTAGCAGCGTAAGTAAAAAGACAGATTATGTACTCGTAGGAAAAGATCCAGGATCTAAATATGATAAAGCAGTAGAACTTGGAGTGAAAATTATTTCAGAAGATGAATTTAACGAAATATTAACAAATTATAAGTAGTTAATGCTATAAAAAGGTTTACAACTAGAACAAAATGGATTAATATTATTTTGGGGTGAAATAGGAGGTAAAAATGAGAAAAACTGTAAGCGCTTTGGGCTGGATATTTGTATTACTCACCATGTTAACTATAATTTATACAGTATCCTTTAGTATTTATGGTCATATAATAAATTATAATATTGTTCAAGTGTGTGTAGCTGGGACAATGATTACTTGGGCAATAAAAATGAGCATTGATAAAAAAGAAAGATCTGAAAATGGATTGTATTGTATAGTGTGTACATTAATTGCATTTGGAGCAATGGTTTTTATTTACCTTGGAGTTTCTTAACTTGATAAGTTAAATTTATATATAATAATTGTTTGAATTTTTATTTTGTACCGCGCATCACAACAAAATAGGTTACCAAAAGGTAGCCTATTTTGTTGTGATATAATGCCTATTAAAATATCCTAATATATTGTATAATCAAATGTGTTGATTTTATTTTAGATACCTAAAGAAAAGAGGGATAATATGTCAGTTTCAAAAAAAGATGTGGAATATGTTGCTGAGCTTGCAAGACTTAGCTTTACTGAAGAAGAAAAAGATGAACTAATTGGAGATCTTAATAGTGTATTAGGTTATATTGAAAAATTGGGTGAACTTGATACTAAAGATACAGAGATAATAGTAAATCCTTATTACATTGAAAATAAATTCAGAGAAGATGAAGTAGAACCTTCAATGGAACTTAAGTATGTTTTAGAAAATGCACCGCAAAAATTAGAAGAATATATAGTAGTGCCCAAAATAATAGAATAAGGTTTTAAATATTGTATAGCAAACGGGAGGTAGAAAATGGAACTACATAAGCTTAAAGCTCATGAACTTAAAGAACTTATAAATAATAAACAGGTAAAGGTTGAGGAAGTTACTAATGCTTTTTTTAATAGAATAGATAATACGGATAACAAAATTGGAGCTTACTTATATGAAGCTAAGGAAGAAGCTATTTTAAATGCTAAAAAGCTGGACGCAAAGCTTGAGGGAAAAGAAAAATTAGAAGGCCTTGGCGGTGTACCAGTGGCAATAAAGGATAATATAAGTGTAAAGGGGATGCAAAACACTTGTGGATCTAAAATACTAGAAGGATACATATCACCTTATGATGCAACAGTTACTCAGCGAATAAAGGATAGTAACGGAATAATTATTGGAAAGCTTAATATGGATGAGTTTGCAATGGGTTCATCAAATGAAAATAGTGCCTTTAAAAAGGTTTTTAATCCTTGGAATAAAGACTGCGTACCAGGAGGATCGTCTGGTGCTTCAGCTGCAGCAGTTGCAGCATTTGAGTCACCACTTACGCTTGGTACAGAAACAGGTGGCTCTGTAAGACAGCCTTCATCATTTTGTGGTGTAGTTGGGTTAAAGCCAACTTATGGAAGAATATCAAGATATGGAGTAACTGCCTTTGGATCAACTCTTGATCAGGTTGGAACTATAGGTCGGGATGTTGAAGATTGTGCAATGCTAACTCAAGCTATTGCAGGAATTGATAAGATGGATTTTACTACTGTAAATAAACCAGTGCAGGATTATTCAAAGAGTTTAGTTAAAAACATAAAAGGTAAAAAAATAGGTATTCCACAAGAATATTTTGGAGAAGGATTAGATAACGATGTTAGGAAGTGCATTGATGAAGCAATAAGGGTATTAGAGGATAATGGAGCTATAGTTAAAAAGATTTCATTACCACTTACAGAGTATTCTTTGGCAGCATATTACATAATATCTTCAGCAGAGGCTTCTTCAAACCTTGCTAGATTTGATGGAATAAGATTTGGTCACAGATCTAAGGATGCGCAGGATGCGGTAGACATATATACAAAGTCAAGAAGTGAAGGCTTTGGAAAAGAAGTAAAGAGAAGGATAATGCTTGGCACTTATGCACTGTCGGCAGGTTATTATGATGCTTATTATAAAAAAGCTTTAAAGGTAAGAAATTTGATAAAACAAGATTTCGTAAAAACCTTTGAAGATTTTGATGTGTTAGTATCACCTACATCACCTACTACCGCTTTCAAATTTGGCGAGAAGACTGATGATGTTTTATCAATGTATTTATCCGATGTATATACTGTACCTGTTAATATCGCTGGGCTTCCAGCAATTTCAGTGCCTTGTGGTTTTGTAAATGGTCTTCCAGTTGGTCTTCAATTTATTGGAAACTACTTTAGAGAAGATACATTGTTCAATATGGCATATAGTTATGAAGCATCAACAGATTGGCACAAAAAAAGCGCTGTAATAGAGTAAGGATGGTGAAAAATATGGAATACGAAGTTGTAATAGGACTTGAAGTTCATACTGAACTTTTAACAAAAACCAAAATGAATTGTGGATGTATTACAGAATTTGGAGGACAGCCTAATACTCACGTTTGTCCAGTATGTATGGGTCTTCCTGGATCACTTCCACATTTAAATAAAAAGGTAGTTGAATATGGAATAAAGGCAGGACTTGCGTTAAATTGTGATATAACAAGACTTGGAAGAATGGATAGAAAAAATTATTTCTACCCAGATTGTCCTAAAAATTATCAAATAACTCAGGATGAATTACCATTATGCAGGGACGGATATATAGAAATAGAATTGGATGATGGAAGTACAAAAAAAATTGGCATAGAGAGAATTCATATAGAAGAAGATGCTGGAAAATTACTTCACACACCAGCAGGTACACTAGTTGATTTTAACAGAGCTGGGGTACCACTAGCCGAAATAGTTTCTAGGCCAGATATGAGAAGCCCTAAAGAAGCAGTGAAATATTTGGAAATGATAAAGAGTATTCTTTCATGTACAGGGGTTTCAGATTGTAAAATGGAAGAGGGATCTTTAAGGTGTGATGCAAATATTTCAGTGATGGAAAAGGGATCTGACACCTTTGGCACGCGAACAGAAATCAAAAACATGAATTCTTTTAAAGCACTTGAAAAAGCACTAAACTATGAGATAGATAGGCAAATTAAAGCGGTAGAAGCTGGTGAAAAACTTAGTCAGGATACAAGAAGATGGGATGATGCGAATTCAATAACTGCTGTAATGCGAAGTAAAGAGTTTGCAAATGATTACAGGTATTTTCCAGAAGGAGATCTTGTTACCTTAAATATTGATGAAGAGTGGATTGAGGAAATAAGAAACACCATACCAGAACTTCCTCATGATAAAGAAATAAGATTTGTAAAGGAATTTGAAATTCCTAGATATGATGCTTATGTACTAACAATTACAATGTCAATGGCGGATTTTTTGAAAAGACAGCTTTGGCCAGTGGTGATGCAAAATCAGCATCTAATTGGTTAATGGGGGATATTTCTAAAATAATGAAGGAAAATGCTACTTGGGTTGAAGATCTAAAATTTACACCTGAGGACCTTGCTGAACTTATAAAGCTTACTAATGCTAAGACTATTTCAAATGCTATTGGTAAAAAGGTTATAGTAGAAATGTTTAACACAGGTAAATCACCTGAAACAATTGTAGAAGAAAAAGGACTTACTCAAAATAGTGATGAAGGTTCAATACTTGAAGTGGTTAAAAAAGTTTTAGATGCAAACCCTAAATCCATCGAAGATTTCAAAAATGGAAAAAATAGGGTTCTAGGTTTCGTTGTTGGTCTAATAATGAAAGAAACAAGAGGAAAAGCAAATCCTCAGATAGTAAATAAACTTGTAAATGAAGAAATAAAAAAATACTAAGGGCAAGTGACAAGTTACAAAATTTGTAGTTGTTGAAAATAAAATTGGGATGCAGGTGGATTTGTGTAACAAATCTTCTTGCATCCCTAATTTTATTGATTCTTCTGCGTTAGCAGAAAATCCTCATTAACTTTTAACTTTTAACTTTTAACTATATTTTGAAGGGTTCGTTACACTTCTTTTTTATCAGGTGAATGGGTTTGTGAATCATAAGCATTTATTGTGTCTTCCTTTGAAGGGCATTTATCTAAAGAAATCCCATCTGAATCGGGTAAGTTTTCCTTATCTAAATCTGTAGTCTTTTTATATGTACTATGCGTACTATTACAATTGTTTTTGAGCGAAAGGTTATGATTTATTTTTTCTATAAGGTAGTTTTTATACTTTAACTGATCGTATACTTTGGTTAAAATAATAAAACTCCATACTCCAATAAAGATAAATGTAACCATGAATATAATGCCGATTATTCCCAATACAATAAACATCAAATTACCCTCCAGTAGAAATTTTATCTTTAAATAATGTGAATTATAAATATACTCATATTATAACATAAAAGGGTATAGTTTAAAAAAGGTTTATTTTGGTAATAATATAAACAGATTAATTCTATAGTTGGGAAAAGGTTATAAATATGTATAAATTAAAAAAATTTTCATGTTTTGTTATAATTATAATTATGAGCATAGAGCTAACGGCATGTGTGGAAGAAAAAAGTAGCGTGGATACAATGTCAAAAGAGAATAAACAATTGGTATACGACATAGAAAAACTTCCTAATGATTTAGAAAAATTAGATGAATATAATTCCAGAGCAAAAGAATTTTCAGAGGCTTTATTTGAAGGCCTAGTCTACGAAAAACAGGACAATATCGGTAATAGTAACATTGAGTATGGACTAGCAAAGAGTTGTGACATTTCTAAAGATGGACTTGTTTATACTTTTACCCTAAGAGATAATATAAAGTGGAGTGATGGGAAAAGTATTACTGCTAGTGATTTTTGCGATTTTTTTAGAGATATACTAAAATTAGACTATAACAGTATATATAGAAATGAGCTAAAGATTGTTTTTGGTGTTGAAGATTATATTTCAAAAAAAACTGATTTTTCATCTGTGGCTATAACATCATTAGGAGAAAATATACTTCAAATAAGGTTGAATTCACCAGAACCATATCTGCTAGACTTACTTAGTCAACCAATGTATGGTCTTAGAAAAATCAATTCTAAACTGACTAATTGGAAAAAAAATTATGGTGAAATTGCTTATACAGGACCATTTAAAATTCAAAAAATTACTAATGATAATAAAATATATTTGACTAAGAATAAAAATTATGTATTTAAAGACAGTGTAAGCAGTGAAAATTTGGTATTATTACAAGGCAAAAATGGGGGAGAATACTCCCTAGCTGACTTTGAAACTAACAAAAATATAGATATTTTTTTAAATCCACCTTCTACTGAGGTTCAGAGACTTAAAAGTAAAAACCAAGAAAAAATTTATAGTAGTTTTACAGTAGAATCTTTATTTTTCAATTTAAATAGTGAGGCATCTACAAGTGATGTGAGCTTTAGAAAAGCTATTAATTATGCTCTAGATAAAAATAAATTTAAAAATGCAACCACAGGTGATTTTGGGCAAGTTAACAATTCGTTTTTTCCAGTAGCAATGAATACAGAATTAAAATCTATTACACTTCCAAGTAGTTCATCAATTGAAGCTTTAAATTGCCTAAATAAAAGTAGCTATAATGGAGAAACAATAAAAATGGTATATTTAGATCAAGGTGACAACCAAAAAATATGCCAGCAGATAATAAAAAATATAAATGATAGTATTCCAAAGAAAAAGAACATTGAATTCCAACTTATTGGATATAGTAGCAAGGATATAGATGATGTTATAAAAAGCAATGATTATGATATTTATTTTGGTGAGTACAATTTGAATTATAATGATCCAATGGCTTTTCTTGAAATGTGGCAGTCAAAGTATCCCGCTAATATATATGGGTATAACGATGATAACTATAATAACTTCATTTATGATTCAAGCATAGCCTTTGATATAAACAAAAGGAATGAGCTTTATTCAAAAGCTTTAAAAGAACTAGTGAGTTTAATGCCAATAATACCTGTTTATACTAAAAATATAGGAGTTTGTTCAAAGGTAGCGGTTAAGGGACTTGAAGTGGATAAGTATGGAAACATTGAAATAGAAAAATTATCTATTCGCTAGTAGATGTGAAAATCTCACTAGAAGTATAGCTTTACTGTTGTACCTATAGAGGAAAGCTACTTAAATTAACACTCAGATGTGGTAAAAACAATCCATATCTGAGTTCCAGTTTCAATTTATCTCAAAAACTGGCTTGAAAAGGTAAATAAATAAAAAGAAAAAGAGCATATTTTGATCACTGTAAAAAGAACTTTTGGGTTCTGAAAAAGAATTTTTCTTTTTATTATAGGTTATTTCTTTTAAAAATAATGGTAAAACTAAAGTTGATTCAGGAGTTCCCATGGAATCAAGTTTGAAATTTTTTTCGTCCAATAAGTCTGTAGAGTCCAAAGTGAAATTTGTATATCTTTCAGGGCTATCTAAATTAGGCACCTCTGGCCAGCTACCTATAATTTGGGACTCTTCTACTATATGTTTAAAAAGTGCTGAAACTACGCGGCTTGTTTCTGTTTCATCTTTGCCTTCAAAACAGAGCAAGGTACTTATGAGATATAAAATCAGCTCAGATGAAGTAATGTCTAGCTCTTTTTTGCTACTTTCTTTTTTGAAAATGCCAATATCAGTGTCATAACATTCATTAATTTCTTTAAGGGTATTAAGTGCATTATCCTTATACTTTATAAGCTTACTGTGTTTATAAATAAGCATTGAATTAATTAAGAACATACACTTAATAGTTATTGCTTCCTTGCCTTCTAGGTCCTCTTTTAAGTTGTATTCTATGCAGTCATATAGATCCAGTAATAGTAAAAATACTCGCTTGTTTTCAGTAAGGTCGTAAAATATATTAAGTCCTAAACATATTTTCATGATTTCATTAATAGGCAAAACATATATATTTTCTCTACATCCGTAGAGCATATTAAATATATCAAAGGAAAAATTTTTGTATTGTTCGCCATCTTTATTATGACAAAGACGAGCGCAACTTCCAAATGCAGCCATAATAAAAGCCTGATCTGAAAAGAGGTATCCTTTGGATTTATTTTCAAACTTGAACTCATTGGAATCTGAAATATTTTTTTTATCTACAAATATACCTTCTGCGTTTCTAAGATATGTTAAATAGAATTCTAATTGATTTTCAGCAACATTAATATATGTTCTATAAAGACTATGTTTTGATTTGTGGTTACCTTCAACAGCTTTATAGTATTTTGCTAGCTCTAAAATGGACAAAGTCATAAGAGCATTGCTGAAAATTAATATATCTCGCCTAAATCTATCCTCTAAAAAATGTAATTTATTTCCTTCATTTAAAAGTTTCACATCTCCCTTTTTATATATACACAATAGTGGAGAAAAAGCTTTAAATGTGTTAATATCATAGTTAGATTTAATGCTTAATTCTGGCTTTTTAGAGTCACTTACTATGCCAAAATTAGAGTAAAATATGAGTATTTTTTCGTTTTCCTTTGCAAGGTGGAATAATTGATTGCCTATATTTACTTTGCTTAGATAATTTAATTTTAGAAAAGGTCCAATGTATTTCAAAATAGCACCACCAAAAAATTACTATATAACAGTATATGAAATTATGTTATTAATTGTGTATAAATTAGTTATGGAAGGGTAGATTTTTTATGAAGGTCGGCAAATTGGATTCCTATGAATTAAAAGAAATTATTGATAATAATAGAGGTATTAAAAGAGACGATGTTAGAATAAGAGGGAGCATTGGAGAAGACTGTAGTGTAATAGAATTTGGGGAAATGGAGTGTGTTGTTTCAACAGATCCAATAACTGGTTCTGAAAACGGAAGTGGAAAACTAGCAGTGCACATAAATTGCAATGATATCGCTTCCTGTGGTGCTGAACCAATTGGTATACTAGTTACACTGCTTGCACCTGTAAGTAGCACTATAGAGGAAATTAAAAAGGTTATGAAGGAAATAAGCGAGGAATGTAGAACTTTAAATATTGAAGTACTAGGAGGCCACACTGAAGTAACTAGAGCAGTTAATAAAATGGTTATTTCTTGTACTGCTATAGGGAAAACTCCTAAAAATACGGCAGTAAAAACAGGTGGAGCTAAAGTTAATGATGATATAATAGTAACAAAAAAACTAGCTATGGAAGGCAGCTTTATCGCCGTTAGCGATAAAATAGAAAGTTTAAAGGACATTCTTTCTGAAGAAGAGATAAAGGAAGCAAAGGGATATATAGATCACATAAGTGTAGTAAAAGAAGGAAAGTTATGTGGAAAACATGGAGTTAATTCCATGCATGACATAACAGAAGGTGGAGTGCTTGGGGCACTTTGGGAAGTTGTAAATGCAAGTAACTGTGGTTTTAAAGTATATAATGATTTAATGCCAATAAGTAAAGTGACAAAAAAAATATGTGCTAAATTAAATATTGACCCACTTAGATTTATATCCTCAGGTAGCATGCTTATCACATGTAATGATGGAGAAAAATTAGTAAATGAACTTAATAAAAATGATTTAGAAGCTACAATAATAGGTAAGGTCACAGATAATAAAACTATTATTGAAATTGATGGTAGTCAGTGTGAAGTAACACCCCCTGAAAGCGATGAATTATTTAAAATAATATAGTGATAGAATAGGTGAAATAAATGAAAAAATTAATAATTGCCAGTAATAATCAAGGAAAAATAAAAGAAATAAAAGAAATTTTAAAGGACTTCCATTTAGAAATAATATCACTAAAAGAAGCCAAACTTCAAGTAGATGTAGTAGAAGATGGGGAAACCTTTATGGAAAACGCATATAAAAAAGCAGATGAAATATATAAACTGACAGGACAAATGGTGCTATCAGATGATTCTGGACTTATGGTTGATGTACTAGGTGGAGCACCAGGAGTGTTTTCAGCTAGATTTGCAGGGGAACATGGAAATGATAAAAAAAATAATGAAAAACTGTTAGGACTACTAAAGGGGAAAAAACAAGAAGAAAGAGGAGCAAAATTTGTTGCAGCTATAGTGCTAATTGCGGATGAAAATAATATCATAAAGGTTCAGGGAGAAGCTAAAGGCTATATTATTGAAAAGCAGCAGGGTGAAAACGGCTTTGGTTATGATTCTCTATTTTATATACCTGAATTAGATAAAACATTTGCCGAGCTTTCGGGTAGAGAAAAAAATTTAATTAGCCATAGGGGAAAAGCATTGGAAATGTTAAAAGGTAAATTAAAAAAAATCACAGAAGAAGGAATACTGAAAAATAAATAAATATTTAGTATTACTAATAAATGGAGGTATTTTTGTGCTAGTTGGAGTAATAAGTGATACACATATGCAAAATGAATATATTAAAAGGGCATTAAATCATCTAAAGGAATGTGACTTTATTATACATTTAGGGGATAATACTAGAGATGTAAATGAGATTCAAAAATATTATAGTGGAAAAATAATTAGTGTAAAAGGCAATTGTGATTACTCTAAAAATATATTAACAGAAAAAATAGAGGTCATAGGTAATAAAAAAATTTTTATTACTCATGGTCATAATTACAATGTTAAGGCGACCTTGGTGAATTTAAAATATAAGGCAATGGAAGTAGGGGCAGATATAGCATTATTTGGGCATACACACATTGCTACCACACTGTTTGAAGAGGGTATATGGTTCATAAATCCAGGTAGTGCAGGCATGGCTAGAAATGGCAAAAATAGCGTTGCTATAATTGAAATTAGGGATGAAAAAATAATTCCAAGTATAAAATTAATATGAAGATAAAATAAAAAATAAAGAAAAGTGTTGACGAACAACCTATATTAGTGTAAAATAATTTTTGTTGCCAAGTTAGTGGCGAAAGAGAAAAAATAAGCATCGGGGTGTAGCGCAGATGGGAGCGCGCGTGGTTTGGGACCATGAGGTCGCAGGTTCAATCCCTGTCACCCCGACCAATAACAATAAAATATGCGGGTGTAACTCAGTGGTAGAGTGCTAGCCTTCCAAGCTAGTTATGAGAGTTCGATTCCCTCCACCCGCTCCAAACAAAATGTGTCTTTAGCTCAGTTGGATAGAGCAATGCCCTTCTAAGGCATGGGCCGGGGGTTCGAATCCCTTAAGACACACCAATATTATGTTAATTAATACACAACATCATGTGGTTAATATATAATAATATGTTGACTAATACACAATATCATAGTGATTAATATATAATATTATGTTGATTAATGTACCATATCATATGGTGGATGTAGTTCAGTTGGTAGAGCGCCAGTTTGTGGATCTGGATGCCGAGGGTTCGAGTCCCTTTATCCACCCCATTAAAAAATATTGGGATGTCGTCAAGCGGTAAGACACAGCACTTTGACTGCTGCACGCGTAGGTTCGAATCCTGCCATCCCAGCCAATTAATTAAATATGGTTTACTAGCTCAGTTGGTAGAGCACATGACTTTTAATCATGTTGTCCGGGGTTCGATTCCCCGGTAAGCCACCAAATGATGCAGGTGTGGCGGAATGGCAGACGCACTAGACTTAGGATCTAGCGCCTTAGGCATGGGGGTTCAAGTCCCTTCACCTGCACCAATTAATAAAATTGTATTAAAAATATATTATATAATACAAAGAATGTAGTTTACATAGATTGATAAGTAAGGTAGAATATAATTACTTAAGAATATTTTAAATTGCGGGAGTGGCTCAGTGGTAGAGCGTTACCTTGCCAAGGTAGATGTCGCGAGTTCGAATCTCGTCTTCCGCTCCAAACAAAATGTGTCTTTAGCTCAGTTGGATAGAGCAATGCCCTTCTAAGGCATGGGCCGGGGGTTCGAATCCCTTAAGACACACCAAAGTTTTTAAATTTAATTAATATATGTTTTGACAAATATCAAATAGTATATTAAAATAATAATATGCGTTTTTAGCTCAGTTGGTAGAGCACTTGACTCTTAATCAGGTTGTCCAGGGTTCGAGCCCCTGAAGGCGCACCATTTTCACATAAAATATCGGGGTGTAGCGCAGATGGGAGCGCGCGTGGTTTGGGACCATGAGGTCGCAGGTTCAATCCCTGTCACCCCGACCAATAACAATAAAATATGCGGGTGTAACTCAGTGGTAGAGTGCTAGCCTTCCAAGCTAGTTATGAGAGTTCGATTCCCTCCACCCGCTCCAAACAAAATGTGTCTTTAGCTCAGTTGGATAGAGCAATGCCCTTCTAAGGCATGGGCCGGGGGTTCGAATCCCTTAAGACACACCAGTATTTTATTTTATAAAAATACATAGCATTATATGATTTTTGTTTAATTAACAGAGAGATTATAAGTTTAAGAAACAATGAATACACAGTATTATAATAATATGCGTTTTTAGCTCAGTTGGTAGAGCACTTGACTCTTAATCAGGTTGTCCAGGGTTCGAGCCCCTGAAAGCGCACCATGTGGTGGATGTAGTTCAGTTGGTAGAGCGCCAGTTTGTGGATCTGGATGCCGAGGGTTCGAGTCCCTTTATCCACCCCATTAAAAAAATGTTGGGATGTCGTCAAGCGGTAAGACACAGCACTTTGACTGCTGCACGCGTAGGTTCGAATCCTGCCATCCCAGCCAATTAATTAAATATGGTTTACTAGCTCAGTTGGTAGAGCACATGACTTTTAATCATGTTGTCCGGGGTTCGATTCCCCGGTAAGCCACCAAATGATGCAGGTGTGGCGGAATGGCAGACGCACTAGACTTAGGATCTAGCGCCTTAGGCATGGGGGTTCAAGTCCCTTCACCTGCACCAATTAATAAAATTAAGTCTAACATAGTTTAAGTTGCATTTTTAATGATGCGGGAGTGGCTCAGTGGTAGAGCGTTACCTTGCCAAGGTAGACGTCGCGAGTTCGAATCTCGTCTTCCGCTCCAAAATATGCGGGTGTAACTCAGTGGTAGAGTGCTAGCCTTCCAAGCTAGTTATGAGAGTTCGATTCCCTCCACCCGCTCCATATTTTAAGTTGTAAATTTGTCTTAGAGTTGAACTTAATGTTTATTCTAGGCTTTTTTATTATATATGCACCCATAGCTCAGCTGGATAGAGTTGCAGACTTCGAATCTGATGGTCGAGGGTTCGACTCCCCCTGGGTGCACCAGAAAGCCTTACAAACACTAAGTTTGTAAGGCTTTCATTTTTGCACAAAATTAAGTTTTGCCCTTTTATTTGCCCCTTATTAAATTCTATAAAAAATGAGAGCTATTTTGCCCCCGTATAATCATATAAAGTGTTTGGTTTAGTGGCTGCCTTTTTCTTCATGCTTTCAAGTACATGAGTATGGGTGTCTAAAGTAATAGAAATATTACTATGACCTAGAAGACTTTGTACTGTTTTGGGTTCTTCTTTTAACTCAAACAGCCTAGTAGTATACGTGTGCCTCAAATCACCAAATTTTCTAATTTATTAACTAGTGTTTTAATTTTTTTCTCAAGTTCTCTAGCAGTATAGTAAAATTTTAGGCGCTATATTTCTGGATTTTTCTATAAAATATTTACTGCTTGTCCAAAAAGATATAAGATTATGGTAGTTTATGTTTTATAGGAGGACATTATTTAGAGTAGATTGCGCCCTGGTTAAAGCATCATCATATAATCGCCACTGTGCAGTATTGTACAATCAGCCATTTTATTAAGCGCGATATTTGTACCCATTGCAATCAATGTAGCCATGATTATATCTTTTTCATCGCCATTAGGTGCTTTGCCCGTTGATGCATGAGTAAATTGTTCATCAAATTTTGTCCAGCTTGAAACTTCCATTAGTAGATTAGTTAGTTTTATCTTAGGTACCATTGCATAAATTGACTTACTGCAATCTTTTGCTTCTTCAGGAGTATTTTTTTTCAAGCCTTTTTACATGCAGTTCACCATTTAAAAGGCTTACACCTTCAAGCGTCTGTACATTTTCATTAACCCATTTAATACGCTGGAGGAGAGTATCTTTTCTTTCTTTAATATATTCTTCATAGTTATTACTTACAGCAAGCCTTGTATTGTCGTGTTTGACTAATTCCCATTCTTCTTTTGATACTAAATATTCATCAAAATCTTTATGTCTTCTACTACCAACAATAGTGAAAGACTTATGTGGTATGTTTAGTATTTCAAAACCAACTTTATACAAAGTAATAGAAGAAATAAGTAAAGACAATAGGATATAAATAGTACGTAGTCTATAATATTTTTTTAATAGATCTAAATACTTATTTAAATTTATTATTAGGTCTTAGAAGTGTATTTATAGGTAAGTTTGTTGTTTTTAATATAATACAAAGATATTTATAAATAAATGTTATGATGTCTATGGTATATTATGTAAAAAACAAACTTTAACTAAGTCAAATTCATCAAATTATGTTTCTAGAGAGTTTTATAAAAAACTATTAACTCTAGATATAAATTGGTGAATTTTTTTTATTTGTAATCATCACAGTATAGATAAATATGAATATGATAATACTATATTTATTTATTGCGATTAGTATTATTGACAATACATAGATACTCATCTATACTATATATAGACGAGTATCTATACAAGAGGTGATTATATGAATAATGATTATGAAATTGATGCTAAAATATTTAAAGTATTATCAGATCATAATAGATTAAAAATAATTGATATGCTGTCCTGTGGAGAAAAATGTGCCTGTGATATATTGGAGGATTTTGACTTTACGCAACCAACTTTATCACATCATATGAAAGTATTGATGGATTCTGGACTTGTAAAATGCAGAAAAGATGGACTTTGGAGTTACTATTCTTTAGATATTACAAATGCAAACAAATTGGTTTTATGTTTAATGAATCTGGTTACAGATACAGAAGATTGTATTTGTAAAGATAAGGATAAACATAATTGTATTAGCAAATAATATAAAAATATTTAATTATAAGAGGAGCGATTTTTTATGAAAAAAATGATTATTTTTGAACCTGCAATGTGTTGTTCAACTGGAGTATGTGGACCTGGTGTGGACCCAAATTTGCTAAGGGTATCAACTGTTATTAACACATTAAAAAATAACGATATAGTTGTGACAAGATATAATTTATCAAGTGACCCTCAGGCTTTTGTTGATAATAAGACAATTAATGAAATTCTTAATAGTGATGGTGTAGATTTATTACCAGTAACAATTGTAGATGGTGAAGTGGTTAAAACTAAAAAATATCCCACAAATGATGAATTTTGTAAACTGCTAGAAATTCCAGAGGATAGTCTTAAGACTAAAATGCAGATAAAAAAACCTAATAGTTGCGGATGTAAAGGTGGGTGCTGTTAATGACAAAAAATTTTAATCCAAATAATATAAAACTAACTAAGTATTTATTTTTCACAGGTAAAGGTGGGGTTGGTAAAACTTCTGCTGCTTGCGCTACGGCAATAACTTTAGCTGATCAAGGTAAAAAGATTATGCTTGTAAGTACAGATCCTGCATCTAATTTACAGGATGTATTTAATACAAAACTTACTAATAAAGCTATTCCAATAGAAGGTGTACCTAATCTATTTGTAGCTAATTTTGAACCTGAAGCAGCTGCTATAGAGTATAAAAAAAGTGTTGTGGCACCTTATATAGGTAAGCTTCCTGATGCTGTTATTAAGAATATGGAGGAACAACTTAGTGGATCGTGTACAGTTGAAATCGCTGCTTTTAATGAGTTTTCAGGGTTTATCACTGATGAAAAAGCTCAAAAAGAATTTGACTATATAATTTTCGATACAGCACCTACTGGGCATACCCTTAGAATGCTTGAACTTCCATCTGCCTGGAGTAATTTTATAAGTGAAAGTACTCATGGGGCGTCTTGTCTTGGACAGCTAGCAGGTCTTGAAGGAAAGAGGGAAGTTTATAATAAGGCAGTAAAAACTTTAGCTGATAAGGATAAAACTACTCTAATTCTTGTTACCAGGGCACAATCAGCAGCATTAAAAGAAACGGAGAGAGCATCAAAAGAGTTAAGGGATATTGGTGTTAATAATCAATTACTTATTATAAATGGAGTACTTAAGAATTTTGATGATAAATTATCAAGTGATATTTTTAATAAACAGCAAATGTCACTAAAGGATATACCAGAAGGTATAAAAAGATTAGATACTTATGAAATACCTTTAAGGCCATATAACGTAACAGGTCTTGAGAACCTAAGGGCTCTTCTTATAACAGATGATATTAAAAAAAATAATGAAGAAAAATTAAATATGGAGGAAATCCCAAAGTTACAGTCCATTGTAGATGATATATATGCATCTAACGAAAAGGTTATATTTACTATGGGTAAAGGTGGGGTTGGGAAGACAACTGTTGCGGCAACAATTGCACTAGGCCTTGCAAAGAAGGGAAAGAAGGTTCATCTAACTACAACTGATCCAGCAGGACATTTAAAATTTATTATAGATGATAGTTTTGGCATTACTTTAAGCAATATAGATGAAAAGAAAGAATTAGCGAAATATAAAGAGGAAGTTTTAAGTAAAGCACGAGAAACTATGAATGAAGCAGATCTTGAATATATAAAGGAAGACCTTAGAAGCCCTTGTACTCAAGAAATTGCAGTATTTAGAGCTTTCGCAGAAATAGTTGAAAAATCTGAGAATGAAATAGTAGTTATAGATACAGCCCCAACAGGTCATACACTTTTACTTTTAGAATCCACAGAAAACTATAATAAGGAAATTCAACGTTCAGAGGGTGATATTCCTGAATCAGTTAAAAAGCTGTTACCTACCCTTAAAAATCCAAAGGAAACTGAAGTGATAATTGTAACTCTAGCTGAAACAACACCTGTTTACGAAGCTATGAGGCTTGAAAAAGATCTTAAACGTGCTGGTATTAGTAGTAAATGGTGGGTTATTAATTCAAGCTTGTATGCTACAAATACTACAAATAAAATTCTTAGGGCTAAAGCAAGCAATGAAGTGGCTTGGATTAATAAGGTTAATGAAGTTTCTAAAGGTAATTTTGTTATTGTTGAATGGAAATCAGAAGAAGTAAAAGGCAAAAAGTTATTAGAATTATTAAAAAAATAATAGTTTGGGGGGATTTAAATGCAAAAGAAAAGATTATCTTTTCTAGATAGATTTTTGACATTGTGGATTTTTATTGCAATGGCAGTTGGAGTAAGTCTAGGGTATTTATTCCCTAGTTTTTCAAAATGGTTATCTAGCATTTCAATAGGAACAACATCAATACCAATAGCAATAGGACTAATTGTAATGATGTATCCACCACTTGCAAAGGTTAATTACAAGGAGCTAGGAAAGGTTTTTCGTAATCCTAAAGTTTTAACTTTATCTCTAGTACAAAACTGGATTGTTGGACCTATTTTGATGTTTGCTTTAGCAGTTTTATTTTTAAGGAACACACCATCATTAATGGTAGGAGTAATACTTATAGGTCTTGCAAGATGTATAGCCATGGTTATTGTTTGGAACAGTCTTGCAGATGGAGATAATGACTATGCAGCAGCAATAGTTGCGTTCAACTCAATATTTCAGGTGCTATTTTATTCAGTTTTTGCGTATGTTTTCATAACTGTTCTACCAAAAGCTATAGGGCTTAAAGGCATGGCAATTCATGTTTCAATGGGAGAAGTAGCCATATCTGTAGCAATTTATTTGGGTATTCCTTTTCTTTTAGGTATGTTAACTAGATTATTCTTAGAACCTAAAATGGGAAAAGATTGGTATGTTAAAAAGTTTATACCTAAGATAAGTCCACTCGCGCTTGTAGCATTGTTATTTACTATTGTAGTTATGTTTACCTTCAAGGGTAAATATATCATTGAATTACCAATGGATGTAGTTAGAGTAGCAATACCGTTAATCATATACTTTGTAATAATGTTCTCAGCGTCATTTTATATGAGCTATAGAGCAGGTATTGATTATCATAAAACTGTAAGTTTGTCATTCACGGCAGCAAGTAATAACTTTGAACTGGCTATAGCTGTGGCAGTAGCAGTTTTTGGTATAAACTCACAGGAAGCTTTTGCAGCAGTAATTGGACCATTAGTTGAAGTGCCTGTAATGATAGGACTTGTACATGTTGCACTTTTGTTGGGGAAAAAATATTTTGGATATAAAAAAGAGACTGATTAACTTTTAATGATCATTATTAATGAGGGAGTGAGTTTGATATTAAATGGGAATATAAGGTTATAAAGGTTGAAAATATTTCGAAATTTACTGAAACTATAAAATTACAAGAAGATTTAAACAATTATGGTGAAGAAGGGTGGGAACTTATAGAGTTCGCTTACCCACCACAGACAGGAGTAGGGTGGATGCCTAAATTAGATATTGATTCAGTAATATTCAAAAGACAGATTCAAATAACTAAATAAATAAATAAAATTGATTATGATTATATTCAAAATATATACATCAAATATTGTTAATAAAGTTGTAAATCTACTGAAATTATGAAAATAGCAGCATGAGGAGGAAAAGTGATGAAAATAGTGATTATAGGTGCTGTAGCAGGTGGAACTTCAGCTGCTGCAAAGGCAAGAAGAAATGATGAAGAGAGTGAAATAATAATTTTTGATAAAGATAAGGATATATCCTACTCAGGTTGCGGACTTCCATATTACATTGGAAACAATGTAAAAGACAGAGATGAACTTGTCCCAAGAGATACTAATTTTTTCAAAAAAAAATATAATGTAGATGTTTTCACGGAACACGAAGTTTTAAGTATAGATGTGGTGGGAAAAAAATTAACTGTAAAGAATTTAAATACTGAAGAAATTTTTATGGAGAATTTTGATAAACTTGTAATTTCAACTGGTGCTAGATTTGTAATGCCCAATATTATAGGTGCTGATAAGGATAATGTTTTCTATTTAAGAAATGTTCAGAATGCTGATAGAATAAAAAACTTTGTAAATGAAAACAATCCTAAGAAAGCACTAATAGTAGGTTCAGGTTTTATAGGACTAGAAATGACTGAAAACTTGAAGAACTTGGGAATTGATGTTACTGTAGTAGAACTTGCAACTCAGATTATGCCAACACTAGATAAAGATATGGCTAGATATATTGAAAAATACTTAGAAAAGAAAGAAATTAATCTTGTATTAGGTGACAGTGTAGCTGCTATTGAAGGTAAAGTTAAAAATACTAAAGTAGTATTAAGTAGTGGTAAGAAAATAGAAACAGATTTTGTAATTATGGCTATAGGCATTAAACCCAATGTGGAGATTGCTAAAAAGGCTGGAATTGAAATTGGAAGTACTGGAGCCATTAAAGCTAATATAAAAATGCAGACAAATTTTGATTATATATATGCATGTGGAGACTGTGCGGAAAGTTATTCACTTATAACAGGAAAGGACATCTATAGACCACTTGGGTCTACTGCAAACAAAACAGGGAGAATAGTAGGAGATTCAATAACAGGTGGAAACCTTGAGTTTAGAGGAATACTTGGAACTGGAATTTTCAAGGTATTTGATTTAGTCGTTGGATATACTGGTTTAAGTGAAAAAGAAGCTATAAAAGAAGACTATGAAGTAATCGTTTGTCATAATATAAAACCTGATAAAGCAAAGTATTATGGTGGTGAAGAGATGACTATAAAAGCAGTGGCAGACAAAAATACTGGTAAACTATTAGGTGTGCAAATTATTGGTACAAATGGAGTTGATAAAAGAATTGATGTTTTTGCCACGGCAATTACTTTTGGTGCTAAGGTAGAAGATCTATTCCATCTTGATCTTGCATATGCTCCACCATTTTCTACAACCAAAGATCCAGTAATGTATACAGGAATGATTCTTAATAATGCCATTAATAAAGGAATAAAGCTTATAACTCCTGAACAATTAAATATAAAAATAAAAAATGGAGAAAAAATTAAAATAATCGACGCAAGGGTGACAAGGCAATATGGAGAAGGGCATATTGATGAAGCAGAAAATATTCCTCAAGATAAGATTCGTAAAGTGCTAGATGGTTTGGATAGGGAACAAGTTACTGTTACTTATTGTAATAAGGGAGTAACTGGTAATGCAGTCCAAAATATATTAATTAATAATAAATTTAAGAAGGTTTATAATTTATCCGGCGGATTCAAAAATTATAAAATGGAACATAAATAGTACAATGTAATTTTATAAAGTCAGTGTAACGTTTATTTTAAAATAGTTATACTGACTTTTTTTATAGGTTCTATGGGTTTCATCTTTTAATTAGAAATTTGATAATATGATGGGTGCAGACAACAAAATCCATGCTAAGGGAATATAAAATCATTACTATAGATACTTAGATTATAAAAAGTCAAGAACTTCATGATTTTTAAATCCTTAGCGTATAACTTTAGCGTTTTGCTGCCAGTGCTCATTTCTGTTGGTGTGATTCAGGGAAATGTTTTGACTTATGAATAAATAATGTGTTTGAACTATATAACTCACCTAAGGTGCTGTTTGTTAAATTCGGGAGGTAATTACATATGATTATTAAGACATTAACTAATCCTAATTTATTTAGGGCCATTGATGCTGTTACACACAAAGCGTATTATGGCTACCACCAAGAATGCTACACCACAGAATGGCAACGTGATTCTGGATGTGGGCCTTCTGCAGCGGCTAATATTATATTTTATCTAAATTATACCAGGTCTAATTTAGGATTAGGTCAAAGTGTAACTAAAATAGAAAATTGTTTATCACTAATTGAAGAAGTATGGGAGTATGTTACACCAGGAGAAAAAGGTATACCTAACACCAAAATGTTTTATGATGATGTGCTTTCTTATGCATTGGCAAAAGGTTTAAATATTGAATATTCCGTTTGTGATTTGCATGAAGATAAGGCTAAGCGTCCTGAATTAAACGAAGTATTAAAATTTTTAGAAGCAGCCCTATTAAAGGATTCTCCAATAGCATTTCTTAATCTATGCAATGGTCAGGTTAAAAACCTTGATCCATGGCATTGGGTCACAATAATTTCACTTGAATACGCAGAAAATAAAAATAGTGCATTCATAAAAATTTTAGATGAAGGATTGATTAAAAAAATTGATCTTGCATTATGGTACAATACAACAACACTTGGAGGAGGATTTGTATACTTTACAGAACGTCCTGTTTAGGTTGAGGAAATGCATTATATACTTGATTAAAAACTATAAAAACTAACACAAATAATAAAAATACTTAAATAAAGTCAGTGTGACATTATCTTTATTGATAAATAGTTGCACTGGCTTTTTTATATACTTTTCTTTTAATTTAAGTGTAAGTGAGTCTAAATTAGTAATTTGTGACTCAATAACTATATGTCAATATGTTCAGCATGTAAGACAGCACTGTGCTGTTGTTCAGTACGTACCTCCTGTTCAATTTAAAAACAAAATTTTTCATTGACAATAAAAACAAAAAGATATATCATAAGTATATTAGCAATTAATTAAATAATGAAATAATAAATTATTGGAGGAATTAATATGAGTGAAAAGAATATTTGTGGATGTGGGTCAGCAGAAAATGAAGAAGTAAAAGAAAATGGTGTTTGTAGTTGTGGCTCATTAAAGCCTAAAGCGGTAGAAATAAAAAAGCCAAAGGAAAACTGGTATCTACCTTATATGGATAAAAAGACAAAGGGTATTGAAGTTGAAGAAAGAAAAAGTCCAGTTGCAGTATTTTACTGTGCAGGTGCATCGAATGTAGGTCAATCAACAATGCTTGCTAGTGTAAAGGCTGCAAATAATGTAGGTTATGATAAAGCTTCATTACTATGTCTTGCAAGTATTTCAGCAGGACTTCCCAACATTACAAATGGAGCAAAAAACGCAAAGGGAATAGTAGCAATTGATGGATGTCCAATGAGTTGTGCTAAAACTACCTTAAAGAAAGCTGGATTTGAAACTGATAAACATATAATTGTTTCTAAGGACTTGGAAATTTCAAAGAATTTTGATTTAAATGCTTCAACAGATCTTGATAAAATTTCTGATGCTTTGGAAGAAGCAGTTTTAGAAGTATATAAGAAGTAAATCAATAAAGAATAAATTATATGGAGGAGAATTATATGAATTATAAGACAATTATGGATAATATCAAAAAGGAAAACGGTGAAGTGCCAAAACCAATAAAAGCATTAGGAAATTTGGACGAAAGCCTAGTAGTTAACCATGTAAGTGACAAACAATTTGTTATGTCAAAGGAAGCAATCCCTACAAAGTATAAAAATTTAATACTTTTGGCTTCAGCTATAGCGCTTGATGCTCCAGCATGTATTATGGCTAACACAATGGCTTCAAAGAAGAGTGGAGCTTCAGTTGAAGAAATCATGGCTGTTTTTGCACTTGCTAAATTTGCAAAAGCTTCTACAACTGTTGCAAACTCTACACCTGCATTTGAATGGCTTTTAAATAATAAATAATAAATAATAAATAATAAAAATATTACGTACTTGAACTTAACAAGTACGTAATACTTTTACCAGAGGTGAGGTTTATGTCCGAATCGAAAAAATATATAAAATCTAATTATATTTTATATACTATTATGATTGGCGCTTTTTTATCTATGTTTGATAGTGGAGTTGTAAATGTTGGGCTACCTGTTATTAGTTCTCAATTCAAAATAGGTATAGATTCAGTTCAATGGATTACATCTATTTATTTACTTGTTATGTCTGCATTATTGCCAATACTAGGAACTATAGCAGATAATTTTGGAAGAAGAAAGATTTATAATATGGGATATTTTATAATTGCTATTTTTACATTACTATGTGGCTTTTCATTTAACTTTCCTATGTTAATAATTATGAGAGTATTTCAAGCAATTGGTGGAGCAATGGTAATGGCCAATGGTCTTGCTATAGTTACTGAAAACTATCCTCCTTCAAAAGAGGGAAAAACATAGGATTATTAGCAACCACTATGGCTATTGGAAGTATTGCTGGACCACCTTTAGGTGGAATTGTTATAGGACTTTGGGGTTGGAGAATTATATTTTATTTAACCTTTATAATTTCGATATTAGGATTTATTGCATCTTATTTTTCAATACCTCAAGATAAAAAAATTAAAAATGAAAATTTTAAGATGGATTATTTTGGTTCGGTTTTGATTATTACAACCATAGTAACCTTTATTTATGGTTTCTCTAATATTAATAAGTTAGGTATTATCAATCCTATTATATACAGTTGTTTAACAATGTTTGTAGTTTCTTTAGTAACATTTATTATATATGAAAGAAAAGTGAAACATCCAGTTGTAGATTTAACTCTTTTTAAAAATTGGACATTTTCTTCATCTATCATATCATCACTGATATCTTTTATAACAATGTATTCACCAACTGTGCTTATACCATTTTATTACCAGAGAGTTTTAGGGTTCAGTACACAAAAATCAGGACTTTATATGATGGCATTCCCTATTGCAATGGCATTAATATCACCTTTTAGTGGAGCCCTTTCAGATAAAATTGGAGCTGTTATACTCACTACTTCCGGTCTGATTTTAAATGCTATAGGCTTAGTGCTACTTGCTAATACCACCCTAAATACACCTGTATATATGATTTTAATATATATGTCATTAATGGGATTAGCCCTTGGAATGTTTCAATCTCCAAATAATAGCTGTATCATGGGAAGTGCCCCAAAAAATAAACTCGGGGCTTCAAATGGAATTACTCAATTAGTAAAAAATCTTGGAATGGTTATAGGTATAGCTTTTTCTGTAGCGTTATTTTCCACATTAATGGGTAATGAAACAGCAAATTATGGTGCAAGATTTATGCAAAGTACTAAAATAGTTTATTATATAGCGGCTGTATTAAGTTTAATTGGAGCCATTATATCCGGAATAAGAGGCGGTAAAGATAAAAAAACTACTGTTTAAAAATAAAATAAGGTGTGTATTTAAAAACAAATAAAGTTTAAAGGAATAGATTTAGTTAAAAGATGAATAGGATAGACTTGAATATTAAATATTTTAGAGAGGGTGTATATTATGGAAATTAAAATTCTTGGAACAGGTTGTTCAAATTGTAAGAAGCTTGAGGCAAATGTAAAAGAGGCCATTGATGGTTTTGGAGAAGATATTAAGATATTAAAAGTTCAGAACATTCAGGACATAATGGCATATGGAGTAATGAGAACACCTGCATTAGTAATTAATGAAAAAGTTAAGGCTTTTGGAAAAGTTTCAACTGTAGCAGATATTAAAAAATTTGTTGAAGAAGAAAAGTAAATTAGTTAGTATGTAATTAATAGTTGAGCATAGAATTCATGAAAATGAAAATTATGATCTAACTTATCTTTATGGTTTTAAACTGTTATTGTTTTATATATATAGTCATTGACATTACTAAAGTGTAACAATATAATTAAATTAGATTTAACTAAAATGCTAATTTAATGGGGAGTTGTAAATAATGACTATAGATGATATGTACGTAAAAATATTCAAAGCTTTAGCACATCCTATAAGAATTAAAATTGTAAGAAAACTTTGCAATGGTCCTTTATGTGTTTGTACTTTAAATGAAAGTGTGGATTTTAGTCAATCTAATTTATCACAACATTTAAAAATATTAAAGGATGCTGGAATTTTAAAATCAGACAAAGAGGGTTTGAAAATTATATATAGTATTAAAGATGAAGAAGTAAAAAATCTTTTAGCTATTGCTGAAAAAATAATTAAAAATGAAGTTACGGCGATGAATAACAGGTTGTCAGCTGAAGTGTATTGATATTAACAGGAGCAGAAATGCTCTTGTGTTTTTAAAAAATCAGATATAATTGACAAAATGTTACAAGGATTATGTATTCTAATCATTATATTAGTATATTATAATATAATGATATATTAAGGAGATGATATTATGTTTACATGGCTTCAAAATTTTGCAGATTGGCTAGTATATAACGTCTTTGGCATAGCAAAGACAAGTAAGCTGGGAAGTTCACTGGACTTTTTTGTTTTTGATACAATTAAAATTTTCATATTATTGCTTGTAATTATATACGTAATTACATTTATCAGAAGTTTTTTTCCACCTGAAAAGACAAGGAAGATACTTGCAAAGAGTAAAGGAAGTACTTTTATAGGTCATATACTTGCGGCTCTCTTAGGTATTGTTACACCGTTTTGTTCCTGTTCAGCTGTTCCACTTTTTATTGGGTTTGTGGAAGCAGGAGTGCCACTTGGAGTTACATTTTCGTTTCTAGTAGCAGCTCCTATGGTAAATGAAGTAGCATTAGGACTTTTGTATGGTTTGTTTGGACTTAGAATAGCACTTATATATGTTGTTACTGGTGAAATAATAGCCATAGTAAGTGGTATCATAATAGGAAAGTTAAAAATGGAAAAGTATGTAGAAGGTTATGTTTACGAAATGAAGATTGGTCAGGATTTAGAAATGACTGATCCAACTATAATAGAAAGACTCAAAGATTCATGGGTATTCACAAAGGATCTAATAAAGAAAATTTGGATATATGTAATAATAGGTGTTGGTATTGGAGCTATTATACACGGAGTTATTCCAGCAGGTGCTCTCGCTAAATATGCTGGAAGAAATAATCCTTTTGCAGTATTTGTAGCAGTAATCATTGGAGTTCCATTGTATTCTAATGCAGCAGGTGTCATTCCTCTTGTAAGCGAACTAACAAGAGCAGGCGTTGCAATGGGAACAGCACTTGCGTTTATGATGGCAGTAACAGGACTAAGTTTTCCGGAAGCAATACTTTTACGAAGGGTTTTAAAGCCTAAATTATTAGCTACATTCTTTGGAATAGTAGCAATTGGAATAATATTTACGGGATATCTATTTAATTTTATAATGGTCTAATATACAATTAATATTTAAAAGACGCTATAACTAACAATGTTATGCGCCTTTTTTATTTTAAAATGCTTATGAGAATCATCATATTCAGATTACTTTACCCATGGCAAAACCCTTTAGAGTATAAAAAATTAAGAATTCCATGATTTTTAAATCCTTAGCGTATAATTTCCGCGTTTTGCTACCGGTACCCCTATAAAAAATGAGAGCTACTTTGCCACCATATAATCATATAAAGTGTTTAGTTTAGTGGCTGCCTTTTTCTTCATGCTTTCAAGTACATGAGTATAGGTGTCTAAAGTGATAGAAATATTACTATGACCTAGGAGACTTTGCACTGTTTTGGGTTCTTCTTTTAACTCGAACAGCCTGGTAGCATACGTGTGCCTCAAATCATGAAATTTTTTATCTTTAAATCCATTATTGATAAGTATTTTTTTAAATCTTTTACGAACATTACTACTATCTAAATATCCAGCATAAATATTACAAAAAACAAGTCTATTATCTATATATAAATTAGCTATTTTCAATTCTAGTGAATATTTCGTTGGATTTGAGCCATCAATCAGCTCTGGGTTGAGCCGGCTATGTGATTAAAGTGAGCCACCTTATTACATGTTGAGCCACTTAGAAATTCATTTAAATTACTGTTTACATTGATTGATTAGTAGTGATTGATATGATGTTAGGTCCTATAGATTGAACTCAAATCTGTATTAACGTATCAATTGATTCCTGCTTAAAAATCTATGGATTCAAATAACAATGGCTCACCTTGCGTGAATATGACTCGAATTTAACGTGATGGTGGCTCACTTTTAGCGTATCAAGTGCTCTAATGGAGCATATTATTCATTCTAGTTCCTTGACATTCACAAGTAAAGAAAAAACGGTTGAGGTAATAAATAAAGATGCAGTAATAGAAAAGATTGATACAAGAAATATTTTAGGAAAGTGTCGGCTTATGATGGAAATATTGTTGGAAATTCCAAAGGGTACAGTTGTGATAAATGGGAAAACTGGGACTATTAAAGGATTTACAAGTAAAAAGTGAAAGCTTTTTCGGCTTGCTTGAAATTTGAGAATGGACAAGTAAAATTTGATTTCAATAAATAAAGTGGCAATGATTTATGAATATAATAAAAAAAGAATAACAATTGATCATTTATGTTGCCATTCGTTTTTACAAACGCCAAGGGAACTTATTTTAAATTTAAGTGTTATAATTTTTCTTACTTACAGCTTTCTATATTGCAGATTAAACATGTCAGTTCAAAATGAGTGGATTATAATGATCAAAGCGAAACTATTATCAAATATAAAGAAGAAAAGCTAATACAGCTAATTGGAGTTAAATCAGAAAATGATGGATTAATCTAAAAAGCTATAGATATTGCGGTATTAAATAATGCAAAAAATTTATTATACATTAAAACTGTTTTAAAAGATTTCATGTGAATATAATATTTTAAGAATACATTGTTTTTAGATTAGTAAACGATATTAAGTATATAACAAATACGGGGTTGAAGATATTGGAGACATAGATAATATAAGCTGTTTATCTATATATTGATTGGGTAGGAAGTTTAGGATATAAATCCAGCTGTTAATTTCGGAAAGATAAAAATAAGTTATACGATTGAGTAGTAAATTAAAGAAACTATCTAATAATAAAATTTAAATTCTGTTATTAGATAGTTCCTTTTGCAAAATAATCAGATATCACTATTTACACTCTAATTTACAAAAATCATTAATTGCTTTTGTATATTTGTTATCTAATATGTCTGAAACTACAAAGACTGAAGATATAAATATAATATTTATAACAATGATTAATAGCATTAAACTCACCTCGAATATATTTGGTTTATATATTTTGTAAAGGTTATTTGACTCATTAAGGTTTTGTAACAACATCAAGGTTTTTATATATTTCGACAGGTCCGTCTATTTCAATGGTTTTTACCAAATAGTCATTGCCAAAAGCAAACTTCCTTCCTAAAATAAATGAGATTAATGAATAAGTTAAAATTATGCCACCTGACGCAGCCAAACCATAAACTATAGAAATATCATGTAATCTTGAAATAACAGGTATTAAAATTATAGAAAAGCATGATACAATAAAATTTTTTAGTGAACTAACCCGTCCTTTGATAGGTCCATTACAACGCCGTTGAAGATTAGAATTAAAAATTGATACTGAGAAGGAATTGGAAGCTCCAAACGTTAGCATAATAAAAAATGTGATTAATGGATTTCTACTTAAAATAAGTAATACAAATAGTATAGACTGAACAAGAAGTCCTATAAAAGCAGAATTATTAATTCCAATTTTTTTTGACAGTGATATTACGAATACAACAAATAGCATAGCTCCAACTGCAAAACCACCATCGTAGAGTGATATATAGAAGCTATTATTTTTATACCAAAGTGTAACCATAGGAACTAACATTAGATTGAAGAAATTAATTGAAAGATAATCTCCAGATTCAATAAATAGATGTGCAGCGAAACTCTTTTCTTTTTTCATAGCCATAGCTATTTCCTTCCAATCATTTATCAAATTCATACCTACATTTTTAGTGGTATCCTTTTTCACCTCAACATTAATTATCCTTGCAAAACACACAATGATAGCTGACAGTAAAAATGTTAAGCCATCAACAATCAATGCAGTTGAGGGATTAAAGAAATAAAGAATTGGAGCAACAAGAGCGCAACCTAATAATTGTCCAGCTTGAAACAAAGTAGTAATAATACTATTAACTTGAAGTAGCTGAGATTTATCTTTAACAATTGTAGGAATTAAAGTGAAGTTTGCAGCACTAAAAAATGGATTAACCACATTAAGAAGAATTACTGCAATAAACAAGTATATCAATCCTATATTAGTAAATATAACCATTAATCCGCTACTTATAACTAGAAATCCACTTATCAAGTCACAAACAATTGAAACAAATTTAGGATTATTTCTATCAACCACTGAGCCTGATAAAAACTGGACCAAAAACATAACGATATACTGAAGTATCATAACTCCACCAAATGCCATCGCACTATTAGTTTTATCATACACTAATTTGCTAACAGCGATGGTATACATGCCATTTCCAATGTTGGTAATTAAAGTTGCAAGCATAATTAACTTAACTTCACTTGGAAGATGTTTTAACTTATCCATAAAAGATTTGCCATTATCCATCATTTTGAACCTCCAAATATATTAGGTTTGTTTTACTTTGCTGGTATTATTTTTATATGCTACAAAGGAAACAAGATAAAATCCTTTGTAGCACTTGAATAACTTCAACTAATTTCGTGAGCACATAGAATTTATCCTATACGCAACAACTATTTTTTTTAATTTCGTTCTTGTCTTCGATAATAGATAATATGTTTTCCTTTGAATTTTCTGCAACAAGTGAACAAAGTTCTTTTATATCTTCCGATGTAATGTTTTCATTCTTTGCAGAAACAATGCTTTGTTTGATGGAAGAGTTATCTCTTATTGCAAAACTATAAGCTAATTTAATCAGGTATTTTTCTCGATCAGTTATTGTAGATTTTTTTAATTCACCGCTGCATTGACAAGTTTGTGAATTTGTATTTTCATTCATATTAAATTCCTCCTAAAAATTATTTGATTTTGATTTTAATTTTACTTAATAAATCTTCAGCTATATCTTCTGAATATTGTGTATCATTACCCTTAACGATAAAATATCCTAACCTATTGTAATTGCTGGTAGTTTTTTCTACAGTATCGCCATCGTTAACATTAATTTTCAACTGTGTCACGTATGGGTTACTCAATATATCAAGTTGTTTACCAAGTTCTACTATTCCGTCATTATCTGCTATTAAAAATCTTATTGAAGCTGAATTTGATTCTTTAGCTGTTACATCCGCCATTTCAATTGGAATACCTAAAGATATTAACAAGGAAATTTTATGAAGATTTAATCCTGTAGTCATTTCTACAAGCTTAGGTATTTCATCACCGCCTGGTCTAGCATTAATTTCAATTATTTTAGGTCCTGAAGGTGTTAGTTTCATTTCAATGTGTGTAATTGAAAAATCAATTTCTAGCGCTGAGATGGCTATTTTAACAAGTTTTTCAATTTCTTCTACTAGGTTTGTTGGAAGTTTTGCAGGTACGGTATGCCCTACTTCAATTGGAAAGAATGGTGATAATACTTTTTTGCAGTTATTGCTATTATCTTGGTTTTCCCTTGGAATGTATATGTTTCAATGCTGAATTCGGGACCTGTTAAGAATTCCTCCAAAAGAATTTCATCATCAAGTTTTTCACCTACTAAATTGTTTTTACAGCTCTGTATTGATATTATTGCTGAATGAACTTCATCTTTAGTCTTACAGCAGTAAACCATTTTACTTCCTGCATCATTTGAAGGTTTAATTACAACAGGTAAAGGAATCATTTTAAGTGCAGTTTCTGCTTCATAGAACGAATGGATTAATTGATATTTAACTGTATTGATATTTGTATCTGACAGTATTTTTCTTGTTTCCTTTTTATTTCTGCACCTAAAAGCAGCTTCATAGGATATACCAAATTTTATACCCAATGTTTCTCTTATAAGTGCACATAATGGAACACGGTATTCATTTAGCGTAAATACTGCTACTATGTTATACTTTTTCGACAGTTCTACTGCTTTTGACAAAACAGCTGTAGAGTTGTTTAAATCAATTTCAATTGGGACATCAGTTTCTAATGCCTCATTTATGGTTAACTCTGTAGCAAATGAGATAATTTTATAACCTAATTGCTTTATTAGATCAAATTCTTTTCCTTTACTCATAAGTTTTAGAACCAAAACATAGTTTCCTTGTTTATTCATGAATTAACCTCCAAAATATGATTTTTATAAACTCTTTATTTTGCTAATATATGAAGTATGTTTTGCTTAACATCATCAGCTATCCAAGGTGTTATAACACAATTTCCTTTAGTGTGAGTGGTTATTTCATTTATCCATTCTACTTCGCTTGTGGCTTTGACTTTTAATAATTCATTTTTTGTATCTGTTAAAAATAGACTTGAGTTTATTACCCACCACTTGCTGAATATTCCAGCTCGTTTTAAATCTTCTTCAAGTCGTGTTGCTTCATACATAGGAGTTGCTTCAGGCAGGGAGATTATGATGACCTCTGTATCATTTTTATTACGTAACCTTGGAAGTAACATTCTAACACCTTCAGGGACCTCAACTTTTGAACTTTCTATTTGCTTGTAATTTCTTTCAGTAGAGTCTAGCAAAAGAAGTGTATGACCCGTTGGAGCTGTATCTATTACAACAACTTCATTAGTAGACTTTTCAACTATTTTTGAAAAAGCTCTAAAGACTGCTATTTCTTGCGTACAAGGAGTTTTTAAACTTTCCTTTAAATAATCAATATCTTCTTTATTCATTGTCTGTTCAGCTTCACTTAATACTTCGTTTTTATATTCTTCTAATACTTTTTTTTCGTCTATTTTGCTTAAAGTAATTCTACTGTTTTGCTGAATTACATATTGCAGATGGGCGGCTGGGTCTGTAGTGGTTAAATGAACTTTTACACCTCTTTCAGATAATCCTAAAGCAATTGCAGCAGCTATTGAAGTTTTTCCGACACCACCTTTTCCCATAGTAAATATAATTTTTTTCTTAGTAACATATAAATCATCAATTAAATGTCCCAAGGTTTTTATATTAATTTTGTCTTGTCCTACGATAATATTGTCAAAATGGTCACTTTTAAGCATCATACGTATATTATCTATTCCTGTAATATTATAGGAACGTAATGGAATAAAGTACGTTTCTGTGCCAGTCAATTCTTTTGGAATATTTTTTAATGCATTTTGCTGTTTATTATAATAATTTTTTGAAACCTCGTCATCTCCAGCATCAACTATTCCATTTATAACAATTGTAAAATTTTTAATTCCTAATTCCTTAAGTTCATTAAAAGCTCTTGAAGTTTCTAATAACGGTATTTTTTCTGCTTTAGAAACTAAAATTAGTTTTGTCATATTAGAATTTGATAATGTTTCTACGGCTTTTCTACATTCTTCTTTCCTGCTTTGAAGTCCAGATAATTGGCCTATGCTTAAGTTCTCAGTATCTTTTTCACTTACATACTTATTCCATGCTGATGGTAATTGCAATAATCTTAATGTATGTCCTGTTGGAGCTGTATCAAAAATTATATAGTCATATTTTTTTTGAATTTCATCATTTGTTATGTAATCGGAAAATTCATTGAATGCTGAAACTTCTAAAGTACATGAGCCCGATAATTTTTCTTCCATTTCGTCTATTACAGTTTGAGGAAGTTTGCCCCTATATGGAGCAACAATTGACTCCTTATATTCTTTTGCAGCTTCTTCGGGATTCAAATTCACAACAAAAAGATTTGTAGAAACTTCAAGCTGTTGATGTAAAGTGTTTAATTTAATATTAAACACATCTTGCAAATTAGAAGCAGGATCTGTGCTTACTAACAAAACTTTACTTCCGTTATCTGCTAAAGTTATTGCAGTAGCACAAGCTGTTGAAGTTTTTCCTACACCACCTTTACCTGTAAAAAAGATAAATTTAGGTAGTAGTAAATCCGTTGCTTTATAATATTTATACATTGTTTATTCCTCCCCATAAGATTATTAACTGCAACCACAAGAACAATTTGTATTGCCAGGTTTAACTGGTGATTCACCAATTTCTATGCCAGTCCATTTACTAAAATCATCGTTTGTAGGATATGATTTTAATTTAGCTATTTCGTTATTAACTATAGTAATTGGAAGGGCTTCAACTCCATGATCAGCAATATAATCATTGATGACTTTATTATCCATAAACGCTTGTGGATCTTTAGATAGATTATGTCTTGTAATTTCAACTCCTTTTTGTTTTAGGTTATTAACTGCACTTGATATTCTTAGAAGTTCATTGTCTAAACCAGGTGAACAGCAAGTTACAGTTTCAAAAATTTCAATTAAAGTCATAAAAATCTCCCCTTATGGTTTATAATTATATAAGCACATACTTATATACAAGGTAAAAAAATAATGTATCACAAATGAATATAGTAAGTTAACTATTAGACGTTCATAATGTAATAAGCATATAAGCATTTACTTATATATACATAATAAAATATAAATATTGAAATGTCAATATCTATTTATAATATAAAACTCAAAATGTAGAAAATAATTTTTTAATATAGAAAATTTTATTAATCTATTATTTACCGGAGTATTCATGAGTTAAAATTTTGTGGCAATATAAACGTTAGTATATTAGCAATAATAGAATCTATTGTATTTCTACTATATCAACTATCTCCTTAATTAAATTATAAAGTAAATTGTTTTCATTTAGTTTATAATAGCTCCATTGCCCTCTTTTTTCTTCAATGATTATTTCTAAATCTTTCATCTTTCTTAAATGTTGACTTACAGCAGGTTGGCTAATATTTAAATTTTCAACTATATCACAAACACATAATTCATTATCCTTAATTTTAGATAAGATAAGTAATCTAGTCTTATCACCTAAGATTTTCAAAACAGATTCAAGTTTATTAATAGTTACTGAACCATTCATGATACCACCTCATAATAATATAATTATATAGTTATATATGCTATAACTACATAATATAAAAAAAATATAAGTTTGTCAACTAATTTGAAAATTAGGTGCACCTATATTATAGAGAATGGAAAAAATAAAATTAGTAACAATTTTATTCAAATCAATTATGTATTTACTATGCCCACGGCGGTTCTTCACATGGAATAATAGCTATGATTGTTATGTGTTTAGGTAATGAGGGTAAAGTAACTTGTTTTGTAAATGTAGATATTAGTAAAGTTAACAAACAACAAGTAATGAATAAAGCTGGTTTTTTTAGCTATTTATACTTCATATTATCGATCAACCCCTAACTATTGGATAACTATACACATAATTAGGAGAAAATTCAACATATTTTTTATGACAACAGCAAATATTTAATAATTTTACAATATTATTTTAGTATATATATAAAAGATAAGAATCAATATAAGGTGATTAGATAAAGATAAAATGTTTTTTTAATAGGAAGGTATAACTTTGCTATTATATCATGATGTAATAGCAAAGTTTATCTACTTTATTTCTAAAAGTTTCATTTGCTTTATAAATTATCTATTGTTTTTTTTAATTATTCATGTGAGAGAAAGCTAAAGAAAGAATTTTATAGAAAATTAAGCTAATAATGATAAATATGACACAAAAATAAATAACATATGTTGCTAATTGCAACTTAATATGTTAATATAAGTTAAATTTAATATAAATTTAAATTTAATGTAAAATTTATATTTATATGGTAATTTGTTTTATTCAATAATGCACGGTATCAAACATTGAATGAACCAATACTAGGAATATGATGAAATTCGAGGGGGTTATAAGGGGTTGGAACAAAATATTAAAAATGTTTCTAATGATTTTAAAATTCAAGGAGGTATTTTATTAATGAATAAGTATAAGTATAGTAGCAATGATAAAAATAAAGATATTAAAGTATTACTTGTGTCAAATTTTGAGGGAGGGTACCAACCGATAAGTGTAGCGACAGCCTGTTCGGCGTTAATAGATAATGGATTCAATACATCAATTCTTGATACATATGTAGATGGAATTAAAGAAGAGGTTTTAGAAAAGGCTGATTTTGTAGCAATTTCAATACCATTATTTGATGCACTATTTCCCGCCATAGAAATAGCTAAAATTGTGAGAAAACTTAACAAAAAAGCACATATTGCTTTTTTCGGACAATATGCTTCAATTAATGCAAATAGGCTTTCTCCCAAATATAGTGATACTTGTATATCAGGTGAATGGGAGGATGTTTTAGTTGATTTAGCTCAACAATTATCTGAAAATAAAGATACTATATTTTCAACTGTAATGTCTCTATCACAAGTGAAACGTTGTGGTCAAAAAGTGATTCAAAAATTTTATGTGCCAAATAGAAAGTTATTGCCTCCGTTACATAAATATCCTCAAGATCAGATTGATAAATTATGTGGTAATAAACAAGTTGTAGGTGGAACTGAGATTTCACGAGGATGCCATCATAAGTGCCTATATTGTTCTGTATATGCAGCATATGAAGGAAAGGTGCTAACAATACCTGAGGAGGTAACAATTTTAGATGTGAGGAATATGGTAAAAAACGGAATGACACACTTAACATTTATGGATGCAGACTATTTCAATTCAAAATATAATGGAATAAATATAATAAAAAAACTTCATAGTGAGTTTCCTACACTCACATACGATTTTACAACTAGAGTAGACCATATTAATGCAAATAAAGAAATTATAGCTGAAATGTCTAACTTAGGGGTGAAATTTATAACTACTGCAATTGAATTCCCTTGTCAGGAAGTAGTTGATGAAATAGCAAAGGACATTAATATAAAAGATATAGAAGAAGCATTGCATTTCTTACGAGGAACTAACATTAAAATAAATCCAACTTTTATTATGTTTAATCCTTGGATTAAATTGGAAAACTTAATGGACTTTAAGGTTTTTGTTAAGAAAAACAAATTAGATGACATAATTGATCCAATTCAATACGAAACTAGGTTACATATTTATAAAGGGTCACCTTTAATGCAACGTAAATCAATTCAAAATCTTGAATTGGTTGAACATGAATTCAATTACGAATGGAAACACCCTGATCCACGTGTTGATGAAGTTTATAGTCAGATGGTTACCCCTGCAGAAGCTGGTATATTTAAAAGATGCTGTCTTAAATGCTAAAAGTATATTGAAAAATTTAGTTTCAATATATATTAAATTTGAAGGAGTAGAATATGATAAAAAATGCTAAGGTTAAAAATTTGGAGAACATAATATTAAATGTGGTAACAAGGGATAATTCTGAGCTTGATCTAAGCTCAATTAATATGAAATCAAGTTGGTCTAACAATATATTAAAGACAGTTGCAAGTGAGGCAAATAGTTTAATCCTTATTGGTGGTAAGAATTCACAAGAATTAATGGATGGTTTAAATACAAAATGCTTAGTTAAAGTAATTAATAGTAATGATAAAAATATTGAAGAATTCAAAAGTTTGGATAAAACTAAATTTGAAGTTTTATATACTGATACTTATGACTTATGTACTGATCCAGATCTAATTGATAGATATTTAAAAGATCATCCAGCAAATGATTTATACGGATATAGAATGTTAGAATCAAACATTCAAGAACAAAGGAAAAGTAAGCCTTTAATAGGTGATAATTACTTTGACACAGCTATCTTAGATGCAGATATAAATCTATTGGAAATTTCTATGTTTAAGAAAACAATTGAGGAATCTTTTAGAGTTTTAAGTAAAGGTGGCAAAATTTTAATTAGAATGATTCTTGCAGATGAACCATGTAATGATTTATTGCCAATATCAATTAATAAGCACATGTTACAAACAATACCATTAGAAAAAGAAATTATTGATATTATAGAGCAAATAGGTTTTCATGGTATGAAATTTGAGTGGAGAAGTGATTTACCGATTAGCGTAATTAAAGGAATAGAGCTTAGGGAATTTGTTATTTCTGCATATAAAGGGAAACAGGGTCCATGTATGGATCGTGGTCAGGCTGTTATCTATCGTGGACCTTGGAAAGAAGTGGTTGATGATGATGGACATCATTTTAAACGAGGAGAGCGTGCAGCAGTATGCTCAAAAACATATGACGTAATGAATAAAATGCCATATGAAGGGCAATTCATTTATGTTCCATGCTATATAAACATTACTGAAGAATCTGCTTCTTTCTTTGATTGCAATACACCTAAGATTAGAGAAATTCGTGTTACAAAAGGAATTATAGGAGTTAATGAATCCAAAGACGAAAGTGCGTGTACATCTTCATGTGATTGTTGATATCAATGATAAGATTAGATAAAAGAAAAAGGAGATTAGTTGGTATGAATAAAACATACTTATCAGAATTTATAGGAACTTTTTTTCTAGTGTTTATAGGTACGGGGGCTATCATAATAAATAAAATTGATAGCAATTCTTTAGGAGATTTAGGAGTTTCTTTTGCCTTTGGTTTTATTATATTCATAATGGTGTATGTCTTTGGCAATATATCTGGTGCCCATTTCAATCCAGCAGTTACTATTGCTTTGGGTTTTATTGGAAAATTCAAACGTAGTGAAATATTACCATATATTATTAGTCAAATATTTGGTGCTATTGTGGGTAGTGGGTTATTAAGACTAATGTTTGGTAATATAAATTCAATGGGATCAACTAATCCATCTTATAATATTAAAAATTCTCCTGTAATGGTATCTTTTATAGTTGAATTCGTTTTTACATTTCTGCTTATGTACGTAATAATGAAAGTAACGAATAATTCAGAAAAAGATGATTCCATAGGGGCTATTGCGATTGGTTTAACTATATTTATAGGTGCTTTAGTAGCAGGACCGATTTCAGGTGGATCATTTAATCCGGCACGTTCAATTGGACCAGCAATTGTATCTGGAAATTATAGAGGCATTTGGATATATATAATAGCACCTATAGTTGCGGCTATTATTGCTGGAATTACGTATAATTTCAATAATAATGTAAAAATTAATACTCAAAGTTTACATGATAAAAATAATGAATTTTCATATAGTGCTATAGGTAACATAAATAAACAGACAGACAGTATTTAAATAGTAATAAATGTAAAAAATATCAAGGCATTTAAATGCTTTGATACTTTTTTATTAACAGATTCATTTACTGTTAATTTATCCCTGATGATATAGATTTTAAGCTGAAAATGAATAATTAAGAAAAAATGCTCCAACTTAATAAAGATAATATTGAAACAACAGCTGCAAAGCACAAGAAATTTGTATTACAATTAAATTGAGGTGATCACATGAAGGAAAAAGGAAGTAATTACTTACGTGAACTAATTAGAATATTAATAAGGGACTTAAGAACTTTAGAAAAATCTGATGTAAATTGCTGTGGGATTACTATTTCACAGTGCAATGCTATTATGGAAATTGGGAAAAAAGAAGAAATTTCATTAAATGAAATTTCAGAATTACTAATGCTAGATAAAAGTACAATGAGTAGAACAATAAATAAACTTGTGGAAAATGGTATGGTAATTAGAGAATTACAGCCACAAGATAAGCGATACGTAACAATAGAACTCACTGATAAGGGAATCGCTATATTTAAAAATATAGAAGAAACTATTGAACAATATTATAAAGGTATTTTCATGAAAATTTCAAAAAATAAAAGAGAACAGATATTTGATAGTTTAGGACTATTAATTGATGTAGCGAATGGGATTAAATATTGTTAGGTGATGATTTTCATTAAAAGTTATAGTAAAGGACAAGTAAGAAGGTATTATTTTGCAGTAGAAAAAAAGTAAGTGTGAATTGATAAGTTAATCTCATCTAAATATGCTGTGTATAGTGTAAAAGTATACAGATTTGATATGCAGGATGAAATGATTTAGCAAACAAGAAAAAAATGAGAGGTTGGAAATGTAGAATTTATAAATGATACGTTGTAGATATTCCTTTGAATGATGAAACAATAGATGTTATTACATCAAATTGTGTAATAAATATTTATGAAAGCAACGTAGTTAGGTTGTATTTCAGGTGTATTAACGGTTAAGGTATATCAAGAAGTACTTAAATAAGTTGCATTTAAGGTCACGGACATTGAAATCACACTAGTAAATATATATAAATAAAAAAATAGAAAAATATAGAAACTTAGAATATATATAGCAAAATAGATCCAGATGTTGTTAATGGAGCACTTGTGTGAAGGTTAAGATGTAAAATTATATAAAATTTAAATAAGTCTTAGAAATAATAAAAGAGGATAGACAAGGATGTATTATAACATTTAAGAAATGGCAGATGAAAATTGGGATGATATAGCAAAATCTATTCGTAAGGTATAAAAACAGGTATTGCAACATTTCAATCAGAAATACTCAAATTTTGAGAACTGGATAAAAGGTATATTAAAGGATTAAAAATAATACTATCGATTACAGACGTGACATTCATCTAAACAATTTATTTAATTTTACCACGGTTGGTTTTCATTCTGATTGGCAAGAATAATAGATAGTGATGTTGTGTTTTTTAGTAATAAAGGTAAGTTATGTTGTTGTACAAATCCAGATATTAGTATAACGAATAAGCAAAAAGTAATGAATAAATTTATTTTTTTAACAATTTATGTCTCTTATTATTAATTCACACTAATATATGTCATAATTATACACATACGACAAACAGTTTCAACATGATATTTGAAATAAATGTAAATATTCATTATAATTATATAAATTAAAGTACTTATTACAAAAGAATAGATTGAATGTGACAAAGAAATGAATATTAATGATAAAGTTCTATCTGCCAATTTCAAAACCAAAATTGTACATTTTGAACGATAAGATATAACTTAATTATTACATCTATGACAGATAAGATAGATAAAAAGATTGTTGATTATTGAAGGCTTTTATTTTTGCACAAAATTAAGTTTTGCCCTCTTTTTTGTCCCTTATTAAATTCTATAAAAAATGAGAGCTACTTTGCCCCCATATAATCATATAAAATGTTTGGTTTAGTGGCTGCCTTTTTCTTCATGCTTTCAAGTACATGAGTATAGGTGTCTAAAGTAATAGAAATATTACTGTGACCTAGAAGACTTTGCACTGTTTTGGGTTCTTCTTTTAACTCAAACAGCCTGGTAGCATACGTGTGCCTCAAATCACGAAATTTTCTAATTCATTAACTAGTGTTTTAATTTTTTTCTCAAGTTCTCTAGCAGTATAGCAAAATTTTAGGCACTATATTTCTGGATTTTTCTATAAAATATTTACTACTTGTCCAAAAAGATATAAGATTATGGTAGTTTATGTTTTATAGGAGGACATTATTATGTATTTGTTTAAAAATAACGAGATATTTTTTACATTACCAATTATATTATTTATAATATTTCTATTTATTTCAAATACAAAACGTTATAAAAATATTAATAAGTTGATTGTAAAAAGAATTTATTATATGCTATGTCTTTTATGGTCTTTTAAATTTATAATAACATTTTATAGTAAAATAATCAGTGTTTCTATTAATGGATCTAATAGTATAGTGAGCAAGACTAGTAGAAATTATATTAATATATTATGGTGCATTATTATATTATTTATATTGTCTGTTGTTTGGGATTTTTTATTTATTTCTTGCAGAGTAATAACTGATTTCTCATTCAAGGGATTCAATGTAAAGACCGAGCAATACAATGAAATAGAAAAAATATCTATTTCTAAAACAGAGGATTTGGATATAATGAATAAGATATTACAAACAGAATATAAAATCATAAGCGAGATGGAAGAATATGTGACAAATATAGATGATTTTCAAGGATTTAAAGATTATGAAAATTTAATAAAGAAGTATATAAGAATAAGAAACGGCATTAAAATAAAATGTTATTTATATGAAGAAAGTAATATTGAGAATTTTAAAGAGAAACACAGATTGAGTAGTTTAGAATATTCTACAATTAGATATTGTTTAGATAAATACTACGTATATTCAAATGAAAAAAATGAAGCCAGTGATAAGGATGAGGTATTTTGTATAATTAAAACAAAGTTTGCAAATTATAATATATTAATGGATATAGTTGGAGACAGAGTTATGCCAAATGAATATTTAGTAATTCAGCATATAGTTTCTTATTATGATAGATTGGTAGACATAGTTATATTAAAACTTAAGAATGATGAGGTAGAATTAAATTAGTGGCATATATATTAATATAATAGTATTTTCTTGAAACTATTATTCATATGGTATAAAATGAAAAAGAGGAGGTGTTAACATTGACCGAAAGAAGAAAAAAAAGTTTATTAAAACTTGCTGGTATTGCAGATAAACGAGGCGAAGTTAGCCTACCCCGCTTAAATGATTTTTCTATGCAAATAAGAATGCCTCATGAAAGAGAAGTAGAAATTGGTGAA
This sequence comes from uncultured Clostridiaceae bacterium, assembly GCA_963725425.1. Lineage (GTDB taxonomy): Bacteria > Bacillota > Clostridia > Clostridiales > Clostridiaceae > Clostridium_I. The sequence goes on from CAVRYJ010000045.1 coordinate 870,383, forward strand.
CGTATTATAAGGCAGAAGATGAAAAATAAATAGAACCATAAAAGACCCTTGAATTTCATCAGGGGTCTTTTATGACGTGTTCCATTATATAATAAAAAATATTTAGAATTTATAATTAATAAAGTTGATTTAGAATTTCAACAAAGGATGTACTTGTCACTTCAGCTGTTGTTAAATAAATAGCTGAAAATTGACAATACATCCTTTATTGTTAAGAAAAGTTTTTTGTTCTATTTTTTTTCAATTATAAATTTCTATAAAAAAATGAGAGCTACTTTGCCCCCATATAATCATATAAAGTGTTTAGTTTAGTGGCTGCCTTTTTCTTCATGCTTTCAAGTACATGAGTATAGGTGTCTAAAGTAATAGAAATATTACTGTGACCTAGAAGACTTTGCACTGTTTTGGGTTCTTCTTTTAACTCAAACAGCCTGGTAGCATACGTGTGCCTCAAATCATGAAACTTTTTATCTTTAAATCCATTATTGATAAGTATTCTTTTAAATCTTTTACGAACATTACTACTATCTAAATATCCACCATAAATATTACAAAAAACAAGTCTATTATCTATATATAAATTAGCCATTTTTAATTTCAGTTCTTTTTGTTGCAATTGATATTTTTTTAAACGCTTTGTTAGAAGTTCTGGTATGGATATGGTTCGATTACTTGCTTCACTTTTAGGAGTTTGAACTGTAATATTACAATTACCACGTCCTTCTTTTGAAACATCACTAATGTATTTTACAGTCTTATTTACTGTAACAGTATTATCATCAAAATCAAAATCATCCCAAGTTAAAGCTAATAATTCACCTTGTCTTAAGCCAGTATTAAGAGCAGTAATAAATAGCACTTCTAAATCATGACCTTTAATAGCATTAATAAATTTCTTTTGTTCTTCTAAACTAAAAGGCTGTACTTCATTAATTTTATTAAGTCTTTTTTCTTCAGTTTCTTTGGGTAATACAATAGATTTTGAGAAATCTTTTATTATTTTATTGTTATTATAAGCATATCGGATGCACGGAGCAATTATCTTATTGAGATTTTTAATAGAGTTTACTGTTTTGCCTTTCTTTATTAGGTAATTATAATAATTTTGTATATCTTTAGAAGTAAGATCATTTAATTTAATGCTAGATATTTTGCTATTTTTAATATAGTTTCTATAAATGCCTTCATATCTTTCCTTGGAGGAAGGTTTTATATCTATAAAATGGACATCAAACAGCCAATCACAAATAAAAGTTTCAAAACATTCCTTATTGTTGGATATACCATTGTCTAATTCATTAACTAGTGTTTTAATTTTTGTGTCAAGCTCTTTAACAGAAGAGGCATATATATCCTTTGGTCTTAAAAGGTTTTTATGCCTTAATCTATAAAAATAATACTCTTTACCGTTTTTAATTTTCTTTTTATAAATTGTTTTAGCCATATTTCAAACTCCCTTATATAATTGGTTGCAGTTTGTTATAAAATACTAGAAATTAGAATCTTTTGTATTTTTTTTTGTTTCCAAACTATAATCTAAAAAATTAGCAATATCATTTTTTATAAATTCAGCAAATTCATTTTTTTCTGATATATTTATTTTTGCATACTTCAAAAATTCACCTTCAAAGAGTGAATCTTTTGTATTGCCATATAATGAGAGCTTTTCAAATTGCTGAAGAACCAAATTCAAACTTAACTTCGTTAATTCCTTATTTTTATTCATTTTTTCCAATAAATGCGTTGAAATTGGAGTGGATGGATTCATTAAGCTATCTGCGTCATAACTTAAATAATCAAAGTCTTCTAAATCATGATAACTGGTAGCATTTGGATCAATAAAAATAGCTTTCTGATTTAAATAAAAATTTAATATAATATCATTCATTTTGCAAATTAAAAATAGCCAATCAATATCGCGACCTTGTATTTCTTCTGATAGATTTCCGTAAGCAAATGTTAATGGAAATTGTAAACATCTTACTAACACCTGATAGATAGAATTTTGGGTGTCTTTTGATTTGTTCAATAATATTTTCTTAATGTTCTGTTGCGAAAAATAATCTTCAAAAAATGTAAAGGAATAATCCATTTGGTTTTTAAAATCAGTTCTTCCTAATAGATAATCTATCGAAACATTGAAAAAATCCGCAATTTTGGTTAATGTTTCATAGTCGGGATCTCTTTTTCCTTGTTCATAAAAACCATATGAACTTGTGCTTACTTTTAAATAATTAGCAACATCTTTTTGCAAAAGCTTTTTTTCTTTTCGTAAGTTGCTGAGTATTGTACCAAACATTAAATATCACCACCATGGATAATTATACAACAAACTGTTGTTATAAATAACATTTATATTGACATCCAACGCATTGTTGTTTATAATAACAGTATAAACAACAATACGTTGGATGAAAAGAGGAATAGCATATGGTTAAACACAGAGAATTACTAATAAAATTACGGCAAAACAAGAATATACGTCAAAAGGATGTCGCTTTGATACTAGGTATCTCCACAAGTTATTATGGCATGATTGAAAAAGGAAGTCGAACACCTAGTTTGGTTCTAGCAAAACAAATTTCAAATTACTTTGAAGAAAGTTTAGAAAAAATTTTTTTTTAATAACTGATACAAAAAATTATATATAATATCCAGCTAATTATAGAACAAAACATAAACAATAGATATATAAATTATTAAAAAAAAATAGTGAATGCACTGAATTTCTACACCACAAGAGCTTTAATTTTGGAATAAAAACTATATATGTAATGGAAGGATGCTTATGCAAGTATATGTAATAGTACAAGCTATGATTTCAGGTGTTTACAGATTCGTGGACGTAAAAAAAACAAAAGGACAAGCAATTGAACTTATATCAGAATTAATAGCAATTAATGCATCTGTTGGAGTTGTAGAGGTTAGTTATAAGCTTATAGAAAAAAATATTTAGTTTGAAATTATATAAAATGAGGAGTGGGATATATGGAAGTTAAGAAAACTATATTAATAGGACCAATGGAAGCAATGAAAATTTTAGGCGTTGGGAGAAATAGGTTATATACTGATCTACTAAAAAGAAAAGATTTTCCAGCATTTCAAATAGGAACAAAATATTTTATAAATCGTGAATTACTAAATGAATGGGCAAAAAAACAATGTGCTGTCAGGTAGAAAGGTTTAAGAAGTAACAAAAATGCGTTTAAGTAGGTGAGTGATAATGGAAACAATCAAATGGATTAAAATAACAACTAATATGTTCGATGATGAAAAAATAAAACTTATTGATGCAATGCCAGAACGGGATACTATATTTTATATTTGGATGCGATTATTAGTCCAAGCAGGTAAAACAAATGCCGGAGGATTTTTGTTCCTATCTGAAAATGTTCCATATACTGATGAAATGTTTTCCACTATATTTAATAGACCATTAAATACAGTAAGGCTTGCTTTAAAAATATTATGTGACTTTGGTATGATTGAAAAATTTGAAAATGATATTATTAAAATTACAAATTGGGCAAAACATCAAAATGTTGAGGGCATGGAAAAAGTAAGAGATCAAAATAGGATTAGAAAGCAGAATCAGAGGGCTAGAGCAAAACAATTGTTGGATGGACGTGACCAAAATACTAAAGAATGTGACAGTCACACTATGTCACGTGACAGTCACGATATAGAAGGAGAGTTAGAAGAAGAGAAAGAGAAAGAGATATATCCTACTAACCAACAAGGAGAAATTAGTGAAATAAAAACTGTGGATATTGTGGATAACTATAACAAAAACATTTCTACGGCTGGAGACGAAGAAAAAAAATTACTTAAAGGTTGGTGTAAATTAGTAGAAACTAGAGTTGTTTTTATGGCAATTCAGGAAGCAATTAATTATAATAAAAAATCAATAGGGTACATTATAGCAGTTTTAAGTTCTTGGTATAAAGATGGACTAAAGACAGCGGATGCTGTAACTAAATACAAAAGTGAATATAAAGTGAAGAGAGATGAATCAAAAAATAATTATAAAAAAAGCAGTAAAAAGAAAAGCTCAACTACGAATTTTGCAGATTATCCACAAAGACAATATGATTACGACGAATTAGAGAGGAAACTTTTAGGATGGGACAAGAAAGGATAAAAATGTATTTTAAGAGAATAGCTTTCTTTGTTGATAGTTATCAATCTAATTCTGACAAGGGCGTCATTAACTTTTCATATAGAAAGGCTACTCCATATATTAAGCTTTATTAATTAACATACAACAGAACATACAGTGTATGTCCAAAACAATATAAAAATTTCAAATTTGATTGAATTGTATGTGTAATAGACATACATAAGACATATATAATAAATTAAGTTTTAGGAGGAAAAATTAATGATTGAGGAAAAATCAATAAATTATGTAATTTCTTTAGATCCTGGTAAGGATGCTACAAAGGCGATGGGGATAGAATTAAAAGAAAATTTGGAACTTACTAAAGCATCTAAAGTTTTATTTAGGTCTAAGATGTATGATTTAGCAAATGGATATATTGACGTAGAAGATCCAAACTCACATAAAGTTGAATTTGATGGGAAGAGTTTAATTATTGGTGAACAAGGTGGAGAGCATAGAAGTTATGAAACATCAAAGACAAGTATTTTGCATAAAATATGCTCCTATGTAGCAATCACACAATTTTTAAAACCAAATACATCTAATAATAAGATATACATAGTATTAGCGTGTCCTATTACGGTTTTAAAAGAAACTAAAGCAAAACAAGAGTACAAAGATTTTATTAAAGGTAATGAGCCTATTAAAATAATTGTTGATGATGAAAAGTTTGAATTTGAAATAGTTGAAATAATGTTAAAGGCAGAAGGTAGTGGGTTATTATATCTTGCACCAGAAATATTCAAGTCAAAAAAAATAGGTGTTGTAGATTTTGGCGGATTGAATTTAACTTTTACTCTTTTTACTAATGGGGCATGCTTAATCCCTGAGAATGATAGATTTGCTGAAGAATTTGGCGCAATACAGTTGAATAATTATGTTGCTAATGAATTGACGAGCTATAAAAAAGGAAATATAGTGAAGTTTGGAACGGCTGAAGAGGCTTTAAACAGGGGCTATTTACTTGATTATGGTAATAAAGACTTTAGAAGTGTTGATTCAATAAATAAGGCTAAAAAACGTTTTTTTAGTGATGCTTGTGAAAATATATGTAGACATGGAATTTCATTAAGGGATTTAGATAATGTTGCTTTCATAGGTGGAACAACTCAACATATTATTGAAACCATAACTGATAAGATTAAAAATAGCATTATTGTAAGCAACTCACAATGGACAAATGCGGAAGGTTTATTTAAAGTTGCTATAAAAAAATATGCAAAACTCAAATAAGGATGTGATTTAATGGCTAAGAAAGATGGTTCATTTACATTTACGTTTTCAAAACGAAATAATGACGTAAGAGTGTTTATAGAAAAAAAGAGAAACGATGATAAAAGGTTTCTTATTACAGATTATATGTGCGAAGCTGTTAGATTTTATGAAAAATTTGGGCAAAATTCTAGTGCTTTGAATGATGCAGTTGTTGAAATAATGAAAAAAGAGTTTCAAAAAATCAATATAGTACCTGTTAATTCATCATTAGAAAAAATTGAAACAAAAGAATCAAATATTATGGATGCAAAATTTAAGGGAACTGTTGAAGATATAGATGAAAGCTGCACTCAAGAAGATTAAAAAACAAAAAAATTGTAAGAAAATATCATCGCGATTTATCAATTATTGTCACATATGAAATAATTGTCTCAATATGAGGAGGAATTAAGATGAAATTTAAAATATTAACAGCTGGACAAAAGTTAAAAAATATGAGAAAAAAGTATGGACTTTCTCAAAAACAGATTGCAGGAAATGATATGACCAGAGAATTTGTTTCTTTAGTAGAAACCAATAAATCCAAGCTTTCTAAATCAAGTGCAGAAAATTTATTAAAAAATATAAAGATGATTTTGGCGAAAAATGGTATTGAATTTTCTGTAAGTTTGGATTATTTGTTTGAAACCATAGATGAACAAAAAGAAAAAATTCTTAATCAATGTAATTTAGATTTAAAGGAATTTAACATATCTAATTATAATGAAAATAAATTCAAATACCTTGTTGAAGAAGTAGAAGTTTTTTTAATTGAAAATGGTATATCATTTGAATATAAAATCACTTTATATAAAGAGATAGTACATATATTTTTTAAAAATTATGATTATTCAAATGCTGAAATATATTTACTGAAAGCTACGTCTGATGCTACTGAAGTAGGAAATTATCAGGAGGTTTTAGAATTAATTTTAGATCGAATTAGACTATATGCCCAGAGTAATAATTCAAAGCAAGAGGAAATACTTATAAGATATGCGGTTGAGTATTATCACGAACATAATATAGATGATCATGAAATACTTAAAAAACTTTATTTTAATGCTGCAACTGTATATAGTAACTTAAATAAATTTGATAAATGCATAGATTATATAGATTTATTAACAAAGAATTCCTTTCAATTTTCAGAAATTGAAAATCTAGAAATTAAGAATTTATATAGTAATAATCTATTTATAAATAAACAATATGACAAAGCAGAAAAAATAAGTTTAGAGATTCTTGATATTGCAATAAGGAATTCTTACACAGATGTAGTTTCAAAAATCTATATTAATTTAGCTGATATATATACTAATCTAGAAAAATATGAAAAGGCAAAAAAATACTTAGAAAAATCTGTGAATTTAAAACACGATTATAAATATATATCTAAGATAGATATATATTATAGCCAATTGAAATTGAATATTAGATGTAACAATAGATTAACAATAGTGGATAAAAATTTTAACAATTTAATTAACAGTTGTAAAATTGAAAATGACAGCATGGTAATGTGTTCAGCATATAAATTAATGTCTGATTACTATATAAAATTGAACAAAGATGAATTATTGAATAGTCTAATATTAAATTTAAGAGAAGAAATAAAAGAAAAGAAATTAAATGTAGATAACAATATATACTCACTATTAATTGTAACATTGAATTATTTTAAACCTAGAAATAAAAGGACATATGAAGAAATTTTTACAATATCTATGCAACTAAACCAAAAAAACAATATATAAAAGTCGGCACTTTATAAAATTATGATAAACTTAAAATAAATGTTAGTAAAAAACTAAGTATTATTCTTACACATTTAAAACATGGAGGTGAGGCTATGAAAAAGAAATTAGGAGGAGTTATGTTGGCTGCGTTTCTTGTAATAGGAATTGGTGCAAACCTTAATATTTCAAGCAACCGAAGCAATCAAGCACATGTTACAATTAGCGAAGTATCGAAATCACACATTCATACAGATGTTATTGGCTCGGTTTGGTAAATGTAGAAGTACTGTTATAATAAAAAAATAACGGTACTTCTTTTATTTAGTAAGTAAAGGAGTACCTGAAATGCTTACATATTCGACAATAAACGACAGCCTTTTTATTTGATAAATTTAATGCAACACCATATAATTTATAGTATAAAACAATTGAAGATATATTACGGGGGTGTATTGCAATTGGATAATAAAAAGGTCGCTAAACTAGTAGACGAACTAGAAGAGCTTACAGAAATTGAAGGTACAAATTATAAATCACTAGAAGAACAATATTTTAAATTAACTAATAGTTTGGAGAGTACCTTGTCACAGAGGCAGTGTAAAAAGTTTTTGAAATCAGAAAAAATAATGTATGATATTAAAAAAATTGAACTAGTATATTTAGTTAAAAAAGCCTTTGAGACAAAAGATAAAGCCTTGCTGTAAAACAACAAGACTTTATTATTGGTCCGCAAGTAATTTTTTTATAAAATCTTTTAGGGCAAGTTCTAGCATCTCTTTGTGAATACTGTCTAGATTATCTAAATTAGCGTCTTTTTCTAAAATATTTTCATCATACAAATCTAAAATAATTTTTTCTAGGAGACTACTTTCTTTTTCCATATCGAAATTTGTATCTCCAATAAGGTTAGCAGTAGTTGTATTGTATAGTTTGGCTAAAGATTCAATAATAAATAATCTAGCAGTACGTTTATTATTTTCCCAATGACCAACAGTAGCTTTAGCTACATCAAGTTTATCGCCAACATCCTGTTGTGTTAAACCAGCTTTTTCTCTATAAAATTTTAAGTTTGCACCTATATTTTTCATCTACTCACAACCTTTACAAATACTTAATTGATAGTGTAATTCCTTACTAAATTGTAGACTAAATTTGCATAAAAATCAAGCATTCATTGGGGTAGCAGCATGAAAATATTTATATAAATAGCCGTACAACTATTGAAAGTAAACAATAAGTAGTATACAATGTATACATGTAAACAAAATGTAGACATTAAAAATAGTTTGGAGTTTTGATAAATGAAGAAAAATGCAATACTTTTAAAAATCAGAAATAAGAAGAACATGACCCAATTTGAATTTGCAACATGGTTAGGAATTCCAATAAAAACGTATGTAACATATGAAAATTATTTACGAGTACCTAGAAAGAAAATGGCAAAAAAGATAATTACAAAACTTAAAGCGTATGGGGTAGTATCTTCAGCTATTTTTATCTGCCCAAAGGAAAACAATTATAGTGAAGGAAAAATAGTGGGTTTTGTAACAAAATGTATTTCAGAATATATGAGCATGAGTTCAAAAAAAGAATTTTTATCTATTCACGTTACTGCTATTAGGAAGGGCGAAAAACTTGAGCCAAACGACAGACCTAAAGAAATAAATGCATATACAAAATTAGGTAAAAAGCAAGTTTATAAACGAATTGCTGATAAAGCAAATGAAATATTAGGAATTAATACATTAACAGGTAATGATGTACGACTTTATAAAATAAGCAAGATAAAGGAGGCAGAAGACAGAACAGGAAAATGCGTATGGGGTATACCTGGGGTTCGTAAGCAGTTTGGATTCAATAAAAATGGGTATATAAGTGGATATGATAGAAAAGACGAAATTTAATGTCATATGAATTGGGAGTTGATGTAAGACTGGTTATAAAATTAAATAAAAAATATAACTAGCTTAAAAGAATATAAGCTAGGTTTTTGTCATATCCAAAAACAAAAAAGTAACAAACGAACAAATTAAAAGAGGTGTTATTTTGGTGAAAGGAAGGAAACCAAGTTTTGATAAAATGCTTGCAATTAAATTATTTAAGGCAGGAATGAGCTTTGTTAATATTGCACAAAAGGTTAACAGTACTGAAAATGCAGTAAGAATGTTTATAAAAAGAAATGCTGCTGAATTGAAGAAAAATCCAGTTGACAAGTATAAAGTTATACAAATGTTCAAGGATGGTATGAAATATAAAGAAATAGCGGAAAATTTAAACAGTACTGAACATGCGATAAAAATGATAATAAAAAGAAATGCACCTGAGCTAATGAGGGAGCGAAAAGCATCAATGGATAATTCGTCTTTATTTGAACCTACAGAAGAAGAATTAAACCTTATTAATTTGGGGTATCTAACCATAGAAGATAGAAAACAGTTAATGAATGAACGTACATACGGAATAAACAATAGTGAAGGTATGAGTACTAAAGCTTTTTTAAACTGCATTTGGCAAAGTTATAAGACAGATCAAAGGACTGGAAGAGTGAAATTTGATTCTTCTCGGGGTGCAATAACACGTGATGTTCCTCCAAGTTATATGCCAGGAGCAGAATTTAAAAATGGATATAATTGCTTAATAATAAATAGCAATGGTGAGAAAGAAAGCATTAATATTAAGGCATATGATAATTTTTATGCAAGAAAGGAAGCAAGAAGAAAAGTTAATGGTAATGTTGCCATTTTAAAGTGCGAAAAGCTGTTATAAGAATGAATGTAACTAGAGTGTTTTAATGGTTTTATAAGATGAATTTAGTATAAATATGATGCAATAAATGGAAAAGTATGTTAAAATAAATATTGGAATAAATGGAATAATAAAGACAAAAGAATGGGGAGTAAAAATGACAGATAAAAAGTTTATAAAAAGAAGATACAATTTATCACTACTTAATGTAGATCCAAAATTAGATTTAATACTAAGGTCTGCAGAAATAAAAGAAACAATAACTAGGATTGCTAGCGGTTGTGTTAAAGGTTACGCTTATAACGATGTAGAAAGCATAGTAATAAGAAAGGTAACTAAACGAAATATACAATTAGAGTGCAAAGAGTCAGATAAAATTTGGCATAGGAAATTAGGAAGGGAATTGGCACAAAATTCTGATATGAGGCAATTCTGTTATAAGGATTCTAAAAACAATGAAGAGTTAATGTTTGAGTGGATTTAAAACATATGAAAGTATTTATATAGGTAAAAGAGCTTAGGTGTAATTAATTATACTGGGCTCTTTTGTGTTTTAAAAATATTGAGTAGGATCAGTTATGGTTTAAAGCAAGAAAATTTATTTTTTAAATATAAAAAATATAAGAAAGCAGGTAAAAGCGATGTTAATGATAATTCCTTGTGTAATAGTATATTTTTTAGTTGTACTTATAGTAATGTCTTTGTGTAATGCTGCTGGTAAAGCTGATAAAATGGTTGATTATCTAAATAGTAGAGATAGCGTTAACGATAGGTCGTCACTATGATGTTGTAAGTAATAATAATTTAATTTGTAAACTCCCAAATGTTTGGGGGGTTGGAGCAGTGCAGACATCTGCACTAATTAGCAATATTATAGCTAATTATTAAAAAACATATAAGGGTGTAATTCAAATGAATAAAATAGTTTATAAGTGTTTTTTTACATTTTGTATAGTATTATGGTCTGTAATTTTAATAGGTGTTACTTTTTTTAATGTTGTATTGAACAAAATCTTAATGATAACGGCATGTTTGGCTGTAATATTGTTTCTTGGAAGAGCATTATTTGATATTAAAAATTTGAAGTGAAATACATGAGAAAGGAGCTAGAGCATGAGTGATAATTTAGTAATTAAAGAATCTGAGAAAATTAATGAAGAAACCAAAGAAAAATTGGTTAAAGAAACTACTGAAACAGCAAAACAAATCAAGGTAACATATACTCTTTCATCAATATCCAGAAAACATAATCTTTTGGATGGAAAAAATACAAACTCTAAACAAGAAATTACAGTTAATGCAGTGGAGCAGTTAGTTAACCTTGATTTCTGTAAAATTGGAGCAGATGGAAAAACATTTGAGCTGAATTTAGAGGAATTGTTAAAAAAAGAGTACCCATACTACGTAGAACAGAATGAAGCAACCAATAATTTTATAAGTGATCAAGATGGAATTATAAAAGAATTAAACAGATGCAAGGAAGAGAATAAAAGACTTAAAACTCAAAAAAAAGTATCTGATTTTCGCTCCAATGCATCTGCGGTAGTGCGTAGTATTAAAGAAAAAATTGGGAATTTGTATTTTAATCATACAAGTACTTGCAAGTTAATTATAATAATTATTATTTTATTTGTTGCATATAAAATATTTTTCCCTAAATTAACAATTAACCAGTTAATCAGTTTATTAATTGCAAAATTATTAGCACTTGGAGGTGTGAAAAAATAATGTTTGGAATGTCAGGAGCAGCTAAAGTTAAAGAATTAGAGCCATTAAAGAATGAAAAAAGTTTAAAAGATTTAACGGATAAAGAGAAAGAAAAGCTTATAGGTAAAATAATTGATGAACTTGTTATTCAAGAGTCCAGCCTTATAAATGAAATTCGGAGAAATTTAAAACCTAAAGCTGACATTAAGGATAAAATCAAAAAATATTTAAATAATAAGCATTATGAATTATCAGAAGTAGAATTTAATAATATATATTCTACTTTTAAGCATAGGGTCTGGGGTTATGGAATATTAGATCCGTTAATTGATTCCGATACGATTAGTGATATAAGACTTGTATCATATAAGAATATAAGAATTAAAGAACTTGGAGAAAGAAAATCTACAGAATTAGAATTTGCATCTGAAGAAGAATTTAATAACTACATAATTGATTTTGTTGCTAATAAAAATAACATAACAATTAGCGAGAACAATAGTATGCAGGTATTCACAGATACTACAACATCAGATAAATTTATCCTAAGAATTGATATGGTTGGTGTTTCCTTAACAAAAAAAGAGAATAACCCATATATGCATATAAGAAAATTACCTAAAGACAAAGATCTTTTACCTGATTTAATTCAGAAAAAATTTCTTACAGAAGAATTAGCAGAGCATTTTAAAACAAGAATGAAAGCAGGACTTGGAATACTTGTTTGCGGAAAAGGTGGTGAGGGTAAAACAACATTTATAAATGCATTAATAGAAGAAATTCCACACAATAAATCTGGCTTAATAGTACAAGAAACTGAAGAATTATTTAGCAAAAATCATCCTGAATTAATTCCAATTTCGGTTCTTAAGGCATCTGGAGATAGTAAAACAGAATATTCACTTGCAGATATTATCCAAAAGCATGGGCTTGTTGGAGACTTTGACTATATGATTGTTGGAGAAATAAAAGGAAGTGAAGCATATGATTTAAGTAATGCAGCCTTTACGGGGCATATACCTTTAGGATCTGTTCATACAGATGATTCTAAATCCGCACCAGATCGTATTGTTACTTTAATGAGACTTTCAAAGGCTGGAAATGGAATGACATATGGATCGCTACTTGCAACTCTGGTCGGTTTCGATGAAATAGTGTTTATAAAGGATTTTAAAATAAATGAAATAACTCAAATTGCTGGATATGATAGAAAAAACGAACAGCTTATTTTAAACCCAGTTTATAAGTACAGAATAAAAGAAGATAGGTATGAAAAATTAAATGATGATTGCGAAAAAGTTAAAGAAAAAATAGAATATGCAAAATTCAAAAATAGGTAATGAGGAAGTCTTATAAATAAGGCTTTTTATTTTGTCCCAAATAAGACGCTAAACTGTTTAATAAAAAAGAAAGGAAGTAATGTTAATTGAAAATTTTAATACTAAAAAGTTCTATATTTCTAGCATTATTCATATTTGTATTTTTCTCTATAAAATTTCTAATTGACTTAAAAAGAAATGATTTCTTTGAAAACTTGATTGATAAGTTTAAGGCAAAAGAAGAAGAGAGGGATATACAGGAAAAGGCAAACATTTTGCTACAAGGTGAAAATGAAGATAAAAAAATGATAACTAAGATTGATTATCTTCTTAATCGTTCCAGGATTAAAACCATAATTCCATTTCTAACTACAGAATTATTTATTGCTTTAATGTATTTAATTTTCTTTGTGGTTTTAGGAATTGTCCTTGTTATAACCAAAAATTTTATTTTTGGTTTATTGGGTTCGGTTCTTGTAATCAGTTCAATTTTTATTGTTCTGAATGTATTAGCGAAAAGAATTTTCAACAAAATTGAAAAAGAACAAATTGGATACATAAATGTTCTTAAAAATCTTAGTGTATCTGATAACAATATAATATCAATTTTTGAGAAAAGTCTTACTTTTGTAAAAGAACCACTGCAATCTTATATTGAACAGTTTGTTATAGAGAGTAAGAATGGTATTCCACTTCATACTGCTTTTAGAAATTTAGAAAATAAGATTGAGAATAAAAAGTTAAAGGATTTGTTTAAAAACTTAGATATAGCATCTAGGCATGCATCTAATTATCAGGCAGTACTTGATGAATCAAGAATAATTTTTAAAGGCTATACTGCACAAAAGTATGCAAATAAGCTTGCTGCAAGAAAAGGGAGATTCGATATATGCCTTATAACCTTTGTAGGGGTTATCACTCTTATGGCACTATCCATATTTCTTAATCAAAATATTTTTGTTCAACTAACGCTTACTACTATGGGAAATATAATTATTGCATATTTTATAGCAATGTTTATATATACAATTATTAACTTTATATCCTTAGATAAGCTTAACAATTGATAGGAGGTGATAATTAAATGAATGTTATTTTTATTGTTAAAATTGCTTTCTTTATTAGTGTATTTAGTATTGTATTTTCACTTTTATCATATGTGATAGATAAGAAAGTGCATAAAAATATATACACTGAAAAGAACAGCATTATGAAAAAAATCAAAGCTTATCTAGGAATGAATGGAGATGATGAAAATAATAATTTAAATTGGTATTTTAGAATTAAAAAGCATCTTAAGGCTACTGGAACACCATATGATTTGAATGCTAATGGATATTTATTACTAAAGGTGACAAGTACTATTGCAGGATTTGCTATAGCTAAACTGTTTATAGATTATCTAGCAGTTACTATAATTCTTCCTGTGGTAGGATTTTTCTTTCTTGATATTATGATTTATTCAAAAAATAAGAAAGAAATTAAAATAATTAATTATCAGATGAAAGAAATTTATGATTCGCTAAAGCTTCAAACAATTAGTGGAACATACATAATAACAGCGTTGTCTGACTGTTATCTTGTTGTATCAAGTAAAAGGCTTAAAAAAAGTCTGGCGGTTCTATCAGCAAAAATATATTACGAAAAAAATATTAATACTGCATTGGATGATTTTAGGGAAAAATTCATATCTGATGAAATTGACAATTTGGTTTTAACAATTAAGCAAAGTTTAAAAACTGGCAAAATTCAGGAACAATTGGATAACCAAGTTGAAGAGCTTACTACTATGCAGCAAATTGCATCCAAAGAAAATACAGAGAAAATTAAAAATAAAATGGATATTATCGAATTATTTGATTTCCTAGGTATATTTTTAACCGTTTTGTATTACTGCGCTATGCTTATGTCCCAGAGTACTACAAATTTATTTTCGTAGAAAAAAATCAAGGTTTTCGGTAAACCAATAAAACCGATATTATACGAGGGAGTGAATTATATGGAAATTAGTGAAAAGAGTAAGCTAGAGAAAGATAATCATAAAGTTAAAGGTGATGAAAGAATTGATGAAATATTGCATGAATATAAAGCAATAATTGCCTTTAACCCTGACCACGAAGCAACAAATATTACTTATAATAAAAAGTCAGATAAATATGATGTCTCTATAAAAACTTGTGATGAAGACAATCATAGAACACTTAGTAAAGATGAGTTATCCGATCATCTTAAAAAAAATAATTATAATAAGTTTTATGATGGTAATTCTAAGATAATAGGCGATAAGGAATTGAAAAAGAAACAGCATATTAAGAATGTGAAAAAAGAAATGGAAATGGAAAGATAATAAATTTAATTAAATAAGAACTTATAAAAGGTAGAAATATATTTTTTCTACCTTTTATTTATGTTCAAAGATAGGTGATTTAAAGAAATGAAACTAAAAATTAAACAAATAAAATATTTGATTTTTATATTGATAGCCATATATTATCATTACTTCAGGAATGAAAGTATAAGTAGCTGTATTGCAATTTTAATTGCTTTAGCTATGTTGGCATATATCTTTACTATTGTTTTTAGAAACTGCAAAAATTCAAAACATGATAAAAAGTTTATTAACAGTGATATAAAAGTTGTTGATAAAATGAACGGTCAAGAATTTGAAGAATTTCTTTTAGCCCATTTTAGGAAGTTAGGCTACAGTGGTCACACTACAGCAGTAACTGGAGATTACGGAGCTGATCTTATATTAACTAAGGGTTCTGAAAAAGTAGCAGTCCAAGCTAAAAGATACAAAAGTAATGTTGGAATTGACGCAATCCAACAAGTTATAGGTGCAAAAGCTTACTATCACGCTAATAAGGGAATTGTTGCAACCAATAGCTACTTTACGAAGAATGCTATCAACTTAGCAAAGAGTAGCAATATTGAGTTAATAGATAGAAATTCTTTAATTAAAATAATGAATAAGAATCAAAACTTGATTAAAAAAAGGAGAGTCTATTGTGATGAATGTGGTTCTGAAATGAAATTAAAACATGGTGAATATGGAGAATTTTATGGTTGTACTAATTTTCCAGAATGTAAATGTACTAAATCTAGTAATTAAAAATAAATGAAAGAAGGACTTTTATGGAAAACGATGAGAAAAAAATATTACTCCATAGTAATAAATTTATAGCAATTCTTGTTGCTGGTATTGACCTAATGCTAATGCTATTTTCTAATTTAGTATTAGCATCTTATATAAATGTAGTAGATAGTTTTAGTAAAATGAAAATAAATAATTACAGTGTATCTTTTAAAAGCTTATTTCATTTTCAAATTTCCAATTACCTTTTATATTATATGTTTTTTTTAATTATTATAATTATTGCGGATATTAAAATGGTCTACAGTATTAAAACAAGTTTTAGAAACATAAATAAAGGGCAAAAAGGAACAAGTGAATTTACAACTCTTAAAGAACTTAAAAGACAATACAAGGCAATACCTGAAAAAAAATATACATACAAAGGTGGCGGAGGTATTGCCATATCACATTATAAAAATAAAACTTTTATTGATGATAGTGCTGTAAATAATTTGATTATTGGTACAACTCGTTCAGGTAAAGGAGAAACCTTTGTTTTTCCAACTATTGATGCATATTCAAGAGCAGAAAAAAAGCCTTCACTTATTTTGAATGATCCCAAGGGCGAACTTGTTAGTGCTAGTTATGACACATTAAAAAAACGTGGATATGATATTCAGGTACTTAATTTAATTGAGCCTGACATCAGCATGAGTTATAATCCACTTCAAATTATAATTGATGCTTATAAAGCAAAAGAATATTCTACGGCTCAAATGCTTTGTAATACATTAACATTTTCCCTTTATAATGATCCTACTGCTAAGGATAAGTTTTGGCAGGAGTCGGCACAAAGTCTTGTTAACGCTTTGATTTTATCAATAATTGAAGATTGTGTTGCAAAAAGAAGAAGAAAAAATCACAATTTATACTGTTGCAAATATGCTTTCTGAACTAGGAAGTAAAGAAGATAAGGATGGTAATAATGAACTTGATGAATTTTTTCAAAGAAGAGATTCTTATGATATAGCAAAAATGCAGTATGCAACAAGTAACTTCTCTAAAGGTTCAACTCGTGGATCTATTTTCTCGGCAGCTATGAGTAAAATTCAAATTTTTACTTTTGATAATATTGCAAGGATGACTTCTAAAAATTCTTATAATTTGGAGGAAATTGGTTTCGGAGAAAAGCCTGTTGCCATATTTATGATAACACCAGATTATGATACTTCTAATCATGTTATAGCTTCAATTTTCATAAGACAGATATATTTTATCCTTGCAAAAAAGCTTCTAAAAGCAAGGGCAGGAAATGTAAAAGAGAAGTTGTGTTTCTCTTAGATGAGTTTGGAAATATGCCCCCAATCGAAGGTTTTGCAAATATAGTAACAGTATGTCTTGGTAGAAATATACGTTTCAACATCATTATCCAATCATATTCCCAACTTAAAAAAATCTATGGTGATGATCAAAATACAATAATAGATAACTGTGGTAATCAAATTTATATATTAACAAGCGATTATGATACAGCTCATAGGATTTCAAATAATTTAGGATTTAAAACACTAGTTAACGACTCCCTAAGTGGAAGGTCGTTTTCTTTTTATAAGTCAACAACTGAAAGCCTTGATAAAAGGGAACTTAAAACTCCAACTGAACTTATGAGTTTGGAAGAAGGCGAAGATATTGTTATAAGAGTTATTAAAAGGCAAGATAGAAAAAGAAACCGTATAAAATCTAAACCTATTTTTAATACTGGTGAAACAAAACTTAAATATAGATATGAATATCTTCAAAATGATTTTGATACAAGCAAAAGCCTTGATGATTTAAAGTTTGAAAGCTTGCATAAAGATATAGATTTAAGAAAATTAGTTCTTTTTAATGATGGAAATAACGAGTCAAAAGAACAGAGAGAAACACAAGAAACACAAGAAACACCTAACTCTAAAAAAATTACGGTAGATAATAAAGAAATGCCAAAACAATATAAAATACAGATTCAAGGCATATTGCGAAAATATGATGATCTTAAGGATGTGAATATACAAAGGTCTAATGTGGCAGAAATTCAAGAAATATTATTAGAGCATGATGGTCTTATTGAAACAGAAGATAAATTTTTAATACAAAATTTGATAGATAAGACAAATGATAATGAAAAAGAAGAAGGTGGCACGAATTAATGGATGATAACACTATAATACACATATTACAAACATATTCAGATTCTTTCTCTCTAAATACTTATGTTAATCAGGCTTTAAGGGAAGTTGGATGGATAATTATAAAACTTTTGGCTATGATTGTTGATGGAATGTCTGGGGTAGTTGATAAATTATTTGTTTTGGATAGTTTTTATAATAATACTAATGTTACAAATTTCATAAACAGTTTTAGACCAGTTATTGTAGTACTCTTTGGTATATCCTTTTGCATAATTGGATATGAATTAATGTTTTTGCAGAAGAAGCAATTCAGACAAATTGCTGTAAATTTATTAATTGCACTCTCTGTAATTATAATTCTTCC
Organism: uncultured Clostridiaceae bacterium; assembly: GCA_963725425.1. GTDB lineage: Bacteria > Bacillota > Clostridia > Clostridiales > Clostridiaceae > Clostridium_I. The sequence goes on from CAVRYJ010000045.1 coordinate 888,920, forward strand.
TGCTGCTATGGATAAGGTTAGCGCTATAACTGGAGCCGGCATTAAAAGCATATCTGCTAATCCAACGGACATGGCCAATGATATTATAAAGTCAAATGTAGTTGATTTAAAACTATATGACAAAGCTAATTTTAATGCTGCAGCAATAAAACAATTAACTAGTAGCAACAAGATTGATAAAAATAATATCAGATATATTAATATGAATGATTACATTGATCCTAGCGAGGACGGGATACAAAATCCAGATGTATTTAAAAATGAGCTTATAGTTGATGTAGATGGAAAAATAATTAAGGATGGACTTAACAAAGGGTTTTTTAATGTATGGAAAGATTATTATTTTAGATACAGTTTAAACTTTTTCAATATTATTATTGCTTTGTTGGTTAGTGCTGTAACTTTAATTTTTGTAGCACTTAAACTCGGAAGAATAATCTTTGAACTAGCTTATAATAAATTATTTGCTATTTTAATTGCTCCAATAGACGTTAGTAGTGGGCAAAGGACAAAAAAAATACTCCAAAATATAATTTCTATGTTTGCTGTCACGTTCTTTGTTGCAATACTACTTAAATTCTATGTTTTATTTGTAGCAGTATGTGCAAATGAGAAAGGGCTGGTATGGTTAATACTCCTTGCTTCAGGTTCTTATGCAGTTATTGATGGACCGAATATAGTAGAAAAGATTCTTGGAATTGACGCTGGACTTAATAGCGGTGTTAAAACTATGCTAGGTGCAAAAGCTGCAATAGATGGAATTAAAGGTGCTGGAAAAGGAATAGCAAATGGTGCGAAGGCTATAGCTCATGCACCAAGTTCTGCTGCTAACAGTATTAGAAGTTTTGCCACGTCTGATAAAAATAATAGCCCCAAAGGGAATGCAGAAAAAGTGGGAACAAATAAAGAACAAAACTCTAAGCCAAAAGGAGAACAAGATAAAAATGGAGATAATAATTATCCTGACTCAAAAAGTGGAAATACTGATAATGATTATCCTAAAGAAAATGATAAGTCTAATGGTTCAGATGGTTCAGATGAAAATCTTAATAAAGATGGAAATGAGAATGAAAAAGAAAAACCAAACAGTGAAAATGAGAATTCCAATATTGAAGATAGTGGTAATAATGAATATCCTGGAGCAAAAGAAAACCCTGGTGATAATATATCAAAAAACGGCAATGATATAGGGAATAATGGATATCCGACTTCTAAAGAAAACTCTAAAAATAGTATGCAACAAAGTAATGCTGCTAATGGGACAACACCTAATACTAAAGGAAATGGAAAAGCTACAGAGAATGGTAGAAGTTCTAATATAGGTGAAAATGATACTAAGGGTTCAGAAGAATATCCTAGCGAAGCAATCAATTCTTTAATGAATACAGAACCTGGAGGAGATTCTTCTAATGATATGCATGAAGCTAGTACTCCAATGAGTAGTAATGGCTATTCGGATAACATGCAGGAGTCTAGTCAATCGGTAGGAAATGGAGGTTCTTCTAGTAGTGATATGAATGCTAAAACAGAAAGCCAAAATGCTTCAATTAATGCTGGAAATGAAAATTCTTCAAGTGAAGAAATGAACTCTTTAATGAACACAGAACCTGGAGGAGATTCTTCTAGCGGTATGCATGAGTCTAGTGCTCCAACAAGTAGTAATGGTTATTCAGATACTATGCAAGGAAATAGTCAGTCAGTAGGCAGTGGAGGTTCTTCAAGTAGTGATATGAACGCACAAACAGAAAGCCCAAATACTTCAAGTAACAGTGGAAATGAAAGTCCTTCTAGCAGTAGGTACGAGTCTGGTACTCCAACGAGCAGTAACGGTTATTCAGATAACATACAAGGAAACAGTCAAGAAGTAGGTGGTAGAAATTCTTCAAGTGAAGAATTTAACTATTTAATGAACACAGAACCAACTTCAAGTAGTGCTATTAATCCACAAATAGAAAGCCAAAATGCTCCAATTAATAGTATAAACGAAAGCCATTCAAGCAGTATGTACGAGCCTAGTAATCCAACAAGTAGTAATGGTTATTCAGGAAATACACAAGGCTCTAGTCGATCTGAGCAACCAGAACATATACAACAAAACAATGATACTGGAAAAACATTTTCAAATTATTTAGATAAAGATAATATGACAAAACAAAGACAATATGACAAATTACATGAAGATATTACAAAGCATGATGGTAAAACTGATTTATGAGGAGCAAGGAGGAAAAAAGATGAAACTTTTTAGAAAAAAGAAGATTAAAGCAGAAGATAAAAAAGAAAAAATCGAAAAAAAAGATGTATATACAAAAGTAACTGAAGTTTTGCCTTTCATTGATATTAATGACAATCATATTATTTTAAAAGATGGAATTATGGATATCCTTGAAATTGAGGGAAAGGATATCCTTTCTCTTACTGATATTGATCTTGAAAGAGATATTAATATTTTTCATACATTTTATAAGATGATTAGTACTGATATTAAAATTGTAGCTATGAATTTTCCAGTGGATACAACTATTCAGAAAAATTATATAGATTATAAAATCAGTAAAACAAAAAATAATATATATAAGAGTTTTTTGCGTGATAAGAAAGATGAACTTGTATTCTTAGAAAAACATAGAACAAATAAAGAATACTATTTATTTTTGTATGCACCTAATATACAAGTACTTGATTCTGTTAGAGGTAATGTTAGTAGAACTCTAACTAATGCATTAAATGTTAAAGAGTTAAGTCTTGAAAAGAAGCAGTGTATATTATTCAAGCTCTGCAATAAGACTTCAAAAATCAATACAAGGGGGATGTAAGTTTGGAGAATTTAAAAGCAAAAGTGCTTCCATTTTTAAAGAATAAAAATAAAGATGTTAAAACAAAACAATATAATCCTAGCTTTTTATACAAAATTCAACCAGCAGGAGGTGTGAAGTTCGAAGAAAATTATGCTAAAACAGGTAACGGGCTAGAGACTTGCATCCAAATATTTGATTATCCTGCACATGTACAATCTTTCTGGCTCTATGATTTGCTAAATATGAACAATGCTATAACTTCAATTGATATTGCTCCAACTGAACAAAGTGAGATTGTAAACAATATTAATAATTCACTAAGAGAACAACTTGATAGATTCTACCATGAAAAAGACCAAACTGAAAAAATTTCTGCTGAAACTAAATATCAGGAAATCACACAGATATTTAATGAAATTTCCAAAGCTGGTGAGTCTGTTAAACAAATGACTATTAGGATATATATAAGTGGAAGAACAACAAAAGAGTTTGAAGACAAAGTTAACACTGTCTTGCAAGACCTTGAAGGGTGGGGATTTAAGGGAACTATATTTTTAAACGAAATTGAGTATGAATGGTCTGCTCTTTATAAAAGTAGTAGTGAAATAAGCAAGTGTCCTAATAAACGTGTAGGAAAACCTATAGGTGCAAATTCTTTAGCAGCAGGGTATCCTTTTCACTTTACAAAACTAAATGATAACGATGGAGCTTATCTCGGACGTACAAGCACTGGTGGAAATGTATTGTTTGATTTATTTCATAAAGACAGTACGAGGAAATATTATAATGGTTTATTCGTAGGTACAATGGGGAGTGGAAAATCAACGGGACTAAAAAAACTTTATTTGGACAACGCAATTAGGGGGAACATTATTAGAGTAATAGATGTCACTGGCGAATTTGAGAACTTAACCAATAAATTGGGTGGAAAAATGATTTCATTAGATGGAACTAATGGCATTATTAATCCACTCCAAATATTAAAAACATCTGAAAAAGAAAGTGTGTCGTTCATGCAACACCTTTCTAAAATTACAACTTTTTATAAGTTCCTTTCACCTAATGCTCCCGATGAAATATACAAAGAGTTTGAACTTTTGATAAGAAAATTATATATAGAATTTGGAATATATGATCCTGATATGCCAGAAGGAAAACTTAATTTAACTGGTCTTAAAAAAGAAGAATATCCTATTTTTTCTGATTTATTAGAATTAACAAGAAAAGAACTATATTCAGATCTACAAAGAAATATTGTAAAAGATTCAATTTCTGAGAATAAAGAAAAACGTCTTGAAAGTATTGAACTATCAATTAGAAGCATTGTAAATAACTATGGATTCTTATTTAATGGAACTTCTTCTATAGATGATATAACAAACCAACAAATTGTTTGCTTTAGTATTAGAAGTTTAACACAAATGAAAACAGAGATATTCAATGCACAAATGTATAATATATTAAATATATTATGGGATAATATGCTTCAAAACGGAACAAAGTACAAAGATTTATTTGATAGAAAAAAAGTTAGGTGGGAAGATATTGTTAGGTATTTAATTATAATAGATGAAGCTCACAGAATAATTAATCCGGATAATATTATGGCAGTAAAATTCTTAACTAATTTTGAAAGAGAAGCGAGAAAGTATTTTGCTGGACTTATGTATGCATCACAGAGTATTCGTTCTTTTGTACCAGAAGGGACAAGTAGTGAGTCAGCAAATGAAATAAAAACACTATTTGAATTAACTCAATACAAATTTATTATGCAACAAGATGCAGATTCCTTAAAAACATTAAGAACAGTATTTGCTGGGAGTTTGAGTGAAAGTGAACTTAAAAAGATTCCATTTTTAGCTACTGGACAAGTTATATTAGCGATAAACAGTACTGGTAATATAGCATTTAATTTGCAAGCAAGCGAAAATGAATTGACGCTATTTCAAGGTGGTGCTTAAAATTATGGAAACTTTTTTAAAACTTAAAATGAAAAAATGGACATTGAAGATAGTGGTACTTATGATACCACTATTTTTTTTATTCGTAATTTTGGATGCTGCTTTTATGACTATAGTAGGTAGTGCAAGCCATAGTGAGGATGATTCAGCTTTGGGAAATGCAAATGTTTCGGCAGAAGTTATGGCTTATAAACCAACCGTTGAAAAGTATGCTAGTAAATATGGTATGAGCCAATATGTTAATTTGATATTAGCTGTTATGCAGCAAGAAAGTGATGGACAAGGTAAAGATGTTATGCAGTGTTCTGAAGGTGAATTTAACACTATATATCCGCATTCATCAAATGGAATAACAGACAGTGATTATAGTATTGACTGTGGTATTCAGGAATTAAAAGATGATTTTACAAAAGCAGGAGTTAAAGATGCTAATGATATGGACAATATTAAAATAGGGTTACAAGCTTATAATATGGGCGTTGGTTTTATATCATTTGCTAAATCACATGGAGGTTATTCTAAAGAAAATGCAATAGCCTTTGCTAATATGCATGGCGGTGTTGGTCATTATGGTGATGTTGATTATGTACCTCATGTTCTTCAATATTACATTAGTAGCGCTGATATTAAAGCTAATTCTGCACAAATGCAATCTGTTATTAATATTGCAAAACAACAACTACTTAAACCTTATGCATGGGGTGCATCTGGACCTAATTCATTTGACTGTAGTGGGTTAGTCTATTTTTGCTATAAAAGTGCCGGTATTAATGTTACTAGAGATACGGCAGAAGGCTATTTTAATGAGTGTACTAAAGTAAGTAATCCACAAGTTGGTGACCTTGTTTTCTTTGGAACTCCGGTTGAACACGTTGGTATTTGTATAGGAAATGGGCAAATGATTGATGCTCCACATACTGGCGCTGTAGTTAGAATAGAAAAAATATGGACAACAAATTTTGTGGGCTATGGACATTTAGGAAAATAAATTTAATAAATAGGAGGATTCTTTTATGGAAAATAAATTAAAATATTTAGTTGTTTCTGGCGTTGTATGTTTAGCAGTAGTTGGAACTTTAGCAGTTACAAATTATAAAAACTATTCTGAAAATGTAAATAATAAAAATATAATTCAGCAAAAAACAATCAATTGTCTGATTATAAAATAAAAATAAATTCACTCACAAAAGCAACAAAACACAAAGCAACAAAACACAAAGCAAATAATGATAAAAGTGATGATGACACAACTCATATTAATGAACTTGCTAATAATTTTCTGGAGGCATATTTGAACTATGATGATACAACTGAGAATAAAATATACGAAAAAATAAAACCATATTCCACTGCTTTCTTGCAAAATAAATATCATTTAAATGGTAAATATGATTTACAAAGTGATGTACATTTTACTTCAAGTATAGTCAACGTTAGGATATATAACAAAGAAAAGACTGATAATTATGATATGAGTGTTTTAGTTTTGGCTGATCAGCAGATAAAAAGAGAAGATATTAATAGTTCTGCTCCCTTACTATTTGAAATGAAATTAAAAAAATTAAATGATGTTTGGCTCGTTGATGATTTTCAGATGAATACACTTAAAAGTGATAAAACTCTAAATTAAAAAAAGAAAAAAGGTGATTATTAAATGATACAAAATGATAGGTTTACTACAAATAGTAATAAATCAATTCCATATAAGATAGCCTTAGTAGTTATTATAGTTGGCTATCTTATTTTTTTTAGTTCAAAATATTTCGTGCCTGATAATTCAACTGTATTTAATACAGACATTGGAACTGTTAATTATATTGGTTCAACAAAGGTGGCAATAAATAGATGGGAATATAATAAGCAAAAGGATTTATGGAAGTGGAACTAAATTATGAGGAAACAAATGATACTATTGGCTCAAAATTAAAATTTTCTGCTAAACCAAAGTCTAATACAGCACTAGCACTTAATGTAAAAACTATTATTGTTACAGATGATACTTATATAATTCATATAGAAAACATTCCAAGTGATTATAAAGCAGTAGCTTTAAAAGTGTCCCAGAGTTCAAACTCTTCTGGTGATGTAGTAGATGATAGCAGTGATGATAATACAGACTTTTCTACTACAAATACAAATACAACAGCAGATGATTCTACTGGTACAAATACTTCTAGCAATGCGACTTTATATGCTGACTATAGAAAAGTTAAAATCAATAACAACCTAAAGGTTGAAACAGAAAAAAATTATTTGGCTCAATTAACTAAACGTGAAATTAAAAATTTAGAAGCTAAAATGAAAAAATTTCAAGCAACAATAAACAAAAATACTGCTATGATTTCTGCTTATAATGATAAAATTGCTGATTTAAATGCACAAATGAAATATGAAATACCAGAAGATCAAGAGAAAACAAGTGACAAAATTGATGATTGTAATTCAAAAATAAAAAATTTAGATAGCAATAATTCAGATTTAGAGAATACTAAAAACTTAACAAAAGACAAAATTGCGAAGCTGAATTTAAAAGTAAATGATATTCAAAGCCAAAAGAAATAGAAATAAAATGTTGAAAGTTTTTACTTTTGGCATTTTATTTTTTTAGCTTTAATGATGTAAAAAAGAAATGAGAGTTTAACTAAAGATTCCATTATTACGTATGAAAAAATAAAATAATTGGTTATAAAAACAGGTCGCACCTGCGAGGATCGACGTAGGAGCAAAATCCACGTAGTGGCATATTAAGTAATCTAAAAGATAACAAAATAAATTAGGATATGTTTACTTGGTTATCTAAAAATGTGTAGAAAAGATAGAAAAAAAGTAGTGAAAAAACATACTGAAAAATATGTATACTTACATATTTTAGGAACTATTATGGAATTTATTAGTATAAAAGTGGTCATTTTTATACTGAAAACATACTGAAATATAGCAAATTTTGCTATCAGACCTTCGTTAGGCACTGCCTAACATATCATCACTTTGATATCAGAAGTCTCTTATGCCCATTCAGTAATTTTTAACTGGTACAGAAATTGAAAAGTTTACGACAATAGTTAGACCGGTTTTGGTTTGGTTTTAGATATACTTTTGAGGTTGATGAAAATTCACATTGTAATTTAAAAATTTTAATAGTTTCAATAAAAAAATAAATGGAGATGGTTATTTTGGATTTAATATTAAGGGATATTGATGGTGTTGCAGTAAAAAAAATAGATGCTCTTGCAAAGAAAAAAGGATTATCAAGACAAGTGTATTTGAAAAATTATTTGAATGCTTTTGCTTTTGATTACACTGCAAAAGAAAATGAAAATAAATATGCTAATGCTATTAATCAAATTGCACTTGTAATTAAAGAAAACACTAATGTGCTTTTAGAAATTAAGCGTGAACTTTTATTGGACGAGGGAGAGGATAAATAATGATAAAAAGATTTAAACAAAATTTTACCTTAACACAAAAGGAGATTGATTGTATAAGTGAAGTTGCAAAAGAAAATAAATTAACTGCTAGTAAAGCTCTATCAAAAATTATTAGTGAGCATAATAATAAAGAAATTTTAGATATTGAAAGTGCTTTATACCTGGTCAAAAAGATATCTATGGATACAAAAAAAATCAGAAAGAGTACTGAAATTCAACAGCAAGTTTTGAATTCTATGTGTATTCACTTTGGATTATTAAAAAGCGATTTTTTCAGTACCGATGACTTTTTGGCTGAGCTAATGGGCAAGGCAAAAGAATATGTAGATAAGAAAATAGAAACTGAAATTATCAGAAAGTATACTAAAGGTGCTAAAAAATGATTGGGGTTGTTGTTGTAGCAAAATATTTTGAACCTAAAAGTTCTAGTGTTAAGAAAACTAGCAGTCGTAATTTTTCAGGACTTATTGATTACATGGATAGACCAGCTGCTATTAAAAATAATTTTCCTGTAAGTGTTCATGATGTCAAATTAGATGAAATTGATAAAAAAATATTAAGGAGTATGAGTTCTAATGGAAATTCCAATATTGATTTATTGTTTAAAGATAAGCAACTTAAGAATATGATTTGCTTTAAAGAAAATTTATTTGGTGAAAAAAAATTGACTAGATATGATGCTAATTATATTTTTAAAAAATATTTTAACAATGACCATAAGTTCAATATTAACTATTTTGAGTCAATATATAATAAGACAAATAAATCGAAAAAAGCATGTGACAAAGAAAAAAAGCGTGTAATATCAAGACTTGAAAAATTAATAGAGATGAAATTTGTTACTAAAGTTGATGAAAAAACTTATGAGTTAAGTAATACTGCTATACAAAGTATTGGTCAATTTAAAGATTTTGACTTCACAAGTTATGATGTAAATAAAATTTTTCCATTGGTACGTGACCACAAATTTATAAAATCTATAGATTTAAAATTAGATTCAGAATTTAATCTTGAAACCAAAGAAGGTAAATATGTTCGTGAGTATATTAGAAAAAGAATTGAAAACAATATTAAATTTGGTACTCTCATTAGAAAGGATGGGAAACTAATTGTATCTAAAAAAGGTTGTGACCTTGAAGATAAAATTTTATATCCACATAAAAAATTTCTTGAAGCTAAAATCAAAGCTTTGGAATTAAACTCGGATGAATTTAAAAGAAAAGTATCAATACTTGATGAAAACTATTCTGTTGATAATGCTTTCTCTGGAATGATTGGCTATATGGACAGAAACAAGGCAAGAAAGAAGAAAAGAAAAAGTGCATTGTTTACAGATAACAAAGATCATTTAGAAGATGGTGATAAAATGAATCTAAAAAAAATCTTTGATAATTCTCAAAAACATAATGGCATTATGTGGCACGATATTATAAGTTTTGATAATGCATGGCTAGAAAAATATGGTGTCTATGATAGTAAAACTAAAATGCTTGATGAAATAAAATTAAAAGAAGTTGCTCGGAATGGAATTAACGAAATGCTAAGAAAAGAAAATTTATATGAAACTTCAGTATGGTGTGGTGATATCCACTATAACACTGATAATATTCACATACATTTTTCAACTGTTGAAATAACTCCAGATAGAACAAGAAAAAAAATAAAATATAAATCTATATTGGCAGCAAAGAGTAAAGTTGTTAATGGAATTATGGATAACAGTTTGGAATATCAAAACCTAACTAAACTTGTAAGAGAAAATATAGTAGGAAGTAAAAAAAATGTTAATTCTCTTAAGGATATTAAGCTAAAAAAAATGTTCTTAGAAATATATAATAATTTACCAGAGGATAGAAGACAGTGGAACTATAAATATAATACTTTAAAAGATGTTAGACCACTCATTGATAAAATGACAGAGACATACATTGACTGCTATGCTAAAGATGATTACGAGCTACTTAAAAGGGAACTAAAAAAGCAGCAGGAGAAATTAAAAGAGGCTTATGGTGTTGGTAATAAATTTTTATATGAAAATTTTTATGACAATAAACTTAAAGACGTTAAGGTTAGAATGGGAAACTCCATACTCAAAGAAATTAAAACTTATGATAGATCGTTAAGAGGGTGGGGCAACAAAAATTTAAGTATAAAGGAAAGAAAAGAACTTTTAAAAAATGCTGTAGCTGCTAATAGAATTAGAAGCTTGAAATACGAAATGAAAAGAGTAGCAAAAGATTTAAATAAAGATACATGGAAAAATCAAAATGAATATGAAAAGCTACAGAAAGAAATCGAAAGGGTTGAGTAGTATAGCCTTTGGATTAAAAAAATTGAAATGTAATAATAAATAAAAGCGGAGAGCCATATAAATGGGTCTTTTTTTATTGCTTTAATAAATAGAATGGAGCGGATATAAAATGAAATTAATAATTGCAGAAAAACCTAGCTTAGCCATGAATATTGTAAAAAGTATCGGGAGTATGAAAAAGAATGATGGATATTTTGAAAATGACGAGTATGTAGTAACTTTTGCATTTGGACACCTATTAAAGCTTTATGATATAGATGATTATTTTAATAGAGAAAAAACATATTGGAATTTAAAAGAGCTGCCTTTTGTACCACAAAAGTTTGAATTTAAATTACCTGAAGATTCTGGTATAAAAAAGCAGTATAAAATAATAAAAAATCTAATAAAGCGTAATGATATAGATGAAATTGTAAATTGCGGAGATGCTGATCGTGAAGGGTGCGTTATTGTCAACAACATAATTTATAGAGTTTTTAAAGAAGAAAATATAAAGAAAACAATTAAAAGGTTATGGCTTCCTGAACAAACAACACAGACAATAATAAAAGAATTAAAGGAATTAAAAGATAATGACTTATATCAAAACCTTTATAATGAGGGATTAGCTAGAACTTATATTGATTGGTTATACGGAATAAATTTCACAAGATATACAACTTTAAAAGCAGGAGTAACGCTCCCAGTTGGGCGTGTATTAATTCCAGTTGTAAAGTTTATTTACGATAGAGATAAAAATATTAAAATCTTTAAGCCTGAGATATTTTTTGAAATAGGAGCACTCATTAAGAAAGATAAATTAGAAATAAAAACTAAGTTAAAAGATAGAAGATTTACTAAAGATGAGAGTGAAAAAGCTAATGAATTGCTTAATATATTAAAAAACGAAAAAGCTATAGTCTCAAAGGTTGATAAAAAGGAGATTAAAAAGCATCCTAAAAAACTATTTTCTCTGGACACTTTGCAGAACAAACTTTTTAAAGAAGAAAAGATGTCTCTTCAGGATACACTTAAAAATTTACAGGCTTTATATGAAAAAGGTTATGTCTCGTACCCAAGGACAAATACAGAGTATTTAGCTGAAAATGAAAAGGATAAGATTAAAACAATAATTCAAAATATAAAAGATAAATTCAATGTTAATATAGAGCTTAAAGATAGCAAAAAGATATTTGATAGTAGTAAAATTGAAAGCCATAGTGCTGTTATACCAACGCTTATAGTACCTGACGAAGGTAAGCTTAATGAGAATGAACTAAAGGTATACAATGCAGTAAAAAACAGATTTATAAGTAATTTTTTATCAGAAGAAACTATTATCGAAGAAACTACAGTATTAATTAAAATTCAAAATGAAGTTATAGAGCTTAAAGGAAATGTTATTGTAAAAGAAGGATTTTTAAAATATGAAAATGACATGGATACTAAGCAAAGCTTGCCAAAATTCATGGAAGGAGAAGAATTAAATTGTAAATTTGCAGTTGATAAAAAGGAAACTCAAAAGCCAAAGAAAGCAACAGAAGCTGATTTAAACAATTTCTTGAAAAATCCTTTTAAAAAGCAAGAAATTGATGAACTTGAAAATGATGACGATGCTTATAAAGATATTTTAGCTGGTGTTGAAATTGGAACTGTTGCTACAAGAGCAAATATCATTGAAAATGCTAAAAGATACAAATACATTAAAAGTGATAAAAACTCTCTAATATGTGGCTTAAAAGGCTTAAAATTGATAGATATATTAGACAAGTTGAATATAAACATGAGCAAAGAAAAAACAGTTGAGATCGGCAAGGAACTTAAACAAATTTATAAAAATGAAATCAAAATTGAGGATATTATAGATAAGGTTAAAAAAGAGCTTTTTGAGGTAATTAATAAAGATGTTGAAATAGAAAAGATTGATACAAGAAATATTTTAGGAAAGTGTCCGGCTTGTGGTGGAAATATTGTTGAAAATTCCAAAGGGTACAGTTGCGACAAATGGAAAAGTGGTTGTAAATTTACAATATGGAAGACTATAGCAGGTAAAAAATTAACTAAAAAGCAAGCATTATCGCTTCTTCAAAAGGGTAAAACAGGAACTATCAAAGGATTTACAAGTAAAAAAGGAAAAGCTTTTTCAGCTTGTTTAAAACTTGATAATGGACAAGTGAAATTTGATTTTAATAAATAAAGTGGTGATAATTTATGGAATATAATAAAAAAAGAATAACAATTGATCAGTTAAGTTCCCATTCGTTTTTACAAACGCCAAGGGAACTTATTTTTAATTTAAATAAGTATTCAAATTTAAGTGCTATAAGTATTCTTACTTATAGCCTTCTATATGATAAATTAAGCATAGCAGTTCAAAATCAGTGGATTAATGAACAAGGTGAACTATTTATCAAATATAAAAAAGAAAGCCTAATACCGTTAATTAGAGCTAAATCAGAAGACTATGTTACAGATATATTTAAGGAACTAATCCTCGTAAATTTAATTGAAGAAAAACAGAATGACGAAATATATTTACTGCAAATTAATATGGACAATTATGTAACTGTTTTTAATCAAAATGTAATTTCATGTAATGAAAATTTTGAAAATGTACCTGAAAATAAAATACTTAGATATTATAAAAACAATATTACCAGTACTGTAAGTTCCGTTGAAAAAAAGATACTTTTAAATATTATAAAATCTACAAATGATGAATTGATCTTAAAAGCTATAGACATTGCGGTATTAAATAATGCAAAAAATTTATTATATATTAAAACCGTTTTAAAAGATTGGGAGAATAAAGGTTTAAAAACCATAGAGAATATTAATGTGTATCTTAAAAATAGAACAACTAAAAAACAAGGTAATTATAAAAAAACAAATTTTAATGACTATGATCAAAGAAGTTATAATTATGATGATCTTGAAAAAAAACTTTTGGGCTTGGAGTAAAAATCAATTTGATGTTGAATATTATATATAAAATAGTATATAATAAGAATATGTTTCAATAGTAATGTTAAACCATATGTGTTACAAAAAATATAAAAAAGTAGGGTGTTTCAGCACCCTACAGTATACAATTCAGTTTTAGACAACTAGCATCACTAATTTAATATTTATCTAAAATAGTAGTTACCGATTGCGAAAAGGGGGGGCTACTATTTTTTTGAGATTTTTTCTATCAATAATACTATAAATGTCAGCAGAGCTATTAAAAAAAGTCCTGCTTGAAATAATATTGTTAGATAATCCATATGTACCACCTTCTCTCTGAAAAAGAAAATGGTGCTAGTAGCCCTCTACTAAATTATATGTATATATATTACCATAAGTTGGCTTTCAATTAAATACTTTGGTAAAATACCAAACGTTTTGTGTTTTACAGGGAAAATCAAAAATACAATTGAACGTGATATTAAGCAAGTATATCTAAAAAGTAAAATAGGAGAGGTATTTAATATGTTAATGACTGAGAAACTTTTTAAAAATGCCAATTGGCAATATGTAATTGATGAAGTAAAAGCTACACAGAAAATTGAAGGATTGTATATGACAGTAGAAGAAATTCTATTTAGAAATTACCTATCTGGAGAAATATCAGAAGAAGATGTTCTTAATAATTTTAGTATATGTGTAAAAGATGTATTAAGAAAGACGGTTTGAACGGTGAGTACCAGGAAGTATTGTTATCCTAGTACTCATGTATTAATAAATAAATTTAATGTATCTTTCTCTTAATTAGAAATCCTAAAAAAATACCTGAAGGATTATTCTTCAGGTATTTTTTCTATGATATTTCTACGTTCATTTATTAAGCTTTCAAACTCCAACAAATCTTCTAGTGTAGATTTGTTATTTATGAAACTTCTAGCACTAGATCGAGCTTTTAAATAATTAGAGTGTTCTCTATTTTTAACTTCCCACTTTTCATTAGCAGCAGCTTGATTGTATTTTTTATTTTCACTACTCATATAACTCACCCTTTAATCTTTTCAATAATTTTGTAATCCTTTATAAAATCAACGCCATGAAGCTTTACCATATCGACATTTGCTCTAACTATTTGTTTCATTTTAAATTGGACTTTATTAAATTTCTTAAATGCGTCTAATTCAACATCTCCACAATAATGAATTGTTTCATTATCAAAATCCTTATTTGCTATAACTAAATATTTTTCAATCATATTTACACCGCTTTCTTTTTCATTATCGTTATTATATAATAGCAATAAGGAAGTCAGGCTCAAACTGACTTCCTAAGCTTCTAAGCTAACTTATACTTTTTGTTATGCTTAATAACCTTTTGAAACTGTTCTAGCCCTTTAAATGTTGGAACAGTTTCTGTGATTTCGCAAATCTTTACATAATCGGTCAAGATTTTTACATTCATTTCTCTCACCTCCTTATAGTTATATTATACTACATGTAGTATAATAAGTCAATATAATTTCAGAATAATATAACAAAAACAATTGGATAATAATCTGTAGGTGCATTAGTATATATCTAAATAGCCAGGCACATCCAATTTAAAAAAGGAAAAAATATATGTACTAATAGTATAGGTCGCCACTGCGAGGGTCGACGTAGGAGCACAATCCACGTAGTGGTATGTATAATAATTAACATTTATATAGATAACAAGAAAACATATTTGTTCAGAACATACCATAATGACACAATCATGAGATATTTTACCAGGGCTATAAAGTAAGTGTCAAATACTCAACACATATTATTTAGATGGGAATTTTGTTATAGCTTTTTGAGCAACAAGTTACTAGTTATTAACAGCTTACGGAATACTAATAAAAAGAAATATTATAGGAAAAATAAACATATATTGATAAAATATGTTGTATATAAAAATAGATAAGTTTAGAATGAATAGAACGAGTTTAATTACTTTTTTAACTTCTTATAATGTCTATAATGGGTACTTGAAAATAGTAGATAACTTGTATTGGGAATACCATAATTATATGAAGTCTATAAAAGAAATGTTATAATCGCATAAACAAAAAAGTAAATTTAACAATAAAAGGTTATGAAATAGCCGAGTCAAAATTGTACAACACTCACTAAGAACTGATGGAGGATAAAATTGAAAAATTATAAATATGAAGACAATATATTAGAAATAATAATTAATAAAAAATGGAAAATGGTGACTTTTGAAGGTTATGATTTTGTTAGTAAAATTGGAGAAGGAGCAAATGGAATTGTATTAAAGGCCAAACATATTATTACTCAAAGAGTTGATGCTATTAAAATTTGGTTACCAAACAAATCTTCAAGAAATGGAAAGGTATCTGAGCAACAGTATTTGCAGGAGATAAGAAAAGTAGCAAAAATAAAGAATCATAACATTGTAACTATTTATGATGCTAAAATTATTGATAATGAGATTTATATGTGTGTTATGGAGTATATCGAAGGTGAATCATTGAAAGAATGGATTAAAAATGATTATGGAATTGAAACTAGGATTGATGTATGTAAGAGAATTTTGGAAACCGTACTTGAATATCAAAGGGTCGGGGTAATTCATGGAGATTTGCATGGAGGAAATATAATTATTGATGGTGAAAATAATATACATCTTATAGATTTTGGAACGAGCTTATTTGGACATGATAATCAATCGAAAGAACGGGAATCAAATTTTATATTTGATTTAGTTAAAAAACTTCTTGACCGTTATTTTGTGGAAACATGTTTTGAAATAAAAAATTATAATATTCGTGATAAAATTACAGCAAAAGATGATTCTAGAAGATATGAGCCATTATTGATTACTAAAACATTAGCTCATTATGTTGAAATGGTTAAAATAAAATTAATGGCTCAAAAACTTACGGATATAGGTGTAATTATCGAATATTGTACTAATGTTTCTGAAGGTATTTATTTCAATATAGATGGCATATTAGAAGAACTATTAAGTTGGAACGATATCAAAAGTGTGAAACAATTTTCAAAAATTTTGGTTGATAATATTGGAGACAAAGCATTTCCTACAGAAAATGTCAATGAAGAAGATATTTTTTATACTAGTCTTTATATCTACTATGAAATTTTTAAAGAGAATAAAAACAAGATGAACTTTGAGGAAACTGAAATTTATATTATGAAACATCATCGAAGTGATATACAACCCGAATATAAAAAATATATTTCTGAATTAAATAATGATAAATCAAATACATATATTGAATATCATAGTAATTTATCTTGTAAGATAATGGATATGAATCATGTATATCAAATAGATAGTAAGAATAGGGCTATTTTATCATATTTAATTGAGTCAATTTACAGTGAAAATTTGATTTTAATGTTGTATAAGATTTGGCAAAGAATGAATGAAATATGGTTAGATAAAAGCTTACATAATAGGATTTTAAAAATGTCAAATGTACTTATAATGAATGGTGGGATACCTGAATAAGCTAAAAAAATAAATATAAGACTTGGTTTTTGAGGCTCATTATTTGAGTATTAATAATAAAGGAACATTTGTAAATTCAATGAATAAAATTGAATAATTTAAAGAGGAAGAGAAAGTGTTATCATGTAGATTCTTAAATGATGTAATATATGGTTCTGCCTCCCTAAAGAGTATGCCAACATGAAGGTGGATGGATTAATAAATATATTTTCTCTAATGACCTAAAATGACATCCAATTGCAGGAATCTTAAACTCCTCTATTTTATCCGATATTTATTTGGGAATTTATGGAATCAACTATTTGCCTTTGAATGCTAACATCTTAAAAGTGGACAAATATATAAGAGCCTTAAATTCTTAAAATCACTAGAAGACGATAAAATTATTACAGATGATACATATATAATAATTTTATTTGTAAAATGAAAGAACTTGAAATAATATAGAAATATTTTACATATCAGAAAATATTTTTGATGCTAAACGACTCCTTGAAAGCTTGATTTATCAAAGATTGTACTTATGCTATCTAGAAATTTTCAATATATTTTTTACATCAGTATCTGGATATAATTCTAAATAGGAGTAAAAGTTATTACATAAATGAGGTCATATCTAAAGGCATTAATAGCAGTAGAATGTAGATTAATTTATACAGAATGGGAAGTTTCATAGCTTTATCTGAAAATAACTATCTTAGATGTGAGTTTAAATATTTCTGTGAAATTGAAGTTGTATTAAATAATATGTTTATAAATAAACACACACAGCTTAAGTTAGTAATATAATGTGGAATTGCATTATTGTGATTTTTAACTAATAATATGCAAAAGAAGAACATTATACATTAAAACGTATAATAAGTTTTTAAAGGGGATAAGTTAATGAATAAAATAAATATTGAACTATTTCCAGCCTCATATGGTGAAAGTATTTTAGTATCTTGCAAAGGTAAAAATACAACAAATATATTAATTGATATGGGATTTATAAATACATATAACAATAGTATAAGAAATAGATTAAAAAAACTAAAGGATGATTATCAATGCATAAATCTTTTAGTTTTTACACACTTAGATGCAGATCATATATCAGGTGGAACCGCTTTTTTAAAGGAGAATGGTAGTGCATTAGAACCAAGTATTATTCACATAAATGAAATATGGTTTAATAGTATTAAACATTTACCAATTAATAGCAATAAAATTCAATTAAGTGATAAGGAGAATTTGATTTTGAAATCTATATGCTCAAAACGATATACTAAAGAAATGTATGTGAGTTCTATAAATGATAGTAGTTGCGAGCAATCATTGACGTTATGTAGGTTAATTGAAGAAAACGGTTATAATTTGAATAAAAAACCTATTAAGAAAATTGAATCCAAAAAACTTGATGAAATTATAATTAACGATGAAGTAAAGATAATAATATTATCTCCAACCGAAAGTAAATTAAATGATTTGATTGATTTATGGAAGGAACAATTATTATTAATGGGAGTTAAAAATACATTAAGTGAAAATGATGAATATGATAAAGCATTTGAACTACTATTAGTAAATTTTATTCCTAAAATTAGGCAAGCCTTTTCAAGAGATTGTTCATTAACAATAAAAGATATTGAAAATTTATCAAAAAGAAAATTTCAATGAAGATAAAGATAAGGTGAATGGCAGCTCAATAGCTTTTATACTAGAGTTTTATGAAAAAAAATTTTTGTTTTTAGCTGACGCTCACCCAAGTATAATAGAAGAAGGGTTGAAACAATACGTAGAAAATAAAAGTGAGAAAATACACTTTGATGCTGTAAAAATATCACATCACGGCAGTACAAATAATACAAGTGTTGAGTTACTTAATATGATTAGTTGTGATAAATTTATATTATGTACTAATGGAGCTAAATTTGAACACCCAGATGATGAGACTATTGCCCGTATTATTTCTAGTAATACCAATATTCATAAGAAAATAATATCAAATTATAAATCTAAATCAATAAGAAATTTTGTTGATAATTATGACCTAATGGATAAATATAATTACGAAATAATTTGTATAAATGATGTTTGCATTCCAAATAATAAATGTAAGGTCACCAATATTTGTATAAAAGGAGAAGATAATGAATGTATAGTGACAGTGAATTAAGTAATGTTGTCGTAAGAATTAGATGTGGTGGAGATTTGGGAACAGCTTTTTATATAAAGAAAGATATTTTATTAACAGCGTTTCATGTTGTAAAGAAATATAAAGAAGAGAAGATTGAAATAATTAATGATGTGTTATTGAATGATGTTCAAGAGGGAAAAATAGTTTCTATGGATAAAGAAAACGACGTAGTGTTACTGAAGATTCATAAACCTAAAAATATAAGTAGTTTTCTAAGTTTAAATTCGTATTTAATACCTGAAAATGCTGAGTGGAGAAGTTATACGTGCTTTGAAGGTTTTCAAGGAACAGGGAATATATTTGAAAAAGAATTAATAAGAGGGAAGGTATACCAAAACGAGGATTTTGCAAAAAAAATATGATATCCATCTTGGGGGAGAGTATTTAAAAAAAGATTGGAATGGAGGTTTTGAGGGATGCTCTGGATCGCCGCTTGTTATTAATGGCTATATATCAGGTATAGTGGTTAAAGAAGAAAATAGTCCCAGAGATTCACCATTAAAGGCTATCAGTATTACAACAATAAAGCTCTTTTTAGAAAAAAATTTTATTGATGTAATCGAAGCGCCAATCATACAAACTGAAAAAAGTGAATTAAAAAAATATTGTTATGTACCAATTGCAACAGCAGAAAAGTTTTATTATAGAGATACTAAATTGGATGAAATAAATGATATATTTAAAAGACAAAGTATAGCTGTTATAAGAGGTATGTCAGGGGTAGGTAAAACTCAATTAGCAATTCAATATATAAATAAGTATAGATCTCAATATAATTTAATATTCTTTGTGAGAGCTGATAAAAAAGTTAATATCGTTAATGATTATATAATTTTAGCAAAATGTATAGAAATTTATAACGATGAGCAGAAAACTACTGATATAATTTTTAACGTTATTAACTGGTTATATAATAACAATAATTGGCTTATTGTATTTGATAACGTTGAAGAATTTAGTGAAATGAATAATTATATTCCCGATAATAATAATAATAATAATAATGGAAAAATACTAATTACAACAAAAAGCTCTACTTGGAATAAGTTTCAACCTATAAAAATCAATCCTTTTAGTAACGATGAAGCGTGTTTTCTATTAATGGATAAAACTTGTCAAAAGGATGAAGAGAGTAGCAGAGACTTAGCAAAATTATTAGGTGGTCTACCACTTGCACTTGTTCAGGCAGCTGCTTATATGCAAATAAATTGTACTACACTAAAGGAATATATTAAATTGTATAATGAATATAAACTTGATTTATTTGATGAAAACTATATCCCTGAAGAATATGAGAATGAAGTCCGAACTGTATGGAAAATTAGTTTAGACAAGATTAAGGACAGCTCACCAATAAGTATAAAGATAATAAATTTGCTTGCTTTTTTCTCTTCTAGTAATATCCCTGTGCCTGCCATTAAGGAAAACTTACAAGTATTAAGTCGCTTATTAGAAGTAGATATAAATGATATTGTTTATAATAAAGCTGTTTTAATGCTAAAAAAATATTCATTAGTAGATATGGATGAGAGATATATGTCAGTACATTGTTTAGTACAAATTTCAGTTCAAGCTGAATTACGTAAATCAGAAGAATTATATGATTATATCTATATAGCTTCAAATTTTGTATATGAGTTATTGCCTAATAGTTTAGAAGAAAAAGAAAAATGGAAAGACATTTTACAAGTGATTCCTCATGCATATTCAGTAGTTCAATATATGGTGGAATATAATAACAATGAAGAAACAATTATTAATTTACTTTATAAAGTTTCACTAGCATTACGTGTTATTGGTCAATTAGATGAAGCAAAGAATAAAATAACTCAAAGTTTAGAAATTGCTGAAAATTATTACAAAGAGGAAAACAACTTGATTTCAAAAATACTTAATTTATTAGCAGGTATAATGAAGGACATAGGTGAATTGAGTAATGCAGAAAAAAATTATGAAAGGAGTATTAAAATTATACAAAAAAACATAGTGAGTTTGATCCTAATTTGGCTATTACATTAAATAACTTAGCTCTTATAAAGTTATGTCAAGGCAAATTGTATGAGGCTATGCAACTATTTGAAGAGAGTTTAAGGCTTGCTAATATAAACTATGAATTAAATAAAGGATTTATTGCTACTACACTAAGCAATCTTTCAATAGTCAATCGTGATTTAGGCAATTATTCTGAGGCTTTTGAGACTATTAATAAAGCGATAGATATAACCAAAGAAGAATATGGGGAGGAGAGTATATACTTTGCTAGATGCATAAATAATTTAGGATATATTTTGTATTTAA
Source organism: uncultured Clostridiaceae bacterium (assembly GCA_963725425.1). Lineage (GTDB taxonomy): Bacteria > Bacillota > Clostridia > Clostridiales > Clostridiaceae > Clostridium_I. The sequence goes on from CAVRYJ010000045.1 coordinate 910,339, forward strand.
AAAAAGACTACGTAGAAGCTCAAAAAAAATACAAACAAGCCATAAAGATAGATGAGAATTTTTATGGTGAGAAACATCCTGAAGTTGCAAGGAAAAAAGCTAATTTAGCTACATGCTTAATAAAGCTAAATAAATTCGATGATGCTGAAGAATTATTGAACTATTCTACTAAAGTAATTGAAGAAGCATTTGGTAAGAAAAGTATTCAACTATCAGACAGTTTAAACTCTTTAGGTATGATATTGGAATATAGGGATAATGAAATTGAGAAGGCAATTATAAAGTTTAGGGAAGCTAGAATTATGGCAATAGATATTTTAGGCAATATACACCCATTAGTAAGCACTTATACATGGAATCTGGCTCTGGCTTTAGAAAAAGCAGGTACCAAAACAGAAGTTCTGAAGCTATATAAAGAATCACTAAATATAGATGAAAAAATATATGGTAAAGAACATGAATACACAATTGAAAAATTACAGACTATAGCTAAATATTTATATGAAATAAAAGAATATAAAAAGGCTAGAAAATATGCAATAGATGCTTCAAGGCTAAATTCAAAAAACATGGGAAACGTAGTGTTGAAGTAGCGAATAATTATAATCTTTTAGGAATGATAGCTTATGAAACAGAGATATATGATTCTGCCTATAGTTATTATGGAAAAGCTCTAAATATTCATTTAGACAGTTATAATGAAAATAATGAAATAATAGCTTTAGATTACAATAACATGGCATATGCAATATATCAATTGGGTGGTTTAGCAAAAGCTAAAGAATATATAACTAATGCAATGAAGATAGTAGAAAGTAACATAAATATGAAAAAGAGTAATTTGGAAATTATAAAACGTAACTTTGAAATAATTGAAAACTCACAAGAATATGATTTTTTAGATGCACTGAAAAATTATAAAATCGAACTTTTAGAGCATGGAGATACGCTGATTATAAAGTCTAGCTTAAAGAAATAGCTAAAATCTAATTTAGTAAATCATTTAAATAAATATTTAAAAAATTACGATATAAACTAAGTATATAATATGAAAATATTACCAACTTCCCATTATTCATAGAAAATTATAGGAAGCCGAATTTGATGTATTGTGAACTTACTATTTGCCAAATGAACCTATAAGGTAAGAAGTTAATAGCTGTCAATGTGACTAGTTTTTAGCCGTTTACGTTATATGTTTCGTGGTTTATTTACGATTGTCAAAATTGGTGATATTTTTTCCATACTATTTTGAAAACCAGGCGTGTGGAGTTTTTCTCGGAATTGTTTTCTGTAGCATCAGATAGCGTAAGAAAAAAAATAAGGAGTGAAGTGATATTAATATTAGGGAATGGTGAGCTTAATTATGAATTATATTGTGATGCCATAAATGCAAGCATAATAACGGAATCAAAATAAATGGAGGACAAGCTTAAAAAAAGTTAATCAAATTTATGATCAACAACAAATTCCATCAGAAAAATACCATCCTACTCCATTTGAAAACATCTCACTTGTTGTATAAATTTGCATTTAAATGGAAAATATATTAGAAAATAGTGATTATGATAAAAATTTTTTATGAATATACACAATATTTTGATAAAGTATAAAAATTATTTAAATTCATACGTAAGGTAATCGAGCAAATTATTTACATCTATTTATATCAATTGAGGTAAGTTATGTTTAAACTTCAAAGTTAATTATAACAAAAATTATAATGAAAATTATAATGAAAATTTCAGCTATACAACTATGCATTAAGCTAATAATTGGTAACTTAAAATAATGAGATAAGATAAGTAGAAGGAAGGATAATATATGGCTAAAAAAGAAAAAAAAATTATATTTAATGAGGAAGTAGATAATAAAATAGAAGGTCTTGCATTGGTTTTAGCGTTTTTAACTATAGGTATATATTTATTGATATTTCCTAGTTGTTTTGGTAATAAGCTCGTAGCTATTGTTATTAGGTGGATTTTTATTTCAATTGGCATTATAGGATTATTTGTTGAATTTTACGAAGCTAAAAGTAGTGACATTAAAGGCTTAGATGATTTTATTATAGGTGTTATTATTGTAGTACCGTTTACAGTTCTGTTTGTATCCACAAATATATTGTGGATACATATTATTAGTTTTTTGATTTTAATTATAGGAATCTATGGTTTATATCTAGGATCTATACGAATTATGTATTCAATATTTCAAAACGTTAGAAATCATAAAGAAACTAAGAAAAATAATCCAATAGATATTGGATTATTACTGACAAAAATTTTGGGGTTGGTTTTAGTTATTCTTCAACTTATAAAGGTATTAGGAACAAAATGATACTGGAATATTATACATGAATTTTATAATATTTAGTAATTCTATTTATAAAATTTTTTCTATCCTGTCTCGAATGATGAACTGCCCATAATTCATATACTGGTCATAATAGCTGATAAGGTACGTGAGGTTAATGATTTATAAGAAGTGAGAAGCTTTTATACAGAAATCCGAATAGAAGAATAGGTAAGGTGAATAAACTGAAAGTTATCTTTTATCCAAACTTGGGATAAAGGTTAATAGACGTATTATATAGGAGGTGCAAAATGATAGTAAAGGCATGGAATAACGGAAGTTATGATAATTCAGGTATAGGTTATGGAATAAAAATTTCTAAATCAGATAGAAAGTTATTTTTTGATACATCTTGGGACAAAGTTATAGTTAATATTGGAAATATTGAAAATATTGAAAATAATGAAGAAATACCTATTAGAGATACATTTTGGACAACATGCCCGGAGTTAAGAAGTGTGAAGATAGGAGAATATTTGGTAAATGGTGGACTAGATAAGTGGGAAAAATATAAACCATATAAACTATTGTTGTTTCCTCAAGATGATAATGAATTCATATTAATAATTAGCAAACCCAAAAAACTAGCAACATGGGCAGAAGGAAGTAACTTTAGATATGATGGATGTATTGAAATTGGAACTAGAATATACTTTGGTGAAACTGGTAGTATAGAAATTTCTAAGCAGCAGTATAAGTTGTTATTGAAAGAGTTCTCTGGGTTAACAATAGATGTCGGGACTTCAAGGAATAGAGCTTCAACTCACAGCCTGGGATATTGGCTTCAAAACAATATAACCAAAACTGCAATTGCTTGCTATATAGGAAGAATCTTATTACAAGAGGGTTATGCTGAAAAAAATGAAGGCTCTATGATTAAATTTAATTAATACAAAAAAAATAAGTGAATTGATAAAGCCATAGCATTTATATATTAATTGAGGTAATAATGCGTTGCTATTATATTATCGGTAATTATAGAAGTTACCATCATAAAGGAGGCTGAGTAGCAATTTGAAAGATTTATTAAATAAATTATTAGAAAATACTTTTATTCCTACAGTAGACATGCCAACTAAATTACCAGATACAGCAGGAGCGTATCTAATATGTGTAAAAAATACTGATGCTTTACCAATAAAAATGAAGGAATTAGAATACTCATATGTCAATGGATTACCAGTTATTTATGTAGGAATCGCTGGTAGACCAACCTCTAAGGTAAAAAGTATAAGAAAACGTGATTATAGTAATCACTTTAATGGAAAAGCTAGATCATCTACATTGCGGAAAAGCTTGGGAGTATTATTTGGTTTAGAAAAAGAATATGAAAGTGAAACAAATAAATTAAAATATAAGTTTATTGATGAACACGAGGACAAATTATCTAAATGGATGAAAGATAACTTAATAATGCATTTTGTTACAATAGATAACCCAATGGAGTTTGAAATATATTTGATTAATACATATGAACCACCTTTAAATTTAAAAGATAATAATAATGAAAATAATAGGACTTTTAGGAAAGAACTATCACAGTTAAGAACTAGATAATACAGACTAATTTTAAAATTATTATGCTTTAATTTAAAATTCCCATTATCCATAAAATTATCTGCTATCATGATTAGGTAGCAGATAATAAATAAAAGTTAATTAAACATCATAGCTAATGGGTTAGAATTAGCAATAATGGGAAGTTGGAATTGTTAAAGGTATAAATGTTTGTATAAAAAATGTTTAAAGCTACAAATCAGGGTCATTTGTTTCTAAAACAGAATTTTTTATTGTGTGGTTGGGAAAGTTTGATATCCTAGTTTATATGCCCAGTAAAGCTGACATTGTATTTAATGATATACATAGTAGCTTATTTAGATTTGTTAGGAGTAACAAATCGCATAAATGCAAAAGAACAACAGGAATTGGCGATGAACAAGTTACATAATTTATATACTTTTTCTATGGATACAACAAAAAAGATTCAGATAGAAGAAAATAAGGATATTCAATTTAACATTTTTTCGGATAATATTATTATTGCAAAGAAAGTATCGTCGGAAAAGGAGCAAAGAGCAAGAGATATTAGAAGTTTGCTGATGTGTACTGGTCATTTCCAAGAACTTGCTGCAAGCGATAGTGTAGGATGGATGCTGCGAGGGGGCATTACTATAGGAGAACTTTTTATTGATGATGTTATGGTATGGGGAGACGCTTTGGTAAAAGCATATTATCTGGAAGATAAAGTAGCAAATTATCCCAGGATTATTATTGATGATAATGTAATAAAAGAGGCAGAAGGCTGTAAGCAATTGGAAGATTATATTCGTAAAGATTTTGATGAATTACATTTTCTGAATTATCTTTGTGATTGTCATTATTGTGGACAGATGCTTATGGATGGATTTGAAATTATGAAAGCAGAGATAGGTTCAAAATTTGATGAAAAGATAAAGCAGAAATTTAGTTGGCATATGAATTACATCAATGCAGAATTGGATAGAAAAAAAGAAAAGAAGGATAAGAAATATAGATTGAGAATGTAATAAAGTGAATATATTTCAGAATAATCGAATTAGGGGGAGATTAGTCATATGTATTTATCATCATTGCAAATAAAGAATTTCAGATGTTTCGATGTAAATGAGCATAAAATTACTTTCAAAAAGGGCTTAACAGTTCTTGTGGGAGAAAACGATTCTGGAAAATCTGCAATAATGGATGCAATCAAGATTGTACTTGGTACAACAGATATGAATTGGTATAGGATAGAAGCTGATGATTTTTATAATGAAGATTCCACATTAGAAATAGAGATTGTGTGCAAATTTGAAGATTTAACAGAAGATGAAAGAGGTGCTTTTCTGGAGTGTCTTACTTATGAGGATGCTGCAAAGAAAGTGCCATGCTTATATTTATATTGGAAATGCAAGTATTTAACAACCTTTAAACCACCACGTCCTGTCTCAAATGTGTCTACGGGAAAGAATGGCACAGGTTCTGCTCCGGCAGCAGAAGCGAAAGAATTATTAAGAACAACCTATTTAAGAGCATTGCGGGATGCATATAGTGATATGCAATCAGGAAAACGCTCTAGATTATCACAAATTATGCAACACGTATCAGTAGTTGATCAGGGTGATGATGAGTATGTGGATGGTAAAGATATACATAATCTTTCAATTGTAGGTATAACTAATTTGTCAAATGAACTTTTAGCAAATCACCCGGCTTTAGATTCAATCAATAAGGAAATGACAACAATACTAAGTGAGCAAATGCTGTTGAGAAAGGATACGATAAAAACAAGATTGGAAGTAGCGGGGACAAATTCAAATAAGTTTCAGAAGGAAATGGCATTATTGGAAAAATTGGATCTTGCAGTAGATAAAGATGCAAGTGCAATGCAAGGAAAAGTGGGACTTGGAACAAGTAATATTATGAGTATGGCTTGTGAGCTTCTTTTGCATAAAGAGGCAGAAGGAGACAACAAATCCTGTTTCCTGCTCATTGAAGAACCAGAGGCACATATCCATGCACAGAGACAGTTAAAATTGATACAATCATTGGAAAATGAAGCGGAGAAAGGGAATGGACAAATTATAATTACGACACATTCGCCTTTATTAGCATCTGTTGTAAAGTTGGCTAATATTGTAATTGTAAAATCTGGGGATGTTTATCCGTTATCTGATGAATATACAATGCTTGAGGGCGATGATTATGTATTTCTTGAAAAATATCTTGATGCAACAAAAGCAAATTTGTTTTTGCGAGAAGCGTGATAATTGTTGAGGGACCGGGTGAGGCACTGCTGTTACCTACATTGGCAAAATTATTGGATTGTAGCTTTACAGATTATGGAACATCGTTAGTTGATGTCAGAAGCACAGGACTAAGGAGATATGCGAAAATTTTTCAGCGTAAAGAGTCGTTGAAAGAGTTGGATATTAATGTGTCTTGTGTTACAGACAGGGATATTATGCCTAATTGTGCTCCCGGAATATGTATAGATGAGAAATATACGGAGTATAAAAGTACATGGCCGGCTAAAGAGAAACGTGCTTGGCGTGCGGAAGCGGATTTTACACCAAAGGAAGCGGCGGAACATTTGAATAGTATTAAAGAAAGAGCAGATGGACAGAAAGTGCAGACATATATAGCTAGGCATTGGACTTTGGAATATGATTTGGCATATGTAGGTTTGCAAGATGATGAGATGAAAGAAATACTTATTGATGCTTTGATGAGGGTAAGCTATGTTCAGAAAAATAGAAAAGATAAGAAAAAGGAATTAGAAACTACATTGAATTCATGTAAGACAATGGAAGAAAAGGCTTCTTATTTTTATAGCTTTTTTACATCAAAGAAAGCATCAAAGGCTGATTTTGCTCAACAGTTGGCAAACGACTTGGAACAAAAATATACAGGAAAATCCGATGAGTTGAGGGGAAAAATACCGGAGTATCTTGTAAGTGCGATTGAATATGTTGCTAAGGGGCGATGAAGTTGGAAATTGACCGATTAAAGCAAATTGAGATTACTGATGAAGATATACAATGGGTAGAGGAAACAATGGGAGGAAAAATTCAATTTGATTCTGCCAGAGTTAATGTTATAAAAAATATGGATTCCGTTGATATACAGGCATTTCCGGGTAGTGGTAAAACGACGATATTGGTTGCAAAATTAGCTATTCTTGCAAAAAAATGGTCATATGCCAGTGCAGGAATATGTGTTTTGTCGCATACAAATGTTGCACGGGAAGAAATCGAGGAACGCTTGGGAAATAGCGAAGTTGGGAGGAAATTACTGTCATATCCACATTGTATAGGGACATTGCACTCTTTTTTTGATACATACATTACGATTCCATGGTTACGTTCAAATGGATATAACATAAACTTGATTGATACAGAATATGTACAGTCTTTAAGATGGCGGTTATTACCGTATAATACCCGTTCCTATTTGGAAAGACAGTATAAAAATGAAGGGATTTGTGAATATAGGGATAACATTGGAACGATTGATTGGAATAAAAATGGTGAAACAAAGACAAAAATTATAGAGGTAATAGAAAAAACTCAAAGAGTAGGATATTTTACTTTTGGAGAGATGCTATTGTATGCGAAAAGGGTGTTGGAGGAGTGGGGAGAAATACCAAACTCAATACAGCAGCGTTTTCCGATATTGTTTATAGATGAAGCACAAGATACGGATGCCTTCCAATGGGAGTTATTGAAAAAAGCATTTAATAAAGATGGAATAAATAGTATTAGACAGGGATTTGGTGATAGTAATCAAGCTATTTATAGTAATTTGATAGCTGATGATCAATTGTCTTGTTTCCCAAGAGATAACGCATTAGTATTAAGTGAGAGTAGGAGATTTGATTGCGAAATAGCAACATTGGCAAATACAGTAGCATTATCGAAAGCACAAATGGATGGCACAGAAAATATTTTTTCTGGAAGAAATATAAAACATACGATATTTCTATTTGAGAAAGAAAAGGCATCACAAGTAATTAATGAATATGGACAACTTGTTTTAGATACGTTTTCGAATAAGGAATTATATGACTATGGAAAGTATGGGTGTCATGTTGTAGGAATGGTTCATGACAAAAAAAATGAGACTTCAGAGAAACATTTTCCTAAAGGAATATATGATTATTGGGGAGATTATGAAGCAAAAAAATCAAATAAAAATAAAGTACCTAAATACTTAATAGAATATTTTAGAAATGGAATAGTTGAATTTCAAGAAACAGGCGAGAAGGCTCTGCAAGTTGAATGGATTTCTAAAGGACTAAGAAGACTGATAAATAGGACGAAAAAATGCAATTATATTTTAGCTACTGGTAATACTTTTGCGGGTATAATAAAAGTATTACCAGATAGTTGTCAAATGGATTTTAGAAAGATGGTAAATGATATGGCTGATATAGATGTTTCTATAGCTAAATCAGATTGGACATCAATGATAGGGATAATGAAACAAATATTAAAGTTATTTAATATTTCATCTTTTGAAAATGTTAAAAAATATGGACAATGGATTGCGGAAGAAGATACTACTGCTCAAATAGAGGAGAATATAGAGAAACTGTTACCGAATCATTATGTTTATACAGACAAAATGTCACATCGTACTGTGGATATGGAATTTGGGAGCATTCATTCTGTTAAAGGAAGAACGCATTTAGCAACACTTGTTTTGGAAACCTTTTGAAAACACATAATATGAAATCAATATTAAAGTTCTTATGTTGTACACCACCAAAGTCTGTTGGAAACAATTCAAAGAGATTAAAATGCCAATATGTAGCAATGACTCGTGCAAGAGCATTGCTTTGTTTAGCAATACCAATTGAATTTGTGGATGAAAAATCACAAAAGAAGTTACAAGAAGTTGGTTGGGAAATAAAAATAATATAGGAAATAATTTAGGTGTAGCCGAGGATGACCTAAAGAGCTTAATATTCTGCTAATTTTAGTGCATCAGCAGGGACATGTTTTGGCAAAAAAATTATATTTGGCAAAAGAAATTATGGATATGTGAACTTCTTATTATGTTTATACTTGGACAAGTTGTAGTTATTCTGATTAGGCTAATAACGAGTAGTTCTATGTCTTTAAGGTTTAATTAATATAATTTATTTAGCGAGTGCACAATAGTATTATATGGAATATAAAGGCATTATGAAGTAATTAAAAAGGAGTAAAATAAATGAGTGAAGAGAAAATAATCAATAAAACAAGTGAACCTAATACTATTAATACTGTTTATCAAGATTTGATGGGACTTGGCATAAATAACGGTGATATATTATTAGTTCATTCTTCATTGTCAAACTTAGGATGGGTTTGCGGTGGGGCTCAAGCTGTAATAACTGCATTAATGAATGCAGTGGGAAACGATGGAACATTGGTTATGCCAGCTCATAGTGGAGAGTGGAGTGACCCTGCTGAATGGAGAAAACCACCTGTGCCAAAAGAATGGATACAAACAATATATGATAATATGCCAGCATTTGACCCCGAAATTTCACCAACACGAGGAATGGGGCGCATTGCAGAACTGTTTAGAACATTTCCTAACACAATACGGTCAAATCATCCACATGTATCATTTAGTGCAAACGGGAGAGATGCAATGCATATTATTGAAAATCACCCATTGACTCCACAGCTTGGTATGAATTCTCCAATTGGTAAAATGTATAATTTAAAAGCAAAAGTTCTTTTATTAGGAGTAGGATATAATTCTTGCACCAGTTTTCATCTTTCAGAATCACTTATAGATGAAATGCCTAAAGAATGTATGGGTGCTGCAATATTTGAGAATGGTGTGCGATGCTGGAAATGGTTTGAGGATTATGATTATGACACAAAAGATTTTATGCTAATTGGAAAAGAGTTTGAGAATAATTATAATGTACAAAAGGGCAAAGTTGGTAACGCAGAATGTAAGTTATTTGAAGTGAAAGCTGGAGTTGACTTTGCGAAGACATGGTTAATTAAACATAGATTTGCTGATAGATAGGATATAACTATATCCTATGGGAGTAAGATACGTTATTCGTAAATTATGACATAATATCTAAATGAATAATGGGATTAAGAAAGCCTAATGCAACTTCTGATTATCCATATAATCGGACGTGTTGTTGTGATTTTCATTAGACTAAAAATGGAAAACTTAGAAGGACAATGCACTGAACTTGCTAGAAATAAAAGGAGATGTTAAAAGATTTAAAGAATTGATAACAAATGCAGATAAATAAAAGTAGAGTAAAGAGGGGTGGTACATCATGAAAAAGCAAATTGAAAATATTTTATCATATTGGTATCATATGGAGTATTTTGCACCGAATTATCCACAGAAGAAAAATAGTATCATTATTAACAAAGAAGGAGTGGAGGATTTTCCATGGTTAAAAGAAAACAATTCTTCTTATGAAGTATATTTAGGGAAAATTCCTATAGTATATTTGGTAGATTTATTAAATGAAGCACTTAAGGAAAAATCAGTCAAAGAAAAAAATAAAAGTCCAATATGTGTATGTGGAATTAAAGTTGATTCAACTGGTACGTATGTTAAGGAATCTTTTAAGGTTAATACATTCTTTTTTGCGAGTACATTGATTATTAAAAATAAAAGTTTGGATGTAAATATCTCTGATGAAGCTATAAGTAAATTTGAAGAAGAAATGGATTCGTATATATCTGATAGCTATCCCAAAATACATGAAAGAGAACAACTTTCAAAGGTATTAGAAAAGGTATGCAATAAAGTTTCATACAAATATGATGATAAAAAATTAGGAATTATTAACGAGAAAAGGAAAGATAGTGATTCTGAGAATGATGAAGATACGAAAATGGGTAAAGAACTTGAAATGATGAGTAGTTTCTACGCAAAAGATATTGATATGATACTAAAAAATGTAAGAGAAGGAGATAAAATTTGTAGATATATTAAATCTTTAAACAACAATGGAAAAGAGAAAATACATATTGATACTGATATTAATGAAATGAAAAAATGGTTGAGTCCAAACGTATTTCCAATGGGAAAATGGCCATCTATTTATTCACCGAGCCTTATGCAACAGTTATCTATTAATATAGCTATTTCTGACGAAAAAGACATAGGTGATGTTTTTTCTGTTAATGGACCACCAGGAACAGGTAAAACAACGTTATTAAAAGAAATTATAGCTTCTTATATAGTAGACAGAGCAAAAATACTAGCAGAGTCAGATCCAAATTCATTTTTTAAAGAAAAGGTATTAAGTAATCCTCATGGTGGGAAAGAACTTTTAGCAAAATATTATGAAGTACCGGAATCAATTAAAAAGTATGGCATTATTGTAGCTTCAAACAATAATGCGGCTGTTCAGAATATTACGGATGAATTACCTAAAGCATCTGATGTAGAAAAAAGCAAGACCTATACAGGATTATTTGATGTAGGTAATAATGATGAGATATATTTTACTGATATGGCAACAGAATTATTAGAAGATGGAAATAGGGGATGGGGATTGATTTCAGCAAAGTTAGGTAAAAAAAGTAATATATACGAGTTAAATAAGCTGATTGCGCCTTGTTTTAAGTATTCCATGCTTAACAAGTATTATACTTCTCAAGATAAGTCATGGGAAAATGTAAGTAGCGACTTTTTAGATGCTTGGAATAAGGTTACCGATTATCGTAAGCATATTTTAGATGATGTGAATTTATTGAATTCGTTTAAAGAGTTGAAGATAAAAGCTGACGAAGCAAAATGTAAAGAATTGAATATTAAAAAACTTTATCAGCAGTCTATTCTACAAAAAAAGTCATTAGACGACTCAATTAAATCCAATGAACAAAAGACAAGCTTAATTGAAGAAAATATAATATATATACGTAAGCACATGACGTTTATCCAAAAAATTCTTATCTTATTTAATATTGGGGAGATGGCAAAAGAGATTTCTTCACAAGAAAAAGAAAAGAGCGGATTAGTTGTTTTGCATTGTAGGTTAGTTAATGAATTGGATGAAGTAATTAGAGAGTTGAATAATAAGGAAAAACAACTAGGAAAAGCAGGAACTAATACTAAATTGTGTTATTCGGCTTATACTAAAGCTAAAACAAAATTATATGATTCAGAAGATTCAATTGCAAAAAAATATGGCAAGAATTTTGCTGATGATAATTTTTTTAACAATATAACTGAAAATGAAGAATCGCAAACAGCGTGCCCATGGACAAATAGTGAATATGACACAATGCGTGAGGAATTGTTCTATAAAGCTTTAGCAGTACAAAAAAGCTTCGTTTTATCTTCAGGTGCTGTTAAGCAGAATATAAATATGCTAAATAATTTATGGAAAAATAATAAATTTAATGAAGAACAAAAACGTATAGTGTTTCCACAGGTTTTTGCAACATTGTCATTGTTGATTCCCATTGTGTCAACTACATTCGCATCAGTGGAGCAATTTTTAAAATATGTTGGAAAGGGAGAGCTGGGAACTTTAGTAATTGACGAATCTGGACAAGCGACACCTCAATCAGCTTTGGGAGCATTGTGGAGAACGAGAAAAGCTATTATTGTAGGTGATACTTTACAGGTTGAGCCTACTGTTACAGTACCAAATAGTATTTCTCAAATATTGATTAAAAGATATGAGATAAGCAATGAGTATGGAAAATCTAATGTTTCAGTACAGAAAATGGCGGATGAAATTAATCCATTCTCAGGGAAAATCAATGGAACAACGGTAGGGTGTCCATTGGTAATTCATAGAAGATGTATAGCACCAATGTTTGATATATCAAATAGGATATCTTATGGTGGTAGAATGTTCAACCAAACACAAAAGCAACATGAGTTATTTAATGAATGTGATAAATTTGTAATTAAACGGTCATATTGGCTAGATATTGTTGGGAAAGAAATAGGAAATAGAAATCATTATGTTGCCAAACAAGGTGATGAGGTGATGAATTATTTTGATAAAGCAGTAGAAAAATATGGTAAAGATATTTTAAGCTTGGGACAGAAAAAACTATATATTATATCACCATTCAAGACAGTAGTTGTAGAACTACAGAAAAAAATATTTAATAAATTTAAAAAAGACCATGCTTTTGAGGGAATAAAGGAAGAAGATATTAGAAAAAAGTGGTTAGAAAAATCTATAGGAACTGTTCATACATTTCAAGGAAAAGAGGCTGATGAAGTTTTGTTTGTATTGGGATGTGATAAAGAAACTGGAAGTGGAGCAGCTATGTGGGTAGGGAAAAAAGCTAATATTTTAAATGTTGCTGTAACAAGAGCAAAATATAGAATAGTTGTAATTGGAGACAAGAGTTTATGGAAAGACATAAACAATTTTGATGTAGCTATTGCAATATTTGATTCGATGAAGAAATAATGGAATTTTATGAAAAATGGTTTCTTTTTATGCGAATTGATCCAAAATTGAATCATAACAGCAATAAGTTTTGCCCTCTTTTTTGCCCCTTATAGCCTAAATTAAACAGGTATAAGTTAATATGTACTAAAAAGTAGAATGACTATTTATAAAGGTTTGATAGACTTTTAAATAATGTAAATTCAATCCTCGAGAATCTTATGGTTAAGGGTTGTACTGAATAAATCTATGAATTTTTAAGTGTCTTAAAATGTTTATACTTACTTTTAAAATCCTCCACTATCATAATCGTTCCATCTTCATCCAACTCGCTTAATTCTAATAATATAATAATTCCACCCATAAAAATTATCATTACAACAATTTGACATACGAACATATGTTCATTATAATATTACCTAAGATTACAAATTAAGGAGTGATTTTATGCATAATATTATAGAATTAACCAAAAGACAAGGAGAAGTATTTAAAGCTATAGAATCATATGTTGAAAAGTACAACTATGCGCCAACGATAAGAGAGTTATGTGATATTATCGGAGTAAGTTCAACTTCGACAGCGTATAATCTTGTAAAACAATTAAGGGACAAGGGGTATATAAAAAATAGAGATGGATGTCCTAGGACTATTTATATATTAAAAGATTTAACTAATTAATAGGGGATGTTGTTGTAATGGAGCGTAGGGAAGATTATTATTTATTTTCACATTATATTTTACCATATAATGTATTTAAACTTAAGGGCATGATGATAAAGAACATTTCAAAGGATAAATTGTGTGCAGGCTTAATAAGGTCATGGGATAGTATAAAAACAGAAAATGGTGTTAACAGTCAGTCTCCTAATTTTGAGATGAATGTAAAGGATATGAAAAATGGTAAATCATTAATTATTATCAAGATGCCTGAAGCTAAAGAAACTCAAGAAACACCTTTTATCGGTATTACTTATGATGAAAATTTTGATGATATTAGATATTTTGTATTTGAAATAGCGGCTAATCTTTATGGAAAAAGTGGTTTCTTTTTATGTGAATGGTCTAAAGAATTGAATCATATCAATCATAAATTTTATAAGAATTTATTAAATGTAAAGGAATTTTATAATGCAGTAATAGAAGCGTATTAATAGATTATACCCTAAAAAACTAGGAGCGTTAAAAAGCTCCTAGTTTTTTTAATTCTACGTACATAGTATATGAAAGATTTATTTTATTATTAAGTAATCTTCCAACACATGAATGGGTAATACCTAACAACTTGGATAATTGCCCATAAGTTAATTTATTTTTAATTTTCCAGGCTTTGATTTTCTCACCGGGATTATTATAGTATATCTTATAATATTCATGAAAATAATTATAAGGTAGAATGAACAATTTGTATATTTTATCTATGCTAAGAGGTTTCGGCATGACGCTATGAACTTCCCAGCCTTCTATTGTGCTACAATGCATACTTAATAAACCTGCCAGATCTTCTTGTCTTAGGTTATGTGTATATCTTAATTTGATGATTTTATCAGCAATAGTTATCTCTGGTAATCCTTTATACAGCTCTGTATATAGGAAAAAAGTCTTACTTGTAAATATTTTCCTAATTGTCGCACTTTGGCTCAGTCTGCTGGACATAATACATCGGGGCAACTTGAATTTACGGGATTTACAAATGAAAATGCCATACTAGCTTATATTGATAGTAAATATGCACAGCAAATAAATGTTAAAATACTAAAATATGGATTACTTACTCTACAGTTGGCCACCACAAGGTGAGGAAGAAGTTCTTCATGCATTGGAAACATTCACTAAAATGAAGAAGCATGCTATTTTAATCTATATTGGTGAGTGGAAAGGTGGATTTAATGCTACAGATGAATTTTTTCAGCGATTGGAAATGGTAGACAAAATGGAGAAAATTAATGCATTACATATTAATCATTTTGGTGCAAATGATGTGATACGTATGGTGCGATTAAAATAGAATTACTAAGACTGTGTAATCGTTATGCAAGGCGCTAAGTACCATAAACAGATTAGAATACTGACTTGCTATTTTTTTGATGATGCATATACAGACAAATTGACTCTTGTGTTGCTCCAGTATATACTTAATACTAATAGAATAATGTAATATTGGTTTAATCAGAGAGTTGATTAATTAAAAGGGAATCAGGTTAAAGTCCTGAACGGTCCCGCCACTGTAAGAAAAGAATTTAAGTATAATATGTCACTGGGTAACTGGGAAGGCGTGCTTAAATGATGATTTTCAAGTCAGGAGACCTGCCAATGTTTCGCACCATTTTCTCTACGAGTGATAGGGGGTGTTAAAGTGAAATATATCTTTGGGTTTTCCCATGGATAATAATATGCTTTTCGGTCCTTTTAACGTTATGTTGAAAGGCTTTTTTGTTTTAAACATTAGGTATTAGGGGGCGGTGTAGTAGCAGGACAGAAAATCCCATTACTACACCTATATTTCACCAAATAAGTTACTATCTATTGCTTGCAAATGTCGTGAGTTCCCATGAAATAGGCTCATCAGGTAAATAGAAAGAAGGAATTATGGACATCAATCCTGTGAGACGTAGAAGGGTAAGTTACCAGAGTAATTGTGGACATCTAAAGTAATAATATTTTAACAAATAAAATAGTCAGTCTGTTATACTTACCACTTATACGAATAATTTATAAATTTATCCAAATAGTTTCTTTATGAAATAATTAGATACTAAGGATGAGCAAGATATCAATAGATAATAAAAGAACATAGAAGAAGGAGATAGAATAATGATTAGCGTAGTTGGTTTAGGACCTGGTGATGTAAATGCATTGACTATTGGAACGGTTAAAATTTTGAAAACAAGTAAGAACATATTTCTTAGGACTATTAGACATCCCACAGTTAAGTTTTTGGAAGATAAAAAAATAAATTTTAAAACTTACGATGATGTTTATGAAAAATCTGAAAGCTTTGATGACGTTTATGCAGTTATTGCCGAAGATTTGATAAAACGACAAAAAATACTAGGAGATATAGTATATGCTGTTCCAGGGCATCCTCTAGTTGCGGAAAAGTCAGTCAGTATACTTTTAAAGCTTTGCAAGAATGAAAATATAAATATTGAAATATTGCCAGCAGTTAGTTTTGTTGATGCAATAATGGAAGCGTTAAAAATTGATCCTATAAATGGAATTAAAATAATAGATGCTTTTGACATAAAAAATCAAATTATGGATAAACGATCAGGATTAATAATAACTCAGGTTTACAGTAAACTTATGGCATCAGAAATAAAGCTTACTTTGCTTGATTATTATAGGGATGACACTGAAATATATTTTGTAAGAGCAGCAGGAATAAAGAATCAAGAAAGTATAAGAAAAATACTACTATATGAACTAGACAGGCAGGATGACATAGATCTTTTAACATCTATTTACATACCTAAGTGTTTAGATAATACAAAGGATTTTTATGATTTACTGGAAATGATTGATGTATTAAGAGGGGAAAATGGATGCCCTTGGGACAGAGAACAAACCCATGAATCTATAAAAAAATATCTTATAGAGGAAAGTTATGAGGTGCTAGAAGCATTGGATAAAAGTGATGAGGATATGGTTGTAGAAGAACTAGGAGATGTATTTTTACAAGTTATATTTCATGCTCAAATAGGAAAAGAAGAAGGATACTATAACATAAATGATATAGTAAAGGCAATATGCATCAAAATGATTTCACGGCATCCTCACGTATTTAAGGCATCATCAAAAAAATAACAAGTCAGTGTTTTGGTATATTTTGTTCGATGACTACCATCTTACTCTAAAGAAAAAGCGACTCACACCAAATCAAAGACTTGGGTGACCTGCTTTTATTAAGTTGAAGATGGTAGTCACTGGATAGACATTACATCAGAATCTTTGACTTGTTATTTCTTTTCAGATGCCTAATAGTGAAAATTATGGAATAAATACATCAAAAACCGTAGTAGATAACTGGGAGAAAAACAAGATAAAGGAACAAAATCTCTAGAGTTATAGTAGAAATTCTCATTATTTGAAAATATAAAGGAGATTTAATATGTCAAGAGGCAAATTAAACAAAAAGAAAAAATATGATTCAAATACTAGTAATAAGCAATGCACAAGTAGTGAGGAACAGTATTTGTTTTGCCAGAAATTACAACAGATATTGGTTGAAAAATATGTGAAACGAATCCCAGATGATTATACGCATTTATTAAAATTATTAATGGAACCAAAGAATTTGATTAAGAAAAATGATAAGAACTTACGAGTGGGAAAATTTATGGAAGAACTTATTGATGAGTTGACCATTGACGAAAGGTATAGGTTGATTCCTCAGACAGTAGAAGAATCCAAAAGGATGAAGAAGTTTATTCAAACATTTAAAATGGAACTGGCTGAAGATACAATATGGAGAAAAGTTACTGGTTATGCTAATTTGAATTTCCAATTTACAAAAGCATTGGCTGAAAAAATGGAAGGGAAAAAGTCATTGGAAATAATGGCTGGAAATGGATTGCTTTCTTATATGCTTATGGAAGATGGAATAGATACTTTTGCAACAGATATTGCACCAGACAAGAGTAATGAATATATTTCTATGCGTAATGGAAATTACTGTGATATAAAAAAATTGGATGCGATTTCCGCTGTAAAGAAGTATGGACAGAATATGGATTATTTGTTATGCAGTTGGCCACCACAGGGTGAGGAAGAAGTTCTTCATGCATTGGAAACATTCACTAAAATGAAAAAGCATGCTATTTTAATCTATATTGGTGAGTGGAAAGGTGGATTTAATGCTACAGATGAATTTTTTCAACGATTGGAGATTGTAGAAAAAATGGAGGAAGTTAATGCATTACACATTAATCATTTTGGTGCAAATGATGTGATACGTATGGTGCGATTAAAATCAAATAACTAAGGCTATAAAATGGTTATGCATGGAGTTGCATACCATAGAATAGACCAGAATATTGACTTGCTATTTTTTTGATAATGCCTAATCTCACTTTAAACAATAAATTAAAGTAAACTTGACAGTAATAATTAAAAATTAAAAATTAAAAATAAAGAAGGAGTAGTGTATGATGGTGCATTTATTTAATTTGCAGTACCAATATTATTTACTCCTTCTTCTCATACCTTGAGCAGATATGATTTTTTCTGCATATACAAGTAAAACTAGTAAAGTCATACTATCAATTGGCCACATTATCAGATTTTTAATAACTCTCGCTGTAAGTATTACCATAAATCCCTTTCCATACAAGATAATAAGCCATAATGTATTTAGTCCAGAATTTACAACAGTTTTAACCAAAAACTCTACGATTATAATACGATGTATTTTTATTGGTTTTTTATACAAAAAACGCCATAAATAATTCCACTTATTATTTCATCAAACGTAAATCCTATAAAAAAGGACCCGCAGTTTTACTAAATATTCCAATATATCTAATGTACCTCCAAAGATTCCGCCTATAATGGGTCAAAATAAAATTCAATAATTCTATTTGGTATTGCGAAAATCCGATTTTTATAAATGGTCCAATTTGAATTGTTGTAGTATAACTCAAAAGAATTGCAAGTTCCACCATTAAATTATTGCTAGAACTGCCACCTGTACCAAATGTTACGTAGATAAAATCCGGATGTAACTCACTTAATATTTCTAAAGTCTCATCAATATTTTTGAGTCTGGATTCCTTTTTGTGTGGAAATATCTCAAATGATATGCAGGACTTTTCTCTTAGAAAATTGATTTAATCTTCATATTACAATTTTGATTTCCATTCTTTTCTAGCGGTTTTTGCAGCCGTAACAAGATTTTTAAGGCTTTCGTTTGTTTCCTTGATACCTCTTGTTTTTAAGCCACAATCAGGATTTACCCATATTTTGTACGCATCCACTTTATTAAGGATAGTTTTTAGAGCGTCTTCAATTTCTTTTACACTGGGTACTCGTGGAGAATGTATATCATATACTCCAGGACCTACTTCTGTTTGAAAATGGTTTGCCTGTAATGCGGCGAGGATAGTAAGCTTTGAACGAGATGCTTCAAAAGAAATAACATCAGCATCCATATTATCAATGTCCTTAACAATATCTGAAAACTCGCTGTAACACATATGGGTATGAATCTGTGTTTCTGGTTTCACTTTGCTATGGCAGATTCTGAATGCCTTAATTGCCCAATCCAAATATTCACTATTCCATTCTACTCTTTTAATTGGTAATTTTTCCTTCAATGCAGCTTCGTCTATTTGTATGATTTTAACGCCTGCTTTTTCTAAGTCTAATACTTCATCCTTGATTGCAAGTCCAATCTGAAATGCCATATCGGAGAGGGATATATCTTCCCTTGGAAATGACCAATTTAAAATAGTTACTGGTCCTGTAAGCATTCCTTTTACCGGTTTCTTAGTTAAGCTATTGGCATATTCAGAATAGGTAACTGTAATTGGTTTTGTTCTTCTGATGTCTCCAACTATAATTGGTGGTTTCACGCATCTTGTTCCATATGACTGTACCCATGCCTTTTCAGTAAATACATAGCCTTCTAGGTTTTCACCAAAGAACTCCACCATGTCATTACGTTCATATTCTCCATGCACCAATACATCAAGTCCTAGCTCTTCTTGA
The DNA here is from genome assembly GCA_963725425.1 of uncultured Clostridiaceae bacterium. Lineage (GTDB taxonomy): Bacteria > Bacillota > Clostridia > Clostridiales > Clostridiaceae > Clostridium_I. Next base: position 930,317 of record CAVRYJ010000045.1, read on the forward strand.
AGTGCAATACAGTCCTTAATAAATGCTTTTATATTGGTATCATATTCTCCTTTCGTAATCTCACCTTTACGATATTTAGTTCGATTTTGTTTTACAGCAATGGTCTGAGGGAAAGAGCCAATGGTCGTTGTTGGAAATAGTGGCAGTTTTAAAACATCTTTTTGAATTTGCTCTCTTGTGCTTCTTGCTGGTTTACGAATGAAATCTTTTTCATTTAGATTCGTTACGGCTTCCTGTACTAGCTTGTTTTCATGTACTCTCTTACAATTGAATACTTTTTGATTTCTAATATATAGATTGTCATTTGTATAATCAATTTCATCAGCAAGCTGGCTTAATTCTTGTAATTCGCTAAGCTTTTCCTTTGCAAATGCAAAATATTTTATAACATCGTCCGAAAGCTTTGTTTCACTTTCTAAAGTATATGGAACATGAAGTAATGAGCATGAAGTACTGATTGCAATATTATCTACATTTATCTTGATCTCCGTTATTATCTGTAATGCTATTTTATAATTGCATTTCCAAATATTCTTTCCATTCACGATACCTGCAAATAATATTTTGTCTTTCGGGAATCCATTTTCCTTTATAAGTTCAGCTGTTTTTGTACCCTCTAAGAAATCAAGTCCGATTCCATCAAAATCAAGCTTCACTAGTTGCTGATAACAGTCTCTAACATCTCCAAAATATGTTTGTAGTAATACCTTTACATTACATTTATGCTCGAGTATGCGTTTGTATATATGTGTAAATATTGCTATATCTTCCATTGATAGATCAGTCACTAGAATTGGTTCATCAATCTGTAACCATGAAACTCCCAAAGCATTTAATTTGTCAAAAATAGCAATATAGGCATTGATAGTATCTTCTACAAAATCTTTTAATGTTTTTGTACCATTATATTTTGCAAGTTTAAGAAATGTAAATGCTCCGATAACAACTGGTTTTGTATAAATTCCATAGTTTTTAGCTTCGTCATATTCGGAAAATGGCTTATTCCCCACAAGACAAATTTTAGTATCATCAAAGAGTTCTGGAACCATATAGTGATAATTTGTATTAAACCATTTCTTCATAGCTAATGCTTTAACATCACCATTTTTACTTTGATAGCCTCTTGCCATTGCAAAGTATGTATCTAAATCATTTAATCCAAGTGCCTTATATCTACTTGGTACAGTATTTAGCAAAACTGATAAATCTAACATTTCATCGTAAAATGAAAAATCATTAGATGGAATAAACTCTACTCCTGCTTTTTTTTGCATATTCCAATGTTCTTTTCTCAATTCTTCTGCATCATCATCTAATTCATTTTTTGTAAGTTCACCTTTAAAATATTTTTCAGTAGAGAATTTTAGTTCTCTTAGTTTTCCGATTCGTGGAAAACCTACGATTGAATTACGCATTATAAATCCCCCCCATGTTCTTTAATCTATGGGCATAATTATAATGCATTGATCTGTTATAGTAAATTACAAATAAAATATAGCAAGCTATTGGTATTTAGTTTTAATGCATTTACATCCAATGGATAATTGTCCTGAAATAAAAATTTACACAATATACAGTAAGTAAAACGACACAACACACAATATATAGTACTATTTTTGCTTAATTATGTTTTTTACTATTGATATTTAAGATATATTTTTATATAATATAAATACAACTAGTTGTTTAACAATAAATATTATCAATTAAATAATTTGTGAAAGAAAGGTTGGAATATGGCTATTGAAATAAAGAAGAGAAATGGACAATACGAAATATTACAGGTAGAAAAGACTAAGAATATGGTCAGTTTAGCCTGTGAAGGTATAGAAGGATGTGATCCTCTTGAATTAGAATTAGATTCAAGAATTCAATTCAGAGATGGAATGAGCACTAAAGAAATTCAGAAAACATTGATACAAACGGCTATTGAAAAAGTCATTCAAACAACGAAAGATGAATTTGGTAACAGTATAAAAAAAACCAATACTAATTGGCAATATGTTGCTGCAAGGCTTTTATGTTTTGATTTATACAAAGAAGCTAAAATTAGCAGAGAGTATGATTATTTTGGATATGGTGATTATAATAAATTAGTGAAGAAATTAGTAAAAATGAATCTATATGGAGCTTATTTAATGGAAAATTATGACGATGAAGAAATAAAAGAATTGGCTCAATATATAAGTCCTAAAAGAGATGAATTATTCAATTATGAAGGATTAAAACTTTTGAATGACAGATATTTAATTAAAGGATATAACGGAGAAATATTAGAACTACCACAGGAGCGTTTTATGACAATTGCTATGCATTTAGCTATTCCTGAAGGTAATCATAAAGTTTTGTTTGCAAAAAGTTTTATGATCTAATGAGTGAACTTAAGATGACAGTGGCTACACCAACTCTCGGAAATGCGGGCACTCCATCTTATCAGTTAAGCAGTTGTTTTATATCTGTAGTAGGAGACAATCTATGGTCAATTTATGATGTGAATCAGAAATTTTCACGAGTTTCAAAGAATGGTGGGGCTCTAGGAATTTATGTTGGTAAGATAAGAGCTTTAAACAGTGAAATAAGAGGACATAAGAACCTATCAGGTGGAGTTGTTCCTTGGATAAAACTTTATAATGACACAGCTATAGCCGTGGACCAGCTTGGCAAGAGAAAAGGAGGAGCATCTATAACTTTAGATATTTGGCATAAAGATATTTTTGATTTTCTTGATCTTAAAACAAATAATGGTGATGATAGAAGGAAAGCTCATGATATTTTTCCAGCTGTAAGCATTCCTAATTTATTCATGGAAAGACTAGAGAAAAGGGAAAGCTTCTCATTATTTGATCCATATATGGTTAATAAAATAATGGGTTATATGCTAGAAGACTCTTTTGATGATGTTGATAACAAAGAATTTACAAGGAAGTATTTAGAATGTGAAATTAATGCTGAGCTTCCAAGAGATACTGTGAAAGCACTGGATATTATGAAGAAAATAATGAAAAGTGAAGTGGAAACAGGGACACCATTTATTTTCTTTAGAGATACTGTTAACAGAGCCAATCCCAATAAGCATGCAGGTATGATATATTCATCAAATCTATGTCATGAAATAGCACAAAATATGAGTGAAAGTGAGTTTATTGAAGAAGAGATAGTTAATGTAAATGGGTCTACGGAAATTGTGCAAAGGATTAAAGCAGGGGATATGGTATCTTGCAACCTTAATTCCATAAATCTTAGCAAGGTAAAAAAAGAAGAATTTAATGAATGTATTCCTCTTCAAATAAGGATGCTTGATAATGTTATATCTCTCAATATGCTTCCTGTTAAAGAAGCTAGAGTGACAAGTGATAAATATAGAGCCATAGGGCTCGGTACAAGTGGATATCACCATTTTCTTGCAAAAAGCAAGATAGCTTGGGAAAGTGATGAACATATTAAGGTGGCAGATGAAATTTTTGAAGAGCTTGCATACGTTGCAATAAAAGCCTCTATGGAACTCGCTAAGGAGAAAGGAAGTTATCTTGCTTTTAATGGTTCAGAATGGCAAACAGGAAAGTACTTTGAAAGAAGAGGATATAATTCAGAAAGATGGAAAGAATTACAAAAAAATATTAAGAAATATGGAATGAGAAATGGTTATATTACTGCTATTGCGCCTACAAGCAGTACTTCTAATATAGCTAATACAACTGCGGGAATAGATCCTGTTTTCAAGAGGTTTTTTATTGAAGAAAAGAAAGGTAGCTTTACACCAAAAACTGCACCAGAGTTGAATGAAGAAAACTTTTGGTATTATAAAGAAGCTCATACTATTAATCAGCAATGGAGTATTAAAGCATGTGCTGTGAGACAAAAGCATATAGATCAATCTCAAGCTTTTAACTTGTATATAACACCAAAAATAAAAGCTAAAGAAATACTTAATATGTATATGGAGGCATGGAAGCAAGGGCTAAAGACAATTTATTATGTGAGAAATCAATCTTTAGAAATGGATGAATGTACAAGTTGTTCAAGTTAAGGAGATTATAAGCTGAAAAATTTTATGACAGAGAAAGGGGGACACATTTCTTGTTAAAAAAAATGATATTTAATGAAAATGGTAATCGTGGAACTGAATCAATGATAAATGGAAACACTACTAATTTAAGAGAATGGAATAGAATAAAATATAGTTGGGCTAGTGAGTTTTATAGAACAATGCTTAATAATTTTTGGATACCAGAGGAAATATCTCTAAACGATGATGTAAAGCAGTACGAATATTTAACGGATGGAGAAAAAAATGCATTTTCAAAGATTATTTCTTTCTTAAATTTTCTTGATTCTGTGCAGAGCGAAAATCTTTCCAATATTTCAAGATATATAACTGCTCCTGAAGTTTCTTCTCTCTTAAGCATTCAAACTTTTCAAGAAGAAATACATGCACAGAGTTATTCATATATAATTGATACAGTTACAAATCCAATTACTAGAGATAAAATATATGATGAATGGAGAGAAGATAAAAATCTACTTGCTAGGAATAAATTTATAGCAAATATCTATCAAAAATTTTCCGAAGAGCCTGAAATTAATAATTTTTTTAGGACAGTAATGGCAAACTATATATTGGAGGGAATATACTTTTATTCAGGCTTTAGCTTTTTTTACACATTGGCAAGACAGGGGAAGATGACTGCAACAAGTACAATTTTCAAATATATAAATAGAGATGAAGTTACTCACCTTGTGCTTTTTCAGAATATTATTAAAGAATTAAAAAAAGAAAATCCTCTTATTCTAACAAGAAAAATTGAGGAAGAGTTTAGAGATATGATGAGAATGGGTGTAGAGCATGAGATACAATGGGGAAAATATGTTACTAATAATGAAATATTAGGACTAAATGACGCATTAATTAATAAATACATTAAGTATATTTCAAATCTAAGATTAACAGCTATAGGTTTAGAACCTTTATATCCAGAAATTACGGAGCATCCTATGGAATGGATCGATAGTTATTCAAAATTAAATAATACGAAAACTGACTTTTTTGAATCGAAGGTTACAAATTATACAAAATCCGCAGCCTTTGATTTTGATGATCTTGAATAATAAAAGTTATTGGTAAAAAAATCATACAAAGGTAGAGAGAAAAGATGAAAAAAAATTATCATAAAATAATGTTAGATGAAATAAGTAAAATAGTTAAACAGAATAAACGCCCACGACTACTATTACATAGTTGTTGCGCACCTTGTAGTTCTTACGTACTTCAGTTTTTGTCTGAATATTTCGATATTGAAGTTTTTTTCTTTAATCCTAATATTTACCCTGAGGTTGAATATATAAAAAGGCTAGAAGAACAAATTAGACTTATAAAAGAAATGGGGCTTTCGTATAGGGTGGTAGGAACTGAACATGAAAGCCAGTTGTTTTATGAAGCTGTTAAAGGTTATGAAAAAATGGGTGAAGGTAGTGAACGTTGTTATCGTTGTTATAAACTTAGATTAGATAAAGCTGCAAAATACGGTAAATCAAATGGATTTGAATATTTTACCACCACACTAACAATAAGTCCTTTGAAAAATGCAGAGAAAATAAATGAGATAGGATTAGAATTAGAGAGCAAACATAATATTAAATTTCTTAATTCTGATTTTAAGAAAAATAATGGCAATAAATGTTCTGTATCTTTATCAAAAAAGTATAATTTATACCGTCAAAGCTATTGTGGTTGTATTTTTTCTCAGCAAGAATATATTAACAGGATGAATAACTCTTAATCTTAAAAATATGTATAAGAGGGGGTGATAAAATGACATTACAACAACTGAAATATGCAATTGAAATTGCAAATTGTGGTTCATTTAATGAAGCTGCAAAGCGACTTTTTATATCACAACCAAGCCTTTCTAATTCAATTAAAGAATTAGAGGGAGAAATTGGAATAGATATTTTCGAAAGAACTAATAGAGGTATTAGTATATCCATAGATGGAAATGAGTTTTTTGGATATGCCCGTCAAATTATAGAGCAGACAGAAGTATTACAAAATCGTTATCATGGCGAAAGACTTAAACCGTTACAGTTTTCTGTTTCAACCCAGCACTACGCTTTTGTTGTAGATGATTTTGTAAGGCTTATGAAAAACAATGATGCCTCAAAATATGAATTTACATTAAGGGAGACTAAAACTTATGAAATTATTGAGGATGTAAAAACATTGAAAAGCGATATAGGTATATTATATACAAATGATTTAAATTCAAAAGTTATGAACAAACTTTTTAGTGATAGTAATCTTAAATTTACACCTTTGTTTAATGCAACTCCACATGTTTTTATAGGTAAGAATCACCCACTTATTAATAAAAAGAGTGTAACTATAGATGATCTTAAATCATTTCCAGTTATAACATTTGAGCAAGGAGAAAAAAACTCATTACACTTTTCAGAAGAAATTTTTAGTTTTTCTAATGCCAGTAAAATTATTAGAGTTAATGACAGAGCAACATTATCCAATTTACTAATAGGTACCAATGCTTATACGGTAGGGACAGGAATATTAGTTAATGATTTAAATTGGGGTGAAATTCAATCAATTCCAATTGAAAGTGAGCAAATATTTACAATTGGATGGATTGCGCATAAAGATATAAAACTGAGTGAAATAGCAACTAAGTACATAGAAATTTTAAATTATGATGTTGTAACTAAATATTTGGATTCTAATTACTGCCTGCTGTAACAAAATTTTATAACAGAAAAGGAGGAATTTATGGGTAATCAAATTATAGGAACAAAAAGAAATATCCCACCATATCGTTATGACATTGTAGGTAGTTTTTTACGTCCCAATAAAATAAGAACAGCTCGCAGACAATATGAAAGAAATGAAATTTCAAGTGAAGAGCTTAAATTAATTGAAGATATCGAAATTGAAGAGCTTATAAAAAAGGAAGAAAAAATAGGATTAAAAGCAGTTACAGATGGGGAATTTAGACGCTCTTGGTGGCATTTGGACTTCTTTTTAGGAATTAAGGGAACTGAAAAAATCAATTTGAATCAAGGCAATAATTCTTATAATAAATTAATGAAAGCTGAAACATTTCATGTTATAGATAATATAAAATTTGAGAATCACCCTATGATTGAACATTTTAAATATTTGAAAAATATTGCAAAGAATTGTATGCCCAAATTTTCAATACCATCTCCAGCTCTTTTTCATTTTGTGGAAAGTTATAATTCAAATAGATTCTACAAGGATAATGAAAAATTCATTTGTGATATTATTACCGTTTATAAGGCTGCGGTGAAGGCATTATATGCTGCGGGGTGTAGATATCTTCAATTGGACGATACGTCATGGGGGACATTATGTAGTGAAATTCATAGGGAACAATACATAAAGTTAGGCGTAAAACCAGAGGAGCTTGCAAGAGATTATGTAAGATTAATTAATGAAGCAATAGAGGATCATCCTAAGGATATGACAATTGCACTCCACATATGTCGAGGAAATTTTCATTCTATGTGGTTTTCATCGGGCAGTTATGAACCAGTTGCTGAGGAACTTTTTTCAAATGTTAAGGTAGATGCTTTTTTTCTTGAATATGATAATGAACGATCAGGTGATTTCAATCCATTAAGATTTATCAAAGATCAAATTGTTGTTTTGGGGCTTGTTACTACAAAACACGGTAGTATTGAAAGTAAAGAACAATTAAAAATCCGTATTGCTGAAGCTAGTAAGTACGTGGATATAGACCAGCTATGCTTAAGTACACAGTGTGGTTTTGCATCTACAGAAGAGGGAAATCTAATTACAGAAGAAGAACAATGGGCTAAGATTAGACTTGTTGTGGAAACTGCAAATGAGGTTTGGATAAAATAATTTTATACCTGTTATAGTAAATATCTATAGCAGGCAATAGTTTTTTGAGTTACCATAATTAAGTATGTATATGTTATAGTTAAAATATTAGATTAATAAAGAGGTGCTAGTAAATGAGTATAACATTTGAAAATGTAGTGCAAAGAAGTAATCCTCCATTTAGAGCGGATATAGTAGGTAGTTTTTTAAGACCACAATCTATTAAAGAAGCACGCATAAAAGTTAAGAATGGTGAAATTTCTAAAGATAATTTACATAAAATTGAAGATGAAGAAATCATAAAGTTAGTTGAAAAGGAAAAAAAAGCAGGGTTAAAAGCAGTTACAGATGGAGAATTTAGACGTTCTTGGTGGCATCTTGATTTCATGTGGGGACTGGATGGGGTAGAAAAACGTATAATTGAAAAGGGCTATCAGTTTAAAGATTTACAAACAAGGGCAGAAACTGCGGAGTTAACAGGAAAGATAGGTTCTAAGAATCATCCAATGGTTGAACACTATAAATTTTTAAAAAGTATTGCTGGAGATGATGTAATAGCTAGACAAACTATTCCTGCACCTGCACAATTTCTTGCTGAATTGCAGCGTGGAGATAATAAAGAAAATACTGATAAAATATACCCTGATTTTGAAAAACTTGTTTCAGATATTGCCTTAGCATATAGAGATGTTATCAAACAATTTTATGAAGTAGGGTGCCGTAATCTTCAATTTGATGATTGTACCTGGGGAATGCTTTGCGACACTGCTTATTGGGAAGCACGTCAGCAAGACGGTATTGATGTGAAGAAAATAGCAAAATTATATGCACGTGTAAATAATGAAGCTATTAAAGATCATCCTAAGGATATGATTATTACAATGCATGTTTGCAGAGGTAATTATAATTCAACCTGGGCATCTTCTGGAGGTTATGAATCTATTGCAGAAGTATTATTCGGAACTGTAAATGTAGATGCCTTTTATTTAGAATATGATACTGAACGTGCAGGAGGTTTTGAACCTCTTAGATTTATAAAAAATCAACAAGTAGTCTTAGGGCTTATTACTTCTAAAAATCCCAAATTAGAAGATAAAGAAGCTGTAAAAGCAAGAATTAAAGAGGCTTCTGAATATGTTGATATAAATAAGCTTTGTTTAAGTCCACAATGTGGATTTGCATCTACTGAGGAGGGAAATGTTCTTACTGAATTAGAACAATGGAATAAAATTCGTCTAGTGAAGGAAATTGCAGATGAAATTTGGAAGTAATTTATTTTAAGAATCTAGTATGGACTGAATAATTACTTTATTCAGTCCATACTAGATTGAAATGATTATTTAAGCAGACGACGATTTTTATTGATATGTTTCAGTATTAGAATACTTCTAAAATAATATAAATTATACGAGGAGAAAATGAATGAAACAGCAAACTGTTAAATCAAATATATTACTTCTATTAGCTGCAACTATATGGGGTTTTGCATTTGTAGCACAAAGAGTAAGTATGAAATACATAGGGGCATTTACATTTAACGGTATAAGATTTATGCTTGGATGTATTTCTTTAATACCTATAATAATTTTTTTTAGTAATGCTAAAGATAAAGATATAAAGAAACATAATTTGAAGAACATAATTTTTTCTGGCACTCTTGCTGGTATTTTTCTTTTTTGGCAACTTCATTTCAACAGGTTGGACTTGTTGGTACCACCGTTGGGAAAGCTGCTTTTATAACTGGTCTATACATTGTATTTGTGCCAATTATGGGAATATTTTTAAAGCAATATATTAGTATGAATTCGTGGATTGGAGCAATAATAGCTGTTGTAGGATTATTTGTATTATGCGTAACAAATGAAAATAACATTTCATATTACGACTTGCTTGAGCTTGCAAGTGCTTTTTTCTTTGCAATTCATATATTATTGATTGATTATTTCGTGAAAAGTGTAAATGAATTAAAATTAGCTTTTTTTCAGTTTCTAACGTGCTCATTTTTAAGTTTAGTAGCAGCAATATTGTTTGAAACAATAAAGGTAAGTACCATTGTACAAGCAGGTGTTCCAATTCTCTATGCTGGAATATGTTCAGTGGGATTTGCGTATACATTGCAGATTTTTGGCCAGAAACATGCTGAACCATCCCATGCAGCCATAATACTTAGTATGGAATCAGTATTTGCAACAATGGGAGGCTTTTTAATACTTAAGGAGTATTTGGGAGTGAAAGAGGTGTTTGGCTGCATTCTAATGCTTATTGGAATGATAGTATCTCAAATAAGGTCCATAAAATAAAATGTTTGATTTGTTTGAAGTTAATATAGTATAATTTATAGGTGTATCACGAAGGTACATAAATTATTATTAATTAAAAAAAAATTTTTATTAACCACGAAGGTTATTTCTTAAATTTAGAAAGGCTTTTGTGTTTTTTGTTTTAACTTAGAGTATTCGAGGAGAAATTAAATGAATTCAAAAAATCAAGTGCCGGATTGGTTGTTAAGTAATGGAAAAATTTTAATGTGTCCTGGATGTATTGGTAAAAGAATGAAAGTGAGTTTTTTAGAAAAGACTATTAATGATATTGCCAGGCTTTTGAAGGAAGTCATTTTTTTTGAAGATATAGCCTTTCAAAAAGGTTTTTTACAGAAGTTAGATCCAAGAGTAAAGGTAATATCTTTAATTATATTAATTGTAACAACTACTTTGCTTCAGAAAGTGTTTATATTGGCTATTATCTATTTAATATCATGTATTTTAGCAAAAATATCATATGTATCATTAAAATTGTATTTTAAACGAATATGGTTGATTGTACCGCTTTTTACAGGAATTACAGTATTACCATCAATTTTTAACTTTGTAAGACCTGGCAATAGTTTAATTTCACTTATAAACTTTGGACATCAATTACATTTGGGTCCATTCACATTTCCAGCAGTACTTACGATTACAACACAGGGGGTATCAGGAGCTATTTTGTTAATAGTAAGAGTTGGCATATCAATCTCGTTAGCTTTCTTACTTACGGCTACCACCCGCTGGACTAATTTGTTAAAGGGATTTAGAGTTTTGTTTTTACCAAAAATATTCATCACAACATTAGAAATGTGTTATAGATATATTTTTATACTGCTAAACATTACAACGGATATGTTTATTGCTAGAAAAAGCAGAACTTTTGGTAAAATTGATTCAAAAGAAGGTCGTCATTTTGTTTCAAATACAATTGGTAGTCTTTTTGGCAAAAGTTATGAATTAAGTGAGGAAGTATATGGTGCCATGCTATCAAGAGGTTATAAAGGTGAGCCAGTTATTATGAATAGGTTTAAATTTACACTACTTGATTTCCAATGGATTTTAGGAGTAGTAATTTGCGTTTTATTAGCTTTTGGAGGTGAAATTATTCTTGGATAAGGGAAAAATAATGCAACTTAGAGATGTTTCATTTGAATATATAGCCAAAGAAACAGTACTCAAAGATATAAACTTAGATATTTGCAGTGGCGAAAAAGTAGTTATTTTAGGAGCCAATGGCTCAGGTAAATCTACACTTCAAAAAGTTATTAATGGATTGATATTTCCAACTAAAGGTGAATATAGAGCCTTTGGTCAAATTATTACAGAACAAACATTAAATGATGAACAATTGTCCAAAGCTTTTCGACAAAGGGTTGGATTTATATTTCAAAATTCAGACTCCCAATTGTTTTGTACCAACGTATGGGAAGAAATAGCCTTTGGTCCTTTGCAGATGAAGCTTAGCTTTAAGGAAGTAACTAAGCGAGTAAATGAAGTTATTAAGATGCTTAGCTTAGAATCATTAAAGAATAGACCGCCATATAAATTAAGTGGAGGCGAGAAAAAGAAAGTTGCTATTGCTTCAGTATTATCAATAAATCCTGAAGTTCTGATATTGGATGAACCAACTAATGCTTTAGATCCACGTACTCAAAGGTGGATGATTAACCTGTTAGTAGAACTTAATAGGGCAGGCAAAACTTTAATTACTTGCACTCATAATCTGGATATTGTTGAAGAAATTGCAGATAGGGTAATAGTTTTTAGTGAAAACCATACGATAATTGCAGAAGGTACACCAAATGATATATTATCAAATAAGGAGTTATTACTTTCTGTTAATCTTATAGATGAGCATTATCACATACATAGTCACGGATTTGATTCCAGTGAGCATCATTATCATGGTCTCGAGATGCCGTAAACTATAAAATTGTTTTTAATTATATAAACTAGTTGTTTTAGATTGAGCTATATTATATAATTAATTTATATCACGAAGATATAAATAATGATTTAAAACAATATTTTACTTTAAAACGATGTACCACGAAGGTTCATTTCCTTAAGAAAGGAATCCTTCGTGGTTATTTTCTTTATTAAGGGGTGATATGAACAGGATACTAACTAATCTAATGTTATTAAAATTTTAGGAGGAAATATCATGCATATACCTGATGGATATTTAAGTCCACAAACCTGTGCAGTAATGGCAGTTATTGCAGTTCCAGTAATGTTCACAGCAGCTGCAAAGTTAAAAAAGACATTAAAGGACAAGCAAGTTCCGTTACTTGCAATTGGAGCGGCTTTTTCATTTACAATTATGATGTATAATGTACCAATACCTGATGGTACTACAGCACATGCAGTTGGTGCTTCAATCTTGGCAATCATTTTGGGACCTTTTGCTGCCACAGTTGGAGTTAGTATTGCATTAATAATTCAAGCATTTTTCTTCGGCGATGGTGGTATTCTTTCACTTGGTGCCAATATATTCAACATGGCAATTATAATTCCTTTCGTGAGCTATTCCCTGTACAAGGTAATATCTAGTAAATCTGAAATTTCTTCAAATCGCAGATTTATTGGCTCAATAATAGCTGGATATATAGCAATTAATATGGGCGCCTTATGTGCTGGAATCGAGCTTGGGCTTCAACCATTATTATTTCATACAGCAAATGGTACGCCTTTATACGCACCATACAGTCTTATGCAAACTGTACCTGCCATGTTGTTTGCTCATCTTACTTTAGCTGGTCCAGTGGAATCAGTTGTAACAGGATTTGTAGTAAAATACCTGCAAAAATCAAATCCTGCCATGCTTCAGATTTATCCCCCTCAAAAATCAGAAATTGAAAAATCACAGGAGATAGTCGTTATAAAGAAAAAGTACTGGTATGCATTGATTGCTTTAATTATTTTTGCTCCCATTGGACTATTAGCTCAAGGTACTGCTTTTGGAGAATGGTCGGGTACCGATTTAAAAGCAAAAATTGGATTTATTCCACAAGGAATGGCTAGTTTTGGTGATAAATGGAAAGCATTGTTACCAGATTATTCTATACCAGGGTTCGATAGTGATTTTTTTAAGTCAGCTTTAGGTTATATCTTTTGTGCAATTGTTGCTTTGGTTATAATATTGATTATAACTACAATTATTAGTTTACTTATGAAAAGAAAAAATATTGACGAAAACATTAAGTAGCTTAATTTTATTATAGAAAACATCTTGCAAATTAAGAGGTATGCTAATCAAACAATGATTAGTATACCTCTTATATTGCTCTAAGATAATATTGCCATTCTTAGAACAAAACAAATATAAGTTAAAATCTTTTCTCAATATCAAGTACAATTTCCTCAATTATCTCTTTTATTTTAAGATCTCTAGTTCCTGGAATATAAATACCATGTTTTTGTAGAGGAAGTATATATTTTATACAATCCATATTAAATATGGATTGTGAAATTTTAGATGTAATTTCTCCATTTATAGCACCGTTACACAATATTCCTATTGGACCAATTATACTATCAATTTTATTTGTTTTACAAAATGAACAAATATCTTTTTCTCCACAAATGCCAGTATTTGCACCAGTTTTAAGCATATTTGAAGTTGCTAATGTATTTGTGCCAAGTGCTATTATGTATATATTGGTATTTATTTCCTTGAGAAGCCTTTTTATTACTACTTGTCCAAGACCAGCTCCCTGTGCATCTATAACAGCTATTTTCATTTTATTGCCTCCACAAAAGGTTTTATAGTATAGCTTGAAAGCTTATTCTGAAATCATTTCAATAAAAATAGATTAGGATAGCTGACTTGAATTTTTCATGGGAAAATTTGTTATATAATTAGCACAATTAAAGATAATCTAATATCACAACTTTTCCACTGGATAAGCTGGCTTTAACATCAATTATTCTTTGATTACTAGAACCTCTAAATTTAAGCCCAATATTTTTTTTATTAATTTCAAATTTTCCATCTACAAGTACATCAATATTGTTTAGGAGTTTATTAAACCCTTCTCTATTACAATTATTTTCCAGTATATATTCATAAGTATATCCAGTATAGCACCAAATATCAAGCCCTAATTTTTTTACCCCTTCTGCTATGTATGCAAATTTATCTGCTTGTTCGAAAGGATCTCCACCTGAAAAAGTAACCCCTTTTAAAATGGGGTTATTTTTTATATCATCTATGAGTAAATCAATATCTTTAAGTTCCCCATCACAAAAAGAATGGGTGGAAGGGTTAAAACACCCATCACACTCATGCAAGCAACCTTGTGAAAAAAGCACCCTTCTCAGACCTGGTCCGTTTGAAAGACTTTCATATGCAATACCTGAAAGCCTTACTAATCTTTTTTTCTCCAATTTTAATTCATCCTTACACATTATAAATTTTTGCCCATTTTCCTGTGATATTCTGTCTCTTCTCTCTTCGCTTTTACCTACTCCAAATCTCTCATCCAGGCTTAAATATCCTGTAACTCTTGATATACCCTGTATCTCTGTGCTTTTACACTTTGGACATTCATGTTCCCCATTGTAAAGGTATGTTCCACATTTTTTACAATATCTGATGTGAAAATTAATTCCCATATATCCTAGATCAGTTTGTTCAAATGCATAATTTATAATATCCATTACAGTGTCTCCATGAGGATAATTATCAAGTTCAATATAACTTATATGACCACCATTACACATTTCATGGTAAGGGGCTTCAATATCTATTTTATCCTTTATTGATATTAAATAACCTACAGGTACATGAAAACTATTTGTGTAATATTCCTTATCAGTAATTCCTGGTATTTCTCCAAAAATAGCTTTATCTTTTACTATAAACTTGCCGCTAAGTCCTTCTGCTGGTGTAGCATAACAACTCCAGTTAAGTTTTGTTTCAAGCGTTGTCTTATCTGTATAGGACCTTATGTATCTTATGATTTTTTCTCCAAGTGCTCTTGATTTTTCATCTTCTCCATGATGTTTACCAGTCAAAGCTACCAATGTTTCTGCAAGTCCAATAAATCCAATTCCAAAGGTTCCTTGCTTTAATATAGGTTCAATAGAATCATCTTGAGTCAAATTTTCTGATCCTTTCATAAGTCCCTGTCCCGCTATAAATGGTAAATCCTTAACCCTCAGTTTTTTAAGCTTGTCATATCTATCCAAAAGACTATCCTTTGAAAGATCAAGTCTTGCATCCAAGATTTCAAAAAATTTATCTATATTACCTTTTGCCATAAGTCCTATTCTTGGAAGATTTATTGTAGTTGGTGCAATATTACCTCTACCTTTTGTTCCTGCTTCACCATTTATATTTGAACATACATAAGTTCTGCATCCCATAGTAGCTGGCAAAATTCCTGCATCATAATATTTTTTATTGAAGGAAGAATCTATATTCATAAATGTAGGATTCATTCTTTTGAAGCAACATGGCAAGCCAATTTGTATAAATAGAAGTATGGATCAGTAGTCTCCCTATTTACGCCTTCCTTAACCCTAAATATTATGTTAGGAAAAATAGGTTGTTCCCCTCTTCCTAGACCCTTTTCGTACTCTAGAAGAAATATCTTACAAACTAGTGCAGCATCTTTATTGTTTGGTATTCCAATGTTTACTGATGAAAAAGGCACCTGTGAACCTGCTCTACTGTGCATAGTATTAAGATTATAAACAATTCCCTGCATTGACTGCTCTATGGCTCTTAGTACTCTCTTTTCAACTAATTTGTCTATCCTTGACTCATCTACTCCTATTTTTAAAAACTCAGCCTTTATCTGTTGTCTGGTTGGCTCTACAAACTCACCCATATCATTATCAAAATCAGGATGTGATTGTCCTCCAAACATATCATTTTGCGTTGATTGCAACAAAATGCAAGACAACTCTGCTGCGGATTCTATTCTTTTTGGTGCCCTTATATATCCGTAACCTGTATTAAATCCTCTTTCCAAAACCTCTTTTGTAGGTATATGCAAACAGTTTATTGTCAAATTATAACTGTCTAAGTCATGATAATAAACGTCTCCATTTTCATGAGCTTTTGCAAGTCGCTTACTCATCTTTGCAAGATTATGCCATTTATTTGACTCACTGGCTATTCTTAAAAGTTTTGAACTGAAGTTATTACCAACATTGGCATTATCTCTATCAGTTTCCACGCCAATTTGTCCAATGGTTTTCATAAGATCAGATTTTATGTCTCTAATCTTAGTCCTTTCTTTTCTGTAGTTAGAATATGCCATACCAATTTGTTTAAAGTCATTTTTGATGAGTGTGTTCTCAACTATATTTTGTATTTCTTCAACAGTTATACATTTTAAATCCATTTCCTCAAGTTCTTTTATAACTTTTTGAGTTAACTCAAGCACTTCACTCATCTTTATGCTTGTGCCAATCTCTTCTGCTGCACCTTTTATTGCATTACTAATTTTAACAGAATCAAAATTAGCCTCTCTACCATCTCTTTTTACTACATGTAGCATTTTACATTCCTCCTATACACTATATATTGTGTTTCTAGTATACGTTAGCAAAAAAAATAAGGCAACCTCAAAAAATTTCTTTAGCCAGATAATAAACCTCTTTATTGTCAAATACTTATTAATTATCTCCCAAATAATACGTTTTTTATAGATAGTGTGGTGTTGATATTTAGATATAGATAACTGTAGTGGTGATATCTCTTATTTCGTGAGTTACAAACACTTCGCAAATTAAAAGTTAAGATTAATATAATTATACAAAAAAATATTTTTAAGTTCAAAATTACAACTGCGCTAGAAATGATAATATGGTCTTATTTTATAATTATATTACTAAAGAGCATTACTAAAGAGAATGTATAGGTACATACATATAAATTGACTCTTGTATTGCTTGAGTATATACTTAGTACTAATTGAATAATAGAATGTTGGTTTAATCAGAGAGTTGATTAATTAAAAAGGGAATCAGGTTAAAGTCCTGAACGGTCCCGCCACTGTAAGAAAAGAATTTAAATATAATATGTCACTGGGTAACTGGGAAGGCATACTTAAATGATGATTTTCAAGTCAGGAGACCTGCCAATGTTTTTCGCCAGTTTCTCTACGAGCGATAGGGGGTGTTAAAGTGAAATATATCTTTTGGTTTTCTCATGGATAATAATATGCTTTTGGATCCTTTTAACGTTATGTTGAAAGGTTTTTTGTTTTTATGAATAGAAAGATAAAGCAATTATAAAGCTTATTTATAAGTAAATTTAAAATGGAGGATTTATAATGCATATTGAAGACGGAATTTTATCACCTCAGGCATGGGGTACATGGTATGTAGCCACTGCAATATTTATAGTGCCAGGAATAAAAGAAATCAAAAGGAGATCAGAGGAAAATTTATATTATAAGCCATTTCTAGCTATGATAGGAGTAGGTGTATTTGTTATTTCTTGTATGCATATTCCTGTACCGGTAACTGGGTCATGCTCACATCCTTGTGGAACACCACTAGCAGCAATTCTTGTTGGTCCATTTGCCACTGCGGTTATAACAGCAATAGGACTGTTTTTTCAAGCTGTTTTTTTAGGACATGGAGGTATTACCACAATTGGAGCAAATGATTTTTCAATGGGTATTGCAGGAGGTATTTCAGGATACCTTTGCTGGAGAAGTTTAAGGCACTTTAAAAGTCCAATATGGCTTGCAGCAGGAGTAGCCGGATTTGTTGGGGATATAATTACATATTTAGCAAGTGCTTTAGAACTTGCCATAAGTTTACATGGACATACTCCATTACTAAAACAATGGATGGTATTTTTTATGGGATATGGACCAACACAGATTCCAATAGCTGTAGCAGAAGCTATCTTTACAGCTGCAATACTTCAGGCTATGGCAAGTCGTCGTCCCGATCTTTTACCTAATATACTTGGTATAAAAGCTAAGGAGGAAACAAAATGAAATCGACGATTAATGTAAAAAATAAGAATAGCTCACAGATAAAATTTTTGATAAATTTACAAAGACCTTACTCGCCATAATGATTGTAATTTTAGTTTTTATTTTTGGAGCAGGTAAATATATGGATTCACATAAAATGGCAGCAGGTGGCACGGATGATAAAGTTAATAATTTGGCAACAGTTGCTTCTTCTAAACAGCATCATCCTTTCATAGAATTACCAGGGGACGCTGAGCTTGGAGCTTTCTCAGTAGCAAACTTTTTGCAGGCCTAATTTTAGGGCACAGCTGGGAAAAAATATTTGGAAAAACTAATGAAGAGATTAAAGAAGACGAATCTAAGAAGGTCACTGAGGAGACATAAACTATGGATTTGTCGCAGTTTAAAAATGTAACAAATATGGATAGTAAGCTTAATTTAATAGATGGAAGAATAAAGACCGTAGTTTTTTTAAGTTGTATAGTAATTTCGGCTGTGCTTTCTCGTTGGTATCTTGTGATACTTCTATGGGTGATTGCTATAATATTTTTTTCTATGACTAAAATGAAATGGAACAGCTTAATAAGAAGGTTATATCTTCCATTTGGATTGTCATGGCTAGTTTTTTTAAGTGTTGTTTTTACTAATGGAAGTCATATTTTGTGGAGTAACACCTTTTTAGGTATTCCCATGGTTTTGTATTGGGAAGGTTTAAAACTGGGGGTACTTATACAACTTAGAATTATGGCAACAGTTACCTTCGGTTCTTTATTAGCCTTTTCTACACCAATGATAGAAATTTTAGAAACGCTTAGATTATGTAAGTTCCCAACAACAATTATAGATTTAGCAGCTATGATGTACAGATATGTATTTATAATTGAAGAAATCGCACACAATATGCATATTGCACAAGTAAGTAGGATGGGAGATAGAGTTTCATGGGCACAAAAGATAAAAGATACAGGAAAAGTTGCAGGTTATGTAATAATTAAATCCATTGATAAAAGCGTTAGTATATATAATGCTATGCTATCGAGAGGGTATAATGAAAATACTAAAAGTATAGGATATTTCACTGAAGGTATATCAACTAAAAATTGGATCTTTGGATTTTTCATGGCAGTGTTATTAATTAGTATAATTACAATAAATGTAATTACGTAAAGAGAGGAAGGCTGTAATGGAACTTTTGAATTTAGAAGGAGTAAGCTATAGTTACAGTGATGGAAATAAAGCTCTTAATAATGTAAATATGGTGGTAAATGCAGGAGAAAAAATAGCTATAATGGGACCTAATGGTGCAGGAAAATCCACATTATTTGGACTTTTTAATGGAATATTAAAACCTTCATCTGGAACAGTTACTATTGATGGTTTAGAGACTAAAAAGAAAAATTTACCACAGATAAGATGCAATGTTGGTATGGTTTTTCAGGATTCTGATGATCAATTATTCAATTCTAATGTGCACCAAGAAATCGCCTATGGCCTAATGAATATAGGAATTTCAGGAAAAGAAACGGAAAAATCAATTAAATGGGCGTTAGAAGTTGTTGGAATGGAAGGTTATGAAACCAAAAGTCCACACAATTTGAGTGGTGGTGAAAAAAAAGAATAGCACTAGCAAGTGTTTTGGCTATGAAACCAAAAATTCTAGTATTAGATGAACCTACTGCTTCCCTAGACCCACGTGGTGTAACTAAGATTATAAAATTATTAGATTATATTAATAAAGAGCTTAATATTACATTAATATTCTCAACACATGATGTTGATATAGTCCCATTACTTGCAACACGGGTTTATCTTTTAAATAAAGGAAACGTTATTTTAGAAGGAAGTACTGAAGAGGTGTTTAGTAATAAAGAGATACTTAGAAGTATAGATTTAAGACTTCCAAGGGTTGCACATCTTGTAGAAATTCTTAATCGTGATGGTAAGATAGAAGTTGATAAATTACCATTAACAATTGGACAAGCACGGAGAGTTTTAGAACAAGGCAAGTGAATTTAGTTGAGATAAAATAGCGGAAATCTTATTTCTATATTCTTAATTCATAAACTTATGAATTAAGAATTACTACATATAAAGAATCAAATACAAACAATTTACATGATTTTTCTTTATAAGTAACCAGTATTGGTTAATTTAGAATCTTTTTATTATTAATAAATAAGAGTAAATCCCAATTAAGAAGTTAATTTTTAATCAAACTTTTATATAAAAATAAGTAAGAGTATGAAATAGAAATAATAATATTTTCATCAAACTTTGTTTCAAAAATATATTTTTGAATTTATGTTTTAAGGCATTTACAAAGATAAAATTATCGATAATAGTCTTATTATTTAGGCTACAGAAAACGTAAAAGCTAGTAACGAACAAATTGCATTATAGAAAATAAAATGTTGTATAGAGGAAAGTTGTTTAATCGTGGTAGTCATTTAAAATATCATTTTACAGAAATAAGTTTTGCCCTCTTTTTGCCCCTTATAGCCTAAATTAAACGGGTATAAGTTAACATGTATTAAAAAGTAGAATTACTATTTATAAAGGTTTGATAGACTTTTGAAATCATATAAATTCAATCCTCGAGAATCTGATGGTCGTGAGTTCGAACCTCACTGGATGCACCAAAGCCTTGATACAAGCCAGTTTACGGAAATGTAAATTAGCTTGTATTTTTTATTTTCCCACAGAAGTTACAGAAACATTTAGTTCCTTTTAGACGAGAATTGTTGATAAACCTATTATAAACAATAATTACAGGGAATTTTAGAAGTATATAATTTGATAGTAAAAAAAATAGTTGATCATGGGTTCGAATTCCTTCTGACGCACCATAAAAAAGTAAATGGCTTTCTATATAGCTAGGTTAGTTTATTAAAAAATCTAAACTTAAATTTTTCAACAAAAGTTTGATTAAATAACTAAGTTCGTACATTCATTTTATATTTAGATATAAAATAATAAGTCTATTTTGAAGAGAGTACGTGTTTTTTAGAATTTTATAATGAGTAGAATAATATATCTTTATTTGGTAATATAAGTTTATAAGTAATAACCTCAATGAAAGTTCCCGTAGAGTAATAACTCCAATCTGAGTGTAAGTTTTATTTTATATGAAGTTTAGTTGTGGTAAAAAATGTAAAAATATTAAAGAATGTAACTATTCAGCTACTATTTTGTATAAAATATATGTGTGCTCAAAAAACGTACTACCCTCAAATATTTTGTGTATTTGAGGGTAGTATGATGATATTAATTTTCTGCACACTAAAAAGAGGTGATTACACCTCTTTTATCGGAGCTTTTAAATCTAAAGTTGGGTCTATTGGATTTGCTGTAAATACTGATTTTATACAGTCTAAAGCATTATTACCTTGTTTTCTTACAGTAGATACATATCCCCTAATTCTAGTGAAAGCATTTGCTCCTGCTGGACTTCTAAAAGTTCCAGAAATTTTTTGTTTCACCTTAGCCATGCGTAAATCTCGTTCCGCTTGGTTATTGTCAAAGGGAATATCAAAATCATACATGAAAGCAAGAACTTGATTTTTATATCCACATAATCTATTAAGTAAATTAAGACTTACACTCCTTTTAACCTTCTTCTGAGAGTATAATTCAATATTTTTAGAATAGTCTTCATCAAAACCAGCGTTAAGTATTTTATCATACTTTGCTTCAAAATCTTGAAGTCTATTTGTCGGTAAAGCATGATAATTGTTGAAGATTAAGTCTACTTCACGCTTAATTTCAATTAACAAATCTTTCATTGGCTTTGCCCATTCTTGATTTTGTAGCTCGGTTATAGCATTAAGTTCCCTTAATATATGAGCATTGCATAGGGCATGACTACAGTTGGTGTATTTATTATATGTTTTAAAACCATCATGTACTGCCGTACCAGTGAATTTTGAGAGTATTCCAATTTCATCAGTTGCTTCTTTACCTCGTTTTTCATGACATGCATAGAAAGTAAGGTTTTCATTTGAAGCAACGTGAAGCCATTTACGCTTTTTCTCTACATACATACCAGTCTCATCAAAGTGAACAGCACCAGTAGATGAGATAATACTATTTTTAATATTATCCTCTATAGGCCGTAATTTTTCATAACAGCTTTCATTAAATGTAACTATACTTCCTTGGCTCAGATGATGGTTAAATAAATCTTCAATAAGTTCAGCACTTCTTTTATATGGAATTAGCTGATATTGTGTTAAATAAACAGCTATAGCCTTTAACTTTTCACCATATTGAACTGTATTTATAATCCCATCAGGGAACCTAGCGGTATTTTTACATTTGCATTGTGGACATATTTTTACTTCTGCTCTATGCTCTGTAGTTTTAGCTTTTATTTCAGGTATATCTATAACTTGGCGAACAATATATCTTTCAAGCGATGTATCTTTTAAAGATGCTCCGCATTCAATACATTTTTCTAGACTATGAATTTTAATTTCATCAGGATTGTCATTTATACTCAAGGTTGACCCTTCATGACCTTCCTGACCGCCAGGTCGTTTACCTGATTTAGTCCTTAAACTCTTAGTTTTCTTTTGAATCCATCTGATGATGGTGGCTTACTGCTGTTATTACTATTTTTATTTATTTGACTTTCTAATGACTTAACACGCCCGTTTAAAGCCATATTATCATTAGAAAGTGATTCTACTTGAGAATTTAGTGTATTAATTTCATTTGATAATTTGTTAATAGCACTTATAACTTGAGATATACCTTGGTTGTAAATCTCAGTAATATGGCTTTCAGTCACGATGTGTCACCACCTTATCATTAGTTTTTGCAAGATAGGATTTATATTACCAAAAATCAATGATAAATGGAAGAGTTTTTTTCAATAAATTAATAATAGCACTAAATGAAATTTATTTTAATAGCTGAATAGTTACTAAAGAATATATAGAACTTCTATAATATTTTCATGAAAAACGTTGTAATAAAAAACTCATAGAAAGATGAGGAATAATGAAATGGAATATAATATACTTTATAATAAATACATTAAGTTATTAGAGGAAAACCAGAGGCTGCAAATAGAAAACGAAGATTTAAAAAAGCAGGTATCGCTACCAATACCTGAAATATGTATGGATAACGATGATAAAATATTAAGAATGACAAATGAGACTATATCAATCACAAAACATGAATTAGGAGAGGTAAGTAATAGTAGTTCACCTGAAGAAAAAATAGAACTATTTAGGAACCTATTTAAGGGTAGAGACGACGTATATGCTAAACGTTGGCAGAATAAAGAAGGTAAAGGCGGTTATTCTCCCGTATGTTTAAAAGAATGGATAAAAGGGATTTGTTATAAAAAACAGGTAAAATGTTCACAATGCAAAAATAGAAAATATGCTACTTTAGATGCAAATGCAATTAATAGACATCTAAGAGGAATGGAAATTTTAGGTGTTTATCCAATGATTGCTGATGAAACTTGCTACTTCCTGGCTATCGATTTTGATGATGATGGATGGGAAAAAGATATTTCTATTTTAAGGCAGATATGTGAGACCAAGAAAATACCTTTTGCAGTTGAGCGATCAAGATCTGGTGACGGTGCGCACATATGGTTCTTTTATAAGGAAAAGATAAGCGCAGTAGTTGCTAGAAAGTTTGGTACAGCACTTCTTACATATGGAATGGAAAAAAGACATGAAATTAAATTCAAATCATATGATCGTTTATTTCCTAATCAGGATACTATGCCAAAAGGTGGACTTGGAAATCTTATAGCACTTCCAATGCAAAAAAGTGCACGGAAAAATAATAATAGTGTTTTTATTGATGAGAATTTAAAACCTTATAAAGATCAATGGAGTTTTTTAAGCTGTATAGGTAAACTTACAAAGAGTGAAGTGGATTTTTATACTTCTGAATTTTGTGATTTTAAAGAACTAGGTGATTTAAAAGAAATAGAAGATGAAAGTTTAAAACCTTGGGAGAAAAGTAAAGAAAATCACAAATTAGATACTGGAGATTTTCCGGATATTGCTTATATAACAAAGTGTAATATGATTTTTATACGGAAAATGGGATTCTCTAGCAAGGCACTCAACACTATCAAAAGAATGGCAGCATTTAAAAATCCTGAATTTTATAAAGCACAAGCCATGAGGTTACCAACATTTGATAAACCAAGAGTTATTTCTTTATCAGATGAAACACAAGAATATTTATGTATTCCTAGAGGCTGTGAAGCAGATCTTTATAATTTTTTAAGTGCAAATAAAATTAAACTTAAGTGTGATGACAAAACATATATTGGTAAATCAATCAGTGTTAAATTTAATGGTAAACTGAGGGAAGAACAGGTAACAGCAGCCCAAACTATGTTAAAATATGACAATGGAGTATTATCGGCAACTACTGCTTTTGGAAAAACTGTTATTGGAGCAAAATTAATAGCAGAAAGGAAAGTAAATACTCTTATAATTGTACACACTCAGCAGTTGTTAGAACAGTGGAGGGAAAGATTAAATCATTTTTTAATCATTAATGAAGTTTTACCCGTTAGTGATATAAAAAGAAGAGGACGAAAAAAGAATGTAAGTATAATAGGACAGATAGGTGCGGGCAAAAATAGATTGAGTGGTGTTATCGATATAGCTACCATGCAGTCACTGGTAAAGGATGGTGTGGTTAAAGAGTTAGTAAAAGATTATGGCATGGTTATAGTTGATGAATGTCATCATGTTTCAGCTTTTAGTTTTGAACAGGTATTAAAAAATGTGTCAGCTAAATATGTTTATGGATTAACGGCAACTCCAATAAGAAAGGATGGACATCATCCTATAATATTTATGCAATGTGGGCCTATAAGGTATAAAGTAGATGTATTAAAACAAGCGAAAGAACGTCCGTTCCAGCACTATGTCATTCCAAGATTTACGCCTTTCAGAAAATCAATTAGTCAGAATGAAGAAGAATGGCCAATTACAAAAATATATTCTGAAATTAGCACAAGCGAAATAAGGAACAAACTGATTATTGATGATATTATTAATTGCATAAAAGAAGGGCGAAATCCAATTGTTTTAACTGAAAGAACTGCACATGTAAAGATAATTGCAGATGCTTTAAAAGAAACAATGTCTAATGTTGTTACATTAACAGGAGGAATGACAGTAAAGGAAAAAAAATTTCAAATGGAGATGCTTTCAAGTATACCCAAAGAAAGCAATGTGGTAATAGTAGCCACAGGTAAATTTGTAGGGGAAGGTTTTGATGAACCAAGATTGGACACACTTTTTTTAGCAATGCCTATATCCTGGAAAGGAACATTGCAGCAGTATGCTGGTAGGCTTCATAGATTATATGAAAATAAGACTGAGGTTCAAATTTATGATTACGTTGATGTTCATGTTGCTGTATTAGAAAGAATGTACCAAAAAAGATTGAGGGGTTATGCTTCAATGGGGTATTCTGCTAAAAGTAATAGCAAGCCTTTTGAAATGACAAATTCAATTTATAATAATAACAATTTTTTAACCGTGTTCAGTAATGATATTTTAACTGCGAAAAAAGAAGTTGTTATAGTAAGTCCGCGTATGAGTAAAAGAAGAATTTCTCAGATATTAAAACTTTTAGAAAATATAACAAAGAAAGGTATTAGAGTTAATGTAATTACTCGTCCAGAAACAGATTTTAAAGAAGCATATAAAATTAATTTAAAAGAAATGCATGAATGTATAAGAAAATCTGGTGTAAATATAATTTTCAAAGCTAATATTCATCAAAAGTTTGCAAGTATTGATGAAAAAATAGTATGGTATGGAGATATTAATCTTTTGGGGTATGGAAGTGCAGAGGAAAGCATTATGAGACTTGAAAGTGTAACTATTGCAAATGAATTATTATGTAGCTGTGAAAATCGATCAAGTAAAGATACGATGTGACAAAAAATTGGTATAGCATGGAAAATCATAAAATATTAGTAATTAAATGGGAATAGAATACAAACAGTAAAATAATAACAACTGTTGTAACGTACTATAATTAATGGTATAGTTAAATTAATATATGGCAATAATGATAGTAAAATAGGTATAACATTGTTTGAAATGGAGGGGTATTATGAAAATAAATAGTATTAAAGTTAACGGATATAAAAATTTAATAGATTGTGAATATGTATTGGGAGATTTCAATGTACTAATTGGTCCTAATAACAGTGGCAAATCAAATCTACTTGAAGTATTTTCTTTTCTAAATATACTCTTAAGTGGGAGTGAAGATTTAAAAGAAAGACTTCTAAATACGGGACAATTGGGTAATGATAAAATTTTATCCCATTGTAAAAACTACAGTAAGAACTCTATTTCTGTTGAGGTAGAATTTATTGATGAATTGGAAAATGAAATATACAAATATAATTATTTTATTGAAATAGTAATTGGTAAAAATGTTTCGAATTTGGGCTATGTAAATAAAGAAATTTTTAAATATAAAAAAACAACATCTACAGGTCCTGTATCTACAGTATTTGAAAGAGAAAATACTATTGTTAAAAAAGTTAAAGGCCCTAAAATTCAAGAAATAGATGGTTATGAAACATTGGTATCACTCATCAGTAAAATAAAAGATATAAGAAATAGTTTTGAAACTCCAATAAGAAAAGGCATAGAAGACATTTTTTTATTATGTAAAACTCCTGTATTATATAGTACACCAGATGTAATTAGGGCATCAATTAGAAATCAGAACCCTGTAATCAAAAATGGTAGAATAGTTTCACTGGCTTTAATTGAAGAAATTGATGGAATATTGAAATCAAGCAAGCTTGAATATTATAGGGAAATACTTAGGGATATACTAAATATTGAGCATGTTAATATTATTAATATGGGACAAGATTTAAAAAACTTGATATTTACATTTACTAATGGACAGGAAAATACTATTAATGAGCTTTCTGATGGAACACTTATTGCACTTAATATAGTTACTTATTTAATGTCTAATAGGTACCCTATAATTGCAATAGAAGAGCTTGAGAATTCCATACATCCAAAGCTGCTTAAAAAAATAATAAATTTAATAAAAAATGATTTTTCTGACATTCAGGTAATATTGACAACTCATTCACCAGTATTACTAAATATGGTAAAGGTTAATGAGGTAAGTATAATTAGTAATAAACAAACAGGTGAAGCAACTATTGAGCAAGTTAGCAATAACAAAGAACTTGTCAAAAAGTTATCTGGACCATTTTCAAGTTTTAGTGATATTTTCTTTTATACTGAGGTATAGGTTATGGTTAAAGCTAAAAAGAAACGAGAAAAACTTGCTTACATATTTTATGAAGGTTATACAGAAGAGATATTTTATAAAAATGTTTTTAGAAGATATTTAAATGGAGTACCAAATAAAACAAAAAATCTTGAATCTGGAACAGGAATCAATAAAGAAATAGCAAATGAAATATACTATTTTCTAAATAAAAAGGAAAATAGAAATATAGATTTATATATCTATGCATTTATAGATAGAGAAGGAACAAAAAATGATTTAGTAGAGTTTGATGCAGATGCAATATTAAGGGCTCTTAACAAAAAGCAAATTAAAAAAATAGAAAAAATTGAAGCTGTAATAATGATAGAGAGTTGGTTCTTCTATGATTTAGAGGGAATATGTGACTATATAGGTTTAAAATTAACTGATACATTAAGAAGAACTTATTCTAGCCCCGAAAGACTTACTCATAAAGAGTTACAAAGACTTTTTCAAAAGGGAACAAAACGACATCACTATATTAAAGGTGAAAAAAGTTTTTTAGAAAAACTTGATATGCAGAAAATATATGAAAATTGTAATGACTTAAATATTGGTATAAATATGATAAGAAAAGATTTTCATTTACTATGATAAAATCACTAAAATCTGTTTTTGATTTTCCCCACACTTTTCCCACACAAGTGTTATTTAGCTTTAGATTGGCTTAGTGAGCAAAAGTAAGGAAACCTAGTAATACCAACATTTATAGAAACAATCAGAAAAATATAAAACTGACAAAACAAATCTGCTGGTCGTGAGTTCGAACCTCACTGGATGCACCAAAGCGTTGATATAAGCTGATTTACAGAAATGTGAATCAGCTTATATCTTTTAGTTTCCCACAAAAGTCTTAGAAACTTTCAGTTTGTGCCATAAAGTAATAGCCACTAAGTTAGGTGATACAAATAGTTTAGCTTATTTTAGGAAATTAAAATTTGTTACAAAATCAAATAATTGGTCGGTGGTTCAAAATAGTAAAAACAAATTTTGCATGATTCAAAAATGTATCAACAATCTATATAGCTTGTTGGTACACGTGTACTACCACAAATAAAGAGAATCGCCATTTCTGACGACTCCATTTTGTGATTAGTTGTTCATTTTATTTTTTATGTCCATGACCATTTCTCTCGGCAACTCAGTTAAGTCAGCTACATCTTCTATACTGTCTCCACATATTAACATTTTTTCTGCTACTCTCAATGCTCTTTTATTTGACCCTTTTTCTTCAGCGGACTTGATCCTAGTAAGTTGATCACTAATTTCTGCCTGTCTTGACTCATATAACATTCTTGCATTTTCATCCTTGCTTATTATCTGCAATAAATCATAAGCCTTTTTTATATCCTTATTTTTTTCTGCTAACATTTCCATCACCCTCTAGGTATTGCTCATACTGTCCTGCATAAATATTATTTATGCAGCTTTCGATTTTCCATCTAGGAACTCCATCCACTGAACTATTGGATCATTTTCATCTTTTTCAATATCATCATCAAATAATTTGGGGATCTCTAGAAAATGAACTTCAAGCATATCTGTCAACCTATACCCTGATTTATCTTCTGTGAGATGGTAGCTTGAGTAGAGCTTTTTTAGTGGGGTACACTTGAAATCTACTATGTTTATAGTTACACATTTTTTTAGCTTATCATAAGTATCTCCTGGTTTGATCTGACTTGTATACATCTTACTCCAGTAGAAAATAGTCCTTTCTGCCATATATTCGGTGGGTAGTATTTGAATCTCCACATCTATTTCTTTACCTGATTTTGTTCTTACTCTAACATCAAGTATGACTTTTTTATCTTCCTTAAATGCTTTTATAAGTTCCGTATTAATTATTTCTATTCCTTCAAATTCTTCCTCAGGAACGTTTAATACATCACTAAGTAATGCTATTAGTAAGTCTTTATGTTTTTCATTTCCAAATATATATTTAAATACAAAATCCAGTTTTGGCGACATTACAAAATTATCATCTGCTAATTTTGTTTTTTTCTTTGCCATTTTAGCACATCCTCAATATTTACATTTGATCATTTTTAATTAATATATTTATTGTTGCCTATTTTCATTTTATCAGAAAATTACATTTTATTCTACACTATTAAGGAAAAATCATATAATGGTATTGCATTAAAGTATAGGAGATGGATATTCTAACAATTTAAAAGAGTTTTGTAAGAAACAACTTGTTGATAAAAAAAGTTTAGAAATACTTGATAAAAGCTTAGTAAAAATAGAAAAGGAATTTGAAATGGAAAGGTAAAGGCTGAGAGCCTTTTTTTATTTTCAAAGAATAAGGAAAGAAGTAGTGCAGATGTCTGCACTACTAGAAGTGATAAAAGATAGAAATACGTTTTCTATCTTTTTATTGGATTTTTCTAGAGAGGAGCAGAAATGAATAAAAAGTTTTTAAATAATAACTACCTTGTAATACTTATAATTGCTTTAGTTTCAATTGTTTTAATACTCTTATCAAATATGGTGATTTCTTCATTATTTAAACTTATTAATAGTTTAAATAATAAATCTTTAAAGCCAAATTTTAGTTTGAATGATTTATTTAATTTTCAATTAAAATACAGAAGTTACTATTTAGTAGTAGTTGCTATAGTTATATTTTCAGATATAAAGATTGTTTATACTATGAAAACAAGCTTTAAAAACATAAATCAAGGTCAAAAGGTACAAGTGAATTTACAACGTTAAAAGAATTACAGGAACAATATAAAGCCGTTCCAGAAAAAGAAAAAGAATATAAAGGTAGTGGAGGTGTTGTAATATCTCGATATAAAGAAAAAATTTATATAGATGAGAGTGCGGTAAATAATTTAATCATTGGTACAACTCGTTCTGGTAAAGGTGAAACATTTGTATTTCCGACAATAGATGTTTATTCAAGAGCAGAAAAGAAACCGTCTATGATAATAAATGACCCCAAGGGTGAACTTGCATCTGCAAGCTATGGTACTTTAAAGAAACGTGGTTATGACATTCAAATTTCAAATCTTATAGAAACTGATAATAGCATGAGTTATAACCCATTACAACTAATTATAAATGCTTATAAAAATAAGGAGTATTCCACAGCTCAATTGCTTTGTAATACTCTAACATTTTCACTTTATAATGACACAAATACAAAAGAAAAATTTTTTCAAGAGTCGGCTCAATTTCTTGTAAATGCTTTAATTTTAGCTATAACAAAAGATTGTATAGATAGTAATCAGGAAGAAAAAATAACTCTTTATACAATTGCAAACTTTCTTTCAGAGAAAGGCAGCAGGGTAGATGAAGACGGGAACAATGAATTAGATAAATTCTTTAAAAGTAGGGATTATTCTGATATTGCTAAGATGCAATACGCTTCAAGTAACTTTTCTAAAGGAACAACTCGAGGAGGAATATTTTCTACAGCAATGACAAAACTTCAAATATTTACTCTTGATAAAATAGCAAAAATGACTTCTAAGAATTCATATGATTTAGAAAAAATAGGATTTGGGAAAAAAGCCGTGGCTATTTTTATGGTAATACCTGATTATGATACTTCTAACCATGTTATAGCTTCTATTTTTATAAGACTAACTTATTTTGTATTGGCTAAAAAAGCAACATTATCTAATGGGAGAAAATGCGAAAGGGAGGTTGTATATTTGCTAGATGAATTTGGTAATATGCCACCGATAGAGGGTTTTGCAAATATAATTACAGTTTGTCTTGGAAGAAATATAAGATTTAATTTAATTATTCAGGCATATTCACAGCTTGAGGATTTATACGGAAAAGCCACCTATAATACTATTCTTAATAACTGTGGAAATACAATTTATATTCTAACAAGCGATTATGGAACTGCTGAAAAAGTTTCTAAAACTCTTGGATATAAAACTCAAGTTAATAGCTCATTAAGTGGAAGGGCATTATCTTTTAGTAAATCAAATACCGAAAGCGTGGATAAAAGAGAATTAAAAGATCCTAATGAATAATCTTTCTGCTCCTTAGATAAAACAAATAGCTTTCTTCCTGTAAAAATGGACTCCTCTTCTTGTAAAATTTTATCTCTTAATTCATAACTAATATAATAAGATTTTGTTAAGTAAAACAGTTCTTTTAATATTTTTTTAAATTGTACATGAATACTTTTTTAATATAGCTATAGCGCCACTATTGAAACCTAAAATTTGGTTTTCATTATGTCTGTTTAATTTATTTATATATACAGTAGCTAAATTAGGGTAAATTCACTTTTCATTTTTAGAGGAGAAAGTGAGATCGTTAATATAGTCATTTAACTTATATTCCGCACAATGAAATAGAAAATCTCTACATTTAATTTTTGAAAATTTTTTCATTATATAGGAAATAGGTTGCGGAAACCGCTGTGGATAACATTATAGCTAAAAAATAGATATTAAAAATGGGATAAATATGAGATGATTAAATCATGAAAAAAAATAAGATTACTATAAAATAAATATTTGAAGATAATTATCCAGAGTTTTGGGAATTGAATAAAGAAAAGTATACTGAAAAGATGAGAGAACATATTAATACCGAGGTAATGAAAATGATAGGATGTGGAGATATTTCATTAGGCTTTGTTGCGTATATATGTTTAAAATGTCTGGAAGTATTTAAAATAGCATTTACATGTAAAAGTAGATTTTGTAGTAAATGTGGGAAAAAGTACATAAGTGAATGGGTAGAGAAACAAGTGAATAAAATTTTAGATGTGCCACATAGAAAATGTGTGTTTACAATACCAGCTGAATATAGGAAGTATTTTTACTGGAATAGGGAGTGTTTAAAAGATTTACAAGACATGGTATATGAGTCTATAAACGAGTTTGTAAACGGTGTAAACTATAAAAATAGAGAAGACTATCAAAAAAAGAAAAGGAGTAAAAAAGGAGGAGTACTTTGGCAAAGTGGAATGATAGGAGTAGTGCACGCGTTTGGAAGAAATCTGGGATTTAGTCCACATGTCCATGTATTGGGTCCAGAAATAAAAACAAGAGGTAAAGAAGTTAAGGATATGGAATACTTTGATTATAAATATTTCAGAAAAGTATGGCAGTTTAAATTGATAAATCACATGATAAGTAAAAAGCCAGAGAGAAAAGCAGAATACTTGAAAATGTTTAAAGATTATCCCGATGGATTTTATATAAATGCCAAATCAAGAATGAAAAGTGCAAGAGGGGCAGCCAGATATATAGGTAGATACCTAGCAAGACCTGCGATAGCAGAATATAGAATACTTAGTTATGATGGGGAAAATGTAACGTTTTGGTATAAGAGTCATGAAACCAATGAGAGAGTAGAAGAAACAGTTACAGCACAAGTATTTGTAGGTAAATTATTAATGCATATCGTCCCTAAATATTTCAAGATGGTTAGAATATACGGAGTATATGCAGGCAGTATAAGTGTAAAAGTTCGGAAGTGCTTTGGGTTGCTACAATACATAAAAAGTGGTTTTAAGGCAATTCAGTGCACGCTAAAAATAAATTGGAAAAAGGAAACAAGAAAAATGAAATATAGAGAATTAATGATTATTAATTTTTCCAAAGATCCGAGAAAGTGTTTAAAATGCGGCCAGCTAATGGAGTTATGGCAAATTTGGCATAGAAAGTATGGGTATATATATGATATGGGAACGTATTAAAAGAAATTTTAAAGGTAAACAGAATGAATGAAGATAGCATACCATTTCAAACACAAGAACGTGATGAAATGATAATGTTTAAATGCAAAAAATGTGGATTTGAAGAAGAAGTACCTGACTTTGTTGCGTTTGAATGTTATACGCCTGAGGAATTTGATAAGAAGAGTGGTAGCTCTATTGTTTTGTGTATAGAATGTGGTTCAGATATGATAATTAAGAGATGATGCTACACTTTTTAGTGGAGCATCATTTAATACTCGACCGTAGGGAGGTTTTGTTCTTTTCATTCTAGAATGTCCTTTTATTAGGGAAATCTATAGTAAGGGAACAGTGTATATTTACATATTTATTCTTATTTCAAGTATATTTCTACTCTTTTAATTCCGAGTATAGTTAATTTCTTATGACGTAGAAGATTGTCTAATAAATTTGATTCTAAAGGAAAATTTAATTTAGAGTGATTATAGATTTAACGCCAAGAAAATTTCTAATTTTACATTGACTTTAGAGTGCGAATAATGTAGCATATTAGCGGTATGTACCACTTGCAATTAAAAATATAAATTATAAATTAAACTGTAATAGTACATAATAATAAAGGACTGTAAGATATGGTAAATCAGTTATAAGGCGTTCTATTTTAAATACACTGGTAATGATAACATTACCAATATCCTATAGATATAGACAAAGGGGAGAATAAGATGGAAAAACTATTAAATGTAGATATTGAAAGTTTGAAAAAAAATAATGCTTATTATACTGCAAAAGAAATAAGTCAACAACCGAAACTTTAGTTAGACACAGTAAAAATTTTGGAGAAAAAAAGAAATGACATTCAGGCTTATATTGAGAAGAAAAAGTTGATTCCAGGGATAAGAATTATTTTAACTGGGGCTGGAACTTCTGCTTATGTAGGTGATACTTCAGCTTCTTACCTTTCAAAGAAACTAAATTTAAGGATAGAAGCAATATCCACTACAAATATTGTTTCGTCTCCAAAAGATTATTTTCAATCGAATGTACCAACTATATTAGTTTCATTTGCAAGATCTGGGAACAGCCCTGAAAGTGTAGCTACATATAATTTGGCAAAACAAATTATTAAGGATTTAAACCAAATAGTAATTACCTGTAATAAGGATGGGCTTTTAGCGAAACAATGCGTTAAGGATAATGAGAATCTTTTACTATTAATGCCAAAGAAATCAGAGGATAAGGGTTTTGCTATGACTAGTTCTTTCACCTGCATGCTTTTAACTAGCCTACTTATCTTTGACATGGATAACTTTGATATTAATGTTAAAACAATTAATAGTATTGCTGAAAGAGGAAAAGTGATATTAGATACAAAAACAGAAAAAATGATTGAATTGGTTAAAATGGGATATGAAAGGATAGTATATTTAGGAAGTGCCTCCTTAGCAGGTCTCTCCAATGAAGCAGCATTAAAAGGTTTAGAACTGACTTCTGGAAAAATATGTAGCATTTGCGAATCTACACTTGGTTTTAGACATGGTCCAAAATCAATTATAAATGATAAAACATTGGTGTTTGTATTTGTTTCAAGTGATGAGTATACAAGAAAATATGATTTAGACGTAATAAAGGAGATATATAACGATAAAGGAGCACATAAAGTGGTTTTAATTGCGCAGGCAAAAAAATGGAATCTTAATAATATAGATTGTAGCGTCCTTGCCACAGATGATGTGGACATTGTAGTAGATGATGCATATTCAGCTTTGGATTATATACTTTACGCTCAATTATTTGCATTTTTCTATTCATTATGGTTAGGTATCACCCCAGACAATCCAAGACCGGATGGGACTGTGAATAGAGTTGTAGAAGGTGTAACTATATATGAATATGTAAAATAAAAAAATCATTATTAGTGATTGAATTATGACGGTAGAATTAAAGGATAGAATCCATGCAAACTATTTATTTTAAGGAGATGAATTTTTACGAATACAGTGAAATATTGAATTGAGTTTATTGAAACTAAAGATTTCGAAGAACTTAGTAACATAAGCGCTAAAGTGATGGTTGAATGTGTACGAAAAAAACCAGATTCTTTATTTTGTATAGCTACAGGCAATTCACCCACTCGTGCATACGAAATTTTTGTGGAATTGGTTAATAAAGAACAAATCAATGTACAAAAATTACGTATTTTAAAGTTAGATGAATGGTGGAGAATAAATGAGAATGACTTATCTACTTGTGAAAATTTTATTCAGAGAAAGATTATTAAACCACTAAATATTTCTTCACAAAATTACATAAGTTTTAATAGTGATACGCCTGATGCGAATGCTGAATGCAATAGAATTGACAAAATTATACATGAAGAGGGTCCAATTGACCTTTACATTTTAGGGTTAGGAAAGAATGGACATCTTGGATTAAATGAACCTGGAGCTTATTTTATACCATTTTCTCATGTAATTCAACTAGATGAAAGGACCAAGACCCATGATATGTTGACAAAAACTAATGTTACTATAAACTATGGTATGACTATTGGCATGGCTGATATTATAGCTTCTAGGAGAGTGCTTTTTATAGCAATAGGCGATGAGAAGAAGGATTCTTTTAATGTATTCTTAAAAGGTCAAGTACGTAGCGATTTACCAGCGTCTATTCTATGGCTTCACCCAAATGATTTATGTGTGTATGAAAGTAAATTGAAATGATTATTTCATACTTTACTTATTTATATCCGTATATTAAGATGAAAGAAGGGATTTGTTGAAAAATACAATCTATATATGAAGAGGAAGACTAGAAATGACAAATAAAGAGAATATTAATATAAAGTTAAAAGAACTTTCAATTAAAATGGATGTAGAAAAGGACTATGGAGTAACTGCTAATGATATTGCACAATGCCTAGGAATTCAAAGAAATATAGTTAGCCACCTATTAAATAAATTAAATAAAGAAGGTTTGGCAATAAAGATAAATACAAGGCCAGTCTATTTTATTCATCAAGAAATATATGAAGAAAGAAAGAGCAAGATGAAGCTTGTATCAAAATATTTAGATAGCAATACAAAAGATACAGGTGATAACGAAGCCTTTAAGAATTTGGTGGGCTTTGATGGAAGCTTGAAATATGTTGTGGATCAATGTAAGTCAGCTGTATTATACCCTACAAATGGACTTACAATATTGCTAGTAGGAAGCTCTGGCGTTGGGAAAAGCTTACTGGCACAAACTATCTTTGAATATGCAAGGTCTGAAAATGTTATAGTTAAAAATTCACCTTTCATAATATTTAACTGTGCTGAATACGCAAACAACCCGGAGTTACTTTCAGCTACGCTGTTTGGAAGCATAAAAGGGGCATATACTGGAGCTGATAGAGATAAGGCTGGCTTAATAGAAGAAGCTGATGGTGGGTTTCTATTTCTTGATGAAATACATCGTTTATCGCCTGAAGGGCAAGAAAAGTTATTCCTATTTTTAGACAAAGGCGTTTTTAGGAGCGTTGGAGAATCAGGAGGGTGGCGAAGGGCAGAGGTAAGAATGATTTTTGCTACAACTGAAAATCCTAAAAATAGTTTTTTACAAACCTTTTTAAGAAGAATTCCACTTATCGTAAACATACCTGATTTACAAGAGCGACCCTTAAATGAGAAGCTTGAATTAATTTATAATATATATAAGAAAGAGGCAATAAACATCAAAAAAGATATATTAGTGAGCAATCAGGTAATTAATATACTTATAAAAAATAAGGATAGTGGGAATATAGGTAAATTAACTAATGCTATTAAACTTAGTTGCGCAAATGCTTTCAGCAATTCAAATGAGAAACAAGTCAATGTATTTACAATAAAGGTTAATAATTTGCCAAAAGAATTTGTTGATGGATTTGATGGTATAATACTTAACAATGTGAATTTGAGAGATATAGTTGTATCTTGTTCTGATAAAGAACAGCCAAATGCTTTTAAAAATAATTTTAAAAAGACTTCAGATTTAACAGATAAAATGATAAATAAAATAAAGGAAATGAAAAACAAACAGATATCTTATAGTGAATTTATTAAGAGCAGTTTGTTTATACTAAATGAATTAATAGATGATATTGTTTTCAATGAAGTAAATAAGAAAACAAATACTGTTATTTTTAAATCTATAAAAACTGTAGTTGAAAACATTCTTACATATTTGCAGTCTGATTTTAGTATTAAACATTATGGAAATAGTGTTGAAATAATTACATTCTTATTAATATATTTTATGGAATATGATGGAGAAAGCACTAATGTTGATATCGATGAAATAATTAGTTATTTAAGAAAATCTTATTCAAAAGAATATAAAATAGTTTCGAATTTAGTAAACATTGTAGAAACTAATTTAAATATGACTCTAAATAAACTGGCAATTATCTATATATTAATTTATATAAAATCTTTCAATAGAGAGTCGAATTTGGATCAAATAAATGCTATTATTATAGCTCATGGATATACGACAGCAAGTAGTATAGCAGGGGTTTCTAACAGAATGATAGGGCAGTATGTTTTCGAAGCCTTTGATATGCCTTTAGAGATTTCTAACACCGAGATTTGCAAAAAACTTAATTCTTATATAGACACTATTGATACGACTAAGGGATTGATTATTTTAGTTGATATGGGCTCTTTAGAGAATATTTATAAAGAAATACATAAAGATTTTTATGGAGATATTGCTATAATTAATAACATTTCTACAAAGCTTGCTCTAGATGTTGGGAATAGGATTGTGAATTATCAGTCCATACAACAGATCGCTAAAGAAGCAGTGGAGAAAAATGTATGCAGTTTTGATTATATACCTTCTAAGAATAAAAAAAAAGATGCAATTATCACAACTTGTTTTACTGGAATAGGCACTGCTAAAAAAATGAAGGATTTATTAGAAAGGTGTTTTTCTAACGAAAAAGTAAAGGTTATAGCCTATGACTATGAAAAATTAAAAGGTAATGGAAGAGAAGATTACGTGTTTAAGCAATATAACATAAAATTAATAATTGGAACAAGTGATCCTAAAATAGAGGAAGTACCATATATTTCCTTGGAAAGTATGATTATGAGAAAAGGTGATGTAATTCTTACTAACAGTTTAAGTAATATAGTTGATGCAGTTGTAATTGATAAGATTAATATTGAAATTATTAAATTATTTACTTTAGAAAATGTGGTAAATTACTTGACCATATTAAATCCAGATAAAATTATTGATCAAGTTCAACAGGCACTTCATAATTTAGAAATAGGTTTGGGATTTA
Organism: uncultured Clostridiaceae bacterium; assembly: GCA_963725425.1. Lineage (GTDB taxonomy): Bacteria > Bacillota > Clostridia > Clostridiales > Clostridiaceae > Clostridium_I. The sequence continues at coordinate 968,724 of CAVRYJ010000045.1, forward strand.
AATTTAAAAATGATCTTAAAATAGGTTTATATATTCACATATGTTGTATGATCGAAAGATTAGTCATTAAGGATCCTATAATGACATACAACAAATCTTTGGAATTAGAACAGTGTCATATACAGTTTATAACATTAGTAAGAAATGCATTTAGTGTCATAGAACAGTTTTACAAAGTGAATATTCCTATTTCTGAAATAGGGTTTATTTATGACAGTATTAAAAACAAAATAGAGGATTTTAGCCTTTAGACCATGCCAAACAGTAGTATTACACTACTTGGCATGGTTTTTGCTTTATATATTTATGTAACATAAAATAAAGGAGGGAAAATACATGAGACCAAATATTTTATTAGCTAGAATTGATAATAGGTTAGTGCACGGACAAGTAGGCGTTACATGGACATCATCATTAGGTGCCAATTTAATAGTAGTAGCTGATGATGAGGCAGCGAATCAGCCTGTTCAGCAACAATTAATGACTATGACAGCTGACAATGGAGGTGTTGGCATAAGATTTTTTACTATTGAAAAAACAATAAGGGTTATTAGTAAAGCCGCTCCAGCACAAAGAATATTCATTGTCTGTAAAACACCAAGTGTAGCAAAAAGCTTATAGATGGAGGCGTTCCAATTAAAGACCTCAATGTTGGAAATATGCACTTCTCAGAAGGAAAACGTGCCATTACAAAAAAGTTTACGTTGATGATCAAGATGTGGAAGATTTAAAATATATTGAGACAAAAGGGGTAAACGTATTCATACAAGATACACCTGGAGATCCAAAACATCATATTGAATAAAAGGGGGAGAAAGCAATGCACAGTATTACATTAATTCAAGGAATCTTATTATCAGTAATGGCTATTATATGCGGATTTGATTTTTGGCTAGAAGGACTTTATATCTTTAGACCCATAATAGTATGTACTCTAGCGGGATTAATTTTAGGTGATCTTCATACTGGATTATTAGCAGGCGGACTTACAGAACTTGCCTTTGCAGGGTTAACTCCAGCAGGAGGGACTCAACCACCCAATCCAATTCTAGCTGGTGTTATGACTACGGTTATAGCATATACATCAGGTTTGAATGTTGCAGCGGCACTTGGATTAGCATTCCCATTTAGCTTTTTAATGCAGTATATAATTTTATTCTATTATTCTGCTTTTTCAGTATTTATGGCTAAAGCTGAAAAATATGCTGCTGAAGCAGATGTTAAAAGGTTTGGAAGATTAAACATTATGTTGACACTTATAGTGGGGCTAACATATGGTGTAGTAGTTTTTCTATGTACCTATGTTGCTCAATCGCCAATGAAAAATTTAGTGGCATCAATGCCATATTGGCTAGCTCATGGTTTTGGAATTGCAGGTTATATTTTGCCAGCAGTTGGATTTGGTTTACTGTTAAAAATCATGTTAAAATTAGAATTCTTTCCATTTTTAATAATAGGTTTTATATTTGCCTCTTTTGTTCATTTCTCAAACCTATTACCAGTTGCTTTAATTGGTGCAGCTTTAGCACTATACACATATTACAACGATAAAAATAAAGTCTCAACTACATCGGGAGTAAATAATACGGGAGCAGGTGATGACAATGACGGAATCTAGTAATAAACTAACGAAAAAGGATATTACAAAGCTAGCTGTTAGAACAGTTTTTCTACAATCAAGTTTTAATTATGAAAAGAATGCAGGCTGGTGGCTGGTTATATGCTATGCTTCCATTCTTTGAAAAGATATGTGGAAAAGATAAAGCTAGATTATCCCAAATTATGAAAGATAACTTGGGATTTATCAATACCAGCCCACCAATAGTTGGATTTTTAATGGGATTAATTGTTTCATTAGAAGAACACAATGAGGACAGAACTTTAATTAATGGTATTAAAGTTGCACTATTTGGACCTTTAGCTGGTATTGGGGATGCTATATATTGGTTTACAATACTTCCAATAGTTGCTGGAGTAAGTGCTTCCTTTGCTAGTCAGGGAAGCGTATTGGGACCGATAATATTTTTTATAGTTTACTGCGGTATTTTCATAATGCGTATCTTCTGGACACATTTAGGCTATGACACAGGTGTAAAAGCTATAAGCGGCCTACAAGAAAATTCAAAATCTGTTTCAAAAGCAGCAACAGTACTTGGAGTAACTGTAATTGGTGCTTTAATAGCTACTTATGTTAAAATCACTGTATTAGCCAAAATTGCAATAGGCGGAGGCCATTCAATTGCAATACAGGGAGATTTTCTTGATAGAATACTTCCTAATATATTACCTCTTGGATATACATTTTTGATGTTTTATTTATTAAAAAAGAAAAATATTAATCCAACAATATTAATACTATGTACATTTGTAGGTGCTATACTACTTTCATTTATGGGGGTTTTATAGAAATGAAAAATATATTAGTCATATCAGGGCATGGTGGATATGCTACGGCAATAAAGGAATCATTACAAATGCTTGCTGGAAGTAACCAAGCAGTAAAATCTATAGATTTTACTGTAGATGATAGTGATGTAACATTAAAGAAAAAAATGTCTCAAATTATAAAAGAAAATGCGGAATGCGGAATACTATTCATATGTGATCTTCTAGGGGGCACACCATTTAAATCAGCAGTTGAGCTTTCAATAGAAAACGACAATATTGAGGTGGTAGCTGGCTGTAATGTAGGATCTATATTAGAGATGTCCCTTAGACTTGATTCCATGGCGGTGGGTGACCTCGCAGATTCCATAGTAGATACAAGTAATAAATCCACAATACGTTTTAGAAAGAATGACGTTCATATTGTTTCAGACAATTCAGACAACTTAGACAATGATATAGGTATTTAGATAAGTTTACTTAAAAGGAATTATTGCCATAGATATTCTATGGAATAGTTCCTTTTGTTTCAAAGTGATTTTTTTTATTTATTAAAATACATTGAAAATTGTTTACAGTTGTTCGTAATAGACTTATCATATATCATATAGTGTTTTATTCTATTAAAAATTAAATAACACAAACGATTTGAGGGGCATAAATATGGTTGGAATAATTGCAATATCACATGGTCCATTCGCAAAAGCTTTGATAAAATCTGTTGAAATGGTTTATTGTAAGCAAGATAAAATTGAAGCAATTTCATTAGGTCCAGGTGAAAGCATGGAAATACTAAAAAATAAAATAAATGAAATTATCAATAAATTTCAGGTTGATGAAGTATTAATTATGGTGGATTTGCTAAGTGGCACACCATATAATGTTAGTTCATTAGAAATGGAAAAATCAGATATAAACATAAATGTTATTACAGGTTTAAATATGCCCATGATTTTAGAAACTTTACTCTTTAGAAATGAAACTTTAGAAAAAGTATCTGTTATAGCAACTGAGGCGGGAAAGAATGGTGTAGTTAACGTAAAAGAAAGGTTGAACAACTTTAAATAAATTGAAAGATAAATAGGAAGGAATGGTAGGTCTGCTAAAGATAGCAAGGTTAGATGAAAGGCTAGTACATGGACAAATAATAAACAATTGGTGTACTAGTGAAGATATAACAGAAATAATAGTGATAAATAAGGAAGTTGCAAATAATGATATGAGGAAAACTTTTATACAAATGTCAGTTCCACAAGAAATAAATATACTTTTTTGTGACGTTCCTGATGCTATTGTAATTTATGAGGAGGAATGTTTATTTGAAAATATAATGATGGTTTTTGGAAATCCTTTTGAGATTCTTGAGTTTATCGAAAGTGGAGGGAAATTAAGTAGCATAAATATAGGTGGAATGCCTTATAAAAATGGTAGAAAAAAATTAAGCACAGCAGTTTATGCTAATGATGAGGAAATTGAAATTCTTAAGAAAGTAGCCGCTAAAAATATTAATTTAGAAATTAGGTTGTTACCAACAAATCGTAGCATAAATTTTTTAAAGGTCACTTAACACTAAGGAGAAGATGTTATGTCTATAGGACAATCCGTTCTTTTATTTATTTTTTCTTCCATTTCGGGGATTGGTTCTTCAACAGAAGAATTTCAGACTAACAGACCTATTATAGCAGCTTCCTTAGCGGGATTTGCTTTAGGGGATTTGAAAACTGGGGTTATGGCGGGAGCTGCGATGGAATTTGTTGCTCTTGGCTGGATGAGTATAGGCGCGTCAATTCCCCCAGACCCTGCGTTAGCAGGCGTAGTGGTAGCTGTTCTAACTATACTTGGAAAACAAAGTATAGGAGTTGCGGTAAGTATAGCAATACCAATAGCTATTGCTGGACAATTATTACAAATAGCTCAAATTAGCGTGATTAATGTTGCAATAATGCATTGGGCAGAAAGAGGAATTGAAAAAGGTAAATTTTCTAGAATTACTACAGCTCATCTTTTAACAGCAATTCCAGCTGCTCTAAGAGTAGCTGTTATTTCATCGGTTATTGCATATTTTACAGATGCATCTGTGGTTCAAAATTGTCTAAACTCAATTCCAAAACCAATTACTATGGGACTACAGGTTTCATCAGGTTTTCTAGTAATTGTAGGTTATGCAATGATTATGCAACTACTTAATGTAAAGGAATTGCTACCTTTTTTTATTATTGGATTTTTAGTTATGACCTTTACTAATATGACCTTGGTGGGATTAACATTATTGGGTGTATGTTTCTCAATTATTTATTACCACATTTCACCACGGTTAGGAGCAGAAGATAATAGAGGTAGAAGGCAACGAGCAGAAGAGAAGGATATAAAAGGTAAGGAGAATAATTTAGAAATCAAGATAACAAAAAAAGATTTAATGAAGGTATTTTGGAGAACACAAATTTTTCAACTATCATGGAATTTTGAAAGATTTCAAAATTTATGCTATTGCTACTGTATTTATCCAATTCTTAAAAAATTATATAAAAGTAAAGAAGAACTTTACGTAGCAGTTAAGGTACATATGGAGTATTATAATTCACATCCATACTTTGCATCTGCTATATTAGGTGTGAATATAGCTATGGAGGAAGCTAAAGCTAATGGACAAGACATAAATGAAAAAGATATAACTGCAGTTAAAGTAGCTTTGATGGGGCCTTTTGCAGGCATTGGAGATCCGGTATTTTGGGGAACTATAAGGCCAATGTCCGCAGCTATAGGAGCTGGTATAGCTACAACTGGAAATGTAACAGGAGCAATATTATTTTTTATATTAATAAATTCAGTGAGATTTTTTATGCGTTACAATGTTTTAATGATTTCTTACAAAAGAGGAGTTACCATTATATCTGAATTAAAAAATTTCATGCCTAAAGTAAAAAATATTATGACAGTGCTATCATACACAATAATAGGAGGATTAGTTGCTAAATTGACACATATAGATGTTCAATTTGTAATTTATAGTTATATTAAGAATGGAACATTAGTTAAGGTGACAGTCCAACAACAACTTGATGGGATAATGCCTAATTTATTAGCATTATTGTTAACGTTCTTTATATATTGGTTACTAAAAAAGAAAAAATCTTCATTAATGTGCATGATAGGGTTAATGATATTAGGTATTTTGGGATATTGGTTAGGAATACTAAGGTAGTTACTAGAAAAATCAATTATGATAGCGGTGATACATAGACATAAGCTACGAGATGTTGAGTAATATAGAATTTGTAATTGGGGGAAAGATATGCTGAATAAGAATAGCAAAACACCGTTGTATGCACAGCTCGTGGATATTATAATCAATGATATTGAAAATAAAATGGAAGCAAATGAAAAATTACCTTCAGAAAGAGAAACATGTGAAATATACAATGTTAGCAGAACTACAGTACGGCAAACTATGGCAGAGCTTGAAAGAGAAGGCTATATCTATATAAAACATGGTAAGGGAACTTTTGTATCACCGCAAAAGTTTAGCCAAAATCTGCAAGGTTTATACAGTTTTACGGAAGAAATGAAAAAGCTAGGTAAAGTACCTACTTCAAAGGTAATTAAATTTGAAATATTAACAACCAGCAAAGATATCACTAAAAAAATGAAACTTTTGGAAGACGAACTTGTTTATAAGTTTACGAGATTAAGATTGGCCGATGGAGAACCCATTATGATTGAAGTTACATATGTTCCATACAATTGCTTCCCTGGTATTACAAAGCAAATTTTAGAAACTAGATCATTATATGACATTTTCCAGGATCCTTTTAATCAAAAGGTAGAATATGCTGAGGAGATATTTTCACCTGTTTTAACGAATGAAAGGGAATCTAAGTATATAAATGTTGAAGTGGGTTCCCCGAGTTTAAAAATAAACAGATATGCATTTAATAAGCTCAACAAAATCATTGAATATACAGTATGTATTGCAAGGGGAGATAGATTTAAATATCACTTAAAGCTATTAAGATAGTTTTTTATAAAAAAGCTATTACACTACCACTTTATGTGATAAATAGTATCTTAAATATTTTATAATCCTATGAAATATAGTAGAGAAAGATGCGATTTTCTGATAAAATATAAGTAAGTAAAATAGTGGATTGTGAAATGACAAGGTAAAAAATGTGGATAACTTTTAGAAAATCATCAAAAATGTGCAAAAAAAATAGTACACAAAAAATCCTTTGAAAAAGGCAATGCGTAGCATGGAGAATAATATTTTCATGTGGATATGTTGATAAGTTAATTAAGCCACTATTTTAAGAAGCTTTGTGATACTTCTAATGTACTCTGGTTTATTTATAGCATAAGCAAGTATAACATTTATTAGTTTAGAAATTGCAGTTAGGTACAGATCAGCACGCATAGTAGTTGTGTTTAAAGTTCTTGGTGATTCAATACATGGGTTAGATTTAAAAGATGAAAGAGTTCGTTCAATACAGGCACGGTTTGGGTATTCATCATCCCATTCTTTAGAGTTTCTTTGAACACCAGGATAAAGTCTAAAATCTTTATCAGGATAAACATAAGTCATACGACCACTTTTTTTATCAGTACAAGGTTCTTCACAAGTATGATAGCATTTTCCTTTTTTATCCCTATGGGATTTTGGGCAAGTGAATTTGAATCTTAAGCTTCTGTTTTTACCTTTGCAAGGTCCTTCAGCTTTAAAAGGCATGTGGTCTAATGGACATAATGGAACACCTTCGACATCATATTCAAGTTCACATATTTTACTATTAGCCTGGTTGCGAGGATTTAAAGGTATAAAGACTTTTTCAAATCCACACTGCTTAAGAAAACCAAAGTTATCATAACTATCAAATTCTGAATTACCTAAAAAATATTTAAATTCAAAGTTAGAAGTATTTTTTAATGTTTCTAAGAATGGTTTTATTACTGGTTTTAAAGAAGCATTGTCATAACAATATCTTTGATCTTCAGGGGTTTCAAATTCTTTATCAATAGGATTATAAAAATCTTCACCAAAGAATTTTAAATTCAAAGGAATACCCCAACCATTAGTAACGAGACCAAATTTATAAAAATAGCCGAAATGTCCATTCACAAAGTCTAACTTAATATTATGGTTTGCGTTAGCAAATTTGGGCATGTTCTTATATGCGGCAGCATAAGGGTTAAAATCTTTGCTATTTATTGCTTTAGCAAAAGATTTCATCCTGTTAACTTCTGAAACAAGAGTTTTGGGATTGTTTTCTTTAACCCTTGGTTTTAAGCCAGAAGTATCATATATTAGTTCAGAATTATGTTTTTTATCCGGGGAATCATCTGGAAGCGATTTGTTAATCTCATCGCAGATATCAATGGCTTTTGGAACCATTGAATTAAATAAATCAGCAATATCACCTTCAAAGGTGGTTTTAAATCTACTGAAAAAAGTTTCGTCAGGAATATCATCATAGAAGCAGCAGAATTCTCTTATTTCAGTAGAAAATATAAGAAAAAGATTCAATAAAACAGTGGTAGGAATATGAAATATTTGCATTAGTATTAAAGCTGATAAAACTGATGTAAGTTCATATTTTCTATCTCTGCCTAGGTCGGCATAATATTTTTGAGTAAAAGATCCAGAAATGAAAGCTTCAATATCAAAATTATCCCTAAGTAGTTTGATAAAACCTACTGGTTGTTTTTTTCTAAGGTCTTTTAGTTCAGTCATTTGGTCAAAAATATTAAGTTGTTTAAGTTTATTAATACAAAACATGTTATTCTCCTCCCTGTGGATAAATTTTGTGTGATTACATTTATTTTCTCACAGTGGAGGAAAATATAAAAGCCTAACGGCTTAAAGGTTAGGTGTATCAACGATTGCGGTATTCCGCAATCGTCTAAGTAAGTAAAATTTAAGGAGAGAATCCTAAGAAATGAAGGTTCTCTCTTATTGGTGTGCCTGACATGTGCACAATCTTGTCGGTGAAAGTCCGATACAGGGGCTGATAGTGCCAACTGTTAGTTTAAGACAAGGGTGTCCATCGTGAGGTGGAATCTGAAGGAAGTCGGCGACAAAACTCTGGTCTGACGAACAGAAACTACATATAAGGCATAAGCTTGTGGCTAAGTTTGCCAAACAAAACGAAGCCCTAAACTATTCGAAACAAGCAGTGTAAATGTAGCAGATTTAATATATAGGGGCTTTTATATTTGGACCAATAGCGGGAATTGTAATAGAACTTATAAAAAATATATTACATGGATTATTTGTAAGTGGAACTGCATTTATAGGAGAGTTTGCAAATTTTGTAGCAGGATCTTTACTTGCTTGCACAGCTGCAATTATATATAGGAGAAAAAAGACAAAATCAAATGCCGTTTTTGGTTTGATAGCTGGAATTATAGTAATGTCCATTGGTTCATGTATAATAGACTATTTTATAGTATTTCCACTTTATGAAACATTATTACACTTCCCAGAAACAGCAGTAGTCGCTATGGAATCAAAAATAAATCCGCATATAACAAGTTTTAATTCTTTTCTGGTATTGACAATGTTATCATTCAACATTCTAAAAGGAATAGTTGTTTCAGTTATTACTATGGCGGTTTATAAGAAGGTTTCACCATTCGTTCATAAAGAAGCTGCGTCAGACCAACTAGATAAGGCAGAGTCGAAAACAAGCTAAGATACAATCAGTGACAGGTGACAAGCAAGTTACAAGGTAAGGAAACTTTTCTGTAGGGCGGAAACGTACATATATTGATTTACATAATATATGTACGTTTCCTACTTTGTTGTAAACTATAACAATGTTTATTTTAAAAATTTATCCCTTTGAAAGATTGTCGTTTCCTTTTTTGTTAAAAACATCTTTCCAAGTTTTTTCGGCATATGGTATAAATTCATGTGCACTTTTTGTTATCCTTTCATGGAATATGGGGTCAGTCAACATCTTTTCTGCACCATAATCATCAGGTTTGGCTCCAGTTTCTTTACAAACATGACGTATAACATCCGTATTATCTATCATCATGCAAGGTCTTAACATATTCTTATTATATGGTTGAATCGATCTCAATTTTTTAAAGAATGGATCTCTAAATGCATCAATAAGATGTCTCCCTTTTAAATTAACTGTAGAAAAATGAGAAAATACACATGGTTCAACATCTTCTTTGGAATTAACATGAAAGTAGTACTTTCCGGCAATACACCCTCCAATATACGGTGCATCATTAAAGAAATCAATTGTGAAATATTGTTTTGATTCCCTTATTTCTCTGCATCTTTTGCCGAGTAAATCCCTTTGCTCTGCTGTGAGCATCATATCAAAATCATTATCATCACCATTTACAGGCATAAATAAAAAATACCAGCTCATTTTTGAACCTTTTTTAATAAGCATGTCTGTAAATTCATCACTTACTACAGCATTTATGTTAGTTCTTGTCACAGCTGAAGATATACCAAATAAAATTCCTCTTTCATTAAGCAGGTCCATAGCTTTTAAAACCTTTTTATAAGTTCCTTTACCTCTTCTAGCATCAGTATCTTCTTCAAAGCCTTCAACTGAAAGCATAGGTATGACATTTCCACACTTTTTAAGCCTGTCCGCTATTTTATCAGTTAAAAGAAGTCCGCTGGTAAATGGTGTAAACATTATATCATCATACTTTTCGTATATATCAAGCAAATAATCATTAAAAAATGGTTCACCACCAAGAATTATAATATAATAAATTCCAAGTTCTCTTGCTTCTCCTATTATTCTATCAACTTCTTCAGGTGGTATATCATCTTCTTTGCTAAAACTTGAGGCATAACATCCTTTGCAATGAAGTGGACACCTCATAGATGGACTTATTAACATAACAAATGGAATTTCTGTATTTTCCTTATCTAAATATTTTTGTCTTTTTGGCCCTGCGTACCAATTAGCATTAGCAAAAAAGTTAGTAAAAAATTTCTTTAAACATTTTTTATCAGTATTTTTTAAAATATTCTGAATAAAATCATGTTTTGACTTGTCATTCTTATAGGAGTTATAAACAAAGTCAATTTGAGATAGTGCAAACTCATCTTTTGTTAAGAAACGAATTGCACTAAATATCTTATCCACATTTTCCTCGGGATTTTTATCTAGATATCCCACGATCTTATTTGTAACCGTTTGTTTGGCCACTTTTTCCAAGTTATCTTTTATTTTCATAAATGATTCCTCCCATGTACATAATCTAATTAGTTAAAATAATTCCTCTTCTGTATACAATCTAATAACTTATAAAATAATTCTCCCATCTATAACTAGTACTATACACTTATTTACATTTTAATATATCCTAATGTAAATACTAATCAGGAATAACTATTACTGCTACTTGAGCATTTCTAACAACCTTACTTGTTACGGAGCCAACTAATCTATATAATCCTTTTTTACTAGACTTTGTCATGATTATTATGTCATAGTTATTTTCTTTGGCCTTTTTTAATATTTCATCTCCTGCATATCCCCAAACAGTAAATTTTTCAACTTCATAGCCCTCTAGTTTTTCCATCGCTTTATCTAAGAGCAATTTGCTTTGTTCTCCTAAATTGTCAAATCCATTTTGAATTGGATCTACAGTATTGTTAGTTATAACCATTTCAATTACATTCATTATTGTAATAGAAATAACATCTTTACTAAAAACCTTTTTTAGCCAATTAAGAGAGTCCATGCTTCTTTCCGTACTATCTAATGGCACTAAAATTTTTATCTTTTGCATATTAACACATCCTTTCATAATCACACTATTCTATTTCTTCTAACTTCTTAGTAGCTTCTTTTAATAACTTGTTACTCCCTTTAAAATTTATAATGGAACCTATGAGAATAAACACAATTCCTATTATTGTGTTTATTGAAATTGCCTCTTTTAAAATCATTAAAGCTAAAACTGGTGCTAATGCAGGTTTAATATAGAATACAATAGAGGCTGTAGAAGCTGATGTTTCTTCCATCGCTAAAATGTAAAATGTGTACCCTAATCCGGTTATAAAAATACAAATATAAGCTAAAATAGGAATATTATACAATGTTATGCCATGAAAAATTGGAATATTTGAGAATTCTTTTAATCCATTAGTAGAAAAAAATTCAGATACAAAACTTAATTTTGTAATAAGAATAAGTATTAGCATTTCTATACTACCTATTAAAAAAGTAAAACAACTTACAGCTACACCTCCAAATTTTTCACATTTTTTATAGCTTATTACACTATATAGAGCAAATGTTATAGTTGATATAAGGATAAATATTATTCCTTGTAAACTAAGTGTCATTTTAAAGGGATTTAATATCCATATCATACCAATTACACTTAACACCATTGAAGCAATAGTATGTTTATATAAACTTTCGCCCATTAAAAAGAAAGCAAACGCAACAACAAATACCGGGTTGCAACTAAAAAGAACAGCAACTAAAGATGCCTTACAGTATAAAATGGAAAGCTGATAAAATGTCATACTTACAACAACACAAATAAATCCTGTAAGAAAGAAAAATTTAATATCATTTTTATTAAGGACAATTTTCCTAATTTTTATATTTTTTAAAGCTATCGGCAATAGTATGATAGATCCTATAAAAAATCTTAAGAAAGTTATTTGTATTGGATTAAATTGATTGGAAACCATCTTTAAAGCTATTTCCATAGTACTGAAAAGAACCGCCGCTAAAATGATAAACCAATATCCTTTTTTCATTTATAAAAACCTCTAATCTATTTAATTTGATAATGTACTTAATATGGGTGTTAATGATAACTATATTTAAGAATCAGATAATAAGATTTTAAGTAATAGTTTGTAAATCAATTTATCTATAATCATAGATTTTTCCTCCTTTCTAGTTTTATTTCTAGGCCTGTTCTAACGTTATTAAGTTATTAGTATGTTATACTAGATATTAAATCAATACGATACGGATCGTTTAGTAATTAGTATAACAGTTTCAAATAATATTGTCAAAACCATTTTTTTAATATATTATATAACTAAAACTGTGTTTTTGTCTGTATTTGTCTATTTTATTGACATATTAATAATGGTTTGTGATTTTTTTAATTCATTAGGAGGAAGATAAATATGGGTAGGCCAAGAAGTTCAAGTGCAAGGGAATCAATTTTTAACTATACAAAAAACTACTTTGCGAAAAAAATTATAGTAGTATCTCTATTGAGGAAATATCCAGAAATTCTGGAGTTAGTAAATCTACTATATACAGATGGTGGGACAATAAGGATATTTTAATAATGGATATATTTATGTGCGAAATAAAAAGCAAAACCAAATATCCAGATACAGGTAATACTTTTAGCGATATCTTATCTCAAGTTATGAATATATCAGAAATATTTAATAGTCCTTTAGGAAAGGCTACTTTGGAGATAGTAGTTAATAGCGATTCCGACAAAAAAGCAAAGGAAATGTATAGAAATCATTACTTTGTACCAACTAGAACAAATGCACTTTTAATATTGCAAAGAGGTATTTCTAGAAAAGAAATTAATCCACACATTGATAAAGAATCTGTACTAGATTTAATCTATTCATCACTTTATTTTTGTCTATTAATTAATCCAGGTACTTTGAACAAAGAGTACTTTACGAATAGGTTAAAAATCATCCGTATGGCTATAGAAATATAGTTTTTTTAAACCATGTCACTTATAGTTATACAAAATTAAAGGAGAATACTTTCCCTATTCTTAAATAGGTCCTAAGTACCCAAAATTACATATTTCGTTTAATTTACAAAGTTTTGAGAAACAAAAAAACAGGCTTTGCGAAATGAAGTACGGCTTAAACAAAAATTCTATTGCTTATAAACATAGAAAACAAGCAATCACAAAGTCTATACAATATTAATTGTGTGGATTTCGCCAAATAGGCGTAAAGTCCTAATTTTGATATGCCCCCCTTAAAGTAGAAAGATTTTTATTATTTAATCTGTCTACTTTAAGGGGAGCATATCAGTACCAAGACAATACGCCTTTTTTATTTTTTGCAATTTATAGCGTCAAATTTAGGTTTTAAACATAGACATTATAAATACCCAAAAGAATAGGTCGCTCATGGAGAAATAACAGCAGTAAAGGCTATTGAAATTTCTGCACTAAAAAAGAACACATTTTACAAATTAATAAAAAAATATGCAAGTGAAGAAGATAAAAATTTTAATAATTAATTCAATATTTAAAACCATTCTTACAGGAACAACCTATTTTTTTCAATTCACGTATGTTTTAATTCTACATAATAATAATGTAAGTATAATATGTGTCAAAAAACTATACAAGCTAGATGGCACACTTTAATTGGTTGTTTATAACGATTTATAAGGGTTTATCTTGTTACCGTACCACAATTTATTCTTCTATTGGTAAAGTTACTTTAAAAATAGTGCCTTCTCCAAAAGTGCTGGTTACACTTATGTGCCCATTATGATCCTTAACTATACACTCAGCTATAGAAAGACCAAGACCAGATCCACCAAAATTTCTTGAACGTGATTTCTCAACTCTGTAAAACCTTTCGAATATTTTATCAAGATGTTCATTGGGAATACCTTCTCCCGTATTTGTTACAGATATTTCAATAGTACTTTCACTTGAATTTAATTTTAGAATAACATTACCCCCTTGAGGGGTATA
>CAVRYJ010000046.1:0-16752 GCA_963725425.1 uncultured Clostridiaceae bacterium
ATACTATTTGGCCAGTTAGCTCAGTCGGTAGAGCAGAGGACTGAAAATCCTCGTGTCCCTGGTTCGATTCCGGGACTGGCCACCAAGTTTTGGCGCCATAGCCAAGTGGTAAGGCAGAGGTCTGCAAAACCTTTATCCCCAGTTCAAATCTGAGTGGCGCCTCCAAAAAGCAGTCAAAGGTAGTTTATATTGTAACTTGTATTCGGGTTAACAATATAAGCTACTTTTATTTGTCTTGAAGATTTTAGCAGATTGCACAGCAATAAATTTATGCTTTTTTCCTTAATGGATTTTAAGTTTGCGCCCGACTGCCTGCAGTCGAGGGGGTTATACAATGAGATGGCAAAACAAAGCACAAATTATCAAGAACTACACTGATCATCGGATCAATCAATACTGTAACTTGCATTGGGGTCAACAGTATAGGCTATATTATTTGGCTTTTGTTAAGGATAGCTAAAGTTTTTAGTATACTACAGGTTCTAATATTTCAATAGATCCACTTTGTGCACTAAGTCTAACTTTTGCTCCAATTGGTAAAGTTAGCTTAGGATAATCATGTCCAGACATAAAATTTAATATTGTTGGTTTATTCAGAGTTAGGATCCTATCAGCAATCACTTGATCAAGGGTAAGACTTCGCTCATAGTGAGGCAGTGTGCAATTCGTAAATTGACCTAATACAATACCATTACATTGATCAAGCTTTTTTGAGAGAATAAGTTGAGTTAGCATCCTATCTATGGAGTAAGGCTCTTCACCAACATCTTCTATAAATATAATTTTACCATTTGTATCAACCTCATAATCAGTTCCTAAAGTTGAACATATGAGTGAAAGATTACCGCCAACTAGTATGCCTTCCACTGATTTGCTGAAGTTGCATTCAGCATTTATGTTATTAGGGTTGGAAATTGTATATTGAGTAGTTGGGTACATTATTGTATTAAAAAGGCTTTGGAAGGTAATTTGGTCAAATTTTGAATTGAGCATTGGTCCATGGAAGGTTATTAAACCACATTTTTCATAAAATACATTTAAATAAGTTGTTATGTCACTAAAACCGACAAATATTTTAGGGTTGTCTTTTATTGTATTAAAATCTATATATGGTAATGTTCTCATGGAGCCATAGCCACCTCTAATGCATAGAATCATTTTAATAGACTTATCTAAAAACATGTTAATTAGATCTTCAGTTCTTTCTTTATCATTTCCAGCAAGATAACCGCATCGTTTATATATATTTTTCCCTTCCTTTACATTGAAACCTTTGCCTTTTAAAAATTGTACTCCATTTTTTATAGCATCAATATTTTCTGGACTAGCTGGAGATATTATACCAATTGTATCACCTATATTAAGCTTTTTCCCAATCATAATACATAGCTCCTTTATAATAAAATCGTTATCCAGGGACTAGCAGCCGGTATACTCTAAAGAGAAAGCGATTCACATCAAATCAAAGATTTGAGTTCTGAGGGAACCACAAAGTGATTCACACAAAGCTTGCTTGGGTTCTCTACTTTTCTGCTTTTCCCTCTTAATAAAAGCAAATTAGCCAAATCTATGATTTGTTGTGATAAGTAGATATCCCAATCTTTGATTGGTGCTAGTCACTTAGTAGTTTTATCGGTGGCTTTGTCTTTAGAGTAAG
Organism: uncultured Clostridiaceae bacterium; assembly: GCA_963725425.1. GTDB lineage: Bacteria > Bacillota > Clostridia > Clostridiales > Clostridiaceae > Clostridium_I. The sequence goes on from CAVRYJ010000046.1 coordinate 1,658, forward strand.
ATAGGAGTGTTACGGATGGTAGTCATCGGATAAGGCATCATCAAAGAAATAACAAGTCAGTATTCTGGTCTATTTTGTGGTATACTTCGTCGCCATAACCATTACATATATCAATATGCGCAGGTAATGGCTCCTCGCCTCCCGCAAAATATCCTCAGAATCCTTGACTCGTTATTTCTTTTCAGATGCCTAAACTTATAATACTTTGAATTTAGAAGAGTATCAAGTTTATAAATTAAATTGGACAAATTAAATTTGGACAATGAATTGAATAAAATATAATGTAGGAGGCAATAATCTATTTAGGTACTGAGAGTAAATTAGTTTGAGGGGGATTTAATGAAAAAACAAAATTGTATTATATGTAGAAAGTCTCTAAGTGATGGTATAATAGTTAATAGTAGATGTATTTGTAGGATTTGTGAGAAGCGATTGATTGGTTTAGAAGTAGGTAGCGATTTCTATGAGTATTATAAGGAATGTATAAAAAAGAATATTATACAGATTAAGGCGGTGGAAGATAGGTGTCAAAATTACCAATTGTAGAAGGGGTAATGAAATACATAAGAGAAAATAATAAATTGTTTTGTACGCCTGGACATAAAGGTGGAAAAGGATTTAAAACCACTGAGATTGGAAGAGAATTATATAATAATTTTCTTGAATCAGATATTACTGAAGTGGAAGGATTAGATAATTTGCATCACCCAGAGGGAATAATTAAAGAGGCACAAGAAAAACTTAGTGATTTGTATGGAAGCAAAAAATCGTATTTTTTAGTTAATGGAAGTACTAGTGGAAATTTGGCCATGATATTTTCTTGTTTTAATGAGGGAGAAGGCGTCATAGTGGAGAGAAATTGCCATAAATCTATTTTTAATGGGATAATAATGAGGAAGCTAAAGCCTATTTATATAAAAAATAAAGTGTATAAGAAATTTAATACTCCTCTTTCTGTAGATGAGGAGTATTTATTAGATTTGATTAGGAATAATAAAAAGGCAAAAGGAATTATAATTACATATCCAAATTACTATGGTGTTTGTTGTAATTTAAAACTTATAATTAATGAAGCACATAAGCAAGGTATTATGGTACTTGTTGATAGTGCTCATGGGGCTCATTTTGGAGTACATAAATGGCTGCCTGAAGGTGCTGTGGGTTTAGGAGCAGATTATGTAGTTATGAGTTCACATAAGACTTTACCAAGTCTTACACAGACTGCCTATTTACACATTGGAAAGAATGTGGATGTTGAAAAGGTAGATTTTTATGTAAGTGCATTTTTAAGCACAAGTCCTTCTTACATGTTCATGTGCTCAATGGATTATGCTAGGTATTATTTGCAGTATAAAGGGAAAGAAGCATATGAAAAATTAATTTATATATGTAATGTTTATAGAAAAAAGATAAATGAGATAGATGGTTTTCATATTATTTCTAAAGAAGAAATAGAAGTATATGATATGGACGTTACAAGGTATGTTTTACAAACGTTTGTTGAAATTGATATGTACAAGCTATTTGAATATTTAAGGAATAAAAACATTCAACCTGAGATGTGTGATGGAGTCAATATTATTTTTATATTTTCCCCATTTAATGTAGAGGAAGATTTTAAATTTTTATATGAAACTCTTTCTAAATGTGAAATTAAAGATTTTCGAGGGTCAGGTATAATGGTATTAGATCAAAACATACCACATATGGAATTCAATCCTTTTGAAGTATTATTAATGGGGTCAGAATCAAAAGACTATAGAGAAACAAGTGGACGAATTTGTAAGGAAGCCATAGTTCCATATCCACCAGGAGTACCTATAATACAACAGGGAGAAACTATAGATGATGATACCATCAAAACTATAAATTACTATATAAAAGGTGGAGGAACTATACTTGGAATAGACCACGAACTAAAAATTAAAGTAACAAAAAACAAGACACAAGGTACAAGACAGTTAAAAGTTAAGAGTTAAGAGTTAAGAGTTAATGATGATTTTTCTGCTGAGGCAGAAAAATCTATAAAACAGTATAATTATTTTGCTGAAAGCAAAATTTCCTTAACTGATAACTGCATTAAATGTTTGGAGGTATAAAAGAGATGAGTAAGATATATTGTTTAATGGGAAAAAGTTGTTCTGGAAAAGACACTATATTTAAGGAACTTATGAATGATAAAAGCTTAGATTTAAAACCAATAGTTCTTTACACTACAAGGCCTAAGAGAGAAAATGAAACAGATGGGAACGAATATTTTTTTATTGATAATCTTGAACTTAAGAAATATAAGGAAATGAAGAAAATTATAGAAATGAGAGAGTATAATACCATCAATGGGAAATGGTATTATTGTACTATAGATGATGGGCAGATAGATTTGAATAAAAATGATTACTTAGGTATAGTAACTTTAGAGGCTTATAAGAGCTTTAAGTTGAATTTTGGTGAAGACAAGATAATACCAATCTATGTTACATTGGACGATGGAATTAGGCTGCAACGTGCTTTAAAAAGGGAAATGGAGCAGGATACACCTAATTACGATGAGTTATGCAGAAGATTTATGGCAGACAATGAAGATTTTAGCCAAGAAAAATTAGATAGTTCACATATTAAAGTTAAATATTTTAATTACGAACTAGAAGAATGTATTAAAAATATAAAAAAAATATTCAAGGTTTCATGAGGAATCCAAAAGAACAATTAGTATATTTTACTTGTTATCTTAACATGTATAAAATTTCAAATAAAAAAGTTTAGAGCTATTTGTATTGATAAGATAGCTCTAAACTCAAAAAATCCTATGATTTCAGTTTATATTTTCAATTTGTTTAATATGTTCAATAATTTCATCTAATTCATATAGTTTGGAATCATTTTCAATATTTTTGCTAATTGTATGTTTCAAAAAATAATCTTTATGCTTTTTATCTAGATAATTCTTTAATTGTTTCCAGGATTCTTCAAAATTCAAAGGTGACTTAGGTTCTTCTAAGACTTTTTTTAGATTGTAAGCAAAATCCCAATACTCGGAAACAACCCTCTTGTCATCATATAAAAGCGGAGTATCAAGTTTTACTACACAAGTTTCGTTAACATCCCATATGCATTGTATAGTTCCTGTGCTACCGTCTACTCTTGAATCACAACCATATTTAATATCCTCATCTGAATAAGGTGATCTCAAATCAAACCGAATTCTATCCCCAACTTTTAAATTGCAAGATTTCATAACATCACCTACCATATATAATTGAAATTTTCTTTAATTATATAATATTTACAATTAGAATGTCAATGAATACCTTGACCAACGTAATTTTGACATTATCATGTATTCAGTAGTATATTTATAAATATAGACGTTATTAGGAGGAAAATATGAAAAACACAGTATTTCTTAATTCAAGTAGGGTGGACTTTGATAGTAAACTTGATTTTTCACCATTAGAAAAAGTTACAACTCTAACAAAATATAATGAGAGTAACTCTGATGAAATTTTAGAAAGAGTTCAAAACCAAAATATTATAATAACAAAAGAAATCCCATTAGGTAGTGATTTAATAAGCAAATTTCCTAATTCTGTTGAACTCATTTGTGAAGCAGGTACAGGTTACAATAATATTGATATAGCGGCTGCAAAAGAAAAAAACATAGCAGTTTGCAATCTTCCTGGATATAGCACTGAAGGCGTTGCACAGCTTGTAATTGGTTTTATACTAGATTTAAGTTCTTCCATATCAATTCAACAAAATATGATTAAACAAGGCAATTTTAATAACTTCACAAAACATCTTGGGGTACCACATCTGGAAGTTCAAGGCAAAATACTTGGGGTAATTGGTAGTGGTTCCATTGGGAAACAAGTAATAAAGGTAGCAAGAGCCTTAGATATGAACATATTAGTATACAGTAGAACTCCTAAACAATGGAACGATGATAAAATACAGAATGTCTCATTTGAGATTTTACTTAAAGAAAGTGACTTCGTAACAATTCATTGCCCACTTACAGATCAGACTAAACATATTATTAATAAGGGAAATTTAAAAATAATGAAACCTTCTGCTTTTATAATAAATACGGCAAGAGGTGCAATTATAAATGAAGTTGATTTAATTGAAGCGCTGAAAAAAGGATTAATTGCAGGTGCTGCCTTAGATGTTCAAGATGTAGAACCACTAAGTAAAGAAAGTGAGCTATTTTTAATGGATAATGTGATTCTTACACCACACATAGGTTGGAAGTGCTTGGAATCAAGACAAAGACTTATTAATTATTTAGCTATTAATATAAAGGCGGTTATTGATGGAAGTCCAATGAATATTGTATCGCCTTGATTATAATCTTCTGAAAGAGGACAGGCTAGTATACTAATTAGGTATTTTTTTGAAGAAGCCTGAATTATAAATCGCAAGAGAGGTTGTTTAATTTGAATATTATATTGAAAGCCTGGAATATTATTAAATCTACTATAAGATATTTATTGCTAGTCTATACAGGTATTCATATTTTAATGTACAGCCAGGAATGCCACATAAATTATATTTTTCTTTTTTTATTAGATATTTTTCTTATTATCTTTACTTTTATTTGTTTGAATTGTTCATCTAAAAAAAGGAATGACCCCAAATTTTTAATTATATCAATATCTCTAGCTTCATTTATTTGGATTATGGGGAGCGGGGATAATTTTTACTATTTTTTCTTAATGGATGATATATTTGATACAACTGAATTTAAAGTTAGAGTGAAATTTATATTTCTGCATATTTCTGCATTTTTATTTTATTTTCTAGTACATAAATTTATATTTGTAAATAAAAATTATGAAATTACTGCATATAACCTTATATTTACCATTTTAGTTTATACGTTAACATTATCAGTATTTGGTATTATTCATAATTATAAACACGAAAGAGATAAGCTAAAAATATTAAATTCTAATTTAATTGAATATTCATTCAAAGAAAGAGACTATTTGATTTTAGAAGAAAGGACTAGAATATCCCAAGAGTTACACGATTCTATAGGACACAGCCTTATGGCACTATCAATGAATATAAGGTATCTTAAAGCATTAAATGATAAAGATAAAATTCAAAGTGAAATATGTGAAATCGATAAATTAGTAAAAGAAAGCATTAATACTTTAAGGTCCACAGTTTACAATCTGAAAGAATTAGAGGGAGAATATAATCTTAAAGAAGAAATAGGAAAAATTGCAAAAAATTTAATGATTTTGGTATAGTAAGGATTAATTTTGACTGTGATATTGATTTTACAGGAGGCACGGTAGAAGATATTTTACTTACAACTATAAAGGAAGCAATAACAAACAGTTTAAAACATGGGAATCCAACCACCATAGATATTTCACTGGAAATTATAAATGATGATTTGCATATGATAATCAAAGATAATGGTGAAGGATGTAAATCTATAAACAAATCAAATGGACTTAACGGGATTACAGCTAGAATAAAAAGAATTAATGGAAATGTAAGTATTACAAGCTCAATTAACAAGGGATTTACAATAAAAGTGTTAATTCCGGGAGGGTCTTTAAATGATTAAGGTAATGATTGCTGATGATCAAGCTATTATAAGAGAAGGCATAAAAAAAATATTAAGTCTTGATAATGAAATAGATGTAGTATGTGAGGCCACAAATGGATATGAGGTTCTTGAAAAGCTTGCCAAAAGCTTTATAGACGTTATTTTAATGGATGTAAGAATGCCAAAGATGGATGGCATTCAGGCAACAAACCTTGTAAAAAAACAATATCCACACATTAAAATAATAATTCTTACAACTTTTAATGAAGATGAATATATTTTTGATGGTATAAAATATGGTATAAGTGGCTATTTATTAAAAGACAGTGAAATTGATTATATAGTAAAAAGCATTAAAGATGCTTTTATGAATAAGATGTTATTTGATTCAAGCGTAACCCCAAAGCTTATAAATGCTCTAAATACTGGGGAAAAGAAAATAAAAGAAACAGATGAAATTTTTAGCACTTTGACGGATAGGGAGCATGAAATACTAGAACTAGTTGTAGATGGTAAAAGTAATAGTGAAATTTCGAAAATACTTTTTTTGTCTGTTGGTACAGTTAAAAATTATATTTCAAAAATTCTGAAAAAGTTAAAGCTTCAAAGAAGGACTCAATTATCTGCTCTCTTTATAAAAACCAAAAATAAACAATCTGTGTTACTAAAGTAACATAGATTGTTTATTTTGGCTCAAATTGTTACTTAATACACATTATGTATTCAATAGCTTAATAATACAATATAAATATAATAACAATTTCAGGGGTGATCCAATGAGTATTCTGTTGAAAAGTTGTAAAAAATGAGTAAAATTTCTAGTATATGGTGGATAGTTCAGAAAATGGTCTACGATTGGCGGACATATGCTGAAGTAATTTCAATAATGATAAAAGAAAGAAGGTATTTATATGTATTTATATGGAAATTCTTGTTTTGAAATACTTATCCTAAAAAATGTTTTTCAAGTTGCATTTATATTTTTTCTGATTTCAGAAATTTTAATTTGGATCTATACCTTTCTTAATAGTGTAAAACATTTTGGCAAGAAACAGAAGAAGGATAAAGGGTCTTTTCTAGTAATTGTGGCAGGTTTTACATCTATAATATATTTAAATTCTATTTGCAGAAAAAGGCTTCTACTTGTAATGCCAGTATCAATTTTTTGGGTAGGTATTTTGTTTATTATCTTGGGAGTTTTGTTGAGAGTGTATTCTGTATGGACACTGGGTAAGTCATTTACTTTAACCGCTCAGGTAAATTCGGAACAAAAAATAGTTCAAACAGGACCCTATAAGTATCTGAGACATCCAGCCTATAGTGGAAGTATATTAACCTTAATTGGAATTGCACTAGCATTTAGAAGTTTTATCGGAGTATTAGGGACATTAATTATCATAGCGATTATCTATGGTTATCGTATTTTCATAGAGGAAAAATTATTGGAAAATAATTTCGGAACAAGCTATGAAGAGTATAAAAAGAATACTAGCAGGATTATTCCACATATTTGGTAGGAAATAATGATATTTGGTAAATGGCATAAATATAACAATAATTTGGGGGATGATGAATTTGAACGAACTTGACTTACATCAATGTAAGGAATATAAACATGGGTTGATTAGGAGGGGCTTTTTAAGCTTTGGTATTTTAGCCATAGAAATTCTTATAATACCAATCATGAAATTAATCACAAAAGACAAGGGTCAAAGTCACAATGCTTCATTTTGCATTTATCCATCTAACATGGTTATACACTGGAGTATTACTATTGCTATTTGGATAGCTTGGGTGATTTATATTGTTAAGTGGAGTAGAAAAAATAACTTATCGCTTTTTAATTTTTATTTCAATAAAAGAAATATACTGCTAATAATTTCTGCAATAGTGTTAGGAGTAATGCTTGCTTTTATAAGTGATGGTGGATTTAAGCCTCATATTATTGCTGAAAATGTAGGATTTGCGAAAATGTATGGAAAGCAGTGGGACTTACCATTATCAGTTTTTCAGAATCTGTATTATTTAGCAGAGATATTAATTGTATCTACTGCTGTATTTATCTTTCAATATGCATTGGAATTGATTACAGGGAGAAATCTTATCCCCTGGGGAGGATTATCAATAGGCTTGTTTTGGGGGTTAGGGCATATTTTCACAGGACATATTACAGCAGCAATTCCACTGCTGATAATCAGTATGGTTATGGGGTGTATGGCTATTTTGAGTAAGAAAAATTTTCTAACTCTATATTTAGGTCTTTTAATTACTTTTATTATCTGATTGAAATTGATAAAGCATTATGAAAAGTTAACTTAAATCTTTAATTTAGTGTGAATCGCTTTCTCTTTATAGTAAGATGGGAGTGTCACAAATGGTAGTCATCGTATAAATTTAAAATATAGAGTTATTGAAGGTTAAGAGTTGAAAATTTCTATAATTGGGGATGTAAGTAGATTGCTGCAAAATAAGCTACTTACGTCCCTGATTTATTTATTTTTCTGGTAAAACGGAGAAATCTTTATTAATTTTTCAATGGAGAACTACTTTAGAGAAGATTTCATTACCTTATTTTATACAATGTGATAATATATTAACAAAAAATAAATAATAATATTTACATTAATTGAATACATTATATTACATCAAATACACTGAATATGTTATTTTTAAAATATAACGAAAGCTTTATGATTTGGGCATCTAAAGGAATAAAAATAATATTGTATATATGACCAGTAAACATTATAATAGTGTAAACAAGTAAAATGCAAGATCTGTAATTGTAATAAAGTGCTAAAATGTAGTTAGGGTGTAATAATGATTATATTAGCTAGTAAAAATATTTAACCTGAGGAGGTTTTTTGTTATGAAACTTATTATTGCCATTGTTCAGGATGATGATGCTGGTGATTTGATAGATGTATTAAATGATGGAAAATTTGGTGTAACTAAGCTCGCCACTACTGGTGGATTTCTTAAAGCGGGAAATACTACGCTTATTATTGGTGTTAATAAAGAAGATGTAGATAAGGTCCTTGCGATTATTGAACAAGAATGCAAGACAAGAGATCAACTAATTACATCACCATCACCAGTTGCAGGGGCAACTGGTGTATATGTGCCATATGACGTGGAAGTTGAAGTTGGTGGAGCTAATGTGTTTGTAATTGATGTAGATAAATTTTTAAAGATTTGATGGTGAAGAAATATGTTGTTTGATAGCATTATTGGTCATTTGGACATTAGAGAGACACTTATTGCTTCTATAAATAAGGAAAATTTTTCTCACGCTTCTTTAGTTATAGGTGAAGATGGAATAGGCAAAAGTTATGTTGCTTATGAAATGGCTGTTAACATTTTGGGTAAGAATGAGTATAAAGAGTATGTAGATATAGAGGAATATAGGATTCCTGAAAATAGAAAATCTATTTCTGTTGATCAGATCAGAGATATAACAGAAGAAATAAATAAAAAACCTTATGAAAGTAATAAAAAAGTAATTATACTCCATAATGCTGATAAAATGACAGTTCAGGCGCAAAATGCTTTTTTAAAGAGTATTGAGGAGCCACCTAATGGTGTATTTTTAATTTTATTATGTGAAAACCAAGAAAATTTATTGGATACAATTAAATCAAGATGTGAGGCCTATAAGCTTTCTAGGCTAAGTGAAAAAGAATTAGATGAGTTTTTAATTAGAGAGTATCCTAATATTTTTGAGGAAGAAAAGAGAGCTGTAAAGGCATTTTCGGATGGAATACCTGGAAGAATAGAAGATTTTATGGATAACTCTATTTATGGTGAAATAAGAGAAAATACAATTAAAATGTTCCTAGATGCAAATGGAGATAATTTGTCTACCTTCCTTAAATATCAGGACTTTTTAGTTAAAAATAAAAATGATTGGCAAGAAGTATTAGCATGTATTCTTTCATATGTAAGGGATATAATGATTTATAAAGAGGTTGGAAATGAGGACTATATCATTAATTTAGATAAGATTAATGACTTAAAAAAATTAGCAGAAACATTTTCGTATAAAAAGCTGAATAAGATTATTGATATAGTAAACAACACTAAAAACAATTTGCAGGGAAATGTAAATGCAGCTATGGCTTACCGCATAATGCTGCTTAAAATACAGGAGGGTTAAACATGGTAACTGTTGTAGGAGTACGGTTTAAAAAAGCAGGTAAGATTTATTATTTTGCTCCTGGTGAAATAAGTATACAAACTGGAGACGATGTAATTGTTGAGACGGCTAGGGGAATAGAATTTGGAAATGCGGTTATAGGACCTAAGGATGTAGAAGACGATAAAATAGTTCCACCACTGAAAGGTGTAATAAGAAAAGCCACAGATGATGATAGAGAAAAGTATTTAGATAATAAAACTAGGCAAAAAGAAGCTTTTATTATTTGTAATGAAAAAATAAAAAAACATAAATTAGTTATGAAGCTAATAGATGCTGAGTATACATTCGATAACAATAAGATAATATTTTATTTTACTGCGGAAGGTAGGGTGGATTTTAGAGAACTCGTTAAGGATTTAGCATCTATTTTTAGAACTAGAATCGAACTTAGACAGATTGGTGTAAGAGATGAAGCTAAGATGATAGGGGGACTTGGGCCTTGTGGCAGACCAATGTGTTGCGCTACTCATTTAGGTGATTTTGCTCCGGTTTCAATAAAGATGGCAAAAGAACAAAATTTATCACTAAATCCAACTAAGATATCTGGAATTTGTGGAAGGCTTATGTGTTGTCTTAACTACGAGCAATCCACTTATGAAGATATTAGAAAACGGCTTCCTAAAGTAGGCTCTATTGTTAAAACCGAAGAATATGGAAATGTAGAGGTAGTATCAAATAGTGTAGTAAAGGAAATGGTAAAAGTTAGAGTCAAGGCAGAAGATGGAGAAGAAATAATTAAAGAAGCTTCAATAAATAATAACCTTATATTGGTATCGGGTTCATACGAAGGAGCTATAGATGAATCTGAAATTAAGCTTGAGATAGAACATGAAGATGATAAAATAATTAAAGAGTTATTTAAAAACGACTAGGAGGATAGTGATGAAATCAACTCTTAAAATTTGCAATATGAAAACTTTAACGGATGTTAGTATAGTTAGAAATACTATATCCAACAATGAGGGAGTTGTTGCCTGTCAGATAAGCAGAGAAAAAGGAGAGGTTGAAATTGTCTATGACAGCTATTTTCTAAATCTAGATAAGGTCATTGAAGCTTTAGAAGTAATGGGCTTTGCTGTTATATAAAATCAACTTTTAAAATTCAATAAAACGTGATACAATTGTTTAGGGTAAACTTGTCCCAAAAATGCTTTAAGGAGGTGTATTTGAATGGCATATAAAATTACTGATTCTTGTGTGAGCTGTGGAGCATGCGCTTCTGAATGTCCAGTTAGCGCTATTAGCCAAGGCGATACTCAATTTGTTATAGATGCTGATACTTGCATTGATTGTGGAAATTGCGCTAATGTTTGTCCAGTTGGAGCTCCAGTTCAAGAATAATTTTAAAATATTTTTTAAAAAGTCCGCTTTATGCGGACTTTTTATTTTATAATATATAAATATAAATAAACTTTCAACGATAATATAATTATAAGTATTTTTTTTTGTTTTAGCTATCAACATAATAAAATCTGTACATATGCAATTTTTTGTTGTAGTTGAGTATATAGTTTAACCAATTGGATTTAAGGAGGAAAAAATTTTGGAGGGTATTATATTTATAATAATAAGTATTGGTGCAGTTATACTTGGATATTCAGTAGATGGTGGAGGTATAGCAGGACTTGGAAAACTTGCACCAGCCATTATTATTTTTGGTGGTACAATAGGCGCGGTTGGAGCATCATTCCCAGTATCTGATTTGAAAAAATTGGGATCTATTTTAAAAGTCGCATTTTCGAAACGTAAAATAGACACACCTAACTTAGTTAAGTATTTTAAACAAATTGCATTTAAAACTAGAAAAGAAGGATTATTAAGTATAGAAGAAATGATTTCTGGTGATGATATAGATCCATTTATAAAAAAAGAATTGCAAATGGTAGTGGATGGTATTGAACCTCAAACTGTTAGGGAAACACTTGAATTAAATGCTGATCTCATAGACGAAAGGCACAAGATAGGTATATCTATTTTTGACGCCGCAGGAGGATATGCACCAACTATTGGTGTTGTTGGTACTGTTGCAAGTCTTATTGTAGTACTTGGTAATCTTAGTGGAGATACGTCGGCATTGGGAGCTGCGATATCTAGTGCTTTCATAGCAACACTTTATGGTATATCTTCAGCTAATCTGATTTATTTACCTATAGGAAATAAACTTAAAAGATATAATCAAATTGAAATGGATGAAAAAAACTTAATAACTCAAGCAATAATATGTATTCAAGAGGGTGTAAATCCCAATACTCTAGAAGAAAAGCTTAAAGGATTTTTGGATAAAAAACAGCTGGAGATATATGATAAAAAAGAGGATGATAGCGAGAGTGAGGAATCATGAGGAAGAAAAAACCTGAAAAAGAAGCTAACTCCGAAAGATGGCTTCTTACATATTCTGATCTAGTAACACTACTTATGGCATTTTTTATAGTTATGTACGCATCTAGTTCATTAAACACTTCTAAGTTTGAAAAAGTAGCGCAGTCTCTTAGAGAGGGATTTAATAGTGGAGCAGGACAAAGTATTATTGGTAATGTGGATGCTGTAAGTACAAAAAGCACACCAAGTTACATTGATGCTCAAAGTGCTCAGCAGCAAAATGATAGCACTGCACAGACTGAACAGAATAAATTAGCGCAGGTAAAAAAACTTATAGATCAGTACATACAAAAAAATGGTATGACAGGGAGTGTTGGTACTGAAATTGAAGAGAAAGGTTTGGTAGTTAGTTTTCAGGAAGCTTCTTTCTTTGATTCTGGAAAAGCCGATATAAAACCTGAATTTTTAGGAAAGATAGTTGGAATAGGGAGCATGCTAAACACTATTGACAATTATGTAAGAGTTGAAGGAAATACAGATAATGTTCCTATAAAAAACTCACAATATGTGGACAACCTCGCATTGTCTAGCGATAGAGCTAATAATGTTGTTAGGTTATTACAAGATCAATCACACATAACGCCTGCAAGATTGTCATCAACAGGATATGGGGAGAGTAGACCAATTGCTGATAATAATACTGATGCAGGAAGAGCAAAGAATAGAAGAGTTGACATAGTAGTTATTGATAGTAAATATAGTGCTACGGAAAGCAACGCAGGGAAATAGCCTTATGTGATTATATAAGGCTATTTTTATTGCCGTTATCTAAGCTATAGTACATATCTAAACTCATTTGTGATATATTAATATTATAATTAGGGCAGTATGAGACAAAGTAGACTAGCATAATAACTAGCTATTTTTTTTCAATATGTAAATAATATGAAGAGGTGGGTTGAAAATGGAGCTAGTGCAGGAAGATGAAACGTTAGATGATTTACAACTTGGTGGTATTAATATAATACAAAAAAAAGATGCTTTTAGATTTGGAATAGATGTGGTGCTTTTGAAATTTTGCAAAGATTAAAAAGGAATCAGGGTGGTGGACTTATGTACTGGTGGTGGAATCATTCCATTTTTACTTGCAGGTAAAACAGAGGCTACAAGTATTGTTGGTATTGAAATACAGGAAGATATGGTTAAAAATGGCTGATAGATCATTAAAGTTAAATGAATTAGAAGATAAAATTGAATTTTTACATGGAGATATAAAGGATATGAAGCTTATAAAAGGGTTACCTAAGGCGGATGTAGTAACAGTAAATCCACCCTATAAGCTTAAAAACTCAGGTATTATAAACCCAAATAATAAAAATGCAATAGCTAGACATGAGATATGTTGCACACTTGAAGATGTTATAATAGCAGCTAGGAGCATCCTTAAGGACAATGGAAGAATGTACATGGCACATAGACCAGAAAGACTGGCGATATATTTTGTGCTATGAGAAAGATAAAACGGAGCCAAAAAGCGTGCAGATGGTGTATCCTAGCTTAAATAAAGCACCTAATATCATACTGGTAGAGGGGCATAAAGATGGAGGTGCATTTTTAAAGTGGGAGGAACCTATATATGTACATAACGAAGATGGAAGTTATACGGAGAAGATAGATAGAATTTATGGCAGGGTGAAATAGATAATCTAGAATAGAGGAGCTTTGAAAATGGCAGGAAAATTATATTTAGTAGGAACACCAATAGGAAATCTTAAGGATATTACATTAAGAGCACTAGAAACCATTAAAGAATGTGATATTGTTGCAGCTGAAGATACAAGACACACTCTTAAATTGTTAAACCATTTTGATATTAAGAAAACAATGATAAGTTATCAAAAGTTTAACGAAAATGACAAATCAAATGATATTATAGAGAAAATAGAAAGTGGCAAAACCATTGCGCTAGTTACGGATGCTGGCATGCCTGGAATATCAGATCCAGGAAGTGTAATAATAAAAAGGTGTATTGAAAGGAAAATAGACTTTGAAATTATTCCGGGGGCAACAGCACTAGTAACAGGGCTTGTTTATTCAGGACTAGATTCAAGCAAATTCGTATTTAGAGGTTTCTTGCCAAGAGAAAATAAAGATAGGCATAAAGTACTTCAGGAAATAAAAAATTATAGAGATACAATTATAATTTATGAAGCACCACATAGGCTAAAACCACGCTAAATTTCCTATTAGAGGAACTTGGGGACAGAAATATTTCAATATGTAAGGAATTAACGAAATTATATGAAAATATAAACAGAGGAAGTCTATCTGAAGTTGTAAAATATTATGAGGAAAATGAGCCTCGGGGAGAATATGTACTTGTAATAGCTGGTAAAAGTGATGAAGCAATTGAGGAAGAAAAAAAATCAGTATGGGTAGGATTAGATATCGAAGAGCATATAAAAAAGTATATGGATGAAGGTGTTTCTAAAAAAGAGGCAATAAAAATGGTAGCTAAAGATAGAAAGGTACCAAAAAATGAGATTTACAAACATTCAATAAAATGATAACGAGGCATAATATGATTTTATATACAGATCATGGATAAAATATTCGTATGAGAGTAAGTATATTAAAGTATGCGAGAAAAATTTTATCGAATTGATACTATACTAAGGCTAAAAAAGAAAATCGTGTAATAAATAATTATTTCAAGGATATATGGCAGTTGTGTTCAAATCATGTTTAATGTTATAGTAGTAGACATTGCGCAGAAAAAGATAGCAATTAAAGATAATCCACATATAAACTGAAATATAGATATTATACAAGGTATGGTTCAGGTTAACACACTTAATGATCAGATAGGAAGTAAATAATGACAAGAATACTATGGCAAAAGCACAGGAAGATGTAAAGACAGAGCAGAACATTTACAATAAGACAATGAAAGTTATGTACACTCGAGGAAGCACAGGCTACTTAGATATTTTATTGGATTCTAAAGGTTTG